>NZ_FNFN01000009.1 GCF_900101045.1 Nocardioides sp. YR527 | reverse complement strand
ATGGTCTTGTTGTGCCCCAGCGACCACCGCCGCATCCACGACGCCAACTCCACCTATGAGCGGCTTCCGGATGGACGGATCCGGTTCACCCGACGGACCTGAACCGGCCACGCCCAAGACCAGACCGGCCCCCACCACCCACGTTCTCCGCCGCCATGCGTTCATGGCTGCCGAGACGAACGGTGCGCGCTACCCCGACCTGGTGGGACTGACATTCGCCGAACCGCTGCCAGCCCTCGAGCCGGTGCGGGTCGCCGGTCCGCTGCCGATCACCGGACCGCACCCGTGCAGGTCGCGGGGACCGTGCCCCGGCTTGGTCGTGCACCACGTCTGGATGTGGCTTCCCCACTGCTGCTGATGCTGCCCCACACCACGAGAGGTTCCCCAGGCTCCGGAGCAGGGGAAGCGACATCTCAGTGGGGAACTGTCTGTACCCGTGGGAACCCGGGCACAAAGCTGCACCATCTGCCACTCGAACAGTCGGCGCCGAAGTGACAACACGGGAACCGGCGCCGCTACCTGTCAAAGGTTGTCGACCCAAGCAGCGACGCCTTGTGAATCGCCTCATTCACAAGGCGTCATCGTCTAGTAAAAGCGCCGCGACCCAGCCGCTCCATCAAGGAGTCAGCGACCCGAACTCCCAAGCCCGTACCCAACCCAGGGAATCCGCGCCAAACCCCGCCGCCGACCCGATAACCAGCCAAAATTCTCGGGGTCGGCCGGTGTCAAGGACCGCGAAGCGGCCGGCGAAGCCGGCGGCCGAAGGCCGTCCTTGACTCCGGACGAGACCGAGAACACCATCCATAACGGGTCGGCGGCCATCGCCCAAGAAGCAACGCCCAACCCCGAGGCGTAGGGCGTACCTAGGAAACGCTCGAGACACCCGTCTCCCAACGCCCGATGAGCTCGACCTCGTGCGGAGGCGGCCCCGGAAGCCGGCGGCTGGCGGCCTCGGCACGAAGACCGTCGCAGACCAGGGCGAGGTAGCGGCGGCGCAGGGCGGCGCTGCGTACGTCGTCTCCTACGTCGATACGACTGATCTGCTCGAGGAGCACGGTGATGTCGGCGCGGGTGACGTCGGGGCGGAGGATGCCGCTGCCGCGGGCGCCACGCAGGAGGCGGTTCGTGGTGTGGACGGCGAGCTTGTCCAGGTCACGTAGGCCCTGGTCGAAGCTGACCTCGTCGCGCAGGGCGAGGGTGATCCGCGGGAGCCCGTCGTCGAGGACCTGGCGCAGGAAACCCGTGAACGCGTGCCACGGGTCGTCGGTGTCGCTCAGCGCCGCCTCCGCGAAGGCGATGTAGCGGCGGTAGCTGTCGGCGGCGACGGCCCGCAGCAGAGCCTGCTTGTTGGCGTAGCGGCGATAGAGCCCGGCCACTCCCATCCCGGCCTCCTCCGCGACGGCTGCCATGGTCGCGCGGGGATCCCTGAGCAGGACCTCCCGAGCTGCGATCAGGACCGCACGGTCCGCGTTGAGGGGCGGCATACCCCACACCCTACGTGCGGGCGCCAGCCTCAGGCGGTCTGTACCTGTGTGATGTCGGCCAAGGCCGCGATCGGACGGTTCGGGTAGTCGGCGAAGACCCCGTCGATCCCGGCCTCGAAGAGGCGATTCGCCTGGTCACGTCCTGCTTTCAGGGTCCAGACGAAGACCAGCAGGCCGTGTCGGTGGGCCTCGTCGGCCAAGCCGGTGGGCGGCTGCCCCTTCTTGCGGACCATCGACTTCTTGGGGCCGATGGCCTGGGCGTACGTCGCGATCTCAGCGCAGTCGACCGCACCCCACTTCTTGTCGACCAGCTGTACCAGCGGAAGCTCGGTGCGGGTGCTCATCTCCCGCACCCAGGCCTCGTCGAAGCTCTGCAGCCACAGCCGCTGGGTAGGCAGGCCCGGGAGGCTGTTCCAGGCCTCGACGCCGTGGTCGGCGAGAGTCTGCAGGAGGGTCTCGGTGACGGGCAGACCGATGGAGGCGAAGTACGTCGGGTGCTTGACCTCCACGTGCAGCCCGACCCGCCGCCCGCGGCGCTGAGACTCGTCGGCGACGAGCAGCAGCAGGGTGTCGAGGGTGATGATCGGCTGGCTCGTCGTCGGCGCGCCGAGGGTGAGCAGCTCGGAGAAGGTGAAGTCCTCGGTGAACCAGCCAGTCCACTTCTTGCCGCTGATCACCTTGGTCGTACGCCGATCGGCGAACTCCAGGCGGGAGGCGACGTCCGTGGTGCGGGAGAGCTCGTTCTCGTGCCGGAGAACCATCACCCCGTCGTTCGTCATCACCACGTCGGTCTCGAGTGCGTCCACGCCCTGGCGCAGCGCCAGGCGGTAGGACTCCAGGGAGTGCTCCGGCAGATAGCCGGGTGCTCCGCGATGGCCGATCACAAGAGGGCGGTGGGCCGATGCCATGGCGCCAAGCGTGCGTGCCGGCAGCGACGCCGCGGCGGGCGCAATGTGAATGGGACGTTACGAGCGGCGGGCCGTTCGGTACGGCTCCCCCGCGGTCGTCAGGGAGTGTCCTCGCCGGACCAGACGACGTTCTCGCGGATCAGCCGGGCGGGGACGCCGGCCACGGCCGTGCGCGGCTCGACCTTCTGGTTGCGGACCATCGCGCGCATGCCGACGACGGCTCCGTCACCGATCTCGGCGTGGCCGGTGACGATCACGTCGCGACCGAGCCAGACGTGCTCGCCGAAGCGGATGTTGGCGCCGTACGGATTGATCCGCTGCCCCGTCTCCCCGTCCTCGAGGCGGTGCATGTCGTCGGTGGCGACGTAGACGTTGGCCGCCCATAGCTGGTCGCGGGCAGCCACGATCGAACCGCCGTTGCGGGCATCGATCTGGGCGCGCGAGGTCGCGACGAGGCCACCGGAGAGGATCACCGCAGAGCCGCCGCCGCAGTAGATCTCGCCCCAGACCATGCTCGTGTCCGGGCCGATGAAGATCGTCGGCGAGTCGCCGCCGACCAGCAGCGCCTGCATCGAGGTGATGTCGGTCGCGACCACGATCAGCGCGTCGGAGAACGGGTAGAACCCGAGCAGCTCGATCAGCCGCTGGTCGAGCGGGAACCCGTCACGCAGGTAGAGCGCGTTGCCGCCCTCGTGCCACCACTCCGGCAACGGTCCGGTGATCTCGCTCAGCTCGAGCCCGGCCAGCACCTCCGGTGCGAGCCCGGCGGCGATGAGCCGCTCCCGATGTACGTCGGTGAGCGGCTCACCCCTGGTCCAGGACATGCCGGGAACCTTACGACGTCTCAGCTCGGGTGCATCCCGCTGGTCACGTTGAGCCAGGTTCCGGTGATCGCCCCGGCACCGTCGGAGGCGAGGAAGGTCGCGGTGTCGGCGACCTCCTTCAGCCGCGGCGACCGCTTGGTCATCCGCATGCCGTCGAGGTTGGCCCGGATCCCGTCGAGGGCCTCCTCCGGGAGCCGCGTCCCGAGGACCCGCTCGAACTTCTCCGGGGTGAAGGTCTCGGTGATCCCGGCGGTCCAGATCCCCACGACGCGTACGCCGGAGGGGCCGACCTCCGCGGCCAGATCACGGACGAGCGCGTCGAGGGCACCGTCGGCGGCGCTGGTCCCGCCCATGCCGGGCGCCGAGCCGCGTGCGGAGCCGGAGTCGAGCGCGAGCACGACGCCCCGGCCTTGCGCCACCATCTGCCTGGCCGCCGCGCGGGCGGTGTGGAAGGAGCCGGTGATGCCGCGTACGACCGGCTGGGTGTAGTCGGCGGCCGAGATCTCCAGCAGCGCCTGCCCCTGGATGTCGCCGCGGTCGGCGACGTTGAACGAGATGTCGAGCGAGCCGGTCTCGGCGACGACCCGCTCCACGAAGGCGACCACGGCGTCCTCGTCGAGGATGTCGACGACCCCGTAGCCGGCGGCGCCGACCTCCGCGGCCCTGGCCGCCAGGGTGGCCTCGGTGCGGCCGGCGAGGTAGACCTTGGCACCCGCCTCGGCGAAGGCCTTCGCGGTCGTGGAGCCGATGTCACCCGCCCCACCCCAGACGATGGCGGTGCGGTCCTGAAGCTGTGCGTTCATGGTGTCTCCTGAGCTCCTCTCGCGCACCCGTCGTGCGCGATCTGCCGGTTAGGACGTACGCAGCGCCGGCAACTCATCGGGTCACGCGAAACTTTCTCAGGTCAGTGCTTGCGGGAGCCCGAAAGCCGGGAAGAGATGCGGCTCGAAGGTGGTGATCTGAGCCAGCCGGCCGTCGACGACCCGGAGCACGTCGAGCGTCTGCGGGCGGTAGATCGTGGTCCCGGGCCGGCGTACGTAGCCCGCGACCGCGGGCATCCGGTTGGCGCTCGCCGGGACGAACCGCCATTCGCCGAGGTAGGTCGGCGAGGACGGGTCCAGGTTGGGCAGCACGAAGTCCAGCAGCGCCTGGCGGGTCGAGAACCAGAACGGGTTCGGCGGCATGGTCAGCACGGCGTCGCTGGTCAGCAGATCGGCGATGCCCTCCCGCCAGTTGCTCGCCCCGGCGGCGATGTAGGCGTCGATGACCTTCCGCTCCTCCTCGGTCGGCCCCTCGGTGCGCCAGGTCGACCGGTCCTCGGGCAGGTGTCGGCGCAGCGCGGGCTTGGCCCGTTGCAGCAGCGAGTTCACCGTGGCGACGGTGACGTCGAGCGCGGCCGCGGTCTCAGCGGCCGACCAGCCGAGCACCTCCCGGAAGACGAACACCGCCCGCTGCTGCGGGGTCAGGTGCTGAATCGCGGTGAGGAAGACCAGCTCGATCGTCTCCCGTGCGACCGCCTCGTCCTCCGGACGCTCCGGCTCCAGCAGGGAGTCGGGGAACGGCTGGAGCCATTCGAGCAGCTCCGGCGGCTCGCCGGTGCCGTGGTCGAACCCCGGCAGCGGGGCGTACGTCCTCGGCCGCCGCTCGTTGCGGCGCAGGAAGTCGAGGCAGGTGTTGGTCGCGATCCGGTAGAGCCACGCCCGCATCGCCTCGGGGTCGGTCAGCTGGTCGCGCCGCTCCCACGCCTTGACCAGGGTCTCCTGCACCAGGTCCTCGGCCTCGTCGAAGCTCGCCACCATCCGATAGCAGTGCACCCGCAGCTCGCGCCGGTGCTTCTCGGCGGCATCCATGAACGGGTCGGCCAGCATGCTCATGCCCAGTGAGCGTAGGTGCCCGACGACCACGCCGGAAACGCAATTCGCAACCGATATCAAACAAGTGCAACGCGACGTATTCGGACGACGTATCGCGTATGTGGGGCGGTCCTCCCAGGGCCCCGGTCCTGATTCCCGGCCGGGGCCCTGGCCATGCTCCAGCCCAGCTCAGACGAGAGCGCGGAGCTTGGGGAGGATCTCCTCGCCGTAGAGCTTGAGGAACTTCGCCTGGTCCGGGCCCGGGGCGTGGAAGACCAGGTGGGTGAAGCCCATGTCGAGGTACTCCTTGATCCGGGCGACGTGCTCGTCGGGATCGGTCGAGACGATGAAACGACGGGCGGTGGCCTCGGTCGGGAGCGCGTCGGCGAGACGCTGCATCTCCACCGGGTCCTCGACGGAGTGCTTCTGCTCGGGGGTGAGACCGAGAGCGCCCCAGAACCGGGTGGCCTCCATCGCCTGCTCCAGGTCGTGGTCGAAGGAGACCTTGACCTCGATCATCATGTCCACGTCCGCAGGCTTGCGCTCGGAGAGCTCGATGCCGGCCCGTACGGCCGGGAGCAGCGTGTCGGTGTAGAGCTCGGCACCCTTGCCCGAGGTGGTGATGTAGCCGTCACCTGCACGGCCGGCGTACTTGGTCGCGGCCGGACCCGAACCCGCCAGGTAGATCGGGACCGGCGTGGACGGCTTGTCGTAGATGGTCGCCCGGTCGAGCTGGTAGTAGTCGCCCTCGAAGGTGACCCGGTCCTCGGACCAGAGCTTCTTGATCACCCGCACCGCCTCGCGGAACCGCGCGAAGCGCACCTTGCCCTCGGGCCACTCGATGCCCAGCGGGGCCTCGTTCATCGCCTCACCGGTGCCCATCCCCAGCACCACGCGGTCGGGGAAGAGCGAGCCGAGGGTCGCGAAGGACTGCGCCACGATCGCCGGGTGGTAGCGGAACGTCGGGGTGAGCACCGAGGTGCCCATCACGATCCGCTCCGTGCGCGCGCCGAGAGCGCCCAGCCAGGTCATCGCGAACGGCGCGTGTCCGCCGTCGTGCCGCCAGGGCTGGAGATGGTCGGAGATGAAGACTGAGTCGAAACCCTGCTCCTCCGCCATCACGCCGTAGTTCAACAGCTCCGTGGGTGCGAACTGCTCGTTGGACGCCTTGTATCCGAACCTGATCTCCGTCACGGGGTCACGGTAGCCTCCTCGGCATGAAGCTTGCGATGCCCTTGACGTACTTCGGGAACCCCCGCGACACCGCGGACCAGGTCGTCGGCCTGGAGAAGGCCGGACTCGACCAGCTCTGGGTCGCCGAGCCGTACGGGTTCGACGCGGTCTCCCTGCTCGGCTACCTGGCCGCGAAGACCGAGACCGTCGAGCTCGGCGCGGGCATCCTCAACATCTACAGCCGCACGCCGGGAGCGCTGCTCCAGACCGCGGCCGGTCTCGACAACGTCTCCGGCGGCCGGGCCATCCTCGGCCTCGGCGCGAGCGGACCTCAGGTCATCGAGGGCTTCCACGGGGTGGCGTACGACAAGCCGTTGACGCGCACCCGCGAGATCATCGCGCTGCTGCGCGCCGGGCTGCGAGGCGAGCGGCTGCAGAGCGACGGGCTCTACAAGATCCCGCTGCCGGCCGACCAGGGCACCGGCCTCGGCAAGCCGCTCAAGCTGCTCAACCGGCCCGAGCGCGCCGACACCCCGCTGTGGGTGGCCGCCCTGGGCGACAACAACGTCGCGATGACCGCCGAGGTCGCCGACGGCTGGCTCCCCTTCCAGTTCCTGCCCGACAAGGCTCGCGACGTCTGGGGCGAGGCGATCGACAAGGGCCTGGCCAAGCGCTCCCCCGACCTGAAGCCCCTGGAGATCTCCGCCGGTGGCCTGCTCGCGATCACCGACGACCCCGACGAGGCCAAGCGCCACCGCGACACGATGCGCGGCCTGCTGGCGCTGTACGTCGGTGGCATGGGTGCCCGCGGCAAGAACTTCTACAACGACATGGCCGTGAAGTACGGCTTCGGCGACGCGGCCAAGAAGATCCAGGACCTCTACCTCGACGGCCACAAGCGCGACGCCGAGGCCGAGGTCCCCGAGGCCTGGCTCGAGGCCGGCAACCTGGTCGGGCCGGAGTCGTTCGTGAAGGAGCGGATCGCGGCGTTCAAGGAGGCCGGCGTGACCAGCCTCCAGGTGACACCCGCCTTCGGCACCGACGGCCTCGCCTCGATCGCCCAGGTCAAGGAGTGGCTGGTCTGATCGCCCGGCCGGCTGTGAACTCGCTTACACCCACGGCCGGCCCAGCCGTCCCCCTGTGACCTTGCCCCCGCGGGCATTGGTTGCATGGACGCATGTCTGAGCGGATCGTCAGCGCCATCACGGGACCCGTGACCAAGTGGGTCGTGCTCGGCTTCTGGCTGGTGATGCTGGTGCTGATGGGGCCGTTGACCGGCAAGCTGGGCGATGTCGAGTCCCACGACAACTCCGACTGGCTCCCGGCCAACGCGGAGTCGACCCGGGCGATCGACGAGCTCGCCAAGGTGCAGGACCCCGACGACCTGACCACGACGATCGTCTACCACCGTGACGGTGGCCTGACGACGTCCGACTACACCGCGATCACCCTGCAGATCCCGGAGATCGCCTCGCTCGATGGCGTGGTCACCCAGGCGAGCAAGCCCGATCAGCCCGTGATGCCGGCGATCGCCTACCCGACCGGGGAGAAGAAGGGCCAGAAGCACGGACTGGTCTCGGCCGACGGCGAGGTCGCCACGGTCTCTCTCGTGGTCAACTACGCCGACGAGGACCCGACCGCGCTGCTCGACCTGCGCGACGACCTGGTCGAGCTGACGAAGGTCGACGGCGTCGACGTCTACATCGGCGGCGCGGGCGGTTCCACGGCCGACCAGATGGAGGCCGGCGCCGGCATCGGCGGCGCACTGCTCTACGCCGCGGCGGGCGTCGTCATCGTGATCCTGCTGATCACCTACCGCAGCCCGGTGCTCTGGTTCCTCCCGCTCGTCTCGGTGCTGGTCGCGCTGGTCGTCTCGATGGGCGTGGTCTATCTCTGTGCGAAGTACGCCGGCCTGACCCTCAACCAGATGAACCGGGCCATCCTCGACGTGCTCGTCTTCGGCGCCGGCACCGACTACGCGCTGCTGCTCATCGCCCGATACCGCGAGGAGCTGGGACGCCACGAGGACAGACACAAAGCCATGGCCGCGGCGCTGCGCGGGTCCGCTCCCGCGATCATCGCCTCGGCCGGCACCGTGACCGTCGGCATGCTCGGCCTGATGGTCGCCACCATGGGGTCCACGGCCAGCCTCGGCCCGGTCTGCGCGATCGGCATCGTCGCCGGTCTGGTCGTGATGCTGACCCTGCTCCCGGCACTGCTGGTGATCACGGGTCGCTGGGTGTTCTGGCCGGTCAAGCCGGGGTACGGCACCAGCGGCGAGAAGACCGGCGGCATCTGGGCGCGGCTCGGCGGCTGGATCCGGAAGCGGCCCCGGGCGGTCTGGATCGGCACCGCCGCGGTCCTGCTGGCCTGCTGCGGTGGGCTCTCCATGCTCAACATCACCACCCTGGACAGCTCGGAGACCTATACCAAGGACTTCCCCTCGCTGATCGGCGACCGGGTCCTCGAGGAGCACGACCTCGGCGACCCCTCCAACCCGATCCAGGTCGTCTCGGCCCCGGGCACCGAGAAGGAGGTCGTCGGGGCGCTCACGAAGGCCGGCTACGAGGGCGTCACCCCGGTCACCGACGGCACCCACGAGGTCGCGCTGACCGCGGTCCCGCTGTCCACCGACCCGATGTCGAAGGCGTCGTTCGACACCGTCGACGACGTACGCAGCGTCGTCCACACCGTCGACGGCGCCGACGCGCTGGCCACCGGCACCGCCGCGATCCAGCTCGACATGGCCGCGGCGACCGACCGGGATACCAAGGTCGTGATGCCGCTGGTGCTCGGGCTGGTGCTGATCATCTTGATGATCCTGCTCCGCTCGGTCCTCTCCCCGGTGCTGCTGATGGCCACGGTCGTGCTCAGCTTCGGCGCCGCGCTCGGCCTCTCGGCGATCATCTTCGACGCGATGGGATTCGCCGGGCAGGGCCGCGAGTTCCCGCTGTTCGTCTTCGTGTTCCTGGTCGCACTCGGCATCGACTACAACATCTTCCTGATGCACCGGGTCCGTGAGGAGGCCATTGCAGGAGAGGCCAGTGAGCACGGCGACACCCGGCGTGCGTCGCTCGTCGCCCTCTCGGCGACCGGCGGCGTCATCACCAGCGCCGGCATCGTCCTGGCCGCGACGTTCGCGGTGCTCACCACGCTGCCGCACGTGAGCTTCATCGAGATCGGCCTGGCGATCGCCCTCGGCGTACTCCTCGACACCCTCGTCGTCCGCTCCATCCTGGTCACCGCCATCAACCTCGATCTGGGCGACGTCATCTGGTGGCCGAGCAGGCTCGCCCGCGGACGCGCGAAGGTTCGTCCCCCACAGCCGGCGGTCGTTCGGAGGCCGATGGCCCCGGCGCAGCCCCATCATCACCTGCTCGAGCACCAGCTCCGCCAGCCCCCGCCCATGCGCGGTCCGCGACCGTCCCGGGATCTCCGGGGTCAGCCACCACAGCAGCGCCGGCCGCGCGATCTCGGCCGGTATCCAGACCAGTACTGAGGCCCCGGCTGCGGATTCGGCGAAGTGTCTTTACGATGTGCCCTACGACTCGGGTCGTTCGGCCCGGTCGCTCCACTTCACTGACATGCGGGGCGTTCGACATGGAGCCAGACGACCAGGACAAGACGAGACCGGGTACGCCGCGGCCCACGCCGCCTCCGGCGCCTGAGCCGGCGAACCCCATCGACCCGGACGCGACCCGGATCCCCAGCGCGAGACCCACTCCGCCACCTCCGCCGCCGCCCCCGCCCCCGTCGTCGCCCCCGCCGTCGTCGCCCCCGCCGTCGTCGCCTCCGCCTGCTCGGCCGCCGATGGCACCGCCCCCGCCGCCACCCACGATGGCGATGCCGGCCGCACCGCCCAGCGGCTACGGGCCGCCTCCGGGGCAGCCGCCGGTTGCGTACGCCTCGGGTTATGGGCTGCCGCCGCACCACCAACAGCCCAAGAAGAGCAACAAGGGGCTGCTGATCGGGCTGGGCGCTGCCGGCGCGGTGGTGCTCGTCGCACTGCTCGGCACCGGGGCGTGGGCCTTCTTCAGCGGGCGTCTCGGGTTCGGCCCGCTGAGCGCCGAGGACAAGAAGGCGGTGACCGCGATCGCCGCGGACGCGCCGAAGCCGGCCTGGGCCTCGGCCGGCGACGCCAAGTGCGCTGCCGAGCAGCTGGTCAAGGACGAGCGCAGCGACGCCCTGCGCGAGGCCGGGCTGATCCAGATCTCCGGCGAGTCGGTGACCTACACCGGCGCGTGGCGGGGGCCGCAGGCGACGACGTACGCCGAGGGTCTGCTCTCCTGCTCGGGCGACTGGAGCAAGGCGATCGGCAAGGAGTGGGCGCTGACCGACACCTCCTGCCTGGGCGACGTCGACGAGACCGCGATGGCCGGCCTGATCACCACCCAGGTCATGGAGGTCGAGGACGCCGGCGTCACGAAGCAGGCCGAGAAGGCGGTCGCCGCGCTCGACGAGTGCTACGTCAGCGACGAGCTCACCGCGCCGACCGCGAAGGCCACCCCCGCCGTGCTCGGCGTCGACTTCGCGGTCACGTCGCCGACCGTCGAAGGCAGCGAGGTGGTCGTGCAGGCGAAGTCCGCCGACTCCTCGGAATGGGCGCCCGTGACCGGCGGGAAGGTCAACATCCCCGTACGCGAAGGGGGCCAAGAGGGCTGCGCGACGTTCCAGGCCTCGATCAACTACCCCTGGGGCACCACCAAGACCAGCGAGGGCGAGGCCTGCGGCAAGGCGAAGGACCGCCGACTGTGGTGGACGAAGGACAAGAAGTGCGCCCAGCCGAAGTACGCCCCGTGCAGCTCCTGGACGCTCCACTACGAGGGCTACGAGCTCCTCTCCAGCGTCACGATCAAGCTGAAGCTCAACGGCGGAGACTGCCGGTCGGCCTCCGGATCGTGCTCGGACAGGGCCTTCGTCACCAAGCCGAGCGGCACCTGGACCAACTGGACCGCACCCAAGGGCTGGAAGGACCGGTTCACCGCCGAGGTCGACGGCCTCAAGGCAGTCCTCCCGAACTAGTCCGATCCAACTGGTGTCTGAACAATTGGTCTCGCCCGTGGCGTTGCCGCACGACGATCGTTAAGGGGACGCTAGGGTTTCGGCAGAGGTCTGGAATCGGGTAAAAAAATCAGGGCGAGGTTCTAAAGATGGTTGCGTTCCCCCAGGAAGGCGAACAGTTCGGTCGCTACGTGATCGAGCGGGTCCTGGGTCAAGGTGGCATGGGTGTCGTCTACCAGGCGAAGGACCCCGCACTACGACGCAAGGTGGCGCTCAAGCTGGTGCTGCCCTCGCTCACCGTCGACAAGGACTTCATCACCCGCTTCGAGCGGGAAGCCAACATCCTGGCCAAGCTGCGCTCGCGCAACATCGTGCAGATCATCGAGTACGGCGAGGTCGAGGGCACCGTCTACCTCGTCACCGAGTACGTCCCCGATGGCGACCTGCACGGCTGGCTGAAGACCAAGGGGGCGCTGGAGACCGTCCAGGCGCTGCGCCTGGTCGGTGACGTCAGCGACGCCCTCTTCGACGCGCACCGCGCCGGTGTGGTCCACCGCGACGTGAAGCCGTCCAACGTGCTCCTGTGGGAGCGCCAGGAGGGCGAGCTCGTCCCCTACCTCACCGACTTCGGCATCGCGACCGAGGGCGACTCCAACGTGACCCGGGCCGGCTCGGTGGTGGGCTCGCTGCCCTACATGTCGCCCGAGCGTCACATGGGTGAGCAGGCGACCGCGGCGGGCGACATCTACGCCGCCGGCTGTCTGCTGTGGGCCTGTCTGACCGGCAAGGCCCCCTACACCGGCACCGACTTCGAGCTGATGAGCGCCCACATCAACAGCCCGGTGCCGCGGCTGCCCGCCTCGACGCCCGGCGCCGACCTGATCAACCCGATCATCCAGCGGGCGCTGGCGAAGAAGCCGGAGAACCGCTTCCGCACCGCGGCCGAGCTCGCCAAGGCCCTCGACAAGGCCGCCGACCGGCTCGAGGAGTCCGGTCTCGGCGGCGGTGTCGTCGGCGGTGTCGCCGGAGCGGCCGCCGCCGATCTCGGTTCACGTCCCGGTGCCAGCTACGACACGAGCGCGAGCGGGACTTCCGGCGGTGGCACCCCGGTCCCCGAGGCCGAGGCTCAGCCGACGATCGTCAAGCGCCCGGGCGAGGGCACCCCGCCGCCCGTCCCGCTCGCCAACGAGACCGACTCCACCGTCGTGCACAGCGGCAAGGGGCTTCCTCCGGTCGCTGCTGCGGCGACCGCTGGGCCCTCGACCAACGCTGGCACCTCGGCCGGCGGCGGCCAGCCGGAGTGGCTGCCGTCGCATCACTCCAACGCCGGCCAGGGCGACGGCGGCGACAAGAAGAAGCTCTACACCATCGTCGGTGGCGGGGTCGCCGCGGTGCTGCTCCTCGGCATCGGCATCTTCACCCAGGGCTTCGGCATCTTCGGTCTCCACGGCGACGACGCCAAGGCGGCTGAGGCGATCGCCAGCGGCGTACCCAAGCCGGGCTGGGCCGACGAGGACCAGATGACCTGTGCGGCCGAGAGCCTGGTCGGCAAGGTTCCCGCAGCCGAGCTGCGCTCCCACGGAGTCGTCGACGCCGGGGACGAGTGGACCTACACCGGCGACTGGCCCGCGGACGACGCGATGAAGTTCACCCAGGGCCTGCTCGACTGCACCGAGTCCTGGTCGACCGAGATCGGCGACAACTGGAAGGTCGGCGACACCCGCTGCATGGAGAAGGAGGTCGACAAGACCTCCATGGCCGGCCTCCTCGCGGTCGGGGATCTCCTCAAGGACGGCGACACCGGCGCCGCCGGCCCGGCCAGCGAGAAGGCCGTCAAGGCCCTCGACGCGTGCTACGTCAAGGCCGACGCGCTCGGTGCCAAGGCGACCCCCAAGCCCGCCTACATGCAGGTCGACTTCGATGTGCAGGAGCCCACCGCTCCCGGCGGGCAGTCGGTGATCGGGATCGCCAAGAAGGGCAGCAGCAGCTACGAGGAGCTCAAGGGCTCCTCCTACGAGCTCCCCGTCACCGAGGGCGGCGTCGAGGGCTGCGTCGCGGTCAAGACCACCGTCACCTTCGCCTGGGGCACCGAGAAGGCCACGGACGCGGAGTCGTGCGGCAAGGCCGAGCCGAAGAAGCTCGTCTGGGACAAGCTCGACAAGTGCACCGACAAGACCTACACGAAGCGGAAGATCGCCTGCAACACCTGGCAGCTCAACTTCGAGGGCTTCGCGGCGGGCAAGACGTTCAACGTGAAGCTCACCCGCAACGGCGGCAAGTGCTCGGATGCCAAGGGCGCGATCTGCGTCTACCCCGGCACCGCCGCCGGCGACGGCAGGGGCGCCGTCGTGCAGTGGTCCGGCCCGCAGGACTGGACCGACAAGTTCGTCGCCACGGCCCCCGGCGCGAGCGCGCAGATCGACAACTAGTTCGACAACTGGGCGGCGCCTACTAGGCTGCTCGTGATGAGCGAGCAGCCGACACCTCAGCAGATCCGCCGGGCGCTGGCCCGGGCCGAACGAGGCGCAGCCCTGGACGTGGCGGAGGCATCAGCACTCCTCGCGGCCGGAGGCGACGACCTGGTCCGGCTGACCGCAGCCGCGGCGAAGGTACGCGACGCCGGGCTGGTCGCGGCCGGACGACCGGAGACGGTGACCTACTCCCCGAAGGTCTTCATCCCGGTCACCAAGCTGTGCCGGGACCGATGTCACTACTGCACGTTCGTGGAGACGCCGGGGCAGGCCGAGCGCGAGGGCCGCGAGCCCTACCTGAGCCCCGACGAGATCCTCGAGATCGCCGCCGAGGGCGCGAAGCTCGGCTGCCTGGAGGCGCTGTTCACCCTCGGGGACCGGCCCGAGGACCGGTGGCCCGAGGCGCGGGAGTGGCTCGAGAGCCGTGGCTATGAGTCGACCCTCGACTACGTGCGGGCGATGGCGATCCGGGTGCTCGAGGAGACCGGGCTGCTCCCCCACCTCAACCCCGGGGTGATGTCGTGGGAGGAGATGAACCGGCTCAAGCCCGTCTCCCCGTCGATGGGAATGATGCTCGAGACCACGTCGCGACGGCTCTTCGAGACCAAGGGCGAGGCCCACTTCGGCTCCCCCGACAAGGACCCCGCGGTGCGGCTGCGGGTGCTCGAGGACGCCGGTCGCCTCTCGATCCCGTTCACCAGCGGCCTCCTGGTCGGCATCGGCGAGACGCTCACCGAGCGCGCGGAGACGATCTTCGCGCTGCGGAAGGTGCACAAGGCGTACGCCGGGCTGCAGGAGATCATCGTGCAGAACTTCCGGGCCAAGCCGTCGACCGCGATGCGCCACGTCGACGACCTGGGGCTGGACGAGTATCTCGCCGCGATCGCGGTCACCCGGATCGTCCTCGGACCCAAGGCCCGGGTCCAGGCGCCGCCCAACCTGGTCGATCTCGACGAGTGTCGGGCACTGCTCGGTGCCGGGATCGACGACTGGGGTGGCGTCTCGCCGCTCACGCCGGACCACGTCAACCCCGAGCGTCCGTGGCCGTCGCTCGACTCCTTGCGCCAGGTCACCGCCGAGGCCGGCTTCGGGCTGAAGGCCCGACTGACGGTCCACCCGGAGTACGTCACCGGCACCCTTCGCGACGGCCAGTCATGGATCGACCCGCGTGTCCTCTCCCACGTCGAGGCGCTCGCTGAGGCCGACGGGCTGGCCCGCGACGGCGTCCGGCCCGAGGGGCGCCCGTGGCAGGAGCCGGACGGTGGCTTCACCGCCGCCGGCCGGGTCGACCTGCACGCTTCCGTCGACACCGAGGGCCGCACCCACGACCGCCGCGACGACTTCGAGACCGTCTACGGCGACTGGGACGCGGTCCGCGAGGCGGCCTCCTCGACCGGTGCTCCCGCCGTTCTCCATGCGGAGGGACACGAGGCTCTGGCCGCTGCCGAGAAGGACCCCGGCAACCTCTCCGACGAGCACGCGCTGACCCTGATGACCGCCGAGGGCGACCTGCTGCGCCAGGTCACCAGGCTCGCCGACGACCTGCGCGAACAGGTCAACGGCGACACCGTGACGTACGTCGTCAACCGCAACATCAACTTCACCAACGTCTGCTACGTCGGCTGCCGGTTCTGCGCCTTCGCGCAGCGTCGGACCGACGCGGATGCGTACTCCCTCGATCTGGACCAGGTCGCCGACCGCGCCGAGGAGGCGTGGAACCTGGGTGCCACCGAGGTGTGCATGCAGGGTGGGATCGACCCCGAGCTCCCCTCGTCGGCCTATTTCGACCTCGTCCAGGCCGTCAAGCAGCGGGTGCCGGAGATGCACGTGCACGCCTTCTCCCCGATGGAGATCGTCAACGGCACCTCCCGCACCGGGCTGTCCATCGAGGACTTCCTGATCAAGGTACGCGAGGCCGGGCTGGGCTCGCTCCCCGGCACCGCCGCGGAGATCCTCGACGACGAGGTCCGCTGGGTGCTGACCAAGGGCAAACTACCCGCGAAGACGTGGATCGAGATCGTCTCGACCGCCCACCGGGTGGGGATCCCGACGACGTCGACGATGATGTACGGCCACGTGGACAACCCGCGGCACTGGGTCGGCCACCTCCGTGTCCTCGCCGGCATCCAGGACACCGCGCGCGAGCACGGGAACGCCGGCTTCACCGAGTTCGTGCCGCTCCCGTTCGTGCACACCAGCGCCCCGATCTACCTCGCCGGCGCCGCCCGCCCGGGCCCGACCATGCGCGACAACCTCGCGGTGCACGCGATGGCCAGGATCATGCTCCACGGCCGCATCGACAACATCCAGACGTCCTGGGTCAAGCTCGGCGTCGACGGCACCCGGGCGATGCTCCAGGCCGGCGCCAACGACCTCGGCGGCACCCTGATGGAGGAGACCATCTCCCGGATGGCGGGCTCGGAGCACGGCTCGGCAAAAACTGTGTCCGAGCTCGAAGAAATCGGTGCCGGCATAGGCCGGGCGGTATCGGAAAGGACTACCCTCTACGATCCTCGCTGAACTGTTCTCGAGGGAGTGAGATGTCCGACCCCACCGGCAGCACCGCTCAACAACAACCGAAACCCACAGAGCTCGCCAACGCCGCGGCAGAAGAGGCCCGCCGGCGTCGGCTCGGGTTGCCTCCGCTGCCACGGCGGCGGCGTGACCGCACCAAGCCCGTACGCCTGGCACTGCGCTGGATCGTGATCGTCAGCGCGCTCGTGCTGGTCGCCTTCGGAGGTACCTCGGCATGGGCCTACCTCACCGGCAAGATCGGTCCGTTGCGTGGCGACGAGAAGGACATCGCGCGCACCCTGACCCTTGCCGCGGACACGCCCGCCTGGGCGGACCCCGAGCAGCTGAGCTGTGCCGCGGAGTCGATGGTCGAGACCCGGGGCAGCGCCGGGCTCGTCGAGGCCGGGGTGGTCACCAAGACCGGCGGCGGGTTCAGCTACAACGGCGAGTGGCCGTCCAGGCTGGGCCGGGAGTGGTACTCCGAGATCCTCGACTGCGCCGACGGCGGCGCGAACGGCTGGAGCAAGCAGGTCGCCGGCGCCTGGACCCTGGAGAGTCCCCGCTGCCTGCGGGAGGTCGGCCGCCCGGCGATCGCCGGTGTCCTCGCGGTCACCAACCTGCGGCTCACCGACGAGGAGCTCGCCGCCAAGAACGTCGCCGCGATCACCGACCTGGACAGCTGCTACGCCCGCACCCCCGAGGCGCCGACCGCCGACACCGCCGCGGGCTACCGCGAGGTCACGCTGAAGGTCACCGCCCCCGCCGTCAGCTCCGGCATCGCCTCCATCGACGACGGCGCCACGCAGCCGACCGCGGGCAAGGACCCGGAGCTCACCTACACCCTGCCGGTCACCAAGGGCGGCACCGAGGCCTGCGTGCAGGCGACCACCAAGGTGACGTACGCCTGGGGCACGGTCCGCGCCGGCGAGCCGGCCAAGCTCTGCGGCAAGGCGGCCGCGGCCCGGATGGAATGGCACACCGTCGAGCGTTCGTGCCCGAAGGGGAAACCGAAGTGCACCTACATGGCGGCCTACGTCGAGGGGTTGGCGGACAACCAGGCGATGACGGTCACCTACCGCCCGACGGGTGACTTCAAGTGCGCCGGCAAGAAGCCGACCTGCACGGTCAAGATCAAGGCCGACGCCAACGGCAAGGCGCGCACGCCCGGTCTCATGGTCACCGGCAAGAAGGGGAAGATCGTGGCCAGCGCAGGCAGTCTGAAGGCCACGTACGCCGGCTCGTAGGCTGGTGGGCGTGCCTTCCGACCTCACCTTCGGCGCGACCCGCGGGCCCAGCCCCGACCCGGCTCGGCGCCCGCCGGCCCTGCCCCGCAAGCGCCGCCGGACCCTCGTCGACCTCCCCGGTGGGACGTACGCCGCAGGGGACTCGTTCGGCGAGGGCTACCAGGCCGACGGCGAAGGCCCGGTGCACCCGGTCGACCTGCCCGCCTTCAGGCTGGACGCGACGGCGGTCACCAACGAGGAGTTCGCCCGGTTCGTGAAGGCGACCGGCCACGTCACCACGGCCGAACGAGAGGGCTTCTCGGCCGTCTTCCACCTGGCCTTCGACGGCTCCCCGCGCGACGTCCTGGGCCGCTCACCCGAGGCGCCCTGGTGGCTCGGCGTGCGCGCGGCCTCCTGGCGGGCGCCGGAGGGCCCCGGCTCCAACGTCGGCCGACGCGGCAACCACCCGGTCGTGCACGTCTCCCACGACGACGCGCTGGCCTACTGCGACTGGGCCGGGACGAGGCTGCCGACCGAGGCCGAGTGGGAGTACGCCGCCCGCGGCGGTCATGCCGGATCGCGGTTCCCGTGGGGCGACGACCTGGAGCAGGACGGCACCCACCATGCCAACGTCTGGCAGGGAGTCTTCCCCGACACCAACACCGCCGCCGACGGGTTCATCACGACCGCGCCGGTGCGGACGTACGAACCCAACGGGTTCGGGCTGTTCCAGATGATCGGTAACGTCTGGGAGTGGTGCGCGGACTGGTTCTCGCCGACCTACTACGCCGACCTCGTCGAGTCCGGCTCGTCCTCGGACCCGCGGGGGCCCGCCGAGGGACTGACCCGGGTCATGCGCGGCGGCTCCTACCTCTGCCACGACTCCTACTGCCACCGCTACCGGCTCTCGGCGCGCTCCAGCAGCCCGCCCGACTCGACTGCGGGGAACCTGGGGTTCCGCTGCGCGGCCGATCAGCCGCCGGATCAACCGGCGGATCAGCCGGCGGGGTAGAACTCCTTCGGGCAGGTGTCACCGGCGCAGTCGGCGTACTTCTCGCTCAGCCCACGCAGCTCGGCCAGCTCGTCGGCGAACTCGGGGAGCAGCGCGAGCGAGCGGATCTGGTAGGGGTCGTCGGCCAGGTCGTAGAGCTCTTCGCTGCCGTCGGAGAAGCGGGCGTAGGTCCAGTCGCCGAAGCGGATCCCCGAGTAGATCTGCTTGGAGCCGTCGTTGACACGCCAGGCGGAGAGCGGGATCACCCGGTTCTGCGCGGGCGCGTTGAGCCACGGCATGATGTTGACGCCGTCCTGCGCCCGCCCCGGTTCGGCGCCGGCGACCGCCATGATCGTGGTGGCGATGTCGGGGTTGCCGACCCCCGTGGCCAGGGATCGGCCGGCGGGGATGCCCGGGCCGCGCAGGATCACCGGGATCCGCTGCGTCTCTCGGTAGTGCATCAGCTTGCCGTTGATGTTGTGGCCGCCGGTGGTGTAGCCGTTGTCGGAGGTGAAGATGATGATGGTGTCGTCGAGCTGGCCGGTCTCCTGCAGCCGGAGTACGTGGCTGGCGACCGCGCGGTCGAGCGCCTGGACGGCCTCGACCCGCTGCTCGTGCGCGATCCGCAGCTCGGCGCGGCCCTGCGCGTCGAAGTGCTTGTTGGAGGCCGAGATCGGCGGCGCATCGGTCGGGGTGCGGAACATGTTGGGAGTGTCCGGCAGCTCGAGACCGTCGAAGGAGTGCTTGTCCTCGTCCGCCGGCCTGGTCGTGCTGGTCCCCTCCGGGTCGCCCGGCTCATCGGGACCACCGTGGTGCGGTGCCACATAGTTGAGCCACATGTACCACGGCTTGTCGGCGCGCTCGGGCGCCGAGATCATCTCGTTGGCCTGGTCCCGCATGACGTACGTCGTGTAGCGGTTGTAGGTGGTGAGCTTGCCGTTGTGGTTGATCCGCGGCCGGATGAAGTTGTAGGTCGACATGTCGGTCGTCGCCCGCCAGTCGGTCCATCCGGGCGGCACGTCCTTGGCGGTGCCGTCGAGGCCATAGCCGTTGAGGTACTTGCCGGTGAAGAGCGTGTCATAGCCGGCCTCCTGCAGCGCCTCGGGCAGCGTGCCGGTGTGATCCATCGACGCGTAGCCACCGCGTTCGCCGTTGATCGTCACGGTGCGGTGGTTCTGGCTGTACTGCCCGGTCAGCAGCGAGGCACGGGCCGGCACGCAGATCGGCGTGGGCGCGATCGCCTCGGTCAGCGAGGTGCCCTGCTCGGCCAGGAGATGGCGAGTGTGGGGCATGAACTCGAGATCCTCGTAGGCGAGGTCGTCGGCCGTGATCATGAGGATGTTGGGCTGGGTGGAGTAGGGCGTCCATTCGGGCGTCGCCGTCGGCGTCGAGGGCACCACACCGTCGTTGTCGCCCCGCGCGAAGGCGTTCCCGGCCAGAGACCCCAAGGACCCCAGCGGACCGGCCGATTCAGGCATCGCGCCGAGCGCGATCGAGGTGCCAGCGAGCACGGCAACGGCCGCCACCGCCAATCGGGCGCGAGGCGCCATCTGGTCTGCTCCCTCGGTCGATCCCCGCGTCGTGTTTTTCCGTCCGGTTCCACTCCCCACCGGACCGGGTTAACGTTACCGAAGGGGGCCTCGATGACCCCAATGCCGGCCGATCAGGAGACTCAAGTGAGCGAATCGCGCGAGAACTACGGCGACTACAGTGTCGACGACGAGAACCAGATCACCGGTGAGGACACGCTCTCCGGGGACGTTCTCGAAGGTGAGGTACGCGACGAGCTCGACCACGGCATCGTCACCGCCGACCGCTACTCCACCGACTACGGCAACACGCCCTGGGAGGAGGAGCACCGTGAGTGCATCGACCAGCGCCGCCACCAGGAGGTGCCGGAGACGGATCCCTATGCGGTCGAGTACGACGACGCCGAGGAGAGCGACGACCCAGACGGCCGTGAGGTCGGCAACAAGCGAGCGGGGCGGCTGGTCGACCCCGACCGCGGCGAGGGCGAGGACACGGAGTCCGATCTCTACGGGATCGATGCCGGCATCGACGGCGCCGGCGCCTCCGCCGAGGAGGCCGCGATGCACATCATCGACGACGATGAGGAAGCGGACGGCGACGGCTACCGCTGAGCCGGCCGGCTAGGCGGTGAGGTCGTCGACCTCGAGCACGAGCTCGACCTCGAACCCCTCAGAGCTCTCCAGATAGAGCGCGGTGTGCTCGTCGCCGCCGGCGTGCGGATAGCGGTCGGCGTACATCTCGTGCCAGCCGTGCTCGGTGGAGGCCGCCCGCATCCTGTCGAGCACCTCGCGGCTCTCGACGGTGAACGCGATGTGGTTCACCCCGGGGCGGAGCCGGTCCTGGGTGCCGTGCTGGTCGGTGGAGTGCTCCAGAAAGACGTACGTCCCGTCCGCTGCCTCCCAGAAGTGACCCTTCTCCCCGGCCTCCCAGCCGAGCTCACCGAAGAGCCACCCCCATTCCCCCGAGGCGGTCTCGAAGTCGTCGACCCAGAGGTCCCAGTGATGGATCGCCCGCATCTCTTCCTCCTGACCCGGCTGGTGCCATCGAGGCTACCCTGTCCTCCGCCCGACGTGGGTCGGCTCGGAAAGGGAGTCGCGGGCAGGGGAAGCAGCGTGTGAGGATCGGGGCGTGAGTGACCTGAAGACCTTCATCGCCGGGCTGCCCAAGGCCGAGCTCCACGTCCACCACGTCGGGTCGGCTTCGCCGCGGATCGTCTCGGAGCTGGCTGCGCGGCATCCGGGGACGGTACCGGCGGACGTCGAGCTGCTGCGGGACTACTTCACGTTCAGCGACTTCGCGCACTTCATCGAGGTCTACCTCTCGGTCGTCGACCTGGTCCGTACGCCGGAGGACATCCGCTACCTGACCTACGAGATCGCGCGCGACCTGGCGCAGACCCAGCAGGTCCGTTACGCAGAGCTGACCTGCACCCCCTACACCTCCGTACGCCCCGACCTGGCCGAGCGTCCGGCGGGGACCGGGCACGTCGGGATGGCGATCGAGGCCTACACCGAGGCGCTCGAGGACGCCCGGGTGGCGGCCGAGCGCGACTTCGGGATCGCGCTCCGCTGGATCTACGACATCCCGGGCGAGGCCGGGATCCCGGCGGCCGACGCGACGCTGGCGTACGCCGTCGACCACGGCCCCGAGGCGCTCGTCGGGTTCGGTCTCGGTGGGCCCGAGGTGGGCGTACCCCGGCCGCAGTTCGAGAGGCACTTCGACGCGGCCCGTGCAGCGGGGCTGCGCTCGCTGCCGCATGCTGGCGAGACCACCGGCCCGCAGACGATCTGGGACGCGCTGACCGTGCTGAAGGCCGAGCGGATCGGCCACGGCACCTCCGCGGCCCAGGACCCCGCCCTGCTCGCCCACCTCGCCGAGCACCGGATCCCGCTCGAGGTCTGCCCCTCGTCCAACGTCGCCACCGGTGCGGTGGCGACGATCGAGGAACACCCGCTGAAGACGTTCGTCGACGCGGGTGTGACCGTCACGATCAACTCCGACGACCCGCCGATGTTCGCGACGACGCTCAACCGGGAGTACGAGATCGCGACCGACCTCCTGGGTCTGGACAGCGCCGGCATCGCCGACCTCGCGCGTGCTGCCGTCGACGTCTCCTACGCACCCGACGACGTCAAGACCCGGCTGCGCGGCGAGATCGACACGTACGCCACGCCTTAAGCGCTTGACGCGGCTCGTACGCGACCGTTTGCTGGTCGACATGGGCGAACTGACACTGGCGGTCAATGGGATCGAGCTGTGCGTCGAAACCTTCGGGAGTCCTGCGGAGCCGCCGATCCTGCTCGTCGGCGGGATGAGTGCCTCGATGGACTATTGGGAGGACGACTTCTGCCGCGCGCTGGCCGCTGGCCGGAGGTTCGTGATCCGCTACGACCACCGCGACACCGGCCGCTCGACGACGTGGCCACCGGGAGAGCCGGGCTACACCGGGCGCGACATGATCGCGGACATCCCGGCCCTGCTCGACGCCTTCGGCCTGGACAAGGGCCACCTCTTCGGCATCTCGATGGGCGGGGCGCTGGCCCAGTGTGCGGCTGTGCTCCATCCGGAGCGCGTCGAGACGCTGATCCTCGACGAGACCTCACCGGCCTTCGACGGCGTACCCGACCTGCCGCCCATCGGTGAGGAGCTGGCCGACTTCTTCGCGGCGGCCGCGAAGAGCGCGGTGCCCGATCCCGGCGACCACGAGGCCCTGGTGACGATGCTGGTCGAGGACCAGCGGGCCTTCGTCCCCGAGGGCTTCGACGAAGCCCGGATGCGGGCGGTGGTCGAGCGGGCCGTACGACGCACCCCGGACATGCGACCGAGCCTCGCCAACCACCACGCGATGGGCGACGGCGAGCCGGTCGAGGCAACGCTGGCCGACATCGCCGCCCCGACCCTGGTCATCCACGGCACCCGCGACCCGCTGTTCCCGATCGGTCACGCGGAGGTCCTCGCCCGCGAGATCCCGAACGCGACGCTCCTCGTCCTCGACGGCGTCGGCCACGAGCCGCCCCCTCCCTACACGTGGGACAGGGTCATCCCGGCGATCCTCGACCACACAAGTCAGTAAGGAAGGCGGTCACGAGGCTCACAGGAGCCGTTCGACCGCCGCGATCGCCGCGGTGAGATATGCGTCGATGACCGCACGATCCTCAGGTGACAGCCCGCGATCGAGATCGTCCAGGGCAAGAAACATCGGCATCAGCTGACCGAGGATGTCCGCGCGCCCGGAGTCGGTGACCACGACCTGGGTCCGGCGGCGATCGTCCTGGTCCGGTTCGCGCCGGACGTGGCCGCGTGAGGCGAGTCGGTCGACGATCCCGGAGGCTGCTGCCGAGCTCACGCCCAAGTGGCGGGCCAGCTCGCCCGGCCCGATCGGCTCGCGGGTGATGAGTTTCATCGCAGAGAGCTCATGGTGATTCAAGTCGGCACGACGAGCCACCGCCGGCGCCGACTCCTGCGCGACGTCGAGAAGTCGCCGAAGCAACTGCAGCGTGGATGTGCCCATGGCCTCCGCTACCCGCTCAGACGGGGGCTTCACCTGAGGGTCGTTCGCGTCGTCGCCTTGGATTTCTCTCACCAACTTACTAAGTTTCTTTCATACTTTCTGTTCAAGTCTACCTAGGAGGACGCCCGTGCCGTCCCTTTCCTCGCGTCGAGCACCGGCCACCCGCCGGCTGTTGCGACCATCTCTGGCCGCCGCGGTCTCTCTGGTCGCGCTCGTTCTCTCCGGGCTCTTGATCGGCGCTGTCGGGGAGGCAGATCGCACACCCTCGGCGACCGACAACCTCCCGGATGGCTACGACTCCACGACCGTCGCAGAACTCGCTGACGAGTTCGGGGCCGACGACTCCGCAGTTGCCATCGTGCTGTTCACCGCCGACGACGGCAAGCTGTCCACCGAGACGGTCGAGGGCGAGCTCACGGCACTGTACGGCGAGGTCGTGGCCTCGGAGGGTCCGCAACAAGGCGACAGCGGCCGCCCCGCCCAGCAGCAACCGCTTCGGATCAGCGAGGACGCCACAGCTGCCCTGGGCGTGGTGCCGATCGGCGCCCAGGGCGCGAGCGAGACCGCCGACGCGATCGAGCGGATCCGCGAACTTCTCGACGAGCAGACACCCGACGGCGTCGACGCTCAGGTCACCGGTCCTGCTGCTGTCCAGGCCGACCTCGCCGGGGTCTTCGAGGGCGCCGACGTCACCCTTCTCGCCGCCACCGCCACGATCGTCGCGCTGCTGCTGATCATTACCTACCGCAGCCCGTTGCTATGGATCGTTCCGCTGTTGGTGGTCGGGCTCGCCGACCAGGTGGCCGCCGTCTCGGCCACTCATGTTCTCGCGACGTTCGGTGTCGCCTGGGACGAGTCGACCATCGGGATCTTGAGCGTCCTCGTCTTCGGCGCCGGCACCGACTACGCGCTGCTGCTGATCAGCCGCTACCGCGACGAGCTGCGAGTTCAACAGGATCGATACGTCGCGATGGCGACTGCCGTGCGCGGCACGCTCGAAGCGGTGCTGGCCAGCGCCACGACGGTCACGCTCGGCCTGCTGACCCTGCTGCTGTCGGTGGTGCCGACCACCCGCGGCCTCGGACTGGCGTGCGCGGTCGGCGTCGTGATCGCGGCAACGTACGCATTGATCGTGCTGCCCTGCACTCTTGTGCTCTTCGGACGGTGGGTGTTCTGGCCGCTGGTCCCGCGAGTCGGCCAGGAGCCACTGGTCGACTCACGCACTTCTGCGTGGCACCGGCTGGGCACCACCGTCTCCCGACGTCCCCGCGGCTTCGCCCTGGGCGCGATCGGCGTGGTCGCACTGCTGGGCTTCTCCGTCACCCAGATCGAGCAGGGACTGCCGACCTCCGAGCAGTTCCTGGACACGCCGGAGTCGATCAGCGCCGCCGCCCGCCTCGGCGAGTCCTTCCCCGCCGGCACCGTCGACCCTGCCACCGTCATCACCGGCAGCGATCCCGGCGAGGTGACGACCGCGATCGAGCAGGGCGACGACGTGGTCTCTGTGCGCATCACGGGGCAGAACGACGACCTCACCCGGCTCGCCGTGGTCTTTGACGCCGCGAGCAACACCGCAGCCGCCGAGGCCGCCGTCGTCGACCTGCGTGACCGGCTCGACGGCTTCGACGACACCTGGGTCGGCGGCACCGAGGCGCAGTCGGTCGACGAGCGCGACGCGGCCGAGCGCGATCGGGCGCTGCTGATCCCGCTGATCCTCGGCCTGGTCATCATCGGCCTGGTGCTGCTGCTGCGATCGATCGTCGCTCCGCTGCTGCTGGTGGCCACTGTGGTCGGCACCTTCTTCGCCGCCCTCGGCACCTCGTGGTGGATCTACACCGGTGTCTTCGGGTTCTCTGCGATCGACGTCGGCGTGCCGCTACTGGCGTTCCTGTTCCTGGTGGCGCTCGGGGTGGACTACAACATCTTCCTCATCACCCGGGCTCTGGAGGAGTCGCGGACGCACGGACTCCGCGACGGCATGCTCCGCGGTCTCACCGCGACCGGCGGCGTGATCACCAGCGCGGGCATCCTGCTCGCGGCGGTCTTCGCCGTGCTCGGCGTGCTCCCGTTGGTCGTGCTTGCCCAGCTCGGCATCGTCATCTTCGTGGGCGTGCTGCTCGACACGCTGCTCGTGCGCACCGTGCTGGTGCCCGCCCTGTCGTTGTGGCTCGGCCCGGCGTTCTGGTGGCCGCGCCGATCCGGTGCGATCACCGGCGATTGATTCCGACGGAACCCTTGCCTCCGGCAGGGCGCAGTGCGCCCTGCCGGAGGCAGCCTGAGCTAATCGATCTTCCCGAGCACGTCCCCGATCGCTACCGTCCCACCGACGTCGGCACCGTGGGCGAGCACGCCCGCACGATGGGCGGCGACCCGGGTCTCCATCTTCATGGCGTCGATGACCGCGACGTCCTGACCCTCGGTGACCTGGTCGCCGTCGGCGACGAGCCAGTCGACGAGTACGCCGGGGACGGGGGCCTCGAGCCCAGCCGGGTCGACCGCCGGCGCGGCCTCCATCGGGGCCGGCCCGCCCGCCGCGATCCCCTGCAGGAGGTCCTCGGGAAGCCCGAGCATCACCCGGCGACCGTCGATCTCGATCGGCACCCGCCGCAGCGGCTTCTCAGGCGCCGGCTCCGGTCGCCGCTGCGCCTCGAGGCGCGGCATCAGCTCGGTCTCGATCCACTGCGTGTGCACGGCGAACCCGGCGGTCGAGATCGCCGGGTCGTCGAGCAGCGTACGAGCGAAGGGGACGACGGTCGCGACCCCCTCGACGCTGAGCTCGCGGAGGGCGCGGCGGGCACGTACGACGGCGGTGTCCCGGTCCGGCGCGTGCACGATCAGCTTGGCGATCAGCGAGTCGAAGGCGGCCTGTACGGTGTCGCCCGCCTCGATCCCGGCGTCCCAGCGCACCCCGGGGCCGGCGGGTACCCGCAGGCCGGTGACCACGCCGGGGCTCGGCAGGAAGCCGCGGCCCGGGTCCTCGGCATTGATCCGCAGCTCGATCGCGTGGCCCGAAGGCGCCGGCGTCTTCGAGAAGGAGAGGCCCTCGCCCGCGGCGATCCGCAGCTGCTCGGCGACGAGGTCGACGCCGGTGACCGCCTCGGTGATCGGGTGCTCGACCTGCAGCCGGGTGTTGACCTCGAGGAACGAGATCACCCCGTCGGCACCCATCAGGAACTCGACGGTCCCGGCACCGCGGTAGGAGACCGCGGCGCAGATGTCGCGGGCAGCCTCGTGGATGCGAGCACGCTGTCCGTCGGTCAGTCCCGGAGCCGGTGCCTCCTCGACGAGCTTCTGGTTGCGACGCTGCAGCGAGCAGTCCCGGTCGCCGACGACCACGACGTTCCCGGCGCCGTCGCCGAGCACCTGTGCCTCGATGTGTCGCGGTCGCTCCAGGAAGCGCTCGACGAAGCACTCGCCCCGGCCGAACGCGGCCAGCGCCTCGCGCGAGGCGGACTCGAAGGCATCCGCGACGTCGTCGAGCTCGCGGGCCACCTTGAGCCCGCGCCCGCCGCCACCGAAGGCAGCCTTGATCGCGATGGGGAGCCCGTGCTCGCGCGCGAAGGCGACCGCCTCGTCGGCGGACTCCAGCGGTCGGTCGGTGCCCGCCACCAGCGGTGCTCCGACGCTCTGCGCGATCCGGCGGGCGGTGATCTTGTCGCCGAGCTTGTCGATGCTTTCCGGGCTCGGTCCGATCCAGATCAGGCCCGCGGCCTCGACGGCGCGCGCGAACTCGGCGCTCTCCGAGAGGAACCCGTAGCCCGGATGCACCGCGTCGGCGCCGGAGGCCTGCGCCGCGGCCATGAGCCATTCGATGCTGAGGTAGGACTCGGCGGCGGTCGAGCCGCCGAGCACGTACGCCTCGTCGGCCAGGCGCACGTGCAGCGCGTCGGCGTCCTGGTCGGCGTAGACGGCGACCGACACGAGGCCGGCCTCGGCAACCGCCCGCACGACGCGGACGGCGACCTCTCCCCTGTTGGCGATGAGCACCCTGCGCATGTCAGTCTCCTCGGATGTCGGTCGTCGGCCCACCGGCCAAATCAGGCACGGTGGGGGCGACGGGGCGGAAGCGGATGCGGACCCCGGGCGGCAGCTGACCGGCCAGGTCCAGGTCGCGGTCGATGACCGCGCCGATGATCGGATACCCGCCGGTGAGCGGATGGTCGGGCAGGAACAGCACCGGCTGCCCGTCGGGTGGCACCTGGATCGCGCCGGTCACCGCGCCCTCGCTCGGCAGCTCGCCGGCGATGTCGCGCTCGAGCGGGACGGGGCCTTCGAGGCGTACGCCGACGCGGTCCGAGCGCGGCGTGACGGTCCACTCCTGCTCGAGCAGGGTGCGTACGCCGGCCGGGGTGAACCAGTCCTCGCGCGGACCGAGCACGATGCGCAGCTCGACCGTGTCACCGGGGGCGGGCAGCGGGTCGGTGGTCGCCGGGTTGGGGTCGACCGCGTGCGGCGCGGCCGCGGGGCCGTTCAGGGGCACCACATCGCCTGCGCGCAACGGCCGCCCACCGAGGTCACCGGGGCCGAGACCCGCGAGCGTGTCGCTGGAGAGGCTGCCGAGCGCGGGCGGGAGGTCCAGGCCACCGCGCACCGCGATCACCGCGCGCAGACCGGCGCTGACCGCGCCGAGACGCAGCTCCTCGCCGTCCTCGAGCGCGGTGGCCGCGCCGTGCGTCACCGGGAGCGGCGGGCCGTCGCTGCGTACGATCGTGGTCTCGGCGGGTGCGCCCGTGACCGCCACGACCACAGGGCCGGTGAAGCGCAGGGCCGCGCCGCCACCGGCGAGCTCGAAGGCGGCGGCGCCGGGCCGGTTGCCCACGGCACGGTTCGCGGCCCGCAGGGCACGGCGGTCGGCCGCGCCCGACGCGGAGACGCCGAGAGCGGCATGGCCGGAGCGGCCGAGATCCTCGATCACGAGCTGCAGGCCGGGGCGTACGACCTCGACGGCGAACGGGGATGTGTTGGTCTCGACACGACTCCGCCTAGCGGCTCCTTCGGCTCGACCAGCGGTGTCCCGCTCGAGCCGCTCGAACCGCACGGTCATCCCGGGCGCGAGCAGGGCGGGCGGGTCCCGGTGCAGGTCCCACATCGGGGCGTCCGTACGCCCGATCAGCTGCCAGCCACCAGGGCTCTCTCGAGGGTAGACGCCCGAGAACGTCCCGGCCAGGCCGACGGAGCCGGCCGGGATCCGGGTGCGCGGCGAGGAGCGCCGCGGTACGTCGAAGAGCGGTTCGTCGCCGACGAGGTAGCCGAAGCCGGGCGCGTACCCGGTGAAGGCCACCCGCCAGGTCGCGGCCGTGTGGCGCGCGACGACCTCCTCGGCGCTGACCCCGAGCAGGTCGGCGACCTCGTCGAGATCCTGGCCGTCGTAGCGCACGCCGATCGTGACCGAACCCGCCGTCGGCAGGCCGCCGTGGACCGGCTCGACGCGAGCCAGCTCCTTGGCGAGCGTCGCCTCGTCGACGAGCGTCGGGTCGAACCGGACGAGCACCGTCCGGGCGGCCGGCACCAGCTCGACGACGCCGGTCGGCGGCGCGGCCACGAGCGCCGCGTGCAGCCGCATCGCGCCCTCGAGGTCGTCCTCCTCGACCAGCAACGCCCGGTCCGATGCGATGAGCACGCGCCTCACGCCAGATACTCCGAATCCCGTACGTCGGTGATGAACATGTGGCCGGGCGCGTGGGTGAGCGCGAACGGCGGACGTGAGTCCATGATCGCGGCCTGCGGCGTGACACCGCAGGCCCAGAACACCGGCACCTCGCCCTCGCGCACCTCGGGCGCGTCCCCGAACTCGGGAGCGGCGAGGTCGGCGATGCCGAGCGACGCCGGGTCACCGACGTGCACGGGCGCACCGTGCACCGCCGGATAGCGCCCGGAGATGCGTACGGCATCGGCGACCCGGTCGGCGGGGATCGGGCGCATCGAGACCACCATGTCGCCGCGCAGGCGCCCGGCCGGGGCGCACTGGCGCGAGGTGCGGTACATCGGCACGTTGCGGCCGAGCTCCTGGTGACGGATCGGGATCCCGGCGTCTGCCAGACCCGCTTCGAAGGTGAAGCTGCAGCCGATCAGGAACGAGACCAGGTCCGGGTGCTCCTCCCACGCCGCACTCGCGTCGGTGACCTCCTCGGTCAGCACCCCGTCACGCCAGATCCGGTACGCCGGGATGTCGGTGCGCAGGTCGGAACCCCGCGCCAGGGTCGACTCGTACGCGCCCGGGTCGAGCACCTCGAGCACCGGGCACGGCTTCGGGTTGCGCTGCGCGAAGAGCAGCACCTCGAAGGCCCAGTCGGCGGGGACGGAGATCAGGTTGGCCTGCACCAGGCCGTGGGCGACGCCGCTCGTCGGAGCGATCTCGCCCGCTCGGTAGGAGGCGCGCGCGGCGCGCGCCTCCTCCAGCTGGGTGAAGCTCGCGGTCATGCGGCGGTCCCCGTGAACGACGCGATGACGATGCCCTCGGCCTCGAACAGCGCCCGGGTCGCCGCGGCCATCCGGATGGCTCCGTCGCTGTCGCCATGCACGCAGATCGAGTCGGCTCGCACGGCCACATCGGTGCCGTCGATCGCCTCGATCACACCTTCCCGCGCCAGCCGCAGCATCCGGGCCGCGACAGCGTCGGCGTCGTGCAGCACCGCACCGGGCTCGGCGCGCGAGACCAGGTCGCCGCCGGGCGTGTAGGCACGGTCCGCGAACGCTTCGGCGGCCGTGGCGAGGCCGGCTCTGTCGGCCACCTCGAGCACCACGCCGCCCGCCAGGCCGAGCAGCACGAGGGACGGGTCGATCGACTTGACCGCAGCGACGACGTCCTGCGCCTGGCGCTCGTCGCGGGCGATGGTGTTGTAGAGCGCGCCGTGCGGCTTGACGTACCGGACCGCGCCGCCGACCGCCGAGGTCAGGCCGATCAGGGAACCGAGCTGGTACTCGACGTGCGCCTGCAGGGTCGCGGAGTCGAGGTCCATGGCACGGCGTCCGAATCCCTCGTAGTCGCGGTAGCCGGGGTGCGCGCCGATGGTGACGCCGTTGGCCACGGCGTCGGCGAGCGTCCGCCGGATCCCTTCGGGGGTGCCGGCGTGGAACCCGCAGGCGACGTTGGCGCTCGAGACGATCGCGAGCATCGCGGCGTCGTCGGCGACGACCCGGTCGGGCGCGTTCTCGCCGAGGTCGGAGTTCAGGTCGATGGTTGCTGCACGGTTCGTTGTCACAGTGCTCACGCTCCAATGCCGATGAAGGCGAAGATCGGGCCGATCGAGACGACGCCCATGTACCAGCTGAGCAGCGTCGCGAGGGTGCCCAGGGTCAGCAGCCACACCGGGTAGCGGTAGCCGTTCAGGACGTCGCGCTGACGGAACCAGCCGATGTACATGAAGATCGTCATGCCGATCGGCAGGATCAGGCCGTTGAAGCCGCCGACGAAGACCAGGATAGCCGCGGGCGCGGCGCCGATCAGCAGGTAGAGGACGAGGGAGACCACGATGAAGCCGACCGTCGCGACCTGCAGCCGCCACCCCGTTCCCAGCTTCTTCGAGAAGGTCGAGATGAAGGTGGCCGAGGTGTACGCGGCGCCGATGACCGAGGTGATCGCCGCGGCCCAGAAGATCGCACCGAAGATGCGGATGCCCGCATCGCCGAGCACGGCCCCGAAGGCCTGACCGGCAGGGTTGGCGGCCTGGCTCGAGAAGTCGAGGGTGACGCCCGAGGCCACGACACCGAGGATCGCCAGGAAGAGTACGTAGCGCATGATCCCGGTGACCAGGATGCCGCTCATCGAGGCACGGTGCACGGCCGGGACGTGCTCGGGGCCGACCAGGCCGGAGTCGAGGTAACGGTGGGCGCCGGCGTAGGTGATGTAGCCACCGACGGTGCCGCCCACGATCGTGGTGATCGTCGCGAAGTTGAGCGTGTCGGGCACGAAGGTCTGGCGCAGCGCGTCGCCGACCGGAGGCTGTGACGCGATCGCGACGAAGAGCGTCAGCCCGATCATCAGCAGACCGAGCACGAGCACGACCATGTCGACGACGCGACCGGCCCGCTTGTACATGAAGATGCCGATCGCCAGCAGCGCCGAGAGCAGACCGCCGACCTTGGGCTCGATGCCGAGCAGGGCGTTCAGACCGAGGCCAGCGCCGGCGATGTTGCCGATGTTGAACGCCAGACCGCCGATCACGATGAGCGTGGCCAACAGGTGACCGGAGTACGGCACGGCCTCGTTGGCCAGGTCACCGGCTCGCTTGCCGGCGACGGTGATCATCCGCCACACGTTCATCTGGAGCGCGAAGTCGATCAGGATCGAGGCCAGGATCGCGAAGGCGAAGGCCGCGCCGAGCTGCGCGGTGAAGGTCGCAGTCTGGGTGATGAAGCCGGGGCCGATGGCCGAGGTGGCCATCAGGAAGATGGCGCCGAGGATGGGTCCTCGGCGGGAACGGGCGAAGCTCTTCGCGCGCTCGGCGCTGGTTGTCTCAGTCATGGGGGACTCCTGCCATCTACGGGCCGTGTGGCTGGCGCCACACTCTAGGTGTAGTACAGGATGGCACTGATTGTTCAACAATGATAGTTCGGCCTGTTAAATTGATGTTGCGATTGTCCACGGATGCGATCCCCTAGGATGCGGTCATGCCCGATGCCGACGACACCCTCACGAACGCGCTGCGGCGTCGGATCATCGACGGAGAGTTCGCGCCCGGCACCCGGCTGTCCGAGATCTCCCTCGCGGAGAAGCTCGGCGTCTCGCGCAACACGCTCCGCGAGGCGTTCCGCGTGCTCTCGGAGCAGGGGCTCATCGAGCACGTACCCCATCGCGGAGTCTCCGTCGCCTCACCCGGCGTGGCGGACGTCGTCGACATCTATCGGGCGCGGCGCTACGTCGAGCCCGCAGCCCTGGCCGCCGGCTCCCCGCTGCATCCGGCCGTGACCGCGATGCGCGAGGCGGTGGAGCAGGGAGAGTCCGGCCTCGAGGCGCGCGACTGGCGCTCGGTCGGCACTGCCAACATGGCGTTCCACGACGCCATCGTCGCCCTCGCCGACAGCCCGCGCCTCGAGCGGCTCTTCCGCGACATCGCCGCCGAGCTGCGCCTCGCGTTCCTCGAGATCGACAACCCCGAGGCGCTGCACGCTCCGTTCGTCACCCGCAACCGCGCCCTGCTCGAGACCTTCCTCGAACAGGGCGGACCCGCTGCCGCGGCCGAGCTGCAGGACTACCTCGTCCTCTCCGAACGCACCGTCCTCGGCGCCTTCACCCGCCTGCGCCACGACTAGACGCTCGAAGAGCTCGAGTGAGATCAGGCGGTCTTGAGATGCCGGAGTCGGGTCACGGCATCGGCACCGACCGGCGGTGCGGCCATTCAGGAAGGGCATCCACCACCGCCACTGAGACGGTCTCGGGGGCGCGTTCGATCAGCTCGATCAAGGAGGTCAGATACTCGCCTGCATCGATGTCGTCGCCGATGACCTCGAGCACATCGGCAGGGATGGACGGCAGGGCCTCCATCAGCACGCCGTAGGCGGAGTCCTCGATGTTCAGCGCTCCAGTCTGCGGGAAACTTCGACTTCCGGGACCACTCCCGCTCGGACTCACGAGTGGCTCGGTGCCGCTCCAGGAAGTGCGCGCTCATCCATGCCGAGATCTTCGGGCGCTCCGACGGGCGGAACGGCGCACTCGCACCGTCCGCCATCGTCGGATAACTCCATCTCACGAACAGGAACGGGAGTCCGGACCACCGACAGTCTCGGACGCCCGCGAGCTCAGGCAGCGACCAGGCCGCGCAGCCGCTCGTCGCGCGGCCAGGCACCGGCCCAGACGAGGACCGCGGTGGCAATGGCGAAGACGGTGTTGAAGGCCGGCTGTCCGAAGACCAGGTTCACCGTCACCGCGCCGCCCAGGTAGGCGGTGATCAGGACCGTCCCCATCGCCCGGGTGGCCGGGACGTGGTAGGCGATCAGCGAAAGGCCGAGGACCGCGCCGCAGACGACCGGGAACCAGCCCGCTGCGCCGATCTTGTCGTTGAAGTCCATGACGGGTTCGACCCGCAGCAGGTGCGTGACGATGTCGAAGCCGAGGAACAGGGTGACCAGGACGGTGATGACCCAGCCGGCTCGTTGTGCGTTGGTGCTCATCTCGATCTCCTCAGAGGTGGGTGGTGTTGCTCGTACCCACGCGTCGAGCCGGAGCCCGGGATCTCGACATGCCCCTCGAATCTTTTTGGGACCGCAGTGCAGAATCCCGCCATGGCAGGGAAATTCAGCCAGAACCGCGGAGCCAGGCGGACGCTTTCCCGCCATGGCGGGAAAGCGTCCCGTCCCGCCCGTTACGCCAACAGCGCGCGAGCCTCCGGCGAGTCGTAGAAGCTCGAGAGCCGGCGACGGACCAGCTGCTCGAGGACGCCGGCCTCGGCGAGCGCCTCGATCACCGGCGGACCGAAGCGGAGCGCCTCCTCGACCAGGTCGTCGCGGCCCAGCCCCCACTCCTCCAGGAGCCGGTCGAGGGTGAAGCTCCCATAGGTGTCGAAGAAGAAGTCGACACCGGTGTCGACCAGGGCCTGCAGGTAGTCGGAGTCTCGGACGTCGAGCCAGACCTGATAGAGCCCCACGAAGAGCGCGACCAGCTGCTCGTCGTCGACCAGGTCGGCGATCTCGCGCACCGGACGGGTCGCGAGCGCGTCCCAGACCTCCAGCAGCGCGTCGTGCACCTCCTCGTCGGTCACCGAGGTCGCGGCGGTGTCGCTGAGATAGCCGAGCAGTGCGCCTGCACCCCGCTCCGCGAGCTCGCGGGCACTCTGGTCGACGGCCGCGCCGACCGGGGTGCCTTTCACCGTGTCCGCCATCCGGCCGGCGAAGCGCTCCGCGATCGAGAAACCGAAGGAGCCGCCCGGCAGGTTGTCGGCGAGCCGGCGGCCGGTGTCGACGGCACCCCTCGCGGTGCCACGCACCAGGGTGCCGACGCCGGCCTGGATCCCGGAGTTCTCGGCCAGACTGCGCAGGACCTGCTGGCGCAGCGTACGCATCTCGACGAGGGCCTCGACCAGCTCCGCGATCCGCGGCCGGCTGACCACCTTGCCCAGCTGGGTGTCGTTGGCGGGATGCGCCTTCAGCCGCGTCGCGAGCGCCCCGGCGACCTCCGGGATTGCGCCCGGGAGCCGGAAGGTGCTGACGTACTTCAGCGCGACCTCCTTGATCAGGTCGCGCGGCATCACCTGGTCGAGCGTCAGCCCGTTGGCGGCACCCAGCGCGAAGTCGATCTCGCCGGTGACGAGATCGAGAAAGCGTACGCCGCGCAGCGCCGCCATCTCGTGGGCGACATGTGCGTCGAGGAGTCGTCGAGCGAGGTCCGGCTCAGTCATGGACGACATTGTCCACGGCCGGAGTCACTCAACGAATCATTCCCACTCGATGGTGCCCGGGGGCTTCGAGGTGATGTCGACGGTGACCCGGTTGATCTCGCTCACCTCGTTGGTGATCCGGGTCGAGATGCGCTCCATGACCTCGTAGGGCAGCCGGGCCCAGTCGGCGGTCATCGCGTCCTCGGAGGTGACCGGGCGGAGCACGACGGGGTGGCCGTAGGTGCGGCCGTCGCCCTGGACGCCGACCGAGCGGACGTCGGCGAGCAGCACGACCGGCATCTGCCAGATGTCGCGGTCGAGACCGGCGAGGGTCATCTCCTCGCGGGCGATCGCGTCGGCCTCGCGCAGGATGTCGAGCCGCTCCTTGGTGACCTCGCCGATGATGCGGATGCCGAGGCCCGGGCCGGGGAACGGCTGGCGCTGGACGATCTCGTCGGGCAGACCGAGCTGGGAACCGACCGCGCGCACCTCGTCCTTGAAGAGCTCACGCAGCGGCTCGACCAGCTCGAACTCGAGGTCCTCGGGGAGGCCGCCGACGTTGTGGTGGGACTTGATGTTGGAGGTGCCGGCACCGCCGCCGGACTCGACGACGTCGGGGTAGAGGGTGCCCTGGACGAGGAAGGCGACCTTCTCGTCGCTGTCGCCCAGGATCTCGACCTCGGCACGCTCGAAGCAGCGGATGAACTCGCGGCCGATGATCTTGCGCTTCTCCTCCGGGTCGGTGACCCCGGCGAGCGCGTCGAGGAACTCCTTCTCGGCGTCGACGATCTTCAGCTCGGCGCCGGTCGACTCCCGGAACGCCTTCTCGATCGCAACCGACTCGTTCTTCCGCATCAGGCCGTGGTCGACGTAGACGCAGGTCAGCCGGTCACCGATCGCCTTGGCGACGATGGCCGCCGCGACCGCGGAGTCGACGCCGCCGGAGAGGGCGCAGATCGCGCGGTGGTCGCCGATCTGCTCGCGGACCCGCTCGATCTGGTCCTCGGCGATGTTGCCGATGGTCCACGTCTGGCGCGCGCCGGCGATGTCCCACAGGAAGTGCTCGAGGACCTTCTGGCCGTGCTCGGAGTGGAGCACCTCGGGGTGCCACTGCACGCCCGCCAGCTGCTTCTCGACGTTCTCGAAGGCGGCCACCGGGGTGTCGGCGGTGCTCGCGAGCACCGTGAAGCCCTCGGGCGCCTCGGAGACCGAGTCGCCGTGCGACATCCACACGTTGTGGGCCGGCGGGATGTCCTTGAGCAGCGTGCCGGAGACACCGACGGTGACCGGCGTGCGCCCGTACTCCCGCGCGCCGTTGTCATCCACGGTCCCACCCAGGCCCTGGGCCATCAGCTGGAACCCGTAGCACATCCCGAACACCGGGGTGCCCGCGGTGAACAGGGTGTTGTCGATGGCGGGGGCGCCGTCGGCGTACACGCTCGACGGGCCGCCGGAGAGGATGATCGCCTTCGGGTTCTTGGCGAGCATCTCCTCGACCGGCATCGAGTGCGGCACGATCTCGGAGTAGACCTTCGCCTCACGTACGCGGCGGGCGATCAGCTGCGCATACTGCGCGCCGAAGTCCACCACGAGAACCAGATCGTGCTCTTCCGCCCCAGGAGCCTGCGTCATGCACGAATCCTAACGACGCGGTACGCCGCCCGCGAAATGCACCAGGGCCCGGCCGGGGAGGGAGGTGGCCGGGCCCTGATTGCCCGAGGCAAAGCTGTCCCGGACGTAAGACCCGGCATGTATTAGGGAGGGAGCAATCCCGGGTCTGATCACTCCAACGAACTCTCTTAACCACAGTTACGGGTCAACCAAAAACTTCCTGCCAGAAAACTTCCTGCGCAGTTCATGTCACCATGGCAACGGATTGGTCAACGGACGTCAACAATTGGCAGCTGCAGGGCAGCGGGCGCGCTCGCGGGCACCGCGGGCGAGGCCGGCCTGACGGGCTGGATGCGCGCGTAGCCCGCACCCAGCTCCGGCCGCGGGTCGGCCTGGTCCTTGTTGGGCCAGAACGCCATCGCCCGCTCGGCCTGCGCGGTGATCGTCAGCGACGGGTTCACACCCAGGTTGGCGGAGATCGCGGAGCCGTCGACGACGTGCAGCCCGGCGTGGCCGTAGAGCCGCTGGTAGGGGTCGATCACGCCGGTGTCCACCGAGTCGCCGATCGTGCAGCCGCCGATGAAGTGGGCCGTCATCGGCTTGTTGAACGGCTCCCCGATCGTGCCGCCGGCGTACCCCGGCTTCTCGCCCGAGCTCATCACCCCGGCCATCTTCCGCACGGCGTCGAGGCCGGCCGGGATCCAGGTCGGGTTGGGCTTGCCGTGGCCCTGCTTCGACGACATCCGCCACCCGAAGATCGTGCGCTTCGGGAAGGTCGTGATCGAGTTGTCGAGCGCCTGCATGACCAGCGCGATGACGGTGCGCTCGGACCAGTGCTTGAAGTCGTAGAACGTACGCAGCGAGCGCCGCTGCAGCCACATCTCCTTGATCCACCGACGGAGCCGATGCGGACCACCCTCGGTGAGCACCGTCTGCATCGCCGCGATCGCGTTGCTGCCGTGGCCGTAGCGGACCGGCTCGATGTGGGTGTGCTCGTCGGGGTGCCACGAGGAGGTGATCGCCACGCCCTCGGTGTAGTCGACGGCCGTGTCCGGCGCGATGGCGCCGAGGATCGACTCGGAGTTGGTGCGGGTCAGCTCGCCCAGGCGGTCGGAGATCTGCGCCAGATCGCCGGTGCGCTTGAGCTTGTGGAGCAGCTTCTGGGTGCCGAGCGATGCCGCCGAGAAGATCACCTGGTCGGCGGTGAACTTCCGGGTGCGGCCGATGCCGAGCTTCGCCGTGGTGGAGCGGGTCTCGATGACGTACCCGCCTCCGGTCCTGGCCGGGTAGACGCGGGTCACCGTGGTCAGCGGGTGCACCTCGGCGCCGAACTTCTCGGCCAGGTAGAGGTAGTTCTTGACCAGGGTGTTCTTCGCGTTGTGGCGGCAGCCGGTCATGCACTCGCCACAGTTGACGCACGTACGCCGGGCGGGGCCCTCGCCGCCGAAGTAGGGGTCCGCGACCTCCTGCCCGGCCACGTGGTTCGGTCCGCCGAAGAAGACGCCGACCGGCGCCTTGTGGAAGGTGTCACCGCGGCCCGACTCGGCCGCGACCTTCTGCATGACCTCGTCGGCCGGGGTCAGGCCGGGATAGAGGTTGACGCCGAGCATCCGCTTGGCCTGCTCGTAGTAGGGAGCGAGCTCGTCCTTCCAGTCGGTGATGTGGCTCCAGGAAGGGTCCTCATAGAACGGGTCGAGCGGCTCGTAGAGGGTGTTGGCGTAGACCAGCGAGCCGCCACCGACCCCGGCGCCGGCCATGATGACCGCGTCCTTGACCATGTCGATCCGCTGGATCCCGTAGCAGCCGATCGCCGGCGCCCAGAGGTATTTGCGCAGGTCGAAGGAGGTGTTGGGCAGCTCGTCGTCGCTGAACCGGCGACCCGCCTCGACCACCCCGACCTTGTATCCCTTCTCGGTCAGCCGCAGCGCGGAGACCGAGCCACCGAAACCCGACCCGATGACCAGTACGTCGTAGTGGCTCATGCGCGGCCCAGCGACTTCAGCACGCGCAGCGAGGCGGTCATGAACTTGGCGTACGCCTGGTCGCTCATCCCGAACTGCGGGGCGAAACGCAGGATCGCCTGGGAGGCGACCGACTGGGTCTCGGTGTAGCGCAGGATGCCCTCGACACCCTGGCGACGGCCCTGACCGGACTCGCGCATGCCGCCCATCGGGGCGTCGATGCTCGCGAAGGTGGCGCCGAAGGCCTCGTTGATGTTGATCGTGCCGCACTTGATCTGGCGGGCGATGCGGCGGGCGCGGGCGGTGTCGCGGCTGTAGATCGAGCCGTTGAGGCCGTACTCGCCGTCGTTGGCGCGCTCGATCGCCTCCTCCTCGCTGTGGAAGCGGTAGACGGAGACGACCGGGCCGAAGGTCTCGTTGCCGAAGCAGGTCATCTCCGGGGTGACGCCCTCGAGGATGGTCGGCTCGAAGAAGAACGGCGCCAGGTCGGGGCGGGCCTTGCCGCCGGCGAGCACGCGGGCTCCCTTGGAGACGGCGTCCTCGACGTGGGCGGCCGCGGTGTCGACCTGGGCCTGCGAGATCAGGGTGCCCATGTCGTTCTCCCACCCGAGGGTGGCGCCGAGGGTCATCGCCTGGGTGCGGGCGACGAAGCGCTCCACGAACCGGTCGTAGACCTTGTCGTCGACGAAGAGCCGCTCGACGCTCACGCACAGCTGGCCGGAGTTGGAGAAGACCGCGCGGGTCGCGCCCTCGGCCGCCTTCTCGATGTCGGCGTCCTTGAGGACGAGCATGGGGTTCTTGCCCCCGAGCTCCAGGCTGGCGCCGATCAGCCGCTCCGCGGCCTGCTTGGCGACGATCTTGCCGGTGTTGGTCGAGCCGGTGAAGCAGACGTAGTCGGCGCGCTGGATGATGCTGGTGCCGATCTTCGAGCCCGGTCCGGCGACGACCGTCCACAGGTTCTCCGGGAGCCCGGCCTCCGCGAGCAGCTCGGCGCCGAGGAGCGCGCTCAGCATGGTCTGCGAGTCGGGCTTGATGACCACCGCGTTGCCGGCGGCGATCGCGGCCAGGCCGTCGCAGAGTGCCATCGTGAACGGGTAGTTCCACGGGCTGATGATCCCGACGACACCCTTGGGGACGTGGTTGAGCTCGACCCGGGTGAGCACCGGGATGACGCCGAGCTTGCGCTCGGTGTCGAGGATCTTGCTGCTCTTGCGCCCGTAGTAGCGGGCGGTCAGCGCGATGTGCAGCGGCTCGTCGAAGGCGTGCTTGCGGGCCTTGCCCGACTCCAGCACGATCAGGTCGAGGATCTCGTCCTGCCGGTCGAGGACGAGGTCGTGCAGCTTGATCAGGATGCGCTCGCGCTCGGCGACCGAGGTCGCCGCCCACTTCTCCTGCGCGACCCGTGCCTTGGCGAAGGCCGCGGCGACATCGTCGTCGCTCGACTGCGGGATGTGCGCCAGCGGCGCCCCGTTGAGCGGACTGATGACCTCTCGGCTCTCCCCCGTCGTCGCCACGACTCGGCCGGTCAGGCGGGAGACGTAGTCAGGCTCGAGGGCCAGGGACGCCGCGGCGTCGTGCTCGGGATCGAGCGGGCCCTCGACGATCGGGCCGCCTGAAGAAGTCGGGTTCGATGCGCTCATGTACCGAGAGTATGTGACCGGCGTCTCGGAAGCCAGACAGGCGTCCCACTAACTCACGATACGAACGTCGGCGGCCCACCACAGATAGCTGTGTTGCTCGGCGGGGAGGTCGATGACGACGCGGTCCAGCGGCAGCCGGTCGAGGGCGTACACGGTGCACTCCTCCGCGGGCGTCGCCCGGTAGAGATAGGCGTCCAACGGCCATTTCGTACGCAGCCACTCGTCGAGCCGCTCGGCGACCGACGCGGTGAGCTCGGGATCACGGTCCTGGCGGAGCCAGTAGCTGACACGGGCGGTGGAGCCGCCGGCGTACCTGAGGAGGGTGCGGGCGTCGGCGCCCATCGCCTCCAGGTAGGGGAACAACGGCTGCACGTAGAGGCAGCCGAGGGAGGAGGTGCCCTCGGGGTCGAGGAAGAGGTAGGTGAAGGCGCGCTTCGCCTGGTGGTCGGACCAGTGCCTGATCACCAGCGGCAGGTTGTCGTCGCTGCCGAAGCCGGCCACCGGCCAGCGGCCACAGCTGTGGTCGCGGATCACGTCCGGGCTGGCCAGGTACGCCTCGGTGTCAAGGTCGAGCAGCTCGGGTCGGAGCGGCGCGAGCACGAAATCGTCGGTGGCCAGCGGCTCGGGGGGATCAGCGACCAGGAACATGTCGTCAGAGTGCTACGTCAACCGCTTGGTCCGCCACGGCAATTCGTGGCACGGCCCATGCCGGGCTCGGTCGCGACCCGCGAGCACCATCAGCTCGAGGTGAACCGCTCCAAGGACGCCAGCTCTACGCGGTCGGCGGGGGTCGTGGCATACCGGGACACAAGACCGATGACCTCTTTGGCGGGGAGAGCTACAGCCGTGATACCAATTTTGATCTCCTCGTCACCACGCAGGCGCAGCCCGATCCACCCGTCCCAGAGTGGATCGCTCTCCACCTCGAAGATGTCGCGCCACGACACGGTGCGTGATCGGCTCAGCATCGGGTACGAGGTCAAACCATCCGGAGTCAAGAGCAAGCCGCCCCGACGACGGACAATGGCGACGGCCATGAAGCCGGCCAGTACAAGTAACCCCGGCGCGCAGATGACAAGCGCTCCTGCGCGGCGGTCTCCTGCATCGGCAACGAGCGAGACGACCCCGACGATGGCGCCTCCGACAGCCCCGAACAGGCAGACGGCGAACACTTCGGCGGCATAACCCGGGCGTCGCGGCAGCAGTACGCCACCGCCGAACGCCTCCGGTTCCAGGCGTCCCCGTGGCGCGTACACAACATGGGCTGAAACGCCGCACGCGATGACCCCGCATCCCCCGGCAATCTGGAGCCACGTTGAGTCCGAAAGTGCAACCAGGAACGCAGACGCGATGACACCCGCCGCCAGGAGAACCCCGACCCCAAGTCGATGACGCCGGCGGCGGCTCAGACCCATCCAGTCGCCCAATCCCATGCGTTCTCGACTCCATCCGTCGCGCCGTTCCAGCCATCTTTGATTCCTTCATCGACCGAGTCGGTGAAGGAATCCGGTAACGCGTCCCAGCCTGCCGCCGCGCCCGCACCTGCAGCAACGCCAACCACCGCTGCCCCAAAGCCGACGGCCAGTGCCGTGCCCCATGCTGGCGACGAAGCCGTGATCCCAGCGATGGCGGCCCCCGCCACCATTCCGGCCCCGATACTGGCCGCGGTTGAGGTGATCACTTTCCCCGGCGACTTCCCCTCTTTGAGGTCACCGTAGGCGTTCCAGAGTTCGAGCCCAATCCCGATGGGCCCAAAAGCCTTGCCACCCTTCCCTGCCCACTCGGCGAACTTGCCGAGTCCCTTGACCTTCGCCTTGGTTGTCGCCTTGTTGCCCTCCGCACGCCGGCCGGGATGGCCAGAGCGTCTCAGTTTCCTGAGATCCTCGGCCTCCTTCATAAGCTCCTTCGCTCGCTTTCCGAGACCCTTTTCGCCTCCCGACGTCGTGAATCCAATCAGCAACGCATGTGCGTTGTCCTTCAAGAAGTCCCTAAACTTGTCCAGGCCAGACGTCTCTTGCTTGATCTCGGCCCGGGCTGGGGTCAGATTGGCCGCGATCCACTGTGTGAACGACTCACGCTCGGCAACGACCTCGTCGATCAGTCGGTTGTAGAGCTCGACTTTCGCTGCCGCAACCTCGTATGCCGCCATGGCCTGATCCAGCTGAGCTTGCTCACCAGTGCTCAACGCCCTGGATGGCACGCTAGGACCCACCGCTGTCGGCGGCTCGGCAATCACCGTACCGCTGACGTTGAGCCCACCGGCCGAGGCTTTTTCACGCGAGTCCGCCATTCGATCTTGACAGGTCCTCAGACGGTGGGCATAGAGCTCGAACTTGCTTGCCGCCCGCTCAACAACCGGGGCCAGATCGTCAGCCGCGGCGACGAGACCTCGCGCATATCCACGGTAGGCATCTCCAGCGTCACCCTCCCAGCCGTCGAGGGCCATCGAACGCGCCACCTGGACCTTGTCACCAGCGGTCGTAACGGCGCCTTTCAGCCGCGAGCGGAGCCAATTGGCAGCAGCTTCCACATCCCCGGGCGCGCCATCTACCTTCGTTTCGAGCATCATCGCACCTCCGATGCGAGCAACTCGAAGGTGAAGGCGACATCTTCGTCAGTCACCTGAAGGTCAAGGATCGACGAGGTCACCATCTCCGAACTGGCCCGGTTGATCATCGCCAGCGTTCCAGCTGCATCGGCGACTTCGGCGAGTATCCCCGTCAAGTCGGGCGCGCCCTCACCACCGTCAACACTCTCCGGAATCGACCCGGCCAGGTCATCGATCCCGTCCGCCGCGTCCACGTGTGCGCTCTGAATACCCTCCGCACTCCTGGGATCGATTCGGATGGTCACGACGTACCCTCCTGCGACATCAGGCGCATCTGTGGCGGCAGCGGTATGTCAAGGTAAGCCGCGTCGTACGGCTTCACCGCCTTCAGATCCGCAAGATCGGCCGTCTGGTAGAGCACCCAAGGGTGAACATCACCGCAACAGGCCATGAACCGGTCCAACGCTGTGTAGCCCATCAGGGCGACCGTGCCGTCGGCCATCTGGACCATCAGGATCTCGTCGACCTCACCCGCATCGTTGAGTTTGCAGGGCAGGTACGCAACAGGTGGCTGGATCGCAGCCGGTTCCCGAGTCATGCTGTTCTCCTACCGCGGCGTCGCCATTCCAAACATTCTCGCCCTGAATTTTACCTTCACCGCAGACAGGTCAGACGAGGTCTTCGACCTCCAAGCGCGCGCGGTCGGCCTCCTCGTCGGTGACCTGGAGCTGCGAGCGGCGCTCGGCCTCGATGCGGCGCAGGTAGTGGTCGACCTCCTCCTTGGTGCGCGCCTCGTCCCAGCCGAGCTCGTCAGCCATGATCTTGGCGACGCCCGGGGCAGCGCTGACGCCGCGGTCGAAGGTCTCCATGGAGATCCGGGTGCGGCGCTCGAGGACGTCGTCGAGGTGACGAGCCCCCTCGCACTGGACGGCGTAGACGACCTCGGCGGCCAGGTAGTCCTCGGCGCCTTCCAGGGGCAGCGCGAGCGGGCGGCGTTCCTGGATGAGGTCGAGCACGTCGTCGATCAGGCCGCCGTGACGGCCCAGGAGGTGATCGATCCGGGCGACGTGGAGGCCGGAACGACGGGCCAGCAGGACGCGCTGGTTGGAGCGGGTCTCGAAGCCCTCGGCCCCGACCAGGCGCACCTTGTCGGTGATCGAGTCGCGCAGGGTCATGTTGGTCGTGGTCCCCAGCGAGTGGGCTGCGGCGTCGACGGCGTCGCGTGCCATCACCCGATAGGTCGTCAGCTTGCCGCCGGCGATCAGCACCAGGCCCGGAAGCGGGGTGACCACGAGGTGCTCACGGCTGAGACCTGCGGTCTGGTCGGACTCACCGGTCAGGAGCGGGCGGAGCCCGGCGTACACGCCCTCGACGTCCTCGAGGTCGAGCGGCTCGCGCAGGATCGCGTTGACGTGATCGAGGACGTACTCGATGTCGGTCTTGGAGGCGGCCGGGTGGGCGAGGTCGTAGGTCCACGGGGTGTCGGTGGTGCCGATGATCCAGTGGCGGCCCCACGGGATCACGAAGAGGACCGACTTCTCGGTGCGGACGATGAAGCCCGACTCGGAGCGGATCCGGTCGCGCGGTACGACGAGGTGGATGCCCTTGGACGCCTTGACGTGCAGGGCGCCGCGGCCGCCGACCATCGCCTGGATGTCGTCGGTCCATACGCCTGCGGCGTTGACGACGGTCTTCGCCCGGATGACCAGGTCCTGGTCGTGCTCGAGGTCGCGGGCCCGGACGCCGACGACCCGCTCGCCCTCGCGCAGGAACCCGGTCACCTGGACCCGGGTCGCGATGTGGGCGCCGTGGGAGGCCGCGGTGCGGGCGATCGTCATGACCAGGCGGGCGTCGTCGACCTGGGCGTCGTAGTACTGGATCGCGCCGGTGATCGTGTCGGTGCGGAAGTCGGGGGCGATCCTCGACACGCCCCGGCGGGTGAGGTGGCGGTGGCGCGGCAGGCCGGAGTTGCCCATCCCGGAGAGCGGGCCGAAGCTCGCCATGCCGTCGTAGAGCGCGAGGCCCGCGCCGATGTAGGCGCGCTCCCACACCGGGTTGGTCAGCGGGTAGAGGAACGGCACGGGCCGGACCAGGTGCGGGGCCAGGGTGTTGAGCAGCAGACCGCGCTCCTGAAGCGCCTCGCGGACCAGCTCGAAGTCGAGCATCTCGAGGTAGCGGAGCCCACCGTGGACGAGCTTCGAGCTCCGCGAGCTCGTTCCCGAGGCCAGGTCGCGCTGCTCCACCAGCCCCGTGCTGAGGCCTCTGGTGACGGCGTCCAGCGCCACCCCGGCGCCGGTCACACCCCCTCCGACGACGAGGACGTCGAGCTCGGTCTCTCCCGCTGCTCCGACCATCGCTCCGATCGCGAGATCACGGCTGTGTGGACTCAGTGCCCCTGTACGAGTCATACGTTCGAAGTTAACTCACCACATCGAATTGTCACTTCTGGCGCGCGAGAATTCACCGGCGCGGACTGATAAGTCACGCAGCCGTCACAGACGGGCGGCGCTGACGAGCGTGGCGAGGCGGTCGGCGGGCATCGGCTCCTCGACGACGAGCATCTTGTCGCCGTCGGCGTGGATCATCGGGCGGGCACCGTCGGGCTCGGGAGGCGCGGTGGCGATGGCGACGTGCATGACCCGTCCGTCGGGGCGCGCGAAGAAGTAGAGGTCGCCCTCGGTGACGTCGTCGAGGTCGATCGCCTCGAGCGCGGCGGCCTGGTCGCGGGCATCGCGTGGGAGACGTACGCCGATGGCCTCTGCGGCTCGGAAGACCAGGCCGGAGCAGTCGATGCCGGCATCCGTCGTGCCACCCCAGACGTAGGGAACGCCGAGGTAGGTGCGTGCCTTGGCGAGCAGGGTGTCCACGGGTGCGGCCAAGGCAGCTGTCGGCAGCCAGCCTGGATAGCCCCGCTCGTCCTTCGAGGAGGCGTGGGAGGGGACCACGACGTACGTCCACTCCCCCTGCGTCTTCAGGACGACGACCTCCTCGCCGGGGACGACCTCGGTCTCGTGCTCGGCGTCGTCGGCAGGCTCGGTCACGACGAAGGTGGGCTGGTTCACGGTGGTCATGCAAGGACTCCTTCGATACCGAGGCCGGGGGCGCCGGGGAACAGGATGCGGGGACCGTCGTAGCCGATGCCGCCTTCGTACGGACTGGTCCTCGCCCACCAGCCGGCATCGAGGTCCTGCTCGCCGGGGATGCCGAGCGCTGCCACCAGGGCTGCGGCCGCACCGATGCCAAGGTGGGACTCCATCATGCAGCCGACGAGGCGGCCGAGGCCGTGGCTCCTCGCGACCTCCAGCAGCTCGACCGCAGGCGTGATCCCGCCGCACTTGGCCAGCTTGATGTTGACCGCGTCCGCCGCCCCGGCCCGGATCACGTCGACGAGGTCCTCGAGGTCGAAGACCGACTCGTCGGCGAGGATCTTGTAGGGCTGGTGACGCCGGACGTACGCCATCCCCTCCAGGTCTCGCCGAGCGACCGGCTGCTCGACGAGCTCGAGCTCGACGTCCTTGTCGGCAAGTGTCGTGAGCACCGCGACCGCCTCGTCCGCGCGCCAGCCGGTGTTGGCGTCCAGCCGGAGGCGGCATTCCGGGGCCGCCTCACGGACCGCGAGCACTCGCTCGGCATCGCCCGCCGGATCCGTCCCCACCTTGATCTTTAGCGTCGTGAACCCGTCCCCCGCTCGGGCGGCCGCCGCCTCCGCGAGGTCGGCGGGGGTGCCGACGGAGAGGGTCATGTCGGTCAGCAGCTGTGTTGGTTTCGACACGCCTCCGCCTCGCGGCTCCGAGGTCTGAACGAAGTGGCCTTCAACCAACGGGGGGCCAGCGTTGGTTGAGCCGGGCGAGCGCCAGCGAGCCCGTGTCGAAACCAACACATCCAGGTGCTCGACCATGGACACCCCGGCCCGCCGGGCGACGAGGTCGTGCAGCGCGATGTCGGCGGCCATCTTGGCCGACCGGTTGCCGACGACGGCGGCTTGGACCAGGCCGGCTGACGACAGGTCGGCGGCGGCACCGACCAGCGCGTCCGAGATCGGCCCCTCGAGTGCCGCGGCGGACCCGGCGAGCGAGTCGCCGGTGACCTTCCAGACCTGCGGCGCCTCACCCCAGCCGACGCACCCGTCGGAGTCCTCGACGGTCACGACGACCGTCTCCGCGAAGTCGGTGCGACGCAGAGCCGTCACGAACGGGGTGTGCAGCGGCACCCGGACACGCCGGGTACGCACCGCAGCGACGCGAGGCACCGTCACAGGGTCGACCACAGATAGCGAGCGACCTCGCTGATCCGGAACTCCGACTCGTCGTCGTCCAGGCCGGTCGTGAGCACGACCATCACCTGCGGTTCGCCCTGAGCGGGCCGGATGATCGCCATGTCGTGGCGTACGCCGTCTACCCAGCCGGTCTTGTTGCCGACGACCGCATCCTCAGGCACCCCGAGCGGGATCGCGTCGCGGTACTCCTGGGCGACCAGGATCCCCTCGAGCTCGGCGGTCGACTCGGGTGAGAGCAGCCGGCCGGAGGCCAGCTTGGTGAGCAGCTTGCCCATGTCGTTGGCGGTCGCCAGGTTCTGCAGCCCTGCCTCACGGGCGGGCGCGTCCTCGATCCCGCGCAAGACCGTCGTCATCGGCGTCACGCCGGCGTCGGCGAGCACCGCGGCGACCTCCTCGAGGCCGACCCGCTCCAGCACCAGGTTGACGGCCAGGTTGCCGGAGACGGTCAGGGAGCGACGTACGAGATCACCCAGCGGCAGCGGGGAGCCGACCGCTGCCCAGGTCTCGGGGTCCTGGTCCTCGGCCGGGTCCATCTCGAAACGCGACCCGTCTACGGCGGAGTCGAAGTCGGGATGCACCCCGATCGGCTCGTCCAGCGACAGCAGGCCGCGGTCGCGCAGCCGATAGGCGGCGATCGCGACCGGCACCTTCATCAGGCTCGCCGCATAGTGCTGCTGGTTGACGTTCTGCGCCTGCGTCGGGATGCCGTCGAGGCCACTGAGCCAGGTCGAGACCAAAGGTTCCACATCCGCGAGACTAGTGGAGGTCGCCCAAACGTCGTTGACGGTTTCCCGGGCCGGTGCTCTACTCCCTGCCGTGACTCCTGTGACGACGCTCCAGCCTGCCTCGGTCATCGACGAGACGACCCGCCTGCTGACCGCGCACTACGTCTTCCCAGAGATCGCCGAGCAGGTCGCCGAACTGCTGAAGCGCCGCCTCGCCGAGGGCTCCTACGACGTCGAGGACGCCGCGGAGCTCGCCGGTCTCGTCACCGCCGACCTGCAGTCCGTCAACGACGACAAGCACCTACGTCTCAAGCACCACGCCGAGCCGGTCTCCCCCGAGCAGGGCGCCGCCACCATGGAGTCGATCCGGCGTGACTTCGACACCTCGCTCGGCGGCGCGCCCCGGCTGGAGCTGCTCGACGGCGGAGTCGCCGTCCTGGAGCTGGCGCCGATGCTGTTCCCGCTGGAATGGGCCGCCGAGCCGCTGGGCGCGGCGCTCACCGTGACCTCCCGCGCCGAGGCGCTGATCGTGGACCTGCGCGGCAACCGGGGCGGCGACCCCGACACCGTCGCCTTCGTCTGTAGCTACCTCCTCGACGAGCGCACCCATCTCAACACCATGCACTGGCGCAGCGACGGTCGCACCGAGCAGTCCTGGAGCCTTCCGTACGTCCTCGGCGCACGCTTCGGCGGCATCAAGCCGCTCTACGTGCTGACCAGTGGGAGCACCTTCTCCGCCGCGGAGGAGCTGGCCTACGACCTGCAGCAGCTCGGCCGTGCCGTCATCGTCGGCGAGACCACCCGCGGCGGCGCGCACCCGTGCAAGGGCTGGACGGTGCACCCCCACCTGGAGGCGACCATCCCCACCGGCCGCGCCGTCAACCCCGTCTCCGGCACCAACTGGGAGGGCACCGGCGTACGCCCGGACGTCCCGTGCCCGGCCCACGAGGCCCTCGCACAGGCGCACACACTGGCCCTGGACCGCCTGGGAGGCTGACTCGACAGGCCCTCGGTCGCACCCGCGGTGTCACTGCGGCTGCCACGGCCTCAGGCGTGGCCGTCGAGCTCCTGCCGGAACCGGTTCACACCGTCGAGCCAGGTGTCGACGTCCGCTGCGCGCGCGGCGTACTCCTCGGCCACGTCGGGCTCGAGCGACACCCAGAACTGCGAGGTCTGCCCGGCCTCCCAGACCGCGTCGGCGACCTCCTCGGCGGTGAGCGCACCCTCGGCCGAGATGAACCCGGGCAGTCCCGAGGACCGCTCGAGCATCGCCGTCTTCACGCTGCGCGCGACGATCGCCTGAGCGACGACCCCCTGGTGCCGGTACGTCGCGGCGAGCCACTCCGCGAAGGCGATCTCGGCATGCTCGGTGGCCGCGTAGGAGGGCGAGCCGAGCAACGTCAGCAGACCGGCGGAGGACGAGGTCACCACGAACCGTCCGGCGCCCCGCTCGACCCAGTCCGGCAGCAGCAGCCGCGCGGCGCGTACGTGGGCGAGGACGTTGACCTCGTAGGAGGTCAGCCAGGCATGGTCGGAGGCCTCGAGACCGCGGCCCCGGTCGACGCCGGCGTTGCCGTACCACGCGTCGATCTTCCCGAGCTGCTCCCTGGCCGCCTCCACGAGCGCGGCGGAGCCGGAGGCCGAGGCAGTGTCACCGGGGACGGCGAAGGCGCCGATCGAGTCCGCCACGATGGCGAGCTCGTCGGCGTCGATGTCGGCCACGACGACGCGACATCCCTCCGCGACGAACCTCGTGGCCAGAGCCTTCCCGATTCCTCGGGCTGCTCCGGTCACGACGACCCCGCTCCCGGGTGCGAGTACGTTCACGGACCGACCTCCAGTGGCGTGAGTGAGGGTTCATCACTGTAACCGAGGTCGGCCCGTGAACGTGCGGGTACCTACTGATCAGTATCTGCGGGGGTTCACTCCGGGATGCCGGAGGACGGCGGGACGTCCGAGGCGGCGCTGTCGTCCTCCTCGATGGCGGCGTCGCCGATGTCGGTGACGAGGACCGGCGTGAGCGGCTCGGAGGCGCCGTTCTTGATCTCGACGACGCTCATCCCGGAGATGCCCAGGTGCGAGTCCTCGGAGAACCGGAACGGAGCCAGCCCGGGACCTTCGAAGGAGGCACCCTCCTTCTCGATCGTCTCCACGATCGACTCGCGGGTCAGGTCCTTGCCGTTGGCCTGAAGTGCCTGGACGAAGGTATAGGCCTGCGACATGCCGTAGATCCGGTAGTTGGTCAGCTTCTCCGAGCCCTTCTTGGAGTACTCGTCCCAGACCTTCTGCCACAGCTTGACCCACTCGTCGTCAGGAGCGTCGACGCCGGGGATGTACTCGGTCGTCATCATCCCGTCCATCAGCTTCACGCCCTGCTCGGCCGGGATCTTGCCCTTGGTCATCGAGGCCAGCAGCCCGCCGACGAGCGCCGGGTCGGAGCCGACGTTCGAGTAGAACCACTTCGACTTGAAGCCGACGCCCTGGGCGGCGATCTGGCTCAGCGCGGTGTAGGACGGCGTGTTGAAGCCGATCACCAGGTCGACGCCCTTGGACTTGAACGAGGACATCTGCGGGGAGAAGTCGGTCGACCCGCCCGGCGTGTACTTCTGTACGTCGACGATCTGGGCGTCGAGGAACTGCCGCGCGCCCTTCTCGCCGTCCTCGCCGAAGTCGTCGTCCTGCAGGAAGAGGCCGACCTTGGCGTCGGGCATGTTCTCCTTGACGTACTGACCGATGACCTTGCCCTCGATCTCGTAGTCCGGCTGCCAGCCGAACGTCATCGGCGAGCCGGCCGGGTCGTCGCCCCACTGCAGCGAACCGCTGGAGACGAACAGGTCGGGGATGCCGTCGTCGTTGAGACGCTGCACGACCGCGCGGTGCGTGGGGGTGCCGAGGCCACCGACCATCGCGAAGATCTCGTCCTGCAGGATCATGTCGTTGGTGACGGCGCTGGTGTTGGTCGGGTTGTAGGCGTCGTCCTTGACGACCATCTCGATGTCCCGGCCGTGGACGCCACCGTTGTCGTTGACGTACTCATAGAACGCCTGGTGGCCGGAGGGGATCTCCGAGTAGCCGGGCGCGGCCGGGCCGGTCAGCGGGAAGTGCGCACCGACCTTGATCGAGGTGTCGGTGACGCCCACTGCCGTCCCGTCCTCCGACGGTCTTTCCTTCCCCGCGCCACAGGCCGCGAGGAGCGAGGCAGTGGTGAGGACACAGACGACCTGTACGGCTCTGCGTGCAGTGTTTCTCATGTTGTCTTCTCCTTGGTTGACCCGAGAGGTGAGCGAGCTAGGAAAGTGCGCAGGCTGCCGACGATCCCTGCCGGAGCGAGGAGGATGACGAGCATCAGCACCAGCCCGTAGACCACCGGGGTGACCTCCGCGGCCTGGGTTGCGCTGAGCCCCACCGACTCCCCGAGATCGGTGGCGAACTTCGGGAGGAATGCGAGTACGCCGGCCCCGATGAGCGCTCCGGTCAGGCTGCCCAGCCCGCCCAGGACGACCGCGGCCAGCAGGGTCAGCGAGAGCGTGATCGTGAACGCGCCCGGGGCCGTGAGACGTACGTTCATGGCCATCAGGCCGCCCGCGAGCCCGGCAGCCATGGCGCTGACGGTGAAGGCGACCACGCGGGCACGGCCGAGGTGGATACCGGCCAGCTCGGCGGAGACGTCGTCGTCCCGCACCGCGCGCCAGCGACGACCGACCCGGGAGCGACTCAGGTTGGCGAGCGCCACGAAGGTGATCGCGAGCAGCAGCCAGCCGAGGTACGCGAGGAAGGAGTACTGGTCGATCTCGACGGCGGTGAAGAACCAGACCAGGTCCTGGATCCAGGCCGGGAGATCGGTGGCGCGAGGCACGGACACCTGGAGCCCCTGCTCGCCGCCGAAGACCTCCCACTGGTTGGCCAGTCGGGGCACCGCGACGGCCAGCGTCAGGGTCGCGCCGGCGATGTAGGGCCCGTGCAGCCGCGCTGCCGGGACCCCGACCACCACCCCGACCACGGCACAGACCGCGATCGCGACCAGCAGGGCGACGAAGACGTCGGCCAGGGTCTCGCCGCCGGTGCGCTCGAGCACGAGGGTGGCGGCGTACGCCCCGACGGCCATGAGCGCGCCGTGGCCGAGGGAGAGCTGGCCGGAGAGGCCGGTCAGGAGCGTGAGACCGCCGGCGGCGATGGCGAAGTAGGCCATCTCGGCGTAGCGGGTCTGCAGGTACTGGCTGGAGCTGCCGATGACCGCCATCGCCACCACGAAGGCGACCAGGGCCACGACGAGGTGGCGTGCCAGGGGCACCGACGCCACCGGGCGGATGATTGAACGCAGACGTTCCATGGGTCAGACCCTCCTGGCCGCAGCTGCCGCGAAGAGGCCGCTGGGACGCACCAGCAGCACCACCATCAAGATCCCGAGCGCGACCAGCGGCGCCAGGTGCTCACCGACGTAGCCGGTGACGTAGGAGAGCGAGAGACCGAGGATCAGGCCGCCGATCACCGACCCGAGCGGCGAGTCGAGGCCACCCAGCACGGCGGCGATGAAGCCGTAGATCACGAACGGGTCCATGAACGCCGGGTTCACCAGGTCGCCACCGGCGATGAGCATCCCGGCCACCGCGCCCACCGCGGCGGCGAGCGCCCAGCCGAGGGTCAGCATGCGGCCGACGCGTACGCCCAGGAGGCGGGAGACCTCGCCGTTGAACGCGGCCGCCCGCATCCGCAGCCCCAGGTCGGTGAAGCGGAAGAGGACCACGAGCCCGGCCATCACGAGAGCGACCACGACGATCGTCAGGATGCCGAACGGGGTGATGCCGATCGAGGTGTCCCCGACCGAGATCGCGCTGGTGCCGACCGGCGCCGGGAAGCCACGGTGCTGGACGCCGAAGGTGATCGCGGTCAGGCCGTGGAGCACCATGAACAGCCCGAGCGTGAGGATCACCGCGTTGAGCTCGGCCTTCCCCTCGACCGGGCGGATGATCACCCGCTCGATCACCGCGCCGAGTCCGAACCCGGCGGCGATCGCGGCCATGAAGGCGACCCAGTAGGGCACGTCGGCGTTGATCAGCGAGAGCGCGATGTAGGTGGTCACCATCGCCATCGCCGCCTGGGCGAAGTTGACGATCCGGGTCGAGCGCCAGATCAGGCACAGGGCCAGCGCGAACGCGGCGTAGACCGCGCCCAGGACCAACCCCCCGAGAGTGGTGTCGAGAAACTGCTGCATGTCTGCTCCTCAGAACCCGAGATAGGCGTGGCGGAGCTGCTCGTCGGCGGCCAGCTCGGCGGCCGGCGCCGAGGCGACGACCTTGCCGAGGTTGAGCACGACTCCGTGGTCAGCGATGGACAGGGCACTGCGGGCGTTCTGCTCGACCAGGACGACGGTGAGCTCCTCGGTCTGCACCAGCCCGCGGAGCAGGTCGAAGATCTGAGCCACCACCCGGGGCGCGAGCCCCAGGGAGGGCTCGTCGAGCAGGAGTACGGTCGGTCGCGCCATCAGCGCGCGGCCGATGACGAGCATCTGCCGCTCGCCGCCCGAGAGCGTGTGTGCGGTGGCCTCGCGGCGCTCGCCCAGGCGCGGGAAGAGCTCGAAGACGCGCTCTACCGGCATCGGCTCGGAGCCTGTCGCGCGGTGCAGCCCGCCGAGCCGGAGGTTCTCGGTGACGGTCAGCTCGGCGATCACGCCGCGCCCCTCGGGGACGTGGGAGAGGCCGTACGAGGTCAGCTTCTCGGTCGCGGTGCGCGTGATGTCCTTGTCGTTCAGCTTCACGCTGCCCTTGGTGGACCTCACCAGGCCGGACACGGTGCGGAGCAGCGTGGTCTTGCCGGCGCCGTTGGCGCCCAGGACCGCGGTGACCTGGCCTCTCGCCGCGGTGAAGGTGACGCCGTTGAGCGCCTTGACGGGTCCGTACGCGGCGCTCAGGTCCTCGACGGCGAACATCAGGCCTCCTCGGCGACGGTCAGTGCGTGGACTTCGGCGGCGTCGTCGTGCTCGACCTGGTCACCCAGGTAGGCGGCGAGGACGGCCGGGTCGTTGCGGATCTCGTCGGGTGTGCCGGCCGCGATGACGCGGCCGAAGTCGAGCACGGTGATCCGGTGGCAGACCGACATCACCAGGTCCATGTGGTGCTCGACGAGCATCACGGCGGTGCGTTCGGTCAGGCCGGTGATGATCTCGCCGAGCTCGGTCATCTCCTCGGCGCTCAGCCCGCTGGCGGGCTCGTCCAGGAGCAGCAGCTCCGGCTCGGCCACCAGCGCTCGCGCGAGCGCGACCTTCTTCCGGATCGGGTAGGGCAGGCTGCCCGGGTAGCGGGCGGCGTACGACTCGATCCCGAGCTCGCCGAGGACCTCCCGCGCCTTGGCGGCCAGCCGGGCGTCGTCGCGGTGGCCGATCCCGAGCAGCCCGCGCACGAAGCCGGCGCGGGCGAGACGGTCGGCCCCGACCATCACGTTGTCGAGCACCGTCATCCGCTCGAAGAGCCCGAGCCCCTGCAGGGTCCGGGCGATGCCGTGGCCGGCGAGCTGGTGCGGGCGGAGGGCGTGGATCTTCTCGCCGCGCAGCCGGAGCTCGCCCTCGGCGGGGCTGACGAAGCCGCAGACGACGTTGAACAGGGTGGTCTTGCCGGCACCGTTGGGGCCGATGACGCCGAGCACCTCATGGGGCGCGACCTCCAAGGAGACGTCCTCGAGGGCGCGTACGCCCCCGAACCGGACCGAGACTCCCTCGACCGCGAACAGCGGCGAGGCCTGAACGTCGTGACCTGTGCCAGGCATCTGCATCGTGCTCCCTTCACCCGTTGTGACGGCTATCACTTTGGACTCTCCGCACAACGGGGGATATGGGCACTGCGCCCAAAATCCTTCGGGCGCTGCGTCTGGGATTCCCTGGTTAGGTGGCGAAGGGGGCAGTCGGCATGGGACGCTCCGCACATGGGTGTGATGAGCGACACATCTCCCGACTCGGAGCTTCGTCCGCTGGTGGAGCGTGCTTGGGCCTCGCTGGTGAATCAGGCGGACGCGATCGCCGACGACATCACGCTGACGTTGATCGCGATCCAGCCGGAGTGGCACCAGAACGCCGAGCCGGCGGTGCGCGCCGACCTGCGCTCGAGCACGCGGGAGCACGTACGCCGCGGCATCCGGGCCATGGCCGGGCTGACCCCGGGGGCCAATCCTGTCGATCTGTGGCGCGACACCGGGCGGCGGCGGGCGCGCCAGGGCGTACCTCTGGAGTACTGCCTCAACGCTTACACCGTCGGCACCCGGATGCTGTGGGAGGCGATGGTCCACCAGCAGGAGGAGCTGGGGATCGACGACCGGGTGATGGTGCTCGCCGGACGCCAGGTGTGGACCGACCTGGACGTGCAGAACTCGGTCATGTCGTCGGCCTACCGGAAGGAGGCGGCGCTGCTGCAGCGTCGCGACCTGCAGCTCCAGGGCCGGCTCCTGGACGGGTTGGCCGAGGGTCGCGGTGGCGACCCCGCGTTCGCCGCCGAGGTGCAGGACATCCTCGGCGTCGCCGCCGACGCGCAGATGGCCTGCGTGGTCGCGGCCTTCGACGGCAACCGCGACTCACCGCTGCGCAATCCCGACGACCGGCTGGAGAAGGCCGGACTGGTGTCGTTCTGGCACGTCCGCGGCGACCACCACTTCGGGCTGGTCCCGGTGGGGTCTCGCCCGGTCGCGGAGGCCGTCGCCGATCTGGTCGAGCAGCTCGCCGTCTGCAACTCGGGCCGGGTCGGGATCGCCACCGCCGATGACCTCAGCGGCTTCGGCACCGCCTTCCAGCTCGCCACCCACACGGTGGAGACGGTGCCACGGGGGCGCAGAGACATCGCGGTCGTCGACGACCGCCTGCCACAGGTGCTGCTGACCGCCTCGCCGGCGGTCTCCTCGCTGCTCGTACGCCGCACCCTCGGCCCGATCCTGGCGCAGCCGACCCACCAGTCCGACGTGCTGCTGGCGACCCTTCGCGCCCTCATCGCGCACGGCGGATCCCCCACCCACGCCGCCGAGGACCTGATCTGCCACCGCAACACGGTCATCTACCGCATCAAGCAGATCCAGGACCTCACCGCGAGGAGCATCTCCGACCCGCGCGACCGCCTGCTGTTCGCTCTCGCCCTGATGGCCCTGGAGAAGTAGCCCGCTGGTCGAGCCGCGAGCGCCGGCGAGCGTGTCGAGACCAACACAGTCCCCTCGGCACTCGATCGGACCGTGTTGGTCTCGACACGCCTCCGCCTAGCGGCTCCGGCGGCTCGACCAGCGAGCGGGCCTAGATGTCGACGATGGCCCCCAGACGGTCGCGGTGGAGGCCGGGGAGGCCGTACGCGATCTGGTCGGCCTTGGCCCGCTTGAGGTAGAGATGGGCGGGGTGCTCCCAGGTCATGCCGATGCCACCGTGCAGCTGCACCGCCTCCTCGGCCGCGGTGACGGCCAGATCACCGCAGTACGCGGCGGCGACGTGGGTCGCGATCCGGGTCTCCTCGGCGTCCCCGAGAGCCAGCGCTCCGGCGGCGTAGCGCGCTGCCGCGCCGGCTCCTTCGACGCTGGTGTAGAGGTCGGCGAGCCGGTGCTTGAGCGCCTGGTAGCCACCGACGATCCGGCCGAACTGGCGCCGGACCTTGAGGTACTCCACCGTCGTGGTCAGGCACCACTGCGCCACCCCGACCTGCTCGGAGGCCATCAGCGCGGCCCCGGCCAGCAGACCGGAACGTACGGCGTCGGCACCGTCCTCGGCGGCCACGACGACCTCACCGGCGGCCGGGTCGAGGCGTACGTCGGCGAGCCGGCGAGTCATGTCGAGCGAGCTCACCGGGGTGATCTCCGCGTGGGCCGCGGGCACGGCCCGGACCTCGACGCCGGCGGGTGTCGTGACCGGCACCAGGAGCGTGTCCGCCTCCAGGGCACCGGCCACCGACCTGACCTCGGTCTCGACGGCCTCCAGCGGCTGGACGGTGGTGGCGGGCAGCGGTACGACCAGGGCCGCGGTGCGCTCCCCTGCCGCCAGTCCGCCCAGCAGCTCGACGCCCTTCTCGGTGGGCGCTGCCAGCAGGACCGACGTCGCCACGACCGCACTGGTCAGGAAGGGCACCGGTGCGACCGAGCGGCCCAGCTCCTCGAGGACGACGGCGGCCTCGCGGGCTGACGCGCCGGCGCCACCGTGGGACTCCGGGATCAGCAGGCCGGCCAGCCCGAGCTCGGCCGAGAGGCCCTTCCACAGGACCGGGGTGAGTGAACCGTCGCCGTCGTAGGCCTTGACCACGTCGGCCGGACCGCAGCGCTCGGCCAGGAACGACCTGACCGTGGCCCGCAGGTCGGCATCGAGCTCGTTGTCGAGCAGTTCGACTTCGGCTGCGCTCATCGCGGGCTCCTTCATCGGGGAATGGCCTTCCAGGAAACGTCCTTGTCGACCCGGTGCTCCCCGGGGAGGCCGAGGACGCGCTCGGCCACGATGTTGCGCAGGATCTCCGAGGTGCCGCCCTCGATGGAGTTGCCCTTGGCACGCAGGTAGCGATAGACCGCGTCGCGACCGCCGAAGTCGACGTGCTCGGGCCGGACCATCGCCCAGCCGTCACCGTCCTCGTAGCGAAGACCCTCCTCGCCACGCAGCTCCAGGTCGAGGCCGGTGAGCTGCTGGTTGACCTTGGCGAAGGTCAGCTTCATCGCCGACCCCTCGGGGCCGGGCTGGCCGACGGCCAGCTTCTGCCGCAGCCGGGCACCGGTCAGCCGGGCCACCTCCGACTCGACCCACAGCTTCAGAAGCCGGTCGCGGAGCTCCGGGGTGTGGTTCTCCGGATGCTCCCGCCACGACTCGGCGACCACGCCGAGCATCCCGCCCTCGCGAGGCATCGCGGCGCCACCGATGGCGACGCGCTCGTTGTTGAGGGTGGCGTTGGCGACCTCCCAGCCCTGCCCGACCGCGCCGAGGCGGTGGGCGTCGGGGATCCTCACATCGGTCAGGAAGACCTCGTTGAACTCCGCCTCGCCGGTGATCTGGCGCAGCGGCCGCACCTCGACGCCCGGATCGTGCATATCGCACAAGAAGTACGTCAGACCGCGGTGCTTCGGGACGTCCGGGTCGGTGCGAGCGACCAGGATCGCGAAGTCGGCGTTGTGAGCACCCGAGGTCCACACCTTCTGCCCGTTGACGACCCACTCGTCACCATCGAGGACGGCTCGGGTCGCCAGGCCGGCGAGGTCGGAGCCGGCGCCGGGCTCGGAGAAGAGCTGGCACCAGATCTCCTCGCCGCACCACAGCGGCTCCAGGAAGCGAGCCTTCTGCTCCGGGGTGCCGTAGGCCAGGATCGTCGGCGCGGCCATGCCGAGCCCGATCCCGTTGCGTCGCGGGTTGTTGTCGGGGGCACCGGCCGCCTCGAAGAGGTCGGAGACCAGCGGCTGCAGCGCCCGGGAGGCGCCGAGACCACCCTGGCCCTCGGGGAACGCGACCCACGCCAGCCCCGCCTGGTAGCGGGCGTGGAGGAACGCGCTCGGCTCGGTGGTCGCGACCGGGTGCTCGGCCAGGAACGCCTCGACCTGGCCGCGTAGCTCCTCGGGAGTCACTGCCGGCCCTCGCGTCGCGCGGCCTGCTTGCGCAGCTCGGCCTTGGCGAGGGCGTTCTTGTGCACCTCGTCGGGGCCGTCGGCGAACCGCAGCGTGCGGATGCCGGCGTAGGACTTGGCCAGCGGGAAGTCTTGGGAGAGACCACCGGCGCCGTGGGCCTGGATCGCCTTGTCGAGGATCCACTGGACGGTCGCCGGGGTGGCGATCTTGATCGCCTGGATCTCGGTGTGGGCGCCCTTGTTGCCGACCGTGTCCATCAGCCAGGCGGTCTTGAGGACGAGGAGCCGCAGCTGCTCGATCCGCACCCGCGACTCGGCGATCCAGTCACGGATCACGCCCTGCTCGGAGAGCGGCTTGCCGAAGGCGACCCGCTCCTCGACCCGGGCACACATCAGCTCGATCGCCCGCTCGGCCAGTCCGATGGAGCGCATGCAGTGGTGGATGCGACCGGGGCCCAGGCGGGCCTGCGCGATCGCGAACCCCATGCCCTCGGTCCCGATGAGGTTGCCCACCGGGACGCGTACGTCGGAGAAGACCAGCTCGGCGTGACCGCCGTGGTCGTGGTCGTCGTAGCCGAAGACCTCCATGCCGCGCTTGATCGTCAGGCCGGGGGCGTCACGGGGCACCAGGATCATCGACTGCTGCTGGTGGCGCTCGGCGGACGGGTCGGTCTTGCCCATCACGATGAAGATCTTGCAGTTGGGGTTCATCGCCCCGGTGATCCACCACTTGCCGCCGTTGATGACGTACTCGTCGCCGTCGAGAGCGATCGAGGTCTCGATGTTGGTCGCGTCGGAGGAGGCCACGGCCGGCTCGGTCATCGCGAAGGCGCTGCGGATCTGCCCGTCCAGGAGCGGCTCCAGCCACTCCTTCTGCTGCGCCTCGTTGCCGAAGTCGTGCAGCACCTCCATGTTGCCGGTGTCGGGCGCGGCGCAGTTGAACGCGGCCGGCGCGAGGTGGCTGCGGCCGGTGATCTCGGCCAGCGGGGCGTACTGCAGGTTGGTCAGGCCGGCCCCGCCCTCACCGGGCAGGAAGAGGTTCCACAGGCCGCGCTTGCGAGCCTCGGCCCGGATCTCGCCGAGCACGGGCACCGAGTCCCACGCCCACTTGTCCGGCAGTGCCGCGATCTGCTCGTCGAAGACGGCCTCGTTCGGCTCGACGTACGTCTTCTGGAAGTCCCACACCGAGGCGACGAGCTCCTCGGTCCTGGCGTCGGGTGCGAAGTCCATGCGTCAGTTCTCCTTCATCGCGGTGATGCCCATGTCCAGGAGCGGGTGGATCCCGTCCCCGATCTTGTCGAAACCGGGCCCGACGGTCTGGCCCTTGAGGTAGCGGTAGTGGATCCCCTCGAGGATCGCGGCGAGCTTGTAGGCGGCCAGCCCGCGGTAGAAGCCGAACTCGCTCAGATCGCGCGGGCTGGCGGCGTCGTAGCGGGCGATGATCTCGTCCTCGGAGAGCCAGCCGGGGGCGTTGCTGACGTCGGTCACGGTGCCGTCGCCGGAGACCGTGGCCATCTGCTGGTAGGTGAGCAGGATCGCCAGGTCGGTGACCGGGTCGCCGAGCGTGGCCATCTCCCAGTCGACGACCGCCCTGATCTGGTCGGCCTCGTCGGTGAGGACGTTGTCGAGCCGGTAGTCGCCGTGCACGATCCCCGGCCCGCTCGAGGCGGCCTCCGCGGCACCCACCCGGCGCTCCAGCAGCGCGTGGAGCTCGTCGGCGGCGGGGAGGTCGCGGGAGTGGGACGCCTCGAGCTGCTTCTTCCAGCGCCTGACCTGTCTGCTCAGGAAGCCCTCGGGGCGACCGAACTCGCTCAGCCCGACCTCGGCCGGGTCGACGGCGTGCAGCGCGGCCATCACATCGATGAGCTGCTCCGAGATCGCCTTCGTGCGGTCCGCACCGAGCGGCTCGAGCTCGCGGGCGTAGCGGTAGGGCCGGCCATCGACCTTCTCCATCACGTAGAACGGCGCCCCGAGCACCTCCTCGTCCTCGCAGAACGCGTAGGTGTGCGGCACCGGCACGTCGGTGTCGCGCAGCGCGGTGATCACGGTGTGCTCACGCTTCATGTCGTGCGCGGTGGCGAGCACGTGCCCCAGCGGCGGGCGGCGGACGATCCACTCGTGGGTGCCGTCGGAGACGGCGTACGTCAGGTTCGACTTGCCACCGGAGATGTGGGTCGCGCTCAGATCGGCGCCGGCGCCGTCGAGGTTCTTGGCCAGCCAGGGGCCGAGCCGGTCGAGGTCGAGCCCGGGCAGGGAATCGGTCGTCACGCGGCACCTCCGAGTGCGGGAATCAGCTGTGCGAGCCTTGCGCGCGTGCTCGCCGGGTCTGTGTGCAGCAGGGCGTCGAGACCGACCGCTCGGGCGCCGAGCACGTTCGGCTCGGCGTCGTCGATGAAGAGGCACTCCTCGGCCGGCAGACCGAGCCTGCTCAGGGTGCGGTCGAAGATCGGCGCCTCCGGCTTGCGCATGGCGACCTCCTCGGAGATCACCACCACCTCGAACAGCGCGTCGACCTGCTTGCGAGGGTAGAAGTTGCCCCAGCTGTTGGAGAGCAGAGCGAGCCGGATGCCGGCGTCGCGGAGCTCCTCGGCCAACGCGAACATCTCCGGGTTCGGCCGCATCCCGGCGAAGAGCCGGTTCAGGACGCCATCGGGATCGACCGGGCTACCGTCGTACGTCTCCAGCCGATCGGCCAGGAGCTTGTCGAACTCCTTGACCGAGAGCTCGCCGAGCTCGAGGCGGTGGATCGGGGTGCCGGCGTCGGCATAGCGGCCGAGCCACTCCTTGAGCACCTTCGAGAAGCTCTCCGGCCGGATGCCGTCAGCCTTCAGCCAGGCGCGGATCGAGTCGCCGATCGGCGTGGTCAGCACCCCGCCGTAGTCGAAGATGACCGCCTTCATGCGACGTACACGACCCTTCCGACGGTGGTGCCGTCGGCAAGACGCTGTACGCCGTCGGCCACCTCCTCCAGAGACAGCGTCTCGCTGACCAGCGGCTTGATCGAGCCCTCGGCCGCCATCCGGGTGAGCTCGTCGTGGCACTCCTTGACGAGCTCGGGGGCAACCATGTTGTAGAGACCCCAGTGGAGCCCGACGATCGAGTAGTTCTTGATCAGCGAGTGGTTGAGCGCTGCCTCCTGGATGCGGCCGCCGGCGAAGCCGATGATCAGGATCCGGCCTTCGAAGGCGATGCACTTGGTCGAGCGGTCGTAGGTGTCGCCGCCGACCGGGTCGTAGATCACGTCGGCGCCCTTGCCGCCGGTGATCTCCTTGACGACCTTGACGAAGTCCTCGGTGTGGCGGTCGATGACGTGGTCCGCGCCCAGCTGTCGGGCGACCTCGGCCTTGTCCGGCCCGCCGACGACCCCGATCACGGTGGCCCCGGCGGCCTTGCCGAGCTGGATCGCGGCACTGCCGACGCCGCCCGCCGCGGCGTGCACGAGCAGCGTCTCGCCGGGCTGGATGTGCGCGCGGCGGTGCAGCGCGAACCAGCCGGTCTGGTAGCCGATGTAGAGGCTCGAGGCCTCGGCGTCGGTGAGCGCCTCGGGAGCCGGGAAGGTCGTCGCGGCCTCCATCAGCGCGAGCTCGCCGAAGCCGCCGTAGGGCAGGGCGGCGCCGCCGATCACGCGCTCACCGACCTGGAACGCATCCACGCCCTCGCCGAGCGCGACCACCTCGCCGCACAGCTCGACGCCGGCGGTGAACGGCAGCTCGGGCTTGACCTGGTAGAGACCGCGGGCCATCAGGACGTCCGGGAAGTTGGCCGGGCTGGCCAGCACCTTCACGACGAGCTGGTTCTTCCCTGGAGTGGGGTCGGGCACCTCCTCGAGCCTCATCACGTCCTTGGGTTCACCGAGCTCGTTGATCCGCCATGCCTTCATACCTGTCCCTCCACGTGCTGCCAGAGTCGGTTCATCCCGCCGAGCCACTTGTCGGTCTGCGTCGCCCGCGCGGCGTAGTAGTCGCCCACCTCCGGGTGCGGCAGCACGAGGAAGCGGTCGTCGCTCGTGGCCTCCCAGGCGGCGTCGGCGACCTGCTCGGGCGTCAGCGCGGTGTCGCGGCTGAGCAGGTCCTTCATCACGCCGGACCGCTCGAGCATCCCGGTCTGCACACCCTGGGGGCAGATCGCCTGGACGACGATCCCATGGTGGCGGTAGGTCGCCGAGAGCCACTCGGCGAACGCGACCGCGGCGTGCTTGGTAACCGTGTAGGTCGGTGCGCCGATCATCATCAGCAGCCCCGCAGCGCTCGCCGTCACCACGTAGCGACCGCTCTTCCGCTCGACCCAGTCGGGGACGAGGAGCCGCGCCGCCCGGACGTGGGCCATCACGTTGACCTCGTGCGAGGCCTGCCAGTCCTCCTCGGGACAGTCCAGGCCGATGCCGCGGTCGATGCCGGCATTTCCGTACCACGTGTCGATCTGGCCGAGGTGTTCCTTCGCCGCCTCGACGAGGGCCTCCACGCCCTGAACGGAGGCGGCGTCACCGGCCACCGGATGGGCGCCGATCTCCTGGGCGGTCGCTTCGAGGCGTACGGCATCGAGGTCGTTGACCACGACACGTACGCCCTCGGCTACCAGGCGGGCGGCCAGCGCGCGGCCGATCCCGCCCGCGGCGCCGGTGACGACCGCCGTGCTGTCGGGAGCGATGGGCATCAGACGCGTCCGCCGGCGAGAGTGAGGCCGCCGTCGACGGTGACGAGCTGGCCGGTCATCCAGCCGGCGTCCTCGGAGAGGAGGAACGAGGCGACGCCGGCGATGTCCTCGGGGGTGCCGAGGCGCTTGAGCGGGTAGGCCGCGGACACCTCGGCCTCGCGGCCCTCGTAGAGGAGCTCGGCGAACTTGGTCTTCACCACGGCCGGGAGGATCGCGTTGACGCGTACCTTCGGGCCGAGCTCGACCGAGAGCTCCTGGGTGATGTAGCTGAGCATCGCCTTGCTCGCGCCGTAGGTCGCGATCAGCGGGGTCGGAGCCAGGCCGGCCACCGAGGAGATGTTGACGACCGCGCCCCCGTGCTCGGACATCCACTGCCGCCAGACCTGCTGGGTCCAGCCGATCGGCGAGAGGCAGTTGACCTCGACGGTCTTGCGCGCCGACTCGCGGTCCATGTCGATCAGGCCGCCGGCCTTCGGGTTGATGCCGGCGTTGTTGACCAGCAGGTCGGCGCTGCCGAACGTCTCGATCGCGGTCGTGACGACCTCCTCCTGGTGGGCGGGGTCGTCGGCCTTGCCGGCGACGCCGAGGGCGACCTCCTTGCCGCCGAGCCCCTCGACCGCCTCCGCGAGCGCCTCGGGCTTGCGCGCCGTGATGACGACCTTCGCCCCCTCGTCCACCAGCCGCTGGGCGATGCCCAGACCGATGCCCCGGCTGGCCCCGGTGATGATCGCCGTACGTCCCTCGAACCTCGACATGCTCATTCCCTCGTGTGCTCGGCTAATCTAAGCGCTTGCTTAGGTGGTGACAGCGGTCACTCTACGGGGTAGCCCACGAACATGGAAGGTCGGTGTCCACGCAATGCCGAGAAGTCAGCCCCGTCGGCCGAGGCGTCACGTACGTCGGGCGAAGCGTCACAGCTATGACACTTCGCCCGACCGCAGCGACCTCTCGCCCGACCGCAGCGACGCCTCGGCGAGTGGGTAGTTCTGGTGACCCCAGACGTAGTTGTGGGCGACGAAACTCGCGTTTCGTCGCCCACAACTACAGATTCGGCCCGCCACAAGTGCGGATTCGGCGGCTCAGCCGACGTGTAGGTCTCGACGCGCGGTCGCGCCGGGCGCGCTTCGCTTGCCCGGGCGCGCTTGCTCGACCTTGTCGCCGGCGCAGCTCCCTCGCTGCGCTCGGGACCTGCTAGCCGACGACAACCTCGATCCGCTGGAACTCCTTGAGGTCGGTGTAGCCGGTGGTGGCCATGGCGCGCTTGAGGGCGCCGACGAGGTTCATGGTGCCGTTGGCCACGTGAGAGGGACCGAAGAGGACCTCCTCGAAGGTGCCGACAGGCTCGAAGGCGACGCGCTCGCCGCGGGGCAGGTCGGCGTGGTGGGCCTCGTTGCCCCAGTGGAATCCCTTGCCGGGGGCGTCGGTGGCGCGGGCGAAGGGCGAACCGACCATGACCGCGTCGGCACCGCAGGCGATCGCCTTGGCGATGTCGCCGGAGCGGCCGACGGCGCCATCGGCGATGACGTGGACGTAGCGGCCGCCCGACTCGTCCAGGTAGTCACGACGAGCAGCAGCCACATCAGCCACCGCCGAGGCCATCGGCACGGCGACGCCCAGCACCGTCCGCGTCGTGTGCGCCGCACCGCCGCCGAAGCCGACCAGGACACCGGCCGCGCCGGTGCGCATCAGGTGCAAGGCCGCCTGGTAGGTCGCGCAACCGCCCACGATCACCGGCACGTCGAGCTCGTAGATGAACTCCTTGAGGTTGAGCGGCTCGGCCTGGGAGGAGACGTGCTCGGCCGAGACGGTGGTGCCGCGGATGACGAAGAGGTCGACGCCGGCGTCGACGACGGCCTTCGCGAACTCCTTCGTACGCTGCGGGGACAGCGCCCCGGCGACGGTGACGCCGGAGGCGCGCACCTCACGCAGCCGCTCGGTGATCAGCTCGGCCCGGATCGGGGCCTCGTAGATCTCCTGCAGACGCCGGGTCGCGTCGACCCCGCTCAGCTCGGCCAGCTCGTCGAGCAGCGGCTGCGGGTCGTCGTACCGGGTCCACACGCCCTCGAGGTTGAGCACCCCGAGGCCGCCGAGCTTGCCCATCGCGATCGCGGTCGAGGGCGACATCACCGAGTCCATCGGTGCGGCGATCAGCGGGATGTCGAAGCGGTAGGCGTCGATCTGCCAGTCGGTGCTCACCTCGGTGGTGTCACGGGTGCGCCGCGACGGCACGATCGCCACGTCGTCGAAGGCGTACGCCCGTCGTGCTCGCTTGGCCCGGCCGATCTCGATCTCAGTCACATGACGGATTGTTCCACGGGACCGGATCGAGATCGGAAAGGCCACACGCACCGAGCGGGCTAGCTACGCACCGCGGTCAGCAGCAGGTACTCCCACTTCATCACCCCGGCCGTGACGTAGCGGTCCCCCAGCTCGGCGAGCGCGGCGTCGAGCTCGGCGGTCCGGGTCTCGTCGTCGGCGATCCCGCGATAGGCGACGATCGTCGGCCCGTAGCAGGCCTTGAAGAAGTCACGGAACTCCGCGCCGGTCTCGAACGAGTCGATGTCGACCATCCGCTTCTCGGCCCGGACAGAGGTCACCTGGTCGCCCAGCAGGCCGCGTACATGGGTCTCGTCGCCCCATCGCGGCGGCGGCTGTGCGCCCTCGGGCGGCGGTGCCATGAACGGCTTCATCGTGGCGAACATCTGGCCGATGAAGCCCTCCGGCGTCCAGCTGACCAGGCCGATCCGACCGCCCGGCCGGACGACCCGGACGAGCTCGGCAGCGGCCTTCTCGTGGAACGGCGCGAACATGATGCCGACGCAGGACATCACGACGTCGAAGGCGGCGTCGTCGAACGGCAGCGCCTCGGCATCGGCGACGCGCCAGGTGAGCGAGTCGGCTCCCGCCTCGACTGCGTGAGCCTGCCCGATCTCGAGCAGCTCGGGCGACAGGTCGCTGGCGGTCACCTCCGCGCCGGCGAGGGCGGCAGGGATGGCGGCGTTCCCGGTGCCGGCGGCGATGTCGAGCACGCGGTCGCCCGACCCGATCTCACAGGCCTCGACGAGCACCTGGCCGAGCTCGGGGATGAGCTCGTCGGCGACCCGGGCGTAGTTCCCCAGGCCCCACATCGCGCGGTGCTTGGCCTTCAGGTCGGGTGAAGCTGGTGTTGCGGTCATGTCTTCCTCCAAAGACGTTGACCCGAGACTTGATCTGGAGGTTCCAGCCTCGCTCGGTGCCACCGCGGGCGGCTAGTGCCGAATCTGAACTCATCGAAGTTCAGGATCTGTACTTGCCGTCCGCCCACGTCAGCGGTCTACTGATGACAGGATCTCGGGCTGCGAAGGAGGCGGTCCAGTGGCGGGATACGGCCAGTTCTGTCCGGTGGCGAAGGCCATGGAGGTGCTCGACGAGCGGTGGACGCTGCTCGTCGTTCGCGAGCTGCTGCTCGGCAGCACCCACTTCAACGAGCTCCGCCGGGGCGTGCCGAAGATGTCGCCGGCTCTGCTCTCCAAGCGGCTGCGCACGCTGGAGCGCGCCGGCATCATCGAGCGGCGCGGCGAAGGGCAGCGTTCGTCCTACCACCTCACCGTCAGCGGTCAGGAGCTCGCGACGGTCGTCACCGCGCTCCACCATTGGGGCATCCGCTGGGTCGGCGAGCTCGGCCAGGCCGACCTCGACCCCCACCTGCTCTTCTGGGACATGCGCCGCACCATCTCGATAGAGGTGTGGCCGCGGCAGCGCACCGTGGTCGAGTTCCGCCTCACCGATGTCGAGCCGAAGGTCGCCCGCTGGTGGCTCGTGGTCTCGGCCGACCAGGCCGAGGTCTGCGACTTCGACCCCGGTTTCGACATCGACGCCCGGCTCACCGGCAGCCTGCGTACGCTCACCGAGATCTGGCGCGGCGACCTCGCCTGGCCGATGGCGCTGCGCGCCGAGATGGTCAGCATCGCCGCCGCCGAGGACGTACGCCGCGACCTCCCAGCCTGGCTCGGCCAGTCCACCGCCGCCAGCGTCCCGCGCCCTCAGCTCCAGTCGTAGGAGAGGACGAAGCCGTACGCCTCTCCGCCGCCCTCCTCGGAGAGGACCATGTCGGCCTCGCCGACGAGACCTTCGAGGCCGCCGGTACCGAGGCCGGGGACGACGGTGAGGCGGGAGCGGACGGTGGCGTCGGCGTAGGTCCCGCTGATCCGCCACACGCACGAGCCCTCCTGGCCGGCGATGGAGCCGGTGAACTGCTCGTACGCCTCGAAGACCGCGCCGCCGGCCGGGTTGCCGTAGGCCCCGATCATCCGCGCGACCCCCGTGCCCTGGATCTCACCGGCGTAGGTGTAGTCGGTCTCGGCGGTGGTCAGGCCGCGGTGCGGGATGTAGACGTCCTCGCCCATCTTGGTGCCTTCGCCGTCGATGTCGACGTAGGCCGCCTCGTGCCAGCGGGCGACGGTCATCGTGGTGCTTGCCTTGTTGCCGTAGGTCTTCATGGGTCCAGCCTGCTCCGGCACCAGGGGCGCGGGATTGAAGGAACGCGCCATATCGTTGGCGGCATGGAGAGCAGGGGCTACCCGGATGCGATCGTGCGGCCGGTGACGGCCGCCAGGGCGATCACCACCGAGCGGTTCGAGCCGTCGCCCGAGATCGCGGGCCACGTGGACTATCACTGGTACGTCGGCTGGGACCTCGCCCAGCCGCACGACCAGCAGGTCATCCCGCAGCCCCGGATCCATGTCGCCGCCGAGGACGGCCGGCTGCTGGTGCACGGCATCGGCCGACGCCCGTTCGTCCGGCACCTCACCGGCCGCGGGCACACTCTCGGCGTCTCGTTCCTGCCCGGCCTCTTCCGTCCGGTGCTCGGCAGCCGGGTCAGCGCGATCGCCGACCAGGTCGTCCCGGCGCAGGAGCTGCTCGGTGTCGACGACCGGCCGACGGCCGAGCGGATCCTCACCTCGACGGACCCGGCGGAGATGGCCGCCGCGATGGAGGCCTACCTCCTCGACGTCGGCCTCCCGAGCGATCCCGTCGCCGAGGACGTACGCCGCTGGGCGGCCCTCGCCGAGGAGGACCGCTCGATCACCCGGGCCGAGCAGCTCGCCGACCACGCCGGCCTGAGCCTGCGGTCGCTGCAGCGCCTGTTCAGCGAGTACGTCGGGATCGGCCCGAAGTGGGTCGTGCAGCGGTTCCGCGTGCTCGAGGTCGCCGCCCGCGCCCATTCCGGTGACGTCGACTGGGCCGCGGTCGCCGCGGAGCTGGACTTCAGCGACCAGGCCCACCTGGTGCGTACGTTCCGGGATGTCGTCGGCGCTCCCCCGGCGACCTACGCCAAGGATCTCTAGGGGTTGTGAAGCCGTTCCAGCGCGTCCGCTGACGGCGATCCGGGCTCGGCCCGGTAGAGCACGATGCGCTGGCTGGTCTCGGGCAACACCATCGCCTCGTACGCCAGATCCAGCCGCCCCGCGACCGGATGCCGCAATCGCTTGATCCCGTAGCCGCAGTCCATCACCGGATGCTCGGCCCACAGCTCGGCGAACAGGTCGCTGCGCTGGACGAGCTCGCCGACCAGGCAGCTGAGGATGTGGTCCTCGGGGTGCAGGCCCGAGGAGTAGCGCAGGAAGCCGACCATCTGCAGCGCGGTGCCCTCGGGGTCGACGAAGAGCTCGGACCCACCCGGCTCGAGGAAGAACCGCCGGATCATGTTGGGCCGCTTCGGCCGACCGGCGAAAGGCGCATCGAAGTCCAGCCCGTGGCCGAAGAGGCGGTGCCCGAGGTCGTTCCAGGCGAGCACGTAGTTGGCGTGGTCGGTGATGAGCGCCGGTCCGGGATAGTCCATCAGCATCGCCACCGCGGTCGGGCGCGGCTCCTCGTCGCGGCCGCTCGCCGACACCGTCTCGACCGGCCGCGCCAGCCTCCGTAGGTGGACACGCTCCTCGGCACTGAGCCGCAGCGCGCGGGCGAGCGCGTCGACCACCGAGTCGGAGGCATTGTGGTGGTCGGCCTGCTCGAGCCGGGTGTAGTAGGTCGGCGAGACGCCGGCCAGCATCGCCAGCTCCTCACGCCGAAGCCCGGGCACACGGCGGGCGCCGTAGGACACCAGCCCGGCGTCCTCGGGACTGATCGCCGCCCGGCGGCTGCGCAGGAACTCTCCGAGCTCGGTCGTCATGGTTCCTATAGTGCGGCCGACCGGCGATTTCTTCCTGACCCTGTCAGTGACAGGCACGCGGATGGGTGGCAGGACAGGTGTCTGGCTGACGTACGCCGGCTGCCGGAGCGTTGGCGTCATGACCACGATCACCCAGGCCGAGCCCGTACGCCAGGCCACCATGAGCCGCGGACAGCTGCTGGTGCTCCTGCTGCTGCTCGCCTCCCAGTTCACCCTCACCGTCGACTTCTCGATCCTCAACGTGGCGCTGCCGACCGTCGGCGTGGACCTCGGCTTCGCCGAGGCCCACGTGCAGTGGATCGCGACCGCCTTCGCACTGTGCGCGGCCGGGTTCACGCTGCTCTTCGGCCGGATCGGCGACTACGTCGGCCGACGCCGGGTCTTCCTGATCGGCATGGTCGCGCTGGGCGCCGCCTCGCTGCTCGGCGGGGTCGCCACCTCACCCGAGCTGCTGCTCACGGCCCGGGTCGCCCAGGGTCTGGCGACCGCCGCGGTCACCCCGGCGGCGCTGTCCTTGCTCACCGTCTCCTTCCCCGAGGGACCGCTGCGCCAGCGCGCGCTCGGGTTGAACAGCGTGGTGATGTCGACCGGGTTCACCGCCGGGGCGGTGCTGGGTGGCGTGCTCACCGATCTGCTGTCGTGGCGCTGGGCGTTCCTGGTCAACGTGCCGATCGCGCTGCTGGTGGTCGCCGTCGCGCCGTTCGTGCTGCGTGACTCCGCCGACCGGGAACGGTCGCGGCTCGACCTCCCGGGCGCCGTGCTGGTGACGACCGGGCTGCTCGCGCTGGTCTACGGCGCGACTCGGCTGGGTGAGGCGGGCATCGCCGACGTGTGGGGCCTGGCGTCGATCCTGGTCGCAGTGGTGCTGCTGGTCGCGTTCTGGCGGGCCGAGTCGACCCACCCGCACCCGCTGGTGCCGCTGCAGATCCTCACCCGGCGCACGATCGGGTTCGGCAACATCGCCGGCTTCGCGACCTTCGCCTTCGAGTCGTCGCTGGTCTTCGTGCTGACGATGTATCTGCAGCACGTCCTCGGCCTCGACGCCCTGCAGACCGGCCTGATGCTCGTCGCGATGGGGGCGGGCGCGATCATCGGCGGATCCGTCGGCTCGCGGGTGATCGAGGCCTTCGGCGTACGCAACACCGTGGCCGGCGGACTCGCGATCCAGGCGGTCACCACCGGCGCGCTCGTCCTGATCGGACCCTCGGTCGGCTGGCTGTGGTTCCTCGGCCTGATGAACTTCATCGGCGCCATCGGACACGTCGCCGCGATCGTCGGGTTCATGGTCGCGGCGACCTCCGGGCTCCCCGACCACGAGCAGGGCCTGGCCACCGGGCTGGCGATGATGACCCAGCAGGTCGCGATCGCGCTCGGCATCCCGATCATGTCCACCGTCGCCACCGCCGCCGGCGGAGTCGCCTCGCTCGGTGCTCTCCACGTGGCCATCGCGGTCAACGCGGGACTGGTCCTGGTCGCGGCGCTGCTCGTGGCAGTCGGACTGCCCCGCTCGCCGTCCATCCTCCGAAACTCTCCACACTAAGTTGATGAAGTCAGTAGACTTTTACTCATGAGCGCGCCCACACCTCGTCTTCGACTCGCCGTAGCTCTCGACGGCGCCGGGTGGCACCCGGCCGCTTGGCGAGAGCCGAACGCACGGCCCGCGGATCTGCTGAAACCCGGCTACTGGGCCGGTCTCGTCCGGGAGGCCGAGGCCGGCCTGCTGGACTTCGTCACGATCGAGGACTCGCTCTCGATCCAGACCGACTCGCCATTCGGCGCCGAGGACGACGACCGCACCGACCGGGTGCGCGGGCGGCTCGACGCGGTGCTGATCGCGTCCCGGATCGCACCACTGACCAGGCACATCGGCATCGTGCCGACGGCGGTCGTGACCCACACCGAGCCGTTCCATCTCAGCAAGGCGATCGCGACGCTGGACTACGTCAGCCGCGGCCGAGCCGGCGTACGTGTGCAGGTGGCGCCGCGACCGCGGGACGCGGCGCTGTTCGGCCGGCGCGAGTTCCCGGAGATCTCGTACGCCGCCCTCGGCTCCCCCGAAGGGCAGGAGCTGATCCGGGACGCGTTCGCCGAGGCGGCCGACTACGTCGAGGTCCTGCGACGGCTGTGGGACTCCTGGGAGGACGACGCGGAGATCCGCGACGTCCCGACCGGACGGTTCGTCGACCGGGACAAGATCCACTACATCGACTTCGAGGGCCGCTACTTCGAGGTGAAGGGGCCATCGATCACCCCGCGGCCGCCGCAGGGACAGCCGGTCGTGGCCGCTCTCGCCCACCGCGACCGTCCGTTCGAGCTCGTCGGGACCTCGGCCGACGTCGGGTTCGTGACGCCTCGGACGGCGGCCGACATCGCCTCGATCACCGCCGAGATCCGGGCCGCGCAGGACGCCGCCGGACGTGCCGGCGAGACGGTCCACGTCTTCGGCGACGTCGTCGTCCTCCTCGACGAGACCGAGCACGGTGCCCGGGAGCGGCTGGCTCGCCTGGACGAGGCAGCCGGGGCTGCGTACGCCTCGGACGCCCTGGTCTTCGCCGGCACTCCGGAGGGCCTCGCCGACCTGCTCGCGACCTGGCACGCCGCCGGGCTCGCCGGGTTCCGGCTGCGGCCGGCGGTGCTCCCCGACGACCTGGAGCAGATCACCCGCCGGCTCGTGCCCGAGCTGCAGAGACGCGGGCTCTTCCACGATGCGTACGACGAGGCGACCCTGCGGGGCGCGCTCGGTCTGCCGCGTCCCACCAGCCGCTACGCCACCACCGAGGGGACGCCCGCATGAGCACGCCGCGCAGCAACGACAGGCCGAAGAAGCAGGTCCACCTCGCCGCCCACTTCCCCGGGGTCAACAACACGACCGTGTGGAGCGACCCGGCGTCGGGCAGCCACATCGAGTTCGACTCGTTCGTCGAGTTCGCGCAGATCGCCGAGCGCGGCCTGTTCGACTTCATGTTCCTCGCCGAGGGGCTGCGGCTGCGCGAGCAGGCCGGGGAGATCTACGACCTCGACGTGGTCGGGCGGCCGGACACGTTCACGATCCTGGCCGCGCTCGCGGCGGTCACCGAGCATCTCGGCCTGACCGGCACGATCAACTCGACCTTCAACGAGCCCTACGAGGTGGCCCGTCAGTTCGCCTCCCTGGACCACCTCTCCGACGGGCGGGCCGCGTGGAACGTGGTCACCTCCTGGGACGCGTTCACCGGCGAGAACTTCCGGCGTGGGGGCTACCTGCCGCAGGGCGAGCGCTACGAGCGGGCCCGGACGTTCCTCGACGCCGCGACCCGGCTGTGGGACACCTGGAAGGGCGACGAGATCCTCGCCGACCAGGCCACCGGTGCCTTCCTGTCGACACCGCTGTCCACACCGGCACCGGGCGCGTTCGAGCACCACGACTCGCAGTTCGACATCAGCGGCCGGTTCAACGTCCCGCGCAGCCCGCAGGGCCGCCCGGTGATCTTCCAGGCCGGTGACTCCGAGGAGGGTCGCGACTTCGCCGCGCAGAAGGCCGACGCGATCTTCTCCCGGCACAGCCACCTCGAGGACGGCCAGCGGTTCTACGTCGACGTGAAGGGACGCCTGGAACGGTTCGGGCGGCGCCCGGAAGATCTGCTGATCCTGCCCGCGGCCACCTTCGTGCTCGCCGACACCGACGCCGAGGCCGTCGAGCTGGCCCGGGAGATCCGGCTGCAGCAGGTCTCCCCCGCGACCGCGATCAAGCTGCTCGAGCAGCTGTGGAACCGCGACCTCTCCGACCACGACCCCGACGGCCCGCTCCCGACCGTCGACCCCTCGGAGAACGACGACCTGATCGCCAAGGGCCGCGCCAGCGCCCGTTCGCACGGCGACCGGTTGGAGCAGGCCGAGCGGTGGCGGGCGATCTCCCAGTCGAAGGGCCTGAGCACCCGCGAGACGATCGTCGAGGTCACCGGCCGCCAGAGCTTCATCGGCTCGGCGGAGACGATCGCCGACACGATCGACACCTACGTGCAGAACGACGCCGCCGACGGCTACATCCTGGTCTCCCACATCACCCCGGGCGGCCTGGCACCCTTCGTCGACCATGTCGTGCCACTGCTCCAGGAGCGCGGCGTCTTCCGCACCGCGTACGAGGGGACCACGCTCCGCGAGAATCTCGGCCTGAGGGAGCCGACCAGATGAGGTTCCTGGCCATCACGCTCATCGTCCACCGGCCCGATCCGGCGACGGGGCAGCAGAAGACGACGTACGACAGGTTCCAGGAGGTGATCGCCAACGCCGTCCTCGCCGAGGAGCTCGGGTTCGACGGGTTCGGGGTCGGCGAGCGGCACGAACGGCCGTTCATCTCCTCCTCCCCGACGGTGGTCCTCTCCCACCTGGCCGCCCTGACGAGCCGGATCAGGCTCTTCACCGCGGTGACGACGCTGGCGCTGCTGGACCCGGTGCGGGCCTACGAGGACTACGCCACCCTCGACCATCTCGCCGGCGGCCGGCTCGAGCTGATCATCGGCAAGGGCAACGGCTCCGCGCAGCGTGACCTGTTCCAGGTGACGCCCGAGGACCAGTGGGACCGGAACGCGGAGTCGTACGAGATCTTCCGGAGGCTGTGGCGCCAGGATCGCGTCACCGCCTCCCCTCGCTTCCGCCCGGAGCTGGTCGAGGCGGAGGTCTGGCCGCGGCCGCTGCAGCAGCCGGTGCGCGTGTGGCACGGGAGCGCCACCTCGAAGGAGTCCGTCGACCTCGCCGCGCGCTACGGCGACCCGCTGTTCTCGGCCAACGTCACCAACCCGATCGAGCCCTACGGCGAGCTGGTCGACCACTACCGCGACCGCTGGGTGGCCCATGGCCACGACCCCGCCGACATCGCGATCGGCGCCGGGACTGCCGGGCTGTTCGTCGCCCCGACCAGCCAGGAGGCGTACGCCGCCTATCGGCCGGTCTTCGAGGGTCAGCTCGCCTTCCAGGCCGGTCTCGGGCTCGAGCCGGTCTTCCCGACCCTGGAGGACTTCGTCGAGCGGTCCTCGGCGCTGGTCGGATCACCGCAGCAGGTGATCGAGAAGATCCACCGCTACCACGAGCGCTTCGGGCACCAGGTCGTCCACGTCCAGGCGGACGCCAGCGGCCTGACCGAGCAGCAGCACCGCGACAGCCTGGCGCTCTTCGCCACCGAGGTGGCCGCACCGCTGCGGACCGCTCTCCCCGACCCTCCCTGGGGCTGGGGCTCCCCGGCCGAGGACATCTCCACGATCGGAGCACACCGATGAGCCGCACTCCCCTGTCAGTCCTCGATCTCGTGCCGGTGACCTCCGGGGCCTCCGGCCCCGATGCCGTACGCAACGCCGTCGCGCTCGCGCAGGCGACCGAGTCCTTCGGTTACCACCGCTACTGGATCGCCGAGCACCACCTCAACCCGGGCGTCGCCGGCACCTCGCCGGCGGTGGTCCTCGCGCTGCTGGGCGCGGCGACCTCGCGCATCCGGCTGGGCTCCGGGGCGGTGCTGATGGGACACCGGACGGCGCTGTCGACGATCGAGGAGTTCGGGCTGCTCGACGCCGCCTTCCCCGGTCGGATCGACCTCGGTCTGGGCCGCTCCGGAGGCAGGCCCGGAGCCTCGGGCCCGGTGGGGATCCCGGTGGAGCTGGTCGACGGACGCACCCCGGAGGGACTGCTCGTCCCGCCCAAGTTCGATCCGAGCGGGCTGCTCGGGTCGCCGCGGTTCCAGCTCCAGAAGGAGCTCCTGCAGCTGCCTGGGGCGACCTCCGCCGACTACGGCGAGCAGATCGACACGATCCTCGCCTTCATCGACGGCACCTACCGGGATGCCGCCGGCACCCCGGCACGGGTCGTCCCTGGCGAGGGTGCCGAGCTCGAGCTGTGGGTGCTGGGGAGCAGCGGCGGCGAGAGCGCCGAGGTGGCCGGCAAGCGCGGACTCCGGTTCGCGACGAACTACCACGTCAACCCCTCCGGCGTGCTCGAGGCAGCGCACTCCTACCGCACGGCCTTCGCACCCTCCGACACCCTGACCGCACCCCACGTCGCGGTCTCGGCCGACGTGGTGGTCGCCGAGACCGAGCAGGAGGCCCGCGACCTCGCCACCGGCTATGGCCTCTGGGTCCGTTCCATCCGCACCGCCGAGGGCGCCATCCCGTTCCCCACCCCTGACGAGGCCCGCGCCTGGGAGTGGACCGAGGCGGACCGGGCCCTGGTCCAGGACCGCCTCGACACCCAGTTCGTCGGCACCGCAGCGCAGGTCGCCGACCAGCTGGAGATCCTCCAGCGCGCTGTCGACGCGGATGAGCTGGTCATCACGACCATCACCCACGACCACGCCGACCGGGTCCGCTCCTACGAGCTGATCGCCGAGGAGTGGGCCCGCCGCGGTCACTGAGGCCGCGGCGAGCCGCGTGCGTCAGGGCTTCTTCTCCCCCGCCTCGACCGCGACCGGGAGCCGGTTGCCGGCCGGCGGGAGCGGGCAGGTGGCGTGGTCGGTGTAGGCGCACGGCAGGTTGGTCGCGCGGTTGAAGTCGACCACCACCGTGCCGTCGGCGTCAGGTGCACCGACGGAGAGCGAGCGGTTGGCGGCGTACGTGGTCCGGCCCGAGGTCTCGTCCACGAACAGCACGTGCAGCGAGCCGGGCGCGAAGCCGGGGAAGGCGATGAGGCTGTGCACCGCGCCGCCGACCTCGAACTCGATCTCGCCGACCGCCTCGTAGACGTGCTCCAGGCCGTCGACGACCGAGCCGACGGTGGTCGGCACGGGCGCCGCGTACGCGACGAACCGCCCGGGCACGGCCCAGCTCGGGTCCGGCGCGTACGCCGCCGTCCCCTGGTAGCCGGTCAGGACCGGGTTGTCGGGGTGGCGGGGGCGGATGATGTCGCTGCCGCCGCGCCGGGCGATCTCGACGACCGCATCGCCGAACTCGGCGGTGATCCCGCCGCGCTCGTCGATGACGCCGAACGAGTGCCGGCCGGTGATCTCGACGCCGTCGACGACCAGCGACTCACCCGGGGCCAGCGAGACCACGATGCCCTCGGGGCCGCTCGACCAGGCGCCCGGCACGTCGTCGTACGTCTCCGGCGCCTCGCCGAGCCAGCGGATCGAGGTGATCGCGAGGAATCCGTGGGCCGAGGCGCGCTTCTTCTCGTGCTCCTCGTGCCACGCCGCCCAGTCCTGGGCGAAGGTGTCGGTGTCGGTGACGGTCATAGGTCCTCCCGGAAGGTTCAGAATGCCGGCTTCGGATTGAACTCCGACTTGTCCAGCTTTATGTCGGAAACGTCCCATTTCGTGAAGATCTTGTTGTAAGTCCCGTCGGCGATGAGCGCATTGATGGCGTCGACGAGCACCGGCGCGAGCGGTGACTTCTTGGCGACGACGAAGCCGACGTCGGTGAGGCTGAGCTCGCCGAGGTACTTCAGGCCGGGCTGGTGGGAGACCAGGTACTTCAGCGACAGGGTCGGCCCGAAGTAGAGGTCGGTCTTGCCGTTCTGCAGACCGAGCAGGATCGCGGCGTTGTCCTTGAAGTACTCGACCTCGTAGGCCTTCTTGCCCGCCTTCTCGCACTCCGCGGCGCCGTCCTCGAGGATCTGCTGGAAGCTGGAGCCCGGCGAGGTCGCCACCGTGTGCCCGCAGATGTCGGTCAGCGTCTCGACCTGGTCGAGATCGCTGTCCTCGCGGGTGACGAACGACTGCCCGTCGAGGAGATAGGTCGCGTAGTCGACCACCTTGATCCGCTCGGAGGTGACCGCGAAGTTGGCCTGGCCGACGTCGTACTTGCCGCTCTGGGTGCCCGGGACGATCGTCTCGAAGCTGCCGAACTCCGTCTTCCAGGTCACCCCGAGCTTGGCTGCCAGCGCGTTGCGCAGGTCGATGTCGAGACCGATCTGCTCACCGGACTGGTCCGAGCCGCCGTGCGGGAGCCCCTGCTCGCCGGTCGCCTCGGTGGTGCCGAGGACGAGGGTCTTCGACTTGCGTACGTCGGCGGGCAGCCGCTCGGTCAGCGCCGGGTCGGCCTGGACGCCGGAGACGACATCCTGGGTTGGGATCGCGGCCGGCTCCGCGGAGGCCGAGCCGTCCGATCCGATGCCACGCTCAGCGTCGCTGAGCGTGTCGGAGGCATTGCCGCATCCGGCGAGGGCGAGGGCCGCGAGGGCGACCAGGGCGAGCTTGAGCTTCACGGAACGGGGTCCTTTCGAGTGGGGGTCACAACACAGCGGAGAGGAACGCCCGAGCGCGCTCATGGGTGGGAGAGGCGAGTACGTCGTCGGGTGCCCCGGCCTCGACCAGGCGGCCCTCGTCGAGGAAGACGACCTGGTCGGCGACCTCGCGCGCGAAGCCGATCTCGTGGGTGACGACGATCATCGTGATCCCGGTCTGGGCGAGGTCCTTCATCACGCCGAGCACCTCGCCCACCATCTCGGGGTCGAGCGCGGAGGTCGGCTCGTCGAAGAGCATCAGGTCGGGTTCGACCGCGAGGGCGCGGGCGATCGCGACGCGCTGCTGCTGGCCACCCGACATCTGGCGCGGATAGGACCGCTCCCGGTCGGCCAGGCCGACCCGGTCGAGCAGCTCACGCCCGCGCGTCTCGGCCGCCCGGCGGCGTACGCCTGCGGCCAGCTGCCCTTCCAGGATGTTCTCCAGCGCGGTCTTGTGCGGGAACAGGTTGAACTGCTGGAAGACCATCCCGATCCGGCTGCGCTGTCGGGTGATCGCCCGGTCGGAGAGCTCCCTCAGGTGGGTGTTCTCACGCCGGTAGCCGATGATCTCGCCGTTCACCTCGACGAAGCCGGCGTCGGGCTTCTCCAGGTGGTTGACCGTACGCAGCAACGTGGACTTGCCCGAGCCCGACGGCCCCAGGACGACCGCCACCGAGCCGCGGGTGACGTCGAGGTCGATGCCATCGAGGACCGTGTGGGGGCCGAACCGTTTGGTCAGGCCGCGGACGCGCACGAGAGGCTCGCTCATCAGAGCACCTCCACGTCTCGACGGGGGCGTGACCGCGGCACGAGCGGGAGCTGACCCCGCCACAGCCGCCAGAATCCGGTGCGCGCGCCCTTGCCGCGGGCGTAGTAGCGCTCGATGAAGAACTGGATCGTCGACAGGATCGTGACCAGGATCAGGTACCAGATGGTGGCGACCAGCAGCAGCGGGATGACCAGGTAGTTCTGCGCGTAGATCAGCTGGACCGAGTAGAGCAGGTCCTGCACCGCGATCACCGAGACGATCGAGGTGCCCTTGAGGAGCCCGATCAGCAGGTTGCCGGAGGCCGGGATGATCGCCGGCATCGCCTGCGGCAGCACGATCCGCCAGAAGATCCGCGCGCTGGACAGGCCGAGCGCCTTGGCCGCCTCGGTCTGGCCCGCCTCGACCGAGACCAGGCCGCCGCGGATGATCTCCGCCGCGAACGCGGCGATGTCGAAGGTGAGTCCGACGAAGGCCGCGAGCAGACCACTGAACAGGTGAGCCGTCTCGATCGTCACGAACGGCTCCAGGAACGGGATCCCCAGGCTGAGCTGCGGATACAGCGAGGCCATCTGGAACCAGAAGAGCAGCTGCAGCAGCGGCGGAACGCTCCGGAAGAACCAGATGTAGACCGCGCTGACCGAGCTCAGCACCGGGTTCGAGGAGAGCCGCATGACGGCGAGCACGATGCCGAGCAGGTAGGAGCTCACCAGCACCGCGGCGGTCAGCCACAGGGTCAGCACCAGACCGTCGAGGATCGAGGGGCGCAGGAAGAACGCGCCGACCACGTCCCAGTGGTAGCGCGGGTTCGTCACCAGGCTCTTCACGATCCCGGCGACGACCAGCAGCACGAGCACCGCCGAGATCCACTGTCCCGGTTTGCGGCGTCCGACGAGCCGGGCATCGAGGAGCTCGTCGTCGCCCTCGCGAGCGAGCAGGGGGTGGCGACGTACGGCCTCATCAACACTCACGCGCGACCACCTCTATATGTCGAGTAACTTGCTCAACATTCTATCCGTAACGAGTTCTCCCGGGTGAGGCATCCGAGAAATGGGACGAGCCCCGAACCCAGGGGGTTCGGGGCTCGACGCGCGAGGGGCCGTAGATCTCAGACGTGGTAGTTCGGCGCCTCGGCGGTGACCTGGACGTCGTGGGGGTGCGACTCCTTGAGCGAAGCGGAGGTGATCCGCATGAAGCGGCCCTGGGTCTGCAGCTCGGGGATGGTGCGCGCGCCGACGTAGAACATGGTCTGGTGCAGGCCGCCGGTGAGCTGGTGGGCGACGGTGGCCAGTGAGCCCTTGTAGGCGACCTGACCCTCGACACCCTCGGGGACGATCATGTCGTCGTCGGTGACCTCGGCCTGGAAGTAGCGGTCCTTGGAGAAGGACTTCTTGCCGCGCGAGGACATGGCCCCCATCGAGCCCATGCCGCGGTAGGCCTTGAACTGCTTGCCGTTGATCAGGACCGTGTCACCGGGGGTCTCCTCGGTGCCGGCGAGCATCGAGCCGAGCATCACGGTGTCGGCACCGGCGACGATGGCCTTGCCGATCTCGCCGGAGTAGCGCAGACCGCCGTCGGCGATCACCGGCACGCCGGCGGGCTTGCAGGCCAGGGATGCCTCGTAGACGGCGGAGATCTGCGGCACACCGACGCCGGTGACGACGCGGGTGGTGCAGATCGAGCCCGGGCCGACGCCGACCTTGACCGCGTCTGCGCCCGCGTCGACGAAGCTCTGCGCGCCCTCCTTGGTCGCGACGTTGCCGCCGATGACCTGGACGTGCTTGGTGGCCGGGTCGGTCTTGAGGCGGCGGACCATGTCGATCAGCATGCGTACGTTGCCGTGGGCCGTGTCCGCGACGAGCACGTCGACACCGGCCTCGATGAGCGTGGTGGCCCGCTCCCACGCGTCACCGAAGTAGCCGATCGCGGCGCCGACGAGCAGCCGGCCCTGGGCGTCCTTGGAGGCGTCGGGGAACTGCTCGGACTTCACGAAGTCCTTGACGGTGATCAGGCCGGTGATGCGGCCGTCGGTGTCGACCAGCGGAAGCCGCTCGAGCTTGTGCTGGCGCAGCAGCTTGGTGGCCTCTTCGCGGGAGATCTCGGCGGGGCCGGTGATCAGGTCCTTGGAGGTCATCACCTCGTTGACCTTCGTGGTCGCCCACTCCGCGACCGGGGTGAACCGGAGGTCGCGGTTGGTGATGATGCCGATCAGCTTCTGGTCGACGTCGACGACCGGGAAGCCGGAGATCCGGTATTCACCGGCGAGCTTGTCGAGCTGCTCCAGCGTCGCGTCGGGGCCGATGGTGACCGGGTTGGAGATGATCCCGGTCTGGGTGCGCTTGACCAGGTCGACCTGGTAGGCCTGATCCTCGATCGACAGGTTGCGGTGGAGCACGCCGATACCGCCCTGGCGGGCCATCGCGATCGCCATCCGGGACTCGGTCACGGTGTCCATCGCCGCGGAGATCAGCGGGACCCGCAGGTTGATCTCGCGGGTCAGCCGGGAGGTCGTATCGATGTCGGACGGCGCCAGATCCGAGTATCCAGGCATCAGGAGTACGTCGTCGTAGGTGAGGCCGAGCGTCGCGAACTTCTCCGGGATCTCCATGAAGAGATTCTACGGTCCGGCTCGCGTGTCCCCGAAAACGCCAGGAGTCATCCCGAAGAAATCAGGTCTGCAACGGTTTGAGGTCCCGCACCGGAACCTTGACGGTCAGCAGGTCGCCGGCCATCCGGATCCGTCCGCGCATCCCGGCGGCGAGAACCATGGGCAGCACCGCCTGGTTGTCGGACTGGGTGGTGAGCAGGATCTCGTCGGCGCCGAGCATGTGCGCGAGCCTGGCGGTGTCGACCAGCAGCCGGGTGCCGATGCCGCGGCGCTGCCAGGCCGGGTCGACGCGCAGGTTGACGACACGTACGTTCTCGTCGTCCTCGGTCGGGGCCAGGACCTCGCCGATGCCGACGGCGACGCCGTCGATCAGTGCGGTGACGGTCTCCCCGGTGACGACGAGCTCGGGGGTGCTTCCGGTGCCCAGCCGGCGGACGGGCGGGGTGGTGCCGATGGCCGCGGACTCGCGGCTGCGGTCGAGGACGTCGTTGACCAGGTCGGCCATCGCGGACCCACGGGCGTGCTCGGTCGCGGTGAAGGGTGCGGTGCGGTGCAGCTGGACGTCGACGTCGGCGACCCGCAGCTCCATGGTGTCGTGGACGACCCCGGGCGGGGCCTCGGCCTCGGCGTCGAAGAGCTGGGCGACCACCTCCGGGAACGACATCGGCCGCTCCAGGACGTGCCGGGCCGCTTGCACGTAGCGCGTCGGCTGGTCGGCGAGCGCAGCCTCGTTGGCGGTCTGGATCACCATGTCGCACCCGCCGGCCGAGGCCAGCAGCTCAGCCACGCGCAGGTCGTCCCAGCCCGGTGGCGTACGCAGCACGAACTCGTCGGTCACCTCTTCCAGCCCGGGGAAGATCTGCATCCCCAGGATGTTGACCCCGGCCTCACCGCAGCGCTGCGCCAGCGCCGCCAGCGTGCCCGGTCGGTCCGGCAGCGTCGTACGTACTCTCCACAACATCGTCCCCACCATGCGCCCTAGTCTGCCTGTTTCGCTGTTTCTGGTCCGTTACCCAGGGTTAAACCTTCGGCCCGGCTCAGTCTGCGGGCGGCCGCGGCGGGGTCCGCTCGCCCGCCTCGACGAGCACGTCGATGTGGTTGGTCGCGGGCGGGAGCGGGCAGGTGGCGTGGGTCGTGTAGGCGCAGGGCATGTTCGCGGCGCGGTTGAAGTCGAGGATGACGGTGCCGTCGACCGGCGGCTCGACGGCTAGCTGGCGGCAGGCGGCGTAGGTCGTCACGCCGCTGGTCTCGTCGGTGAACAGCAGCCACAGCTCGCCGTCGCCACCGTCGAACGCGATCAGCCGCTGCGGCCGACCACCCACCTCGAACGCGACCTCCCCCACGGCGTCGATGACGCTCGAACGGCCCTCGACCACGGAGCCGACCGAGATCGGGCGGCTCGTCTCGTAGGCGGTGAATGCGGCCTTGATCTGCCACGACGGGTCCGGAGCGTACGTCGGTGTGCCGGTGTAGTCGCGCAGGAACGGCCCGTCGGGCTGCCGCGGCCGCAGGACCGGAGTGCCGAAGCGGTCGGCGACCTCGACCGTTCCGCCGTCGAAGGTCGCGGTCACACCGTACGGATCCACGTGACCGAAAACGTACCGACCGGCGAGGGTCGTCCCGCCGAGCTCGAGCCACTCACCTTCGCCGAGCTCGACGACAGCGCCCTCCGGACCGGTCGACCAGACCCCCGGGACCCCGGGAAACCGCACCGGCCTGCGCCCCAGCCAGTGCAGGGCGGTGATCGCGAGGAAACCTTCGGGGCTTCTCAGCTCGGCTTCCCGCTCATCGCGCCACCGTTGCCAAGCCCGCTCGAAAGTCACGCGCTGCACTCTACAAAGAGTTGCGTTGCCAGGTCTTGCAATGATCGCCGAACTTTACCTCGGGTTTACCTTCGGCGCGCCTGATCCTTCGCCCGCGCGAGCCTGGCCAGCCGGATCGTGCCGCGGGCCGCGGTGACCAGGACGAGGTACCAGATCGCCGCCACCACCAGCAGCGGGATGATCAGGTGGTTGCGCTCCTCGAGCGCCTGGACGACCCCGAGCAGGTCGGTGATCGAGAGCACCGAGACCAGGCTCGTCACCTGGAGCGTCGTCACCAGGAGGTCGCCCAGCGCGGTCAGCCGGTCACCACCCGGGAGAGCCCTCGCCGCGTACGCTCCCATCGCCAGCGCCAGCCCCGCGATCGCCGCGTAGACCGGCGTGACCAGCCGGACCGCGTCGATGTGCACCCCCGGGATCCCGAAGGTGATGTCGGGAAAGACCAGCGCGATGTTGCTCCACAGCAGCAGCTGGACGAGCACCGGGACGCTGCCGAAGACCCAGACGTACGCCGCCGCGATCCCGCTCAGCACCGGGTTTCCCGACCTCTCCATCGAGATCGCGACGAGTCCGATCGCCCAGGCCACCGCGAAGACCAGCGCGGTCAGCCGGATCGTGAGCCAGACGCCGGCCAGGACGTCCGGGTGGAGCAGATGCCCGAGGACCGCACCCGGGAGCAGGTTCTCGTTGGCCACCAGGCTCCACAGGAACCTCGCGAGGAGTAGGGCGAGGAGGGCGGCGATCACCCATTCGACTGTGTTGGTCTCGACACGCCTCCGCCTAGCGGCTCCGGCGGCTCGACCAGCGTCCCCGTCGGTCGAGCCGCGAGCGCCAGCGAGCGTGTCGAGACCAACACAGTCGTCGTCGGCAGCCGTCTCGGTCATCGAGGTGAACCATGGCCTCACCTGGTGACCAGAAGGTTTCGACGAGCTGGTCATTCACTGAAATCGCCGAGTCGGCGCATCTGTCCCATCCCGCTCGCTTCGCTTCGCTTCGCGAGACATGGGACAGATGCGCCGACTCGGCTGCTTGTCAGTAGGAGGGCTGAGCCTGGACGTTCAGCTCATCGAACCTGACCCGCTTCGCCGAGGCGACCCGCGGGTCGCGCAGGTCGAAGACGTCGAAGCCGCGCTGGATCTCGTTGGAGTAGATGTAGCCGTTGTAGTAGTAGGTCGACCAGGGCCCGGCGATCGTCGTGGTGTCCTCGAACGGACCACGGTCGAACCAGGCGATCTCCTTCGGGTTGGCGGAGTCGGTGAAGTCGTAGACCGACACACCACCCTGATACCAGGCCTGGACCATGATGTCCTTGCCCTTGACCGGGATCAGCGAGCCGTTGTGGGCGACGCAGTTCTCGGTGTTGGACTGGGTGCGCGGGATCTTGTAGTAGGACTTGAAGACGAGCTGGCCGCCCTCGATGTCGTAGATGCCGTTGGCGCCTTTCTCCATCCCGGTCTCCGGGTTGCAGGTCGGCGCACCGCCGCCGCCTAGCTCGTCGGTGAAGACGACCTTGGTGCCGGTGTTGTTGAAGGTGGCCGAGTGCCAGAACGCGAAGTTCGCGGTGTCGGTGACCTGCTCGGTCACCACCGGGTTCTCACGGTCGGAGATGTCCATCAGGATGCCGTCGCCCATGCAGGCGCCGGCGGCGATGTCCTTGGACGGGTAGGTGGTGATGTCGTGGCAGCCGGCGGTGTTGGTGTATCCGCCGTCAGGGAACAGCACCGGCTCGTTGACCACCGCGGCCCGCTCCGGCGCCCGCTTCGGGATCTTCACGATGCTGATCCGGTCGTGCGGGGGCTGGCAGTCAGGGTACTCAGCGCGCGGACCGTAGGAGGAGACGTACGCATAGACCGATCGTCTGTCCTTGCTCGGCGCCAGCGAGTGGGTGTGGGAGCCGCACTTGGTCTCGACCGCCGCGACGTACTGCGGGTCTCTCGGGTTGCTGATGTCGAAGACGCGGATGCCTTCCCACGACTCCTTGATCGTGGCCGGCTGCGCCACGTTGTCGCAGGTGTTGTTGCTGCGGCTGGAGTCGACCGAGAGGACCAGCAGGTCGTCATAGACGGAGATGTCGTTCTGGGACCCGGGGCAGACGTACTGCTTCACGAGTCGAGGGCGGGTCGGGTTCTTGATGTCGATGACGTTGAACCCGTTGTAGTTGCCCGCGAACGCGTAGCGCCCCTGGAAGGCGAGGTCGCTGTTGAGGGCGGTGGTGGGCGTGAAGGCACCCGACTTGGGGATGTTGGCGATCAGGCGCATGTTGGGTGTGCCGTCGGACTCGCCGGCGGGTACCACCGGATTGTTGGCGCCGAGGTTGGCGAGGTCGTTGCCGGCGACGCAGGCGGAGGCGAAGTTGTCTCCGAGCTTGGTGATCGCCTGCTTCTCCTCGGCGGTGCAGCTCGTCTGGGCCTCGGGAGCATCGGTGGTCTCGGTGCTCTCGGTTCCGTGGGTATGGGACTCGTCTGCGGAGGACGGGGCGGCGACGGCCAGCCCTCCTGCGACAACCATGACCACCGCGATGGGGGCCAGGTATTGGGTGGGTCGTCTAAGCCTCATGTTCGCAAGCCTTCCGAGTCGGCCGCCGTGGGGTGGCACGGGCAGGACCTCTCAACTTTAGTAAAAGTCGTACACGGGAGGCATGGAATGTGAATAAATTGTTCACCTCTGCGGGATCTCGGAAGGAGACACATGCCCGGTCGGCGGTTCGGTCTCATCACCTCGGGTGTCGTCTTGGTGGCGATCTCGCTCGGCGGGTGCGGGGGCTCCTCGGACGCCGGGCACGGCGACCACGGCGGACATTCGCCCAGCCCGGCGGCGGCCACCCAGTCGGCCCCCGTGGTCCAGGGCGGAGCGCCGGGTGAGGCCGCGGCGACGATCTCACCCTCGGCCGCTGCCACGGACCCGTGGACCCAGACCGATGCCGACTTCGTGACGATGATGATCCCGCACCACGCCCAGGCGCTGGAGATGACCCGGCTGGCCCGCGAGCACGGCGTCCACCCCGAGGTCGTGTCCTTGGCCAAGCGCATCGAGTCGGCCCAGGGTCCCGAGATCGTGGCGATGAGCGGCTGGCTCAACACCCGCGGGCTGCGGGTGCCGCGCGCCTCGGACCCCGCGCACACCATGGCCGGCATGCTCACGCCGGATCAGATGAGCGAGCTCGGCAAGGCCCGTGGTGAGAAGTTCGACCGGCTCTTCCTGACCGGGATGATCCAGCACCACCAGGGCGCTCTCGAGATGGTCGAGCCGATGGCCGCCCAGGGCAGCGACGCGCTGGCGATCGAGATGGCGATGGACGTCGAGGCCACCCAGTCGGTCGAGATCGACATCATGGAGAAGCTGCTCCAAGAGCTGTGAGAACCGGTACGGTTCCGCGGTGCCCCTCGCCCCCGCCCGCCGTCGACGCGTCCTGATCGGCTCCGCCGTCGTCCTCTGCCTCGCCCTGATCACGACTGCGCTGGTCTACACCGGCGTCGTGATGCCGACCCGGCTGTTCGCGGCGAAGTACGACGTACGCGGCATCGACGTCTCCCACCACAACGGCACCGTCGACTGGCCACGGGTCGCCGAGCAGGACATCGACTTCGCCTGGATCAAGGCGACCGAGGGCTCGGCGCACGTGGACACACGCTTCGCGGCCAACTGGGCCGAGGCCCGGCGAGCCGGGCTCGCGACCGGCGCCTACCACTTCATGAGCTTCGAGAGCCCGGGCGCCGACCAGGCGCACAACATGATCGCCACGGTGCCCCGTGTGGCCGGCACCCTCGCCCCGGTCGTCGACCTGGAGCCCTATGGCTCCTTCAAGGGGAACCTGCCGCCCGCGACCGAGGTCCGCACCATCCTCGACCCGCTGCTGGCCAAGCTCGAGGCGCACTACGGCATCGCGCCGGTCATCTACACCACGCCGTCGGCCTACCGCGCCTACCTGGTCGACGCCTACCCCGACAACCCCATCTGGTTCCGCTCCGTCGCATGGCCGCCCCGGGTCCCCGACGGACGGTCGTGGACCATCTGGCAGTACTCCAACCGAGACCGGCTCAAGGGCGTCGGCAGCGAGGACGAGGCGTACGTGGACATGAACGTGCTCTCGGACGACACCGATCTCGACGAGCTGGTCGTTCGCTGAAATCGCCGAGTCGGCGCATCTGGGACAGATGCGCCGACTCGACTATGCCTCAGTGGCCGTGACCGTGGCCGTGACCGGCCGCGGGCGCCTCTTCCTCTTCCGGCTTGTCGACGACCAGGGTCTCGGTCGTGAGCAGCATGCCCGCGATCGAGGTGGCGTTGATCAGCGCGGAGCGGGTGACCTTGACGGGGTCGATGACGCCCTGGGCGACCAGGTCGCCGTACTCACCCGTGGCGGCGTTGAAGCCCTGCCCGACACCGAGGTCGCGGACCTTGGTGGTGATGACGTAGCCGTTGTCGCCACCGTTCTCGGCGATCCAGCGCAGCGGCTCGTCGGCGGCCTTGCGGACGACGCGTACGCCGACCGCCTCGTCGCCCTCGAGGCCGAGGTCCTTCTCCAGAACGGAGACGGCGTGGATCAGCGCGGAGCCACCGCCGGCGACGATGCCCTCCTCGATGGCGGCGCGGGTCGCGGAGACAGCGTCCTCGATGCGGTGCTTCTTCTCCTTGAGCTCCACCTCGGTGTGAGCGCCGACCTTGATCACGCAGACGCCACCGGCGAGCTTGGCGAGGCGCTCCTGGAGCTTCTCGCGGTCCCAGTCGGAGTCGGTGCGCTCGATCTCGGACTTGATCTCGTTGACGCGACCCTCGACCGCGGCAGCGTCGCCGCCGCCTTCGACGATCGTGGTGTTGTCCTTCGTGACCGTGATCCGGCGAGCGGTGCCGAGCACCTCGAGGCCGACCTGGTCGAGCTTGAGGCCGACCTCCTCGGCGACGACCTGCGCGCCGGTGAGGATCGCGATGTCCTGCAGCATGGCCTTGCGGCGGTCACCGAACGCGGGCGCCTTGACGGCGGTCGCGTTGAAGGTGCCCTTGATCTTGTTCACGACCAGGGTCGAGAGGGCTTCGCCCTCGACGTCCTCGGCGATGATGAACAGCGGCTTGCCGGCGGCGATGACCTTCTCCAGCAGCGGCAGGAGCTCCTGGATGGAGCTGATCTTGCCCTGGACGAGCAGGATCAGCGGGTCGTCGATGACGGCCTCCATCCGCTCCTGGTCGGTCACGAAGTACTGAGAGATGTAGCCCTTGTCGAACTGCATACCCTCGGTGAACTCGAGCTCGGTGCCGGTGGTGTTGGACTCCTCGACGGTGATGACACCATCCTTGCCCACCTTGGCGAAGGCCTCGGCGAGGATCTCGCCGATCTTCGCGTCGCGGGAGGAGATCGTGGCGACCGAGGCCATGTCGGACTCGTCGACGACCTCACGGGCGGCGGCACGCAGCGCGTCGCCGACGGCGGCCGCGGCGGCGTCCATACCGCGCTTGAGGCTCATCGGGTTCGCGCCGGCGGCAACCGCGCGCAGACCCTCGTGGACCATCGCCTGGGCGAGGACGGTCGCGGTGGTCGTACCGTCACCAGCGATGTCGTTGGTCTTGGTCGCAACCTCCTTGGTGAGCTGAGCACCAAGGTTCTCGAACGGGTCGTCCAGCTCGATCTCACGCGCGACGGTGACACCGTCGTTGGTGATGGTCGGGGCGCCCCACTTCTTGTCGAGGACGACGTAGCGGCCCTTGGGGCCCAGCGTCACCTTGACGGCGTTGGCGAGGGCGTCGACGCCACGCTCGAGGGCGCGGCGGGCGTTCTCGTCGAACTCCAGGATCTTCGGCATATGCATTTACTCCCTAGTACGCAGTGCGCGGCCGTGGCCCCAGGACTACTAACCCCGTCGGCCCGGCCGCGCTGTGCGAGACGGATGACGTCAGGCGATGACCGCGAGGATGTCGCGGGCCGAGAGGATGAGGTACTCCTCGCCGGCGTACTTCACCTCGGTGCCGCCGTACTTGCTGTAGATGACCTTGTCGCCCACGGCGACGTCGAGCGGGACGCGGTTGCCCTTGTCGTCGATACGACCCGGGCCGAGCGCCAGGACCTCGCCCTCCTGGGGCTTCTCCTTGGCGGTGTCCGGGATGACCAGACCGGAGGCGGTGGTCTGCTCGGCCTCGACGGCCTTGACGACGATCCGGTCCTCAAGAGGCTTGATGTTGACCGACACTGTGTCGACCTCCCCATTTCTTTTCTACGGAGTCAGACTTCGGTGGGTGTTGCTACGTCTGTGCTTGCGATCTGCCACGTACGCCGTCGCGGGGGTCGCACCCGGCTCGCAAGCGCTGGCACACTCAAGGGGAGAGTGCCAGAGCAGACGTTAGCACTCGACTGCAATGAGTGCCAGCAAAGCCCGGTCTATCGCCGTCCGGGGAGCCGCACGAAGATTGCGATCGCCCCGCCGAGGAGACCGACGATGACGATGCTTCCGGCGACGACGAGCGCACGCAGGCTCTCGTCGTCGTCCTCGGCGCGCTCGGCGAGCGAGGTGACCTTGAGCTCTTCGCCGTCGCTCAGGGCCGTCATCTGCGAGCCGTCCGGGGAGACCTCGGCAGAGGCCGAGCGGCTCGGCTCCGACTCGGACGCACGAGCCTCCGGCGTACGTTCCGGCTGCTCGTCCTGCTCAGCGTCTCCCGACGGCGCCGGCTCGACGCTCGTCTGGTTGTTCTGGCCTGCCGGCTCGCTCTGCTCGGGCTCGGCCGACTCTTCGTCACCGCCCGACCCGTTCCCGGCACCCTCGTCCTCGTCATCGTCCGAGCCGTTGCCGTTCCCGTTGCCATTGCCGTTTCCGTTTCCGTTGCCGGGGTCGGGGTCGGGTTGCTCGGACGCCGGGATCTTGACGTACGTCACCGAGTAGCCCCTCAACGGACGCCCCTCGCTGCCCCAGACGGTCGTGGTGCGCTGCGGCGGCTCCAGGGTGTGCACCTCCGAGCGGCCGTGACGGCCATCGCTGTCCACACAGTAGGAAGCGATCAGGTAGCCGTCGGGCGCCACCGCCGTGGCGGAGTACTCACCGTCCAGGTCGTGGTAGCCATCGCTCTGCGAGCAGTAGCGGACCGGGGTCACCGAATCCGCGGAAGCGGGCGCGGCGAACAGTAACGAGAGCAGTGTCATGACTGCTGCGAGTGCCCCGAGGCTCTCCAGGATTCGACGTGGGGGACGGCACACGTGACGGAATCCTAGATCAGTGACACACCGGAAGGTACTGGGATCGTCAGGTCCCGAACACCGGTTGAGAGGATCGGGGTATGGATCTCGACGCCTTCGCCTGGTTATTGACCGATGACGGGCAACGGTTGCTGGCGCGGACCACCGAGATGACGATGTCCGAGGAGTCCGGCAAGGGGTCGGCGCTGGCGGTGCAGACCGCGCTGCGCAAGGACGAGGCGGCCGAGCGCGTGGCCGCGGCGATGACCCAGGTCGACCTGCGCCGGAAGGCGGCCGCCAAGTTCGGAGACCTGGCACCGAGGATGTATTTCACCCCCGACGGCCTCGAGCAGGCCACCCGCCTCGCCGTCGCCCACCACCGGGCGGCGCGGCTGCGGGCCTTCGAAGCGGGGAGCGTCATCGACCTGGGTTGCGGGATCGGCGGTGACCTGATCGCGTCCTCACGTGCCGGGCTCACCGCCGCAGGGGTGGACCGCGATCCGGAGCGGGTCGCCGTCGCCCAGGCGAACCTGGACGCGCTCGGGCTGCCAGGTGCTGTCACCGTCGCCGACGCGACAGGTGTCGACCATTCCCCCTTCGATGTCGCGTACGCGGACCCTGCACGTCGGGGCGCCAGGGGCCGGGTCTTCTCCGCAGAGGGGTGGTCGCCGCCGTGGTCGTGGGTCGAGACGCTCTTCGCACGCGACGCGTGCGTGAAGGTCGCCCCCGGGATCCCGCACGACCTCGTACCCGACAAGGTCGAGGCCGAATGGGTCAGCGACCGCGGCGAGGTCAAGGAGGCCGCACTGTGGTCGGGCTCGCTGGCCAGCACCCACCGGCGGGCCACTGTGATCGGCGAGCGCGGCCTGGCGACGCTCACCTCCGAGGACGACCCCGGCGCCGAGGTCGGCGCGGTCGCCGAGTTCCTCTACGAACCCGACGGGGCGGTCATCCGCGCCGGTCTGGTCACCGCCGTCGCCGCCGGGGTCCAGGGCCATCTGATCGATGAGCACATCGCGTACGTCGCCTCCTCCGCCTCCTTCGAGACCCCGTTCGCCCGCGGGTATCAGGTGCTCGAGGAGCTCCCCTACCGGGACAAGCAGCTCAAGGCGGCGCTGCGCGAGCGTGGGATCGGGAAGCTGACCATCAAGAAGCGCGGCGTACAAGTCGTGCCCGAGCAGCTCCGCAAGCGGCTCGCGCTGTCCGGGTCCGAGGAGGCCACGATCGTGCTCACCCGGGTCGCCGGCGAAGGGACCTGTCTGCTGGTGCGGCCCTTCTGAGGTCGCCGAGGATCAGACCAGGACGGTCGTGATCGGCTGGGAGGAGTCCGCCGGAAGGTCCAGCGCCGAAGGCGTACGCCCCCTCGCCACCATCTCCGCCCCCAGAGCCGCCACCATCGCGCCGTTGTCGGTGCACAGGCCCGGACGCGGGACCCGGACGCGGATGCCGAGCTTGGTGGCGCGCTCCTCAGCGAGCACCCGAAGCCGACTGTTGGCCGCGACCCCGCCGCCGATGATGATGTCCTCGATGCCTTCGGAAGAGGCCGCGTCGAGCGCCTTTCGCACGAGGACGTCGACCACGGCCTCCTGGAAGCTGGCTGCCACATCGGCAACCGGGACGGGCTCGCCGCTGCGCTCCTTGGCCTCGATCCAGCGGGCGACCGCGGTCTTGAGCCCGGAGAAGGAGAAGTCGAAGCGGTGTCGTTCCAGGTCGCGACGGGCGGTGAGGCCTCGGGGGAAGTCGATCGCGATCGAGCTGCCCGACGTGGCGGTCCGGTCGATCACCGGGCCGCCCGGGAAGCCGAGGCCAAGCAGGCGGGCGACCTTGTCGAAGGCCTCGCCCGCGGCGTCGTCGATGGTCGCGCCCATCGGGTCGACGCCCTCGGTGATATCGGTGACCTTGAGCAGGCTGGAGTGGCCGCCGGAGACGAGCATGGCGACGCACGGCTCGGGAAGCGGACCGTGCTGCAGCTGGTCGACCGCGACGTGCGAAGCCAGGTGGTTGACCCCGTAGATCGGCTTGTCGAGCCCGAGGGCGAGCGCCTTGGCCGCCGCCACCCCGACCAGGAGGGCACCCGCGAGGCCCGGCCCCGAGGTCACGGCGATCGCGTCGACGTCGTGGAGCTTGATGCCCGACTCCTCGCAGGCACGCTCGATCGTCGGCACCATCGCCTCCAGGTGCGCGCGGCTGGCGACCTCCGGGACGACTCCGCCGAACCGGGCGTGCTCCTCGACGCTGCTCGCCACCGCGTCTGCCAGCAGCGTGTGACCTCGCACCACCCCGATCCCCGTCTCATCGCACGACGTCTCGATTCCAAGGACCAAGGGCTCATCGGCGGGAGGACCAGCAGTCATAGGGGCATTCTGCCTTGCGGGCGCTGAGCAGTTGGAAAGTGGCGCGGCCAGCGAGCGGGTTCCGCCGGCACCGGAAGGAATTTTCCTTCCGCTCGGCGGCCGTCAGGGCCACGGCTTCAGGGGCACGGCTTCAGGGGCACAGCGTGATCCGGCGACCTCGGCACCGGAATACGTTCACTCCGCGGAAGGAATTTTCTTTCCACTGGCACCGCCAGACCCAGGATCAGACCCAGGATCAGACCCAGGATCAGACCCAGGATCAGTCGATCCTCCGGAAGGAATTTTCCTTCCTGCCAGAGATGAAGCCGTCGGCTGAGAGTAGCGGCGGGCTGAGGGCAACGGCTGTCAGGCCGCTGCAGCATCGCTCGAGAGCTCCGCCAACGACGTATACGCCGCGTCCCACAGGCGATGCGCGAGACCTGTGTCGAGCGGCTCAGCTGCGCACAGACCGTCCCATAGTCCGCGAAGTATCGCTTCCACTCCTGCCATCTCGAAGTCGGTGAGCTCGCGGCCGAGTACTGATCGAAACCAGAACCTCGCGTCATGCCACAGCTCACCCACTGCTTGTCCGACTCCGTCGTCAGAACGGGCAAGCTCCTCAAAGCCCAGCCACGCTCTCAGGAAGAACAGGTCATCTTCGTTCTCCGGCAGAAAGCCTGCCCAGCCGGTCGCATTCACCCGATCTGCGACCCGGGTCCAGAACATGTCCGCGAACGCAGCGGCGGCGTGCGGCAACATCCCCTGCGTCCCGCCGAACCACCGGTGCAACGTCGACACTCCCGTGTTCGCCTCCTCGGCGATCGTCTGAAGTGTGGGCGGACGGAGCCCGCCGCGTCCGATCGTCCTGGCCAGAGCGAGACCCGCTGTCTGCGAGTCGAAGGCGTTGCGTCTGAGGTGCATGACATCCATCGCAGCACAGAGCACCGACAGTTTGGGCTCCGTCAGCCTCGCTGCTCAGGCCGGAGCAACAAGATCGAAGGCCAGTACGATCCCCGTCGCCCCGTCGCGGTAGTAGCGCTCGCGGCGGTCGATCTCGACGAATCCGGCTTGGTGGTAGAACTCGATGGCCCCGGCGTTACCCTCGCGGACCTCGAGGAGAAGTCGCTCGGCTCCCTCGCTCCGAGCGAGATCGATCGACGCCGCGAGGAGCGACCCACCGATTCCGCGGCGGCGCTGCTCCTCGGCCGTCGCGATCCGCTGGAGCTCGGCGATCTCGTAGACGACGCTCACCAGCGCATGACCGATGACCGTTCCCGCATCATCGACGGCAACGAGGATCCGGACTGTCGGCATCTTCCCGTCGATCGCCACCTGCAGGTACTCGGGTGTCCAGGCGTCGTCGGGGAACGCCTCGAGCTCGAGGCCGGCGATCGCGTCGACGTCGTCCGGCCCGGCGGGGCGTACGGTCACTGGGAGACCTTCTTCTGCACCTTTTTCTGGGCAGCCTGCTCCACCGCATCGGGCCGACGCAGGTAGAGCGGCTCGGGATCCATCAGCTCGACCTGCTCCTCGGCGACCGCCCGGGCCAGCCAACCGGCGGACGGCCGCACGGGGCCGAGCGGCGTCGGGAACGCGTCGGGATAGAGCAGCGCTCCCTCACCGACCACCGGTCCCGAGGTGGCGACCTCGGCGGGACGGGCGACGACAGGGCCCTCGAGGCGTACGCCGTCGGGGTCGTAGGAGGCCAGGTAGACCTCCTTGCGCCGCGCGTCCGTCGCTACGAAGAACGGTGCACCGATCCCCGAGGCAACGGCCTCCACCGCCAGCACGTCCAGCGTGCAGGCGGCATAGACCGGGATCTCCAGCGCGAACCCGAGCGTCCTGGCGGTGACCAGCCCGACCCGGAGGCCGGTGAACGGCCCGGGGCCGGCACCGACGGCGATGGCGGTCAGATCCTGGCGTACGATCCCGGCCTCCGCGAGGACGTCCGCGATCAGCGGCGCGAGCTGCTCACCATGCTTCATGGTGCGGTCGGAGACGACCTCGGCGACGACGTCGTCGCCATCGTGGAGCGCCACAGTCACCTGGGGCGTGGCGGTGTCAAAGGCGAGAAGCACAACTCACACCCTAGAGCGCGCTGAGGTCCACGCCGCGCCAGCGGGCCCCGACCGGGAGGATCTCCACGCGCCGAGGATCCGCACCGTCGGGCGCCTCGACCAGATCCAGCGGGGCCTCGTCGGCCTCGGCACGTACGATCCGGATCTCCAGCCGCGCCTCGGAGAGCCCCTCGGCCAAGCCCTCGCCCCACTCGACCACGGTCACCGCGTCGTCGAGATCGGTGTCGAGGTCGAGGTCGTCGAGCTCCTCGATCCCGCCGAGCCGATAGGCGTCGACGTGGACGAGCTCAGGGCCGCCGACCGTGGAGGGATGCACCCGAGCGATGACAAAGGTCGGCGAGGTGATCTCGCCGCGCACCCCGAGCCCCGCTCCGAGGCCCTTGGTGAACGTGGTCTTGCCGGCGCCGAGGCCGCCGGAGAGGACGAGTACGTCACCGGCGGCGACCAACGCGGCCACCCGCCGGCCGAGCTCCGTCATCGCGTCGGCGTCGAGCACCTCGACGACGTACTCGTTCAGCGGTCGATGCAGCCGCACCGCCGGCGACTCCCGCGAGACCTCGCGAAAGCCTTGGCGAACCCAGAACCGCAACGTCTCCGGGAGCTCCTCGCGAGCGATCACCGCGAGATCGTCGAAATCCTCCGCGCGCGCGACCCCGGCGGCGTACGTCACCATCTTGTGCGCGACCCCATGCCCCTGCTGATCAGGCAGAACAGCGAAACGACGCAGCCACAGGGTCGAGTCCGCAGGATCCATGACGACGGCCCCGACGGCGACCCCGTCCAACCGCGCCACCACTCCGCCGAAGCCGGAGAGGCGCTCCTTCATCGACCCCTCGGTCTCCCCGAGCGCGTCGGCGGGCGGATCCAGCGGCGGGCGGGCCGAGAAGGCCGCCCGGACGATACCGAGCACCTCGGTCGCGGCCTCCGGCCCGACCCGCTCGAAGACGAGCGTCATGCCGAGGCCGCATCCCGGGTGGCCGAGGCGAGCAGCTGGTCGAGCTCGGCGTTGACCTGACCGTGCCGCTCGAGGATGACCATGTGGCCGGCCTTCTCACACTCGACCAGCCGGGAGCCCGGGATGTAGGAGTGCAGCTTGCGGCTGTGGCCGACCGAGGTCAGCCGGTCGGCGGTGCCGCAGATGATCGTGGTCGGCACCCGGCCGAGCGTGGCGATCGACTCGAACTTGTCCAGCGCACGGAAGCTCGGGAAGAACTCCGCGACGACCTCGAACGGCGTCTGCGAGAGCAGTCCGTCCACGAACTCGACGTACGTCTCCGGCACCTCGTCCCCGAAGGCGAACACATCGGTGAAGACGGTCGCCACCGCCGACCCCATGACACGGAATCGGTCGACGATCCCGTGTCCCCGGGCCAGCGTCCGCATGGTGCTGTTGGCGATCCCGCCGGACAGCTTGGCCGGGAGCACCGGGATCAGCAGCCGACTCGGGTCGAGACCACCAGCGGTCGTCGAGATCAGGGCGGTGCCGATGATGCGGCCACCCTTGTCGTACGGCGCGAACAGCTCGGGGTGGTCCTCGGCGAGCGCGGCGATCGTCATCCCGCCCATCGAGTGTCCGACCAGGATCACCGGACCCTCCGGCACGACCGCGTCCAGCACCCGGAGCAGGTCGTCACCGAGCTGGTCGATGGTGGCGTTGCCCAGCGAGGAGCGGCCGCTGCGGCCGTGGCTGCGCTGGTCGTAGAAGACCGACCGCACCAGGCCACGGTAGGCGGCGCGCTGGAAGTGCCAGCAGTCGAGGTTGAGGCAGTAGCCGTGCACGAAGACGAGCGTCACCCCGTTCGCCTCGCCGGGATGCGTGTGAGCCGGGTCGACCTCGTCGACCTCGACATGAAGAGGTACGCCGTCGGAGGTCACCACGGTGACCGGGCAGGACCGCAGCGTACCGAGCGGGGTCCGGTCCTCGGGGCGTTCCTCGATCGCGCGGCGGCGCTTCCTGACCACCACCGCGCCGCGGGCCGCGGCAGCGACCGCTGCCGCTCCCAGAGTCCCCGCCGCGATCTGGCCGATCCGTCCTGCGATGCTGCTCATCTGTCGCCTCCCTGCTCGGTGTCGACGTCTGTGTCAACATAACGGCGCTTCATCCGTCCTCCGATCCTGGTGACGACCTCGTAGGCGATGGTCTCGCTCGCCTCGGCCCAGTCCTGGGCGGTCGGCTCGCCATCGGCACCGGTGCCCCACAGGACCACCTCGGCACCGCGTTCGACCGAAGCCTCCCCGAGATCGACGACGATCTGGTCCATGCAGACGGTGCCACGCACCGGGTATCGGGTTCCGTCGATCCACACCTCGGCGCGGTTCCCGGCACGACGCTGGATGCCCTCGGCGTACCCGACGGGGACCAGCCCCACCGTCGTGGGCTCCTCGGCCACCCAGGTGTGGTTGTAGGAGACACCCGCACCGGCCTCGATCGGCTTCACCAGCGCCAGCTCGGCCCGCACGGTCATCGCCGGGACGAGTCCGAGCTCGGCCCACGGCGATCCCTCGACGCCGGGCGCCGGGTCGATGCCGTACGTCGCGATCCCGACCCGAACCAGGTCGAGCCGCGCGCTGGGGCGAAGCAGCGCTCCCGCCGAGTTGGCGAGGTGACGCACCTCGGGCCGGAGACCGGCCTCCTCGGCGACGGCGAGCGCCTCGCCGAAAACCTTCTCCTGGAGGGCGCTGGCCGGATCGGCGGTGTTCTCGCTGGCGCTGAAGTGCGACCAGATCCCGGTGACCCGGATCGCCCCCTCGGCCTCCAGGATGCGCGCCAGCCCGACCAGCTTCGACCAGTCGGCGAACGCCGCGCCGCCCCGGGAGAGTCCGGTGTCGACCTTGAGCTGCACCCGCGGCGTTCGGCCCAGGGTGTCGCCGGCGGCGGCGTACTTCTCCAGGTCGGCGATCGTGTAGGCAGTGACGTCGATGTCCGCGGCCACGAGCTCCTCGGCGGGCTCGCTGGGCATGATCAGCCAGGCCAGCAGCCGGCCCTCGTCGCCGGCCGCGCGCAGCGCGAGCGCCTCGTCGGCCGAGGCCACGCCGAGCCAGTCCGCGCCGCCCTCGCGGGCGGCCCGCCCGGCCTCGACCAGACCGTGCCCGTAGCCGTCGGCCTTGACCACCGTCATGATCGGCGTGCGCAGGTGCTCCCGCAGCCGCGAGACGTTGTGTCGGATCGCGGCGAGGTCGATGACGATCTCGGCTCGCCGAAGCGGAGCCCGAGGCGCTGGGCTCGGTGACATGGCGTCAAGGATAGTTGTTGCTAACTCGAGACAGCAGGAAGGGATCGGATAACGGCGGGTATCGCCGCGGCCACGCCGCTCGCGGTCACCGGCCCACCCGCGCTCGCGAGAGTGGCTGCGGTCCCGTGCAGCCAAGCCCCGGCAGACGCGGCATCGATGGGCGCGAGCCCCGCCGCGAGCAGCGACCCGATCAGCCCGCCGAGCACATCCCCCGAGCCGGCGGTGGCCAGCCAGGAGGTGCCCGTGGTGTTGACCCGTACCGGCGCGTCGGGGTCAGGTGAGGCGATCGTGGTGCGCCGCCCCTTGAGCAGCACCACCGCATCGAACCGCTTGGCCGCGAGCCGCGCGTAGTGCAGCGGACGAGCCTCGACGTCGCCCCGATCTTCTCGGATCAGCGCCGCGAGCTCGCCCGCGTGCGGAGTCAGGATCGCGGGCACCCCGAGCGGCCCGTTCAACGCGCGCAGGCTGTCGGCGTCGATGACCAGAGGTACGCCGCTCGCCCGGGCGAACGCGAGCGCGCTGTTGGCGCCGTCGGCGCTGCCGGAGCCGACGACCCAGGCCTGTGCCTGGCCGTCGCCGACGACCTCCGGGTTGTGCCGCTTGACCCATTCCGAGGCGGTGCCGACGTAGCGGACCATCCCGGCCAGTCCGGTGTTGGCGCCGGAGACGGCCAGCAGCGCGGCACCGGGATAGGTGGCGCTGCCGACGCGAAGACCGACCACGCCGCGGGTGTACTTGTGCCCGTCCGGCGCGGGACGCGGCACCAGGTCTGCCACATCGGCGGCCTCGAGGCTCTCGATCACCGGCTTCGGGAGCCGGAGGCCGATGTCGACCAGCTGCACCGTTCCGCACGCCGAGGCGGCCGGGTCGAGCAGATGACACGGCTTGTGGGTTCCGAAGGTGACCGTCAGGTCAGCGGTCACGTGCGCGCCGTCGATCTCGCCGGTGTCGACGCAGACCCCGCTCGGTGTGTCCACGGACACCACCGGAACCCCGGCCAGCATCGCCAGCGCCTCCTCGGCATCCGGCCGCAGCCCAGGCTTCCCGCCGATCCCGACGATCCCGTCGACCACGAGATCGACTGTGTTGGTCTCGACACGCCTCCGCCTATCGGCTCCGGCGGCTCGACCGACGAGCGGGCCGCTGGTCGAGCCGGATTCGTGAGGGACGAGCGAATCCGTGTCGAGACCAACACAGTCACCTCCCGCCGCCTTGAGCGCAGCGACCCCACCCGAATGCGCCCGGTCCGCCAGCAACCACGCCTCGACCTGTACGCCACGGCGCGCAAGGATCGCCCCGGCGTACAACGCGTCTCCGCCGTTGTCGCCGCTCCCGACCAGGAGCACGACGCGCTTGCCGTAGACCCCGCCGAGACCCAGCCCACGCAGGTGGCCGATGACCGCGTAGGCCAGCCCGGCCGCCGCACGCTGCATCAGGGCACCGTCTGGCAGGCTCGCCATCAAGGCCTTCTCTGCCGCTCTGACCTGCTCAACCGAGTGCGCACGCCGCATGGTCCAAGCCTACGCGCCCATGCGCTGGCGGGGCTGGGCCGTAGGGCTCGAACAAGCCCCGTCAGTCCTCCAGGACGACCATCGCCGAGGCGATGCCGGCGTCGTGGGAGAGCGAGAGGTGGACGGTGGCGACGCCGAGCTTCGTGGCCTGCGCCAGCACGGTCCCGCGGAGCTCGAAGCGCGGCTGTCCGGAGGACTCCGAGATCACCTCGGCGTCGTGCCACTCCATCCCCTGCGGCGCGCCGAGCGCCTTGGCGAGCGCCTCCTTCGCGGCGAACCGGGCCGCCAGCGAGGCCATCGGCTTCGTCGCCTCGGCGGGCGTGAACAGGCGCTCGCGCAGCCGCGGCGTACGCTCCAGCGACTCTTCGAAGCGCTCCAGGTCGCAGACGTCGATCCCGACTCCGAGGACAGCCATCAGTGGACCGCCATCACTCGACCGTGACGGACTTGGCGAGGTTGCGCGGCTGGTCCACGTCGTAGCCGAGCTCGGTGGCGAGCTGGCAGGCGAAGAGCTGCATCGGCACGACCGCGACGAGCGGCTGCAGGAGCACCGGCACCTTGGGCAGCCGGATGATCGTGTCGGAGACCGAGTCGACCGAGTCGTCGCCCTCCTCGACCAGGGCGATGGTGCGGGCGCCGCGAGCGCGCACCTCCATGATCCCCGAGCGCATCTTGTCGTGCAGGAAGTCGCGGCCGCGCGGCGGCACGATGCACCAGATCGGCAGGCCCTCCTCGACCAGCGCGATCGGACCGTGCTTGAGTTCACCGGCGGCGAACCCCTCGGCGTGCAGGTAGGCGAGCTCCTTGAGCTTCAGCGCACCCTCGAGCGCCACCGGATAGCCGGCGTGGCGGCCCAGGAACAGGAATGCGCGGCGATCGGCGTACTCACGCGCCAGGTCGTAGACCTGCGGCGCGGTCTCCAACACCTTCGCCACGGCGTCGGGCATCGCCTCGAGCTGGGTCATCACGCCGTCGATCTCGTCGCCGTACATCGTGCCCTTGACCTGCGCCAGGTAGAGCGCGAGCAGGTAGCAGGCGACCAGCTGGGTGACGTACCCCTTGGTCGAGGCGACCCCGATCTCCGGGCCGGCGTGGGTGTAGATGACCGCGTCGGACTCGCGCGGGATCGTGGAGCCGTTGGTGTTGCAGATCGCCAGCACCTTCGAGCGCTGCGAGCGCGCGTGCCGGATCGCCTGGAGGGTGTCGGCGGTCTCGCCGGACTGCGAGATCGCCACCACCAGGGTGGAGTTGTCGAGGATCGGGTCGCGGTAGCGGAACTCGGAGGCCAGCTCGACCTCGACCGAGATCCGGCACCAGTGCTCGATGGCGTACTTCGCGACCATGCCGGCGTAGAACGACGTCCCCGCGGCGATGATGATGATCTTGGTGACCTCGCGCAGCTCGTCGTCGTCGAGCCGCATCTCGTCGAGATGGAGAGACCCCGAAGGCGTACGTCGCCCCAGCAGCGAGTCCGCGACAGCACGAGGCTGCTCGAGGATCTCCTTGCGCATGAACCAGTCGTGGCCGTCCTTCTCGGCGGCGGCCAGATCCCAGTCGACGTGGAAGCGGCGGCCCTCGGCAGGGGTGCCGTCGAAGTTGGTGACCGTGGCACCGGACCGGGTGATCGTGACGACCTGGTCCTGGTCGAGCTCCATCGCCTCGCGGGTGTGCTCGATGAAGGCGGCGACGTCGGAGCCGAGAAACGACTCCCCCTCGCCCAGACCGACCACGAGCGGGCTGTTACGGCGCGCGGCGACGACCCGGTCGGGGTCGGACGCGTCGATCGCGACGAAGGTGAACGCTCCGTCGAGGATCGAGCAGACCCGCTGCATCGCGACGGTCAGGTCGGCCCCGCCGACGACCTCGCGCTCGAGCAGGTGGGCGGCCACCTCGGTGTCGGTCTGCGAGCTGAACTCGTGGCCCTCGGTCTCCAGCGAGGCCCGCAGCTCGGCGAAGTTCTCGATGATCCCGTTGTGGACGACCGCGACCCGGCCGGTGCGGCCGACGTGCGGGTGGGCGTTGTCGTCGGTCGGACCGCCGTGGGTCGCCCAGCGGGTGTGGCCGATCCCGGTCGTCGACGCCGGCAGCGGTGTGCCCGCGATCGCCTTCTCCAGGTTGGCGAGCTTGCCGGCCCTCTTGTCCACCGCCAAGGCCCCGTCAGCCGAGATCAGCGCGATCCCGGCCGAGTCGTAGCCGCGGTACTCCAACCGCCGCAGGCCATCGATCACGACGCCCTGCGCCGACCGGTCTCCGACGTACCCAACGATGCCGCACATGGCGGCTGATCCTACGGCTCTCGTGGACCCCAGCAGGAAGCGGCGGCGCATGTGCGTAACAATCGTTGCCATGTCACACCCCGGGCCACACGGCGACGACCGCGGCTCTTCGCCCTACGTCGAGCTCGACCGAAGCGCGTGGGCGGAGCTCGCGACCGAGACCGAGAGCCCGCTGACCGAGGCGGAGATCGAGTCTCTGCGGGGCCTGGGCGACCAGATCGACCTCAAGGAGGTCGAGGAGGTCTATCTGCCGCTGAGCCGGCTGTTGAGCCTCTACGTGAGCGCCTCGGACAGGCTCCATGACCAGCAGGAGCTGTTCCTCGGCAAGACGATGCCGGAGCGTACCCCGTTCGTCATCGGCGTCGCCGGATCCGTCGCCGTCGGCAAGTCGACCACAGCCCGTGTGCTCCAGCAGATGCTCGCCCACTGGCCCGAGCATCCCAACGTCGCCCTGGTGACCACCGACGGGTTCCTCTACCCCAACGCCGAGCTCGAACGTCGCGGCCTGATGGAGCGCAAGGGCTTCCCGGAGTCGTACGACCGCAAGGCCCTGCTCCGCTTCCTCGTCGACCTCAAGTCGGGTGAGGACGAGGTGCGCGCGCCGATCTACTCGCACCTGACCTACGACGTCACCGACCAGACCGTGCTCGTCAAGAAGCCCGACATCGTCATCCTCGAGGGCCTCAACGTCCTGCAGCCCTCCCGGGTCCGCGCCGACGGCACCATCTCGCTGGCGCTCTCGGACTTCTTCGACTTCTCCGTCTACGTCGACGCGGGGTCGCGCGACATCAAGCAGTGGTACGTCGACCGCTTCCTGCGACTGCGCGAGACCGCCTTCCGCGACCCGTCGTCCTACTTCACGAAATATGCGGCCCTGAGCCACGACGAGGCCATCACCCGCGCGACCGAGATCTGGAACGAGATCAACGGTCCCAACCTCCGCGAGAACGTCCTCCCCACCCGCTCCCGCGCCACCCTCGTCCTCCGCAAGGACAGCGACCACTCGGTCCGCTACGTGCGCCTCCGCAAGATCTAGCCCCGCTGGTCGAGCCGCCGGAGCCGCTAGGCGGAGGCGTGTCGAGACCAACACGGCGCCCTCCGCGCTCGGACGGGACCTGTTGGTCTCGACACGCTCGGCCGCAGGCGGCCTCGCGGCTCGACCAGCGGTGGTGGCCAGTCAGAGAGCGAGCCGCTCGCGCACGACGTCGGCGAGCCGCTCGGCGCACGCCTCGGCCTCGTGATGCGTAGGGGCCTCGACCATGACGCGTACGAGGTTCTCGGTGCCCGAGGGACGTAGCAGGATCCGCCCGGAGCCGGCGAGGGCCGTCTCCTCGGCGGCCACGGCCTCGAGGAGGCCGTCGTCGGTCTTACAGCGGGCCTTGTCGACGCCCTTGACGTTGAGCAGGACCTGCGGGAGGCGGGTGACGACGGAGGCGAGGTCGGCGAGGGTGCGCCCGGTGAGGGTCATCCGCTGCAGGACGTGCAGCGCGGTGAGGATGCCGTCGCCGGTGGTGGCGTGCTCGCTCATGATGATGTGGCCGGACTGCTCGCCACCGATGGCGTAGCCGCCGCGGCGCATCTCCTCGAGCACGTAGCGGTCACCCACGGCGGTCTGCTTCACATGGACGCCGGCGGCGTCCATCGCCTTGACGAAGCCGAGGTTGCTCATCACGGTGACGACGACGGTGTCGTCCGGGAGCCGGCGGGCGTCGTGGAGCCCGAGCGCGAGGATCGCGATGAGCTGGTCGCCGTCGACCAGGTTGCCGTCACCGTCGACGGCCAGGCAGCGGTCGGCGTCGCCGTCCCAGGCGAACCCGACGTCGGCGCCGTGCTCGAGGACCGCCTTCTGGAGCATCTCCGGGTGGGTCGAACCGACCCCGTCGTTGATCGAGAGGCCGTCGTTGACGTCGTTGATCGCGATCACCTTCGCCCCGGCCTGGTCCAGGGCCAGCGGACCCGCGGCAGCGGCCGCGCCGTTGGCGCAGTCGACGACGACGGTCAGCCCGTCGAGGCGGCGCTCCAGCGTGGAGATCAGGTGGGCCGCGTACGTCTCCACGGGGTTCTCGTGGGTCGAGATCCGGCCCACCGACGCGCCGGTGGGGCGGTCCCAGGGCTCGTCGAGGTGTGCCTCGATCCGATCCTCGAGCACGTCGTCGAGCTTGTGCCCGCCGCGCTGGAGGAACTTGATGCCGTTGTCGGGCATCGGGTTGTGCGAGGCCGAGATGACCACGCCGAGGTCGGCCTGGAGGGCCGCGGTGAGGTAGGCGACCCCGGGCGTCGGCAGCACGCCGACGTCGATCACGTCGCAGCCGGCCGAGGCCAGACCACCGGCCACCGTCGCCTGCAGGAACTGCCCGGAGACGCGCGAGTCGTTGCCGACCACCGCCAGCGGTTTGCGTCCGCTGCCGGAGACGCGCAGTTCCTCGGTCAGGACCAGTGCCGCCGATGTCGCCAGGTTCTGGGCGAGCGAGGCGGTGAGGATCTCGCCGTTCGCGAGACCGCGAACTCCGTCAGTGCCGAAAAGGCGTGCCACGTCCGTGTGACCTTCTTTCGTACGTCGGCCCCCGCCCGAAAAATGAGTCGGGGTGCCTCGGCGAGCCGAGGCACCCCAACAATGCTAGGCGATCTGCAGGGCGATCAGCGCTTGCTGAACTGCGAGGCCTTGCGGGCCTTCTTGAGACCGGCCTTCTTCCGCTCCACGACGCGGGCGTCGCGGGTGAGCAGACCGGCCTTCTTCAGGGTCGGGCGGTTGGCCTCCTCGTCAACGATGTTGAGCGAACGGGCCACGCCGAGACGCAGCGCGCCGGCCTGGCCGGCGATGCCGCCGCCGTCGATGCGGGCGATCACGTCGAAGCGACCCTCGAGCTGCAGCGCGGCGAACGGCTCGTTCGCGATCTGCTGGTGCAGCTTGTTGGGGAAGTAGTCCTCGATGGTGCGACCGTTGATGGTCCACTCGCCGGTGCCCGGGACGATCCGGACGCGGGCCACGGACTCCTTGCGGCGGCCGGTGGCGGCCGCCGGGGCGATGGTCGCCGGGCGCTCGGGGGTGTCGGCGGACGGGGCGCTCTCGGAGGTGTACGCGAGGCCCTGCTCGTCGGTCTCGAAGGTCTCCTCGACCTCTACGGTGTTCTCAGTCATGTCCTGGTCCTGGCTCACTGGGCGATCTGCTTGATCTCGAACGGAACGGCCTGCTGCGCGGCGTGCGGGTGCGTCGGACCGGAGTAGACCTTGAGCTTCTTGAGCATCTGGCGGCCGAGCTTGTTCTTCGGCAGCATGCCCCACACAGCGGACTCGATCGCCTTGCGGGCGTCCTTCTCGAGGATCTCGCCGATCGGGGTCGCGGTCAGACCACCCGGGTAGCCGGAGTGGCGGTAAGCCAGCTTGGTCTTGGCCTTGTTGCCGGAGAGGGAGACCTTCTCGGCGTTGATGACGATGACGAAGTCGCCGGTGTCCGCGTTGGGCGCGAAGATCGCCTTGTGCTTGCCGCGGAGGAGCTCAGCGGCCTGGACCGCGAGGCGGCCGAGACGGACGTCGGTCGCGTCGATCACGAGCCAGGCGCGCTCGATGTCGCCCGGCTTGGGAGCGTAAGTACGCACGTGTGCCTTCTTAGTTCGTTGGACCCGGCGCACGGATGCGCACCGGGATGGTGCTGCGTGGCTTCTGACGAACACGGCCCGGCTTGCCCTGTCCTCTGGGTGGTCCCAGCGACAGTCATCCGGATCTGCGCCACTGACCGTGCGCAGTTCTTATCGAACCAGGGATCAGGACGCGGCAGGAGTCACGACCTCACAAGGTTACGAGCCCCCGCACGGCGGAGACAAATCAAGACGTACGCCGCCGGTCGGGGAGCCGGGCGGCGTACGCGATCTTGGGGCTGGTCAGCTCGACTGACCCTGGGACTGCCCGTCTGGCTGGTCCTGCGGCTGGCCGAAGCCGCCGGGGCCGCGCTCGCCTTGACCGAAGTCAGGCATCTGGCCATCCGGCATCTGGCCACGGTCGGGCATCCGGCCCATCTCCCGAGGGCCCTGGTCGGAGCCACCGTCGACGACCGCGGCGACTCCCGCCGCGACACCACCGCCGAGGACGAGACCCACGGCCGCGGCGGCCGCGACGCTCTTCCACCCGAAGACCCGCTCGGAGAGCTTCTTCTTCGGCGCGGCAGCAGGCGGAGGGCCGTACGCGGGCGGGGCGTACGCCGCCGCCTCCGGCTCGGGTTGCTCGGCCGGCGGCGCCGGCTCGGGAGCCTCGTCGTCCGTACTCTTGTCGCTCATGCTGCCAGAGTGCGCCGGGTTCCTGTGGTGAGGCTGTGCCAGGCCTTTGGCACTGCTGAAAAACGCAGACGTACGCCTGGCGACAACGATGAGGCATCTGGGCTAGCCTGATCGTAGGATTGTCTGACAATCAGATGATCTTGATCAGATCACCGAGAACGCCCCATGAGATGGAGGAGTGCGATGACCCTGCTCAACGAGGCTCAGGCCACCGCTGCGACCAGCCTGACCCCCACCGCCTTCGCGGCCGCCGAGGCGCACTCCGCGCACAACTACCACCCCCTCGAGGTGGTGATCAGCCACGCCGAGGGCGCCTGGGTGACCGACGTCGACGGTCGCCGCTGCCTCGACATGCTGGCCGGCTACAGCGCGCTGAACTTCGGTCACGGCCACCCGGCCCTGCTGTCCGCGGCCCGTGAGCAGCTCGACAAGGTCACCCTGACCTCGCGTGCGTTCGTGCACGACCAGTTCGCCGAGTTCACCGCTCGCCTCGCCGCGATGTGCGGCAAGGACATGGTGCTGCCGATGAACACCGGCGCCGAGGCCGTCGAGACCGCGATCAAGGTCGCGCGCAAGTGGGGATACGACGTCAAGGGCGTACCCGCCGACCGGGCCGAGATCATCGTGATGGCCGGCAACTTCCACGGCCGCACCACCACGATCGTCGGCTTCTCCGACGACGCCGACGCGCGCGACGGCTTCGGCCCGTTCGCCCCCGGCTTCGTGATGGTTCCGTACGCCGACCTCGCCGCGATCGAGGCCGCCATCACCCCCAACACGGTGGCCGTCCTGGTCGAGCCGATCCAGGGCGAGTCCGGCGTCGTCATCCCCGGCGACGACTTCCTGATCGGGCTGCGCGAGCTCTGCACCCGCGAGAACGTGCTCTTCGCCGCCGACGAGATCCAGGCCGGCCTGGGCCGTACCGGCTACACCTTCGCCTGCGACCACGCCGGCGTGAAGCCGGACATGTACATCCTGGGCAAGGCCCTCGGCGGCGGCATCGTCCCCGTCTCCGCCGTGGTCGCCGACCGCGACGTCCTCGGCGTCATCGGCCCCGGCCAGCACGGCTCCACCTTCGGTGGCAACCCGCTCGCCTGCGCCGTCGGCACCGCCGTCATCGAGCTGCTCGAGACCGGCGAGTTCCAGGCCCGCGCCGAGGCGCTCGGCCAGGTCCTGCGCGACCGGCTGCTGGCGATGGTCGGCAAGGGAATCGTCGGGTTCCGCTCCCGCGGCCTGTGGGCCGGTGTCGACATCGACCCCGCCATCGCCAGCGGTCGCGAGATCTGCGAGCGCCTCCTGGCCCTCGGCGTACTCGCCAAGGACACCCACGGGTCCACCATCCGCCTCGCGCCGCCCCTGGTGATCGCCGAGGACGACCTCCACTGGGCCCTCGACCAGCTCGAGGCGGCCGTCTCCGCCTGACCCCGGCGAGCCCGTAGTTCTGGCGGGCCGAATCTGTAGTTGTGGGCGACGAAACTCAACTTTCGTCGCCCACAACTGCTATCTCGGCGGTTTCGCCAAGCCGGGCTCAGTCGACCTCGGCGAGGTCGGCGATGAGCTCGTTCGCCGCGGCGACGGACAGCTCCTGCAGCCCGCGGAACAGCTCGGTGCAGGACTGGGCATGCTGGTCCGGCGTCATCGTGACCCGGTCCAGGTTGCCGTTGGCCAGGACCTGGTTGACCGCCCGTTGCGCGGGAACCCCGACGGCCCCGTTGGTGGCAGTGTTCTTGGTGATCTCGTCGAGGGAGTCACGCTGAGGTTCCGAGCTCGACGCGTAGAGCGCCGAGAGCGACAGGCGCCACTCAGCCTGGGCCCGAGCAAGCTCGGCGAACTCCTGCTTGCTGAGAGCATCCGCGCCCGCAGCGCCCGCACGCTGCAAGGCCTCACGCTTGGCGAGTGCCGTCACCATGATGTTCCGCTGCTCGCCGAGCGACCGGAAGGCCGGGCCCAGGTGGCCGAGCGCCTCGATCTCGTCGTCGATCTCGGCGTCACCGACATACGGCACGAGCGTCGAGATCGCGAGGACGTCGCTGGAGAGTGCCGAGAGGGCCAGCACTCCCTGCAGCCGAGTCTCCTTCGTACGGGCCCTGGATCGCGTCTCCGGTAGAGCGGCCAACGACTGCTGGATCTCGGAGGCGAGATCAGCGAGCTCCTGGTCCCCGCCGTCGACCTTCTCCGCCTTCGCGGTCCAGGTCACGACGGCCTCGTCGGTCTTCTCCTGGATCGGCTTCATCACCACGTCAGGGACGTCCGCGAGGGCGGCGTCGCGCTCGAAGATCAGGTTGATCGCCAGGCTGAACGTGCTGGGCAGCACCTGCGCGACCGACTCGGCCCGGCGCACCGACGAGGACGATGTGGAGGTCGGGGAAACGGCCGGGTCGGTGGCCCGATCCGCGACGAGAGGCCGCAGCGCGACCCCGGCGATGCCGATGATCCCGACCGCCAGGACGGTCCCGGCGGTGGCGAGCATCCGGGCCCGGCGCGCGCGGCGGCGGCCGCGGCGTACGTCCTCGGAAGGGTCCGAGGGTGGGACCGGAGCGGTGGCGCCGATGCGGTAGAGGCGCTCGCGCAGCAGCGTGTCGTCGTCGAAGGTGTTCATCGCCGGCCTCCTCGGGCAGTATCGGGGGCAGTATCACGGGCAACGTCGGGGGCAGCGAGGCCGGGACGGAGGGCGCGGCGCAGGCCGGCCAGGGCGGCCGAGGTCTGGCTCTTGACCGTGCCGCTGCTGATACCGAGGTCGGCGGCGGTCTCCTCGACCGACAGGCCCCAGTAGTGCCGGAGCACGACAACCCGGCGCTGACCTGCGGGAAGGGACCGCAGTGCGGTCCAGAGCTCGTCGAGGTCCTCGGCACCGAGGCCGACCGGCGCCGGTCGGTCCGAGATCTCTCCGGCGCGCTCGCGCCGCCACGGGCGACGGCCCTCGTCCAGGTGGCTGTTGACCAGCACGCGGCGTACGTAGGCATCGACGCTGTCGGCCTTCTGCACCCGTCGCCACGCCGCGTACACCTTCGACAGCGTCAGCTGCACGATGTCTTCGGCGCGATGCTCGTCGCCGCACAGCAGGTAGGCCGCGCGGTACAGGTGCGCGCGTCTCTCCCTGACGTAGGCGGTGAACTCCTCGTCCCTGCTCAACGTCTCTCCTCCTCCGGTTCCGACCCCCGACGCCCTACTGACGTAGCCGGAACCGGATCGGTTGGGCCTCGTCGCCCCTGTAACACGTCGTTCGTAGGACTGTTCGCCCTATCAGAACGACCGGATAGACCTACGAACGACGTGTTACAGCTCGCCAGACGGCAGCATCTGAAGCAGCACCGGCAACGACCCCGCCAGCATCCCCAGCAGATCCTCGCGTGACAGCCCCGCCGGATCGGCCTTCCAGGAGAGCACGAGCTCCTCCGACATCGCTTGCCACCCGCGCACCACCAGCCGCGCGGCAGGGGTGTCCTCGACAAAGTTGGCACCGGCATCGAAGATCCGGAGCCCCAGCGCGCCGAAGGCCTCGTCGTAGATCTCGCGCAGGACCGGGTCGCTCGCGGCGCCGCGGACCATCGAGACGTACCCCTCGTAGTTGGCGTCGACGAAGTCCACATAGGCCGTCATCGACGCCAACAGCCGCTCTACGGGCTCCCCCGTCGAAGGCGGGGCGGTCTGGGCGACGAGGGCGTCGGCGGCGCGGCGCACGACCGCCTCACGGAAGGCCATCTTGTCGCCGAAGTAGTGGTAGAGCAGCCCGCGCGAGATGCCGGCCTCACGCGCCACCAGATCGATGGAGATCTCATCGAGGGAGTGGTGCGCGAAGAGGCGAATGCCCAGGTCGAGCAGCTGCTCACGGCGCTGCTCGGGCGTCAGTCTCGTCCGTCGGCTCATGCTGACGATTCTATTGACACCCGTTCAATAAGCAAGACATACTCGAAGTATGACCACTGCTGACCTCACCCATGTCGACCACCTGATCGTCGGTGCCGGCTTCGGAGGCCTGTGCGCGGCGATCAAGCTCGAGGAGGACGGCGAGCGCGACTTCGTCGTCATCGAGAAGGGCTCCGGCGTCGGCGGCACCTGGCGCGACAACACCTATCCCGGCGCCGCCTGCGACGTCCCCAGCCAGCTCTACAGCTACTCCTTCGCGCTCAACCCCGACTGGTCGATGAGCTTCTCGCCGCAGCCGGAGATCGAGGCGTACATCAACAAGGTCGCCGAGAAGTCCGGCACCTTGGACCGCTTCGTCTTCGACACCGCGATGACCGCCGCGACCTGGGACGAGAGCCGGCAGCGCTGGCTCGTCGAGACCGAGGGGAAGAACGGCAGGAAGACGTACGCAGCGACCACCGTCATCGCCGGCCCCGGTGCCCTCTCCGAGCCCAAGCTCCCGGACATCGCGGGCATCGAGGGCTTCCAGGGCGAGATCTTCCACTCCGCGCAGTGGAACCACGACGTCGACCTCACCGGCAAGCGCGTCGCGGTGATCGGCACCGGCGCCAGCTCGATCCAGATCGTCCCGGAGATCCAGAAGAAGGCCGCTCGCCTCGACGTCTACCAGCGCACCGCGCCCTGGGTCCTCCCCCGCAACGAGCACCGTTACACCAAGCTCGAGAAGGCCGCGTTCCGCCACGTCCCGGGCGTCCAGCGGCTCGCCCGCGCGGCCGTCTACTGGGGCCTCGAGGTCCGCGTCCTCGGCCTCGCCGTGCAGCCCAAGCTCACCCTGGCCCACCAGCTGATGGCGCAGAACAACATCCGCCGCGGCATCAAGGACCCCGAGCTGCGCCGCAAGGTCACCCCCGACTACACGCTCGGCTGCAAGCGCACGCTGATCTCCAACGCCTACTACCCGGCGCTGGCCGCCGACAACGTCGACCTGATCACCGACGGCATCGCCCGGGTGAGCGAGAACGCGATCGTCGCCAAGGACGGCACCAGCCGCGAGATCGACGTCCTCGTCGTGGCGACAGGCTTCTACACCACCGACCTGCCGATCGCCCACGCGATCACCGGCAGCAAGGGCCGCACCATGGCCGAGCGGTTCGTCGAGACCGGGATGAGCGCCTACAAGGGCACCACGGTCCCGGAGTTCCCCAACCTCTTCTTCGTGGTCGGCCCGAACACCGGCCTGGGCCACTCCTCGATGGTCTACATGATCGAGTCGCAGGTGGCCTACATCCGCGACGCGATCCGCACGATGCGTACGAACTCGTACGCCACCGTCGAACCCACCGAGGACGCCACCTCCGCCTGGAACGACGACCTGCAGCGCAAGATGGACAACACCGTCTGGTCCGAGGGCGGCTGCGCGTCGTGGTATCTCGACGAGCACGGCCGCAACACCACCCTGTGGCCGAGCTTCACCTTCCTGTTCCGCTACCTGACCAGCAAGTTCGACGTCGACAAGTACGCCGTCACCGCCGCCACGACCCCGATCACGACCCAGGAGAGTGTCCCCGCATGAAGTCCTTCGACGACAAGGTAGTCGTACTCACCGGAGCCGGCTCCGGGATCGGCCGCGCCCTCGCGGTCAACCTCGCCGGCCGTGGCGCCCGGCTGGCGCTCTCCGACGTCAACGAGGCCGGCCTGGCTGAGACCGTGGAGCTCGCCAAGCAGGCCGGCGCCCGCGAGATCAAGTCGGACCTTCTCGACGTCGCCGACCGCGAGGCCTTCAAGACGTACGCCGAGGGCGTGATCGCTCACTTCGGCCAGGTCAACCTGGTGATCAACAACGCCGGCGTCGCGCTGTCGGGTCGGGTCAACGACCTCGACTGGGAGGACATCGACTGGATCATCGGCATCGACTGGTGGGGCGTCGTGCACGGCACGAAGTTCTTCCTCCCGGCTCTGATCGAGTCCGGCGACGGGCACATCGTGAACATCTCCTCGCTCTTCGGGCTGGTCTCGATGCCCGACCAGGCCTTCTACAACGCTGCGAAGTACGCGGTGCGCGGTTTCACCGAGGCGCTGCGCGAGGAGATGCTGATCGACGGCCACAAGGTCGGCGTCACCTCGGTCCACCCCGGCGGCATCAAGACCGCGGTCGCCCGCAGCGCCCGCGTCTCGGCCAAGGACGACCAGGCCGCGACCGCGAAGTTCTTCGACGAGAAGCTCGCCAAGATGGAGCCGGCGCGCGCCGCCGAGATCATCGTCAAGGGCATCGAGAAGAAGCAGGCCCGCGTACTGGTCGGCCTCGACGCCCACGTGATCCACAACTTCGGCAAGTTCACCGGCTCGCGCTACCAGGACCTCATCGCCCTGGGGGCCAAGTACGTGATGCCGAAGAAGCAGGGCTGAGGCAGACTGACGCCATGCGCTTCGAGGCCGGTCACCCTGTTCGTGTCGAGTTCACGAAATGGGGTGGCCGGCCGCATTGGTCCTTCACGGGCCTCTACCTCGGCGAGGACGAGCACGGCGAGTGGATCGGCCACCCGATCGGCACCGAGTTCGCCCGCCCCGGTCGTGGCTGGGTCGCCGACTGGGAGTCGGTCAGCCTGGTCCCCCACCACGACGCGGCCCACTTCCCGGCGTTCAACCGGCCCAACGACCGGGTGAGCTCGCAGATATATGTCGACATGTGCACCCCGCCAGTGTGGCAGGACTCGACGGTCACCTGCATCGACCTGGACCTCGACGTGGTGAAGAAGTTCGACGGCTCGGTCTACATCGACGACGAGGACGAGTTCGAGCACCACCAGCTCGAGTACGGCTACCCGCCCGAGATCATCTCCATGACCGAGGGCTCCGCCGAGCGCGTCTTCCTCGCGGTCAAGGAGAGCCAGGCGCCGTACGACACGACCCCCGAGCGCTGGTTCGAGGTGCTGGGCGGCCTATGAGTCGGTCTCGGCGACAGGCACCGGGGTGGCCCGGTCCTTCCGCAGCGGACCGACCAGGCGCGGCCCCGACAGGCGTGTCTCGATCCGCCACGACCGGCGACTGAGCGGCTGGGCGATGAACTCGCCCAGGTAGACGCCGGAGGCGAGGGCGAGCGCGACCGACGCCGCGGTGAAGAGGGCGACCAGGCCGACCGAGGTGGTCGCCGGCGTCTCCTGGGCGAGCATCGTGAGTCCGCGGTAGATCGAGTAGCCGGGCAGGAACGGCACGACTGACGAGACCACGACGACCAGCGGCGGCACCTTCAGCCGGGTGGCGACCGAGTAGGCGACCAGACCGATGAAGAGAGCGGCCACGGCCACCCGCCACGTACGTCCGACGTCGCCGGGCACGACGATCGACAGCACCACCGCGATGCCGGCGATGACCGCGATCGGGATCAGCGTCCGCTTGGGGGCGTACGCCGCGTAGGCGAAGGCCGCGGCGCCGATCGCCCCGCCGACGGTGGCAAGGGTGATCGACTGCAGCGAGGTGACTCCACCCGAGACCGCTCCGTGGATCGGAACCCCGACGGCGCCCGCGAAGACGAGGCCGCCAGTGACTCCGGCGATGATCCCCGCCGTGGAAACCAACGCCTCCATGATCCGCGCGCTGGCGGTGACATGGAACCCGGTCAGGGCGTCCTGAAGAGCACCCATGAAGCTGATCCCGGCCAGCATCACGGTGATGTTGGCCGTGATCGAGGTGGAGACGTCCAGGTCCGGCGGCAGCGCCGCGGCGAGAACGGCGAGCAGGGTGGCCAGGCCCGCGCCGGCGACCTGCAGGTAGAAGAGCGGCAGCCGCCAGCGGCGGTGGAGGAGATGCTGCAGCTGGTCGATCGCCGCGCCGGAGATGAAGGCGAGGACGACGACGGCGGGCTCACCGCCGACGTAGACGGTGAACGCGGCGGCCATCACCGCCATGCCGAGGGTGACCGCCCAGCGCGGCCGGCGGTGGCCGCCGGAGATGATGCGACCCAGCGCGATCCGGGCGCCCTGGAGGTCGACCTCGTCGCGTACGACCTGGCGGACCAGGTGGTCCACGGCGGTGAGGTGGTCGTAGTCGATCGTGCGGTTCTTGACCTGGCGGGTGGTGTGGACCGGGATCGCCTCGGGATCGGCCTGATAGCTCATCGAGAGACTGGTGTAGGTGACGTCGACCTCGGCTCCGCGGAGCCCGAGATGCTGCGAGAGCGACCTCATCGTCGCGGTCACGTCAGCGGCCCCGGCGCCGGTGGAGATCAGTAGCTCACCGACGCGGAGGCAGAAGTCCAGAGTCAGGTTCACCTCGCGCGCGTCCACCGTCACAGGGTGCCATCAAGCAGGTGAACGACAGGCATGGGGGATGCTCGACAAACGGCCCCGTGCAAGGAACGCTCGATACATGCGGATCGACTTCCACCCCTCCCCCCGGCCGACGCTCGGCGTCGAGTGGGAGCTTGCGCTCGTCGACCGCGAAACCAGGGATCTGGTCAACGTCGCGGACCATCTCTTCGCCCGGGCCAAGCCCCGGGTCCCCCATCCCGGCCGGATCCACAAGGAGCTGCTGCGCAACACCGTCGAGGTCGTCACCGGGGTCTGCGAGACGGTCGAGGAGGCCATGGACCAGATCCGCGAGACGACCGTCGGCGTGGTCCGTGCCGGTGACGATCTCGGCGTAGATCTCTTCGGCGCCGGGACCCACCCGTTCGCGTCCTGGACCACTCAGGAGCTGTCTGCGGGGCATCGCTACGAGGAGCTGATCAACCGCACCCAGTGGTGGGGGCGACAGATGCTGATCTGGGGCGTGCACGTGCACGTCGGGATGCCGGAGCGGGACCGGCTGCTCCCGGTCCTCAACGGGCTGCTGACCTACTACCCCCACTTCCAGGCGCTGTCGGCCTCCTCACCGATCTGGGCGGGCGTGGACACCGGCTACGCCTCCAACCGGGCGCTGATGTTCCAGCAGCTGCCGACCGCCGGGCTGCCGTTCCAGTTCGCGACGTGGCAGGAGTTCGAGGCGTACGTCTCGGACCAGACGGTCACCGGCGTGATCGAGGACATCTCCGAGATCCGGTGGGACATCCGGCCCTCGCCCCGGATCGGCACCATCGAGAACCGGATCTGCGACGGGGTCTCCACGGTCCAGGAGCTGGCCGCGATCGCCGCCCTGGCCCACTGTCTCTGCGTCGACCTGGACTCCCGGGTGGCGGCCGGCGAGCCGATCGCGACGATGCCGCCGTGGCACGTCCAGGAGAACAAGTGGCGCGCCGCGCGCTACGGCCTCGACGCGATCGTGATCCTCAACGACGCCTCCGAGGAGCGACTGGTCACCGAGGACCTCGCCGATCTACTGGTGCGCCTGGAGCCGGTGGCCGCCCGACTGGGCTGCGAGAAGGAGCTCGCCGGCGTGCACGACATCATTCACAAGGGTGCCTCCTACCAGCGACAACGCGCCATCGCTGCCTCCACCGAGGGCGATCTGGTCGCGGTCGTCGACTCGGTCGTACGCGACCTGCGCGGGTCGCTCTAGCGTGGTGGATGTTCACCGAGGTGACTCGGTAGACCGTCGCTTCCCTCGTGGAGTTCCCCGAGGGGAGTACGCGTTCACCGAGTTACCTCGGTGAACATTCAGCGCGACGGCAGCGGCGGCAGGGCGTCGGTCGCCTCGAACTGCCCCATCCCGGTGACCCCGAGCAGGTCGACGATGATCGACCTGATCTGGACGAGGATGACCTCGGCGTTGAGCGATTCCGTACGCTCCACCTCGGCCGAGTGCTCGCCGACCGCGAGCAGCACCGACCTGGCCTCCTGGCTCAGTCCGTCCGGGCCGAGGCCGGCGGCGAGCTCGGCCTCGACGACGTCGACGGCGTCGGCGAGCCCGAAGGCGAGCTGGTAGTAGCTCTCCGGCACGACATCGCCGCGGTAGGCGGACACCGCCGTCCGCCGCACCAGCACCCGGGTGCTGCGCAGCGCGCGGTCGAGCGGCTCGACGAGCTCGGCCATCCGGTGTACGTGGCTGCGATGTCGGAACCGGAACGGCGAGACGGCCAGCACCGACATGCCCTCGTCGGAGGCGTCCTGCAGCTCGCGGATGAGCGGGTCGGTGGCGCGCGCGTCGGCGAGCACCTTGAGCCCGTAGACCGCGTCCGCGTCCAGCATCACCTGGCCGGCGGCGCGCAGCAGCGAGGCGATCTTCTTGGCGACCACGGCCGCCTGCTCACCGGGCCGACGCAGCGGCGCGGCGGGCACGATCGAGGCGGCCACCAGCGCGACCGCGCCGCCGATCAGCGCGTCGGTCCAGCGCGTGAACGCCGCGCCCGGCGTCGGCAACAGGCCCATCACGAAGATCGACTGCACCGCGGCCTGGTTGCGGAAGACCTGACCCGAGGAGATGAAGATCCCGACGGCCATGGCCATCGCCACCACGAGGGTCATCTGCCAGGCACCCTCGCCGATGACCTGCACCACGATGTCGCCCAGGAAGACCCCGAGCGCCACCCCGATGGTCACCTCGGTCACTCGCCGCAGCCGCTGGCCGTAGGAGGTGCCGAGGCTGACGACCGCGGCGATCGGCGCGAAGACGGGTTGCACGTGGCCGAGCAGGGTCGCCGCGATGAACCAGGCCGCCCCGGCTGCCCCGGCGGCCTGCAGCACGTGCCAGCGCTTCGACTTCAGTCGCGCCAAGCGGCGACGTACGTCGGAATCGACCTGCTCGCGAGTCAGTCGCGGAGCAGAGAACGCCATGCCCGAGATCCTATCGGCCCCAACCCCCGCCGAGGCGTCACTCCCGCCGGCCGAGAAGTCAGCCGCGTCGGTCGAGTGGGCATGGGGGCGCCCACTCGGCCGACGCGGGTGACGTCTCGGCGGGGCGGGTCAGCGGGCGAGGGTCACCGAGACGGTCTGGCTGCCGCAGCCGTTGGCGGAGGTGAGGTTGGTGAGGGCGGACTTCTCGGTGCTGTCGACGGAGAGGCGCCAGCGGATCTTCACCGAGACGTACTCCTTCAGGTAGCGGCACTTCTGCAGGTCGGGCATCCACTCGGCGGGGTCGGCGTCGGACTTCTCCTGGTTCTCGTTGTCGGTGACGCCGACCAGGGAGCCGTAGTAGCCGAGGTCGTTGGCGTAGTCCCGGCGCTCGGTCGAGGTCCAGGTGCGGGCCCCGGAGTCCCAGGCCTCGGCGAGCGGGACCATGTGATCGATGTCGATGTCGCTGGTGGCGGTCCAGGAGACGCCGTCGTAGTAGGAGTACCAGCGGCCACCCGAGAGCGAGCAGCTGGAGCCGACCGTGGGGGCCTCCTCGGCCTCCGCGATCAGCACCTCGTTGCGGGTGCTGCAGCCGTCGCCGTCGGCGTCGATCCAGTGCTGGAAGAGGTCACGGCTGTAGCCGGTGCGGTTCTCGGAGGCGACCGTCAGGGACGAGATCGCCGAGGTGAGGGTTCCGGAGTAGGACGCAGCGTTGGCTGCCGTCGGAATCGTGAGCGGCACCAGGGCGCCGCAGGCGAGGATGAACAGGCCACGGAGTTTCATGGGGGTCTCCCGAGGTGAGGTGTTCTGTCGCCCCCTCACGATGCCCCTTTTTACGCACTCCGTGTAACGGGGTTACCAGATGTTTCGAGAAATTCACCCCAGTGGCGCGATCACGCCGAGACGAACGGCTCCGTCAGATGCGGCGTCGCCAGGTGAAGCGTGGTGGCGGCTTCGCGGCTGAGCATGCGCTCTCTCGAGTGCCTGGCCGCCTCAGGGTCGATCTCGTGTGCGTAGGCGAGCTCGGGGTGGAGCAGTTGCAGCGCGTGCACCAGGAGGTCTCCAGTGACGAGCACCAGCTCGCGCCCCTCGGCGACCAGCACGCTCTGATGCCCGGGCGTATGACCGGGCGTGGCGACCGTACGCCCGGTCCGCAGGGGTGTGTCGCCGTCGAGGAGCCGGAGCCGACCAGCCGCTGCGAGCGGGTCGGTGAGGGTCTCGCGAAGCTGGGGGTTGAGCGCGTCGAGGGCGTCGTACTCGGCCCGCTGGAGCAGGTATTCAGCGTTCGGGAAGTAGGGACGGCGGCCGTTGGCCTCGGTCACGACCGCCCAGCCGACGTGGTCGGTGTGCAGATGGGTGAGCACCACCGTGTCGACCTCGTCCGGGTCGATGCCCGCGGCCTCGAGCGACCGAGGAAGCACACCGGGCACCGGCGCCCACGAGGCGGCCGGGCCGTCGGCCGGACCGATCCCGGCGTCCACGACGGTGAGGCCCTTGTCGCCGCGGATCGCGTAGGCACGGAACTGGAGACGCCAGCGGCCCTCGGCATCGACCGCGCCCGGATCGTAGTGGTCGACCTCGGCCCATTGATCGGCCGTCGCCCCAGGGAAGGCGTCGGCGCGCGGGGAGAAGAACGGGCCCTCACCGTCGGCGAGGGCGATGATCTCGGTCGAGCCGATCCGGAGGCGGGGGACGCTGAGAGCCATGGCCGCGATCCTGCCCTCCTACGCGCCCCGCGTCACGCCAGTTGTCTCGAGAAGCTCACCCAGGTCGCGCTCGACCAACCCCTCCACGCCGCCGTTCCCGTGGGCCGCGACCACGGCCCGCAGCCGTGCGCGGGTGACGTCGGAGACGTACGCCATATCGGCCTTGGCCGCGTTCGAGCCGGGCCGGGTGGTCTCGGCGATCTGGACGGACCAGCACGTACGCCGCGCCCCGTCCTCCACGTTGGCGAGCGCGACCGCGTGGCCGGTGGTGCCGGAGCCGGCGAAGAAGTCGAGGACCCGCGCGTCGGTGGGCATCGTGGCCAGGATCCTCCGGATCAGGCCGGTCGGCTTCGGCGACTCGAACAGCGGCCCCACCAGGGACTTCAGCTCCGCGACGGCGGAATCGGTCGAGCCGATCTCCTCGGCCATCCAGATCGTGGTGAGCTTCTTGCGCCTCGCCTCACCGGAGGCGTCGCGGGCGAGCCAGTCGCGCTGGTAGACGTCGACGCGCTCCCCCAGCTTCCCGCGTACGCGACGGCACATCAGGTCGTCAGGACGGGCCGCGATCAGCGGGGCGCTCCACCGCCAGACCGCGGGACGGCCGTCACCGAAGACCGGCCAGATCTCCTGGCCGCCCTCGAACGGCTCGATGCCGACGCGACCGGTCTCCGGGTCTCCCCACACCGGGAAGTGGAGCGTCCGGGCGGTCGCCGGGTTGAACTTCTTGTTGGTGTTGCGCAGCGGCAGCCGCCGGTAGTGACGGCCGTCGTCGGTGACGAGCGGGAAGTCCTGCTCGTTGACGGCCTCGGGGATGCTCGACTCCAGGGCGCAGGCCCGGGCGTCCTTGGCGTAGACCAGCAGATACTCGTGGGAGGTGGCGAACCCGTTGCCGAGCTGGCGGCCCTTGGGGTTGAGGTTGACCACGATCTGCGCGAGCTGGTTGCGCTCCTCGAAGACCTCGTCCATCAGGACCTTCAGGTGGGCGGCCTCGTTGTCGTCGATGGAGACGTAGATCGCCGCGCGCTCCGACATCACGGTGCGCGCCGCCTCCAGCCGGGGCCTCATCATCGTGATCCAGGCCTCGTGGCGGCCGGCCCGCTTGCCGTCCTCCCCGCGACGGTCGTCGTGGTAGGCGAAGAGGCTGCCGGTGTTGTAGGGCGGGTCGATGTAGATCAGGTCGAACTTCTCCCCCGCCTTCGCGAGCGCCTGGAGCACATCGAGGTTGTCGCCCTCGACGAAGGTGTTCCACGGCTCCCGCACGCGGGGAACGTTAGCCGACTGCGATGTCGGTCGAGAGCAACGCGACCGATCGCTCGGCCACCAGGCACTGGATCTTGGTGCTCTTCGGCGGGGTGACCTGGAGGACCACGTCGGCGCCGGACGTGGTGGCGGTGATGGTCGCCGGGTCCGGGGCCTCGCAGCCGTCGTAGACCGTCTGGGCATAGAGGCGCTGGCCCGCCGGGACGTGCGCGAGCAGGGTGGACGCCTTCGTGGTGAAGGAGGTCTGGAGCGAGGTGCCGAGGGTGGCTGCGTACGTCCTGATCGCGGCCTCGTCCGGGAGGGGCGTCGCGGTCTTCTCCAGGTCGCCCTCGGCCGCGCCCCCGGCGGAGACCAGGCCGCGTACGGGCTTCTCCGAGCTCGGCGGGCGGGACGGCTCGGGCTGGGGCTTGGGCTTCGGGGTCCCGGATGGGGACGGCGAGGCCGGCGCCGGGGAAGACGACGAAGAGGCCGAGGGCGACGGGCTCGTGCCCGGGTCGCTCGCCTCATCAGAGGTGCCGCAAGCGGTGACCAGGAGCGCCGTCGCAGCGAGTGCGAGTGGGAGAAGACGCGTGGGGTACATATTCCACATACTCCCCACGGCACCCCGCTGTTGCACCCCCACCGGCCCGCTCGTTACCCAGATGGAAGGATCGCGCCGTGGCCCGCTACACCCAGGCCGAGCTCCAGACCTACTACGGCGCCTCGGTCCCCGATCTCCTTCCCGCAGACGACCAGCCCCTGCGCCTCCTCTTCGTCGGTATCAACCCCGGCCTGTGGACCGCGGCGACCCAGACCCACTTCGCGCACCCGCTCAACCGGTTCTATCCGGCGATCTTCCGCGCCGGGATCACGACCCGACCGATCGACGCCTCCGCCGGGATGACGGCGGAGGACCGCGACTACTTCCGGGCCCGGGGCATCGGCTTCACCAACATCGTCCGGCGCGCCACGGCGAAGGCGTCCGAGCTCGACAACGCCGAGCTGAAAGAGGGTGGTGCCGAGCTGTTCTCCCTGGTTGCACGGAGAAAACCGGCCGTCGTCGCGATCGCCGGGATCACCGCCTACCGGACCGCGTTCAACCGTCCCAAGGCCAAGCAAGGCCGCCAGCCCGAGCCGCTGGCCGGCGCCGAGCTCTGGGTCGTACCGAACCCGTCCGGCCTCAACGCCCACGAGACCGTCCCCACCCTGGCCGCCGCCTACGCGGACGCAGCCCGCGCCGCCGGCCTGATCTGACCTGCCGAGGCGTCACCCCCGTCGCTCGAGGCGTCACGTACGTCGGTCGAGTGCGCACACATGTGCCAACTCGGCCGACGCAACTGACGCCTCGGCCGGGGTCAGAAACCGGAAGGAGGTTCCGGCAACTCCGGGACGCCGAGCTTGGCCAGCAGCGCGACCGCGGTGTCGGCCGAGACCCGCGAGGACTGGGAGTGGAGCATGTCGTCGACCGCGAGGTCGACCTCGGCGGTGAGGCAGACCAGCACGTCCTCTCCCTCGGCCTCGGCAGGCCCCTGGAAGGCGAGCACGGGCAGGTAGGCGAGGTCGAGGGAAGCGGTCTTCTGCAGGAGGCGTACGGCGGCGAGCACATCGGCCCGCGGATCGGCGACCTCCAGGGGGCGGCCGTCGACGGATGCCGCGCCCGTGGCCGGCACCTCGACCATGCCTGCGGTCGAGGGGATGTCGTGCTGCTCGATGACCGCGACCCCACCTGGGTGCACCACGACCGCCTCGAGCTCCCGCGACCCGATGCTGACGTTGAGCACGACCAGCGCCGACTCGAGCTGACCGAGCGCCTGGCGGAGCTTCTCCTCGCCGAAGGTCTCCGGCGCGCCGAGGTCGAGCATCCAGCCGCCCGCGGCGGTGGCGACCCAGGAGGCGGTCTCCTGCTCCTTCAGCGCGACCAGCTTCTCGGCCTCCTGCCGCAGCCGGTCCCGCTCGAGGGCCGCGTCGTGGGCGCGCCGCCGCTCGTCGTCGAGCTCGGCACGCAGCATCGCGACCTCGCTCTCGGCCAGCTGCTGCAGCTCCCGGCGCCGCTCCGCCTCCCGGGCACGCTCCTCGGCCTGCTGCTTCTCCGCCTTGAGCCGGGCGACCTCGAAGCGGCGTACGCCCTCTTCGAGCAGCCCGAGCGTGCGGTCGGAGACAGCCACGTCTGCGCCCGACTCGAGCCGGTCCCGCAGCGCACCCCAGTTGACCTCGGGGTGGTCGGTGACCAGCGCCTCCAGCACCTTCAGGAGTACGTCACCCTCGACCCCCGCACGCGAAGCCAGCGAGGCCTGGTTGAACCGAGCCGGCGCGGGCGCCGCGGTCGAGGCAGGAGCCAGGCTCCACTGCCCCGGCGGCCCTTCGACGAAGCCGCCCGACTTCAGCACGGCGAGCAGCTCCTCCTCGGTCAGCAGCACCCGTTTGCCCTTCAAAGCGGCGCGCAGAACCTGCAGGCTCAACGGAGCCCGCAGGCGCAGGATCTCGGCGACGGCCGGCATGGAGGAATGAGGCATAGGGGCTGGTTAGGGGGTTGTTCTCGCAGGCGCCGCGATCGTACACCGCAGCACCGACATTCGAGCCGCGCCAGAGCGGTTCCGAACGAACAAGCGAAGGCCCCGGACACCGGCCGGTGCCCGGGGCCTCGCTGTCGAGCTAGTCGAGCGGCTTCAGGTCGAAGTCGTAGACAGTCGTCTGACCAGCCACGATCTGCGCCTTCTTGGTCGCCGGGACGAACCCGTCGGCCGCGACGACCACCTGGAGCGGCGCGTTGGACTTCTGCATCCAGTACCCGTAGGTGCCGTCAGCATCCGTCCGCAGCGTCACGTCGTACGACACCCCGTCGAGAGCCACCACGGCACCCTCGACCGGCGAGCCCGAGCCCGTCACCGTGCCCGTGATCTTGCCCCAGCCTGCGGGCGCCTTCACGATCATGGTCGCCGGGACCGGCGCCACGGTGTAGGGGGTGTTGTTCCCGATGGTCACGTTCGCCGTGTAGGTGCCCGGCTGGTCGACCGTTGCGGCGAACGTGGCGATCGCGGTGACCGACTTGCCCGGCGCCAGGGTGAACGACGGCGGCTGGACGTCCAGCCACGCGATGCCACCACCGGCGCCGCCGGACTCACCGGTCACGTCGAGGATGATGTTGGAGTCGGGGAACCCGAGCTCCGCGGCATCCGTCGGCTCCGGCGTACCGCAGGCGTCGGAGGCCAGGTAGGTCGGCGAGGTCTCGGCGGCGGGGTTGCCGCCGAAGTAGACCGCGCCACCCGCGACAGCGACGACCAGGATGTCGTCCGGCGCGATCTCCGTCGACGCCGCGATCGGCACCGTGTAGGTCGCCCCGAAGTCGCTGGTCACCGTCGTGGTGCCCGACCCGATGGAGGTCAGGTTGGCGAAGGTGAACGCAGCACCGGCCGGGAGCGTGTAGAGCGTCGCCGTCACCGGCGTGCTCCCGTTGGCCGTCTCCTGGACCGCGAAGCTCACGCTGGTGGGCGTGAAGCCTCCGGAGATCCCGAAGTCACCCGGCGAGTAGGTCCGCAGGATCGTCGTGGTCCCCGAGGGGCACGCGACCGAGCTGGCCTGCACGACCTCGTGCGAGCTCGAGTGGGACAGGGTCGTCTCACCCGCGGGCGTGGGCGCGAGCGCCGTGACCGAGGGCTGGCCCGACGAGCCGAGCTTGCTCCCCGCCTTCGACGAGGTCAGACCCGAGGCCTTGGAGCCGGCGCCGGGCTTGGTCTCGACCGAAGTGGCCTTCTTGGTGACGCTCTTGGTGACGCCGGCCGAGGCGGTCTTGTCACCCTGGATGACGACCTCCTCGCCGCTGGCACCCAGATCGACCTCGGCGGGCGCGGACCCGGTGTTGGTGATCTTCAGGTTGCGGGAGACCGAGCCACCCATCGCGAGGTTGGCGTTCAGCGCCGTCTGGGTGACGGCGAGCCGGCCCGCCTTGAGCTGGGCGTTGGAGGTGAGCGTGGTGTCCTCGGCGACGGTGAGGTTGCGGCTGATCGCCTCGTAGTCGGGCGCGGTGAAGCTCACGCCGTACTTTCCGGTGACCATGTCGACGCTGTAGGAGCCGTCGGCGCCGGTCTCGATCGTCTTGACGGACCCACCGGCGGTCGGGGTCAGGGTGACCTCGGCGCCGTCGATGCCTTCCTTGGTGTTGTAGTCCTTGACGACACCGGAGACCGTGCCCATCGGGGCCAGGTCGAAGGTGATCGACTTGTTGTCGCTCAGCGACGCGGTGTTGAGGGAGAACTGCGTGGCGACGGTGCCGGTGGCGTTCTCGATGCCGATCGTGGCCGAGTTGCCCCGGGCGCGATCGGTGCTGGGCAGGTCCCCGTAGCCGAGCTCGACGCGGCCGTCCTCGAAGAGGGTGACCGAGAAGTCGAGCAGGTCCGTGGAGCTGTTCAGCGGGAAGACGTCACGCCACTCGATGACGAACGCGTCCACGCCGTCGACAGTGGTCGCCCCGGTGTAGACGTCCGCGGCGCCGCGGGCGTCGAGGTCGTCCCAGAACGGGTAGATCGCAGCGTTCGGCACGCCCGTGGACGGGATCGCGCCGTTGCTGAAGGCCGTGCTGGAGGCGAGGAAGTTCACGTGACCGTTGGAGGCGACGTACGCCTTGGTGTAGCTGCCGCCGTAGAGCGAGAAGCTGAACGGCAGGTCCACCGAGGCGGCGGCGTCGTCACCCTCGAGCCCGAGCGCGGTGGTGCCGGAGCGTACGCCGCTGGAACCCTCCGAGCAGAAGTACCCGAAGTCGTCGTAGGAGAAGACGACCTTCACGTTGTGGGTCTTGGCGCCCGTGACCTCGATCTCGGAGCTCGTCGCCTCGGCGCAGCCAGACCCCTCGGTGAAGATCGTGTACGTCCCCTCCGGGACGCCCGCGATCGAGTAGGTCCCGTCGGCGCCCGAGGTCGCGGACAGGTTGCCCGGCGACAGCAGAACCTCGGCCCCCGCGATCGGAGCGTTGGTGCTGGCGTTGGTGACGGTACCGCTGACCGTGTGCTTCGGGGCCTCGGCGAGGTCGAAGTCGACGGTCGTGGTGGCGTCCTCGGTGACCGACGCGGTCCCGGTCTCGGTGATGAAGCCGAAGGCAGAGGTGGTCACGTCGTAGTCACCCACGAACACGTCGGCCGAGAAGTGACCCTCGGCGTCGGTGGTGAGAGTGCGGTCGAGAGCCGAGCCGTCGAGCTCGACGGTCGCCCCCTCGATCGGGTCGCCGCCGCTGGTGACGGTGCCGGAGACCGTGCCGCCCTCGGCCGGAGCCAGGGCGATCAGGCGCGCCAGGTCGAGGTAGCCCTCGCCGTACACGTTGTTGTTCTCGGCGGTGCCACCGCAGGTGGTGTCGTCGACGTCGGTCGCCGCCTCGTTGAGCAGGCGACGGGTCTCCTCGACGTTACCGATCAGGGTGGGGTTGTAGCTCCAGAGCGCCGCGACCGCGCCCGCGAGGTGCGGGGCCGCCATCGAGGTGCCGTTGTAGTTGGCGTACCCACCACCGGGGATGGACGAGCGCACGTTCACGCCCGGCGCCGCGATGTTGGGCTTGACCAGACCGTCCTGACCCGGACCGCGGCCCGAGAACGAGGCGACGGTGCCGGAGGAGTCGACCGCACCCACCGAGTAGGTGAGCGTGTTCGCGCCCGGTGAGGACGTCCCCTGGCACATGGAACCCGGGTTGCCCGAGGCCCACGAGGAGAACTGGCCGGCTGCGTTCCAAGCGGCGTTCACATCGTCGAAGAACGAGTCGATGTAGCCGACGCCGTTCCAGCCCCACGAGTTGTTGATGACCTGCGGGCGCTTGGAGACGTCCGGGTTCTCCCCGTTGTGGTCGGTCGGCTCGAGGAGCCACCAGCCCGACTCGAGGAGACCGGCGTCGGTGCCGCAGCAGCCGTTGGTCTCGATCCACTCGGCGTCGGGTGCGACACCGATCTGGTTGCCGGCGCCGTCGTCGCCGACCATGGTGCCCATGGTGTGGGTGCCGTGGCCGTCGAGGTCGCAGGGACCGCTGGTGCAGTCGCCGTAGGCGTCGAACCAGTTGTAGTCGTGGGTGAAGGTGCCGTCGCCGTTGTTGCCGCGGTACTGGTTCACCAGGGCCGGGTGGGTGTAGTCCGTCCCGGAGTCGACGCTGGAGACGGTGATCCCGGCACCGGTGGCACCCTGCTCCCAGGCCTCAGGAGCGTTGATGAAGTCGAGGCCCCACTCGATGCCCTGCGGCGCCTTGGTGGCCGTCTCCTCCTTGACCGGCTCCACGAGCGAGAGCTTGGCCCGCTCGTGGACGGTCTTGATCTCCGGGTCGGCGGCCAGCTTCAGCGCCAGGTCCTCGGAGCCGTCCTTCACCAGGATGGCGTTCGAGATGGCGTACGTCTTGTAGGAGACCTTGGCGGAGTCGAGCTCGGCGACGGCGCCGGCCTGAGATGCCTTCGCCGTCTTCTCCAGTGCGTCGACGACGTACTGACCGCGCTCGGTCCAGTCCTTGATGGACGAAGCGGGCCCGAGGTTGGCCTTGTCGGAGAACCGGAGCCAGAAGTCGGTCGAGTCCGACTTCTCGAACTTCGACTCGAGAACGGACGAGAGCTTGGCCGAGGGGGCCTTGTCGTCGGCTGTAGGGGTGCCGGCGAATGCGGGGGTGGCAAGCATCGCAGCCGCTGCGGCGAGTATGCCTGTGGCTGCTACGGCCGATCGGCCGAGGCGTGAATATCTCAAGGTGGGTCTCCTTGCGGAAACCGTCGGCAAAGCCCGTGACAGATCGTGCGCGTTTCCCGGGTAATGCGGACGGATCGAATATTGCCGAGGGAAAGCGTTCTCCGGATTTGTTACAGCCGCAGTCATTCGGGCCGCTGGAACGCGGCAGATACCTGCCAATGTCGCAAATGCGTCACACCTCTAGATAAAACTGGCGAGGCAAATATGACACCGGCGCGTCATTGACAGCCACCCCCGGTATCGGCATCGGCCGAATGCTCCGTCAAAGGCCGGGTCGTTGACGTAGGTCCGCTTTCCGTTCGCTGTAAGTTTTTGTGAAAGGAGGGGCATGTCTGCGATCAAGCGCGTGACGAACACGTCCGAGGCCGAGGCCCTGGCGGCATTGCTCAACGGCGACTCCCGCACGAAGCCGACCGTGGTGGTGACGGTCGCGTCGGGGCACACCGATCCCTACGCCGACGTCGAGCGGATCGCCGCCGAGATCGGCGACCTCGCCGACCTCTACCTGGTCACGACGGGCGGGCACACCTGGGCCTTCTCCAACAAGATGACGCCGGGCACGCAGGTCTACGGCGGCGCCGGTCGGGTCTACCCGGTCGGTCTGGGGTGGAACGTCGATCTGAAGCAGGCGCCGCTGCGGTTCGCATGGAGCAAGTCCGAGGGCCGCAAGCTCACCGGACAGCTCATCGACGACGCCCTCGACATGGCCGCGGCGGCAGGCCTCTTCGACAGCGCCCGCACCGCATCCACCCGCGAGCGACGCGCCGGCACGGTCCGCTCGATCATGAGCGAGCGCGCGCTGGTCGACCTCGTCGGTGGCGACATGGCCTCGGTCCCGCCCCAGCTCGCCCAGGCAGGTGTCCCGATCGAGCGCGTCCTGGCACCCGGGATGCACGTCGACGGCGTACTGGAGAAGAAGTCCCGCTGGCTCGACATCCGGGAGAGCCGCCCCACCGCCGACGAGGCACTGAAGACGTACGCCGCCGGGGACGTCGTCCCCGCCGAGGTCCGCTCCGTCCTGGCCGGCTCCGCGGACCTGCGCCTGCACCCCGACGTCACCGTCGAGCTCTTCCGCTCCGATGTGACCGGCGACCCCGACGACGACCTCTCCGCGCTCCTCACCCCCGGTGAGGTCGTGCTCGCCCGCGTCGTCGCCACCGGACCCAAGTGGCGGCTGTCGCTGCGCGAGGTCCGCGAGCACGACACTCCCCGCGAGGCCCTGGCCCTGTACGCCGGTGGTCCGCCCTGGCTCGACCCGGATGCTCCGCCGCCTGCGGTCGTCGAGCATGTCGAGACCGTGCCTGAGGCGGTCGAGCCCGTCGAAGCGGTCGAGCCTGTCGCTCCGGAGCCCGAGGTTCTGGAGGCACCGGCGGCTCCGGTCAAGCCGGCGATCCCGAGCCCAGCGATGATGCCGCGCCGCAAGGGCGAGCCGGTGCGCGCGGTCCGGCCGGCTCCCGCACCCACGCCCGAGCCCGCGCCGATGCCGGAGAAGGAGCCCGCACCGGCGAAGAAGGCCGCGGTGCAGTCGATGTCGCTGCAGGTCACCGCGATCAAGGCCGAGAAGGCTCATCTCGAGACCGAGCTGACCGAGCTCCGCGACCAGGTCTCGGGGCTGCGCAACGAGCGCGTGCAGTTCGCCAAGGACCTGGCTCGGGCCGCCCGCCAGGTCGAGACCCGCGACGCCGAGCTGGCCAGGATGCGCTCCCAGCTGCGCCGCGCCAAGCAGCGCACCGCACCACCCGAGGTCGCCCTGCCGGTCTTCGCCGACCGCGAGCGCGGCTTCCGCCACCTGGTCGAGGCCGCCTGGGCCCGCCGGATCCCGGTTGGCGAGCAGCCGACCCGCCCACTGCCCGACTATGCGATCGGGGAGAGGTTCCTCGGCAGCGTCGACGCGCTCGAGGGCATCACCGTCGACAAGATCGCCGACGTGGTCATGGAGGTGCTCACCGGCCTCGCGGAGCAGTCGACCGGGCGCGAGCTGCACCAGCTGCGTACCTCTGCCGGGGGCAACTCCGCGCCACAGTCCCGCCCCGACGGCGCGGTCTGCTACCGGGTCTCGATGCAGATCCACACCCCCAGCGCCCGCCGGCTGCACTTCTGGAAGTGCCCCGACGGCACCATCGAGCTCTCCCGCGTCGTCGTCCACGACGACATGGAGCCCTAGGGGTCTAGCCCCAGCACCAGGTCAGCAGCCCGATGAGCGGGTCCGGGATCGACTCGAGCTCGACGGCCTCGCCGAGGATCGTGCCGTAGCGGATCTTGCGCCCGGATGCAGTGCCGAAGAAGCGGTGCAGCTGGTCGGCGACCTCCTCGCCGCGGTGCTCGGGCTGGTTCTGCAGCGTACGGAACTTGCCGCCCTCGCCGTTGGCCTCGAGGATCTCGACGATCCGCGCGGCTCCGATCGCCCGGATCATCTCGTCCTCGAGGTCGCGCCGGCAGGCGAAGAAGCCCTGCCCGGAGAGGTCCTCCCCGACCTGGCGGCCGAGCGCGTTGGTGACGAAATGCTCCTCGGCCTCGTCGTAGAGCCCGCCGACGCGATGTCCCGCCGCCGTCGTCTCCCGGATGTACCGACCCGCGTTCCCGGCGCCGTTCATCGAGACGACCTCGATCCCGAGGTCGTCGAGGTCCACCCCGTAGCGCGGCGCCAGCGCCTCCACCAGAGCCTTGTCCGACTCCCCTTCGACAAGCAGCGTGATCGGTCGCGTCATGCCGCACACCTTAGAAGAAACGTACGTCGGCACGCCTGTTCCATATATGCAACCGATCACCCTAGGGTTGCATATATGGAACAGCAGGTCGGCAGCCTCGTCGCCGCGTGCATCGAGCACTCGGGGCTCAACGCACGCCAGGTGGCCGCGCGCGCCGGGGTGTCCGCCTCGACGGTCCACCGGATCCTCAACGACCGGGTCAGTCCGTCGGTCGTCACGCTCGACAACATCGCGACCGCGTGCGGCGTCGGCCTCTCGATGAGCACCGCGCCGCTGGCGACCCCGGCGGCCGCCGCGGCGGCGCGAGCGATCCTCGACGATCGCTACCCGGCCGACGTGGACCCCGTCATCGACCGGTGGGCCGAACGGCTCGACACCTGGACCGACGGCGACCCCGTCCAGATCATCGAGGAGGCTGCGCGGGCCTCGGGCGTACTGCACCGACCGGAGGCCGTCCGGCTCACCGGCGAGGCCACCGTCGGGCGGCTCGCCTCCGCCGGGGACTCCTCCGGGCAGCGGTGGGCACTCTCCGGCGCGGCCGGACTCGAGCTGCCCGCGTTCGACGAAGCCGTCCCGCCGATCTCCGTGCTGTGGTGCGAGGACCCGGACGCGATCCGGCCACTTCTCGCCGGCGGAGCCCTCCGTCCGGCGTCCGCCCCGCACCGATCCACCGTGGTCGTCGCCGCCGCCGAACCCGACCTGTTCCTCGGCACGTTCGAGCGCGACCGGGTCGTCTACGCGGCTCCGATCCAGATCGCCATCGATGCCATCTCGGTCGGCGGCGACGCCGCGGCCCGCGCCCGCGAGGAGATCCGGACATGGTGACGAAGCAGCCCCGCTGGGCCCCCGACCCCGAGACGTACGCGGCCCGCAAACCGGCCGCCGACGACACCTACCGCCCGGTCGCGGACCGCGACGACCAGCTGCACGACACCGGCGTCTGGTGGACCGACGTCGACACCGCCCGCATCCTCCCGACCGACACCGAACGCGCCTGGCGTCGGCTCCGCGAGAGCCTGCCCGAGCTGGTCTGGAACGCCGCGAAGCTCGAGGGAAACGACTTCACCCTCTCCGAGGTTCGCACCCTCCTCGCCGGCGTCACCGTCGGTGACCACAGTGCCGAGGACGAGCTGCAGGTGCTGGCACTCAGCGAGGCCTACGGCGCGCTCCGCGACCTGATCGGCTACGGCAGGTTCCAAGTCGACAAATCGACGTCCGACCGCCTCAACCGCATCGTCGCCCGCCACGAGACACTCGACGCGGGACGGTTCCGCGGCGAGGGCACCTTGCGCCGCAACGGCAGCGAGCTGCTCCGGGCCCGCTTCGCGACGCTGCAGGGACGCCTCGCCGAGACCGGTGACCCGCGGCTGCAGGCGCTGATCTACTTCTGCTCCGCCACCCGGACCCGGTACTACCCCGGCGGCAACAAGCGCACCGCCCTGCTGATGATGACCGGCATCCTGATCTCGAACGGCTTCGACGCCATCGCCATCCCCCACGTCCGGCGCCTCGAGCTCGACCACGCCCTCGACACCCTCGTCGTGACCGAGGACGCCACCGAGCTGATGTCGTTCCTGGTCGACTGCGGCACTCCCGAGAGCTGAGGACTCAGAGCACCAGATCCGCGCGATCCCGCGTCGCCCGCACCAGCGCGGCATTCCGCAGATCGCTCTGCGCGATCTTCGCCTCCGCCTCCTCCGGCGACCTCCCGCCGGCGAGGAACCGCTCGAGCAACCTCGGCACCAGGATCTCGTCGGGGACGTCGACGAACCAGGCCTCGTCCAGCAGCCCGCGTACATCCTGCCACGGCCCTTCGTCCAGGAGCAGGTAGTTGCCCTCGGTGATCACGATCGGCTCGCCGTCGATCACCACCCCGCCGGGGACGGGTTCGTCCGTGACCCGGCTGAAGGTCGGCCACTCGACCCGCCGTCGCTGCTCCCGCACCTGGCGCAGCGCGGCCACATACCCCTCGGCGTCGAACGTGTCCGGCTCCCCCTTGCGCGCTCGCGCGCCCATCGAGTCCAGCTCCGCGTTGCTCCGGTGGAACCCGTCCATCGGCGCCACCACGGCAACCCGCCCGTCCTCATTGAGTACGTCCCGCAGCCGCTCTGCCAGGGTCGACTTCCCTGCTCCCGGCGGCCCGACGATGCCGAGGACGAACCTGTTGCCGGTCTTCTCCGATATCTGCTGCGCCAACCGAAGGAGTCCGCTCTCAGTGAGGGGCACGGTAAACCTCCATGACGGACCCGGAGTCGCTCGGCAATCGGGCTTTTACTAGACGATGACACTTTGTGAACTGTTCACAGAGTGTCATCGTCTAGTAAAAGGACACGCCGGAGTCCCCGCCGGAGCCGTCAGGACACCGCCACCTCGAGCTCGACGACCGCCCACGACAACGGCGGCAGATTCAGCCGCACGCTCCCGTCCTGGACGCCGACACCCGCGAAAGGCGTGAGGCCCACGGCGTCAGGCGCCGACTCGACGTTCGAGGTGTGCCGGTCGCCGCCCTCGGGGATGGTGAGGACCTCGGAGCTGACCACACCAGACACGCCGAGTCCGCGCAGGTCGACCGTCACGTCCGTGGCCTCGGAAAGACCCCGGTTGGCGACAAAGAGAGCCACCCGTCCCTCCTGCTCCGACCAGGTCGCGGCGGCGTCGATGACGTCGACGTCGCCGAATTTCTCGGTGGCGAGCTGGTCGGCAGAGACGGCGAGCCGGAGGATCCGGCCGCGAGCGAGAGCGGCCATCCGGGCGAACGGCCAGAAGATCGTCTGCCGCCAGGCCGGACCACCCTCCTCCGATCGGATCGGGGCGATCACGTTGACCAGCTGCGCCTGGTTGGCGATGCGTACGCGGTCGCCGTGGCGCAGCAGGCTGTTGAGCAACGTCCCGACCACCACGGCATCCGTGACCGAGTAGGTGTCCTCGATCAGCCGCGGGTGCTCGCGCCACTCCTTCTTCACCTGATTCGGCTGGTCGTCGGAGTCGATGCCCTCGGCGTACCAGACGTTCCACTCGTCGAAGGAGATGTCGACCTGCTTGGCGTGCTTGCCGGCCGCCTTGACAGCGTCGATAGTCGCGACGACACCGTCGATGAAGGCGTCCATCCCGACCGCCTCGGCGAGGAACGAGGCGGCGTCTCCGGAGCGCTCCTGGTAGTACTCGTGCATCGAGATGTAGTCGATCTCGTCGTACGCGTGGGTCAGCACAGTGTGCTCCCAAGTCCCGAACGTCTCCATGTAGCGGTTCGAGGAGCCGACCGCGACCAGCTCGATCGAGTCGTCGACGAGCTTCATCGCCTTGGCCGTCTCCTGGGCCAGCCGGCCGTACTCGCGCGCTGTCTTGTGGCCGATCTGCCACGGCCCGTCGAGCTCGTTGCCCAGACACCACAGCTTGATGTCGAAGGGCTCCTCGGCGCCGTTCTTCCGTCGAAGATCGGACCAGTACGTCCCACCGGGATGGTTCGCGTACTCGACCAGCGCCCGCGCCTCCTCGACCCCACGCGTACCGAGGTTGATCGCCTCCATCACCTCGACATCGGCCTCACGCGCCCAACCCACGAACTCGTGGAGCCCGAACGCGTTGGTCTCGATCGTGTGCCAGGCGCCGTCGATCCGTCGCGGCCGATCCGCAAGAGGCCCGATCCCGTCCTCCCAGCGATAGCCGGAGACGAAGTTGCCGCCGGGGTAGCGCACGACCGTCGGGCCCAGCTCCCGGACGAGCTCGAGCACGTCCTTGCGGTAGCCACGGTCGTCGGCCGTCGGGTGGCCGGGTTCGTAGATGCCGGTGTAGACGCACCTCCCCATGTGCTCGACGAACGAGCCAAAGAGACGACGGGGTACGTCGGCGATGGTGAAGTCACGGTCGATGGTGATACGTGCGTGGGTCATGGAGCTCCTCTCATTGCGTGTGCACGATTACATCGTTGTAATGGTGCTGGCAAGGGACTCGTCGTCCCCTATTCGGTGGATCCCTCCCGACCCCGACCGGTCGGGTCTCGATCACGAGCGCCAATGGGAAGCATGACGACCCGAAAGCCAGTGCCCCGATGAGCATGACGCTCCTCATCGGCGCGGGTATCGGCTACCTGCTGGGCATCCTCGTCGGCGCGTGGATCGCACGCGGCCGCCGGACCGCCCACTAGCTACCGCGTGGTGCTCCCCCGGACGACCAGCTCGTGCGGGATGGCCACCGCGCGCGGCGGGGACGTACGGTCGCCGATCCGGGTCAGCAGCAGATCGACCGCCGCCTCGGCGTACGCGCGCCGGTCCAGGGCGACCGTGGTCAGCGTCGGATTCATGAAGCGCGCGTGCTCGACATCGTCGAAGCCGCTCACCAGGACGCCGCCCGGCACCTCGAGCCCATGCTCCTGGAGCACGTGCACCGCCCCGAACGCGATCGAGTCGGTGAACGCCATGACCGCGTCGAACTCGACACCGCGGGCCAGCAACTCCTCCGCCGCCGCGGCTCCACCCGCCATCGACCAGTCCGCGATGTCCACCTCGAGCGCCTGGTCTGGCTCGATGTCGTGGTCGCGGAGCGCGCGGTGATAGCCCTCGAGCCGCTGGATGCTGGTGGCCGGGGCGTCGGCTGCACCCGTCGCCCCACCCAGGACGGCGATCCTCCGCGCTCCCTGGTCCAGCAGATGAGCCGCCACCTCGTACCCCGCCTGCCGGCTGTCGATCAGCACCCGGTCGACCTTGTGCTGCTCGACCTCCCCGATCAGCACCACCGGCGGCAGCCGATCATCATGGACGAGGACGCTGTCCTGGAGCCGGATAGGATTGAGGATCAGGCCGTCGACAAGGTGCTCGCGGGCACGCGAGACGAGATCGTGCTCCCGCTTCGGCTCGGCGCCCGTCTCCTCGATCTGGACCGCCATCCCCCGCGCGTGCGCCACCTGCACCACCCAGTGCACCATCTCGGCCGAGAAGGCCGTCGACAGATCCGGCAGCGCCAGCGCGATCGCCCCGGTCCGGCCGTTGCGCAGGCTCCGGGCACTCAGGTTCGGTACGAACCCCAGCTCCTCCACCGCCTGCAGCACCTTCTCGCGGGTGTCGGGACGTACGAACACCGTCTCGTTCATCACGTTCGAGACCGTCTTCGGCGACACCCCCGCCAGCGCCGCGACATCCTTCACCGTCGCCCGCCGCGGTCCGCTGGTCATGAGGCCAGATTAGTCAACGCTGCCCACACAACTGGCCCCGCTGACGTCGCCCGCCCCCACGCCGCCTCGGCACGTTCCCGAATCTCAGCAGCCGATCCATCGGTGCCACCCTCAATGCCTACGCCCGGTCATCTGCGGCCCAGGCGAGATACGCCGCGCGGTCGTAGTGCGCAAGCTCGAGAAGGTCTGCGCTCTCGGACGTTAACCTCTCGCGCGCGGGCGCATCTGCACTCAGCAGAGCGTCGATATCAACCACCCTGGCAACGTGATGCGGAATCGGCGCGGCCAGCATGCACTCGTCCAGCCTAGTGGGCACCTGGCTTGCGAGAGCGGCCGGATCGCCCATCGGCATGCCGCCTTCGGGGATGAACCTAAACACGAGCGACGCCATGTCTACATCGCCCGATCCTCCGTAGACCTGATACGCCGCCACACTACTTAGCTCCATATGAGCATGCATACCAATGGCGTATTTGAGCATCCACTTCGACAGCGCCGCGACTGTGACTTGGAAAAAGGCCCGCTGACTGCAGCCATCCAAATCCGCTTCCATAGAAGGAGTGACCTCGAACTCCTGGCCGACGGCATTCGCAAACTCGGCACACTGGTCCAGGTTCTGAGCGAACAGTGCGAAAAGTTTGGCACGGACTTCGGGATGAATCTTGTCGCTCCCTACTCTGGTGGTCAGAAAAATGGACCACGGCCGTCGTTGATATCGCTGGAGACCCATAAGAGCTAAGATCGCGTCGTAGTTACTTAGAGTAAGGTCCGGCTCCTCTAGCGTCAGCGATCCACAAAGGTCTAGATTTATGAGATCAAAGCACTCGAATTCGTCAGCAGCTTGCCAGGCGACAGAGTCTTCCCTTGCCAACAGTTTAAACTCGTCAGCGTACACTTTCGAGCGGTCGTCGACCATCGGAAGGTCACGCAACTCTCGCTCGGAAATGTTTAGACGCTCGCTTCCTGGCGTTCCGGCCTTGGCGGATTGGTCGAATCCGAGAAATCGAAGGATCTGGTTTCGCTGACGCGCGGCCGGGTGCGCCGTTAGATAGCGCAGGTCAAGCATATCGGCGCCAGGAAGACCGAGGTACCTAATTGTGGCACCATCCGGCCGCTGCCCGCCTAGCCACTGATATTCGCTGAGCCATTGTTCTTCCCGCACATACTGTTTGCGAGGTCGGTGCCAGGGCTCAAACTTGAGCGCGCTCGGAGGTCGCTGCTGGGAATAGCTTTGAACAGCGAAGATGTCGTCAGTATCGCTCATTCGAACACCCGCAGCAACCTCGAAATAGCCGCCATCAGTTCGTCACGGTCCGATTGCTCCAGGGTGTCGAGCAGTTCATACGCATCTAGGAGTCGCGCGATCGAGCCGACCTTAAGCTGCGCCAAAGCGCGACGCTCCACCCAATTGGCGCCCGAGAATTCCCCCAAGACCTTTTCCGAGTTAAGGCGGATTCCCTCTGCCGCCGCTCGTTCTGTTGTTGAAAAGGTGACTGGTGGAGCCCCCGCATCCTCGCCTCGCACACGGCGCCAGAGCTCGTCGATGATGTCTTGGGCTTCTTCGCCCTGTTCGCCCATGTCTTTAGCGCGTTTCTGGGTGCGTGCAGCCTTTCCCAGGCGCTTCTGCTCAGCGATCACGGTCCTCAGCGAGCGATGGACCCAATGCGTCAAGGCAACTACGTGCGGGTGTGCAAAGTTGAATGACTCGCGATCGATGTTTAACGCACCGTCGAAACCTTCTGTTATGAAGACCTCACAGGTGATCTGTGCCATCCGCTGGCGTTCAGTGACTGGATAGAGCAAGAAGTCTGGATCGAACGAGGTCCCGCTCGCCTCATTTACTCTGATAAGCACTCCCTGCGATTCGACAGGCGCAACCTTAGGCGCCCACAGAAGGTAGCTTTGGAACGCAAGTGGCCCGCCACTTAACTCAGGGTCGATGCCAGGGAACTCTTCGCGATATGAGCCCGCAAACATGATCGGTTGTCGCAGCGCGTTCTGAGTAGGTGGGAGATCCGTCATGTCCAACGGTCTCTTCAACTCCAGATCGTCGAGAAAGACCTTGAATCCTGCAACACTGGCAACTTCATTTCCGAGATTGGCAGCCTCGCGAAGACTCGAGCCTTCGGATACGTCGATCCGATCCGCCCGTCGGCCGCCATCGAGCAAGCGATAGAAGAGCGTGTTGTCAGTTCCGTCCAGGTCGAACGGATGTTTTTTGACGTACGGAAGAGGGACGGCCAGCGCCAGATTCCAGGCCATCTTCAGGTAATAGTCAAAGAGCCGATCCAAACGAGGATTTGGCTCACCTTCGTATATCGCATTCCACACCGATCGGACAAGACTGTCGAACGCGCCTGATTGGGATTCCGCCCGTGCCCACGGAAGACTGCTCGTCGAGTCCTTCCCGATGCGCTGTAAGAACGAATCACTTCCGGGTTGCATCGCTCCGATGTGGTACTTCGGCGGCTGCAACTTGCGACCGGTATCAGCCTCTGAATGCTCAACAGCCTCCCAGACGTCCTGGCTCCGCAGCGTTTCTCGGGTCTGCGGGCGCATCGATGTCAGAATGATCGAGGTTCCTTGCACTTCGGCGTCAGCGGCCTCTTGACGCCAGACCAGAACCTTTCCGGCTTCGTACTCCGTGCTTCCCGCGTTGTCGGATCCACCCCCTTCCTGACCATCGTGCTTCGCCTCGATCGGACTCGAATCGGAGTACTGCTTCAATAGCACGCTCGCGACGTTCCAGTGAGAATCCCCGCGTTGCTTGGTAACGATCTGGAACGACTGCGTGAGCTGAGCCACGCTGAATATCCCGATCCCGATCTTGCCGATCAGCGGTCGCCCGCCTGGACTTAACTGGGAGTTCCCTGGACTCGTCATCCCCAGCCGGGTACCAAGCTGCGTTCGCTTCGCACTGCCGCCAATGTGGTAGAGGAGGTGTAGAAGCGTCTCCTGAGACATTCCGATCCCGTCGTCGTCGACGGTGATCCGCTCGAAGCGCGGCCGATCCGTCCGGATCGTTACTCGGGTCGCATCCGCATCGTATGCGTTGGCGATGAGCTCACGAAGGGCCGATGCCGGGTGGCGATAAATGCCATCGGTGACGCGCGCCAAGACTCGCTCGTCAGTCTTGAGCACCGTTGCGAGAGGCGAAGTCGTGGACGCCCCGTCAAGCAGCCCCAGTACCTCGTCCTCGCTCATCCAAGAGACGTCGCGAGGTTCGGTGTCGTCATGGTTCGCCACCATCGGAGCGTATGACATACATCGACTGCATGTGCGCAGTTGTGCTCAACATAAAGGCAGCGTTCCGCCACACGGACCGCTCCTCATCCGCGAGAGGCCATCGGCACGGTCTACTAACCCGCTGCGGGGTCAAAGGGGGGAGAGCATCGTCTCGACTCCGCCGTTGGCCAACCGGCGACCTTAGGCGTGTCCCACGCCGGCAGCGGCGAAGCAAGGAGGTTGGCGATGCAGGGAACCCCGCTCTCGATGACGTCTTGGGGCACCTCGAACTTGCACGACTCCCATCGCCCGCCGGTAGATGCGTCCTTCGGAGCATTCTGCCCAAGCCACCCCTTATGCACTGACCCCGTGCCGCGGAGAGTGAGGTCGTCATCTAGGCGCACAACGACAAGCGCCCATTGCTCATCGCGGAGCATCACCTCGTACTCGTTGCGTGAGAGGTGGATGGTTAGCCTGCCGAATCGGGTGGTGGACTTCACCTCGAGGTGGGCGGAGGTTCTTCCATCCGTCACTGCGATGTCGTAGCCGAACCCGTCAGACCAAGTGGAGACTTGTTCGACGTTCGCGGCGCTGAGCGATCGTAGCTGGTCGACTAGGGCCGCTTCGCCAGCCGCTCCAACACGCTCTCGCGCTGCTGTGTCGACCTTGCCCCATGCGCCGCAGAGCAGGCCATAGACGTCGGACGCGCCAAGCCCGAGTGTCGCTCCAGCGTCGAGGACGTCAGTCGGCAGATCATCCGGCGACTGGACCAAGATGTCCGCATCTCTTACCCAGGCTAGGTCGCCTCTCTCGAAGACAGCGCGGAGCATTGCAGCGGAAGCGGGTTGGCCGCACCCAGCTGTGTCGAGAAGGCCTATCTCCCGCACCCATGCGAGCGCTGTGGCGTACTGCGTGGGAGTGAGATCGCTGTAGTTCGGGAGGTTGGTTAGCATCGCCTGCGCACGCGCTACTCCCCCACTGGTTGGAAGGAGTTCAAGCCACCGCTGAGCGGCCACCAGGACCGGTTCAGGCGGAAGCCGCATGGAAGTGGCCCATCAGCGCCTGCAGATCAGCTGGCTCCAAGCCGCCGCCCACCGTCGGCTCTTCGTCCAAATCGGCGAGCTGCTGGACAGCAGGATCGTCCAGGATCCCGCCCATGAAGGCCAGCTTTGCCGCGAGACGGCTGGCTACGACCTCGTCGATGGTTCCCTCCGAGGCGAGGACGGTGACGCGCGTCTTGACATCCGGCGCGAGCCCGAGCCGGTGGATCCGGTCGAGGCTCTGTAGGAACCTCCCTGCCGCGAAGTCGCGATCGATGAACACGGCGTCGTGGCACTCATGGTGGAGACTGATCCCCTCGCCGAGCGTTGCTGGGTTGGAGAGGAGCACCATGCATGAGGGGTCGGCACGGAACCGCTGAATCTGTTCATCCCGGTCATCAGTTCCGCCATGGACTATCGCCGGATTGAACTGGGCGAGCACGCGCTGGAGGGTGTTCAAACTGCGGATAAAGGTCGACCACACAAGCGTCTTTCGGCCCTGCCTGGCGTTCTCTGCCACAATCGCGAGAACCTCTTTGTACTTGGGAGACATTTCATACGCCGGCAGGTCCTGCATCAACTGATAGAGAGAGGACCCCTCAGGGACCGACAAGGGCGGCACTCGGTACTCCAATGCTTCATGCTTGCTTGCGCCGACAGCCAGCAGGGCGGGACTGGTCGCGGCCATCAGCATGTAGACGATGATCCGTCCCAACGTCTGGAAGTCACCCTCGGCCCCTGCGGCGCGCGCTGAGAACTGGCCAACAAGCGCCGCATATATCTCGCCGTGCAGCGGCGGAAGCGGAACGGTCCGAAGCGTCGTCTCCACAGGTGGGAGGTTTAGCTCACCTTTTGTCGTGCGCGTGAACAGTGGCCGGAGGGCACGGCTCGCCGCAGCGAGGTCGCCCCCAGCGACAGCGCGCACCACGCTTTGTCGCCCTGTTCCCGGCCATACGAACCCGAAGAGGTTCTCCAGATCCTTCACTCCGTTCGGCGCAGGCGTTCCGGTAAGGATCAGTCGACGCCTGGCACGGGTACCCAGCGCAAGACATGCAGCTCCGTAAGTACCTTCCGCACCGAGCTTCATACGGTGCGCCTCGTCGAGCAAGAGCATCGACGGGCGCTCAGTGAGCCAGCGCCCGATCATGTTGACGGTGCCCTGGACCCGCAACTTCTCGTAGTTAACGATTATGGCCTCGGCACCGCTCGATAAGGCTCCATCGAGGACCGCCAGGTCGAGTGGAGACCGGAGACAACTCTGGTTCTCCTCCTGCCACGCGCCGTAACTCGACTTGGGCCCTACCACCACAAGCCGCTCGAGGCCGGCCGTCTGACGAAGAGCCTGGAAAACGGCCAGGCCTACGCGGGTCTTGCCGGCTCCAGGGACCGAGAAGTTCGCACCGTGCCTCAGCGAGAGGAGCTTCGCGATGTCGCGCCTTTGGAACGACGTCAGGTCGCCCACCCACTCCGGTCCGAGCGTGTCACTGAGACTCCCTGGAGCGCTCTCCGCCCCTTGGGGCCCACTCAGCTGCGTGGAAACGGTCTGCGCATCTTGAAGCGAGTCGACGACCAGTGCCTGGAGCTGCTGGTCCCAGATCACGTCACCCTCACCTCGATACGGCCAGCTGTTCAGCGCTGCGAGGTTGGTGAGCAGGTCGTCAAGGTCAACCTCGACACTGGCCGGGGAGCGTTGTGCGCTCGACTGGAAGCCCAGTGCAAGGCGGCGCAGATCTCCTTCAAGACCTGTCTGTGCCTGAAGACGTGCCCGCGTGACGTCTGCTCCGAAGCCGATCGACAGGCTGGGAGCGCTCTGATCGGTATCCACTACTTGGTCCGAGCGGCCTCGAGAAGCCACGCGACGCCCTCACCTGGTGCCGTGAAAGCCCGCCCTGCCTGGCGCGCCAGCACCTCGAGACTCTCTCGGAGCACGATGAGAGCGTCGTCGAATGCTTCTTCGTCCAATGCACGCTTGGCCCTCGCTTCTGCGAACTCGCTGGCGCATTGGTTGACATAGTCCGCTGCGTCGGTGAGCCGCTCGGGAACGGCAGTCTGGCGCTTGACCAGCTCGGCGTTCTGCCCAGCTAGCTTCACCGCGACGTCGAAGGTCTCACGGGCCTTCTTCATTAGTGACGACGCCTTGAGGACCGCGTCCGGACTCGAGCTGGCCCCGTCGCTAGACACTGCCTTGGCACGAAGAAGCTGGTTCGTCAGTTCTTCGGCTGCGTGGGAGTCGGTGCTTGCGGCAGGCAGAGTTACGCCAGGGATCCCGACTATGCCCACCGGAGCCGAGGCGGAAGTGGTCGGCTTGAGCTCACTGGGGAGCCGCGCGTCAAGGTACCGAGAATGGAAGTCCTCTGCCGCGAGACGCAGCGACGTCTTGGGGTAGTCAAGCAGAACCATCGCAAGCCGGGACTGCATCAACCGGTTGGCAGCATCAGAGTCCGTCTTGGCGAGTTTCGTGTAGTCGCGGTGTAGCTCTCGTAGCTTCTCCTGGTGCTGCTCAAAGTCGATGAGGCGGAGAGCGGCCCCGCCCTCTGTCTTGCTGCGGTCGATCGCATTGAGAATCAGGCCATACACCCAGCGGTCGCGCTGGAGCGTGGCCAACTTGATGTTGAAGTCTTTGGCAACGTCCGTCTCGGAACGACCTCGTGCAAGTTCCTCGTCGACCGCGATCAGCCGGTTGATGTAGGAATAGTCACGACGGCGGTCCTTCCGAAGCTGGAGAGACAGCTCGACATTGTTGATGTCCTGCCGGGAAGTGTCGTCAGGCAGCACACCGACACGGATGTTTTGCTCCCCGAGGTCGCGGAGCGCCGCGGCGCGAGTGTTGCCATCCACGAGAATGCCGTACGGGCTCACGATCCCTGGCTCACGCTGGCCAACGTCGTCAAGCTCGTCCATCAACGCGGTGTAGTCCGGGTCGGTCTGGTCGGGATTCGACGGCCGCTGCCGGAGCAAGTCGTGGAGGTAAGACTGGGCGGATTCGCCCCACGGGTCTGCCTCGATGGCATGGTTGCGCTCAGGGTTGAGCGTGCGCTGGGCGCGAATCCGGTGGGTGTCGGGGTTGTAGTAGAGCATGTCCACCGGCATGGAGATCACGTAGAGGTGGCGGGGTTCGCCCCGCCAGTCGATAGTGACCTTCGCTCCGGCTTCGGCGATCGCCTGATTCAGACGCTGGCTGATGAGGGACTTGATCTCCTCGCCTTGAGGCGGGATACCGAACCCGGACATGGGGTTACGCTCCTTAGTTGGTGTCCTGTCTTGGGGGGTGAGGTAAAACACCCTTCGCGAGCATCATTGCACCTACCTCCGACACTTGTCGGAGCTTCACCTACCGAACGTCCAACTACCAGATGAGAGGCCAAAACGTGGACCTGCCTGCATGGAACGACCCAGCTTCGTCGGCCGGAACCATGATCCGAGGAGCACTGTGGCTGGTGCAGGTTGTGGGCGAGGGCAACACCTTCACAAAGAACCAGCTCAGAGAGGCGTTCCCTGGTGTTTCGCAGGTAGACCGGCGGATTCGGGACCTGCGCGACTTCGGGTGGGTTGTCTACTCGAGCGCCGAGGACGCGTCGCTTCTCGCCGAAGACCAGAGATTCGTCAAGATGGGTGTTCCGGTCTGGGACCCGAAGGCTCGCAAGGACGCCGCTCCGCAGAAGGCGATACCGAGCAAGGACCGACAGGCGATACTCGCTCGGGACGGATACATGTGCACGCTCTGCGGCATCTCCGGCGGCGAACCATACCCGGATGACGCCGTGATGACGGCGGTGCTCGCCGTGTCCCGCCGAACTGTGACCACCGAACATGGACACGAGAAAGTCGTCTTGGTGACCGAGTGCAAACGCTGTCGCGCCGGACACAACGACGCCCCGATACCGGCGTCCGAGGCCGTTGCCGCTGCCCTCGAGCTCGACTCTCGGGACCTCCGACGGCTCCTACGCTGGATTGAGCGGGGGCGACGCGGCACAACAGATCTAGATCGCGCTTGGGCTACCTACCGCCGCGTGCCGACTGACATGCAGGGCGAGCTTTTGGACCGCATCAAGATGGCCGAGTAGGCACACGGGGTTCTTAGCGGCCACGGCGGGCGGATTCGATGCACTGCCATGCAGCTATGCCCACAACCGTTGACATGATCTCGATGAACGGACCCTGGTTTGGCGCCGGTGCGCTAGCGTCGGCTTGTGTCTCCAAGAGTGCCGGTCGTCCAGCCCGGCTCAACATGCCAACCTGACACCCGCAAGGGAGTCGCGCCACCGGCCCACCAGATCGTACATCCGGACAACGACGCCGACCTTCAGGCCGTCCACAAGTGGCTACTCGCCCAGCCAGTCACCGACCTACTCCGCACCGCAACAGACGACGCAGTCCGGTATATCCTTGACGGGGCGCGCACCTGGAGATTCGACCTGTTGGATCCCAAGGTCGACTCAGACGAGCGTTCCGCCGTTGGCACCAAGCTCCAGTACCACATCATCGAGCGCCTCGGGTTGAAGAAGGTTCCACCACTCGATACCGAGATCGTCGACGTGGCCGTCGAGATCAAGGGGACCGTGCGCGACGGCTACGTGTGGATGATCCCGCGGGAAGGTCAATGCCAAGTCACCCTTCTTGTTCGGATTGACCCGAAGAACCACAGGTTCGCCGCTTGGCTCATGCGCACCCACCGTGTCTGGCTCACCGGCGGCGACGGCAATCAGGACAAGAAGCGCTCAACGCTCGCCGGACCCGTCCGTGCATTCGCTATGCCGGTGGTCAGTTGGACGGACTTACCACCGGAGCCCCTGAGGCTCCTCAACCTCGACCAACTCGAAGTGGTATTTGGAGACGCTGGTCTGCGTAAGCGTGCAACCGCGCTGTTCACATACCTGCCTGAGACAGTGATCCCCCGCTCCTCACTGGTTACGGTCGGAGCTGGTCTACATGACCCGATGAAGCGGATTCGTGAGGCCAAGGTTCCTCTCCGAAACGACCATGACCTCATCGTGCTGGTGGGCACGTGGGTCGACGAGCGGCAGACAGCACGAGCTTTCGGACACGATCTCGGCGAAGAAGGCTGGGTAGCAGTGCCCCGATCGCGCTTCGCTGAGGTTGGCGTCACCGTTCCACCATTGCGTACTCACGACTGACAACTTCACGGCGGGACTAAGCGAGACCGCGATGAACAGGGTCGCTACTCACTCGGGCGCCACGTGCTCCGCCGCCTTGGCTGTTCCGGCTGCCATGACCAGCGAAGCCGCGTGGGCCACGTCCTCACGGATGGCATGCTCCCAGACGCGTACTGCTGTCCAGCCGAGCGCTTGCGCCGTCTCAACCGCACGGCTGTCCCGTTCACGGGTCCGTTCCATCTTCGCTCGCCACATCTCGGCGTTGGGACCGGTGAACGGTTTGCTTCGCCCATGCTCCGGACATGAATGCCAGTAACAGCCATCGACCCATACGGCGACGCGCCGCCTAGGTAAAACGAAGTCGGGCGTGCAGGTAGGAGCGAGTTTGCGATGCAGGCGGAACCTTATCCCCCTGGCGTGCAGCTCACGCCGAAGCGCAAGCTCAGGAGCAGTGTTCTGACTCTTACGCCCGGAGAGGCTTGGACTCGACGCAGTTGGGACCCATCGCTCGGCCACAGTTGCAGGGTATCCGGTCGACCATGGAGTCGCGACGTGCTAGCCGGACTCGCGCCCACCGCACGTGCCTGTCGTTAGCCCGATCCCCCTGACCGAGCCGAGCCGCCGGGGAGTCCAATTTGGCCGAGCCGCAAAATCACGCAACGGGATGCTCAGCTGATGGTAGATCTCGCCGCTTGAAACGCGAGATGCCGGAGATGGTCCTCTTGCCCGACAAAGCCCTTGAATTCGCCGAGCACGTAGGTCCGCTCCTCCCCTTCGCCATCCTCCTTAATATGGAAGTCGCGCGAGAGTCGCCCTATACGCTGTTCGATCTCACGGGCATCAATCGCACCTCGTGACGACCGCACGATTTGCCTGATCGTCAGCGGCTTGGTCGCCTCTTTCAAGGCAACGTAGACCGGGTCGTGCATCACCTCGACGACAGTCTCGCTGAGATCACGGGGCGTACCCTCGTGATTGAGCGCGGCAGCGATGGCAGCACCGACCGCGCGAGCGACCGGAGGCGGGAAGGCATTGCCAATTTGCCGGTATCGGCTGGTTTTGCGTCCGGTGAACTCCCACCGGTAGTCGTCGCTCCCGTGCCACCCCTGGATCCTTGCGACCATTTCTGTCGTCAGTTTGGGAACGAAGTTCTCAGGGTAGTCAGCCTTTGGCGGCTCGTCAGCGACACCCATTGCGTCCACACCAAGTTCAGCCCATGCTCGCTTTGCTCGTGTTGGCCCGAGGTCTGCCCCGCCGTGCCTTTTGGAACCGCCAACGATGGTTGGAGCGATGCCGTTCGCGCGCTCAGCCCATGCATCGGCGCCGCGCCAGCCCCCTTGGGCCATCAGATCGCGGAGCGCTGTGCCTACCGTACCGGCGTAGGGCGTTGGCTCGGGCCAGTCGAAGTACCTAGCGTCTTCTTCGCGAAGACCAACCAGAATGAACCTCGGCCGAAGCTGTGCGACGCCAAAGTCTCGAGCCTCAAGCATCTTCCAGTCGGACCAGTAACCCAGTTCGGCTAGCCGATCCTTAACGTGCTGCCGGTACGCGGCGAAGCGCGGCATGGATAGGCCTCGGACGTTCTCCAGCAGTACAGCGCGCGGTTGCATGCGGCCCACAAGCTCAACAGCCCATGCGAAGAGGTCCCTCTCATCGCTTGCGCCCAACTGTTTGCCGGCGATTGAGAACGGCGGGCACGGTACGCCCCCGGCCAATAGATCGAGGCCCTCGGCGTACTCCATCGGCTCCCACACGGACGGATCAGCTACGTCGCCCACAGCAACTTCCCAATCCCGGTTTGCCTTGAGGGTTGCAGCAGCGTTCTCATCGAGCTCAACAGCCAAACGGTGCTGGAAGCCAGCCAGTTCGAGCCCAAGGGACTGCCCCCCGGCGCCCGCACAGATCTCAACAACCGTTAGATCGCCCATAGCAACACCTCACATACCTCAACTTACTGTGATGACCAGTTCGATCCGGGGCGCCACACCAAGCGGACCCCGAAAGGTTAGTAGACGGGCGACCCTGCAACCGCTTCGGCGGGAATCTCCTCACCGCGCACCGAAGTCTTCGGCCTATATTCGAACATTTGAACGAGTTTATGTCAAGTCCCACTTCTGACGTGCCGGCGCATTCCCAGCCGCGTTCCGGTAGAAGGTGATTGGCCCGGCCTGACCGCCGCCAAGGGAGCGGCCCGGCCGGGAGACTATGTGAACTGGCCGACCAAGTGCTCCGAGGCAAGGGCGGCGGTCCAGATCTGTTCTTCGGGTACATCGCAGATTCGGAGTGCGGAGGCTGCGATGGCGTGGCGTTTGATGTCGGTGAGTGTGTCGCCTGCGCGGCGGATGCTGATGACGACCTCTACAAGCTGGAGCAGCACGTTGCCCAGGTGGAGGTCCCGTTGGCGACGGTCGTCGGTGAGGTGTGAGGCAATCCGGTCGTAGGCGTCGATGAGCTGGCGTCGTACGGCCTTGGAGCGCTCGAACAGCGGCTGCCTTGTCACGTCGGGCAACCTCGGGAGCATGCCTGCATTGTGCGGAGCGACGGCGAGCGTGTGGACGTCGAGGAGGATGAGGACGTATAGGACGGTTGCCCAGTCGTGCTCGGCGGCGAGCCGTTCGATCTCCTCGACCTTGTCGATCGTGGGGCGGATCGTCTGCTCGAGCAGTTCGCTGAGGATCTCGCCTTTGTCTGCGAAGTGGTAGTAGAGCGAGGACTGCCGGATGCCGACGGCCTCGGCGATGTCTCGGGTGGAGGTGCCTGCGTAGCCGCGACTCGTGAACAGACGCGCGGCGTGGTCGAGGATGTCCTCGCGCGCCGATCCGGTTGCGATCTGGCCGGTGTGGCGGGGACGTCCAGGCCCTCCGGGCCTACCAGTGCGAGTCATGGTTGCTGGCATCTCGATCTCCGTGATCTGGCGCGGCATGGATGCCGCGGCTTGACCCGACCAGCGTGCTGGAGCAAGCCGGTCAGGCTCCCACGCGGAACGGCAACTTTCTGGACCGTGGCCTAACAGGCACGTGACCTGCGTATTTGGATGGTGGCTACTTGAGATCTTGTACCTGGATGCAAGTTTCTGCGCCGCGGTCGTGCATCGGTGGCTGCCTATCCGAACCGCGGATACGATCGCGTCAGATAGAGCCGCAGAAGACGATCGGGCGAGGTATTCGACGTGGCACGTAGCGAGAGGGCAGCGCGTGAGCAGCTGCGCATGCGCTTGGCCGCCGAGGATCGCTCGGTGGCGCAGATCGCTGCGCAGATGCAACAAGCTTTCGGCGACCGCCCGCGGCGGGCCTGGCGGGCAGCTCTGGGGTGGACGCAGTGGAAGGCGGTCCAGCAGTACCGGACGGTCAACCCGGATGCTCCGATCGATGACTCCCGGCTCTCGCGGTGGGAGAACTGGCCCCACGGGGGTTCGCGTCCCGCGCTGGAGGACCTCGCACGTCTGGCTCGCGCCTTCGGGAACGGCTGCACGGTCCTCGACCTTCTTGATGACGTCGATCACGAGCACCTGCCACCGGCTCAGCAGGACCTGCTTCGGCAGCTGCGAGCCCCAAGGGCTCCGACCGCTCAGCCGGCCCGGGACAATGGTGGCGTGGACCTGACTCGACGTGAGGCACTCGGTGCGGCCGCGGCAACCGTGGTGTCGTGGGGCTCGCCGCCGACAGCGGGGCGACGCTACGGCGCCACCGATGTCGCACGGGTCTACTCCACGGCCGCCGGGTTCGCTCGAGCCGACCAGAAGCACGGCGGCGGTAGTGCACTCGATCAGGTAACCGCGTACCTGATGAACGACGTGCAACGCATGGTCGCCGGAGTTTTTCCGAATGAGTCAGTCAGATCCGCGATGTTCGCGGCTGCCTCCGAGGTCGCCTACGTCGCAGGGTGGATGGCATTCGACGATGCCCGCCACGGCCAGGCACGTCGCTTGCTCACTACGTCGGTCAAGCTCGCTGACGAAGCTGACGACTCAGCACTCGCCGGTCATGCGCTACGGGCGCTCGCGCACCAGGCGATCGAGCTCGACAAACCCAACGACGCCCTCGCTCTCGCGGAAGCATCCGTAGACGGTGACCGCTACCGCACCGCATGCCCGCGCGAGCGCGCCCTGATCGGTGTCGTCCATGCTCGAGCGCTTGCAACCGCCGGACTCGGTGGTGCCTCCGCGGCGGCGCTGTTGCGCGCGGAGAAGGATCTCGCCGCAGCGAGCAGTGGCGACGAAGAACCCAGCAGGGTGTTCTTCTTCTCCCAGGCATCACTCGCCCACGAGACCGGCCGCACGCTCTATGCCAGCGGTGACCTGAACGGTGCCGAGACCGCGCTGACCCGCAGCGTCGAACTGCGTGGCAAGGAGTTCGTACGGACCCACGCAGTCACCCTCGGCTACCTCGGCGAGATCCAAGCTGCCCGCGGCCACCTCGACCGCGCCAGCGCGACCTGGTCGACCGCGTTGGACGCGACCACCGGCGTTCGGTCCGGCCGTGTACGCGACATGGCCGCGACCGTCCGCCAGGTTCTCCATCCTCTTCGCTCCACCAGCGAGTTCGCCGACCTCGACCAGCGCGCCGCCGCCTACCTCGCAACAGCCTGACCCCCGCACCCAAGGAGCATCCGTGGAAGCCATCCCCATGACCCCCATCGCCCAGGTCATCGGCGGCCGCACTGAGCCGACCGACGACTACTGGGGCGGCACCCAGGCGATCATCCGCTTGGACCCCGACGTGTACCCGGTCGAGGCGACCCAGGGTCTGGAGGAGTTCTCCCACCTCGAGGTGGTCTTCTTCTTCCACCTCACCGACCAGACCGACCTCAACCTCGGCCTACGCCGCGCTCGCGACAATCCCGGCTGGCCCGAAGTCGGCAACATCGGCCACCGCAACATGCGCCGCCGCAACTGGCTCGGCATCTCCCGCTGCAAGCTCATCAAGGTCGACGGCCTCGACCTCCACGTCGAAGACCTCGACGCCGTCGACGGCACCCCCGTCCTCGACGTAAAGCCATGGTTCGCCGAGTTCGGTACGCGAGGCGAGACCCACCAGCCGGCCTGGGTCACCGAGATGCTCGGCGACTACTTCGCCCCATCGACCGAGGCCTAGCCAACGAGACGGTAAACGGTGGCAGCCCTCGGCACCGTGGGCGAAACTGCTGTTCGGTTTCGGGAGCATCGGGGGACATGGAGTTGGGTGGTCGGGCACCACTTCGAATACGCCGAACGGGCGGGCGATCGCGCCTGCTCGTGGCGTTGCTCGCTCTGACCTTCGTCGTCATCGGATCGGTCGTGGCCGGTTCGCCGGCTCACGCGGCCGATCTCGCGTGCAACAACGACGACGCGCCCATTCCTGCCTCCCCGCACGGCGCGGGATCGTGGATCGTCCAGCTCGGCGAGAGCCCGAAGAACGATGATCCTTTCGACGACGACGGCGTGACCCTGGAATCGACCTACGGCACGACCCCGCAGCTGTGGACCTACGACAACGGTTGCACCGGCCAGTTCGTAGCAGGCGCAGGGACGGCGATCGGAAACATCCTGCTCCAGGTCTCCGGCACGATCCCGAACTGGACCCACGCGCTGCTCGACGCCGTCGTCGACCCGGACTCTCCGGTCCAGGCCCTAGACAACCCGGTCGTCGACGCCACCCGCGCCGTCACCGAAGGTGTCTGGCGCCCATGGATCACCATCGCCGTGCTTCTCGTCGCCGCGACCGCGATCTGGCGCGCACGCACCGGACACATCGCTGGATCTGCAACCGCCGTCGCATGGGCTGGTGTCATACTAGTTGCGACGACTCTGCTGATCTCCTACCCCGCCGAGTCGGTCCGCCTGGTCGATGACGGTGTACGCAACACGGTCACGCTGATCGCGACCGGGTTCGAGGACCACCCGGCTCCTGGCGAGGATCCGGCGGTGGCTGCGATCAACGGCCAGATGGACGAGCTCGTACGGTCCACCCAATACCGCACCTGGCTCACCGGCGCCCTGGGCGATGCCGACTCCGCCACTGCCCGCGCGCACGGACCAGATCTGTTCCGGGCGACCCACTTCACCTTCGACGAATACGAGACCTACCGGTCCGACCCCGAAGGTGAGGGCAAAGCGATCGTCGAAGAGAAGCAGGACGCGTTCAAGGCGATCGCCGAGCAGATCGACCGTGAAGACTCGGTCGCCTACGAATACTTCAAAGGTGAGCACTGGGGTCAGCGCGCCACCGCAGGCATCGTCAACCTGGTCGCGGTGATCGTGACCTGCGGCTACTTGCTGATCGCTGGATTGGCGATCCTGCTCGCGTTCGTGCTCATCCGCCTCATCGTCCCGTTCGCACCCGCGGCCGGGATCCTGTTCATGTTCGACCGCACCCGCGACCTTGCCGTGGGCTGGCTGCATCGCGTGATCGGCCCGCTGGTCATGGGGCCGATCTACTTCGTCGTGGCTCTGTGTCTGCTCCGGTTCTTCAGTGCAGTCCTGACCAGCGCCCAGGTGCACTACACCCTCAAGCTCGCCATCTGTGCCGTCCTCACCTACATCGCCTGGCGCTTCACCCGACCCGCTGCCTACGGAGTCGGTCACGTCTGGGGTGCTGCAGGGTTCGCTTGGGGGATGGCCACCGGTTGGCGTCGCCAAGTCGTACCCCACTCCGAACCGGCACCCCAAACACCTCCTGCCCTCGCCGGACCTACGCGCCAACCGCCCGAAGTGGCCCGACCTCGAGAGGTTAACCACCAAGTCGCCATCACGAAGCCCCCTGCGCTCGGCCCCGCTAGCCCATCCGCCTCCGCGCCAGGGATCGTTCCGGCAGCGGCGATGATTCCTGTTCCTGGGTCGATGTCAGCGATCCGCATCCAAGAACGATGGCCAGCGCCCGAGGTAGTCAGCCGTGTCGCGGTGGGACCACTCGGACCTCGAACGAAGTTCCCGCCACGAGGGCTGACTCTCGAACCCAACACCGCCTACGACGTCACCGGCCGGGGGACCTTCTTCACCGACGATGACGGCAAACTGACTCACATCGACACTGAGTACGGAGAGAAGGGCAGTCTCAATCCAGATCTCAACTCGCCAGTTCCCTCGGCGACCTTCGTCGTGAGCAACATCCACGTGTTTCGCACCGACCCACAAGCGCGAACAGTCGAAGCCAACGACCCCCACTTTGCACTCCGGGACGCCACCCGATCGGAGCATGTCCAGGGCGTCGTCGGTCGCTCCGGCGGCCCTGGCTACCAGGGAGGCCACCTGCTTCAAAAGGCGAGCGGAGGCGGCCCCGACCGAATCAACATCATCGCGATGCTCGCAGAACTCAACGAGTCGGTCGCTGCAGGACCCACGAAGGTGAGCGACAACTTCTACGATATGGAGAAGCAGCTCCGCGATTGGGTGGGCACCCACGCCGAAGACGGGAACCCTGCCTACGACATTGCCCTCAAGCTCGTTCCGAGGTACGAAGGGGACCAGAAGGTCCCGTCAAAGATCCATGCCGTCATGACCGTGAACGGCAAGCGCAGAGAGAGGACGTTCACCAATGTCCGCCCCGAACCCGCAGGGCCCGAACCTGACTCGCCAGGGGGAGCTGATCAGTGAGATCTCCGCGCTCATCCCGACCGAGGTCACCGGTCCCTGGCGCAGCCTGACCTTCAACCGCAGCGCCCTCTCCATGTTGTCCGAGCACGAACTCATCGTCGAACGACCCGACGGCACCATCGACGAGTCCGAGGGGGTCCCCTTCGAGGTCGATGACCTCCTCAACGAACTCCGCAAGGTCATGTACACCCCCGGCGCCGGTACCTGGATGTCAGCCCAATGGACCATCACCGACCTAGGCGACGGCCACGCCGACGCACGCGCGACGTTCAACTACGACGACGAGCCACGATGGAGCATGCCGGTCCGCGCGTTCAACTACGCCATCGACGTTCGCGACTTTCCGCGAGACGCCGAGAATGTCCCCGAGTGGCTCGGTAAGCGCCTCGACGAGGCCGCCCGCACAGCATCGGCGTGATGCCGCGTGTCCGATGGACGCCAATCGACAATCGTGACGAACCCCGAGCAGCGATGGGTTCCGGAGAACCGGAACGGTTCACTTCCCAAGAACTGTAGGCGGCATCTCTACAACTGCACCCACTTCTTCGAGAAGGTGGACAAGCACACCTACTCCGACCAAGAGATAGCGGCGCGGCTTTCCGCCGACCCGAACGACAAGGTCTCGTTTGTTCGCGAAGCAACACCCGACGAGATGCGACGAGTGCCGCCGTGTAGCAAGTGTGGCGTGGTCAAGGCGGAACCGACATTGGTTAGGCACTGTCCGCGTTGCTTCCGCCAACTGCCCGCCGCGGGCGAATGCGACTGTGACTCCTGAGGACGGTCGTCCATCCAATACCGACCTCGATCGGTAATGCCGGAGTGATGACCTGAGGGTCCCCACAGACGCCTCGACCATTGTTGCGCTTTCTGCACCCGTGCCCGCCGTGTGGGCGGTGAAGATAGACCTGACCATAGATATCCGGCCAGAAGAAGAAGGGAGACTCTCGACGATGACTGACGGCGCAATCGTCTACTCACCCGATGGCGTGCTCCCGACCTCACGCGACACGCTCATGGCAGCCGCTCGCCGTCAGTGGCCGAACGTCGAGGTCATAGACCTCGATGACGAGCTGACGCTACGCATCACCGACGGCGGCGGGCGCTTCCAGATCTTCGACCTCGGCGATGGCATGTTGTCCACCGACGGCAACCACAACCAGCAGCTCGAGTTCGCGGCTTGGGCTAGGACCCTGGCTCCCGAGGCAACGGCGGGCCGAGTCGTACTTCTCAACAAAGACGCCTCCGTCGCCGCCTACCTGCGTTCGGGGATGACACCTGAAGACATCGACGCCGCTTGGAATGCGGAGCCCCCAGAGTGACAGACACGACGGAGCGCAGACAGGGTGAACTGATCATCGAGATCGCCGGACTGGCCGCCGATGCTGTCCAAGGTGAGTGGACGATCTTGGTCTACGCCCCTCGAGTACTCACGATGTACGCCGAGATCGAACTGCTTGCTCATCGGCCAGACGGCACGATCGAACGCGTCCCGGGACCCGATGCACTTGATGCGATCGAGGAGCTTCGCGACGTCATGTATCGGCCCGGTGCCGGAACGTGGTTCTCATCGCGGTGGACCGTCACCAACAACGATGGACAGTGGGCCACAGAGGTCGAGTTCAACCACGACGCCGAGCCCGAGTGGAGCAGGCCCGTCGACCCGGGACTCTACGGGCTCGATCTGGAGGAATTCCCACGCCGCGATGACCTCATCCCCGACTGGCTCACTGCAAAGCTGGAGGAGGCCCGCGCTCGCGCAAAGTGAGCGCTGTCAGCGTTCGTAGGAGAGCGTGATCGGTCTGGTGGAAGTGACGACCACGCCGGGTAGGTGGGCCAGGGCCGCACAGACAAAGGAGGAGCGCTTCACGTTGAGGTCGTCGGTGGCGACGAGTTCCTTATACGTGAGTACGCGCCGAGCAGTCAGACGTTCCCAAGCCTTCGTCAGCATCTCGGCAGGAACACGCTCGGGATCGACACCACGGCCTCTGGAGCGCTCGGTCTCCACGTGGATCCCCTCGGGCGCGATCCTGATGATCCAGTTTGGTCGCTGCGAACCAAGCGTGTAGATCGCCTCGCCGAGTGGGAGATTGTCGGAGAGGAGCCGGAGTAGGCCGTCGTCGAGCGACATGCGATGAGCATCTCATGCATCGGCCTGGCTTGCAGACGCTCACGGAGCTTCTTCGCACCGACACCAGGAGCCAAGGGCGACCATCACGGTGCTCACGCCTCCCGGCGCCAGCGGTCGGGGGTGGTGCCGTACCGGGCCTTGAAGCGGCGTACGAGGTAGCCGGGGTCGGTGAGGCCGGTGCGGGTGGAGATGACCGACAGGGGCAGGTCGGTTTCGCGGAGGAGGCGGCGGGCTTCGGTGAGGCGGCGTTCGGTGAGCCAGTCAAGGAGGGTGCGGCCGGTGCGTTGGCGGACGACGGTGGTGAGGTGGCCGGGGGTGTAGCCCAAGGTACGGGCCAGGTCGCCGGCGGAGACCTTGGTGGCGTACGTCCTCTCGATCTCGTCGAAGACCCGACTGACCAGCGGGTCCGGGGCGATAGGAGCACTGGGAGCGAGACGCGCGGACGCGACGAGGAGCCGGGTGAGGATGGCGGTGACGGTGTCGTGGGAGCCGAGGCGTTCGGGGTGGCGTAGCTCGTCGTCGAGCTCGGTGAGCCAGGCCTGCCAGCGCGGGCGCTCGGCCTCGGGGACCACGGCGTGGCGAGCCTCGGTGGCAAAGAGGGCCAGCAGCGGATGGTGGGACCAGGTGAGCGGCGAGATGGAGGCGAGGGATGGGATGGCGTCGGGGGTGAACGCCACCGACCAGGCTCGGGCGTGGGTGAGATCGGCGACCGACTCGGCGGCCACGACCTCGCCGGGGGCCGCCGCGTGGACCTCGCCGTCGCGCAGCTCCACCTGCTTCCCGTCGAGGCCGACGGCGCCGCCGCGCTCGACGTAGGCCAGGACCCAGAAGTCGTGGGCGTGCCGGTTGTCGGGAGGCAGGTGCTCGCCCTCGCAGTCGGGGTCGAGGGGGACGACCCTGACCGGAGGTACGCCGGGGCGCTGGTCCCAGCGGTAGACAGGGGTGCCGTCGGCGCGCACCGTGCGCACCCGGCGCGTGTCAACCGAAGCCGAATCCGAAGAACGTCCCATGGTGACCGACTTCCCTCCCACCGCTGATCCGCAAGATGTCCCATCGTGGATGTATGACCACCATACAGATCATCGACGGCCGCGCCGAGAGCGATCGGGGCCGCGACTTCCTTCCCGGCATGGGCCGCACCTGGCTCCTCCCCCTCTACGACCTCTTCACCCGGTTCGCCCGCGTTCGCGCACTCCACGAGCGGACGGTCGAGCTCGCCCGCATCGAGCCCGGCCAGAGCGTCCTCGACGTCGGCTGCGGCACCGCCAACCTCTCCTTCGCGGTGCTCCGGTCCGTCCCCGGGGCCGTCGTCACCGGGCACGACCCGGACGCCGGCGCGTTGCGGATCGCCGCCAGGAAGGCGGGCCGGAGGGGCGTACGTCTCTCGCTGGTGCAGGGGTACGCCGACCGGTTGCTCCCCGAGGACGGCAGCGTCGACCACATCGTCTCCTCGCTCGCGCTGCACCACGTCGACGACGCCGGGCGCGAGGGGTTCGGACGGGAGGCCCACCGGATCCTCCGGCCCGGCGGGCGGGTGACCATCGTCGACTTCGGCGCCCCCGACCACGGCCCCGGAGGACACGGACACAGTCACGAGGGCCACCGGCACCGCGGGATGAACACCTACACCGAGCGCAACCTCGACAACGCGATCGTCAGCCTCCTGACCGACGCCGGGTTCACCGACGCCCGCGAGATCGAGCACATCGAGCACCGGTTCGGGCCGATCACGATCGTGCAGGCGACTCGCTGAGGACCTCGGGGGTTGGTCCTGCGCCTCCCGGACCGGGCAGTCTGACCCCATGTACTTCATCGGAGTCGACCTCGCCTGGGGCGTTCGCAGGCCCACGGGCCTGGCCGTCCTGGACGAGGAGGGCCGTCTCGTCCACGTCTCGGCCGCGAAGACCGACGACGAGATCGTCGCCGCCCTGGAGCCGTACGTCGCCGACGACTGCCTGGTTGCGATCGATGCTCCCCTGATCGTCACCAACCCCACCGGGAACCGGCCGGCCGAGGCCGCGCTCAACAAGGACTTCGCTCGCTTCGACGCGGGCGCGCACCCCGCCAACACCAGCAAGCCGGAGTTCAGCGAGCAGCCTCGCGGCGCCCGGATCGCGGCCCGCCTCGGGCTCGACCTGAATCCTCGGTCCGGCCGGCGGCGCCGGGCGATCGAGGTCTACCCCCACCCCGCGACGGTCGCCCTCTTCCGTCTCGGCCGGACGCTGAAGTACAAGCACAAGTCCGGGCGTGACATCGACCAGCTCCGTGCCGAGCTGGTCGTGCTGCTCGGCCTGCTCGAGGGTCTCGCGAGCGCCGACCCGCCGCTGCTGCTCGACGACCCCGCCTGGCTCGCGCTGCGAACGGCCGCCGAGAGTGCCGTACGCAAGAGTGAGCTGCGCGTCGTCGAGGACCAGGTCGACGCGGTGCTGTGCGCCTACATCGGCCTGTTCGCGACCCGCGCACCGGACCGGACCACCACCTACGGAGACTTCGCCACCGGCTACATCGTCACGCCCACGCTGCCCGACGACCTCCGCCCGACACCGCGTGGGCGTGCCGGCGCGAGGATCCAGGACCCGGCGAGCGCGGTCCGTGAGTACGCCGCGATCCAGCCGATCCTGCAGGAAGCAGCCGAACAGTACGTACAGCTGGTGACCTCGATCCTCGACGACGCCGGCATCAACTACCTCACCGTGACCTCGCGCGCGAAGTCGGTCGCGTCGTTCGCGGCCAAGGCGGCGCGCACTGTCGATGGCCGGCAGGTCTTCACTGACCCGCTCCGCCAGATCACCGACCAGATCGGGCTGCGGGTGATCACCTACGTCCACAGCGACGTCCAGGCCGTCGCCGACCTCCTCGACGACCAGGTGGTGGTCCTCGACGACCGTGACATGGGCGAGGAGACCGCGAGCGAGGGCCGGTTCGGGTACGCCAGCCGCCACCTGCTCGTCAGTCTCGACCCCGCGCGGGAGGGCCAGGCGGCGTACGAGCTGCTGCGGGGCCGCCAGGCGCAGATCCAGATCCGCACCGTGCTGCAGCACGCCTGGGCCGAGTTCGAGCACGACATCCGCTACAAGGGCACCATCCCCAGCGAGCACGTCCCCGACTTCGACCGACGGTTCACGCTCGCCGCCGGGCTGCTCGAGCTCGCCGACCGCGAGTTCTCCACGATCAGGGATCGGCTTCGGCAGGGTGTGACCAGCGCCAGCACCGAGGCCGTCGACGACGACCCGCGGATCAGCCCCCGTGAGCTGGCGGCATTCCTGGCCGGGCAGTACGCCGACGCCGGCTGGTCACGCACCGACCACTACGGATGGATCTCCGGCGTCATCCTCGAGCTCGGCATCACCTCCCTGACCGAGCTCGGCGACGCGTTGCGCTCGGTCGACGAGGAGACCCTCATGGCACGGATGGACTACCGCTACCCGCCGGGCGCCGTGCGGCGGCTCGACGACGCACTGCTCTGGGTCTACGGCGACACCTATGTCGAGCTGCGTGCCAATGCGCACCGTGCGCCCGGGCTACGGGCCAGGCTCGCCAGGATGCGCGACTCCGACTGAGTCGATCGCCCGTGTAACACGCTGTTCGTAGGACTATCCGGTCGTTCTCATAGGGCGAGTAGTCCTACGAACAGCGTGTTACACGAAATCCGCTCCGTCTCCGGACGCGAACCACCCCCATGAGACGTCTGGATCGTCACACCCTCGCCCATGCCGCCGCCGGTGTACTCGCCGGAGCGGTCGGCATGTCCGTCGCGCACCTGACGGCCGCGCTGCTGACACCGGCCTCGTCCCCGGCGCTCGCGGTCAGCACCGCGGTCATCGACGCGACGCCCACCCCGGTCAAGGAGTGGGCGGTACGCGAGCTCGGCACCGCGGACAAGCCGATCCTGATCGGCAGCGTGCTGCTGGTCACGATCGGGTTCGCCGCAGTGATCGGCGTCGTGGCCCGCAGACGCCTGAGACTCGGCGTCGGGCTGATGGCGGGCCTGGTCCTGCTCGCCGGAGCCGCCGTGGTCCGGCAGCCGCTGTTCAAGATCACCGATCTCGTACCCACCGTGGTGGCGCTCGTCCTCGGACCCGGCTTGCTGGTCCTGCTGACTCGCGCTCTGACCGCTGAGCGAACACCGCGCGACCGGCAGGACGCCCCGAGCGAGGGCGCGGCCACCCGCCGGAGCGTCCTGATCGGGTTCGGGGCCCTGGCCCTGCTCTCCGCCGCGGCCGCGACCGGCGGGCAGCTGATCGTGCGCGGCCGTACGGCACTCGCCGACATCATGCTGCCGCGCGTCCGCGACCCGTTGCCGGCGTTGCCGGCGGGGCTGGAGGAGACCCACCAGGGGATCTCCCGGTTCATCACCCGCAACCGTGACTTCTACCGGGTCGACACCAAGCTGGCCGTCCCGATCGTCGACCAGAACAGCTGGTCGCTGACCATCGACGGGGACGTCGAACGCGAGCTCACCTTCAGCTACGACGACCTGCGCGAGCGGGGAAACGTCGAGCACGACATCACCCTGACCTGCGTCTCCAACGAGGTCGGTGGCAAGCTCGTCGGCGCGGCGCGCTGGACCGGCGTACCTCTCCGGGCGTTGCTCGAGGAGGCCGGAGTCGGGAAGAACGCCGACCAGATCCTCTCGACCGACGTCGAGGGCTTCACGATCAGCACCCCGCTCGAGGCCGCGATGGACGGTCGCAACGCGATCATCGCCCTCGGGATGAACGGCGAGGTCCTCCCCCGCGCCCACGGCTTCCCGGCCAGGCTGGTGGTGCCCGGCCTCTACGGGTACGTCGGTGCCACCAAGTGGGTCACCAGGCTCACCCTGACCCGCTACGACGAGGCGACGGCCTACTGGACCGACCGCGACTGGGCCATCGACGCCCCGATCAAGCTGTCCAGCCGGATCGACACACCCCGCCCGCTGAGCAACATCCCCTCCGGCCGCACCGTGATCGGCGGCGTCGCCTGGGCCCAGCACCACGGCGTCGCCACGGTCGACGTACGCATCGACGGCGGCCGTTGGCAGCCGGCCGAGCTCGGCCCGGACGCCGGGATCGACTACTGGCGCCAGTGGTTCCTGCCCTGGGACGCCCAGCCCGGCAGCCATCAACTGGCCGTTCGGGTCGTCGATCGCGACGGCAACGTGCAGAGCGCGGAACGGGCCACCCCGTTCCCCGACGGGTCCAGCGGCATCCAGGAAATCGTCGTCACCGTCACCGAATGAAAAAAGACGAAATCCGATACGACCACCGTGCCGAAGCCCTCATGACAGCAAGAGACCAACCCTCGAAAGGCTCTCCCAATGAAGCTCAACACGATCACCCGCACCGGCAGCGTCGCCGCGTCCATGGCGCTCCTGCTGGGTCTCGGTCTCTCGGCATGTGGCTCCGAGGACACCGCTTCCGGCAGCGAAGGCGGGTCCAGCACCTCCGAGTCGACCGAGGCCGCTCCGGAGGAGGACATGGAGGCCGGTGCGCAGACCTTCGGTGAGGGCTGCAAGCTGATCCCCGCCGACGGCGCCGGCTCGTTCAACGGCATGTCGACTGCGCCGGTCGCCTCCGCTGCGAGCGCCAACCCGCTGCTCAAGACGCTGGTCTCGGCCGTCGGCCAGGCCGAGCTCGTCGACACCCTCAACAGCGCCGACGCGCTGACCGTCTTCGCCCCGACCGACGACGCCTTCGCGAAGATCCCGAAGGCCGACCTGGACGCCGTCCTCGCCGACAAGGAGACGCTGACCAAGGTCCTCACCCACCACGTGGTGGCCGGTCAGCTCGGCCCGGACGAGGTCGCCGGTGAGCACGAGACCCTGGCCGGCGACATGATCACCGTCGAGGGCGAGGGCGAGGAGTTCACCGTCGGCAAGGAGAACGCCAAGGTGCTGTGCGGCAACATCCCGACCGCCAACGCCACGGTGTACGTCGTCGACACCGTCCTGATGCCCTGATCGGGACATCGGACCGGATATCCGCGAGGATCGATACATGAGACCGCTCAGCTCAGTCCCCTCCGGCGACTCGTCGCCGGAGGGGGCCGGGTCCCCGGGGCTCGCCGAGCTCCTCCGTCGCGTCGCCCGAGGCGACGAGGCCGCCTTCGCCAGCCTCTACGACGCGACCGCCGCCCGTGTGCACGGACTCGTGCTGCGGGTGGTGCGTGACCCGGCTCAGGCCGAGGAGGTCACGCAGGAGGCCTTCCTCCAGGTGTGGCGCCAGGCCAGCCGGTACGACGAGAGCCTGGGCAGCGCCCATTCGTGGCTGCTGACACTGGCCCATCGTCGTGCGGTCGACCGGGTCCGATCCGCGGAGTCCGCCGGCCGCAACGACACGGCCTATCACGGGACCACCCAGACCCCACCACATGACACGACGGCCGAGGCCGTGGAGACCTCCCTGGAGGCTCGCCGCGTCCACGCCGCCCTCGAAACCCTGACGGCAGTTCAACGCGAGGCGCTACAACTGGCGTACTTCGGCGGTTACACCCACACTGAGGTCGCCGCCATGCTCGATCTGCCGATAGGCACTGCAAAGACCCGTATCCGGGACGGACTGATCCGGTTGCGCGACGCGATGGGAGTGAGCCGATGACCGCGCATGACATTCACGCCCTCTCCGGCGCCTACGCCGTCGACGCCCTCGACGACATCGAGCGCGCCCGGTTCGAGGAGCATCTCGCCGTCTGTGCCGACTGCCGCGACGAGGTGGCCAGCCTGCGCGACACCACCTGGATGCTCGGCGGCCTGACCGACACCGCTCCCTCGCCGGAGCTGCGCGACCGCCTGCTCGCCGGCATCAAGGAGATCCGCCCGCTCCCGCCCGAGACCACGACGATCCGCGAGAACGCTCCAGTCCCGTCGGACGCGTCATCCAGCAGTCGACGGTTCGGGTGGCGTACGTTCGCCGCCGCTGCCGCGGTGCTGGCCGTCGTCGGCACCGGCACGGTCGCCGCCGTCGAGCTGATCGGCGACGACTCCAGCCAGACCATGACGACCGCGGAGCGGGTGCTGAGCGCGAAGGACGCCACGACCGTGGCCGTCGACCTGCCCGGAGACGCCCGGGCCCGCGTGGTCCGCTCGGTCTCGGAGAACAGGGCGGTGCTGGTCACCTCCGACATGCCGGCCGCGCCGGACGGCAAGGTCTACGAGCTCTGGCTCCAGCACGACGACGTCATGGTCCCCGCCGGCCTGATGCCCGCCGGCAGCGACCAGACCGTCGTCCTCGAGGGTGACGCCGGGGATGCGAGTGCGGCCGGGATCACCGTCGAGCCCGAGGGAGGCTCCGACGAACCGACCTCGGCCCCGATCGCGCTGTTCGACTTCGCGCAGGCCACCTGACCTGCGCGAACGGGAGGCCGGCCGGCTCAGGCGTAGGGGTCGAGGGAGACCCCGGCCGGCTTCCCGGTCGCCAGTGCGTTGCCGAAGCGCGCGTCGGTGAGCTTGAAGGTGGCGGCGCCGAAGTCGGCCGCGACGAGGCGGTCGCGGATGCCGGCCGGGTAGTTGTCCCAGCCGACCAGGCCCTTGACCTGCCAGACGCCCTCGTGGTTCTCGGGCGGCTCGTCCCCGCCACCGGTCTTGGGGAAGCGGAAGCAGTGGGTGCTGCCGCCGTCCTTGTGATAGACGGCCTTGGGGTGCGTACCGCCCTCGAACTGCAGCTCCGACTCGGGCTTGATCTGGTAGCCGGAGTGCTGGGAGACCGACATGTAGCGCGCGTGACCGTCCTGAACCCACACGATGATGTGCTCCCAGTCGTGCCGGTGGCCGGCCGAGCCCGGACCCCACGAGACCTGGTCCTTCTCGAAGTAGTAGCCGTAGAGGTACGCACACCAGCCGTTGTTGCACTTCGAACGGGAGTAGACGTTGGTGCTCTGCAGGTCGGAGAGGTCGCGGCACTGGCCGTTGACCGTGCCGCCCATCGCCAGGCCGCCGTTGAGCGTGCCGTCCGGGCCGATCGCCGGGGTGCTGTAACAGCCGTCGGTGTCGAAGTCGAGCGCCGGCTGCCAGGTGCGGTCGGCCTCCGGGGCCGCGGCCGGCAGCGCCGGGGGCGGGGCGGCCCAGGCGGCCGCCGGGACGAGGGAGAGAAGTGCGGCGAGCGGAAGCGCGAGGGCGAGCTTGCGCGTGAGTCGTTTCCCGAGAGTCATGTGGGGTCCCTTGATCGTGGGGGAAGGGCGTGCACCGATGGAACCAGTGCCACGATCGCGTGACAACCCCTTGCGTGTGAACGCACCGGTAACGCCGCTCGCCGACCCTGCGCGTCGGCCCTGGTTGGATGGACCGGTGGACGCAACGCAGTGGCAGGAACGGATCACCTCCGAGCTCGCCGGCCTCGGTCAGCAGGAGTTCGTGATCATCAAGGAGCCGGAGCCTTCGGTGCCGGAACCGACGGGCTTCCTGGCCCGGCTCAGGGCGAAGTCGTCACGGTCGGCCGCGCCGTCGCGCTGGGGCCAGGTGCTGTGCGTGGACGAGGTGCTCTCCGCCGAGTTCGCGGGTACGCAGCACATCGGCGGCTCCTGGGAGGCCTCCGCCGAGCAGCACGAAGCGCTTCGCGCGGCCGGCTGGTTGACCCCTGACGAGACCGACCCGATCGCCCCTGCGCCGGGGTTGCCGCACTACTGGCGGACCGTGCCCCAGGCGGAGGCCGAGCTCGTCGCCGGGCTCCTCGTCGACGCCTTCCGCATCCTCGGCGCCGACCTCGCCACCCTCACCCTCGAGCGGGATCGGTAGCCAGCGGCTCGGTCCGGCTGCAGAACAGGTGCTGTGCCTCGTGCGCGGCATTGCCGTGCGCGAAGGTGAGCGCTCCCGCTCCCGCGTCCTGCGTCTGCAGCGCGGGCGGGATCGGCGAGGCGGTGACGCCGAGGCAGAAACGTACGGCCACCGGGTCCTCGGGCAGCGTGATCTTCCCGTGGCCCAGGTCGTCGCCGAACGGCTGGTTGCGGGTCGCCGGGAGGTCGACGCCGGTCTCGACCGTCACCGTCTCGCCAGGGGCGAGCAGCTGACCACCACCGGTGGGCGCGACGGCCAGGTTGATGCCCGGCGGCCACGGGAACGCCCGGTGCGACAGCACCAGGACCGGACCGTCCTCGCCGTTCTCGGCCGTGACATAGGGGGCGGTCGACAGCTTCGTCCCCGCCCCCGACGGCACCAGCGTACGGTCGGCGACGAACACGTCCGTCGGCTCGTTGTTGGTGACCGTGTAGGTCACCGTGACCGAGTCCGCGGTGGCCGCGACGTCGGCCGAGAAGTCGACCGCCGGAGCGGTCGCCGACGGGCTCGGGTCGGGCGGCTCGCCCCCGTCCTCGAAGTCGGGCACGGCCGACCCGCAACCGCTCAGCGCGGCGACGAGGGCGGCGATCATCGAGCACATCTGCAGCTTCCTCATCGGCTCAGTAGTGCGGCCTGTTCGGCGCACCCATCTCCTCACGTAGTCCGTTCTCCGTCAGATCGTAGGAGTGGTCCGGGTCGATCCGCTCCGGGGTGCTGGGGTCGTTGTCGTGGTCGACCGGCAGGCCCACGGCCACCCGCTCGCCCTGCTCGACGCCGTGGTTGGCCGTGTCGTCCCCGGAGTACTCCGTGCGGTCGAACTGGTCGTGGCGGAAGTCGTACGCGTGGGCCATCTCGTGGAACAGCACCACCACCGGCGGCCCCTCCTCGATCCAGTCGATGCGGGGTGAGTAGTTGATCCGCTCGCCGCTGGGCTCGGCGGTGCTGTTGCTGTTGTCGTCGTACTCCGCGATCGTCAGGCCCTGCTTGTTGAAGCCCAGGAACCCGGAGTCGTCGTACGTCCTCTGGAAGTCGGCCAGCATCTGCTGCCCGCGCGGGGAGGCCGCCAGCAGCTCCAGATCGGCCCGCACCCGGGCCTGGAACTCCGGGCTTCCCTCGATCTTGATGAACTCGGGGATCTCGTCGATCTCCACCTTCACCGTCTTCTCGGTCCCGGTGCCGGTGTCGCCGCTCTCGGCGTAGGCGGTGTCGTCGCCCGAGCCGCCGGCGATCGTGTCCGAGCCCGTTCCGGCGTACGCCACGTCGTCGTCGCCACCGCCGGTGATCCGGTCGTCGCCGGAGCCACCGGAGAGGGTGTCGGTCCCGGCGCCGCCGATGATCCGGTCGTTGCCGCCACCGCCCTCGAGGAAGTCTTTGCCGTTCTCACCTGCGACGACGTCGTTGCCGTCGAGGCCGTAGACCGAGTCGTTGCCCTCGCCGCCGTAGAGCCGGTCGTCGCCGGTCTGGCCATCGATGTAGTCGCGGTCCGCGCCGCCGCTGACCCGGTCGGAGCCCGCGCCGGCGTCGACGTAGTCGTGGCCGTCGAGGCCGTAGGCTCGGTCGTCACCGTCTCCGCCGTGGAGGACGTCGTTGCCCTCGCCACCGATGAGGGTGACATCCAGGTCGACCCCCTTCGGCACGCCGATGCGGTCGTTGCCGCCGCCTCCGCGCAGGATCAGCTCCTGGCCGGCAGGCACGCGATAGACGGTCTCGCCGCTGCTGTTCTTCACGACGACGATCTGCTCGCCGGTGGTGGGGTCGATGAAGACGGTCACCTCGTCGTCGCCGTCGCCCGTGCTGATCACGGTCTGGTCGCCGGAGGTGATGATGCCGGTCCCCTGCGCCCCCGCGGGCAGCTCGAACCCATCGTCGGTGCCCTCCGCCACGGCCTGCCACACCCGGGCGATCTCCTGCCAGCGGGTGGTCGCCGCGTCGAGAGCGTCGCGATCGGTGGCGAGCTCGGAGTCGAGGCCCTTGCGGATCTCGTTGGCAGCGCTGATCGCGTCGTCGACCTGCTGGGACTCCTCCGGTGTCGACGGCCGGAAGATCACCTCGCCACCGACTCCCCTGGAGTGGGGCACGCCGACCACCGTCGCCCAGGACTGGTCGAGACGACCTTGGGCGATGCGTACGGACCCCGCGGAGCGGGCCAGCACGCTCGCGACCTTCTCGGCCAGGCCTGCCGCGGTGTCGAGATCGGTCATGATCTTCTTGCGGTGCTGGTCGTAGGAGTCGGCCGTCTTCCCCTCCCAGTCCGCGGCCCGGACCCGGCGGGAACCCGAGTCGACCGCGTCGCTGGAGTCGGTGAGGGCGGTGCCGAGCGATGCCCAACGGCCCGACGCGCGGTCCAGCTGGCCGGCGTCCTCGTCCAGATCCCACAGGCTGCTCATCAGCGGCCACCGTCGTAGACGGACCAGTCGACGGTCGGGTTGTAGGGGAAGATGCCGCCGATGCGAGGTACGTCGGAGCGCATCTGCTCGGCCGCGTTCTCGTCCGTGGTCGCGAACAGGAACGCGCAGGCATAGATGTCGTCCATGTCCTGCTCGAGCACGCCGGCCAGGCGACCGACAGCGGTGCTCGCGGCGTCGCTGACGCTCACGTGGGCGGCGACCAGGCCGGGCCCGCCGGAGGAGTTGCCGGCCGCGGTGCCCGGGATGTCCAGCTCGGCCACGTTGTCGGTGAAGCCGTCTCGTGCGGTGTCCGCTGCCGTACGCAGGTCGTCGGCGAGCGTGGTGAGCGATTCGGGAATGCTGATGGTCATGCGGTGTCCCCCGGTTCAGCCAGAAGTGGTCCCGTGTAGGTCCTTCCCCGATCCGGCCGCCGCTAAACCGATCTGCCCGATATTTTACCTATCCGGGCTCGCTCGGTAGGCGTCAGTAGGCGCCGAGCTGCTGGCACAGCAGCCGGTAGAACGCGGTGTTGGTCAGCGGGGTGAGCCGGTCCTCCAGCGCGAGGTGGACACCGTCGGGACCGTTGATGCCGGCCAGCGTCCACGAGCCGACCGTGATCGACCAGGCGGTGCGGGCGCCGAGCTCTGCGAGGACCGCGTCGCGAGCCTCCTGGTCCTCGCCCACGAGCTCGGCCATCCGGGCGGTCAGGAACGGGCGCACCGACCCGGCCGCGCCCTTGACCGGGCGGATCTTCAGCGTGCGCACCAGGCTCGGGACCAGGTGACCTCGCGGGGCCTCGAGGGGCTGCGTACGGGTGCCGTCGACGCCGAGCTCGAGGTGGATGCCCTCGGGGGCGACAGCAGCGCGGTGCTCGAGGCGTCCGCCCGGGCCGGCGAGGACCCAGACCACCTCTGCGGACGCGGCACTCATGCCGGGCTCCAGGTGGCGGCAGCGGCGTCGATCTGGGCGGCCCAGGTCGCATAGTCGCTGGTCAGCACGGTAGCGGTCAGGGTGTGGCCGACTCCGTCGATCGCCACGAACCACTGCTCCATGGTCAGCGCGGAGCCGCCCGGCCCGTCGTACATCGCCAGCCGCCGCCCCGCCTCCTGCCCGGCGATCGTGAGCCGCTCGAGGTCGATCGGCGTGTAGCCCGGCATCATCTCGGTGAACGCCATCTCGGAGCCGACCTGCCAGTCGCGAAACCCCAGGTCGCCGTTGGTCTGGGCGGTCACCGTGAGGTTGGAGCGGAAGGTGCCGCTCTCCGGCGCGAGCGCCAGGAAACGTACGCCCTCGGGTGGCTCGACACTCTCCCAGCCGGCCGGGAGGGTCAGGGTCGTCCGGTGATCAGACACGGTCACTTCTTCTTTCCCGCGGTGCGCTTCTTCGCCGGGCGCGACTCGCGATACCACTTCGGCTTGATGAACGGCGGGGTGGGCACGATGACCAGCACCGGGTAGACGAGGCAGGTGAGCAGGAAGAGCCCACCGATGATCGTCCACGCCGCGGTCTGCTCCGGCACCAGCCCGAACGCCGTCGAGCCGGTGATGGCCAGCGCGGAGATGCAGGGCAGATGGATGAGCACGACGTCCTCGCCCACACCGCCCCGGTTCCATGCGGTCGCCCAGGAACGGGCACGAGCGGAGAGCCCGAGATGCTGCCAGATGCTGACCCCGGCGCCGATGACGCCGACGGCGAGGATGAGTGCGGCCCAGATCATTGCGGTCCTAGTCCCAGAAGGTGATGGCGTCGCCGACATCGGAGGCTACCTCGCCGGCGCCCTCCGCGAAGTCGCTGACCCCGTCGACCACTGCCTCACCGAGCTCGCCGGCCTCGTCGACCACGAAGTCGGCCGCCTTGCCGGCCAGCCCGGAGCCGATCGCACCACCGATCACACCGCCCACGACACCGCCGATGACCGTGCCCGGGCCGGGGAAGATGCTGCCGATGGCGGCACCGGCCTGAGCACCGGCCCAGGCCCCGCCCGCGGCGCCCGCGGTCGTGATCGCGGAGGTGCTCACCGTCCGGCTCACCCGCTCCGTCGTCGACAGCGACGGGTCATCGGCGTCCTTCTGCCACTGCTCCCACGCCGAGGTGCCGGCCGTGACCACCCAGCCGGCCCGGGTCGCCCATTTGCCCGCGGTCAGCCACTTGCCGCGTACGGCTGCCTGGTTGGCCTTCGCGTGCCAGTTCTTGTCGTTGAGCACCTTCGCGGCGCGCTCCAGCTTCGTCAGGCTCGACGGACTGGCGAACCGGCCGTTCACCCGCGGCTGGAACGTGCCGTAACGGCTCTTCACCATCCAGTCGACGCCGGCACCGGCTCCCAGACCGGCCAGCCCCAGGGCGTACGCACCGATCTGCATGCCGTCGGAGAAGTCCTTCGGCAGCAGGCCCAGGTCCTCGAGGCGGTCCTCGATCCAGCCGTCGCCGGTCGACTTCGAGATCGCCTTGCCGAGGTCCTCGTGCGCGTTGTCCTCGTCCTTGCGAGCCGTCTCGACCCGGCTGACCAGGTCATTCCACTTCTCGACCTTGGTGTTGTGGGCGTTGACGTCGTCCTCGGAGGCATCGTCGCCGGGGTCGGTCGGCGGCGAGATCATGGTGCCGCTGACCGTGAGGCCCGCGCCGCCGGCCTCGGTGCGGATCGTCGACATCTTGGTCTCGACCGCCTTGAGGTCACCCGAGAAGGTCGAGAGGCCCTTGCCCATGGCCTCGATGCGCGACTCGAGCTGGCGCAGGTCGCTCTTGCGTCTCTCCGCCTTCGACTCGAAGGCGGCGCCGGCCTGGCCCTTCCACGAGCCGGCGGTCTTGATCGCCTTGCCGAGATCGTCGAGGACGTCGCCGACCGCGTCCTTGGCGGTCGTGCACGCGTCCGCCGCGGTCTGAGCCTCCGACGCGTCGCCGTAGACCTTCGTGTCCATCGCCTCAGCCATCAGTTGCCCCTCACCCTCTGCTCGTGGCGCCGGCCCGCGTCGCCGGCCGCGTCATCGGTCGTGGTCGCATGGTCGAGAGCGTTCTGTACGCCGTCGCTGAGTGTCCCGAGGCCTTCCGCCATCCCTCCGACAGCCGCCGCCAGCGACGCGAGCGCGGTCGCGACCTCGGAGGACGACTCGCCCACGTCAGGCGTCTTCTGCAACGGCTTGGCCTGCTTGAAGAGGTCTCCGCCGGCGGTGTCGAGCGTGCTCTTGATGGACCTGAGATCGTCGGGATTGACGTGCATGTCGTCGTCACTCATGCCTTCGTCCTACCCGCTTTCGCCGATTTCAAACATGACGAAACCAAAATGCCCTATACGGCCGTCTCAGCCGGGCTCCGCACGTCCTGTTCGCCCTCGACGATCTTGCGGGAGAGCACAGCGAGCGCCGCATCGAGCTTGGCGTCGTCGGCACCCCAGTCGGCGAGCTCGGTGATCAGCCACTGCTTGAACGCCGCGACCAGCTTGTCGAGCTCCTCCTTCCCCGCCTCTGTCAGTGCGTACGCCGTCTCGTCGCCGTAGAGGTAGCCCTCGGCCGCGGCGGTGGCGAATGCCGGTGCCAGCACCGCACCCGGCATCCCGAGGCGGTGACCGATCGCGACCAGCGAGGTCTCACCGCCGACCCACTCACGGATCCCGATCTGGCGTACGCACCACGCGGTCGCGGCGTCGAGGTCGACCGCCGTCTCCCGGAGCATGGTGAAGGTCTCCGGCGGCTGGCGGCGGACGAGCTGGGCGACGGCGACGTCGAGGCGCATGGCGCTGTCGGAGGAGTTGGGCATGGCGAAGCCGTCGCCCGGGTCGGTCGCGGCCGCCCTCGAGCTGTCACGCAGGGGCACTTCCTTGAGGAAGAGCGCGAGGAGGAACGCCAGCCCGGCGACGGGGACCGCGGCGAGGAAGACGACGTGCAGCGTGTCCGCGTAGGCAGTGATGATCGGCGCGCTCTGGGCGTCGGGCAGCGCGTGCAGGAGAGTTGGTGTCGCGACCTCGTCCGGGGAGACGCCGGCCGTGGCGAGAGCGGCGGGGAGCCGGTCGGCGAGCCCGTTGGCGTAGACGGTGCCCATGATGGATGCGCCGAACGAGCTGCCCATCGTCCGGAAGAACGTCACGCCCGAGGTCGCGACGCCGAGATCCTCGTAGGCTGCCGTGTTCTGCACGATGATCGTCAGGATCTGCATGCTCAGGCCGACACCCATGCCCATGATCAGCAGGAACAGCGACATCATCAGGGTGCTGGTGTCGGCGTCCATGGTCGAGAGCAGGTAGAGCCCCAGCGCCATGATCAGCGCACCGGCGACCGGGAAGATCTTGTAGCGGCCCGTCCGGCCCACGATCGAACCCGCCAGCGTCGACGTCACCAGCAGACCGACGACCATCGGCAGGGTTCGGATCCCGGACGACGTCGCGGAGACACCGTGCACGTACTGCATGTAGGTCGGCAGGTAGGTCATCGCGCCGAGCATCGCGAAGCCGACGATGAACGAGAGCACGACGCTGACGGTGAACACCCGGTCGCGGAACAGTCGCAGGGGCAGGATCGGAGAGACCGCCCGCGACTCCACCCAGACGAAGATCGCGAACGCGACCGCCGAACCGATGAACAGGCCGATGATGGTCGCCGATCCCCAGGCGTACTCGGTCCCGCCCCAGCTGACGGCCAGCGTCAGCATCGAGGCGCCGAGGCCGACGAAGAGGATGCCGAGATAGTCGATCGAGGGTCGCTTGCCGCGGGCGATCTGCGGCAGCGTCAGGCTCGCGATCGCGATCACGGCGATGCCGAGCGGCAGGTTGATGTAGAACGCCCAGCGCCAGGAGAGGTGGTCGGTGAAGAGACCGCCGAGGAGCGGCCCGAGGACGGTGGTCGCACCGAAGACGGCGCCGAGGGCGCCCTGGTACTTGCCGCGGTCGCGCAGCGGGATGATGTCGCCGATCAGCGCCGTCGCGGTCACCATCAGGCCACCTGCACCGATGCCCTGCACGGCTCTCGCGCCGATCAGCCAGGCCATGTCGGTCGCGAACCCGCACGCGGCCGAGGCGAGGATGAAGAGCCCGGCGGAGACCTGCAGCATCAGCTTGCGGCCGAAGAGGTCACCGAACTTGCCGGCGAGCACGGTCGCCACCGTCTCGGCCAGAAGGTAGGACGACACCACCCACGACAGGTGGCCGGCACCTCCGACGTCGGCCACGATCGTCGGCAGCGCGGTCGACACGATCGTCTGGTCGAGCGCCGCGAGCAGCATGCCGAGGAGCACGGTGCCGAAGATGAGATTGATCCGGCGCCGGCTCAGCTGAGGCTCGGTCTCCGATGCCGCCTGCGGTGCTGCCATTCCGACCCCCACGTCTCGACTGGGATCAAACTAAGCCAAACCGCAGGTTTGGGCGAGAGGCCTCGCGGAGTGTCAGGCAGCCTCCTCGTGGTGGTCGGCCAGGTCGCGGATGAGGCTCGCGGCCGGCTCGTGGACGAATTCTGCGAACCCGCGGAGCGCAGCGAGGCCGTCGAGCGGCACGCCGGCGCCGAGCGCCGCGATCGTCTCCGGTCGCGCCAGCCAGGCGGCCAGGCACGCGGGATAGTCGGCCGGATGGTTGAACAGCTCGTCCAATTCGTCCAGCTCTTCGTCATCCGGGTTCATGAACGCGTGCAGGCCCGCGTCCATGGCGAGGTTGACCAGCCCGTACGGGATATCGGTGAGCAAGCCGTAGTCGCGCAGCCCGCGGTGGGTCCAGATCTCTCCCGGCACGCGATCCGGCGCCCCGGTCCTGTCACGCAGTGCGTCGACCCACCGCTCCGGCTCATCCGCGACGGCGTACGCCACTTCCTCAGGCACCCGCAGCGGCGCAGTCTCGAACATCAGACCGTCGTCGATCGGCACGATCCGGCCGATCACGCACTCCCCGTCGTCGACGAGCAGACCGGCACCGATGTTGATCGTCGTCACCTGCTCCCCGGTCCTCGGATCCTCCCAGAACAGGTGGCGCGGCGCGCGCCCCTGAAGCCGGAGGCCACGCATCGGCGCCCGCACCCACTCCCAGATCCGGTCGGCTCCGGCGATGAGGTCGCCCGAAGCGTGGTGGCGCAGGAACGCCTCGAGCCCGCCGAGCTCGTAGAGGAATGTCTGGCGATAGACCCAGTCACGGTCCAGGATCTGGATCCGTTCGTCCTCCCGGTCACGTCCGGGGTCGGGGCCGCCACGGACGTCCAGGGCGACACGGATCGCCTTCGACATCCGCCACTGGTTGCGCGCATGGGTCCCCTGCATCGCCTGCGCGAGGATCCATCGCGAGTGCGCCCACCTCGGCATCAGCGCCTCGAGCAGCCGCAGCTGTTCCAGCCGCTCGACGCGCGACGGATGCCAGAACTGCTCCTTGTCGAGCTGGGCGCTGGTCGTGTGGATGATCTCCAGGGCCGACTTCACATCCCCACGAGCCTCGGCATCGTTCACCGCGAACATCGCCGGCCAGTAAGGACTGTCGACGACCTTCTCGACGAACGACCGCCGCCGCGGATCCCCGGGCCTGTTCGGTGGACGGGGTGACTTCTCACGCTTCTTTCGTTTGGGCATGACCCCAGCAGACCCCGGAACCGTACGCCCCGCCAGCGCCTATCACCGGGCTGTGGATAACCCCGTCCCGAAGATCACCTGTGGACAGTGATCGGCCCGCTGGTCAGGCAAGAGCGAGGAAGAGCTTCTCCATCTTCTTGGTGTCGACGCTGTCGCGACCACCCTCGGCGAGGCACTTCTCCAACCCGGTGGCGACCAGCGCGTAGCCACCTCGGCTGACCGCCTTGTTGACCGCCGCGAGCTGGGTCAGCGCGTCCTCGCACTCCGAGCCCTCCTCGAGCATCCGGATCACGGACGCGAGGTGTCCGTTGGCCTTCTTGAGTCGGGTGATGATGGCCTTGATCTCGTCAGGCTCGAGCTGCATCGTCGTCCTTCTTTCCAGTAAGTGCTTCCAACATGCCACCGAGACGCCGACGCGCGTCCGCCGCGACCTCGGCGACGCCCGCGTCCGAGCTGAACGAGGTCATCGCGGCCGGGTCGAAGATCTCCACCCGGGTCTCCTCACCCTCGTCAGCGACCACGACATTGCACGGCAGCATCGTCGCGATGCGCGGATCTGCCGAGAGCGCGCGATGTGCGAGCTGAGGCATGCAGGCTCCGAGGATCACCTGCTGTGGGACGTCCACGCCCAGCTTGGCCCGCAAGGTGGCAGACAGGTCGATCTCGGTGAGGACGCCGAATCCGGCGTCACCGAGAAGTTCTCGTACGCGCGGCAAAGCCTCCGCGTACGGCACGGGGACGGTGGCGCTCAGGGTGAAGTTGGTCATCAGTTCTCCTTCTCACAGCGATTCTATAACCCCCCGGGGGGTTATGCTACCGTCGTCAGTGTAACCCCCCGGGGGGTTACCTCGATCGGCAACTGAAAGGAGCCACCCATGACCACCACGACCGACCAGGCATCACCCCACGGCAAGAGCGTCCTGCGCGACCTCGGGCCGCTCCACCAGGAGCTGCGCCGCGCCATCCCCGACGTCTACAAGGGCTGGGGCGGGCTCTCCAAGGCGGCCTTCGCCGACGGTGCGCTCGACCGTAAGACCAAGGAGCTGATCGCCTTCGCGATCGGCGTGGTCGAGGGCTGCGACGGCTGCATCGCCTCCCACGGCCAGGCCGCCGCCCGAGCCGGCGCAAGCCCCCAGGAGGCAGCCGAGGCCATCGGCGTCACCTTCCTCATGCACGGCGGTCCCGCCACCATCCACGGCGCACGAGCCTTCGACGCGTTCTGCGAGTTCGTCGACGCCCTCGACGCCGGCGAACCTCCCGCCTGACCACCGACCAGATCCACTGAAGCAGGAACCGAAACCATGTGTCGCCCCGTCCGCTGCAAGAAGTGCAAGAAGACCACCTGGGCCGGCTGCGGCCGCCACGTCGCCGCCGTCAAAGCCTCCGTACCCACCGGGCAGTGGTGCTCCGGGCACTCCGCCGACCCCAAGGACCCCAACGGCACCTGGCTGGCGCGCATCCTCGGCCACTAACCCTGGACGCGCATCCGTTCAGGCTCGACGCCCGCCGCTGTGGACGTACACGTGGAGGTGTGTGGAGTCTTGGTACGCACCCAGGTCGGTCAGGACCGCGCGGCCCCGTGCTCGAGCTCGATCTCTCGGGCGATCGCCTGGACGAACCCCAGCAGGTCACGTACGTCGGCCTCACCGCTTCCGCGGCGTCACCGGGACCTCGTTGGAGTTGATCGAGTCCCGCTCGGTCTCGCTCATCCCAGCCGCGGCGAGGATCCGCTGAACCATGTCGTTCTTGCCCCCGCCGTACTCATAGATGTCGGCGGCCGTCGCACCGACCCTCTTCTTCACCTCGCCGTACTCGTCTCGCAACGACGGATCCGAACGGAGTACGTCACGGACGGCGAGGTGATTGTGGAGGGCGAGAGACCCTTCGACGATCACGTAGGTGTTCGTGCCCACGAGCCGGGCGGGCTCCCAGAAGGCCCAGCGCTGCGGAATGCCGAGCTCGCCCCGGGCCTCGAAGCCCAACGAGACCAGGACCGCCGAGGCCGCTTCGACGTGCTCGGCCCGCACGACGATGTCGCAGTCGATGATCGGCTTGGCCGCGAGACCCGGCACCGCCGTGCTGCCGACATGCTCGATCGCGACGACCGGGACTCCCGCTTCAGATAGCGCAGCGGCGTACTCCTCCCGGAGCGCCGCGAAGCGGTCCGCCCAAGCCGGGTCGTAGTCCGAGACTTCGATCACGGGGGTCGACTGTAACGGCTCGGAAACGAGTCCGGTCCCGCACCCGAGATGGGTGCGGGACCGGACTCAGTCACTCAGAAGCTCAGCTGCAACCGGAGGTCGAGCCGCAGCCCTCGCAGACGTAGCAGGAGCCGGCGGGGCGCATCTTGGTGCCGCAGGTGAAGCAGAGCGGGCTGTCGATGGCCATGCCGCTGATCGACTCGAGCAGCTCGGCGGTGGTGTGGGCGGTGGCCTTCGGCGCCTCCTCGACGACCTCGGCCTCCTCCTCGACCTCGGCCTCGACCGCCTCGACGACCGGAGCGGCCTTCGGGGCCGGAGCCGGCTTCTGGACGAGCTCGGCGGCGGTGGTGCCGTTGCCGAGCTGCTCGTAGGAGCCGGTCTCGAGGTAGCGCTGACGCTCGTCGGCGGAGTAGATGCCGAGAGCCGAGCGGTCCTCGAAGGACATGTAGTCCAGCGCGAGGCGGCGGAAGACGTAGTCCATGAGGGACTGCGCCATGCGTACGTCCGGGTCGTCGGTCAGACCGGCGGGCTCGAACTTCAGGTTGGTGAACTTGGAGACGTACGTCTCCAGGGGCACGCCGTACTGAAGGCCGACGGAGACCGCGATCGAGAAGGCGTCCATGACACCGGCCAGGGTCGAGCCCTGCTTGCCGAGCTTGAGGAAGACCTCACCGAGCTCGCCGTCGGCGTGGGCACCGGAGGTCATGTAGCCCTCGGCGCCACCGACGGTGAAGGAGGTGGTGCGCGAGACGCGGGACTTCGGCAGGCGCTTGCGGGTCGGCGCGTAGACGATCTTCTCGATGATCTTCTCGACGACCTCGGGCGCGACCTCGGCCTCGGCGGCCGGAGCGGCGGCAGCGGTGGAGAGACCCTGGTCCTTCTTGGCGTTCTCCGACTTGCCGTCGGCCAGCGGCTGGCCGACCTTGCAGTTGTCGCGGTAGATCGCGGTGGCCTTCAGGCCCAGCTTCCACGACTCCATGTAGACCTGCTCGATCTCCTCGACCGTCGCGGTCTCGGGCAGGTTGACGGTCTTGGAGATCGCACCGGAGAGGAACGGCTGGGTCGCCGCCATCATGCGTACGTGGCCCATCGGCTGCAGCGCACGCTTGCCCATCGCGGTGTCGAAGACCTCGTAGTGCTCCTGGCGCAGGCCGGGGGCGTCGATGACATGGCCGTGCTCGGCGATGTAGGCGACGATCGCCTCGATCTGCTCGGGCTGGTAGCCCATCTTCTTCAGCGCGCGCGGGATCACCTGGTTGACGATCTGCATCGAGCCGCCACCGACGAGCTTCTTGAACTTGACCAGCGAGAAGTCGGGCTCGATGCCGGTGGTGTCGCAGTCCATCATGAAGCCGATGGTGCCGGTCGGCGCGAGCAGCGAGGCCTGGGCGTTGCGGAAGCCGTTGACCTTGCCGATCTCGACGACGTCGGACCACACGCGGGTGGCGGCGTCGATGATGTTGCGGTCGACCGGGTTGATCGAGCGGACCGCGTCGTTGGCGGCCTGGTGCTTGCGCATGACCCGCTGGTGGGCCTCGGCGTTGCGGGCGTAACCGGCGTACGGACCGACGACGGCGGCCAGCTCGGCCGAGCGCTTGTAGCCGGCACCGGTCATCAGCGAGGTGATGGCGGCGGCCATCGTGCGGCCACCCTCGGAGTCGTAGCCCAGACCCATCGCCATCAGCAGCGCGCCGAGGTTGGCGTAGCCGATGCCGAGCTGGCGGTAGTCGCGGGTGGTCTCGCCGATCGCCTCGGTCGGGAAGTCGGCGAAGCAGATGGAGATGTCCATCGCGGTGAAGACGACCTCGCAGGCCTGCTGGAAGCGCACGGCGTCGAAGGTGTCGTCGTCCTTGAGGAACTTCAGCAGGTTCAGCGACGCCAGGTTGCAGGAGGAGTTGTCCAGCGACATGTACTCCGAGCACGGGTTGGAGCCGGTGATCCGGCCCGTCTCCGGGTTGGTGTGCCAGTCGTTGATGGTGTCGTCGTACTGCAGACCCGGGTCGGCACACTCCCACGCGGCGATCGAGATCTTGCGGAACAGGTCGCGGGCGTCGATCTCCTCGATGACCTCACCGGTCGTACGCGCCCGGAGGCCGAACTTCTTGCCCTCCTCGACAGCGCGCATGAACTCGTCGGAGACGCGCACGGAGTTGTTGGCGTTCTGGTACTGCACGGACGAGATGTCCTTGCCGCCCAGGTCCATGTCGAAGCCGGCGTCGCGCAGCGCGCGGATCTTGTCCTCCTCGCGCGCCTTGGTCTCGACGAACTCCTCGATGTCGGGGTGGTCGACGTCGAGCACGACCATCTTCGCCGCGCGGCGGGTGGCGCCACCGGACTTGATGGTGCCCGCGGACGCGTCGGCGCCGCGCATGAAGGAGACCGGACCGGAGGCGGTGCCGCCGGAGGACTTCAGCAGCTCCTTGGAGGAGCGGATGCGGGAGAGGTTGAGACCGGCACCGGAGCCGCCCTTGAAGATCAGGCCCTCCTCCTTGTACCAGTTCAGGATCGAGTCCATGGAGTCGTCGACCGAGAGGATGAAGCAGGCCGAGACCTGCTGGGGGGACTCGGTGCCGACGTTGAACCAGACCGGCGAGTTGAAGGCGAAGTGCTGGTTGACCAGCAGCCAGGTGAGCTCGCGACCGAAGAGGTCCGCGTCGGCCTCGGAGGCGAAGTAGTCGTTCTCCTTGCCGGAGGCGACGTAGGTGTTCACGACCCGGTCGATCAGCTGCTTCAGGCTCTGCTCACGCTTGTCGGTGCCGATGGCGCCGCGGAAGTACTTCGTCGTCACGATCGTCGAGGCGTTGATCGACCAGAAGTCGGGGAACTCGACTCCGGTCTGCTCGAAGACGGTCTCGCCGGTCTTCCAGTTCTTCTGGACGACGTCGCGACGCTCCCAGGTGATCTCGTCGTAGGGGTGGACGCCCTCGGTGCTGAAGATCCGCTCGATCTTCAGCCCGGCGCCTGCCTTCGCCGATGCCTGTGCCTCTGCTGCCGTGTCTGTCATTTCGTTCCCCCTGTTGTCATCGATCGCTGTGCCGTACTGCTGGTCGGTGCTGATGGTGGAGTCCTTGCTCTGTTCTATCTGTTTCCGCTGGCTGTGCCGTTGATTGGCCCGAGCAGGTCGCTTCCCCACGGCCTGCCCGGGCCGGTCTATGTGTCCCGTGGGACCTAGTCGGAGCCCACCGGGGCCTCGACCGGATGTTCTGCCTCGAAGTCCTGGACTTCCCGTTCCGTACGCAGCATCTGGATCTCACGCTCGAAGTCGGCCGCCGAGCCGAAGGCCCGGTAGACGCTCGCGAAGCGCAGGTAGGCCACCTCGTCGAGCTCGCGCAGGGGCGCGAGGATCGCCAGCCCCACCTCGTTGCTGGGAACCTCTGCCAGCCCCTGGCTGCGCAGCGCCTGCTCGACCTCCTGGCCGAGGCAGGCGAGCTGGTCCTCGGTGACCGGCCGGCCCTTGCACGCCTTGCGTACGCCGTGGACCGCCTTGTCGCGGCTGAACGGCTCCGCTGCGCCGGAGCGCTTGGCCACCATCAGCTGCATCTGCTCGACGGTCGTGAACCGCTTCCCACACTCCTGGCAGACCCGGCGGCGCCGGATCTGGCCACCGTCCTCGGCCACGCGGGAGTCGAGCACCTTGGTGTCGCTGTGTCGGCAGAACGGACAGTGCACGGTCGAGCCCCTCTCGTGAGACCTGTGGATCCAGGCCGTCTCAACGGCGGCCCGAGCCTGTGGAACCTGTGGATATGAGCGTGAGTCCCTGTGGAACAACACCCCCATCGCTGTGGGCCATCCGCCTGTTCATGTGAACTAGATGTGGATAACTACAGCGGTGTAACTACTAGATGTAGTGGTAACCGTACGCCCGCCCCCACGACGATGCAAGCGAGCGTCGCGTTTCCCCGCGCGTCCGGCGTGTCGCGGGCCAAACACCGAAAGATTCCGGTTCAGCGGCGCCGGACTGGGCTGGATGAGTAAGAATGGCCCCCGTGACAAACATCTCCGGAGGAAATCGCGTCGGGTCGCGGAGAGGCACGCGGCCCAGAAGCGGTCCCCGGCCATCGTTCATCTTGCCTGCGATCGCGACACTGGCCTTCCTCGTCATCTGGGGAGTGCTCGTGTGGGTCGCCGTCGGTTTCGGGGCCGACGCACGGGGAGGCGATTCCGGCGCCTGGGCGAAGCTCGCCGTCGCGGCGGTCGTTGCAGTCGCCTGCCTCTTCTTGACCTTCACCTTCGCCGGGAAGGCCTGGCGGGCCTTCTCCGGCTCCCCGACCACGCCACCCACCGACGACTACACCGGCAGCCACTCCAACGCCTACGTCGAGGAGCAGGACTACTCGGACACGACCTACTCCGACCAGCAGGTCTACTCGGAGCAGGCCTACCCGGAGCAGGACTACTACGGCACCGGTTCCTACGGCTACGACGACACCGGCTCCTACGGCCGGCACAGCTCCGACACCGGGAGCCAGCCGCCCTACGGCGACACCGGGAACCTCTCGTCCTACACCGACACCGGATCCCAGTCGCCCTACGGCTATCCCAGCAGCGATCAGGGCTACGGCAACACCGGCAGCCGGGCCGCCTACAGCACATCGTCCTACCTGCCGCCGACCAGCCCGCCACCCTCCCCGCAGCCCTACTACTCGAGCCCGCCGACGCCGACGTCGACGCCACAGAGCACTTCGGGGTACAGCTCGCAGGGATACGGCACGGACAGCTACCCCACCCAGCAGGCCGGGTCCGGGCAGTATCAGTCCGGCACCTACCAGACCCCGACCAGCTACGAACAGACCGGATCGAGGGCTCGGCTGACCCAGGACCCTGCCGCGACCCAGGCGATGCCCGCTCAGCGCCAGCCCCAGAGCACGCCGGTCGAACCGGACGACGAGTGGCCGCCGCGTCACAACACACGCAACAAGCAGTGGCCGCCGGCCGAGCCGGACACCCCCTACCGCGGGCGCCACTGACGAAGACACAGCGAGAGTGCTGCAGACGCTTCCCATCGTCTGCAGCACTCTCACTCTTTCCCCGGTCGCCGGCTGCCAAGGGTCGAAGGTGCAGCCGGACATCTATGGCGGCCCTTACGGCGCGGTCGGGATGATCAGGGTCTGACCGGACACGAGCATCGAGGACTCGAGACTGTTGAGCTCCTTGATCGTCTGCTCCATCTCCCGAATCGAGGCGTCGCTGCCGGCGACGGCCTTCGAGGAGATGTCCCAGAGCGTGTCGCCATCACTGACGACCATCGTGTGGGCGGAGGGAGCGGGGCTTTTTTCGGCACCACCCTCCACGGCGAACGCCACCCGCGCTCCGATGAACGCGATCCCGAAGAGCACGACGAGCGCGAATGCGAACACGACGACTCGTCCGCGACGAGTGAGCCGCACGGTCGAGCGACGCACCTCCCGCACCGGACGGGGCGGCTCGGCTACGGGCAGCACATAGACTGTTGCACTCATCTCACGGCCTCCTGATCACAAGTCTCTCGATCACGTGTTCGATCGAGCACATGTTCGAAGGTAGATCACGTGTTCGAACAACGCAAGTAGCGACGCCCAGAATTTTCGAACGCCGACACGCGCCACCCGTGAGGTCGAACAAATGTTTGATGTCGTGGTGCCAGAGGGACTAATGTGGTGACATGACCACGCAGAAGACAGGCACCGGATCAGGCGGTTCGAAGAAGAGCCGCGTCCGCGAGCTGCCCGACGGGCCGCCGGACGCGACCGGGCTCACGCCGCGTCAGCAGCGCATCCTCGCTCACCTGCGCGACAGCATCGAGCAGCGCGGTTACCCGCCCAGCATGCGCGAGATCGGCGCCGCGGTCGGGCTGACCAGCACCAGCAGCGTCGCCCACCAGCTCCGCGCGCTGGAGCAGCGTGGTCTGATCCGCAAGGACCCGAAGCGGCCGCGCGCCCTCGAGGTCTTCCTCCCGGAGGTGATGGCCCACCGCAAGGCCATGTCCGGCGAGGAGCCCGACTCGACGATCAGCGCCGAGGCCGACATCAACCCCAACCCCGACGCCGCCATGGTTCCCCTGGTCGGGCGGATCGCGGCCGGTGGCCCGATCCTGGCCGAGGAGACCTCGAGCCAGCAGAGCGTCGAGGACGTCTTCCCGCTGCCCAAGCAGCTGGTCGGCAACGGCGACCTCTTCCTGCTCTCGGTCTCCGGTGACTCGATGGTCGACGCGGCCATCTGCGACGGCGACTTCGTGGTCGTGCGCCAGCAGCCGACCGCCGAGAACGGCGAGATCGTGGCCGCGCTGATCGACGGCGAGGCCACGGTCAAGACGCTCTCCCGCAAGGACGGCAAGGTCTGGCTGCTGCCGCACAATGCTGCGTACGAGCCGATCGACGGCACCCACGCGACGATCCTCGGCAAGGTGACCGCGGTCCTGCGCAGCCTCTGAGCCCGCCCCGGGGACCAGCCCGGGAACACTGCGTGAATTCAGCCGCCGGCCCATGACAGGGCCGGCGGCTGCGTCGTTCCATACAGCGTGACCCAGACGCAGATCGACCGCCGCACCCTCATCGCCGCCGGGCTGGCGACCGCCGCCGGAGCGGGAGCCATCGCCCTCCCCGAGCCCGCCGAGGCCGCCGGCGACTCGCTCAACCACTTCCAGCACGGCGTCGCCTCCGGCGACCCGCTACCGGACCGGGTGGTCATCTGGACCCGGGTCACGCCGACCGCCGACGCGACCCCCGGCTCCGGCACCGGCGAGCAGGTCCTGGTCCGCTGGGAGGTCTCGCCCACCGCGGACTTCGGCCGCGTCACCGCCAAGGGATCCCAGCAGACCGGCCCCGACCGCGACCACACCGTGAAGCTCGACGTCACCGGCCTGGCCCCGGAGACCTGGTACTTCTACCGCTTCACCTACGACGGCCAGACCAGCCGCGTCGGGCGTACCCGCACGGCTCCGGCCGCCGACGCGGCCCCTGAGAACGTACGTTTCGGGGTGGTCTCCTGCTCCAACCTGCAGGCCGGCTGGTTCGCGTCCTACCGGCACCTGGCCGCCCGCGACGACCTGCACGCGATCCTCCACCTGGGCGACTACCTCTACGAGTACGGTCCCGGCGAGTACGGCTACGGCATGGCCAACGAGGACGTCCGCCCGCACGAGCCCGCCCACGAGATGCACACGCTGGCCGACTACCGCATCCGGCACGCGCAGTACAAGCGCGACGTCGACCTCTCCGCCGCTCACGCCCGGCTGCCCTGGATCGTCACCTGGGACGACCACGAGTCGGCCAACGACGCCTGGCTGCTGGGTGCCGAGAACAACGAGCCCGGCGAGTACGACTGGATCGACCGCAAGACCAACGCCAACCAGGCCTACGACGAGTGGATGCCGCTGCGCGTGGACGGCACGGCGACCGTGGAGACCGACGGCCACCTCCACGACCAGATCTACCGGCGGCTGCGTTTCGGCACCCTGCTCGAGCTGAGCATGCTCGACCTGCGCTCCTACCGCTCCCAGCAGGTCGCGCGCACCGACCTCGCCGGAGTCGACGACCCCGACCGCACGATCACCGGCGACGAGCAGCTGGCGTGGCTCAAGGACGGCCTGCTCACCGACGCCCGGTGGAAGCTCGTCGGCAACCCGGTGATGATCGCGCCGGTCACCTTCGGCGCGCTCCCGAAGAGCCTGATCGCGCCGGTCAACGACGTCACCGGCCTGCTGCCCGACAACGGCATCGCCTACAACGTGGACCAGTGGGACGGTTACACCGCCGACCGCACCGAGCTCTTCGAGCACATCCGCGACAACGCGATCACCGACACCGTCTTCGTCACCGGCGACATCCACTCGGCGTGGGCCTGCGACCTGCCGTACGACTCCGCCGTCTACCCGCTCGGCAAGACCGCCGGTGTCGAGTTCGTGGCCACGTCGGTGACCTCGAACAACCTCAAAGACATCCTCGGCGCCCCGCGCCGCACGGTCAGCCTGACGGTCGAGGGCATCATCCAGACCGCAAACCGCCACGTCCGCTACCTCAACTTCGACGACCACGGCTACTCCGTCCTCGACGTGACCCCCACCCGCGCCCAGATGGACTGGTACGTCATCGGCGATCGCAAGGACTCCAACGCCACGGCCACCTGGACCAGGTCGTACGCCACCGCAACCGGAAGCAACAGGCTCCATCGCGTCACTGCGCCGGTCTAGGGCCGGTCTAGGGCCGGTCTAGGCCGTGTCCGCCGGACACAGCGGCGCTCTGCGCTTAGACTGCCCAGGTCTGCCTTCCCGAACGTCTGGTATCTCATGCGAAACATTGCCCGCCGGATCAACCGGAAACAACGCTCCCTCGTCTTGATCGCAGGCATGGTCGTCGCGACGTTCGTCGCCACCATGCCCGCAACCGGTTCGACCCCGGCGACCTCGGTGAGGACCGGCGGTGACACCAGCGCCGAGCAGCCGGTGACGGAGAAGGTGGCCCGGGAGGCGCTCGCCGCGGCCAAGAAGGTCAAGCGCAACCAGTCGGTGCGCGGCGCCCGCCAGGTCGTGCCCGGGCGGCACATCGCCGGCCGGCCCGACGCGACCATCGCGCTGACCGACCTGTGGAACGCCAAGGACGCCCTGGACGGCTCCAACAAGGCGGCCGCGCGTGAGCTGCTCGCCCGCCCCCGCACCGCGACCCAGACCTGCAGCGACGTGGTCTGCGTCCACTACACGCCGGGCAAGGGCGGCGACCGCGCCTCGACGACGTACGCGACCCAGGTCCGTGACGTGGTCACGAAGGTCCACAACCTCTACGTGCAGGCGGGCTACCGCAAGCCCGCGGCCGACAAGTCGGTCACCCCGGGCAAGGTCGACATCTACCTGGAGAACCTCTACGACGAGGGCTACTACGGCTACTGCGCGCCCGAGACGAAGGTCTCCAAGACCGCCGCGACGGCCTACTGCGTCCTGGACAACGACTACGCCACCAGCGAGTACGGGTCCTACAACACGCCCACCGAGAACCTCCGGGTGACCGCCGCTCACGAGTACTTCCACGCGGTCCAGTTCGCCTACGACGCCGGCGAGGACCGCTGGATGATGGAGTCCACCGCGACCTGGGTCGAGGACGAGGTCTACGACAGCATCAACGACAACCGGCAGTACCTCGGCTACGGCCAACTCGAGGACCAGCGCAAGCCGCTGGACAACTCCTACGCCTCCAACCTCGGGATCTACGGCAACTGGATCTTCTTCCGCTACCTGTCCGAGCGCTTCGCCAAGGAGCGCGGGACGCTGCCGGAGGTGGTCCTCTCGATCTGGAACCGAGCGCCCTCGACCTACTCCACCACCGCCATCCGGCAGGCGCTCGCCGCCCGCGGCACCACGCTGAAGCAGCAGTACGTCCGCTTCGCCGCCGCCAACCTGGCCCCCTCGAAGACCTACAGCGAGGGCCACGCCTACTACCCGCCGGTCTACGACGGCCGCACGGCGCTGCCCGCCAAGCGACAGACCATCGACGGCAAGTTCACCCTCAAGCACCTGACGTACGCCTCCCAGCGCCTCGTCCCGAAGAAGGTGGGCAAGGGCTGGAAGCTGCGGGTGAAGGTCGACGTGGCCCGACCCAGCGCCAACGCCGCCGCGGTCAGCGTGTTCCGCACCGACGGCACCCGCAGCGTCTACTACCTCAAGCCCAACAGCAAGGGCATCGCCACCAAGACCATCGAGGGCTTCTCCTCGAAGCGAATCCGCAAGGTCGAGGTCACCTTCGCCAACGCGAGCAGCAACTTCACGTGTGGCCAGGGCACCGCGTTCTCCTGCCACGGCGTCGCTACCCCCGACAAGGCCACCCACCGCTGGTGGGCGAAGACCTACCGCTGACCCGACACCCCGCCGAGTCGGCGGGCGTCAGGCCGAGGCCATCTCCGAGAGACGCTTGAGCGCCTTTCGTACGACCTCGGGGTCGGTCGTGGCCCACATCGGCGGCAGGCTGGCCTTGAGGAATCCGCCGTAGCGGGCGGTGGCCAGGCGGGCGTCGAGCACGGCCACGACACCACGGTCGGTGGTGGTGCGGATCAACCGGCCGGCCCCCTGCGCGAGCAGCAGCGCCGCATGGGTGGCGGCGACCTGCATGAACCCGTTGCCGCCGGCCTTGTCGGCCGCTTGCTGCCGGGCCGACATCAGCGGGTCGTCGGGCCGCGGGAACGGGATCCGGTCGATGATCACGAGCTGGCAGGTGTCGCCGGGGACGTCGAGGCCCTGCCACAGCGACAGCGTGCCGAAGAGCACCGTGTGCGGGTCGGCGACGAACTGCGCGGCGAGCTCGGGCAACTGGGCGTCTCCCTGGGCCAGCGTGGTCAGGTGAGGCAGCTTCTGGCGCACGACCTCGGCGGCGGCCTCGGCGGCACGCCGGGACGAGAAGAGCCCGAGCGTACGCCCGTCGGCGGCGTCGACCAGGTCGACGATCTCGTCGAGGGTCTTGGCACCCATCCCGTCGCGCCCGGGAGGGGGCAGGTGTCGGGCGACGTAGAGGATGCCCTGCTTGCCGTAGTCGAACGGGCTGCCGACATCGAGCCCGATCCACGGCAGCACGTCATCGGTGCGCTGCGCCCCGGCGCCCACCTCGGTGCGCTCCTCCGCCTTGAGCCCGAGCGATCCGGCCACGGGACCGAAGTCGCCGCCGAGCTTGAGGGTCGCCGAGGCGAAGACGACGGTCTTCTCGGTGAGCAGCTTCTCGCGCATCTGCGCCCAGACCTGGAGCGGAGCCACGCAGAGCCGGGGCGGGATCCGCTCTCCGCCCTCGTTGAGCCAGATCACGTCGTGGTCGGAGGCGGCAGCCATCCGCTCGGCGGTGTTGAAGACCTCCTGCAGGCCGCCCTTGGCCTGCTGGAAGCCGGGGTCGGCACTGTCGGAGTCCTTCGGCTTCGGGAGCGCCGAGATCGCGGACCGCGCGGCGTCGCGCACCAGCACGAGCGCATCGGAGATGACCTCCGGCAGGGTCACGAACCGCCCGGGCGAGCTCTCGGTGATCGCGGCCCGCAGCGCGTCGGAGGCGTCTGCCAGGTCGTCGGCCTCGGAGCCCTCGATGTGCTTCTGGGCCCGCCGGGCGGCCCGTTCCACCTCGGCCGCGGTCAGCTCGTCGGTCGCCGCCTGGGTCACCCGGGCGACGAGCTCGTGGGCCTCGTCGATCACCACGGCGTCGTACTCCGGGATCATCGGCACACCCTCGATCGCGTCGATCGCGAGCAGGGAGTGGTTGGTGACGATCAGATGGCTCTTCTGGGCCTTGTCGCGAGCGACCTCGACGAAGCACTCCTCGCCGAAGGGGCACTTGGCGGCGCCGAGGCAGTCGCGGTGGTTGACGGAGACCTGGCGCCACTCACGGTCGGTGTGGCGGGGCGCGGAGTCACGCTCGCCACTGCCGCCCTTCTCCGCCTCCTTCTCGGCCCAGCTGCGCAGCTCGAGGACCTTCTCGGCCATCGGACCCAGCGGGACGTCGACCAGGGTGCCCTGGTCGTCGGGAGCTCCCTCGCGCACCCGATGGAGGCAGGCGTAGTTGGAACGGCCCTTGAGGACGGCATAGGACGCGTCGACGCCGGGACGCGAGCCGATCGCCTTGACCAGGCGCGGCAGGTCGCGCTCGACGAGCTGGTGCTGCAGCGCCAGGGTCGCGGTGGCGATCACGACCCGGCTGTCGTGGAGCAAGGAGGGGACCAGATAGGCCAGCGACTTCCCGGTGCCGGTTCCCGCCTCGACCAGCAGGTGCTCCTCGTCGACCAGGGCCTGCGCGACCGCGTCGGCCATCATCACCTGACCCTCGCGGGTGGCTCCGCCGAGGGTCGCGACCGCATCCGCCAGGGCTTCACGTACGGGCGTCTGGGAGGCGATCTCGGTTGATGTCACTCGGGCAACCTTAGCCGTGCGCGGGGACAGTCTCCGATCGGCTCTCCGCGATCCGCTGGGCGACGATCTCCCCGAACTGCATGTGACCCGCGACCGTCAGGTGGGTGTTGTCCTCGAGCATGGGCAGCTCGAGGTCGAAGACGTTGATGTACGTCACCCCGTACTCCGCCGAGACCCGCCGCATCATCTTGTTGACGGCCCTGATGGCCTTGGCCCGGGAGTTCACCTTCGGCGCACTGAGCACGACGACCTCATGGTCCTTCAGCTCGTCCAGGGTGGCCCGGAAGCCCTTCTCGACGTCGTCGAGATCGCTCTTGGAGTCGTTGATCCCGCCCTCGAGCACGACCAGGTCGGCCCCTTGCGCCACCGCGTCGGGGACGCGCTCGGGGAACGAGATCGGGCCGCACCGCTCCATCAGCGCGTGCGAGTAGCCGGTGCCGCCGAAACCGGAGACACGCACCTCACCGTCGAGATAGCGCGGCCAGGACAGACCGGGGTCGTCCAGCCCGAAGCCAGAGGCCCAGGAGTCACCGATCACCACGACGCGCTCGCCGGCACCGGTCACCACGGAGGCGCGGGTCACCGACTCGGCGGCCAGTCGGGTGCACAGGTCCTGGGTCACCTCGGACTGATGGCTGGCCTTCTGTCCCGGGAGCGCGCCCTCGTCCTGGCTGCCACAGCCTGCGAGCACGGCCACCAGGACAGCACCAGCCAGCGCGCTCACGACCGTGGCGCGCGCCGCGTGGCGTACCTCTGTCCGCATCCCTGCCCTCTCCGACGACTGATCGTCCCAAGTGTGAGGGACGAGCTCGGCATCGCCAATGTCGCAACGCCGGATCAGCCTCCGAGATCAGGCAGAGTGCGCGCTGCGCTCGCTCAGTTCGTACGCAGCCAGCTCACCGGCCAGGTCCGCGTTGGCGCGACCCTTGACGACGGTGCCTTCGGGCGTGTGCTCGAGGTGGTCGATCTCGCCGTGCTGGTGGATCCGGTTGACCAGGTCTCCCCGCTCGTAGGGAAGCAGCGCGGAGAACTCGACTCCCGGCCGCGGCAGGTCGGTCTCGACGGCCTTGATGGCCGCGTCGATGCCCTCGCCGGTCTTGGCCGAGACCGCGACCGAGTGGGGCTCGGCGCGCAGCAGCCTGGCGATCACCAGCGGGTCGGAGATGTCGGCCTTGTTGATCACGACCAGCTCCGGCACCTCGCTGGCACCGATCTCGGCGAAGACCTCGCGCACCGCCGCCAGCTGACCCTCGGGGTCGGGGTGGGAACCGTCGACCACGTGCACGACCAGGTCGGCGTCGGCGACCTCCTCCAGCGTCGAGCGGAAAGCCTCGACGAGCTGGTGGGGCAGGTGACGCACGAAACCGACGGTGTCGGACATCGTGTAGACGCGGCCGTCCTCGGTCGTCGTCTTCCGGGTGGTCGGGTCCAGGGTCGCGAAGAGGGCGTCCTCGACGAGCACCCCGGCGCCGGTGAGCCGGTTGAGCAGCGACGACTTGCCGGCGTTGGTGTAGCCGGCGATCGCGACCGCCGGGATGTGGTGGCGCTTGCGGTCGGCACGCTTGGTGTCGCGGGTGCCCTTCATCGCCTTCAGCTCACGGTTGAGCTTGGCGATCTTGGTGTTGATCCGGCGACGGTCGGTCTCGATCTTGGTCTCACCGGGACCACGGCCACCGATACCGGCACCGCCGGCGACACGGCCACCGGCCTGGCGGGACAGGTTGCCACCCCAACCACGCAGCCGCTGCTTCATGTAGCTGAGCTGGGCGAGCTCCACCTGCGCCTGGCCCTCGCGGGACTTGGCGTGCTGGGCGAAGATGTCGAGGATCAGCGCGGTCCGGTCGACGACCTTGACCCCGGTGCGGTCCTCGAGGTTCCTGAGCTGGCTCGGCGCCAGCTCGCCGTCGGCGATCACGGTGTCGGCGCCGGTCGCAGCGACGATCTCCTTGAGCGCCTCGACCTTGCCGCGTCCGATGTACGTCGCGGGGTCCGGCGCCTGGCGACGCTGGTAGATCGCCTCGAGAACCTCTGAGCCGGCCGTCTCGGCCAGGAGCGCGAGCTCGGCCAGGGAGTTCTCGGCGTCGGTCTGGGTGCCGCCGGCCCACACGCCCACGAGCACCACTCGCTCCAGGCGAAGCTGGCGGTATTCGACCTCGGTGATGTCCTCGAGCTCGGTGCGCAGGCTGGCGACGCGCTTGAGCGCGTGGCGCTCGGCGAGCTCCATCGCACCGACGGTGGGGTCGGTGTCCTCAGGATCCTCGTCGGCGTAGCCCGACTCGAAGCCATCGTCGAGCGCGTCCCAGTCCTCGGTGGCCTCGAGCTCGTCAGCGAGTGAGAATTCGTGTGCGTTGTTCGTCATATACCAACAAGGATACGGCGCCGCTCCACCCGGGGGACAATGCTTATCCGCGGGCTCGATCCGGGGCCGGTCTCAGCGCTGCTCGAGCGCCTCTCGCAGGACCTGTCCGACGTCCTCGGGCCGCTCGGCGACGTACGCAGCCCCGCCGGTCGCATCGGCGATCGCCTGCAGCGTGCCGAGGTCGGCGTCGGCGGTGATCCCGATCCCCAGGACGCGGACCGGCCGCCGCGGGTCGGAGGCAGCCCCCAGCTGGCGTACGAGCTCTGCCACGTCCATCGAGTCGGGATCGTCGTTGGTGCCGTCGGTGAAGAGCAGCACGTCGTTGGAGGCCAGCGGGTCGTAGGAGGCGACCGCGGCCTGGTACGCCGCGAGGGCGGTGTCGTGCAGGGAGGTACCGCCGCCGGTGCGCGCGGTGAGACCGGCGATCTCCGCGGTCAGCTGCGCGCGCTGGTCCTTCGAGGCCAGCTGCCGGGTGGGAACCAGCACCTTGTGGTCGCCGCCGAGCGTGCCTTCGGTCTTCTCGGAGAAGGCCCAGAGCCCGATCGCGGCGCTACCGGGAAGCAGACCCACGGCCTCCGACGCGGCCTCCTGGGTGAGCTGGAGGCGGGTGGTGGCGCTGTCGGGAGCGGACGGCCAGGCCATCGAGCCCGAGACGTCCATGACCGCGATCGCCCGCGTCGGCCGAAGCCTGGCGTTCCACTCCGAGGCCGTCTGCGCCACCGTGGCCGAGTCGACCCGGGTGTACGCGCCCACGTTGGGGGACGGCTTGCCGGCGCCGCTGGTGCGGAACCCGGCCCGGGTCAGCGCGGTGTCGGCGGCGCCGCTGTCGAGCACCCGGGCGAAGCTGGTGATCGAGGCTGCGATCGAGTTGCGGCGCGAGGAGTCGGCGGTGATCAGGACCGGGTAGTCGAGGACCACCGTGCCCTCCTTCGGCGCACTGGCCTTGAGCGCCGGTGCGTACGTCGACCACTGCTGCTCGCTGGTCGCGGTCACCCCGCTCATCACCGTCTGCAGCTCGGCCAGGCGCCCCGAGTCGGTCGGCCCGGCGCCCTCCTCCCCGGAGGCGATCCGCTCTGCGTACGGGTCCAGCTTGGCCTCGCTCTGGGGCTTGCCCCGGCTCGCGACGGCCGTGCCGAGCGCGCTCATCATCCGCTGGGGATCACCCATCAGCAGGTCGTCCTCGGCGAAGGCCTCGGCGAAGGAGGTGCGGGTCAGGCCATCACCGGAGACGAGCACGACCGGCGAGGAGGCCATCGAGGCCCGCAGTGTCACCGGCTCGGCGGCCGGGTCGATCCGGTCCAGCCAGAGCGAGGAATCGGGGATCCATACGTCGGGGAGATCGCCGTCGAGCGCCATCGGCTGGAGGACCTGGTCGGTCTTGGCCGCCTCCACGTCGAACTGGCCACAGCCGGCGTCCTCGAGGATGTTGCCCACGACGGTCGCCGCCTCGGGAGCCACCGCGACCGTCATCTGCGGGCCGAGGCAGGTCTGCTCACCGCTCGAGGCCGACTCGCCGCTGGCGACCAGCGCGGTCGCGATCAGGCATACGACCAGCACGCCGGCCGCACCGGCGATCACCCTGACCGTCTCCCGCGTCAGTCGTGGCTCGCGCGGGGACTCGCTCGCACCCGCCGGCCCCGCGGGGTCGGGCTCGATGATCGCGAGCGCCTTCGACGTACCGGTGTCCGCCTTATCGGACATGCGAACTCCCCTTGCTCCGACGTCCGCGGAACGGTCTGAAACGGGCCGCGGCTGGCGCACACATTAGCGGTGCGCCAGCCGTCGGGGTACTACTTGCCTCCAGTTACTTCGGTGGCATCCGGATGCCGCCGTCGACGCGGATCGTCTCGCCGTTCATGTAGTCGTTGGTCAGACACTCCACGACCATGCTGGCCAGCTCCGCAGGCTCACCGAGCCGGTGCGGGAACAGCACGCTCTCGCCGAGCTTGGCCTTGAACGCCTCCGACTCCGGGCCCTCGCCGTAGATCGGGGTGTCGATCAGCCCCGGGGCGACGGTGTTGACACGGATCCCGACCGCGGCGAGGTCGCGCGCGAGCGGGAGGGTGAGGCCGACGACGCCGCCCTTGGACGAGGAGTAGGACACCTGCCCGATCTGGCCGTCGAAGGCCGCCACGCTGGCCAGGTTGACGATCGCGCCCCGCTGCCCGTTGGCGTCCGGCTCGTTGCGGCTGATGTAGGTCGCCGCCTGGCGGCACATGTCGAAGGTGCCGATCAGGTTGATCGCGATGACCTTCTTGTACGCGTCCAGGTCGTGCGCCGACCCGATCTGACCGTCGCGGCCGATCGTCCGCTGTGCCCAGCCGATCCCGGCCGAGTTGACCACCGCCTTCAGCGGCGCGATCTCCACGGCCCTCTCCACGGCGTTGGTGATCTGGTCGGTGTCGGTCACATCAACGGGCACGAACAGCCCCTTGATCTCCTCCGCCAGGGCCTCGCCCTTGTCCTTCTGCATGTCCGCGACGATCACCGTCGCACCCTTGGCCGCCAGCGCCCGGGCGGTCGCCGCCCCGATCCCGCTGGCCGCTCCGGTCACGATCGCTGTGCTATCAGTCAACTCCATGGGCAGCACCCTAGACGTGACCACCCCCACGAGGGTGAATAACCGTTAACCGTCTCGCGGTCAGAGCGAGGTGGTGCCCTCGGCGATCAGGACAGCGGGCCCGGTGAGCAGGACTCGGTCGTCGGTCGTCCAGGTGACGTGGAGCGTGCCGCCGGGAACATCGACCCGGTACGTCACATCGGCATCGCGCGCGATCGCGAGGCCGTCGGCCTCGGCGGCCGCGACCATCACCGCGCACGCTCCGGTGCCGCACGAGCGGGTCTCGCCGGCGCCGCGCTCGAAGACCCGCATCGCGACGTGGCGCTCGGCGACGCGCGCGAAGAACTCCACGTTGACCCCGTGCGGGTAGACCGCCTCGTCGAAGACCGGGGAGTCGTAGAGGTCCCCGACGGGGCCGTGCGGGTCGATCGACTCGACCTCGGCGGCCGCGTGCGGGTTGCCCATGTCGACGTTGCAGGCCGACCAGAAGTGGTGGGCGACGGTGACCTGGGTCGACCCGAGCAGCTTCGGCGAGCCCAGGTCGGCGGTCCAGACGTCCCCGTCCGCGCGCAGGGTCTTGTCACCGGCCCGCGTCGCGAAGGTGACCTCGTCGCCGGCGAGACCGGCGGAGCGCAGGTACTCGGCGAAGACCCGGGTGCCGTTGCCGCACATCTCGGCCAGGGTGCCGTCGGCATTGCGGTAGTCCATGAACCACTCCGCGTCGCTGACCGGGCGGTCCTCACCGGTGTAGGCGGCGGTCCGGATCACCCGCAGGATGCCGTCGCCGCCGATGCCGGCCCGGCGGTCGCACAGCGCCCGCACCCGGTCGGCCATCTCGTCGTCCGGGAGGGCACCGTGCACCGAGCCGTCGAGGTCCGGCAGCAGCACGAAGTCGTTCTCCGTGCCGTGCCCCAACACGTAGGCGTAGGTCATCAGTAGAGGGACTTCGAGTAGGTGTCGGTGCGGTAGTAGTCCTCCATCTCCGCAAGCGTACGCGGGTCGTTCTCGACCTGCTTGGCGATGACCGCGCGCTTGGGAAGGTGGTCGGGGTCCCAGGTCTCCGGGTCCCACAGACCCGAGCGCAGGAACGCCTTCGCGCAGTGGAAGAAGATGTCGTCGATGTCGACGACCAGGGCGAGGATCGGCCGCTTGCCCTTCACGACCATCTCGTCGAAGAACGGTGCGTCCGAGACCAGTCGGGCACGGCCGTTGATCCGCAGCGTGTCGCCACGGCCCGGGATCAGGAAGTTGAGCCCGACGTGAGGGTTGGCGAGCACGTTGCGGTAGCCGTCGACCCGCTTGTTTCCCGGCCGCTCCGCGATCGCGATCGTCTTCTCGTCGATGACGTGCACCAGCGACCCGGCCGGGTCGCCCTTGGGCGAGGCGTCGCAGTTGCCGGCGGCGTCCGAGGTCGCGAGCACGCAGAACGGCGTCGCGGCGAGCCACTGCCGGTCGATGTCGAGGAGCGCGGGGCGCCCCTTGGTCACCGCGCGCTCGTTCGGGACGCCGACCAAGTCGACGAGCTCCTCGAGCGTGCTGATCTCAGTCCAGGTAGGGGTCACGGGCTCAGGGTACGAGGCGTGCCCGCGGGCGGCCGAATCATTTCGCGCTCGCTCAGACCGTCGGTACCTCGCCCCGGCGGGCCCTCAGCCACTCGATCGGGTCGCCCCGGTCGACCTCGACACCGGCCATCCGGAGCATCATCCGGACCAGCAGACGCCGATGGGCTGCGTACGTCAGGACGTGGGCGACCACCGACCCGATCTGGAAGCTCTCCGGCGGCTCGCACAGGGCGTCGATGAGCCGGTCCTCCCAGGCGCCGCGTCGCTCGATGTCACGCACGACCGCCAACCACCGCGCCGCCACGGCCTCGTGCCGCTCGACGAGCGCGACACCTGCGTCGGCACGGCTCCGGACCGGCATGGAGAGTCCCTCGATGGAGGCGACCCAGCACTCCTTGGCCCACACCGTCGCCTCCAGGACCTGCGTGATCGACTCCTCCGGACCGTCCCACTCCAGCACCTCGTGGCCGGCCAGCCGCACCTGGGTGAGCACCTCCGCGGGCAGGCCCTTGGCGAGGTCGAGCAGGGCTCTGGTGTCGTCGAGGTCGTGCATGACGAGCTGCTCGGTCAGCGGCGAGAGCACCCGCTCCTGGGAGTCGACCCACAGCGACTCCGGCGGATGGAAGTGGATCCCGTTCGGGGCCGGCAGCCAGTGGCTGACCGCTGCGGTGCTCGGCGGGTGCCCGAAGGCCTTCGCATAGGCCCGCGAGAACCCCTCCATGGACTCGTACCCGGCAGCCCAGGCGGCATCGGTCACCGTGCCACCTTGCCGCAGCTGCCACGCGGCGCGCTCCAGCATCACCCGGCGCCGCATCGCGACCGGTGGCTCGCCCGCACCCCGGGAGAGCAGCCGGTTGAAGTGATAGGGCGAGGTGTAGGCGTCGCCGGCCATCTGCGCCAGCGTGCGCGGCTCCCCGTCGTCGGCACCGTCGAGCACCGCGTCCAGCAGCTCCCGCAGCCGGTCACGCTCGTTGCCGCTCACACCGCCACCGCCCGCACCGCCGCGACCGCCTTCTCGAGACGGGACGGATCGTCGTAGGAGACCCATACGACCCGCGGATCCTTGCGGAACCAGGCATCCTGCCGCCGTGCGAACTGCCGGGTCTTGATCGCCGTCCGCTCCATGGCCTCCTCCAGCGTCGTCTCCCCCTCGAGGTAGGCGGCGACCTCCTTGTAGCCGATGGCCTTCGACGCGGTCCGCGACCGCCCCAGACCGGCCTCCAGGAGCCGGGCCACCTCGTCGACGAAGCCGGACTCGAACATCTCCGAGACGCGCTGCCGAATGCGTACGTCCAGTGCCTCCCGGGAGATGTCGACGCCGATCTGGATGGAGGCCGGGTCGTGGTAGACCTGCTCGGGCAGCCGTGCGCTGAACGGCTCGCCGGTCAGCTCGATGACCTCCAGGGCGCGTACGACGCGGCGACCGTTGTCGATCTCGATCCGCTCGGCCGCGACCGGGTCCAGTGCTCGCAGACGGTCGTGAAGTGCCTTCTCACCTGCGGTCTCGAGCTCCTTCTCCAGACGCTCCCGCACCTCGTTCGAGGTCCCGGGGAACTCGAACCGGTCCAGGATCGCTCGCGTGTAGAGAGCGCTGCCGCCGACCAGCACGGGGGTCTTCCCCTCATTGCGAAGCGTCGCGATCTCCTCGCGCGCCAGCGTCTGGAAGTCGGCGACGGAGGCCGGTTCGGCGATGTCGAGGAGGTCGAGGAGGTGGTGCGGGATCCCGCGTCGCTCGGCGACCGGCAGCTTCGCCGTCCCGATGTCCATACCGCGGTAGACCTGCATCGCGTCGGTGTTGATGACCTCGCCGCCGAGTGTCTCCGCGAGGTCGAGGGAGAGCGACGTCTTCCCTGCCGCGGTGGCTCCGACGACGGCCACGATCGGGGTGGCAGATAGGGGAAAAGATCCCAAGTCACGTAGTCCATGCGGCCCATCCGGGTCGCGTGTCCCCCTGTTGCTGTCGTACTCCATGCGGTTAGTCTGGCCGCAAGTTGGCTCATACGGGGAGCCACCGATCCAGAGGGGGAAGCATGAGCTTCTTGGACAAGGCAAAGGATCTCATCGGGCAGGGCGTCGACAAGGTCGGTGCCGACAAGGTCGGCGAGGGCCTGGACAAGGCCGGCGAGTTCGCCGACGAGAAGACCGGTGGCAAGTTCAGCGACCAGATCGACCAGGGCGTCGAGACCGCCAAGAACGAGGCAGAGAAGCTCGACGGCGGCAACTGAGCCATCCTCAGTCTTCGAGGCGGGGAGCAACCCAGACCGGGTTGCTCCCCGCCTCGCGTTTACGATCAGGCGCGGTACGCCACCCACCCGTCGATCATGCGCTGCACCTGACCCGGCGTGAACTCGTCCATGCACGCGTCCTCGGTGTAGTCCATGAAGTTGTGGATCGGGTCGAGACCCGGAGCGGTGCAGGTGTCGGAACCCTCCGGGCAGCCGAAGGCCGGCGCGGCCTCGGCCGGGGTGTCGGCGACCTGGTCACCCTTGCCGCGGCACCCACCCTGGAAGGTGTGGTAGAGGTGCAGCCAGTGGCCGACCTCGTGGGTGGCGGTGTCGCCCTCGTCGTACGGCGCCGCCGAGCCGCCGGGCAGCGACTCACCGAGGATGACCACCCCGTCCTGCGATCCGATGTTCTTGGTCGGGAAGGTCGCCCAGCCGAGCAGACCGTCGTCGATCTCGCCGATGTAGACGTTCAGGGCGTTGTCGCCGCCCTGGCGCAGCGTCGACTTCATGTCCCGCTCGCCGGCCGAGCCGGAGATGATCGGATACCAGGCCGGGTTGATCGTGGTCTCCTGGCCGGCCACCTCGAAGGAGAACGGCGTGCCGGCGTACGCCGCGTTGAGCACGTCGATCTGGGCGTCGATGTTCGCCTGCGGGACGGCGCCGGTGGTGGCGTCCTCCTGGATGACGTGGATGTAGGTCGGGATGGTCGTCGCGGCGAGGTTGGCGCTGCCGCCCTTCTTCCCCTGCGCGGCCAGCGCGCTGGAGAGTGCCTTCTCCTTGGCGTCGGCCTGCTTCGCGGTCAGATGGTTCGTGTCGCGGACCTGCTTGGCCCCTTCGGCGACGCGGGCGGCGCCGACCTCGTGCGGGTCGAAGCAGGCATCTCCTCCTGCGGACGCCTGCATGGCGCCCGCGGGCGCCGCGGCTGCCAGACCTGATGCCACGAGCACTCCGAGTGCGCTCATCGCCACTGCTCTGCCGGCCAGCTTGGGAATCGACATGGGGTATCCCTTCCTGAGACAAGTTGCCTCAGGCTAGAGCAGAAATACCCTCACGGGGAACGGCGTTACGGAGAATTTGCTGTTCGCGCAACCGAGTGCCGCAGGATCAGCCGCAGGCCGGGGCGACCGGTAGCGGAGCGGGTACGCCGACCGACGGCATGCCGAGCCCGACCGAAGCGGCCTCGGGCTCGGGACGGCCCTGACGCGCCTCCCAGGCGTCGCCGGAACGGGTGCGGCGTACCTCGAGCACAGGGTTGTCGGCGACCAGGTGGTGCGGGGCCGCGTAGGTGATCTCGACCTTGACCATGTCGCCAGGACGTACGTCCTCGGCGCCGGCCGCATTGAAGTGGACGAGGCGGTTGTCGGGAGCGCGACCGGAGAGCCGGTGGGTCTCGGAGTCCTTGCGGCCCTCCCCCTCGGCGACCATCAGCTCGAGCGTACGTCCGACGTTCTTCTTGTTCTCCTCGTAGGCGATCTCGTTGACGAGGTCGACGAGGCGGCCGTAGCGGTCCTTGACCACCTCTGGAGAGATCTGGTCGGGGAGATCGGCGGCTGGGGTGCCGGGACGCTTGGAGTACTGGAACGTGAAGGCGGAGGAGAAGCGCGACTCGCGGACCACGTCCAGGGTGCCCTGGAAGTCCTCCTCGGTCTCCCCCGGGAAGCCGACGATGATGTCGGTCGTGATCGCCGCGTGCGGGATCGCCGCCCGGACGCGCTCGATGATGCCGAGGAACTTGGTCGACCGGTAGGAGCGGCGCATCGCCTTCAGCACCCGGTCGGAACCGGACTGCAGCGGCATGTGCAGCGACGGCATCACGTTGGGCGTCTCGGCCATCGCCTCGATGACGTCGTCGGTGAACTCGGCCGGGTGCGGGCTGGTGAACCGGACCCGCTCCAGGCCCTCGATCTCGCCGCAGGCGCGCAGCAGCTTGGAGAAGGCCTGCCGGTCGCCGAACTCCACGCCGTAGGCGTTGACGTTCTGGCCCAGCAGGGTGACCTCGGTGACGCCCTCGGCGACCAGCGCCTCGATCTCGGCGAGGATCTCGCCCGGCCGCCGGTCCTTCTCCTTGCCCCTCAGGCTCGGGACGATGCAGAAGGTGCAGGTGTTGTTGCAGCCGACGGAGACCGACACCCAGGCGGCGTAGGCCGACTCACGCTTGGTCGGCAGCGTCGACGGAAAGACCTCGAGGGACTCCAGGATCTCGACCTGGGCCTCCTCCTGCACCCGCGCCCGCTCGAGAAGCACCGGGAGCGAGCCGATGTTGTGCGTCCCGAACACCACGTCGACGTACGGCGCCTTCTTCGTGATCGTCGCCCGGTCCTTCTGCGCGAGGCAGCCACCGACGGCGATCTGGAGGTCCGGGTTGGCCTCCTTGATCGGGGCCAGGTGGGAGAGGTTGCCGTAGAGCTTGTTGTCGGCGTTCTCCCGGACCGCGCACGTGTTGAACACGACCACGTCGGCCTGGGTGCCCTCGGTCGCCTTCAGGTAGCCGGCATCCTCGAGCAGACCCGAGAGGCGCTCGGAGTCGTGGACGTTCATCTGGCAGCCGTAGGTGCGGACTTCGTACGTACGGGCCGATGCGGAGCTCGAGGCGGTGGACACGGTCATAGCGTCCTCAAGAGTACGGCGATCAGGTGCAACGGCAGGAAATCCCGACCAGTTATCCGCTTGTAACCGATACCGGGGACCAATTCATGGATGTGCAATGCAGGATGTGGTTAGGTCTGCGGCATGACCGTGCTTGACACCGAACCCGCCAGCGCACCCTCGGGCGACGCCCTGGTGGTTCTTGACCACGTCGACAAGCACTACGGCGACCTGCACGTGCTCCAGGACATCAACATGGAGATCAAGCGTGGCGAGGTCGTCGTGGTGATCGGGCCCTCGGGTTCGGGGAAGTCGACCCTCTGCCGCACGATCAACCGGCTGGAGACGATCGACTCGGGGACGATCACGCTCGACGGCAAGGAGCTGCCCGCCGAGGGCAAGGGCCTGGCCAAGCTGCGGGCCGAGGTCGGGATGGTCTTCCAGAGCTTCAACCTCTTCGCCCACAAGACGATCCTGCAGAACGTCACGCTGGGCCCGATGAAGGTGCGCAAGCTGAAGAAGTCCGAGGCTGAGGCCGAGGCCAAGAAGCTGCTCGACCGCGTCGGCGTGGGCGCCCAGGCCGCGAAGTACCCGGCCCAGCTCTCCGGCGGTCAGCAGCAGCGCGTCGCGATCGCCCGGGCGCTGGCGATGAAGCCGCAGGTGATGCTCTTCGACGAACCCACCTCCGCGCTCGACCCGGAGATGGTCAAGGAGGTGCTCGACGTCATGGTCAGCCTCGCCAAGGAAGGCATGACGATGATCGTGGTCACCCACGAGATGGGGTTCGCTCGCGTCGCCGCCGACCGTGTCGTCTTCATGGCCGACGGCCAGATCGTCGAGTCCAACACCCCGGCCGAGTTCTTCGACAACCCGCAGTCCGAGCGCGCCAAGGACTTCCTCGGCAAGATCCTCAAACACTGAAACGTACGTCTCGGGTGAGCCGTTGGCTCGCAGACCCCTGCATGACACTCAACACTCATTCCAGAAGGTGGATTCGATGAAGTTCCAGAAGATCGCCGCGGTCGCGGGAGTCCTCGCGCTCGCCGGCTCGCTCGCTGCCTGTGGTGGCAACGACGACACCGGCTCCGACGCCGGCGGCGACAAGATCAAGATCGGCATCAAGTTCGACCAGCCGGGCCTCGGGTTCAAGGAGGCCGACGGTGACTACTCCGGCTTCGACGTCGACATGGCGGAGTACATCGCCGAGGGCCTCGGCTACGACGACGACCAGATCGAGTGGGTCGAGGCCGTCTCCGCCAACCGCGAGACGTTCCTCAAGGACGGCACCGTCGACATGATCCTGGCGACGTACTCGATCACCGACGAGCGCAAGGCCGAGGTCGACTTCGCCGGCCCGTACTACATCGCCGGCCAGGACCTTCTGGTCGCCGCCGACAACACCGACATCACCGGCCCCGAGTCGCTCGACGGCAAGAAGCTCTGCTCGGTGACCGGCTCGACCTCGGCCCAGAAGGTCAAGGACGAGTACTCCAAGGGCGTCCAGCTGCAGGAGTTCGACACCTACAGCAAGTGCGTCACCGCGATCGAGGGCGGCCAGCTCGACGCGATGACCACCGACGACATCATCCTGGCGGGCTACGCCCAGCAGTCGCCGGGCAAGTTCAAGATCGTCGGCGCTCCCTTCTCTGAGGAGAACTACGGCGTCGGCCTGCCCAAGGGCAGCGAGGACCGCGACAAGATCAACGACCTGATCGAGCAGTCCTTCGAGGACGGCGCCTGGGAAGAGGCGTTCAACGACAACCTCGGTGAGTCCGGTTACACGCTGCCGGAGCCGCCGGCCGTCGACCGCTACTGAGCAACGTCATGCCGAGCCGGCGCAATCGGCCCGCTGCGAAGCGAGGACCGCATTGCGCCGGCTCGGCGTGACCGAAGCAGACGCATTCTGAACCATCCTGGAAGGACCCATGGACCTCTTCTCCGAGTACGGGTCAGCCATCCTGACCTCGTTCGGGCTGACTCTGAGGCTTGCCGTCTACAGCGGCATCTTCGCGCTCATCCTCGGCACCGTGCTCGCCGTGTTCCGGGTGTCCCCGGTGCCGGTGCTGCGGTTCGTCGGTGCGGCCGTCGTCTACACGTTCCGCAACACGCCGCTGACGCTGGTGATGTTCTTCGCGCTCTTCGGGCTGGCTTATCAGCTGGGCTTCAACCCCGCACCTGACGACCTCTACGAGAACAACTTCCGTCTGGCGGTCCTGGCGCTGGGGATCTATACCTCGACGTTCGTGTGCGAGGTGCTCCGTGCGGGCATCAACACAGTGCCGCTCGGACAGGCGGAGGCGGCCCGCGCGATCGGACTCACCTTCACCCAGAACCTCAGGCACGTGGTTCTACCGCAGGCGCTGCGATCGGTGATCAACCCACTGGCCAGCGTGCTGATCGCGATGACCAAGAACACCACCGTCGCCGTCACCATCGGTGTCGTCACCGCGACGGGCGTCAACGAGGCATCGGGCCAGATGAAGACCATGATGGAGAACGAGTCCGACCAGATCCTGCTGATCTTCATCATCTTCGCGATCGGCTTCATGATCCTGACCCTGCCCATCGGCTTCGTCGCCAACTGGGCCTCCAAGCGATTCGCGGTGATCCGATAATGGCCGCCTCCGTCCTCTATGACGCACCCGGCCCGCGCGCCAAGGCACTCAACCGGGTCTACTCCGCCATCACGGTGGTGCTGCTCCTGGTCATCGCCTGGTTCGTCTGGGCAAAGTTCGACGAGACCGGCCAGTGGGATGCCGAGAAGTGGACACCGTTCCTCGAGGCACCCGCCTGGGAGAACTTCCTCATCCCCGGCATCATCGGCACGCTGAAAGCCTTCGCGGTCGGCTCGGTCCTCGCGCTCGCCTTCGGGTTCGTGTTCGCCGTCGGCCGGCTCTCCCAGAGCAAGCTCGTCAGCCTCCCTTCGGCAGTGGTCATCGAGTTCTTCCGCTCCATCCCGATGCTCCTGCTGATGATGTTCATCTACTTCATGCAGGCGCCGCTCGGATTCGACACCGACGTCTTCTGGGCGGTCGTCCTCGGCCTGATGCTCTACAACGGCTCCGTCCTCGCCGAGATCATCCGAGCCGGCGTCGGGGCGCTACCCAAGGGCCAGACGGAGGCAGGTGTCGCGGTCGGACTCTCGGACGGGCAGGTGATGCGTTCGATCCTGCTGCCCCAGGCGGTGCGCTCGATGCTTCCGGCGATCATCGCCCAGCTGGTGGTGCTCCTCAAGGACACCGCGTTGGGCTACATCCTCGCCTACAGCGAGCTGCTCAACCAGATCGTCAAGCTGGACGGCAACTTCAAGAACCTGATCCCGGCAGCGATCGTGGTCGCAGCGATCTACATCATCCTCAACACGATTCTCGGCCTCGCGGCGAACTACGCCGAAGCACGCACCCGGCGTGTGGCACGCACTGCGGCACCGGTCGGTCACGCCGGCGCGATCGACCCGGTCGCCGCCGAGGCCGAGCTCGTTCAGAAGGCGAACGCTGCCAACGCCGGTGGCGCCGGGCCCGGCGCCTGAGCATCCGGACAGACCAACGGCCCGCTGCCCCTCCTCGGGGCAGCGGGCCGTTGCGTACCTGCTCTTACTTCTTCTTCGGGGTCACCCAGAGGTTGATCGTGCCCTCGATGGCCACGGTGCCGTCCTCGCGGATGCCCTTGACGCGCACCGCGAGGTCTCCGTCGGCGGCGTCCCACTGCTCCTGGTCGGTCTCCGCGATGCACGTGATGTCGGTGGAGGCCTTGGCCGTGTAGGAGACGGTCATCCCCTTGGGGATCCAGCGCTTGTCGCGCGGGATGGTGACCTCCGCAAGGGCACCCATCGCCATCTCGAGACCGTTGCACAGCGCGATGGCGTGAACGGTGCCGATGTGGTTGTGGTTGCCCTTGCGGTTCGGGACGATGACCTCGGCGTAGTTGGGTCGCAGCTGGTTGACCAGCGGGTGGATGGACCCGAAGTAGGGCGCCTTCTTCGCGAACGCGACCGAGAATGCTCTCTTGCCTACAACGGGGACACGGTTGAAGGACTTCCAGAGGTCGTAGAGCTGGCTCATGGCGGTCAGGTTACCCGAGGGTAACCTCCTCCCCTCTCCTGGCCCGAGATCAGGAGAGGGAGAGGAAGACCTTCTCGAGCTCCTCGATCTGCTCCGGGCGATCTCCGTCGGCGTGCGCGCGGCGCAGCTCGTTGGAGAGCAGCGCGAAGGCCGCCTTGTCGAGGGCGCGGGTCACTGCCTTGAGCTGGCCGACCACATCGGCGAGCTCGCGGCCGTCTTCGATCATGCGGAGCACGCCGCCGAGCTGGCCCTGAGCCCGGCGGACTCGATTGACCACGCTCGTCGTCTCCGCGTCCCGAGGCTGGGGGACGGTCACGTCGTCAGTCAAAGTCTTGCCTTCCATCGTTTCTGGCATCATTCCTGGCTCGTTGTTGTATCCCCCGGGGGACAACGGTCCAGACCAGTGGGCGTTACGGTTCTTTTTGGTTGATTCCAGTTTTCGCCCACACGAGACCGAACTTCGTGCTAGTTGCCCGTCTGCCAGACGATCTCGACGCGGTTGCCGAACGGATCGCGGACATGGAAGCGCTGGAATCCGTCGGCGTTGTGGCGCTGGCTCCAGTCGACATCGAAGCCCAGGCTCGCCAACCTCGCGCCCGTGGCCTCGAGGTCCGCCTCGGTCTCGACCGCCAGGGCAGGATGGGCCTTGGCCTGCGGTCGGTGCGGGTCCTCGACACCGAGGTGGATCTCGGCGCCGCCCGGCGAGCGGAACCAGGCGCCACCGCGCTTGGCCAGCTCGGCCGGCTTCGGCACCTCGGACAGCCCGAGGCCGTCGGCATAGAAGGTCAGGGCCTCGTCCTCGCGGCCGGCAGGCATGCCGACCTGCACGTGATGGATGCGCATCATGCCTCCAGTCTGCGGGCGACCACGAAGACTCGGCGGAACGGGAGCAGGACGAAACTGTTTCCTACCGAATCGTTTCGTACGGGATAGGCCTGTGCCAGACGGTTCTTGAGCTCCTCGGCGAAGGGCTCGAAGAGACCGGCCTTCTCCAGAGCGGCAGCAGTGGGGCGGAGGCTCGTTCCAGAGATCCAGGTGAAGACCGGGTCCGCCCCGGTCAGCACGTGGAGGTACGTCGTCTCCCAGACATCGACCTCGAAGCCCTCCCGCACCAGCACGTCGTAGTAGTCGGCCGGGTCGTGCGACCCGGGCGCCTCGAGGTGACGGGCGTGCTCGGCGTAGGGCTCCTCGGCGGCGAGCTCCTCGCGGAGCCTGTGGCTGGGCTCGTCGAAGTTGCCCGGGACCTGGAACGCGAACCAGCCGCCCTTCCCGACCGCGCCGGCGAGCAACGGGAGCAGGTCCAGATGGCCGGGAACCCACTGGAGGGTGGCATTGGAGAGGAGTACGTCGACCGATCCCGGCACCACCGAGTCTGCCCAGTCGCGAAGGTCCGCCACCGCGAAGTCCACGCCGTCGATGGTCGCGCGTGCCTTGTCGATCATCGGCGCGCTGGAGTCGAGTCCGACGACCCTGGCCTCCGGCCAGCGGCCGGCCGCGAGGGCGGTCAGGTTGCCGGGACCGCAGCCGAGGTCGACCACCGTCTTCGGACGATCCGCGTCGATCCGGCGAAGAAGATCGACGAAGGGGCGGCCCCGCTCGTCGGAGTAGGTCAGATAGCGCTCGGGATCCCATGCGGTCATGGCGTACGTCCTCTCGATTTCTCTTGATGTCAAGATATCCAGATCGTCTCGCCGACTTGTCTCGATGTCAAGATTCTCGATGAGGCGAGTTTGGGCTAGGCTCTCGCCATGCGCGACGAAGTCGACGACCTGAGCGAGGCCTGGGCACACGAGCGGCCCGACCTGGACCTGGGGCCCGTCGAGATCTTCTCGCGTCTCTCCCGCCTCTCGCGTCACCTCGACCTCGCTCGACGCGACGCGTTCTCGGGCTCCGGGATCGAGTCGTGGGAGTTCGACGTGCTCGCCGCCCTGCGCCGAGCGGGCGACCCCTACGAGCTCTCCCCCGGCAGACTGCTGCGCGAGACCCTGGTGACCAGCGGCACCATGACCAACCGCGTCGACCGGCTCGCCTCCCGCGGACTGGTCGAGCGGCTGCCGGATCCGGCGGACCGACGGGGTGTCCTCGTTCGGCTCACCCCCGACGGCAAGGCGACCGTCGACAGCGCCTTCGAGGCTCTGCTCGCGGCCGAACGGGAGTTCCTCGACAGTCTCTCCGACGACCAGCAGAGCCACCTCACCGATCTGCTGCGCCGCCTGCTGGTCCCCTTCTCGTCCTGACCAAGAACCGCGCCGAGTCGGCTCATCCTGACCGAAATCCCCGCCGAGTCGGCGCGTTATGACGCGCCGACTCGGCGGTTGATCTCGTCAGTTTGCGCCGACTCGGCGCGCTGGTCCCTACTCCAGCACTTCAGCGGCCTCGAGCCACTCCAGCTCGAGGTCATCCTTCTCCGCGGCGAGCTGATCCAGCTCTGCACTGAGCTCGGCGAGGCGGGTGTAGTCGTTGACCGCCTCGGCCATCGCGAGCTCGAGCTTCTGCTGCTGCTCGCCGATCCGCTCGAGCTGCTTGTCGATCCTGGCGATGATCTTCTTCGCCGCCCGCTCGTCGGCAGAGCCGGGCTTGGCCTTCGACGGGCCGGGCGCTGCCGTCTCGGCCGACGCGGGCGACGCCTCGGCCTGCGGGGCCGACGTCTCGGCGGGGATGGGGAGGCGGCGCTCGAGATACTCGTCGACACCGCGCGGGAGCATCGAGATCTGGCCATCACCGAGAAGGGCCCAGACGGAGTCGGTGACCCGTTCGAGGAAGTAGCGGTCGTGGGAGACGACGATCAGCGTGCCGGGCCAGGCGTCGAGGAAGTCCTCGAGGACGTTGAGGGTCTCGATGTCGAGGTCGTTGGTCGGCTCGTCGAGCAGCAGTACGTTGGGCTCGGTCAGCAGCAGGCGCAGCAGCTGGAAGCGGCGGCGCTCGCCGCCGGAGAGGTCGCCGATGCGGGTGACCAGCTTGTCGCCGGTGAAACCGAAGCGCTCCAGCATCGAGGTCGCCGAGAGCTCCTGGCCGTCGGTCGTCTTGGTGACGCGCTTGATCGACTCGACGGTCGGGAGGACCCGTGCCTCCGGATCGAGGTCGTCGAGCTGCTGGGTCAGGTGCTGGAGGGCGATGGTGCGGCCGTGGCGTACCTTCCCCACCGCAGGCGGGAGGGAGCCGTCCAGCAGCGACAGCACCGAGGTCTTGCCGGCGCCGTTGACGCCGACGATGCCGATCCGGTCCCCCGGACCGATGCGCCAGGTGGCGTGCGACAGCAGCTGCCGCTCGCCGCGGAAGAGGTCGACGTCCTCGACGTCGATGACATCCTTGCCGAGCCGTTGGGCGGCGAACTTCTGCAGCTCGAAGCGGTCGCGCGGCGGAGGTACGTCCTCGATGAGCTGGTTGGCGGCGTCGATGCGGAACTTCGGCTTGGACGTACGCGCCGGGGCGCCGCGGCGCAGCCAGGCAAGCTCCCTGCGGACCAGGTTCTGGCGGCGTACCTCGGTGGCGGCGGCCTGGCGGGACCGTTCGGCCTTGGCGAGCACGAAGGCGGCGTAGCCACCCTCGTAGGCGTCGACCTGACCGTCGTGGACCTCCCAGGTGAACTGGCACACCGCGTCGAGGAACCAGCGGTCGTGGGTGACCACGACGAGGGCGGACGAGCGCGCGGCCAGGTGTGCAGCGAGCCAGGCCACGGCTTCGACGTCGAGGTGGTTGGTCGGCTCGTCGAGGACGATCAGGTCGTGCTCCCCGAGCAGCAGCTCGGCCAGGGCACAGCGCCGACGCTCACCGCCGGACAGCCCCATCACCGCCCGGTCCAGGTCGATCCCGGCCAGGAGCTGCTCCACGATCTCCCGCAGCGCCGGGACGCCGGCCCACTCGTGGTCGGACCGCCCGCCGAGCACCGCCTCGCGGACGCTGTGGGAGTCGACGAGCTGGTCTCCCTGGTGCAGGAACCCGACGAGCAGGCCACGCTGGCGCGAGACGCGGCCGGAGTCAGGTTCCTCGAGACCGGTCATCACCTGCAGGAGCGTCGTCTTCCCGTCGCCGTTGCGGCCGACGATGCCGACCCGGTCGCCGGCGTTGATGCCGAGGGAGACGTCGTCGAGGAGGGGCCGGATGCCGTACGCCTTGGAGACGTGCTCGAGGTTGAGGAGGTTCGCCATATCGCCTCCCATTGTCCCCGAGGGCGGTGAGGCAGCCCGCATCGCGGCGGCCATCCAGCGGCACACCGGGCGGACGAAGACCCGCTGACCTGCTTAGACTCGGTGCAATGGCCGAGAAGACGCTCCGCGAGCACACCCATGGCTCGCGTCAGATGATCCTCGAAGCAGCGCTGCGGCTGGCCGCCGAGCGCGGCTATGTCGGCACGACGATGGCGCAGGTCCGCCGCGCGACCGGCCTCCCGCCGTCCTCCCTCTACTGGCACTTCTCCAACAAGGACCAGCTTCTCGCCGAGGCACTCGAGCACGGCTACACCCGCTGGCACCACGTCGCCCCGCGGTGGGAGCCGGCACCGATCGACAACGACCTGCGCAAGGGCCTGCTGGCCAACCTACGGCGTACGACGTCGGACACCCACGGCGCCAAGGCCGACTGGTGGCGGATGGGCCTGATGCTCGCCCTCGAGTCCGGACCAACGGTCGGCGATGGTCCGCGCGAGCGCTTCCTCCAGATCCGCACCCAGACGATGGCCGAGTTCGAGCGGTGGTGGTCCGAGGCGGTCAACCTTCCGGCCCCGCACATCGAGACCCTCGCGCGGCTGACGCTCGCGGCGCACGACGGTCTCTTCATCCACGCCCAGACCGACGAGCAGGCCGACCTCGAGCCGCTCCGGCGACGGCTCGCCGACGGGCTGGCCGAGGTCGCGGACCACCTCCGGAAGCAGGACCCGGCGGCCGTCCCGGAGCCCGTGGACCTGCCCCCGGTGACGTACGAGGGCAGGAGCAGCAGCCGCGAGAAGCTCGTCGCGGCGGCACTGGAGGTCGCCGCGGAGAGCGGCTACGAGGGCGCCTCGATCAGCCGGATCTGCGCGGCGGCGGAGCTGCCGGCCTCCTCGGTCTACTGGCACTTCGCGAACAAGGACGACCTGTTCTCGGCCGCGGTGGACGACTCCTACCGCGCCTGGAGCAGCGCCCAGTCCTCGTGGCAGCCGCCGAGCGCGGACGGCGACTGCCCCACTGATCTCCCCCTGTTGCTGAGGCCGCTGGTGGCCAGCCTGCACCGGCTGCCCCCGTTCCTGCGGATCGGCCTGATGCTGGTGCTCCCGACGCGGCCCGAGCCGCTTCCCGGCCGCGACCGCTTCCTTGCCGTACGCCGCCAGTCACGAGACGACTTCGCCGGATGGTTCCGCGGAGCACTCGGCGACGACGGGCCCGCGCACGCCGACGAGATGGCGGCGCTGCTGCTCGTGATCGCAGACGGACTTCTCTTTGCCGAGGCGCTCGACAGCGCCGACATGCCACCGGCCACGACCTCGGACCTGCTGGCGCGACTGGTGACGGCGACGCCGTTTCATACACAGATCAGCCACTGACCTACTACCGTAGGTCCACAGAAGGTTTACGGCGCTAACGGACGGAAACGCATCGAACTGTATGTCGTGTCATCTATTTCCGCAGGTCAGGAATGAGATTTATCCAACATTTGCTCCACAACCTCCGGAACGATCGTTACAGTGACTGCTGTCACAGAGAGTTGGAGGCCCCAGATCCCCCCTTCGTGGTGCCTCCGTCTCATTAAGGAGATCCCCCCCATGAGCGTCACTGCTATCCCCACCCTGGCTAGTCAGCACGACCATGAAGGTGCCCCGAGGACGACCTCTTCGGCGACCCCGTCTGCGACGAAGGCCCTCCAGATCCTGGAGGCATTTCTCGGAGCCGGCCCCAAGCTCGGTGTCAGCGAGATCGCTCGCACCGCGGGCCTTCCCAAGTCGACCGCCTTCCGCCTCCTGCGTCACCTCGAGCAGAGCGGGTACGTCGAGCGCATCGGCCGCCACTACGTACTCGGCCGGCGGCTCTTCGAGCTCGGCAACGCGGTCCAGATCTGCCGCCCGCAGGGCATCCGCGAGACCGCGATGCCGCATCTGGCCGAGCTCTACGTGGCGACCGGCAAGACCGTGCACCTCGCCATCCTCGAAGGCACCGACATCGTCATCCTGGAGAAGATCACCGGACGCGGTGGCATCCAGCCGGACACGTACGTCGGCGGGCGAGCTCCCGCCGCCTGCTCCGCGCTCGGCAAGGCGATCCTCTCGTTCAGCGACCGCAACCACATCGCGGCCGTGCTCGAGTCCGGTCTGGTGCGGCGCACCCGCCACTCGCACGGCGACCCGGCGAAGTTCCTCGCCGAGCTCCGCCGCGCCAACAGCGAGCGCATCGCCTTCGACCGCGAGGAGGCCCAGCTCGGCATCGTCTGCGCCGCGGTCCCGATCATGATCGAGGGCCGTGCGATCGCCGCAGTCTCCGTCTCCGGCGGTGCCGCCGGCTTCAACGCCGCCAGCATCACCCGCCACCTGCGCCGTGCCGCCGCGGCGATCTCCGACGAGGTCGTCTCCAGCGCCGCCTGACCCTGGCCGAGGCGTCACGTACGTCGGCCGAGGCGTCGGTTTCGTCGGTCGAGAAGTCATGCGCTGACGTCTCGACCGACGTACCTGACGTCTCGGCCGACGGGGCTGACGTCTCGACCGACCGGGGTGACGTCTCGGCGGGGTGGGTCAGTAGGTGACCAGGTGGGCACCGGCGACCGGGCCCGGAGCGGTCCAGACGCGGTCGTACGCCTTGGCCTGCATCGATCCGGCGACCTCACGGGCGTGGGCGGCGTCGCGGCAGAGCATCAGGACCGTCGGACCCGAGCCGGAGAGCTGCACGGCCAGGGCGCCTGCCTCGGCGCCGTCTGCGAAGGTCTGGGCGAGGTCGGGGCGTAGCGCCAGGGCCGGCGCCTGCAGGTCGTTGGTGAGCGCCTCGGCGAGCAGCTCCGCATCACCCTTCTCCAGCGCCATGAGCAGGCTCTCGGGCACCTGCGGGTCGCCGACCCCGGTCCCGGCGTGCTCGTCGAAGGCGCGGTAGACCGACGGCGTCGACAGTCCCTGCTCGTTGCCGACCGCTACCCACCACCAGGCGCCGTTGTCGGTGACCGGCTCGACGATCTCGCCACGGCCGCCGCCGATGGCGGTGGCCCCGATGAGCGCGAAGGGTACGTCGGAGCCCAGCTGCCCCGCCAGGCTCAGCAGATCCTCGTCGGGCGTCTCCAGCGACCACAGCCGGTCCAGGGCGACGAGCGTCGCGGCGGCGTCGGCCGAACCACCGGCGAGTCCGCCGGCGACCGGGATGCCCTTGTGGATCGCGACCTTCGCGGCTTTGTCGATGCCGTGGTGAGCGGCGAGCGCTTTGCCTGCGCGCACGACGATGTTGTCGTCACCGGTCGGGACCTCCGCCAGCGCGATGTGGTCCTCCGCGGTGAGGGTGACCTGCCACCGGTCGGCCTCGCTCACGGTGACGTCGTCGTAGAGCCCGATCGCCTGGTAGACGGTCGCCAGCGGGTGGAACCCGTCCGCGCGGACCGGCCCGACGCCGAGGTGCAGGTTGAACTTCGCGGCCGCGCGCACGGTGATCGTCATGAGGGGACCTTCTGGAGCGATTCGGTGATGCGTACGAAGTCCGCGATGGTCAGCGCCTCACCGCGCGCCAGCGGGTCGATCCCGGCCGCCACCAGCGCCTTCTCGGCGGCGTCGGCAGAGCCGGCCAGAGGCTTGAGTACGCCGCGCAGCGCCTTGCGACGTTGCGCGAAGGCGGCGTCGATGACCGCGAAGACCTCTTCGCGCGAGACCGTCGTCGACGGCGGCTCGCGGTGACGCCAGTAGACGAGTCCGGAGTCGACGTTCGGCGCCGGCCAGAAGACGTTGCGGCCGATCGCGCCGGCGCGGCGCACCTCGGCGTACCAAGCGGCCTTGACCGACGGGACGCCGTAGACCTTGGAGCCCGGTGTCGCGGCGAGTCGGTCGGCGACCTCGGCCTGCACCATCACCAGCCCGTGGCGCAGCGAGGGCAGCAGGGACATCAGGTGCAGCAGGACCGGCACGGAGACGTTGTAGGGCAGGTTGGCGACCAGGGCCGTGGGCGGCGGTCCGGGGACGGAGTCGACCCGGAGGGCGTCCGCGCGGAGCAGGCTGAACGCGTCGGCCTGGTCGGGGGCGTACTCCTGGATGGTTCTCGGCAGCCGCTGTGCCAGGACCTCGTCGATCTCGATCGCGGTCACCTTCGCGCCGGTCTCGAGGATGGCGAGGGTGAGCGACCCGAGGCCGGGGCCGACCTCGACGACGACGTCGTCGGCACCGACTCCGGACTCGCGCACGATCCGGCGCACGGTGTTGGCGTCGATCACGAAGTTCTGCCCACGCTGCTTGGTGGGGCGCAGGTCGAGTTCGGCTGCGAGCGCCCGGACCTCCGCGGGCCCCAACATGCGAGTCGGAGTGCGGTCGGTCATGTCACACAGCGTAGGCCCCACACCGCCGAGTCGGCGCATCTGTCCCGCCCCACAACGCCGAGTCGGCGCGTCTGTCCCACGTTGCTGGGACAGACGCGCCGACTCGAGCCCGGATTCCGGGACAGATGCGCCGGGTCGCGGTTACTGCGGCAGGCCGAGCTGCTGCGAGCAGTGCGGCCAGGAGCCGTAGCCGCCACCGTTGGCGTCACGGAGCTTGGTCGCGACCGCGATCTGCGTCTCGCGGCTGTTCTCGCTCGGGAGCCCCGAGCCACCGTAGGCCTGCCAGGTCTGCAGGTTGAACTGCAGACCACCGTAGTAGCCGTTACCGGTGTTGATCGCCCAGTTGCCGCCGGACTCGCACTGGGCGAGCTGGTCCCAGACGGTGCTGCCGCCGGCGAAGTTGGCCGCGGGGGCCTCCTCCTTGGTGCCGACCTTGACAACGCGGGTCTCGGCCTTCTCGATGACGTTCTGGTCGAGGACCTTCCGGGAGACGGCCTCGCCGTTCTTGTAGAAGATGCGATAGGTCACCGAACGGACTCCGTCGGAGCCTTCCTCGACGACCTCGGTCTCACCCTTGGCCATCGAGGAGTCCTCGATCTCCTTGACCGGAGCCTCGACCGCCTCGCGGGCGACCTTCCGGTTCTTGGCGGAGAAGTCGGTGAAGACGATCTTCTGACCGGTCTTCAGAGCCTTGTCGGAGGCCGGGGAGACCTGGTCCCGAGGCTCGAGCTCGACACCGAGGTCCTCGAGCGCGTCGCCCACGGTCAGCGCGGTCACGCTGACCTTCTTGGTCTTCTTCCCCGCCAGCGCGACCTTGACGGCCTTCGGCGTGATGACGTCGAGCGACATCCCGTCGCGGCCGATGTAGGCGCCACGGCTGGTCGAGAGCTCGGCCCGGTCGTACTCACGGCCGAGCTCGGCGAGCGCGCCGCCGACGGTGGTCGCGGTGACCCAGTGGTCCTGGGACTTGCCGTCGACCTCGAGGCTCAGCTGACGGGCGTAGCGGACGCTGATCGCGCTGCCGTCCTCGATCTCGGTGTCGAGCGATGGGGCGACCGCGTCGCGGTCGCCGATCTCGATGCCCTCGGCCTCGAGGACCTCACCGACCGTGTCGGCGTTGACGCTGACGTCCTTGGCCTTGCCGTCGACCGAGACGACGACATCGGTCTGGGCGGTCTTGACCCCGTACGCTGCGCCGCCTGCGGCGACCACTGCGGCGGCGAGTCCGCCGACCAGAACGGCCTTACGGCGTCGGGTTGAAGCGATGTTGCGGAACCACGAGTTGGTGCTGCTGGGGGGCACGATGCTCCGATGTTCGGTGTCCCCGGGCACGGGCGAACGGTGTTGCGAGATCTGGTGATCTACGCGCTGAGGCCCACCCCCAACACCGTCCGGATCTGTCCCGATCCCGGCTATCTCGCCGGACAGCGGAACAAATACGGTCGGTTAAATGCAAGTCCCCTAACCGATCAGCAGGCAATTACAAGCATGCAATCTCGGCATCAAATGATGGCCAGGGAGCGCTGTCAATACCTGTCGTAGCGAATGACAGGTGTGCGATTCAACACGTCGAAATCGCTGGTCAAGCGGGTTGATCACGGCGCATGTCGTAATCCCGCCACGAAATATCGTGCCCGCTGGCCAATAGGCGACAAATCCTTTACAGGTAACTGCGTTGCTTGGTGTTGTACTCCGAAGCCATCTCTGTCGTGATGGCCCGTCGTGCCGGTCAGTTCTCGGGGAAGGCAGATGTGCGCGATGTCACCAGACTCCGGAGGAACGATGAACAGACGCGTTACCAGCGCGCTGGCCGCACTCGCGGTCGCAGGCGTGACGCCAGTGGTCCTCTCTCACTCGTCGGCGAGCGCCGTCGAGACCGAGGGAACCCCTGCTGCGGCGGCCGTCAAGCAGAAGGTCGACGACAAGCCCGACGCGCTCAACACCAAGCGCCGCGAGCTCAAGACCAACGCCGCCACCGCGGTTGCCACGGGCGAGAAGCAGACGGTCACCAAGAACGGCAGCCAGGTCGTCAAGATGGGCTCGGGCAAGAACACCCGCTGGGTGGAGCACGAGCCCACCGAGAAGTCCCAGCTGCTGAGCTTCCTGGTCGAGTTCGGCGAGGGCGGCAACCCGGCCTTCCCCGAGAACACCTCGGGCCCGCTCCACAACGAGATCGCCCCGCCCGCCGAGGACGACAACTCCACCTACTGGGAGGAGGACTTCTCCCGCGAGCACTACATGGACATGTTCTTCAACCAGAACAAGGGCGAGGAGTCGTTCCACAACGTCTACAAGGAGATGTCGAGCGGCCGCTTCGACCTCCAGGGTGACGTCAGCGACTGGGTGACCCTTCCGCACGCCGAGTCCTACTACCAGAGCGCGACCGGCGACGAGACCGCCACCGCGATGAAGAACTACGTCCAGGACAGCGCCAACGCCTGGTACGACGCGCAGAAGGCGGCGGGCAAGACCGACGCCGAGATCACCGCGTACCTCCAGGACTACGACATCTGGGACCGCTACGACCTCGATGGCGACGGCAACTTCAACGAGGCCGACGGCTACATCGACCACTTCCAGGCGATCCACTCCGGTGCGGGCGAGGAGGCCGGCGCCGACCCGTGGACCATCTGGTCGCACCGCTGGGCCGCGAACGCGTCCGGCTCCGACGGCCCGGCGAACTTCCCGAAGGCCGGCGGCGTCAAGATCGGTAACACCGACATCTGGATCCGCGACTACACCACCGAGCCCGAGAACGGCGGTCTGGGCGTCTTCGCGCACGAGTTCGGCCACGACCTCGGTCTGCCCGACTTCTACGACACCGCGGGCGGCGAGAACGGCACCGGCTTCTGGACCCTGATGAGCTCGGGTTCCTGGCTCGGCCACGGTGACGGCACCATCGGCACCACCCCGAACCACATGGGCGCCCCGGAGAAGCTCTTCCTCGGCTGGCTCAACTACGACACCGTCGAGGCCGGTACGTCCAAGAAGCTGACCCTGGGTCCGAGCTTCCACGACACCGGGTCGAAGACCCCGCAGGCACTCGTGGTCAACCTCCCCGACGGGGAGACGACCCACGACGTCGGCTCCGGCACGTCCGGCAAGTCCTTCCTCTACTCCGGCAAGGGCGACGACCGCACGGCCACCGCGGTCAGCCCGTCGATCACGGTGCCCGACGGTGGCACGCTCTCGGCCAAGGTGAAGTACGACCTGGAGGCGGAGTACGACTTCACCTTCCTGGAGGCCTCCACCGACGGCGGCACCACCTGGTCGACCCCGCTGGCGACGAACCTGTCCTCGGCCGAGTACAACAACGGCATCCACGGCACCTCGGACAGCACCTGTGACGGCAACTGCGCCGATCACAACCCGGAGGAGTACGTCGACCTGACCGCGGACCTCTCGGCGTACGCCGGTCAGAGCGTGAAGCTCCGCTTCCGCACCGCGAACGACGGCGGCGTCGCCTACTACGGCTTCGCCATCGACGACCTCTCGGTCGGCTCGGCCTACACGACGGACTTCTCGTCCTTCGCGGACTGGACCGTCAAGGAGTACCTGGGCATCACCGACGGCACCTACACCACGACGTACCCGCGCTTCTACATCGCCGAGAACCGGCAGTACAAGGGCTACGACAAGACGCTGGCCGAGGGCCCGTACAACTTCAGCTACGGGGTCACCGCGCCGGACAAGGTCGACCACTACGCCTACCAGGACGGCCTGCTGGTCTGGTACCAGAACGGCGCCTACGGCGACAACAACACCTCCGAGCACCCCGGTGGTGGCCAGGCCCTGGTCGTCGACTCCACCGCGAAGCCGAGCCTGTGGTCCAACGGCACCCTCGCCAGGAACCGGATGCAGGGCTACGACTCGACCTTCGACGTCGACCGTGCCGACGCCCTGCACCTCGAGGCCGAGGTCGCCGGTGGCGCCGACAACGTCCTGAACGTGCCGCGGCACAAGAGCGTGCCGACGTTCTACGACAGCTCCGAGACGGCCTACTGGGACGCGTCCAACCCGGCGCACTCCACCAAGACCGCCGGCAGCGGCGTGAAGATCCAGGTGCTCTCCTCGGACGAGCGCAAGGGCATCATGAGGATCAGCGTCTCCTGACCTGATCGATCAGCCCCGCTGGTCGAGCCCGCGAGCGCTAGCGAGCGGTGTCGACCAGCGGGGCTCGCGTTTTACCAAGTGCCGCCGAAGGCGGTCTCGGTGTTGGTGTTGACGGCGTTGCAGAGCGCCTCGAGGTCGTCGCCGCGTACGTCAGCCATCACCCGCATCGTCGCCGGGATCATGTAGCTGGAGTTGATCGCGCCGCGGTGCGGGTGGGGCGTCAGGAACGGGGCGTCGGTCTCGACCAGGATGCGGTCCTGGGGAGTGATCGCGAGGGCGTCGCGCAGGTATTGCGCGTTCTTGAACGTCACGGTGCCGGCGAAGGAGAGGTACGCGCCCCGGTCGAGGCACTGGCGGGCGAACTCGGGGTCACCGGAGAAGCAGTGCATCACCCAGCGCTCCGGCGGGCCGACGCTGTCGATCACCTCGAGCACCGCGTCGTGGGCGTCGCGGTCGTGGATCATCAGGGTCTTGTCGAGGCGCTTCGCGATGTCGATGTGGCGCCGGAACGAGTAGGCCTGGGTCTCGCGGCCCTCCTCGTCGGTGCGGAAGAAGTCCATCCCGGTCTCCCCCACCACGCGCACCTTGTCGTGCGCCCCGGCGAGCTTCTCGATCTCATCGAGAGCGGCCTCGAGGTCTGGCTGGCGAGGAGCGTCGTTGGGATGGAGCGCCACCCCGGCGACCATGTTGTCGTACGTCTGGGCGGCCTCGACCGCCCAGCGTGCACCCGGCAGGTCGCAGCCGATCTGCACCACCCTGGTCACCCCCACTGCCGCCGCCTGCGCCAGCGCCTCCTCGACCGGGAGGCTCTCCTCGCCGCGGACGATGTCGAGGTGGGTGTGGTTGTCGACGACCGGGGCGGGCAGTGGCTCGGGGATCGGTGGAAAGCTCACACGAGCATCGTACGGATCACGTGCCGGCTCCTCGGAACCCGCCGAGTCGGCTAGGCGTGGATCAGGTTGTAGACGTCGCGCTTGGGGACGCCTGCTCGCTTGGCCGCTTCCGCAATGGCTTCTTTCTTCGTCAGGCCGTCCGCCTGTAGGTCGGCCACCGCCGCTCGCAGGCTGTCGGGGTCGCTGCCGATCTCGGCGGAGGGGTCGGCGCCGGTGACGACGATGGTGACCTCGCCGCGTACTCCCTCGGCGGCCCAGTCGACGAGCTCGGCGAGGCCACCGCGACGTACTTCCTCGTGGGTCTTCGTCAGCTCGCGGCAGACGGCGGCGGCGCGGCCGTCGCCGAAGGCGTCGCGCATGGCGGCGAGGGCGGCCTCGGTGCGGTGGGGGGCCTCGAAGAAGACCATGGTGCGCTCCTCGTTGGCCAGGCTCGCCAGCCGCCGTGAGCGTTCGCCGGCCTTGCGGGGCAGGAAGCCCTCGAAGCAGAACCGGTCGACGGGGAGGCCGCTGACGGCCAGGGCAGTCAGGACGGCGGAGGGGCCGGGCACCGCGGTGACGCGTACGTCCTTCTCGACCGCAGCGGCGACGAGGCGGTAGCCGGGGTCGGAGACCGACGGCATGCCGGCATCGGTGACCAGCAGCACCCGGTTGCCGTCGAGGAGATCGGCGAGCAGCGTCGGCGTACGTGAACTCTCGTTGCCCTCGAAGTAGGAGACGATGCGGCCTTTGATCTCGACGCCGAGATCGGTCGTCAGCCGACGCAGGCGACGGGTGTCCTCAGCTGCGATGACATCCGCGACGGCCAGCTCCGAAGCCAAACGGGGTGGGGCATCCTCCACACGCCCGATCGGGGTTGCCGCCAAGATGAGCACGCCGTCCTCTGGATCTACCACCCCGATATTGTCGCAGGCCTATAAGGTGCCTTCGTGACAACGACGGTGACCAGGGCCGATGAGCCCATGGAGGGGTTGGGAAGCACCCCCTCGGGTCACCTGCTCCCGAACGCCTGGGAACGCGCCCGGCGCCGCATCAGTGGTTCGCCTCGCGCCGGCTGGCTGGCGACGATCGGGATCACCGCGCTCGCGTTCCTGCTGCGGCTGTGGCACCTGGGCACGCCGAAGGTCTTCGCCTTCGACGAGACCTACTACGCCAAGGACGCCTGGGCGCTGCTCGAGTTCGGCTACGCGCGCAACTTCATCGAGGGCGCCGACGAGAACATCCTGGCGGGCAACCTCGACGGGCAGTTCGCCGACGGGCCGTCGATGATCGTCCATCCGGATGTGGGCAAGTGGATCATCGCCCTCGGCATCAAGCTCTTCGGGATGGACCCGTTCGGCTGGCGGATCGCCTCGGTCGTGGTCGGCTCGCTGCTGGTGATGCTGACGATCCGGTTCGTACGCCGCGTCTCCGGGTCCATGCTGCTCGGTCTCGTCGGCGGCATCCTGATCACCTTCGACGGGCTCGCGTTCGTGCTCTCGCGCCTGGCCCTGCTCGATCTCTTCGTCGCCTTCTTCCTGCTGCTCGCGGTGCACCTGATGGTGATGGACCGCGACTGGTGCCGACGGCGGTTCTCCGCGCTCGCGCCCACCCAGCTCGCCGAGCCCGGCGCCTGGGGGCCCGTCCGCCAGATGCTGTTCCGTCCGTGGCTGCTCTGCTCGGGCATCGCGTGGGGTCTGGCGATCGGGTGCAAGTGGGAGGCGCTCTACCCGCTGGCCGCCTTCGGTCTCCTCTACGTGGCCTGGTCCGCCGGGATGCGGCGCTCCTTCGGCGTACGTCTCGCCTGGCTCCGTGCCTGCGTGACCGACGGCCCGACGGCGTTCGTGCATCTGGTGGGGGTCGCGCTCGCGGTCTACGTGATGACGTGGATCCCGTGGATGACCCACGCGGACGTCTACGAGGAGTCGCTCTCGGCGACGCAGTACACGCGCTACACCGGCGAGGGCCACTGCGAGAACAAGTCGTACGTCCCCGAGAACCTCAACGACAAGCGTTGGCCGACCGCCACGGAGCCGGACGCATCCGGCCTCGGCGAGGTCACTCAGTCGCTGCGCTCGCTCTGGTACTACCACCGCGACGTCTTCACCTTCCACACCCACTTCCTGGAGTGCGCGGAGCACACCTACGCGTCCCATCCGATCGGCTGGCTGGTCCTGAACCGGCCGGTCGGGGTCGCGGCCGATACCGGGATCCTGTCCGGCGCGAAGTCGCGCGGCGAGATGTGCTCGGCGACGCCGACGGCGGATCCCGACGGGGACGGGCCGGAGGAGGCCGGGACATGCCTGCGGCAGGTGCTGCTGCTGGGCACCCCGGTGCTGTGGTGGGGAGCGTTCGTCGCGCTGATCGTCTCCGCGTTCATGTGGGTCGCCGCGCGGGACTGGAGGTTCGGCGTCGCCGTCGTCGGCGTGCTGTCGACGTGGCTGCCATGGCTGCAGTACGCCGGGCGGCCGATCTTCTCCTTCTACATGATCATCGCGCTGCCGTTCCTGGTGCTCGGCCTGTGTCTGTGTCTGGGCAAGCTGCTCGACCGGCCACCGCCGCCGGCCGGCAGCGGCGTCGCAGGTCGCCGTCGGGTCGGAGGCGCGGTCTTCGGGGGCATCTTCATGGTGCTGGTGATCTGCAACTTCGCCTGGTTCTGGCCGATCTACACCGATGAGCTGCTCACCCGGCAGGAATGGCTGACGAGGATCTGGTTCAAGCGATGGATCTAGACGTACGCGGCCTGGTGCCGCGACCCGGCGGCTTCGACGACCTGGTCGTCAGCGTCGCGGACGGCGTGATCGGCGGGATCCGGCCGGCGACCGACGGCGATGCGGAGTCGGCGGGGATCCTGCTGCCGGGCCTGGTGGACATCCACAACCACGGCGGTGGCGGCGCGTCGTTCCACTCCACGTCCTCGGAGGAGATCGCGGTTGCTGCCGGGGTGCATCACGCCGCTGGTACGACGACGCTGCTCGCCTCGACCGTGACCGACTCGCCGTCCCGGCTGCTGTCGGTGGTCTCCGCCTTGGCAACCGCTGCGGAGGACGGGCTGATCGCCGGGATCCACATGGAGGGGCCGTTCCTGGAGCACTCCTGCCGAGGAGCACACGATCCCGACCTGCTGCTGGCTCCGGACGCCGGGCTCGCCCGTGAGCTCGTCGCCGCCGCCCGGGGACAGCTGAAGGTGATGACGCTGGCCGCCGAGCTCCCCGGAGCCGACGAGGTCGCCTCCGTGCTCACGTCGGCCGGGGTCGTGGTCGCGCTCGGGCACACCGCCGCATCGGCTTCACAGGCTCGCGCATTCCTGTCCGGGCCCGGGAGCCTGGTCACGCACCTGTTCAACGGGATGCCGCCCGCGCACCACCGCTCTCCTGGGCCGGTGCTCGGATCCCTGGGGGCTGCCGGGGTCGGAGACGCCTGCGTGGAGCTGATCGCTGACGGCGTACACCTCGACGACGAGACGGTCCGGGCGGTGATGTCGATGGTGCCCGGGTCGGTCGTGCTCGTCACGGATGCGATGGCGGCGGCCGGGATGGCCGACGGCGACTACCAGCTCGGCCCGCTGGCCGTGGAAGTGCGCTCCGGCGTCGCGCGGATCGCCGACGGGACCGGCAACGGGTCGATCGCCGGTGGCACCTCGCGACTCATGGATCAGGTGCGCCGCCATGCGGCCGCCGGGATCGACCTGGCCATGCTGATGAAGGCTGCCAGTCTCCGGCCCGCCGCCGTGGTGGGCCTCGACGCGGGCCGCCTCGAGCCCGGCGCCCGCGCCGACCTCGTGCTCACCGACGAGGCGCTGCAGCCGACCCGGGTGATGCGCGGCGGGGCCTGGCTCACCGCGTAGGCAAGGCTCGTATTCTGGGCACCATGTCCTCCACGATGTCGTCCTCCCCCCTCATCGCCGGGCTCGTGCCCAGATGGGCGGTCGCGGCCTTCGCCGCCGACGTCTTCTTCGTGCTCCTCTTCGCCTTCGCCGGACGCCAGTCGCACGACTCCGGCCCGGTGCTCGTCGTGCTCCGCATCGCCTGGCCCTTCCTGGTCGGGCTGGTCGTCGCCTGGGCCGTGCTGGCCTGGCGCCGCTGGCCCGCGGCCCGTGCCTGGCCGGCCGGTGTGGTCGTGTGGCTGGGGACGTACGTCATCGGGATGGTGCTGCGCGGCCTCACCGGCGGCGGCCTGGCACCGGCCTTCCTGATCGTCTCGATCCTCTTCCTCGGCCTCACCCTGGTCGGCTGGCGCGGCTACGTCAGCGCCAAGCTCCACTACCGCTCCCGTCGCCTCGCCGACTGACCCCAGCCGAAGCGTCAGTCAGGTCGGCCGAAGCGTCACGCAGGTCGGGCGAAGCGTCACGCCGGTCGGGCGAGCTGGCACAGCGTTGCCAACTCGGCCGACGTACCTGCCGACTCGGCCGACGTACCTGCCGACTCGGCCGACGTACCTGCCGACTCGGTTAGAGGGTGGCGGCTGCGGCTACGGGGTCGAAGCCGAAGGGGAGCTCGAGGCGGTGGGCGCGCATGAGGTCGGCGTTGGACAGGACATCCACCGTGCGGCCTTCGGCGGCGACGATGCCGCCGTCGAGGATGACCGAGCGCTCGCAGAGCTCGAGGGCGTAGGGCAGGTCGTGGGTGACCATCAGGACGGTGACGTCGAGGTCGCGGAGGATGTCGGCGAGCTCGCGGCGGGAAGCCGGGTCGAGGTTGGAGGACGGCTCGTCGAGGACCAGGATCTCGGGGTCCATCGCGAGCACGGTGGCGACCGCCACCCGGCGGCGCTGGCCGAAGGAGAGGTGGTGGGGCGGCCGGTCGGCATAGTCCTCCATGCCGACCTTCGCGAGCGCCTCGGTCACCTTCGCGTCGAGCTCCGAGCCGCGCAGGCCGAGGTTGGCGGGGCCGAAGGCGACGTCCTCGCGGACGGTGCCCATGAAGAGCTGGTCGTCGGGGTCCTGGAAGACGATGCCGACGCGGCGGCGGATCTCCTTGATGTTGGCCTTGGTCACCGGCAGCCCGCTCACCGCGACGGATCCGGCGCCGGCGAGGTGGATGCCGTTGAGGTGGAGGACCAGCGTCGTCTTGCCGGCCCCGTTGGGGCCGAGCAGCGCGACCCGCTCACCGCGGTGGACGTGCAGGTCGACGCCGAAGAGCGCCTGATGGCCGTCGGGATAGGCGAAGGCCAAGCCGCGTACGTCGAGGACTGGAGTGGTCACCGGGGCATTCTCCCTGTGTAGCCACGCGAGACCATGGCCAGGTGCACCCGCTCGCCGCGCTCGAAGGAACGGATGAACAGCGCGCCCACCGAGCGGGCCAGCACCGGCCAGTGGAGCGGGTTGCGGGCCTCGAAGCCGCGGGACGCGCGGGCGACCGCCATCCGGCGCATCTCGTCGGTCACCACCTCGAGGTAGCGGACCATGAACGCCATGATCTGTACCAGCTGCTGAGGCAGCCGCAGCCGCTCCAGGCCGTGGACCAGCTCCTGGGGCGTCGTCGTCGCGGCCAGCAGCAGCCCGGCGATCACGCCGAGCGTTCCCTTGACGAGCAGCCCCCACGCCGAGAGCAGACCGGACTCGCTCAGGCTCAGCCCGAGCACCTCGACCCGCGGCCCGTGCGCGATGAACGGCATCAGCACCGCGAAGACCACGAACGGCGTCTCGACCACCATCCGCTTGAGCACCCACCCCGGACGCACCCGAGCCACCGCGCCGACCGTGACCAGGACGGCGAGGAAGAAGGCATACGCCGCGAACCACTCCCGCGGGGTCGCCACCACGATGAGCATGAAACCGATCAGGGCGAGCACCTTCAGATGGGCGGGCACCGGATCAGGCCTCGTCGGACTTGGCGGAGCGACGGCGTACGACCAGGGCGAGACCACCGGCGAGGACGAGCACCACCACGGTGCCGATCACGCCGGCGAAGCCGCCGGAGAGTCGCTCGTTGTCGACGCCCTTGGTGCCGTAGTCAGCCAGCGGGCCGTCGGCCGCGCCGTGCTCCGAGGCGCTGTCGAGGAAGCCGGTCTTGCCGGCGACGTACTCGAGGCCGTCGGGGTTGGCGGAGGCGTAGTAGGAGACCACGCCCGCCAGGAGCAGGGCGACGACGGCGATGCCGAGGGCGACCCACTTGAACGGCACGGCCTTCTTCGACGCGGCGCTCATGCGACCGACTCCTTCGGCTTGATGACCAGGTCGCGCTCGGCGATCACGCCGCGCGCGGCGTAGACCAGGTCGGGGCGTACGGACAGGATCGCGCCGACCGCGAGGAAGGTGATCGCACCCTCGCCCAGCCCGATCACCGTGTGCCAGCCGAGCATCGCGGTGGCCAGCGTGGTCAGCGAGATGTCGGCGGTGCCACCGACCGCATAGAGCGCCGTGAAGACGGCCGCAGCCGCGGGGACGGAGAGGAAGGCGCCGATCGCCGCCGCGGGGGCGACCAGGCCGACCCGCTTCGGCAGCAGCTTGATCAGTACCCGGCTCACGAACCAGCCGACGACCACGGTGGTGACGGCCATGAGCAGGATGTTGGTGCCGAGCGCGGTGATGCCGCCGTCGGCGAAGAGCAGGGACTGCACGATGAGTACGACCGAGACGCACAGCACCCCGGTCCACGGCCCGACCAGCACGGCGGCCAGGGCGCCGCCCATCAGGTGGCCGCTGGTGCCTGCGCCGACGGGGAAGTTGAGCATCTGGGTCGCGAAGACGAACGCGGCCACGAGGCCGGCCAGCGGGGCGGTCTTGTCGTCGAGCTCGCGGCGAGCGCCGCGCAGCGCGACGCCGACCGCGACGACTGCGACAGCGCCGGTGGCGATCGACGTCGGAGCGTCGAGGAAGCCGTCGGGGACGTGCATGGTCACCTCTTGAATCTGCGAATGGGGGCTAACGCGAATTTATCGCAATAGCGTCGTTGGCGCACTGTCCGGTCGGATAGGAAGATCAAGACTTGACAGGTGTCAATCGACGTCAAATGAATACTTCTCAAGTCATGACTGCGCGCGTACCGTCGAGGGCATGAGCAGCGCCGCCAACGACATCGTCATCTGCGAGCCCCTCCGCACCCCGGTCGGCCGGTTCCTCGGCGCCCTGGCGCCGCTGACCGCGACCGACCTCGCCACGACGGTCCTGCGCGAGCTGGTCGAGCGCACCGGCCTGCAGGAGGGCGACGTCGACGACATCATCCTCGGCAACGGCTACGCGAGCGGCGAGAACCCGGCGATCGGCCGCATCGCGGCACTCGACGCCGGGCTCGGCAACGGCGTCCCCGGCCTGCAGATCGACCGTCGCTGCGGTTCGGGACTGCAGGCGATCCTGTACGCCGCGGGCTCGGTCGCCACAGGCGCCGCGAACCTCGTCGTGGCCGGCGGCGCGGAGTCGATGTCCAACGTCGAGCACTATGCGCTCGGGCTGCGCGGCGGGGTGAAGCAGGGCGGCATCGAGCTGCTCGACCGCCTCGACCGGGCTCGCGAGACCGCGGGCGGCAAGGACCACCCGATCCCGGGCGGAATGATCGAGACCGCCGAGAACCTGCGCCGCGAGTACGGCATCGGGCGCGAGGAGCAGGACGAGCTCGCGCTGCGCTCCAACCAGCGCGCCGTCGCGGCCCATGAGGCGGGCAAGTTCGCCGACGAGCTGGTCCCGGTGACCGTCCCCGGCGGCCGCCGCAAGCCCGATGTCGTCGTCGACCGCGACGAGCACCCGCGCGCCGACATCTCGCTGGAGAAGCTCGCCTCACTGCGCCCGATCCGACTGAAGGTCGACGAGGAGTCGACGGTGACCGCCGGCAACGCATCGGGCCAGAACGACGGCGCCGCGATGTGCGTCGTGACCACGCGCGCCGAGGCGGAGCGCCGCGGTCTCACGCCGCTCCTCGCGCTGAAGTCATGGGCGGTCTCCGGCTGCGAGCCCGAGCGGATGGGCATCGGGCCCGTCCTCTCCAGCAAGGCGGCCCTGTCCCGGGCCGGGCTCACCCTCGACGAGATCGACCTGATCGAGCTCAACGAGGCCTTCGCCGCCCAGGTCCTCGCCGTGCTGCGCGAGTGGAAGGTCGACGCCACCGACGAGCGGCTCAACCCCAACGGCTCGGGCATCTCGCTCGGCCACCCGATCGGCGCCACCGGCGCCCGCATCCTCGCCACCGCCGCCCGGGAGGCGCAGCGGCGCGAGGCCCGGTACGTCCTGGAGACGATGTGCATCGGCGGCGGGCAGGGGCTGGCGGCCGTGTTCGAGTCTGTGCGCTGACGCAGACGGCAGAGCGACGTACGAAATCCTTCGAGAGAGCAGAGAAGACATGGGTCTGGACAAGGTGGTCGGGTCGGCCGCGGAGGCGGTCGCCGACATTCACAGCGGGGCCAGCCTGGCCGTGGGCGGCTTCGGGCTGGTGGGAATCCCGTGGTTCCTGATCGAGGCGCTGCGGGAGCAGGGCGCGGACGACCTGATGGTCGTCTCCAACAACTGCGGCGTCGACGGTGCCGGCCTCGGGCTGCTGCTCGACGACCACCGCATCTCCCGGGTGATCGCGAGCTACATCGGCGAGAACAAGGAGTTCGGGCGTCAGTACCTGGCCGGCGAGATCACCCTCGAGCTCACCCCGCAGGGCACGCTCGCGGAGCGGATGCGCGCGGGCGGCAGCGGGATCGGCGCCTTCTACACCCCGACGGGCGTCGGCACGATGGTCTCCGACGGCGGACTGCCCTACCGCTACAACCCCGACGGAACCATCGCCGAGGCCTCCGAGCCGAAGGAGGTCCGCGAGTTCCACGGCAAGCAGATGGTGCTCGAGGAGGGCATCATCACCGACTTCGCGCTGGTCCGCGCGACCCGCGTCGACCGGGCGGGCAACGCGCAGTTCAACGCCTCCACGCGCAACTTCAACGTGCCGGCCGCGATGGCCGGCCGGGTGACGGTCGTCGAGGCCGAGGAGGTCGTCGAGGTCGGCGAGATCGCCCCGGCCGACGTCCACCTCCCGGGGATCTTCGTGAAGCGGATCGTCGCGCTGACGCCCGAGCAGGCAGCACGCAAGGACATCGAGAAGCGTACGACGCGCGGCGAGCGCCCGACCGACACGAAGGAGGCCTGAGCCATGGCTTGGGACCGCAACGAGATGGCCGCGCGCGCCGCGCAGGAGCTGCAGGACGGCGACTACGTCAACCTCGGGATCGGCCTGCCGACGCTGATCCCCGACTACATCCCGGAGACCTCGACGGTCGTGCTGCACGCCGAGAACGGCATCCTCGGCGTCGGTCCGTTCCCCTACGAGGACGAGGTCGACCCCGACCTGATCAACGCCGGCAAGCAGACCGTGACCGTGCTCGCGGGGGCCTCCTACTTCGACTCCGCGACCTCGTTCGCGATGATCCGCGGCGGCCACATCGACGTCGCCGTCCTGGGCGCGATGCAGGTCTCGACCAACGGCGACATCGCCAACTGGATGGTGCCCGGCCAGATGGTCAAGGGCATGGGCGGCGCGATGGACCTCGTCTCCGGCGCCGGGCGGGTGATCGTGCTGATGGAGCACGTCACCAAGAAGGGCGCCCCCAAGCTGCTCTCGGCCTGCGACCTTCCGCTGACCGGTCGCGGGATCGTGAAGCGGGTCATCACGGACCTCGGGGTTCTCGATGTCGCCGGCGAGGCGTTCGAGCTCGTCGAGCTCGCTCCCGGGGTGACGTACGACGAGGTCGTGGCGGCCACGGGCGCCCCGGTCGTCGACAGGACCGGCGCCCTGACTGCTTAGTCTCACTATTCAATACCGGAACGCCGTTTCGTAACTCGCGTTTGCACTCCGTCGTTCGAGGTGTGATACCCACCACATCTCTGGAGTGAGTCGTGAAACTCGGCAGACTGGCGTTCCTCTTCCCGTTCCTGGCTCTCGTCACGACCTTCCTCCCACCGGCGCTCGCCCCGAGCGCCGCCACGGCCGCGCCTGCGGTGGCCGCTCACGGGCCGCAGGCGCGGGTCGGGACGTGGAAGCCGCGGCCGGCGACGTACGGCGTGGTGGTCGAGAAGGACGTCCAGCTCACCATGTCCGACGGGGTGGTGCTGCGCGCCGACGTCCACCGCCCGGCGAAGGCCGACGGCACCGCGGCGCCGGGCCGGTTCCCGGTGATCCTGACGCAGAACCCCTACAACAAGAACGTCGCCGGGGGCGGCGGTGACTACTTCGTCGAGCGGGGCTACGTCTGGGTCCAGACCGACGTACGCGGCACCGGCTCCTCCGCCGGCCAGTGGGACGCGTTCGGCGACCGCGAGCAGAAGGACGGCCTCGAGGTGGCCAACTGGGCGACCTCGTCCAAGCGGACGTGGAGCAACGGCGAGCTCGGCCTGTGGGGTCCGTCCTACATGGCGATCAACCAGTTCTTCACCGCAGCACAGCACCCGCGCGGGCTGAAGGCGATGTTCCCGATCGTGCCCGCCGGCGACGTCTACCGTGACGTCGTCGCCTCCGGCGGCCAGGTCGACGCCGGGTTCATCCCGCTGTGGTTCGGGCTGGTCACGGGCGCCGGACTGGTGCCGCCGGCCGTCAACTCGACCCGGCCCGAGGCCACCCTCACCACGCTGCTGCAGCATGTCGGCGGCGCCCTCGGGTTCCAGGTGCCGATGCTCGCCAGCGCGCTGCTCGGCACCGACGCCGGCTACGACGGCCCCTTCTACCGGAAGCGGTCGCCGTTGAGCGTGGTCGACGAGATCGACGTACCGACGTTCGTGACGGCCGGGCAGTACGACATCTTCCAGCGCGGTACGCCGATGCTCTTCGACCGGATGCAGAAGAACGGCGTGGACACCAAGCTGCTCATCGGGCCATGGACCCACGCCGAGGCGTCCATGGGCGCCGGGCTGGAGGGCAGCGGGATCAACAGCCTGGCCGAGATGGCGCTGCGGTGGTTCGACACGCACCTCAAGGGCATGCCCGACGCCACCCTCGACCGCGACGTCGCTCCGGTGACCTACCACGAGATCGGATCCGGGAAGTGGCGCACGATGCGGTCGTGGCTCGGGAGCGAGGTCCAGGCCAAGACGTACGCCCTCGGGTCGGCCCTGAAGCCCGTCGGCGGCGACACCATCGTGCCGCTGCCGGTGCAGGGGCTGTGCTCGCGCAGCACCGCGCAGTGGACCGCCGGCGCCCTCGCGATCCCCGGCTGCGAGACCGACAACCGGATCAACGACGCGCTCGGGGTCTCCTACGAGACCGCGCCGGCGACGTCGGACCTGGCCTTCTCCGGCCCGCTCAACGCCGACCTGTCCGTCTCCACGACCGGCACCGACGGCCTGATCTCGGTCTCGGTCGAGGACGTCGCCCCCGACGGGTCCGTCGACCGCATCACCGGCGGCTGGCAGACCCTGCGCCACCGTGCCGTCACCGCGTCGAAGTCACGGACCCTGAACGGCCAGGTCGTCCAGCCGTGGCATCCCTTCACCCGCGAGACCGAGCAGGCGGTCAGGCCCGGGACGATCTATCGCGTGCCCGTCGAGGTCTTCCCGACCGGCGCGGTGATCAAGAAGGGCCACCGTCTCCGCGTCACCGTCAACTCCTACGACGTCCCCCACCTGCTCCCCAACGTGAAGCAGCTGGTCCGCGGCATCGCCGGCGTGGTCACGGTCCACCACACGAAGACGAACCCCTCGACGCTGGTCCTCCCTGTCCGGAGGTAACGCCGAGGGGCCTGTCCTGAGGTCAGGGATCAGAGACGGGCCGCCTCGTCCGGCACGCGCTCGGCGACCTTCGGGTCCCGGGCGCGTGCCGCGTCCACGAGCAGGTACGCGGCGATCGCGGCTCCCGCGGCCAACGCGACCGCGGCCGAGGCATAGGCGGCGCCGTAGCCGACCGTCGTGACCAGGCCCGCCGCGATCAGGGTGCCGAGGAACCCGCCGAGCTGCTGGGTGGTCGTGGTCAGGCCGGACCCGATCCCGGCGTGCTCCGGTGCCAGCGCACCCATCGCCAACGCCGTCACCTGCGGCATCGCGAGGCCGAAGCCGAGGCCCATCACGACCGCGCCGGGGAGAACGTCCAGGGGGAAGCCGCCCGCTCCGGGGAGGCGGACGAGGTAGACCATGCCGGCGACGAAGGCGAGCACGCCGACGAACAGGACGCGCTCGGACCCGAACCGTTCCGCCAGCGTGGCGCTGAAGCCGAGGCTGGCGATGGCGATCACCACGCTGACCGGGAGGAACGCCAGGCCGGTCGAGAGTGCTCCGAACCCGAGAGTGTCCTGCAGGTAGAGCGTCGTGACGAACTGGAACGTGAACCCGCCGAAGGTCAGGGTCAGCAGGATCAGGTTCGCGAGCGCGAACCTGCGCTGGGCGAACAGGCCGCGCGGGAGCAGCCCGCCCTTGGCGCCGGTCGGCGGCGTACCCTCCACCGCGCGGAGCGCGACGATCAGGGCGATGATCCCGAACGGCACGTTGATCAGGAAGGCCCAGCGCCAGGACGCGACGTCGGTGAGTACGCCACCCAGGACCGTCCCCACCGACGCACCGATCGAGCCGACGAAGGCCAGCACCGCGAAGGCGCGCAGGCGCTCACGGGGCTCGGCGTAGAGCCCGGCGATCATGCCGAGCACCACGGCCGAGGCGATGCCGCCACCGAGACCTTGCACGAATCGGGCGAGGACCAGGGAGATCGGGTCCCAGGCGAGGCCGCACCATGCCGAGGCGAGCGTGAAGATGCTCAGCCCCGCCAGGAAGACCGGGCGGGTGCCGAACGCGTCGCCCGCCCGGCCTGCCGGGAGCAGGACGAGCGCGAAGGCGAGCAGGAAGCCGTTGACCACCCAGGACAGCGAGGCGTCGCCGAATCCCAGGTCGTCGCGGATTGCCGGAAGGGCGACGGTCACCACCGTGCCGTCGAGGATCACCATCAGCTGAGTAGCTGCGAGGGTCGCGAGCGCGACTGTCTTGGTCGTCATAGATACGACCATAGAAGATTGTTTCTTATGAAACAATCTATTTCGGGATATTCAGTTGGAAACTTATCTCTAGCGGGACGAGGTGGGCGCCCGACGCCGCAGCGTCATCGTGTGCGACGGCGTCGCCCACGGCCCCTCGACGAGGTGCTGCAGCGCCTCGATGAACGCCTCCCCCTCGCTCGGAGCCAGACCCTCCAGCGCCTCGGCGACGGTCGCGTTGTAGGCCTTCGAGGCCTCCTCGAGCAGTTTCACGCCGGCCGGCGTGAGCGCGACGACGCGGGCGCGGCGATCGGTGGCCGAGACCCGCCGCTCGGCCAGGCCGCGGCGCTCGAGATTGTCGAGGGTGGAGACCATCGTGGTCTTGTCCAGCATCGCCATCTCGGCCACGGCGTTCTGGGTGTACTCCCCCTCGGCGGCCTTCATCAGCACGCAGTACTCCCGCACCGAGAGCTCCAGGTCGGCCAGCGCCTCGCCGACCTGGGCCGCGAAGGCGTGAGCAGACTGGTTGAGCAGGAACAACAGGTCGATACGCGGTCCGGTCATGAACTAGATCTTAACGAACCATCCGATACGGAACTATCTTCTGGCCAACTATCCAACCCAAACGGCGCCCGACCCCGCACACATCGGGATCGAGCGCCGTCCCGCGGGGCTCAGAGATACTGGGCGAGGTCCGCCTGGATCGCCTCGGGCGCCACCGGCGGCTCGTAGCGCTTGATGACCTCGCCCTCACGCCCGACGAGGAACTTGGTGAAGTTCCACTTGATGTCCCCGGGCTCGGTCGCGGGCGACAGGTCCTTGACCGCCTCGTAGAACTGCCCGAGGTGCGGGCCCCAGTCGCCGGGCGCCTCGGCCCGCAGGAAGTCGTAGAGCGGCGCGGCGTTCTCGCCGTTGACGTCCACCTTGGAGAGGACCGGGAAGGTCACGTCGTACGTCGTCTTGCAGAACTCCTGGATCTCGTCGTCGGTGCCGGGCTCCTGACCGAGGAACTGGTTGGTCGGGAACCCGATGACCTCGACACCGGAGTCCTTGGTGGCCCGGTAGAGCGCCTCCAGGCCCTCGTACTGCGACGTCAGACCGCACTTGCTGGCTACGTTGACGATCAGCAGCAGCTTGCCCTTGTAGTCGCTGAGCGAGACGGGGCTGCCATCCGCGGCGGTCGCTTCGAAATCGTACGTGGTGGTCACAGGTCTCTCCTCGATCGAGTTGTGGTGCAGGGGGACAACCTTGCTCGGCCCGAGGTTATGCCCCGCGCTGATGCGGAACCGACGAGGCTTCCTCCGCCAGCCGCCGGTCACGCGCGACCGTCATGATCGCGGCCGACATCCATTCCAGCGCCTCGGGCATCTCGTAGGCGATCTCCTCGAGCAGCGTCGGCATGTCGTGCCGGCCCACGGAGAGGAGCATCTCGCTGAGCGAGCCATCGGGTGCGGCGACCATGAACCGGAACTCGATCGCCTCGGGGGTCACCGTCGCGGCGCACCGACTGGTCTCGAACGTCCACGGCGCACGGCGGGCACCGCCGTGGGCACCGGATGTCGTCATGACCGGGCATCCTATTCAGGTTGCCGCCCCGACCGCACCCCTTTCACGCCTCGGCTCGACCCTCGAACAGTGATTCGAATCTCGTCGCCGGACACACCACCCCGACGCACGCCAAGCAGCCCGAGGACCGGTACGTTCGTCCGCGGCCATACAGCGGGGGAACACTGGAGAGGGACACAACTTCACATGATGGGCGGGCATCACGCGGCCTCTGGGGCTGCCGCGTGGATCGCAGTGACATCGTCGGCACCGATCGCGTTCGGGTGGTACCCGGGTGTCTCGGACATAGGCGTGATGACCGGCACCCTGGTGTGCGCCGGCGCCGCGCTGCTTCCGGACGCCGATCACCACAACGGCACGATCGCCCACTCGCTGCCACCGGTCTCCGAAGGCTTGACCAAGATCGTCGGACAGGTCTCCGGCGGCCACCGCAACGGCACCCACTCGATCCTCGGCGTGCTCGCCTTCACGGCTCTCGCCTGGGGCGCGGGGAAGCTCTCACTCGAGACCGAGCACTTCGGCAGCGTCCTGATCGGCCCGGGCATCATGTGCGTCCTGCTGGTCGCCTTCGCGATGGACGCGCTGAAGCTCACCCGCAAGGGCGTCCACTGGCCGTGGATCCCGGCCGTGGCGCTGGCGGCGGTGATTGCGATCTTCGCGCCCGAGGAGTGGTGGTGGATGCCGTTCTCGGTGGCCCTCGGCTGCGTCGTGCACCTGATCGGCGACTTCGTGACCACGATGGGGATCCCGCTGTTCTGGCCGATCGCACCGAAGCCGCCGAAGTGGGTGCGGCGCAACAAGTGGCTGCCGTTCGACAACATGTGGACTCGCGGCGGCAACTTCGCCCTCCCGGTCCTCGGCGACGCGGGCTCCATCCGGGAGTGGGTCGTGATGACCCCGATCAGCCTCTACGCCGTCGTCGGCTTCGGCTGGGCGCTGCTGAGCCAGATGGGCTTCGATGTCGAGAGCCGCTGGGAAGACCTGGTCTCGAGCCTCAGCACGCTGGTCTGACCCACGGCTCGCCGCTCAGCCGTCGACGGACCGCCGGCGCCCACGCAGCGGGCGCAGGACGAACATCCCGGCCAGCAGCGCGAGAGCCGCGAGGAGCGCCGCGACCGCGAGCACCCCGCTCAGGACGACCTTCGTCTGGATGCCGCGGTGCTCCTCGCCGACATCGTCGGAGACGATCAGCGTCATCGCCACGATGGTGTCCTTGAGGAGCTGGATGAACCGGGTCATGTCCTCGGACCAGACCTGCGCGGCCGGCCTCCCCGGGGCGTGGGTCTCCAGGTCTCGGACCGCGCCCGCGAGCGAGCCGTCGTTGATGACCTGGACGACCGCGTTCTGCGACACCAGGCCTCGCGACCCGTCGGCGAAGGTGCCGTCCGAGATCTTGTCCAGCGCCTTCTGGGTGGCCTTCGGGGCGTCGCCGTAGAACGAGCGCGAGGTGAGCTGCCAGGACGTACGCGCCTCGCTCATCGCCTCCAACGACTCCTCGTCGATCTTCCCGGTCATCAGCGCTGGCACCATCAACGTGCGCTCGATCCCCAGCGACTCGGACGCCGACCTGACGTACTTGAGGTTGGTGACCTGCTTGTAGATGTTCTCGTTGCGGATGTTGGGCATCTCGGTCGCGAAGTCGAGCAGCTCGTAGGCGGTGTCGGTGTAGGCGGCGACCGCCGCCTCCGTGCTCGCCTTGTCGCCGTCCTCGAGGTCGGTGCGGTAGGCGTCGATGCTCTTCAGGACCGTGTAGGTGCGCTCGACCCGTTCCCGCAGGCTCGGGGTGTCGGCGAGGTCGACCTTGGTGATGTCGTCGTGCCACGCCTCGATCGAGTCGTCGGTCACCTGGCGATAGGCCTGCCGGACCGCGGCCGGGACCTGGTCGGAGCTCAGCGCGTCCCGCTCGAAGATGAGGTCCATCCCGAGCTCATAGCTCTCCGGGAGCGCTCCGGCGATCGTCATCGCGCGGCTGGAGACGGACCGTTCCTCCAGCGCGTCGGCGAAGGTCAGCCCGCTGAAGACCAGGGCGATCAGCACCGGGACCAGCAGCACGGCGAACACCCGGGGGCGGAGGAACCTCGGCTTCGGGGCCGCATGGGACCGAGGCGTACGCTGCGCCGACTCGACCACGCCGGCGACCGCCGTCACCAACGAGACCGAGGGGGCTGAGGAAGCCGCGGACGACGAGGACGAGGACGACGGGAGCGCCAGGGGCTTGAGCCCGGCGGGCAGCTCGCGGCTGCCGACCGGAACCGCGGGCACGACCTCGGGCCGACGGGCGAAGGCGACGACCTCACCGGCGGTGGGCCGCCGGGAGGGGTCCTTGTCCATCATCGACGCCACGAACTCGTCGACATGGGACGGCACCGTGACCACGTCGTTGACATGCGGGACCGGCGCGGTCACGTGCTGGTAGATCATCGAGACCGGCTCGGAGCCGGCGTACGGAGCGCGTCCGGTGAGCAGCTCGAAGTACACGCAGCCGAGCGCATAGATGTCGCTCGGTGGGCCGACCACGTTGTCGGCAGCCTGCTCGGGTGAGATGTAGGGCAGGCTCCCCATCACGTGGCGAGTCGAGGTGAGCCGCTCGGCCTGGTGGCTGGCCAGCTGGGCGATACCGAAGTCGAGCACACGGATCCGGCCGTCGCCGTCGTAGACGAGGTTGGACGGCTTGATGTCGCGGTGGATGATCCCGGAGGAGTGGACCGCGGTGAGCGTACGCGCGACCTGGACCATCGCCTCGCTCGCCTCCTCGACGGTGAACCGCCCCTGCTTCTCGAGACGGTCGGCCAGCGTCGGGCCGGGAAGCAGCTCCATGACCAGGTAGACGATGCTGCCGTACTCGGTCTCCTCGACCCCGACGTCGTGCACCTGCACCGTGCCCGGGTGGCTGGCCGCCGTCGTCGAGAGCGCCTCACGCCGGAAGCGCTCGGTCACCTTGGGGTCGGCCGAGGTCTCCACGACCTTCACGGCGACCCAGCGTTCGAGCCTGATGTCGGCTGCCTGCCAGACCTCGCCCATCCCGCCGCGTCCAAGCAGTCGGTGCAGGCGGTATCGGCCTGCGATCGGGGGGCGCGTTCGCATGCGCATATGTTGTCGGACTCACACCCCGTGCGTCTCGTGTACGCACCGATGAAGTCCGCCGATCTTTGCTATTGTCGCCGGTTTACGCATCAACTGATCGCCCTCGCGCTCGGAGCAGCGCGATGCCGAGCGCGGCGAGCACCGCCAGCACGATTCCGGAGAAGACGCCCCAGGCGATCGTCTGGTTCTGGGCGTCCCTGTGCTCGCGCTCGATGTCGTCGGCGAGCCGGTTGGCGGCATGGACGACCACCTCCTTGAGGTCCTGGACGTAGCTGGCCGCATCGGCCATCCAGAGCTGGTCCACGGGCCTGCTGTCGCCACTGTCCTCCAACTGCCTGACGACGTCCTCGACGTCACGGGCGTTGAGCACCCGGATGACGGCACGCTGGGACGAGACCGCGTAGGACCCGAACTCGAACGACCGGCCCGAGATCCTGTCGAGCTGCTGCCGCGTCGCCGGATCGGCGCGCGAATAGATCGACTCCGAGTGGGTCGCCCAGGAGTCCTGGGCCGCGCTGAGGTCGGCGATGCCCTGGTCACTGATCCGCTCGTTGCGCAAGGCGTTCGCCATGATCCTCCGCTCGAGTCCGAGCACCTCCGAGACGGACCCGATCAGCTCCAGGTTCCGGGCCTGCTTGGCCAGCTCGTCGTCCCGGAACGACGGCAGCTCGACGGCGAGGTCGAAGAGCCCGTTGACCGCGTTCGTGTAGAGCCCGACGGCCGCCAGCTTGCCGGACCTGTTCCCCGCCCGGGCGGCCGCACGGATGTCCGAGAGCCGCTCGAGGGCGGCCGCCGACCTCTCCGTACGCCGCCGCAGACCCGGATCGCCGGCGGTGTCCAGCTTCTCGACCGCCACGGCCCAGGCGTCGATGGACCGGTCGGTGATCTGGAGGAAGTCCTCGGTCAGTGCCGCATCGGTCCGCAGCGCGTCGCGCTCGATCGAGAGGTCGAAGGCGAGCTGGAAGCTGGTCGGCAAGATGTCGGCCAGCGGTTCGGCGCTGCCGATGTCCGACATCTTGTCGCCGGCCCGGAGGGTGCTCCAGCCACCGAAGACCAACCCCGGCAGGATCAGGACCATCAGCACACCCAGCAGCGTGGGCGAGAGGCGTGGGCCCCGGATGTCGGTCGGACGCACGATCCGCTTCGGCGGAGCGGCGACCCCGCTCTCGAGCACGGTCGCCACCTCGTCGGCCCGGGGACGCTTGGCCGGGTCCGGGTCGAGCATGGCGGTCGTGATGCCGTCGAGGTGGCCGGGAACGGTCACCAGTGTGCCGACCCGCTCGGGCTCGATCCCTGCGTACGGTGGGCGGCCGACGAGCAGCTCGAAGAACACGGCGCCGAGGGAGTAGATGTCGCTCGCCGGTCCGATCCGTCGGCGGTCGATCTGCTCGGGGGACAGGTACGGCAGGCCCTCTCCGCCGCGCGGCGCGGGCGCGCCGACGAGAGCGATCCGGCCGTCCGGGGCGTACCCGATGGTGGCCGGTCTGATGTCTCCGTGCAGCTGCCCCGCGGCGTGGCCCGAGGCGAGGAGGCGTGCGACCTGCGCGACGATGCCCGAGGCCTCGTCAGGGGAGAACGGGTGCTGCTGGACAAGCCGGCCGGCAAGGTTCTGACCGCTCAGAGCAGGTCCGCCCTGTCCGGTCAGATGGTTCAAATGCTGGCGACCGGCGCGTGGGGGACGGATACGCATGGGTCCATAGTCCCTGGTGAGCACCCTTGACGCCCCGGCCTCAACCGAGAGTTTTCCTGGACTTGGCCAAGAGTTCGGCTCCCCCGCGGGCTACCCCGGCCGGAGCCGGATCCCGTACTGCTGCACCTTCCGGTAGACGGTGGCGCGCGACATCCCGAGCTCCGCGGCTGCTTCCTGCATGGTGATCCCCGGACGCGTCAGGACGCGGACGATCTCGCCTCGTTCGAAGGCGTCGATCCGGGACAACGGCCGCCTGGTGTCGGAGAGCACGTCGGCGGGAAGGTGGCGCAGATCGATCTGGTCACCGGCGCTCACGGCCCGCTGGACGACGTGGACGAGCTCGGTGACGTTGCCCGGCCAGCCGTGGTCGTGCAGCGCCCGCTCCGCGGCCGGGGTCAGCGCGACCTCGCGGCCCCGCACCCGCAGGCCCACCTGATGCGCCAGCGGAAGTACGTCCTCGGGCCGCTCCCGCAGCGGCGGCACCTCGACCACGGTGTCGACGAGGTCGGACAGGGCCGCCGGGATGCCGTCGAAGGTCTCGGCGGTCATCGCGAACGGCACTCCGGCGACCGCCCCGGGCGCCGCCTCGACGAGGAGGGCGTGCAGCCGCTCGGCCACCCAGGCCGGAAGCGTGTTCACGTCGCGTACGACCACGGCGGTGTCCTGCTTGGCGAGCTCCGGCGTCCACAGGGACAGCCAGGCCTCGGCGTCGGCCGGCTCCGGGGCGGAGGCGGCCAGGATCCGGTCGCGGGGCCGCAGGTCGCGGAACGCCTGGGCGACCAGGGTCGTCCGACCCACCCCCGGCTCTCCGACCACGGCGACCCGCCGGCCGACCCGGAGCGCGTCGCGCACGCTGCCCAGCGCCTCGCACCAGGCGGAGGAGAGGTCGCGGAGGCTGCCGGCGCCCGGCTCCAGCCGGGGCGCCTCGACCCGGAACACCTCGCCGCGGGGAGCCGGACGTGGGAACCGACCGTGGGCTCGGGCGAGCATGAGCGAGGCGGTGTTGCTGGCCGCCGACTGGGCCAGGGCGAGCAGCAGGTCGTGGGACGACTCCGACCAGGTGGTCAGGTTGACGCTGCCCTCCAGGCGTCCGCTGATCGGGTCGATCACCGGCGCGGCGGCGCAGGTGTAGCTGCACAGCGAGAGCGAGTAGTGCTCCTCGGCCCGGACCACGGTCGGGGTCCGGTCGGCCAGGGCGAGGCCGAGCCCGTTGGTGCCCGCCGCGCGCTCGGCGTAGCTGAACCCCGGCGCGAGGTGGACGGCGTCGAGGTCCCGGAGGAGCTGCTGGTCGCCGCTGAGCCGGTTGAGCACCAGACCGCCGGGGTCGGTGAGCATCAGGCTGACCGGCTCGCCGACGAGCGTCCGGTGGAGGTCGTCGAGCACCTCCTGGCCGCATTGGAAGAAGAGCGACTCCTGGTCGTAGGCGCCGGAGAAGACCGGGTCGACCTCCTCGACCGAGACCCCGTACTCCTGGCTGCGCTGCCAGGAGGCACGTACGCGCGGTGCCAGCGCCGACGCGTCGACAGCCGCGGTGCGCTGCGCGATGGGGTGGCGGCCGGTCATGTGATCGACGTTACATCCGGCGGGCGGCGGCGACGGCCGACGAGCGTCTCAGATTGAGACGGTCGAGGTCTCACATTGAGACGCCGCACCCCTGATCCGTGCGCCCCGGCCGCCCTAGCGTCCTGTGACGGAAGCCACAGATCGGAGAACCCTGATGTACACCAAGGACAACGAGTCGTACTTCATCGTCGACGCCCACGTCGCGCTCTGGGACGCCCGTCCGGAGAACCAGCGCAACATCCACGGCAAGCAGTTCATCGACTGCTTCTACGACTACCACCGCAACCTCTCCCCCGAGTCGGAGCACTGGTCCTACGAGGACTACCTCTACCAGGGCGGCGAGCGGCTGATGCACGATCTGTTCGAGGTCGGCTACGTCGACCACGCGATCTTCCAGCCGGCCCACCTCGGCGAGTTCTACACGAACGGGTTCGGGCAGACCGAGGAGGCCTCACAGCTGGCGGCGAAGCACCCGGACAGGCTGACGTACAACCACCACTTCGACCCCCGCAACGGCGAGGCCGGGCTCGAGCAGCTCCACGCCGACGCCGAGCGGTTCGGGCTCCGGGGCGTCAAGCTCTACACCGCCGAGTGGCACGGGGAGTCGCGCGGCTGGAAGCTGACCGACCCGTGGGCGTACCGCTACTTCGAGGCCTGCCGCGAGCTCGGGATCACCAACATCCACATCCACAAGGGCCCGACGATCCGGCCGCTGGACCGCGACGCGTTCGACGTCGCCGACATCGACCACGTCGCCAGCGACTTCACCGACCTCAACTTCATCGTCGAGCACGTCGGCCTGCCACGGCTCGAGGACTTCTGCTGGATCGCCACCCAGGAGCCCAACGTGCACGGCGGGCTGGCGGTGGCGATGCCGTTCATCCACACCCGGCCGCGCTACTTCGCGCAGATCCTCGGCGAGCTCGTCTACTGGATCGGCGAGGACCGGATCCAGTTCTCCTCCGACTACGCGATCTGGACCCCGAAGTGGCTGATCGAGCGGTTCGTCGACTTCCAGATCCCGGAGGACATGACGGAGTACGCCCCGCTCACCGTCGCGCAGAAGAAGAAGATCCTGGGCCTCAACGCGGCGAAAATGTACGACCTGGAGGTGCCCGCTGAGCTGCGGCTGCCCGAGGCGGACGAGACCGCGACGGGTCCCCGCGAGCCCGAGCGGGCAGATCTCGCGGCGGTGTGACATGACCTTGCTGACCTGCGAGAACACCCGCGAGAGCCAGGCGTACGCCGCGCTCCACGCCGTCGTCGACCCCGAGCTCGACGAGCCCATCACCGACCTGGGCTTCGTCCGGTCGCTGACCGCCTCCCCGACCGGGCCGGACTGCGAGACGGTCAGGGTCGAGGTCCACCTGCGGCTGCCGACGTCGTTCTGCTCGCCCAACTTCGCCTACCTGATGGCGAGCGACGCCAAGGACGCGCTGACCGCGCTGCCGTGGACCGACCAGGTGATCGTCGAGCTCGACGACCACCACGACTCCGACCTGATCAACGCCGGGCTGGCGGCCGATGCCGGGTATCTCGGCACATTCCGCCACGAGGCCGAGTCGTCCCTGGACGAGCTGCGGACCACGTTCCACCGCAAGGCCCACACGGCGGCCCTCGAGCGTTGCCTGACCCGGCTGTTGAGGGGGCAGCCGGACCTGGCCGAGGACGCCGTGGGCGAGGTCCGTCTCGGAGACCTGCCCGACGACGACTTCACCGCCTCACTTCGGCGGCGCCGAGCGGTCCTCGGGCTGCCCGACCTGCCGGAGGCGTACGTACTGGTCGACCACGACAACGAGCGGCCCAGCGACATCCCGCTGGCGCTGCGGAGGGCGCGTTCGACCCGGATCTCGATCGACGGCAACGCGCACTTCTGCCGTGGCCTGCTGGCGACGCGCTACGGCGAGGAGGTCACCTCGCCCGCCTTCGTACCCCTGACCGACCTGCACCGAGAAGGAGCATCATCATGAGCACCATGCGAGCCGTCCAGGTGGTCGGCTACCACCAGCCGCTGGCCATGGCCGAGGTCCCGGCCCCCGAGCCGACCGGACCGTTCGACGTCGTGGTCAGGATCGGCGGCGCCGGTGTGTGCCGCACCGACCTGCACATCCTGGAGGGGCAGTGGGCGGAGAAGTCCGGTGTCGCGCTGCCCTACACGATCGGCCACGAGAACGCCGGCTGGGTGCACGCGGTCGGTGACGCCGTCACCCACGTCGCCGAGGGCGACAAGGTGATCCTGCACCCGCTGATCACCTGCGGGCTGTGCCGGGCCTGCCGCTCGGGCGACGACGTGCACTGCGAGCTGAACCAGTTCCCCGGCATCGACACCGACGGCGGCTACGCCGAGTACCTGAAGACCTCCGCGCGCTCGGTGGTGAAGATCGACGACTCCCTGGAGCCGGCCGACGTGGCCGCCCTGGCCGACGCCGGTCTGACCGCCTACCACGCAGCCGCGAAGGCCGCCCGGCGGCTGACCCCGCGCGACCGGTGCGTGGTGATCGGCGCCGGCGGGCTCGGGCACATCGGCATCCAGGTCCTCAAGGCGCTCAGTCCGGCCGAGCTGATCGTCGTCGACCGCAACCCGGACGCGGTGAAGCTCGCCCTCGACATCGGTGCCGACCACGGCGTCGTCGCCGAGGGCACCCAGGTCGACCAGGTGCTCGAGCTCACCGACGGCGCCGGCGCGGAGGTCCTGGTCGACTTCGTCGGCGAGGGCGGTGCGACCGCCGAAGGGGTGCGGATGCTCCGCCAGGCGGGCGACTACCACGTCGTCGGCTACGGCGAGAACATCGATGTGCCGACGATCGACATCATCTCGGCCGAGATCAACTTCATCGGCAACCTGGTGGGTTCCTACAACGACCTGTGCGACCTGATGGCGCTCGCCGCCCGCGGGGCCGTCACGCTGCACACGCAGAAGTACGCCCTCGACGACTTCCAGACCGCGATCTCCGACCTCGACGCCGGCCGGGTCCGCGGCCGCGCGATCCTGGTCCCCTGAGGAGGCGACGACATGAAGAAGCTCCTCGGAATCGGCATCTCGGTCGGCGTGCTCGCCGGCATCTGGACCCAGGTGAGCATCGAGCTCGCCCTCATCACCTGGGTCGGGTTCGTCGCCTGGGCCTGCTACTTCGCCGCGGGAGGCGGTCGCCAAGGCTTCCTGAAAGGTCTCGCGGCCAACCTCGCCGGCGCACTGTGGGGGTACGGCGCGAGCCTGGTCTTGACGTACGCCACCTTCACCGGCGCGGTGGCCCTGGTGGTCACGCTCGTCGCGTTCATCCTGTGCCTGCAGGCGGCCGTGGATCTGCTGTCCTTCATCCCCGGTGCCTTCGCCGGGACGGCGGTCATCTTCGGCACCTCGTTCGACCTCGGCGGCACGCTCGTCGCGCTGGTGGTCGGGGCCGGGCTCGGGTGGCTCTCGGACATCGCCGGGCGGCGGATCCAGGACGCGGTCGAACGCTCCGGACAGCCCATCCCCTCGACACCAAGGAGAGCCCGATGATCTTCATCGCCGCCCGCTTCCGCATCAAGCCGGAGTACGCCGAGGACTGGCCGGTCATCTCCGGCCCGTTCACCGAGGCCACCCGGGCCGAGCCCGGCAACCTCTGGTTTGACTGGGCCCGCAGCCTCGACGACCCGAACGAGTACTTCCTGCTCGAGGCGTTCGCCGACGACGACGCCGGCGCCGCCCACGTCACCTCGGCCCACTTCAAGCAGGCCCAGGCCGACCTCCCGCGCCATCTCGCCGAGACGCCGCGGATCGTCAACACCAACGTCCCGGGCACGGAGTGGTCCGAGCTCGGCGAGCTCGCGGTCGCCGACTGAACCCACCGATCCCGCTTGACCTGGGTGCTCCCAGGTCAAGCGGGATCCGCACGTCATCACACCGCGGTGCGCCGCCCCAGGTAAGCCAGGCAGGCGACGGCGAGCGCGACGCCCCAGATCGGCCAGAGCATCTCCGGCGCCCATGCGCCCCAGTCCGAAGTGGCTCCGGGAACCTTCCAGAGGTCGTCCGCGATCGCCATCCGCCAGAAGGAGATCCCGGCGGACATCACCGTGCCGGCGACCAGGATCCCCGGCACGAGGGCCATCGCGACCGGGACCGGACGCCCTCCGATGCGGGGCACCCAGCGCCAGAACACCTCACCCCAGCGCGCCACCAACCCCCAGGTCAGGACCGCCCCGACCACGGCGAAGGCCGCGAGCCCGAAGCCGGCCCACTTCCCCGAGCCGAGGTCGTCCAGCATCTCGCGGCTGATCCCGAGCGGGATGTTCAGCGCCCAGGCGATCCGGGTAACGGCGTAGAGAAGAGGTACGACGACAGCGACCGCCACCGCAGGACGCCCCCAGCGCGCCCAGCGGCCCCAGTCCAGACGCCTGCCAGGCTCGGCCTTCCCGAGCAGGGTGACACCGGCGACGACCATGGCCAGCCCGCCGGCAGCATGCGCCAGAGCGACACCCGAGTCGACGAAAAGGCGCCACTCGAGCTGTCCGGCGCCCGGTCCGAGCCCGGCCATCGCAAGCAGGACCTGAGGCAGATAGCCGAGGAACATCAGCGCGCGGACGTCGGAGACGACCACGGCGACGACGAGCCCGAGAACGATCAGCAGCCACCCTGTCGCTCTCGTCGTACGCGGCGTCCGCACGTTCGCGACCGCGCCCCCGGCAACCAGGGCGAGGAGCGCGAGCACCGCGATCACCCAGGACATCTGGGTGCCGGTCAGAGCGCCGAGCGGCGAAGCGGCATCTGGGACCCACGGGTCCGGTGCCCTGCCCAGCAGGGCGAGCCCGACCAGGGCACCGAAGACGAAGGCCCAGGCGCCGGCCACCCAGGGCGCCGCGCGCAGCACGACGGAGCGGTGCTGCGTACGTTCCATCGTGATGCTCATCGGTCCACCCCCTGAGCGGTCTCCCAGCGTCGGCCGACCGTGCGCAGCAGCGCCGGGTAGACGACGAGGTAGCGGAACGGCTTGATGAACCTCATGTAGGCGTCCCCGAACAGCCCGTTGGGCCGCACCAGCACGCTCATCTGCGCGCTGTAGCCGTCGGGCGCGCTCTCGTCCTCGACCCAGCCGAGGTGCAGGACACCGTGCATCGTGCGGTTGGCGATCTCGGCGGCGTACTCCCGATCCGTCAGATAGAGCGGCTGGAACGGGCTGGCGTCGCGCGCGGGTGCGGGCTGGTCCCGGAGGTCGGACAGCCGGTCGCGCAGCGAGGTGACGCGGCGGCCGAGGCCGTGCTCGTCCGTGTCGGTGCCGAGCAGGCGGCCGAGCGTCCAGCGGGCAGCGAAGAGGAGGCGGTACGCCGCCGGGAAGTCGCGGTCCTCACCGCTCATCATGGCCTCGACGAAGGCCGGGAAGTCGTCGGGTCCGCCCTGAACGGGCAGGGCCCAGACGTCCTCGAGCTCGAAGTCGTGGGTGATCTCGTGGATGCGCCAGGACTGGCGCGAGTAGGCGCCCGAGGGCATCGGGCTCGTCCTGATGGGTGCGTGTGTGGTCATGTCTCCACACTCGTCCGCGCCCGGCGGCGGTTCGTCGCCCTCAGGTCGCGGGCCCCTCAGCCTCTGGGATGAGACTCAGCTGCGGGGACCGACCAACCCGGTCTCGTACGCCAGCACGACCGCCTGCACCCGGTCGCGCAGGCCGAGCTTGGCGAGCACGTGGCCGACATGTGTCTTCACCGTCGCCTCGGAGAGGTGGACGCGGCGGGCGATCTCGGCATTGCTGTCGCCGGTGGCGAGCTCGAGCAGCATGTCGAGCTCGCGGGGCGTGAGGGTGGCCCGGATGTCGGCGGCCCGACCGTTGTCGGGCGCAGGCGCGGTCGCGACGTGCTCCAGCAACCGGCGGGTGGTCGACGGCGCAACCACCGCGTGACCTGCGTGAACGGTGCGGATCGCTTCGACGATCTCCTCGGCTCGGGCGTCCTTGAGGAGGAAGCCGCTGGCGCCGGCCCGGATCGCCGGGAACGCGTAGTCGTCGAGGTCGAACGTGGTCAGCGCGACCACCCGTGTCGCCGGCAGCTCAGCCGTGATCGCGGCCGTCGCCTGGATCCCGTCGAGGCGGGGCATCCGCAGGTCCATGAGGACGACGTCGACCCGCTTCGTACGCACCAGGGCGAGCGCCTCGTGACCGTCGGCCGCCTCCCCGGCGAGCTCGAGGTCGGGCTGGCTCTCCACCATCATCCTGAGCGCCGAGCGCATCAGCTCCTGGTCGTCGACGATCGCGACGCGGATCGGGATCTCGCTCATAGCGGCATCATGGCGCGCACGCGCCAGCCCTCGCCGCTCGGCCCGGCCTCGAGGGTGCCGCCCACCGCGGTCACCCGTTCGCGCATTCCGCGCAGACCGCGGCCGGGCGGGCGCTGGATCCCGACGCCGTCGTCGCTGATCTCGACCGTCAGCTGGCCTCCGACACGGGTCACCGACACGGTCGCGACGGCACCTGAACCTGCATGGCGGGTGACGTTGGTGAGCGCCTCCTGCACGACGCGGTAGGCGGTCAGCCCGACGGCCGGCGCGACCTGACCCGGCTCGTCCACCTCCAGCCGGACCGTCAGCCCTGCCGCGCGCATCCGCTCGACGAGGTCGCCGACGTCGGCCAGCCCCGGTTGCGGCTCGGTCGAGGCGATGTATCGAGCTTGTCGAGATGACTCGCCACCGAGCACGCCGAGCAGGCCGCGCATCTCCATGAGGGCCTCCCGCCCCGTGGTCGCGATGGTGTCGAGGATGCCCGAGGCCCGTTCCGGCTGCTGTCCGACGACCATCCGGCCGGCCTCGGCATGGCTGACCACGACCGCCAGCGAGTGCGCGACCACGTCGTGCATCTCGCGGGCGATGCGCTGGCGCTCCTCGGCGGCGGCCCGGTCGGCGAGCTGGTCGATCCAGGCGGCCCGGGTCGCCCGGAACCTGCCGAGAGCCCACGCCGCCACCGTGGCCGCCACGGTGGCGGTGGCCACCATCAGCCACCACGTCCACCCCTGCAGACCGGTGCCGTCGAACCCCGACAGACGTACGACGGTCACCAGGCACCCCACGAGCCCGATCCCGAGCGCGATCCCCGGCCACGGTCGCCGGTCCTGCGCGCTCACCGCGTAGAGCAGCACGAAGAAGCACAGGCTGCTCGGCAGCAGCACCGGCCCGTACTCGCTCCCTGCGGCCGCTGCCGTCGGCCCGCCCAGGTCAGGAGCGGCGACCAGCACCAGCTCGGCCAGTGCCCCGACGACGTACGACGGCAGCGGCCAGCGCCGGGCGGTGGCCACCGCGGCGTGAAGAGCCGCCAGCGCCACCAGCAGCGCGATCTCCCACGCCGTGCTGACCTCACCGTCGACCACCGAGGTCCACCCGACCGGTAGCAGCACCAGCGCGAGCGCCCCGGCCAGCACGACCTGTCCGGCATCCCCGAGCCAGCGGGGTCCGGGAGCAGGTGTCTCGGTCATGCGCTCACCCTAGGCCGACGGCGTCGTGCCAGCCACGGATATCGTCGAGCGCCGAAGAGACAGGAGGTCACGTCCTCGTGCCGGCGGCGAACCGCACCCGGTTTCGTTGCCGTCCCAGATCCACCCGGCCGTCCACCGTGGACACCGCCGCCTCGATGAGGTCGCCATCTCGAAGGTAGCGACGGTTGCCCGCCTGTCTGCGGAAGAAGAGGCGCCACTTGGTGGCGGGCGGGAGCAGCGACCCGAGGATCTCGATCACCTTCGGCGGTGCGGAGAGGGCGGTACCGACGGGTGTGCCGGTGAGAATGAGGTCGCCGGGGGCGAGATCCTGGAAGCGAGCCAAGGACTGCAGCGCCTCGAGCGGCTTGTAGATCATGTCCTCACCGACGCACATGTCCTGACGAAGCTCCCCGTTGACCCAGAGGCGGAGCCGGAGGCCGTCGAAGCAGTCGATCTCGTCCGCGTCCAGCACCACGAGCGCGGGACCGACCGGGGTGAAGGTCGGGTAGGACTTCGCCTCGTAGAACTGGGTCTGCGGAAGCTGGACGTCCCGGGCGGAGATGTCGTTGGTGACCACGAGACCGGCGATGTACGAACGGTGGTTCTCCGGCGTGATCTCGGTGCCGACGGGGATCGGGCGTCCGATGACGACCCCGACCTCGACCTCGTAGTCGAGCAGGGTCACATGGGCTGGACGGACGATGTCCGCGACAGGACCGCTGACCGAGGCCGAGGACTTTCGGAAGAACGTCAACGGGACCGTGGCCGGGTTCATGCCGGCGTCCTTCGCGTGGGAGCGGAAGTTGGTCATCTGCGCGACGACCCTGCAGGGCGTGGTGACCGGCGAGAGCAGGTCGAGGGTTTCGACCGGGACGGTGTCGGTGGCCGAGGCAGCGGCGGTGATCGCGCTCCGGGACGACAACAGCTCACCTGTGGTCGTGGCATCGGTGTCGATCCGGGCGGCTCCCCGTGGGGTGCTCACCCACCAGGCGTCGGCGGTGCGGAGGACTGACAGAGGCATGAGCGCGGGTTCCTTGTCGGAGAAGGGATCAGGTGCGAGCCACGGCAAGAAGGCCGCGAAGCCGGTGCAGGTCGAACTCGTTGCGGCTGCCCAGGGCGATCCCGATGGAGGTCAGCTCGCGGAAGGAGTCCAGTCGTCGAGGCGAGACGCCCATGAAGTCGAGCGAGGCGGGCGGTCCCCACTGGGCAAGCCCGGACGCGGTCATCTCCGACCAGCCTGTCTCGAGCGTGTCGTCGAACAGGTCGCCGTCGGTGAAGTGCTCGACGAGAAGGCCGTCGGGATCGCGCCAGTAGTCGAAGATCTGGCTGCCCTCGACGTGCCGTCCGATGCCCCACGAGCGGTCGTATCCCCTGTCCAGGAGATACGCCCCTCCGGCGGCGAGCGCGTCGAGATCGCTGACCTGGTACGCCGAGTGCACATAACGGTTCCGGGGACCGAGGGTCATCGCGAGCGTGTGGTGGTCCGCCGGAACAGCGCCGCGGTCGCAGCGGATGAAGCTCATCACGGGGCCGCGCTCTCGCTGACCGGCGTAGAACTTGAAGTCGCTGACGATCATGCCGAGGTGCTCGAGGTACCAGTCGAGGGTCTCGAGATATCTCGTCGTCTGCAGCACGACGTGTCCGAGTCGCTGCACCCGTGCCGGCTCCCGAGGCGGGCGCTGAGCGACGTTCGTGCGCGGCGTCGCCGCTCCGGTGTTCATCGTCAGTGGGGCCTGCGGTGCCAGCGCCGGGAGCTCGTGCGTCCCGGAGACCACCCTGACCTGCGCCCCGCTCGGGTCGACCAGGTCGGTCGTCATGCCGCCGAGGTGGGCGGGCAACGGGCGTACGGCTGCACCGGTGGCATCGGCAAGGCGAACGAGGTCCGTGGCATCCGCGGCCTTGAAGGCCGCGCCGAGGTACTTCGAACGCGGTCCCTTCCGCACGATCACGGCCGGCGTGCCGGGGTCGGCGCCGCGCAGGACCAGCTCCGTCTCCGTCCTGCTCACGGTGCTGAACCCGAAGGCGTGAGCGAAGACCTGGGCACGCCGCAGGTCGGGCTTGGCGAGCTCGAGCCAGGCGAGGTCGGTGACCTTGATGACGGGACTCCGTGCTCGCCCGGGGTGCTCCCCGGCCAGCCGGCCGGGATCGGCGTGCAGATCTTGGTGGGTGGTCATCGACGCCCCTCCGCCAGCCGGGGGAACAGGGCATGGGCGTTGCGATGGTCGATGGCGACCCTGAGGTCGGCGTCGACGGCCGTGTCCTCGTACTCCTGCCGCATGAAGCGCACCGCAGGCGCTGGAGCGAACGGGAAGTCGCTGCCGTAGAGCAGCCGGCTCGGGTCGGCGAACGCCGTCAGGCTCGGCAGGGCCGTCGGACTCGAGGCGAGCGCGACGTCGAAGTAGAACCGGCGCAGCAGGTCGAGCCGACGCTTCGTCTCGCGCCTGCGGTCGACCATGGCCTTCGCCTGGGACAGCCTGTGCTCGCCGCGAAGCATCGTCAGCAGGATCCGATGGCTGACGTACGGCAGGAAGCCGCCCGCGTGGGCAAGGATCCAGCTGATGCCGTCGTACTTCTCCATGGCACCGCTGAGGGCCAGGCCGGACGCCGCCCGCACCGTCTCGAGCAGGAAGTCGGCGGTGAACGAAGGAATGCCCGGCGCCGGCTCCGCCGGCAGCTCCCCGGGATGCAGGAAGACCACGGCCCGCCGATCGTGCAGGTACGCGAGCAGCGGCTCGAAGGCGGGATCGTAGACATAGCGACCCGCAGCGCTGCTGAGCAGCACGACGCCATCGGCACCGAGGACGTCGAGGGAGTGCTCGGCCTCCGCGATCGCTCCCTCGACGTCGGGCAGCGTGAGGGTGGCGAAGAAGCCGAAACGCGCCTGGTTGTCATCGAGGACGCCGGCGCAGAACTCGTTGAGCCGGCGAGCCAGAAGACGGGCCTGCCGGTCGTCCCCGAGCCAGGCTCCGGGCGTGGAGACGGACAGGATGCTCGTCGCGATGTCGTTGCGGTCCATGACGCGCAGTGACTTCCCCGGTGTCCAGTCCGGTACGGCCACTCCCCCGGGCCGCAGCCCACGTTCCTCCAGCAGACGTCGATAGAACGAGGGGACCGCATGGTGGTGCACGTCGACTCGACCAGGTCGCCGGCGCATCAGATCGCCTCGGCGGGTTGCGCGACGAGGCTCCGTTCGGACAGCCCGAGACACTGCCGCAGGCCCACGGTCAGGGCGGATGCGTCGCTGCCCGCGCCGAACACGACCTTGTCCGGGCGCAGGACCACCACGTCACCGGAACGGATCCGATGGCGACCGAGCCAGCGTCCCATCTCCCCGGTGGTGTCCTCGAGGTCGACCAGTCCGACCCGGCGACGGCCGTCGCCCACCGATCCCTGCGGACGTGCGCCCGGAGCGAACACCGTCGTGAACGACGCTCCCACCTGCTCCCAGGTAGCGACGTCGTTGCCGAGCGTCTCGCGTGGGTCGACCCCGATGCCGATGACGGCCCAGCCGATCCCCACCGCATCGTCGAATCGGACGGGACGGCCGTCGAAGCGGCGTACGACTGGTTGTGGGGCGAGCGTTCCCTCGGCGCCCAGGACACCCCGGGGCATCCCGAGATACCTGCCTCGAGCGAAGCGGGGTTTCGGCTTCATGCCGGCCCGCTCGATCCAGCTGCCGAGCCAGGGGATCCGCAGCGCCGTCCACATCGCGGCGTCGCGGGCCTTCGCCGCGATCGGTTGCTTGATCGAGACCAGCGACTTGTTGAAGACCGAGAGCGCGATCATCGCCATGGCGTGCGGCTTCCGCTCCGTCTCGTACGTGTCGAGGATCGCCGGGTCCGCGCCGTGCCGCACGACCGCCTCGAGCTTCCAGGAGAGGTTGTCGGCGTCTCGCACGCCGGCGTTCATCCCCTGACCGATGAACTGAGGGGTCATGTGCGCGGCGTCGCCCGCGAGGAGCACCCTGCCCTCGCGCCAGCGGTCGGCGGTGACGGCATTGAACGTGTAGACGAGCTGACGTTTCACCTCGACCTGGTCCAGCTCGACGTACGTGCTGACGAGCCGGCGAACGATCTCGTCGGACTCGAAGTACGCCTTGTCGTCGGCATCGTCGAGCGCGAACTCGAACCTGTGGTGACCACCCGGCTGCGGGCAGCTGACCGTCGGCATGTCCGGGCTGCAGACGAAGTCGAAGTACGGCAGGTGACGGAAGGCGTCGGTGCTCGCACCCCCGGTTGCGTCCTTGCCCTCGAGGTCGACGACGAGCCAGCGTTCGGGAAAGCTCTTGCCGGACATCTCGATGCCGAGCTGGGTCCGCACCACGCTGCGTCCCCCATCAGCGGCGATCAGGTACGCCACGCGCGCTGTCTCGTCAGCGGTTTCGTCGACGACGTTCTCACGCTTGCCGTACCGGCTCCCGCTGGCAGCGGCATGCCGGACGGTGACACCGGCGTCGTCCTGGGTGAACCCGAGGACCTCACGCCCGCGGCGTACCTCGACGTGGGGGTAGCGGTCGAGCAGCGCCTCGAGCTTGGTCTCCAGATAGGGCTGGTAGAGGAAGTTCACGACCGGCCACCACAGGGGCCGCTGGGTCTCGCGGAACTGGACCAGGGTCGTTCCGTCGGACTTCACCCACTGCACGGCGGAGTCGACGTTCATGTCCTGATGGATCTCGTCAGCCACCCCCGCGGTCTGGAAGACCCGCAGTGCCTCGTCGTCGGTGTAGACGGCCCGCGCGTTGCCGTAGAACTCCGGCTCGCGCTCCAGGACGAGCACGGACAGGCCGCGCCGGCCGAGCAGATGGGCAAGCGTCAGGCCGGTCGGGCCGAGACCGACGACGGCGATGTCGTAGGTGTTCATGCAGGTGCTCCACTCAGGGCAGGGACGGTGATCTCGGGCCGCAGCAGATGGCTCGCTGCTTGGCGGAGCTGGCCGAGCTTGTCGACGATGCCGGGGTCGACCGTCTGGTGGCCCCAGATGCTGATGCCCTGATGAGTGGCGACCTGCCAGGCCTCCTCGAGCTCCGGCGTGATGACGATCGGGTTCCAGCCGACCTCCACCTCGAAGCCCGACGGACTCACGCAGTAGAAGGACAGCTCCTTGTCGTTGGTGTGCTGTCCGATGGACCAGGCCATCTTGAAGCCGAGGTCGAGGACACGGCGGTACGCACCCACCATGTCGTCGAGCGTCCCGGCCTGGATGTTGACGTGCTGGCAACGCGTACGAACCGGCTCGATCTTCAGGCCCTGGACGTTGGCGACCGCGATCGAGTGGTGCCGCTCGTTGACCCGCAGGAACCGGATCCTGAGCGTCAGCCCCCCGATGTTCTCGTCGATGTAGTCGGTCAGCCGGGAGTCGAAGACCGTGTCGTAGTAGCGATGGATCGCGAGTGGCTCCCGCGAGGTGATCGCGACGTGGCCCATGCCGCTGTCGCCGGTGACGAACGCCGAGGTCGTCATGCGCAGCGGATCCGGAGAGTCGCGGGCGACGGTGAAGATCTCCTGGACGATCCCCTTGGGCCCCGGGAAGCGCCACAGTCGCTCGACCCCCCGCAGGGCCGCCTCCTCCGGCGCACCCTCGACGACCGGGACACCCCGGTCCGTCACCCGGCCGATGACGCGGTCGAACGTCTCGTGGTCGGTGATGTGCCAGCCGATGGCCATGAGGTCCTCGGCGGGACCACGCTGGATCAGGAAGCGGCACTCGCGCTCATCGAGACGGAATCTCATCGTGTCGGCGCCGAGCTCGTCGACGTGCAGTCCGATCGCGTCGGACCCGAAGCTCCGCCACTCATCGAAGCGCTGCGACTCGACCACCAGGTAGCCGAGCTGGACCTTGCCGAAGACACTCACGACAGGAACGCCCTCGCCAGCTCGTTGAACAGCGCGGCCTGCTCCCACTGGACCCAGTGGCCGGTGTTGGCGGCCAGGTAGACGTCACAGCTCGGCATGGTGCGGGCGAGCAGCTGCGCACCGGAGGGACGGTTGACCCGGTCGTCGCGGCCCCAGATCACCAGCGTCTTCGCCTGCACCTCGGCCAGGCGGCGGTCACGGGACAGGTCCATTCGCCACAGCGTCCGCAGCGCGGAAGGGCCGGACGGTCGGCGCAGCGGCGGGTTGGCGACCACCTCCGGCTGGATGCTGGCCTGATAGCGCAGCTCGATCAGCTCGTCGGGCACGGCAGCGCCGTCGAACACCAGGTAGTCGCGGATGAACGTCGTGAGCTTCTCTCGAGTCGGCCCCTCGCCTCCGTAGTAGTCGAGCAGAGCGTTGAGGCCCTTGGTCGGCAGGCCCCGGGTGGTGCCGATGCCGCCGGGCCCCATCAGGATGAGTCGATCGACCTTGTCCTGGGTCTCCATCGCCAGGCGGAGAGCCGCCGCACCGCCGTACGAGTTCCCGACCAGGTGGGACCGGTCGATGTCGAGCTCGTCGAGGAGGCCACGGACGGCTGACGCGAGGTCACCGAAGGGATCCTCGTGGTCGATCTCCTTCGTCGAGCGCCCGTAGCCGGGCATGTCCGGGACGATCACGCGGAAGTGCTCGGCCAGGGCGTCGATGTTCCGTCCGTAGTTCGACGCGCCCGTCGCGCCGGCGCCGCCACCGTGGAGGAGCACCACGGGAGGACCCGATCCGGCCTCGGTGAGGAAGATGTCGCGGCGTCCGACACGGACGGTGCGCTCGGTGAGGTCGTTCACGGTGGGCATCAGTCTCCTTCGACAGTAACTGATGAGATCATCACTAACGATGGTTCCATCTGTCAAGAGTTTCTGATGACATCATCAGTTATGCTCCGGTCCATGACCTCGGAACCGACGTCGCCACCGTCGCGGATCGATCGACGCAAGGAACGCACGCGAAACGCGTTGCTCCAGGCCGCGACGACCTTCCTCGCCAACCGCCAACCCAACGTGAGCATCCAGCAGATCACCGATGCGGCCGACGTCGGCTTCGGCAGCTTCTACAACCACTTCGACAGCAAGGAAGCGCTCTTCGAAACCGCCGTCGCTCGCGTCCTCGAGACCTATGGCACCCTGCTCGAGGACCTCGTCGCTGCGTACGACGATCCGGCCGAGGTCTTCGCGGTCAGCTTCCGCATGACCGGGCGTCTCCAGCGGCAGCTGCCCGAGTTCGTACGCGTCATCCTCAACGAGGGCATGCGCGTGCTCATCCACGACCGCGGACTGGCCCCCAGGGCCCTGCGGGACATCGAGGCGGGCGTCGCCGCCGGCCGGTTCGACATCGAGAACCTCCAGCTCGCCCTCATGACCGCCGGCGGCGCACTCCTCGGCCTGCTCCAGCTGCTCGAGACCGAGCCGAACGCGGACGCCGGAGCCCTGTCCGACCAGATGACCGAACGCCTCCTGCGAGCCTTCGGGATGAGCAAGCAGGAGGCCACGGACCTGTGCTCGCGGCCATTGCCGCCGCAGCCCGAGCTCTGAGAACGACCGCAGGCCCGCTCCGATCGGAGCGGGCCTGCGGGCTGTCCCGGCTCAGCCGGGCTGTCGACGAAGCGTCACATGCTGCGCGGGCCGGTGGCGTCGTCGCGTTCCTTCGCGGTCATACTGCGCGACTTCAGCAGGCTCAGGATGGTGGTGATGGCCAGGATGCCGACGATCACGGTGAGGGAGACCTCGATGGAGACCTCCGGGGCCCACTCGACGTGCTCGCCACCGTTGATGAAGGGCAGCTCGTTCTCGTGGAGCGCGTGGAAGACGAGCTTGAGGCCGATGAACCCGAGCAGGATCGCCAGGCCGTAGGACAGGTAGACCAGCCGCTCCAGCAGGCCACCGATGAGGAAGTAGAGCTGGCGCAGACCCATCAGCGCGAAGATGTTGGCGGTCAGGACCAGGTAGGCCTCGTTGGTCAGACCGTAGATCGCCGGGATCGAGTCGAGCGCGAACAGCAGGTCGGTGGTGCCGAGGGCGCAGATGACCACGAACATCGGGGTCGCGACCCGCTTGCCGTTCTCACGGATGAACATCTTCGCGCTGGTCCACTGCGAGGTCAGCGGGATGCGGCGCTCGAGGAACTTCACCACGGCGGGCTCCTCGTACTCGTCCTCGTCCTCGCCACCCTCCATGGCCAGCTTGACCGCGGTGTAGATCAGGAACGCACCGAACAGGTAGAAGACCCAGCTGAAGTTCTCGATCGCCGCCGCACCCACCGCGATGAAGATGCCGCGGAAGATGAGCGCGAGGATGATGCCGATCAGCAGCGCCTTCTGCTGGTACTGCCTCGGCACCGCGAACTTCGACATGATGATGATGAAGATGAACAGGTTGTCGACCGAGAGCGAGTATTCGGTCACCCAGCCCGCGAAGAACTGCGTGCCGAACTCATGGCCCGCGAACACGTAGACCCCGATGCCGAACAGGATCGCCAGGCCGATGTAGACGCTCAGCGCGACGATCAGCTCCCGACGCGAAGGCTCGTGCGGTCGTCGGCCGATGACGAGCACATCGAAGAGCAGCACGGCACTGGCGATGCCGATGGTCAACCACCAGATGAGCGGGGAGACGTCCACGAAGGGACTCCTTAGATCGTGAGGCAGAGCGGTTCTTGGGGAAGATTAGGCGACCGAGGTCCAAGCCTCGAAGTCGTAGCAGGCCAACCCCAGGTTGTATGACAAGCGCTTAACTAGTCTAACAAGTAGCACTCCCGACCCCTCCAGATGATCTCAGCCGCGGACAAACGGATGAGTCGGCGATCACACCGTGGATGACTGGACCTCAACTGGACTTGATGTTTTAGCGTCACTGCCAACAGAGAGAGGAGGGGGTGTGAGCGACACACTCACCGACCAGTTCAAGGCCGGCTTCCGTCGATACCCCACCGGCGTGGCCATCGTCGCCGCCTCGACCGAGACGGGACCCGTCGGAGCGACGGTGTCGAGCGTGGCCTCGGTCAGCGCGAACCCGCCGATGCTGTCGTTCTCGGTCTCCCGGTCCGGCCGTTCCGGGCCGGCACTCACCGGGAGCGACCGCCTCGCGGTGCACGTCCTGACCGAGTCCCAGGCCGATGTGGCCGCAGCCTTCGCCGACCGCACCGCGCCCCGCTTCACCCTCGCCCAGGGCTGGACGCTCCCACCCGGGGAGCCGCCGGTCCTGAACGACGCCGCGGCCAGCTTCACCGGCCGCGTGGCCCGAGTCGTCCCCGCCGGCGAGGCGTGGCTGGTGCTGCTCGAGATCGACGCGGTCGACCTCGGCGAGTCGGCCGACCCGCTCCTGCACCACGACCGGCGCTACTGGTCGCTCGGCCCGTCCGTCAGCACCCTCCCGCTCGACCGCATCCTGCCCGAGAAGGCTTCCTGACCGTCGACCTCGACGGTCTCTCCACCACATCACGAGAGGCACCACCATGCGTCTGTTCGCTCCCACCATCGAGGTCTCGGCCCACTGCGACCTGCCCTGCGGCGTCTACGACCCCGCCCAGGCCCGCATCGAGGCCGAGTCCGTCAAGGC
>NZ_FNFN01000008.1 GCF_900101045.1 Nocardioides sp. YR527 | reverse complement strand
CCGTAGCCGGGGTGGACCGAGTCCGCCCCCGACTGGGCGGCGACCTCGAGGATCTTCTCGATGGAGAGGTAGGACTCCGCCGGCGTCGCGCCGCCCAGGGAGTAGGCCTCATCGGCCAGCCGCACGAACAGCGCGTCACGGTCGGGGTCGGCGTAGATCGCGACCGACCCGATCCCGGCGTCCTTGCACGCACGGATCACTCGCACGGCGATCTCACCGCGGTTGGCGATCAAGACCTTGGTCAGTGGCTTGCTCAACGAGAACTCCTCCATCGTGACTGCTTGGACTCCGTCGTAACGATTGTCACACCTCGGTGAGCTGAGCGAGCGAAGAGGTTACTCGGCGGTACACGGCGTCGTCGACGAGCACGCCCGCATGCCGCAGCGCCAGCACGGCCGCTCCGGCCAGGCCGTCGGTGGCGACCACCGCCCCGGGAGCGACCCGGGCGGCAAAATCGGGCTGCCGGGCCAGAACGCTCCCGGCCGCGACCAACGGCCCCTCGACATCAGGCGTACGCACCGCCGCAAGCGTCTCGCGCAGCCCCTCGGCCGCCTGGTCGAGGATGCCCGCTGCGACCTCGTCGCCGGCACCTGCCGCGGTGAAGACGAGCGAGGCGAAGTCGGCCAGCCGCAGCGGCGGCATCGCGTAGAGCGCCGCCGTCGCCGCGACGAGGGTCCCGGTCCGTCCGCCTTGTGGCCGCTCGTCCCGGATGGTGCCGAGTCGGTCCAGGAGCAGATCGGTCAGCAGCGTCGCGGCGCCCCGCCCGTCGAGCGGCGCCAGCCCGGCACGTACGACCTCCCGGCCCAGCCAGAAGCCCGAGCCGACATCCCCGATCAGCCAACCCAGCCCGTCCGAGATCCCGGCCAGCCGGCCGTCCTCGACCCGTACCGCCGACGCCCCCGTGCCAGAGAGCAGCACGTAGCCATCAGGCGCCGCCGTCCCCGAGAAGTACGCCGCCAGCACATCGAAGTCGAAGACCGGCTCGACCGCGACCAGGTCGGAGAGAGCGGCCACGATCGCGGCCCGATGGCCGGGGTCGCCCGCCCCCGCCACCGCCAGTGCGGCGCCGTCGAGCCGGCCGGTGTTCGCCGAGGTCACGGCCTGGGTGACCGCGGCCCTGATCGCTGTCGTGGCAGCGTCGATTCCGGCGGAGGTCGGGTTGCCGCTGTCGGCCTTCCCGATGCCTCCGCAACGTCCGTCAGAGGAGACGACGACGGCGCGAGTGCTGGTGCCTCCCGCGTCGAGTCCCAGATAGTTGTGAGTCATTGACACCGTTTCGTAACAGAAAACCATTGCCAGGCGTACTCTCTCCAAATAGTTTTCGTGCGCAGGGCTCGGCATACGGTCGCGGCCCGAGTTTGCAAAGTGGGTGGACTAATTGACCAGTGACGTGTTCGCGACCTTCGATGAGCAGGTTCGCACACGCCTGTCCGAGCTGCAGTCCGTGGCCCAGTCCGGCGGCCTCGACAAGGCGGTCGAGGCGATGGTCGGCAGCATCCGCAACGGCGGTGTGCTGCAGGCCTTCGGCACCGGTCACTCCCAGGCGTTCGCGATGGAGATCGCCGGACGGGCCGGCGGCCTGATCCCCACCCACGCCATCGCTCTGCGCGACACGGTCCTCAAGGGCGACCGGCCGGCGAGCGATCTCGAGGGTGGCCTCCTCGAGCGCGACACCAACATCGCCAACGAGCTCTGGGATCTCCACGAGTTCCACCCCGAGGACGTCTTCCTCATCGCGTCCAACTCCGGTGTCAACGGCTCCATCGTCGGCATCGCGCTGCGCGCGAAGGAGGAGGGCCACACGGTGATCGCGGTGACCAGCCTCGAGCACACCAACGCGGTCACCCCCAAGCACCCCAGCGGCAAGCGCCTGGCCGAGATCGCCGACGTGGTGATCGACAACCTGGCTCCGTTCGGCGACGCCACGGTGCCCGTCGGTGACGGCGGCGTACTCGCCGGTGCCGTCTCCTCCATCACGGCGGCCTACATCGCCCAGCTCCTGACCCTCGCCACCGCCGCGAGGATCCAGGAGGCAGGCGAGACCCCGCCCCTCTATCTCTCCGCCAATATCCCGGGTGGCGATGAGCACAACGATGCGTTGAAGGCTCGCTACGGCGAGCGCATCGGAAGCATGGCCTGAACACCCGTAATGAAGAAGTAACGAGGAACCCACCCGAAAGAAGGCAGCACGATGTCCCAGCAGCTTCACCGGCTCGACCGCCGGACCCTTCTGCGCGGCACCCTCGCCGGCGCGGCTCTCGTGTCGTTCTCCGGAGCGCTCGCCGCGTGTGGCGCGCCCGGTAGCGACTCCGACAGCTCCGGCGGTGGCACCAAGTCCGCGTCGAACCCGTTCGGCATGCCCAAGGACGGCACCGTCGACGCAGTGATCTTCGATGGTGGCTACGGCTACGACTACGTCGAGTTCGCCGCCGGCATTGTCGGCAAGGAGTTCGCTGACGCCGACCTCAAGGTCAGCGCCACCACCAAGATCGCCACGGAGCTGCAGCCGCGCTTCGTCGGCGGCACGCCCCCGGACCTGATCGACAACTCGGGCGCGGACCTGATCGGCTTCAGCTCGATCGCCGCCCAGCTCGAGGAGCTCGACGACGTCTTCGCGGCCGACAGCTACGAGGGCGTCAAGATCGAGGACACCCTCTACCCGAACGTGAAGGTCCCCGGCACCTACAGCGACCGGTTCGTGGCGATCAACTACGTCATGACCCTCTACGGCGTGTGGTACTCCGCCTCGCTCTTCGAGGAGAACGGCTGGACCGCGCCGAAGACCTGGGACGAGGCGCTCGAACTGGGTGCCAAGGCCAAGGCCAAGAAGAAGTACCTCTGGACCTGGGGCAAGGAGGCGGCGACCTACTACCGCACCCTGGTGATCGACTCGGCGGCCAAGGAGGGCGGCGACGAGGTGCGCCTCGGGCTCGAGAACCTCGAGAAGGGCATCTGGTCCCACCAGGTCATCCAGGACATCCTGGGCAAGCTCGGCGAGATGGTCAGCCAGGACATGTTCATCCCGGGCGGCGCCGGCACCCAGTTCACCGCCGCGCAGGCCAAGTGGTCCAACGACCAGCAGGCGCTCCTCTACCCGAGCGGCGGCTGGATCGAGAACGAGATGAAGGACGCCACCAAGGCAGGCTTCGAGATGACCGGCATCCCGGAGTTCGTCCTCAGCGACAGCCCGTCGCTGCCGTACGAGGCCGTCCGCGCCGCGGCCGGCGAGGCATTCATCGTCCCGAGCAAGGCGAAGAACCCCGCCGGTGGCAAGGAGATCCTTCGCGCCATGCTGTCGAAGGAGGCCGCGACCAACTTCGCCAAGACGAAGCTCGCGCCGACCATCGTCAAGGACACCATCCCTGCCGACGGGTTCGGCTCCGCGGCGCTGAAGTCGCAGAGCGCGATGCTCGACGCCGCTGGTGAGAACACCTTCAACTTCCAGTTCTACGACTACTACGGCACCAACGCGGACGAGCTCGTCGTGTGGAACTCGTTCCTCTCCGGTGACCTCGACGTCAAGGGCCTGACCACGGCAGTCCAGGGCATCTTCGACAAGGTCGCCGACGACTCATCGATCGAGAAGCTCAAGGTTTCCTGACACCATGCCAGACCCATCCACCACGATGGCCCAGACGGCCGGCGGCCCCTCCGAGGAGAATCCTTGGGGGGCCGCCCCCGGCCGGCGCCGCCGCAAGCTCACCCTCGACCGGGCACTGTTCATGACGGTCTTCCTCGGCCTCCCGGTCGCGGTCTTCGTCATCTTCGTCGTGGTCCCGATCGGGCAGGCCCTCTTCTACTCGCTCACCGACTGGACCGGCTTCTCCCCGGTCATGAACTTCGTCGGCTTCGACAACTACGCCAAGCTGCTCGACGACGAGACCTTCCTCAAGGCGCTGCGCAACAACATCCTGCTCACCCTCGTGGTGCCGCTGGTGACTCTGGTCGCGGCGCTGGCGATCGCGGTGGTCGTGACCACCGCCGGTCCCAGCACAGGTCAGGTCCGCGGTCTGAACGGATCCGGCTTCTACCGGGTCGTCTCGTTCTTCCCCTACGCCGTCCCGGCCGTCGTCATCGGTCTCCTCTGGGCGCAGGTCTACGACCCTGCCGCGGGCCTGCTCAACGGCATGCTCACCGGCATCGGCCTCGACGGGTTCAAGGACTATGCCTGGCTCGGGGAGGTGCGTGCGGCGATGCCGGCCTCGATGTTCGTGATCATCTGGGCGAGCATCGGCTTCTACACGGTGCTCTTCGTGGCCGCCATCAAGGGCGTACCCGCGGAGATCTACGAGGCCGCCCGCATCGACGGCGCCGGCCGCTTCCGCACGGCCATCTCGATCACGCTCCCCTCGATCCGTGACAACGTGCAGACGGCGTACATCTACCTGGGGATCCTCACCCTCGATGCGTACGTCTTCATGGCGGCGCTCGCCCCCGGCGGCGGCCCTGCCAACAGCACGCTGACGATGAGCCAGCACCTGATGAACACCGCCTTCAAGAAGAGCCAGTTCGGCTACGCCACCTCGATGGGCGTTGTGCTCGCCCTGGTCACGCTGCTCTTCGCCGCCCTGGTCTTCGTCGTCTTCCACTTCGCTGGCGGACGGGACAAGAAGGGAGACGTACGCTGATGAGCACCGTCACTCTGGACAAGCCGGTCGCCGCCCGCTCGGAGGGCGGGCGACGTACCCCCGGCGACGCACTGGTCGCCGGCACCTCGCACACCATGCTGATCATCTGGTCGGTGATCGTCATCGTGCCGTTCTGCTGGGTGGTGCTCTCCTCGTTCAAGACGTCGAAGGAGATCCTGTCCTCGCCGTTCTCGCTGCCCGCGGAGTGGAGCTTCGACAACTACGCCAGCGCCTGGACCAAGGCCGGCATCGGGACGTACTTCTTCAACACCGTCATCGTCGTCGGCACCGCCCTGGTGCTGGTGATGCTGCTGGGGGCGATGTGCGCCTACGTGCTGGCCCGGTTCGAGTTCTTCGGCCGCAGGGTCATCTACTACACGATGCTCGCCGGGCTGACCTTCCCGGTCTTCCTGGTCATCGTCCCGCTGTTCTTCGTGCTCCAGGGATTCGGGCTGCTCAACACGCTGCCCGGGCTGATCCTGACCTACGTGGCCTATGCGCTGCCGTTCACCGTCTTCTTCCTCTACGCCTTCTTCAAGACGCTGCCCGACGACGTCTACGAGGCGGCGATGATGGACGGTGCGGGCGAGTGGCGCACGTTCTTCCGGATCATGCTGCCGATGGCCGCGCCCGGGATGGCCGGGGTGGCGATCTTCAACTTCCTGGGGCTGTGGAACCAGTTCCTGCTCCCGGTGGCGCTCAACACCGACCGGGACAACTACGTGCTCACCCAGGGGATGGCGTCGTTCTCGTCCCAGGCGGGCTACAACGTCGACTTCGGTGCGCTCTTCGCCGGGGTGGTGCTGACCGTGCTTCCGGTGCTGGTCGTCTACCTGATCTTCCAGCGGAGGATCGCCGGGACGGTCTCGACGGGCACGTTCCGCTGACCCGGATCTGACCCCGATCTGAGCCAGATGTGACGCGGATCTCGCGCCCCAGGTTAATAACCGCTAACCTGGGGCGCGTGACCGCCTTTCTCCAGCCCGAGCACGAAGAGTTGCGTGCTGTCGTCCGTGACTTCGCCCAGAAGGAGATCGCGCCCCACGCCTCGCAGTGGGACCGCGACCATCACTTCCCAGTCGACGTGGTCCACAAGATGGGTGAGCTGGGCCTGTTCGGCCTGACCGCCCCCGAGGCGTACGGCGGGGGTGAGGGTGACCTCGTCGCGCTCTGCGTCGCGATCGAGGAGCTCGGCCGCGTCGACCAGTCCATCGGGATCACGCTCGAGGCCGCCGTCGGCCTGGGGATCAACCCGATCCTCACCTACGGCACCGACGAGCAGAAGGAGCGCTGGCTCCCCGACCTCGTCGCGGGCAAGAAGCTGGCCGGGTTCGGGCTGACCGAGCCGGGTGCCGGCTCCGACGCCGGCGCGACCGCCACCAAGGCCGTCCTCGACGGCGAGGAGTGGGTCGTCGACGGCTCCAAGCAGTTCATCACCAACTCCGGTTCCTCGATCACCTCGGTCGTCACCGTCACCGCGCGCACCGGTACCCGCGACAACGGCAAGCCCGAGATCAGCACCATCATGATCCCCTCGGGCACGCCCGGGTTCACCGCCGAGAAGGCGTACGACAAGCTCGGCTGGCACGCCTCCGACACCCACCCGCTCTCCTTCGACGGTGCCCGGGTGCCGGCCGACCACCTTCTCGGTGAGCGCGGCCGTGGCTACGCCCAGTTCCTCGCCACCCTCGACGACGGCCGCGTCGCGATCGCCGCGCTCGCCGTCGGCTGCATCCAGGCCTGCCTCGACATGGCGCTCGAGTACGCGGGGGAGCGGCAGACCTTCGGCGGCCCGATCGGCCGCAAGCAGGGTGTCGCCTTCCAGATCGCCGACCTCGAGGTCATGCTGCGGGCCTCGCGCCTGCTGACGTACGAGGCCGCGGCCATGAAGTCCGGGCTCGACTCGGGTGCCGTGACGATGAAGGAGTTCAAGCAGGCGGCCGCGGCCGCCAAGCTGTACGCCACCGAGTCGGCCGTCACCGCGACCCGCATCGCCACCCAGATCTTCGGCGGCTACGGGTTCATGGAGGAGTATCCGGTGGCCCGTTTCTACCGCGACGCGAAGATCCTCGAGATCGGCGAGGGCACCTCCGAGGTGCAGCGCATGCTGATCGCCAGAGGTCTCGGTCTCCCGGTGGAGTAGGCGCGAATCTTACGGCACGCTGAACGAAACCCGCGAAGTAATCAAGAGCCATCTCACCATTGACCGTTTACTCTGGCCACATGGTGTTCGGGGGACAGCTGCTGGGACGGCTGCGTCGCACCCGCGTCTTCGGTGAAGCGATCCGCTTCATGATGGTCGGCGGAATCGCGACAGCAGTCGCCTTCGTGCTGTTCAACGGACTGGTCCACGGCTTCTTCATGGGTGCGGGGCCGATGAACGGTCAGCCGATCCCGGCCTACATCATCGCCAACACCGTCGGCATGCTGATCAGCTACGACCTGAGCCGCCGCTGGACGTTCCGTCACCGCGTCTCCGACCACCCCGACGGCGGGTTCACCGCCTACGTCGTGATCAACGCGGTCACGATGCTGCTGCCGATCGCGTGCCTCTACCTCACCCGTAGCGTGATCGGCTGGGACAGCGCGATCGCCGACAACCTCTCGGCCAACGTGGTCGGCGTGCTGATGGGTCAGGTCGCTCGGTTCTTCCTGTTCCGGAAGTTCGTCTTCGGCCGCCCGATCCGCTACACGCAGGTCTACGGCAGCGTCGAGGAGGAGGCGGCAGCGCTCGAGGCTGCCGAGGGCGGGCCGCTCCTGGTGGCCCCGGAGCCTCGAGAACGGGTCAGCGGTGCCAGAGATCAGGCCAGGCGTGACCGAGCCGGCTGAGCAGGTCGCGTAGCAGCGGCAGGCTCAGCCCGACCACGTTGTGGTGGTCGCCCTCGATCCCGGTCACGAACGCTCCGCCGAGCCCGTCGATCGTGAACGCACCGGCGACGTGCAGAGGCTCGCCGGTCGCGACGTACGCCGCGATCTCCTCGTCGCTCACATCGGCGAAGTGCACTGTGGTGGCGGCCGTCTGAGACACCTGCTGGCCGGTCGCGGTGTCGATCAGCGCGTGCCCGGAGACGAGTACGCCGCTGCGCCCCCGCATCTCCCGCCAGCGCTGGGTCGCCTCCTCTGGATCGTGGGGCTTCCCCAACGGCTTCCCGTCCAGCTCGAGGACGCTGTCGCACCCCAGCACGAGCGCCCCCTCGGGCACCTCAGGTCGGCCGGCGACCGCGTCCCGCTTGAGCTCGGCGAGCCCGAGCGCCAGCTCTGTCGGCGGCAGCCCGTCGAGCCTGCTCTCATCGACACCGGAGACGATCACCACAGGCTCGACACCTGCGCTGCGCAGTGTCTGCAGGCGGGCGGGGGACTTGGAGGCAAGGACCAGCGTGGTCATGGCTCAACCCTAGGGGGTAGCGGTCCTTTACCCCGGAGTCCGTCCCGACTAGGTTTCGCACATCCAACCCATCTCAATGAGGAGAAATCCGAAGTGACGGATTACCCGCCGCCCCCGCCCCAGCAGCCGTACGGCGCTGGTCCCGTGGGCGAAGTTACGCTGAGCCAGCCGCTCCGCGGCGCGTCGCCCCGCGACGCCATCGCGCGCTTCTTCAAGAAGTACGCCTCCTTCGAGGGCCGCGCCAGCCGGTCCGAGTTCTGGTGGCCCTGGGGCGCTGCTGTGGTCGTCAACATGGTGATCAACCTGCTCCTCGGCGCCGACTCGACCGCCGGTTCCATCATCGGCGGCATCTTCGCGCTCGCCATCCTGGTCCCGTCCCTCGCGGTCGGTGCCCGACGCCTGCACGACACCGGCCGCTCCGGCTGGTGGCAGCTGCTCTGGCTCCTGCCGTGCATCGGCTGGATCGTGCTGATCGTCTTCTGGGCTCTCCCAGAGAAGGCCGAGGGCGACAAGTACAACGTCGCCTGACGCGACTCTGGCACTTCGCCGACGAAGCCTGGCCACCGAAACTGTCGGTGGCCAGGCTTACTGTCATTCCATGGCCTGGCGGAAGTACACACAGGAGATGTTGCGGGAGGCGGTCGACCACTCGACATCCGTCGCCGGTGTGTTGCGGCATCTCGGTCTCAACCAGGCGGGTGGCACCCATGCCCACATCAGCCGGATGCTCAAGAAGATGGGCATCGACACCAGTCACTTCGTTCGGTACGTCGGCACGGGTGCACACACCCGACACTCACCGGCCGAGATACTCGTCGTCAGATCACCGGGAAGCGGGCGGGCGAAACCATTCATGCTGAGGCGAGCGCTCCTCGAGATCGGACGGCTGTACGTGTGCGCCGAATGTGGCTGCGGCGAGGAGTGGCGAGGAAAGCCCCTGCGACTGCACATCGACCACGTCGACGGTGACTTCCACAACAACATTGCCGACAACCTCCGATTCCTCTGCCCCAACTGCCACAGCCAGACACCGAACTTCAGCGGCGCGAGTCGTGGGAAGTACGCCCTGGTCAGCGGGTAGGGCGCGTACTGCGCCGTCGGCTGTCAGGTTTGGGCGTCAGCCCCTAGACTGATCGCCGCTTGCCGAAGTGGTGGAATTGGCAGACACGCAGCACTTAGGATGCTGTGCTCCAGGGCGTGCGGGTTCAAGTCCCGCCTTCGGCACACAGAGTCCGGGTCCGACCCGGGGCGTACCAGGGGCGATCCTGATGGACATCAGGCCCCCGACCCTCAAGGATGGAAGCACAACACCCCATCCATGAAGGGATGAAGTCATGTCGTTCAAGGACAACGCGTCCAACTGGCGCGATGGCGTCCAGAAGGGCGTCGAAGGCGCCAAGCCTGCTGTTGAGGACGCCAAGGTGAAGTCCGCACCTCACCTTGTCACCGGCGGCGAGAAGACCATCGAGAAGGCCGGCGAGTTCAAGGCGCAGATCGAGGCCAAGCGGGCCGAGATGGCGTCCGCGCCTGACGCCGACTCGCCGCGCAACCAGGCCCTGTCGGGTCTGCTCCAGGTCGGCGCGGCCGCGACCGATGTCGCCGTCCACGCGGGCGAGTGGCTGAAGGAGACCGGTGCCAAGTGGGGCACCGACACCGGCCCCGTGGTCGTCGAGCCCAAGGAGATCCCGGGGGACGTACCTCCCCCGCCGGACTTCAAGAAGCCCGACGACCAGCAGTAGACCTACGAGGCGAGGCCGAGGTCGCGGCGGAGCTTGGCGACGTGTCCGGTCGCCTTGACGTTGTACTGCGCGACCTCGATCTTGCCCTCCTCGTCGACCACGAACGTCGAGCGGATGACGCCCTCGACGACCTTGCCGTAGAGCTTCTTCTCGCCGTAGGCGTCGTACGCCTTGTGCACCGAGAGGTCCTCGTCGGAGGCCAGGGTGATGGTGAGCCCGTCACGCTCGCGGAACTTCGCGAGCTTGGCGGGCTTGTCCTTGGATACGCCGACGACCTCGTAGCCGGCGGCCTTCAGCGAGTCGATCGAGTCGGTGAAGTCGCAAGCCTGCTTGGTGCAGCCGGGGGTCATCGCAGCGGGGTAGAAGTAGACGATCACCTTGCGGCCGCGGAGGCTGCTGAGCGAGACCTCCGCACCGGTGTCGTCGGGAAGAGTGAAGTCGGGGGCAACATCGCCCGGCTCGAGACGCGTCATGATGCCAACCTACCCAAGAGATCGAGCGAACCGCAGCGGTGGAGCACGCAGTGGACGTACGCCGGTTGCTAAGGTCTGCGCATGTCCAAGGACCAGACTTCCTCGCTCGAGTCCGAGATCGAAGAGATCCGTGAGCGGCTCGCCGGCACCATCGACGAGCTGATCTACCGGGGCAGCCCCAAGACGATCGTCCAGCGCCAGGTGGCGGCCTTCAAGGCGGTCTACGTCGACCCGGTCTCCGGCGAGCCGAGGATGGGCAACATCGCCAAGACCGTCGGCGGGGTGGTGGGCACCGTCGTGCTCATGGCCACGCTGCGTAAGATCTCCAAGGCCAACTGACCACTCCCCACCGGCAAGGCAACGACGGACGTGACCGACAAGACCCCCATCAAGATGCTCCACGACCGGGTGCTGGTCGAGGTCGGGTCCGACGCCGGTGAGCGTCGTTCCTCGGGTGGCATCGTCATCCCGGCGACGGCCGCCATGGGCGCGGCCCGGCGGCTCACCTGGTCACGGGTCGTCGCGGTCGGTCCGCACGCGCGCGCCGTCGAGATCGGTGACCGGGTCCTCTTCGACGCCGACGACAAGCCGGAGGTCGAGGTCGCCGGAGAGGTCTACATCCTCATGCGTGAGCGTGACGTGCATGCCGTTGCGGCTGAGCGGATCGCGGACGAATCTACTGGGTTGTATCTCTGATTTACTGCCGAGTCGGCGCATCCGACCCCTCTGGCTCGCTTCGCTTCGCCAGACACGGGGTCAGATGCGCCGACTCGGCGTCACGAAGGTAGCTCGTTGAATCGATGAGCCAGCACGACGATGTTGCTGTCGTAGCCCGAGCCGTTCCAGTCGGTGCAGGTGATGATCACCAGCCGGCCGTCGCCGTGATCCTGCCCGAAGATGCGCTGGGCCTGCTCAGCCAGCTCCTTGCGGCTGAGCACCTCGACGGAGTCGACCTGGTGCTGGAAGGTCCCGTCCTTGGTGACGATGTCGACCTCCTGCCCCTTCTCGATGTGGTCGAGCTTGTTGAGGCTGCCGCCACCGGTGTGCACGGTGTGGCCGGTGACCACGGTCTGACCCTGTGCCGAGCCCGGCTTGGCGCTCCCGACCCACCAGCCGATCTCGCGTGGGTTGCGCGGCGGGTCGAGGACCTCGCCCTTGAGTCGGATCGGGACGACCTTCGCCTTCGTGTTCAGCCCGGGCAGCTCGAGGCGCTGCGGGGCACCGGGTGGCACTTCCACCGCGGCACTGCCACTGGGCCACAACAGCCCGGCCAGCACCATCGCGACGGCGAGCACGACCAGTGCTGTCCAGAGGCTGCTCGCCGCCGCGGCGAGCCGCGGCGGCGAGTCAACAGAGGTGTCAGCCACGCCGCAGCATGCGGACGTACGTCGCCACACCGGCGCCCGCGGCTGCGAGGAGCAGCAGGGTGACGAGCGCGATGCGTCCGGCGCTGCCGTCGTCGTAGCTCTCCATGCCGGCGGTCACGACGGTCGGGACCGAGGCCGGCGGGTTGTCCGCCTTGGGCGGGTTGTTGACGACCGTCTTCGTGACCGGGCTGTTCGGGCCACAGCTGCTGGTGCCGATGGTGAGGTGCGCCAGGCTGCCGCCGACGAACGCCTCGGCCGCCGGGAGGACCTTCGCGTCGAGCGCGGTCACCGTGATCGCGCCCGGGGAGGTGTCCTGGGCGTTGAGGGTGATGTCGAGGACGTTGTCCTCGAGCGGGGCGAGCTGCTCCTCGAGCGAGGTCAGGAGCGTGGCGAGCACCTGCTTCTGGATCGCGTCGGTGACCTGGGTGAGGTCGGCGAGCGCACCGTCGAGGCCCTGGGTGAGCTGGGTGCGGAGACCGGCCATGATCGCGTCGACCACTCCGGACAGGTCGGTGACGACCTTCTGGTTCACGGCGGGCTCGACCGGCAGGTCGACGAGGGTGACCCGATCACCGCCGGGCATGACCACGTAGGCCGAGGACTCGGCGATCGTGCTGTCGCCGGAGGCGGTGTCGTCGTCGGCGGTGCAGCTGCTCTGCACGGCGCCGAGGTCGACGTAGATGCCGGCGCCGTCCAACCCGTCTACCAGAGGAGCCAGAAGCTGTGCGAGCGCGCTGGTGATCTGGTCCTGCACCGGCTTGCCGAGCTCCTGGAGCTGGCTGTCGGCTCCCTGGAAGAGGTCGGACCGGATCACCTCCAGGTTGCTGAAGTCGAGGCTGGCAGCGTCGAGCGAGATGTTGTCGCCGCCGCTGAGGCAGTCCCCGGACCCGGCCGCGACCAGGGTCGCGCCGTCGCCGGCGATGCCGGAGCACGCGGCCGAGGTGGCGTTGCGCTTGGCGACCGCGTCCTGGGCCAGCGTCCCGACCTGGATCGCATCCTGGCCTCCGAGCGCGGTGATGAGCGGCTCGTTGGTGCCTTCGGCGGACTCGGTGGTGCCGTCGTTGGTGACGGCATAGGTGCCCGAGTCGGTCGCCCCGGTGCCGGCGAGCTCGAGGCTCAGCGCGGTGGCGGACGCCTGCGACACCGTGGCGGCGCTCGCAGGTGCGGCTGACAAGGCAACCATGGCGGCCGCGGCCGCCACCGCGGCTCCCCGCGCGATGAGTGTTGTGCGCACGTGAACTTCCCTCCCTTTGACGTTCGTCACACTCAACGGAGGAGGAGCCTCGTACGTTACGGGCTGGGGTATCGCTTCTGACCTGCGGAATCCGGGTGTCGGATCAGCTGTCGCAGACCGTGCCGTCCTTGTCGCCGTCGCGATACCACTCGTACTCGGCGTCGCGGCCCTTCCGGTAGGGCCCGTAACCCTTCGCGGTCGCCTTCGCGCAGGTGTCGAAGCGGGGGTCCTCACCCGAGCCGCCCTCGGGAGCATCGCCTTGATCCGAGTCGCCCTGATCCGAGTCGCCCTGGGCCGGCCCGGCCAGCCGCACGGTGATCTCGGGGTTGTCGCAGCCTGCCGCGATGTCCTCGAGCGCGGCCTTCTCCGCGCGGTCGGCGAAGAGGCTCCAGCGGATCTTCACCGCGACCCAGTCGGCGACGTACGTGCAGTGGTAGCTCGTGGCGTCGGGCATCCAGTCGGCCGGGTCCTGGTCGCCCTTGCTGCGGTTGGTCGCGGCGGTCACGGCGATGAGCGCGCGCGGGTCGCCGAGGTCGTTGGCGTACGCCTCCCGCTGCTCGTCGGTCCACGCGTTGGCGCCGGACTCCCAGCTCTCCTTGAGCGCGACCATGTGGTCGATGTCGAGGCCGCCGGGGCGCTTGAGGGTGACCCCGTCGTACGTGGAGAGCCACGCGCCGCTGGTCACGTCGCACCTGCCGCGCGCCTTCTTGCTCGATTCCTCGAGGAGCACCTCGGTGCGGGCGTCCTGGCAGTCGCCGTCAGCGTCGACCCAGTGGTTGAACTTCTCCCGGTCGTAGCCGGAGGTGACCTCCTTGGCGACGGGGAGCTTGGCGATGGCCTCGGTCAGCGGAAGGCTGACCTCCTCACCGCTGTCGGCGCCGTATCCGGCTTGGACGGCGGTGTCGGGCTCGGAGATCTCGGCGCAGCCGGAGCAGAGGAGGGCAGCGGCGAACAGGGTCGCCAAGGGGCGCAGCATGGGGGACTCCAGAGAGTTGGGGAAGAGCTCTGGGGAGCATCGGGGGCGGCTCAACTTTCCCGGATCCCGCGGCGGGTGGCACGCAGGCGCGCCGCCCAGGACCAGGGACAAAACGGACCCCGGGCCAAGGCGCGAAGCCTTGGCCCGGGGTACGGGTGTTGCGGGTGCTACAGCGGATCAGGCGTGCGCGCGGCGCAGCAGGAACCACCGGGTGGCGGCAGCAGCGGCGACGAGCAGCACGAGCGCGCCGGCGGCGAACCCGCCCTTGGCGGCCGGGGACGAGAGCAGGTTGAGCTCGGCGTTGGCCGGGGCGTTGTCGGGCTTGACCTGGACGCTCGTGTCCGGGTCGGACTTGTCGCCGGAGACGACGACGTCGACGTTCTTCTTGTCACCGCTGGCCGCGGCCTTCTCCTCGGAGGAGGTGAGGCCGTTGGTGCCGCAGGTGCTGGTGCCGATGGCGACGTTGGCCGCGGTCGGGGCGCCGATCTTCTTCACGGCGTCGAGGACCTTGATGTCCAGGGCGGACACCTCGAGCGACTTGGCGGTCTTGTCCTGCTTGTTCATCGTGAGCTTGACCAGGTCGGTCTCGATGCCCTTGAGCAGGACAGCGAGCTGCTCCTTGATGTGCTCGATCAGGTCGATGCGGATCGAGACGTCCAGGACGCCCGGCGCGATCTTGCTCTTCAGGCCCGACTGGAGCAGCGTGTCGACGCGGCCGAGGACGGCGTCGGTCACCGGGGAGAGGTCGGGGACGACCGTCGTGTTCTTCTTGGGGTTGGTCGGCAGGTCGGCGACCTTGATGTCGCCCTTGCCGGGGACGTTGACCGTGACGGCGGCGTTCTTGAGCTGGGTCTTGCCCTTGAAGTCCGAGCCCTGCGCCATACAGGTGCTCTCCGCGGCGTCGAGGTCGACACCGACCGAGAGACCGCCGACCTTGGAGAGCACGCCGGAGACGATGGTCTGGACCAGGTCGTTGACCGGGCCGAGCTTCACGTGGACCGACTTGCTCTGATCGTTGAGCAGGTAGTCGGTGGTGGCGCCCAGCTTCTGCAGGTTGAGCTCGGCGAGGTTCACGGTGACGGCCTCGCCCGGCTTCACGCAGCTGGAGCCGTCGCCGATGGCGACCAGGGTCGCACCCTTGCCGGCCAGGGCCGAGCAGGCGCCGGAGTAGACGGTGCCGTTCTGGAGGGCGGCGGCCGCGTCCTGGGCGAAGACGCCGACAGAGAGCAGCTGCTGGTCGCCGGCGAGGAGCGGCAGAGCGGGCTTGTTGGTGCCCGAGTTGACGGTCTTCTTGCCGTTGTAGGTGGCGGTGTAGCGACCGGTGTCGACCTTGACCTTGTCAGAGACGTTGACGGTCAGTGCGACCGACGAGGCCTTGGCCTGGGGCTTCTCCGCCGCAGTCGCCGGGGCCGCGGTCACGGAAAGACCGATCATCGCGGTCGCCGCAACAAGGGCGGCTCCGCGGACCGAGAGTGGGGAGCGCAAGTGACTTCTCCAATGGTGTTGATAACTGTCGATGACAGGGCACGACGAGTGGAAGTCAGCCTCTGCAGCCCCCCGGTTGCTGTGACTCGCCGTGACGAAGCGGGGAGTCTAGCCACGTCGATTCGTCGTCGCCTAGCGCTGGAGCGATGCCCGAGGTCACACAATTTCGCCCGTAACTTCGGCGGTAACAGGTCGTGACGGGGGCCGATTTCGGGGTGGAAATGACGAACGTCCCGGCGTCGGTCCCCGATATGGATCGGGCGTATGAAGTCTGTGCCCGGTTTGTTCCACTGGGTCGGGATCGCAAAGATTGGGCCTCAAATCGTCGAGGCCGCCGCCCGCCGCCTCCGCGAGACCACGATCGAGAAGGTCACGGCGCCGATCAGCACAAGCAGACCAGCGCCCGCGAAGGCGTACGCAGGGAGGTTCTGCTCCAGCCACGGCTGCGAGGTCGTGGCGGCGACGGGACTCGCCACCCCGAAGGAGACCTCCGGCTGTGCACCGGAGGCGGCGCCGCTGAGGCGGAGGGTGTGGGTGCCGGCGACGGTGTCTGCGGGCAGCTGCAGCACGCCGGCGACCTCGCCGCCGGTGCCCGCCTGCAGCGGTCCGACCGCGGCGACGCCGTCGTCGAAGGTCGCGGTGACCTGCTCGCCGGGGGTGAACCCGGACCCGGTGAAGGAGAGGACTCGTCCGATGACCGCGGTGGTGCGGTCGACCTCGGCCTTCGGCTTCCCGGTCGCGGCCGGCGCGGCCGGTGCGGCCGGTGCGACGGAGGGGGCCGGGGACGCCGAGGCTGCGGGTGAGGTCGGTGCGGTCGCGGAGGCCTGCGGAGTGGCCGGGGTCGCGCCGCTGCTCCGGAAGGACACCGGGGTGAAGGTCTCGTTGTTGGCGTTGGTGACCCCGTGGGCCCCGACGGTGATCACTCCGCAGGTGACCTTCAGGCAGTCGATGGTGGTCGCCCGGCCGGCACGGTCGACGGCCTGGAAGCTCGCGCCGGGGATGACCAGCGAGGTCGACCAGCTGCCGTCGGCGCTCATCCGCCCGCCGTTGGCGGCCGATCCGGTGTCGGAGCCGGGGAAGGCGACGTACCGCTGGTAGCCGGCGTTGTTCTTCGCCTCGCTGTCGGGCACGTAGAAGTAGTCGCGGCCGGTCTGGCCGCCTCGGGAGGGCTGCCAGGTGCCCTTGACGGTCCCGAAGAAGACGTAGACGCCGCCGTGACCGTTCTTGATCGACTGGAAGCCGTTGCCCGAGACGGTGACCGTGGTCGCCCGGGCGCTGTCGGCCACCGCCTGCCCCGAGGGGCCGGCGATGGTGACGCGGGCCGCGGCCGAGGCGGGGGAGACCGGCAGGGAGAGGAGCGCGAGGCAGGTGGCTGCCGCGGAGGCGGCGAGGAGGCGGGAGGTCATGGGAGGTCCTGATCGGGAGTTACGGATGGATACGGCTGGGGACGACCAGCAACCGGCCGTCGTGCTCGATGACGTCGACCGGATGCTCGTAGACCGTCCCGATCAGGTCTGCGTCCAAGACCTCACGGGGCGGCCCGTCGGCGACGATCTCGCCGGCGGCGAGGACGACGATGCGATCCGCGTACGCCGCTGCCACGGACAGGTCGTGCAGCACCGCGACCACTGCCGAGCCGCCGCTGGCGAGCCGGCGGGCCTCGGCCAGCACCTGGTCCTGGTGCCGCAGGTCGAGGGCCGCGGTGGGCTCGTCGAGCAGAACCAGCGGCGTGGTCTGGGCGAGCACCCGCGCGAACGACGTACGTCCCTTCTCACCGCCCGACAATGTCGGGAACGTCCGCGAGGCGAGCGGCTCGATGTCGGTGCGAGCCATCGCCGAGGCGACGACCTCGTCATCCGCCGCCTCGGAGGCGGTGCGCGCCCAGGGCGCCCGGCCCATGCGTACGACCTCGGCGGCCCGGAACCCGAAGGCGAGCCGGTGCTCCTGGGGGAGCACGGCGCGGCGGCGGGCCAGGGGGAGCTGCTTCCAGGCGCTCAACGGGGTGCCGTCGAGCGTGACGGTCCCGGCAGAGGGGGCCAGGTCGCCGGCCATCACCGAGAGCAGAGTGGTCTTTCCTGCGCCGTTCGGGCCGACGAGCGCGACCACCTCACCGGGGGAGACCGAGGTCGAGACGCGGTGCAGGATCGGGTGGCCGGCGAGGCCGACGGACACCTCGGAGAGCGACAGCATCAGGCCCAGCCTCCTGCCGAGCGGCGGCTGCGGCGCAGCAGCCAGAAGAAGAACGGTCCGCCGACCAGCGAGGTGAGCATGCCGATCGGCAGCTCGGCGTAGGGGACGGCCGTGCGGGCGAAGAGGTCGGCCAGCGAGAGCAGCAGCGCGCCGCCGAGCGCGGAGGCCGGCACCAGCACCCGGTGGCCGGGCCCGACGACCATCCTGACCAGGTGCGGCACGACCAGCCCGACGAAGGCGATGATCCCGGCGAAGGAGACCGCCGCCGCGGTCAGCATGGCGACGAGCACGATCGAGAACATCCGCAGCCGTTCGACGTTGACACCGACGTGCCGGGCGGCCCGGTCTCCGAGCGCCAGCAGGTCCAGGCTCCGGGCCACGATCAGCGCACCGAGCACTCCGAGACCGACGAACGGCGCGACGACGGCGACGTAGATCCAGCGGGTGCCGTTGAGCGAGCCGAGCTGCCAGAAGACGATCTCCTCGCGGGCCTGGGTGTCGCCCAGGAAGAGCATCAGTGCGAGCCCGGCGCCGGCGAGGGCGTTGACCGCGATCCCGGTCAGGACCAGGGTGACGACCTCGGTGCGGCCGTCGGCGCGGGAGAGCAGGTAGACCGACACCGTGGTCACCAGGCCGCCGAGGAAGGCGAGGACCGGGATGGTCCAGGCGCCGAAGAAGGTGAGCTGGTAGACGATCGCGATCGCAGCCGCGAAAGCCGCTCCGCTGGAGACCCCGACGACGCCGGGCTCGGCCAGCGGGTTGCCGAAGACGCCCTGCATCAGCGCTCCGGCGGCCGAGAGCGCGGCCCCGACCAGCACCGCGAGCACGACCCGCGGGAAGCGCACCTGCCACAGGGTGACATCGCCCTGCGGGTGCTCCGGCAGCGGTCCGAACGGCAGTCCGATGCCGTGCAGGAAGGAGCCCACCACCTCGGCCGGCGGGATCGCGAGCTGTCCGCGCCCGGCGGCGACGACCACGGTGGCCACGAGCGCGACGGTGAGCCCGCCGATCAGCGCGCCGGCGCGCAGGCTCACTCGGCCCCGTCCTCGCCGAAGGACGGCTCGGCGGACTCCGGCGCGTAGATGGCCACCGCGAGCGAGTTGAGCACCTCGGCCGTACGCGGTCCATAGCCCAGGATCGCCGAGTCGGTCATGTCCACGAACCGCCGGTTCTGGCCGGCGGGGGTCTGGGCCAGCGCGGGCAGCCGCTCCAGCAGCCCGTCGACGCCGCCGGCGGACTCCAGCCCCTTGGTCATCATCAGCACCAGCTCGGGCTGGGCTGAGATGATGCCCTCGTCGGTGACCGGCTTCATCCCGTTCCACTTGATCTCGGCCGCCACGTCGTAGCCGCCCAGAGCGGTGATCAGCGAGTCCGCTCCCGACTCCTCGCCGAACATGTAGTAGACGCCGGCCTGGCCTCGTACGTAGAGAAAGACCGTACGCAGCCGGGTCTGCTCCGAGGCCGGCGCGACCTTTGCGATCTCGGCCTCGACCTCGTCGATCTCGGTCTCGGTGCGCTCGGCGAGCCGCTCGCCCTGCTCGGGGACGCCGAGCGCGGTGGCGATCTCCATGGTGAGCGGGCCGACGTTGTCGAGCGAGCGCTCGGAGTCCACGACCACGACCGGGATCCCGGCGTCGCGCATCTGCAGCACCACGTCCCAGGGCCCGAGGGAGGTGTCGGTGAGGATCAGGGTCGGGTCCAGCTCGAGGATCTTCTCGGCGACCAGCTCGTGGCCGGTGCCGGTGACCAGCGGCAGGTCGGACGCCTCGGTGAACTGCGTCGAGATGTCGCGACCGACCACCGAGGAGCCGAGGCCGAGGTTGAAGACCGTGGTCGAGATGGTGCCGTAGATGTCCAGCGCCAGGATGCGCGAGGTGTCCTCGACGGTCACCGTCGTGCCCTGGGAGTCGGTCACGGTGACGGGGAGCCGTGGTTCGGGGGTGGTGTCGCTGATCGGATCGACGGCCTGCTCGGTGAGCGAGGCGTGGGTCGCGCCGTTCCAGGCGCGCGGGTCGTCGAGCACCTCGGCCTCGGCCAGTGGGATCGCGGATGTCGCGTCCGCATCCGTGTGGGAGCCGCTGCCCGGCAGTCCGGAGCAGGCGGTGGTCAGCAGCGCGATGGTGGCGACCAGGCCGACCGCGCGCACCAGGGCGCGAGGGGAGTGAAGCACGGGGGGAGGTCCTCTCGAGGCGTTACCAAACCTGGTAAGGGTAACCTTATTTAGGCTAGCCTAAGCAAAGTCTTGCTGACTTTCTGACAATGTGTCAATATCCTTGCCGGAACGCCGATCGCTTTGCCGCCCGACCTGACTGGAGCACACATGTCCGCCCTCCTCGTCGACGAGACCTCCGCCGCCCCGCTCTCCGCGCTGATGCGTGAGGGCTCCCGGATCCAGCACACCGCCGCCGAGAACTCCTCCTTCATGGAGGAGCTGCTGGCCGGCCGGGTCAACGAGCAGGGGTACGCCGACTACCTGCTGCGCCTGCGCAAGGTCTACGTCGCGCTCGAGTCGGTGGGCCGTGATCTCGCCGCCACCGACCCTGTCGCCGCGGCCGTCCATGACGCCGCCCTGGAGCGCCTGGCCGCGATCGACGCCGACCTGGCGGTCTGGGCGCCCGACGGTGGTGCCGTCGAGTCCGCGGCCGCGGATGCGTACGTCGCCCGGATCGAGGCCACCCGTGCCTGGGGCGGTCTCTACGCCGCTCACCACTACACCCGCTACCTCGGCGACCTCTCCGGTGGCCAGGCGATCGGCCGGCTGCTCGACCGGTTCTTCGAGCTCGACGGCGAGGGGGTGGCGTTCTACGAGTTCGCCGAGATCCCCAAGCCCAAGCCCTACAAGGACGGCTACCGCGCCCGTCTCGACGCCCTCGACCTCGGCCCCGCGGAGAAGATCCGCATCGTCGAGGAGGTCCAGGTCGCCTTCGGTCTCAACCAGGCGCTCTTCGAGGAGCTCGGCGCCAACCTCGACACCTATCGCAGATGACAGGAACTCCCCCACATGAACAACCGCCGACTCTCCGCCGGTCTGGTGGCCGGACTGGTCGCTCTCCTGGGCGTGCCCCAGATCCCCGCCCTCGCGGCTGACCCTCCCGCCGGCGGGACGGTCCTGGAGGGTGTCGCCCTGGAGTGGGCCGGCAACGTGGAGATGCAGGCGGCGCCCCCGTTCGGTGGGTCGAACTACTTCTCCGCGGGCGCCTCCGCCGGTGACCAGGCGACCTACCAGGGAGTCGCCGACGACGTCTCGATCGTGCACGTGACCGCCGACGGGACCCGGTCCCAGGCGACGTACGCCACCCGGACCCGGCAGGTCGGCGGGTCCGTGCAGCAGCTGGTCCGGTTCGACGAGGGCCGGGCCGAGCTGGCCGCCGATGGGTCCGGAACCGTTGCGTGGGAGGGCGACTGGAGCGTCAACTTCTACGGCGGCCTGGTGCCGTTCACCTTCTCCGACCCGGTCCTGACCGTCGCCGCCGACGGGACCGGGGAGCTCCGGGCCGACATGTCCGGCTACGCCTCCTCGATGACCGACCCGAACAACCGCGAGCCGATGGACCCGGTCGCCGACGTCACCGTCGCGACCTTCGCCGGTGCTTCGATCGACCCGGAGGGACGGATCACGATTGCTCCGGACTACGCCGGGCGCCGCGTCGCCGTGCCCGAGGATCAGACGCCGCAGGTGACCACCGGCGCAGGCTGGGGCGCCTGGCCGCAGGAGTTCCTCGACTTCCACTTCGCCTCCGGGCTCTCCTCCTACTGGTACTCCTCGGGCGGTGCCGCCGACGCCAAGAAGCCGCCGCTGCCGTTCGCCGTCGACTTCACCGGCTCCGACCCGGTCGTGACCGAGCCGACCCCGGAGCCGACACCCACCCCGGAGCCGACCCCGGAGCCGACCCCTTCGACCCCGGTCGACACCGACCCCGAGGGCGAGCTGGTCGTGAAGAACGCCGCCCTGCGCTGGGGGATCAACAACGAGTCCAACAACGCCGCCTTCGCGCCGGGGACCTTCAACTTCTTCTCCGCCGGGAAGATCGCCGACCCGGGCAAGGGCGGCACGACCCTGAAGCAGTCGGGCTGGAAGCAGAGCTCCGGCAACGTACGCATCGAGAAGTACTCCGCCGACGCCTCGGCCTACCGGGCCGCGACCTGGGCGGGGCTGAGCACGGACTCCGAAGGCACGCGGCTGGCCACCTCGGGCGGCCGGTTCAGCAACCATCAGGTGGTGCTGACCGGTGGCACCGGGCGGATCGATCCCTCGACCGGCTCCGGGTCGGTGCGCTGGAAGGGCTCGTTCACGGTCCTCTACTACTCGGGGATGACGTTCTTCTACGTCACCGACCCGGCGCTGACCGTCGCGAAGGGCACCGCGACCCTGACCGCGACGCTGTCCGGCTACGCCTCCTCGCAGACCGACACCACCCAGTGGTCCGCGGTGGCGCCGCGGAAGGTCGACCTCGCCAGGCTCGGCAAGATCGACCTGTCCGGGGCGCGCGGGTTCACGGCGACTCCTGCCTACCGCGGGGTGAAGGTGAGCGTGCCGTCGTCGGCGACCGCGCAGGTGCGCAGCGGGTCGAGCTGGGGCGCGTTCCCGCAGTCCTTCGTCGACTACCAGACCACCGCCGGCTCGGGCTCCTACTGGTACTCCTCCGGCGGTGCCTCCGACGCCCACAAGGTCGCCCTGCCGGTCTCGGTCTCCTATGACGCGGCCAAGCCGGTGACCACCACGAAGCCGGCGGTCGGTGATGGCGACGACGGCAGCGGAGGGACCGTCTCCAACCCTGTTGTCACGGCGCCGACGGGTGCCTCGCCGGCCCCCTCTGCCGGTCCTGCCGTGAGCCCTGGCGTGAACCCGGCGGTCCTGCCCGCGCTGGCGGCCGCGACGGCCGCCTTCCCGGCGCTGGCCGGACCGGTGGGCACCCTGATGGGGCTGGGCACCGAGCTGGCCTCGGGCGTGCTGGCGTGGCGTACGTCCTGGCCTTGGTGGCTCGGCACGGCGGCCCTTCTCGGGGCAGCGGTCATCGTCCTGCGCACCGTCCGGCCGCGTCGCGGCTGACAGGTTGTCAAGAAGTCTGGGATCTTCTAAGGTAAACCTAACTTAGGCAAGGCTAACCTTGCTTGGAGTTGGAGCCTCGGCTCGCTCTCGGCCGTGCCGGCCGGTCGTCCGGCATCCCCACTTTTCTTCGTACGAGAGGCATATCTCCATGTCCTTGAAGGCCAGAGCCCGTCGTGGGCTCGCGTTCGCCCTGGCTGCCGGGCTGATCACGCCCGGGCTCGCCGCCCTCGCCGCAGCCCCCGCGCAGGCCGCGCCGGTCTCGGTCGACGACGTCCAGTTCCGCTGGGGGTTCACCAACGAGTCGAACTCCCGGGCCTTCGCGCCCGGCACCTACAACCACTTCGCCGCCGGAAAGCTCGGCAACCCCGGCGCCGGTGGCCAGACCCTCAGCGCCGCCGACCAGGGCGCGACCTGGGCCAACGGTGCCGCGGCCGGCTGGAAGGCCACCGACGGTGAGGTGACGATCGAGAAGGAGCAGGCCGACGGCAGCTACGCCGCGACCACCTGGGCCGGGCTCAGTACCGCGCCGGACGGCACGGCGATCTCGTTCACCAAGTTCAGCGACCACCAGGTCGTGATCGACAGCGGCACCGGCACGGTGGACGCCGCCGCCGACGACGCCTCGATCTCCTGGGACGGCGACTTCACCGTCGTCTACTACAGCGGGATGTCGTTCTTCTACGTCTCCGACCCGGAGCTGGCCGTCGACAACGGCGTCGGCACCGTCACCGCGACGCTGAGCGGCTACGGCTCGGACATGAACGACATGGGCTCCTGGACCGAGCTCGCCCCCGCCGAGGTCACCCTGGCCACGCTGAGCGGCGTGGACGTGACCGAGACCGGCCTGGTCGTCACCCCCGACTACCTCGGCGTCGAGTACGAGGCACCCGCCGGCGGCACCGCCCAGTCCCGCACCGGCGCCACCTGGGGTGCGTTCCCGCAGTCCTTCGTCGACTACCAGGTCCGCGTCGGCTCGGCGTCCTACTGGTACTCCAGCGGCGGCGCTGCCGACGTGCGCAAGCCGACCATCCCGCTCGAGGTCGTGGTGCCGGAGACGCCGGTCGCGGAGCAGGCCTCCGTCACCGTCTCCCGCACCTCCGTGCCGGAGTCCGGCCAGACGACCGTGACCGTGGAGGGCACCGGCTTCGACCCGGCGCAGGCGACCGGAACCCGGCCGCCGCTGGCCGGGAAGCCCGGCGGTGCGTACGTCGCCTTCGGCAAGGTCGCCGACCTCTGGAAGCCGTCGGAGGGTGCGCCCTCGGCCAGCCGGGTGAACACCGCGGTGAACTGGGCGGTGCTGGCCGAGGACGTCGCGACCATCGGCGGGCCGGAGGCCGGCGGGATCGAGCTGCGCCCCGACGGCACCTTCACCGCCGAGCTGACCATCGACAAGGCGGCGATCGACGCCAAGGCGACCGACCCGGCGCTGACCGACTACGGGATCTACACCTACGCCGGCAGCGGTGCGGTACAGGCGGCGTACGAGACCTTCACGCCGATCACCTTCACCGCGGTGAAGGCCTCCTCCAGCGTGTCGACATCGGTGCGAAACGGCAGCTACGGCACCTCCGGTGCGGTGACGGTCGCGGTTCGCTCCAACGTCTCGGTCGGCGGGTCGGTCACCCTCAAGGAGGGCTCGAAGTCGTACGGAACCCGCTCGCTGTCCGGTGGCAGGACCACCTTCACGCTGCCCAAGTCGCTGACGCCGGGCAAGCACACCTTCACCGCTACCTACGCGGGCTCCGCCACGGTCGCGGCGTCCTCGGCGAAGCCGGTGGTGACGGTCGCGAAGGCCTCGGTCGGCTACAAGACCTCGTGGACGACCAAGGTCAAGGCCGGTAAGGGTGTCGGGTTCAAGACCGTCGTGGTCGGCAAGGCCGGCGTGGCGAAGCCGACCGGCAAGGTCAAGGTGACCTTCGTCCGCGGCAAGAAGTCGGTCGTACGCTGGGCCACCATCAACAGCGGCGTCGCCAAGGTGTCCCTGACCGGTGCGCAGTCCAAGCGCCTCGGCAAGGGCAAGTGGACGATCAAGATCAGCTACACCGGCAACGCCAACTACAAGGCAGTGACCGGGACGCGGACCGTCACCGCGAAGTAGGTCGCGGCGCCGGTGAGCCCTCGCCTCAGGGTGTGGGGGCTCACCGGCGCGGCTGCACTAGGGTTCGTTCTCGTGCCCCGTATCGCCGCCGAGAACGTTCCCGAGCACCGCAGGCTGGTGCGCGAGCGGATCTTCGCGGCGTTCGCCGAGCTGATGGCCGAGGGCAGCTACGACGCGATCAGCATGTCGAAGCTGGCCCAGCGCGCCGACATCGGCCGCACCGCGATCTACCACCACTTCAAGGACCGGGACGCGGTCATGGTCGCCTTCGCGACCCACGAGACCTCGGAGTACGTCGCCTCTCTGCAAGCCCAGCTCGCCGCGAGCGAGAACCCGGCCGAGCGGCTGCGGATCTACGTACGCAACCACCTCACCCTCGGCGAGAAGTTCCACATGGGCTTCGGTCCCCAGGTCTACGGCGGCCTCCCGGAGGAGGCCCGTCAGGAGATCCGCGAGCACATCGTCGCCGTCGAGCAGGTCCTGGCCGAGATCCTCGAGCAGGGCGCCGAGCAGGGCATCTTCGCCGTCTCCGACATCGACGCCACCCTCGCCCTCGTGCATTCGGTCCTCGGTACCCGCAACCTCCCCGCCGAGCGGATCGAGGAGTTCGTCCTCCGCGCCGTCGCGGGACACATAGTCTGAAGGCCCGCGCCGCCCTTCAGGAGGAATGACATGCCCTCGCCGGTGATGTCCCTTTTCTGGATTACCGCAGTCGCCGCGGTCGCACCGTTGATCGCCGGTTTGGTGCCGCGCAAACTGGTGCCCGAGGTCGTGCTGCTCATCGGCCTGGGGATGCTCATCGGACCCTACGGCCTCGAGTTCGCCGAGACCGATGAGGCGATCGAGATGCTGCACGAACTGGGCCTCGCGATGCTCTTCCTGCTCGCTGGATTCGAGATCGAGCCGGCCGAGCTGGCCGGGCGGGACGGACGTAGGGCGCTCGGAACCTGGCTTGTCAGCCTCGCGTTGGCATTCGGGCTGGTCGGTCTGTTGGGTGTCACGAACGTTCTCGACAGCCAGGTGGCAGTCGCGATCGCGCTCACCTCGACCGCTCTGGGGACCCTGCTGCCGATTCTGAAGGACAACGGTCTCCTCAAGACGAGGGTCGGTGCCAGCGTCCTCAGGCACGGTGCGTACGGCGAACTCGGACCGATTCTCGCGATCGCCCTCCTTCTGGGTACGCGAGGTCCTGTGGAATCGCTCCTCGTCCTCGCGGCCTTCGGGGCGATCACGCTCTTGCTCGGCTTTCCGCCCCGGCGACTGCGACGGGAGACATCGCGATTACTGGAGCTGATTCGTTCTGGTGCCGAGACAACGGGACAGACCCCGGTTCGGCTGACGATGTTCCTGTTGGTCACGCTGACGGCCGTGGCGGCAATACTCGAGCTCGACGTCGTCCTGGCGGCATTCGCGGCCGGTTTCATCCTGCGTCTTGCGGTGCCCGACGGCAACGAGCATCTCGAGGCACGAGTCGAGGGAATCGCCTACGGGTTGCTGGTTCCCGTCTTCTTCGTCACCTCCGGAATGGCCGTCGATGCCGCCGCGATCGTCAGCCGCCCGCTGGCGTTCGTCTCCGTGATCGTCTTGATCCTCCTGGTTCGAGGTCTGCCGGTCTTCCTGCTCAGCAGGTTCTCGAGGTCCGAAGACGGCACGGGCATGGACTTGAGAGACAGCCTGGCCGTGGGGCTGTTCGCGTCGACAGGCCTCCCGATCATCGTGGCGGTCACCTCGATCACGGTCGCCGCGAACGAGATGTCGCCCGACAATGCCTCTCTTCTCGTCGGCGCCGGTGCCGCGACGGTACTGATCTGCCCACTGCTCGCCATGCTCCTCATCAGAAGTCCGGAGGAAGGGAGCGGGATACGATCCGAGATGAAAAGCGCCAAGGGTGGTCGTCCACCGGCCAGCCGTCAGGGATTGCGGGGAAAGAAGTGAACCCTTCTGAGGGCTTGCTCGCTCATTCGTCAGACGGCCGCACCTTCGTGTACGTCGGGAAGGAGACCTTTGCCGTCGTTCCGGGCGACATCGTGGTGCTGAACACCGAGGACAGTGGCATGGTGCTCGGTCAGGTTCTGGACTGCAACGATCCGGCCGCGCTGGATGACGGTGGGTCCGGCGTCCTGCTCGGCCCGCTCGACGAGACCGGCGTACCGCGGCCGGAGCGCCGTCAGCCCTTTCGCAACGCCCGGCTCTCCGAGCCCGGCGAACGGCACCTCGAACGACTGCAGCAGGTCTCCGGCGCCACGCTGGAGGTCGGCACGTGGCGGTCCGCCGGACACGAGGTCCCCGCTCTGCTGAGGGCTGGGGCCTTCAACCGTCATACCTTCCTGTGCGGCCAGAGCGGCTCCGGCAAGACCTACGCACTCGGGGCGATCCTGGAGCGGCTGATCTTGAACACCGAGCTCCGCGTCGTCGTGCTCGACCCCAACGCCGACTTCGTCAGCCTCGGCGAAGCGCGCGCCGACGCGCCGGCGGCAGTCGCCGATCGTCTCTCCGATACGGCCGTACGGGTCCTCGGCGCCGACACGACCGGTCACGAGCCGCTCAGACTCCGCTTCTCCACGATGTCGCGCCAAGCTCAGGCGGCGTTGCTCGAGCTCGATCCGATGCGGGATCGCGAGGAGTACAACCTCTTGATCCACCGCATGGACGAGACGGCCTCGTCCGGCTTGGACCACGTGGTCCGCGAGCTCTTGGTGGGTTCTCCGGACGAGCGCGCGCTCGGTCTGCGGATCGAGAACCTGGGCCTCGACCACTGGGAGGTCTGGGCGGGCGAGCTGCCGTCCGCTGCCGAGATCGTGTCCTCGGGCAGCCGAGCGACGGTGCTCGACCTGAGTGGCTTCGAGGATCCGCACGAACCGATGGCGGTCAGTCTCGACCTCGTCGAACGCTTGTGGGCGGAGCGCACCAGCCGGGTTCCCACCTTGATCGTGATCGACGAGGCCCACAACCTGTGTCCGGCGGACGCTTCAGGCGCGTTGCAACAGGCGCTGGTGGACCGCCTCGTGCAGATCGCGGCCGAGGGTCGGAAGTACGGGCTGTGGCTGGTGCTCTCCACCCAGCGACCCGACAAGATTCACCAGCAGGTCGTGTCGCAGTGCGACAACCTCGTGCTCATGCGCATGAACTCGCCCGGCGACGTCGCCGCCGTTGCTCACCTGTTCGGCTATGCGCCCTCGGCCATGCTGCGTACCTCGCCGTTCTTCCAGCAGGGCGAGGCGCTCTTCGCCGGGCGCTTCGTGGCAACGCCGTCGTTCTTCCGGATGGGTGCACGATTCACGAAGGAGGGCGGCACGGACGTGGCCGTTCCCGTCGCCGCCCCGTGACTCAGCCGGCGGGCTCGCCGACCAGCTGCCAGCCCGCCGCGGACGTACGCTGCTGCCAGAAGTCGCGGTAGCGACCTTCTGCCGCGAGCAGGTCGGCATGGCTGCCGCGCTCGGCGATCCGGCCGCCGTCCAGGACGAGGATCTGGTCGGCCGCGGTCACCGTCTGGAGCCGATGGGCGATGACGATGACGGTGCGGTCGGCGGCCAGCGCGGTCAGCGCCTCCTGGACCGCCGCCTCGTTCTCGGCGTCCAGCGCCGCGGTGGCCTCGTCGAGGAGGACCACGGAGGCGTCCTTGAGGAGCGCACGGCAGATCGCGACCCGTTGGCGCTCGCCGCCCGACAGCGTGGAGCCGGCCTCTCCGACCCGGGTCTCCCAGCCGTGCGGGAGGCGGGCGACGATGTCGTCGACCCGGGCCAGCCGAGCCGCCTCCGCCAGGCGAGCCGGGTCGGCGTCGGGGGCGGCGAGCAGGACGTTGTCCCGCAGCGTGCCCTCGAAGAGGTAGACGTCCTGGAAGACGATCGAGACGTCGGCCATCAGCGCCTCGGTCCCCAGGTCGCGTAGGTCGACCCCACCGACCCGCACGGACCCGGAGGTGACGTCGTGGAACCGGGCGGCCAGCCGGAGCAGGGTCGACTTGCCCGATCCGGAGGGCCCGACGATCGCGGTGAGCGAGCGGGCCGGGGCGGTGAAGGAGACCCCGTCGAGCACGGGCGTGGAGCCGTCGTACGAGAAGGAGACGTCGGTCATCTCGACCGCACCGTCACGCGCGGTCGCGGGGACGGCAGGCTCGGGGAGCGGGGCGATCTCGAGCAGGTCCAGGACCCGGCGCAGCGAACCCTGGGCGATCCGCAGCGCGCTGGACAGCTCGCCGAGGTCGACCATCGACTCCACGAACCGGACGCTGAGCACGAGCAGCCCGACCGCGGTCGCGGTGTCGAGGCTGCCGCCGAGGACGAGGTGGACCGAGAGCGCGACCACGACGGTGAGCAGCGCCTGGACGGCGAGCAGCTGGAGACCGCGACCACCGAAGCCGGTGACCAGCATCCGCCTGCTCGCCGCCCGCTGGGCGGCGAAGGCATCCTCGACCAGCTCGTTGCCGTGGACGGTGCGGCCGAAGACCCGCAGCGCCTGCTGGTTGAGCGCGAACTCCACGACCCGTGCCGAGCCGTTGGCCATCGCGGTGTCGTAGCCGGCCTCGGAGCGCCCGATGATCACGCTCAGCAGGCGGGTCGCGGCGAAGACCAGGACGACCCCGGCCAGCAGCGCCACCCCGAGCCGCCACTCCAGGACCAGCAGCGCGGCGACCACGGTGACCGGGCTGACCACGGCGGCGGTCATCGGCCGCAGCAGGTGGCCGGGGATCGAGGAGATGTCGGCTGCGCCCTTGGACGCCATCCGGCCGACCATCCCGGTGCGATCGGCGTCGTACCAGCCGAGCGGCAGCCTGGCGACGTGCTCGCCGAGCCGGGCCAGCGTTCGGTCGAGCAGGTCGCAGGCCAGGTCGTATCCGGCCAGGTCGGCGAGGGTGAGCAGGACGTGGTGGGCGACGAGCAGCCCGAGGAGCGCTCCTGCCCAGGCGGTCACCCCGTTCCAGTCCTGGGTGAAGAGAGCGACCAGCAGCGGCACCAGTGCCGCGAAGGCGAGGCCCTGGAGGACGCCGGTGGCGACGAAGGTGGCAACCACCCGAAGCAGCCGCCGGCGGCCGTCGTGGTCGAGGAGGGTGCTGAGCATGCGTACGACGGAGATCATCGGGCCACCTCGGCGGTCTGGGTGTGGGCGGGTTCTGAGTGGGCGCGCTGGTCGGCCCGCCACAGCCGGGCGTAGAGGCCGTCGGCGGCGAGCAGGTCGGTGTGGGTGCCGGACTCGGCGACCAGGCCGGAGTCGAGGACGACGATCCGGTCGGCGCCGGTGATCGTGGAGAGGCGGTGGGCGATGACGAGGAGGGTACGTCCGGCGACCAGCGTCGAGAGCGCCTGCTGCACCTGTGCCTCCGACTCCGGGTCGGCCGCCGCGGTGGCCTCGTCGAGGACCAGGACCGGGGTGTCGGCCAGGATCGCCCGGGCGATCGCGACCCGCTGCCGCTCACCTCCGGAGAGCAGCGCGTCCTCGCCGACCACCGAGTCCAGCCCGCGCGGCAGGGCGTCGAGGCGGTCCAGGATCTGCGCGGCGGCCGCGGCGTGACGTACGTCCTGGTCGGAGGCGTCCGGGCGGGCCAACCTGATGTTGTCGCGGAGGCTGGTGCGAAGCAGGGAGGTTTCCTGGAAGACGAACGAGACCCGCTCGTAGAGCTGCTCGCTGGTCAGGCTGCGCAGGTCGCAGCCGCCGAGGTTGATGGACCCGAGCGTGGGGTCCGCGAAGCGGGGCAGCAGCCGCGCCAGGGTCGACTTGCCCGACCCCGAGGGGCCGACCAGAGCGGTCACGGTGCCGGGTTCCAGGGTCAGCGAGATTCCGTCGAGCACGAGCCGGCCGCCGGGGGAGTAGGCGAAGCCGACGCCACGCAGCTCCACCCGGCCGCCCTCCGGGTTCGCGGCGGTCGCCGGGACCGGGAGCTCCGGGGTGGCCAGCAGCTCCTGGATCCGCTGAGCGGCACCGGTCGCCTCGCGCAGCTCGCGGCCGGCGTACCCGGCGACGGTCACCGGTGCGGTCATGGTCAGCCCCAGCACCAGGAACGGGACCAGGTCGATCGTGGCGAGGTTTCCTCTGCTCGCGAGCAGCGCGCCGACGACCGCGACGAGCGTGAGCGTGAGCACCGGGGTCAGCGCGAGCTCCATCAGCAGCATCCCGAGCGCCGAGTGTCGCATCCAGTCGCGGTTGAACCCGCCGAAACGCTGCGCGACCTCGGTGAACCGACGATGCGTACGGCCCTCCCGGCCGAACGTCTTGACCACCGTGATCCCGTTGACCAGCTCGACCGCGGCCGAACCGATCTCGGCCAGCCCACGGTCGTAGGTCTGGTAGAGCTCGGCCGCGCCGCGCATCGAGATCCGCAGACCGATGATGCCGAGGACGAGCGGGACGCAGGTGACCAGCGCCATGGTGACGTCGACCGAGAGCAGGTACGCCGCCACGGTCAGCGGGAGCGTGATGGCCGCGGTCAGCTCCATCGCCGAGTGCGCGACCAGGTGGTGCAGCGCGGCCACGTCGTCCTGGACCGCCTTCTTCACCTGCCCCGAGGAGCGCTCGGTGAACCACGCCAGCGGCACCCTCCCCAGCCGGGCGACCAGGCTTCGCCGCAGCAGCACCGAGAGGTCGAGGTCGGCGGCGTGGGAGAGCCAGGACGCGGCCAAGATGGTGGCCAGCCTTACGCCGAGTGCGCCGAGGCTCACCTGCACCACCAGCCAAGCCCGTCCTGCGTCGATGCTCGCGCCACTGGTCGCCGGTAACAGGATCCGAGCCAGCTCGACGATGCCGGTCATCGGCACCAGCCCGGCGACCGTGGAGACCACGGTCAGCGCGATGCAGGCGAGGAGGCGGCCGCGTACGGGCCGGAGGATGTCACGCAGTGGCGATGCCATCAGGGCATGTCCTTGTCCAGGGAAGATCGAGGTCCGAGAAGCCTGATCAGGCAGGCCGACGGCCGCCCCGGCGCACTACTCACCCGCGCCTTGAATCAGGAATCATTCTCATTCTGACATGGCGGTCTGAGGTGCGGAGGACGCCACGCCCGGGATCCGGAGGGATGCGAGATCGGGCCGAGGGTGCTCATCCGCGATTACGCTGCTTGTATGACCGAATCACCCGACATCAAGCCTCGCTCACGCGATGTCACCGACGGCCTGGAGAGGGCAGCCGCCCGCGGGATGCTCCGCGCGGTGGGCATGGGGGACGAGGACTTCGCCAAGCCGCAGATCGGCGTCGCGTCCAGCTGGAACGAGATCACCCCCTGCAACCTGTCGCTGGACCGGCTCGCCAAGGCCGTGAAGAACGGCGTCCACGCGGGTGGGGGCTACCCTCTCGAGTTCGGCACCATCTCCGTCTCCGACGGCATCTCGATGGGACACGAGGGGATGCACTTCTCGCTGGTCAGCCGCGAGGTGATCGCCGATTCGGTCGAGGTCGTCATGAACGCCGAGCGGCTCGACGGCTCCGTGCTGCTCGCCGGCTGCGACAAGAGCCTTCCCGGCATGCTGATGGCTGCAGCCCGGCTCGACCTGGCGAGCGTCTTCCTGTACGCCGGCTCGATCATGCCGGGCCAGGTCGACGGCCGCGACGTGACGATCATCGACGCCTTCGAGGCCGTCGGTGCCTGCCTGGCCGGAAAGATCACCCGTGAGGAGGTCGACCGCATCGAGCGGGCGATCTGTCCGGGCGAGGGCGCCTGCGGCGGTATGTACACCGCCAACACCATGGCGTCGGTGGGCGAGGCGCTGGGCATGTCACTGCCGGGCAGCGCCGCGCCGCCGGCGGTGGACCGTCGGCGCGACGGGTTCGCGCACCGCTCGGGCGAGGCCGTGGTCAACCTGTTGCGCAAGGGCATCACTGCGCGCCAGATCATGACGCGCGAGGCCTTCGAGAACGCCATTGCGGTCGTGATGGCCCTCGGTGGCTCCACCAACGCCGTGCTCCACCTGCTGGCGATCGCCAACGAGGCCGAGGTCGAGCTGACCCTCGACGACTTCAACCGGATCGGCGACAAGGTGCCCCACCTGGCCGACATGAAGCCGTTCGGCAAGTACGTCATGAACGACGTCGACAAGATCGGCGGCATCCCGATGGTGATGCGCGCGCTGCTCGACGCCGGCCTGATGCACGGCGACACCCTGACCGTGACGGGCAAGACGATGGCCGAGAACCTCGACGAGCTCGCGCCGCCGGCCGTCGACGGCACGGTCATCCGTTCGCTCGACGCCCCGATCCACAAGAGCGGCGGGCTGACCATCCTCAAGGGCTCGCTGGCCCCCGAGGGCGCGGTCGTCAAGAGCGCCGGCTTCGACGACTCGGTCTACAGCGGCACGGCCCGGGTATTCGACGGCGAGCGGGCAGCTATGGACGCGCTCGAGGAGGGCCGGATCGTCTCTGGCGACGTCGTCGTGATCCGCTACGAGGGCCCCAAGGGCGGTCCGGGTATGCGCGAGATGCTCGCCATCACCGGCGCGATCAAGGGCGCCGGCCTCGGGAAGGACGTCATCCTGGTGACGGACGGCCGGTTCTCCGGTGGAACCACCGGCCTCTGCGTCGGCCACATCGCCCCCGAGGCCGTCGACGGTGGCCCGATCGCCTTTGTTCGGGACGGCGACCCGATCACGCTCGACGTCGCCAACCGCATCCTCGAGCTCGGTGTCGATGCCGACGAGCTCGAGCAGCGCAAGGTCGGTTGGTCGCCGCTGCCGCCCAAGTACACCCGCGGCGTCCTCGGCAAGTACGCCAAGACCGTGCAGTCGGCCGCAGTCGGGGCGGTCACCTGCTGAGCTGCGCTAGTCGGGCTTTGCGTGCCCAATTGTGTCCCCGGGCTATATAACAAAGAACCGGCCCCCACCTGGAAGTCCAGGTGAGGGCCGGTCTCGATGTACGCCATGTAGGACTTGAACCTACAACCCGCTGATTAAGAGTCAGCTGCTCTACCAATTGAGCTAATGGCGCATGTCTTGGAGCCCGTCAGGCGCGCTCGGCGACGAGAGGAACATTAGCAGCGGGCGCGGATGCGGCCCAAATCGAGGAGGGTCAGCGGAGCTCGAGGACGGCTTGGGCGGCGTTGTGGCCGCCGAGGCCGGAGACGGCGCCGCCGCGTACGGCGCCCGAGCCGCACACGAGCACGGTGCCGAGGTCGGTGGCGACGCCCCAGCGGGCGGCGGGGGTGGACAGGTAAGAGGAGTCGGGGGCCCAGGGCCAGGCGAGGTCGCCGTGGAAGATGTGGCCGCCGGGCATGGCCAGGTCGGCCTCGATCTCCTGGGGGATCTTGGCCTCGATGCACGGCGTCCCATCGGCAGACCGAGCCACCACCGAGGAGATCGGGTCGAGCAGGTGGCGGTCCAGGGAGGCGATGGCGCGCTGGACCGCCAGCTCCTTGCGCTCCGAACGCGTGGCGGGGTCCTCGAAGAGGGTCGCGGGGGCGTGCAGGCCGAAGTAGGTGAGGGTCTGGGTGCCGGGTGGGACGTCGCCGAGGATCGACGGGTCGGTCAGCGAGTGGCAGTAGACCTCGCCCGGCATCTCGGTGGGGACGGAGCCGGCGGCTGCCTCGGCGTACGCCTTCTCGAGCTCGGAGTAGGACTCGCCGAGGTGGAGGGTGCCGGCGAAGGCGACGTTCGGGTCCTCGCCGGAGCGCAGGCGGGGTAGCCGGGAGAGGAGCATGTTGATCTTGAGCTGGGCGCCCACCGGCTTGGTCGAGGGCGAAGGCGTGCGGCCGAGGAGGCCGTCGAGGACGTAGGGGGCCAGGCCGGAGAGTACGTAGTCGGCGGCCACCGTGTGGGAGCCGGAGGCGTCGGTCCAGGTGACCTCGGCACCCTCGCCGACGGCCCCGCCGCTGATCGAGGTGACGGTCGCGCTCGTGACGACCTCCGCACCGGCGGCGTACGCGGCCTTGGTGATCGCCCCGGTGACCACGCCCATGCCGCCGACCGGGACCCGCCACTCGCCGGTCCCGTTGCCGATCAGGTGGTAGAGGAAGCAGCGGTTCTGGATCAGGCTCGCCTCGCCCAGGCCGGCGAAGGTGCCGATCAGTGCGTCGGTGGCGACCACGCCGCGGACCAGGTCGTCGGCGAAGCGACGCTCGATCGCCTCCCCGAGCGGCCGCTCGACGATGTCACGCCAGATCGGCGCACCCACCTCCGAGCGGATCGCCGCACCCGTGGGCAGCGGGGAGGTGAGGGTCGGCGCGACGACCTGCGCGAGCTCGCCGACCTCGGAGTAGAAGGACTGCCACGCGGCGTACTCCTCGTCCGATCCGGTCACCGCACGGAAGCTGGCCGCGGTGGCCTCGCCCTCGGGGGTCTCCACCAGGAGGCCGGTGGCGCGGGAGCCGTCGAGGAAGGGCGAGTACGACGCGGTCTGCCGCGACGCGAGCTCGATGTCGAGCCCGAGATCGGTGCGGATCTGCTCGGGGAGCAGCGAGACCAGGTAGGAGTAGCGCGAGAGCCGGGTCGGGAAGCCCTCGAAGGCCTGCGCCGAGATCGCCGCGCCGCCGACGTGGTCGAGTCGCTCGAGCACCAGGACCGAGAGGCCCGCCCGGCCCAGATAGGCGGCGGCGGTGAGGCCGTTGTGTCCGCCGCCGGCTACCACCACGTCGTATCGCTCCTGCGCCATGCCCTGCATCCTAGGAGGCGGCCAAGGCGGCGTTCGCTCGTTCGGTGAGGGTGGCCAGGACGCGGGCGGTCGCGGCGACGTCCTCGGGCGGGAGATCGGCGAAGAATGACCTGGTCAGCGGCTGCGTACGCTCGACGATCTCCTCCTGGACGCGGGCGCCCTCCGCGGTCAGCGTGAGACCGGCCGCGATCAGGCCGCGGGCGATCGCCGCGTCGAGGTGGGACTCGACCTCGGCCGCGGAGACCTTGATGTTGTCGGCGGTCGAGGCGACGAGCTCGGCGCGCGTGGCATCGCCCCGGTGCAGGTAGTTGAGCAGGAGCGACTGCTCGAAGGTCAGGTCGTGGTCGTCGAGCAGGTCGAGGAGGTTCTTGCGGATAGCGAAGTAGGCGAGGCCCAGGTTGGCGCCGGTGAGCGGGGGAGTTGCGGTGGTCATGATCGGTCTCCAGGTGTGGGGTCGGTGTCGATGGGGGCGGCGAGCATCGCCTCGAGCGCTGCCTGCGCCTCGGCGGCACGGCGGCTGCCGCGGCCGCCGAGCGGTGCGGTGAGCTGGTCGAGCAGGCGCCCGGTCACCGCGATCGCCTCGCGGGTCACCTCGGTGCCCTCGGGCGTGATGGCGAGACGTACGGCTCGGGTGTCCTTCGCGTCGCGGACGCGTTCGATCCAGCCCTTCGTCTCGAGCTGACGGGCGAGCTTGGAGACGTACATCGGCTCGAGGCCGGTGAGGTCGGCCAGCTGCTTCTGGGTGGGGGCCTCCGAGGCGCGGAGGCCGTAGAGGGAGGCGATGAGCGAGTACTGCGCGTGGGTGAGGCCCAGCGGCGCGAGGGCTCTGTCCATCGACACCCGCAGACGCATGGCGAGGCGCCATACGACATGTCCGATCGTCTGCTTCTTCATGCCCAGAAACCATACATGTTGATCATAAACATGTATAGCAATTAGAAGTGTCGGCGGTCCCTGGCAGGATCTGAGGCATGGCTGAGCGTCCAGAGGTTCCCGAGGCGATGGTGACGAGGCTGAGGGAGATCCTCGGCGCGTTCCCGAAGTGTCTCGAGGACGACGCCTGGGTCGGCGTGCGCTGGCGGGTCGGCCAAGAGACCGTCGCGCACGTCTTCGGCGGCGAGGACCAGCTCTTCCGGATCGTGTTCAGGGGTGAGCCCGACGAGGTGGTGGCCTTCGAGCATCTCGGCCACCCCTACTTCAAGGCCGGCTGGGGTGGCAACGTGGTCGGGATGATCCTCGACGACGACACCGACTGGGACGAGGTCGCGGAGCTCCTGACCGACTCCTACTGCATCCAGGCTCCGGCCAAGCTGGCCGGTCTCGTCGAACGTCCGTCGGTGACGACGGAGTAGGGTCCGCTCGTGCATGTCGAGCGGGTCGAGGAGTACGTCGCTTCGTCCCTGCTCTGCTCCGTCGTGATCCTGCACTCACTGGCGACGGGCATGACGGCGGTGGCGTACGCCTGATCGACATGGTTCCGCTGGTCACGCCCAGATTTCTCGCGGCATCGGTGATTCTGTTCGACGTCCACTACCTCGTCCGGCGGAAACGGGCCCGAAGAGTTGTTGCCTGATTGGGACTTTAGACCCTAGGCCGACCGGCCAGACTCGGGCATGTTACCTTGGCAAATCAAGGGGAACAGTTTCCCTTCCATGGCAACAAATTTCATAAGGAGTGCGTGTGCGTCGCATGGCCATGCTGGTCCTCGGGGGAGCCGTTGCGGCGGCCGGGGTCGGTTGCGGTTCGGACAGTTCCATCGACAACGGGTTCTACAGCAACAACCACCGCGAGAACCCGGCGATGGAGAAGAAGGTGATCACCGTCGACAGCACCGAGCGGATCGCGCAGAACCAGCAGCTCGGGTTGACGACTGAGGGAACCATCAAGGGCGAAGCACCAGGAATCCTGTTGCGGGTGATCGTGCACGACGTCTTCGAGACGTCTTTCACGGACGGCACCGAGACCCCGCCGGGGTCGCGGGTGATGGCCGTCGAGATCCAGGTCGTCAACGCCGGGTCGAGGGTCTTCAACGACACCCCTGCGACCGGCACGACGGTCATCGATGCCTCGGGCAAGAAGTACAAGAGCCTCCCCAGCACGGTGACGGTCGACGGCGGCGAGGTGTTCCCGAACCCGTTCGGGCTGCAGCCGCGTGACCAGCGGACGGCCCTGGTGCCGTTCGTCGTCCCGGTCGGGGTGAACATCAAGCAGGTCGGGTTCCAGATCGACAAGGGCGGCGAGAGCGGCCTGTGGCGGGTTCCGTAGTGCAGAAGCCCTAAATCTGGATTCAGTACCAACCTCCAAGCAACCTTCTGGCGGCATTACGCGTCACCATCTCTGTGGTGATGAGACGATGTGTCTTCTCGGACGTAATGCTGCGTGGTCAACAGGAGGTGTGGTGCGGGTCCGGGTCCTAGGTGCCGTCGAGCTGATCTGTGACGACGGCACGGTGCAGAAGCTGTCGCGTACGCGGCGGACTCTGCTCGCCCTGCTCGCAGCCGGGCGCGGAGCGCCCGTCTCCTCCGACCTCCTGGTCGACGAGCTGTGGAGAGGTTCACCCCCGGCAACGGGGGTGAACCTGCTTCACCAGCGCGTCCGTGACCTGCGCCGGGCGCTCGGCGAGGATCGCCGTCACCTGCAGAGCCGGGCGAACGGCTATGCGCTGGTCGGGGCGGACATCGACCAGGCCCGCTTCGAGGACCTGATCGCCCAGGGCCGCGCCTCGGCCGAGACCGGGGAGCACGAGCGGGCCAGCATGCTCTTCGACGCTGCCCTCGGGCTGTGGACCGGGGGTGCGTACGGCGCGGTCGGTGAGTCGCCGATGATCGCGACCGAGGCCGCCCGGCTCGACGAGCTGCGGCTGGTCGCCGTCGAGTCTCGGGCCGCCGCTGACCTGGCGCTCGGCCGGCAGGCCGCGGTCGTGGCTGATCTGGGACCGGTCGTCCGGGCCAACCCGCTCCGGGAGGGCCTGTGGCTGCTGCTGATGACGGCGCTGTGGCATTCCGGCCGCACGGCCGAGGCCCTGGACGCCTACCAGCGCCTCTTCCGTGTCCTCCGCGACGAGCTCGGGGTCGAGCCCTCCAAGGACGTACGCGACCTGCAGCTGCGGATCATCGAGGGAGACGATCCCGAGCCCGCGCCGGCGCGGACGTACGAGGGGATCGTGCCGCGCCAGCTGCCGCCGGTCGTCGCCGCCTTCGCCGGCCGCGAGGACCAGCTGACGGCGCTGGACGAGCTGGTGGCGAACGACGAGGAGGACGGACGGGCCGTCGTGATCTCGGCGATCGCGGGCACGGCAGGGATCGGCAAGACGACGCTGGCGCTCTACTGGGCGCACCGGACCGCGCCCAGCTTCCCGGACGGCCAGGTGTTCGTGAACCTGCGCGGCTTCGACCCGTGCGACGCGCTCGACCCGTTGGACGCGCTCGGGGTGGTGCTCGAGGCGTTCGGGGTGGAGCGCTCCCGTCAGCCCCAGGACATCGACGGCCGCGCGGGGCTGCTGCGCAGCAAGCTCGCCGGTAAGCGGGTCCTGCTCGTGCTCGACAACGCCCGCGACAGCGAGCAGGTCCGCAGCCTGATTCCCGGCAGCCCGGGCTGTGTGACCCTGGTGACCAGCCGAAACAGGCTCTCCGGCCTGGTCGCGGAGGCCGGTGCGAGACCGATGGAGCTGGGCCTGCTCGACGACGCGGAGGCCTATGAGCTGCTGGCCGGGCGGCTCGGCGAGGACCGCCTCCTGGCCGAGCCGGAGGCCGTGGAGCGGATCATCGAGCTGTGCGCCTCGTTGCCGCTGACGCTCTCGGTCGTGGCCGCCCGGGCGGCGATCCGGCCGGCCCATTCCCTCGCCGACCTGGCCGAGGAGCTCGGCGAGTCCCGCCTGGACGGGTTCGGCGGCGGGCGGGGTGACCTCCGGGCGACCTTCTCCTGGTCGGTCGAGCACCTGTCCGATGCCGCGGACCGGTTGTTCCGGCTGATCGGCCTGCACCCCGGGCCGACGTTCACCGTCCTGGCCGCGGCCAGCCTGGCCGGGATCTCCCGGGTGCGGGCCCGGCGCCTGCTCGACGAGCTCACCGAGGCCAACCTGCTGACCGAGTGCGCGCCCGGCCGGTTCACGCTGCACGACCTGCTCCGGGAGTACGCCGCCGACCTCGCCACCAGCGAGCCCGCGGAGGCCCGCGAGGCGGCCGAGCTGCGGATGATCGACCACTACGTCTTCAGCGCCCGGGTGGTGCACAGCGCCTACGACCCCCACCAGCGCCACCTCGATGTGCTGGAGCCGATGCGCGACGGGGTCACCCCCGAGGTCATCGGCGACAGCGTCGAGGCGCTGGCCTGGATCGGCACCCAGCTGCCGGTCATCTCCAGGGTGATCGACGTCGCCGTCGCCCGTGGACTCGCACCCGACCGGATCGTGCTGCTCGTCGGTGCCCTCGAGCGTCTGCTCGATCTCCAGGGCCGCTGGATCGAGCTCGCCGCGCTGGCCGAGACCGCGCTCCCGGGTGTGCGCCGCAGCATCTCCCGGGGCGGCGACCCCGCCGGGCTCGGCGTCATGCACCGCGCCGCCGGGGCGGCCTGCGGGCGGCTGGGGCGGGTCGAGGACGCCCTCGACCACCTCGGCCGGGCCCTCGACCTGGCGACGGAGTCCGCCGACCTGGTGGCGGAGGGAAAGACTCTGCACCGGCTGGCCACCGTGGCCACGGCCTCCGGCGATCATGCCGGGGCCGCTGCGTACGCGGCTCGGGCGGCGGAGGTCTTCGCTCGCGCGGGCGACCCGATCCGGGCGGCCTGGACGACGGGGCGACTCGGTCTCTACGAGGCCCTCGACGGGGCGTACGAGGCTGGGCTGCGTCACTGCGAGGAGGCGCTCGCCGAGCTGCGCCGGGTGGCACCCGGCTACCGCAGCGAGGGCAACGTCATCGCCACCATCGGCTGGATCCACCAGCAGCTCGGCTCCGTCGACGAGGCTGCCGGCCACTTCGAGGAGGCCGTGACCAAGCTCCGCGCCGCCGGTGACCTGCCCGGCCTCGCCGACGCGCTCGGCCATCTCGCCGAAGCCCGCGCCGCCCTCGGCAAGGACGAGGACGCCCGCTGCGCGAGGGCCGAGTCCGCCTCGATCCTCGCGCAGCTGGGCTGACCGCTCCGGCTACGCGGTGGGCAGCTTGTAGTCGGCGTACTCCTCGCGCAGGGTCTTCTTGGAGAACTTCCCGACCGAGGTCTTGGGCACCTCGTCGATGAAGACCACGTCGTCGGGCACCTGCCACTTGCCCAGGTTGTCGGCCAGGTAGCCGAGCAGCTCCTCCTTGGTCACCGACTCGCCGTCCTTGACCACCGCGAAGGCCAGCGGCCGCTCGCCCCACTTGGGGTGCGGCACCGCGACGACGGCGGCCTCGGCGATCGCCGGGTGACCCATGATGAGGTTCTCGATCGCGACGGTCGAGATCCACTCGCCACCGGACTTCACCAGGTCCTTGGTGCGGTCGACGATGCGTACGTAGCCCAGCGGTTCGATCGCCGCGATGTCACCGGTGCGCAGCCAGCCGTCGGGGGAGAAGGAGTTCGGCGCGTCGACCTTGTAGTAGCCCGACGCGATCCACGGTCCGCGGCACTCGAGCTCGCCGGTCGTCTCGCCGTCCCAGGGGAGCTCGTCGGTGGTCCCGGGCTCCACGATGCGGAGCTCGACGCCGACGGCAGGGATGCCCGGTGACGTACGGAAGTCGGCCTTCTCCTCCTCGGAGAGCCCGGTGATCTCGGCGCGCTCGTTGAAGACGCTGCCGAGCGGCGACATCTCGGTCATGCCCCAGGCCTGGGTGATCGGCAGGCCGATCGCCTCGCGCCAGGCCTCCGAGAGCGACTTCGGGACCGCCGAGCCGCCGCAGATGACGACGCGCAGCGAGGAGAGGTCGGCGTCCTTCAGGAGCGGGACCATGCCCATCCAGATCGTGGGTACGCCGGCCGCGATCGTCACCTTCTCGGCCTCGAGGAGCTTGATGATGCCGGCGGGCGAGAGGTCGGGGCCGGGCAGGATCAGGTTGGCGCCGGCCAGCAGGGAGGAGTGGGCGAAGCCCCAGCCGTTGGCGTGGAAGAACGGCACGACCGGAAGCACCCGGTCACGGTCGTTGGTCCCGAAGAGGGTGCCGGACAGAGAGGCCAGCGCGTGCAGGTACTGCGAGCGATGGGTGTAGACGACGCCCTTCGGGTTGCCGGTGGTGCCGGAGGTGTAGCAGATCCCGGCAGCGGTGCGCTCGTCGGTGACCCGGCCCTCGATCACCGCCTCCTCGGCGTCGGCCATCAGCTCCTCGTAGGAGACGACCCGCGGGTCGTCGGGGAGCGGGGTCGGCGCCCCGTCGTCCATCACGACGACGTGCTTGAGCGTGGTGAGCTGGGGGAGAAGCGGAGCCAGCAGGCCGAGCAGCGACCGGTCCACGAAGACGGCCTCGTCCTCGGCATGGTTGAAGGTGTAGACGAGCTGCTCGGGGAAGTAGCGGATGTTGCCGGTGTGCAGCACCCGGCCGGTGCAGGGGACGGAGTAGTAGAGCGCGAGGTGGCGCAGGGTGTTCCACGCGAAGCTCGCCACCCGACCGTCCTCGGAGATGCCGAGCCGGTCGAGGACGCCGGCCTGCTTGCGCACCTCCACGGCCAGGTCCTTGAACGTGTGGCGATCCAGACCTGTGGCGGTCTTGGTGACGATCTCCCGCGTCGGGAAGACGCGCTCGGCGCGCCGGATGATCGTGTCGATGGTCAGCGGTGCGTCCTGGATCAGTCCTTGCATGCTGCACATCGTGACCCAACGTGGCGCAGGTCACAACGAGTTCCCGCGAACTTCTTGACAGACGATGCGGCCGACCAGGTGGCGCCCCGGGTGCCGAGCGGTCAGAATCGACTGCGTGAGCACTCTCTTCGTCGCGGCCGGTGGTGGGGGTGATGCGCTCGGCGTGCTCCTGGCGCGTCAGGTCCTCGAACCCGAGCTGGACGACGGTGACGTGTTCGTGTCGACCTGCGCCTGGGAGCGGCTCCGCATCGACCCGGTGCCCGGCCCGCGCTCGCGGGGCGACTTCATCGGGCTCCGCCTGGTCGACGGCGTCCGCGCGGAGATATCGACCACGACCGACACCCTTCCTCCGGGAAGGTCCGTGCTGCCGCGGCTTGCCGGCGACCTGGACGCGCGCCTCTTCCTGCACGACCTCGCGGATGGTGCGATCGGGCTCGCCCAGCAGCTCCAGCATCTCGCTCGGGCCCTGGGCGCCGACTCGCTCACGGTCGTCGATGTCGGTGGTGACGTGGTCGCTCGGGGAGACGAGCCCGGCCTGCTGAGCCCGTTGGCCGACTCGCTCACGCTGGCGGCGGCGTTGCGCAGCGACCTGCCTGTGCGGCTCGCCGTCGTCGGCCCGGGTGTGGACGGGGAGCTCCCCGCCGAGCAGGTGATAGCCATCCTCGGCGGGCTCGGCGGGACCCGCGTCGGGACGCTGGGGACCGCGGACGTGAACAGGGTCGGCGACTCGCTCGGCTGGCATCCCACCGAGGCCACGACGCTGGCCGCGGCAGCCGCGCGCGGACTTCGAGGCGCCGTGGAGATGAGACGAGGACAGACACCCGTCCCGGTGAGCGAGGCGAGTGCCACCGTGTGGCGCCTCGATGTCGTCGAGACCCACGACTTCCCGCTCGCCGAGGCGCTGATCGACACCCGCTCCCTGGGGAGCGCCGAGACGATCATCCGCGGCATCACCGTCGACGAGCTCGACTACGAGCGGCGCCGGGCGCGGGAGCGTCGCGAGATCCCGCCGCGGACCGTGACCGCTGCCGACATCGCGCACGCGAGCCTCGCCCGGGGCGCCTCGCACATCACCACCCGCCGGCTCCTGGAGGCGACCAGCGGGGACGTACCCAGCTACGAGTCGGCACGCTTCGACGGGCTCGGGCTGTGGGCTCTGGAGGCACTCGCCCGGGGTTGAGCCGCGGGGTCGAGCCCGGTCAGACCACGGCCTCGGAGGTGGTGAGGGCCAGGGCCGGGGTGGAGGCGGCGCGGGGCCAGACCTCGGCGAGGATCTCGACTCCTCGCCGGACGAGCTCGGGCCGGGGCGTGATCGCCAGCCGCAGGTGACGCTCGTAGGCGCCGTCGACCCCGAAGCGCGGCCCGGCGGTGACGAGCAGTCCGTGGGGCCGGGCGGCGAGGGTGAGCTGGGAGCTGACCGGCGCGGGCAGGCCGACCCAGGCCGAGAGGCCGCCGTCGATCCGCGGCGGCAGCTCCCAGTCGGGAAGGTGCTCGCGCATCGAGTGGTAGAGCGCGGCGCGGCCCGCGGCGAGCTGTGCGGCGCGCTCCTCGAGGATCTCGGGCAGATGCCGGAACAGGATCGTGGTGACCAGCTGCTCCCAGATCGGGGTGCCGAGGTCGGTGGCGGAGCGTCCGCTGGCGATCTGGGTCAGCAGCACCGGGTCGGCGCGGATCCAGCCGATCCGCAGCCCGCCCCACAGCATCTTGCTCGCCGAACCGATGTGGACGACGCGGGCCTGGTGCTCGCCGGCCATCGCGGCCAGCGGCGGAAACGTGTGCGGGCGGTCGATGTTGAGCTCGGCGGTGGTGTCGTCGGCCACGAGGAGGGTGTCGACCTTCGCCGCGGCGTGCAGCAGACGGAGCCGGTCCTCGGTCGACATCGAGCGAGAGGTCGGGTTGTGGAAGTCGGGCATGACGTACGCCATCACGGGGGTGGTCCGGGCGATGGCCGCCTCCATCGCTGGCATGTCCCAGCCGGAGTCGGTGGTCACCGGGCTCGTGATGATCCGGGCTCCGGCGAGGCTCAGCGCGTCGTACGCATTGGGGTAGGACGGACTCTCGGCGTAGGCCCGGTCGCCGCGGCTGATCACGGTGCGGGCGAGCAGGGCGATCGCGCTCTGGCCGCCGGTGGTCACCATGATCTGGTCGGGATCGGTCGGCAGACCGCGATCGGTGTAGCGCGCCGCGATCTCGGCGCGGAGCTCCTCGATGCCCCACAGCGTGTAGCCGGGGCCGGTCATGTGGTCGGCCAGCCGCCGGGTCGCCTCGACTGCGGCCTCCGGGAGCCGCCGGGTGGCCGGCAGGGTGGCCCTGACCAGGTCGATCTCGCCGCCCTCGGTGAACGAGTCGGGTGCGGTGGGCGGCAGTTTCGTCGTCGTACCCGACCCCTGGACGCTCAGCGCGTAGCCGTGCTCCCGCAGGCGCCGGTAGGCGGCCGTGATCGTGGTGCGGCTCAGCGTCAGCCGCTCGGAGAGCTCGCGCTCGGAGGGCAGACGGATGTCGGCGGAGAGCCGTCCGTCGATCAGCAGCAGCTGGATCCGTTCGGCGAGGTTCTCGTACGCCGGGCCCTCTCCGTGCCACTGACCGAGCAGGCCAGCAAGCGCAGTGGCACCGATTCTTCCGCGAGGCATGAGGCCACCTTACGCCGATTGGCTTCTTTACCTTCGATTGGACCCGTGATTGGCTTTGCGATCGTGAAGGATCTCTCTGTGAAGTCGCTCTCCTGGTTGATAACTGGACTCTTCCTCTACGGCATCGCACTCGCCATGCTCGTGCAGGGCGCGCTGGGCCTGGCGCCCTGGAACACACTGACATCGGGCCTCGTCGAGATCACCGGGATCTCCTTCGGGATGATGACCAACCTGATCGGGCTGGTCGTCCTGCTGCTCTGGATCCCGCTGCGCCAGCGGCCCGGCGTCGGCACCGTGCTGAACGTCTTGCTCGTCGGTACTTCGGCGGAGATCGGCCTCTGGCTGCTCCCGCAGCCGTCGGGCCTGGTGGCTCAGGTCGCGCTCTTCACCGGTGGCCTGCTTCTGCTGGCCGCGGCCACCGGGATCTACATCGCGCCCGGCCTCGGGCCGGGGCCGCGCGACGGCCTGATGACCGGCCTGCACGAGCGCACCGGCGCCCCGGTCTGGCTCTGCCGCGCGGGCGTCGAGATCACCGTGCTGGCGGTCGGCTGGCTCCTCGGCGGACTGGTCGGCATCGGCACGGTCGCCGAGGCGCTGCTCATCGGTCCGATGGTGCACCGCACCCTGCCGTTCTTCCGGACCGTGTACGCCGGACGGTCGGCCGCTGCGGCGGTCGCCGCCGAAACACGCGCGAGTGCATGATTTAACCCACACCGATTTCCTGTGGCGCCCCCGACAGGATTCGAACCTGTGACCGTCGGATTAGAAGGCCGATGCTCTATCCAGCTGAGCTACGGAGGCGTGGCCTGTGGGGAGCACCCCGCTGAAGGGGGTTTACGCAGGCCGCGCACGATCTTACCGGTGCCCGTATCCCCTGTGTGCATCGGAATCCGAAACGCTGACCGGAGTGTTACCAAGGTGTGGGGGGTATTTGGGTGCACTGTCCCCACACTGTCGACCTGGGTGTCCGATTGGCGGACCACGAGGGTTCGAGACTGGACGCGATCATCGGTAAGGTCCCCGGACATGACTATGGAGTCCATGTGCACCTCGTGCGGTGCAGCCGTCACCGGTATGCGCTTCTGCACAGGTTGTGGGACCCCCGTCAGAAGCGCTCATCAGCCGCCGTCGCAGGGTGCACCGGAGCCGGTCGCACCGCCGCGTCTGCCGCAGCGGGGTGCCGATCCTGAGCAGGGTGGTCTGTCGTTGCCGAGGCGTGGGCAGGGGACTCCTGTCCCCGCGCCAGAGGCCGACACGGAGGCGGCGCCGTTGCCGCTCGAGCAGGTCAGGCGTACGCCGGGGGCCTCGATGGCGCCCCAGCTGAGCATGACCTCGCCCAGCGGCGAGCAGCCTGCCTTCGGCGGTGGCATGGCCCCGCCGCCGGCGGGTTCCGACGGTGGTGGCCTGTTCGGGCTGGCGGCGCGTACGCCGAAGTTCGAGCCGGAGCTCGCTTCCCAGTCGCAGTCGCTCTTCCTGCCCAAGCGCAAGCGCGCCGCGGAGGAGCCCGAGCCGACCCCGGCTCCGATTCCGGAGCCGGACCCTGAGCCCGAGGCACCGGCGGCCGCGCCGGCGCCGCTCCCGGATCTCCCGACCCGGCCGCCGGCGCAGGAGCGCGCCCCCGAGCCGCCCGCCCCCGCGCCTGCCCCTGCGCCGCAGATGCCGGAACCGCAGTTGCCGCAGACCCCGGAGCCGATGGCTGCGCCTCCGCTGCCCGAGCGTCCGGCCGCTGCGTACCACCAGAGTGCGGAGCACCCGACCTTCGTCGAGCCCGCGCCGCAGTTCGGCGGTCCCGGCCCTGAGCCGACCTTCGAGCAGGCCTACGAGCATGCCTATGAGGCGACCCACGAGGCGATGCCGCCGGTCGAGCCTCGCCAGCCCGAGCCGATCCGTCCGGACGAGACCAGCGTCGCGATGAGCCCGCGGTTCGACCTCGTCGACGAAGAGGCCTCCGGTGGCACCCGTCCGCGTGACGAGTTCGAGCAGTTCGCACCGCCGCAGCCGCAGTTCGACGCCCCGGCGCCGGAGCAGGCCCCGGCGTACGGCGACCCCGCCTACGCCCCGCTCGCGCCGCAGCTCGAGCCGGACCAGGCCCAGTGGTCGCAGGGCTACGACCAGCCCTATGACCAGCCGTACGGCCAGGGGCCCGACCAGGGCTACGACCAGGCGTACGAGCAGCCCTACGGGCAGCCGCAGGACCGCTCCCAGGACGAGTTCGGCCAGCCGTACGGTGATCCTTACGGCCAGAACGGCTACACCGACGCCACCCTCGTGGGGCAGCCGCCGGTCGGCGGTGGGCCCACCACCCCGGCGCCGCCGCCGATGGCGCCGCAGGGTTACGACCCGTACGGGAACGGCTACGACGCCCGCTACGAGCCGCAGCGCGGCCAGGGCGGTCAGGGCGGTCAGGGCAAGGGACCTGGTGGTCTCGACCTGAAGCGCTGGGGCCTGATCGTGCTCGCGCTGGCCGTCGTGGTCGCGATCATCGCCTTCGTCATCGGGCTGATCAACAGCAACGACGACGCCAACGCCGAGACCGGCACCACCCAGGGCGCCACCACGACCGAGGGCGGTGCCGCGGCCGAGGCCAAGAAGATCGACGACCTCATCAAGACCTCCGCCAAGGACAAGGCGGCGATCGGTGCCGCTCAGGCCGACCTCGAGGCGTGCGAGAACATCGACGAGGCGATCCAGACCTTCCAGGACGCGGCGACGTCCCGCGAGAAGCTGGCTGCGAAGGTCGCCAAGATCGACACCGCCGTCCTCCCGGGGTCGCGCAAGCTCGTCAAGAACCTCGAGTCTGCGTGGATGACCTCGCAGAACGCCGACCTGGCCTTCGCCGCCTGGGGCGAGAAGCGCAAGGTCAACGCCGACGGCGAGTGCGTCGGCGGTAAGGGGAAGCTGGAGAAGGCGACCACGCTCAGCCTGGCCAGCCATGACCCGAAGAAGGCGGCCGCCAAGGCGTGGGGGCCGATCGCGGAGGAGTACGGCTTCGAGTCCGTCGAGTGGACGAAGCTCTGAGTTGAGCTCAGCGTGAGCGGAGGTACGCCGCCATCGCCCGTTTGATGGCGGCGGCCGTCCGCGCCTGGAACCGGTCGGACTTCAGCAGTCGCGCGTCCTCGGTGTTGCGCATGTTGCCGGTCTCGAGCAGCACCTGCGGCACCGTGGTCAGGTTGAGGCCGGCCAGGTCGTCGCGCTCCACGAACCCGCCCTCACCGAGGTAGTCGGCCAGCGGCATACCGGTCTTCCGCATCTCGGTGCGGAGCATCCGGGCGTAGCGTCGCGAGGGCTCGACGACCTCGTCGTTGGTGCCCGAGGGCACCGGGATCAGCAGCGAGTAGCCCCGCTCGGACGCGGCCGCGCCGTCGGCGTGGATGTCGATCGCGACGTCGGCCTTCGCGTCGTTGATGGTCTTCGCGCGCTCGTCGATGCACGGCCCGACCCCTTCGTTGCTGCCGCGGGTCATGACCACCTTCGCCCCGGCCTCGCGCAGATCGGCCGCGAGCTTCTGGGCCACGGCCCAGGTGAAGTCGGTCTCCGGATAGCCGTCGTTCGTCGCGGTGCCCGTCGTGTTGCACGGGCTCTGCGACCGACCGTTCCACACCGGCTCGTTGATCACCTCGGGTGCGCTCGCGTTGCCGCCGTTGTGGCCCGGGTCGATCCCGACCACGGCTCCCTTGAAGATGTCGTCGGCTCCACCCGACGCGGAGGTGGACGGGGAAGGGGACGCGGACGCTGTGGCTGACGAGGCGGCGGGCTGCTGCCGTGGCGTACTTCCTGGGCTGCAGGCGGTCAGGGTCGCGGCCAGGGCGAGGCAGCCGGCCACGGCGGTTGCTGACCGAGGCACCTCGGTCAGCAACCGCTTCCCTCGTGGAAGTCCACGAAGGAAGCGCGACCTGACCGAGTCATCTCGGTCAGCATTCAGCTCACAGATGCTGACCCATCCACGCTTCGACGTCGTCGGCCGTACGCGGCAGGCCGGCGGAGAGGTTCACGGAGCCGTCCTTGGTGACGACGATGTCGTCCTCGATGCGGATGCCGATGCCGCGCAGCTCCTCGGGGACGAGCTTGTCCTCCTTCTGGAAGTAGAGGCCCGGCTCGACGGTGAGCACCATGCCCTCCTGCAGCGGTCCCTCGATGTAGGTCTCCTTCGACGCGGAGGCGCAGTCGTGGACGTCGAGGCCGAGCATGTGGGAGACGCCGTGGAGGGTCCAGCGGGAGTACGTTTTGTTGTCCTCGGAGAGTGCCTCGTCGACCGAGACGGGGAGCAGCCCCAGGTCGTCCAGGCCGTGCGCGAGGATCTCCATGGCGGCGAAGTGCCCGGCTCGGAAGGTGACGCCCGGGCGGATCGCCTCGATGCCGGCCTGCTGGGCCTTGTAGACGAGCTCGTAGAGGTTGCGCTGGAGCGGCGTGAACTTCCCGGAGATGGGGAGGGTGCGGGTGATGTCGGCGGTGTAGAGGTTGTGGCCCTCGACGCCCATGTCGAGCAGCACCAGCTCACCGGGGACGATCGGACCGTCGTTGTCGATCCAGTGCAGCGTGGTGGCGTGGGACCCGCCGCCGACGATCGAGTCGTAGCCGAGGTCGTTGCCCTCAGCGCGGGCGCGGCGGAAGAAGGTGCCCTCGATCCAGCGCTCGCCGTGCTTGAGGACCTGGTCCCACTCGCGCACCGCGTCGGTGAAGCCGCGCACGGTGATGTCGCAGGCCTCCTTGAGCTCGCCGAGCTCCCACTCGTCCTTGATCAGGCGCAGCTCGGAGAGCGCCTTGGCGAACTCCTCGTCGCGGGCGGCCTCGGCCGGGACGACCAGCTTGTCGACGTCGGCCGAGACGCCGCGCAGGACGCGGGTCGGAGTGTTGCCGGAGAGGTCGGACTCGAGCTGGTCGACGTGGCGTACCTCGATGCCCAGGGAGTCGGAGAGCTCGCGGGCAGAGGGACGCGCACCGGCCCAGAGGGCGCCGTACTGACGGTCGCGGAAGAACTCGTCGGTGTCGCGACCGCTGCGCGGGCGGGCGTACAGGACCGAGGTGCCGTCGGGCTCGATCACGACGACGGCGTCGGAGGTCTGGTTGCCGGTCAGGTGCACGTGCGCGGTGTCGGCGCGGAAGCGGTAGTCGGTGTCGTTGGCGCGGACCTTGTAGGTGCCGGCCGGGACGACCAGGCGCTCACCCGGGAAGATGCCCGAGAGGCGCTCCCTGCGGGCGGCCGCCCACGGGGTGATCGGATGCTCGGGAACCTCGACCTCGCGGTCGTCCCAGCCCTCTCTCATGAACTTGGACCATGCCTCCGGAACCGTCTGGTCGTGGCTCTCGGTGTGGTCGTCTGCAGGAGTGGGGGCGCCGTTGTCCGTCATACCGGAATCGTACGCCGCGCCGGATCGGCAACGCTCGCGAGTTCCCAGGCCAGGCGGGTGGCGAGAACGTCTCGACCGGTGTCGGGTCGCGCGTGCGGTCCGCACGCCCGATAGTCTGGCGCGCATGGGGGCGATCCCGAAGGATCCGACAAGAGGCAACCGCACGTTCACCATCGTGGTGGGCGTGCTTGTCGTGCTGACCTCGTTGCCGGTGCTCGGCATCGTGCTGCTGAGCACCAGCGTCGTCGATGACCATCTTGCTCCTACCGGCGCGATCCTGGGAGTGCTCTTCGCAGCCATCCCGGTGGTGCCGCTGGTCTACGCCTTCCTGTGGCTGGACCGCTACGAGCCCGAGCCGAAGTCGCTGCTCGCGCTCGGCCTGGGGTGGGGCGCCTTCGTCGCGGTCGCGGCCGCGCTGATCGTGCAGAGCGTCGGGGCGCTGCTCGCCGGGTGGAGCCAGCCGACCCAGCTCGCGATCGTGGCTCCGGTCACCGAGGAGGCGGCCAAGGGGCTGTTCCTCTTCGTGCTGCTGGTCTGGCGCCGCCACCTCCTCGACGGGGTGCTCGACGGGATCGTCTACGCCGGCATGGTCGGCATCGGCTTCGCCTTCACCGAGAACATCCTCTACCTGGGCGGCACCTACAACGGCACGCCCGGCATGGGCGACAGCTCCTCGGGACACATCGGGGAGTTCACCGCCGTCTTCGTGATGCGCTGCCTGTTCAGCCCCTTCGCTCACCCGCTCTTCACCGCCTTCACCGGCATCGGCATCGGCATCGCCGTGGTGACGCGCAAGCGCTGGCTGAAGGTCGTGGCGCCCCTGCTGGGCTTCGGCATCGCCGTGCTCGCCCACGGCACCTGGAACGGTTCGACACTGCTCTATGACGGGGCCGGTTTCCTGCTGGCGTACGTCGTGGTGATGGTGCCCGCGTTCGTCTCGATGGTGGTCTTCGCGGTGTGGCGGCGAAAGTCCGAGCGGATCGTGCTGACCCGGTCGCTGACCGACGCCGCCCAACGCGGGCTGATTCCCTACACCGACGTCGGCTGGGTGGTCGATCTGCGTCGCCGGGAACAGGCGCGGAAGTTCGCCTCGACCCACGGAGGGGCTCAGGGGGTTGCGGCCATGCGTGAATACCAGCAGGCTGCCATCGAGCTCGGATACTTGCACTGGCGATTCCTGCGCGGCAACCCGCCGCCAGACTTCGCCGCCCGGGGGAGGGCATACGTTGACCGCATCAGTGAGGTACGTCCACACATCGCGTTCCCGAGCGGGAAGGTGATGACCGGATGAGTGAAGAACACAGAGACGACGACACCGCACCTGAGCCGGCGCCGGGGACCCCGCCGCCGGCCTACGAGGCGCTGACGGCGGGGATGCTCGCGGAGAAGCCGACCACCGAGTTCGAGGCCGTTCGGGCCGAGATCGAGGCGTCCGGCGGCGAGAGCAACCGGATGGTGACCTCGCTCATCCAGCTCCACCAGGCGCTCACCGAGGTGACCCTGCCGCTGGACCTGCCCGGCACCGACGAGCAGCGGGCGGCCAGGCAGAACATGGTCGAGCAGCTCGAGGACTACGTCATCCCGCGGATGATGACCATCGACGCGCCGCTCCTCGCGGTCGTCGGCGGCTCCACGGGCGCCGGCAAGTCGACGCTGGTGAACTCGCTGGTCGGCACCAAGGTGACCACGCCGGGCCTGTTGCGGCCGACGACCCGCTCTCCGGTGCTGGTGCACAACCCCGAAGACGGCCGTTGGTTCGGCCAGGACCGCCTGCTTCCCGAGCTGGAGCGGGTCAACCACCCCACCAACGACCCCGGTGCGCTGCAGCTGGTCGCCAGCGACCGGCTCCACCCCGGCCTGGCGATCCTGGACGCACCCGACGTCGACTCGGTCGAAGAGGCCAACCGGGTGCTCGCGGCCGAGCTGCTCGCCGCGGCCGACCTGTGGGTCTTCGTCACCTCGGCCGCGCGCTACGCCGACCAGGTGCCGTGGGAGTTCCTCCAGCTCGCCGCCAACCGCTCCACCGCGGTCGCGGTGGTGCTCGACCGCACTCCGACCGAGGCGGTCCAGACCGTCGCCGGCCACCTGGCCCGGATGCTCGCCTCGCGCGGGCTCAAGGACTCACCGCTCTTCATCGTCCACGAGGGTGAGGTCTCCGAGCACGGGCTGCTGCCGGCCGAGCATGTCGCCGAGGTGCGTGCCTGGCTCGACATGCTCGCCGATGACGCCACCGCGCGACACCAGGTCGTCACCCAGACCCTCGACGGTGCGGTGCGGGCGCTGACCCTGGAGGTCCACCCGATCGCCGACACCGCGGACGGTCAGGGAGAGGCCGCGCAGCGGCTGCGTACCGATGCGGACATGGCCTACGACGAGGCGCTCAAGTCGATCATGGCGGCGACCGCCGACGGGACGCTGCTGCGTGGCGAGGTGCTCGCGCGCTGGCAGGAGTTCGTCGGGAGCGGGGAGATCCTCAAGGCGCTCGAGACCCGGGTCGGAGCGCTGCGCGACCGGATCCTCGGCGCGGTCCGCGGCAAGCCGCAGCAGGCCGAACGGGTGACCGCGGCCGTGCAGGGCGGCCTGGAGATGCTGATCCTCGAGCAGTGCGAGGCGGCTGCCGAGAGGGCGGAGGCGGCCTGGCAGATGAGTCCCGCCGGCCGCGGGCTGCTCGCAGTCGGCCCCGCCGACCTCGGCCGAGCCTCGCGTGCGCTGCGGCCCAAGGCCGAGCGTGCGGTGCGTGACTGGCAGCAGGACGTGCTCGACATGGTGCGTAGCGAGGGTCAGGACAAACGTACGACCGCGAAGTTCCTCTCCTACGGGGTCAACGGCCTCGGCGTCGCGCTGATGGTGGTCGTCTTCGCCTCGACCGGCGGAGCGCTCGTCGGTGCCGAGGTGGGCATCGCCGGCGGCACGCTCCTGCTCGGCCAGAAGCTGCTGGAGGCGGTCTTCGGCGACCAGGCCGTGCGTGGGCTCGCGTCCAGGGCGCGCAAGGCGCTGGAGGTACGCATCGTGGGTCTCGTCGACGAGGAGCGTGCGCGCTACACGGGTCAGGTCGACGCGCTGCAGATCGACCATGGTGCACCGGAGCGACTGCGGCACGCTGCGCGGAAGGTCGGCGACGCTCGTTTCGCCAGCCAGCGCGGCGATGGCTGAGACTTGTCAGACTGAGCTTTTTCAGGAAGGTAAGGGGGACCATTGAGCGGCCTGCTCGAAGGTGCAAAGAACCTGGTCAGCCGAGGTGGAGACCTCGGTGATCGGCTGGACGGACTGACCGCTGCGACCGTGGCGGCGACGGGGCGCCTCGACGACGGACTCGTCGAGGACGCGCGCACCGTGGTCAACAAGGCCCAGGGACGCCTCAAGCTCTCCGCCGACCACACGGTCGTCGGGGTCGCGGGGGCGACCGGGTCGGGCAAGTCGTCCACGTTCAACGCCCTGACCGGGCTGGAGCTCTCCGCCGTCGGTGTCCGACGGCCGACCACCTCCTGGGCGACCGCCTGCGTGTGGGGTTCGGAGGGCGCTCAGGAGCTGCTCGAGTGGCTGGGCATCCCCGAGCGTCACCAGACCACCCGCGACTCGATGCTGGACACCCGCCGTGAGGGGCACGAGCTCGACGGCGTGGTGCTGCTCGACCTGCCCGACCACGACTCCACCGAGGTCTCCCACCATCTCGAGGTCGACCGGCTGGTCGAGCTCGCCGACATGCTGGTGTGGGTGCTCGACCCGCAGAAGTACGCCGACGCGGCCATCCACGACCGCTATCTGCAGCCGCTCCGGACCCACTCCGAGATCATGGTCGTGGTGCTCAACCACATCGACCGGGTTCCCGAGGACCGTCGTGAGTCGATGCTGGGTGACGTACGCCGCCTGCTCGACCAGGACGGGCTGCGCAACGTCCCGGTGATCCCGGTCTCGGCCAAGCTCGGCTGGGGGATCCCGCAGCTCAAGACCGAGATCGCCCAGCGGGCCGCGGCGAAGCGGGCCAACAAGTCCCGGCTCTCGGCCGACATCAAGACCGCCGCCGTGAAGCTCGCCAAGGCGTCCGGCGACGCCAAGCCGCGCTCCCTGGCCAAGCCCCGGGTGGAGGCCCTCGAGGACGCCATCTCCGAGGCCGCCGGGGTGCCGACCGTGGTGGACGCGGTCGAGCGGTCCGTACGCACCCGGGCCCGCGCGGCCACCGGCTGGCCGCTGGTCTCGTGGGTCTCCCGGCTTCGGCCCGATCCGTTGAAGCGGCTGCACCTCTCGCTCGGGGAGGAGGCGACCCAGCTGGCCGGGCGCGCCCGGACCTCGCTGCCGCAGACCACCGCCGTCGAGCGGGCGCGGGTCGACACCGAGGTGCGCCAGCTGGCCGACGAGGCCGGCGCCGGGCTCGCCTCGCCGTGGCGCGACGCGATCCGGCGGGCATCGGTCTCGCGGATGGACGACCTCGCCGACAGGCTCGACGCCTCGGTCGGCGGAGTCGATCTCAACGCCGAGCGGCTGCCGCTGTGGACCGGACTGGTCAAGGCGCTCCAGTGGCTCCTCATCGTCCTCGCCACCGTCGGGCTGGTGTGGTCGGTGGCGCTTCTTCTCTCCGGAGCCGCTCAGCTCGGCGACGCGACGCCCTCGGTGGCCGGGGTCGAGCTGCCGTACGTCCTCTTCCTCGGGGGTGTCGGGCTCGGGCTGGTGCTGTGGGCCGTGTGTCACCTGCTGGTGATCACCACCGCTCGACGACGGGCGCGCGCGGCCGATGCGCGGCTGCGTACGGCGGTCGCCGACGTCTCCCGCGAGCTCGTCGTCGACCCGATCGAGACCGAGCTGGCGGCCTACACCGCCTTGCGCCACGGGGTGGCCAAAGCGCTGCGCTGACCGGTCGGCGGGCCGATCACTGTCCACAGGGACGGTTCGATCCGGGGTTGTCCACAGGCGGACGTACGCCGCCCGGAAACTGTCGGTGGTCGAGCGCAGGGTTGTCTCCGAGGCCCGCATCAGGCGGGCGAACACTGAGGAGACAACGATGAACGACTCGATCATCACCCTGCGCGGCAACGTCGGCGCCGACCCCGTCGTGCGGAGCGTCGGTGAGGTCTCGGTGGCGAACTTCCGGATGGCGTGCACACCGCGGAAGCTCAACCGGTCCACCGGGGAGTGGAGCGACGGCCTGACGCAGTGGTTCACGGTGAGTGCCTGGCGTCAGCTGGGGGAAAACGTCGGGCGCTCGCTGCGCAAGGGCGACCCGGTGGTCGTCCAGGGGCGGCTGTCGGCTCGCAGCTACGTCAACAAGGACGGGCTCGAGGTCAACACCTTCGAGGTCGAGGCGACCGTCGTCGGCCACGACCTCAACCGCGGCATGACCAGCCTTTCGCGTAACCCGCGCACTCTGGCCGCAGCCGCGGCCCCCGCGCCCGGCCCCCGCGACGACGACCCCGAGCGCGACCCGCTCTCCGACTGGCGGGCCCCGGGGTCGGACCCGTGGGAGCAGAAGCCGGCGACGTCCGACGATGGCGAGACGGAGGCGTCCGTGGCGGCCTGAGGTGAGCCGGGCGTGCGCCGGTTGTACCGGCGTGCCCCGACCTCATTAGGGTGGAGCCCATGGCCGACTACATCCTCTCCCTGCGCAATGTGCGCAAGGCCCACGGCGACAAGGTCGTCCTCGACAACGTCACCCTCTCGTTCCTGCACGGTGCCAAGATCGGCGTCGTCGGCCCGAACGGCATGGGTAAGTCCTCGCTGCTCAAGCTGATGGCCGGGCTCGACCACCCGAACAACGGCGACATCGTCCGCGACCAGGACGCGACCGTCGGGATGCTCCAGCAGGAGCCGCCGCTGACCGAGGGCAAGACCGTCCTCGAGAACGTCGAGGAGGCGGTCGGCGAGATCAAGACGAAGATGAAGCGCCTCGAGGACGCCTACATGGAGATGGGTGACCCCGACGCCGACCAGGACGCCCTGATGGCCGAGACCGGCGAGCTCCAGACCTTCCTGGACAACATCAACGCCTGGGACATCGACTCCAAGCTGGAGCAGGCCATGGACGCGCTGCGCTGCCCTCCGGGCGACGCGATCGTCGACAACCTCTCCGGTGGTGAGCGCCGCCGGGTCGCGCTGTGCAAGCTGCTCCTCCAGGAGCCCGACCTGCTGCTGCTCGACGAGCCCACCAACCACCTCGACGCCGAGTCGGTGCAGTGGCTGGAGGGTCACCTCAAGTCCTACAAGGGTGCCGTCCTGGCGGTCACCCACGACCGTTACTTCCTCGACAACGTCGCCGAGTGGATCGCCGAGGTCGACCGCGGCTCGATCCACGGCTACGAGGGCAACTACTCGACCTACCTGGAGACCAAGAAGGACCGTCTCAAGGTCGAGGGGCAGAAGGACGCCAAGCGCGCCAGGATGCTCGAGAAGGAGCTGGAGTGGGTCCGCTCCAACGCCAAGGCCCGCCAGACCAAGTCGAAGTCTCGTCTGGCCCGCTACGAGGAGCTCGCCGCCGAGGCCGACAAGGCCCGCAAGATCGACACCGCCGACATCAACATCCCGCCGGGCCCGCGCCTGGGTGACGTGGTGATGGAGGCCAAGGGCCTGGTCAAGGGCTTCGAGGGCCGCACCCTGTGGGACGACATCTCGTTCTCGCTGCCGCGCGCGGGCATCGTCGGCATCGTCGGCCCCAACGGTGTCGGCAAGACCACGCTGTTCCGGATGATCACCGGCTCCGAGAAGCCCGACGCGGGTGAGCTCAACGTCGGCCAGACGGTGAAGATCTCCTACGTCGACCAGAGCCGCGGCGGCATCGACCCCAACAAGAACGTCTGGGAGGTCGTCTCCGACGGTCTGGACTTCATCAAGGTCGCCAACTTCGAGATGAACTCGCGGGCCTACGTCGCCTCCTTCGGCTTCAAGGGCCCCGACCAGCAGAAGAAGGCCGGCGTGCTCTCCGGTGGTGAGCGCAACCGCCTCAACCTCGCGCTCACCTTGAAGCAGGGCGGCAACATGCTGCTGCTCGACGAGCCCACCAACGACCTCGACGTCGAGACGCTCTCCTCGCTCGAGGACGCGCTGCTCGACTTCCCCGGCTGCGCCGTGGTCACCTCCCACGACCGGTGGTTCCTCGACCGCATCGCCACCCACATCCTCGCCTGGGAGGGCACCGAGGAGAAGGAGGGTGAGTGGTTCTGGTTCGAGGGCAACTTCGAGTCCTACGAGGCCAACAAGATCGAGCGACTCGGCCAGGAGGCCGCCCGCCCCCACCGCGTCACCCACCGTCGCCTCACCCGCGACTGACCAACCCGCCGAGTCGGCGCGTTCTGACCACACCCTGCGCCGAGTCGGCTCGTTACAACGAGCCGACTCGGCGCGTTTGTCACAGAGTGGCGGGCTCGTGGGCCTCCACCGGGCGTACGCCGTTCACGGCCGGGGTGATCCGGCGCTCCAGGCGCATCGATCCGACGACGATGCCGACACAGCCGACCACCATCAGCGCGATGAACACCGTCGACTGGCCGTGCTCGAGCAGGTACCCGGCCAGGATCGGGCCGATGATCGCCCCGGTCTGGAACGCGGCCGAGTTGATCGCGTTGTAGCGCCCGCGCAGGTGGTCGGGGGCCATGTCGTTGGTCAGGGCGGGGTAGGCCGACTGCATCAGCGTCTCGCCGAGGGCGAAGAACAGCCCCTGGAAGGCGACCACGCCGACGATCGCGGCGACGGAGCCCGGCACCAGGCCGGTCGCCCCGAACACCACCCAGGCCAGGCCCCAGATCACCGCGGTCGCGATGAGCACCCGGGTGCGCCGCTTGCCGCTGACCCGGTTCATCACCCAGAACTGGGCGAGCACGATCACCGCGCAGTTCACCACGAACGCGAAGCCGACGACCCGCGTCGAGACCTCGGAGATCTGACGTGAGTAGGCCGGGAACCCGCTCTCGATCTGGCCGTAGCCCAGGGTCGCGAGCAGCACCCCTGTCACCACCAGCCAGATGACCTCGGGACGGCGCAGGATCGTGGCGTACGACGCGGTCGCGTCGGGCTCGTCGGCGGAAGGACGAGCGGCACGGCCGTGGAGATGACGCAGCGGGCCGAGCAGGACCAGGGCCGGGATCGTGAAGGTGGCGGCGTTGGCGAGGAAGGCGTAGGTGAACGTCTCGGGCCGGGTCACGTCGATGAAGAGCCCGCCGATGACGCCGCCGACGCCGATGCCCAGGTTGATCAGCGCGAAGTTCACTCCGTAGTAGCGCTGCCGTAGCTCACCCTCGACCACGGTGGCGACCAGGGCGTTGGCGGCCGGCCACGACACCCCGGCCTGGACGCCCAGAAGGCACAGCGCCGCACCGGCGAGCACCGGGGTGGTGGCGAAGGCGAGGATGACGTCACCGGCGATCGCGCAGACCAGGCCGCCGAGGATGACCGGGCGGGCTCCGTACCTGTCGATCAGGCTGCCCGCCGGGCCGGTGACGACCAAGCCGACGATGGCGATCAGGCCCATCAGGGTTCCGGCGAGGCCGAGGTCGAAGCCGCGTACCTCATGCAGGTAGATGATCGTGAACGGCAGCGTCATGCCACGACCGAGGAGCTGGATCGCAACCGTCGACAGGAGCCAGCGGCCCTCGCGTGGAAGTGCGGCTATGAAGTCACGGAGACCGAGGGCAGGGGGAGTCGACACCGCACAATCTTCGCCTTTACCCAGAGCCGTGGCGAATTGTTTCTCGGGCCGGCAAGACCTCGGCTCGAGCGAGTTGCCGGGCTAAGGTCCCGGGTGATTCTTCCGTTGGTCCCGACTGTTTCGGGGCTCTCGTCCCGGGTGTGCATCGAACCTTCGGTGACGACTTCCCCGCCGTTAAGGGGTGCCAGTGCATGGAACAGCTCGCAGAGAGGTCTAACGTAATGCCCCGTGGGTGATGAGACTCGGTGGCTGGACGAAGAGCAACAGCGCTCGTGGCGTGCGCTGATGATGGGGATGACCCTGCTCGATGACCGCCTGGACGCGGATCTGCGCTCGCGCTTCGACATCTCGCTCCCGGAGTACGAGATCCTCGTACGCCTCTCCGAGAACGACGGTGCCATGCGGATGGCTCAGCTCGCCGACTCCCTGGCCCACTCCCGCTCCCGGATCACGCACACGATCACCCGGATGGAGCGCGCCGGGCTCGTCGAACGCCGCAACTCCGTCGACGACGGCCGCGGTGTCGTCGCCACCCTCAGCGACCGCGGCTTCGAGCTGCTGCGCGAGGCCGCGCCTGTCCATGTCACCGGCGTACGCGACTACCTCATCGATCTGGTCAGCGAGGAAGACTTCGCGGCCCTGGGACGGGTGATGAACGCCGTCTCCGACCACCTCATCAGCGACCGTCCCGGTATCGAGATGCGCTGAAAACGCCGAGTCGGCTCGTTCGAACGAGCCGACTCGGCGTTCGGTCAGATGCGCTCGAGGATCATCGCCATGCCCTGGCCGCCGCCGACGCACATGGTGATGAGGCCGGTGGTCTTGTCGTGCCAGTCGAGGCTGTTGAGCATGGTGTTCTGCAGGCGCGCGCCGGTCATGCCGAAGGGGTGACCGACGGCGATGGCGCCACCGTTGATGTTGAGGCGGTCGATGTCGATGCCGAGGTCCTGGTAGGACGGGATCACCTGGGCCGCGAAGGCCTCGTTGATCTCGACCAGGTCGATGTCGCCGATCGACATGCCGGCGTACTTCAGCGCGTTCCGGGTCGCCTCGACCGGGCCGAGGCCCATGATCTCGGGGGACAGGCCGGAGACACCGGTGGACACGATCCGGGCCAGCGGGGTGACGCCGAGCTCGGCGGCCTTGGTGTCGGACATGACCACGACGGCGGCGGCGCCGTCGTTGAGGGCGCAGCAGTTGCCGGCGGTGACGGTGCCGTCCTCGCGGAAGACCGGCTTGAGGCCGGAGATGGCCTCCAGGGTCACGCCCGCGCGGGGACCGTCGTCGGCGGAGACGACGGTGCCGTCGGGGGTGGTGACCGGGGTGATCTCGCGGGCCCAGAAGCCGTCGGCGATGGCCTTCTCGGCGAGGTTCTGGGAGCGTACGCCGAACTCGTCCATCTCCTGGCGCGAGATGCCGCGCGAGGTGGCGAGGTTCTCAGCGGTCTGGCCCATCGCGATGTAGACGTCCGGCAGCAGGCCGTCCGCGCGCGGGTCGTGCCACTTCTCGTTGGACGCGGCGGTCGCGGTGGTCCGCGACTGGGCGTCGTCGAAGAGGTGGTTGACGGTGTCGGGCAGGTGGTCCGAGGTGCCCTTGACGAAGCGGGACACGGTCTCGACGCCGGCCGAGACGATGATGTCGGCCTCGCCGGCCTTGATCGCGTGCAGCGCCATCCGCGAGGTCTGCACCGAGGAGGAGCAGTAGCGGGTGATGGTCGCGCCGGGCACCTTGTCCCAGCCGTTCAGCACGGAGACCACGCGGCCCATGTTGTTGCCCGACTCGCCACCCGGCAGACCACAGCCGAGCAGCAGGTCGTCGATGTCGTTGGGGTCGAGACCTTCGACCTTACCGACGGCTTCCTTGGTGATGAGCGCGGCGAGGTCGTCGGGACGGAAGTCCTTCAGAGATCCCTTGTTGGCTCGCCCGATCGGGGTGCGGGCGGCGGCGACGATGACTGCCTCAGGCATGAAGACTCCCGGTTACTGATGAGTAGGTTGAACTGTGGTCGACACCATACTCGCCCGGACAGCGTCTGGTCGCCAGGCCCAGTGCCCAAGATCATCTGGAAGGATCGGCCACGTGCGCCACCTCTACGAATGCCCCATGCGTTGGGCCGACCTCGACATGCTCGGCCACGTCAACAACGTCGTCTACGTCGACTACCTCCAAGAGGCGCGTGTGGACATGCTGCGCACGCACGCCCGTAGCCCGCAGACCCAGGGCCTGGCCGAGGGGGTCGTGGTGGCCAGTCACCAGGTCACGTACGTCGCCCCGCTGCTCTTCGACTTCACGCCGGTCCACGTCGAGTCCTGGGTGACCGACATCCGGGCGGCCAGCTTCACGATGGCCTACGAGATCTTCCGCGACCAGCCCGACGGCACCCGCAAGGTCTACGTGCGGGCGAGCACGGTCCTGGCGCCGTACGTCTTCGCCACCGAGTCGCCGCGCCGGCTCAGGCCGGAGGAGAAGGCCAACCTCCAGCCGTACCTGGAGGCCTATCCGGAGGAGTGGTCGCCGAAGCCGCTCGCGCTGGGCGAGCCGAAGCGGCTCGAGGACGGGCGCTTCCCGCTCTACGTCCGCTTCTCCGACGTCGACGCCTACGGGCACGTGAACAACGTGAAGTACTTCGAGTACTTCCAGGAGTCGCGACTGGCGCTGATGAAGCGGCTCAGCTCCCACAACGACATCAAGTCTTGGCCCTCCGTCGTGGTCGCGCAGACCGACGTCACCTACCACGCGCCGGTCCTGGCTCGCTCGGAGCCGTACGACGTGTGGAGCTACGTCTCCCGGCTGGGCACCAAGTCGATGACGATCGAGTCCGAGATCGCCGACGGAGACCTGCGACTCGCGCGCGGGCAGGTCACGCTGGTCTTCTACGACCTCGAGTCCGGGAAGGCCGTCGAGCCCAGCCCGCAGGTGCGTGCTGCCGTCGAGGGCGTGCTCTAGACAGCCTCAGTCGCGCCGGTCGTCATCGGCGCAGTCGGTGCGACGGTCATCTCGCTGCTCATAGCGGTGCTCCCGCCGGCAGTCGTCACCGTTGTCGTCGTCGTGGTCGCCGTACCAGCCGTCCATGTCGGCCCACGCACTCCAGTCCCAGTCGTCCTGGGTCGCGGTGAGGTCCCGCTCGGGCATGGTCGGGGCCCGACCTGAGGTCTCCCCGGACCTCTCCCCGGAGCGCGACTTCCGGGCGCTCAGCGTGGTTCCCTCGGCCGGGCGCTGCGCGTTCGGCGCCGACTCGGGCGGCGCGAGCAGATCACGCGAGGCGAGCTGGGTGGTGAGCGAGGCGTCGGGAGGAGGGGGCAGCGTGCCGACCGAGGTGTCCTCGGCGGCGTCGATGGGCTCGGGCGGACCGCTCGGGTCATCGGCGAGCGGAGTCTGCTGACCGGTCGCCTGCGTCGCGGGCCGGCTCGGCCGGTCCGGTCCGATGGACCGTATCCCCCCGATGAGCAGTGCCATCGCGACGAGGGCGACGACTGCAAGCCCGACTCCGACGATAGCCCGCTGAATTGCCCGCATGCGTCCTCCGAGAGCGCTCTGGTCAACCAAATGTTCTGCTTGAGTCCAGTAGCCTCCCAGTGCTTGCGGCAGATGTCGAGAAGCGGGACCTTTGTCAGCGTTTCCTGAGTCGGGCCACCAACAGCGCACGGCGCTCGGAGACCCGGCTCCACACCACCTTCTGGACCGCGAGCGTCGCCCAGCCCGCGAGCGCCATGCCGGTGATGTTGAGGAGCAGCTGCAGTACGCTTCCCCGGATCTCGTGCCCGACTCCGAAGGCGAGGCCGAGGGCGATGTTGGCCGCCGCCGGGATGGTGGTGACCGAGATGAAGACTCCGGAGAGGCCTCCGACCCGGGCCGAGGTGAGCGCGAGCACGCCGGCCGCCGCCGCGATCAGCGCCACGATGAACGACCACTTGTCCGGGGTGTAGATGAAGCCCGTTCCCGGTCGGTCGGCGAGCACGTCCTCGAGGGTGATCCAGCCGAGCGCGCGGGCGATGAGCGCAGCCACCGTGGTGAGGGCGATGCCGACGAGGAACCCGAGGGCGAGGGTGCCCAGCGAGCGGCCGAGCAGGTGGTAGCGGTGCCGCACCAGGGCGACCCCCAGTGCCGCGATGGCGCCGAACTCGGGACCGATCACCATCGCCCCGATCACCAGGATCTGGGAGTCGAGGACGATCGCGATGCCGGCCAGCAGCGTCGCGAGGGTCATCAGGCTCATGAAGGTCCAGTTGGCCTCGGTGTCGTCGTACGCCTGCTGGGTGACGTCGGCCCACACCACGCTGTCCGACATCCAGGCCTTCGCCGAGTCGATCTGGATGCTGCCCACCTTGTGCACGTCCAGCTCCCGGAGCCGGTCGATGATGTCGTTGGCGGCCTCCCGGGCCACTCCGGCCATCACCACGTCACCCTCGGGACGCAGTGACGCACCGGGGAGCGAAGAGAGCTCGCTGACCGCTGGGTCGGCAGTCAGAACGTCGATGACCGCGGGCGTCAGGTGCGCCGGCGAGGTGATCCGCAGCTGCAGCATGGGCGACATTGTTGCCTACGCCGACACCGCGGGGCGGGCCACAGCCGGTAGCTCTCCGCGGGAACAGGTCTTGTCCGTACCGCCAGGGAGTCAGGGATCCGTCAAGGCGGGCGACGCCCGCGTCAGCGATGCGTCAAGCGGGCCGGGACCCGAGCCGGCAGCGCCTAGCGTCGCAGGTGTGTCTCTACGAGTCCCCTCCCACGATGATCGCGACCTTCCCGAACAGCGACGGGGCTTACGCAGCTTCCCGTCGTCATCTCGGGACTGCGGGGTCGTGCTGGTCGCCGCCGCGGCTCTCGTCGCCACCACCATGAGCGTGCTGATGAGGGTCCTCACCCACTAGAGCGCACCACGAGCGCCGGAGGTACTCGAGTACGTCCGGCGCTCGCGCCTTTCGGGTGACATCCGGGTCAAGGAAGCGTCAAGCCCGCTGCGTACGTCGTCAGGGAACCGTCAAGGTGGGGGCTGGCCGCCCTCGCGCGGGGATGCAATGGAGCCGTGCTAGATCTCGTCTACATCCTCATCACGCTGGTGTCCTTCGCCGGGCTCGCCGCGTTGGTCGGAGTCATCGACCGGCGCCTGGGCGAACCCGCCGACACCGACGTCGCCCCCACACAGAACGAGCCTGAGACCGAGCCGCAGGCGGTGAGCCGATGAACGCCGTCGTCGCCGCCGTGCTGCAGATCGTCGTCCTGATCGCCGCGCTGGCTCTCACGGTCCCGCTGCTGGGCCGCTACCTCGCCCACATCTACACCTCCGAGAAGCACCTGCGCGCCGAGAAGGTGGCCTACCGGGTGCTGCGCGTCGACCCCGACGCCGACCAGCACTGGCGCTCGTACGCGCTCGCCGTGCTCGGGTTCTCCCTGGTCGGGCTCCTGTTCCTCTACCTCCTCGCGCGGACCCAGCAGTGGCTGCCGCTGAGTCTCGGCTTCGACCCGTTCCCCAGCGACGGCGCCTGGAACACCGCGGTCTCGTTCGTGGCCAACACGAACTGGCAGTGGTACTCCGGCGAGGTCGCCGCGGGCAACCTGCTCCAGATGGCCGGGTTGACGGTGCAGAACTTCGTCTCCGCGGCGGTCGGGATGGCGGTCGCCGCCGCCTTCGCCCGGGGCCTTGCCCGTGGCCGCGGACAGGGCGACAGACAGGGCCGTGGCCGGGTCGGCAACTTCTGGGCCGACCTGGTACGCGGCGTGGTGCGCGTGCAGCTGCCGATCTCGGTCGTCAGCGCACTGGTCCTGATCGCCAGCGGGACCATGCAGACCCTGCGTAGCCACCAGACGATATCCACCCTGGGCGGCGGTGAGCAGACCGTGACGTCGGCCGCGGCCGCCAGCCAAGAGGTGATCAAGGAGCTCGGCACCAACGGTGGCGGCATCTTCAACGTGAACTCCGCCCACCCCTGGGAGAACCCGACCCCGTTCACCAACATGCTCGAGATCTTCCTGATCCTGATCATCCCGTTCGCGATGGCGTGGGCCTTCGGCCTGATCGTGCGCGACCGCCGCCAGGGCGGCGCGATCCTGGCGACGATGGCAGTCCTCCTGCTCGGTGGAACCGCGCTGCTGACCTGGGCCGAGCTGGCCGGGCCCGGCACCGCGCCGCAGCTGGCCGGGGGCGCGATGGAGGGCAAGGAGACCCGCTTCGGCGAGGCCGCCTCGGCGCTCTTCGCGGCCGCGACCACCGGCACATCCACCGGAGCGGTCAACGCGATGCACGACAGCCTCACCGCCCCCGGCGGCGGCATCACGCTCTTCATGATGATGCTCGGCGAGGTCGCGCCCGGCGGCGTCGGCTCGGGCCTCTACGGCATGCTCATGCTCGCCATCGTGACCGTCTTCCTGTGCGGCCTGATGGTGGGGCGTACACCGGAGTATCTCGGCAAGAAGATCGGCCGGCACGAGATCTCCCTGGTCGCGGTCTACATCCTGGTGACCCCGATCCTGGTGCTGGTCGGTGCCGCCGTCGCGGTCTCCTTCCCGGCCGGCCCCGAGGGCATTCTCAACTCCGGTGCGCACGGCTTCTCCGAGATGCTGTATGCCGTCACCAGCGCTGCCAACAACAACGGCTCCGCCTTCGGCGGACTGACCTCGGGCACCCCGTTCTGGAACACGCTGCTCGGCGTGCTGATGCTCTTCGGCCGGTTCGTGCCGCTGGTGGTCGTGCTCGCGCTGGCAGGCAGGTTCGCCTCCACGCGGCCGTTGCCGGTCGGTGCCGGCACCCTGCCCACCCACCGCCCGCTCTTCGTCGCGCTGCTCACCGGCGTCACGCTGGTCGTGGTCGGCCTGACGTACGTCCCTGCCCTTGCTCTCGGTCCGATCGTGGAGTCGCTGTCATGACCCAGTTCAACGTCCTTCCTCCTGCCTCCGACACCGAGGAACCCCAGGAGCACCACCACGACCGGCACACCGTGCCGCCCGCGAAGGGTGCGCTCTCGGCTGCCCAGATCAGGGCTGCCCTGCCGGGTGCGCTGCGCAAGCTCGACCCGCGCCTGCTCGTGCAGACCCCGGTCATGCTGGTCGTCGAGATCGGCGCGGTGGCCACCACCGTGCTCTCGATCCTCGACCCGAGCGTGATGGGCTGGCTGGTCACGGCCTGGCTCTGGCTGACCGTCGTCTTCGGCAACCTCGCCGAGTCGGTCGCCGAGGGCCGCGGCAAGGCTCAGGCGGCCTCGCTGCGGGCGCTGCAGACCGAGACCTCGGCGCGTCGGCTGCGAGGCGACGGCACCGAGGAGGCGGTGGCCTCCACCGCCCTGCGCAAGGGCGACCGGGTGGTCGTCGAGGCCGGGGAGCGGATCCCCGGTGACGGCGACATCATCGAAGGTGTCGCGAGCGTCGACGAGAGCGCCGTGACCGGCGAGTCGGCCCCGGTGATCCGGGAGTCGGGCGGTGACCGATCCGCGGTCACCGGCGGCACCCTGGTGCTCTCCGACCGGATCGTCGTGCAGATCACCTCCGACCCGGGCCAGTCGTTCGTCGACCGGATGATCGCGCTGGTCGAGGGCTCGGAGCGGCAGCGTACGCCGAACGAGATCGCCCTCAACGTGCTGCTCTCGACGCTGACGGTCATCTTCGTGGTCGTCTGCGGGACGCTCTACTTCCTCGCCGACTACTCCGGCGCGCACCAGTCCTGGCTGGTGCTGATCGCGCTGCTGGTCTGCCTGATCCCGACCACCATCGGCGCCCTGCTGAGCGCCATCGGGATCGCGGGCATGGACCGGCTGGTACGCCGCAACGTGCTCGCCATGTCCGGCCGTGCGGTCGAGGCAGCCGGTGACGTGGACGTGCTCCTGCTCGACAAGACCGGCACGATCACCTACGGCAACCGGCAGGCCCACGAGATCATCCCGGTCACCGGTGTCACCCTGACCGGCGCGGAGAACGCCGCGGTCCTGGCCAGCCTCTCCGACCAGACCCCCGAGGGTCGAAGCATCCTGACGCTGGTGGGTCGCTCGATGGGCGGCCCCGCGGAGGCGACGATGGTCGAGTTCTCCGCCACCACCCGGATGTCCGGCCTGGACAGCCCCGGCCTGAGCGTACGCAAGGGCGCGGCCTCCGCGGTGACGGCCTGGGTCCGCGAGAACGGTGGCCAGGTGCCCCCGGAGACCGGTGTGGTCGTCTCGGAGATCGCCGAGAGCGGAGGTACGCCACTGGTCATCGCCGAGCACCGCAACAGCGACCCGGCGCGGGTGCTGGGCGTGGTGCACCTCAAGGACGTCGTCAAGGACGGCATCCGGGAGCGGTTCGACGAGATGCGCGCCATGGGCATCCGCACGGTGATGATCACCGGCGACAACGCCGCCACCGCGGCCGCGATCGCCAAGGAGGCGGGGGTCGACGACTTCCTCGCCGAGGCGACGCCGGAGGACAAGCTGGCGCTGATCCGGAAGGAGCAGCGTGGTGGCCGGATGGTCGCGATGTGCGGCGACGGCACCAACGACGCGCCCGCGCTGGCCCAGGCCGACGTCGGGGTCGCGATGAACACCGGCACCACCGCTGCCAAGGAGGCCGGCAACATGGTCGACCTCGACTCCGACCCGACCAAGCTCATCGACGTGGTCGAGATCGGCAAGCAGCTGCTCATCACCCGAGGCGCGCTGACCACCTTCTCGGTGGCCAACGACATCGCGAAGTACTTCGCGATCCTGCCGGCGATGTTCGTGGTCGCCTTCCCGCAGCTCGAGGTGCTCAACATCATGCGGCTCTCGACGCCGGAGTCCGCGATCGTCTCGGCGGTCGTCTTCAACGCGCTGGTCATCATCGTGCTGATCCCGCTGGCGCTGCGCGGCGTGCGCTACCGCCCTTCGTCGGCCGTCGAGCTGCTCCGCCGCAACATCCTCCTCTACGGAGTCGGTGGCCTGATCGCCCCCTTCCTGGGCATCAAGCTGCTCGACCTCGTCATCTCTCTCATCCCAGGACTGTGATCATGAACGACATCTACGCCCTTCTGCGGCACTCCTGGGCCGGGCTCCGGGTGCTCATCGCGGCCACCCTCGTGCTCGGTCTCGGCTACCCGCTCCTCGTCACCGGCATCGCCCAGGTCGCCTTCCCCTGGCAGGCGAACGGCTCGCTGGTGACGGCCGACGGAAGCCACACGACGGACCCGTCCGAGGCCGCGGGCTCCGCCCTGATCGGGCAGGTCAACGACGACTCGGCGCTGTTCTACCCGCGCCCCTCCGCGGCCGGTGACGGCTACGACACGCTGTCCTCCTACGGGTCCAACCTCGGCCCCGAGGAGCCGGCGCTGATCGACGCGATCAAGGAGCGCAAGGCCGAGGTCGCCGCCCGTGAGGGCGTCGCGGCCGCCGACGTCCCCGCCGACGCGGTCACCGCCTCGGGCTCCGGCCTCGACCCGCACATCTCGCCCGACTACGCCTCGCTCCAGGTCGCCCGCGTGGCCAAGGCCAACGGTCTCACCGAGGCGAAGGTGCGTGAGCTGGTCGCGGACAGCACCGAGGGACGTACGTGGGGGGTGCTCGGTGACGCGCACGTCAACGTGCTCCTGCTCAACATCGCGGTGAAGCAGGCGGCACACTGATCCTCGTGAGCAACGATCACAGGGCGGAGCAGCCGGCCGTGCCCAGGCGCGGCCGGCTCACCGTGTACCTCGGTGCGGCACCGGGGGTGGGGAAGACGTACGCCATGCTCGGCGAGGCGAAGCGGCGGGTCGCCCGCGGGACCGATGTGGTCATCGGGCTCGTGGAGACCCATCAGCGCGTGCACACCGGCGAGATGCTGGACGGGCTCGAGCTGGTTCCGCGCCGGGAGATCGGCTACCGCGGGGCGACCTTCACCGAGCTCGACGTGGAGGCGGTGATCGCCCGGGCTCCGACGGTGGTCTGCATCGACGAGCTCGCGCACACCAACGTGCCCGGCAGCCGGCACACCAAGCGGGCCCAGGACGTCGAGCAGATCCGGGCGGCCGGGATCGACGTGATCACCACCGTCAACATCCAGCACCTGGAGTCGCTCAACGACGAGGTCGAGCGGATCACCGGCGTACGTCAGCGGGAGACCGTGCCCGACGAGGTGGTGCGCACCGCCGACCAGATCCAGCTCGTCGACATGGCTCCCGACGCGCTGCGTCGACGGATGGCGCACGGGAACATCTACCGGCCCGAGAACATCGACGCCAGCCTGACCTCCTACTTCCGGGTCGGCAACCTGACCGCGCTGCGAGAGCTGGCGCTGCTGTGGCTGGCCGACCGGGTCGACGACGCGCTCGGCGACTACCGGCGCGAGAACCGGATCGAGCACCCGTGGCCGACCAAGGAGCGGATCGTGGTCGCGGTCACCGGCGGGCCCGAGTCGGAGACGCTGCTGCGCCGTGGGGCGCGCCTGTGCCAGCGTGCCAAGGGCTCGGAGCTGCTGGCGGTGCACGTGGTCGCCGCCGACGGGCTGGCCCGTCCCGAGGACCGTGGGCTCGACCGGGCGCAGACGCTCACCGCCTCGCTCGGCGGCACCTTCCACACCGTCGTGGGGGAGGACGCCGCCGGGGCGGTCGTCGACTTCGCGGTCGGCGCCAACGCGACCATGATCATCGTCGGGGTCTCCCGGCACTCCCGCGTACGCCGCCTGTTCACCGGCTCCACCGGTGACCGGATCGCCACCGCGGCCGGGTCGATCGACGTCCACCTGGTGACCCACGAGGAGATCGCCCGGGGCGCACAGGCGCGGGCCTCGGCCGGCTCGCCGTTGAGTCGACGGAGGCAGGTGCTCGGCTGGCTGTGCGCCGTCCTGGTGCCGCTCGGGCTGGCCTGGCTGCTCAACCGCGACGGTGCCGCCGACGCGGCCGAGCGGCTTCCGCTGGCCAGCATGCTGCTGTTGGCTGCCACGGTGCTGGTCGCCCTGATCGGAGGACGCTGGCCGGCCGTGGTCGCCGCGATCGCCGGGTTCCTGCACCTGAACTGGTGGTTCACCGCACCGGTGCACAAGTTCACGATCCAGGAGCCACGCAACGTCGTGACCCTGATCGTCTTCGTGACCGTCGCGGTGGCGGTCGCGACCGTCGTGGACCGGGCCTCCCGACGCGCCGAGGAGGCTCGTCAGGCCAAGGGCGAGGCCGCCACCATGGGTGCTCTGTCACGCTCGGTCCTGACCGGCCAGGACACGGCCGAGGCGATCGTGACCCGCGTACGCGAGACCTTCGGGCAGCAGGCGGTGGTGCTCCTGGAACAGACGCCGCAGGGCTGGGTGCGGCTGGCCGGCGCCGGCATCGGCTATCCCGCCGAGCCCGAGCAGGGCGACACCCAGGTCGCGGTGAACGACACCCACGTGATCGTGCTGCGCGGGAGCCCGCTGCGAGGGCGGGAACGCCGGGTCCTGGAGGCGTTCGCGGTGCAGACCTCGCTGGTGCTGGAATACCGGAGACTGCGGGACCAGGCGGACCGGGCGATGGCGCTGGAGCGGGCCGAGCAGACCTCGACCGCGCTGCTCCGGGCGGTCTCCCACGACCTGCGTACGCCGCTGGCCACCATGCGTGCCGCGCTCGACGGGCTCCTGGTCGGCCGGATGCCGGAGGAGGACCGCAAGGTGCTGGTCGAGTCGGCCGCCGGGTCCGCGGACCAGCTCGAGAGCCTCATCGACAACCTGCTGGACCTGTCACGCGTCGAGGCCGGCCTGGTCCATCCCGTCATGGGCGCCGTCAGCCTGGAGGAGTCCCTTCCCCTGGCCGTCGCGGGCCTGCCCCCGGGCGCGGTCTCCTTCGAGGTCGGCGAGGACACCCCGTTGGTACGCACCGACCCGGGCCTCCTCGAGCGCGTCGTCGCCAACCTGGTCGCCAACTCGGTCCGGGTCTCGTCCGGCGAGCCGGTGCGCATCCTCGCCCACGTGACCCCCGAGACTGTGGAGGTGATGATCGTCGACCGGGGCCCCGGCGTACCCGAAGGCCAGCGTGAGCGGATGTTCGAGCCGTTCCAGCGGCTCGACGACACCTCGCCCGGCGGTCTCGGTCTCGGCCTCGCGGTCGCCCGGGGGCTCAGTGAGGCGCTGGGCGTCGAGCTGTCGGCCGACGACACTCCTGGGGGCGGGCTGACCATGGCGCTGGCGGTGCCGCGCGCATGAGCAAGGTGCTTGTCATCGACGACGAGCCGGCGCTGCTTCGCGCGCTGGCGATCAACCTGCGCGCCGCCGGCTGGGAGGTGGAGACGGCGGTCGACGGGCGCTCGGCGCTGGCCGCCGCCGCGGCGACCCACCCCGACGTGGTCCTGCTGGACCTCGGCCTCCCGGACCTCGACGGCACCGAGGTGATCGAGGGGCTGCGGGGCTGGACCCAGGTGCCGGTGGTCGTGCTCTCCGCGCGTCAGCACGGCGACGACAAGGTCGAGGCGCTCGACCTGGGGGCCGACGACTACGTCACCAAGCCGTTCGCGATGAACGAGCTGATGGCGCGGCTGCGGGCCGCGGTGCGACGGTCCCAGGAGTCCGCGCCCCCGGCCGCGACCACGCTCACCGTGGGCGACCTCGAGATCGACTTCGCGCGCAAGCGGGTCCACCGCGCCGGTGAGGACGTCCGGCTGACCCCGACGGAGTGGTCCTTCCTGGAGCTGCTGGCCCGCAACGTCGGCCGGCTGGTGCCGCGCGACCAGATCCTCAAGGAGGTCTGGGGCCCCGCGTACGCCAAGGAGACCCACTACCTCCGCGTCTACGCCGCTCAACTGCGCCGCAAGCTCGAGGCCGACCCCGCCCACCCGCGCTACCTCGTCACCACACCTGGTGTGGGCTACACCCTCGATGCCGAAGCGGAGCCCGAGGCCGGTCCGGGGGAGTAGCGGGAGGCGACGACCCCCAGCGCGAGGAGCAGCCCCAGGTGGCGCAGGTCGCTGGCGCCGAACGTCAGCTGACCGCCGGTGTTGACCGCGAACCCGGTGACCAGCCCCCACCCGGTGAGCGCCAACAGCAGGGCGTACGGCGTGGTCAGCGTCAGTGCGGCTCCGGTGCTGAGGGCGACCATGGTGATCAGCCAGGTCGAGAAGCCGACGCCGACGACAGTGAGGACCGCCGTGGCGATCAGCAGGACGGCGGCCGCTGCGCCGGCACGTACCGCCGTGACCTTCTCCAGCAGCTCCATACGACCAGCCTGCGCTCGCATCTACGCCCTCGCGGGTGTCTGGACGCTCCTCTGACACCCGCCTCCCGGAATCTTGACGGAATCCTTACGCCTTCCCGCGGGGCTCGGATGCCCGATCCGGGTCGATCGGGCTGAAGAATTGATCGGGTGACCGCAGTGACCACGGCGAGCAGCGTCCCGGGCGCCGCAGCGCCCACGGAGACCCACGAGAAGAAGCACCCGTGGTGGCAGGTGATGTGCCTGACCGGCGTCGACTACTTCTCGACGCTGGGCTACCAGCCGGGCATCGCGGCGCTCGCTGCCGGGCTGCTCTCGCCGATCGCGACCCTGGTCCTGGTCGGGCTGACCCTGCTCGGTGCGCTGCCGGTCTACCGCCGGGTCGCGGCCGAGAGCCCGCACGGGCAGGGGTCGATCGCCATGCTGGAGCGGCTGCTGTCCCGCTGGGGCGGCAAGGCGTTCGTGCTCGCCCTGCTCGGCTTCGCGGCCACCGACTTCATCATCACGATGACCCTCTCGGCCGCCGACGGCGCCGCTCACGTGGTGGAGAACCCGCTCTTCCCGTCCACGTGGGACGGGCACAACATGGTGATCACCCTGGTGCTGCTCGCCGCCCTGGGTGCCGTCTTCCTGAAGGGGTTCAAGGAGGCGATCGGGATCGCCGTCGGCCTGGTGGTCACCTTCCTGGCCCTCAACCTGGTCGTGATCGTCGTCGGCCTGGTGCACGTGTTCAGCAACCCCGGTGTCTTCACCAGCTGGAACGACGCGCTCTTCGTCGAGCACGGCGATGTCACGACGATGATCGCCGTCTCGCTGCTCGTCTTCCCCAAGCTCGCCCTCGGGATGAGCGGGTTCGAGACCGGTGTCGCGGTGATGCCGCAGGTCAGGGGCGACAAGAGCGACACCGAGGAGAACCCCGCCGGCCGGATCCGGGGCACGAAGAAGCTGCTCACCGCGGCCGCCCTGACGATGAGCGTGTTCCTGATCGCCTCCTCCTGGGTGACCACCCTGCTGATCCCCGCCGAGGAGTTCCAGGAGGGCGGTGAGGCCAACGGCCGGGCCCTGGCCTATCTCGCCCACGACTACCTCGGCAGCGCCTTTGGGACGGCGTACGACATCTCGACCATCCTCATCCTGTGGTTCGCCGGCGCCTCGGCGATGGCCGGTCTGCTCAACCTGATCCCGCGCTACCTGCCGCGCTACGGGATGTCACCGGAGTGGGCGGCCGCGACCCGGCCGCTGGTGGTGACCATCTCGGCGGCAGCGTTCCTGATCACCTGGATCTTCGACGCCGACGTGGATGCCCAGGGCGGGGCGTACGCGACGGGTGTGCTGGTCCTGATGCTCTCCGCCGCGGTGGCGGTGACCCTGGCCGCGCACAAGGCCGGTCAGAAGGTCCGGAGGGTCCTGTTCGGCCTGATCGCGGTCGTGTTCGCCTACACCACGGTCTCCAACGTGATCGAGCGTCCCGACGGCGTCAAGATCGCCGCCTGCTTCATCGCCGCGATCATCGGGGTCTCGCTGGTCTCCCGGATCATGCGCTCCTTCGAGCTGCGCGTGACCGGCGTCGAGCTCGACAAGTTGGCCGAGACGTTCCTGCGCGAGTGTGCCCGCCGCCAGATCCGCCTGGTCGCCAACGAGCACGAGGGCACCGAGGGCCCCGAGGAGTACGAGGACAAGCTGCGCCAGATGGTCCTCGACAACGACCTGGTCGACGACGCCGACATCATCTTCGTCGAGGTGCACGTCACGGACCCGTCCGACTTCGAAGGCACCCTGGCGGTACGCGGCGAGGTGACCGGACGCCGCCGGGTGCTGCGCCTGGAGGCACCGGCGGTGCCCAACGCGCTGGCCGCGACGATGCTCCACATCCGCGACGTCACCGGCGTCGTGCCGCACATCTACTTCGAGTGGACCGAGGGCAACCCGGCGATCAACCTGCTGCGGTTCCTGTTCACCGGGGTCGGCGAGGTCGCCCCGACCACCCGGGAGATCCTGCGGCGTGCCGAGCCGGACCGGAGCCGGCGGCCGCACGTGCACGTGGGCTAGCTGGGCGCGTTGATCATGAAGTTCGCCGCGTGCTCGGCGTACGCCCAGAACTGCGCGTCCTGCTCGGGCGTGAGCCCGGCGGCGTCGAGGCCCTCGCGGAAGTGGGCGAGCCAGCGGTCGCGAGCCTCCGAGGTGACCTCGAACGGGGCGTGACGCATCCGCAGCCGCGGGTGGCCGCGCTGCTCGGAGTAGGTCGTCGGCCCGCCCCAGTACTGAGCCAGGAAGAGCGTCAGGCGTTCCTGCGCCGGACCGAGATCCTCCTCGGGATACATCGGCCGCATCAGCTCGTCGGTCGCCACGCCCTCGTAGAACTTGGCCACGATCGTGCGGATGGTGTCCATCCCGCCGATCTCCTCATAAAACGTCACTGAGCCATTCTTCCACGCGGGTCCGCCCGTGCGTCCCGTGGCAGGATCGGGGACGTACGCACACACTCGAACTTTGGGAGATAACGATGGCCACCACCCGCACTGCCACCACCGTCTGGGAGGGCTCGCTCTTCGAGGGCGCCGGCAAGGTGACGCTGGACTCCTCGGGCCTGGGGACCTACGACGTCACCTGGGTGGCCCGCTCGCAGGAGCCCAGCGGCAAGACCAGCCCCGAGGAGCTCATCGCCGCCGCCCACTCCTCCTGCTTCTCGATGGCCTTCTCCAACGGCCTGGCCGACAACGGCACCCCGCCGACCAGCCTGGAGACCAGTGCCGATGTCGAGTTCACCCCCGGCAAGGGCATCACCGGCATCAAGCTGACCACGCGTGGTGTGGTCGAGGGGCTCGACAACGACACCTTCGTCCGCCTTGCCGAGGCGGCCAAGGCCGGTTGCCCGGTCAGCCAGGCGCTCGCCGGCACCACCATCACCCTCGACGCCGCCCTCGCCTGACCAATCGCTGGTCGAGCCGTGAGGCAGCCTGCGGCCGAGCGTGTCGAGACCAACACGGTCCGTGTTGGTCTCGACACGCCTCCGCCTAGCGGCTCCGGCGGCTCGACCAGCGGGCGGGTGGCTCCGAGGTCTGAACGAAGTGGCCTTCGACCAGCGGGGTCAGGCCTTGGTCTTCTCTTCCTCGGCAGCGGCAGCCTTGTCGTCGCGGTGCCAGATGACCCGCTGCGGGAAGGGCATCTCGATGCCCTCGTAGTCGAGGCGCGCCTTGATCCGCTGGCGCATCTCGCGCGCGATCGCCCACTGCTTGAGCGGCAGCGTCTTGATCAGCACCCGCAGGGTGATGGAGTCGGCGGCCAGCGCCTCGACGCCGGTGACCTCGGGCTCCTCGATGATCTGGCCCTTGAACTCCTCGTCGACCCACAGGTCGTGGGAGACCTCGCGCAGCACGCGCTGGACCTTGTTGAGGTCCTCGTTGTAGCCGACGCCGACGTCGATGACGGCGCGGGCCCAGTTCTGGCTGTGGTTGCCGACGGTGAGGATCTCGCCGTTGGGGATGTACCAGACCGTGCCGTCGAGCGAACGCAGCCGGGTGATCCGCAGCGTCACGGCCTCGACGGTGCCGCTGATGTTGTTGACCTCGATGCTGTCACCGACGCCGTACTGGTCCTCGATGATCATGAAGATGCCGGACAGGTAGTCCCGCACCAGCGACTGGGCGCCGAAACCGAGCGCCAGACCGACGATCCCGGCCGAGGCGATGATCGGAGCGATGTTGATGCCGAGTTCGTCCAGGATCATGGTGGCGAAGATCGCGACCAGCACACCGGTGACGACACTCTTGAGCAGGGAGCCGATCGCCTGCGCGCGCTGACTGCGACGTGACGACGCGGCGTTGGCCTCGTGGACCTCGGTCATCTTGGCGATCTTGCCGGTCAGACCGGGCGACTCCATGGTGCGGTTGACGACCTTGTCGATCACCCGGTGCAGCACCCAGCGGAGCACGATCGCCAGCACGATCAGGCCGGCGATACGCAAGGGGATGCCGATCACCCATTCGCCGAGCGTCGACCAGGAGACCGAGACCAGTGGGGGGTTCGGGGGGATGGACATGGGTTCCAGTATCCAAGGCGTTCAAGGCCGGGGGCCAATCCCGGGGCGGGCATCGACTCCCGTCCCGGGGACGTGGGGCAGAGATGAGAACCAGGACGTACGCCGGTTAGTATCTGCCTCGTGAGCAACCAGATCCTGCGCCGCGCCGGCCTCCTCGGCGCCTCCGCCTCTGCCGCCGTCGTCGCCTCTGTTGCTACCGCCGGCCCCGCCAGCGCCGAGGTTCCCAACGGCTGGCCGGTCGCCGAGGCGATGACCGCCTCCGGTCTGCTCCTGCTCATCCTGCTCATCCCGGTGATCCTGATGGTGGTCATCTCCCTCCTCGTGCTCCTGCCGGGTGTGTTCCGCGGCGAGGGGCTGCTGCCCAAGCCCCACAAGGCCGAGGACGACAACCTCCCCGCCACGACGCACTGAGCCGTTTCAAACGAGAACGATCAGCTGCTGGGTCGCCCGCGTCATCGCGACGTAGCGGTCCACGGCACCCTCGATCCCGGTCCCGTACGTCTCGGGGCTGATGAGGACGACCAGGTCGAACTCGAGCCCCTTGGCGTGCACGGGGCTCAATCGGCGTACCCGGCCTTCGTTCACGTCCGAGGAATCGGCGGCGATCACACAGGCGAGACCCTCCTCGTGGTCGGCGAGCCAGGTGTCCAGGATCTCGTCGAGGTCCGTGACGGACCCGTGGACGACCGGGATGCCGGAGGCACGGATCGACGTGGGCACGTTGGCGTCGGGGAGCGCCGCCCGGATCACCGGCTCGGCCTCGGTCATCACCTCCTCGGGCGTGCGGTAGTTGATGCTCAGGCCGGCCATCTCGATCCGGTACAGGCCGACCCGCTGGAGCCGCTCCTGCCACGACTCGGTGAAGCCGTGCCGCGCCTGCGCCCGGTCGCCGACGATCGTGAAGCTGCGTGAGGGGCAGCGACTGATCAGCATCTGCCACTCGGCGTCGGTCAGCTCCTGGGCCTCGTCGACGACGATGTGGGCGAACGGGCCGGCGTAGGGGTCGAGCTCGTCCGGCTCCCGCACCGAGTCGTCCAGAAGCGCGGTGCGTACGTCCTGGCCGCGCAGCATCGACATCACCTTCATCTCGGAGTCGTCGTGGCTGATCAGGTCCGAGACGACCTCGGCCTTCGCCTTCCGGTCGGCGGCCGCGGCCGCCTTCTTGGCGCTCCGGCGCCGGGAGGCGTCGGGGTCGCCGAGCCGACGGTGGGCGGCGTCGAGCAGCGGCAGGTCCGCCTCGGTCCAGGCCTTGGGGTCCTCACGCTGCAGCGCCTTCACCTCCTCCGGGGTGAGCCAGGGCGCGCACATCCGCAAGAAGGCGGGCACCTCCCAGAGGTCCCCGACGATGTCGGCCGGCCGCAGCCGAGGCCAGACCTCGCCGAAGACGTCGAGCAGCCCGGCGTTGGTCTCCAGCGAGGCGCGCAGGGCGTCGGTCGCGTCCTCGTCGACCAGCCCGTACGCGTCGAACTCGTCCTCCTCCTGGTCCGCGTCACCCCAGTCGTCTAGATCGGCGTCATAGTCGCGGTCCGGGTCGTTCGCGCCGTTCTCCTGGATCCTCTCGGTCACGATCCTCAGCAGTGCGTCCCAGACCTGATCGCGGGCGTCGTTGTGCGGCGTACCCTGGTCCGCCGCGGCGATCGCCTCGGTCCAGTCGCGGGTGCTGATCACCGCGTCACCGTAGGGCGTCTCGACCAGCGTCGGCTTCGACGGAGGCTTCTCGTAGAGCGCCACCGCGGGCTCGATCGCCGCGACCATCCGGGCGTCGGCCTTGAGCCGGGCCACCTCCTTGTCCGGCTCGGGCAGCAACGAGGCACCCTCGGGCACCATCCGGCGCAGGGTGGTGGTGCGTACGCCTTCCTCACCCAGGCTCGGCAGCACGTCCGCGACATAGGAGAGGTAGGGCTCGTGCGGTCCCACGAACAGCACCCCGCCCTTGCCCTCGCCCAGGCGCGGGTCGGAGTAGAGGAGGTACGCCGTGCGGTGCAGCGCCACCACGGTCTTGCCCGTCCCCGGACCGCCGTCGACGACCAGGGCGCCCCGCGAGGACGCTCGGACGATGGCATCCTGGTCGGCCTGGATGGTGCCGAGCACGTCGCGCATCCGCGGCGAACGGCTGCTGCCGAGCGTGGCGATGAAGGCCGACTGGTCATCGAGGGCGGCGTGCCCCTCGAGTCCTTCGGTGGTGAAGACCTCGTCCCAGTAGTCGGTGATCCGCCCGTTGGTCCAGCGGTAGCGGCGCCGGCTCAGCAGCCCACGCGGGTCCGCATGCGTGGCCGCGAAGAACGGCTCCGCCGCCGGCGAGCGCCAGTCGACCAGCAGCCGCCTTCCGTCGCTGGCGGTCAGCCCGAGCCGGCCGATGTAGATGGTGCTGCCCGAGTCCGTGACGATCCGCCCCAGGCACAGGTCCAGGCTGAATCTGCGCAGCATCCGCAGCTGCCCGCCGATCCGGTGCACCTCCAGATCGCGGTCCATCGCCTCCTGCCCGTGCCCGCCCGGGCGGCGGCGTACGTCGTCCAGCCGCTCGTTCAGCTCGGAGATCTGCTCCTCGAGGCTCTTCGCGATGGCAGCGAAGTGCTGCTCGTCCTCAGCGATCAATGCCGGGTCCGCCTTGGCGTCGTGACGGCCCGCGAGATCGAATGCTTGCAACGTTGAATCCCCTGTCTGATCAGGCGTTTTACCTGTTCGAGGAGGAGATTCTGCCCCAATCCGGGGGTCTTGCGGCAAGCCCCCATATGCGCTATAAAGTTGTTAACGGAAGGGAAAGATCTCCCTTCCGTTCGTGCGTTTTGAGGCCGAGTCGGCTCGTCCTGACACAAACCCCGCCGAGTCTGCGCGTTAGAACGCGCCGACTCGGCGGGGACAGCGGTCAGGACGAGCCGACTCGGCGAATCGGGCTACTGCGCGTCGCGCTCCTGAGCGGCGAGGGCGCGGGCGACCTCGTCACGGCCTTCGCGGACGTACCGCTTGGCGGCGGGCTCGGCGGGGGAGGTCTCCAGCCACTTGTCGGCCTTCTCCAGGAGCTCGGGGGAGGCGGCCGGCTTGGGGAAGATGAACTCCAGCACCGTCGAGGCGCGGTGGGTGCCGAGGTGGTCCCAGAGGGTGTCGGCGGCCTCGAAGTAGCGGTCGATGAACGGCGCCAGCACCTCGTCCTGCCCGCCGCGCTGGAACGAGAGCACGATCGAGCGGGCGGTCTCGTTGGCGACGTCGGTGCGGACGACGACGGAGTCCCAGGCCGCTTCCTTGGCCTCGGCGGTGGGCTGCGCGGCACGGGCGGCGGCCGACTTCTCCTTGCCGGAGATGGTGTTGTCGCGCTCGAGCTCGGCGTCGATCTCGGTCTCGCCGAAGGTGCCGGAGGCGGCCAGGCCGGTGACGAGCGCCCAGCGCAGGTCCTGGTCGATGTCGAGGCCGTCGTAGGCCAGGTCGCCGGAGAGCAGACCCTGGAGGTCGACGATCGCGGCCTCGGAGCGGGCGGCCGCGGCGTACGTCCGGGCGAAGGTCAGCTGGTGGTCGCTGCTCGGGGCGGCGGCCTCCAGCAGGTCCTTGAGCCCGCTCTCCCAGCGGGCCTTGAGGGCGTCGCGGTTGGCCGGGGCCGAGAACGAGCCGACGGCCTGGGCGGCGAAGACCGGGATCCGGGTCACGCCCCAGGCGTCGGTCTCCTGGCCGATGTTGGCGAGCACGAGCTCGACGAAGTCGCTGGCCCGCATCTCCGCGTCGCGGGTCATGTCCCACGCAGCGCCCCAGATCAGCGCGCGCGAGAGCGAGTCGTCCAGCGCGGACAGCGACGACAGCGCGGTGGCCAGCGAACGCTCGTCGAGACGGATCTTGGCGTACGTCAGGTCGCCCTCGTTGAGCAGCAGCAGGTCGGGCTGCTTGATGCCCACCAGCTGCGGGACCTCGGTCAGCTCGCCGGTGACGTCGATCTCGAACGCGTCGCGGCGCACGAGGGCACCCTCGACGAGGTCGTAGAGGCCGAGGCCGATGCGGTGGCGACGCAGCGTCGGGTAGTCGGCGGCGGCCGACTGGCGCACGGCGAAGGAGGCGTAGGAACCATCCTCGGCCAGCTCGAACGACGGCGCGAGGGTGTTCACGCCGGCGGTCTGCAGCCACTCCTGGGCCCAGCCCTGGAGCTCACGCCCGGAGGCGGCCTCGAGGTGGCGCAGCAGGTCCTTGAACTCGGAGTTCCCGTAGGCGAACTCCTTGAAGTAGGCCTTCAGCCCCTCCAGGAACGGCTCCAGGCCGACCCACGCCACGAGCTGCTTCAGGACGGAGGCGCCCTTGGCGTAGGTGATCATGTCGAAGTTGACCTCGACGGCCTGCAGGTCGTAGTTGTCCGCGGCGATCGGGTGGGTGGTGGGCAGCTGGTCCTGGCGGTAGCCGGTCTGCTTGCGCGCGTTGGTGAAGCCGGTCCAGGCGTCGGTGAACTCGGTCGCGTTGGCCTGGGCGTGGTAGCAGGCCCACTCGGCGAACGACTCGTTGAGCCAGAGGTCGTCCCACCACTTCATGGTGACCAGGTCGCCGAACCACATGTGCGCCATCTCGTGCAGGATCACCGAGGCGCGGAAGTCGTAGAAGGAGCGCGGCTGCTTGGAGCGCGGCAGGTACTCGTCGCGCAGGGTGACGGCGCCGGCGTTCTCCATCGCGCCCATGTTGTACTCGGGCACGTAGAGCTGGTCGTACTTCCCGAAGGGGTAGGGGAAGTCGAAGGCGTCCTCGAAGAACTCGAAGCCCTGCTTGGTGATCTTCACGACCTCGTCGCGGTCGAGGTAGGGGACCAGAGACTGGCGGCAGTAGTGGCCCAGCGGGATCGTGCCGAACTTGCCCTCGTAGAGGTCCTGGACCTCGTGGTACTCACCGGCGATCAGCGCGGTGATGTAGGTCGACATCTTCTTGGTGGGCTCGAAGTCCCAGGTCGCGCGACCGTCGCCGAGCGGCTTCGGCTCGGGCGTGACCGCGTTGGAGACGACCTTCCAGCCCTCGGGAGCGGTCACGTGGAAGGTGAAGACGGACTTGAGGTCGGGCTGCTCGAAGGTGGTGTAGACGCGGCGCGCGTCCGGGACCTCGAACTGGGAGTAGAGGTAGACGCGGTCGTCGGCGGGGTCGACGAAGCGGTGCAGGCCCTCGCCGGTGTGGGAGTAGGCGCAGTCGGCCTTGACGACGAGGACGTTCTCGGTAGCGAGACCGTCCAGCTGGATCCGGGAGTCCTGGTACGCCAGCGCGGGGTCGAGCGCGGCGCCGTTGAGCGTGATCTCGTGGACCGTCGCGCCGACCAGATCGGCGAAGGTCGAGGCGCCGGCCTCGGTGGAGGTGAAGGTGATCGTCGTCGTCGAACCGAAGGTCTCGGTACCCGTGGTGAGGTCGAGTTCGATGTCGTACGACAGGACGTCGAGGAGGGCGGCCCTAGCGGTGGCTTCGGCGCGCGTCAGATTGGTTCCAGGCATGCCTGGATCCTCTCATTCTGCTCGGATTTCGAGACATTTATAACGCCGTTGTTGCCTGTTCTTGGGAGTCGCTGAGCGTGGAAAGTAAAAATACAGTGTTGTAATTCCGACACACCGGTATCAATGGTTGACAACTTTCTCTAGGGTGCTCATGTGCCCCTCAAGTCACAGAAACACCAGTATTCACAGGAGTCGCGCCGGGTGGGGAAGCCTGGCGGGGCGCTGCGCCGGACCTTGGTCACCGGCGCGGTTCTGCTGCTCGTCGGCCTCGGTGTGCAAGTCGTTCCCAAGTTGGCATCACCGGCGCACGCGGGCTCGATCACGCTCTGCTCCGGCTTCTCGGACTGCCGCAGCAAGGGCTACTCCACCGGCGGCTACGAGAGTGCGTGGGGGAGCATGTACTGGCGGATGTACGCGGGTCGGAACTGCACCAACTACGTCGCGTACAAGCTGATCCGGACCGGCCTGCCGAACGCTCGCCCCTGGTCGGGCGAGGGCAACGCCACCAACTGGGGCGTTGCGCTGAGCAGACTGACGAACCGGACGCCGACCGTCGGCTCGGTCGCCTGGTGGCACTCCTCGCACCCGAGCGCGAGCCGCTTCGGGCACGTCGCGATCGTCGAGAAGGTCGGTGCGGACACGATCACGATCTCGGAGTCCAACTACGGCAGCGACATCAGCTGGCGCCGGATCGGCAAGGACTCGGTGAACTACCCGACCGGATTCATCCACATCAATGACAAGGGGACACCGTCGACGAAACGCCTCTCGGTCACCAAGCGACCCACGGTCGAGGGCACGGCGCAGGTCGGCAAGGCGGTCACGGTCAACACCGGCTCGTGGAGCCCGAACCCGAACAAGATCCGCTACCAGTGGATCGTCGACAAGAAGCCGATCCCGGGTGCGACCAACAAGACCTTCCGCATCCCCGGCCACCTCGCCGGCAAGCAGATCGCGGCGGTACTCACCGGCACCCGCCGGGACTACAGCCAGGCGAAGACGATGAGCCAGATCCTGCCGCCGATCAAGCAGGGCACGTTCAAGGTGCTCGCACAGCCGAAGATCTCCGGCACCCAGAAGGTCGGCTCGACGGTCTCTGTCGGCGGAGCTGACTACGAGCCGTCGGCCAAGATCGGCGAGGTCAGGTGGTACGCCGACAAGACCCTGATCGCTCGCAGCAAGTCCCGCTTCCTGAAGGTGCCCGCAACGGCCTCCGGGAAGAGGATCGGCGCGGTCGTCGTCGGTGTCCAGGTGGGCTACCGCCCGAAGCAGTCGTACGCCTTCGCCGGCACCCTCGTCGGTGGCGGCAAGGCGCCGCAGCAGCCGGCGGAGCCTCCGAGCGGCGGCGGGCTGTCGCAGACCGCGGCTGGCTTCGTGAAGGGCGGCACCCGTCTCGGCGGCCTGATGCAGGTCGACCCGGGCAGCTTCAGCGAGGCGGTCGACCTGACGTACCAGTGGACGCGCGAAAGCACGCCGATCTCCGGTGCGACGAGCAACAAGTACCACCCGACCGCCTCCGACGTCGGCCACCGGCTCAGCGTCACCGTGGTCGCCCGCTCGAGCAGCGGCGAGACGGTGAGCAAGACGTACGGCCCCAGCGGTCGGGTTCGCGTCAAGCCGACCGTCAAGGTCACCGCGACCGGCGGCTCCCGGCAGGCGGAGGTGGCCGTCAAGGTCACGGCGCCGGGCTACCTGCCCACCGGGACGGTCAAGATCACGACCAACGGCGGACGTACGGTCACCAAGACCCTCAGCGGCGGCGCCTCCGGTGTCACCTTCGTCAAGCTCCCCGCGGGCGAGTACGCCGTCACCGCCGCCTACAGCGGCGACGAGGTCGCCTACTGGGCCAGCGGGGGTGACTTCACCACCGTCAACTGAGGTCCGGAACAGATCCGTGGCGGGAGTGGTTCGTGTCGATATGACTCAGACCACTCCCGCTGCGCCGTCCGAGAAGACCCCCGAGAAGACCTCCGAGAAGACCTCCGCCGACTTCTGGTTCGACCCTGCCTGTCCGTTCGCCTGGATCACCTCGCGCTGGATCCTCGAGGTGGAGAAGGTGCGCGACGTCGAGGTGACCTGGCACATCATGAGCCTGGCGTACCTCAACCAGGACAAGGACATCCCGGACGAGTACCGCGAGTTCCTGAAGACCGCGTGGGGCCCGGTGCGGGTCTGCATGGCGGTCCAGAACGAGTACGGCCAGGAGAAGCTGGCCGAGCTCTACACCGCGCTCGGCACCCGCCGCCACGTCGAGGGTCGCGACTTCGACCGGATCCTGATCGAGGAGGCGCTGGCCTCGGTCGGGCTGCCGGTCGAGCTGGCCGACGCGATGGACGACTCCGGGTTCGACGAGGCCATCGCCAAGTCCCACCACGAGGGGATGGACCAGGTCGGCAACGACGTCGGCACCCCGACGATCGCGATGAACGGTTCGGCCTTCTTCGGCCCGGTGATCTCCAAGGCACCCAAGGGCGAGGAGGCCGGCAAGCTCTGGGACGGGTTCCAGCTGATCACCGCCTACCCCTACGTCTACGAGCTCAAGCGCGCCCGGGTCCACGACCTCGACTTCAGCTGAGCTCGCCTGAGAGGAATTTGGCGGTGACGCCGGGCGTATCCAGTCGTACGTTGGCAGGGTGACTACTACAGACGAGGCAGGAATCCTCTCGCGGGCGCTGGACCAGACCGGCGACCTGCTCGACCGGGTGCACGCCGAGACCGTCTCGCGTCCGACGCCGTGCCGGCAGTGGGACGTCGGCACCTTGGCCGACCACGTGATCGCCGACGGCACCAACTTCGTCACGATGCTTCGTGGTGGCGAGCCCGACTGGGGCGCTCCCGCGCCGCACGTGAAGGAGAGCTGGGGGCCGGCGTTCAAGGTCGGAGCCGACGACGTGCTGCACGCGTGGGACCAGGGCCCCGGCACCGACGGCTGGGAGGGCGGTGCGTCGGTGCCGGTCGGTCTGCTCGTCGCCGAGTACGCCACCCACTCCTGGGATCTCGCGCAGGCGCTCGACGTCCCGACCTCCGAGCTCGACCCGGAGCTGGCCGAGGTCGGGCTGGCCTTCATGAAGGCGACCCTGAAGCCGGAGATGCGCACGGGTGCGTTCGACGCCGAGGTGACGGCGCCCGAGGACGCCGGGGCGTACGAGCGGCTGGCTGCTTTCGCGGGACGCAGTCTCGCCTGACACCATGGTCGTGTGGTTGACCAGATGGGAGTGTTCGCGCTCCAGCGCGCACTGACGCAGGCAGCAGAGGTTCTCGACACCGTCACGGCGGACGACCTGACCCGGCCGACGCCGTGTCCCGAGTGGGACCTGCGCAAGCTGGCCAACCACATGATCGCCCAGCCCCGCGTCTTCGTGACCATGCTCCAGGGCTCGCCGCCGGGATGGGACGGCCGCGAGGACTACGCGGTCAACCTGGGCGAGGAGCTTCGCACCAGGGGCAACGCGCTGATCAACCTGTGGCGCGAGGTCGGCCCCGACGACATGGTGATGATCGACCCCGACTGGCAGTCGGCCGAGATCGCGGTCCACACCTGGGACCTGTGTGCGGCGCTCGGCCGCCCGACCGACGGTCTCGACGAGGCGGTCGCGCAGCGGGCGGTCGTCGCGATGGACCGCATCCTCGGGCCGGAGCGCAAGGGGCGGGCATTCGCCAACGCGCTCTCGGCGCCGGACGGTTCGGGTGCTTATGAGCACTTGGCTGCGTACGCCGGACGGCCGGTGCCGTTTGCGCCGACCCCGTCGCACTAGTCACAGAGGTCCCAAGCGACACACCGAACACAGTGGTTTGCGGCATGTCGGGCCGATGATTCTCCAAAATCAAGGGTATGGCCCGCTTCCCCCGCGTCATCACCGTGACCCTGACCGCTGTCGTTCTCGGCGCGTCGATGCTCGTGCCTGCCCTCGGTTCGGCGATCGGCCCGGCAGCCGCCGAGGACGCTCAGGTGATCAAGCTGCCTCGTCTCGAGGACGGCATCGCCACCCGTGACGTGAAGCTGCCCCCGAGGCTGACCGAGCGGTCCGCCGCCGCGGCCTCGACGGAGAAGCTGAGCACGACGACCTTCTCGATGGTCGGGGTCTCCTGGACCGGTGCGGAGACTCCCCAGGTCGAGGTGCGGGTGAGCAAGTCGGACCAGTGGCGCGAGTGGCAGGAGCTGCCGCTGCAGGAGGACCTGCCCGACGGCGGCGAAGGAGACGTTGCCGCGCGCGGCAAGGTCGAGCGCCGAGGCACCCAGCCGGTGTGGACCGGCCGGGCCAGCGGCGTACAGGTGCGGGTCGAGGGCGCACAGCCCAAGGACCTGAAGCTGACCCTGATCAACACCGGGCCGCAGGAGGACGTCAAGGCTCCGAAGCGGGAGGCCGACGACCTCGGCTACGGCAGCGCCGGCGACGGCGTCAACGGCCGGGTCGCGCGGTCGCGCCCAAAGTGGGCCCCGAAGCCGGTGATCTTCACCCGCGCGCAGTGGGGTGCCAACAACTCCTGGCGCAACGGCCGCCCGGAGTACAACAGCTCGCTCAAGCAGGTCCACATCCACCACACCGCCACGAGCAACAACTACTCCAAGGGCGACGTGCCGGGGATCATCCGCGGGATCTACAGCTATCACACCAGGTCACTGGGGTGGTTCGACATCGCCTACAACTTCCTCATCGACAAGTACGGCCGCGCCTGGGAGGGCCGCTCCGGCGGCATCGACCGGCTCGTCAAGGGCGCGCACACGCGTGGCTTCAACCACCAGTCGATGGGCATCGCCCTGATCGGCAACTTCGAGAAGGTACGTCCCTCCGACGACGCGCTCATCAAGACCGAGCGGATGGCGGCCTGGAAGCTCGACATGGCCGGCCGCGACGAGCGCGGCACGCTCGAGACGATCTCCAAGGGGAGCGACCGGTTCCCGGCCGGACGGCGGGTGCGGGTCTGGGTCATCGACGGCCACTTCCACACCAACGAGACCTCCTGCCCGGGCGCCCAGCTCGCCAAGTGGCTGCCGTGGATCCGGAAGTACGCCTACCAGCGGGACCAGATGTTCAACCCCTGATCCGGGTGGGCGGTGTCGATGGCTGTGTCGATAGACGGCCGATGGCGCCCGCTCCCTAGGATGGAGCCATGAGCAACGTTCTGTCCGCAGTCGCCTGGCCGTACGCGAACGGCCCGCGCCACATCGGCCACGTGGCCGGTTTCGGTGTGCCCTCCGACGTCTTCAGTCGGTACATGCGGATGGCGGGCCACGACGTGCTCATGGTCTCCGGTTCCGACGAACACGGCACCCCGATCCTGATCGCCGCCGACGAAGCGGGCGTGACTCCGCAGGAGCTCGTCGACAAGAACCACCGGATCATCGTCGAGGACCTGACCTCGCTCGGCCTGACGTACGACCTCTACACCCGCACCACCTCGGCCAATCACCACTCGGTGGTGCAGGAGCTGTTCCTCGGGGTGTGGAACAACGGCTACTTCGTCGAGCAGACCTCCAAGGGCGCGATCTCGCCGTCGACCGGCCGGACCCTGCCGGACCGCTACATCGAGGGCACGTGCCCGATCTGCGGCGCCGACGGGGCCCGCGGTGACCAGTGCGACAACTGCGGCAACCAGCTCGACCCGGACCAGCTGATCAACCCGGTCTCCAAGATCAACGGTGAGACCCCGGAGTTCATCGAGACCCAGCACTTCTTCCTCGACCTGCCCGCGCTGGCCGACGCGCTGCACGCCTTCCTCGACGAGCGCGAGCAGACCGGCCTGTGGCGTCCCAACGTCATCCGGTTCAGCCAGAACATCCTCAAGGAGATCCGTCCGCGCGCGATGACGCGCGACATCGACTGGGGCATCAAGGTGCCGCTGGACGGCTGGCGCGAGAACCCGACCAAGCGGATGTACGTCTGGTTCGACGCGGTCATCGGCTACCTGTCCGCCTCGATCGAGTGGGCCCGGCGCTCGGGTTCGCCCGAGGCGTGGCGGGACTGGTGGAACTCTCCGGAGTCGCTGTCCTACTACTTCATGGGCAAGGACAACATCGTCTTCCACTCCCAGATCTGGCCGGCCGAGCTGATCGCCTACAACGGCGGCGGCTCGAAGGGCGGCGAGCCCGGGGAGTACGGCACGCTCAACCTGCCGACCGAGGTCGTCTCCAGCGAGTATCTGACGATGGAGGGCAAGAAGTTCTCCTCCTCGAAGAAGATCGTGATCTACGTACGCGACCTGCTCTCGCGCTACCAGCCCGACGCGTTCCGCTACTTCGTGGCGGCTGCCGGCCCGGAGTCGAACGACTCCGACTTCACCTGGGCCGAGTTCGTGCGGCGTACGAACGACGAGCTGGTCGCCGGCTGGGGCAACCTGGTCAACCGCACCGCCACCCTGATCGCGAAGAACTTCGGCGAGCTGCCCGCAGCCGGGACGCTGACCGAGGCCGACGAGGCGATCCTGTCCACCGTGGACGCGGCCTTCGCCACCGTGGGCGACCTGATCGGCCGCCACCGGCAGAAGCAGGCGATCGGTGAGGCGATGCGTGCGGTCGGCGAGGTCAACAAGTACGTCACCGATCTGGAGCCGTGGAAGCTCGCCAAGGCTCCTGAGGACCGCGAGCGGCTCGGCACCGTGCTGCACGTGATGGCGCAGTGCGTCGCCGACCTCAACCTGATCCTCTCCCCGTTCCTGCCGTTCTCCGCCAACGAGATCGACAAGGCGCTCGGCGGCAAGGGTGAGGTGGCTCCGATGCCCCGCATCGAGGAGGTCGAGGACCTCGACAACGGCAAGCCCTACCCGATCATCACCGGCGACTACTCCGGCGCCCCCATCTGGGAGCGCCACCCGATCGTCGTCGGCACTCCGGTCGGCAAGCCCACCCCGGTCTTCCAGAAGCTCGACACCGCGATCATCGACGAGGAGCTCGACCGGCTGGGCATCAAGCCGGAGTAGCGGCTGAGGTAATCGGTTGGATCGAGCCCGGCGTGGCTGGGACGATTCGGCGCATGATCGCACTGCTCGGCGACGACCGGGGACACCGTAGCCATCAGGAGCTCAACGCGCTTCGGCCGCAGCTGGCCGAGCTCGGTGCCGAGACGGAGTGGGTGCCGACCGACTCCGGCTTCGATGTGACTGCCTATGACGGGGTCTGGCTCGTTCCCGGGTCGCCCTATGCCTCTGATGCCGCGGTGTTCGAGGCTCTCACCGTGGTGCGGGAGCGAGGGATCCCGTTCCTCGGGGTGTGCGGCGGGATGCAGTACGCGGTGCTGGAGTGGACCCGCAACGTACTCGGCTCCGCGGCGACCCACGCGGAGTCGGACGGTGCGGGAGACGACAACGCGGTTGCCGCGCTGGCCTGTTCGCTCTACGGCGAGGAGCGGCTGGTGACTCCCGTCGCCGGCACCCGCTTCGCGGGCTGGCAGCCGGAGCCGTTCGTCGGCATGCACTTCTGCAACTACGCGCCGACCGCCGAGGCCGTGGCGACGCTGGAGAAGATCGGTGTCGTCGTCGGCGCCACCGCGGACGACGCCGGTGCGGAGGTCCTGGAGTTCCCGGACCACCCGTTCTACGTCACCAGCATGTTCCAGCCCCACGTCGGCGCCCTCGCCGGAGCCCCGATCCACCCCCTCGTGCGCGCGTTCGTGAGCGCGGTCGCCGCGCGGCGATGAGCGTCACGCTCCAGTTCCGCCCCGACTGGCCGTACGCGGGCGGGCTGGTGATCGAGTCGCTGGCGCGCGATGGGGTCTACCGCTCCGACTTCGGTGGCCCGGAGATGCTGCCGCAGCTGTCCGAGATGGCCGACGCCTCGGGCTTCGACGATCTCGACGAGTGCGTCGAGGCGCACGTGCACAGTGGCGTCGTGATCGAGCGCGACGTCGAGGCGGTCGTGCTCGACCCGTGCTTCCGGGATACTGCTGTCGAGGCGGCGGCCGCTCGCCTCGGCTGCGCGGTGGAGTGGCATCCAGGGTTCCGGGTCGCCACCGACGGCCTCGATCCGGGCTACCGCGGGCAGGAGTACGTCGACCTGGCACGATCGCTCGGTGACGTACTCACGCCCGATCTTCTCGGCGACGCCGCGAGGTCGGGCGACTACGACCCGCAGTCGGTCAAGCGGGTCTGGCACTACCTGGCCCGGTTCGGGCGGGCAGAGTCCGGCTCGCTATGACAGAGGGTCCGAGTTTGTGAATCGTTCACAAACTCGGACCCGCTGTCATAGCGACGCGCGGACGGTTCTCCTGGAGCGGTCGGCGAGCCTCAATCCCCGCCGCCGCCTCCGTCGCTGAAGCCGGACTCGACGCCCTGCCGGGCGGCGATGATGGCCTCGCGTACGGCACCGGCGGCCCAGTCGGCCTGGTCGACGGCGGAGAGCAGTGCAATCAGGGTGCCGGTGCGCTCGTCTGGCGTATGGCCGTGGAGCAGGACGCTGGCGATCCGGTCGCGCACAGGCTGCTTCGACCGCGGGTCGAGGACCGGGTGGACGGTCGTGCGTAGAAGAGGCCCTTCCGGTCCTCGGCTCGCAGCAGACCCTGGTTGACGAGGTGGCCGATCAGGTAGGTAGCCATTCCGGTGCCGATGCGCTTTACCACCTTGGGCGGCGTTCTGGGGCGCTCGCAGACGATGTCATACGCGTGGTTGCGGAGGCCCTTGACGGGCTGTCCGGTGATGTCCTCGAGGGTGAGCAGGATGAGCTCCTCGGCGATCAGCATGGCCCGAAACGTAACGGCCGGACGGTGTTCACGACACCGGATTCGGCGCAATCGTCGACGCGGCCGCGTAGCGCTCCGCGAGGACGCGGAGGTGGTCGACCAGCTCAGGTGGTGACTCGACGGTGAAGTCGAGGCCGAGCATGCCGATCCAGACCGCGACGACCTCGAGGCTGTCGCCGCCGGTGACCAGGACGCTGCGGTCGGGGGCGATCGGCTCGACGGTGCCGACGGTGGGGTTGATCCGGTCGATGACCTCGTCGGCGGGAGCGGCGATCATCAGGCGGGCGTGGACGGCCCAGCCGGTGCGGGCGACCTCGCGGACCAGGAACTCGGTGAGGTCGAAGCCGGGGTCGCTGGGACGGAAGGGTCGGCCGCCGGGGACCTTGAGGCGCAGCCAGTCGACACGCAGCGGCTGCCAGGAGTCATCACGCGGGTCGCGGGCGACGAGATACCAGCGGCGCTGCCAGGAGACGAGACGGTAGGGCTCGACCTCGATGGGCTCGCCGCGGTAGTCGGCGCGTACGCCGGCGTGGTCCCGGATCGCGGTCGCCAGCGCCTGCAGGGTGCCGGCGTCGACGTCCGGGTCGGGGACGTTGCTGTCGGTGTTGACCGGGCCGGTCTCCATCGCGTCGACCACCGCGGCGAGCTTGCGACGCAGATGGTCGGGGAGCACCTGGTCGAGCTTGGTGAGGGCACGGGCACTGGTCTCGGCCACACCGGCGATCCCGGTCGCGGCGCGCAGCCCCACGGCCACGGCGACGGCCTCCTCGTCGTCGAGGAGCAGCGGCGGGAGATTGCCACCGGCGCCGAGCCGGTAGCGCCCGCCGGGGCCGCGCACCGACTCGACCGGATAGCCGAGCTCGCGGAGCTTGGTCATGTCGTTGCGCACGGTGCGCTCGGAGACGTCGAGCCGAGCGGCCAGATCGGCTCCTGTCCAGCCGGCCGAGGACTGCAGGAGGCCGAGGAGCGCCAGGAGTCGAGCGGAGGTTTCCAGCACGGGCCCAGACTGCGCCAAAACAATTTCGTCGGCCACCGAAATTCCGGAATCAGGCTTGCCGGAACCGCTCATAACCTGGTCTCACAAGGTCGAAAACAACCAAGGAGATGTCATGAACACGCAGGTCAACAAGGGAATCAACGCCGAGATCAGCACCGTCACCGTCGAGTTCCCGCAGGCGGACCTCGATGACCTCCGCGCCCGCCTGGACAACACCCGGTTCGCCCCCGCGGTGCCCGGGGACTCCTGGACCTACGGCACCCCGACGTCCTACCTCACCGACATGGTCGAGCGCTGGAAGGCGTTCGACTGGCGCGCGGTCGAGGCGCGGATCAACGCCCTGCCCAATTACCTGACCGAGATCGACGGCCAGACCATCCACTTCATCCACGTACGTTCGCCGCGGGAGGACGCCAAGGCGCTCCTGCTCGCCCACTCCTACCCGAGCTCGTTCCTGGAGTTCCTCGCGATGGTCGAGGACCTCTCCGCAGACTTCCACCTGGTGATCCCGGAGATGCCGGGCTTCGGGCTCTCGGCCCCGCTCCTCGACACCGGCTGGACGATGCGGCGGGTCGCCGAGGCGTACGACGTCCTGATGCGGCGGCTGGGCTACGAGTCCTACGGGGTGCACGGCAGCGACGGCGGCGCGATGGTCGGGCGCGAGCTGGCTCTGCTGAACCCGGAGGGCTTCCTCGGCGCGCACGTGCTGCAGCTCTTCTCGTTCCCGTCGGGCGACCCGAGCGAGTTCGAGAACTTCGGACCGAAGGAGTACGCCGCGCTCGAGCACCTGCAGTGGTTCCAGTCCGTCGGCGGCTACAACACGATGAACGGCTCCCGCCCGCAGACGATCGGTGCGGCGCTGGCCGACTCGCCGGTCGGGACGCTGGCCTACAGCGAGCTCTTCGAGTCGTTCGGCAACGGCACCTCGCTGGTCACCCCCGAGCAGGTCATCGAGCAGGCGACCTACTACTGGCTGACCAACTCCTACGCCTCGGCCGCGCGCTACCACTTCGAGGAGGGGCGCGCCGAGCGCGAGCCGGAGGTCTCCCAGGGCCGGATCGGCGTGGCGGTCTTCAAGGACGACTTCCAGACGATCAGGTCGTTTGCGGAGCGGGACAACGCCAACATCCAGCACTGGTCGGAGTTTCCCGAGGGCGGTCACTACGCGGCCCTGGAGCGCCCCGACGTCATCGCCGCCGACCTGCGGGTCTTCTTCGGCTGACCGCAGGCGCAGGCGCAGACCCGAGGATCGCAGCCACCCGGTGGCTGCGATCCTCGGGTTGTGTCAGCTGGCCGCGGTCGTGGCGGCGGTGGTGGCGACCATCACCGCCGCCATGACCGCGGTGACCTCGTCCATCGCGTCCTTGACGCCCTTGGCGGCCCAGTCGCCCCGGGCGATCTCCTTCGCCCGCTTCTTGACCGCCCCGGCGCCGACGGCCCTCGTGTCGACCACCTTGTGGGCGAGGTCGATGGAGGAGAGGAGGGCGATGAGCGGTCCGGTCCGTGCGTCCGGCGCGGCGCCCTGGATCAGCACGGCGACCAGGTGGCCGCGTACGGCGTTCTCGTGGGTCGAGTCCGCGGCCGGCCAGGTGGTGCGCGGGAAGAGGCCGAGGATCCTCTCGTCGCGGCGCTTGAGGATGTTGCGGTCGCAGAGCCGCGCGGCGAGGGCCTCGTGCAGACCCTTGCCGAGGTTGGTGACGGCGTTCTTGGCCGCCAGTGGCTTGGCCGCCAGCACGTCGTACGCAGCGGCCAGGATCGTCTCGTCCGGTCGCCTGCCCGGCAGCGCCATGGCCTTGGCCGGGGTGAACCCGGACTTGGGGACGATCTGGACCGAGCCCGCCATGACGAGCTCGGTCAGGATCGCTCCGCCCAGCGCCTGCTGGACCCAGGACGAGGCGAGCGTGCCCTTCTCGTCGTCGAGCACGAGCAGCAGCAGGTCTTCTGCGATCAGCATGTACTGACCGTAAACGGCTCGCTGCCCGACGCCTCCTACGAAAGACGGATCTTTGGTCGGACCTTTGTCTAGGCCTGTGCCGACTCCGGGCCCGCGACGTCGAACATCCAGCTCACGCCGAACTTGTCCTCGAACTGGCCGAAGTAGTCGCCCCACGGAGCCTGCGCGAACGGCATCCCGGGCGTACCGCCCTCGGATAGCTTGGCGTAGTAGTCGGCGAAGCGCGGGTGGTCGGCGGGGTCGGCGCTGGTCATCGCGACGGTGATGCCGGCGGTCGGGGCAACGTAGTCCATGCCCATCCCCGGAGGCGTGTCGGCGGCCATCAGGACGAGGCCGTCGTCGAGGGTGAGTGAGCCGTGCATGACCATGCCCTTCGCCTCCGGCGGCACCGGACCCATCGCGTCGCCCATGGAGTCGAAGGTCATGGTCTCGACGGTGCCACCGAGCACCGACCGGTAGAACTCGAGCGCCTCAGCGGCCTCGGACTTGAAGCTGATGTAGGGGTTGAGCGTTGCCATTCGGATCGTCTCCTTTGATCGATTTCCGACCCCGTTCGTTCACAGTAAGCGCCTCGAAGGAGACGGAGAAGGGCAATTCGCGTCGGTTTGCCCTGTTTTCGGGTTTACCTCAGGGGCGGACGATCTCGACGCCCAGCCACTCCGCCAGCGCCTCGATCTCGGCCTCCACCGCGTCACCGATCTCGGCGGTCCACCCGACGTCCTCGTGGACGGCGAAGAGGTTCATCTGCGCCTTCTTGTGGTCCACCTTCGCGTCGAGCTTCCCGACGAGCCGCTCGCCGTACAGGATCGGGAGGGCGAAGTAGCCCCAGCGTCGCTTGGCGGCCGGCTTGTACATCTCCAGGACGTACTCGAACCCGAACAGGTCCAGCGCCCGGTCACGGTCGTAGACGAGGCGGTCGAAGGGGGAGAGCAGGGCAGCCCGCGGGGAGAACCCGTCCTCGAGGGCGGCCAGGGCCTCGGGGTCGACCCGCCACTCGCCGTCGACGCCGGCCACGGTGCACGGGACGCCTGCGTCACCGGCGCCGAGCACCTCGCCTCCGGAGGAGTCCTTGCGCCCAGGGCGGGCGATCCCGAGCGAACCCAACCTGCGCACCGTCTCCACCCTCAGCGCCTCGTCCGGGGAGGGCAGTCGCAGGTCGGACGGGTAGACGCGCTCGGCGATGTCCCAGGTGCGCAGCTTGCCGCGACGGCCGGCGATGGCGACCTCGCCCATCCGGTTGAGCAGCTCGATCATCCGCAGCACGTTCTTGTCGTTGGTCCACCCGGTCGAGGCCCACGGCACCTCGGCGGTGTCCTCGATCTCGCCGGCCACGAGCGGGCCGTCGGCGCGCAGGCGATCCAGGATCTGCGTACGGAATCTCTTGTTGGCCTCCACCCATTCGACGGCCGTGGGGTGGATCCGGCCCGGGGCGAGGGCAAGGACCGTCTCGATCTCGTCCATGGGCACGATGAAGCTGGAGAACTCCACCAGCGAGCGCTCCTGCTCGAGGGCGAAGGTCAGATCCGAATGATCGTACGCATCCCCCAACCGCGACCACGCCACCAGATCCGCGCTCGGCGCGATCGCCCTGGTCGGGTCGATCTGCAGCAGCGTCAGCTGGTCGACGGTCTCCACCAGCGAGACGGGCCGACGCGCATCGAGGAGCTGGGCGCGGACGGCGATCCGGCGCGCCTGTTCCGGGGTCAGGGTGAGCGTCATGGACGACACAGTATGGGGAGTTCCGGACGACCTGCTGCCGATTCGAACCGATCTTCCGATTCCGCTTGACCGCATGAATGTTAGCGCTCACACTAGGGCGCATCGTGACGACGGTCACACTGGCCGCCGCAGTGAAAAACTGGAGGACGACAGTGAAGAAGACCCTCATCGCCCTGTGCACGCTCGCCGTCGGCGGGATGTCGCTCAGCGCGTGCGGTGGCAGCGAAGCTGCCGACGACGGCTCGATCACCATGGGGTTCGCCCAGGTCGGCGCCGAGAGCGGCTGGCGCACCGCGAACACCACATCGATCCAGGACTCGGCCGAGGAGGCCGGCATCGACCTGAAGTTCTCCGACGCGCAGCAGAAGCAGGAGAACCAGATCAAGTCGATCCGCTCCTACATCCAGCAGAAGGTGGATGTCATCGCGTTCAGCCCGGTCGTCGAGACCGGCTGGGACGCGGTGCTCCAGGAGGCCAAGCGCGCCAAGATCCCCGTCGTGCTGACCGACCGGGCCGTGGACACCGAGGACACCTCGCTCTACGTCACCTTCATCGGCTCCGACTTCGTCGAGGAGGGTGAGAAGGCAGGGCAGTGGCTGGTCGACAACGCCGACGCCTCCGACGTCGACAAGGACGGCGCGGTCAACGTCGTCGAGCTCCAGGGCACGACCGGATCGGCGCCCGCGATCGACCGGAAGAAGGGTTTCGAGGACAAGATCGCCGCGGACTCCACGATCAAGATCACCGAGTCCCAGACCGGTGACTTCACCCGTGACGGCGGCAAGCAGGTCATGGAGGCCTTCTTGCAGTCCAACCCGAAGATCGACGTCGTCTACGCGCACAACGACGACATGGGCCTGGGCGCGATCGAGGCGATCAAGGCGGCCGGCAAGAAGCCCGGCACCGACATCAAGATCATCACCGTCGACGCGGTCAAGGACGGCATGACCGCGCTCGCCGCGGGCGAGATCAACTTCATCGTCGAGTGCAGCCCGCTGCTGGGGCCGCAGCTGATGGACGTCGCCGAGAAGGTCGTCGCCGGCGAGGAGGTCCCCGACCGCATCGTCACCGAGGAGACCACCTTCACGCCGGAGCAGGCCGCTGAGGCGCTGCCCGACCGGAAGTACTGACGCCGTTGACCGAGGTGCCTCGGTGAGGTGTCGCTTCCCTCGTGGAACTCCACGAGGGAAGCGCGCGCCCACTGAGCTACCTCGGTGAGCATTCCGCCGCCCCCGACCCGCCAGGAGCCAGTACGACATGAGCCAGGCAGAAACGAAGCCACCTCGGCCGGTGGTGGAGATGCTCGACGTCTCCATCACGTTCGGAGCGGTCCGAGCGCTCGACGGCGTCTCGCTGCGACTCCTGCCGGGGGAGGTGCACGCGCTCATGGGGGAGAACGGGGCCGGGAAGTCGACGCTGATCAAGGCCCTGACCGGGGTCTACACGATCGACTCGGGACGGGTGGAGATCGCCGGCGTCGAGACCCGGTTCGCCACCCCGGCCGCGGCGCAGCACGCCGGGATCAGCACGGTCTACCAGGAGGTCAACCTGGTCCCCAACCTCACCGTGGCCGAGAACATGCTCCTCGGCCGCGAGCCGCGCCGCCTCAACGGGATCGGCGCGATCGACCGCCGGGCGATGAACCGCCGCGCCGCCGCCTCGCTGCAGGGCCTCGGCATCGACATCGACCCCGGTTCGGAGCTCGGCAGCCACCCGATCGCCGTCCAGCAGCTCGTCGCGATCGCACGTGCCGTCGACACCGACGCCCGGGTGCTGATCCTCGACGAGCCGACCTCGAGCCTCGATGCCGACGAGGTGGCCAGGCTCTTCGAGGTGATGCGCCGGCTGCGTGACCAGGGCACCGCGATCGTCTTCGTCTCCCACTTCCTCGACCAGGTCTTCGAGATCTCCGACCGGATGACGATCCTGCGCAACGGCCGGGTGGTGGGTGAGCGGCGGGTCGCGGAGACCACTCAGCTGGAGCTGGTGCAGCTGATGATCGGCCGCGACCTCCAGGTCCTCGAACGACTCGACCATGCCGCGCACGAGGCGTCCGGGGAGGCTGTGACCGAGCAGCGCCTCCCGGTGCTGAGCGCGGTCGGGCTGGGCCGGAAGGGGAGCCTGGAGGCCACCGACCTCACCCTCTTTCCCGGGGAGGTCGTCGGCATCGCCGGCCTGCTCGGCTCGGGACGTACGGAGCTGGCCCGGCTGTTGTTCGGCGCCGACGCTCCGGACACCGGCGAGCTCACGGTTCGCGGCTCGAGTCGCCGGAGGCTGCGCAGCCCCCGGCATGCGATCGACCGCAAGCTCGCCTTCTGCAGCGAGGACCGCAAGGCCGAGGGCGTCTTCGAGGAGCTCTCCGTGGCCGACAACATGCTGCTCGGCCTACAGGCGAGCCGTGGCTGGCTGCGGCCGATCCCGACGGCCACCCGTTCGACGCTGGTCAAGGAGTTCATGACCGCTCTCGACGTACGACCGGCCGACCCGAGCCTGCCGATGCGAAGTCTGTCCGGTGGCAACCAGCAGAAGGTCCTGCTGGCGCGCTGGCTGATCACGGAGCCCGACGTACTCCTGCTCGACGAGCCCACCCGCGGCATCGACATCGGTGCCAAGACCCAGATCCAGCAGCTCGTCGCCGATCTGGCCGAGAAGGGGATGAGCGTGGTGTTCATCTCCGCCGAGCTCGAGGAGGTGCTCCGGCTGAGCCACCGGCTGGTGGTCCTCAAGGACCGCCGCAAGATCGCCGAGAGACCCAACCGTGGCGTCGACGTCAACGACGTGCTCGAGATCATCACCGGCGAACCCGGCGGCCTGGCCGAGAAGGAGCGAGCAGATGCCTGAGACCGTCGGAACCGTCAAGGCGCTCGGCGCCCGCGCCATGGCCCATCGGCTCTTCTGGCCGCTGGCCGCGCTCGGGGCGCTGCTGGTGGTCAACCTGATCGCGACGCCGACGTTCTTCAACGTACGCATCCAGGACGGTCACCTCTTCGGCAGCCTGGTCGACATCGTCCGCAACGGCGCCCCGGTGCTGCTGGTCGCGATCGGGATGACGCTGGTCATCGCGACCCGAGGGATCGACCTCTCGGTGGGCGCGGTGGCCGCGATCGCGGGTGCGGTCGCCTGCGTCTACATCGTCAAGAGCCCCGTCGACGGCGCCGCGGGCACGGCCGTCGTCGCGATCACGATGGCACTCGCCGTCTGCGTCGCGCTGGGGCTGTGGAACGGCTTCCTGGTCGCGGTGGTCGGCATCCAGCCGATCATCGCCACGCTGGTACTGATGGTCGCCGGCCGGGGGATCGCGATGCTGGTGACCGGTGGCCAGATCACCACCGTCAACAACGACGCCTTCGCCGCGCTGGCCTCCGGCCACCTGCTCACCCTCCCCGTCGCCGCTCTGATCGCACTCGGTGTCTTCACGGCCACCCAGATCGTCGTACGCCGCACCGCCCTCGGCCTGCTCATCGAGTCGGTCGGGATCAACCCGGAGGCGAGCCGGCTGGCCGGCGTACGCTCCCGCACGATCATCTGGACCGTCTACGTCTTCGCGGCGCTGTGTGCCGGGACCGCCGGCCTGATCATCGCCGCCAACACCCACTCGGTGAACGCCAACAGCCTCGGGCTGTGGATCGAGCTGGACGCGATCCTCGCCGTCGTCATCGGAGGTACGTCGCTGGCCGGCGGCCGCTTCTCGCTGACCGGCACCCTGGTCGGGGCTCTGCTGATCGCCACGCTCACCCGGACCATCCCGAACATCGGCATCCCGGCCGAGGCCAACTATCTGTTCAAGGCGCTGGTGGTCGTGGTCGTGTGCCTGCTGCAGTCGCCGAAGGCGCGCGCGGTGCTGCAACGGCGCGGCGACCGCACGCCGACCAGCCGTGAGGAGGCTGTGGCATGAGTGCTCAGGTGCCCACGATCGAGACCGGCGTCATCGCCCGGATCGCCCGCTTCAGCCCGCCGCGCCGCTACCTGCCCGTGATCGGCACGTTCGCGCTGTTCATCGGCATGTTCGGCATCGGCGGGATCCGCTACGAGGGGTTCGCCGACCCGCAGGTCTTCCTGACGCTGCTGCTCGACAACGCGTTCCTGATCGTGCTCGCGGTGGGGATGACGTTCGTGATCCTGACCGGCGGGATCGACCTCTCGGTCGGCTCCAACGTGGCCCTCTCGACGCTGATCGCGGCCCGGACGCTCGAGCTCGGCCTGCCGGTGGTCGCGGTGATCGTGGTCGTGCTCCTGTCCGGCATCCTGCTCGGCACCGCGATGGGGTTGCTGATCCACTACTTCGACATCCAGCCGTTCATCGCCACTCTGGCGGGCATGTTCCTGGCCCGCGGGCTCTGCTACCTGATCAGCGTCGACTCGATCCCGATCAAGGACGAGACCTTCTCGGCCATAGCGTTCGGCTCGATCACCCTGCCCGGCGGCTACTACCTCGGGTGGACGGCGGTCTTCGCGCTGGTGATCGTCGCGGTGGCTGCGTACGTCCTCGCCTCGACGCGCTTCGGGCGCACCGTCTACGCCCTCGGCGGCAGCGAGCCGTCGGCGCTGCTGATGGGGTTGCCGGTCGCGGCGACCAAGGTCGGGGTCTATGCCATCAGCGGGCTGTGTGCCGCGCTGGGTGGGCTGCTGTTCGCGCTCTACACGCTCTCGGGCTACTCGCTGCACGCGGTCGGGATGGAGCTGGACGCCATCGCCGCCGTCGTCATCGGCGGCACGCTGCTCACCGGCGGCCGAGGTTTCGTGGTCGGGTCGTTGCTCGGGGTGCTCGTGCTCGGCACGATCCAGACCTTCATCTCCTTCGACGGGACGCTGTCCTCGTGGTGGACGCGGATCACGATCGGGGTTCTGGTGCTCGTCTTCGTTGTCGCGCAGAGGGTGCTTACTCGGAGGTAGGTCGGGGTTCCGCTCTCTGTCGGGTGCTGTGTATTTGTGGTTGGGGTTTGCCGCCGACCCTTTCGGGGAGGGTGTTCTCGGCGGCGTCCGGAGTAAAGGACGGCCTTTGGCCGCCGGCTGACGCCGGTCGCCTTCGGCGATCCTTGACACCGGCCGTCGCCGAGAAAAGATTTGGCTGGCTATCGGGTCGGCGGCAGGGGTTTGGTGCGGAGAGTTTGGGTTTGGTACGGGCTTGGGACTGGTTGATTGCTTCGCTGGTGTCGGTCGGTGGGGTGGTCGGCGAACGAATTTTCGTTCGCTGCTGAGTCGTCTCGGCCGGGGTGTGGGTTCTGTTGGTGGAAGGAATTTTCTTTCCGCTGGAGGAGGCTCTGCTCAGTTGGGGCGAACGAAATTTCGTTCGCCCGGAGAAGCCGTCCCCTCGCCCGCAGCGGTCCCCGCGAGCACACCCGGGCCGCCGCCCCGATAGCCAGCCAAATCTTTCTCGACGGGCCCCGGTGTCAAGGATCGCCGAAGGCGACCGGCGAAGCCGGCGGCCGTAGGCCGTCCTTGACTCCGGGGTCTGGCGAGAACATCCTCAGAGACAGGGTCGGGGGCCCACCCCAACCACAAAAACACACCCGCAAACCCCTGACAAAGACAGAGCCCTACTCAACCACCCGAGCAACCTCAGGCAACTCCCCAGAAGCGCGCAGCGAATCCAGCAGATCCCCCGGAAGGATCCAGACGGTCGCAAGCGGGAACGGCCGCTCGCGCAGCATCACGGCACCGGTGACGAAGGCAGGCTCACCGTTCGGGCAGGAGAAGACGATGTCGTCGCCCCACTCCCACTCGCGCTTGACGATCGTCGGGAGCATCCACCACATAAGCCAGTTGCGCTCGGAGTTCATCGCCGAGTGGCGGCGAGGGCAGTTCTCGTCGTAGGCGACGACCGCGTCGGGGTGCTCGGCGAGGATCGAGCGCAGGTCGTCTACGACCGGGGTGGCGTGGTCGAAGCGGTCGTGGAACTTGTCGGAGGCCACGTCGGCGACGGCGGATCCGGCGGTGCCCACGACCAGGACGAGCGCGGTGACGACCACTGCGCGCACTCGGTCAGCTGTCTGTGAGCTCAGCCGAGGGCTGAACCGGGAGAGAGCCGCGAGGAGCGTCCAGATCGCCAGCGGCACCAGGGCGCAGAGGGTCGCGATCAGCCAGAAGCGGTTGTCGTTGGTGAACGACGGAATGGGCCCCGGCTGCGGGAACTGCCCGTCGGGAAGCGCCCACCACCACGGGATCGCGCCGGGGATGTGCGCCGGGGTGGTGTAGGCCCAGGTGGGCGCGTCGGGGGCGACGACGAGGATGGTCACCAGCGAGATCCCGGCGACGATCACCCAGGTCCAGACGAGGACCGCCCGGGAGCGTACGGCCTGGATCGCCGCGCAGACCCCGGCCAGCACGAGGACCGCGAAGACGGGGTCGATGTAGCGCCCGTAGATCCAGTAGTCGAAGCGCCGCCACTCCATGGTGAACAGCGAGTACTCGTTGCCCCAGTTCAGGCAGCTGAGGACGTACATCGACCCCGCCGCGATCAGCACGAACCCGGCCGGCCCCACCTGTCGCGAGCGGAGCTCCTTCCAGAACAAGACGGTGACCACGACCAGGCCGACGACCACGACGCCGAAGCTGCCGACCATCTGCGTCCAGGCCTCGCCTGCGAAGGTGTCGACCCAGTACCGCGGGTTGGCCTGGGTGACCTTCTCGAAGAAGTCCTGCGCCTGGATGAACTTCCACGGCACCAGCTGCGCGTGGAACCAGAGCGCCGCCTTGTTGGCGGCCACGGCGAGCACGCCGGTGGCGACCAGCCCGACGAGGGCGATCTGCCACTTGCGTACGAGGAAGAAGATCAGCCACAGTGCGACCGCTGCGACGAAGACCTGCATCCGGGCGTGGGAGAAGAGCGCGAGCGCGGTGAGCAGGCTGAGCAGGAATACGCCGCGGTAGGTCGGCTTCTCCCAGAGCCGGAACGCCGCCAGGGTCGCGAGGACGACGAGCAGCGTGACCAGCCGCTCGGAGAGGATGTAGTCGGCCTGGATCGCGCGGGGCGGCAGGGCCATCACGACGGCGCCGGCGACCACACCCTGCGCCGGTGTGACCCCGCTGAGCCGCACCGCGACCCGGGCCAACGGCCAGATCGTGAGCATGCTGATCACCAGACCGACGACGATCGCCATCCGGTAGAACGTGAAGACGTCGGACGTGACCAGCCACAACGGCGCCAGCAGCACGCCCCACCCGGGGTAGTAGCCGGGGGTGTTCAGCTGCGGCGAGTCGAGCCCGAGAACGGTCCGCCCGTGGATGACGGTGCCGATCTCGTCGTACATGAACGAGAGGCTCGAGCCCCAGGCGATGTAGACGTTGATCGCCAGAGCGACCACGACGGAGACGACAGCGGCGATGCGCCAGAACCGATCCACGCCGCGGAACTTATACCCACCTCATAGGCTCTGCCGGGTGGACTCCCCGAAGCTGCCCATCCATCTGCGAATCATCCAGAACCCCCACGACCGCTCCGGCGAACTGCGCGCCGACGACGGCTGGGTTGAGAAGGCCTGGTCCGCCGAGACGACGAGGGTTCTCGTGGTCGCCGGCAACAGGGTCGAGCCGTCAGGCGAGACCGGTGTGAGGTGGCGTACGCCGGAGGCCTCCCCGGAGGGGATCCGGCTGCTCCTCGGCAACTCCCCTGAGGGAGCAAGGTTCGCCGTGCTCACCGGCCGTGAGGAGGCCGGAGAGACGTGGCGTGACCTGCGCGGCTTCTTCCCCGCGCTGCTCACCGACACGACCGAGGCGAGCTTCCTGATGCACGCGATCGGCCTGGCCGAGTGGCACCGGGCGACCCGGTTCTGCTCGCGTTGCGGCGGAGGTCTCGAGCCGCGGGCGGCCGGGCACGAGCTGGTCTGCGCGGAGGGGCACATGACCTTCCCCCGCACCGATCCGGCGGTGATCATGCTGGTGACGTCGGGGGATCCCGGGAGCGATGAGGAGCGTTGCCTGCTCGGCAACCACTCCCGCTGGCCAGCGCCCAACTTCTCGACCCTCGCCGGCTTCGTCGAGCCGGGCGAGTCGCTCGAGGACGCGGTCCGTCGCGAGGTCGCCGAGGAGGTCGGCGTACGCGTCGGGCAGGTCGACTACTTCGGCAACCAGCCCTGGCCGCTGCCGGCCAGCCTGATGCTCGGCTTCTTCGCGCGTGCAGCGTCGACCGACATCGCGGTCGACGGGGACGAGATCCGCGAGGCGCGCTGGTTCACCCGCGCGGAGCTCGCCGCGGTCGCGAAGAGCGGTGAGATCAAGCTGCCCAGCGGCATCTCGATCAGCCGCTCGCTGGTCGAGGAGTGGTACGGCGGGGAGCTGCCCGGCTCGTGGTGACCGGCGTCAGACCAGCTCGGCGAGCTTGGCCTTGACCTGAGCGATCGACGGGTTGGTCATCGCGGTGCCGTCGGCGTAGACGAGGGTCGGGACGGTCTGGTTGCCGCCGTTGACCTGCTCGACGATCTGCGCGGCCTCGGGGACCTGCTCGATGTCGACCTCGTCGAAGGTGATGTCTTCACGGCCGAGCTGACCCTTGAGTCGCTGGCAGTATCCACACCAGGGTGTGGTGTACATCGTGAAGCTGCTCATCGGGGGATCTCCTCATCAGAACTGTCGGTGCGAGCCAATAGTGTTGGCCTCCAAGGCACAACGTTCCCACCCCGAGGAGCCATTCCCAATTGAACCCCGCCCCGCCCATGACCCCCGAGTCCCTCCTCGCCGCCCTCGACCCTGAGCAACGCCGGGTGGCGGAGGCACTGCGGGGTCCGGTCCGGGTGCTGGCGGGCGCGGGGACCGGCAAGACCCGGGCGATCACCCACCGGATCGCCTACGGCGTCGCCACCGGTGTCTACGCGCCGCAGGAGGTCCTCGCGGTCACCTTCACCACCCGGGCCGCGGGGGAGATGCGGCAGCGGCTGCGCGCGATGGGCGCCGGCGCGGTCCAGGCGCGCACCTTCCACTCCGCCGCCCTGCGCCAGCTGCGGTTCTTCTGGCCCAAGGTCTACGGCACCGAGCTGCCCAATCTGACCGAGTCGAAGATCCCGCTGATCCGCGCGGCCGCGCAGCGCCAGCGGATCAACGTCGACCAGGCCCAGGCGCGTGACCTGGCCTCGGAGATCGAGTGGTCGAAGGTCTCCAACGTCCACCCCGACGACTACTCGAAGTCGGCGGAGGCGCGCGGCCGTGAGGTCGGCGGTCTGACGCCGTCGATGGTGGGACACATCTATGCGGCCTACGAGGACGTCAAGCGCACCCAGGCGCGCATGGACATGGAGGACGTGCTGCTCCTGACCGCCGGCCTGCTGGAGCACGACGAGCGCGTCGCGGCGCAGGTCAGGCGGCAGTACAAGTGGTTCACCGTCGACGAGTTCCAAGACGTCTCGCCGCTGCAGTCGGCGCTGCTCGACCTGTGGCTGGGCGGGCGCAGCGAGCTCTGTGTCGTCGGCGACCCGGCGCAGACGATCTACACCTTCGCCGGCGCCGACGCCGCCTACCTGCGTGACTTCCCGAAGAAGCACCCCGGTGCCACCTCGGTCGAGCTGGTCCGCAACTACCGCTCCTCGCCGCAGGTCGTGAAGGCCGCCAACAAGGTCCTGGAGGGTACGCCGAGCGCTGGTGTCCAGCTCCAGGCCCAGCGCGACTCCGGGCCCGCCGTCGAGCACGTCGAGCAGCCCGACGAGGTCGCCGAGGCCGAGGGCGTCGCCGCCGAGGTCCTGCGTCTGCACCAGGGCGGCAAGCCCTACAACGAGATGGCGATCCTGTTCCGGATCAACGCTCAGTCGGAGGCCTACGAGGACGCGCTCACCGCCCGCCGGATCCCGTACGTCCTGCGCGGCGCCGCCCGGTTCTTCGACCGGCCCGAGGTCCGCGAGGCGGTGACCCGGATCCGCGGCGCGGCGCGCGGCGGTCAGGGCGCCGTGATCGGTGACGAGCTGCTGGAGTCGGTCCACGGGATCCTGGCGGGGATGGGCTGGACCTCCGAGCCGCCCGAGGGCCGGGGACAGACCCGCGATCGCTGGGAGTCGTGGCAGGCGCTGATCGACCAGGCGCGCACCTTCTCCGCGGCCGGCGGCGACCTGGCCGGCCTCGTCGCCGAGCTCGACCGCCGCGCGGCCGAGCAGCACGCACCGGTGCCGTCGGGAGTGACCTTGGCGACGTTCCACGCCGCCAAGGGGCTGGAGTGGGACTCGGTGTTCCTGGTCGGCCTCCAGGACGGCACGATGCCGTTCATCCTCCGTGGCGAGGAGCCGACCCCGGCCGAGATCGAGGAGGAGCGGCGGCTGCTCTACGTCGGCCTCACCCGGGCGCGGGTCGACCTGACCCTGTCCTGGGCGCTGGCGCGTCAGCCGGGCCAGGCCGCGCGGCGCAGGCCGTCGCGATTCCTCGACCCGCTGCGACCGGCTCGGTCCGCGGCGCCTTCCCGGCGCCCCGGCTCAGGGAAGGCGCGGATGTGCAAGGCCTGCGGCGGGCCGCTCGGCTCGGCGGCGGAGAAGCGGATGGGCCGCCACGAGGGCTGCGACGCACCTTACGACGAGGGGCTCTACGACCGGCTGAAGCAGTGGCGCAAGGAGACCGCCGAGGAGATTCGCAAGCCGGCGTTCGTGGTCTTCACCGATGCGACCCTGGAGCAGATCGCCGAACAGAAGCCGGGCACGCTCCAGGATCTGCAGCGCATCGCCGGCATCGGCCGCAGCAAGGTGGAGACGTACGGCTCGGAAGTCCTTCGGGTGATCTCGGCCGAGGCGTAGAAGTCCTTCACGAAAATTCGTCGAAATCAACGGGTTTAATCGTTTGCGGCCGGCCTGCCCGGCCGGTTACTGTTCCTTCATCAAGTAAAGCCGCGCGCCGATGAGGCGCGCCCGACAGCCCCGAAGGAGGTGGCCCCAGTGAAGATCAACCAGATCAAGACGCCGATCAATGGCATCGCCATGTCCGCGTGCGGCCACCCCGAGCTGTCGAGCCCGCTGTTCACTCTGATCGGTCAGAGCCCGAAGTGGGCCACCCCGGCTGCTGGTGCCTTTATGGGCGCCGGTTACGGCATGCGCGTCGAGGGACTCGTGTCCCCGCAGGCGGATGCCATCAAGGTCAAGTCCCACGGGATTCGAGCCTGGAGCTGTCCGACTACGTAGAACCACGTAGTCACAGCAGCCTCCAGGCCGCGGAACCCGAAACCCGGGATCCGCGGCCTTTCTGTTTCTCAAAACCCGCGATCAGTCACAAAGGAGGTGTACATATGACCAGCATTCTCGAGCCCGAGGTCACTCTCGGCGTTCTCCACGACCGCGCCAACCGCTACGACGAGGACCAGCTGCCCTGCCGGGCCAACAACCCCGAGCTGTGGTTCGCCGAGTCTCCTGCCGACGTCGAGTTCGCCAAGGCGCTCTGCGCGACCTGCCCCGTGCAGCCGCTCTGCCTCGCCAGCGCCCTCGACCGGCGTGAGCCCTGGGGCGTCTGGGGCGGCCAGCTGCTCCTGCAGGGGAAGGTGATCCCCCGCAAGCGGCCCCGTGGCCGGCCCCGCAAGGACGCCGCCTGAGCAACCGAACACCATCAACACCAGCAGCCGTTCAACGACGAGAGGCAACAGCTATGAACACGATCGTGATGACCATGGGCGCAGGAGCCCGCTGACCACAGGGTCGGCATCCGAAGAAGAAGGACCACCAGACATGAACACCAACCGAGTACGGAGCACTCAGATGAACTTGCTTTACGAAGACCTGGCGCGCGCGCAAATGTCCGCGCGCCTGGGAGAGGCGCGTGAACTGCGGCGAGGCCATGCCCTCGTCAAGGCCGCTCGCCTGGGCCGCAAGGCCGAGCGAGCCGCCGTCCAGGCGAAGCTGGCCCTTGCCCGCGCGCTGTAAGTCCCCGATGGGACCCCAGACCTCACCCCTCTGATCGCGGGTGTGGAAGATGACCGGCCAGTCCGAGAAACCCTCGGACTGGCCGGTCCTACTTTTGCACCTCGCCTCCGATCAGAGGTCGGTGGCGATGATCCGCTCGATGTTCCGCTCCGCGAGGGCGGTGATCGTGACGAACGGGTTGACGCTGGTGTTGCCGGGGATGAGCGCGCCGTCGATGACGTAGAGACCGTTGTAACCGTGCAGCCGGCCGTAGTTGTCCGTCGCCTTGTTCAGGACGGCGCCGCCGAGCGGGTGGTAGGTCAGGTGGTCGCCCCAGATCTTGTTGGTGCCGAAGAGATCGGTGCGGTAGATCGTCCCCTCCTTCTGGTTGATCTTGTCGAAGATGGTCTTCGCCATCGTGATGGAGTCCTGCTTCCACGCGGTCTGCCAGGACAGGTCGACGTTGCCGGTGCCGGAGTTGTAGGTGAAGGCTGCCCGGCGGGTGGTCTTGGTGATCGCGAGATAGAAGGACGCGAACGTCTCGAGCCCGGCGGGCAGCGGCGCGACCTCGGCGAAGGCGCCGCCGGCGTCCCAGTTGTCGATGCCCGAGCACGGGATCGTCGACTGCACGTCACCGGTCGGGTCCCACACGTGGTTGGCACGTCCGCACATGACGTTGCCGTTGTCGCCCCATCCCTGACCGACGTCGCCGTTCAACGCGGGCAGCGCGCCGGTCGCTTTCATCTTCACCAGCAGCTTGCTCGTGCCGACGCTGCCGGCGGCGAAGAACACCTTCCCGGCGTTGACCGTCTTCGTGGCCACCACGTCGCCGGCCGTGTTGATCTGCTCGAGGATGACGTCGTACCCACCGGCGGCAGCCGGCCGGACCGAGGTCGCCCGGTGCAGCGAGGAGATCGTGACCTTGCCGGTGGCGGCGGCCTGGGCGAGGTAGGTCTTCGGCAGCGTCTTCTTGCCGTAGTTGTTCCCGTAGAGGATCTCCTGGTCCAGGGCTGACTTGGGGACGCTGCCGTTGTCCTCGGCCATCATGTAGTTCCAGTCGTACACGTCCGGCACGAACGTCCAGGCGAAACCCGAGCGCTGCGCGTGCTTCCGGCCCACGCGTGAGTACTGGTAGTAGGACGTACGCTCGAACCACGCAGGGTCGATCGTGCCGACGCCGAGGGCGGCGTTGGCACGCGGGTAGTAGGTGGCGTACATCTCCTCGGCGCTGACCGAGGGCAGGATGCTGGCGAAGTTCGCGCGCTTCGGGGTCACGGCCATACCGCCGTTGACGAGCGAGCCGCCGCCGACACCGCGTCCCTGGTAGACGGAGATCCCGGCGAAGTCCTCGGCGTCGAGGATGCCGGCGAACTTCGGGACGTCCTTGTCGATCGGGAAGCCCAGGAAGTTGCTGATCGGCGCCTTGGTCCGCGTACGCATCCAGAAGGAGCGGTAGTCGGGACTGGTGACCTTCGGATGGATCTTGCCGTCGGGCCCGGGTGCGGCGGTGGCCCAGTCCTGGCCCATCTCGACCATGTGGACGTTGATGCCGGCCTGGGCCAGACGCAGTGCCGCGACCGAGCCGCCGTACCCGGTGCCGATGACCAGCACGGGCACCTGAGCGCCGTTGCCGATCGACGACGGGGCTGCGGCCGCCCAGGTCGGGGTCGCGAATGCTCCTCCCAGCATCCCGGCCCCGGCCAGCGACCCTGCGCCGAGCATGAATCCTCGGCGTGACAGGCCTCGCGGCCCGCCCTCCCGTGGTGTGTTGTTCATGATGACCTCCCTTTCCATCACTTCCATCACTGATTGCTAGAACATGTTCTAGTATCCGTGTGACGGGTGTCACTGGTTTCGGAACTTTCATGCAAACCGATCAGGGAGGTCGCATGGTCACCACATGCGTTTGGGGTACGGGCAACATCGGTCGACTCGCCATCCGGGCGGTCGACGCACATCCACGACTGGAGCTGACGAGCGTGCTCGTCCACGATCCCGAGAAGGTCGGCCGCGACGCCGGCGACCTCGCGGAGCTCGGCCGTGACATCGGGGTCGCCGCCACCGACGACATCGACGCGGTGCTCGCGGCACGTCCGCAGGCGATCGTGTACGCCGCATCCGGCGACATCCGCCCGGACGAGGCGCTCGCCGACATCGTGCGCGCCCTCGGGACCGGGGCTGTGGTCGTCACGCCCGCCCTCTATGCGCTCTACGACCAGCGCAACGCTCCGCCGGAGATGCGCGAGCCGGTGCTCGCCGCGATCGCCGAGGGCGGCGGATCCCTCTTCGTCTCCGGCGTCGATCCGGGGTGGGGGAACGACATCCTGCCGCTGCTGGTCAGCGGTCTGGGCAGCACCGTGGACGTCGTCCGGTGCCAGGAGATCTTCGACTACTCGACCTATGACCAGCCCGACTCCGTCCGCTATCTCGTCGGGATGGGGCAGCCGATGGACTACGACGCCCCGATGCTCATGGAGACCGTGCCGACGATGGTGTGGGGAGGCCAGGTCCGGTTGATCGCCCGCGGGCTCGAGGTCGAGCTCGACGAGATCCGGGAGACCGTCGAACGACTGCCGCTGGACGAGAACGTGACCACCACCTCGATGGGCGACTTCGAGAAGGGCACCCAGGGCGCGGTGCGCTTCGAGGTCCAGGGGATCGTCGGCGGTGAGCCGCTCATCGTCGTCGAGCACGTCACCCGCATCCATCCCTCGTGCGCTCCGCACTGGCCGACGCCGCCGGACGGTGACGGCGCCCACCGGGTGATCATCGAGGGCGACCCGCGGATCGAGGTGACGGTCGAGGCGACCGACAAGTCCGGCAACCGGGCGGCGGGCGGCAACGCCACCGCGGTCGGCCGACTCGTCGGCGCGGTCGAGTGGCTCATCGACGCAGCCCCCGGCCTCTACGACGCGCTCGACGTACCGCTGCGTCCGGCTACCGGCAAGCTCGGCGCGGCCAAGGCCGCCCAGGAAGGTGTGACCGCATGATCATCGACGTCCCCGAGGGGAAGGACCCGATCGCGTACGTCTGGGGCGAGATGGTCCACGGGATCGGTCCGGCCGCCGCCGGCCTCTCGCTCGCCGTCTACGAGCACACCACGCTCGGGCTCCGCGAGTTCGAGGCCGCCCGGCTGCGGATCGCGCAGATCAACGGGTGCGTCTTCTGCCTCGACTGGCGCACCGAACGAGACGGCGAGAAGGTCGAGGAGTCGTTCGCCGAGGCGGTCGAGGAGTGGCGTACGACGGGCGCCTTCGACGACCGGACCCGGCTCGCTGCCGAGTACGCCGAGCGCTACGCGATCGACCACCACGGCATCGACCAGGACTTCTGGGACCGGATGTCGGCCCACTACACCGATGCCGAGATCGTCGAGCTGAGCATGTGCCTCGGATCGTGGCTGGCGTTCGGCCGTCTCAACCACGTTCTGGGACTCGACAGCGCCTGTGTCCTGCCCTCAGGGAGGTAACACGGAACTCACATCCGGGTGATCCAGAATTTCGGTGTTGCACCCTCGGAAGCGCAGGATTTCGACCTATCGTTGAGCCATGAAGACCTGCGATTTCTGCGGATGCTACGAGGCCGACCCCAACCGCCTCCTCGCATGGACCACAGCGGTCGAGCGTGGGCGTTCGAAGTCGTTCTGCGAGGCCTGCTCGCGACGTCACGTGCGCTCCATGGAAGCCAAGCTCGACTCCGACTGGTGGTCCTGAGCACCACCGCTCACATCCTCTGTGGCGCCTCGATCCCGAGGAGCCGGAGTCCCTCTGACAGCACTCGCCGGGTCGCCTCGCACAATGCGAGCCGGGTCTGCCTGACCTCACCCTCTGCCTTGAGCACCGGACAGTTCTCGTAGAACCCCGTCAGGGCGGTCGCCAGACCGTAGAGGTACGCGGTCAGGTGATGCGGCTCCAAGGTGTCGGCGACCTTGGCGATCACCGATGCGAAGCCGGTCAGCTCCAGCGCCAGCCGCTGCTCCGCCGGGTGGGTGAGCGTGTTGATGCCGTGCGTCTGCTGCGGTGCCTGCGCGAGGATGCTGCACACCCGGGCATGGGCGTACTGCAGGTACGGGCCGGTCTCGCCGGTGGTGGCCGACATCCGGGTGAGGTCGAAGACGTAGTCGCGGGCGAGGTTGTTGGAGAGGTCGGCGTACTTCACCGCGGCGTTGGCCACGGCATGTACGACCTCGGGGCCGGCGTAGCTGGCCGCGGCGGCCTCCTCGGCGGCGTCCAGCAGTGCGGTCAGCGAGACCGTCTCGCCCGAGCGGGTCTTGAACGGGCGGCCGTCGGGGCCGAGCACGGTGCCGAAGCCGATGTGCTGGACCTCCACCGAGTCGGGGAGCCAGCCGGCGGCGCGGGCGACGGCGAAGACCATCTCGAAGTGCTGGCTCTGCCGGTGGTCGACGATGTAGACGACCCGGTCCACGGCCAGGTCGTCTACGCGGTGCCGGATCGTGGCGAGGTCGGTGGCGGCGTACCCGAACCCGCCGTCGGCCTTCCGGACGATCAGCGGCAGCGGGGCGCCGTCGCGGCCGGTGAAGCCGTCGGGGTAGACGACCTGGGCGCCGGCCGACTCGGTCAGCAGGCCCGATGCCCGAAGGTCGTCGACGACGCCGGGGAGCTGCGGGTTGTAGCGGCTCTCGCCGTCGAAGTCGTCATCGGTCAGGAGTACGCCGAGCCTGCCGTAGGTGGCCTCGAACTCGGCCATCGAGGCGTCGACGAGCGCCTGCCACAGGGCGAGGGTGGTCGGCTCGCCGGACTGGAGCGCGACCACCCGCCGCCGGGCGGAGTCGGCGAAGCCAGGATCGTCGTCGAAGCGCGCCTTGGCCCGCTGGTAGAGCGCGAGCAGCTCGGTCATGTCCAGGTCGGCGACCGCCGCCGGGTCGCTGAGACCCTCGCCGAGCAGCTCCTCGACCAGCATGCCGAACTGGGTGCCCCAGTCGCCGAGATGGTTCTGCCGCACGACGTCATCGCCGGCGTAGGCCAGCACCCTGGCCAGGGAGTCGCCGATGACCGTGGAGCGCAGGTGGCCGACGTGCATCGGCTTGGCGACGTTGGGGGAGGAGTAGTCGACGACGACCCGCTTCGGGCTCTCCGGTACGGGTACGCCCAGGTGTGGGTTGGTCAGTAGGTCACTGACGACCGCGCCGAGGACCTCGGGGGACCAGGTGAGGTTGAGGAACCCGGCGCCGGCCAGCTCGAGGGCGCCGAGAGCGCCCAGGTCGACGGCATCGATGAGGCGAGCGCCGATCTCCCGCGGCGGCAGGCCGAGCGGGCCGGCCAGCCGCAGCGGGAGATTGGACTGGAGATGGCCGAACTCGGGCCGGGTGGCCGGCCGCAGCTCGGGATCGATACCGGCGTAGGCGTCGCCGAAGCAGGTGACGACGGCGCTCTGCAGGGATGCGGACAGGGCAAGGGTGTGCTCGTGCACGAGAGTGGTCCTAGGAGGTGAAGAGGGCAGGCTGACGCGAGGGCGGGGTCAGAGACCCATGCCTCGTCGTCGCAGCGCGCTCTTCGTGACCATGTCCGCAAGGGTGCCGGAGGCGTCGGCGGAGGTCAAGCCGGTTCACCGGTCGCCGTCCCGGCCGAGGCGATCAGGTCCCAGGCGCAGCCGCAGTAGGGATGCCGCAGCCACGGTCGGACGGTGGGCGCGTCGTCACGGGTGAGGATCACGGACGCCGACCACGAGGCCGGGGTACGGCCGGCGAGGTAGGTGCGGGCGTCGCGTACGGCCCAGGAGAGCGCGAGGGACTGGAGCAGCGCGTCGCTGGGCACCTCGTTGCCGACGAGCTGGCTCACGACCACGGCCCGCCGCTCGTCCTCCTCGGCGAGCGTCGCGTCGAGGCAGCGCAGGCACGCGGTCACCCCGGGGACGACCAGCGGACCCACCGTCCAGGTGTCGGGACCGCTCTCGACCACGAGGTGTGCCCGGCCCTCGCGCACCATCTCGTCGGCTCGTTCGCGGTCCAGCGGCCCGTCGGAGAGGAGTACGACGATGTCGGGTGCGCCCGAGGTTGCCGGGGCCGGTCCGATCAGTGCCCGAGCCGCCGAGAGAAGTGCCGGCGGCCCGTCGAAGCCCACCCGTGGTGGCGGCTCCCCGCCGTCCGCCTCCATCAGCAGGCCGGCGTTGCCCAGCTGCTGCATCGCGTGCCGCCCGGGCAGGTGGTCGGGCTCGACCGCTTGGCCGGCGGCGAGGTCGGTCAGCAGGCGGCGTACCTCCACGCCGTCCTGCACGATCGCCCGCCGTGGCGGGTCGATGCCGATCTGGAGTCGGGTCTCATCACGTCGTACGGCCACATACCCCGGCCGAATCCGGTAGCGCGTGCTCATGCCGGGAGTCTCACACCGGCCGAGATTTCCCGCACCGACAATCCACGGTGCCTGTGGATAACCCGCCGAGGCGTCACGCGCGTCGGCCGAGTTGGCACTCGGGTGACGCTTCGGCCGACGGGGCTGACGCTTCGGCAAAACGTGGCAGCGGCGCCGCCGGACATGCCGGGGGCGCCGCCGCGTGGGCTCAGGATGAACTGAGTGGTCAGGCCTTGCCCAGGATGCGGTTGAGGTTGGTGCTGCAGACGGGGCAGACGGCCTTGGCCATCTTGGTGCCCTTGTCGTTCACCCGGATCTCACCGGTCGCCTCGCGCTTCTCCTTGCACTTCACGCAGTAGAACTCGCCGCTCCAGGTCTCCGCCATGACGGCCTCCTTAGCCTTTATGTAACTGGTCGTCGCGACGGGGTTGTCAGGGAAGCCCGTCGGAAGCTCGTCATGCCGAGCCAACTCGACCCTACGACACGCGGCGCTTTCGGCGGCAACACGGGCTCTCAAGCGAGTGTCGGCGTGTTGGCGTCATACCGGGGGATTCGGGACTTTCGAAGGGGCATCGAAGCGCTGCCGAAGGCACTTGCCGAGGTCGCCGAGTCACCTGAAAATTGGAGGGACCCCCGGTGCCTGGATCGTCCTTCGCCTTCCCCTTGCGAAGGCCGTCCGGCGGCGCCGGGGGTCCCACTGACATCGAACTTAAAGAGGATGTGGGAGCGCGTCAACGTCCCACTCCGTGTTGCTTGTGGACAAGATGTGGACAACCCCGCTTTGCTTGGGGACAGCCGGTGGAAGACACGCGCTTTCCTGTGGGTAACCAAGTGACCGGATGGAGAATATTCGGTTGAATCAGGACCTTGACCAGGGAAAAGCATTCTCCACCGCCTGTGGAGGCAAAAATAGTTGGAGGAAGATTTGGTAGGCGAGCCGTTGTCCCCCGTCGCAGCGCTGCGACGGATCGCATTCCTGCTCGAGCGCGGACGCCAGGACACCTACAAGGTGAAGGCGTTCCGCACCGCGGCGGCAGCGATCCTGCCCCTCTCCGAGGAGGACGTACGCCGTCGGGTGACCGAGGGCACCCTGACCGAGCTGAGCGGGGTCGGGGCGAGCACCGCCAAGGTCATCAGCGAGGCCGCGCGCGGCGAGGTTCCGCAGCGGCTGCTGGATACCGAGCGGGTCCACGGCGGTCCACTGACAGCCGACGGGGCGGGGGAGGGGCTGCGGAGCAGGCTCCGCGGCGACCTGCACAGCCACTCCGACTGGTCCGACGGTGGGTCGCCGATCGAGGAGATGGCGTTCACCGCGATCGAGCTGGGACATGAATACCTCGTGCTCACCGACCACAGTCCGCGCCTGACGGTCGCCAACGGCCTCAGCGCCGCCCGCCTGGAGCGTCAGCTCGGTGTCGTCGATGCGGTCAACGACCACCTCGCCGGCCACGGGTTCACCCTGCTGAAGGGGATCGAGGTCGACATCCTCGACGACGGCAGTCTCGACCAGACCGACGAGATGCTCGCCAAGCTCCAGCTGCGGGTCGCCAGCGTCCACTCCAAGCTCAAGATGGAGAAGGAGCAGATGACGAAGCGGATGGTCGCGGCGGTCTCCACGACCCGGATGAACGTGCTCGGTCACTGCACCGGCCGACTGGTCACCGGGAACCGCGGCACCCGGCCCGGCAGCCAGTTCGACGCCCGCAAGGTCTTCGAGGCGTGCGCCGAGCACGAGGTCGCGGTCGAGATCAACTCCCGGCCCGAGCGGAGAGACCCGCCGTCCAAGCTCCTCGAGCTCGCTCGCGACGCCGGTTGCCTCTTCTCGATCGACTCGGACGCACACGCCCCGGGGCAGCTCGACTTCCTCGTCCTGGGGTGCGAACGAGCCGAAACGGCGGGTATCGAAGAGGAACGGATCATCAACACCTGGCCACGGGACCGCCTGCTGGCCTGGGCGAACAGGTAGTTTCTTGACCTATGGACGGCCCGGAGATCGAGGTGCGACGCAGCAAGCGGCGTCGGCGTACGGTCTCCGCCTACCGTGACGGCGACCGAATCATCGTGATGATCCCGGCCGCGATGTCCCAGCGCGAGGAGGCCGAGTGGGTCGAGCAGATGGTCGCCCGCCTGGAGAAGGCCGAACGGCGTCGCAAGCCCAGCGACGATGATCTGATGCGGCGCTCGGCCGCGCTGAGCGACCAGTACTTCGGCGGTCTGGCCAAGCCCGACTCCGTACGTTGGGTCGACAACCAGAACAGTCGCTGGGGCTCGTGCACCCCGGGTGATCGCTCGATCCGGCTCAGCGACCGGCTGCGAGGCATGCCGAGCTGGGTCGTCGACTACGTGCTCGTCCACGAGCTCGCCCACCTCTTCGAGGCCAAGCACAACGAGGCCTTCTGGGCGTGGGTCGACCGCTATCCCCAGGCCGAGCGCGCCAAGGGCTACCTCGCCGGCTGGTCCGCTGCCGCCAAGCTCCCCGCCCCTCCGGGCGAGGACGACGACTACGTCGACGACCAGATCGACGACCAGCTGGACGACCCGGTCGACTAGCGCTCCCTGGCTACCAGCTCGCGCACTCGTCGATGCGGCTGTCGAGACCCGGCACCGCGTCCAACCCACCCTCGATGTACTCCAGTGTCGGCAGCCAGCCGTCCGCGTACGCTCCGGTGAGCTACGACTCGCCCACGGAGTAGGTGAGCGCCACTGTCCCGAGGCTCGTCGAGGCGATGTCCTGCAGGTGCAGCGAGCTCGGCGACGGCAGGCCACCGAAGAGTCGCTTGCCGGTGCCGATCAGCAGCGGATGCACGAACAGCCTCAGCTCGTCGACCAGCCCCGCGCTCATCAGCTGACGGACGAGATCACCGCTTCCGAGCGCGACGATGGTTCCCGACCCGTCGGCCTTGAGGGCGCTGACCGCATCGAGGACCTCGCCGTCGAGCACGGTCGCCCCGCTCCAGGCCAGGTCGGCGAGCGTGCGGGTCGCGACGTACTTCGGCGTGGAGTTGAGGCTCGCCGCCATCGGGTCCGTGTCAGGTCGGTCCGGCCAGAAGGCCGCCATCTTCTCGTAGGTCCGCCGCCCGAAGACGTACGCCGACGTCTGCGCGCCGACGTCTGGAGAGAGCACCTCGCCGAGAGCGGCACCGAAGGGCACGCCCCAGCCGCCGTGCTCGAAGCCGCCGTCCCGGTCCTCGTCCGGGGAGCCCAGCCCCTGCATCACTCCGTCGACGCTCAGGAACTCCACGATCGCAAGTCTTCGCATGACCTGATCGTGCGTCCTGGACGGATCGGCTGGCTTGAACGAAATCGACCGGCCATGATCGGACCATGACGGGCGTGACCCGCGAGATCGTACGACTGCCGACCCATCCCGGCCTGCGAGGCCTGGTGGCGGGCGTCGTCGGCTTCCGGGAGCGGTCGGCAGTTCCGCTCGAGCGTCGCCAGCCCGCAGGGACGCTGCTGCCGCTGGTGCTCTCCTTCGGCGACCCGTTCGAGATCGTCGACGTCGCCGCGGGGGACGGGGTGGGGACGTACGGGTCGTTCCTGGCCGGTTTCATGCCCGGCCCGGTCTCGACCCGGTCCGGGCGCAACCACGCGTGCGTGCAGGTCTACCTGACGCCGCTCGGCGTCGGCCGGCTGCTCGGCGTCCCGGGCCGTGAGGTCGCCGCCCGGGTGACCGGGGTCGAGGACCTGATCCCAGAGCTCGGTACGTCTTTCTCGGAGCAGCTCGCCGAGGCCGGTACGTGGCGGCGCAGGTTCGACCTGGTCCAGTCCGCCCTGCTGGCGCGAGCCGGCGAACCGGCCGATCCGATGGTGGAGTGGCTATGGGACCGGATCACGGAGTCCGGAGGCCAGGCGCACATCGGGAACCTGGTGGCCGAGACCGGATGGAGCCACCGCTACGTCACGACCTGCTTCCAGCGGGCCGTGGGGCTCACTCCGAAGGCGGCCGCCGGAGTCGTACGTTTCGAGCGGGCCGCCGCCGACCTCGGCCGGCTGCCCATCGCCGAGGTGGCGGCCCGGCACGGCTACGCGGACCAGAGCCACCTGACCCGCGAGGCCGTCAGGTATGCCGGCGAGCCCCCCGCTGCTCTGGCCGCCGGCCGGCGGCCGACCGCTCACACGGCGCTCGGGACGACCCCGGCCGGCTCCCGCGTGCGCTAGAGAAGCGCCTGAGCGAGCTTGATGAGCTCGATCATCTCCGGCTCGGGATCAGGGATGCCGTCGATCGGCCACCAACGTACGTCCAGCGACTCCTCGCTCACCGCCGGGACCGCACCGGCGGGAGCGACGGCCATGAAGCGTACGTCGAGATGGTGGACGTCCCCGGACGGAGCGCAGAAGGGCACCGGGTGCTCGGAGAGCTGCACCAACCCGGGCAGCGGCACCAGGCCCGGCACCCCGGATTCCTCACGCAGCTCGCGGGCGGCGGCCGCCCACAGGGTCGCGTCGCCCTGCTCCAGATGACCACCGAACTGGAACCAGCGCCGCGCCTTGCGGTGGTGGGTCAGCAGCACCGAGGAACCGTCGTCGGAGAGCACCACGCACGAGGCCGTCAGATGGTCGGGGACGCAGGACTTGAAGACCCCCGTCGGCTCTGCCTCGAGATGAGCGACATAGCGCTGCCGCAGCGTCTCCTGGGGAGCGGACGGAGCGTCCCACGCCCGCAGCGTCGCGAGCGCGTCAGCGTGCAGACTCACTCGTCAGCGTCTCCGCCGAGCAGCTTCTTGAGCTCCGCGTCGAAGTCGATCGAGTCGACATCGGGAGCTTCGGCGCCCTCGCGGAAGCCGAGCGGGTCGTCGAGGTCGGCCGAGGTGGGCAGCAGCGCCGGGGACATCCAGACGCCGTCGCGAGCCTCGATGCCCTGCCGGGTGCGCAGCGATCCCCACAGCGCGGCCGCGTCGCGCAGCCGTCGAGGCCGGAGGTCGAGGCCGACCAGGGTCGCGAACGTCTGCTCGGCCGGACCGCCGGCGGCCCGGCGGCGGCGTACGGCCTCCTGCAGCTGTGCCGCGACCGGCATCCTCTCGGCGGTGGCCAGGGCGACGACCTCGTCGACCCAGCCCTCCACGAGCGCCAGCACGATCTCGAGCCGCTCCAGCGCCGCCTTCTGGGCGGGCGAGTCGGGCACCTCGAACATGCCTTCCTCGAACATGTTCTGCAGCTGGGACGGGTCCTGCATGGCGGAGAGGTCCAGGCCGCGCATCTGCTCCTCGATGCGCTGCTGCATGGCCTCCATGTTGAGCTCGACGCCGCGCGCGTAGTCGGTCACGGCCGCGACCACGTGGTCACGCAGCCACGGCACGCCGGCGAAGAGCCGCTGGTGGGCGGCCTCGCGCAGGGCCAGGAAGAGCAGCACGTCGTCGGTGCTGACGCCCAGGCCCTCGGCGAAGGGCTCGACGTTGACCGGCAGCAGCGCGGCCTGACCGGGCTCGGTCAGCGGGATGCCGATGTCGGAGACGGAGATGACCTCGCCGGCGAGATGGCCGAGGCCGGTGCCGGCCTGGTTCGCGTACAACGCGCCCATCGCCTTGCCGACGAACCCGATCATCGGGCCCATCTGGGCCTTCATGTCCTCGGGGAGCTGGCCGCTCATCGCGGCCGCGGTCGAGGCGGCGACCGGTTCGATCAGCGGCTTCCACGCGTCCAGGGTGTTGACCAGCCACTCGGCCTTCGACCAGGCGGTGGCGGACTTCACGCCGGAGGGGAACGACGTGGTCTCCTCCAGCCAGTGGTCGGCCAGTTGGATCGCGTCGGCGACGGCGTCCTTCTGTCGCTGAGAAGGCGTCGGGTCGGGCGAGGACGCGGCGACCTTGCGGGCGAGGTCCATCGCGACGTCCCAGTTCAGCGGGCCGTCATAGGGCTGTAGCAGCGACTGGATCTGACCGAAGATCTGGCTCAGGTCAGGCATGCCGCCGGGGCCTCCACCGACGCCGCCGATAGGAAAACCACCGAAGAACGCCTCAAAGGGCGTGCCCTTGAAGGGGTTCTCCGGCTCCTCCGGCTCGTCGGGGCCACCTGGGGTCTGACTCATGTGTCCAGCCTACGCGGTTACGGAAGCCCGCTGTCAGCAAGCACTAGGCTGGCCCCATGAACGCAGCCGTAAAGCTTCTCGACATCCGGGAGACCCCTCTCGATGTCACCGAGGTGATGGAAGCACTCGACGACGACGCTTCCGGCGGGGTGACTCTCTTCGTCGGCCGCGTACGCGACCACGACGGTGGCAAGGGCGTGACCGGCCTCGACTACCAGGCCCACCCGACGGCGCTCGAGCGCCTGCAGGAGGTGGCCGAGAAGGTGGCCGCCGACCACGGCGTCGCGGGTGTCGCGGCCGTCCACCGCACCGGCCATCTCGACATCGGCGACATCGCCGTCATCGTGGCCACCGCCTCCGGCCACCGTGGTGAGGCCTTCGCCGCCTCCCGCGACCTCATCGACACCCTCAAGGCCGAGGTGCCGATCTGGAAGCACCAGGTCTTCACCGACGGCACCGACGAGTGGGTCGGCGCGCCCTGATGCGCGGCCCCAGCACCAACAAATAGGCTGCGTACGTGGACATCCTGCTCTGGCTCGTACCCTCTGCGGTCATCACCTTGCTGGCGATGGCCTGGGTCGCGTTCCTCGGACGTGAGGGCCGCGAGCAGGACCGGGAAGAGGTCGTACGCCGTCTCGGCATCGCGCTCGAGAAGGAGAAGACGCGCGAGCGCTCGAGAAGGTACGCAGCGCCCCAGCCGCCGCCCGACAGGTCGACCGGAGTCGCGGTCCGAGTCAACCGCGACGCCTCTTAGGGTGCACTTGGGCTCGAATGAGAAGGTGACGCTATGACACAGCGCACCCTGGCCGGTCTGGTCGCCCTGCCGCTCGTGGTTGCCCTGATCGTGATCGCCTGGGTCGTCCCGCTTCCGTTCACGATCTACAGCCCCGGGCCGACGGTCAACGTCCTGGGCGAGTTCGACGGCAAGGACATCGTCCAGGTCGAGGGTCACCCGAGCTACCGCGACAAGGGCCAGCTGCGGATGACCACGGTCTCCGAGACCACCCGCGAGGCTCGGCTCGGACTCTGGACTCTGCTCGGCGCGTGGATGAGCGACACCGAGGCGGTCTACCCGCGCGAGGTCGCCTACCCCGACCAGGGCACCGTCGAGGACGACCGCGAGGCCGGGCAGGTGCAGATGGCCAGCGCTCAGGACGCGGCGATCGCGGCAGCGTTCACCAGGCTCGGCGAAGACGTCGACGAGGTCTCGGTCGCCGAGGTGACCAAGGACGCGCCGGCCGCCGGCAAGCTGAAGGCCGACGACGTGATCACCAAGGTCGGCGACACGGCGGTCGACACCCCCGAAGAGGTCGTCGCCGAGGTGCAGAAGGCCGAGCCCGGGGACACGATCGAGCTGACCATCGAGCGCAAGGGCAAGACCCTCACCGAGACCATCAAGACCGGTGAGAAGGACGGCAAAGCCTTCATCGGTGTCTCGCTGGGAGCGACCTACGAGTTCCCCTACGACGTCAAGATCACCCTCGACCCGGCCATCGGCGGACCGAGCGCCGGGCTGATGATGGCGCTCTCGGTCTACGACACCCTCACCGAGGGGTCGCTGACCGACGGGAACCCGATCGCCGGCACCGGCACCATCGACGGTGACGGCAACGTCGGCCCGATCGGCGGGATCCAGCAGAAGATCCCGGGTGCGGCCTCGGACGGAGCCGAGCTCTTCCTGGTGCCCGCCGGCAACTGCCAAGACGTCGAGGGCGCCGAGAACGGTGACATGCGCCTGACCCGTGTGGAGACTCTCGACGACGCCATCAAGGCGATCGAAACCTGGACCGAGGACCCGAATGCCAAGCTGCCGACCTGTGGGAGCACGAAGTGAACGACACCCCTGAGCCCACGCCCGAACTCAGCCGAGGTCTCGACCTGGAGACCGACCCCGCGCTGGCCGCGGCCGTCCTCGAGATCGAGTCCCACGTCGCCGGCGAGGGCTGGGACGGGCCGGCGCGGCTCTTCGCGCTGGTCGACACCGCCGCACTGGTCCGGGCCGAGCCCGCGCTCGCCACGATGATGGGCCTGGACGCTCCCGACCAGGAGGGGTCGCTGACCCCGATCGAGCAGGACCAGGTCCCGGTGACGACCCAGCTGGAGGAGGTCCTCCAGACGACCGCCTGGCCCCAGGGGGTCACCGGCTGTGCGGCGGTCGTCGAGCGCCTGGTGCTGCCGCCCGACGCCGACGGCAAGATCCCCGACGACGCCGAGGCGGCCGCGGAGTTCGCCAAGGCGCACCCCGACCGGCAAGAGGTACGCATCGTGGCCGGTGCTACACGTGCTGGTGCCACGTACTGTGCTCTGCGGTTGAAGGCGCACGACGACGACCAGTCGGTCATCGGCGGTGTCGACCTGGTCCCCGAGCTCCTCGAACTGCTGCGTGTCACTCTTGAGGAGAACCCGGAGGGTGACGAATGAGTCTGTTCGACGACGACGACCCGGCGCAGGCGCCGGCGCGCACACAGAGCACCGGCCGCAACCGATGGCTGGCGATCTCGGCCGTCTCGGTCATCGTGCTCTTCTTCGGCATCAGTGCCTTCGCCGCGATCTACACCGACGCGCTGTGGTACGACGCGATCGACTTCAGCAGCGTCTTCGGCACGGTCTTCTGGACGCGGACGGCACTCTTCGTCATCTTCTTCGTGCTGATGGCGATCATGATCGGGCTGCCCGCGGCGCTCGCCTACCGCACCCGTCCCTACTTCCACCCGGCCGACGACATCGGTGGCCTGGACCGCTACCGCGACGCGATCGCCCCGATCCGCACCTGGCTGCTGATCGGCATCGCCGGCGTCTCCGGCATCTTCGCCGGCTTCTCGGGCGCCGGCCAGTGGCGTACGTATCTGATGTGGCGTCACGGGCGCGACTTCGACAAGACCGATGAGTTCTTCGGCAAGGACATCGGCTTCTACGTCTTCGACCTGCCGTGGTGGCACTACCTGGTCAACTTCGCGCTGACCGGGCTGATCCTCGGCACCATCGGCGCGATGATCGTGCACTACGTCTACGGCGGGATCCGGCTCACCGCGCAGCGCGACCGGTTCACCCGCTCGGCGCAGATCCAGCTCAGCGCCATGTTCGGGCTGATCCTGCTGGTCAAGGGGCTCGACTACTGGGTCGACCGCTACGACCTGGTCAACGGCTCCGGGCCGCGCCTGGACGGGATGACCTACACCGACGAGCACGCGGTGCTCCCGGCCAACCAGATCCTGCTCGCGATCGCGGTGATCTGCGGGGTGCTGTTCATCCTCAACATGTGGCGCCGTTCGTGGCAGCTGCCGTCGATCGCGATCTCGCTGTTCGCGATCTCGGTGCTGCTGATCGGGATGATCTGGCCCGCGGTCGTGCAGGGTTTCCAGGTCCGGCCGAGCGAGCAGGACAAGGAGAAGCCCTACCTGGCGGCCAACATCAAGGCCACCCAGGACGCCTACGGGATCGCCAAGGACGACCTCGAGGTGACCGAGTACACCTCGCAGGCCGAGGCCGACGGCGCCTCGCCCGAGCAGCTCGACGAGACCGCGTCCTCGTTGCCGATCGTCGACCCCGCGGTGGTCCACCGCGAGTTCGAGCAGGTCCAGCAGGGTCGCTCCTACTACTCGGTGCACGAGCCGCTGGACATCTCCACCTACGAGGTCGGCGGCAAGGAGCGCGCGGTCGTGCTCGGCGTACGCGAGCTCAACCAGGCCGGCATCTCCGACTCCGACCGCACCTGGACCAACCTGCACACGGTCTACACCCACTCCAACGGCGTGATCGCCTCCTACGCCAACATGCGCGGCGCCGACGACAAGACCGAGTCGAACCAGATGCAGTGGGCCGAGGGCGACAGGACCGGCCAGCACGACCTGACCTCGGGCCAGGGCAAGTTCCAGGACAAGGTCTACTTCGGCGAGGACTCGCCGGAGTACTCGATCGTCGGCAAGGCCGACAAGGGCGCCGCGGTCGAGCTCGACTACAACTCCGAGGACGGCGAGACCCGGACGACGTACGAAGGTGCCGGCGGCATCCCGATCGGGTCCAACTTCCGCCAGCTGATGTACGCCATCCAGTTCGGCTCCACGAACTTCCTGCTCTCCTCGCGGGTCACCGAGGACTCCGAGATCCTCTACGACCGCTCTCCGAAGGAGCGGGTGCAGAAGGTGGCGCCGTGGCTGACGCTCGATGACGACGTCTACCCGGTGATCGTGGGCGGCCGGATCCAGTGGGTGGTCGACGGCTACACCACCACCGACCGCTACCCGCAGGCCGCGCGTGACTCGTTCGCCTCGATGACCGACGACGCCACCCAGACCTCGGCCGGGGTGCAGACGCTGCCGACCGACGAGATCAACTACATGCGCAACGCGGTGAAGGCGACCGTGGATGCCTACGACGGCACGGTCACGCTCTACGAGTGGGACGAGGCCGACCCGATCCTGCAGACGTGGGAGGCGGCCTTCCCCGGCACCGTGATGCCGAAGTCGTCGATCCCGAAGGAGCTGTTGGAGCACCTTCGCTACCCCGAGGACCTCTACAAGGTGCAGCGCTACCAGCTGGCGCGCTACCACGTCTCCGACCCGGACGTCTTCTTCTCCGGCAACGAGCGCTGGGCCGTGCCCGAGGACCCGAATGACGACAACCACCAGCAGACCCCCTACCGGATGTTCCTCGACGTCGGCTCCGGCACGGCGCGCTGGTCGCTGACCTCCGCGTTCGTGCCCTACAACCGCCCCAACCTGGCGGCGATGATGTCGGTCGACTCGGATGCCACCTCGGAGGACTACGGGAAGATCCGGATCACCACCGGCTTCCCCGACGACACCCAGGGTCCGGGCATGGTCTCCAACGAGTTCCGTACGGACAAGGCGATCGCCGACGAGGTGGCCTCCTTCAACCGCTCCGGATCGGCGCCGGTGTGGGGCCAGGTCGTGACGTACCCGACGGCGAAGAACGGCATCCTGTACGTCGAGCCGATCTACGCCCGAAGAGCGACCGCCTCGACCTCGGGCTACGCCCAGCTGGCCTTCGTGCTGGTCTCCTACGACGGACGGGTCGGCTACGGAACGACGCTGAACGAGGCCCTCGAGGTCGCGCTCACCGGCGCCGAGCCGACGCCTCCGACGGCGTCCGATCCCGACGAGGAACCGGCCGAGACCAACCCACCCTCCTCCGGTGAATCACCGGGTGAGGTAGGCCAGCTCCTCGAGGACGCGCGCGCCCTCTTCGCTCAGGCCGACGAGGCCGGCAAGGCCGGCGACTACGCCGAGCGGGAGCGCCTCATCGCCGAGGCCCAGGACAAGGTCGACCAGGCCGCCGAGCTCATCTCGGGTGGGTGAGGACACCTCCGATTAGGGGATCGTTTCCCCTCGCGTGTAATGTTCTTCTTGCGACGCGGGGTGGAGCAGCTCGGTAGCTCGCTGGGCTCATAACCCAGAGGTCACAGGTTCAAATCCTGTCCCCGCTACTCCAAGACGAAGGCCCGGACCGAAAGGTCCGGGCCTTCGTGATTTCGGTATCGACCTGCATCTGCTCATCGGTAGCGCTGGCTTCGGGCTTGTCGCGACCCGTGTGCCCGGATTGGGGTTCGGTTCAGTTCGCGGGTAGAGTTGTTCTTGCGACGCGGGGTGGAGCAGCTCGGTAGCTCGCTGGGCTCATAACCCAGAGGTCACAGGTTCAAATCCTGTCCCCGCTACTCCAAGACGAAGGCCCGGACCGAGAGGTCCGGGCCTTCGTGTATTTCCAGCTCGACTACCTGCCCTCGGCGGTCGAACCGGGGCTCAGGCTGGGGTGGCGCGAGCGGCGGCGCGGTGGAGCAGGCTGGGGTCGTGGGCGTTGACGAGGACGAGGTCGGGCGAGGAAGCGGCCCAGAGCTCGGTGAGCCGCTCGTGGTTGGCCCGGACCTTCTTCCGGTCGTGCGCGATGAGGCGTTCCATCAGGGTCAGGGTTCGCGGGGCGTGGCCGGAGCCGTCGATCTGGCCGTGGTGGTAGAAGCTGTCGCCGACGTGCAGGACCCAGTGGTCACCGGCGGCGACGGCGACGGCGGCATGGCCGCGGGAGTGGCCCGGCAGGTTGATCAGCACCAGGCCGGCAGAGATCTCGGTGAGCTCCTTGGCCCCCGCGAACCCCCTCCAGGACTCGCCCTCGTCAGGTGTGTGCTCGACGATCACCGGGCCGTGGGCACGCTGGCTGGGCAGGTAACGGCCTCGCTCGACGGCGCCCTGGGGGTGCAGCGCGGCGAAGTTCTCGGCTGCGGTGAGGTGCACCTGCGCCCAGGGGAAGTCGGCGAGCCCGCCGGTGTGGTCGGCGTCGAAGTGGGTGAGTACGACGTGACGTACGTCTTGCGGGTCGAAGCCCAGCCGCGTGACCTGCTCGAGGGCGGACTCGGAGACGTCGAACGTCGGGCGGATCAAGAAGCGTGCCTCGCCGAACCGGCCCTTCGGGTCGGCGGCGTCCTGCGTGCCGAAACCGCTGTCGACGAGCACGAGGCCGTTCTCCGTCTCGACGAGAAGGACGTGGCAGACCAGGCTGCCGGGGGTGGCGACCGGGTGCATCGTGCCGCAGTTGAGGTGGTGGACCTTCATGCAAGTGCCTCCATGATCTCGGCCAGGACATCTGGACTACCGCTGATGATGTCGAAGACGAGTCCCTTCGTGCCACCGACATCGCAGATCCCGACCACGGTGCCGGACCTGGCCGGGTCTGCGACGTACGGTTCGGTCGGCTACGAGCGGAAGGGGCCGCTGATCTCGTAGGTGATGCCGCCGCTGGAGGAGCCGCTCGTGCCTCGCTGGGAGGAGAAGTACATACGGTTGCCGGCGGGGTTGAACGCCACACCGCACAGCTCGGATGAGCTCTGCCCGGTGACCCGGAGGAACGGCGCCACGACGTCGTCGGGGGTGATGACGCAGATCTCCATGTTGCCGCCGTCCTCGGCGACGTAGAGGTCGCCCGCCGCTGCGCCGGTGATGTTGTCGACGCCGGTGAGCGGCGGGTTGCTGGTCAGGTTGTCGTCGTAGACGACGTCGAGGGTGCCGGCGGCGGCGTTGTACGCCCACACCCTGTTGTCGCCCTTGGTGGTGAAGTAGCAGATGTCGTTGCGGTAGTAGGCGCCTTCGCCGCCGTTGAACGCCTTCATGGTCGAGACCTGGTCGCGCGTGGGTGTGGGGGAGCCGTCGGGGTCGGGGACGTCGACCCAGGTGAGGCTCGTGGTGAGCACCTGCAGCTTGCCGGCGGACAGGTCTCCCCAGGTGGTCGGGACGAAGCGGTAGAAGCCGCCGTCGCTCTTGTCCTCGGTCTGGTAGACGACCTTGCGAACCGGGTCGCAGGCCGCGGCCTCGTGCGTGAACCGGCCCATCGCGGTGTGGCGTACGGCGGGCTCGACGCCCCACGGGTCGGTCTCCCAGCTGTAGCCGGCGTCGTGCTCCTCGCACGAGATCCAGGTGTTCCACGGCGTCGGCCCGCCCGCGCAGTTCCGGGTGGTGTTGCCGAGGATGCGGTAGGCGTTGGTGATGTTGGCGTTGCTGTCGAACTTGAGCGCGCTCACGCCGCCGGCGCCGCTGCTCATCTCCGAGTTGGAGACGTAGATCCAGCCGGTTCCGTCGGCGAAGCAGACCCCGCCGTCCGGGGCGCTGTGCCAGGTGTACCCGGTGCTCGCGACGGTCTTGGTCGATCGGGCGACCACCCGGCTGGTGAACCCGGCCGGCAGCATGATGCCGTTGGCGTCGGCGGCCAGGAGCGCGCCATAGGGGCTCGGCCCGGTCTTGGCCGGGTAGGCGATGGCGGGACGAGTGACGCTGAACCCGAAGGCGGCGGTTCCAGCGCCGACAACGGCGGCACGTAGGAAGTTGCGACGATCCATGGTGGAGTCCTTCTGGAGTCTCGGCAGATGGAAATGTGCCCGACATACGCTAGAGATCCGGACCCCGGTCGAGGCGTCTTAGGGACGAACAATGCTCAACGTACGAGCGCCGGCCGCGGCGGAGGACAACGGCCCGACTTCGGAGGACGATGGGTCCATGAGCGTGGACGTGCTGGTGGAGACGGCGATTCGGCGATCGCCGGCCGAGGTGTCTGCGTACGCCGGAGACCCGAGCAACGCTCCGACGTGGTACGCCAACATCCGCTCGGTCGACTGGCGCACCGAGCCACCGGTGCGGGTGGGGTCGAGGATGGACTTCGTCGCGCAGTTCCTGGGGCGCAGGCTGGCCTATACCTACGAGGTGGTCGAGTGGGTGCCCGGGGAGCGGCTCGTGATGCGTACGGCGGACGGACCGTTCCCGATGGAGACGACCTACACGTGGAAGCCGGCGGGGGAGGGCGGAACCCGGATGACGTTGCGCAACCGTGGCAACCCGTCCGGTTTCTCTCGGGTCGCTGCGCCGGTGATGGAGCGGGCGATGCGGCGAGCGACGACCAAGGACCTGGCCAAGCTCAAGGAGATCCTCGAGACCTGACATGTCGGACCCGCCGGTTCGTGGATGCTGTTCGGGTAAGCATCATCTCTCCGCTGTCGGCGGAACGAGATGACTTCCCGAACACTTATTGTCGGGCGCCGCGGAGTTCGTGTGCCACCTCACGATCCGAAGTCGATGCGGAGGGCGCGAGGCAGCGGCAGGACAACAAGGACGCACACGACGTTTACCGACTCCTACGGGCTGTCGAGACGGATTTCCTCGCCACGGCTATTGGTCGCCTTCAAGGCATCGAAGTCGGCGCTTCAGTGACGGCCGACGCGTTGACTTACCTCGACGAACTGTTTGCGCGCAGTGCGGCTGCGCCCGGATCCCGTATGGCAGGCGCCGCTGAAGAACTGGTCGGTGACCCGCGGGAGTGGCCGAGAGCGTCACTCTCCTGTCTCAGGACTTGCTCGACGCCTTGGGCTAGGAGTGCCTCCGGATCGTTGTGCCTGACGCTCTTTGCTGACATTTGGTGACAGGGTTTGGCCATGAGCGAGGACGTGGTCGACGAGGAGACGACGAGGCTGCGAGCCCTCGGGGCGCGTGTTCGGCAGGGGGCTCGGGACCTGCTTCCGACCACGTCGGTGACGTTGCGCGGGGGAGAGGTCGCGGTGGCTGTCGGCCCGCCGGGAGGTGGGCACACGTCGTTGGCGCTGGCCCTCGCCGGGCGGCTCCGGCTGGATGCGGGCAGGGTGGAGCTGGACGGTGACGCGTCGCCTCGGGCTCTGCAGGCCGCGGTGGCGCTCGTCGATGTGCCGGGGGTCTCCGAACCCGACGAGATGGTGCCGTTCCGCACGATCCTCGGCGAGGAGCTCGCCATGGCGAAGCACAAGCCGAGTGCTGCAGCCATCGACGGCTGGCTGGGGGAGTACGACCTCGGGCCCGGCATCACCACGGAGGCGGTCCCGCCGGGACCTCGCCTGGAGATTCTCGCGAGGATGGCGCTGCTGCGGCCGGGCACCCGCCACCTCGTCCTCACCTACCCCGAGCGCCTCGGCCTGCCGGTCGCGCAGTGGCTGGACATCGCCGAGGACCTCGCCGGTTCCGAGAGCCGGCCCGGCGTCCTGGTCACCGCGAGCGCTGCGGTCTCGATCCCCGCCGGCGTGCGTACGTTCACCATCGGTCCGACGGAGGAAGCATGAACTCGCTGCGTATCGCCCTGACCGAGCTGCGCCGGATCACGGCCGGACGGCTGGCGAAGCTCGTCATCGTGGCGCTCGTCCTCGTTCCCACGCTCTACGCCGGGCTCTACCTCTACGCCAACCACGATCCGTACGCTCACTTCGATGAGCTCCCGGCAGCGCTCATCGTGGAGGACACCGGGGCCACCACGACCGACGGCACGAAGATCGAGGCCGGGCGCGATGTCGCCGACAAGCTCCTGAAGTCGGGCGACTTCGACTGGTCGGAGGTCTCCGCGGCCACGGCGGAGGAGGACATCCGGCAGGGCGACTACTACTTCGCCCTGCGGATCCCCGAGGGCTTCTCCCGGACGCTGACCGGCGCGGAGCGGCTCGACCCGAAGCAGGCGCAGATCCAGGTCATCACCAACGACGCCAACTCCTACCTTTCGACCACGATCGCGACCAACGTCACCGACAAGGTCCGCGACGCCATCGCCAGCGAGGTCTCCGAGCAGGCCGCGGCCAACTTCCTGCTCGGCATCTCCGATCTCCGCTCGGGCCTGGCGAAGGCCGCCGACGGTGCCGCGAAGCTGGAGAAGGGTGCGGGCACGCTGCGCGACGGTGCCGGGAAGCTGGCCACCGGGGCCGGCGACCTCGAGGACGGCCTGAACACCATCGAGAGCAAGGTCGCCGACCTGCCCGCCCAGACGCGCGAGCTCGCCACCGGCGCCCGCAAGGTCGCCGACGGGAACGACCAGATCGCCGCCACCGGGCAGCGGGCGGCGACCGCCGTCGACGACGCCGTGGCCGCCTATGACTCGACCCGCGACGACCTCGACGCCCGGCTCCGGGCGCAGGGGTTGGACGAGCAGCAGCGAGCCGACATCCTCGCCATCTACGACCGCGGCTCCGCCCCGCTCGACCGCGTCGACCAGCGCGTCGGCGACGTCTCCGACCAGCTGAACCAGCTCGCCACCGGCGCGGACCAGGTGGCTGACGGCAACGAGAAGCTGGCCTCTGCGATGCCCGATCTGGTCGCCGGGATCTCGACGGCCGCCGACGGCGCCGGCGAGCTCAGCGCCGGCGCGACCGAGCTGCGCGACGGCGCCGGCACGCTCGCCACCGGCGCCGGCGACCTGAAGAAGGGGCTGCAGGACGGCGTCGCGCAGGCGCCGGCCACCGACGAGGAGCTGCGCGACCAGATCGCCTCGACGATCGCCGACCCGGTCGCCATCGACTCGGTCTCCGAGGCGAAGGCGTCCTCCTACGGCGCCGGGCTGGCGCCGTTCTTCCTCGCTCTGGGCGCGTGGATCGGCGGGTACGTCCTGTTCCTGCTCGTCCGGCCGATCTCGACCCGTGCGCTGGCTGCCAACCAGACGCCGCTCCGGATCGCCCTGGGCGGCTGGATCACGCCGGCGCTGATCGGTGTCGCGCAGATGGTCGTCGTGCTCGTGGTCGTCGGTCTCGCCGTCGACATCACCCCGGTGAACTGGCTCGGGACGTTGGGATTCCTGCTGCTGATCTCTGCGACCTTCATCGCGATCGTGCACATGCTCAACGCGCTTCTCGGGGCGCCGGGCCAGTTCCTCGGCCTGGTCCTGATGGTCGTCCAGCTCGTCACCGCCGGCGGCACCTTCCCCTGGCAGACGATCCCCGAGCCGCTGCACCCGCTCCATCACGTACTGCCGATGAGCTACGCCGTCGACGGGCTGCGCCAGCTGATGTACGGCGGACTCTCGGGGCGCGTCGTCGCTGACGCCCTCGTCCTGGCCGCCTTCCTCGTCGGGGCGCTGCTGCTGACCAGCCACGGCGCCCGCCGGCAGCGGGTCTGGACGCCCAAACGGGTGAGGCCCGAGATCGTCCTCTGAGGCGCGTCGTGGCTCGGCGGCAGACAACCGACGGTTGACAACAGACAAATGATGTCTGATGATTTCGGCAGGTGGTCACCACGCAGGTGGTGGCGACCTCCAGAAGCAGACCATCGACGGCGTCACCGCCGCGGCCGAGGGCTAAGGGGCCGACGAGACCATGCGCATCACGGGCTATCGCACGCTGACGACGGTGCACGACTGGGGGCGTCCCATCGGCGACGTCAACGGCGCCGTCGGGTCGGGCAAGACGGCGGTCCCGATCGTCGTGCTCACCACCGACTCCGGACTGGAAGGCATCGGCCTGGGCCACCATCAGGGGCTCGACGTCGTCTTCCCGGCTCTGGAGGGCGAGGACCCGCGCGCCGTGCAGGCGCTCTACGACCGGATGCTGTCGTGGGTCTTCAAGTCCGGGCACGGAGGTGCGGTGTTCGGGGCGATCGGCGCACTCGACATGGCGCTGTGGGACCTCAAGGCCAAAGCCGCCGGCCAGCCGTTGTGGCGTCTGCTCGGCGGGCGCGACCGGGTCGTGCCGGCGTACGCCTCCGGTCTGGACGGGCCGCTGACCGACGACGAGCTGGCCGCGCTCCAGACCCGATTCGCCGACCACGGCTTCACCGCCGTCAAGATCAAGGGCGGCCTGGACGTCGAAGCCGACCTGCGGCGCCTCCACCTCGTGAGCGACGTCTTCCATGACCGTACGGGCGCCGCGCCCGCGCTGATGCTCGACGCCAACGAGTCCTGGTCACGCAAGGAGGCGGTACGTCACATCGGCCGCCTCGAGGAATCGGTCGACCTCGCCTGGGTCGAGGAGCCGGTGCGCCGGTGGGACGTCGACGGCCTGACTCGGGTCTCCCAGTCGGTGCGTGCGGCCGTCGCGACCGGGGAGAACCTCACCGGACTCGAGCAGTTCCGGCCGCTGCTGCAGGCCAACGCGGTCGACATCGTGCAGACCGGCAGCGTCTGGGGGATCACCCACTTCCTGCGCGTGGCCGCCCTCGCGCTCGCCTTCGACCTGCCGATGAGCCCGGTGGGCTACAACGCCAACCCGGTAGCCCATGCGGCCACGGTCGTACCCAACCACCTCTCGCTGGAGGTGCAGGACCTGCATCTGCCCTTCGGTATCACGTCCGACCAGGAGATCGAGGACGGGCACCTGGTGCTCGGCGACCTCCCCGGTCTCGGCCTGGTCGTCGACGAGGCCGCGATCGAGCGCATGAACGAGGCCGCCGACTGGGGTCGCCACGGCGGCCCCCACGTACGTCCGGAGCGGGCCGGTCGCAGGCTCGTGCGCAAGCCGTCCCTCCACCCGCGTTCCCCGGGCGCCTCCCCACGTTGACCCGCTCCACCCACGAAAGGACCAGTCAGATGACGTCCCCTACGCAGACCCGCGGTTGTGCCGTGGTGACCGGAGCGGGTGGCTCGCTCGGCCGCGCCAGTGCCGTACGCCTCGGGCAGGAGGGCTTCTCGCTCGCCCTGCTCGACCTGGCGGGTGATGCGCTGAGCACCACGGCCGCCGAGGTCGAGGCGACCGGAGCCCGGCAGGTCACCCTGCCGACGGATGTCCGCGATGCTTCTGCCGTCGTCGCTGCCCTCGAGCAGGCCGAGCGCGAGCTGGGGCCGCTCGAGGTGCTGCTCAACAACGCCGCGATCTATCCGGCCACGCCGTTCCTCGACATCGCGGTCACCGAGTACGACGACGTGGTGGCGGTCAACCAGCGGGCCTACTTCGTGGCCGCCCAGGCGGCGGCCCGGCTGATGGCGCCGCGGGGGAACGGCTCGATCGTCAACGTCGGGTCGATCACCTTCAGCGGTGGCTGGGACAAGCTCGCCAGCTATGTCTCGACCAAGGGAGCGGCGGTGGCGCTGACCCGTGCGCTCGCGCGCGAGCTCGGTCCGCACGGCATCCGGGTGAACGCGGTCGCCCCAGGTGCCTTCCCGACCAAGGCCGAGGAGATCCACGAGGATCCCGAGGCCTATACGGCCCACGTGCTGGACCACCAGGCCTTCAAGCGGCGTGGTCGACCCGACGAGATGGCGGCTGTCGTCGCCTTCCTGGTCGGGCCGGACGCGTCCTTCATGACCGGGCAGACCCTGAACGTCGACGGCGGATGGAACATGCAATGAGCGATCTCGACACCGGCCTGGACATCTTCGGGCACCGACTCACCCCGCGCGCGCTGCGCGAGCGCACCGGCGACACCGAGTCCGTCGCCGGAGTACGGCAGGTCGTCCTCGACAACGGCTCCGAGCGCGGCGTCCGTGCGGTGCAGCTGCGCACCTCGGCCGGGCTGGAGCTCGAGGTGCTGGTCGACCGCGCGCTCGACCTCGGCGCGGCCCGCCTCCGGGGCGTCCCCTTCGGGTGGCGAAGCGGCAACGGCTTCCGTCATCCGGGGCTGCACGAGCACCACGACGAGGGCGGTCTGTCCTGGCTGCGGGCCCTCGACGGCCTGCTGGTCTCCGGCGGCCTCGACCACACGCTCTTCGGTGGTGACGTGGATGCTTCGGCGTACAACTATCCGCCGAAGCAGACGGTCAACCACGGCCTGCACGGCCGGCTGACCGCGATCCCTGGCCGGCTGCTCGAGGCCGGCGAGGTGTGGGACGGCGACCGGTGTGTGCTGCGGGTGCGAGGCGAGGTCGTCCAGGCGACGTCCTTCGGTGAGCACCTGCGCCTGACCCGCACGATCGAGGTCGACTTCGACGGGCTCGACATCCGTCTCCACGACGTCGTCGACAACCTCGGCTTCGACCCGACGCCGCACATGTTCCTCTACCACCTGAACTTCGGCTGGCCGCTGGTCGATGCGGGCACCGAGTTCGTCGCGGCGATCAGCGAGACGCCGTGGCGCTCCGACTCCGTCGCCGAGCAGGGCGTCTCCTATCGCACCCTTCCCGAGCCCCAGCCGCGGTTCGTCGAGCAGGTCCACGAGCACACGCTGGTCGCCGAGGGCGACGGGCGCCACCGGGTCGCGCTGGTCCGCGGCGACGAGACCCTCGGTGTCGAGGTGTCGTGGGACTCAGCCACGATGCCGCACTTCTTCGAGTGGCAGAACCTCCGCAGTGGTCAGTACGCCATCGGGCTGGAGCCGTCGACACATGCGGTCGCCGGCGACGCCGCCGCCCGTGAGGACGGGTCGATGACCTGGCTCGAGCACGGCGACTCGCGCAGCTACTCCACCACGATCCGCGTGCTCGACGGCGCGGATGCCGTCCGGGCGTCCCGGGCCGCGATCCGCGCGCTCGGCGACCAGCCCGACTGATCCGCCACCCACCGACGCAAGGAAGAACCGATGACCTCCACACCCCGCATCCTCGAGGGCTACCGCGTCCTCGACTGCTCGATCGCCATGGCCGGCCCGTTCGCCGCGCAGCGGCTGGGCGACCTCGGCGCCGACGTCGTCAAGGTCGAGCCGGTCACCGGCGAGTGGCAGCGCCACGCCGCGGCCGGTGGCGCGCAGGGCAACCGGATCAACGTCTCGTTCCTCTCGCTCAACCGCAACAAGCGCTCGCTGGCCGTTGATCTCAAGAACGTTGCCGGCAAGAACGTTCTGTTGCGGATGGTTGAGAGCGCAGATGTTTTCCTACAGAACTATCGGCCTGGCGTGGCCGAGCGCCTCGGCGTCGACTACGCGACCCTCTCGGCGATCAACCCGCGCCTCGTCTACGTCTCGATGTCCGGCTACGGCGAGGACGGCCCCGACGTCGACCAGCCCGGGCAGGACCTGCTGCTGCAGGCCCGCAGCGGCGCGATGCTGTCGACCGGTCGCCACGGCGAGCCGCCGCAGCCGGCGGGGCAGTACCTCGTCGACGCGGTCACCGCGTCCACCGCGTTCGAGGCTGTCCTGGCGGCGCTGCTCCACCGCGAGCGTACGGGCGAGGGACAGCTGGTGAAGGTGAACATGCTGGACGCGATCACCACCTTGCAGATGCAGGAGCTGTCGGTGTTCGTGGCCGGCAAGGTGCCCCAGCAGCGCAGCGCGGAGCCGCACGCGCACGTCTACATCCGGGCGCCCTACGGCACGTTCAAGACGGCCGACGGCTTCCTCGCCCTCGCCATGCCCGACCTGCCGACGCTGGGCAAGGTCATCGACGAGCCCGCGTTCGCCGAGATGAGCTCGGAGGTGCACGGCTGGACCCATCGGGACGAGGTCCACCGCCGCACCGCGGACAGGCTGGCGCTGCGTACGACGGCCGAGTGGCTCGACGCCCTCGGTGCGGCCGGCATCTGGTGCGGCCCTGTCCAGGACTACGCGGCCCTGGTCGATGACCCGCAGATCAAGCACAACGGGACCTTCGTCGAGTACGACCACCCCACCGAGGGCCGGGTCACGACCCCCGGGTTCCCGTACGCCTTCTCCCGCACGCCGGCCGCGATCGACCGGGGCGCTCCCCTGGTCGGGGAGCACACCGGCGAGCTGCTCGCGGAGGCCGGCTTCACCGACGAGGAGATCGCGGCGCTGACCGCCGACGGCGTGGTCGCCGAGACCAGCCCCGACCAGCCGGTCGCATGAGTCAGCCGACCTTCCGAGGCCTGACCTGGGACCACCCGCGCGGCCGGGACGCTCTGGTCGCGGCGGCCGAGGCGAGCGACCTGGACCTGACCTGGGACGTCCACCCGCTCAGCGGCTTCGAGTCCACCCCGATCGAGGAGATCGCCGCCCGCTACGACCTCGTCGTCCTCGACCACCCGCACCTCGGCGACGCCCTCGCACATGGCTGCCTGCAGTCGTTCGACGACCTGGTGGGCCACGAACAGGTCGCGGCGTGGGCGGATGCGGCCGTCGGCCCCAGCCTGGCGTCGTACGTCATGGACGGGCTGCTGTGGGCGGTGCCCCTCGACGCCGCGACGCAGGTCGCCGCCACCCGCGCCGACCTGGTGGACAGGGTGCCGCGACTGTGGTCGGAGGTCGCCGCGCTGTCCCGCCGGGCACCCGTCGCGCTGTCGCTCGCGGGCCCGCACGCCCTGCTGACGTTCTCCTCGGTCTGCGTCGCGCTGGGGGAGGAACCCGGAGGCGCGCAGCGTTTCGTCTCCGTCGAGGTCGGACGCCAGGCCCTCGAGCTGATGGCCGACCTGGCTTCGCGGGCGCCGCGTCGCGCCCCAGACCTAGACCCGATCGGCCTGCTCGCCGAGATGACCGAGGACGACACGATCGCCCACGTACCGCTCGTCTACGGCTACGTCACCTATGCCGACACCACGCTCGACCGACCGGTGCGCTTCACCGAGGCGCCCACGCTGGCCCTGGGCACGCGTCCCGGCTCCACCCTCGGCGGAACCGGCCTGGCCCTCACCACACGGTGCCAGGCCACGCCTGAGCTGCTCGACCACGTACGCCACCTCATGTCCGGGCCGGTGCAGCAGGGCTTCATCCCGGCGCACGCCGGCCAGCCGTCGGCACGCGCCGCGTGGACCTCGCCGGCGCTGAACGAGCCGGTCGGCGACTTCTACCGCGGCACCCTGGAGACGGTCGAGCAAGCGTGGGTCCGTCCCCGTCACCCGGGATACGTGACGTTCCAGACCGAGGCCGCCGAGGTCGTACGCGAAGCACTGGCCGGCTCGATCAGCATCGCGGCCGCCCTCGGTCGGATCGATGACCGCCACCTGGCCGTCCTCGGCCGCACGAATCCGGAAGGAGCTGCCCGATGACCGCACCTGAGTCGACCTGCCCGGAGGTGCTGTTCGAGCAGCGCGGCCACATCGGCGTGATCACCCTCAACCGGCCCGCCAAGCTCAACGCCGTCACCCAGGAGATGTCCGACGCGCTCGTCGCGCTGGCGCGCTGGTGCAACGAGGCCGACGAGGTGCGGGTCGTGGTGCTCACCGGCGCCGGGGACCGCGCCTTCTGCGCGGGCTCGGACATCGCCGAGCTCGACAAGTACGCCACCCCGTGGGCCTTCCGCAACCGGGAGGACTACTGCGACTCGCTCAAGGTGCTGCGCAAGCCGGTCGTCGCCGCGATCAACGGGTACGCCCTCGGCGGCGGCCTGGAGACCGCGCTGATCTGCGACATCCGGCTGGCGTCGACCACCGCGAAGCTCGCCGCCGCCGAGGTGAAACTCGGCTGGATCGGCGGCGGTGGCATGTCCGCCCTGCTCGACCGCTCGATCGGACCCAGCAACGCCGCGATCATGCTGATGACCGGCGACCCGATCGACGCGCGGCAGGCGCTCGCCTGGGGTCTGGTCAGCGAGCTGCACGAGCCCGCGGCGCTTCTCCCGCGCGCCCTCGACCTCGCCGAGACGATCGCGAGCCGGGCCCCGATCGCGGTCGAGACCGCCAAGGCCAACCTCGCCGCCGCCGCCAACATGCCTCTGGAGCAGGCGGTCACCTACGAGCGTGACATCCAGACCGTCTGCTTCGCGACCGCCGACGCCGCCGAGGGCCGCGCCGCGTTCGCCGAGAAGCGGGTACCCCGATTCGTACGAGCCTGACCGGAGGACCACCGATGACCGCCACCACCGACTGGGGGCCCGACCTGGCCGCCACCCTGCCCGCCGCCCAACCCCCCGATGGCACCGTCCCCACGCTCGTGGGACGCGTCTGGGACCCGGCGGCAGGCGGCCCGAGCGTCGTCGTCGTGCGGGACGGCGCTGCGTACGACATGAGCGGGAGGTTCGCGACGGTGCGCGACCTCTGCGAGCAGACCGACCCCGCCGCCGCGGTGGCCGACGTGCCCGGCGAGCCGCTGGCCACGGTGGCCGATCTGCTCGCCAACACGCCGCCGGAGGGCCGCGATGCCACCCGCCCCTGGCTGCTCGCGCCGGTCGACCTGCAGGCGGTCAAGGCCGCCGGGGTGACCTTCGTGGTCTCGATGCTGGAGCGGCTCATCGAGGAACGCGCTCGGGGTGAGGCCGACGCCGCGGCCACCGTGCGGGCCGAGATCACCGCGGCGATCGGCGGCGGGCTCGACGAGCTGGTCCCCGGCTCGCCGGAGGCGCTGCGACTCAAGGAGGTGCTGCGCGAGCGCGGCATGTGGAGCCAGTACCTCGAGGTCGGCATCGGGCCCGACGCGGAGATCTTCACCAAGGCCCAGCCGCTGTCCGCGGTCGGCACCGCGACCGAGGTCGGGGTGCTGGCCGCGTCGCGCTGGAACAACCCCGAGCCGGAGGTCGCGCTGGTCGTCGCCGCCGACGGCCGGATCGTCGGCGCCACCCTGGGCAACGACGTCAACCTGCGCGACGTCGAGGGCCGCTCGGCGCTCCTGCTGCCCAAGGCCAAGGACAACAACGCCGCCTGTGCCATCGGCCCGTTCGTACGGCTCTTCGACGACGGCTTCACCCTCGACCACGTGCGCGCCATGACGGTCTCGCTCGAGGTGCTCGGCGAGGACGGCTTCAAGATGCTGGGCACCTCGTCGATGCGTGCGATCAGCCGCGATCCTGCGGATCTGGTCGGCCAGCTGATCGGCCCGCACCACCAGTACCCCGACGGGGCTGTGCTGCTCCTCGGCACCATGTTCGCGCCCTCCGACGACCGGGACGAGCCCGGCATGGGGTTCACCCACCACTCGGGCGACGTCGTCCGGATCTCCGCACCCGAGCTCGGCACCCTCGTCAACCGCGTCCGGGCGAGCGAGGAGTGCGCGCCGTGGGACTTCGGCGTCGCCGACCTGATGCGCAACCTCGCCGGAAGGAACCTGCTGTGACCGTCCTGTCCTCCCACAACCCCGCCACCGGCGAGGAGATCCCGACCGAGCTGCAGGCCACCACCAGCGAGGAGGTCGACCGGGTCGTCACGGAGGCCCATCTCGCCGTGCCGGCGCTGGCGGCGCTGGGTCGCGAGGGGCGCGCCCGCCTGCTCGAGGCGATGGCCGACCGGCTCGAGGGAGGTCGCGCCGGGCTCGTCGAGACCGCGATGTCGGAGACCGGGCTGGCCCGGCCTCGCCTGGAGGGCGAGGTCGGCCGCACCACCTTCCAGCTGCGTCTCTTCGCCGAGGCCGTTCGTGAGGGCAGCTTCCTCGAGGCCGCGATCGACCACGCAGGTCAGACGCCGCTGGGCCTTGCCCCCGACGTACGCCGCATGCTCGTGCCGCTCGGCCCGGTCGCCGTGTTCGGGGCCAGCAATTTCCCGCTCGCCTTCTCGGTGCCGGGTGGCGACACCGCCTCCGCGATCGCGGCCGGGTGCCCGGTCGTGGTCAAGGCGCACGAGTCGCACCCGCTGACCTCGCAGCTCGCCTTCGACGCACTGCGTGCCGCGGTCGAGGACCTCGGGCTGCCGCCGGGGACGGTCGGTGTGGTCCACGGTCGCGAGGCCGGTGCCTCCCTCGTCGTGCACCCGCTCGTCAAGGCGGTCGGCTTCACCGGCTCGCCCGCCGGTGGACGGGCGCTGCTCGACCTGGTCAACGCCCGCCCCGAGCCGATCCCGTTCTACGGCGAGCTCGGCAGCCTCAACCCGCTCGTGGTCACCCTCGGTGCCGCCGCGGCTCGCGGGGCGGCCATCGCCGAGGGCCTCGCCGCCTCGATCACGGGGTCGGGCGGGCAGCTGTGCACCAAGCCGGGACTGGTGTTCGTGCCGGCCGGGAAGGCCGGTGACGCGCTGGTCGAGGAGTTGGCCGCGATTCTGGCCGAGTCGGTCGCACAGCCGTTGCTCAACATCGGCATCGCGAGCTCCTACCGCGAGATCCTCGGCCGCCTCGCCTCGACGCCCGGCGTCACCTCCGCCGTGACGGCGCAGGAGCAGAGCGAGCCCGCCTGGGCCGCCGCGGGCCTTCTGGTGACCGGCTCGGCGGAACTTCCGGAGCTCCTCGAGGAGTGCTTCGGCCCCGCCGCCGTCGTGGTGAGGTACGCCGACGAGGCCGACCTCGTCGCGGCGCTGCAGCAGGTGCCCGGGTCCCTCACCGCCTCCCTCCACGCCGAGCCCGACGAGTCCGTGCTGACCCGACGACTCGTCGCGGCGGCCACCCCGGTCGCCGGACGCCTCGTCTTCAACGGCTTCCCCACTGGCGTACGCGTCTCCTGGGCGCAGCACCACGGCGGACCGTGGCCGTCCACCAACACCCTGCACACCTCGGTCGGTGTCACCGCCATGCGCCGGTTCCTGCGCCCGCTGGTGTGGCAGGACGCGCCGGAGCACCTGCTTCCCGAGGAGCTGCGCGACGGCCACACCGGCACTCCGCGTCGCATCGACGGCACCCTGCACGTCTGACCCACCCGAGGCGTCACCCGCGTCGCCCGAGAGGTCACCCGCGTCGCCCGAGAGGTCAGCTGCGTTGGCCGAGAGGTCAGCTGCGTCGGCCGAGACGGCAGCGCTGTGCCAACTCGGCCGACGTACGTGACGCCTCGGCGCTGCTTGCTCGTCACCTCATCCGAAAGGTCACGCGCGTCGCTCGAGAAGTCACCCGCGCCGCCCGAGTTGGCAGTGCCGTGCCAGCTCGGCCGACGTACGTGACGCCTCGACTGACGTACGTGACGCCTCGGCGCTGCTTGCCTCGTCACCTCGGCCGAGAGGTCAGCCGCGCCGGCCGAGTCGGCAGCGCTGTGACGTCTCGCCCGACGCGCCTGACGTCTCGCCCGACGTAGGTGACGTCTCGACATGGGTTGCTCTCCACGTCGGCTGAGACGTAGGCTTTGCGCAAACGATTGATCGCGCGAGGGGGAGTGGCGATGCAACCGGAGGATCTGCCTCTCGCCGGGACCGTGGTCCTGGACTTCAGCCAGTTCTTGGCGGGCCCTGTCGCGGCGTTGAGGCTGGCGGATCTGGGTGCGCGGGTGATCAAGGTCGAGCGTCCCCGTACCGGCGAGATCGGCCGGACGCTCGCGTTCGCGGGTCGCTCGGCGGCGGGGGACACGCTCTCGTTCCATGCCATGAACCGCAACAAGGAGGCGGTGGTCGCCGACCTCAAGGATCCGGACGACCTGGCTCGGGTGAAGGACCTCGTCGCTCGCGCCGACGTACTCATCGAGAACTTCCGGCCCGGGGTCATGGAACGCATCGGCCTCGACTACGCGAGCGTGCGCGAGCTCAACCCGGCACTGGTCTACGCGAGCGCTTCGGGCTACGGCGACACCGGTCCCTGGGCGAGCCGGCCCGGCCAGGACCTCCTGGCCCAGGCGGTGTCAGGGGCGACGTGGCTCGCCGGCGCGGACCGGCCGATGACGATCGGCCTCTCCCTGGCGGACCACCTGATGAGCTGCCACCTCGCCGAAGGCGTGACCGCACTGCTCGTACGCCGCGCCCGCACCGGCCGCGGTGGGCTGGTGGAGACCAGCCTGCTCGAGGGCATGCTCGACCTGCAGGCCACGCTGCTGATCCGCCCAGAGAGCGACGACGAACCTCGCTCTTCGCCGACATCCGCCCCGGCACCCAGCGGGATCTTCGCCACGAAGGACGGCTACGTCGCGCTCGCCGGAGCACCCCTCGACGAGCTCGCGACCGCCCTGGGTGACGCGGACCTGGCCACAGAAGCCGAGGACCGGCCCGACCGGGTGAGCGACCGGATCGCCGCCGCCCTCGCCCGCGACACCACAGCCTCCTGGATGGACGCGCGGACCGACCACGAGCGTGCCTGGATCGCACCGGTGCTCACCCTCGAGGAGCTGCTCGCCTCCCCGGAGTTCGCCGCGTTCGAGATGACCCAGGAGGTCGAGCGCTCGGCCCCGGAACCGGGCGGCACGCCTGTGACCCTGACGACCACGCGGAGCCCCATCCGCGTCGACGGCGAGATCCTCCGCCATCGTCGGGGCGCACCCCGGCTCGGCGAGCACGGCATCCTGCGCGACGGCGCCGACCCGCTCGGAGCCGATCCGCTCGGGGGTGACACGCATGGCCGATGACGGCCGACCGGCTCCTGCCACGCCGGAGCAGTCGAGTCCCAAGACGCCGCTGCCGGGCAGAGCTAGGCTGCGGCCCATGGCCACCCTCGGCGATGTCGCAGCCCTTGCCGGCGTCTCGATCTCCGCTGTCTCGCGGGTGCTCAGCGACGCGCCGTCGGCGCGGGTGAGCGAGGCGACCCGCAAGCGGATCGTGGAAGCGGCCAAGGATCTCCAGTACCGCCCCAACTTCGCCGGTCGCGCGCTGAAGTCGGCGCGCACGCAGGTGGTCGGCCTGGTTGTGCCCGACCTGACCAACGCCCTGTTCACCGAGCTCATGCACGGAGCCGAGGACGAGGCCGCCGAGAAGGGCTACACCCTGCTGCTCGGCCGCGCCGACGACGTACGTCCCGGGGGCGAGATGATCGCCCGGCTCATCGGTGAGGGGCGCGTGGACGGCATGGTCATCCAGGTGGGCGACGGTGTCGCGCCGGCGGGGATGGGGGAGCTGTTGGCCTCGGGCGCTCCGATCGTGCTGATCAACTCGACCTACCCGGGACACGTCGGCTCGGTCGCCCTCGACGACCGCACCGGTGCCCGGATCGCCACCCAGCACCTGATCGACCTCGGCCACGAGCGGATCGCCTTCGCCAACGGCCTTCCCCGGTCGTTCACGGCGAAGCGACGGCGGGTCGGCTACAAGGAGGCCCTTCTCGCGGCAGGGCTACCGGTCCGACCGGACTACGAGACCCGGGTCGGCTACACCGCAGACAACGGCCGTACCGCCCTGCGGCGGCTGATGGAGCGGGAGCCGAGGCCCACCGGGATCGTGGTCGCCAACGTCAACGCCGCCATCGGTCTGCTCGCCGCCGCACGAGCTGACGGGATCCGGGTCCCCGAGGACCTGTCCGTGGCCACCGTGCACGACTCCTGGACCGCGGAGAACACCTGGCCACCGCTGACCGCGGTCAAGATGCAGTTCTACGACATGGGCCGCGCGGCGGTACGCAGCGTGGTCCGCCGCATCGAGACCGGGGAGATGGCCGACGAGATGATCGCCGACCCCGCCCCGGAGCTCGTCGTGCGGGAGTCCACCGCACCGCCGCGCTGACCGGTCAGGGCTCCTGTACGAACGTGACGTAGCTGGATCCGCCCTGTCCGGAGACTCCCGAGTTGCCGCCGAGCGTGAGCGTGCCGGCCGGCACCTCCTTCCGGAAGAGCACCATCTGCCGGTCGGTGGTGCCCAGCGTCGAGGACGTACGGGTCCAACCGCCGTCGGTGAGCCATCGCGGCCACCACACGCCCTCGCCGCGGTCGTCGAACGCGACCCACACCGTGGTGGGTTCGGAGATCTCCAGGGTGAGGTACTCCTCGGAGACGACCTTGGAGTCGTCGTTGGCGCCCCTCACCATGATCGTCCCGGCGAGCTCGTCAGGCAGGTCGTCGACCACGTACGCGCGATCCGCGTAGATCGGCGCACCCTCCTGCGCGCGCAACATGGCCCGCAGCTTGCTCGGTGCGAGCACGTGCACGGTGTCGCTGACCACCTGGGGCGTGCTCGTTGCGACGCCGTACGTCCTGGAGCCCAGCTCCAGCGGGGCCTGCGCGGCAGAGCCGCCGAGAGCGACGAAGCGATAGCTCGCCCCGGCAGGCGTGATCCGGTAGGACGCACCCTCGGTGGTGGCGAACCGAATGACGTCCCCCGAGCCGTGCTCGACGAGCCGGCCGCGAGCGTCCCGCACCTCGACCCGCTGGCCGGGCCACGGGTTGGCCATCGTGAGCCGGTCACGGCTCCCGGCCTCGATCCCGACGAGGGTGGGCTCGCCGTCCCGCACCTCGACGGAGACCCGGTGTCCGCCCGGGACTTGGACGGCGCCGGTGACGCTCCAGTCCTCCGGGATCGAGGGCGCGACCCGTACCGTCCCGTGGTCGTCCTGCACGAGGGCGTCCTGGACCGTGGAGGCCACGACGGCGTTCCAGGTGTCGTAGAAGCCGCCGCCGCGCAGCGGGTCGTGGTTCTTGCTGTGTGCGGCGAAGCCGTTGTCGAACACCTGGAAGTCGCTCGTGCCCTGCTCAAGCAGGTCGACCATGTCGTCGGCACGGTGCAGCCATGCGGCCTGCTGGGCGTCCGAGGCCCACTCCCGGGTCTGGTCGAACACGCGCGTGGTGAAGGTGTCGTGAGCGATCTGGTCCTCCGCGCCGACCACCCGCCACGGCCAGATCGCCTCGAGGTCGGGGTTCTGGGTGTTGTGGTCCTCCTCGTCGGTCGCGGACCAGGCGATCACCTCCTTGCCGTCGCGGACCGTCGTCGGCAGCTCGGGGAGCCGGGGGATCGCCGCCTCGATCTGCTCGGCGAGGCGTACGTCCCCGTGCTCGCGGGTGACCTCGGCCAGGAACGGGAAGATCGTGCGCATGCCGGCCACGTCGGGCGTCGGGTCGGTCGTGTCCCACTGCGTCTCCAGCGCGTTGACGTGGTGCAGGTGCAGCCGGCCGTCCTCGCCCTCCTCCAGAACCGAGAGGTAGAACTCGGCGACACCCTCGAGCAGCGGATAGGCGCGGCGCAGGAGCTCGCGGTCTCCGGTGTAGTCGGCCTGGAGACGGACGTTCTCGACCAGCTCTGCCCCGGTGGAGAGGATGCGGTTGAGCCACGAGGGTTCCATCGCGCTCACGCACGCCTCGGCGGTGCCGTCGTACACCAGGAACTCAGGGACGCAGATCCCCTCGGCCTCCGGCCAGTTCTTCTGCGTCCACGCCTTCATCTCCTCGATCCTGTCGAGGTAGAGGTCGAAGTAGGGGTCGTTCTGGTCGGCGGTGTCGGCGCCCAGATTCGCCCACACCGGCTGCCGCAGGTTGAAGTGCCACCACGCGTCCGAGGACCAGTGGATGTCGTCGCGGTACGAGGACCAGAGGCTGGTCACCCCGCCGTGGCTGGCCGGCACCGCGCCGCCGCTGGAGGCCTTCGCGACGTAGAGCTGCATGGCCCGGAGCGCCTCGAAGTAGCGGGCGGATCCGTCGGGGCTGTCCAGGCGCATGGGCGCCGCGCCCTCCCAGTAGCGGTGCCACTCGTCGAGGTGGTTCCGCTGCGGCTTCGACGGAAGCCGGGTGGCAGCGGCCGCCGAGCGGGCCACGTCCTCGCCTGCCCACGACGGAACACCGAGCACGATGCGGAACCTCCCATCAGCACCAGGGCGGAACTTCAGCCGTACGCCGAGATCGTCGATGACCTCGGCCCGCACGTCGCGTGCCTGGGCGGTCAGCGCGGCCAGCTGCCCGGTGGAGCGGCCGTTCGACTCGTCGGTGAAGGTCTCCGCGACGACAGCCGTGTCACCGTGGGCCCACACGGTCGGCGTACGGCCCTGCCACAGGCCGAGCTCGGCGGTCTGCTGCTCGTCGGGGTCGGCACCTTCCACCTCGACGACGAGCTGGTCGGCGTCGGCGCGCACGTAGCTGCGCACCGTCATGCCGTTGCCGCGTTGGGTGAGCGTCGCGTCGTGCAACGAGAGGCGGCCGCGGTAGTCCTCGGCGGAGGAGAGGTCGTAGAGGCCCGGCAGCACCAGCTGGCCGGCCGACTTCAGCTCCGGAAAGGTATCCCCACGGTTCAGCTGGGCGGTCCAGCCGTTGGCTGCCCAGACGCCGGCGCCGAGCTCGCCGTTGGCGAGCGGTACGGCCTGGTCGGCACGCCATGGTGCCGTGGCGAGGACGAGGTCGGAGCGTGACAGCAGGTCGGCGGTGTCGACCCGGAGAGAGTCGTGGAGCCAGGCCGAGGTGGTTCGCGTCGCCGCGGCCGTCCTGTCGGCCGCGGTCGCTGGGGATGTGGCGAACAGAGCCGCCAGCATCGTGAGAAGTGTGGTCAGGGTGAGCAGGGAACGAGTGGGGTGCATGCGTCTTCTTCCCGAGCCGGCTCCCGGTCGGGGAGCGTGTCGGCCACTGAGTGAGATCAATCGTTTGAGTTGCTCAATCGTTTGAGTGACATCGGTCACTTTGTCGCGCCCGGCGGTGGTCCGTCAAGGCCGACGAGCGATCATGGAAGGCGCTTTCCATGGTCTGGCGAGAAGAACGAATCAAACGATTGACCATCTGGAGGATCCGGTCTAACGTTTGAGCAAACGTGTTGTGCGTCACAGTGCATCCGCTCGGGACACATCGTCGAAGGAGCCATGTCCATGAAGCGAAACCCACTCGGTTCACGTCACCGGGCCGCCCTGGTGGCCGCCGTGACCCTGCTGACTGCCACGGCGCTGGCCGCCTGTGGCTCCGGCGGGGGGAGCGATGCCGCAGGCGAGAAGACCGACTCCGGTGGCGCGATCACCGTCTGGGTCGACCCGCCGCGCGTGCCCGCGGCGAACGCCTTCAAGAAGGCCTACCCCGACATCGACATCAAGATCAACCAGATCGACGGGACCGTCGGAGGCAAGTCTCTCCAGCAGCAGTTCGCCCAGTTCAACGAGGCCGGGAAGGGCTGGCCGGACGCCATCTTCTTCCCCTCGAACGACGACATCGCCTGGGCCTCCGGTGCGCAGATCGACTACACGCTCGACCTGAGCGACCAGCTGCCCGACGTGCTCGACGGCTACGAGGGTTCGATCAACGCCGCCTGCGAGATCGACGGCCAGGTCCGGTGCCTGCGCAACGACGCGGCACCCGACGTGTTCTGGTACAACAAGGCCTTCTTCGACGCCAACGGCTACGAGGTGCCGAAGACCTGGGAGGAGTACGGCGACCTGGCCGTCAAGATCGCCGCGGAGCACCCGGGCAAGATCAGCGGCTTCACCGGCGACGCGTACGCCCCCGACCGCTACCTGTGGGGGTCGGGCTGCCCGACCAACGACCGACAGTCCGAGACCGTGGTCCACATCGACACCTCGGACGCCAAGTGCACCCGGGCGGTGGACCTGATCGACACGATGCTGGGGGGCAAGGCGCTCTCGACCGTCGGCATCTTCGACCCGGACGCGGCCAAGGTCGGCAAGGACCTGGTCATGAGCCCCGGTGCCGCATGGTGGGGGGACTACCTCTTCAACCAGACCTGGAAGATCCCGGCCGGTGGGATGACCGCCGTGGAGCCTCTCGCGTGGGACGGTGAGAGCGAGCCCTCCACCGGCAACGAGGGCGGGGGCCTCTGGGGTGTCTCGAACCACATCACGGGCAAGCAGCTCGAGAACACGCTGACCTTCGCCGAGTTCGTCGCCACCGACCCGAGGTGGCAGGTCGAGCTCTCCACCGGCCTGCCGGCTTACGGTCCCGTGCAGGACGCGTGGGCGGAGAAGCAGGCCAAGGCGAACTACTTCGCCGACAACGAGGCCACGTTCGAGGCGATGAAGAAGGCCAACGACCATGTCGTCGACGGCCACGCCTACATGCTCTACAACACCGGAGCGGTGTGGACCGAGACCATGGCCGCCGCTCTTGCCTCGGGAGGCGACGTCGACCAGGCCTGGACGTCCTTCGGGGAGGAGCTGGTCAGCCAGGCGAAGGCGATGGGCTACACGGTCGAATAGCCGGCCGCGCACGAGTCCCTTCGGCCTGGAGCGTCCGGGCCGAAGGGATGCCATCCCAGTCACATCGGGGCCTCACGGTGGCCCGGACACATCGGAGGAGCAACATGTCGACCGCCTTGATGGAGGACATCGCCACCTCGCCGCCTGCACCGGGCGCGCGGCGTCGTCCCCGACGACGCGTGGCGCGGCCCAGCGAGACGCGTGGCGCCTGGGTGCTGATGGCGCCGTACCTCGTCCTGCTCATGATCGCGGGCATCATCCCGGTCGCGTACGCGGTCAAGACATCGCTGGAGAAGGCGCCGACGCCGCTGGACCCCACCGGGGGTTTCGGGGGCGTGGACAGCTTCAGGACCGTCATCACCGACTACCGGTTCGTCGACACGTTCGTCAACATCTTCGCGACCCTGGTGGTCTGGCTTCCGATCATGACCATCGGCATCGTCGGGCTGGCTCTGCTGGTCCACGCCAGCCCCGGATGGTTCGGGTCGTCGATGCGGTTCATCTACTACATCCCGGGGGCTCTGGCAGGCGTCGCCAACCTGGTGCTCTGGGTCTACCTGCTCAACCCGAGCCAGTCCCCGATCGAGGGGTTCTGGCAGGCGCTGGGCGTCGACACCATCAAGCAGGCGGTCGCCGGGCCCGGGAACCTGCCGTTCATCCTGGCCGCGATGATGTTCTTCCAGGGCGTCGGTCAGTGGGTCATCGTGGTCAACGGCGGCCTCAACGGGATCTCGGAGGAGACGCTCGAGGCAGCGCGGCTGGACGGCGCCAACGAATGGCGGCTGGCCTGGCACGTCAAGCTGCCGATCATCCGGCCGTGGATCGGGTACGCGGTGCTGATGAACCTCGCCTACGGGTTCCAGCTGTTCCTCGAGCCGCAGCTGCTCGACCAGGTCGCCAGCAACGCACTGGACGATCATTGGACGCCCACCCAGCTGGGGTACGCCTTCGCCTTCAGCAACTACAACTTCCCCGCAGCCGCCGCGATGTCGCTGATCCTGCTCGTGATCACGCTGGGGATCGGCCTGCTGGTCGTCTTCCGGACCGGCCTGTTCGGCGAGGAGGAGCACCGATGAGCCAGACCACAGCGGCCGGGCGCCGCGCGCCCGTGGCGAAGCGAGGCATGTTCGACTGGAGCGTCGGCAAGACCGCACGCGTCGTCACCATGCTGTTCGTCGCCTGCATGTTCGTCCTGCCGATCACCGGCTTCATCGCGATGGCGTTCCGGTCCAACGAGGGTGTCGCAGCCGGGGCAGGCGGGCCGTTCGGCTTCGGCGACATGTCATGGGACAACGCCCAGTACAGCTGGTCGCAGGTCAACGGTTTCGGACCCGGCGGCGGTGGGCTGTACACCCGCTGGCTGTTGAACACGCTCGCCGTGGCCGGCGGGGGCGCCCTGCTGGCGGTCATCGCCGCGCTGCCGGCGGGATACGCGCTGGCCCGGCTCCGGTTCCGTGCCCGCCGGACCGTCCTCCTGATCACCCTGATCACGATGGTGATGCCCAACACCGTGCTGGTCATCCCGATCTTCCTCGAGGTGAATGCCATCGGCGCGGTCGGCGAGCTCTGGCCGGTGGGGCTGATCATGGGCTTCTTCCCGTTCGGGGTCTACCTGGCCTACATCCACTTCATGACCACCATGCCCCAGGAGCTCGTCGAGGCAGCCCGGATCGACGGTCTCGGCGAGGTGTCGATCTTCTGGCGGGTCGCGCTCCCGATCTCCCGCCAGGCCGCGGTGCTGGTCGGCTTCTTCGCCTTCGTCGCCAACTGGATCAACTTCTTCCTGCCGCTGGCGCTGCTCTCCTCCAACCAGAACAACCAGACCCTCCCCGTCGGGCTGCAGCAGCTGATCGGCGCCAGCCCGTTGTTCAACCCGACCGTCGCCGCAGGGCTGGACGTGAAGCTCTACATGCCGCAGCTGGCGCTGGCGACCTTCATCTCGATGCTGCCGCTGCTGATCGTCTTCCTCGGCGCGCAGAAGTTCCTGATGCGTGGCGAGACGATGGGTGCGGTGAAGGGCTGATGGCCCCGCACCCGCCACCGGAGCTCGACCCGCACCCCGGCTACTCGGCCGAGATGCCGGCGACGCCGCGTCCGATCGTGCTCGTGGGCGCCGGCGGGATCGTCCGTGACGCCCACCTGCCGGCGTACGCGAAGGCGGGGTTCGAGGTCGCCAGCATCACCGACCTCGTTCCCGAGCGCGCGCGGGAGCTCGCCGGACGCTACGACATCGGCGCCGTGCACGAGAGCGTCGCGGACGCGGTCCGGTCGGCACCGGCCGACGCGGTCTACGACGTCGCCCTTCCCCCCGAGGCACACGTCGAGGTTCTCGAGCAGCTGCCCGACGGGGCAGCCGTCCTGCTGCAGAAGCCCTTGGGGAACCACCTGGCCGAGGGGGTACGCACCCGTGAGGTGTGCCGGCGCAAGGGCCTCGTCGCGGCGGTCAACACCCAGCTCCGGTTCGCGCCGTACGTCGTCGCTGCTCGCGAGCTCATCGCCGCCGGCACGATCGGGGAGCTCTACGACATGGAGGTCCGGATCTCGGTGCGGACCCCGTGGGAGATGTTCCCCTACGTACTCGACCTGGACCGGCTCGAGATCAACATGCACAGCGTCCACTACCTGGATCTGGTGCGTTCCTTCCTGGGAGACCCGACCGGCGTGCACGCGGTCACCGTGCGCCACCCCGAGAAGTCTCACGCCAACAGCCGCTCCGACATCGCGCTGAGCTATGGAGAGCGACCGATCAGGGTCGTCGTCTCCACCAACCACGACCACCACTACGGACCCCGGCACGAAGAGTCCTTCGTCAAGTGGGAGGGCACCCGCGGCGCCGTCCGGGCACAGCTCGGCCTGCTGCTGGACTACCCGCGCGGTGGCGAGGACTCGCTCGAGCTGGTCACCGACGATCGGCTCGACGACGGCTGGCGGCCGGTGCCGTTCGAGGGGTCCTGGTTCCCCGACGCCTTCATCGGCTCCATGGCCGTGGTCCAGCGCTTTCTCGAGGGGTCGATCCTGTCGCTGCCCACCGGGGTCGAGGACGTCTTCCGCACCATGGCGGTCGTCGAGGCGGCGTACACGGACGCAGCCCGCGGTGGAACGCCGCCGCCCTATGACCAGTAGCCACCCGTCCCCGCCTGGTTCGCCCTGGTTCGCCGTGGTCCGCTCTGGTCCGCTCTGTCGAAAGGAACCCCGATGACACTCAACCGCGCCTCCGAGCTGCCCCTGGAGGGCGTCACGGTCCTGGACTTCAGCCAGTTCCTGGCCGGCCCCGTGGCGGCGCTGAGGCTCGCTGACCTCGGCGCCCGGGTCATCAAGATCGAGCGACCCGCCGGGGGAGATGCGGGCCGGAGCCTGGCCTTCGCCGGGCGGACGGTGAACGGCGACAGCCTCTCCTTCCACGCGATGAACCGGAACAAGGAGAGCGTGACGGCCGACCTCAAGGATCCCGCCGACCTCGAGCGCGTACGCGGACTGGTCGCGGAAGCCGATGTGATCGTCCAGAACTTCCGCCCCGGGGTGATGGAGCGGATCGGACTCGACTACGAGTCCGTCCGGGCGCTCAACCCGAGCATCGTCTACGGCAGCGTGACCGGGTACGGCGGCGTCGGCCCGTTCCAGGACCGCCCCGGCCAGGACCTGCTCGCCCAGGCGATCGCCGGTCTGCCCTGGCTCAACGGGTCGGCCGAGGATCCGCCGGTCCCCGTCGGGCTGGCGGTGGCCGACCACCTCGCCAGCTGTCACCTGGCCCAGGGCATCACCGCTCTGCTGGTCAGGCGGTTCCGGACCGGGAAGGGCGGGCTGACCGAGACGAGCCTGATGGAGTCGCTGCTGGACCTGGAGTTCGAGCTGCTGACGACAAGGCTGAACGACCCGACGGTCGAGGTACGCCGCAAGGGACCCCGCTCGGCCCACGCCTTCCTCTCCGCTCCCTACGGCATCTACCCGACGAGCGACGGCTACCTCGCGATCGCGATGAACCCCGTGCCCGTCATCGGGCGGCTGCTCGGGCTCCCCGAGCTGGAGGCGATGACCGACCCGCAGACTTGGTGGGACCGGCAGTCGGAGATCGAGGAGGCGATCGGAGACCGTCTTCGGGGCGACACCCGGGACGCCTGGCTGGCCGTCCTGGACGCCGAGGACGTGTGGTGCGCCCCGGTGCTCACCCTCTCCGAGCTCGTAGAACACAAGGGCTTCGAGGCCATCGCGATGACCCAGCAGGTCCGTCGCGACGGCCTCACCCTGACGACCACCCGCAGCCCGATCCGCATCGATGGCGAGCGGCTGACCAATCCGCGCCCGGCTCCACGCCTGGGCGAGCACGACCTGGAGGGGGACCGATGACCGTCCTGCACGGCATGACCTGGGAGCACCCGCGCGGCTACGACTGCCAGGTAGCGGCAGCCCAGGAGTACGCGCGCCGGACCGGGGTCGAGGTGCGCTGGGAGTACCGCTCCCTGCAGGCGTTCGCCGACGCGCCGCTGGGTGAGCTGGCCGAGCGCTTCGACCTGCTGGTCATCGACCACCCCCATGTGCCCCTGGCCGCGACGGAAGGGGCCCTGGCACCTCTGGACGGCGCCGGGTACGACGACCAGCTGGCCGCCCTGGCAGCCGATGCCGTGGGCAGCAGCCACGCCTCGTACCGCTTTCAGGGGCATCAGTACGGCCTGGCCACCGACGCCGCGGCACAGGTGGCCGCCTACCGTCCGGACCGTCTGCCGGCACCTCCCACGACATGGGAGGAGGTGCTCGACCTGGCCGCCGAGGGCCGGGTGCTCTGGCCGGCCAAGCCGATCGACGCCTACTCGACCTTGTGCACCCTGGCGGCCAACCGGGGGACGCCGGTCAACGCCGAGCCCGGAAGCTTCCTGCCCGAGGAGGCCGCGCTGGTCGTGCTCGACCTCATGCACCGGCTCTGCGACCGGATTCCCTCGTGGTGCCTGACCGCGAACCCGATCGAGGTCGCCGAGGCACTGGCCGGCGACACTGCCGAGCCGTGGGCGTACGCGCCGTTGATGTACGGCTACACCAACTACTCGCGGGTCGGCTTCCGGCCGCACCGCCTCAGGTACGTCGACATGCCCTCCGGTCCCCGAGGAGTGGCCGGCTCGCAGCTCGGGGGCGCCGGCGTGGCCGTCTCGGCCCGGTCGAGAGAGCTCGACGCCGCCCGCGCGTATGCACTGTGGGTGGCCTCGCCGGAGGTTCAGGCGGGCACCTACTACGACGCCGGTGGCCAGCCCGGCTACGCCTCGTCGTGGGACGACGACCGGCTCAACGAGGACTCCTGGGACTTCTTCCGTGGCACCAGGGCGACCCTCGAGGGCGCGTGGGTACGGCCCCGGACCGCCGGCTACATGGAGTTCCAGGACACCGTCTCACCATGGGTGACCGAGGCGCTGGCCGGGAAGCTGACCGACGCCGAGCTGATCCGACGCGCCGGCGATCTCGCCGAGCGCCTGCTCGTACCGGAAGGAGCATCGCTGTGAGAGTCGAGGAACGCTGGTTCGAGGACTACGTGGTCGGGGAGTCCAGGACCACCCTGGGACGTACGATCACCGAGGCCGACATCGTTCTGCACGCCGGTCAGACGGGTGACTTCTTCCCGCATCACATGGACGCGGAGTGGATGGCCACCCAGCCGGCGGGACAGCGGATCGCGCACGGGACGCTGATCCTCTCCGTGGCGGTCGGGATGACCGCCACCGACATCAACCCACGGTCGATGTCCTACGGCTACGACCGGATCCGGTTCATCGGCCCGGTGTTCATCGGCGACACCATCACCGTCACCGCCGAGATCACCGAGACGACGGAGCACCGGAAGAAGCCGGACGAGCTCGGCTACGTCCACGAGCTCGTCACCGTGACCAACCAGCGTGCCGAGACGGTGCTGGTGCTGACCCACCTCTACCTCGTCAACAAGCGCAACGGCCACCCATCCGCACAGGAGGATCCCTCGTGACCCGTATCACCGCCGTCGATGTCACCGATGTCCGCTTCCCGACCTCTGTGTCGATGGACGGATCCGACGCCATGAACAAGGACGGTGACTACTCGGCCACGTACGTCGTGGTGAGCACCGACGACCCGGAGCTGTCCGGCTTCGGCTTCACCTTCACCATCGGGCGCGGCAACGACATCTGCACCCTGGCGGCCCAGCGCCGCGGAGAGCCGCTGGTCGGGCGCGATGTCGGCGACGTGGTGGGTGACCTGGGCGGGGTCTACCGAGATCTCGCCTCGGACTCCCAGCTGCGCTGGCTGGGCCCGGACAAGGGGGTCGAGCACCTGGCCCTCGCCGCCGTGATGAACGCGGTCTGGGACCTGGCGGCCCGCGACGCCGGCAAGCCGCTGTGGCGGCTGCTGGCCGAGATGAGCCCCGAGGAGCTGGTCGACGTCGCCGACCTGAGCTACCTCAGCGACGCCCTCACCAGGGAGGAGGCCCTGGAGATCCTCCGCGCCGGCGTCCCCCACCGCGAGGAGCGGATCCGGCACCTGGAGGAGACCGGCTACCCCTGCTACACCACCTCTGCCGGCTGGCTGGGCTACTCGGACGACAAGCTGCGCAGGCTGGCCACCGAGGCGGTCGAATCCGGCTATCGGCACATCAAGCTGAAGGTCGGTGCGAACCTCGAGGACGACATCCGGCGCTGCGAGATCGCGCGGGAGGTGATCGGCTGGGACGCGAAGCTGATGATCGACGCCAACCAGGTCTGGGACGTGCCGCAGGCCATCGAGTGGGTCAAGGCGCTGGCGCGGTTCGAGCCGTGGTGGATCGAGGAGCCGACCAGCCCCGACGACATCCTCGGCCATGCCGCCGTACGCAGGGCGGTTGCCCCGATCGGGGTGGCCACCGGTGAGCACGGCATGAACCGGGTGCTCTTCAAGCAGATGTTCCAGGCGGAGGCCATCGACTTCTGCCAGCTCGACTCCGCGCGGCTGGCGAGCATCAACGAGATCCTCGCCGTCTATCTGATGGCCCAGAAGTACGGCGTGCCGGTCTGCCCCCACGCCGGCGGCGTGGGTCTGTGCGAGCTCGTCCAGCACCTGTCCGTCTTCGACTACGTCGCCATCTCGGGCACGCTCGAGGACCGGGTCACCGAGTACGTCGACCATCTGCACGAGCACTTCACGGACCCGTGCATCGTCGAGGACGGCGCCTACCGGCTGCCGGCCCGGCCGGGCTACAGCGCGCAGATGCACCCCGAGTCGGTGGCGACGTACGCCTATCCGAACGGCAGCTACTGGGCTTCCAACGAGGAGGCCCTCGGGTGATCATCGACAGTCACCAGCACGTCTGGGACCTCACCCGCTCGCCCTATCCGTGGCTCGGTCCCGACGTGCCCGAGTACAACCGCACGTTCACCTTCGACGAGGTCGGGCCGCAGCTGCGGGCGCAGGGAGTGGACGCGACCGTGCTGGTCCAGTCCGACGACCACGACGGGGACACCGACCTGATGATCGAGGTCGCCGACCGACACCCCGAGGTCGTGGGGATCGTGGTCTACGTGCCGCTGGACCGGCCGGACGTGGCCGCCGAGCGGCTGGAGTCGCTGCGAGGAGACGATCGGGTGGTCGGCGTACGCAACCTGATCCACAACATCCCCGACCCCGACTGGATCCTCCGGCCGGACGTCGCCGAGGGGCTCGGGCTGCTGGAACGGCTCGGGCTCACCTACGACCACGTCTCGGTGCTGCCACGCCACCTCGAGCACGTCGCGACGCTCTCCGAACGCCACCCCGACCTGCGGATCGTGGTCGACCACCTCTCCAAGCCACCGATCGGCGAGGCCGAGCGCGAGCCGTGGTGGAGCCTCATCGAGCGGGCGGCATCGAACCCGCACGTGTTCGGCAAGATCTCCGGGCTCTATCCGGGTGCCGCCCCGGACACCTGGACCGTGGCCGACCTCCAGCCCTTCGTCGACCGGGCGGTCGAGGTGTTCGGCCCGAGCCGGCTGATGTACGGCGGCGACTGGCCGATCTCCACCGCCGCGGGAGGCTACGAGCGGGTCTTCGCCGGGCTCCAGGACGCCTTGGCCGGTCTGTCGAGCCAGGAGCGCGAGGAGATCTACGCCGGCAGCGCGCGCCGCTTCTACGGGCTCGACGAGCAGCGGCTCGCCGCCGCGGAGGCGTCGGCTCAGGAAGCCCTCTGATCCATCAGAGATCAGATCATTTGCTTCGTCCTGATTGATCGACAAGGCCGATATCGGTCAAAACAGCCCTGATTCTCGGCAACCATCGACATGACGTGTGATGTCTATTACATTGAAACAACCGATGTTTGCCCAATGGTGGGCATGAGTCAGGAGGAAGCTGATGGTGGACTTCACGAGACGACGGGTGCTGCAGGCCGCCTCGGCGGTGGCCGGTGGCGCGCTGGTGCAGCCGGTCGTGACCCAGGCGGCCGCGGCCGCCGACGAGCCGGAGACCAACCCGCTCGAGCTGTGGTACCGCCAGCCGGCCGCGGAGTGGCTCCAGGCGCTGGCGATCGGCAACGGCCGGATGGGCGCGATGGTCTTCGGCGGGGTGGCCAGCGAGAAGCTGATGCTGAACGAGGACTCGGTCTGGGCCGGTCATCCGCACAGCTATGACCCGCCTGGTGGAGCCGAGGCGCTCCCCGAGATCCGCAAGATGATCTTCGAGGACAACTGGGTGGGCGCCCAGCGTCTGGCCGACAAGGAGTTCATGGGGCGTCCCAGCGAGCAGGCCTTCTACCAGCCGGTCGGTGACCTGCTGCTCGAGTTCCTGGGCCTCGACGGCGAGCCCACGACGTACCGGCGCTCGCTCGACCTGCGGACCGCGACCGCGATCTCGGAGTTCGAGGTCGGCGGCGTGCGCTACCGCCGCGAGTCGTTCGTCAGTCACCCGGACCAGGTGATGGTCGTCCGCCTCACCGCCGACCAGGCCGAGAAGGTCTCGTTCAACGCCACCTTCCAGTCGCCGCAGCAGAGCGACGTGCAGCCCCACGATGCGCGGACGCTCGCCCTGGAGGGCATCAGCGGGGCCACGGAGGGGATGGAGGGCGCGGTCCGTTTCATCAGCCTCGTCCGCGCCGAGACCGACGGCGGCACGGTCCAGTGCGCCGACACCCAGCTGCGCGTGCGCAACGCCACCTCGGTGACGCTGCTGGTCGCGATGGCGACCAGCTACCGCAACTACGCCGACGTCAACGCCGACCACGTACGCCGCGCGGAGAAGCCCCTCGAGGCGGCCACCGGGCGCGGCTACGGCCAGCTGCGTTCGGCGCACGTGCGGGACTATCAGAAGCTCTTCGGCCGGGTCGACATCGACCTCGGCACCTCCGCGGCGATCGAGAAGCCGACCGACGAGCGGGTGGCAGCGTTCCGTGACGGCGGCGACCCGCAGCTGGCCGCGCTGTGGTACCAGTTCGGGCGCTACCTGCTGATCTCGTCCTCCCGGACCCCGGGCCAGCCGGCCAACCTGCAGGGCCTGTGGAACTACAAGATGCAGCCCGAGTGGCAGTCGAAGTACACCCTCAACATCAACGCGCAGATGAACTACTGGCCCGCCGGTCCGGCCAACCTCGCCGAGTGCTGGGACCCGATGTTCACGATGACCGAGGAGCTCGCGGAGGTCGGGCGGAACACCGCCAAGCAGATGTGGGGCTCGGACAAGGGCTGGGTCGCCCACCACAACACCGACGGCTGGCGGGGCACCGCACCGGTCGACTTCGCCTACTACGGGGTCTGGCCGATGGGCGGCGCCTGGCTCTCGCTGCTGTTCTGGGAGCGCTACGAGTACACCGGCGACAAGGCGAACCTCGCCGAGCACTTCCCGACGCTGCGGGGCGCGGTCGAGTTCTTCCTCGAGACGATGGTCCGCGACGACCAGTCCGGCTACATGGTCACCTGCCCGTCGCACTCGCCGGAGATCAAGCACCACGAGCAGGACGACGAAGGGGTCAGCATCTGCGCGGGTCCGACGATGGACTGCCAGATCCTGCGCGACCTGTTCACCGCGTTCGAGAAGGCCGCCGCCGCGCTCGGCAAGCACGACCCGCTCGTCGCCCGGGCCGTGGCGATGCGCGACCAGCTGCCGCCCAACCAGATCGGCTACCTGGGCCAGCTGCAGGAGTGGCTGATCGACTGGGAGGAGGCTGCCCTGGAGCGCAGCCGCCACGTCTCCCACCTGTGGGGCGTCTTCCCCTCCGACCAGATCAGCCCGTTGCGTACGCCGGAGCTGGCCGACGCCGCCCGCAAGGCGCTCGAGCTGCGCGGCCCGGCGATCACCACGGGGTGGTCGCTGGCGTGGAAGATGAACATCCGCGCGCGTCTGCTCGAGGCCGAGAACGCCTACCTCCACGTCCAGCACATGCTGCACCCCTCCCGGACGGCGCCCAACCTCTTCGACCTGCACCCGCCGTTCCAGATCGACGGGAACTTCGGAGCCGTCTCCGGGATCACGGAGATGATCATGCAGAGCCACTCCGGCGAGCTCTTCCTGCTCGCCGCGCTCCCGGAGGCCTGGCCGCAGGGGAAGGTCCGCGGCCTGCGCGCCCGCGGTGGCTTCGAGGTCGACCTGAAGTGGGCTGACGGCAAGGTCGAGGTGGCGCGGATCCGGTCGCTGCTCGGCAACCGGCTCCGGCTGCGTACGCAGGAGCCGGTCAAGGTGGCGGGGACGGACGTCTCCCGGCCGGAGGAGAACGTCGTCGAGTTCAGCACCCGGCGCGGCAGCACCTACACCGTGGTCCCCAAGTAGGGACCAACTCAGGCCGGCCGCGTCGCGGCCGGCCTGAGTCCGTCTACGGGTGGACCGGGGTCGGCGCGGGCTCGCCTGCGAGCACGGCGCGGGCGTTGTCGATCGCGAGCATCGCCATCCGGTCGCGGGTGGCGCGGCCGGCGCTGCCGATGTGTGGCAGCAGGACGACGTTGGGGAGCCCCAGCAGGTCGGGGTGGACAGCCGGCTCGTTCTCGAAGACGTCGAGCCCCGCAGCGCCGATCGTGCCGTCGGCCAGCGCGGCCGCCAGGGCGGCCTCGTCGACGATGGGACCGCGAGCGGTGTTGACGAGGACCGAGCCCGGCCCCATCAGCCGGAGCTCCTCGGCGCCGATGAGATGCCGGGTCTCGGGGGTCAGCGGGCAGTGTAGGGACACGACGTCCGAGGCGACCAGCAGCTCGGGCAGCGGCAGGGTCTCGACGCCCAGGCGCGCTGCCTCCTCGCCCGCGGAGCGGGACGGGGTCGCCACGATGCGCATGTCGAAGGCGCGAGCGCGCCGTGCCATCGCCAGCCCGATCCGGCCCAGGCCGACGATGCCCAAGGTCGCGCCGCTGCTGACGTCGAGACCCACGAAGAGGTCCGGCCGCCAGGACCACGGCTCGCCGCTTCGTACGAACGCGTCGGCCTCCACCACGCGGCGCGAGGTGGCCAGCAGCAGCGCGAAGGCGAGGTCGGCGGTCGCCTCGTCGAGCACCCCGGGGGTGTTGGTCACGGTGATGCCGCGAGCCGCACAGGCGGCGACGTCGACGTTGTCGTGACCGACCGCCATGTTGGCCACGACACGCAGCGACGGGCCGGCCGCGTCGAGCAGCTCGGCATCGACCCGGTCGGTCAGCAGGCAGACGAGCGCGGCGGCCCCGCGTACGTCCGAGAGCAGCTCCGCGCGGCTCTGCCCGGAAGAATCTTCGGCGCAGGTCACCGGCCCCGGCAGCGCCTCCAGAACCTGGCGGGCGCGGTCGGCGGGTCGGAAGCTGACGTGCAGCCGGCCCTGGTTCGGCTCGTTCACTCCTGCTCCTTCTTCTGGTCCTCGGCGAGGCTGCGGCGGATCCAGTTCTCGATGCCCGCGACATGGGCCAGGGACAGCGCGGCGGCGATGCTCGGCTGCCGGTCCGCGATGGCCAGGGCGATGCCGCGGTGCTCGCGCTGCGTCTGGTCGAAGGAGTCCTGCTGGGTCACGCCACGCCAGATCCGGGCCCGCTGGGTGCGGTTGGCGACCCCGTCGATGAACGAGCAGAGCACGGTGTTGCCGGAGGCCTGGGCGATCCGGTGGTGGAACTCCAGGTCGTTGGCCACGACCTCCTCCAACGACGTCTCGGGGCTGACCGAGTCGACCAGTGCGAGCAGGCCGGCGGACTCCTCCGATGACATCTGCATGGCCGCCTTCTCGGCGGCCAGCGGCTCCAGCGCCCGGCGTACCTCGAAGAGGTCCAGGACGCTGGAGTCCTGGTGGAAGTCGATGACGAAGCCCATCGTCTCCAGCAGGATCTCCGGCGTCAGGCTGGTGACGTACGTCCCGTCGCCCTGGCGTACGTCGAGGATGCGCATCATCGAGAGCGCGCGCACCGCCTCGCGCAGGGAGCTGCGGGAGATGCCGAGCTGTGTGGACAGGTCGGCCTCGCGCGGGAGACGGTCGCCCGGCTTCAGCCGGCCGTCGAGGATCATCTCCTTGATCTTCTCGATCGCCTCGTCGGTCAGCGCCATCGGGATACTGGTCCTCTCACTCGGTCGGTCGCAACCGTAACGTTGCCATGCCACCGTCGACCGCAAGGGCCACTCCGGCGGTCGACCCCGACGATGGGCTGGCCAGGTACGCGACCGCGAGGGCGACCTCGTCCGCGCTGACCAGCCGGCCGTGCGGCTGTCGCGCGTCCAGGGCGGCCCGCTCGGCCTCGGGGTCGTCGGCCGAGTCGAGCAGACGCTGCACCCAGGGGGTCGCGGCGGTCCCGGGGTTCACGCAGTTCACGCGGATGCCCTCCCGGAGGTGGTCGGCGGCCATGGCCTGGGTCAGGGACTGGACCGCACCCTTGCTCGCGGAGTAGAGGGCACGCTGCTGGATGCCGGTGGTCGCGGCCACCGAGGCCACGTTCACGACCGCCGCGGCAGGGGAGCGCCGCAGGTGCGGGAGTGCTGCGCGCGAGACCCGGACGGCGCCGAGGACGTTGACGTCGAAGACCGCGTGCCACTGCTCGTCGGGGTTGTCCTCGACGGTGCCCTGGGCGCCGATGCCGGCGTTGTTGACGACGATGTCGAGCCGGCCGAAGTCGGCGACCGCCTGCTCCACCGCCGCCCGGATGCTCGCGTCGTCGGTGACGTCGGCGCGGATGCCGAGGGCCTTGGGGTTGATGCCCTCGGGGTCGAGGTCGAGGGCTGCGACCTGGGCGCCGCGCTCGAGCAGGACCTCGACGACGGCGGCGCCGATGCCGGACGCGCCACCGGTGACGAGAGCGACGAGCCCGTCGAGCTCGCGCGTTCCCTGGGCGCTCATGCCTGGCTCCCGAACGCGACGTACTCCTGGCGCTGGCGGCCGAGTCCGTCGATCTCGATCTCGACGACGTCGCCGGGCTGGATGTAGGGGAAGCGGCCGGAGAGCGCGACGCCCTCGGGGGTGCCGGTCATGATCAGGTCGCCCGGATCGAGGACCATGAACTGGCTGAGGTGGTGGATCACCGTCGCGACGTCGAAGATCTGGTCGGCGGTCACCGAGTCCTGTCGCGGCTCGCCGTTGACGAAGGAGCGCAGGCCCAGCTTCTGGTGCTCCACCTCGTCGGGGGTCACGACCCAGGGGCCGACGGGGCTGAAGCCGGGGGCGATCTTGCCCTTGCTCCACTGGCCACCGGAGACCTCGAGCTGGAACTCGCGCTCGGAGAGGTCGTTGGCGACCACGAAGCCCGCGACGTGCTCCAGGCTCTGGTCGGGGGAGTCGAGGTAGGACGCGCGCTTGCCGATCACGACGCCGAGCTCCACCTCCCAGTCGGTCTTGGTGCTGTTGCGCGGGATGGTGACGGCGTCGTTCGGCCCGGCGATCGTGTTGGGGGTCTTGAAGAAGATGATCGGCACCGTGGGCGGTTCCGAGCCGGACTCGGCGGCGTGCGCGGCGTAGTTCATGCCGATGCAGACGATGGCGCCGGGCTTGCTGATCGGGGCGCCTACGCGGAGCGTGTCGGCCCCCTCGAGGAGAGGGAGCTCGCCCGCGGCGTGCGCGGCGGCGGCCCGTGCCGGCCCGTCGGAGGCCCAGAAGGCCGCGTCGATGTCGGTGGTGAGATCGGCCAGGCTGCGCACCTCGTCCTCGAGCACGAGAACTGGCGTTTCCTTCCCTACGGGTCCCAGGCGGGCGAACTTCATGCGGTGGCCTCCAGCGGTGAGTAATCTGATCTATCGGTGAACCTGAGCCGCCAAATGCGGCGACCAATGCATATTGACAGCCCAAACATCAGATGTCTAGCCTCGTGATGGCGGTCGGACGACCGCGGGGGCAGAGCGTGAGGAGGACGGATGGAGATCCCGTTGTTCGGACTCGGCTGTGCGCCGATGGGCAACCTGTTCCGGCCGCGTACGGACGAGGACTGCCATGCGACGCTCGATGCCGCCTGGCAGGCAGGGGTGCGTCACTTCGACACCGCGCCCCACTACGGGCTGGGCCTGTCGGAGGAGCGGATCGGGCGGTTCCTGGCGACGCGGCCACGCTCGGAGTTCGTCGTCTCGACCAAGGTCGGCCGGCTCGTACGCCCCAACCCGTCCTGGGACGGGCAGTCCCAGGACGACATGGGCTTCGCCGTCCCGGCCAGCTCGCACCGGGTCCTCGACTACTCCGCCGACGGCGTACGCCGCAGCCTGGAGGAGTCGCTGACCCGGCTCGGTCTGGACCGCGTCGACATCCTCTACGTGCACGACCCCGAGCTGTCCGGTGACCCGGCTGCCGTCGAGACCGCGCTCGCCGGCCTGGCGAAGCTCCGTGAGGAGGGCCTGGTCGACGCGATCGGCACCGGCTCCCTGTCGGTCCAGGCGCTCACCGCGACGGTCGAGACCGGCCTCGCCGACGTGGTCATGGTCGCCAACCGCTACACGCTCCTGGACCAGTCCGTCGCCGACGGCCTGCTCGAGGCGTGCGACCGGCACGGCACCAGGATCGTCGCGGCGGCCGTGTTCTCCAGCGGCCTGCTCGCCACCACCCCGCGCCGGGGCGCGATGTACAACTACGGCGAGGTGCCCGACGACATCCTCGAGCGGGCCGTACGCATCGCCGAGGTCTGCGCAGCCCATGGCGTCGAGCTCGCCACTGCAGCCCTGCACTACCCGTTGCAGGACCCACGGGTCGTCTCGATCGTCGCCGGCGCCGGCCGGCCCGAGCAGGTGAAGCAGAACCTCGATCGGCTGGCCGTCTCGGTCCCCGAGGCGCTGTGGACCGACCTGGCCGACCAGGGGCTGGTGCCGTCGTGCGCGTAGCCCTCATGGTCACCTGCATCAACGATGCCCTGTTCCCCGACACCGGGCGCAACGTGGTCCGGCTCCTGCGCCGCCTCGGCGTCGAGGTGGACTTTCCCCAGGCCCAGACCTGCTGCGGTCAGCCGATGGTCAACACCGGCTACCTCGACGAGGCCGTGCCGGTGCTGCGCTCCTTCGTCCGCGCCTTCGAAGGCTACGACGCCGTCGTGACGCCGTCGGGCTCGTGCGCCGGATCGGCCCGTCACCAGCACGACCTGGTGGCCCGCCGCAGCGGCGACGAGGGCCTGCGGGCGGCGTCCCGCGAGACGTCCCAGCGGGTCTACGAGCTCAGCGAGTTCCTCGTGGACGTCCTCGGTGTCGAGGACGTGGGTGCCTACTTCCCGCACCGGGTGACCTACCACCCGACCTGCCACTCGCTGCGGATGCTCGCGGTCGGCGACCGGCCGCTGCGGCTGCTCCGGCACGTCCGCGGGATCGACCTCACGGACCTGCCCGGCGCGAACGAGTGCTGTGGTTTCGGCGGCACCTTCGCGATGAAGAACTCCGACACCTCGGTGGCCATGGGGTCCGACAAGGCCCGGCACGTACGCGAGACCGGGGCCGAGGTGCTGGTGGCCGGTGACCGCTCCTGTCTGACCCACGTCGGAGGGTTGCTCTCACGGCAGCGTGCCGGCGTACGCGTCATGCATCTGGCCGACGTGCTCGCGCAGACCGAGCCCTCCAAGGTGGTCGCCTCGTGACCGGCACGTTCGTCGGGATGCCGGTGTTCCCGAAGGCCGCGCGCGAGGCGGTCGGCGACTCCCAGCTGCGCCGCAACCTCGCCCATGCCACCGGCACCATCCGCGCCAAGCGCGCCGCCGTCGTCGGCGAGGTCGAGGAGTGGGAGGAGCTGCGCCTGGCGGGTGCGGCCATCAAGGAGAACGTGCTGCTCCACCTCGACGAGCACTTGGTACGCCTCGAGGAGTCGCTCACGAAGGCCGGCGCGACCGTGCACTGGGCGAGCGACGCAGAAGAGGCGTGCCGCATCGTCGGCGACATCGCCGCCGCACACGACGCCACCGAGGTGGTGAAGGTGAAGTCGATGGCGACCCAGGAGATCGGTCTCAACGAGGCGCTGGCCGCCCGCGGGATCGACGCCTGGGAGACCGATCTGGCCGAGCTGATCGTGCAGCTCGGCGACGACCTGTCCTCCCACATCCTGGTCCCCGCCATCCACCGCAACCGCGCCGAGATCCGCGAGATCTTCGCCTCCGCGATGGGTGAGGTCGGGCGTCCCGCTCCGGACGACCTGACCGACGAGCCAGCCCGGCTCGCGGAGGCCGCCCGCCTGCACCTGCGCGAGAAGTTCCTGCGCGCCAAGGTCGGCGTCTCCGGCGCCAACTTCGCCGTCGCCGAGACCGGGTCCCTCGTCGTGGTCGAGTCCGAGGGCAACGGCCGGATGTGCCTGACCCTGCCCGAGGTGCTGGTCTCCGTGGTCGGCATCGAGAAGATCCTGCCGACCTGGGACGACCTCGACGTCTTCCTCCAGCTCCTGCCGCGCTCGGCGACGGGGGAGCGGATGAACCCCTACACCTCGGTGTGGTCCGGTGTCACCCCGGACGACGGTCCGCAGGAGGTGCACGTGGTGCTGCTCGACAACGGTCGCACCCGCGCGCTGGCCGACGAGGTCGGCCGGCAGGCGCTGCGCTGCATCCGCTGCTCGGCCTGCCTCAACGTGTGCCCGGTCTACGAGCGCACCGGCGGTCATGCGTACGGCTCGGTCTACCCGGGCCCGATCGGCGCCATCCTCAACCCGCTGCTCAAGGGCGTGGGCCACGACGACCAGACCGACTCCCTGCCGTACGCCTCGACGCTGTGCGGCGCCTGCTTCGAGGCCTGTCCCGTGCGTATCGACATCCCCTCGGTGCTGGTGGAGCTGCGCTCGCAGGTGGTCGACGCCCACCGCGGCGGCGTACCCAAGCCCGAGGCGGTGGCGATGAAGGCCGCCGGGGCGACGCTGGCGTCCGGGCGCCGGCTCGGCCTCGCCGAGCGCCTCGCCGGCACCGGCATCAGGCTCGCCCGCCGCGTCGGCGCGCGCCCCTGGACCCAGGCCCGCGACCTGCCGGACCCGCCCGCCGAGTCCTTCCGCGCCTGGTGGCGCCGCACCGGAGGAGATGAGCGATGAGCACCCGTGAGGAGATCCTGGGCCGAGTCCGCCAGGCGATCGGTGACACGCCCCGCCCGACCGCTGAGGTGCCCCGCGGCTACCGGGGTGTGGGCGAAGGCCTCGACCGGTCCGCCGTGCTCGCCCGGTTCGTCGAGAGGGTCGAGGACTATCGCGCCACGGTCACCCGGTGCCGCGCGGCAGAGGTCGCCGAGGTGCTGGCGGCGGCGGTCACCGGCCGGAGCGTCGTCGTACCCCCGGGCCTGCCGTGGCCGGTCCCCGGATCCGTCGACGACACCGGGCAGTCTGCCGCCGAGCTCGATGCGATCGACGCGGTCGTCTCCGCGGCCGCGCTCGGTATCGCCGAGACCGGCACGGTCGTGCTCGACCACGGCCCCGGCCAAGGGCGTCGCGCGCTCACCCTCGTCCCGGACCTGCACGTGTGCGTCCTCGGGGCCGCCCAGGTCGTGGCCGGCGTCCCGCAGGCCGTCGCCCGCCTCGACCCGGCGAGCCCGCAGACCTGGATCAGCGGCCCGTCGGCGACCAGCGACATCGAGCTCGACCGCGTCGAGGGCGTCCACGGCCCGCGCACCCTGCACGTCGTCCTCGTCGACGACCTCTGACCGTCCGTCCATCAGACACCGAGAGGACCCCCACATGACCCGCTACGGCTCCGTGGTCCGACTGCGCCCCGAGAAGGAGGCGGAGTACGTCGAGCTGCACGCCGCCGTGTGGCCCGAGGTGCTCGAGCGCCTGACCGCCAGCAACATCCGCAACTACTCCATCTTCCTGCGCGACGGCTGGCTCTTCAGCTACTTCGAGCACGTCGGGGAGGACTACGAGGCGGACATGGCCGCGATCGCCTCCCACGACGTGACCCAGCGGTGGTGGGAGGTCACCGCCCCGTGCCAGGAGCGGCTGCCCACCGCCTCCGAGGACGAGCAGTGGTCCACGATGACCGAGGTCTTCCATCTTGACTGAGCCGTCGATCGGGCCCCGCCGCTTCGATGCCCACCACCACCTGTGGGACCTCGAGGTACGCGACCAGGACTGGACGCGCGATCTCCCGGCCATCCGGCGCTCGTTCTCCTTCGACGACCTCCGGCCCCATCTGGCCGACCACCGGATCAACGGGACCGTCGTCGTCCAGACCGTCGCGGTCGCGGAGGAGACCCCCGAGCTGCTCGCGCTGGCGGCGGCCACCCCCGAGATCCTCGGGGTGGTCGGCTGGGTCGACCTCACCGCCGCCGACGTCGCCGATCGGCTCGCCGGACTGCGCGAGGGGCCCGGGGGAGACCTCCTCGTCGGCATCCGGCACCTGGTGCAGTCCGAGCCCGATCCCGAGTGGCTGCTCCGTGAGGACGTGCTGCGGGGGCTCACCGCCGTCGCTGATGCCGGTCTGGTCTACGACCTGCTGGTGCGCCAGCCTCAGCTGCGGGCGGCCGTCGGCGCTGTCGAGCAGGTCCCCGGCGGGTGCTGGGTGCTCGATCATGTCGGCAAGCCCGTGATCGACCCTGCCGCCTTCGACGAGTGGGCGGGACACGTCGCAGCGCTCGCCCGCCACGACTCAGTGGCGTGCAAGCTGTCCGGCCTGGTCACCGAGCTCGCCCCGGACCAGCCGATCGAGGCGGTGCTTCCCTGGGCCGCGCACGTCATCGATGTCTTCGGCGCCGCGCGCACGATGATCGGTTCGGACTGGCCGGTCTGTCTGCTGCGCTCGTCCTACGACGAGGTGGTCGACCTGGCCGACACGGTGCTCGCCGGGCTCGACGACACCGGCCGCGCCGACGTCTGGGGTGGCACGGCCGCTCGCGTCTACGGCCTCGGCTCCTGATCGGCGTCGCGCGCCCCGGAAACATTGGAAAACGCTTGCTCGAACCTTGTCTGTGATGTTAGACACATGTCATACGTCATATCTCAAGGAGACGGACATGCACACTCGCACGACACGCCGCGCCCGCGCGGCGGTGGCCGTGGTCCTGGCGGCACTCGGTTCGACGGTCCTCGTCACCGGTACGCAGCCCGCCACCGCGGCCGGTAGGACCCTCACGATCCACGTCGCCCCCGACGGCGACGACGCCGACCCGGGCACGAAGAGCCAGCCGCTGCGGACGGTGGAAGCGGCCCGCGACGCGCTGGCCGGACGTACCTCCGCGGAGAACCGAGGCACGGTGATCGTGCACGGCGGCGAGTACGTCCTCGACGACGCGATCGACCTGACCGGTCCCGAGCACTCCTGGGTCACCTACCGCGCCGCGGCGGGGGAGAAGGTCCGCCTCACGGGCGCGCACGCGCTGGGTGCCCAGGGCTGGCGGCCGCTCGCGGACCTGTCTGCCGACGAGCTCGCCCAGCCGCGGTTCTCCTCGAACACTCGGCTCGACTCGCCGGCCCTGCGCGAGGGCGTGTGGGTCTACGACCTCGGTGCCGAGAACATCGATCCCGGCACCCTCTACAAGAACGGGTTCAACTGGCTGCCGCAGCCCTTCGCGCCCGAGCTCGTCGTCGACGGCGGGACCCAGACGCTGGCGCAGTACCCGAACCCGAACGACTGCACGGGAGCTGACAGCAGCTGCTACCTCTACGGCGACGGCGGCAAGTGGAAGGTCCCGGCGACCAACGACCTCATCCAGTGGACGCTGCGTGACCGGTTCGGGATGGAGCCGGACTGGGCGATCAGCGGGACCACCCCGCGCGCGCAGTTCGAGGACAAGAAGCAGCAGCTCGCGAACCCCGCGGACCGCGACACCTGGTCCCAGGACGAGATGCGCAAGATGACGCCTCCCCTCTACGAGGTCGGTGGCCGGCTGCTCGAGGGCGACCGCTACCAGGGCTGGGCTCCGCAGGGAGTCCCGGAGATCGTCGACAATGGCACCCGCGGCTTCGGTGCCTACTCGAACATCCCGGTCCAGGCCGACCCGCAGGAGCTCACCGACGTCGACAACACGACGTACGAGACCGAGGCGTGGCTCTCGGGCTACCTCGGCAACAACTACGCCAACGACATGGTGCGGCTGGTCTCCTGGAGCGGCACCACGATGTACGCCAAGTACCCCTCGATGTACTGGCCCCGCAACGACTACACCAAGGTCAAGGCGCTCAACATCCTCTCCGAGATGGACACCGAGGGCGAGTACTACATCGACCGTCACGCGGGCAACGACGTCGTCTACTACAAGCCGGCGGGTGGGACGATGGAGGGCAAGAGCGCGACGCTGCGCGCCTTCGACGACAACATCTTCCGGCTCGAGGGCACCACAGGCGTGACGCTGAAGGGCCTGTCGATGTCGGACTCGCTGATCAGCGCGGTCCAGCTGCTCGACGCCGAGAAGACGCTGATCGACGGCGTCGACATCTCCAACGTCAGCATGGACGCGATCCGCATCGGCGAGACCACCGAGTCCATCACCGCGCTGCCCGACTACGAGACCGTACGCGGCGGCCACGACAACATCGTGCAGAACTCCTACCTCCACGATCTCGGCGGCGGCGGAGTCCTGCTCGGCGGCGGTGACCGCAAGACTCTGGAGCGCGGCGACAACGTGGCCCGCAACAACGAGATCGCGCGCTTCTCGCGGCTGGCGACCTACACGCCGGCCGGCTACCTCTACGGCGTCGGGAACAGCTTCGAGAACAACTACGTCCACGACGCGCCCCACATGGCGGTGCAGATCATGGGCAACGACATGAAGGTCAACAACAACTTCTTCTACGACCTGGTGAAGAACGCGGGCGACCAGGGCGTCGTCTACACCGGGCGTGACTACACCTATCTGGGCAACGAGGTGGCGTACAACTTCTTCGACACCATCGGTGGCTCCAACGACGCGTTCTACATGGACGACGGCGTCTCGGGGATGCGGTTCCACCACAACGTCGTGAAGAACGCGCACTCCGGCGTGTTCTTCCAGTCGGGCCACAGCAACAAGGCGACGGACAACGTGTTCATCGACGTCGACCAGACCGGCCACGACCAGCTCTACCACCGCAACGGCGAGACCGGTCTTCCCGTGCCAAACGGCTGGGTGGTGCAGAGCCGCTACAACTCGTTCCTCGACGTACGGCCGGGGGAGAAGTACTCGGCCACCGCGGAGGATGTCGCCCGCTGGCACCGTCACTACACCGACGGCAGGGCCCGCTACTCCGACGGAACGCCGATCGTGTTCCCGGAGATCAAGGACTGGTACGTCCCGCGCGTCACCGCGACCGGCGAGGACTGCAAGAAGGCCGACTATGCGGCCGCCGCGACCAACGGCTGCGACCGGGCCACCGTGTGGGAGAACCCGAACTCCCTCTACGTGCCGGCCCGCAACGCGATCGACCGCTCGGTCATCATCGGCGGCGGCGAGTACCGCGCCGGCGAGAACTCGTTCGCCGACCCGGCCGCGACCTATCGCCTCTCCACGTGGAGCGACGCGATCAACACCAACCTCAGCAAGCCCGCCTCGCTCGAGGCCGCCGGGCTCGACCTCGACACGCTGAGCTTCAGCTACACCGGCGAGGTCGCGCAGACCTTCGGCCGGAAGTGGGTGGCGAACTGGAACCGGCTGGTCACCCGGGAGGGCATCGGCCTCCCGGGCGGCCCGGCCGCCGGCTGAGCCCTCAGGTCGCCTGCGCGATCCACTCGCGCAGGCGACCTGCCTCGCTCGGCAGCAGCGACAGATCGTCCTCTGGCAGGAACTCCAGCAGTACGTCCGTCGCCCGCCCGGTCGCGGCCAGCATCTCCAGGGCCGGCGGCCACAGGTCGGCCCGAGTCTCCAGCCGCAGGCGCTCGTGGCGTGGCCACCACGAGAACGCGTGCACCGCCCGTACGTGCGGGAGCAGCCGGGCCAGCCCGGCCAGGGCCACCTCTGCCGGCTCGCCCACCCGGGGCTGCCAGTAGGTGCCGACGTTCGGCCGGTCCACCTCGGCGAGGAGGTCGAGAGTGGACTCGACGGTGTCCGCCAGCGTCAGGTCGTGGTGCTCGAAGGCGAGCTCGAGCCCGTGGCCGGCGGCCTCGTCGGCCAGCCCCTGTACGCGGCGTACGACCTCGGCACGCTCGGCGGGGGAGGCCTCGGCCGAGCCGGTGGTGCCGGCCCAGATGCGTAGGCGGGTGCACCCCAACGCCCGGGCCGCTCCGATCAGCGCGAGCCCGTCGTCGTCCGGCGTGGCCCGCCAGTAGGTGCCGTAGGAGGCTACGGCCAGTCCGGCCGCGGCGGTCGCCGCAGCCAGGTCGGGCAGGTCGGCTGCCGGTGGGGCGTGCACGTCCGCGCCCCACTCGATGCAGGCCAGACCGGCCTTGGCGGCCGCCTCCAGCACCCCGTCCGTCGGGAGATGACGTGCCGTGACCGAGCACAACCCGGGACGCAGCATGCTCAGAGCCCGCCGTGGTAGGTCGTGCCCAGCGTCGAGACGTCCGTGGGGCGCTCGGAGGTGTCCACGCGACGCATGCCGTCGTTGGTCTCGAGGAAGAGCGGCGCCTCGGGGTAGCGCAGCTCGTCGTCGAGCGGCACCTTGTCGGTCCACGCGAAGAAGTCGCGCCCGAACACCGCCCGGTCCTTGCGGCCGTAGAGGTGGAGGTCGCCCGCGGTCAGGGGACTGCGGATGCACCAGTGCACGCCGTGCTCGGCCCAGACGGCCCGGTTGGTCATCAGCACCGACTGGCGCTCGTCGGGCGTGAGCACCGTCGTCCAGAAGTCCGGCGCCGGGTCCTCGACGTCGTCGGCGAGGAACACCAGGTCGTGGGCGTGCCACGCGGTGCTCGGGGCGACGTCGGCCTCGGTGCCCCAGTGGGTCGCCGAGGCGAAGTAGCCGGCCGGCGCCTGATAGTGCGCGTACGTCGCCCGGCAACGCGCCATGAACTCCTCGAGCTCGGCGTCGGGGCGCACCCGGCACACCTCACGAATGCCGTGCAGCGTCAGACCCATGCCTGCGATCAGCATGGGGGTGTCGCTCTTCAGGGTCGTGCTGGGTGCGACGTACCAGTAGCGGTGGAAGCGGGTCTGGCCGTCCGCGTCGGTCCACGCCGAGCGGGCGACGTGGCGGCACAGCCGGACGGCCTCGTCGAGGTAGCGCTGCTCACCCAGGCGCAGGTGGCCGAGCAGCAGCGGCACGATCATCAGGCCGTAGTACTCCGCGGGCTCGAGGATCCCGCCGGCGACCCGATCCTCGGCCTGCCGCCAGGTGCCCGAGGAGTCGGCGTCCGGGACTCCGGGCTCGTGGTGGCGGGCGATGAGGAGGTCGAGGTCCTCGGCGATCTCGGCCAGGCCGCTGTCGTCGCCGGTCACCTCGGAGAGCAGCAGCTTGACCCACACCCGGGCGTACTCCTGGTTGCAGGTGCCGTCCTCGGCCGGGCGGCCGCCGCCGAAGGAGTGCAGGGCGACCAGGTTGCGGCGTACGACGTCGACGATCCGGTCGACCTCGGCGTCATCGAGCAGGTGTCGGGCGTGCTTGAGCCCGAGGAGCAGACCGATGCTGCCGGTCGCGTTGTGGATCAGGCCGGTCGTGGCCGACTCCCCGACCTGGAAGCCGACGTGCTTGTACTGGTCGTCGTCCTGCAGGGCGCTGCTCTGGAAGCGCATCATCCGGCGCCAGACCTCGGCGGCCCGGTCATCGGGCCGCGCGGCGAGGAGCTGTGCGACGGCGCCGAGAGCCGGCGCGGAGAAGGCGGCGTGGCCGCTGGTCCAGTCGAGGAAGGTCGCGGGGTTGGTGCCCCACACGCTGTGGTTGTGGAAGCCGTTGATCGCCCCCTCATCGGTGACCCAGGTCAGGAACCAGCGGGTGAGGTGGGCGAGGTCGGGAGCAGGTTTCGTCATGGGGGTCTCCGATGGTGGTCAGGCGCTGGTGGCCAGGGTGGCGGGGTCGACCGGGCGCAGCGGCGGCCGGCCGTCGATCAGGGCACGCACCTCGTCCACGGCGGCACGGCCCAGGCGGCGCAGCTCACTGCCCTGGGAGCCGGCGACGTGCGGGGTCAGGGTGACGTTGGGCAGGCTCCACATCGGGTCGTCGGCGGGGAGCGGCTCGGGCTCGGTCACGTCCAGGATCGCCCGCAGCCGGCCCGAGAGCAGCTCGGAGCGGAGTGCGTCGTGGTCGACGACGCCGCCCCGGGCGGTGTTGATCAGGGTGGTGCCGTCGCCCATCAGCCCGAGCAGGCGGGCGTCGACGAGGTGCCGGGTCTGCGGCAGCAGCGGCGCGTGCAGCGAGACGACCCGGGAGCGTGCGAAGAGATCGTCGAGGCCGACGAGCTCTGCACCCATCTCGGCGGCTCGGGCCGCGTCGATCGTCGGGTCGCTGACCAGGACGGAGAGGTCGAAGGGGGCGAGCAGCTCGACGAGCGCCCGGCCGGTGGCGGAGGCGCCCAGGAGGCCGACCGTCGTGCCGTACGCACCGTCGATGGTGTCGTCGACGGTGAGGTCGGGTGCCACCCGGTCGGCACGGAACCGCTCGGTCAGCGGCAGGACCGACTTCGTGGCCCACAGCACCGCGGCCAGGGCGTACTCGGCTACCGGGCGGGCGTTGGGCTCGACGCCGCAGGTGACCCGGAGGTCACGCTCCCAGGCTTCGGGGGAGAGAAAGTACTTCACCGAGCCGGCGGCGTGGACGACGGCGCGCAGCCGTGGCATCCGGGCGAGCGCCGAGGCGTCGATGGTGGGTGTGCCCCAAGCCGTGACGAGCACCTCCACGTCGGCGGCACCCGGGTCGTCGTAGGACGTCAGCACCTGGTCGGCATCGATGTCCACGAGGTCACCCAGCTCGGCCAGGAGGGGTGCATCGAAGAACCGATGCTGGAGATGGGGAGTCATCGCGAAGGCGGCGCGCACGAGGCGGATCCTCTCGGGTCGTCGAGGCTGTCGGGGCCGTTTCGGAAACGGCCGGATCTGGGCTTGCCCATTTAAACATAAGATGTGTTATCTTCGTCACGTTGGCGCCCGGGATAGCGCTTTCCTCACTCCGGTGGTCGGCAGTCCGAATCGCCAGAGTCCACGCGAACAACCTCCGTCGCATGAAGATCGACGGACGACGAAACGGAGATTCCTGTGGAGACACGACGCTTGTGGAGGGCGGGTGCTGTCGCAGCGGTTCTGCTTCCCCTGATCGCGACCGCTGCCTGTGGAGGCAACGGCGCCGCCAGCGACGACAGCAAGGAGGTGCGGGTGCTGGTCAACCTGACCGACAACCTCACCAAGGACTTCTGGAACGATCTGGTGAAGCCCTTCGAGGACGAGACCGGCATCGACGTCAAGATCGAGGGCCCGACCGGCACCAACGTGGGCGAGACCTTCAGCTCTCAGCTCGCGGCGGGCACCGCTCCCGACGTGGTGCAGTCCATCTTCCCGGACGACCAGATCGCCCCGGAGGTGCTCGACCTCTCCGAGGAGAGCTGGGTCGAGGACACGCCGATGGTCGACACGTACGCCATCGACGGCAAGCGACTGGTCGCCGGTGTCGGCTCCCAGGCGCAGTCGCTCGTCTACTACAACAAGACGGCCTTCGAGAAGGCGGGCATCAAGGCCACGCCGCAGACCTGGGACGAGTTCAACGCCACTCTCGGCCAGCTCGCCGACGCCGGCTACACCCCGCTGCAGACCGCGGGCCAGTGGCAGACCGGCCTCCAGCTCCAGCAGCTGTGGCACCCCACGCTCAACACCGAGCAGCCCGAGTGGCAGTCGGCCGTCGCCGACGAGAAGCTGACCCTCGGCGACGCCTTCGAGCCGATGTTCGAGCACTACGCCACCTGGCTGGGCGACGGCTACATCAAGAAGACCGATGTCGGCCTCGACCCGACCACCGCCGACGCCAACTTCATGGAGGGCAAGGTCGGGATGTACCCGCTCGGGAGCTGGCTCGTCGCGAGCCTGGACAACGCGGGCGAGCTTCCCTTCGAGGTGGGCGTCTTCTCCCCGCCGGTGGACGACGGCATGGCCTACCCCGGCCCCCAGGGCGCCACCATGGCCAGCCCCTACATGGTCTACGCCGGTAGCGAGCACTCCGACGAGGCCCTTCAGCTCGTCGAGTACCTCGTGACCGATGAGGCTGCGATCGAGAGCCAGCTGACCGCCGACGGCGTGTTCCGTGCCGGCGCGGCCGTCGAGCAGTCCCCGGTCGCGACCGAGATCCAGGCGGTCATCGACGAGGCGCCCGCGCTGGTGGCTGTGGGCGAAGGTGCGGGCGACATCCGCCTGCCCGTCGTCGGCCTCAACGACAAGTTCACCGAGATCGTGCAGAGCCTCTACACCGGAACCAGTCCCGAGGACGCCGCGAAGGCGCTCGACGACTGGGCCGAACAGAATGGGTGACCCCTCGGGGCCACGACGAGGAGAACGATGATGGCTCTCATGAGCGCCAGCAAGACCGACAGCCCTCCCGCGGCAGCGAACCTGCCGCGGGAGGGAGGGGCCCGGCCTCGCCGGACGACCGGCAGGTCATCCGGCTCCCGTCCGCGCACGTCGCGGTGGGTGGAGGCCTCGATGGTGCTGCCCGCGTTGGTGGTCTTCGTCGGCCTCCTCGTCGTCCCCGTCGGATACGCCGTCTACTACAGCTTCACCGACTACAACGGCTTCCCGACCCAGACCCCGGAGATCGTCGGCTTCGACAACTACGTCCGGATCTTCGAGTCCGCCGACGTCCGGGGCTCCATGGTGGTGACCGCGATCGTCGCGGTCGCGGGCTCGATGGTGGTCAACGCCGCGGCCCTGGGCCTGGCTCTCCTGCTGTGGCGCACCACCCGCTTCACCGCGTTCGCCCGGGTGGTCATGTTCTACCCCCACGTGCTCAGCCTGATCGTCGTCGGCTTCCTCTGGTCGGCGATCCTGGGCCCGCAGGGAGCGGTCAACTCGGTGCTGGAGAACCTGGGCCGCAGCCCACTCCCGTTCCTCAGCGACGAGACCTGGGCGCTCGCCACCTTGATCCTCGTCATCGCCTGGGCGCAGTTCGGCGTCCAGCTGCTCATCTACCTCGCCGGGCTCCAGGCCGTGCCCGCCGAGCTCTTGGAGGCCTCGCGCATGGACGGTGCCAACCGCTGGCAGACCTTCCGCCACGTCACCTGGCCGGCCCTCGCGCCCTCGGTGACGGTGGCCCTGATCACCTCGATGATCTCGCTGCTCAAGACCTACGACGTCGTCGTCTCCCTGACCGGCGGCGGACCGGCAGGATCCACGAAGACCTTCGCCTACCAGATCCTCGCCGTGGAGTTCCCCAAGCGGCAGGTCGGGCTGGCCTCGGCCGAGGCAGTGGTCCTCATCCTGGTGGCCGCGTTCCTCGCGTTCGGCGTGCTCGCGCTGCGACGCCGTCACGACCAGGGGGCGCAGGCATGAGCGCGCTGCAAGCCCTGACCGGTCGGCGGAGCTCGACCGGCGAGCGGCGTACGCCGTTCTGGTATGCCACGGTCACGGCACTTTGCGTGGTGATGCTGGTGCCGATGTACCTCTTGGTCGTCAATGCGTTCAAGGACCAGCGCGACATCATCAGCCGGCCGTTCTCGCTCTCGCCCGGTCAGTTCACGCTCGAGCATCTCGCTGCAGCCTGGAACAACCCGGACTTCGACATCGCGTTCGGCTACGCCGTGACGATCGCGCTGGTCATCTGCGTGAACCTGGTCTCGATAGGCGTCTGTGCGCCGGCGGCGTACGTCATCGCGCGCTCCCCGCGCCCGGTGTTCGGGGCGGCGCTGCTGTTCTTCATCTCGGGCATGTTCATCCCGACCCAGGTGATCCTGGTGCCGGTGATCTTCGTGCTCCGGGCGATCGGGCTGATGTCGACGTTCCCCGGTCTGGTGCTCTTCATGGCCTCCGCGACGGTGCCGTTCACGATCTTCGTCTTCACCGGGTTCATCCGGATGCTGCCCTCCTCGCTCGACGAGGCGGCGGCGATCGACGGCGCTGGTCCCTACCGGACGTTGTGGACGATCATCCTGCCGTTGATGAAACCGATCCTGGCGACCGTGTTCATCCTGAATACCTTGAGCGTGTGGAACGACTTCGCCAGTCCGCAGCTCATCCTGGGTCCCGGCTCGGGCCTCTACACGGTCACCACGGGTGTCTACGCGTCCGTGGGGGAGTACTCCGCCGACTACACCCAGGTGTTCCCGACGCTCCTGCTCGCCGTGCTGCCCATCCTGGTGATCTTCGTGCTCACCCAGCGCTGGGTGATGAGCGGGATGGCCGCCGGGGCGGTCAAGGGCTGACCTGTGCTCGATGGCGTGGGCGCGACACCGCCCCACGCCATCGAGCCTCGTTCTGCGACCGGTTCAGTCCTTGCGGTCGCCGGCGTCGGACAGTGGCAGCCGGCGGCGGCGCCACGCCTCGAGGATGTGGTCGTTCATCGCGTCCTGGGCGCGGACGGCGTCGCCCTCGGAGATCGCGGCCAGCACGGCCTCGTGCTCGCGCAGGGTCACCGCGAACGCGTCGGGCGTGTCGACCCCGTGGTAGCGCGAGCTCTCCAGTGCCCGGTCCATGAGCGTGCGCGCGATGTTGCTGGCCAGCCTGTTGCGGGAGATCTCCATGACGGTCTCGTGGAAGGCCACGTCGGCGGCGCGGAAGACCTCCTCGTCGGCGGTGCTCTCCCGCATCCGCTGAATCGCCTGGTCGAGCTCGGCGACCTGCTCCTCCGACCGGCGCTGGGCGGCCTCCGCCGCCATCACCGACTCGAGCTGGGCACGGACGACACTGAGCTCGTCGAGGATGCCCAGGGTCTCGTCGTGCTTGATCAGGGCGGTGAGGACCACTCGGTCCATCGTGTTCCACGCGGTCATGGGGCGCACCTCGGTGCCGCGCCCACGCGCGATCGTGACCAGGCCCTTCTCCTCGATGCGCTTCACGGACTCGCGGACGACGGTGCGGCTCACGCCGAACTGTTCGCTGAGCGGTCCTTCGGGCGGCAGTGCGTCGCCCGGCGCCAGGCGCCCGGAGACGATCGCGTCCACGAGCTCGTCGACGACCACCACGCCGAGCATCGGCTGCCGGTCACGCGGCTGAGAGAGGACCGTGGTGGTCCGTGAGAGCGGTTGCGGCATACCCGGAAGTGTAGGACATCGTACGTCGCCGAAGCGGCGACATGGCCGTGCCGCGTCGACGTTCGAGACATCTCATCATCCAGCCAAGGCTTGACACGTCATATGTATGACATCACCCTAGTAGGGTGGCGCATGTCACACGGAGCTCGTCTCGGAGGCCGCACGGCCACCCCTGGGTGGTCCTTCTGTCTCTCGCCGGGCGCTCCGCCCCCATAGAGAAGGGAACGGACCATGCAGCAACCAATGACGCGCCGCCTGGGCGCGTTGGCCGCGGCGGCCGTCGTCGCGGTCACCGGTTTCGCGGTCACCGCAGGAACCGCCGACGCGGCGGGAGGAAAGTGCAAGGCTCTCTGGGTCTCGCCCGACGGCAGCGACAAGGCGGCCGGGTCGGAGAGCGCGCCGTTCGCAACCCTGGAGCGTGCTCGCGACCAGATTCGCGACAAGAAGCTCAATGCTCGAATGGGTTGCGACGTCACGGTCAACGTCCGGGCGGGCGAGTACCAGGTGGACTCCACCCTCGAGCTCGATGACCGCGACAGCGGCAGCAACGGCCACGACGTCGTCTACCGGTCGGTGGACGGGCCGGGCAAGGCGGTGCTGACCGGTGCGAAGGAGCTGACCGGGTGGGAGCCGTTCCGCGACGGGATCTACAAGACCAAGGTCGAGCCGGGCCAGCGGTTCTACACGCTGTTCGAGGACGGTGCGCGCGCCGAGGTCGCCCGCTACCCCAACCGCGGGTCGGTGGACTCCCACGGGCCGTACCTCTTCTCCAAGCTCGGTGAGCCCGAGAAGGAGGCCGTACGGCAGTGGCTCTACTGGGAGGACGGTGACTGGGACCCGGCATGGGACGACACCCCGACCAGCAACCCCCTGGCCAACGCCCAGCTGACCGTGTGGTCCGGCGGCTCCTGGAGCTGGTTCACCGACATCGTGCCGATCGGCGGGGCCGACTACCGCAAGGGCTTCACCACGCTGAAGTACTGGACGCGCTACGCGCTGGTCAACAGCGGCGGCGGCTCGCGCTACTTCATCCAGAACGCGCTGCCGTTCCTCGACCAGGCGGGCGAGTACTACTTCGACTACGCCAACAACGAGGTCTACTACAAGCCGAAGGGCGACATCAGCAAGGTGCGGATCATGGCGCCGACGGTGAAGAAGCTGATCGACGTCAAGGGTGCGACGCCGGAGCGCCGGGCGCAGAACATCACCTTCGACGGCATCGGGTTGCAGCACAGCGACTTCACCGACTGGTACCGCTCGGGGTGGATCTCGGCGGGCGACTCGGGTGACGCGCACAAGTATCCCGAGTACGACCGGCAGATCGAGATGCCGCGCAACCGGTTCGGCGCGATCACGCTGGAGAACACCAAGGACATCACGCTCACCAACCTGCACGTCTCCGACACCGGGTTCATGGGTGTCTACGCCCTGTTCGCCAACGAGGGCCTGAAGGTCACCAACAGCTGGTTCGAGAACATCGGCGCGGACGCCATCAAGATCGAGGGTGGCTGGCCCGGTGAGGGCGACCTGAGCCACGGGCACACGATCTCCAACGTGTTCATCGACCACATCGGCGAGCTGGTGCCCGGCGACGCGTCCGGGGTCGAGCTGATGGACACCGGCAACAACCTGGTCGAGAACATCTTCGTCAACCACTCCGCGCGGTACGGCATCAGCCTGGAGTCGCGTCCGGAGGTCGTCGACGGCGAGCAGTACACCGACAACAACACCTTCCGTTACATCGAGATCCAGAACGCCGGCCTCGACTCCGGTGACATGGGCGCGTTCTACACCTACGGCGTGGCCAACCAGGATCCGCACCCCGTCAAGAACACGGTGGAGCAGATGGTGATCGGCGACGTACTGACCGACCCGGTCGGGGAGATGCCCGACTCCGGCACGCGCGGCATCCACATGGACGCCGGCGGCTGCGGGTTCTCCTTCACCAACATCGAGGTCGGTGAGACCACCGACCAGTCCTACCAGTCCTACCAGTGCAACGAGGTCACCAACGGCAACTGGAACGACGGTTTCGACGCCTCGAAGATGGAGTACGACAAGATCGGCATCACCTCGGAGTTCCCCTACGACGTGAGCGCGCAGATCGCGGCGGCCCGTTCCTGACGGCAGCCCCACCACCGCAGGCCCGGCGCATCGCGCCGGGCCTGCGGTCAGTACGCCTCGCCCAGCGGCGCTTCTCCGGCACGACGTGCCTCCGCGGGGGAGACGTGCGTGACCGCGAGGAGCTCCTCGCGACCGCCGGCCTTCTTGTCGACCGTGAGCACCAGCCCGACGTCTCGCGCGTAGAGCTTGTGCTCCAGCACGTCGGGTTCGAGCGGGGTCGTGTCGGCGGTCTTCACCAGGTCGTCGTACTCGCCGGCGGGGACGCTCGCCCGGCGGCCGAGCGCGAGGACCTCGCCGTTGTCCTCGGCCTCGCCCTCGTAGAACTCCTGCCGGTAGGTCATCCCGACCTCCGGGGAGGCGGGCATGATCACACCCGCCTGGGCGCCGTCGACGCCGGCCTCGAAGGACCCCTCGCGGGTGGTGAGCTCGCCGTCCTCGAACTCCGCGGTGTCCTCGCCGAGGTACCAGACCGTGCCGTCGGCGTCCTGGGCGTACCAGTCGAGGGTGTCCTCGATGATGTCGCCGTCGCGGGTGACGGTGTCGCGTACGACCCGGGCGGTGACTCCGTCGGCGATCTCGCGGGTCACCGAGGTGGCGATGACGTCGACGTCGACGGTCTCGCCGTCCTCGGTGGTCTCGCGGTAGGTCCAGCGGGTTCCCGGCTCGAGCGGGAACCACGGGTTCGTGATGTCGGCGGTGAACTCGGCGGGATCGAGATCGACCGGGTCGTCCGCCTGCGGGAGCCCCTCGGTGCCACAGCCGGCGACCACCACGAGGCAGCAGACGAGGAGATGGCGGAGGCGAGGCATCGTACGACCTCGGGTCAGTCGTCGGAGCCGGAGTCGTCGTCACCTTCGGTGCCGACGACCTGGAAGTTCTCGTCGAGCTGGACGTCGACCTGGCTGCCGTCGTCGAGGGTCACCTCGACCTCGTACTTGCTCTCCTCGTCGTCGACCTCGGTCGCGGTGACGGTGCCGCCGCCGGTCTCGGCCAGGGCGGCCTGCTCGGCCTGATCGAGCTCGGAGGCGGGGATGGGCTGTTCGTGGGTCTCGTCGTCGCTGGAGAGGGCACGTGCCGCACCGACCGTTCCGGCGGTGACCACGGCCGCGGCCGCGACGACGACGGCGATGCGCTTGCGGGTGAGTTTCATGGCATCGACGCTACGGAGGCTGGATGAGGGGCGGATGAGTCTCTCATCCGGCGCTCATCCGCGGACCTAGCATGAGCGTGTGCGGGTGCTGCTGGTCGAGGACGAGGAGAAGCTCGCCGCGCTCGTCGCCCGTGGGCTCACCGAGCGTGGCGGCGTGGTCGACTCCGTCGCGACCGGCACACAGGCGCTCGCCTCGGCACGTGATGGCGAGTACGACGTCATGCTGCTGGACGTCATGCTGCCCGACATCGACGGCTTCGAGGTCTGTCGTCGGCTGCGGGCTGCGCGGGTGTGGATCCCGATCCTGATGCTGACGGCGCGCACCGCGGTGGCGGACCGCATCGCCGGCCTGGACAGCGGAGCCGACGACTACCTGGCAAAGCCGTTCGCGTTCCAGGAGCTGCTGGCCCGGATGCGGGCCCTCGCCCGGCGCGGTCCGGTGCCGCGGCCGGTGCTGCTGGAGGTCGGCGGCCTGCACATGGACCCGGCCGAGCGCCGGGTCTGGCGCGGGGAGACCGAGCTGTCGCTCTCGACCCGGGAGCTCACCCTCCTCGAGGCGCTCATGCGCCGGCGCGACCAGGTCCTCACCCGTGAGCAGCTGCTCGCGCTGGCCTGGGGCGATCACCACGACGTCACCTCCAACGTCGTCGACGTCTACGTCCGCTACCTGCGCGCGAAGATCGACCGGCCCTTCGGCGTGAGCACCCTGCAGACCGTACGTGGCGTGGGCTACCGGCTCGTCGCGGAGCCGTCGTGACGCGCTGGTCGCCGGCGTGGTGGCCGCTGCGGGTCCGGGTCGCGCTCGCCTTCCTGGCGGCGACCGCCGTCGCGGTCACCGGCCTGGGCGTCCTGGTCCAGGTCCGGGTGAGCGCTGCCCTGGACGACCGGCTGCGCGACTCGGTCGCCGCCGAGGCCGATCGGCTCGAGGCGGAGCGTGGCCACGACCGGTGGGACGCCGTCGCCGGCCTCGGCGGCGAGGTCCATGCCCAGGTGATCGGTCCACGGGGTGACGTACGGGTCTCGTCGCGGCTCGTCGCGGAGCCGCTGCTGGACGCCGCCTCGCTGCGGTCCGGCCGGTCTGGCTGGGTCGAGCGGACGGCGACGGTCCTCGACGACGATGCGGCAGCGGCGGGACGGCGCGACCCGGAGCGGGAGCGTCTCCTCCTGCTGGTCAGGCCGGTCGGGGAGGACTACCTGGTCGTCGGCACGTCGCGACAGGATGCCGACGAGGCCCTCACCACGCTGCGCAACCAGCTGCTGATCGCCGGTCCGCTCGCCCTCGCCGTCGCGGGCGGGCTCGGCTACCTGGTCGCCGGCGCGGCGCTGCGGCCGATCGAGCGGATGCGCGCCCGCGCGGCGACGATCTCGGCGCGCAGCGCCGGCGAACGGCTCCCGGTTCCGGCGGCCGACGACGAGCTGCGCCGGCTGGCGCTCACCCTCAACGCCATGATCGAGCGGCTCGACGACGGTCTGCAGCGGGAGCGCCGGTTCGTCGCCGATGCCAGCCACGACCTGCGTACGCCGCTCGCGCTGATGCTCACCGAGATCGAGCTCGCGCTGGCCCGGCCGAGGACGCCCGAGGAGCTGAGGGTCGCCCTGAGCTCGGTCGAGGAGGAGGTGCGACGCCTGATCGCGCTGGCCGAGGATCTTCTCGAGCGCGCCGGCTCCGAGGGTCCGTCCTTGCGGGTCGAGTCGCGCCCGGTCGACCTGGTGGCCCTGGCCGCACGTGTCGTGGAGCGGTTCGGGGTGGCCGCCGGGAGCCGGGGCATCGAGATGACGGCGCCGCGACCTGTCGAGGTACGCGGCGACATCACCCACCTCGACCGGGCACTGTCGAACCTCGTCGACAACGCGATCCGGCACGGCGCCGGCGACATCGAGGTCGCGGTCCGCGCCACGTCCGGCGGCGCCGTCGTCACGGTCACCGACGAGGGCGACGGCCTCCCGGAGGACTTCTGGCCGCGGTCCGGGCCCTCCGGCCAGGGTCTGCGGATCGTCCGCGAGATCGCGCGGGCGCACGGCGGCTCGATCGACGTCGAGCACGTCGGCGACCGCACCCATGTGCATCTGGTGCTCGCATCGCCGACCGTGGTTGCCCCTTAGTCCAGAGGCCGACCCGCTCGACTACGGTGGCCGCACGTCGTCCGACGTACTCCGGCCCGAAGGGATCAGCGAAGCCATGAACGTGAACGAGCCAGGTGTCGCTCTGAGCATCGACGGTGCGGTGGCGACCGTGCTGCTGGACCGTCCTGACGTACGCAATGCGCAGCATCCGGCGATGTGGGCGGCGATCGCGGAGTTCCTCGAGTCGCTCCCGGACGAGGTGCGGGTCGTCGTGGTGCGCGGTGCCGGGGGCACGTTCTCGGCCGGGTTGGACCTGTCGCTGGTCGACCCGGGTCAGACCGAGGTGGAGGGCAGCCTGGTCGCGACGCTGGCGCGGAGCGACCAGGAGGTCGTCGACCTGATCGGGGAGTACCAGCGGCCGTTCGTGGCGCTGGCCGACCCGAGGTTCATCTCGATCGCCGTCGTCGACGGCTACGCCATCGGCGCCGGTTTCCAGATGGCGCTGGCGTGCGACCTGCGGATCATGGCCGAGGACGCCTGGGTCTGCATGAAGGAGCCGGCGCTGGGGCTGGTCCCCGACCTGGCCGGCACGAAGCCGCTGGTCGAGGCCGTGGGCTACTCGCGAGCGCTCGAGATCTGCGCCACCGCCCGCAAGGTCGGCGCCGCGGAGGCCGAGCGGATCGGCCTCGCGCAGAGCGTCGTGTCGCCGGCCGAGCTCGACGCCACTCTCGCTGATCTGGTCCCAGCGCTCCTCGCCCACGATGCGACCGCGGTGCGGCGTACGCATGAGCTTCTCGCGGGTGCGCGGGCCAGGAGTCTTGACGAGCAGCGGCTGGCCGAGCGGACCGCCCAGGTGGGTCGGCTCCGCGCCGTGCTGCGGGGCTAGCCGTCGGCCGGACCGGCTACGAGACCGGCTGTCCGTGGTCCACGAACTCGATGTCGACGGCCAGCTGACGCAGCCGGGTGCCGAACCAGGCGGCCGCCAGGCAGATGACGAGGTACATCGAGATCGCCTGCGTCGCGTAGTTGGGGTAGTGGAGCACCCAGATCACGTGGTCGTCGGTCGAGGCCGGGTCGGCCCAGATGTAGGGCATCATCCAGGCGATGAAGCCGCCGGTCAGCTGGGACGCGACGAAGATCAGCAGGGCCTCACCGGCCCGGCCCCACCACTGACGAGGCAGCTCGCGGCGGAGTGCGGGGCCGACCTTGCGCACCAGGCCCGGCCGCCAGCCGGCACCGGGTGCGACCCGGGCGGAGAGCCGGGGACCCACCGCGATCAGCAGGAACGACAGGACCAGGAATCCCGCGATGCCGAACGAGGTGATCCCGGGGACCAGGGCGACCCGGCTGCGCATGAGTCCCGGGGTCAGCAGCAGCGCGGCGAGCGGAGCACCCACGAGCAGGGCGGCGACGTAGCACCGGAGCAGGGCGCCGGCGAAGGTCAGGGATTCCGTGGTCGCCCGGGGTGGCGACAGCTCGATCTTCATGGCCGGAGACTAGCCTGTTATTTCACTATGGTGAAACAAATTAGGTGAGGACGTGAGCGCATGTCCGAGGACGGTGACCGGCTCGGCTCGGAGCTGAGCCTTCACGTGGTGATGTTCCACGAGGCCATCGCCCGCCGGCTGGGTGTCGGCAACAGCGAGCACAAGATGCTCGACCTCGTGGCCCGCCACCCCGACGGCATCACCCCCGGGGAGCTCTCCGCCGCCACCGGGCTGAGCAACGCGGCCGTCACCAAGATCGTCGACAAGCTGGTCGCCGCGGACTACGTACGCCGCGAGCGCAGCTCCCGCGATCGCCGGTCGTTCCGGATCCGCACCACACCACACTTCCAGCAGACCTCGCGTCCGACGGCGGCCGGGCTCGCCCAGCGGATCGAGCAGATGAACCAGGGCTTCGATCAGGACGAGCTCGCCGCCATCGGACGCTGGGTCACCGGTGTGATCGAGGCGTTACGCCTCGAGACCGAACGCCTGGAGTCGGAGGAGCGATGAGACGGCGCCGTCAGTCGGCCTCGAGAACGGGGGAGCCGTCGGTGGGGATGACGATGGCGCTGGCCGGGGTCAGGTCGACGCGGTAGGTCCCGCCCGCGCTGACGGTGGCGAGCACGGCCTCCGCCTCTGCGCGGCTCCCGAAACGCTGCGTACGCAGGATCTCGGTGACCTCGGGGCGGATCGACTCCACGGGGCCGACGCCGGGGAGAAAACCTCCGTAGGAGTCGAGGACATCGAGCTCGAACTGGACGTACCAGCCGTCGGGGTCGTGGACGAAGCTGTCGATCTTGATGTTGATGCCGTCGGCCAGGAGCGGGATCCGCGGGTTGCGGTTGAGCGCGCGGTCGTAGCCGTGCTGCACCTGACCTCCGTCGACCAGCCGGACGCGTACGTCCTGGGCGCCGTTCTCGCGGCCGGGCTTGAAGGGGCCGTAGGTCTCGATGCTCTGGTAGCCGGGCTGGGTGTCGGCGATGGCGTTGGTGGCGGTGGCGTACCTCTTCTCGAGGTAGTTCACCCATTCGCCCGGGACCATCGCGTCGAGCATGGTGAGCTGTCGGTCGCGGTTGGCCGGGTCGTTGTTGTGGGCCTTGAGGGCCTGGTAGATCTCGACCAGCGGGAACTGGTTGGCGTGCTGGCCGGTGACGTAGTCGGGTGCGACGCGCTGCTGGAGCCAGGCGAGGTTGTAGGGGAAGCCCAGTCGCTGCCAGCCGTTGGTCGGTGAGACGATCTTCGGGCTCCAGCCGTAGCCGCCCATGTAGCCGAACGTCAGCCGCTTGCCGTCGCGAGGGTCCTTCACCTCGAACACGAACGAGGCCGACCCGGGAGTGTGGCCGGGTGACCACAACGGCATCAGCCGTACGTTGCCGAAGTCCATCCACTCGTCGTAGACGAGGAAGTCGCTGCGCTCGCGGATCAGGGTCTCGCTCGCCGGCAGCGCCGGCGGTAGATTCCAGGTGTTGCCGACGGCGTCCTGCCCGAGGCCGACGATGTCCTCGCGCGGGGAGTGCAGCCGCACGCTGCCACCGGCGTTCTCGATCATGGTGACCAGCTCGACCGTGGTGCCGTAGTGGTCGCCGTGGCCGTGGGCCATGATGATGTCGTCGATGTCGCGCGGGTCGAAGCCCATCGCCTCGATGTTCTTCCAGTACTGGTAGCCGCTGTTGGGCCAGCCGGTGTCGAGCAGCACCAGCCGGTTGTCGCGGCGGTTCCGGGTGCCCATGTCGGTGTTGAACAGGTAGCAGGACACCTCGTTGTCGCCGACGAAGTAGAAGGTGTCGGGCACGATCTCGAAGGGCTCGGTGCTGCGGGTGTAGGGCGCGGCGGCGACCCCGGTCGCGACGATGTCCACGTAGCGCTGCCCCGAGACCGGGTCGACGCCCTTGTCGGTGAGCAGGTCGCTCTGCGTGGGTACGTCCCACACCGGCTTGCCGTCGGAGACGTCCTGCGGCGTGAAGTAGAAGATCTGGCGCACCCGGGCGTCGTCGGCGTCGCGGAAGTCGCGGTCGAAGACGACGAACACGGCCTGCCGGTTCGTTGTGCTGTAGGCGTAGTCGCGCGTGACCGGCACCGCGGCGAACGTCGAGGACTGCGAGGCAGCCCAGCTCGACGTGTCCACCCGGTAGACCTCGACATCAGGTGCGACCCGGTAGGTCTCCTCGTAGCGCCTGCTCGGCCGGGGGAGCGGGCGACCGCCGATGTCCTCGGTGACCTGCCGCCCGTCGCCGATCGTGATGGTCCGCGCGCTCTTGGCGTAGACCCAGCCGGCGGCGACCATCGCTCCCGGGCTGCCGTCGCGCGGGGCGAGCTCCGGGCCGTACTTCTGCGTCGCGAAGACCGGCCTCGCCGACTTGGTCAGCACCGTGTGGAAGGGCTGGGTCTGGTCGTCGTCCACGACGACCTCGCCGCGCTTGACCACGAAGTCGACGAGAGTGCCTTGGGTGATGCCCGCGGCGATCTGCTCGGCGGCGCTGGGCCGTACGCGCTGGGTCACCGCCAGCCGGCTCCCACCCTCTGCCAGCACCGGCACCTCGACGACCGCCTGGGTGCCCTGGTCGACGACCTTGGGCTCGCCGACGACGAATCCGACCACCACCCCGTTGCGTGTGATCCTTCGCTCGGGGACCGAGGCGGCCTCTGCCGCCTGCTGGATCCCCGGCCCGCTCGCGGCCAGCGCGCCGCCGCCGGCGACACTCGCGCCGACCTTGAAGAGTGAACGCCGATCGAACTCCATGCCCATGCGATTGCCCTCTCCGCGATGGCTCTCCCGGGAGGGAGGCCGCTGGATCCGCAGCCTAGAAACGGCGCGGAACAGGCGTCCAAGCCCGTTTCGGACTGACGTGATGCCGGCCGGGTATGACGACGGTCACACGCATGCTGGAGGCGTTCTAGGACCATCGCGGCCAGTCCTCTGGAGTGTCGACCGCCGGCTGATCGACCACCCACTGGCGGAAGCGGTCGATCTCGGCTTGGTAGGCAAGCGGTGGGTAGCTGCTCCAGTCCTTGACCCCCGGCCAGAGCAGCTCGACCTCGATGTCGTTGTCGCGCGCCGTGATCGAATAGAGCTCCCGGTTGTCCCTTCTGGAACCGACCACCATCCCGTTGGCAACGTGATCGCAGGTGAAGGTCTCGAACCCATCGCGGCCGGAAGCGGCCGCGCCCGGCGTCAGGTATGTCGACATGAGGAACTTCAGCCAAGGCACCATATGGTTCGCCTTGTCCCCGCCGTCGTAGCTCAGACAGCAGCCCTGCGGGCACGCCGACCAGTTGGACCATCCGCGAGGTGCCGTTCTCTGGAGTGCCAGCACAGCGGCGTTGTCGTTGTCGAGTGCTCGCACCCCGGTCTCGCGGCGGTCGACGAAGACCGAGCCGGAGATCCGGGTGACGAGCTCGCGTTCGTCCTCGTTGAGCTCAGGCAGTATCTGCAGGTATCCGACGAAGTCTGTTTGGTATCCCATGGGCGCCACGATTCTCGCCTCGCATGAGCCGAGCAAGGAGCGACCTCGAGGCTGTGGACAACTCGGATCGAGGCTGGGTTGTGGATGGAAAGTGGCCCGCGGTCATGGTCGGATTCAAGGGCGGCGGGTGAACCGGATGGTGCCGTCCGGCAACCGCTCATGGACGTACGCCGGGGCGTGGGCCAGGCGGTGATGATGGAGACAGAGCAGAGCCGCGTCTTTGAGGTCGGTCTTGCCGCCGGCCGCCCACGGGTCGAGGTGGTGGGCGTCGCACCATTCGGGTGGCATGTCGCAGCCCTCGGCTTGGCAGCACTTGGCCTGCAGCCGGAGTGCCTTGCGCTGGATCGGTTGGAAGAACCTGCTCGCTCGGCCGGCGTCGAGGACCTCACCCTCGCTGCCCAACACCCAGGGAATGATGGTCGCGTTACACGCCATCCGACGGGCCTCCGCGGCGGTGATGGTGGTCCCGTTGGTCTCGTCGTAGCCCAGGGTCGCGGTGCCGAGGTCTTTGCGGAGCTCTTCGAGGCTGATGACCACGTTGACCACGGTGGCGTCGCCGCCGTGGCGGGGCAGCGCTGCGGGATCGAGGGTCTCCAACAGGCGGGCGAAGCCCTGGCCCATCAGCCGCTCCCACGGCGGCAGCGGGGCACCCTTGCCGACGAGTTGTTGTTTGCGGGGCTGGGCGTAGGCCTCGACCAGACGCTTGAACCTCATCCCCATCGAGACCGGCAGCACACCGTCGAACCCGACGGTCCCGTCGTGGTTGTCCCACACCCGCAACGCGGTCCTCTGCTGAGCCCGTTCCTCTTCGGCGAGCAGCGCTTGGGCTTCGGCGTCCTCGAACCGGGCGGGGTCGATCTCGGTCAGGATCTTCCGGCCGACGATCGCCAGCTCGTTCGCAGTCAGCCTGGTCGCGTGGTCGACCAGGAGTTTTTCGGCCAGGGTCAGGTCTTCGGAGCTGGCGACCGGGTCGGCCTCGATCTTGTCCAGGACCTTCGTGATCACCCGGGCCTTGTCCGGGGAGACGACACCCTGGGCGAGACCGTCGGCGACGAGCTCGTACGTGGCGATCTTGGTGGCGAGTTTGATCTGCGACCTGGCTACCGCTTTGTCGAGGAGGAGCTCGGCGCGCATCCAGGCGGAGGCGTCCTTGTCGCCGGTCTCTTCGGCGATATCACCGGACGAGGCGAGCACCCGCAATCTCAATGCGGCCTGCTGGGTCTGGATGATCTCGAGCCGGGCCAGCAGGTCCTTCTTCGTCGAGGTCCGCCAATAGGCAGGATCACTCGCGAGGAGGTCTTGGAGGGAGGACTCGATGGCAGCAAGAGCAGCGTCGATCGCATCACCGGGGTGGCTGCCCCAGTGGTCGACGTCGCGGTCCAGACTCATCGTGATCCCTCCCCTCAGAGGTGTGTCGTGATGGGTCTGATTCTACGCCCGCGAGGGGATACCTAGCCACCTATAGGTGCAGGTCAGACGCTATTTTCGCGGTGAGCGAACGGCCCCGCTTCTGTGGATGGTAAGTGGCCCGAAGGGCCACCCCTCCACCCCCGCAAGCCCCACTGTTCCAGCAGGATTCCGCTGCGCCACACCCGGGCCGCCGCCCCGATAGCCAGCCAAGTCTTTTCTCGATCTGGTCCGGAGTCCAGGACCGCGAAGCGGCCGGCGAAGCCGGCGCCCGCAGGGCGTCCTTGACGCCGGACCAGATCGAGAACACCCTCCAGAAAGGGTCGGCGGCCCTCGGTCCCAAGAAGAAACAGTCCCCGACAACTGCCAGGACGAACTCAACAACGTCGAAACACCCCGACCAGACCCGGAAGCGACCGTGTTGGTCTCGACACGCTCGCTAGCGCTCGCGGCTCGACCAGCGGGGCGGGCGGCTCGACCAGCGGGGCGGGCGGCTCGACCAGCGGGGCGGGCGGCTCGACCAGCGGGGCGGGCGGCTCGACCAGCGGGGCGGGCGGCTCGACCAGCGGGGCGGGCGGCTCGACCAGCGGGGCGGGCGGCTCGACCAGCGGGGCGGGCGGCTCGACCAGCGGCGGAGGCGGTCTCGTCGGCGAGACAGATGCGCCGACTCGGCACCCGTCGACGAGACAGATGCGCCGAGTCGACGAGCATCAGGCGGTGAAGGGAGTGGTGCCGAAGCGGCCGATGACGATGAAGAGGGCCAGGGCGAGGTAGGCGACGTTGACCATCACCAGCTTGGCCTGGCCGAGACGACCGTGGGTGATCATCGCGCCGATCATCAGAGCGATCCAGCAGGCGGCGGTGACGGGCACCATGACGGGCGCGATGCCGAGCACGGCGGGAAGGACGAGCCCGATGGCGGCCAGGATCTCGAGTACGCCGAGCGTACGGACGAAGGTCGGGCTGGCGCCGCGGGTCCAGGCGGCGCCGTCGTGCTGGGACAGCTTGTCCAACGGTACGAAGGTCTTGGTGATGCCGCCCGTGAGGGCGACGAGGGCCAGCAGTCCGGCGATGATCCAAAGGGCGATGTGCATGTCTCTCTCCTGATCTGTGGGTTCACCCCTGGAGACGAGACGGCTCCCCGTCGTGTGACGTGCGGTCGGTGCTCGGCGGGTAGGGGACCAGGGTCCCGGTGGAGCGGCCGAGGTCGTCGAGCCTCCAGCCGAGGCGTTTGATCTGGCGCAGGACGATCGCGGACTCGACCACCTCGAGGGGCGCGAGGTCGCGCTGGAGGTGCTCGTGGAGGAGCATCGCGCTCTCGACCGAGCGGGCCCAGGTGCTGATCAGCAGATTCGTCGGCCCGGGTAGGCCGACGACCTGGCGTACGCCGGGGGTGGCCCGGAGGCGGATGACGCACTCGGCGACGGAGCCGACCGGCACCCGGCACCAGGTCTGCACGACGATGGGCAGCGGGGTCAGGCCCTGGGCGACCTCGCAGCGGAAGGTGAGGGCGTCGGAGCCGAGCAGCTGGCCGAGCTGGCGGCGGGTCGTCGACAGCGGCCGGCCGGTCTGGCGGGCGATGTCGGCCGCGCTGCTGCGGCCGTTGCGGATGAGCGCCTGGGTGAGGGCGGCGTACGGCTCGGCCCACGGGTTGACCGGGGTGGACGTGGCGCCGGCGTGGTCCGGGATCCGAGCCACGGTACGGGCGCGCTCGGGATCGAGCCCGCCGACCCGCCAGCTGCTCGCGTCGACGTGGAGCCGGGCGACGTGGTGAGCACGTACGCCGAGAACGCCCGGGAGGGCGGACAGGTCGTCGAGCAGCAGCTTGGGCATGTCGCCGGGGCCGAGACCGACGGCCGTCACGATCAGGCCGAAGTCGCGGGCGGCCTCCTCGATGGTGATGATCATCGGCCACGCGGCGAGCTCCTGGGCGAGGGTGCCCGCCCGTCCTCCGACGCAGGAGATCTCGGCGATGGCGAGGTTGGCTCCGTCGTGCCCCCGGATCCTCGGATGACCCATGACCCAGGCGCTGCCGTCGGCGCGCAGCCTGTCCCAGCGGCGGCTCAGGGTCGCAGGGGAGGTGCCGAGCGCGGTGGCGAGGTCGGTCCAGGATGCGCGTGGCCTGATCTGGAGTGCGTGGATGAGCGAAAAGTCGTCCTCATCCAGTGTCGCCATGGTCACATCCTGTCCGATGGCCCTGCCGGACGAGCGATTCGGTCCAATTCACCGGCCGCCGACACGCCCGCCGCGATACTCGTCCCCGCCGTGAGCTCGGCCGTTCCGAGCCTGCCCGAGAGGACTCCGAGAAACATGACCCGACGCTGGACGAAGCGCCTGCTCCTGGCCGTACTCACCATTCTCGTCATCGGTGGGGTCGGCTTCTTCGCGCTGGCACCCGGGATCGTGGAGAACGGCCAGAACAAGATCCGTCCGGCCAGCCTGCCGGAGGTGACTCCCGAGACGCGCCGGTTGCACGACTCGCTGCAGGTCATCGACATGCACAGCGACACCCTGATGTGGGACCGCGACCTCCTCGAGCACTCGGACCGGGGTCACATGGACCTGCACCGGATGGAGGACGGCAACGTCGCGCTGCAGGTGTTCTCGTCGGTGTCGAAGTCGCCCAAGGGGCAGAACTACGACAGCAACACCGGCGACACCGACAACATCACGCTGCTGACCTTCGCCCAGCTCCAGCCGCCCCGCACCTGGACATCGCTGCTCGACCGCTCGCTCTACCACGCCCAGAAGCTCGACAAGGCGGCAGCGGACTCCGAGGGCAAGCTGCGGCTGATCCGCACCCGTGCCGACCTCGATGCCCTGATCGCCGACCGTGAGGCCGGGAAGCGGGTCACCGGTGCGCTCTTCTCGGTCGAGGGTCTCCAGAACCTCGAGGGCGACTTCGACAACCTGGACACGCTCTACGACGCCGGCATGCGGATGGCGGGGTTCACGCACTTCTTCGACAACGAGGTGGCCGGCTCCATGCACGGTGTCGAGAAGGGCGGCCTCACCGATCTCGGGCGCCAGGTGTTCGCCGAGATGGAGCGTCGCGGCATCATCGTCGACATCGCGCATGCCAGCCACGCCGCGGTCGCCGAGATGCTCGCGATGGCGACCAAGCCGGTCGTGCTCAGCCACGGCGGCGTACAGGCGACCTGCGACGTCAACCGCAACCTGACCGACGAGGAGGTACGCGGGGTCGCCGCGACCGGCGGCGTCGTCGGCGTCGGATACTGGGATGCCGCGGTGTGCGACCTGACCGTCGAGGCCGTCGTCGACGCCATCGACCATGTCGTCGAGGTCGGTGGCATCCAGACGGCGGCCCTCGGCAGCGACTACGACGGGTCCACCACCGTCGGCTGGGACACCAGCGATCTGGCCACCATCACCCAAGAGCTCGTCGACCGAGGCTATGACGAGACCGAGGTGGCGGCGATCATGGGCGGTAACACCGTGCGCGTGCTCCGCGCCACGCTGCCCGACTAGGGAGAGGTCCTCGCGGAGATCAGGGCAGCAAGGGTCCTCGCGCCGGCCACGATGTCGTGACCCAGGCGTACGGCGGGTTCGGGAGCGTGGCTCTGCTGTCCTCCGCCGACAGCCACGAGGAGATCGGGGCGGTGGTCGTGCAGGGCGGTGATCACCGCGGCGGTGGCGATGATGTCGGCGGTGGTGGGGATCACGAGCACCGCGGCGGCGAGGGCGGGATCGTCGACGACGCCGAGCCAGTCGTCGACCGGCAGGTCCGCGCCCAGGTAGTCGGTGTCCATGCCGTGGCGTCGGGCGGCGACGGCGAAGGCGAAGAGACCGATCTCATGGCGGGTTCCGGGTGCCGTCCCGAGGGCGATGCGAGGCCCGTGGCCGTGGGCGGCCGCCGCCTCGTACGCGAGGGCGAGCCGTCGCATCACCGCGTTCGAGGCCAGATGCTCACCGGCGATGCTGACCCGCCCGTCCGCCCAGGCGTCCCCGAGCTCCTCCAGGGCGGGGAAGACGTGGTCGGTCATCACCGTCTCGAAGCCGCCGAGGGCGAACACCTGGTCCAGGGTCGCGGCCAGGCCGGTGGTGTCGAGCGCTGACGCGGCGCTCGTCAGCCGCTCGGGGAGGTCGAGGGCGGGGCCGGTTCCGTCGCCCCGCGTGTCCGCGGCGACCGGGTGGGCAGGCTGCGCGCGATCGATCCGGATCGCCTCCGCCGCCGCCAGGCTGGCCGACCATCCCTGGTCCACGAGCTCCTTCATCGAGCGCAGCACCGCGACGTCTCGATCTCCGTACAGGCGGTAACCGCTCTCGGTCCGGTGGGGAGCGATCACGCCGTACCGGCGTTCCCAGGCACGAAGCGTCGCGGTGGTGATGCCGACCCGCTGTGCCGCGTGCTTGATGGTGTACATCTGCTCGGCTACCGGGCCAGTCGGTCCAGGGTCGTGCGCATCTGCTCGGAGGCGGAGTCACCCAGGCGGGTGAATGCGGGGGTCAGCAGTGGGGCCACCATCCTGGCCATGCCTTTCAGCTCGAACTCGGCCACGTAACGCACGGATGTGCCGCCCGTGGCTGTCGGGACGAAGGTCATCGTGTCATGTGCCACGACCGTCTTGTTCTCGCCGCGTAGCACGACGCGTGTGCCGGGTTCGTAGACCTCCACCACATAGGTGAGATCGGTGTTGCGTCCGAGGAAGCGAGAGGTGTTCGCGTACGCCGTCCCCACCCCGCCGTCCCCGGAGATTCGATCGGTGCGAACCGTGCCCGGATCCCACTCCTCGGTGTTGGTGAAGTCGGCCAGGAAGTCGAACACCTCGGAAGTCGGTGCGGAGGTCTCCACGGTTCGATCGATCCTCATTTTGTGCCCCTTTCAAACCTTTGACATACCTTGTACAAACATTGTACGTTCGATTATCGAAACTAGCCAGCGGCCGTGCCGCTGCCTGACAAGGGAGATCCCCATGAGCCGAGCGGCCCACACACCACGGTCGACGGTCGCCGTGATCGGTGGTGGAGTCTCGGGACTGACCGCGGCGTACCTCCTCGGCCGCAGCCATGACGTCACGCTCTTCGAGGCCGATCAGCGGCTCGGTGGCCATGCGCACACCCACGACGTCTCGACGGCGTCCGATGCTGTTCTCCGCGTGGACAGCGGCTTCATCGTGATGAACGAGCGCACCTATCCGAACCTGATCCGCCTGTTCGGGGAGCTCGGTGTCGAGACCCGGCCGACCGAGATGAGCATGAGCATCGTCTGTGACGACTGCGGCCTCTCCTACGCCGGCGGCAAAGGTCTGGGCGGCATCCTGGCCGACCCCCGTCGCATCGGCGACCCGCGCTTCGTACGCATGCTGGCGCAGGTGCCGCGGTTCCACCGCCGCGCCCGCCGCCTCCTCCAGACCGACAGTGATCTGACCTGGGGGGAGTTCCTCGACGAGGGCGGGTTCAGCGACTACTTCGTCCAGCACTTCGCGGTGCCGCTCGTCTCCTGTGTCTGGTCCTGCGGTGACGAGGACGCTGCCGCCTACCCGGCGCGGCACCTGTTCGCCTTCCTCGACCACCACGGGATGCTCCAGGTCACCGGGTCGCCCACCTGGCGCACGGTCGTGGGCGGCTCCCGTGCCTATGTGGACAAGATCGCCGAGCGGGTGGGCGAGGTCCGTGTCGGCGAACCGGTGACCGCCGTGGAGCGGCACGCCGACGGGGTCGAGGTGCGTACGGAGGCCGGGTCCAGGCGCTTCGACCGCGTGGTGGTGGCGACCCACGCCGACCAGGCCCTGAGGCTCTTGGCCGACGCCACCCCCGAGGAGAAGGCCGACCTGGCTGCGATCGGCTACTCGCGGAACGAGACCTGGTTGCACCGCGACGCCGCCCTGCTGCCGGCCTCGCCCCGTGCCCGGGCGTCCTGGAACTATCGCCTCGCCTCGTGCGGCGGTGGCGCCGACAAGGTGGTCGTCAGTTACTGGATGAACCGGCTCCAGGGTCTCGAGGACCACGACGAGCACGTGGTGACGCTCAACGCCACCGAGCATGTCGACCCGGCCAAGGTCACCGCACGGATGAGCTACGAGCACCCGGTCTTCACCACCGAGGCGGTCGCGGCGGCGGCCCGGCTGCGTACGGCCGGCGGACCTCGCCTGGCCTTCGCCGGTGCCCACCTCGGCTGGGGCTTCCACGAGGACGGCTGCCGCTCCGGGGTGGAGGCGGCGGAGGCGTTCGGGGTGACGTGGTGATCCCGTCACCGGTCTTTCCCGAGGTGCCCGCGCTGGTCGTCGGCCAGGTCAGCCACACCAGGCAGGTGCCGTTGCGGCACGCGTTCCGCCACCGCAGCTACCAGTGGCTCATCGACGTCGACGACCTGCCTCTGCTCCCGTTCTGGCTGCGTCCACTGGCCGGGTTCCGCGCCGAGGACCATCTCGACGGGGGTTCGTCGGGACATGGCGTCCGGGGCGACCTCGGCGCGTTCCTCGCCGGTCGCGGCGTCGACCTCGCGCCGACCGACCGGGTGCTGATGCTGGCGAACGCCCGCGTTCTGGGCCATGTCTTCGACCCCCTCACCGTCTTCTGGGTGCAGTCGGACGACGGTGTGCTGCGCGCGGTCGTCTTCGAGGTGCACAACACCTACGGCGGCCGTCACGCCTACCTGCTCGACATCGATCGACGCGGACACGCCAGCACCGACAAGGCCTTCTACGTCTCGCCGTTCAACGACGTGGCCGGGACCTATGACATCCGGCTACAGGTCGACCCGGGACAGGTCTCGGTGACCGTCGGGCTCGACCGCGACGGCGTACGCGTGCTCACCGCGACCACCCGTGGGACCCCGGAGCCCGCGACGCGTCGTGCGCTGCTGCGGGTCAGCCTCACCCACCTGCTGATGCCCCATCGGGTCAGCGCGCTCATCCGGTTCCACGGGATCCGGCTGTGGCTGCGCAGGTTGCCCGTCGTCCCTCGTCCCGCCCCACCGAAGGAAGTCACATCATGAGTGCAGAGCCGGTGTCGCTCGAGCTGCCGGTACACAGGGAGCCCGCGGCCGCCGCGGGCGTACGAGCCGGTGTCGCCAAGCAGGTTCTGCGTCTGGTGACCCGGCGGATCCCGGTCGACGTCGTGCTCCCGGACGGCGGCCTGCTCAACCAGCGGGGCGGGTCGCGTACGGAGGGGCGGCCGGGCATCGTCGTACAGCGCCCGGAGTCGCTCTACCGACGGCTCGCGGAGAACCCGAAGATCGGCATCGGGGAGGCCTACACGGCCGGAGACTGGCATGCGGCCGAGGGCACCGACCTCGCGGACGCGCTGGCGCCGTACGCCGAACGCCTCTCCGGGCTGCTTCCCGGCTGGATGCTGCGGCTGCGCCGCCTCGTCGACCTGCCGATCCCCGCCGACCAGCGCGGCGCCGTGGAGCACACCCGGGAGAACATCTCGGCCCACTACGACCTGGGCAACGACATGTTCGCCGCGTTCCTCGACCCCAGCCTCAGCTACAGCTCGGCTCTCTTCGATCGCACCCGTCCGGTCGCCGACCAGGACCTGCAGGAAGCGCAGCTGCGCAAGGTCAACGCCGCCCTCGACCTGGCGGGCGTCGGCGCCGGTGACGACGTGCTGGAGATCGGCACGGGGTGGGGGACCCTCGCGATCGAGGCGGCACGTCGCGGTGCCCGGGTCACCACCATCACGCTGTCGGTCGAGCAGGCGGCGCTGGCCAGGGAGCGGATCGAGGATGCTGGATACACCGACATGGTCGAGGTGGTGGTGCAGGACTACCGACACGCCACCGGCACCTTCGACGCCGTGGTCAGCATCGAGATGATCGAGGCGGTCGGCGAGCGCTACTGGCCCGACTACTTCGCCGCCCTGTCCCGCCTGGTCCGTCCCGGCGGCGCCATCGCGCTGCAGGCGATCCTCATGCCGCACCAGCGCTACCTGGCGACCCGGAACTCCTACGGGTGGATCCAGAAGCACATCTTCCCCGGCGGACTGATCCCGTCGACCACCGCGATCTCCGAGCAGGCCGGCCGCGTCGGCCTGACCGTGACACGCACCGACAGGTTCGGCGCCGACTACGCCGAGACGCTGCGTCGCTGGCGCTCCGCCTTCCTGGCCGCGTGGCCGGCGATCCGGTCCGAGGAGTTCGACGAGGAGTTCCGCCGCACCTGGGAGTACTACCTCGCCTACTGCGAGGCGGGCTTCCGGGCCGAGGCCATCGACGTCGCCCAGATCCGCCTGGAGGCAGGCGGACGGGACCACTCATGACGACGTCGGTGATGTGGTTCCGGCGGGACCTGCGGCTGGGGGACCATCCCGCCCTGCAGGCCGCGGCCGCCGACGGGCACGTGGTGCCGCTGTTCGTGCTCGACCCGCGCCTGGCCGGCTCCGGGCGGAGGTGGGGGCGGCTGCTGGCCTCGCTCGCGGCACTGCGCGAGGAGATGGAAGGTGCCCTGGTGATCCGTCAGGGCGACCCGGCCGAGGTGGTGGCCCAGGTCGCCGCCGAGGCCGGAGCGAGCCGGGTGCACATCTCGACCGAGACGACCCCCTACGGCCGGCGCCGCGACGAGGCCGTGGAGCAACGGCTGGCGGACGCCGGCATCGGCCTGGTCGGCACCGGCAGCCCCTACGCCGTGACCCCGGGCAGGGTCCGGAACGCGACCGGGGCGCCCTATCGCGTCTTCACACCGTTCCTGCGGGCCTGGCGAGAGCATGGCTGGAGGGCGCCCGCCGGTGACCCGCAGGTCGAGTGGATGACGAAGCTCGAGTCGGACCCGCTGCCGGACCATCCCGACCATCTCGATCAGGAGGTCGGTGAGCAGGCGGCGCTCCACCGGTGGGAGGACTTCTGCGCCGAGGAACTGGCCGGCTATGCCACGGCCCGGGACCGGCCCGACCTCAACCGGACCAGCCGCCTCTCGACGGCCCTGAAGTTCGGCGAGATCCACCCGCGTACGCTGCTCGCCGATCTGGGCGCGCACGGCAGCGGTGCCTCCGCGGAGGATGTCGAGCGCTTCGTCGCCGAGCTGGCCTGGCGCGAGTTCTACGCCGACGTGCTCTGGCACGACCCCGGTTCGGCCTGGCGTGACCTGCGGGACAGCCTGCGAGGCATGCAGTACGACGATGCCCCCGAGCTGTTGGAGGCATGGAAGTCGGGCACGACCGGCTTCCCGTTCGTCGACGCCGGCATGCGCCAGCTGCTCGCGGAGGGCTGGATGCACAACCGGGTGCGGATGGTCGTCGCGAGCTTCCTGGTCAAGGATCTGCACATCTGGTGGCCGGCCGGCGCGCGACACTTCCTCGACCATCTCCTCGACGGCGACCTGGCGTCCAACTCCCACGGCTGGCAGTGGGCGGCCGGGACCGGAACCGACGCCGCGCCCTACTTCCGAGTCTTCAACCCGGTCACCCAGGGGCTTCGGTTCGACCCGCAGGGTGACTACGTCCGACGCTGGGTACCCGAGCTTCGTCACCTTCCGGGCGAGGCGGCCCACGAGCCGTGGCGCCACCCCGAGGGGTTCGCCAAGGGCTACCCTGAACGCGTCGTCGACCATGCCGAGGAGCGCCGCGAGGCGCTGGCCCGGCTGACAGAGCTGAAGGACTCGACCTTATGACTTTGTTGCGTACGACGACCCACGAGTTCCGGCACACGGTGCCGGACGCGGCCGACGTCGTCTTCGACTGGCACGGCCGACCCGGCGCGTTCCAGCGGCTGGTGCCCCCGTGGCAGCCCGTCCGGATCGCCGAGGAGGCCCAGGACCTCGCCGGCGGCACCGCGGTGCTCGACTTCCCGGCCGGCCGGCGATGGGTGGCCCAGCACCTGCCCGAGGAGTACGTCGCCGAGCAGAGCTTCGCCGACCGCCTGGTCTCGCGCCCGTTCCTGGTGCCGGTGTCGTGGCACCATCGACACGACTTCGAGAGCGCCGCTGAGGGCACCGCCGTGGTCGACAGGGTCACGACGACACTGCCGAGGAGACTGCTCGAGCCGATGTTCGCCTACCGGCAGCGTCAGCTCGCCGACGACCTGGCGGCTCACCGCTCGGCGGCCGGCACACCTCGGCTCACCGTGGCGGTCACCGGCGCATCCGGCCTGGTGGGCAGCGCCGTCTCGGCCTTCCTGACCACCGGCGGGCACACCGTCGTCCGCCTGGTGCGCCACCGCCCGAGCACGCCCGACGAGCGCGCCTGGGACCCGGACTACCCCGACCCGGCCTCGCTGGCCGGGGTCGACGCCGTCGTCCACCTGGCCGGGCACAGCATCGCCGGCCGCTTCACCGACAGACACAAGGAGCTGATCCGCGGATCTCGCATCGGGCCGACCCGTCTGCTCGCCCGGGCCGCTGCGGAGGCCGGCGTGGGCGTCTTCGTCTGCGCTTCGGCGATCGGGATCTACGGCGCCGACCGCGGCGAGGAGGTCCTCACCGAGGACTCCACGACCGGGGACGACTTCCTCGCCCACGTCGTCCGCGACTGGGAGGAGGCGGCACTGGCCGCGGTCGACGCGGACATGCGGGTCGTCCTGGTGCGCACCGGGATCGTGCAGAGCCCGCGGGGCGGGGCGCTACGCCTGCAGCGGCCTCTGTTCGCCACCGGCCTCGGCGGCCCGATGGGGTCGGGGGAGCAGTGGCAGTCATGGATCGCGATCGACGATCTCGTCGACATCTATCACCGCGCTCTGGTGGATCCCGGTCTCTCGGGTCCGGTGAACGCCGTCGCGCCCACCCCGCTGCGGCAGCGTGCCTACGCCGCTGCCCTGGGGCGGGCGTTGCACCGCCCGGCGGTCCTGCCGACACCTTCGTTCGGCCCCCGCCTGCTCCTGGGCAGGGAGGGAGCCCAGGAGGTGGCCTTCGCCAACCAGCGGGTGGTCCCGCAACGGCTGCTCGGGCTCGAGCACCGCTTCCGGTTCGTCGAGGCCGAGCAGGCGCTGCGACACGTCCTCGGGAGCGTGCGCGCATGAGCCGGACAGCGCCGGACCAGGGTCTCGACCGCGTGCTCGACCGCACGGTCCTGCTGGGCTACTCCCGCCTCGGCTACGCGATCCGTCGCCGTCGTTGGGCCGAGAGCGACCCGCGTCCCGGATCGCTGGCAGGGCGGACCGCCGTGGTCACCGGCGGCGGGAGCGGTCTCGGCGAGGCCACCGTGCTGGGCCTGGCCCGCCTCGGTGCCCGCGTCCACGTCCTCGTACGCTCACCCGAACGCGCCGCCCCCGCGGTCGCCCGGATCGAGCGGGTGCTGCGCGTCGAGGGGCGGACCGCCGAGCTTCTGACCGAGCGCTGCGACGTCTCCGATCCGGCCATGATCGACGCGTTCGCCGAAGACTTCTGCGCGCGCGACGGCGGACGCACCGCTCTCGACGTGCTCGTGCACAACGCGGGGGTCATGCCGCCCGAGCGGACCGAGTCGGTCGAGGGGCACGAGCTCTCCGTCGCCACCCATGTGCTCGGGCCGATCCGGCTGACCGAGCAGCTGCTGCCCGCCCTGCGCCGCTCGGAGCACGGCGCCAGGCAGGTCTTCGTCGCCTCGGGCGGGATGTACACCCAGCCGCTTCCCGTGGACGACCCCGAGTTCGAGCAAGGCACCTACCAGGGTGCCGTGGCGTACGCGAGGTCCAAGCGCATGCAGGTGGAGCTGGCACCGATCCTGGACCGGCGGTGGTCGCCGGACCGGATCTCCACCTTCGTCATGCACCCCGGCTGGGCGGACACACCGGGCCTCGCCCGATCGCTCCCCGCCTTCCGTACGTTGAGCCGACCGCTGCTGCGCCCGGCCGAGGAGGGTGCGGACACGGCGGTGTGGCTCGCGGCCACCGAGCCCACCCCGCCGTCCGGAACCTTCTGGCACGACCGCCGCCAACGTCCCACGAGCTATCGGTCGGCGACCCGCCCGGGTCGCGGAGAGGCCGAGGCGCTGTGGAGCTGGGCGGCGGCCGCCGCCGGCCTGGACGGGCCTTAGCCCCGATGTCACTCGACGCAGTCCCCACCACAACTCGAAAGGCCCGACCATGCGCTCCGCGCTAGCAGCTCTCGCCCGACTCACCACGAGAAAGGCCACGGCATGGCTGGTCCTGGTGATCACGGCTCTCCTGGCGGGTGCGGTGATGTTCGTCGGATCGTCCCTGAGCTCGGCCAGCTCGGCGCCTGACCCGCTGCCGGCGGACGCCGAGTCGGCCCGGGTCGCCGAGCTCCAGCAGAGCTTTCCGGGCGGGGACGTGCTGCCCGCCGTCGCGGTGGTCGAGCGCACGGGTGGGCTGACCGCGGAGGACCAGGCGTGGGTCGCCGAGGTGTCGCAGCGCTGGGCCGAGATCACCGGGAACGAGGTCTCGCCGCCGATCCCGGCGACGGACGGCGACGCCCTGATCGTCGCGATCGACGTCGATGCCGACGTGACCGGACTCGATCTCACCGAGCTCGTCGGCGAGCTGCGGGACACGGTCGACGAGGACCGGCCCGACGGCCTCACCGTCCAGCTCACCGGTGGTGCCGCCTTCGCCGCCGACATCTCCTCGGCGTTCGAGGGCGCCGACGTGCGGCTGCTTCTCGTCACCGCCGCGGTCGTCGCGATCCTGCTGATCCTGACGTACCGCTCGCCGGTGCTGTGGCTCGTGCCCCTGATCGTGATCGCGGTCGCCGACCGCACCGCCTCGGTGGTGACCCAGATCGTCGCGGACTGGGCCGGCAACGGGCTCGACGGCTCGACGTCGGGGATCACCAGCGTGCTGGTCTTCGGTGCCGGCACGAACTACGCGCTCCTGATGGTCTCGCGCTACCGCGAGGAGCTCCGGCGGCACGAGCACCACCGCGATGCCCTGGCCGCCGCGGTGCGCGGTTCCGGCGAGGCGATCGTGGCCAGCAACCTCACGGTCGTGCTCGCGCTGCTGGCGCTGGTCTTCAGCGTCGCGCCCAACACCCGGTCGCTGGGGGTCTCGGCTGCGATCGGCCTGCTGGTGGCCCTGCTCTTCGCGCTCTTCGCCCTGCCCGCAGCGCTGTCGCTGTTCGGTCGCGGCCTGTTCTGGCCGTTCGTGCCCCGCAACGGCGAGGACGAGAAGTCCCGGGACGGTGTCTGGTTCCGGATCGCCCGCACCGTGGTGAGCCGCCCGGCAGCGGTGCTGGCCGTGGCCGCGGTGATCCTCGGCGTACTCGCCTCCGGGCTCCTGGGCGTGAAGGTCGGGCTCTCGCAGACCGACCAGTTCCGTGTCGAGGCCGAGTCCGTCGACGGTCTGGACACCCTCTCGAAGCACTTCCCGCCGGGTGCCTCCGATCCGGTGACGATCGTGGTCGGAGCCGACCAGGCCGACGAGGTGCTCGCGCAGGTGAGCCAGATGGACGGGGTCGACAGCGCGCGCCCGTCCGGCGAGAGCGGCGACCTGGTCAAGATCACCGCGACGCTGGAGGACGCACCGGCGACCCCGGAGAGCATCCAGACGATCGAGACGATGCGCAGCGAGCTGGCCGGGACCGGCGCCCTGGTCGGCGGCAGCGTGGCCAAGGACCTGGACAGCCGGAACGGCGCCGAGCGTGATCTCAAGGTCGTCGTGCCGCTGATCCTGCTGGTGGTGCTGCTGGTGCTCTTCGCGGTGCTGCGGTCGATCGTGACGCCGCTGGTGCTCGTCACGATCAGTGTCATCGCCACCTTCTCGGCCCTCGGCCTGGGCGCCTGGGTGAGCACCCATGTCTTCGGGTTCCCCGCGCTCGACGTCAGCACACCGATCTACGCCTTCCTGTTCCTGGTGGCGCTCGGCGTCGACTACACGGTGTTCCTCGTCCTGCGTGCGAGGGAGGAGACCGCCGAGCACGACACCGTCGATGCGATCGTCATGGCGGTCGGGCTGACCGGTGGTGTCATCACCAGCGCCGGCATCGTGCTGGCCTCGGTGTTCGCGGTGCTGGGCGTACTGCCCCTGATCACGCTGACCCAGGTGGGCCTGATCGTGGGTCTGGGCATCCTGCTGGACACCTTCCTCGTCCGCACCGTGGTCGTGCCGGCGGTCTTCGCCCTGGTCGGCGACAAGATCTGGTGGCCAGCCCCGATCGCCCGCCGGCACAGCGAGGAACCGATGGTCAGCGACCCGCGCTGAGCACGCGGGCTGCCTCCCGGCCGGCGGCGGCGTTGACGACGCCGGCGCGGGAGCCCGCGAGCTTGGCGGCGATGTGCTCGTCGACGGTGACGTCGCGGTAGAGGCGCGGGTGCTCGTCGTCGACGAACCCCGGCAGCGGGCCGATCTCCGCCTCGGCGTCGCCGTCGAAGAAGTACGCGGCCGACCGGCGTCGCTGGATGGTGCCACCGACGATCGGCGGCTTGACCCGGTGCAGGGTCGAGAGCCACTGCTCGTTGGTCAGCCGGGTCGTGAGGTCGCCGAGGTTGATCAGCAGCGCACCCTCGGCCGGGCTGACGTCGTGCCACTCGCCACCGTGCAGGACCTGGAGACCCTTGACCCGGTCGGCCCACAGGATCGTGACGATGCCGTAGTCGGTGTGCTCGCCCATCCCGATCATGTCCTCGTCGACCTCGACCCGGGTGCCTTCGGGGAGGGCGTAGTTGTTCATCCGCAGGACCTCGATCGGGTGGGCCGCGAGGCTCTCGATCGTGCCTCGCTCCAGGTCGAGCGCGTCCTCGAAGATCGTGACCATGGTGCGTGCGACCCGGGCGGCCTCGGCGCGCCAGGCGTCGATACGCTCGCGGAACCCGTCCAGGGCGGGCCAGGTGTTCTCCGCGTAGTGCGCGGCGACCAGGTCGGCGTCGGGGTGGTCGGAGACCGACGAGCCGACGTTGAAGGCCTCGAAGAAGTCCTTCATCCGGGTCTCGGACTGTACGCCGGCGCTGAGCGCGAGCGTCTCCGACTTCGGCGGGGTGTAGCCGCGGTTCTCGGCGGCCGGGCGGCGCCACCGGGTCTTCTCCGCGAGCGGCAGGGCGAAGAGGTCGTCCATGGCCGCGGCCAGGCCTTCGGCCGCCGACGGCGCGACGTCGTGGCCAAGGATCTGGATGAAGCCGACCTCACGGCAGGCGGTGTCGATGGCGGCCGCGACGGCCGCCCTCTCCTGGGGCGTTCCGCCCCGGACGTACGCAGCGATGTCGACGGCGGGGACGTGGAAGGTACTCACGGATGATCTCCTCGATCGGAGCAGACGGGTGGTCGTGCCCGGAGGTGTCCGCTTTCCCGGCCAGGAGGCCTTGCTGTCCGTTGAACTCGGGCGCCACCAGAGTAGAACGCCGAGGTTTCCGCGCTATTTCGGCTCGAGTCGACCACGAGTCGCCCGCGGCGAGCGCCGTATAGTCCGTCATCGACCGCTGAGGGCCGACTCGATAGGATTTCGTGGTGACTCACCAGGCTCGGGGCCTCGACGGAGGCCGTGGTGCGCCGTGACGGCTCGTTCGGTCCCTGGCTCCGGCAGATGCGCGAGGCGCGCTCGCTGACCCAGGGTGCGCTGGCCCGCGCCTCGGGTCTCAGCGTCGCCTCGATCCGGGATCTCGAGCAGGGGAGAACGAGGCGTCCGAGGTCGTCCTCGCTGCGTGCGCTCGCCGATGCGCTGGACCTCACCGAGGAGGAGACGGCCCGGTTCGCCGAGGACCCGACGCCGGGTCGCGAGGCGGCCGAGAGCGCGGAGGCGAGCATCGCCGTCCTCGGCCCGACCGTCGTCGTCCGTGACGGGGCGCCGCTCGACGTGCCCGACCAGGTCGGGCTGCTGCTGAGGCGGCTGGCTCTGGAGCCGGGGGAGAGGGTCGCTCGTGACGAGCTGCTCGACCTGCTGTGGCCGGAGCTGACCTCTGAGGCCGCGGGCCGGCGGATGGCCCAGCTGCTCCGGCGCCTGCGTGCCCTCGTCGCGCCGATCGTGGTCACCCAGGAAGGCAGCACCCTGCGCCTGGACGCCTCCGCCGACGAGCTCGACCTGGTCCGGTTCCGGGAGCTGGTCGAGAGCGACGACGTGGACGCGCTGACCGAGGCGGTGCGCCTGTGGCGTGGGCGCCCCGAGGGGTTCGAGCAGGCGCCGTGGCTCTCGGGCGCGGTCGAGGACGAGTACGTCGCGGTCGTGCTCAGCTGGGCGAGCCGGGCAGCGGAGGAGGGCCAGGTCATCGAGGCGCTCCCGGTCGTGGGCGAGCTCGCCCGGCTGCGGCCGCTGGACGAGCCGCTATGGGCGGCGTACGTGAAGACGCTGGCGGCGGCCGGGCGCCAGGCCGAGGCGCTCGCGGCCTACGACACCGCTCGGAAGGCCCTGGCCGAGGAGCTCGGGCTGGACCCGAGTCCGGTGCTCGAGGATGTGCATCAAGGCACGCTGGAAGGACGCTGGCATGCCAGGCGACCGACGCTGGTCGAGGGCGCGCGCCGGCGGGACGTACCTCGCGAGATGCCGGCCGCGCGGGTGCTGATCGGACGCGATGCCGAGCTGGCGACCCTGGAGGCCGGGCTCGGCGACTGCGACGGCGACGGGGGCGGTGCGGCGGTGCTGGTCACCGGTCCGGCGGGCTCCGGCAAGAGTGCGCTGGCGCTGAGCGCGGCGGCCCGGCTGAGCGGCGACTTCCCGGACGGCCAGCTCTACGCCGACCTCCACGGTGTCTCGGGCGAGGCCGTGGAACCCGGCTCGGTGCTGAGGCGGTTCCTGCGCTCGCTCGGCCTCTCCGGCCAGCAGATCCCGACCGACGACGCCGACGCCGCGGCGATGTTCCGCAGCGAGCTCTCCGACCGGCGGATGCTGATCGTGCTGGACAGCGTCGACAACCCCGGCCAGGTCATCCCGCTGCTGCCCGGGATCGGGGCCACCCGGACGATCATCACCAGCCGCCACCGGCTGCCGGCCCTCGCGGGCATGATCGACCTCTCGCGACAGATCCACCTCGGCGAGCTCGGCACCGACGCCTCCGTCGACCTCATCGGCGCGATCGTCGGCCAGGAGCGCGTCGCCGCCGCACCTCGGGCGAGCGAGTCGCTGGCGCTGGCCTGCGGCCGCCTCCCGCTCGCGCTCAGGATCGCCGCGGCCCGGTTGCTGAGCCGCCCGGAATGGTCGATCGAGACCTACGCCGATCGACTCACCGCGAGCTCGCACCGCCTCGCCGAGCTGGCCGTCGGCGAGGTGAGCGTCGCGGCCAGCCTCGAGATCTCCTATGCCGCGATGCCGACCGAGGCGCAGCGCGCCTTCCGGCTGTGCTCGCTGATCTCGGCCTACGACTTCGACCCCGCCCCGGCGTGCGCCGTCCTCGACCGCGACCCGGACACCACGCAGCAGCTGCTCGAGGACCTGGTCGACGCCAACATGCTGCAGACCGTGGTCGCCGACGACGGTGTCGGCCGCTACCACTACCACGACCTGCTCCGGCTCCACGCCGGCGATCTGGCCGCCGCTGACGACGAGCGGCCGCAGGCTCAGGGGCGCCTCGCCGACTGGCTGCTCGACACCACGGTCAGCGCCGCCGACACCATCTATCCGGGCCGCCTGCGAGCCCTGGAGATCGAGTCTTCGCCGCAGATCCGTTTCGAGTCGGCCGACGAGGCCCGCACCTGGCTCGACCGCGAGGCGCAGCTGCTGATCGCGTTCGTGGGACAGGCCGGCTCCGACCCGCACCGGCGCCACTACGCATGGAAGCTCGTCGACCAGTCCCGGATCCACTACCGCACACGCCTGGACGTGACCACCTACCTCGACCTCGTCACGGTAGGTGCCGAGGCCGCGATGCACGAGGACGAGGTCCGTGCCGAGGCGTTCCTGCGTACGCTGCGCTCCGACGTCCTCGAGGTCCTCGGTCGGATGGACGAGTCCTGGGCGGAGGCGGACCGTGCTCGACGTCTCCTCGACTCGAGCGACTGGACGCAGGGGAGGGCCTTCGCGGCCATCGTCGAGGGCCACCGCTACCGCGTCGCCGACTCCGGGCGCGAGGCCGAGGCCTCCTACGTGCGGGCGCTCGAGATCCTCGGCGAGGAGGAGGGCACCGAAGGGCTGCGTTCCTGGGCGCATCAGGCTCTCGGCATCACCTGCACCGAGCAGGGCCGCTTCGAGGAGGCGCGCGCCAACCAGCTCAAGGCGGTCGAGCTGAGCGAGACACAAGGCACCCCGACCCCGCTCGAGCTGGCCACCCTGGCTGCGGCCGAGCGCGCCCTGGGCATGCTCGACTCGGCGGGCTCACGGCTGGAGTCGGCGCTGGCGCAGGCGACGCACAACCGGAGCCCGTTCGCCGAGGCCAACGTGCTCGAGGAGCTCAGCCTGCTCGCCCTCGTCCGGGGCGACCACACCGCCGCGCTCGAGCTCGCCGACCGGGCCCACCTGACCGCGCGAGCCCACGGTGACGTACGTTTCGTGGCTTCGACGGCGTGCAGCTATGCCGCCGCCCTCTACGCGACCGGGAGCCACCGCGACGCCGCCGAGACCTATGAGTACGCGGTCCGGCTCAGCCACGCTCACGTGGCCTCGTTCACCGAGACCCGTGCCCGGATCGGGTTGGCGAGGACGCTCCATGCCGAGGGGGACGACGACGCCGCCCGGGTCCACGCCCACCGGGGCCGTCAGCTGGCCGCCGAGCACGGCTTCGCCCCGTTGCGGGGCGAAGCCGACCGGGTGCTCGAACGGCTCTAGTCGACCTTGGACGGGTGCTTGGCCAGCGGGGTGACCTGGACGTCCATGTAGGGGAACAGCGGTAGCCCGGAGAGGATCTGGTGGAGCTCGTCGTGGGACTCGACGTCGAAGACCGAGAAGTTGGCGTACTCCCCGGCGATCCGCCACAGGTGCGGCCACTTCCCGGCGCGCTGGAGCTCCTGGGCGTAGGCCTTCTCGCGGGCGATCGTGTCGTCACGGACGTCCGGATCCAGGTCGTGCGGGATCCGGACGTCCATGCGTACGTGGTAGAGCATCAGCCGCGAACCGGGTCGAGCACGAAGCCGTAGTCGACGCTCACCGAGCCGTCGTCGCCGGCGACGGGCGCGAGCACGAGCTCGGGCTTGACGGCCGAGGCGATGTCGTCGTCGTTGTGCTCGTCACCGGGGAAGTAGAGCTGTGCGGTGAGCAGCTCGTGACCCGGGGCCGACACCTTGACGTGCAGGTGCGCCGGACGCCAGGCGTGCCAGCCGGCGGCGGCGATGAGCTTGCCGCAGGAGCCGTCGGTCGGGATCTGGTAGGGCGCCGGCTGGATCGTGTGGATCTCGAAGGCGCCGTCGGACCCGACGGTGAAGCTGCCGCGCAGGTTCCACTCCGGGATGCCGGGGGCGAACTGCGAGTAGAAGCCGTCGGCGTCGGCGTGCCACAGCTCGACCTTGGCGCCGTCGAGCGGGGTGCCGTCGGTGGAGGTGATCTTTCCGGTCCAGGTCAGCGGGGTGCCGGACTCGCCGTCGCGCATCGGGATGGTGCCGTTCGCGCCCTGCTCCGGAGCCGCGGGGACGTAGTAGGGGCCCTCGATGGTGCCCTTGTTGCCCTCGCGGTGCTCGGTGGCGACCTTCTCGACCTCGTGCTCGACCCAGACGTCGAGGAAGAGCGGCCACTCGCCGTCCTTGCCGACCTGGATCAGCCATGCCTTCAGGGCGTTGTACTCGTCGTAGGTGACCTTCTCCTCGCGGATCGTGTCGTAGATCGCGCCGAGCACGCGCTTGGCGAGCGCGTCGACGCGCTCGGGCGGGGTGTCCTTGACGGCGTCGAAGGGCGACTTGTCGGCAGCGAACCGCTCGGTGGCGGAGGCTCCCGAGGCGGCCGCGGTGGCAGCCTCGGCGGACTCGAGGGTCTGGTCGGTGGTCATGGGTGTGTCCTCTCGTGTTGCGGTGGGGTCAGGTGTTCAGTTGTCGGTGCGGTAGCGATCGAGCTTCTCCGGATCGATCTCGACCCCGAGGCCGGCACCAGGACGTACGGCGAGCTCGCCGTCGCGGATCTCGAGCGGCTCGGTGAGCAGGTCATCGGCCATGTCGAGGAAGTTGGAGAGCTCACCGGCGCGGCGGGAGGTGAGCCGGTGAGCCGCACCGAAGGCGATCGAGCAGGCGCTGCCGAGCTGGCCGTCGATCTGGTTGCCCATCACGACCTCCAGCCCGAGGCCCTCGGCGAGATGGAGCACCTGCTGCGACCCGGTGAAGCCGGTGCGCGCGGTCTTGATGCTGATCGCGGTGGCGGAGCCACCGAGCACCTCGCGGGTCACGTCGGCCGCCGTCGGGACCGACTCGTCGGCGATGAACGGCACGTCGACCTGGCTGACCAGCCAGCGGCGCCCGAGAACGTCGTCGGCCGGGTTGAGCTCCTCGGCGAAGAGCAGGTCCAGGTCGGCCATCTGCTTCATCGCGCGGGCGGACTCGGCCGCGGTCCAGCCGCGGTTGCCGTCGACGTACAGCTCGATCTCGGCACCGAACCGCTCGCGCAGCGCACGGACGACGGCGGTGTCGAGCTCGATGGGGGAGCGGCCGACCTTCACCTTGAACGTCGAGATGCCGTACGTCTCCCGCATCCGCTCCGCCTCGGCGACCATCGCCTCGGGGGTGTCGAAGCCCAGCATGTGGGAGACCCGCATCCGGTCGGTGAAGGCGCCGAGCAGGTCGACGACCCGCAGGTCCAGGGTCTTGCCCAGGGCATCCCACATCGCCATGTCGACGGCGGCCTTCGCGGTCGGGTTGCCGACGGTGCGCTCCATCAGGGCACGGGCCGTCTCGCGCTCGAGCAGGGTGAGCCCGGCGAGCTGCGGGGCGAAGAGCTGGTCGATGACGGCGATGATCCCGGCCTGGGTCTCGCCGTAGGTGAACGGCCGCGGCGGCGCCTCGGCGACACCCACGACACCGTCGTCGGTGTGCACCCGGACGAGCACGTGCTGGGCGGTGTGGACCTCGCCGGAGGCGAAGCGCAACGGCTTGCGGTAGGGGATGGCGAACGGGATCGCCTCGATCTTGGTGATCTTCATGATCGGGGAACTTCCAGACGGGGTGCGGTGAACAGGTCGGCGGCCTCGAGGATCTCGATGACGGCGTCGACGACGGGGTTGTCGTCGTCGGTGCGGTAGGCGAGGGAGAGCTCGACGCTGCCCGCGTCGAGCAGGTCGCGGAAGACCACGCCCTCCAGCGGAAGGGCCCGGACCGAGGCCGGGACGACCGCCACGCCGAGGCCCGCGGCGACCAGCGCCAGCAGGACCGCGGTGCTGGGTGCCTCGTGCTCGCGGCGCGGCACGAACCCGGCCTCGCGACAGCTGCGCAGGACCGCCTCGTTGACCGCCGAGTCGCGGGCGCTGTAGGCGATGAACGGCTCGGTGCGCAGGTCGGCCAGGGCTACGACGGGCTCGACGGCGAGCCGGTGGTCGACGGGGATGGCGAGCGCGAGCGGCTCGACCTCGAGGGTGCGCAGGGTCAGACCCTCGCCGGTGGCGGGCGGCCGCAGTACGCCGAGGTCGAGCGCGCCGCTCTGCAGTCGCTCGCACTGGGCCGGGGTGAGCAGGTCGGCGTGGATCTCGAGCGCCACCTCGGGCAGCTCGCGCTTGACCACCCGGGCGATGCCGGGCAGGTGCGAGAACGAGGCGGTGCCGGTCAGGCCCAGGCGGACCAGGCCGTGGCGGCCTGCCCCGATGCGGCGTACGCCTCGGACGCTGTCGTCGACGGCGGCCAAGACCCGCGCGGCCTCGGTGCGCAGGAACTCGCCGGCCGGGGTGAGGGAGACCTGGCGGGTCGTCCGGGTGAACAGGGTGACGTCGAGCTCGGACTCGAGCTGGCGGATCGCCTGGGAGAGCGCCGGCTGGGCGATGTGCAGCTGCGCCGCGGCCTGCCCGAAGTGGCAGGTCTCGGCAACCGCTGCGAAGTACCGCAGGTGGCGTAGCTCCATGAAAAGCGCTCCTCGGAAACGTGGTGACGATCGCCACACTAGGCCTGCGATAGATAAACAACAAGGACGAAACTGGCGCCTATTGATTGATTCGAATGATCAATGGATGCCTAGGTCGGAACTGGGCATTCGCCTGGTGTGACGGCCGCCACTGCTTGCGAAGGTGTGGTGACCGTCACCAGTTGGAGGCATAACCATGACCGCACCGCTCACCGAGAGCCTGGGCCACATCGAGAACGTCCTGTCGGACGCCGTGGTCGAGGACCGCGAGGCCGGTATCTACCGCGCCAACCGCCGGATCTTCACCGACGAGGAGGTCTTCGAGCTCGAGATGAAGCACATCTTCGAGGGCAACTGGATCTACCTCGCCCACGAGAGCCAGGTGCCCAACCCCGGCGACTACTTCACCACCTACATCGGGCGGCAGCCGGTCATGATCACCCGTGACAAGGACGGCGAGCTGCACTGCATGATCAACGCGTGCGCCCACCGTGGCGCGATGCTGTGCCGGCGCAAGACCGACAACCGGATGACGCTGACCTGCCCGTTCCACGGCTGGACGTTCCGCAACGACGGCACCCTGCTCAAGGTCAAGGACCCCGACGACGCGGGCTACCCCGAGAGCTTCAACACGGAAGGCTCGCACAACCTGACCCACGTGGCCCGCTTCGACAGCTACCGCGGCTTCCTGTTCGGCTCGCTCAACGAGGACGTACTTCCGCTCGAGGAGCACCTCGGCGACACCGTCAAGGTGATCGACATGCTCGTCGACCAGTCGCCCGACGGGCTCGAGGTGCTGCGCGGGTCCTCGACCTACACCTACGACGGCAACTGGAAGGTCCAGGCGGAGAACGGAGCCGACGGCTACCACGTCACCGCCACCCACTGGAACTACGCCGCCACGACCTCGCGACGCAACACCGGCGAGTCGAAGAACACCACCAAGACCGTCGACGCCGGCAGCTGGGGCAAGGCCGGTGGCGGCTACTGGTCCTACCCGAACGGCCACCTGTGCCTGTGGACCTGGGCGGCCAACCCCGCCGACCGACCGTTGTGGGACCAGATGGACACGCTCAAGGAGAAGTTCGGCGAGGCCAAGGGCGAGTTCATGGTCAAGGGCTCGCGCAACCTGCTGCTCTATCCGAACGTGTACCTGATGGACCAGTTCTCGACCCAGATCCGTCACTTCCGCCCCATCTCGGTCGACCAGACCGAGGTCACCATCTACTGCATCGCCCCCAAGGGCGAGAGCCCTGAGTCCCGCGCCTGGCGGATCCGGCAGTACGAGGACTTCTTCAACGCCTCCGGCATGGCCACGCCTGACGACCTGGAGGAGTTCCGGTCCTGCTTCCTGACCTACCAGGCCTCCGCCGCGCCGTGGAACGACATGAGCCGCGGCGCCGAGCACTGGCACACCGGACCCGACGAGGTCGCCGAGGCGCTGGAGATGCCGGGCGTGATCTCGGCCGGCGCGAAGAACGAGGACGAGGGTCTCTACCCGGTCATGCACGCGCAGTGGACCGAGCAGATGCGCGCGGCCATCGCGAACGAGAAGGGCAACTGACCATGACGCTCACGCAGAACACCGCTCCTGCCGGCGCGAAGCTGATCACCCAGAACTCGATCGAGCAGTTCCTCTACCGCGAGGCGCGCTTCCTCGACGACCGCGAGTTCGAGAAGTGGCTCGAGTGCTACGCCGACGACGTCGTCTACTGGATGCCCTGCTGGGACGACGCCGACCTCCTCACCGAGGACCCGCAGACCGAGATGTCGCTCATCTACTACCCCAACAAGGGTGGGCTGGAGGACCGGGTCTTCCGGATCCGTACGGAGCGGTCCTCGGCCACCTCGCTGCCCGAGCCGCGTACGTCGCACAACATCAGCAACGTCGAGGTGATCGAGCGCCGCGGCGACCTGGTCGACGTGCGCTTCAACTGGCACACCATGTACTTCCGCTACAAGACCGTCGACCCCTACTACGGCACGTCGTTCTACACGATCGACTTCTCCGGCGAGCAGCCGCAGATCCGCCGCAAGACCGTGGTGCTGAAGAACGACTACATCCACCACGTCGTCGACATCTACCACGTCTGAGGCGCGCGATGACTGCAACAGAGACCGAGCCGACCACCGGGGTCGCCACGCATCAGGTGGCCCTCTCCTTCGAGGACGGGGTGACCCGGTTCATCACCGTCCGTGAGGACCAGACCGTCGCCGACGCGTCCTACCGGCAGCGGATCAACATCCCGCTGGACTGCCGCGACGGCGCCTGCGGGACGTGCAAGGCGCTGTGCGAGTCGGGGGAGTACGACGGCGGCACCTACATCGAGGACGCGCTCTCCGAGGCGGAGGCCGCCGAGGGGTACGCCCTGCCGTGCTCGATGAAGCCGCGCTCGGACCTCGCGCTGCAGATCGCCACCACCTCCGAGGTCGCCAAGACCGGCGCCGCGAGCTATACCGGCGCCGTGGTCGGCCTGGACCGGCTGAGCCCGACCACGGTCGAGCTCTCCATCGACATCCCCAACCGGGGCGAGCTGGCCTTCCTGCCGGGCCAGTACGTCAACATCGCTGTCCCGGGCACCGAGGTGACCCGCTCGTACTCCTTCGCGAACGCCCCGCACGAGGAGCGGCTCGTCTTCCTGGTCAAGCTCACCCCGGGCGGTGCGATGTCGACCTGGCTGACCGAGCGCGCCGCCGTCGGTGACGAGGTCACCTTCACCGGGCCGAACGGGTCCTTCTTCCTGCGCGAGGCGCGCCGGCCGGTGCTGATGCTGGCCGGTGGCACGGGGCTCGCACCGGTGCTCTCGATGCTGCGCCAGCTGGAGGTCGACGGCTGCGACCGCGGCGGGCGCCTGGTCTACGGCGTCAGCACCGACGACGACCTGGTCATGCTCGACGAGGTCGCGGAGCTGGTCTCGCGGCTGCCCGGGTTCAGCTGGGACCACTGTGTCTCCGACCCCGACTCGTCCGCGGCCAACAAGGGCTACGTGACGAGCTTGATCGGCGAGGACGACCTGCACGGCGGCGACGTCGCGATCTACCTGTGCGGCCCGCCGCCGATGGTCGAGGCGGTGCGTACCCACGTCTCGGGCGCCGGCCTCGAGCCCACCGGGTTCTACTACGAGAAGTTCGCCCTCGCCGTCCCCGCCACCGAGGCATCGGCAGCCCCGACCGCCGGTCGAGCCGCGAGCGCCAGCGAGCGTGTCGAGACCAACACGGCCGAGACCCTGATCGAGTCCCCCGAGGCACGGAGCATCGGCGGTCAGGAGACGTTCGCTCGAGACGAATCTGTTGGTCTCACTGTGCCTGACCCGGCGGGGCCTCCGCCTAGCGGCTCCGGCGGCTCGACCGACGATGGTGACCGGATTCGCCGCATCGCTGGGCAGTTGGTGCTTCCTCCGCTGGTCGAGCCCGGACACGCAGTGGCCGGTGTCGAGACCAACACGGTCGAGGACCTGATCGTTTCCGCCGAGGCGCGTCGTATCGGCGGCCAGGAGATCTTCGCTCGAGACGACTCTGTTGGTCTCGACACGGACTCGCTCGTCCCTCGCGAGCCCGGCTCGACCAGCAAGGGCGGCGAGGACACCACCGAGGACGGCTACACGATCGGTGAGGAGCACCCCGACATCTCCGCGTCCGACGCGATCTTCGAGGCCCGGGCGGCGCTGGAGGTGGGGGCGCTCGATCTCACCATCGGGCGGCTCGACTCCCAGAAGCTGGCCGGCTACCGGCTGCTCGCCGAGTCCACCCTGCCGTACGTGGACGGGGACCGGTTCCTCGACGCCCACGGCTACACCGAGTCGAACGCCGCGTTCCACGACTACCTGTTCACCCTCACCGGCAACAGCCACCTGCTGGCCGCCTACCAGGCGCTCGGGGTCAAGGGCCGGATGGAGGACGTGCTGCGCAACGCCACCTGGTGCCACCCGCAGTGCACCCAGGACCACCTCGACATCGTCGAGGCCTTCGAGCGCGGTGACCGCGCGGCCGCCCGCGAGCTGATCAAGGCCCACAGCGAGCGGTCCAAGGAGACGATGCGGCGGGCGATGGCCGAGTCGGCCGCCGCGAACCGGCCGCGTTTCATCACCCCCAGCCGGTTCGCCGGCCAGGTCGTGGTGGTCACCGGCGCGGCCCAGGGCATCGGCGCGCAGGTCGCCCGACGGGTGGCCGCCGAGGGCGGCAAGGTGGTCCTCGCCGACCGCTCGCCGCTGGTCGCCGAGGTGAGCGACGAGCTCACCGGCCAGGGCGGGAACGCTCTCGCGGTCGAGTGCGACCTCGAGCACTACGAGGGCGCGGCCGCACTGGTCGAGCGGGCGCTGGAGGCGTACGGCCGGATCGACGTGCTGATCAACAACGTCGGCGGCGCGATCAACTTCAAGCCGTTCACCGAGTTCACGCCTGAGCAGATCGACGCCGAGATCACCCGGTCGCTGATGACGACGCTCTACGCCTGCCGGGCCGCGCTGCCGGACATGGTCGAGCGCGGCGACGGCGTCATCGTCAACGTCTCCTCGGCCGCGACCCGCGGCATCCACCGGATCCCGTACTCCGCGGCGAAGGGCGGGATCAACGCGATCACCGCCTCGCTCGCGCTGGAGTACGCCGGCTCAGGTGTCCGGGTCACCGCGACGGCCCCGGGAGGTACGGAGGCTCCGCCACGCCGGATCTCCCGGGGCACACCAACGCCGCAGACCGACGACGAGAAGGCCTGGTTCCAGGCCCATATCGACCAGACCCTCGAGACCTCACTGATGCACCGCTACGGCACGCTCGACGAGCAGGCCGCCGCGATCTGCTTCCTCGCCTCCGAGGAAGCCTCCTACATCACCGGCACGGTTCTTCCCGTCGCCGGCGGTGACCTCGGCTGAGCCACCAGGTCCTCTCTCGGGGCCGTCCCTCCCTTCGCGAGCACGCTCGCGTCACCCATGGAGATCACCCATGCCCGACAACACAGCAAACACCGACGAAATCGCCCGGGCCAAGACAGCGCGCCAGCTCACCTGGGTCGTCGCGCTCTCCGCGCTGGCCCTGATGTTCGACGGCTACGACCTCGTGGTCTACGGCACGGTGCTGCCGACCCTGATGGCCGATCCCTCGCAGATCGGGCAGCTCTCCGCGGGCCAGGCGGGCACGCTCGGCAGCTATGCGCTGGTCGGCGTGCTCGTGGGCGCGCTGAGCGCCGGCGCGGTCAGTGACCGGATCGGCCGCCGGAAGGTGGTGCTCGCCAGCATCACCTGGTTCTCGCTCGGGATGGCCGCGACCGCGTTCGCGCAGTCGATCGCCGTCTTCGGCACGCTGCGCTTCCTCACCGGCATCGGGCTCGGCGCGATCCTGGCGACCGTCGGCGCCCTGGTCGCCGAGTTCGCGCCGCCGGAGCGGAAGAACCGGCTCAACGCGATCGTCTACAGCGGCATCCCCGCCGGTGGTGTGACCGCCTCCGTGATGGCGCTCATCATCGATCCGAGCGGCTCCAACTGGCGGATCCTGATGGCGATCGGCGCCGCCCCGCTGGTGCTCCTGCTGCCCTTCGCGATCGCCAAGCTGCCCGAGTCGCAGCTGTGGCTCGACTCCCGCGGCCGGGTCGCGGCGACCGACACCGCCCAGGAGGCGGTCGGCTTCAGCGCCCTGGCGCGCCGCCCGCTCGCGTTCCCGACGCTGGTGCTCGGCCTGATGAGCTTCTCCGGTCTGCTGCTCACCTACGGCCTGAACACCTGGCTGCCGAAGATCATGGAGGACAACGGCTACGGCAAGGGGTACGCGCTCACCTTCCTGCTGGTGCTCAACGGTGGCGCCATCCTCGGCGGTCTCCTCGCCTCGTACGTCGCCGACCGCACCGGGGCCAAGAAGGTGGTCTCGACGACCTTCGTGCTCGCCGGCCTGATGCTGTTGCTGCTGCCCCTCGGGCTGCCGCTCACCGTCCTGTTCCCGGCCGTAGCGATCGCCGGCGTCGGCACGATCGGTACGCAGGTGCTGATCTACGGGCTCGTCGCCAACTACTACCCGACCAGGGCCCGCGGCGCGGGCGTCGCCTGGTGTGCCGGGTTCGGCCGGCTGGGTGGGATCGTCGGACCGATCATCGGCGGGGCGTTGGTCGCCGCCGGGGTGGGCGGCACCACCGCCTTCCAGATCTTCGCCGGTGTCGCGGTGCTCGGTGCCGTCGTGACCGTGGCGGTGCCGCGGTCCCCGCAGGAGACCGTCGTGAGCGTCACGCTCGACGACGGCGTACCGGCCTGAAGGGGGCCTAGGGTGTGACCGTGCTCATAGAGAGAGCTGGGTGTGTCGGTCGCGAGGACGAGCTCGTCGAGCTCACCTCGCGGCTGGCCCGCACCCGCACTTCCGGCTCCGCCGCCGTCCTGGTCCTCGGAGACCCGGGGCTGGGCAAGACCGCGCTGCTGCGCGGACTGGCCGACCGGGTCGCGACGGCGTCGCTGAAGGCCCGTGCCGGTGCGTGGGAGCAGGACTCACCGGGGGCGGTGCTGCGCCAGCTGCTCGGCGAGATCCCCCCGGCCGACCCGGTCGCCGCGGCCGATGCCCTGGTCGCGCGCGCAGTGGGGGTGGATGAGGAGCCCGGACTGGTCCTGGTCGACGACGCCGACCTCGCCGACACGTTCTCGCTGCAGGCGATCGCCTCCGCGCTGCGCCGGCACCGCGGCGCACCGGTGCTGGTGGTACTCGCGGCGACCCGCAGCACCGCGTTCCTCGGCGAGATCGCAGCCGAGACCGTACGCATCGAGGGGCTGGACGCGGCCGCGGTCGGCGAGCTGGCCTCGCTGCGAGGACGGGTCCTGCACCCGTCGATGGCCGAGGTCCTCGCCCGCCACACTGCGGGCAGCCCGCGCGACGCGGTCGCTCTGCTCGACGAGCTGCCGCCGACCCGCTGGGCGCGGCCCGACACCCAGCTGCCGGCCCCGGTCCACGTACGCGACGAGGTGCAGCTCGCCCTCGCCGGCTGCGGTGCCGACGGTCGTGCCCTCGCCGAGGCCTTCGCGATCCTGGGAGAGGACGCGTCGCTGGGTCAGGCCGCGGCGCTCGCGGGCCTCGAGGACCCGCTCTCCGCGGTCGACGCCCTGGCCGCGGCCGGGCTGGCGGAGACCACCCGCGACCACCGCCCCCGATGGCGTACGCCACTGGTCGGCGTCGCCGTGCTGGCCACGATGGGCGCTCGCCGGGCCGCCGACGCGCACCAGCGCGCCGCCGCGATCGTCGACGACGAGGTCCGCCGGGCCCGGCACCTCGTCGCCGCCACCCCGTTGCCCGACGCCGAGCTCGCCGAGGAGGTCGCCCGGCTGGCCCAGCGCCGCGGTGACGAGGGCGCCTGGGCGGAGGCCGCGGCCCTCTACCGTGACTCCAGCCGGCTCACCGAGGACCCCGTGCGGCGCGACGACCGGCTGATCCGCTCCGTCGACGCCCTGGTCGCGGCCGGCGACGGCATGGGCGCCGCGGCGCTGGTCCCTGTCGTCGAGAGCCTGCGCGAGACGCCGCTGCGCGATGCCGTGCTCGCCTATCTGGCGATCCTGCGCGGCCGCGCCACCGAGGCCGAGGTGCGGCTCAAGCGCGCCTGGGACATCGTCAACGCCGACCGGGAGCCGGAGACCGCCGCGCTGATCGCCACCCGGCACGTACTGCACTCGCTGGCTCTGTGCCGCGGCGACGAGCTGGTCACCTGGGCCGACCGGGCGATCTCGCTGGCCGGCCGGGACTCCGCGGCGGGCGTCGAGGCGGCGGCGATCCGCGGGCTCGGCCTGGCGATGGCCGGCCGGTTCGGGGACGCCCACGAGGCGTACGCCCTGGCCGCCCGCCGCGTCGGGCACAGCGCCCAGACCCAGCGGGTCACCATGGGCCGAGGCTGGCTCGGCGTACTCTCCGACGAGCCCGACGAGGCCCGCAGCCGCCTGGAGGGGGTCACCGACCCACGCGTCCTCGGCGGCTCGACCCGGATCTCGATGTGGGCCCTGGCCTGGCTGGCGCGCGTGCAGTTCCTGACCGGTGAGGGCGAGGCGGCGCTGCAGACGGTCGCGGCCGGCCGGGCGCTGGCCGCCGAGTCCGGCATCGCCCTGGTCACCCCGCTGTTGGAGTGGACGGCCACCGAGACCCACCTGCTGCGCGGCACCTGGGAGGAGGCCGCCCGCACCGCACGCGCCGCCGAGATCGGGGCGCAGGGCTACGAGATCATGCGCGTGCCCGCGCTGCTCGCCCGCGCCCACCTCGCCGAGGCGCGCAGCGACTTCCGTGCCGTCCTCCGCATCCTCGAGCCGCTCACCCAGGCCCCGGCCGGCAGCGCGCTGACCGAGCCGGCCATCTGGCCGTGGGCCGAGACGTACGCCGCCGCGCTGATCGCGGAGGGCAGGCTGGACGAGGCAGACGACTTCCTCCGCCCGCACGAGACCCGCGCCCACCAGGAGCAGCACCGTTCCGCCCAGGCCAGGCTGGCCACCGCCCGCGGCCGCTGGCACGGCGCTCGCGGCGACCTCGCCGGCGTCCGCGACACCTTCGACCGCGCGCTCGAGCTCCTCGACGGGCTGCCGCTGCGCTACGAGCGCGCCCGGGTCACCTTCGCCTACGGGCAGGCGCTGCGCCGTGCCGGCCGCCGTCGTGACGCGGAGGCGCTGCTCTCCTCGGCGCGCGATCTGTGGGACGGGCTCGGGGCGCTGACGTACGTCGACGCCGCCCAGCGGGAGCTGCGCGCCGGGGGAGTGCGGGCGCCGCGCGGCCAGCGCGGGCCGGTGGATCTGACCCCGCAGGAGGAGACCGTCGCGCAGATGGTCGCCTCGGGGCTCTCCAACCGCGAGGTCGCCGCGCAGCTGTTCGTCTCGCCCAAGACCGTGCAGTACCACCTGACCCGCATCTACGCGAAGCTCGGCGTGCGCAGCCGGACCGAGCTCGCGGCGATGGCGGCCGAGCCGACGGAGGAGCCATGAGCACCGACCTCGACGACTTCGACGTCCGCGAGACCCGGCCCGGCCTGAGGCGTGACCTGGGCCGTCACGAGCTGGTCAACGGCTTCATCGGGTTCCTGTTCTCCTGCACCGGCCCGGTCGCGGTCATCCTCGCCGTCGGCCAGGGAGCAGGGCTCTCCGCCGGTGTCGTCGCCTCCTGGGTGAGCGCGGTCTTCTGCCTCAACGGTGTGCTGACGATCATCGCCTCACGCTGGAGCAGGCAGCCGCTCGTCTACTTCTGGACCATCCCCGGCACCGTGGTCGTCGGCCAGGCGATGGCCGCCGGGACCACGTGGCCGGAGACGGTCGGCGGCTTCGTGATGGCGGCGCTGCTCCTGGTCGCGCTGGGCCTGACCCGTCAGGTCGACCGGGTCATGCATCTGCTGCCGATGCCGATCGTGATGGCGATGGTGGCCGGTGTCTTCCTCCGCTTCGGCACCGATCTGGTCCTCGCCGTCGACCGCGACCTGGCGATCGCCGGGCCGATGGTGATCGCCTTCGTCGCCGTCAGCGCGATTCCCAAGCTGGCGCGCTGGCTCCCGGCGGTGCTGGTCGCGCTCGCCGTCGGCGCGGTCGCGGTGAGCCTCGCCGACCGACCGGCCGTCGAGGTCTCCGGCCGCTGGCTGGTCGAGCCGGTCTGGACGACCCCCGTCTTCACCGGCTCCGCCTTCGTCGAGCTCACCATCCCGCTGCTGATCACGGTCCTGGTCGTCCAGAACGGCCAGGGCATGGCGGTCCTGAGGGCCGCCGGCCACGACCCGCGGATGAACCAGGTGACCGGCTGGTGCGGGGTGACCTCCCTGGTCGCGGCTCCCTTCGGCGGCGTGTCCACCTGCCTGGCCGGACCGACCAACGCGCTGGTCACCGCCTCGGGCGAGCGACGGCGGCACTATGCCGCGGCGATCTGGTGCGGCGTACTCGCGATCGGGTTCGGCCTGCTCGCCCCCGGCATGGTGCGGGTCATCACCACCATGCCCGAGGCGTACGTCGCGGTGCTGGGCGGCCTGGCCATGCTCAAGCCGCTCCAGGGCGCCTTCCAGACCGCCTTCAGCGGGCCCTACGTCACCGGCGCGCTGGTCACCTTCCTGGTCACCGTCGCCGACATCACCGTCTTCAACATCGGCTCCGCCTTCTGGGGGCTGGTGGTCGGTGTTGCGGTCAGCGTGCTGCTCGACCATGACAGCCGAAACAGCCGCAACCGCGAGGAGAACCCATGACTCTGACAGACACCTACCCCGACGCGACGATGCGCTACGGCGCCACCGCTCGTCAGGTCGCCGACGTCTTCGAGCCGGCCGAGGCGACCGACTCGCTCGTGCTCCTGCTCCACGGCGGGATGTGGCGCGACTCCGACCGGATGCGCACCTGGTCCGCGGGCCGGGCGCTGGCCGAGGCGGGCCATCTGACCGCGACGGTCGAGTACCGGCACGGACCCGGCCAGTGGCGGCAGGCCTTCGACGACGTCGAGACCGCGATCGAGTCGATCCAGCTCAGCGGCCGGGAGTGGACCATCCACAACGACGCGCCCCGCCGGATCACCCTCGTCGGACACTCCTCCGGCGGCCAGCTCGCCCTGTGGGCGGCTGCCCGGGAAGGCACCCTGGTCACAGGCGTCGTGGCTCTGGCCCCGGCCGCGGCGCTGGCCGCGATGAGCCAGGACGGCCTCGGTGACGGCGCGGTCGAGGAGTTCCTCGGCGGCACCCCGTCCGAGGACCCCGAGACGTACGCCGCCGCCGACCCGCTCGGCCTCGCTCCTCGGGTCCCCGTGCGGATCCTGCACGGCGCTGCCGACACCGTGGTCCCGCTCGCGATCTCCGAGCGCTACGCGGCAGCACACCCCGACGTACGCCTGGAGGTGGTCGACGACGCCGACCACGCCGCCTGGGGCGACCCGGCCTCGACCGCCTGGCCGCACCTGCTCACCGCGGTCAGCGCCGTCTGACCTCGACGGCGGGGTAGAGAGCCAGGATCAGGAGTACGCCGAGAGCGGCTCCGACGAGCTGCGCGAGGACGAACGGCGCCACCGAGCCGGGCGCGATCCCGGCGAAGGTGTCGGAGAAGACCCGGCCGATCGTGACCGCCGGGTTGGCGAACGAGGTGGAGCTGGTGAACCAGTAAGCAGCGCCGATGTAGCCACCGACGGCCGGCGCCACCAGAGCGCCGCGGTCGCTGCGTACGAGGGCGAAGATCAGCACGATCAGGCCCGCCGTGGCGACGATCTCGGCCACGAGATGGCCACCGGTGGCACGGTCCTTGGTCGAGATCGCCTGGTCGACGTCGAACATGACGTTGGCCAGCGCCGCGCCACCGATCGCTCCGAGGATCTGCGCGATCGAGTAGGCGCCGACCTCGGGGAGCGAGAGCCCCGTGCCCGGTCGGCGGCCGAGAAACCAGTCGGCGAGCGAGACCGCCGGGTTGAAGTGCGCGCCCGAGACCGGGCCGAACATCAGGATCAGCGCGGCCAGCCCGAACACCGTCGCCAAGGAGTTCTCCAAGAGCTGCAGGCCGACGTCGTCGGGAGAGAGCTGCTGCGCGGCGATGCCCGATCCGACGACCACGGCGACGAGCAGTGCTGTGCCGAGGAGCTCGGCGAGAAGGCGGCGGGGGAGGGATGAGTTCACTCCGGCATTCTTGACGTGGCGTGATTACTCAGTCAATATTGAGTCAATGGAGGTTGAGAGACAGGCCGGGTTGGACCGTCGGGCCAGGATTCATGCGGCGCTCGGCGATCCGGTGCGGCTGCGCATCGTCGACAGCCTCCAGACGAGTGATGCCTCCCCCACAGAGCTCGCCGGGATGCTCAATGTCCCGTCGAACTTGTTTGCCCACCACGTCCAGGCGCTGGTGAGCGCAGGCGTCGTGTCCCGTCATCATTCCGAGGGCGACGGGAGACGCACGTACCTGCACCTCGAGCAGGACGCGCTCGAGAGCCTGGGCACCGCGTCCCCCGTGGCGGTGCCCAGGCGTGTCCTGTTCGTGTGCACGGGCAACTCGGCGCGATCCCATCTGGCCGCGGCGCTGTGGCGTCAGAACAGCGCGATCCCGGCCGTCTCGGCCGGCACGCATCCGGCCGACCGCATCAATCCGGCGACGGTCGACGCCGCTGCCCGCCACGACCTCGACCTCCCGATCGTGGAGCCTCGGCAGATGGATGACGTGTTAGATCCCGACGACCTGGTGATCACCGTGTGCGACCGCGCCCACGAGACGCCGAAGGTTCCCGGCGAGCTGCACTGGTCGATCCCCGATCCCGTGGACAAGGGCCCCGAGGCCTTCGATGCCGCCTATACCCAGCTCGAGCACCGCATCAAGGCGCTTGCCTCCCGCTTCGACTCCTGAACCCCCACGTCCCCCACGCAAGGAGAGCCTTCGATGAATGTGCTGTTTCTCTGTGTCGAGAACGCCGGCCGCTCCCAGATGGCGCTCGGCTTCTTTCAGTACTACGCCGGCGACCAGGCGATCGGCTGGTCCGGAGGCTCGGCGCCGGCAGCGGCGATCAACCCGGTCGCTGTCGAGGTCATGGCCGAGCTGGGGATCGACATCTCCGGGGAGTTCCCGAAACCGTGGACCGACGAGGTCGTACGCAGCGCCGACGCCGTCATCACCATGGGCTGCGGCGACGCCTGCCCGTTCTACCCGGGCAAGCGCTACGAGGACTGGAAGGTCACCGATCCGAAGGGTGGAGACATCGAGCACGTGCGCGGCATCCGTGACGAGATCGAGCAGCGGGTGCTCGCCCTGCTCGGTGAGCTCGGCGTGACACCCGCCCGCTCGATCACGAGAGAGTGATCGGCGCCCGGCTGATCGTGAAGATCTCCTCGCTCGGTGCGGGGGTTCCGCAGCAGCCGCCGCCGCTCTTGGTGCTGTCCGGGTCGTCGAAGACCCCGGCGCCGCCGCAGACCCCGGTGTCGGGGAGCTCCAGCTCCACCCGGGCGGCTGCGTCGTGGTCTCCGGCGAGCTCGGCCACCACGCTGCGTACCTGCTCGTAGCCGGTCATCGCCAGGAAGGTCGGTGCGCGACCGTAGGACTTCATCCCCACGAGGTAGAGGTCGGTCTCGGGCTGGGCGAGGTCCTTCGCGCCGGTCGCGCTGACCGATCCGCAGGAGTGCAGGTTGGGGTCGATCTGGACCGCGATGTTGCGCGGCGCCTCCAGTGTCGGGTCGAGATCGAGGCGCATCTCGCTCAGGAAGCCGAGGTCGGGGCGGTAGCCGGTGAGGACGACGACCTGGTCGGCCTCGATCGCGCGGCCGTCCTCGGCGACGACGGTGGCGCCGTCGACCCGCTCTGTGCGGAACCCGGTCACCAGCTCGACCGAGCCGTCCTGGACCGCCTTCCTCGCGCGTACGCCGAGGGCGCCCCGCTCCGGGAGCTCGTCGGCCTCGCCGCCACCGAAGGTGTTCGTCGAGACCGCGCGACGGATCGCCCAGGTGATCCTCGTTCCCGGGTGGTCCTTGCCGATGGCGGTGAGCTCGTTGACGGCGTTGAACGCGGAGTCGCCCGCGCCGATCACGACCGTGTGCCGGCCCGCGTACGCCTCGGGGTGGGCGCGGTCCGGGACGGCGTAGCCGAGAGCCCCCGCGGCGTGTGCGGCACGCTCCCCGAGCGCCGGGAGCCCGTCGGCACCAGCCGGGTTGGGCCGGCGCCAGGTGCCGGAGGCGTCGATGACGGCCCGCGCCTCGATGCGCTCCTCGGTGCCGTCGGTGCCGGTCACGTGCAGGACGAACGGCTGCTCGGCGCGGTCGGCGTCGACCAGGCGGTCGCGGCCCTTGCGGGAGACGCCGGTGACCGTGGCTCCGTAGTGGACGTGGTCACCGAGCGCGTCGGCCAGGGGGACGAGGTAGCGCTCGCGCCACTGCGCCCCGGTCGGGTAACCAGACGTCGGCGCGGCCCAGCCGGTCGGCTCCAGAAGCCGGCCGGCGGCCTTGTCGACGAGCTCGGGCCACGCCGAGAAGAGACGTACGTGACCCCATTCGGCGACGGCTGCCGCGGGCTCGCTCCCTTGCTCGAGCACGAGCGGCGTGAGGCCGCGCTCGAGGAGATGGGCAGCGGCCGCGAGGCCCTGGGGGCCGGCGCCGATGACGGCAACGGGAAGGTCGGTCATGATGCTCCTCAGATTCAAGAACGTCGATATGACGGCGACCTTATGACTCATATCGACGTTCGTCAATATCATTCGGTAGACTCGTCCTCATGACCGTTCTTCCCGTGCTTCCGTCCGCCGCCGTCGCGTGCTGCTCGCCGGTGACGTCGGGCGTTCTCGACGACAGCCAGGCCGAGGCGCTGGCACGGATGTTCAAGGCGCTCGGCGACCCCAACCGGGTCAAGCTGCTCTCGATCATCGCGGCCGCCGAGGACAAGGAGGCCTGCGTCTGCGACCTCATCGAGCCGGTCGGGCTCTCCCAGCCGACGGTCTCCCATCACATGAAGCTGCTGGTCGAAGCCGGACTCGTCACCCGCGAGCAACGCGGCAGGTGGGCCTACTTCTCCATCGTCCCCGGCGTCCTCGATTCCCTCGCGGGCGCGCTGGCGTCTCGTTGAGGGGCGCCGGAGTCAGACGGTGGTGTAGCCGCCGTCGATCTTCCAGTACGCACCGGTGACGAACGAGGCGTCCTCGGAGAGCAGGAAGCGGACGACGGTGGCGATCTCCTCGGGGCGGCCGAGGCGGCCCAGGGGGTGCTTGGCGACCAGGGCCTCGTGAGCGCCCTCGATAGCGGAGACGGCCTTGACGGCAGGGGTTTCGATGTAGCCGGGGCCGACCGCGTTGATCCGCAGTCCGGCCGGGCCGTACTCGGCGGCAGCGTTCTTGGTGAGCCCGATGACCCCGTGCTTCGCGGCGGTGTAGGCCGGGTTGCCCAGCGCGGCGACCTCGCCGTGGATCGAGGCCATGTTCACGATCGCGGACTCGCCGGCGCCGGTCTTGAGCAGCTCGGGGATCTGGTAGCGCAGGCCGTAGGCGACCCCGGAGAGGTCGATGCCGATGACGCGGTCCCAGTCGCTGGGGACCAGCTCGCCCACCGGTGCCGGCGGCTCGCCGATCCCGGCGTTGTTGACCGCGTAGTTGAGCTTTCCGTACGTCTCGACGGCGAACTTGACCGAGCTCTCCGCGTCCTCGACCTTCGAGGTGTCGGACCGCAGAGCGGTCGCTTCGCCGCCCTTCGCCTTGATCTCGTCGGCGACCCTGGTGGCACCCTCGAGGTTGATGTCGGTGACCACGACCTTCGCGCCCAGTCCGGCGAGCTCCTTCGCGATCGCCTCCCCGAGCCCGCTACCGCCGCCGGTCACCAGGGCGACCTTGTTGTCGAACGTCATGTGTTCCTCCTCGCGTCTGTCCGGGCCAGGGTCCGGGCGTCATTTGATCCAACATTCAAATAACGCTGGCGGGGGTCCGTCCTCTTCCTGTCGCGGGAGTGATCTATGCCTCCGCGACCGTCACCTCACGCCTCGCGGCGTGCCGCGGCCGGGGTGGTGCCGAACCGGGTCCGGAACGCGCGGGTGAGGTGAGACTGGTCGAAGAAGCCGTGCGCGGCGGCGATGGCCATGATGCTGCGGCCGGCCAGGTTCGGGTTGACGAGGTCGGACCGGACCGCGTCGAGACGTAGATTTCGGATCGTCTCCGAGACGGTCCACTCCTCCTCGGCGAAGAGCCGGTGCAGCGTACGCGGGGAGATGCGGTGAGCGCGGGCGATCGAGGTGACGCCGAGGTCGGGGTCGCCGAGGTGCTCGCGGATGTGGCCGAGGACGGCGATCCGGAGGGCATGGTCCGGGGCGGTGGGCGCATCCAGCTCGTAGGCCAGCCCGGTGAGCAGGTCGACGCTGGCGTGGCCGAGGAGGATCGCGGTGTCCGAGCGGGCGAAGGCGTCGTCGACGGCTGACTCGAGCAGCTGGGTGAGCACCGCTCCGGGTCCCTGGCCCGGGAGCTGGTGCTCGAGTGCGTGGCACAGCGTGCGGGACGGCAACGCCAGGTCGTCGCGGGCGATCGTCATGACGGTGCAGTTCCACCGATTCATCAGGCGCAGCTCGTAGGGACTCCCGGTGTCGTAGAGCGCGATGTCGCCGGGGCCCAGCCGTAGGTCCGGCAGGTCGTCGCGGCGCAGGACCACTTCGCCCGCACGGACGGCGCACACCTTCAGCGGTGCGCTCTCGGCGGACCGGATGGCATGCGGCGTACGCCGGAGCAGCTGCGGGGTGCCGGCGACCCGGAACGCATCGATGTGTCCGAGCGTCCGGTGGCGCACCAGCCCGCGTGCTCCGATCGGCGGTGCCGGCAGCGAGAGGCCGAAGGTGGCGTCCATCTGCTCGCGCCAGCGCGGTGCGGCGATCGCAGTCATGGCCTCGTCTCCTCTCCGTGCCTGTTTCCGGACGTCGTTGGCGCGAACCGTCAAACACCGGGGCGCGCGCGGTCAACGCGACTGTGACGCGAGACACAAGGCTAACGGACGTACCGACGCCGACCAGGCGAGGACCACGGAGAGGAAGACCAACATGAGCCTGACGTACGAGTCGCTCTTCATCGGCGGTGAATGGGTCGCCCCGAGCAGCGACAAGGTGATCACCCCGGTGAACCCGAGCACCGAGCAGGTGGCGGGTCAGGTGCCGGAGGCCCAGGAGGCAGACGTGGATGCGGGGGTGGACGCGGCCCGTCGCGCCTTCGACGACCCGAGCGTGTGGTCGGGATGGGAGCCGGCGCGCCGGGCCCAGGCGATGGAGCGCCTTGCCGAGGAGCTGGACGCCCGGGCGGACGCGTTCGTGGAGCGGGTCAGCTCCCAGAACGGCATGCCGGTCGCGGTCGCCCGTCAGCTCGAGGTCGGCTACCCGAGCGCCGTGCTGCGCTACTACGCCGGGCTCGCCGCGACGTCCGAGTTCACCGAGGTGCGGCCCGGCATGTTCGGCGGCGACATCGAGGTACGCCGCCATCCGGTCGGCGTCGTCGCGGCCGTCGTGCCGTGGAACTTCCCGCAGGCCCTGACGATGTTCAAGCTCGCCCCGGCGCTGGCGGCAGGCTGCACGCTGGTGATCAAGCCGTCCCCCGAGACCGTGCTCGACGCGTACCTGCTGGCCGAGGCGGTGGAGGCCGCCGGCATCCCCGCGGGGGTGATCAACATCGTCCCGGCGGGCCGCGAGGTGGGTGCGTACCTGGTTGCCCATCGCGGCGTCGACAAGGTCGCCTTCACCGGCTCCACGGCCGCCGGCCGGGCGATCGCCGAGCAGTGTGGCCGGCTGCTGCGCCCCGTCACGCTCGAGCTCGGCGGCAAGTCGGCGGCGATCGTGCTGGACGACGCGCAGCTGGACCTGGCCGAGATCGGGCAGGGCCTGTTCACCTCGACCCTGCTGAACAACGGCCAGACCTGCTTCCTCGGCACCCGGGTCCTCGCGCCGCGCAACCGGTACGACGAGGTGGTCGAGGCGTTCACCGCCTTCGCCGGCAGCCTCGCCGTCGGTCCGGCGTCCTCGCCCGAGACCCAGATCGGGCCGATGGCCACCGCCCGCCAGCGCGACCGGGTGGAGTCCTACATCGCCAAGGGTCGCAGCGAAGGCGGCCGGATCACCACCGGCGGCAGCCGGCCGGGCGACCTCGACCGCGGCTACTTCGTGCAGCCCACGGTCTTCGCCGGTCTCGACAACAACGCCACCGTGGCGCAGGAGGAGATCTTCGGCCCGGTTCTGACGGTCATCTCCTACGACGGGGTGGACGACGCCGTACGCATCGCCAACGACTCCGACTTCGGGCTCGGGGGCACGGTCTGGACCTCCGACCCCGGACGCGGTGCCGAGGTCGCTCGCCGCGTGCAGACCGGGACCATCGGCGTCAACCGGTACATCCCGGACCCGGCCGCTCCCTTCGGGGGCGTCAAGGGCAGCGGCCTCGGCCGCGAGCTCGGCCCCGAAGGCCTTGCCGCCTACCAGCAGCTGCAGACCATCTACCGCTGATCGAAGGGAACGACACATGCGCATCACCGCTGCCCTCACCGAGGGAAAGGGTGCCCCGTTCACCCTGACGGAGCTGGACCTCGAGGAGCCTCGCGCCGGAGAGGTCCGGGTCCGGCTCGTCGGCTCCGGCGTCTGCCATACCGACCTGATCGTCCGGGACCAGTGGTATCCCGTCCCGCTGCCCGCCGTGCTCGGGCACGAAGGCTCGGGCGTCGTGGAGGCCGTCGGCGAGGGTGTCACCAGCCTCGCCCCGGGCGACCACGTCGTGCTCAGCTTCAACTCCTGCGGCAGCTGCCGCACCTGTACGTCGGGCCGGCCGGCCTACTGCGACCAGTTCTTCGCCCACAACTTCTCCGGGGTACGCCCCGGCGACGGGTCCAGCCCGCTGCGCCGCGGGGACGACCAGGTCAGCGGGATGTTCTTCGGGCAGTCCTCCTTCGCGACGTACGCCCTGGCGACCGAGCGCAACGTCGTCAAGGTCGACCCGTCGGTTCCGCTGGAGCTGCTGGGGCCGCTCGGCTGCGGCATCCAGACGGGCGCCGGCGGAGTGCTGAACTCCCTCTCGCCCGAGGAGGGAAGCACGATCGCGGTCTTCGGCGCCGGCGCCGTCGGGCTCAGTGCCGTCATGGCAGCCGTCGTCGCCGGCTGCTCCCGCATCATCGCGGTGGACATCAAGCCCCAGCGGCTGGAGCTGGCACGGGAGCTGGGGGCCACCGACATCATCGACGGGGCCGACGGCGACACCGTGGCGACCATCCAGGAGCTCACCGGCGGCCTCGGGGTCGACTACACCATCGAGACCACCGCCGTGCCCGCGTTGCTGCGACAGGCCGTGGACTGCCTCAACCAGGGCGGCACCTGCGGTCTGATCGGCGCGGCCGCCCTCGGCACCGAGGCCTCCTTGGACATGTCCACGCTGCTCTTCGGGCGCAGCGTCACCGGGATCGTCGAGGGCGACAGCGTCCCGCAGGAGTTCATCCCGCGCCTGATCGACCTCTACCAGCAGGGTCGGTTCCCGTTCGACCGGTTGGTGCGGACCTATGACTTCGCCGACATCGAGAAGGCCGTGCACGACGCCGAGACCGGTGAAGTGCTCAAGCCGGTGCTCACCTTCGGCGCCCACTGAGTCGGGTCGACGTGGCGGCCAGGTCGACCCGACTCAGTGGGCGCCACTCACCTGGTCGCCGCGGCGATGACCTCCAGCAGCCGGCGGTGGAGCTCCATGAGTTCCTCGACGCTCATGTCGAGGCGCTCGACGATGGCCGGCGGGATCTTCTCGGCGTCGTCGCGCAGCGCGCGTCCGCGCTCGGTCAGGACGACGGCGAGCGAGCGCTCGTCGGACTTGTTGCGTTCGCGCCGGATGTAGTCCTGGGCCTCGAGTCGCTTGAGCAGCGGGGAGAGGGTGCCGGGGTCGAGCTGGACCTTCCGGCTCAGCTCGGAGACGCGGAGCGGCTCCTCCTCCCACAGGGCCAGCATGACCAGATACTGCGGGTGGGTCAGGCCCATGGGCTCGAGCAGGGGCCGGTAGAGGGCGATGACGCTGCGGGCGGCGACGGCGAGGCCGAAGCAGACCTGTTGATCGAGGGCGAGGGGGTTCTCGATCTCCGAGAGCGGGTCCTTCTTCGTCGGCATGTGAGTTAGCGTACCAATAGTTTGTGCACAAACAGTTCGCCTGGTAAGAATTGGATCGTGAACGAGCAACCGCGACGACCACGCCACCTGATGGACCCGGACAACCCGATCCGGCCCGTCAACGACAAGTCGCTGACTCACGTGAAGCAGTGGGTCGCGTCCGTGCTCGTCGTGTTCACCGTCGCCCACCTGGCGGTCGGGATGGCCATCGGGGCGGTGGCGATCGACCCGGTCTACCAGAGCTCGCGGATCGGGTTGTGCGTGATCGCGGGGGCCTTCGGGGTGCTCGGTCTGGCCGGCGGCTTCCTCATCCACCGGCGCAGTCCGTTCACGCCGTGGCTGATCCTCGGGCTCCTGCCCGCCGCCGTGGGCCTCTGGTTCGTGCTGAGCTGAGGACGGCGCCCCCGGGGCAGGAGGGGCGCCGTCCGATCAGTGGGGTCGTGCTCAGAACAGGTCGGGCACGGTCCAGCCGTCGAGGTCGTACTCGGAGAGGAACTGGTCGGCGAAGCCGGTCATCTTGGCGACGTCGCCGCGGTTCTGCGCGGCGAAGAGCAGCTCGGCCTTCACGTTCTCGTGGTTGCCGGAGTAGTTGCGCTCGTAGAGCTCGTGGCGGCCACCGAACTCGGTGCCGATCGAGTCCCACAGGGCCTTCATGACCTTGACCCGGTCGACGGCGGTGATGCCGTTCGAGCCGCGGACGTACTTGTCCAGGTAGGGGCGGACCTCGGGGCTCTTGAAGTCGGCGGCGCCCGAGGGCAGGTAGATCAGGCCGGAGGCGACGTCCTGCTCGATGATCTCCTTGACCCGCGGATAGCCGTGGATCATGAACATCCGGTATGTCAGGCCGTACTCCAGCTTCGGGATGACCGCGTCGCCGATCCACGGCTCGGGGTCACGGGCCATCGACTCGGTGAGCGACCAGAACAGGTTGCGCCAGCCGATGACCTCGCCGACGCGGGTCTGGACGCCGCGGAAGTCGCCCGAACCGGTGGTCTCGAGGGCCTTGATCAGCAGGCCGGCGATGAAGTCGAGCTTGACCGCGAGGCGGGTGCATCCCTGGAAGGTGAACCGCGGCAGGAAGCCGGACTGCGGGAAGAAGGCGTTGATCCGGTCGACGTCGCCGTACATGAAGACGTTCTCCCACGGCACCAGCACCTTGTCGAAGATGAAGATGGTGTCGTTCTCGTCCATCCGGCTCGAGAGCGGGTAGTCGAACGGGGTGCCGTTCTGGGCCGCCTGCTGGGTGTAGGACGTGCGACAGATCAGCTTGATGCCGGGCGCGTCCATCGGGACGGTGCAGATGAGCGCGTACTGCTTCTTGCGGATCGGGAGGCCGTAGTGGGCGATGAAGTTGTAGTTGGTGATGGCGCTACCGGTCGCGACGACCTTCGCGCCGGAGACGATCAGGCCGGCGTCGGTCTCCTTCTCGACCTTCATGTAGACGTCGCCGACCTCGTCCGGCGGCAGCTGGCGGTCGACCGGCGGGTTGATGATCGCGTGGTTCCAGTAGAGGACCTTCTCCTGGGACTCGCGATACCAGCGCTCGGCGTTCGCCTCGAAGGGGGCGTAGAGCTCCTTGTTCGCGTGCAGCGTGCCGAGGAAGCTGGCCTTGTAGTCGGGGCTGCGGCCCATCCAGCCCCACGTCATCTTCGCCCAGCGCGCGATCGCGTCGCGCTCCTTGAGCAGGTCCGCCGAGGAGGTCGGGGTCTTGAAGAACGGCATCGTGACGCCGCCGTTGCCGGTGTCGGTCGGCACCGTCAGCTCGTCCACGTGGTCGCCGGTGTGGAGGGCGTCGTAGAGGCGCGCCGTCATCCGGATCGGGTTGCGGAAGGCCGGGTGGGTGGTGACGTCCTTGACGCGGTCGCCGTTGAGATAGATCTCGCGGCCGTCCTTGAGGCTGTCGATGTACTCCTCGCCGGTCATCGGCCGGGAGGCGAAGTTGGCCTGCTTGTTCGCGGGCGAGCCGGCGGCCGGGTTGACGGTCGGCGGGCCGTCGGGGAGCCCGTTCTCGGACTGGGTCTCGGGGGCGAGGGTGTCGCTCATCGTGTCTCCTTGGACTGGTTGTAGTTGGCTGGCGTCAGTAGTGGGTGGATCGCGGGATCGCGGGGGCCTCGATGGCGGTGAACGACGCGGTGGCGTCGAACCAGCCGGTGTTCGGGTCGTCCTGGCAGCCGAGCCAGACGACCTCCGAGGAGGGATTGCCGATCTGGTGGAAGGCGCTGTCGTGGAAGAGCAGCGGCTTGCGGTCGGTGGTGATCACCTCGACGACCTCACCGAGGAAGAGCAGATGGTCCCCGCCGTCGTCGGCACGCCACGGGCGGCACACCAGCGTCGCGGCCGTCCCGCCCAGCCGCGGCGCCGTCGCGCCCTCGCGCCAGGGGAGCGGGTCGCTGCCGGGGCGGCCGGCGAAGTGCATGGCGACGTCGCTCTGGTCGGTGGCCAGGATGTTGACCGCAAAGGCGGCGCCCTCGAGGTAGGCAGCCGCCTTGGACGTACGCGTCAGGGCGACCTGCACCAGCGGAGGGTCGAGCGAGATCGGCGTGAAGGCCGTCACCGTGGCACCGTGGTGCGCCCCGTCGGGGGTGCGGCAGGTGATCACGGTGACGCCGGTCGCGAAGCGGCCGAAGGTCGACCGCAGGGTGCGTGGGTCCATGGAGCTCCTCCTTCGTCGGGGCCGCGGATGTGTGGCGGCGGTCACGTTGGAGGACGACGCTAGATCCGGATCGTGCGGGCGGCGATCCGCTCGGCGAAGGGGTTGTCCGGAATGCGCACCCGGTTTCAGATCGTTTCCGGACGCTCTCGGCGACGGGCGGATGCGCTGTTACTGTGAAGGACGTCACTAGGGGGTGGCAGATGAGCGTGACCGGCACTCTCACCGCGTCGTCCGGGTCGTCCGGCGACATGGAGACCTTCTCCGACGAGGTCTCCCGGGCCTACTTCCCGCATGCCCTGACCATGCGCGGCCGGCCCGCCCGCCCCGCCGAGCTGCGTGCCGTCGACCTCGGGCCGGTGCGGCTGACCCGGATCGGCTGGGGCGCGGAGGTGTCGGTGGAGTCGGACCACCCCGGTGCCTGGGCGGTCAACGTCCCGCGCAGCGGTGTGCTCGAGGCCAACGTCGGTGGCGCCCATGTGCTCTCGCTCGACGGGCAGGCAACGGTGTGCCCTCCCGACCGGCCGACCAAGATGACCCGCTGGTCGGCCGACTGCTCCATCGTCGGGATGCGGGTCGACCGTGACTACCTGGTCGAGGAGGTCGCGGCCCTGGTCGGCCTGCACACCGACCGGCTGCCCGCCCAGCTCGACCTGCGCGCCGACGGCGCCCGCGCCTGGATCGGCCTGCTCGGCTCGCTCGGCACCGAGGCCATGCGCAACCCTGCGCTGGTCGGTGACGAGCGGGTGCGTCGCCGGCTGGCCGGCACGCTGACCGCCGCCTTCGTCGCCGCCTGCTTCCCCGAGGAGCCCGCCGTCGGCTCCGTCCGGCCCCGCATCGTCTCCCGCGTCGTCGAGGCCATGGAGGCCGACCCGGCGCGCGAATGGGCCGTCTCCGATCTCGCCCGCGAGGCCGACGTCGGCATCCGCCGCCTCCAGCAGGGATTTCAGAGATATCTGGGCCGCACACCGACGCAGAAACTGCAGGAGATCCGCCTCGAACGCGTCCACGCCGACCTCCTCGCCAGCCGCGGCGACACGGTCGCCGAGGTCGCCTACCGCTGGGGTTTCACCCACCTCGGCCGCTTCGCCGCCGCCTACCGCCAGACCTACGGCGTAGCCCCTTCGCAGACCCTGCGCTGCCGCTAGGCGGCGACGCTGAGGCCCCGCAGGATGGCCAGCGCGCGAGTGAGCAGGGGGCTCTCGTCGCCGGCACGGGTGGCGGCGACGAGCTCGACGCCGGGGGTTCCCGAGAGTGGCACGTAGACCACGCCCGGGACGGCGAGGGCCGCGGTGGGTTCGGGGACGATGGCGACGCCGAGGCCGGCGGCCACGAAGGTGACCAGGGTGGAGGTCTCGGCGACCTCGTGGGTGATGTGGCTGCGGATCCAGGCGGAGTCGAAGAGCTCCTGGATCATCGCGTTCATCGCCGAGCGGCCGCTCCCGGCGTGGATGACCAGGCCTTCGCCGTCGAGGTCGGGGATGCGTACGCGGCGACGGCCGGCGAACCGGTGGTCCTTCGGCATCGCCACCAGCAGGTCCTCCTGGCGCAGGTGGGTGATCGAGAGGCCGGAGTTGCCCGTGGGCAGGGGCCGGAGCAGGCCGAGGTCGAGGGTCCCGTCGGTGAGTGCCGCGGCCTGGTCCGGCGAGAGCATCTCGCCCCGGAACCCGAACTCCACCTCGGGCAGCTCGGTGCGCAGGGTGCGGGCGAGCTCCGGGAGCAGCGAGTACGTCGCCGACCCGACGCACCCGATCAGCAGCCGTCCACGCCGCCCCGAGGCGATGCTCGCGGCCTCGTGGGCGGCTGCCTCCACGGCACCGAGGATCTCCCGCGCCCGTTCCAGGTACGCAGCACCGGCCGGGGTCAGGTCGACCCGTCGCGTGGTCCGGGTGAGCAGGGTCAGCCCGAGCTCGGCCTCGAGCTGGCGGATCTGCTGCGACAGCGGCGGCTGCGCCATGTGGAGCCGCTGCGCCGCCCGGCCGAAGTGGCGCTCCTCGGCGACGGCGACGAAGTAGCGAAGATGGCGCAGCTCCATGCACTCATATTCGCAGAGTCTCAGTCGGACGGTGACCAGCCTGCCGAGGCGTCACCCCCGTCGGCCGAGACGTCGCGTACGTCGGCCGAGATGGCATTCCGGTGCCAACTCGGCCGACGCAGCTGACGTCTCGGCTCAGGTTGGGAGCGAGTCGCCCTGGACGGCCTGGATGTCCAGCTCCACCTTGAGGGTGGTGCCGATGGCGGCGATGCCGGCGGAGACGGCCTGGTTGTAGTTCATCGCGAAGTCCTCCCGGCGCAGCTGAGCGGTGGCGCGGAAGGCCGCCCGGGTGCCGCCCCAGGCGTCCGGGCCGGTGCCGAGGTAGGCGACGTCGAGGTCGATGGCGCGGGTCTGCCCGTGCATCGAGAGCTCCCCGTGGACGGTCCAGCGGTCCGATCCGGCCGGGGTGAGGCCGGTGGAGCGGTAGACGATCTCGGGGAACGCCTCGACATCGAGGAAGTCACCGCTGCGGAGGTGGTCGTCGCGCATCCGGTTGCCGGTGTCGATCGAGGCGGCCCGGATGACCGCCTCGACGCGCGACTTCTCCAGATGGTCGGGAGCGATCTCGACGAGACCGGAGAACTCGGTGAACCGGCCGCGCACGCTGGAGATGCCCAAGTGCTGGGCGACCGCGCCGACGGTGGAGTGGGCCGGGTCGATCGTCCACGGGCCCGGGGTCGGGAGCGAGGTGTCTCCCTGACGGGTCAGGGTGACGGTGCCGAGCGCAGCCTTCCCCGAGGCCGTGACGATCGCGGTCGCCGCGGCAGGGGACCAGCCGATCGCGGTGACGATCGCGACGTACGGCCCGGGGGCGAGGACGGTGTCGTCGGTGACGACACCGTCCTCGTCGGCCTCGGCGCGCAGCACCTGACCGCCGGCCGTGTCGGTGAGGGTGACGACCGCGTGCGCCACGGCCCAGCCGTCGCGGGTGCGGACCTGTGCGGTCAGTGCCATCGCGGATCAGTCCTCGGGGTGGGTGAGGACGATCTCGTGGCCGTCCACGCCGTGACCGGTGAGGCTCACGGCGCCGGCTGCCGGCGGGTAGCTGGTCGCCAGGACCGTGTAGTCACCGCTGTCCAGATCGGCGAAGGCGTACGCCCCGTCAGCACCCGTCGTCGCGGTCCCGGCCACGTTGCCGGCCGCGTCGACGAGCGTCACCCGAGCGTCGGCGAGGGGCCCGAAGGCCGCCTTGACGACACCGGTCAGGCGAGCGCCGGTGACCATCTCCACCTCGATCCGGGTCAGACCCGTGGCGCCGATCTCGATCGGCACCGCGCGCGGGCGGTAGCCCTCGGCGTTCACCGCCACCGTCGCCGTTCCCGGGACCAGTTCGTCGATGAAGAAGGTGCCGTCTGCGAGGGTCGTGCCGGTGGAGAGCAGGTCGCCGCGTACGTCGGTCACGATCACCATCGCGTCCTGGATCGGTGCGCCGTCCTCGCCGCCACGCACGATGCCCTTGAGGCCCGTGGTGCCGCTGAGCAGGAGGTCGTACGCCACCGGCTCACCGCCCACGACCACCGTGGAGGCCTGCGGCTGGAAGCCGTCGGCCGAGGCGATCAGCACGTACGTCCCCGTCCCCGGCGCGTCGACCGCGTAGGAGCCGTCGGCGTGGGCGACCGAGCGGCCGAGCTGGCGCCCGGCGAGCGAGATCAGCGTGACCGCGGCGTGCGGGATCGGGATGCTTCCGGAGCCGCGGACGAAGCCGTGCAGCGCGATCCCGTTGGCGACCGGCGCGGGGGCGTCGGCGTGCTGCTCGGGCACCCCGGCGACGGCCTCGGCGACCGCTGCGGGGCGGTCGACCTCGGCAGCCTCCGCGGCAGCTTGGGCGAGTCCGCCCTTGGTCTTCAGCGGGACCTCCTTGATGAACACCACGAACACCAGCGCGATGACGGCTGCCCCCGCGGCGATCATGAAGATGTCGGCGATGCCGTGCCCGTACGCACTCTCCAGCACCGACCGCAGCGGCTCGGGGATCTTGTCGATGTCCGGGATCTCGCCCGAGGTGCCCTGGGCCAGCGCGGCGTAGCGCGGTCCGAGGTCGGCCAGGCCGTCCTGGACGTAGTCGGCGACCCGGTGGGCCATCAGCGCGCCGAGCGCGGAGACGCCCATCGCGCCACCGAGGCTGCGGAAGAAGGTGACCATCGAGCTGGCCGCGCCGAGGTCGGCGGGCGCGACCTGGTTCTGCGTGGAGAGGACCAGGTTCTGCATCGTCATGCCGACGCCGAGGCCGAGGATCGCCATGAAGACGGCGACGTGCCAGTACTCGGTGTCGTAGCGGATCGTGCCGAGCAGCCCGAGCCCGCCGACGATGAGGACGGCGCCGACGACGAGCCAGGCCTTCCACCTCCCCGTGCGGGTGATGATCTGGCCGGAGATGGTCGAGGAGAGGAACAGTCCGGCGATCATCGGGATCGTCATCACGCCGGCCATCGTCGGCGACTCGCCGCGGGCCAGCTGGAAGTACTGGCTGAAGAAGATCGTGCCGGCGAACATCGCCACGCCGACGAAGAGCGAGGCGAGCGAGGAGAGCGTGATCGTGCGGTTGGCGAAGAGCCGCAGCGGGATGATCGGCTCGGCGGCCTTCGACTCGACGAGAACGAAGATCAGCAGGAGCAGCACGGAGCCGCCGACCATGGCCGCGGTCTCCCAGGAGGCCCAGTCGTACTTGTCACCGGCGAAGGTGACCCAGACGAGCAGCAGGCAGACGCCGGCCGCCATGAAGAACGCACCGGCCCAGTCGACCTTCACGTTGTCCCGGCGGACGACCGGAAGGTGCAGGGTCTTCTGCAGCACGATGAAGGCGAGGACCGCGAACGGGATGCCGACGTAGAAGCACCAGCGCCAGCCGAGCGAGTCGGCGTCGGTGATGACGCCGCCGATCAGCGGGCCGCCGACGGTGGCGACGGCGAAGACGGCACCGAGGTAGCCCGAGTAGCGGCCACGCTCACGCGGCGAGATCATCGCCGCCATGATGATCTGGGCGAGAGCGGTCAGACCGCCCATGCCGATGCCCTGGATGGCCCGCGCGGCGATGAGCTCACCCGGGTTCTGGGCCAGGCCGGCGACGGCCGAGGCCGCTACGAAGAGGACCAGTGCGAGCTGCATGAGCAGCTTCTTGCTGAACAGGTCGGCCATCTTGCCCCACAGCGGGGTGGTGGCCGTCATGGTGAGCAGGGAGGCGGTGACCACCCAGGTGTAGGCCGACTGCCCGCCGCCGATGTCGGCGATGATCTCGGGCAGGGCGTTGGAGACGATCGTGGAGGAGATCATCGCCACGAACATGCCGAGCAGCAGGCCCGAGAGCGCCTCCATGATCTCGCGGTGAGACATCTCACCGTGCGAGGTGGGCGAGCCCTCGGACGGGCCTCCCGGTGGACCGGCGTGAGTCCGTTCGGCTGTCGTCGTTGCCATGGACTTCCTTTCTGGTGGTCTAGTTGCTTGAGGTGCTGCAGTGGCCGAGGCTGTCGCGGAGCTTGGTGACGAGCCGGACGAGCTCGTGCACGTCCCGCTCGTCCCAGCCGCTGAGCCGGTCTGCGATGAGGTCGGCGAGCTGTTGGGAGGCGCTGTCGAGCAGATCGCGCCCGGCGTCGGTGAGGCAGAGGATGCGGGAGCGCCCGTCGGTCGGGTTGGGGGAGCGCTCGATCCAGCCCTGGTCGGCGACGCACGCCACATGCCGGCTGGTCACCGAGATGTCGACGGCGAGCAGCTCGGTGAGCTCGCTCATGGTCATGTCGCCGTGCTGGCGCAGCATCGTCAGGACCCCCGCGGAGCCGGCCGTCAGCTCGGGCGGAAGCCTGCGGACGAGGCCCTTCCGTACGGCTCCGACCTCGCTGAGCTGATGGATCAGCTCCTGGTACGTCGCGTGCCCGATCATCATCCCTCCAAGTTGGTTGACTTTTACAACCATATGGAGGATAGGGGTCCGATGCAAATCGTGCAGGGCGCAGGCGTGTTGCTCAGGCGACGGTGCCGCGGGCTGCCCATGCGGTCGCGGTCACGGTGATCGGGCCGTTCCCGAGCCGGCGCCGGGCGACCTCCTCGAGCGCGGTACGACCGGCGTCGTCGAGCGAGCTCACGTAGTCGCCGGCCGGCCCGACCCCGAAGGTGTAGGGGTTCCACCACTCCTCGAAGGTCGGGTGGGTGACGCGGATGACCAGGCCGCTGGGCTCGACGTTGCGGAGTCCGACCTTCCTGAACATCTGCTCGAGGTCACCCATCCGGGTGCCGGCGAGTAAGGCCTCGTCCTCGGCCTCCGGGTCGATCTCGTGCACGCAGGCCCAGAACGGCGCGACGGCGCCGGTGTCGGCGTCCCAGACGCACGCCGCGACGGTGCCGCCCGGCCGGGTCACCCTGACCATCTCCCTGATCCCCGCCTCCGGGTCGGTCATGAAGTGCACGACCAGCTGGGCCAGCGAGACGTCGAACCAGTTGTCGGCGAAGGGGAGTGCCTCGGCCACGCCGGTGTGCACATCGACCCGGGCCAGCTGCCGTGCGACCGACTCCATGAACGGCGGTGAGGGGTCGATCGCGGCCACCAGGTGGGCCTCGGTGAGGGTCACGAGGTGGCGGGTGAGCGTGCCTGGTCCGCAGCCGACGTCGAGCACCCGCTGGCCCATGCTGACCCGGGCGAAGTCGGCGAAGTGCGGTGCGAGGGGTTCGGCGTAGCGCCCCATGAAACGGGCATACCTCTCCGCCGCGACGTCGAATCCCATGCTTCAGGCTAGGTTCGCCGTTCGCTACGCCGACAGCCCCAAGTTCGGTATCTCCCCTGGGTCGGGCTAGTGGGTCGAGGGCGTCGTCGGGATCTCCGAGCGGTCGTCGGACCACAGCGTGTGGAAGGTGCCGTCCTTGTCGACGCGCTTGTAGGTGTGCGCGCCGAAGAAGTCCCGCTGGCCCTGGATGAGTGCGGCCGGGAGCCGGTCGGCGGCCAGCGAGTCGAAGTAGGCGAGCGCCGAGGAGAACCCCGGTGCCGGTACGCCGGAGGCCACCGCGATCCCGACGACGCGTCGCCACGCCTCCTCGCCGGAGGCGACCGCGTCGGCGAAGTAGGGGTCGACGAGCAGCGTCTCCAGGTCGGGTGCGGTGGCGTAGGCGTCGACGATCCGGTTGAGGAAGCGGGCCCGGATGATGCAGCCGGCTCGCCAGATCTTGGCGAGTGCGCCGAGGTCGATGTCCCAGCCGTACTCCTTCGCCCCGGCCACGATCAGGTCGAAGCCCTGTGCGTAGGCGACCACCTTCGAGGCGTACAGAGCCGCGCGTACGTCCTCCACGAACGTGTCGGGGACCGTGGCCGCCTTCGGGCGGTCGGTCACCGAGGCCCGCACAGCGGCGCGCTGGGCCGGCTTGGAGGAGACCGCCCGGGCGAAGACGGCCTCGCCGATGCCGGAGACCGGGATGCCGAGGCCGAGGGCGTTCTGCACCGTCCACACGCCGGTGCCCTTCGAGCCGGCCTCGTCGAGGATGACGTCCACGAGCGGCTGTCCGGTCTCGGCGTCCTTCTGGGCGAGCACCTCCGCGGAGATCTCGATCAGGTAGGACTCCAGGTCGCCGGTGTTCCAGTCCTTGAAGACGTCGACGAGCTGCTCCACCGAGAGCCCGCCCACCCGCCGGAGGAGGTCGTAGGCCTCCGCGATCAGCTGCATGTCGGCGTACTCGATGCCGTTGTGGACCATCTTCACGAAGTGGCCGGCGCCGTCGGTGCCGACATGGGTCACACACGGCTCGCCCTCGGCCACCGCGGCGATGCTCTTCAGGATCGGGCCGAGCGTCTTCCAGGCCTCGGCCGAGCCGCCGGGCATGATCGAGGGGCCGTTGAGCGCGCCCTCCTCGCCGCCGGAGATGCCGGTGCCGACGAAGTTCAGGCCGCGCTCACGCAGCTCGCGCTCGCGGCGGATGGTGTCGTTGAAGTTGGCGTTGCCGCCGTCGACGATGATGTCGCCCGGCTCGAACCGCTCGGCCAGCTGCTCGATCACCGCGTCGGTGCCCCTGCCCGCCTGGACCATGATGATCGCCGTACGCGGCTTGGCCAGCGTCGCCACGAAGTCGTCGATCGTCTCGGAGGCGATGAAGCCGGCCTCGGGATGCTCCGTGATGAGCTCGTCGGTGCGCGCGTAGGTGCGGTTGTAGACCGCCACCGCGTTGCCCTCGCGGGAGGCGAGGTTGCGGGCCAGGTTAGACCCCATCACGGCCAGGCCCACCACGCCGATGTTCGCGCGGCCATTGTCGTTGTTCGGCATCGTGCTCCTCGGTTGAGTCGGTGATGCCATTCAACTCTGCTCGTCAAGCGGCTGCGCTGGGCGGCTCGGCGCGGAAACGCGCCGGCCGTCCATCCACGCCGAGCACCTTCCAGGACCACCGCGTCAGCGGCGTACGCAGCCCGAGGTTGTCGAAGAGCATCCGGACGTCGGCGAAGAGGTGGCGGCGGAACGCGGCGGCCTCGGCGCCGGTGCCCCAGACCTCGCGGACGACCGAGTCGGGCAGTCCCATGAGCTCGCGGTCGGCGCGCGAGGGGATGATGATCGCGTCGGAGCCCAGGCGCATCGCGAGCGGGGTGAGGACGCCGAGGGCCAGGCGCGAGACCGGGTTGAGCGAGGGGGCGTGCTCCTCGAGCCAGGCGTGCGCGAAGCCGATGTGGCGGGCCTCCTCGGCGATGTGGATGGCCATGATCTGGTCCAGGAGCGGGTGGGTTCCGCCGGCGCGCATGGCCTCCTTCTGCACGTGGTCGATCGGCTCCTCGCCGGCCAGGATGATGGCGAAGAAGAGGGCCGGGTAGAGGCCGCCGAGGTGTCCCACGAGCGGGATGGCGCGCATCAGCCAACCCGGTGCGCCCGCGACGTCGGGGCAGACCCGGTTGGTGAACTCCTGGAACATCTGGATGTGGTGGGTCTCCTCGGTGAGCTCGTGCATGAAGTAGCGGAACTCGGGGTCGCCGTTGTCGACGCCCATCAGGAACTGGGTGCCGCCGAGAAGGAGCAGCTGCTCGAACTGGGAGCCGGTCTTGACCATCGCGGTGAGGCGGTGCCGGCCGACCTCGATCTGCCGTGCCCTGGGCAGCGACTGGTACCACGGGTGGGCGCCGAGCAGGTCGAGCGTGGGCAGGATCCAGCGCTCGTCGTCCTCGGGCACGGCCATCTCGGGCGCGTCCCAGTCGACGTCCTTGAATGCGTTGAAGTACATCTCGACCGACGCCTCGGACAACGTACGCAGCGTCTGGTCGTACTCCCGGCGCGGCAGGGGCCTGGTCGGCGTGATCATCCGGACGGGGGTGCCGGCGACCGCACCCACGTAGCCACCGATCGAGCGAAGTGTCTGCACAACCATCCGAGCCTCCTTGCACGACGTTGATACGTCATCAAGGTACATGGGATTTGTGTACCAGGAAACAGGTTCGGCGCGCGTGTCCCGTTCAGCAGATCTCGGCGGCGAGGGCCTTCCGGACGCCGGCGACGAGGTCCTCCGGCGTCCGGGCCGGCTGGTCGAACGTGGTCCGCGCGCTGTGAGCCCCGCCCTCGTCGACCCACTGGAACTCGAAGCCGTCGGCGCAGAGCCCGGTGATCTGGGCGGCGAGGATGGTGTCGACCGGGATGTAGGAACGGGTCGCGACCGCCTCGCGCAGCTCGTTGCCGTGATGGTTGTTGAGGTGGTCCTGGTTGCGGTGGAGCACGCCGTCGTTCAGATCGAGGTCGCCGTCGGTGAAGGCGTCGAGAGGGATCGGGACCGCCTCGCCGCGGCGGCGGACCAGCATGACGTTGGAGACGTCCATGACGACCTCCTCCCACTCCGTCTCGCAGCACGTGCAGGCATCGGTACGCAGCCACCGCAAGGCCCCGGTCAGGCGGACCGCCTCGCCGTTGCCGAGCACGCCCTGGAGGACCAGCACGACATGGCTGCCCCGGCGCCCGGCGTACGCCATCCGCTGCTCGGGTGGGCACAGGAAGGTCGGGCGGCCGCCGTCGTCGGCGAAGCCCTGCATCTCCAGCTCCTCCATCGAGTAGGGGATCCCGTCGATCACCACGCTGCCGCCACGGGGGCATGACAGGATGCTGCGGGCAATGCTGGCGGTCGAATCCATGGCACCTCCTGTTTAGGTAAGGCTTACCTAAACACGAATCGGATCGATCGAGCAAGAGCCGTCGCTCACATCGTGGTGCCGTTCGGGACTGTCTGGTCACGCCCTGACCAGGTGGTCCCGTCCTGCCACCATCGCTGCGACCACCAGTCCGGCCGCGGCGATCCAGAGCGGGACCATCGCCAGGATCCAGGAGCCGGTGGCGCCCTGGATCAGGCCGACCAGGAACGGCCCGGAGGCGCCGACGCTGTAGCCGAGCAGCTGCATCATCGCCGAGAGGCGGGCCGCGACGTGACCGTCGGCGCTGCGCAGCACCAGGATGGTGAAGGCGTAGGAGATGCCCATGCCCTGCACGATCCCGCCGGTCACGCACCAGACCAGCCAGAGGCCGGGGGCGAGGACGAGGCCGAGCACCACGACCAGCCAGCCCGCGCCGATCACCACGCCCAGCGCCCGCTGGTCGCGCCCCCGGTGGATCAGCGCCGGCACCAGCAGCGTGCCGGGGATGCCCAGCACCTGGAAGAGCGACATCGCCACCCCGGCGTCGGCCAGGCTCAGATCGGCGATGTCGCGCAGCAGTGTCGGCATCCACGCGGTCACCGCGTAGTAGGTCACCGACTGGAGGCCGAGGAATGCGGTGATCGCCCATGCCACCGGACTCGTACGCAGCTTCGCGCCCTCTCCGTGCCGGCGCGGTGCCACGGATGCCGGTGAGCGGTGCTCCCGGGCGGCGGGCCCGGCCAGTGCGGCGGCCGCGACCACGGCCATGACCGCCCACACCGCCAGCGCGTCCTGCCAGCCCAGCCACCCCGCGAGCGGCGCGGTCAACGCGGCCGCGAGCGCCGCGCCGGTCGAGAGCGAGGCGGTCGAGACCCCGGTGATCCGGCCCGCGGCCGACCCGAAGTCACGCTTGACCGCGACGGGCATCAAGACGTTGCCGACCGTCATCGCCAGCCCGAGGACCACGGTCGCGGCCAGGAGCAGCCAGACCCCGGCGTACGGGCGGACGGCGGTGGCCAGGGCGATGACCAGGCAGCCCACGAGCAGCGCCCGGTAGATCCCCAGCCGGCGGCCCAGCCATGCGGCGCCGGGCGCTCCGAGGGCGAAGCAGAGGACCGGGAGGCTGGTCAGCAGCCCGGCGGTCGCCGACGATATGTGCAGGTCGGCGCGGATGTCGGGAAGCACCGGCGAGACCGCGGCGATCGAGCCGCGCAGGTTGAGACCTACGAGCAGGATCGCCGCGAGCAGGCCGTACCCGAACCCGGTGGCGCGGGCCACTCAGAATCCGATCGGCAGACCGGCGTAGTTCTCCGCGAGACCGGCGGCGGCGTGCTCGCTGGAGGTCACCCAGCGCAGCTGGGAGAGCTGGAGCTGGGTGTCGAACGGATCCTCGGCGGTGTGCAGCATCGTCGTCATCCACCAGGAGAAGTGGGTGCAGCGCCAGACGCGGCGCAGCGCGGTCTCGGAGTAGCTGTCGGCCAGTCGCGGGTCACCCTTGAGCAGCGCGGTGAGCGCGGGCGCCAGCAGCGCGACGTCCGCGACCGCGAGGTTGAGCCCCTTGGCGCCGGTCGGCGGGACGATGTGGGCGGCGTCGCCGGCCAGGAAGAGCCGGCCGTGGCGCATCGGCGTCGAGACGTGCGAGCGCATCGGGAGGACGCTGCGGTCGGTGATCGTTCCCGGCTGGAGCGTCCAGCCGTTCTGGCCGTGGCCGAGCCGGGCGGCGAGCGCGTCCCAGATCTGGTCGTCGGACCAGGTCGCCGGGTCGGTGCCGTTGGGCACCTGGAGGTAGAACCGCGACACGCTCTCCGAGCGCATCGAGTGCAGTGCGAAGCCGTCGGGGTGCCAGGCGTAGATCAGCTCGTCTGTGGAGGGCGCGACGTCGGCGAGGATGCCGAACCAGCTGTAGGGGTAGGTGCGGTCCCAGCTCTCCCGGGCCGGGATCGCGGCGCGGCTGGGGCCGAAGGAGCCGTCGCAGCCGACGACGACGTCCGCCCGGATCCGCTGGGGGAGCCCGGCGGCATCGGTGAAGGTGACCGAGGGCCGGTCGGACTCGAGGTCGTGCAGTGCGGTGTCGCTGATCTCGTAGTGGACGACCTGCCCGCCGGCCTTGCGGGCGTCGATCAGGTCCTTCTGCACCTCGGTCTGGCCGTAGACGTAGACCGCCCGGCCGACCAGGTCGACGAAGTCGAGGTGATGGCGCTCCTCGGGCCACTGCAGGTAGATCCCGCGGTGTTTGTCGGCGTCGCGGGCCAGCCGGTCGCCGAGGCCGACCTCGGTGAGCAGATCGACGCTCGACTGCTCCAGGATCCCGGCACGGATGCGAGCCGCGACGTACTCCTCCGACCGGGTCTCGACCACGACCGAGTCGACCCCGTCGGCGGCGAGGAGATGGCTCAGCAGCATCCCCGCGGGGCCGGCGCCGACGATCACAACCTGCGTACGTTCTTCTGCCATGGGGGTGAGTCAACTCCTGTCCGGGCGGCTACCGCCAGAGCGTTCTTCCGCTGAATGGAAACGGCACCGCCGGGGGTGGATCCCTGAATAGCGCGGATGGGCTCTTGTGCCCGCGCCGACTCGTCCCTACGGTCGAGGCACCCCGATTGTGACCCGAGTCACAAACCACAGAAGGAGCGTTCCGATGCCCGACGTCCTCGCCGTCCGTGCCGCCCTCGAGTCCCAGATCGGCGACCAGACCATGGTCGACGTACTCGCCGAGGTGGTCGCAGCCCGCGGCGCCGAGCCGGCCTTCTCCGACCGGCACACCTCTGACGGCACGGGATGGCGCACGCTGACCTGGGGCGAGCTGCACCAGCGCGCCCGCGAGCTGGCCGCCGCCTACATCGCGGCCGGTCTCCAGCCGGGGGAGTCGGTTGCGATCATGGCCGCCAACCGCATCGAGCACGTCGTCGCCGACATGGCCACGGTGCTCGCCGGGGGTGTCCCGATCAGCATCTACAACACCCTCGCGCCCGACCAGGTGGGCTACGTCGCCGAGCACGCCGACCCGCGGATCGTCGTGCTCGAGACCGACGACCACGTCGCCCGCTGGGCGCTCGGGCTCAAGCGCGAGGAGATCGTACGCGTCGTCACCATCGACACCGCCGTGGAGGACGACCCGCGGGCGGTCGCCTGGGACGACTTCGTGGCCTCGGGCGCGGCCGCGCTGGCCGAGGTCGGCGGGGAGCTGGACGCGCGCAGTGCCGCGGTGACCCCCGACGACACGGTCACGATGCTCTACACCTCGGGCACGACCGGTCAGCCGAAGGGTGTGGTGCTCACCCACCGCAACATCGTCTTCGAGACGACCAGCTCGCTGACGGTCTCCGGCGTCGAGGAGCCGGGGGTGCTCGTCTCCTACCTGCCGTTCGCGCACATCGCCGAGCGGGTGCTCAGCCTCTACATCCCGCAGTTCAACGGCGGCCACGTCTACCTGGTCCAGGACCCCGCGCTGTTGCTCGGCACCCTCCAGGAGGTGCACCCGACCAGCTTCTTCGGGGTGCCGCGGGTGTGGGAGAAGATCCGCACCGGCGTCACCGCGCTGCTCGCCGCCGAGACCGACGAGGCCAAGAAGGCCGGTGTCGAGAAGGCGATGGCGGTCGGGCTGGCCTACGTCGAGTCGCAGCAGCTCGGGCAGACCACCTCGCCCGAGCTGCAGGCACAGTTCGAACAGGCCGACGCGGCGGTCCTCTCGATCATGCGCGCACTGCTCGGTCTCGACAAGGTCGAGTGGGCGGCCAGCGCGGCCGCACCGATGCCGATCGAGGTGGCGAGGTTCTTCGCCGGCCTGGGGCTGAAGATCTACGACGTCTACGGCATGACCGAGACCACCGGGGCGGCCACCGGCAACGGGCCGGAGGCCTTCCGGCTCGGCACCGTCGGCCGCGCCCAGCCCGGGATCGAGCTGCGCATCGGCGATGACGGCGAGATCCTGTTCCGTGGCCCGATCATGACGCCGGGCTACGTCGGGCGGCCCGATGCGACCGCTGCGCTCTTCGACTCCGAGGGCTGGCTGCACACCGGCGACATCGGATCGCTCGACGAGGACGGCTTCCTCACCGTGGTCGACCGCAAGAAGGAGATGATCATCAACTCCGCGGGCAAGAACATCGCCCCCTCCAACATCGAGAACCTCCTCAAGGAGAGCCCGCTGGTCGGCCACGCGATGGTGGTCGGTGACGGTCGCTCGTACGTCGTGGCCGTCCTCACCCTCGACGGCGAGATCGCTCCCGTGGTCGCCCAGAAGCTCGGCGTCGAGGCCGGCTCGCTCGCCGAGCTGGCTCAGCACCCGGTCATCCGGGGTGCGGTGGGCCAGGCCGTCGAGGCGGCCAACGCCCGGCTGTCGCGTCCCGAGCAGGTCAAGGCCTTCGAGCTGCTCGGCGAGGAGTGGACCGCCGAGTCCGAGGAGCTCACCCCGACCCTGAAGCTCAAGCGGCGCGTGGTGAGCAAGAAGTACGCCGACGTCATCGACGGGCTCTACACCCAGGAGTGAGCGGTGGCCCTAGGCGCAGAGCCACAGGGTTGTGAAGCTGAGAGTGGTCCATAGCTCACCCTCAGCTTCACAACCCGGCCACGCTAGGGGCCGCCGCGCTGTGTGGCGTGCGCGCCCGGGAGCTCGGTCTCGTCTGACCGTCCGGTCGCTGGCGTCCGGATCCTGACGCCGCGGTCTCTTTCTCAGGGGCCGCCCGGTAACGTCGTGAGCGACTTGTTCGGGCGGGTCAGGAGGTCAGCAATGCGTTGCTTCATCGTCGTCAAGGAGCGCAGTGACGCCGAGAAGTGGGACTGGGTTGTCGTCGGTCCGGGGCTGCACGCGGCGGGATCGCTGGGTGCCCGCGGGATCGAGGACGCGATCATCGCGGCGGTCGGAGCGGCGTACGACTCGCTGGAGTCGCTCGCGCCGGTGCAGGTCGTGGTCGCGCTGCCGTCCAACTCGCGGTTCTGGATGCTGACCGACGAGATCGCGGACGCCTATCCCGGGGTCACCGTGGTGCCGTTCGCCGAATCGGACGCCGGCATCCGTGCGGAGGCGGTGGAGGCACTGGCGATCCATCGGGCCGGCCCGCTGCCGCCGCTGGTGGTGGCGACCGACGGGTCGGCGCATCGCGGATTCATCGGCTGGGGTTGGCTCGCCGGCGACGGCCAGCACGGCTTCGGCCGGCAGGTCCCGAACGCCCGGATCCGCGACCCGCAGTCGCTGGTGGTCCTGGCCGAGCTGCAGGCGATCGCCGAGGCGGTGCGGGCGCTGCCCCGCCGCACGCTGACCATCCGGACCGACTCCCGGGTCGCGCTCGCGATGATCGAGGACTGGCTCCGAGGTGAGCTGTCGATGCCGAAGGGCTATGAGACCGAGCACCGCGCGGAGCTCGCCGGCCTGACCCGGATGCACGACGACCTGTGCCGCGAGTCCGATCGGCTCTCCTTCGAGTGGGTGCGCGGCCACGTCGGTGAGGCGCTCAACGAGGGCGCCGACTCGCTCGCCAAGCTCGCCCGGCGCTTCGCCGAGGGGACGTGGGGGCTGACCGCCGACGAGGTGCCCGGGAGGGCACGGGCGATCGCGGAGACGTTCGCCGGGTAGGTAGGTTCGGCTGCGTGATTCCTCCTGCGGTCGCCATCGCCCCCGACGAGCCCGCGCAGCTCCGCGCGCGGCTCGACGCGCTGAGCCTGGACGGCATCTTCGACGTGCACACGCACTTCCTGCCCGAGCGGATGCTCGACAAGGTGTGGGCCTACTTCGACTCGGCCGGGCCGTTGACCGGGCGGCCGTGGCCGATCGCCTATCGGCACTCCGAGGAGGAGCGGCTCCGGGTGCTGCGGGATCTCGGCGTACGTCACTTCTCGGCGCTCACCTATCCGCACAAGCCCGGCATGGCGGCGTGGCTGAACCAGTGGGGTGCGGAGTTCGCGGCGGACAAGCCGGACTGCCTGCAGTCGGCGACGTTCTACCCGGAGGCGGGGGCCGGTGACTACGTGCGCGAGGCAGTCGAGGCGGGCGCGCGGATCTTCAAGGCGCACGTGCAGGTCGGCGACTACGACCCCAACTCGCCGCTGCTCGACCCGGTCTGGGAGGTGCTCTCGCAGTCGCGTACGCCGCTGGTGATCCACTCCGGGCACGGGCCCGCTCCGGGTCGGTTCACCGGACCGACCGGCATGGAGGCGTTGCTCGGACGCTATCCGGACCTGGTGCTGATCGTCGCTCACATGGGGCTGCCGGACTACTCGCGGTTCCTCGACCTGGCGGAGAAGTACGACGGCGTGCACCTGGACACGACCATGGCCTTCACCGCGTTCACCGAGGCGACGACGCCGTTCCCGACCGACGAGCTGCCGCGGCTGAAGGCGTTGGGCGAGCGCGTGCTGTTCGGGAGCGACTTCCCCAACATCCCCTATCCCTATCTCGAGGCGGTCGACGGGGTCTTGGGGCTCGGGCTCGGAGACGAATGGGCGCGCGGGGTGCTCCGCGAGAACGCCGCGCGGCTCTTCGGGTTGCCCTCGGACTAGGCGACGGCGGTCTCGTCGTAGCTGTCGGTGAGGATCTGGACGATGTCGGGGACGCCGAGCGCGAGCCGGTTGAACCGCGGCGACTCGGCGGCGACGACCAGGTGCTTGGCGAGCTCGAGCTCGTCGCGGGCCCACGGGATCAGCCCGGCGCGGTCCAGGTTGGCCGAGTTGGCGGCGCCGTGGCCGGAGATCGAGCGGTAGGTGATCACCGGCGTACCCGAGGCCAGGGCCTCGAGCGAGGTGAAGCCGCCGGCGTTCTGGACGACGCAGTCGCTGGTCGCCATCAGCGCGCGTACATCGGTGCGCCAGCCGAGTGCGACGACACCGGGGATCCGCTCCAGGCGGCGCTTGAGACAGGGGTCGGTCGCGCAGAGGACCACCGGGGTCATGTCGCTGTGCTCGAGGATGTCGAGGGCGGTCTGCTCGAGCGCGCCGGCGCCCAGCGAGCCGCCGGTGACCAGCGCCCGCGGGCCCTTCAGGTCGAGGTCCGCGAGGGGGTCGGGGAAGACCTGCCCCGGGACGTACGCCGCCCCCGGCGGGACCAGCGGTTGGACCACGGCCGCGTTGCCGCCGAGCATGCGCGCCTCGCGTGCGGCGACCTCGTGGATGGCGAGGTTGAGGTCCATGCCGGGGTTGATCCACAGCGCCGGGACCGCGGCGTCGGTCAGGTAGGTGACCGCGGGCACGGTGAGCTGTCCGCTGGTGCGCAGGTGACCGATGACCTGGGAGCAGAACGGGTGGGTGGAGATGACCAGATCGACGCCGCGCATGGCCTCGGTGAGGTTGCGCGTGGAGAGCCGAAGGAACTGGTTGAACGGATTGTGGAGCCGGCGTCCCGGCATGACCAGACTCATCGTGGCACCCCAGGAGTCGGGGCTGACCTGGAGTTGCATCTTGTAGCCGACCTTCAGCCCGTGCCCGAGCCGCCAGGGCATCAGGTCGACGAAGTCGAAGATCTCGACGTCGCATCCGGCCTCCCCGAGCGCTCGTGAGATCTCCCGGGAGGCCGAGTTGTGGCCCGCGCCGTAGCTCGCGGAGACGATGGCCACGCGGGGTGCCGCGCCGGGCCGGATGTGAAGGAGGGGCCCGAGCCGCTCCGAGTCGATGGACATGCGCCGGATTCTGTACGCACGGTGTGACGTCGTGGTGAACGTGGGCACCCCGGTGCGCCACTCTTCATCATCGGTTCGTCTCCCCGAACCTGCCGGCGTTCTATGGTTCATCCTGTGATCACGCCCCGGGCACTGCGCACTCGAGCGCGGTCGGCGGTCGCCGAGCTGGGTGGTGGCCCCTCGGCGGTGGCTGCGGTGATGCGCAGCGTCCTGGCGGGGTTCGCTCGGGCACGGGGGATGGAGCTCACCGATGCTGCGCTGGACGCCGCGGGGCTGCTGTCGTGCTCGGACGGTCCGAAGCCGGATCATCTGCTGTCGAACTATCTGTTCCTGGATGGGGCCGCAGTCGATGATCTGGTTCTGGAGGAGATCGGTTACGTCTACGAGGCGTTGCTCGAGGTCGCCTCGCGGCGCGACAACGGCGCCCACTACACCCCGCCCGAGCTCGCCGACGAGGTCGTCGCCCACGCCCTGGCACCGGTCGCCTCCGCCGACGCGGCCGTGGTCGACATCGCCGCCGGGACCGGCGTCTTCCTCCTCGCCTCCGCCCGATATCTGGCGTCGTCGTGCGAGCGACCTGTGGCTGAGATCGTCACTCGCTGCCTCTACGGTGCCGACATCGACCCGATCGCGGTCGACATCGCCAAGCTCTCCCTCTGGCTGCTCTGCGAGGACCCCTCACTCCCGCTGACCTTCCTCGACGACCGGATCCTGTGCGGCAACTCGCTGGTCGGGCTCGTCGACACCGACGAGCTGCCTGCGGGGGTCGGTGACCCGAAGGCGTACGCAGATGCCATGGTCGCGGTCGCGCTGCCGTTGGGCGGTCGACCGGGGAGACGGCTCGAGGAGGCCTATGCGGCGCTGGGTCGAAGCCGGCGCCTGCCCGTTCCCGCCGTCCGGCCGATCCACTGGGCGCTGGCCGCGCCCGAGGTGATGGCGCGCGGTGGCTTCGACGCGGTGGTCGGCAACCCGCCCTACCTCGGCGTGAAGCGGGTGCGCGACGCGATCGGCCAGGAGCTGCGCGACTACCTCGCGCACACGCTCGCCGCCGGCACCACGAGGCGGGCCGACTACGTCATCTACTTCCTGCTCCGGGCCGCTGCTCTCAGCCGCGGCGAGATCGGGCTGATCACGACCGACTCGATCAGCGAGGGAGACACCGCGCGCTACGGCCTCGGCGCGCTCCTGGACCGCGGCTGGCAGGTCGCCCGGGCGGAGCGGTCGGCCCCGTGGCCGACCGCCGGGGTGCGCTTCGCGAAGATCTGGCTCACCACGCGTCCGCTCGACAGCGCGTGGCTCGACGGGCGCTCGGTACCGGCGATCACCGGGACGCTCGAGGACGGCTTCTCGCTTCCGGAGCCGGCGCGGTTGGAGCTCGACGTACCGCTACCTCACGGCTATCAGGGCACGATCGTACTCGGTCGCTCGCTCGTCCTGACGCCGTCCGAGGCGGAGGCTCTCGGACGCGGTCCGCTCGCACACACCGTGCGGCCCTATCTCAGCGGCGAGGACCTGGTGACGCCGTGCGGCTCGACCGCCTCGCGCTTCGTGCTCGACGTCGGCAAGCTGGGCCTCGAGGAGCTCGCCGAGGACCGCGCGCTCGCGCGGCTGGTGCGCTCCAAGGTGCGAGCCGAGCGCCGCCGCCAGTTCGTGAAGTACCCGCAGCTCAAGGAGCGCTGGTGGGGCTTCCTCAGCCCCGTCGAGGAGCTCTATCGCGACGCCGCCGGACTGTCCCACGTCATCGCCTTCAGCAAGCACAGCAAGCACCTGTGGCCCGTCCTGGTCGGAGCCGATCACGTCTTCTCCAACGGGCTGGTCGTCTACCCGACGCAGGATGCGGCGGCGTACGCGTTCCTGGCCTCCGACCTTCACCGCGTGTGGGCGGTACGTGCCGGTGGCACCATGCTCAACACCGCCTACCGGTACAACCCCTCGCGCCTGCGTGCGACCTACCCCTTCCCCGCCGACCTCGGACCGCTCCGCCCGGCCGGCGTCGCGCTCCTGGCCGCCCTGGACCGGGTCGGCGACGAACGCCGGATCGGCATCACCGGCGTACTCAATCTCGTCGGCGACCCCGACACCCGCGACCCCGCGACCACCGACCTCCGCCAGGCCATCGCCGACGTCAACCACGCCACCGCCCGCCTCCACGGCATCGACGAGTCCCTGGCCACCCCCGACCTGACCGCCTCCGGCTTCGGTCTCACCCCGACCCGCCAGCGCGCCCTCATGGCGGCCCTCGTCGCCCACAACCTCGCCCTCGCCGAGAAGGCACAAGCGTCGGCCGAGACGTCACTTACGTCGGCCGAGACGTCACCACGGTGACGCCTCGGCCGACGCGGGTGACGCCTCGGCCGACCGGGGTGACGCCTCGGCAGGGTTAGACGGGGGTGGCGGGGCCACCCTCGACGGGAGCGGTGAAGTCGACGGTGCGCTTGGCGTTGGCCAGCGCGGTGACGGTGGCGGTGCCGATGGTGCCCTCGCGGTCGAAGACCTCGGCGGTGCCGACGGAGATGCCCTCGTGGGCGACGTGGTCGATGGTGGCGAGGCCGACCTCCATCCCTGCCGGTCGCCGGGCGAGGGCGAGTGAGATGTCGGTGTTGATCCACTCGACGCCGTTGCTGCCCCAGTTGGTGACCATCGAGGTCGCGTCGGCGATGGAGGCAACGGTCTGGAAGGGGGTCATCGGCTCGCCGGCGACGGTCGGTACGGCAACCTGCCAGGTGACGTGGCGCCCGGCGTTCTGGTGCTTGCCGAAGTCGTCGGACCAGGCGTTGTCGGAGACGAAGAACGGTACGTGCGGCTCGGAGGTCGGCGGCGCGACCTCGAGCGGCGGGGGAGTGGCTCGCTCGGTCGCCGACCAGACCTCCCCGGCCGGGTTGTCGCCGGCGAGCAGGTAGGTGCAGGTCGCCCGCGCCACGACCCGCTCCGAGCCGTCCTCGGACGACTGGACCATCTCGGCGTCGAGCAGCGCGATGCGCGGGCCGTTGCGTACGACCCTGGTGCGGATCGTTGTCGGCACCATCCGCGGCGGTCGGAACAGGTCCACGTGATAACGCGAGGGCACCAGTTCCGAGGCACGTCCGAGCTCCTCGATCTGGTCCTCGAGGCCGCGGGCGATCAGGCCGCTGGCGGCCACTCCGTGCATGTGGTCCTCGGCCCACATGCTGCGAGCCATCGGCGTAGGCTCGAAACCGTCATCGGTGCGCCGGAAGAATGCGAGTTCCATAGGGACATAATAGAACGTGTCCTAACTTCGGATTCAGTTGCGAAAACCGGTAAAGAGTAACGGTTCCGTCATCAAAAGCGCCCTGAAACCACGTACCATCGCACCACAAGCAGCCACGATCGAAGAGGATGACGATGAGCACCACGCCTCCCTACCAGGTGACCGACCCCGCAACGGGCGAGGTGATCGAGACCTTCCCGTTCGCCACCGACGCCGAGGTGGAGGAGGCGCTGGAGCGGTCCAAGAAGGCGTACGCAGCCTGGCGCTCGACCCCGATCGAGGAGCGTTCCGCGATCGTGAAGCGCGCCGCGGACCTCTTCACCGAGCGGGCCGCGGAGCTCGGCTCGATCATCCGCACCGAGATGGGCAAGAAGGCCTCCTCGGGGGCCGGCGAGGCCGAGTTCTCCGGTGAGATCACCGCCTACTACGCCGACCACGGCCCCGAGCTGCTCGCGGAGACCGACCTGCCCGGCCACGAGGGCAAGGCGGTCATCCAGCGTCTCCCGCTCGGCCCGGTGCTCGGTGTCATGCCGTGGAACTACCCCTACTACCAGGTCGCCCGCTTCGCCGCGCCCAACCTGGTCGCCGGCAACACCGTCATCCTCAAGCACGCTGAGAACTGCCCGCGCTCCTCGGTAGCGATCGCGAAGATCTTCGAGGACGCAGGGCTTCCCGAGGGCGTCTACCAGAACCTCTACGCCACCCACGAGCAGATCGCCACGATGATCGGCGACCCGCGGGTCCGAGCGGTCTCGCTGACCGGCTCCGAGCGTGCCGGCACGGCGGTCGCCGAGGCCGCCGGCCGCAACCTGAAGAAGGTCGTCCTCGAGCTCGGCGGCTCCGACCCCTACATCATCCTCGACTCCGACGACATCGACGAGGCCGCCGAGACCGCTTGGGCGACCCGGATGGAGAACGTCGGCCAGGTCTGCAACGGCAACAAGCGGATGATCGTGAACGAGGGCGTCTACGACGACTTCGTAGCGGCCCTCACCAAGCGTGCCTCCGCGATGAAGCCGCTCGAGGGCGAGGACGGCGACGACACCGTCTACTCCCCGCTGGTGGCCCGCAAGGCGGCCGAGGCGCTCCGCGCGCAGATCCAGGACGCCGTCGACAAGGGCGCCACGCTCCACGCCGGTGGCGAGATCTCCGACGGCCCCGACGCCTTCTTCGCCCCCGCAGTCCTCACCGGTGTCACCCCGCAGATGCGCGCCTACACCGAGGAGCTCTTCGGCCCGGTCGCGGTCGTCTACAAGGTGAGCACCGACGAGGAGGCCGTCGATCTGGCCAACGCGGTGGAGTACGGCCTCGGCGGCGCGGTCTTCTCGACCGACGAGGCGCGCGCGATCGCCGTCGCCCAGCAGCTCGAGGTTGGTATGGCCAACGTCAACACGCCGGCCGGCGAGGGCGCCGACGTCCCCTTCGGCGGCACCAAGCGCTCCGGCTTCGGCCGCGAGCTCGGCCCGCTCGGGATCGACGAGTTCCTCAACAAGCGTCTGTTCTACGTCGAGCGCTGAGCAGACCAGAGCAGTCGCGCCGGATTCTGAGAGAATCCTGGGCGTGGCTGAGAAGGTGACCTTCAAGAGTACGTCCGGACCCATGCTGGCCGGTCTGATCGACCTGCCCGAGGGGGAGGTCCGTGGCTGGGGTGTCTTCAGCCACGGCTTCACCCTCGGGAAGGAATCGCCGGCGGCCGCGCGGATCTGCAAGCAGCTCGCCGCCGAGGGCATCGGGATGCTGCGCTTCGACAACCTCGGTCTCGGTGACTCCGAGGGCGACTGGGGCGACGGCTCGTTCACCCACAAGGTCGCCGACACCGTCGAGGCCACCCGATTCATGGCCGAGCGTGGCACCACGGCCGAGCTGCTCGTCGGCCACTCCTTCGGCGGCGCGGCGGTCCTGGCCGCGGCCCATGACGCGGTCGGGGTCGACGCCGTGGCGACCGTCGGTGCGCCGTTCCAGCCGGCCCACGTCGAGCACAACTACGACGCGGTGCTCTCCCGGGTGCTGGAGGACGGCGAGTCCCCGTGGATGGCCGGCGGCAAGTCGCTGACCCTGCGCAAGGCGTTCGTCGATGACGTACGCCGCGCCGACCTGCGCCAGAAGATCATGCAGCTCAAGAAGCCGCTCCTGGTCATGCACAGCCCCACCGACACCACGGTCGGCATCGAGAACGCCTCCGACATCTTCAACACCGCCCGCCACCCGCGGTCCTTCGTGTCGCTGGAGGGCTCCGACCACCTCCTCACGAAGCGGGGTCAGGCCCAGCGCGCCGCCCGGATCATCTCGGCCTGGGCGGATCAGTACCTGATCGACTGAGTCGCAGGGAACGCCAGTTCCAGGGCTCCTCGGAGGCCCGTCCGACACCAGTGTTTGATCAATTGACAGAAAACGCGGAACGAGACTTCCGCTAACCGGTGTGGGTGGGGTTACACTCGCTGCAAGCGCCCGGCTCGTGGACGTTCGTCGTGGGGACCGAACGAGTCACTGGCCCGGTCGATGAGGCGCCGATCGCGCGTATCCGCTGTTTGTACGCGGTCGTCAGTCGTCTGCCATCGATCTGCGTGAGCCCTGGGAGGGCGACCGGCCGATGAGGGTCGGCATTTGGACATGCCACTCACCCGTGCGTGGCCCCAAGGAGGATTCAGTTGGCTCAGGGAGCCGCTACCCGGCGCAACAACCGGTCCGGCCGTTCGCGTAGCAACGGCAATGCCGGCAAGTCCGGGCAGAACGGTCGCCGCAAGGGCGTCCACAAGGACAACGAGGGCATCATTCCGGTGCTCGCGCAGGTGGTCCGCGAGGTGGAGTCGGCCGTGCAGCGCCGCTCGGCCATGCCCGACGTACGGACCAAGTTCCAGGTCGTCGCGCTCCTCGCCCGAGACGAGCGCCACCGCGTGCTCGAGGACGAGACCCTCAACGAGGGCCGCCGTGCCGAGCAGCTCAAGCGTCTGGACGGGATCGCCACGATCCTCGCCAAGACCGCGACCATGGACTCGCGCCTGTTCGAGCTCCTCGCCGAGGACGCCGAGATCTCCGAGGCCGCCGTCGACCTCAAGCACGAGCTGATGGCCCGTGGTGGCGTCGACGTGCCGGAGGACGAGGAGGAGGACGAGGACGAGACGCCCGCCGTCGTGGTCCCCGACAAGCGCGTGGTCCCGACGAGCGTCGTCCAGCGCCAGCTCTCCAACCCGTTCCTGGTGCCCGACTTCACCAACGCCCGCCCGCCGGTGCACGCCCGCCGCCTCTCCGGCTGGGAGCTCCTCGGGCCGCTGTTCCGAAGCTTCGAGTACGCCGACTCCGGGCCGTCCTGCATGCCGCTGCCCGAGCCGCCGGCCTACGGCCCCGGCCACATCGACGCGCCCGGCACCCGTGAGCTCATGCACCACCAGGCTCAGCTGGTCGCCTCGGCGGCCGAGGGCCACCGCTCCTACCTGCTGGCCGACGAGCCCGGTCTCGGCAAGACCGCGCAGGCCCTGCTGGCCGCCGAAGCGGCCAACGCCTACCCGCTGCTCGTGGTCGTACCCAATGTCGTCAAGGCCAACTGGGCGCGCGAGGTCGACCTCTGGACGCCGTCCAAGAAGGCCACCGTCGTGCATGGCAACGGCGAGGACATCGACGGCTTCGCCGACATCGTCGTGGTCAACTACGAGATCCTCGACCGCCACGTCGGATGGCTCGGCGAGTTCGGCTTCAAGGGCATGGTCGTCGACGAGGCCCACTTCATCAAGAACAAGTCCTCCCAGCGCTCCCAGCACGTGCTGGCACTCTCGGAGAAGATCCGGCAGCGTACGGCCAACCCGCTGTTGATGGCGCTGACCGGCACCCCGCTGATCAACGACATCGAGGACTTCCGGGCGATCTGGCAGTTCCTCGGCTGGATCGACGACGTCAAGCCGCGCGGCGGCCTGCTCGAGGGGCTCGAGGAGACCGGGCTGACCCCGCAGGACAACAGCTTCTACGGCGCCGCCCGCCGGGTCGTCGTCAACCAGGGGATCGTGCGCCGCCGCAAGATCGACGTCGCCAGCGACATCCCGGCGCGCCGCGTGGCCGACCTGCCGGTCGAGCTCGACGACGCCGAGGGCCGCTCGATCCGGGCTGCCGAGGCCGAGCTGGCCAAGCGGATGATGCAGCGTTACGACACCGCGATCGAGACCCGGGTGACCGGTGCCAAGCCGGCGCCGGGCGAGCTCGACCTCGAGCTGATCCGCCGCGTCGCCACCTGGGAGCGCGAGGACCAGGACGCCTCTACCGGCGAGAACGTCTTCGGCATGATGCGCCGCATCGGTCGCGCGAAGGCCTCCTTGGCCGCCGACTACGCCGCCCAGCTGGCGCGCAACGTCGGCAAGGTCGTCTTCTTCGCCAAGCACATCGAGGTGATGGACACCGCGCAGAAGCTCTTCGAGGAGCGCGGCATCCGCTACTCCACGATCCGCGGCGACCAGACCTCCAAGGCGCGCGAGAAGGCCATCGACGAGTTCATGAACGACCCCGAGGTCAAGATCATCGTCTGCTCGCTCACCGCCGCCGGTGTCGGCGTGAACCTGCAGGCCGCCTCCAACCTGATCCTGGCCGAGCTCTCCTGGACCGACGCCGAGCAGACCCAGGCGATCGACCGCGTCCACCGCATCGGCCAGACCGAGCCGGTCACCGCCTGGCGCATCATCGCCTCGCAGACGATCGACACCCGGATCGCCGAGCTGATCGACTCCAAGGCAGGCCTCGCGGCTCGTGCCCTGGACGGCTCCGACGAGGAGGTCACCGACTCCGCCGACGTGCAGCTCGAGGCCCTGGTCTCGCTGCTCACCGACGCCCTCCGCAAGCGCGAGTCCGGCCGCCGCGGCCGGCGCGCCGCCTGACACCGATCCGGGCCTCATCTCAGGGACAATCCTGAGGTGGGGCCTGGGTGGTGCGGCGTAGGCTGGACCACATGTTCTGGATTATCTTGCTGGTCATCGCAGCGGCTGTCGGTGGATACGTGTACCGGGTTCCGATCGTCGCCAAGCTGACCGGGCAGCCACGCAGCCGCATCGAGCGGCAGATCGGGCCGAAGGCCAAGCGCCTTCCCTGATCCCGCCAGGAATCCGCACGGGGAATCCTCAGTGGGGCACGTGCGTTGAGACGTACGTGCCCGCTGATCCGGCGCGCACCCACCCAGACCGGAAGTGAGAGCCCCATGCCCACCGTCGAGCTCGGCGCAGAGAACTTCGAGAGCACCGTCACCGACAACGAGATCGTCCTCGTCGACTTCTGGGCGTCCTGGTGCGGCCCGTGCCGCCAGTTCGCCCCCGTCTACGACGCCGCCTCTGCGGAGCACCCCGAGATCGTCTTCGGGAAGGTCGACACCGAGGCCGAGCAGGCGCTCGCCGGTGCCGCCAACATCACCTCGATCCCGACGCTGATGGCCTTCAAGAAGGGCAACCTCGTCTTCTCCCAGCCCGGTGCGCTCCCGGCGCCCGCCCTGAAGCAGGTCATCGACGCCGTCGTCGACCTCGACATCGACAAGGCGCTCGCGGAGCAGTCCTCGAAGGAGTCCGGCGAGTAAGACTCGTCGGTGCTCCGGTGCTCGCATCGGGTTTGATAGCGCTGTGACCGAAGACGCCCACGACGAGCTCCTGCGCCTGCGCGGCAGCATCGACAACCTCGACGCCGCCCTAGTCCACCTTCTCGCCGAGCGCTTCAAGTGCACCGAGCAGGTCGGCCGGCTGAAGGCGCGCGCGGGCTTCCCGCCGGCCGACCCCAGTCGCGAGGCCGTCCAGATCGAGCGACTCCGTCGGCTCTCCGACGACGCCGGCCTCGACCCCGAGTTCGCCGAGAAGATCCTCAACGTGATCATCGCCGAGGTGATCCGCAACCACCGCCAGTTCGTCGAGGACTGAGCGGCCAGAGCCTCAGCCGAGCACCCGGTCCAGCCAGGCGTTCCAGAACCGGCGGTCCGGGTCGAAGCGGCGTACGAGGTCCCGGAAGTCATCCCAGCGCGGGAACTCCGCGCCGGGGTCGGTGGTCGCGAAGAGCTTGCCCCAGTGCGGCCGGGTGCCTGTCGGAAGGCGCTGCTCCAGATCGGGCAGGAGCGCTCCTACGCCGACCGGGTCGGCCTTCCAGGTGAAGTGCAGCGCCAACGAGTCGGTGCCGTAGGCGGGGGAGAGCCAGAGGTCGTCGGCGGCGACGGCGCGGATCTCGCCCACCTGCAGCAGCGGCCGGACGCGGTCGGCGAGCGAGCGGACGGCATCGACCGCCTCCTGGGCGCGATAGAGCGGCACCAGGTACTCGCTCTGCAACTCAGCGCCGACGCTCGGCTGGAAGTCGAGCCGGAAGTGGGGCAGCCGCTCGTGCCATGGGCCCGGTACGCCGAGCTGCTCGGTGCACGGCGCCGGGTCGAGACCGGGGACGACGTGCCGCGGCCCGGTCGCGAGCACGGTCCCGGGGATCTCCGGCGTCGTCGAGCGCGACTTCACCCAGACCCGGCCGACGGACCCGTCCGGCTCGTCGGTCCACCGGGTGAAGATCGACACCGAGTAGGCCGCGCCGAGGATCTCGGTGAGGTGTTCTCGCAGGTCAGCGTAGGTGAGACCCTCGTGGACCGTCTGCGCGACCTGGTAGGTCGGCGAGGTCAGCAGCTCGAGATGGGTCACGATCCCCAGGGCGCCGACGCCGACCACGGCCCCGGCGAAGTCGGGCTCTCCGGCCGAGAGGCGCACCAGCTCGCCGCGCCCGTCGACGATCTCCAACGCGGTCACGGAGGTGGCCAGCGAGCCGTTGCCGACGCCCGAACCATGCGTGCCGGTCGCGACCGCGCCGGCGACCGAGATATGGGGGAGCGAGGCGAGGTTGGGCAGCGCCCGCCCGCGCTCCTGCAGCCAGGCGGCGAGCTCGCCGTAGCGCATCCCGCCAGGCACTCGGACGACATCGCCGACCAGGCTCGGTGACTCCTCCAGGCCGTCGAGCGACACCAGCACCCCCGGTGTGTCCGCGAGGTCGGTGAAGGAGTGCCGAGACCCCAGTGCGCGCAGCCGCGGCTCGCGCAGCACGAGGTCGCGTACGTCCTCGACGGAACGTGGTCGCACGAGCTCGCGCGCGGTGTAGTCATAGCTGCGAGCCCACGTCGATCCGCAGGCCTCGGAGGCAGGGCGCATAGACGGATCGTAGCGATGACACGCGCTGGTGGCCGGTGGTCTACTGGACTGCGAGCACGTCGACCTGGGGAGGATGGATGACCGAGCACGCAGCAGAGGCAGACCTGGAGGAGCAGGCGACCGACGTCGTGGAGGAGACCGTCGACGACGAGGCGCCGCTGGACGCCGAGGAGACGGTGACCTCGACGCCGGACGACGTCGACGAGGCCGACTACGCCGAGCAGAAGCACGACGCAGGCAGCCCCGAGGACGACTACGACTACTGGGCCTAGGAGTTCTGCGGGAACCCCAGGTTGATCCCGCCGTGCGAGGGGTCCAGCCACCGGGTGGTGACCGCCTTCTCCCGGGTGAAGAAGTCCAGTCCCGCGGGGCCGTACGCCTTCGCGTTCCCGAACAGCGACGCCTTCCAGCCGCCGAAGGAGTGGTAGGCGACAGGCACCGGGATCGGTACGTTCACACCGACCATTCCGACCTGCACCTCACGCTGGAACCGCCGGGCGGCGCCGCCGTCGTTGGTGAAGATCGCGGTGCCGTTGCCGAACTGACCGGAGTTGATCAGCTCCAGGCCCTCCTCGTAGCCGGAGACGCGGACGACCGAGAGCACAGGGCCGAAGATCTCCTCGGTGTAGACGGTCGACGTCGTCGGCACCCGGTCGACCAGCGTCGGTCCGACCCAGAACCCGTTCGGGTCGCCGTCGACCTCGATCCCGCGTCCGTCGACGACGACCTCGGCCCCGTCGGTGGCGGCCACGTCGACGTACGCAGCCACCTTGTCCCGGTGGGCGCCGGTGATCAGCGGCCCCATGTCGGTGCCCCGGGTGCCGTCGCCGGTCTTGAGCGTGGCCATCCGCGAGGTGATCTTCGAGATCAGGCTGTCGGCCACCGAGTCGACCGCGAGCACGACGGAGATCGCCATGCAGCGTTCGCCGGCTGACCCGAAGCCCGCGTTGACCGCCGAGTCGGCGACCAGGTCGAGGTCGGCGTCGGGCAGCACGAGCATGTGGTTCTTGGCGCCGCCGAGCGCCTGGACCCGCTTGCCGGCGGCGGTGCCGCGCTCGTAGACGTAGCGGGCGATCGGGGTGGAGCCGACGAAGGAGATCGAGGCGACGTCGGGGTTGTCGAGGAGCGCGTCGACCGCCTCCTTGTCGCCGTGCACGACGTTGTAGACCCCGTCGGGCAGGCCTGCCTCGGACCACAGCTCCGCGATCCAGCTGGACGCGGTCGGGTCCTTCTCCGAGGGCTTGACCACGACCGCGTTGCCGGCCGCGATCGCGATCGGGAAGAACCACATCGGCACCATGGCGGGAAAGTTGAACGGGCTGATGATGCCCACCACGCCGAGCGGCTGCTTGAGCGTGGTCACGTCCACGCCGGAGGAGACCTGCTCGGAGACCGTGCCCTTGAGCAGGTGGGAGAGTCCGCACGCGAACTCGACGACCTCGAGCCCGCGGGCGATCTCGCCGGCGGCGTCGGAGAGCACCTTGCCGTGCTCGGCGGTCAGGATCTCGGCGAGCTCGCCCTTGCGGGCGTTGAGCAGCTCGCGGAACTTGAAGAGCACGGCCGTACGCCGCGTCAGCGAGGTCTCGCTCCACTCTTCGAACGCCTTCTTGGCCGCGGAGACGGCGGTGTCGACATCGGCGGCCGCGGCGAAGCGTACGCGTTTCTGGACGGTGCCGAGGGCGGGGTTGTAGACGTCGCCGAGGCGGGTGCCGGTGCCGGGGTTGGTGGCCCCGCCGATCCAGTGGTCGAGGATGGGGAGGTCGGTCATGTCATGCGTCCTTACTGAGCTGCTTACAGGGTGCCGAGCACGTCGTCGTAGATCGAGATCGCCTCGGCGACCTCGTCGGGCGTGACGACGCACGGGGGCACCACGTGGATGCGGTTCTCCATGGTGAACGGGATCAGGTTGCGGGCGATCAGCTCGGACTTGATCCGGCCCATCGTCGCGGCCGGGAGCGGCTCGCGCGTCGCGCGGTCGGTGACGAGCTCGAGGGCCCAGAAGACCCCGGTGCCGCGTACCTCGCCGATGACGTCGTGCTTCTCGGCCAGCGAGGCGAGGCCGGGGGCGATGTGGTCGGTGCCGATCGTCGCGGCGTTGTCGACGATGCCCTCCTCGTTCATCGCCTCGATGGTCGCCACGATCGACGCCATCGCGAGCGGGTGGCCGGAGTAGGTGAGCCCGCCGGGGAAGACCCGGTCGTCGAAGGTCGCCGCGACCGGGTCGGAGATGATCACCCCGCCGGCGGGTACGTAGCCGGAGTTGACCCCCTTGGCGAAGGTGATCAGGTCGGGGACGACGTCGTAGGCGTCCAGGGCGAGCCACTCGCCGGTGCGGCCGAAGCCGGCCATGACCTCGTCGAGGATGAGCATGATCCCGAACTCGTCGGCCAGCGCCCTGACCCCGGGAAGGTAGCCCGGCGGCGGGATCATGATCCCGGCGGTGCCGGGGATGGTCTCGAGCAGGATCGCCGCGATCGATGCCGGCCCCTCGGACTCGATGACCCGCCGCAGGTGGCGCAGCGCGCGCTCGGACTCCTGCTCCGGCGTGGTCGCCCAGAACTCCGAGCGGTAGAGGTAGGGGCCGAAGAAGTGGACGTGGCCGCGGGCGTACTCGTTCGGGATCCTGCGCCAGTCGCCGGTCGCGACGATCGCCGCACCGGTGTTGCCGTGGTAGGAGCGGTAGGTCGAGAGCACCTTGTCGCGGCCGGTGTGGAGGCGCGCCATCCGGATCGCGTTCTCGACCGCGTCGGCGCCGGCGTTGGTGAAGAAGACCTTGTTGAAGCCCACCGGCGCGATGTCGGTGATCCGCTCGGCGGCCTCGCCACGGGTCAGGTTGGCGGTCGTCGGCGCGATCGTGGTCAGCGTCTCGGCCTGCTTCTTGATCGCCTCCACCACCTTGGGGTGCTGGTGGCCGATGTTGGTGTTGACCAGCTGGCAGGAGAAGTCCAGATACGTACGTCCCGAGTGGTCCCACACCCGCGAACCCTGGCCGCCGGCGATGACCAGCGGTTTCAGCGACGCCTGGGCGGACCAGGAGTGGAAGACGTGCGCCCGGTCGAGATCGTAGGCGCGGGCATCGAGGGCGGGGTCGGGGGTGACCCCCGCTGACGTGGTTTCGGCGCTGGTCAAGGCTGTCCCCTGGGGTGCGTGGGCGGACATGGATCTGGATTGCGCGCTTCGCGCGCTTACTCCCTCGCTCGGCACGAGCGGACGAGCAAGCTCGCCGCTCGACCTCGCTCAGGTCGTCTCTCACTCTACGCCGGAAACGGCAACGTAGCCGCCGAACCGGAGTACTGATTACGACGGTATATCAGGTCGACGGCTACGTTTTCGTTACATTTAGGTGCCATGTACAACTGAATCACGCGCCGCCAACGGTGACCTCCACCTCGATGGGCGTGAAGTCGCTGCCCTGGGTGTCGACCTCGTCGCCGAGCTCGTCGAGCGCCTTCTCGATGTACTCGTTGGAGTAGGCCGTCTCCGGTGGCGCCTTGGTGATCAGCTTCTCGCCCTTCTCGTTGGTCGCCGAGAGCGCGCCGTCGACGGTCTGCTTCCAGGCCGCCTCGTCGATGACCCCGACCCCGTTCTCGGCCGGCCAGATGAGCTTGTTGGTCTCGTTGAGCATCCACAGCTCGTGAGACGGACCCCAGGTGGACTCGTGCTCGGCCATGGTCGGGGCGACGTCCTCGGCGTTGTCGCGGGCGTAGGCCCAGCCCTTGACGACCGCCTTGAGGAACTTGACGGTCGTCTCCTCGTAGTCAGCGTCGGAGGAGAGCCGCTCGGTGTCGGCCCACAGCGCGTCCTGGAGCATCGCGCCCTCAGTGTCCTCGTAGGAGATGACGTTGAAGTCGGCAGGCTGATAGAGCTCCCCGGTCTCGGGGTTCTCGGCCTCCAGCAGCTGGGCGTACTCGTTGTAGGTCATCGCCTGTGCCGCGTCGATGTCGCCCTGCAGGAACGCGTTCATGTTGAAGTCCTGCGTGACGATCGAGACGGACTTGGAGTCCAGCCCCTCGGCGGCCATCGCGGCGAAGATCTCCCACTCGTTGCCGAAGCCCCACGAACCGATCTTCTTGCCCTCGAAGTCCGCGACGGACTCGATACCGGAGTCCGCCCAGGAGACCTGCAGCGTGCCCGAGCGCTGGAAGATCTGGGCGACGTTGGTCAGGTTGGCGCCGCCCTCGATCGAGCCCAGCACCTTCGGCACCCAGGCGACCGCGTAGTCGACGTCGCCGTTGGCCAGGGCGTCCTGCGGCACGATGTCGCCACCCGAGGGGATGATCTCGACCTCGAGGCCCTCGTCCTCGAAGAAGCCTTGGTCCAACGCCGCGTAGTAGCCGGCGAACTGGGACTGCGGCAGCCACTGCAGCTGCAGCTTGACCTGGGCCAGGTCGCCCTCGCCGTCACCCTCGCTCCCGGAGCCGCCGCACGCGGCGAGCCCCAACGTCAGTGCCACGGCGGCCGCGGCAGCGAGTCCTTGTCGTACGAGACTGTTCATTTCTCCTCCGGTGGTCGAGCTTGTCGGGACCACCTCCGCGCCACACTGCGAGAAGGAGGCCGTACGCCGCCTAGCGGCTCTCTCCTGACGGATAGGCCCTGCGCGCGAGCCGCTCCAGTGCGGCCGTGAGCGCGAAGACCAGCAGTCCGAGCACGATCGCGCCCCCGACGTACGCGAATGCCCGGGCATGGTTGGAGGTCGCGGCGTTCTTGATGGCGCTGCCGAGACCGTTGTTGACCCCGCCGAAGTACTCCGCGACCAGCGCCGAGATGACGGCCAGCGACCCGGCCAGGCGCAGTCCGGTGAGGGTGTAGGGCACCGCGACCGGCAGCGTCACGGTGCGGAAGCGCTGCACCGGCCCGGCGGCGTACGTCCTCATCAGATCGCGCTGCAGGGGAGTGGTCTGCCGCAGGCCGCGGAGGGTGTTGACGAAGACCGGTACGAAGGCGGCGATCGCGCCGATGATGCGCCGCGGGGTCTCCTGGTCGGTGCCGAGCATCGTGTAGAGCAGCGGCGCGATCGCGACGATCGGGATGACCGCGATGATCGCGACCAGGGGGCCGAGCATGCCGTCGAAGAGCCTGGTCGTGGCGGCCACGCCGGCGAGCGCGACGCCGAGGACCCCGCCGACGGCCAGGCCCCACAGCGCGTTGGCGGCGGTGACCCAGAAGGCGGCGCGGATCGGCGCCCAGCTCTCACCGAGTGCGGTGACGACCTCACCGGGACCGGGGAGGAAGAAGGTGCCGATGCCGAGCACGTCGACGGTGAGCGTCCACAGGGTCAGGCCGATGAGCCCCACGACCAGTGGGGCGATCAGGCGCGTGGGCGACAGCGTCATGAGCCCGCTCCGGAGACGGGTCCGGAGACGGGCCCGGAGACGGGTCCGGAGACGGGTCCGGCGTGCAGCGCCTCGCGGACCTCGGTGACCAGCTCGTAGAAGCGCTCCGACTCGCGCAGCCCCTCGTTGCGGACCACCTCGGGACCGAGCCCGGTCTCGACGATCCGGGTGATCCGGCCCGGCCGCGGCGACATCACCACGACCCGCTCGGAGAGGAAGACCGCCTCCGGGATCGAGTGGGTCACGAACACGACCGCGGCGCCGGTCTCGCGGACCAGCCGGGACAGCTCGGTCTGGAGCCGCTCGCGGGTCATCTCGTCGAGCGCGCCGAACGGCTCGTCCATCAGCAGCAGCCGGGGCTGCTCGGCCAGAGCCCGGGCGATCGCCACCCGCTGTTGCATGCCGCCGGAGAGCTGGTCGGGGTAGTGCCCGGTGAACTCCTCCAGCCCGACCAGGGCGACGAGCTCGGCGACCCGCTCCTGCCGTCGGCGCTTGGAGACCTTGTGCAGCTCGAGCGGCACCGCGATGTTGTCGGCGACCGTACGCCACGCCAACAGCCCCGCCTGCTGGAAGGCGATCCCGTAGTCCTGGTCCTTGCGGGCACGCGCCGCGGTCTTGCCGAACACCTGCACGGTCCCCGCCGTCGGGCTCTCGAGATCGGCCACCAGCCGCATCAGTGTCGACTTGCCGCAGCCCGAGGGCCCGATGAGCGAGACGAACTCGCCGGGTGCGACGCTCAGGTCGATGTCGGCCAGCGCGTGCACCTGGCCCTGCTTGCTCGGGAACTGCTTGGTTACCCCGGCCAGCGAGACGGCGCCGGTGGTGCGCTCCTCGCCGTTCTCCGAGGGCGGTGCGGTCGAGGGGGAGTCGGTGCTCACGGTCGCCTTCCCGTCGTCGATCATGTCGCCTCGCCCCGCCGGTAGCGCCGCAGCGCGACGCCGATGAGCCAGACCACCCCGGCGGCGAGCAGCCCGAGCACGGCCGCGCCGAAGATCGGCGCCCAGGCCTTCGCCGGGTCGCCGGAGGCCTGCCCGCCGTAGCCGATCAGCTTGCGCCCGATGCCGTCCAGGTAGGCGATCGAACCCTCCGCCACCACCGTCCCGACCACGGCGGCGGCCGCTGCCAGCCGCAGAGAGGAGAGCAGGTAGGGCACGGCGGCGGGCAGCTTGACCTTGCGCACCGTGGGCCAGTAGCCCGCGTCGTACGTCCGGAAGAGCTCGCGCTGCTGGACGGTCGGTGACTGGAGCCCGCGCAGCGCTCCGACGGCGATCGGGAAGAAGGCGAGATAGGAGGCGATCACCGCGACCGACATCCACGCCGGCCACTCCCAGGTGCCGATGGAGATGTTGGAGCCCCACGACTTCACCATCGGCGCGAACGCGATCAGCGGCACCGTCTGGGACAGCACGATCCACGGCAGCAGGCCGTGCTCGGCGAGCCGGAACCGGTCCATGGCCAGCGCCAGCGCAAGTCCGACGACGGTGCCGACGAGCAGCCCGACGCAGGCGATCCCCAGTGACACCAGGGCCGCCTGGAGGACGACGAGCCACAGCGGTGAGGAGGTCGAGGCGGAGGTCTCCGGCTCGAGGAGCCGGGTGGCCATCTCCCACACGTGCGGCATCGCCAGGTCGGTCGCCCGCGGCAGGATCCGCGCCTCCCCGATGCCCCAGCCGGCCTCGGGGCCGAACCGCTTGTAGGCCTCCCACAGCGCCACGACCAGGGCCAGCCCGAGCAGTCCATCGACCGTCCGGGTGACCCCGGTGACAACGCGCCCCACGCTTACGCCTTCGCAGTCACGGGGCGGTTGACCCGCGGGATCACCAGATCGCCGTACGCCGCCAGGGTCTGGTCCATCGCGTCGTGCTGCAGGTAGACGGCGAACTGGTCGACCCCGAGACTCTTGAGCCGCTCGAGCTTGGCGACCTGCTCCTCGACCGACCCGAGGAGGCAGAACCGGTCGACGATCTCGTCGGGCACGAACTGGGTGTGGGTGTTCTCCGCCCGCCCGTGCTCGTTGTAGTCGTAGCCCTCGCGGTCCTTGATGTAGTCGGTGAGCGCCTGCGGGACGGCACCGCTGCCGTACTTCGACACGATGTCGGCGACGTGGTTGCCCACCATCCCGCCGAACCAGCGGCACTGCTCGCGGGCATGATCCAGTGCCTCGGGCGACCCGTCGGTGACGTAGGCGGGCGCGGCCACGCAGAAGGTCAGCGACTCCGGGTCGCGGCCGGCATCGGAGGCGGCCTTCTTGACCGCTCCGATCATCCACTCGGTGATGTCGGGGTCGGCCAGCTGCAGGATGAACCCGTCGCCGACCTCCCCGGCCGCCTTCAGCGCGAGCGGGCCGTAGGCCGCGATCCACACCTCCAGCTCGGAGCGCTTGGCCCACGGGAACTGCAACGTGGTGCCGTTGACCTCGACCGGGCGCCGGTTGGCGAGCTCGCGGATCACCCGGGTCGCTTCGCGCATCTCCCGGATCGTCGACGGCTTCCCGTTGAGCACCCGCACCGCCGAGTCGCCGCGCCCCATCCCGCACACGGTGCGGTTGCCGTACATCTCGTTCAGGGTCGCGAAGACCGACGCGGTCACCGTCCAGTCGCGGGTCGCCGGGTTGGTCACGAACGGGCCGACCTTGATCGTGCGGGTCTCGGCGAGGATCTGGCTGTAGATGACGTACGGCTCCATCCACAGCAGATGGCTGTCGAAGGTCCAGACATAGTCGAAGCCGTACGCCTCGGCCCGCTTCGCCAGGTCGACGACCCGCCAGGCGGGCGGGTTGGTCTGGAGGACGACACCGAAGTCCATCACGTCACACCAGGTACTGGGAGAGGTCGCGCTTGAGGTAGCTGCCGTGGCCCTTGGTGCCCTTGAACTCGCCATCGGCGACGACGACGGACCCCCTCGAGAGCACCACGTCGACGTGTCCGTCGATCTCGTAGCCCTCCCAGGCGGAGTGGTCCATGTTCATGTGATGGGTCCGGCCGTCCCCGATCCCGATGGAGGTGTGACCGTTCGGGTCGTAGACGACGATGTCGGCGTCCGCCCCCGGCGCGATGACACCCTTGCGGCCGTAGAGCCCGAACATCCGCGCCGGCGTGGTCGCGATCAGCTCGACCCACCGCTCGAGCGTGATCTGCCCGGTCACCACGCCCTGGTAGAGCAGGTCGACGCGGTGCTCGATCGACCCGATCCCGTTGGGGATGGCCCGGAAGTCGTCCTTGCCGAGCTCCTTCTGCTCCTTCATGCAGAAGGGGCAGTGGTCGGTGGAGACCATCTGCAGGTCGTTGGTGCGCAGCGCCTGCCACATCGCGTCCTGGTGACCCTCCTCGCGCGAGCGCAGCGGGGTCGAGCAGACCCACTTGGCTCCCTCGAAGTCGCCCCACTCCTGCGACCTCGCGCCGAGCTGGTCCTCGAGGGAGAGGTAGAGATACTGCGGGCAGGTCTCGCCGAAGACGTTCTTCCCGTGGTCACGGGCCGCGGCCAGCTGTGCGACCGCCTGCTTGGCGCTGACGTGCACCACGTAGAGCGGAGCTCCGGTCACATCGGCGAGCATGATCGCCCGATGGGTGGCCTCCTCCTCCATCTGCCAGGCGCGCGCGATGCCGTGGTAGTAGGGAGACGTCTTGCCGGACTCGGCCAGCTGGGCGGCGAGCACGTCGATCGCCGGTCCGTTCTCCGCGTGCATCATCGTCAGCAGCCCGTGGTCGGTCGCCTTCTGCATCGCCCGCAGCACCTGGGCGTCGTCGGAGTAGAAGACACCGGGGTAGGCCATGAACAGCTTGTACGAGGTGATCCCCTCGTCCACGAGCGTGTCCATCGCCTTGAGCGCGTCGTCGTCGACCCCGCCGATGATCTGGTGGAACCCGTAGTCGATCGCGCAGTTGCCGGCGGCCAGCTCGTGCCAGTGCGCCAACCCGTCCTGTACGCGCTCTCCGTAGCGTTGCACCGCGAAGTCGATGATCGTCGTGGTGCCGCCCCAGGCCGCGGCCCGGGTGCCGGTCTCGAAGGTGTCGGAGGCGTTGGTGCCGCCGAACGGCAGCTGCATGTGGGTGTGGGCGTCGACGCCGCCGGGGATGACGTACTTCCCGGTCGCGTCGATGGTGACGTCGGCCTCGATCGTGCCGAAAGGACTGGCACCGGGGGAGATGAGCGCGACGATCCTCTCACCGTCGACGAGCACGTCTGCCTGGGTGCGCCCGGTCGCGGAGACGACCGTGCCGCCCGTGATGAGCGTGGTCATGGGCCCTCCTCAGGGTCGGGGGATGGCGGCGTACGAATCGGGCCGCCGGTCGCGGTAGAACTGCCAGTCGTCGCGCATCTCCTGGACCATGTTCATGTCGAGGTCGCGGACGAGCAGCTCCTCCTTCTCGCCCGAGCCGAGCTCACCGACGAAGTTGCCGCGAGGGTCGATCACCTGGGAGGTGCCGTAGAAGTTGACCGCCTCCGGGCCGTACTCGTTGTCCTCCAGGCCGACCCGGTTCGGCTGGAGCACGAAGTAGCCGTTGGCGACCGCAGCGGCTGGGCCCTCGATCTGCCACAGCCGGTTGGAGAGCCCGGGCTTGGTGGCGTTGGGGTTGAAGACCATGTGTGCCCCGTTGAGCCCGAGCTCGCGCCAGCCCTCGGGGAAGTGGCGGTCGTAGCAGATGTACATCCCCACCTTCCCGACCGCGGACTCGAAGACGGGATAGCCCATGTTTCCGGGGCGGAAGTAGAACTTCTCCCAGAACTTCTCGACGTGCGGCAGATGGTTCTTCCGGTACTTGCCGAGGATCGTGCCGTCGGCGTCGACGAGCACGGCGGTGTTGTAGTAGATGCCGGTGTCGGCCTCCTCGTAGATCGGCAGCACCATCACGATGCCCAGCTCCTTGGCCAGGCTCGCGAAGCGCTGCACGATCGGGCCGTCGGCAGGCTCGGCGTAGCGGTAGTACTTCTTGTCCTGGGTGATCCCGAAGTAGGGCCCGTAGAAGAGCTCCTGGAAACACATCACCTGGGCGCCCTGCGCGGCGGCCTCACGCGCGAAGCCCTCGTGCTTGTCCAGCATGGAGGCCTTGTCCCCGGTCCAGGTGGTCTGGCTGATTGCGGCTCTGACGATGGTCATGCAACTACCTCCCTCCTTCAATACAAGCACGCCGCCGCGGCCCATGGGGCCACGACGGCATTTTTGATCGGAACGAGGTGGTGCGTGAAAGTTTGTGGCGCTAGGCCGCGGTCGCCGGATGACGTACGACGACGTGCTCGACCGCCCGGGCGAGCTCCTCGCGGAGCTCGGGCGCGAGCTGGGGGCAGTCGACGGAGAGGAACAGCTCCATCGCGGAGCGGGTCGCGCGGGCGCGCTCGCCGGGCGTGCCCTCAGGGAGGGTCGGCGCGATCTCGGCGAGGTGGGCGCTGGTCTCGACCACGGTATTGCAGTCGTGCGGGGTGAGTGGGGCGCGGGCCTCCCGGCCGGCGCGGACGAGGACGCTGAGAACCTCCACCTTGGCGGCGGTGGTCAACGACATAGCGCTCCTCGACGAGTCGAACAGATGCGAACCCACACCGTTCGCGTTGTGCGACGACATGTATCTCCTCGGTGGGACGTGTGCCTCCCCCGAGGCACTCTCGCCCACTCCAACGAGCAGGGGAAGGGATCGGTGACGCCCTTGGGTGCTTTGTAACTGACCTGTGGGCCAACCCGTGAGTAGCCTATAGAAATGCCGGTTCTGGTGTTGCAGATCGCCTCGCGTGGGGCGACCCGGCACAATTGAGCCCATGAGTTCTCCTGGGGGCGCCGGCATCGGCGGCCTGATGGTCGAGACCGAGGCCGATGTCGTACGCCGCCAGGCACTGCGCCGCATGCGCATCGTCGCCACCGGGCTTCTGGTCGTGGCCGCCATCGTCTACCTGCTGACCCTGCGGCTGGACGGGTTCTGGGGGTTCGTGAACGCGGGCGCCGAGGCGTCCATGGTCGGCGCGATGGCCGACTGGTTCGCGGTCACCGCGCTGTTCCGTCACCCGCTGGGGCTGCCGGTGCCGCACACCGCGCTGATCCCGAAGCGGAAGGACGAGCTCGGCGCCAGCCTGGAGGAGTTCGTCCAGGACAACTTCCTCCAGGAGGAGACCATCCGCGAGCGGCTCGGCGTCGCCATGCCGTCGCTGCGGCTCGCGCTGTGGCTCTCGGAGGAACCCAACGCCAAGCGGGTCGTCGACGAGGTCTCCACCGTGGTCGCCGACGGACTCTCCCGGATCAGCAACCGGCACATCGTCGAGATCATCCAGGACGGGTTCGTACCCCGCCTGCGCGAGGAGCAGATCGCGCCACTGCTCGGCGGCACCCTGCAGGCGGCCCTGGACGACGGCGTCCACCACGGCCTGGTCGACCTGGCGCTGGTCGAGCTGCACGGCTGGCTCGAGGAGAACGAGGAGATCGTCACCGAGGTGCTCGGCGAGCGGGCGCCGTGGTGGACGCCTCAGGTGCTGCGCGAGCCGGTGACCGCCCGCATCCACGTCGAGCTGGTCCGCTGGATCGCCGACATCCGCGACGACCCCGAGCACCGCGCCCGCAAGGCGATCGACGCCATGCTCGCCGACCTCGCCGACAACCTGCAGCACGACGAGGCCACCATGGAGCGCGCCGAGCGGCTCAAGGAGCGGGTGCTCGACCACCCCGGCGTCATCAACACGGCCATCTCCATCTGGGACGCGCTGCGCCGTGCGCTCACCACGTCCCTGCGCGACCCCGACGGCGTCGTCCGTCGCCGCGCCCTGGACGAGGTCGTCCGCTACGCCCAGAAGGTCGTCCTCGACGAGACCCTCCAGCGCCGCTACGACGCACTCGCCTCCGACGTGGCCGTCTACGTCGTCAAGCGCTACGGCCGCGAGGCGACCACCGTCATCACCCACACCATCCAGCGCTGGGACGGCAAGCAGGCCGCCCGCCGCATCGAGCTCTTCGTCGGCCGCGACCTGCAGTTCATCCGCATCAACGGCACCATCGTCGGTGGCCTCGTCGGCGTGATCATCCACACCGTCGCCGTCCTGATGGGGTGATGGGGGAGGATGGTCGCGTGAGCGAACCCTTCGACGTACCCATCACCGACGAGGTCATCCGCCTCGGTCAGTTCATGAAGCTGGCCAACCTGGTCGAGACCGGCTCCGAGGCGCGCCCGGCGATCACCGCCGGCGAGGTGACGGTCAACGGTGAGACCGAGCTCCGCCGCGGCCGCCAGCTCCGCCTCGGCGACGTCGTGGAGTACGCCGGTCAGGCTGCCCGCGTCTCCGACGAGGCCGACTTCGACGTCCCCTGGTGAATCCGGCCGGACGAGAGCGAGGCGGTGACCCCGAAGGGTCACCGCCTCGCTGCGTACGAGCTGCTTACTTCTCGACCTTGACCAGGTCGCAGACGAAGATCAGGGTCTCGCCGGGCTTGATCGCGCCGCCGGCGCCGCGGTCGCCGTAGCCCAGGTGGGGCGGGATGACGAGCTGGCGGCGGCCGCCGACCTTCATGCCGAGGATGCCCTGGTCCCAGCCCTGGATGACCTGGCCGATGCCGACGCGGAAGTCGAGCGGCTCGCCGCGGTTGTAGGACGCGTCGAACTCCTCACCGGTGGACAGCGCGACGCCGACGTAGTGGACCGATACGCGGTCGCGCTCGGTGGCCTCCTCGCCGTCACCGACGGTGATGTCCTTGATGACGAGGTCGGTCGGAGGGGTGGGGTCGACGAAGTCGATCTCAGGCTTCTGGCTCATGAATTCAGTCTACGTATCGATTCTCGCTGGGGCACACCACCGTCGTGTCGGCCGTCCCGGGGTAGACCGGGGTCAGGCCGTCGGCACGCTCGCGGCCGAGGTTCCACTCCAGCCAGTCGCCGTCGCGGTCATTGGTCCCGAGCACACAGCTGCGCAGGTCGTCGGGGAGCTCATTCAGGGCCGGCACCGCGTCGTCGCTGAGCTCGGCGAGGAAGTCGGTGTCGATCTTCCCGGTCTTCTCATAGCGCGAGACGTTGTGCTCGGCGATCCACGCGTCCGGGTTGATCGCGGCGATCCCGAGCAGCGCGACAGCCCCGCTGACCAGCGCGAACCGGCCGAGCCAGAGACCGCCGCCGATGGCCTTGCCGGTCACCGCGGCGACGAGCCCGGCGATCACCAGCAGACCCAGCCAGGCCTCGAAGACGTCGACGAGCAGGCGGAGCTGGGTGAAGCCGTACGCCTCCTGGTAGAGGTGCATCCGGTACAGCGCCGACCCGACGACGACCAGGGCCTCGGCAGCGAGCAGCCCGAGAGCGATCCGCAGCCACAGCCGGTCGGCCGTGGTCTCCACCGGTGCCTTGCGCGCGGCCGCCCAGATCACCAGCAGGGTCAGTGCGGTCGCGACGGTGAGCTGACCGAACCCCTGGTGGACGTACTCGGCGTAGGTCAGTCCCGTCGTCTCGCGCAGGTAGTCCTCGCCGCCGAAGACCGCGGCCGCCTGGGCGGCCAGGAACGCGGCGAAGACGGCCACCACGACACCGACCGGAGCCAGCCACTCGTAGCGGTTCGCGACGGGCTGGGACGTACGCTCGCCGCGGTCGATCCGGGGCGGGTTCACGGCCAGGTACGCAGCGCCCATCACAACCCCGAAGACGAAGACGGTCATGAAGATCCGGGCTGCGACGGTGTCAGGGCGTACGTCCGGCACGAACCGGTCGACCCAGCTGCCCAGCACCGCGTCGGCGGTGGTGAACAGGAGCCCGAAGATCACCAGGCCGAGCAGCGAGAGCACCGTCGTGCGGGCGACCGCGGCCCCGTGACCCTTGCCGGAGACGCTGGTCAGCGTGCGGCCCAGCCACGGGATCCCGCGCAGCCCGGCCAGCGGCCAGGAGATCCCGGTCAGCACGATCCCGAGCAGGGTCTTCGCCTGGGTGGAGGCGCACAGGATCACCGCGACCGCCGTGAGCAGGCACAGCGCGACCAGCCACTCGGCGTCGCGGAGCACCGCGACCGAGGAGAGCAGCGCGAACAGGACGTAGCAGACGACCGGGAACCAGCTTCGACGCTTCTCGTTCGCCAGCATCACGACCCCGCCGGCCGCCAGCATCACGATGACCGTGCCGAGCCCGGCGTTGCGGTCGGGGATCAGCAGCCCGCCGAGCAGACCGGCGACCACCGCGCCGATGAAGAGCCCGAACCTGCCCGGAACAGCGGAGTCGGGCCAGTAGGCGCCGAAGATGTCGTCGAGGACGGACGGGGCGCCGTACGCAGGCTTGGGCGCTGTCTCGGTGGGAGCAGCCGGCACGGCCGGCACGGCCGGCACGGCCGGCTCGGCGGGATCGGCGGGATCGGCCGCCGCGGGAGTGGTGGGCATCTGGATCTCCTCGTGGGTGGGGGTGAGATGACTGGCGAGAGTTCGTGCCGGTGGCCGCAGCGGAAGGTCGACGCGCACCCGGGCGCCCGAGGCGCCGGGAAGCGGGTCCAGAAAGGCGATGGATCCCCCGTGCAGGTCGGTGACCCATCGGGCGATGGCGAGCCCGAGCCCGGTCCCGCCGCCCTCGCCGGAGGCGCTGAGCGTGCCGAAGGGCTCGAAGACGCGTCCCCGGTCGGTGGACGGGATGCCGGGTCCGGAGTCGAGGACCTCGAGGTGGTAGCGCTCGCCGTCGACTCCGGCCCGCACGGTGACGATGCCGCCGCGCGGACTGTGCCGGGAGGCGTTGTCGAGCAGGTTGACGACGAGCTGGCTGAGGCGATCGGGGTCGGCGTCGACGACCAGGTCGGCCGGTACGTCGATCTCGTAGGTGACCGGCCGTCCGTTGACCCGCGTCTCCGCGACGCAGGCCTCCAGCAGTGGGCCGAGCTCGACCGAGGCGGTGCTCAGCGGTGCCTTGCCGGCATCGACACGTGCCAGGTCGAGCAGGTCCTCGACCAGCCGGCTCAGACGCTCGGCCTGGCCGAGCGCGGTCTCCAGCGCGGCCGGGTCGGATCCGACGCCGTCGACGAGGTTCTCCAGCACGACGGTGAGAGCGGCCAGCGGCGTACGCAGCTCGTGGGAGACGTTGGCGACCAGGTCGCGGCGCTGGCGGTCGACGGCGCCGAGGTCGCTGGCCATCGTGTTGAACGCACGCCCCAGCTGACCGACCTCGTCGGCACCGACGGCAGGCACCGAGACCGAGTAGTCACCCCGCGCCATCCGCCGCGCCGCACGCGTCATCTGCCGCAGCGGCGAGGTCATCCCCGCGGCCAGCAGTTGGGTGACGGCGAGCGCGATCCCGATCGTGACCGGGATCGAGATCCACGGCGAGACCCCGGCGACCCGCCCGACCGAGCCGACGATCGCCGCGACCAGGGCGCTCGCGGCGACCAGGAGACCGAGCTTGACCTTGATCGAGGAGACCCGCTCCAACGGGGTCATTCGCCGGCCTCGAGCGCGTAGCCGACGCCGTGCACGGTCCGCACCCGCTCGGATCCGATCTTGGCCCGCAGCCCCTTCACGTGGCTGTCGACGGTGCGCGTGCCCGAGGCGTCGTTCCAGCCCCAGACCTCGGAGAGCAGCCGCTCGCGGGTGACCACGGCGCCCGGGTCGGCCGCCAGGCAGACCAGCAGGTCGAACTCGGTCGGGGTCAGCCTCACCTCGGACTCGTCGACCCACACACGTCGGGCTGCCGGATCCATCCGCAGCCCGCCGATCTCAGCCGTACGCCGCGGCGCCCCCGCCAGCTCGGCGGCCCGCTCCACCCGCCGCAGGAGCGCGTTGACCCGGGCGACCAGCTCACGGGCCCGGAACGGCTTGGTCAGGTAGTCGTCGGCCCCGACGCCGAGCCCGACGAGCACATCGGCCTCGTCGACGCGCGCGGTGAGCATGAGGACCGGCACGGGGCGTACGGCCTGGATCCGGCGGCACACCTCGAGGCCGTCGTAGCCGGGCAGCATCACGTCGAGCACGACCAGGTCGGGAGCAGTCGACTCGAAGCAGGAGACCGCCCCGGGGCCGTCCCACGCTCGGACGACGTCGTACCCCTCCGCCGCGAGCCGGTCGGAGACGGCCTGGTTGATGACCGGCTCGTCCTCGACGACGAGGACCCGGCGCGTCACTTGTTCTGGCACATGCCCAGGCTAGAAGCCCGAGTCGCCGGAAAGGCTGCAGAAGTTGTGCAGGTCCTGTGAAGGAAGGGGCATGTGCCGCGATCCGGATGCGTCGACTCGGCGCCGGCGGCCGGGGTGGCTCCGGCACGACGGTGACGTCGCATTCCCGCCGGTGTCGGGAGATTCGGCTCCCTACGGTGGCAGCATGCAGATCGATACCGAGGCACAGGTGCCGGTGCGGCTCAGCGTCCCCACGATCGTGTTCATGGCGCTGGCGGCCGCGCTCGGGACCTCGACCATCTACCCGATGCAGCCCGCGATCACGACGGTGGCCGAATCGCTCGATACGGACGTCGCTTCCATCGGACTGGCTCTTGCCGGCGGCCCCGTCGGCTACATGCTGGGGCTCGCACTTCTTGTGCCACTGGTCGACCGGCTCCCGCCGGGACGCGTTCTCGCGGCGCAGTTCGGGGTTCTGGCGCTCGGGCTCGCCGTCAGCGCTGCCGCAGGTACCGTGACGCTCCTGGGGGCGGTGATGGTCGTGGTCGGGGCATGCTCGTCCGTCGGGGCCGGTCTGAGTTCATTCGCAGGGCGGCTGGCGCCGGCGGGACGGCGCGCCACCGTTCTGGGGACGGTGACTGCCGGCATCTCGGTGGGGATCCTCGCCGGTCGAATCGTCGGTGGCTGGCTGACCGACGAGCTCGGATGGCGCGCGATGCTGCTCGTGCTCGCCGCCGCCTGCGGAGTCATCGCCATGGGGTGCGTCCTGGTGCTGCCCCACGCGACAGCGGCCGGCGAGCGTGGCTATCTCGCTTCGTTGCGGTCGGTGCCGGGACTGATCGTGGGGCACCCCGTTCTGCGTGCTGCCGCTCTGCGGGGCTCGCTGTGGTTCTTCGCGTTCTGCACGGTGTGGGCCGGCATCGCTGTCGCTCTGTCCGAGCCCCCGTACTCCTTGCCGGCCGAACAGATCGGTTTGTACGCCTTGGCGGGCCTGTCGGGTCTGCTGTCCACCCAGGTCGCCGGGAGGTGGGCAGACCGGGTGGGCGCTCGGCGGGTGATCGTGGTCGGCCTCAGCCTCGCCGGAGCGGCCGCGGTTGCTGTGGGGTTCAGTCTCTCGAACACGGTGGTGACGTTGATCTGCCTTGCGATCTTCGACGCCGGGCTGTTCGCCGCTCAAGTCGCCAACCAGAGCACCGTCCTGGCGATCGACCCGGCGGCGCCGGCGCGCTTCAACAGCGCGTACATGTTGGTCTACTTCGTCGGTGGCAGCATCGGAACCGCTTGTGGTGTCGCGGCTGTCGAGTGGTTCGGCTGGCCCATGACCGCCCTGGTCGCCGCTGCTGCCATCGGACTGGCAGCTACGTCTGGTGGACGTACGCCTCGAGCTGGTCGCGCTCGAAGGCGAGCTGGTCGATGCGGTGCTTGACCAGGTCGCCGATGCTGACGATGCCGACCAGGCCGCCGTCGGGGGAGACGACCGGCATGTGCCGGATCCGCCGCTTGGTCATGATCGCCAGGATCTCGTCGATGGTGGCCTCGGGGACACAGGTCTCGACCTCGGTGGTCATGATCGAGGAGACCTCGGCGGCGAGCAGCGCGTCGTTCTCGTGGAGGCGCCGGACCACGTCGCGCTCGGAGACGATCCCGGCGACGGCGGTGCTGTCTCCGCTGACGACACAGGCCCCGATGCCGTGCTCGGAAAGCACCCCGAGCAGGTCACGCACGGTGGCGGTTGATGCGATCGTGACGACTTCTGCGATCGCCTTGCGAGTGAGTACGTCCGCGATCTTCATGCACCAACGGTAGCGGCCGTGACGCACGTCACGCCAGGGTCTGTTCCGGAACGCCTACTCGGTCCCAGGACGGCGGAAGGCGGTGACCGACCCCGGCTGCGCGGCCGGCCAGTCGGCGTCGTTGTTGCCGTCGGGCAGCCCGCCGAGGAACGAGAGCACGGCGTCGTGCAGGTGACCGTTGGTGGCCAGCGCGTTGCCGCCCCACGGTCCCGGGTCGCCGGCCAGCGAGGTGAACTGGCCGCCGGCCTCACGCACGATGATGTCCAGCGCGGCCATGTCGTAGAGCTCGAGCTCCGGCTCCACCGCGATGTCGACAGCGCCCTCGGCGACGAGCATGTAGGACCAGAAGTCGGAGTAGGCACGGGTGCGCCAGCAGCTGCGCATCAGCGCCAGGAAGTCCTCGAGCCGCTCGCGCTCCTCCCAGCCGTGCAGCGAGGAGTAGGACATCGAGGCGTCCTCCAGGCGGCGTACGTCCGAGACCTGGCAGCGGGTCGACTTCATCAGCGACTTGCCGGTGTGGGCGCCCTGGCCCTTCGCCGCCCACCAGCGCCGCCCGAGCTGGGGCGCGGAGACGACCGACATCACGACCTCGTTGTCGACCGCGAGCGCGATCAGGGTTGCCCAGACCGGCACGCCGCGCACGAAGTTCTTGGTGCCGTCGATCGGGTCGACGATCCAGCGGCGGCTGGACGAGCCAGAGGATCCCGACTCCTCGCCGGTGATCGCGTCCCGCGTACGCGCGCGAGAGAGCGTGCGCCGGATCGACTCCTCCACGGCCTTGTCCGCGTCTGAGACGGGAGTGAGGTCGGGCTTGGTCATGACGTGCAGGTCGAGCGCCTTGAACCGCGACGTCGACAGCGAGTCGGCGTCGTCGGCCAGCAGGTGCGCCAGCCGCAGGTCGTCGTTGAAGTCAGGAGTGCTCGCCACGAAGGTCCACTCTAGTGGCTCCGCCGTCGGAGCGAACCCTCCCCTGGTAACCGGTTCCCCACGAAAACACCGCCCGGGGCATGGCGGACCAGACCAGGTCAGAGCGCGTACGTCGGCACCGACCGCGCCTCGAGCAGGCGCCGGAACGAGGCGACCCGTTCCGGATCGAGCCTGCCGTCCTCGATCGCGATGTCGAGCCCGCACTCCGGCGAATCCGCGGCGTGCGAGCAGCCGCGCGGGCACTCCGCCGTCGCCTCCTGCAGATCGGGGAAGGAGACGATGAGCCGTTCCGGCTCGACGTGAGCCAGCCCGAACGTACGGATCCCCGGGGTGTCGATGATCCAGCCCCCACCGTCGGCAGAGTCCGGAAGCCGCAGCATCAACGCCGACGTGGAGGTGTGCCGTCCTCGCCCGGTCACGGCGTTGACGTGCCCGACCTCGCGCCCGGCGTCGGGAACGATGGCGTTGACCAGCGTCGACTTGCCGACCCCGCTGTGGCCGAGGAGGACCGACGTACGTCCCTCGAGCCTGGCCTGCAGTGCGCTCATGTCCCCGCCCTGCTGGGTCACCACCCACGGCACCCCCAGCGACCGGTAGATCGAGACGAGCGACTCCGGGTCGGCCAGGTCGGCCTTGGTGATGCACAGCAGCGGGTCGATGCCCGCCTCCAGGGCAGCCACCAGAGCGCGGTCGATGAACCCCGTGCGCGGCTCGGGGTCGGCGATCGCGGTGACGATCACCAGCTGGTCGGCGTTGGCCACCACGACCCGCTCGACGGGGTCGTCGTCGTCGGCCGTACGTCGCAGCACGGTCTCCCGGGACTCGAGCTCGACGATCCGCGCCAGTGCCCCTTCCGCGCCCGAGGTGTCGCCGACGACCTTCACCCGATCGCCGACGACCACGCCCTTGCGGCCGAGCGGGCGGGCCTTGACCGCCCACACCTCGACATCGGGGGCCTCGTCCATGACCAGCGTGAACCGACCACGGTCGACGGTGATCACTCGTCCGAGGTCGGCGTCGTCATAGCTGGGCCGGTCCTTCGTCCGCGGCCGGGTGCGGCGCCGGGGACGGTCGTAGTGCTCGACGTCCTCGGTCCCGTAGCGCCGCTGTGCCTTCGCCATGGCGTCAGATCAAACCTGTCGAAGCGGAGCCCGAGACGAACAGCTGGGCCCAGAAGGGCGCGAAGTCGGTGAAGGTCTTGGAGGTGGTGGTGATGTTCTCGACCAGTACGTCCTCGACGACAGCCCCGATGATCACGCCGGCATGGGCCATCCGGTGGTCGGCGTAGGTGTGGAACACGCCGCCGTGCAGCGTCGCGGGGCGGATGGTCAGCCCGTCGGGGTGCTCGGTGACGTCGGCCCCGAGCGCGCCCAGCTCGCGCGCGAGCGCGGCGAGCCGGTCGGTCTCGTGGCCCCGAATGTGGCCGATGCCGGTCAGGTGAGAAGGCGTCGATGCGAGCGCGCACAGCGCCGCGACGGCCGGGGTCAGCTCGCCGATGTCGTGCATGTCCAGGTCGATCCCGGTGAGCCGCTCCGGCCCGGTCACGGTCAGCCCGTCGTCGGTGATGCGCACCTCGCAGCCCATCAGCGAGAGCACCTCGCGCAGCTGGTCGCCCGGCTGGTCGGTGGCCTCCGGCCAGTCGCGCACGGTCACGGTGCCACCCGAGACCGCGGCCAGGGCCAGGAACGGAGCCGCATTGGAGAGGTCCGGCTCGATGGTGCGGTCCAGCGCCTGGATCGGTCCTGGTGCCACGGTCCACCGGTTGGCGTCAGCGTCGTCGACCGCGACCCCGTTCTCACGCAGCATCGCGACCGTCATGTCGATATGGGGGAGCGAGGGCACGGGCTTGCCCTCGTGGCGGATGTCCACACCGTTCTCGTAGCGCGCCCCTGCGAGCAGCAGCGCGCTGATGAACTGGCTCGAGGCCGAGGCGTCGACCACCACGGTCCCACCCGGCACGGCACCGGCGCCGTGGATCGCGAACGGCAGCCCGTCCCCGTCGATGTCCACGCCGAGATCGCGAAGCGCACGCAGCACCTCGCCGACCGGCCGCTTGCGCATGTGCGGGTCGCCGTCGAAGGCGACCGTGCCGGTGGAGAGCGCGGCCACCGGAGGTACGAAACGCATCACCGTCCCCGCCAGCCCGCAGTCGACATCGGCATCGGCACCGAACGCCCCAGGCGTCACGACCCAGTCGTCTTCCGAGGTGTCCACCTGCGACCCCAACGACGTCAGCGCTGCCGCCATCAGCAGCGTGTCGCGGGACCGAAGCGCACGACGTACGACGCTGGGCCCCTCCGCGATCGAGGCGAGCACCAGCGCTCGGTTGGTGAGCGACTTGCTGCCGGGCAGCGACACCGTCGCCGTCACCGGACCGTGCGCTCGGGGCGCCGGCCAGGGGTCGGCCGGCCCGTTGGCAGGGTCAGCGGCACGGTCGGTCGTCGTAGTCACAGGTCCAACTTTAGTGTCTGCGACCTGCCGAACCTCAGCGCGTCCGTCGGTCAGGGTGTCTGATGTCAGCCGAGGCCGATCGCCTTGAGGAAGCCCTTCCAGGTCAGGCCGCTCGTGCTGGCGTTGGCTTCCGACTCGGAGGCTTCGTCGTCGGGGTCCTCGACCGGACTGTTGCTACTGCCCGGTGCGGACGGGTTGCCGGTCGTGCTCGGGAGGTCGGGCAGGCCGGGGAGGCCGGTCGGCGTGGGCACCTGGGGCACGTCAGGGGTCCCGGGTGGTGTTGGCACCTGCGGTACGTCAGGGGTCCCGGGTGGTGTGGGCACCTGCGGTACGTCCGGGGTCGGGGGGACGGTCGGGGTGGGCGTGGGCTCCGCGGAGCCTTCGCCCGAGGCTCCGACCGTGTCGTTACCCGGCTCCGGGTCCGCATAGCCCACCGCGGTGAGGCTCGCCTCGAACGTCCACGCGCCGTCGGTGGTGAAGTCGAAGTGGAGCACGCCCTGGCCGTTGTCGGTGCTGGTCAGCGTGCACTCACCCTCGACGACGCCGCCCTGGGGAACGGCCGGCGGGCTCAGCTGCGAGCAGGCCCACATCGACTGCGGGTTCGACCCCTCCGGGTAGGGCTGGGCGACGCCGGTCGCCCGGTAGCGGAAGGTCGCGGTGAAGTCGCCCTCGGGAATGCCGTCGGCGGTCACCTGGACGTGCTCGTACCCGTCGTAGGCCAGGTGATCCAGCGCGATCCCGGCGTCGTGCTCAGGCGCCTGCTCGAGGGTGAGGTCCACCGTGGCGACGTCCTTGCCGCCGTGTCCGTCCGAGATCCGGTAGCTGAAGGAGTCGGTGGCACCGTCGGGGGCCGGGTCTCTCGTGTAGACGACCGTGCCGTTCTCGATGGTCGCGGACCCGTGTGTGGGTGCCTCGGTGATCTCGACCAGCTCGAGGGCGTCGTTGTTGTCGTCGGTGTCGTTGGCAAGCACGTCGATCGGCGTGGGCTCGGGCTCACTGCCGGTGTAGGGAGCGGTCGCACTGTCACCGACGGCCTTCGGTCGCGCGTTGGGGGTGATCACATCGACCGAGCCGGCGACGTCGCCGCCGTTGCCGTCGGTCAGGACGTACTCGATGGTGTCGGTGCCGCGCCAGCCCTTGTCGGCCTGGTAGGTCACCGTGGTGATCGGCTCGCCGGCCATCCGCAGGCCAGCGAAGACGGCGCCGCTGACGCTGCCGCCCTTACCGCCTGACGGCGCGCTGCCGCCCTTGGTGACGGTGCCGTGCGCCGGCGCGGCGACGGAGGCCGACTTGACCGTCAGCGGGTCGCCGTTGGCGTCGGTGGCCCCCTGGGTCAGGTCGATGACCGACTTGCCGCCCGGCGTGCCCTTCACGTCGGCGATCGGGGCGCTGATGACCGGCGCCTGCTGCGCCTGAGCAGGTGCCGGGTCGGCGGGCGGGTCGGCAGGAGGGGCAGCGGGCTGGTCGGCAGGAGGGGCAGCGGGCTGCTTCGCGGGTGGCGCGGCCGGCGGTGCGGCCGGCGGTGCTGCCGGGTCAGCGGGAGCCGGGTCGGCAACGGCCGGTGCCTCGGCGGCGGGCTCATCGGCAACCGGCTCGTTCTGAGCCGGGTCACCGCCGGTGAGAGCGAAGCCGGCGACCACCGCCGCGGCAGCCGCCGTGGCGACACCGGCGCCGACCCCGACCGTACGTCCCACCGGATCGCCCAGCACCCAGTCCCTGGCCCGACCGAGGAAGAACAGCACGCCACCCTTGGCGGCGACGCCACTTCCGACGGCGAGGTAGCCCGCGCCCGCGGCGCCGAGCAGGGCCGGAGCCAGCCAAGCGCCCATCCCGGAGTTGACCTCGGTGAGCTCGAGGTAGATCGCGGTGCACGGGCGGCAGTCCTGCAGGTGGTCGTCGACCTTCGTCGAGTCACGCTTGGACAGGCCGTTGCGGATGTAGGCGCCCAGGTTGGCACGGGTGGTCGCGCACGCCTCCTCGCCCGCGTCCTGGGCGTGCATGGAGATGAACGCCTGCTTGAGGCCTTCGCGCGCGCGGTAGGCGAGCGCGGAGACCGAGTTGGCCGACATGCCGAGCATCGGCGCGATCTCGGCCGGCTTCTGGCCCTCGACCTCGGTGTGCCACAGCACCTGCTGCCAGCGCTCCGGAAGCTGCTGGAACGCCTTCGCGGCGGCCTGGTTGTCGAAGCCCGACACTGCGGTGTCCTCGAACGGCACGCCCGGGTCGAACGGGGTCAGGTCGTCGGTGGTGGTCAGCTTCGAGGCGGCGCGGATCTTGTCCACGTGGAGCCGGCGCAACGACGTCAGCAAATAGGCGCGGAACGCCAGGTCCGGGCCGCCGCCCCGCTGCAGCACGTTGAGCACCTTGGCGAACGCCTCGGAGACGAGGTCGTCGGCATCGCCGGGCGACACCAGCTGGCGGGCGAGGCGGCGGGCAGCCTCGACATGGCGCTCGAACAGCGTCCCGTACGCATCCAGATCACCACCACGGACAGCGGTGATCAGCTCGGCGTCGCCAGGGGCGTCGAGGGTAGGTAGAGAGGTGGGGGTCGATTCGCTCACAGCACCAGAGACGTTAGAAGGACGGAGGTATGACGCGGGTTGCGCCAACGGGAGACATGCGTTGTGCTAACGACCGCGGAAGCCCGCACGTCACGCCCCTCTCCCCGGATCTGACAACAAGTTTTCGCGAAACCCAGAAAATGTGGGTCTCGACCGCGTCATGGTTGCTGATTTGGTACGTCAAGTCCATGTGCAGCGCGATCGGTTGCGCGCGCACCACTGTATCCACGACCCAGCAACTTCGGACAAGGAACGACACCAACGCCAGGAAACACGAGAAAAGAGGTGAGTCGTGCGGCTGTTCTCCCGAGGTCGGCGTGCGCCTGCACCCACCTCGCCTGAGATCACAGAGCTCTCCGACGGGCAGCGCGCGGCGCTCCCGCCGCGCTTCGAGGCCGTCGCCGAGGCGCTCGCCGAGCACAGCAACTACGTCGCCGAGGCCTGCTGGGTCGTCGGCCACGACCTTGCCGAGTCAGGTGTGCCCCTGGGGGAGAGCCTCGAGGATCTTCGGATGACCACGCAGACCGTGGACGACCGCGACCCGGCGTTCGTCGAGGTGCACGCGCTGTCCGTCGCCTGGAGCGAGGCGACGCTGGGTTACCTGCACACCATCTCCTGCGCCGACCCGCTCACCGGTCTCGCCACCCTCGCGCACCTGCGAGAACGCATCTCGGACCTCTACCGTGAGGCCACGGCGCGCAGTCACGCGCTGGTCGTCACCGACGCCCATCTCCCGGGCGCCCCCGGCGGGAAGACCGACAGCATCGCCACCGCCCGCCGGATGTCGCTGCTGGGCCAGACCGCCCGGTCGGTCTTCGCGACCGCGGCTGCCGTCGGACAGGTCGGCCACAGCCGGATGGTCGTGGTCGCCCCGCGTGACGAGACGCTGGTCAAGCGGCTCGGCCTCCTCAAGCGGATGGTCGAGCACAGCGCCGACCGGATCTGGATCGAAGGACTCCCCGAGAACGACAGGTCGGCGGGCCACCTGCTCGACGAGCTCGCCCGCGGAGCCTAGAAATACCTCCGAACACCACCGGCCCCCGGCGCTAAGGTGAACGTATGTGCGGTCGTTACGCGTCCAGCCGCCAACCCGACGAGCTGGCCGAGGAGTTCGAGATCGATGAGCTGCGCCTGCAGGAGCCGCTCACCGAGAGCTACAACGTGGCCCCGACCGACGATGTCTATGCCGTCCTCGAGCGCCCGCCGCGCGAGGAAGCAGCCTCCAGCGAGCGCCAGCTCCGTTCCGTACGTTGGGGCCTGGTCCCGTCCTGGGCCAAGGACGTCAAGATCGGCAACCGGATGATCAACGCCCGGATGGAGACGGTGGGCGACAAGCCGGCCTATCGACGGGCGTTCGCCAAGCGGCGTTGCCTGCTGCCGGCCGACGGCTACTTCGAGTGGTACGCCACCGAGGCCAAGGACGCGAAAGGCAAGCCGCGCAAACAGCCCTACTTCATCACCCCGAAGGACGGCGGCGTGCTGGCGATGGCCGGCCTCTACGAGCTCTGGCCAGACCCCGCCAAGGCCGAGGACGACCCAGCGCGCTGGCTGTGGTCGTGCACCGTGATCACGACCGAGGCCGAGGATGCGCTGGGCCGCATCCACGACCGGATGCCGCTCATGGTGGAACCCGAGCGCTGGGACCAGTGGCTCGACCCGACGCGTCCGGGCGATCTGGATCTGCTGACCCCGGCGGCGCCCGGCCGGCTGGAGGCCTACCCGGTCTCGACGCTGGTGAGCAACGTACGCAACAACGGCCGTGAGCTCGTCGAGCCGCTGCCGATCGAGGAAGCCTGGGGATGACATGGGTGGAACCACGACGCAGATGATCGACACGCCCTACGGACAGGGGCGGCTCTACACCCGCCGGGCGCGGCGACCACAGGCGACGCTGCTGCTCTCACACGGTGCCGGCAACGGCATCGACACCCACGACCTGATGGCGCTCAACGACGCGCTGCCGGCCCAGGGGATCACCGTGGTCCGTTTCGAGCAGCCCTGGCGCGTCAAGGGCAAGCCGGTGGCCACGCCGCCCAAGTCGCTCGACACGGCGCTGACCCTGGCCGCCAACTGGATGCGGGTGCGCACCCCGCTGGTGGTCGGAGGCCGCTCCGCCGGGGCCCGCTCGGCGGTCCGTACGGCGCGCGGCTTTGGCGCCGCGGGGGCGCTGTGCCTGGCCTTCCCGCTGCACCCGATCGCCAAGCCGGGCATCTCGCGTGCCTACGAGCTGCTGGAGTCCAGGGTGCCGACGCTCGTGCTGCAGGGCACCCGGGACAGGTTCGGCAAGCCCGAGGAGTTCCCGGAGGGGATCGAGGTCACCCCGATCCCGGGAGCGGACCATTCCCTCGTCGTCGGCAAGCGCGGCCCGATCACGCAGGCGGACGCCGACGCGATCCTGGTCGAGTCCACCCTGGAGTGGCTGGTCCGCGAGGTCATCGTCTAGCGGGAATGTTTATTGGCCGCCGTGGCGTTCACTCGACATGACCATCCTGCTCGAACGCCCCGCCGCGAATGTGTCGCAGATGAGCGCCCCGCTGCTCGCGCGCGTACCCTGGGACGTGATGAGCGACAACGACGCAGAGGTCGACCTGGCCACAGAGACACCCGAGGAGCGTGCACTGCGCTTCGAACGGGACGCGCTGCCCTTCCTCGACCAGCTCTACTCGGCGGCGATGCGGATGACCCGCAACCCGTCCGACGCGGAAGACCTGGTGCAGGAGACGTTCGCCAAGGCCTACTCCTCCTTCCACCAGTTCAAGCCCGGCACCAACCTGAAAGCCTGGCTCTACCGCATCCTCACGAACACCTTCATCAACACCTACCGCAAGAAGCAGCGCCAGCCGCAGCAGTCGATGTCCGAGGACGTCGAGGACTGGCAGCTGGCGCGGGCCGAGTCGCACACCTCGACCGGTCTGAAGTCCGCGGAGATGGAGGCGCTCGAGCACCTGCCCGACTCTCAGGTGAAGGACGCCCTGCAGCGTCTCCCGGAGGAGTTCCGGCTCGCTGTCTACCTCGCCGACGTCGAGGGATTCGCCTACAAGGAGATCGCCGAGATCATGGAAACCCCGATCGGCACCGTGATGTCGCGGCTTCACCGCGGCCGGCGCCAGCTGCGCGATCTTCTCTCCGACTACGTTCGCACCAACGACCTCACCGGCGCTCGTGGAGGTGCGTCATGAGTGCCCACAAACATGACGCCTCACCCACCGACTGCGCGGACTTCCTCGAGCAGATCGTCTTCCTGATCGACAACGAGCTCGCCGCGGCCGACGCCGACCAGGTCAAGCTCCACCTGCAGAGCTGCAACCCCTGCCTGGAGACCTACGACCAGCAGCGCATCGTCAAGGCGGTCGTGGCGCGCTCGTGCACCGAGGTCGCCCCGGGCGAGCTGCGCGCGAAGATCATGGTCCAGATCCAGGAGCTCCGCACGAGGTCCTGAACCGGCCACAGACGCGACGAGAGCCCCAGCCGATCGGCTGGGGCTCTTGCGTCTCTTGACTGCTCTGACCTCGTGACGAGGGTCAGCGGTCAGGCGTTGGGGCGCTTGCCGTGGTTCGCGCCCTTCTTGCGGCGCGCGCGGCGCTTGCGGCCAGTCTTGCCCATGATGATCTCCTCCATTGGGGTACGTGGACCCCGAGGGGCCTCGGGACAGTCTCTCAAAACCATGCGCGGGAGGGCGAATCTCGACCCGCAGTCACGTCAGGTACGTGGCGTTCGACTTCTTCAGGGCCGCGACGACGACCAGCAGCAGGTCGCCGCGGATCTGCGGGATGTCGTTGCTGAGCGCGAGCTGGATGTAGAGGGCCCGCAGGAAGGCCTCGGCGTTGCCGGTGAGCAGGAACGGGTCACGGTCGGGCGTCTCCGGGGTGGCGGTGGCGACGGTGACGATCCGGTTGATCCACGGCTCCATGATGTTGAGCGGAACCAGGTTGCGGCGCAGCACGGACATCGTGGCTGCGGCCAGCCGGTCGGGCTCTCCGTGGGCGTAGATGGTGTCCCCGCGGGCGAGCACCCGGTCGGCGACCACGTCGAGGATCACCGTCAGCTCGGGCTTGCCGAGGTGCTCGGAGGCGGCCAGGGTGCCGAGCGCGTCGGCGCCGCGGGCGACCGCGTGCGCCCAGCCACGCTCAGGAACGAAGGCCCGCAGGTCGCGCTCGCGCAGCAGCCAGGTGGCGATCCGGTCGCCCCACTCCAGCACCTTCTCCGCACGCACCAGCGAGCGGGCGTTGTCGCGGGCGATGCACTCGGCCAGGGCCTCGACCGAGGACGCCCGGCGGAAGACGCCGTTGTTGCCCGAGTCGCCCAGACCGACCACCAGCCCGGCCGCCATACCGTCGCCCAGACCCCCGAGCAGGTCGTCGTAGACGCCGCGCTGGATCCACGTCGACAGGGCCGGCACGGCCAGCCCGCTGCGTACGTCCGGATCCGGGTCGCCGAGCATCCGGGTGAGCTCGATGGTGAGGTCACCCAGCGGCCGGTCGGTGGGTACGGCGAGACCGGTTGAATGAACCTCGCGCCAGTACGCCTCCGACATGGGGAACATCCTGCCAAACCCGGCCACGCGCCGACCACCGACCCGCGCAATGCGCATACCAAGGTCTACATCTACGCTGTCGGCGTGCCTACCCTGAGCGAGCTCGCCCAGAGCCACACCGAGCTCGACAACGATGATGTCGAGTGGCTTCAGCTGCTCATGGCCGACTGGCAGATCCTGGCCGACCTCTCCTTCGCCGACCTGGTGCTGTGGCTGCCGGACAAGTCCGGGAACGGCTTCTGGGCGGCCGGTCAGATGCGTCCCACGACCGGTCCCACGGCCTATGTCGACGACATCGTCGGCATGTTCGTGCCGAAGGGGCGTCACGCCACCCTGGACGACGCCGTCGACGCCGGCCGGCTCGTTCGTGAGGGCGACCCGGAGTGGCGCGACGACCTTCCCGTGCGGGTCGAGACCATCCCCGTACGCCGGGCCGGCCGCATCATCGCGGTGCTGAGCCGCAACACCAACCTGCTCGGCGTACGCACGCCGTCCAAGCTCGAGCTGTCCTACCTGCAGACCGCCGCCGACCTGACCCAGATGGTGGCCAACGGCTACTTCCCGGCGGTCGGCCAGCGCAGCGACCACACCGACACCCCTCGGGTCGGGGACGGGTTCGTGCGGGTGGATGCCGACGGCGTCGTCGACTACGCCAGTCCCAACGCGCTCTCGGTCTTCCGCCGGCTGGGGCTCTCCGGCGACCTCGCCGGCCAGTCCCTGGCCGGGATGACCCGGGCCCTGGTGCCGCCGCGCAAGCGCCCCGACGAGGAGACGCTGAGCGCGGTCCTCGGCGGTCGGGCGCACCGCGACACCGAGATCGACACCGGGGTGATGGCGATCATCATGCGCTCGATCCCGCTGCGGCCACGTGGCGAGGCGATCGGTGCGCTGGTGCTGCTGCGCGACGTCACCGACCTGCGTCGACGCGATCGTGAGCTCGTCACCAAGGACGCCACGATCCGCGAGATCCACCATCGAGTGAAGAACAACCTACAAACCGTGGCCGCCCTGCTGCGGATGCAGTCTCGCCGGGTCGACTCCGGTGTCGCACAGGATGCGCTGAACGAGGCCGTACGGCGTGTCGGGTCCATCGCACTGGTCCACGAGATCCTCTCCCAGCAGGCCGTCGAGGAGACCGTCGAGTTCGACGAGATCGCCGATCGGCTCGCCTCCATGGTGGGAGAGGTCACCTCGGTCGGCGTCGCCGTGCGGGTACGCCGAGAGGGCTCGTTCGGGTCGCTGCCCTCGGAGGTGGCCACGCCGATGGCGATGGTCGTCACCGAGCTGCTGCAGAACGCGGTCGAGCACGGGTACCGCGGCAACGGTCCGGGCGATCCCGAGACCGGCAAGATCGTGATGTCCGTACGACAGCAACCCGCCGGGCATCTCCAGGTGACCATCGAGGATGACGGTCATGGACTACCCGACGGGTTCAGTCTCGACACATCGACAAACTTGGGGTTGTCGATCGTGAAGACTCTCGTCGAAGGCGAGCTCGGGGGCCGGCTCTCGTTGGGGCCCCGGCCGGACGGCCATGGGGCGAGAGCTGCGGTCGAGCTGCCGTTGGAGCTCTAGGTGGATCGCTAGGGGTTGATGGCCTCTAGGGGTTGGTCAGACGGCGGTGCGGACACGGGAGCGGGCGTTGCGGCGCTTCAGCGCACGACGCTCGTCCTCGCTCAGTCCACCCCACACGCCGTGGTCCTGACCGGCCTCAAGAGCCCACTGAAGACACTGCTCCCGGACGTCGCAACGCCGGCAGACCTGCTTGGCTTCCTCGATCTGGAGGATGGCCGGACCGGTGTTTCCGATGGGGAAGAACAGTTCCGGGTCTTCATCGAGACAAGCCGAACGGTGGCGCCAATCCATGGCTGGGTAGACCCTCTTTCTGACGTAGGATGGGCAAGGCCCTGGTGATTCGAGACCCTGCGAGTCGGCACGTGGCGGGGATGTGTGAATGTCTTCACGTGCGTGCTGGTCTCTAGAGTTCCAAGAAATGGACGCCGAAACAACCCCTAACCAGTGTCTGGTTCGTCACCGGACCGTAACACTCAGTCTTCCTGGGGCTAGACAATTCGGTAACGCGGTGAGTTACCGGAAAATCCGGTCGTGTATGCTACTGCGGATTTTCTGACGCTTGGCGAGGGTTCTAGGCTGCTGAGGTGACCGCGCCGCACCGCCCCTGGACTCTCCTGCTGACCCTGATCGCCGCAGGCGTCGAGACCGCGGCGATGCTGGTGTGGGGAGCGCTGGAGTTCGTACGCATCCCCGACGCCGCCTCGCTCACGACCGCGATCGCGGGCGGACTGTTCTTCCTGCTCTGCGCCGCCGGCATCGGCTGGTGCTCCTACATGCTCTGGCGACTGGAGTCGTGGGCGCGGGCGCCGCTGGTGCTCGTCCAGCTGATCGTGCTCGGCCTGGCCTGGAACCTGCGTGAGGACCTCGCGATCGCGGGCGGGCTGGCGCTGGTCGCGGTCGTCGCCCTCGTCGGCATCTTCGCGCCGCCGAGCATCGCCGCGCTCGAGGAGCGCTAGGGCCGCGACAGGACCGCGCGTATCCATAGGACCAGCGGGACGAGGGTCACCCCGGCAAGCACGACGAACAACACGACGCCACCCTGGGTCGCCACGTCTGAGGCAGGGTCGGCGCGGTGACCGAACCACTGGTCGACCGCGACACCGATTGCCTCGATCTCCCAGAAGAACAGCCCGGCTCCGCAGAGGAAGATGCCGGCGGGCCGGCGCTGCCAGAGCAGCACGGCCACGACCCCCAGGGCTGGCAGCCAGACCACGAGGTCTTGTACATAGATCGGGTTGGTGGTCAGGCCGGTCCCGGCCAGGAAGTCCGGCGGATCCTCTCCCAGATCGGGTACGACGAACCGCAGCCAGGCCAGTGCGTTGAGGGCGACCACGGTCAGGATGAACGCGGCGATCCCACGCGCTGGCAGCCTGCTGTCAGGCGAAAGGACCGGCAGAGGGTCGAGCAACGCGCTGACCAGCGACCACAGCGATAGCCCGAGCAGTGCGACGTAGGCGAGGAACAGCTCGTTGAACGGGGTGGCGTACACCAGGAGGGTGGCGTTGTAGGTGAGGTAGCCGAGCGCGCCGATGAGCGCGGCCCGCCCCCAGACCGAGCCGAGGATCGAGGTGACCACGCCGACCGCGAGCACAGGAAGCGCCAGGGCGAACATGGTGAGCGCCGTGCCGCGTGCGGAGCCGTTCATCACGGGCGGCCCGTTGAGAACTCCGTCGACGAAGAACGTGGGAACGGCCGCGACCAACGCCAGCGCAGCAACGGCGACGCAGAGGCGTCGGGTCCTGGGGCTCACCGCGGCGGACGGTCGGAGGCCCTCACTCCGCGGCGTTCGCATTGCCCTCACGCACCCGCCGCTGGGTCATCGAAGAGGAGCTGGCCTCCTCGACCTTTGAGCAATCCTCTATCTGCCGTGCTGGCGTCCACGTCTCTGGGTTCGTGAGAATGAGTTCTCCGTGGCTACCCAGGTCCATCGCACCGAAGAAGGGGCCAACGAGGATCCGCGCTGCCTGCGTCTTCCAGACACAGAACGCTGCGACCACGACGGAGAACGCTCCCCAGATGAAGAATTCCTCCATGGCGACCTCCTACGATCACTGATCACGCTAGGCAGTGCTCGAGATCTCCATACAGTGCCGAAGGTCGCCGTTGGCACAGCGCCAAAGTCCTCATCCGGGCGTCCGAGACGTCGCTGGTGGAGAGTCAGAACGGTCGTGCAGCTGACCTGGATCATCGTGGCGCTGCTGACGGCGTCATCGGCGGCAGGTCGGCCCGAGCTGTTCGGGTACGGCGCTAGTCCTCCTCCAGCGCCTTGCGCAGCTGGAGGAGCGATCGGTTGAGCAGCCGGGAGACCTGCATCTGGGAGACCCCGAGCTCGGCGGCGATCTCGGTCTGGGTCTTGTTGCGGAAGAACTTCAGCATCAGCACCTGCTTCTCGTGGGCGGAGAGGCTGTCGAGCACGGGCCTGATCGACTCCCGCACCTCGACGTCGTCCAGGCGCAGGTCGTGGGCGGTCAGCGAGTCGAGCATCGGCGCGGTCTCGTCGCTCTCGGAGTCGAGGGACAGCGCTGCGTACGCGTTGCTGGACTCCAGGCCCTCCACGACGGTCTCGAGGCTGACCCCGAGCCGGGTGGCGAGGTCGCGGGCCGTGGGGGAGCGGCCGAGCTCCTGGGAGAGCTCGGCGGTGGCGTCGCGGAGGTTCTGCTGCAGATCGCGAAGGCGACGGGGAACGCTGACGGCCCACCGGCTGTCGCGGAAGTAGCGCTTGATCTCGCCGAGGATCGTGGGCACCGCGTACGTCGAGAACTCCACGTCGCGGGAGAGGTCGTAGCGGTCCACGGCGTTGAGGAGGCCGACGACGCCGACCTGGACGAGGTCCTCGTGCGGCTCGCCGCGACCGTAGAACTGCGAGGCGCAGTATTCGACCAACGCCATGTTGAGGTGGACCAGCTCGTCGCGGACGGCGGTCCGTTCCGCATCGGGTAGGTCCGGCCCGGCGAGGGCCCTGAAGAGCTCCCGGGAGCGTGTGCGGGCGTCATCCACCTCGCGGGTGCTCCTGGACCTCGACGACCGAATCGTCTCCTGCGCCATGTCAGCGCGCGGCTCCAAGCGGGGTCGCTCCCGCGACCAGGGAGATCCTGAGCTGATCACCGTCGGGGGTGGCGGTGACCTCCCTGGCCAGGGTGGTGAGCACCTGCCAGGCGAAGCTCTCCTCGTCGATCTCCGCCTCGACATCGCGGGTCGTGGTCACGGTGACCCCGATGGTGTCCTCGCCGAGGTCGAAGACGACGTCCAGGTCAGCGGCCTCCGCGGCGCACTCCAGACAGATCGCCGCCGCCTCGCTGACCGCCATCCGCAGGTCCTCGATGTCCTCGAGCGTGAAGTCGAGGCGCGCGGCCAGCGCGGCCGTCGTCGTACGCAGCACGGAGACGTAAGCGCCTTCTGCGGGAAGGCGCAGCTCGACCTGGGGCATCTGGGTTGTCAGTCCTTCTGTGGGAGTCCCGATGATTATGCAACGAGACCGGTCTCGCCGCCCCGTTAACGCACCACAGCCGCTCCGGGAACGGAGCGGCTGTGGTGCGCGGGGCCGAGCTTCGAGAAAGCTCAGGCCTTCGTTCCTCAGGCCTTCTTGGTCGCCCAGAAGATCTCGGCGATCTCGTCGATCTTGGCGAGGAGCTTGTCGGCGGTCTCGAGGTCGAGGGTGCCCTTGGTGCCGGCGGCGCCGGCGAGC
>NZ_FNFN01000022.1 GCF_900101045.1 Nocardioides sp. YR527 | reverse complement strand
ACCACGGTCTGCCGCTCGAGGGCCTCTTCGGCCTCGCCCAGACCGCCGGCGTAGGGGGTGATCTGGTTGTCGAAGTCGGTTTCGATCCAGGTGGTGTAGACCTCGAAGGAGCCGTTCTGGGCGGTGTAGGCGGGGTCGTTGACCACGGCCTGGTGGAAGGGGATCGCGGTGGGCATACCGTCGACCTGGAACTCGGCCAGGGCGCGGCGTGAGCGTTCGAGTGCCTGGGTGCGGTCGCGGCCGGTGATGATCAGCTTGGCGATCAGGGAGTCGAAGGCGCCGGGGATGGTCTCGCCCTTCTCATAGCCGCCGTCCAGACGTACCCCGGGTCCGGCCGGTGGTGCCCATTCGGTCAGGGTGCCGGGGGCGGGCATGAAGTTGTTGCCGCCGTCTTCGGCGTTGATGCGGTATTCGATGGAGTGGCCGCGGATCTCGGGGTCGTCGTAGCCGAGCTCTTCACCGGCGGCGATGCGGAACATCTCGCGCACGAGGTCGAGGCCGGTGACCTCTTCGGAGACGCAGTGTTCGACCTGGAGGCGGGTGTTGACCTCGAGGAAGGAGATGGTGCCATCGGCGGCGACCAGGAACTCACAGGTTCCGGCGCCGACGTAGCCGGCTTCGCGCAAGATGGCCTTGGAGGACTCGTAGAGGCGTTTGGTCTGTTCCTCGGACAGGAACGGGGCGGGGGCTTCCTCGACCAGTTTCTGGTGGCGGCGCTGCAGGGAGCAGTCGCGGGTGGAGACCACGACCACGTTGCCGTGGGTATCGGCCAGGCACTGGGTCTCGACGTGGCGGGGCTTGTCGAGGAACTTCTCCACCAGACACTCACCGCGACCGAACGCGCCCACGGCTTCGCGGACCGCGGATTCGTAGAGGTCGGGGATCTCTTCGAGGGTGCGGGCGACCTTCAGGCCGCGGCCACCGCCCCCGAAGACGGCCTTGATCGCGACCGGGAGGCCGTGTTCTTGGGCGAACGCGGTGATCTCGGAGGCGTCCTTGACCGGGTCCTTGAGGCCCGGCGCCAACGGCGCCCCGGCCTTCAAAGCGATCTGCTTGGCCTTGGCCTTGTCACCCAGGGCGTCGATGGCCTCAGGTGAGGGACCGATCCAGGTCAGACCCGCCTCGATCACCGCGGTGGCGAAGTCGGCGTTCTCGGCCAAGAACCCGTAGCCGGGGTGGACCGAGTCCGCCCCCGACTGGGCGGCGACCTCGAGGATCTTCTCGATGGAGAGGTAGGACTCCGCCGGCGTCGCGCCGCC
>NZ_FNFN01000010.1 GCF_900101045.1 Nocardioides sp. YR527 | reverse complement strand
ACCACCTGGATCGAAACCGACTTCGACAACCAGATCACCCCCTACGCCGGCGGTCTGGGCGAGGCCGAAGAGGCCCTCGAGCGGCAGACCGTGGTGGTCGAGGTCGGCGGCAAACGCCTCAACGTCTCCCTGCCCGCCGGACTCGGCGGCCTCACGGTCGGCGGCGGCGGTGGCGGGGCCGGTGCTGCGAAGAAGCCCAAGCGGTCGGCGAAGAAGGCCGGAGCGGCCGCCTCCGGCGACTCCGTCACCTCCCCGATGCAGGGCACCATCGTCAAGATCGCCGTCGAAGAAGGCCAAGACGTCACCGAAGGCGACGTCGTCGTGGTCATCGAAGCCATGAAGATGGAACAACCCCTCAAAGCCCACAAGACCGGCACCATCACCGGCCTCAACGCCACCATCGGCGAAACCGTCGCCAACGGCGCGGTCATCGCCGAGATCAAGTAGCCGAAGGGATCCGTGATGACACCAGCGCCTGCAACTCTCCCGAGGCCTCAGTCACGTGGCAAAGTCGGCATGCAGTGGCTCGCGACGGCGCCTCAGACACAGCCGCGGCACTCTCGCGACCGACTGCCGTGGGGCACCGTCCACATCCGAAGGAACGGGTCCCAACGAACGGCCTGCGGAGAACCGACCGCGCTCTGGTTCACCTTCTGGGACCTGCCCGTCGACATGACGTCTGCAGAGATGTGCCGGTCCTGCGCTCAGCATGCCGCCGGCGATCACAGGAGCGTGGGGGCCGTCTGATGCGGATCATCATCATGGGCCCGCCGGGCGCGGGCAAGGGCACCCAGGCCAAGCACATCGCCCGGCACTACGGCATCCCGGCCATCTCCACCGGCGACATCTTCCGAGCCAACGTATCGCTGGCCACTCCGCTCGGTCTGGAGGCCAAGCGCTATCTGGACGCCGGCGAGTACGTCCCGGACGAGATCACCAACAACATGGTTCGCGACCGGATCGGTGAGCCCGATGCGGCCGGCGGATTCCTTCTCGACGGCTATCCCCGAACGCTCGCCCAGGTCGAGGAGCTCGACGGGATGCTCGAGCCCACCGGCCACGAGCTCGACGCCGTCATCAGCCTCGTCGTCGACGAGGACGAGGTCGTCACACGGCTGCTGCAGCGTGCCCAGATCGAGGGCCGCGCCGATGACACCGAGGACATCATCCGCCGCCGTCAAGAGATCTACCTCGAGCAGACCGCGCCGCTCATCGGCGCCTATCGCGAGCGGGGTCTCATCGTCGAGGTCGACGGCCTCGGCGAGGTCGACGAGGTCACCAAGCGGATTCTCAGCGCCTGCGACTCATCCGCAGACGCCATCTGCTGATACGCGAACAGCAACAGCGGTTGCCGCACACCGTGCCCATACCGGGCCGGGTGTGCGGCAACCGCTGAATCGCGTGGTGCGGGTTGGGCGACCAGGCAGAGTGGTTCGTAGCACTTGGCGTACCCTACCCTCCGACAGGAGACGTGAGATGGACACGACCACCGCGATCGCCCGCTTCGACGAAGTCCGAGCAGACACCGAACGACTAGCAGCACCTCTCTCCCCCGAGGACCAGACGGTCCAGTCGATGCCGGATGTCTCCCCCACCAAATGGCATCGCGCGCACGTGACCTGGTTCTTCGAGACCTTCGTGCTGGCGGAGAACGAGCCCGGCTTCACACCGTTCCAGGACAAGTACTGGTTCCTCTTCAACAGCTACTACGAGCAGGTCGGGCCGAGGTACGCGCGGCCGATGCGTGGCGTGATCAGCCGCCCCGGCGCGTACGAGGTCGGCGACTACCGACGCAACGTCGACGACCGGGTGCGGGACCTGCTCGACCGCGTGGACGAGGGCACCTTCGCCAAGCTCGCCCCGACCATCGAGCTCGGCTTCCACCACGAGCAGCAGCACCAGGAGCTGCTGCTGATGGACATCAAGCACGTGCTCTCGCTCAACCCGCTGCAGCCGACCTACGCCGGGCGTCCGGTCGCGGGTGCCGGGACCGACCGGCTGGGCTGGGTCGACGTCGACGGCGGTCTGGTCGAGATCGGGTCCGAGGGCGGTGGGTTCTGCTTCGACAACGAGCTGCCACGGCACCAGCAGTGGCTGGAGCCGTACCGGCTCGCCGACCGGCTGATCACCAACGGCGAGTGGCTGGAGTTCATCGCCGACGGTGGCTACCGACGCCCCGAGCTGTGGCTCTCGGACGGGTGGGCGCGGGTCAACGCCGAGGGCTGGGAGGCGCCCTTCTACTGGCGCGAGGCCGACGGAGAGTGGTTCGAGCACACCCTGCACGGCACCTCACCGCTCGACCCGGGGCTGCCGGTCTGCCACCTGAGCCACTACGAGGCCGATGCGTACGCCACCTGGGCCGGCAAGCGCCTCCCGACCGAGGCCGAGTGGGAGCACGCCGCCCGAACCTACGAGGTGGCCGGAAACCTCGCCGACCGGGACAGCTTCCACCCGCGCGCGGCCGGTCCCTCGACCGGCGGTCTGCGACAGCTCTTCGGGGACTGTTGGGAGTGGACCTCGTCGGCCTACCTGCCCTACCCGGGGTTCCATCCCGCCGCCGGCGCGATCGGTGAGTACAACGGAAAGTTCATGTCGAGCCAGATGGTGCTCCGCGGCGGCTGCGCGCTCACCCCGCCGGGACATACCCGAGCCTCGTACCGCAACTTCTTCCCGCCCGGTGCACGCTGGCCCGTCACCGGGCTCCGGCTCGCCGACGACGGGCGTCGTGCGTGACCTGGTCGGCCGCCGTCACCTGTGCCCATCGCGGCATCCTCGGACAGCCCCGGACGCACGTCGACTGGGCCTGTGATCACGACGACTGCCCCGCTCCGCTGCGACTCGGTCCCTGGACCGCCGCGGTCAGCGGCACCATCGACGACTCGTGGCGGCTCATCCTCGACAAGGCGCAGCAGGAGCGCCTGCCGATCGGCTCCGCCGTGGTCCAGATCGCCAACGAGCTGGCGGTCGGCGGCTTCTCGGTCCTCCTCAGCGACGGGGAGGACCTCGCCCTGCTGACCGGCGACGAGGGCGGCCACCTGGCCGAGCCGGCGTCCTGGGAGTACGTCGTCAGCAACCGTCCGCTCCCAGGAGCTCCGTCCACCTCGATCCCGCCGCGCACCATCGGGGTCCTCAGCCCGTGCGGGCCCACCTGGTGGCGGCTCGACACACCTCGTCGCAACTCGAATGACAACTCGAAGGAGAACCCCGCGTGACCCTCGACAGCAACGGCCAGGCCGGCACGACCACACCAGCCGGGGGCAGGCTCACCACCCTGTTGAGCGCCGAGGACCTACGCCGGAGCCTTGCGGAGGACGCCCGCACCGGCTTGAGCGCATCGCCGAAGTGGCTCCCGCCGAAATACTTCTACGACCAGCACGGCTCGGAGCTGTTCGAGGAGATCACCCGGCTGCCCGAGTACTACCCGACCCGCACCGAACGGGCACTGCTGACCGAGCACGCGCAGGCGATCGCCGAGGCCTCCGACGCCGAGGTGCTGCTCGAGCTCGGATCCGGTTCCTCGGAGAAGACGCGGCTCCTGCTCGACGCGCTGACGCGGACCGGTCGGCTGACGACGTACGTCCCCGTCGATGTCAGCGCCAGCGCACTCACCCAGGCGATGGACGCGCTCGCCGACGAGCGGCCGGGGCTCGCCCTGCACGGTGTCGTCGCCGACTTCGACCAGCATCTCGGGCAGCTGCCGACCCCAGGACGCCGGCTGATCGCACTGCTCGGCAGCACGCTGGGCAACTACGACCGCCCCGGGCGCGAAAGGTTCCTGGGATCGGTCGCCGCCGGCATGCGGCCCGGGGAGGGCCTGCTGCTCGGGCTGGACCTGGTCAAGGACCCCGGGCAGCTGGTCGCCGCCTACGACGATTCCGCCGGCGTGACCGCCGAGTTCAACCTCAACGCGCTGCGCGTTCTCAACCAGAGCCTGGGCGCCGACTTCGACACCGACCGGTTCCGGCACCTGGCACGGTGGAACACCGACGAGGAGCGGATCGAGATGCGACTCCTCGCCCAGGAATCCACCCGCGTGGAGCTGCGCGAGCTCGACCTCGTCATCAAGTTCGACGAAGGCGAAGAGCTCCTCACCGAGCTCTCCTGCAAGTTCCGTCACAGCAGCGCCGCCCGCGAGCTCGCCGCGGCGGGCTTCCGCGACCTTCGCTGGTGGACCGATCCGGAGGAGGCGTACACCCTCGTCCTGGCCACGCGCTGAGCGCGATGTCAGAGGGCTACGCGCTCGTCGGCGAAGCTGCCCATGCCTCGGCGGGGAGTCGCGCTCGTTCCGGGTAGTGCCAGTGCCTCCCTCGCCCCGAGATTCCCGCATACCGTGGTGCCATGACTGGAGTCGACCTGCGCTCGGAGATCCGGGAGTTCCTCAGCTCCCGGCGCGCCCGCATCACCCCGGAGCAGGCGGGTCTGCCCGCCTATGGCGGCAACCGGCGCGTCAAGGGGCTACGGCGGGAAGAGGTCGCGATGCTCGCCGGCGTCTCGGTCGACTACTACGTACGCATGGAGCGCGGCAGTCTCGCCGGGGCGTCCGAGAGCGTGCTCGACGCGCTCGCCTCGGCGCTCCAGCTCGACGAGGCCGAGCGCGACCACCTCTTCGCCCTCGCCCGTGAGTCGGGGACCGGCAGCCGGCGGCGCAAGAAGGCGGCCCCGGCCAACGTACGGCCCGTGCTCCAGCAGGTTCTGGACGCCATCACCGACGCCCCCGCATGGATCCGCAACGGGCGTCACGACATCCTCGCCATGAACCAGCTCGCGCGGGCGCTCTACTCCCCCGTGCTCGCCGACCCGCGGCGCCCCGCGAACACGACACGGTTCGTCTACCTTCACCCTGAAGCGGCCGAGAGGTTCTTCGTCGACTACGACCAGATCGCCCGCGACGCCGCCGCGATGCTCCGCCTCGAGGCGGGCCGCAACCCCCACGACAAGGCGCTCATCGAGCTCGTCGGCGAACTGTCCACCCGCAGCGAGCTGTTCCGCCAGCGCTGGGCCTCCCAGGACGTACGTTTCCACCGCAGCGGACGCAAGCGCCTCCACCACCCCGTCGTCGGACAGCTCGACCTCGACTTCGAGGCCATGGAGCTCCCCTCCGAGCCCGGCCTCCAGCTCAACATCTACACCGCGGCCGCCGGCACCCCCACCGCCGACGCCCTCAAGCTCCTGGCCTCCTGGGCTGCTTCCCAGGATCCGCTCCCCACCGAATCAGCCGCAGCGCCCACGAACTGACGCGGCCCGTGAGTCGGCGCGCACCTCATCGTGCGCCATTGCTGACTCCCTCCGGCTCGACGTCCTTCATCGCCTCCTCCCAGCGGGTCTTCTCCGCCACCTCTCGCGCCACCCGCGCAGTGCGCCACCGCTGCTTGGCCGGACTCCTCGTGAGAGACGTCATTCCCGACCTTCCCGAAAACCGTCGCCCGAGTCGAGCCATCCACTCAGGAGGGCCTCGGCGGCGCAGCCGACGAGATGACTACCGTCGGCGGCGCTCCGGTGCGAGCTCGGCTTCGCCGTAGCTGTTGTCGTCGGGGTTGATGGTCACCCCGGGCGCGACGATCTGGTCGATCCGGTCCAGCACGTCGTGGGTCAGGGACACGTCCGCGCCGGTGAGCTGGGACTCGAGCTGCTCCATCGTGCGCGGTCCGATGATCGCGGAGGTGACTGCCGGGTGGTTGATCACGAATGCGATGGCCAGGTCGATCAGGGTCATGCCGGCCTGCTCGGCCAGCTGCGCGAGCTCCTCGACGGCCTCCAGCTTCTGCTGGTTGGCCGGGCTGCTCATGTCGAAGCGCGCAGGGGGTCTCGCTGCCGATGTCGGTGCGGAGACGGAATCCTTGCGCCAGCGTCCGGACAACCAGCCGCCCGCCAGGGGGCTGTAGCTGAGGATGCCCATCCCGTGGCGCCGGGCGGTGGGGAGCACGTCGGCCTCGACACCGCGGACCAGGATGGAGTACGGCGGCTGCTCGGTGACGAAGCGCTGCAGGTGGCGCTCACGTGCGGTCCACTGCGCCTCGACGATCTGGCTGGCGGCGTACGAGGAGGACCCGATGGAGCGCACCTTCCCCTGCCGGACCAGGTCGGTGAGGGCGCCCAGGGTCTCCTCGACATCGGTGACCGGGCTGGGGCGGTGCACCTGGTAGAGGTCGATGTGGTCGGTGCCCAGGCGTCGCAGCGAGTCCTCCACCGATCGCATGATCCAGCGACGCGAGCCGCCGCCCTCGTTGGAGTCATCGCCCATGGGCATGAAGAACTTCGTCGCGAGGACGACGTCGTCGCGGCGGCCCTTCAGCGCCTTGCCGACGATCCGCTCGGACTCACCGGCGGAGTAGACGTCGGCGGTGTCGACGAAGTTGATCCCGGCGTCGAGGGCTCGGTGGATGATCCGGATCGAGTCGTTCTCGTCCTGATTGCCCCACGGACCGAACATCATCGTGCCCAGGCACAGCGGGCTGACGGACACTCCGGTCCGTCCGAGCTGGCGGCGTTCCACGGTCAAGATCCCTCTTTCATCGGGTTCATCGGGTTCAAGGCGTTCACGATGGCGCCTTCCTACCGGTTCGACCACCACGCTAGGCACCTCCGCCCACCTCAGGGAGGCCCTACGAGTCCCCCGTTCGTCAGGGTCTCCCTGCATCGGCCGAACCGACCTACCGTGTAGGTCATGAGCATTCCGACGATCACCCTGAACAACGGAGTCGAGATCCCCGCCCTGGGCTTCGGCGTCTACCAGGCCGCGCCCGAGGAGACCGTCACCGCGGTCGCCACCGCGCTGGCGAGCGGCTACCGGCACATCGACACCGCCGCGGCGTACGGCAACGAACGCGAGGTCGGCAAGGCGATCCGCGACTCCGGGGTGGCCCGCGAGGAGGTCTTCGTCGAGACCAAGATCTGGATCACCGACTACGGCTACGACCAGACCCTGCACGCGTTCGAGAAGTCCGTGGGCAAGCTCGGCGTCGACCAGCTCGACCTGCTGATCCTGCACCAGGCGCTCCCGGACGAGTTCGACCTCACCATCGGCGCCTACCAGGCGCTCGAGAAGCTGTACGCCGACGGCCGGGTCCGCGCCATCGGGGTCTCGAACTTCATGCCCGGACACCTCGACCGGCTCCTCGCGGAGACCGAGATCGTGCCGGCCGTCAACCAGATCGAGGTGCACCCCTACTTCAGGCAGTCCGAGCTGCTCGCCTACGACACCGAGCGGGCCATCCTCAACCAGGCCTGGTCGCCGATCGGCGGCGTCACCTTCTACCGGGACGGCAAGCACACCAGCACCCTGGAGAACCCGGTGGTCGGCGAGATCGCCGCAGCCCACCAGAAGTCCCCGGCCCAGGTGATGCTGCGCTGGCACCTCGACCAGGGCCGCCAGGTCATCCCCAAGTCGGTCACGCCCTCCCGGATCCGCGAGAACCTCGACGTCTTCGACTTCACGCTGTCCTCAGACGAGCTCAGCGCCATCGACGCCCTCGACACCGGCGTACGCGGTGGCCCGGAGCCCGAGGCCATCACCCGTGCCGCGTTCGGCATCGAGATCCCCGAAGCGTGACATCCGACCGGAACGAACAGAGGAGACGTCATGGGAGTCTGGACCGACGACGAGCTGACCCGCATCGGCGATGCCCGCGAGCTGTACGTCGCCACCCAGCGTGAGGACGGGAGCCTGCGCGACGCCATCCCGATCTGGCAGGTGCGCGTGGGCGAGGACATCTACATCCGCTCCGCGCGCGGGCCCGAGAACGGCTGGTTCCGTCGCGCCGTACAGAGCGGCTCGGGCCGGATCAGCTCGGGAGGTGTCGAGAAGGACGTGACCTTCGAGCCAACCGCCGAGCAGAGCGCCGAGATCACCGCGGCCTACCACGCCAAGTACGACCGCTACGGTCCCGGCCCGGTCGGCGCGGTCACCGGCGACGACGTACTCGAGACGACTCTCCGCGTCCGGCCGCGGGCTTGACCGGACACTCAGGGGCCGGCATGAACGGACTCGAGATCACGGTACTGCTCGGCACGGCGGTGCTCCTCGGCACGGTGCTCGCTCCGCGACTGCGGATCGCGCTGCCACTGCTGCTGGTGGTCTTCGGACTTGCACTCGGGTTCCTTCCCGAGCTGCGCGAGGTCGAACTGCCACCCGAGACGGTGCTGCTGCTCTTCCTCCCGGTGATGCTGTTCTGGGAGAGCCTGACCACGTCGCTATGGGCCATCAAGCGAGACCTGCGCGGCATCGTCATCATGAGCACCCTGCTCGTGGTCGCCAGCGCATTCGGCGTCGCCGGGATCGCCTACGCGCTCGGGATGCCGTGGGAGGCCGCCCTGGTCCTGGGTGCCGCCATCGCACCCCCGGACGCGACCGCGGCGGCAGCGCTGGGACGCACGCTGCCGCGCCGCCAGTTCATGGTGCTCAAGGCCGAGAGCCTGACCAACGACGGCACCGCGCTGGTCGTCTACGCCGTCGCTGTCGGGCTCGCGACCGGCGGGCACTACACCACCCTCGACGTCACCGGACTGGTGCTGCTCTCCTACCTCGGCGGCCTGGCCACCGGTGCCGCGGTCGCAGGTCTGGCCTACCTCGTGATGCGGCAGCTGCACGACGCGATGACCATCAACATCGCGCTGCTGCTGGTGCCGTTCACCGCCTACCTCGCGGCCGAGCTGGTCGGCGCCTCCGGGGTGCTCGCGGTCGTCGTCGCGGGGCTGATCGTCTCCTACACCTCCGCCCGGATCAGCACCGCCGCGTCCCGACGGCTCACCGAGTCCGCCTGGCCGCTGGGCTCCTATCTGCTCAACGGCGCCCTCTTCGTGCTCATCGGCCTCGAGGTGCAGACCGTCGCCCACGAGCTCGACGCCACCGAGCTCGTACGCCTCTCCGGCCTCGCCGTGGCGGTGTGGATCGCGCTCATCGTGATCCGCTTCGTCTTCCCGCAGCTCGCGGTCCTGGTCATCCGGCTCCTGGACCGGCGCCCCTCCCAGCGAGCACGCCGGATGAGCTACCGGTCACGCGTCGTCGGCGCCGTCGCAGGCTTCCGGGGCGCGATCTCGCTGGCGATCGCGCTCTCGGTTCCCGTCACCCTCGACGACGGGAGCGGGTTCCCCGCCCGCGAGGACATCGTCTTCGTCACCGCCTGCGTCATCCTGCTGACGCTGCTGGTCCAAGGCCCCCTCCTCCCCGCCGTCGTACGCTGGGCCGACCTGCCCGAGGACCACGCCGCCGAGACGGAGCGCCGACTGGCCGAGCGCGAGATCACCGAGGTCGCTGTGGCCGCACTCTCCGATCTCGCCGACGAGCACGGCGTCAGCGACGAGGTACGCGACCGGCTCGCCGGCGACTACCAGGAGCACCTCGCGCTGGTGCAAGCCAAGGAGAGCGCCGGAGGCGGCGATCCTGATGACGACCTGCTCGAAGCCATGCTCGAGCGACGTGGGGACACGGGACCCGTCGGCGCGGAAGCCCTGGCGCTGGACGCCGAGACGCCCATGACCGTCCAGGTCGACGAGTACTCACCGCTGGCACGCAACGAGGAGTACACCCGCCTCCGCATCGCCATGCTCGACCGCAAACGCGAAGCACTCCTGCGACTGCGACAGAGCGGCACCATCGACGACTCCGTCGCCCGAGACATCCAGACCCGCCTCGACATCGAGGAGCTCCGACTCACCGGGATCGACCCGATCGACTGACCCGCCGCGCCGCCGGACTCTCGGCTCAGCTCACGGCTCTTCGCTGTCGAGCAGGGGCTGCAGCTGGGCCTGGATGGCGGCGGGGGTGGCGGAGGTGCGCAGCACGACCACGGCGGAGGACGGCTCGAGCCCTGAGGGCTGATAGCGCTCGAGGGCGACCCGCATCGCCTGGTCGAACTCGCTCTCGGGGTCGGAGGTCTGGCCCCGGAGCCAGCGGCGGAGCACGTAGTTGTGCGCGGTCACGAGGTCGGCCGCCAGCAGGTCGGCGCGGAGATGTCCGTCAGGCAGGTCGGACATCCACTCCCGAAGCCACCGGGCGAACAGCCGCTGGTACTGCTGGATCCCACCCGTCTCACGGGCACGCAGGGCGGGAACCGAGCCGACCAGGCGGTAGCGCGCTCGCGCCAGCTCCCCCTCGTCCAGGTAGTGACGCAGCACGACCCGGGTGGCCTCGCTCAGCGCGAGCGCTCGCGTGGCCGGGGTCGCGGCGGCCAGACGCTCGTCGATGCGACCGAGCAGCTGGTCGTGCTCGGGAAAGATCACGTCGTCCTTGGACCCGAACGCGCGGAAGAAGGTCGTACGTCCGACGCCGGCGCGACGCGCGATGTCCTCGGCGGTCGTCGCGTCGAAGCCGCGTTCCTCGAACAGTTCGTACGCCGCGGCGACCAGGCGGTCCTTCGTCGTCGCTGATCGAGGCTTCTCGTTCATGACCTGAACCTACTTGTTGGTACGCCGTTCCGTCTATAAGGTACGGAGTACCAATACACAGGAGGCTGCACATGAACGGGTTCAACCGCGTCGGCGTCGTCGGCGCCGGACTGATGGGGGCCGGCATCGCCGAGGTCACCGCGCGCGCCGGCAAGGACGTCGTCCTCATCGACGCCAACCCCGCGGCCGCCGAGGCCGGTCTCGACCGCCTGCGGGCCTCCCTCCAACGGGCCGAGCAGCGCGGCAAGATCACCGATGCGGCCGAGGTGCTGCAGCGCATCACCGTCAGCAGCGACCTCGAAGCACTCGCCGACCGCGACCTGGTCATCGAGGCGATCGTCGAGGACGAGGCCGCCAAGACCGCGCTGTTCACCCGGCTCGACGCCATCGTCACCGACCCCGAGGCCGTGCTGGCCTCCAACACCTCCTCCATCCCGATCATGAAGCTCGCCGTCGCCACCGAGCGGCCGGCGCAGGTGATCGGGCTGCACTTCTTCAACCCGGTCCCCGTGCTCTCCCTGGTCGAGCTCGTGCCCAGCCTGCTGACCGCGCCGGCCACCACCGACCGCGTGCGTACTTTCGTCGAGCAGGACCTCGGCAAGCACCCCATCGACTCCCAGGACCGGGCGGGCTTCGTGGTCAACGCGCTGCTGATCCCGTTCGTGCTCTCCGCGATCCGGATGCTGGAGTCCGGGTTCGCGACCGCCGAAGACATCGACCAGGGCCTCGTACGCGGCGCCGCCCACCCGCAGGGACCGCTGGCGCTCGCGGACCTCATCGGGCTGGACACGACCAAGGCCGTGGCCGAGTCGCTCTACGAGGAGTTCAAGGAGCCGCTCTACGCCCCGCCGCCGCTCCTCGCGCGGATGGTCGACGCTGGTCTGCTGGGCCGCAAGACCGGCCGCGGCTTCTACCACTACTGACCCAAGCCATCGATCAAGGAGGCACCATGTCCGACGACCTTCCCTACCTCGAGCTCGCCGACCACCACCTCGACCTGCGCGAGGCCGTGCGCGCGATCGCGGCCAACAAGATCGCCCCGTACGCCGCCGACGTCGACGCCAACAGCCGATTCCCCACCGAGGCCTACGACGCTCTCGTCGCCTCGGGGTTCCACGCGGCGCACGTGCCCGAGGCGTACGGCGGTGAAGGCGCCGACGCACTGGCCACCTGCATCATCATCGAGGAGATCGCCCGCGTGTGCGCCTCCTCCTCGCTGATCCCCGCGGTCAACAAGCTCGGCAGCCTCCCGCTCATCCTCGCCGGCTCCGAGAGCCTCAACCAGCGTTACCTCCCGCCGCTCGCCGCGGGCACCTCGACGTTCTCCTACGCCCTCTCCGAGCGCGAGGCCGGCTCCGACACCGCCTCGATGAAGACCCGCGCGGTCCTCGACGGCGACAACTGGGTGCTGAGCGGCCAGAAGTCCTGGATCAGCAACGCCGGCATCTCCGACTACTACACCGTCCTGGCCGTCACCGACCCCGACGGCCGGCGCGGATCCAACATCAGCGCATTCGTCGTGGAGAAGAGCGACGAGGGGTTCACCATCTCCGCCCCCGAGAAGAAGCTCGGCATCAAGGGTTCCCCCACCTGCGAGCTGAACTTCGATGCCGTCTACCTGCCCGGCGACCGGATCATCGGCGACCCCGGCACCGGACTCCAGCTCGCCCTGCGCACCCTGGACCACACCCGCATCACCATCGCCGCCCAAGCCATCGGCATCGCCCAGGGCGCCCTCGACCACGCCCTGGCCTACGTCCAGGAGCGTCAGCAGTTCGGCAAGCACATCGCCGACTTCCAGGGGATCCAGTTCATGCTCGCCGACATGGCCATGAAGCTCGAGGCCGCCCGCCAGCTCGTCTACGTCGCCGCGGCCAAGTCCGAGCGCGACGCCGGCGACCTGTCCTTCTTCGGAGCGGCCGCCAAGTGTTTCGCCAGCGACACCGCCATGGAGATCACCGTCGACGCCGTCCAGCTCCTCGGCGGAGCCGGCTACACCCAGGACTTCCCGCTCGAACGCATGATGCGCGACGCCAAGATCACCCAGATCTACGAAGGCACCAACCAGATCCAGCGCGTCGTGATGGCCCGCCAGCTCCTCGGGAAGCGGTAGCCGCGACACCTCACCCCTCCGGGCGGTCGGTCACCTCAGCCACACCCGATTGCCGATCACCACGGCCAGCTCGTCGGTGCGCTGATCGGTCCATCCCGGGGGCGGCAGGATCTCCGCCCAGGCGTACACCGGCGCGGTGCCGAACTGGTGGCCCTGCCCGCGGGGCACCGAGTTGGCGGAGAACTGGTCGACACCCAGCTGCAGCATGGTCACCCCGGGGATCCAGCGTACGTTCGGGGAGACGCCGCGGCCGCGTTCCTCCTCCAGCCAGTCGGGGCGCTCCACCGCCAACGACGGCGACCACCAGGTGATCGGGTCGTTGGCGTGCTGGAGATACCCGATCCGGGTGCCGTCCCAGGCCCCGGGCAGGTCCCACTCCTCGGGCAGGTCCGCGAACCGTACGATCTCACCGCCGTCCAGGATCGGCGCCACCTGAGGGGTGCCCGGCTCGCGTTCCTCGGTGAACCGGCTCCAGAGCCGGTTGTCGGCGGTCGGACCCACGAACAGGGCTCCGTCGGTGCGGGTGGCGAGGTCCTGGGCCCCGCTGAAGGCGGCCTCGCCGCCGAAGCTGCCCAGGCTCTCCCCGCTCACCACCAGCAGCGGACGGTCGGCCTCGGGGATCTCCAGCCAGCGCCCGTAGACGGCGTCGAAGAGCGCCAGGCCGGCGTCCTGCGCGCGCTGCCGGTCCAGGACGAAGGACATCCAGCTCGGGAGGTAGGAGTACTGCAGGCTGACCGTCGCCGTGTCGCCACCCCACATGAACTCCAGCGCCTGGGCCTGGTTCTCGTTGATCCAGCCTCTACCGGTGCCGGTCGCCACGTTGATCACCGCGCGGTCGAAGCCGCCGAGCGCGTCGAGCTCGGCGACCGCGGCCTGCGCCTCCTCGCGGATGTGGACGCCCTCGTGGCCGGCCCCGATGTAGGCGCGCACCGGCTGCAGGGCGGGCTCCCGCGTGAATGCGCCGATGTCAGCGGCGGTGGGCGCGCTCGCGATGAAGACCCGTCCCTGGCGGCCCAGGTCCCCCCACTCCTGGGACGAGGCCGGGCCGGCCGTGAGCTCGGGCGTCTCGGGCGGAGGTACGTCGGTGCTGAACTCCTCGTTGATCGTGGCGAAGCTCGAGTCGAGCGCTCCCAGCAGCCGGTTGCCGCCCACCCCGATGGCCAGCTCGTAGATCAGGACCGCGGCGATCAGGCCGCCGATCACGGTCGACGCCGCAGCGGGAAGGTAGCGCCCGATGAACCGGCCTATCGTGCCGCCCAGCGCCCTGATCCCGCGCGAGATTCCGAGCAGCAGCACGAACAGCACCGCGGTGAGCAGCACGGTGAGCACCAGGTGCCACAAGCCCACCCGATCGACGCCGACCAGGTCGCGTACCTGGTTCTCCCAGCGCAACGACAACCCCAGCACGACTAGGGTGCCCACGCCGGCGACGCCGGCGAGAACCCGCCATGCGATCACCCGTGCCCGGCCGGCCAACCGGCCACCGCAGCTGCGGACCAGCCATCCGGCCAACGCGCCCGCGCCGTACCCGGCCAGCATGCACAGCCCGGTGAGCAGCGCCTGGAAGAGCGCGGTCCGCGGCATCAGCGACGGAGTCAGCGACGCCCAGAGAAGCACCACCATGCCGGCCGTCGCCGCGAACGGCGCTCGCAGCTGCCTTCGCAACCGCTCTCGCAGCACGTCGACCGCGTCACTTCTCGGGATGAACCATCGCATCGACCGCGACGGTGACGGCCAAAATGAGGGCTGCGTCCTCGCCGGGCGCGACCTCGACCCCGTAGGTGTCCCGGACGCGGAACCACTTCTTGGACACCTCCGCGATCTTGCGTCCATCGGCTTCGATGTCGTACTCGTGGTCGACGATGTTGCCCTGGACCGTCCAGTCCTCACCCTGCTCGCGGTCGACCTTCCAGCGATCACGCAGCGGCGAGATGAGCGCCTTGTGCACGAGGGCGAGCTTCTCGCCGTCCGCGTCCTCGATCGCCATCGAGTCCCGGATGTGCAGGACCCTGGTCTGGATGCGGCAGATCTTGTTGCCGTGGGCGTCCTCGAGATCGAACGTGTCCCGCAGCCGCAGCGCCTTGCCGTCGACCCGGAAGACGCGGTCGCCGTCCTCGTTCTCGATCCAGTAGTCGTCACCGATGGAAATCATCTTCTGGCGCATCTGGAAGCGGTTGGCGTTCCCGCCACGCCCGAAGGCCTCGCGTTCCTCCTGGCGCTTCTCGCGTCGGTCTCGAAAGCCCATAGTCGTCTCCCCCTTCACAGGACCATCCCAGCCTGGTCGCGGACGATTCGGGGCGGATCACACGTAATGGGTGAGGTGGACGGATCGGATCGGGCCTCAGATCAAGACCATGAGTTCGGAAGCTGCCACCACCGAGGCACCAGCTGCGGCGAAGATGAGTCTGCCCACCCTGACCGCGATGGTCGTGGGCGGCATGGTCGGTGCGGGTGTGTTCTCGTTGCCGGCGAGGTTCGGAGTCGCCACCGGCATCCTCGGCTCACTGATCGCGTGGGCGATCGCGGGCGCCGGGATGCTCATGCTTGCGTTCGTCTTCCAGACCCTCGCGATCCGCAAGCCCGAGCTCGACTCCGGGGTCTTCATCTACGCCAAGGCCGGCTTCGGCGACTACGCGGGCTTCAACTCCGCGATCGGCTTCTGGGCCAGCTCCGTGGCCGGCAACACCTTCTACTGGGTCTTCATCGGCGCCACCATCGGCGCGTTCTACGACGGCTTCGGGGACGGCGACACCGTGCTCGCGGTCGCGCTCTCGACCGTCGGGGTGTGGCTCTTCCACTATCTGATCGCGCGCGGCGTCCGGGACGCCGCGGTGATCAACCGGATCGTCACGATCTTCAAGGTGCTGCCGATCCTGGTGTTCATCGTGGTCCTGTTCATCTCCTTCGACGCCGGTGTCTTCGCCGACAACTGGGTCGCCACCGGCTACGGCGATCTCGGCAGCCTCGACGAGCAGATCCGCAACACGATGCTGATCACCACCTTCGTCTTCATCGGCATCGAAGGGGCCAGCGTCTACTCCCGCTACGCCAAGAAGCGCGAGGACGTCGGGAAGGCGACGGTGCTGGGCTTCCTCAGCGTGCTGTCGATCTTCGCACTGGTCACCCTCTCCAGCTACTCCGTCGTCCCGCAGCCGGAGCTGGCCGCCACCCGGCAGCCGTCGATGGTCGGGGTCTTCGAGTCGGTGGTCGGCGACTGGGGCGAGGTGTTCATCAGCGTCGCCGTGATCGTCTCGGTCCTGGGCGCCTACCTCGCCTGGACGCTGATGGCGGCGGAGGTCATGTACGTCCCGGCCCGCTCCGACGACATGCCCGCCTTCCTGGGGCAGGAGAACCGGAACGGCACCCCGATCACCGCGCTCGTGGTGACGTCGCTGGCCGTTCAAGGGCTCCTCGCCCTCACCCTGTTCGTCAACGACGCGCTCAACTTCATGCTCGATCTCGCCACGAGCCTGGCGATCCTGCCCTACCTCCTGGCCGCCGCGTACGCACTCAAGCTCGGCCTGACGGGCGAGGCGTACGAAGGGGTGTCGGCCGGCGTACGTCGCAAGGAGACGATCGTGGCCGGCATCGCGACGGCCTACACGATCTTCCTCTTCGACGCCGCCGGGATGAAGTTCGTGCTGCTGATGACGGTGATCCTCGCGCCGGCATCGCTGCTGTACATCAAGGCACGCAGCGAACGTGGCCGGAGGATCTTCAGCCCCACCGAGATCGCGCTGTTCGGCGCGATCCTCGTCGGAGCCGCGCTCGGCGTCTACGGGCTGTGGTCCGGCCGGATCTCCCTATGACCTCAGGCCCCGACATACCTCCGTCCCCGACAGAAAGGCATCCCATGTCCGAGCAGGAGCCCGCGTACGGCGTCCACTCCGAAGTCGGAAGGCTCAGGAAGGTGCTCGTCTGCGCACCCGGCCTGGCCCACCGCCGGCTCACCCCCAGCAACAACGACGAGCTGCTCTTCGACGACGTGATGTGGGTCGAGAACGCCCAGCGCGACCACGCCGACTTCGTGAACAAGCTGACCCAGCGTGGTGTCGAGGTCGTCGAGCTGCACGACCTGCTGGCGCAGACGCTGGCGGTGGCCGGCGCCAAGGACTGGATCCTCGATCGCAAGATCGTGCCGAACCAGGTCGGCCTCGGCCTGGTCGACGACACCCGCACCTACCTCGAGTCGGTCTCGGACCGGCAGCTGGCGGAGTTCCTCATCGGCGGCCTCGCCACCAACGACCTGCCCGGCGACTTCCGCTCCGACTACGTCGGCCTCGCGCGGGAGTCGACCGGTGCCCGGGAGTATCTGATGCCCCCGCTGCCGAACACGCTCTACACCCGGGACACGACCTGCTGGCTGTACGGCGGGCTGACCATGAACCCGCTGTACTGGCCGGCCCGCAAGGACGAGACGCTCCTCTACAAGGCCATCTACCAGCACCATCCCGACTACGTCGGCTCGACCGTGTGGTGGGGCGACCCCGAGAAGGAGTGGGGGCAGGCCAGCTTCGAGGGTGGCGACGTGATGCCGGTCGGCAACGGAGTCGTGCTCGTCGGCATGAGCGAGCGCACCTCCCGCCAGGCGATCACCCAGGTCGCCAAGGCCCTCTTCGAGCAGGGAGCCGCGGAGAAGGTGATCGTCGCCGGGATGCCGAAGCTGCGGGCCGCCATGCACCTGGACACCGTCTTCACGTTCGTCGATCGCGACATCGTCACGCTGTACCCGACGATCATGGACGCCGTACACACCTTCACCCTGGTGCCCTCCGACCTGCCACCCGGGGTCGAGGTGATCGACCACGGCGACGCGGCCTTCGTCGACGTCGTGGCGCAGGCGCTCGGGCTGTCCTCGATCCAGGTGATCGACACCGGCGGGGACGTCTACCAGTCCGAGCGACAGCAGTGGGACAGCGGCAACAACGCGGTTGCGCTCGAACCCGGCGTGGTGTTCACCTACGACCGCAACACCCTCACCAACACGCTGCTGCGCAAGGCCGGGGTCGAGGTCATCACCATCGTGGGCGCCGAGCTCGGCCGGGGCCGCGGTGGCGGACACTGTATGACCTGCCCGATCAGCCGAGATCCAGTGGACTTCTGAGCCATCGCGGCCACGCAGTGAGCACACCGGAGGGCCCCGACGTCAGCGACGCCCGTCCCGGACGTCGCGCCTGGATCACGCGCATCGTCCTGCTGGTGGTAGCAGCGGTCAGCACCGTCATCGTCGTACGCCTGGTCGGGCGGGTCGACTGGGAGGCGGCCCGGGACGCACTGAGGCACCTCAGCTGGTGGCACTACATCGTGCTGCTCGCCGTCGTGCTGGTTCGTCAGATCCTGCTGGCGATGCCTCTGAGCTTCTTCATCCGCGGCGTGACGTTCTACCGCGCCACCATCAACGACCTCGGCGCGACGATGATGTACCTCATCGGTCCACCACCGAGCGACATCGCGCTTCGGGTCGCGATGTTCAAGTCGTGGGGGGTGAGCCCCGCCAAGGGCCTCGCCGGCACGGTGATGAACTCGCTGACCTTCTACGTCGCGAGGTTCTCAGCCCCGCTCGTCGGATTCATCCTGCTGCTGATCATCGGCGAGGACCCGTCGTTCCGGTGGGTCGAGCTGCTCAGCATCGCGATCGCGGTCGCCGTCCTCGTGACCGTTCTCCTGGTCGTACGCAGCGACCGGCTCGCCCGCACCGTCGGAACCCGCAGCGGACGGATCGTGCGCCGGTTCCGGAGATCGGTCGACCCCGATCGCTGGGCCGACGCCTGCCAGAACTTCCGTGCCGACATCTCCGAGCGGTTCCACAGCGGGTTCCCCCTGGCCGTGCTCTCCCAGGTCGGCATGATGGTCGTCGACCTCGCCGCGCTCACGCTGTGCCTACGCTTCGTCGGGGTCACGGCGGACGAGGTGGGCCTCGTATGGATCGCGATCGCCTACTTGTTCGCCTTCCCGTTCACCGTGTTCCCCCTGTGGGGGATCGGCATCGTCGACGCCCTCATCCTTGCCGCCCTGGTCGAGGCGGGCGGCCATGAGGTCGAGGCGGCGGCCGTGGCCGGACTGATCGTGTGGCGGGTGTTCACCGTGGGCGTGCCCGTGCTGCTCGGCGCCGGCGCCGTCGCGGCGTGGCGGCGTGAGGTCGCTGTGGCCGATGCCTCCCGGGGTGGACCCACACCTTCCGGGTGAGTGACTGCTCGACGCTCCTGGCGACGACGCGACCCCGCGCTCCGATCGAGGCGACCCGAACCGGACCTGATACACGCTTGCCTCTCCCCCGGGGGGAGGCCCGAGGATGGCCGCATGAGCGATCCCCTGATGTCCATCGGGACGTTTTCGCGCGCCGCGAGCCTGTCCGTCAAGACGCTGCGCGCCTATCACGCGCAGGGACTGCTCACCCCGGCCGCGGTGGACCCGGAGACCGGATTCCGCCGGTACGCCGCGGGACAGCTCGCGGATGCGGCCGTGATTCGTCGGCTCCGCGAGCTGGAGGTCCCGCTCGTCGACGTCGCGACGATCCTGAATGCGCGTGACCCCGAGGTCACCGCGGCGACCCTCGCCCGCCACGCCGAGCAGATGCGTGAGCGCGCACGACGGGTCGAGCAGATCGTCCACGACCTGCACGCGGCGCCACCGGAGTCCTGGACCCCGCCGCGTCTCGCCGATCTCCCGGCGATGAGCGCGGTCGCGGTGACCGGCGTCGTCCGAGACGGCGCCTACGACGACTTCCTGGTGGCGGCGTACGCGCGCTTGGAGCAGGCCTGCCGGGACGCGGGTGTCGAGGTCACCGGCCCATCGTCTGCCCTGTACGACGCGGAGCTCCTCGACGACGCCGAGCAGGAGGTCACGGCGTACTTCCCCGTGGACGCGGACGTCGCCCCCGCGGGCACGACCCTGCTGCACCTGCCCCCGGTCACCGCCGCGGTGGTCACCCACGCCGGGGACCACCACGAGAGTCTCCCCGACACCTACGGGCTCCTCGGCGCCTGGGTCGCCCATCACGGGACCCCGACGGGGCAGCCGCTCCGGGAGGCGTACGTCCTCAACGTCTCCGACGGCGTACCGCCGTCGGCCTACCAGACCGACATCGTCTGGCCGCTCACCCCTCGAAAGGACACTCCATGACACTGACCCTTGCCGCGATCAGCTTCGACTGCTCCGATGCGCTGCGCACCGCGACGTTCTGGGCCGCCGCACTGGACCGGAGGCTCGACGAGGGCAGCACCGACGAGTTCAGCTCGATCGGACTGAAGGAGCCCACGCCCGGCGCGGCGGCGTGGCTGTTCGCGCGTGTTCCCGAGCCGCGCCGGGCGAAGAACCGCGCTCACCCCGACCTCGTCGCGCAGGATCGCCCGGCGGAGGTGGCCCGCCTGGTCGATCTCGGCGCCACGGTCCTCGACGAGCACGACGAGTTCGGTATCCAGTGGACGGTGCTGCGCGACGTCGAGGGCAACGAGTTCTGCGTCGCCACCGCGCACTGAATACCGCCCCGCGTATCAGGGCCTGCCGCTACCGCTCCTCGATAGTGAGGCTTCGGTTGTCGTTCTGGAAGGTCCGGAACCTGAGGCCCACAGGGGGAATGAACATGAACAACGAAGATCTGTTCATGGCACAGTCAGAAGCGGTGCCCGAGGAGCTCACGGCCGTGGCCGAGTCGAAGGCATCGGCCGAGGAGGGTCTGCTCGGCAGGGAGAACGTGGTCGGCGTCGGGGTCGGTCTCAAGATCAAGGGCGGCGAGCAGACCGAGACGCCGAGCGTGATGGTGCTGGTCAGCCAGAAGATGCCGACCGAGCTGGTCAGCCGCGCGAACACCATCCCGAAGACGGTCGACGGCAAGCCGACCGACGTCCTCGAGGTCGGGAACCTGTTCGCCGGCGGCAGCCAGCAGCTCATGGAGACCCAGGAGGTCGACGCCCAGACCCTGGCGACCCGGATCCGTCCGGCTCGTCCGGGATTCAGCGTCGGGCACTTCAAGATCACCGCAGGGACGATCGGCGCGGGCGCGTACGACCTGAGCCCGGTCCCGGGGATCCCGCCGCGCTACTACATCCTGAGCAACAACCACGTGCTCGCCAACTCCAACAACGCCAGCATCGGCGACCCGATCCTGCAGCCCGGCCCGTTCGACGGTGGAACCGCGCCGGCGGACGTGATCGGCCGGCTGGCCCGGTTCGTGCCGATCAGGTTCGACGGCACCTGCAACTCCGTCGACGCCGCGGTCGCAGAGGTGCCGTTCCACGTGATCGACCGCGACGTCTACTGGAACGGCTACCCGGCCACCGCCGCCAAGGCGGCAACCGTCGGGATGCTCCTGAAGAAGACCGGTCGCACCACGAACTTCACCACCGGCCGGGTCACCGCGATCGCGGCGACGGTGAACGTCAACTACGGCAGCGGCAAGGTCGCGAAGTTCTGCAACCAGATCATCACGACCAACATGTCGGCCGGTGGCGACTCCGGCTCGATGGTGCTCGACCTGCAGAACAACCCGGTCGGGCTGCTCTTCGCGGGATCGAGCGTGGCGACGATCCTGAACCCGATCGCGCTGGTCCAGCTCGCCCTTCAGGTGCGTGTCTGGCCGTGATCGGCTGAGGACCCGGAGATGCCGTCAGTCCTCGGTCCTGAAGGCGTCTCCGGTCTCCACCTTCACCGGTAGGCCCTCGCACTCCTGGGGCAGGGACCTCACCGCCGCCGAGGCCGGGTCGAGGGCGTAGACCACCACCGCCGGTCCCCCATCCTCGGCGGCACCGATCGCGACACCTGCGATGCCCTCCCCGATCCACTTCTCGGCGACCTCGAGCGCCCGCCGGGACCGCTCATCGAGGGATGGGATCTCGGCGTACAGGTCGTCGTCCGCGTTCATACCCCCAGGCTACGCCGGGCGCCCACAGACCACGGTCGCGCTTGCGGGCCGGCTCACGGGCCGGCCACTTCGCCGTCCAGGCTGAGCACGCTGCTGTCTCGCCGTAGCTCCTCGCGTGAGCGGAGGCCGAGCTTGCGCAGCGCGTGCGACATGTGCGTCTCGACGGTGCGAGGCGAGAGGAACAGCTCGGCGGCGATCTCGCGGTTCGTACGTCCTGCGGCGGCGAGCAGCGCGATCTCCCGTTCCCGGTCGGAGAGGTCGGTGCCGTGCCCGCGGCGCCCGCCTCGCCACGGGTAGGGAACGGCCACCCCGTGGCGACGCATGAGCTGGGTGACCCGGGCGATGTCACGCCGGGCGTCGAGTCCGCCGTAGGTGCGCAGCGCGCCTTCGAGGAGCGCCGGGCCGGAGTCCGCTGCCTGCGTACACCGCCAGTCGCCGAGCCGCTCCTCGACCTGTGCCGCGACGTAGACGAGTCCGGCGGCGGCCGCGGTGTGGCGCGCGGAGGCCAGCAGCCGCTCGACGGCCGCCGCCTCCCCGTCGGCCTGGGCGACCAGCGCCTCGCAGGTGCGCACCGCGGCGAGCGCGGCCGGAGCGTCGGCGTCGCCGAGATGGCGGGCCAGGTCGGCCACCTCGGCTCGGACCTCGGCCACCGTCCCGATCGCGACGGCCGCATCGACCAGGCAGAGCATCGGGGCGGCGGCCCAGGCGTAGAGACCCTTGCGACCGGCCTGGTCGACCGCGGCCCGCGCCTGGGCGAGGCTTCCGTGGGCGTCGCCGGTGGAGAGCAGGAGCCTCGACAGCGCTGTCTGGGCGGGGATGAGCGGCCAGACCGAACCGACCCGCTCGCACTCGGCGATCACCCCGGCCAGCTGCTCGCGCGCGTCGGTCCCGGTCGCGGTCGCGGTCAGCACGAGCCCGTGCAGCAGGCGGGCGTCCAGGGAGGCTGCCCCGAAGCCGAGCCCCGGCGTGGCGAGATCTCGTACGCGGTCCGCCAGCCCGTCCCAGCGGCCGCTCTCGTAGTCGGCCATCGCGCTGACCAGGGCATAGACCTCGATGACCCGCTCGAACCCGGCCGCCTCGGCGACCGCGCGGCCCTCGGCGACGAGCTCGTCGGCGCGTCGCAGGTGACCGCTGTGGAGCGCCCCCTGGGCCCAGTTCACCGCGGCCCGCGCGTGCTCACGCGGGTGGGCGATCAGCACGCCGTCGCGGCGTACGGCATCGATCAGGTCCCAGGCCTCCGGTCGCCCCTGCTCCAGGAGGAGCGAGCCGCGGGTGATCAGCACCGAGAGGCCGACGTCGGCCGCGCCGGCGCGCTCGGCCGCCGCCTCGGCCTGCTCGCAGCGCTCGAGATGGGTGGCGATCGACACGTCGACCACGGTCTCGGGCACCGCCAGGACGGCGAGGGCTCGCGCCTGTAGATCGGGGCGTGCCTCGAGGTCGGGGACCGCGCGCTCGATCGCTCGGAAGCCGGCGCGCGCATGTCCCTGCTGCCGCTGGAGCCGGCCGAGCGCGAACCGGAGCTCGCCGCGGGCCGGCGGCGGCAGATCCTCCTCGTCGAGCAGGCGGCCCAGGATCGGCATCGCCTCCGCGTGGGCGAGGCCGTCGACCGCGGCCCGGCCGAGCTTGGTCGCCAGGCGTACCCGGGTCTCGGGCGGCAGGCTCGCCATGTCCGCCGTCGCCTGACGCAGCAGGTCGGCGGCGACGGCGTCGTTGCCCCGCCGGATCGCCTCGTCCGCGGCGGCCTCGGCATGGCGTACGAACTCAGCCGGGCGACCGGCCCGCTGGTAGTGGTGCGCGATCCGCGCCGAGCGGGCCACGCCGTCGGACTCCTCCAGGACCTGGGCGGTGCGCAGATGGAGCCAGCGTCGCGTCTGCGGCGGCACGTCGTCGTAGACCACCTGCTGGGCGAGGACGTGACGGAACCGGCCCCGCCCCTCGTGGTCGTGCAGCAGCCCGATGGCGTACGCAGCGTCGAGCGCCCGCGCGACCTTCCGCAGATCGTGGCCGGTGACCTCGGCGATCAGCCCGGCATCGACGGTCTGGTCGGCGACCGCGGCCGCGCCCAGCACCTCGGCGGCCATGGCATCGAGGGCAGCCACGCGCTCACGTACGACATCGCGCAGGGCGGTGGAGACCGAGAGCGCGGCGATCGCGTCGGGATGCCGCGGGATCTCGGCGGCGGGCTCGCGTTCGAGCAGGGTGCGGAGCACCTCCTCCACGACGAACGGGACGCCACCGGTCACGTCGAAGAGCGCCGCGGCGGTCTCCTCGGGTACGTCGGTGGCCAGGATCGTCCGGGCGAGCTCGCCGACCGATTCCGGCCCCAGCTCGCGCAGCGTGACCGTGCGCGCCGGCCCGGAGACCCCCCGGGCGAAGGCCTCCCGAACCAGCGGGGCAGCGGCCTCGGGCCGGGTGGTGACGAGGATCGAGAGGTCGGGCGGCTGATTCGCGGCGAGGAACGCGAGGAAGTCGACGGTGACGCGGTCGGCCCAGTGCAGGTCCTCCAGGACGAGCACGCCCGGGGCCAGGTGTCCGAGCAGCTCGGTCGCCGCCCGGAAGGTGCGGTGCCGGGCCTCCTGCTGGTCGGCCAGCGGCTCCGGCGGCGGCGGGAGGCGGTCGGCGACCTCGGGGATCAGGGCACCCAGGGACCCGACCACCGGGCTCAGGGCCGACCGCTCGATCCGGTCGGCGTGACCACGCAGCGCATCGACCACCGGGCCGAGCGGAAACGGGTCCAGAAGATGCTGGCAGTGTCCCAGGAGGAAGAGCCGCTTCGGATCGTCATCGATGAGTTCACCGACGAGACGGCTCTTGCCGATCCCGGCTTCACCCTCGATGACTACGATCGCCGGTGCCGCATCGATCGCGGACCTGACCTGTGCCAGCTCAGCATCGCGCCCGACCAGGATTCGAGACGTGAGAGCGTCCATCAAGCGTCCTCCCACTGGTCTGAGCAATCCTCAGTGTAGGACACGGATGTGTCCCCTTCGTTTCCACGCATAGCCTCCCCACACCCCTTCCACGTGCCGTGGAAGCAGGATGCGAGGAGCAGGACATGCAGGGCAATCCCCCGATCCGACGGTGGGCCCGTCGTTCGCTGGCGCTGGCCGCGACGACGGCCCTCGTCACCACGATGGCCCCCGATGCGAGGGCTGACGAACCGGCCGAGAACCCCGAGGCCAACCGAACCAGCGCCATCACCAGCGGCGCGCTCAGCCGCGGCGACGGTGGCCTGAAGGTCACCAAGGCGGCCGACATCGCGGCGGCCAAGGCGAAGGGCGACAAGCGCGGGACGTACATCGTCCAGATGGCGCTCGACCCGGTCGCCACCTACGACGGCGACGTCAAGGGCTACTCGGCGACGAAGCCGGGCGAGGACGCCAAGGTCGACCCCGACGCCAGCGAGACGGTCGACTACGCCGACCACCTGCGCGGGCGGCAGCGGTCCGCCCTGACCAAGGTCAAGGGTGGCGAGCCGACCCAGGAGTACGTCTACTCCTTCAACGGCTTCACCGCCGACCTCACCGGCGACCAGGCCGCGAAGCTCGCCTCGCAGCCCGACGTCGTGGCGGTCCACGAGGACACCAAGGTCGAGGTCGACACCTCCTCGACGGCCAGCTTCCTCGGTCTCGACTCCCGCGACGGCCTGTGGGCCAAGCTCGGTGGTCCCGAGGGCGGCAAGCACGGCGACGGCGCGGGCGAGGACGTCGTCATCGGCGTGATCGACAGCGGGATCTGGCCGGACTCGAAGAGCTTCTCGGACCGCGACAAGCGGGGCAAGAAGGTCTACCACGGCAAGCCGAAGGGGTTCCGCGGCACCTGCGAGACGCCCGAGACCGTCGGCGACGACTCCTGGAAGGCCAGGAGCTGCAACAGCAAGCTGATCACGGCTCGCTACTTCAACGACGGCTGGGGCGGCGACGCCGGGATCGCCGAGCAGCTGCCCTGGGAGTTCAACTCACCGCGCGACTACAACGGGCACGGCACCCACACCGCGTCGACCTCCGGTGGCAACCACGGCGTCAAGGTGACCGGAGCCGCGGCGGCGTTCGGTGAGATCACCGGCATCGCGCCCCGGGCACGCATCGCGGCGTACAAGGCCCTGTGGTCCACCGAGGACGGCTCGACCGCGACCGGCTACAACTCGGACATGGTCGCCGCGATCGACCAGGCCGTCGCCGACGGCGTGGACGTCATCAACTACTCGGTCTCCGGCACCAGCACCGACTTCCTCGAACCGACCGAGGTCGCGTTCCTCAACGCCGCCGCGGCCGGGATCTTCGTGTCTGCCTCGGCCGGCAACTCCGGCCCGACGGACTCGACCGTCGCCCACCCGGGACCGTGGCTGACCACCGTCGCCGCCGGGACGCACGACCGCAGCACCACCGGAGCGGTCACTCTGGGCAACGGCACCCGCTACACCGGCGCCTCGGTCGCCCCCAACGGTGTCGGACCGGCTCCGCTCATCACCGGCGCTTCGGCCCGTCTCTCGGGGGTGTCGATCACCGCCGGCTCGCGCTGCTACCCGGCCAGCGACAACAACGGCAAGCCGGCGCTCGACCCGGCCAAGGTGGCCGGCAAGATCGTCCTGTGCCAGCGCGGCGGTGACATCGCGCGGGTCAACTCCAGCCGCGCGGTCGCCGAGGCCGGCGGGGTCGGGATGATCTTCGTCAACGCCTACGAGAACTCGCTCAACTCCGACTTCCACTCGGTCCCGACGGTGCACCTGGCCGACACCGAGTGGAGCGCGGTGAGCGCGTACGCCGCCACGGCGGACGCCACCGCGACGATCGAGGCCGCCACCATCCAGCGCGGTGCGGATGCGCCTTACACAGCCGAGTTCTCCTCCCGCGGGCCGCTCGTGGCCGGTAACGGCAACCTCCTCAAGCCGGACGTGATCGCACCCGGGCAGGACATCCTCGCCGCGGTCGCTCCCCCGGGACAGGGCGGTATGGACTTCAACCTGATGAGCGGCACCTCCATGTCCGCGCCGCACGTCGCCGGCCTGGCCGCGCTGCTCCATGACCTGCACCCCGACTGGTCGCCGATGGCGATCAAGTCCGCGCTGATGACCACCGGCTCCGACGTACGCGACGGGGCGGCCACCGACCCGAAGGTGATCTTCAAGCAGGGTGCCGGGCACGTTCAGCCCAACACCGCCGCCGACCCGGGGCTCGTCTACGACAGCGGCACCGACGACTGGACGGCTTTCCTGTGCGGATCCACCAACGGCGTGCTCGACAGCGTCTGTGACGGCCTGGAGACCGCCGGTCTCTCGCTCGACCCCAGCGACCTCAACACGCCGTCGATCGCCGTCGGCCTGCTCGACGAGACGAAGACCGTCACCCGCACCGTGACCAACGTCGGCCGCAAGAAGGCGACCTACAAGGCGTCGGTGACCGGCCTGGAGGGCGTCGACGTCACGATCGAGCCGAGCACCCTGACGATCAAGCCCGGCGAGAGCAAGTCCTTCACCGCGACCTTCACCCTCGAGGACGCCGCGCTGTTCCGTTACCTCGGCGGCCAGCTGTCCTGGACCGACGGATCGCACAAGGTTCGCTCCCCCATCGTGCTGCGGGCCAAGCGGCCGGGCTCGGAGGACTGGTCCACGCGGTACGACGGTCAGCGCACCGACTTCGGCGCCTCGACCGACTCCGGCGGCGAGGTGCTCCTGAACCCGGACGGCACGCGGCTCTACATGAGCGGCTTCAGCCGGCCTGCCGCGGCGGGCGGTCTCGCGCCCGACTTCCTCACCGCCGCCTACGACCCCGAGACCGGTGACCCGCTCTGGGAGGTCCAGTGGGACGGCTCGAACGGCGGCTCGGACGAGCCGGCCGGCTTCGGGATGAGCCCCGACGGTGACACGGTCTACGTCGCCGGCACCAGCGGCAGCGACATGGTCGCGATCGCGTACGACGGGGCCAACGGCGCCGAGAGGTGGAACATCAGGCTCGACGGCCCCGGGCAGGCCACGGACACGGTCAACGACCTGGTGGTCAGCCCCGACGGCAAGCGGATCTACGTCACCGGCTACCAGAACGTCGGCGACACCCATCTCGACTACGCCACCGTGGCCTTCGACGCCGCGACCGGCGAGCAGCTGTGGGTCTCGCGCTACGACGACCCGGTGAACGGCACCGACGACGCCCGGGCGATCGCGGTCAGCGAGGACGGTGGCACCGTGGTCGTCACCGGTCAGAGCCGGGGCGAGGGCACCGGTCTCACCGACTGGGGCACCGTGGCCTACGACGCCGAGACCGGCGAGCAGCTGTGGGACGTGCTCCGCAACGGGAGCGCCAACGGGATCGACATCTCCGACCAGGTCCAGATCGCAGGGTCCACGGTGATCGTCTCCGGCGGCGTCGGCAACACCGACCGCCAGACCGACTGGGCCACCGTCGGCTACGACCTCGCCACCGGCGAGGAGAAGTGGTCGGCCGAGCACGGCGGCGCCGGCACCGACGTGCCGCAGGCCACCGAGCTCTCCCCGGACGGCAGCAAGGTCCTGGTGACCGGCAACGTCGACGGCGCCACGAACATGGACTACGCCACCGTCGCGTACGACGTCACCACCGGCGAGCAGGTCTGGGCGGCGACGCACGACGGCAACGCCCACGGCTCCGACATCCCCTGGGACGTGACGATCTCCGAGGACGGCACCCGTGCGGTCGTCACCGGCGAGTCGACGGACACCGAGACCGACCTCGACTACATGACCATCGCCTACGACATGAGCAACGGCGAGAAGGTGTGGTCGTCGAGCTACGACGCCACCGCGGCATCGGACGGCGGCAACGGCGTCGTGCTCGACCGCGGGCCCGACGGCAAGCGACGCGTGTACGTCACCGGTGCCAGCACCATCGGGTTCGACCCGGTCGGTATCGACAGCAACATCGACGCGGCCACGGTCGCCTACTTCGACCCGTTCGAGTAGACCCGCGGGTGCGACTGCGGCCGGCCGCCGGACGAACTCGATCGTCCGGCGGCCGGCCCGGTTCCGGCCCCGGTCCGGTTCGAGGCGGTCCTGGCGTCACCGTGCCGTGACTACCCGGCGGCGCGCGCCCACGAGCTCGGCGCCTGGCCGTACTGGCGGCGGAAGGCGCGGCCGAAGGTGCCGAGCTCGCTGAAGCCGCTCGCGCGGCAGGCATCGGAGACGGCGGCGCCGCGGGCGAGCAGCGTGCCGGCGAACTCGAGGCGGGCGCGGCGGATCTCGGCCGCCGGCGATCGACCGTCCTCTGCCAGCAGCGCCTGGACCGAACGTACGGACAGGTGCAGCTCGGCGGCGAGGGCGGCCGCGGTGAACTCCGGGTCCCGGAACCGCTCGCGCACCCGCTGGTCCACCGCTGCCCGGAGCGCGTCACGCGTGGTGAGGTCGACCTCCTCGACCTCGTCGAGCGCGAACCCGGAGACGTTGGCGGCGTGGGCGAAGGAGAGCAGCCGGGCCCCGGCGGTGCCGACGGCGCGGGTGGACCAGGCGACCGGCACAGGCCGGCCCTGGCGGGTGAAGAACCACGCCGGCGCCGTGGTGGTGCTCGGTCCGGGCCGGCCGAGGATCGGGCAGGCCTCGGAGGGGTACGCGGTCCCGTCGGGGCGATGGTCGTGGAGGGTCTCGTGGCTGGAGGCGCCGATGACCTCGTCGGCCGAGCTGTAGCCGAGCAGGGACAGCGCGGCCTGGTTGGCCAGCTGGACGGTGCCGTCGGCGCCGATCACCCACAGCGCGGTCGGGGTCACGTTGACCACCGCGGCCAGCAGGTCCTCGTCGAGCCCTTCCATCCGCCCAAGGGTGGCTCGTCCCGGTTTCAGGCTCGTTCACCTGCTTGTGTCGCTCCGGTTAACCCGAGCCATCTGGGCCGGCCCCGCGCAGATCGCCGCAGATCGTGCGCGGATGGCCTACTCGGAGGGTCGCCTCTGGTGGTGGCATGGGGCGTGGGTCAACGGCGATCCGAGGTCCTGTCGTTCACGCCCGAGGAGGCGACCCCATGTCCTATGTGAGCCCGAAGGAGCTCGCCGGCCGCATCATCAGCTCCGGCGAGTCCAAGGTCTTCATGTCGACCAGAGATACCTTGATCCGCGCCTACATGGCGGGAGCCATCTTGGCGCTGGCGGCCGCGTTCGCGGTCACCATCGGCGCCAAGACCGGCGAGCCGCTCATCGGCGCGGTGCTCTTCCCGGTCGGTTTCTGCATGCTCTACCTGCTCGGGTTCGACCTGCTGACCGGCGTCTTCACCCTGGTCCCGCTGGCCTGGCTGGACCGGCGCCCCGGCGTCACGTTCGGCGCCATGATGCGCAACTGGGGCCTGGTCTTCGTCGGAAACTTCGCCGGCGCCCTGACCACGGCAGTGATGATGGCGATCTACTTCACCTACGGATTCTCGGTCGAACCCGATGCGGTCGGCCAGGCGATCGGTGCCATCGGCGAGGGCCGGACGCTGGGCTACGCCGACCACGGTGCCGCAGGGATGCTGACTCTCTTCGTACGCGGCGTGATGTGCAACTGGATGGTCTCCACCGGCGTGGTCGGAGCGATGATGTCCGACAGCCTGCCGGGCAAGGTGATCGCGATGTGGATGCCGATCATGGTCTTCTTCTACCTGGGCTTCGAGCACTCGGTCGTCAACATGTTCCTCTTCCCCTCCGGGCTGATGCTCGGTGGCGACTTCACCGTCGGCGACTACCTGCTCTGGAACGAGATCCCGACCGTCCTCGGCAACCTGGTCGGTGGCCTGACCTTCGTCGGGCTGGTCATCTACGCCACCCATCACCGCACCGGCACGGAGCGGACGCGCCCCGCTGCCGTGACCCCTGACAAGTCGACCGTCGTGAGCGAGGCCTGAGCAGATGACCCAGCCCATCTTGAGCAAGACCGAGGCCGCCGAGGCGGTCACCTCCGCCCGGCTGCGGGCCGGGATCACCTGGGCCCAGATCGCCGAGCATGTGGGCCGTGCGCCGGTGTGGACGACCGCCGCCCTCCTCGGCCAGCACCCGATGAGTGCCGCCGAGGCGGAGGCCGCCGGCGAGCTGCTCGGCCTGGAGCCCGCGGTCGTCGAAGCGCTGCAGGTCCAGCCGTACCGAGGCGCGGCGCCCGGCGTGGCGTCCGATCCCACGATCTACCGCTTCCACGAGGCCCTGGCCGTCTACGGCCCGGCGCTCAAGGAGCTGATCCACGAGGAGTTCGGCGACGGCATCATGAGCGCGATCAACTTCAAGGTCGACATCGCTCGTCGTTCCGACCCCGGCGGGGACCGGGTGGTGGTCACCTTCGACGGGAAGTTCCTCGACTACAACTGGTGAGGCCCCGCAGCGCATCTCAGCCGGCGTCGGCGTCGATGTCGAGCAGAACCAGGGCCCGGGGCCCGCTGCGACGGTGCAGCAGGCCCCGCAGGGCATAGACGCACATGCTCACGGTTCCGAGGACGATCAGGTGGATCCCGGCAGCCTGGGCGACGGCCAGCGAGGCGGCCGCCCCGGGTCCCGCCACGGCCCAGCTGCGCACCTGTCGGCTTGCGGCCGAGCCGGTCGAGGCCCAGGTCGCGAAGTGCTCGCAGTTGTTCCGGACCAGGTGGTAGCCACGCGTTCCGAGACGAGACTCCGCACGACGGATGATCTCCTCGGTCGGCAGTCGGCTGCGGTAGGTGCGCACGTATACGGGCCCACCACAGGCGAAGGACTCGAGCGATGTCCGCTCCACACGCCGACCGGTGGCCGCCGTGCCCGTGTAATGGATGACGGTCCCGTCACCGGCGTCTATGGCGTGGTGGGTGTAGTAGCGACCCCGGCGGGCGTAGATGTGGTCACCGCGTGCCACCGGAGCACCTGCCTTCTCGGGTTCTCACGCCGCAGGCCTGGACGGCTCGCGAACCACGGGCTGGTTGAACACGAAGCGCCGGAACACCCAAAAACGCGTCGCGGTGCTGATCCCCAGCCCGATCACGTTGGCCGAGACATTGTCCGCGATCGGGCTGGACAGCCCCAGGACGTAGCGGCTGAACCACAGGCACACGACCGGAATGGCCATCGTGAGCGCACCCAGGACGAAGAACCTGACCACACCGGTCACCTGATCAGGAGCGTCACGATCCCGGAACGCCCACAGCCGCGTCCCGACGTACGCCACGACTCCAGCGACGACGTTGGCCACCACGTACGCGACGATCGGAGCGTTCCGCAGCGGAGCCGTGCCGAGGAGCAGGCCGTGCGCCAGTGCGTTGAAGCCCACGAACGACACCACGGTCGCCAGGCCGCCCACCACCATGAACCGAACCACCTCGCCGAGCAGCCGAAACGCCCGATGTCTCCAGCTCGATGCGACGGTCACCTTTACGATGCTACCGACGAAGTGGGTCCGACTGACTTCTCTTTTTGCGAGAGTCGCCGACACAGACCACCGACCAAATCCCTAGCCGGTCGGGCAACGCAAGAGGGTAGAAGGTCCCGTCTACCCCAATATTGAGTAGATGAAGAGAACTCTCGCAACCCGCTGAGACAGCGCCGGGAGACCCTCTTCTCACAGGCCTCGCCGAGGCGGCCCACGCGCCGCACTTGCTCCTCGGTTTCAAGAGGTCCTCACGATCCACCCGAGATCAGCCCAGACCGACGGCGACAGGCATCCCTGTCCGCCCACCGGTCTCGGGCACCTCAGCCCTGCCTGCTCACCACAGGCGCAGACCACGACAACCCATGAAGGAACCAACCCATGAACATGCACAGCTCCACCAAGATCGGCCTCGCGGCGGTCGCCGTTGCCGGGGTCGCCACGGTCGTGGCAGCCCCTGGGGCTCAGGCCGCGCAGGACTGCACGACGACCACCGTGACCTCTCAGGTCAAGGTCGCCGACGAGAAGACGACCACCGAGGTCACGCCTGCGGTCACGCACGTGGAGCACACCGACGCGCTGTCCCACGAGGAGTCCCGCTTCTCGAAGGTGGTCAGGGGTGAGGGCCACGAGGCTGTCAACGAGGACCAGTTCCGCAACTCGGTCTACACCCGGACCTACACGCCCGGCACCGACGCGGTGACCGACACCATCGAGCACCCGGCCGAGACCCACACGGTCGAGCACCCGGCCGAGACCCACACCGTCGAGCACCCGGCCGAGGCCCACACGGTCGAGCACCCGGCCGAGACGCACGTCGTCCACCACGAGGCGGTCACCCATGAGGAGACTCGCGTCAAGGACGGTGGCTACGCCTACAGGCAGAAGACGACCGGCAAGGTCCGCTACCTGAACTCGCCGGACTGGAACGGTGAGGACGAGCACGGCGACAAGGGCTGGGTCCGCTTCGCCGCGGGCGACCTGACCGAGACCGTCACCGTCGTGGACAAGGAGGCGTGGGACGAGACGGTCGTGGACAAGGAGGCCTGGACCGAGACCGTCGTGGACAAGGAGGCCTGGACCGAGACCGTCGTCGACAAGGAGGCCTGGACCGAGACCATCGTCGACAAAGAGGCCTGGACCGAGACCATCGTGGTCGAAGAGGCCACTCCCGCCGTCTTCGGCTCGTGGCAGTGGGACCACTTCACCGCCTGGACCACGACGTCGGGCACCCCGGCCGATGAGGATGGTCAGGACGGCGAGGACAACCCGCTGAACCTGTCCCAGATCGGCGAGCAGTACCAGCAGACCGTCATCAAGAACGAGGCCTACGCCGACCCCGACGTCACCCTCTACTTCGTCGAAGACGGTGAGCCGACCATGAATCTGGCCGACGCATCCTGGACCGCCGACGCGCCTGAGGGTTGGGACCTGGTCGACACCCGCACTGTGGAGGACAGCCCGGCATCGGACGTCACCGTCGAGGACTCGCCCGCCTCTTCGGTCACGGTCGTCATCCCGGCTGTCTACGAGACCGAGACCAACACGTCGGAGAAGTGCGCGGCGGTCGTCAAGGACGCCAGCACCAAGGTCGACTCCGAGGTCCCGAACCGGATCGATGCCGGTCTGGCTGGGAACCTGCCGAACACGGGCGGTCCGAACGGAGCGCTCCTCGCCGTCGGCGGGCTGCTCGCCGGCACCGGAGGCATCATGACCTTCCTCGCCCGCCGCCGGAAGAACGCCTGACCCACACTCCCAGGCGGGCGTGACTCCGTGCTGGGGGCGGGACAACCTGTGGTGGTGAGCAGCCTCACGGCCGCGCGGTCGATGTCCCGGGCGGACGAATTTTCGTTCGCCCGGGGCAGCCTTCGGGGGCGTACGGCGAGGGCTTCAATTCGTCGGCGAGATCGACGACATCCTTGCCAACACAACCGCGTTGTTCTCGCCGCCTGCTCGAAGCATCATTCTGCTTATGCCAGATCTTCGCTGGGAAGAGGTCAGGGACTTCTTTGACCCGGAACTGATGGGATCCCTCCCGGATCTCTTCGTGCCTGACACGACTGTCGATGACTGGCAGAACCTCTTGAACCTGGTGACCACAAGCGGTTGGACGTGGAGGTATGAGCAGGGGGAGACGGAACTGCCGTTACCCAGTGCCAAGACGGTGCTAGCGCGGCCAACCGACTTAGCGACGGCCCATCTAAGGGTCTGGCCTGTCTCCGGTGTGCTTGCGATCTTCCGGTTCACGTCTGAGCACGAGATCGACTTCGACGTCGACCTCCGCGAACTCCAGGGCCAGGAGGGCGTCGACACCCTCTGTTTGTTCCTCCGCGAAATCTGGCACGGCGTCGGGAAACCGGTTCTGATGACGAACGAGGGAGGTAGCAAAGAGCATCCGGTTCTTGGCTATGACCCGGTGATGGACAAGGTGACAATGCTCGCCGAGGACTCGGCGGTCAACCCATGAGACGGTTGACGCAGCCAGAGGCCGCCGTTCAACTGGAGTGGCTCGCGGCTCAGCCGGAAGACGAGCGCACGACGGGCTATTCTCCCGCCGGCTGGGAAGCCGAGACCTGGCTCCTACATTCGATGTACGAGAATCCCGATCTGCACGGACTCGGCACTCACGACGACGTACGTCGACGAGCCCTTGACGATGGCGAGGCGACACCGGACGTCGTCGGGGGCATCGACCTGGATGAGGTCACCACGTCGACTGGCACGCCGCTCGGTTTCAGCACAAAGCCGGCACGCCCTTGGCAGCGGCTGACGTGGTCGTCTTACCTCTCCCGATTCCCAGAACTCGTCCCGAACCGCATGTTCCCGCCATGCTTCCGATGGTTCCCCGCTGGAAGTTGGCCCGCTGCTATCGAGCCCCCGCCGGAAGGGTCGCTGGACGAGAACGCACTCCACGCCCTGATAGAGATCCTCACCGATGCACCCAGCCCCACCCCCGAACCTTGGTGCTTCGCGTTCTATGCAGCACTGCCGGCGAGTGACTTCGACGACGTGCACATCTGGCAGGCCCGGATCGACGAGATCCCTTCTTTGCTCAGTGTGTACGGCGGCGACTACGAGTTCACTCCAACGAACCTCTGGGCCCCGGATCGTTCGTGGTTCGTCTGGACGGACTACGACCTTCAGGCGACCAGGATCAGCGGCCGCCGAGAACTCGTTGAGATGGTCGAACAGCACCCAACGCTCGAGTCGACAACCTGGCCTTCTCGACACGTTGACCTTGAGACTTAATCAATACCGCGATAGCGAATGCGGCTGATCCCTTGAAGCTCTCGGGCGAGGCGATCGGCCAATAACCTGCCGTCGGCTGCGAAACCTTGCGGATCGGACATCTTGGAACGCGACGGATCGCTCCTGTTCAGGCTTGCGTCGTATCGGGCAGCCCACGCGTTCAGCTGCTGAACGCACTGCCTCGTGATCGGGAGCGAGCCAGGATCGACGTTCCGCCCTGTCTCGTCATCCCATGTCGGCCAACAGTCGTATTCGGACATCACGCGGATTGTGGGCGGAACGTTGAGCGGATGGTGTCGATGCCAGACGGCCAGGACCCTCTGAGCGAGCGCCGCGTACTTGGAGGGGCTCCCTGCCAAGTCCGCGTCGAACCAGTGCACGAACTCTTGGTGGATCACCTCACGGAGCTGGTCGAGATCATCGACCTCTGGAAGCCGTAGGGCAATGGTCTGCGCCTCCGCGGCGTACTCGTCGGTGTTGGTCTCGAAGTTGAGACCGATCGGATCTGCTTCGAAGAGAACAGCCGTGAGCTCATCGACAAGAGGCTCCTGTCCTTCAAGCGCGGAAAGACGGCGTTCCCGCGACGCGCGCACCTCCGTGGACACCCGTTCCCAGTCCGCATCTCCGTTCGTCGATGCCTCTGGTCTCCGCCACCAACGCGCCATAAGGAAGCAGCCTGCCACCCAACGCCCATCGCCGCATGCCGGCCGCGGATATCGACCCCGCAGATCTCGGGGCAGTCCAGCGGCCGGCGGCGCAGGCGATTGGGATCAGTGCACGCCGGCCATCAGCCGCCGGATGGGCCGGTTGCCGATGAGCAGCAGGACGCCGACCACGACGGAGGCGAGCCCGACCCACCAGAAGAAGCCGCTGTCGTCGCTGACGTCGTAGAACTCGGCGAGGCGACCGGACATCGCGGTGCCGAGGGCGACGGAGAGGAAGAAGAGCGCCATCATCTGGGTGCGGAAGCGCTCGGGGGCGAGCTTGGTGGCCAGCGAGAGACCGACCGGGGAGAGCAGCAGCTCGGCGAGGGTGAAGAGCAGCAGGATGAACGCGAGGCCGATCAGCGGCACCGTGTGCTCACCGCTCGGCATCAGCAGGAACACCCAGAACGCGATGCCCATCAGGATCGTGCCGATCGCGAACTTCACCGGCGTCGACGGCTGACGGGAGCCGAGCTTGGTCCACAGAGCCGCGAAGACCCCGGAGAGCAGGATGATGAAGACCGGGTTGATCGAGTTGACCCAGGAGACCGGCATCTCCCAGCCGAGGATGTCGCGGTCCAGGCGCTGGTCGGAGTAGACCACCATCACGGTGAACTGCTGCTGGTACAGCGACCAGAAGACCGCGGAGGCGACGAACAAAGGCACCATCGCCCACACCCGGCTCCGCTCGATGGCGGTGACCTGGCTGCTCAGCAGGATGACGGCGAAGAGCGCGACCGCGGCGACCGCGCTGATGCCGATCACGATGTTGGCCAGACGGGGCGCGGTGATGACACCGGTCAGGCAGAGCACCACGATCGCCGCCACGGCGGCGACGGCGATGGCGATCCAACGGCCGCGCTCGGCGGCGGGAAGCGGGTTGGGGACGACGCGGCTCTCGTCGGGAAGCGCGCTGCGGCCCAGGGCGTACTGCACCAGACCGAGGATCATGCCGATCGCGGCCAGCCCGAAGCCGACGTGGAAGCCCCACTGCTTCTGCAGCAGCCCGGTCAGCAGCGGACCGACCAGGGCGCCCAGGTTGATGCCCAGGTAGAAGAGGGAGAACCCGGCGTCGCGGCGCTCGTCGTCGGCGGCGTACAGGGTGCCGACCAGGGAGGAGGCGTTCGCCTTCACGCCGCCCGAGCCGAGCGCGATCAGCACCAGCCCGACCCCGACCCCGGCGATCCCCGGGATGAGGGCGAGCCCGAGGTGGCCGAAGACGACCAGCCAGGCAGAGGCGAAGAGCGTACGCTCCGCGCCGAGCAGGCGGTCGGCGATCCAGGCCGCGATGATGGTCGAGAGGTAGACCGCACCGCCGTACGCACCGACGATCCCGAGCGCGACCGGCTCACTGATCCCGAGGCCGCCCTCGGCCGCGGAGTAGTAGAGGTAGATCGCCAGGATGCCCTGCATGCCGTAGAAGCTGAACCGCTCCCACAGCTCGACGCCGAACAGGTTGGCCAGGACGCGTGGCTGCCCCAGGAAAGACCGCTCGCCGGCATCGCCGGCGGTGGCCTCACTTTTGACTTGACTCATTACCTCAGGTTCACAAGCCCTCGCTTCCCCGCCCAAATCGCGAACGGCCGATAACCGCCGGATGTGACCACTACCACGCGAGTTCGCCGTCCTTGTCCTGGAGCGTCCCGGTGGGTCCGTCGGCACCCAGGGTGGCGAGGCGTACGACGGTCTTCGCGCTCTCCGCGGGCGACGCGGCGATGTCGTCGATGCCGAAGCCGGCGGTCATGTCGGTGGCCGTGGGGCCGGGCTCGACGGCATTGAACCTGATGTCGGGGTTCGCCTTGGCGTACTGCACGGTCAGCATGGTCGCGGCGGCCTTGGACGCGGCGTACAGCGGCAGGAACATGCCCTGCTCGACCCGGCCCGGCGTGGTGTTGGCCCAGAACGAGCCCATGCTGCTGGACACGTTGACCACCCGCGGGTTCTCCGAGCGGCGCAGCAGCGGCAGCGCGGCCTCGGTGACGCGGAGGATCCCGACCGCGTTGATGTCGAAGACCCGCAGCGCGGTCGGGCCGTCGAGCGGGTCGGCGACGAGGACGCCGGCGTTGTTCACGAGTACGTCGAGGCGGCCCTCGGCGGCCTCGATGGTGGCCAGCGCGGCGGTGACCGACACGTCGTCGGTGACGTCGAGCTGTACGAAGCGGGCGCCGAGCTCGGCGGCAGCCTTCTCCCCTCGTTCGACGTCTCGGGCTCCGACGTAGACGTCATAGCCGGCCTCGACGAGCTGGCGGGCGGTCTCGAAGCCGATGCCCTTGTTGGCGCCGGTGATGAGTGCGACGGTCATCTCTGTTTCCTTCTCGGTAGGTGGCCCGGTCGGGCCGTCTCCGACGCTAGGCACGCTCGCGCCGACCACCCAGAGCCCTGGTCAGACCGGGTCCTGACAGGACCCCCGCTGCCCGCTCGCCGCCGACCTAGGCTGGAGACATGAGGATGCACACATGAGCGAGGCGACGAATCCGCTGGGCGCGTTCCTCCAGGCCAGGCGGGCGCTGGTGACGCCGGAGGCGGCGGGCATCCCGGTCTCGGGCGTACGCCGGGTCACCGGGCTGCGCCGCGAGGAGGTCGCGATGCTGGCCGGGATCAGCGCGGACTACTACCTGCGCCTGGAGCGCGGCCGCGACCGCAACCCGTCGGTGCAGGTGCTCGAGGCGATCGCCCGGGTGCTCCAGCTCGACGACGACCACACCGCCCACATGATGTCGCTGGTCGCCGAGGCTCCACGTCGTCGGCGGCGCCGGCGCAAGGAGACCGTCCCGGCCGGGGCGCTCAAGCTGCTCGACTCGATGGTGCAGCCCGCGTTCATCGAGGGGCGCTACTTCGACATCCTGGCCGCCAACGATCTGGCTCGCGCGCTCTCGCCACGGCTGGCCGCGGGCGGCAACCAGCTGCGCGACCAGTTCCTCGACCCGGGCCAGCAGTCGTTCCACCCGGAGTGGGAGTCGATGACCGAGTGCTTCGTCGGCAACCTGCGCCAGGCCGTCGGCACCGACATCGACGACCCACGGTTCATCGAGCTCATCGGCGAGCTCTCCCTGGCCAGCGCCCGGTTCCGGCAGCTCTGGGCACGCCATGACGTACGCGCCCAGACCGGCGCCCCGATCCGCATGGACCATCCTCTGGTCGGCGAGCTCACCCTCAACCGGGAGCGGCTGTCGATCGGCGGCACCGACGACCTGATGCTCGTCGTCTACCACCCCGACGCCGGCTCACCTGATGCGGAAAAGCTGGCTCTGCTGGCGTCCGCGGGGCTGCCCACCCGGCCCGTCGCGTCGGAGGCTCGATCGGCCTGACGCCGGCTAGGAGGGTCGGGGCAGCAGGTCGGCGTCGCGGTGCTCGACCAGCTCCGTTCGCTCGCGGACGAGGCGGTCCATGCCCCAGGCGCCGAGCGGCCCGAGCGCGGCGTTGAGGCTGCGGCCGTGCTCGGTCAGCGAGTACTCCACCCGCGGCGGCACCTCGGCGTACACCTCGCGGTGCACCAGCCCGTCCTGCTCCATCTCACGCAGGTGCTGGGTCAGCATCTTCTCGCTGACTCCGGGCAGGCCGCGGCGCAGCTCGGCGAAGCGGCGTACGCCATAGTTGTCGAGCTCCCACAGGATCAGCCCCTTCCACTTCCCGCTGACCACGTCGAGCGCGGCGTCGATGCCACAGATGTAGGGACCGCTTCGGGCCGACTTCGTCACGGGACCGCTCCTCACTCACCTTTTGGTAAGTACCCCAGTAAATAGTGGGTACTCCCGCAATCGTAGGCGAGTCGTGAGGATGAATCCATGAACGCAACTCGCACCCCCGTCACCCTCATCGGCCTCGGCCCCATGGGCCAGGCGATGGTCCACAGTCTGCTCGCCGCCGGGCATCCGGTGACCGTATGGAACCGCACCGCATCGCGCGCCGACGACGTCGTCGCCGCCGGCGCCCAGCTGGCCGACTCCCCCGCGAAGGCCGTCGCCGCCGGCGACCTGATCGTGCTCAGCCTGACCGACTACCAGGCGATGTACGACGTGCTCGGCTCCGCCACCGACGAGCTCGCCGGACGTACGGTCGTCAACCTCAGCTCCGAGGCCCCCGAGCGCACCCGGCAGGGCAGCGAGTGGGTCACCGGCCACGGCGCCACCTTCCTGACCGGCGGCGTGATGGTCCCCGCCCCGATGGTCGGCACCCCCGATGCGTACGTCTATGTCAGCGGTCCCGCCGAGGTGCTCTCGCGGCACGAGGACGCGCTGGCCCGGATCGGGTCCGTCCGCTACCTGGGTGAGGACCCCGGGCTCGCCCAGCTGATGTACCAGGCCAACCTGGACATCTTCCTCACCTCCCTCTCCTCGCTGCTCCACGCCGTGGCGCTGCTGGAGACGGGCGGCATCAAGCCCTCTGCTGCTCTGCCCGAGCTCATGCAGACCCTCGCCGGCATCCCGCCGATGCTCGCCGCCGGCGAGGACCTCGGCGCCCAGCTCGAGGCCGGCCACCACCCCGGCCACCTGAGCACCGTCACCATGATGGGCGCCACCACCGACCACCTCGTCGAGGCCAGCGAGGCCGCCGGCATCGACACCGACCTCCCCCGCGCCGTCCAAGCCCACTACACCTGGGCCCGCTCCCGTGGGTACGGCGCCGAGAACTGGTCCCGCATCATCGACGCCATCCGGCCGTACGCCTGAGGTGATCGCCGGCGCCTGAGCGACCTTCAGGCGCCGGTGATCATCCATTCAGGCAGATCTCCGAGCTCCACACGCCGGGCATGGCGCTCCTCGCCCCATGCGAACGTCGTCTCAGACACCCAGCCCTCGAAAGCCCAGCCGAACTGGAAGAGAGCATTGATCAGCTCGGACGAGTCATGGAGATCCTCAGAACGCCCCAACCGCCACGCCCCACCCTCGCTCGTCGGCTGATACGTGACATGCACCCAGACGTACTCATGCCCATCGTCCGGGTATGTCCAGCGCGTTTCCCCGGGCTCTCTCAGTGAGCTGTAGAACTCCGTGCCGACCACGACCGCAACGGTGACCTCGGGAATCTCATGCTCTGCCAGCGCGCTGTGGACGAGGGGCCGAACGACCTGGTCGCGAAGCCTGCTCACGAACGAGGTCCGACTCATCTCGCGCCCCTTCAGTCAGGTGAATCAGGAACAGTCATCGTCGCGTACGCCTCCGAGCATGTGCTAGCCGAATTCGAGCATCGCGCTCGAATTCATCCGACCTGACCGGAAGGTCGCGAAATACTCGATGGTGCTGCAACACCTGCAGAGCACAGAATGACGGCGTGTTCGCGCTAGGCCCCAGTCCCCACTCCCGCTTCTACGACGCAGCGGCTCGCTGGGACGAGGGAGAGGAGCACAAAGTCATCATCGACGCGGCCACACAAGCGCTTGTCGACGATCTCGATTCTCCCGCTCTTCGCACACTTGCTGGGCTTACGGCGGACCTACGCCGTGACGAGATCGAACCGGTCTTGGTCGACGCGCTCGATGAGCTTGGTCTCCCGTTCCCAGGGCAAGCGGACAGCCCGGCGCGAGATCGCTCCTCTGAGGTGTATGACCGGCTGCCGAGCGACGTGATCAGGTTCGCCGTATCTCCAGCCCCGAAGGACCTAACGGACGGGTTCGAGCTCCAGGTCTTCGTCAACGAAGTCGAGATGACGTCCAGAGCTGCAGGAATGGGCATGGACCCCTTCGACCTGATCGTTCCGGTCACCATGCTCCGTGCCGAAACCACACCTCGGCAGGTTCCGATCGCTCGATGTGAGTGTGGAACATACGGCTGCGGCTCAACCGATGTTCTCATCCGTCGTGACGGCGACGTTGTCCACTGGGATTGGCTGCTCGAGAAGCCGGCTTCGAGCGGTGCGAGCTTCGTCGCCGAACAGTACGACGCCGAGGTCGAGCGGCTCATCGCCGACCGTTCCTGGGAGCGCCCCTCGGACACCGCCACAAGGCTGATCCTCCAGCAGGTCGACCATGCCTGGCTGGCCAAGCATCACCTGCAGTTCTCCTGGGGCGCCCGCCACTTCCGGGAGCCTGACCAATTCCTCGTGTCCCTCATGGCCGACGACACTGCGTTCCAAGTCTTTCTCACCTTTCCGTTCATCAACAGGAGCCCCGAAGACGTCGCAGTGACTGTTCTGGAGGCCCTTTCCTCGCCGCCGTCAAAGTGGCGCGCCACGTACACACCCACCATGCGCGAGCAACGAGGAAGGCCGTCGATGAGCAGCAGACGGTGGCGCGTTGGCGGCCCCTAACCTGACCACCCCGTCGAGGCCAGCGAGGCCGCCGGCATCGACGCCGGCCTCCCCCGCGCCGTCCAGGCCCACTACACCTGGGCCCGCTCGCGTGGGTACGGCGCCGAGAACTGGTCGCGGATCATCGACGCCATCCGGCCGTGCGTCTGAGGTGAGCTGCGACGGACAGGTGGCTTCGCATATGCGAAACCATCTGTCCCCGACCGTGCTGCAGTCAGGAATGAGCCGTGAGCCAGTCGATCACGTCGGCGGTGATCGCATCGCGGTTGGTCTCGTTGAAGATCTCGTGGCGCGCCCCGGGGTAGAGCGTCACCGTCACATCCTTCAATCCGGCCTCGCGGTAACGCTCCCCCAGCAATTCGACCAGTGCGCCACCTCCGGCAAGCGGGTCGGCGTCGCCGGAGACGACGAGAATCGGCAGATCGGAGCGGATCCCACCGATGGCTGCCGGGTCGGCCAGATGCTCGGCGCCGGCGAACAGCTGAGGCACGGCGGTGTCGGGCAGATCGAACCCGGACAACGGGTCTGCGACGTACGCATCGACCTCGACCTCATCGCGCGAGAGCCACTCGTATCCGGTCCGGTGCTCGAACCCGGCGTTGAACGCCTCCAGCCCGACCGGACCCTCGGCGCTCGAGAGCGCACCGGCGAGTACGTCGAGGGCGGTCGAGCCTGACAGCACCACAGCGTCGTACAGGTCGGACCGGTCCAAGATCACCGTCTGCGCCGCGAAGGACCCCATCGAGTGCGCCACCAGGAACACCGGGATCCCGGGGAAGTCATCGCGCAGCGAGGCACCCATGGCCGCGACATCGGCCACCAGCGCCTCGAAGTCGAAGTGACCGAGCTGGTCGGCCGACGTGACGGACCCGCCGTGACCGCGGTGGTCGACCGCCCGCACGACGTACCCAGCCGCGACGAGAGCGCGAGCGAGCCGGTCGTAACGCTGCCCGTGCTCGGCGATGCCGTGGGCGATCTGAACCACGCCCCGCGGCGCGGACAGCTCCTCTCCCCATGTCCGGATCGCGAGCGCGGTGCCGTCGGTCGGCGAGACGAATGTGGCTGTGGTGGGCATGGGGCCTCCTGGTGACGGGGTGCCCATGCTGCCATTCCTAGGTCCGCCACATACGCGATCAGCGCGATCCCCTGAGGAAGACACCGGGCCTGTTCAAAGGGCGCAAGTCGACGTCGTACCGAGCCCACGGACCGCCGGCCTGCTCCCTCATCGCGCTCTCGCCCGGCTCGAGGTCCAGGACAGTCACGAGCGTCGGGTCCGTGTCCACGAGGTGGGTGAGGTGTCCCACCCGGTTGTTGTCGATGGTGGCTTTCGACGGCCCGATCAGCTGCCACAAACCGTCGTCGGCATCGCGCGAGACGAAGAGGGCAGGCTCCTCGCCCGTCAGGACCGGTGCCGTCGTGATGATCTTCGTTCGACGCAGCCAGTGGCGCAGCCACACCGCGCGACTGTCGAGCTTCATCACGGCATCGACCACCGTCCAGATGAGCGCTATGTCCCGGTGTGCATGGGCTGCGGCAGCGGTCAGATGCGGACCTCCTTGGGGCACGTCCTCGAACGGCTCATCGATCAGCGCATACCCGATGCGACCGTCACGCTCGACAACAGCCGCATGAAACGTACCGCCGCCTTCGTTTCCGGCCCCGACACCGATCGAGATCCGCCCCTCATCCGCTTCCGACGTCCACCCGAAGGCGTACGAAGCCAGCTCACCGCGCGCCCCGATGAACTCCCCGAACATCCGGCGGTCAGTACCGTGCTCGGTCTCCCGCTCGACGAACCGCCCCTCTTCTACTCTTACCTTCACGCCGCAAGCCTAGTGATCGCGCGACTGGCCCGACGGCTGATCACCTCGCGCGCCATTCGCCGGCATGGTCTGGGAGGGACTCCGCGTGAACCTGCCGCGAGCGTTGGGCAGGAGACGCTGTACGCCGCGGACGCCACTGCTGTACGCACCGCTATGACTTGGAGACGAACGCCCTGTGGATCCAAGTGACCGGACGCCTTCTTCTGCTCCGCGACCCTTCTGTCCCGTACCGCGAGAGCCCGCTGGAACGCGGTGTCGCTCCATTCGTTGCGACGGGCCTCGGGAGCAATTTCAGCGCGTCGCACTACTTCAAGTAGATCGAGCGCGCCCTACCCCTAAGCTCATGGACCACAAGGCTCGTAGCTGCAGGCTGCCCACACCATCCGGAACAATCCGCTGCCGCGCCGCATGCGCCATACTCTCCTCATGGCGATCCAGCGACCCCCTCAATGGACCTACTCGTTTGAGAAACTTCGACCCGTTGCGCTCGACCGCCAAGACCTCCGCGACATCGTCGCGCTCCTCGAACCCTTGGTCGGACAGCACGGACCGTCAGACGTGCGGATCTCAGTCAACGACTATACGGCCGAGACATTGACTGATGTATTCGAGTTCGAGCGGACGGTCGAGGAGGTTCGGCTGCATTCACCAGATCTTTCAATCACTCTTACTTTGCGTGGCGACTTTCTGACACTCCTGTTCTGGGACACTGCCAAGCCACCGACGAGTGCTGCGGTCACCGAGATCAAGAAGATCCTGGATGCCCGATCCCATCGCCCAACCTCGAAGGCTCCAGCCAGCGTCGTTCGAGCTCTCCTGATGATGCTCGTCGGCGGCTCGCTCGGATGGACGATCGCGCAACAAATCGGACTTTCTCCAGCCAGCGGGTATGCCCTCGCCGGGCAGGTCACCGGCGCAGTTATTGGGCTAGCACTTAGCGTGCGGGCGGCTCGTCAGGTCACAGTGGTGCCACTGCTGATCGAACAACAAGATAAAAGCCCATGGTGGAAACGGAACGAGTCAGTCCTAATGCTTCTTATGACGGCGGCAGGCGTCATCGCAGGGATTATCGGAATCTTTGCTTAATCGAACGACAACTGGTTCACTTCACAGTCCTTGGCGCAGTTGCGGTCTGAAACCTCCAGACTGGAGCAGGCCTCTGGCGAGGGAGTTGGTCAGGTTGCGGAACCCGAGGGCGAATCCTAGTGGGTTCTCAAGCCGACCATTGATCGCCTCCGTTGAGCCGTTGGGCGTGCCGCGCCCGCCGAAGTAGGCAAGCACGTCGGCGGATCGCTTCTTCAGGGCGCGACCCAGCGCGTTGGTCTCGCCGGCACGTCGCGCAGGCCGTGGCAGATCGAGTCGATCAGGGCGGCCATCAGCGCGTGACCGCAGCGAAGGTCAGGTTCACGGCAGGAAGCGACCATGCGCTCGCAACTTCAAGATCCCGGACCCTCCGCGAGGTAGTCATACAAGTGACCGAATTTGCGTTGCTTGGTGACTAGATACGGCAGCGAATCCGGGGTGGCATCAATCTTCAGGGCCACATGGTCGATGTCGATTCCCGCCTCTTCCAGACCAGTTATCTTCCGTGGGTTGTTCGTAAGCAGACGAATAGACCGCAGACCTAGATCGGCTAGCACTAACGCAGGACGGCGGTAGTCTCGGGGGTCCGGCTCTACACCAAGCGCCTTGTAGGCGTCCCACGTGTCCATGTCGTGCGTGTCGCCGAGAGCTAGGCCCCTCACCTTAGTGAGAAGTCCCGCACCTCTGCCATCGCAGATCATGTACAGAACAAACCCACCCTCGCGGTGTACACGCTTGAGACTCTCGTCGAGTTGCTCATGACAGTCACAATCCGTCGCTCGGAAAATCTCGGCCGTGTAGCAGGCGCTCTGAACCCTAACAAGGGGCACACTCATGTGAGCACCGTCCGTTGGGGGTGGCACCTCGATGCAGACGATGTTGTCTTCTTCATGCTCACCAAAACTGTATATGTGCAGGGTTCCTGACCCGTAGTGGCTCTTGAAGTCGCATGACGCATGTTCGAAAATTTCCGCACTCACCTGCTATGCCCCTCTTTGGTCACTGCTGCGACATCGGAACTTGTTGGAATAAGGCCCTCCCACTCGGCCTGAAGATCCAACTCATACTGAGCGACCCTTGCGGCAAGGATGCGGTCTCGGTCTGAATCATCGAAGGGCTCAATCCGATACCTGTATCGCTTCGCATCCGCCTCAAGTATCCGCTGGTAGCGCCGATACAAGCTCCAACGTTCATGTGGTCGCTCGATCTGACCGAGCGCAACAACGGTCGCGGTTAGAGCAGCCAAGATGCTCGGGACCACCTTGCCCGTCACGAAGTCATCGCCCGACAAGCCGATGAACACCGGGATCGCCGCGGTGGCGGCCGTGGTGAACATCGTGAGCACCCTGGCGCGGACCTTGTTCTTGTTAGCCTTATCTCTGATCGATCTGGCGACGGTAGAGCAAAGGTCTAACGCACTTTCAGAAGCCTTGTCTAGCGGGCGGCCAGGGGGAGGACTTGACTCGGTCACCCAGGTAGTTTGTCTCACACGGGCGTGCCGCGTGGGTGAATCAAGAACTCCCCCTAAGACGAACGACTGCCTTGGGTCGCCTGTAACTCGAGCGCCACGGTGGCAACTATGCCACCCCCACGCCACCACTCTCGTACGCGCGTGGGTCGCCCAAGATAGGGAACCGGATCCTTCTGCTGGTCTGTTGCAGCCACATGACGCCGTGAACATGCAGAGCGATCTCCTCGGGAGCGTGGTCTGAGGAGGTGGCGTCGAGAACCGCTTCGCCGACTACAGCCGGCCGACCTGCTTCTCGCAGGTCGCGATCAATCGCTTCGACCACCCAGATGTATCTAGGGAGCCTCGCGAGTGCGTACTCCTGGACGATGCTGGCATGGAGACCTCGGCCAGCGAGGTTTCTTTTGAAGTCGTTCGATCGGATCGCGTAGGTACGGAGTGAGAGCCGGCCGGCAGCGATGAGATCGTCGATCGGCTCGAACGGCAATGACGGCGCAACTGCGGCTATCTGCCTAGAGGCCTTGACAAGGTAGAGCCCCCCTTTGCGTTCTGCCGCTTCGGGCGCAAGCCAGAGCTTCTCAGGGACGGGTACGTGCATAGTGCGCCAGGCTCCGTAGACCTTGCCGCTTCTGGGGTCGATGTCGTTGAGCACATTGGTGACCAGGAGGTAAGGACCTGCTTGGTCGTCGTGACGAATGAACTCGATCCAGCCCCTCTGGGGCGCGTCGGTGCGGCGGTATCCGCAAAGGACGAAGGCGTGGTCGTGGGTGCCAACCAGGACCGGATTTCCGGAGTTCAGGTGACGGCACGCAACAGGAATAATTCGATGGTCCCAACTGCCAGGAGGCGAGGCTGACGGGCCATCCAGGGTGGGCGGAATGGGATCATCAGGTTGCCAGGGGAGGTGAGGGCTGGGGAGGTCGCCGACAGAATAGAACATCGCGGGGAGTTCGAACCGTCGAAACAGATCGCTGAGTTGCACCACCGTGAGGCCGCCGGAGGGTAAGCCGCGATTGGGTTGGAGGCTGGCGTCAGCCATGAGCGAGAAGTCGGCCTTGGTTCGTCGGGCGGTGTCCCCGCGAACGTGAGCGCTGTAGTGACACATCCATGCGGCAGCCTGCGCACAAGCGCCGAGTTGCGCATCCTGTTGTGCAAATGGGACTCCGGTTATCGTCAGTTGTTGACCAAAGAAGCTCACCTTCTCCGTCACACAGGTCCGGACTGCTTCCGCAAGGTCCGGAGGCGGAGGCAGCAGGGCGCGTGACACGAGGCCCGTCGAGGCCGGCCGCACCACGACGTAGCCCAGGTATCCCGCTTGAGCCGCGTCTTGCCAAAGCGATCCGGCACTCAAGTTCTCGAAGAAGAAATGGAGGCGGTGCGTTGAGTCCGGGATGTCTGCGAACTGGCGAGAGTAGTAAGCCGAGTACTCACTTCGAAAGTCGAGATCGAGGTACCTCGTTTCGATCACGAGTGTCCTCGCTCCGAGCGAACGCGCCACCTCTGTGCATCGTCGAAGAGGAGCATCGTTGAGCGATCCCCAATACCGCCTGAGCGCTGCATCCCACTCAGCGTCAAAAGTCGGGTGGAGGACTTCCGCTGGATCAGGCTCGTTCCAGTCCTTGAGTTCCACTGCTCGGGCTCTCAGGCCAGCCTGAGACTTGCAGACGCTGTCTCGGCCTCTCGTCGAAGCCGGGCTAGTTCTGCAAGGTCGTCGTCAAGCTTCCGCCGCTCGGCGCCGGTGAGCAGATCATTGGGATCATGGGGCAGCTTGTCGGTCACTGAGTCGGGCGAGAGCGGCGGGAGAACGGTTTCGGACACTGTCGGCCCTCTCTGATGCGTTGCGTGTGACAGTAGCAGGTGCGCATCATGTCGGTTCAGGGATCTAGGAGAGACGTCCGCGGAGTGGCGTAGAGCCTCCTGAGCTATAGGGGATGTCAGAGAGGTTGTCTTCAGGGCGGAATAGCTTAGCCAAGGCTGAGCCGGGGACGGGCCCTGTGCCGCGCGATGAACCTCTCCCGACCGGGGCGCCAAAGGAGCACGAACGTGCGGTACGAATTGGTGAACGACTGGACCCTCAAGTCGTGTGGAATCCCCATCAGATCTGTCATGCGCCACTCCGTCGACAAGTTGGATGGAAACGGCGGCGCGACGAAGCGGTGGTCGGGGGCGGCCAAGCGCCTTGGGAAGCGGTTGCCACCGAACTTGGCATCCCAGGACAGCGAGCTGACGACCTCGAAGCGTTGGAAAGTCAGCGGAGCGATGCTAACTGGCGTCGGGTCGAGAACGATTCCGCAAAGCCGCCCGCTGTGCGTCTCGATCCACCGGCGAAACGTCGAGTGCAGCGACGCGCCGAACATGGTTGCGAGCTGAACTGGCGTGCTCACATCGACTGGGTAGTCCCTCGCCATGCGCGTCATGAGGTCGACTTGGAAGAGCAACTCCGCGCCCCCTTGATTGGCCTCACGTTCGAACCTCAACTCGATCTCGGGTGAGAGGGTTTTGTGAGTGCCACCAAGCACCAGGAGATCCCTTTGCCAAGGCAGCGCGTCATGCATGATTTCGTGGCACTCCACGAACTTGCGCTGCGCCGGCAGCTCGATCTCTGGATTGATGTGAAGGATCCGTTCACGGCGATCCAGGGCACCCCGGATCTTCCGAGCCGCGCTGCGCAGAAGTTTGCGCAATTCCCGGGGCGCCTGACTGATCTTGCTTTCGGAGAGCACGTAGTCGTCGACCTCCAGCAAACCCGCAGCGGCGACGATCTCAGGGACCGGGGTCGGGAGTCGCTCGTTGACGTCAGCTAGCCGCAACAACGATTGGGCAACGCCTTGAATCTCGGCGACGTTCCCGAGAGGTCTCATCGGAGTGGGTCTCCTTAAGTACGGGGCACTCGCTGATATGCGGGCGAGTCATTGCGGTTACTGCGAGCGCTGCTGCCGCAGCAGTGCGACGTATGCCGCGACAGCCTTGCGCTCCTCCGCCGTCAAGTCGGAGCTGTTCAGGGCGTGGTCGAAGGTGTTCGCGGCGAGTACGCCGTCGCTTTGTGGAATGACGTATCCGGCGAGTTCCATCAGCGCCGCGTACGGAACCTCTAGGACCTGACTCAAACGATGGAGCACATGCGGGGACGGCTGCTGGACGTCTCCGCCCTCCAGTTTCTGGAGATAGGCGACCGAGATCTCCGCCGGCGCAGCCACAGCCTTCAGCGAAACCCCTCGAATCTTGCGCACCTCGCGCAGGCGGTCTCCGAGCGAACTTCCCATGCCAACTCCTGAAAACTCGTGTCACTACTGTAGTGAACATACACCATAGTGTTGACAACAGTCGAGTATGCCACCATAGTGGACGCATCGCACCATGGTGGACATCGGGGATCCGATGGCCCTGAATGCGAAGACGGCGCAACCGTCGTCGCCAGCCAAGGCTGGCCCACACGATTGACCGAAGGAGTTCAGGATGAATAACTCATCCCCTGCTGAAATGAGCGAGCCAGGGAAGAAGCCCGGCAGCGACGGATCGACGCTGGAGGTCACGGTGTTCTCGCCGAGGCACCCCGAGCCGGCGCCGTTCAGCTTTCCCAACGCGATGTCCGTAGGAGAGGCTGCGCAGCAGGTCGCGCAGCACTTCGGGTATGCCGCTGGCACGCCCACGTTCAAGAGCGCTGACGGTGAGGTCCTCGACCGCGATAAGCCGCTGCGTGGCGAGCACGTGCGCGACGGAGCCGTCCTAGAGCTGGTCGACGTCGGCGGTGGCGTCTGATGGTCAGCATCACCGAGGCGGTGTTGGCGGACGAGTTGCCCGCCATCACCGCCTGGGCCGAACGGCACGGCTGGGAATTCAACTACGATTCGATCACGCTCAGAGGACGGGCCGTCGTCGAGCATCCGCGCGTCGCCGACCTGAGGGTTGTTTTCTGGTTCGACGCGTCGGGATACCCGAACAGGCAGCCGCCCGCGTGGTGGTGCGGCGGCGACGGCGCCACGATCTGCACGGAGAGGGCGGGGTACCCCCGTCCATCGCCGACTCCGCCGCCTGGACCGCCGCACGGCTCGATCTTCCACACGAACCCGGTGATCTGCGCGCCATGGAACCGCCTCGCCTACAGCATTCACGGAGGGCCCCACGCGGATTGGCCGGCGCTAGCGGCCTGGAGGACATGTGGCGTCGGCTACACCCAAGCGCACACCATCGCCGACATGCTGTCGGCGCTCGAAATCCATTTGGCTCGGAGCGACGGGATGCAGACCTGATGACCGTTCACCGAATCACGCCGCTGCCCGAGACCACTGCCCGCGGGCGCCTCATCGTCAGCGAAGGCGTCGTCGCGCCGACCCGGGCCGCACTCCAGGCAAGCAGCACCGATGGCAGACCCGACGAGGGAATGGTCCTTTGGCTTGGCAGGAACATCGATGACACCTCTGTAGTGCTTGCCTGCGTCGCACCGCGGACCAACCACAACTGGGGTCGCGTCGAGATCGACGAACGCGCCGTCGGCGCCGCAGCGTCCGTAGGTCGCGCGCACGGCCTCGGGGTCGTCGCCCAGGTGCACTCCCATCCCGGATGGGACACGCGACACTCCGATGGCGACGACAAGATGGTGCTCATGCCATACGAGTCGATGTTCTCTCTCGTGGTCGCCGACTACGGAATCGGCTCCCTCGAACCCAACGATGGCGCTGGCCTCCATCAGTTCCAGGACGGCCGATGGATCAAAGTCTCCAATGCGGAGTCGCTCGTCGTTGTACCCCATTTGCTCGGAGACAGGGCATGACACCGCGCCAGCAGCAGGCGCAGGCGTTCTACGCCGCTCGCGACAAGCGAACCGCCCAGTACGGAGCTGAGGAGGGCGCCCTGAACCGGCCGATCGTTCTTAGCGTTGACGAGGTGACCGCTGCCGATCGGCCTGCCCAGGTAGCCATCCTGGCATTGGTCGACATGCTGTTCCGAGTGCACCGTAAGGTCCGCCTTGACCTACCCGACGTGACCATGGCGACCGGGGAACGGCTAGAAGATGTGGCGATTGCGGCCGCCTTCGCCATCGACCCGTTTCAGCGCCCCAAAGGTCTGCCAGTCGACGGTGAGGTCCGACTCCATCTCACGACCACAGGAAGCTCCGAGGCGGCGGACGTAATGGGCACCTGGAACGGAGGGCGAGCAGAGGTTCACATCCGCGGCGCAGGTCCACTCGGTGCCGAGGCAGCCAGGCACAGCGCTAACGCTGGGCACACTGATGTACTCGGAGCCGCCACCACTGCGTGTCTAGTTGCTGCGGCCGCCTTCGCGATGGTGCATGGTCGCGAGCCGACTCCGGCCGCGATCAATCTGCTTACCAGGACATCTGGAATCGGCGCCGGAACCGACTCGGCCATCGGACCGCTCGACGTCGGCAACGTCGATGTGATCGGCGGCGGAGCCGTGGGCCACGCGCTCACATACTGGGCAAACGTGTTCGGTGTCATCGGCACGTGGAACGTCATCGATGGTGACGACGCGGAGATACACAACACGAACCGGTGCGCGGGGATGACCGTCGCCGATGCCGGGTGGCCCAACGGAGTTCCAGTCGGTGTCGCGAGAAAGAAGGCGGAGACAGCAGCCCGGAACAACGGCAGTCGCGCGACGACGGCCTGGTTCCACGAACTCCCGGCCGAGCGACCTCGCCCCGACCTCCTCCTAGTTCTCGCTAACGAGCACGGAGTCCGGGACGCTGTTGCCCAGCGCGGCGAACCCCTGCTTCTGCACGCGACAACATCGGCAAACTGGACCGCCGAACTGCACCGGCACATCCCAGGCCGCGATGACTGTCCTGCATGTCGCCTCCCAACGAAGACCCAAGCGTCGTTCGCATGCTCCGAGGGCCATGCAGACCCAACCGACGGCCAAAGCGGCGACGCAGCGTTGCCCTTCCTGTCGGCGGCCTCAGGCCTGTTGCTGTGCGCCGCATTGCTCGACCTACGCACCGACCGGCACTTGCTGGAGGGCAGAGACAACCACTGGCTCGCGCATCTTGAACTGCCGTTGGGCTCTCCCATTCAATCCGCCATCCATCGAGGCACCACGTGCGTGCACCATCTGCCGCCGCGTGCCCGCAAGACCATCCAGGCAGCTCAGCCCCGACGGTGGGACCATATCGACGACCTTACGTAGGGATGGCCTTTGCTTCGCCACGAGGTGGGTGACACCGCGACGTATGACGCAGCCTCTGGATGCGACGCCCGATGCCAACGTTCGCATAGCGTCCAAGCCAGACCTAGGGAGCAGAGTCGAAACCATCGCACCCATTGGACCCGCCCGTCCCAACCCAATGAGAACTCACCCTCGACGACCAGAAGCGCTCTGCGTGTCGTGTGGAAAGATCCAGATCCATGATCCGTGCGGTGGTGTTCGACGTCGGCGAGTGCCTAGTCAACGAGACTCGGGAGTACGGCACATGGGCGGACTGGCTGGGGGTGCCGCGGCACACCTTCTCTGCGGTGTTCGGGGCTGTCATCGCGCGCGGGCTGGACTATCGCGAGACGTTCCAGGTGTTCCAGCCGGGGTTTGATCTGACCGAGGAGCGTCGGAAGCGGGATGAGGCTGGGCAGCCGGAGTGGTTTGGGGAGGACGACATATATCCCGACGTACGTCCTGCGCTGAAGGAACTCCGAGCGGCCGGACTGTGGTTGGGGCTGGCCGGCAACCAGACCGTCAACGCTGGCCGGATCCTTCGGGAGCTGGGCTTTCCCGTGGACATGGTCGCCACGTCTGATGACTGGGGTGCGAGCAAGCCGGATCTGGCGTTCTTCGAGCACGTAATCCGGGCGGCCTCGCATTCGGCGGAGGAGATCCTCTACGTCGGCGACCGGCTCGACAATGACATCCGACCTGCTTACGAGTCGGGGATGGCGACCGCGCTGATCCGTAGAGGTCCGTGGGGCGTGATCCAGGAGCACGACCCGGGGGCCGATGAGATCGCGACGATCCGGATCTCGTCGCTCGACGAGCTGCCCGGGCGGATCGCGGCTCTCAACAAAGGTCAGTGACGTAGCGCGCTCAAGGTGTTGTGCCAGCCGTAGAGGCGGTCGTCGAGGCGGCGTACGCAGTCGAGGTCGGCGTGGGCGTCGAGGGCCTTGCGTACGGTCATGATCCGTTCCATGCCGGTGGCGTACCAGTTGACCGCGAGGCTGTCGAGGGCTTGCTCGGCGTAGCTGCATGCCGCCTCGGGGTCGCCGGCGGCCGCCTCGACAGCAGCGAGGTCGCCGAGGATGACCGGGGACTGTTTCTCGTCGCCGGTGGTGGCTGAGTCCAGGGCCCATTGCAGGGTCGCGCGGGCCTGAACGAGGCGGCCGGCCTTGAGCTCGATGTTGCCCTTGAACGCGGCCAGCCGCATCGGCGAGAACCAGGTGAACCAGTCGGGTGGCTGGTGCTCGTTGGGTTCGGCCATCAGGTCCTCGGCGTGGTGGATCAGTTTCAGGGCCTTGTCGTAACTGCCGGCGATGGTGGCGCATTCGGCTTCAACCGCGTCAAGCCATGCGAGGTGCTCGACCGAAGCTGGAGCGCGGCGGGCATAGACCCGTGCTGCGCGGATCCGATCCGCGGTGAGGTCGGTGTCCTTGACCCAGCCTGGAACAAACGCGGTGTGGGCCAAGATGGCTGAGCCGAGCAGCGAGTCGTCGGCGACCGCCGCCATCTGAAGCGCGTTGATGTAGGTGGCATCCGCATCCGCCGGCCGCTGTAGGGAGAAGAACTCGATCCGCCCAGCGAGCAACAGTGACTCCGCCAGTGACATAGCAAGCCGTTCGCGGGCCGTCCCGGTGGCCTCCTCCAGCAGGCCGGCGACCATGTGGTTGTGTTCGACCAGCACAGCCAACAGGTGCCCGGGCGCGACGGTGGGGTACATGCGACGGTATGCAGCCATGATGGCCGCGACGTCTGCAGCAATGGTCAGGGGCTGAGCGCCCGACGCCGGGGTGGTTGGCCGTGAGGACCGACGGGCCGACTCCCGCTTTCGCGGCTGCTCGGGCGTAGAAGGCGCTGTCGGCAGTGTGTCCCAAGGAGCGGTGAATCCCAGCTGCTCGATCGGGAGGTTCAGGACGTGGGTGAGCAGCCGCTGATAGTCCGAGCGTGGCCACGGCGGCGTAGCCGACTCCCATCGACGTACCTGCCTGACGCTGATCTCCACGTGGCCCAGCCCCAACTGCGGTGCAGCGCGCGTCAACGCGTCAGCCAGAGCTTGTTGAGAGCCGAACCCTGCATGTTGCCGGGCGGCCTTCAGCAGGACGTTTCCAATCCCGTCGCTCATTACCTTCCTCCGATATCGCCAGACCTCGCCTCATCAACTGTATCTCGTACCACTGAATGACCGCTAAAAGTCTTCTTTAAGTCCTCATTCACTCGACTCGCTTCGAGGATGCTGAAGGCATCCGGGCGGCCGGATGGACCTCGACGCCGCTGTCCGCCCGGATTCCAGCCACATGGGGAAGCGACAGAGAGACTCGGATGTCATCGCTCAGCAAGGCCCGACCAGGCAGACCACGCCACATGCCGGACAACGGCGTAGGCACCCCGCGCGAACAGGTCCTGGAGGCCGCCGCGCGCCTGTTTACCAGCAAGGGGTTCGCCGCGACCTCGACCCGGGAGATCGCCGAAGCAGTCGGGATCCGACAGGCATCGCTCTACTACCACTTCGCAGGCAAGGACGAGATCCTCGCAGCGCTGCTCTCCATGACAGTGAGGCCGACCCAGATGGTGGTTGAGGAGATCGTGGGCGTGGTCCCTCCGGAGCGCGTCGAAACCGCACTGTTCCTACTTGCCCTGGTCGACATCGACACGCTCGCACGGGTGCCGCACAACATCGGCGTTCTCTACCAACTGCCCGACGTCGTGTCCGCCACCAACCTCGACTACGCCAGCTTCCGACATGCCCACGGGCAGCTCACCGAGGCGTACGCCGATCTCGGGTCCCGTCTGGCATCTCGTCACGGAGTGACCGTTCCTCCCCCAGCACTTGGCCCGATGCTGATCCAGCAGGTCGAAGGTGTGATCACGCTGCGTGCCGACGGCCACATCGTCGACCGCACCCGCGCGATGGAGATCGCGGCCGGCTGCTTGCGGCTGTGCGGCTGCACCCAGAGCGAGGTCGATGGTGCGTCTCAGCGCGCGGCAGCTCTCCAAGAACAGACCTCGTTGGGCGCGCGAGGTGCGTAGAGGCGACTCGGCACGAACTAACGGCGTTCGCCATGACCTGTGTTGGTCTCGACACGATCGCTGCGCTCGCGGCTCGACCAGCGGTACGCAGCGTTCAAGCCTGCCGACGTACTGGGCAGGCGATGCTGGTGCACCATACGGACCTACGAGGAGGGCCCGATGACAGCAGCGCCGACAAGCAGCGACGAGCTCGATGTTGTGCACCGCGCTGCATCACAACTGGGGTTGGACCCAGCTGACGCTCGCCTGCTGCGGAACGGCACCAACGCCGTCTACCTGCTCTCGAAGGCGGGGGTCGTGGCCCGCGTCGGCCGACCAGGAACCGTACGAGAGGCCGAGCGGCAGGTGAAGGTCGCCGCCTGGATGTCCGCCCATGGAATCGAGGTGAATCTTCCGATCGCTGGATTGGACATGGTCGTTGTTGGGGGTCGCCCGGTGACCTGGTGGGCACCCATCCCGGCGCATCGCCACGCCACGCCTTCCGAGCTGGGGGCAGTGCTTCGTAGACTCCACGACCTTCCGGCACCAACCAGCTTCGACCTGCCGAGACTCGACGTGGTCGCTCACATCGCCCAGCGCATTGCGTCGGCCGGAACGCTGTCCATCGACGACCGCGACTGGCTCCGAGACCGCCTCGCCCAAACAGCCGCGGACATGGCAGCGACCGACCTACTCCAAGCCCGCTATGTCGTGCATGGTGACGCATGGCAGGGCAACCTGATCGTCCCTGACGGCAGCCCTCCGATCCTCCTCGACTTCGACAACGTCTCGATCGGGCATCCAGCTTGGGACCTGATCCCACTTGCCGTCGACCGCGAAGACTTCGGCCGCATCAGCAGCGACGACTACCAGGCATTCGTCACCGCCTACAGCGGCTGCGACGTACGCGACGCGCCCTGGTTTCGAACCCTCGCAGACCTGCAAGAACTGCGCTGGACCGCGTACGTCGCAGACAAGGCGGCGACCAACCCCGCCGCGGCGGCCGAGGTCTCCCATCGACTCGCCTGCCTACGAGGCGAGATCCCCCGACCTTGGAAGTGGTGCGCCTTCTGACGGGAGCGAGAGATCAGGCGGCAGGACGGACGAGGGGACGGTCCAGCCGCACGGCTGCCACAATGCGCAGGTGACGAGTGATCTGGAACGCGCCGTTGAAGCCGGGCGCGATGAGCTCGAGGCCTCGGGCTACACGGATCAGGAAGCTTGGACAGCCCTTCAGCGAGCGGAACGACGACTCGCTGCCGCGAGAGGCGAGCCCTGGGCGGAGCCCATGGACCTTGGAGTCGATTGGGATGCCGGAGCGCCACTGCCGCACCTCGTGTCGAACGGGTCCAAGGCAGTTCTGATCTGTTATGCCTCCGTCGAAGACCCGCAGTGGGATGGCAGTTACGCCACAGTTGTGTCTCCGGCTGACACCAGCCCTGCCACGTTGATCGAATTCACCTTCGAGGGTTGCTACTCCACGCGGTTCGGTGGGCCGAACGACGAGGTGCTGCACGGCCATCCTCTGGATGGCCGGGGACTCGAGGCGTACCGACCCCACCTCGTTCACAACTCGCCCTGGATCAGCGAGGAGGAGCGCATCAATTCGGTGCATGCCAATCACCGAGGTGGATGGCACCAACGGCTCAATCATTACTTCTTCGTCTTCCACGACGAAGTATTTGAGGCCCTGGCTGAATCGGTGAGCGTGCGGAGAGTACGCGCAACGATCGCCGAGGCCCTAGCCCGGGCGGCCCACGAAATCGTTGTGGAATGACTCGGTGAGAATCGTGGGACTCCGACCCTGGGCGTGGGCCGCATTCTGAGCGTCCTATCAACCGCGGAGACTCGCGACGATGGTCGGGAGGCGGGTGCCGAACATCTCGACCCGGTCGACGGATCGGATGGGCAGGTCGACGGACGTACCCCAGGCGCCCGTGCCGTCTCGGACGGTGCACGTGCCGAGCCACTGGACGCGGCCGTCGGTGCCGACGAGGCGTACGTGGTAGGTGCCGTTCGGGGCGTCTTGGACGGACATGAACAGCCACGAGGGCCGTCCTTGGTAGGCGAAGACGGTTCCGGCGTCAGCACCGTCGATCTGAAGGTCAGCGGCGCGGAGGTAGCTTCCGTCGGCGGTGGTGAGTACGTCGCGGTACTGGTCGGCGACGTCGCGGTCGTCCGCACCACGCCACCAGGTGAGTCCGGCGGCGAGGGTCGCGACCAGCACCATCGCCGCCGCGACGAGGAGGCCGGTGCGGAGCCTGTTCCGGGGGGCTCGCTGATCCAGCGCCGCCAGCACTCTGACGTCGAACCCGGCCGGCGGCTCGCGCTCGGGCACGAGCAGCAGCAGGGCGTCGACGGTGCCCGAGACCTCCTCGAGCTCGCGTCGGCAGCTCGCGCAGTCGGCGAGGTGTGCCAACGCACGAGCGCGGGACTCGCCGGACGCCACCCCCATCGCCAGCTCCGGGATCAGGTCTCGCACCTCCCGGCAGCGTTCTGACTCAGGCATCGCGAACCCCCATTCGTTGCCGCAGCTTCTGAAGGCCACGGCGTACGCGGGTCTTCACCGTGCCCGCCGGTATGTCGTCGCGGGTGGCGATCTCCCGCGCGGTCAGCCCGAAGTAGGTCATCAGCACGATCGGAGCGGCCATCTCGGAGGGGAGCTCCGCCAGCGCCTGCCGCAGCGCGAGGTTGGTGTCCGGGTCATCGCTCGAGTCGCTCTCGTCTCGTACCGTCAGCAGAGCCACCAGCAGCTCCGGGTCCATCGGATCGTCATGGCGGTAGCGGATGGCATCGATCGCCGCGTTCCGGGTGATGGTCAGCAGCCAGGTGGAGGCACCCCCGCGTCGGGGGTCGTACGTGGCAGCGTGTCGCCACGCCTTGACGAAGGTGTCCTGGGCGACGTCCTCGGCGAGGGCGGGCTGCTGGACGATCGTGAGGGCAAGGCCGTAGACGCGAGCCTGATGGCGGCGGACGAAGGCCGCCGCCGCGTCCTGGTCGCCGCTGGCCATCGCGGCCAGCAGCGACTCGTCCGACACGGCCACCGTTGGTCCTAGGATCCGGTCGGACGACGGCGAGTCATACGAAGAAACCGTACGCCGTCAGTAGCCATAGCCACCTCCGCCGTCATCCGGAGTGGACGACTTCGAGGGGGTCGAGGACCCATCGGTCCGCGCTGCCGCCCACACGAACTGGGTGCCCTGGAAGTCATCGGTGAAGCCGTCACCCTTGAGCTCCCCGGCGCCCTCCTCGGCGAAGGTGTACAGCGGCAGGCCGTCGTGGGTCAGCTGGGACTTTCCGTCGGGACGGTCCACCATCGCGAACTCGTCACCCAGCGCGGAGTTCGCCGCGTCGACGTCGGCCTCGGACGCGACGACCGGCTTCCAGAAGTCCGCGCAGGCGTCGACGCAGTGGATCTTGCCGTCCTTCTCGACGTCGGCGGTGTAGAGCGTGTGCCCGTCGGCATCGGCGAGCACGCCGGTTCCGTCGACCTCGGCCGACGAGACGAGCGCTGCTCCCCCACCGCCGTCCTCGCTGCCGTCGCCACTGCCACAACCCGCGGCGAGAAGTGCGAAGGCAGCAGCCGCGACCACGGCTCTTGCCACGTGCGAAGTCGAACGTCTCATGCCAGGTATTACGGGCCGAGCCGCCCCACGGGATTCATCCAACCTGAAACTCGTGGTCGCGCTCGAGCGTGTCGAGCACATCGGCGGCGTCGAAGATCTCCCCCGGTGCCCCGGCACCAAAGCGACGGCGACGGCCGTCGAGGAGACGGACGGCGCCCTCGACCACGATCGGCGCGGTGACGGCGTAGATGTCGCGGCCGGTCGCGGTGATCCGCTTGACGTCGGCGCCCTGACGTACGCGGACGTCCACGGCGAACCGCTGGGCCGATCGTCCTGACTCGTCGCTCGCGGCCGGCTCGGGTGTCGCCTCGTCGCGGAGCTCGGCGAGCGGAGCGCTGTTGAGGTAGGAGCGGAGCGTACCGATGTCGAGGTGGTTGTTGATGGTGATCACCTCGGAGAACGGCAGCTCCACCACGGACTGCTCGCCCAGCGGCTCCGGGTAGGACCAGGCGCCGGTCGGCGCGGGGCTGGGCAACGGGACCAGGGAGCCGTCGCGGATGACCAGACGAGTCGCGGTGTTGCGGGCTCCGGTGATCCGGGTGCCGGCGGTCGGCCACCAGCGGTCCAACCCGATGGCGACCTCGACCTCGTCGGCCGAGGAGCCGCCGAGGACGGCGGTCACGAGCAGGTCGGCGAGGCCACCGTAGAACGCCATCGCCGGGACCACGGAGACGTCCATGTCTCGGGCTGGGGCGTCCAGCTCGCGATAGAGCGACTGTACGACCGGCTGCTCGGCGGTGACGTCGAGATAGTGGGCACCGGACTCGACCGCGGCCCGGGCCAGTGGGAGCGCGGTGTCGAGGAAGGGCCCGGCGCAGTTTATGACCGCGGCAACACCCGCGATCGCGTGCCGCAGCCGCTCGGGGTCGCCGAGGCCGACGACTCGGCTCTCCAGGGCGGCATGGCGGGACGGGACGTCGGCGAGGCGCTCCGCGCTGCGGCCGGCGAGGACCGGGGTCAGCCCGCGGCGTACCAGCTCATCGACAACGAAACGCCCGGTGTGACCAGTGGCGCCATAGACCAGGACTCGCTCATCTGTGTTCATGGCTCCATCCTCGGGCGGGAGACCCAGCCAAACGAGTGTCTGAAACGACGTACTACGTACACTTTGCGACATGCCTCGCATCGCCCTCGTCCTGCACGGCTCCTCGATGCTCTACGAGGTCGCGATCGCCTCCGAGATCTTCGGCGGCGACCACTCCGGCCTCGCTCCCGGCGGTGAGTGGTACGACCTCGTCGTCTGCACCCCCGACGGCGCACCGCATCCCTGGCTGGCCGACCTGCCGACGGCCTCGTACGACGCGATCGCCGAGGTCGACACCGTCGTCGTCCCGTCCTCGAACGATCTCGACCACAACCCCGACCTCGCGCTCCTCGACGCGCTCCGCGCCGCCCACGAGCGCGGCGCGCGGATCGCGTCCCTGTGCACCGGCTCGTTCGTGCTGGCCGCAGCCGGGCTGCTCGACGGGCGGATCGCGACGACCCATTGGCTGCACGCCGACGAGCTCGCCCGGCGCTACCCGCGGGTCGACGTCCGCCCGGACGTTCTCTACGTCGACGAGGGCGACGTGCTCACCTCGGCCGGCAAGACCGCCGCGCTCGACCTCTGCGTCCACGTCGTACGCAGCGACCTCGGCGCCGCCGCGGCCAACGGGATCGCCCGCAACCTCGTCGTCCCTGCCCACCGCACCGGCGGGCAGGCGCAGTTCATCACCCCACCCGCACAGCCCCGTGTTCCCGACGGTCTCGCACCCACGCTGGAGTGGGCGCGCGCCCGACTCGACCAGCCCCTGACGGTCCGCGAGCTGGCAGCCCACGCCGGCCTCAGCACCCGCCAGCTCGCCCGGCGGATGCAGGCCGAGCTGCAGGCCGGGCCTCTGGACTGGCTGCACCACCAGCGCATCTCGCGCGCCCAGGAGCTCCTCGAGCGTACCGACGCCTCGATCGACCAGATCGCGGCCAGTTGCGGGATGGGCACGGCAGCCACGCTGCGCCGTCACTTCCACCGCACTCTCGGCGTGACACCCACGACCTACCGGACGACCTTCCGGCTCGCCGACTGATCAGTGGCCGCGGCCGAGTGCCATCCGCCCGAGGGTGCGGTCCAGGTCGTCGAGGACATCGGGCCAGGTGACCTCGCTCGCCGGCTCGCTGTGGGCGAAGCTGCCGGCGAGCTCGAGAGTGATGTAGCCGTGGATGAGACTGGACATCAGCCGGACGGCGTACGTCTCGTCGGCCTCGGTCACTCCGTAGCTGCGGACGACGGCGAGAGCGAGGTCGGCGTTGCGGCGGCCGGCGGTGATCGCCTCGTCCACGGAGTCAGGCCGGGACTCCCCCGCCGGAACGGGCGGGACACGCTGGCGGGTGGTGGCGTCGTAGCGGCCGGGTGAGCGGCGGGCGAAGTCGCGGATGGCGTTGGCGTACGCGACGAGGAGGTCGCGGCCCTCCCCCGCGGCCGTCGCCTGGGTCGTGGCGTCGGCGAGCTCGTCGAGGACGTACGCGGTGACGGCTGTGCGGAGGTCGGTGCCGCTGGAGATGTGGGAGTAGAGGGTGGGCGACCTGACGCCGAGGCGCCGAGCCAGGACCGAGACAGTGACGGCGTCGAAGCCGAGCTCGTCGGCCAGGTCGGCGGCGGCCGCGATCACGTCGGTCCGGTTCAGTCCAGGACGACCCATCGGATTCCTCCCGATAACGAGTTGCCTACGAGTTGTAGGAAACCTAGCATCGATGGCATGAAGCCGCTGACCGAGACCGACGTACGCTCCTCGTTCGTCAACCTCACCAAGGGTGCGACCAAGCGCCTCAACCTCCCCGCCGACCTGGCCGAACGGCCATGGGAGGACCTCGACTACCTCGGCTGGCAGGACCCGAAGGCCCCACAGAACCACTACCTCGTCACCGAGCACGACGGGCGGCTCTGCGGCGTCGCCCTGCGGGCATCCCGCGAGTCGCGCGGGCCGCGCAAGACCATGTGCGCGCTGTGCACCACGGTCGGTGAGGTCGCACTGCTGGTCGCCTCCCGCGCCGGACGTGCGGGGCAGGACGGCAACTCCGTCGGCACCTATATCTGCGCCGACCTCGACTGCTCCCTCAAAGCGCGCGGCAAGCGCAAGCTCGACAGCCCGGTCATCCACGAGACCCTCAGCGTGGAGCAGAAGATCGACCGGCTGCTCGGCAACCTGGACTCGTTCGTTGCGCGGGTGCTCCGGCCCGCCTGACAGGCTCACCCCGAGCGAGTTCAGCTCTTTGGGTGTCGAGTGGCCCCGCTGGTCGAGCCGCCGGAGCCGCTAGGCGGAGGCGTGTCGAGACCAACACAGTCCCCTGTCACGCTGGATGGGACTGTGTTGCTCTCGACACGCTCGGCCGCGGGCGGCCTCGCGGCTCGACCAGCGGGGGCGATCAATGCCTACGCCGCAAGTGTGGACGTCTGGCATCGCCCGACATGACCGCCTATAGCAAGAACTACTATCGATCGGGCCGCACTCAGCACTCGATGACGTTGACCGCGAGGCCGCCGCGGGAGGTCTCCTTGTACTTGATCTTCATGTCGGCACCGGTCTCGCGCATCGTCTTGAGCGCCTTGTCGAGGCTGACCTTGTGGGAGCCGTCGCCGTTGAGGGCGAGGCGGGCGGCGTTGATGGCCTTCACGCTGGCGATGGCGTTGCGCTCGATGCACGGGATCTGTACGAGCCCGCCGACCGGGTCGCAGGTGAGGCCGAGGTTGTGCTCGATGCCGACCTCGGCGGCGTTCTCGACCTGCTCCGGGCTGCCGCCCAGCACCTCGCACAGCGCACCGGCGGCCATCGCGCAGGCGGAGCCGACCTCGCCCTGGCAGCCGACCTCGGCGCCGGAGATCGAGGCGTTCGTCTTGCACAGGATCCCGATGGCGGCCGCGGTGAGCAGGAACCGGACGATGCCGTCCTCGATCGCGGCCTCGGCCAGCCCGGCGTCGGGCGCCACGAAACGTACCCAGTAGTGCAGGACGGCGGGCACGATGCCGGCCGCGCCGTTGGTGGGAGCGGTGACGACCCGGCCGCCCGAGGCGTTCTCCTCGTTCACCGCCAGGGCGAACAGGTTGACCCAGTCCATGACCCGGAAGGGGTCCTGGGCACCGGCCCCGGAGGACAGGTCGCGGTAGAGCAGCGGCGCCCGGCGCGGGACCCGCAGACCACCAGGAAGTACGCCGTCAGTGACCGGGTCACGGTCGCAGCCGGCCTGCACGCAGTCCGCCATCACCCGCCAGATCTCCAGGAGACCGGCGCGGATCTCGTCAGGCGTACGCCAGGTGAGCTCGTTGGCGAGCATGAGGTCGGAGACCCGGAAGCCCTCGCGCTCACAGGTGCTGAGCAGCTCGGCTCCGGTGGTGAAGGGGAAGCGGACCGGCGAGTGGTCCGGCACGACCCGGGCGGCGCCCGAGGCGTGCTCATCGACCACGAAGCCGCCGCCGACGGAGTAGTAGGTGCGCTCCCGGCGTACGTCTCCGGAGGCGTCGTAGGCGGTGAACACCATGCCGTTGGGGTGGCCCGGCAGGCTCTTGCGCCGATGCATCACCAGATCGGTGTCGCCCTCGAAACGGATCAGGTGATGGCCGCCCAGCGACAGCTTCCCGCGCTCTCTGATGGCCGCCACCCGCGCGGACGAGGCCCGGGTGTCGACGGTCGCCGGCTGCTCCCCCTCGAGGCCGAGCAGCACCGCGCCCTCCGATCCGTGACCGTGGCCGGTGGCGCCGAGCGACCCGAACAGCTCCGCCTTCACCCGCGTGACCGCGTCCAACTGCCCGTCGTCGACGAGGCCGTCGACGAACGTCTTCGCGGCCCGCATCGGACCGACTGTGTGCGAGGACGACGGCCCGATCCCGATCGAGTACAGGTCGAAGGTGCTCAGGGCAATCGCCACGACCTGGGTCCCGCTGAGATCAGCGGTCACGACAGTTCACTCCTCGATCAGAGCGTCGTAGGCCGCGGCGTCGAGCAGGTCGGGAGCGCCGGAGACACGCATCTCGAAGAGCCAGCCGGCGCCGAACGGGTCGCTGTTGATCAGCGCGGGATCCTCGACGACGGCCGCATTGATCTCGAGGATCTCGCCGTCGGCGGGCGCGAAGAGGTCGCTGACGGACTTCGTCGACTCCAGCTCGCCGCAGCTCTCTCCCCCGGTGATCGTGCTGCCCACCTCGGGCAGCTCGACGAAGACGATGTCACCCAGCGCCTCGGTGGCGAAGGCGGTGACGCCGACGCGTGCGACGTCGCCGCGGGTCTCGATCCACTCGTGCTCGGCGGTGTAGGACAGGTGGGTGGGGTTGCTCATGGCAGTGCTCATTTCTTGGAGTAGAAGGGAAGGTCGACGATCTCGGCGTCCTCGCGGCTGCCGCGCACGTCGACGTGGACCTTGGTGCCGGCGGCGGCGAGAGACGGCCGGACGTACGCCATCGCGATGGGACGTCCGAGAGTCGGCGACGGGGAGCCGCTGGTGACGGTGCCGATCTCGTCGCCGGTGTCCGGGTCCACTACCGCGTAGCCGGCCCGCGGCGAGCGACGCCCGGCGGCCACCAGGCCGACGAGCACGCTGCGCGGGCCCTCGTCGCGGCGTACGGCCAGGGCGGCGTCGCCGACGAAGCCGTCGGGCTTGTCGAAGGAGACCACTCGCCCGAGGCCGGCCTCGAAGGGCGTGGTCTCGCGGTTCAGCTCGTGGCCGTAGAGCGGCATGCCCGCCTCGAGCCGGAGGGTGTCGCGGCAGGCGAGCCCGGCGGGCTGCAGCCCGTGCGGCGTACCTGCCTCGGTGATCGCCTCCCAGACGGCAGTGGCCGACGAGGGTGCGCAGTAGATCTCGAAACCGTCCTCGCCGGTGTAGCCGGTGCGCGCGAGCAGGACCTCGACCCCGGCGACCGTGCCGGCGTCGATGGCGTAGTACTTCAGGGAGGAGGCGTCCAGATCCGTCACAGGCGCCAGGATCGCCGCCGAGGCAGGACCCTGGACCGCGATCAGCGCCCACTCCGCGGAGGCGTCCCGGACCACGGCGTCATAGCCGCGGGCCCGCTCGACCAGGGCCGGAGCGACGACACCGACGTTGCTCGCGTTGGCGACGACGAGGTAGCGCTCCTGCTCGAGCCGGTAGACCACCAGGTCGTCGATGATGCCGCCGTCCTCGGCGCAGATCATGGAGTAGCGGGCGCGGCCGATGCCGATGGCCGACGGCCGGCCGACCAGGGCGTGGTCGAGGGCACGCCCGGCCTCGGGACCGGTCACCTCGATCTCGCCCATGTGGGACAGGTCGAAGAGGCCAGCGGTGGTGCGTACCGCATGATGCTCGGCGGTCTCCGAGCCGTAGCGCACCGGCATGCTCCAGCCGGCGAAGTCGGTGAACGAGGCACCGAGCGCCTGGTGGATCTCGTGCAGAGGGGTAGGGACGGGTGAGGTCATGTGCGGGAGGCTCCCTGCTGATGGGTGCCGACAGCCGCGGCACCCGTGGACGGGTGACCTCCCCGCTCTGTCATCGCTACCTGAGAGCTTCACCGCCCGAGGGGGCGATTTGCACCGTGGGTGCAGGATCCAGCGGATCCTGTCTTTCCAGAGGTCGCCTCACCACAGCGGTCATTGGGCCTGAGAGATTCTGGGGAGGTTTGCTCCTTCGGCGCCTCACCCGGGATGGGCAAGGACTCTCCCGCTGCGGTTCAAGTGGCGGATGTGAAGTTGTGCGGCAAACCTAGGTCTGCCCACCTCGGCCGTCAAGATGACGACCTACGATGGCCCGATGCCACCGACCAGCGCCAGCAACCGGGTTCCCGTGGTCATCCTCACCGGCCATCTCGGGTCGGGCAAGACCACGCTGCTCAACCATCTGCTGCGCCAGCCCGGCGCTCGGGTGGGCGTGGTCGTCAACGACTTCGGCGACATCAACGTCGATGCCGGTCTCGTCACCGGCCAGATCGACGAGCCGGCCTCGATCGCCGGCGGCTGCCTGTGCTGCCTGCCCGACGCCGGCGGTCTCGACGACGCCCTCGAGAAGCTGACCCACCCGCGGCTCGCGCTCGACGTCGTCATCGTCGAGGCCAGCGGGATCGCCGAGCCCGGCACCTTGGCCAAGCTGGTCCGGTACAGCGGCGTCGAGCGCGTACGCCGAGGTGGGCTCATCGAGGTCGTCGACGCCGCCGCCTACTTCGACACCCTCGACGACGGCCGGGGCCCGGCGCCGGTCCGGTTCGCGGCCGCCTCGCTGGTCGTGGTCAACAAGACGGACCTGGTGCCGGCTCCTGACCGGGACGAGATCCTCGCCCGCATCGAGCAGCGCGTGCGGGAGCACAATCCCGAGGTCCACATCGCGTACGCCGTGAGTGGTCGCATCGACCCGCGGCTCGTCTACGACGCCGCGGTGCCCGAGGACCCGCCCGACGAGCTGCCGATCGGCGCGCTGCTGCGCGAGGCGGCCGCCGAACACCAGGCCCATCAGCACGCCCGCGCGGTCACCGTGACGACGCCGGGCAGCATCGAGCCGGCTCGTCTGGTCGACCTGCTCGAGGAGCCGCCGGCGACGGCGTACCGGGTCAAGGGGACCGTCTCCGTCGCGACCGGTCAGGGACCGCGCAGCTACCAGGTGAACCTGGTCGGACGCAGCGCCCATGTCGCCGCCGCCCGGACACCCAGCGCAGCGAGCGAGCTCGTGGCCATCGGCCTGGAGCTCGAGACCGACCCGGTCCGGCAGCGCCTCACCGACGCCCTCGCCCCGGCCGAACGGCCGAGCACCGAGGGCCTTCGCCGGCTCCGCCAGCTGGTCCGGGTCAGCCTCTGACCAGCAGAATCACCCCGCGCGGCGCACGATCCGTTCCATGTCGGTGATGATCACCGAGCGCGACTCCAGCTTGACCCAGCCCTTGGCCGCGAAGTCGGCGAGCGCCTTGTTGACAGTCTCCCGAGCCGCGCCCACCAGCTGCGCGAGCTCCTCCTGGGTCAGGTCGTGGCGTACGCGGAGGCCCTCCTCGGTCTGCTCACCGAACCTCTCGGCGAGGTCGAGCAGCGCCTTCGCCACCCGGCGAGGTGCGTCGGAGAAGACCAGGTCACCGATCACGTCGTTGGCCCGGCGCAGGCGACCCGACAGCAGGGCGAGCAGCCCACGGGTCACGCTCGGGCGTCCGTCGAGCAGGCCCAGCAGGTCGTCGTGGGACAGCGAGGCGAGCTCGACCTGGTCGGTGACGGCCGTGACCGTGGAGGAGCGCCGACCGGGGTCGAAGAGCGAGAGCTCGCCGAACACCTGGCCCGGCCCCAGGATCGCCAGCAGGCTGTCCTGCCCGTTGGCCGCGGCACGGCTCAGCTTCACCTTGCCGTCCACGACCGCGTAGAGCCGGTCGGCGGCGTCACCCTCGTGGAACAACACCTCGCCGCGCCGCAGGCGTGTCTGACCCATCGTCGCGAGCAGCGCCGTCATCGACTCGTCGTCCAGCTCGCTGAAAAGCGGTGCGTGCCGAAGCACGTCTTGATCCATTACCCAGGCGCTCCTGTCATTGCTTTACCGAAGACATCAGCCTAGCCAGATCCAGGCCCTCCACATCGGTTGTGTGTCCCGCATCGCACCCCTGTCGAGTGCGTTCTTCGCCACACCGGACCCGGCGGGAAGCCTCGGGGCGTCTGCGTCGTTGAACCTGGCGTGAAGCTCTCCATGCTCGACCGGTCCCGCACCCGGGTGGGGTACGCCGCGGGTGCCGCGCTGACCCACACGATCGAGCGGGCGGTGGCGGCCGAGCGGCTCGGCCACCACCGGTTCTGGGTCGCCGAGCACCACGCGGTGCCAGGGATCGCGTCGGGGTCGCCGCCGGTGCTGCTCGGTGCGCTCGGCGCGCACACGTCCACGATCCGGCTCGGGTCGGGCGGGGTGATGCTGCCGCACCACCAGCCGCTGGTCGTCGCCGAGCAGTTCCTGATGCTCGACGCCCTCTACCCGGGCCGTCTCGACCTGGGGGTCGGGCGCACCCTGGGCTTCACCGCACCCGTACGCCGCGCCCTGCGGCAGGATCTCGACGACCCGGACACGTTCGCCGAGGACATCGAGGAGCTCCGCGGGTATCTCGACCGCACCGCGGCGGTCACCGCTCGGCCGGCCGCCGCTCACCAGATCCCGCTGTTCGTGCTCGCGACCGGACGCGGGGTCGCGCTCGCCTCGCGGCTCGGGCTGCCGGTCGTCGTGGGCGGTCCGGTGCTCGACAGCCCGCGGCTGAACGAGCTGCTGGGGGCGTACCGGAAGGACTTCCGGCCCTCTCCTCGAGCGTCCGAGCCTTCGGTGATGATCTCCGTCGACGTGCTCGTCGCCGACACCGACGCCGAGGCCGCCGAGCTCGCCCTGCCGGAGGCGTGGGCGATGGCCCGGTCGCGGCAGACCGGCGAGTTCGGTCCGCTCGAGCCGGTCGCGGCGATCCGGGACCAGGCCTGGTCGAACCAGGTGCGCGAACGGGTCGAGGCACATCTCGCGCGGACGACCGCCGGCTCCCCCGAGACCGTCCGGCGCCGGCTCGACCAGCTCGCCGAGGCCACCGGATCCGATGAGCTTCTCGCCTTCACCTCGACCTATGACCGCGACGCCCAGCTCGCCTCCGACGCGGCGCTCGCCGGGATCATGACCGGTACTACGAGCCGGCGCTAGTGGTCAGGGTGTGGGCCGCATCCAGGAGGAGGCGGCCGAGCTCGGCCTGGCGGGGTGGGGCGAGGCGGGCCTCGATGCCGGTGATGCTCAGCGCTCCGTACGGCTGGCCGTGGGCGTCGAAGACGGCGGCACCCAGACCCCAGCTGCCGACCACGATGAGGCCCGGGTTGACCGCGAAGCCGCGCTCGCGAGTCGCGGCGATGCGCTTCCGCAGAGCGGACGCCGAGTGGTCCTCGCCGTAGGTGGGAACCAGGTCGGTGCGGGCCAGGTAGGCCTCACGACGCGACTCGGGCATGAGGGCGAGGATCGCCAGGCCGGCCGAGGCGACACCGAGCGGGAACCGGATCCCCTCGTGGAGCACGTGGGAGCGGATCGGGAAGCTGCCGTCCTCGCGCAGGACGCAGACGGTCTCGTCGCCGCGCCGGATGGAGAAGAACGCGCTCTCCCCCGTCTCCCGGGCGATGCGCAGCACCGCCGCCCGGGCCGCCGGGGTGATGTCGTGACGGGTGGTCGCGGCGGCGCCGAGCAGGAAGCACTCCGGGCCCAGGTGCCACGCGCCGGTGTCGTTGTCGCGCTCGACCAGCCCCTCCTCCTGCAGCGCGCTGAGCAGCCGGTGGGCGGTCGGGCGCGGGATGGCGGCGGTCGTCGCGAGATGGGTGGTCGTCGCGCCCTCCGGCTCGCGCGCGGCGAGCAGCCGCAGCAGGTGTGCGCTGCGGCGGATCACGCTGGGACCAGGTTCCATGAGACGTACGATAGGCGACGTCCACTCAGCGGACGCATCCGCGGCAGGGGGGTCGTTGATCGAGAGATCGAGCGTGAAATGGCGCTCACCTATTGACCGAACCCACCGCCCGTCCTTGACTGATCATCATGGACAAGGTCATCTCCTCAGCCGCCGAGGCGGTCGCGGACATCCCGAACGGAGCGACCCTCACGGTCGGCGGCTTCGGGTTGTGCGGCATCCCCTCGGTGCTCATCAATGCTCTGCTCGAGGCCGGCGTGACCGACCTCGAGGTGGTCTCCAACAACGCCGGTGTCGACGACTGGGGCCTGGGCCTGCTGCTCGGCGCCGGACGCCTGCGCCGGGTCGTCGCCTCGTACGTCGGTGAGAACAAGGAGTTCGCGCGGCAGTACCTCTCCGGCGACCTAGAGGTCGAGCTGACCCCGCAGGGCACGCTCGCCGAGCGGATGCGCGCCGGCGGCTCCGGCATCGCTGCGTTCTACACCCGCACCGGCGTCGGCACGCAGGTGGCGCAGGGCGGGCTTCCGTGGAAGTACGACGACGCCGGCAACGTCATCAAGACCTCGCCCGAGAAGCCGGTGATGACCTTCGAGACGCCCGACGGCGAGAAGGAGTTCGTCCTCGAGGAGGCCATCGTCGCCGACTTCGGCATCGTCCGCGCGTGGAAGGGCGACCGCCACGGCAACCTCGTGTTCAAGGACTCCGCCCGCAACTTCAACCCGCTGGCCGCGATGGCCGGGCAGATCACGATCGCGGAGGTCGAGGAGCTCGTCGAGCCCGGCGAGCTCGCGCCCAACGACATCCACCTTCCGGGGGTCTACGTGCACCGTGTGGTGGCGTTGACGCCGGAGCAGGCCGCCGACAAGCGGATCGAGAAGAGGACGGTGCGCTGAGATGGCATGGACACGTGAAGAGATGGCCGCCCGCGCCGCCGCGGAGCTCGCCGACGGCGACTACGTCAACCTCGGCATCGGGCTGCCGACGCTGGTGCCCAACTACGTACCCGACGACGTCGAGCTGGTGCTGCAGAGCGAGAACGGCATCCTCGGCACCGGCGCCTACCCGACCGAGGACGCCGTCGACCCGGACCTGATCAACGCCGGCAAGGAGACGGTCACCGTACGCAAGGGGGCCAGCTTCTTCGACTCCGCCACCAGCTTCGGGATGATCCGCTCCGGCAAGATCGACGCCGCGATCCTCGGCGCGATGCAGGTCTCCGCGGGCGGCGACCTGGCCAACTGGATGATCCCCGGCAAGATGGTCAAGGGCATGGGCGGCGCGATGGACCTCGTCCACGGCGCCAAGAAGGTCGTCGTGCTGATGGAGCACGTCGCCCGCGACGGCTCCTACAAGATCGTCGAGGAGTGCTCGCTCCCCTACACCGGTCTCGGTGTCGTGCAGCGCATCATCACCGACCTGTGCGTCCTCGACATCACCCCCGAGGGCCTGCGCCTCGTCGAGCTCGCTCCGGGCGTCACCTTCGGTGAGGTCGAGGAGAAGACGGAGCCCCGCATCCTCCGCTGATCGGCGAGTCGGCGCATCCTGACCACACCCGACGCCGAGTCGGCTCGTCCTAACGAGCCGACTCGGCGTGATTTCGTGTCAGGACCAGCCGACTCGGCGTGTCTTCTTGTCAGGACGCGCCGAGTCGGCGGGTTGGGGGTGACTTCTCGGCCGACGTATGTGACGCCTCGGCGGGTCTGCGACAATGTCCGGCGTGGATCTGAGGGTGGTGCGGCCGACGCACGGGAGCGTGTGGCTGGCGCTGCTCGCGGCCGTCGAGATCACCACCGGGTCCAGCCTGGCCCACCTGGCCGGCGGCGGGGAGCTGCCGGACGCGTTGTGGCTGGTGGCGACCGGGTTCGCCGCCTTCGGCGCCGGGATCGTGGTGCTGCAGCGGAGGGTCGGGATCGTCCTGGGGGCGGTGCTGGCCGGCGCGGCGCAGCTGGGGATGCACGAGGCCTTCGAGGCGTACGCGACTCCGGCCGCCCACATGCACGACAGCGGCACGGGCGACACCTCGATGCTGGTCGCGCACACCGCGGCCGCGGTGCTCACCGTGGTCGTGTGGCTGCTGCACCGCCGGGCATGGCAGGTCATCTCCCGGACGCTCCCCGCGCCCCGGATCCCGATCGCCTTCCGCCAGCCGAGCCCGGCGCAGCCGATGGTGCTGCGCAACCACCTGTGGACGTACGTCGCTGCCGGCCGGGGTCCGCCGGTCCTCGCCTGAGGACCCGACCCCGATAACTGGGCATCGCCCAGCAGCAGACACTCCACAGAAAGCAACAACCATGTCTCGACGTACCCTCGCGCGCTTCGGCGCGCCCGCCATCGCCGCCGCGGGCATCACCTTCCTCGTCGCCGCCCCGGCCTCCGCGCACGTCACGGTCACCCCGACCGAGACGGCGGCCGGCGCCTACTCGGTGCTGACCTTCAGCGTCGGCCACGGCTGCGAAGGCTCCCCGACCAACAAGATCACCATCCAGGTGCCGGAGGGGATCAACACGGTCACCCCGACGCGTCAGCCGTTCTACGACGTGAAGGTCACCACCGAGAAGCTCGCCGAGCCGGTCAAGGACGCCCACGGAAACGAGCTGACCGAGCGCGACTCGACCATCGTCTACACCGCCAAGACCCCACTGCCCGACGGTCAGCGCGACGCCTTCGAGGTTTCGCTGCAGCTGCCGGAGGAGGAGGGCACCCTCGCCTTCCCGACGGTCCAGACCTGCGAGAAGGGCGAGACCGCCTGGGTCGAGGAGACTCCGGAGGGCGCCACGGAGGAGCCCGAGAGCCCGGCCCCGGCCTTCGAGGTCACCGCGGCCGAGTCCGAGGACGGTCACGGCCACGGTGCCGAGGAGTCCGCGGAGAAGGCCGAGCCGGCCGCCGCGGAGATCGAGGACGACAACAGCAACCTGTGGGGTGCCATCGGTGCCGGCGCCGGCATCCTCGGCCTGATCGCGGGCACGACCGCCCTCGCGCTGGGGCGTCGTAAGGCGTGAGTGCTCCCGTGACGCGCCGGCCCGGCCTCGACCGGCCGGGACGGCGCGCCCTGGGGCGGCTGCTGGTGGCGCTTGCAGCCGCTGCGTACGCCGTCCTGCTCAGCACCTCCCCGGCCCAGGCGCACGCGACGCTCATCGGCACCGACCCCGAGGAGGGGGCGGTCCTGGACCAAGCGCCGGAGACGATCACCTTCACCTTCGACGAGGCGGTGTCGCTGCCTCCGGCGGGCGTGACCGTCTACGACGCGAAGGGCCAGGAGGTCACCTCCGAGGCGACCGCGAGCGGCACCGAGATGCAGGTCGCGCTCGCGGAGGCGAGCAGCCTGGGCGACGGCACCTACGTCGTCGCCTGGCGCGCGGTCTCGGCCGACGGCCACCCGATCTCGGGCTCGCTGACCTTCGCGGTCGGCGCCCCCAGCCTCAGCGTCGCGCCACCCCCGTCCACGGAGCCGTCCCGGGCGACGGCGGTGATCCACGGCGCGCTCCAGTTCGTCCAGTACGCAGCACTGCTGCTGGTCGTGGGCCTGGTCTGGTTCCGCGCCGTGATCGTGGGTGAGCACCGCGTCCCCGACCGCGCGATCGCGCGGGTCCAGCGCCTGCAGATCCTCGCCGGCATGGTCGCCGTGGTCGCGTTGGTCGCGCTGGCCCCGGCCAGCGGTGCGTTGCAGAGCGAGAGCGGACCCGGAGCGATCCTCACCTTCGACGCCTGGTCGCCGGCCTCGGTCGGCAAGGAATGGCTCAGCGCGCTGGTCGGGATCGTGGGCATCGCGGCCGCGCTCGCGCTGCGCGAACGGCCCCGCCTCGCCGCGGCCGCGGGGCTGGTCGCGATCAGCTCGCCGGCGCTCGTGGGCCACTCCCGAGCGGTCGTACCCGCCTGGCTGGTCACCGTCACCGATGTCATCCACCTCGTCGCCGGCGCGCTCTGGCTGGGCGGGCTCGTCGGTCTCGCGCTGACCCTGCCGCTGATCACCCGACGCGGGTCGGTCGCGGCCGAGATCGTCACCCGGTTCTCCACCCTCGCCGCCGCGTCCCTGGCCGCCCTCGCGGTCTCGGGCGTGCTGATGGGCTGGCGGATCCTCGGCTCCTGGGACAACCTGCTCAACAGCACGTACGGCACGCTGCTGATGACCAAGATCGCCCTGGTCGTCGCGGTCGCCGTGATGGCGGCAGGCAACCGCCTGCTGGTCCTCCCCCGCGTACGCCAGGCGGCCGGCCACGACGACACCGTCGAGGCCGGCTCGATGCTGCGCCGAGCGGTGCTGATGGAGGCGGGCGTGCTCGTCGTCGTCCTCGGCGTCACCGGCTTCCTGGTCGACCAGCCGCCGCAGGCCGGGGCCAGCTCGACCGGGGCCGGATCGGCCACCGTCGCACAGACCAACACCCAGGCCGCGGAGCTGGGCGACGACCACCGGGTCTACGCGACGCTGACCCCGTCAGGTCCGGGCCCGAACGTGCTCCGGCTGCAGATCCAGGACGCGGCCGGCGAGCCCGTCGAGGCGGCGGCGGTCCCGACCGCCAAGCTGAGGTCAGGCGATGTCGACCTGGGCAGTCTGACCCTGAAGACGGTCGCTGCCGGCACCTGGGAGGCGGACGTCGTACTGCCCAAGGGCGGCGTCTGGGAGGCGACCGTCGGACTGCGTCTGGGCGAGTTCGAGAGCCCGCTGGGACTGGTGAAGTTCTCCGTCAGACAGTGACGGTCAGACCGTGACCGGGAGCCGGAGCGTGTGGATCATCCCGTCGACACGCACCTGCACGAAGAAGACGTAGTCACCCGCCCTCGGCGGCTTCACGTGGATGCCGAGGCGGGTGCCGTCCTCGCCGTTCTCGGGGCCGCCGAGCGGGTGCAGGTGGATCACCTCGCCCGTCTCGCGGCTGAACGCGGTGACGTGTGCGTAGACCCCGAGGTAGGTGCCGAGGTTGACCGGCTTGCCGGCCGGGTCGGAGATCAGGACGCCGATCTCCTGGTCGATCCCGGGCTTCGGGGTCTCCTCCAGGGCAGCGATCACGGTGCCGTCGTCGGAGCCGGGTACGTCCACCTCGGAGGCCCCCGCGACCTTCGCCGTCGTGCCGAGCATCGCCTGCTCCCCCTTGCCGTCGGCGGTCCGGGCCGCGAACTCGACGACCACCCGATAGGTGCCGCCCGCGGGCAGCGTCAGGTCGCCGGACCACGCCCCGGGCTCACCTTGGGTCGGGTGCAGGTGCCGGAAGACCTCCAGGTCGTCGCGGACGACGTAGAGGTGGAGGTCCTTGGTCTGCTCCTCGATGTAGTCGGTGACGGGGTCGCCCTCCTTGGTGATCGTGAAGCTCACCTTCCCCGGGGTGCCCGCCTCGGCGGGCAGGCTGACGTCACCGAGGGTGTAGCCGCCCGCGGTCGCGGAGGTGCCGTCGGCGCCCTTGATGGCGGTCACGACCGTCGCCGCGCTCGGAGTCGAGGTGGGGTCCGCCGCCTCCGGTTCGCCGCCGCAGGCGATCAGGGTGATCGCGAGGCCGAGGGTCAGGACGACAGCAGCAATTCCGACACGCACGGGGCCAAGAGTGTCATGTCCCTGGTCAGAACCCGACACCAGGATTGAGAATCCCCAGCGGATCCAGGGCCGCCTTGATCCGGTGCTGCACGTCGATCGAGTCGGCACCGATCTCGGACTCGAGCCACTTCTGCTTGAGCCGGCCGACACCGTGCTCGCCGGTCGTGGTGCCGCCGAGCTCGATGGCGAGGGCGAAGATCTCGTCTCCCGCGGCGGTCTCTTCCGGCGGCATCACCCCCGGGACATCGTCGGGCGACGGATCCCAGCCGATGACCGGGTGGAGGTTGCCGTCGCCGGCGTGGGCGATGGTGTAGATGCGTACGCCGTGCCGGTCCGCGATCTCGGAGACCCGCTCGACCGCCTCGGCGAGCCGGGACCGGGGCACGCAGATGTCCTCGATGAAGAAGGCGCCCTCGGCCTCGATGGCCGGCAGGACCTGGCGACGGGTCGCGACGAGGCGGTCGGAGGACGCCTCATCGACGCCCTGCTCGACCCAGGTGGCTTCCTTGCCGAGGACGGCCGCGATCGCCTCGATCTCGCTCTCCGCCGCCGGGCCGTCGGCCTGGGCGATCACCAGGGCGTCGCCCCGCGCGGCGTAGGAGGTGCCCGCGAACCGGTCGATCGCCTCCAGGCAGCGCCGGTCGACGAGCTCCAGCATCGACGGCACCCGCCGGGCGGCCGCGATCGCGGCGCAGGCGCGGGCGGCCGCCGCCACCGAGGCGTACGCAGCCGACGCCGTCAACGTGGAGACCGGCCGTGGCTTGAGCCGCAGGGTCGCGCCGACGACGACGCCCAGGGTGCCCTCGGAGCCGACGAAGAGCGCGGTGAGGTCCAGACCCGCGACGCCCTTCATGGTGCGGCGGCCGGTGTGGATCAGGGTGCCGTCGGCGAGGACGACGTCGAGGCCGAGGACCGCCTCGCGGGTCACCCCGTACTTCACGCAGCGCAGCCCGCCGGCGTTGGTAGCCACGTTGCCGCCGATCGAGCAGATCGCCGCCGAGGCCGGGTCGGGTGCGTAGCGCAGTCCCACCTCCGCGGCCGCCGCGTCCAGGTGCGCGGTGAGGACGCCCGCCTCGACGACCGCGATCTCGTCGACCGCGTCCAGCTCGATGATCCGGTCCATCGCGGAGAGGTCGACGACGAGGTGGCCGGTGCCGGCCACCGCTCCCCCGGCCAGCCCGGTGCCCGCACCGCGCGGGACCACCGGCACCCGGTGCGCCGAGGCGACCCGCATCGCCGCCTGGACGTCCGCGACGCTGTGGGCCCTCACCACCGCCAGCGGCAGGCCGGCGGCGACCGATCCGGACCGGTCGGTCGAGGCCGCCAGCCGCGAGATCTCATCGGTCACCACCTCCGAGACACCGGCGGCGAGATCATCGATCAGGGGAAGCACGGACTCCGTCGTCATCCCGACATCCTCTCGTGAGATGGCCGATTGCGAACCCCTTCGCCGATACCGATACGCTTTACCTCGAGGGGAGTACCTCACCAAGCTCATTCCGGTCAGTACGTCGGTGCCGACACCGTCCCGGAATGACACCCCGATCCGGGGTGAGGGAGACCTCAGACGTTCATCGACACGCCTGAGGAACCTTCATGCTCGATACCATCGGTACGCCCACGCTCTGGGCCGTCACCATCGGCGCCGTCGTGGCGCTGATCGCCCTCGACTTCGTCCTGACCCGCAAGCCCCACGACGTCTCCATGAAGGAGGCGCTGGGCTGGTCGGCCTTCTACATCGCGCTTCCGCTCGCCTTCGGCGTCTGGGTCTGGAACGCCCACGGCAGCCAGACCGGCTTCGAGTACTACACCGGCTACATCGTCGAGAAGTCGCTCAGCGTCGACAACCTGTTCGTGTTCATGCTGCTGCTCGCCGCCTTCGCGGTGCCACGGCACCTGCAGCAGAAGGTGCTGCTCTTCGGCATCGTCGGCGCGCTCGTGCTGCGGGGCATCTTCATCGCGCTGGGCGCCGCGGCGCTGTCCCAGTGGGACATCGTCTTCCTGATCTTCGGTGCGATCCTGCTGGTCACCGCCGTGAAGCTCTTTGTCGAGGCTCTCCAGGGACACGACCAGAAGGTCGACCCCGAGGAGATGCTGGCGGTACGTCTCGGCCGCAAGATCGGCCTGAAGCCGATGGCCATCGTGGTGCTCGCCATCTTCGCCACCGACATCATCTTCGCGGTCGACTCGGTGCCGGCGGTCTACGGCATCACCGGCGACCCCTACCTCGTCTTCGCCACCAACGCGTTCGCCCTGCTCGGCCTGCGGGCCCTCTACTTCGTGCTCGAGGGTGCCCTGTCCAAGCTGGTCCACCTCTCCTACGGTCTGGCCGCGATCCTCGCCTTCATCGGCGTCAAGCTCGGCCTGCACTGGGCCCACGGCCACTGGGACAGCGTCCCGGTCATCCCGACCTGGCTCTCGCTCGTGGTCATCATCGGCATCCTCGCCGTCACCGTGACCACCAGCCTGATCGCCTCCGCGCGCACGCAGACTCGTGAGGAGAACGAGGCTCTGGAGGAGACGAACGCCTAGGCGACTGTGTTGGTCTCGACACGCTCGGCCGCGGGCGGCCTCGCGGCTCGACCAGCGGACGTACCGGCGGCTCGACCGACGGGGGCTCCCGTCGGTCGAGCCGGACTCGTGAGGAACGAACGAGTCCGTGTCGAGACCAACACATCCCTAGCCGCGGTCAGTCCAGCGCGAGTCCCTCCGCCGGGCTGACCTTGGTGGCCCGCTTGGACGGTGCCACGCAGGAGACCAGGCCGGCCAGGCCCGCGGCCACGACCACCGCCACCAGCTGCAGCACCGGCAGCTCGAAGGTGGCGTCGGGCAGCATGTCGCCGACCAGGATCTCGCTGCCGCCCCAGGCGAAGAAGACGCCCAGCGCGGTGCCGACGAGGGCCGCCACCGCCGAGAGCAGCACCGCCTCGGCAGCCAGCGTCCGCCGCAGCTGGCGCCGGGTCAGGCCCAGCGCCCGTAGCAGCGCGTGCTCGCGACCACGCTCGAGCACCGAGAGGCCCAGCGTGTTCGCGATGCCGGCCAGCGCGATCAGCACCGAGATCGCCAGCAGCCCGATCACGGCCCAGGTGAACACGTCCAGCTGCAGCTCGACCCAGGCACGCTGACCCTTGCCGTTGGTGAGCTCGGCGTCGGGGGCGAGCACCCCGAGCGCGCCCGCCAGGTCCTCTGGGTCGGCGCCCGCGTCGGCACGGACCCAGACTGCGTACGTCTGCGGGTCCTCGGTCAGCGTCCGCAGCGTGGCCGCGGAGATCTGCGGTGCCCCGTCGATCTCGCGTACGTCCAGGGTCACCGTCGCGGTCCGGTCACCGACGACCAGCTCGACCTTCTCGCCGGTCGCCTCGAACTCGTCCTCCACGAAGGCCGAGGCGGCCGCCGGGGAGATCACCATGGTGCCGGGCTTCACGCTCAGGTCCTCGAGAGCGATGTCTCCGCCCGGCGGGGCGACGACGGGCAGCGGAACGGGCTTGCCGTCGGTCCGCACCGATGCCATGGCTCCCGGTACGGCGACCGCGTCCGCGACGCCCGGGACCGCCTTCGCGTCCCCTGCCACCGAGTCCGGCAGCGGCTTCGACTCGGCCTGGAGCGCGATGTCGATCGGGTGCTGCTTGGCCATCTCGTCCAGGGTGGCGCCGCGGATGGTCGCCATCCCGGTGAGCACGCCGGTGGTGAGGGTGACGCCGACGAGAAGCGACGCAGCGGTGGCGGCGGTGCGCTTCGGGTTGCGTCCGGCGTTGGCCGCGGCGAGCTTCGCCGGGGAGCCGGCGACCACGGCCAGCGCCGACCCGGCCAGTCGCACCAGACCCGGCACCAGCGCGGGCCCGAGGAGCATCACGCCGATGAAGGTGACCCCGCAGCCGAGCAGCACGATCAGCATCCCGGTCTGGGCGTCGTCCCAGCCCACGGCCACGAAGATCGTCGCGATGCCGGCCAGGGCCACGACCAGACCGAGACCGATCCGGAACATCCCGGCGCCGCGTACGTCGAATCCCTCCTGCGGCCGCAGCGCGGCCAGCGGGCTCAGCCGCATCAGCCGGCGAGTGGGCAGCCACGAGGCGACCAGCGTGGTGAGCACGCCGAGGACGAACGCACCCACGAGCCAGGGCCACTCGAAGGCCACCGCACCCAGCGGCGCGGTCTCGGCGAGCTGCCGCACCAGCGCGACGATCCCCCAGCCGAGCAGGACGCCGACCACCAGGCCGAGCAACGAGGCGATCACCCCGAGAGCGAGCGCCTCGCGGCGTACCGATCTCAGGACCTGACGCTTCGTCGCGCCCATCGCGCGCAGCAGCGCGAAGTCGCGCATCCGCTGGGCGAACAGGATCGAGAAGGTGTTGGTGATGACCAGCACGGAGACGAACAGCGCGATGAAGGCGAAGATCAGGACCATGTACGCCACGACGTTGACCTCCTTGTTGAGCTGGGTCTGCAGCTCGGTGAGGTAGTCGTCGGCGTTCAGCCAGTTGTCGGCCTCGGCGCCGGCTCCGGCGGTCATCACGGCCTGGACGTACTGGTCCCCCCAGCCCTGCATCTCGGGCCAGGTGACGTAGATCGGCGAGGACCACATCGACGGGGCGTCCACCAGGCCGACGACTGTCGTCTCGACCGCTGTCGTACCGCTGCCGACCTTCAGCGTGTCGCCGATGGCGATCTTGTTGGTCTTGGCGGCGTTGGCATCGACCACGGCCTCGCCGGCGCGGGTCGGGAAGCGGCCCTCCTCGAGATCCTGCCATTGCCAGCGCTTCTCGGTGGAGACAGCGCCGACCATGATGTCCTGGCCGAGCATGGTCTCGTCGGTGCGGACCGGCTGCATCGAGAGGGCCAGGGCCCAGCCGCCCTTCTCGACGTACTTGTCGGTGATCTCGTCGGAGGGGAGGTCGACCGCGCCCACCGCGTTGCGGAACGGCGCGTCGATGCCCGCGAACAGGCCCGACTTCGTCGCCGAGGTGAGGGCGTTGGTCACCACGATCAGCGCGACCGCGGCGATGACCGCCACGACTGCCGCGGCGTACCGGCGGGCGTAGGTCCGCAGGGATGCGAACAGCACCGTCCGCATCAGCGCGTCACCCCTTCGCTCTGCCGAATTTCTAGGGTCCCGTCCTTCACGGTGACGATCTCGTCGGCGTACGCCGCGGCGGAGGCCTCGTGGGTCACCATGACCACGGTCTGACCGAGCTCGCGGACGCTGCGGCGCAGGTGGTCGAGCACCTCGGCCGACGTCTCGGAGTCGAGGTTTCCGGTGGGCTCGTCGGCGAAGAGGATCGCGGGCTGGGTGACCAGCGCACGGGCGATGGCCACGCGCTGCTGCTGGCCGCCGGAGAGCTCGGAGGGCTTGTGGCCCAGGCGCTGGCCGATGCCGAGGGTGTCGGCGATCATCTGCGCCCGGGCGCGGGTCTCGTCGGTCACCCGCCTGCCGGCCAGCTCCAGCGGCAGCTGGATGTTCTGCCCGGCGGTGAGCATGGGCAGCAGGTTGAACGCCTGGAAGACGAAGCCGATGTTCTCGCGCCGGAAGATGGTCAGCTGGTCGTCGTTGAGGTTCTGCAGCGGTTGGCCCGCGACCGTCACCTCACCGGTGGTGGGACGGTCGAGGCCGGCCAGGCAGTGCATCAGCGTCGACTTGCCCGAACCGCTCGGGCCCATGATCGCGGTGAAGGCACCGCTGCGGATCTCCAGGTCGACCCCGCGCAGTGCGTGCACCTCGGTGGCACCCTTGCCGTAGGTCTTGGTCAGGCCCACCGCCCGCGCGGCGGCCGTCATCGTGGGAACAGAGGTCTGTGTCATGCCACCGACCCTCTCGCCCGGAGGCGTAGGTGCACATCGGGCTGGGGGCTGATCCGGGCGTACGACCTGGGGTTGATCGGCCAGGGTCGGCTCAGGGTCTTCCCCGGGTCAGGGTCACCCCGTCGGCCAGGCGGTAGGGGTTGGTCGAGACCAGGGCGCCGATCGAGCGGCGCAGCCGGGAGACCTCGGCGCGCACCGTGACCACGTGCTCCGCGTCGCCGAAGACGGCTTCGCTGAGCCCGCGCGCGGTGAGGCCGGCGGGGCCGGCCGCGTCGACGAGGGTGAGGATCTCGACGTGGCGGCGGGTCAGGGTGGTGCGCCAGCTGCCCGACCCCGAGACGACCTCGAGGGTGCCGTCCGGATCGAGGCGGGCGGTCAGGCTGCCCGACCCCGAGGAGGTCGGCCGGACCAGCCAGCCGCGCTCGCCGACCCGCTCGGGCAGGCACAGCCCCAGGCCCGGGACGGTCAGCATCTTGTCCTGCCGCGGCGCCGCGATCCGGTCCCGGGCGGCCATCCCGGCGTGATGGGCGACCCAGCCGTCGTCGTCGACGACCAGCAGCGGTCCCTCGACGGCCGATACGACGTGGTCGGTCTCGCGACGCAGCCGCTCCAGCCACTCCTGGTGGTGGCGCCACAGGCTCATCTCGGCCAGACGAACCGCGCTCTCGACCAGGGCGCCGATCGCCGGATGGAGGGTCAACGCGGGCCCGCTGACGTCGACAACGCCGAGCAGGGCGCCGGTGCGGGGGTCGTGGATCGGGGCGGCGGTGCAGTACCAGGGATGCTGGGCCTGCTCGAAGTGCTCCGCGGAGAAGAGCTCGACCGGGGCCGCCTCGGCCAGCGCGGTGCCGATCGCGTTGGTGCCGACCGCTCGCTCGGTCCACAGCGCGCCCTCGACGAAGCCGAGCTGGTCGGCGATCCTGAGCACCCGCGCCGAGCCCTCGCGCCACAGCACCACGCCCTCGGCGTCGGTGACCACCATGAGGTACGTCGCGGCATCCGCCGCCGAGGTCAGCACCGCGCGCAGGTCGCCGATCACCGTCGCCAGCGGCGAGCGGGCTCTCCGCGCCGCGCACTCGGCGGCCGAGGGCGTACGCCTGCCGTTGCTGCTGCCGGGCTCCAGGCCCATGCTCATCACACGGCGCCAGGAGCGCTCTACCAGGATCCGGGGTGTGCTCGGCGGGCGGCTGCCCGACAGGACGGCGTCGTGGACACGTACGAGGTCACGGGCGAGGCGCGGCAGGTCCGCTCCCGCCGGGACTGCTCCGGTCGCTGTCATCTGCCGTCCACCTCCGCCTCCGAGGGTAGGTGCTCGCTGTGACCGGCGCCACATGCAATCCGTTGCAACCCTTTCTCCCGCGCCCGCGCGGCGGTGTGCTGGAGGCATGACGCAGACACTCGACTCCCCTCCCCCGGCCGTGCAGAACGGCCCGGCGCAGACCTGGCTCGCCGACTTCGAGGCGGCCCTGAAGGCACGCGACATCCCCCGGGCCGCCGGCCTGTTCGCCACGAAGAGCTTCTGGCGCGACCTGGTCGCCTTCTCCTGGAACATCACCACCGTCGAGGACCCGACCGGGGTCGCCGACCTGCTCTCGGCCACGCTGGAACGCGTCGACCCCTCCGGGTTCGCGCTCGAGGAGCCGGAGGCCACCGACGCCGGCGTGACCACCGCCTGGTTCACCTTCGAGACCGCCATCGGTCGCGGCCGCGGGCTGCTGCGCCTCAAGGTGGAGGATGACCGCGCGAAGGCGTGGACGTTCCTGACCACGCTCTACGAGCTCAAGGGCCACGAGGAGCCCCGCGGCGAACGTCGCCCGAAGGGTGCCGAGCACGGCTTCAACCGCGACCGGGTGACCTGGGCCGAGAAGCGGCAGGAGGAGGCCGAGACGCTGGGCCTGACCGAGCAGCCGTACGCGGTGATCATCGGTGGCGGTCAGGGCGGGATCGCGCTCGGCGCGCGGCTTCGCCAGCTAGGGGTGCCAGCACTCGTCATCGACCGCTACGAGCGGCCGGGTGACCAGTGGCGCGGCCGCTACAAGTCGCTGTGCCTGCACGACCCGGTCTGGTACGACCACCTGCCCTACCTGAAGTTCCCCGACAACTGGCCGGTCTTCGCACCCAAGGACAAGATCGGCGACTGGCTGGAGTCCTACGTCAAGGTGATGGAGGTGCCCTACTGGTCCTCGACCACGGCCACCAGCGCCTCCTACTCGGAGGAGGCCGGGGAGTGGACGGTCACCGTCTCGCGCGGCGGGGAGGAGATCACCCTGCACCCGAAGCAGCTCATCATGGCCACCGGGATGTCCGGCAAGCCGAACATCCCCGACCTGCCCGGGATGTCCGACTTCCAGGGCGAGCAGCACCACTCCTCCAAGCACCCGGGCCCGGACGCGTACGAGGGCAAGCGGTGTGTCGTGATCGGCTCGAACAACTCCGCCTTCGACATCTGTGGGGCGCTGTACGAGCACGGCGCCGACGTGACGATGGTGCAGCGCTCCTCGACCCACATCGTGAAGAGCGACACGCTCATGGACATCGGCCTCGGTGACCTCTACTCCGAGCGTGCGCTCGCCTCCGGGATGACCACGGAGAAGGCAGACCTGGTCTTCGCCTCGCTGCCCTACCGGATCATGCACGAGTTCCAGATCCCGCTGTACGAGCAGATGGCCGAGCGCGACGCCGACTTCTACGCTCGGCTGGAGAAGGCCGGGTTCCAGCACGACTGGGGCGACGACGGCTCCGGGCTGTTCATGAAGTACCTGCGCCGCGGCTCGGGCTACTACATCGACGTGGGCTCTGCCGACCTGGTCGCCGACGGGTCCGTCAAGCTTGCTCACGGCCAGGTGTCCCACCTGACCTCCTCGGCTGTGGTCCTCGAGGACGGCACCTCGCTCGACGCCGATCTGGTCGTGTACGCCACCGGCTACGGCTCCATGAACGGCTGGGCCGCCGACCTGATCAGCCAAGATGTCGCCGATCGTGTCGGGAAGTGCTGGGGGCTGGGCTCGGACACCACCAAGGATCCTGGGCCGTGGGAAGGTGAGCAGCGCAACATGTGGAAGCCGACTCAGCAGGACGCACTATGGTTCCACGGCGGCAACCTGCACCAGTCGCGCCACTACTCGCTCTATCTCGCGCTGCAGCTCAAGGCTCGGTTCGAGGGGATCGAGACGCCGGTCTACAACTTGGCGCCTGTGCATCATCTCGCCTGAGTGGCCTCCGCTGGTCGAGCCGCCCCGCTGGTCGAGCCGCCCCGCTGGTCGAGCCGCCCCGCTGGTCGAGCCGCCCCGCTGGTCGAGCCGCCCCGCTGGTCGAGCCGCGAGCGCTAGCGAGCGTGTCGAGACCAACACGGTCGCTCTGCGTCTGATCCCCGAGAGTTGGGGTTGTGGCGGCCATATGAAGCACATCGGTTGACGACTGTTTCTTCATGGGCGCCGTGGGCCGCCGACCCTTGCTTTGAGGGTGTTCTCGATCTGGACCGGCGTCAAGGACGGGCCTTCGGCCCGCCGGCTTCGCCGGCCGCTTCGCGGTCCTGGACTCCGGACCAGATCGAGAAAAGATTTGGCTGGCTATCGGGGCGGCGGCCCGGGTGTGGCGCAGCGGATTCGTGCTTCGGATGCGTGGGGTTGATGGGGTGGAGGGTGGCCCTTCGGGCCACTTACCATCCACAGAAGCGATGCCGTTCGCTCACCGCGAAAGTGCAGTCTGAGCAGGGAAAATAGATGGATGAATGAGGGCAGAAGGCGTAGAATCAGACACATCACAGCACACCTCTGAAAGAGAGGGCAGCGATGAGTCTCGGCCGCGACATCGACCCCTGGGGCACCAACCCCGGTGATGCGATCGAGGCTGCCTTGGCCGCCATCGAGACCACCCTCGAAGAACTCCTCGCCTCCGACCCTGTCTATTGGCGCACCGGGCAGAAGAAGGACCTGCTGGAGCGGTTGGAGAAGCTCCAAGCCCAACAGACCGCGTTGAAGCTCCGGGTGCTCGCCACGGCCGGCGACATCGCCGCGGAGACCGGCGCGAAGGACGCCTCGGGGTGGATGCGGACCGAGCTCCTCGTCGACAAGGCGGTGGCCCGCTCCCAGATCAAGCTCGCAGCGGCAGTCGCGAAGTACGACCTCGTGGCTGACGGACTCGCCGAGGGGATGGTGTCCCAGGACAAGGCCCGGGTGATCACCCAGGCGCTCGATGCCATCGAGGTCGGCCCGGCCGCCAGTGCCGAGGACCTGATCCTCGCCGAGAAGCTCCTCGCGGATTACGCCGGTCGCCTGACCGCCAACGAACTGCGGATCGTCGGCAAACGGATCCTGGCCGAGATCGACCCCGAACGATTCGAGGCCGCCGAAGCCAAAGCTTTGCAGCGGGAAGAGGAGCACGCCCAACGGCGCACCTTCTACTCCTCCCGCGACAACGGCGACGGCACCATCGACATCCAGGCGAGGGTCTCCCGCGCAGTCGGGCTGCGGCTCCGCACCCTCTTGGACTCCCTCGCGCAGCCCCGGAAACTCTCCGCCGAGGGCAAAGGCCGCAAAGCACCCTACGACCGGCTCCTCGGCCAGGCGTTCGCCCGCGTCATCGAGACCTACGACGTCGACCAGCTCCCCCGCCACGGTGGCCACGGCACCACGGTGTTCATCACCATGAGCCTCGACCAGCTCCGTGCCGACCTCGGCACCGCGGCCCTCGGGTTCGACGGCGAGCAGATCACCGCCGCGGAGGCCCGCCGAATGGCCTGCAACGCAGATCTGGTCCCGGTGGTGCTGGGCACCGACTCCGAGATCCTCGACCTCGGCCGAACCGCCCGGTTGGCGTATCCGGTCCAACACCGAGCACTCCGGCTGAGAGACAAGTGCTGCCAGGCCGAGGACTGTGACGCCCCGGCGGCCTGGACCGAAGCCCATCACCTGAAACCCTGGTCCGAGGATGGGAAGACCGACCTGGCGAACATGGTCCTGTTGTGTGCGAGCGACCATCGCCGGATCCACGATCCCGACTACACCTATGAGCGGCTCCCGGACGGTCGGATTCGGTTCAGCCGCCGCATCTGAAGCAGCCCGACTGAGCTGGGATCCAGCTCGAGAGACGATCGCCGATCATCCGATCGGCTATCCGAACGTGGCCCGTTGCCAGATGGCCGCGGGCCACGATCGGGCGATCGTTGAGGCATGAAGAATTCCACGTTCACCACTCGCCCCGTCCGTCTCCTCGCGACCTCCGTCGCCGCCCTCGCCACCGCGGCTGTGCTCGCCGCCTGCGGCGCGACCGACGACGGTGCCGCCTCGGGCTCCGAGCAGGCCGGGTCGTCCCAGCAGGCCGCTGAGTCGACCCGGACCGCGACCCCCTCCGACGTCCTCGCCTCGACCGCGTGGGAGACGACCGGCGCGGTGGACCAGGACGGGAAGGACGTACCTCTCGAGGACGAGAACGTGTCGACCTTCGTCGGCTGGGCCTACTTCGACGGGGGCGGCACGTTCACGATGTACAACCTCGACGACTCCCCGAAGATGCAGGGCGACTGGACCGTTACCGAGGACGGCAGCACCCGCCACATCGTCGCCAAGGACGAGGCCGGCGAGGTCATGTTCGAGCGCGACTCGGATATCGTCACCCTGACCGAGGACGAGTTCACCTACCGGGTCTTCCCCGACGAGAACGACAAGTCCGTCTACTTCGACATCGTCCACACGCCCACCGACCACGCGGAGCCGACCAGTTGACCTGGTCCGACGGGGTCAGCGGCCGACCAGGCCGGTCTCGTAGGCCAGCACCACCAGCTGGACGCGATCACGAGAACCCGTCTTGGCCAGCAGCCGGCCGACGTGGGTCTTCACGGTCGCCTCGGCGACCACGAAGGTCTCGGCGATCTCGGTGTTGGACAGGCCGCGACCGACCAGCGTGAGCACCTCGCGCTCACGCTCGGTCAGCGTCTCCAGCCGCCCCTCGACAGCCGGTCCGGCGGTCGCGGGCGCGGCGGCGGCGAAGTGCTCCAGCAAGCGCCGGGTGGTGCTCGGCGCGACGACCGAGTCGCCGGCGTGCACGGTGCGGATCGCGGTGAGCAGGTCCTCGGGCCGCGCATCCTTGAGCAGGAACGCCGCGGCGCCCGCCCGGATCGCGGCGAAGGCGTACTCGTCGAGGTCGAAGGTGGTCAGCACGATCACCCTCGGTGCGCCTTCGCGGCCGGCGATCAGACCGGTCGCCTCGACGCCGTCCATGCGCGGCATGCGTACGTCCATCAGGACCACGTCGGCCCCGGTCCGGCCCAGCGCGGCGACCGCCTCCTGGCCGTCGCCGGCCTCACCGACGACGCTCAGGTCGGGCTGGGAGTCGATGAGCATCCGGAAACCGGCCCGGACCAGCTCCTGGTCGTCCACGAGAAAGACACGGATCGTCATAGCGGGAGTCTTGCGTAGACACGGAAGCCACCGCCGGATGCCGGGCCGGTCTCGAGCGTGCCGTTGTGGGCCGAGATGCGCTCCTGCATGCCGACCAGCCCAAGCCCGCCTGGCTCATCGGTCGCGTTCGCGGCGGCACCTCGACCGTCGTCGATGACCTCGATCGTGAGGCTGCCCTCCTCGGCCGTCACGGTGACCCTGGCCGCGGCGCCCGGACCGGCGTGCTTGCGTACGTTGCTGAGGGACTCCTGCACCACCCGGAAGGCGGTCAGCGCGACCCCCTCCGGCACAGCGAGTCCCGGCTCGGGAAGATGCGCGGCCAGCTCCATGCCGCCGGCCCGGGTCTCCTCGACGAGGGTCGCGATGTCGCCCAGCCGGGGTTGTGGACGGGTCAGCGCGTCCCCGTCGCGCAGCAGGCCGAGCAGCTGCCGCATCTCGGCCAGCGCCTCCCGGGCGGTCTGCGCGACGGTCTCCAATGCCTTAGGGGCGAGGGTCGGATCCTGCTCGGCGGCATAGCGCGCGCCGTCGGCCTGGACCACGATCACGCTCAGCCCGTGGGCCACGACGTCGTGCATCTCACGCGCGATCCGCGCCCGCTCCTGGGTCGCCCCGAGCTCGGCGCGCTGCTCGGCCTCGCGGCGCAGCTGCTCGTTGCGCTGGATCAGGGAGTCGACGTACGCCGCCCTCGTGCGGGCCAGCGCGCCGAGCGCCCAGGCGGCCACCGGGAAGGTGGCCAGCGAGAGCACGACCGGGACGTACGTACTCCAGTTGATCTCGTCCTGGGCGGTGCCGTTGGAGGCGGCATCGACGGCGCCGAGCCAGTCGTAGGCGCCGAGGAAGGAGCCGAAGAGGCCCACCGCGAGCGCGGCCAGGCCCCAGCGCGGCCGGGCGTAGCGCGCCACCGAGTAGACGGCGATCGGGAAGGAGACCTGGGAGACGAGCGGATAGTCGAGGAGGAGCACCTGCAGGCCGCAGGCTCCGGCCACGATGGCGTAGACGATCACCGGGTGCCGGCGGCGCCACAGCAGCGGTACGAGCTGGATCACCACGAGGACCAGATCGGCGACGTGGTTCGTGCTGGAGACGTCCTTGGCCGCGCCGCCGCTGACCATGGCCTGGATGGCGTAGAACGGGATGATCAGGAACAGAGTGCCGGCGAGCAGGACGTCGAACCACCGTCGCCCTCGCGGGCCGAGCCGCCAGGGCCGTACCAACTCCTCCACGCACCCCACCGTAGAGGAGCCGAGGCAGCTGCGACGTCAGCCCAGGGACGGATGTCACGGTCAGACCCCGGGCGGACTAGAATCCAGAGGCTGGCAATGGATCTGGCAACGGTTGACTGGGTTGGAGGACTCGTGGAGGCAGTGCGCTACGTCGCGATCGGCGACTCGTTCACGGAAGGAGTCGGCGACGAGACCGCTACCGGTCACGTACGCGGCTGGGCCGATCTGGTCGCCCAGGGCTGGGCGGCCTCGGGCACTCGGGTGGAGTACGCCAACCTCGCCATCCGCGGGCGCCTGATCCGCCCCATCGTGGAAGAGCAGCTCCCCGCCGCGCTGGCGCTGAAGCCGACCCACCTCTCCTTCAACGGCGGCGGCAACGACATGCTCCGCCCGAAGGCCGACGCGAACGCGATCGCCGACCTCCTCCAGCCGGTGCTCGAGGCCTGCGACGCCAACGGGATCACGCTGATCCTGCTCTCCGGCGCCAACCCGTCGGCCCGGCTGCCGCTCGGCAAGGTCTTCCAGCGTCGCGGCGACGAGCTCTGCGACCTGGTCGAGCAGCGCGTCGCCCACCGCGACGACATCGTGCGCGCCTACAACTGGCCCGACACCACCCTCATGGAGGGTCGTTTCTGGTCCGAGGACCGGCTCCACATGAACGCCCGCGGCCACCACCGCGTCGCCGCCCGCGTCCTGGACTCGCTCGGCGTCGAGGTCCCGCAGGGCTGGTGGGACCTGGACTTCGAGGCCGCGGCGGGCAAGAAGGGACTGGCCTACTACCGCGAGTTCGTCGGTCCCTGGATCCACCGCCGACTCACCGGCCGCTCCTCCGGCGACGGCCGCACCGCCAAGTTCCCCACCTGGACGCCTACCGCGGAAATGTGAGACCCGGCCGCGGCATCTCGCCGGCGGCCGGGTGTCAGGAGGCGTACGGGATCAGGGCTTGCTGAGCTTCAACGCGTACTTCTTGAACGCGGCCTGCGTCTTCGGCCCGGCGTCACCGTCGATGGTGAGCTTCGCGCCGACCTGGTGCCTCAGCAGGCGCTGCAGCGCCTTGATCGTGTTCTTCCCCGGGTCGCCGTCGATCTTGCCGGCGTAGCCGTAGTCCTTCTTCAGGTAGACCTGGAACGCCTTCCAGCTGTTGGTCCCGAGCTTGCCGTCGATCTTGCCCGGGAACTTCGTGCCGGTGTAGCCGTACTTCTTCAGCACCTTCCCCTGGATGACCTTGGCCTCGGTCGTGGAGAGACCGAAGTTCTGGGTCGCCTGGGCGGAGACCGAGGAGGCGGCGGTGTTGCCGGTGCCGACCTCGGCGTTGGCGATGCCGGACATGGCGAATGTGCCGGTGGCGGCGAGGCCGGTGGCCACGACGGCGCCGACCATGCGTCGGGTGATGGTGGAGGTCACGATGTTTCCCTTCAGTGGGTGGGTTGTCGTGACAAGCCAACCGATCGGCTCCGTCTGGGATCAGTCCAGATTCTGGCACCGGTGTCCACGATCTGACAGAAACCTGTCGTCCCGGGGGCCAGAACGCGGGCGATGTGAGGAACGGGCTCTCAGAGTCGTCGGACGCGGAGCACGCAGGTCACCATCGGAAGGGTGAACTCGCCCGCCGTCTCCGCTCTGGTGGCGAGGTAGCTCCGGATGCCGGAAAGGGCGGACGTCCGCTCGGCCTCGGGCATGACCAGCATCCCGGCCCTGGTGCCGAGCGTCGCCACGAGCGAGTCGGCCGTGCGGCGCTGGCCGTGCGGGAACCCGCGCTGCTCCGGGGAGCCGAACCGGGCCGGGGCGGTCGTCGTCGGCAGATGCAGGGCCGCGGTCTCGGTACGCCAGCTCGCGGGTGTGTCCCGGGGCCCGATCGCGGCGGGGCCGCTGACCCGGGCCAGCTCGGCCACCCAGTCCACGTCGTCGTCCAACGTGTTCCACAACCCGGCGAGCACGCCGCCGGGTGCCAGCACCCTGGCGATCTCGGGTCCGGCGACCGCCATGTCGAACCAGTGCATCGCGTTGCCGGCCACGACCGCGTCGACCGACGCGTCCGGGAGGGGAATCGACTCGGCGCTCCCCGGCAGCGCCACGATCTTCGGGAGCCCTCGCCGCAGCTCGCCGAGCATCTCCGGATCGGGTTCGACGGCCGTGACGTCGGCGCCCACCGCTGCGAGGGTCGCGGTCAGCTTGCCCGTGCCGGCGCCGAGGTCGAGGACCCGCGTCCCGGGGGCCGGGTGGAGAGCCCATCGGACGGCGTCGTGGGCGTAGTCGGGGCGATGTGCTGCGTACGCCGTCGCGGCCGTGCCGAAGGAGGACGCGTGCAGGTGCCGGGTGTCGGGGTCCATGCGTTCAACCCTCGGACCGCTCGCCACAGCTGACAACTCGATCGCCAGAACTGACGTCTCGGCCGACGTAGCCGACGTCTCGGCCTCAGGACCAGTGGCGGCGGATGACGGCGGTGACGTCGAAGGGGTCGGTGCCGCGCTGGGCAGTGAGGACGCCGGCGCCCTCGGGGGAACCGGTGTAGAGCAGGCCGGAGCCGCCGACCCAGTGCTCCCAGGCGGCGTGGAACGCCTTCGCGTCGGCGGCGCGACGGCCGAGGGCGACGGGGACCGCGTGCCAGGCCTCGGCGTTCGCGGCGTGCCTGCCCGAGACTCCCAGCCGCAGCCTCTCCAGGGCGTCCAGGTCACCGACGACCGGACGCGCGACCAGGTAGCGGGGCGCGGCGATCGGTGCCAGGGCCTCCTCGAGCGAGGCGGCGAAGAGCGCCGACTCCTCCTCGGGAACCCCGGCCAGATGCAGCCGGTAGCTGCCATCGGTGTCCACCGCGATCTCGAGCCCGGCGGCGCCGACCGAGGTCTGTCCGGTCGTGTTCAGCGCGTCGGCGACCGCCGCCCCGACCGCCCCGACCGTCGGGCGCCGGCGAAGCTGGGAGGCGATCCGGGTGCCATCCCGATAGACGTACGCGACCCACAGCGCCCACAACCCGCCGACCAGCCCACCGACCGCCCCCGCGATCCCGCCGGCGGCACCGAAGGCGAGCGCCAGGACCAGCCCGATGCTGAGCAGCGCCGCAGGCGCGAGGACGGCCTTGGCCGGGAGGTGCCACTCCGGCACCCGGCCCTCCAGCAGCCGGAACGCAGGTGGCCGGGGAGCGAGCACGGCCCCCGACGGCATGCGCAGCACGCCCGCCCGGCGGAGCCGGATCCTGACCGTGCGGCCGGCGATGTCGGCGTACGGCTCCCCGATCCGCCACCGCTCCCGGATCGCCGTGCGATCCTCCGAACGCGCGACCATGCGGGCGTTGACCGTGTCGAAGCCGGACTCCGGCGGGGCGGCGTACGGGGAGAAGGACTCGTCGATGTGGCCGACGCCGTCGACGACGGAGCCGTCCTCGTCCGCACCGAAGAAGCCGGTGTGCTTGCGGACCAGGCGCTTCCAGTCGTTGTCGCCGCGAGGGTGCTCCTCCTCGACGCAGACGACCGTCCAGTTGACCGCGACCTTGTCGGGCCGCCCCGGATCCGTACGCAGCGACCGGCCACGCAGCTGCACGACCGCCGTCGTGGTCGTGGCCGCGGTGAGGTCGACGATTCCGGTCACCGAGCGGGCGTCCCAGCCCTCGCCGAGCAGGCCGCGCGTCCCGACCAGGATCCGGCACCCGCCGGCTTCGAAGAACCGGGTCACGTGCCCGACCCACTGCCGGCTTCCCCAGCGCCCCACGAGGGTGGCGTACGCCTCCTCCTTCTCGACCGCCAGGCCCTCGGCCAGAACAGGGTCGGCCTCGGCGATGTGCGCCAACAGCGCGGCCAGGGTCGCCGGCGGCCCGGCGACGGTGGCGCCGGTGACCAGCAGGACGTCGTCGTGATCCCTGCAGAGGGTGGCGAGCACCGCCCGCGCGGAGCCGGACTGCTCGGCGATGACCCCGCGCAGGTCGACCGGCAATGTCGCCGAGGCCCGCTCGTGGTCGGTGACGACGAGCAGTCGCAGCGAGTCACCGTGCGCGAGGCGCTCGTGGTCGACGATGGCGGCGGTCGCCGTGGTCTTGGTCTCGGAGCGTGCCAGCACCCGGTCGACGGGCGAGCGGCCGGCCCGGATGCCGCGCCGGGTCAGCGAGTAGCCGACGGCCGGCAGTGCCTGCTTGATCGCTGCCAGCGCCTCTTGGTCGGCCTCTGACTCGGACGAGGTCAGGTGACCGCGTACCCAGTCACCGATCAGCGCCACCCAGTCCTCGGCCGAGGGATCCCGACGGTGCGCCTCGGTCAGGGTCGCCCCCTCGGGCAGGGCGAGCAGCCCGCGATGGTGCGCCCGCAGCGCCGCCGTGGTCACGTCGGGCATCGCCTTCGCGAGCTCGGCCCAGGACGGAGCCCCTTCCGCCCGGGACACGAACCGCCGGTCCAGCCAGGCCAGGAACGGCACGCTGCCCAGATCGGCCGAGGTCAGCGCGGTGAGCAGCTCCTCGAACCGCTCCGCGCTCCCCCGCAGCCAATCCCGCTCGCTCGGCGTCGGCGCGGTCAGCCAGACCAGGTCCGCGAACGGCGCCAGGTCGCCCTCGCGCACCACGGCCGGGATCGAGGTCGAGAAGACGATCTCGCCGAACAGCAACCCGACCAGCGCGGACTCCTCCTTGGTCAGCGCCTCGGGTGGAGTCGCGGTCAGCCCCAGCACCCGCGCGTCCGGCAGCAGCAGGAGGATCTCGCCGAGCAGCTCGCCCCAGACCTCGAGCAGGTGGTGGCACTCGTCCAGCACGAGCAGCAGCGGCCCGGCCGTACGCAACGCCGAGACCAGTGCCCGGCCGTTGTCGTGCAGCCTCGCCAGGTGGCTCTCCCCGGTCTCCGCCTCGTCGTCGGGGTCACCGAAGACCGCGACCGACTGGTAGGTCAGTGACGTCAGCGGCGCGTGCAGATCCCGCGACGAGGACGCCTCCAGACCCAGCGAGGCCGCCTGGCGCAGCCACTGCCCCTGGATGGCCGTGTTGGGGCTGAGCACGACGACCTTCGCCCCGTCCGCGATCGCGTCGCGTGCCGTCTCCAGTCCGACGAGCGTCTTCCCGGCCCCTGGAGGCAGCACCACCCACGCCCGCGTACGCCCCGCGTCCCAGGCCTCCCCCAGAGCGGCGAGCGCACGCTGCTGATGGACCCGGAGCTTCATTCCACGAAGCCTAGCCAGCGCCGAGAAGTCAGCCGCGTCGTCCGAGGCGTCAGGTACGTCGGTCGAGTGGGCACCACCGTGCCCACTCGACCGACCTGAGTGACGTCTCGGCAGGCTTGCTAGGCCGCGGTGGCGAACGCCGCCTCGGACTCCGGGTTGCGCGCTACCGAGCGGCGGGCGAGGGAGAAGGCGATCGCGCCGAGGACCGAGGTGACCACCATGGTGATCGCCAGCGGCACCGCGGTGTGCTCGCCCGCGACGGCACCGAGCGGCGAGGCGAGGCCGCCGCCGAGGAACATGATCCCGCCCATCAGCGCCGATCCGGCGCCGACAGAGGGCCGCGCCTGCTCGATGGCGAGCGCACCGGTGTTGCCCATGATCAGCCCGACGCAGGTGGTGACGACCAGGATCGGCAGCAGGATGAGCACCTTCGGGACCGGCAGCACGGCGACCACCAGCACGAGCAGCGCACCAGCAGCCAGCACCGGCTGCGCCGACCGGATGATCCGCGCCGGGTGCACCTGCCGCTTGGCCAGCCGCGCCGAGACGAGCCCGGCGACGGTGAGGAAGGCGGCGTTGACGGCGAAGCCGATGCCGTACACGGCCGCCGACGTGCCGATCACCGACTGGTAGAGGAACGACGAGGAGGAGACGTACGTCATCAGGGTGGCGAACGTGAGCGACTGCGTCAGCGTGTAGCCGAGGAAGGCGGGCTTGGCGAGGAGGCGGCCGAGGTCGGCGTACTCGACCCGGGGGCTCCGCCGCTCGGCCGGGAGCGACTCCCGGATGACCACGACCACAACGACGACCTGCAGAACGGCGATCGCGGCGACGATGCCGAGCACCCCGCGCCACGGCACGAACCCGGCGATCGCGCCACCGATCACCGGGGCCAGGATCGGCGCGATCCCGCTGATCGACATCATGATCGACATCGCCCGAGCGGCCGCGAAGCCGTGGAGCACGTCGGCCACGATCGCCCGCGCCATCACGATCCCCGCCGCGGCGGCGAGCGCCTGGACGAAGCGGGCCGCGATCAGCAGCTCGACGGTGGGCGCCAGCGCGGCCAGCACCCCGGCCACCGCGGCCACGACCGAACCGATCAGCAGCGGCTTGAGCCGCCCGAAGCGGTCCGAGATCGGCCCCCAGGCGATCTGCCCGAGCGCGAGCCCGATCAGAAAGGCGGTGAGGGTCAGCGGCACATTGCTCGCCGCGGCGCCGAGGTCGGTGCCGATCTGCGGGAAGGAGGGTAGGTAGAAGTCGATCGCCAGCGGCGCGGATGCCGAGAGCAGGGCGAGGGCGAGCAAGAGCCGCGGCGGGACTGACGTCACCGAGTGAACCTCCGGAGAGCTTGGTTGAAGAAGACAACCAACCGAACGTCGTCGTCCCGCCGGGCATTCCTCACCAGAGCGTGATGGACCTCTCGAAGATCCCGGTCAGATCCTCCGCCGACGGCTGCTTCGGCGCGGTGGCGAGCAGCCGCTGCTGCTTGAGCGCCCCCTCGACCAGATCGGGGATGTCGGCAGCGACGTAGCCGACCTCGCCGATCCCGGCCGGGATCCCGATGTCCCGCATCAGGTCGCTCAGCACCCGGGGCAGTACGTCACGCGGTTGCTCCTTCGACTCGTCGAAGCCGGGAGCCAGCAGCCGGGCCGCCCGGAGGTGGCGCTCGGGAGCGGCGTCGAAGGTGTAGCGGAAGGCCTCCGGAGCGGTCAGCGAGACCGCCATCCCGTGCGGCACCATCGCCTCGTCCCCGGGGTAGTCCGCCGGGTGGAAGTCCCGCACCCGCCCGGCGATCGGGTAGGCGCACGCGTGCGGGATGTGTACGCCGGCGTTGCCGAAGCCCAGGCCGGCGAAGGTCGCCGCGAACGCCATGTCACCGCGCGCGAGGGTGTCGTCTCCGTGCGCGACGGCCTGCCGGAACGAGCCGGCCAGCAGCGAGAGCCCCTTCTCCGACCACATGTCGGAGATCGGGTTCGCGCCGCAGTAAGGGACGCGCTGCGAAGGCTCCTTGCGGTCGTAGGAGGTGTAGGGGCGGGCCGTGTAGCTCTCCAGCGCGTGACACAGGATGTCCATCCCGGACGCGGCGGTCACCCCGGCGGGCTGGGTCATCATCAGGTCCGGGTCGACGACGGCCAGCGTGGGCCGCAGGCGCGCGTGCGAGATCCCGGTCTTCACCTTCAGCGACAGCACGTCGAGCACGCACACGGTCGTCGACTCCGCGCCGGTCCCGGTCGTGGTCGGCACCGCGACCAGCGGCAGCAGCGGCTTCGCCGGGGCGAGCCCACGGCCCACCGGCGCGTTCAGGTAGTCCTCCAGCGAACCGTCGTTGGTGGTCAGCAGGTTGACCGCCTTGGCGGTGTCGATGCTCGACCCTCCCCCGACGGCCACGACGGCGTCGAACGGCCCGTTCTCGCGGGCGAACTCGACCGCGGCCAGCATGCTCTCGTCGGTGGGCTCGACATGGACGCCGTCGAAGACGACCGCCGTGACGTCGTACGCCTTCATCTGCTCGGCAACCCGCTGCGGCAGTCCGGTCGCGGAGATGCCGGGATCGGTCACCACCAGGGCGCGGCGGGCGCCCAGCGAGGCGAGGTCGTAGCCGATCTCGGCCGATGCGCCGGTGCCGAACTTGAGCTGCGGGGAGCCATAGGTGAACACGGTCTCAGGTGTGGCGTGCGTCATGAGCGCACGATATCGACCGCCTCCCATCCGGATCATCGGTCGGAGTGCTCAAAGGTCTCGTGAGACACCCGTGGTCTTAAGTCATGTATTTCACTAGACTTTATTCAGATCAAGCCGACGCCGTCAGAGGAGACCACGAATGACCATCACCGAAGCATCCCCCGTCAACGAGCTGACCGTCCACAAGGTGGGTGGCCGGATCGGCGCCCGCATCGACGGCGTGACCCTCTCCGGCGACCTCCCCGCCGAGACGATCGCCGAGATCCGGTCCGCCGTCCTGGAGAACAAGGTCGTCTTCTTCCGCGGCCAGGACCACCTCGACGACCGCGCGCAGATCGCGTTCGGTGAGCGCCTGGGGCCGCTGACGACGGCCCACCCGACCGTGAACACCGGCAGCGCCCGCGTCCTGACCCTCAAGGCCAACCGCGGCATGGCCGCCAACTCCTGGCACACCGACGTCACCTTCGTCGACCGGCCGCCGGCGTTCTCGATCCTCCGCGGCGCGGAGATCCCCGAGTACGGCGGCAACACCGTCTGGGCCAACACCGTCACCGCCTACGAGCGGCTCCACCCCCAGCTCAAGGCGCTCGTCGACAACCTGTGGGCTATCCACTCCAACGACTACGACTACGTACGCCCCGACCAGGCCGATTCCACCGACGACGTGGCCGCGCGCAAGCGCGAGGAGTTCGTCTCCACGATCTACCGGACCGAGCACCCGGCGGTCCGGATCCACCCCGAGACCGGCGAGCGCGCGCTCGTCCTGGGCCACTTCGTCAAGCACTTCAGCGGCCTGAACCAGAAGGAGAGCGCGACCCTCTTCAACCTCCTCCAGGACCGGGTCACCGCCCTGGAGAACACCGTCCGCTGGCACTGGCAGCGGGGCGACGTCGCGATCTGGGACAACCGCGCCACCCAGCACTACGCCGTCGCCGACTTCGACGAGCTGCCGCGCGAGGTGCGCCGCATCACCGTCCAGGGTGACGTTCCCGTCTCGATCGAGGGTGAGCACAGCCGGGTGATCGAGGGCTCCGCCGAGGTCTACAACCGCCTCGACGAGCTGATCTCCTGACAGACGTACGTCCGGGAGGTCAGTCGATGGTGAAGCTGACCTTCCGGGCGACGACGTCGGCCGTCTCGAGCCGCACCTCGACCTCCTCGCCGAGCGGGAGGGCCGTCGTGCCGGTGGCCCGGGCCTCGATGGCGGGCTCCTCGACCGTGATCGAGCCCTTCTGCTTGTCCTCGTCGTCGACCTCGACGACCACCGCGGCGAACCTCTCCCCGACCCGCTGGGACAGCAACCCGGCCTCGACCAGGTCGACGACGCCGCGCTCGTAGGCACCGCTGGTGCGCGAGGAGGCGCGCATGGTCTCCGGGAGGGTGGTGAATGCGCTGGTCACCCAGTCGGGTACCGGCTGGTCGGCACAGAGCGCCAGGCAGACCTCGCCGGCGTAGCGGTCGATCAGCCGGCGCAGCGGCGCCGTCACGTGCATGTACTCGTTGGCCAGCGCCGAGTGCTCGGTCAGCTCGGGGAGCTCACCGTTGAAGGAGGCGTACCCGCTCCCGCGCAGCAGCCGGGTGCACGCGATCGCCATCGCGGCGTGCTTGCCGTTCCTGCCGTCCAGGGAGCGGATGAAGTCGGGGTAGAGCATCTCCGCGGGCCACTCCAGGCCGAGCGCGCGAGCCGTGCGGTGCAGCCGCTGGACGTCTCGGGGGTCGGGCTCGGGCAGGGTCCGCAGCAGCCCGACCCGGGCGTAGACCATCAGGTCCGCGGCGGCGAAGCCGGTGAGCAGCGAGATCTGGGCGTTCCAGTCCTCGACGGGCAGCAGGTCGCGGTACTCCAACGACCACCGATCGCCCTCGACCGAGATCTCCTGGTCGCGCAGCGGCAGGTTGACCCCGCCGCGGGCCGCCTCCAGGGCGATCCGCTTCTCGCCGATCTCCTTGAGCAGCTCGAGGGAGTCGGCGTAGTCGGCATCACCGAAGCCCTCACCGTCGAACATCTTCTGCACGCCCTCGTAGGAGAGCTTGGCCCGCGACCTGACCAGCGCCCGCTCGACGACGGTGTCGGTTCCCTCGCCGGTCGCGTCGAGCTTGTGGGTCCACAGCAGGGCGGGACGTACCTGGTCCGGGAGCAGCGAGGCGGCGCCCTCGGAGAGCACCTTGGGGTGGAGCGGGATCTTCGCGTCGGCGGCGTAGAGCGACTCGCCGCGCCTGTTGGCCTCGATGTCGACCGGGTCGCCGGGCGCCACGAAGGCGGCCACGTCGGCGATCGCGTAGTGCACCACGTAGCCGTCGCCGTCGCGCTCCAGGTGGAGCGCCTGGTCGAGGTCCATCGACGTCTCGGGGTCGATCGTGACGAACGGCAGGTCGGTGCGGTCCAGCTCCGGGAGCCTGGGGTCGGCCGCGGCGGCGGCCGCCGCCTCCTCCACCTCCGGCGGGAACTCGGCGCTCACCCCCAGCTCGGCCTGGAGCGCGGCGATCCCGTCTCGGAGCGTGGTGGCGGCGACACCGCTATCGGCCCTGGCCACCCGGATGATGCGTGCGGAACCCATGGCCGGAATGCTAATGGCTATTTCTTCTTCTTCGAGTCCTTCGATGCCTTGTACGCCTTGTGAAGCGCCGCCGCCTCCTTGCTGAACGCCTTCGGGTTTCCCTTGAACGCACCGAACTGGCCGTTCAGCTCCTTCGTGGACCCGTTACCGGACTTCGCCGCCCTGTCGATCTTCCTCAGTAGCTTGCGCTGCGTGGCGGTCAACGACCGCTTCGCCCGGAGGCGTTCCGACCGCGCCCTGGACTTCTTCGAGAGGTCCTGCATCAGCCAGATCACGCCGAGGACGATGATCACGACAAGGATGCCGGAAACGCCTGTGGAGGACGTCGGTTCGGCAGCCAGAACGATCATCCCTGGAATGTAGGCTCACGCGTTCCCCCAGGTCACGGGCACTTTGGAAGATACCCAATCCTCGATTCGGCCATCCTGGTCCCGGGCGGCACGATAGTCCCTGTGCTGATCCTGCTGCCGCCCTCGGAGGGCAAGACCGCGGCCGTACGCGGCAACCCGCTCGCGCTCGACTCGCTCTCGCTCCCCGTCCTGACCCCGGCCCGCGCCAAGGTCATCGACGCACTCGTCGAGCTCTGCGCCACGCGCCCCGACGAGGCAGTCGACATCCTCGGCATCCCGAAGACCCAGCCCGAGCTCGTCACCTTGAACGCCGGACTGAACGATGCCCCCACCGCGCGTGCCGACCGGATCTACACCGGCGTCCTCTACGACGCCCTCTCCCCCGCCACCCTGTCGCCGGCCGCCAAGCGCCGCGCGACCAGCCGGGTCATGGTGACCAGCTCCGTGTTCGGCCTCGTCGGCCTCGCCGACCGCATCCCCGCGTACCGTCTCTCGGGCGACACCACCCTCCCCGGCATCGGCGGCATCCAGTCCCACTGGCGCGCTCACCTCGGCGCCGGCATCACCGAGGCCCTCGGCGACGGCCTGCTCGTGGACCTCCGGTCCGGGACGTACGCAGCCTTCTGGCGCCCCGAGGAGGTCGCCGCCCGCACCGCCACCGTCCGCGTCCTCCACGAGCACAACGGCCAGCGCAAGGTAGTCAGCCACTTCAACAAGGCCACCAAGGGCCGCCTCGTCCGAGCCCTCCTCGAGTCCGGCGCCAACCCCCGCACCCCCGCCAAGCTCGCCGACGCCTTCCGCGACCTCGGCTGGACCGTCGAGGAGAGCGCCCCGACGAAGACGGGCACCCAGCTGGACGTAGTCGTCACCGAGATCTGAGCCCAGCTCACCGTCCTCGTCGGTCGAGCCGCGGGGCCGCCCGTCACTCGAGCCGCCAAACCGCCCGTCGGTCGAGCCCGCCAAACCGCCCGTCGGTCGAGCCCGCGGGGCCGCCCGTCGGTCGAGCCGCCGGAGCCGCTAGGCGTAGGCGTGTCGAGACCAACACAGTCGCCGTCGGCGAAACTGTCGGTGGTCGCGCCCAGAATCGGGCCATGCCCTACACGTACATCCTCCGCTGCCGCGATCACATGCTCTACGTCGGAAGCACCTACGACCTGGAGAGACGCATCGCCGAGCACAACGCCGGCCTCGGTGCAGAGTTCACGGTCCGACGACTGCCGGTCAGGTTGGCATACGCCGAGGAACACCAGACGATCGACGACGCCTACCGACGCGAGAAACAGATCCAAGGATGGAGCCGGGCCAAACGCGAAGCCTTGATCGCCGGTGACTTCGAACGGCTTCACGACCTATCTCGCAGGCGTGGCAAACGAGCACCATAGGCGACTGTGTTGGTCTCGACACGCCTCCGCCTAGCGGCTCCGGCGGCTCGACCAGCGGATCACCGTCGGTCGAGCCGCGAGCGCCAGCGAGCGTGTCGAGACCAACACAGTCGCTTTCGCGCGTTGATCCGCGACCCGACCAGGTCAGAAGGTGCCAGCGGCGAAGGGGTCGCGGGAGACGGGGAGGCCGTTGAAGAGGCGCATGGAGGCGCGGTCGTCGGCGAAGAAGGAGATGACCGTGACGGAGGCGGGCGAGAGCTCCATGCTGAAGACTCCGCCGATCGGGGCTCCCAGTGCGTGAGCGACGATCAGCTTGATCGGTGACACGTGCGAGGTGACCACGACGGTCTCGCCGGCGCGCTCCTCGAGCACGCGGGACAGTCCCGCGAGCACGCGCTTCTGTGCGGCGTCGAACGACTCACCGCCCGGCGGCGCGACCTCGGTCGCGCCCATCCATACCCGCATCTCCTCGGGGAACTGCTCGGCGACCTCACCGAAGGTGAGCCCTTCCCACTCGCCGAACTCGATCTCCGCGAAGCCCGGCTCCTCGGTGATCCGGGCGCCCAGGACACCGGCGACGAGCTCGGCGGTCTCGACGGTGCGCAGGACCGGCGAGGTGACGACGGTCGACACGGACGCGGCGAGCGGCCGCAGCCACTCCGCGGTCAGCAGCACCTGCTCGCGGCCCTCCTGGGTCAGCGGCGGGTTGTCGCCGCCGAGACCACCGGAGAACGCCTTGGCGGCGGTGTGCTTGGTGACCCCGTGGCGTACGAGGACCAGGGTCGTCGCCGCCGCGCCGGCCCCCCAGCCACGCGCAGTCTTCTCGCTCACAGACCCGACTCGGCGGTGCGGACCAGGATGCGGGAGCACTCCTCGCAGCGCACGACCTCGTCGGCGGCGAGGCCGCGGATGCGGGAGATCTCGGCGGGGTCGAGCTGGAGGTTGCAACCGCCACAGCGGCGGGCGCGCAGCTCGGCGGCACCGACACCCATCTTGTCGCTCAGTCGCGTGTAGAGGGCGAGCAGGTCATCGGGGATACCTTCGAGCGCCGGCGTCCGCTCCTCGGCGACCCCGGCGAGCTCGCCGTCGATCTTGGAGGTCTCGACGTCGACGGAGTCGACCGCGACCGCGAGCTTCTCGCTGATCTCGGCGAGCTCGGCCTCGAGCCGGGTCACGCTCGCCTGAGCCTCCTCGAGCTGCTCCATGACCTCGAGCTCCTCGTCCTCGAGCACCGAGATCCGGCGGTCGAGGGTGGCCAGCTCGTGCTGCATGCGCTCGAGGTCCTTGGCGCTGCTGATCGCCCCCGAGTCCATCCGCTCCTGGTCGCGCCGGCGGCGGGTCTTGACCGCCTCGACGTCGGCGTCGGCCTTCTTCTGCACTCGCTCGAGGTCGTCGCGCGTGACCCGGGCGTCGCGTACGGCATCGTCGGTGGTCTTCTTCGATGCCTGCAGCTCCGCCACGACGGCGGCCTGCGGCAGATGCGCACGGCGGTGGCGGAGCTGGAGCGCACGCGAGTCCAGCTCACAGACGTCGAGCAGCTTCACCTGGGCGAACGGGTCGGCTTTCAGCGGATTCTCCTCAATTATTCACAATCGCAAAGTCCACGGGTCCGTGACGATCTGCGAGACCCGGGTCTCCACCGTATCTCCGAATGCCTCCCGAAGTCGCCTCGCCAGCACAGGGAGCCAGGTCCACTCCGCCGCCCAGTGCGGGATGTCGATCAACGCACCGCCCCTCTCGAGGAACTCCGAGGCCGGATGGTGGCGCAGATCGCTGGTCACATAGACGTCGTACGCAGCCACCTGGTCGAGCAGGAAGTCACCCGCGCCGCCGCACAGCGCCACCGAGGACACCGGCCGGTCGAGGTCGCCGGCGACCCGGATCCCGGCCGTGGTCGCGGGCAGCGCGGCCGCCACGGACTCGGCGAAGGCACCCAGCGTGGTTGGCTCGACGGTCCCCGAACGGCCCGTCCCGACCTCGGGGGACTCCCCCGGCACCAGCGGTCGCAGCGAGCTCAGTCCGAGCGCGAGCGCCAGCGACTCCGAGACGCCGCCGAGCGCCTGGTCGGCGTTGGTGTGAGCGGTGAGCAGCCCGCACCCCGCGGAGACGAGCGTCGAGAGCGTACGCCCTTTAGGGGTCGTCGGCGCGAACCCGTGCACACCCTTGAGGAAGAGCGGATGATGGACGACGACCAGGTCCGCACCCCACGCGGCCGCCTCCTCGGCGACCGGGAGGGTCGGATCGACAGCGAGAAGCACCTTCGAGACCGGCTGCGATGGCTCGCCCCACACCAGGCCGACGGCATCCCATTCGTCGGCGGTGGCGGGCGGGTACCACTCGTCGAGCAACGAGGTGACGACAGACAGCGGTGGCGGGGTCGGCATGGGGTCAACCCTAGATCCCGGGACCGGGGCCACACTCACCGGAGACGGCATACACGAAATCGAGTTCGTAACCGTACTTTTACAACCGATTCCGTACTTTTCCCCGATTCTTGTGGTGGAATGCAGCGCTAAGTGAACAATCGACTGGAGCAGCGATGACCACGACAGCTACCCCGGACCCACCCTCCGGCTCGGTAACCATCACCGGCCTGACCAAGACCTATGGCCAGGCCACGGCGGTCGACGGCCTGGATCTGGAGATCCGGGCCGGCGAGTTCATCTCGCTGCTCGGGCCCTCGGGCTGCGGCAAGACCACGACGCTACGCATGATCGCCGGCTTCGAGAAGCCCGACTCCGGCAGCATCACGATCGGTGGCAAGGACGTGATCAGGCTCGCGCCCTACCAACGCGACGTGAACACGGTCTTCCAGGCGTACGCGCTCTTCCCGCACAAGTCCGTCGCGGAGAACGTCGCCTACGGGCTGCAGCAGCGCAGGACCCCCCGGGCCGAGGTCCGCGAGCGGGTCGTCGAGGCGCTGCGGATGGTGCGGATGCTCGACTTCGCCGACCGCGGCCCGGCGCAGCTCTCCGGCGGCCAGCAGCAGCGGGTGGCGCTCGCCCGGGCGCTGGTCAACCGCCCCGGTGTCCTCCTCCTCGACGAGCCGCTGGGCGCCCTGGACCGCCAGCTGCGCGAGGAGATGCAGGTCGAGCTCAAGCTGCTCCAGTCCCGCCTCGGGATCACCTTCGTCTTCGTCACCCACGACCAAGGCGAGGCGCTCGCGATGAGCGACCGGATCGCGATCATGCGCGCCGGGCGGATCGAGCAGCTCGCCGACGCCGACACCGTCTACAACCAGCCCGCCAGCGCGTACGTCGCGGGCTTCGTCGGCCAGCAGAACTTCCTGCACGGCGAGGTCAGCGCCGACGGCACCACCGTCGAGACCCCGTCCGTGATGATCGAGGGTCCGGCGAAACCCGACGGGAAGCCAGGCGAGCCGCACCAGGCGGCCGTCCGTCCCGAGCTGATCTCGATCGAGTCCAGGAACGGGACCCACCTGACCGAGGGCCGCAACACCGTCGCCGGCGAGGTCCTCCAGGTCTCCCCCCTGGGCGAGGTCATCCAGTACCTCGTCAAGGTGACCGAAAGATCCGACCGTCTCGGGCTCCGCTTCGACCAGACCAGCCTCCTGATCCGCCGCCCCACCCACGGCGCCGCCCGTCTCGCCCCCGGCGACCAGGTCCTCTGCAGCTGGGCCGCGGAGGACGTACGTCTCTTCCCCCTCGACACCCCGTCCACCGCTAGGAGCCCACAATGAACAAGCCTGTCAACAAGAGCGGCAACGTACGCATCCTGGCCAGCCATGCCGGCGCGCGAGCGATCCGCCAGGAGCTCTCGCGGCGCCACTTCCTGAGCCTGGCAGCCCTCGCCGGGGCAGGCGTGGCGCTCAGTGCCTGCGGCACCGGTGACGGCGAGACGTCGAGCGCGGTCGAGCCGGGCGCGGGCGCGACCGGCGGACCGATGGAGAAGTCGCTGTCGATCTACACCTGGGGCGACTACGACTCCCCCGAGGTGATCGACTCCTTCGCCAAGACCGGTCCGAAGGTGACGCTCGACTCCTACGGCTCCAACGAGGAGCTGATCTCGAAGCTGGTCGCGGCCGAGGGCACCAGCGGCTACGACATCGTCGTGCCGACCGGGGTCTACATCCCGCAGCTGATCGAGAACGAGATCATCGTCCCGCTCAACAAGGACCTGATCCCCAACATGGCCAAGGTGGACCCGAAGTTCCTCGGCCAGGACTGGGACCCGGAGAACGAGTACTCGGTGTGCAAGTGCTGGGGCACCACCGGGTTCGTCTACGACACCACCCTGATCAAGCGCGACCTGGTGACCTGGAACGACTTCATCGACGCGATGCAGAACGAGGCCTCGGGCAGGACCTCGCTGCTCGACGACCCGCAGGGGGTCGCGGGCCTCTACTTCTGGGCCAACGGCATCGACTGGAACACCGAGGACATGGCCGACTACGACGCCTACGAGGCCGAGGCGGTCGAGAAGTGGGCACCGCACATCGCCGGCTTCGACTCCTACCCGGCCACCGGCGCGATGCAGCAGAACACCTTCGCGCTGATGCAGAACTGGAACGGCGACTCCCGTCTCGGCATCCTCGAGCACAAGCAGCCCGACCGCTGGAAGTGGGTCCTGCCCGGCCCGACGACCGAGCTGTGGATGGACAACTGGTGCATCCCGACCGGCGCACCGCACCCGGAGGCCGCGCACGCGTTCCTCGACTACGTGCTGGAGCCGGAGAACTCGTTCCTGGAGATGGACTACATCGGCTACAACACCGGCGCGCTCGGCATCGAGGAGATGGCCGCGGAGCGCAAGGTCGAGCTGCCCGAGATGATCTTCTTCACCGACGAGCAGCTCGCCACCATGAAGAACGGTGCCGTCAACGAGGCTCAGGACCGGCGTACGGAGGTCTACGACAAGCTGAAGGCCGCCGCCAGTGCGTGACGAGGCCCATTCCAGACGCGCGGCGAAGCGCCTTCCGGGTTTCGTCCTCGCCGTCCCGGCGTGGCTGTGGCTGACGGTCTTCTTCGTGGTGCCGTTCCTGCAGATCGCCTGGTTCAGCCTCGGTGAGAAGCCCGGGATGTTCGGCACCCACAGCAACGCGGTGATGTCGCTGGACCGCTACGCCGAGGCGTTCAGCCCGACCTTCTTCACGATCTTCCGGGCGACGCTGTGGATGAGCGTGCTGGGGACGATCGCCTGCCTGCTGATCGCGTTGCCGGCTGCGTACTTCATGGCGATGAAGGTCCCCGCGCACCGGCGCGGGCTGCTGGTCGCGCTGGTGATGGTCCCCTACTGGACCTCGTTCCTGATCCGGACGATCGGCTGGAAGGTGATCCTGTCCTCGGAGGGGGCCCTGGCCGGGTTCCTGACCGACGTCGGCCTGGTCGCCGACCCGCACGACCTGCTCAACACCCGCGGTGCGGTGCTGCTGGGTCTGATCTACAACTACCTGCCGCTGATGATCCTGCCGATGTACGTCGCCTTCGACCGCGTCGACAGCGCGCTCGGCGAGGCGTCCAAGGACCTCGGCGCCGACCGGTTGCGTACGTTCTTCCAGGTCACGCTGCCGTTGGCGCGGCCCGGCATCATCGCCGGCATCATCTTGGTCTTCATCCCGATGATGGGCGACTACGTCACCCCGGCGGTCCTCGGCGGCGCGAAGGGCACGATGGTCGGATCGCTGATCGCCAGCCAGTTCCTGACCGCGCAGAACTGGGCGCTGGGCTCGGCCATGGCGGTCGTCCTCATCCTGCTCACCATGCTCATCGTCGTCATCGCCATCGCCCTGATGTGGTGCGTGGGATGGCTCCTGCACAGACGCAGCAAGCTGGTCATCGGAACCGTCCCGCCTCCGGACACGAGGCCGCACACCCAGGAGGTGGTGACCGCATGAGCAGGCCCTCCGGCACCAATCTCGCGCTCGGCGCGTGGACCACGCTGGTCTTCCTCTTCCTGTTCGCCCCGATCATCGTGATCGGCATCTACTCCTTCAACGGCGGCCGACTGCTGACCGCCTGGGACGGCTTCAGCCTGGAGCCGTTCAAGGCGATCATCGAGCGGCCGACCGTACGTCACACCGTCGCCGTCTCCCTCCAGACCGCCGTGATCGCCGCGCTCCTGGCGTGCGCGCTCGGCACCCTGGCCGGGATGGCGACGGCACGGTTCCCGGGCCGTTGGGCGGGCCCGTTCACGCTGCTGTTGCTGCTGGTCTCGGTGACGCCCGAGATCGTCGACGGCATCGCGCTGCTCCCCTGGTTCGTGACGCTCGGGCAGGACTGGTCGCTGCTGCCGTTCAACAACGGCTACGTACGCCTCGTGATCGGGCATTCGCTCTTCGCGACCGCGGTCGTCACCTATATCGTCCGGGCGCGCCTGGTCGGGCTGGACGCGTCGTTGGAGGAGGCCTCGGCGGATCTCTATGCGCGCCCTGTCACGACCTTCTTCAAGGTCACGCTCCCGCTGGTCGGGCCGGCGGTGCTGGCCGGTGGGCTGCTGGCCTTCACGCTGAGCCTCGACAACACGGTGATCTCCTCGTTCATCAACGTCTCCGGCACGACCTCGTGGCCCGTCTACGTGCTCTCCTCGGTCCGCTCCGGTCTCAAGCCCGAGATCGCCGCGGTCTCCACGATCCTGTTGGTCCTCACGCTCCTGGTCCTCGGCCTGGTGGCGCTCGTGCTCAAGCGCTCGGGCTCCTCGGTCACCGACACCATGGCCGTCAACTGATGGCCGTCGACTGATGGGCGGTCCCGTCGTCCCGGCGGACCTGCTGCTGCGCGGTGGCCGGGTGCTGCGCTCGGGATGCTGGTCGGAGGTGACGCTCGCGGTCCAGGGTGGGCGGATCGCGGCCATCGGCGAGGACCTCGACGCCCTGGCCGGTCCTGAGACGGTGGTCGAGGAGCTCGACGGCAGGTGGGTCCTGCCCGCCTTCCACGACTCCCACGTGCACCCGATCCAGGCCGGGCTGGAGATGAACCAGTGCGACCTGACCGGTCTCTCGACGCTCGAGGGCTACCTGGACGCCATCGCGTCCTACGCCGCGGCTCACCCCGGACGCGCCTGGGTCACCGGCGGTGGCTGGTCGATGGACTCCTTCCCAGGTGGGGTGCCGAGCGCCGAGCCCCTCGACCGGCTCCTTCCCGACCGGCCGGTCTTCCTGCCCAACCGCGACCACCACTCCGCCTGGGTGAACAGCCGCGCGCTCGAGATCGCCGGCATCGATGCCCGCACGCCCGACCCCGCCGACGGGCGCATCGAGCGGGACGCCGCCGGGCGGCCCACCGGCGCGCTGCACGAGGGCGCGATGGCGCTGGTCGGCTCGCTGGTGCCGACGCCGACCTCCCGCGACCTGACCGAGGCACTGCTCACCGCGCAGCGCCATCTCAACTCCGTCGGCATCGTGGGCTGGCAGGACGCGCTGGTCGGCGAGGGTCTCGGCATGCCGGACTCGCTGCCGACCTACATCGCCGCCAACGACTCCGGCGCGCTCACCGCGAAGGTCGTCCTCGCCCAGTGGTGGGACCGCGACCGCGGCGTGGAGCAGTTGCCCGAGCTGATCTCACGCCGGGCTCTCGCCGCACAGGCGGGGCTGGACGCGGCCAGCGTGAAGCTGATGCAGGACGGCGTCTGCGAGACCCACACGGCCGCGATGCTCGACCCCTACCTCGACTCCCACGGTCACCTCACCGACAACCGCGGGCTCTCCTTCATCCCGGCCGACGCCCTGGCCGCCTACGTCGCGGCCCTGGACGCCCATGGGTTCCAGGCGCACATCCACGCGCTCGGCGACCGGGCCGTCCGCGACAGCCTGGACGCGATCGAGCACGCGCGTGCGGTCAACGGGGCCAGCGGGCTGCGGCACCATCTGGCCCACATCCAGGTCGTCTCCCGGTCCGATGTCGCCCGCTTCGCCGCGCTCGAGGTCACCGCCAACATCCAGCCGCTGTGGGCGTGCCGGGACGAGGCGGTGGAGGTGCTGACCCTGCCGTTCCTGGCACCGGCCGCGCGCGAGCAGCACTATGTGTTCGGGTCGCTGCTGCGTACGGGTGCCCGGATCGCGTGCGGGAGCGACTGGCCGGTCTCCGACCCGGCACCGCTGCTCGGCATGCACGTCGCCGTCAACCGCCGCTCCCCCGACCAGCCCGCGGACGCCGCCCCGCTGCTGCCCGAGGAGGCGCTGACGGTCGCCGAGGCCCTCGCCGGCTACACCACCGGCACGGCCCACCTGAACCGCCTGGAGGACTCCACCGGCCGGATCGAGACCGGGTACGCAGCCGACCTGGTCGTCGTCGACCACGACATCCTCGACGACGACACCACCGTCCTCGCCCGGACCCGGGTCACCCACACGTACGCAGACGGCCGCGAGGTCCACCGCCGCTGAGCGCGTGCAAGACTCGTCGGCATGATCATCTTCGGGCTCAAGGCCTACACGCGTCTGCTGGCCACGCTCTCGCTGGTCTGTCCCCACTGCCGCCAGCAGGCCGCCCATCGCCTGTTCGAGGTCGTCAACAAGTTCACCCTCTTCTTCATCCCGCTCTTCCCGGTCAGCAAGTCGCGCCGGATGGACTGCACCTACTGCGGCTACGCCTCGAAGCTGTCCAAGGAGCAGGCCGAGCAGCTCTTGGCTGGGCCGCGTCCTTCCATCGGTTGATCACCCCGTGTGGGCACGCGACTGAGCGGCCTGGGTGCCTGACTGGCTGCCGTAGGGCGGGTGGGGCCGAGTGCCTGTCCGGGTTGGGAGATTCAAAGACCAGGGTGTTTGGCCTGGGTGCCGTTCGAGTGTCTTGCGGACTTCCAGCATCGGTCTTGGTTTCGTCGGGATACCTGTCCATGTCCGGGCTTTCAGACGTACGTCGGGAGGTACGCCGCCTAGGGCTGTTGTGCGGTGGTCAAGCAGCGGTGCTGCGGGCGACGTCGCTGATTCCGCTGACGTCTGTGGTGCCGTCGGGGCCGGTGAGGAACCTGTAGCCGTTCGGGGAACGCCATCGGTAGCGGCCCGGAGCGAGGCGTTCGTAGGTCCAGCCGAGATGGGTCTTGGCGCGGTGGTGCCGTCGGCACAGGCAAGTCAGGTTCGACGTGGTGGTCTTCCCACCCTCGACATAGGGAACCCGGTGGTCGAGGTCGCAGCTCTCGGCCTTCACGCTGCAGCCGGGGAAGGCGCAGGTCTGATCGATGAGCTCGACCTGGGCCCTCAGTCGCCGGGTCGGGGTGTAGGCCTCGGTCGAGATCTCCTCGTTCAGGTCGACCACCACTACCGGCCTGACGACCACCCCGGGCATTCCGGCCCAGCGGTCGAGCTGTTCGATGGTGGCCAGCCCTCGGGTGTTGCCGATCCGGATCAGGCCGGTGGTGGCCAGGTCACGGGTGTCGGTGTGGATCTTTAGGTCGACCACCCGGCCTTTGCCGGGAAGGTCGCCACTGGCCCCGGTGGTGTAGGCGCGACCCAGGATCCCGAGCGCGGCAGCACGACGGGCATCGAGGGACAGGTCGGCGGTGGTGTCGTGGTCGAGAAGACCGTGGGCGATGGCGGCGACCGCAGCCTCGAGGTCGAGCGCGTCGGCCACATCGAGCGTCGCGGTGACCTCCGCGGTCGCGCCGGCGGCTTGGCCCTGCTCGGCGCCGACCGAGGGTAGGAACAGCGAAGGATCGGTCCCGATATCGCAGCGTCGGTAGTCGACGGCTTCCGCTGCGATCGCGGCGGTCAGGTCGGGCTCGAACAGGGCCGCGGCTTCCTTCACGGTCCGTTCCAGCTGAGCAGGACCGATCTTGTGGGCATGGGCAGCGACTTGGGTGTCGACCCAGCCCGCGACCTCCGGATCGAGGTGGCGGGTGATCTCGGCGACCCGACGGGCCCGCCACCCGGCCAACGTGCCGTCGAGGATCCTGACCCACGTGCGGGGCAGCCGCCAGGCCAGCTCGACCGCGTCGGCGAGGTACTTCCGGCCGGAGTAGGTCGAGTAGCCCAGCACCGCGGCGAACTCGATCACCGCCGCCTCCGAGATCATCGGCGCCCCCGACCCGGTCAGCATCACCGCCCGATCCCCGTAGGTGTCGACCTCCAGCACCGCTGCCTCGCCAACGGTCTCCACCACGTTCGCCGCGGCGTACTTCGCAGCGAGGATCAAGGTGTCACGGCCCGCTTGATCCTCAGCCACACGAGCCGCCCGCACTTCGGCTAACAATTCAGGCGAGGACCCGGTGTCAGCGACTGATTTCATGCATCGAATCTACCATTCTAAGCATGATTATGCATAGCCCATTCAGACCACATTTGCGCAGTTCAGAGTGCATTTTTGAACAATAAGCGAATCTCAAGAATCCACGAAAATCTGCTTTTTATGAGAGAAGATACGATCCCGTTTGAGCAGACCCCGACGTACCTCTCCAAACCCAGACAGGGACAGGTATCCCGACGAAACCCAGACCGATGCTGGAAGTCCGCAAGACACCCGTACGGCACCCAGCCCAAACACCCTGGTCTTTTAAATCTCCCAACCCGAACAGCCACTCAGCCCCACCCGCCCTACGCCACCCAGTCAGGCACCCAAGCCGCTCGGTCCCATCCGCACACGCCCCCGGCGAAATCTCAAAGCAACCTCACAGGCGGGACAGATGGTCCTCACTGACCAGGACGCCAGAGTCAGGGTCATCGCAGCAAAGCCCAACGTCAAGGAGATGACATGAGCCGCGTACCCGAACCCGAGAACACCCCTGAAGGCCCTGCCTATGAAGGTCGCCTGCTGGCCCGCCCCGAGGAGGAGGTGGTCGACCAGGGTGCCGGCTTCGACATCTCGACGCTGCTGACCCGGCGCCGGGTCCTCGGACTCGTCGGGGTAGGCGTCGGGGCCGCTGCCCTGGCCGCTTGTGGGTCCACGAGCTCGTCGAGCTCGGGGTCGACCTCCTCGGGGTCCGGCGCGGAGGGGTCGACGACGTCGACGACCTCCGACGGCGAGATCCCGCAGGAGACCAACGGCCCCTACCCGGCCGACGGGACCAACGGCACCAACGTGCTGACCGAGTCCGGGATCGTACGCAGCGACATCACCTCCAGCCTGGACGGCGGCACGACCGTCGACGGGGTGCCGCTCGAGTTCACCTTCACCGTGACGGACATGGCCAACGACAACGCGGCCTTCGAAGGCGTCGCGGTCTACCTGTGGCAGTGCGACGCCCAGGGCCAGTACTCGATGTACTCCGAGGGCGTCGAGGACGAGACGTACCTCCGCGGGGTCCAGGTCGCCGATGCGAACGGTCAGGTGACCTTCAAGACCATCGTCCCCGGCTGCTACTCCGGCCGCTGGACGCACATGCACTTCGAGGTCTACCCCGACGCCGACTCGGCGACCACCGGTGAGAACGCGATCGCGACCTCTCAGGTGGCGTTCCCCGAGGACATGCTGACCCCGATCTACGAGCTCGACACCTACGACGGCTCGGCGGACAACATGTCGCAGGTCTCGCTCGACACCGACAACGTCTTCAGCGACGGCTACGAGCTGGAGATGGGCACGTTCGAGGGCGACGCGGAGTCCGGTTACACCGGTTCGCTCGCGGTCGCCGTCGACACGACCACCGAGGCCGCCATGGGCGCCGCTCCCGGCGGCGGTGGCGGCGAGGGCGGCGCTCCGCCCCAGGGCGGCGAAGGCGGAACGCCGCCCGAGATGCCGTCCAACTGACCCGACAACCGACCAAGGAGAACACCATGTTGCAGAACCTCACGGGCTGGCACGCCCTCGTCATCCTCGCCATCATCCTGCTCGTCTTCGGCTCGGCGAAGCTGCCGGCACTGGCCCGGAGCGTCGGCCAGTCCGTACGCATCCTCAAGGACGAGACCCACGACGCCGCCGAGCCGCAGGCCGCCACGGTCGAGGCCGTGGCTGACCGCAGGGCGTCATGACCACGGCCACCGTCGCACGGGGAACCATGCCGGTCGCCGGCCACCTACGCGAGGCGAGCAGGCGTGGGATCCGGGCGGCGGTGGCGCTCCTCGTCGGTGTGGTCGTCGGCTTCTGGCTCTCCGACCAGATCCTGGAGGTCCTGCGCTCGCCGATCGAGCAGATCGCGCAGTCCCAGGACGCCAGCCTCAACTACGACACCGTCACCGGTGCCTTCGACCTCAAGCTCAAGATCGCGCTCTTCACCGGCGTGATCCTCTCCAGCCCGATCTGGCTGGCCGAGCTCTTCGCGTACGTCACCCCGGGTCTGACCCGGCGCGAGAAGAGATACACCTTCGGGTTCCTCGCCGCGGCGCTCCCGCTCTTCGCCGCCGGCTGCGCGTTCGGCTTCCTGCTCTTCCCACACATGGTCGAGATGCTCGCCGGCTTCTCCTCCACCGAGGACAGCACCATCCTCAACGCCGGCTACTACGTCGACTTCGTGATGAAGATGGTCCTCGCCATCGGGGTCGCGTTCGTGCTGCCGGTCTTCGTGGTCGTGCTCAACCTGCTCGGCCTGCTCCCCTCGAGCACGCTGCGGCGCAGCTGGCGCGCCATCGTGGTCGTCATCGTCCTGTTCAGCGCACTGGTGACACCGGCCGCGGACGTACTGTCGATGTTCCTCGTCGCCGCGCCGATGTCGGCCCTGTTCGCCGCCGCCGTCCTGATCACCCACCTCCACGACAGGCAACTGGCCAGAAAGGACCACCATGTTCGGTCTGAGCTTTGAGAAGCTGTTCCTCGTCGCGATCCTCGCCGGCCTCGTGATCGGCCCCCAGCGGCTCCCGCTCTACACCCACCGCCTTGCCGAGCTGATCCGCTCCTTCCGGAGCTTCGTGGACGCCTCCAAGGCCCGGGCGGAGACCGAGATCGGGATCTCGCGTGCGGAGCTGGAAGCCCTGGACGTACGCCAGTACGACCCGCGCCGCATCGTCCGCACCGCGCTCACGGAGAAGCCCCCGACACCGGCATCGGCGGAGGCGACCGCTGAGGCGGCTGCCGATCTGGAGGCAGAAGCGACCCGCGTACGTCCCGGGCAGAAGTACCTCGTCACCGGAGGTTCCGCTCACCCCCGCCGCATCCTGATCTCCTCGCTCCCCGAGGACGACCCTCGTCGCATCGCCGCCCACGTCCCGCCGCCGGCCGAGGACGACGAGACGGAGCGGCTCATGGCCGAGGTCAACCAGCTCCTGGTCAGTTGACCTTGCGATCGCGGTCGCCCCAGTAGGGCTCGCGGAGCTTGAACTTCTGCAGCTTCCCGGTGGCCGTGCGGGCCAGGGACTCACGGAACTCGACGACCGTCGGTGCCTTGTAGCCGGCGGCGCGCTCCTTGGACCAGGCGATCAGCTCCTCCTGGGTCGCCTCGGTCCCGGGGGCGAGGACGACGAGGGCGAGGATGGTCTCGCCCCACTTCTCGCTCGGGATGCCGATCACGGCGACCTCGGCGACCGAGGGGTGCAGGAAGAGGACGTCCTCGACCTCGGCGCTCGAGACGTTCTCGCCGCCGGTGATGATCACGTCCTTGATGCGGTCGGAGATGGTGAGGTAGCCATCGTCGCCGAGGCTGCCGCCGTCGCCGGTGTGGAACCAGCCCTCGGCCAGAGCCTTCTCGGTCTCCTCCGGCTTCTCCCAGTAGCCCTCGAGCACGACGTTGGACCGGGCCAGGACCTCCTTGTCGGGCGAGATGTCGAGGCTGACCCCGATCGCGGGCGCGCCGGCGCGGGTCAGCTTCGCGGCCCGCTCCATCGGGTCGAGGTCGTCCCACTCGGCGCGGTTGCGGTTGATGGTCAGCAGCGGCGAGGTCTCGGTGAGGCCGTAGATCTGGATGAACTCCCAGCCCAGCTCCTCCTGGACGCGCACGACCGTCTTCGTCGGCGGCGGCGCACCGGCCATGATGATCCGCACCTTGTCCCGTCCCGGGATCTCGCCCTCGGTGGCCTGCCACTGCGGAAGCGCGTCGAGCACGGCCGCGGCCACCGCGGGGGCGGCGCACATGTAGGTGACCCCCTGGTCACGTACGCGGCGCAGGATCTCCATCCCGTCGACCTTGCGCAGCACGATGTGCTTGATGCCGAGGCCGGTCGCCGCGAACGGCATCCCCCAGCCGTTGGCGTGGAACATCGGCAGCGTGTGCAGGTAGACGTCGCGGTCGTTGCAGCCCGCGTGCAGCGCGAAGGTCAGCGCGTTGGTCCAGATGTTGCGGTGGGTGATCTGCACCCCCTTGGGCCGGGCGGTGGTGCCCGAGGTGTAGTTGATCGCCGCGGTCGCGTTCTCGTCCGGCGCCCACGGCTTCGGCTCGACGCCGTCGGCGGCGTAGAGGTTGGCGTCGTCGCCGAGCACGAAACGGTGCTTGGCGGTGACGTCCTTCAGCGCCTCGTCGACCTCCGGGTCGACCCAGAGCACCGAGGCGCCGGACTGCTCCACGATGTAGGAGACCTCGTCGGGACGGAGGCGGAAGTTGACGGGCACCAGGACGCGGCCGTAGCCGGAGACGCCGTAGAAGGCGGTCAGCAGCCGCGCCGAGTTGTGGGACACGATCGCGACCCGCTCCCCCACGCCGATGCCGAGCTCGTCGAGCTTCGCCGCCATCCGCTTCGCGAGCGACTTCATCTCGGCGTACGTCACCTCCCCCAGGGAGGCTGCCGGCTGGTCGGGCTCGTCGACGATGCCCACCCGCTCGCCGTAGACGGATGCGGCGCGGTCGATGAAGTCGTTGACGCTGAACGGGACGAACACGGGCGTTACCTCCAGGTGCAAGTGGTGACCCGGATCACTGTATCGATGAGAGGTCTCTCATGGACCCCCACATCGGACAGGTGGTCAGGCACTATCGGAGGGTCATGTCGCGCACCCTGAAACTCGTCATCCCGCTGGCCGTCCTGGTGGCGGTCGGCGTCTATCTGGCCGCCTCCTTCGCGGGAGCCTCCGAGAACGACCCGCCGCCCCGCGAGCCCGTCGTGCTGCCCTCGCAGTCGACCTCGCCGTCCTCACCGAGCACCGGATCGTCGCCGAGCACGGATCCTTCGGGTGTCCCGGTCGTCACTCCTGGTCCCGTCGACGATGATGACGACGACGATGATGACCGCGACGACCGACATGACGACGACTGACCCACGCCGCCGGGGTCTGTCCGTACGCGCCCGGATCACCGCCTCGGTCGCTCTCCTGGTCACCCTCGCCCTGGCCGGCGCGGGTCTCATCGTCTACGCGGTCGAGCTCAACCGGGTCGACGACGCCACGACTCGCGAGATGGAGCAGGAGCTCGACGAGTTCGCCCGGCTGCGCACCGAGGGGATCGACCCCGAGACGCGGGCGCCGTACGACGTCGAGGGGCTGCTGCGGACCTTCCTGAGCCGCAACGTCCCCGACGACGACGAGCTCCTGGTCGCCTGGGTGGACGGCAAGCCGCGTGCGCAGTTCCCCGAGGACCCTCTCATCACCACGCCGAGGTTCAGCACGGCCGTCGAGGGCCTGGTCGCCTCCGGCGGCACGACCTACCTCGACACCGCCAAGGGCGAGGTACGCATCACCGCCCAGCCGGTGCGACAGGACACCGCCACGGGCACCACCGAGGGTGCCCTCCTGGTCGTCTCCTACCTCGACGAGGACCGCGCCGAGCTGCGCAGCACCATGCGGACGTACACGATCGTGGCCGGGCTCCTCGCCCTGATCGTCACCCTGGTCGCGGCCTGGCAGTCCGGGCGGCTGCTGGCACCGCTGACCCGGCTGCGGCAGGCGACCGGCGCGGTCAGCGCGACCGACCTCTCCGCCCGCCTGCCCGAGTCGGGCAACGACGACATCTCGGCGCTGACCAGGAACTTCAACGGCATGCTGGACCGCCTGGAACAGGCGTTCACCGACCAGCGGCAGTTCCTCGACGACGCCGGTCACGAGCTGCGTACGCCGCTGACGATCATCGGCGGCCACCTCGAGCTCCTCGACGAGTCCGACCCCGCCGAGGTCGAGCATACCCGGCGGCTGGCGCTCGACGAGGTCGACCGGATGAGCCGTCTGGTCGGCGACCTGATCCTGCTGGCCAAGCACGACCGGCCCGACTTCCTCACCCTGGAGGAGGTCGACGTCGACACCCTCACCGAGGACATCCTGGCCAAGGCCAGCGCGCTGGCCGACCGCGACTGGCACCTGGACGAGGCCACTCCCGGCACCTGGCGCCTGGACCCGCAGCGGGTCACCCAGGCGATGCTGCAGCTGTGCGACAACGCCGCCGGCCACACCGCACCCGGCGACCGGATCGCGGTCGGCTCGGCGACCGTCGACGGCACCCTGCGGCTGTGGGTGCGCGACACCGGACCGGGCGTGCCCGCCGCGGACCGGGGCCGGATCTTCGAGCGGTTCGCGCGCGGCGCGGAGACCGGCTCGGGCGACCGCCCGGGACTCGGGCTCGGCCTCGCCATCGTCTCGGCGATCGCCACCGCCCACGGCGGCACCGTCGGCGTCGAGGACGCGACGCCTCCCGGCGCCCGCTTCACGATCACCCTGCCCGCACACACCGAAGGAGAGGCATGGCCCGCATCCTGATCGTCGAGGACGAGGACCGCATCGCGGCCTTCCTCGCCAAGGGCCTGAGCGCCGACGGCCACCAGGTCAGCACCGTCGCCGACGGTCTGGAGGGACTCGAGGAGGCGCTGAGCGGTGCCTTCGACCTGATGGTGCTCGACATCGGCCTGCCGACCATCGACGGCTTCGAGGTGCTCGACCAGCTGCGCGCCCAGGGCTCCCGGATGCCGGTGGTCGTGCTGACCGCCCGCGACTCGGTGCACGACACCGTCTCCGCGCTCGAGGGCGGCGCCGACGACTACCTCGCCAAGCCGTTCCGCTTCGCCGAGCTGCGGGCACGGATCAACGTACGCCTGCGGCAGCAGGACAACACCGCCGCCGAGGTGGGCGAGCTCCGCTCGGGCTCGGTGGCGCTGGACCTGCGTACGCGGCGGCTCCGTGTCGACGGGCGCGAGAGCGACCTCTCCGCGCGGGAGTTCGCGCTGGCGGAGGTGCTGCTGCGGCATCCGGGGCAGGTCCTCTCCCGCGCGCAGCTGCTCGACCTGGCCTGGGGCATGGACTTCGACCCGGGCTCCAACGTCGTCGACGTCTACGTCGGCTATCTGCGCAAGAAGCTGGGATCGGCCCGGGTCGAGACCGTCCGCGGCATGGGTTACCGCTTCCAGTCCTGACCCGGACCCGGGGGAATCAGTGGATCCGCAGGCCGCCCAGCGAGGCTCGCGGAAGCCGCTCCAGCGCGGGCGAGACGGTCTCGGCGATCTCCGCCGGGGCCGGCCGGTCACCGGCAGCCGGGGCGAGGCACGCCTCGATCACCTTGACCACCTCGGGCGGCGTACGTCTGGGGAGGTCGCCGGCCTCGGAGACGAGCTGCGGGTAGCGCTCGGTGCGGTCCGCGGCCGACGGGTCGCCATGGGGGAACGGCCGCTCGCCGGTGACGGCGTGGAAGAGGGTCGCGCCCAGGGCCCATACGTCGCTGGCCGGGCCGACCTCGCCCCGCTCGCCGGGCAGGCACTGCTCGGGCGCCATGTAGGCGTCGGTGCCGATCTCGTGGCGCAGCGCGGCCGCCGCCTCGGTGGACCGGGCGACCGAGAGGTCGATCAGCCGGGCCGGGGAGCCCATGATCAGGTTGCTCGGCTTGAGGTCGAGATGCACCCAGCCTGAGCGACGCAGGTAGTGCAGCGCCGAGGCGAGGTCGAGCGCCAGCGGCAGGTACTGCTGCTCCGGGAGGCGCCCGTGGCGGCGGATCAGCGTCGAGAGCCGCGGGCCCTCGACGTGCTCCATCACGACGTACGGGCGCTCGCCGTCGAGGTCCTCCCGCAGGCCGCGGACGAGGACCGGATGACGCAGCCGGGTCAGTGCGTCGGTCTCGCGCCGCAGCGCGTTGCGGCTGGTCTCGCTCTCGATCAGGTTCGGTCGCAGGACCTTGGCGACGACCGGCCCGTAGGTGATCTCGTCGAAGGCCAGGAAGGCCTCGTACGACGAGCCGCCCCCGAGCAGCCGCATCGCGGTCAGCTCGGGGGTGATCGCGTCACCCTGGACCAGGCCCCAGGTGTCGGTCATCTTCGACTCAGCCCTGGGTCCGGTCGTTGGTGTTGTCGCGCGTGTTGTCCCGCGTGTTGTCCCGCGTGTTGTCCTTGGTGTTGTTGTCCTTGGTCTGGTCGTCGCGGGTGAGCTTGGTGTTGTCGCGGGTGTTGTCGCGGGTGTTGTCCTTGGTCGCCCGGGTCACGCCGGTGCCGTTGGTCGCGGTGTCGTTGCCGGCGGCGTCGCGGGTGACGTCGTCGGCGTCGTTGTCGTCATCGTCGTCGACCGTGGTCACCTGGGTGTTGGACTTCTCCTCACGCTTGGCATAGCTGTCGTCATCGACAGCGGCAGCGCTCTGGTAGCTGAACACGCCGGCCGCGACCACACCGACCAGGCCGGTCCCGAGGATCATCGGAAGCTTCTTCATCATTCGTCCCTTCAGGTTCTGCCCCGGGTGTTCCCGGCGCCATGGAAGAACCATCTCGACCCGCGGTGAGGTGATCGTGAGATGACCATGAGAGCTCTCTCATCCGTGAGCCGGTTCGGGTCCTGGGGCCGGTGGTGGTAGGAACGTCCCGTGCAAAGCAGCGAGCGGCGCGAGATCGCGCTCAAGGTCGGAGTACTGCTGGTGGTCGGGGTGCTGATCTCGGTGGCCGGCTACGGATACTCGCGCTCGCGCTTCCGCGAGCATGCCACCGAGCAGGCCGAGACGGCCGCCAGCCGGTTCGCGCGGACCACGAGCTGGACCACGGTCGAGGCGAAGCCGGAGCTGGTGGCGCAGTGGGCGCTGGCCTGTCCCTCGGTCCAGACCCCGCCGACCGAGAAGACGGCGGATGCGCGCGGCCACCTGGAGAAGGTACGCATCACCTCCACCGACCTCACCGAGACCGGCGCCACGGTGGAGCTGACCCCCGACGGCGGTCAGTCCGTGTTCACCCTCGTCGTCAACCGCTCCGGCGAGGGCAAGGACGAGGAGTGGCGGGTCACCGAGGTGACCTGCGCGGCCGGTTGAGCCGGCCCGTCTGCCAGCGCCCGTCGGTGGGTACCAGACCGATATGGACACCGCTGGATTCACCAACCTGTTGACCCGCCCCGGGCCGTACGCCACCGTGCTGGCCGATGTCAGCCAGGACTCGGAGAACGCGGCCCACGCCAAGGAGCTGAGGGTGCGCGCCGCCTGCGAGGAGCTCTCCGCCCAGGGCGCTCCCCCGGGCGTCGTCGCGCAGGTCTCGGACCGGCTGGAGGCGAACGTACGCCAGCCGGCCCCGCTCGCGCGGGTCGTCGTCGCGACGCCCGAGGGGATCGCCTACGACGCGGTCGCCGTCGCCGAGGTCCCGAACCCGGTCGCGACCTGGGACGCGCTGCCCGACCTCGGCTCCTGGATCGCCGCGCGCGAGACCTCGATGCCGTTCGTACTGGTCCTGGCCGACCACACCGGTGGCGACATCTCGCTGTGGGACTCCGGACTGCCGCAGCCCACGAGCACGACCACCGTGGAGGGCGACGAGCTCGAGCACGTCCACAAGATCCACGACAACGTCGGGTGGGCGGCCTTCCGCATGCAGCAGACCACCGACAACGTCTGGCGCCACAACGCCGACAAGGTGGCCGAGGAGGTGACCCGGCTGGTCCGCGACCACGGCCATGAGCTCGTGCTCCTCGGCGGCGACCCGACCACGGTGGGCAGGCTGCGCGAGCGCCTCGCCGGCCTTCCCGCCGAGGTGGTCGAGCTGGCCAGCGGGCAGCGCGCCACGGACGGCGGCGACCATGCCCGGGACGAGGCGATCCGCAGCGCGCTGCTGGACCGGGTCGTACGCCATCGCACGACGCTGGTCGGGCGGCTCGAGGAGGCCTGGGGCAGGGGCGAGCGCGCGGCCACCGGCGTACGCGACGTCGCCGACGCGTTCGTCACCGGCCGCGTCGAGACCCTGCTGATCGACCCCGGAGCGCTGGTCGGCCGCATGCTCGACCCGGCGGAGCATCCCGGCCTCGCCTTCGGTGAGGCCCCGGTCTCAGGTCCGGTCGAGGCCGACGAGGCACTCATCGCCGCCGCGGTCCTCACCGACGCGGAGGTGTATGTGCTGCCCGCCAGCCTGCTCGGCGACGCCCCGGTGGCCGCGCTGCTGCGCTGGGCCTGACCCGGCTCAGCGACGCCAGGCCTTGATCCGGTCCGGCTCGGGGTCGGGTGACTCCGTGGCCGCCCAGACCTTGCGCCACTCGGCGATCTCCTCACCGGCCGGGTCGGGGGTGCGATCCTCGGCGGCGCGGCGCATCGAGGAGTACCAGTCGGTGGCGTCCTCATCCAGCAGCCTCGCCACCGCCGTCCGGATGCGGGGCGCGAACTCGCGCATCGACTCGTCCTCGGCCGGGCGCAGCGGCTCCCCGAAGCGTAGGGTCAGCTGGCGGCGGCCCCCGGACCTGTCCTTGCCGGGCCAGTTCACCCCGCGCGGCATCGCCGCGTAGGTGCCGCGGTGGGCGATCGGGACCACGGGGACGCCGTACTCGACGGCCAGGTAGGCGGCGCCGGACCGGAACCGGCCGACGGTGCCGTCCTTGGACCGAGTGCCTTCCGGGAAGACGACCAGCGACCAGCCGTCGGCGAGCACCTCACCGGGCGCGTTCGCGAGCGCGCCCCCGCGACGGTCGATCGGCAGCGTGTTGAAGACCAGCGAGGAGCCCACCGCCCGCCACCAGGTGTCGAAGAAGTAGTCGGCGGCGGCCGCCACCGCCGTACGCCGTCGCCACTGGTCAGGAAGGCTCAGCAGGATCAGCGGAGTGTCCAGGTGGGAGGCGTGGTTGGCCACGAAGATCACCGGCCCGTCGAGCTTCTCGAGCACGTCCAAGCCCTCGACCTGGGTCTTCACCTGCGACCGGAAGACCGCCTCCAGCCCGGCCTGGGCGACCTCCCTGACCGCCCGCGCGGCCGGCCTGCGCGACCACTCGTTGTCGAAGACCGTCGTCTCTGCCGGTGGCACGAACGGCTCCGCCGACCGCGGCACCTGCGCCCGGTGTCCCCACCTCCAGCCCCGCTGGAAGAGCCGTACATCGCGGGCCGTCTCCTTCCAGAAGCTGCTCATTCGAACCTCCCCGCCCCCGCTGGTCGAGCCGGATTCGTGAGGGACGAACGAATCCGTGTCGAGACCAACACAGTCCCGGCCGCGCTCGAGAGGACCGTGTTGGTCTCGACACCGCTCGCTAGCGCTCGCGGGTCTGAACGAAGTGGCCCCGACCGACGTACGGCGCTCATCGGACGTCCGCCAGCAGGTGCGGAGGGTTGCGCAGGTAGGTGATCGACGGCGACGGACCGACCGTCGAGGAGGCCATCTCCAGCGCGTCGCGCAAGGTGGTCGCCGACCGGAAGCCCATCCGCGCCGCGGCCTTGGGGTTGCCGCCGACCCAGATCACGTCGCCCAGGTGGTCGAGGGCGTGCGCGATCCAGTACCACATGTAGAACGGGTGGACGCCGTGGTAGGCGTTCGAGGTGCGGTAGAGGTGGACGTACCAGGGGTCGGTGGCGAACTGCTCCTCGAACTTCGGCCCGATCAGCGCCGGGTCGGTGGTGTCGGCCAGCACCTCTTCGTAGAAGTCGACGTAGGAGGGATGGGTGAGGGTGTTGAAGCCCTCGTCGAGCGGGTGGTAGAGGATCGCGACGCCGCCCTCACGTACGACCGGCTGCCGCAGGTAGGAGTTGAAGTAGTAGCCCAGCCCCATGCAGGCGGCCAGGATCGGGTTCATGGTCGAGTTGACGTTGTAGGGGCCGAGATAGGGCACCCCCATCACCATCACGTCGGACTGGCCCTCGACCTTGACCCGCTGCTGCTGGTGGACCCGCTGCACGGTCAGCTCGTGGACCGGCTCGACGGCGCCGGCGGTGATCCCGGTCAACCCGTAGTTGGAGCGCAGGTCGTGGAACATCTTGTGGCGCATCTTCTGCGGCGCGACCGCCAGCCCTCTGCGCAGGCCGAGCACGGTGGCCTGGTCGCGCAACGACCACTCCCACTCGCGCTTGAGCAGCGTGTCGTACGGCTTCCCGAACACCTCGTTGTCGAGCGTCGTCTCGATCTGGAAGACCTTGACGTGCTCGCCGATCAGCCTGCCCATCCGCCAGGCGGAGGAGTGCATCTCGGAGTGCTTGTGGTCCATGAAGCTGCGCGAGTGCACCATGGTCTTGGCGTTGTGGTGGTGCTTGATCGACTTGTAGGAGGCCAGCCCGATGCCGACCGACTTGTGGCCGCCGTCCATCGCGACGAGGTTGACGTTGACGTAGATCAGCAGGTCGGAGGTGGCCGCCCGCTTGTTGATCTCGACGTCCTCGCCCCTCTCGGTGGCGCCCATGTGCTCGAGGTTGGCGCGGTCCTCGGCGTCGTGGTTGTAGAGCAGTCCCTGCGGCGCGAAGCTGCGGAAGACCCGCTCCCCCACGATGTGCTTCATCTCGGCGTCGGTCATCCGGCGGTGAAGGGCCAGCGCGGCGATGATCTCGACGTCGTCGACGCCCTTCTCGGCCGCGATCGTGAGCACCTGCTCGATGATCCGGCCCCGGATGTCGGGCGCCTTCATGGTCGGCAGCGGCAGCGAGAGGTCGTCGAAGGCGATCGTCAGCCGCATCCCCGGGAACATCAGCTCCCGCAGCGGCTCGGAGTCGACCGGGTTCTCCAGCGCCTCCCGGATCGCCCCGTCCACATCCGGCACCGTCGGCAGCGACTCGGGCGGGTAGACCACCCGCGTGCCCTGCGGGAACTCCTCGAGCCGGAACCCGAGCCCCTCGTGGACGAGCAGGGGCGGCGTACGGTCGTCGACCTCCAGCACGAAACCTGGGCGTGTCATCGTCTCTCCTTCTTCAGGACGGCTGTGTTCAGCTGGTTCGGCGTGGGTCGAACGCCACCTTGACGGTGCCGAGCCGACCGGCTGAGTGGGCATGGTCGAGGGCCTCGCGCCAGCGGTGGAGCGGGTAGGGCGCGACGGTCTTCGCGAGGCGGCACATGGCGTCGTGACCGACCAGATCCAGCGCGGTGGCGAAGTCGCCGGAGCCCCGCGAGGAGGCGTACGTCCCGACCACCTCGAGCTCCCGGAACCAGGCCGCGGACAGATCGGCGGAGGCGGGCATCCCGGAGAGCACCACGCGACCGCCCGCGCGGGTGGCGTGCAGACAGGTCTGCAGCGACTCCTTCGAGCCGACCGCGTCGACGGTCACGTCCACGCCGCCGAGCAGGTAGGGCGAGGAGAGCATCTCCGGCTCGAGCATGAAGGCGCTGGTCGCGCGCCGGATCCGGCGCAGCGTCTCGCTCGGTGCGACGACCTCGGTCGCGCCGAACTCGAGCGCCAGCTCGCGCTGATGAGCGTGCTTGGCGACGACCAGGATCTCCCCGGCGTCGGTGAGCTCGCGCAAGGCCAGCGTGGCCAGCAGCCCGACCGCTCCGGCGCCGGAGACGAGCACCCGGTCACCGGGCTTGACCGCGGCCCTTCGCGCCGTGTGCACCGCGCAGGCGACCGGCTCGGCGAGCAGCGCCTGCTCGTCGGAGTAGCCGTCGGGCACCACGTGGAGCTGGGAACGGTGCACCGAGAGCTGCTGCGACCAGCCGCCGCCGGTGTCGTGGCAGAACCCGGTCTGCAGCCCGGAGGAGATGTCGCCGACGGTGATCCGGGAGCACCGGTTGGTCTCGCCGCGCGCACACGCCTCGCACGCCTCCAGCCCGCGCGCGGCGCAGGTCAGGACCGGGTCGACGACCACGCGGGTCCCGGCGTCCAGGTCGCCGCAGGGGTCGATCAGCTCGCCCACGATCTCGTGGCCGGGCACGAACGGCAGGCTCACCAGCGGCTGGAAGTAGAGGCTCGTCCGCCCCGAGAGCATCCCCAGGTCGGACCCGCAGATCCCGGCCAGCGACACCTTCAGCCGCGCCCATCCGTCGTGCTCGACCTTCGGCGGGTCCAGCGTCACCATCCGCAGCGGCGCCGCCGCCCCGGTCAGCAACAGCGGCAGGTGCCGTCCGGCAACCTTCCCCACCGCCGTCTTCGCGACGCTGCGGTACATCTCGAGCGCGAGCATTCAGCCCCTCCTCATCGGTTCAGCCCGGCCGGGTCGAGCGTGCGGCTCGCGTGCCCCGGCGACTCCCAGTCGACGATCGTCCAGTGCGACTTCTTGGCGTGCCGGAACAGAGGTACGTCGGGACGGACGGCGACCGGATGCCCGACCGCCGCGAGCAGCGGGAGGTCGGAGTGGGAGTCGGCGTAGGCGAAGCAGTCGGAGGGCGAGATGCCCTCGCGGCGCGACCACTCCCGGACGAACGCGCCGCGCGACTCCCCGACCAGCGGCGACGCGGCCAGGTGGCCGGTGCAGAACCCCCGGTCGTCGACAGCCAGGTCTGCCGCCTCGATGTGGTCGAACAGCGGCATCAGCGGCCGGGTCAGCGGCCGGATCGCGCCGGTGACCAGCACCGTCACGTGCCCCGCGGCCCGGTGCTCCCGGATCCGCCGGACCGCGTCCGGGGCGAGCCGCCCGAGGATGTGCGTGGTCAGGTGCTCGTCGACGATCTCGTCGAGCTCGGAGAGCCGGGCGCCGGCGTACTCCTTGTAGACCGTACGCAGCAGCGCGCCGCGCTCGGTCCTGTCCGCCCACACGTAGCCGGGCACCTTGCTCGCCATCCGGGCGATCTCGGCCGCCTTCTGGGTGCCGGAGAGCTCACCGAGCCGCAGCCACAGGTAGGTCTCGATCACGTTGGAGGACATCAGGGTGCCGTCGAGGTCGAAGAAGGCCGCGACCCGCCCGTCCTCGAGCTTCGGCAGCCGGCCGGGGACGGGCTTCTTCCGCAGCTTGCGCAGCTCATCGAGATCGCGGACCGGCTTGGTCACCGACGGCACGTGGATGTCGTAGAGGTATTCGTGCCAGTCGATCACGCCGGTGTCGAAGGCGAAGGTCTCCTGGTCGGCCGGCGACAGCGACCGGTAGAGCGAGAGCGTGTTGGTGTCGACGAAGCGGAGGTCGGCCTGGGCGTACTCCTTGTAGAGGTCCAGGTAGCGACGGAGGAACTGCAGCCGCCGGCCCTGCCGGTCGAGGTCGCGCGCCCATCCGCGGGTGCGGTCGCTGCGCGGGACCAGCCCGAGCAGCCTGTCGGCGATCTTGTGCACCCGCTCCCCGGTCACCATCATCCGCTCCACCGAGGCACCGCCCGGGAACGTCCACTCCGGCAGCCTGGCGGCACCGCGGTCACCGGCGGCGAACGGCTCCTTGGAGAAGTAGGCCCGCACGGTCTCGTAGAGCATCCCGAACGTCACCGGGTTGCGGTCGCCGGAGGCGAGATGGAAGTAGGCCGGGTCGCCGTGGTCCGGCGGGTGCGCCAGGCACGCCACGATCGAGGCGACGACGTGGTCGACCGGCACGATGTCGACGGGGGTGTCCGCGGCGGCAGGGAAGAGCGGCAGCTCGCCGCGGCCGTAGGCGAGGATCAGCGGCTCGGCCATCTTGAAGCCCTCGATCCAGCCCGGATGAGGCCGGGAGATGGCCGACTCGATGATCGCCGGGCGGTAGATCGTGGCCCGGTTCCCGGCCGCGGCGTGGGCTTCGACGACCCGCTCCCCCAGCGCCTTGGTGAAGGTGTAGGCGTCGGTCCAGCCCAGCGACCGCGCGCGCTCGGTGCCGAGGCGTACGAGCTCGTCCTTCACCCACTTCTTCCGCGCCTCCTCCGCGGCCGCCGCGGCGGTCATCAGGCCGGCACGACCGTGCTCACGCTCGGCCTGCTTGCGCAGCCCGGAGATCACCTCGACCCCGCGCGAGCGCTCCTCGACGGCCGCACGCTGCGCCAGCCCCCAGGCCAGCTCGGCATCCACGTCGACGTCGTGGTCCACCGGTCCCTCGGGGATGTGTCCCCTTCTCCGCCCGGAGACGTACGCGGTCGAGACATGCAGGTAGTGGATGTCCCGCCCCGTCTCCGCGACCCGCCTGAGCAGCTCGCGCACGCCGACGACATTGGTGACGAAACCTTCGTCGACCGGCGGGTCGAAGGAGACGTCGCCCGCCGAGTGCACCACCGCGTCGAGATCCTCAGGTAGCGCCGGCGGATCGGAGAGATCGCCCTCGACGACGTTCACCTCCGCGTCCGCGACGGACTCGAAGATCGGCTTGGTCAGCATCTTCGCGATCCGGTCCGCGCCCGACGTCGACCCCTTGGGCCGGACCAGGACGCTCAGACGTACGTCCGGCACCTCGGTCAACATCAGATGCAGCAGCGCCTCGCCGACAAACCCCGTCACCCCCGTGAGCAGCACATGCTGACCCGCGAGCCGCTCCCGAATGGAGGCCCGAGTGTCGTCGTCGTGGTCGTTTCCCTGCGCAAGGTCAGAGGTCACGGATGCGATTGTGCCCCGTCGAGGCAACCCCCGTGGCTCCTTTTACGGGCTCGACCTGAGAAACTGCGTGGAAGCCCCGAAACCCCCGAGGAGGCGTACGTGCCGAGGAAGCTGCTGAGCGTCGCAGCAGTCCTCTCAGCGACCGCTCTCGCTGGCTGCGGCTCCGGGGAGCCCACCACCAGCAGCCCAGGTCCGAGCCCCTCGACCTCCTCCCCCGTCGAAGCCTCCGGACCGTGCCTCTTCGAGCCCGGTCAGGTCGCCAGCGCCATCCCCGGCTCCTGGTCGCACACCGCCGACGAGGACGTCTGCACCTACACCAGCGACCGGGGCGCGATCTTCGTGACAACCTTGGTCGACACCTCCGTCCCTGCCGGACTCGCTGCCAGCCGGGAAGACTGCATCTCCTCTCCCGCGCCTGTCGAGGTCGGCGATCGGGCGTTCGTGTGTATCGAGTCGCACTCTGACGGGGATCTCGTGGTCGGCAACGTTGCTGTCGGGAGTCGGCTCTGGTCGCTTGTCATCGTTCCTGATGAAGGTGTTCATGACGCCGAGCTCGGGGCCATGGGGCGGCTTGTCGAGATGGTCGCCGACTAGAGTCGCTTGCTGGTCGAGCCGCTTCCACACCGCTGGTCGAGCCGTCCACTGCTGGTCGAGCCGCCGGAGCCGCTAGGCGGAGGCGTGTCGAGACCAACACGGTTCTCTTGCTCGGGAGAGCTCGCTTTGGTGACTGTGTTTTCGTTTCAGGTTCGCCGCCGACCCTTGCTTTGAGTGTTTCTCGATCGCGCGCCGCCTCAAGGACGCCCTTCGGGCGCCGCTATCGCGGTGGCCTTCGGCCATCCTTGACTCGGCACCCGATCGAGAAAGATCTCGCCTATATCGGGGCGGCGGCGAGAGTGTGGCGCGGAGTTCACGTGTCTTGTTCGCTGACCGCGTAACTTGGGTTTGAACTGCTTAAATCGGTCGAGTGATGATGCTCGATCGCATATAATAAGACCCATGTACGAGACCATCGACCGCCTCCTCGCAGGGCCGCCTCCGGGCGCGTCCGAGGCTGAGCTGGTCGACTGGATCGCTCGTCTCGAAGAGGTCAAGTGCACCGCCGAGGCCGTGCAGGCACAAGCAGCGGTACGTCTCGACGAAGCCGTCCGCGAGCGCCAGGCCGAGGCTGGGGTTCCCGCCCGGAAGCTCGGTGAAGGGGTCGCCTCCCAGATCGCGTTGGCGCGAAGGGTCTCACCCGAGAAGGGCGCCAAACTCCTAGGTCTGGCGAAGATCATGATCGCGGAGATGCCGCACACCTTCGCGTTGATGAAGGCCGGGCTGTTCTCGCAGTGGCAGGCCACCATCCTGGCCCGTGAGACCGCCTGCCTCTCCCTCGATGACCGCAAGGTCATCGACTACCAGCTCTGCGCCGCCGGCCCGGACGGGGAGCCGGCTCGAGCGGTGTCGATGGGGCTGCGGCAGCTCGAGAACGCCGCCAAGAAACTCGCCATCACCCTCGACCAAGCATCCGTCGTCGCCCGCGCCGCCAACGCGGCGAAGGACCGTCGGGTCAGCCTCCGGCCGGCACCCGACACCATGACCTGGCTCGGCGCGCTGCTCCCGGTCAAAGACGGGGTCGCCGTCTTCGCCGCCCTGGACCAAGCCGCCAAGACCGCTGCGGCCGCCGGTGACGAACGGACCCGGGGTCAGGTCATGGCCGATACGCTGGTCGACCGGGTCACCGGCCGCGCCACTACCCGCGCGAAGCCTCGGGTCGAGGTCAAGATCGTGATGACCGCCGACTCCCTCACCAACGACGCCGATCAGCCGGCCGTGGTCGAGGGCTACGGGCCCGTCCCCGCGTCCTGGGCCCGCGACGCACTCGCCGATGCCGAGGTGTTCGTCCGCCGGTTGTTCACCGACCCCGCCGGGCGGCTGGTCGCGATGGAGTCCCGATCACGCAAGGCACCCGACGGGCTGGCCGAGTTCATCACCACGCGTGACAGCGGGATCTGCCGCACCAACGGGTGTGATGCCCCGATCCGCAACATCGACCACATTCAACGCCACACCGACGGCGGCACCACCAGCGCCGAGAATCTCCAAGGGCTCTGCGAACGGTGCAACCAAGCCAAGGAAGCCCTCGGCTGGCAGGCGAGACCAGGACCCGACGGCAGCATCACCACCACCACACCCACCGGACACACCTACACCAGCCCACCACCCGACACCTGGGCACCGGACCCACCACCCCTGTCGCCGGCAGAACGCACGCTGCGCGGCGTACTCCTCGACCACCGCCTGGCGGCCTGAGGCTCCGGGGTTCCCGGAAACTTTCTTCGGATCGGTGCTTGACCTTGACGCTGCGTCAGGGCTGCACGCTTCTTCCATCGGCCCGAACACGGGACCCGAAACCATCGAAGAAGGAGCATCACCATGAACAACATCCTCAGCCGCCTCGTGGGTGACAAGAAGGACTGGAAGCGCATGGAGGCCCGCGCTGCCGAGCTTCCCTCGGACTACCGCACCGTCTATGGGGAGATGAAGAGCTACATGTGGCGCTTCACCGCCGGCGACGGCATGGACATCGTCGCCATCCTCCGCGAGATCCTCGACCTGTTCGAGACCGAGGCCGCCGCCGGACGCAGCGTCATCGAGGTCACCGGACCCGACCTGGCCGCCTTCTGCGACGCCCGACTCCCCGAGCAGCACGACGCCTACCGCAACAAGCTGCGGGCGAACCTCAACGAGGTCGCCCAGAAGCTGTCGTGAGTCAGGGCAGATCGAGGAAGGCGTACTGGGCGACCTTGTGCGGGAGCTGGACGACCGGGCCCCGGCGGAAGCCGTAGGCGTCGAGACGGGCGAGGGAGGCCTCGTTGGTGGCATCGGGCTCGACGACGACACGGCGGACGCCGGGCTTGGCCACGACCTGCTCGAGGAAGAATCCGAGGACGGTCTCCGTCTGGCCCTTCCGGGCGGGGGTGTCGGCCAGGAAGAGGTGTACGCCGAGGTCGCCGGGGAGCCGCTCGTAGAAGGTGCCGAGCTCGTCGACCTCGGGGTCCCAGGTCTGGAAGAGCGCGACCGGGTCGCCGTCGAGTTCGACGATGTACGCCGCCAGATGGGGCTGCTCCTGAAGCCAGGTGTAGATCTCCTCGATCTCTTCACGCGGCTTCTCGACCATGCCCCAGAACCGGGCCCGATCGTCGTGCAGCCAGCCGCACAACAGGTCGATGTCGGCCGAGGGCTCCAGGTCACGAACGGTGAGGGCTGGGTCTGTCAGGGGCATGTCTTCTCCTCGGTGAGCAGGGACCAGTCGGTGACGACGCGGACCGCGCCTCCCCTGGCCCAGGCGTCGTGCTGATCGGTGTGATGGGGGCTGTCCGGGGACCCGCTGACACCGAGGGGTACGACCCAGCGGCTGTTGTCGCGGTCGGCCAGATCCCAGGCATAGCGCGCCACCGAGCCCCGGACGGTCACAGTGGCGCCCGGGATCCAGGCGTTGCAGCGCACCGTGTCGGTGTCGCCGGGCAGTGGGGTGGCAGGGGCGGTCCGGGTGTGCGGCAGCTCGAACTGCTCCAACGCATGCAACGGCCAGAACCGGTGCCTCTCCGGCCAGTGCGGCATGTGCCCCCGCCGAGTCGGCTCGTCCTGACCACTGTCCTTGCCGAGTCGGCTCGTCATGACGAGCTGGCTCGGCGTTTCCGCGTCGGTGTGTGCCGACTCGGCCAGGTAGACGGCCCGGGCAGCCTCTTCGACGAGAGCGATCGGGTCCAGCCCGAAGGGCCGCTTCGCCGACAAGATGACATGCAAGCAGGCCGCGACCCGCGACGGCAGACTGAACCAGGGCTCGTAGAGAGGCCCGTGCTCCGATTGCTCACGCAGCGGCGCGAGCGCCGGTGCCGCGCAGATCCGGTCGACCACCTCGGCCCGCAGCGCGGCGAACCAGGCCGCGCCCGTGGAGCCGTCCATCGCGCCGTCCCAGCCGACCAGCGCGGGTGGACGAAGTTCGACCGGGAGCAGTGCGAGCAAGGGCCCGCCCGCGGTCTGGGTGGTGTCGGCGAGCACCGCCACCGCCCGCTCCGCGTCGAGAGCGCCGGCCTCGTCGAGCAGGTGCCCGATCCGCTGGGCCCGGAACGGTGGCGCGAAGCCGGAGGCGAGCACGTCGAACTCCGGCATGCAGCGGTCGTTGGCCGTCACCAGCACCTCACCCGTACGCCGCGGAAGCGGGTCGACCCAGCCGGTCCACTCCCCTGCCTCGTCGCGTCGCGGCACCCGGCCGCCGACCGTGTGGACGACATCACCCGCCACGTCGGCGATCACCCAGTTGTTGACCGGCTCGACCCAGTGCGCCACCGCGGCCTCCACGTCGGCGACCGAGCGGGCGCGCAGCAGCGGGAGCAGCGCCCCGAAGCCGAGGTCCCCGAGCTCATGACCGGGCGAGCGCAGCACCTGCCCCCAGCCCTCGTCGGGACCGCCGAGGACCACCGGTCCGCGGTCGGTCTCCAGGACCTCGACCTCGACCGGCTCCTGGTCGCGGACGAGGACCGTCTCGACGCTCCGCCGCACCTCGCCGCTCGACGAGCGGACCGAGTCGCCGGAGCGGGCCAGGTCGACGCGTACGAGATCCTGATAGTCGGCCATCGCGTTGGTGATGCCCCATGCCACCTGACCGGCGTGCGCGAAGTGCTGCACGCCGGGTACGCCTGGGAAGGTCATCCCGACCACGTCGAAAGCGTCGTCGGGGTCAGTGCACGCCAGCCGCACCTGGAGGTAGACGTTGGGTGCTTCGAAGAGCCGGTGCGGGTCACCGGCCACCAGCGGCAGACCGGAGACGGTGCGGCCGCCGCCGAGGGCGTACGCGTTGGACCCACCGGAGAGGCCCTCGGTGCGGAACAGCTCGGCCTCCGGTCCGAGCACCCGCGCCGCCCGGGCGCCGAACAGCTTCGAGGGGAACGACCCGAACAGGATCTGCTGCACCCAGAAGACCGCCAGTGGCGTCCACGGCTGCCAGGTCCCCGGCGCGGGACCGAGCCCGTCAGGCCCGTCGAGCTCAGGGCAGGAGGTCTCCTCGAGACCGGCGCGGACCCCGTCGACGTACGCCTCCAGGAACCCCTGCGTCTCCTCGTCGAGCCGCTCGTAGGCCGCCCGCGCCACCGCGGCCAGCCGGACGTGGTGGGCGAAGACGTCCCACTCCAGCCCGGCAGGGCCGAGCAGCTCCGAGGTGCGGCCCTCGCCCCGCAGCCGCTCGATCTCGAGCTGCCAGGCCCGGTCCCGAGCGGTGGCCCGGCCCTGCAGCCGGGCCACCTCGGTCAGCGAGGCACCCCGCACATGCGGGATGCCCCACTCGTCGCGAAGAAGGTTCATGCGACCGGATCGGCGGCCGGTTCCGCGACGGGGTTGGCCAGCGTACCGGCGAAGATGAGCGACTCGGCCTGGTCGGTGATGTCCACCATCTGCAGGGTGTTGCGCAGCTGGAGCCGGTTCAGGCACGAGTGGCGGAAGCGCGGACGGAGGAAGTCGTAGCGCGCGACCGCCTCGGCAAGCTCCGGGTGGTCGGCGGCGTGGTCGACGATGCAGGCCCGCGCTTCGGCCCAGAACTCGGTCTCCGGCAGCACCCCCTCATCATCCAGGATCGCGGCGACGTAGCGCAGCACCCCGTCGAAGATGTCGGTGTGGACCGCGAGCGCCTTGACGTCGTCGGGGAAGGAGCCGCGGATCCGGGAGACCTCCTCGGGCAGCGGCAGGTCACCCATCACCGCCACCTCCTCGCCGATGTCCTTCATGAACATCCGCACCGGGACGTGGTCGCGCAGCACCATCACCAGGTTCTCGCCGTGCGGCATGAACACCAGGTCGTACGCCAGCAGGCAGTGCACCAACGGGCGCAGGTAGGCGTCGAGGTAGCTGCGGACCCACTCCCGAGCGGGCAGCCCGGAGGCGCGGACCAGTTCGGCCGCGTACGAGGCACCGGCGGCGTCGCGGTGGAGCAGCGCCGCCATCGTCGCGCACCGCTCCCCCTCAGCCAGGCGCGGCACCGGCGACTCCCGCCACAGCGCGGCGATCATCTTCCGGTAGGGCGACGGGCTCGGCAGGGAGTGGAAGACGTCGCCGGTCCAGCCGATCGAAGCGAGCTCTCGCAGCACCCCGAAACCACGCTCCTTGAGCTCTGCGTCGCCCTCCACCACGTCGGCGACCCAGTCGTTGATGGCCGGGGTGGCCGCCATGTAGGCCGGCGAGAGCCCCCGCATGAAGCCCATGTTCTGGATCGACAGCGCCGTCTTGACGTAGTGCCGCTCGGGCCGGCTGGTGTTGAAGTACGTCCGGATCGACTGCTGCGGGCGGTGGACGTCCTCCGCCTCGCCGACCAGCACGATCCGGCGCGCGGCGACGTCGGTGGCGAAGGTGACCGCCAGCTTGTGGCGCCACTGCCACGGGTGGACCGGCAGGTAGCGGAACCCGTCCGGGTCGAGCCCGAGGCCGCGCAGCTTCGCCGCGAACCGGGCCAGCGTCGCCTCGCCGAGCTCGGCGGCATAGAGACGCGACTCGTCCTCGCCGCGCCCCAGGGCCAGATGGGAGTGGTCCCGGGAGACGGCGACCCACACCAGGCTCAGGTCGTTGCTCGTCTCCGGCGCCCAGCGGGCGTGGTCGTCGATGTCGAAGCCGATCCGGCCGTTGTTGGCGACGAAGGCCGGGTGGCCCTCGCTCATCGCGCCCTCGACGCTCTGGTGGTCGGCGTCGACCAGGTCGGCTGCCGTCAGTGTCTGGTGCTCGAGCTTCCAGCAGGCCGAGGCGATGGTGGCCGCCAGCTCCTCCAGGTACGTCGGCAGCAGCGTGTCCGGGATCCCGAGGTCGGGGGCGAACTCGGCGACGAACGCCTGCGCGTCGACCTCCGCCTCCACACCTTCGCTCCGCCGCACGATCGAGTCCGCGTCCACCACCCAGTGGTCGAGCTGGAAGCGGCGTGCGGTGAAGACGTAGGTCGAGGACGGCCCCTGCAGCTCCCAGCCCGCGTCGGTGGCCACGGGCGCGAGCATCCGCTCGTGGCTGAACTCCGCGATCGCCTTGGCGACCAGGTGCCGGTGCGCGATCGCCAGGTTCTCCGGTCGCAGGTGAGCGGCTGCGTGCATCTCCCGGGTGCAGACCGAGAGCATCGCGGTCTTCTCCCCGATGCTGATCTCGCGCAGCTCGACGAAGCCCGCCTCGGTGTTCTTGCGACGGATCGCCTCGTTGCGTACGTCCGGCTCGACGACCACACGACGCACGCCGGGCTCCGCGAAGCAGTGCCGCATGACCGCGCGGAAGACCCGGGTCGTGTAGCCGGAGACGGGATCGCCGGAGGTCGGCGCGACCAAGACGTGCATGCCCAGGTCGCCGGCGGCCAGGTCGGGCACGTGAGTGATCCCGGCGAGCTCGCTGCGGGCGGGGTCGTAGGTCTCGACCAGGAACGCCGGCACCCCGTCGACCCGGCCGAGCCAGGCGTCGTGGTGCGGGTGAGCGGCGATGCGCGCGTACTCCGCGGCGACATCCTCCAGCGCGGCGTCCAGCATCATCCAGTACGCCGAGCGCGGGTGCGTCACCCAGGCGTGGACGGTGGCGAGGTGGGCCTCGATCTCGAGCGGTTCGATCGTGATCCTCATCGGTTCTCCTTCATCTGCTGGCTGGCACCGGGCTGGATCTTGAAGCGGTCCGGGACGCCGAACTCCTGGAAGGCGACCCGCTTCTCGACCGGGTATGGCTCCCGGCCGAGGATGGCGGCGAGGATGACCGAGCTGCGGTACGCACCCATGCCGAGGTCGGGGGCGACGAAGCCGTGGGTGTGCTCCTCGCCGTTCTGCACCCAGATCTCGCGATCGGCGGTGTCGACCGAGAAGGTCGAGCTGGCGGCGTAGCGCCCCTGCTCGTCCAGGCGGAGCCGGTCGCGGACCGGCTCCAGGAAGGCCGGGATGCCGGCGCGGTATCCGGTGGCGAGGACGATCGCCTCGGTCGCCATCTCGTAGTCCTCCTCCTGCTCCACGTGGTGCAGCGCGAGGTGGTAGCCGTCTTCGGTGCGGGTCACGCCGCGCACCTCGGTATTGCTGAGCAGCGTCGTCTCGGCGGGCGCGCCGATCGACCGGGTGTAGAGCGCCTCGTGGATCGCGTCGATGGTGTCGCCCGAGATGCCCTTGTAGAGGCTCTGCTGCGCCTTCAGCAGCCTGTCGCGCTTCTCGCTCGGCAGCGCCTGGAAGTAGGCGGTGTACTCCGGGGAGGTCAGCTCGAGGGTGAGCTTGGTGTACTCCATCGAGAAGAACCGCGGGCTGCGGGTCAGCCAGGCCAGCTGGTAGTCGTGGTCGGGCTGGGCGGTCAGCAAGTCGAGGTAGACCTCGGCGGCCGACTGGCCGCTGCCGACGACGGTGATGCTGCGCCGGGTGACGAGCTCGTCCTTGCGGGCCAGGTACTCGGCGCTGTGCAGCGCCGGCCCCTCCGCCGCGACGGCCTCGGCCGCACATTCCGGGACGCGTGGGGTCGTCCCGGTCCCGAGCACCAGCCGCTTGGTCCGATGGGTCTCACCGGAGGCGGTGGTGACGACGTACGTCTTCCCGTCGTGCTCCACGGAGGTGACGTGCTGCCCGAAGCGGACCGAGTCGAGCCGTTCGGCGACCCACTGGCAGTACTGGTTGTACTCACGCCGGTGGGGCAGGAAGTTCTCGCGGATGTAGAACGGGTAGATCCGGCCGGTCTGCTTGAGGAAGTTGAGGAAGCTGAACCGCGAGGTCGGGTCGGCCATCGTCACCAGGTCCGCGAGGAACGGCACCTGCAGGGTGGCCTCGTCGAGCATCATCCCGGGGTGCCAGTCGAACCGGTCGCGACCCTCGAGGAAGAGGCAGTCGAGCTCGTCGAGCGGGTCGGCGAGGGCGGCCAGCCCGAGGTTGAACGGGCCGAGCCCGATGCCGATCAGGTCGTGGACCTCGGCCGAGGAGCCGGTGAACGATGAGTCGGTGAACACAGTGGTGGGTGCGGTCATCGGGCCACCTCCGGGACGGCTCGGCCCAGGGTGCGGACCTGCTCGATGATCTCGAGTACGTCCTGCACGGAGGCCTTGGGGTTGAGCAGCGTGAGCTTGAGGAACTGTCGGCCGTCTACCTTCGTCGCGGCGACGACGCCGCGGCCGCCGCTCCACATCTCGGCTCGGATGCGACGGTTGAGGTCGCCGAGAGCGTCCTCGTCCAGGTGCGCGTCGACGTAGCGGAAGACGACGGTGGAGAGCTGCGAGGGCGTGATGACCTCGATGTCGGGCTGCACGCTGAGGATGTCGTAGACCTCGCGGGCCAGATCGATCACCGTCTCGAGATAGGCGCCGATCTGGTCAGGCCCCATCGTGCGCAGCGTCAGCCACAGCTTGAGCGCGTCGAAGCGGCGGGTGGTCTGCAGGGACTTGTCGACCTGGTTGGGGTTCTCCGACTCCCGCGGGTTGAGGTAGTCGGCGTACCAGGAGGCGTGCTGCATGGTCGCCAGGTCGCGGACGAGCAGGGCGCTGGAGGAGACCGGCTGGAACCACGTCTTGTGGTAGTCGATGGTGATCGAGTTCGAGCGCTCGATGCCGTCGAGCAGGTGGCGGTACTTCGGCGAGGCGAGCAGCCCACCGCCGTACGCCGCGTCGACGTGGAACCAGACGTTGAAGTCCGCGCAGGCGTCGGCGATGGCGTGGAGGGGGTCGATGACGCCGAAGTCCGTGGTGCCGGCGGTGGCCACGACCGCGGCCGGTACGAGGCCGTCGACGACGCACTCGTCGAGCGCCTCGCGCAGCGCGACGACGTCCATCCGGTGCTCGGCGTCGGTCGGGACCGCGATCGCGGCCGCGTCGCCCATGCCGAGCAGGCGAGCCGACTTGGCGATGGAGAAGTGGCTGTCGGCGGAGGTCAGGAAGCGCAGCCGGTCCAGAGGTACGCCGCGACGCTCCGCCTCACCACGGGCCAGGAGCAGCGCCTGCAGGTTCGACTGGCTGCCACCGCTGGTGAAGATGCCGTCGCGAGTCGCCTCCGGGTAGCCCGCGCGGGCAGCGGTCCAGTCGATGAGACGACGTTCCATGAACGTACCGCCGACGGACTGGTCGAAGGTGTCCATCGAGGTGTTGACCGCCGCGATCAGCAGCTCGCCCACGAGGGAGGGGATCACGACCGGGCAGTTCAGGTGGGCGGCGTAGGAGGGGTCGTGGAACCAGACCGCGTCCTTGAGCCACAGCCTGCTGACCTCGGCCAGCGCGGCGGCGCTGTCGACGAGGGGGCTGTCCAGATCGACCTCGGCGACAGGTTCGGCGGCCTTCTCTGGCGAGATCCCGGTGGTGGGACCCTCGAGCGTGGCGAGCTGGTCGACGAGCAGTCTGATTGCTTCGGTGATGCCGCTGGTGTACTCACGAGCATTGTCGGGATGGAACAGATGCTCCAAGTGCGGTGCGCTCACTGGTCTCCTTCGACACGGGGGGATTAGGTTAGGCGAACCTAAGTGAGGCTACCCTAAACGTCTCCCCGCCAGACAGGGCGGTCCAGAGAGAGGACGATCACACCCGTGCCGCACTCCCCCAGCCAGGCCACCCGCGTGCTCGTGGGTTTTGCCTTCGCCTCCCTCGGCAACGGCCTGACCCTCCCGTTCCTCTACGTCTACATGGCCCAGGTGCAGGACCTCGGGTCGTCGACCGCGGGCTGGATGTTCGCCTGGATGGGGGTCGTCGGCCTGGCTGCCGCGCCCGGGGTCGGAGCGCTCCTCGACCGCTTCGGACCACGCCCGGTCCTGCTGGCCGCGCTCCTCGTGGAGTCCGCTTCGATCGGATCGCTCGGGTTCGTCGACGGGACCGTGCCGACGATGGCGGTGCTGGCCGGCGTGGTCGTGGGCGCCTCTCCCCTGTGGCCCGGCACGACCACCCTGCTGGCCGGGATGGTGCCGGCCGCGGACCGCGAGCGGGCCTACGGCTTCGCCTTCCTGGGGCTGAACGTGGGCATCGGCGTCGGCGGCCTGGTCAGCGCCTTCCTCATCGACGTGACGCGGCCGGAGACCTTCCAGGTGCTCTACCTGTGCGACGCCGTCGCCTACCTGGCCTACGCCGCGGTGCTCGCGTTCCTGGTCCGCTCCCCGGCCCGCGCCACCGACGGCGACGCGGACGACGCGAGCGCCGGTTCCTGGGGCGAGGTGCTGCGCGACCGGCGAGCGGTCGCCCTGGTCGGCTGCGGCGTGCTCGCGGTGACCTTCGGCTACGGACAGCTCGAGGCCGGCGCGACCGCCTACGCCGTCGACGTGGCCGGAGTGCCGGCGACAGCGCTCGGCTGGGCCTTCGCCGCCAACGCCGCGGTGATCGTCTGTGGGCAGGTGATCCTGCTGCGGCTCACCTCCGGGTGGCGGCGTACGACCGCTCTGGCCTGCGCCGTGCTGACCTGGTCGCTGGCCTGGACCGTGCTCGCGGCCGCCGACCTGATGCCCTTCGCCGGCGCGATCGCCGCCGTCGTGATCGGCCTCGCGATCTTCGGCCTCGGCGAGACGCTGTGGGCTCCGATCGTGACCGGCCTGGCGAACACCATCGCCCCCGACCACCTGCGGGGCCGCTACAACGCGTCCCTCGGTCTCACCCTGACCCTAGGCCAGATCCTCGGCCCGGCGCTGGCCGGCTCCCTCATCGGCAGCGGCCTAGGCCACCTGTGGGCGGTCGTCGTGATCGGCGGCACCCTCACCGCGGGCCTGGTGCTGACCCGGCTCCGCTACCTGCTCACCGCAACCGAGGACGGCGCCCCGGAGGCGGAGGCCTCCGAGGCGCCGGTCGCCGAACGGATCTGATCAGCCGGATCTGACGGATCAGCTGGAGAACGGGACCGCCTTCGCCGCGTCGGTGTGCCAGTTGGTGCCGATCGGCTGGTCGACCTCCGCGGTGCTCGGCAGCTTCAGGGACACCGGATCCATGTCGCCCTCGTGCGCGGAGACGATGATCTCCTCGAACTGCACGCCGCCCTCCTGCGGCCCGCTGTGCGGGTTCACCCCGGCGTACGCCTTGGTCGAGCCGGTCATCGTGATCGGCTCGCTCACCGCCTGCTCGCTCGGCTTCACGTCACCGGAGAGGTCCGAGCCGAAGCCGGCCTCGATCGTGGCGCCCTCGAGGGTGCAGGTCACGCCGGGCTTCGCACTCGCCGTGACGAGGTAGTAGCCGCCCGCCTGAGACTCCTCGGAGACCGTGAAGGACAGGTCGCCGGTGGCGCAGACGTCGCCGGACGCCTCGGTCGACTCCTCGCTGGGCTCGGTGGTCGGCTCCACCGACGGGCTCGGGCTGGTCTGCTCGCCCCCGTCGGTGGTCCCGGAGGAGCAGGCCGACGCGGCGAGCGCGACCGCGGCGGTGGCGAGGACGAGCGGCGCGACACGGCGCCGGGTGCTGATACGCATGGCTCCTCTATACACGCCGGGGCCTTTACTTCTCGTAGCCCAGCCGTCCGCGCGTGGCGACGATGACGATCGCCGCGCCGATCCCCGCGGCGAGCAGCACCGCGAGCTGGAACAGGTCGGCATCGACGCCCGGGAACAGCTCGGTGGAGGCCACCGAGGCGTAGTTGTTGACGCTGGTGTGCAGGAGCATCGCCAGCGGCAGGCTCTGCCCGGTGCGGTTGAAGACCCAGGTCATCACGATCCCGAAGGTGACGCAGAAGGCCGAGAAGACGAGCGGCGCGTACCAGCTCACGTCCGGCCAGCCGGCCCAGTCGGTCAGGAACAGCGGCATGTGCCACAGCGCCCAGATCGGGCCGAGCACGAAGGCGGAGCCGAGCGGGCCGACCTTCCGCTGCAGCCGGGGCAGGGCGAAGTCGCGCCAGCCCGGCTCCTCGGCGAGACCCGTGGTGATCATCTGCAGGACGAGCCCGGGGACGTACGCCACCAGCACGAACAGCCACGCCTGCGACGGCGCCGCCATCTGCCCACCGACGGCCTGGGTCGCGACGATGATGGCGGCCGGGACACCGATCAGGATGCCGGCGTACCAGCGCCAGCTCGCCCGCCAGCGCCACATCCCGACGACCCAGGCCCGTAGGCCGGCTCGGCCGCCGACGAGCCCGGTGACCAGCGCGGCGCTGCCGATCGGGCCGAGGTAGGCGCCGGGGAGCATCCCGAGGAGCTGGCCGCCGATCATGCCGCCGGGGAAGGTGAGGTCCCAGACGCCGAGACCGCTGTTGGACAGGACGTACGGTGTCCAGGCCAGCCAGCTCGCCGCGAGGGCGAGCACGAAGAAGGTGGAGAGCTGGTGGCGGCGTACGAAGGCTCGTAGGCCCTGGTCCGGCTCGGTCGCCGGCCGGGCGACTGGCTGGGTGGTAGTCATGGTCGTTCCTTTCCGAGGGGGTCGAGTTCGTGACCTGAACCTAGGAACGGGACCGGTCCGGCCGCGCCGGGCAAAAGAGCGAACCTGCGTACTTGCATCGAAAGATGCTGGTGACCGGGACCGGCCTCGGAAAGGATGATGGCGTGAACGATCTGAGGATGATGCCGCGGCTGATCACCCCCGTGGTGATCTGGCTGATCACCACCTCGCTGCTGGTGGCCGCGCCGAGCCTCGACTCCGTCGATCCCTCGGTCGCCGGGAGCCCGGCGCTCGGCAGCGGTGGCTGGTGGGTCGCGCTGGTGGTGCTGACCGCGCAGGCGGTCGTGCTCCTCGAGCGGCGCTCGCGGCCGTTGCCGGTGCTGCTCGCGGTGGCCGCCGCGCCGGTCGTCCTGGCGCTCAGCGGAGCGGGCGACGCCACCAGCCTCTCCTCGGCGGCTGTGCTGGTCGCGGTGTGGTCGGCGGTGACCTCGACGCCGCTCCCCCACCGGCTCCGTGATTTGGGCGCGGCCCTGGCCTGCGCCGGGCTGCTGGTCGCGCTCGGCACGTCCCTGAGCCAGACGAGCATCGGCCTCCCGGCTGGCACCGCGGTCCTCGCCGGCCTCGTCCAGGGTGCGGGCGTGATCGTCCTGCCGGCGCTGCTCGCCGCCACCGTGCGAGCGCGCCGCGACGCCCGCGAGGCCCGCACCGACCTCGCCCTCGCCGTCGACCGCGAGCAGTCCGCCCAGATCGCCGCGGCGATCGCGGAGGAGCGTACGGCGATGGCGCGTGAGCTCCACGACATCGCCGCCCACCATCTGACCGGCATCGCGGTGATGACCGGCGCGGTCGAGCGGCAGATCGACACCGATCCGGCCGGAGCGAAGGAGTCCGTACGCCAGGTCCGCACCCAGAGCACCGCGATGCTGCGCGAGCTGCGCGGCCTGGTCACGCTCCTGCGGAACCCCGGGCAGGCCGAGGACGCGGGCGGGCAGGAGCGGCTGTCCCAGCTGGCCTCGCTAGTCGAGGAGGCGCGGCGCGCCGGACTCGAGGTGGAGCTCTCGATGCTGGGGACCGGCGCCGCCGTCGAGAGCGTCGGGCCGCTCGCCCAGCTCTCCGCCTATCGCACGGTGCAGGAGTGCCTCGCCAACGCCGCCCGGCACGCGCCCGGGGCACGCTGCGTGGTGGTGCTGGACACCCAGGACCCGGCCGAGGTCGTGGTCACGGTCCGCAACGGGCCACCGGCGACTCCCGTCCCGTCCGGCGGGAGGCCGGCGCGGCGTGGCCTGGGCCTGGTCGGCATGCAGGAGCGCGCCGACCTGACCGACTCGATCCTCGAGGCCGGACCGACCGCCGAGGGCGGCTGGCAGACCCGGCTGAGGATCACCGCATGATCCGGGTCGTGGTCGCCGACGACCAGCCGCTGGTGCGTGCCGGGCTGCGTACGCTGCTGGGCACCGAGCCCGACATCGAGGTCGTCGCGGTGGCCGAGGACGGTGCGGAGGCGGTCGAGCAGGCGCTCGCGCTGCGGCCGGACGTGGTCTGCATGGACATCCGCATGCCCGGCCGCGACGGCATCAGCGCCACCCGCGAGCTGTGCGGTCCCGACGTCACCGACCCGATCCCGGTGCTCGTCCTGACCACCTTCGACATCGACGACTACGTCTTCGGTGCCCTCGAAGCCGGCGCCTCCGGCTTCCTCCTCAAGGACGCCGACCCCGATGCCATCGTCGCCGCGGTCCGCTCCGTCGCTGCCGGCCACGGCACCCTCGACACCTCGCTGACCCGCCGTGTCCTCCGCGAGGTCGTCACCCGCAGGCGTACGCAGCCCGTGACCGCGGCCCGCGCCAGCGAGGTCCTCACCACCCGCGAGCTCGACATCCTCCTCCACCTCGCCGAGGGCATGTCCAACGAGGAGATCGCCCAGGCGCTCGTCCTGGAGATCTCCACGGTCAAGTCCCACCTGGCCCGGATGATGCCCAAGCTCGGCGTCAAGTCCCGCCTCCAGGCCGCCGTGTGGGCCTACCAGTCGGGACTCGTCGAGCACTGAGGCGTAGGCGGGTCAGATCAGGCCGGTCTCCTGTGCGACGTGGATGGCGCGGGAGCGGCTGTCGACGTCGAGCTTGGTGAAGATGTGCGCGAGGTGGCTCTTCACGGTGGCCTCGGTGACGAAGAGGGTGCGCGCGATCTCCTTGTTGGTCGCTCCCCTGGCGAGGTGCCGCAGCACCTCGATCTCGCGATCGGTGAGCCGCGGCAGCGGGCTGCGCATGCCCTTGAGCACCCGGGTGGCCAGTTCCGGGGCGAGGACCATGTCGCCGGCGGCAGCACGGTGGATCCCCTGGACGATGACCTCGGGGTCGACGTCCTTGAGGAGGTAGCCGGCGGCACCCGCCTCGATCGCACCGAGCACCTCGGCGTCGCGGTCGAAGGTGGTCAGGATCAGCACGGCCGGCGCCGGATCGAGGGCGCGGAGCGCGACCGTGGTCCGGATGCCGTCGATCCCGCTCCCGAGGCGCAGGTCGCACAGCACGACATCGGGGTGGAGGTGACCGGCGAGGACGATCGCCTCCTCGCCGGTCGCGGCCTCACCGACGACCGTCAGCGCGTCGCCGGCTTCGATCACGGCACGCAGGCCGCTGCGTACGACCGGGTGGTCGTCGACCAGGAGCACCGTGGTCATCGCGACGCCTCGATGTGGATCGGGAGATGCGCGGAAACCGCGGTGCCCTCACCGGGCGTGCTCTCCACGTCGAGACCGCCACCGAGCTCGCGGAGGCGAGCCCGCATGAAACGCAGGCCGTAGCTGGAGGAGCCGGCATCGGCGTCCTGCTCCCAGGCGACGACGTCGAACCCGGTGCCATCGTCGCTGATGTCCATGCGCACCGAGTCTCCGTCGTCGATCAGGGTGACGACCACCCGGGTCGCCCCGGCGTGCAGACGTACGTTGGAGAGGGCCGACTGGGCGGTGCGGAGCAGCGCGACCTCGACCTCGGTGCGCAGCAGCGGGAGCGTGTCGTCGACATGGAGCTCGACGTGCAGCCCGGCCTCGTCGGTCGTGCGGTCGAGCATACGCCGAAGCGCCGCGGCGAGGGCGGCGTCCTCGAGCTCGGCCGGCGCCAGGGCCTCGACGATCCGGCGTACGTCCGCGAGGCTGTCACCCGCCAGCGCCTCGACCTGCGCGAAGGTGCGCGACGACTCCGGGTCCGTGGTGCGGTTGCCTCCGGCGTGGGTGAGGAGCCGGATCGAGGAGAGCGCCTGCGCGATGGTGTCGTGGATGTCTCGCGAGATCCGGGTGCGTTCGGCGACCGCTCCGGAGTGGCGCTGGGCGAGCAGGAGCTCGTCCTGCAGCTCGGCCATCTCCTGCTGGGCGCTCTTCAACGAGGTGACCAGGCGTTCTCGCTCGGCGGCGTCGTGGAGGAGCTGCAGGTATCCACGGGAGATGCCGAACGCGAAGATGCCGCCGATGAGCGGTCCGAAGACGTCCGCGTAGCTGGTCGTGCCGCGGTGCAGGATCGGGGCGACGACCACCACCACGAGGATGGCCGCCGAGAAGACCAGTCCCCAGCGCAGCGGGAGCAGGTGCCCGGCGAGCAGCCACAGCAGGAACGCGAGCCAGACGAACTCGTCCGAGACGGCGACCGCGGCGACCCAGATCACCGCGAAGCCGAGCAGCCACCACACCGGGAGGCTGTGCGAGCGCGTCCTGGACGGCAGGATCGTGCCGGCGGTGTGCCAGAGCAGGATCGCGAGCCCGGAGACGATCGCGGCGGGAGCCGCCACCCCGTCGCCGATCGCCCGGCTGACGCCGATCGCGGTCAGCACGACGGCGATGACGTGCTGCCCGATCTCCATCGCCCGCACGGTCGGCCCGGCCGGGATAGATCCCGAGCCGGGCCGCCGCAACGGCGCGTGTACGACGCTCATGGCCTCGATTCTCTACCCTGCAACGTCCCCGGCCACCAGATCCGGTCGCCGACCAGGCTGAAGATCGCCGGCACGATCACCGTACGCACAACCAGGGTGTCCACGAGCACGCCCACACCGACGATCAGGCCGAGCTGCCCGAGCGTGACCAGCGGCAGCACACCGAGAGCGGCGAAGACCCCGGCGAGGACGATGCCCGCGCTGGTGATCACGCCACCGGTGTGGGCGACCGCCTCGACCACGCCGGCCCGGGTGCCGAGCCGCGCCGCGTCCGCGCGCGCCCGGTGGACGAGGAAGATCGTGTAGTCGATCCCGAGGGCGACCAGGAACAGGAACGCCAGGATCGGCACCTGCTGGTCGAGCGCCTGCTGGTCGAACAGGACGCGGCTCAGCCAGGCTCCGGCGCCGATCGCGGCGACCGCACTGGCGAGGTTCACCAGGAGCAGGAGGCCGGGCGCGATCAGCGAGCGCAGCAGGACGAGGAGCACGAGGAAGCTCACCGCGAGCACCAGCGGCGCGATCAGCAGCAGGTCGTCCTCGCTGCCCGTGGCGGCGTCCAGGTCGGTCGCGACCGCGCCGCCGACAAGGGCATCCGCGCCCGCGATCGGGTGGACCGCCTCCCGCAGGTCGGTGATCTGGTCGAGGCTCCGCTCGGTGCCCGGCGAGTAGTCGCTGGTCACCATGATCTTCGTCAAGGACCCGTCGTCGGTGACTCCGGCCGGCTGGGCGCGTACGACGCCCTCCACGTCACCCGCGGCCGCGGTCACCTCGGCAGCGGCCGCACTGTCGGCGACGATGTAGGTCGGCTGGGCCTCACCTGGCGGGAAGTGCGCCGAGAGCGTCTCGAGACCGGCAGCCGACTCGGACTGCACCCGGAACTTCTCGACCTGGTCGAGCCCGACCGACGTACCGAAGAGGCCGGAGGCCATCACCGCGAGCAGCGCGAGCCCGCCCAGCAGGCTCGCCACCGGACGCTTGAGGACCCGCGACGCGACCGCGCGCCAGACCCCGCCCTGGTCACGCGACTCACCCGGACGCGGGATGAACGGCCAGAACAGTCGCCGGCCACACACCGCCAGGGCCGGCGGCAGCACGAACAGCACCGCGACGAGGGCGATGAGCAGGCCGATCGCCGCGGGAACTCCCAGGCCACGGGTCATCGGGATCGTGGCGAGGACCAGCGTCAGCAGGGCGAGCACCACCGTCAGGTTGGAGGCGAGGATCGCGAGGACCGTCTTCCGCCAGGCCGTGCTCAGCGCCAGACGGTCGTCATCGGTCCGCTGCAGCTCCTCCCGGTAGCGCGAGATCAGCAGGAGCGCGTAGTTCGTCCCCGCGCCGAACACGAGCACGCTGACGATGCCGGCGTCGAACCCGAAGTCCCACAGGTCTCCCGCCGCTGCGGTGACCCGCCCGGCGAGCGCGTCGGCGAGGGCGACCACGACCAGCGGGATCAGCCACAGCACCGGCGAGCGGTAGGTGATGATCAGCAGCAGCGCCACGATCAGGATCGTGGCCAGCAGCAGCGTGACGTCGGCGCCGTCGAAGGCAGCGGCCGCATCGGCCCCGAACGCCGGCCCGCCCGTCACCTGCAGCACCAGCCCGTCGGGGGCTTGTGCCGCGACGTCGGCTCGCAGGGTCTTGATCACCTCCAGGTTCTCGGCGTTGTCGGCGCCGACCGTGACCGGTACGGGGAGAGCCGCGGCCCTGTCGTCCTCGCTGAGCATCGGACCGGCGTCGCCCGGCGCGGCCTGAGCACCGATCTCGACGCCGAGCCGCTCGAGGCCGTCGAGATCACCCTGGGAGAGTGCACCGTTGTCCTCGCGGGAGGCGACGACGAGCACGGACTGTCGGTCCGCACCGGGGAACTCCTCCAGCAGCTCGCTCACCCGCGTCGACTCCGCGCCCGCCGGCGCCTGCCCGGTCTGCGCCGGGGCCTCCGCGCCGGCGAAGACCCCGAAGAGCACCCCCATCACGACCACCGCGAGACCGAGCGCCACCCAGGCTCCCCGCCGTGAGGTCAATCTGTCTGAGAGATGCGGACGAGCAACCGACCGCGTACGAACCAGAGAATCTGCCATGCCACCAACTCCACCAGGCACGACGCCGCGGAACATCGCGAGCAAGGCTGAGCCAGGAATCAGCCAAATGGGCGATGCCGCGCATCCTCATCGCCCATCGAGCGGGTCGGGGTCCCTATCGACGCGGCTCGATCACGACCCGGCTGACGACAGGGAGGTGGTCGGAGGCTACGGGGTCGGCCGTGACGACCTCGGCGGTCACCGGGCGGACGCGATCGGTGACGTACAGGTTGTCGATACGGCCGTGCGGGTCCTCGGCGGGATAGGTGTAGCCGCTCCCGTGGCCGGCGACCTCCCAGGCGTCGTCGAACGCCGCGGTCAGGGTCGCGATCTCGGGTGCGTCGGGGTAGGCGTTGACGTCACCGACCACGATCGCCGGATCCTTCTTACCGACCAGGTCGACGATCTCGGCGGTCTGATGGAGCCGGATGTCCTGCGAGGTGTGCTCCAGGTGGGTCGTGTAGAAGTCCAGTCGCTGACCGCGTACGTCGATGGTCGCCCGGAGCAGGCCGCGCTGCTCCTTGCCGGCGTTGTAGAGATGGGTGTTCTCCGAGGCCACGATCGGGTAGCGGGAGAGCACGGCGGTGCCGTACTGGCTGCGCTCGGTCTGACCAGCGGGCGGCGGGGAGTCGAGGTTCGCACCGTACGCCGCGTGCCAGCCCAACAGAGCCGCGAGCGCGGCGGGCTGGTCGACCCAGCCGCTGCGTGCCGAGTAGTGGCGGTCGACCTCCTGGAGCCCGACGACGTCCGCGCCGCTGGCCTCGATGACGTCTGCGACCCGCTGCAGGTCGAGCACACCGTCGGTGCCCTGGGCATGGTGGATGTTGAACGTCATCACGTCGACGACCCGCGCGCCGCCATGCCCTCCGTGGGCGGTGGCGGCCGTGGGCATCACGAAGAACGTGGAGACCAGGACGAGAAGCGCTGGCATCAGGCGGTACGACATGGGGTGACTCGCTCTCCGGTAGAAGCGGGAGCCCACAACCTAGGGCCGCCACCGGTCCTCCCCGCGGCAGCGAGACGAACGGCTCCGGAACATCGAGCACTTCCGAGTGCTCAGGCCTGGTCGCCCTCCCAGACGAGCGGCTCCCGGATCAGGATCGGGGCGGTGAAGCCGACGCGGCGGACCGGGTTGAACTCGGTCTCGTCCTGGTTGTCGTCGGTGTGGACCCGGTCCGGGCCGCCGGAGAAGCTGACCGACGCCTCAGGAAGCTCCCGGTCGTGATGGAGCACCTCGATGGTTCCATCGAAGTACGCACGCGGCGCCGAAGCCCTCCGAGTCTCCCTGCGTGAACCCTCCATGCCGCCATGATGGCACTCCGGGTTCGGGCCCCGCACCGGTTTCTTCGACGCGTACGCTCACCCCGCCAAGGGACGCAGACCGATCTCGGTGAGCCGTCGGCCCCGCCGCCGGAGTAGGTCCTGGAAGGCGGCGGCGAGGGTCGATGGACGGCGGTCGAGCCAGCAGGCGCCGATGTGCCGCACCGCCTCGGGGTTCGTCAACGGCACCTCGACGTAGCCGGTGGCGCCGTGCGGGTCGCGGGGAGCCAGGCTGACACCGAGACCGGCCGAGACCAGCCCCCGCAGCGTGGCGAGGTCGTCACCCTCGAACCCGACGGTCGGTGTGACGCCGCTGGCCAGGGCGAGCTCGTCGAGCAGCGTACGCATCCCATAACCGCGCTTCATGCAGATGAACGTCTCCTCGGCGGCCTCCTCGAAGCTCACCCGGGCACGGGTGGCCAGCCGGTGGCCGGTCGGTACGACCAGGACCAGCGGCTCGGTGTGCAGCCGCCACTGGCGCAGGCCGGAGCCGGCCTCGAGCGGCGAGATGAGTGCGACCTCGGCGGTGCCGTCGGCGAGGGCTGCCAGGCAGCGCGGACGCGAGGTCTGGAGCAGGTCGACGGACGCACCCGGATGCTGCTGAAGGAACGCCTTGACCAGCGCCGGCACGACCCGCTCGCCGAGCGTGCTCTGGAACGCGAGGGCGATCCGCCCGCGGGTGCCGGACTCCTGGGCCTGGACGGCTTCGATGCCCGCCGTGGCCGCTGCGACCGCGGCGGCGGCGTGCGGCGCGAGCGCCTCCCCTGCCCTGGTGAGCCGCAGACCACGCCCGTGTCTTTCGACCACGTCCACGCCGAGCTCCCGACCGAGGCGCGCGAGCATGCGGCTCACCGTGGGCTGCGGCATTTGCAGCAGGTCGGCGGCGGCGAGCGTCTGCCCCGTCTCGGCCAGGGCGGCGAGGGCCGGGAGCATCGGCAGGACATTCCGTGCGGTGGCATCCACAGCCGACATCGTATGCGAATCAGCATTCTTCAAGCATCATCCATGCATTGGACGCATAGTCACGGGCTCCTTAGCGTGATGCAGGTGAGCGAACAGGAACCCACCGACCCCGGCGATCGACGCGTGCTGATCGCGCTCGTCGCGATCGGGATGACGACGTTCGTGCAGCTCTACTACCCCCAGGCACTGATCCCGGCGCTCAGCCGCGACTTCGCGGTCGACGCCTCCCAGGCCGCCCTGACCGTCTCCGGGGCGACGATCGGGCTCGCCGTCGCCGCGCTCGGCTGGTCGTGGGTCGCCGACCGGATCGGCCGGGCCCGGTCGATGACGATCGCCATCGTCACCGCGGCGGCGATCGGACTGGCACTCCCGTTCGTGACCTCGTTCCCCGTGCTCATCCTCCTTCGCGTCGCCCAGGGCATCGCCCTGGGTGGCACCCCGGCGCTCGCGCTCGCCTACCTCAGCGAGCAGGTCGGCCGGCGCGACGCGATGGCCGCGGGCGCGACGTACATCTCCGGAACGGTCGTCGGCGGCCTCGTCGGACGGCTGGTCGCCGCACCGGTCGCCGACGTGAGCGACTGGCGCGTGGCGGCTCTCGTGGCCGGGGGCCTCAGCGCGCTCGGCGCCGCCGTCGCGGTCACCGCGCTCCCGCCCGAGCGCCGCCGCCCCGCGGCGGCTCCTCGCCCAGCCGGTGTATGGGCCGGGATGGTCGCCAACCTCACCAACCCCGGCCAGCTTGCGCTCTATGCGCAGGCGTTCTTCTTGATGGGCGCGCAGGTGGCGGTCTTCAACTACCTCGGCTACCGGCTCGAGCTGGAGCCGTTCGACCTGCCGCCGGCGCTGACCGCGGTGATCTTCCTGGCCGGGCTTTCCGGCGCAGTGTCGGCCCGGCTGGCGGCGACGTTCGCGGCCCGCTTCGGTCGCCTACGCGTACTCCTCGTCTCGTCCCTGACCATGGCCGCCGGAGGCGCGCTGACGATCCCCGACCGGCTGCCGACCATCCTGATCGGGCTGCTGCTGTTCGCAACGGCCTACTTCGCCGCGCACTCGATCGCGTCGGGCTGGGTGGGCCCGATGGCGACCAGCGGGATCGCGCAGGCCACCTCGCTCTACACGCTCTTCTACTACGCAGGCTCCAGCCTCTTCGGCTGGCTCGGCGGCCTCGCCTTCGCTGCCGGCTGGACAGGCACCGCGAGCATGGTCATCGCGATCGTCCTGATCGCGTACGCCGCCGCCCGCACGCTCCTGCCCCCCTCCTCCGGCGAGGTCAGTGCGCAGACGGCGCCGACGACGTACGCAGCTCCGCGCTGACCAAGCGAGACGGCTGTCGCCGTATCGTGACCAGCGCGGTCGGCCTGTCATCCGCCTCAGGCCGCCACCGTCGGACCACGAACCCGAGGAGAAGCCGATGGCCAGGACCTATCGCGTCAACGCCGCCACGCGCCTGGTCAACCGCGCGTTCGCGGTGATGATCCGGCTGGGGCTGGGCAACTCGTACCGACACATCCTCACCGTCCCCGGCCGCCGGACGGGCACGCCCTACTCCACGCCCGTCGATGTCATGGCCCGGGACGGCGAGCGCTGGCTGGTCGCCGCCTACGGCGTCACCAGCTGGGTGCGCAACGCCCGCGCGGCCGGTCGGGTCACGCTCAGCCGGGGCGGCCGCTCTGAAACGGTGCAGGTCACCGAGTTGGACCCGCCGGCCAGCGTCCCCGTGCTGCGCCAGTACCTGCGGGAGGTACCGGTGACCCGGCCTTACTTCGCCGTGACCGCGGACTCCCCCGACGAGGACATCATCGCGGACTCACACCGGCATCCCGTCTTTCGCCTCACCGCCACCGACATCGCCGACATCGCCGCGGGGGACTGAACTTGTGGTGGACGCAGAGGGACTCGAACCCCCGACATCCTCCTTGTAAGCGAGGATGCCTAAAACGGTGTGCTTATCTGCGTTCTGCCTGCGTAGTGGGTGCGTAGCGCGAACCGCTGTGCTAATGGTTAAACGCTGTGGTTCAGTCGACCACGTGGAGCTTGGGGCGCTCTCCCTCGAAGTCCCGCTCGTGCATCTGGGCCATCCGGTAGCCGTGCCCGAACGCCGCCGCGATCTTCATGTGGCAGGTCGCGAAGGCTGCGACGACGAACGCGGTGCAGCCCACGAACATGCCGCCGGAGTAGATCATCTGCAACGTCCCGTCCCCATTGAAGGGGCGGAAGCCGAGTGCATGGATGAAGAAGGCGGCCACGGCGACCGGGGCAGCCACGATGAGGGTCCGGACAGCCCAACGTCGAACGATGCGAGGTGTCAGGCTGTCCAGCCACGTGTCGAGCATGTCGGGGATCTACCGTTTCTTGAGTATTGCCGAGTATGGGGGCGGGGGTATAAACTCCCGAGGTTTTGCCTCCGCTTGGCTGATATTAAACAGCCACCCACCGACAACACACGGCGTTCACACATTCGTGATAGAAACCGCCCGTTTGGGTCAGTACGTACTAGCCCGAACGGCGACGGCCCAGTCCACGAGTCAACTCGATGTCAACGTTCAGGCGTTGGAGCTCGGCTAGGACTTCCTCGCGCTCCTCGCGCGGCAGCCCCGCGAACCACTCCTTGTGGTCTTCGACGGACGACTCGTCCTTAGACGCAGGGGAATCGAGTAGCCACTGATAGTCCGCCGGGTCGTAGTCGGCCAACTCCAGGGCCTTGCTTGGGTCCGCGTTCACGGTCCGCGCGGCGATGACCACGGTCTCCGGCTTGACGGTGACCGACACTTCTACGCCGCCGACCTTCTGTGTCCCGGATTCGATCGCGCGCCACCAGGTCTCCGAGATGCCGGCGCGCCGCGCTGCTTCGCGCATCGCCATGGTTCCGCGTGCCTCGTTGATGTAGGCCCCGAGGGGCCATCGGTTCTTGGGCATCAGGTGCCTTTCTCTCCCCCACACTTTCGGTTGACTCATCCACAGTAACGGCGAACTGGCTGCGTAGTTACTACCCAGTTTGGCTATTCCCGGAGGTCAGAGGCGGGTTCGAACACACGTTCACAACACAGCGCGCCTCTTTCTGCGAAGTGCTTGCGTAGTTGCGTACTGGGCGCGTAGTGTGTCTGTCATGGAGAACACCCCGGACCGTCTCGACAGGCGGACAGTCGAGCATTCAGACCTCACCGCCGCACAGCGGAGCACCCGTGCTCGGGCTGCTGCCCTGGCCCGCTGGGGCAAGACAACGGACCGTGCGGAACAGACCGCGGCGGCCCGTGAGGCGTTCCTGGGCAAGTTCCCCAACGAGACGGCGATGCGGGGCCACATGGCGTCCCTGTCGTTCAAGGCGTCCCGGGCGTCCTGACCAAAACCAAGACACCCCCGGCGGGTTGGAGACCGAGACCTAAAGAGGACCGGAGCCGCCGAGGGTGACGAGAAGGAGATTACCAGTGTCAGTCATCAAGCTTTCCCCGCCACTCCCCCCGATGGACGAGTTCTACCTGACTCGTCTCGCGGTGGCCGAGTTGACCGCGATGCACCTCACGCGAGAGGAGGTCCAGGGCCTCGTCCAGGAGGCGTACGACAAGTACGACATCATCGCGACCCCTTCCATTGCGAAGGAGGCCGAGGCGGGCCGCGTGATCGAGGACGCCCGCGAAGTGTCGGACCAGGCCGACTACCTGGCCGCGAACGACCCGGCCCAGACGCAGATCACCGACTTCATCGGGGGTGCCTGATGGTTGCCGAGTCGTACGACGTGGCCGCCGCGGAGGCGGTCGAGATCGCCAACACTCCCCCAGTGAGCACCCGCCGCGTACGGGTCACGGTCGAGGGTGACGCCCACTACATCGGGAAGAACCTGCGGGTCGTGACCCCCGAGGGTCCCACGATCGTGGTTGGTGAGGACTGGGCCGGCGTCACGGTCGAGGACCTCGCCCCGGAGTACGTGTGGACCGACGCTGATGTGGTCCAGTGGATCGGCACGGACGTCACGTACACCCGCCGCAGGATGGAGGGCAACACGTCCCGATGGTTCTCCGGCGCACCGACGCTGACCATCTTCGGCCGGACCGACACCGCGATCTCCGCCGCCGTGAGAGACGGACGCGCGCGCGTCCTGCGCCGCCAGGCGGTCGACCAGTGAGCCACGCCACCAACGGGCGCGCACGCGAACACCGCGTGTCTGACCATATGACGCGCCGCAGGTGGATCCAGGTAGCAAGGTCTGCCGGATCCAAGGGTGCCGCCGACCTCATCATGGTTCACCCCGTCTTCGGCCTGGCTCTCGTCCAGGTCGGCACCGAGAAATCCAAGAAGCTCGGGCCCGCCGATCGCGACCGACTGGTCACGCTCGCTGACCTGTGCTCAGCGCTCCCCCTCGTCGCCTTGTGCGCCCAGGGCCGTACGCCGCGGTTCCTTCAGGCGACCCGCGATGTTCCTTCTACCTGGGATGAGGTGACGGTGTGACCGAGCCGCTTCTGTTCGGGCCCGCCACGTCGGCGGCATGGATGGACTTCGCCCACTGTCGCGACGTGGACCCTGCCCGTATGCAACCGGACGCCGCGCTGCGTACCTCGGTGGAGGACACGAAGGCGGAGGTCTGCGGGCCGTGCCCCGTCCGCCGCGAGTGCTTCCAGCACGCCAAGGACCAGGGCGAGGCGTACGGCATCCATGCCGGCGTGTGGTTCGGGGAGGACCCCGTGTGGTTGCAGGTGCTGACCTGTCCTGCGCCCGCCTGCGGGAAGGAGTTCATCCGGTCCCCGAAGGCTGGGGGGCAGCGGTACTGCTCGCAGAAGTGCCGGCGGGCGGCGGATCGAGCCCGGAGCAAGGCCGCCTGACTCTCTCGCGCTCGCCAGTTCGCGCGTAGTGCTTGCGCACTGCGCGCGAACTGCGTAGTATCTACGTCATGGAGACCGAGACCGAAGCAACGACGTTCGACTGCATGACCTGTGGTGCGTCGCACGTGTTCGACACCGCCGACGAGGCCCGCGACTACGACGAGGGCCACGTCGATCTGGGGCACGTGACGGTCCTTCAAGAGATCGCCTGACCACCCGTACCGGGATGCCCTGCGAGGGGGCAGGGCATCCCACCTTCTCGATTGGAGACCGAGACCATGAGTGACAAGCTGACTGTTCAAGAGGCGTGGGCCGCCGTGATGGCCGACGTCCAGGGGCTGGGCAAGAACCAGGCCGTGACCTCCGGGCCCGCCCGGTTCAACTTCCGTGGTGTCGATGACGTGATGAACGCTGTCGGCCCCGTGCTGCGAACCCACGGCGTGTCCGTCGTGCCGACCGAGGTCACGCACTCCCCCGAGAACGTGACCACCTCGAACGGCAAGGGGATGCGCAACGTCACGGTGTTCGTGAAGTACGCCATCCACGGGCCCGCGGGCGACACGATGGCGGGGGCCGCCGCGGGCGAGGCCGCCGACTCCGGCGACAAGGCCACCCCCAAGGCCATGAGCGTGGCGTTCCGTACGTTCCTCCTTCAGGCCCTGTGTCTGCCGACGAACGAGCCTGACCCGGACGAGCACCAGTACGAGCGGGCCGCCCCTCCCGCCGAGATCACCCCGGACCAGCGTCGCGCGATGATCCTTCAGGGTCTGGGCGAGTCGGAGACCGAGGCCGCGGTGCGCGAGTGGGGGAACCGTGCCCACGCGTTCGGGCTGCTGGATGACGCGCTGAAGGCGACCGTGGACCAGCACCTCGCCCGCGTCACTGGACAGGCGGTGGCGTCATGACCGCCGAGACCGTGGCCCCTGTCGGCCTGAACGGGGACGTGGTCGAGAACGTCACCGCGTCCGTCCAGGCCCTGAGTGACAGGCTTCTTGGCCTGGTCACCGAGTGCACCGACCCCGAGGGCCGTGACCTGGCAGAGCTGCTGTGGAGCGTCCGTGAGGCCCGCGTCTTCCTTCTGTCGATCGAGCGGACCCTGGAGGAGGAGACCGCCAAGTCGATGCTGGCGGACAACGCCGAGAGCGGCACCCTGCGCGTGGAGCGCTCCCGCCGGCCAGACCGGAAGTCGTGGGAGCACGCCGCCTGGCAGGCCGAAGTTCGCCGCAAGGTCATCCAGGCCGAGGGCCTGAAGGGCGCGCACGTCATCAGCGCGGACGGCGAGGAGCTGGACGTGTCCCTGGAAGCGGTCGTACGCCGCGTGCAGGAGGTCCACGGTTCGGCCGCCCCGAAGGTGACCGGGCTCCGTGGACTCGGGATCGACGCTGACGACTACTGCGAGCGGTCCCCGGGGCCGTGGGCCGTGAAGGTCACGCGGATGGCCGACGAGGGGGCCAGCCAGTGAAAGCCAGTCGCGCCCCGGGTGGCTCGATCCACGATCACCAGAACGCCATGAAGTGGGCCCGCCGCTGGTCCCGCGCCTGGAACACCCGCTATCAGGTCAGGTGGGCCAAGGCCAGCGCCGTGTGGCACGTGTTCCCCACTGACAAGCCCGCACACCACAGGAGGGCCGCGTGAGCCTCACCCCAGGTCAGGTGCAACAGCGCCTGTTCGACGTACACCAGGAGCTCGGGGCCGCCGCCCGTGCGGTAGCGGATGCCCGGAATGCCGAGGTCCACGCGATCGAGGCGCTGACGATGGCGAAGGCTCGCGCGATCCTGTCCGAGGAGTGCCCGCGCCCGAAGCGAGGAGAGAACGGCGTCACGGTCGCGGACCGTGACGCGTGGGTGGACCAGGCGACCAGTGACGAGCGGTTCGACGCCGCGGTGAAGGAGCAGGTCCGGAAGGCCGCTGAGGACCGTCTGCGGGTCGTACGTGACCAGGCGTCCGTCGTCCAGTCACTGTCTGCGCTCATGCGCGCTGAGATGTCCCTGGGTGCCGGGGTGGGTGCGTGATGGCGAAGCAGTGGGGGAAGCTCTATGGCGACCTGCACGACCACCCGAAGATGCGTCGCGCCCGGAAGGGTGGCGACCGTCCCCGCGACGCTTCCGCGATCGGGCTGTGGGTATGCGCCGAGTCGTGGTGCATCGACAACTTCCACACCGATGGGTGGGTGCCGGCGGAGGAACTGGACCGGTGGGACTCGAACGCCGAGATCCTGGCTCAGCGGCTCGTGGACGCAAACCTCTGGGTCGCGGAGGAGCGCGACGGGGAACCGGGGTTCCAGTTCTGGCAGTGGACCGACCACCAGGAGTCCGCCGAGAAGATCAACGCGAAGCGGGAGAAGAACCGGGTGCGGATGGCCAACAACCGGGGCACGTCCCCGAGTCCCGCGCCGCGCCCGAAGGCGACCCCGAAGCCGAAGCCTGAACCGGCTGATGATGGCGGGTTCGATGAGTTCTGGGCCGCCTACCCGAAGAAGCAGTCCAAGAAGACCGCACAGACCGCCTACGCGAAGGCCCGCAAGTCCGCGCCCGCCGAGACGATCATGAAGGGCCTGGTCATGGCCAAGGCGATGTGGCAGGGCAAGGATCCCCAGTTCATCCCGCACGCCGCGACGTGGCTGAACGGTGGACGCTGGGAGGACGAACCCCTCAACGCCGCACCGTCCGACGACCCCCAGCCCACGCGGACCATCCTGCGACAGTGCCGCGACAACGAGAACCACGACCGTCACGAGTGGACCGACATGCGCAACGTCTATCTCTGCCAGGGCATCCAGGACCACGACCCCGCTGACCCGTGGGCCATCGCATGACCGCTACGCAGAACACCGACGCCGAGAGGGCCCTGCTCTCCGCACTCCTCACCGGTCGGTGCGACATGGACGAGCTCGGGCCGATGCTCACCGAGGCGGACTTCTGGAACCCGCACCACGGCGCGGTGTGGGACGCGTGCGTGACCGCTCACGGGCGGGGTGACCGGATCGACCCCGTCACCCTGCCCGTGGAGGCACGACACAAGACCCTCCTGGTCGACCTTATGGTGTCCGATGTCCTCCCGGTCCAGGCACCGCGGTACGCCGCCCAGGTGGCCGACGCTGCCCTGCGCCGCCGACTCGTGGACGCGGCCCTGTCGATCAGGCAGCGCGCCGAAGACCCAGACGCCGGCTCCGGTGAGGAGGCCGCCCGCGAGGCAGAGTCGATCGTCGCGAAGGCCGCCGAGTCCGCCGAAACCTCTGACTCGGGGGTGGCGCTCGAGGAGGCCGTGGACCTCACCTTGGATTGGATCGAGCACCCCCAGCAGACCGCGCCGACGCCGTGGCCTGAGGTGAACGACGCCACCAACGGTCTACGCCCGGGGCAGATGATCACCGTCGCGGCACGCCCGGGGCACGGCAAGTCGCTGGTGGCCGCGAACGTCGGCATGTTCACCGCGATGCAGGGGCAGCCCGTCCACATCGCCTCCCTGGAGATGTCGCGGGAGGAGTACGTGTCCCGGTTCCTCGCGAACCTCGCGAAGGTGTCCCTGGGCAACATCATCAACCGGCAGTTGTCGGACCGTGAGTGGTCCCAGATCAGCGACGCCGCGGAACGCCTCCGACACCTCCCCCTGTGGATCGATGACCGTCCCGCCCAGTCGATGACCCAGATCCGGGCCGCCGCCCGCCGCACGCAGCGCAAGTTCGGCAAGCCCCTCGGGCTGATCGCGATCGACTACGCCCAGTTGGTCAGGCCGGCCGATGCCCGGATGCCGCGTGAACAGCAGGTGGCGCAGATCTCCGGGACCGTGAAGCTCACGGCGAAGGAGTACGCCTGTCCGGTGTTGCTGCTGGCCCAGTTGAACCGTGGCAACGTGAACCGGACCGACAAGACTCCGATGGTGTCGGACCTCCGCGAATCTGGCGCGCTCGAGCAGGATAGCGATCAGGTGTGGCTGCTGCACCGCCCGGACCAGTACGAGCGGGAGTCGGATCGTGCGGGCGAGGTCGACCTGATCGTGGGGAAGAACCGTGGCGGCCCCTCGGGGGTTCAGGTGTCCCTGTCGTTCCAGGGTCACTATGGCCGGATCGCGTCCATGGTCTGAGAAACATCCGGTCCGACTGTTTCGAATCGAGCTCGTGAGGACTCTCCCCTACATGGCACGCACACACAGCAGACGAGGCGACTACGACAGGCGACGCACCCAGCAGAAGCGGGCAGCGGCTCGCACCTGTCCTGAGTGCGGACGAAAGGACGCGATCCGCGTAACCGTGAACCCACCCACCCATACGCGTTCGTGCCGGTGGTGCCCATACGAAGACACCACGGTTTTCGAATGACCCCCTGACCCTCTCCCCTGTGGTGCCCCCGTCGTGATGGCGGGGGCACTTCGTATTTTGGGGTGCGTAGTGGTTGCGTAGTTGGTGCGCAGTGCGTATTATCGATGCCATGGAGACCAAGACCGAGACGCCGTTTGCGGCGAACAACCTGGAGCCCGGTGCCGAAACCTGCATCCACTGCGGGCAGACCCGCTCCGGCCACAGCCTGATCACGGCTGCGTGCCGCAAGGCGGGCTACTACGGCAACCACTTCGACCCCGTGCCCACCACCCACGTGACCGTGAGCATCCCTAACGATGACCTCGTTTGGCAGTACGGAACCCGTTGGGAGACCGCCGAGGGGCACACCGATGAGTGGTGGTCGTCGGAGAAGTTCGCCCGTGACTACACGTCCAACGCCCGCGGGAACCCCTCCCTGGTTCGCCGGATGCTCATCACGGGCCCCGCCGAGGTGGTCCTGTGACCTTCTCCGCCACTGACTTCTTCTGCGGCATGGGCGGCTCGAGCACCGGGCTCGTGGGCGCTGGCTTCCAGGTGAAGCTCGCCGCGAACCACTGGAACCGGGCCATCGAGACCCACTCCAGCAACCACCCCGACACCGAGCACGTGTGCGCCGACCTGTCCGGCGTGGACTTCCGCTACCTCCCGGACACGGACATCCTGTGGGCCTCCCCCATCTGCACCGAACTCTCCCCCGCCGGCGGCCGGTCGAAGAAGCCCCTGGGCCAGGGTGCGCTTGCGTTGGGCCTCGGGGACGACGAGGACAACCTGACCGCCGAGGGCAACCCCCTCCCCCAGGCTGCGTTCGAGCGGACCCGGACCACGTTCTGGGAAGTCATCCGCGCGGCTGAAGTCAAAAGCTACAAGGCCGTCCTGGTCGAGAACGTGGCGGAGGCCGCCGACTGGCCCCTGTTCGACGTGTGGCTGTCCGGGATGACCGCTCTCGGCTACAACCACCAGTTCGTGTCTGTGTCGGCCGCGCACGTCGGCTACACCGATGAGAACCCCAACGCCCCGCAGTGGCGCGACCGCCTGTACGTCGTGCTGACCCGCAAGGGCATCAAGCTCCCCGACGTGGAGCCCCGCCCGATGGCGTTCTGTGGCCGCTGCGACTGTGTGGTGCCCGCCAAGCAGGCGTGGAAGAAGCAGGGCCGCCGGATCGGGAAGTACGGCAAGCAGTACGTGTACGTGTGTCCGCAGTGCCCCGAGATCGTGGAGCCGTACGTGGCTCCCGCGGCGGCTGCGATCGACTGGACCGACCTCGGGACCCGCATCGGTGACCGGGCGAAGCCCCTCGGTGCCGCGACCATGCGCCGCATCAAGATGGGCCTGGAGACCATCGGGAACCCTGCCCTGGTCGCCGCTGGCGGCAACACCTACGACGGTGCGTCCGGCGCGAACAACAACTACGTCCGGGCGTGGCCCGTGGACTCGTCCCCGACCCCTGCCCAGGTGACCGCGATCCAGAACGGGGTAGCGCTCACCGACGAGGCACGCAAGGCCGTCCTCACCCTGAACCACGGCGCGAACGGCGGCCACCGGGCGTTCGACCCCGATGGCCGGCCGATGCCCTCGCGCACGGTGAAGAACGGCGAAGCCCTGGCGATGACTGAGGCGTTCGTGACGATGCTCCGCCGCAACGGCGGCAACACCCCGGTGTCGTCCGCACCGCTTCAGGGGTTCACCGCTGGCGGGTTCCACCACGGCCTCACCGTGCCCCCGGGCGCGTTCGTGTCCGCCCATCATGGTGGGTACGCCGAGGGCGACCCGTCGATGAACAAGGCCGTGTCCGAGCCACTGCGCACGATGACGACCCAGGTCAACAAGAGCTTGGTCATCCCCTACCGCAAGGGCGCGAAGCCGTACGCCGCCCAGGCTGCGCCGCTGTCGACCATCGCGACCCACGACCAGCACGGCGTACTCCGGGTCGAGATCTCGGTGGAGGACTGCTACTTCCGGATGCTGTCGCCGCGGGAGGCCGCGAACGCCCAGGCGTTCCCGCAGACCTACGTCATCACCGGGTCCAAGGCTGAGCAGCAGAAGCAGGCCGGTAACGCCGTGGCGGTGAACGTCGCTCACTGGCTGGGCCGCCAGGTTGCGCGGGTGCTCGCATGAAGAAGTGGAACCCGTGGGTTCGGTTCATCTGGGACCACTGGAACCTCGACATGATCACGTGGGAGCAGGCGGCCGAGGAGACCGCGATCGGGTACGACACCGAGATCGCGGAGTTCAAGGAGACGCGGCCCATGCCCCAGTTGAAGGACTACATGACGGGGCTCTCCGGCCAGTGGCGGCACCAGACCGGCCAGCTCGAGGTGGCGTGATGGGCGGCCACACGAAGGGGCTCGCGGTCGACCTGATCGCAGACCCCGACGACCCCCGCCACGGCACCACCGCCGGCCACTGGGCGCACCACCGCGCCGATGTCCCGCAGTGCGACCCCTGCCTGATCGCAAAGGCCCGCTACGACAAACAGCGCCGGGTGAACGACTACCAGGGGAAGGTCCGGAAGGTCTCGACCTTGGGCGCACGTCGACGCATCGAGGCCCTACAGGCGATCGGGTGGACGAACACCCAGATTGCGGAGGCCGCAGGGTTCAACGATCGTCAGGGGCTCCAGTACGCCAAGTACCACGACCAGATCACGGTCCCGACGTTCGAGCGGATCGCGACGGCGTACGAACGCCTGTCGATGCGGGTCCCGCCGGACTCGTTCGGGAAGTCCCGCGCCATGGCCGCGGCCCGCAAGAACGGATGGGTTCCGCCGCTGGCGTGGGACGACATCGACAACGACGAGGCCCCCGCGGCCGCTGCGATCCCGCCCAAGCCGAAGCCGGACCGTCTGGCCCTGTTGCAGCGTGCCGACGAGGCCGAGCAGACCGCGAAGCAGGCAGCCGAGGAGATCGGGGTGTCTCAGGAGGGCCTGAACCGGTGGTGCAAGCGCCACGGGCACATGGACCTCTACTTCCGGCTGCTGCGCCGGGACCCGAAGTTCAACGGCAATCAGTACCGAGCCGCGTAACCCAACACACAAGGAGAACCACCAGAATGACTCTGCCCACCATCACCATCGTCGGCAACACCACCGGGCCCGCGGAACTGCGGTTCCTGGAGGCGTCGGGTAAGGCCGTCTGCAACCTGACCGTGGTCGCCAACAAGCGGACCCGCAACAAGCAGACCAACGAGTGGGAGGACGGGGGACGGTCCCCGTTCATCCGCGTCACGCTCTGGGAGCAGGCCGCCGAGGACCTGGCCGAGGCCCTGGGCAACGTCCAGTCCGCGAAGGTCATCGTCACCGGGACCCTGATCGCCCGGGAGTACGAGAAGAACGGCGAGAAGCGGGAGTCCATCGAGCTCGACTACGCGACCGTGGGCATCATCCCTGCGTCGACCCGTCCCCGCGGCCAGCAGGGACAGCAGCACCGGCCCCAGCAGGGCCAGCGTGACCCGTGGGCCGCTCCGCCGGCGAACGACCCGTGGGCGACCCCGGCCCCCGCCGACGAGCCGCCGTTCTGATGGCCGACCCGATCGGCGAAAGCCTGGAGATCCAGCCCACCGCGTGCACCTCGTGCCGCATGGGTTCCGAAGACTGCATGGCCCGCCTGAACCGGACCTCTGTGGCTGGCAAGGGCCAGAAGCGGGGGCGGGGCGGTGTTGTTGGTCGTGGCCTGGCGTGCTGCACGTCGTGCGCGGACGGCAACACCCACCCCGCGACGGGTGAGGGGATCGCCTGCGCGGACCACGGCAAGATGTGGGCGCGGAAGAAGTGAGGCGTACGGACCCGTCCGCGAAGACGGTACGGGCAGTGAGAGACCGCGACGGGCACGCCTGTGTCCGTTGCGGTTCTCCGCGTGACCTGACCACCCAGCACCGGGTAGCCCGCGGCATGGGCGGCACTCGAGCCTCGTGGATCAACGAGCCCGCGAACCTGATCACGCTGTGCGGGTCGGGCACCACGGGGTGCCATGGCTGGGTGGAGGCGAACCCGACGATGGGCCGCCATCTGGGGCTGTCGGTGTCTCGCTACGGCCTGCCTCCCGCCGAGGTGCCGGTACTGACGTGGCGCGACGGGTTCGTGCTCCTCGACAACCACGGCGGCTGGACCCTCGTCCCCGAGGCCGACGTGCCCGACATACCCGATTTTGGTGTATGCGCAGTGCTTGCGTAGTTGGTGCGTAGTGCTCTAGATTTGGTGGTGGAGACCGATAGACCACCAACCAAAGAGGAGTGATCTCCATGCCGTGGTTCGTACCGCCCAGCAAGGGCAAGAAGGCCAAGAAGTCGAAGGTCAAGAAGGAGCGCTTCACCGCTCTGGGCCTGTCGCCGAAGGCCGCACGGAAGGCCGCGAAGCGGGCCCGCCGGAACGGCCGAAAGACCTGGTAGTGGCCCTTCGGGGTGCGGTTGGGCGGCTGCGTGCCGCCACTGCGGAGTTGCGTCGGGTGAGTGAGAACCCCGGCGCAACTCCGGCCCGAATCAAGGCGGCTCAGGACGAGCTGTCCAAGGCACAGACCGAAGAACTTCAGTCACGAAAGGGAGACCATGACTGACCAGATCCCGCCACCGTTCAAGGACGGCGGCCACCACAACACGACCCCCCACGGGTCCCCCAGCGTCCACCACGCCCCCGAGGCGCTGAAGGTGCTGACCGAGGAGTTCGCCGACGTAGCGCACCTGCCTGGCGCTGGATACAACGCACCTCGGCACATGGCCGAACGCGGACTCAAGGCGATGGACCTCGCCGGCCTGGCGGTCGTCACCGCCGAGCCCGACGACATGCCGACTCGGATCGAGCGGGCGCTGACGATGCTGGACGCCGCCGAGGCACTGGCCGGCACCAACTCCGCCGTGGAGATCGGCGGGTTCCGCATCGAGGAGTGCGACAACCAGGGAGAGACCGCGACCACGCGGAACCTGCACACCGCGGGCCGTGAGGCCGAGCGCCTGGAGACCGAGAACAAGCGACTGAAGGACGCCGCGCCGAACGTCGAGGAAGACCAGCGCGTGAAGGCGTGGTATCAGATCGCTGATCACCCCGCGTTCCGGTCGTGCTACGAGGAGGAGCGTCCGCTGATCGAGGCTGTGGTGGACAAGATCACTGCGCTGGAGGCCGAGAACCAGCGGCTGACGAGGGCGTGCCAGCAGAAGAATGGCGACTGCGAGCGCTACGCGAAGGCAGCCGCGAAGGCCGAGAAGGACGCCCGGGACCTGGAACGCCAGCGCAACGACGCGTCGGCGCGTGAGAGGAACTGGGCCGCCCAGATGGAGCGCACCGAGCAGCAGCACGAGAACGTCAGCATCCAGCTGTCCGGCGCGCGGGTCGAGGTCGCCCGACTCCGGGAGGCGCTGACCGAGATCCGCGGTGCGGCTCTGGGTGAGGACCCGAAGGACCGGCGTATGGCGCTGCTGGTGATCTGGGCGCTTGCCGGCCAGGCCCTGGAGGGTGGCTCCGATGAGTGAGGTCTTTACGCTGGGTGACACCCTGCCGAACCTGTACATCCCGTACCCGTCGTGCGGCCACTGCTTCAACGACGTGACGATCGAGGACGGCTACGCCTACTGCGAGACCTGCCGTATCCAGTGGCCGGACATCTCCGAGGACGCCACCGCGTCGCCCGACGAGAACGTGGAGGGTACGGAGGTTCCCTGCGAGATCGTCCACGACCAGCAGAAGGCCCCGTACGACCACGACGGGAAGCGCTGGGAGTTCGGACCGCCGCAGCCCTGCATCCTGCCGTCCGGTCACGAGGGCCCCGGCCTGTGCCCGGTGGAGGCGACGATCACGCCGTTCGAGGAGGTGGCCACCCATGGGTGAGCAGACCCGCACCGAGCGCCGCACGAAGAAGCACACGGCCATGATCGACCAGTTCAACGAGCTGTGCCCGATCGGCTCGCCCGTCGTCTTCTGGCCCGGAGTCAGGGACGGCGAGGGCCGCAAGAGCACCACCCGCTCGGTGGCGTGGCTGCTGGGCGACCACACACCGGTGGTGATGGTGGAGGGCTACCCCGGCGGCATCGCGCTGGCCAACGTGATGCCGTACGCGCCCCACCCGAAGCAGGCCAAGCGAGCGGCGTGGGAGGAGGGCGTCCGCGCGGCCCACCGGTCAAACCTGACGCTGTTCGCCATCAAGCAGGTCAACCCATACCGCACGGAGGAGAAGGCCGATGACTGAGACCAAGACTGACCCGCTGGACTTCGGGGCGCTCACCGAGCGACTGGAGGCCAACCCCACCGCCTTCCGCGCCGACACGATCCGTCGCGAGATCGCCGCCGAGCTCGTGCGCTCCGCCGACATCGTCCGGCAGTGGCAACTCATGCACGGCCTTGGCCAGCACATCGCGAACCCGTGTCTCCGGTGTGAGGCATGGGAGCGCGCCGAGGTGGTGCTGAGGGCTCGCGCCCGGGAGCTGGAGGAGGGGTCATGTTCTGGTGGATGAGGCTCCGGTTCTTCCCGAAGGTCCGGTGTGCGGGCTGTGGCCACTCCCCGTGGCTGCACGGGTCCCGCTGGGTCCCCGGGTGCGGTGTCCGCTTCTGTCGGTGCCGTGCTGACTACCTCCGTTCATCCTCGAGCAACAAGGATCGGTGATCCGGTGAACCTGACCGAACTGCTTCAGCGTGTCCCGGGGGTGTATGACGATCTCCACCACGCGCACAGCGTGAAGGTGGGTGAGCCCTCCGAGCAGGTGGCGCACGCTGACCCGGAGTCCTCTCCCCCGGGCAAACTGGCTGTGATCGAGCACCGCTACAAGCTCGTGCGGGTCCTGCGGTGGTGGGTGGATGCCGTACGCGACCCCGCCGACACCACTCCCCCGGTGGGTGGGTCGGTGGTCCGCATGGCGCTGTTCCTGATCACCCACCTCGAGCGGATGGCCGAGGAGGACCGGGCCGACCTGCGGGACGAACTCCGGGAGTGGCGCTACCAGGCGTGGCGTCTGATGGACCCCGCGCCCACGTCCGCGGAGGACCGGAAGAACGGGACGCCGTGGCGTCTGCCGCCGGAGACGCCACAGCAGATCGTGCCCGTGCACGTGGCCGCGAAACTCCTCGGGGTGACCACTCAGACCATCCGGAACCGGGCCCCAGGCCCGACCGCCGGCAAGGTCAAGGTGGAGGACGTCCTGACCAAGGAAGACCTGTGCGTCCACGACCTGTGGGTGCGCTGCTGCACCGAGTGCGGTGCATCGCGCGTTGCGTAGTGCGTGCGTAGTTTGGTACTCTTTCGCGTAGAGTCACCGCAGTGTGATTCGAAGACTTGCCGGGGTGCCCGTACAGGCAGACCCCTCCATAGATACGGCTGCGTCAGGCGCGGCCCCCGGCAGTAAGACCCCCAACCTTGGGTTGGTGGGAAGTCCCACGGGACACAGGTTGTAGCGAACGTCTTGGTCTCCCTCTCGTCGCTCGCTCCCTGTGTCTCGTGGGCATCCATGGCGGGTAGCTCAGTTGGTAGAGCCCCGGATTGTTAATCCGGTCCGCGCAGGTTCGAGCCCTGCCCCGCCAGCCAGGAACCAGGGAGACCCCTTGCTAGATGCGAGGGATAGGGGTGCACCGGGCGGCCCGCCTCCCTGGTTCCGTTGATTCAAGCGCCGATAGCTCAGTGGTAGAGCCCCGGTCTCCAAAACCGGTTACCGAGGTTCGATTCCTCGTCGGCGTGCTCCGGCCCACCCCCTCCCACGCCTCTCCTCTGGACGCGCAAATGGGAGGGGCGGGGCCTTTTTCTATGGAGAGGACCGACCCATGATCTACGGCTACTCGCCGCACTCCCCCACCGTCACCGAGTCCCTGCGTGACGCCGTGCTGCCGTGCCGGCGGAAGGGCTGCGGCTGCATCCCCTACGACCACAAGATCCACTCGAAGAGGGCCCGCGAGGCCCGAGAGGCTCAGTCATGAGACGCATCGTCGCGGCCCTGGTGGCTGCGTTCCTCGCTGTCGTCCTGTTCGCTCACCCTGCGGAGGGCTACGCGCCCACGTCGCTGTCGATCGGGACCCACAACCTCCTCCACGGGAAGGCGGCCCCGCACGCGTTCGCTGACGTGATCGGGTGGCAGGAGGCCGACACGAGACGGGCCCACACCCGCATCCGTGCCATGGACGGCTACCGGACCTACTCCCGTACCGAGGTCCCGATCTCGTGGCGTACCGCCTCGTGGCGCTACCAGGACGCCGGGACCGTACGGACCCACAAGGGCCTGTCCCGCGTCTCCCCTCACCGTTACGTCACCTGGGTGAGGCTCGAGCACCGTCGTACGCACGTCGTGATCGTGCTGATGAACACCCATGCCGTGAGTGGCGCGTGGAACCAGAACACAGGCGAGCTCGCAGAGTCGTGGCGTCGTTCGATGTGGGGTGTCCATGATCGGGCTGTCGATCGGCTCGCGGACCGGTTCGCCGCCAAGGGCTATCGCCTGTTCCTCACGGGGGACATGAACCGTCTGCGGCACGTCTACACCTACACGTGTCTGCGGCGTGCGGATGCCGGCGGGATCGACGTCATCCTTCGTTCCACGTCGTCGCGCCTTGAGTCTCGCGAGGTTCTGCCCTACTGGGGTTCAGACCACCGTGCGGAGCGTGTGCGCGTGAACGTGCACTGAGTGTGCGTGCGCACGGCAGGACTCGAACCTGCGACCTCGTCCTTGTAAGGGACGCACTCTAACCAACTGAGTTACGCGCGCTAGACGCCCGAACTCTACCGCTGCACCGCCCTGGGGCCACATCCCGGGGCGTTCGTCATTTCCAAGAGGAAGGAGGGGATCACATTGCGCAAGGACACCACCTGGCCCATCTCGGACACGAGCTGGTGACCCTCACCCTTCCCCCAGGCAGGGGCGCTTACTGCCCGCGTCGGCTGGGAGGCCGACCCAACATCTCTATCCCCGTCTGAGAGGCGGCTGTATGAAGTGCAAGGCAGGTGCCTACGCCGGCCCGGACGCCGTGAAGCTCGTGAAGTGGACCTCCACAGGTGAATGGGACGGCGAGACCGCCCCCGCGACCCTGGTAGCCCAGGCCACGGGGATCGGGCCGACCACCCTGAAGGACCACCGTGGCGGCCGCTGCTCGTGCCACAAGAAGGTCGAGACGCAGCCGCGGGAACTGAAGATCCTGATCATCGACATCGAGCGTCTGCCTGGGTGGGTGGCGTTCGAGAAGTCGGGGATCAACCTGTCGGGGCCGTTCTGGGACCTGTCGGGGTGGAAGTGGCTGATCAAGCATCGTCTCTCCCCCGACGCGGTGACCCGGTGGCCCCGCACGATCTGCGCTGCGTGGCGGTTCCTCGGTGACTCGGGTACTGAGTTCGCATCCGAGTGGGGTGACGGCCCGGAGGGGCTGATGCGCCGCACCTGGGAGGCGTACGACGCCGCTGACATCGTGGTGGGCCACAACCTGGCCCGGTTCGACACGAAGCACCTGAACACCGGGTGGCGGGACGCGGGCTTCATGCCTCCGTCGCCGTACAAGACGATCGACACCCTGTCTGTGGCCCGCCGTCACTTCGGGGACGAGTCCAAGACCCTCGACGCCCTGACTCGTCGCCTGGGACTCGCTTCGAAGACCGACAAGTACGACGCCGCTGTAGCCCAGGCCGCGTGCGACGGTGACGTGGAGGCGCAGAAGCGGATCCATGGGTACAACGTGGGCGACATCGACGCCACGGAGGCTCTGTACCTCGCTGAGCTCCCGTGGATCAACGGTCACCCGCACGTCACCCCTGACGCCGGCAACGCGCGCGCTGCGTGCCCTCGCTGTGGCTCGAGGAACGTGGAGCGCAACGGCACGTGGTCCCCTGGCGTGTTCGTGTATGCGGTGTACCGGTGTACGGACTGTGGGGGTAACTACCGCACGACGTACGAGACCCGCGGCCCTTCGGTGCGTGCGCTATGAGCAACTGGTGGGATGACCTGCCGGAGAACGACGAGCACCTGGAGCGTGGGGAGAACTGAGAAGGGCCCGTCAACCACGATCGGTTGGCGGGCCCTCTCGGTGTGTGTCAGTCGCCGTACCGGAGCGCGGACCCGAGAGTGATCGTGTCCTCGAACAGGTGGGCGTGTGCTGGGCACTCGCGCTTGTAGTCGGTGATGCGCCGTACGGGGAACCGGTGGAACTGGTCAGAGTGACCGCAGTCGCAACCGGGCGCGCATTGGTGAGCGGTGCACGTGCACTTCATCGCAGGTTCACCGCCTGCACCATGGGGAGCGGACGACGGGCACCGGGGCGCTTCATGCACTCCCGGCAGTCGCCCATCCCGCATCCACACGAGGTGATCACGTCGCATCCGGGCGCGTGACGGTTGTTGTCGGTGTCGCACACCTCGCAGTAGCGCGGCATCACGCACCGTGCCTCTCGACGTAGCGGGTGAGCGTACGGGCGGCCGAGTCACGCATGGACGCCTCGTGACCAGGCTCAGCGAGCGCTACAGCCTGCAACGCGCCAATGGTGGTCCACGGGTCGACGTGAGCCGCCTTGTCGATCAGTTCCCGAGTCAACTCGGGTGCTTCGGTCTTGGTCTCCATAGGGACCATCGTACTCACTACGCAAACACTTCGCAATGCTTTCGCACACACTGTTCGCACGCAGTGCACGCGCACAGGAGGAACACACCATGAGCACGGACCGCGCACGCGTGCAGCCCCTTACGCGCGAGGAGAAGGACCGGATCCTCTCCCTGCATGGGGAGGGCAAGACGCGGGGGGCGATCGCTCGGACGGTGGGTCGTGATCCTGCGTCGGTCACGCGTGTGGTGAAGGCCGCGGGTAAGTCGTTCGCTCGGACGGATGAGGTGAAGGAAGCCATCGAGGCAACGAAGGTCGACAACGCCGGCAGGCGCGCGAAGTCGGTGCAGCGGCTCTACACGCTGGTGGAGCGGCTGTTAGACCGGTTGGACGCGGACACGTACACGACGATCGGTTACGCCTTCGGGCAGGCCATCAAGACGAGCCTGAACCAGGACGAGGTTCCGCCCGCTGAACTGCGGCACCTGACCGCGACCATGACGAACCTCCTGCACTCGGCGGCGAAGCTCGAGGCCGTGGACAAGGGCATGGGCGGCGAGGCCGCTATGTCCCTCCTCGGTGATCTGTTCTCGGGGTTGCAGGCCCAGTACGGCGACGGCACAGACGAGGCGGTAGAGGATGACTCCGAGTCGCCAGATACTGAGTGAGGCCCAGCGGCGATCCATCGCACTGTCCACGGCTCGCATCAACCTGTGGGAGGGCGCGATCCGGTCGGGCAAGACGATCGGGTCGCTGATCCGCTGGGTTCACTACGTGTCGCGCGAGGCTCCACGGTCGGGGATCCTGTTCATGGTCGGGCAGACCAAGGACACCATCAACCGCAACGTCCTTCAGCCGTTGATGGATCCGGCAGTGTTCGGGCCGATCGCTGCACACGTCCACTACACACAGGGCGCTGACACGTGCGTGATCTTCGGCCGGACCGTTCACCTCGTGGGCGCGAAGGACGTCAAGGCGTTCGGGCGTATCCGGGGTGCGACCTCGGCGGGTGCGTACGTCGATGAGGCAACGCTGCTGCCCGCCAACTTCCTGACCGAGCTCTTGGGTCGTATGTCGCTGAAGGGCGCGAAGCTCTTTGCGACCACGAACCCGGACAGCCCAGCGCACTGGCTGAAGCGGGAGTTCATCGACAGGGCGCGTGACCTGAACATGCGGGTGTTCTCGTTCACCCTGGACGACAACCCCTCACTGGATCCCGCGTACGTGAAGGCCATCAAGGCCGAGCACACCGGGCTCTGGCATCGCCGCCTGATCCAAGGGCATTGGGTCGCGGCTGAGGGCGTGATCTATGAGGCGTGGAACCCTGACCTCCACGTCACCGCGGATATCCCGAGGATCGACACGTGGCTGTCTGTGGGCCTGGACTACGGCACCACGAACCCGCTCGATGCGTCACTGATCGGGCTGGGCACAGGGGCGGATGGGGTACGGCGGTTGTACGTCACCGACGAGTGGCGGCACGACCCGAAGGTGGCCCGCCGGCGACTCACCGACGTGGAGCACTCGACCAACGTCCGCGAGTGGCTACAGCAGACACCCAGGTTCGACGGCACCACAGAGAAGGGTGTGTCACCGCGGTTCATCGTGGTCGACCCCTCCGCCGCCTCGTTCATTCAGCAGCTCAACCACGACCGTGTCGGCAACATCGCCCCGGCGAAGAACGACGTGGTCCCCGGCATCCGCACCGTGTCCTCTCTCCTCGCCGCCGATCGGCTGCGGGTGCATCCGTCGTGTGCCCCGCTCATCGATGAGATGTCTTCCTACTCGTGGGACGACAAGGCGACCGAGAAGGGCGAGGACAAGCCCCTGAAGGTCGCAGACCACGCCGTGGACGGTCTCCGTTACGGCATCCACACCACTGAGCCCCTTTGGCGGGGGCAGATCGGACGGCTGACTGATGCCGCTGCCTAACAACGGGGCCGTGTGGCCTCCCGCCCACATCGAGCCGGTTCGGGCGGACATCCTGGAGTGCGACACGTGGTATTCGGGCGACCCGGAGCGCCTGCGCACCTTCTACGAGGGCGGGTCGTCTGCGCCCGCTCACCCCAACCGAGCGTCGCAGTACGCCGGCGGGATCAAGGGCAAGGTCGCCCGCTGGTGGTGGGGTGTGCCCACGCCCGCGGGTGAGACCCCGGTGAAGCTGCACGTACCGCTCGCCGCGGACCTGTGCGCCACCTCCTCGGATCTTCTGTTCTCCGAGGCCCCCAACCTGACGGCCGCCGAGGACGAGGAGACCCTGGGTCAGTTCCTCGCGGACCTGCTCGAGGATGGCCTGGTGTCCGTCCTTCAGGAGGCGGCCGAGGTCGCGGCTGCACACGGTGGGGTGTACCTCCGCAACGTGTGGAACCTGGCCGCACGCGAGCGCCCGTGGACCAGCGTGGTTCACGCTGACATGGCGGTCCCGGTGTTCCGGTATGGCCGTCTGCACGAGGTGACGTTCTGGCAGCAGCTCCACGGCACCGACTCCAACAGTCAGGTGGTGTGGCGTCTGCTGGAGCATCACGCGGTCGGGTACATCGAGCACGGCCTGTTCAAGGGCACCTCCGACAACATCGGGCAGCGTGTCCCTCTCCAGGACCACCCGGACGCGGAGTACCTCGCTCCCCTGGTCGACGCCGAGTCCCGGCAGAAGACCGGCATCCTGCGCCTCACCGCGCAGTACATCCCGAACCAGTTGCCCAACCGGCTCCACCGCGGGTCCCGTCAGGGCCGCTCCGACCTCCAGGGCCTCCTCCCCCTGCTGGACTCCCTGGACGAGGCCTACTCGTCGTGGCAGCGCGACATTCGCCACGCGAAGTCCAGGCTCCACGTCCCCGCCCAGTACCTCGAGTCCATGGGCCCCGGTGAGGGTGCCATCACGCAGTTGGACAAGGAGGTGTACATCCCGATTCAGGGGATGCTCGCCGGCGGTGACTCGTTGCAGATCGACGCCCAGCAGTTCGAGATCCGCGTGGAGGAGCACAAGGCGACGTGTGCGGAGTGGACGAAGACGATCATCGAGTCGGCGGGCTACTCCACGCAGTCACTCACCAGCGACGGGGGCAGCGCGGTGACGGCCGCCGAGGTCCACTCCCATGAGCGGCGCTCGTACATGACCCGCGGGAAGAAGGAGCTCCGGTGGATCGCTGCGCTGCGTGAGCACGTGGAGGTGCAGGTGGAGATCGCCAACGCCCTGGGTGCTGGCATCGCTGGGGACGGGGTGCAGATCGAGTTCCAGGACGGTGTCCAGGACTCGGCGCTGAACCTGGCCCAGACCGCGATGGCTCTCCGCAACGCTGAGGCCGCATCCACGGAGACGCGGGTGCGGATGGTCCACCCCGACTGGGATGACACCCAGATCGAGGAGGAGGCCGCCAAGATCATGGCGGAAACCGGGGGCGGCGCACCGATGCCTGTCCCGGAGGATGCCGGGTTCTAACCACCCGTCAGGGCCGTTCACACACGGGCGGCCCTGACGTACCGTACGAGATCGGAAGGGGGACCTTATGCCCGTGTCACGGTTGACCGCCGAGGGTCTAGCGGCCCAGGTCGCGGCGGTGTACGCCGACGTTGAGGTACGGCTGCTGTCGATGATGGCGCGCTACCTCGAGCAGGGCACCGAGTCCCCTGACTGGCTCAACACCAAGATGGCGGAGTTGCAGACGTTCCGCCGGCGCGCGATGCGGCTCATCGCGGCGGGCGAGGACGAGGCCGTGGAACTGCTGGTGGGTGCGCTGCACACCGCGTACATGCGCGGGCAGGCGTCCGCCCAAGGCGAGCTCGACACCAACCCCGACCTCACGGACGAGGCCATGCCGGCACCGCGGTTCGCGGACCTCGCCATCCAGTCCATGGTTGCGGCGCAGTCGGAGCAGATGCGGGGCCTGTCCCTCCCGATCGTGCGGGCCGCTGAGGGCGCGCTGCGCGACATCATCGTGTCCGTGGCCGCCGGGTCCCTCACCGGTGCCACCACGAGACTCCAGGACGCCCAGACAGCGCTCGATCGTCTGGGGTCTCGGGGTATCCGGGCAGTGACCGACACTGCGGGCCGTCAGTGGGAGCTTCAGACGTACGTGGAGATGGCCACGCGTACGGTGACGGCCCAGGCGTCGGTCCAGGGTCATCTCGACCGGCTGGAGGATGCGGGGATCAACCTGTTCCAGGTGTCTGACTCTCCGCGTGAGTGCGAGATCTGTGCACCGTGGGAGGGGAAGATCCTGTCCCGGGGTCCGGTGTCCGCGATCCAGCGGAACCGGCGGACGGGCAAGATGGAGTCGGTCCGTGTCGACGGCACGGTGGAGGAGGCGACACGGGCGGGCCTGTTCCATCCGAACTGCACCCACAACCTGTCCGGCTACATCCACGGCGCGACCCGAACCAGTGACGCCGGCAACGACCGCGCGGGCTACGAGGCCCAGCAGCGGCAACGGCAGATGGAGCGGAAGGTGCGGGAGTGGAAGCGTCGTGAGGCTGTCGCGGTCACGCCGGCGGCGAAGGCTCGGGCGCGCGCGAAGGTGAAGGCGTGGCGTGACGCGATCGACGCCCACACGAAGGAGCACGGTCTTCCGAGGAAGCGGAACCGCGAGACCCTGACCGCGGCCCGGTGACCTTCGAACACGTGTTCTAGACTCGCTGCATGAGGGCGACGATGAAGCGACCAGCGAAACGGACGCTCCCGACGCTCGTGTGGTGGCAATGGGACCAGTCCATCGGAGGCCGCGTCCCCAGGTTCCCACCACGCCCCGCGGTCCTCCTGGAGTGGCGCGTGGTGGAGCGCCCAGGGCGTCCGAACCGCTGGGATGGGCTGGTCCTGTGGGCCGAGTCCAAAGGTGGGCTGCTGCGGTGGAGCATCCACCTCGATTGGGCGTATGCCTCCGAGCTGATCCCCGTGGGCGACCCGCCTACCGAAGACGGTGGCGGGCCTGGTCGATGATCCCTCGAGCCTCCGCACCGAACACCGCCTGATCCCGGAGCGCATCGAAGACCCGCACGAAGTGGGAGATCGTCTCCGGCCGCGAGGTCTGAAGCGACGCAGACCAATACTCCTGCCGCAACAGCGTCTCGTCGTAGAGGTAGAACGCCTCCCCCGGGAACAGACTCCGACGTTGCCCAAGCGGGATGATCCCCACCGACACGTACGGCATCTGCTCGACCTCAAGCAGGTAGTCCAGTTGACCACCCATCACGTCGCGCCCGCCCGTGTTGCTGTACAGCGCGTACTCCTCCATCACGAACACGAACGCAGGCCGCCCCGTCCCCAGGAACTTCTTCCGGAGCATCCGGTTGCGGGCCGCCTCCTCCACGTTCTCCAACGGCAGGCCGTGAATGTGGGCGTGGAGCGTGAACAGCTCGCGGGTGTAGTCCAGCGTCTGGAGCCAACCCGGGATGTTCAGCCCCTCGTAGATCCGGAACAGCTTCGTCCGGGCGTACCGGTCCATCAGGTCGAGCTGCAGGTTCTGCATGCCCCGTTTGTGGACCTGCTTGTAGTCGTGCCACATCTGATCGATTTCGCGGGAGACCGCGATCAGTTCGGGCACCAGTCGTTCCGCGCCGCACACAGCGGCCCAGGCCCGAATGTTCTCGTCACTCGGGGCCTGGGTGCCGTGCTCGATCTTCGAGACCTTCGACTTGTTCCATCCGCATCGGGCCGCCATCTCCACACCGGTGATGCCGGCGTCCAGGCGGAGCCGCTTCAACCGCGACCCGAACGCTCTCTTCGCGGACTCGGATGGGTGCTGTTCGGACACGACGGGCTACGGCGTGTACGTGCCGTTGGGTCTCCCGATCGACCACGCTTGCTCGAACGCTTCGACGCAGAGCTTGACCACCTCGGGGTCGGTGCACAACTGCATGCCCACGGACTGGTTGTCTCCTCCGAGGAGGTTGAACACCACGAGGTCGTCCCTGATGAGGCAGTCGTTGACGGGGAGCACGATCGTTGCGGCCTCGGGGCGCGGGAGCCACCGGAGTTGTTCCCCGGTGTTGGCGATCTCGACCGCCATCCGCTGGTACTCCGACAGGGGCTCAGACACGACGCGGACGCGACGGTAGTTGATGCCCTTCTCCGCCAGTCCAGCGATATCGGCATCGTTGGCGACCCGCCGGCGCTCCAGGAACTCCTCGTCGTTGGTCCGCCACGCGTCCATGAGTTTCCGGTCGATCTCGTAGTGGTCGCGGAGTTCGAGTTTACGGACCTCCCCGGGCTGCCCGAATACGAGCTCGCCGCGACGCTCAGCCGAGATCAATTCCATGCCGCTCCTTCACGTACTTCTTCACGAATGCGTCTACAGTGCGCCCGGACATCTCGCCGTACGTCTCGTCCGGGGCGAGGCCCACGAGCTGGTCACGGACCTCGGGGCCGGTGATCTTGGACTGCACGATCCACGAGCCGCGATCGGTCTCGTAGAACGTCTCACAGTCGCCGGTTCCGTCTGACTCTGGATCCTTGATGTAGAAGGTGAGGGTGAGGTTGTCGTCCGAGTTCGGCATGCTGGTTCCCCTCCAGTGGGTGGCTGTGGTGCTCAACGATGGCACCTCTCGCGAGACCCGGTCAAGGAACTTCGGGGAACTTCGTTTCACCTGTCGTCGGGCCCGTCTTAGCGTCTGTGTTGCCCGGAGCGCCGCCGACAAGGGGTAACCACACACCTTGGTTGACACGGTGGCGTTCCGGGTTCCAGACGCCAACACGACGGGACCAGGGATGGATTCGAGCAGGTGCGGGACGTGCGATCTGTACTGGCCGCGGGAGGAGCGGCACCCGCCGTGCCTGAAGCTGTCCCCCGAGGAACGCCGCGAGCGCGGAGCCCTGATGGCCCAGCCGGAGCCTGACCCCGTCTCGAAGTAGAACGAGCCCCCACCCGGTGTCCTGGGTGGGGGCTGTTCGTCGTTGGTGCGCGTGCAGTGCTCAGGCAGTGCGCGCGCACGGGGTCAGAAGATCTGCGGCGCAGGCGGCTCATCGTCCGGAATCGGCGTGGGCGTAGCGCCCGCCGCCTCGATCCACTTCCCCCGGTCACGGAGCGACATCGTGTCCTGATCAGCGATCCCCTCGCCGGCGTTCACCGTCGCCATGACGAGGGCGAGCGTCGCGTGAACCTGGGCCTGTCCAACCAGCCGGTTGAAGTGGTCCGGGCCGAGCGTGCCCGTCTCCACCTTGGCCATGATGTCCTCTGCCTTGCGGTAGTGATCCGGTCCGTTCATCGTGTCGTGTTCTCCCTATCTGTTGCTGCCCGCACCCCTCCGGCGCGAGCACGTCTATCAGGCCGGCGTCTCGGGCTCGTACATCGAGCAGAGGCGGCCATGGGTCGGTCCCGGAGGGTCGGTGATCAGGCACTCACACGGCCCGTCCTCGGCGTATCCGCCTTCCGTGTTCACCTCGTGCTCAGCCATGGAACCAGTCGTCCAGGTCCAGGTCTTCAGGATCCGGGCACCGCCGGCACACGCCGTTCACCCAGGATTCCGGCCCCTCGTGCCGGTTCGGGTTCAGGCAGTTCTCCGGGACATCCGGGTGCGCTTCGACCGCCTCACCCTGGAACCCACACGGGCAGGTCACCAGTTCCTCGCGGGGATCGTGCTGCCCTCGGTTCTCACGGCCACAGGTCGGGCATGTCCACTGGAAGAGGACGATCACCTTCACTCGATCAGCCACGGCTCGCATCCTCCCACTTCCACACACCCAGCTCGCGGACCTCGGCGGCCCGGTTCATCGCCGCATAGTCCGCCCCAGTCGGCAGCACCGTGTCGCGGCCACCTGGCGTCCCAGCGATCACCCCGGACACCCCGTGGTCGGCGTGCTCGTCGGGGTGCGGGATGCCCAGGACGTGACCGAGCTCGTGCGCGATGATCGACGTACGCTGGTCGCGGTCCATCCGGTTGTTGGTGTTGAGCTGGATCACCATCGCACCGTTCCCAAGGTCGGAGGCGAGGCCAGCCCATCCCGTGTCGTTGTAGTCCCAGGCTTGCACGTACGCCGTGTACGTCCCCGGCACGGGCTCGAGCCCCAGGCGGATGTCGATGCGGGGCGAGCGGTCCCATGCCTCAACGGCGTCTCGTACTGGGTGTCTGCCCCACAGGCCGCCGGTGTTGTCGATCACCGTCACGCGGGGTACGGATCGTTCGATGGCCGGCGGTGCCGCTGCGACCTTCTGGTGTGGGGTCGCCTTGGCGGGCTCGCAGGTCGTCACGCCGGCGGCGAGTGCTGCCATCAGCAGCGTGAGTATCAGCGGGATGAGCAGGGGTCGAGTGTTGGTTTCGGTCTCCATGCCCGGAAACGGTACGCACTGCGCGCTCACTGCGCAACCACCCATACGAACTATGCGCGCGGTGGCGTTGGATGATGGCGGCGATCCCCACCCCGAGAACGGTCCCCAGCAACCAGCCGGTGACCATGAGGATTCCGCTCACGCCTGTTCGTGCTTCCGGGCTAAGCGGAGGTTCCGTTCAACGACCTTCCACGCGCGCGCGGCTGCCTTGGTCTTCCCGGATCCTTCGAGCGCCTGGGCCTTCGCGGTGTACTTCGCGGCTTCCTTGGCGTGGAACTGGGCGAGGGGTGCGTGCCAGTCCTCTTTCAGGAGCTCGGCGGCGGTGGGTTCGGTGTCGCTCACTGCTGGTGTCTCTCTCGTATCGCTGCTAGCAGCCAGGTCATGATCTCGGCGTAGAACCGGGCGTGCCTGGTCATACGTAAAGGATGAGGGGTGAGCGCGTAGTGCGTAACCACCCGTTTGGGTCATCCTTGATTTGAGGTATGCGGATCGCACTTCGCACCCAGTTTTGTGCGAGTGCAGTGCGGGTGCAGTGCGAGCGCACAAAAAACGCACAAAAGTGCACAGACCTCGCACGCCACGTTTTGACGTGGTTTTGATGCACATCAGATCTTGGTCATCGACGCGTCAGGCGGCCTCTGGGATCGTGTCATTCGGTGCGTTGTCGCAGGTCAGGCCATAGGTTCTGTGCGCGTGCACTGCGCGTGCAGTGTCCGCGGTGTGCGAGCGTTGTGCAGCGTACAGATACAGAAGTTATCCCTAAAGGGATAACAACACGCGTACGCACACGCACGCGCGAGAGCGAGCCACCATCGAGGCCACTGGCGAGGTACACCGCGATGTGCGTACTACGTGCGAAGTTTGGTACTGTAGTCCGTAGAGTCACCGCAGTGTGACCAGCGCCGAGCCCAGCAGATTTCCGGACGGAGATTGAGCAACGGCCCGCGCATCACCCCGCCACCTGGAACCGCCTCCGCAAGAGCGCGCTCACCGGGTCGGCGGGGTTCTTCATGTCCACCCCGAACCAGAGGGAGACCCCGTGAGCCTGGAGCACACGACGAACAACCCCGCCGACCTGCTGTCCGACGACGCTCGGGCATGGCTGGCCGGCACCATGGCGAAGAACGCTGCCCGGTTCGGTGGCTGGTCCATGGACGCATCTGGTGACACCGGCGACGGTGACACCGGCAGCGACGACGGCACCGATGACGGTGACGACACCTCGAGCGATGACGACTCCCAGGGGAGCGACAACGACGAGGGCGACGACACCGAGGGTGACGACGACGAGTCCGGCAAGGACAAGCGTGTCACCAAGGCCAACAAGGAAGCCCAGCGCTACCGCGAGAAGCTGCGCGCCGCCGAGAAGGCAGCCGCGGACAACCAGTCGGTACTGGACGCCCTGAAGAAGGCCCTCAACGGCGACAAGGACGACGCCCCCGCCGATCCCAAGGCCCTCGCCGCGGAGATCGAGAAGCAGAAGGCCGACGCGGCCGAACTGCGGGTGTCCCTCGCCGTGCACAACCTCGCGGCGGGTGCGGGCGCGAACGCGTCGGCCCTGCTCGACAGCAAGTCCTTCACGTCCTCCATCTCTGGGCTGGACCCGGAGACGGACGCGAAGAAGATCACCGCGGCCATCAAGACCGCTGTGGCGAACAACCCTGCCTATCGGCTGACCCAGGGGTCAAGCGCGGGCGGCGGGGACATCGACGGCGACAAGAGCGAGAAGCCCGCCAAGGGGACCAAGTCCCTCGAGCAGGCCATTCGCGATCGCTACAAGAAGTGACCCCTCCCCCTTCCGAAAGGTAGACCACCATGGCTGCTGTGACTCTGGCTGAGTCCAAGAAGAACACCACGGACGACATCGACCTCGCGGTCATCGATGAGTTCATCAAGTCGGACTGGTTCCTCTCGAACGTCCAGTTCGATGACGCTGTCAACCCCGCTGGCGGTGGCGGCACTCTGACCTACGGGTACACCCGTCTCGTCACCGAGCGCGGTGCGTCCATCCGTGACTACGGGTCGGACATGCCCGCCGAGCAGGCCGCTGTCCGCCAGCGCTACTCGGTGGACCTCGTCCCGATCGACGGCACGTACAAGGTCGACCGCGACCTGGCCGGCCTCGGCCCGGCCGCGACCAACGAGGTCGCGTTCCAGTCCCAGCAGGCCATCAAGGCTGTCCGGGCGAAGTTCAACGAGACCATGATCGACGGTGCCCGCCAGACCGGCGGCAACGGCTTCGATGGTCTGGACGCCGCCCTCGCCGGGTCGACCACCGAGATCGCCACGGGCCCCGACCTCTCGCAGGCCGCCGTCTCCACCGAGATCAAGGCCCACGACGCGATCGACGCCCTGGACGAGTTCCTCTCGCTCCTGAACGGCACCGCCACCGCCCTGGTGACCAACGCCAAGGGTGTGCTGCGTCTCCGCTCCCTCGCCCGCCGCGCGGGCTACTACGAGCGCGAGAAGGACGAGTTCGGCCGCCAGGTCGAGTCCTACAGCGGTGTCCCGTTCGTGGACCTCGGCGCGAAGTCGGGCAGCTCCGCTCCCGTCATCCCGGTCGACACCACGTCCACCCCGGGCTCCTCGCTCGTGGACATCTACGCGGTTCGCCTGGGCCTGGACGGCTTCCACGGCGTGTTCACCAACGGGGGCAACCTCGTGAAGAACTGGCTGCCGGACTTCGAGACCCCGGGCCCGATCAAGCCGGGTGAGGTCGCGATGGGCCCGATCGCCTTGGCGCTGAAGGCGACCAAGGCCGCGGGCGTCCTGCGCAACGTGAAGGTGGCGTGACGATGGCGAAGGTCACGACCGCGCCTGACTTCAATGGTCAGGTCGGAACCGTCGTGTTCCGTGACGGTGAGGGCGAGACCGAGAACGAGGGGATGCTGGCGTACTTCCGCCGGCACGCCGACAAGTTCGAGGTCGACGGCGACGAGCCCGCCGAGGACGAGGGCCCGAAGCTCACCCCGAAGCAGGCCCTCCAGGCCGAGCTCGAGGAGCGCGGCCTGTCGACCGAGGGCAAGGTGGACGAGCTGAAGGCTCGTCTTGCTGAGTTCGAGGCCGCCAAGGTCGAGGCTCCCGAGGTCGAGGCTCCCGCCGACGGATCGACCGAGGGCGACTCGAACGACGGTGAGCCCGTCGAGGGTGCCGACTCCGACGAGAACGAGGACGAGGACGGCGATGGCGGCTCCGCCGAGACGGCCTAAGGGCCTGCTCACCTTCAAGGGCTCGCTGTGGAACGCCCTCACGTCGGGACAACTGGAGAAGGCTGTTGCCCAAACCAGGAAGAACGCCAAGAGGGCTGGCAGCAAGCACACCCGCAAGAAGCGCTGACACGCAGGGGGCACACCACACACGGTGTGCCCCCTGGTCGTGAAGGAGGGGAACATGGCACGGATCTACGCCCAGGTCACTGACCTCCCGGACTACCCCGGCGGCGACACCCTCACCGACCCCACCGCGTCCCTTCTCCTGCGCATCGCGTCGGGGATCGTGGACCGGTGCTTGGTTGGCCGGCGCTACCCGCACGACGCCAACGCGATGCCCACGGACGAGGACGACATCCAGGCGATGAAGGACGCGACGTGTCTCATCGCGATCGAGGCCAACGCCGCCGGCATCGGCAAGCCCGGTGAGTCCACCGAGTGGGGGCAGGTCGCCATCGGCAACGTGTCCCTGTCGAACCGGCAGCGCGCCGAGGGTGTCACCCTCGTGGACGGTGTCCCCGTCCCCGTGCTGGCGGCTCAGTCGCTGCTGTCGGTGGGCGCTCGCTGCGTGCGGGTGATCTGAGATGGACATCCCCGCATGGGTCCTCGTCCACGAGGTCGCCGTGAAGCCCCTCCTTGGGGAGGGCTCGAACGGCAAGATCTACGGTCCCTCGTTCCCGCTGAAGTGCATGGCGCAGGGGAACGTACGCCGCATCCGGAACACCGAGGGTGACACCGTCGTGTCCACCCTGACCCTGTTCGCCGCACCCGGCCAGGCTGACGCGATCCCCACGGGGTCGCTGGTGACCTGGCGTGGCGGTGACCGGGAAGTTCTGGTGTCCGTCGACCACGACGACGGCGGCCTTGGGACGCCCCAGCACACGGAGGTGGCGGCACAGTGAGCGCTGGCTTCGAGATCAACCTGAACATCGACGGCGCGAAGAAGGCCGTACGCGAGGCCCGAAAGCAGGGTCTGCGGGACGCGGTCGAGTACGTGCTGACCGAGGCGAACAAGCACATCCCGCACGACGAGGGCAACCTCGAGCGGTCGGGCCGTGCCGACGTGAACGCCGAGGGGACCCGCGGGGCGGTCTCGTACGACACCCCGTACGCGGTTAAGCAGCACGAGGACATGTCGCTGCGTCACCCGGGCAAGGGTCAGGGGAAGTGGCTGGAGAACACCATGACCCGCGAGGCGGACACGGTGCGGGAGATCATCGGGACCGCGATCAAGGGAGCGATCGGTGACTGATGCCGCTGTGGTCGCGATGGCCAAGATCCTCCATGACGCTGGCGTCGGGGTCTACGACCCTGAGAACCCGATCCCCGCCGACAAGATCCCGATCTCGATCTCCGGCTTCACGGGCACACACACGCGCGGGATCGCCGTCACGACGTACGCCGGCGGGGTCTCGCCGGACTCCCGCGAGAACGACGAATACCCCCGCCTCCAGGTCCGCGTCCGGGACACCGCGCCGCTCGCTGGCCTGGACCTCGAACGCGATGCATGGCAGGCCCTTCAGTTCCGTGTCGGCGGCCCGTCACCGCGGGCAGTGGGCGACTGGTGGGTGCAGGACATCCACGCCATCCAGAGCGAAGCCGAACCCCTAGGCCGTGATGACGCGGGCCGGTGGGAGTTCGTACGCAACTACCAACTCCACATCAACCCCCTGACGTAAGGAACGCATCATGGCGAAGTACAACGCCCGTGACTGGATCTTCGAGGCCACCCCGGACCCCGAGGCCGGAACCCCGGTCTGGACCAAGGTCGAGGCCGTCAACACCTTCACCCTGTCCCGCTCCGCCAACGAGGCGACCGTGGAGACCACGGACTTCGACTCCGCCGGTGAGTACGAGGGTCAGGCCATGCAGCGCGGAGCCTCCCTCCAGCTCGCCGGCCAGAAGCGCCTCAACGCCGCTGGTGACGACTCGGCTCCGGGTCAGAAGGTCTGCAACGACCTGGCCCAGGCTCTCGGTGAGGCGTCGCTGGGCGGTGTCCGGTTCCGCCACGTCTCCGAGGACTCGTGGGAGGTCTGGACCGCGTTCGCTTCCAGCGCCGACGAGGGCGGCGGCAACAACGACAAGTCCTCGTGGGGTGTCACCTTCACCCGCTCGGGCCCGAAGACCACGGTGGCTGTGACCCCGTGACGGTGAGCCCCGGGACCATTCGGACCTTGTCCGGACTCCCGGGGCGTACGTCGCCCGCCTAGCTCAGTAGGTAGAGCACCCGGCTCTTAACCGGGGTGTCGCAGGTTCGAGCCCTGCGGCGGGCACCCACTCCGATCCACACCACGAGCACAGGGAGACCCCGTGACCGAGCACGACGACACCACGCCCGACTTCGACTTGGACGACCCGTTCGGACTCGAGGACGACGAGCCCACCGTGGACCTTGTCCCCGAGGACGACGAGGACGACGAGGACGACCACACCGACTTCGATGCGTGGTGGAAGAAGCAGGCCAAGGCCAAGAAGAAGCCTGCGACCACCACCATCCGCGGGGTCACCATCACGCTCCCCCGATCCCTCCCGCTCCAGTACCAGCTCGAGGTGACCCGGCAGGGGAAGCTGAAGCCGGACAAGCAGAACCCGCTGATCCTGGCCTCCATCCTTCTCGGGCAGCAGCAGACCCAGCAGCTTCTCCGCGCGGGCCTGGACCTGGACCAGTTCCCGGTTCTCCTCGCGTGGATCCCGGCAAAGATCCAGGGGTCGGACATGACCCTGGATGAGGTCGCCCGCGACCTGGAGGAGTACGAGCGGAAGCGCGCCGAGAAGCGCGCTCAGGGGGACGAGTCGGGGGAAGCCTGACCCCAGAGCAGCAAGAGGAGTTCGACCACTGGTGCCTGATCCTCAGGCACTGGGGCCTGGTCGTGGCGGACTACCGCCGAGAGTACGACCTGTCTCCGGACGCGGTCGCCGTGCTCGACCTGCCTGAATTCCTCTGGCTTCTCCGGGGCCTCTCCCCCAGCGCCCGCTTCATGAAGGCGTGGCGCGACGCTCCCCGCAACGTCTACACCGATGCCGATATCGCCGCCGTACACGACAACTAGGAGCGCGCCGTGGACATCGGGACTCTCGCCGGCTATCTCGACCTGGACGTTTCCAAGTTCGACACCGCACTGGAGTCGGTCCAGGACAAGATCGGTGAGTCCACCGAGAGCTGGAAGGGCAAGATGGCCCTTGGCGGGGCCGCGGCGGCTGCACTGTTCGGTGCGTCCCTCGTCTCCGCGATGAACCTCGAGCCCGGTCAGGACAAGATCGCTGCGTCTCTCGGGCTGACCGAGAAGCAGGCCGAGATCGCAGGCAAGGTCGCGGGCGACGTGTACGCCAACGGCTGGGGCCAGTCGGCCGACGACGTGAACAACGCGGTCGAGTCGATCATGTCCTCCATCAAGGGCATGAAGGGCGCGAGCGCGTCTGAGCTCCAGTCGGTGACTGAGGACGCTATGGCGTTCTCCCAGGCCATGGAGATCGACGTCACCCGCGCGGCCCAGGTCGCCGGAAACATGATCGCCAACGGCATGGCGAAGGATGCTACCGAGGCGTTCGACCTGATGACCGTCGCTTCGCAGAAGGTCCCGAAGGCCCTCCGTGAGGACATCCTGGACGCGACCGATGAGTACGGCCAGTTCTTCAACACCATCGGCATCAAGGGCCCCGAGGCCATGGGCATCCTCGCCCAGGGTGCCGAGAAGGGCATGTACGGCATCGACAAGGCCGGCGACGCGGTGAAGGAATTCACCATCCGCTCCACCGACATGTCGAACGGGTCGATCTCGGCGTACAAGGCCATCGGGCTCAACGCCGACGACATGGCGAACAAGATCCTCGCCGGCGGGGACTCCGCCTCCGGGGCGTTCAACCAGATCATCGACGGCATCCTGGGCATCGAGGACCCCGCGAAGCGCGCCAACACAGCCATTGCGCTGTTCGGTACGCCGCTCGAGGACATCGGCGTCAAGGACATCCCGAAGTTCCTGAAGGGCCTGAAGTCGGGACAGACGGCACTCGGTGACTACGAGGGCGCGGCGAAGAAGGCTGGGGAGACCCTGTCTGACAACGCCTCCTCCAACATCACCGCGTTCACCCGGAAGGTCCAGGGCGCGTTCGTGGACGTCGTCGGCGGCACCGTCCTGCCGATCGTCAACGAGTTCGCAGCGGCCCTGAACGGCAAGCTCGGGCCCGCGTTCACGGTCCTCGGGGACGCGATCTCCGGGTCCGTGAAGTGGCTTTCCGAGCACAAGGCCGTGTCGATCCCCCTCATCGGGATCATCGCGGCACTCGCCGCCGTCACCGGGGTGTACGCCGCGGTCACCGCGGTGCAGGCCGCTGGTGGCGTGCTGGCGTTCGTCAAGGGCCTGAAGCTCGTCCGTGGCGCGATGCTCGTTGCCACCGCGGTGCAGTGGGCCTACAACCTGGCGCTCACCGCCAACCCCATCGGCATCATCATCGTGGCCATCGCGGCACTCGTGGCCGGCCTCATTTGGTTCTTCACCAAGACCGAGGTCGGGCGCAAGATTTTCTCCGCCGCGATGGAGGGCATGAAGATTGCCGCCCAGGCGGTGGCCGACTTCTTCACCGAGACTCTGCCGGAGGCCGCATCGACGGCGTGGCGGTGGATCACCGACAAGTTCAACGCGCTCGTGACGTTCCACGCTGCGCTCCCGGGCCGGATCGGTAAGGCCGTCTCTGGGCTGTTCAACAAGGCCCAGGATCTGTCCGACAAGGCGAAGTCGTACCTGATCGACAAGGCCGTGGGGTTCGTGACGTGGTACTTCTCGATGCCGGGTCGGATCGCCCGCGCGGCCATCGGCCTGTTCGACAAGCCGCGTGCACTCGCCCGCGACGCACGTCAGTACGCCATCGACCGCATGGTGGGCCTGCTGGACTGGCTCGCTGGTCTCCCGGGTCGGGTGTCGAACCGGACGAGCGGCACGTTCAACAAGGTCAAGTCGCTGGCTCGAGACGCGAAGGACTCCGCGGTCGGGAAGATGAACGACATGCTGGGTTGGCTCGGTGGCCTCCCCGGCAGGGTCTCGCGCAAGGTCGGCGGGATGTTCGACGCGATCCCGGCGGCGATGCGCGCGGCTGCGCAGGGTGTCCGGAACGCGTGGAACGAGAACATCGGCGGCAAGGGTCTGACGATCGACCTCCCGGACAAGCTCCCGGGTCTGCCGAACTCGTGGTCCGTCTCGATTCCGAGGCTGGCGACCGGTGGCCGTGTCGGGGCGTACAAGCCGATGACGGCGATCATCGGTGACGCGAACGAGCCGGAGAACGTCCTGCGGGACTCCCAGTTGAAGGCGGTCGTCATGGCCGCCATCGGGATGGCCGGCGGACGCGGCGGAGGCGGTCCGATGATCGGCCAGCTCGTCACGAACGGTGCAGACGCTGACGCGATCGCCGAGGGCCTTTGGCACAAGCTACGGAGTAGGGGCTAACCATGACGATGGGCATTCTCGCCGTGCAGGACTTCGGCGGAATCCAGGTGGCCCCCGGGTCCGGGGCGGGCATGATGGTTGCCCGCCCCGGGCAGGTCCAGTACGGCGTAATGCTGCTGGGTGGGGGCACGTCGGCCCGGTGGAAGAACCTCACCGCGTGGCGTGACCTCCCCTCCGCGTCGGTCGCTGACTCCCAGCGGCCCCAGGCGCACGGCACCTACCCCGGCAGCGTGTTCGGGGACTCCCTGACCGTCACGTTCGACTACCTCATCCGCGGGACGTTCGAGGAGCGAATGGCGGCCCTGGCCGCGATCGAGCAGTACGCCCCGATGGACGGCATCGAACGTCCCCTGGTCATCGATGACGGGGACGGCCCGTGGATGCGGATGGCTCGAGTCACCGCCCGCACGGTCCCCCAGGACCACACGTTCAAGGTCGCACCGCTGGCGTGCTCGATGCAGTTCCTGTGTGCGGACCCGCGGCGCTACGCCCTGGATGACAAGACGATCCAGGTACGGATCCCGTCGAGCTCGGGCGGCATCAACTACCCCATCACCTACCCGCTGGAGTACGGCACGTTCTCCGGCGGCGGCGGGACCGCGAACAACGCGGGCGCGGTCGCGACACCGGTCACGGTCACCTTCACTGGGCCCCTGAACCAGCCAGCCCTGTCTGCCACCAACCACCACACGTGGGCCATGGGGTTCGACATCAACCTGGCCGCCGGGGAAACCCTCGTGGTCGACACCGCGGACGGGACCGCGCTCCTCAACGGGACCGCGGACCGTCTGTACACGATCACGAGCGGATCCGATCCGCTGGAGCGCTGCACCCTCAACCCCGGCAACACGTCTCTGTCTCTCCTGTCCGCTTCGGGGACGGGGTACGCCACCGTCTCCTATCGCGACGCTCGAATGTGAGGTCTTCATGACTACGTACGCGACTCGTCTCCAGAACGGAACTGACACCGCGGTACGGATGCGGATGGCAGACGCGACGATGCTGCACGCCCCGGCCACTGGGGTCGGCGGACGCACCGGGTTCCGAAACGACTCAGGCGGCATCGTGAACGCGGTCGCCGGAACCATGAACGTGACCTGCTCACCGTTCACCGCCTGGGTGGACGGTGGCACCTCGGATGCACAGGGCGGATACCCCGTCATCAACGACTCGACCGCAACCCTCGCGATCGCTCCCGGTGATGCCACACAGGCCCGCGTCGACATCGTCGCCGTAGTCATCAACGATCACGCCTTCGACGGATCAGGGCAGACCAACTGCACCCTGACCGTTATCCAGGGAACCCCTGGCGGTGGCACCCCTGCCCTGCCGGTGACGTGCGCCCCGATCCGTGCGATCAACATCCCCGCCGGCCTCTCGGCGGGTACGGGTGGTCTGTCGTCGGGGAACATGGGGACCGACTACCGGCAGTATCTGCCGAACGGCATCCTGAGGGTGGCGTCTGCCGCCGAGCGTGACGCCGCGAACAAGTCGGCCCGCGGTGACGTTGTCTACCGGGTCGACCTGGACACGCTCGAGGTGTGGAACGGGTCCACGTGGCGTTCGTACCAGCCGTACCGCGACAGCTACAAGGGCCGGATCTCCCGTGCCGCTGGCCAGAACTTCGCGTCCACGGATCAGGTCGTCATCGACTTCTCCACGGTCGACTACAACACCGGCATGACCGTCTCGGCGGTCACGAACCGCATCGACGCGAACGTGGACGCGGTGTACCGGATCACCGCGGGTGGCACGTGGGCCGTCAACAACACCGGTCGCCGAATCCTGATGCTGAAGAAGAACGGTACGGAGCTTCTGCGTTCGAACTACGCGAACGTCACGAACGCCTCCGGCATCTTCCTCACATGGGAGGGCCCGCTGGTGGCTGGGGACCAGCTCACCCTGGAGGGATACCAGGACTCGGGGTCTACCCTCGCGCTGGCGAACGCCTACCTCGCTGTAGCGGAGGTCCGGTAGATGGCGACGCCGTCCTACCGGTACGTCCTCTGCGATCTCCTCACCGACCAGTTGCTTGCGGTTCTCCCCCTCACGGGGGTGTCGTTCTCCCGCGCGATCTCCCGGACCGGGTCACTGTCCGCCACGCTGAAGGCCCCCGCGGTCGGCACGTCGGTGAACGGTGTGGTCACGACACCGGAGAAGAACCGGCAACTGATCAACGCCGCGAAGCTGCTGCACCGGTACGCCGGCAGGTCCGCCCTGTGGGTGTACCGGGACAACGCGGTCTGGTGGGGAGGGATCCCGTGGACCGTGATCCCCCGCCAGGACCAGCGCGGATCCGTGGAGGTGTCGGTCACGGGGGCCACGTTCGACTCGTACGCCCACCGCCGGACCCTCCACAAGAACATCGACTACGTGCAGTGGGACCAGAACCAGTTGGTGGCGTCCCTGTGGCAGACCCTCCAGGGGTTCGACACTGGCGGCGACCAGCGCGGCAACATCGGTGTGGAGTGCGGGTTCTTCCAGGACTCCATCCCGAAGTCCACGATCCTGCGTGACCGCACGTACCGGATGGCCGACCAGCCCCGGTTCGGGAAGCTGATCGAAGACCTCGGGGACGTGATCGACGGCCCAGAGCACACGATCGACACCTGGGTGGACGACGCCGGGAACCGGCACAAGACCCTCCGGGTTCAGACCAGGATCGGGGTCATCGACCCGAGGGCTGTGTTCCAGCGGGTTGCGAACGGCGGTGGACGGGTCCTGGAGTGGTCCCACACCGCCGACGCCGTGGACGGGGGAACCACGTTCTGGGCTCGCGGTGACGCCCCCGAAGGCAACGCCGATACCGAGGTGGAGCCGATCCTGTCGACGCGCTACTACGCCCACGATCTCCTTGACGACGGGTGGCCCCTGCTGGACGTGTCCGCGGACTACCAGGGAGTCAAGGAGGTAGGGACGCTCAACCAGTACGCCCAGGCGCTCCGGTCCACCCAGTCCGGTGCGATGCCGTCCTCTGACTATGTCGTCGCGGTCGGAAACACCGGATGGTCACCCAACCGTCTCGGGGACAACGTGCGTCTGAAGCTCACCGACGCATGGCACGACAACACCGACCTCACCGTACGCCCCGTGGCCGTCACCGTCACAGCATCCGAGAAGGGTGTGGACGAGAAGGTCGCTCTCACCTTTGACGCGGAGGCATGATGGCAACCCCCAACGCCGCACGGCATCACGACCTCGAGCAGCGTCTACGGGACATGGATAACTCGATCCGTGATCTCGGGTCCCTCGCGATGGGCCGCAAGATCTCGCCCGTGTTCGCGAAGTCGCAATACGCCGAGGACAATGCCGCCCCATCGTTCGGGACCAGTACCCAAACGTATTGGGCGTCCCCCGCACTCGGCAGGCCCCCGCAGGGCTACTCCATCGCACACATCAGCGTCCAGGTTTCGGCCGGCGCGTCGTTCGGTGCCTCATCCGGCAACCTCACCGTTGCCCCGTACCTGGACTACGACACCGCCTCGGGGAACACGATCTCTGGCCCAGCGATCAACTCGGGAAACTCCAACATCGCCGTGGCCAACTCGTTCTGGTCGTACACGATCACGGGCCTGACTCAGGCTCACTTCATCAACCTTGGGCTGGGTGTGATCCGGGGCGGCGATTCCCCGACGCCGGTGGCTGGGTCGTGTAACTGGCACCTGTCCGCGTCAATCATCTTCCTGCACTAGAAGGGCCCTACACCATGTGGGACTCCATTCTCCCGTACGCGGGTGGCCTCGGGGCCGTGCTCGCGGCCCTGGTCGGCGGTTACGTCGGCTTCAAGAAGCTCCTGAAGGAACTGCGCGGCGACACCCCCGAGGGCCAGGACCCGGCCTCTCTCGCTTCGGTCCTGGCCGTTGCGACCGCCGCCCGCGACGAGGCCACCAGCGCCAAGGAAGCCGCAACGCGCGCCGAAACCAAGGTGGACGCCCACCTCCAGTCGCACGCCGACAACGACGTGCGCCGCCCCATCGTCCGACTCGTTCGAGAGGAACGCTGATGTCCAACGCATCGGGAATCATCAAGGTGGCCAAGGCTGAGGTCGGCTACCACGAGGGCCGCTCCGGTGGCCACTGGAACAACAAGCAGAAGTACTCCCCCGCCGTCCCCTCCCTGGAGTGGTCCCAGAACCAGGCGTGGTGCGCCACGTTCGTCTCGTGGTGCGCCCTTCAGGCCGGCGTCACGACCCTCTACCCGCGCACCGCGTCCACGGACCTCGGGGCCCGCTGGTTCAAGGACCGTGGCCAGTGGTCGGAGTACCCCGCCGTGGGTGCTCAGGTGTTCTTCGGCGTCAACGGCGACATGAACCACACCGGCATCGTGTACGGCTTCGATGCCACGTACATCTACACGATCGAGGGCAACACCAACGCCTCGGGCTCACGCGAGGGTGACGGCGTCTACCTGAAGACCCGAGCCCGCCGTGACTCGTACGTGCAGGGCTACGGCTACCCCAAGTTCACCGAGGGCATCAAGTCGGCTGACCCGAACCCCCCGGTCCCCCAGCGCAAGACCACGCCCACCACCCCACCTAAGAAGGGATCCACCGCTGTGGCTGACGTACCCAACTTCGAGACCCGAATGATCGAGTCCAACACCCGCATGGAGGAGATGCTGCGCGCGATCGGCGCGAAGACCGGCGCGGACATCAAGGGTGCGCTCGCGCGCGCCGACAAGACCAACAAGGACCGGAGGAAGTGACCATGCGCACCTTCATCAAGAAGCTCACGAGCCACAGCGTCCGCGCGTGGCTGTACGGTATCGCTGCCGCGTCCGTCCCGCTCGCGATCGCTGAGGGCTGGATCAGCCCCCAGGCGGCGGTGTACGCCGTCCCCTTCATCGTCGCTCTCCTGAAGGTCACGCCGGACGCCCCGGCCCAGGTCGACCTTCCCGACGTGGAGGTCTGACCGCGTGCACACGGCAACCGAACAGATCCTGCGCTGGTTCGAGACCGGCCACATGAAGCCGGAACTGGCCGCCGTGGTCGAGCCGTTCGCCGAGCTCGCCCGGAAGATCGCCACCACGCTGGAGGGCCCCGAGGCCACCGCCGCGCTGCGGAAGCTCCTCGAATCCAAGGACTGTGCCGTCCGCGCCGCGGTCGTCCAGCTCAACATCCCGTGACGTACGCCCCGCACCCATCCCAGGGTGCGGGGCGTTTCGTCGTTCTACAGCCGGTCCATCGGGGACAGGTCCCGGTGAGCCAACCGGGCTCGCTCGTCCCGTGTCGCCTTCGCGTACCGGGTGAGCATCTGCCGGGAGTCCCACCCCGCGATCTGCATCAGGTCGCCCTCGCCGCCACCGGCACGAAGCCACGAGTCCGCGAAGGTGTGCCGGAACACGTGCGGGTGCAGGTCGATCCCGACCTTCCGGCCGCGCTTCCGGATCGCCTGGTAGGCCCCGTTCCCCGTGAGCCTGCCCTTGCCCGTGGTGCCCAGCCAGAACCACTCGCGTTCGGCGTAGTTCTGTCGCCGCCGCATCCTGAGGTAGCGGTCCAGAGCTCGAGCGGTCGACGCACCGAACGGCAGGTCCAACTCCTTGCGGCCCTTGGTCACGACATGCGCGACACGGTCCCGGAGGTCGGTTCCGTCCACGGTCATGGATACGAGCCCGGAGAGGCGACAGCCGTTGTCCCCGAGGAACATCATCATGGCGAGGTCGCGAACGTCTTGGAACGACCTCGGGTCGCTACAGGTCCCGATCAGCGCTTTGATCTGGTCGGGCTTCAGAACCTGGATGGTGCCGGCCGCCGGGTTGGGCTGCTTCAGGGTGGCGGTGGGGTCGGTGTCGACCTCGTCTTCTGTGCGGCACCAGGAGAAGAACGACTTGATCCCGAGGAAGTGGGACCGTGCGGATTGGGCGGACAGTCTCCGGGTCACGTCCACGACGTAGGCGGTCACGTCGTCGGAGGTGACCTCTCGCGGGTCGTCGGGGCGGTCCTGGGCATCGAGCCATTCGGCCAGCCGGATGGGGCCGTAGGAGTAGTTCTCGAGTGTGCGGGGGCTCTTGTTCTCCGCTTCGAGGGCGAGGAGCCACGACGTGATCAGCCCGTCCCACAGGTCGTGGTATTTGGGCAGCAGAACGAAGGGCCGGATTGCGTCGGTCATGCTTGGGGTGCTCCCTGGATAAAGTGTCTGCGTCCGGTGTGCTAATTCCGGTTCGCACTACTTCGCACTATTCTCGCAGGTCGCAGACTACTTCGCAGCAACTTCGCAAACACTCTAGTTGTAAGGGAGGCGCTCTACCAACTGAGCTATGCGTCCAAAGCGCCCCAAGAGTACGCGATCAGGGGCGGGCCCGACGAACCGGGCCGACGTACCAACCCTGAAATGGAAGTTGAGCCGCTGACGTCTCGGGTCATCAGCGGCTCAACACCTCAAGAGTAGATCCCACCCCGGGCATCAGAAAAGCGATGTAACCAGCCTGTTAACGGAACTTTGATGACCGGTAAACTACTTTACTCACACCGCCGCATGGAGCTGGCGGAGGTGCTCGTCGAGGTCGCGGCCGTCGGCGTTGTCGTTGTGCACGGCCCACCGCACCACGCCCGACTTGTCGATGATGTAGGAGGACCGTCGCGGGGCGCCGGTGCGGTCGTTGAAGACGTCGTAGGCCTGGGCGACCTCGCCGTGCGGCCAGAAGTCGGAGAGCACCGAGAAGTTGAGCCGGTCGGTGTCGGCGAACTGCCGCATGGCGTACACCGGGTCGCACGAGATCGCCAGGACCTCGGTGTCGAAGGTGACGAACTCGTCGAGCCGGTCGCGCAGACCGCTCATCTCACCGGTGCACACGCCGGAGAAGGCGAACGGGAAGAAGAAGATCGCCACCGCCTTCTTGCCGTGGAAGTCCGAGAGGGTGACGTCTGCACCGAACTGGTCGCGCAGCGTGAAGTCCGGAGCCGGACCACCGATCTCAAGTCCACTCACTGCTCTGCCGCCCTTTCGCCGTTCGATCCTGCCGCCTCGATGTCCCAGGTGGCCAGCTCGCGCCGGAGCACCTTGCCGGTCGCGTTGCGCGGCAGAGCATCGGTCACGACGATCTCGCGCGGCACCTTGAACCGAGCCAGATTCTCCTTGACCCAGTCCTTCAACGCCGCATCGACGTCGGCCTCGGCGCCAGGAACCAGCACCACGAACCCGCGCAGCCGCTTGCCGAAGTCGGCGTCGTCGACCCCGACGCAGGCAGCGTCGGCAACGAGCGGGTGGCGGATGAGGCAGTCCTCGACCTCCTGCGGGAAGACGTTCTCGCCACCGGAGACGATCATGTCGTCGTCGCGACCCTCGACGTAGAGCCGGCCGTCGGGCCCGAACCGCCCGACGTCACCGGTCGCCATCAGACCGTCGACGACCTCCTTGCCGCCGCCGCTGGTGTAGCCCTCGAAGAGGAGCCCGTTGCCGACGAAGATCCGGCCGGCCTCACCAACGGGCAGCGGTACGCCGTCGCCGTCGAGGATCCGCATCCGGGTCCCCCAGGGCACCTTGCCGGCGGAGGTGGGCGCCTCGCGCAGGTCGACGGGGTCGGCGATCGAGGCGTAGGAGACCTCGGTCGAGCCGTAGACGTTGTAGAGGCTGTCGCCGAACCGGTCCATCCACTCCAGCGCGAGATCGCCGGGCAGCGCCGAGCCGGAGGACGCGACGGCCTTGAGCCGAGAGGCGATCCCCGCGAGGTCGTACGCAGCCAGCGTCTCCTCCGGCAAAGACAGGATTCGCTGCATCATGACCGGGATGACCACGAACGAGTCCGCACGGGTCTCCGCGAGGGTCGCCACGGCGTCCTCAGGGTCGAACCGGCGACGCAGGATCATGGTGGTGCCGAGCAGCTCGGCGAAGAGCAGGTGGGCGAGCCCCCAGGTGTGGAAGAGCGGGGCGGCGACGAAGCAGCGCCAGCCGTCCTTCATCGGCATCCGCGACATCAGCGCGACCGCGGCGTCGAACCCGGCCTCGGGGCGCGGCGCCGACTTCGGCGCCCCCGTCGTGCCCGAGGTCAGGATCACGATCCGACCGTGCCGCTTCGGCGGCACCACCGGCCGGGCGTCACCGGAGACCAGCGACTCCAGGGTCTCCCCCGGGTCCGCCGAGTCCACCCAGGCAACCAGACGTGGCGCAGAGGTCGCCCCGGACAGCAGCCCGGTGAACTCCTCGTCATGGATGATCAGGGCAGGCTGGTCCCGCTCCAGCACTCCGACGAGCTGCGGACCGGCGAAGGCGGTGTTGAGGTAGAGCGCGTCGGCGCCCAGCTTCGCTACCGCGAGGGTCGCGTCGACGAACCCTCGGTGGTTGCGGCACATGATCGCGACCCCGTCACCCTCACCGACCCCCCGAGCCGCCAGGGCCCGGGCGATCGCGTTGGAGCGGCGGTCGAGCTCGGCGTACGTCAACGACCCGAGCTCGTCGATGACCGCGGTGCGCCGCGGGTAGCGGTGGGCGAGGCCGATGAAGCCTCCCGCCGGCCCGGTGCCCCAGCGCGCCAGCGTCAGACCGGTCCGTGCGAGCCCGAGAGGATTGACCGGCCGGACGATGCCGGAGCCGGCCAGGATCATCGCCGCGGATCCGGCGGTGCGTGCCTTGGCAGCCGTAGTCGAGAACACCGTTGGGAGTCTAGCCAGACTCACGAGAGGACTCCTGCGGGTGTCCAGCGACCCCGAGAATCGCTGCCATCAGACAGGAGTCTTCGGCGCCAGCAGACGCGTCGCGGCCCAGTCCTTGCTCACAGATGCGGTGGTGGTCTGGGACAGTCCGGCGATCGGCGCGGCCTCGGCGATGTCGGCCGGGTCGACTGCACCGGGGCGGCCCACCTTCGGCGTCAGCAACCAGATGACGCCGCCTCCGACGAGATCGGTCAGCGCGTCGACGAGGCCGTCGACGAGATCACCGTCGTCATCGCGCCACCACAGCAGCACGGCGTCGACCACGTTGCCGTAGTCGCCGTCGACCAGGTCTGCGTCGACGGAGTCTTCGATGGCGACCCGCAGCTCGTCATCAGTGTCGTTGTCCCAGCCCAGTTCCTGGATGACCATGCCGGACTTGAGGCCCAGCCGGTCCGCAGGCCCTGTGGCTGCGGTCGAGCTCACGTGTCGTTCCTCCAAAAGCTTGATGTCCACGCCGCTTGCATGAACTTGGTTGGTGGTAGTCCAGCGGAGAACGCTGGTCCACGCAACCCCACCCGCCTGTCATTCGCTAGATAACGGCGTGTCGGAGGCCTTTCAGGCCCTCGGATCGAGCAGATGGAGCAGTACGTTGCGATCCTGCGCCGTCCCTGCCGACGGATGCTCGGCGAGGCGGACCTTCGGTCCCTGCCAGTCGTTGGCGGACAGCTCACGGGAGAGCGAGGCGAGGTGGCCCACCTCCTCGATCGAGCCGCTCCAGCGGGCCGGACCGGCGTGGTCGAGCATCGTGGTGGCGATGGTGAGCACGTCCCCGTCGGAGATGAGCTCGACGATCCGGCCCTGCTGAGGCCAGTCGACCAGGGACGGAGCGGTGACCTCCCACCACGAGCCGCGCGGCTTCACCGACGTACGATGCGTGTGCCCGTTGAGCCAGAGCACGGCACTCTCATGGCGTGAGACGGTCTGCTCGACCTCGTCGCTGAGCACCCGCCGCGCGCCGCCGGCGCCGCTCATGTCGTTGACCAGCGAGGCGACGTCGTGGTGGCTGGCGATCACCGCGAGCCGCTCGTCGTAGTCGGTGGAGGCGAGCACGGCGTCGAGCCATTCGAGCTGCTCGGCGTCGATCGAGCCCTGGAAACCGCCGGCCGGATTGACCGTGTCGAGGACGACGAAGGTGACCTCGTCATTGACGTCGTAGCGGTAGTAGGGCTTCCCGCCGGCCTTGAAGCCGTGGCCCGGCGGCTGCGCCTCGTCGTGCACGTGGGAGTCGACGAACTCCTGCAGCGTGGTCTGCCGGCGTCTCCGGTCGGGGGTCACCTCGTACGGCTCCAGCTCGGCCAGCATCCCGAGCGCCACCGGGTCACCCGAGATCAGCCCGGCGATGAGCTTCGCCTTGGCCTCGTCGGTCCAGTGCTCGGGCATGGCGATCGCCTTCAGATCGCCGACCGCGATCTCACCGATGGCGGAGGTGCCCGGCACGGTGCCCTGCAGCAGCCCGTCGTGGTTGCCGTTGACGGCCAGCCAGGGCACTTCCAGCCCGGGTGAGTCGATCGCACGGCGCACGGCCTTCAGCAGCCCGGGGACCAGCGGGAAGCCGTAGTCACCGCGGCGCATGTCGTGCGTCTCGCCCTGGGGGTGCCAGAAGCGCTTGTCCGGCAGCGTGGCGACGCCTTCGTAGTGCAGCATGTCGCCGGAGTCGGGGGTCAGGCGCCCGCCGTCGAGCAGCGTCAGATACCAGTCGAGCTCGTTGTACTGCCCGTTGTCGGTGTTGTCGCCGGTCGCGATCGCCAGGTCGAGCGGGCCACCGCCGATCGGACCCTCGGTGATCTCGTTGACCGCCTCGACCATCGCCGCGCCGACCTGCGCGGTCAGCAGCTCCTGGGCCCGGTACGTCCCGATCTCGTCGATCAGCTCACGGGTCGTGCTGTCGGGGTCCATGAGCCGGTCCAGGACCTCGACCCGCGCCGGCGACTGGTGGTCGCAGATGTGCATGTCGGACAGGTGCGCGACGGTCAGCACCGGCTCGCCCAGCTCCTCGGGCTTGCGAGCCAGCTCGGTGCGCGAGATGTGGCGCTCCTGCGGGCCTTCGGCCAGACGTACGTAGGTGCCCTTCCGGCCACCCGCGACGATCCGCCCGCTCTCGCTCGTGACACCCATCTACGCCGCCTCTTCTCCTCAGGACCGGCCGCCGCGGTCCGTGCGCGAACGATACTCCCCAGCGGCACATCGCGGTGGCCCTGGTGGTGATCGATCCCGATCAGAAGCCGTCGTACGTCAGCTGCGATGGAACCGGAGCGTACGAACCTCGAACGCACCGAGACCGAGCCCGACAGCCCCTCCCTCTGCGCTCACCTCGGCAAGAGGATCCTCGAGCAGCGAGACCTCGCTGACCCGTCCGTACCGTCCTTCGACGCGCAGCTCCCCCTGCGTACGCGCGCCGGTGGACTCGTAGACTCGCACGACCAGGTCGCCGGAGCGGTCGGCGGCGAGCTTCACGCTGGAGACCACCAGCCCCTCCCCGGACACGGCCACCAGCGGCTCGACGGCCTGGGCGCCCACAACCTCACGAGGAGGCGTGTTGAGCGCGGCCCCCGCCTCGGTCGCGGCCCCGACATCGGCCCCGATGACCAGGCCGTAGCGGTGGGTCTGCACGCCCTGGTCGGTCTCCGGATCGGGGAACCGCGGCGCGCGCAGGAGCGAGAGCCGCACCTCGGTCGTCAGGGCCGTCGGCCGAGTGACGTCGAAGCCGTACGTCGAGTCGTTGACCAGCGCGACCCCGAACCCGGGCTCCTCGGCCAGCACCCAGCGGTGCATAGACGTCTCGAACTTCGCCGCCTCCCAGGAGGTGTTCGTGTGGGTCGGCCGGCGGTGGTAGCCGAACTGGGTCTCGGCGAGCGTCTGTTCGGCGCGTACGTCGAGCGGGAAGGTGACCTTGAGGAACTTCTCGGTCTCGTTCCACTCGGTGCGCTGGGAGATCTCCAGCACCCTCGACCCCGGAGCCAGGGACAGGGTCTGCACCGTCGAGGAGTCGGCGGAGATCGGTCGCTCGATGACCAGCCCGTCCGGCGTCACCGAGATCGAGGAGACCTCACGCAGGTCGGTGGCGCGGTTGCGGTAGAACCGGTCGACGTCCCAGGCGTCCCACATGTTCGGGAAGTCCTGGTGGAGCTGCAGCAGGTTGGCCTCGGCCCCGGCCGGGATCGCGTCGCGACCGGTCGCCAGGTCGAGCGCCGAGGTGATCAGTCCCTCGGCCGAGACCGTGACCCGGACGAGCTCGTTGCCCAAGACGTACGTCCCACCCTCCTCGACCACCGAGACGCCCCCGGTGGGCCGTGCCGCCACCACCGCACCCGAGCGCCCGTCGGCACTCAGCGCGACCGTTCCTTCGCCGGCAAGAGCCGTGAGCGCTCGCCCGATGAGATCCTCGGCGGCCGCGGCCACCCGCGCATAGTGGGCGACCGCCTCGCGGTGGACCCAGGCGATCGACGTACCGGGCAGGATGTCGTGGAACTGCTGCAGCAGCACCTGCTGCCACAAGGCGTCCAGCTCGTCGTAGGGGTAGTCGAGAAGTCCACGGACCGCGGCGGTCGCGGACCACAGCTCGGCCTCGACCAGCAGGTGCTCGCAGCGCCGGTTGCCCTGCTTGGTGAGGTGCTGCGAGGTGAGCGTGGCGCGATGGAGCTCGAGGTAGAGCTCACCGACCCAGACCGGCGGGTCGCGCAGCTCGGCACGGGCCTCGGCGAAGAAGTCGTCCGGGTGACGCCAGGAGACCTGGGCCGAGCCTTCGAGAGAAGCCAGACGGCGGGCCTTGCCCGCCATCTCCCGGGTGGTGCCACCGCCGCCGTCGCCCCAGCCGACGGGCGCGATCGACCCGGTGGCGACCCGGTTCTCCTGGAACTGCCGCGAGGCCTTGGCGACCTCCGCTCCGGAGAGCTGGGAGCTGTAGGTGTCCATCGGCGGGAAGTGGCTCAGGATGCGGGAGCCGTCGATGCCCTCCCACTCGAAGGTGTGGTGGGGGAACCGGTTGACCTGGTTCCAGGAGATCTTCTGGGTGAAGAACCATTCGAAGCCAGCCCGCTTCATCAGCTGCGGCAGCGCCGGCGAGTAGCCGAACGAGTCCGGCAGCCACACCCCGCGGCAGCGGCTCCCGAACTCGGTCTCGAAGAACCGCTGCCCGTAGAGGAACTGCCGCACCAGCGACTCCCCGGACGGCATCGTGGTGTCGGACTCGACCCACATGCCGCCCAGCGGAATGAAGCGACCCTCGGCGACTGCGGCCTTCACGCGCGCGAAGACCTCGGGCCGGTGCTCCTTGAGCCAGGCGTACTGCTGGGCTGAGGACATCCCGTAGCGGAAGTCGGGGTCCTGCTCGATCAGCTCGGTCATCGAGGAGGCGGTGCGGGCGACCTTGCGGATCGTCTCGCGCACCGGCCACAGCCAGGCGGAGTCGATGTGGGCATGACCGATCGCGGCGATCTGATGCGCGGACTCGTGGGCGGCCGGCTCCAGTACCCCGCTCAGCACCGAGCGGGCGGCGGCCGCCGTCTCCGCGACCCGCTGCAGGTCGACCCGGTCCAAGGCGTCGTCCATCGCCTGCAGGATTCGCGACTTCCGCGGCCCTGCCGGCAGCTCGACCTGCAGCTCGTGGAGCGTCTCCAGATCGAGGCAGAGATCGAAGACCTCCTGCTCGAAGACGGCGAGCTCGATGCGACGTGTCGTGTAGAGCTTCCGCTTCGACGAGGTCTGGATGTCACCCTCCCGCGTCGGCTGGAACGGGTGGTGCTCAAGGAGAAGCGGGTTGGCCGCGGCCTCCAGGAAGAGCTCGATCTCCTCACCGCCGACGGCCTCCGGCGTCACCAGCACCCACTGGTTGCGCGGGTTGAGGCTCTTGACCGGCTCTCCGGCGGCCGTGTAAGCGAGCGCCTCGCACTGGAACCCGGTCCGGCTGACGTCGAAGCCGAGGTCGCAGACCAGCTCGACCCGCTTCCCCGACCATGCCGCGGGCACGGTCCCGGTGATCCGGAACCAGGTCGTCCCCCAGGCCGGGCCCCACTCGGTGCCGACCTCGACGGGCTCGTACGTCAGTGCCAGCCCGTCCGCGACGGCGACCGGCTCCCCGGGCAGCTCGTGCCATGCGACGCTCACGGGCGCCGAGGTGTTGTGCACGGCCGGCCACAGGCGCTCCTTGAGGACCCGGCTCACCCGGCCTTCGGTGAGGTGAATGTCGTCGTGCATCAGTGCTGTCCTCGCTTCTGGCTCGTCCGCTTCGGGCGTCACTTATATTGCCCGGGTGCCAAGAACCCCGACGTCGACCGCCCCGTTGCGCTTCGGCGCCAACCACGTGCCCTCATCCGGCTGGTTCTACTCCTGGCTCGATTTCGACGGCGACCAGATCGCTCGCGACTTCGACGATCTCGCCGGTCTCGGCCTCGACCACGTACGCATCTTCCCGGTCTGGCCGTGGATCCAGCCCAACCGCTCGCTGATCCGGTCCTCGGCGGTCGACGACGTGCTGACCACCATCGACCTGGCCGCCGCCCGCGGCCTCGACGTCTGCGTCGACCTGGTCCAAGGTCATCTGTCGAGCTTCGACTTCCTGCCCTCGTGGGTCCTCACCCACCACCAGCGCTCGCTGTTCAGTCACCCGGAGGTGCGCGCCGGTCTGCGCACGTACGTAGATACCCTCGCAGGCGCCGTCGCCTCCCGGGACAACGTCTTCGCGCTGACCCTCGGCAACGAGGTCAACAACCTGTGGCCGTCCAACCCGACCACGATCGCCGAGTCCCGCTCCTGGGCCCAGGAGCTCCTCGGGACCGCCCGCAAGGCCGCTCCCGGCCTGCTCTGCCTCCACTCGCTCTTCGACGACGCCTTCTACGCACCCGACCACCCCTTCGGCCCCGCCGACGTCACCACGCTCGGCGACCTGTCCACCGTCCACTCCTGGGTCTTCAACGGCGTCGGTGCCCTCGACGCGCCGCTGGGTCCCGCCACGCTCACCCACGCTGACTACCTGGTCGAGCTCGCCGCTGCGAACGCCACCGAGCCGGGGCGTCCGGTCTGGCTCCAGGAGATCGGCGCGCCCCTGCCGGAGATCGGCCCCGACAGCGTGCGCGCGTTCGTCACCGGCACCATCGACCACGTCGCCCAGAACCCGGCACTGTTCGGCATCACCTGGTGGTGCTCGCACGACCTGGACCGGTCGCTGGTCGACTTCCCCGAGCGGGAGTACGACCTGGGACTCTTCACCGTCGACCACCGGCGCAAGCCGGTCGCCGAAGCGCTGGCCGAGGCGATCGCGGCACACGGCGGTCCCCGCGCCGAACCGTTCGCCCGTCAGCGGATCGAGTGCCCCGTCGATCTGCTCCACGAGCCCGAGCGCCGCGCCGAGATCGCCCCCGGCAGCGACTTCCACCGCGCCTGGGTCAGCGCCCGCATCGAGGGGCCGGTCGAGATCGTCCCGCGAAGCGCCTGAGCGAGGGCCTGAGCCGGGCCTCAGTGGGTCGCGTAGACGGCCCGGCTGTCCGCGGCCTGGCTGCGCTTCCACGTACGGAAGCTGTCCTCGTTGTTCCCACGGCGCCAGTAGCCGGAGATCGACAGGTCGCCGCGTGGCACCCCTCGTTCGCGCAGCAGGTAGGGACGGATCCGCTGCATCGTGACCTCGGCCTCGCCGTGCACGAAGGCGTGCACCCGGCCGAGCAGCCAGGGCAGCTCACGCACGACGGACTCCAACGGCGGGTCGACGGTGGCGTCCAGCCAGCGCACCTCGACCCCGGCCGGCGCCTCGACGTGCTGGAGATGCTCCGCGGAGGGCACCTCGATCACCGCGTAGCCCACCGCGTCGGCCGGCAGCGCAGCGAGCGCCGCCCGGATCGCGGGCAGGCCGGACTCGTCGCCGACGAGCAGGTGCCAGTCGGCCGCCGGGTCCGGAGCGTACGTCCCACCCGGCCCGCGCAGGGTGAGCACGTCACCCGGGCCGGCCGTCGCCGCCCACCGGCCGGCGACACCCTCGGCGCCGTGGTGCACGAAGTCGACCGCGAGAGTCCCCTCGGCGACCGAGGGGTCCAGCGCCGTATAGGTGCGACAGACGGTCGTGCCGTCGCCGACCGGGATCTCCAGGCGTACGAACCGGTCGGTGCACACGCTGCCCTCGAACGCGGAGAGGTCCTCGGCACGGAGATGGACGCGGGTCATCCCGGCACTGAGACGCCGGGTCGAGGTGACCACGACCCGCATCTCCGGCTTTGACTCCGGCTTCACCGCGCGAAACATGAGGGGAGCCTAACCTAATTTCCGAGAATTGCGGATGACGGCCCGCGGACTGCCCTAGAGTTGCGCCGTGCTCTACTCCGCCGGGTTCGAGTTCGAGTATGCCCTGGTGACGGAGTCACCCGACGTAGGCGCGGGCACGTTTCGCGACACGGGCATCTTCCATGACTTCGGGGACCTCGACTTCGACACCCTCCAACGCGCCCTTGCCGACGGCTCCGGCACCACCGACGAGGAACTCGTCCGCGGTGACCTGGGGATCAAGAGCGGCTACTGGTATCTCGAGGGAGACGAGCGGTTCAGCACCGACGGCACCTTCACCACGATGCTGGTCAAGGGGGTGGAGATCCGCACCCCGATCTGCTCGAGCACCACCGAGGCCGCCGACCGGCTGACCGATCTGCAGGACGACCTCTCCAAGCGCCTCGCTCCCCTCGGCCTGAGCCTGGGCATCGTCGGCTTCAACCCGGTCCGTGAGGCGTACGTCCTCGACCCCCCGCTCAACGAGTGGGAGCAGAAGATGAGGGCCGAGCATCGTGAGTACGACCACGCCGAGGTCTCCAACCTGAGCTACGGCCCCGACATCAACCTCTCCTTCCCCGGGCTGACCGCGGAACAGGTCGTCGAGGTGACCCGACGGCTGACCTACTACAGCCCCTTCATGGTGCCGTTCAGCTTCAGCTCGCCCTTCCACGCCGGCCGGGCGTGGCGCGGACCCAGCAAGCGCACCTACGAGCGCACCTGGCGACGGGTGGCGGCGCGCTGCTTCGTCGAACCGACCGCGGGCGCCGAGCTCACCATGGTCCATCCGCCACGGATCCCGCGCGAGGAGGGACGCATCGAGTTCAAGGCATTCGACGCCTTCCTCTCCCGCGACCTGCTGCTCGCCGGGGCGGCCCTGACGCTGGGCGTCTGCCTCGCCGACGACCTGCCGGGCCTTGCCGACAGACCCAGCCGCGACCTGCACCAACGCTCCGCGACCGACGCGTTCTCCGACCCCGAGATCGCCGCCGGCGCGGGTGACGTGCTCGCGGCCGCTCACCGGGCGCTGGCCGGCATGCCGGAGGCCGGCCACCTCGACTGTCTGGACCGGTTGCTGAGCGCGGGGCGCACCCCAGCCGATAGCCTTCTGGACGCATATTCGCGCACAGGCCTGATGTACCTCCCGGAAGGACTTCGTTGACTGATCTCCCCGCCGACCTGACCGCTGAACTTCTCGTAGAGGCCGACGTGGCGATCTGCGGAGCCGGCCCGATCGGCGCCGCGACAGCCTATTTCCTGGCGCGGATGTCACCGGAGCTGCGGATCGTGGTGCTCGGCGACGACCCGGACGACGACCCCGGCCACGTCTCCACCTACCGCTACTCGGGCGGCAGCATCCGCTGGACCTGGGCCGACCCGGTCAAGCGGGAGATGACCGCCGAGACCGCCGAGTTCGTGCAGGGCCTGATCGCCGAGGGCGTCGATCTGGCCGCGATCGAGAACACCTACCACCTGCTCCACACCGGCGAGCACATCCCGGCGCTCAACATCTCCGCGACCCGGCTCGTCTCCCACCTGCTCGAGCGGGCCGCCGACGCCGGGGCACAGGTCATCCCGGGCGCGGTTGTCGAAGGCGTACGTCCTGACGGCTCGGGCCACCTGATCGAGACCACCCGCGGCACGATCCGCGCCGAGCGGGTCCTGTTCGCGCTGGGCGCCGCCAACGCCCGTCTCTTCCCGCAGAGCGAGGCCGAGCTCGAGAAGCGCCAGCTCTTCGTGCTCGACCTCCCCGTCCCTCCCGAGCGGGAGCGGATGCCGCACACGATCGTGCCGGTCGGCGAAGGCTTCGGCTATGCCTTCGTGAAGTCGGTCGAAGGGCACCTGCGGGTGCTGGTCGGCCAGGAGGACATCGTCGAGGACGACGACCTCAGTGGCCCCGTCGACCACTGGGAGACCCTCCTCGAGAGTGGCCTCGCGACCGCACTCCCCTGGCTTCGCGACGCCAAGGTCGAGCAGATCCTGTGGGGCGTCGACATCGCCGAGAAGAAGCTGGTCCTCGACGAGCCCGCGCCCGGCCTGCTCCTGGCCGGATGTGGCAGCTCGGTCCGCTCCTCGGCGTGGTTGGGACGTACGCTCGCCGAGCGCCTGGCCGCTTAGCCCTCCAGCTCGGCCCGGGTCGGCGGGTTGGCACCGGCACGCGAGACGGTGACCGCCGCCGCCCGGACGCCGTGGGCGAGCACCTCGCGACGGTCGCGCCCGAAGTCGTCCCAGAGCGCGTCAACGAGGCCTGCGGAGAAGGTGTCGCCGGCACCGATGGTGTCCACGACCGTCACCTTCTGAGCCGCCACGTCGATCCGCTCGGACGCGGTGATCCAGCTGGCGCCGTCGCCGCCGCGGGTCACCGCGACCGCACCGGCACCGAGCTCGAGCAGCCGCGCGGCCGCCTTGTCGAGCCCTGCCCCGGGGTAGAGCGTCTCCAGGTCCTCGTCGCTCGCCTTGACCACGTCGGCGTACGCCGCCGCCCGCTCGATCCGTGAGACGACCTCCTGGCCGGTTCCGGTCAGCGTGGGCCGCATGTTGATGTCGTAGACGACACGGACGGAGTCGGGCAGCCCGTCGAGCAGCGCGAAGACCGTCTCGGCGCCCGGGGAGAGCACCGGCGCGAGCGAGCCGATGTGGACGACCCGCGGCGTCCCCACCGCGATCTCGCCGAGCTTCCACTCCACGTCGAAGACGTACGTCGCCGACCCGTCGGCCGTGATGGTGGCCTGCGCGGTCGAGGTGCGGTCCAGCACGTGCGGGTCGCACGCCATCACGACACCCGAATCAGCCAGGTGAGCAGCCAAGGAGCCCCCACGAGCATCATCCGCGAACGAAGCCGCGTACCGCACCGGTCGGCCGAGCCGGCCGAGCGCCACGGCGACGTTGGCCCCGCTTCCGCCGGGGTGGTCCCGGGTCACGCCGTCGGCCGTCGTGACCACGTCGACCAGCGCCTCACCTACCACCAAGACGTCAGCAGCGGCATTGTCACGATCCAGACCGGTCACGGCGGCAGATTAGCAACTCGGCGTACCGAACGAATTTCAGGGGTTGACCAGCAGAAATCGCCTACTGTCCAGTAACCCACCGCGGATGGGTGACCGCCCTGGACCGCGTGCGACCATTGAGGATGTGACCGAAGAATCCACCGAGACGACTGGTGGTCCGCAGGGCCCGACCCCCGCCCAGCCGACCGTAATCCACGAGGGTCTACCGACCCAGCTTCCGGACATCGATCCCGAAGAGACCAGTGAGTGGCTCGGCTCGTTCGACGCGATGCTCGAGTCGAGCGGACGCGAGCGAGCCCGCTACATGATGCTGCGTCTGCTGGAGCGAGCCCGAGAGAAGTCCGTCGGGGTCCCCGCGCTGCGCAGCACGGACTACATCAACACCATCCCCTCCGACCGCGAGCCGTGGTTCCCGGGCGATGAGGACATCGAGCGACGCATCCGGGCCTTCATCCGCTGGAACGCCGCCGTCATGGTCTCCTCCGCCAACCGCAAGGGCCTGGAGGTGGGCGGCCACATCGCCACCTACCAGTCCTCCGCGAGCCTCTACGAGGTCGGCTTCAACCACTTCTTCCGCGGCAAGGACCACCCGGGCGGCGGCGACCAGGTCTTCATCCAGGGCCACGCCTCCCCCGGCATCTACGCGCGTGCCTTCCTCGAGGGCAGGCTCAACGAGGAGCAGCTCTTCCGCTTCCGCCAGGAGGTGCAGCACGGCGTAGGCCAGGGCATCTCCTCCTACCCGCACCCGCGCCTCATGCCCGACTTCTGGGAGTTCCCGACGGTCTCGATGGGCCTGACCGGGATCAACTCGATCTATCAGGCGCGGTTCAACCGCTACCTGCAGAACCGCGGCATCAAGGACACCTCCGACCAGCGGGTGTGGGCCTTCCTCGGCGACGGCGAGATGGGTGAGCCCGAGTCGCTCGGCGCCATCCGCGTGGCCGCCCGCGAGGAGCTCGACAACCTGGTCTGGGTGATCAACTGCAACCTGCAGCAGCTCGACGGCCCGGTGACCGGCAACGGCAAGGTCATCCAGGAGCTGGAGTCCAACTTCCGCGGCGCCGGCTGGAACGTCATCAAGGTCATCTGGGGCCGCGAGTGGGACCAGCTGCTCGCCAAGGACGTCGACGGTGCCCTGGTCAACAAGATGAACTCCACCCCCGACGGCCAGTTCCAGACCTACTCGGTCGAGACCGGTGCCTACGTCCGGGAGAACTTCTTCGGCTCCGACCCGCGCCTGCGCAAGATGGTCGAGCAGATGAGCGACGAGCAGATCCGCAAGCTCCCCCGCGGTGGCCATGACTACCGCAAGGTCTACGCGGCCTTCGACGCGGCCACCAAGACCGTCGGGCAGCCGACCGTCATCCTGGCCCACACCATCAAGGGCTGGACGATCGACGCTCTGGAGGGCAAGAACGCCACCCACCAGATGAAGAAGCTGACGATGGCGGACCTGAAGAAGTTCCGCGACCGTCTGCTCCTGCCGATCTCCGACAAGGAGCTCGAGTCGACCTACGAGCAGACCGGCGCGGCGCCGTTCTTCAACCCGGGTCCGGCATCGGCCGAGATCGAATACATGATGGAGCGCCGCAAGCAGCTCGGCGGCCCGCTCCCCCAGCGCCGGGTCGAGTTCAAGCCGCTCACCCTGCCGGGCGAGAAGGTCTACTCCGAGCTCAAGCAGGGCTCCGGCAAGAACAAGATCGCCTCCACGATGGCCACCGTCCGGCTCCTCAAGGACTGGATGCGTGACCCGGAGATCGGCAAGCGGATCGTCCCGATCGCGCCCGACGAGTACCGCACGTTCGGCATGGACGCGATGTTCCCGAGCGCGAAGGTCTACAACCCTGGCGGCCAGCAGTACGAGTCGGTCGACCGGAAGTTGTTGCTCTCCTACAAGGAGTCCGCGCAGGGCCAGCTCCTGCACGAGGGCATCTCCGAGGCGGGGGCACTGGCGTCGGCGACCGCTGCCGGCACGGCGTACGCCACCCACGGCGAGCCGATGATCCCGTTCTACATCTTCTACTCGATGTTCGGGTTCCAGCGCACCGGCGACTCGATCTGGGCGATGGCCGACATGATGGGCCGCGGCTTCCTGGTCGGCGCCACCGCCGGTCGCACCACGCTGACCGGTGAGGGTCTCCAGCACGCCGACGGCCACTCCCCGCTGCTGGCGGCGACGAACCCGGCGGTCGTGCACTACGACCCGGCCTTCGCCTACGAGGTCTCCCACATCATGCAGAGCGGTCTCGAGCGGATGTACGGCTCAACCGAGGAGCACCCGCACGGCGAGAACGTCATCTTCTACCTGACCGTCTACAACGAGCCGGTCAGCCAGCCCAAGGAGCCCGACAACGTCGACCTCGAGGGCATCCTGAAGGGCATCCACCAGGTATCGACCGCCGAAGGAGACGGCCCGAAGGTCCGCCTGCTCGCCTCCGGCGTCGGCTTCCCGTGGGTCGAGGAGGCTGCCCGCATCCTCGAGGAGGACTGGGGCGTCAAGGCCGACACCTGGTCGGTCACCTCGTGGAACGAGCTCGCCCGCGACGCCATCGACGCCGAGCAGTGGAGCCTCAACCACCCCGGTGAGACCCCGCGCACGCCGTACGTCACCGAGAAGCTCTCGGCGACCAGCGGCCCCGTCATCGCGGTCTCCGACTACATGCGGGCCGTCCCGCTGCAGATCGCCCGCTGGGTGCCCGACGACTACCGGGTCCTCGGTGCCGACGGGTTCGGCTTCGCCGACACCCGCCCGGCCGCGCGTCGCTTCTTCCAGATCGACGCCGAGTCCGTCGTCGTCCAGGCCCTCCAGGCACTGGCCGAGGCCGGCGAGATCGACGCCTCGTTGGTGAAGAAGGCCTTCGACACTTACCGCATCGACGACCCGACGTCGACGAAGGGCATCATGCAGGAGGGCGGAGACGCCTGAGCCTGCGACCTGCGACGAAGTCGCAGGTCGCAACGCGAAGGGATCGAGCGAGCGCAGCGGCTGAGCTTGCGAAGGCGCGAAGCGGGTCGAGATCCACGCTGACGCGAACGAGTCGGCGCGAATGTCTCAGACGATTGAGACACTTGCGCCGGCTCGGAGCGACTGTTCCGGGCCCCCGGCCGCATCTCCAGGTGGAAGGATCAGCAGTGTGACCAATCAGGCGACCCTCGATACGCGTCGGCGGACGGCGACGGCGTTGCGGCGTGCGACCGGCCGGCTGGCAACGGCCGCCACGTCGCGTATGGACGACGCGATGCCGTGGTTCAAGGACCTCTCCGCGAAGAACCGCTCCCTCGTCGGCCTGATCGTCCAGGCCGGCATCAAGGAGTTCGTCGGCTGGTACGGCGGCGGCGCCTCGGCCGACACCGCCAAGCCCGACCTGGCCGCGTCGATGTTCGGCGTCGCGCCTCGTGCGCTGACCGGCATCATCACGCTCCAGCAGACCGTCGACCTCGTCCGCCTCTCCATCGAGGTGGTCGAGGCCAACATCGACCACCTCCTCGGACCCGAGGACGCCGCCGACGTCCACGAGGCGATCGGCCGCTACGCCCGTGAGGTCGCCTTCGCCACGGCCGAGGTCTACGCCCGCGCCGCCGAGCAGCGTGGCGCCTGGGACGCCCGGCTCGAGGCGCTCGTGGTCGACGCTGTCCTGCGTGCCGAGACCGACGAGGTCGTCCTCTCCCGGGCCAGTGCGCTCGGCTGGGACGCCGACCTGCCGCTGTGCGCGGTGCTGGGCCACGCCCCCGACGGCGTCCGCCTCGACGCTGCCATGGAGGAGGTACGCCGCCGCGCCCGCGCCCACGACCTGCACACCCTGTGCGCGGTCCAGGGTGACCGCCTCGTCGCCCTGCTCGGAGGCATCGACGACCCCCTCGAAGCCGCCGAGCGGATCGCCGACCTGTTCGCCGACGGTCCCGTCGTGGTCGGACCGATGGCCGCCGGGCTCGCCACCGCCGCGGAGTCCGCCAGGGCCGCGCTCTCCGCCTACCGGGCCGCACCCGGCTGGCCCGACGCGCCGCGCCCGGCACGCAGCCAGTCGTTCCTGCCCGAGCGTGCCCTGGCCGGCGACGCGTGGGCCCACCGCTACCTGATCGAGAATCTCTATCGGCCGCTGGTGGAGGCGCGCAGCACCCTGATCGAGACCCTGGCGGCGTACTTCGCCGCCGGAGGCGGCCTCGAGGCCACCGGTCGCACACTGTTCGTGCACCCCAACACCGTGCGCTACCGGCTCAAGCAGGTCGCGGAGCTCACCGGGTTCCTCCCGACCGACTCGCGCGACGCTCTCGCCCTGCAGGTCGCCCTGATTCTCGGCCGGCAACAGGACCACTAACCCTGGCAGCGACGCAAGTTGTAGAACCCCTACAAGATTGCGCGACAGATATTCGTTGCCACTGAAGGTGAACCGACACCCCTCCAGACGGGACTATCGTTCCGTGCTCGTCATTGTCGCCCCAGGACAAGGTGCTCAGACACCAGGATTCCTCACCCCGTGGCTGGAGGACCCCGCTTTTGCCGCTCGTATGGAGTGGCTCTCGACCGTCGCAGGCATCGACCTGATCGACTACGGCACCAATGCCGACGGTGAGACCATCCGCGCCACCGAGATCGCCCAGCCGCTGCTGGTCGCCACCGGCCTGGTCGCCGCCCTGCAGCTCTTCCCGCAGCCCGCGGACGCCTTCGCGAAGATCGGTGCCGTCGCCGGCCACAGCGTCGGTGAGATCACCGCCGCCGCGGGCGCCCGCGCGATCAGCGCCGAGCAGGCGATGGTGCTCGTCCGCGAGCGGGGCAAGGCCATGGCCGAGGCCGCCGCGAAGACGCCGACCGGCATGACCGCGGTCCTCGGCGGCGTACGCGAGGAGGTGCTGGCCGCGATCGAGAGGCACGGCCTCACCCCCGCCAACGACAACGGCCCCGGCCAGATCGTCGCCGCAGGCACCCTCGAGCAGCTCGAGGCCTTCGCCGCCGATCCTCCCGCCAAGGCCCGACTGATGCCGCTCAGCGTCGCCGGCGCCTTCCACACCAAGCACATGGAGCCCGCCGTCGGTCACCTCACGCGGCTGGCCCAGAGCGTCTCGACCCACGACCCGCGCACCCGCCTGATCAGCAACAAGGACGGCCAGGTCGTCCACGACGGCGCCAAGGCGCTGGACCGGATCGTCGGCCAGATCGCCAACCCTGTGCGCTGGGACCTCTGCCTCGAGACCATGTCCGACATCGGCGTGACCGGCATCTTGGAGATGCCGCCGGCCGGCACCCTGACCGGGATCGCCAAGCGTGCCCTCAAGGGTGTCGAGACCTTCGCCCTGAAGACTCCCGACCAGCTCGAGGACGCCCGCGCCTTCGTCGAGAAGCACGGCGAGGCCAACCCGATCGAGACCACGCCGACCTGGCGGATGGTCGTCGCCCCGTCCAAGGGCACCTTCAAGCTCTCCGAGACCGTGTCCGGGATCGACGTGATTCCGGCCGGCGCCGAGATCGGCGCCATCGCCAGCCTTCGCGACACGATCGCGATCACCTCGGCCCATGGCGGCGAGGTCATCGAATGGCTCGTCGAGGACGGCGACCTCGTTTCCCCCGGTCAGCCGCTGCTGCGTCTGCACCCGACAGGAGTCCAGCACTCGTGATCTCTGCCCCGACAGGTTCCCCGCACGCCCGCATCCTCGGCGTAGGCGGCTATCGCCCGAGCCGGGTGATCCCCAACAGCGAGATCGTCGATCTGATCGACTCCTCCGACGAGTGGATCCGCACCCGTTCCGGCATCACCGAGCGTCGCTGGGCCACGGAGGAGGAGACCGTGCAGATGATGTCGGTCGCCGCCTCCCGCAAGGCTCTCGAGCACGCCAAGATCGGCATCGACCAGATCGACTGCGTCATCGTCGCCACCGTCAGCCACCTGCGCCAGACCCCGGCGGTCGCCGCGCTGATCGCTGACGAGCTCGGCGCCGACCACCCGGCCGCCTTCGACATCTCGGCGGCCTGCGCGGGCTTCTGCCACGGCATCGCGATGGCCAACGACTTCGTACGCGGCGGCAGCGCCCGTCATGTACTCGTCATCGGTGTCGAGCGCCTCTCCGACATCACGAACCCGCACGACCGTGGCACCGCCTTCATCTTCGCCGACGGCGCGGGCGCCGCGGTCGTCGGCCCGAGCGAGGAGCCCGGGATCGGTCCGGTCGTGTGGGGTTCCTCGGGCGACAAGGCCGACCACATCCAGACCCCCGACTGGTTCGAGGCGAACGAGGCCAAGGAGACTCCCTGGCTGACGATGCTGGGCAACCCCGTCTTCCGCTGGGCCTCCTACGCCATGGCCAAGGTCGGCCAGGAGGCGCTCGACAAGGCCGGCATCACGGCCGACGAGCTCGACTGCTTCGTCCCGCACCAGGCCAACATGCGCATCGTCGACGCCCTGGCCCGCTCCATGAAGCTGCCGGAGTCGGTCAAGATCGCCCGCGACATCGCCACCATGGGCAACACGTCGGCCGCCTCGGTCCCGCTTGCTCTTGAGCGGATGATCGAGGAGGGTCAGGCTGAGTCGGGCGACACCGCCCTGCTCATCGCGTTCGGTGCCGGACTGGTCTACGCAGCCCAGGTCGTCGTCGTTCCGTAGTCCCGCACCACCCCAGAGTTTCACCACACAGAAAATCCGAGAGGAACCACCACACATGGCCACCACCGAAGAGATCCGCTCCGACCTCGCCGAGATCGTCAACGAGGTCGCCGGCATCGATGTTGCCGACGTTCAGCTCGACAAGTCCTTCGTCGACGACCTCGACGTCGACTCGCTGTCCATGGTCGAGGTCGTCGTCGCTGCCGAGGAGAAGTTCGGCGTATCCATCCCCGACGAGCAGGTCAAGAACCTCAAGACCGTTGGCGACGCGGTGAGCTTCATCGAGAAGGCTTCCGCGAACGCCTGACGCGCCCCGGCGGCTCGGCCAACCCTCCCAGGCCGAGCCGCCGGACCTGCTTCACCTGACCCAACGCGCCAACACCTCACACGGAGACCACATGAGCAGCCGCACCCGAGTCGTCGTCACCGGACTTGGCACCACCAACCCGGTTGGCGGAGATGTAGCCACCACCTGGGATGCCTTGATCGCCGGCCGCTCCGGCATCCGCGAGCTCACCGAGGAGTGGGCCCAGGACCTTCCCGTACGCATCGCCGGCCGTGTCGCCGTCGAGCCGTCCGAGGTCCTGGAGAGGGTCAAAGCCCGACGCCTGGACCGCTCCGCGCAGTTCGCCGTGGTCGCCGCGGCCGAGGCCTGGAAGGACGCCGGCTTCGAGGGCACCGCGACCGAGGCCGGACTCGACGGTGAGCGCCTCGGTGTCGCTGTCGCCACCGGCATCGGCGGCGTCACCACCCTGCTCGACAACTACGACACGCTTCTGGCCAAGGGGCCGCGCCGGGTCAGCCCGCTGGCCGTCCCGATGCTGATGGCCAACGCCTCGGCAGCCAACATCTCGCTGATCTACGGCGCCCGTGCCGCGGCTCAGACCCCGATCTCCGCCTGTGCCTCCGGATCCGAGGCGATCGCCCTGGCCGCCGACCAGATCCGTCTGGGCCGCGCCGACGTCGTGCTCGCCGGTGGCACCGAGGCAGCGATCCACCCGCTGCCGATGGCTGCCTTTGCCAACATGATGGCGCTGTCCAAGACCGCCTCCGGCCCCGATGGTGGCGACCCGACCGCGGTCAGCCGCCCCTGGGACACCGGTCGCGACGGCTTCGTGCTCGGTGAGGGCGCCGGCATCGTCGTGCTCGAGACGCTCGAGCACGCCCAGGCCCGCGGCGCCCGGATCTACGCCGAGGTCCTCGGCGCAGGTGTGACCGCCGATGCCCACGACATCGCCCAGCCCGACCCCGAGGGTCGTGGCGGCAGCCGCGCCATCAAGCGCGCGCTCGAGGACGGCGACATCGACCCGAGCACCATCGTCCACGTCAACGCCCACGCGACCTCGACCCCTCAGGGCGACATCGCCGAGGGCCTGATGCTCCACGCCACCCTCGGCAACCACGTCGAGAACGTCGTGGTCACCTCGACCAAGTCGATGACCGGCCACCTGCTCGGTGGTGCCGGGGCCCTCGAGACCGTCGCGACCGTCCTGGCGATCCACCACCGCCAGTCGCCGCCGACGATCAACCTCGACAACCTCGACCCCGCGGTCGAGCTCGACATCGCCACCAAGGCCCGCGACCTGCCGGTCGGCGACATCGCGGCCCTCAACAACTCCTTCGGTTTCGGTGGCGCGAATGTAGCGGTCGTCTACGGAAGCATCTGATGACCATCACAGCTCCTGCTCCCGCGGGGAAGCAGAAGCTTCCTCGCGACCAGGACCCCCGTCACCCGCTGACCCGCCTCAGGGCGCTCTTCGACGAGGGCACCGTCCAGCTCATCTCCCCCGATGACGAGTCCGGCATGCTGGCCGCCGTCGGCGAGGTCGACGGCACGCGAGCGGTCGCCTTCTGCTCGGACGCCACCGTCATGGGCGGCGCGATGGGCGACCTCGGCTGCCGTGTGGTCGTCAACGCCTACCACCGCGCGATGACCGACGGCATCCCCATCATCGGCCTGTGGCACTCCGGCGGTGCCCGGCTGGCAGAGGGCGTACTCTCCCTGCACGCGGTCGGCCGCATCTTCCACGCGATGACGCAGGCCAGTGGCAAGATCCCGCAGATCTCGGTCGTCCTCGGTCCGGCCGCCGGCGGTGCTGCCTACGGTCCGGCCCTGACCGACGTCGTCATCCTCGGACCCGAGGGCCGCATCTTCGTGACCGGTCCCGACGTCGTACGCTCCGTCACCGGCGAGGACGTCGACATGCTCCGCCTCGGCGGTCCCGAGCCGCACGGCCGCCGCTCCGGCGTCGTGCACATCCTCACCGAGTCCGAGCGCGAGGCGCTGGACAAGGCCCGCACAGTGACCTCTCTCCTGGGCTCCCAGGGTGGCCTCGACGTCGCCGCCGTCGAGGACAAGGACCTCGCCGAGCAGCTGCCCGAGTCGAAGAAGCGCGCCTACGACGTACACCCGCTGGTCGAGAACATCCTCGACGAGGGCACCGCGCAGGAGCTGCACGCTCGCTGGGCCCCCAACATCGTCACCGCGCTCGGTCGCTTCGGCGGCCGCACCGTCGGCGTCGTCGCCAACAACCCGCTGCGACTCGGTGGCTGCCTCGACTCCCTCTCCGCGGAGAAGGCCTCCCGGTTCGTACGCCTCTGCGACGCCCTCGGCGTCCCGCTGATCGTCGTCGTGGACGTCCCAGGCTACCTGCCTGGCGTCGGCCAGGAGTGGGACGGGGTCGTCCGCCGCGGCGCCAAGCTCCTGCACGCCTTCGGGGAGTGCGTGGTGCCCCGGGTCACCCTGGTGACCCGCAAGACCTACGGTGGCGCCTACATCGCCATGAACGCCCGTTCGCTCGGCGCCACCAAGGTCTTCGCCTGGCCGGGCGCGGAGGTCGCGGTCATGGGCCCGGTCGCCGCGATCCGGATCCTGCACCGCCGCAAGCTCGCCGAGGTCGCACCCGACCTCCGTCCTCAGGTCGAGGCGGAGCTCGCGGCCGAGCACGAGCGCCTCGCCGGCGGTGTCGACAAGGCTGTGGAGATCGGTGTCGTGGACGAAGTCATCGAGCCGTCGGCGACCCGCGGGGCGATCGCGGCCGCCTTCGAGGAAGCGATCCAAACCGTCGGCGTACGCCGCGGTGCTCACGGCAACATCCCACTCTGACCCGACTCACGCCGAGTCGGCGCGTCCTGACCGAAAACAACGCCGAGTCGGCGCGTAATGACGCGCCGACTCGGCGTTTTCGTGGCCGTGCTCTGCGGCCGACGAGGGTCGCTCAGACGACCTGGTGCAGCCAGCGTACGGGCGCGCCCTCCCCCGCGTGACGGAACGTCTCCAGCTCGTCGTCCCACGGCTTGCCGAGGAGCTTGTCGACCTCAAGCTCGAGCGTGGTGTCACCGAGGGCGGCCTTGACGACCGCGGCCTTGAGTCGGTCCTCGGGAATCATGATGTCGCCATGCAACCCGGTGACGGCGTGGAAGACGCCGAGGTCGGGGGTGAAGGAGTAGCGCGCACCCTCGGAGGTCGACGTGCCGTCTTCGGTGACCTCGAAGCGCAGGTGCGTCCATCCCTTCAGCGCTGACGCGATCGCCGCCGCGGAACCGACCGCACCGGACCAGAAGAGCTCGGCTCGGTAGGTGCCGGCCTGGGCGGGCTGCGCCGTCCAGTCGAAGTTCACCGGCGCGCCGAGGACCCCCGCGACGGCCCATTCGATGTGAGGGCAGAGCGCGGAGGGGGCCGAATGCACGAACACAACGCCTCGTGCGATGCCACGCGAGGCGCTCGGGTCCTTGATCTGAGTGGTCACCGAATATCTCCTTCGTTGCGGCGCGAGCTACGCCTTCCCCAGCGGGCTCGATCGTGCGTGAAGGACACACTTCAGTGGATCACAAGCATGTAGTTGTACTTCTATTCTTACCTACCACGCCCAGGATCTCCACTATCTGAGCAAAACGGCCAGTGGCGACCGACATAGCTGCCGATCGCCACTGATGGCACGTTCGAAGCGGACGTCAGTCCCTCTCGACCGTCTTCTCGAGAGCCTCGGCCCGCGTCGCGGCGTCGGTGATCTCCTCGGAGTCGATCGCGTAGGTGCGGTGGAACCAGGTCAGCGCGTCCTTTTCGCGGCCCGCGTCCTGGAGAGTGTCCGCGTACGCGTAGCGTAGCCGCACGACCCAGGATTCCCGGCTCTTGTTGTTGAGCGGCGACTGCTCGAGGATCCGCAGAGCCGCGTCGAACTGACCCATGTCTCGACGAGCGCCAGCCTCGACGATCGTCATCTCCGCCTTCGCCGGTGCGTCGAAGTTCGCCACCGACGGGCTGTGCGCGAGCTTGATCGCCTGCTCGGGCTGGCCGAGCGCGCGGTGGCAGTCCGCCATGATCGGCAGGTACGCCGTGGCGCCGTTCATCCGCTTCGCCGCGCGAAGCTCGGCGAGCGCCTCGGAGTAGTGCCCGGCAGCGTACGCAGCCTCACCCAGCGCCTCGCGGATCACAGCGATCCGCTGGGTGCGCGACTTGGCAGCCTTGGCGTGCTGGTAGGCCAGCTCGGGGTCGGAGTCGATGAACATGTCTGCAGCGACCAGGTGGCGGGCGATCCGCGCCGCCAGCTTCTCCGGGAGACCGCGCAGCTGAGCCGAGATCGCACGGTCCAGCTCCTTGCCGGTCACCTCCTCCGGCAGCTCCGGACCGTCGTAGATCCGCTGATCCGCCGTACGCTCCTCGCGCGGCTCGTCGAAGCGGCGCTGCGGCCTGCCACCAGGCTTGCCGCCACGGTCCTTGGAGTAACCGCCCTTGCGGTCGCCGCCGCCACCACGCTTCGGGCCGTCGGACCGCTTCGGACCGTCAGAGCGGCCGCCGTCGCGAGAGCCACCGCGCCCGGTCGACGGCTTGCCGTCGCAACGCTCGTCGCCGCCGCGGCCACCGTCACGACGCTGCTCGCCGCCGCGGCCACCTCCGCCATCACGGCGATCGCTGCTACGACCAGCACCCGGTCGACCGCCACTCGGTCGACCAGCGCTCGGCTTGCCGTCACCCGATCGGCCGCCACGGCCACCGGTAGATGAACCAGAGCTCTTCGGACGCCCGGGGCGTCCGGCGGGCTTACCGCCTCTGTTGCTACGGCGCTCGTCAGCCATAGCTGCCTTCCTCACTGCTGCTTCCCGCAGCCGACTTCGAACGATCCGAGGACCATCGCGTTGACAAACTCAGTGCCAGTAAAAGCAGTAGAGGCCGCCCCGAAGGGCGGCCTCTACCTGAAATTTTGTCCGGCGGCGTCCTACTCTCCCACAGCCTCTCGGTTGCAGTACCATCGGCGCTGAAGGGCTTGACTTCCGGGTTCGGGATGGGACCGGGTATT
>NZ_FNFN01000018.1 GCF_900101045.1 Nocardioides sp. YR527 | reverse complement strand
ATCGTGATGACCGCCGACTCCCTCACCAACGACGCCGACCAGCCCGCCGTGGTCGAGGGCTACGGACCCGTCCCCGCCGCCTGGGCCCGCGACGCACTCGCTGATGCCGAGGTGTTCGTCCGGCGCCTGTTCACCGACCCCGCCGGGCAACTGGTCGCCATGGAGTCCCGCTCACGCAGAGCACCCGACGGACTGGCCGAGTTCATCGCCACTCGTGACGGTGGGATCTGTCGCACCAACGGCTGTGATGCCCCGATCCGCAACATCGACCACATCCAACGCCACGCAGACGGCGGCGAAACCAGCGCCGACAACCTGCAGGGCCTGTGCGAACGATGCAACCAAGCCAAGGAAGCCCCCGGCTGGCAAGCCAGACCCGGACCAGACGGCAGCATCATCACCACAACACCCACCGGGCACACCTACACGAGCCCACCACCAGACACCTGGGCGCCCGACCCGCCCCCAATGTCCCGGGGAGAGTCGATGCTGCGCGACGTACTCCACGCTCACACCCTCGCCGCTTGACCGCTGTGCTCGTGGTCAGGCGAGGGGGAGGAGGTCGCGTTCGGCGAACACCTTCTTGGCGGTGAAGGTGGCGTTCAGGGCGCGGGGGAAGCCGCAGTAGACCGCTGAATGGAGGAACGCCTCGATGATCTGCTCGGGAGTCAGGCCCACGTTGAGGGCGGCGTTGATGTGGACCTCGAGCTGAGGCTCGCAGCCACCCAGAGCGGTGAGCATGCCGAGGGTGACGAGCTGGCGGTCCCGCGGCTCGAGGCCGGGGCGTGCGTAGATCTCGCCGAAGCCCCAGGCAACGACCTGGTGGCCGAGCTCGGGGGCGATGTCGGCGAGCGAGTCGATGACTCGGGCGCCTGCCTCACCGTCGATCGCGTCGAGGATCTGGCGGCCATGGGCGGCGCGGGAGGTGGGGTCTTGGGAAGGTTTCTCGTGCGTCATGGTGCGCACGCTAGGAGTTGGAGCGTACTCGAAGTCAACGGATGCTAGGAGGCGTACGCGATCTGCTCCTGGATCTCGAAGCGGAGGCCATCGGCGGCGGCGATGTAGACGTCCTGGTCGACGAGGTTGCCGTGCATGCGCATGAGGCCGCGGGGGCTGGAGTAGCTGTGGTGGGCGGTGAGGCCGAGCGCGGGCTCGACCTCGAGCCCGCCGCAGGCGTCGCCGATCTGACGCAGGAACATCAGCGACTCGTAGCAGGACTCGCCCACGGCGTTGAGGGAGGGCGCGTACTCGCCGAAGCGGCGGTAGTAGCGCTCGGACAGGCCGGCCGACTCGGGGGTGGTGAGGCCGTCGAAGTAGGCGGCGGCCGCGAACACATTGGCGTTCGCTCCGGCGCCGCCGGCGAGCAGGGTGTTCTCCTCGACCGCGGGGCTCAGCCGGGTCAGCGACGAGCTCAGCCCGGCCGCGGCGAACTGGCGGTTGAAGTGCACGGCGTCCTGCCCCATCAACAGCATGATCACCCCGTCCTGCTCCCCGCCCTCCAGGCCGCGCAGCACGCCGGCGAAGTCGCGGGTGCCCAGGGGGACGTACGTCTCGCTCACGACCTCCGAGGCCGACCCGTGCAGCGCCGCGCGGGCCGTGGATCCGGTGACGCGCGGGAAGACGTAGTCGTTGCCGACCACCGCCCAGCGGGAGACGCCGTGGTTGGCGCGCATCCATGCGGTGGCGGGAAGCAGCTGGTTGACCGGGCGCTCGCCGATCATGAAGACCCCAGGAGTCTTGTCGCCGCCCTCGTGCATGGCGGCGAAGGCGTACAGGGCGCGGCCGCCGACGCGGGCGGTGATCGCCTGGCGTACGGCGGAGATGTGCCAGCCGGCGATCGCGTCGACCCGGCCGAGGTCGACGAGCTGGGCGACCTCGGCAGCGACCTCGTGGGGAGCGCGCCCGGCATCGATCGCGACCAGCTCGACCGGCCTCCCGGCGATCCCGCTGCCGGCGTTGAGCTCCTCGGCGGCCAGCTCGCCGCAGGCCAGGCAGCCGGGTCCGTAGATTCCGGTCGGGCCCTGCATCGGCACCACGAACGCGATCGAGAGGGCGCCCGGCGGGCGGGGTGCGAGGCCCAGCAGGGCATGGGACGCCGGGGTGAACGACGGCGGAGACATCGGCACCTGCTCCCAGACGAACCAGACCAGCTGAAGCGGACGGATGACTCACCATTGAGCCGATGGGTGGTTAGGGTACGGGAGTCGGGCCCTCGGCGCAGCGGGCATCCAGCAGACATTCGTGGGAGGACGCCATGGAGACAGCCGCGACGGCCGTCACGGACCTCGCCGTGCTGCTCGCCCGGGCGCAGCGCCGGATCGAGCACGCGCTGGCCGAGGCGTACGCCGACTTCGACCTCACCGCGGAGCAGTGGCGCATCCTCAGTGTGCTGCTCGACGACCCGGGCCAGACGATGACGCGTCTCGCCGACGGCGCCGCGCTCCCGGCCGGCACCCTGACCCGACACGTCGACCGGCTCGCCGAGCGTGGCCTGGTGCTGCGCAAGGTCCACGCCGAGGACAAGCGCCGCGCGGTCGTCGCGCTCTCGCCCGTAGGTGCCTCGGTCGCCCGCGAGATCCGTGCCCGGCACCAGACCGAGGCTGTCGCAGAGGTGGTCGGCGACCTGAAGGCCGTGCTCGACCGACTCGACTGAGCCGGACCGGGTCGAACTGAGAAGACGTTTCCGTCCGGAAACAAATCCTCTCTGAGTCCGACACATAGGCGAAACAAGCCGTCCCTAGATTCCTTCCATTCGAGAGCAAATGTCCGATGGAAGGACCATCCCGTGCGTACGAAATTCTCGAGCCGCCTCCTTGCGGCCAGCTCGGTGCTCGCCCTGGGCCTGACCGCGACCGCCTGCGGCGGCGCCAAGACCGGTGACACCGCGACCAGCGAGAGCTGTGTCGACACCAGCGGCGACACCATCAAGATCGGCTTCCTCAACTCCCTGTCGGGGACGATGGCGATCAGCGAGACGACCGTCTTCAAGTCCCTGTCCATGGCTGCCGAGGAGATCAACGCCGACGGCGGCGTGCTCGGCAAGAAGCTCGAGATCGTCAGCGAGGACGGCCAGTCCGAGCCGACCGTCTTCGCAGAGAAGGCGACCAAGCTGATCCAGGACGACTGCGTGGCAGCCGTCTTCGGCGGCTGGACCTCCAGCTCGCGCAAGGCGATGCTGCCGGTCTTCGAGGGCAACGACGCGCTGCTCTTCTACCCGGTGCAGTACGAGGGCCTGGAGTCCTCGCACAACATCTTCTACACCGGTGCGACCACCAACCAGCAGATCATCCCCGCCCTCGACTTCCTCAAGCAGGAGAAGAAGATCGAGTCGATCTTCCTGGTCGGCTCCGACTACGTCTTCCCGCGCACGGCGAACAAGATCATCAAGCAGTACGCGGCCGCCAACGGCATCGAGGTCCTCGGTGAGGAGTACCAGCCCCTGGGCTCGACCGACTTCGGCACGGTCGTCGACAAGGTCAAGGCCGCCGGCGCGGACGCGGTCTTCAACACCCTCAACGGCGACTCCAACGTGGCCTTCTTCAAGGAGTACAAGGGCAAGGGCCTGACCGCCGCGGCGATGCCGGTGCTCTCCGTCTCGATCGCCGAGGAGGAGGTCCCGGGCGTCGGCGTGGGCAACCTCGAGGGGCAGTACACCGCCTGGAACTACTACCAGACCATCGACAGCCCGGCGAACCAGAAGTTCGTGACCGACTTCAAGGCGGCCAACGGCGCCAAGGCGGTCACCTCCGACCCGATGGAGGCGGCCTACACCTCGCTGCACCTGTGGAAGGGGATGGTCGAGAAGGCCGACTCGTTCGCGGTCGAGGACGTCATCGATGCCGCAGGCGGCGTCACCTACGACGCGCCGGAGGGCACCGTCGAGGTCGACGGCGAGAACCACCACATCGCCAAGACCGCGCTCATCGGCGAGGTGAACGCCGAGGGCCTGATCGACACGGTCTGGTCGAGTGAGAAGCCGATCGAGCCCGACCCCTACCTGAAGTCCTACGACTGGTGGAAGAACTAGCCCGTTGGATTCCCTCCTCGCCCAGGTCTTCACCGGCGTCTCCGCCGGTGCGGTCCTGCTCCTCATCGCCCTCGGGCTCACCCTGACCTTCGGTCAGATGGGCGTGATCAACATGGCCCACGGCGAGTTCATCATGGCCGGCGCGTACACCGCCTATGTCGTCTCGACCATCGTCGCCAGCACCGAGCTGAGTCTGCTGATCGCGCTCCCCGTGGGGTTCGTGATCGGCGGCCTGCTCGGGCTGGCGCTCGAGGCGAGCGTGCTGCGGTGGATGTACGCCCGTCCGCTGGACACGCTGCTGGTCACCTACGGCGTCGGTCTCATCCTGCAGCAGGTCGCGCGCGACATCTTCGGGGCTCCGGCCAAGGAGGTGCCGGCGCCGAGCTGGCTGGACGGGTCGATCCCGATCCTGGGCTACGACTTCCCGCTGACCAGGCTCTTCATCATCGTCCTGGCCGCGGCGTGCGTGGCCGCGCTGCTGGCCGTGCTCCGGTTCACCGCCCTCGGGCGGCAGATCCGGGCGACCGTCGGCAACCGCGACCTCGCCGAGACCATCGGCATCTCGACCCGCCGCACCGACCGGGCCACCTTCTTCATCGGGTCGGGCCTGGCCGGTGTGGCCGGGGTGGCGCTCACCCTGCTCGGGTCGACCGGCCCCAACCTTGGCACGTCCTACATCGTGCAGGCGTTCCTGGTGGTCGTCGTCGGCGGTATCGGGCACCTCAAGGGCACGATCGTCGCGGCTCTCGGGATCGGCCTGCTGCAGGCGTTCCTCGCCCACGCCCTGACCGGCTCGGTCGCGCAGGTGATCGTCTTCCTGGCGATCGTCGCGTTCCTGCAGCTGCGCCCGCAGGGCATCCTCTCGGTCCGGACCAGGAGCCTGGCATGAGCATGACAAGGATCTATCCGTACGTCGGCTGGCTGCTGCTCGCGCTCGCCCTGCTCGTCCTCGCCCCGGCGGTCCTGTCCGACTTCCGCCTCGGCCTGCTCGCGAAGTACTGCTGCTACGCCATCGCGGCGGTCGGCATCGGTCTGGCCTGGGGCCGTGGCGGCATGCTCGTGCTCGGCCAGGGGCTCTACTTCGGCATCGGCGCCTACGCGATGGCGATGCACCTCAAGCTCGCCGACGCCGGCCCCGGCGGGGTGCCGGACTTCATGGCGCTCTACGGCGACGCCACGGTGCCGGGATGGTGGGAGCCGCTGCGCAACGGCGGGCTCGCGCTCGTCGTCATCCTCGTCCTGCCGGCACTTGTGGCCGGCCTGCTGGGGCTCGCGGTGTTCAAGCGGCGGATCAAGGGGGCGTACTTCGCCATCCTGAGCCAGGCGCTCGCGGCCGCCTTCGCGATCCTGCTCGTCGGCCAGGTGAAGACCACCGGCGGTGCCAATGGCCTCAACAACTTCCAGGGCTTCTTCGGGTACGCCCTCTTCGACCCGGCCAACAAGCGGATGCTCTACTTCCTCGCCGCCGGGATCCTGCTCATCTCGATCCTGGCGATGGCCTGGCTCTACCGCACCCGCTTCGGCGAGCTGCTGGTGGCCGTCCGCGACGGCGAGGAGCGGGTGCGCTTCCTCGGCACCGACCCGGCCAACGTCAAGCTGGCGGCGTACGTCATCGCGGCCGTCCTGGCCTCGATCGGCGGCGCTCTCTTCGTGCCGATCGCCGGGATCGTCTCGCCCGACGACGTCGGTGTGGTCGCCTCGATCGGGCTGCTGGCCGGGGTCGCGCTCGGCGGGCGTGCCTCGCTGCTCGGCCCGGCGGTCGGCGCGCTCCTGATCGGCTACGCCGAGACGTCGCTCTCCGAGGCCTTCCCGGGGTCGTGGTCCTACTTCCAGGGCGCCCTGTTCGTGCTGGTCATCCTGCTGTTGCCGGGCGGGCTGGCGCAGCTGTTGGGGATGGTCGGCCGGCTGAATGTTCGCCGAGGTAACTCGGTGGACGATCACTCTCCTCGCGGAGTTCCACGAGGGAAGCAAGGCGAGACCGAGGTACCTCGGTCAGCATCCGAGGAGGCGGCAGCGCGATGACCCTGACGGTGAACGACCTACGGGTCGAGTTCGACGGCTTCGTGGCGATCGACGGGGTGTCCCTGACCCTGGAGCCCGGCCGGCTGCACTTCCTGATCGGCCCCAACGGCGCCGGGAAGACGACGCTCGTGGACGCCCTGACCGGGCTGGCGAAGGGGAGTGGTGAAGCGCGCTATCGCACGCGCGATCTGCTCGCGCTGGCATCGCACCGGATCACCCGCCTCGGGGTGGGACGTACGTTCCAGACCGCGACGGTCTTCGAGGAGCTGAGCGTGCTGCAGAACCTCGACATCGCCGCCGGTGTGCACCGGGCGCGGTGGCGGCTGATGCTGCCGCGGCGGGGTACGCCCGAGCAGGTCGCCGAGGTGCTGGAGACCGTGGGGCTCACGAAGCTGGCGGACCGGCCCGCGGGCGTGCTCTCGCACGGGCAGAAGCAGTGGCTGGAGATCGGCATGCTGCTGGTCCAGGACTCCTCGGTCATGCTGCTCGACGAGCCCGTCGCCGGGATGTCGGCCGAGGAGCGTGAGGAGACCGGTGAGCTGCTGCGCCGGATCAGCCCGGAGCGGACCGTCGTGGTCATCGAGCACGACATGGACTTCGTCCGACGCTTCGCCGACATCGTGACCGTGCTGCATGCGGGGAAGGTGATCGCCGAGGGCACGGCCGCGGCGATCAGGGAGGACGCCGAGGTGCAGCGGGTCTATCTGGGTGACACCGTCGCCGCGGTCACCGAGACGACAGGGGAGGACGCCTGATGCTGAGGATCGAGTCGGTCACCGGCGGCTACGGCCGCACCACGGTGCTCCACGAGGTCAGCCTCGAGGTCCCGGCGGGCGCCGCGGTGGCGCTGATGGGGCACAACGGCGCCGGCAAGACGACCCTGCTCAAGGCCGCGGTCGGGTTGGTCAAGGCCAAGAGCGGCCGGGTGCTGCTCGACGGCGAGGACGTCACCGCGCTGAGGCCGAGCGCACGCGTGAAGCGAGGCCTGGGCTACGTCCCCCAGGGCCAGCAGAGCTTCGGCGACATGACCGCGCTGGAGAACCTCCAGCTGGTCGGCGACCGGGCCGGGATCAGCGAGATGATCGACCTGTTCCCGGCGTTGAAGGACCTTCTCGGGCGACGCGCCGGACTGCTCTCCGGCGGTCAGCGCCAACAGCTCTCGATCGCGCGTACGCTGCTGACCAGGCCGAGGCTGCTCATCCTCGACGAGCCGACCGAGGGCATCCAGCCCAACGTCGTCGCCGAGATCGAGCGGGTGATCTCCGAGCTCACCGGTCGCGGTGACCTCACCGTGCTGCTCGTCGAGCAGCACGTCGGGTTCGCGCTGCGTACGGCCTCCGCCTACTACATCCTCGAGGCCGGCCGGATCACCGCGCGTGGCGACGGCGGCTCCGAGGCGCACGATCACGTCCGATCCCAGCTGGCCGTCTAGAGAGTTGGCGACATGCATCTGACCCCCTCCGACACCGAGAAGCTGCTGCTGTCCGTGGCCGGGATGGTCGCGCGCGACCGGCTCGCCCGCGGGGTGCTCCTCAACTACCCCGAGTCGGTCGCGCTGCTCTCCACCTGGGTGATCGAGCGCGCGCGTGAGGGCGCCCTGGTCTCCGACCTGATGACGCAGGGGCGCGCCGTGCTGACCCGCGAGCAGGTCATGCCCGACGTCGTCGACATGCTCGTCGAGGTGCAGGTCGAGGCCACCTTCCCCGACGGCCGCAAGCTCGTCACCATCCACCAGCCCATCGCCTGAAGCGGGAGATCTCCATGCAGTCCAGCGGTCCCGGAGCCGTACGCGTCGCCGACGGCACCATCCGGCTCAACACCGACCGGAGCGAGTCGGAGCGGCGTACGTTGGTGGTCCTCAACACCGGCGACCGGCCGGTCCAGATCGGCTCCCACATCCACCTCGCCGAGGTGAACTCGGCCCTCGCCTTCGACCGCGACGCGGCCGAGGGGTTCCGGCTCGACATCCCCGCCGGGACCTCGCGCCGGTTCGAGCCGGGCGCGTCCCGGGAGGTCGCGATCGTGGCGCTCAAGGGCGCCCGTCGTGTGCCCGGCATCCAGGTGAAGGAGGCATGATGGTGGAGATCAGCAGGAGCGAGTACGCCGCGCTCTACGGCCCCACGACCGGCGACCAGGTGCGCCTGGGTGACACCGACCTGTGGATCGAGGTCGAGGACGACCTGACCGCCGGCGGCGAGGAGTCGGTCTTCGGCGGCGGCAAGTCGATCCGCGAGTCGATGAACCAGTCGACGGTGCCGCGGGCCGAGGGTGCGCTCGACACGGTGATCACCAACGCTCTCGTGCTCGACCACTGGGGCATCGTCCGCGCCGACGTGGGGATCCGCGGCGGAAGGATCGTCGCCCTGGGTCGCTCCGGCAACCCCGACATCGCCGACGGGGTCCACCCCGACCTGGTCATCGGACCGGGCACCGACGTGGTCAGCGGCGAGGGGAAGATCCTCACCGCCGGGGCGATCGACGTCCACGTACATCTCCTGTCCCGCTCCCAGATCGTCGAGGCGATCTCGACCGGGACCACCACCGTCGGCGGTGGCGGCACCGGACCCTCGGAGGGCTCCAAGGCCACCACGGTCACCCCCGGACCGTGGCACCTGGAGACCATCCACCGCGCGCTCGACGACATGCCGGTCAACCTGCTGCTGATGGGCAAGGGCAACACCGTCTCCGCCGCCGGGCTGGCCGAGCAGGCGCTGGCCGGAGCCGCCGCCTACAAGGTCCACGAGGACTGGGGCTCGACCCCGGCCGCCATCGACGCCTCTCTCAAGGCCGCCGACGAGCACGGCCTGCAGGTCACCCTGCACTCGGACTCGCTCAACGAGGCGGGCTACCTGGAGTCGACGGTCGCCGCGATCGCCGGCCGTTCCATCCACGCCTTCCACGCCGAGGGCGCCGGGGGAGGACACGCGCCCGACATCCTCTCGGTCGCCTCGCTGCCCTACGTCATCCCCGGCTCCACCAACCCGACCCTGCCGCACACCGTCAACACCGTCGCCGAGCACCTCGACATGCTGATGGTCTGCCACCACCTCAACCCCCGCGTGCCCGAGGATCTGGCCTTCGCCGAGTCCCGGATCCGGGCGACCACGATCGCCGCCGAGGACGTACTGCACGACCTCGGCGCTCTCTCGATCACCTCCTCCGACGCCCAGGCGATGGGCCGCATCGGCGAGGTCGTCTGCCGCACCTGGCAGGTCGCCCACGCGATGAAGGCGCGCCTCGGCTCGCTGGGTGGCAAGGCCGACAACGTGCGAGCGAAGAGGTACGTCGCGAAGTACACGATCAACCCCGCCATCGCCCACGGCATCGCCGCCGAGGTCGGCTCCGTGGAGCCCGGCAAGATGGCCGACCTGGTCCTGTGGGACCCGCGGTTCTTCGGCATCCGGCCCGAGGTCGTGATGAAGGCCGGCGCCCTGGTCTGGGGTGCCCTCGGTGACCCGAACGCCTCCATCCCGACCCCGCAGCCGGTGCTCATGCGACCCACGCTGGTGGGACCGGGGGCGGACCACGCGGTCTCGTTCGTCGCGCCGTCCGCGCTGGACGCCGGCCTCGCCGAGCGCCTCGGGCTGCGTCGGCGCCTGGTCGGGGTCGCCCCGACCAGGGACGTCGGGAAGGCGCAGATGGTCAACAACTCCGCGACCCCGGACATCCGGGTCGAGCCCGAGACGTTCCGCATCCACGTCGACGGCGAGCTGATCGAGCCCGCCCCCGCGACCGAGCTGCCGCTGACGCAGCTCTACTCGATGTTCTGAGCGCGATGTCGGACGACCTGCTCATGATGCTGCTGGCCGACGCCCGCCTCCCGGTCGCCGGCCACACCCAGTCCGGCCAGCTCGAGGCGGCCGTACGCTCCGGGCTCACCGCCGACCAGGTGCCGGACTTCATGCGGTCGCGACTGGCCAGCGTCGTGCGGGTCGAGGCGGGCACGGCGGTGGTGGCCCTGCATCGGCTGCGCGCCGGTCTGCCGTTGGAGCCGGTCCTGGACGCCTGGGCGGCGCGCACGCCCGCGGCCTCGATGCGGGATACCTCGCGCACCCTCGGTCGCGCACTGTTGAGGCTGGTCAGGCGCCTGTTCCCGGAGTCGCCGCACGTCGTGGAGGTGGCCGGTCTCGAGCGGCCCTGCCGCCCGCTCGTCCTGGCCGCGGCGGCCGCCACCGGTGGCATCGCGCCGGCCTCGCTGGGCCGGCTGGTGGCGTACGACGACCTGCAGACGGTCGCCTCGGCATCCCTCAAGCTGCTGCCCCTCGACCCGCTCGAGAGCACCTCGTGGGTCTACGACCTGCTGCCGGAGGCCGAGCGGCTCGCCGCCGAGGTCGCCCCGCTCACCGACCCCCATCACATCCCGGCGCCCAGCGCGCCCCAGCTAGACCTGTGGGCCCAGACCCACGCCCACACGACCAGGAGGTTGTTCAGTGCCTGAGACCAAGACAGAGAATGGGACGAAGAACGACAGGGGGCTGCGCATCGGAGTGTGCGGGCCGGTCGGGACCGGGAAGAGCTCGCTCATCGCGCTGCTGTGCCGCGAGCTCTCCGCCGATCTGGAGATCGGTGTGGTCACCAACGACATCTATACCGACGAGGACGCCCGCTTCCTCCGCTCCGCGGGCGTGCTCGACCCGGCCCGCATCCGTGCCGTCGAGACCGGCGCCTGCCCGCACACCGCCATCCGCGACGACGTGACCGCCAACCTGATCGCCGTCGAGGAGCTCGAGGAGGAGTTCGCGCCCCTGGACGTGGTCCTGGTCGAGTCCGGCGGCGACAACCTCACCGCCACCTTCTCCCCGGCGCTGGTCGACACCCAGATCTTCCTGATCGACGTCGCCGGCGGCGGCGACGTCGCCCGCAAGGGCGGCCCCGGCATCGAGCGCGCGGACCTGCTCGTGGTCAACAAGACCGACCTCGCCCCGTACGTCGGTGTCGACCCGGTCGCGATGGTCTCCGACGCGGGGTCGGTCCGCGAGGGCCGTCCGGTCATCGCGCTCTCCCGTACGGACCCGGCCTCCGTGGAGGCGCTGGTGGGGTGGGTGCGGTCCGAGCTGACCCGGCACCGCGGTGGATCCCTCGTCCCGGCCGACCCGGGTCCGATGGCGCCTCACTTCCACGCGGACGGAACCAGCCATACCCACGAGCACGACCATGACCACCAGCACGCCTGAGCTGGCCAGCGGGTCCCTGACCCGGGTGCGGATCGGCGCCGTCGACGGCACACGGGTGCGTGTGGAGACCGACATGACCGGCCCGGCCACGGCGCCGGCCCTGCGGCCGATGCTGCTCGCCAGCGACGCCCGCTCGGCGCGGATCTCGCTGGTCCCCGACGGCGCGATGCTCCTGGCCGGCGACGACGTCACGGTCGAGGTCGAGGTGGGGGAGGGTGCGAGCCTGACCCTGGTAGAGCCTGCCGGGACGGTCGCCTACGACATGGATGGCGGCCACGCGTCCTGGTCGGTCGCGATCACCCTCGCCACGAACGCCACCCTGGTCTGGGCCGGCGAGCCCTTCGTCGTCTCCGCCGGCGCCGACGTCACCCGCGACACCCGGGTCACGCTCGGCCCCGGCGCCAGGCTCGCCCTCCGCGAGACCCTCGTCCTCGGCCGCCACGGGGAGCGGCCCGGCCGGGTGAGGACCACCTGGGCGGCCCACGAGCACGACGGCCGGCCGCTCCTGGTCGAGTCGCTCGACCTGGACGCGAGCTCCCTGGCGCCCGGGCTCCTCGGCTCGCACCGGGTGCTGGCGTCGGTCACCTCGTTCGGGCGAGACGTACCGCCCGACGTCTGCCCGGAGGGCCGGCTCGACCTCGAGCGCGGCGGCACCCTGTGGCGCCACCTGGCCGACGAGACCCACGAGGTCCCGACAGAGCCGTGGGAATGCGCCACCACTGGTTGATGTTTCAACGGCATGACTGACATCGAGTTCGGACTGGACACCTTCGGCGGGGTCACCCGCGACGCCGAGGGCAAGCCGCAGCACCACGCGCAGGTGATCCGGAACATCGTCGAGGAGGGCGTGCTCGCCGACCAGGTCGGGCTCGACTTCTTCGGGGTCGGCGAGCATCACCGCCGCGACTTCGCCGTCTCCAGCCCGGAGATGGTGCTCGCCGCGGTCGCCTCCCGCACCGAGAGGCTCCGGCTCGGCTCTGCGGTGACCTGCTCAGCTCTGATGACCCGGTGCGGGTCTTCGAGCGGTTCGCCACCCTCGACGCGGTCTCGAACGGCCGCGCCGAGATCGTCGCCGGGCGCGGGTCGTTCACCGAGTCGTTCCCGCTGTTCGGCTTCGACCTCGCCGACTACGAGGAGCTCTTCGAGGAGCGGCTCGAGCTGCTCGCCGCGCTGCTGAAGGAGGAGAAGGTCACCTGGGAGGGTCGCACCCGCGCTGCGCTCACCGACCAGGAGGTCTTCCCGCGCACCGAGAACGGCCTGACCGCCTGGGTCGGCGTCGGCGGGAGCCCGGAGTCGGTCGTCCGCACCGCCCGCCACGGCTTCGGCCTCTTCCTGGCGATCATCGGCGGTCCGGCCGACCGGTTCGCGCCCTACATCGACCTCTTCGAGCGGGCCCAGGACGAGTTCGGGACGCCTCGGCAGCGCGTCGCCGTCCACTCGCCCGGATTCGTCGCCGAGACCGACGAGCAGGCCCGGGAGACCGTCTACGAGGGCTGGCTGGCGATGCGTACCCAGATCGGCCGCGAGCGCGGCTGGCCGCCGCCCTCGCCCGGTGACTTCGAGCGCGAGATCGAGGGCGGGTCCCTCTACGTCGGCTCGCCCGAGACGGTCGCCCGGAAGCTGGCCGGCACCATCAAGATCCTCGGTGTCGACCGCTTCGACCTCAAGTACGACCAGGGTCAGGTGCGCCACGAGGACCTGATGGGCTCGATCGAGCTCTACGGCACCCAGGTCGTGCCGCTCGTCAAGGAGATGCTGGGCTGACTCAGCCCAGCGTGACGGTCTCGACGCGGGTGGCGACCACCTCGCCGGCATGCAGGACGGTCCGCGAGGTGGGAGCGGCCGCGACGGCCGCGGCGGGCGTCGGCACGTCGAGCACCAGCAGGTCCGCCGGCGCGCCGACGACGATGCCGTACGCGTCGAGGCCCATCGCCCGCGCGGCCGCGTCGGTGACGAGGTCGAGGGCGACGGCGAGGGTCTCGTCGGTACGGAACCCGGACTGGTAGGCGACCTGGCGGGCGATCGCGAGCATGTCGCCGTCGCCGTAGGGCCACCAGGCGTCTTGGATGTTGTCCGAGCCGGACCAGACGGTGGCTCCCTCCTCACGCAGCGCCAGCACCGGCGGCATCGGCCCGGCCGGCCCGTTGGTCAGCACCGAGACGCCCGCCTCGGCGAAGAGCCCGCCGACCCGGCGGGCCTCCTCGAGAGGGATCGAGCCGAGCCCGTACGCATGGCTCACGTTCACCCGCCCGCCCAGCCCTTCGGCCCGGGTCCGCTCCGCGATCAGCTCGTACTGACGGACAGCGGGAGCGCCCAGGTCGTGGAGGTGGATGTCGACACCGGCGCCGTGCCGGGTGGCGAGGCCGAAGACGATGTCGAGGTGGGCCTCGGCGTCGCCGTCGAAGCCGTCCGGGTCGAGCCCGCCGACGAGGTCAGCGCCCGCGGTCAGAGCCTCGTCGAGGAGCTTCTCGGTGCCGGGCGAGGTGGTGATCCCGCTCTGCGGGAAGGCGACGATCTCGACGCGCAGCCGGTCGCGGAGCGCCTCGCGCACCTCCAGGACCGCTGCCAGACCGGCGAGGCCGACCTCGGGGTCGATGTCGACATGCGTACGCACCGTCCCGGTGCCGAACGAGATCATCTGCTCGGCCAGTGCACGAGCTCGATCCACCACGGGCACGCCGACCTCGCCGCGCAGGGTGTGCTCGGCCGCCACCCGCTCGCGGACGGTCGTGCCGGGACGGTGCGGGTGCCAGCCGGAGCCGATCAGGGTCTTGTCCAGGTGGGCGTGGCCGTTGACGAGGGCGGGGAGCAGGAGGGAACCGTCCAGATCCATGTCGCCCTCGGTGACCGAGGAGGACGGCTGCGAGACCGCCGAGATCGTCCCGTCGGCCACCGAGACGTCGACCCGGGAGCCGTCGGCCAAGGTGGCGTTGCGAAGTGTCCTGCTGCCGGTCATGAGGTGACCTCCATGGTCTGTGTACGGATGCTGCGTTGCCGATGTACGAGCGTCCCCGACCGGAGCGAGGCCAGGACCGAGGGCACCTGGAGCGCGACGAGCCGGGGGTCGTCGGTGTCCAGGACCACCAGGTCGGCCACATCGCCCGCCGTGGTGCCGTGCGGGGCCCGCCCGAGGATCGCGGCCGGGTGGTCGGTGATCGAGGCGAGGAGCAGGTCCAGCATCTCAGCACCGACGAGCTGCCGGGTGAGCCCCGCGGTCCAGGCCGCCTGGAGCAGGTTGCCGTTGCCGTAGGGGGAGAAGGCGTTGTGCAGGTTGTTGTTCGAGACCGCGACCCGCACCCCGGCGGCATGCGCCCGCTCCAGAGGAGCCAGGCTGCGGCTGCCGGGCTCGCCGGAGCCACCCAGGTAGAGGTCGGTCGCCGGCATCACGACCAGCGAGATCCCGGCCTCCGCCATCAGGGCGTACGCCACCTCCTGCTCGTCCACGGGCATCGCCGCCAGCTTGGTGACGTGCCCGATGGTGACGTGGCCCTGCATCCCGAGCGCGCGGGTGCGCTCGGCGACGGCCGCGACCATCGATCCCGAGGGGTCGTCGTCGAAGTCGAGGTGCAGGTCCACCGGGAGACCGAACCGATCGGCCAGGCCGAAGACGACGTCGAGGTGGGCCTCCTGGTCGTCGTCGACGTAGGGGCATCCGCCGACGACGCCACCGCCGTGCCGCAGCGCGGCGCTCATCAGCGCGGTCACCTCGCGGGAGAGCCCGTTCTGCGGGAAGACCGAGAGCTGCAGGTCGATCCGCTCGGCGTTCTCCTCGCGCAGCGCGATGTGCAGGTCGAGCATGTCGAGCCGGATGTCGGCGTCGACCTCGACGTGCGCCCGGGCGGCCACGACCCCGTGGCGCACCAGCGACTCCACACCCTGCCGGGCGCCGACCTCGACGATCCCCGCGGGCTGCGTACGCCGCACCTCCTGCATCAGCGTGATCGCCGGGCCGACGCCCGGGCCGGTGGGCTCGAGCCCACCGGCGCCGAGCAGATGAGCCTTGTCGAGGTGGACGTGGGCGTCCACGAAGGCGGGCATCACGACCGCTCCGTCGGCGTCCACGACGGTCTCCGGCCCGATGGGGGACGGGCCGGAGAGCGTCGAGACGACTCCGCCGTCGATCCCGAGATCGACCAGGCCGGCGGACGTACGGGCCCCGAGAATGCGCGCGACAGGAGTGGTCAACGCTTGATCTCGGGGTCGATGTAGTCGTTGGTGACCAGGTCGTCGCCGGTGATCTCCGGGACCTCCTTGCCGCCGTCCTTGAGCACGGCTGTCATCTTCTCGATCACGCTGTCGACGCGCGCGACGTCGAAGCTGCCGTAGGCGCCGTCCGGGCCGTTCGCGACGAGCCCCGTCTCGACCTGGACCTTCACCGAGTTCTCGTTGCCGCCCGGGGTGATCGGGGGACCGTCCTTGATGGCGTCGGCGATCTCGATCAGGGTGTCGTTGACCGGTTTCGGGTCCTTCAGGTAGTCGATCTCCGACTGCTGCAGCAGCGGCACCAGCTCGGTCAGGCACGGGCTCAGGGTCTCCTCGTCGTCGGCCCGGACCGCGTACGCCTGCTGGTAGACCTGGTAGCCGGCGTCGTCGAGCGTCAGGTGGGCGGTCGGCTTGGCCCACTCGGCGACGTCGTGCTCCCAGCGGTAGGGCTCGTTGCTGACGTAGCCCTGCTGGAACAGCGCCCCGTCGTCGGCGACGAACCGGCTCGGGCTGCCGTCGAAGGAGCCGTCGAGCTGCTTCTCGTCGACGAGGCCCTCGTGCACCAGGTAGTCGACCCAGCTGACGCCCTGGGCGTGCAGGACCGGCGCGCCGGTGGCCTTGAGGTCGTCCCAGGTCTTCACCTCGGGGAACTTCGCGGGGTCGAACATGACCATGAACGGCGACTTCTGCATCATCGTGAACACGCCACGGGTGGGGAACTTCTCGTAGTCGCGGATCGCGATGTCGGTGGCGACCACGCCGAGGTCGATGGTGTCGTCGGTGTACAGCTGCGCGGTCACCGGCTGGCCGCCGATGAAGGGCCCGCCGAGCCGGATCTCCGCGGTGACCCCGGTGTCACCGATCTCGCCGACGTAGGCGCCCTTGTCGACATCGATCTCGCCGTCGGGGCCGATCAGGTTGTAGGCGGGGGACCGCTCGGGGGTGGCGTACCAGTCGGTCTGGATGACCACGGTCGAGGGGCAGACGGCGGCGAGCGATCCCTCCGGGGCGTCGGGGTCGCCGATCGCCTCCTCGCTGCCACCGCATCCGGTGAGCGCGAGCGCGGCGAGTGCGGTGGTGGCGGTGATGCGGGTCCAACGGGTGTACGTCATGGGGTTCTCTCCAGGGGTGGGGGTCAGCGGCGAGGTGAACGGTGGGCCTCGACGGTGCGCAGGACGGCGCCGAAGAGCAGGAACAGGACGATGCCGACGAGCGAGGAGGCGGCGAGGGCGGCCATCATCAGGTCGGTGTCGAGGCTCTGCCGGTAGGTGTCGATCAGCCGGCCGATGCCGGGCTGTCCCTGCCGGAAGAAGAAGTCGGCGATGATCGAGCCGACCACGGCCATCCCGGCCGAGATCCGGAAGCCGGCCAGGGCCGCGGGGAGCGCGGCGGGCAGCTGGAGGTGGATGAGCCGCTGCCAGCGCGAGGCGCGGAAGAGCGAGAACTGGTCGTGCAGGTTGTCGTCGACCGAGGCGATGCCGAACATCGTGTTGGTGATGATCGGGAACAGCGAGTGCAGCACGCACACGACCAGCCGCGAGGTGAAGTCGTAGCCGAACCAGAAGCCGAGCAGCGGCACCATCGCCAGGATCGGGATGGTCTGCAGGATCACGGCATAGGGGTAGAACGACGCCTCCGCCCAGCGGGCCTGGCTCATCACGATCGCGAAGAACACGCCGATCGCCATCGCCAGCACCAGACCCACCAGGGCGATCCTCGTGGTCGACCAGAGCGCGGTGAAGATCTCGGTGCGGCCGGCTTCCTGCAGGAAGCCCGCCTCGAGCACCTCCCACGGCGAGGGCAGCAGGAACTGGCGGGTGGGGGAGAGGAGCTGGGTGCTGACCAGCGTCCAGACCCCAAGGACGATCACCAGGGTGAGGACGGGGGCGACCCAGCGTACGGTCCGGCTGCCGTGGCCCGGGTCGAAGCGCAGGAACGGGACCTTCGTCAGCGGGCGGGTCTCCGGCTGGGTCTCGAGCAGCGCGGTCATGCGGCCGCCTCCTTCTTCTGGTGGGCGTCGGAGAGGGCGTCGGAGACCTGACGGCACAGCTCTGCGTACTCGCTGCTGAAGCGCAGTCCCTCGGGGCGCGGCCGAGGCAGGTCGATGCGGAGGTCGGCGACGATCCGTCCCGGCTGGGAGGAGAAGACCAGGACCCGGTCGGAGAGGAAGACCGCCTCGGGGACCGAGTGGGTCACGAAGATCCCGGTGAACGGGTCGGTCGCCATCAGGGTGTCGAGCTGGCCGTTGAGGTCCTGGCGGGTGATCTCGTCGAGGGCGCCGAACGGCTCGTCGAAGAGGAACAGCTCCGGCCGCTGGACCAGCGAGCGGGCGATCGAGACCCGCATCCGCATCCCACCCGAGAGCTGGGCCGGCCGATGGTCCGCGTACGCAGCCAGCCCGACGACCTCGAGCGCCGCGCGTGCCCGCTCCTCGGCCTCCGCCCTCTTGGTCCCGGCCAGCCGCAGCGGGAGGACCACGTTGCCCAGGGCCGTGCGCCACGGCAGCAGCGTGGCGTCCTGGAAGACGTAGCCGACCTCGCCGTCGCCGCGCTCGACGCTGCCGCTGGTGGGCATGTCGAGACCGGCGACCATGCGGAGCATCGTCGACTTGCCGCAGCCCGAGGGCCCGACGAAGGAGACGAACTCACCGGCGCGGATCTCGAAGCTCGCCTCGGCGAGCGCGGTGGTGCCGTTGGGGAACGACCTGGTGACGCTGTTGCCGGCCACCAGCACGGGCGGCTCCGTATACCGTTCGATCATTCTTGTATACAAACAGTGAGCGGTTTCGTCCCCGTTTCAGGCGACGGCCGGTCTGGTTACGCCGGGGTCAGGGTCGCTGGCGCTCCGCGCGAGCCACCAGCAGGTCGACGAGCAGGTCCGCGTCACGGGTGACATCGGCGCGCATCGAGGACTCGGCCCGCTCCTGGTCCCCGGCCAGGACCGCCTCGGCGATCTCCTGGTGGTGCTTCCAGGACTGGCCCGAGCGCTCCTCGAGCTGCATCTCGAAGACCCAGCGCACCTGCATACGCAGCGACCGGGTCATCTTGGCGAGCTCGTCGTTGCCCGAGGCGATCCCGATCGCGTCGTGGAAGCGCGCGATCAGCTCCGGCAGGGCGGCATAGTCACCGGCGGCGGTCGCGCTGGTGCCGAGCTCGAGCACCTCGGTGAGCTCCTCGCCCTGGTCGCCGCCGTGCCGACGGGCCGCGAGCCCGGCGGCCAGGACCTCGAGGTTCTCCCGGATCACCATGAGCTGCCGGGTCTTCTGCGCCGAGGGGAAGGCGACCGTCGCGCCGCGCCGCGGCACGGTGTCGACGAACCCCTCCTGGGCCAGCACGTGCAGCGCCTCCCGCGCCGGGACGCGGGAGACCCCGTACTCCGTGGCGAGCGCCTGCTCGCGCAGCCGGTCGCCGGGCGCGAGCTCGCCGGCCATGATCTTGCGACGGATCTCGCGGGCGACCACCTCGCGCAGAGGCTGCGGGGTGGACGGGTCCATCAGCCGATCCAGCTCGAGATCGGGTGGATCGCGAAGTAGACGGCGAACATGACGGCCACCAGCCACATCAGCGGGTGCACGCTCCGGGCCTTGCCGCGGACGATCTTGATGAGGACGTACGCCAGGAAGCCGGCGCCGATGCCCACGGAGATCGAGTAGGTGAACGGCATCAGCGCGATGGTCAGGAACGCCGGGATCGCGATGTCCGGGTCGGCCCAGTTGATGTCCTTGACCTGCTGCATCATCAAGAAGCCGACCAGCACCAGGGCGGGCACCGCCGCCTCCGACGGGATGACCTCGACGAGCGGGGCGAGGAACGTGGTGAGCAGGAAGAGCACACCGGTCACGACCGCCGCCAGACCGGTGCGGGCACCCTCGCCGACGCCGGATGCCGACTCGACGTAGGAGGTGTTGGAGGAGACGCCGCCGGCACCACCGGCCGCGGCGGCCAGCGAGTCGACGACCAGGATCGAGCGCGTACGCGGCGGGGTGCCGTCCGCACGGAGCAGGCCTGCCTCGGAGCCGATCGCCGTCATCGTGCCCATGGTGTCGAAGAAGTCGGCGAGCATGAGCGTGAAGACCAGCAGCACCGCGGTCACGATGCCGACGCTCTCGAACGAGCCGAGCAGGTTGAACTCGCCCAGCGTCGTGAACGAGGGCCAGTCGACGATCTTGTCCGGGAAGGCCGGCACGTTGAGCGCCCAGCCGGTCGGGTTCTCGGCGCCGCCCTTGCCGACCCCGACGATCGCCTCGACGACGATCGCGAGCACCGTGGTCGCCGCGATCGAGATCAGGATCGCACCGCGCACCTTGCGCACCCACAGCGTGATCACCAGGACCAGGCCGATCACGAAGACCAGCACCGGCCAGCCCGCGAGCTGCCCGGTCGGGCCGAGCTGGACCGGAACGGTCGTGTTCGCGGCGTCGGGGATGCGGCGTACGAACCCGGCATCGACGAAGGCGATCATGGCGATGAACAGACCGATACCGACCGAGATCGCGGTCTTGAGCTCACGCGGCACGGCGTGGAAGACGGCCTCGCGGAACCCGGTCAGCACCAGCACGAGGATCACCAGACCCTCGATCACCACCAGCCCCATCGCGTCGGCCCAGGTCATCTGGCTCGCGATCGAGAAAGCCACGAACGCGTTGAGCCCGAGCCCGGTCGCCAGGGCGAGAGGGTAGTTGGCGACGACCCCCATCAGGATCGTCATCACGCCCGCCACCAGCGCGGTTCCGGCCGCGATCGCGGCCAGGTTGTCGCCGCTGGTGCCGCCGAGGAGGTCGCCGTTCACGTCCTCCGCGAAACCGAGGATCAGCGGGTTCAGCGCGACGATGTAGGCCATCGTGAAGAAGGTGACCACGCCGCCGCGGACCTCGCGCCCGACGGTCGACCCGCGGGCGCTGATCTGGAAGAACCGGTCAAAAGTGTTGGTGCGTGATGGCGTCGAGGTGCTCACGGCGGCATCTTCGCAGATCGCGGGGGTCAGTCGGACAAGCGCATCAGCGCGCGGTACATCTGCCGCGGTGTAGGTGGCTCAGGAAGCGGTTGCGCCGCCTCGGCGGCGAAGGCCTGGATGAGAAAGCCGACCAGCCGCTTCCAGGCGTCCGGAGCCGCGTTGCGGGTCGCGGTAACGACTCCGGCGTTGGCCATCAGGATGAGTGGCACGTCCTGGTGGGTGAAGTCCTGCCGGAGCTGTCCGCTCTCCTTGGCGCGATCCAGCAGGACGCCGAGCGCCTCGGCCGCGCGGTTCCGGTCGTCCTCGAGTGCGTTCGCGGTGGGGAAGGTGAGCGTGAGAACGTCGGCGAAGCCCCGGTCGTCGGCCTGCATCCGGCACACCCGCTCGATGTAGCCGCAGAACCCATGCCACGGGTCTGGGTCGGCCAGGGCCTCGTCGGTGGCCGTGACGTAGGCGGACATTCTGTCGGCGAACACCGCGCCGACCAGGTCGTCGCGGGTGGGGAAACGCCGGAAGAGTGTCGCCACTCCGACGCCGGCGCGGCGGGCGATCTCGTTGGTCGAGGCATCCAGGCCCTGCTCGGCGAAGAGGTCCCGCGCGGCGGCGAGAACCCGCTCGCGGTTCCTCTCGGCATCTGCACGCATGCAGACATCCTATCCAGCGATGTGGAATAGATGTTCCACTTGCTCTGTTACGGTCCTTGAAACGGAGTGCCCGCTCCACTAATACGACTCTGAGAGAGACGAACCATGAACGTGTTCCTGTGGATCCTGCAGGGCGTGCTGGCCGCGATGTTCCTGATGGCCGGCGTGACGAAGTCGACCCGGCCGAAGGAGAAGGTCGCCGAGAAGCTGCCGTGGGCCGAGGACTACGCGGCCGGCACCGTGCGTTTCATCGGCATCGTGGAGCTGCTGGCCGCGATCGGCCTGATCCTCCCCGCGGCCCTCGGCATCCTGCCCGTCCTGACCCCGCTTGCCGCGACCGGCCTGGCCATCATCATGGTGCTTGCGATGAACGCCCACCGCCGACGCAACGAGCCGGGTGCGATCGTCTTCAACGCAGCGATCCTCGTCGTCGCAGTCGTCGTCGCGTGGGGCCGTTTCGGGCCGTACGCCTTCTGATCTGCCCGAGGAGAGGCAAACCGTGAACGTCACCGTCTTCGGCGCCACCGGCGCCATCGGCCGGCTCACCGTGGCCGAGCTGCTTGACCGCGGCCATACTGTGACCGCCTACGTCCGCAACCCGCAGAAGGTCCCCGAATCCTGGGCCGAGGGCAACGTGAACGTCGCCATCGGCGAGATGTCCGATGCCGAGGCCATCGACTCCGCGGTAGCCGGCGCCGCGGCCGTCGTCTCCACGCTCGGTCCGAGCATGGACCGCAAGGCGGTCGGCACGCCTCTGGTCCCCGGTACCGGTTACATCCTCGCCTCGATGAAGAACCATGGCGTGCGCCGCTTCGTCGGTCACGCCACCCCGTCGATCCTCGACCCGCAGGAGTCGCCGACCGCGATCAATCGGCTGACCGGCTTCTTGGCCCGGACCTTCCTTCCCCGTGCCTACGAGGAGCTCGTCGGCATGTCTGACCAGATCAAGGCCTCTGGCCTGGACTGGACGATCGTCCGGTTCATCCGACCGACGAACAAGCCCAAGCAGCCCCGAGTACGGTCCGGCTTCTTCGGCCCGGACAACCTGGGGTTCTCCGTCTCTCGCGCCGACATCGCCGCCTTCACCGCCGCGCAGGTCGAGGACACCGCGTACGTCGGTCGTGCCCCTGCGATCAGCAACTGACCCCGCTGGGTGGCGGTCACGTCAGTTGATCGTTCTCACCGGGCAGCGGGCGACGCCGGCCTTGGCGATGCGTACGTCGGCGGTGACCAGGGTGAGATCGTGTGACTCGGCGACGGCGACATAGCCGGCGTCATAGGTCGACAAGTTGCTGCGCAGGTCCCACATCCGGTTCAGGCAGGGGCCGGTGGGTGCGGTGATCACGGTGATCGCCTGGAGCCAGTTCAAGGCACGTTCTGCGTCTTGGTCGGTGAGCTTGCCACCCAGGAGGAGCCCGCGGAAGACGCTGAGCACCTCGGTGCGCCAGACTTCCGGGACGACCCATTCGGGGTCTTCGGCGAGGATCTTGGTCGCCGCGTTCACCCGAGGATCGATGTCAGGATCCGCGAAGAGAAGGGCCACCGCGGAAGCGTCGGGGACGATCACGCAGTGCCCTCGGTGCGCTCGCCGCGAGCAGTGTCCCGGGCGGCGAGCACATCCTCGGTGGTGAACTTGGAATCGCCCCTGCTGGCGACCACCCGGTCGATCAGAGTCTGATTGTTGGCGAAGGACGCCTCCCGGAGCACCACGTCACGCAGGTAGGAGTTCAGCGACTGGCCACGGTCCTTCGCGCGCTGGGCCAGGACGTCGCGTACGTCCTCTGGGATGTCGCGGATCTGCAAGTACGCCATGCACTCATTGTGAGTGCAGTATGCACTCTCTTCAAGTGGTCAGTCGGTGTGATAGATCGGCAGGTCGGACTCGGCGGCGCCCCACTCCTGGTTCGGGGTCGTGCCGACGTCGACGCGGACGGTGCCGCCGCGGGTCATCACCGACTCGGGGAGCCACGACTGGCTGCGTGCTGCGCCGTCGAGGGTGACGGACTGGACGTAGATGTTCTCGGCGCTCGCCCGGGGTGACTCGATGGTGATGTCGACGCCGTTGCCGCGATGGATGGTGACCTTCTCGAAGACCGGGCTGGAGATGAGTATCTCGGCGCGGGCGGGGTCCTGCGGGTAGATGCCCATCGCGGAGAAGACGTACCACGCCGACATGGTGCCGAGGTCGTCGTTGCCGGGCAGGCCGCGTGGGCCGGTCCCATAGGCCAAGTCGGCCATGGCGCGGACCGTCTCCTGGGTCTTCCAGGGCGCGCCGAGGGCGTTGTACATCCACGGGACGTGGATGCCGGGCTCGTTGGTCGGGTCGTAGCGCAGCGCGTCGCCGCCGGTGTACTGCCAGGAGCCGTCGGCCTTGTGGAAGAACGCGTCCAGCCGCTGGATCGCCCGCTCGCGCCCACCGACGGCCTCGGCCAGCCGGGCCACGTCGTGCGGCACCATCCAGGTGTACGTCGCGCTGCTCCCTTGCGCGAAGCCGGTCTGCGTCGACGGGCTGAAGCCGGAGACCCAGCTCCCGTCGGCGTTGCGGGCCTGCTGGTAGCCGTCGGTCGCGGTCGCAGCCGGGTTGAAGGTGTGCTGCCACCAGCCGGCCCGCTCCATCAGCGAGTCCGTCTCGGCCGCGGGCGCGCCGAGACGTCGGCCCCAGTCGGCGAGCGAGTAGTCGGCGACGGCGTCCTCGAGGGTCTCCGCGGCACCGCCCCAGCAGCGGCAGGTGTCCTGGGGTGCGTACCCCTTGGCCAGGTAGTCGGCCAGGTTCGGCCGCTGGCCGATGCACTGGCCCGGGCAGCCGTAGCTGGACAGGCCGTCGGGGTGCGGCACCGTCGCCTGGCGGACCAGGGACTCGTACGCCCCGGCGGCGTCGAAGTTGCGGACGCCGAGCGCGTAGAACCCGGCCAACGTCGGGGCAGAGGGATCGCCGGTCATCACGTGCGTCCAGCCGCTCAGGTGGACCCAGCGGTCCCAGACGCCGCCGTGCTGGCGCGAGTAGGCGTGCAGCGAGCGGGCGAAGTCGCCGGCGACCCGCGGCTCCAGGAGCGCGAGCAGCTGGGTGTGGGCGCGGTACTGGTCCCAGCCGGAGAAGTTGCCGTACTGCGCCTGCTGGCCGCGCTCGATCCGGTGGACCTCCTGGTCACTGCCCCAGTAGGTGCCGGCCACGTCGGAGATCACGTTGGGCTGCAGGTAGGAGTGGTAGAGGCCGGTGTAGAACGCAGTCTGCTCCTCGTCGGTGCCGCCGGCGACCTCGATCGAGGAGAGCGCCCGACGCCACTCGGCCCTGGCTTCCGATGCGACGGAGGAGACGGTGTCGCGCCGCCCGATCTCGGCGGCGAGGTTGGCCTCGGCCGCGGACTGGCTGGTGTAGGAGATCCCGATCCGCATCCGCACGCTCTGGTCACGGCTCGGGTCGAACGAGACGTACCCGCCCGAGCCCTGGCCCTGTCGGGCGGCGCCGGTCTCGTAGCCTTCACCGCCCCGTGCCTCGGTCGATCCGGGCTGGAGCTCGCCGTTCACCCAGGTGCCGTGCCCGCTGAAGCCGCGGTCGAACTGCGCGGTGAAGTAGAGCCGGTAGTAGGAGCGCTTGTTGCTCCCGCCGCCGTTGCCGCGCCGGCCGCAGAACGCGCCGGTGAGCACCGAGCCGCTGACGGTTCGCTTCGCCTCGTCGATCCGCGTCACCGCGCTCTCGCTGCCGTTGAGCGAGTTGGAGGTGCGGAAGAGCAGGTTGGCCGGTTTGTCGGCCGGGAAGGTCAGGTCGCTGACCGAGGCCCGGGTGGTCACTGCGGTGTCGACCTCGGCGCCGTTGGCCAGGCCCAGCCGATAGCGCCCCGGCTCGGCCAGCTCGTCGGCGTGGCTGAAGTCCGAGGCGTACGTCGCATCGGTCACGTCGGCGGTCGGCGAGCCGGTCATCTCGCCGGTGTGCGGGAAGATCGGTACGTCCCCGGCGGCTCCGGGGTGGCAGCCCGCGCCGTTGACGTGGGTCAGCGAGAAACCGCGCAGCCGCGTGGTGTCGTAGGAGTAGCCGTTCGACGCGGCGGTATTGGTCTGGTCGCCGGCCGTGGAGGTCGGGCTGAAGGAGAGCATCCCGAAGGGGCGTACGGCACCGGGGTAGGTGTTGCCGCCGTTCGAGGAGCCGATCAGCGGGTCGACCAGCGCGACCGGGTCAGGCGTGGGCGCCACGGCCTGGGCCGCCGAGGAGGGGGAGAGCGCGCCGCCGAGCAGCGCGAGGGACAGGGCAGAAGTCGCGAGAACCCGCATGGCGGAGGACCCTGCCAGAGAAAGGTCCTCCGCCGTGCGGGTTCAGGTGAGGTCGCGATGAACCTCAGACGACGCTCAGGCGGTCCACTCGGGGTAGTCGGTGTAGCCGGCCTCGCCGCCGCCGTAGAAGGTCGACAGGTCGGGCTCGTTGAGCGGCAGGCTCTGCTCGAGGCGCCGGGGCAGGTCCGGGTTCGCGATGAACGTACGCCCGAACGCGGCCGCGTCGATCAGGTCGGCCTCGAGGAGGCGGGAGGCCTTCTCCGTGGTGTAGGCGCCGGCGCCCACGATCGGGCCGGGGTGCGCGGTGCGCAGCTGCTTGCGGTAGTCGTCGGAGAGCTCCGGGCCGCCGGCCCAGTCGGGCTCGGACAGGTGCAGGAAGGCGATGCCGCGCTTGCCGATCTCAGCAGCCAGGTGGAGCCCCATCTCGGCGCCCTCGGGGTCCTCGAGCCCGTTGAAGGAGCCGATCGGGGAGATCCGGATGCCGACGTGCTCGGCGTCCCACTCGTCGACGACCGCGTCGAGCACCTCGAGCGTCAGCCGCGCCCGGTTCTCCAGCGAGCCGCCGTAGGAGTCGGTGCGCTCGTTGCTGCTCGCGCTGGTGAACTGGTGGAGCAGGTAGCCGTGGGCGGCGTGGATCTCGACCATGTCGAAGCCGGCCTCGCGGGCGTTGCGGGTGGCGCGGCGGTAGTCCTCGATCAGGTCCGCGATCTCGGCGGTCTCCAGGGCGCGGGGCGTGGGGCAGTTGACCCGGGTCGGGGTGCCGTCCTCGCCGCGTACGGTCGTGCGGTTGCGGTAGGGGAGTGCGGAGGCGCTGACCGGGAGGTCGCCGTCGTGGAAGGACTCGTGGGAGACCCGCCCGGTGTGCCACAGCTGCGCGGCGATCCGGCCGCCGGCCTCGTGGACGGTGTCGGTGACGTGGCGCCACCCCTCGACCTGCTCGGCCGAGTAGATGCCCGGGGTGTCCATGTAGCCCTTGCCCTGCGGCGAGATCTGGGTGCCCTCGGAGACGATCAGCCCCGCCGAGGCACGTTGGCGGTAGTAGTCCGCCATCAGCGGGTTGGGTACGTCGCCGGGCTGCGAGGCGCGCATCCGGGTCAGTGGCGCCATCAGGACGCGGTTGGGGAGGGTCGTCGGACCCAGGCTCAGCTGCGAGAAGAGTGAAGTCACGAGACGCTCAACGTAAGCGAGCGCTCATATTGTTCCCGGCGGCGCCGGATTGGCCGATCCGGCGATGACCAGCGCGCCCATGACGCCCGCGTTGTCGCCGAGCTCGCTGGGGACGACGTCGAGCGCGGCAGCGGTGTCGGGCTGGGTGAAGCGGTCGATCGAGTCCTTGATGCCGAGGACGAAGGACTCCGACTGGCGCATCGTGTCGCCCACCACGATCAGCGCCGGGTTGAGGTGGTTGCACAGGTCTGCCAGCACCCGGCCGACCGCGCGGCCGGCGTCGTCGAGGATCCGGTTGACCCGGATGTCGCCCTCCTGGGCGAGCTCGAGCAGGCGCTCGACGGTGAGCGTCTCGTCGTAGGCGGGCTGCAACAGCTCGACCAGCCGGGAACCGCCGAAGGCCTTCTCCAGGCAGCCGCGGTTGCCGCACCGGCAGATCGGGCCGTTGTCCTCGAAACGTACGTGGCCGATCTCGCCGGCGATCCCGGTGATCCCGCGGTAGAGCTTGCCGGCCAGGACCAGCCCGGCGCCGATGCCGCTGGACGCCTTGACGTAGATGACGTCGTCGACGTCGCGCGCGGCGCCGTACTCGACCTCGGCGAGCGCGCCGAGGTTGGCGTCGTTCTCGATCTGGACGGGCATGCCGATGCGGCGGGCGAGCTCCTCGCCCGGGGCGAGGTCCATCCAGTTCCCGAGGATGGGGGAGACGACGATGCCGCTGTGCGGGTCGACGGGGCCGGGAATCCCCATGCCGACACCGAGGACACGGTCCTTCTTCGGGTCGATGCCCACCTCGGCCAGGCACTCGCGCACGAGTGCCGCGGCACGGTCGATGGTCTCGACCGCGGAGTTGTCGACATCGAGCCGGATCTCGTGGTCGATGAGCGGCTTCGCGGTGAGATCGGCGACCGCGACCCGGACGTGGCGATGGCCGATGTCGACGCCGATGAGCGTGCCGGGGGAGCCGCTGATGGTGAGGAGTGACGGCGGCCGCCCGCCGCCCCGGGCGAGGGCGGCACCGGTGGTCTCGACGATCTGCTCGGAGGCGAGCAGCTCCTGGACGATGCTCGACACGGTGCTGCGGGAGAGTCCCGTGCGCTGGGCGAGCTCGGCGCGGCTGACCGGCGCCGACCGTCCCAGCAGGTCCAGAACCTGGGAACGATTGGCGACGCGCAGCCGCGATTCCGGAGTGGTCATGGCGTGACTGTAGGTGATTATGTCGATTTGCGACAGATCTCAGGTTGAAAACGTCCGGCGTTATGCGTTGACTGGACAGAACCAAGAGGCGTACGTTGTCCCGGCACGCGACCGCGAGTAACCCAGATCACACACCGACGTGGCGGTCGCGCAACCGGAGGATTCAACAATGAACGCAACGCGTAAGGCCCTGGCCGCCGGCCTGGCCGCCCTGAGCCTGCTGGCGGTCTCCGCCTGCGGCAGTGACAGCGAGAGCGGCAGCACCGATGAGGTGGAGGTCTTCACCTGGTGGGCCGAGGGCAGTGAGAAGGCCGGGCTCGACGCCTTGGTCAAGGTGTTCGACGAGCAGAACCCCGACCTGAAGTTCGTCAACGGTGCCGTCGCCGGTGGCGCCGGCAGCGACGCGAAGAACGTGCTCCAGTCCCGCCTGCAGAACGGTGAGCCGCCGGCCACCTTCCAGGCGCACGCTGGTGCCGAACTGACCGACTACATCAACGCCGGCCAGATCGAGGACCTCACCGACCTCTACGAGGAGAAGGGCTGGAACGAGCAGTTCCCGGAGGGTCTGCTCGAGCGTCTGACCCAGGACGGCGGCATCTACTCCGTCCCCTCGAACATCCACCGCGCCAACGTGCTGTGGGCCAACCCGGCCGTCCTGGAGAAGGCCGGCATCGAGGCCAACAAGACCTACGACTCGCTCGACGCCTGGATCGCCGATCTGAAGAAGATCAAGGCCAAGGGCATCATCCCGCTCTCGATCGCGACCGACTGGACCCAGGTCCACCTGCTCGAGACCGTGCTCCTCGCCGATCTGGGCGCCGAGGCGTACAACGGTCTGTGGGACGGTACGACCGACTGGGGCGGCAGCGAGGTCGAGGCCGCGCTGGCGGACTACAACACCCTCCTCGAGCTGACCAACACCGACCGCCAAGGCCTCGACTGGCCGGACGCGACCCAGCTGGTCATCGACGGCGACGCCGCGTTCAACGTCATGGGTGACTGGGCCGAGGCGGCCTTCCAGGAGCAGAAGAAGACGCTCGGCACCGACTACACCGCGGTCCCGGTCCCGGGCACCGACGGCGTCTTCGACTTCCTGGCCGACTCGTTCACCATGCCGGTGGACGGCCCGAACTCCAAGGGCACCGAGGCCTGGCTCGACACCATCGCCAGCGACGAGGGCCAGGTGGCCTTCAACAAGGCGAAGGGCTCGATCCCGGCCAGCACCACGGCCGACACCGCCGACTTCGGTGAGTACCAGCAGACCGCGATCAAGTCGTGGGGCGAGGACGAGATCGTGTCCTCGCTCGCCCACGGCGCCGCGACCTCGGTCAACTGGCTGACCGACATCACCGCCGCTGTCGCGAAGTTCGGTAGCAACAAGGACGCCGCCGAGCTCCAGGAGGGCCTCGTCGAGGCCGCCGAGGACAACAAGCCCGAGTGACGGGGCTCTCCCGAGCCTGACGAGATCATCTGGTCCGAGGGGCTGCGGCCGCACCAGCTGCCGTGGCCCCTCGGCCGCCCCTTGTGAAAGGACGGACACATGTCCTCCACGGTGCCCAGCGCCGTCAAGCGGCCACGACGGCCCAAGGGCCGCATCGGCGGCCACGGGTGGGTCGCACCCGTACTCCTGATCCTGCCGACCGTCATCGTCATCGGTGTCTTCGTCTACGGCCTGATCGGGTCCAACATCAACACGTCCCTCCAGGACCGCCACACCATCGGGCCGTCCCAGGGTTTCGCCGGTCTGGACAACTATCGCGACCTGTTCACCGACGACGACTTCATCTACTCGCTGCGCAACCTGCTGCTCTACACCGCGACGTTCCTCGTCGGCACCCTGTGCCTGGGGTTCCTGTGGGCGTGGCTGCTCGAGCGCAAGGCTCGCGGCGAGTCGCTGTTCCGGGCCATCTACCTGTTCCCGATGGCGGTCTCGTTCGTCGCCTCAGGTGTGGTGTGGCGCTGGCTGCTCAACAACGCCGAGGGTGAGCGTGCCTCCGGTCTGAACCGGCTCTTCGACACCCTCCACCTCGACTTCCTGCAGAACCCGTGGTGGACCGACGAGCGGTGGGGCATCCTCGCGATCGCGGTCCCCGCGATCTGGCAGCTCAGCGGTTACGTGATGGCGCTCTTCCTGGCCGGCTTCCGCGGCATTCCCGAGGAGCTGCGCGAGGCCGCCCGGATGGACGGCGCCTCGGAGTGGCAGCTCTACCGCCACGTGATCTTCCCGCAGCTGAGCCCGGTCGCCCTCTCGGCGATCATCATCATCGGCCACATGTCGCTGAAGGTCTTCGACCTGATCATGGCGATCGCGGGTCAGACCAACTACACGACCCAGGTCCCGGCCACCCAGATGTGGATCGAGTTCACCCGCGGCGACTACGCCAAGTCGGCCGCCATCGGCACCGTCCTGCTGGTGATCGTGGCCATCCTGATCGTTCCCTACCTCGTCTCGACCTACCGTCAGGAGCGCCGCCGATGACTACCGATGCCATCCCGGCAGCCGTCGCGACCAAGATCCCGGGCCAGCGCTCGCGCGGGATCTGGCGCACGATCAAGTACGTCCTGCTGATCGTCTTCGCGCTGATCGTCCTGATCCCGGCGTACGTCCTGATCGTGACCAGCTTCAAGGGGCTCGGCGACGCGACTCCCGCCAACGCCTGGAAGCTCCCCGAGTCCTGGGAGACGGCCGGCTGGGCGCGCGCCTGGGAGCAGCTCGGGCCGGCCCTGGGGCGTACGTTCGCCATGGTCATCCCCGCCTCGATCATCTCCTCGGTGCTCGGCTCGATGAACGGGTTCGTGCTCTCGAAGTGGCGGTTCCCGGGCGCCGACGTGGTGTTCACGCTGATCCTGTTCGGGATGTTCATCCCCTACCAGGCCGTGATGGTGCCGCTGGTGCAGCTGATGGGCAACCTCGGCGTGCCCTCGGGCATCCCGAGCCTGATCGTGCTGCACGTGGTCTACGGCCTGCCGATCACCACGCTGATCTTCCGCAACTACTACGCGGGGGTCCCGGTCGAGCTCGTCGAGGCCGCTCGGGTCGACGGCGCCGGCATGCTTCGGACGTACGCCTCGGTCATCCTGCCGATCTCCGCGCCGGCGTTCGTGGTGGTGCTGATGTGGCAGTTCACCTCGGCCTGGAACGACTACCTGTTCGCGCTCTTCTTCTCCACCTCGCAGAACGGGCCGGTGACGATCGCGCTCAACTTCCTGGCGAGCGGTCAGCTGCAGGACTACTCCGCCAGCATGGCGGGCGCGCTGATCGCGTCCGTCCCGACCCTGATCATCTACATCCTGCTCGGCCGCTACTTCGTGGGCGGGCTGATGGCAGGATCGGTCAAGGGATGATCGACCGGTGATCGACGCAGACGCCGAGTGCCGCCGGCTGGCCGGGTTCGCCCGGCCGTCGGCGGCCTCGCCCGCCGGCTTCTGGTGGCTGGACGAGTCCGGTCGCCCGGACCCTGCCGAGCCGGTGCACACCTGGATCACAGCCCGGATGACCCATGTCTTCGCGCTCGCGCACCTGCGCGGAGATCTCTCCGACGCCTTGGACCTCGCCGCTCATGGCATCCGGGCGCTGTCGGGTGCACTGCGTGACGACGAGCTCGGCGGCTGGTACGCCTCGGTCTCGGGTCAGGGCGAGCCGGTCGGCACCCTCAAGGAGGCCTATGCCCACGCCTTCGTGATCCTGGCCGCGAGCAGCGGCGTCGCGGCCGGTGTGCCCGGTGCCGACGCGCTGCTCGACGAGGCGCTGGGCGTGATGCAGCAGCACTTCCTCGACGAGGACGGCCGGGTGGTCGACAGCCTCGAGCGCGACCTGGCGTCGGGGGAGGCCTATCGCGGGGCCAACTCCAGCATGCACACCGTCGAGGCGTTCCTGGCCGCCGGTGACGTCACCGGCGACCGCGCGTGGCACCAGCGGGCGCTCGCGATCGCCGAGCACCTGATCCACGGTGTCGCCCGCTCCCACGGCTATGACCTGCCCGAGCACTTCGACCTCGCCTGGTCGCCGCTGCCGGACTACAACGCCGACCGTCCCGGCGACCCGTTCCGCCCCTACGGCTGCACGCCGGGGCACCTGCTGGAATGGTCGCGGCTGCTGTTGCACCTCGACGCCTCTCTGCCGGAGCCTCCGTCGTGGCTGGTCGAGGACGCGCGGGCGCTCTTCGCGCGTGCCGTCGAGGTCGGCTGGTCTCCCGACGGCGAGCCGGGCTTCGTCTACACGACCTCCTGGGACGGCGCCCCCGTCACCCGGCTGCGGCTGCACTGGGTGGCCGCCGAGGCGATCGCCGCCGCGGGCGCCCTGCACACCCGCACCGGGGAGGCGGCCTACGAGGAGTGGCGCGAGCGCTTCGAGACGTACGCCTCAGGGCACCTGCTCGACCACGAGCTCGGCAGCTGGCATCACGAGCTGGACGAGCACAACCAGGTCTCGCACGTGATCTGGCACGGCAAGCCCGACGTCTACCACGCCTACCAGGCGCTGCTGCTCGCGCGGATGCCGCTGGCCCCGGTGCTGTCGGTGCAGCTGCGCCCGTAGCCTCAGGCCGCTTGGAAGGAGCGGCGGGAGAGGCCCAGGCCGTAGCCGTCCAGGGTGGTGGTGACCGGCGCCGCCGGGTCCGTGGCCGCGCCCAGGGTGACGAAGAGCGGGGTGAAGTGCTCGACGGTCGGGTGTGCGTACGGCATGCCCGGGGCGGCGGTGCGGAACCTGGCCAGCTCGGCGACGTCGCCGCGGTCCAGGGCGTCGGCCGCCCAGGCGTCGAAGTCGGAGGACCAGCCGGCCGGCTTGTTCTCGGTCATCATCTCGCGGGTGATGAAGGGCAGCCCGTGGGTCATGTGGCCCGAGCCGACCACGAGCACGCCGTGCTCGCGCAGCGGCCGCAGGCGCTCGCCGAGGGCGAGCAGCTTGTCGGGGTCATCGGTGGGCAGCGAGAGCTGCACGACCGGGATGTCGGCGGCCGGGTACATGATCTTCAGCGGCACCCACGCGCCGTGGTCGAGGCCGCGGCGGGTGTGCTGGTGGGCGGTCTCGGCGTCGGGCATCAGGGCCGCGGTCGTGCGGGCGAGCTCGCTCGCGTCCGGGGTGTCGTAGCGCACCGAGTGGTAGATCGGGTCGAAGCCGCCGAAGTCGTAGACCAGCTCGTCGGGGCGGGTCGCGCTGATCGAGAGCGGCGCCGACTCCCAGTGGGCGGAGACGACCAGGATGGCTTTCGGCCGGGGCAGCGACCGGGCCCAGGTGTGCAGCGGGTCCAGCCACTCCGGGCTCTGCAGCGGCAGCGGTCCACCGCCGTGGGACAGGTAGAGGCTCGGCAGCGGCCCGTCTGCCGGCGTCCAGACGCGGTGCGGGTCGGCCGCCTCGCGCGCCTGGACCGTCCGCAGGTGCTGGGCGAACGGGTGCGTCTGCGGGAGGCGGGCGTCCGCGGCGGCGGTCGTGCTCTCGGGGGCGGTGGTCATGGCGGGCTCCTGCGGGTCGGGCGCAATGGTTGTTGCTTGAACTAACTCTACGCGACCGTTGTTTGTTCCGGACAACTTTCTGCGGCACACTCCCTGGCGTGGAGGGCAACTGGCTGTCGCCGGCGGAGCGGGCGGCATGGGTTCGCCTCATCGCCGTGCTCGAGCTGCTCCCGGGAGCTCTCGACTCCCAGTTGCGCCGCGATGCGGGCCTGACCCATTTCGACTACGGCGTGCTGGCCATGCTCTCCGAGGTGCCCGACCGGACCCTGCGGATGACCGAGCTGGCCGGCTACACCAACGCCACGCTGCCGCGGCTCTCCAACGTCGTCAAGCGCCTGGCCGACCGCGGCCTCATCGAGCGCCACAACTGCCCGGGCGACCGCCGCGCGACCAACGTACGTCTCACCGAGGCCGGCCACGAGAAGATGGTCGCCTCCGCCCCCGGTCACGTGGACGCGGTGCGCGAGTACGTCTTCGACGCCCTGACTCCCGATCAGGTCGACCAGCTCTCCGAGATCGCCGGGAGCGTGCTCGAGCGCCTCGACCCGACCGGCACCCGCCGCCCGCCGATCGATCCGGCGGCAGGCTGAGGATGCGGTTCGACGAGCGCTACGTCGCCCGGATCACCCTCGACCCCCGTCACGACACCGGTCGGTACCCGTTCACCCTGCCGGCGGTCCGCGAGCTGGCCGGCGGGAACGGCATCGAGCTCGACGAGCGGGTGACGTTCCTCGTCGGCGACAACGGCACCGGAAAGTCCACGATCATCGAGGCGATCGCGGTCGCCTCGGGATTCAACGCCGAGGGCGGCTCCGTCTCGTTCCGGTTCGCCACCCGCGCGACCGAGTCGTCGCTCGCGGACTACATCGTGATCGAGCGCGGCCTCAAGCGGCCCCGCGACGGCTACTTCCTGCGTGCGGAGTCGTTCTACAACGTCGCCACCGAGATCGAGCGCCTCGACCTGGACACCTCGGACTCCTACGGCGGGGTCTCGCTCCACGAGCGCTCCCACGGCGAGTCGTTCCTCGACCTGGTGATGCACCGGTTCGGGCCTGGTGGGCTCTACATCCTCGACGAACCCGAGGCCGCGCTCTCGGTCAAGGGCTGCCTGGCGCTCGTCGCGCGCATCATCGAGCTCGCGGACGCGAGGTCTCAGTTCATCATCGCCACCCATTCCCCGGTCCTGCTTTCGGTGCCCGGTGCGACGATCCTGCAGTTCTCCGAGGACGGGAGTGCCGAGGAGGTTGCGTACGACGACGCCGAGCCGGTCAACCTGACTCGGCGGTTTCTCTCGGACCCGTCGCGGTATCTGCGGTACGTCCTGGAGGACTAGGTCTCTGGGGGCTGGTGACTTGTGTCTGGGTTCCAGCGTGGGTGGGGCCAATACGTGGTTTGGGTTGGGAGATTTCAAGACAGGGTGTCTGGGTTGGGTGCCATTTACCTGTCTTGCGGGCTTCCAGCAGCGGTCCGGGTTTTGTTGGGGATACCTGTCCCTGACTGGGTTCATTGGTTTTGCTTTGTGTGGTAGGCTCGGCGCAGGCGTAAACGTGAAGGCCGACCACCTCGAAAGAGGCGTGCCCTATCCATCCAAGAGATATCGGGTGTGGGGTATTCCAGGGGATCCAGGGGCGTGCACGCTGAGCTGCGAGGGTAAGTAATAGCCCGTACTGCCGGGCCTCCGAGAC
>NZ_FNFN01000007.1 GCF_900101045.1 Nocardioides sp. YR527 | reverse complement strand
TGCTTCTCCACCGCCTTGGCCGAACCAGCATGGACGGCCTCGTCAAGACGACGCTCCAGCTCGGCCAGCTTCCCGGCAGTCGTGTGCAGATCGATGACTGGCTCGTTGCTCGGTTCGGCACTCACGTCGGCTCCTCTGGACTTCGTGCGGTCTGGGGGCCAATCTAATCCCGTGCCACCTTCTGCGATGCGACGCCCGTCACTTGACCGCTCCCGGCTCGATGCGCTGCCGGGCGGGTGGCGCGTCGAGATCCTCGACCAGACGCCCACGACCAATGGCGTGCTTGCCGAGCGTGCGCGCGCAGGCGAGGAGCCGGGCCTGGTGATCACCACCGAGCACCAGACCGCCGGTCGCGGGCGCCTCGACCGGGGGTGGACCACTCCGGCGCGATCAGCGCTGACGGTCTCCGCACTGCTGCGGCCCTCGCCCTCGATCCCGGTGGAGCGGTGGCCTTGGCTGCCGCTGATGACCGGTGTTGCGGTCGCGTCGGTGCTGCGGACGAAGGGGTACGCGGCCGGGCTGAAGTGGCCCAACGACGTCCTCATCGAGGGTCACAAGGTCTGCGGGATCCTGATCGAGCGGATCGAGACGACCGAGGGCGCGGCCGCCGTGATCGGGTTCGGGCTCAACACCTCGCTGACGCGCGAGGAGCTGCCGGTCGAGACCGCCACCTCGTTGGAGCTGGAGAGCGGGGCGCCCGTCGACCGCACCGAGATGCTCGTCGCGCTGCTGGAGGAGCTGGGGGCTGCGTACGAGATCTGGGGGTCGGATCCCGACGACCTCGCTCGCCGCTACCGGGAGCTGTCGGTGACCATCGGCGAGCAGGTACGCGCCGAGCTTCCGGGCGGGGAGGTATGGGAGGGCGTGGCCACCGAGATCGACGACTTCGGCCGGCTGGTCATCGCGACCGACGCCGGGCCGAGGGTGGTCGGCGCGGGCGACGTCATCCACGCCCGGCTCCGCGGGCAGGCGTGACGTACCGAATGGCATGATCTGTTCGTGGCGAAATCGAAGCAGCCCGTCAACCTGACCTCGGCGGAGGTCGCCGAGAAGGCCGGCGTGAGCCTGGACCAGGCGAAACGTCTGTGGCGTGCTCTCGGGTTCCCGGAGATCGGGGACGACGAGGCGTTCTTCGACGAGGCGGACGTGCAGGCCCTGGCCAAGGCCAACGAGATCGCCGGCAACGGGCTGGTCAGCTTCGACCTGGTCGTCAACCTGACCCGCGGCATCGGGCAGTCGATGGCGCGCCTGTCCGACTACGAGGTCTCCGCGCTGCTGCACCACGTCGAGACCCAGAACGAGGACGACCGGACGCCCGCCGAGCTGCTGAAGGCGACCGTCTCGGTCTCCGAGCAGTTCGAGAGCGCCTTCGAGGAGATGATGATCTTCGCCTGGCGCCGGCACACGCGCGCCGCCCTCGCCCGGGCCGAGGCGTCGGTCGCGGGCCCCGAGGAGCAGCTGGGCACCGTCTGGCAGACGGTCGGGTTCGCTGACATCGTCTCGTTCACCGCGTTGTCGAACACGCTGACCGAGGAGAAGATCGGCGACCTGGTCGAGCTCTTCGAGTCGCGGTGTGCCGACGTGGTGGCGACCTGGGGCGGCCGGATCATCAAGTCGCTGGGCGACTCGGTGCTCTTCGTCAACGACGACCCACTGCAGGCCTATGGCACCGCCGAGGGGATCATCAACGTGATCGGCCGGGATCCGCGGATGCCGGACGTACGTGTCGGGCTCGCCTCCGGCAACGTCGTCTCGCGTCTCGGAGACGTCTTCGGGCCGCCCGTGAACATGGCCGCACGGCTGACCGCCGTCGCTCGCCGCAACCGGATCATCGTCGACGAGGCGACCGCAGGGACGATGCCCGCGGACGAGTTCGAGACCCGGCGTCTGGCCGCTCGACCGGTGCGAGGTTTCGGGATCGTGGAGCCCGTCGCGGTCCGTCGTGTCTGAATCGTGACCTTCGAGGGCGCTGCTGACCTGCGACTTCGCAGATCTGTTCACATTCCGTTGTAATTAACAGTCGATCAACGCGGGGTGGCGACTGCTTTACCTGGCCATGCCTTCGTGGGCATGGTTGAGTGCGCTGTTCGGGGGCGCACGTTTGGCATGCCCAATTCGTTGCACCTTGGCATGAAGATGTCAGTGGCAATATCGTGCAATCCTTTGCCAAGGGCTCTTTACCTCCCTAATGTCGGTCTCATGATCGAGGTACAGGAGATCAAGCTCGACCCGGAGACCCGGCGAGCATGGCGGAACGATGAGGAGCTGACGCTCTCTCGCAAGGAGTTCGACCTGGTCCACGCCCTGATCAAGAGGGCTGGCAACGTCGTCTCCCGCGACGAGTTGATGAGGGACGTGTGGAACGCGACCTTCTACACATCGTCGAAGACCATCGACGTGCACCTGGGATGGGTGCGTCGCAAGCTGGGCGACGACCCCCGGAAGCCCCATCTGATCACCACTCTGCGCGGCAAGGGCCTGCGCTTCGAGAAGGCCTGACCTTCGTCCAACTGCCGGGGGTCAGGTTTCGCGGATTGCGTGAGGGGGATCCGCGAAATCGGCCCCGGCGGGGCAGTCTCATTACGCTGTCGTCGTGACCCTCGCACCGACACTCGCGATCATCGGCGGCGGCCAGCTGGCCCGCATGATGGCCCAGCCCGCAATCGCGCTCGGCCTCCCGCTCCGGCTTCTCGCCGAGGGCGAGGGCGTCTCGGCCGCTCAGGTCATCCCCGACCAGATGGTCGGCGACTACCGCGACCTGGACACGTTGAAGAAGGTCACCGAGGGCTGCGAGGTGGTCACCTTCGACCACGAGCACGTCCCGACCGAGCACCTGCACGCGCTCGCGGCCGCCGGAGTGGCGGTCCGCCCCGGCCCGGAGGCCCTCGTGCACGCCCAGGACAAGGGCGTCATGCGCGCTCGGCTGACCGAGCTCGGTATCCCGTGCCCGCGCAACGCCATCGTGTCGTCCACCCCCGAGGTCGAGGCGTTCGGGTTCCCGTGCGTCCTCAAGACCACCCGCGGCGGCTATGACGGCAAGGGCGTCTGGGTCGTACGTGACGTCGCCGATGTCGCCGAGCCGCTCCGTGTCGCCGAGGAGGCGGGCGTCCAGGTTCTGGCCGAGGAGCTCGTCGACTTCCGCCGGGAGCTGTCCGCGATCGTCGCCCGTTCGCCGAGCGGCCAGGCCGCTGCGTACCCGGTCGTGCACACCTACCAGGAGAACGGCGTCTGTAAGGAGGTCATCGCTCCGGCGCCCGACCTCTCGCCCGAGCTCGCCGTCGAGGGCGAGCAGATCGCGCTGCGTATCGCCGGTGAGCTCGGTGTCGTCGGCATCCTGGCGGTCGAGATGTTCGAGACCGTCGACGGCCGGCTGCTCGTCAACGAGCTCGCCATGCGCCCCCACAACACCGGCCACTGGACCCAGGACGGCGCCGTCACCTCTCAGTTCGAGAACCATCTGCGTGCGGTCATGGACCTGCCTCTCGGCTCTCCCGCGCCCCGCGCGACGTGGTCGGTGATGGTCAACATCCTCGGCTCGACCCGGGACAACGTCGGCCGCCTCTACGACGGCTACCCCCACGCCATGGCCCGCGACCCCCACCTCCGCGTCCACCTCTACGGCAAGGAGATGCGCCCGGGTCGCAAGGTCGGCCACGTCAACGTCTACGGCGACGACCTCGACGACTGTCTCGAGCGCGCCCGCCACGCCGCCGACTGGTTCCAGGGCGACCTCGGCAACGACTCCGACTGACCGTCGAGGCGTCACCCCCGATGGCCGAGGCGTCACGCCCGCCGGTCGAGAGGTCGCTCGGGTCGGCCGAAGTGGCACCGACTGCCGTCTCGGCCGACGGGCGTGACGCCTCAGGCGACGTACCTGACGCCTCGACCGTCCTGGCTGACGCCTCGATCGACGTGCCTGACGCCTCGGCCGGGTCAGAGGCCTAGGCGCTGGCGTTCGGTGGCGACGACGTCGCGGGCGATCTCGGCGTCGGAGGCTTCGGTGGCCAGGGCGGTGGCGGCGTCCTCGGGGTGCGAGGTCTCGTACGCCTCGGGGCTGCTGGCGGCGGTGGCGCTGACCCGGGCGAAGTCGTCGAAGAGCTCGGCCTTGGCCGCGAGGATGTCGTGGACGCGCTGGTCGACGCCGACCTCGGAGAGCAGGCGGTGGACCTGGACGGACTGGAGCTGGCCCATCCGGCGGGCGCGGGCGATGGCCTGCCACTCGATGGTCGGCTTGAGCTGGGGCTCGCAGATGACCACGACCGACGCCGACTGGATGTTGAGGCCGACCCCGCCGGCGACGATCTGGGTGACCAGCACGGCACCGTGGCCGGCCGCGGAGAACTCGTCGACCATGTGTTGGCGCTCCTCGGCGGGCACCGACCCGGTCAGGGGCCCGAAGACCTCGCCCGGCAGCAGCGTGACCAGGTCATCGAGGACCTTCCTGAAGTGGGAGAACACGATCACGCGGCGGCCGTTCTCCTCGGCCTCGCCGACGATCTCGACCAGCCGCTCGACCTTCGCCGACGAGATGCCCTGAAGCATCGCGGCCTGCCGCATGGCCATGAAGTTTCCGTCGCGGACGCACTCGGCGTACGCCCTCTCGTCGGCGGCCGAGAGCGGCAGCCAGTCCTCGACCTCGACGAGGTCGGGCAGCTCGGTGAGCACGTCCTCCTGGTTGCGGCGCAGGTAGACCGGGGCGACCTGCTTGCGGAACCGGTGGGGGTTGAACTCGTCGGCGGAGAGCAGCAGGTCGGGGCGGAGATAGGAGACCAGGTTGCGGAACTCGTCGATGCGGTTCTCCATCGGCGTGCCGGTGAGCAGGATGGCGCGCTCGGAGGCGTCGAGGACGCGGCGTACGCGTTCGGTGCGCTGGGTGCGTGGCGACTTGATCATGTGTGCCTCGTCGACCACGACGCAGGCGACCTCGACCTGGTCGAGGAACGGCTGGATCGCGTTGAGCGTCTCGTAGGTGGTCACCGCGACGCCGCCCTGCTCGACCCAGATCTTGGCGGCCTTCAGGCGGCGGTTGCCGTGGAGGCGGTGGGGGATCAGGGTCGTCTTCGAGTCGGTCTCGCGCACCCAGTTGGTGACCACGGCAGCGGGGCAGACGACCAGCGTGTGGGACGCGCCCATCGCGTGCAGATGGGCGAGCACGGCCAGCGACTGGAGCGTCTTGCCGAGCCCCATCTCGTCGCCGATGATCACCTTCATCTGCACCAGCGCGAAGCGGACGCCGAAGTGCTGATAGCCGCGCAGAGACGCGGTCAGGTTGTTGGTGCGCAGTTCCTGGGCCCGGACCGCCTCGATGATCTCGGCCGACAGGTCGCCGTGGATCTTGTCCTCGTCCTCGGTGAGGAAGCCGAGCTCGGAGAGCATCGCGTAGTAGTCGGCCGGCCGCTTCTCGAAGTCGTCCCACGGGTCGGCGGGCCGGTTGCCGGGACGGATCCGGCGGGCCATCTCGGCTCGGTGGGCGATCGCCCGCAGCGCGCCCTGGAAGTCGTCGAGGCTGGCCGCGTTGGCCAGGATCAGATGGAACCTGGCGCCGCTGTCGAGGGACCGGGTCAGCGGCCGCAGCGACTGGACCAGGGCGAGCTCCGCCCCCGCGTCCTTCGTACGCCTCCCGGCCTCCCACTCCGCCAGCCGCGCGAGCAGCCTGGTGGCCGCCGGGGTGCGGCGCTCGTGGTCGATGGCCAGCGGCATCTCGTCGTAGGTGCGCTGCCACAGCGCCTGCGCCGCCTCCTGCATCCGCATCGCGGTGGCCGGCCCGACGCCGGGAAGCTCTCGCAGGTCAGAGGTGGGATGGATGACCTCGTGGACGGTGCGGATCCCGGCGTCGAGGAGGGGCTCGATGCGTACGAGGTCGGCGAGATCGTCGACCGGCAGCGACCTGACCGCGGTGTCGGTGTCCGCGCTCCGGACCGCGTTCGCGGCGTCGGTCGCGGCACGGCGCGCGGGTTCCTCGGAGCGCCTGGCCTCGTTGAGCGTCTCGCCCTCGTTGCGCAGCACGAGGACGCCCTTGCGCGGCGCCAGCACCGCCTCCGAGCCCAGTCCCGCGAGCGCATCGAGGAGGCCGACGCTCGGCAGCAGCGCCTCGCGGATCCGTACCCGGCGGCGCGCCGGGAGCCCGGCCAGCTGGTCGAGCCGAGTCGGAGCCTGGACCTCGCTCGCCCACTGGTGGAGGTCGAGGATCCGCCGTCCTGCCAGCTCCGCGTCCTCGCGTCGGTTCCCTCGGACGAACAGCCGCCGGGCGCCGGACGCCCTCCTCGCTCGCGCCACGTCCTCCGTGGCGCCGGTCAACATGGAGACGAGCTCCTGAGTGGTCTCCTCGACAGGGTCGAGCGCGTGCCGCCGCGCGATCGCGGCCAGCCGCGGTCCGTCGTTCCGGTCGAGCCCGATGCTGCGCCAGGCCACCTGGGCCGCGCGCTTCAGCTCGGCCGCGCTCTCCCGGTAGTGGTCGACCGCCTCGGCCGCCTCCTGCTCGATCTCGGCCCGCGCGCGCGTCGCCGCGGCCGCCTGCCGGGACCAGGACGCGACCTGTCGCACCCGGGACGGCAGCGCCTTGCGCTCCGCCTTGGTCAGCCCGGTGAACCGCTCGACCGCGGTCGGGTTCGGTGGCGCGCTGACGACGACATCGGTGCTCGTAGGTCGGTCCATCTGCCTTTGTGGGGTCGGTGGGGGAGAGTGGCCAGCACACTAGCGGGCAGGACCGACAATCAGATGACAGGCAGAGGTCGGGGCCATGATGCGACCCCCTCGTCGAGCGCCAGCTCGGCGTCGGCCTCGGCCGCCGCCTCCGGGTCGTGGGTGGCGAGGACGACGATCGCGCCGCGGGCCGCCTCGGCGCGGAGCGCGGCGATCATCCGCTCCCGGTTGCCGGCGTCGAGGTCGCTGGTGGACTCGTCGGCGAGGATCACCGCGGCCCGCATCGCGAAGGCTCGAGCGAGCGCGACGCGCTGCTGCTGGCCGCCGGAGAGCTCGTCGACGAGATGGCGGCCGGACTCCTGCAGGCCGACCAGCTCCAGCGCCGCCCGGGTCCGGGTGCGTGCCTCGGCGGCCGTGGTGCCGAGCGCGAGCAGCGGAACAAGGACGTTCTCGGTGGCGTTGAGCGACCCGGCCAGCCCGTTGCCCTGCGGGATCAGCGCGACGCCGAGCCGCGCGGCCGTGTCCCGCCCGTCGAGCCGAGCCCCGTCCAGGCTCACGGTGCCCTCGGCCGGTGCGATCGCGCCGCCGAGCGCCCACAGCAAGGACGACTTGCCGGCTCCCGACGGGCCGGTGACGGCGAGCACGGTGCCCGGGGCCACCCGCAGGTCGAGCGGGCGCAGCGCGACCAGTTCGTCGTACGCCACGCTCAACCGCTCCGCGACCAGATCACTCATCCTCGGCACCTTCCCGTTCCGGAACCAGCTCGTAGTGCCCATCGACCGGATGGAACCGGACCAGCGTCCCCGGCGGCAGGTCGTCGCGTACGTGGCCCGGCAGCGGCAGGAACCCGTCGGCCGTCACCACTGCGTACTCCTCGCCGCTACGGCCCTCACCACCGATCCTGCCGTCGCGGATGGTCACGGTCCGGGGGAGGAAGGCGGCGACGTGCGGGTCGTGGGTGACCAGCACGACCGTGGTCCCGTGGGTGCGGTTGATCTCGGCCAGGCGCTCGAGGACCAGGTCGCGGGCGCCGTGGTCGAGCTGGCTGGTCGGCTCGTCGGCGAGCACCAGCCCTGGACGCGTGCCGAGCGCGACCGCCATCGCCACCAGCTGCAGCTCACCGGGGGTGAGCCGGTCGAGCGGGCGATCGGCCACAGCCGGGATGCCGAGCTCGTCGAGCACGGCCTCCGGCGGGGGCAGGTCGAGGCCGGCCCGGCGCGCGGTGTGCTGCGCGAAACGTACGTTGGCCGCCGGGGTGGCATAGGGCAGCAGGTTGCGTGCGGCGCCCTGCAGGATCAGCGACACCCGGGTCGCCTGGAGCCGGTCGAGCTCCTTGGTCGAGGCGGCCGAGACCTCGTGCTCGCCGACGAAGATCTTGCCGGCGCTGGGCCGGAACAGACCCGCGAGCAGACTCATCAGCGTCGACTTGCCTGCTCCCGACGGCCCGAGCAGACCCATCAGCTCGCCGGCGCGGACATCGAGGTCGACGCCGGAGAGCGCGGCCACGTCATGGCCTTCCGCGTGGTAGATGTGCACCAGTCCGTGGGTGCGGATGGACATTCCGTTCATGCTGCTTCCCGGAGTCGGTCGAATCGAACCATGGCAGCCACCGCGTGGCCGAGGAGCGCCGCGGCCGCGCCGAGCACGATCAGGCACCCGATGGTGGTCATCGCGACCGCAGCCCAGGGGATGCTCAGATCGGTGACGTCGACGTCCGGTGGTACTGCGAGCAGCGGGACGTCGGGCAGGGTGAGTGCGGCGCAGATCGCGCCGCATCCGGCACCGGCGAGGACCCCGACGAGCACCGGAAGCAGTCGGGCGTAGGTGGGAATGCCAGCGACCGTACGCTGGTCGACGCCGGCCAGCCTCAGCGCCGTCAGATCCAGGGCCAGGACGCGCCAGCCGGTGACGGTGAGCACCGTCAGTGCGACCACCGCGAGGAGCACAGCGGCGAATCCGACCACGACTCCGAGCCAGAGGCTCCACGACGGTATCGAGGCATCCAGGCTGTGACGTACGCCGGTCAGGGTGCGGGTGTCAGCGGCGAACACCCCCTCGCTCGCGAGCGTGTCCACGACCGTGTCGACGAACGCCGGGTCCTCGGTGGCGAACCAGAGCGCGATGCTGGACTCGTAGTCGGGCGTGGCGAGTTCCGTGGCGGTGGAGAGGTCGACCACGGTGACGTTGGGGCCGTCGCCGGGGATCCGGTCGGCCACCGCGACCCGGGTGGCCTTCTGGTGGACTCCGTCGACCCCGAGGACCGTCACCTCGCCGGCCCCTTCCTCGGCCGGCGTGCCGGCAGTGATGGTCGGGACCGGCTCCCGTGAGGACCCGGCAGAAAGGGCCGACCAAGCCTTCTGGCTGGGCGCGCCGTCGGCGAAGAGCGCGATCCGGCTGAACGCCTCGGGGTCGACCGCGAGGGTGGAGATCTGTCCGCTGGATGAGGCGGTGCGTACGACCGGAGTCACCCGCTTCCCGTCAGGATCCAGATCGGCCAGCACCGTCTCGACCACCTGCAGTCGGCTGTCGGTCAGGGAGGCGCTCTGCACCTGAACCACCACAGGTGCCCCGATGGCCTGCTCAGCGGCGAGCTCCCGGTTGCGGTCGCCGACCACCAGCCCGCAGACCGAGAAGACCGCGAGCGAGCCGGCGACGGTGGCCAGAGCGACGGTGCGCCGCGTCATGATGCTCCGCGAGGCGTCCAGCAGCGAGACCCCGGCCCGCAACCGGCCTTGGTGCAGGAGCGTTCCACCCAGCCGGGCGGCAACCGGAGGAAGTAGATGGGCGAGCACCAGACCGACGAACACCGAGAGCAGGGCCGGTGCTGCCAGAGCCAGGGCACCGGTGAGGCTGCCGGTCGCGAAGGCGACCACGCCGGCACCGGAGACGGCGATCGCGATCGCGTCGCCGACTCCCAGGCGCCAACCAGGGCGACGGCCACCGGTCCGGTGCAGGAGGGTGCCGAGTGGTTCGCGAGCGACCCGGACCACGGCGACGTACGTCACCAGCACCAGCATCGCCACCGCGATGAGGACGGCGGCGACGAGACTGCGAGGCAGCTCGAACGGTGGATCGCCCGGCAGGACGAGAGCGCGCGCCGGCCACGCGCCGAGCAGCGCGATCACCACACCCGGCACGACGCCGAGCAGCACTGCCGGAAGCAGCTCGCGCATCAGCAACGTCCTGGCGCCCGCGGTGCCGCGGCCGCGCAGGCGGGCGACCACGACCTCGGAGCGGCGTTGGTCGGTGGCCGCGAGCAGCATCAGCCAGAGCACGATCACGCCGAGGAGCCCGAGCTGGCACAGGAGCAACGGGACGGTGGTGCGGCTCTGCTGGATCTGCGCATCGACCCGATCGGCGAGCGCCGGGAGCGACGAGACGATCCCGGAGGACGGGTCGCCGGCATCCGGGGAGCCGCCGACCGTGCCCGAGGAGTCCTCCTCGAGCGTGGCGCTGAGCTGGACCAGGTCGGTCTTGAGAGCAGCGAGCTCGTCGACCCCGACCTCATCCGTACGCAGCCGATACCCGACCCACGCGTGCTCCCGGGGCAACACGGGTGTGGGCGTCGAGAACGTCGACTGGTCCGTCAACCAGGCGTCGTGCCGCGGGAGGTCGCTGGCGGCGACTCCTGCCCGACCGTCGAGCTGTAGTCCCTGCCACCAGTCCGGGTCGGCGGCACGGTAGATGCCGACGATCTCGTAGTGGACGATCTCCGGTTCCGCGTTGTCGACGGTGGCCAGCAGCGAGGCTGCCTTGGCCTTCACGACCGTCCCCACGGTGAACCCGTACTCCTCGGCCTCGGCCTCGGTGACCATGATCTGTCGGCTGGCGGCCGGGCAGGAGCCGACCGCGATGTCGACGTGGTCGCACTGGCCGGCACGCCACCACAGCTCACCTTCGACAGGGGCGACCCGATCCAGGTCCAGCCTCGTGGTCGCCGTGCTCCCCAGCACGGGCTTCTGGAACAGATGCTCGGTGCTGGGAAGGAGCCCGACGAGTTCGCCCGGCTCGGTGCGCCGAAGGGACCATTCGGCGTCCGGACCGTAGATCTGCAGGTCGCGCAGCGCGCTCGGTGCGTCCTCGAGCGCCACCGCGACCGCCGCCTGCTGCATCGCCCGGTCATAGAGGGGAGCGAACGCCGCACACGTCGTGACCAGGGCGGACAGGAGCGCGATGACCACGACCTGGCCGGCGCGGTATCTCAGGGCCGACAGCATCGGGTCACGATGTCGCAGGTCGGCGGTCGCGCGAAAGTTAAATACGGGCCGATCCGTCTCTCCGGGCCGGGCGCGCCTAGCCTGTCACCATGAGTGCACGCGTGGGAATCGTGATGGGGTCCGACTCCGACTGGCCGACGATGAAGGCCGCGGCCGAGCTCCTCGACGAGTTCGGGATCGAGTGGGAGGCCGATGTGAAGTCGGCCCACCGGATGCCCCAGGAGATGCTCGACTACGGCCGCGAGGCTGCCGGTCGAGGGCTGTCGGTGATCATCGCGGGCGCCGGCGGTGCCGCGGCGCTTCCCGGGATGCTCGCGAGCGTCACCCCGCTGCCGGTCATCGGCGTCCCGGTGCCGCTGAAGTACCTCGACGGCCTCGACTCGTTGATGTCGATCGTCCAGATGCCCGGCGGCATCCCGGTGGCCACGGTCGCCATCGGCAACGCCAAGAACGCCGGCATCCTCGCCGCCCGCATCCTCGGGGTCAGCGACCCCGAGCTGCAGCAGAAGCTGGTGGCGTACGAGAAGTCGCTGGCCGAGCTCGCCGCGGCCAAGGGCGAGGTCGTACGCAACGCCACCTCCTGACCCTCAGGGCAGGAGCGAGAGCCCCTTGACCAGCTTGTCGATGATCCGACGGGGGCCGAAGAGGCTGATCGCGCAGTAGGACAGGTCGGCGCCGCGACTGTTCCCGACGGCGAACAGGTAGTCGTCGTACACCCTCGTGTGCTGCGCCTGCGTGGGCATGTCGACGACGGCGACGCCGGGCTGCGCGATGGCCTGCCGCCGCAGGTCGGTCAGCCGCTGGGCCGGAGCGCCCAGCACCGTGCAGCCGATCCAGGGCAGGCCCGGGTGGGTCGACTCGTCGGCGTCCACCGCGTCCTGCCCGAGGAGTCCGGACGTACGCTGCGTGGTCGCTCCGGCGACGCAGACGGCCGCGTTCACGGCACGCCCGGCCGGAAGGTCCTGGTCGACGACGACCACCCACTTGAAGGGCGCCTCGCGGGTGCTCATCGACTGGTCGATCTCGTCGGGAGCGAACCCGATCCGCGCCGCCTCGACACCTGTGCTCATCATTCTGACTCCTGTCATTCGACAACTGATCCGGAGCCAAGTCTTGGGAATGTCAGGACAGATCGCAATCGGACCGTGCAATGTCAGACGGATCGACTAATCTGGCGTGCATGGACGAAGTCGACCGTCAGATTCTGGCCGCCTGGACGATGGATGCACGGCGGAGCCTCCGGGACATCGCCGCCGAGGTCGGCGTCTCGGCGACCACCGTGCACGACCGCGCGCGGGCGATGCAGCGGCGTGGGCTCATCCGCGGTGCGTACCTCGATCTCGACCTCCGTCAGATCGACCGCGGCGTGCAGGCGCTCGTCGCCGTCCGCATCCGGCCGCCCTCGCGCGCCAACATCGAGTCGTTCCGCGACTGGGTCGGCGGGCTCCCGGAGACGGTCGGCGTCTTCGTCACCTCCGGGCGGATGGACTTCATCGTCCATGTGGCGGTCCCCGACAACGACGCGCTCTACGCGTTCGTGATCGACCGGCTCACCTCACGAGCCGAGATCGCGGACGTGGAGACCTCGGTGATCTACGAGCACCTGCGGACGATGGCGTTCGAGTCGTAGCCCTACGTCAGGGCGCCGGCCCGGGCGCGCTGGAACCAGATCTTGCTCGGGCAGGTGTCCATGACCATCGGCACTCCGGCCGCGGTGGTGCGTTCGAAGGCCGACTCGTCGACCACGCCCATCTGGAACCAGACGCCACCGGCGCCGATCGCCACGGCCTCGTCGGCGAACTGGCCGGCGGCCTCGGAGCGACGGAAGACGTCGACGACATCGATCTTCCCGACGGCCGCGGCGGCGTCGGCCAGGGTCGCGTAGACCTTCTCGCCGAGCACCTCCTTGCCCTCCGCGGCGGCACCGGGGTGGATCGGAATGATCCGCTTGCCGTGCTGCTGGAGCTCCTGGGCGATCGAGTAGGCCGTACGCCACGGATCGCCCGAGAGGCCGACGACCGCCCAGGTCTCGGAATCGTCGAGAAGCTTGTCGATGGTGTCCTGGTCGAGCCACGCAACGGTCATGTAGTGCCCAACAACAACGTGGCGCAGCGGATTCCGTGACTCGTCGACTTACTGGCCAGTAGCAAAAGGCATAGACTCCGGGACATGAGTGCCGAGTACCCGTTGTTCGCCCTCTCCGAGGAGCACCAGGAGATCCGCAAGGCCATCCGCGAGATCTGCGACGCCAAGATCGCTCCGGCCGCCGCCGCGGTCGACGAGGAGGCCCGCTATCCCCAGGAGGCGCACGACGCGTTGGTCGAGACCGAGTTCTTCGCGCCGCATGTGCCGGAGGCGTACGGCGGTGTCGGTGCCGACGCGCTCGCGACCGTCCTGGTCATCGAGGAGATCGCGCGGGCGGACGTCTCGGCGTCTCTCATCCCGGCCGTGAACAAGCTCGGCTCGCTGCCGGTGCAGATCGGCGGCTCCGAGGAGCTGAAGAAGAAGTACCTGGGCAAGCTCGCCGCCGGTGAGGGCAACTTCTCCTACTGTCTCTCCGAGCCCGACGCGGGCTCGGACGCCGCCAACCAGAAGACCCGCGCGGTCCGGGACGGCGACTTCTGGGTGCTCAACGGTGTGAAGCGCTGGATCACCAACGCAGGCGTCTCGGAGTACTACACGGTGCTGGCGCTGACCGACCCCGAGAAGCGCTCCAAGGGCATCTCCGCGTTCGTGGTGGAGAAGTCCGACGAGGGCGTCTCCTTCGGCGCCCCGGAGAAGAAGCTCGGCATCAAGGGCTCCCCGACGCGCGAGGTCTACTTCGACAACGTACGCATCCCCGCCGACCGGCTCATCGGCGAGGAGGGTCTCGGGTTCACCTATGCGATGCAGACCCTCGACCACACCCGGATCACGATCGCGGCCCAGGCCGTCGGTGTCGCGCAGGGCGCGCTCGACTACGCGCTCGGCTACATCAAGGAGCGCAAGCAGTTCGGCAAGCCGATCGCGGAGTTCCAGGGCGTGGAGTTCATGGTCGCCGACATGGGCATGAAGATCGAGGCCGCCCGCCAGCTCACCTACGCCGCCGCCGGTCGGTCCGAGCGCGGCGACAAGGACCTCACCTTCTTCGGGGCTGCTGCGAAGGCGTTCGCGAGCGATGTGGCGATGCAGGTGACCACGGACGCCGTGCAGCTGCTGGGTGGCTACGGGTTCACCCGTGACTATCCGGTGGAGCGGATGATGCGCGATGCCAAGATCACCCAGATCTACGAGGGCACCAACCAGGTCCAGCGCATCGTCATGGCTCGCCAGCTCCTCGCCGGCATCCAGTCGACCCTGTGACCGATCGGTGCACTCGGCGCCCGTCGCCGAGTGCACCGATCGTTCATGTGCACGCTCCATGCATGGTTGATCTCCTCAAAGGTGCACGGATCGTGCACGGTGGTCAGCGCTATCGTCTGCTGCATGAGGAACGACGGGTTTCGGCTTCGTGAGTGGGAGGAGTCGGACGCGGCGGTCCTGCTCGCTGCGTACGACGGGGTCGGCATGGAGACCGAGCGGCCGGCGGATGTCGCCACCGTCGCGGACGCCGAGCGGTTGATCGCCGACTGGGCCGAGGATGCGGTGGCGGACCGGGGCTACACCTTCGCGGTGGTCGACGGCGACGAGATCGTCGGGCAGATGCGGGTCACCACCCAGCTGCGTGTCCATAGCATCGGCTGGATCTCCTACTGGACCCTCGAGAAACACCGTGGGAGGGGCGTCGGCAGCACCGGCCTGAAGCTCCTGTCGACGTACTGCTTCGACGAGCTCGACCTCTTCCGCCTCGAGACCGGCCACCGGCTCGACAACCCCGGATCGTGCCACGTCGCCACCGCCGCCGGCTTCCTCGTCGAGGGCCGCGAACGCCAGAAGCTGATCTACGACGGCATCCGCTACGACACCGAGACCCACGCCCGCCTGGCCACCGACCCCGACCCCGCCTGACGCCGAGACGTCACGTACGTCGGTCGAGACGTCGCCTGCGCTGGGCGAGAGGTCGCCTGCGCTGTCGAGACGTCGCTCCGGTCGGTCGAGACGTCACTCGGGTTGGTCGAGACGTCGCTCCGGTTGGTCGAGACGTCGCTCCGGTTGGTCGAGACGTCGCTCCGGTTGGTCGAGACGTCGCTCCGGTTGGTCGAAGCGTCGCTCCGGTCGGCCGAAGCGTCATCTTGCGGAATCGAGATGTTCTTGGTGACGTCTCGGCCGACGTACGTGACGCTTCGACGGCCGTACGTGACGCTTCGCGCAACGGGGCTGACGTCTCGACCGGCGGGGCTGACGCTTCGACCGACGGGGTGTCGTCTCGCCCGACGTACGTGACGTCTCGCCCGACGTACGTGACGTCTCGCCCGACGTACGTGACGTCTCGCCCGACGTACGTGACGTCTCGCCCGACGTACGTGACGTCTCGCCCGACGTACGTGACGTCTCGCCCGACGTACGTGACGTCTCGCCCGACGTACGTGACGTCTCGCCCGACGTACGTGACGTCTCGGTCGACGGGGGTGACGCCTCGACGGGATGTCAGTCCTGGACTCGACCGCGGAGCTGTTTGGTCTGGCCGCGCTGGCGTTTGGCGTCGAGGCGGCGCTCCTTGGAGCCGCGGGTGGGCTTGGTGGGGCGGCGGGGCGGGGGTGGGGGTGCGAGGAGCTGGCGGATGCGGTCGGCGAGGCGCTCACGGGCGGCTACCCGGTTGCGGTGCTGGGAGCGCTGCTCGTGGGAGACGACGACGAGCGGACCCGGGGAGCGGGTGAGGAGGCGGGCGCGCTGACGCTCGTCGAGAGCGACGGAGGCGGACGGGTCCCAGGAGAGCTCGACGCGGGAGTCGGTGGTGTTGACCGACTGCCCGCCGGGTCCGGGCGAGCGGGAGAAGCGTTCGACCAGCTCGGTGTCGGGGATGACGAGACCCTCGGGCAGCCCGGGGCCCGGTGGTACCCGAAGATCCTTCACTCCAAGAACCCTAGACCGCCGGGCTACGGAACGGCGGGCCCGGTCGAGTCGCGCACCACGAGCTCGGCGGGGACCCGCTGTCGCCGCGCGCGCGAGCCGGGCTCCTTCAACGCCAGCGTCAGCGCCCGGGCTCCCATCTCGGCCATCGGCAGCCGGACGGTGGTGAGTCCGGGGGAGAGGTCCTGGGCGACGGCGACGTCGTCGAACCCGCTGACCGAGACCTGGTCCGGCACCGAGACCCCGGCGCTGCGCAGCTGCGAGAGACACCCGATGGCCATGTCGTCGTTGAGGGCGATGACAGCGGTCGTACGCGGGTGGTCGGCGAGCATCCGGCGGATGCACTCGCGCCCGCCCTCGCGGGTGAACGGCCCCTCGAGGACGGGTACGTCACCCGCGTCGAGCCCCGCCGCCGAAAGCGCGTCGCGCACCCCGTCGAGACGGTCGGCGACGGTGGTCAGCTCCAGGGTGCCCGAGACGACCACGATGCGCCGGTGGCCCAGGCCGAGGATGTGCTCGGTGACCGCGCGACCGCCGGGGCGGTTGTCGGGCAGCACGCTGTCGACCCCGAGGTGGTGTCGACCGACGACGGCGACGCGCCCACCGGCTTCCGCGTAGCGCTGCACCTCGAGCCGCATCGGTGCCTCCACCGAGGCGTCCACGAAGCCCGACCCCGCGATCAGGATCGCGCCGACGCGGTTGGCCACCAGGCTGCGTACCTGATCCACCTCGGCCTCGGGGTCGCGACCGGTGTGGCAGATCTGCACGGTGCGCCCGTGTTCGGCGGCGAGGCTGAGCACGCCGCTGGCGATCTCGGAGAAGTAGGGGTCGCCGATCTCGTGCACGACGAGCCCGATGGTCGCGGTCGATCCGCTGGCGAGCGAGCGGGCATGGAGGTTGGCGACATAGCCGAGCTCGCGTGCCGCCTGGCGGACCTTCTCGGCCACCGAGTCGCTGACACCGGGGGTTCCGGAGAGCGCGCGGGACGCGGTGGCGATCGAGACGCCGGACGCATGCGCGACGTCGATCAGGCGGGGGGAGCGGTTGGTTCGGACCATCGATGCCCCTTGTCGTCAGGAATGTGACTCTTGCCACACTAAGCGAGAGTCGGTAACGTCATCGTAAACGCTTACGTAAGCGCTTTCGTAGAGGAGACCCGCAGATGCGCTTCACGAAGACCCCCACCGCGAGCAAGCGGTCCAGAGCAACCCTGGCTGCCGCGGCGGCCGTGACTCTCGCCTCCACCCTCGCCGCCTGTGGTGCAGCCGAGGAAGGAGGCGGTGACGACGAGATCGTGATCGGCATCTCGCTGCCCCTGACCGGCGACTTCAGCGAGCCCGGCAAGGGCATCCAGCGCGGATACGAGGCCTGGGCCGAATACGTCAACGACAACGGCGGCCTGCTCGGCCGTGACGTACGACTGGAGATGCTCGACGACCAGTCCAGCGCCGAGCGTGTCGCCGCCGACTACGAGAAGCTGATCAACCAGGAGCAGGTCGACCTGGTCGTCGGCCCGTTCTCCACCCGCCTGGTGATCCCGGCCGCTCAGGTCGCCCAGGACTACGGCTACCTCTTCGTCGAGCCTGCCGGCGCGGCGCCCGAGGTCTTCGAGGAGGGCTTCGAGAACCTCTTCTACGCCGCCCCCGCCGTCGCCGACGACCACTACAAGCTCCTTGCCGAGCACATCCTGGCGATGCCGGAGAGCGAGCGACCCAAGACCGCTGCGTACGCCTCCATGGACGACCCGTTCGCCCAGGGCACCGCCTACGGGCTCAAGGACGCGCTGGAGGAGGGCGGCATCAAGACCGTCGCGGACGAGGTCTACCCGCCCAACACCACCGACTTCAGCAGCATCGCGGCCAAGATCGCCGACACCAAGGCCGACATGGTCGTGGGCGGCAGCCAGTACCAGGACGGTGTCAACCTGATCGTCGCGCTGCAGCAGCTCGACTACCAGCCCAAGCTGGCCGCGTTCTCGACCGCGCCGACCGAGACCGAGTTCGCCGAGGCGATCGGCGACAAGACGCAGGGCATCATCGCGCCCACCGGCTACACCACGAAGGCGGACTACCCCGAGAACCAGGAGTTCGTGAAGTTCTACGAGGAGAAGCACGGCGAGGCGCCGGGTGAGGACGAGGCCAACGCCTGGACCACCGGTCAGGTCGTCGCGGCAGCGGTCGAGGCGGTCGAGTGCGCCGAGCCCGACCCCGACTGCCAGTCCAAGCTGATCGACTGGCTGCACGAGAACGAGGTCGAGACCGTCGTCGGGCCGCTGAGCTGGGACGACAAGGGTCGCCCGCAGAGTGCCCACATGATCCAGCAGTGGGTGGACGGCGAGATCAAGATCGTCCTGCCCGAGGACCAGGCCGAGGCCGAGTTCGTCTACCCGAAGCCGGCGTGGTGAGCCGATGTCGGGTTCACTCCTTCTGCAGAGCCTGATCCTGGGGCTGCTGCTCGGAGGCCTCTATGCCCTGCTCGCCGCCGGCCTGACGCTCTACTTCGGCGTCATGCGGGTCGTGATGATCGCCCACTCCGCGTTTCTGATCCTGGCTGCGTACCTGGCCTGGTTCTTCACCACGCAGACCGGGCTCGACCCGCTGCTCTCGCTGATCATCACGGTGCCGCTCTTCTTCGCGGCCGGCTACGGGATGCAGCGTGCGCTGCTCTCGCGGCTGCGGCCGGCGACACTGACGATGATGTCGGTGCTGCTGACCTTCGCGATCGCGCTGATCATCGAGGGTGGCCTCGGCTACCTCTTCTCCGGCACCCAGCGGCGGATCCAGCTCGGCTACTCCAGCGCGAGCCTGGAGCTGTGGGGAGCGCGGATCGCGGTGGTCAAGCTGGTCGCCTTCGGGTTGGCCGCGGTCTCGCTCCTGGCTCTCTACCTGCTGCTCAAGAAGACCCGCTTCGGCCAGGCACTGCGGGCCACGATCCAGCACCGCGAGGCCGCCCAGCTGCTCGGCATCGACACCGACCGGATCGCCGGCTTCGGCTTCGGGCTCGGCCTGGCGACCGCAGCGGTCGGTGGCACCGCGCTCGCGCTCGACGCCACCATCTACCCCTCGCTGCACTGGCACTGGATCGGACCGCTGATGGCGATCATCGTGATCGGCGGCCTCGGGTCGATCCCCGGTGCCGCCGTCGCGGCGATGCTCCTCGGGGTCACCCAGGCCCTCCTGCAGATCCCGATGGGCACCACCTGGGCGCAGACGGTCTTCTACCTCGCCCTCTTCGCCACCCTCATGTTCCGCCCCCAGGGTTTCTTCGGAGGTCGCCTTGCTCAGCGCTTCTAGGCACAAGACTGCGACACACCAAGCAGGCCGTACGTCCCAGGGCCGCTCCGTCCTGCTGACCAAGCTCGTCGTGGCCGCCGTCCTGCTCGGCCTCGTGCTCGCCTTCCCGGCGCTCGCGCCGGACCCGTTCATCCTGTCGGTGGGCGTGGTGATCGCCAGCTACGCCGCGCTCGCGGTGGCGTGGAACTTCGTCGGCGGGCTGACCGGCTACATCTCGCTGGGGCACGCCGCCTACTCCGGGCTGGGTGGCTACGGCACCGCGCTGCTGGTGACCGAGGCCGGCGTGAACCCGTGGGTCTCGATGGTCGTCGCGGCCGTGCTCGTGGGCCTGGCCGCCGTGCCGATCGGGATCGCGTCCCTGCGGGTCCGGGGCGCCTCGTTCGTGATCGTCTCGATCGCGCTGGTGCTCATCCTGCTGCTGGTCGCACAGAGCTGGGCCGAGGTGACCGGCGGGTCGAACGGGCTGCGGGTGCCGCGGCCGTTCGGCACCGACGTACTCCGGCCCGAGCAGCACGAGCGGTTCTTCTATCTGTTCGTGGCGCTGACCCTGGTCGCCCTCGTGCTGTGGTGGGTGATCGACCGGTCGCGGCTCGGCACCGGGCTCAAGGCGATCCGGGAGGACGAGGACAAGGCCCAGGCGCTGGGTGTTCCCACGTTCGCGTACAAGCTGGTCGTCTTCGTCGTCTCGGCGTTCATGACCGCGATGGCGGGAGGGATGTACGCCCTCTGGTTCGGCTCGCTCGACCCGATCTTCCAGTTCTCGATCCTGACCGGCTCGTACCTGGTGCTGATGTCGCTGCTCGGCGGCGTACGCAGCCTGCTCGGTCCGGTCGTCGGCGCGGTGATCGTGGGATATGCGGTCGAGTTCTTCAAGAACCAGTACGGCGACAGCCAGATGCACCTGGTCGCGCTCGGGGTGCTGCTCGCCCTGGTCGTGCTCTTCATGCCCGACGGGGTCATCCCCTGGGTGAGCGCGCAGCTCGGCCGGTTCCGCCCCGGTGACACCTCGATCCGTGAGGTCGACGCCGCCCAGCTGGCCGAGGAGCGCAAGGCGCTCGAGGAGGCGAAGTCATGACCGATCTGAACAAGCTCGGTTTGGAGACCAACGGACTGACCAAGGCGTTCGGCGGCGTACGCGCCGTGGACGGCGCCACGGTCAGCTTCCAGGAGGGTAAGATCAACGCGCTGATCGGCCCCAACGGGTCGGGCAAGACCACCTTCTTCAACTGCGTGACCGGGATGATCCGGCCCGACTCGGGCACCGTGACCTATCAGGGCCGCGACGTGACCGGCCACGCACCTCACCGGATCGCGCGGGCCGGGCTCGGGCGCAGCTTCCAGCTGTGCCGGATCTTCCCGCGGATGACCGTGCTCGACAACGTGCTCGCCGGGGTCCGGTCCGCGGGGCTGGTCCACCGGCTGCGCGGGGCGCACAACCCCGACGACATCGCTCGAGCGCGAGAGCTGCTGGCCCGGGTCGGCATCGAGCACCTCGAGCGCAGCGAGGCCCGCGACATCTCCTACGGGCAGCAGAAGCTGCTCGAGCTCGCGGGGGTGCTGATGGCCGAGCCCGACACGATCATGCTCGACGAGCCCGCCGGCGGCGTGAACCCGGCCCTGATCGGCCGGATCGCCACGCTCGTACGCGAGCTCAACGCCGAGGGCCGCACCTTCGTCATCGTCGAGCACAACATGGAGCTGGTGATGAGCCTCTCCGACCATGTCGTGGTCTTCGACCGCGGCCGCCCGATCGCCTCCGGTGCGCCGGCGGACGTGCAGAACGACCCACGAGTCCTGGAGGCCTACCTTGGTGTCTGAACCTCTCCTCGCGCTGCGCGACATCGAGGCCGGCTACGGTCGTGCCGCGCTGGTGCTGCGAGGCCTCACCGTCACCGTTCCCGCAGGTCAGATCGTCTGTCTGGTCGGCCCGAACGGGGCCGGAAAGTCCACCGTGCTCAAGGTCGCCAGCGGCATGCTGACCCCGCGCTCGGGGACCATCACGGTCGCCGGCAAGGACGTCACCCGCAACGGCCCGCAGCAGATGCTGCGGGCAGGCATGGCCCACGTCCTCCAGGGTCACTCGGTCTTCAAGGAGATGACCGTGGCCGAGAACGTCGGCCTGGGCGCCTACACGGTGCGCGACGCCGCCGCGATCCAGGAGCGGACCGACTTCGTGAAGACCCTCTTCCCGGTCGTCGCCGAGCGCTGGAACACCCTCGCCGGCGCGCTCTCGGGCGGGCAGCAGAAGCAGGTCGAGTTCGCCCGCTCGCTGATGGTCAGCCCGAAGGTCGTGCTGCTCGACGAGCCCAGCATGGGCCTGGACCCCAAGACCACCGCGACCGTGTTCGAGCAGGTCGTACGCATGCGCGATGCCGGCCTGGCGGTCCTGCTCGTCGAGCAGAACGCCCGGCGGGCCCTGGAGTCGGCGGACCTGGGGTGCGTACTCGATCTGGGGAAGGTGCACATCTCCGGTCGGGCATCCGACCTGCTGGCCGATCCACGGATGGCGGAGCTCTATCTCGGGGGAGCCGCAACGACCTCAGCAGGGGCCACCGACGGTCCCGATTAGGGGAAGGAAGCACCATGAGATGGAACAAGGGATCGACGCTGAACCGAATGGTGGGGCGAGGCGTACGCGCCGGTGTCGTCGCCCTCGCAGTGGCTCTGGCCACTCCGCTCGCCGGAGCCCAGGCCCATAGCACCGAAGGCCCCGGCCTGGCCGTGGTCAAACCCAGAGCCAGCCTGGCCGACTGGGACCCGGTGACCGATGACAAGTGGGCCTTCGAGAAGGGTCAGGTGATCCTGACCGAGCCCGGGACAGCACAGCCCGGCCCGCGGCGCCCCTTCGAGTACGCCGTGGTGACCAAGGGTCCCGAGCTCGGCTCGCTGACCTACCGCGCCGAGGTCCGCATCGACGAGGCCGTCCAGGTCACCAACCGAGACGTGATCCTGGTCTGGAACTACCAGTCCCCGACGCGCTTCTACTACGCCCACCTCTCGACCGACAACACCATCTACCCCCACAACGGCATCTTCGTGGTCAACGACGCCGACCGGCTGCGCATCGACCACCAGTGGAACGGCACCGTCGGTGCCGCACCGTCGATCACCGATGCCGAGTGGCACGACGTACGACTCGACTACAACGCCCGAACCGGCGCGATCGCGGTCTACCTCGACGGTGCCGACGAGCCCCGGATGACCGCCACCGACACCACCTTCGCCGGAGGCCGCTTCGGCTTCGGTTCCTTCGACAACTTCGGCCGCATCCGTGACGTCACCGTCGCGGGCCTACGGCGCTGAACCCTCGGTAACTCGGTAAGGAGAAGAACCCATGGAAACCTCACGTCTATGGGGCAGACAGGCACGCGCCGGCATCGCCGTCGGCGCCATGCTCGCCGCGCTGCTCACCCCCGCACTCTCTGCCAACGCCGCCATCCCTGGTAGCGAGCCCGTCCCCGACCCCATCCCCGAACAGCCCGTACGCAGCAGCCTCGGCCTCGTGCTCGAGGAGGTCGCCCAGCTCCCCGAGACCGAGCCCTACCCGGCGCCCACCGACCAGCGCCTCGTACGTCACAACCGCATCAACTTCATCGGCGAGGTCCCCGACGGCTCGGGCCGGATGTACGTCCCCGACCTCAACGGGCCGATGTACCTGCTCGACCGCGGGCAGCAGCACGAGTACCTGAACCTCAAGGACCACTTCGTCGACTTCTGGTCCGGCGCGGGCCTGGGCAGCGGGGCCGGGTTCATCACCTTCCACCCCGACTTCGAGAAGAACGGGCTCTTCTACACCACCCACACCGAGCGCTTCGGTGGCTTCGCCAAGACGCCCACCTTCCCGTCCCAGACCAATCCCGGCTCCGGGCGGACCGTCAGCGTCGTGACCGAGTGGCACGCCACCGACCCGACCGCGGACACCTTCGAAGGCACCAGCCGTGAGGTGATGCGGATCGACTTCGCCGGCCAGATCCACGCCATCCAGCAGATCGACTTCAACCCGACCGCCGAGCGCGGCGACGAGGACTACGGGCTGCTCTACATCGCCTCCGGCGACGGCGGCAACGGGGTGAAGAGCGACGACCCGCAGAACCTCGCCAACCCCTTCGGCAAGATCCTGCGGATCGACCCGCTCGCCCGCGACGGCCGCAACGGGGCGTACGGGGTGCCGGACAGCAACCCGTTCGTCGACCGGGAGGGTGCGATCGGCGAGATCTGGGCGTACGGCATGCGCGACCCGCACCGGTTCTCCTGGGACGTCGAGAAGGGCACCCTCCTGCTCGGCCACATCGGTCAGCACGCGATCGAGGGCGTCTACGACGTACGGGCCGGGGACAACCTCGGTTGGAGCGAGATCGAGGGCCGGCTGCTCTACGACAACACCGACGAGTGCGCCCTCTACACGGTGCCCGACGACTACGACATGTCCGGCTACACCCTTCCGGTGGCCTCCTTCGACCACGACCCGCCCGCCAACTACTCCTGCACCTCCGACAGCGGTCACGCGGTCAGCGGTGGCGTCGTCTACCGCGGCCGGTTCGACGACCTCCGCGGCAAGTACGTCTTCGGTGACCTGGTCAACGGTGAGGTCTACTGGACCGACGCCAAGCAGATGCGCCGGGGGAGCAGTCGCGAGGCGACCCTGCACCAGATGCAGCTCTTCGACACCTCCGGCAAGCGGCTCTCCATGCAGGACTTCGTCGACGACCCGCGCGTCGACCTGCGCTTCGGCACCGACTCGCGCCGCAATCTCTACCTGCTGGCCAAGGCCAACGGGAAGATCTGGAAGGTCGTGAACACGGTGCACAAGCCGTGGCCGGGCGAGGTCGTGCCGTCGCTGCGCGAGGACCTGGTCAGCTACTACGACTTCGAGCACCCCTTCGCCCCGGGGTCGCGCGAGGAGGACCAGGGATACTCCCGGACGCTGCTGAACCAGGTCAACGGCGGCAACGCGATGCAGGTGGGTGATTCGGCGTACCGGACCAGCAACAACGCCCTGCAGACCCAGCAGGTCAACCCTGAGGTCAACGGCAACGACGACTGGAAGGCAGGTACGTGGAACCAGAACGGGGTCGCGTCGCTGGCGCCGTTCGCCGGAGCCGAGCAGATCACCCTGGCCGGCTGGTTCAAGGTCGACATGGACGGGCCCGCGCTCAACTCGCTGACCGCCGATCCCACCGACCGGTTCAACGCGATCGGGCTCTCCGGGATCTTGTCGGGCAACTCCGACGGCCACGGCGTACGCGCACTGCTCGAGCTCATCAACGTCGACGGCACGCTGCGCCTGGTTGCGCTCGGACGCCGGCTCGACGAGGGGGCCTCGCAGACCTTCGCCGCCTCGGCGGACTGGCAGACCCTGCTGCCACGAGGTCAGTGGGTGCACCTGGCGGCGACGTTCGACTACACCACGGGCAAGATGGCGCTCTACCGCAACGGCAAGGCCGTCGACGGGTTCTACACCACCGCCGGTGACCCGTGGCAGGTCGACGGCACCGGCACCTCCGACACGTTGCCGCGCGGCTACAAGGTCGGCGGATCCTTCCCGCAGGACACCGTCGAGCGGAACCCCTGCAACTGCCGGATGGACTCGCTGATGTTCCTCGACCGGGCGATCACCCCGGACGAAGCGCGGGCCCAGTACCAGCGGTTCGTCAACGGTCGCTGACCCCGAAGGGCTCGACCCGGACGGACACCGTCCGGGTCGAGCCCGGCCTCGGCACGGGCCCAACCCCTCTGTACACAAACTCCGACAACCTGCCGCAAACCTGGCTAGGCTTCCGGCGTGCCCACCGTGGAAGCACCACCTGACTGGGTCCCCGTCGAGCGCCGTTGGCTCGGGATGGACCGCCGAACTCTTCTTCCTGCCGGCGTCGTGGCGCTGCTGGTCGCCTTCGCCTTCTGGGTGCTGCCCGGCGTCGACAGCCGTGTCGCCGTGGACGACCCGATCAAGGCCGGCGACGTCATCCAGGTCGGTCGGTGGGTCGAGTTCGACCCGGCGGTCGGCTGGAACCTCGAGTCCGGGCTGCGTTCCGGGACCGCGACCTCGGGGACCTACCCCGACTCGGCGACGCTGACGAAGGGCGGTATCACCCTCACCGTGACGACCGGGGACTTCGACGGGACGGCGACCGCGCTGCTGGCCCAGCTGCGGAAGAACAACGACAAGCTCGGCCCGAACGCGCTCGACCTGCAGAGCGGGACGGCGGCCACGTTCCGTACCGCCGGCGAGATCACCGGGGTCATCGCACGCTTCTCCACCACCACCGTCGAAGGACTCCTCGGGGCACTGGTCAGCGATGGACGGGGAATCGAGGTCACCGTCTACGGCCCGGTGGACATGGCGAGCGACCGCCGCCTGGAGAACCAGATCGTCGCCATGCTCGAATCGGTCCGGCTCGTCGATGGAGAGGCCTCATGAGCACCACGTCCACCACCGAGCCCGACCTGCTCCAGGCCCGCGACACGGCCATCGCCGAGGTCGGGTGGGGCCAGAGGGTGAGCTGGCTGCAGCCGCGCAACGCCTGCTTGTGGGTCTTCGTCGCCGTGATCGCCTACGGCCTGTGGTACACCGTCAGCACGGTGCGGACCGAGGCTCCGATCTACGGCACCCCGCTCGGCATCGCCGCGATCATCTTCAGCCTCTACGCGGTGCTGTTCTGGTGGTTCACCACGCACATCGACCGTTACTCGAGACAACCCCTCGACCTACGGATCGCCGCCTTCGTCTGGGGTGGCTTCGGTGCCACCTGGACGATCGCGATCCACGCCAACACGGCGCTGATCCACCTCTACGCCAAGTGGGTCGGCCCGGACTTCGCCGTCGCGTGGGGAGCCGGCCTGGCCGCGCCGTTCGTCGAGGAGTCAGCCAAGGGCGCCGGCGTGCTGCTGCTGATGTTCATCGCACCACGGGTGATCCGGACGGCCTTCGACGGGTTCGTGGTCGGCGCATTCGTCGGTCTCGGGTTCGAGATCATCGAGGACATCCTCTACGCGATCAACGCGGCCTCGGAGAACTTCGGCGTCGACCCGGTCGGGTCGAGCCTGAGCACCGCGGTGCTCAGGTTGGCGACCGGGTTCACCTCCCACATCCTGTACTCAGCGCTCGTCGGGGCCGGGATCGTCTACCTGATCGGCACCGTCGCGGAGAAGCGCCGGATCGGACGCGGGCTCGTGCTCGTCGCCGCCGCGGTCGCCCTGCATCTGGTCTGGGACAGCACCACCGCGATCACGCAGGGCAACGGCCCCGCGACGATCGCGCTGCTGGTCATCTCGGTCGTCGTCGCCCTCGCGATCGCGGTCACGGTCTTCCATCTCACCGTCGGCACCGAACGTGAGGCGATGCGCGACCTGATGTCCCCCGAGGTCGCCAACGGCACCATCACGGTCGAGGAGCTCGATGCCCTGGCCGGGTCCTACCGGCAGCGCCGGGCATATCGCAGGGGCGGCCACGGCGATCGCCGACACCGGAGGCATCGGCTCGAGGCGGCGCACGACCTGGCCGACGAGCTCGGTCGGTCCCGCGGGGTCGAGACCGACCGCGTCGCGTACGCCCGCAGCGAGCTCGCCCGGCACAGCCCGGCCGCCCCCTGAGTCAGCCGGCGTACGTCAACGCACGCTGATGCCGTGGACCTCGCTCCGCAGCCGGGCCATGGTGGCGTCGAGGTCGGCCGCGGTGCGTGCCGCGGCGCCGAGCTCGTCGCGCAGGGTCGTGGGGACGGTGCCGTCGTACTTGTAGTAGATCGAGTGCTCGACGCTGGCCCAGAAATCCATTGCGATCGTGCGGATCTGCAACTCGACCGGTACGTCCACCACGCGGTCGGAGAGGTAGACCGGCACCTTGATGATCAGGTGGAGGCTGCGGTAGCCGTTGGCCTTCGGGTCGGCGATGTAGTCCTCGACCTCGACCACGTCGACATCGGACTGGCCGCCCAGCATCTCCATGATCCAGTAGACGTCGGAGACGAACGGGCACACGACCCGGATCCCGGCGATGTCGCGGATCTGCTGCTCGAGCGCCTCGAGGGTGAGCGGGCAGCCGATCTTGCGCGCCTTGGCGAGCAGGCTGTCGGGCGACTTGAGCCGGGTGCGTACGTGCTCGATCGGGCTGTGGTCGTGGGCGTGCTCGAACTCCTCGCGCAGGATCGCGATCTTGGTCGAGACCTCGTCCATCGCGAACTTGTAGCGCATCCGGAACCCGGCCAGCTCGCGCACCGTCTCACGGGTCATGTCGTCCGCGCTCGCTTCGACGAGATCGACCAACCCGTTGCGCGGGTTGTCGTCGACTGTGGTCATTGTCCCCCTCCTGACAGAGCCATCTTTACAGGCGGCGGCAAGACGCCGGCGCGGTGTCCGGCCCGAGACCGGGGCGAGCGGCCCTGAGGTCACCGGGGCTTCGGTCCCTCTTCTGGACACCGACGTGCACATGGCTCGGCGCGCTCGATACAGTGACACCCCTCGGGGGATAAATACCCCTCGGGGGATACGAGGTCTGTTCGGGCTACTGACTAGAAGGACACTTCCCCCACATGCGCATTCTTCTGCTCGTCTCCGCATTCAACGGTCTGACCCAACGCGTCTGGTGCGATCTCAAAGAGGGCGGCCACGACGTCGGTGTCCTGCTGGCACCGGTCCACGACGACTCCTCCCTGGTGGCGGCGGTCGACGCGATCGAGCCCGAGCTGATCCTGTGCCCGTTCCTCAAGCACCGCGTGCCGGAGGCGGTCTGGGGCCGCTACCCGACGGTGGTGATCCACCCCGGACCGGTCGGGGACCGGGGCCCGTCCTCGCTCGACCACGCCACTCTCGACGGGCGTGAGCGCTGGGGCGTGACCGCGCTGTCTGCCGTCGAGGAGATGGACGCCGGCCCGGTCTGGGCGACCCGGACCTTCGCGATGCCGGAGGTCCCGATCGCGAAGAGCGCGCTCTACAACGGCCCGGTCGCCGACGCCGCGATGGACTGCGTCGCGGACGTCCTGCGGATGGTCGCCGCGGGGGAGAAGCCGAGGCCTGCCGAGGAGTGGGCTGCTGAGGTCGAGGGCACCGGTGAGCTGCCGCTGCTGCGCCGCACGGCCTTCGAGATCGACTGGTCCGCACCCGCCACGGAGGTCGCCCGGCGGATCGCGGCGGCCGACGGCGCCCCGGGTGCGCCGGCGACCATCGAGGGAAAGACCTACTGTCTCTTCGACGCCGCCACGACCCCTGAGGACCATGGCGACGTGGCTCCGGGCACCGTGGTCGGGGTTGACACCGACGTGGTCGCGATCGCCACCGGCGATGGCACCCTGTGGGTCGGCTACGCCGCCACGCTCGAGAAGAAGCGCGGTCCCAAGCTTCCGGCCGCCTGGGTGCTCGACACCGGGCACCTGCCATACCGGAGGATGCCGGACGAGCTGGCCGAGACGACCTACGAGCGCGACGGCGACGTCGGCTACCTCACCCTCCGCTCCTACAGCGGTGCGATGCACACCCAGCAGTGCCGCCGGATGACCGACGCTGTCCGCAAGGCGCTCGTCGAGGACACCACGGTCCTGGTCGTACGCGGCACCGAGCACGCCTTCTCCAACGGCATCCACCTCGGCGTCATCGAGGCGGCCCAGGATCCGGCGGCCGAGGCCTGGGACAACATCCGGGCCATCGACGAGCTGTGCGTGGCGATCGCCGAGGCCGAACAGCTGACCATCGCCGCGTTCACCGCCAATGCCGGTGCCGGCGGCGTGATGGCCGGACTCTGCGCCGACATCACGGTCGCGCGCGCCGGCGTCGTCCTGAATCCCTACTACGACATGGGCATCTTCGGCTCCGAGCTGCACACCTGGGGCCTGCCGAGCCGGGTCGGCACAGAGAAGGCCGACGAGCTGCTCGGCGCGAAGCTGCCGATCTCGGCGGCCGAGGCCGCGCGGATCGGCATGGTCAGTGACCTCGGTCCGCGCGACGCGGCCGAGTTCGACGGCTGGCTGCGCGACCTCGCTCAGGGCCTCGCCGAGCCCGAGGCGTACGTCCCGGCCCTGGCGGCCCGCGAAGCGCGCCGCGCCGGCGCGATGCCGATGTCCTACTACCAGAGCATCGAGCTGGCCGAGATGGCTCGCGACATCTTCGACGACCGCTTCGGGTTCGCCGCGAAGCGGAAGGCGTTCGTCACGAAGGCGGCGCCGACCGAGACGCCGGCCAAGATCCTGTTCTGACTGTTGACAAACTAGAACGTGTTCCACCAACCTGAGGCGTGTGATCTGACTCACACGCCTCTAGGAGGAGCACGTGACCCAGGCGCCCCCGCCGCCCGAGATGACCTTCCAGAAGTCGGGCCGCGACCCCGCGGCGATCGGCGCCAGGCTGGAGCAGTGGCTGACCACCGCGCTCCCGCCCGGCGCCGACCCCGAGGTCACGATCCTCGGTGGCATCGACGCCAACGGGCTCTCCAGCGAGACCGTCCTGCTCGATGTCGCCTCGACCATTGCCGGAGACAGGCGGGCGACGGCGTACGTCCTCCGGGTGGCGCCCCGCCCCGAGGACATCCCGGTCTTCGCGACCTATGACCTGCAGGCGCAGTACGACGCGATGCGCCTGGCCGGGTCGCTGTCGCCCGTGCCGGTGCCGGAGGTCGGCCTCGCCGAGATGAGCGGCTCGATCCTCGGGACCCCGTTCTTCCTGATGAAGCGGGTCGAGGGGGTCGTCCCGCCCGACGTGATGCCCTACAACTTCGGCGACAGCTGGCTCTTCGAGGCCTCGTCCTCGGAGCGGGCTGCGCTCCAGCAGCGCTCGGTCGAGGTGCTCGCCGGGCTCCACTCGATCCCGGACGCCGCGTCGCGGTTCGGCTTCCTCGATCCGGCCGCGGCCGGCCACTCCGGAGAGACGCTGATCGCCCGCAACCTGGCCAAGACCCGGGCCTGGTACGCCTTCGCCTCCACCGCCGAGGAATGGGGCGGCCGCTCGCCCCTGGTCGAGCGCGGTCTGGCCTGGCTCGAGGCCAACCTCCCTCACGACGTCGGCGAGCCCGTCCTGTGCTGGGGCGACGCCCGGATCGGCAACATCATCTACCGCGACTTCGCGCCGGTGGCCGTCCTCGACTGGGAGATGGTCAGTCTCGGGCCCCGTGAGATGGACGTGACCTGGATGATCTTCGCCCACCGCATCTTCGAGGACCTGGCCGCCATGCTGGAGCTGCCGGGGATGCCGGACTTCCTGACTGCCTCCGAGGTCAAGGAGGCCTATGTGGCGGCGACCGGTGTCGAGCTCGGCGACCTGACCTGGCACGAGGTCCATGCGGCCGTCATGTGGGGGATCATCTATCTGCGGATCGCGGCGCGGCAGATCCACTTCGGTGAGATCGAGGCGCCCGAGGATCCGGAGTCGACGCTCTACCACCGGGCGATGTTCGAGGCGATGCTGGCCGAGGTCGGCGCATGAGCGGGGCTCATGGCGAGTATGTCGGGGTCGGCCCGCTCGACGAGTATCCCATCCACCAGCTCCCGCGGCCGGTGGCCTGGGCGGGGAGCAGCGACCGCAACTTCTACGACCGCTGCTACCTCAACGCCCACGACCGCACCGGCGACTTCTTCCTCATCACCGGGATGGGGTTCTATCCCAACCTCGGCACCAAGGACGCGTACGTCCTGCTCCGCCGTGGAGACGAGCAGACCGCCGTGCACCTGGGCGACGGCGCCGACCCGCGGGGCGGTGACCGGATGGGGCAGGAGGTGGGTGCGTACCGGATCGAGGTCACCGAGCCGCTGCGGAAGCTCCGGCTGGTGATGGAGGAGACGCACGGGATCGCCCTGGACCTGCGGTGGGAGGGGTCGTTCGAGGTGGTCCAGGAGCAGCCGCACCTGATGCGTCAGGGGGCTGCCACCGTGCTCGACGCGCAGCGGTTCGCGCAGGTCGGGACCTGGGAGGGGGTGATCGAGGTCGACGGCGAGAGGATCGCCGTCGACCACGATCGCTGGGTCGGCACCCGGGACCGGTCCTGGGGGATCCGCCCCTCCGGCGAGGGACTGCCGCCGGGCAAGCCCGCCGACCCGGAGTTCGAGGGGATGTGGTGGCTCTACGTCCCGCTGCGGTTCGACGACTTCGCCGTCGTCCTGATCATCCAGGAGACCCCCGACGGGCATCGGGTCCTCAACGACTGCACCCGGGTCTTCGCCGATGGCCGGGTCGAGCAGCTCGGCTGGCCGCACGTACGGATCCACTACCGGGACGGGACACGGCTCCCCGAGGGCGCGACGATCACGTGCACGACCCCGGACGGGAAGCAGCTCGTGCTCGAGGTCTCCTCGCTGCTGGGTGCGCCGATCCATGTCGGCGGCGGCTACGGCGGCGACTCCGACTGGGCGCACGGGGTCTGGAAGGGCGCTGGGTTCACCGAGCGGCTGACCTACGACATGACCTCGGCGGAGGTCACCGGCAGGGTCCCGTTCGGGGTGATCGACCATGTCGGGCGCGCGGTCGCGCACGGTCCCGGCGCTGATGGGGTCGAGGGCTGGGGGCTCTTCGAGCACGGAGTCCTCGGCCGTCACGACCCCTCCGGCTTCGCCGACTGGCTCGACCGGATCTGACTCGACCGGACCTAAGGAGAACGATGAGCTACGACCACGACGCACTCTTCATCGGCGGGACCTGGACCAAGCCCGCGACCGACGCGACGATCGAGGTGATCTCGCCGCACAGCGAGGAGGTGGTGGCGCGGGTCCCGGAAGCCTCGGTGGAGGACATCGACGCCGCCGTCGCCGCGGCGCGCACGGCGTTCGAGGAGGGCCCGTGGCCTCGGATGTCGCCGGAGGAACGGATCGAGATCGTCCAGGCGCTCTCAGGCCTCTATGCCGGAAGGCTCGGCGAGATGGCCGAGGTGATCACGGCCGAGATGGGCTCGACGATCTCGTTCAGCAACCTCGCCCAGGCGCCTGCGCCGTGGATGCAGATCGAGGCTTTCCTCGCCATCGCGCGAGAGTTCCCCTGGGAGTCCCGGCGGCCGGGCTCGTTCGGCTCGGACGTCGTCGTACGTCACGAGCCGGTCGGCGTCGTCGCCGCGATCGCGCCGTGGAACGTCCCTCAGTTCACCGTGCTGTCCAAGCTCATCCCGGCGCTGCTGGCCGGCTGCACGATCGTGATCAAGCCCGCTCCGGAGACCCCGCTCGACACCAACCTCCTCGCCGAGATGCTGATCGAGGCCGGGGTGCCCGAGGGCGTCGTCAGCATCGTCGCCGCGGGGCGCGAGGTGGGCGAGCACCTGGTCACGCATCCCGGCGTCGACAAGGTGGCGTTCACCGGGTCCACCGCGGCCGGCCGGCGGATCGGCGCGCTGTGCGGCGAGCGGCTCAAGCGGGTCTCGCTCGAGCTCGGCGGCAAGTCGGCCGCGATCGTCCTCGAGGACGCGGACCTGGCGGCCACGCTGGAAGGGCTCAAGTTCACCGCGCTGATGAACTCCGGTCAGGCCTGCGTCGCCCAGACCCGGGTGCTCGTCCCGCTCGAGCGCCATGACGAGATCGCCGGCGCGCTGGCGGAGACTGTCGCGTCGATGAAGGTCGGCGACCCGTCCGACCCGGCGAGCGAGATCGGGCCGATGGTGGCCCGTCGCCAGCAGGAGCGGGTCGAGAAGTACATCGCCCTCGGCCAGGAGGAGGGTGCCCGCCTGCTCGCCGGCGGCACCGGTCGTCCGGCCGGTCTCGACACGGGTTGGTACGTACGCCCGACCGTCTTCGCCGGCGTCGACAACCGGATGCGGATCGCCCAGGAGGAGATCTTCGGCCCGGTCCTCTCGGTGATCCCCTACGGCTCGGTCGAGGAGGCCGTACGCATCGCCAACGACTCCGACTACGGGCTGGCGGGGACGGTGTGGACCGCCGATCAGGAGGCTGGGCTCGATGTCGCCCGCCGGGTGCGGGCCGGGACGTACGGAGTGAACACCTACACGATGGACTTCGCGGCACCCTTCGGTGGATTCAAGGCCTCCGGGATCGGGCGGGAGTTCGGGCCGGAGGGTCTGGCTCAGTACACGGAGCTGAAGTCCGTCTACCTCTGATCCCTGGCCGCGTCTCGTTCTCCGGCAGGCATGTCTCAGGATCCGAGCCGTGCTTTTATAGCTAATCTCTACTGACTTACTCTGGTTTGGACGGACCAACCAGAGGAGAGCCATGATCCGCCCCACCCCACCGCGCCTGACCGCCATCGCCGCCGTTCTCTCGACCCTGCTCCTGGGGCTGACGGCCTGCGGCGGCGCCGATGCGTCCAGTGCCTCCAGGCTCGCCGCCGACGCGGCGCTCCCCGAACAGGTCCCGGAGGGGACCGTCCTGCGCCTCGGCCTGCCGCCGATCGAGGTGGCGCTCAAGGCGTCCGGCCTGATCGACGAGGTCGAGGGCTACGAGATCGAGTGGGCCAACATCTCCGGTGGTCCGAAGAGCATCGAGGCGTTCCGCGCCGACGCGCTGGACGCGAGCTACGTCGCCGACATCCCGCCGCTGTTCGCGACCTGGACCGACACCCCGGTCAAGATCGTCGCGGTCACCGAGAACCCGGACCCGCTCGAGAACCCGATCTACGAGCTCGGCATCGCGCCGAAGTCGAAGGTCGAGACGCTCGCCGACCTCGAGGGCAAGAAGATCGCCTACTCTCCCGGCCAGGCCCAGGGCGCGCTGGTCCTCAAGACGCTCGCGGCTGCCGGGCTCACCCAGAAGGACGTCGAGCTCGTCGAGATCCAGAGCGTCGACGACACCTTCTCCAACGCACTGGCCTCCAACCAGGTCGACGTCGCGCCGCTCGGTGGGCCGCAGCTGACCTCCTACCTGGCCAAGTACGGCCGCGACGGCGCCACCTCGATCCGCACCGGCATCCGCGACGACGCGACCCTGATCTACGGGCCGGAGGAGACCTTCGAGGATGCCGGCAAGGCGGCTGCGTTCAAGGACTTCCTCGCGCTGTGGGTCAAGTCCGAGAAGTGGGTCGACGAGCACCCGGACGAGTGGATCCAGGCCTACTACGTCGACCACGAGGGGCTGACCTTCGAGGACGGCAAGAAGGTGTTCGAATCGTCGGGGCAGACGGTCATCCCGGAGAGCTGGGACGAGTTCATCGAGCGTCACCAGGAGACCGCGGACATCCTCTCGGAAGAGCAGAACCATCCGGAGCTGGATGTCACCGAGCTCTACGACCGCCGCTACGAGAAGGTCATCGCCGAGGCGCTGAAGGACGGTCAGTGATGGCCACCGCAGCAGTCGAGGCGCCGATCACCGGCGTCGTTCCCGGAAAGGCCACCGACGAGCGGGTCGTACGCCGCCGCCTCGGGCCCGGGCCGCGGGTCCCCGGCACGCTGTGGATCGGTCCGGTCCTGCTCCTGGGGCTGTGGTTCCTCGCCTCGGCGACAGGAGTGCTGGACCCTCGGACCCTGTCCGAGCCGTGGGTGGTGGTCGAGACCGCTCAGCGGCTGATCGCCGACGGACGGCTTCCCGAGGCCCTGGCGACCTCGGCCTACCGGGCCGCGCTCGGGCTGGTGATCGGGGTCGTCGTCGGGCTGGCGCTCGCGCTGGTCTCCGGGCTCAGCCGGGCCGGGGAGGCGTTGATCGACGGTCCGGTACAGGTCAAACGGGCGATCCCGAGCCTGGCGCTGATGCCGCTGCTGATCCTGTGGCTGGGGATCGGGGAGCCGATGAAGGTGATCACGATCGCCCTCGGCGTACTCATCCCGATCTACATCCACACCCACAACGGGCTGCGTGGCATCGACAGCCGCTACGCCGAGCTCGCCGAGACCGTCGGCCTGGGGCGCGGGGCGTTCGTCCGGCATGTCGTGCTGCCGGGCGCGACGCCGGGGTTCCTGCTCGGGCTGCGGTTCGCGGTGCTCAACGCGCTGCTGTCGCTCGTGGTCGTCGAGCAGGTCAACGCGACCAGCGGCATCGGCCACATGATCACCCTCGCGTCCAGCTACGGCCAGACCGAGATCATCGTCGTCGGCCTGGTCGTCTATGCCCTGCTGGGCCTGGTCGCCGACGGCATCGTCCGCTTCACCGAGAGGAAGGCACTGGCATGGCGACGCACGCTGGAGAGTCACTGACCGTATCCGCAGGACCCGCCGTACGTGTCGAGGGGCTGCGCCGCAGCTTCTCCGAGGCCGGCGGGGTGCTCAACGGGCTCGACCTCACGATCGGCGCCGGCGAGTTCGTGGCGCTGATCGGGCGCTCGGGCTCCGGGAAGTCCACGCTGCTGCGGGCCCTGGCCGGTCTGGATCGCTCCGTTGCGGGCTCGGGTGTCGTGGACGTACCCGAGCGCGTCTCGGTGGTCTTCCAGGACTCCCGGCTGCTGCCGTGGCGACGGGTGCTGGACAACGTGACCCTGGGCCTGACCGGGTCGGATGCTCGGGAGCGAGGCCTCGAGGCGCTCTCCGAGGTCGGGCTCGAGGGCCGCGACAGGGCCTGGCCGCACGAGCTCTCCGGTGGTGAGCAGCAGCGCGCGGCGCTGGCGCGGTCGCTGGTCCGCGACCCGCAGCTGCTCCTCGCCGACGAGCCGTTCGGAGCCCTGGACGCGCTGACCCGGATCAAGATGCACAAGCTGCTCGAGAAGCTGTACGCCGCTCACAACCCCGCCATCTTGCTGGTCACCCACGACGTCGACGAGGCGATCGCGCTCGCCGACCGGGTGATCGTGCTGGTCGACGGCGTCGTCGGCTCGGACATCCGGATCGACCTGGGCTCGAAACGGAGCCCCGGCGATCCGCGGTTCGCCTCCCTGCGGGCCCAGCTGCTGACCGAGCTCGGCGTGGTCGAGGAGGAGGTCGCCTGACGATTGAATGTACCCTTGTGGTTACGTAGCAGAGTGGTTACATTAGTCGCATGAACGCTGTCCTGCACGCGTTGGCGGACGAGAGTCGACGCACTGTTCTGGAGATCCTCCGCGACCGCCCGGCGACCGCGGGAGAGCTGGCAGAGGCTCTCCCGATTGCCCGCCCGGGCGTGTCCCGGCATCTACGCGTGCTGCGTGAGGCCGGCCTGGTAGAGGTTCGCCAGGACGCGCAGCGCCGGATCTACACACTTCGGCCGGAGGCGCTCGTCGAGGTCGACGAGTGGCTTGCTGACTACCGCCAGCTCTGGGAGAACCGGCTCGGCGCCCTGCATACCGAGATCGCACGAGGAAAGAAGGCACGGCGATGACCACGATCGCGACGATGCGGATGCTCGACGAGACTGCTGGAGCGGTCCGGGTCGAGGACCTCTACGACACCGACATCCGCGACCTCTGGCAGGCGTGTACGACGCCCGAGCGGCTGGCCCGCTGGATCGCCCGGGTTGACGGCGACCTGCGGCCGGGCGGAACGATCCAGGTCGCCTTCACGAGCAGCTGGACCGGTCCGGCGCGCATCGAGGTGTGTGACGCGCCCTGTCACCTGCTGTTGACGACGGAGCCGGACACGGACGACGAGGGGGAGATCGAGGCGTGGCTGACTGAGGAAGGCTCCAAGACTCGGCTGGTGGTCGAGGAACGCGGGCTGTCGATGCGGCATCTCCCGTTCCATGCCGCTGGGTGGCGAGTCCATCTCGAGGATCTCGGTCGGTCGCTGGAGGTCGAGGTTCCGGTGCACCCCGAGGGTTGGAGCTCGGAGGCCGGGGCGCCGGGCTGGAGGGAGCGCTGGGAAGCGCTCACGCCCGTTTACCAGCAGATGGAGATCGGGTGATGTCGGACCGGATCAGGCTCAGCCTGACGACGGTCAACGCGCCCGACGCGATCGCACTGGCGCGGTTCTACGCGGAGATCACCGGCGGGGTTGCGAACGGTGGCGAGGGCTGGGCGCTCGTGGAGGGGACGAACGGGGACATCGGTTTCCAGCAGATCGATGACTACCAGCCACCCAAGTGGCCGGACGGCGAGGTGGGGATGCAGATGCACCTCGAGTTCCTCGTCGACGACCTGGAGGCGACCGGAGCTCGGGTGCTGGCGGCCGGCGCCACCCGGTTCGAGCATCAGCCCAACGCCGACCACTGCTTCGTGTACGCCGACCCGGCCGGGCATCCGTTCTGTCTCTCGATGTGGGGAGCCCCGCGAGTCGGCTCATCTTGACCGAAAACCTTGCCGAGTCGGCTCGTTACAACGAGCCGACTCGGCAAGGTTTTTCGTTCAGCGGACGACGTCGGGGGTGAGGAGGTCCTGGTTCGCCTCTGACCACTCGGCCATGCGGTCCTCCCCGACCGCGCGCCACAGGTCGCGGTCGCGGGAGGGGTCGAGATGCACGACTGACTGGTCTCCGACCATGCCGGTGCCATCGGTGGGGACGGTGAGGTAGCTGATGTCGCCGGTGCGCAGGTTGCGGAGGGAGGCGGCGAGCTTGGCCATCTGGATGGTGGACCAGTCGTCGTCGACGGAGGCGTGCTTCGAGAAGAGCGAGAAGAGGTCGAGGACATGGTCGGGGCTCTTGCGCAGCTCCTGCTCGAGGGTCTGCTCGAGGAGGGTCCGCAGGAATGCCTGCTGGCGGGCCACACGGTCGAGGTCGCCGTCCTGGAGGCCGTAGCGCTGGCGTACGTAGAGGAGAGCCTGCTCGCCGTCCAGGTGGTGGGTGCCGGCCTCCCAGCGGACGCCACGGGCGGAGTCGTAGACGGTCTTCGGGATGTAGATGTCGACGCCACCGATCGCATCGGTGAGAGCCTTGAAGCCGTCCCAGTCGATGACGGTGAGGTGGTCGATGCGTACGTCGGTCATCTTCTCGACGGTCTCGACCGTGAGGTTGGGGCCACCGAAGGAGTAGGCCCAGTTGACCTTGCCCTTGCCGTGGCCGGGGATGTCGACCCAGGAGTCGCGCGGGATCGAGATCACCGAGGCGGAGTCGCGGTCGCCGTCGATGTGGACGAGCAGCATCGTGTCGGAGCGTGCCTCCCCGGGCTGCCAGCCGGGAGCCTCGGCTCCGGTGGTGGGTGCGTCGGACCGGGTGTCGGTGCCGAGGACCAGGATGTTCATCGCGTCGGCGGCCGACCCGGAGGTCGGCTTGGCGGGCCGGTCGGTGAGGCCGGTGAACGTGTCGGGCAACCGCTGGAGCTTTCCTTCCACCGTCGCCTGGAGCCACAGGATCCCGGTCAGGGCAGCGGCGCAGAGCAGCAGGAGACACACCAGCAGCCCGATCAGGGGCTTGCGGGCACGACGCCATCCGCGCGCGGGGGGCGGGTCCGCTGGATCCGGCTGCGACGGCACCGGCGGATGATCGAGGATGGCCACCCGAGTATGGGACCCGGGACTCCCTCGATATGGAGCCCAGATGCTCGCCATTCCTCAATTTGAGGCACCACTCGGTAACGGCCGGTAACCAAAAATAGGTAGGCGATCCGTCCCCCGGATCGAGTGAGTACAGTCCTTTTGCCGTACGGCGCTGTTCATGTCGGACCTTCAGGTCCGCACGTGTTTCATGCCGCCGGGCTGCGTCTTGGGAGGGCGTGGCACGAGGATGACCAGGGAGAGCTGTGCCAATGTCAAGAGTCGGTCGGGATGAACGTGCCCGGCTGCACGAGGCTGCCTCGACGCTGGCCGGGATCCGGGCGGCGACCACGCTGCTCAGCTCCTCCGGCGCGATCGGTGAGGAGCGACGGGCCGCGATGACGGCGATGGTGCAGAGCGAGCTCGAGCGGCTGGAGCGGATGGTCCGCCGGCAGCAGGATGTCGCGACGCCGGTGGTCCCGGAGCCGCGGTCCGATGAGCTCCGTGCCAGCGACATGCGTGCCGAGGTGATCGACCTCGACTCCGTGGTGGCCACCATGGTGCTCGCTCACGAGGCCAGGGGCACCGAGGTCGTGTGGCGCCCCAGCCGGATGCTGGCGCTGGGCGACTCCGACCAGCTGACCGAGGCACTCAACGTGCTGCTCGACAACGCCGCCGCCCACGGGAGCGGATCCGTCCGGATCGAGGTACGTGCCGCCGAGCCGGCGAGCACCTCGGTCGAGATCGCGGTGACCGACGACGGGCCCGGGGTCGCGCCGGAGCTGCGCCGGCGGATCTTCGCCTGGGGCGTCAGCCGGCCGGGCTCCACGGGTCAGGGCATCGGCCTCCATGCCGCGCGGGACCTGATGGAACGCCAGGGTGGCTACCTCGAGCTGCTCGAGGCGAGCGAGCGCACCACCTTCGTCCTCGGCATCCCGATGCTCGGCTGTGCCGATGGCGGGGCGGGCGACGGGGCCGACCGGCACGACACCCCGACCCAGGGAGGTCGCCATGGTGTCGCCGCGTAAACGGGTGAAGGTGGGCATCGTCGAAGACCACACCCTGTTCGCCGAGTCGCTCGAGCTGGCCCTCACCTTCGAGGGCTACGACGCCCGCCGCATCGACCTGCCCGAGGAGCCGCCCTCGGAGGCCAAGCTCACCTCGCTGATCATGCGGACCCAGCCACGCATCGTCCTGCTCGACCTCGACCTGGGCCAGCACGGTTCGGGCGTACGTCTCATCGCTCCGCTCGCCCGGGCCGGTGCCGACGTCGTCGTGGTGACGGGCTCGACCGACCAGACCCGCTGGGGGCACGCTCTGCACGTCGGGGCCCGCACGGTGCTGTCCAAGTCGGTGCCGCTCGGCGAGATCCTGGGCACCGTACGCAGGCTCAACTACGGGCTCAGCGTGCTCGACGTCGACGAGCGTGAGCGCCTGATCCGGGCGTGGGTGGGTCAGGAGCAGGGCGTCTTCGAGATCCGCCGCCGGCTTTCCCAGCTCTCCCCGCGGGAGTCGCAGGTGCTCGAGCACCTGATGGACGGATTCACGGTCGGCGAGATCGCCAAGCTTCGCGTCGTGTCCGAGGCGACGGTGCGCACCCAGGTGAAGTCGATCCTCGCCAAGCTCGGCGTCTCCTCGCAGATCGCGGCGGTCAGCATCGCCCACAAGGCCGAGTGGCGGGCCGCCTGAGGTTCAGTCGACCGGCTCGTCAGATCGCGATCAGGCCGTCGTCCTCGTTCGTGCCGCGCAGGACGTAGAGGGTGCCGGTCTTCGGGCAGCGCCAGGCATCTCCCTGGGCGACCAGCGGTGCGCCCGCGTGCCCGACCCACCCCATCCGCTGTGCCGGGACCCCGACGACCAGCGCGTGGTCGGGTACGTCGCGGGTGACCACGGCCCCCGCCGCGACCATCGCCCAGGCACCGATCGTGACCGGCGCGATGCAGACGGCTCGGGCGCCGATGCTGGCACCGGTGCGTACGGTCACACCGACCGCCTCCCAGTCCTCGCCGTCCTTGAGGGTGCCGTCCGGGTTCACGGCGCGGGGGAGGTAGTCGTTGGTGAACACCACCGCCGGCCCGACGAACGCGCCGTCCTCGAGCACCGCCGGCTCGTAGACCAGGGCATGGTTCTGGATCTTGCAGCGGTCTCCCACCACCACCCCGGGACCGACGTACGCTCCCCGGCCGATGATGCACTCGCTGCCAATCCGGGCGTGCTCGCGGACCTGGGCCAGGTGCCAGACGAGGGTCCCGGCGCCGATCACGGCACGGTCGTCAACGTTCGCGCTGGGTTCTATCCGGGGCGCGGCGTGAGTCTCCTCAACGGTCATCCGCACAGCAAAGCGCGACCCGGACGGCGTGTGTGCCGGACCCGGGATGGAGTACCCGATTCAGCGTAGAACCGCGGGCGAGGCCGCTTCCGGGATGAGCACACGAGGGGTCGCGGAGGCCGAGGTGTCGAGCGCCCAGACGTCGTCGACCGGCTCGCCCTCGCGCTCCAGGCCGTAGAGGACGGTGTCGTCGTCGAGCCACTCGATCTGGTCGTCGATGCTGTGGGTCTCCCCGGCGAGAACTGTGCGCCGACCGGTGGCCAGGTCGAGGACCGCGGGCGTCCACCGGGTGCCCGCCTTGTCGGCCTCCTTGAACGCGATCCGGGTGCCGTCGGGGGAGAGCGACGGGCACTCGACGTGGTCGGCGACGGTCGTCAACGAGCGTTCGGTGAGGTCGCCACGGGCCAGGTAGGTCCGCCCGCCCGTGGCGACGGTGGCGTAGAAGGTGCGGTCGTCGTCGGCGAAGGTGATGCCCCAGATGTTGCGGTCGACCGGGGAGACCTCGCGGCCGTCGACGACCAGGCTGAACTTCTCCAGGTCGCCGTAGCTCGCTCCACCGACCCGGCGGATGAGGGTGCGCGTCGAGAATCCGCTGACCATGTAGGAGTCGCCGTTGACGAACACCGTCGAGGAGACCAGCTGCCCGTCCGGCGAGATCCGGGTGCGGCTGGGCAGCCCGGGCAGGTCGGTCCCGTCGACCTCCCGCCACGCCTTCCCAGGGGTCGAGGTCGCCAGGTCGGTCGCCCGGTAACGGCTCACCACGCCCTGCTCGGTCGCCAGGCAGGAGACCGACCGCGCCTGCGCGTAGACCCGGTCGCAACTCAGGTCGGTGAGCGCCCGGGCGCCGCCGGGATCGTCCAGTGCCACGGCGCCGACGTGGCCGTAGTCGGCGTCACGACCGGTGTGCCGGAAGAGGATCCTCGGCCCCTTCTCGATCTGCGTCATGGAGGTGGTCGTCGCCTCGGTCGCCCGGGACGTACGCCGGTCGTTCTCGGCGATCGCGGAGAGGGCGTACGCCGTCACGCCGGCCGTGACGAGCACGACGATCGCCCCGAAGATCGCGGTGCGCCGCTTGGCCCAGAACGTCGTCATCGCACCGCCCTGCGCATCACGGCGAGCCCGGCCGGGATCGCGGCGAGCAGCACCGCGCAGACCGCGAGCATCGCGATCCGGGGGCCGACGGCGTACCAGAGCAGGCCGAAGCCGGTCGCTGCGACGAGCCGAGCCAGCGCGACCGCGGTCTGGGCGGTGGCGATGCCGCTGGCGCGTACTTCCTCCGGGACCAGCTGCCCGGCGACCGCGGCGAGGGTGCCATCGGTCGCGGCGTAGAAGACGCCGAGGAGGAGCACCGCGGCGCACGTCGTCCAGAGCGCGCCCGACCCGGTCGCGGCGCACAGGTAGGCGGCCGCGAGCGGAAGGTGACCGAGCACGAGGACCTTGACGCGCCCGACCCGGTCCGCGAGCCTGCCCATCGGCACGGCCAGCGCGAGGTAGGCGAGGTTGGTCCCGACGTAGAGGACCGGGAACCACTGCGCCGCGAAGCCGCCGGTCTCCAGCAGCGCCAGGTAGACGAACCCGTCACCGATGGTGAGCAGGGCGAGCACGCCGGACACACCGGTCACCCGCGCGAGACCCGGCGTGAGCACGGTGCGCCAGCGCACCTTGGGGCGCGGCTCGCCGCGGCGAGGGGCGGTCCGGCGGACGGCGCCGGTGCGGAACGGCACGAAGCACGCCATCGTCGCCACCCCGAGCACCGCGAAGCCGAGCGAGACGACCAGCACGGTGTCGTAGCCGTCGGCGATCCGCCACAGGATCACGAACGCCAGCAGCGGTCCGAGCGTGGCCCCGATCGTGTCCAGCGCCCGGTGGACGCCGAAGCTGCGGCCGAGGTGCGCCGGGTCGCTGGAGGCGGCGATCATCGCGTCGCGTGGCGCGGTGCGTACGCCCTTGCCGACCCGGTCCAGCGAGATCGCCGCCGAGATCGTCCCGAAGCCGCCCGCGAAGATCAGCCCGAGCCGCGCGACCGCGCTCATCGCGTAGCCGGCCAGTGCCACCGGCTGCGGCCGGTCGGTGCGGTCGGCCGCCCACCCGGCCGCGATCCGCACCAGCGAGGAGACGCCCTGATAGAGCCCGTCGATGAGTCCGTACGCCACCGGCGAGAGCCCGACGACCGCGGTCAGGTAGAGCGGCAGGATCGCCGAGACCGACTCCGAGGAGATGTCGGTCAGCAGGCTGACGATGCCGAGGGTGACGACGGTCCGGGAGACCCGCCCGCCGGACTGCCGCGGCTCGGCACTCGTGGTGGGACGGTCGCTGAGAGACAGGTACACCGGCTCAGGTCTTCGTGTGGAGGACGGAGTAGAGGCTGAAGTCGACGTTGCGGCGCCCGGTATGGGTGATCGTGACGCTCACCGTCTCGTCGCCACGCTTCAGCGAGATCGCGGGTGTGTTCTCGACCGACGTCGCCGTGACCTCCTTGAAGCCGTGCTGCGCGAGACGGGTCCTGAAGTGACGCAGTACGTCGCAGGGTCGCCGGCAGGTCGCGGTCAGCGCCACCTGGAGCGCGCCCTTGGTGGGCGAGACGCTGGAGACGGCGACCGTGGTCTTCGACGGCGGTTCGAGTGCCGTCGGGTAGCCGGCCACCAGGGCGCTCTTGCGGACCGCCTGCTTGGGCAGCGGCTCCGAGATCAGCGCCGCCGTCTTCGTACGTGGCTTCTCGGTGAGGCCGGGCAGGCCCGACTCGCCCGACCCGCTCGGTGTCGAGGCCGCCTCCGGCAGCGCCTCGCTCGCGGGTTCGGGATCGGACTCCGACTTCCGCCCGGAACCGGACCCGGCGCTCGAGTCCGAGCTCGGATCGGCTCCCGGCGAGCCGGACCGGGACGACGAGGTCGAGCCGTTGCCGTCGGTGCCGGAGGAGGAGTCGTCGAAGCGTCCTGGCATCCAGAAGATCGCGACGCCGACGAGCACGCCGAGCAGCACGAGCATGAGGAGGCGCTTGAGGTTCACGAGACCAGTCGACGCGTAGCAGAGTCGAGTCGGGACCGATGGGTGGGTCGCGTACTCAATTTCAGGCAGCCTGTCGAGCGGCCCACCACCGGTCGAGGTGGGGCGTGCGACGTTGCCATGGCCGGGAACGGTCCCGGCCGAAGCATCCCGGGGGACGGGCCACGTTGAACACTGCCGACTTTCTTCTCGAGCACGCGCCCGAGGATTCGATCGCGCTCGCCGAAGCCGGTCGCGAGTACACCTTCGAAGAGCTGCGAGCCAGCGTTTCCGTGCTCATGGGACGGCTCTCCCACCTCGGACTGACCCCGGGTACGCCGGTCGGGATCCTGGCGCCCAACGGGCTGTTCTGGACCTCGGCCTATCTCGCCGCGCTCCGGATGGGGCTGGTCGTGGTGCCGTTGGCCGTCACGCTGCCGACCGAGGAGGTGGTGGCCCGGGCACGCTGGGTTGGTGCCGACGCGCTGCTGGTGGGCCGCGCCCAGGCCGCGGCGCTGAGGCTGAGCCTGCCCCGGAGCCTCCCGGTCGTGGTCGAGCGGAAGGAGCGGCTGGTCCCGAAGCAGCGATCGACGTCGGTCGAGCCGTCCGGCGGGGTCGAGGTCGACCCGGACCAGGATGCGCTCTACATGTTCACCTCCGGCACCACAGGCGACCCGCGCGCGGTGCGGATCACCCACCGCAACATCCAGGCGAACACGACCTCGATTCTCGACTACCTCGACATCACGTCCGAGGACCGGATGCTGGTCGTGCTGCCGTTCACCTACGTCTTCGGGCTCTCGCTCCTGCACACCCATCTGCGCGCCGGTGCCGCGATGATCATCCAGCCGACGTTCGTCTTCCCGCAGGCGGTGGTGGACCGGATGACCTCCGAGCGCTGCACGGGGTTCGCCGGGGTGCCGTCGACCTTCGGGACGCTGCTGCGCAACAGCACCTTCGGCACCACGGCCGTACCGACGCTGCGGACGATCCAGCAGGCCGGTGGCCGGCTGGCCCCGGCCCTGGTGGAGCAGTTGGCACGCGCGCAGCCGCAGGCGCGGGTCTTCGTGATGTACGGCGCGACCGAGGCCACCGCTCGGCTCTCCTATCTCCCGCCGGAGGAGCTCTCCCGGCGGCCCGGGTCGATCGGCCGGGGCATCCCGGGTGTGGACCTGCGGGTCCTCGACCGCGACGGAGTGCACGTCGCCCCGGGCGAGGTCGGCGAGATCTGGGCCAGCGGCGCGAACATCTCGCCCGGCTATCTCGACGACCCCGAGGCGACGGCACGCAAGATGCCGGGCGGGATGCTGCGTACGGGAGACCTGGCGAAGGTCGACGAGGACGGCTACATCTACGTGGTCGACCGGGTCGAGGACTTCATCAAGTCGCGGGAGCACCGGATCGCCAGCCAGGACGTCGAGTCCGTGGTGCTCGACCTGCCCGACATCGTCGCGGCGGCCGCGGTCGGGCTGCCGGATGACGACGCAGGGGAGCGGCTCGAGCTGGTGGTGGTTCGCCGGCGCGGGTCCGGCCTGCGGGTCGCCGACGTCATCGCGCACTGCCGCGAGCAGCTCTCGAAGCACATGGTCCCCGAGGTGGTCCGCATCGTCGACGCGCTGCCGTTCAACGCGAGCGGCAAGGTGATCAAGCAGGACGTACGCGCGATGTGCCTGAGGTTGGCCGAGGGACTGTCCGGTGCGGGGGACTGCATCGCCGGTGTCGACGACGACAGTGGCGGTGGCGTCAAGGTGAGCTGAGATGGCGGAACGGATCGAGTCGATCGCGTGGCCCAGCGACGACGAGCTGCGGGCAGTGGGTGAGACCAGGGTGCTCTTCGGGCACCAGTCGGTGGGAGCGGGCATCCTCGACGGGGTCGCCAGGGTGTACGCCGATGCCTCCGTGCCTGCACCGGTCATCGCGGACATCTCCTCCGGTGAGGGCGCCCGGGGCGGAACGCTCATGCATGCCTACCTCGGGGTCAACGGGGAGCCGCTGAGCAAGTTCGCGGCGTTCGCGGAGCTGCTGGACACCCCGGTGGCCGAAGGGATCGACGTGGCGCTGATGAAGCTCTGCTACGTCGACATCACCGCCTCCACCGACGTGCAAGCCGTCTTCGACGTCTACAGGTCCATGATGGCCGACGTGGAGGCGGCGCATCCCGACGTACGTTTCCTCTATACGACCGCGCCGCTGACGGCGGATCGCGGATGGAGGTCCAGGATCAGGGCGCTCCTGGCTGGTGACGACAGGACGGGGCCGGCCGACAACGTCGCCCGCGAGCGCTACAACGCGATGGTCAGGCAGAAGTACGCAGCCTCCGGCCGTCTCGTGGACATCGCCGCGATCGAGTCCGCCGGTACGGGGGAGCGCAGCCAGGACGGCCACACCTACTACGTGCTCAACCAGCACCTGACCTTCGACCGCGGTCACCTCAACGAGGCCGGCTCGGAGGCGGTCGCCGCCGAGCTGCTGAAGACGGTCGCGACCTACAGCCCGGTCGCCTGAGATGCTGACGAAGAGCGACGGGTCCACGATGAGCCTGCAGGGGGTCGGGATCGACATCGCCGACATCAGGCGCTTCGCGAAGCTCCTGGGGATGCGTGGATCCGGAGTCGCGGCGCGATGGTTCACCGACGCCGAGATCGCCCAGTGCATGGCCGCCGCGGCCCCGGCCACCGCCTTCGCGATGAGGTACGCCGCCAAGGAGGCCGTCTGGAAGGCGCTCGGTCCCGGCGAGTGGTCCGGGCCGCTGCCGTGGCGCGGGATCACCGTCATCGAGGATCCTCCGGGGTCGCTCGAGGTCACCCTCTCGGGCCCTGCGGCCGATCTGGCGGCTCTGGCCGGAGTCACGGTGGTGCGAGTCACCACCGTTCCCGGGCCGTGGATGGCCATCGCCACCGCCGTCGCCGAAGGTGCCGCGACGCGAGGCGACGATGCCTGACCTCCGGCTCGACCACATCGGCATCCAGGTCCGCGACCTGCTCCGTACCGCCGAGGCCTTCGAGCGGCTCTTCGGCTACCGCCGCGTCACCGACCCGGTCGTCAACACCCGCCACGGCGTCCGCGGGGTCTTCCTGGAGAAGCCGGGCTCTCTCCCGCTCAAGCTGATCACTCCGGTGACTCCTGGGCCGCATGCGTACGGGCTCCATCACCTCGCCTTCATGGCTCCTGATCTGGAATCGACTCTCGTCGAGCTCGGGGCCGCTGGGGCTCACACGCTCAGTCCGCCTCAGCCGGGGGAGATGTTCGACGACGAGCTCATCGCTTCTGTCCGGGCTGCTGGGATCAATGTCGAGCTGGTTGCTGGGGGTCGGTGGAGGGGGCGGATCTCTTGAGGTTTTTTGGGGTTGGGGTGGGCCGCCGACCCTTGCTTTGAGGGTGTTCTCGATCTGATCCGGCGTCAAGGACGCCCTGCGGGCGCCGGCTTCGCCGGCCGCCTTCGGCGGTCCTGGACTCCGGACCAGATCGAGAAAAGATTTGGCTGGCTATCGGGGCGGCGGCCCGGGTGTGGCGCAGCGGAATCCTGTTGGGATCAGTGGGGCTTGTAGGGGTGGAGGGGTGGCCCTTCGGGCCACTTACCATCCACAGAAACGAGGCCGTTCGCTCACCGCGAAACTTGCCTCTGACCTGCACCTATAGGTGGCTAGGTATCCCCTCGCGGGCGTAGACTCAGACCCATCACAACACACCTCTGAAGGGAGGGATCACGATGAGTCTCGAGCACGACGTCGACCACTGGGGCAGCCACCCCGGCGATGCGATCGACACCGCTCTTGCTGCCATCGAGTCCTCCCTCCACGACCTGCTCGCCAGCGACCCCGCCTATTGGCGGACCTCGACCAAGAAGGACCTGCTGGCCCGTCTGGAGACGATCCAGGCCCAGCAGGCCGCCCTGAGATTGCGGGTCCTGGCCTCGTCCGGTGACATCGCCGAAGAAGCCGGCGACAAGGATGCCTCGGCCTGGATGCGTGCCGAGCTCTTGGTCGACAAGGCCGTGGCCCGGGCGCAGATCAAACTCGCTACCAAGATCACCCAGTACGAGCTCGTCGCCGACGGTCTCGCGGCCGGTGTCGTCTCCCCGGACAAGGCCCGGGTGATCACCACGGCGTTGGACAAGATCGAGGCCGACCCGGTCGCCACCACCGAGGACCTGGCCCTGGCCGAGAAGCTGCTGGTCGACTACGCCACCCGGCTCACCGCGAACGAGTTGGCGATCGTCGGTCGGAAGATCCTGGCCGAGATCGACCCCGCCCGGTTCGAAGACGCCGAAGCCCAAGCCCTCCTCGCCGAGGAAGAACGCGCCCACCAGAAGACCGCACTCCGGGTCTGGGACAACCACCACGGCACCGTCGGGTTCGACGGGGTGCTTCCGACCTCGGTCGGGATGCGGTTCAAGCGGCTGGTCGAGGCCTACGCCCAGCCCCGCAAACAACAGCTTGTCGAGAAGGGCGCGGGACTGCCGCCCTGGGAACGGTTGATGGGCCAAGGGTTCTCCCGGCTGTTGGAGACCATCGACCCCGCCGCCCTGCCCCGCCACGGCGGCGATGCGACCACCGTGAACGTGGTGATCTCGCTCGAGGAGCTCCGCAAAGACCTCGGCACCGCGACCCTGGGCTACGACGAGACCAACGGCACCACCATCACCGCGGCTGAGGCGCGTCGGATGGCGTGCAACGCGACCATCATCCCGTGGGTGCTCGGCGGTAACGGTGAGGTTCTCGACGCAGGCCGGGCGAGCAGGTTCTTCCAGCCGATCCAGCGCAAGGCACTTCGACTGCAGGCCAAGTGCTGCCAAGCCGAAGGGTGTGACATGCCACCCGAATGGTGCGACGCCCACCACCTCGACCCCTGGGCCGCCGGCGGCAAGACCAACCTGAAGGACGGGGCGTTGCTCTGTCTCCACCATCACCGCCTGGCCCACACCCCGGCCTACACCCATGAACGCCTACCGGACGGCACCATCCGATTCACCCGCCGCCCCTAAACCACGTCGGCTAACGGCAACCCCATCAAGCCACGATCGTGGCACCGCTGATACCTGGCTTCGGCTCCAACCGAGGCCGCATCCCGCCGACCCGAGTCGGTGCGGCCGCCTCGTCAAGAGCGACTCTGGTCTGCGTGTCCTTCCGGGGCGGAAAGTACGCATGGGTGGCCCCTGGGGCTGAGCGCCCAGTCTCCGACTTGCCCTGCCCCATGCACTCAGCCGACGCGGTCGCTTCGGCCAGCACTCCAGCCGACCCGGTCGCCCCGGTCGTCCGGGTCGGCACATCCGAGTTGTCCCGTTCGCTGGCCGGCGGGTCGCTGCTGGCGGGGTCGCCCTGGTTGGTGCATCTGGGTTGTTGCGTTCGCTGGCCGGCGGGTCGCTGCTGGCGGGGTCGCCCTGGTTGGTGCATCTGGGTTGTTGCGTTCGCCGGTCAGCAGGTCGCTGCTGGCGCGGTTGCCCTGGGTGGCCAACATGGTCGACGTGGATGCGCCGTCAAGCGCGCCACGGTCTGTGAGACTCACTCAGGTCGGAACGTGCGAATCATGACGACTCCTCAGGGGAACAGGTCTCTGCGTCGGCGCGACTACCCGGCCGATGTGCTCGGGTCGCGTGACACTTTCGGTAGGAACCTGCGCACCGCCAGATGCTCGCGGGTGCGGCCGCCTTGGTGCCCTAACTCCGCGACCCTGGTGCCCTTGATCTGACGCATCGCCGAGGGCCGAGGGCGAACGCATCGCCGGCGCGCACCTTCCTGCCCGGCCAGCGAACTACTGTCCCGGTCCTCACGGGATCGTGGGCAGTGGAGGGTTGTGAAGCCCTTCGTCGTGCGGCGACGCGAGCTGCCCCAACCACCGGCGCCAGAGCCCGACCTTGTGAATGGTTCACAAGGTCGGATCCTCTGTCCTAGCCGCGCACGAAGCGCGAGCGGACCTGAGAGACGTCAGCGACCACGGCTCCCAAGCCCCTACCCAGCCAAAGGCTTCCGCGCCAGACCCTGCCGCCGACCCGATAGCCAGCCAAAATTCTCGACGGAGCCCGGTGTCAAGGATCGCCGAAGGCGACCGGCGAAGCCGGCGGCCGCAGGCCGTCCTTTACTCCGGGGTTCGGCGAGAACACCCTCAGTAACGGGTCGGCGGCCGATCCCTGACAACCGCCTTCAGTCCTCCGTAGGACCCTGCCGACGCCCACGCCTGATCTCGGTGTCGAGCGCATCGAGGTGCTGGGTCCAGAAGCGGCGGAAGGGGCTGAGCCAGGCGTCGACCTCGGCCATGGGGCCGGTGTCGAGGGAGTAGATGCGGCGGGTGCCGTCGGGGCGTACGTTGGCGAAGCCGTGTTCGCGCAGGACCTTGAGCTGCATCGAGACGGCGGGTTGGCGGATGCCGAACTCGGCCGAGATGGTCTCGACGATCTCGCCCGAGGTGAGGTCGTCGTCGGAGAGGAGCTCGAGGATGCGGCGGCGTACGGGGTCGCCGAGGACGTCGAAGGCGTGCAAGTGGCTAGTCCGGCATCGCGGTGTAGGCGGCCACGCAGCGCTCGCCGGCGGCGCGGGCCTGGTCGGGGGAGGTGCCGAAGGCGATGTCGGCCTCGACCCAGGCGGCGGCGGAGCCCTGGGTGTGCTCGATCATCGCGGGCAGCGCGTCGGGGGACATCGGGTCCATCTTCTCGGCCTCTGGGGCGGAGAGGTGGAGGGCGAGGCCGAGCAGCATCTGCTCCCAGCCGATGCCGACGGCGCTGGGGCCGAACTCCTTCCACTGCTCCGGGGGGACGGGGGCGGAGTGCTCGAGGCGGAGCAGCGTGCGGCCGCCGGCGGCGGTCAGGGTCGCGTCGACCCAGGACATCATGTCGCCGTAGGCCCAGGTGATCGAGAGCAGCTTCGGGCGGTCGCAGGCGAGGATCTCGCCGCCGGCGTTGCCCTCGAGCTGGTAGCGGCCGCCGACCTCGAAGTCGCCGGTGACCGGCATCAGCCAGCGCGGGATGCGCTCCTTGGCGGTCAGCGCGTCCCAGACCTCGTCCGGGTCGGCGTCGTAGCTGCGCTCGACGACGAGCACGCGCAGCTCCTCGCCCCCGCGGGTCGTGGTGGTCAGGGCGCGGTTCACGGCACCGAGGTGGTCGGCAGGAATGAAGGGTGGTGTGTTCATGCCTGCCGACATTATATCAAGAACTCTTGATATTCAACGGAACCTCGTCGACGAGCACCGGGGCGGCGTGGAAGTAGGCGGTGGTACGCCGCTTCTGCTCGATGTCGCGGTAGACACGCTCGACCTGCTCGACGGTGAGGCCGGTGGCCTCGGCGACCTCGATGGTCGGCACTCCGTGGTTGAGCCCGTAGAGACACAGGTCCATCCGCTGGTAGGGCAGCGAGAAGTAGAACTCCTCCTGCGACTGCTCCAAGGAGTAGGTGTCGGTGGTCGAGGGACGGGCCTGGATCTCCTCGGGCACACCGAGGTGGGCGGCCATCGCGTAGACCTGCGACTTGTAGAGATGCGCGATCGGCTTCACGTCGGCGGCGCCGTCGCCGAGCTTCACGAAGAAGCCCTGGTCGTACTCGAGTCGGTTCGGGGTGCCGGCGACGGCGTAGTTGAGCCGGTCGGCGTGGAAGTACTCCAGCGCCTTGCGGGCACGCTGCTTGAAGTTGGTGGCCGCGACGATCTCCAGGTAGGCCTCGGTCGTCAGCCGGTGGGTGCTCTGGACGCCGGACGGGTCCTCGACGACGACCGAGAAGAGCCGGAACGCGTCGGAGTCGACCACGCTGGGCAGTACGATCTTCGACTTCCACCCCGGCCCGTACGCCGGCACGACCCGCCGGATCGCGTCGTCCCGCCGCTGGTAGGCGCCGAGGCCGACCAGGACCGGGGAGATGTCCTCGAGCACCGAGTCGATCCCCAGGGCATCGGTCAGCTTCGTGCTGAACCCGATCGTGTCGTCGGAGGACTCCTGCTCGGGCATGTGCAGGGCGAAGACCCGCTCCGGGCCGAGCGCCTTGACCGCCAGCGCGGCGACCACGCTGGAGTCGATCCCGCCGGAGACGCCGAGCACGATGCCCTTGCGCTTGTTGGCCACCAGGTAGCGGCGGATCGACTCGCCGATCCGGGTCGCCTCCGCCTCCTCGTCGAAGCGGAGCGTCTCCAGTCCGTACGCTGCGTTCTGGCTTGTCATGGCTGTTCTGTTCATGGCTGGGCCGGGTTCCTTCCGGTGGGCTCGAGAGTGCGTTCGAAGACGGTCAGCGGCTCGGGTGGTACGGCCGCCCCGGTGACCGGCCCCGCGAGCAGCTCGCTGTGCAGCAGCTGGGTGGACAGGACGGCGACCAGCCGCATGTTGTCGGTGTTGCCGAGACGGCGCCCGCCCGTCCGCCGGGCCTTCTCCAGCAACCGCTGGACGAGCTCCGGCCGGAAGATCCCGGCGGCCTCCAGCGCGGAGCCGGAAATGACGTCGAAGACCCAGTCCGGGGTGCCGCCGGCGAAGAAGGCCGCGGCGTCAGGCGCCCGATAGGGCTGCTTGGGGCGCCGCAGGATCTCCTCGGGCACCAGGTCGGCGAAGGCGACCTTCAGCAGGTGCTTCTCGTCCATCCCATGGATCTTGTGGTCGGCCGGGACCTGGGAGGCGAGCTCGGCGACGTGTGGGTCGAGGAACGGGAACCGGCCCTCGACCGAGTTGCCCATCAGCATCCGGTCGCCCTGGGAGGCCAGGATGTAGCCCGGCAGCAGGGTCGTCATCTCCAGCCACTGTGCCCTCGACAGCGGGTCCCAGCCCGCCTGCTCGGCGGGCATCGCGGCGAGGACGTCGTCGGCCGGGACCCGATCGCCGGCCCGACGGACCTCGGCGGTCAGCATCGAGCGCAGCACGGCCGTCGCATCCCAGCGGGGTCGATGCGAGATCGCCGGGTCGCCGGCGACGAGGTTGCGGCCGAAGAAGCTCTTGGCGAAGGCGGGGGCCTGGTGCGGAGATCGCTTCATCCACGGGTAGAGCTGCTCCACGGCTGCCTCGGCGGCGGCCGGGTCGCGAGTCCACAGCTCCCGGATCCGCCCCTCGCGGAAGATGTCGTACCCGCCGAGCACCTCGTCGCTGCCCTCACCGGTCACCACCACCTTGAAGCCCGACTCGCGCACGAGGCGGGAGAGCAGGAACATCGGCGCGGGGCCGGTACGCAGCAGCGGACTCTCGGCGTGACGTACGACCTCGGGGAAGACATCGGCGATATCGCGCTCGCGGACCACGACATCTTGATGAACCGTGCCCAGCTGCTTGGCCATGAGGGTCTGGTAGCTGCCTTCGTCGAACTCGTCGTCGGCGAAACGCAGCGAGAACGTGTGCAGCGGAACGTCCGTGAAACCTGCGATCGCGCCCGCGGTGACCGCGGAGTCGATCCCGCCGGAGAGGTACGCGGCCACAGGCACGTCGCTGCGCTCGAAGCGCAGCCTGGTGGCGGCCACCAGCCGCTCCCGCAGTTCCTCGGCGTTGCCCCTCAGGTCGGTGCGCTGCTCGCTGCCGCGGGCGGGGAAGGTCGGGGCCCAGTAGCGAACGCAGTCGGTCGCGACCCCGTCCCGAAAGGTCAGGTAGCTGCCGGGCGGCACCTGCTCGATCCCGCGAAAGACCGTCTGCGGTGCGACCGTGGACCACAGCGTCAGCACCTGGTCGATCCCGGCCGGGTCGAGCTCGCGCGGCACGTCCGGATCGGCGAAGAGCGCCTTCACCTCCGAGGCGAACAGCAGCCTTCCCCCGGACCGCGTGTAGTAGAGGGGGCGTACGCCGAACCGGTCCCGGGACAGCACCAGGTCACCGGTGCGCCGGTCCCAGATCGCCAGCGCCCACTGGCCGTTGAACCGGTCGAAGCAGCCCGGTCCCCACTCCTCCCAGGCGTGCACGATCACCTCGGTGTCGCTACGGGTGCGGAAGCGGTGACCTCGGGCACGGAGGTCGGCGGCGAGCTCGACATGGTTGAAGATCTCGCCGTTGAAGGTGACCCAGACCTGTTCGTCCTCGCCGCACATCGGCTGTATGCCGCCGACCGTGTCGACGATCGCCAGCCGGGTGTGGCCGAGGGCGACCCGCTCGTCGCGGTAGTAGCCGCTTCCGTCGGGTCCGCGGTGCGCCAGGGCAGCCAGCATCCGGCGGACGAGGCCGGGGTCAGGCGCCTCGGCGGCGGAGTGGACTCCGCAGATTCCGCACATGGCTCTCCTCGGTAGATGTCTGCGCGTCTGAGCGCCAAGGCTTGTCGGCGGATGCGGGAGAGCGGGCTCCTACCGAGGCGTTTATCACCCAATGTCGGCATGTTTCGTGCCGGTCGGGGCGCTGGGCCGACGCCGCCTGCCAGAACAGTGGGCGTGAATGGACGTGGCCGGCCGGTCCGGCACCACGAAGGTGACCAGGGAGAGAGCAGAAGATGTCAGACGTACAGCGAACGATCGAGGCGTTCATCCTCGACAGCCTCCTGCTGGGCGACGAGGAGCGGCTGCCGGCACCGACGGACTCGCTGGTGGAGTCCGGGGTGATCGACTCGACCGGGATCCTGGAGCTGATCGAGTTCCTCGAGGAGGAGTTCCAGATCACGGTCACCGAGGCCGAGACCGTGCCGGCGAACCTCGACGGTGTCGCCAACCTGGTGGCCTACGTGGCCGAGAAGACGACGGCGGACCGCCTTGCTGGTTAGGCCTGATCCTGTAGGTCGGGGAGACGGCGACTTCGCCGTCGACCTGGCCAAGATGTACACGATCAACCTCGGCAGCAGGCACCCGTCCCTGCTCGCCAAGGTCCGGTTCTGGCTGACCGACTACGAGCTCCACTGCGTGGCCTGCTACCGCTTCGGGCACTGGGTCGGGGGGCTCCGCGAGCGGCGCCCGGTGCTGGGAGTGCTCGGCCTGGGCGTCTTCTGGTTCTGGAACCGGCACAACATGCGGATCCATCACACCGAGATCGGCCGCCGCGCCGACATCGGCCCCGGGCTGCTGGTCATGCACCGCTCCGGGATCATGATCGGGCCGGTGGTGATCGGCAGCAACTGCGTGCTCCACCACAACGTCACCATCGGACAGCGGATCGCGGCCGGTGACCACGGCGTACCGGCCATCGGGGACGACGTCTGGATCGGCCCGGGTGCGGTGATCTCCGGTGCGATCACGGTCGGGGACGGCTGCACCATCTCCGCCGGGACGGTGCTGTCCAAGGACGTGCCGCCGCGCAGCCTCGTCGGAGGAAACCCCGGCCGGGTGATCGCCCGGGACTACGACAACGCCAACATGATCAACTTCGTCGTTCCCGGCCGGCCCGCGGAGCAGCCGTCACCGATATTGGGTGATGAGTGAGCCCGGCCGATCGGGGGCTGCTCGAGGGCGGCGATGCTCCGGGGCATGGAGCGTTCCCCGACAGCAGCGAGCGTCGTCGTGCCTGCGCACGACGAGTCGGCTGGACTGCGTGGAAACCTGGCCGCGCTGCTCGAAGGTGTCCCGACGGGCACCTTCGACGTGGTGGTGGTCTGCAACGGCTGCACCGACGACACCGTCACGGTGGCGCGGTCAGTCCCGGGCGTACGTGTCCTCGAGACCTCGTCCGCCTCGAAAGCGCTCGCCGTCGAGCTGGGCAACGCGGCCACCTCGGTGTTCCCTCGGATCCATCTCGATGCGGACGTACGCCTTCCCGGTCCCGACGCGCTGCGCCTGGTCGCTGCCGTGGCGGAGCCGGGGGTGCACGCCGCCGGGCCGTCCCGTGAGGTTCCGGCGGGTTCCTCGTCGTGGCCGGTGCGGGCCTACTACCGGGTGTGGGAGAGCCTCCCGAACGTACGCAACGGCCTGTTCGGTCGCGGCGCGTTCTGTCTCTCCGCCGAGGGCCAGGCCCGGGTGGACGCCCAGGTGCGGCTCATGAACGACGACCTGGTGGTCTCCGAGGCGTTCGCGCCGCAGGAGCGCCGGATCGTCGCGAACGCCGTGGTGGTGGTGCAGCCGCCGCGTACGGTCGCCGACCTGGTCCGTCGCCGGACCCGGGTGGCGACCGGCAACAACCAGGCGGACCAGCATGCGGCCCGCCACGCATCGACATCCGTCTCGGACCTCATCAAGCTCGGGCTGCGTCAGCCGTCGGTCGGCCTCCGGGTGCCGGTCTTCCTGACGATCACCGTCATCGCGCGCCGGCTCTCCCGCAGAGCCGTCCGCGCCGGCGACTACACGACCTGGCTACGTGACGAGAGCTCGCGAGCCTGAATCCCTGAAGGAGCACGAAGCACATGCTGCATCCCAGATCCGGGGGCCGCAGGCTCTTGGCCGTGTTTCTCGGAGCCGTCCTGATCCTCACCGGTCTCACGGCCACCACCGCGACGACTGCCCAGGCCGCCGGCGACCCCTGTGGTCCCGGTGGCAACAAGATCGCCTGTGAGAACTCCAAACCGGGCTCGCCGCCGAGCGAGTGGGACATCGACGGCGCGGGGGCTGACTCCATTCAGGGATTCGCCACGGACATCAGTGTCAATGTCGGCAACCCGATCGACTTCAAGGTCGACACCGACGCCAGGGCGTACACGATCACGATCTACCGCACCGGGTGGTACGGAGGCGACGGTGCCCGGCGGATCACCTCGGTCACGCCGTCCGCGTCCCTGCCGCAGACCCAGCCGAACTGCATGCGCGAGTCCGCCACGGAGATGGTCGACTGCGGCAACTGGGGGATCTCCGCCACCTGGCAGGTGCCCGCCGACGCGGTCTCGGGTGTCTACGTCGCGCTGCTCCACCGCGCCGACACGAACGAAGCCAGCCACATCACCTTCATCGTCCGCGACGACGCCAGCCGCTCGGATGTGGTCTTCCAGACCTCGGACACCACCTGGCAGGCGTACAACCTCTACGGCGGGTCGAGCTTCTACCAGGGTGGGGCGAACGGGCGGGCGTACAAGCTCAGCTACAACCGGCCCTTCGTGACCCGGCACAGCCCGGCGCGGGACTTCTACTTCGCCAACGAGTTCCCGCTGGTGAGGTTCCTGGAGCGGAACGGGTACGACGTCAGCTACATCGCCGGGGTCGACACCGACCGCCGCGGCGGGCTGCTCACCAACCACAAGACCTTCCTCTCCGTCGGCCATGACGAGTACTGGAGCGGCGCCCAGCGGGCCAACGTCGAGGCCGCTCGTGATGCCGGGGTGAACCTGCAGTTCCTCAGCGGGAACGAGGTCTACTGGCGCACCCGCTACGAGTCCTCGCAGCTGGGTGAGTCCGGGAAGCGGTCCTACCGCACGCTGGTCACCTACAAGGAGGCCTGGGGCGCCTCGGACCCCGCCGATGAGTCCACCTCGACCTGGCGAGACCCGCGCTACGCGCCGAAGAGCCAGGGCGGCGGGCTGCCGGAGAACGCCCTGACCGGCACCATCTTCATGTCCAACAACACCAACCTGCCGCTGACCGTCACCCGGGAGCAGGGCAAGCAGCGGCTCTGGCGCGACACCGGCCTGAACCAGATGAGCGGTGCCACCACGGCGCTGGCTCCGCACACGGTGGGCTACGAGTCCGACGAGGCCCAGGACAACGGGTTCCGTCCGCCCGGCCTGATCCGGGCCTCGGAGACGACCGGGTTCATCGAGGGCCAGTACATGCACGACTTCGGCAGCAGCGTCGGGGACGGGACGACCACCCACTCGATCACGCTCTACCGCGCTCAGAGCGGCGCGCTGGTCTTCGGGGCCGGCACCGTGCAGTGGACCTGGGGCCTGGACGCGACCCACGACAGTCCCTACAACGACGACGCGACCAGCCCGGCGATGCAACAGGCGCAGATCAACCTGCTCGCCGACATGGGCGCCCAACCGACCACGCTCATGGCCGGCATGCAGGCGGTCACGGCCTCGACCGACACCACTGGTCCGACGGTCTCGATCAGTACGCCCGCGGCGGGATCGACCCAGGCCAACGGGTCCAAGGTGACCCTGACCGGCACCGCGACCGACACCGGCGGAGTCGTGGCCGGCGTGGAGTACTCCACCGACGGCGGCACCAGCTGGCACCCCGGCAAGGGCACCTCGGCGTGGACGGTGGAATACATCCAGCCCGGCGTCGGCAACACCTCGGTCAGGGTCCGGGCGGTCGACGACAGCGCCAACATCGGCGCGACGGCAACCCGTACGTTCAACGTCTCCTGCGGCTGCAGCATCTTCGGTGAGACCGCGATCCCGACCACCTGGACAGCCGTGACCGGCCCGGCGACACCCTCGGCCGACGACCCCAGCGCTGCCGAGCTCGGCCTGCGTTTCACCCCTCTCTCCGACGGGTACGCGGCCGGCGTGCGCTTCTACAAGGGCGCGGGGAACACCGGCACCCACACCGGCTCGCTGTGGAGCACCAGCGGCGAGCGGCTCGCCCAGGTCACCTTCAGCGGGGAGACCTCGGGCGGCTGGCAACAGGCACTGTTCACCAGCCCGGTGGCGCTGAGTGCGGGCACGACGTACATCGTCTCCTACACCGCTCCCAACGGGCGCTACGCCGTGCAGCCGTGGGCCTTCGCCGCGAAGGGGATGGAGGCGTACCCGCTCGAGATCGCGGGTGGCTACGGGGCTCAGCCTGCGGGCGTCTACGCCAACCCCGGGACCTTCCCGGCCAACTCGCACCAGAACTCCAACTACTACGTCGACGTGGTCTTCACGACCACGGACGACTCGCCGCTCTCCGCGATCAGCCCATGGCCGTTGGCGGACTCGTCCTCGGTCCCGCGGTCGACGACCATCAGCGCCCGCTTCTCCAAGCCGGTGGTGGCCTCCTCGGTCCAGGTCTCGGTCAAGGACGCCGTGGGAGCGACGGTGCCCGGTTCGACCAGCTATGACGCCACCACCAGGACGGTCACGTTCACGCCCTCGAACACGCTCGCCGGCTTCGTGAAGCACACCGTCACGCTCGCGGCCACCGACACCCAGGGGACCCCGCTCACCGGCGGCAAGACCTGGTCGTTCACGACCGCGAAACCGCCGGCGACACCAGGAGTGTGCCCGTGCTCGATCTACAACGACGATGACGTGCCGACCATCCTGGAGGACTCCGAGCGGGCCTCGCTCACCCTGGGTGTGCGGTTCCGCCCGACTGTCACCGGAACCGTCACAGGTGTCCGGTTCTACAAGGGGGTGAACAACACCGGGTCGCACACGGGCACACTGTGGTCGAGCAGCGGTCAGGCGTTGGCCCAGGGCACCTTCACCGGGGAGAGCACCTCCGGCTGGCAGACGCTCACCTTCACCCAGCCGGTCGCGGTCCAGGCGGGGGTGGACTACGTCGCCTCGTACCACACCAACGGGTCCTACTCGGCGACGCCGAACGCCTTCGCCGCCTCGGACCTCTCCAAGGGGCCGATCTCGGTCAGCTCGACTGCCGGGGCCTATACCTATGGCGAAGGATTCCCGGGCAACTCCTCGGCCTCCAGCTACATGGTGGACCTGGTCTTCCAGAAGGGGGCGCCGACGCTGACGGTGACGGCACAGAGCCCGGCTCCGGGTGCGGTCTCGGTGCCGCGCGGCACCAACATCACGGTCGGTTTCTCGAGCGCGATCACCTCCGGCTACCAGATGAACGTCTCGGGCCCGAGCGGGCCGATCGCGGGGACGTCGTCGCTGAACCAGGCCGGCAACGAGATCACCTTCGATCCCACCGATCTGCTCCCCTCCGATGCGAACGTCTCGGTCAGCCTGACCGGGGTGACCTCTGTCGAGGGGGCCACGCTGGCTCCACAGAGCTGGACGTTCCGCACCCGGGCCCAGTCGGCGACCAGCCAGTCGCTCTTCGGTGCCCAGGTGCCGCAGCAGCTGGCTGTGAGCGATGCGTCCCCGGTGGAGGTGGGCACCGCCTTCACCTCCGCACGGGACGGCCAGGTGACCGCGATCCGGTTCTACAAGGGGACGGGCAACAACGGCACCCATGTCGGGTCGCTGTGGTCCGACTCCGGCACCCGGCTGGCCTCGGTCACCTTCGTCGGCGAGACCGCCTCGGGCTGGCAGGAGGCGACGCTCTCCAACCCGGTCCCGGTGACGGCGGGGGCGACGTACGTCGTCTCCTATCTCGCTCCGCAGGGTCACTACTCGGGCACCCCCGGGTTCTTCAACACTGCCTGGACCTCGGGTGACCTGACCGCGCCGGCGACCAACAACGGCCGCTATCTCTACGGTGCCGCGGGTGGGTTCCCCACGTTCAGCTATGGCGCGACGAACTACTTCGTCGACGTCGTCTTCGAACGGGCAGCAGCGACGATGAGCGTCACCGGGCGTGATCCGAGCCCGGGCGCGACCGGCGTGGACACCGGGGTCGATCCTTCGATCACGTTCTCGGCGCCGGTGGCGAACGGCTGGAGCATGTCGGCCACCGCCAACGGGTCCTCGGTGGCTGGTTCGGCGGCGCTGAGCAGCGACGGACGTACGCTGCAGTTCACGCCGTCGGCCGCGCTGCCGGCCGGGGCGACGGTGTCGGTGAGCGCCTCGGGAGTGGTCTCGACCGACGGGGTGAGCCTGCCGACGCAGACATGGTCGTTCACGACGGCCGCGGCCGTCGTGAACGAGGTCTCGCTGTTCACCGGGGTCACGCCACAGACGGCGGCGACCTTCGACCTGATGCCGATCGAGGTCGGCACCGCCTTCTCGACCTCGGTGGCGGGCTCGGTGACCGCGATCCGGTTCTACAAGGGCACCGGCAACTCCGGCACCCACACCGGCTCGCTGTGGAACTCCGCGGGCACCCGGATCGCCCAGGTGACCTTCACCAACGAGACCGCGACCGGCTGGCAGACCGCCACGTTGCCGACGCCGGTCGCGCTCACGCCGGGGGCGACGTACGTCGTGTCCTACTACGCCCCGAACGGGCGCTACGCATCTACGCCCGCCGCCCTCACACAGTCGCGGACGGTCGGCCCACTGACGGCACCGGGCGGAGCCAACGGAAGGTATCGGTACGGGACCGGAGGGGGGCTCCCGAACCGATCCTGGAACTCCACGAACTACTTCGTGGACGTGAGGTTCCGCCCGGCGTCACCATAAGCCGGGGGAGACGGTCCCTAATTGGGGGGATAGGTGGGGCGAGGCTCTTCGGAGCCTCGCCCCTCGCGGATTCCATGGCCACATGACTGATGGGGAACCGCTCGGTGTGGCAGTGGTCGGGGCCGGGTACTGGGGGCCCAACCTCGTCCGAAACTTCCGGAACGCACCGGACTGGGCGCTGGTGGCGGTCGTCGACCTGGACATCGCGCGGGCCCAGGAGGTGATCGGGGGCGGCACGGACGTGCTGGCCACGACCGACCTCGACGAGGTCCTCGCGCGCGAGGACGTGGACGCGGTGGCGATCGCGACGCCGGCGGGCACGCATCGGCACCTCGTCGAGAGGGCGCTGCGGGCCGGGAAGCACGTGCTCGTCGAGAAGCCGCTGGCCGACGACGTGGAGTCGGGACGGAGCATGGTCGAGGCGGCGCGCGCCAACGATCTCGTGCTGATGGCCGACCACACCTACTGCTACACGCCGGTCGTGCAGAAGATCCGCGAGCTGGTCGAGGACGGGTCGCTCGGCGAGATCCTGTTCGTCGACTCGGTGCGGATCAACCTCGGGCTGGTGCAGCCCGACGTCGACGTCTTCTGGGACCTGGCCCCGCACGACCTCTCCATCCTCGACTTCGTCCTGCCCGGCGGGCTGCGCCCCACCGGGGTCGCCGCGCACGGCGCCGACCCGCTCAAGGCGGGCAAGGCGTGCGTCGGCTACCTGACGCTGCCGCTGGAGGGCGGGGTGATGGCCCACGTCCACGTCAACTGGCTCAGCCCCACCAAGATCAGGCAGATGGTGATCGGCGGGAGCCGGCGTACGTTGGTCTGGGACGACCTCAACCCGCAACAGCGGCTCAGCGTCTTCGACCGCGGCGTCGACCTGGTCCAGCAGAGCGTGGACATCGCCGACCGCGCCACCGCGACCATCGCCTACCGGCTGGGTGACACCTGGGCACCGGCGCTGCCCGAGTACGAGGCGCTCTCCCGGATGGTCGGCGAGTTCGCCGAGGCGATCCGCGACGGCCGTACGCCGCGCACCGACGGGGCCGCCGGGCTCCGTGTCCTCTCCGTCCTGGAGGCGGCCCAGACCAGCCTCCGAGCCCGTGGCGCCCTCGTCGAGGTGGCCGCCGAGACCCCGACCCTGGAGCTGATCCGATGACAACTCTCAACGGCGCGAACGTCCTGGTCACCGGAGGTGCGGGCACGATCGCCTCCACCATCGTCGACCAGCTGCTCTCGGAAGGCGTGGGCCATGTCGACGTGCTCGACAGCCTGATCCGGGGACGCAAGGCCAACCTCGACGACGCCCTCGCCTCCGGCCGGGTCACCCTGGTCGAGGGCGACATCCGCGACCGCGACCTGGTCGGCGACCTCACCGCTGGCAAGGACCTCGTCTTCCACCAGGCGGCCATCCGGATCACCCTGTGCGCCGAGGAGCCGCGGCTGGCCAACGAGGTGCTGGTCGACGGCACGTTCAACGTGGTCGAGGCCGCGGTCTCCGCGGGCGTGGACAAGCTGGTCTACGCCTCCTCGGCCTCGGTCTTCGGGCTCGCCGAGGAGTTCCCGACGCCGGAGGGGCACCACCACAACAACAACGACACCCTCTACGGCGCCGCGAAGTCCTACAACGAGGGGCTCGTGCGGTCCTTCCGGGCGATGCACGGGCTCGACTACGTCGGGCTGCGCTACTTCAACGTCTACGGGCCCCGGATGGACGTGCACGGCGCCTACACCGAGGTGCTGGTGCGCTGGATGGAGCGGATCGCCGACGGCAAGCCGCCGCTGATCTTCGGCGACGGGCGCCAGACGATGGACTTCGTCTGCGTTCCCGACATCGCTCGCGCCAACATCCTGGCCGCCGCCTCCGGCGTGACCGAGGGCGTCTACAACATCGCCTCCGGCACCGAGACCTCGTTGCTGGAGCTGGCCGAGGCGCTCGTCCGCGTCATGGGGTCCGACCTCGGTGTCGAGCACGGTCCCGAGCGAGCGGTCAACGGGGTCACCCGCCGACTCGCCTCGATCGATGCCGCCCGCGCCGACCTGGGCTGGGAGCCGACGATCGGGCTCGAGGAGGGGCTGCGGCAGCTGGTCGAGTGGTGGACGCCGCTGCGCTCCGAGATCGCGGCCGGGCGGGCTCTCCAGGGCGGTACGTCATGAGCCGGATCAACGTCATGCAGCCCTGGCTGGGCGAGGAGGAGGTCGCGGCGGTCACCGAGGTGCTCCGCTCCGGCTGGGTCGCCCAGGGGCCGCGGGTGGCCGAGTTCGAGCGCCGCTTCGCGGACTCGCAGCAGGCTGCTCACGCGGTCGCCACCTCGAGCTGCACGACGGCGCTCCACCTGGCGCTGGTCGTGGCGGGGGTGACCCGCGGGGACGACGTCGTCGTCCCGTCCTTCTCGTTCATCGCGACCGCCAACGCGGCGGTCTACGTCGGCGCCCGGCCGGTCTTCGCGGACGTCTCGCCGGTCACCGGGAACCTCACCGCGGAGACCGTTCGGGAGGCCCTCACGCCGCGGACGACCGCGGTGATCGTGGTCGACCAGGGCGGGGTGCCGGTCGACCTGGACGCGATCCGGGAGGTCTGCGACCCGCTCGACATCGTGGTCATCGAGGACGCCGCCTGCGGCGCCGGGTCGACCTACCGGGGTCGCCCCGTCGGCGCCGGCGCCGAGATCGCCGCCTGGTCCTTCCACCCGCGCAAGATCCTCACCACGGGCGAGGGCGGGATGCTCACCACCTCGCGCGAGGACTGGGCCGCACGGGCCCGCACGCTGCGCGAGCACGCGATGAGCGTCTCCGCCGCCGACCGGCACGCCAGCCTGGTCTCGCCGCCGGAGTCCTACGACGAGGTCGGCTTCAACTTCCGGATGACCGACCTGCAGGCCGCGGTCGGCCTGGTGCAGCTGTCCCGGCTGCCCGAGGTCGTGACCCGGCGCCGCGAGCTCGCTGCGGGCTATGCGAAGGCGGTCGCCGAGATCGACGGGCTGCGCGCGGTCTCGGACCCGTCTTGGGGCACGTGCAACTTCCAGTCGTTCTGGGTCGAGGTGGTCTCGACAGGCTCGACCACCGGGCGGTACGGGATGGACCGCGAGGGGCTGCTGAGTGCCCTGGCAGAGGCCGGGATCTCCGCGCGACGCGGGATCATGGCGGCGCACCGGCAGCCCGCGTACGTCTCGGACGGGGTCGTGCTGCCTGCCACCGAGCATCTCGCCGACTCCACGCTCATCCTGCCGCTCTTCCACCAGCTCTCGGACTCGGAGCAGGCGCGAGTCATCGGCGTGCTCCGACAGGGGGGAGTACGCCGATGACCACGCTCGTTCTCGTCGCCGCCAGCGGGCTGGCCGGGGAGGTGGCGGCCGCCACCACGGGCTACGACCAGATCGTCGCGGTCGACGACGACCGCGAACGATGGGGGACCATCGTCGGCGGGGTCGAGGTCATCGGCCCGGTCGAGCTGGTCTCCGACAGCGGCACCGACCTGGTCGTCTGCGCCGGATCGGGCCGGATACGCCGCCGGCTCATCGGGCGGCTGCTCGACTACGGGGTGACCCCGGAGCGGTTCGCGACCGTCATCCACCCCGACGCCTCGGTCGCCCACGGGTGCGAGGTCGGACGGGGCAGCATCCTGCTCGCCGGTGCCCGGCTGACCTCGCAGGTCTCGGTCGGCCGGCATGTCGTGGTCATGCCCAATGCCGTCCTCACCCACGACGACATGGTCGGGGACTTCGCCACGCTGTGCGCCGGTGTCGCGCTGGGTGGGGAGGTCGTCGTCGGCGAGGCCGCCTACCTCGGGATGAACTCCTCGGTGCGCCAGCGCGTCGCGGTGGGCGTCGATGCCGTTCTCGGCATGGGGGCCGTGCTCCTCGCGGACCTGCCCCCCGGCGAGACGTGGGCCGGCGTTCCCGCCCGCCCCGTCCGGGTGCCGGTCTGATGCGCCGGTTCGAACGCCCGCGACCGCTGCGGACGCGCCCGTCGGTCAGTGTCGTGATCCCTTGCTACAACTATGGGCGCTATCTGCCTCAGGCGGTCGCGGGTGCCCTCGCCCAGGACGGCGTAGACGTCGACGTGCTGATCGTCGACGACGCGTCCCCGGACGGCAGCGCCGATGTCGCACGCTCGCTGGCCGCCGCGGATCCACGCGTCGACGTGCTCGTCCACGAGCAGAACGCCGGGCACATCCAGACCTACAACGACGGGCTCTCCCGGGTGCGCGGGGACTATGTCACCCTCGTCTCCGCGGACGACGTGCTGATGCCCGACGCGCTCACCCGTGCGGTCGCGCTGATGGAGCACCATCCCCGCGTCGGCCTGGTCTACGGGTACGCCCGCTCGTTCACCGACGAGCTCCCGGTCGGGCCGAGGCGGACCCGCAGCTGGTCGGTCTGGTCGGGAAGGGACTGGCTCGGCACCGCGGCGCGGCAGGGTCGCTGCTTCCTGGTCAGCCCCGAGGCGGTGATGCGCCGCGAGGCGCTCGAGCAGACCGACGGCTACGACCCTCGGCTGCCCCACTCGGGCGACTTCGACATGTGGCTGCGCACCGCTGTCCGCTGGGACGTCGGCAGGGTGGACGGACCGATCCAGGCGGCCTACCGCGTCCACGACGCCAACATGCACCTGACCGAGTACGCGGGCTGGCTCACCGACCTGCGCGAGCGTCGGCGCACGTTCGACATCCTCTTCGAGGAGCGCGCACCGGACGTCGCCGAGGTCCAGAGCCTGCGGCCGTACGCGATGCGGGCCCTGGCGAAGGAAGCGCTGGTTCGCGGCCGGGAGGTCGCTCACGGCGACTCCTCGATCCTCCTCGACCACCTCCGCTTCGCCGCCGAGACGCACTCCGCCATCCGGAGCACCAGGGCCTGGGGACGCGCCTGGGCCGATGCCACGGAGGGCCGGGTGCCCGGTCCGGCACCGTGGAGCCGCGCGACGGCGAAGGTCCGGCACCACCTGCGGTGGAGGTTCGAGCGCAGGTACGGCACATGACCACGACGACCTCTCATGGGACGGTGGCCGGGCGAGTGAGCCGCGGCCTCTGCTGGGGGCTCGGCGGCACCATCGCGATGCGGGTCGGCAGCGTGCTGTTCGGGATCCTCGTCGCCCGGCTGGTCGCGCCGGCGGAGTTCGGCGTCTATGCGGTGGCGCTGACGGTCTGGGCGATCCTGAGCACCCTGGCCGACCTCGGGCTCGGCGCCGACCTGGTCCGCGCGCCCGACATGGAGCCCCGGGCGCCGACCGTGGCGAGCATCGGCCTGGGCGTGAGCGTCGCCCTCGGCACGACGATGGCCCTGGCCGCCGAGCCGATCGCGCTCGCCTTCGACAGCCCGGAGTCGGTCGGCGTGATCAGGCTGATGGCGGTGAGCATCGCCGTCTTCGGCTTCACGATCGTTCCCTCGGCGCGACTGACCAGGGCCTATCGGCAAGGTGCCCTGTTCGGCATCAACGCGCTCGGCCTGCTGGCCTCGGTGGTGGTCGCCCTCGGCCTGATCCTGGGCGGTGTCGGCGCCGAGGCGCTCGCCTGCGGCCAGATCGCCTGCCAGAGCGTGATCGCGGTGGGCCTGTTCATCGTCACCCGCACCGTGCCTCGGCTGGGGTTCGATCCTGCGCTGGCCAGGGAGTCGCTCGCGTTCTGTCTCCCGCTGGCCGCCGCGAACCTGCTCTCCTGGCTGCTGCTGAGCCTCGACAACCTCATCGTCTCCCGCACCCTCGGCCCCGAGCAGCTCGGGCTCTACGTGCTGGCGTTCAACATCTCGTCCTGGCCGATGAGCGCGCTCGGAGCCGCCATCAGGGTGGTGGCACTGCCCGCGTTCTCCCAGGCATCCTCACCACAGGTCCGCAACCGTGGCCTGGTGCTCTGCATCGCGCCCCTGACCACCGTGGCCACCCTGGCCTCGCTCGGCCTCGCCGGGGCGGCCGTCCCGCTGGTCACCCTGGTCTACGGCGAGCGCTGGGAGCCGGCGGCCGCCGCGCTCACCGGGCTCGCGGTGTTCGGAGGTGTCCGGGTCGTGCTCGACCTGGTGGCCACCTTCCTGGTCGCCGCGGGGGAGACCCGAGCCGTCCTCGTCGTGCAGGTCGCGTGGGTCGTGGCGATGGTGCCGGCGATGATCGTCGGCGTCGCCCGCTGGGGCCTGGCCGGCGCCGGCTGGACCCATGTCGTGGTCGTCGCGGTCGTGGTGGTGCCGCTCTACCTGCGTGCGCTCGCCAAGGTCGGGGTCCGGCCCGGAGACCTCCTCCGACCGGCGGCGGTCCCGCTCCTCGCGGCCGTCCCGGCTGCCATCGTCTGCGGCTGGCTCGCCGGCCTCGGGAGCAACCGGCTCCTCACGCTGGCCGCCGTCGCCGTCGCCGTCCTCCTGCTCTACGCACTGCCGCTGCTGCGGTGGTGGCGCGCGCGATTCACCCAGCTTCGCCGGCTCGAGCCGGCCCCCGTCCCGGAAGGAACCCCGTCATGACCGCGAACCCACGCCCGAGCGTGCCCTTCGTCGACCTGCGGCCCCAGAACGAGGCCATCAACGACGAGGCGGTGAGCGCGTTCGCCGAGATCTGCGAGAGCGGCGCGTTCGTCCTGGGGCCGCAGGTGCGGCGCTTCGAGGAGGAGTACGCCGAGTTCGCCGGCGTCGAGCACTGCATCGGCGTCGGCAACGGCACCGACGCGCTGGTGCTCGCTCTGCGCGGCGCGGGCATCGGGGCGGGCGACGAGGTGATCGTCCCCGCCAACACCTTCGTCGCCACTGCCGAGGCGGTCGCGATCGCCGGAGCCGACCTGGTGCTCGCCGACTGCGACGAGGACTTCCTGATCGACCCCGCCGACGTCGCCCGCCGGGTCACCGGCCGCACCCGAGCGGTCATCGGGGTGGATCTGTACGGGCAGGTGGCGCCCTTCGAGCGGCTCCGCGAGGCGGTGGGTGATGACGTACTCCTCCTGGAGGACGCGGCCCAGTCCCAGGGAGCCAGCCGGAACGGCCGCCCGGCGGGGTCCTTCGGCGTGGCTGCCGGGACCAGCTTCTACCCGGGCAAGAACCTCGGCGCGTACGGGGACGCGGGAGCGGTGACCACCGGGTCGGCGGAGATCGCCGACCGGGTCCGTGCCCTGCGCAACCACGGCGGGGTGGCGAAGTACGAGCACCTCGACGTCGGCACCAACTCCCGTCTGGACTCGGTCCAGGCGGCCGTCCTCTCGCTCAAGCTCGAGCGCCTCAAGGGCTGGAACGCCGAGCGGGACGAGGCCGCGCAGCGGTACGCCACGCTGCTCGCCGACGTGCCGGAGGTGGTCCTGCCGCGGGTCCTGCCGGGAAACCAGCACGTCTGGCACCTCTACGTCGCCCGGGTCGCCGACCGCGACCGGGTGCTGGGTGACCTCCTGGAGGCAGGGGTCGGTGCCGGCATCCACTACCCGGCGCCGGTGCACCTGTGGCCGGCCTTCTCCTGGCTCGGACACGGCGCCGGCTCGTTCCCGGTCGCGGAGGCGCTCGCGCGCGAGATCATCTCGCTGCCGATGTTCCCGGGCATCACCGCGGAGCAGCAGGAGATCGTCGCGGATGCTCTCGGCAGAGCGGTGCGGCAGTGAGCGGCGGCGTGCTCGGCGGCATCGCCGGGAAGCTCCGGCGCGAAGGGCCACGCGGGGTGGTCCGCCGCGCCGTGCGGCGTGCCTATCAGCAGCTCGACGCACACACCCTCGACTTCGGCCTGCTGCCCGAGGACATCGCCGACTCCACGCGTCTGGAGCTCGGTCCGGTGCCGCCGGTGCCGCGCGGGCGACCGCTCGTGGTCGGCTGGCTCACCACGCCGCCGGCGGCCGGCTCGGGCGGTCACACCACGATGTTCCGGATGGTGGAGGCGCTGGAACAGGCCGGCCACCGCTGTGTCGTCCTGCTCTACGACCGGCACCACGGCTCGGCGGCCGCTCAGGCCGAGGTGATCCGCGACTGCTGGCCGGGGGTCCGGGCCGAGGTCCGTTCGGTCGACGAGGGGTTCGACGGGCTGGACGCCTGCGTGGCGACCGGATGGGAGTCGGCCCACGTGCTCGCCGTCCGGCCCTCGCGGCCGCTGCACCGGCTCTACTTCATCCAGGACTACGAGCCGCTCTTCTCGCCGCACGGCTCCGAGTACGAGCTGGCCGCCGACACCTACCGGTTCGGGTTCACCAACATCGCGTTGGGGGAGATGGTGCACCGCCGGCTGCGCGAGGACCTGGGCGTCTCCTCGGAGCTGGTGCCGTTCTCCTGCGACACCTCCGTCTACTCGCTGCACAACCAGGGCCGGCGCTCCGGCGTCGTCTTCTACGCCAAGCCGGGCCTGGCGCGGCGCGGCTATCTGCTCGGCACCCTCGCGCTCGCGGAGTTCCACCGGCGGCACCCGGATCAGCCCATCCACGTCTACGGTTCGCCGGTGCCCGAACTCAGGTTCCCGGTGGTCCACCACGGCCGGCTCACTCCCGAGGAGCTGAACGCGCTCTACAACCGGTGCGTCGCCGGCCTGGCGATGTCGTTCACCAACATCTCGCTGGTCGCCGAGGAGATGCTCGCCGCGGGCTGTGTGCCGGTGGTCAACTCCTCGCCCGATGCTCGTGCAGACCTGGACAACCCACACGTCGGCTGGGCGTCCCCGACACCGGGAGGCATCGCCGATGCCCTGTTCGAGGCGGTCGGGGCGGCCGACGTCCCGGCCCGGGCGGCGGCCGCCGCCGGGAGCGTACGCACCGACAACTGGGCGCGCACACGCGACGGCGTACGCCGGATCATCGAGGACACGGCCAGGGGCGGTGCTCCCGTGGATTGGGTACGCGTGGCTGGAGGCGCCGGCGCCACCAGCAGCCCTTCCTAGGGTTCTTGCATGACGTCCTCACCGCCAGGTTTCGCGGCAGTCTCCGCAGGCGTCGGCCGGAGCGCGCCGGCCTTGGCGGCAGCGGTCGTGTCCGTCGCACCCGAGGCGGCCTGCGGCGGCACCCGGTCCGGGCTCCAGACCGCGACCTGGGGAGCGTACGAACCGCTGGCCGACGGCCGGACGCTGGTCCTCACCCGCGAGCTGAGGCGACGGAACCTGGGCGTCGATCCCGAGGACGTGGCCCGGATGCTCGCCGGCAGAGACCGGAAGGCGCTCGCGGAGATGCTGCCGACGTTCGGCGCCGTGCAGCAGGCGGGGAACGCCATCACCGCCACGACCGACGCGCTCGGGTTCCGTCACCTCTACTACCGCGTCGGCGACGGCTGGGCGGCGGTCTCGACGTCGGCACGGGTGCTGGCGGCACTGGCGCCGACGTCGCTGGACGACGAGGGTCTCGCCGTGCAGAGCCTGCTCGGTTGGCAGCTGCGTGGGCGCAGCCTGTTCGAGTCGGTGACGAAGGTGCCCGCCGGCCGGTCGGTCGAGCTCCGCGACGGCCTGCTCGGCCTGGACGCCTTCACCGACGAGCCGGACGAGGAGCGCATCGGCCTCACCGAGGGGGTCGCCTCGATGAGCAGCATGCTCCGCGGCTACCTGGACGCCTACCTCGACGACCACCCCGACGCGATCCTCCAGCTCACCGGCGGCCAGGACTCGCGGCTGCTCCTCTCCGCGATCGACCCGCGGCGTCGCCGCGGGCTGAGGGTGGTGACGCTGGGGCGGCCCGACTCTCCTGACGTACGGATCGCCGCGGGCCTGGCAGATCGCCATGGGATGAGCCACGAGATCATCGGCGTGGACGGCCTCGACACGCTCGACCCCGAGGAGGCGTACGCACGATGTGCGGCTGCCGCCGGTGCGATCGAGCTCGGTGCGGACCCGCTGGCGTGGGCGGCCCTGGACTTCGCCGAGGCCCGGGCGATGCCGGGTCCGCGGATCTCCGGCCTCGGTGGAGAGGTGGCCCGGGGCTTCTACTACCTCGGCCGCGACGGTGACGGCCCGGTGACGCAGGCACGGGCGCGGCGCCTCGCCGACTGGCGGATGTTCGTCAACGAGGCCGTCGAGTCCTCGGCGCTCCGGCCGGCCTTCCGGGAGCGGGCGCGCGAGATCGCCCACGCCGAGGTCCTGGCCGCCCTCGCCGAGAGCGGGCGCTCGTGGTTCGAGGCGACGGACGACCTCTACCTCGGCCAGCGGATGCAGCACTGGGCAGGAGCGACCGAGTCGCCGGTGAGCGCCCGTCGCCGGATCGTCAACCCGATGCTCGACGATCGCTGGATCGCCACCGTCCGGGCTCTTGCGTCCGCGGACAAGATGGGCTCCCGGTTCCTCGCCCGGCTCCAGGTCGAGCTCGATATCGAGCTGGCCCGGCTACCGCTCGAGGGGCGCCCCTCGCCGGCGACGTACGTCACGCCCGGATGGCGCAGCTCCTGGCGCCGAGGCGCGACGATGATGACCAAGGCCGGTCGCAAGCTGGGCCAGCGAGTCCGGCGACGCGGTCGGCCACCTGTGGGCGGCGAGATCCTGGCCGACGGGGTGGTGACCTACTGGCGGATCCACCCGGAGACGGTCTCCGGCCTCGCGGAGACCGAGGTCGTGGAGCCGAGCTGGCTCGACGACGTCCTGGTGGGCCGGCACGATCCGGGGCCCGGCACCGTCGCGTTCCTGCTCAACCTCTCCCTCGCCGCCGGCGCGGTGCGCCACTCCGGGGTCACCGCTGCGAGATGAGTTCCCGGTCGGGCCGGAGGGTCGAACCGCTGTGATCACGGGCCTGCGTCCGGCGCGCGGCACGGACGCGGGAGAGACGCTCGATCCAGATGACCGCCACGACGGTGAGCGATCCGCCCAGCAGGGCGAGCCCTGCCGCCGTACGCGACCTGCTGCCGCTGATCTGCTGGACGACCACGTCCTCAGGCGCCATCTCGGTGGACATCCGCGACGCCTTGCGGACACCCAGCTCGTCCTGTCGACGTTGGAGGATGCCGTCGAGGTCCCGGGCGATCCGGGCGGCCTCCTCCTCGACCCGATCCGCGTCCGGGTCCACGACCTGCACGTCGATCACCGGGTTGCTGTAGATGGGGAGCCACTGGTTGCCGACGTTGCGCATCCGGACCCGCTCGCCCTGGTCGAGGCCTTCGCCGTAGAGGGTCGTCTCGGTGGTGCTCATGTTGAGCGGGTGGCGGCCCTGGTTGTACTCCTCCACCAGCAGGCCCGCCATCGGCACCATCCCATAGGGGTCCTCGCGGAGGGTGTTCGGGTTCACGGACTCCTTCGGCGGGAGCAGCACCACCTCGAACTGGGTGAAGTAGACCGGCGGCCGGTCGAGCAGCACCACCGCGCCACCCAGCGTCAGCAGCGCGCAGACGACCACGACGTACCACCTGCGCAGCAGCAGGCCGACGAGTTCGAGGGCTGTCACAAGCCTCACCCTGTGCGCGAGCGCCGATGGGCGGCGGGATCGGTGCGGTCGGTACCTCGTCTTGGGTATGACGTGGTGGGTGCGCCTCGGAGGAAGCCGGAGAACCTGACGATGGCTGTGCCCGGGCACGCGGATGCCTTCAGCCACTCTCTAGCGAAAGCGACCGGAACACATGGAACTCAGCGCGGTGTGGGGGGCCCTGGCGCGCCGCTGGTATCTCGTGATCGTCACCCTGGGGCTGACGGTCGTCGCCGTCGTGGTGATGATGGGACGGGTGGGTCCCTCCTACACGGCTCAGGGGACCCTGCTCCTCTTCCCGCCCGATGGGACCACCCGAGCGGGCGAGAAGATCGAGGGCAACCCCTATCTCTCCCTGGGCGGGCTCAACCCGGCCCGCGACATCCTCATCCGCGCGATGACCTCGAAGACGGCTCGGGCCGAGCTCGAGGAGAGCCATCCGGACGTGAGCTATGAGATGTACGCCGACATGGCGGTGAGCGGGCCGATCGTCGTGGTCGATGTGACCGGCGCCAGCGAGGAGGACACGATCGGTGCTCTGAACGACCTGTTCGACGCCGCGCCGGGGGTGCTCGTCGGCCTGCAGTCCGACCTGGGGATCAAGCGCCGTGAGTACATCTCCATCCAGAAGCTCACCATCGACGAGACCGCGGAGAAGGTCACCAAGGACCAGCTCCGTGCCGGGATCGTCGGCGGTGCGGGCGTCTTGGTGGTCGGGCTCCTCGGCATCGGGCTGCTGGACGGGCTGCTGCTCTCGCGCGGCCGTGCCAGGCGCCAGGAGGAGGACGAGTCGCACGGAGCAGGCGACGTCGGCGATGACCGCGCCGGCCCCAGAATCGTGGAGCCCCTGGACTCCGACGGCTGGGAGAGGCCACCGCCCCGGAACGGATTCGCCCAGGTCGTACCGCATGACGAGCAGTCGTCAGCGGTGCAACGCAGGTGAGGGACGATGCGGACGGCCCCGCTCACCGGACTGCGTAGTCCCGGCGAGCCGAAGGTAGGTGTGTCCCGGTCGATCGACGCCGCGGCCATCTTGACGGTCTACATCGTCGTACTGCTCTCGATCCGGTCCGTGCTCGTCGTCCCGGCGCTGGGCACGGCCGGCGCGCCCGCGACGATCGTCGCGATCGGGGCGTTCCTGTGGTGGGTCTGGTACCACGTCCAACGGATCCATCGGATCGATGTGGGAGTCCAGCCGCTACGCATCGCGATCCTGGGGCTTCTCCTGGCCGTGATGGCGTCGTACGTGCTGGCGATGTCGGCGCCGATGCCCGGCAACGAGCTGACGCCCGCCGACAGCGGGCTGCTCAAGATGATCGGTATGGCCGGTCTGGCCATGGTGGCGGCAGAGGGGATCTCGTCGCTCGACCGGCTGCACGCGGTGGTGCGCCGGCTGGTGATCGGGATCGGGTTGGTGGCGGTGCTCGGCCTGCTCCAGTTCGTGACCCGGCAGGCCTTGGTGGACCGGATCAGCATCCCCGGACTCTCCGCCCGTGGCATCGAGATCGGCCTGTACGAACGCAGCGGCATGCCACGGCTCAGCGGGACCTCGACCCACCCGATCGAGTACGGCGTCATCTTGTCGATGGTGCTGCCGCTGGTGATCGTGTACGCCCTGCACGCACCCACCCGGCGATGGCTCTACCGCGCCGTCCTGGCCGTTGTCGCGATCGCGATCTTCATGGTGATCTCGCGCTCGGCGATCCTCTGCACCGCCGTCGCGATCCTGGTCCTCGCCCTCCGTTGGCGTTGGCGCATGCGCCTGGTCGCACTCGGTTGCCTGGCCGCGATCTCGGGTCTGGTCTATCTCGTGGTGCCGGGGATGCTCGGTGTCCTCACCGGGCTGTTCGTCGGCGCCGGCGACGACGCCAGCGTGGCGTCTCGGACGGACGCCTACGGGGTGGCGCTCCAGTTCATCGCGCGTGACCCGTGGCTGGGCCGCGGGCCCGGGACGTTCCTGCCGCAGTACTGGATCCTGGACAACCAGTACCTGGGCCACACGATCGAGACCGGGCTGATCGGGATGGCTGCGCTGCTGGCGGTCATCCTGGTCGCGGCGTTCATGGCTCGCAGCGCTCGGAAGGCAGCGACCACCGACTTCGACCGCGAGCTCGCGCAGGGGCTGCTCGCCGCTGTCCTCGCCGGTGCGACCGCGATGGCCTTCTACGACCTGTTCGCGTTCCCGCAGTCCTCCGGCTGCTTCTTCCTGGCGGTCGGTCTCGCCGGTGCCCTGCACCGCCTGGTCAAGCAGGAACCCATGGAGCTGTCACCCGGGATTCACGACGCCGCCGTCCGACCAGACGTTGCCCTTCCAGACGTTGCCCGGCGCTGAGGAGTCGAAGGAGGCGATCGGGAACCAGTAGCCGCAGTTCGGTCGCGCGGCGGTGCGCTGGAACACGTTGTCGATGAAGCGGATGTGGTTGGTGCCGCCGTAGGCCTTGCCCGACGACGAGCCGCCGTAGGCACAGGTGCCGCCTGTCGTCACCAGGAACATGTTGCGCTCGATGAGGTTGTTCTCCACGGTGGCGAAGTCCCCGTACCCGGTCAGGCCCGCCGAGCAGCCGGCGTCGGGCGGGACGTCCGGTGCGTCGCAGGTGATCGTGTTGTGGCTGATGACACCCCCCGAACCCATCCGGATCCCGGACTCGTGGGCGACGCCGGTCACGTCGGTGAACTGGCCGTGCACGTAGGAGTCCCGCACGGTGCAGTCGCGCCAGCAGTTGATCGAGCGGTTGCCTCCGGTGACCTCCACCCGCAGGGCCGTGAAGCCGACGTTGCCGATGCCCGTCCCTCCTCGGTTGCCGATCCGGACCTCGCTGTCGGCGATCGTGAACCCGAGCCCGTTGGACCCCTCGTCGTTGTAGACGGTCCCGTTGATCACCGAGTTGCGGATCGTGACGTCGGCCGCGCGTACGTTCAGCGTGCAGTTCACGATCTTGCCGTCGATCACGGTGCCGGGCTTGGTGATGTTGCACGGTCCCGCGTAGGGAGTCAGCCGTACGCCCGCGGGCACCCCGGTGGTCGCCGGGTTCGGGAACCCGTCGGGTATCGAGGTCGGGGGCGTCGGGCCGCCGGTGACCTCCGGTGACGACGAGCTCGGAGGCGGCGTGGTCGGGGTCGCGGGAGCCGACTTCGATGGGGGCGAGCTCGGGGACGGGCTCGGTGAAGCGGTGGACGGGCCGGCCGACGGGGAGGTCGCCGAGGACGGGGACGACGACGGCGAGGGCGAGGGCGACCCGCCGGAGCCGGTCGGGCGCACCACGATGTCCACGGCGTAGCTGTTGGCTCCGAAGGTCTGGGTAGGGAAGGAGCCGGGCCGGTAGGAGTAGACCCCGGCGTTGACCCCGGCGGTGATCGGCCCCCTGGAGACCGGCTTGTCGAAGTAGCTCTGGTCGGTGGAGTAGCGGCCCTTGGGCGCGGTGTAGGAGACGACGTAGTCCCGGCCGGGTCGCAGGATCACCGTGCGGTCGAACTCGGCCACCTGGAGGCCACGCCGAGGCTTGTCGCCGAACCGTGCGGTGGCGAGCTCACGACCCCGCCCGGACCACAGGGTGCCCGTGTGCGGCCCGGCGTTCGCCGAGCTCTTGTAGAACTGGACCGCGACCGCCTCGGCGGGCTCGGTCACACGGAAGCGCAGGCCCACCTCGACCGGACGTCGATCCGGGTCGGTCACGATCGCGGGGACCGCGTCGTCGGGGAGCAGGCTGACCGCCTTCGCCTGGCTCTGCGAGATCGGCCAGATCGTCCAGGCGACAATGGCGACGACCGTGATCAGGGTGCTGCCGACGAGAAGGATCGGTTTTCGGGCATGGCCTCGAGAGCCAGTCGGACCGGACGTTCGACTTGCCGAGGTTTGCATGTGGTTGCACCGTTCAGGTCTAGGCAGCACCGTTGCGATACCGACCCTGCACAGATGCGGAGCGTTCGGGCATCCACCAGAATCGGTATGTCGGCCATGTTTCTCGGGGCGATCACCTGTCCGGACAGCGCGACCGCTCCTACCTGATACGGGGGATCCGGGTTCGGGGAGCCGTTCGCCGGGCGGCTGCGCCGTTGACGATTGTCGGGTGAAGCTCGAGCTCCGATCCCGACTGGTGGACTCTCCCGCGTCCTTGGGCGCCACGCTTCGGCTGCGTCGCTGGGAGAGGTTCACGACGCTCTTCCCCGACATCGCCGACATGAAGGTGCTCGACGTCGGCGGCACCACCGAGTCCTGGCTGCGGGCACCCGTACGCCCTGCGCACGTCGTCGTGCTCAACCTCACCGAGCCGGGGGCCGGCAAGGAGGGCTGGTTGACGCCGGTGACCGGCGACGCCTGCGACGCACGCGGTGCGTTGGAGGGTGCGGGGGCGCCGGTGGCGTACGACCTGGTGTTCTCCAACTCCCTGCTCGAGCACGTCGGCGGCCACGCCCAGCGCTCCAGGCTGGCCGAGCAGATCCGTCAGGCCGCGCCACGGCACTGGGTCCAGACGCCCTACCGGTACTTCCCGATCGAGCCGCACTGGCTCTTCCCCGGGATGCAGTTCCTTCCGATGGCGCTGCGGGCCCGGGTCGCCGAGCGCTGGCCGCTGGTCCACACGCTTCCCGCATCCCGGGCCGAGGCGATGGCCGATGTGCAGTGGACCGAGCTGGTCGGGATGACCGAGATGCGCTCCTACTTCCCCGACTCCGAGATCCTCCGGGAGCGGCTCCTCGGTCTGACCAAGTCGATGATCGCGGTGCGGACGCGATGAGGACGGTGCTCCACTCCCTGTTGCGTGAGCACGCCGAGGCGCGCCCTGACGCCCCTGCGCTCTCCTACAAGGGCAGCACGCAGAGCTACGCCGAGGTCTGGGCCTCGGCGTGCGCGATCGCCGCCGGACTCGGCGATCTCGGCCTGGCCCGGGGCGACCGCTGCGCGATCTTCCTGGAGAAGCGGCCCGCGACGGTCGCCTCGATCTTCGCGGCCACGGCCGCGGGCGGCGTCTTCGTGCCGGTCAACCCGCTGCTCAAGGCCGGCCAGGTCGCTCACATCCTCGAGGACTGCTCGGTCAAGGTGCTCATCACCTCGAAAGAGCGGCTGGTTCTGCTCCGCGAGGAGCTGAAGCGGTGCGAGGCGCTCGAGCACATCGTTCTGGTCGGCACCGGGGCCGGCACCGTGGTCCCTGACGAGATCGCGCTCGACGTCGCGGTGCACGCCTGGGACGAGGTGTTCCCGGCCGGCGCCTCCGCGCCTGCCGACGCGACGATCGACCAGGACCTTGCCGCCATCCTCTACACCTCGGGCAGCACCGGGAAGCCGAAGGGCGTGGTGCTGAGCCACCGCAACCTCGTGGCCGGCGCCGAGAGCGTCAGCAGTTATCTCGGCAACGGGCCCGAGGACGTCATCCTCTCCGTGCTCCCGCTCAGCTTCGATGCCGGCCTCAGCCAGATCACCACCGCCTTCGCGGTCGGAGCACACGTGGTGCTGATGAACTATCTGCTGCCCGGCGAGGTTCCTGCGCTGTGCGCCGAGTACGGCGTGACGGGGCTGACCTGCGTACCGCCGCTGTGGCTGCAGCTGGCCGGCGTCGAGTGGCCACCGGAGGCGCGGGAGCGCCTGCGCTACTTCGCGAACACCGGGGGCCGGATGCCGCGGGCCACGCTGCAACGGCTCCGCGAGCACTTCCCGGCGGCGCAGCCCTTCCTGATGTACGGACTGACCGAGTCGTTCCGCTCCACCTATCTCGACCCGGCCGAGGTCGACCGCCGGCCGGACTCCATCGGCAAGGCCATCCCCAACGCGGAGGTTCTCGTCGTACGCCAGGACGGGACGCCGTGCGAGCCCGGCGAGGAGGGGGAGCTGGTCCATCGCGGCGCACTGGTGGCCCAAGGCTACTGGGGCGACTCCGCGCGGACCGCCGAACGGTTCCGGCCGCTGCCGCGGGAGCAGGCCTCGTGGCGTACGCCCGAGCTGTGCGTGTGGTCCGGGGACCGGGTGGTGGCGGACGAGGAGGGTTTCCTCTACTTCGTCGGGCGCCTGGACGACATGATCAAGACCTCCGGTTACCGGGTCAGCCCGACCGAGATCGAGGAGGTCGCCTACGACACCGGCCTGGTCCGCGATGCGGTGGCGCTCGGCCTGCCCGACGACCGGCTCGGGCAGCGGATCGTGCTGCTGGTGACGCCTCCCGCCGGTCGGACGGAGATCGAGGCCGACCGGCTGCTGACCGCGCTGCGCCGTGCGATGCCGCCCTACATGGTTCCCTCGACCATCGACGTACGCCCGGAGCTTCCGCGCTCCCCGAACGGCAAGTTCGACCGGGTCCTGATCCTGAGCGTGCTGACGTCGTGAAGCTCAGCCCGTCCTGAAGGTCAGCGCAGCCGCTTGACCAGGCCTGCCGCCTGGCGTTCCACCCTCTTGGCGATGCCCTGTCCGTTCAGGATCTGGCTGCGTACGCTGGCCCCGTCGTCGTTCGCGGTGACGCTGAACCTCGGCTGCAGCCAGGCGCCGGCCACCGCGTGAGCGCGGTCGCTGGAGTAGACGTGCTCGTAGCCCAGACGGCGCAGGTGGCGCAGCGTGGTGCGGTCGTAGCGGCCGAGCGGGAGCGCCGCCTCGTCCACCGTCTCGCCGGCCGCCATGGTGATCTGCTCGCGGGCCTGGATCAGCTCGCGGCGTACGCCCGCGGGATCGAGGCCGCGCCAGCTGACATGGTCCATGCCGTGGGTGCCGATCCGCATGCCCGCCACCCGGAGGAGCCGGATGTCGAGGCGGTCGACGCTTCCCGGCTTCCCCAAGCGGCCCGCCAGCACGAAGAAGGTCGCGCTCAGGCCGCGGGCCAGCAGGCCCGGCAACCCGATCGCGACGTCGGAGTGGTTGCCGTCGTCGAAGCTGATTCGCACCTCGGGGCGGCCGGCGACGGCATCGAGGATGTCCTCGTAGGCGTCCTGGCTGATCCAGTAGCGGTCCTCACCCGGCTCCAGCTCGCGCTCGGGCTCGCCGATGCCGTGGAAGCAGATGTTGGTCACGTGGGCGGGCATGTTCTCCACGCTAGGGATCCGGAGACCGCGCCGGGCCCGCCTTTGCGAAGGCCTACCTCATACGGGGGATCTGCGGTCGGGAGGCGGTTCCGGCGGGGGTGGACCCCGTTGAGACTCGTGATGTGTCGCTCCCGATCCGAACCATCGCAGTCGTGGTGGTGACCTATAACAGTGCTCACCTGCTGGCCGATCTCGTCGGCTCTCTGCCGGGTGGGCTGGCCGGCCTCGGGTGGCGGTTGGTGGTCGTCGACAACGCCTCTGCCGACGACACCGTGGCGACCGCGCACCGCATGGCGCCGGACGCGACCGTCGTCGAGACCGGTCGCAACGGCGGCTACGCCGCCGGGATCAACGCGGGTGTCGCGGCAGCCTTCGCAGCGGATCCGGACGTCGACGCGGTGCTGGTCCTGAACCCGGACGTACGCCTCGAGCCGGACTGTGTCGCGGCGCTCGCGCGTGAGCTCGTGCCCGGGGTCGGCGTGGCCGTGCCCCGGCTGGTCGACGCCGAGGGCCGGCTGATCGAGTCGATGCGTGGCGCCCCGAGCCTGGTGCGGGCCTTCGCCGACGCCGTGGTCGGCGCCAACCGCGCCGGCCGCGTCCGGTGGGCGGGGGAGGTCGTGGTCGACCCGGCCGAGTACGACCGCGGCCAGGACACCGACTGGGCCGAGGGGTCGACGCAGCTGATCAGCGCCGAGTGCTGGCGGGCCTGCGGCCCCTGGGACGAGTCCTACTTCCTCTACTCCGAGGAGACCGAGTTCCACCTGCGCGCTCGCGACCGGGGCTTCCGGGTGCGGTTCGTGCCCGCCGCGCGCGCCGTCCACCTCGGCGGCGAGTCCACCACCTCACCGGGGCTGTGGGCACTCCTGGTCGCCAACCGGGTGCGGCTCTTCACGGTCCGCCGCGGGCGGGTGCAGGGGGCCGCGTACTGGCTGATGGTGCTGGCCCGCGAGTGCAGCCGGGCGCTGCTGGGCAAGCAGACGTCGCGACGTGCCGTCCGCACCCTGGTCAGCCCCCGCCGGATGAGCGCCCCGCGTGGGCCCGAGTGGGTGGCGAGCGCATGAAGGCCCTGCTCGCCCCGATCACAGCCGACGACCTCCCGGCAGTCTCGACGTTCCTGCACGAGCAGCTGAACCCGCGGGTGCAGGAGCTGGAGTGGACCCACGCCCTGCGGGTGCCCTGGGACGTACCCCAGCCCAACCACGGGTTCTTCCTCGCCGAGGGGGAGCGGGTGGTCGGGGCCTACCTCGCCTACTACTCCGACCGGAGGGTCGGCGCGGAGACGCTCCAGGTCTGCAACCTGGGCGCCTGGTGCGTGCTCGACAGCCACCGTCATCAGGGGCTGCGGCTGCTGACCACGCTGCTCAAGCAGCCCGGCTACGAGTTCACCGACTTCTCGCCCTCCGGCAACGTGATCGCGCTCAACCGGAAGCTCAAGTTCACCGACCTGGACACGACCACCTCGCTGGTGCCCGCGGTGGCGCTGCCGGGGCGACGCGGGGTGCGGGTGAGCAGTCGTCCCGACGTACTGGACTCGGTGCTGCAGGGCGAGGAGCGGGACCTCTATGCCGACCACCGTGCCGCGGCGGCGGCCCGGCACGTGGTGCTGAGCGCGGGCTCCGAGCACTGCTACGTCGTGGCCCGCAAGGACACCCGCAAGGGCGTACGCGCCTTCGCCTCGGTCCTCTACGCGAGCAACCCGGAGCTGCTCCGGCGGCACGCGCCGCGGCTGGCCTCGCACCTGCTGACCCAGCACGGCGCCGCGGCGACCCTGGTCGAGCACCGGGTCGCGGGAGGGGCGCCGGGCGGTTCCTACCGGCTCTCGCGGTCGCGGCCGAAGATGCTGCGCAGCGAGGCCCTCGACCCCGCGCGGGTCGACTACCTGTACAGCGAGCTGACATGTCTGGAGTGGTGATGACCGACGTTGGTGGACCGGCTGTCGGGGGCGTGCCGGTGGGACGGCTGGCCGAGCGGGTCGGCTCGACCCCGTTCTTCGCCTACGACCGGGCCGCGATCGACGCCCGGGTGGCCTCGCTGCGGGCAGCGCTTCCCGGTGACGTGCACCTGAGCTATGCGGTCAAGGCCAACCCGATGCCCGCGGTGGTCCAGCACCTGGCTCGGGCCGTCGACGCGCTCGACGTCGCTTCGGGGGCCGAGATGCGGGTGGCGCTCGACACCGGGATCTCTCCGGGAGAGGTGAGCTTCGCGGGTCCGGGGAAGTCGCTCGGAGAGCTGTCCCAGGCCGTCGCGGCCGGGGTGCTCGTCGAGATCGAGTCGCCGCTGGAGGCCGACCGCCTGGTCGAGGCCGCCGAACGGCTCGGGATCCGGCCGCGGGTCGCGGTCCGGGTCAACCCGGACTTCGAGGTCAAGGGCTCGGGGATGCGGATGGGCGGCGGCGCCCAGCAGTTCGGGGTCGACGCCGAGACGGTGCCGATGCTGCTCAAGACGCTGCACGACCGCGACGTCGAGGTGGCCGGTTTCCACGTCTTCTCAGGCTCTCAGAACCTGCACGCCTCGATCCTGGCGGAGGCTCAGGAGCGCACCGTCGACCTCGTCCTGCGGCTGTCCGGCGACCTCGCGGAGCCGATGACGTACCTCAACATCGGCGGTGGCTTCGGCATCCCCTACTACACCCAGGATCAGCCGCTCGACCTCCCGCTGGTCGGCGCGCGGCTCGAGGAGCTGCTCGCCACCCGCGTACGTCCTGCGCTGCCGTCCGCGCAGGTCGTCATCGAGCTCGGCCGCTATCTCGTCGGCGAGGCCGGGGTCTATGTGACCAGGGTCGTCGACCGCAAGATCTCGCGCGGCAAGACCTTCCTGGTCGTCGACGGCGGCATGCACCACCAGCTCGCCGCCTCGGGCAACTTCGGCCAGGTCATCCGTCGCAACTACCCGATCTCGGTCGCCGTGGCCGGTGATGGCGAGGCTGCGGTCGAGACCGTGCAGGTCGTCGGCTGCCTGTGCACGCCCCTGGACCTGCTCGGCGACAAGGTGAGCCTGCCGCGTGCCGAGGTGGGCGACCTGGTCGTCGTGCACCAGGCCGGGGCGTACGGCCTCACCGCCAGCCCGACCGCCTTCCTGAGCCACCCAGTCCCGCTCGAAGTTCTCGTCTGAAACCCGATCTGTAACCCAAGGAGTCCCATGACCATCGACACGACCGACGCGACCCTCGTCAGCGTCGCCGAGGCGATCACCGAGGTGATCGGCCCCGACCACAGCGCCGGCACCCTGGCCGCGGACACCCTGCTCTTCGGCTCCCTGCCCGAGCTCGACTCGCTCGCCCTGGTCGAGCTGATCACGGTCCTGGAGGACCGCTTCGGCTTCGAGATGGACGAGGACGACATCAACGCCGAGGTCTTCGAGTCCGTCGGGTCCCTGGCCGACCACGTGCGCGCGCAGGTCGGGTGACCGCTGATCCCCGTTGGTCGAGGGCCACTTCGTTCAGACCCTCGCGCCAGCGAGCGTGTCGAGACCAACACGGTCCCCTCCGCGCTCGCCAGGACCGTGTTGGTCTCGACACGCCTCCGCCTAGCGGCTCCGGCGGCTCGACCAGCGGGGCGGTCAGCGACGGCGACCCACAGGGTCAGCCAGCGGTCGAGACCAGCGCCTGAGCGGCGGCGTGGTCGATCTTGCCGTTGCCGGTGCGGGGGAGCTGGGCGACGGGGACGAGTACGTCGGGGACCGAGTCGGGCCGCAGCACCGTCGGCAGCCGGCGGCGGAGGTCGTCCAGGTGGGCCTCGGGACCCTCGACGAGGCTGACCAGGGCGCCCTCGGGGGTGGCGGCCGTGAAGGTGGCCAGGCCGAAGGCCTGCTTCACCTCGGCGTCGAGCGCGTCCAGGTCGACGAAGCTCGCGCTGCGCTTCACCCGGCGGCCCGCGCGGCCCAGGCAGAAGAGCTCCTCGCCGCGCCGGGCCCCGACGTCGCCGGTCAGCACCCGCTCCGGCCCGTCCCAGCGCGGGAACTCACCGCTCGGGGAGCCGAAGAGATAGCCGCCGGGTAGGTGGGGCGACTCGATGGCCAGCATCTCGCCCGCCGACCCCATGGACGTACGCCACGCCCCGACCGCCCCGCGCCCGATCCCGACCGCGCCGTGGACCGCCGGCAGGTCGTCACCGGCCTCGAACCGGGCGGCGCTGGCGAACCCGATCGTCTCGCTGGTGCCGTAGGTGTTGACGACGGTCGGGACGCCCAGGTCGAAGACGCGCTGCGCGTCGGCGGCGGAGAGCCGGTCACCGCCGGAGCCCCACACCCGCAGGCTCCGCGGGGCCCCGTCGACCCGCTCGGCGGCAGCGAGGTCGATGAACCGAGGGGCGAGTCGCAGGTGTGTCGCCTCGACCCGGGCGCAGAAGCCGAGCGGCCGGAGCCGGTCGCCCAGCGATCCGGACAGGTGGAGGGAGGAGCCGGCGGCCAGGGCCACGAGCAGGTTGGTCATCGCCAGGTCGTAGGAGAGGTGCGAGACCTCGGCCCAGGCCGAGGAGGCGTCGAGATCGAGCGCGGCCGCCCCGTGCGGGACGAAGGCGTCGATCCCGGCCCAGGAGGAGAGCACGCCCTTGGGGCCGCCGCCGGTGGAGCCGGAGGACATCGCGACGTACCCGGCCTCCAGCGGCTCCCGGGACGAGGACGATGACGACGCGACTGCCCGGATCCCCGAGCGGTCGAGCACGACGTCGGGATGGAGCGCCTGGAGGAGGGACCGGCGGTGCTCCTCGGACGCCGACGGGTCCACGAAGCAGACCGAGAGGTCGCCGAGGATCGCGGCGACGAGCGCCACCACCGCGTCGGTGGACAGCGGCAGCGACACCGCGACCAGCGGCTGCGGGCGACCGGCGGCCGCGACGAGGGCGAGCCGCAGCTCCTCGGCCGCGCCGACCAGCCCGTCCGCGCCGACCGACGTGCGCCGGTCCGCGATCACGGCGTGCGACCGGGGTCGGGTGCGTACGGAACGGATGCGCTCGGCCAGCGGGTTCACACCAGGCGACGCTAGGAGCCGTGAGGCCCTGCGGCACCCGCGTCACCGCTCACGATCCCCGGATTCGGGGATATGCCGGGCGTCCCCGCCGAGGGGGTCTCCGGGCTCCTCAACGCTGCTCATATGGTCAACGCAGCCCAGCAGAGACAAGGCGTCGCAAAGACGCACGTGCTGATCATCGTGCAGAACCTTCCTGTGCCGCTCGACCGACGGGTCTGGCTGGAGTGCCAGGCACTGGTCGCCCGGGGTTACGAGGTCAGCGTGATCTGCCCGAAGGGCCCCGGCGATCCCGGGCGCCAGCAGCTCGGCGGCGTACGCATCTACAAGTACCGGCCCGCGCCGCAGGCCCGCGGCGTGCTCGGCTACCTGCTGGAGTTCGTCTACTGCTGGATCCGCACGGCGCTGCTGGCCAACAAGGTCTGGCGGGACCGCCCGTTCGCGATCATGCAGGCGTGCAACCCGCCCGACACCTATTGGCTGCTCGCCCGCATCTGGAAGCGCCGTGGCGTCGAGTTCGTCTTTGACCAGCATGACCTCAACCCCGAGCTCTTCCTCTCCCGCTTCGGTGCGCCGACGTCGCTGTCCGGCCGCGCCCAGCTGGCCGCGCTGCGCTGGCTCGAGAAGCAGACGTACGCCACCGCCGACAAGGTCATCTCGACCAACGAGTCCTACCGGAAGGTCGCGATCACCCGCGGCGGGATGGCGCCCGCGGACGTGACCGTGGTCCGCAGCGGACCGGACACCTCGGTGATGCGCCCGGTGCGGCCCCACGACGCCGTTGCCCTGGACAATGGCACGGGCAGGCGCCACACCCTGGTCTACCTCGGGATCATGGGTCCGCAGGACGGCGTCGACACGGTGCTGGAGGTGATGGAGGAGCTCGTCCACCGGCGCGGCCGCACCGACGTCGACGCCGTGCTGATGGGCTTCGGCGACTGCCTCGAGGACCTCAAGCGCCGCTGCACCGAGCTCGGCCTCGACGACGTGGTCACGTTCACCGGGCGGGCCGGCTCCGCGCTGATCGCCGAGCATCTCAGCGCCGCGGCCGTCGGGCTGTGCCCGGACCTGAAGACGCCGCTCAACGACGTCTCGACGATGAACAAGACGATGGAGTACATGGCGTACGCCCTGCCGTCGGTCTCCTTCGACCTGGTCGAGACCCGGGTCTCCGCCGAGGACGCGGCGCTCTTCGTGCCGTCCGGGGACGTGGCCGCGTTCACCGACGCGGTCGAGTCGCTTCTGGATGACCCCGAGCTGCGGGTCGAGCTCGCCCTGCGGGCACGGGAGCGCGCGGCGAAGGTGCTCGACTGGGGCCCGCAGTCGGCGGCGTACGTGCAGGTCTACGACTCCATGTGCGCGATCGGGGAGGCGCCGGCGGCGGTGGACGGGTTCGAGTACGTCGATCTGGACGACCCGGACGCGCTGCGCCAGTTCGTGCTCACCCGAGGGCCCGCGGTGACGTAACCGATTTCGGGTATATGAACCCGACTTCTGGACCGTGATCCCCGCGGATCCTCTTGGATGGCTCCTTGTGCTGAAAATAGGGGCCTCTGGCTCCTAAAAACTAGGAGTCAACCCCCACGTGACCCCAACTATAAGAATGCTCGGGACCCGCGGGGTCCCGGCTGCTCACGGCGGCTTCGAGACCGCTGTGGAGAACATCGGGCTCGACCTGGTCGACCGCGGCTGGCGAGTCGTCGTCTACTGCCAGGACGACGAGCCCACCGCGGACCTGCGGATCGACTCGTGGAAGGGCATCGAGCGCGTCCACGTGCCCGCCCGGCACGACGGCCCGCGCGGGACGATCGAGTTCGACGTCGGAGCGGTGCGGCACGCCGCCCGCGAGGCCGCGCAGGACGGCAGCGTGTGCGTGACGTTCGGCTACAACACCGGCGCGCTCAACTCCGTGCTGCGCTCTCGCCGCGTCCCCAACATCATCAACATGGACGGCATCGAGTGGAAGCGGGCCCGTTGGTCCGGCCCGGAGAAGGCGTTCCTGTGGACCCAGGAGCGGGCCGCCTGCTGGCTGGGCGACCACCTCATCGCCGACCACCCCGAGATCGCGCGCCACCTGGCGACCCGGGTGCCGGCAGAGAAGATCACCACGATCGCCTACGGCGCGCCGCGGGTTGTCGACGCGCCGGTCCGGGCGGTGCTCGAGCACGGGCTGGAGCCGGGTTCGTACCTCACCCTGGTCGCCCGGCCGGTGCCGGAGAACAGCATCCTCGAGGTCGTCCGGGCCTTCTCCAGCCGGCGCTGGGGCCGGAAGCTGGTCGTGCTGGGGTCCTACGACCCGGCTGATGCCTACCAGCGCGCCGTCCTGGAGGCGGCCGGCGACGAAGTGGTCTTCCTCGGCGCGATCTACGACACCGACATCGTCTCGGCCCTGCGCTACCACTCCGTGGCGTACGTCCACGGCCACCAGGTCGGGGGCACCAACCCCTCGCTCGTCGAGGCGCTCGGCTGCGGCAACGCCGTGATCGCACACGACAACCGCTACAACCGCTGGGTCGCCGACGCCGCCGCCCTCTACTTCTCCGACGAGGCCGGCATCGTCACCGCGCTGGAGCGGCTGCTGTCCGAGCCCGACCTCGCGGCGTCACTCTCCTCGGCCGCCCGGGCCCGTCATTCCGCCGAGTTCACCTGGAGCCGGATCACCGACCAGTACGAGCAGCTCATCCGCGCCCACATGCGCTGATCTCTTCTAGACATCGGTCGGGACATCCGCGGTCCGCGGCGCTTCCTCGCGGGCGGTGTAGGCGCGGTAGGCGATCACGCAGGCCACGGTGAGGACGGCGGCGGTCGCGGCGCAGACGGTGAACAGGGTGTGCCATTCGTCGTGGTCGGCCGCCGGGCCGGCGACGACGGCCGCGACGGAGCTGCCGATGAAGAGCGAGGCGGCGAAGCAGGCGACGACGGTGCCGCGCGCCTCGGGGACGATCGAGGTGGCCCAGGTCTGCAGCGAGGTGTGCAGAAAGGCCCAGGTGATCCCCAGCATCACCACGATGCCGATGATGGTGGTCACCGAGACGCGCATGGTCGCGGCGGCGTACCCGGCGGTCAGGGCGACGCCTCCGATCCCCATCAGCGCCCAGCGCGGGAGCCGCCGGGTCAGAGCCTTGAGCACCTGCGAGGAGAGCAGGACCGCGATGCCGTACGCAGCGGCCGCCAGCCCGGCTCGCGCGGCGTCGACGCCCTGCGCCTGGAGCGCCGGTGCGAGAAGGGTGAGGACCCCCAGGACGAGGCCGCCCTCGACGAAGACCAGCAGCCCGACCACGATCACCCAGCGGTTGCTCAGCGCGGCCCGGAACGAGGCTGCGACTCCGCCGCCGGTGGTTCGTGGCGGCTCGGCGAGCTTCCTCAGACCCCAGGCGCTGACCAAGGCCACGACCGCCGGCACCGCGAACACGACCCGCCACCCCGCCAGCTGTCCGGTGATCCCCGCCGCGGCGGCGGCCAGCGCCGTACCCACCGCCATCGCGGCCATCAGGTCGGACAGTGCGCGCTGTCGGTGGGCGTCGGAGACGGTGTCCCCGACGTACGTCAGTGAGGTCGGCACGATCGCCCCGAAGAACGCTCCCGCGACGACCCGCATCACGACCAGGGTGATCAGGTTTGGGGCTGCCGCCGAGACGAGTCCGGCGATGCCGGCTCCGACCAGCGCGCCCTGCATCAGCCGCACCCGGCCGAATCTGTCCGAGAGGGCACCCCACAGCGGCTGGCACAGTCCGTACGCCAGGTAGTAGCCGCTCGCGATCGCCACCGCCTGCCCCACCGAGACCTCGAACGTCGCGGCGACGAGGACCAGGATCGGGCTCACGACGAATCGGTCGAAGCTGCTCACGAACGAGGCTACCGAGATCCAGAACGGTGGGCGTGTGGGGTCTGGGGGCACGTGTTCAGGTTAGTAAAGACCTGGCGTCTCGGTGGTCGAGCCGCCGGAGCCGCTAGGCGGAGGCGTGTCGAGACCGACACGGTGCCTTCGCTGGTTGGGCGTGCCGGGACCCCTCCCTGCCGGAACGTTTCGCTCGAGGGTGGCGTGGGCCGCCGACCCTTGCTTGGAGGGTGTTCTCGATCTGGACCGGCGTCAAGGACGGGCCTTCGGCCCGCCGGCTTCGCCGGCCGCCTTCGGCGGTCCTGGACTCCGGACCAGATCGAGAAAAAACTTGGCTGGCTATCGGGGCGGCGGCCCGGGTGTGGCGCAGCGGAATCTTGCTTGGGACGGGTGATGTTGATGGGGTGGAAGGGTGGCCCTTCGGGCCACTTACCATCCACAGATACGAAGCCGTTCGCTCGCCGCGAAAACAGCACGTGAACTGGGAAAATAGGTGTTCAGACAGATATAGAGGGCGTAGAATAGAGCCCATCACAGCACACCTCTGAGAGAGGAACGGCGATGAGTCTCGGCCGCTCGATCGACCCGTGGGGCACCAACCCTGGCGACGCGATCGACGCCGCCCTTGCCGCCATCGAGACCGCCCTCCAAGAACTCCTCGCCACCGACCCGGCCTATTGGCGCACCGAGCAGAAGAAGGACCTGCTGGAACGGTTGGAGAAACTCCAGGCCCAACAAGCCGCTCTGAACTTCGGGTGCTCGCCTCTGCCGGCGATATCGCCGAGGAGACCGGCGCTAAGGACGCATCCGGGTGGATGCGTGCCGAGCTGTTGGTCGACAAGGCCGTGGCTCGCTCCCAGATCAAGCTTGCGGCTGCGGTCACCAAGTACGACCTCGTCGCTGACGGCCTGGCTGAAGGCGTGGTGTCCCATGACAAAGCACGGGTGATCACCCAGGCACTCGACCAGATCGAGACCAACCCGGTCGCCAGTAGTGAGGACCTGGTGTTGGCCGAGAAGCTCCTCGTGGACTACGCCGGTCGTCTGACCGCCAACGAGCTCCGCATCGTCGGGAAACGGATCCTGCGTGAGATCGACCCGGCCCGGTTCGACGACGCCGAAGCCCAAGCCCTCCTGGCTGAAGAGGAGCGTGCTCAGCAGAAGACCGCGCTGCGGGTCTGGGACAACCACGACGGCACCATCGGCTTCGACGGCGTCCTGCCGACCTCGATGGGGACGCGGTTCAAGCGGCTGGTCGAGGCCTACGCCCAGCCCCGCAAACAGCAGCTCGTCGGCAAGGGTGCCGCGTTGCCGCCGTGGGAGCGGCTGATGGGCCAAGGCTTCGCCCGCCTGTTGGAGACCGTCGACCCCGCCGGGCTGCCCCGCCACGGCGGCGACGCGACCACCATCAACGTGGTGATCTCCCTCGAGGAGCTCCGCAAGGACCTCGGGATTGCCACCCTGGGTTATGACGAGACCAACGGCACCACCATCAGCGCGGCCGAGGCACGCAAGTTGGCGTGCAACGCCACGATCATTCCCTGGGTGCTGGGTGGCGACGGTGAGGTCCTCGATGCCGGCCGTGCAAGTCGGTTCTTCCAGCCCATCCAGCGCAAGGCGCTGCGGCTCCAGCAGAAGTGCTGCCAAGCCGAGGGCTGCGACATGCCACCGGAATGGTGCGATGCCCACCACCTCGACCCCTGGGCCGCCGGCGGGAAGACCGATCTGAAGGACGGGGCGTTGTTGTGTCCGCATCATCACCGCCTGGCCCACAATGCGGCGTACGTTCATGAGCGGTTGCCGGACGGCACCATCCGGTTCACCCGCCGCCCCTAATCGGCCGGGTGCGGAATCCAGTTCACCGGTCCTGCCCGTCGGGCCTGACGACCCCCACCGTCGACCGGTCTCGGCTCTCGCTGAAGGGAGCGTGTCCTGGTGCCCAACCAGCTTTTCGGCCACCTTCTCGACTCCACGCGCGCCGTTCCCTGATGGCGGGAACACTTCCCCACCGCAGCGGAGGTTCCCCACACTCCGGAGCATGGGGAACAACGGCCCGCTTGTGAACCATTCACAAGGTCGCGCCCACTGCCGTAGGCACCCACGAGGCACGATCCGCCGGCTCACGACCAGCCCACGGCCCCAAGCCCGTGCCCCAACTGAATCCGCTGCGCCAAACCCCAACCACCCAGCAACAGCAGTCGACGTACAACCTGTGTGATCGCCGACCAGGAGAGACGTGACCTAGGGATACAACGACGCCCGAAACACCGCAGCATGGAGCGCAGCAGACTCCGGCCACTCCCGCGCCGACAGATCAGGACGACCAGCCGGCGGATTGGCGGCGACGGCCTTCAGCGCACGCTCCAGGTCCTCGATGCCGAGGCCGCCTTCGAAGAGGTGGAGCCAGCCTTCGCCGACCTCCTCGACCAGCAGACGGTTGACCTCGTTGTCGGGGGCCAGGACCGGGGTGTCGAGGGAGAGGGCCAGCAGCAGGGCTCCGGAGTTGTGCATCGCCCGGTAGGGCAGCACCACCAATGCGGCAGCGGCGATCTCGGCGGCGAGGGTGGCGTCGTCGGCGTAGCTCAGGTCGGCGCTGACCCGTGCGTCGGCGGCTGCCGCAGCACGGACCTGGTCGGCGAGGGCGGGGTCGGAGGGGGAGCCGACGAGGCGTACGTCCAGGTCTGCCTCGGGGCTGTCGGTGACCGCCTCCAGGAGCTGCTCGACACCCTTGTACGGCTTGATCAGGCCGAAGTAGAGCACCCGCCTGTCGACGGTCTCGACGGGCTCGGCGAACGCGTCGACCACCGGCTCGAACCAGTCGCGGTAGTGGGCGTGGACGATCGTCGAGGTCGGTACGTCGAGAGGGGGAGCGGTCTGGTCGGTGAGTCGGATGACGTGCCTGGTGCGCCGCTCGAGGGCGTCGAGGAGCCGGTGGTCCCAGCGACTCAGGCCGTCGGGTCGGACGAGGTTGTGCCAGGTGCGTACGACCGGGGTCCGGGTCAGCCGGAGCCGGGTGATGAACGCGGTGGTGAGCAGGCGGCGGGCCAGCCGGCGCAGCGGCGTACGCGCCGAGGTCAGCAGCAGCTCGGGCCAGTGCACGTGGAAGACGTCGTAGCGGCCCGCGACGGCCCGGGCGAAGCTGAACAGCACGACCTCTGTGTCGTCTCGCCGTCCCAGGGTCTCGACGAGCTGGACGATGTAGGGGTTGGTCGTCGCGCGCAGCTCCCGGACCGACTCCAGGACCCGGACCGGCCGGTCACGGCGCCCGTCGCGCAGCCCACGGAGAACCGCGGAGACCGGTCGCACCGGGCGCAGGAGCTGGCGGCGGCCACCCCGCATCAGGATCTCGTACGCAGCCCCGACCGCCCCACGACGCCAGGCCTGCTCCCGCTCCCGGCTGAGCCAGGTCCGGGCGAACAGGGCACGGTTGCGGATGTTGAAGTAGTAGTAGGCCGGCGACTTGGCGCGGGATCCCTCGGCGCGCTGGGTGCCGCCGCCGGCGTGGACCGCCGTGGCCCCGTCGACGACCGCGACCCGGCCGCCGAACGCCCGGACCCGGGCGCACAGGTCGACATCCTCCCAGTAGAGGAAGTAGCGCTCGTCGAACCCGGCCAGCCGCTCCCACAGCTCACGCGTGACCGCGAAGCAGGCGCCGGTGACCCAGGGCAGCGTCTCGGCGCCCGGGTGCTCCGCGCGGCGCCGCCAAGGACGCATCGCCCCGGTGTCCAGGTCGAGATCGATGCCCGCAGAGGCGACCGACCCGTCCGGGCCGAGCACCGTCGGCCCGGCGAGCAGGAGCGGCTCGGCCTCGACCGCGGCCACGAGGCGTACGGCCGACTCGGCGCCGATCGTGGCATCCGGGTTGACGAAGAGCAGCACCTCGGCACCCTCGGCCAGCGCGGCCGCGGCACCGAGGTTGCAGCCGGCGCCGAAGCCGGTGTTGGTGCCGGGGAAGACACCGGTCCAGCCCTCGCGCTCACAGAGCCGGCGTACGGCGGTCCGGTGGGTGTCGGTCGAGTGGTTGTCGACCACGACGATCCGGGCGGGCCGGAGCGCGGCGGCGACCTGGGTCGCGTGCCGCTCCAGCAGTGCGGGATCGCCATAGCTGACCACCACCACGGCGAGCCGGGAGAGCTCGCTCACGACGAGACCTCGACCGAGCCGTCGAGGACGCGCAGCTCACGCCACCACTTGCGCAGCGCGATGGCCAGCGCGGCGGCATTGCAGACGAAGACCAGGGCGTAGACCCAGGAGAAGACCACCCCGAAGCCGAGCAGCACGAACATCCAGCACTGCGCGCCGTAGTCCATCGGCAGCAGCGCCCACTTGCGCAGCGGGTTCTCGTGGACCGCCACCGGCGACCCGGGAGGATCGGTCAAGGGAGCCGGCCGCAGGGTGGGCATCAGGATCAGCCCGAAGTACGTCACCACAGCAACCACCTCGAAGCCCAGCGGCACCAGCAGCCAGCCGTCGGTGACCGGACCGAAGCGATACCAGGACACGAGGACCGCCAGATGCAGGCTGGCCGTCTTGAAGCAGTCGATGGTGTGGTCGAGCCACTCACCCGAGCGCGACCCACCACCACGCAGCCGGGCGAGCTGGCCGTCGGAGGAGTCGAGCACGTAGCCCGCGGCCAGCAGCCCCGCGACCAGGACCCCGCTCCACCAGCGCGGCTCGACCAGCGCGAGCACCGCCAACCCGGCCGCGGAGAGCGTCGCGCTCAGCGCGGTCACCTGGTTGGGGCTCGCCCCGAGGGTGTGCGCGGCCGCGGCGACGACCCGGCCGGCGGGCCGGTTCACGAGCCGCGAGTAGGCCGCGGTGTTGAGCGAGGGCTTCTGTGCCTGAGCCAGCGCCTCCAGATGTGCACGGAACCCGGCTGGGGCGCGTTCGGCGCCGGTCGCGGCCATGCTCGATCCTGCTTTGCTCATACGTGCACACGTGGGGGAGGGGAGTGACATCGGGACCCTAGACGACCCGCGATCGTTCGAGGTCGCCGAGACCGTCCGCTCCCCAGATCTGGGTAGGACTTTGCCAGGACCTTCGGCCCGGGCCGTCCCGGTGACATACGGTTGCCCATCATGCGTTTGTTGGTCGCCCACCCGTCGCCGGACGTCTACGGCTCCGATCTTCAGCTGGTCGAGACGGTGCGTGGGCTGCACCAGGCGGGACAGCGGGTCACGGTCGTCGTACCCGAGCGCGGACCGCTCCTCCCGCTGCTCGAGGCCGCCGGTGCGAGCGTCGAGGTGATGACGTTCCCGGTGCTGCGCAAGGCCTACCTCAGCCCGACCGGCCTGGTCCGGCTGCTCGCGGCGCTGACGGTCTTCTGGGTGCGCGCGGCGCGGCTGTGGCGGCGGGTCCGCCCGAGCCGGCTGCTGGTCAACACCGTCACGATCCCGTGGTGGATCGTCGTCGCCCGCGCGGCCCGCGTGCCCGTGGTCTGCCACGTGCACGAGGCCGAGGACGACCAGCCCAAGCCCGTACGCCTCGCCCTGACCGCTCCGCTCCTGCTGGCCACCCGCGTGGTGGCCAACTCGCGGGCATCCCGGGATGTCCTCGCCCGGACGCTGCCCGCGCTCGGACGGCGTACGACCGTCGTCTACAACGGGGTGCCGGGGCCTGAGTCCGTCGCGGCGGCGCGAACCAGGACCCCGAACGGCCCGCTGCGACTGGCGCTGGTCGGGCGGCTCTCGCCGCGCAAGGGGACCGACGTGGCGCTCGAGGCGCTCGCCGAGGTGCGCCGGCGGGGGATCGACGCGCGGCTGCGGGTGTGCGGGTCGGTGTTCGCGGGCTATGAGTGGTTCGAGCAGGAGCTCCGCGACCGGGCCGAGGCCGGCGACCTGGCCGGCAGCGTCGACTTCCTGGGCTACGTCGCCGAGCCCGCGCGTGAGCTCGAGCAGGCCGACGTCGTACTGGTGCCATCGCGGGTCGAGCCGTTCGGCAACGTCGCGGTCGAGGCGCTGCTCGCCGAGCGGCCGCTGGTCGCGAGCCGCGTCCAGGGCCTGGCCGAGATCGTGACCGAGGGTGAGACCGGACTGCTCGTGACTCCCGGCGACGCGCACGAGCTGGCGACCGCGATCCAGCGGCTCGCCGCCGACCCCGCCCTCGCCGCCGAGCTCGCCTCCACGGGCCGCAAGGACGCCGAAGAGCGCTTCGGTGCCGAGCGCTACCGCGACGAGATCGCCGCCGAGGTCCTCGGGTGAAGGTGATCGACAACCCCCACTCCGGACTCGGCAGAAGCGCGACGCGCGGCGGTCTGGTCGTACTCGGAGGTCAGGGCGTACGCATCCTGGTCCAGGTCGCCTCCGTGGTCGTCCTGTCCAGGCTGCTCAGCCCGCGCGACTACGGCCTGGTCGCGATGGTGCTGGCGGTCATCGCCTTCGCCGAGATCTTCCGTGACCTCGGGCTATCGACGGCCGCCGTCCAGGCCAAGGTGCTCACCCGCGTGCAGCAGTCGAACCTGTGGTGGCTCAACACCGGCATCGGCGCTGCGCTCGCGCTGATCGCGGTCGCGGTCGCACCCCTCATCGCAGCCCTCTACGACGAGCCCGCGCTGACCTCGCTGACCATCGCGATGGCGGGCATGTTCTGGCTCAACGGCATGGCCGCGCAGTATCGCGCGGACCTCACCCGCCGGATGCTCTTCACCCGTCTGGTCGCGGCCGACACCGCCGGGCCGCTGCTGGCGCTGGGGGTGGCGGCGTACGCGGCTGCCAACGGCGCCGGCTACTGGGCCCTGGTCGTCCAACAGCTCGTCCAGAGCGCGGCCGGGCTCGTCGTCGCCGGGGCCTGCGCGGGATGGCTCCCCGGCTGGCCGCGGCGTGGCGGCGAGATCGGCGGGTTCTTGAGGTTCGGCTGGTCCCTGGCGAGTACGCAGCTGATCAACTACGCCGCCAACAACATCGACTCCGTGCTGATCGGCACCCGTCTGGGCGCCCACCAGCTCGGCACCTACAACCGCGCCTGGCAGCTGCTGATGACGCCGCTGGGTCAGCTGCGCAGCCCGACCACGACGGTCGCGCTGCCGGTGCTGAGCCGCATCCGCGACAACGCTGCGCTCACCCAGCGCTTCGTCGAGCGCGGCCAGCTCGCGCTCGGCTACAGCCTCGGCGCCGGGTTGGGTCTGGTCGCCGGCGCCGCGGTCCCGGTCTGTGCGCTCTTCCTCGGTCCCGGCTGGGACGTCGCCGGGGTCTTCGCGCTGCTCGCCTGCGGCGGTCTGTTCCAGACCCTGGCCTACGTCGGCTACTGGGTCTATCTCGCCCACGGGCTGACCACCGAGCTGCGCCACTACACCCTGGTCGCCTCGGCCCTGAAGGTCATCTGCATCCTGGTCGGGGTGCGCTACGGGATCACCGGCGTCGCGGCCGGCTACGCGATCGCGCATCTGCTCGAGTGGCCGCTGTCGCTGTGGTGGCTCTCCCGCCGCACCCAGCTCCACGTCGGCCGGCTCTACCTGGGCGCGGCCCGCATCCTGCTGGTCGCGGGATCGGTCGCCGCGGCCGCCTACGCCACCGCCGCCGCTCTCCACGGGCTGAACCCCGCGGTGACGGTGCCGGTCTGCGTGCTGGCCGGGATCGCGGCGTACGCGGTCATGCTGCTGGTCCCCTCGATCCGCCGCGACGTGATCTCCCTGGCGGAGACCGTGCGAGGCGCGATCGAGGACCGCCTCAGCCGCGGCTGAGCGCGACCGGGCGGCCGGTGTCGTCCCAGACGTTGCCCGAGTGGGTGACGTTCGTCGAGGACGGGTGGATGATCGCGCAGCCGTCGATCCGCTGGTCGCTGAGGAACCGGTTGTCGCGGATCACGAGGCCGTCGACCGGGCCGCGGCCCTTCTCGGAGATGTTGACGGTGCAGCCGCCCCCGCCGAGGAGGTTGTCGCGGATCGTGACCCCGTCGACGTCGCTGATGCTCTGGGTGATCATGACGCCGGCGTTGTAGGCGCCGGTGAAGCGGTTGCCCGCGATCGTGATGTTGCCGCCGCCGATGATCTGGATCGAGTCGTCGTGCGAGGCACCGCCGCCTTGGTAGGGGTCGCTCCCGAAGTGATAGTTGTGGTGAAACCAGTTGTCGCGCACGGTCACGTTGCTGCCGGTGATGTGCACCTGGTCGGTGACGTGGTGGATCTCGGAGCTCTGCAAGGTGAAGTCGTGGCCGACCACGCCGTTGACCCCCGGCGCGGCGTTCGCGGCGAGCACCTCGACGTTGCTGACCAGCATCCCCGCGCCGCTGTCGTTGTTGTTGGAGATCCCGGCCGTCTCGGACCCGGTCGGCACGATCACCCGGGTGTTGCGGATCGTCACGTTCGGCGCCTCGACGCTGACCCGCCCGTGCACCTCCAGCCCGTCGACGACCTTCCCGGCGGTCCGGATCACCAGGTCGCCCCGGTGGACGCGCAGCTTCTTGTTCGCAGGTACGCCGGCTCCCGGAGTCGCAGCCAGCGGCTCGGCCTCGACGGGCTCGTCCGGACGGTCCCCGGAACGGTTCGGCTGCGCCGACTCGGTCGACCGCTTCCTCGGCTTCGGGCTCGCCGACGGGCTCGGGATGCGCGTGGAGGAGGCGGACGGGGAGACCGACGGCGACGGCGACACGGTCGCCGGGCCGCCGAAGTCGTCGGGCGGCAGATCGCCGTAGCTCCTCTCCGCACGCGGTGCGCGGTCCTGCGCGGCACCTGTGGTCAACGCGTAGGTCGAACCCAGTGCGACCACGGTGAGGACCGCGGAGATGCCGAGGCGGATCGGGGACGGGACAGCCAAAGACGTACGCCTTCCTGTGGACTGGGCAGCCTACTGACGGTGCCGGAGTCTGCACCAGGCAGTTTGCGCGGGTTGGGCTCCTGGGTCCAAGACATACCCGATTCAGGGGATGGAGTGTGCGATTGACGGGCGGATGACCACAGGTGTCCGCGACACTGCCGTGTCGCGGCCGAGGTGGCCGCCTTGTGCAGGGATGGATGATGACGCGGATTCACGAATGGCGTCTGCTGGCGGCCGGGGCGGTCGCAGCTGTTCTCGGGGTGAGCAGCCTGGTCATGTCGGGAGGGGCGACGGCGGACACGGCTCCGGTCGACCCGGAGCTGCCGGAGACGGTCTCGGCGGACGTACTTCCGACGGTGCAGATCGACGGGGTCGCCTGGAAGCAGGTGATCGTCGGCGACATCGTCTACGTCGGGGGCAGCTTCACCTCGGCTCGTCCGGCGGGCGCCGCGGCCGGCACCGACGAGACGCCGCGGACCCACCTGCTGGCCTACCGGCTCTCCACCGGTGAGCTGATCGACGGCTTCGCGCCGACGCTCAACGGCCAGGTCAAGGACATGGCGCTCTCGCCCGACCAGTCCCTGCTCTACCTCGCCGGCAGCTTCACCCAGGTCAACGGCGTCAACCGCTACCGCGGCGCCGCGATCAACCTGGCCACCGGCGCGCTGACGAGCTTCCGGCCGATCTTCAACTCGACGACCAACGCGGTCGCGGCCACCGCCGACGCGGTCTTCTACGGAGGGGTGTTCACCTCCGCCGACAACACCGCGCGTACGAAGGTGGCCGCCGTCCGACCGAACGACACCGGCACCCAGCTGCTGTCGATGAACCCGACGGTCTCCAACGGCTCCGTGCAGGACCTGGTGGTCTCGCCCGACGGTGCCGACATCGTGATCGGCGGCAACTTCACCAAGGTCAACGGTTCCTCCAACCCGGGCTATGGACTGGCCCGGATCAAGGTCGCGACCGGCGCCTCGATGTCGCTGCCGGTCAACTCCGAGGTCCGCAACGGCGGATCCAGCTCGGCGATCCTCTCCCTGGAGAGCGACGGCACCAGCTTCTACGGCACCGGCTACCACTACGGCGGCGGCGGCAATGTCGAGGGCTCCTTCAAGGCCGACTGGGCCGCCGGGAAGCTGACCTGGCTCGAGGACTGCCACGGCGACACCTACGCCATCTGGCCGACCGACGACGTCGTCTACCAGGCCAGCCACAAGCACTACTGCGGCAACTCCGGCGGCTTCCCGGAGACCAGCCCGCGCAGCTTCCAGCACTCGACCGCGGTCACCCAGGACGTACGCGGCACCAACACCCGCGACATCTACGGCTACCCCGACCACCCCGGCACCCCGCGACCGGAGTTCCTGGAGTGGTACCCGAAGTGGACCCCCGGCACCTTCACCGGCGCCAACCAGGCGCCGTGGACGGTGGCGGCCAACGACGACTACGTCGTCTACGGCGGAGAGTTCCTCAAGGTCGACGGGGTGGCTCAGCAGGGGCTGGTGCGGTTCGCCGTCAAGGACATCGCGCCCAACGAGGTCGGCCCGGGCCTGTCCGGCGCGGAGTTCGGCCTCACCGCGACCTCGCCCGCCGACGGTCAGGTCCGGCTGACCTGGCCGGGCAACGCGGACAAGGACAACGCGACCGTGACCTACAAGGTCTACCGCGGCTCGACCGACGTGGCTCCGATCCACACCAAGCCGGTCACCGCGGCCTTCTGGAAGCAGACCACGCAGAGCTTCCTCGACATCGAGGCGCCGCCGGGCACCACCCAGAGCTACCGGGTCGTCGCCGAGGACGCGTTCGGCAACCAGTCGCCCACCGAATGGGTCACTGTCGACGTCGACGGCGAGCCCGTCCCGCCGGCCGAGGGCACCATCGCGGAGGACACCTTCGAGCGTGCCGAGACCAGCGGCTGGGGCACCGCCGAGACCGGTGGCACCTGGGCGCGCAGCACGGGCGTCGCCGGCAACTTCTCGGTTTCCGAGGGCCGCGGCTGGCACTCGGTCGCTCCCGGCGGCACCACCGAGTCAAGGCTCGGCGAGGTCTCCGCGACCGATGTCGACGCCACCGTCAGCGTCGGGGTCTCCCGGCTCCCCGATGCGGGCTACGTCTGGTCGATCCTCGGCGCCCGCGTCTCCGGCACCGACCACTACGCCTCGCGGCTGCGGTTCAACCCGGACGGCACCGTCGGCGTCCATCTCGTCCGCAGCGGCACCCCGGTCGTCGGCGCCAACGCCGTTCCGGGCCTGAGCGTCGCCGCGGGAGACCGGCTGATGGTCCGCCTCCAGGTCACCGGCACCTCGCCGGCGACCGTGCGCACCAAGGTGTGGCCGGCCGGCTCCGCGGAGCCGTCGGGCTGGACGTACGAGCTCTCCGACTCGACTCTCGCGAACCAGGTCGCGGGTGGGGTGATGCTGCGCAGCTTCGGCTCCTCGACGATCGGCACCACGCCGGTCCGCGTCGGCTACGACGACCTTTCGGTGACGGAGGAGTAGAAGGCATACCCGATCTTGGGGAGTGGGTGTTCGGATCCACCCACGGGCGGCCGACTTGGGCTTGAATGCACCGTCTCAACTCAATGTCTTTGTCCGATCCGCCCGCGGAAGATCCCCCATGCTCAGTCAAGTCCCGCGTACGAGGATGTACGTCGCGGCAGCTGTCGCTGCCGTCGTCCTGGTGAGCGTCGCGGTCGTGCTCGTCCTGCGCAACCCGTTCGTCCCGGACGCTGCCGGGTCGGACTCGACGGTGGCCGCCGCCCCGTCTCCGACGGCGACCCCGTCGGAGAAGGAGTCCTCATCGTCCTCCGACTCCGAGGACGATGAGACGGAGAAGTCGGACGGCAACCGCGCGCTCGGTCTGAAGGCCGTGGCGACCACGTCCCCGGGCGTGACCGCCCGGCTGGCCCGGATCGACTCGGTCCAGGCCACGGCGAGCCTGCCCGGTGAGATCGGCGGCCCCGCGCTCGCGATCACCGTGAAGGTGAAGAACCAGACCGGGAAGAAGCTCGACCTGGCGCTCGGTGTGGTCAACGCCTACTACGGTCCCGAGCGCACCCCCGCGGTCAGCGTCGCCTCCGACGGCGAGGTGCCGTTCCCGGCCTCGGTCGCGGACGGTGAGTCGGCCAAGGGCATCTACGTCTTCCAGATCCCCGAGGAAGCCCGCCCCGTACGCGTCGAGCTCGATCTGGGCAACGGCGCCGACGTGGTGGTCTTCAAGGGCCGACCCCAGCGATAACCGTCCCCCACGATGAGAGATGTGATGAAGCCGATCCTGGCTGTGCTGGCGCTCGTGGCAACGAGCCTGACCCTGGCGACGACCTCCGCATCCGCGGACACCGCGCCGATCGATACCGACCTCCCGAAGACGGTCTCCGCCGACGTCCTTCCCACCGTGCAGATCAACGGCGTCGCCTGGAAGCAGGTGATCGTCGGCGACATCGTCTACGTGGGCGGCAGCTTCACCTCCGCCCGTCCGGCGGGCGCCGCGGCCGGCACCAGCGAGACCGCGCGGTCGAACATGCTGGCCTACCGGCTCTCCACCGGGAACCTGATCACCACCTTCGCGCCGAAGTTCAACGGCCAGGTCAAGGACATGGCGCTCTCGCCCGACAAGAAGCTCCTCTACGTCGCGGGCGGCTTCACCCAGGTCGACGGCGTCAACCGCTACCGGGGCGCGGCGATCGACCTCGCCACCGGCAAGGCGACGAGCTTCCGGCCGATCTTCAACTCGACCACCAACGCGGTCGCGGCCACGTCCAGCGCGGTCTTCTACGGTGGCGTGTTCACCTCTGCCGACAACACGGCACGCACGAAGGTCGCCGCGGTGAAGCCCAGCGACACCGGCACGCAGCTGCTGCCGTTGAACCCGAAGGTCGCCGGCGGCAACGTCAACGACCTCGTGGTCTCCTCCGACGGCACCAAGATCGTCATCGGCGGCGCGTTCACCAGCGTCAACGGCGCCTCGAAGCCGGGCTACGGTCTGGCCCGTCTCGAGGTCTCCTCGGGCAGCTCGCTGGCGCTGCCGGTCAACGACGAGATCCGCAACGGCGGCACCGAGGCGGCGATCCTCTCCCTGGAGTCCGACGGCACCAGCTTCTACGGCACCGGCTACAACTACGGCAGCGGCGGCAACTCCGAGGGTTCCTTCAAGTCCGACTGGGCCACCGGCAAGCTGACCTGGCTCGAGGACTGCCACGGCGACACCTACGCCATCTGGCCGACCGCCGACGCCGTCTACCAGGCCAGCCACAAGCACCACTGCGGCACCTCCGGCGGCTTCCCCGAGACCAAGCCGCGCAGCTGGTACCACGCCACCGCGGTCACCCAGGACGTACGCGGCACCAACATCGCCGACGACAAGTACGACTACCCCGACCACCCCGGCACCCCGCGCCCGGAGTTCCTGGAGTGGTACCCCAAGTGGACCAACGGCACCTACACCAGCGCCCAGCAGTCGACCTGGACCGTGACCGCCAACGCCAGCTACGTGACCTACGGCGGTGAGTTCCTCAAGGTCAACGGCGTCGCCCAGCAGGGTCTGGTGCGGTTCGCCGTCAAGGACATCGCGGCCAACAAGGTCGGTCCGACGCTGAAGGGCGCGGCGTGGGCGCTGACCGGCTCCTCGCCGTCGGCGGGCAAGGCGACGCTGAAGTGGCCGGGCAACCCCGACAAGGACAACGCGACCGTCACCTACAAGCTCTACCGCGGGACGCTGGACTCGACGCCGATCAAGACCGTCAAGGTCTCGGCCCCGTTCTGGAAGCACACCGCGATGACCTTCACCGACACCGGCCGCACCAGCGGCTCGTCGCAGAAGTACAAGATCGAGGCAGTGGACCCGCTCGGCAACATCTCTCGGTCTGACTGGGTGACGGTCAAGATCCGATGACCCAGCCGGTCTGGGTGGGCATGCTCACCTATCGGCGCCCCGAGGGGTTGGCCGAGGCGGTGGGCATGCTCCGGGCCCAGCTCGACCTGGTTCCTGGCGCTCGGCTGCTCGTCGTGGACAACGACGAGCAGCCGAGCGCTGCGTCCGCGGTCGTGGAGGCGGCCGGAGGGGACGTACGCGTCGTCTACGTCCACGAGCCGACCCCCGGCATCGCCGCTGCCCGCAACCGGGCACTGGCCGAGGCCGGGCCCGAGGCGGTCGTCGTCTTCATCGACGACGACGAGCAGCCCTCGCAGATGTGGTTGCCCACGCTGCTGGCGTGCTGGGAGGAGACCGGTGCCGCTGCCGTCGTCGGTCCGGTCCTCTCCACGTTCGACGATGACCCGGATCCCTGGATCACCGCGGGTGGCTTCTTCCAGCGGCTGCGGCACCCCACCGGCACCGTCGTCACCACCGCGGCCACCAACAATCTGCTGCTCGACATGACCCGGGTCGGCGATCTCCGCTTCGACCTCGGCTTCGGCCTCTCCGGCGGCTCCGACACCGTCTTCACCCGCACGCTGTCGGCGGCCGGCGGCCGGATCGTGTGGTGCGACGAGGCGCCGGTCCACGACCTGGTGCCCGCCGACCGCGCGACCCGGTCCTGGGTACGCGCCCGCGCCTCCCGCATCGGCAACTCCGACTCCCGCGTGCAGGTCTACCTCGCGCCTGCCGGCCGCCGTCCGATCGCCCGGCTGCGCGCCACCGTCCGCGGTCTCGTCCGCGTCCTGGGCGGCTCCGCCCGCCTCGTCCTCGGTCGCCTCGCCGGCTCACCGGCCCACCACGCCCGCGGCACCCGCACCCTGCTTCGGGGCGTGGGCATGCTCCGCGGCGCCTGGGGCTCCTACGTCACCGAATACGCCCGCTGACCCGGTGGTCGAGCCGCCGGAGCCGCTGGGCGGAGGCGTGTCGAGACCAACACGGTCCTATCGGCGGGCGAGGGGAATGCGTTGGTCTCGAGCCCGCTTGCTGGCGCTCGCGGGCTCGACCAGCGGAGCATCGAAGATGCCGTGGACGCGGCCGCTCACGAAGCGGTCTAGACCCATTGCGAACAGGATCGCGACGAGGGTCAGCAGGGGCACGGCGATCAGGCCGGTGCCCGGGGGCCAGTCGATGGCGCGGCCGGTGAGCAGGGCTGCGGCGGCGGTGATCGGGAAGGCGTGGACGACGTAGATCGGCAGCGTGCGGGTGCCGAGGTGGCGCACGAAGCCGAGCGCTGGGACGCGGGCGATCAACACCCCGAGCCCGCAGCCGGCGGCGACCGCGAGCAGCCCGAGCATCGGCCGGACGAAGAGGATCCGGTCGTCGGCGATGTAGAGGAAGAACCCCAACGTCAGGACGTACGCCACCCCCGCACCGACCACGTGGACCGGCCGCATCCGCGGCACGAGCGAGCGCACCGTGGGTGCTGTGCGGGAGGCCAGTACGAAGAAGAACCAGTAGCGGAACGTCTTGTCCCAGGGGACGTCGCCGGTGGAGACGAGCCCGGCGGCGAAGACCGCGGAGCAGAGCAGTGCGGTCCCGACGACGAGCCAGGCCGGCAGCCGCCGGGTCAGCCAGCCCACCAGCGTGAAGAGGCACAGCGTGTAGAGGAACCAGAGGTAGACGTTGGGCTCGACCAGGATGCGGGCGATGGAGGCGAACGCGTCGGGCGGCGGATGCGGCAGGAGTGCGCGGAAGATGCCGAGGAGCAGGCACCACAGGACGTACAGATAGATCAGGTTCAGGCACCGCGTGCGTAGCACCTCCCGCAGCGGGCGGGCGAGCAAGGAGGGGGCGAGGAGTCCGGAGAGGAAGAAGAACAGCGGCATCCGGAACGTGTCGAGCGGGTGGGCCAGCCGCGACCAGGGGCCGGCGAGGCCGACCAGATCGAGGTTGATCACGGCGTGGAAGAGCACCACCAAGATGATCGCCAGGCCCCGCGCGGAGTCGATCCAGCCTTCACGCACGTTGGGGCCCTCCGGCGAGGTAGCGGCGGCGAGCGCGCTGGTCACGACGAGCCTGGCGCGGCCTTCGCATCGCCGGCTTCGGCCCGGGCGGCACCGGATCGGTGGCTGCCTCCTTACGCTGCAGCAGAAACACCCCGAGCGCGAGCGCGAGCGGCGGGAGCGAGCTGATGATCGGACCGAAGAAGAGGTTCCAGCCGAGCTGCAGGGCGAGGAAGATGCCGAGCGCGGTGCCGGTGCGGTGGGCCATGCTCCGGCCCAGATACGAGGTGGCGAGCCACAGCAGCCACCCTGACAGCACCAGCCCGGCGAGCCCGAACCAGATCCACAGGTCGCCGATCAGGGAGTGCACCTCGATCCGGGTGCCGAACATGTAGTGCTCGACGTAGCCGTTGTCCGGGTCATAGCCCAGGCGAGACATCCCCTGCTTCGCGACCTGCATGTCGGTCGAGGTGGCCATGACGCCGGCGCCGTAGCCGAGGGGCTCGTGCAGCATCAGCGCGACCGCGGCCCCGATCTCGGGCCGGCCGCCGAGGATGAGCGACCCGGCAGCCTGGGTCTGCTCCTCGGTGCGCTGCTGGGCCGACTGACCGAGGTAGCCGTCCAGCGCAGCGCCCTCCAGCGATCGGTAGAGCCCGAGCCCCAGCGCGCCCACCAGCACCAGCGAGAGCAGCGCCGAGGTGGTCCGTTTGGCGGTCCGCGGTCGGTGCTGCCACAGCAGCAGCACCGCGGTCATGATCAGGAACGCGCTCATCGACCTGGCCCCGGACAGTGCGGTGACCGCGGTGAGAATCCCGAGGGCGGTCATGTCGGCGAGGAGCCTCTTGCGGGGACGCCGCCGGATGAGCAGGCAGGCTCCCAGCAGCAACATCGTCGCGGGCATCGAGAACCCGAACCGCCACGGGTCCTCGGCGAACCGGGAGTTCATCGTCGCGGTCAGGAACGAGCCGACGGCGTAGAGGCACACCACCACCCCGGGTGACAGCACCCGCTGCGCCCACAGCAGCGCCCCTACGCACATCGCGGCCGAGACCACCGGCAGCAGCTCGAACAGCACCCCGGCCTCGGTCGGCGGGTGGGTCGCCGAGCGCCACGTGCTGAGCGCCAGCGCGGAGACGAGGCAGGCGAGAAGAAGTACGCCGCCCAGGGCCGCTCCGCGATAGCGGCTTGCCTCTCGGATCCAGACCGGGGCCAGCGCCGCACCCATCAGTCCGCCCACGGTCAGGCCCCGGACGAGGTCGAAGTCGGTGCCAGCCAGGAACGCTGCAGCCCCAGCCAGGAGCGCAGTGAGCACCTCCCAGCCGGTGCGCTCGGCGCGCTGAGTGCGCCCGGAGCGACCGGAGCGCCCAGCGCGGACCCGGACCGCCGTCGCGACGGCCACGCTCAGCTTCCGGCGGCGGGGTAGCCGTGCTGGCGCGGCTCCCGGGGACGTACGAGACCGGAGAGGAGGCGGGCGAACCAACCCTGCTCGGGCTGGCCGTAGTAGGTGTGGGCGGCGGTGTCCCGGACCTGGTTGGCGACGATGCCGAGGCACCGGGCGTCGACGGCCTCGAGGCTGTCGATGGCCTCGAGCACCTGCGGGCGGTGGATCGTACGGCAGTTGGCGACCACCAGGGCACCGTCGGTCAGCCGGGACAGGATCGCGCCGTCAGCCACGGGGAGCAGCGGCGGGGAGTCGAGGATGACCACGTCGTAGGCGGCCCGCGCCTCCGCGAGCAGGTCGACCATCCGCGGCGAGCCGATCAGCTGCGCGGGGTTGGGCGGGATCTCACCCATGGTGAGCACGTGCAGGTTGGCGTCGCCCCAGACCTGGACGACGTCGCCGAGCTCTGCCTTCCCGATCAGCACCGTCGTCAGCCCTGCCGCACCCTCCAGGCCGCAGTAGTCGGCGACCGCGGGACGACGCATGTCGGCGTCGACCAGCAGCACGCGCTGACCCTGCTCCGCGATCGCCAGCGCCAGGTTGATCGAGGTGGTCGACTTGCCCTCACCGCCGATCGAGGAGGTCACGACCATCGAGCGGACCCTCGAGGAGGCGTCGAGAAACTGCAGATTGGTCTGCAGCCTTCGGTAGGCCTCGGCCGCGACGTTGTGCGGGTCGATGGCGGTCACCGCGCCGCGCGAGCGCCGCTGGCCCCGGCGCCGGGGGATCGCCCCCAGGAGCCCCATGTCGGTGAGCTGCTCGAGCTCGGCCGCGGTCCTGACCCGGGTGTCGAGGAGGGCGCGGACCACGGCGATGGCGACGCCGAGGCCGAAGCCGCCGGCGAAGCCGACCAGAGCGGCCAGCCGCGTACGCGGTGCGAACGCCTCCTGCGGCGGGTCGGCGCGGGCGACCACGGTCACCTCGACCGCGGACTTCTTGTTGGAGCTGGGGGAGAGGTTGGTGATCGTGGTGGTGAGCTCGTCGGCGACCGCGTTGGAGAGGTCGGAGGCGCCGGTGCTGGTCGTGGCCACCGCGTCGATCTCGATGATCACGGTGTCGAGCGGGTTCTCGGCGGTGATCTCCTCCGCCAGCGCCTTCGACGTCGTGTCGAGGTCGAGGTCGTAGATGACCTGGTCGAGCACGACCGGCATCGTCGCCAGCTTGGCGTACGACTGGACGATGTCCTGGGTGAACGTCGAGCCCTGGACCAGCTCCTGGGTCGTCGCGCCGCGCGCGATCGAGACGAAGACGGTGCTCTGCGCGCGGTACTGCGGCGGGCTCGCGTGCGCCTGCGCGAAGGCCGCGCCGGCACCGATGATCGCGAGCACCGCGACGATGTACCAGCGCTTTCGCAGGGCAGCGACATAGTCGCGCAGGTCCAACAGGTCACTCCATCCGATGTCTTTGCCAGGCTGCTCGTCCGTGACTCATCCGCCGAAGCGGAGCCCGAGGCAATGCATGCCGCCGTCAGGGCAGGTCCACGGGGCCATCGCACATCCTCACCCGATTGTGGGGATGACAGGGCCGAGCGGCCGACCCGTTCCCCCAAATGGGGGATTGATCTGCCGTCGGTTTCGGGACCCGTACCTCGATTGCGTAATGTCTGTCCGTCACGTTCGGGGGGTTGGCCGCGTGGATGTGAGATCCGCGCTCGAGAATCGGCAGGCAACTGTTCGAAGGTAGGCAGGGATGGACACCGCGACGATCCTGGTCGTCTGCACCGGGAACGTACGACGATCGCCGGCCGTCGAGGCGATGCTCCGTGAGGGCGTCGGGCAGGTCGGTGGGCTCGCGCGCCACGGCATCACGGTGATCTCGGCCGGCAGCGAAGCGCTCGAGGGCTACGACATGGACCCGATGATCGCCTCCGAGGTCGCTCTCGCCGGGGTCCGGCTGACCAGGCACCAGGCCTATCCGCTCGACGTCGACGATATCGAGAGCGCCGACCTGATCATCACCGCCGAACGCTCCCACCGCAGCGAGGTCGCCCGGCTGGTGCCCTCCGCGGTCAAGCGCACGTTCACGCTCATCGAGATCGCCGCGCTCGGCGACCTGCTGGGACGTACGGCCCTGGGTGGCCCCGCGGGTTCGGAGGCGGACGCGGCCACCCGGCTGCGTACGCTCGTCCAGCTCGCGCCGCTGGAGAAGGCCCGGCGACGAGTCCGGCGGCCGGCCGACGACGACCTCCAGGACCTGCGGAAGCGGTCCCCGCGCGAGGCCCGGCGGCTGGTGACCGAGGCCCGTGGCCACGTCGAGACGCTGCTGCGGGTGCTCGAGCCGAGCCTGTCGCTGGTCGCCCAGCCCCAGCGCCCCGCTCCCGCCATCCCCTCGCCCGCTGCTCCTGCCGAGTCCACCCAGCCCCGGTCCACGCACTCCACCCGGTCGGCGGGTTGACCCCGCCGGTTCACTGCGGTCCATTTGAACGCAAGTTAGGGTTGCCTACATGAGTCGTCCCGCGAAGCCTGAGACCATCCTCGTCGTCACCGCCACCGAGCGGCTCAGTCCGACGATGATCCGAGTCAGCTTCCGCTCCGAGGACCTGAGCGCGTTCTCGTCGAGCCTCTTCACCGACCGCTACGTGAAGCTGGTCTTTCCTCAGAAGGACGATGACCCGGTGGTGCGCACCTACACCGCGCTGAACCCCTCGGTCGCGGACGGCACCCTCGACATCGACTTCGTCGTCCACGGCACCGAGGGGTACGCCGGTCCCTGGGCCGCCGCGGCCAAGCCCGGAGACACCCTCGCGGCTCGCGGTCCGGGCGGCGCCTACTCGCCCGCCCCTGAGGCCGACTGGCACCTGATCGCCGGCGACGAGACCGCCCTGCCAGCCATCCGCGCGGCCCTGGCCGCGCTGCCCGCCGACGCCCGCGGCTACGCCGTCATCGACATCCCGGCGCCCGGCCACGAGCAGCCCCTCGACCACCCCGACGGCGTCGAGGTGACCTGGCTGGTCACCGGCGGCCACACCCACCACGCCGCCGAGGACGCCGAGGGCCACGAGCAGCCGCTCGTCACCGCCATCCGCGACCTGAAGTGGCTCGACGGCCGCGTCCACGCCTTCGTCCACGGGGAGGCCGCGGTCACCATGCACGGCATCCGCCCCTACCTCCTCAAGGAGCGCGGCGTCCCGAAGGCCGACGTCTCCATCTCCGGCTACTGGCGCCGCGGCCGCACCGAGGAGACCTTCCGCGACTGGAAGCGCGAGCTCGCCGAGGCCGAGTCCGCCTGACCCGAGCCGCCATCCCCGCTGGTCGAGCCGCGAGGCCGCCTGCGGCCGAGCGTGTCGAGACCAACACGGTGCGACCAAGCGCGGACCTCACCGTGTTGGTCTCGACACGCCTCTGCCTAGCGCCTCCGGCGGCTCGACCAGCGGTGCCGGGCGTCAGGTGCCGTTCTCGCTGAAGTGCTGGTAGTCCTTCAGAGAGTTCCAGTCGCCGCCCCAGCCCCAGCCGATGTCGGCGAAGGCCTGGACGACGACGTCGTCGGCGTGGATCATCCCGGGCGCCTTCCGGGACCGGTCGAGATACCAGCGGGCGAGCTCGGGGATGACGCGGTCGCCCTTGACGTAGGGGTTCTGGAAGGTGTTGATGTCGATCGCCAGGCCGTAGGCGTGCTGGGAGAACGAGGTCTGGCCGACCGTGGGGCGGCAGACGAAGCCGCCGGTGCCGTTGCCGTCGCCGGTCGGCGGAGCGTCCAGGGACGCCTTCGTGGCGATGTCCATCTGCTCGATCGGGAACCTCGCCTCGTAGAGCTTCCGGAAGACGCCGACGACGTCCTCGGCGACCCGGGCGTTGATCAGCATCTCGCCGGTGTGACGCTCGCCGTCGAAGCCCCAGAACGTCATCCGCACCCAGGCCAGCTCCCGGCGCGAGACCGGGCATCCCGGAACCCAGGTCGAGCGCGCGATCACGTCGTCCGGTGCGATGTCGACCTCGGCCGTGAAGCCGTCACCGGGCAGCATCGGCATCATGTCCGGCAGCGTCCATGCCCGGTGGCGCAGCTCCTTCGGCGTGGGCCCCGCGATCCCGTATCCCTCCGCGTCCTCCTTCAGCACCCGGGTCCCGAGCCACGGCGGCGGCACCGACCCCGGCTTCGCCGCAGCAGGAGAAGACGAAGGTACGTCGCTGGGTGACGGCTCGGCCGAGGTCGAGGGAGCCACGGCGCTGGTGGCCGGCGACGGGCCGGCCTCGGGCGCCCCGCCGCACGCGCTGAGCGCGAGCAGGAGGGCAGCCACCCCGGCGACGTACGTTCTGACACTCACAGATCCGCACGGCGTCATCGCGGCCACGCAGCCATCGCGGCCGTGGCGAGCCCGCGCAGCTCCTGCCGGGTGGCGCCGTCGATCGCCTGCACCGACATGCCCTGGATCACCGCTCCGAAGAGCCGAGCGAGGGCGCCGGCATCGGTCCCGGCCGGCAGCTCGCCCTCAGTGACCGCCGTCCGCAACCGCTGCTCGATCCCCGCGAGCGTCTCCGAGCGCATCCTCGCCGGGCGGGTGGCGACGGCGCGCTGGGCGGTGCCCAGCGCGAGCGCGGCCGTCGAGACCATGCAGCCCGGCGGCAGCCCGCTCTCGCTGAACCGGTCGGCCGCCTCGTACAGGAACTCCGAGATGGCCTCGCGAGCCGGTCCGTCGGGCCGGAGCACCGTGCCGTGCTCACTGGCGTAGCGCTCCAGTGCTGTCCGGTAGAGCACCTCCTTGGAGCCGAACGCGCCGTAGAGGCTGGGTGCCTTCAGGCCGGTCGCGGCCTCGAGCGTCGCGACGCTCGTGCCTTCGTACCCGTGCTCCCAGAACGCCCGCATCACCGCGTCGAGCACCGCGTCCTCGTCGAAGGAGCGCGGTCGTCCGCGGGAGGGCTTGCGCATTTCCATAGTGATCCCTACATTAACTCCTGGATCATTATTTAGCGACTACTACAGAAATGAGCCCGAGATGACCCGCAACGCACTCGTCACCGGAGCCTCGCGCGGGATCGGCCGCGCCATCGCCGTACGTCTGGCCGCCGACGGTGTCGGCCTCATCGGCATCCACTACGGCTCGAACCGCGCGGCTGCCGAGGAGACCGCGCGGCTCGTCGAGACCGCCGGGGCCCGGGCGGTCCTGATCGAGGCGGACCTCGGCGAGGACGGCGCGAAGGCCGCCGCCGAGATCGCGGAGGCGTGGACCGCGGCAGCGCTCGATGAGACCGTGCTCGATGAGCATGGCGGCCTCGACATCCTGGTCAACAACGCCGGCATCAACGGCAACCAAGAGCTCCACGAGCTCGACCCGGCCACCGCGCGACGCGTCCTCGAGGTCAATCTGATCGCGCCGATGTTCCTGACTCAGGCGGTCGCTCCGCACCTGCGCGAGGGCGGCCGCGTGATCAACGTGTCGACCGGATACACCCGAGTGGCGGCGCCGACCCACCTCACGTACGCCGCATCCAAGGCCGGTATCAACAACCTCACCCGATCGCTGGCCGCCCCGCTCGCCGCGCGCGGTGTGACGGTCAACGCGGTCCTTCCGGGCGTGATCGAGACCGACATCAACGCCGACTGGATCGACCTGCCCGGCCCGCGAGCACAGGCCGAGGGGCTGTCGGTGTTCGGCCGGATCGGCACGCCGGAGGACGTCGCCGACGCGGTCGGCTTCCTCGCCTCACCCCAGGCGCGCTGGGTCACCGGCGAGACCCTCGACGTGACCGGAGGATCGGCGCTCTGAGTCGCTTGACTTCGAGTGCACTCGAACCAGGACACTGGGGTCCATGACGACGCAGGCGCACAGCAACGGGCTCAGCATCGCCGAGGTGGCCGATCGGACCGGCCTGACCGCGCACACGCTGCGCTACTACGAGCGCGACGGGCTGATGCTCGGGGTCGGCCGCAACGGATCGGGCCACCGCGCCTACACCGAGGGCGACCTCGGCTGGATCACGCTGATCACCAGACTGCGCTCCACCGGGATGCCGATCCGGGAGATCCGGCGCTACGCCGAGATGGTCCGGGCCGGCGAGGGCAACGAGGAAGCCCGCCTCGAGCTGTTGCGCGCACACCGCGACCGGGTGCGCGCGCAGCTGGAGGAGACGGCCGCCCATCTGGACGCGATCGAGTTCAAGGTCGCCTACTACGCCGCCGCCGTGGGGGAGACCGACCCGGACGCCGAGCTCATCGCCCAGCAGCGTCGAGCCGCGCCCTCTGCTCCTCGCTGAGCTCGAGGTCGACCGCGGCCAGGCTCTCCTCGAGCTGAGTCACCGAGGAGGCCCCGACCAGCGGGATCACCGGGAGGACGTCGCCGAGCATCCAGGCGAGCACGACCTGGTTGCGGGTCGCGCCTGTCTCGGCGGCGACCTCGTCGAGCACCGCGAGCCGCGCGGTCGTCCCCGGGTGGTCATAGGCCCGATCGAGCGGCTTCGAAGGATTCGTGTACGCCCCGGCGAGCAGCGGCGTGTAGGCCACCAGCGTCAGCCCCGGCGTCGCCCTCAGGTAGGCGAGCAGAGAGGCGTCGGCGACCCCGATCTCGCCGTCGACCGAGAGCCGCGGGTCGGGGATGTCCGTCCGCGGACGCAGGTAGGTGTGGTGGTACTGCAGCACGCTCGGCCGAGCCTCCTCCGGGTTGACCGCCCGCGCCCGCTCGACCTGCCAGGACCAGTGGTTGCTCAGCCCGAACTGGCCGATGACACCGTCCTTGACGAGGGCGGCGAAGCCGGCGGCGTACTCCTCCAGCGGTACGCCGTTCATGTCCGGCACGTGCGCGTAGTAGAGGTCGAGGCGCTCGACGCCGAGGCGTTCGCGGGAGCGGTCGGCCTGCTCGCGTACGTTCTGCGGCGCGAGCCCCTCCCAGCGCCGGGTCCGCTGGTTCTCCCAGCCGTTCTCGACGCGCTCGACGACGTCCGTGGGGCGGGCGCCGACCTTGGTGGAGATGACGAGCTCCTCGCCGATCCCGCGGTCGCGGCGCCACTGCCCGAGCACGGTCTCGCTCTCGCCGCCCTGGGTGCCGTTGGCCCAGTAGGCGTAGTTGTTGGAGGTGTCGACGAAGGTGCCGCCGGCCTCGACGAAGCGGTCGAGGATCGCGTACGACGTCTCGACGTCCGTGTCCGTCCCGAACCGCATCACGCCGAGCGCGAGCTTGCTGACGCGCCGTGCGCCGGCGCCTGATCCGATGGTCGTGTATCGCATGAGACCCACGCTCCGGCTTGGTGTGCGCTCGAAGTCAAACGTCTTTACGTACGTCTCCTAGACTGGTCCCGCACCCCCTGCCGTCGCTGGCCGGGGGCTCTCGTGCTTGTCCCACCACCATGGAGCCACCCGTGATCCTCGCCCCGCTCGCCGATCTCGTCCTGCGCGATGCTGCCCTGAGCGAGGTGATGGCGGAGGCCAAGGGCGGCCGGATGCTGGCGCTCGACGTCACCGGGCCGGAGGCGCTGCGCCCGTTCGTGGTCACCGGTCTCGTACGTCAGGAGCGCACCGTCCTCGCGGTCACCGCCACCTCGCGCGAGGCCGAGGACCTGGTCAACGACCTGACCGACCTGCTGCCGCCCGACACGGTCGCCTACTACCCGAGCTGGGAGACGCTGCCGCACGAGCGGCTCTCCCCGCGCAGCGACACGGTCGGGCGTCGGCTCGCGGTGCTCCGCCGCCTCCGCCACCCGGACGCCGACGGGGTGCACGGCCCGCTGAAGGTGGTCGTCGCCCCGGTCCGCAGCGTGCTGCAGCCGCAGGTCAAGGGCCTCGGCGACCTGGAGCCGGTGGAGCTGATCAAGGGTCAGGAGGCGAGTCTCGACGACGTCGTCGTGAAGCTCGCCGACGCGGCCTACTCCCGCGTCGACCTGGTCGAGAAGCGTGGCGAGTTCGCGGTCCGCGGCGGCATCGTCGACGTCTTCCCGCCGACCGAGGAACACCCGGTCCGTGTGGAGTTCTGGGGCGACGAGGTCGACTCGATCCGCCACTTCGCGGTCGCCGACCAGCGCGCCATCCCCGCCGAGCACGGCGGCGAGACCGAGCGGCTGTGGGCGCCGCCGTGCCGCGAGCTCCTGCTCACCCCGGAGGTCCGCGACCGAGCGCGAAAGCTGGGCGAGGCCCACCCCACCCTGATCGAGCTCACCGACAAGATCGCCGCCGGGATCGCGGTCGACGGCATGGAGTCGCTCGCGCCCGCGCTCGTCGACGACATGGAGCTGCTGCTCGACCTGATCCCGGAGGACAGCCACGTCCTGCTGCTCGACCCCGAGCGGATCCGCAGCCGCGCCCACGACCTGGTCGCCACCGCCGAGGAGTTCCTCGGTGCCTCCTGGGCCGCCGCGGCCAGCGGGGGAGTCGCCCCGATCGACCTCTCCGCGGCCTCCTACCGCGACCTCGCCGACGTACGCGCCCACGCCATCGCCCTGGGCAAGCCGTGGTGGTCGGTCAGCCCGTTCGGCCTCGACGACCAGGCGGCCGAGACCGACCCGGACGTCGTCGGCGTCCCCGCCCGCAAGATCGACTGGCAGCCGGCGAAGGCCTACCGCGGCGACACCGCGGCCGCGCTGACAGACATCGAGAGCTGGCGCGACGACTCCTATCGCGTGGTCGTGGTCCAGCCCGCGCACGGCACGGCGCAGCGTACGGTCGAGGCCCTGGGGGAGCGCGACGTCCCGGCCCGCCTCGCCGAGGACGACCCCGAGACCGCCAAGCCCGTCCACAAGACCGTCACCGTCGTCCATGCCCGCCTGACCCACGGCTTCCTCGACGAGGGCAACCAGCTCGTGGTGCTCACCGGCGAGGACATCTCCGGGCAGAAGTCGTCCACGCGCGACATGGTCAAGATGCCGGCGCGGCGCAAGAAGCAGATCGACCCGCTCGAGCTCAAGCCCGGCGACTACGTCGTCCACGAGCAGCACGGCGTCGGCCAGTTCATCGAGATGAGGCAGCGCGAGGTGCAGGGCGCGACCCGCGAATACCTCGTCCTGGAGTACGGCGCCTCCAAGCGCGGCGGGCCGGCCGACCGGCTCTACGTCCCGGCCGACGCCCTCGACCAGGTGACCAGGTACGTCGGCGGCGAGCAGCCGAGCCTCGACCGGCTCGGCGGTGCCGACTGGCAGAAGCGGAAGGCCCGCGCCCGCAAGGCAGTAAGAGAGATCGCCGCCGAGCTGATCAAGCTCTACGCCGCCCGGCAGGCCACCAAGGGCTTCCAGTTCGGCCCCGACAACCCCTGGCAGCGCGAGCTCGAGGACGCCTTCCCGTTCCAGGAGACCGCCGACCAGCTCGCCGTCATCGACGAGGTCAAGCAGGACATGATGCGGCCGGTGCCGATGGACCGGCTGGTCTGCGGTGACGTCGGCTACGGCAAGACCGAGATCGCGGTGCGCGCGGCGTTCAAGGCGGTCCAGGACGGCAAGCAGGTCGCCGTGCTGGTGCCGACGACGCTGCTGGTCTCCCAGCACCTGTCGACCTTCATGGAGCGGATGTCCGGGTTCCCGGTCAACGTACGCGGCCTGTCCCGCTTCCAGACCGACAAGGAGGCCGCCGAGGTCATGGCCGGCCTCGCCGACGGCACCATCGACATCGTGGTCGGCACCCACCGCCTGTTCAACAAGGACATCCGGTTCAAGGACCTCGGCATGATCATCGTCGACGAGGAGCAGCGTTTCGGCGTCGAGCACAAGGAGGCGATGAAGCGCCTGCGCACCTCCGTCGACTTCCTGTCCATGTCCGCGACCCCGATCCCACGCACCCTGGAGATGTCGATCACCGGCATCCGGGAGATGTCCACGATCACCACACCGCCCGAGGAGCGACACCCGGTCCTGACGTACGTCGGGGCCTATGAGGACCGCCAGATCGTCGCCGCGGTGCGGCGTGAGCTGCTCCGCGAGGGGCAGGTCTTCTACATCCACAACCGGGTCAACTCGATCGAGAAGGCGGCCGCGCGGATCCGCGAGCTGGTGCCGGAGGCGCGGGTCGCGGTCGCCCACGGCCAGATGAACGAGAAGCAGCTCGAGCAGGTGATGGTCGACTTCTGGGAGAAGGAGTTCGACGTGCTCGTCTGCACCACGCTCGTCGAGTCCGGCCTCGACGTCTCCAACGCCAACACGATGATCATCGAGCGCGCCGACACGCTGGGGTTGTCCCAGCTCCACCAGCTGCGCGGCCGTGTGGGAAGGTCCCGCGAGCGCGCCTACGCCTACTTCCTCTACCCCGGGGAGAAGCCGCTGACCGAGACCGCCCACGAGCGGCTCGCGACCTTGGCGCAACACTCCGACCTCGGTGGCGGCATGGCGATCGCGATGAAGGACCTCGAGATCCGTGGCGCCGGCAACCTGCTCGGTGGCGAGCAGTCCGGCCACATCGCCGACGTCGGCTTCGATCTCTACGTACGGCTGGTCGGTGAGGCCGTCGCCGAGTTCAAGGCCGGCCCCGACGGCGCCGCCGAGGAGCTCAACGAGGTACGCATCGAGCTCCCCGTCGACGCCCACCTGCCCCACGACTACATCCCCTCCGAGCGGCTGCGGCTGGAGATCTACAAGCGCCTGGCCGAGGTCCGCTCCGACGAGGATGTGGAGTCGGTCGCCGCCGAGCTGCTCGACCGCTACGGCAAGCCGCCCGCGGAGGTCTCCTCGCTGCTCCAGGTCGCCCGCTTCCGCGCCCGCGCCCGCCAGGCCGGCGTCTCCGAGGTCACCCTGGCCGGCAAGAACGTACGCTTCCACCCGGTCTCGCTGCCCGACTCCCGTGTCGTCCGGCTGAACCGGATGTACCCGAAGTCCCTGGTCAAGCCGCAGCTGGACACCATCATGGTCCCGCGCCCGGTCTCCTCGGGCTTCCCCGCCAAGCCCCTCGACGGCCCGGATCTCCTCGACTGGGCCCGGGTCGTCATCGACGCCATCATCGACCCGCTCACCTAGGGGTTACATATCCACAAAATGGAGGTTATTATCCATTTTGTGAGAAACCAGGCTCCGGTGCTCGCGCCTCTGTTCCGGTCGGAGGCGCAGGCGCTGCTGCTCTCGGAGCTGTTGCTCCCGGCCGAGGAGATGAGCATGACCGAGCTCGCCGAGCGGGCTGGGCTGCCCTATCCGACGGTTCATCGCGAGGTCGCGCGGCTGCTCGACGCGGGGCTGCTCGTCGATCGCCGAGTGGGGCGGACCCGGCTCGTGAAGGGCAACGAGCAGAGCCCGCTGCTCGCGCCTACGCGGGAGATCCTGCTGACGGTCACCGGCCCGGTCGTGCTGCTCCGGGAGGCCCTCGAGGACATCGACGGGATCGAGCGGGCGTTCCTCTTCGGGTCGTTCGCGGCCCGGGCAAGGGGGGAGTCGGGGCCACCGCCGAACGACATCGACCTGATGGTGATCGGCACCCCCGACGCGCGGGCCGTCTATCGGGTCTGCCGGGAGGTCTCCGACAGCGTCGGGCGGATCGTCAACCCGACGATCATGAGTCCGGAGGAGGCCGAGGAGCAGACCGGGTTCCTCGAGGAGGTCCGGGCCAGCCCGGTGATCGAGATCTACGGAGGTGGACCGGATGGCCCTGCCGCTGACCCCGGCACAGCAGAAGACGGTTGACGCGCTCGTACGCTCCGGCGCCCTGCGCGCCGTGAGGCCCGACGAGAAGAAGGCCCGTGCCTTCCTCGCCGGCGCGGAGTCGGCCCTCGCCGACGTACCCAACGTCACCCGGACCGAGAACCGCTACAACCTCGCCTACAAGGCCGCGCACGACGTGGGCGAGGCCGTGCTCGCGGGCTACGGCTACAAGACGACGTACGGCGCCGGTGGCCATGTGAAGGTCGGCAGGTTCCTGGCCGCCATCTTCGACACTCCGCCGCCGCGCGACGCGGCCGCCCACTACGACGTGATGCGCCTGGACCGCAACGCCAACAACTATCTCGGCAAGCCGGTGACGCACGCCGCCGCCGATGCGGCCGCCGAGGCGGCGCAGACGCTCTACGACGCCGCCGTGAAGCGGCTCCGCGACTGAGGGCGGGTCAGCCCCGGTCGTCGGCTGCGCGGCGCAGCGCCGCCAGCGTCGTGTCGGGGCCGGCGTTGAAGGCGAAGCGGGCGCCCGGCGCGAGCTCGTGGACCAGGTTGACGATCGCCTCGAAGAGCTCGGTGTGGGCCGGGATCGCCCGGATCCCGCCGCCGATCATCACGATGTCCCAGGGCTGCTTCTGGAGTGCCTGACGGACCTGCGTGACGGCGTCGTCGACGCCGGTGCCGATCTCGCAGGAGAGCGCGTCGTAGCCGGCATCGGCGACCTGCGCGTTGCCGACGGCGATCCGCTCCTTCAGCGTGGCCAGGTCGATCGGTGCGTCGGAGAGGTCGACTGACTCGGGCGCCAGCCCGACGAGGAGGACTCGGTTCATGGCGACGACGCTACTGGGACCACCCACACGCAAGAATGAGCGTGTGAGCGGCGAGCCAGAGGTGCGCTACGCGCAGACCAGCGACGACATCGCGATCGCCTACCAGGCCGTCGGGAGCGGGCCGGTGACGATCTGGATGCCCTCGCTCAGCAACATCCGGGCGCAGTGGCGGGTGCCCGCGCTGCGGATGGCCTACGAGCGGCTGAGCCAGGATCTGACGCTCGTGCTCTACGACGGCCGCGGCACCGGCTCCTCCGACCGCCGGGCCGGTGACCTCGGCCTCGACGCGCACGTCCGCGATCTGGAAGCCGTCATCGAGGCGGTCGGCGCCGACCGGGTCAACCTGCTCGGCTACTACCACGCGGTCACGACCGCGGTGGCGTACGCGGCGGCCAACCCGCAACGCGTCGACCGGATGCTCCTGTTCGGCGGTGCGGCGCGGATGCGCGAGGCGATGAGCCCGGCGCAGACGCAGGCGCTGCTGTCGCTGGTCGAGCAGGACTGGGACCTCTTCGCCGATGCCGCCGCGACCGCCTGGCTGGGGTGGGGGTCGGGTGAGAACGCCGGTCGGGTCGCCGAGGCGTTCCGCACCGCCGCGACCCCAGCGGTCGCCCGCGACTGGTTCGCGGAGGCCGCTAGGATGGACGTCAGCGAGCTGCTCGACCAGGTGGTGGCGCCGACGCTCGTACTGCACCGGCAGGCGGCGAGCCAGATCCCGGTCGAGGTCTCCCGGCGCCTGGCCGACGGCCTCCGGAACGGAACGCTGGTCGAGCTCGAGGGCAGTACGCCGACGCTGTTCGTCGAGGGCGGGGCCCAGGATCTCGCGATGGCGAGCAGCTGGTTCCTGACCGGCGAGGTGCACCGCGGGTCCGTGCCCACCCCGGGCGCGGCGACGGCGCTGACCACGCGTGAGCACGAGGTGCTGCGGCTGATCGCCACGGGACGTACCAATGCCTCGGTCGCCCGAGACCTCGGCATCACCGAGCACACCGTCGAGCGACACGCCGCCAACCTCTATCGCAAGCTCGGCGTACGCAGCCGCGCCGAGGCCACCGCCTGGGCGATCCGCAACGGCGCCGACTGACTGACGGGAACCCGTCACACCGACTGCCCACTGTCCGGGAAGCGACGGCCCCGCGACCCCCGGCACAGTGGGGAACATGACGACGACGATCACTCCCAGCAACGACTCCTGGCGGATGGCGAAGGCGACCGCCCCGATGATGCGGACCATGGCCGGACGCCGCCTGTTCCCGCTCTGGGCCGTGGTGCACCACCGGGGCCGCAAGACCGGACGCGACCTGAGCCTCCCGGTCGCGCTGCTGCACACCGAGGACGAGTTCATGATCACGCTCCCGTGGGGTGCCGGCACCAACTGGGTCCGCAACGTGCTGGCGGCCGGCGAGTGCACGATCACGTGGAAGGGCCGCGACCACGCCGCCACCCAGCCGCGGATTCTCGGCCGTGACGAGGCGCGCCCCTACTACGACGGCTTCTCCTGGTGGATGGTCGAGAAGGCGTTCAAGGCCGACAGCTTCCTCCTCCTGCGTCGGTGAGAGTCCACACTACGGTGCCGTTGCTCCATGACGTACGCCCGTGTCTGGCAGGATCGACGCATGACGATGGAGGCTTTCGGCGAGCAGTCCTTCCCTGAGGAGCCCTTCGGCAACGAGTGGGACACCGAGCCCGGGTGGCTCTCCGAGGAGGAGCTGGGCGAGACCCGCGGGCGCGTGCCCATCCTCTACGTGGAGGCGGTCCCGGTGCGGGTCGACCCCGACGGCCGGGTCACCGAGGTCGGGCTGCTGCTGCGCGGCTCACCCACGACCGGGACGATCACCCGGTCGCTGGTCTCCGGCCGCGTGCTGCACGGTGAGCGGATCCGCGACGCGCTGATGCGCAACCTGGAGAAGGACCTCGGCCCGGTCGCCTTCCCGACCCTGCCGCTGACCACGGTGCCGGTGACGGTCGCCGAATACTTCCCGTGGCCCGGCGAGCGCTACCAGGACCCGCGCCAGCACGCGGTCTCGCTGGTCTACGTCATCCCGGTGACCGGCGAGTGCGAGCCGCGCCAGGACGCCCTGGAGCTGTCCTGGATGACCCCGGCCGAGGCCGCCTCCGACAGCGTCGTCGGCGACATGGAGGGTGGTCGGGGCGCACTGCTGCGGCAGTGCCTGAGCGCGTTCGGGGCCCTGGATTGAGCCCAGCCGACGAGGGCAGGACGTACGCATCGGGGGAGGGGCTCGTCGAGTTCCTCGACCTGATGCGGCTGATGCGTGAGCGCTGCGTGTGGAAGTCGTCGCAGACCCACGCGTCGTTGGCGCAGTACCTGCGCGAGGAGTCCGACGAGGTGCTCGAGGCCATCGACGAGGCCGACCCCGAGCACCTCAAGGAGGAGCTCGGCGACCTGCTGCTCCAGGTCTACTTCCACGCCGCCATCGCGGAGGAGGCCGGCGAGTTCACCATGGACGACGTCATCGCCGGCCTCACAGCCAAGATGAAGCGCCGCAACCCGCACGTCTTCGGCCCCGAGGCCGACGAGGCGGTACGCACCGGCCACCGCTACACCCTCGAAGAGGTCGAGCAGCTCTGGTCGGCCGCCAAGGCCGCCGAGCGGACCCACCCCGCCGAATAGGCACCCATGTCGGCCGAGACGTCACTTACGTCGGCCGACACGGCATCTCGGTGCCGTCTCGGCCGACGGGAGCGACGCCTCGGCTCGCGTACGTGACTTCTCGGCCGGCGGGGGTGACCTTTCGCGGAGCCGAGGGGATGAGCATGGCCGCGAGGGCCGCACCCAGAGCGACGACGGTGAGGAAGCCGAAGCCGGTGACGTACCCGTGCTCGGTGGGGTAGCCCGACGGCAGGGTGTGGGCGGTGACCAGGGAGGTCATGACCGCGGTTCCGATGGTGCCGCCGACGGTGCGGATGTTGGCGTTCATCCCGGTGGCCACGCCGGTGTGCTCCGGCGGCACCGCGGCCACGACGGCGTTGGCGAGGTTGGCGAAGACCAGGCCGGTGCCGAAGCCGGAGAGCCCCGCGGCGACGCACATCTGCCACGGCTCGTCGTGGACGAAGGCGACCATGGCCAGGGAGACCGCGGTGAGCAGTCCGCCGATGACCAGGATGCGGCGCATCCCGATGAGCTCGGCGAGCCGGGCACTGACCAGACCGCACAGGAACGAGGTGATGGCCGTGGGGAGCATCAGGTAGCCGGCGACGGTGACCGATGCGCCGAATCCGTAGCCGGCTGACGTCGGGGTCTGGGTGAGCTGCGGGATGAAGCCGAAGGAGGCGTACATCGCGATGCCGATCAGCAGAGCGACCAGATTGGCGGTCCATACGCCGCGGCGGCCCATCAGACGCAGGTCGACCAGCGGCTGCCGTGCGGTCCACTCGACCCGGATCCAGGTGGCCAGGAGCACGACGGCGGCACCGAGCAGGCCGATGGTGGCGGGTGAGGTCCAGCCCCACGACGGTGCCCGGCTGACGCCGAGGAGGAGCGCGACCAGCCAGCCGGCGAGGAGTGCGGCCGGGAGCAGGGGGATCGGCTCGCCGGTGAGCACCGGGGACTCGGGCACCATCCGCAGCGCGGCGATCGCGGCGCCGGCTGCGACCAGCGCGGGCAGCACGAACAGGGCCCGGAAGCCGAGCGTCGCGGCGACCGGGCCCGCCAGCACGATCCCGGCCGCGAAGCCCATCGAGAGCAGCGACGAGGTCACCGCGATCGCACCGGCGACGCGCTCCTTGGGCAGCTCGTCGCGCAGGATCGCGAAGGCCAGCGGCAAGGTGCCGCCGCCCAGCCCCTGCAGGACCCGGGCGCCGATCATGACCTCGATGCTGGGGGCCGCGGCGGCGAGGAGGGCGCCGGCGGTGAGGGCGGCCAGGCTCCACACGTACATCCGGCGTTTGCCGAAGGAGTCGCCCATCCTGCCGATGATCGGGGTCGCGACCGAGGCCGAGAGCAGGAACGCGGTCAGGATCCATGACGCGGTCGCCTGGTCGGTCTCCAGCTCGGTCTGGATCAGCGGCATCGTCGGCACGGAGACCGACTGCAGCAGGGAGTAGGAGCAGACGCCGATGGCGACGATCGCGAAGGTGAGGCGGGGGCTGGCGTGGGTCGGGGGCATCGAGGCAAAGTTTAGCTTGGCTAACTGTATTCTCTGAATCATTTCGCCCGTGATGGCCGCCACGTGATCACGGAAGGCAGAAGCGCTCGCCCGTCTTGTCGGCAGGCGAGCGCTTCGTACGCGTGTCTCAGCGGGTCAGGCCCACTTGACGGCGGCCTCGGTCTCGACTCGGGGGAGCCGGTCGAACCACGGGTTCTCGCCCGGGTGGCCGATGTTGACGATCATCTTGGCGGTCCAGTCACCGTCGGGGAAGAACTCCTTGTCGACGCCCGCGGTGTCGTAGCCCGCGATCGGGCCGGCGGCCAGGCCGGCCGCGCGGACGGCGAGGATGAAGGCACCGGCCTGCAGGCCCGCGGACCAGCCGCCGGCGCCGTGGCGGGCGGTCTCGTCGCTCTCGAAGTAGTCCTTCATCTCCGGGCGGATCGGGAAGACGTTGGGGATCTCCTCGTGCCAGTTGTTGTCGTAGGCGACGATCGCGGTCGCCGGGGCGGCCTTGGTCTTCTCGACGTTGCCCTCGGCGATGTGCGGGAGGAGGCGCTCCTTGCCCTCGCCCGTGCGCACGAAAACGACCCGCAGCGGCTGGGTGTTGGCCATCGTCGGGGTCCAGCGGGTGAGCTCCCAGACGTCGGCGAGCTCCTCGTCGGTGACAGGCGTCTCGGCGAAGGTGTTGGACGTCCGGGCACCGGTGAAGACGATCTGGCGGCCGCGGTCGTCCAGCTTCTCGAGGGTGGTGGTCTCAAGGGCAGTGGTCTCGGTCATGTCGCTCTGAACTCCGTGGCTACTAGGAATATTCCGGTTACTTCGAAAATAGTAGTTCCTCAGGATTCAGGCAACTCCTGTACGCTGGGATGTATGCCTGCGACGAAGCCCGCCCACGATCCGCAGGTGTGCAATGCCGCGCTCGTGCGGGCCTTCGACTTCCTCGGCAAGCGCTGGAACGGCGTGATCCTCGGCAGCCTGACCCAGGGTCCGCTCGGCTTCGCGGAGCTCAAGCGGGCGGTGTCGGGCATCAGTGACTCGATGCTCTCCGAGCGGCTCAGCGAGCTGGCCGGTCTGGGCCTGCTCGCCCGCGAGGTCGACCCCGGCCCGCCGGTGGCCGTCCGCTACGCGCTCACCGGATCCGGTGCCGCGCTCGCGCCGACCCTCGGTGCGCTCACCGAGTGGGCGGGCACGCACCTTCCGGTCGACCGCTGCGCCGAGGACTGACCGGTTCTGAAAATCAGCCCGGCCCGCCACCGAGACGGTGGCGGGCCGGTTTGACGGTGAACCTCAGCGCTTGAAGGCCCGGCCGAGGTCGAGGAAGACCGTCTCCCCGGTGGCGTCCGCGAGGCCGTCGTTGTCGGTGACCGCGTAGGCGTGCCCGTCGGCGCCGATGGTGAAGCCCTCGAGCTTCTCCTGGGTCCATCCGTTGGTGGCCCGCAGCGCAGGCAGCAGGTCGTACGCCAGGCGCTTGCGCAGCGGGGTCACCGGAACCAGCCCGGTGGTGCCGTGACGGGGGACGTCGACCGTGTAGACCCGCTTGATCGCCGCAGTGGTGCCGTTCTGCTTGTCGCGCTCGATGACGGCGATGGTGTCCTCGTCGACGGCGGTGATCTCGGAGAGCCCGAGCCAGTCGCCCTTCACGGCAGACGTCTCCAGGCCGTAGCCGAACCACTCCCACTCGCCCGTCGCCGGGGTGTAGCGACCGATCCGAGCGGTCGAGGCGCCGTCCACACCGGGCTTCTTCGCGGTCGAGTCGGCCCACAGCGGGCGCTGGAGCGCGACGTACACCTTCTCCGAGCGGCGCTCACCGCTCACCGTGACACCCTCGAGGCCCCACTTGCCGACCTTCTCGGCGATCTTCGTGGGCAGCGGCACCGTCTCGGCGATCCGGCCGTCGCGGTCGAGGCGGAGCAGCGCGTTCCCGGCGCCGGTGGCGCCTTCGTTCGCCACCCAGAAGCCACCGCCGCGGCGAGCAGCCAGGCCCTCGATGTCCAACCCGTCGGCAACCGCCCCGGAGGAGTCGGTGACCTCGAGCACGTCGCGGATCACGGCCGGGGAGCGGCGGACGTCACCTGCTGAAGCGGAGCCCGAAGCGATCGACAGGGTGTAGATCCGGCCGGTGGCGTATGCGGCGTCGCTGGCGGCGTAGAGCTTGCCGGGCTCTCCGGGAACCTTCGAGAGCGCACCCAGCGCACCCCAGCCGATCGGCTTGCCCTTCGTCGAGGCCGACTCGACGGTCGGGAACGAGGAGGCCTTCCGCCCGAACCCGTAGAGCGAGACCGACGCCCGGACCAGGTCCTCGGCCGAGTCCTCCTCCGAGGAGATCGCCAGCAGGTTGCGCGAGGGGATCGGCAGCAGCCCCTCCGGCCCGTTCGTCGCCGGCAGCACCTGCTTGAACTTCGGGGACGAGGGCGTACGCATGTCGTAGACGGCCACGAAGTTGCTGCGCTCGGAGCCCACGAAGGCGTACGGGACGCCGCCGAAGGTCTCGAAGGCGAGCCCCTCGGGCTCCGCGCCCTTCTTGGCGGCGCGGTCGTTGTTGTGCAGGCCGTACTTCGTGGCGAGGTCCTCGAAGGAGGACCCGGCGTCCCAGACGACCTCGCCGGTCGCGGCGCGGAAGACGGTCCAGCCGCGGCTGCCGCCCTTCCAGTCGCCCTCGTTGGCGGTCGCCACGAGACCGCGGCCGACCCATTGGATCGCGTCGGGCTCGCGGGGCACGTCGATGGTGTCGACCGGGTCGAAGAGCCCGTTCTTGCTCGTGTCCACCCCGGAGACGACCGCGTTCCCGGCGCTCCACACCGTCTCGACGGTCGCGGAGGGAAGGTCGATGATCGCGACGCCGTTGTTCTCCTGCAGCGTGAGCGCGAGCTGGTTGTCGGCGTTGATGTCGACGTACTCCGGCTCCGCGTCCTCCGGCGTGTCCAACCCGTCGAGCAACGAGGCGGGCAGCGCCACGTCGGTGATCGACCACTCGGCCGGCCCGCCGTCGAGGCCGACGATCGTGACCGATCCGGCCGGCGCCTGGGGCAGGTCGCCCTCCTCGCCACCGGCAGGTGTGACGGCCTCGTTGCGCTGGTTCTCCATCGCGATCGCGGCGTACGTCCCGTCGGGGCTCACCGCGATCGAGTCGGGCTGGCCGCCCAGGTCGTAGGAGGCGACCTCGTCGTGCGGGGCGGCCAGCGAGATGACGTCGATCCGCCCGTCGCGGCTGCCGACGGCCGGCTCCTCGTCCTCCCACTCGGTGTCCTCGAGACCCGGGTAGGTCGACTCGTCGACGACGACGAGCGCGTAGTCGCCCACGATCGAGACCGACGTCGGCGACCCGCCCTTGCCGCCGGAGACGTCGTGGCTGCCGAGCCCCTTCGGGGCCGAGGGCTTGGTGATGTCCAGGAAGCCGATCCGGCCGCCGAGCGCGTCGGTGTAGGCCAGCGTCCTCCCGTCCTCGGAGACGGAAGAGATCTCGGCGACGGTGGGGTCGGCCGGGTCCACCCCGGCAGGTACGTTCTGGAAGACCGGGTAGGTCGCGAGCCGGCTGAACTCGCCGTGCCGGTCAGGGCCGGCGGCGGCGGTGCCGCCGAGGACGGTCACCATCGAGACGCCCAGGCCCCCGATGGCCAGGACGCCGATGCCGGCCAGCGTGAATCTGTTGTGCAGGAGTTGCATGTCGGGGTTCCTCTCGGAAAATCATTACCGGGACGAACGATCTCGGTGGCATTCCGCGCCGAGGCATCACGTACGTTGCGGCCGGCCGACTCCCGGGTGAACAGCAGGTGGGCAACCCCGTCCGCACCCCTACTGTCCGGTTAACGTTCCAATCGCCAGGCCCATCCGGCCGAGTAATAGGCTGACGGACGACACCCCGTCCCTGAGACCCAGGAGTAGTTCAGTGGCATCGATCGACGCCGTAGGCGCCCGCGAGATCCTCGATTCGCGAGGCAACCCGACTGTCGAAGTTGAGGTCGTCCTCGACGACGGCACCTTCGCCCGCGCCCAGGTTCCCAGTGGCGCCTCTACCGGGGCCTTCGAGGCCGTCGAGCTGCGTGACGGCGGCGAGCGCTACGGCGGCAAGGGCGTGCAGAACGCCGTCACCGCCGTCGTGGAGACCCTCGCGCCCGCGATCGAGGGCTTCGACGCCGACGACCAGCGCGCCATCGACCAGGCGATGATCGAGGCCGACGCGACCCCCAACAAGGCCAAGGCCGGCGCCAACGCGATCCTCGGCGTCTCGCTGGCGGTCGCGAAGGCCGCCGCCGACTCGGCGGGCCTCTCGCTCTTCCGCTACGTCGGTGGCCCCAACGCCCACGTGCTCCCGGTCCCGATGCTCAACATCCTCAACGGCGGCTCCCACGCGGACTCCAACGTGGACATCCAGGAGTTCATGATCGCGCCGATCGGCGCGCCGACCTTCGCCGAGGCGCTGCGCACCGGCGCCGAGGTCTACCACGCCCTCAAGTCCGTGCTGAAGGAGAAGGGCCTGGCCACCGGCCTCGGCGACGAGGGTGGCTTCGCGCCCAACCTCGAGTCCAACCGCGCCGCCCTCGACCTGATCGCCGAGGCGATCGGCAAGGCCGGCTACGAGCTCGGCAAGGACGTCGTGCTGGCGCTGGACGTGGCCGCCTCCGAGTTCTACGAGGACGGGGCCTACCTCTTCGAGGGCGCCAAGAAGACCGCCGAGGAGATGACCGCCTACTACGCCGAGCTCGTCGCGGCCTACCCGATCGTCTCCATCGAGGACCCCCTCGACGAGGAGGACTGGGACGGCTGGAAGGCGATCACCGACGCCATCGGCGACAAGACCCAGCTCGTCGGCGACGACCTGTTCGTCACCAACGTCGAGCGCCTCGCCCGCGGCATCGAGGGCGGTCAGGGCAACGCGCTGCTGGTCAAGGTCAACCAGATCGGCACGCTCACCGAGACCCTCGACGCCGTCGACATGGCCCACCGCGCCGGCTTCAAGACGATGATGTCCCACCGCTCCGGCGAGACCGAGGACACCACCATCGCCGACCTCGCCGTCGCCGTCGGCTCCGGCCAGATCAAGACCGGCGCCCCGGCCCGCTCCGAGCGCGTCGCGAAGTACAACCAGCTCCTCCGCATCGAGGACGAGCTCGGCGAGGCCGCCCGCTACGCCGGCGCCTCCGCCTTCCCGCGCTACCAGGCGTAACCGCTGGTCGAGCCGGGTTCGTGAGGAACGAGCGAACCCGTGTCGAGACCAACACCGTCCCTTCGGCGCTCGATAGGACCGTGTTGGTCTCGACACGCCTCCGCCTAGCGGCTCCGGCGGCTCGACCAGCGCCACCGCGCGCGTCTGCCGCCAGGAGGTAGGTCGTGGATGGGAGGATGAGCGACGTGTCAACGCAGGGACCCGGTCAGAGCAAGCGCGTACGCGGTCCACGGGCCCAGCAGGGTCCGGGGCGGCGCCCACGTGCCCCGATCCCTGCCCGCCCGCCGGTCGGAAACGGCATCGAGGCGCTGCGCAAGCGGCTGCGCCGGCCCAAGCTGACCGGCCGGGCGATGATGATCATGGTCGTGGCCGCCGTGATGGTGATCTCCTACGCCTCCTCGCTGCGCGCCTATCTGCAGCAGCGCCACGACATCAACGCCCTCCAGACCGAGATCGCCGAGCGCAAGGAACACATCAAGCAGCTCGAGGAGCAGACCCGTCGCTGGGATGACCCCGCCTACGTCCAGCAGCAGGCCCGGGAGCGGTTCGGGTTCGTGATGCCGGGGGAGACGGCGTACGTCGCCCTCGACGAGAACGGCGAGCGCATCCAGACCGAGCCGGAGCTCACCGACCCCGGCAAGGTGGGCAGTGCGGAGCAGCCGAAGGCATGGTGGGACGATGCGTGGGGTTCCGTGCTGCTGGCCGGTGACCCGCCGGAGCAGACAGGGAACGGGCCGGAGTCGGAGATCGACCCGCCCAAGCAGAAGAAGAAAGACTAGAGACATGGCGATCGATCCCAAGGACGTGGCCGCGATCACGGCACAGCTGGGACGCGAGCCACGGGGGATCCACGAGGTCGGGCACCGCTGCCCGTGCTCGCTGCCCGATGTGGTGACCACCGAGCCGCGGCTGCCCAACGGCACCCCGTTCCCGACGACCTTCTATCTCACCTGCCCGCGTGCCGCCTCGAAGATCGGCACCCTCGAGGGCACCCACGTGATGAAGGACATGGAGGCGCGGCTGGCCACCGACGAGGAGCTCGCCGCCGCCTACGCCAAGGCCCACGAGGCCTATCTCGAAGCGCGCTACGAGCTCGGCGACCCGCCCGAGATCCACGGCATCTCCGCAGGTGGGATGCCGAATCGGGTCAAGTGCCTGCACGTCCTCGCCGGCCAGGCGCTCGCCCAGGGCCCCGGCGTCAACCCGCTCGGTGACGAGGTGCTCGAGCGCCTCGGTGAGTGGTGGAAGTCCGGCCCCTGCGTGGACCTCGAGCTCGAGGACGAGGAACAGTGACCCGGCGGGTTGCTGCCATCGACTGTGGCACCAACACCATCAAGCTCCTGATCGCGACGGTCACTCCCGAGGGCCTGAACGAGGACGTACGCGATGCCCGCATGGTCCGCCTCGGCCAGGGTGTCGACCGCACCGGCCTGTTCGCGGAGGAGGCCCTGCAGCGCGCCTTCGCGGCCATCGACGAGTACGCCGCGCTGATCCGCGAGCACGGTGTCGAGAAGGTGCGCTTCGTGGCCACCTCGGCCACCCGGGACGCTGCCAACGCGGCGACCTTCATCGACGGCGTACGCGCTCGGCTCGGGGTCACCCCGGAGGTCGTGACCGGGGCGGAAGAGGCGGCCCTCTCCTTCGGCGGCGCGGTCCGCAACCTGCGCGGCACCCACGAGCCGCCGGTGCTGGTCATCGACATCGGCGGCGGGTCGACCGAGCTGATCCTCGGCGACGGACCGACGCCGATCGTCGGCGAGGCAGACAGCATGGACATCGGTTCGGTGCGCCTCCACGAGCGCCACCTGCGCTCCGACCCGCCCACGCGGGAGGAGATCGAGGCCTGCGTACGCGACATCGACGCGCACCTCGACGACTGCCCCGTCGACCCGGCCACCGCCAACACCGTGGTCGCCGTCGGCGGCACCATGATCCAGCTGGCCATGGGACTGCTCGAGCTGGCTGCGTACGACCGCACCGCCACCGACCACGCCGAGGTCGCGCCCGCCGACGTCTACCGGCTCGTCGACCGCCTGCTGGCGATGACCGTCGACGAGCGGCTGGCGCTGCCCTGGATGCATCCCGGCCGCGCCGACGTGATCGCCGCCGGTGGAGTGATCCTCAGCCGGATCCTGAGGCGCTCGCACGTCGAGTCTCTGCTGGTCTCCGAGTCCGACATCCTCGACGGAATCGCCTGGTCCGTTAGAGACTAGGCATGTCGGGGGACTTGATCTTGTGTTTGACGCCTAGGTTTGGTTCACCGGCGTATCCCATCAAACCGAACCAAATGCTGTCTCTCGGAAGGTCAAGAAGTGAAAAAGCTCATCCTGCTTGCCATCGCTGCCGCTGGTGTCGGCGTGCTGGTCAAGAACAAGTCTGAGCAGCTGAAGGCCGGCGCGAACAAGGTCACCCATGACCCGCGCGTCCAGTCGGCCCTCGCGACCGCCTCGGAGAAGGCGGCGCCCATCAAGGAGAAGGCTGCTCCCTATGCCGAGGCCGCCAAGGCCAAGGCCGGTCCCTACGCCGCCACGGTGAAGGAGAAGGCCGGTCCCTACGCGGAGCAGGCCAAGGAGAAGGTCTCGGCCGCGGCCGGGGTCGCCTCCGAGAAGCTGCACCTCAACGGCTCCACCTCGGAGTCCACCCCGGAGGCCGCATCAGAGCCCGCCGCTCCGGGATCGACCACGGGCTCGTCCTCGAGCAGCGAGTACGGCGGCTACCCGCCGGCTCCGCCGGCGCCGTCCGCCCCGCAGGCCGGGGTCACCGGTGACCCGCTCACCGACCCGATCGCCCCGGCCGACCCGTACGCCGCCGAGGTCCCGCCGCCCCCGCCGGCCGACCCCGACCAGGCGTCCTACGACGACCTGGGCGGTGGCGACACCGCGGTCAAGCCCACCTCGGAGGGCACGCCCGAGTTCGCTCCCGAGCCGGTCGACTCCTCCGAGGAGGAGAAGGACAAGTGGTTCCGCGGCTGAGCTGCGGCAAGACGCTGATCTGTCATAGCGGGGCCATCTGAGTCACCCGCGGTCCGCCATCGGCGGGCCGCGGGTGACAATGGATCGGTGACCATCCACGCCATCACCGTCCTGGGACACGACCGCCCGGGGATCATCGCCGACACCACCGCCCGTCTGGCCGGACTCGGACTCAACCTCGAGGACTCGACGATGACCCGGCTCCGCGGTCACTTCGCGATGACGCTGCTCTGCGCGGGCGAGGCGACCACTGAGGCCATCCAGGCCGATCTCGGGCCGATCGCGGCCGACGGCACCCTGACGGTCACGGTCTACGAGCTCCCCGAGGAGCAGGCACCGGCCGGCGCCGGCCAGCTCTTCGTACTCTCCGTCCACGGCGGTGACCGCCCGGGCATCGTCTCCACCGTGACCGCCGAGATCGCCGCCGTCGGCGGCAACATCACCGACCTCACCACCCGCCTCTCCGGGGATCTCTATGTCGTCGTCGCCGAGCTCGAGCTGCCGGCGGACGCTGACGTCGCAGTGCTCGAGGCGTCGATCAAGCGGGTCACCTTGGAGCTCGGCGTCGACGCCACCCTGCGGCCGATCGAGGCCGACGACCTGTGAGCGTCAACGAACGAGTCTTGTCCTGGACCGAGGCCGAGCTGGGCGTCGAGGGCAAGGTCCTCGACGTCGTCCGCGCTCCCGCCCAGGTCCTCTCCGTGCCGGGCAAGGACGTCGACCCCGCCGCCCCCGAGACCGTCCAGCTCGCCGCCGACCTGATCGCCACGATGCGGGTCTCGCCCGGCTGCGTCGGCCTGGCCGCCGACCAGGTCGGGGTCTCGGCCCGGGTCTTCTGCGTCGACGTCTCCACCCACGTCAAGACGAAGACCCACCACGGGACGTACGTCCTGTGCAACGCGGAGGTCGTCGAGGCCAGCCGCAACGAGAAGGCGCGCGAGGGCTGCATGTCCGTCCCCGACCTGACCGGTGACGTGAAGCGGGCCTCCCGGCTGACGGTACGCGGCCAGCTCCCGGTCACCGGCGAGACCGTCGAGATCGTCACCGACGCCTTCGAGGCCCGCTGCCTGCAGCACGAGATCGACCACACCAACGGCCTGCTGTTCATCGACCGCGTCGCGGGCGCCCACGCGCTGCACCAGCGCCAGACGTACTTATGACGCTAAGGTCGGCCGCGCGCCCCGGTATCCCAATCGGCCAGAGGAAGGCGTCTTAAAAACGCTTCAGTGTGGGTTCGAGTCCCACCCGGGGCACTCCCGCGATCCGCGGAACATCAGGGTTGTCCCGGACGTTGAGTGAGACACAGGGCCGGTACGCTGGCCACAGGAGCCGCCACCGTGGCGGAACCTTTCACGTCGCTTTCGAGGAGTGACCCCCAGATGCAGAGCAACAACCCGGTGTTCCGTAGGGCAGAGGGCTTCGGGCAGCCGTCGCAGAACGCCTACGGCAACGCGACCTACGGTGGCAACGGGGCTTCGTACGCCGGCTACGGGCAGGACCCGAGCCAGTGGTCGACCGGCGGCCCCGCGGCTCCCACCACGGGCGCCCCCATGACGATCGACTCGGTGGTGCAGAAGGGCGCGATCACGCTCGGCGTGGTCTTCCTGGCTGCCATCGCGACGTGGGTCATGACCCCCGACATCACCTCCGGCGCCAACCTCGCGCCGCTCTACCTGGCCGCGACGCTCGGTGCCGGTGCGGCGTTCATCCTGTCGCTGGTCAACTCGTTCAAGCGCATCGTCAGCCCGGCGCTCGTCCTGGCCTTCGCTCTCGCCGAGGGCATCGCCCTGGGTGCGCTCAGCAAGACCTTCGACGCCATGTTCGGCGGCGGCATCGTCGTCCAGGCCGTGATCGGCACCTTCGCCGCGTTCGCGGGCACCCTGGCTGCGTACAAGTTCTTCAACATCAAGGTCGGCAGCAAGTTCCGCACCTTCGTGATCGCCGCCATGTTCGGCATGGTGGGCCTGAGCCTGATGGAGCTCGTGCTCGGCATGTTCGGTGCCAGCTTCGGCCTGTTCGGCTTCGGCACGCTCGGCATGATCACCGCCATCGCCGGCCTCGCGCTCGGTGTGTTCATGCTGATCCTCGACTTCGACCAGATCGAGCAGGGCGTCCGCGCCCAGCTCCCTGAGCGTGAGTCGTGGCGCGCCGTCTTCGGCCTGACCGTCAGCCTGGTGTGGATCTACACCAACCTGCTCCGCCTCCTGGCGATCTTCCAGCAGGATTGATCGACCAGCAACAACCGCCCCGCACCTCTTTGGTGCGGGGCGGTTCAGATTTGCCGAGGCGTCACGTACGCCGGTCGAGATGGCACGCCGATGCCAACTCGGCCGACGTACGTGACGCCTCGGCGGGGAGGGGGTCAGCGAGCGTGGTGGGGCTCGGCTAGCGGGGGAGTCTCGGCGGGGCGCTCGCCCCGGCGCGGCTCACGCTGCTCGTTCTCGAAGGAACGGGCGCGGGCCCAGTTGCGGCCGACGCGTCCACGGGGGCGCGGGGCGGGGTCGATCTCGGTTCCAGGCCGGATGACGGCACGGAGCGAGGCTGCCGCGAGCGGCATGACCTGCTTGCCGTTGTAGGTCTCCAGGATGGCGTTCTCGTCGCCGACGAGGCCGAGCACGGAGAGCGTCGGGGGCACCAGCACCTCGCCGAGGGCGTGGTAGCCGGCGGCGGAGGGGTGGAACTGGTCGGCGCCGAACCAGAACGCCGGGGTGGCCTTGAAGGCCGGCCCGAGGACGTCACCCAGCGACACGGTGTGGCCACCGGCGCGGATGACGTGGAAGATCTGCCCGGCGGCGATACGGATCGACCAGGCCCGCATGATCGACCGCAGCGGCGGCAGGATCGGGGTGGCGGTGCTGAGGTCGGGAACGGTGCCGACGAGCACCGGCACGCCGGCTTCCTGGAGCCGGATGACGGCCTGGGCGAGGTGGCTCACCGCGACCCGCGGGCGCACCCGGCGGATCACGTCGTTGGAGCCGACCAGGATGACCGCGATGTCGGCGTCGGCGGCGATCGCCTTCTCGACCTGCGGGTGCAGGTCGGAGGACTTGGCGCCGATCTCGGAGAGGTCGTGCAGACGCACCGGCCGGCGCGCCTTCTCGGAGACCCCGGAGGCGAGGACGGCGCCGGGCGTGTCCTCGACCTCGGTCATCCCATAGCCCGCGGCGCTCGAGTCGCCGAGCAGCGCGATACTGATCGGGCGTCCCGGATGCCGCGCTCCGTACCACCCGGTCGGGGAGGGTGCCACCGGCATCTTGACCTGGTGCGTCGCCCGGACGGCAAGCGCCGCTTCCGCGACGAGGACCCCGGCGAACGCGGCCGTCGCGGCCAGAACTCCACCGCCGGCGTACGCGGTCTTGCGAGCCAGACTCTTCTTCGCCACGGGGACCACTCTAAAGTCTTTGCCCCACTACCGGGCACTCAGTATCGGGATATAGGGGATCTCACCTAGTGGACATACGCTGTCGGCATGGAGTACGTGGACTCGCTTCTCGACCTTATCGGCAACACTCCGCTCGTGCGGCTGGGGCGTGCACTGGACGGCGCCGGGGCCTCGAAACCCGGTGAAGGACCGCTGGTTCTGGCCAAGGTGGAATACCTCAACCCGGGCGGTTCGGTGAAGGACCGCATCGCCACCCCGATGATCGAGGCGGCCGAGGCCTCCGGTGAGCTGAAGCCCGGCGGGACGATCGTCGAGCCCACCTCCGGCAACACCGGTGTCGGCCTGGCGATGGTCGCCCAGCAGAAGGGTTACAAGTGCATCTTCGTCTGCCCTGACAAGGTCAGCGAGGACAAGCGCAACGTGCTCAAGGCCTACGGCGCCGAGGTCGTCGTCGCGCCCACGGCCGTGCCGCCGGAGCACCCCGACTCCTACTACAACGTCTCCGACCGGCTCGCCTCGCAGCCCGGGGCCTGGAAGCCGAACCAGTACGCCAACCCCAACAACCCGCGCTCCCACTACGAGGAGACCGGCCCCGAGATCTGGCGCCAGACCGAGGGGAAGATCACCCACTTCGTCGCCGGTGTCGGCACCGGCGGCACGATCTCCGGGATCGGCCGCTACCTCAAGGAGCAGAACCCCGACGTCCAGGTGATCGGCGCCGACCCCGCCGGGAGCGTCTACTCCGGCGGCAGCGGCCGGCCCTACCTGGTCGAGGGTGTCGGTGAGGACTTCTGGCCGGAGACGTACGACCGCGATGTCGCCGACCGGATCATCGAGGTCTCCGACGCCGACTCCTTCGCCTACACCCGCAGGCTCGCCCGCGAGGAGCAGATGCTCGTCGGAGGCAGCGCCGGCATGGCTGCGTACGCCGCCAAGCAGCTCGCCGCGGAGCTGGCCGGCACGCCGGAGGGCGAGAACGCCGTGATCGTCGTGCTGCTGCCCGACTCCGGGCGTGGCTACCTGACCAAGGTGTTCAACGACGAGTGGCTGGCGCAGTACGGCTTCGCGACCGGTGAGGTCGGCAAGCAGACCGTCGGCGACGTGCTGCGTGGCAAGTCCGGCCGGCTGCCCGACCTGGTGCACACCCACCCCGGCGAGACGATCGCCGAGGCGGTGCACATCCTGCAGGAGTACGGCGTCTCGCAGATGCCCGTCGTCCGCGCCGAGCCGCCGATCGTGGCCGCCGAGGTCGCGGGCTCGGTCTCGGAGCGGACCCTGCTGGAGGCGCTGTTCACCGGCAAGGCCAAGCTCACCGACTCCGTCGAGGAGCACATGTCCCCGCCGCTGCCCTCGATCGGCTCCGGCGCCGACGCGCACGACGCCGCCCACACCCTGGGCTCCTCCGACGCGCTGTTGGTGCACGAGGACGGCAAGCCCGTCGGTGTCCTCACCCGCCAGGACCTGCTCTTCTTCCTGACCAGCTCCTGAGGCAGGGTTTCACCACCACTTGACGCACGGCGTGAACGTGCGGGTCCAGGAGTCCGAGGTCGACCTTGTCGGGTAGAGGACGAACTGGACCTGCGCGGTCTGGCACAGGGGGATTCGATTGGTGCCACCCGGACCGGAGCTGCCGGCCTGCGGGTCGTGGATCGAGCCCTTGTTCGCGTACGAGACGACGGTGTCGCTGTTCTTCTGGGAGTAGTAGGAGGCGTTGGCCTCGTAGGTGGTGGATCGGACCGCACGCTCTTCGCGTCCGCAAGACGGAGTTGCGCCGACGCTGAGACTCCAGGGAACACCGACCGAGACGGAGAGATTTCCGTTGCAGTTGTGGTCACTCCAGCGTTGGGTGATCTGGAGCTTGGTGATCGCGCGGCGGGCGTTTCCACTTCTGCAAGGCGCTCTGTACGTCTTCACGACGACCTTGGGATAGCGGACCTTGCGGTTCACGTAGAACCGCGCCGTCACCCCTCTGCCGGTGATGGAGTCGAGCTGGAACCGCATCTGACCTGACAGGGTGGCGATGACGCAGCGCCCGGCGACGACGTGTGAGACCGACGACGAGAACGATCGCGTGTAGGTGGGCTCAGCTTGCGCAGGCGAGATCGCGACCAGCGACGGGACGAGCGCTGCCACCATCAACGTGCCGGTGACGAGCATGGTCCGCGCTCTGCGCCCTGACGACCATCGCGACAGGATCGACTGTGGCGACCGCGACGTCGAGCTGCGGGAGAACCGGTTTTCATCCATTCGAATCAATTCCAATCCGTTTGATGGGGCGAAAGTCCTTTTGAACGAATAAGCGCGCCTCTGTTTGCGCTGAACTTCTGGAACGTACCGGTGTTCGCGTGATCCGGGTTCCCGTACTCTTCCCGTACCTGTCACGTCGATGGCGAGCACCGGTGGGTGGTCAAGTGGCGGGTCGGTGCCGCGTACGTCATGATTCGTCGTCATGATGGCGAACCCCCACCGCCGAAGCGGAGCCCGAGGCATTTGTTGCGGCCGAAGCGCTTCTGGGCGCTTTGCAACGATTGCTGCGGCCTCTGTGATCACTGTGCTCTCCCTGACCGCATGTGGCGGTGGCGGTGGCGAGAGCAGCGGCGGTGATCGGCCGAGCATCGGTGACATCGAGGGACAGATCACCCAGAGCAGCGGCGACCAGGTGAGCGAGAAGCAGGCGACGTGCCTGGCGAAGACCTACTACGAGTCGGACCTCTCCGACGAGGCGGTACGCCTTCTGGTCGAGGCCGAGGACGTCTCCACGATCAGCCCGGAGGATCTCTCGAAGGCGGACCAGAAGGCCAGCAAGGAGCTCTACGAGCCGCTGGTGAAGTGCCTGTCGCCGGCTGAGTAGTCACCGTTCGGCGCCGGTCGTAGCCAGGTGTTGGCCACCCGGGCGAGGTCCTCGCGACCGGAGACCCCGGTCTTGCGGCTGATGTTGTGCAGGTGGGTCTCCACGGTGCGGGTGCTCATCTCGAGGTCCGCGGCCAGCGAGGCGGTGGTGGGGCCCTCGGGCAGCAGCCGGAGCACCTCGCTCTCCCGCCCGGAGAGCCCGATATGGGTGGCCGCGCGACGGAACATGCCGGCTCGGCTGCCGGAGATCTCGGAGCGCTCCCACGCGATGTCGAGCGTCTCGGCGGCGCCGGCCAGGTCGCCGGCCTCGCGCTGCAGGATCGCCAGGGAGATCGCGGCCCTGGTCACGAACACGAGGGCGCCGGCATCGGCGAGCTTCACGATCGCCTCGCGGAGGCCGTCGATGTCGCCGGCCGCGGTGGTCGCGGCGTACGCCCCCATGCCCTGCAGCAGCGGGCTCTCGGTGCCGGCCGCGAGGCCGGCGGCCCGGGTGATGTGCTTGTTCTCGTTGGCACCGCGCTCGACCGCCTCCACGGCGAGGAAGATGCCGCCGGTGATGTAGCCGGCGTCGAGTCGCTGGCCGACGAGCTCGCACAGCTCCTTGAGGCTCGGCATCCGGCCGCTGGCCGGCGCCATGATGCTGGCCACCATCCCGGGCCAGGGACCGAAGGCGACCTTCGCGCCGCCGATCTGGGAGGCGAGGCTGCGGGCGTACTCCGGGCGGCCCTGCGCCATCGCGATCTCGGCGCCGAGGGTCAGGATGCCGGTGTGGGCGACGTCGCGGTAGGCGGCGACGCTCGAGGAGGAGAGGCTCTGGAACGCCGCCTGGCTCGCCTCGGTCAGCCGGCCGGCGATGCTCAGACCGAGTACGCAGAGGTAGGCGTGCGCCTGGATGAGCATGGCGCTCGAGCTCTGGTTGGCGGCCTCGAGCTGATCGCGGGCGAAGTCGATGCCGCGTTCCAGGTCGCCGCCGAGCATGTCGGCGAGGCCGATGAGGAAGGCATGCAGCCCTGCGGGCTGCGGGTTCTGTGGGTGCTGGGTCTCCAGCAGGTTGCGCGCCTGCTCGACCATCCCGGCGGCGAGGAGGCGCTCGGCGGCGACGACGCCGAGCATCTCGGGACCGACCGTGTCGCGCGGGTCGGGCTCGACGGTGGGCACCTCGGGGACGTACTCCGTCTGGAACTGCAGATGGGCGCGGGAGGCCTCGAGCGTCGCGGCGAAGGTGGGCAGCCGCTTCAGCCCGTCGTCGAGCACCGCCTTGGCGGCGTTCAGGTCGCCCAGCTCGACCGCCTTCCAGGTGGCGAACCAGGCCAGCATCCAGGCCGACTCCTGGGTGTCGGTCAGCGGCGTGCGCCGCTCGACCTCCTCGATCTGGTCCCTGGGCGCGGCCGTGTTGCGGAGCGCGACCAGCAGCGGCAGCGCCGTCTCTGCCGAGGGCATCTCGGTCCAGGACCGGCGCGCGCGGGTCACCTCGTCGGCCATCTGGCGCAGCGAGCGCTGGTGGAGCAGGGCGGCGTCGGCGCCGCGAGGGCGGTGGTTGGTGTAGTCGAGGAGCGGTTGCTCGGCGGCGAGGTGGTTGCGGGCGATCACCAGCCCGAACGCCGAGCCCTCGGTGATCAGGTAGTCGCCGATGAGCGGCGGGTAGAGGCCCACGACCCCGCTGCCCGGGCCGTCCTCGCTGTGTCGCGCCAAGCCGTGGGCGAAGAGCGAGTCGAGCACGTTGCGCTCGAGCAGCTTCTCCGCCTCGTCCAACGGCACCGGGCCGGTCACCGCGAGCGCGGTGGCGCCGTCCCAGGCGTCCTGGTCGAGCCCGGCGACGAGCGGCTCGACGGCCGAGGCCAGCTCCGGAGCCCAGCCCGTACGCCGCGGCAGCCGCCACAGCCCGTCGAGCTGCTCCAGCACCCCTGCCCACGGCCCGACCGTGGCGATGGCCCGGACCAGGCCGAGCAGGCCGCCGGTCGCCATCGCGATCCGGGCCAGGGACCCGGCCTCCACCGGGCTGCCGAGGATCTCCCGGCACACTTCGTGCACGTCGTCGACCTCGAGCGCGGGGGAGCGCACCTGGACCGACGGGGCGATGCCGAGCATCAGCGTGTTCTCGGCGACGGGGTGCTGATGGCGGCTGCTGGTCAGGGCCAGGAGACGTCGCTGGCGGTGGATGTTGCGCAGGGCGCCGACCGAGTAGGTGTCGAGCGCGTCGGCGTCATCGACCACCAGCACCGTGCCGTTGCCGAGCTGTTTGCTCAGCGCCGTGGTCATCTCGCCGACGGTGCGGCGGGGGCCGGTGGGGGTCGCGCTGCCGATGCCGGCTGCGGTCAGCGCGGCGAACGGCTCGTTCTGCCAGGCGCGGTGGCCGCTGATCTGGAGCACGGACCGGCCCTCGTCCTCGAGGCGGTTGGCGACCAGGGAGCAGAGCTCGCTGCGTCCGGATCCGCGGGGTCCCACCAGATGGACGCTCAGGCCCGCGCCGACGTAGTCGATGACCTCGTCGACGACCCGCGCGAGGACACCTTCGCGATCCGACATGGTCACCCCCCCACCTCAAGGTACATCCAAATGCATACCTGATTTTCTGTGGAGACGCTGTATCGCCCGCGTATTAGGTCTACTGATACGCAGGTTACCTGTTTACAGTACGTAAACAGTCCGCCCGAGACCGCAACGTCTGGACCAGGATGATGAGATAGTGATCTCACGGGCTGAGGTTCTCCTCGGCCTGTGCAGCACTGAGTGACACCAGGTCGCCGCATCAGCTCCCCCATCTGCATGCGGCCCTGGTGGCACGAAGGCCTACGGAGCCCGGCCGTCCCGGACTCGAGGTCGCGATCATCCCCCCGCGGTCGTGACCTCGAGCCCAGGGCGGCCGGGTTTCTTTCGCGTCCGCTACCGGCCGAGGTGCGGTGGCTCACAAGAAACGAACCCCCGTCGGAGGGGGTGCTGAGGTGCACGGCACAGCAGTGACATAGTGACTGACGTGGACAGCGTCCTGGAGTTAGCCAGGTGGCAGTTCGGCATCGTGACCGTCTACCACTTCCTGTTCGTCCCGCTCACGGTGGGACTCACCATGCTCGTCGCCGTGCTGGAGACGATCTGGCTGCGTACGAAGAACCCCGAGTGGCTTCGGCTGACGAAGTTCTTCGCGAAGCTCTTCCTGATCAACTTCGCGCTCGGCGTGGTCACCGGGATCGTGCAGGAGTTCCAGTTCGGGATGACCTGGTCGGACTACTCCCGCTTCGTCGGGGACGTCTTCGGGGCTCCGCTGGCGATCGAGGCGCTGCTCGCCTTCTTCTTGGAGTCGACCTTCCTCGGCCTGTGGATCTTCGGCTGGGACAAGCTGCCGCGGGCGCTGCACAACGCGTGCATGTGGATCGTGCACCTCGGCACGCTGGCGTCCTCGTGGTTCATCCTCGCCGCCAACTCCTGGATGCAGCACCCGGTCGGCTACAAGTTCAACGAGGTCACCGGCCGCGCCGAGCTCACCGACTTCTGGGCGGTGATGTTCAACAAGGTGCAGCTGGGCACGTTCCCGCACGTCATCCTCGCGGCGTACCTGACCTCGGCGGCCTTCATGCTGGGCATCCTGGGCTGGCTCTACCTGCGCCGCCCGGGCAAGGACAACGCCGACCGGCCGATGCACCGGCGCGGCATGGTGCTGGCGGCCTGGATCATGGTCTTCTCCGGCGTCGGTGTGGCGGTCTCGGGTGACATCCAGGGCAAGATCATGACCGAGGTGCAGCCGATGAAGATGGCGGCCGCGGAAGCGCTGTGGGAGACCTCCGACTCGTGCGCGCCGTTCTCGATCCTGACCATCGGCACCCGCGACGGGAAGCACGAGAAGTGGGCGCTCGAGGTGCCCTGCGTGCTCTCCTTCCTCGGCACCGGCACCTTCGACGGCAAGGTCGAGGGCATCTACGACCTGCAGGAGAAGTACCGCGAGAAGTACGGGTCGACACCGGGTGCCACCTACTACTCGCCCGGCGACTACACCCCCAACATCCCGGTCACCTACTGGACCTTCCGCTGGATGATGGGCCTCGGTGTCGTCGGCAGCCTCGTCGGGCTGGCGGTCCTGTGGCTGACCCGGCGAGGGCGTACGCCGACGGGGCTGGTCGGACGCTTCCTGCCGGCCCTGGCGATCTCGGCGCCGGTGATGGTGCTGCTGGGCAACTCGATGGGCTGGATCTTCACCGAGATGGGGCGTCAGCCGTGGGTGGTCTTCGGCGTCCTGACCACCGCCAACGGCGTCTCGCCGGGCGTCGAGCCGTGGGAGGTGTGGATGTCCTTGATCGGGTTCACGCTGCTCTACGCCGTGCTCGCGGTGGTCGAGGTCGGGCTGCTCATCAAGTATGTGAAGAAGGGTCCCGACCCGTTCGTCGAACCACCCGACCCCTCCCTGCGCGGCTCCGACTCGGATGCCGACGAGCCGATGAACTTCGCGTACTGAGGAGCCTGCGATGGAACTCACGACAATCTGGTTCTGCCTCATCGCGGTGCTGTGGATCGGCTACTTCGTCCTGGAGGGCTTCGACTTCGGCGTCGGGATGCTGCTCCCGGTGCTGGCCCGCGACGACCGCGAGCGGCGCGTCATGATCAACACGATCGGGCCGGTCTGGGACGGCAACGAGGTCTGGCTGCTCACCGCCGGCGGGGCGACGTTCGCGGCGTTCCCGGAGTGGTACGCCACCTTGTTCTCCGGCTTCTACCTGCCGCTGTTCCTCATCCTGATCGCGCTGATCGTGCGTGGCGTCGCCTTCGAGTATCGCCACCAGCGGCCCTCGGCCACCTGGGCCGGCTGGTGGGACCGCGCGGTGATCTTCGGGTCCTACGTCCCGGCGTTCCTGTGGGGTGTGGCCTTCGCCAACATCGTGCGCGGGGTGCCGATCGACGCCGACTTCGAGTTCACCGGGACGGTGTTCACCCTGCTCAACCCGTACGGAATCCTCGGCGGGCTCGTCACGCTCTCGCTGTTCGTGACCCACGGCGCGCTGTTCATCGCCCTCAAAACCGACGGCGAGATCCGCGGCCGGGCTCGCGCGCTGGCTCTCCGGGTCGGGGTTGTCGCGGCCGTGCTCGCCGTCGTGTTCCTGGTCTGGACCCAGGTGCTGACCGGCAACCTCGGCACCGCTGTCCTCTTCGTCGTGGCGGCGCTCGCTCTCGTGGGCGGGCTGGCGGCTGCGTACGTCGGTCGTGAGGGCTTCGCCTTCGCGGGCACCTTCCTCGCGATCGGGCTGGCCGTGGCGGGGCTCTTCGTGGGGCTCTTCCCCGACGTGATGCCCTCGACCACCGACGTCGCGAACTCGCTGACCACGACGAACGCATCGGCGACGCCGTACACGCTGAAGCTGATGACCATCGTCGCGGCGGTGTTCACGCCGATCGTGGTGGGCTACCAGGCCTGGACGTACTGGATCTTCCGCAAGCGGATCTCGATCCATCACATCCCCGCCGCGCATTGACATGCGCCCGAACGACCCACGACTGCGCGCCCAGCTGTCGGTAGCCCGCCGGCCGCTGGCCGTGGTCGTGGCCGCCGGGGTGCTGGGGGCGGTGCTGCTGATCCTCCAGACGTACGCCGTCACCGGACTGCTCATCTCCGCGATCCGCGGCACGGGGTCGGTGAGCGGCTGGGCCCTGGCGGTCGTGGCCGTCTTCGCCGGGCGGGCCGTCGTCGGGGTCGTCTCCGACGTGGCCGGAGCCCGAGCGGCCGGTGACGTCGGGGCGGACCTGCGGCGCCGGGTGGTCGGGGCGATCCTGCGTGGCCGGTCGGGGAGCTCGGGCTCGCTCTCGGCGCTGGCCACGCGCGGGGTCTCCGCGGCCGAGCCGTATCTGACCCGCTACGTGCCGGCGCTGGTGCTGGCGTGCGTGCTGCCCGTCATGGTGCTCGCGGTGATCGCCTGGACCGACCCGCTCAGCGGTCTCATCGTGGGGCTCACGTTGCCGCTGATCCCGATCTTCGGGGTGCTGGTCGGGCTGGCCACGCGTGACCAGGCGGCCAGCCAGTGGCGGGCGATGTCGGCCCTGGCCGGTCACTTCCTCGACGTGATGAAGGGCCTGCCGACCCTGGTCGCATTCGGCCGCGCCACGACCCAGTCGCGCGTCATCGCCACGATCACCGACCGCTACCGCCGCCGCACCCTCGAGACCCTGAAGATCGCGTTCGCCTCCTCGGCCGTGCTCGAGCTCGTCGCCACCATCTCCGTCGCCCTGGTGGCGGTGATCATCGGCGTCCGGCTCGCCGCCGGCTCGGTCGATCTGCAGACGGCTCTCGTGGTCCTGCTGCTGGCCCCCGAGGCCTACTGGCCGCTGCGTCGCGTCGGCACCGAGTTCCATGCGGCCGCCGAGGGCACCGCCACTCTCGAGGCCACCGCCGGTATGAGCCGGTTGAGCCCGGCGAGCCCCAGCGAGCCGGTGTCGAAGCCGACACGGTCAGTGGCGCTCCGTCTGGTCGACGTCTCGGTCACCTATCGCGACCGCGAGAGGCCCGCGCTGGCACCGGTCTCCGCGACGGTCCCCGATCGAGGGATCACCGCGATCGTCGGCCCGAGCGGTTGCGGGAAGTCGACGTTGCTGGCGACGATCGCTGGTCTGCAGGAGACGTACGACGGTGCCGTCGAGCTCCACGGAGCGACCCCGGCCGCGGGCGACGAGTGGCGACGACGGTTCGCCTATCTGCCCCAGCGTCCGGTGTTCGTCAGCGGGACCATCGCCGACAACCTCCGGCTGGGGTCGCCGGAGGCGAGCGAGAGCGACCTGTGGCACGTACTCAAGCGGGTCGCCCTGGCCGACCGGATCGCCGAGCTCCCCGGTGGTCTCGGTGCCGACCTGGCCGAGGACGGCCGCTCCCTCTCGGCCGGCGAGCGGGCCCGGCTGGCCCTGGCCCGCGTCGTACTCTCCGATCGTTCCTGGGTCCTCCTCGACGAGCCGACCGCCCACCTCGACCCCGACACCGAGCGGATCATCGCCGACACCGTCACCGACCTCGCCCGCGACCGAGCCGTCGTCCTCGTGGCCCACCGCCCGGCACTCATCGACATCGCCGACCAGGTCATCACCCTCTCCGCCGAGGCGTCGCCCGCGCCGGCCGAGGCGTCACCCACGTCGGCCGAGAGGGCATCCGCTGACGCTTCGGCCGACGCGCCTGACGCATCGAGCGACGTACGTGACGCTTCGGCCGACGTACGTGACGCCTCGGCGCGGAGGGCGCTGTGGGGGTCGGCGGTGGTCGGTGGGCTGAGCTGGGCGTCGGGGGTGGCGCTGACGGCACTGGCGGGATGGCTGATCATCAAAGCCTCCTACCACCCGGTGATCATGACGCTGGTCGCCGCGATGGTGGGGGTGCGTACGTTCGGGATCGCGCGGCCGGTGCTGCGTTACCTGGAACGGTTGTGGTCGCACGACAGCGCGCTGCGGCTGCTGGCCAGGCGGCGGGTGGAGATCTACGACGCGCTGGTGCCGCTGGTGCCGGGCGCGCTCCCCGGCCGCCGGGGAGACGTCCTGGCCAGCGTCGTCGACGACGTCGACGCGGTGCTCGACGAAGAGCTGCGAGTGCGGCTGCCGGTCCGGGAGTACGCCGTGGTGGCGGTCCTCGCGGTCCTGGCGACCCTGCTCATCGACCCGGTCGCTGCCGCCTTCACGACGGCCACGGTGCTGGCGGCGGGCGTCGCTTTCGGGATCGCGTACGCAGGCGCGGCACGCGCCGAGCACATCTCGGTCACGGTGCGGGCGCAGGTGTCCGAGCAGGTGGTCGAGGCGACGCAGACGGCGACCGAGCGCCGGATGTGGCAGGCGAGCGAGCCGGTGCTCGACACGCTCGACGACCTGGCCGGCACTGCCACCCGGGCGACCGCGACAGCGGCGACGGCCTCCTCGCTCGCCAAGGCCATCGTGCTGGTCGCCGCCGGCGGGGCGGTCGCCGCGACCGCTGCCTACACGACCGTCGGCGTCGGCCCGATGCTGGCACTGCTGACCCTGGTCCCGCTGGCGCTCGCCGAGCCCGCGGCGACCCTCGCCGACGCCGGCGCGGCCCGGGCCCGCACCCGGGCCGCGCAGCGCCGTCTCGACGACCTCACCGGCCGCCCGCCGGCGGTCGAGGCCCCGGAGCACCCCGAGCAGCCCGCCGACGACACCACGATCACGGTCACCGATGTCACCGCCCACCCCGGCGGCGGCCCGGCCGTCGAGATCCCCGACCTGCACGTCGAGCCGGGCGCGAGGATCGGCATCGTCGGTCCCTCCGGCTCCGGGAAGAGCACCCTGGCCGCGCTGCTGCTGCGCTTCCTCGACCCGGACACCGGCACGATCACGCTCGGTGGCCGGTCGACCCGCGACCTGGCCCCACAGGACGTACGGAAGATCGTCGGTCTCGTCGACGACGACCCGCACGTGTTCGCCTCCAGCCTCGTCGAGAACGTGCGCCTGGCCCGGCCCGAGGCCACCGATGACGAGGTCGAGCAGGCGATCCGGCGCGCCCACCTCGGCGAGTGGCTCGATGCCCTTCCCGCCGGACTGGGGACCAGGCTCGGCGACGGCGCCGCCGAGGTCTCCGGAGGCGAACGAGCCCGGCTCGCGGTGGCGAGGTCCCTGCTGGCCGGGCACAAGGTCCTGGTTCTGGATGAACCTTTGGCTCATCTGGACACCGTGACCGCCGCGTCGCTGGCGCGTGAGGTGCTCGCGCGGGAGGATGGCGCGACAGCTGGCGCAGAGCCAGGCGCAGAGCCTGGTCCGCATGGCGGCACGAAAGCCGTAGTGTGGATGACTCACACATCGACCGGACTGGGGCTGACCGATAGCGTGGTCTCCCTTCAACGAATGGGGGAAGTGAGACGGTGTTGACCGAGACAAGGACGATCCGGGTCTACCTGCTCGACGACCACGAGGTCGTGCGCCAAGGGTTGACGACGCTGCTCGACAGTCATGACGACATCGCGGTCGTCGGCCAGGGCGGCACCACCGCCCAGGCACGCGAAGACATCGACCGTCTCCGGCCAGACGTGTGCGTCCTCGACGCTCGCCTGCCCGACGGCTCGGGGATCGAGGTGTGCCGTGAGGTCCGTGCGGCCTACCCGGAGATGCTCGCGCTCATCCTGACCTCCTATGACGACGACGAGGCGCTCTTCTCGGCGATCATGGCCGGCGCCAAGGGGTACGTCCTCAAGGACATCCGCGGCAACGACCTGGTCGAGGCGATCCGCACCGTCTCCGGCGGCGGCTCGCTGCTCGACCCGCTGATGACCGCGAAGGTCATGGAGAAGATGCGCAACCCCGATGGCGAGTCGCCGCAGATGCAGGCGCTCACGCCCCAGGAGAAGCGCCTCCTCGCGCTCATCGGCGAGGGCCTGACCAACCGGGAGATCGCCGGGCGGATGTTCCTGGCCGAGAAGACGGTCAAGAACTACGTCTCCAGCATCCTGGCCAAGCTCGGTGTGCAGCGGCGCACGCAGGCGGCGCTGATGGCCAAGGAGCTCCTCCACCCCCGCAAGGGCAACTGAGGCTCAGACCCCAGCGGTGATCGGCACCTGCCAGATCAGCTCGGTGCCGCTGGGGGAGCGCGGGCCGATCTCGAGCTGACCGCCGAGCTGGACCGCGCGGACGCGGGCGTTCTTCAGCCCGCTCTCCTCGGCCTCGTCGGGGACCCCGCTGCCGTCGTCGCGTACGACCAGCTTGATCTCGTCGTCCTGAAGGGTGAGCTCGATCTGGGCGCTGTGGGCCTGGGCGTGCCGGGCGAGGTTGGAGACCGCCTCGCGCAGCACCGGGAGCAGGTGGTTGCGGACCGCCTCGGGCACGGCGGTGTCGACCGGCCCGGTGATCTTGATCTCCGGGGTGAAGTCCATCACGCCCGCGTACTCGCGGATGACGTCGCGCACCTGGGCCCGCAACGACGAGGCGTCGTGGTTGCTGAGGTCGAAGATGGAGCCGCGTACGTCCTTGATGGTCTGGTCCAGCGCGTCGACCTGCTCCGAGAGCCGCTTGGGCAGGTCCTCGACCCGTTGCGGGTTGCGGCCCAGGGTCTCGAGCTGGAGCCCGATCGCGAAGAGGCGCTGGATGACCACGTCGTGCAGGTCGCGGGCGATCCGGTCGCGGTCGGTGATGACGGCGAGGTCGGCCCGGTCCTCGACCGCACGGAGGCGGTCCAGGGCGAGGGCGGCCTGGCCGGCGAAGCCGAAGAAGAGCTCGCGCTCGTGCTCGTCGTGAGCGGCACAGGCCTTGTCGTAGATCGCGAGCAGGGCGCCACGCCCGGCCAGCGAGGAGCGCACCGGAGCGACCACGACATGGAGCCCGTCGACCTCGAGGTCGAGCGGCTCGACGATGCGGCGGTCGATCAGCAGCGGGACCTTCTCGGTCACCGCCCGGACCCGCTCCTCCTGCCCGGGCGCGGCAGCGACACCGGAGACGAGACCGTGCTCGATGCGGGTGCCGGCGCCGACCCCGATCGCGCGCATCAGCGGAAGCGCCGTCTCGCACATCCGCTCGAGCGCGACCAGGTGGTCCAGCGGCGGGGTCAACGCGCGGCTGAGCTCGGCGCTCGCCTCGAGCCACTTGCGGCGCTGCTCGCTGAGCTCGAGCTCGCGCACCCTGTCGATCTGGGCGCCGGCGGCGCGGGCGAGGGCGACGACGAGCTGCTCGTCGTGGCTGGTGAAGTCGGCGCCGCCGACCTTCTCGGACAGGAGCAGGTGGCCGAAGTCGTGGTCGTCGATGCGCAGCGGCACCTCGATGAACCTGCGCTTGCCGGGGTCGCCCGTACGCAGCGCGTGGTTGCCGCCGCCCTCAGAGGTGCGGGGCGTAACCAGCAGGAGAGGCTCGGGAGCGGTGGTTCCCCTGGGTCGGGTCGTCGATTCCGGCTCGCCGTCGTCCTCGACGTCGACGTCAACGTCGACGCGAGCCCGGCGGCCCCGGGTCCTGCCCACGACCTGCAGCGGCGGTTCCTGCTGGTTGCCGTAGGTGATCAGGTTCTGCAGCTCACCGTCGAGGCCGAGGACGCCGAGGGCGCCGTAGCTCGCTCCGGTCAGCTCGCAGGCGGAGCGGGTGATTCTCTCGAGCATGGCGCTCAGGTCGAGCTCGCCCGACATCGCGATGACCGCGTCCAAGAGCGAGCGCGCCGATGGCTCGAGACCGGTCAGGTCCTCGGTCGCGTCAGTGGTCACTTGTCAGAGTCTGTCGTGCCGGACCCGGTCGCGTCCACATATCGGCAACAGTTTCTCCACTGTCTGCCTCAAACTCGCGCGAATGCTTGCGTTTGGTCATTGATCCGCGATGTCGCCGTCGACGTAGAGCCACCGCCCGGCACGCAGCTCGAACCGGCTGCGCTCGGCGAGCACTCCGTCGCCCGACGGCGCCTGGTAGGACGCCCGGAACGCCACCCAGCCGTGGGTGTCGTCATCGAGCCCGGAGCCCTCGATCTCCAGCCCCGTCCAGGTCAACCGCGAGTCGGGTGCGGCCACGCCCAGATCATCGGGGCGGGTCCCCGGATGCCAGGTGCGGAAGATGTAGTCCCAGTCCCCGAGGGCGTACGCCGCATAGCGGCTGCGCATCAGCTCCTCCGGCGTCTCGGCCAGGGCGCCGCCACGGTGCAGCCGGTGGCAGCACAGCGCATAGCGTCGACCGCTGCCGCACGGGCACTCCTGGGGCAGGGGCGAACCGTTGGCGGTGTGGCCGAAGGGGGACATGCGCCCATTGTGTACCGGAAAGGACGCATTCTCGTCGTGGGCCCGGAGCGCCCCGACTATGGTGTGGGGGTGGCTCTCAGGCGCATAAGGCTCGGGACGGCGGGGGTGCTTCGGTGACGGATGTGAGCATCTGTCTGCTGGGCCCGCTCATCGTCACGCGCGCAGGCGAGCCCGTAGAGGTCCCGGGACGACGCCCGCGCACGCTCCTGGCGCTGCTGGCTCTGGAGGCCGGCACGCCGGTCTCCGCCGACCTGCTCGCCGACCGGATCTGGGGCGAGGAGCTCCCCGACAACCCGCGTGGCAGCCTGCACACCTACATCGGGCGGCTGCGTCGTGTGCTCGGTAAGGAGGTCGTACGCCGCGCCGCCGGCGGCTACATCCTCGACCTGCCCCGCTCCTCGGTGGACGCGCTCGCCTTCATCGACCTGCTCGACGCGGCCGAGGGGCCCGAAGCCTACGACCGGCTCGAGGAGGCCATCGAGCTGTGGCGCGCCGAGCCGTTCGACGAACCCGCCGGTGAGTCGCTGGCCGAGCGCACCCGTCCGTGGCTGGTCGACCGCTACCTCGCGGCGCTGGAACGCCGTGCCGAGCTCGACATCGCCGCAGGGCGGGCCGCGAAGGCGGTCGCCGAGATCCGCCGGGTGGTCGGCGATCATCCGCTGCGCGAGTCCCTGTGGGTCGTGATGCTGGGCGCGCTCGACGCCGCGGGGCGTACGGCCGAAGCGCTGGAGGCCTATGAGGAGGTCCGGGCTCGGCTGGCCGACGAGCTCGGCGCCGACCCCGGCACGGAGCTGCGCTCCACGTTCACCCGGCTACTGGCCGGCTCCTCGGCGGCCCCGGAAGTCGAGGCCTCCCAGGGGCAGGCGACCGTGCCCGCGCAGCGCGTCTCGGAGGAGGACATGGTCCCGAGGCAGCTCCCGGCCGACATCCCCAGCTTCTCCGGTCGCGAGGCCGAGCTCCGGCTGCTCGACGCGGTGACGATCTTCCACGACGCCGGGTGGCCGAGCGTGGTCGCCGTGCACGGCATCGGTGCGGTGGGCAAGACCGCGTTCGCGGTGCACTGGGCTCGTGCCCGCACCGAGCACTTCCCCGACGGTCAGCTCTTCATCGACCTGCGCGGATTCGGGCCGGGCGAGCCGCTCTCGCACGCCCAGGCGCTCACCACCCTGCTCATCGGGCTCGGCGTCGACGCCGCCTCGGTGCCGTCCGAGGTGGACGCGGCATCGGCCCTGCTGCGTACGACCCTCGCGCAGCGGCGCATGCTGCTCATGCTCGACAACGCTCGCGACTCCACCCAGGTGCGACCGCTGCTGCCGGGTGGTGACTCGTTGGTGCTGGTGACGAGCCGGAGCCAGCTGCGTGGCCTGGCCACCCGGGAGGGCGCCCGGCGGCTCGCGCTGGATACGCTCGCCCCGGCGGAGTCGGTGGCCTTCCTGAAGCAACGGCTCATCGACCGGGCGGCCGACGACGCGGACGTACGCGCCCTGGCGGAGAGGTGTGGACACCTGCCACTGGCTCTTGCCGTCGCGGCCGAGCGCTGCAGCCGCTACCCCGACCTCCCGCTGACCGATCTGGTCGCCGAGCTCGACGGCGAGACCAGCCGGCTGGCGGCGCTGGAGGCACCGCTCGACCCCATCTCCGACCTGCGCGCGGTCTTCTCCTGGTCCTACGACTCCCTCGACGAGGAGTCGCGGCGTGCCTTCCGCCTCCTGGGTCTTCGCCCGGGTCACGAGATCGGGATGCCCGCGATGGGGGCGCTCTTCGCCGTCGACATCGCCACCGCCCGACGTCTGGTCGACAAGCTGGTCGACGCCAACCTCGTCCGCGAGCACCGCCCCGGACGCTTCGTGCTCCACGACCTGATCCGCGACTACGCCCTGGAGATGGGCTCCGAGGAGGAGTCCGGCGAGGCGCTGCTGCGGTTGGTGAGCTGGTACACCCACTCCCTGGTCGCTGCTTCCGAGGCCGACGGCCGGTCCTTCCGGCTGATGAGCCTCGACCCCGTCGTCGACGGCGTGACGCCACTGAGCTTCGCCACCTCGCAGCAGGCCCGCGCCTGGGGTGATCGGGAGTGGCTGACCATGGGCAGTGCCGTACGTCTCGCCGTGCGTGCGGGGCTGCTGGGTCCCGCCTACCAGCTGGTCAACAAGATGTTCAGCCTCTCGATGCGGCACCCGCCCGCCGAGACCGTCCCCCTTCAGGAGCTCGGCCTCGACGCTGCCCTCCGCGCCGGTCAGAAGGTCGACGCTGCCTACATCCGCAACCAGTTCGGGATCAGCCGGGCGCGGGTTGGTGACCTGACGCGGGCGATCTCGGAGTTCCGTGGCGCCGCCGAGGTGTTCCGTGAGGCCGGGATCGCGGCCGGTCTGGAGATGGCGCTGTCCAACTGCGGCCAGGCGCTGAGCATGATCGGCTCCCTCGATGAGGCCGTCGCGGTCCTCGAGGAGGCGTACGCCGTCGCGGACGCCGCCGGGATGGACGACCGCGCCCGCGGCAGCCTGATCGGGCTGGCCGAGGTCTATGTCCGGATGGAGCGTTACGAGGACGCCGTGCGGCTGGTCGAGGACGAGATCGGCCAGGATCCAGTCGACGTCGACTCCTCCGCCTCGCCGCGGATGACCCTGGTCGACGCCCTGATCGGCCTGCGGCGCTACACCGAGGCCGAGACCCACCTGCGGCTGGAGCTGACCCACCGCCTCGAGGAGCGCAACCGGTGGGGTGAGGCCAACGTCCTCGTACGCCGCGCCGTGATCGAGCGCGAGACCGACCGCGTCGCGCAGGCCCGGGCGACGCTCCACGAGGTCGTCGCGATCCTGGACGAGGTGGGGGAGCTGGACCGCACCGCGCTGACCCGGGAGCGTGTCGAGGATCTCCTCGCCAGCGTCGGGTCCTCCGCATCCGCGGATCGGGATGTCGACGCCGAGGCCGCCCAGGGGTTGAGCAGCGGCGTAGCGTTGCGTCCGTGACTGCCGCACCCACGATCAGCACCCTCGGCCAGCTGCGCGCCAGCGGCCATGTGTTCAAGTCGCTCCGCGAGGAGATCCGGGACAACCTGCTGGCGAAGCTGGCCGCCGGAGAGGACCCCTGGCCCGGACTGCACGGGCTGGAGGAGACCGTCATCCCGCAGCTCGAACGCGCCCTGATCGCCGGCCACGACGTCGTCCTGCTGGGCGAGCGTGGTCAGGGAAAGACCAGGCTGCTGCGTACGTTGGTGGGACTGCTCGACGAATGGACCCCGGTCATCGAGGGATCCGAGCTCGGCGAGCACCCCTATGAGCCCGTCAGCGTGGGGTCCCAGCGGTTGGCCGCGACCGCCGGCGAGGCGTTGCCGATCGCGTGGAAGCACCGCTCCGAGCGCTACTCGGAGAAGCTGGCCACCCCCGACACCTCCGTCGCCGACCTGATCGGCGACGTCGACCCGATGAAGGTCGCCGAGGGACGCTCGCTCGGCGACCCGGAGACGATCCACTTCGGCCTCATCCCGCGCTCCCACCGCGGCATCGTCGCGATCAACGAGCTGCCCGACCTCGCCGAGCGGATCCAGGTCGCGATGCTCAACGTGATGGAGGAGCGCGACATCCAGATCCGCGGCTACGTGCTCCGGCTGCCGCTCGACCTGCTCGTCGTCGCCTCCGCGAACCCGGAGGACTACACCAACCGCGGCCGGATCATCACGCCGCTCAAGGACCGCTTCGGTGCCGAGATCCGCACCCACTACCCGCGCGAGCTCGCCGCGGAGATGGCGGTCATCCGGCAGGAGGCCGCCCTGGTCGCCGACGTACCCGACCACCTGCTCGAGATCCTCGCCGTCTTCACCCGCCACCTGCGCGCATCCTCCGCTGTCGATCAGCGCTCCGGGGTCTCGGCACGCTTCTCGATCGCGGGCGCGGAGACGGTTGCGGCCGCGGCGCTGCACCGCGCCACCGTGGCGGGGGAGCCCGATGCGGTCGCTCGTCTCGTCGACCTGGAGACGGCCGTCGAGGTCCTCTCCGGCAAGATCGAGTTCGAGTCCGGGGAGGAGGGCCGCGAGTCCGAGATCCTCACCCACCTGCTGCGAACGGCCATCGCCGAGACCGTCCGCAAGTCCTTCCGCGGCCTCGACTTCGCGCTCCTCATCGACGCCATCGAGGACGGCCGGATGGTCACCACCGGCACCAAGATCTCCGCCCGCGCCTTCCTGGAGGGCCTGCCGGTCCTGGGCGAGTCCGACCTCTACGACCAGATCGGCGACCGCGTCTACGAGGCCACCGGCGGTCCCAAGAACGACGGCCAGCTCGCCAGCGCGGTGGAGCTGGCCTTGGAAGGCCTGTTCCTGGCCAGAAAGATCGGCAAGGACACGGCCGACGGAGAGACGATCTATGGCTGAGCCGGGAGGCGTCAGCCGTGTGTAACACGTCGTTCGTAGGACTACTCGCCCTATGGGAACGACCGGATAGACCTACGAACAGCGTGTTACACGCGCAGAGGAGCCACGATGAGCCGCTACAAGAAGTACGCCGGGGGTGACCCGCTCGCGCCGCCGGTCGACATCGCCGAGGCGCTGGACGCGATCGGCGAGGACGTGATGTCGGGCTACTCGCCCGAGCGGGCGATGCGGGAGTTCCTGCGGCGCGGGGGACAGGACCAGCGCGGGCTCGACGACCTCGCCCGGCAGGTCGCCGAGCGGCGTCGCGAGCTGCTGCAGCGGCACAACCTCGACGGCACCCTCGAGCAGGTGCGTGAGCTGCTGGACAGGGCGGTCCTGGAGGAGCGCAAGCAGCTGGCCCGCGACGTCACCATGGACGACGGCGACCGCGCGTTCCGGGAGATGCAGATCGACAACCTCTCGCCGAACACCGCCGCTGCGGTCAGCGAGCTCGCCTCCTACGACTGGACCTCCCGCGAGGCGCGCGAGGCCTATGAGGAGATCAAGGACCTGCTCGGCCGCGAGCTCCTCGACCAGCGGTTCCAGGGCATGAAGCAGGCCCTCGAAGGGGCGACCGACGAGGACCGCGAGGCGATCGCGCAGATGCTGCGCGATCTCAACGAGCTCCTCGACAAGCACAACCGCGGGCAGGACACGCCTGCGGACTTCGACGAGTTCATGGCCAAGCACGGCCAGTACTTCCCCGAGAACCCGCAGAACATCGACGAGCTGCTCGACGCCCTCGCGCAGCGCTCGGCGGCCGCCCAGCGGATGCTCAACTCGATGTCGGCCGAGCAGCGACGCGAGCTGATGGAGCTCTCCCAGCAGGCCTTCGGGTCGCCGGCGCTGATGGAGCAGATGGCACAGCTAGACGCCAACCTGCAGGCAGCACGGCCCGGTGAGGACTGGTACGGCTCCGAGGAGTTCGGCGGCGGTGAGAGCCTGGGACTCGGTGACGGCACCGGCGTGCTGCAGGACATCGCCGAGCTCGACCAGCTCTCCGAGCAGCTCCAGCAGTCCTACGCCGGCTCGCGACTCGACGACATCGACCTCGACGCCCTCTCCCGTCAGCTCGGTGACCAGGCAGCGGTCGACGCGCGCACCCTGCAGGAGCTCGAGCAGGCGCTGCGTGACTCCGGCCAGCTCGAGCGCGGCTCCGACGGCGACCTGCGGCTGACCCCGAAGGCGATGCGCCAGCTCGGCAAGGCCCTGCTCCGAGACGTCGCCCAGCGGCTCTCGGGACGGCAGGGCGAACGCGACCTGCAGCGCGCCGGCGCGGCCGGTGACCTCTCCGGCTCCTCACGGCCCTGGGCCTTCGGCGACACCGAACCCTGGGACGTACCTCGCACGATCACGAACGCCGTGATCCGGGAGGTCGGTGAGGGCCGACGCGGCCCCGGGGTGCGCCTGAGAGTCGACGACATCGAGGTGCAGGAGACAGAGGCCCGTACGCAGGCAGCGGTCGCCCTGCTGGTCGACACCAGCTTCTCGATGGCGATGGATGGCCGGTGGGTGCCGATGAAGCGCACCGCGCTGGCCCTGCACACCCTGATCAAGAGCCGTTTCCGCAATGACGACCTGCAGCTGATCTCGTTCGGCCGCTATGCCCAGACGATGGAGATCGAGAAGCTGACCGCCCTCGACGCGATCTGGGACAAGGGCACCAACCTGCACCACGCGCTGCTGCTGGCCAACCGGCACTTCCGCAAGCACCCCGGCGCCCAGCCGGTGCTCCTGATCGTGACCGACGGCGAGCCCACCGCCCACCTGGAGCCGGGCGGCGACGTCTGGTTCTCCTACCCGCCCCATCCGGTCACGATCGCGCGGTCCGTCGAAGAGCTGGAGAACTCCCGTCGCCTCGGCGCCCAGACGACCTTCTTCCGCCTCGGTGAGGATCCCGGTCTGGCCCGCTTCATCGACTCCATGGCCCGCCGCGTCGAGGGCCGCGTCGTCGCGCCCGAGCTGGACGATCTCGGCGCCGCCGTCGTCGGCTCCTATCTCGGCGACCGGACTGCGCGGCGTACGTCGAACACCTACGGCGGCTATCCGGACGCGTTCGGTGGTCGCGGCTGGTGGGCCGGCTGAACCGAGTTGACTCGGCGAGCATCCGGCCGCGTAGCCTGCGCTCGTGACCGAGGAGACGCTGAACGTACTTGCCCTTCTCGCTCTCGCGGCCCTGGCCGCCGGATACGTGGACGCGGTGGTCGGCGGCGGTGGCCTGATCCAGCTCCCGGCGCTGATGCTGTTCCTGCCCGGCGCGGCCCCGGTGCAGATCCTGGCGACCAACAAGCTGGCCTCGATCTTCGGCACCTCCGTCAGCGCCGCGACCTACTACCGGCGCGTGAAGCCCGATCCGAAGACCTTCGTCCCGCTCATGATCCTCGCTTTCATCGGCTCGGCCTTGGGTGCGGGGGTCGCCTCGTACCTTCCCGAGGAGGTCTTCGAGCCGATCGTCCTGGTCGCACTCATCCTGGTCGGCGCGTGGGTGGTCTTCAAGCCGCAGCTCGGGGCGGCGACCAAGCTGAAGTTCCACGGCCACCAGCACGTGATCGGCGCGATGGTCGTCGGGTTCGCGGTCGGCTTCTACGACGGTGCGCTGGGGCCGGGCACAGGCAGCTTCCTGGTGATCGGGCTCGTCGGCCTGCTCGGCTACTCCTTCCTGGAGGCGAGCGCGAAGGCGAAGATGGCCAACGTCGCCACCAACCTAGCCGCCCTGATGGTCTTCATCCCGCAGGGCGCGGTGCTGTGGAAGACCGGGCTGGTGATGGGTGTGTGCAACCTGATCGGCGGTTACCTCGGGGCGCGGACCGCGGTGGCGAAGGGCGCCGGGTTCGTACGCGTCTTCTTCATCGTCGTGGTCGCCGCGTTCATCATCCGTATCGGCGGCAGCGTGCTCGGACTGTGGTGAGGGGGGCTACGGGGTGATGCACTACCTGACGATCGCCCGCGACGGCGCGGCCGAGATCGAGGAGAAGCGCTCCCGGTTCCTGTGCACGCTCGCCCGGGTCGAGGACGAGGCCGACGCGCGGGCGGTGGTCGAGCGGCTGCGCAAGCAGCACTGGGACGCCCGGCACACCTGCTCCGCCTTCAGGGTCGGCCCACCGCCGCAGCCCGTCGAGCGCTCCAACGACGACGGTGAGCCGGCCGGCACCGCGGGCGCCCCGATGCTCGAGGTGCTCCGCGGCGCGGGAGTCTCGGACACGGTCGCCGTGGTGACCCGCTGGTTCGGCGGGACGCTGTTGGGTGCAGGAGGACTGGTGAGGGCCTACTCAGACGCCGTCCGGACCGCGTTGGCGCAGGTCGGGACGGTGAGGCGAGAGCTCGTCCGGGAGTATTCGATCGAGGTTCCGTACGACGCCTCCGGCCGCCTCGAGACCGACCTTCGATCCTCCGGGGTGGCCGTCCTCGACACCACCTACGGGGCCGCCGTGACCCTGCGGATCGGGGCCCCGCCTGCCGAGGAGAAACGCCTCGAAGCGCTCCTCGCAGAGCTCACCGCAGGGGCGTCTGTGCTGGTCCCGGGCGCGGACCAGTGGGTCGACCGTCCCTGACGTTTGGGACAATGGCTGGGTGAGCGACCATAGCGAGACGCCCGTGGAACTCCCTGATGGATGGACGACGAAGGTTCCAGACCTCGACGATCTGCCCGCACTTCTGAGGCTCCGAGCAGCCGACAAGACACCCTTCGAGGGGTCCGGAAAGGTCGACGCCGACGCGATCACCGGCGAGGTCGCCGGACCCGCTTCCTGGACCCGCCAGCAGGTCGTCGCGGTCGACCCCGGCGGAGAAATCCGCGCCTGGGCCATCGCCCACGACCGCGCCGCCGGCCGTACCCTCGTCTACCTCTACGTCGACCGCACCATCGCCCAGGCCGCAGAGGTCGCGGCCGGGCTCTACGCCTGGCTCGAGGACCAGGCCCGATCGATGGCCGTGCTGCGTGGCATCGCCGAGTCCCACCTCGACGCCAGCCCGTTCGCCGACGACACCGTGCAGCGCGAGTGGCTGGCGGCGGCGGAGTTCACCAACAAACGCACCTGGCTCCATATGAGCCGGCCCGTGCATCCCGACGAGGAGGTCCCGGCGCTGCGCGCAGGAGTCACCATCCGGACGGTCGAGACTCACGAGAACGGGATGCCCGTCGCGTCCGACCTGCAGACGGTCCACCAGACGCTGGAGGAGTCCTTCCAGGACCACTTCAACTCCTACCGGGAGAGCTTCCCGGAGTTCGTGCAGCGTCTCCGCGAGGACCCCGGCCATCGCTGGAACCACTGGTGGCTGGCCTATGTGGACGATCCTGAGGACCCGGACACCGTCCTGCCTGCCGGTTCGCTGGTCGCCTCGGTGCTGCCCGCCAACGCGGCCGGGGTCGAGGGGACGTACGTCGAGTACATCGGGGTCAACCGCAACGCCCGCGGTCGCGGGGTGGCCAAGGGGCTGCTCCACGCCGTCATCGGCGACGCCATCGAGCGCGGCCGTGACCGGGTCTCGCTCGAGGTCGACGCCGACAGCCCCACCGGGGCCGACGGGCTCTACAAGTCGATGGGCTGGGTGACCGACTACGTCACCGAGTCCTGGCACAAGGACGTCACCGTCTAGCCGTTCTGGCGATCTGGCGCGACGTCGGGGAGCTTGAGGTCGAGGGTCGGCGCTTCGGTGCCGCCGTCGACCTCGAGCATCTTCCCGGTGACGAACTGCCCGGCCCGGGAGGTCAGATAGACGACCGCGGCGGCGATGTCCTCCGCGTCGCCGATGCGTCCGAGCGGGGTCTTCGACTCGATCTCGCCGCGCATCGTGTCATCGCCCGCCACGAACTCGAGGGCGCTCGTACGCACCGAGCCGACGAAGATCCCGTTCACCCTGATCCGCGGCGCCAAGTCGGTCGCGGCCAGCCGTGTCCAGTGCGCCAACGCCGCCTTCGCGGTCCCGTAGGCGAGATAGCCCCTGCCCGCGGTACGTCCCATCATCGAGCTGATCGACACCACCGACTGCTGCCCGTCCGGGCTCTTCACCATGTAGGGAACAGCCGCCCGGGTCAGCGCGTGCGCCGTGGTCACGTTGAAGTGGAAGGCCTCCTCGAGGTAGCCCTCGTCGGTGTCGAGGAACGTGTTCGGGATCGTCCCGCCCACGTTGTTGACCACGATGTCGAGCCGCCCGAACTCCTCGTACGCCTGCTCGGCCAACGCCGCCGTCGCCGCCGTGTCGGCCAGGTCCGCCGGCACCACCAGCGCCCGCCGACCCACCGCCTCGACCTTCTCGGCGACCCCGCGCAGCTGTTTCTCGGTCCGCGAAGCGATCACCACGTCCGCCCCCGCCTCGGCCAGCGCCACCGCGGTCGCCGCCCCGATCCCGCGCCCCGCCCCCGTCACGACCGCAACGTGGTCGGTCAGTCTGAATCGTTCGAGAATGCTCATCTGCTTCCTCCATGTCGAAGCGTCAGGTACGTCGGCCGAAGCGTCGCTTGCGTCGTACGAGATGCCAGCCGCGTCGGCCGAAGTGTCGCTCCGGTCGGCCGAAGAGTCACTTGCGCTGGCCGAAATGGCACAGGTGACGTGTCGAGCGACGTGCGTGACGTGTCGGCCGACCGGAGTGACGTGTCGAGTGACGTACGTGACGCTTCGGCCGACGCGCTTGACGTCTCGCTCATGGGGTGACCAGGCCGCGGCCGGTGATCAGGGGGAGGTCGAGGGGGCTCACGAGGCCGGGGGCGGCGGCGACGACGGCGGGGATGGCGTTGACCAGGCGCTGGGCGGTGACGATCATCCCGGAGACGTTGTGGTCGCCGTGCTCCCCGTGGTGGCTGAACTCGACGGTCATCGACGGCTCGCCGGTGATCTCGATGCGGTAGCAGCCGTCGCCGGTGGCCGGGGTGGGCCAGTCGGGATCGGACTCCGCGTCGGTCCGGGTGACGTGCTCGAGGGTGATGCGGGGGACTCCGTCGACACTGCCGGTGACGGTGAAGCGTACGGATCCCTGGGTGCCCTCCGCGATGTCGACCGACACGGTCTTGGTGTCCTTGGCCGCCGGGCGGCGCTCGACGTGCTCGACGAGCGGCTCGTCGAGGGTCACCCCGAGACCGGCGGCGAGGACCCGGACGACGGGGCCCCAGGCGGTGCTCAGCACGCCGGGCTCCCACAGGAACGGCTTGTCCTCCAGCGAGCCCCCGAAGCCGAAGAGATCCTTCATCACTACAGGCTGGAAGTACGTCGAGTAGTCCGCGATCTCCGAGACCCGGAGGTGGTCGATCCGCTGGGACAGCGACGTCATCGCGAGCGGCAGGACGTCGTTGGCGAAGCCCGGGTCGATGCCGTTGACGTGCAGCGACGCACCGCCCTCGCGCCCCGCCCGGTCGATGCCCTCGATCATCTCGTCCGGCAGCGTCCCCTGCGGGTGGACCAGGATCACCGGCCCGGAGGAGACGACGTTGACCCCGTCCCGGATCAGCCCGGTCAGATCCTCGATCGACTCGAAAACCCGGTCGTCGGTCATCGCCGCGTGCACCACGCAGTCCGGGGCGAGCGCGATCAGCTCCTCGCGCGACAGGGTCGCGGCAACTCCCAGCGTGCGCCCCAGCCCCGCCAGCTCCCCGGCGTCGACCCCGGCCTTCTCCGGCGTCGACGTCCAGACCCCGACCAGCTCCAGGTCCGGATGCGCATCGACTCCCGCGATCGCATGTCGTCCCACCGTGCCGGTGGACCAGACGACGACTCTGAGGGGCTTCTCGAGACTCTGTGGACTTCCGGGAGCGTGGGGCATGCGCCCAAATCTAGAACGCGTTTCAGTTTTGCGGAAGTGATTCGCCGAGGAAACTCTCCGCCGCTACGTTGGCGCTCATGACCGAGGCACTCTTCGAGGACACCCGCCATCCGACTGGCGCCCCCTATGTCGCGGACGAGTCCACGACCCTGCGCACCTTCCTCGACTTCCACCGGGCGACCTTGCTCAGGCAGGTCGCGGGCCTCGACCACGAGCAGATCAACCGCCCCTTCCCGCCCACGACCATGACCCTGGCCGGAATCCTCAAGCACATGGCGCACGTCGAGGACACCTGGTTCGGCGTACGCCTGGCCGGCAACGGCCCGTTCCCGCCGTTCGACACGGCTCCCTGGGGTGAGGACCCGGACTGGGAGTTCAACAGCGCCGCCGCGGACGACCCCGAGGCGCTGCGCACCCTGCTCCGCGATGCGATCGCTCGCTCCAACGAGCTCACCGACACCGCTGGTTCCCTCGACCGCATCGCGGTCGGGACGACCCGGGATGGCCAGTCGGTCAGCCTGCGCTGGATCCTGGTCCACATGATCGAGGAGTACGCCCGCCACTGCGGTCACGCCGACCTCATGCGCGAGGCCATCGACGGAAAGCAGGACCTCTGATGCAGATCCGTGAAGCGACGGCCGAGGACTGGCCGCAGATCTACCCGTTCTGGTCCGAGATCGTGGAGGCGGGGGAGACCTACGCCTACCCCGAAGGCCTCACCTCCGAGGAGGCCAGGGACCTGTGGATGTACGACCACGTGGTCGTCGCGGTCGAGGGCGATCAGATCCTGGGCAGCGCCAAGATGGGCCCGAACCGCCCCGGCCGCGGCAGCCACATCGGCACCGCCTCGTTCATGGTCTCCCCGGCCGCCCGCGGCAAGGGTCTCGGCCGCACCCTCGGCGACTACTGCGTGCAGTGGCACAAGGACAACGGCTTCCACGGCATCCAGTTCAACGCGGTCGTGGAGACGAACACCACCGCCGTACGCCTGTGGCAGTCGCTCGGCTTCCAGATCATCGGGACCGTCCCGGACGCGTTCGACTCGACGTCGCACGGCCGGGTCGGCCTCCATGTGATGTATCTGCCGCTGACCTGACCTCAGGCGTTCGCGGGGAAGGCGATGCCCGTGTTCGCGTGGCAGCGGTAGCCGTTGGGCACGCGGTCCAGGTACTGCTGGTGGGCGGGCTCCGCGGCGAAGAAGGTCGGGACCTCCCGGATCTCGGTGGTGATCTCGCCGTAGCCGCGCTTGGTGATCTCCTCGCCGTAGATCTTGGTCAGCTCCTCAGCGGTCTGCCGCTGGGCGTCGGAGACGTAGTAGAGGGCCGAGCGGTACTGCGTACCGACGTCGTTGCCCTGCCGCATCCCCTGCGTCGGGTCGTGGACCTCGAAGAACTTCTTGACGAGGTCCGCGTAGGAGACCACGGCGGGATCGAAGACGACCCGGACCGCCTCGGTGTGGTTGGTCCGGCCGCTGCAGACCTCCTCGTAGGTCGGGTTGGCCGTGGTGCCGCCCTGGTAGCCGACCGCGGTCGAGTAGACCCCCGGCATCTGCCAGAAGATCTCCTCGGCGCCCCAGAAACAGCCGAGACCGAAGTACGCCACCTCGGACCCCTCGGGAGCGGTTCCGTCCTCGGGGGAGGCGAGCAGCGCAGTCCCCAGGACGCGGTGCTTCGCGGGCAGGTCGAAGAGGGCCTGGTCGCGCCCGGCGAGGGTGCGGTCCTCGGGGAAGAGCTGTGCTGGTCGACCGAACATGAGTGACCTCCAGAAAGTCAGGGTTGCTACCAGTCTCCAACACAGTTCGACGCGCGAACGTTCCCGGATGGGCCGCGAGGTGGGATCGGACGTAGGCTCGGTCGTGTGAGCGAGCAGCAGCACCTCGGCAAGGCCGGTTTCGAGACCAAGGCGATCCACGCGGGCTACGAGCCCGACCCGACGACGGGTGCGGTGATCCCGCCGATCTACGCCACTACGACCTACAAGCAGGACGGCGTCGGTGGCCTGCGCAACGGCTATGAGTACAGCCGCTCCGCCAACCCGACCCGCACCGCGCTCGAGGGTGCGCTGGCGGCGGTCGAGGAGGGTGAGAAGGGGTTCGCCTTCGCCTCCGGTCTGGCCGCCGAGGACACCCTGATCCGCAGCCTGATGCGGCCCGGTGACCACATGGTCATCCCCGACGACGCCTACGGCGGCACGCACCGCCTCATCGACAAGGTCGAGAGCCAGTGGGGCATCGAGCACACGCCGGCCCAGGTGGCCGACGTCGACGCGGTCGCGGCCGCGATCCAGCCCGGCAAGACCAAGGTCGTCTGGGTGGAGACGCCGACCAACCCGCTGCTCAACATCGCCGACATCTCCGCCCTGGCCACGGTCGCCCACGAGGCCGGCGCGCGGTTGGTCGTCGACAACACCTTCGCCAGCCCCTACCTGCAGCAGCCGCTCACCCTCGGCGCCGACGTCGTCGTGCACTCCACCACGAAGTACGTCGGTGGCCACTCCGACGTCGTCGGCGGGGCCGTGATCGTCCGTGACCTCGGGCTCGCGGAGAAGATCGGCTACCTCCAGAACGCCGCCGGCGCGATCGCCGACCCGTTCGGCGCCTGGCTGACGCTTCGTGGTCTCAAGACCCTGGCCGTACGCATGGACCGCCACTGCGACAACGCCGAGCGCGTCGCCGACTTCCTCACCTCGCACCCGAAGGTCGGGGAGGTCATCTACCCGGGCCTGGAGACGCACCCCGGCCACACGACCGCCCAGAAGCAGATGAAGCGGTTCGGCGGCATGATCTCCTTCCGCGTCACCGGTGGCGAGGCCGCTGCGCTCGCGGTGTGCGAGCGCACCAAGATCTTCACGCTGGGCGAGTCGCTCGGCGGTGTCGAGAGCCTGATCGAGCACCCCGGCCGGATGACCCACGCGAGCGTCGCGGGCACCGACCTCGAGGTGCCGGCCGACCTGGTGCGGCTCTCCGTCGGGATCGAGTACGCCGAGGACCTGGTCGCGGACCTCGAGCAGGCCCTTGACCAGAGCTGACGCTCCCCGGACCGCGGTCTGCGTCGACTTCGGCTCCACCTGGACCAAGGCGCTCCACGTCGACCTCGTCTCCGGCGAGATCCTCGGCACCGTGAGCGCACCGACCTCGCTGCACGAGGTGATGGAGGCGTACGACGCCTGCCTGGCCGCTCTCACCGAGCAGGACTCCCGGGCAGCAGACGCCGAGGTCCTCGCCTGCTCCTCGGCCGGCGGAGGTCTCCGGATCGCCGTGGTCGGCAACGAGGAGCTGGTGACGGCCGAGGCGGGACGTCGCGTCGCGCTGTCCAGCGGCGGCAAGGTCGTCGCCGTGGTCGCGACCGCGGGTTGTGAAGCCGAGAGTGACCTGGGGTCCACTCTCAGCTTCACAACCCCGGACCTGGTGCTGCTCACCGGCGGCACCGACGGTGGCAATCGGGACGCCGTCGTCTCCGCCGCACGTGGGCTGGCCGCGGCAGGCTGGCGCGGACCCGTCGTGGTCGCGGGCAACCGCGACGCGAACGACGAGATCGACGCGATCTTGGCCGACGTTCCCCATGTGACCTGCGACAACGTCGTTCCCAAGATCGGAGTGCTGGCGCCCGAGAGCGCCCGCGCGGCGGTCCGGGAGATGTTCCTCGAGCACGTGATCGGCGGCAAGCACCTGAGCAGCCGGTCCGACTTCCGGCGGATCGTCCAGGGGGCGACCCCCGATGTCGTGCTCCAGGGCGTCGAGACGCTCGCCGAGGTGCTCGGCGAGGACGTGGTCGTCGTCGACGTCGGCGGCGCCACGACCGACGTGCACAGCGTGGTCCGTCCCGACCCCGAGGCTGAGCACGTGCGCGAGGAGGTCGTCGCCGTCACTCCGGTGACCCGGACGGTCGAGGGCGATCTGGGCATGCGCTGGTCGGCGACCACGACCCTCGCGGCGGCCGACCACTCCGAGACGACCGGAGCGAGGCCGGACGGCGAGCTTGCTCGTCCGTCTGCGCCGAGCGAGGGAGTAAGCGCGCGAGGCGCGCACCCGAGCCTGGCCGAGTCGGACCTCTCCGGCGAGGTCGAGCATCGGCGCAACCACCCCGGCTGGCTGCCGCGCACCGAGCAGGACAAGGACATCGACGAGCTCCTGGCGAGGATCGCGATCTCCACGGCCCTGCAGCGGCACGCGGGGCGCTCCCGGGTCGTGCTGTCCCCGAGTGGCAAGGTCATCGAGCGCACCGGGACCGATCTGCGCCGGGTCGGCGTGGTGATCGGCTCTGGCGGCGTACTCAGGCACGGTCGCCCGGGCATCGAGAAGCGGGTGATGCGCTGGTCGGCCCGCGGTGGATGGCAGCTTCCGGAGGAGCCGCTGCGCGCGGTCGACAGCGACTACGTGCTGGCCGCGGTGGGCATGCTCGCGCGGTCGCACCCTGTGACGGCGCGGCACCTTGCGACCCACCTCACGCCCTCCCGGTAGCCTCTGTCAGGTGACAGATCAGGGGGATGTTCCCGGTGGCGAGAAGTCGGCCGCGAAGGAGAGCTTCGAGCGGGTGACAGGCGCGTTCAGGCGCAACCGGCAGGCGCGTGAGGAACAGCGTCACGCTCAGGACGAGGCCGATGCGCGCGAGTCCGCCGAGGTGGCCAAGGAGGCCGCGGCGGAGGCCCGTGAGTCGGCCGAGAACTTCGCGCTTCGTCTCGTCAACCAGTTCGAGCGCCTGCGGGAGGAGCGCCAGGAGCAGCTGGCCGCGCCCGAGCCGGTGACCGCGCCGAAGTCGGTGAGCCGCACCGACGTCCCCTATGGCGTCGAGCTCTCCGCCCAGTGGGCCTGGCGGTTCCTGGTCATCGTGGCCGCCGGCTATCTGATCGTCCGTGCCCTCGGCATCGTCAGCATCGTCGTGGTCCCGCTGGTCATCGCGCTGCTGATCGCCGCACTCGTCTCGCCGATCGTCAACGGCCTGGCTCGGATCGGACTGAAACGGAGCATCTCGGCGCTCTTCGTGGTGATCGGAGTGCTCGCGGCGGTCATCGCGATGCTGAGTTTCGCCGGCACCCAGGTCGCCAACGGCTTCACCGACCTGGCCGGGCAGACGGTCAAGGCGCTCGACGAGATCCGAGACTGGCTGATCAACGGTCCGTTCCATGCGAGCGAGAGCCAGATCGACACCTGGCTCAACACGGTGCAGACCACCGTGGAGGACTGGGCGGCGGCGTACGCCTCCAACCCGTTCTCCCGGGTCAGCGAGGTCGGTGGGGTCGCCCTCGACGTCTTCGCCGGCCTGTTCATCGTGCTCTTCTCCACCTACTTCTTCTGCGCCGAGGGGGAACGGATCTGGGGCTGGCTGGTCCGCCTCGCGCCGCGGGCCGCGCGCAGCCGGATGGACAGCTCGGGCCGGGTCGCCTGGGTCTCCCTGACCCAGTTCACCCGGGCGACGGTCATCGTGGCCGCGGTCGATGCGATCGGCATCATGATCATCGCCGCGGCCCTGCAGGTCCCGTTCGTGGCGGCGATCGGCGTGCTCGTCTTCCTGAGCTCGTTCGTGCCCCTGATCGGTGCCACCGTCGCCGGCGCGGTCGCCGTGCTCGTCGCACTCGTGTCCCAGGGCCCGGTGACGGCGCTGCTGATGCTCGGTGGTGTGATCCTGGTCCAGCAGCTCGAGGCCCACGGCCTGCAGCCGTTCCTGCTCGGCCGCTGGGTGCGGGTCCACCCGCTCGGTGTCATCCTCGCCGTCGCGACCGGCATCGTGCTCGGTGGCGTCGCCGGCGCCCTCGTGGCCGTGCCGCTGGTGGCAGCACTCAACGCGGTGGTCAACCACCTGACCGCCACCGCCCCGGCGCAGGCCCAAGCGCCGACGTCGCCTCCGCCTCCGTTGCCGGCCAGCGGCCCGACCTCCCCACCCCCGCCGAGCCCAGGAGCAGGCAGTGCCTGAGATGCATGGTCAGCCGACGTACGACGACATCCTCGAGGCCCGCGAGCTGCTGCGCGACCACATCACCGAGACGCCCGTCCAGGGAGCCCGCTGGCTCACCGACATGATCGGGGACACGGTCATCCTCAAGTGCGAGAACCTCCAGCGGACGGGCTCCTTCAAGGCCCGCGGGGCCTTCGTACGCATCGCCCGGCTCTCCGAGGACGAGCGCAAGCACGGGGTGGTGGCCGCCAGCGCGGGCAACCACGCCCAGGGCGTCGCGCTGGCCGCGACCACCCTCGGCATCCCGTCGACCGTGTTCATGCCCGAGGGCGCGCCGATCCCGAAGGAGAAGGCCACCCGCGCCTACGGCGCGGAGGTGATCTTCGAGGGGCAGTACGTCGACCAGTGCCTCGAGGCCGCGATGGCCTTCGCCGAGCGCACCGGTGCCGTGATGATCCACCCCTTCGACCACCCCGACGTCGTCGCGGGCCAGGGCACGATCGGGCTCGAGATCCTCGAGCAGGCGCCGGAGGTGAAGACGGTCGTCATCCCGCTCGGCGGTGGTGGCCTGCTCGCCGGTGCAGCGCTCGCGATCAAGGCGAAGCACCCCGACGTGAAGGTGGTCGGCGTGCAGGCCGAGACGGCCGCCGCCTACCCGGTCTCGCTGCGCGAGGGCCGTCCGATCCGGCTCGACAAGATGCCGACGATGGCCGACGGCATCGCCGTCGGCCTGCCGGGGGAGACCAACTTCCCGATGATCCAGACCTACGTCGACGAGATCCGTACGGTCTCGGAGGAGGCGATCTCGAGCGCGCTGCTCGCGCTCGCCGAGCGGGCGAAACTGGTCGTCGAGCCCGCCGGCGCGGTCGGCGTGGCCGCCCTGATGGACGCCCCCGAGGCCTTCGAGGGCCCCGTCGTGGTCGTGCTCTCCGGCGGCAACATCGACCCGCTCCTGCTCGGCAAGGTGATCCAGCACGGCATGACGCTGGCCGGGCGCTACCTGCCGGTCGCGGTGACGATCCCCGACCAGCCCGGTGCGCTGGCGACCTTGCTGTCGGTGATCGGCGACACCGGAGCCAACGTCATGGAGGTCGTGCACTCGCGCACCAACCCCGGCCTACGGCTCGCCGAGGTCGGCGTTCAGCTCCAGCTGGAGACTCGGGGTCAGACCCACGCCGAGCGAGTTCTCGAACAATTGCGCAGCAAGGGATATCCCGCGACCACGCACTGAGGCCGCGCCCTGCCGTTCCGTGGAACGGTCCCGAGGTCAGATTGCGCAACGTTTCGGTCGCGAACTGTCTTCGGGTGTGGTTGCCTTGTTAAACTGAACCTTCTGACAATCTCCCGCGGAACGTTCAGCTGGGTGAAGCACGCCCGCACAGCAGGGAGAAAAGGCGCCGGTGAATGGGGGTTGACCGGCGCCCCTTACCTATTCACTACCCATCAGGAGTAACGCAGCTCATGACTCAGTCGACCGAGACCACCGCTGCCACGATCTGGCTCAGCAAGGGCGCATTCGACAAGCTCACCGCGGAGTTGGAGCACCTGAAGGGCCCCCGCCGCCAGGAGATCCTTGCCGAGATCAGCTCCGCGCGGGACGAAGGTGACCTCAAGGAGAACGGCGGCTACCACGCCGCCCGCGAGGAGCAGGGCAAGCTCGAGGGCCAGATCCAGCAGCTCGAGGCGCTGCTGCGCAAGGCCGACACCACCGTCCCCGAGGACGACGGAGTCGTCTCGGTCGGCAAGCTGGTCACGTTCAAGTTCGAGGGTGATGACGACGACGAGGCCGAGACCCGCCTCATCGCCTCGATCGAGATGAAGGACTACGCGGGCGGCGTCGAGATCTCCTCGGCCGCCTCGCCCATCGGCGCTGCCCTCATCGGTGCCAGCGCCGGTGACACCGTGACCTACGAGGGTCCTCGCGGGCCGCTCAAGGTCGAGATCCTGAAGACCGAGGTCTTCACCGGCTGACCCAGGTGCGGGTGCGCTGCACGGTCACTCGACCGTGCAGTCACCCCACTCGACCCGCAGCGCACGGCGCTCGGTCGGGATGGTGATCGTCTGGCGCCCCTCGGTGGCGGTGAACTCGAGGTGGCCGACCTTCTCCTCCTTGTCGTCCTCGGCCTCGACGGTGCAGACCGGCTTCGCGTCCTTGTCGTGGAGACGTACGACGAAGGTCACCTCGACCTCGTTCTCGCTGACGGCTTCCCACTTCTCCAGCCCGGAGGAGACCTCGGGGTGCAGGGCCAGCCACAGCGCCCAGCCGAACCAGCCGACGACGGCGACCAGGGTGAGGATCAGGGCGATCATGAGTACGCCCGGGCGGCGGCGCGGGCCTCGGCCGTAGCGGGTCGCGATGCGGGACTCTTCGGCTGACGGCGTGCTCACGGAAAACATGGTCCCACCTCGCCGAAGGAGACCGTACATCCGTCCCCGGACCACTACCACCAAAGTTGTCCGCGGAGTGGGAGCGGGTAACCGATCCGTGAGACGGAGCGTGGTTAGGATTGAACTCATGCCAGAGCAGCTCCAGCAGGCGTTCCGCCTGATGCACGTGCACGCGCACCCCGACGACGAGTCGAGCAAGGGCGCGGGGATCACCGCGAAGTACGTCGCCGAAGGGGTCGACGTCCATGTCGCGACGTGTACAGGCGGCGAGCGGGGCGACATCCTCAACCCGAAGATGGAGCGCCCGGGGATCTTGGAGAACATCCACGAGATCCGCCGCGAGGAGATGCACCGCGCCCGCGACATCCTCGGTATCAAGCAGGACTGGCTCGGCTTCGTCGACTCCGGTTGGGTCGAGGAGTTCATGAAGGTCGAGGACATGGGGGCCAAGGACTGGTCGCTGCTTCCCGACGGCTGCTTCGGCCGGACGCCGCTCGAGGTGAGCACGCGCCGGCTCGTCGAGATCATCCGCTCCTTCCGGCCGCACGTGGTCACGACGTACGACGAGAACGGGGGCTACCCGCACCCGGACCACATCATGTGCCACCGGGTCTCGGTGGAGGCGTTCCGGGCGGCGGGCGACCCCGACCTGTTCCCGGACGCGGGTGAGCCGTGGCAGCCGCTGAAGCTCTACTACAGCCACACCTTCAACTACCCCCGGATGATCGCGCTGCACGAGGCGATCAAGAGTCACGGCCTCGCTTCGCCCTACGAGGAGCGCCTCGAGACCTGGAAGCCGAACCCGGGCTGGGACGAGCGGGTCACCACGAAGGTCGAGTGCGCCGAGTTCTTCGGTGTACGTGACCAGGCCCTGCTCGCGCACGCCACCCAGATCGACCCTGACGGCCCCTGGTTCGCGGTGCCCCGGGAGATCGAGAAGGAGGCCTGGCCGACCGAGGACTACGAGCTGGCGACCTCCTACGTGCCGGTGCCGGAGGCGGAGAGGCGCGAGGAGACCGATCTGTTCGCCGGCCTCGACGCCTCCACCGCCGACGACGAGGGCAAGGCCGCGGTCGGTCGCGAGATCAGCTTCGGCAAGGTCGTCACCGCCTGAGGTTCTCTCAGGCACAGGTGAGACAATGTCGGTATGTCCGGCCTCCCGATGACGACGCAGACTCTGCACACCTCCCAGCCCGCTCCCGAGCCCACCCCGCCGCAGGACGAGGACGTGGTCGCGGGCTGGACCGCCTTCGGCATCTTCATCGCGCTCTGCGTCGCCGTCGCGGTGATCGCCTGGAGCATGCTGCGTCAGTTCAAGAAGGTCGAGAAGGCGAAGGTCGAGGGTGTCTTCGGCGAGGAGGCCCAGGCCGAGGCGATCGCCCAGCAGGCCGCCAAGGACGAGATCAAGAAGCTGAAGCGCTAGCGGAGCGGCGGCGCACGAGCCACCACCCGCCGGCGCCCAGCAGCGCGATCCCGCCGAGGGTCCCGCCGATCTGGAGCAGCGCGCTGAGCCCGGTCGCCGCGGCTCGGGACTCATCGAGGGTCCAGCCGTGGGAGCGGGTGGTCCCCGCGTACGCCGCCTTCTGGCCGTTCGGCCCCGAGGCGAGGGTCTGGTACGCCGGATGCAGGTCGGTCATCATGTCGATCTCGATCTTCGTGGCCGAGGCCGGTGACGAGCAGTCGAAGGTGACCGTGGTGCCGTCGGCGACCAGGTCATCGGACGCGTCGACCGACCCGTCGCAGCCCTCGATCCGGATGTGGTCGAGCACGTACTCGGCGTAGGCCTCCGACCGCGCCAGCGCCTTCTCGTCGCCGGGCTCGTAGAGGACGACGCCGTCGAGCGTCATCCGGTCCGGCGGTAGCGCGCCGACCTGTACCGCGAGGTAGGCGATGTCGTCGGTGGCCCCGAACCGCCACGTCACCTCGGGCGCGCCGGTGGTGCCGGCGATCGTCGCGGTCTGCGGGGCTCCGAACGGATGAGCGTAGGCGGGCACACCCGCGGTGGCCGCCAGCACGAAGCCGGCGACCACCGCGAGCGCCCGGGGGAGACGAGCCACTAACGCTGCCTGACCGTCAGCGTGAGGTTCGTCGTGGCCGGTGCATGCGTGTCGTCACCCGGGTAGAAGACCTGCACCTGGTGACGGCCCGGCGGCGGCAGCACGTCGACCTCGCACTCGGCGACGCCGCGTCGCACGCGCGCCTCGCACAGGACGTCCTCGCCGATGAGGAACTGCACCGTGCCGGTGGCGCTGCGCGGCGTGAGCGACGTCTGGAGCTCCAGGTCCCTCCCGAACCGCACCGTGACGTCCTTGGCGGTGAGCTTGACCGGGGTCAGCTCGGGGACGTCGGCCTCCTCGACGACGACCGCGCGCGAGGCGACGGCCTGGTTGCCGTTGGTGTCGGTGACCGTGTAGGTCAGCGGGTAGGCGCCCGCCTTGTTCACATCGACGCTGCCGGAGACCTGGATGCTGCCGGTGAGGTCGCCGTCGGTGTTGTCGGTCGCGCTGACTCCGTCCAGCGGGTCGAACTCCGCGCCCACCTCGATCCTCGTCGAGGCCGGGACCGTCAGCACCGGCGGTGTCGCGTCGGTGCCGGCGGCGGTGGCCAGGAAGACGCCGCCGAACTGGTCGATCGAGCCGAGCGTCTGGGCCTCGCCGGTGCGCGAGGTCGAGGTCCACGCGTACACCTCGCCCTCGGTCAGCCCGGCCCACTCCACCGTCGCCGGCCAGCCCGAACGCGCGGTGTCGGTGCCGATCACGGTGTCGGTCGGGGTGACCACCGTCAGTGCGTCGGTCGTGAAGGACGTACGCCGGGTGGAGAGGTCCACAGGCAACGTCAGGTTGTCCTCGGCGCCGTTGTAGCGGTGCCGGTCGTCGTACTCCGTCGCCCCGAAGTCGTCCAGGTGCGGGGAGTAGGTGTCGATCGACATCTCCGCGCGCTCGGTGTCGAACTGCAGCAGACGCAGGTAGGAGGCACCGAACTGGAGCAGGTCGGTCGACTTGTGGTCCACCGTCCCGTCGCCGTTGAGGTCGATGTTGCCGGAGGCGTCGACGGAGTCGGGGAAGAGCTCCCCGGCGGTCACCTTGTAGAACTGGTAGTCGGCCAGCAGCTCCACGACGTTGTGCGAGACCGTGGCACCGATGCCGCGCTTGAGGTTCGTGCCGACTCCGTGCTCGTGGCCGGCGAGGACCAGGAACACGTTCGGGTTGGCCTCCACGACCTGGTCGTAGAGCCGGGACCCGTCGGTGGAGAACTTCGCCCCGCGCCCGTCGGGAGCCGTGGACGGGGCCAGGTAGGCGTGGGTGCTCAGGATGCCGTTGCGGTCGGGGAAGCGCGCGAAGATCTCGCTCGCCCAGGCCGCCTCCTCCTCGGTGACCCCGTAGGAGAGGCCGACCGCGACGAAGTCGAGCCCGCCGGCGGAGAAGAGCACGTAGTTGTTCTGGTTGTCCGTGCCCGGCTCGGTGACGTTGCCGGACCCGTCGGTCTCCTCGTCCCAGGCGTGGTAGGACGCGCCCTCGGGCCACGCCTCGGCGGCCTGGTAGTAGCGCGACGGGCTGAAGTAGCGGCTGAACCGCGACTGCGGACCGGTCTCGTTGCCGCCCTGGTTGTCGTGGTTGCCCGCGACGACCTGGTTGACCACGCCGGCCTCGTCGAGGGTCGCCTGGGCGTCCGAGGTGAACTCGAACTCGCGGGTGATCTGCTCGTCGAGCCCCGGGTAGAGCAGGTTGCCGTTGGCGTCGGTGGCCAGCGGGTCCTTGGTGTCGTTCTCGGTCACGTCACCGGTGTGCGAGGTGAACGCGATCTTGCGCTGGTCGGCGTTGTCGCGGATCCACTCGGTCTCGGCGCGGTAGGCGCGCTGCCACACCGCCTGCTCCTCGACGAGCTGGATGTCCGAGGGCTCCTCGATCCCGTTGAAGTTCTCGTACGTCCCACCGGCAGCGCCCTCGGCGATGTACTGGGTGTCGGTGAAGTGGGCGAAGGAGAAGTCGTAGTCGTCGGGGTTCTCGAAGTGGTCCTTGTCGTCGGCGGCCGACTCGTCGCGCGGCGCGAGGTCGTCGGCGAACGGGTCTATGCCGGTGACCAGGACGTGCACGACGCCGTTGTCGACGTGCGCGGCCAGCGCCCGGCCCTGCAGCGTGGTGTCGCCGTCGGCGATCCCACGGGCGGAGGCGAGCTCGTCCCAGCGGCTCTCGGCGGTGTTCCACACCCGCAGCGAGACCGAGCGGGCAGGGTCGGCCGTGCCGGTCCAGACCACGTGGCGACGCGAGTCGGAGGCCGGGACGGAGACGTCGTAGCGCTGGAACGGGATCAGCTTGCTCGAGGCGCTGGCGGCGGTCTTCCCGTCGGGCAGCTGCCGCCCCGTGATCGTCTCGGGGGAGGAGTAGTCGAACTCGAGCGCGCTCGGGAGCACCGGCACGACGCCCTGGAAGCCGCCGTCGGCGACCGAGGCGGAGGCCGCCTTGAAGGTGGTGGTCACGTCCGAGCCGTCGGGGCTGTTGGCGATCGCCGAGAGCGTCACCTTCCCCTTGCCCTGACCGGTGTCGGTGCCGCCGCCGGTCGGGATGGCGTCGGAGGTGAACGTCGAGGTGTGGGCGACGGGCCGTCCGAAGACGTCCTTCGCGGTGACCTCGATGGTGTGCTCGCCGCGAGAGAGTCCGGCGCCGATCTCCTGGCCGGGCCGGATCGGGTCGCCGTCGAGCGTGTAGTTCCAGCCGGAGGCGTTGCCCTGGTTGGTGATGTCGACGGCGAACTCGGTCGGCGTGGTGATGTGCGCACCGGCCGCGGGGGTGGTGCCGTTGACGACCACCCCGGCGTCGCGTACGTCACCGAGCGCGGCCACGTTGAGGGCGTACGCCTGGTCTGCGGTGAGCACGTCGGTGAAGATCCGGGCGTTGCGCACGGTGACCGGCGACCAGAACTGGTTGACCGAGTCGGCACCGACGTAGAAGGAGTTGAGGGCGTTGCCGCCGGGACGGGTCAGCGGCGCCGGCGCCGCGATCGAGGCGGCGAGGGCGCCGTCGACGTAGAGCCGGGCGGTGGAGCCGTCCCAGGTGCCGACGGCGTGGTACCAGCGGCCGGTCTCGATCTCGACCTGGGCGTTGCGGTAGGCGCCGCCGGCGTGGACCGCGAAGGTCAGCTTGCCGCTGTAGACGACGATCGAGTAGCCGCCGCCCTCCTTCTCCGAACAGATCGAGTGCTCGGTCCCGTTGGGGAAGGTGCCGTTGTCCTTGAAGGTGCACTCGATGGAGACCTGCTCGTCGATCTGGTCCCAGGCGGCGGAGCCCATCGCGTAGGCGTACGCGTCGTTGGAGCCGTCGAAGGAGGCGACCTTGGCGTCCAGCGCGGTGTCGTCGGAGATGACCGGCTCACCGACCGTGGTCACCGCGCGGCCGGTGTCGTCTGCCGGGGTGCCGTCGTCGAAGTCGACGTCGAGCACGTCCGCGGCGGGCACCGGGGGAGCGGTGTCGTAGGCACCGGCCAGTGCCGCCGCCTCGGCATCGGTCATCGCGCGGGCGAAGAGGGAGGCAGCGGCGAACGAGGCGGGCGGGGCCGGCTGGCCGATCCCGGTGGGAGCCGAGTCGGCGCCGACCACGAAGCGGCGCGAGGTCGCGGCCGGGGCCTGCAGCGCGCCGGTGGCGGCGGTCGAGCCGGCCTGGGTGCCGTTGACGTACAGGCTCAGCGTCTGGCCGTCCCAGACCGAAAGCACGTGGTACCAGCGGTTGGCCGTGATCGGGGTCAGCACCGTCTTGTAGCCGCCGCCGATGTGGGCCATCGTGCCCAGGTTGGAGCCGGTCACGTAGACCGAGTAGCCGCCCGCCTCCTTGTTGGAGCAGAGGTCCTTCTCGTTGCTGGTCGGCAGCGTGGTCTCGACCCGGAAGACGCACTCGATGGTGAAGCCCTGCTGCAGGCCGGCCCACGGGTCGTGCTCGACGGAGACCGCGTCGTCGGTGCCGTCGACGGTCATGATGTCGGTCGGGGTCTCGGCGAGCTCGTCGTCGGTGCCGTACGTCGGCGCACCCCAGGTGCGCGGCTCGAGCGACTGGGCGCGCTCGTGCGGGGCGCTGCCCGCGAAGTCGATGTCGAGTACGTCAGGTGTCGGCGCGTCCACGGTCGCGAGAGCGGCTCGCGGGGCGCCGGTGACCGGTGCGCCGACGGCGGTGTAGGTCGCCGCGCTGGCTGAGGTGATGGCGTCGCCGGGCAGGGCCGCGACGACCCCTCCGGCGAGAGCCAGACCGGCGACCGCGGCGATCAGCCGCGTCCGTCCGAATCTGGCGAGGCTGGCGTTCGGTACTGCGAACACGATGCTCCTTGGTTCCTGGGGCATGCTGCTGATTGCCGAGTGGGGGTGCGGCATCGCCCGAGGTGCCGAACAGCCGGAGCACCCGTGCCCGGCCAGTCTGAAAGGATCCTGAGACCAGGTGAACGCGGCTGCGGAGCACTGTCGACGCCCGTCTGTCCGGTGGGTAAACGCTTGCCGCAGCCGTATCCGGCGCTGAAACTCTGTGCCATCGTTTGCGCCTGACATGGACGACTTCTTGATGGGTGACTGGTTCGGCGCGGCGGCCCTGGTCGAGCGGGTGCAGGGCTATCTGGACGAGCCCGGCATCGCCGCGGCCGCCTTCGTGCTCGCCTTCGCCGCCGGCGCGGCGCACGCGATCGCGCCGGGCCACGGCAAGACGCTGGCGGCGGCGTACCTGATCGGTGCGGAGGGCCGGGTGCGCGACGCGGCCTGGCTCGGCGGCTCGGTGGCGGTGATGCACACCTTCTCGGTGCTGGTCATCGCGGTGGCGTGGGCGTTCTTCTCGCTCTCGGACCTCGTCCGCCTGGAGAACCTCACCGCCGGGCTGCAGATCGTCGCCGGGGTGCTGGTCGTCGGCACCGGGCTCTGGCTGCTGCGCCGGCACTGGCGCGCTGCGCGCTCAGGCGCCGGTCACGGGCACTCCCACGGGCACTCCCACGCGCATGGGCACGGTCATGGGCACGGTCACTCGGAAGGCGTACGCCGCCCTGGGATCGTCCTGCTCGGCATCTCCGGCGGCCTGACTCCGTCCCCCGGCGCCTTCCTGGTCCTGGTGACCGGTCTGTTCGCCGGCCGCTCGGCGTTCGCGCTGCTGCTGGTGATCACCTTCGGCCTGGGCATGGCGACGATCCTGTTCGGCGTCGGCCTGCTGGCCCTGGCGGGAAACAACCTCGTCGTCCGGGTCGCCGAGTCGAAGGCGTACCTGCAGGTCGCGGCGAAGGTCACCCCGATCCTGGCGGCGCTCGGTGTCACGGTCCTCGGCGCCGGCCTCACCGTCGTCGGCGTCGGCTCACTCGGCTGACGAGCGGGGACCGGGGACTGAGAGCGTCGGGGCGATCGAGGGCAGCAGATCCTGGAACGTACGCCCGTTGCCGATCTCGCCCAGCGCTGTCATCGCCCAGCCACCGTCGTAGCGGCTGACCTTGGCCATGATCTCCGCGGTGTGCGGGCCGGTCTGGCTCACGTCGAAGCGGGCGATCTCGGTGTGGGTGTTCTCGTCGACCAGACGGCAGAACGCGTTCTGGATCTGGGCGAAGCTCTGTCCGGTGAAGGAGTTGATCGTGAACACGATCTGCGCGACCTCGGCCGGCATGCGGTCGAGGTGGACGATGATCGACTCGTCGTCGCCCTCGCCGGCACCGGTGCGGTTGTCGCCGGTGTGGATGACGGCGCCGTCCCTCGACTTCAGCTGTCGGAACCAGGCCTGGTCGAGGTGGGCGCCGGCTGCGTCGTAGAGGATCGCGGAGGCGTCCATGTCGACGTCGGCGCCGCGGAACCCGCCGAAGAGGCCCTTCCGGACCGCGTCCCACCCCAGCGCTATCCGTACGTGCGTCATGCTGCTGCCGTCACCTGTGGTGAGCGAGACCGACTGTCCCTTGGCGAGCGAGACGGACAAGTGATCCTCCGATGGCTGGACCGACGCGGACGCGACCAGCCTAGTCAATCGTGACGGTCACCGGCCCGGTTCCGGTCGGCTCGACCAGGATCCGGTGGTGCTCGGCCTCGCCGGCGACCCGGCCGCCCTCGACCGTGATGTCCGGACCGTCGGGATAGTGGAGCGGGCTGACGTAGATCTCGGTCGGCTCCTCGATCCCCGCAGAAGGCTCGTAGGTGTAGCTGAACGCGCCGGTCTCCGGGTCGAAGGAGAGGTCCACGGGAGTGCCGGCCGTCGCCTGCGGGTAGGTCCGCACGAGCGTGCGCAGCTTCTCCTCCTTGACCGTGGACAGGTCGCCGTCGTCCTCGAACATGCCCTGTCGGCCGTCGGCGGTGGTCGGGTCGTCCCAGTGCTTGTAGGCCCAGTGCATCCAGGAGGCGAAGTGGTCGTCCGCGGAGGCCGTGTCGATGGCCAGCAGGTCGGTGTTGTCGGTGGCGCCGAACTCCGACATCAGGTTGGTCGCGCCCATCGTCCTGGCCTGCTCGAGCGCCGCCTCGTGGTGGTCGTCGTCATAGCTCTTGCAGGCGTCCACGCCGAGCGGGATGCCCTGGGAGTCGAGGAAGCCGAGGGGGCAGTAGCTGTGCCAGGAGAAGCCCACCTGGTCGTCGTCGGCCGGACCGAAGCTCGAGTTGGGCACCTGGCTGGCGAGCAGCTGCGCCTCGTACCAGACGATGCCGTCGGGGTCGGACCTCCGGATCTCGGCAGTCGCCTTCTCGTACGCCGGCTGGAACTCGTTCGCGTACGAGCTCGCGCACCCGGTGATCGGGCAGGAGAGCCACTCCTTGCCGGCCCATGGCTCGTTGATGAGGTCGTATCCCATCGTGTAGGGCTGGTCGGCCCATCGTTGTGCGACGGCGCCCCAGGCGGCGGCCCAGCCGTCCTGGACCCCATTCTTGTTGGCCCAGAAGTTGTCGTAGACGGTGGCCAGCTCGGGTGTGATGTACGTCGCCGGGAAGGACAGCTTGATCGGCGGGTGCAGGTTGTAGGGCGCCGGCCGCTTGGCCGCCCAGTTGGGCACGCCCTCGCCGCCGTAGGTCTCGTGCCACATGTCCTGGTGGAAGTCGAACTGCATCCAGATGCCCTCGTCGGCGAGCAGGTCGATGACCCGCTGCCAGTCGTCGAGGTAGTCCTCGTCGACCTCTCCGGGGGCGTCCGGGGTGACCCCGGCCCACAGGGTGCCGATCCGGGCGCCGTTGAACCCGTACTCGGCCAGCCACTCGGCATCCACGGCGGTGAACCCGCTTGCGGAGTCGGAGGGGACGTACGGGGCGTGCTTCCAGACCAGGTTCTGGCCGTGCACCAGCACGATCCGGCCGTGCTGGTCGACCAGCCAGCGCCCCTCGCGAGACAGCCGTGGGGTCTCCGCCGGGTCGGCAGCAGGGTCGGCGGCGGCCGGACCGACGGGGCTCAGCAGCGAGGTTCCGAAGGCGAGCACAGCCGCCGCGGCGGCAACGATGGCGAAGCTTCCCGAGCGACGTGACATGTGCGGAACCTAGTGCTCTCCATCACATCCGACAAGAACATGTTCTCATTCTGGACGGCGGGGCGGGCGTAGGGGCTGTTCGGAGGAGACCTGCAGTGGACAGGGGCGGCCTCTCTGCGGTTGAGTCAGACGAGGAGCATTGGGGGAGAATGTCACCTGTGAGAGACGAAGTGAGCGGCTGGTCAGGCACCTGGGTGGCCGAACGTCTGGGTGTGCGACTGCGGACGACCGACGCTCCGAGTGGGATGATGCTCACCGATCTGGTCGGACTGGCGGTTCGACGCAACCCCCGCCGGGCGCAGCTCCTCGTCTCCTCCGTCCTCGGCAAGCACGTCCCGACCGACCCGCGTCTGGTGACCGACGCCGGGCTGCGCCTGGGGGCCAAGGCGCGCGCCGCGGTCACCGGTGACGCGGTGGTCCTCGGCTACGCGGAGACCGCGACCGCGCTCGGCCATCTCGTCGCCGACGCCCTCGGGGCGCCCTACCTGCACTCCACCCGCCGGGTCGTCGACGGCATCGAGTCCGTCGCCGACTTCTTCGAGGAGCACTCGCACGCGACCGCCCACCGGCTGCTTCCCGCCGATCCCGCCTTCCTCGCCCGCGCCGACACCCTGGTGCTGGTCGACGACGAGGTCATCACCGGCAAGACCGTCGTCAGCACCATCCGGGCGCTGCACAAGAAGTTCCCGCACAAGCACTACGTCGTGGCCGCGCTCGTCGACCTGCGCTCGGAGGACGACCGCGGCCGGATGGAGCGCTCGATCAAGCGGCTGCGCGCGAGTTTGGACGTGGTCTCCCTCGCGAGCGGCGAGATCGAGCTGCCCGAGGACCTCGCCGAGAGCGGAAACCGGCTCATCGACAACGTCGAGAGCCTCCGCCACCTGGCCGGGGTCGAGCCGAGCCGCCGTCCGCGCGGCGAGGTCGTCCAGGTGGTCGCGACCTGGCCACGCGCGGTCCCGGAGGGCGGCCGCCATGGCTTCACGACCAGCGCCTCCGGCTCCTACGAGTCGGCCGTCACGGTGACCGCCGCGGCCGTCGCCGGCCGCATCCCCGACGGCCCGGTGCACGTCCTCGGCACCGAGGAGCTGATGTACGCACCGCTGCGGATCGCCTCCGCGCTGGCGGACCGGCGCGCGGCCGAGGGCCGCCGCCACGAGATCACCTACTCGACGACCACCCGCTCGCCGGTGCTCGACGTCGACGACCCGGGCTACGCGATCCGCACCGCGATCACCTTCCCGTCCCACGACGACCCGGCCGACGGCGACGGGCCGCGCTTCGCCTACAACCTGCACGAGGGTGCCTTCGAGACGATCGTGCTGGTGGTCGACGAGCCGGCCGACACCCCTGCGCTGCACGAGGAGGGCGGCCTGGTCGATCAGCTCGCCCGGCTCGCGCCGAGGGTCGTGGTCGTGACCATCCCGGCGTACGCCCCGGAGCCGCGCCACGACCAGCCGGCCCGGCAGCTGCCTGCTCCGCTCCACGGGCCGGCCTTCGGCTCCTACGATCGGGACGACGTCGCCTGGCTGCTCAAGGACCTGTCCGCGGACGCGGCCGAGGCGGACGCCGAGGAGCAGGTGGAGACACATCGGGAGCTCTTCGACGAGGCCCTGGCCGCATCGGCCCAGCGGGTCGCGTACGCCATCGGCCTGGTCACCGAGCAGGTGCTGGCCCGGCGCGGACAGGACGCCGTGCTGGTCTCCCTGGTGCGTGCCGGCATCCCGATCGGGGTGCTGATGCGGCGCTGGGCGCAGCGGGTGCACGGGCTCGATCTGCCCCACTACGCGATCTCGATGATCCGCGGGCGCGGCATCGACCAGACCGCGCTCGCCTACCTCGCCGCGCACCACGACCCCGCCCGGGTGATGTTCGTGGACGGCTGGACCGGCACGGGTGCGATCGCCCGGGAGCTGGCGGCCTCGGTCGAGAAGGCCAACTCGACGCTCGATGCCCATCTGGCCTCGCCGTTCTCCCCGGAGCTCGCGGTCCTCGCCGACCCGGGCCGGAGCGTGGCGGTCTACGGCACCCGCGAGGACTACCTCATCCCGTCGGCATCCCTCGGGTCGACCGTCTCCGGCCTCGTCTCGCGTCCCGTCATCGACGACGACCGGGTCGGCCCCAACGACTTCCACGGTGCGGTGTTCCACGCCGACCTGGCTGCGGCCGACGTGTCCAAGAAGTTCATCGACACCGTCGCGGCCCGCTTCCCGATCGTGCGGACCAAAGTGATGCTCGACCTCGGTGCCCATCTCGGTGCCCATCTCGGTGGCGACCACACGCCCACCTGGGTGGGCTGGGACGCGGTCGAGGAGGTCGCGGAGAAGTTCGCGGACGGTGACGTCAGCCTGGTCCAGGCCGGTGTCGACCAGACCGTCCGGCTGCTGCTGCACGGTGACCCGGTGAAGATCCTGGTCGACCCGGCCCGTGACGCCGATCTGGGCCAGGTCAAGAAGCTCGCCGAGGCGCGCGGCGTGCCGGTGGAACGGATCTCCGGCCTGACCTACTCCTGCATCGGCCTCGTACGTCCCTGATGCCGGTGCGATCGCCCCAGGACCTGGTCGTCGTCGGAAGCATCAACGTCGACCTGACCGCGCTCGTCGAGCGGCTGCCCGGCGCCGGGGAGACCGTGGGAGGCGGCCGGCTGCGCCGAGACGTCGGCGGGAAGGGTGCCAACCAGGCCGTCGCGGCGAGCCGGCTGGGGGCGCGGGTGCGGATGATCGGCGCGGTCGGCTCCGACGCCGACGGTGCCTGGGCGGTCGAGACGATCCGGGCGGCAGGCGTCGACGCCGCTGGCGTCCGCATCACCGACTCGCCGACCGGCACGGCGCTGATCGCCGTCGACGCGGCGGGGGAGAACCAGATCGTGGTGTGCGCCGGCGCCAACGCGTCGGTCGGCGCCGACGGGATCTCGGTCGGGGCGGACGAGGCCGTGCTGATGCAGCTCGAGCTGTCCCTGGAGGTGGTCCGCGCCGTCGCCGCGCGGACGCCGGGGTTCGTCGCGCTCAACGCGGCCCCGGCACAGTCCCTCCCGACGGATCTCGTCGAGCGGGTGGACCTGTTCATCGTCAACGAGACCGAGTACGCCGCGATGCCCGAGCTGCGCGCCGCGAAGAGGGTCGCGGTGACCTACGGCGCCTCGGGCGCGGCCATGTTCGCCGAGGGTGCCGAGACGGCTCGCGTGCCCGCCGCGCCGGCGCCGGACGTGGTCAACACCGTCGGCGCCGGCGACGCGTTCTCCGCGGCGCTCACCCTCGCGATCCAGGCCGGCACGCCCGACGAGCACGCGCTGCGTATGGCCTGCGCGGTCGGCGCCGCCGCGGTCGCGCACCCCAGCGCCCAGCCGCCGCTGGACCGGTTGGAGGCCTATGCGGCGGGATGCTCGCCGAGGTAACTCGGTGAAGGTGCGCTTGCTTCGGTGAGTTCCGCGACGGAAGTGATCGCTGACCGAGTTACCTCGGTCAGCATTCAGCCGAGCTCTTTGCGGAAGAAGTGGGTGGCGTGGGGGTTGTCGTTGTAGCGGTCGATGCGCTCATAGCCTGCCCGCTCGTACACCCCGATCGCCTCGCTGAGGACGTCGCGGGTGTCGAGGCGTACGACTGTGTGGCCCAGCCGCAGCGCCTCGGCCTCGAGGTGGCGCAGCAGGCGTGAGCCGAGACCCGCGCCGCGCCAGGCGGGGTCGACCCACATCCGCTTGATCTCGCCGGTGCCGTCGAACTCGCGCACGCCACCGCAGGCGACCGGGGCGCCGTCGCTGGCGGCCACGAAGAACGCGCCGTGGGGCGGTCGCAGCGAGGGGTCGTCGCCGAAGCCCTCGTCGCCGACGGTGAAGCCGAAGCGGTCGCCGATCTCGGCGAAGTAGTGGCCCATCGCCTCCTGCGCCATCGGGTCGCGCGGGTCGACCTGCTCGATGGTGATCGTGGCTGCCCGCACCAGCAGGTCGGCTGTCGCCAGGGCCTCGTTGAGACGGTCGCGCTGCCGCGGCGTCAGCGGGTCGAGCAGCTGATGGGCGCGCTCCTCGGAGCGGCGCTCGAGGTCGTCCCACTGCTTGAGGCCGTCCTCGGTGAGCTCCACCAGGCGACGCCGGCCGTCGGCAGGATCGGGCTTCACCGTGACGTACCCCTTGGTCTCCAGGGTCCGGAGCATCCGGCTGACGTAGCCGGAGTCGAGGCCGCCGAGGCGGATCCTCAGCTCCTGGACGGTGCCCGCGCCGAGCCCGATCTCGTAGAGGATGCGGGCGGTGCCGTAGGGGAGTCCGCTGCCGAGGAAGGAGTCCTCGAGGGCTCCCACCCGACGGACGTAGCTCATGTTGAACTTGCGCATCACCGAGGTGTCCACTGTCATATATCTGACTTTAGTCAGATATCTACCCGAAGCCAAGCGAGACCGTCCGATTCCCGGTTGCTCCGGCCGCGCCCGGGGGTCGAGAGTGGTGCGGCAGCGACCGAACGAGAGAAGGGCATTCATGACATCCGAACAGACGGCGCGCGTGACCGAGCACCGCGTGCCGGGCAGAGGCCCGTACGCCATCGCGACCGGCCCGGACGGCGCGCTGTGGTGCACCCTGGAGGGCAGTGGCGAGATCGGTCGACTTGTCCCGGGGGAGTCCACGGTCACGTTCCCGCTGGCGCCCGACTGCGGTCCGACGATCATCGTCGCCGGACCGGATGGTGCGCTGTGGTTCACCGAGTCGCGGGCCCATCGGATCGGCCGGATCACCGCCGAGGGCGAGGTGAGCGGGTTCGCACTGCGGGAGTGCATGCCGTACGGGCTCGGTGTGGGGCCCGACGGGGCGCTGTGGTTCACCGAGATGACGACCGACTGCATCGGACGGATCACCATCGATGGGACGGTGACCGAGTTCCCGCTCCCGCTCACGGGGGCGTTCCCGTCCGCGATCGTGGCCGGACCGGACGAGGCGATGTGGTTCACGATGAACCAGGCCAACGCGATCGGCCGGATCGATCTGCGCGGCGAGGTCACCGTGCACGAGCTCCCCACGCCCGACGCGGCACCGGTCGGCATCACGCTCGGGCCCGACGGTGCCCTCTGGTTCGTCGAGATCGCCGCCGGACAGATCGGCCGGATCACGGTCGACGGAGAGATCGCCGAGTACCCCCTGGCCGATCGTGGTGCGCGTCCGCACGCGATCGCGGCCGGCCCCGACGGAGCCCTGTGGTTCTCCGAGTGGGGCGCCAACCGGATAGGCACGATCACCACGGCCGGCACGCTCGGCGAGCCCGTGGGCCTGCCCACCCCCGACGCTGAGCCGCATGGGCTCGCCTTCGGCCCCGACGGCAGGCTATGGGTGGCCCTCGAGCACGGAACCCTGGCGCAGATCACCCCCGCCGGTAACGGACGGAGCGCATGAGAAAGGGCGAGGTTCGGACTTCGATCGAAGTCCGAACCTCGCCCTGATGGGGTGAGCGACGGGGCTTGAACCCGCGACCCTCGCGACCACAACGCGATGCTCTACCAGCTGAGCTACGCCCACCATCGGCTCGAACAACGCATGTTCGAGCCAGCAGAAAGCATAGAGGAATCAGGCCTGATCCGTGGAATCGGCGTCGCCGAGACCGGTGATCGAGGCACCGTGCCGGGCGGCGATCTCCTTGGCCGTGTCCGAGTCCGGGCCGGGCATCGGCACGAAGACCGCCTCGCGGTAGTAGCGAAGCTCCTCGATCGACTCCTGGATGTCGGCCAGGGCGCGGTGGTTGCCACGCTTGGGGGGAGCCGAGAAGTAGGTGCGCGGGAACCAGCGGCGCGAGAGCTCCTTGATCGAGGAGACGTCGACGTTGCGGTAGTGCAGGAACCCCTCCAGCTCGGGCATGTCCCGGGCCAGGAAGTTGCGGTCGGTGGCCACCGTGTTGCCGCCCAGCGGTGGCCGGGAGTCCTTGCCGCAGTGCTCCCAGACGTACGCCAGGACCTGCTCCTCCGCCTCCCGCATCGGCACGCCGTTCTCGAGCTCGACCAGCAGCCCGGACTTGGTGTGCATGTCGCGCACGAAGTCGTCCATCTGCTCCAGCGCCTCGGCAGGGGGCTTGATGATGATGTCGACCCCGTCGCCGAGCACGTTGAGATCGAAGTCGGTGACGAGGGCCGCCACCTCGATCAGCGCGTCGTGATCGAGGGACAACCCGGTCATCTCGCAGTCGATCCAGACCAGACGTTCGTTCAGTGAAGCCACGCAGAGCACCATAACGCCGCTGGTCAACGGCTTTACGGGGGGATAGGCGACGATGTGATAACGGTTCCCATGGCGTGGTTTCAGCCTGCGCTCAGGAGAGGCACCTATGTTGGCTCCATGAGTACGGATTCAGCCAGCAGCCCCTCGCGCAAGGAGAAGCGTGAGGCCCGCGCTGCCAAGGCCGCCGCGGAGCTGGAGGCACTGCGCAAGAAGCAGGCCCGCAAGTCGATCCTCACCGTCGCGGCGGTCGTCGCCGCCATCGCGGTGGTCGTCGGCGGTCTGGTCCTGTTCAGCCTGAACCGCTCGACGGACAGCGAGATCGCTGCGCCCGAGGCCGGCAGCAGCGAGCACGGTCTGGTGATCGGTCCCGACGACGCGCCGCACAAGGTCGTCATCTACGAAGACTTCCTGTGCCCCTACTGTGGTGAGTTCGAGAACGCGTCCCGTGAGGACCTCGCCGAGCTCGCCGCCGACGGCAAGGTCCAGGTCGACTACCGCCCGTTCGTGCTCCTCGACCAGGTCGGCCCCTACTCCGAGCTCGCCACCTCGGCCTTCGCGGTCGTCCAGGAGGAGGCTGGTCCCGAGGTCGCCAAGAAGTTCCACGACCTGCTCTTCGAGAACCAGCCCAGCGAGTCCGGCCCGTTCCCCGAGGCCGCAGACCTCGTCGACCTCGCCGTCGAGGCGGGCGCTGAGGAGTCCGCGGTCAAGGACCGCATCGAGAGCCTCGACGGCAAGGCCTGGGCCGACGCCGCCACCAAGGCTGCCGCCGACGACGGGGTGAGTGGCACTCCGACCATCCTGCTCGACGGCGAGCAGTTCCGGGACGGCAACACCTTCGACGACATCGCCGCCAACCTGGTCGAGCAGATCTCCTGAGCCTGGCTCGAGCTGCGCGGCCCGATCCGCGTTGGCCCACGGTTCGGCTGGCGTTTCCGTGGGCGCTCTAGGGTTCGGCGACAGCCAAAGGCGGCTGGGCCGACGACCCCTAGGCGAAGGTGCTCGAGATGGCGTACGCGACGACCGAGGACGGGCATCGGATCTATGTGAAGCCGACCGACCCGCGGGCTCTCGGCCTGATCGCCAACAAGGGGCGGATCATCCGTGGCTCACTCGAGCTGTGGCGGTTGGCGCTCGGCCTGCACGAGTGGCGGACCGTGATCGACGTCGGCGTGAACTACGGCGAGATGCTCGTCGGGGTGGACATCCCCGAGGGGGTGGAGCTGATCGGGTTCGAGCCGAACACCTCGCTCCACAAGGTCCTGCGCAAGACGCTGGAGACCCGCGGGATCACGATCGACCTGCGCGCGCAGGCGGTCGCCGACGAGCCCGGAGCCGCGCGGTTCGCGGTCGACCGGACCTGGTCGGGGACGTCGTCGCTGTTCGACGAGCGCCACGATGGCTCGGCGCGCTGGCAGCTGCGCGAGGTCGAGGTCACCACGCTCGACGAGGTGCTCGGCGGCTCCGGGCGTCCGTTCTGCGTCAAGGTGGACGTGGAGGGATTCGAGCGCGAGGTGGTCGACGGCGCGGCCAGGTCCCTGGCGGACACGGAGCACTGGGCGCTGATGCTCGAGATCGAGCACATGGACCGCGGCTACCTCGCCGAGCTGGCCCGGACCCGCGACGTGTTCGTGAAGGAGAAGGAGACCACCTCGCTGCGGCGGGTGCCGGGCGAACGGGTCGCCGTCGAGGAGCTTCTCCAGGACCCGACCCTGCACCGCCAGGATTGCCTGGTCCTGAGTCCCGCTCTCATCCGCTGATCGGCGATAACGTGGCGGTATGACCGAGATCCAGATCGTCGAGCAGTTCCTGGCCGCGCTCGAGACCGGCGAGGTCGACGCTGCCTTGGCGCTGTGCGCCGACGACGTCACCTACCAGAACGTCCCCCTTCCGCCGGCGCGCGGCCTCTCCGAGGTCGGGCGCCAGCTGCGGGTCATGGGGAAGTACACCACCGGCTTCGAGGTCCGGATGATCAACATCGCGGCCAACGGCCCGGTCGTGCTCACCGAGCGCATCGACGTGCTCAGCCGCGGCTCGGTCTCCGCCGAGTTCTGGGTGTGCGGCACCTTCGAGGTGCGCGACGGCAAGATCGAGCTCTGGCGCGACTACTTCGACTGGACCACCTTCATCGCCGCTGGCATCAAGGGCGTGGGGCAGGCGGCGTTCGGCGCGATCCGGAAGGCCGTCGGCCGCTGAACCCTTGTGCGCGGCGCACAGGACACCTCGTGCGCTGATTCTGTGACGCCAGTCACAACCAGCCTTACCCTCAAAGACATGCCCCGTGCGTCAGCCGCTGTCCTCGCCCTGCTCCTGACCGCTTCCGCTCTGGTCGCCTCGACCGGCCCGGCGCTCGCCGACCGCGAACCGCCCGGTGACCAGCCGCTGCCCGGCTACACGATCAGCAACCCGCCGGTGGCGCCGATCACCGTCGGTGGCAGGGAGACCACCGTGCGCCAGGGAGTGCATGAGCACGCGGCGTACGTCCTGGAGGTGCCGGCGAACTGGAACGGCGAGCTGGTGATGTGGGCCCACGGCTACCGCGGGCTGAGCTACACGCTGACGCCCGAGACGCCGGGGTTCGGGCTGCGGCGTACGTTCCTCGAGCAGGGCTACGCCTGGGCAGCGTCGAGCTACTCGACCAACGGCTACGACGTGGGCGCCGGGGTGCGCTCGACGCGTGACCTGGCGACGTACGCGTCGAAGCTGCTGCCACGCCGGGCGACCCGCACCTACGTGACCGGGGTGTCGATGGGCGGGCACGTGATCGGGCGCTCGCTGGAGCAGTATCCGGGCTTCTACGACGGGGCGCTGCCGATGTGCGGGCAGCTGGGCGATGTGGAGCTGTTCGACTTCTTCGTCGACTACAACCTCGGCGCGCAGGCGCTCGCCGGGTACGACGCCTACCCCTACGACGCGAGCTACCAGAGCGTCGACGTCCCGGTGATCAAGGAGCGCCTGGGGCTCGGCGGCACGCTGACCCCGGAGGGCGAGCAGCTGCGGGCGATGACGATCGAGCACAGCGGTGGACCGCGGCCGGGCGCCGTGGCGGCCTTCGGGCAGTGGAAGGACTTCCTCTTCACGCTGCCGTCGGTGGACGACGGTGGGACGCTGGGCTTCAACATCGGCCGGGTCGCGACCAACCGGGACACCGTCTACGCGCCGAGCTCGCCGGTCGACCTCGATGCCGAGATCGAGCGGATCGACCCGGTTGATCCGGTCGGTCGCCACAGCCACCGGCTCAACGCGCCGTCGCGGATCTCCGGCCGTCCCACCGCCCCGGTGGTGAGCCTGCACAACCTCGGCGACATGTTCGTGCCGTTCTCGATGGAGCAGGTCTACCTGCGCGAGGTGAAGCGCCACCACCGCGGCGGCCTGGTCGTGCAGCGCGCGATTCGCTCGGCCGGGCACTGCGAGTTCAGCCCCGCCGAGGCCTCGGCCGCCTGGGGCGATCTCGTCGACTGGGTCGAGCACGGCGACCGTCCGGCCGGCGACGACGTCCTCGACCGGGCAGCCGTCGCCGCACCCGACTACGGCTGCGCGTTCACCGACCCCGCGGCGTACGGAACCGGGTCACGTCGCCTCTACGCCCGCTGCCCGTAGGCCGTCCTCGCGGACGCGTCCCGGTATTTCGTTGCACGTCGCGGGATCGCGCGCCATCGTGAACCATGACCTTGTACGACGACCTCGGTGGCGCGCCCGCGCTGCGCCGGCTGAGTGATGCGTTCTACGAACGAGTGCTGGCCGACGAGCTCCTGGCGCCGGTGTTCGCGAGCTTCACGCTCACGCACGTCGAGCGGGTGGCGATCTGGCTGGGAGAGATCTTCGGTGGACCGGCCGACTTCACCGCCACCCTCGGCGGCCATCAGGAGCTGTTGAGGGTCCACCTCGGGCTCGGGATCCGCGAGGAGCACCGGCAACGCTGGCTCGAGCTGATGCAGGCCGCGATCGAGGAGGTGCTGGCCGACCGTCCCGAGCTGCACGAGACGCTGATGGCCTACTTCGCCTGGGGCACGGCGATCGCCAAGGACGTCTCCCAGGACCCGCCCGGCACCGACCTCGGCGACCCCGGTCCGACACCCCGCTGGGGCCGGGACGGTCTGATCGACGAGAGTCAGCGGACGACGTCGTAGACGAGCTTGAGGATGCCGTTGGCGTAGGCCTCCGACTCGACCAGGGTGAGCCGCTGCTTGTCCTTGTCGGTCTCGCTCCACATCGACTTCCCGGCGCCGAGGACGACAGGGAAGACGAGCAGGTGGTAGCGGTCGATCAGGCCGGCGTCGGAGAGGTTGCGGGCGAGCTCGGCGCTGCCGGCGATCAGGATCGGGCCGCCGTCGCCCTGCTTGAGATCCGCGACCTCCTCGAGCGACCTCAGCACGGTCTGCGGACCCCAGCCCTCCACGAGAGCCTCCTCGCCGAGGGAGGTCGAGACGACGTACTTCGGGATCTCCTTCACCACCGTGAAGTCCTCGATGTCGGGCCAGATCGGCGCGAACGCCTCGTAGCTGCGCCGGCCGAACATCATCGCGCCGGCCTCCTCCATCTCGCTGCCCTTGATCGCGTACGCCTCCGGCAGGAACTCGATGTCCTGAAAGGTCCAGCCGCCGCTGCGGTGCTGCTCGGAGGCGGAGCCGCCGCCGGGGGAGTCGACGACGCCGTCGATGGACACGAACGCTGAGTAGATGAGGGTGCGCATGGGCCCGATCCTGCCGCGCCGGGGCGAGCGGCGCCAGGAGTTTCCGGGCGCTACCGTGAATGCATGACGGCCCGACGACGTGCTCAGGAGTTCTGCGAGGCGTACGGCCTCTCGATGCCGATCCTTCAGGCGCCGATGGCGGGTGCCTGCCCGCCCGCGCTGGCGGCTGCGGTCGCCGACGCGGGAGGGATGGGCGCGTCGGGGGTGGTGCTCGACTCGCCGGCGCGGATCGCGGAGTGGGTGGCGGAGTTCCGGTCGCTGTCGACCGGGCCGTTCCAGCTGAACATCTGGATCCCCGACCCTCTCGACGACGACCCGGCCGGGATATCGGCCGCAGAGGATTTCCTGGGCAGGTTCGGTACGCCGGGCCCCGAGCAGCCGCCCGCACCGTCGTTCGAGGAGCAGTGCGAGGCGATGCTCGCCGCCCGGCCGCGGGTCGTCTCCTCGATCATGGGGACCTTCTCGCCGGAGTACGTCGAGCGCCTGCACGAGGCCGGGATCGCCTGGTTCGCGTGCGCCACGACCCTGGCCGAGGCGCTGGCCGCGCAGGAGGCCGGCGCCGATGCCGTCGTCGCGCAGGGTCTCGAGGCCGGTGGGCACCGAGGTGTCTTCGAGCCGGAGACGGCGGAGCGTACGGCCGTGGGACTGTTCGCGCTGCTGCCCCACATCGTCGACGGGGTCGATGTGCCGGTCATTGCCACCGGCGCGATCGCCGACGGGCGTGCGGCCGCCGCTGCGCTGACCCTCGGTGCGAGTGCCGTCCAGGTCGGCAGCGCGCTGCTGCGGTCGCCGGAGACCGGGATCGCCGAGGCCTGGGCGGCCTCGCTCGAGGGCCTCGCGCCGGAGGACACGGTCGCCACCCGGGCCTACTCCGGGCGCCTGGGCCGCGCGGCCCCGACGGGGTACGTGCGCTCCTGGGAGGCGCCGGGCGCGCCTTCGCCGGCGCCCTACCCGCACCAGCGCGGCCTGGTCGGCCGCTGGCGCAAGGGGATCCCGGATCCTGCCGCCGCGGTGCCGCTGGACCGCGCCAACCACTGGGCCGGCCAGGCCGCGGGTCGCGCCGTCGCCGAGCCGGCCGCCGACGTCGTCACCCGGATGTGGAGCGACGCGCAGGCGCTGTTGCCGCCGGGGAACCGCGACGGTGTAGAACGGAAGGTATGAGCGAAACCTGGTCCCAGCGACTGCTCGCGGACGGCTTCGGCCGGATCGCGGAGAGCCTTCCCGCGATCGTCGACGGCCTCTCGGTCGACGACCTGCTGTGGCGGCCGTACGACGGGGCGAACTCGATCGCCTGGACCCTGTGGCACATCGCCCGGATGGAGGACGTCCAGATCGCGCCGCTCGCCGGCACCGAGGAGGTGTGGACGCGGGACGGCTGGGTGGAGCGGTTCGGGCTGCCGTACAAGCCCCGGGCGATGGGCTACGGGCAGAGTGCCGCGGAGGTCGCGGCGTTCCGGCTGGAGGACCCGGCGCTGCTGACCGGCTACTACCAGGCCGTCCACGAGGCGACGATCGATCTGGTCGACACGCTCGGCGACGACGACCTCGCCCGGGTCGTCGACGAGCACTGGGACCCGCCGGTCACCGCCGCGGTCCGACTGGTCAGCATCGTCGACGACGCCGCCCAGCACATCGGCCAGGCGGCGTACGTCAGAGGTCTGCTGGGCCTGCGCTAGAGGACGGCGGCGATGGCCTCGTCGACCGAGGCGTCGCCGGAGACCAGCTCCCACTGCTTGCCGACGGTGGCGTCGTCGTCGATCACGGCGGCGATCACCGCGGCCACGTCGGCACGCGGGATGGTGTCGCGGCCGAGCTTCGGGGCCAGCTTCACCCGTCCGGTCGCGGGGTCGTCGGTGAGGCCACCGGGACGCAGGATGGTCCACTCGAGGTCGCTGTCGCGCAGGGCGATGTCGGCGTCGCGCTTGGCCTCGACGTAGGCCGTCCACACCTCGCCGGCGTCGGCCGGGACCGGCTCGTCGACGTTGATCGCCGAGACCTGCACGAAGCGCCGGATGCCGGCAGCCTTCGCGCCGGCGATCGACTTGGTCGAGCCCTCCAGGTCGACGGTGCGCTTGCGCTCCTTGTTGCCGTCGGGGCCGCCGCCGGCGGCGAAGACCACCGCATCGCTGCCCGCGAAGGCGGCGGCGAACCCGTCGGCGTCCTGGTTCTCGATGTCGAGCAGGCCCACCTCGGCCCCGAGCGCTTCGAGCTCGGCTCGGTAGCTCTCGCTGCGTACGAGCGCGAGCGGGGTGTGGCCCGCGGCCGCGAGGATCGGATGGAGGTGCAGGGCGACCTTGCCGTGGCCGCCGACGATGGCGATGCGCATGCCTCCACGATAGGCACACGTGCCCACTGACAATTGTCACCGTCGGGTCCGGACAATCAGATCTGACGCCCGGGCACCCCGGAACGCGAGTCTGGAGACACCACCGACGGTGGGTGGTGGAGACGGAGGAATCGCGATGACAACCGTGACGAACGAGACCGCGCAGCGCACCCGGGTCGGATGGGCGCGGATCGGCGGCGTGGCGGCCACGGCGGCCGTGGCTGCGACGGCCGTATGGCTGCTGTGGACCCAGGCCGGGGGAGTGGAGCTCGAGGTGAAGTCGGGCGCCGGCAGCCAGCAGATCGGAGTCGGCTCGGTGATCGTCAGCAGCCTGATCATCGCGCTGGCCGGCGGAGCGCTGCTGCGCTGGTGGGAGGGGCGTTCCGAGCGCGGGACCAGGCGCTGGACGATGCTTGCCGTCGGGATCGCCGTGGTCTCCCTGATCACGCCGACCAGCGCGCTCACCCTGGCCGCCGGCCTGGGGCTCGCGAGCCTGCACGTCGTCGTGGCCGTTGTGGTCATCGCCGGCCTGCGGCGGCGATAGGGTGACGATCGTGTCCGGGCTGCGGTGTCACCTCCAGCGCCACGGCGTGGTGCTGGTGTGGCTGCCGGTGCTGCTGCTCTTCCCGCTGCTCAACCTCTCCGGCGACGTGCTCCTGGCCGTCGGCCAGGCCGCCCTGGTGGTGGCCGTCGGGGTGGCCGCCGTCGCCTTGGTGGTCACCGGCCGAGTGGCGGTCCTGCTGCCCGTCCTCGTCGGCCTCATCGTGCTCGCCGCGATGCAGGGCGAGGGCTGGCAGACGGTCTGGGGCGTGCTGGCGATCGTCTCGCCGGCGGTGCTGCGCGGCTGGCGCCTGGCCGGCGCCATCGCCCTGGCCACGGTCGGGGTCGCGGTCTCGATCGCGGTCATCGAGGGCATCGGCGACGCCTACCTGCTCAGCGTCGGTGGCATCTTGCTCAGCGGCGTCACCACGACCTCCTTCCTCCGCCTGATCGAAGCGGTCGAGCAGCTCCGCCGCACCCGGGAGGAGCTCGCCCGGGCCGCCGTGGCCGAGGAGCGTGCCCGGATGTCCCGTGACCTCCATGACCTGCTCGGTCACACGTTGAGCGTGATGGTCGTCAAGGCCGAGGCCGTACGCCGCCTGGCGGCTCGTGACCCGGAGGCGGCCGCCGCGCACGCGGCCGACATCGAGGAGGTCGGCCGCGCGGCCCTGGCCGACGTCCGGGCCGCCGTCGACCAGATGAAGACGCTCTCCCTGGCCGAGGAGCTCGACGGCGCGCGTCGTGCGCTCGACGCCGCCGGGATCCGTACGTCGATCACCGCTGCCCAGGCCGAGGTGCCCGACATCGCCGGCCAGGCGCTCGCCTGGGTCGTACGCGAGGGGGCGACCAACGTGATCCGCCATTCCGGTGCGGCCAGCTGCCGTTTCGAGCTCTCCGAGGACGGCGGCGAGCTCCGGCTCGCCGTGGTCGACGACGGGGTCGGGGGCCCGGTGGACACGGGCGAGAGGTCAGGCGGGCTCGAAGGCCTGCGGCAGCGGCTGCGTGCGGTCGACGGTCGCCTCGACGTACGTCCTGGGGTCGACGGGTTCCGCCTCGAGGCGAGGGTGCCGGCGTCGTGATCCGGATCCTGCTCGCCGAGGACCAGGCGATGATGCGCGGCGCGCTCGCCGTGCTGCTCGGGCTCGAGGACGACCTCGAGGTGGTCGCCCAGGTCGGGACCGGCACCGAGATCGTGCCGACGGCGCTCGAGGTGCGCCCCGATGTGGCGCTGCTCGACATCGAGCTGCCCGGGATCAGCGGACTCGAGGCCGCACGCGAGCTGCGCGCGTCAATCCCGGAGTGCCGGGTGATGATCCTGACGACGTTCTCCCGGCCCGGCTATGTGCGTCAGGCGATGGCCGCGGGCGCGGTCGGCTTCCTGGTCAAGGACGGGCCGGTCGAGGAGTTGGCCGGCGCGATCCGGCGGGTGCTGCGCGGCGAGACGGTCCTCGACCCCGCCCTGGCCGCCGCCACGCTCCGCGCTGCCCCGAACCCGCTGACCGCGCGCGAGCGCGACGTGCTCGCGGCCTCCGAGGACGGGTCGAGCGTCGCCGACATCGCCGGGCGGCTCTTCCTCTCGCCGAGCACGGTGCGCAACTATCTCTCCGCGGCCATCGGCAAGACCGGCACCCGCAACAAGACCGAGGCGGCCCTCACCGCTCGCCGCAACGGCTGGCTCGCCTGAGAGACCAGGCGGGGGATCAGGCCGGTGACAACGACCCGAGCGCGTGCACGAGCGGCGCGAGCTCGGGGATCTCGGCGGCCTCGTCCAGTGCCGTACGCAGCACCTCGTCGTGCAGCGGACGGGCCTTCTTCAGCAGGGCGCGTCCGGCGGGCGTGAGCTCGGTGTAGATCCCGCGGCGGTCGTCGGCGCACAGGATCCGGGTGAGGAGGTCGCGGTTCTCCAGGCGCGTGACCAACCGGGTCGTAGCCGAGGAAGAGAGGGCCGCCGCGCGCGCCAGCTGCTGCATGCGCATGTGCCAGCCGTCCTGACGGCTGAGCGCGTCGAGGACGGTGAACTCGACGACCGACAGCCCGTGCTCGCGCTGCAGCGCCTTCTCGAGTGCGGCCTCGATCAGGCCGTGCACCGCGGCCAGTGTGCGCCAGCCCTGTGCGCGGATCTCGACGGCGTCGTCAGCGATTCCCATGGGTCCTCCTTCGTGGACGACTCCAGCATACCCGAATTGCGCGGATAGTGCGCGTGTGCAACTATAAATACGAAGCGTGTGCAACTACTGCGCACGCCGACTATCGACAGACGCAATCCGTCCAGCTCAGGAGTCATCCATGCCCGTCGCACTGCTAGCCCTCGCGATCGGAGGGTTCGGCATCGGCCTCACCGAGTTCGTCATCATGGGCCTGCTGCCCGAGGTCTCCACCGACTTCGGGGTCAGCGAGACCACCGCCGGCTACCTCATCTCCGGCTACGCCCTCAGCGTCGCGATCGGCGCCGTCGGCCTCACCCTCCTGCTCACCCGAGTGCCCCGCAAGGTCGCCCTGCTCGGCCTGATGGTGCTGTTCATCCTCGGCAACCTGATCTCCGCGATGTCACCCGACTACGCCACGATGATGGCCGGCCGGATCGTCGCGGCACTGTGCCACGGCGCCTTCTTCGGCATCGGCTCCGTCGTCGCCGCGCAGCTGGTCGCCCCGGACCGCAAGGCCAGCGCGATCGCGTTCATGTTCGGCGGCCTCACCCTGGCCAACGTCCTCGGCGTTCCGTTGGGCACCCTGCTCGGCCAGGCCGCCGGCTGGCGCTCGACCTTCTGGGCGATCACCGTCATCGGCATCATCGCCTTCGTCGGCATCGCCCTCCTGGTCCCGGCCCACACCGGCCGCAGCGAGGCCGCCGCCCCGGCAGTACGTACCGAGCTGGCCGCCTTCACCAGCCCACAGGTCTGGCTCTCGATCGCCCTGACCGTGCTCGGCTACGGCGGCATGTTCGGCGGCTTCACCTACATCGCCTTCACGCTGACCGAGGTCAGCGGCTTCTCCGCCGGGGCGGTGCCGCTGCTGCTCGTCCTCTTCGGGGTCGGCCTGTTCGTCGGCAACATCGTCGGCGGCCGGGCCGCCGACCGTGACCTGGTCAAGACCCTCGGCGTGCTCCTGGCCGCCCTGACCGTCGTCCTCGCCGGCTTCGCCCTCGTCGCGACCAGCCAGGTGCTGACCGTCATCGCCCTGGTCCTGATGGGCGCCGTCGGCTTCGGTACGGTGCCGGCCCTGCAGATGCGGGTGATGGGGTACGCCGACCAGGCGCCCACCCTCGCCTCCGGCGCCAACATCGCCGCCTTCAACGTCGGCAACGCGCTCGGCGCGTGGATCGGCGGCATCACCCTCGCCGCCGGCCTCGGCTACACCTCGCCGCTGTGGGCCGGTGCCGCGGTCACCGCCGTCGGCCTCGTCGTGCTCCTGGTCGCCGTCCGTGCGCCCGGCGGCGAGCGGCGTACGCCCGTTCCTGTCCCTGCCTGAACCTCACCCATCTCAGAGAGAAGAGAAGTCTCATGACCATCCCGAACATCACCCTGAACAACGGCCTCGAGATGCCGCAGCTCGGCTACGGCGTCTTCCAGGTGCCGGACGACGAGACCGAGGCGGCCGTCACCGCGGCGCTCGAGGCCGGCTACCGCAGCATCGACACCGCGGCGGTCTACGGCAACGAGGCCGGCGTCGGCCGTGCGCTCGCGAAGTCGGGCATCGCCCGCGAGGAGCTCTTCATCACCACGAAGCTCTGGAACGCCGACCACGAGCGTCCGGTCGAGGCGTACGAGAAGAGCCTCGAGCTCCTCGGCCTCGACCAGGTCGACCTCTACCTGATCCACTGGCCCACCCCCGCCCGTGATCTGTACGTCGGCGCCTGGCAGGGCCTCGAGGAGCTGTACGCCGCGAAGCGGGTCCGCGCGATCGGCGTCTCGAACTTCCTGCCCGAGCACCTGGACCGGATCGTCGAGCTCGGTGGCACGGTGCCCGCCGTCAACCAGATCGAGCTGCACCCCGCGCTGCAGCAGCGCGCCACGGTCGCCGCGAACGACGGGCTCGGGATCGCCACCGAGGCCTGGAGCCCGCTCGCCCAGGGTGCGGTGCTCCAGAACCCGGCGATCACCGAGATCGCCGACCGCCTCGGTCGCACGCCTGCCCAGGTGATCCTGCGCTGGCACCTCCAGCGGGGCAGGATCGTGATCCCCAAGTCGGTGACCCCTTCGCGGATCGCGGAGAACCTCGACGTGTTCGGCTTCGAACTCACCGACGCCGACCTGGCCGCGGTCGACGCCCTGGAGAGCGAGGGTCGCACCGGCCCGGATCCGGCGACCTTCAACGCCGCCTGATCATCTGCGCCTGACCGGGCTTGATGGCTGGGAGCAGGTGTTATCGATCGGTGATCAGCCCGGGGCGGATGTCCGGACCGGTTGAGGGCATGCTTGGGCTCATGCGATTGACCGAGCATGAGCTCACCGTTGCCCTGACCGGGACGGCCAAGACCGTCCTGGCCTCCGGCAGGAGGTTCCGCAAGGGCGGCGCCGACATCGACAAGGTTTGGGACGAGACCGACCGCTTCCAGCGCTTCAAGCTCCTGGACAGCATCGGCACCCAGATCTTCCCGGTGCTCACCGATCTCCCCGACGTCGAGGTCCCGGTCGGAGGTCGTCCGGCCTTCCCGGAGGAGCAGATCCGCGAGTCCGTCGAGCGCAACATCGGTGACGACGTCGGCCGCCTCCGTCGGGCGGTCACGGTCAAGGCGCGCGTCGCGCTGGTCCAGGCCGCCCTCTCCAACCTGCCGCCCCGCGCCGAGGGTGACCTGCGCCTGGTCGACTGACGACGGCGGAACGCCCGGCCGCTCAGGGCAGGCGTGTGGCGACGTTGTCGCTGAGGTGTTCCAGCGAGTCCTTGAGGGTGGTGAACTCCTCGGTCTGCAGTGCCATCACCTCGGCGATGGTGTCGGGCACGCCTTCGGCTCGGCCGCGCAGCTCGGTGCCGGCGTCGGTCAGGCGTAGCCGGACGCTGCGCTGGTCCTCGGGGCGCTTCTCGCGGGTGATCAGCCCGGCGGCCTCGAGGCGCTTGACCAGCGGTGTCACGGTGCCGTAGTCCAACCCGAGACGCTCGCCGAGCTCGCCCATGGTGATCGGGGAGCTCTCCCAGAGCACGAGCATGGCGACGTACTGGGAGTAGGTCAGGCCCAGGGCGTCCAGGATCGGTCGGTAGGCCGCGGTCACGAGCCGCTGCGCGGTGTAGAGCGAGAAGCACAGCTGCTCGCTCAGCTCCAGGCTGTGGCGAGTCTCGGTCATACGCCCCACTTTACAACCTTGCGCGCAATCTTTTTCCAGGAAAACCTTGCGCGCAAGGTAAGTGCGGCGTAGATTCCTTGTACGCAAGGTAATTCACCGTAAGGAGTGAGACGACATGTCCAAGCCCGTCCTGGAGCCGGCCGCAGCCGAGTTCGCCGCCGCCACCGCCAACCCGCCCTACCTGTTCGACCTCGGTCCCGCCGAGGGCCGCGAGGCCGTCAACCAGGTCCAGTCCGGTGACGGCGTCGCCAAGCCGGATGTCGACGAGGAGTGGGTCACCGTCGAGGGCGGCCCGACCGGTGAGGTGAAGGTCCGCATCGTCAGGCCCGCCGGCGCCACCGGCACGCTTCCCGTCCTCATCTACATCCACGGCGCCGGCTGGGTGTTCGGCAACGCCGGTACGCACGACCGCCTGGTCCGCGAGCTCGCGGTCGGCGCGGGCGTCGCCGTCGTGTTCCCGGAGTACGACCTCTCGCCCGAGGCGAGGTACCCCGTCGCGATCGAGCAGAACTTCGCGGCCGCCCAGTGGGTCGTCGCCCACGGCGCCGAGAAGGGGCTCGACGCCTCCCGCATCGCGGTCTCCGGCGACTCCGTCGGGGGCAACATGGCCGCGGCGCTCACGCTGATGGCCAAGGAGCGTGGCGGGATCGAGCTGAAGCACCAGGTGCTCTTCTACCCGGTCACCGACGCCGCCTTCGAGACCGAGTCCTACCACCAGTTCGCCGAAGGCTACTTCCTGCGCCGCGACGGGATGCAGTGGTTCTGGGACCAGTACACGACCGACGAGGCCGAGCGTGCCCAGATCACCGCCTCGCCGCTGCGGGCGACCACCGAGCAGCTCACCGGCCTGCCGCCGGCGCTGGTGATCACCGCCGAGGCCGACGTGCTGCGTGACGAGGGCGAGGCGTACGCGGGCAAGCTCCGTGAAGCGGGCGTGCCGACCGTCCAGGTCCGCCTCGGCGGCGTCATCCACGACTTCGTGATGCTCGACGCGCTGCGGGACACCTACGCGAAGAAGGCAGCGATGACCCTGGCGATCGACACGCTGAAGACCGCGCTGGCCTGAGCCGGTGGCCGGGCGGCGTCAGGTCCAGGGCTTCCAACGCCCGTGGGCCTGCGCCGCCCGGCCTCGACCGATCGGGCACAGATCAGCGGGGTGCGGCGTCGGCCGAGCAGTGGTAGTCGCGGGCCGGCCGCTCACCCGTGGTCAGGTACGTCGTCACCGCATGGTTCGCGCAGCGGTTCCGGCCGCCCGGGTAGACGCCGTGGCCGCTCTGGTCGGCGGTCACCATGGTGGCCCGCTTGCCCAATGCCGCCCGCATCTCCCGCGCACCGTCGAGCGGTGTCGCCGGGTCGCGAAGGTTCTGCACCATCAGGACGTTGGCCGGACCCTGATCGGTGATCCGGACCTGCGGTTCCTCGGGAGCCGGCCAGTACGCGCACGGCGTGATGTTGGCTCCGGCCGCACCGAACAGCGGATACCTGATCCTGTCGACAGTGACGTTGCGCTGGTAGGTCGCAACCGGCGAAGGCCAGCGCGCGTCGCTGCAGATCATGTAGTAGCGACCGGAGATGAGGTTGTCCACGTCGGTCACGGCGTCGCCTCCGGGCAGCGGTGGCGGCGGCTGGTTCGCGTCGACCGCGTGCCAGATGTCCGCCAGCAGCGGCAGCTGGGTCGGGCCGTACAGCAGCCCGAAGTTGATCAGCCGGAACGCGACGTGGTCGAAGGGGCCGTCCGGCGTCGGGATCGGCTTCTTCTCCAGCCGCTCGGCGAGCTCGAGGTACTTCGCTCGTACCTGCGCCGGTGTCTTGCCCAGGCCGTACTCGCGGTGGTTGGCCGCGGCGAACCTTGCGAAGGCCGGGAAGGTGTCCTCGACGCCCTGCGACCACAGTCGGTTGCTCGCGTAGTCCCAGCCACCCGGCCCCAGGTTGCTGTCGAGCACGATCCGGTCGCTTCGCTGCGGGAACAGGGTGGTGTAGACCGCGCCCAGGTGGGTTCCCCAGGAGGCGCCGGCGTAGGACAGCTTCGACTCGCCCAGCGCGGCCCGGATCCGATCCATGTCACGTGCGGTGTTGGCCGGGGTGACGTGCGGCAGCATCCAGGATGTCTTGGACCTCGCGCACTGTTGGGCGATCTGCTTGCTCACGGCTGCCTGCTTGGCCACGTCGGCGGCGTCGAGCGCGTACGGCGGGATGTTCCCGGTCAGCTGTTGTTCCGCGGTGAGATCGCACGTCACCGGGGTGCTGCGGCCGATCCCGCGCGGGTCGAAGCCGATCACGTCGTAGCTGTCTCGGACGCTCTGCGGGAGACCCATCGCGACGAGCATCGCCGGGTAGCCCTCGCCTGCGGAGGGGCCGCCGGGGTTGGTCACCAGGATGCCGCGTCGCTTCTCGGGCTTCGTGCTCGCCAGCCGCGAGACCGCGATGTCGATCGTCTTGCCGTCCGGGTCGCCGTAGTCCAGGGGGACCTTCAGGGTCCCGCACTGCATCCCTTCCGGGATCGGCACCGGAGATATCTCGGCGGGGCACTTGCCCCACGTGATGCTGTCCGGTGGCGCGGCCTCTGCCGGGGCCGGACCGGCCAGCGAGGCCACTGGGGCCAGTGTGGCTGCCAGCGAGACGACGGCGACTGCGAGCGGTACTGAGATGCGCTTCATTTCTTCCTCCCGAGGATGGCGCTGGGAGGTGCCAGTCTTCGCTGATCGGAGGGCGGATACATCCAGCCGAAGACCATTCCCTGGGTGGCCGAAAGGACTATTGACGGGTGGGGAAAGTCTTAGTGGCGCAGATCATCGCCCCTCCTGAAGACACGCGCCGTGCGAGATCGGTGCCCCGCGATCGAGCAGATCGAGGCCGTACGGACCCGAGTTCAAGAAATCTGAAGCAACATCCTGGTCGCCGGTTCGGGACCGGACAAGAATGGCAAGGACCGCGGCCGTCGAAGAGCTTCTCTCCGTCATCGGCACGGCGGCTACACCAGATGGTCGCCCGCAAGGTTGGGGCATCTCGGCAGTTCGACCAGGAGGAAGAACATGGAACACACCCCGACTCAGGATGATGACCTCACCGCGACGTTCTTCATCAAGGACCCGGACTCCACGGGCAGCGAAGGGTGTGAGACGTTCTACGAGACGGATCGCGGCTCGTGGGTGGTGCAGGGCAAGATCCGAGGCCCGCAGGTGGCCGACCAGCTCGTGAGCCTCGCTGACGACGAGACCTATCTGGAAGTCTCGGGCCGAACCATGGATGCGTTCGTCCGCAAGTACGTGAAGGAGAACCATGGAGTCGATCTCACCTGAGCAGCGCTCTGCCCTCCTCTGGGCTGGCCGCCCGTTCCTGAAGCTGGAACTGCGTGACAGCTACGCCATCGACGACGCCCTGTTCGACGCCTGGCGGCGCGGGGACGACCGGGCGGTCGCCGACTCCATGGCCCCCTGGCTGAAGCAGGTGGAGACGGTGAAGGCCGCGGGTCTGAGGCTCCGAAGGGTCCGGGTCGTCTCCGAGCCGCTCTCGCAGTACCAGCGAACACTCTTCGACATCAGCCACTTCGGTGTCGATGCCGGTGAGGAGCTGCGTTGGCTCCCGCGACGGCTGGTCTCCGGCCTGCCGCTCCCCGGCAACGACACCTTCGTGATGGACGACCTCGTGATGTTCAACGTGCACGGCGGCAACGACGAGCAAGTCGAGATCCAGCTGGATCGCGACCCCGATCTGGTGGAGTTCTGCCGGAACGCCTTCGAATCTGCTTGGGACCTCGCGACGCCACATCACGAGTACAAGCCCGCCTGAGGGGGCTCGGCCATGGCCGACATGACGCCGTCGAACGCGGCAAAGCAAGCGTTTGCCGTACGTCTCCGAGATCTCAGGCTCGACGCCGGTCTGAGCGGTGCTGCGCTCGCCGAGCACTGCGGTTGGGGCCGGTCGAAGGTCTCCAAGATCGAGCACGGCACGCAGAACCCAACTGACGCCGACGTCAGAGCGTGGGCGTCTGCGTGCCGTGCGGACGATCAAGTCTCGAACCTGATCGCGGCTCGCCGCGAGGTCGAGCAGATGTGGATGGAATGGCGCCGCGATCACCGCGCCGGGATGAAGCACATCCAGATACGCAACATGCCGCTCTACGAGCGCACCAAGCTGCTCCGCGTCTACGAGTCAGTGAACTTCCCGGGCTACTTGCAGACGTTCGGCTACGCCGTCGCGCAGGGCACCCTCCATGCTCATCAGTGCGGCCTTCCGGTCGAGGACGTCGAGCAGGCGGCCAGGAACCGCCTGGAGCGACAACGCTTCCTGGGGACGGGCACGAACTCCTTCATCTTCGTGCTGGAGGCTGCGGCGCTCTACACCAATGTCGGCGGCGCCGAGGTGATGAGTGAGCAGCTCGACCGGCTGCTCGAGGTAGCGGCGATGCCGTACGTCTCGGTCGGAATCATCCCGCTCACGCAGCCCCGATCTCTGTTCCCCGGTGAGGGGTTCTACCTGTTCGACGACCAGTTGATCGTGCAGGAGTTCTGGTCAGGGTCGTTGCGCTCCTCGCGCCCCGAGGACATCAACTACTTCCTGCGTACATTCGATGCCCTCAAGGATCAGGCGGTCTTCGGTGCCGCCGCGGCGGGTCAGATCGAGACCGCACGCTCCCGCCTTCAAGCAATCTGAAGCAATGTTCTGGTAGCTGGCGTGCGAGCCGTTTGAGACTGGTGGAGCCCGGGGCGCCGAGGGTTTCCAACACAGTGCGGTCGTCCCGGGCTCCAACCCGCCAACCACGTTCGGAGCACCATGAGTTCCGCAGCCAGACGTCCTCGCCCGGGTCGCCCACGGCGCATCCCGGAGATCGACAGCGAGCTGTCGCCCCGTGACCAGATCCTTGATGTGTGCGCCCGCCTCTTCACCCAGAACGGCTATGCCGCGACCTCCACGAGGGACATCGCCGACGCGGTCGGCATCCGTCAGGCGTCGCTCTACTATCACTTCGCGGGGAAGCACGGGATCCTCGAGGAACTGCTGGCGCGAACGGTGCGACCCACTCTCGACCAGCTCGACAGGATCGAGGCTGTCACCGAGGAGCACGGGGCGCCGAGTGCCCTGTATGCCCTCGTGATGATCGACACCGGAACCCTTGCTGAGGCCCCGCACAACTGTGGTCGTCTGGCGCAGTTCCCCGACGTACTCGCCGAGGGGGAGAGCAAGCAGTACAAGGTGATTCACCGGGACCTGGTCGATGCGTATGCCAGGCTCGCGGCGCAGGTCTCCGGCCTCGACGTCAGGGGATGTCTGCTGGCGCACCTGGTGGAGGTCGTGGTGACCAACCGCGCTGACGGCCTCGTCGTCGACGAGCACGAACGCCACATGATCGCCCGGACCGTGCTCCGCGTCTGCGGTGCCACCAACGAGGAGATCAAGATCGCCGCCGCGGTCGCATGGGCAGAACTGGTCATCGAGCCGGCCGCTTAGATCCCGGCGGTGCGGGTTGGCGGGGTCGTCACGATCGGCGAGGATGTCCCCGTGATCGACGAGCGCCCCATCAACACGTGGCTGACCGACATGGACGGTGTCCTGGTGCGCGAGGAGGAGCCGATCCCCGGCGCCGCCGAGTTCCTGGCCAGACTCACCGAGGCCGAGGTGCCGTTCATGGTGCTGACCAACAACTCGATCTACACCCCGCGCGACCTCCGGGTCAGGCTGCTCCGCTCCGGTCTCGACGTCCCCGAGAAGTCGATCTGGACCTCGGCGCTCGCCACCGCCCAGTTCCTCGCCGACCAGCGGCCGGGTGGTTCCGCGTACGTCGTCGGTGAGGCGGGTCTGACCACCGCCCTGCACGCGGTCGGCTACGTGATGACGGAGAACGACCCCGACTACGTGGTGCTGGGCGAGACCCGCACCTACTCGTTCGAGGCGATCACCCGGGCGATCCGGCTGATCGAGGGCGGCGCCCGGTTCATCGCGACCAACCCGGACCCGAGCGGGCCGAGCCCGCAGGGCACGCTCCCCGCGACCGGCTCCGTCGCCGCGCTGATCAGCGCCGCGACCAACCGGGCGCCCTACTACGTCGGCAAGCCGAACCCGCTGATGATGCGCAGTGCGCTCAACCAGCTCGAGGCCCACTCCGAGACGACGGTGATGATCGGAGACCGGATGGACACCGACATCATCAGTGGCCTCGAGGCCGGGATGCGCACCATCCTCGTCGAGACCGGGTCGACCCGGCCCGAGCAGGTCGAGACCTTCCCGTTCCGGCCGACCCGCGCGGTCGCCTCGATCGCCGACGTACTGCCGCTGCTCGAAGGTCAGATCGACGGTCAGTAGGGGAGCGGGCCGCGGCCCGAGACGTACGTGCCGGTCGGGCCGTCCGGGCCGAGCCGGGCCATCCGGACGATGATCTCGGCGCCCTCCTCGACGGTCTGGGTGCCGGTGCGGCCGTTGAGATCGGTGTCGGTGAAGCCGGGTTCGACCGCGTTGATCCGGATGGTCGGGTAGGCCTTGGCGAGCTGGATGGTGGCGGCGTTGACGGCGGCCTTGGAGGCCGGATAGCTCAGGCCTCGGTAGAAGTGGGTGAAGCCGTCGGGGTCGCTGAGCATGCTCAGCGAGGCGAGGCCGCTGGAGACGTTGACGACGACGGGCGCCGGTGACTTCAGCAGCAACGGGACGAAGGCGTGGGTCACCCGGAGGCCGCCGAAGAAGTTGGTCTCGAAGGTGGCGCGTACGTCCTCGACGCTCTCGTCCGCGGCGGTGGGGATGGCGTTGTCGGCCAGTCTGGGCTCGACGCCGGCGTTGTTGACGAGTACGTCGAGGCCGCCGTCGGCGGCGATCTGCTCGGCCGCCGCGGCGACGGAGGTGTCGTCGGTGACGTCGATGCGGACGAACCGGGCGCCGAGCTCCTCGGCCGCGGCCCGGCCGCGGGCCTCGTCCCGGGCGCCGAGATAGACGGTGTGTCCCGCGGCGAGCAGGCGGCGGGCGGTCTCCTTGCCGAGGCCCTTGTTGGCCCCGGTGATCAGTGTGGTGGTCATGCCTCCAGGCTGCGTCGGTGACGCTGCTCCAGGAAGCGGTCCGGTTTTCGTAGGACTGGCAGGGCCAGGACAACGGCTCGGTCGTGGCGGAGACTGGTGGGGTGGAGTCATCGGAGTTCGGCCGGATGCTGCGCCGCCGGCGTGATCACGTCGAGCCGGCCGCGGTCGGCCTGCCGGCGGGTGGCCGGCGACGGGCCGCCGGGCTGCGGCGAGAGGAGGTCGCGAACCTGGCCGGCATCTCGGTCGACTATCTGACCCGGCTCGAGCAGGGCCGGGCGACCTCGCCGTCGGTGCAGGTCGTCGAGGCGCTCGCCCGGGCGCTCCGGCTCCCTGATGCCGACCGTGACCTGCTGTTCCGCCTCGCCGGGCACGTCGCGCCCGGCCGGGAGGCGATCTCCTCGCGGGTCTCGCCGAGCGTGCAGCGCCTCCTCGACCGGCTGGCGCACACCCCGGTCGTGGTCTACGACGCCGCCTGGACCCTGGTGGTCGCCAACGAGGCGTACGACGCGCTCATGGGTGCGACCACCACCTGGCAGGGTCGCGAGCGCAACGCGGTGTGGCGCAACTTCGTCGGTCCGGGCAGCCGGGCCGTCGCCACCGCGGCGGAGACCGAGGCGCTGCGGGCCGGGCTGGTCGCCGACCTGAGGCTCACCGCCGCTCGCTACCCCGCCGACCAGCGGCTGCGTCGGCTCGTCGACGACCTGCGCGCCGCCAGCCCACGCTTCGCGGACCTGTGGGAGAGCGCCGATCCGTCCCCGCGCCACGAACCGGCCCGGCACAAGGTCATCGACCACCCCACCGTCGGCCCCATCGCGCTCGACTGCGACACCCTGACCGTCGCCGTCGAGGACCTGCGGATCATGGTCTACACCGCCGAGCCCGGCACCGAGGACGCCGAGCGTCTCGCGCTGGCGACGGTCGTCGGCAACCAGGCGCTCGAGAAGCGCTGAGCGCGGAGGCGGGAATAGGCCGGTGGCGGCCGGGTGCTGGGCCAGATGTGAACGATGACCGTCCGTCGTGGGAGATGACGCTCGCCTACCAGGAGGAGCTGGCCGCCGGCTCCGCCGGTGAGGACGTACGCTCCGCAACCTGGTTGCTCGTCGACGACGGCACGGTCGTGCTGACCGCCGCCGGACAGTCGCACCTGCTCCGTGCGGGGGATGCGGCTCTGGTCGGAGGCCAGGTCAGGCACCGGCTGGCGACCCGCGACGGGGCCACGCTCACACGGGCCGACCTGCGGGCGGTCGCGGTGGCGTACCCGCTCGCGAACCCGCTGGTCGTGCGCGACTTCGTCGGTCGCCACGGCGGGGTGGCCGAGCTGGTGCGGCGGTGTCCGCTGGCGGGGCCGTGCCGGCCGTCGGCACTGTTCGCCTCGGGCTACGCGTCGCTGCTCGGCGCGGCGATGACCGCGTCCTGGCTCGAGGACACCGGACGCGGGACGGACGGTCCCGCGCCGGTCCTGGACCCAGCCGTGGGACAGGTGATGTCCGCGCTGGTGGCCGATCCGGCGCGGGCCTGGTCGGTCGAGGCGATGGCGGAGTCGGTGCATCTGTCCAGGTCGGCGCTGGGGGAGCGGTTCCGGCGCAGCCTGGCGCTGAGCCCGAGCGAGGCGCTGCGGGACGTCCGGATGCGTGCGGCTCGCCACCTGCTCGCCGGCGGTGACCGTCCGGTCGAGCAGGTGGCGTACGCCGTCGGCTACGGGTCGGGCGCGGCGTTCAGCCGGGCCTTCACCGCCGCCCACGGGACCGGCCCGCAGGCGTGGCGGGACGGCTCAGCCGCGCGGGACGCGGATCGCGCCGAAGCCCACCGCGGCGACGGCCGCACCGACCGCGCCGATGAGAAGCACGCGGCCGACGCCGTACTCGTCGAGGACCGCGCCTCCTAGCGCCGCCCCGAGGGCGATCGCCACCTGGAAGGCGGTGACCTGGAGCGCCAGCGCCGACTCGGTGCGCTCCGGCTCGACGCGGGTGACCCACAGCTGCGTGCCGACCGGCACCATGTTGAACCCGAACCCCCACACGAGGATCGCCAGCGCCATCACCGGTGTGCTCTCGGCGAGGACGGTCAGCACCAGTCCGCCGGCGAGGAGGAGCGGCGCCACGGTCACGACCGCGCGCAGGCGGTGGGAGAACCGGCCGGCCGCGAGGTTGCCGAAGAGCCCGCCGACACCCCACAGCGCCAGCATCCACATGCCTGCGCCCGGGGAGGTCTCGGCGATGGCGATCCGGATGAACGGGTACGCCACGAAGTTCCCGAGCACCACCACGACGAGCACCACCACGCCGGCCACCAGGAGCGGGTTGCGGAGGGCCTGACGCATCATCGTCAGCCCGGCGCCCGGGTGAGCCGGAACGGGCGGAAGCGCCCGCGCGAGCGCGGCGGCGGAGACCAGGCTCAGCACGGTCGCCGCCGCGAACCCCCAGCGCCAGCCGGGTCCGTCGGCGAGCAGCGAACCCAGCGGCAGACCGACGATCGTGGCCACCGTGACGCCGAGCGCGATCGAGGTCGAGATGACGTGGTCACGGCCGGGTGAGGCGTACGTCCCGACGGCGAAGGCGAAGGACCAGTAGCCGGCGATCGCCGCACCCAGCACGAGCCTGCCGAGGAGCAGGACGACGAAACCGGGGGAGATCGCGACCGCCAGGTTGGCGACGGCCGCGGCGACCAGCAGGCCGACCAGCAGGGCTCGCCGATCCATCCGGGGGAACACCATGGCGATGCTCGGCGCGGTCAGGGCCCCGGCGATCGCCGTCGCTGCCACCGCGAGCCCGGCCGTACCCTCGCTGATCCCGAGATCGCGCGCCATCGTCGGGAGCACGCCCGCGGGCAGGAACTCGCTCGAGACCAGGATCGCGATCCCGGCGGCGAGCGCGATCACGGGCGCCGCCCGGCTCTGGGAGGTGGTCGGGGACAGGGTCGAATCTGGCGAAGTCGTCGTCACCCTTCGATGGTCGCGGCGCTCCGCGCACCCGCGTTGATCGTCCGTCGCCCGTCCTTGACCGGACGACCGCCATCGCTGGTTTCATCGAGGATGACCGAAACGGTTACGCCGCCGAAATAACCGCTCCTTACGCTCGAAAATGTTCATCTCATCAACATTTGAGCCGGAAGGGGTGTCGATGACCGTGGCGAGAAGTGCGGGACAGATCGGTCCGGCGGACGGCCCGGCGCAGCTGGCCGGCGTGGAGCTGACAGCGCTGCGCGGCGTACGTCTCCTCGACGGCACCCTCGCCGATCTCGATCTCGCGGACGGTGAGATCACCGCCGTCCGGGCGGGCGATGGCAGGGCCTCGACCGACGCCGGGACGGACGCGAGCGGCTGGCGGCTGGTCCCCGCGGCGGGCGAGCCGCACGCGCACCTCGACAAGGCGCTGAGCGCGGAGCAGATCGAGCCGGGCCCGCGTGCCGGGAACGACCTGGTCAGCGCGATCGAGCAGTGGCGCTCGCTCGTGCCCACCCTCACCTCCGACGACTTCGCCGACCGCGCCCGGCGGGCGGTGCGACGCTACGTGGCGAACGGGATCACCACGATCCGTACGCATGCCGACGCACTCCTCGCGGGCGACCCGCTGCGCGGGGTCGACGCCCTGCTCGGCCTGCGCGAGGAGCTCCGCGGAACGATCACGCTCCAGGTCTGCCTGCTCGCCGGCCAGGACGTCCCGGACGCCGTGATCGAGGACGCGATCGGGCGCGGGATCGATGTCCTCGGCGGGTGCCCGCACCTGGCCGACGAGCCCGCCAAGGAGACCAGCCGCATCCTGGACCACGCCGAGCGCTCCGGCCTTCCGGTCGACCTGCACACCGACGAGCAGACCACCACCGGCCACCTCGACCTGGCCGACCTCGCCGAGCAGGTCATCGCCAGGGGGATGTCGCAGCGGGTGACCGCCTCCCACTGCGTACGCCTCGGCATGCTCGGCCACGACCGCCGCGGCCCCGTCGTGGACCTGGTGGCGAAGGCGGGGATCGGCATCGTGACGCTCCCGATCACCAACCTCTACCTGCAGGGCCGCGACGCCGACGGGGCGGCGCCGCGCGGCCTCACCGCGATCCGGGCGCTGCTGGAGGCGGGGGTGCCGGTCGCGGCCGGCGCCGACAACCTGCGCGACCCGTTCAACCCGGTCGGCCGGGCCGACCCGTTCGAGACCACCTCCCTCCTGGTCGCTGCCGGCCACCTCCGGCCGGCCGAGGCCCTCGCCGCCGTCACGACGACCACCCGCACCGTGCTCGGACTCCCGGCGGCAGGCACCGGGCCGGGCAGCCGGGCCGACTTCATGCTCGTCCCCGACGTACCGCTCGACGAGGTCGTCGCCGGGGCGCAGACCGCCCGCGTCGTCGTCCACGGCGGCCGCGTGCTCGCCGACACCCGCGTCAGCACCGTCCTCGATCTCGATCCCATGCCGAGGTGACATGAACACGACGACCACCACCGCCACGCTCGCCCTCTCCGGGGTGACCAAACGGTTTCCGACCGGCACGACAGCGCTGACCGGGGTCGACCTGAGCGTCGACGCCGGGGAGTTCGTCTCCGTCGTCGGCCCGTCCGGCTGCGGCAAGTCCACCCTGCTCCGGCTGGCCTCGGGGCTCGACGAGGCCACCGAGGGGAGCGTCGACGTCGACGCGGGCACCACCAGCTACGTCTTCCAGGACCCGACGCTGCTGGAATGGCGCAGCGCCCGGAAGAACGTCGAGCTGATCGGTGAGCTGAGCGGGCTCTCGAAGGAGCAGCGCCGGCGAGCGGCTCAGGAGGCCCTCGACCTGGTCGGTCTCACCGGCTTCGAGAAGCAGCATCCGCGCCAGCTCTCCGGAGGCATGCGGATGCGGGTCTCGATCGCGCGTGCCCTGGTTGCCGAGCCGGACCTCGCCCTCTTCGACGAGCCGTTCGGCGCTCTCGACGAGATCACCCGGCTGGCGATGCAGACCGAGCTGCAGCGGCTCTTCAGGCTCAAGGGCTTCGCCGGCCTCTTCATCACCCACTCCGTGGCCGAGGCCGTCTACCTCTCGACGCGCGTCGTGGTGATGAGCGGGCGGCCGGGCCGGATCGTCGCGGAGATCCCGGTGCCCTGGGAGTTCCCGCGCCCACCCGAGCTGCGTTTCGAGTCCGACTTCGCCCACCTGGTCGGCCAGGTCTCCGCGGCACTGGAGGAGCACGCATGAGCACGGATCTGACGGTCGAGGCGAGCACGGCCCCCGGCGTCCAGGCAGGCATCGAGGAGACCACTGCCCCGGCCGAAGCACCACCCACGAGACGGACGTCCCCGGTCCTGCGCACGCTCCTCGCCAAGGTCGCGCCGATGTTCGCGGCGATCGCCGGCCTGGCGGCGCTCTGGTACGCGGTGACGTACCTCGTCCTCGGCGAGGACAAGCGCTTCCTGCTCCCGCCACCGCACCAGGTCTTCGGCGAGACGCTGGGTCGGCCGGAGATCATGCAGCCGATGCTCGCGGCGCTGTGGCAGTCGGTCATGGTCGCGCTGGCCGGGCTGGTGATCTCGGTGGTGATCGGGATGGCCTGGGCGATGGTGATGGCCCAGACCCGGCTGCTGGAGAAGGTGCTCTACCCCTATGCGGTCATCCTGCAGACGGTCCCGATCCTGGCGCTGACGCCGCTGATCGGGATCTGGATGGGCTACGGCATCGCCGCCCGGATCGTGGTCTGCGTGATCATCGCGGTCTTCCCGATGATCGCCAACACCCTCTTCGGCCTGCAGTCGGCGACCGCACCGGCGCACGACCTCTTCACCCTCAACCGGGCATCCCGCCTGCAGCGGCTCCTCAAGCTTCAGCTGCCCGCCGCGATGCCGGCGATCTTCACCGGCCTGCGCAACGCCGCCGGGTTGTCGGTGATCGGCGTGATCGTCGGCGACTTCTACTTCCAGCAGGGCAGCCCCGGCATCGGCGGTCTGCTCCGCGTCTACACGCTGCGGCTCAGCATGGAGCCGCTCTTCCTGGCGATCATCCTGACGGCCCTCTTCGGTGTCGTCGTCTTCTCGGCGTTCGCAGCTCTCGACCGTGCCGTGATCGGCAAGTGGTACGGCGAGCGCTGACTCCCTCCCCCTCCCCAGAAACGGACCCAGCATGAACCGACACCTACCCCTGCGTACGGCCGCCCTGGTCGCTCTCTCCACCGTCGTCCCGCTGGCCCTGACCGGCTGCGGGAGCGACTCCGGCTCCACCAACACCGCCACCGCGGGCGAGGTGACGAAGGCGGAGGAGGGCAGCGCGAAGGACCTCTCCGACGTCTGTCCCGCGACCGTGGTGATGCAGCAGGACTGGCAGCCCGAGGCCGAGCACGGCGGCATGTACAGCCTGATCGGCGAGGGCTACACGGTCGACACCGACAAGAAGACCGTCACCGGGCCGCTCGTCTCCGGCGGCGTGGACACGGGCGTGAAGATCGAGGTCCGCTCGGGTGGTCCGGCGACCGGGTTCCAGCCCGTCCCCGCGACCATGTACCTCGACAAGGACATCCTGATCGGAGCGGTCAACACCGACGCCGCGATCGCGGCCGCGGAGAAGCAGCCCACCGTGGCCCTGGCCTCGCAGCTGACCGTCTCGCCACAGATCCTGATGTGGGACCCGAAGAGCCAGGACGACGCGAAGACCATCGCCGAGGCCGCCGGTGACGGCGACCCGGTCGTCACCGCGGGCGACGTGATCCCGGCGCTGCTCGAGTCGCAGGGGATGATCGAGAAGAAGCAGTCGGACCTCTCCTACGAGGGCACCCCGCAGCGATTCGTCACCGAGCCCACGATCCTCCAGCAGGGCTTCGCCACGGCCGAGCCCTACATCTACGAGAACGAGATCAGCAGCTGGGCCAAGCCGATCGGCTACCAGTTGCTCGCCGACGTCGGCTACACCATCTACCCCGAGCCGATCGCGGTGCGTGCCGAGGACGTCGAGAAGGAGGCCGACTGCCTCGAGAAGCTCGTTCCCGTGATGCAGCAGGCCGAGATCGACTACCTTGCGAACCCGGACTGGGCCAACGGGATCATCGTCGACATCGTCGAGCGCTATCAGACCGGCTGGACCTACAGCGAGGGCGTCGCCGCGTACGCCGCCAAGACGATGACCGACCTCGACCTGGTCCACGACGACCCGAAGTCCGGAGTCTTCGGCCAGATCGACGGCGAGCGGATCAAGGGGGTCGTCGAGACGTTCGCGCCGATCATGAAGCAGGCCGGCACGATCGCCTCCGACGACATCGACCCGGAGTCGCTCTACGACAACCGGTTCATCGACGACTCGATCTCGATGAAGTGATGCCGATGACCATCTCGCAACGTACGTCCCAGGTGACCGCTCTGATCGCCGACCGTCTCGGCGCGGACCGGGTCGAGACCGACCCGGCCGCGCTGGTCAAGCTCTCCTCGGACTGGTCCCGGATGTCTCCCGTGCTCCAGGAGAAGGTGCCGAGCGGGCGCTATGTCGCCGACGCGATCGTCCGGCCGCGGACCGAGCAGGAGGTCGCCGACGTGCTGGCGGTGGCCTACGAGCACGATGTTCCGGTCGTCCCGCGCGGGGCCGGGACCGGCAACTACGGCCAGGCGACCCCGTTCACCGGCGGGATCATCCTCGACCTGCGTGGCCTGGACGCGATCGAGGTGCTGGCCGACGGTGACGTACGGGCCGGGGCCGGCGCCCGGATGACGAAGATCGACAAGGTGGCCCGCGGGGCCGGGCGCGATCTGTGGATCTTCCCGTCCACCAAGGGCTCCACGATCGGCGGCTTCATCGGCGGCGGCAGCGCCGGCACCGGGACCATCGAGCACGGCACCACCTCCGACGGCTTCGTGGCGGAGCTGACGGTGGCCCCGATGGACGGAAGCGGTCGCCTCCTCACCGTGCGCGGCGAGGAGACCCTGCCCTACATCCACGCCTACGGCGTCACCGGCGTGGTGACCTCCGTGGTGGTCCGCACCGACCCCGCCCGGGACTGGGTCGCGGTCTATGCCGGCTTCGACACCTGGGACGCGATGGTGGCCGTGCACCGCCGGCTGCTCGACCTGCCGGTGCTGCCACGGCTGGCCTCGGGCGACGAGCCCGCGCTGGTCCCGACCCTGACGACCAACGTCTCGCTGGACCCTGCTCAGCACAGCCTGCGGGTCATCGCCGAGGCTTCCACGGTCGCCGAGATCGAGTCGCTCGTGGAGGCGGCCGGAGGCAGCGTACGGGCTCGGCTGGAGGACTACGCCGCGACCGATCTGCTCTCCGGGATGTCCTACAACCATCCGGTCTACTTCCTCCAGCGCGCCCACCGCGACCGGAGCTGGTTCCACATGGAGACCGGCGGCGAGCTCTACTGGAGCGACGCGGACCGGGTGCGGGAGGTCTACGACGGTCCGGTCTGGCTGCACCTGGAGCTGATGGGGAAGGGCCCGCTGGCGATGGTGGTCGCCGAGTACGTCTCCGAGGAGCAGGTCCTCGCCGGGATCCCGCGCTTCGACGAGATCGGCGTCGGCGTGCACTCGCCCCACCAGTGGTACGTCGACCGCAACGTCGAGCTCGTCACCGCGGTCGCCCGCGAGCGCGACCCCAAGGGGCTGCTCAACCAGGGCAAGCTCACCGACCACACGCTGGTCGACACCCGCGTCAACATCGGAGTCCGCTGATGCCACGTTTCGCCGACCTGACCGCCCCCGAGATCGCTGCGCTGCCCGAGGACACGGTCGCCGTGCTCGGTCTCGGTGCGATCGAGCAGCACGGACCCCACCTGCCGGTCTCGACCGACTACGTGATCGCCGCGGAGGCGGCGTCGGCCGCGGTGGCGGCCGTGGCCGAGGCGGGCAGCGCGTCCGTGGTGCTGCTCGAGCCGCTGGCCTACACGAAGTCCGACGAGCACTCCTGGTCGCCCGGCACGATCTGGCTCTCCTGGGACACGCTGATGCGGGTGCTGGTCGACATCGGCCGTTCGCTGAGCACGTCGGGGATCACCCGGCTGCTCTTCGTCAACGGGCATGGCGGAAACTCGGCGCTCGGGCAGGTCGCCAGCCGTGAGCTGCGCAAGCAGTTCGGGCTCGCGACCTTCTTCGCGCACCTCTCGGTGCCACCGGACCAGGGCGGCTCGTCCTCGCGCGCGGACGAGCTCGGCCTCGGCATCCACGGCGGCCACGGGGAGACCTCGATGATGCTCCACCTGCGGCCCGAGCTGGTGCACCAGGAACGAGGGGAGCGGAAGGTGCCCGAGCAGCTGGCCGGCTACCGGCACATCGGGTTCGGCAAGCCGGTCTCCTTCGGCTGGCTCTCCGACGACTTCGGCACCGACGGTTACCTCGGCGACCCGACCACCGCCACCGCCGAGGACGGCAAGGTCCGCTTCGAGGCCGGGGTCGCCACGCTGGCCGAGGTCATCGTCGAGGCGTCCCGCTTCACTCCGTCGGCATGACGCTGCGGATCGCCGGAGCGGCCGCCGGGGATCTCGCGGTCGAGGGGCCCGACGACGGGCTCGACGCCACCGGCTGCCTGGTCACGCCTGGTCTGGTCAACGCCCACCATCACCTGCTGCAGACGGCCTTCCGCACCCTCCCCGGCACGCGCGGGGTGCCGATGGCGACCTGGCTGCCCACGATGGCCGCCGCCTACGACCGCGTCGGGGTGGACGGCGCGCTCACCTATGCCGCGGCGCGGGCCGGCCTCGCCGAGTCGCTGCTCTGCGGGGTGACGACGGTGGCCGACCACCACCTGACCTGGCCGGCCTCCCTGAGTCCCGAGGAGACGGTGCCGCTGGCGCAGGGGACCGCCCGCGCGGCGGCCGAGCTGGGCGCCCGGCTCGTCTTCGTCCGCGGTGCCGCCCGGGACGACCCCGAGACCTCGGCGCACAGTGCCGACCTGATCGCCGAGGCGCTGGTCGGAGACTCGCCAGGTGGGGTGAGCGCCGACGGGATGCTGCAGGTCGCGGTCGGGCCGGCCGGGGTGCACTCCGACCCGGAGCCGACCTTCCGGCTGATGGGGGAGGTGGCTGCCCGGCGCGGGCTGCGGCGGCGTACGCAGGCGAACGAGCAGGTCGACGTCGCGATCGCGGCCGAGCGCTACGGCCGCCGTCCGATCGACCTGCTGGAGGAGTGGGGCTGGGTCGCGCCCGACGTGACCCTGGCCCACCTGTGCGAGGTGACGTCGGACGAGATCCGGCGCCTGGCCGCGGCCGGGGTGAGCGCCACCCATGCGCCCGGCTGCGACCTGCCGATGGGGTGGGGGATCGCGCCGGTCGCCGCGCTCCGCGAGGCCGGGGTCGAGGTCGGGCTCGGCACCAGCGGTGGCGGCAGCAACGACGCCGGCCACCTGCTCGCCGATGCCCGCCTCGCCATGCAGGTCGCGCCGCTGGTGGGTCCTCCGCTGGCGGCTGCCGACGTGCTCGCGATGGCGACCAGCGGCTCCGCGGCCGGCCTGGGCCGGCCGGGGTTGGGGGAGGGCCGGGACCTGTGCGTCTGGGACGTCTCCGGGGTCGCCGACGCCGGCGTCCACGATCCGACGGCCGGGCTGCTGTGGGTCTCGCCCGGGCGGCGTCCGAGACACGTGGTCGTGGCCGGTCGGGTCGTCGTACGCGACGGGGTGCTCGTCACCGCCGACGAGCGCGAGATCGTGGCCGGCCTGAGGCGGGTCAGCGTCCGCGCTGCTCCTTGACCACCAGCAGCCCGAACAGCTCGCCGTCGGCGCTCGCCCACCGGTGCCGTACGCCACCCGGGATGTAGACCGAGTCGGCGGTCTCCATGGTCTGCTCCTCGCCGTCCAGGTCGATCCGAAGGGTCCCGCCGACGACGTAGACGAACTCGTCCTCCTCGTGCTGCCAGTAGCGGTCCCAGGTCGTCTCGTCCCCGGTGAACTCCATCGGGATGAAGGCGTGGTCGGCCCCGGCGACCAGCGCCTGCACCGCACCGTTGGACGCCTCCGCGGTGCCGGGGTCGGAGCGGCGTACGACCGCGGCGGGGCCGGCGGAGGCGGTCTCGACGCTGTCGGCGAGCAGCGCCTGCTGGGTTGTGCCCAGCGTCTCGGCGATCCGGAAGAGCGAGGACATCGAGGGGCGCGCCATCCCGCGCTCGATCTGGCTCAGGAACGGGTGCGACAGGTCGGTCGCCTCGGCGAGCTGGACCAGCGTCATCCCGTGCGCCTTGCGCAGCTCCCGCACGCGGGTGCCCAGCCGCAGCACCGAGCGATCCAGGGACTGTCGCGGGTTCCGAGTCACCTGCTCAACCTAGCCGCCGACGGTGGTCGGCGTTCGCCGCGTCACGAGGAACTCACGGATCCGTCGCGTGTTGGAAACACCACATCCGTTCCTGCTCCGCGAAACGGAGTTTCGAAATGCTGTCGACAAAGGTAGTAGGTTGATGGACATGACCGTTCCTCCTGTGGTCAGACAGGAACAGCTCATCGACGAGATCGCCCTCCACCTCGCTGACGAGGTCGAGGGCGACTGGTCCACGTTGGTCTTCAACCACCGCAACCTGTCCATGTTCTTCACCGGGCGCGTCGATGTGCACCGACCGGACGGCAGCTTGGCCCGCGCCCGACCACCCGACACCATCCTCGCGCTGACCGACGAGCTCAGGCGGGTGATGTATGAACCCGACAAAGGGGCCTGGTTCTCCGCGCGCTGGACGATCGCGAGCAGCGAGGGTGATGAGGAGAAGAACTCGACGAACATCGTCTTCAACTACGACGACGAGCCGGTATGGCGCTGGCCTGCACATCCGGGCCTGTACGCGCTCGATCTCGAGACGTTTCCACGCGCCGAGGAGCGCGTCCCCGACTGGCTCCGCCAGAAGGTCAACGGCGCCCGCCGCACGCTGTAGGTACGCGGTTCTGGGCGATGTCGCTAGGTGAGGGCCCACAAGGAATCCTCCAGAAGCCTGTCGATGTCAAGAGGTCACAGGAGCGGCGTCTGATGAAAAAGTCTGCACCGTGCCACAGGTCTCTCGAATTGCCATCGTCAACCGCGGCGAAGCCGCCATGCGTCTGATCCATGCCGTACGCGATCTCAACGCGCGGGACACATCCGTAGGAACGATCCGCACCATCGCGCTGCACACCGACGTCGACGCCGGGGCGGCGTTCGTACGTGAGGCCGACGAGGCCCATCTGCTCGGTGCGGCCGCGGACCGCCCCTACCTCGATCTCGCCGTCCTCGAACAGGCGCTGGTCGCCACCGGTGCCGACGCCGCCTGGGTCGGCTGGGGCTTCGTCGCCGAGGACCCGGCTTTCGCCGAGCTCTGCGACCGGCTGGGCGTCACCTTCATCGGCCCCAGCGCCGAGGCCATGCGGAAGCTGGGCGACAAGATCGGCTCGAAGCTGATCGCCGAGGAGGTCGGAGTCCCGGTGGCTCCGTGGAGCCGCGGCGGTGTCGACACGCTCGAGGAGGCGCTGGCCAGCGCCGAGGAGATCGGCTATCCGCTCATGCTCAAGGCCACCGCCGGCGGTGGCGGTCGCGGCATCCGGAAGGTCACCTCCGGTGCCGAGCTCGCCGAGGCGTACCAGCGAACCCGGGACGAGGCGGAGCGGGCGTTCGGCAGCGGCGTGGTGTTCCTCGAGAAGCTGGTCACCGACGCACGCCACGTCGAGGTCCAGGTGATCGCCGACGGTCAGGGCACCGCCTGGGCGATCGGCGTACGCGACTGCTCGGTGCAGCGGCGCAACCAGAAGGTCATCGAGGAGTCGTCCTCCCCGCTGCTGTCCGAGGCCCAGGCCGCCGAGCTCAAGGCGTCCGCCGAGCGGCTCGCCACGGCGGTGGGCTATGCCGGAGCCGGCACCGTCGAGTTCCTCTACCACCCGGGCGAGAAGACGTTCGCCTTCCTGGAGGTCAACACCCGCCTCCAGGTGGAGCACCCCATCACCGAGGTCGTGACCGGCACCGACCTGGTCGCGCTGCAGATCCAGGTCGCGTCCGGCGTGCCGCTGAGCGGTGACCGGCCGGCCGAGCGCGGCCATGCGGTCGAGGCCCGGCTCAACGCCGAGGACCCGGACCGCGACTTCGCGCCTGCGCCGGGCCGGATCAGCCGCCTCGAGTTCCCCGCCGGCCCCGGCATCCGGGTCGACACCGGCGTGGCCGAGGGTGACACCATCCCGGCCGACTTCGACTCGATGATCGCCAAGGTCATCGCCTGGGGCGCCGACCGCGAGCAGGCGCTGGCGCGACTGCGCCGGGCGATGGGCGAGACCACCGTCATCATCGACGGTGGTGCGACCAACAAGAGCTTCATCCTCGACCTCCTCGACCAGCCCGAGGTCACCTCCGGCAGCCCGGCCTGGGCCGACACCGGGTGGATCGACCGGGTGCGCGGCGAGGGACGGCTCCAGGCCGCCCGGCACGCCGGCGTCGCGCTCGTCGCCGCCGCGATCGAGGGGTACGACGAGGCCGAGCGCGGCGAGATCGCCCGCATGCTGCAGACGGCCCAGGGTGGCCGACCCCAGATCCAGCACGACCCGGCCCGCACCATCGAGCTCAAGCTGCGCGGGGCGACGTACGCCCTGACCGTGCGGCAGTCCGGACCGGCCCGCTACCAGGTGACCATCACCGCCGGCGGCGAGCGGCGCACGCTCACCGCCACCCTCGACCGGATCGACGAGGTGCACGGCCGGCTCACCGTCGACGGCCACCGCTACCGGCTGGTGACCGCCACCCACGGCCCCGTCCATCTGGTCGAGGTCGACGACGTGATGCACCGCGTCAGCCGCGACGAGGGCGGCATGGTCCGCGCCCCAGCGCCGGCGCTGGTCGTGTCCACCCCGCTCGCCGTCGGCGACGAGGTGGCTGCCGGTCATCCGGTGCTGGTGCTCGAGTCGATGAAGATGGAGACCGCGCTGACCGCGCCGTTCACCGGCCGGGTCAAGGAGCTCCTGGTCCGGGTCGGGAGCCAGGTCGAGACCGCGGCGCCGCTGCTGCGCCTGGAGCCGACCGGCGAAGCCGAGGGGGAGGCGACCACTGCCACCCTGGCCGACCTCGATCTGCCCGAGCCCACCACGGAGCCCGGCCGCAGCAACGGTGCGCTGGACGACCTGAGCAGCCTGCTGCTCGGCTACGACGTCGAGGAGGATCAGCGCCCGGCGCTGCTCGCCGCCCATCTGGCCTCCCGCTCCACCGGTGCGCCCGCGGACACCCTGCGCACCGAGATGGATCTGCTGGCGCTGTTCACCGACTTCGCCGAGCTCAGCCGCAACCGCCCGGCCGGAGACGAGCCGTCCACCGAGCTGCGCGTGCACAGCTCGCGGGAGTACTTCCACACCTACCTACGCAGCCTGGACCCCGACCGGGGCGCGCTTCCGGACCATTTCCGCGACAAGCTGCTGCGAGTGCTCGCGCACTACGGGGTCTCCGACCTCGAACGTACGCCGGAGCTCGAGCGTGCGGTGTTCCGCATCTTCCTCGCCCAGCAGCATCCCTCCGACGTCGATGTCGCGATCGGGGTGCTGCAGCGCTGGCTCGGCGACCCGCCGCCGGCGACGGAGGACGCCGCCGCGGTCCGCGCGCTGCTCGAGCGGATGGTGCGCGCCACGCAGCTCCGGTTCGCGGTGGTCGGCGACCTGGCCCGCTCGGTACGTTTCGGCTGGTTCGACCAGCCGCTGGTCGATGACGAGCGCCGCGCGGTGCTGGAGGGCGTGCCGGCCGAGGTCGCCGCCCTGACCGACCCGGACGCGCCCGACCGGGCCGCCCGGATCGACGCGCTGGCGGCCGTCCCCGAGCCACTGGTCGGCTTCCTGCGCGACCGGCTGGTCGGGGGACTTCCCGAGAGCGAGCCGCTGCTGGAGGTGCTGATCCGGCGCCACTACCGCGACTACCACCTGCACGATCTGACCGTCACCAGCGATCAGGATGGACGCCCGATAGCGCACGCCGAGTACGCCACCGACGACAAGGGTGCGACCCGGGTCGTGTCCACCATCGGCGACGTGACGGAGCTCGCCCAGCCCGACAGCCGGCTCGGTGCCGCGATCAGCTCGGCGCTGACCTCCGACCACGATGACGTCGTCGAGATCTACCTGCGCTGGACGGACGCGCCCACCGATCCGGACCTCGCCTCGACCGAGCTCGCCAAGATGCTCGCCGGGCAGGAGTTCGCGCGCCGAGCGCGTCGCGTATCGGTCGCGGTCTGCCATGCAGCGCCGCAGCCGGTCGCCTACTTCACCTTCCGCCACCACGCGGACGGCGCTCCACAGACCCCGACCGACGAGCTGGTCGAGGACTCCCTGGTCCGGGGCATGCACCCGATGGTCGGGCGCAGGCTCAACCTGTGGCGCCTCAGCGAGTTCGACGTCACCAGGCTCGCCGCGCCCGACGACGTACTGCTCTACGAGTGCGTCGCCCGGGCCAACCCGGCCGACCGCCGGCTCGTCGCGGCCGCCCAGGCCCGTCAGCTCGCCGTGGTGCGCGACGACGAGGGCCGCGTGATCGCGCTGCCGCACGTCGAGCGTGCCGTGGAGAACTGCCTCGAGGCGATCCGCCGCGTACGCACCGCCCGGGGCCGCGAGGGCACCAAGCTCGACGTGAACCACGTGTGGGTGACGGTGTGGCCGGTCGTCGAGGCGGATCTCGACCAGATCACCGCGCTGCAGAGCAAGATCACCCCGCTCAGCGAGGGCGCCGGGATCGAGGAGGTGCTCGCGCAGGGCCGTGTGGCCGGGCGGGACGGCGGCGACCCGACCCCGCTGGCCATCCGCTTCCACGCCAAGCCGGGCGCGGGCGTCGTGGCAGACGTCATCGAGCCGCCCACCGAGCCGCTCGCCCCGTTGGACGAGTACGCCGCCAAGGTGCTGCGCGCCCGACGCCGCGGCCTCGTCTACCCCTACGAGCTGCAGCGGGCCCTGGCCGGGAGCGGCACGGTCGTCGAGCACGACCTCGACGCCGACGGCGTACTCGTTCCCGTCGATCGTGCTCCCGGGCTCAACAGTTCAGGCATCATCGTCGCCGTCGTGACCACGCCGAGCACCCTCTACCCCGACGGCATCACCCGAGTCGTGCTGTGCGGTGACCCGCTCAAGTCCCTCGGCGCGCTCTCGGAGCCCGAGTGCGCCCGGGTGATCGCGGCCATCGACCTCGCCGATCGGATGGGTGTTCCGGTCGAGTGGTTCGCGGTGTCGGCCGGTGCCCGGATCTCGATGGAGAGCGGCACCGAGAACATGGACTGGGTCGCGGCCGCGCTGCGCCGGATCGTCCAGTTCACCCAGGCCGGCGGCGAGATCAACATCGTCGTCGCCGGGATCAACGTCGGTGCCCAGCCGTACTGGAACGCCGAAGCGACGATGCTGATGCACACCAAGGGCATCCTCGTGATGACCCCGGACAGCGCGATGGTGCTGACCGGCAAGCAGTCGCTCGACTTCTCCGGCGGTGTCTCCGCCGAGGACAACCACGGCATCGGCGGCTACGACCGGGTGATGGGCCCGAACGGGCAGGCGCAGTACTGGGTGCCCGACCTGGCCGGTGCCTTCCGGGTGCTCATGGCGCACTACGAGCACAGCTACGTCGTTCCCGGCGAGGCCGGGCCACGCCGGGCCCCGACGGCCGACCCGATCGACCGCGACGTGTCGTCGTTCCCGCACGCTGGTGACTTCACGACCGTCGGGGAGATCTTCTCCGCCGAGCATAACCCCGACCGCAAGCGACCCTTCGACATCCGCACCGTGATGCGGGCGCTGGCCGACGCCGACCACGAGATGCTCGAGCGGTGGGCCGGCATGGCCGACGCCGACACCGCCGTGGTCGTCGACACCCGGATCGGCGGCTACCCGGTCAGCCTCGTCGGCATCGAGTCCAAGCCGGTGCCACGCGCAGGCTTCCCTCCCACCGACGGCCCGGACACCTACACCGCGGGCACCCTGTTCCCGCGGTCGTCGAAGAAGGTCGCACGCGCGATCAACGCCGCGTCGGGCAACCGGCCGCTGGTGGTGCTCGCCAACCTGTCCGGCTTCGACGGTTCCCCGGAGTCGATGCGTAACCTGCAGCTCGAGTACGGCGCCGAGATCGGCCGCGCGATCGTCAACTTCGAGGGCCCGATCGTCTTCTGCGTCATCTCTCGCTACCACGGGGGTGCGTTCGTGGTGTTCTCCAAGCACCTGAACCCGTCGATGACGGTGCTCGCGATCGAGGGCTCGTACGCCTCGGTGCTCGGTGGCGCTCCCGCGGCAGCCGTCGTGTTCGCTGCGGAGGTCTCCAAGCGGGCGGCGGCGGACCCGCGGGTCGCCGCGCTCGAGGAGCGCATCGACCACGCCGAGGACGGGGAGCGCGGCGCGCTCGTCGTCGAGCTGGCCGAGCTCCGCGCTCAGCTGCGGGCGGACAAGATCGCCGAGGTCGCGGCCGAGTTCGACGACGTGCACAACATCCACCGCGCCGTCGAGGTCGGCTCGGTCGACGAGGTGATCGCGGCGAGCGACCTGCGGCCCAAGGTGATCGACGTGATCGAGCGGACGTGGGGCGACCGGTGACCCGGCGAGGTCACCACATCTCCGGCTAGACAGCCGGTCCGGTCGCCGGTCCGGAGCCCAGGGGGGCGGTTGTCTCCCTGGGCCGGCCGGCTCCGACCAGAACCTGGAGCACGACCAGCAGGGCGACCACCAGGGCCAGGGACCACCAGAGCCGTTCCATCGAGACGTTGTTGCCCCAGAGCAGGACCACACCGCCCAGCGCCACCACGACGACTCGCACCCAGCCCACGTTGGCGGCGACCCAGCGACCGGCCGCGCCGACGGGACTGTCCCCCAAGCGAGCGCCGAGACTCTCGAGACCCCCGCCGATGGTCGTACGTGCCGTGGTGCCGTATCTGTTGGAACCGGCGAACCAGCCGGCGAGCACGATGATCAGACCGAGCCACAGCACCACCTGCTGGCCCCGCTCGAGGTAGGTGAGCAGGGTGTCGAAGAAGATCCGGCTCGCCGGCCCGAAATCGGTGCCGGAGAGCGCATTGACGAACATCTGCTCTCCGATGGACAGCACCCACGCCAGCAGCAGGGCGTTGGCGGCCACGATCGCCCCGATCCACACCGCCATCCGTGCCCGGCGGCGGGCCAGCACCAAGGCGGCCAGGAACAGGACCCCGACCACGGGAAGGAGCCACTGGGCCACCGGGTTCGAGAATGCGTAGATCGTGCGTACCTGCCTGAGCTGGGGTGCGTCCATCAGCACGATCTGACGGTCGGTCTCGGGGATGGGCACGTTCTCGACGATGGTCAGACCCCGGGCGACGAGTCGCTCCTTGACTCGTTCGATGACCTCGTCGACGTCGAGCACGACCTGCTCGCCCTGGAGCGACACGGCACCGGTGTCGTCACCGTTCAGGATTCGCTGAAGGGTCTGCTGGGCTCTGGTGTTGGCCAGAACCCAGATGTCGGCGAACTCGTCGGAGGCGATGAACGCGCGGACCTCGCGCTCCACCAGGCCGTTGATGGCCGCGGCGAGGGGCGCCACGAGCTGCTCGAGGCGCGGTCTGTCCTCGATCACGCCGGCGAACGCGGTGTTGAGGAGCGCCTCGACATCGACCTGCTTCTGGATCGCCTCGGTGACCCGGGTCGCGATCACGTCCTGCACCTCGGGTGACTCGATCAGAGGGCCAACGGTCTCGACGTACCGTTCGGCGTCGTTCAGCGTGCGCTGCCCCCAGTAGGCCACCGCTGCCGGCGTGGTCAACAACGCGGCCAGCACCAGGCAGATCACCGCCGCGATCGAACGGCCTCGTGAGGGGCGGTCCGCGGTGGTGGTCTCGGGTTCGTCTGATGCGGACATGCCTGACATGGCACTCCTTCGGTGGTCTTGGGAGTGGCTTCGAACGAGGCCAGTGCCCAGGCTGTCCGGCGGGTCCGTCCCAGACATCACCCGGAACGGACGAACCCTTGTCCCGCCGCCCGAGCCGGTCGTTCGGTGACCAGGTCAGCGGGTGATGTCGCGACCGTGCGCCGTCAGCGCCCAGATGACGAAGATGTCGACCGCGATGATCAGCGTCGACCAGAACGGCGAGTAGGGGAGGAACGCGAAGTTGGCGCAGGCACTCAGCACGGCCAGGATCACTCCGATGATGCGACCCCAGAGCATGCCGTTGAGAACGGCGAAGCCCGCCAGCACCACGAGCAGTCCGAGCACCAGGTGGATCCAGCCCCAGGTGGTGGCATCGAGCTCGAGCAGGTAGTTGGGGGTCGCGACGTAGAACTCGTCCTCGAAGATGCCGACGAGGCCGGCGAAGGCCTGGAAGCTGCCGGCCATGATCATCATCACGCCGGCGAACATGATGAAGCCGGTCGCCAAGCCACTGGGCGGCGGTTCCTGCGCACGACTGGGCGGCGGGTCCTCCGCCTGCCAGGTGGTCCCATCGTTGGGTGTGGTCTGTTCGGTCATGACGGAGTGCTCCTTGCCTCTGTCGCCGACCACGAGGGTTCGATCCCGGGTCGGGAAGTGAACGGATGTTCTCAATCTGGTCGGCAGGACCTCTCGGCGAATCATGCTCATTGTGTGAAACGGGGACGGTGCCGAGGCGGTGCTGCCCACAAGTCATCCGGCAGGGGTGAGACGTCGGGCTGCTCGGATCTCTAGCGTGCGAATGGTGGAAGACGGTGGCGAATCGGCGCGAGCGGCTGCCGGGCTCGACGACGTCGTGCTGGACGTCAAGCTCTCGGTTCCCGAGTTGCCGCTCAGCCTGGTGAGCAGGGCCCCTCTGATCGAGGCGGCCCGGAGCAGCGGTGCCCCGGCGGTCGGTGTCACCGCGCCCGCCGGCTACGGGAAGTCCACCCTCCTGGCGCAGTGGGCACAGGCCGAGGACCGCCCGGTCGGTTGGGTGTCGCTCGACCGCCTGGACGACGATCCCAGCGCTCTCCTCGTGCTGCTCGCCTCGGCGTACGCGCGGGCCGTGCCGGATCAGCAGGGCGTGGTCGCGGATGTGAGCGGCCTGGCCGTCTCGCCGTTGGGACGCGCCGCGCCCCGCCTGGCCGCCGCCCTCAGTCGGAGTCCGCAACCCTTCGTGCTGATGGTGGACGACCTGCACGAGCTGCACTCCTCGGCCTGCCACGACGTGCTGAGCGTCGTCATCTCCGGTGTCCCGGTCGGCTCGCAGCTGGTCTCGGCGAGCCGGGTCGAGCAGCCCCATCTGGCTCGGCTGCGCGCCTCCGGCGCGGTCCTGGACGTGCTGACGTCCGATCTGGCACTGGACGTGACGGGCGCCGAGCAGATCTTCGCCGCTGCGCACGTACCCCTCACTCGCGACCAGGCGACGATGGTGACCGAGCGGACGGAGGGGTGGGCGGCCGGCCTGCACCTCGCCGCGACGATCGCTCGGGACACCAGGCAGGACGTGTCGAGCATCTCCGGCGACGACCGGTACGTGGCCGACTACCTCTATCGGGAGTCGCTGAGCGGGCTGGACCAGGCGACGCAGCGGTTCCTGCGGCGTACCGCTGTGCTCGACCGGCTCTGTGGCTCGCTGTGCGACGCGCTCTCGGGGGACACCGACGGTCAGGAACAGCTCCTCGCGCTCGAGGGGTCCAACTCGTTCCTGCTCCAGCTCGACCGGCGGCGGGAGTGGTACCGCTACCACCCGCTGTATCGGGAGTTCCTGCTCGGCGAGCTGCGTCGGGTCGAACCCGAGGTCGTCGCGAAGCTGCACCTGCGGGCCGCGGACTGGTTCGAGGCCAACGAGTCCTCGGCGATGGCCCTCGAGCACCTGTTGAACACGCCCGAGCGTGATCGGTGCGTCCAGATCGCGACGCAGCTGGTGCTGCCGACCTACAGCGCCGGGCAGCTGTCGACCGTGGGGCGATGGCTGTCAGCGCTCGGTGACTCGGCGATCGAGGAACATCCTCCCCTGGCCGTGCTGGCCGCCTGGATGGGCGTCCTGGGCGGCGACCCGCTGGGTGCGCAACGATGGGCCGCCGTGGCGGAGGCCGCGGAGTACGACTGGGTGCCGCTGGACGGCACCGCCTCGTTCGAGTCCGCGCGCGCCATGTTGCGGGCCGCCATGTGCCCGGCGGGACCTGCGGCGATGATGCGTGACGCCGACTTCGCCATGGCCCAGGAGCCACCGTGGAGCCCCTGGCGCGACACGGCCCTGACCGGTGCCGCTGAGGCGCAGCTGCTCCTGGGTGACGTCGATCGGGCCGCCGCCCTGTTCGCCGAGAGCGCCACCGTCGGAGCCGAGGTCGGCAACACCGACACCATCGTCAACGCTCACGCGGAACTCGCGCTGTTGGCGATGGAACGCGGAAGCTGGGACGAGGCCAGCGAGAGGGTGGCCGCCGCCCTCGCCGTCGTCGAGAAGCATCGGACGTACGACTACGCGGTAAGCGTCCTCGCATTCGCGGCCGCTGCCCGTCTCGGGATGCACGACGGGGATCTCGGTGAGGCGGACCGGCAGCTGACTCGGGCCATGCGCGCGCGCCCGTCCTGCACGTACGTCCTGCCGTACCTGGCCGTGCGGGGCCGCCTCCAGCTGGCCGGGGTGCTCTGGGCACGCGGCGACTCGACATCCGCCCGGCACCTGCTGCGCGAGATCGACGACATACTGCAGCGCCGCCCGGACCTCGGGGCTCTGGTCGACCAGGTCGCGAGGCTGCGCGCCAGGATCAGCTCGACCGAACGCGTCACCGCGGGAAGGCCGCCCCTGAGCCCGGCCGAGCTGCGCCTGCTGCCCTACCTCCAGACCCACCTCACGATCGGCGAGATCGGCGAGCGACTGTTCGTCTCCCGCAACACCGTCAGCTCGCAGGTCGCCTCGATCTACCGCAAGCTGGGCGTCTCCTCGCGAAGCGACGCGGTCCGGCAGGTCATCTCGATCGGGCTCCTCGGCTCCTAGCCGGGCTGATCCGCAGGGCGTCCACGGTGGAGGTGGGTCCGGTGCAGGCCCGGTTCAGGATCCCTTGTCGCGGAACACGTCGGAGAGCGGGTCCGCCTCGAAGTAGGAGGTCTTGATCCTCAGCCACTCGCCGTCGAGGACCATGTCCTTCAGGACCTCGTCGATCTCTTCTTTGCGCTGGTCGCCGGAGCGGATCACGAATCCGATCGGGGCGTCCTTGACCGGGTAGACGATCGGCTCTTCCAGGGCTATCGGTGCGCTTTTGATGATCGACTGAGCGTAAGGAGCTCCATGGAACAACGCGTCCGCTTCGCCTCGCCCGATCAGCTCGATGGCAGCGCCCACGTCAGGGGCTCTGACGATCTCGACGTCGTGGTACTTCTCTTCGAGATAGGACCCTTGGACGGAGCCGTCGACGACCGCGATCCTCTTCCCGTTGACGTCACCGCGCGTCCGGATGGTCGATCCCTCGGGGGTCAGGAAGGCGACGTACGTCGAGAAGTAGGGCGCGCTGAAGTCGAACTCCCGCTCGAGCTCGGAGGTGCTCGTGACCTGGGCCCCGATCATGTCGATCTCTCCCGCTCGCAGGGCCGGGAAGAGCTCGTTGAAGTCCATCGCCACGAACTCAGGCTCGACGCCCATGCCTTCGGCGACGCTGTGCGCCATCTCGTAGTCGAAGCCCTTGGTCGCGCCGCCGCTCTCGAAGTAGACGGGTTCGGTGCTGTCGACACCGATCCGAAGGGTGTTGCTGCTGCTGACCGCGGCGCTGGCCTGTCCGCTGGCGGATGGTGCTGGGTCCGAGAAGTGTCCGCTGAAGGCGATCGTGCCGAGAAGGGCCACTGCGCCCGCGACGACCAACTTGATCTGGTTCATGTGGGGGATCCTGTTGCTGGGGACGTTTGACACCGTGAGTCAGACAACCGGACCCGTACGTCACGTCGAGCGTGGCTCCACGAACACGGCGCGAACGCGCGATGAAACCCGGGTGCCGTAGCGGTCGGCCCTGGGTTCACGCCACCTCTGCGACCAGGTGCACGATGACCAGGTCGTCGGCCTCCAGCAGGGGCGCGACCACGCCGACCTCGTCGAGCAGTCGCCCGCTCATCACCGCGCCGCCGTCGTGCCACGTGGGTCGGGGGCTGTGCGTGGGCGACACCGCAAGAGGCACCGGCGTCACTCGGTACGCCGTCTCCGGGGTCAGGCCGGGGAACCGGATGCGGCCGGCCGGCTGGCCCAGGGTGAGGTCGAGTGCCGAGAGACGGAACAGCGCCTCGCGCCCGTCAGGGGCGACCACGCCGTCCAGCTGCAGACCGTCGGGCACGGTGTCCGCCCGCACGACGCGGCCGGAGTGGAGCAGGCCACGGAACTGCTTGTGCAGCGCGATCCAGGCCCGGAGCTCCTCGCGCTCCTCGTCCGTCATGGCGGTGAGGTCCCACTCGATGCCGAGGTGTCCCCACATGGCGGTGCCGGCGCGGAAGCGCAGGGTGTGCCGGCGTCCGGTGGTGTGGTCGGTGCTCGATCCCACGTGGGTGCCCATCAGCTCGGGCGGGAGGGTCAGCCCGGTCCACCGGACCAGACGGTGGCCTTCGTGCGCGTCGATGCAGTCGGAGACCCAGGCCCGGTCGGTCCGCTCGAGGACTCCCAGATCGAGGCGCCCGCCACCCCCGCAGCAGGACTCGATCTCGAGCCCGGGATGCTCGGCACGGAGCGCGTCCATCAGGCGATAGGTCGCGAGTGTCTGCAGGTGGACCGCGGGCCTGTGGTCCCGACCGCGGCCCGCGCCGGTCAGCGCACGGTTGTGGTCCCACTTGATGTAGGCGATGTCGTAGCGGTCCACCAACGCCGAGATCTGACCGAACACGTGGTCCCAGGCGTCCGGGTCGGAGAGGTCGAGGACGTGCTGGTTGCGCGAACTGATGCCGGGACCGGCGTGGGTGCCGAGGATCCACTCGGGATGCTCCCGGGCCACGTCGGAGTCGAGGCTGACCATCTCGGGCTCGAACCACAGCCCGAACTCCATTCCCAGGCCCTGCACGGTCTTCACCAGCGGGGTGAGACCGTCCGGGAACACGTCCTCGTCCACCACCCAGTCGCCCAGTGAGCTCGTCGGGGCACGCCGCCCCTTGAACCAGCCGTCATCGAGGACATAGCGCTCGACGCCCAGGTCGGCCGCACGCTCGGCGAGCTCGATCAGCTTCTGCATGTCCATGTCGAAGTAGACCGCCTCCCAGGTGTTGAGGAGTACGGGTCGCGCGCGCCGTGGGTGCACGACCCGCGCCCTCAGGTGCTCGTGGAAGCGGCCGGAGAAGGCATCGAGCCCCTCGCCCCAGGAGGCGTAGAGCCAGGGCGAGGCATAGGTCTCGTCGTGGCCCAGCACCATCTCGCCGGGCATGAGCAGCTCGCCTCCGCGCAGCAGCTTCCAGCCCGTGAAGGAGCTCTCGGCGCAGAGCACCTGGTTGCCGCTCCAGCCGAGGTGAACGCCCCAGACCCGGCCGGCGCGGAAGCCGAAACCGGACCGGCCGGCACACAGCACGGTGGCCGAGTCGTGGCCGGGACGACCGCCCCAGGCCTCGCGGACGTGCTGTCCCTGGGTGAACGCGTGGCGCTGCGGGGTGCGCTCGTGGGCGTGCCGCCCCGCCATGTCGAGGAGCTCGTCGGCCTCGGCCGGCACCGGCAGAGCCGGCTCGAGCAGCGTCACCGCGTACGGCGTCGCCCCGAGGTTCCGCACGGACGCACGGAGGCGCAGCAGACCGTTCCCGAACAGCTCGATCTCGGTGGTGACCTCCACCCCGGCCGGCTTGTCCAGCGCGACGCTGGTGAGCCGGGTGCAGTCGGTCGACTCGGTGACCGTGTGGTCCACCGAGTCGAAGGTGAGCGCCCAGGCCTGGCCGGCGCGGCTGCCCAGCAGACCCGGGCGACCCACCCAGCCACTGGTCTGCTGCGGCAGCACGGATGCCCACGAGTGCTGGTAGATCGCCCCGTCGAGGCTCGGCATCTCCAGCGAGCGGAGAAGGTCGGGAAGGTGCTCGACCGCGGTCTCGCCGAGATCCGGTCCCCAGTGGAGGACGCACGGGAGCTCGGTGGAGTCCAGCCGGACGACCAGGCTGGTGTCGCCGCGCCGGAGGTGCACGCCGCGGGCGCGCTCGTCGGTCATCGGGCGGAGCGGGTGAACACGGCCACCCCGGAGCCCGTCAGCTCGGCGACGCCGCGATCGGCAGCCGAGGAGAACATCTGCTCGCCGAGGCCGACCAGGTCGCCGAGATCGACCACGTCGTCGGTCCGGTTGACCAGGAACCAGTACTCCCTCTCGCCGTCTGTGCGGATGGCGAGCTCCACCCTGCCGCGCAGCCCCGCGGGCAGCTCGCTGCCCACCCCGGCGGCCTCGAGCAGTCGGGCCAGCAGCGGCTCGAGACCATCCGCACCCAACCGGGTGGAGACGTAGGTGGCCGAGCCGTGAGCCAGGGCCCGTCGGGTCACTGCGGGGCGGCCCGCCTGCAGCCCGGTCTTGTACGTCGCGAGGACCTGCGTGTCGGGAGTCGTCGCGGTGATCCGGTCGGTCCACAGCATCCCGGTGCTGCCGTCGTCGAGAACGACCTCGCACCCGTCCAGGAGCGGCCCGAACTCCTCGATGCGGATGCCGAGCACATCGCGCTGCGCGCCCGGGTAGCCACCCGGCCACACGTGGTTGTTCTCGTCCACGACGCCGGAGAAGTACGTCGTGACCAGGTGGCCACCACGGTCGACGAACGTCCTCAGCTGGTCGGCCGTCGCAGCCGGCATCACGTGCAGCACCGGCGCCACCACCATGTCGTACCCGTCGAGCGGCGCGCCGACAGGCAGGACATCGGCCCGGACCCCGAGCGCGAGGAACGCGACGTACCAGTCCAGCGCCTCCGCCCGATGGCTCACCGAGGAGCTCGGGTTGGCCTCCAGGTCGAGGGTCCACGACGACTCGATGTCGAAGAGGATCGCGGCCCGGGCCTGCTGGCGCCGCGACCCGACGACGGAGGCGAGCCGCTCGAGGTGCCCGCCCAGTCGGACCACCGTCCGATAGACCTCGCTGTCCTCGCCGGCGTGGGGCACCATCGCCGAGTGGTACTTCTCCGCGCCGGCGAGGGACTGCCGCCACTGGAAGAAGCAGACGGCGTCCGCACCGTGCGCCACGTGGGTGAGCGAGTCTCGCACCAGTGCGCCGTCCGCCTTGGGCGGGTTGATCGCGCGCCAGTTGACCGCGCTGGTCGAGTGTTCCATCAGGAACCACGGCTCACCGCCGGCGATGCCGCCGGTGAGGTTGGCCGAGAACGACAGCTCGTCGCGGGCGTGGTCCTCGACGAGCGTGTAGTGGTCGTTGGAGACGAAGTCGACCTCGGCCGCCCAGTCGGCGTAGTCGATGCCGTCGAAGTGGGCCATCACCATGAAGTTCGTGGTCACCGGCACGTCAGGAGTCAGCCGGTCGAGGATCTCCCGCTCGGAGCGCAGGTAGTCCTTGAGGGCGTCGGAGGAGAACCTCTTGAAGTCGAGCTGGTGCGTCGGGTTGGGGATGGTGGGCGTCAGTCGCGGCGGCAGCACCTGGCTCCAGTCGCTGTAGCGCTGCGACCAGAACGCGGTGCCCCAGGCGCGGTTGAGCCCGTCGAGGTCGCCGTACCTCTGCGCGAGCCAGGTGCGGAAAGCTGCCGCGGCGTCGTCGGAGTAGTCGTAGAGATTGTGGCAACCGAGCTCGTTGGAGACGTGCCAGGCGGCGAGCGCCGGGTGCTGGGCGTACCGGCTCGCCATCTTCTCGACGAGCGCCAGGGCGTGCTGTCGGAACACCGGTGACGTCGGTCGCCAGTGCTGCCGGGCGCCCGGCCACATGGTCTCGCCGGTGCGCGTGACCGGAAGGATCTCCGGGTGCCCGGTGCTCAACCAGGGCGGCGGCGAGGCGGTCGCGGTGGCGAGGTCGACGGCGATGCCGTGGGCGTGCAGGAGGTCCATCACCTCGTCGAGCCACGCGAAGTCCCAGGTGTCCGCGGTCGGCTGCAGGCGGGCCCACGAGAAGATCCCGAGGGAGACGATGTTCACCCCGGCCTGACGCATCAGCCGGACGTCCTCGTTCCACACCTCCCGTTCCCACTGGTCGGGGTTGTAGTCGGCCCCGAAGCCGAGCGGTCCGCGAGCGTTCTCGATCGCGAGCGACTCGGGCCATCGCACCCAGCGGTGGAGTCGCCGGCTCATGCGGTCGTCCCCCGGGGCGGGGCGGTGCTGGCCCGGACTACCAGTCGGGGCCGCACCAGGGCCTCCTGGTGCTCGTGCTCGCCGGACTGGATCTCCCGGATCAGGGCGTCGACGGCGCCCCTGCCGACCTCGTCGAACGACTGGTGGACGGTGGTCAGTGGCGGCCAGAAGTACGCCGCCTCCTCCATGTCGTCGAAGCCGACGACGCTGACGTCGTCGGGGACCCGGCGACCGCGCTCGTGCAGGGCTCTGAGAACTCCCAGGGCCATCTGGTCGTTCGCGGTGAACACCGCGGTCACCTCCTCGTTGTCGGCCAGCCGGAGGCCGGCCTCGTAGCCGGCTCCGGTCGACCAGTCGCCCGGCAGCACTGGTGGCACCGTTCGGCCGTGGGCCTCGAGCGTCTTCTGCCACGACGTCCGGCGGCGCCGCGCGGAGTAGGACAGCTCGGGCCCGGCGACGTGCCAGACGGTCTCGTGACCGAGGTCGAGCAGGTGCTCGGTGGCCAACCGTGCTCCGAGGGCCTGGTCGTTGTCGACGATCGGGTAGTCGTACTCCGCGCTGGAGTCGACCACGACCACCGGTAGTCCCTCCGGCACGGCTACGCCGTCGAGCCGGTGGGTCTCGACCAGGATGATGATGCCGTCCACCGTCTGCTCGCCGAGCTGGTCGAACGCTGCTCGAACGGCGTCCTGGGTGGCGTCCAGCACGGGCAGCAGGTTGATGGCGTACCCGGTCTGGGTGGCGGCGGCCGCGATCGCGTCGAGCGTGTGGGTGGTGCCGACGCTGGAGAGCTCGAACGCGATCACGCCGATGCTCTGGAACCGTCCGCTGCGCAGCGCCCGGGCCGCCCGGTTGGGCCGGTACCCGACCTCGCGCATCGCGGACAGCACCCGCTCCCGGGTGGCTGCGTCGACGTAGCGGGCGCCGTTCGCGACCCGCGAGACCGTCTGTCCCGATACCCCAGCGATCCGGGCAACGTCGGCCTGAGAGGCCCCTCGCCGTGTCGCTGGCCCCGAGGCCGTGCTGTCTGTCGCCATGGGCCGAATAATCCTTCCGCCAGCCTGTTGACGTCAACATGTGTCGTACGTCACTGTACCTGTTGACGTTAACAGGCCGCCATCGGAAGGGCGGTGAAGGGAGGTGGGACCGTGACCCGGTCGGAGAGAATCCGGGAGACCCGCGGTGGTGGGCGACCGCCCGCGCCCGGTCGCCGGTGGTCGCGCAGCGACACGAAGGGGTGGATCTTCGTCGGCCCGTTCCTGGCGGTCTTCGCGCTGACCTTCCTGTCGCCGATCGCCTACGCCGCCTACCTCAGCCTCTTCCGTGCGCAGGCGTTCTTCGGCACCACGCAGTTCGTCGGTCTGGACAACTACGTCGACGTGTTCACCGACGACAAGTTCTGGGACGGCTCGTTGCGGGTCCTGCTGTTCTTCGTCGTACAGGTGCCGATCATGCTCGGCCTCGCCCTGGTGGCCGCGCTGGCCATCGACAGTGCCCGGCTCTACGGCACGAGCTTCTTCCGGCTCTTCATCTTCCTGCCCTACGCCGTTCCCGGCGTCGTGGCCGTCCTGATGTGGGGCTTCATGTACGGCACCAACTTCGGGTTGGCCGCCGACCTGAACGACCTCTTCGGCACCTCGATCGCGCCGCTCAGCAGCAACTGGATGCTCGCCTCGATCGCCAACATCGTGACCTGGGAGTTCGTGGGCTACAACATGCTGATCTTCTACTCCGCGTTGCGCACCGTGCCCGGCGAGATCTACGAGGCCGCCGCACTCGACGGCGCCGGGGCGATGCGCACCGTGCTCTCGATCAAGATCCCGGCACTGCGCGGGGCCATCCTGATCGCCACGATCTTCTCCATCATCGGAACCTTCCAGCTCTTCAACGAGCCGAACATCCTGCGCACGCTGGAACCCAACGTCATCACGACCTACTACACCCCGAACCTCTACGCCTACAACCTGTCCTTCGGCGGGCAGCAGTACAACTACTCGGCGACGGTCGCGATCGTGATGGGCCTGCTGACCGCGGTGATCGCGTACGCCGTCCAGCTCCGCGGCTCACGAGAGGCGATGAAATGACGCGCCGGGTGGGCACGTCGCCGCTGGCGCCGCGACGATCGCCGCTGCTGACCGCGCTGATGGCGCTGTTCCTCGTCTACACGCTGGTGCCGCTGGCGTGGCTGATCCTGAGCGCCACCAAGACGCAGGCGGATCTGTTCTCGAGCCCGGGGCTGTGGGTAGGCGACGAGTTCGCGTTCTTCAGCAACGTCCGCGACACGCTGACCTACCGCGACGGCATCTTCCTGCGCTGGCTGGCGAACACCCTTCTCTACGTCGTGGTGGGTGCCGGCGGCGCAACTCTGCTGGCCACCGCGGCCGGCTACGGCCTGGCCAAGTACCGCTTCCCCGGGCGGCGGGCGGTCTTCGCCGTCATCATCGGCGCGGTGGCCGTGCCCGGCACCGCGCTGGCCGTGCCGACGTTCCTGATGTTCTCGAACATGGGGCTCACCAACACGGTCTGGGCGATCATCATCCCCTCGCTGATCAGCCCGTTCGGCCTCTACCTGATGTGGGTCTACGCCGCTGACGCCGTGCCGGACGAGCTGCTCGAGGCGGCGCGCATCGACGGTGCCGGCGAGATTCGGATCTTCTTCACGGTCGCGCTGCGCCTGCTCGCTCCCGGCATCGTCACGGTGCTGCTGTTCGCCGTCGTCTCGACGTGGAACAACTACTTCCTGCCACTGATCATGCTGAGCGAACCGAAGCTCTATCCGCTCACCGTGGGCCTCACCCAGTGGAGCGCTCAGGCGTCGGGCGCGAACGCGCAGCCCGTCTACAACCTGGTGGTCACCGGCTCCTTGCTGACCATCGCCCCGCTCGTCATCGCCTTCCTCCTTCTCCAGCGGTTCTGGCAGTCCGGCTTGAGCGCGGGAAGCGTCAAACAGTGAAATGAAAGGAACGCCATGTTGATCATCAATGGGCGCAGATCCCGCCGGATCGCCCTCGTCGCGGCAGCCCTCACAGCCGCCTCCGTGCTCGCCGGCTGTGGCTCGGACGACGGGGGCGGCGGCGGAGGCACGGCCGCAGACCTCGACGCCGCGCTCGAGGAAGGGGGCACCATCACCTACTGGACGTGGACCCCGTCCGCCGAGGCCCAGGTGGCCGCGTTCGAGGACCAGTACCCGAAGGTCGAGGTGAAGCTGGTCAACGCCGGCACCGGCAACGACCACTACACGAAGCTGCAGAACGCGATCAAGGCAGGCTCCGGCGGCCCCGACGTGGCGCAGGTCGAGTACAAGGCGCTCCCGCAGTTCGCGCTGCCCGGCGACCTGGTCGACCTGAGCCAGTACGGCTTCGACGAGTTCGAGTCGGACTACACGCCCTCGACCTGGGCCTCGGTGCAGGCCGGCGAGGGCCTCTACGGGCTGCCGCAGGACTCCGGCCCGATGGCGCTCTTCTACAACCAGCAGATCTTCGATGAGCACAAGCTCGAGGTGCCGACCACCTGGGACGAGTACGTCGAGGCCGCCCGGACCATCAAGAAGGAGGACCCGTCGCAGTGCATCACCAACGACAGCGGTGACGCCGGCTTCACCACCAGCATGATCTGGCAGGCCGGTGGCACGCCGTTCCAGGCCGACGGTGAGAACGTCACGATCGACCTGCAGGACGAGGGCACGCAGAAGTGGACGGGCGTGTGGAACCAGCTCATCGAGGACGAGCTGGTCTGCACCATCCCCGGCTGGACCGAGGAGTGGTACAAGGCGCTGGGGGACGGGACCATCGCGTCCATCGGCCTCGGTGCCTGGGCACCCGGCGTGTTCGAGCAGTCCGTGCCCGACGGCGCGGGCAAGTGGCGGGTCGCACCGATGCCGACGTACGACGGGCAGCCCGCGACCGCCGAGAACGGCGGCAGCACCCAGTCCGTGCTGGAGCAGAGCAAGAACCCTGCGCTGGCGGCGGCGTTCGTGCGCTGGCTCAACCACGACGAGGGGGTCGAGCCGTTCCTGGAGAGCGGTGGCTTCCCGGCCACGGTCGCTGACCTGCAGGACCCCGCGTTCGTCGACAAGAAGAGCGACTACTTCGGCGGCCAGCAGGTCAACCAGGTGCTCACCGAAGCGGCCACCCAGGTGGTCGAGGGCTGGCAGTACCTGCCCTACCAGCTCTACGCCGACACGATCTACGGCGACACCGTCGGCAAGTCCTACCAGACCCACACAGCCCTCGAGGACGGTCTGGCGGCCTGGCAGGAAGCGCTCGTGAAGTACGGCGACGAGCAGGGCTTCAGCGTCAACTGACCCACGACTGACCCACGACTGAGAGGGACCGACGGCCCGCCGCACATCGCGGAGCGGCGGCCGTCGGTCCATCGCGAGAGGTAGGCATGCCCGAGTTCACGATCGGCGAGACCGACTTCCTTCTCGACGGTGAGCCGTTCCGGATCCTCTCCGGCGCGCTGCACTACTTCCGGGTCCACCCCGACCACTGGGCGGACCGGATCGAGAAGGCCAGGCTGATGGGCCTCAACACCATCGAGACCTACGTGCCGTGGAACGCCCACAGCCCTCGCCCCGGCGTCTTCGACACCGACGGCATCCTCGACCTGCCGCGCTTCCTGCGCCTGGTGGGCGAGGCCGGCATGCACGCGATCGTGCGTCCGGGGCCGTTCATCTGTGCGGAGTGGGACAACGGCGGGCTGCCGCCCTGGCTGTTCCGGGAGCGGGGCGTCGGGATCCGCCGCTACGAGCCGCGCTTTCTCGACGAGGTCGAGAAGTACCTCCACCACGTCCTGGCGCTCGTCCGTCCGCACCAGGTCGACATGGGCGGACCCGTGCTGCTCGTCCAGGTGGAGAACGAGTACGGCGCGTACGGCGACGACCGGAGCTACCTGCAGGCGCTCGTGGAGATGATCCGTGGAGCCGGCATCGACGTGCCGCTGGTCACCGTGGACCAGCCCGTCGACGCCATGCTCGCCGCCGGCGGAATCGACGGGGTGCTGCGTACCAGCTCCTTCGGCTCGGACAGCGTGAACCGCCTGCGCACCCTCCGCGACCACCAGCCGACCGGGCCGCTGATGTGCATGGAGTTCTGGGACGGCTGGTTCGACCACTGGGGAGGCCGGCACCACACCACCGCCGTCGAGCAGGCCGCCGAGGAGCTCGATGCCCTGCTCGCCGCCGGAGCCTCGGTCAACGTGTACATGTTCCACGGCGGCACGAACTTCGGCCTGACCAGCGGGGCCAACGACAAGGGGACCTACCGGCCGACGGTGACCTCCTACGACTACGACGCGCCCCTGGACGAGGCCGGGAACCCGACCGCGAAGTACTTCGCGTTCCGCGACGTCATCGCCCGCTACGCCCCGGTGCCGACCGAGACCTCCGGCGCCCCAGGTCCCGCCCCCGAGCACACGGTGGCGCTGGGCGATCCGGTCCGGCTTCTCGACGACCCGGCGGCCTGGGGCTCCTGGAGCAGGTGGGAATCGCTCCCGGTGCTGGACGATCTGGAGACGGACACGCGTCTGGCCGTCTACCGGACCGAGCTGCCTGGCGACGGCCCCGGCGTCCTCACTCTCGGCGAGGTCCGTGACCGGGCCGCCGTCTTCCTCGACGGTGCTCCGGTCGGCATCCTCGAGCGGGAGCACCACGAGCAGGCGATCGCGCTGCCGCGCGGGCGTGGCGTGCTGGAGCTGGTCGTCGAGGACCAGGGCCGGGTCAACTACGGCGCGCGCATCGGTGAGCACAAGGGCCTGGTCGGGCCGGCTCTGCTCGACGGGGTGCCACTCACGGACTGGGAGGTCCTGGCCGTCGACCTCGACCGGGTGCCGCGCCTGTGGGAGACCGACTCGCCCGAAGGCCGTGGCACCGGCGTCGGGCCCACCGCGTGGCGCGCACTCTTCTCGGCCGAGCCCCACGTCGACCTCTTCCTCGACACCACCGCCTGGGGCAAGGGCATCGCCTGGGTCAACGGCTTCTGCCTGGGGCGCTATTGGCGACGCGGGCCGCAGCACACCCTCTTCGTACCGGGCCCGGTCCTGCGGCCCGGTCGCAACGAGCTCGTCGTACTGGAACTGGAGGTGCTCGCCGATCCGGCGGCCCGGTTCGTCGCCGGCCCCGCCCTTGGTCCGCTCGAAGACTGAGGCCAGCCCTGAGCGTCCCGCTTGGGCGTGCGGGACCATGGACCTGTGGGTAGTGGCGCCGAGCCCGGAGGAGGTCGTGACGGTGGCGTGGAATCACTCATCCAGCCCGACGGCACGCCGCGGGGTTCTGACGTAGCTCCACGTTGTCCCTCACGATCTTGCGGTCCACCCAGCTGTTGCGAGCCACCGAGAAGTTGCCGGCGTAGGAGTTCCTGAGCACACGCAGGGAACGCACGTGATTGCCGACGACGTGGAGGTTGTTGCACGCCTTGTTGTCCCGGACCATCAAGGTCCCCCGATTGTCGCGTACCACGAGATTGTTGGCGATCGACATCTCGCAGATCGCCACGTTGCGGGAGTTGCGGACCATGAGATTTCGTCCGGCGACCGGGTCCACGCGGCACCCGGCGGCTCCGATGGTGACGCGTTCGACGACGTTGCGGACGTGGACGTTCCGGCCGAGGCTCGTGTCGGTGATGCTGACCACCCTCGGTGCACCGGTGGTGCGGACGTTGCCGGTGATCCTGGACATGGTGATCACGCAGCGGGCGTCGTCCGGGATGACTACGTTGCGGAACGTCCGGTGGTGGTAGCTGCCGTCGCAGACGAGGTCGGGCGGCAGCGCCTGGGCGCTGAGGACCGGGCCCACCACGGGTACGAGCGCGCCGATGAGAAGGAAGACGACGAGCTGCTTCATGTGAACCCTCCGAGTCCGGGCGATGTGTGTCTTCATGACGCGCCACCGAGAACATGTGTTGCACCGGCTCGCCGAGGTTCCAGATAGCCGGTGCGTACTTCCCGCCGCGCTCCCGCTGCGGCGCGTACCGGGTTGGTTGCAAAGTCGTGCAGCCCGTCACGCCCGGCCGGGCGCACAGGGGCGCTTCGCCAAGCCCGGCGACGCCACCGTCAGCGCAGCGTCTGCCGTTGGCCACTGAATGTTGGAGCGGAATACGCGTCAAGAATCCCTGTCATCTGACGCGTTTGCATCACTTGCTCATGTGCGTGCAAGGCTGGAGGAGTGGCCAACCGACTCGCCTCCGCGACCTCGCCCTACCTGCTCCAGCACGCTCAGAATCCGGTGTACTGGCGGGAGTGGTCGCCCGAGGCGTTCGAGGAGGCGCGGCGGCGGGACGTACCTGTCCTGCTGTCGGTCGGGTACGCCGCGTGCCACTGGTGTCACGTGATGGCGCACGAGTCGTTCGAGGACGAGACGACGGCGGCGTACATGAACGAGCACTTCGTGAACATCAAGGTCGACCGGGAGGAGCGGCCGGATGTGGACGCGGTCTACATGGCGGCGACGACGGCGATGACCGGGTCAGGCGGGTGGCCGATGACGGTGGTGCTCGACCACGACGGCAACCCGTTCTTCGCGGGCACCTACTTCCCGGACCAGCCGCGCCACGGGCAGCCGGCGTTCACGCAGGTGCTGCAGGCGCTCTCGGAGGCGTGGACGCAGCGGCGCTCGGAGATCGGGGCGGTGGCGGAGAACGTACGTCAGCACCTGGCCGCCATCTCCGGGGTGGCCGGAGCGGCGGGGGACTGGCAGGTGGACGTCGGTGCCGCGGTCGAGGCGCTGGCGGGGGAGTTCGACCCGATGGCGGGTGGGTTCGGGGGCGCCCCGAAGTTCCCGCCGTCGATGGTGCTGGAGTTCCTGCGCCGGGTCGCGGAGACCGACTCTCGGGTTCCGCACATGCTCTCGCGGACCGTCGCCGCGATGGCTGGCGGCGGGATCTACGACCAGGTCGGGGGCGGGTTCGCGCGCTATGCCGTCGACCGCGGCTGGGTCGTTCCGCACTTCGAGAAGATGCTCTACGACAACGCGCAGCTGATCGGCCTCTACGCCCGGCTCGGCACCGAGCTCGGCGACCGGGTCGCGCAGGAGAGCGCCGACTGGATGATCCGCGAGCTCGGTACCGCCGAGGGCGGGTTCGCCTCCGCGCTCGACGCCGACAGCGAGGGGGTCGAGGGGAAGTTCTACGTCTGGACCCCGGGTGAGCTCGTCGAGGTCCTCGGCGCCGACGACGGCGCCTGGGCCGCGGAGGTCTTCGAGGTGACCGAGGCCGGCACCTTCGAAGAAGGTGCCTCGACCCTGCAGCTGCGGCACCGGCCCGACGACCCCGAGCGGCTCGAGTCGGTCAAGGCGCGGCTCCTCGCCGCGCGCGCCGAGCGAGTACGTCCGACCCGCGATGACAAGGTCGTCGCGGCCTGGAACGGACTGGCGATCAGCGGTCTGGTCGACGCCGGGTTGATGCTGGGGGAGCGGCAGTACGTCGACGCCGCGGTCGCAGCGGCGGAGCTGCTGTGGCGAACGCACTGTGTTGGTCTCGACACGCCTCCGCCTAGCGGCTCCGGCGGCTCGACCAGCGACGTACGCCTCCTCCGCGTCAGCCGTGACGGCGCGGCCGGCGCGCACGCGGGAGTGCTGGAGGACTACGGCTGCGTCGCAGGGGGATTCCTCGCGCTGACCCAGGCGACCGGCGACAGCACCTGGCTCGAGCGGGCGACGGCGCTGCTCGACACCGCCCTGACCCACTTCCGCGCGGAGGACGGCGGCTTCTACGACACCGCCGACGACGCGGAGGCGCTGGTCACCCGGCCGCGGGACCCCTCCGACAACGCCAGCCCCAGCGGCACCGGCGCGATGGTCCACGCGCTCGTCACCGCGCACGCGCTGACCGGGGAGGGCCGCTACCGCACGGCCGCCGAGGAGACGCTCGCGGCCACGAGCAACCTGATGACCAAGGCGCCCCGGTTCGCCGGCTGGTCGCTGGCCGCGGCGGCCACCATGAAGGACGGGCCGCTCGAGATCGCGGTCGTCGGACCGCCGGGACCCGACCGCGACGCCCTCGAGGCCGCTGCCCGGCGCAAGCCGGGCGCGGTGGTGGTCGTCGCCGACGAGGCCCGCGACGACATCCCGCTGCTGAGCAGCCGCACTCCGGTGGACGGGAAGGCGGCGGCGTACGTCTGTCGGGGGTTCGTCTGCGAGCGACCTGTCACCTCACCGGATGACCTGGCGACGACGCCTACCTGATCCCGGGGAACTATGTGGTGATCCCATATGTCGGTGGCCGCGTAGAAGTGTAACTTCGGTCACATGACGGTCGATGTGGTCGCGTTCCTGGAGCTGCTGGCCGGGGATGCCGCGGAGGCCGATTTCGAGGGGCCGTCGCAGGCCGCGCGCACGGCGGGCGCGACCGCCGAGGAGCAGGAGCGGATCGACTACGCCAGGAGCCTTGCGCTCCAGGTCAGGGACACCCTCGAGGCGCGCCGTCGGCGTGAGGGCGAGCTGGGAGCGCTGTTCGAGTCGGCCAACGACCTGGCGATGCTGACCGATCTCGAGGCGGTGCTGCAGGCGATCGTGACCCGGGCCAGGCAGCTGCTCAACAGCGACGTCGCCTATCTGACCCTCAACGACGAGCGCCGCGGCGAGTACATGCGGGTGACCGAGGGCATCTTGACCGTCGCGTTCCGGACGACCCGGATCCCCTTCGGGATCGGGCTCGGCGGCCTCGTCGCCCAGACCACCCGTCCGTACTCGACCGCCGACTACATCCCCGACAAGCGCTTCCGGCACGCCCCCGACATCGACGCCGCGGTCAGCGGGGAGGGGATTCGGGCGATCATCGGCGTACCTCTCCTGCTCGGCAGCCAGGTCATCGGCGTCCTCTTCGCCGCCAATCGCACCGTACGTCCCTTCGGGGACGAGGCGAGCGCCCTGCTCGTCTCCCTCGCCGCCCACGCCGCGATCGCCGTCGACAAGGCCCGGCTGCTGGAGGAGACCCGCGCCGCTGTGGCCGAGCTCGAGGTCACGACCCGCAAGCTGCAGGCGCGCAACGAGGCGGTCGAGCGCGCCGCCGACGCCCACGACCGGCTCACCCGGATCGTCGTCGAAGGCGGCGGCGTCGATGATGTCGTACGCAGCGTCGCCGAGGTCCTCGGCGCCCGGGTCGTCGTGCTGGACCTCGACGGAGAGGCCATCGCGAGCAGCGCTCCGGACCAGCAGGTCTCCGACTACGAGGCGGCCGTGACCAGGCGCAGCCTCGACCTGAGCCGCACCGCCGGCAGCGGCGACATCTACGCCACCCCGGTCCTCGCCGGTGCCGAACAGCTCGGTTCGATGCTCCTCGGCCCGCGCGAGGTCGACCGCGAGGACGGGGATCTGGACGACGGCGACCAGCGGATCCTGGAGCGAGCGGCGCTGGTGACGGCGCTCCTGCTGCTCTTCCGCCGCAGCGTCGCCGAGGCCGAGGGACGGGTGCGGGGCGAGCTCCTCGACGAGCTCCTCTCGGGCACCACCCCGGGCCCGGAGACGCTGCGCGAGCGCGGCCGGCTGCTGCAGGCCGACCTGTCCAGGGACTATGCCGTGGTGGTCGCCGACGTTCCCGGCGACCGGGCCCGGGTCGGTCAGGCGGCGACGTTCGTCGCGGCCACCCACGACGGGTTCGCGGCGGTGCGCCAGGGGCAGGTGGTGCTGATCTTTCCCGACTGCGACGCCCGGGCCGCCGGCGAGCTGGTGGTCGAGGGCCTGCGCCTCTCGGCCGCCGCGCCGGTGACGGTCGGGGCGGCCGGCCCGGTGCCGGGGCCGCTGAGCAGCCCCGACGCCGTGGTGAAGGGCTACGACGAGGCTCGCCGCTGCCTGGCGGCCGCGATGACCCTGGGTCGCGAGGGCCAGGTGGTCACCGCCGAGGACCTCGGCTTCGTGGGGCTGCTGCTCGGCTCCGACGGCCACCCGGCGGCGTACGTCACCTCACGGCTGGGTCCGGTGATCGACTACGACGCCGCGAAGGGGTCGAAGCTGGTGGAGACCCTGCGGGCCTACTTCGCCGCCGACCGCAACCTCACGCGCACCGCGGGTGCGCTGCACGTGCACGTCAACACCGTCACCCAGCGCCTGGAGCGGGTCACCCGGCTGCTGGGCAAGGGCTGGCAGGAGCCGGAGCGCCAGCTCGAGGTGCAGCTGGCGCTCCGGCTCCATCACCTGGTCGCCTGAGAGACGCTCTAGGCGCGCCGGCGGCTCAGCCAGAGATGACGGGCGGTGCCCCAGATCCCGCGGCGGAAGAGCAGCACGACGGTCACGAACACGCCACCGGTGACGATCCCGATCCCGTCGAACCCGGACGAGGCCAGGTTGTCGGCGAGGATCACGATCAGCCCCGCTCCGATGACCCCACCCCACAGCGTTCCGATGCCACCCAGCACCGTCATCAGGACGACCTCGCCCGAGGTGGCCCAGTGGAGCTCGGGCAGCGCCACGAACCCGTGCGAGACGGCGAAGACCCCGCCGGCGAGCCCGGAGAGCCCGGCCGAGAGCACGAAGACGATCAGCTTGTAGCGCTCCACGTCGTAGCCCAGCGCTCGTGCGCGCGGCGCGTTGTCGCGGATCGCGACCAGCACCCGCCCGAAGGGGGAGTGCACGATCCGCCAGGCGGCCCACATCCCGAGCAGGATGATCGGCAGCGCGGCGTAGTAGAAGAAGAACGAGTCGGTCTCGACCGCCTCGATCCCGAAGAACGACCGCGGTACGCCCTGGAGGCCGTTCTCCCCGCCGGTGAGCGAGGAGGCCTGGTTGGCGATGAAGAAGAGCATCTGCGCGAAGGCGAGGGTGACCATCGCGAAGTAGATCCCCGACCTCTTCACCGACAGGTAGCCGATCGGGACGGCCAGGAGCATCGCGAAGAGCGCCCCACCGAGGACCGCCACCGGGAACGGGACGCCGAGGTGGATGGCGATCAGGCCGGTGGCGTACGCAGAACCGCCCCAGAATGCGGCGTGGCCGAACGAGAGCAGTCCGCAGTAGCCCAGCAGCAGGTCGAGAGCAACCGCGAAGAGCGCCCAGGCGGCGATGTCCATCGCCACCGGCGGGTAGACGAACCAGGGGAGCCCGAGGGCGACGACGAGCCCGATCCCCAGCAGGACCAGTCGCTGCCACGGGCGGGCGCCCGTGATCGCCGCATGCTGCTCGGTGACGCTCGCACCAGCTGTCGCGATCGAGGTCATGCCGTCGCCTCCTCTCGGCCGAAGAGCCCGGCCGGCCGGGCCAGGACGACCACGGCCATCAGTACGAAGATGAGCACCTGCGCGAACGTCGGTGCATACGCCTGCCCGAAGGCTTCCACGAGCCCGACCAGGAACCCGCCGACGACGGCGCCCACGATCGAGCCGAGCCCGCCGATCACCACGACCGCGAACAGGATGATGATGAAGTCGCTGCCCATCTCGGCGGTGATCGCCCGGAACGGTGCGGCCAGCACCCCGGCCAGACCGGCGAGCGCGACCCCGAACCCGAAGACCGGCGTCACCCATCGCCCGACGTTGATCCCGAGAGCGCCGGCGAGCTCGGGCCGCTCGGTCGCTGCCCGGACGATCATGCCCACCCGTGTACGCGTCATCAGCAGCCAGACGCCGAGGCAGACCAGCAGCGCCACCCCGATCACGAAGAGCTGGTAGACCGGCAGCCCGACGCCACCCAGCTGGACCCGACCGGAGAGCGCCTCGGGGCGCTCGTAGGGCAGCCCCGAGACCCCGTAGCGGCGCTTGACCAGGTCGACCAGCAGCAGGGTCAGCCCGAAGGTGAGCAGCAGGTTGTAGAGCGGGTCGAGCGGTAGCAGCCACTGCACCAGCAGCCGCTCGACCAGCATCCCGAAGACCAGCATCAGCAGCGGCACCACGATCAGCGCCAGCCACAGGCTCATCCCGACGGTGTCCAGGAGCACCGCGGCGGCGACCGCTCCCAGCATGTAGAAGGCGCCGTGGGCGAAGTTGACCACGCCCAGCACCCCGAAGATGACCGCCAGGCCGAGCGCGGCCAGCGCGTAGAAGCTGCCGGCCGCGAGCCCTTGGACGGTGTACTGCAGAACCGCGTTCATACCAATCCCTCTAGACCTCGGGTACAGCTACATCGAGCAGCCGGACTCGGCCGCCGGGCGGAACGCCTCCTCGGCCGGGATGGTCTTGATGATCTCCTCGTAGTCCCAGTCCTCCTTGACGTCGTCCGGGCCCTTGACCCGCGCCAGGTAGACGTCGTGGATGACCCGGTGGTCCTCGGCACGGATCTCACCGTTGCGCAGGAACATGTCCTCGACCTTCTTGCCCTCGAGCTCCGCGACGACCTTGTCGGCGTCGTCGGTGCCGGCCGCCTGGACCGCCTCGAGGTACTGCAGGGCCGCGGAGTAGTTGCCCGCGTGGGCGTACGTCGGCCGGTCGCCGGTCTCCTCCATGAAGCGGTCGGCCCACTCGCGGGACTTCTCGTCGAGGTTCCAGTACCAGGCGTCGGTGAAGATCGTGCCCTCGAACGCCTCGACGCCGAGCGAGTGGATGTCGGAGATGAACATCAGCCCGACCGCCAGGTCGATGCCCTGGTCCTTGAGCCCGGAATCGTTGTACTGCTTGACCAGGTTGATCAGGTCGCCGCCGGCGTGCATGGTGCCGATGACCTGCGGTTTCGCGGCTCCCGCCTTGGTGATGTACGTCGCGAAGTTGTCGTTCGGGAACGGCGTCGCGATCGTGCCCGCGACCTTGCCGCCGCCGGCCTCGATGGCGCCGGTGAACGACTTCACCATGTCCTGACCGAAGGCGTAGTCGGGGTAGATCAGCTGCCAGTTCTTGTCGCCCTCCTCGGTGACGACAGTGCCGGTGCCGTTGGCCAGCATCCAGGTGTCGTACGCGTAGTGGAAGGTGTACTTGTTGCACTGGCCACCGGTCAGCTCGGTGGTCCCGGCGCCGATGTTCATGTAGAGCTTCTTCTTGTTCTTCGCCTGCGTCGCGACGGCCAGCGCCGCCGACGACGTCGGCACGTCCAGGATCACGTCGGCGCCCTCGCGGTCGTAGAGCTCCTGGGCCTTGGTGTTGGCGATGTCCGGCTCGTTCTGGTGATCTGCCGAGGTCACCTCGATGTCCTCGACGACGGCCTCGTCGCCGTACTTCTCCTGGTAGTCGTCGATCGCCATCTGGATCGCGATCTTCGAGTTGGGGCCGGAGACGTCCTTGTAGACGCCGGAGGCGTCGTTGAGTAGGGCGAGGACCACCTTGTCGTCGGTGAAGTCGCCTCCGGCCGCAGCCGGTCCGCCGGCACCGCAGCCTGCGGTGACCAGGACGCCGGCCATCAGTATCGAGGCGCCGGCAGCTGTGCGTCGCTTGTTCATCGTGTCTCTCCTCGTGGGGTAGGGCTGTGCTCGATCTCTGGAGACGTACGTCAGATCCCGAGGTGTTCGAGTAGCTCGTCCTGACGTTCGACGAACTCGTCGTTGTCGAGGCTCTCGACCAGGCGGCCCTGGGCGAGCAGGTAGTGGCGGTCGGCGACGGTGGCGGCGAAACGTACGTTCTGCTCGATCAGGAGCACGCCGATGCCGGACTGCTTCGCGGTCCGCACGATGTCGCCGATCTGGGCGACGATGACGGGGGCGAGCCCTTCGGAGGGCTCGTCGAGCAGGAGCAGGCGGGCGCCGGTGCGGAGCACCCGGGCGACGGCGAGCATCTGCTGCTCACCGCCGGAGAGGGTCGTCCCACCCGCACGCCGGCGGCTGCCGAGAGCCGGAAAGGCGTCGTAGACCTGCTCCAGCGTCCACGCCGAATCGGAGACCTTCGGAGGCAGCAGGAGGTTCTCCTCCACGCTCAGGTTGGCGAAGATGCCGCGGTCGTCCTGCACCCAGCCGAGCCCGGCGCGGGCCCGCTTGTGCGCGGGCAACGAGGTGATCTCGCGGCCGTCGAGCCGGATCGATCCGGTCAGGTGCTTGTGGAGGCCCATCAGGCAGCGTACGAGCGTGGTCTTGCCGGCGCCGTTGCGGCCGACGAGGGTGACGACCTCGCCCTCGGCGACGCTCAGGGTGGCGTCGCGCAGGGCCTGCGCCTCGCCGTACCACGCACTCAGGTTCTCTATCTCAAGCACTGTGAGCCTCTCCGAGGTAGGCGGTGATGACGCGCGGATCCGCGCGGACCTCGTCGTAGGGACCCTCGGCGAGCACCTGGCCCTGCTGGAGGACGGTGACCCGGTCGGCCAGCTGGCCGACGACGTGCATGTTGTGGTCGACGAAGACCACGGTGCGTCCGACGGCGATCCGCCGGACGAGCTCGATGGTGCGGTCGACGTCCTCGATGCCCATCCCCGCCGTCGGCTCGTCGAGCAGCAAGAGCTTGGGCTCGACGGCGAGCACGAGAGCGAGCTCGAGCGCCCGCTTCTGGCCGTACGCCATCAGCCCGGTCGGCTTGTCGGCGAGCTCGGTCAGGCCGACCTCGGCCAGCAGCCGGTCGACCTCCTCGCGGCGCCGCCCGAGCAGCTTCTCCGAGCGCCAGAATCTCAGCCCCTGGTTGGTCAGCCCCTGGAGCGCGATCTCGACGTGCTCGCGCGGGGTGAGGTTCTCGAAGAGGCTGGTGATCTGGAAGGAGCGGGCCACCCCGTGGCGGGTGATCCGCTCCGGTGCCATCGCGGTGACATCTTCACCGAAGACCGTGATCCGCCCGCCGGTCGGCTTGAGGAACCCGGTCAGCAGGTTGAACAGGGTCGTCTTGCCGGCGCCGTTGGGGCCGACGAGCGCGTGTACGGTGCCCTCGGCGACCTCCAGGTCGACGGAGCTGACCGCGCGGAAGCCGCGGAAGTCCTTGGTGAGACCCTCGGTCCGTAGTGCGCACCTCGGGGTCGATGTGGTGCTCGTCACAGGGGCGACGGTAGGGAAGCGGTGAGACGTACGCCATAGGGGTTCGGGACACACTGAGCCCAACGGTTGTGTGACTCGTCCCCATGCCGGCCCGCCGGCGAGCGTCTCGCCATCGCCCACATCTCGGGCGCCGGAGTTGTGTGCGGAGGCCACATGGCGCACGTCACACCGCGTCGCGATCCTTGAGCCATGGCCCCCACCCTCGTACGCAGATTCCTGACCGTCGGCCCGTCGCTCGCCCTCGCCGCCGCGGCCCTGGTCGTCGGCCAGGTGCCCGCGGGCGCCGCGCCGTCGACGGGCGCCGCCGACTGCTCGTCGCTGGTCGGGCTGAGGATCCCCGCCCATCGGATCGGCCTGCCGACCACCGGCGCCGAGGTCACCGCGACGACGTCGATGCCGGCCTCCGGGACCGGACCGACCGCGGTCCCGGCCTACTGCCGCGTCGACATCGCGATCCACCCGGTCGACCCCGCCGCCCCCGACATCCGGATGGGCCTGGCCCTGCCGCAGGGGTGGAACGGGCGGACGATGATGTTCGGCGGTGGTGGCTACAACGGCACCGTCCCCAACCTCGCCCAGAACGTGCCCTTCGGGCCGGTCGACCAGCGCACCCCGCTCGGCCGTGGCTACGCCACCTACGCCAGCGACTCCGGGCACCAGGCCGACACCGGTCGCCACCCGATCGCCAGCCTGGACGGCTGGTTCGGGCAGAACGACGAGGCGGTGCGCAACTTCTCCGGTGATGCGCTCAAGAAGGTGCACGACAGCGCGACGTACGTGATCACGAAGGCCTTCCGCCGCGCCCCCGCCACCGCCTACTTCGCCGGCGGCTCGACCGGTGGGAGGGAAGCCCTCGCCGTGGCGCAGCGCTGGCCGCGCGACTTCGACGGGGTGATCTCCGCCTACCCCGCCTGGAATGCCGCGACCCTCGACCTCTTCTTCGGCCGGATCACCCACGAGTTCGGCAAGCCCGGCGCGCACCCGTCCAAGGCGCAGCAGGACCTCGTCGCGCAGCGGGTCCTGGCCGTCTGCGACGGCGGCGACGGGCTCGCGGACGGGGTGATCTCCGACGAGGCCGGCTGCGACTTCGACCCTGAGACGCTGCTGTGCGGCGAGGGCGAGACGCTCGGTGACACCTGCCTCTCGCGCGAGCAGGTGGATGCGGTGGTGGCAGCCGACAGCAGTTGGCGGCTGCCCTACCGGGTGGCCAGCGGAGAGTGGGGCTATCCCGGGTTCCCGCTGCTGTCCGGGGCACGGATGTCGACGCCGGTGCTCGGTTTCGGCACCTCCGCGCCGGCCGACCCGATGCCGGTGACCGCCGGCTACGGCATGCAGTTCTGGAACCAGTGGGCCAAGTACTTCGTCGCTCGCGACCCGCAGATCAGCCCGTTCGCGATCGACCCGGCCGCCCCGGGGGAGTGGCAGCGCCGGATCAGCGAGCTGACTGCGCTCCAGGACGTCAACGACGCCGACCTGCGCCCGTTCGCCCGCTCCGGAGGCAGGCTGATCCTGGTCCACGGTGCCGCCGACGAGCTGGTCAGCCACCGCTCCACGATCGACTACTACCAGCGCGTCCAGCGGGTGATGGGCAAGCGGGCGACCGAGGGGTTCTCCCGGTTCTATCTGGTGCCCGGCGCCAACCACGCCAACTTCGCCCCGGTCGCCTTCTCCGCCTCCTACGACTCGCTCACAGCCCTGGAGAAGTGGGCCGAGCGCGGCGTCGCGCCGGGCGAGAACCAGATGGTCGCCGACGGCAACGCCGGGGCCAACCGCACCCGGCCGTTGTGCGAGTGGCCGGCCTGGCCCGCGTACGTCGCTGGCGACGCCTCGGAGGCGAGCAGCTTCAGGTGCGAGATGTGACGGGTGACACCCCCGAGCTTTCCAGTCCATCAGTCAAGATGGTTACCTATCCCTCATGTCTGTTTGGCGCACCAAATCCATCGAGCAATCCCTTGCTGATGCCGAGACCCCGGAGTTCACGCTCAAAAGGCGACTCACCGCGGTTGACCTGACCGTCTTCGGGATCGGTGTCATCATCGGAGCCGGAATCTTCACCCTGACCGGTCGTGCCGCGGCCCTGTACGCGGGACCGGGCGTGGTCTTCTCGTTCATCATCGCCGCGATCTGCTGTGGCCTGGCGGCGCTGTGCTACGCCGAGTTCGCCTCGACCGTGCCGGTGTCGGGGTCGGCGTACACGTTCTCCTACGCCACCCTCGGCGAGATGCTCGCGTGGATCATCGGCTGGGACCTGATCCTGGAGATGGTCCTCGGTGCGTCCGTGGTCGCGCAGGGCTGGAGCGCCTATCTGGTGACGTTCCTCGAGGAGATCGGCCTCGGCTGGCCCGAAGGCTTCGGTCCGGATGCCAACGCCGATTTCGGTCAGCCCAACCTGGCCGCGCTGCTGCTCGTGATCGTCCTGGTCGGCCTGATCACGATCGGCATCAAGGAGTCGCTGCGGGTCAACCTCGCGCTCGTGGCCGTCAAGCTCTTCATCGTCCTGTTCGTCATCGTCGCCGGCATGTTCTACGTCTCCGGCTCCAACTACGACCCGTTCATCCCCGAGCGTGCCGGTTCCGTCAGCGGTGAGGGCATCCACCAGCCGCTGATCCAGTGGGCCTTCGGCCTCGAGCCGCAGACCTTCGGCGTCCTCGGCATCATCTCGGCCGCGTCGGTGGTCTTCTTCGCCTACATCGGCTTCGACGTGGTCGCCACGACCGCGGAGGAGGCCAAGAACCCCCAGCGTGACCTGCCCCGAGGCATCATCGGCTCGCTGATCATCTGCACGATCCTCTACGTCGCCGTCGCGCTGGTCATCACCGGCATGGTGAAGTACGACGAGATCGACCAGAGCGCCGCGCTCGCCACCGCGTTCCGCGACGTCGGCCGAAGTGGCTTCGCCACCCTGATCTCCGCCGGTGCCGTCGCCGGTCTGACCACTGTCGTGATGACGCTGATGATCGGCGCCATCCGGGTCATCTTCGCGATGAGCCGCGACGGTCTGTTCCCGGTGAGGTTCGCCCACGTGAACCCGAAGACCGGCACCCCGATCCGGATCACCCTCACCGTCGGTGCCCTGGTCGCGGTGGTCGCCACCTTCACCCCGGTCGGCAAGCTCGAGGAGATGGTCAACATCGGCACCCTGACCGCGTTCGCGCTGGTCTCGATCGCCGTGCCGATCCTGCGCAAGCGTCGCCCGGACCTGCCGCGCTCCTTCAAGGTGCCGTTCAGCCCGGTGCTGCCGATCGTCGCCGCGGCGATCTGCATCTACCTCACGCTCAACCTGAGCATCGAGACCTGGCTGCGGTTCCTGGTGTGGATGGCGATCGGCTTCGCGATCTACTTCCTCTACGGCTACCGCAACGCGCGGGTCGGCAAGGGCGGCGACGACAAGACCGTCGAGCCGCTGCACATGTGAGGCTCTCGTAGGTGAGGAAGGGCGCGCGGCCGGTGGCCGCGCGCCCTTTCAGTTCACGGCGTCCAGACCTGTATCGAGCTTGTCGAGATGAGCCGGTCGCCGAGGTCGGAGCGCAGGTAGAGGACCGACCTGCCATGGCGGGCCGAGGTCAGCAGCCCGGCTGCGCGCATCGCCCGCAGGTGCTGGTTGACGGCCGTGGCGGTCACCCCGAGGCGTACGGCCAGCTCGGTCGAGGAGGCCGGGGCCTCCAGCAGGGTGAGCAGCCCGGAGCGGGTCTCGCCGATGAGGTCGCGCAGCGCCCGCGGCGACTGCGGCCGGTCGCTCGTCCACAGGTTGCCGAGGCCGCGTGCCGGATAGAAGACGACCGGCGGCTCCTCGGCCGAGATCGGCGTCGACGGGTTGCGGGTGAACAGGGTGGGCACCACGGTGAGCCCGACCCCCGCGGTCGTACGCCTGTAGTCGACCTTCGAGGTGTTGAGCCGGATCGCGAGGACGTCGCCGGAGAGGGCGACCCGGGGCGAGATGTCGGCGAACATCGCCGCCATGCCCGAGTGCACGATCATCCGGCCGCGATGGACGATGTCGGCCTCCAGCACCGCTCGCATCCGCTGCCAGTGCGGTTCGAAGCAGGCGTCCCAGTAGCCGCGCAGCGCGGTGAGGATGCGGCGCAGCACCACCTCCGGGCGTCCGCTCAGGGCCGGGGGAGGACCGCCCTCGAAGTGGACCGCGTCGAGATCGCCGCGGACGCGGTGCGGAGGGGTCGCGGCGACCACCTCGAGCTCGTCCTCGAGTCGGGCGAGCGGGTTGCGCGGGCGTGGGTTGAGGAAGTCCGGCGTCCAGAGCCGCTCGTTGGTCAGCGCCAGCAGGGTCTCGCGATCCAGGTCCGCGGCGCCGACGGTGCGGAGCCAGGGCAGGTGGAGCGGGAACCGGCCGGGGTCGCGCAGCGCTCGGAGCGAGAGGGTGAGCTCGTTGAGCGGCGAGATGGCGAACCGGACCTCGCTCAGGTCGGGACCGGCCAGCTCGTACCTGATCATGAAGCAATACGCTACATCGTTAGCGCGCGCGGGCGCGGGGTGCGACAACTGGACCCGTGATCCGACCTCCCAGCGACCCGGTCGAGCGCCCGCTCGTCGGCGCCGTCGCCGCCCTCTCCCTCGCACGTGGCATGTTCTTCGCGGTCAGCGCGCTCTACTTCACCCGCACGGTCGGTCTCTCGGCGGTCACCGTCGGCATCGGCCTGACCGTTGCCGGAGCGGTCGGCGTCGTGGCGACGTACGCAGGTGGGCGGCTCAGCGACCGATGGGGCGCCGACCGGGTGCAGCTGTGGGCGATGGCGAGCTACGGCATCGCCCTGCTCGCCTACGCCCTGGCTCGCGACGTGGTCGCGTTCGTGCTGGTCGCGACCTGGGTCTCGGCCTCGCGAGGCTTCCAGTCGAGCGCGCAGTCGACGTTGGTCGCGCGCTGGTTCGACGGCCCCGACCGGGTGGCGGTGCGTGCCCGGCTGCGGGTGGTGATGAACGTGATGATCGGGGTCGGAACGCTGCTCGCGGCGGTGGCGCTGGCCGTGGACACCGGGGCGGCCTACCGCACCACGATGGTGCTCGTCGGCGTACTCACCACCCTCGCGGCGGTGCCGCTCGTCGGTCTGCGCCGCCGCGTCGCCGGGCTGGGCGCGAGGATGGACGCCAGCTCCGGTCCGGCGGCGGCCAAGGGGCCCTCACCGCTGCGGGACCGCACCTATGTCACCGCGACCGTGCTCAGCGGGGTGATGGCGATCCACTTCGGGGTGACCTCGATCGGGGTGCCACTGTGGGTCGCCGACCACACCGACGCGCCGACGGTCCTGGTCTCGGTGCTCCTGGTGGTGAACACGGTCTACGTCGCGCTCTTCCAGGTGCGGGCCTCGCGCGGCACCCACGACATCGCGACGGCAGGTCGGGCCGTGAGGGGTGCCGGGTTCCTGCTGCTCGCCGCCTGCCTGCTCTTCGCCGTGGCGGCCTATCTGGGCCCGGTGGCCGCCACCGTGTTCCTGCTGCTCGCCGCACTCGCCTCCTCGGCCGCCGAGACGCGCGGTGAGGCGGGCAGCTGGGGCCTGGCCTTCGAGCTCGCCGACTCAGAGCGGGCCGGGGCCTACCAGGGCGTGAGCCAGATGGGCTATGCGCTGGCCCACATGCTCGCGCCCCTGGTGGTGACCGCCACCGCGATCGACCACGGCGCCGGCGGCTGGATGGTGCTGGGCGCTCTCTTCGCCGTCACCGGAATCCTCACCGCGGTGCTCGCCCGGCAAGCGGCCGTGGCGCGCGCCCGGGATCAGGCTCCTTCTCAGCGCAGCGAGTACGTCGCCAGCGAGACGCCCGTGTAGTGCGCGACGAAGGCCAGGATGGTGAAGGTGTGGAAGACCTCGTGGAAGCCGAACCAGCGCGGCCAGGGGTTGGGCCGCTTGAAGCCGTAGATGACGCCGCCGGCGGTGTAGAGCGCGCCGCCGACGCAGATCAGTGTGAAGGTGGCGATCCCGATGCCGAGGCCGAGCGCCACCGCGCCGGTGAAGAAGGACGGGATGAAGAAGATCGCCGCCCAGCCGAGCGCGATGTAGTTGGGGACGTACAACCAGCGCGGGGCGTCGTTCCAGAAGACCCGGAACAGCACACCGAGGATCGCACCGGTCCACACCACCGAGAGCAGCACGACCTGGGTGACGCCGTCGAGGAGCAGCAGCGAGAAAGGCGTGTAGGAGCCCGCGATCATCAGCATGATGTTCGCGTGGTCCCAGCGCTTCATGATCGTGAACCAGCGGTCGTTCCACCGACCCAGAGCGTTGACCCGGTGGTAGACAGCGGAGACGGTGAAGAGAAGGAGCGCGGCCATGGTGAACACCGCCGCGCCGACGCGCGGCGCTCCCGAGGGCGCCAGCACGATGAGGACGATGCCGGCCGCCAGCGTGAGCGGTGCGGTGGCCAGATGGATCCAGCCACGCAGCTTCGGGAGGGCCTCGTGAACGGTCGAGGAGACCGAGTCGGTGATCGTGCCGACCTTGAGGCGCATCGCGTCCGTCATCTCGCTCATAGGGGCCAAGGCTATCGGTCCACCCTGAAGATCGGGTGAACCCCGTCCCGCTGGGTGATGTTGGCCCGGCGCCGATACTCTTCTGCCGTGGCAGACTGGAAGGACGGCGTACGCAGGATCCTCTATCCGGCTTACGAGGCGCGGATGCTTCGCAAGCTCGACGCCTCCAAGCTGCCCAAGCACGTCGGGGTGATGCTCGACGGCAACCGTCGCTGGGCCAAGGAGGTCGGCCAGTCGACCGCCCACGGGCACCGCGCCGGCGCGGCCAACATCGAGCCGCTGCTCACCTGGTGCGACGAGATCGGCATCGAGGTGGTCACCCTGTGGCTGCTCTCCACCGACAACCTCAACCGCCCCGCCGACGAGCTGGCACCGCTCCTCGAGATCATCGCCGACGCGGTCGACTCGCTGGCGGACGTACGCCGCTGGCGGCTCCACCCCGTCGGCGCGCTCGACCTCCTGCCCGACTGGCTCTCGCAGCGCCTCAAGGCCGCCGAGGAGGCGACCCGGGACGTCGACGGGATGCTGGTCAACGTCGCGGTCGGCTACGGCGGCCGCCGCGAGATCGCCGATGCCGTACGCGCCCTGCTCAACGAGCACGCCACCCGCGGCACCTCGCTGGAGGAGCTCGCCCAGATCATCGACGTCGAGCACATCGCCGACCACCTCTACACCAAGGGCCAGCCCGACCCCGACCTGGTGATCCGTACCTCGGGGGAGCAGCGCCTGGGCGGCTTCCTGCTGTGGCAGAGCGCGAAGTCGGAGTTCTACTTCTGCGAGGCCTACTGGCCCGACTTCCGGCGTACGGACTTCCTGCGCGCCCTGCGGGCCTACGCCCACCGCGAGCGTCGCCTCGGAAGGTGACCGCTGGCCGGAACATTCGGCGGTGTCACCAGGAGTTCACAAAGAAAAATCGTTCGTGTTGCCACGGACCGTTGGTCCGGCGTCGTAGCGTTGTACCAACGGCGGGGAACAAATTCCCGTCGCACCTGGAGGCCCGTTACGTGAGTAGTCACGAACCGAACCTGCGTCAGGATCCCATCGATCCTGACGGGTGTGAGGCGGTCGGCACCCCGACTGACGGTCCACCGTCCGGTCCATCTGATTAGTGATGAGATGACCGGACTCATGGGTGTGTGAGCCGGTCGCGAGAGGTGATCCGCGTGGCCAACCCAACCACGAACGAGCACGTCACCGAGGCCGATACGTCGGCCGCTCCGACACCGGCGTCGGAGTCTTCCTCCTCGGACGAGAGCGAGTCGCCGCACCCGCGGACGTTCGTTCTCGACACCAGCGTCCTGCTCTCGGACCCGAAGGCCATGACGCGCTTCGCCGAGCACCAGGTCGTCCTCCCGGTGGTGGTCATCACCGAGCTGGAGGGGAAGCGGCACCACCCGGAGCTGGGCTACTTCGCCCGCTCCGCACTCCGGCAGCTCGACGGGCTGCGGATCACCCACGGCCGCCTGGACACCGCCGTCCCGGTCGGCGAGGAGGGCGGCACCATCCGTGTCGAGCTCAACCACACCGACCCGTCCTCGCTGCCGAGCGGATTCCGGCTCGGGGACAACGACACCCGGATCCTCGCGGTCGCGCGCAACCTGAAGGGCGACGGGCTCGACGTCACCCTGGTCTCCAAGGACCTGCCGATGCGGATCAAGGCGTCCGCGGTCGGGCTGAAGGCCGAGGACTACCGCGGTGAGCGGATCAACGACTCCGACCCCGGCTACTCCGGGATGGCCGAGCTGGACGTCGCCTCCGCGTCCCTCGACGAGCTCTACGACGACGGCGTCCTCGAGCTCGACGCGGCCCGCGACCTGCCCTGCCACACCGGTCTGGTGCTGATGTCGGACCGCGGCACCGCGCTGGGCCGCGTCGGCCCCGACAAGCAGGTCCACCTCGTCCGCGGTGACCGCGAGGTCTTCGGGATCCACGGCCGCTCCGCGGAGCAGCGGATCGCTCTCGAGATGCTGCTCGACCCCGAGGTCGGCATCGTCTCCCTCGGTGGCCGGGCCGGCACCGGGAAGTCCGCGCTGGCGCTGTGCGCCGGGCTGGAGGCGGTCATGGAGCGCAACCAGCACAAGAAGGTGCTCATCTTCCGCCCGCTCTTCGCCGTCGGCGGCCAGGAGCTCGGCTACCTGCCCGGCACCGAGGGCGAGAAGATGTCGCCGTGGGGCCAGGCGGTCTTCGACACGCTCTCCGCGGTGACCACGCAGGACGTGATCGACGAGATCATCGACCGGGGCATGCTGGAGGTGCTGCCGCTGACCCACATCCGTGGCCGGTCGCTGCACGACTCGTTCGTGATCGTCGACGAGGCGCAGTCGCTGGAGCGCAACGTGCTGCTGACGGTGCTCTCCCGTATCGGCGCCAACTCGAAGGTCGTGCTCACCCACGACGTCGCCCAGCGCGACAACCTCCGGGTCGGACGCCACGACGGCGTGGTCGCGGTGATCGAGAAGCTGAAGGGCCACCCGCTCTTCTCCCACGTCACCCTGACCCGCTCCGAGCGCTCGCCGATCGCCGCGCTCGTCACCGAGATGCTGGAGAACGTGGTTCCGTGATGCCGTAATCATTGTCACGTCAACGGCCCCAGACCCGTGAGGTCTGGGGCCGTTGTGATTTCTGTGACTCATGTTACGGAAGTGATGCTCAGGACGGTCATTTCTGACCCACAAACGGTGCGTCCGGTTTGATACGAGGTTGGTGCTCATGCATTGTTTGCGGGTCTGTAATGCCTCAGCCCCCGAATGAGAGCCCGTGACCAAGCCTGTTCATCGCGCCCCGCGACATCGCGGTGCGCCAGCGAATCCGCTTGTCGACGTTCCGCACAAGGCTGCGCGTACGACCGCCAAGACAACCCTCCTCCTCTCCGTCCTCGCCCTCGGCGGGACCGGCGCGGCAGTCGCAGGCGGGGTGGCCTACGCCGGCCCCGCCACCGACGACCCGACGCTCAGCGCGGGTGAGTCGGCAGCCGCCGACATCCCCGAGCTCACCGACGCCCAGCGCGCCGCGATCGAGGCCGAGTCCGCCGCCCGTGGCGGCGAGACCTCCCTGTCGCGTTCGGCCGGTGACCGCCGCGAGGTCGCCGACCCCGGCAAGCAGGCCGCACTGTCGGCCGGCAACGACGTACGCGCCATCGCCGGCGTCGAAGAGATCGAGATCGATCTGCGCAACCCCCGAGACATCGCCAAGTCGATGCTCGGCGACTTCGGCTGGGGCATGGACCAGTTCTCCTGCCTCGAGCCGCTCTGGGACAAGGAGTCGGGCTGGAACCCGACCGCCGCCAACCCCTCCTCCAGCGCCTACGGCATCCCGCAGGCCCTCCCCGGCTCCAAGATGGCCTCCGCCGGCGACGACTGGGAGACCAACCCCGCCACCCAGATCGAGTGGGGCCTCGGCTACATCAACGACCGCTACGGTTCGCCCTGCGGCGCCTGGAGCCACTCCCAGTCCGTCGGCTGGTACTGAGCGACCCCGAGTCGGCTCATCCTGACGTAGAAAATCGCCGAGTCGGCTCGTCATAACGAGCCGACTCGGCGATGTTTTTGGTCAGGATGAGCCGACTCGGCGATTTCAGGGGTGGGTCATCGACTCGACGTCCAGGGCCTCGTCCAGCTGGGCCTCGGTCAGGGTGCCGTCGGCGACGTAGCCGAGCTTGATCACGGTCTCCTTGATCGTGGCGCCCTCGGCGAGGGCCTGCTTGGCGACCTTGGCGGCGGCCTCGTAGCCGATGTACTTGTTCAGCGGCGTGACGATCGAGGGGGAGGACTCGGCGTAGGCGCGAAGACGCTCGGGTACGGGGACGATCCCGTCGACGGTGCGCTCGGCCAGGACGGTCATCGAGGTGGCGAGCAGGCGGATCGACTCCAGGATGTTGCGGGCCATCACCGGCATCGCGACGTTGAGCTCGAAGGCGCCCGAGGCGCCGGCGGCGGTCACCGCTGCGTCGTTGCCGATCACCTGGAAGGCCACCATCAAGGTGGCCTCCGGTACGACCGGGTTGACCTTGCCGGGCATGATCGAGGAGCCCGGCTGGAGGTCGGGCAGGTGGATCTCGGCGAGGCCGGTGGTGGGGCCCGACGACATCCAGCGCAGGTCGTTGTTGATCTTGATCAGGCCGACCGCGAGCGTCTTCAGGACGCCGGAGAGCTCGACCAGCGAGTCGCGGGTGCCCTGGGCCTCGAAGTGGTTGCGGGCCTCGGTGAACGGCTGCCCGGTGCGGTTGGACAGGTCGGCGATCACGGCCTGCGGGAAGCCGGCGGGCGTGTTGATGCCGGTCCCGACCGCGGTGCCGCCGAGCGCCAGCTCGCGTACGCGGGGGAGCACGGACTCGAGCCGCTCGGCCGCGTAGCGGACGGTGGCCGCGTACCCTCCGAACTCTTGGCCCAGGGTGACCGGCGTCGCGTCCATCAGGTGCGTACGTCCCGACTTCACCAGGCTGGAGAACTCCTCGGCCTTCGCCTCCAGCGAGCCGGCCAGCACGTCGATCGCGGGCAGTAGCTGCTCGGTGACGGCGACGGCGGCGGCGACGTGGATCGCGGTCGGGAAGGTGTCGTTGGAGGACTGGGAGGCGTTGACGTGGTCATTGGGGTGTACGTCGCCGCCGGCGAGTGCCACCAAAGAGGCGATCACCTCGTTGGCGTTCATGTTGGACGAGGTGCCTGATCCGGTCTGGAAGACGTCGATCGGGAACGCGTCGTCGTGCCGGCCCGCGGAGACCTCGCCCGCGGCCGCGATGATCGCCTCGGCCTTGTCGCCGGGCAGGACGCCGAGGTCGAAGTTGGCCTTGGCCGCGGCCGCCTTCACATGGCCGATCGCATGGATCAGCGCCGGCTCGATGGGCGTGCCCGAGATGGGGAAGTTCTCCACGGCCCGCTGGGTCTGGGCACGCCACAGCGCGTCCGTCGGGACCCGGACCTCACCCATGGAGTCGTGCTCGATGCGGAAGCTCATGTCGTCCATGTCTGGTTCAACCTTTGACTAGTTGGTGCCATTCCCTTGCGAGACCGTGCCCACATAGAGCCAGTACGTCTCCGAGTGGCCCTGCAGGTCGACCGGGTAGGAGAGTGCCTCGGCGTCGTCGAAGACCTGCGCCATCACCTCCAGCAGCGCCGGAGCCTTCGCCGCCGACCACACCACCACAGTGCCACCCGGGGCCGTCGCCTGCCGCGCATCGGCGAGCGCAGGCGCCTCGTAGAGCGCCCCGTTGGCGTCATGCACCAGGTAGCCGGGGCCGTTGTCGACGTCCAGCAGCACGACGTCGTAGGCGTCCGGCCGGCTCTCCCGCAGGACCACCGCCACGTCGGCGACCTCGATGTGAACGCGATCGTCGTCGAGGAGCTCGGGACCGTGCGGGATCCTCCCGGTGCGCATCCACTCGACCAGGCGCGGCTCGATCTCGACGACCGTGACCGCCTCGACCCGCGGGTCGGCCAGCACCGCCTCGAGCGTGAACCCGAGCCCGAGGCCGCCGATGAGCACGTGCTTCGGCTCCGGGTGCAGCTCGAGCGCGTGCGTGGCCAGCGCCTTCTCGGTCGAGGTCTCCCGGGTGTCCATCACGAAGATCCCGTTGGCCCGCAGCTCCAGATGACCGTCCGCCCGATGCCGCAGGGCCAGTCCACCGTCGACGATCACCGATTCCGTCCCGCTCACGCTTCCATTGTGTCCGATGTGGGTACCGGGCCCTTCATGAGCGATGACTGGGGACGGCCGGTGTACTGATGCCCGCAAGCGGCTTGCACAGCGACGGGGTCGAGGGTGGCGGTCCGGAGGAGGGGCCGGAGGAGCGGATCACTCGCAACTGGAACGAGCTCCTCCAGGAGCTCCGGGTGCTGCAGACGGGCGTGCAGATCCTCACCGGTTTCCTGCTGACGGTCCCGTTCTCGCCTCGCTTTCCGGACCTGGCCGACCACCAGCAGGCGATCTATCTCGTGGTGCTCGTCGGTTCGGTGATCACCACCTCCCTGATCATCGCCCCGGTCTCCTTCCACCGGATGCTGTTCCGTCGCCGGCAGCGGCGGTGGCTGGTCACGGCCTCGCACCTGTGCGCGCGGGCCGGGCTGGTGGGCTTCGCCATCGTCTCGGCGCTGGTCGTGCTGCTCGTCTTCGACGTCGTCCTCTCCTTCGGAGCAGGGGTCGTCGCCGCCGTGGCCGTCCTCATCCTGTTCGTCTCGCTGTGGGCGGGGCTGCCACTGCTCAACGGGCGGAACAACTCTCGCTGACCCCGTGTGATCAGCACCACACCGGGAGTACGCTGGTCGGAAACCGAGTCTGGTGGGCTTATGTGGTCGTTCTTCTGGATCCTCGTCGCGGTGCTGCTCGGAGTGGCCGAGGCGTTCACGATGACGCTGGCGTTCGCTTTCGTCGCCGGCGGGGCGCTGCTTGCCGCGGGCAGCGCGGCCCTCGGCGCGCCGGTGCTGGTGCAGCTGCTCGTCTTCGTCGTCGCGGGCGGCGGCAGCGTGCTGCTGGTGCGACCGGTCGCGCGTCGCCACATGTCCTTGCCGCCGGCGGTGCGGGACGGCACCGACGCTCTCATCGGTCGTCAGGCGGTCGTCACCGCGGAGGTCAGCTTCGAGCACGGACTGGTGCGCCTCGCGGGTGAGGAATGGTCGGCCAGACCCTATGACGAGGACCTGATCATCCCGGTCGGATGCCGGGTGGACGTACTCGAGATCGAAGGCGCGACGGCGCTCGTGCACCCGCGCGACCCGCTGTCGCTGTCCCCCTAGAGGAGGGCGTACGAGATGGAACTTCTGCTGATCGTTCTGGTCATGGTCGCGCTGGTGGTGGGGGCGGTCGCCTCGACGGTGCGGATCGTGCCACAGGCCCGGCGCTACAACATCGAGCGCTTCGGGCGCTACCGGATCACCCTGCAGCCGGGGCTCAACTTCGTGATCCCGCTGGTGGACCGGGTCAACACCAAGCTGGACGTGCGTGAGACGGTCTACTCTTCCAACCCGCGACCGGTGATCACCGAGGACAACCTGGTGGTCAACATCGACACGGTCCTCTACTACCAGATCACCGACCCGCGGTCGGCGGCCTACGAGGTCGCCAACTACCTGCAGGCGATCGACCAGCTCACGGTCACCACACTGCGAAACCTGATCGGCTCGATGGACCTGGAGAGCACCCTGACCTCGCGCGAGACGATCAACGCGCGGCTGCGCGAGGTGCTCGACGACGCCACCGGGAAGTGGGGGATCCGGGTCAACCGGGTCGAGATCAAGGCGATCGACCCGCCGGCCTCGATCAAGGAGGCGATGGAGAAGCAGATGCGCGCCGAGCGTGACAAGCGCGCCGCCATCCTGCACGCGGAGGGCAAGCGAGCCTCGCTGATCCTCGAGGCCGAGGGCACCCGGCAGAAGTCCATCCTGGAGGCGGAGGGCAACCAGCAGGCCCGGATCCTCGAGGCCGAGGGTGAGGCCACGGCGCTGGAGCGGGTCTTCCAGGCGGTCCACGCCAACGACGCCGACGCCAAGGTCCTGGCCTACAAGTACCTCGAGATGCTGCCCTCGCTCGCCTCGCACGGCAACTCGTTCTGGGTCATCCCCGGCGAGCTCACCGAGGCGATGCGTACGGTCACCGGCGCCTTCTCCGACAACGCCTCCTCGATGCGGCCGGCGAAGGTCTCGGAGAACGGCGACGCACGACGTACGCCGCCGGTCCCCTCGCCTCGCGACGCCATCGAGCAGGCCGAGCACGAGGCGGCCAAGGCCGTCGAGGCTGCTCACGAGGAGTCGGCCCGGGCGGATCGCATCATCGGGTGATGCCGCGGGACGTCACGGAAACCCGTTTCCCGAGGGCACCCGGTCGCTGACAGGATGAGCGGGTGCCGCTGCCCACGCCGACGATGACGACCGAGCGGTTGCGGCTGCGGCCGTTCACCGACGCCGATGCCGAGCCGCTGTTCGCGCTCCAGAGCGACGAGTACGTGCTGCGCTACTGGGACTCGCCGCCCTGGACCGAGCCGGCGCGTGCCGGGCAGTTCATCGCCCGGAGCCACGCGATGGCGGAGGAGGGGAGCGGGGCGCGGCTGGTCATCGAGCGCGACTCCACCTTCGTCGGCTGGTGCACTCTGAACTCCTGGAACCCCGAGTTCCGCAGCGCCTCGCTGGGCTACTGCCTCGCCCGGGCCGGATGGGGCCAGGGCATCGCGACCGAAGCCGTGGGCGCGCTGCTGGAGTGGGCGTTCGACACGCTGGACCTGAACCGCGTCCAGGCCGAGGCCGACACCCGCAACGCCCCCTCCGCCCGCGTGCTGGAGAAGCTCGGCTTCAGGCTGGAGGGGACGCTTCGCGAGGACTGCGTCGTGAACGGCGACGTCTCGGACTCGTGGGTCTTCGGACTGCTCCGCCGGGAGTGGCTCGCCCGGCAACGGGGCACCGCAGCGACCTGAGCCACGAGCGCAAGCCCCTGCGACACGCCGCATGGCGAGGTGTCGCAGGGACCATCGGGTGCGTTCGTGGCCCCGGCAGGATCAGCCGAAGAGGTCACCCAGCCAGGACTCGCGGTGATGGCCGCGGCGGTTGTCGTGGCGGCGGTCGTCGTCATAGTCGCGCCGCTCGTACTCCCGCTTCTCATAGCGTCGCTCGTCGCGCTTCTCCTGGCGGGGCTGCTGGTAGCTGCCGGGCTGCGGGGCGCCGACGGACCGCTCGATGATCTTGTCGATCTCGCCGCGGTCCAGCCACACGCCACGGCACTGCGGGCAGTAGTCGATCTCGATGCCTTGGCGCTCGCTCATCACCAGGGTGGCACCGTCGATGGGGCACTGCATGGGGGTCTCCTCGTCGTCGGGGATCGGCGCCCATCAACCTAGCCGGTCGCCCCGCATCGTCGGGGATCAGTCGCCGAGACGCTTGAACGGCTCGATCGCGAAGACGACCTCGACGGTGACGCCGAAATAGGAGGCGATCCGAAAAGCGAGGTGCAGCGACGGGCTGTACTCGCCCCGCTCGAGGTAACCGACGGTCTGGTAGTGGACGCCGAGGGCGTCGGCGAGCTCCCGACGGGAGATGCCGCGCTCGGCACGTAGCATCGCGATCCGGTTGTAGACGGTGTCCGGTTCGTTGGCCACTGGTCAGTAGCCCCTGGTCATGATCTTCTCGCGCGCGGCCGCGATCGCGGAGCCGGTCTGGCGGCGGGCCATCCGGCGGAGCACGATCGGGGCCAGCACGAGGCCGACGACAGCCCAGACGCCGAGGACGGCGAACATCTCGGCCGTACGCCAGGAGTCTCCGATCTCGGCCGCCTCCGCCCCCGCAGGCATCATCGCGGACCGCGTGCCGAGCCCGAGCCAGTAGAAGGGGAAGACCTGCCCGACCCACTGCAGCCACGTGGGCATCGCGGTGATCGGGTAGAAGATGCCGGAGATCGCGATCAGCAGCATCGAGGCCAGCATGATCAGCATCGACTGAGCGCTCGACTTGAAGATCGAGCCCAGCGCCGATCCGATCGGGACGGTCGCGATCATGCCGACGACGAAGATGACCGGGAGCAGCAGCGCCGTGCGGCCGTCGATCCGGAGGTCGCTGATCACCGTCACGGCGGGAATCGCGAGCAGCACCAGGCTGGCCAGCGTGGTCAACCCGAAGAACCAGATCTTGCCGATCAGGTAGCCGAGCATCCCGTCGGGCGTCGCCTTGGCCCGCAGCAGCGTGCCGTCCTCACGGTCGGTGGCGATCTGCATCGCGGGGCCCGCGAGGCCACCGAAGGCGATCGACATCCCGATCAGGCTCGGTAGCACCATCGCGCCCAGCGCGAGGTCGGTGCCGGGCACGGTGCTGCCGCGCATGAACAACAGAGTCACCGTGAAGCTGACCGGGAAGATGAGCATCCAGAAGATGTCACCGACGTCGGTCAGCGAGTACTTCGTCTCCAGCCAGCCGCGGTGCAGACCGGCGCGTACGGCGACACCGCGCGCCCCCAACGTCTCGGTGGTGATCATGACAGGGCCTCCAACTTCTCGGGCTCCTCGGCCTGGCCGCTCTCGACCCTCTGGACGAGCGCCAGGTAGGTGTCCTCGAGGCTGGCCCGTTTCACCTCGAGCTCGGTCACGTCGGGGTCGGTCGCCAGCAGGCGGCGTACGAACTCGGTCGGGTCGCGCTCCTCGACCGCGTGCACGTGCCGCTCGCCCCCGACGGTCCAGCGGACCTCCGCCTTGGTCGCGAGGTCGAGGGCCAGCTGGTCGGGGCTGCCGTCGGCGATGATCGCGCCGCGGTCGAGGACGAGGATCCGGTCGGCGAGCTTCTCCGCCTCGGCCAGGTCGTGGGTGGTCAGCAGCACGGTCGTGTTCTCGAAGTCGGAGAGCCGGTGCACCAGCTCGTGGAACTCTCGTCGCGCGTGCGGGTCGAAGCCGGCCGTCGGCTCGTCGAGGAACACCAGCTCCGGGCGGCCGACGATGCCGATCGCGACGTCCACCCGTCGGCGCTGGCCGCCGGAGAGCCGCATCACCCGCTGCTCGGCGTGGGCGGTGAGGCCCACGACACCGAGCAGCTCGTCCACGTCCCACGGACGAGGGACCTCGGCGGTGGCGTACGGCGCGTAGAACCGTGCGTGGTAGTCGAGCAGGTCTCGCACCCGCCAGCGGCTGTGGTCGCGCCACGACTGGAGCACCACGCCGACCCGTGCCCGCCACCTCTCGTCGCCCCGTGCCGGGTCGGATCCCAGCACGGAGACGTCGCCCGACGCGGGCATCCGGAACCCTTCGAGGACCTCGATGGTCGTTGTCTTGCCGGCTCCGTTGGGGCCGAGCAGGGCGACGACCTCGCCGCGCAGGGCGGAGAAGGTGACGCCTTTGAGCACCTCGTTGCTGCCGTAGCGCACCCGCAGGTCGCGTACGTCGAGCGCCAGGCCGGTCGGCTCTGTCGCACTCTCGCGATCGGACATAGCAGGAATACTACGACCGGTAGGCGAAGTGCGACAGGGAATTGTGCGGTGCTGCGCTCAGCGCTCCTTGGAGCGCACCCTGATCCCGGTGAGCGGGACCGTGGTGGTGCCGGAGGGGTCGGTGAAGAAGTCGTTGCCCTCGCCGTCGACGACGATGAAGGCGGGGAAGTTCTCGACCTCGATCTTCCAGACCGCCTCCATGCCGAGCTCGGGGTACTCCAGCACCTCGACGGACTTGATGCAGTCCTGTGCGAGCCGCGCCGCGGGGCCGCCGATGGAGCCGAGGTAGAAGCCGCCGTAGGTCCCGCAGGCCTCGGCCACGACCTTGGAGCGGTTGCCCTTGGCGAGCATGACCATCGAGCCGCCGGCTGCCTGGAACTGCTCGACGTAGGAGTCCATCCGGCCCGCGGTGGTGGGTCCGAACGAACCGCTCGCCATGCCCTCGGGCGTCTTGGCGGGCCCGGCGTAGTAGACCGGGTGGTCCTTGAGGTACTGCGGCATCTCCTCGCCGGCGTCGAGGCGCTCCTTGATCTTGGCGTGCGCGATGTCGCGGGCCACGACCATCGGACCGGACAGGGAGAGCCGGGTCTTGATCGGGTGCTGCGACAGCGTCTCCAGGATCTGCGCCATCGGCTGGTTCAGGTCGATGTCGACGACCTCGCCGGCCGCGATCTCCTCGGCCATCCCGGCGTCGGGCATGTACTGCGCCGGGTCGGTCTCGAGCTGCTCGAGGAACACCCCGTCGCGGGTGATCTTGCCCAGCGCCTGACGATCCGCGGAGCAGGAGACCGCGATCGCCACCGGGCAGCTCGCGCCGTGGCGGGGCAGGCGGACGACGCGTACGTCATGGCAGAAGTACTTGCCGCCGAACTGGGCGCCGATCCCGAAGGACTGGGTCAGCTCGAAGACCTTCTCCTCCAGGTCGGTGTCGCGGAAGCCGTGGGCCGCCATCGACCCCTCGGTCGGGAGGTTGTCGAGGTAGTGGGCGCTGGCGTACTTGGCGGTCTTCAGCGCGAACTCCGCGGACGTCCCGCCGATGACGACGGCGAGGTGGTACGGCGGGCAGGCGGCCGTGCCGAGCGAGCGGATCTTCTCGTCGAGGAAGGTGAGGATCCGGTCGGGGTTCAGGATCGCCTTGGTCTCCTGGAACAGGAACGACTTGTTGGCGCTGCCGCCGCCCTTGGCCATGAAGAGGAACTTGTACTCCGGGCCGTTCTCGCCCTCGGTGGTCGAGTAGATCTCGACCTGCGCGGGCAGGTTGGAGCCGGTGTTCTTCTCCTCGTACGTCGTCAGCGGGGCGAGCTGGGAGTAGCGCAGGTTGAGCTTGGTGTAGGCGTCGTAGACACCCCGCGAGACCGTCTCGGCGTCGTCGGCGCCGGTCAGCACACCCTCGGACTTCTTGCCCATCACGATCGCGGTGCCGGTGTCCTGGCACATCGGCAGGATCCCGCCGGCGGAGATGTTGACGTTCTTGAGCAGGTCCAGCGCGACGAAGCGGTCGTTGCCGGAGGCCTCGGGGTCGTCGATGATCTTGCGCAGCTGCTTCAGGTGCGCCGGGCGGAGGTACTGGTTGATGTCCTTCATCGCCTCGGCGGTCAGCCGTCGGATCGCCTCGGGGTCGACCTTGAGGAACTTGCGCCCGTCGACCTCGATCTCTTCCACCCCCTCGTCCGTGATCAGCCGGTAGGGAGTGTCGTCCTTGCCGGTCGGGAGGAGGTCGGAGTATCGGAACTCAACGTCAGCCACGGAAGGGAATCGTACGCCGCCACGGCCCCGGTCCCGGCTTCGGCTCCGGAGCCGAGACCAGGACCGAGACCAGGGGAAGCGACAACCTCAGGAGTGGTCGTGGACGACCACGCCGCGGATGTTGGCGCCGTTGAGCAGGTCGTCGTAGCCCTCGTTGACCTGCTCGAGCGTGTAGGTGCGGGTGATCAGCTCGTCGAGCTTGATGTCGCCCTTCTGGTAGAGCCCGAGGATCCGCGGGATGTCGTACGTCGGGTTGCAGTCGCCGAACAGGCTGCCCTTGATCGTCTTGCGGAACAGCGTGGTCACCGCGCCGGAGAGCTGGATCGTCGGCTCGGTGAGCTTGTTGAGGCCCGTGAGGACCAGGATCCCGCCCTTGCCGATGACGTCGAAGCCGTCGGTGACGTTCTCCGTCGTGACCAGACCCTGGGTGAGGATGGCGGAGTCGGCGAGCTGGCCGCGGGTCAGGTTGTTGACCTCGGCCAGGGCGGAGGCGGCGTCGGCGAAGGCGTGGGTGGCGCCGAGCTGGAGCGCGGCCTCGCGCTTGTTCTCCAACGGGTCGACGGCGACGACGTACTTCGCGCCCGCGAGCCGCGCGCCCTGGACGGCGTTGATGCCGATGCCGCCGATGCCGTAGATCACGACGGTGTCGCCGGCCTTGACCTCCGCGGTGTTCACCGCGGACCCGAACCCGGTGGGTACGCCGCAGCCGACCAGCACGGCCGACTCGAGCGAGAGGTCGTCGTCGACCTTGACCACCGAGTTCTGGTGGATGACTCCGTACTGGCTGAAGGTGCCGAGCATGCACATCGCGCCGTACTGGCCGGCGGGCCCGGAGATCGGGAAGCGCTCGCCGGGCAGGTAGCCCTCGAGGATGGTCGCGCCCATGTCGCAGATCGACTGCTGGCCGTTGGAGCAGTAGCGGCAGGTGCCGCAGTTGGGGATGAAGGAGCACACCACGCGGTCACCGGCCTTGACCCGGGTGACGCCGGGGCCGACCTCCTCGATGACGCCGGCGCCCTCGTGGCCGAGGACCATCGGCAGCCGGGCCTCGAGGTCGCCGTGGGCGATGTGCACGTCGGAGTGGCACAGGCCCGCATGCGTGTAGCGGATCAGCACCTCGCCCGCCTGGGGCTTGTCGAGGTCGAGCTCCTCGATCACGATCGGTTTGCCGGGTTCGTAGACGACGGCTGCCTTGGTCTTCATGCTGACTCCTAGCGTGTTCCGGAATGGAGCGGGGGATCGTTGCCACAGTCCCAGCGCCGTCGGCCCTCGGGTGTTCAGAACCTGAACAGTTCGCTTCCGGTCGACAGAGCCGCCGGTTAATGTGACGTAAGCCACATTCGATGGGGGGATGCTGTGCCGACCTCGACGTCATCGCCCGGACCGTCAGCGCCCGAGCGCATCGCCGCGTCCTGGCACCGCTCGCGGCTCGCCGGGGTCGACCCGGTGCGAGCCCATGGATCGCTCTCGCCGGTCGACATCGACCCGCGCGGATCCCTCTACGAGGCAGCCGGACCGGTCCTGAACGAGCTCGCCGAGAACCTCGACGGCACGACGTACGCCACGGTGCTGGTCGACCGCGACTGCCGGATCGTGCATCGCTGGTGCGGCCGGGTGCAGGTGGCGAGGGCGTTCGACGGCCTCGGGGTCGACCTGGGCGCCAGCCTGCTCGAGGAGCGACTGGGCACCAACGCGCCCGGCACCGCGCTCGAGACCAGGCTCCCCGTGCAGGTGCACGGCGCGGAGCACTTCGCCGAGATGCTGCGCGAGTTCAGCTGCTTCGCGATGCCGATCCGGCACCCGGTGACCCACCGGATCGAGGGCGTCCTCGACATCACCTCCCTCGCCAGCGACGCCAACCCGCTCCTACGGCCCGTGGTGCAGCGCGCGGTGACCGACATCCAGCGGCGCCTCCAGGACGGCAGCCGCACCACCGACAAGCAGCTGCTGCTGGCCTTCCATGAGGCCGTGGTGGCGTGCCGCGGTGCGCTGGTCGCGGTCGGCGAGAACCTGACCGTGGCCAACCAGACGGCTCAGGACACCCTGACCGGCGCGGACATCGCCGTGCTGCGGATCCTGCTCCAGGACGTACATCTTCCGGGGGCGACGGTCATGGACATGAACCTGGAGTCGGGGGAGGCGGTCCATGTGCGCGCCGAGGTGCTCGACACCCGCCGTCTGGCCGCGCTGGTACGCCTCGAGCCCCGCGAGCCACGACGCGGGGTCTCGGTCAGCGCGCTGATTGAGACCGCCCGAGAGCCGGGGACGATCCTGGTGGCCGGGCCACCGGGGTCGGGGCGTACGTCCCTGGCCAGGGAGCTCGCGCCGTCGTCGCCGATCACGCTGCTGACCGGCGCCACGACGGTCCTGGAGGGCGACGGCAACTGGGCCAAGCAGTTCCGGCGCCGGATGGCCGCCGGAGTGGGCACGGTCATCATCGACGGTCTCGAGCTGCTCTCCGACGCGCTGCTCGGAGTCGTCGCCGATGCGCTGGAGAGCAGCACGCGTGCCCACGTGGTGATGGTCTCGGCGCCGTTGACCGAGCTGTCCGAGCACACCGCGGCGGTGGCCGCGCTGGCCTCCCGCGTCGAGGAGAAGCTGCCGCTGGCCGCGCGGCGCGACGAGATACCCGGGCTGGCCCGCGAGCTGCTCTCCGGCATCAACCCGGACGCCTTCCTGACTCCGGGCGTCGAGCGGATCCTGGTCGAGCACCGCTGGCCGGGCAACGTACGCGAGCTGCGGGCGGTGCTCGCCCATGCCGCCGCCCGGCGCCGGTTCGGCGCGATCGTCCCTACCGACCTGCCGCCGAAGCTCGTCTCCGTGCGCGGCTCCGTGCCGGGGCCGCGGGCCGCCGTGCGTCCGCTCGACCAGGCCGAGCGCGACGTCATCCTGCACGAGCTGATCAAGCATGACGGCAACAAGGCCGCGGTCGCCCGCGAGCTCGGGATCTCGCGCACCACGCTGTACGCCAAGATGCGGGCGCTGCGGATCTCGACCTACTAGAGGTATCCCGCTGTGCGGGCCCCGGGGCTGCGGGCCGTCGAAGGTGCGCGCTATGGTCGGAGACGTCCACACGGGAGTCCGCGGCAGCGGGCTGAGAGGGAGCTGGAGCCGCTCCGACCGTTACACCTGATCCGGATCATGCCGGCGAAGGAAGTGATTGGTTGTGCTTCTCCCACGTATTTTCGCCCTGGTCTCATCGAGCGATGACCTTGCCCTGCTGCCCGCCTTCGCCGAGGCCGGCGTCGCCGGTTTCCAGGTCCGCGACAAGTCCGCGACGACGCGGGAGCTGCTCGCGCTGACGGCGACCGTGATCGAGCGGGTCGGGACGTATGACGCCTGCGTGATCGTCGACGACCGGCTCGACGTGGCGCTCGCGGCCGGGGCGCACGGCGTCCACCTCGGGGCCTCGGACCTTCCGCCGGCCGAGGCCCGGCGGATCGCCGACGCGGTCGCTCCGGGGCTGGTCATCGGCGCGACCTGCCGGGACCGTGCCGCGGTCGAGGCGGCCGCCGCCGCGGGGGCGGACTACGCCGGCTTCGGGCCGGTCTTCGCCACCACCTCCAAGGCCGGGCTCCCCGACCCGCTGGGCGTTTCCGCCGTCACAGATGCCGCCGGTGTCCTCCCGCTGATCGCGATCGGCGGGATCTCGACGCCCTCGGCAGGGGCAGTACGCGCCGCCGGCGCCCACGGGGTCGCCGTGATCGGCGGGCTCTGGCGACAACCCGACCCATGCCGAGCCGCGAAGGAGCTCGTGGAAGCCGTCGGCTGATGCGGGTGCGGATCCTCGGTGCCGGGATCGTCGGCCTCTCCGTGGCCGACGAGCTGATCCGCAGGGGGCATGAGGTCACGGTGGTCGATCCGGCGCCGGGCTCGGGTGCGTCCTACGCCGCGGCAGGCATGCTCAGCCCGGCCGGCGAGGCCTGGTACGGCGAGGAGTCGCTGACCCGACTGTGCCTGTCGTCGCTGGCCCTCTGGCCCGGGTTCGCCGATCGGCTCGGGGTGCCGGTGCACACCCGCGGGACGCTGCTGGTCGGCGTCGACGCCGGGGACGTCCAGCAGGTCGAGCGGCAGCTCGCGGTGCTCGATCTCGCCGGGGTCTCCTACGAGAGGCTCCTACGCCGCGAGCTGCTCGCCCGCGAACCCGGCCTCGGCCGGGTCGCCGGAGGCGCCTTCCTCGCCGAGGACCACTCCGTCGACCCGCGCGCGGTCGTCGCGGCGCTGCTCGCGCGGGTCGGGGACCGTGCTGGTCTCGACACGCCTCCGCCTAGCGGCTCGATGGTTGAGCCCGGTGAGCGCCAGCGAGCCGGTGTCGAAACCAACACAGCCGCTGACGTGACGGTCATCGCCACAGGAGCGCATCTCCCCGCTCCGTACTCCTCCCTCATCCGCCGGGTGCGCGGCGACGTGGTGCGCGTGCGGACGCAGGAGCGGGTGGAGCGGACGGTGCGCGCCTGGGCGCACGGCGAGCAGATCTACGTGGTGCCGCGGATCGACAGCGACGAGGTGGTCATCGGGGCGACCACCGAGGAGCGTGACGGCCCGCTGCTGCCTACCGTCGAGGGCGTGTGGCGGCTGCTCGACTCCGCCCGCCGGGTGGTGCCGGCGCTCGACCGGGCGAGCGTGGTGGAGGCGACCTCGCGGGACCGCCCGGGAACCGCCGACAACCTCCCGCTGGTCGGCCCGACCCACGAGCCGGGCGTCGTGCTCGCCGCGGGCGCCTACCGCAACGGGGTCCTGCTGGCGCCGCTCATCGCGCGGCTGGTGGCCGATCACGTCGAGACAGGGTCAGTGGAACCCGCGGTCGATCCGCGTCGGTTCCGGATGAAGGAGGACGGATGAGGATCACCGTGAACAGCGAGCCGGTGGAGGTCAGCGGCACCGTCGCGGACCTGCTCGAGGCCAGGACCGGCGACCGGCGGCCGAGCGGCATCGCCGTCGCCGTGGACGAAGAGATCGTGCCGCGCGACGAGTGGGCGCGATGGCCGCTCCAGGACGGTCAGGTCATCGAGATCGTGACGGCGGTGCAGGGCGGATGAGTAGCGTGCTCAAGATCGCCGGGCGCGAGCTGTCCTCACGCCTCTTCCTCGGCACCGGCGGCCTGCCCAACCTGGCCCTGCTCCCGGACGTCATCGACGCGGCCGAGCCCGGACTGGTGACGGTCTCGATGCGGCGTACGTCCTCGACGGCCGCCGGCGGGCTGCTCGAGACGCTGCGCGCGGCGAAGGTGCCGATCCTGCCCAACACCGCCGGCTGTCTCTCGGCACGCGAGGCGGTGCTGACCGCCGAGCTCGCCCGCGAGGCGCTGGAGACCGACTGGGTGAAGCTGGAGGTGATCGGCGACGAGACCTCGCTGATGCCCGACGCCGTCGAGCTCGTCGAGGCCGCCGAGCTGCTCGTGCGCAAGGGCTTCACCGTCCTCCCGTACGCCACCGACGACCCGGTCCTCGCCCGCCGGCTCGAGGACGCCGGCTGCGCGGCGGTGATGCCGCTCGGCTCGCCGATCGGGTCGGGGCTGGGGCTGCTGAACCCCTATGCGATCGAGGCGGTCGTGGCGGCGGTGTCGGTGCCGGTCGTGCTCGACGCCGGTGTCGGGACGGCCTCGGACGCGGCCCTGGCGATGGAGCTCGGCTGCTCCGCGGTCCTCGCCGCCACCGCGGTGACCCGTGCCGACGACCCGGTCGGGATGGCCCGCGCCCTGCGGCTGGCGGTCGAGGCCGGCCGGACCGCCCGCGGTGCCGGACGGATCCCGCGGCAGGCGGTCGCCAGGGCCTCCTCGCCGATGGAGGGCCGGATCGCATGAACGCCCTGCCGCGACTGCTCGTCCTCACTGACCGCTCCCAGCTCCGCCTCGGCCGCGGCCTGCTCCCGACCCTGGCCGAGTGCGCGGAGGCGGGCCTGACCCATGTGGTGCTCCGCGAGCTCGACGAGTCGCCGGAGCAGCGGGCCGGTCTGGCCGAAGCGCTCGCCGCGCTCGGGCTCGTCGTGATCGCCGCCCACACCCCTCTCCCTGCCGCGGTCGGCCTTCAGCTGCCGGCCGCGGGGAGCTGTAACACGTCGTTCGTAGGACTACTCGCCCCATCCGAACGACCGGATAGTCGGTGTAACAGCGTGTTACACCTCGGCCGCAGCTGCCACAGCCCCGCCGAGGTCGCCCAGGCGGCCGAGGACGGGTTCGGCTACGCGATGCTCAGTCCCTATTCACTGACCGAGTCCAAGCCCGGTTACGGGCCTCCGCTCGGGCCCGAGCCGTTCCGCGACCTGGCGCTCCCGACGTACGCCCTGGGCGGGATCACCCCGGACAACGCCGCCGAGGCGGTCGCCGCCGGTGCCCACGGTGTCGCCGTGATGGGCGCGGTGATGCGTGCCGAAGAGCCAGGACAGGTCGTGCGGGACCTCCTCGCCGCCCTCGCCACGACGGCGGTGACCTCATGAACCCGCCCGTCGCGCTCACCGTGGCGGGCACCGACTCCGGGGGAGCGGCGGGTACGGCGGCCGATCTCGCCACCTTCGCCGCGCTCGGGGTCCACGGAGCCTGCGTGATCACCGCCGTCACCGCTCAGGACACGACCGGGGTCAGCGACATCCACGCCGTCCCGGTCGCCACCGTCGAGGCCCAGCTCCACGCCGTCTTCGACGACCTCCCCGTCGCGGCGGTCAAGACCGGCATGCTCGGCAGTGCCGATGCGGTCGAGCTCGTCGCGCGCCTCTGCGCCGGTCGGCCTCTCGTCGTGGACCCCGTCCTGGTCGCCACCTCCGGTGCCGTGCTCGGCGGGGAGGACGTACGCCGCGCCTACCTCGACCACCTGCTCCCCGTCGCCACCGTCGTCACTCCCAACCTCGACGAGGCCCGGGCCCTGGCGGGTCACGACGGATCGCCCGAGGAGATCGCCGCGGAGCTGGCGAGCGCGACGTCGGCGGTGATCGTCACCGGTGGCGACCCGGAGGCAACCGGCACCTGCACCGACTGGTTCGCAGAGCCGGGGAGACCGCCGATCCCGCTCACGCATCCCGCCGTCCCGACGAAGAACGACCACGGCACCGGGTGCACCTACAGCTCGGCCCTGGCCGCCCACCTCGCCCACGGCGCTCCGTTGCGAGATGCGGCGGAGCAGGCCGCTGCGTACGTCACCCGACAGCTCACCAGAAGCCAGCACTGGACCCTCGGCCGTGGCCGAGGACCGATCGCTCACACCAAGGAGACCGCATGACCGTCCACCCCGCCCACACCCGCCTGGAGCTCGGCGACCTGAAGGTCCCGGTGACCCGGGTCGCGCTCACCAACGGCGAGACCTTCGACCGCTACTGCACCGAGGGCCCCGGATCCGATCCGGAGCAGGGGCTCCCGCCGCGCCGCGACGAGTGGATCGAGGAGCGCCAGGACACCGAGACCTACGAGGGCCGCCGGACCGAGCTGGTGGACAACGGCAAGGCAGCCGTACGCCGCGGCGAGGCCCGCCAGGAGTGGCAGGGCGAGCGCCGCGCGCCGCGCCGGGGCGAGAACGTCACCCAGATGCACTACGCGAGAAAGGGGATCATCACCAAGGAGATGGCCTACGTCGCGGTGCGCGAGAGCTGCGACGCCGAGCTGGTCCGCGAAGAGGTGGCGGCGGGCCGGGCGATCATCCCGAACAACGTCAACCACCCCGAGTCCGAGCCGATGATCATCGGCAAGCGGTTCCTGGTGAAGATCAACGCCAACATCGGCAACTCCGCGGTCACCAGCAGCATCGCCGAGGAGGTCGACAAGCTCACCCACGCGATCACCTGGGGCGCCGACACGGTGATGGACCTGAGCACCGGTGACGACATCCACACCACCCGCGAGTGGATCCTGCGCAACAGCCCCGTCCCGATCGGCACCGTCCCGATCTACCAGGCCCTGGAGAAGGTCAACGGCGAGGCCGACAAGCTGACCTGGGAGGTGTTCCGGGACACCGTCATCGAGCAGGCCGAGCAGGGCGTCGACTACATGACGATCCACGCCGGAGTCCTGCTGCGATACGTCCCGCTCACCGCCAACCGCGTCACCGGCATCGTGTCCCGCGGCGGCTCGATCATGGCCGGCTGGTGCCTCGCGCACCACCAGGAGAGCTTCCTCTACACCCACTTCGACGAGCTGTGCGAGATCTTCAAGCAGTACGACGTCGCCTTCTCCCTCGGTGACGGCCTCCGCCCCGGCAGCACCGCCGACGCCAACGACGAGGCCCAGCTCTCCGAGCTCCGAACGCTCGCCGAGCTGACCGAGCGGGCCTGGGAGCACGACGTACAGGTCATGGTCGAGGGCCCCGGCCACGTCCCGCTCAACCTGGTGAAGGAGAACGTGGACCTCCAGCAGGAGTGGTGCCACGGCGCGCCGTTCTACACGCTGGGCCCGCTCGCCACCGACATCGCACCCGGCTACGACCACATCACCAGCGCCATCGGTGCGGCCACGATCGCGATGCACGGCACCGCGATGCTCTGCTACGTCACGCCCAAGGAGCACCTCGGCCTGCCGGACCGGGACGACGTGAAGACCGGCGTGATCACCTACAAGCTGGCCGCCCATGCCGCGGACATCGCCAAGGGCCACCCCGGTGCCCGTGACCACGACGACGCGCTCTCCAAGGCCCGCTTCGAGTTCCGCTGGCGCGACCAGTTCGCCCTCTCGCTGGACCCGGTCACCGCGGAGAGCTTCCACGACGAGACCCTGCCGGCCGAGAACGCCAAGACCGCTCACTTCTGCTCCATGTGCGGCCCGAAGTTCTGCTCGATGAAGATCAGCCAGGACGTACGCGACCGCTTCGGAGGCGAGAACGGCGCGTCGCCCGAGGAGATCGAGGCGGGCATGCTGGAGAAGTCGAAGGAGTTCGCGGCAGCAGGGAGCCGCGTGTATCTCCCGCTCGCCGACTGACCTGCCGGCTACGAGCCCGACCGCAGGCTCTCATAGATCCTCGCGAGTCCTTCCGAGCCGTGTCCTGCAGCGATCTGTCCGCTGATCAGTGCCTGGACGGCAGCGATGGGGGAGGGGGCGACCCCCTCCTCCTCGCTGGCGCGGACGATGTGCGAGAGGTCGGAGAACTCCAGGCTCTGCTGGCCGGGAACGGCGTAGTCGCCGCCATCGACGACCTTCGCGTAGCCCGCGAGCTCCTCGGTCATGGCGGCGAGGAACGGCGCCTGCCGGGCGGCGAAGTCCGACGCGCTCATCCCCATGGTGGCCGCCATGGCGGCACCGTGGAAGAAGCCCGTGAACATCTGGTACATCCCCGACAGCATGGCCAGGTCCACCAGCGACGCCCGCCCCGCGTCCTGGCCGTGGAACTCGCTCGTGGCCCAGACCTCGAGCGTCGGCAGGAGGGCGTCGTACGCGGCTCGCGAGCCGCTGTAGAAGATCTGACCCGCGCGGGACCCGATCATGGCGGGCACGGCCATGATGGCGCCGTCGAGGTGGTCGACGCCGTGCTCGGCCGCCCAGGAGGCGAGCGCACGGGACTCGTTCGGCGTCGTGGTCGTGAGGTTGACCAGGGTGCGGCCGCGCAGTTCGCCGGCGGCCAGGTGAAGGGTCTCCGCGACGGAGGAGTGATCGAGCAGGCAGGCGATGACCACGGGGCTCGCCAGCACCGCCTCGGCGACCGTGTCCGCGGCACCGGCGCCGCGCCCCACCAGCTCCGAGGCACGGCCGGCGGTGCGGTTCCAGACGGTCACGGAGCGGCCGGCGTCGAGCAGCGCGGCTGTCAGAGCGCTGCCCATCGCGCCGAGGCCGAGCACGGTGATGTCGGTCGTGTGGGTGGGGTTTCGATTCGAATCAGGCACGTCGTCCATGCTGGCGGACCTCGCCGGGCCGGGGGAGTACGCACTATTTACTGGGGTACGCACCCGCTGGTAAGTGTCCTCGGAGTAAAGAATCAGGGTTGAACCCGAGAGACGGATCCGGCGTGCGCCGATAGCATCAACGATCATGGGACTCCCTGAACCACACCCCGGCCAGCCCCGCCGCGCCGACCTCCGCGTCAGCGACGCCGACCGCCACGCGGTGGCCGACATCCTGCGCGAGGCCGCGGGCGAGGGCCGGTTGGACATCGACGAGCTCGAGGAGCGGCTCGAGGAGACCTTCAAGGCCAAGACGTACGCCGACCTGGAGCCGATCACGCAGGATCTGCCGGTCGCGGGGCGGGCACCGGCGATGCCCGCGGCGCCTGCCGCCGGCGCGGTTCCGGTCGTCTACGGCGAGGGCGATGCGAACGACAGCGCCAGCGCGTTCCTGAGCAACGTCGAGCGCAAGGGTGTGTGGGTGGTTCCCCAGCACTTCTCGGTCAACGCGGTGCTGGGCGACGCCAACATCGACCTGCGCGAGGCGCACTACTCCGCCCGTGAGGTGGTCATCAGTGCCACCTCCGTCCTGGGCAGCGTCAAGGTCACCGTGCCACCGAACGTGCACGTGATCGTGGAGGGCAACGGCGTCCTCGGTGAGTTCAAGGAGCCGTCGGAGAAGGTGCCCGAGGCGCTCGCCGCGGACTCGCCGGTCGTGCGGGTACGCGGTATCGCGGTGCTCGGCGACGTGACCGTCAAGCGCCGGGGTCCGCGTCCGCCGAAGCGCACGCTGAAGCAGCATCTCGGCCTGGAGTGACGGCCATCGGGGGGATTGTCGAAGCGTTTCTCGCAAGCCCCCACTAGCATTCGCCCCATGGGAACGACCCCCGAGCCATTCCGCGGCCAGAATCCTGATCCGAACCTCCGGATCAGCGATGCCGACCGCCACAAGGTGGCCGACATCCTGCGCGAGGCCGCGGGCGAGGGACGTCTGGAGATCGACGAGCTCGACGACCGCCTCGAGGCGACCTTCAAGGCCAAGACGTACGCCGACCTGATCCCGATCACCGTCGACCTGCCCGCGGCGGGGACCCCGTCGCTTCCGGTGCCGGTGACCAAGCCCGCCACCGGGAACAGCCCTGCGGTCTACGCGCAGACCCCGATCGAGAGCCAGCTCTACGTCGCGATCATGAGCGGCGTCGACCGGCGCGGGGTCTGGACCGTGCCGGCGACCGGCAACGTGATCGCGCTGATGGGCGGTGCCGAGCTCGACATGCGTCAGGCGCAGTTCTCCGCGCAGGAGACCGTGATCTACGCCAACGCGATCATGGGCGGGGTCAACATCACCGTCGGCCCCGACGTCCAGGTCGTGATGCAGGGAGTCGGGATCATGGGCGGCTACGTCGGTCCGCGCGGGATCGAGCCGACCGGCGGTCCGGTGCTGCGGGTGAAGGGCCTGGCCCTGATGGGTGGCGTCACCGTCATCCGCAAGCCGCTGAAGGAAGCGAAGGGCTCCAGGCATCTGAAGATGCCGCCGCCGCACGAGCTGCACTGAGCAACAGCTCGGGGCCGCGTGCGTCCCTCCAGGTCCGCTCTGCGGACCCATTTCGGCGTGCCTGGAAACGAGGCGCTAACCTCGTCTGAATCGGATATAGTGCAGTTAAATAATAGACAAAGGAGTCTCGGGATGAATCCGAAGTGGAGCGCACTGCTGGGCGCCGGGCTCCTCGCGGTCGTGGCCCTCGTCGCCGGGCTCCTCGTCGTCGGGCCTAAGACCGTCGCCGGCGCCGCCGACCCGTCGGCCGCGCCGGTCGAGGAACCTGCGGCGGAGCTGGCCGCGACGACGGACGAGCGCCCCAACATGGTGCTGATCCTGATGGACGACTTCTCCCTGGAGCTGCTCCGCACGATGCCGGAGGCGACCAGGATGGCGGCCGAGGGCGCGACGTACCAGAACTCCTTCGTCATCGACTCGCTGTGCTGCCCCTCGCGCGCGGCGCTGCTGACCGGGCAGACCCCGCACCACACCAAGGTCCTCACCAACACCCAGAACGACCCCGAGCACCCGGTCGGCGGATGGTCGGCGTTCCAGCGCTACGGCAACCTCGAGAAGCAGTTCAGCATTGGGCTGCAGGAGGCCGGTTACACGACCGGGTTCGTGGGGAAGTACATCAACGCCTACGAGGCCACCGTCGGCCCCGACGGCAAGCGGACCCCGCCGCCGACGGTGCCCGGATGGGACACCTTCAACGCGCTGCTCGGCGGCGCCTACGGCGGCTGGGGCTACCAGAGCACCTACCTCGACAGCGCCGGCGAGGTGCAGCTGCACAACCACCCGCAGCCCGCGCGGAGCGCCTCCACGCAGGAGAAGGACGCCGCGTACGCCACGAACGTCACCCGGGACTACGCCCTGGACTTCATCAACGCGCACCGTGACGACGAGGAGCCCTACTTCCTCGAGATCGCCGCCTACGGGCCGCACTCCCGGCTCGGTCACCACTACCCGGGGCTGGAGACCTGGTTCCCGGCCGCGTTCGCCGACCAGGCGCCGGCCGGCGACCCCGCGGGCGGCAACTGCGGCCGGGTCGAGTGCGCCGACCTCACGTTGAAGGACCTGGTCGGCTACGGCGACGACCGCTCGGACAACGCGCCGACCTACCTCGGCCGCGGGGGACGTACGTCGCAGGCGCCGGCCTGGCGCACCAACAAGGTCTCGCTGAGCGACGAGACGGCGCTGAGCCAGTACCGCGACCGCGCCCGGATGGTGCAGTCGATCGACCGGATGATCACCCAGGTGCGCGAGGCCGCAGGCGAGGACACCTACATCATGCTGACCTCCGACAACGGCTTCCACCTCGGCCAGCACCAGCTCAACGGCGGCAAGGGCGCGCCGTACGACTCCGACACCCGTGTCCCGATGGTCGTCGTCGGGCCCGACGTGGTGCCCGGCAAGCGCAGCCAGTTCGTCAACAACATCGACCTCGCGCCGACGTTCCTGGACATCGCCGGCGCCCCGACCCCGGCCTACGTCTCCGGCAGCTCCTTCGCCGACACCCTGAGCCGGCCGCGGCTGCCGGGCGGGCGGTACGCCTTCTTCGAGCACACCTACGCCAAGTCGCACCCCGGTGAGGTCGACCTCGACAAGGGCTCGGGCGGCACCATCGACATCATCCCGTCCTACCTCGCGGTGCGCGGCTCGCAGGGGCTGCTGGTCCGGTTCGACCTGGACAAGTCCTGGAGGGGCACCGACCACGCCTACGAGCTCTACCGCTACGACCGGCCGTGGGAGGACCGCAACGTCTTCGCCGAGGACCACGCGAAGCCGTATGCCCGCGACCTGATGCGCCGGCTCAACGCCTACGACGGTTGCGCACCAGCTGTGTGCCGGGCTTTGACCCGCTGATACCTGATCTGGGCTATGGTGTCTCCGCCGAGGAAATGTGTCCTCGGTCACTTCACAACGGATCGTCCGGCACGTACCTGCCGGTGAAGGAGACAACGGAATCATGGCAACAGTCAGTTTTGAGAAGGCGCAGCGTTGGTACGCGGGCGCCGCCGAGCCCGCGGTCAAGGGCATCGACCTCGAGATCAAGGACGGCGAGTTCATGGTGCTCGTCGGCCCGTCCGGGTGCGGTAAGACCACCACCCTGCGCATGCTCGCCGGGCTGGAGGAGGTCAACTCGGGTGCCATCAGGATCGGCGACCGTGAGGTCACCAACGTGGCGCCCAAGGACCGCGACATCGCGATGGTCTTCCAGAACTACGCGCTCTACCCGCACATGAGCGTCGCCGAGAACATGGCGTTCTCGCTGAAGATGGCCAAGGTCCCGAAGGCCGAGCGCGACAAGCTCGTCGCCGAGGCCGCCAAGACCCTGGGCCTGACCGACTACCTCGACCGCAAGCCGAAGGCGCTCTCCGGTGGTCAGCGCCAGCGCGTCGCGATGGGCCGCGCGATCGTCCGCCAGCCGCAGGTCTTCTGCATGGACGAGCCGCTCTCCAACCTCGACGCCAAGATGCGCGTGCAGACCCGCACCGACATCGCCAAGCTCCAGGCCGACCTCGGCATCACCACCGTCTACGTCACCCACGACCAGGTCGAGGCCATGACGATGGGCGACCGCGTCGCGGTGATGAGCAACGGTGAGCTGCAGCAGGTCGACACCCCGCTCAACCTCTACCGCAAGCCGGTCAACCTCTTCGTCGCCGGTTTCATCGGCTCGCCGCAGATGAACCTGATCAAGGCCACCTCGGCCGACGGCGGCGCCAAGATCGGGGAGTACGTCGTCCCCGTCGGTGCCTCCGACCTGCCCCGCGAGATCACCATCGGCGTGCGCCCGGAGAGCTTCCGGGTCATCGGCGAGGGCCAGGGCGGGCTGCCGGTCCAGGTCACCGTCGTCGAGGAGCTCGGCTCCGACTCCTACGTCTACGGCACCAGCGACGTCGAGGGTGTGCCGTCGACCCTGATCGTCCGGGTCTCCTCCAAGGACCACGTCAGCAAGGGCGACACGATCTACGTCACCACCGACCCCGAGGACGTCCACGTCTTCGACACCGAGTCGGGCCTGCGCGTCAACTGAGCGCCGGCCGACGCACTCAGTGCTGCTGGTTCATCCGAGCCAGCATCGCGTTGTAGGCATCGAGGGCCTCGTCGCTGTCGGGATCCACGGATCCCGGCTCGACGGGGCCCTTCGTCCCATCATTGGCAGAGCCGCGGGCGCTCTCCTCGGCGAGCCGGCTGCTGCGTACACCGTCGAGGAAACGGCCGGTCATCTTTGCCCGCCGCTCGGCTGAGGTGACGACGGCGATGACCAGCCCGATGGCGAGCAGCATCATGCCGCCGTCGCCGCCGGCCCACATCAGGCCGCCGGCGGTCTGGATGTCGCCCACTGCGTCGGGCGCCCAGTCGGGCCGTGCGGCGGAGTAGACCGGGTAGAGGACGCGCTCTGTCTGCAGCATCACGATCCCCACGATCGTGTCGGGCACCATGCCGACGACGAGGAGCGCGATCCGGCCCAGGTAGGGCAGGTCGGGGCGTACCTTCTCCTCGCCGATCGTGCTGGTGAGGAAGAGGAAGCCGGCGACGACGTAGAGCACCTGCTCGCCGACCATCAGCGGCTCGCTCTGCGCCATCGAGTCCATGAACCCGGACAGGTGGGTGCCGATGATGACCACCGAGTAGAGCAGGGTGCCGGTGATCGGGTGGATCAGGATGGTGACCGGGAGCGAGCGCATCGCCCGCTCCGCCCGCGGGCCGGTCTCGGCGATGACGGTGAGCGGGTGCCCGAGCACGAGGAGCGTCGGCACGACCATGATCAGCGTCAGGTGGAGCACCATGTGCATCCAGGCCAGCGCCATCGCGTAGCCGTTGATGGCCGAGGCGACCACGACGTACATCAGGCCGAGCCCGGTCAGGAACGACGCCACCCGCCAGCCCTTGACCGTCGAGGCCGGACCGGCGGCGTTGCGGAGCGTGAGATAGCCCGCGGCGAGGATGACCACGGCGAGCAGCCAGCCGGGCTGGAGACTCCAGGTGGTGAAGAACTCGGACCAACCGAGCGCGGGCAGGGAGCCGTGGTCGTGCATGGTGCTCACGGTATCCCCGGGGCGGGAGCGAGGGCGATTCTGCGGGGTCTATCCCGGGCGGCCGGTGGGTGCGATCAGCGGCACCAGGAACAGCCGGGCGAGCGCGCGCAGCTGCGCCTCGTCGTCGATGTCGACGACCTCGCTCGGAGTGACCAGGAACGAGGTCGAGGTGCGGACCATCAGCTCGGCGACGAGGTCGACCTCGACCTCCGCGGGTACGTTGCCGGCCCGCTGCTCGCGCCGCAGCTGGCCGGCGACGAAGTGCGCGATCGTGGCCACGGTGCGGCCGCCGTCGCCGAGGATCGAGTGCACCAGCGAGTCGGTCTCGACGGTGAGCAGGCCCCCGATCAGCGGGTTGCCGCGGATCGCCCGCATCGCGCTGGCGAAGCCGATCTCGACGCGCTCGGCGGCGTCGGCGGCATCGGCGATGTCGAGCACGAACTGGTCGAAGTAGCGCCGGAACTCGCGGCGTACGACCTGCTCGACCAGCGCGTCCTTGTTGGCGAAGCGGCGGTAGACGGTGATCCGGGCGACCCCAGCGCGCTTCGCGACCTCCTCCATGGTGGTCCGCCTGATCCCGATCCGGCGGAACTGCTCCGCGGCGGCGTCGAGGAGCTTCGCGGTCACCGCCTCGTCCTCGACAGGCTCGGCGACGTCCGCGAGCGCCCTCGCGAGCAGCGAGCCCGACTCGCCCTCGGGGACCGTGGCGCGCACCGCTACGCGGTGACGGTGCGGTCGGCGGCCCGGTCGGCCGTGCGGCGTACGACCTTGATGAAGGCGGGCCACAGTTCTCGGGGCAGGTCGTGGCCCATGCCCTTGAACAGGGTGATCTCGGCGCCGGGGACGGCCGCGGCGGTCGCCCGGCCGCCGGAGACGTGGACCATCTTGTCGGTCAGGCCGTGGATCACGCTGAACGGGACCTTGATCTGCCCGAGGTCCTCGGTGCGGTCGGGCTGGGTGAGCACGGCGAGCATCTGCCGCGCGACGGCCGGGCCGCTGACGCCGCGGTTCCAGGTGTCGATCGCCCGCCGACGTACCTCGTCCTCGGGCTCCGGAAAACCGGGGGAGCCGATCTGGACACCGCCCTTGATCTGGCGCTCGATGTAGCCCTCCAGGCCGGGCTTCTTGATGACCAGCGCGGGCAGCAGGGTCGGGTGCTGGAAGCCGACGCGGCGACGCCCGGTGGTGGACATCATCGAGCAGACCGAGCGCACCCGGTCGGGGTGGCGGATGGCCATGGTCTGGGCGATCATCCCGCCCATCGACACACCCCACACGTGCGCGGAGTCGATGCCGAGATGGGTCAGCAGCGCGGCCGCGTCGTCGGCGAGGTCATCCATGGCGTACGGCGACGGGGTCGGCAGGCCCACGAACGCGCGGGCCAGCCTCGCGAGCGTGATCCGCTCGTCGGACGGGTGCGGCGAGGAGTGGCCGATGTCACGGTTGTCGTAGCGGACCACGTAGAACCCGGCCTCGGCCAGCTGCTCGCACAGCTCGGTGTTCCACCAGGTCATCGGGCCGCCGAGACCCATGATCAGCAGCAGCGGATCAGCACCGGGACTGCCGAACGTGTCGTACGCCAGCTCGACCCCTCCGGGGAGGAAGGCGGTGGACTCGGTCGGCTCGGCGGCGGTGGTCATACGCAGACTTTACCGGGTGATCATTGCAGGTCGACCGGTTCACCGACGACGAAGCCGTCCCAGTCGCGGATCTGGTCGTGGTCGATCTCGATCGCAGGCCCTTCGACGAACATGCCGACCCTTCCGGGACCTTTCGGATAGGTCTGGAAGAAAGCCGTCAGCTCGCCGTGCGAGAGCCGTAGTGCGTTCGAGGTGGTCAACGTGGGGTCGTACGAAGCGAGGTCATCGCTCAACGCAGCCAGGGGATCTTGTTGCTCGGTGATGAACCGCGCCTGGATGTCGTACTTATAGGACTTGAACCGGTCCGAGGCGCCCGACCTGGCCACCCCGTCGTAACTTTGCGTCGCATCCTCCGGGGACGCGGCAAGGGTCGCCTCGGCGACGGAGGACAGATCGCGCGCCCAGCCGAGCACGTCGTCTCGCTGTCGTTCCAGTTTCGCGTAGGTCTCGTCGTTCACTGCGCCACATCCTCCGGCAACCAGGATCATCAGTGCCGCCGCCATGGCGACCGATGCCCGGGCGGTCATCTGCCGTCCGTGTTCGGGCTGGTTGGCGTTCGGTCGGTCTCGGGGTCGACCGGGTCGCGGTACCACGGGTCGTGCACCTGTCCGGCGCGCACGACCTCGTCGTACTGGCCGTTGACGATGTGGGCCATGTTGGCGAGTGACTCCGTGTCATGGTCGTAGTACTTGACGTGGTCGTCGATGTTGGGGATCGACCCTCTGCTGGTGCTCTCGGCCTGGAAGCGTACGGCACCGAAGTCGTCCTCGGCCGGGTTGTGGCCGAGGCCGGCGCCGGCCATCTGGGCGGCGGCGCCGCCGAGGGGGCCGGTGAGCACACCCGCGCCGATGGCTGCGGGGCTGACCCATCCGGTCTGCCCCAACCGGCCGACGAGGTCCTCGCTGTTCGTACCGACGAAGACGTGTCCCGACCCGATGCCCAGGTCGTCGGCAGAGTCGGCATCGTCGCCCGCGCCAGGACTGCCCAGCAGGACGACGTCGTCGGCACCGGGGTGATGGTCGGTCATGGCGTGGGAGACGGTGGTGGACCCGTAGCTGTGGCCGATGGCGGTGAGGTGGAAGTCGTCGGAGCGCATGGCGTTGAGCCCGTCGAGGGTGTCGGCGAGACGTTCGCCGCCAGCGGTGGCCATGCCTTCGGCGGCGACCCCGACCGAGTCGGCACCGCTGGGAGCGTCATAGCCGATCCAGAACATCGTGGCGGTGCTGGTTCCGCCTTCGAACGCCGCTGCCTGCTGGAGGTTGATGGCGTTCTGGGCGTTGTCGCCGGCGGCCTCCATGTCGGTGGTGAGGCCGGGGACGTTCACCGAGACGTTGTCGGCCGTGTCCAGGTCACCGACTGCCATCGCGACTGCACCGTCACCATCGAACGCCATTGGATCGTAGGCGTAGATCTGCGGCACGTAGTTCTCGCCCGTGATCGGGTCGATACTCTTCGAGATCCTCCGCCGTGCTTCCTCGGCGGCCCGGGCGTTGTCGTAGCGGGTCCGCTCGTCGTCGGTGCGCTGGTCCTCGGGCATCGCGCCGAGCTCGGCGAGGTCGCGGTCGAGCGAGATCGTGTTCGCATCGCTGCGGGCGGCCGCGGGGATGCCGTCTGTATTGCCCACGATCTCGGGGTAGGCAGCGGTCATGGCCGCTCGCTGCTCCTCGGTGAGGCCGTCCCACCACGCCTTGACCGACTTGGGATCGTTGCCCGACGGCATCGAGTCCCTGGCGGCGTCCGCGGGATCGGCCACCCCGCCGTACTTCTGGTCGACCTGCTGCTCGGTCATCGCATCGCGGAGCGCAGCCGCGACCTTCTCCTCGCTGGCCTCGAGATCCTCGGTCCAGCTCACAAGATCGGATTCGTACGCCTCGACCTGGCTGGAGCAGCGCTCGCAGTCCGACTTGAGGATCTGCAGCTCGGCCTCGTCGGTGGGTAGCGGATTCGCCCGAGCGATGAGCGCGTCGACCTGGCGGGCCAGGTGCTCCCGGTCGCCCTCGAGCTGCTGATGACGCTTCCTGAGGTCGACCAGTTCGTCGCCGTGGCCCAGGACGGCGTTGGCCGCGGCGCGCAGCGCCAGCGAGCAGGCGTCTGCATGCTTGCCGACGGGGCTGAGCGCCTGCGCGTACGCGGCGGCCGACCGGCCGTCGAGGAGGCCGGATTCCTTGGCCTTCCCGCCCGCGAACGAGCCATGGTCGTCGAAGATCGATGAGGAGGTGCGCAGGGTGGTCCCCGCTTCGCGGACCTTCTGCCCGTCCGCGGTGAACTCGGGGGTCTCGCTGGGCTTCGGCGGTAAGGAGATGGTGATGGTCACCGGAGCTCCTTGATGCTGCTCAGCACCAAGGATGCGTTGATGTCCGTCGTCGCGTCGGTCCGGAGGATGTCGATCGCCGTCCTTCTCAGCCCGTCGGCCTGGGACTCGGAGACGCGCGCGGATTCTGTGGCGATCGCCTCCCACGCCTCGACGAACTGTCCGACCAGGCTCGCCACGGTGGGGGTGAACCCGCCGGTGCCGACACCGTGGAGCTGCTTCGCCGCGGCGGTGAGGTGAAGGTTCTCCGTATCCCACGCGGCAGCCGTGGACTGGACCTTGCCGGGCTCGACGTGCAGCGTCATGTCAACGCCTCCAGCACGTCCGCAGCGGGACGGAGAACCCGGCCGGTCACCGTCACCACGAGTCCGCGATGGCTCCCGGACCAGGTGCCGACGATCTCGACGTCCGACTGTGAGGCGGTCCATCGGTGGAACGCCTTCACCGCCACGTCGGAGTGCCACCTCGCGTCTCGGAAGCTCTGATCGAGGCCGGCCAGGATCGCGTCGCCGTCAGCTGCTCGAGCCTCGAGCTGGGCCCAGCGGCGCAGCTTCTTGCTGGCGTACGTCTCCCAGCGCGGCCCGTCGGAGGTCGGCTCCGGCATGCGCGCGGCGATCGCCGCGACGGTTGCGTCCACCACCTCTGCCGACCGGCTCAGCTCATCGGCTGTCGCCTCGGGGGAGGGCCCGGGAGGGTCCTCTGCCGGAAGGATCACGATGTCGACGTCCGGGCGACGTGCCCGCAGCGCAGCGAAGAATGGGTCCGTCACGTCGATGCCTCCCGAATGACATACACCTGAGACGCTCATCAATGCTCGTGTCGCACCACAAGATAGCAACAAATCGGCACCACGGGCGGTTGCTTCGGAGACGAGAAAGAAGAACGAGAAACGCGGCAAGGACCGGGAGGTCCTTGCCGCGTCTCTGGTCCGGCATCAGCCGTGGGGCCCTGTCTCCGCGAAGGGTAGATCTCGACCCGGCTGTCGTTTCGGCGAGCAAGCTCGCCGAAACGGGCCTCGCTCGATCTCTTCGCGTTCGCCCGGCGCAAGCGCCGGGCGAGCTCAGAAGTCGATGGCGCTGTAGGCCTGGAGCTTGGCGAGCTGGTGCTCCGAGGTGACCTTGCGGATCGTGCCCGAGCGGCTGCGCATCACCAGGGAGTCGGTGACGATGGCGCCGTGGGGGAGGTACTGCACGCCCCGCATCAGGTCGCCGTCGGTGATGCCGGTCGCGACGAAGAAGCAGTCGTCACCGGTGACCAGGTCGTCGGTGTGGAGCACGAAGTCGGGGTCCAGGTTGTGGCCGGCGTCGAGGGCGCGCTGGCGCTCCTCGTCGTCCTTGGGCCACAGCCGGCCCTGGATGGTGCCGCCGAGCGCCTTCATCGCGCACGCGGCGACGATGCCCTCGGGAGTGCCGCCGATGCCCATCAGCAGGTCGGCTCCGGAGCCGGCACGGGCGGCCGAGATCGCGCCGGCGACGTCGCCGTCGACGATGAACTTGATCCGGGCGCCGGTCTCGCGGATCTCCTCGACCATCTTGTCGTGGCGCGGCCGGTCGAGCACGATCACGGTGATGTCGGAGGCCTTGGTGTCCTTCGCCTTGGCCACCGCGGCGATGTTCTCGGCGACGGGGAGGCGGATGTCGACGACGTCGGCGGCCTCGGGACCGGTGACCAGCTTCTCCATGTAGAAGACGGCGCTGGGGTCGTACATGCTGCCGCGCGGGGCGACCGCCATCACTGCGACGGCGTTGCTCATGCCCTTGGCGGTCAGGGTCGTGCCGTCGATCGGGTCGACCGCGACGTCGCAGTCGGGTCCGGTGCCGTCGCCGACCTGCTCACCGTTGTAGAGCATCGGGGCGTTGTCCTTCTCGCCCTCGCCGATCACGACGGTGCCGTTCATGGCGACCGTGGAGATCATCGTGCGCATCGCGTTGACCGCGACCCCGTCGGCGCCGTTCTTGTCGCCACGACCCACCCAGCGAGCGGCGGCCATCGCCGCTGCCTCGGTCACGCGCACGAGCTCCAGGGCCAGGTTGCGGTCAGGAGCGGTGGGGGCGACGCCGAGCGGCTGGGTGTCGTTCATAGGGGTCAATCTATCGGCCGGGCGCGGTGGAGCGGCCACGGTGTCACTTGATCGATCCAGAGACAAGCCTCACAGCGAACCCCGACTGCGGGTGCTCCAGAACCTGCTCGGTGGGGCCGTCCTCGACGATGTGACCGTGCTCGATCACCACCACCCGGTCGGCGAGCGCACGGGCGTCGGCGGCGTCGTGGGTGACGATGATGGCGGTCCTGTCCGCGAGGGCTTCGCGGAGCGTCTGCCGCAGGGCAGGACGTACGTCGACGTCGAGCGAGGCCATCGGCTCGTCGAGCAGGAGCAGTTCGGGGTCGGCGGCGAGCGCCCTGGCCACCGCGACCCGCTGGGCCTGGCCGCCGGAGATCTGGGACGGCTTGCGCCCGGCGAGCGTCTCGGCGCCGATCTCGGTGAGGTGGCGGGTCGCGAGCTCGTTGGCCTGCCGACGATGTACGCCGCGGGCCCGCGGTGCGAAGGCGACGTTGGCGAGCACGGACAGGTGCGGGAAGAGCAGCGGGTCCTGGGCCAGGAGCGCGATCCCGCGGGCGTGCGGGGGAGTGGAGTCGAGGACGCGGTCGCCGAGGCGTACCTCTCCCTCGTCGGGACGGAGGAGTCCGGCGATCACGCCGAGGATGCTCGACTTGCCGGCGCCGTTGGGGCCGGTGAGCGCGACGGTCTCGCCCGCGGCCACGTCGAGGGTGACGTCGATGCCGCGCTGGGGGATCACCGCACGCAGATGTAGCGAACTCATAGGGCCCTCCCATGGCGGGCGAAGCCGATCACGGCGACCGCGACGACCACCAGCACCAACGAGAGCGCGACCGCAGCGTCCGGGTCGTCGACGCGGAGCAGGTAGACCTGCAGCGGCATGGTGCTCGTGACGCCGGGGAGGTTGCCGGCGAAGGTGATCGTGGCGCCGAACTCGCCCAGGCAGCGGGCGAAGGCGAGGACCGACCCGGAGAGCAGGCCGGGGCCGACCAGGGGGAGGGTGACGCGGCGGAAGACCGTGGTGGGGCGGGCCCCGAGCGTGGCCGCGACCGCCTCGTAGCGGGTGCCGCTGGTGCGCAGCGCTCCCTCGAGGCTGATCACCAGGAACGGCAGCGCGACGAACGTCTGCGCCAACACCACGGCGAGCGTGGTGAACGTGATCTGGATGCCGACCAGGTCCAGTGACTGGCCGAGGAGGCCCCTGCGGCCGAAGGTGTAGAGCAGGGCTAGGCCGCTGACGACCGGTGGCAGCACGAGCGGGAGAAGCACCAGGGAGCGCAGCAGACCCTGGCCCGGGAAGTCGGTGCGGGCGAGCACTGTCGCGAGAGGTACGCCGAGGAGGATGCACAACGCCGTGCTGGCCGCGGCGGTGCGCAGACTGAGCCAGAGCGCCTCCAGCGCGGAGGGCGAGGTGATCAGCGCCGGGAAGCTCGCCAGGTCGACGCGGAGGATGATCGCGGCGAGCGGGACCACGACGAACGTCGCGGCGAGTGCCGCCGGGAACCACAGCCAGCGTGGCATACCGACGGACGGACCGACCCCCCTCTGCCGGTCCGTCCGTCTGGACCTCCCGAGAAGATCAGGGCTGGCCGAAGCCGGCATCGCTCAGCACCTTCTGTCCCGCCTCGCTCAGCACCAGGTCGACGAACTCCTGCGCGAGATCGGCCTCGTCGGCTCCGTCGAGGGTGCTGATCGGGTAGGTGTTCACGACCTGGTCGGACTCGTCGAACTCGACCCCGGTCACGGTCTCGCCCGCGGCGGTCACGTCGGTGACGTAGACCAGGCCGGCGTCGGCGTCACCGGAGGTGACCTTGGCGAGCACGTCGCTGACCGACTGCTCCTCGCTGACCGGCTCGATGTCGACGCCCGTCTTCTCCTCGAGCTGAGCGGTCGCGTTGCCGCAGGGGACCTCGACCGCGCAGACGACGACCTTGGTGCCTGACCTGGCGAGATCCTGGAAGGCGGTGATCTTGGCCGGGTTTCCCGGGGGCGTGGCGATCTCGAGCGTGTTGGAGGCGAAGTCCTGCGGGTCGGTGGCCAGCTCGCCGAGCTTGTCCATGTTCTTGGTGTCGGCCGAGGCGAAGACGTCCGCCGGGGCGCCGTCCTCGATCTGGGCCACCAGATCGGAGGAGCCGCCGAAGCTGGTGGTCACCTTCACGCCCGGGTGGTCCTTCTCGAACTGCTCGGCCAGCTCGGTGAACGTATCGGTCAGCGAGGCCGCCGCGAAGACGGTCAGCTCGCGATCCTCCGACCCTTCGCTCGAGCTCCCGCAGCCGGCGAGCGCGACGGCGGCCGCCACCGCGACGACGGCACTGATTCCAGGGTTCTTGATCATGGGCGCTCCACGACGACGTTGGTTGACTTGATGGATGCGACCGCGCTGACGCCGGGCTCGAGACCCAGCTCGATGGCGGCCTCCGCGCTCATCAGGGAGACGATGCGGTAGGGCCCGCAGACCATCTCCACCTGGGCCATCACCGTGTCCAGGGTGGTCTTGGTGACGATCCCGAGCATTCGGTTGCGGGCGCTGACCGCCTTCGCCCGGTCCGGGTTGGGCGCATCGGCCAGCTCCGAGGCCAGCTCGGCCAGGACGATGCCGTCGATGACCGCCCGGCCGTTCTCCGTGCTCGCCTCGATCCGTCCCGCGTCGATCCAGCGGCGCACGGTGTCGTCGCTGACGCCGAGAAGGCCGGCGGCTTCGGCGATACGGTACGTGGTCACCGGAGGAGTATCGCATCTGCGGAGCGATCATGGGGCAAATGTCCTCATCTGCGGAACATCGGCTCCAGGTTTCGCGGCGTTCGCGGTCGAGTGGGACCATGGAGGGCGTGAGCGACACCGATCAGCAGCATCCCGCCCAACCGTCGAGTCAGCCGGCGGGCGAGCAGCCGGAGACCCCGGCGCGCAGCTACCCACGCACGTTCGGTGCCCTGATCGGGTCGATGATCTTCCTGCTCGTCCTCGTCGTCCCGATCGTGCTGATCGTGCAGTGGCGCGGAAACCTCGAGCGCGAGGTCAGCGGCGCCAACGAGACCTACAAGGCCGACTGGGCCGAGGCCGTCCGCAGCGCCCAGGTCGCCGACCTCGACGTCGTCTACCCGCGCGAGCTGCCCTCGGGCTGGTACGCCAACACCGACCCGTCCTATCAGGGCGGCGGGGAGCCGGCCTGGACGATGTCGTTCGTCAAGGGCGAGACCTCCTACGTCGGTCTGGAGCTCTCCTCCCGCTCGGCGCAGGCGCTGGCTCAGAAGAACGTCGACACCCAGGCCACGAAGGGCGACGAGGTCAGCATCGACACCGAGCTCGCCGACACCTGGACCGAATGGTCCGACTCCGGCGGCGACACCGGCTACTCGGCCGAGGTCGACGGCCAGACCTTGATGCTCTGGGGCCCCAAGGACGGGGACGTACGCGACTACCTCGCCCTCATCACCACCGAGCCCCTGAAGTAGCGAGACGTCACCCGCGTCGGCCGAGGCGTCACGTACGTCGGCCGAGATGGCAGGGTTGTGACGACTCGGCCAACGGGAGTGACGCTTCGGGCGGCGGGAGTGACGTCTCGTCAGTCGTCGGCGATGGCGGCGTCGATCTTCTTCCTGGCGCCGTCGAGCCACTCCTGGCACAGGGTGGCCAGCTTCTCGCCGCGCTCCCACAGGGCCAGGGACTCCTCGAGGGTGATGCCACCGGCCTCGAGCTTGCGGACGACCTCGACGAGCTCCTCACGGGCCTGCTCGTAGGACAGGTCGCTGTTGTCGTCAGTCATCGGTGTCATCCTTGGGGTCGGTCTTCTCGATCGAGGTGATGGTTGTCGTCAGGCGGCCGTCGGCGAGGCGGAGGCTGACCGCGGCGCCCTCGGCGGCGTCGGCGACGCTCGTCAGGACGTGTCCGTCGGCATCCTGGGCGACGGCGTACCCCCGTCTCAGCGTCTCCAGGGGTGAGAGCGCGCGAGCGCGGGCACGATGGTGGCCGATGTCGTCGGCGGCCCGGTCGACGGCGTGGCCGACGGTGCGGCGGGCACGGTCGCGCAGTGAGATGACCTCGTCGCGACGGGCGTCGATCAGCGAGCGCGGATCGGCCAGCACCGGCCGCGAACGCAACGCGTCCAGGAGCGTCTGCTCGCGATGGATCAGCGCGGCGATCCCGCCGCGGAGCCGGTCGCGTCCGGTCGCGACGATCCGCTGCTCCTCGACCACGTCGGGTACGACGAGCTTGGCCGCATCGGTCGGGGTCGAGGCGCGTACGTCGGCCGCCAGGTCCAGCAGCGGCGAGTCGGGTTCGTGGCCGATCGCGGAGACGACCGGGGTGCGGGCGGCGTGCACAGCCCGGATCAGGTGCTCGTCGGAGAACGGCAGCAGGTCCTCCACCGAACCGCCGCCGCGGGCGATGACGATCACGTCGACCTCGGGGTCGCGGTCGAGCCGCTGCAGCTTCTCGACGACGTCGGCGGCGCTGCGGGCGCCCTGCATCGCGGCGTACGCCACCTCGAACCGCACCTGCGGCCACCGTCGCTTCGCGTTCTCGAGCACGTCGCGTTCGGCCGCGGAGTTGGCCGCGGTGAGGAGCCCGACCTTGGTCGGCAGGAAGGGGAGCGGCCGCTTGAGCTCGGCGGCGAAGAGCCCCTCGGCAGCCAGCAGTTGCCGGCGCTGCTCGAGCCGGGCGAGCAGCGCGCCGAGCCCGACCGGGCGGATGTCGCGGGCCTGCAGCGATAGCGTGCCGCGGTTGGCGTAGTAGGACGGCTTGGCGTGGATGATCACCGAGGCGCCCTCGACTAGCGGCGGACTGAGGCTGTCGAGCAGGAACCTGGTGCACGTCACGGGCACCGAGATGTCGGCCACCGAGTCGCGCAGGGTCAGGAAGACGGTCTGCATCCCCGGCCGTCGGCTCATCTGCGCCACCTGGCCCTCCACCCAGACCGCACCGAGCTTGTCGATCCAGCCGCCGATCGCGTTCGCGATCTGCCGCACCGGAGCGGGCGACTCGGGGGAGGTGTCCAACGCCATGGCAGCCACCTTAGTGCCGCCGAGTCGGCTCATCCTGACCCAGATCCCGGCCGAGTCGGCGCGTCATGACGAGCCGACTCGGCGCGGGCAGGCGTCAGGATGAGCCGACTCGGCGTTCTCGGGCCGGGTCCCTAGAATGGAGCCATGAGCATCGACCTCGGCACCCCACGCCTGATCTCCGACGACGAGAAGGCTGTCCTCCTCGCGGAGCCGCGCGGCTATTGCGCGGGAGTGGACCGGGCCGTGATCACCGTGGAGGAGGCGTTGGACCTCTACGGTGCGCCGGTCTACGTGCGCAAGGAGATCGTGCACAACAAGCACGTCGTCGACGATCTGCGCAACCGTGGCGCGGTGTTCGTCAACGAGCTCGACGAGGTGCCTTCGGGTGCGACCGTCGTCTTCTCCGCCCACGGCGTCTCCCCGGCGGTCCACGCCGACGCCGCGGTGCGTGAGCTGAAGACGATCGACGCGACCTGCCCCCTGGTCACCAAGGTCCACCTGGAGGCCAAGCGGTTCGCCCGCGAGGGCTACAGCATCCTGCTGATCGGTCACGCCGGTCACGAAGAGGTCGAGGGCACCATGGGTGAGGCGCCGGAGGCGACCACGCTCGTCGAGGGCCCCGGTGACGTACCCGGTGTCGAGGTCGCCGACCCCTCCAAGGTCGTCTGGCTCTCCCAGACCACCCTCTCGGTCGACGAGACCATGGAGACGGTCGCCGCGCTCCGGGCGAAGTTCCCCGAGCTGCTCGACCCGCCCAGCGACGACATCTGCTACGCCACCCAGAACCGCCAGCAGGCGGTCAAGGAGATCGGCGGGGGCAGCGACCTGGTCATCGTCGTCGGCTCCGGCAACTCCTCCAACTCGGTCCGCCTGGTCGAGGTCGCCCTCGAGGCCGGCGCCAAGGCCGCCTACCGCGTCGACGACGCCGGCGAGATCGACGAGTCCTGGCTCGAGGGCGTACGCAGCGTCTCGGTCACCTCCGGAGCCAGCGTGCCCGAGAAGCTGGTCGAGGGTGTCGTCGAGTTCCTCAAGGACCGCGGCTTCCCCGACGCCAAGGCGCACAAGAGCGCAGAGGAGTCGCTGATCTTCGCGCTGCCCACCGAGCTCCGCAAGGACCTGAAGGCGGCCGCAGCGCGCGGCTGAGGTTCGGCGCCTTGGTGAAGGAACCGGCCCGCGCGAGGCGCTAGGGTCGTGTCCGTGGCCCGCTTCGTTGACGTACACCCTGACAACCCGCAGTCCCGTCTGATCAGCCAGGTCGTCGATGCCCTGCGTGACGACCAGCTGATCGCGTACCCGACCGACTCCGGCTACGCGCTCGGCTCGCGGATCGGCAACAAGGACGGTCGCGACCGGATCCTGCGGATCCGTGGTCTCGACGACCGCCACCACTTCACGCTGATCTGTAAGGACTTCGCCCAGCTCGGCACGATGGTCCACGTCGACAACAGCGCCTTCCGGGCGATCAAGCACGCGACTCCGGGGCCCTACACGTTCATCCTCCCGGCGACCCCCGAGGTGCCGCGACGGCTGATGCACCCGAAGAAGAAGACCGTCGGCGTACGCATCCCCGAGCATGCCGTCGTGCAGGCGCTGCTCGAGGAGCTCGGTGAGCCGCTGCTGTCCTCGACGCTGATCCTGCCCGGCGAGACCGAGCCGGAGGTCTTCGGATGGAACGTCAAGGAGGCGCTCGACCATCAGGTCGACATCGTGATCGAGGCCGGTGAGACCGCGGCCGAGCCGACCACGGTCATCGACTGGTCCGGCGGCGAGCCCGAGGTCATCCGTGAGGGTGCCGGCGACGTCTCCGGGTTCTTGGCGCTGGACTGATCGCCCTAGGACGCGAGGGCGCGCTCGCGCTCGACCTCGTCGCGGGTCTCGGTGCGCTGTTTCAGGACGCGGCGGCGCATCACCAGGCAGCCCAGGCACAGGGAGTAGCCGATGAACAGGCTGATCGCGTGGTGTCCGAGGCCGCTGACCACGGCTTGGACGAAGCCGTCCCCGGCGTCGGCGATCGACCCGGGCTGGGTGGCGGCCAGCAGGATGAAGATGCCGAGCATGATCAGCGGTGGGAGCACGCCGACCACGAAGAAGTCGCTGGGTCTGACGATCAGCGCGAGCGTCAGCGCGATCGCCACGAAGGCGAAGTCGAAGAGCAGGCCGATCTGGTCGTCGATGAGCAGATCGACGAAGGTCACCGTCAGCGACGTGGCGGATCCGAGCGCGACAACATGGCGGCCGGACTCGCGTCCTTCCTCCCAGATGGTGCGCTGACTCATGGGGTCACGATCTCTCGTATGCAGCCTGTGTATCAGAACCCACGGTAGGGCCCGGCACACCGTCATTCTCGGCGGCGCGCCGATCATCCTCCCTTACACTATTGAGCCGCTCGACAGCGCGTATCTCCACCGGACGCGGCGTCTCGAGTTCATCGTCGGTTACCGATAATTCATTGAAACGACGGGCGGCCACCAGGACCCGGTTGTCGAGGGATCCGATCGCCTGGTTGTAGCGGGTCACCGCGGTGTTGAGGGAGCGCCCGATCCCGTCCAGGTGGCTGGACATGGTGGAGAGGCGCTGGTGCAGGTCACGGCCGAGCCGGTGGATCTCCCGGGCCTGCTCGGCGAGCGCCTCGTGGGACCATCCGTGCGCCACCGTGCGCAGCAGCGCGATCAGCGTCGTCGGTGAGGCCAGCACGACCCGGCGCTCCGCGGCGTACTCGATCAGGCCGGGTTCGGTCTCCAACGCCGCCGAGAGGAAGGACTCCGCCGGCACGAAGAGCACGACGAACTCGGGCGACTCCTCCAGGAAGCGCCAGTAGGACTTCGAGGCCAGCTGGTCCACATGCGTACGCAGCTGGGCGGTGTGTCTGCGCAGGTGAGCGCGGTAGTCGTCCTCGTTGTCCGCGGCCGCGGCGTCGAGGTAGGCGTCCAGGGGGACCTTGGAGTCGACGACAAGCTCCTTGTTGCCCGACAGGTGCACCACCAGGTCGGGGCGCAGGCGCCCGTCCTCGAGATGGACCTGCTCGGAGAAGTCGCACTTGTCCACCAGACCGGCGAGCTCCACCGCGCGGCGCAGGTGCATCTCGCCCCAGCGGCCTCTGACCTGGGGTTTCCGCAGTGCCGTCGACAGCGATCGGGTCTCGGTCTGAAGCCGCCCGACCTCTGTCTCGAACTGCCCCTGCCAGCGGGCCCGCTCCCGGTCGAGATGCTGCATCTGGTCGCTGAGCCGGTCGAGCCCCTGCATCACCTCGGCCTGGTCCACCATCCCCGCCGCGACCGTCCCCACGCTCCGGGCCCGCGCCCACAGCACCCCGAGCACGGCGCCCAGGGCAAGACCGATCACCAGCCCGAGTACGAGGATCAAGATCTCCATGCCATCGATCCTCGCAGGGACCACCGACAATTCGTTCGATGGGCACCGTCGGCGGTTCGTGGTTCCATGGAGGCATGGCCTACAACGTCGAGCTGGCCGAACGCGTGCGGGACCTGATGCCCGCCGGCACCACCGAGGTGAAGATGTTCGGTGGGCTGGCGTTCATGGTGAACGGCAACATGGCATGCGCGGTCGGTGCCGACGACCTGCTCGTCCGCACCGGCAGGTCGGCCTACGAGACCGCCCTCGCCGCGGGCGCCGAGCCGATGACCATGGGTGCCCGGACGATGTCCGGCTACGTCAACGTCGCCGCCGACCTGCTGCGGGGCGACGCGCTGGCGGACTGGATCCACCGAGGCGTCGCCACCGCCGAGTCGCTGCCGCCGAAGGCCCCGAAGGAGTAGCCGGCCTCAGTCGGCGAGGTCGACGATCACCGGGGCGTGGTCGGAGGGGGCGCCGGTGCCGATCGCCGGGTTGCGCTCGTCGAGGTCGACGAACGCGCCGGTGACCCGCTCGGCGAACAGCGGAGAGCCGAGGACGAAGTCGATGCGAAGCCCGCGGTTGCGCTCGAACCGCTGCCGGTAGTAGTCGAAGTAGGTGTAGGCCTCCGGACCGGGCACGAAGGGGCGTACGACGTCCTTGAAGTCCTTCTCGATGGCGAAGAAGGCGTCGCGCTCGGCGGGGGTGAGGTGGGTCTTGCCGACGAACTGCTTGGGGTCGAAGCAGTCCTCGTCGAAGGGGCAGACGTTCCAGTCGCCGACCATCGCCGCAGGACCGTCGTGCCAGGCCTGGGAAGCCTTCTGCAGGGCCGCGAGCCACTCCAGCTTGTAGGCGTAGTGCGGGTCGTCGGGCTTGCGGCCGTTGGGGACGTAGACCGAGGTCACCCGGACCCCGCCGCACGTCGCCGAGAGCGCCCGCGCCTCCGCGACGTCCTTGAACGACGGCATCCCCTCGAACCCGACCTGGATGTCGCTCAGCCCGACCCGGGAGATCAGCGCGACGCCGTTCCACTGGTCGTAGCCGACCGAGGCGACCTCGTAGCCACGGGCCTCCAGCCCCATCGTCGGGATCTGGTCGGGCTTGGCCTTGGTCTCCTGCACGGCGAGCACGTCGATCGAGTGTCGCTCGACGAAGGCCTCGACCCGGTCGATGCGGGAGCGGATGGAGTTGATGTTCCAGGTGGCGATACGCACGCCCGTCAGACTATCCAGAAGATGCTTTGGACTACCGTTTGAGGCGTGGGCAGCGCGACGATCGAGATGCACGGGGTCCGTCGTCTCTACGAGCAGGCAGATCTCTCCGAGCTGGTCGCCCTCGACGACATCGACCTGACCATCGAGCCCGGCACGTTCGTGAGCATCATCGGGCCCTCGGGATGCGGCAAGTCGACGCTGTTGCGGCTGATCAGCGGGCAGGAGTCGGCCGACGCCGGGAGGATCACCGTGTGCGGGCTGACCCCGAAGGAGGCGGCCGAGGCGAAGGCCTTCGGGTTCGTGCCCCAGTCTCCGGCGCTGCTGCCCTGGCTGAGCGTGCTCGGCAACGTGACCCTGCCGCACCGGGTCAATCGGCGCGGGGGCAACCGCGACCGCGACCGCCCCGACCTCGAGGCGATGCTCCGCGAGGTCGGCCTGGGGGAGTCGCTCCACAAGCTGCCCGCCGAGCTGTCAGGTGGCATGAAGCAGCGGACCGCGATCGTACGTGCCTTCGGGCTCCGTCCTGACGTACTCCTTCTCGACGAGCCCTTCGGTGCGCTCGATGAGTTCACCCGCGAGGCTCTTCAGGAGCAGCTGCTGGAGCTGTGGGAGCAGACCCGTGCGACGGTCGTCTTCGTGACCCACTCGATCTCCGAGGCGGTCAGGTTGTCCGACAAGGTCGTGGTGATGGCTCCGCGACCGGGGCGGATCACCGACGTGATCGACATCGACCTGCCACGCCCCCGTCACCAGGAGCTCCTCACCTCGCCCGAGTTCCACGCCTACGAGCTCGCCCTCCGGGGCAGCCTGAGGGACGCCTTCAGCCACGGAGAGGTCGTCTCGTGACCCTGGACTCAGGTACGCAACCGGCCCCTCGGCCACATCTGGTCGTCCCCACCCCTGAGCAGCTCGCCGCGCGCCGCCTGCGCCGCCGCACCCGGCTGCTCCGGCCGGGCTACTGGCTCCCGTTCGTCCTCCTCGTCGTGGTGCTCGGGCTCGCCTGGGAGGTGGGCGCGCGGCGGATGCCCTACCTGTTCGCGCCGCTGGGCGACATCGCGAGCGTGCTGACCGAGGACCCGGGCTACTTCCTGAGCAACACCCTGGTCACGCTCAGCGAGGCGCTGGTGGGGCTCGGGATCGGGTTCGTCGCCGCCTTCGCGCTCGCCGTCGTGGTGAGCGAGGTCGCGGTGGTGCGGCGTGCTGTGATGCCGGTGGCCGTGGTGCTCTCGGTGACGCCGCTGGTGGCGATCGCGCCGCTGCTCGTGGTCGCGCTCGGGTTCGGGATGGGGCCGAAGGTCGTCCTGACCGCGCTGGTCTGCTTCTTCCCGATCCTGATCAACGTGGCGACCGGGCTGCGGGCGGTGCCCTCGCCGGTGCTGCAGGTCTACCGCACCGTGGCCGCGAGCCGGCTGGAGGTGCTGCGCCACCTGCGGGTGCCGGCCTCGCTGCCGTACGTCTTCGCGTCCCTGCGGATCGTCTTCCCGCTGTCGATGATCGGGGCCGTCGTGGCCGAGCTCTCCGCCGCGGGGTCGGCCGACGGCCTCGGCAGCGTGATACAGGTCGCCAGCTCGCAGAACAGACTGGCTACGGTGTGGGCAGCGATCTTCGTCCTCGCGGCGCTCGGGTCGTTGCTGTTCTGGCTCGTGACGCTCGCCGAGCGTCGAGTGCTCCACTGGCACGAGTCCTGATCCTCGAGTTGAAGGAGCCCTTCATGTCTCGCGTACGTCCGATCGCCGCTGCCCTCATCTCGGCAGCCGTCCTGATGGGTGCGCTGACCGCCTGCGGGTCCTCGTCGGACTCCGCCGGCGAGCAGGGGAGCGCGGTCTCGGCCGAGCGCTGCGAGCAGAACCAGGAGGCCGGCCAGATCACCTACATGTCCGGCTACTACTGGCAGGCGTCGGCCTCGATCATGGAGGCCATCGCCGCAGATCGGCTCGGCTACTTCAAGGATCTCTGCCTCGACGTCGAGCTCCAGCCGGGCTCGGGCGACGTCTCCCAGAACGCCAAGCTGATCGCGGCCGGGAAGGTGCAGGTCGGACCGCTCTCCGAGCAGGACATCATGACCTCCAACGCCAGCGGCCTGAAGGTGCTCGGCGTCTCCTCCTACTCCAACGCCGGCCTCGACGTGCTGATGACCGGCACCGGCATCACCGATCTGAAGCAGCTCGAGGGCAAGACCCTCGGCCACAAGGGCTGGGTGCCGGTCGGGGTGCAGGCGATGCTCGCCGAGGCCGGTGTCGATATGGCGAAGGTCAAGCAGGTCAAGGTCGGCTACGACCCCGGTGTCCTGCCCCGCGGCCAGGTCGACGCGCTGGTCGGGTTCGTCTCCAACGAGCCCAACCAGCTCAAGGCGGCCGGCGAGGACGTGACGGTCTGGGAGCCGACCGACTTCGACGTGCCGGGCTCCCTCGGCGCCTACTCCGTCAACCCCGCCTGGGCGGAGAAGCACCCCACCGCCGTCGAGGACGTCCTGCGGGCCGTCTTCAAGGCCTACACCTACTGCGCCGCTGCCGACCACGTCGAGGAGTGCATCGGCTACCAGCACGACCTGGCCGGCGCCGAATCGGACAAGAAGCACGAAACGGCTATCTGGCGCACCGAGGTCGAGGTCGCGGCCGACAACCCGCTCCCGGGGAAGTTCGGCTCGGTCGACCCCGACAACGTCGCGGCTCTCGCCGGGGTGGTGACGGCGTACGCAGGGCAGAAGGTCACGCCCGAGCAGGCCGCCTCCTGGTTCGACACGTCCTTCGCCGAGGCCGTCGTCGACGACAACGACAAGGTGATCTGGCCCGTTCCGTGATGCGACCGGCGGCAAACGTACGAGTTCAGTTCGAAACTTTTGCCTGGGAGATAGGAATTTGACCGAAGTTTCTATGCCGTATTCGGGGTCGTAACGCTTGAATCTCCTGTGGCCCTCGGGGTGCCCTATCTCGGGTGGCCGCTCACATCTCCAGGAGGAAGAGCTATGCGAGTTCGTATTCCCATGATGATCGCCGCGGCTGCGGGTGCCGCGGCGCTGACTGCGTCGATGGTTCCCGCATTCGCCGAGGAGGCACCGAGCTACCAGGAGTTCGAGGCGTCCACGTACGTCGACTTCGACGGTCAGTACGTCGTCAACGGCGACGAGGTCGTGTCCAACCAGGGTGACCTGCACAAGTTCTACGAGTCGATGGTCTCGACGCCGAAGCACATTCCCAAGGACGGTCTCATCGTCAACACCGTCAGCGGGAAGGACGACAAGTGGTCGGCCTCGCAGGCGCTCAACCTGACCTACTGTGTCTCGGACAAGTTCGGTACCAACAAGGCCGCCATCGTCACCGCGATGGCGCAGGGTGCCGGCCTGTGGGAGGGGGCGAGCTCGGCGGTCGAGTTCACCTACGTCCCCGCCCAGGACGGCGCGTGCAACACCCGAAACTCCAACGTGCTCTTCTCGGTCGAGCCGGTGAACACCTCGCAGTACATCGCGCGGGCGTTCTTCCCCTCGACCTCGAAGCGTTCGCGCAACGTGCTCATCGACGACTCGATCTTCTCGTCGGGCAACTGGGAGCCGGGTGACATCCTCGCGCACGAGCTCGGTCACGCGCTCGGGTTCCGCCACGAGCACACCCGCCCGGAGGCGGCGACATGCTTCGAGGACAACAACTGGCGTGCGCTGACCCCGTACGACTCGTCCTCGATCATGCACTACCCGCAGTGCAACGGCGGCTCCTCGGACCTGGAGTTCCAGGCCTCCGACGCGGCCGGGATCCGGGCGCTGTACGGCTCCTGATCCGCCAGCAGCAAGAGAGCGGCCCTCCCGGTCTTCCGGGAGGGCCGCTCTCATGGGGTTCCTAGTAGGACAGCCCGTGGCCCAGCGGGTAGAGGTCGGGGATCTCGACCGGCAGCTTGCCGCTCGGGTTGACCTCGCCGTAGAGCACCCGCACCAGCGACTCGAGCTGGTGGGAGGTGTAGCCGTAGGTGTCGAGCACCGTCGCGGCCTCGGGGAAGGAGGTGACGTCGTAGGGGTTGCGCATCGCGGCCACGATCACCGGGACGTCGGTGGCGAGCAGCGCCTTGACCAGCTTGGTCTGGGCCACGGCCGCCGGGGTCGGCTGGCCTGTCGCCGGGTTGATCTGCCAGGCGTTGTTGGTCGGCACCACGACCAGGTCCTTGCCTGCGGCGGCTTGGACGGCGGCGTCGATCTGCGCGTCGGTCGGAGTGGTGCCCGACTGCAGCACCTGGGTCGTCGCGCCGCGCTTCTGGAGCCCGGCTGCGATGCCCGCCGTCGTGTCCACGCCCCAGCCCGCGACCAGGACGTTCTTCGTCCCGGTCGCCAGCGGCAGCAGGCCGTCGTCGTTCTTCACCAGGGTGGTGGTGCGATCGGAGATCGCCTGGGCGTCGGCCTTGTGCGCCGGGTTGCTGAAGACCGCCGGAGCGGCGGCCGGGTCGACGTACGGGCTCTCGAAGATCTTGTTCTCGAGCTTGTGCTCGAGGATCCGGTAGACCGACTCGTCGAGCCGCTTGCGCGAGATGGTGCCGTCCTTGACGGCGTCGAGGACCGCGGCGTACGCCGTGTCCATCTGCGGCGGGATGAGCAGCTGGTCGGCGCCGGCGAGGAACGCCTCGACCGGGGCGACGTCGGGCGGGTAGGTGGCGCTCGCGCCCTGCATGTCGAGGGCGTCGGTCACGATCAGGCCGTCGAAGCCCATCTCCTCGCGGAGCAGACCGGTGAGGATCGGTTCCGACATGGTGGCCGGCTCGCCGCTCGGGTCGATCGCCGGCACGGTCACATGGGCAGTCATGATCGCGTCGATCCCGGCGTCGATCGCGGCCTCGAAGGGCGGCAGGTCGATCGCCTCGAGCTCCTCGCGGCTGTGGGTCACCTCGGGCAGGCCGTAGTGGCTGTCGGTGCCGGTGTCGCCGTGGCCGGGGAAGTGCTTGGCGATGGAGGAGAGGCCGCCGTCGTCGAAGCCACCGACCTCGGCGGCGACGATGTCGGAGACCGCGTCGGAGTCGGCCCCGGCGCTACGGATGCCGATGACCGGGTTGTTGGGGTTGAGGTTGACGTCGGCGACCGGCGCGTAGTCCTGGGTGATGCCGACGGCGGCCAGCTCGGTGCCGATCACCTCGGCCGACCGGGCTGCGTCCTCGGTCGAGCCGTCAGCGCCCAGCGCCATCTGACCGGGCATCTGGGTGGCGCCGCTGGCCGGACCGAAGCGGGCCACGAGCGCGCCGCCCTCCTGGTCGACCGCGATGTTGAGCGGGATCTTGGGTCGCTGCTGCAGCGCGGTGTGCTGGAGACCGTTGGAGAGCGTCGCCACCTGGGCCGCGTCACCGATGTTGTCGGGGCCGCGGGTGGTGAAGTAGATGACGCCGCCGGGCTGGTACTTGGCGATCGCCTGCGCCGGGGTGTCCACCCCGTAGAGCTTCTGGTTGCCGGCCTTCGCCGTGTCGCTGACGTTGTTGGCGTCGCGTCCGTAGACCTCGATCACGAAGAGCTGGCCGACCTTCTGCTGCAGCGACATGTGGCGCATCAGCGAGACGATCTTGCCGTGCTGTGTCGGCTTCTTGGCGGCGGCCGTCGCGGGCGGATCCGGCTCTGCGGCGTGCGTTGCCGCGTACGGCATCGCCACGGCCACCGCGGCCGCGAGTCCCGCAGCCGCCAACCTTCCGCGTCTGGTCAGTGTCGTTCCGCTCATGACAACCTCCCGATCTGCACCGCTGGTACGCGGCACGGCGATTCACTCTAGGGGCTACCAACCGGTCACGGAAGAAAATTACCGAGTCCGCACATCTGGCCCGCCGAATCTGCGGTTGTGGAGGACGAAACTCGACTTTCGGCGCCCACAACTACAGATTCGCCTGCCGAAGCCACCGATTCGGCGGACGAGTTTTGCCGGATCGGTGGACAGAACGGCCCCGCAGGGCCAGGGTGAACCTTCGTGCGCATCGTTGTCGGAGCCGCAGCGGCGGCCACTCTCGCTCTCACCACCCTCACGTTCGCGCCGGCGGCGCAGGCTGGGGGTGCGTACGACTGGACGTCTGTGAACGTCGATACGACGCAGGGGTTCCGGGCGCTGGACGCGGTCGACCGGAGGACCGCGTGGGTCGGCGGCGACGGCGGGGGAGTGTTCCGGACGACGGACGGCGGAAAGACGTGGGACGAGGTCTCGCCACCGGGATCCGAGGGGCTGCTCTTCCGCGACGTGGAGGCACGCTCGGCGAGCGAGGCGGTGGTGCTCTCCATCGGCGAGGGCGAGGCGAGCCGGATCTACAAGACCGTCGACGGCGGCGCGACCTGGACCGAGACGTTCCGGTCCGCGGAGCCGACCGCGTTCTACAACTGCGTCGACTTCTGGCCCGGCGGCAAGCGGGGGATCGCGATGAGCGACCCGGTCGACGGCGAGTGGCGCATCATCACGACCTCGGACGGCGGCGACACCTGGACGATCGCGGACACGCGCGGCCTGGAGGCGCCGGGCGAGTTCGGCTACTCGGCCAGCGGGACCTGCCTGGTCACCGCGGGGGCACGCGACGCCTGGATCGGCGGTGGCGGCGCGGCCGCGAAGATCTACGCCACCCACGACGGTGGCAGCTCCTGGCGCTCCGCCGACTCCACGATCGCGACCGGCGAGGCCGCCGGCGTCTTCGGGCTCGGCTTCCGCAACCCTCGCCAGGGGATCGCGGTCGGTGGCGACTTCGGCCTCGAGGACGACGGCGTCGACCGCGCCGCGTACTCCACCGACGGTGGCCGCACGTGGATCAACTCCAGCTCTGACCTGGGCGGATACCGCGAGGCGGTGGCCTGGGTCGGCGGTCGTACCGCGATTGCGGTCGGCCCCAACGGCAGCGATATCAGCCACGACAACGGCCGCTCCTGGAAGCCGTTCGGAGCCACCCAGACCCGCTTCCACACCGTCGACTGCGTCCAGGGCAGCTGCTGGGCCGCCGGTGCGGGTGGGCGGGTCGGGGTGCTCGCCCGCTGAGGGTCAGATGGTGAGCCCGATCTTCATCGGTCCGCTCGAGGTCATCTCGTGCTCGCCACGCTCGATGCAGAACTCGTTGCCCTCGGGGTCGCAGAGCGCGACGAAGCCGGTCCCGTCCTCCTTGCGGTGGTCGCCGAAGACGGTGGCGCCGAGCGAGAGCGCGCGCTCGACGAGCTCGTCGCGGGTGGTGTCCTCCGGCTTGATGTCGATGTGGACCCGGTTCTTCGCCGACTTCGCCTCCGGCACCGGGACGAAGAGGAACATCAGCTCCTTCGAGGGAAAGCTGCGGGCGACGATCACCTCGGGGTCCTCGTCGTAGAAGAGGTGCCAGCCGGTGACGGCCGACCAGAACTCCCCGAGCTTGCGGGGGTCGGCGCTGTCGAAGGTGAGGTGGCGGATCTGGATGGTCATGGCCGGATCATCCACCGAAGCCCGTCCGAAGTGGAACGGGTTATTCGACGAACTCCGAGATCGTACGCGGCGTGGCCGCCGCCGCGAGGGCGATGGCCGTCTCGAGCGGTACGTCCGGGATGTCGACGTGCTCCTGGCCGGCCGCGGTCATCGCGGTGACCTGGGCCAGGCCGACGCGGCGGTCGAAGAAGGTCTGCCGCACCCGCCAGCCGATGATGCCGTCGGTCTGCAGCGCTGTACGCACGGCGGTGTAGGAGCCGGATCGGACCACCAGGTAGCGGTCGGTGAGCGCGTGGCCGAGGTGGCGGTGGCGCAGCTCGGCACCGAGCAGCCCGAGAACGAGTGCCAAGACCAGCACAGCGACGGGGATCCACCAGATCCAGGTGTCGCCGAAGACTCCGATCAGCACGGTCGGGACGAGCGCGACGAGCGTCCACACGACGGTGGCGACGACAGCGCGGAACCAGTAGCGCCGGCGCGGCCGCGGCCCGTGGCCGGTGAGCGCCGCGGAGAACGCGTCCTCGCCGAGGATGTCGGTGCCGACCTCGGAGACGACCTGCTCCGGTGCCGTCGGCAGGACCGCGGGAAAGTTGTCCTCGAGCCCGGTCGTCAGCAGGTTGAGGTCGGCACCGCCGGCGAGGCCGATCAGCGGGCCGACGGTCGAGGTTGCGCCGCGTACCTTCGCCTCTTCCACCGTAGTCGCGCGGGTGCTGGTCAGGCCGAAGCTGCGTCGCAGCGTGGTGCCTTCCCGGCCCTGCTCGCGAACCACCTGAAGGTCCCACCAACGCACCGCGTAGCCGATGCACGACCCGATCGCCCACACCGCGGCCGCGCCGACGATGGCGACCGGCACGGCGATGAACAGCATGCGGGTGACCTCCTCGACAGGGACGCCGTTGATCTCGCCGTTGGTGACCCGGACGCCGAAGGACTCCCACGGGATGAGGTCGGAGAAGGCACCGAAGACCGCGCCCAGACCGCCGACCGCGATCGCGAGGTTCTTGAGGTTGAGCGGGGCGTACCTGATCCAGGACCAGTCGAGCCGGGCGACGACCTCACCTTCGGAGGTGGCCTCGACGGGCTCGACCTGTGGCGAGGGCCCGGCAGCTGCGGGTACGTCGGCCGCCGCCGGCGCGGGGGCCGAGTGCAGGAGCTCGCGTCGCAGCCGCGCGGCAGAGTCCTTGGTCAGCGAGTCGAGGGTGATCTGGCCCTCGTCGACCCCGGTGCCGACGTTGACCTTGGTGACCCCGAGCGCGCGGTGGATGAGGGTCGAGCTCAGGTCGACGCTGCGCACCCGGTCGAGCCGGGCGGTCAACGTGGTGCGGTTGAGCAGACCCTTGCGTACCTCCAGGTGGGTCGGCGTCACCCGATAGCTCGTGGTCAGCCACGGGATCATGCCGGCCAGGGCCGCGACCACCGCGATGCCGGCCGCGACCAGCAGACCGATGAACACGTTCGCCTGCCCGGCACCGAAGGCGCCGATCGCGGCCGGGATGATCGCCTGGCGCAGCGTCGAGAGCGGGCTGACGACCGCCGTCCAGCCGGCCAGCCGCTGCCAATCCGCGTCCGGAACGACAGGCGCCTCGGAGATCTCGGGAACCTCAGGAACGTCAGGGACCTCGGGTGTGCTCACGTAGCGTCCTCAGGCGTCGCGGCGGTGATCGCGACCAGCTTCGCGACGACCTCGAGAGCGAGCGCGTCCTCGAGGCAGGCGATCTGGACGGTGCCCGCCGAGGAGGCGGTCGAGACCTTGACCGTACGCAGCCCGAACCGCCGCATCAGCGGTCCCTGCGTCGAGTCGACCGTCTGGACCCGGGAGAGCGGCACGATCTCGTCGATGACGGTGAGCCACCCGTGGCGTACGTGGACGGCGATGTCGGTCACCTCCCAGCGGTGGATCCGGAACCGGATCGAGGGCACGAAGGTCAGCCCCGGCACCGGCGCCAGGACGAAGACCACGGCCACGAGCCAGAGGATCCAGGTCCAGAAGCCCTCCGGGACCAGGATCGCCGCGACCACCGCACCGACGGCCAGCGCCAGCCAGATCACCGCGCCGATCGCCTCCGCCGTACGCCAGTAGGCCGGCGCGCGCTCGGAGACCTGATGGGCGGGTTCGCGCAGTCGCTGTGGTGCCTCGGGGTCGCTCACGGTTGGCGAGCCTATTGGGTGGTCGGTCTTTACCGTCGGATATGTGGAGATTCGGTGCAGACGGCGCTACCTCATCCCTAGAACAGCTAGGGTTCATGCCTAGAAGAACTAGGTATGGGAGGCAGGCGCGCATGCGCATCGACAAGGATCTGGTCGCCGCCTCGGCGACCCCGCTCGTGCTCGGCATCCTGTCCGAGGGCGAGTCGTACGGCTATGCCATCGGCAAACGGGTCGCAGAGCTCTCCGGAGGCAGGATGGAGTGGACCGACGGGATGCTCTACCCGTTGCTGCACCGCCTGGAGCGACTCGGCCACGTCGAGGCGAGCTGGGGCCGGTCGGAGACCGGCCGCCGGCGCAAGCACTATGCGATCACCGACACCGGCCGTCAGGCGCTCGCCGAACGGCAGCGGCAGTGGCAGGTGGTCGCCGACACCCTGGACAACGTGTGGCGCAGCTTCGGCACGCCCCCGGTCGCGGAGGGACTCGCATGAGTGTGGATCTGGAGGCACAGATCGACCAGTGGCGCGGCTTCGTGGCCCGCCGCCCGGCGATGACCACCGACGACATCGTGGAGATGGAGGACCACCTCCGCAACCAGATCGCCGATCTGGCTGCCGGTGGCCTGGCCGAGGACGAGGCGTTCCTGGTCGCGGTCAAGCGGATGGGCAACCTCGACGACGTCTCGCGCGAGTTCGCCCGCGAGCACTCCGAGCGGCTGTGGCGGCAGCTGGTGCTGATCCCGGAGCCGGGTACCGGCGTCGTAGGGTCGCGCTGGCGCGACCTCGGCCTGGTCATCGGTGTGGCGCTGCTGGCCGGCATCGCGCTCAAGATCCTGGTCGAGTCCCTGGACGAGTTCGCGCTCATCCGCAACGTGGCGTTCGTGCTGGTCCCGGCCGTGGCCGGCTGGCTGGCGTACAAGCGCCGGGTCTCCTGGCGGGTCGCCGCGGTCCTGACGGCGGTGGCGGCCGCGCTCGTGCTCGTGGTCAATCTCTACCCGTTCGAGATGGTCCCCCTGCCCGGCGGGGGTGAGGATCCAGGCATGACCGCCGTGCTCGTGGTCATCCACACGCCGGTGGTGCTGTGGATGCTCACCGCAGTGGCGTACGCCGGCGGCGACTGGCGCTCCCACGGCCGCCGGATGGACTTCGTGAGGTTCACCGGTGAGCTGGCGATGTATCTGGCCCTCATCCAGGCCGGCGCCGGCGTGCTGATCGGGCTCAGCGTCGGGGTGTGGAACCTGGCCGGCTTCGACCTCGAGCCTTACCTCGAGAACTGGATCCTGCCGTTCGGCATCCCCGGCGCGATCATGGTCGCCGCCTGGCTGGTCGAGGTGAAGATGAACGTGGTGGAGAACATCGCGCCGGTGCTCACCAAGGTCTTCACCCCGCTGGCGCTGGTGATGCTGGTGGCGATGTTCGCGGTGATGGTCCTCGGTGACTCCTTCGACGCGGTCGACCGCAACCTGCTGATCCTGATGGACGCGGTCCTGATCCTGGTCGTTGCCCTGCTGCTCTACTCCATCTCCGCCCACAACCCGATGGAACCGGCCGGCGTGTTCGACTGGCTCCAGCTCGGGCTGGTCGTGGCCGCGCTCGCGGTCGACGCGATCGCGCTGAGCGCGATGCTGACCCGGATCGCGGAGTTCGGCTGGACCGCCAACAAGACCGCGGCCCTCGGCCTCAACCTGATCCTGCTGGCGCATCTGGCCTGGACCGGGTGGCTCACCCTGGGATTCGTACGCCGCACCGGCACGTTCCACGACGTGGAGCGCTGGCAGACCCGCTACCTGCCGGTCTACGGCCTGTGGGCGGCGGTCGTGGTCGTGGCCTTCCCGCTCATCTTCTCCTTCGCCTGACCTGCTGGTCGGTCATCGTCGTGCCTGGTGTGCGGCGATGACCGAGGCGTACCAGTCGAACGACTCTCGCGGGGTGCGGACCAGCGTGTCGTAGTCGATGTGCACCAGCCCGAACCGCTGGGTGTAGCCCTCGGCCCACTCGAAGTTGTCCATCAGCGACCAGCAGTAGTAGCCGGTGACGTCGATGCCGTCGGCGACCGCACGCTCCAGCTGGCGCAGGTGGAGGTCGAGGTAGGCGATCCGGTCGGCGTCCCCGTCGCCGGGGGAGGTGTTGTAGGAGGCCCCGTTCTCGGTGATCACGAACGGCGGGTGCTCCGGATAGCGCTGGTGCAGCGCGGTCAGCAGCTCGTGGAGCCCGTCGGGGATGACCGGCCAGCCGAAGTCGGTGGTCGGGTAGCCGGGGATCGGCGGCTGCTCGATCGGGTTCGCCGCACCCTCCAGGGCCGCCGCTGCCGCGGTCGGGTTGTAGTAGTTGAGGCCGTAGAAGTCGAGCGGAGCGCTGATCACCTCCAGGTCGCCGTCCTGGACCGGGAACAGCGGGGCGAGATCCTCCGGGTAGCTGCCGAGCAGCACCGGATCCGCGAACGAGTGGTTCCACAGCGTGTCCAACAGCCCGGCGGTGGCCCGGTCCTCCTCGGAGTCGGTCGCCGGCCAGACCGGCATGTGGTTGGTCGCGGTGCCGATGCTGCGCGCGCCCGCCGCGCGCAGCGCCTGGACCGCCAGCCCGTGCCCGAGCAGCAGGTGGTGGCCGGCGGGCAGTGCGTCGAAGACCAGCGCCTGACCAGGGGCGTGCATGCCCAGCGCGTGGCCGAGCACGGTCACCACGTTCGGCTCGTTCACCGGGCACCAGTGGGCGACGCGGTCGGCGAGCCGATCGGCCACCACCGCGGCGTACTCCCCGAACCGCTGCGCCGTCTTCCGGCTCAGCCAGCCGCCGTGGGCGTCCTGGAGCACCTGCGGGGTGTCCCAGTGGAACAGCGTCGCCATCGGGGCGATGCCGCGCTCGAGCAGCCCGTCGACCAGGCGGTCGTAGAAGTCGAGACCCTTCGGGTTGACCTGGCCCGAGCCGGTCGGCAGCACCCGGGACCAGGAGATCGAGAACCGGTACGCATCCAGCCCGAGCCGCGCCATCAGCGCGAGGTCCTCGTCGAGCCGGTGGTAGTGGTCGCAGGCCACCTCGCCGCTGGACTGGTCGATGATCCGGCCGGGTTCGGCGCAGAAGGTGTCCCACACCGAGGGGCCCCGGCCGTCCTCGTCGGCCGCCCCCTCGATCTGGTACGCGGCGGTGCTCGCGCCGAAGCGGAAGCCGGTCGGGAGGCTGGTGCCGGGAAGCTCGCTCACACCGCAGAGTTTGCCCGGCCCACCCCAGTCCCGTCCGGCGTTTCGGTCGTGGTCGGCGTACGACTCTAGGATTGTCGATCGTGGCACTCACCATCGGCATCGTGGGACTTCCCAACGCGGGCAAGTCGACCCTCTTCAACGCTCTGACCAAGAACGACGTACTCGCGGCGAACTACCCGTTCGCCACCATCGAGCCCAACGTCGGTGTCGTCGGGGTCCCCGACGAGAGGCTGGCCGAGCTGGCGAAGATCTACGAGTCTCAGAAGCTGCTGCCGGCCACGGTGCAGTTCGTCGACATCGCCGGCATCGTCCGTGGCGCCTCGCAGGGTGAGGGCCTGGGCAACAAGTTCCTCTCACACATCCGTGAGTCCGACGCGATCTGCCAGGTCACCCGGGTCTTCCGCGACGACGACGTGACCCACGTCGACGGCAAGGTCGAGCCCGCCAACGACATCTCCACCATCCAGACCGAGCTGATCCTCGCCGACCTGGAGACGGTCGAGAAGGCGATCCCGCGGTTGGAGAAGGAGTCGCGCAAGGCTCCTGACCTCAAGGCGAACCTGGCCGCCGTGGTCGAGGCCAAGGAGGCCCTCGAGGCCGGCACCCCGATCATCGCCACGAAGATCGACCGCGCCCTGATCCGCGACCTGATGCTGCTCACCGCCAAGCCCTACATCTTCGTCTTCAACTGCGACTCCGACGAGCTCGCCGACGAGTCCCTGAAGGACTCCATGCGCGAGCTGGTCGCCCCCGCCGAGGCGATCTTCCTGGACGCGAAGTTCGAGTCCGAGCTCGTCGAGCTCGACGAGGACGAGGCCCGCGAGTTCCTGGCCGACGCCGGCGTCGAGGAGCCCGGCCTGGACATCCTCGCCCGCGTCGGCTTCGACACCCTCGGCCTGCAGACTTACCTCACCGCCGGTCCCAAGGAGGTCCGTGCGTGGGAGATCCCCCAGGGCGCCACCGCCCCCGAGGCCGCCGGTGTCATCCACACCGACTTCCAGAAGGGCTTCATCAAGGCCGAGATCGTCTCCTACGACGACCTCATCGCCGCCGGCTCCGTCGCCAAGGCCCGTGACCTCGGCAATGTCCGTATGGAGGGCAAGGAGTACGTCATGGCCGACGGCGACGTCGTCGAGTTCAGGTTCTCGAACTGATCTCTGGCGGCTCACTGACACCCAGCGTCCAGCATGTCTTCGGAGGGTAGGCGTTGCGGATGGAGCGCATGTACGAGGAACGTCATTCCGACTCGCCCGTGCTGGAGTGCGTATGGCAGGCGCGGGCCACGCGAGATGAGCGCTACCTCGTGCCGGCGGTCGAGTACTGGGATCTGTGGTTCGCCCGCGAGCCAGACGGAGAACTGCTTGCTGGACTGGCGGGCCCGACCATCGGGCACCGCTGGATCCGCTCGACGGTCGGAGAGCACAGCTGGGGCATCCAGCTGAAGGCTCACGCCGTCCTGCCCGGAGTGAGCAAGGAGCTCCTGCTCGGTGGTGAGCAGCAGTTAGTCGTCGAGGCGGGGCGGGTCACGCTTGCGCAGCACGCATTGCCGTTCCCAGAGTTCGAGGACCTCGAGGGGTTTGCCTATCGTCTTCTGGAGCTCGACGTGGTGCGCGACGACAACGACGTCCGGCGGATGCTCTCCGGCGATGACGCGGGCTACTCGGAGCGGCACCAACAGCGCCGGATCCGCGCAACAACGGGGCTCACGCGCAAGCAGATCGAGCAACTGTCACGTGCGCGTGAGGCGTTTGCTCTGCTGCTGCAGGGCGTGCCGCCGATCGAGTGCGCCGCACGCTGCGGTTTCGCAGACCAGGCTCACCTGACTCGTTCGCTGAGAGCTTTCCACGGCCAAACGCCGGGCCAGGTGCTGTCCGGCTGGCGATGGCGGAAATGTTCAATACCGTGACCTTCGCTCTGTGATGGACTGAAGACATCGCGTCCGCCATCAGCAAGGAGCAAACGATGTCTGCACCCGCCGCCCCCGAGGGCTATGCCACGGTCAACCCCTTCATCATCACGGCAGATGCCGTTGAACTGACCCGGTTCGTGATCGAGGTCTTTGATGGTGAGGAGCGCGCAGAGGCTCGCACCATCGACGAGGACGGGCTGCTGCTGCAGGCGGAGGTGCGTGTCGGCACGACCACCATCATGCTCGCCGAGCGCAAGCCGGACTGGCCTTTCACGCCGAGCCTGCTCCAGGTCTATGTCGATGACCTCGACGCGGTCCTCGAGCGTGCCCTCGCGCGTGGGGCGCGTCTGGTCACGAAGCCGACCGACTTCTTCGGCACCCAGTTCGCCCGCGTGCAGGACGCGAGCGCGAACCTGTGGTGGATCTGGCAGCACGGTGATGTGGTCTGGGACACCCAGGACGGTGAGAGCGAGTGGGCGGCCGAGGGCACCGACGAGGGATGGGGTGGGGAGTCGCCCGAGCTCGCCTATATCCACGACACGCTGCTGGAAGCGATGACCGACTTGCGTGACCCGAAGAGCTCGCAGTAGCCACCGGGCGTGCTTCACCGTCGGCGCGGATGGAGGGTGCGCTTCGACGTACCACCCTCAGCGGCCGATGGCATCAATCGATCTCAAGTCGTCGCCACTCACCAGGCTGTCGACAAACGCCCAGGGGATGGGTGCGATGATCGTGACCGCGTAGTCCAGTTCTTGGTCGACGTGTACGACGCTCGTCCGAGACGACTCCGTGCATCAGATGCACCGACCCCAACACTGGAGGTTCCATGCCCAAGGGCTACTGGGTCAGCGCCTACCGCGCCATTTCAGACCCCGAGAAGCTGGCCGCCTACAACAAGCTGGCCCCGTCGGCCGTCCAGGCCGGGGGCGGTCGGGTACTCAGTCGTGGCAGTCGAGTCGAGGCGCATGACGCCGGGATCGCCGAGCGCACCGTCCTGATCGAGTTCGACAGCTTCGAGCAGGCCGTCGCGGCGCACGAGAGTGCCGCCTACCAGGAGGCGCTGGCGGCCCTCTCCGACGGCGTCGAGCGCGACTTCCGCATCGTCGAAGGCCTCGACTGACCGATATCGGGACCGAGGCCGGCGTCGTCACGTCGAGGGCAGCAGTGCTCGAGTGAGCTTGTGCATGCTTGTCCGCGCCGAGTCGGTCGCTGTGGGGCCGAGGGCAACCAGGGCGACGATCAGCGCCGCCACCTCGTCCGGTTCGAGCGAGATGGGGTCGAGCTTCGACCGCACATCCAAGAGATAGCCGCCTCCCGGGCCTCGTTGGACGCGGATGGGGATGCCGCTCTCACGCATCCGGGCGATGTCGCGCTCGACGGTCCGTGCGGTCACATCGAGAGCATGGGCCAAGGCGAGTGCCGACTTCGGTACGCCGCGCTGCCATCGCAGTTGCTCGATGAGAGCGTGCTGCCGCTCGATCCGACGGAGAGTCAGATGCGGATCGGCCGATCTGGAGAACGCCACAACACGACCCTAATGCCGACACATGCTTGTCGGCCTCTGGCCGTAGTTTGATGCGTATGACACTTCCTCTTCTCTTCCTGTCCGGTGCCGGGCTACCCGCTTGGATCTGGGACGAGGTTCGTTCTGGGATCACCGTCCCGTCGGCGGTTGCCCCTCGCCCTGCGACAGGTTCAGGGACCGTCACCGACTACGCTCGAGCGGCTCTCGACGCCGCTCCCGAGGGTCCCTTCGGTGTCGTCGCGCACTCTGCTGGTGGCGTGGTCGCCACCGAGCTGGCACGGCTCGCAGCGGGTCGAGTGGCCGCGGTGCTCGGAGTCGCCGCGGTGATCCCCGCTTCCGGCGCATCCTTCGCCTCGTCGCTACCGTTCCCCAACAAGATCGTGCTCCCTCTGATCCTCCGCGTCGCGGGGACCCGGCCCCCTGAGTCGGTGATCCGCAAGGGCCTCGCCGCAGGGCTCGACGAAGAAACCGTGCAGCGGTTGATCGCCGACCTCGAACCCGAGCCGGTGACGTACTTCACCACCCGCACGACGGGGCACGAAGCGATGCGCGCAGTGCCGCTCAAGAAGTACGTCGTCACCACCGATGACGCCGAGCTGACCGCCAGCTGGCAGCGAGGCTACGCTGACCAGCTTGGAGCACACAGCGTCATCGAGATCGCCAGCGCGCACCTCCCCATGGTCACCAACCCTGCCGACGTGATTGCCGCCGCGCAGGACCTCGCCGAGCGCCACCCAGCCGTTTGAACCGCTGTCGCCGGACTGTGGCTGAAGGATGCCCTCCGGCCATGAGGGGTGACGGCTCCGCGCAGCCTCGACGTTTCGGCGTTCGGCGTCGACGGCTGACGAACCGCGGCTAGTCTCGGCCCAGGTCTCGGCTGACGGAGTGGAGCTGCGATGGAAGCCCAGCGCGAGGCGATGTGGATCCTGACGCTGGTGGTGCTGTGGTGGGTGCCGACGATCGTCGCGCTGGTCCTGATCGGCCGCAGCATCGCTGCCCGGGGCCGGCTCGACGGGCTGGACGTCCTCGACATCGTGATGGTGCTGGTCTTCAGCTGGGCTGGTGCCCTGGTCTACTTCCTCATCGCGTTCCTGCGTCGCCGAGAGGAGGCCCGTGCCACGGTCGTCGCGCCGCCTTCGATCGTGGACAGCGAGACCACCTTGAACCAGGTCGACGAGGCGTACGCGCGGGCCTGGGCCGAAGCGCGCACGGCAGCGGACGACGTCCTGATCGACGTGCTCCATCAAGCAGGGCTCGGGCCGAGGTGGACGGAACCGGGTGGGCCACGGGCGGATCTGCTACTCGCCATCTGGCGCGCGGGCGCTACGCCACGGTCCGCCTCGAGACAGCTACGCGAAGCGCTCGGCGCTCAGCAAGGTCGCGCCGGTGCGTAGGTCGCCCTGCGGGGCACTCGTCGCTCGGTCCAGCGGGTTCGTCGGTCAATACGAGGCGGCGCGGGAACTCGGTCCACCGGTCTTCCGGATTGCTACTCACACGATGTACGGGCGTCTTGACGTTCCACCGACGGCCAGGAGAAAGGTGTGGCCAGGGTCGGCCTGGAGCGAGAGAAGGAGTGGCGACGCGGGGCATCACGGCTCCCGTGGCCAGCGGGCTTGTTTTGTCGCGGAGGGGATGGACGTGCAGTTCGACGTGACCCCATGGCCGTACAGCGGCAACGTGGGAGCCCTGAAGTCACCGGGTGACTTCAGGGCTCCCACATTGCTCGCTGGGTTGGGAGGATCGTCCTCAGTCTCGGGACATCGCGGCGTGGAAGTCGCGCTCCAGGTCGAGGTAGACGTCGTCGCCGATGTTGATCTCGACGACTGCGATCTTGGCGCCGGTGAGGGCGAAGGGTGAGGAGTACTCCCGCGAGACCGGGTCGGCGCCGTCCTTGCCCACGGTCAGTCCCTCGCCGCACAGTGCGAAGTGGCCGGGCTGCGTCTTCCAGTCGCCCTTGGCGACGGCCCGGTCGTCGACGTAGAGCGTCGCCGTTCCGACCGCCTCCTGGTGCTCGCCGTGGCCCTCCTTGGAGAACTCCATCCCGAGCACATGCTCTCCGGGCGTCAGCTCGTCCGGTGAGACCAGCACCTGCTCGGGCGGGATGCCGAGGAAGTTCGACGCGTACCAGAGCTTCCGGTCCTTGATGAAGAGCGTGTGCCCGCCGAAGCGGGCCCCGTTCGCGATGATCACGCCTTCCGGGTCGTCGTCGAGAGTCACCTTGGCCAGGATCTTGAACGACCGGCCGCGGATCTCGGCGGCGGCGAACTCGGGCACGGGGGAGGTGTCCGGGTAGTAGCGGTAGACACCGCCCTCGGGGATGTCCGCCACCGGCATCTCTCTGAGCAGGTCCTCGAGCGACCGGTTGTCGAGCGGCAGTACGTCGTACTTGCCGGCCTCGACGTACCAGAGGTTGACCAGCTCCTTGACCTTGTCGGGATGCTCGGCCGATAGGTCGTGGTGCTCGGCGCGGTCCTCGTCGGAGTGGTAGAGCTCCCAGGTGTCGTTGAGGAAGTCGGAAGCGGTGCCGCCCTGCTGCGGTGCCCGCTGTGCGACGACGTGCCAGCCCTGGCTCCACAGTGCGCGCGTGCCCATCATCTCGTAGTACTGGACGACCTTCTGCGATGGACCGTCTGCGTCGAAGCTGTACCTCATCGAGACGCCGGGCAGCTCGCTCTGTACGTACCCCTGCACCGACTCCGGCATCTCCAGGCCGACGCACTCCAGGATGGTCGGCACGATGTCGACGGCGTGGTGGTACTGGTTGCGCACCTCGCCGCGAGCCGCGATCCCCTGCGGCCAGGAGATCACCAGCGGGTCCGCGACGCCGCCCTGGTAGGTGTAGCGCTTGAACATCTTGAACGGCGTCGAGAACGCAGTCGCCCACCCGGTCGGGTAGTGGTTGTACGTCTCCGGCGAGCCCAGCTGGTCCAGCATCGTGAGGTTCTGCTGAAGGTCCTCGGGATAGGCGTTGAAGAACTTGTTCTCGTTCACCGTGCCGTCCGGGCTGCCCTCCCCGGAGGCGCCGTTGTCGGCGGCGTACATGACGATCGTGTTGTCGAGCTGACCCGTCTCCTCGAGGTAGTCGATGATCCGGCCGACCTGGGCGTCGGTGTATTCGGAGAAGCCTGCGTAGACCTCGGCGAACCGTGCGAAGAGCCGCTTCTCCTCGTCGTTGAGGCTCTCCCAGGGCCGTACGTGGTCCATGGGCTGCGCGGCATCCCCGGGCAGCGGGTTGATCTCGGTGAGCTGCGTGCCCTCCGGAAGGATGCCGCGCTCGACCATCCGTGGCAGCACCCACTCGCGGTAGGCCTCGTAGCCGTCGTCGAACTGGCCGGCGTACTTCGCGATGTACTCCTCGGGCGCGTGGTGCGGTGCGTGGTTGGCCCCGGGGCAGAACCAGAGGTACCACGGCTTCTTCGGTGCGGAGGTCTTGCTGTCGGCGATGAACGAGATCGCCTTGTCGGCAAGGTCCTTGGAGAGGTGGTAGCCGTCCTCGGGGAGGTAGGGCTGGTCGACGTAGTGGTTGTCCTCGACCAGGGTCGGGAACCAGTTGTTGGTCTCGCCGCCGATGAACCCGTAGAACCGGTCGAACCCGCGTGCCAGCGGCCAGTTCCGCTTGCTCGCCCCGACCGCCCACTCGTCGAGCGGGACGTTGTGGTTCTTGCCGACCCAGAAGGTGTTGTAGCCGTTCTCGCGCAGCACCTCGCCGATGGTGGCGTTCTCCATCGGGACGTGGCCGGTGTGGCCGGGGAATCCCTGGGCACCTTCGGCGATCTGGGCGAAGCCGTTCTCGTGGTGGTTGCGTCCGGTGAGCAGACAGGAGCGGGTCGGCGAGCAGAGCGCCGTGGTGTGCCACTGGGTGTAGGTCAGGCCGTTGTCGGCGAGCCGTTGCATGGTCGGCATGTTGATGCGGCCGCCGTACGGCGACCAGGCGGCCATGCCGGTGTCGTCGTAGAGAACCAGCAGCACGTTCGGGGCGCCCTCCGGTGCCGGCGGTTCGCGGAAGGGCGTCCAGTCCGGGACCGAGTCCCGTACGTCGAGATTGACGATCCCCTTGAACTGTTTGGCCATCTCTTCCCCCCATGCGTGGTTGTTTGCACAAGACCCTTGTTTCTCGGCGGGTTCTGACACCTCCCCCGGTTCAGGTGAGGAGTCAGGGCAGGTAGTGCAACCTTCTGGTTGCGATTCGGTGCTCGGTGTGCCAGAGTTGTATGCAACCATTGAGTTGCAGGTTGAGGAGTGTGCCGATGCCTTACCGACAGGATCGTTCTTCAACGAGCGGTTCCCGAGCGGCGATCGTTCTGGGCGCACTGTTCACGGGAACGCTGGTGATGGGGTGTGCCGAGATGCTCGTGATGGGCATGCTCGACCTCATGGCCGAGGACCTGGCGGTCCCGGTCCCGGCGGTGGGTGCGCTGGTCTCGGCGAACGCGCTCGGGATCGCGGTCGGCGGCCCGCTTCTGACGTTCCTGACCGCCCGCCTCGACCGGAGGACGGTCCTGCTGGCCGCGATCGCGACGTTCACCGGGCTCAACCTCCTTCCCGCGCTCGGCGCCGGCCTGGAGGCGTGCATCGCCGCCCGGGTCGTGATCGGTGCCGTGGAGGGGCTGTTCATCGCGGCCGCCATCACCACGGCGACATCGATCGTGCCCCCGGAACGCGCCGGCCGGGCGATGGCGGTCGTGATCTCCGGGTTCGCCGTCTCCGGCGCGGTGGGAATGCCGTTGGGTCGGCTTCTCGGCGAAGCCGTCGGCTGGCGGGCATCGTTCCTAGCCGTCGTCGTGGCGTCAACGGCCGCCCTGGTGATGGCGTTGCTGGTGGTGCCGCGGGTTCCTTCCGAGGGCGACGTCGGAATGCTCGCGCAGCTGCGCCTCGCCTTCGGCCGTCGCGTACTCGCGGTGCTCGCGGTCGGTGTGCTGCTGTTCGCCGGCGTCTCTGCGGCGCTGACCTATCTCGTCCCGTTCCTGGGTGGCGTGGCCGGGGTCTCGGGGTCCTGGATCGGAGTCTGCCTGATGGGCTACGGCATCTCCGCCGCCGTCGGGTCGCTGGCCGGTGGAGGGTTCGCCGACATCGGCGCCGCACGCGCCCTGACCGTCGGCGCGGTCGGCGCATCGGCTGCACTCATCGCGATGCTCCTGTGGGGAACGAGCACCGCCGTCGCGGTCGTCGCGGTGCTCTGCCTCGGCATGTGCAGCGCAGGCATCACCACCCCGTGGCAGCACCGCGTCGAACACCTCGCGGGTCCTGGTGTGATCCTCGCGGCCTCGCTGCCCGCATCCGCCGGAAACCTCGGTGACGCCATCGGCGCCTTCGCCGGAGGGCGGGCGATCACCGCCGGCGGTATCGACACGGCTCTCCTCACCGCTGCGGTCCTCGCCGCCGTCGCCGTCGCCGTCGCGATCGCCAGCAGCTCCCTGCGCCCCGCGCCCGCACCCTCGACCCGACCAGAACGAGCACCGGAACCCGAACCCGCTGCCGTGCGGTGACCCCGATACCGAGAGAAAGGAACCATCATGGAGAACACGCCGAACCCCCGGGCAGAAGTCGAGGCCGACACCTTCAGCGTGCGCCGTACGATCCACATCAACGCGCCCCGGGAGAAGGTCTGGCGAACCGTCACCGAGCCCGAGCTGATCTCGCAGTGGTTCGGTCAGATCGTTCTCACCGGTGCCGGTCTCGGCGCCCTCGGCACGATCGGCTGGCCGGGTGAGCGCCGGGTGCCGATCCGGGTCGACACCTTCGACCCTCCTTCGGAAGTCTCCTACCGCTGGTGCAACGAGGAGGGTCCGCTGCCCGAGACGGTCGACGAACAGCGTTCCACGGTGTTCCGTTTCACCCTCGAGCCGACCCCTGGCGGGACTCGGCTCACCGTCGTGGAGACGGGTTTCGAGAACACCAGCGACCCGACCGGGCTCATGGCGGATCATCGTGGCGGCTGGGACGAGGAGCTCGACAAGCTCGTCCTCCTTCTCGAGCAGGACTCATGAGCATCGACAACCTCGTCGATCCGGCCGTGGTCCACATGTGCAGCGCACTCGGCGACGAGAGCCGATGGAGCATCCTTGCCGCCCTCGGTGAGGGCGACGCCTCGGCGTCCGCCCTCGCCCGGCGCCTGCCGATCACCCGGCAAGCCATCGCCAAGCACATTGCCGTCCTGCACGAGGTCGGCCTCGTGGAGACGGTCCAGGCCGGACGCGAGGTCCGGTATCGGGTCGTCGGCTCCGGACTCAGCACCGTGGCTCGTCGCCTCGATGCCATCGGCGTCGAGTGGGACCGTCGCCTTGCCGCCATCAAGCAGATCGCCGAGAACCTCTGAGCCCTGCCGTGGCTCGGTGCGCGACTCACTCGAACCGGGTGAAGCAATGACGGCCACGTGCGCCAACGGTGGAAGTGGCCGACCTCCCCGGGTGCAGGTTCAGTCGTGACGTACTTCCCCTGACGGTCGGTGATTGCCCGGATCCGCTGAGCAGAGGACGAGTCATGGCCGAGAAGGAATTCAACGGCGTCATCAACCTGGACGTCCGGGACTCGGTCCCGGACTGGTCCCCGTACGTGCTTCCGGCGGCGAAGGAGGGTGCGCCCAACGTGCTCGTCGTCCTCTACGACGACACCGGCATGGCCACCTGGTCGCCGTACGGCGGACGGGTGAACATGCCGACACTGCAGCGTCTGGCCGACAACGGCCTGACCTACACCCAGTGGCACACCACCGCGCTGTGCTCGCCGACCCGTTCCTGTCTGCTGACCGGCCGCAACCACACCACGAACCGGGTCGCCTCGATCATGGAGGGAACCAACGGGTTCCCGGGTCAGGCCGGCCGGATTCCTGAGGAGTGCGCCACCATCGGGCACATTCTGCAGGACAACGGATACAGCACGTTCTGGCTGGGCAAGAACCACAACGTTCCGGAGGAGGACAACTCCGCCGGCGGCAGCCGCCAGCAGTGGCCGCTGCAGCAGGGCTTCGACCGGTTCTACGGCTTCCTCGGTGGCGAGACCAACAACTGGTATCCCGACCTGGCCGAGGACAACCACTACATCGACCAGCCCTACACGCCTGAGGAGGGCTATCACCTCTCCAAGGACCTCGCCGACCGGGCGATCAAGATGCTGCGCGATCAGAACGCGTCCAACCCGTCCAAGCCCTGGTACATGTGGTTCTGCCCGGGGGCCAACCACGCGCCGCACCACGCGCCGCAGGAGTACATCGACAAGTACAAGGGTCTGTTCGACGACGGCTACGACGCCTACCGGGAGTGGGTGCTCGCCCGGATGATCGAGAAGGGCGTCCTGCCCGAGGGCACCGAGCTGACCCCGTGGAACCCCGTGGCCGAGGACCAGGCCAACCCGGCCGACCACGTGACACCGTGGGACGAGCTCAGCATCGACGAGAAGCGGCTCTTCGCCCGCATGGCCGAGGTCTTCGCCGGCTTCAGCGAGTACACCGACGCCCAGGTCGGCCGGGTCATCGACTACCTGGAGGAGACCGGCCAGCTGGAGAACACGATCGTCTTCTACTGCGCCGACAACGGCGCGTCAGGTGAGGGTTCGGACTCCGGATCGGTGAACGAGAACAAGTTCTTCAACGGCTATCCTGACGAGCTCGCCGAGAACCTCGCCATGCTGGACAAGCTCGGCTCGCCGGAGACCTACAACCACTACCCGACCGGGTGGGCGGCGGCCTTCAGCACGCCGTTCCAGATGTTCAAGCGCTACAGCCAGTACTCCGGCGGTACGTGTGACCCCTTGGTCATCCACTGGCCGGCCGGCATCCAGGCGAAGGGCGAGATCCGGCACCAGTACCACCACGTCACCGACATCGTGCCGACCATCCTGGAGCTCGCCGGCCTCGAGATGCCGGAGGTCTACCGCGGGGTGGAGCAGGAGCCGTTGCCGGGTGTCTCGATGGCGTACAGCTTCGACAGCGCCGACGCGCCGACTCGGAAGAAGCGCCAGTACTTCACCATGCTCGGCACCCGTGGCATCTGGCAGGACGGCTGGAAGGCCGCGGCAACCCATGCGCCGATCTCCGGGAAGGGGCACTTCGACCAGGACAGGTGGGAGCTCTACCACGTCGACGAGGACCGCTCGGAGTCGAAGAATCTGGCCGACCAGCACCCGGAAAAGGTTCAGGAGCTGGTCGCGGCCTGGTTCGAGGAGGCCGAGAAGTACCACGGACTTCCGCTCGACGACCGTTCCGCGCTGGAGATGATCACGGTCGAGCGGCCCCAGGCCGAGCCGCCGCGCAGCCGATACATCTACTACCCCGGTAGCGGCGCGGTCCCGGAGGGCGTCGCGGTCAACGTTCGCGGCCGTTCCTACAAGATCATCGCGGACGTCGACATCAGCGAAGGAGCCGAAGGCGTGATCTTCGCGCACGGCTCGCGCTTCGGTGGGCACGCGTTGTTCATCAAGGACGACAAGCTGCACTACGTCTACAACTTCCTCGGCATCCCGCCGGAGCAGACCTTCGTCTCCGAGCCGCTGACGCCGGGACCGCACGCGCTGGGGATGGAGTTCGTCCGCGAAGGCGCCGGTCCCAACAAGGAGTCGGTCGGCACCACCAACCTGTACGTCGACGACCAGATCGTGGCCACGGGGAAGATGCGTGCCCAGGTCGGCAAGTTCACCCTGTGTGGCGACGGCCTCTGTGTCGGCTTCGACAGCGCTGATGCGGTCAGCCGCAGCTACCGGGCGCCGTTCACGTTCACCGGGGGAAAGATCCTCGGCGTCGCCGTCGACGTCAGCGACGAGAGCTACCTCGACCTCGAGACCGAAGCTCTGGCAGCCTTGGCCCGCGACTGAGCACGCTTGCGACCATGCTGGTGCGCCGTCTGCCTGAGCTGGGTGACGGCGCACCGGACGTCTCTGATCTCAGGCGGGGACCTTGTCGAGGAAGCCGCGTACGTCTCGGATCCGCTGGTCCGCGTCGACCACGACCACGTCGAAGCCGATCACGACCGGCTCCGCCCCGGCCGGTCCCAGACCCCACTGGAAGCGGGCCTGCTGGTGGTGGAAGTCGACGGTCCCCACGGGGGTGAACACGAAGTCGGGGAACTGCGCGCGTACGGCCTGGATGGTCGCGCCGACGGCCTCGCGGCCCTGCACCTCGGCGAGCGGATCGACGTAGACGCAGTCGTCGGACCAGTGCTCGGCCAGCAGCTCGGTGAGCACGGACTCCTCGGTGGCGTTCCAGGTGTCGAGGTAGCGGGTCACGATGTCGTTCATGGTGTCTTCCTTCTCTCGGATCGGGTTGTCACGAGAAGGTTCGCCGCTGGTGGCCGAGCCGGTCGATAACCTCTGAGGTCATGGCCGTTGTGATCCGGGTGTGGCTAGCCTCGGGTCGTGACCACAACTGCGATGCCACCGTCGGTCGGCAGCGAGCTTCGCCGCTGGCGCGAGCTGCGGTCCCTGAGCCAGCTCGCGCTCGCCACCCAGGCCGAGGTGAGCACCCGGCATGTGAGCTACGTCGAGAACGGTCGCTCCCGGCCGACGCCGGAGATGATCGTCCGGCTGGCCGAGGTGATGCGGGTGCCCATGGCCGAGCAGAATCGGCTCCTGCTCGCCGGTGGCTTCGCTCCCCGCTATCCGCACCGCGCGACTGACGACAGCGTGCTCGCGCCGGTGATGGCCGGCCTCCGCAGCCTGCTGGACGCCCACGCGCCGTACCCGGCCCTGCTCCTCGACGACCACTGGGACATCGTCGATGCCAACGAGCCCGTCGACGGGCTGCTCGTCGGCTGTGACCGCAGCCTGCTCGAGCCTCCGCTCAACGTGATCCGGCTCTGCCTGCATCCGCGAGGAATCGCCCCGCGCATCCGCAACCTTCCCGTCTGGCGTGCTCATCTGCTTCACCAGCTCGACCGGCGCATCACCCACACCGGCGGTGACCAGGCCCTGGTCGCGCTCCGGGACGAGGTCACCGCCTACCCCGCCGGTGGCGAGCGGTCCGTCCGGCCGTCGGCCGACCCGGTCGTCCCGCTGGAGATCGAGGCGGGCGGCCTCGTGCTCCGGTTCTTCAGCGTCGCCAGCCAGATCGAGAGCGCCTCCGACGTCACGGTCGACGGCCTCCATCTGGAGACGTTCGTTCCCGCCGACGCCCGGACGCGACAGGCGCTCAGCCCTTGAGCAGTCGCATCGTCTGGTGGGAGAGCACCCTGTTCACCGCGGGCAGACGGGAGATGGTCCCGACGATGAGGGCTTCGTACGCATCGGGGTCGGCGACCTGGACGCGCAGGTAGTAGTCGGGCTGGCCGAGCATGCGGCGCATCTCGGTGACCTCGGGGACGGCGACCGCGGCGGTCTCGAAGTCCTCGATGGTCTTGCCGTCGTTGACGGCGATGTCGATCGCGACGATCACCTCGAACCCGCGTCCGCCGCTCTTCGGGTCGACCCTGGCGTGGTAGCCCTTGATCACCCCGTCGCTCTCCAGGCGCTGTACGCGACGAAGGCAGGGCGCCGGGGTGAGACCGACCCGTCGGGCGAGCTCGGCGTTGCTCAGCCGGGCGTCATCCTCCAGTTCGGCAATGATTGCGCGATCCAGGTCGTCAATCGCATGATCGTTGCGCATAGCGGCACTTTAGCATCGGCAATGAGCAACCCAAGGACGTCCGAACTTTCCTAGGCTTGCGACATGCAGGTGATGGAGACCGAGACGACGTACCAGGGGTCGCCGGCGACCCGCGAAGAGGTGGCCGCAGGCTGGCGGACCGTGCTGCCCGCCTGCGTCGCCGTGGTCCCGCTGGGGCTCGCGCTCGGCGTGCTGGTGGTCCAGTCCGGGCTCGACTGGTGGTGGGCTCCGGTGTTCGGCGCGGTCGTGTTCGCCGGCTCGATGGAGTTCCTGCTGGTCGGCCTGGTGGCCGCGGCTGCTCCGTTGGCGCAGATCGCCGTCAGCACGCTGCTGGTGAACTTCCGGCACGTCTTCTACGCGATCTCGTTCCCGATGCACCGGATCCAGGGCCGCGGGTGGCGGGCCTACAGCACCTTCGCCCTGACCGACGAGGCGTACGCGCTCACCGCGACGCCGGAGGCGGCCGGGTGGTCGCGGACGAGGATCGTCGGTATCCAGGCGTTCTTCCACCTGGCGTGGGTCCTCTGCGTGGCCGCCGGCGCCGGTCTGGGCTCGCTGATCCCGCCGCAGGTCGTGGGCCTCGACTTCGCGGTCACCGCGCTGTTCGTGGTGCTGGGGATCGAGGCGTACAAGGTCCGTCGGTCGGTGCCGGTCTCCGCGCTTGCGCTGGGCTGCGCGCTCGTCGCGGCGCTGGTCTCGCGGGACAACATGCTGCTGATCGCGATGGGCATGTTCTGTGCCGCGCTGGTCTGCTCGTACGTCCTCGCCGTCCGGAGGAGCAGCCGTGGCTGATCACTGGTACGTCCTGTCCGCCGTCCTCGTCTCCGCGGCCGTCACCTGGACCCTGCGCGCGGCTCCGTTCGCGATGCTCGCCCCGCTGCGGCACAGCGCACTGCTGGCCTACATCGGCGACCGGATGCCCGTCGGGGTCATGGTCATCCTCGCCGCCTACACCCTCCGCGAGACCGACCCCGTCGTCCTGACCTCCGTCGGACCGGCCGCCCTGGCCCTCGCGATCACGATCGGGCTGCACCTGTGGCGAGGCAGCATGACGCTGAGCATCTTCGCCGGCACGGCGGCGTACGTCCTGGTCGTCTCGGTGATCGCGGCCTGAGCGGCGGCGCTGAGGACTACCGTGTGCGCATGACCGTAGAGAACAAGGCCAGGAAGTCTCGTCAGCGCGGCGGTGGACGGAACGGGTTCGAACACTTCGTGGAGGTGGTCACCTCCGTGGTCAGCCATGCTCCCTTCTTCTACGTGATCGTGGTCGTCCTGCTGCTGTGGGCGGTGAGCTTCCCCCTGTGGTCCTCGAGCACCAAGTGGGAGCTGGCCATCCACACCGGCTCCTCGGTCCTCTCGCTGCTGTTGCTGGTGCTGCTCCAGAACGCCGGGCGGCGCTCGGAGGAGGCTTCCCACGAGAAGCTCAACGTCATCGCCTCGGCCCTCTCCGACCTGATGGAGTCCCGGGCCCGCGACGACGAGGAGCTCGCCGACTCGGTGCGCATCCTGCGCGAGGCCGTGGGGCTCGAGGAGCGGCATTGATCCGCTGGGGGAGCGGGCGCTGGACCCATCCGCCCGTCGCCGCTGTCGAGCGCGGCTCCGACCTCCTCGTCACCGCTGCCGAGGGGAGCGACGCGTGGCGTACGACCTCCTACGGGTTCGTCCACGACAGCGAGCACGCCCTGCTGGCCCCCTTCGACCAGGACAGCGCGGTCGAGGTCGAGTTCACGGCCGCCTTCTCACAGCAGTTCGACCAGGCCGGGATCTTCGTACGCGTCAGCGAGACGCACTGGGTCAAGACCGGCGTCGAGTACGCCGACGGTCGTCCGCAGCTCGGTGCCGTCGTCACCGACGGTAGGTCGGACTGGTCGCTGGCGCCGGTGCCCGACTGGCGCGACCGCCGGGTCCTGATGCGGGTCAGCCGATCCGGCGACGCGCTCACCGTCCGAGCCGCGGTCGACGGCGGCTCTCTTCAGCTCGTCCGGGTGGTCCCTTTGGCGCCGGACCTCGTCGCCCAGGCCGGACCGTTCATCTGCGCGCCCACGCGGGCGGGGCTCTCCATCGCCTTCCACGCCTGGCGGTCGACCGCGGCGGACGCCGCCCTGCACTGACCGGCGGACTAGTTGATGATCTCGGCCCGGTCGTCCGTCCGGATCGCAGCCAGGCGGTCTCGCCACATCTGCAGGGCCTCGGGGGTCAGCCGGGTCCAGTCGTGGACCTCGGAGACGATCCGAAGCGGTGCCTTGCTGCGGTAGGAGCGGGTCGGGTTGCCGGGGAACTTCTTGTCCGTGACGTTGGGGTCGTTCTCGTACTCTCCGGTCGGCTCGACGAGGTAGACCCGTGGATCTCCGTCGCCGGGGGCGATCTCGGCCGCGAGGCCGGCGCCGTCGGGGAGTGCGGTGAAGTAGATGTGGTTCATCACCACCTCGGGCTTGTAGTTCGACCGGAACCCGGCGGTGAGTAGATCTCCATCGCGAAGGTCGGCCTTTGTGCCGTGGTAGAACGGCCCGTCGTCCAGCGGCTCACTCATGCTGGCAGGTTACTCGGGGATTTGTATTTGGGTTCCAGCGTGGGTGGGGCCAATACGTGGTCTGGGTTGGGAGATTTCAAGACAGGGTGTCTGGGTTGGGTGCCATTTACCTGTCTTGCGGGCTTCCAGCAGCGGTCCGGGCTTTGTTGGGGATACCTGTCCCTGACTGGGTTCATTGGTTTTGCTTTGTGTGGTAGGCTCGGCGCAGGCGTGAACGTGAAGGCCGACCACCTCGAAAGAGGCGTACCCTATCCATCCGAGAGATATCGGGTATGGGGTATTCCAGGGGATCCAGGGGCGTGCACGCTGAGCTGCGAGGGTAAGTAATAGCCCGTACTGCCGGGCCTCCGAGAC
>NZ_FNFN01000002.1 GCF_900101045.1 Nocardioides sp. YR527 | reverse complement strand
TTAGCGGAGCCATTCTCACTTTCGCAATTCGGCGCTAACCGCGCTTTCCCGCTGAAAGTTTGAAGCCTTATCCGCCTCAGTCCTGGAGGACTTTAGTGGCTTTCGCTCTAATCACCAATTCGGGAAACCCGCGGTGTTTATCGCTCTAAACCGGGCCCACTCATGGCCGTGCTGATCTGGTTGGAACCAGATCCTGAGGTTCTTTCGCCGATTCGAAGATCAACATCTAGAACACCCTGGCTCGAGCGATGCTCGAAGAGTGGAGGTGGCCGCTCCGGGGCCGGAAGCCCGCCCGAAGACTCGCGCTTGCTTCCCGCCGCACCCTGGCGACTCGGAGAACACTACACACACCCTGACGCCGTTTCAAATCGCCAGGGCAACTCTTTTCGTGCGATGTTCTGGCCTCCACTCTAGACCCCTGACACAAGGCGCGTCGCGGGCTTGCCGCACCCGGCGCCAGGGGCGCGTTCCCACCGGTCAGGCGGGCGCGAAGAGCTCGACCGGGTTGCCGGCCGGGTCCTCGATCACCGCTTGGGCGCCACCCCTGCCATCGATGCGGCTGGTGCGTACGTGAACGCCGGCTTCGCTCAGACGCCGGAGCTCGTGGTCGACATCGGACACCTCGAGCTGGATACGGCCCCAGCCACCGGGGCTCGGAACCTTGCCGTCGTCGGCAGCCTGCCCGGCACCACCGGCACCCGGACAGTTCAGCATCAGCCGCAGACCGCGGCCCTCGAGCATCGCGAAGCCGCCGGCTCTCGGGCCGACGTCCTCGAACCCGAGCTCGCGGTAGAAGGCGACGGCAGCGGGGATGTCGTCGACGATGTAGCGGAATCCGGGAATCATCTGTCTCTCCTTTCTGCAACACTACTGTTGCATAGTAGGCTCCTGGCATGGCTTCTCGTCAAGGGCGTACGGACCCCCGAGTGGTGCGCAGTCGGGAAAGAGTGCTCGAAGCGGCGCTCGCGGAGCTTGCCGAGCGGGGATACGGCGGATTCAGCATCGATGGGGTCGCGACGCGTGCCGGCGTCGCCCGGAGCACGATCTACCGACTCGGGCACGACCGGCTCAGCCTGATCGCCGCCGCCATGGAGACGCTCAACGTCCAGCCGCGCCCGGGAGCCGGCGGACAGGACCCTCGGGCAGATGTGGTCGCCATCGTCGCCCACCTCGCCACCGCCATGCAGTCGTCCCTGATGTCCGACTGCCTCCCCGCCGTGCTCGACGGCGCCGAGCGCGACCCGGGTCTGCGGGAGCTGCACCACCGCTACAGCGCGGAGCGGCGTACACGGCTGGTCGATGCACTCACCCGGCTGGGGGAGTCCGGGCAGGATGTCGGGGACCCGGAGCGGGCGGCGGAAGCGTTGGCGGGTGCGGTGTTCTACCGGCGGCTGATGACACCGGTGCCGCTGCGTACGGACGAGGTCGAGGGGTTGGTGGCGACCGTTCTCGGGGAGCGGTGATCCGGCAGCCGGTTCAGCCGACGCCGATGTGCTGGTGGTCGAGCTCGATGAGGGCGACGGCGCGGTCGCCGAACGCGTCGACCTCGCGGGGGTAGGGCGCGCCGGTGTAGCGGCCGGCGATCTCGTCGATGATCTCCCAGCGGCTCTTGTCCTCGACCCAGCCGACGACGCGGCCGCGGAGGATGACCGGCATGAAGTCGTTCTCCTGCGGAGCCAGGGAGAGGGCGATGCGCGGGTCGGCCTGGAGGTTGCGGTACTTGCGGCCGCGGTTGCCGGTGAGGAAGACGACGTGGTCGCCGTGGGTTCCGACCCAGACCGGAGAGGTGCGCGGGGCGCCGTCGGGCCCGATGGTGGCGACATGGGCCAGAGCGGTGCCCTCGAGGAAAGGGCGTACGTCGGGGTTGATCATCGTTCTTCTCCTTGCGGTGGTCAGCGGATGACGCGGTAGTGGAGGTGGGTGACGCCGGGGGCCGGGACGACGTCGACGATCTCGAGCGAGATGTGCTCGGGGAGCTCGTTGAAGAAGCGACGGCCGGCGCCGAGGAGGACCGGGACCTGGTGGAGGACGATCTCGTCGACGAGGCCGGCCTTCAGGGCTCCGGTCACGACGCCGCCGCCCATGAGCCCGACGTCCTTGCCGCCGGCCTGGTCCTTGGCGACGGCGATCGCGTCCTCGATCGTGGTGGCGAAGGTCTGGCGGTCGTGGATCGCCGGGGCGGGGCGATGGGAGAGGACGACCAGCGGGGCGGTGGGATGAGGTGCTCCGCCCTGGTCCCAGCCGGAGTCGTCGTAGGTGTTGCGGCCGGCGAGGCTGACACCGTCACGAGCCGCCAGGGCGTCGAAGACGCGGGCGCTCGGCTCGGAGAGCTTGAAGCCGTCGAATACCTGGCTGGGGGTGTCACCGTCGAAGTACCAGTCGAAGAGGACCCCGCCGTCCCCCAGGCCGCGGCCGGGGCCAGGGCCGCGTCCGGTGATGAAGCCGTCGACGGAGACCGAGAGTGCTGCGAGGACCTTGCTCATGATCGCTCCCTGAGGTCAGAGTTTCTTGAAGAGACTCTGCGACCGTAGCACTCTGAGTTCCTTGAAGGAACCCCAAATGGTAGATTCGGGGTCATGCAACGTACAAACTTCGCCGAGATGGCCTGCTCGATCGCACGGACGCTCGACGTGATCGGGGAGCCGTGGTCGCCGCTCGTGCTGCGCGACATCTGGGTGGGGATGAACCGGTTCGACCAGATCCAGGCGGATCTCGGGATATCGCGGAAGGTGCTCACCGAGCGGCTCGGGCACCTGGTCGAGCACGGAGTGCTGGAGAAGCAGGCGTACGACAACCGGCCGCGCTATGAGTACGTGCTGACCGAGAAGGGGCGCGAGCTGGTCGACATCCTGATGGTGATGGCCGGCTGGGGAGACAGATGGCTCGCGGGTGAGGCCGGGCCGCCGGTGCTCTACCGGCACCACGCCTGCGGCGAGATCGGCCGCGTCGACCTGCGGTGCTCGCACTGCGGCGAACCGATGCACGCCGACGATGTCGAGGTGCTGCCCGGTCCGGGGGCTGCGACGCAGTCGGCCTCAGCGGGGTAGCGGGCCGGTGTAGGCCTCGCGTGCCTTCTCCACGGACGGCATGTTGGCCTCGGACCAGGTGCCGACGGCGGCGAAGACCGGCTGCAGGCTGCGGCCCAGGTCGGTGATGTCGTACTCCACCCGGGGTGGGACCTCCGCGTGGTAGCGGCGCTCGACGAGGCCGTCGCGCTCGAGTTGGCGCAGGCGCTGGGTCAGCACCTTCGAGGAGATCGTGCCGAGGCGACGCTCCAGCTCGACGAAGCGTTGGGTCCCGAGCTCGTGCAGCGTCCACAGGATCGGGGTGGTCCATCGGCTGAAGATCAGCTCGACCGCCGGGGTGATCGGGCACGCCTCCACCGGTTCGTCGGTGCTCGGACGCCAGGTCATGTCGCTCCAATACTTACCTTGGGGAACCCACTGTATCGAGGGACCTAACGTCGGGCCGAACGCAGATCCCACCCTTGAATGGAGACCACGATGATCGTCATCACCGGAGCGACGGGGAACGTCGGACAGCCGCTCGTCCAGCTGCTGGCCGACACCGGGCACGCCGTCACGGCCGTCTCGCGCGGGACGTCGGCGCCGCTGCCGACCGGGCCCGGAGTCGTCACCGCGGTGGCCGACCTCGCCGACGTCACGACCCTGGCCCCGGCCCTCGCGGGCGCCGAGGCGCTGTTCGTCCTGGTCAGCGGCGCCGGTGCTCATGTCGACGGGCCCGCGCTGATCAAGCATGCGGAGGCGGCAGGCGTACGCCGGGTGGTCCTGCAGTCCTCGCAGGCCGTCGGCACGCGGCCGGGGACACCGTCGCACGCGCCGCTCGCCGAGCTCGAGGAAGCAGTGCGGAGCTCGGCGATGGAGTGGACGATCCTGCGCCCTGGCGGCTTCGCGAGCAACGCGCTCGCCTGGGTGCCGATGATCGAGAAGATGGACGCCGTCCACGCGCCGTTCGGTGACGTCGCGCTTCCGGTGGTCGACCCGCTCGACATCGCCGAGGTCGCCGCGGCGGTGCTCACCCAGGACGGTCACGACGGGCGGACGTACGAGCTCACCGGTCCGGTCGCGACCACGCCTCGCGAGCAGGTCGGCGAGATCTCGGCGGCGATCGGTCGGCCGCTGGACTTCGTCGACCTGACCCCGGAGGAGGCACGCCGCGAGATGTCGAGGTTCATGCCCGCGGCCGTCGCCGAGGGGACGCTCGCCATCCTCGGCAACCCGACGGCAGCCGAGCAGGCGGTCAGCCCGCACGTCGAGGAGGTCCTCGGCAGGCCGGCGCGTGGCTTCGAGGAGTGGGCGCGGCGGTTCGCCGCTGCGTACGGGGGCTGAGGTCAGACGCCGCCGGCGGCGCCGAGCTCCTTCAGTGCGGCGCCGTCGATGCGGTGGACCTCCCACTCGTCCTGCGGGACCGAGCCGAGGGAGCGGTAGAAGGCGATCGACGGCTCGTTCCACGTCAGCACCCACCACTCGAGGCGACGCCAGTCGTTCTCGACGCAGATCTCGGCGAGGCGTACGAGAAGGGCCTTGCCGGCGCCGGCGCCGCGGCGCTCCGGGTCGACGAAGAGGTCCTCGAGCCAGATGCCGTTGCGGCCGGTCCAGGTCGAGAAGGTGACGTACCAGACCGCCATGCCGATGACCGTTCCGTCGTCCTCGGCGATGAGGCAGCGCGTGGTCGGGGTGCCGGACTCGGGGAAGAGCGCCGTGGCGAAGTCGGCTTCCGTCGCCTCGACCGCGTCGGGCTCCTTCTCGTAGACGGCCAGGGCGTGGACGAGGCGGAGGATCTCGGGTACGTCGGCGGGAGCTGCATCGCGGATGGTGACGGTCACGGAGCCGATCCTAAGGCTACTGACGAGTTGGGGAACACGCGTTCTAGCGAGACGCAAACGCAATCACAGTGCAACAAAGGCTTTCTACGTTTCGGGGCGTCCCCAACAGATTGGATCCCCCACATGACGCAGACTCAGTCACGTCGGAACTTCCTGCGCAACGTCGGCCTCGCCGGCGGCGCGGGAGTCATGTTGCACAGCATGGGTGCTCTCGGGCTCACGTCGGCTCACGCCGCGGAGACCCCCAGCTTCACTCCTCCCAAGCCTTCCGATCTCGCCCGGGCCGGCAGCAAGTCGGTCGTGATCCTCGGCGGCGGCATCGCCGGGCTCACCGCTGCGTACGAGCTGCTCAAGGGTGGCTACAAGGTCACCGTGCTCGAGGGACGCGAGCGGCCGGGTGGCCGCAACTTCACGGTGCGCGGCGGGACCCGGGTGACGGATCTGAACGGGGTCACGCAGGTCGCCGGCTTCTCCAAGGGGCAGTACATGAACGCCGGCCCCGGTCGGCTGCCGCAGAGCCACATCACGCTGGACTACTGCAAGGAGCTGGGCGTCCCGATCGAGGCGTTCACCAACCAGAACGCCAACGCGCTGCTCTACTACCCCGGCGACCACGGCATCGGCGCGGTGCAGATGCGCCAGGCGAAGGCGGACACGTACGGCTATGTCTCCGAGCTGCTCGCGAAGGCGACCGACAAGGGGGCACTGGACGAGGAGCTGACCGCCGACGACAAGGAGGCGCTGATCGCCTTCCTGAGGAGCTTCGGCGACCTCGGCTCCAAGGCGGAGGGGTACGCCTACACCGGCTCCAGCCGCGCGGGCTACACGGTCGAGCCGGGAGCCGGTCAGGAGTCCGGCACCGAGGTGGCGCCGCACGCGATGAGTGCTGTCCTGGCCTCCGGTCTGGGGCAGTACTTCTCCTTCGAGTTCGGCTACGACCAGGCGATGATGATGTATCAGCCGGTGGGTGGCATGGACGCGATCCCGTACGCCTTCGCCAAGGCCGTCGGAGCGCGGAACATCCGCTACGGGGCCGAGGTCGTGGAGTGGAACAACACCTCGACCGGCGTCTCGGTGGCCTACAAGGCTCGGGGGAGGACCGAGACCATCAAGGCCGACTTCGCGATCAACTGCATGCCGCCGAACATCGCGGCCAAGGTCCCGCACAACCTCGGCGCCGACATCACCGCGAGCCTGAAGTCCTTCGGCCCCTCGAACGCGGGCAAGATCGGGATCGAGTACGACCGGCGCTGGTGGGAGGAGGACTTCCGCATCTACGGCGGGATCACCAACACCCGCCTCGACCTGCGCAACATGTGGCATCCGTCGTACGGGTTCAACGGGGACAGGGGCACGATGATCGGCTACTACAACACCGGTAGCGCGGCCGACAGCTACGGTGTGCTCACCCCCGCTCAGCGCCTCTCGCGGGCCGTGGACATGGGCAAGCAGATCTTCGGGGACGTCTACGGCGAGGGCATCACCGCCTCCTACAGCCAGGACTGGAAGACGCAGAAGTTCTCCGAGGGAGCCTGGGCCTACTCGACGACCGCCGACACCGATCCGCTCTACACCCGGCTGCTGGACGCCACCGGCAACACCTACTTCGCCGGCGATCACCTCAGTCATTCCGTGGCCTGGCAGCACGGCGCGATCACGGCTGCCCGGGCGGCCGTCGAGAAGCTGCACGCGCGGGTGACGGCATGATGTCGCCGCGTACGAAGGTGGTGGCCGTGGTCGGGTTGACCGCGGCTCTGGTCGCTCCGACGGCGGCGGTCGCCGGAAGCAAGTGGTCACAGTTTCCGCCGCGTGGCGGGGAGACGATCTCGGTGCTGCCCGCGGGACAGGACAACCCGTCGATCGCGAACGGCGTCGCGATCGGGCCGGCGGCCGCGATCTACAAGACCAGCGGGCTCGGTCCGTCCCGGCTCAACACCGGGGCGAGCGGGGAGCTGGCCTACATCGACACCGCGGTCTTCCCGGGTGGTGAGCTGCCGCCGGGCGTGACCATCACCGAGGCCCAGGGGATCAACGTACTGCGCCGGATCGGGGAGAACCTCGAGGCGGCCGGGCTCTCGTACGAGGACGTGATCACGATGCGCGTATTCCTGCAGAACCCCGCGGGCGAGGCGAAGATGGACTTCGCGGGCTGGAACCGGGCCTACCGGCAGTTCTTCGCGAACACGTCCGTCTCGACCGGCGAGGTCGTCCCGGTGCCGCTCGGAACCGCTGCGCCCGCGGCTCCGATGGTCACCAACCCGGCTCGGCCGTCGCGGTTCGCGCTCGAGATCGAGAACCTGCCCGTGGACGGCTGGCTGGTCGAGGTGGAGGTCGACGCGGCCTATCCGGTGAAGAGGAAGTAAGCACTTCGAAACGAGATCGCCCTCCTCGAGCAGTGCTCGGGGAGGGCGATCTCGTTGCAGCTCAGACGATGGTCAGAGCTTGGAAAGCTTGGGGAAGGGGCTGGCAATACGCACCAGCTGGGGACCGAAGTCGACAGTGACTGCGGCCGTTTCTTTGTTGACGACCCGACCCAGGCCGAAGGAGTCGTGGGAGACCATGTCCCCAGACTCGAACTGCTCAATGACCGGCTCGGGATCTGCCTTGAACGGACTCGCGGCGAAGTGTCGCCGCCGGGGGGTTGAGGTAGTCATCCCTTCGAGTATGTGGCCTACCGCACGTAGAAGGGAAGGAACAGATCGGGCACAAAGAGCCTTCAGGACCCCATCGAGAGTGAACGCTCAAGCGGACGCGTAGTCGGCTTTCTCGTAGTTGGCACTGCGTCGATAACGCGCCGAGATACTGGGCCAGTTGGTGGTGATCCGGCCGTTCTTCTCCCGATACCAGGAGCTGCACTTGCTCCAGACGCTGTCGGCGAGCTGGTCCTGGATCCGGGCGTCGTAGGCCTCCTCGACATCGGCCCGGATCTCGAGCGGCCCTGCCTCGTCGATGTGATCGGCGTAGCGACCCAGATAGCGGGCCTGGGTCTCCAGGAAGTAGATGATCGATCCGCCGCCGGTGTTGGTGTTGGGGCCGTACATGATCAGCAGGTTGGGGAAACCGGGGACGGTCATGCCGTGGTAGGCGTGGGCGCCGTCCTTCCAGTGGGTGTGCAGGTCGCGGCCCTGGGTGCCGGCGATCGTCATCGGGGCGAGGAAGTCGGTGGCCTTGAAGCCGGTGCCCCAGATGATGACGTCGACCTCGTGGTGCTGCCCGTCGGCGGTCGTGACGCCGGTCGAGGTGATCTCGCTGATGTCGTCGGTGATCAGGTCGACGTTGGGCTGGGCGAGGGCCGGCAGGTAGTCGTCGGCGAAGAGTACGCGCTTGCAGCCGAACGGGTAGTCGGGCCAGACCTTCTCGAACAGCCCCGGCTTCGCGGCGGTCTGGGCTTTCATGTGCCGTTTGGACCAGGTGCGCATCACCGCGGCGAGCGGCTTGATGTGAAAGGTCGTGGTCAGCCACTCGGCCTGGGTCCAGATCTTCGCGCGGTTGAGGAGCTGCGGGATCGGGTGGGCGGGGTCGGTGCGCTCGAAGTCCTTGCGCGGAACGATGTAGGGCGCGGTGCGCTGGAAGAGGAGCACCTTCGCCGCCTCCTTCCGGACCTCGGGCACGAACTGGATCGCGCTCGCCCCGGTGCCGATCACCGCGACCCGCTTGCCGGCGAGGCTCAGGTCGTGGTTCCACTCGGCGGAGTGGAACACCTCGCCCCGGAAGGTGTCGGCGCCGGGGATGTTCGGGACCGAGGGCCGGGAGAGCTGGCCGACGGCGGGTACGAACAGGTCGACCGTCTCGGTCTCCCCCGTGCTGAGCTCGAGCTGCCAGGTCTTCGCCTCGTCGTCCCAGCGGGCCGCGGTCACCTCGGTGTGGAAGCGGATGTGGCGGCGTACGTCGTACTTGTCGACGACCTGGTGGATGTAGTCGAGGATCGCGGGCTGGCGGGAGAACTTGTGGGGCCAGTGCGGGTTGGGCTCGAAGGAGTAGGAGTAGAGACTGGACGGTACGTCGCAGGCGGCGCCCGGGTAGGTGTTCTCCCGCCACACGCCGCCGACGTCACCGGCCTTCTCGAACACGACGATGTCGTCGTGACCCCGCTTCTTGAGCTCGATCGTGGCGGCCAGGCCGCCGAAGCCGGTGCCGATGACTGCGATGCGCAAGGGATCCTCCGAGGGCCGGGAGCAACAGTGTGACCTGGACCATACCGGGAGAATGTGAAGCTCCGCGACAGGACCGAAGGTAAGAAGTGAGACGCCGGCTCGTCACTTTGCTTAGGGTCGGCTAACCTAATCCCATGATCGTCTGCCAGTGCCGAGTCGTCACGGACCGTGACGTCGACGTCGCGCTGGCCGACGGCGCCCGTACGGTCAGTGCGATCTGCCGCTCCACGGGCGCCGCCCAGGACTGCGGCTCGTGCATCTTCTCGGTGAAGAAGATCGTCACCAGGCATCTCGAGCACGAGTGCTCGCAGCTGGCTGCCGACGGCGCCGCGAGCTGACGCAACCGGTCACAAACTGAGTCTGTCCTCACTCCCGGGGTGCCGTGCGAGTATCGGGTCAGATCCCGTTACCGGAGGTGCGTCATGCAGCCAATCGATCCACGCGTCGTCGAGCTCCTCAACGAGGCGCTCACGTTCGAGCTCACGGTCACCAACACGTACTTCCTGCATGCTCGAATGCTCGACAACTGGGGCCTGCCCAAGCTCGGCAAGGTCTTCTACGACCTCTCCATCGACGAGATGCGCGACGCCGACGATCTGATCAACCGGATCCTGATGTTCGACGGCCATCCCAACGTGCAGCGGCTCAACGCCATCGAGGTGGGCGAGACCGCCGAGGAGATGCTCTCCCTCGCCCTCGCGAGCGAGCGCGCCGCGGTCGCCCAGTTCAACGCCGGCGGCGCCGAGTGCCACCGGCTCGGCGACCACGGCACCGCTGCCGTCTTCGAGGAGATGGTCCGTGACGAGGAGAAGCACGCCGACTGGTTCGAGTCCCAGCTCGACGCGATCGATCGCGTCGGCCTCCAGGCGTACCTGGCTCAGCACGTCGGCGCGGGCGAAGGACCCGGCTGAGCCGGGCCCTTCCGTGCTCCCCCTCAGGCAGGCACCGCGTCGTCGATGCAGAGGATGTTGTCCTCGCTGTCCTTGAACCAGGCGGCATGCCCGGCCGGGCCCATCCCGGCGACGTCGCCGTCCCAGGTCATACCGGGCATGTCGTAGTGCTCGAAGCTGACGCCCTTGGCTCCCAGAGCATCGACCTCCTTGCGGACGTCGGCCACGTGGAACTGGGCGATCGTGTGCCCGGCCTTGCCCGCCTGCTCGGTCTCGTAGAGGTGGAACGACGTCCCGCCGGCTGTCGTGTAGACCAGCCAGCCATCGCTCTCCTCGCTCGGCTCGAGCCCGAGCTTGTCGGCGTAGAAACGGCGTGCCCGCCCGAGGTCGGCAGCCGGGATGTTCGCCCTCACGCTGCTGTCGGTCAGCATCTCGGCCTCCTCAGGCGCTCTCGAACCAGGGGTGGTGGAGGTCGTAGTAGGTCGCACCCTTCATCGCGTACTCGAGCTCGCGGCGTACGTCGGCCGGGGGCTCGACCTGCTCACCCTTGCGCGCCTCGGCCTCGCTGGTGAACGCGATGGTCTCGACGAAGCTGCCGTCCGCCTCGATCGCGAGGGTGGCGCCGAGGATGTCAGGGCGGGCCTCGTGCAGCATCGTGGTGTCGGCCATCATCGCCTTGAGCCGGCTCGGGTCGTCGACGCGGCCACGGATGATCTGCACGAACCCCGCGTCGTCGGAGCCGCCGTCCATCATCAGTGAGACGTCGTCGCAGTCGTGGAACTCCATCGGGCCGTCCATGACCTCGGCCATCTTCGCGGCCCACTCCCCCTGCTCGGAGCGGTCGGAGTTGGCCATCGCCAACTCACGCGACTCGAAGCGGACCACGCCGACGAGCTGGTTGTCGTCGGTGAATCCGTAGGTGCCGCCCAGCCACCCGGTCGCGCCCGGCGCGAGGTCGCGCCGCCACTCGTCGAGCAACTGGTGGGCCTCGTCCTGCCGGGTGCAGGGACCCTGGATCATCTGGATGAACATGTGCTGCCTCCTCGGTCGTCGGTGTGCCAACGGACCGGTCGAGGCAGGTCCTGGGCCCCGGCCGGGCCCTCTCGCAACGTACGTCCGACCGGGTGCCTCGCGCATACCCCAAACTGGGCCTTTGTGATGACGCCGTCAGTCGACGTCGACCCAGTTCAGGGTGCGGTCGACGGCCTTCCGCCAGCCGGCGTACCCGGTCTCGCGCTGCTCCTCGCTCCAGGCCGGCTTCCAGCGCTTGGACTCGTTCCAGTTCCGGCGGAGCTCGTCGGTGTCCTTCCAGAAGCCGACGGCGAGCCCGGCCGCGTAGGCGGCTCCGAGCGCGGTGGTCTCGGCAACGACCGGGCGGCTGACCTCGACACCGAGGACGTCGGCCTGGATCTGCATGCACAGCTCGTTGGCGGTGATGCCGCCGTCGACCTTGAGGACCTCGAGGCGTACGCCGGAGTCCTTCTCCATCGCTTCGGCGACGTCACGACTCTGGTAGCAGATCGCCTCCAGGGCCGCGCGGGCGATGTGGCTGCTGGTGTTGAACCGGGACAGGCCGACGATCACGCCGCGGGCGTCCGAGCGCCAGTAGGGGGCGAAGAGACCGGAGAAGGCCGGGACGAAGTAGACCCCGCCGTTGTCCTCGACCTCCTTGGCCAGGGTCTCGACCTGCCCGGCGTTGCTGATCACCCTCAGCTGGTCACGCAGCCATTGCACCGCGGAGCCGGTGACGGCGATCGAGCCCTCCAGGGCGTACGCCGGTGGCTGGTCGCCGAACTGGTAGCAGACCGTGGTGAGGAGGCCGTTCCGGGAGCGTACGAGCTCCTGGCCGGTGTTGAGGAGCAGGAAGTTGCCGGTGCCGTAGGTGTTCTTGGCCTCGCCCGCGTCCAGGCAGACCTGGCCGACCATGGCCGCCTGCTGGTCGCCGAGGATGCCGGTGATCGGGATCTCGCCGCCGAGCGGGCCGTTCTTCAGCGTGGTGCCGTAGGCCCGGGGCTCGAAGGAGGGCCGGATCTCGGGGAGCATCTGGCGCGGGATGTCGAAGAAGCCGAGGAGCTCCTCGTCCCAGTCGAGGGTCTCGAGGTTCATCAGCATCGTGCGGCTGGCGTTGGTGACGTCGGTGACGTGCACGCCCCCGCTCGGACCGCCGGTCAGGTTCCAGACGATCCAGGAGTCCGTGGTGCCGAAGATGGCGTCGCCGCTCTCCGCGGCCTCGCGGACGCCGTCGACGTTCTCCAGGATCCACTGGATCTTGCCTCCGGAGAAGTACGTCGCAGGCGGGAGGCCGGCCTTGCGGCGGATGATGTCGCCGCGCTCGTCCTTGTCGAGGGTGGAGGCGATCCGGTCGGTGCGGGTGTCCTGCCAGACGATCGCGTTGTAGTAGGGCCGTCCGGTCCTCTTGTTCCACACCACGGTGGTCTCGCGCTGGTTGGTGACACCGAGCGCGGCGATGTCTTTGTCCGTCAGGCCCTTGCTCCCGAGCGCGATCTGGATCACCGCCCTGGTCCGCTCCCAGATCTCCACCGGATTGTGCTCGACCCAGCCGGCCTGCGGCAGGATCTGCTGGTGCTCCAGCTGGTGGCGGGCCACCTCTTTGCCGCCGTGGTCGAAGATCATGCAGCGAGTGCTCGTGGTGCCTTGGTCGACGGCGGCGACGTAGTCGGGCATGTCGGTCCTTTCGGTTTCCTGCGATCGGTGGTCAGGCGGCGACAGGCAGGTCGCTGGACTCCTCAGCCTCCTCCTCGGCGGGCAAGAAGCGTGCGATTACCACCTTGTACGCTCCGCACCACCGAGTCCACCACCCAGCACGACGATCGGGATCCAGAGGTGGAGGTCGCGCTCGCCACTCGTTGAGGTCGACGAGCCGTCGTCACGCCGACTTCACCGTCTCAGAATCGTCTTCAGTCCTCCGCCGACTCGGCGAGCGACTTGAGGGCGCGGAGCCTGGTGTCCCAGGCGTTGCCGATGCGGTCGAGCTCGTGGGCGAGGGCGTTGAGGCGGGAGCCGAGGGCGATGTAGACGATCTCGCGGCCGCGGCGCTCGGCGGTGACGAGGCCGGCCTCGGAGAGTACGTCGAGGTGCTTGACGATCGCCTGGCGGCTGACCGGGAGCACTCGGGCCAGGGCGGAGGCGGACATCGCCTCCTGCCCCAGCCGGGTGAGGATGTCCCAGCGGGTCTGGTCGCCCAGGGCCGCGCACATCTCGGGAAGGGTGGGAGTCGCGGTCACGCCAGCGCCTCGACGTACGCCTTGGCGACCTCGAGCTCCTGCGCCCAGCCGTTGTCGTTGCCCTCGCGCTCCTTGAGCCAGACGGCCGGGTCCTCGGACAGAGTCGAGAAGCCGCTCTCCAGGACCTTGAGCGTGACCCCGCCTCCCGCGCTCTCCTCGATCCAGAACTCGACCAGGGTGCCCTCGGTGACGTCACGGATAGGGGTGCCGAGCCAGCGGAACGCGGCGTAGCGCGGCTCGTCGAGCTCGACCGTGCGGAACCGGAAGTCGCCCATCGTCGGATGGGTGACCACCGCGACCTCGGTGCCGTCGTCTGCGGTCTCGACGCGGGTGTCCGAGCCGTCGAGGACGGTGCCGTCGTTGACGTACCAACCCGGGCGGGTGATCAGGGACCAGACCTTCTCGGCACTGGAGTCGATGTGGATCTGACGGCTGATGCTGTCGAGCTCGGCGAGCTCCTCTGCAGTGTGAACCATGATGTCCTCCTTGGATGTCGAAGTGCAACCTCAGTGTTGCACTTCAACGATCCATTTGCAACCGTCTGGTTGCAAAACGGGCTCGGTCCGGGCTCGCTCCGGCGACCGCCTGAAGAGCCTGACGGTCGCGTACGCAGCGGCGATCCAGCCCACCAGCAGCCCGAGCGCCGCGAGTCCGGCGCCAACCTCGAAGAGCGTCAGGCCGGTTGCGGCGGCGAGGGCGCTGCTGCCCGTGGCGACGGTCCCGATCGGGAACGTGAACGACCACCAGGTCGGCGCCATCGGGAGACCATCGCGGATCTGACGTACGGTCAGCGCGAGCGCCAGGACGGTCCACAGCACCGTGAAGCCCCAGACCGGGACGCCGTAGCAGACCGCGAACATGCTGAGCGCGTGGCCGTAGCCGGGCACGACGGTGGGCGCGAGCTCGCCGAGATGGTGGGCCGCCGTGGTCGACTGGCCGAGGAAGCCCAGCACGATCCAGACGGTGGGCAGCGCCGCCGGGGCGAGGGCACCGTGGCGGACGAGCCGCTGCCAGAGCTGGTTGAGCACGAGGAACCCGGCGACGACGGTGAGACCGAAGAAGGCGTAGCAGACCAGCAAGAGGGTCTCGCGGGCCTGGCCGGCCGCGACGTACGGCACCAGCGCTGCCCCGGTCGTGGCCGACACCATCGGCGGCACGACCGGCATCAGCCAGCCTCCGGTGGCACCGTCATCGGCGACCTGGTGCCGGGTGATCGCCCGGTACGGCACCGCGATCGCGGTCCAGAGGCCGAGCACGGTGCCGGCGGCCCACAGCACCGCCGCCAGGCCCAGCGCGGTCGAGTCACCGAGGACCTCACGACCGACGCCGATCGCGCCGGCGCCGACCGTCATGAGCGCCATGGCCGGGGCGCCGTAGAAGTGGGACAACACCGGGTCGTCGTACTGGCGGCGGAGCAGCGAGCGCTCCTGCCGGATCGCGGTCAGCATCACCGTCGCCGTCGTCACCAGCAGGGGGCACGCTGCCAGCCAGAACACCAGCGCGACCGGCGTCGCCCCCGGGACGTGAAAGGGCAGACCGGGAAGGACGAGGGCGACGATGCCGGTGCCCATGGTGGCGGTGTACCAGTTCGGGCCGTAGGGGATGCTCATGACTCCATGCTCGGCGCCGCGGCCGGACGCCGGTAGGACCCCTTTCGCTGTGGAGTCACAGGGATATCCTGTGACCATGCTGCCCGATCTCCCGTCGCTCCGCCTGCTGGCCGACCTCGCTCGCCTCGGGAGCATCGGGGCCGCCGGACGCGCTGCTGGGATCTCACAGCAGTCCGCCTCGCAGCGGCTGCGGGCGATGGAGACGCAGGTCGGCCTGGTGCTCGTGCAACGGGCCCATCGAGGATCAGAGCTGACCCAGGCCGGGAAGCTGCTGGTCGAGTGGAGCGGTGACCTGCTCGAACGCGCCGACGAGATCGAGATCGCCCTGCAGACGCTGCGCCGCGGCCGCTCCGACGAGCTGCACGTGCACGCGTCGATGACGACCGCGGAGTACCTGCTGCCGCGCTGGCTCGTCCGCCTGCGCCAGCAGCGGCGGGTCGCGGTCAGTCTGCGTGCCGCCAACTCCGAGGACGTCGTCACCGCGGTACGTCACGGCGAGGCGGACCTGGGCTTCGTCGAGGGCCCGGTCGCCACCGACGGCCTCTCGACGGCCCCGGTGGGGAACGACGACCTCGTGCTGGTCGCGGCACCCGACGATCGTTGGGCACGACGCCGCTCCGGGATCAGCGCACGCGAGCTCGCGACACGTCCGCTGACGTGTCGCGAGCACGGTTCGGGAACCCGCGCGGTCGTCGAGTCCGCGCTGGCCGCCGTCGGCGAGCGCCTGGCCGACCCGGAGGTCGAGTTCGCGACGAACGCCGCCATCCTCGCCGCCGTACGTGCCGGTGGGTCTCCGGCGTTCGTGTCGAGCCGGGCGACCCAGGCCGACCTCGACCTGGGCATCCTCGTCAGCGTCCCGGTCGCGGAGCTGGACCTGTCCCGGGAGTTCCGGGCTGTGTGGATCGGCGGCGCGCGCCCTCCCGCCGGCCCCGTTCGCGACCTGCTCGGGATCGCCGGCGCCTGAGCCGGGTCTCGCGGCTGTTCAGGCCATGGACCGAGGCTGGTCCTCGACCACGTTGCCGGCCCGGCGCGAGGCCAGCTCCTCGGCGAGGATCGGCACCCCGACGTTGCACGAGTGAATGCCGACCACGGTGGCGAGCTTGAGCACCTCGAGGATCTCCTCCCCGGTGACGCCCAGCTCCAGGGCGGCCCGGATGTGGCGACGTACGCCGGGGGCGTACATGTGCGTGCAGGCAGCGTCGACCGCGATGCAGAGCAGCTCGACGACCTGCGGCGCGAGGACACCGTTGCGCCAGGACCGGGTCGCCAGTGCCAGGTAGTCCTCGGTCCACTCCGGATCGAGCTCGGCCAGCTCGTCCCACAGCGCGTTCCACTGCCCGGATGCGCGCATCGCCGCGACGACGTCCTCGGGCCGTTGCGCGGATCCGGTCACGACCGCACCAGCTCGGTCCCGCCCGCCCGAGCGGAGCGGTGGAGCAGGTCCGTGACGAGGTCGTCGACCTCGGGCCACGGGCCGTAGCCCGAGGCGGGGTTGAGGTGGCCGACCTCGCCGAGGTCGACGAGGCGCGAGCCCCAGGTCTCGGCCATACCGGCAACCCGCCGGAAACCGGCCAGCGGATCGTTCCGGCTTGCTGCGACCGTGGTCGGGAAGGGCAGCCGACGTCGCGGCACCGGGGCCCAGCCGTGGGCGCGGAGGTCGGGCAGCGTGGGATAGCCGTCGGGCAGCGGCACCTCGAAGTCGGGTGGCGCCGCCAGCAGCGCAGCCCGGACGGGCCGCGCCGCGGCCTGGGCCCAGTGCACCGCGATCAGGCAGCCGGCACTGTGGGCCACGAGAACCACTGGTTCGTCGATCTCGTGGAGCACCTCGTCGAGGGCGGCCACCCGCGCGGCGAGACTCAGCTCGTCGCGCTCGAGGGGCGGCACGATGCGTACGTTGTCGAGCCGGTCGGCGTACAACGTCTGCCAGTGGTCGGCGACATGGTCGCGGAGCCCGGGGACGATCACGATCGTCGGGGAGTCGGGGGAGGTCATGGGTTGCTCCTCACGGTTCGGAGACGGATCAAGGGGTGGTCGCGGCGGTCACTGCCTGCAGCCGTCGTACGCCGGAAGGGTGCAGACGGCGGCCGAGCAGGAGCACCGCGATGGCGGGCAGGTAGACGACCGGAGCGAACTGCAGGGCGGAGAGGAGGCCGAGCCGGTCCGCCAGGACGCCCACGACGAACGGGCCGAGGGCCAGGCCGAGCAGGTTGTTGGAGAGGGTCAGGGTGCCCATCGCGGTGGCTCGCACGGAGGCGTGGGTGAGGCTTGCGACCATGGCGGCGGTCGGGCCGGAGGAGCCGGCCGCGAAGAAGGCGCCCACGCCGACGAGCACCGAGGACGCCGTCCCGGCCTCGAGGTGGAAGCCGATCGGGAGACAGACCAGCGAGACCGTGCAGAACGCGACCGCGGCGAGCCACTTGTGGGTGACGTCGCGGCGGCCCACCCGGTCGGTGATCATCCCGCAGACGACCATGCCGCTGCCGATCAGCAGGACGAAGACCGCGGCAGCCGCGGCGGCTCGGTCGGTGGCCATGTCGTGGTAGCGGTTGAAGTAGCTGGGCATCCAGGCGAGCATCACCGCGGCGGTGAACATCTGCAGGCCGCCACCGATGTAGGCGCACAGCACAGCGGGATTGGTGTAGAGGCTCGACAACGGTGCCCGCAGCCGTGGCGAGGTCGCCTCCGGTTCGGCGGCCTTCTCCGCGCTGTGCGCGGCCACCCTCCGCTCGGTCACCACGAGCCGGAAGACCGCGACCAGCAGCAGCCCGAAGACGCCCATGGCGACGAAGGACCATCGCCAGCCGACCTGGACGGCGATGACGCCGCCCAGGACGACCCCGACGACGGAGCCGAACGAGCCGCCGGCCATGAAGGCACCACTCAGGGTCGCATGCAGCCGCGGCGCGAAGACGCTGAGCACCAGCGCGATGCCGACGCTGCCGTAGGCGGCCTCGCCCACGCCGACCAGGAAACGAGCACCGAGCATCTGCTCGTAGTTGGCGGCCAGCGCGCAGAGCAGCGTGGCCACGCTCCACAGCACCGCCATGATGACCAGGCTCCGAACCCGTCCCCAGCGGTCCGCGACGATGGACAGCGGCAGCGTGAGCAGCCCGACCATGAGCGCGACGACGCTGCTCAGCGACGCCAGGTGCGAGTCGGAGAGAGCCCATTCGGCCTTCAGCACAGGAAACACCGCGCTCAGGACCTGGCGCGACATGTAGTCCGAGAGCAGCAGCCCGAAGGCGAGGGCGAACACGATCCAGGCGTACGTGGTCGTCCGGGTCCGGCCCGAGGCCGGGGCCGGGACGCTCACAGCGTTCTGCGTCGTCATGGCCTGTCCCTACGCGTGCTGGGTGAAGCCGACCTGGCCGGGACGGCGGTTCGGCGCGTAGCCCAGCTTGGCCAGGGTCTCGTCGGCATCAGCGTACGTCTGGCCGATCCGGTAGATGTCGTGGGCATCCTTGGCGTCGGCCACCTCGCGGCCGAGCTCCTCGGCGATCCGGACCAGCTGCTTGATCTGCTGGACCGAGGTGTACTTCTCGCCCTTGTGGCCCCAGATGGTGTCCTCGTTGCCGCAACGCGTGTGCAGGCCCATCGCGATGGCCATCGCGTTGACCGGAAGGACGCTGCGCATCAGGGTCTCCAGGGTCAGGCAGGCGCCGTCGGGGACCCGCTGGATGAAGTTCATGATGTTGTACGGGTTCGGGCCGTCGAATCCGCCGCCGATGCCGACCCAGGTCAGGTTGAGCGGGCCGGTGTAGACGCCGCGGCGGATCAGCCGCTCGACGGTCTCCAGCTGGGGGATGCTGGAGAGCTGGAAGTGCGGCTGGATGCCGTTGGCCTGCAGTCGTCGCAGGTGCTCCTCGACCCAGGCGGGACCGGCCGGGACCGTCATCTCGCGGTACGCCTCGGCGAGCTCGGGGCGCTCCATGGACGTGCCGGCGATGTCGTCGGCGGTCATCAGCTCCATGATGTTCATCTGGCTGGTGTTGATCGCGATGGTGACCTGGTCGGGCTTCGGGTCCAGCTCGGCGAGCATGTGCCGGGTGTCGTCGGAGAGCCACTTGGCGTCCGCACCCTCGCCCTCGGGAGCGAACGAGATCGAGCCGCCCACCTGCAGGATCATCTCCGGGACGGCCTCGCGCAGGCCGGCGAGCAGCTCGTTGAACTTGGAGAGCCGCTTGGAGCCCTTGCCGTCGAGCTCGCGGACGTGGATGTGGAGGACGGTGGCGCCGGCCTCGAAGCAGTCCACCGCCTGCTGGATGTGCTCCTCCATGGTCAGCGGCAGGTCCTCGCGGAAGTCGTCCGGCTCCCACTCGGGGCCGTACGGGGCGGCGGTGATGACCAGCTTGTCCTGGAGCTCGGGGAACAGGGCGTCGTCGTGGAAGTGCATGTCGTTCTCTCTTTCGGGTGAGTGGTTGCGGTTGCGGCTGGAGGGGTCAGAAGGGGCGGTCGCCGACGATCCCGGCGCGCTCCATCCGCCGGACGGCGGGCCAGTAGTCCTGGACGGCGTAGTGCTGGGTGGACCGGTTGTCCCAGATCGCGAAGCTGTTCTTGGTCCACCGCCAGCGCACCTGGTACTCGGGGATGCCTGCCCGGCCGGTGAGGTAGCGGAGCAGCTCGCCGGCGCCCGGCGCGTAGTCGATGCCGGTGCGTACGTTCTCGGCGGTGTGGAAGTTGGTCAGGTGGGTGGTGAAGCTGTTGACGAACAGGATCTTCTCGCCGGTCTCCGGATGGGTACGCACCACCGGATGCTCGGCGTCGGGGAACCGTTCCTTGAGCGCGAGCCGGTCCTCGATCGGCAGCCGGGCGCCGAAGGTCGCCTCGATGCTGTGCCGCGCCCGGAGGCCGGCGATCTTGGCCTTGACCTCCTCGGGCAGCTGCTCGTAGGCGAGCGCCATGTCGACCCAGATCGTGTCCCCGCCGACCTCGGGTCCCTCGATGCAGCGTAGGACTGCCCCCATCGGCGGATTCGTCCGCCAGGTGGCATCGCAGTGGTAGGCGTTCTCGAACCGTTCGGGCGGGCTGTCGAGGTCCTTGTAGATGCGGACCAGGCCGGGATGCTCGGGGTCGGAGCCGACGACCGGGTGGTCCTCGAGCCGCCCGAACCGCTCGGCCAGCGCGACGTGCTCGGCGCGGGTGATGTCCTGCTCTCGGAAGAAGACGACCTTGTGGCGCAGCAGCAACCCCTTGAGCTCGCCGAAGAGCTCGTCGTCGTGGGCGACCTCGGCGAGATCGACGCCGGACAACTCCGCACCGATGCTGCAGGTCAGCGGCTCGACCTCGAACCTCGAGCCGTGCTCGTCGGCCGTCGCGAGGCGGTCGGGGTAGGTGGTGGTCATGGTTTCTCCCCTGTCTGTGGGTAGGGCTGTCTGTGGGTAGGGCTGTCTGTGGGTAGGGCTGACCGCCGGCGTGGCGGGGCCACGTCGCGTGCGGTGAGGGTGGATGTCGGCCGGTGGCCTCAGACCTTGAAGACCGAGGAGCCGACGGTGCGGCCGGCCTCGAGGTCGCGGTGGGCCTCGACACAGTCGACCAGGTCGTAGCGCTGGTTGATCTCGACGCGGATCCGGCCGGATCCGACGTGGTCGAAGAGCTCTCCGGCCAGCTCGGCGCGCTCCGCCGGGTCGGCGATGTAGTCGGCCAGCGCCGGCCGGGTGACGAACAGGGATCCCTTGACGGCGAGGCTCATCGCGTCGATCGGGGGGATCGGGCCGGAGGCCGTGCCGAAGCAGACCAGCAGGCCCCGGCGAGCCAGCGAGTCCAGGGACGTCTCGAAGGTGGTCGCACCGATGCTGTCGTAGACCACCGGCACGCCCGCGCCGTCGGTGAGGCGGCGTACCTCGGCGGCCACGTCCTGCTCGCGGTAGACGATGACCTCGCTGCAGCCGTGGGCACGAGCGACCTCGGCCTTCTCGTGCGTCGAGACGGTGCCGATCACCCGGATCCCGAGCAGCGCGGCCCACTGGCAGAAGAGCAGACCCACCCCGCCGGCCGCGGCGTGGAGCAGGACGGTGTCCCCGGCCTCGAGCGGATGGATGCGACGAAGCAGGTAGGCCGTCGTCAGACCACGCATCGTCATCGCCGCCGCGGTCTCGAAGTCGATGTTGTCGGGGAGCCTGATCAAGGAGTCGGCCGGCATCACCCGCTCCGTGCTGTACGCACCCAGCGGGCTGCCGGTGTAGGTCACCCGGTCGCCCGGCTCGAAGTCGGCGACGCCCGGTCCCACGGCCTCGACCACCCCGGCGCCCTCGACGCCGAGCCCGTTCGGGAGCGGGGCCGGGTAGAGCCCGGTGCGGAAGTAGGTGTCGGCGAAGTTGAGCCCGACTGCTTCGTGACGGACCCGGACCTCGCCCGGTCCGGGGGCGCCCACCTCGACCGGCACCCAGCGCATGACCTCGGGGCCTCCGGTCTCGTCGATCCGTACGGCGTGTGCCATGTGTGACCTCTTCCGACTGGCAATGTGACGTACGCAACAGTAGAGACCAGAGTCCGTCGTCGCTTATCCTGACGGGACATGTTGCTTGTCATTCAGGGACACCCGGAGGACGTGTGAAGCCACTCGCCCGCTACGCGGCACTCAACGGGTACGCCGACCTCAGCAGGTCGCTCGGGCTCGAGCCGAGCGATCTGCTCAGGCGCTGCGGCCTCGACCCGGCAGGGCTCGGGATGCCGGACCGGTGGGTGCCCGCGATCGCCGTCGCCACGCTCCTCGAGGAGTCGGCGCGGGAGTCGGGCCACGCCGACTTCGGGCTGCGGCTCGCGGAGCGGCGCCGATTCTCCAACCTGGGACCGGTCAGCCTGGTCGTCCGAGAGGAGCCGGACGTACGCAGCACCCTGCGCATCCTGAGCCGCTACGAGCACATGTACAACGAGTCGCTGCGCACCCGGCTCACCGAGTCCGGCGGGACGGCGACGATCCGGGTCGACCTGGACCTCGGGGAACCGGCGGAGTCACGCCAGGCGATCGAGCTGGCCGTCGCCGTGCTGCACCGTCTGCTGAGCGGATTCCTGGGTGCCGGGTGGCGCCCGCTCGCGGTCTGCTTCGCCCACCATCCGCCCGCCGACGTCGCGACCCATCGACGCATGTTCGGCACGGCGGTCACCTTCGACCACGAGTTCCACGGCCTCGTCTTCTCCGCCGCGGACCTCTCCACCCCGAACCGGATGGCCGACCCGGGCCTCCACCAGTACGCCCACCACCTCCTGGAGTCGCTCGAACCCTCGCGCGTGGGCACGGTGCCCGACCGGGTGCGCGAGCTGATCGAGGTCCTGCTACCGACCGGACGATGCTCGATCGAGCAGGTCGCGCGCAGTCTCGGAGTCGACCGCCGCACGGTGCATCGACGGCTCGCGGCGTACGACCTGACCTTCTCCTCGCTGCTCGACGAGACCCGCTCAGCGCTCGCCGAGCGGATGCTCGCCGGCGGGCGCTACACGCTGACCGAGATCTCCGAGCTCCTGTCCTTCTCGGCCCCGAGCAACTTCACCCGGTGGTTCCGCGGCAGGTACGGCTGCAGCCCGAGCCGTTGGCGCTCGGACCAGCTGCGGCGTACGTCGTCTAGCTCTTGATGCGCTCGAGCTTGGTCCAGCCGGTGTAGCCGCGCTTCTCGACGAGGCGCATGAGGTCGCGGGCGACGGGGACCTGCTCGACGAACATCGAGTCGAGCAGGGCGACGAGCTCGTCAGGCATGGCCTGGTCGGCGTCGGTGTAGGCGGCCCAGTCCTCGGGGGAGATCGCTTCGAGCTGGGAGACGATCTGGTCGGCGATGGTCTCCAGGCGCGGATCACCGGGCTCCCAGTCGAGCATGGCCTCCAGCTCCTTGTACGTCTCCACGATCGAGGGATCGTCGAGCTGGCCGACCTTGCTGCGGATGAAGGGTTCCATGCTCTGCGGCTGCTGGGCGGCGACGAGGATCCAGGCGTCGCGCTCGCCCTGGATCATCCGCTCCGGGATGCCGAGCTCCCGCATCCGCTCCAGATAGGCGACCGCCTCCGGCGGGAGGGCGAGACCGTCCCCGTGGACGAGACGAGCGATCCGCTCGCGGTGCCCCTGCCGCTCGCGGATCTCGAGACGGAGGCGCTTGTCGATCTCGGCGACCGCCTTCTTGAAATCGTCGTCGCCGGCGTCCAGCAGCTCCTTGACACGGGAGAGCGGGACGCCGGCGTCGGCGAGGATGCGGATCTTGATCAGGTCGACCACAGCAGCGGCGTCGTAGCGTCGGTATCCCGAGTGGTCGCGCTCTGGCTCCACCAACAGCCCTTTGGCGTGGTAGTGGCGCACGGCCCTGACGGTGACACCGGCGTACGACGCCAGCTGGCTGATCGTGAGCATCCCCGAATAGTGGCGGGAACGCCGTACTTTGTCTCGTGGTTTTGCCGCGTGGTTCAGGAGAACTTGCGACGGTAGGCGGCGGTGGCCAGGACGTACGCGACGACCAGGAGGCCGACGCACCAGGCCAGCGCGATCCACAGGTCGTTGCCCGGGTCCTCCCCGGCGAAGATCGCCCGGATGGTGTCGACGATCGGGGTGACCGGCTGGTGCTCGGCGAAGGCCTGCACCGGGCCGGGCATGGTGTCGGTCGGGACGAATGCCGAGCTGAGGAAGGGCAGGAAGATCAGCGGGTAGGAGAAGGCGCTGGCGCCCTCGACCGTGCCGGCCGTCAGGCCCGGGATCACCGCGAGCCAGGTCAGCGCGAGGGTGAACAGCGCCAGGATGCCGATGACCGCGAGCCAGTCGAGCACGCTCGCGCCGGTGCGGAAGCCCATCAGCAGGGCGACGAGCACCACCACCACCAGCGAGATCATGTTCGCCACCACCGAGGTGATCACGTGACCCCACAGCACCGCCGAGCGGGCGATCGGCATCGACTGGAACCGGTCGAACATGCCGCCGTTCTTGTCCTGGAACAGACGGTAGGCGGTGTAGGCGATGCCGGAGGCGATGGTGATCAACAGGATGCCGGGTAGCTGATAGCTGACGTAGCTCTCGTGGGAGCCGGTGTCGATCGCGCCGCCGAAGACGTACACGAACATGAGCATCATGGCGACCGGGGTGATCGCGGTGGTGACGATGGTGTCGGGGCTGCGGCCGATGTGTCGCAGGGAACGGCCGGTCAGGACGGCGGTGTCGCCGAAGAATCGGGTGGTCATCGTGACTCCTTCACGTTGTTCGTGCTGGCGGACTCGCCGTTGGACTTGCTGGTGATGGCGAGGAAGATCTCCTCGAGGGACGGCTGCTTCTCGACGTACTCCTGCTTGGCCGGCGGGAACATCGCCTTGAGCTCGGCGAGGGTCCCGTTGGCGATGATGCGGCCCTCGTGGAGGATCGCGATCCGGTCGGCGAGCTGCTCGGCCTCTTCGAGGTACTGGGTGGTGAGCAGGACCGTCGTGCCGCGGTCGGCGAGCTCCTTGACGGTCTGCCAGACCTCGATCCGGGCCTCCGGGTCGAGACCGGTGGTCGGCTCGTCGAGGAAGATCACCGGCGGGTTGCCGATGAGGCTCATCGCGATGTCGATCCGGCGGCGCATACCACCGGAGTACGTCGCGACCTTGCGGCCACCGGCCTCGGTGAGCGAGAACCGGGCGAGGAGCTCATCGGCGACCGCGCCCGGGTTCTTCTGACGGAGCAGCTTGGCGATCAGGATGAGGTTCTCGCGGCCGGTCAGGATCTCGTCGACGGCGGCGAACTGGCCGGTGAGGCTGATGGACGTGCGTACGTCCTGGGCCTGGGTCTCGACGTCGAAGCCGTTGACCGTCGCCTGGCCGCCGTCCGCCTTGAGGAGCGTCGTCAGGATCTTCACGGTCGTGGTCTTGCCGGCGCCGTTGGAGCCGAGGAGGGCGAAGATGCTCCCCTTCTCGACGCTCATGTCGACGCCTTGGAGGACGTGCACGTCGCCGTAGGACTTGGTCAGTCCGGCGATCTGGATTGCTGGTGTCGGGTTCATGTCGATAAGCGTCGAGGGTTGACCTTGGGTCAAGGTCAAGCGAAAGTTCCGACCTTTTTTCGACGGCCCCGATCAGGCGGGTCAGTCGTTGCTCTTGACGGCCTTCATCGTGGGGTGGGAGACCATCCGGTGGACGCCCGGGAGCGGGTACATCTTCTCGGTCTGGAAGCGTTCGAAGGCGTTGCTGTCGGCGACGTCGACGCGGATGACGTAGTCGATCTCGCCGTAGACCCGGCGCATCTCGGTGACCTCGTCGTAGGACGCGACCATCTCCTCGAACTGGTCGACGACCTCCTTGCTGGTCATCGTGATCTGCACCAGCAGATAGACACAGAAGTCCCGACCCGACGCCACCGGGTCCAGCCGGGCGCGGTAACCGGCGATCACCCCGGACTCCTCCAGGCGCCTGACCCGGCGCAGGCACGGCGCGGGCGTCAGCCCCACACGGGAGGCGAGCTCGACGTTGCTCAACCGGCCGTCGATGGTCAGTTCACGCAAGATTGCTCGATCAGTGGCATCAATGCTTGTCACATTGCTCATCCTCCACCAGAAGGGACATTATCGGCAATCAAAGTGCTCGAAACGAGCGATAGAATGGCGTCCATGCTGGAACAACTGGTCGCCTTCGCGGCCACCTCGCTCGTCGTCATCGTCGTCCCTGGTCCGGACATGATGCTGACCCTGCGCAACGCCGCCCGGGGCGGCCGTGCCGGGGCGCTGTGGACCGCGGCGGGCATCATGACCGGCCTCGCCGTCCTCGGCACCGCGGCGGCTCTCGGCATCACCGCCCTGCTGACCGCCTCCCCCGCGCTGTTCCAGATCGTCCGGGTCGCCGGCGGCATCTACCTCGTCTACCTCGGCGTCCAGGCGCTGCGCGCCTACCTGCGCGCCCGCCGGGAGCACCGGACCCCGGGTGTATCGGTCGCCGCGGCCGCGATCGTGCGCCCCGGATCCGGCGGCATCGCGCGCTCGACGTGCTTCCGCCAGGGGCTGCTGAGCAACCTCCTCAACCCGAAGGTCGCGGCCTTCTACCTCTCGCTGTTCCCGCAGTTCGACCTCTCGCCGCTGGCGCCCTTCGCCCAGCACATCGCGCTCGCGGCGACGTTCTGGGTGCTCTGCCTGGTCTGGTACGCCGGGCTGATCACCGTCATCACCCGGCTCGCGCCCCGCCTGCAGTCACCGGCGTTCGCGCGGCGTACCGAAGGGCTGGCGGGGACCGCCATGATGGGCCTCGGCGCGCTCGTGCTCACCGGGTCGGCCTGACTCCGGCTCAGCCCTTCTGCAGGCGGCGCCAGCCACCGGCGCGGTTGTTGGCCACGATGGCGCGCAGCAGCTCGGTCAGCGCGGGGCGGTCGATCGGGTCGTCGCGGTAGATCTGGATGGCACGCCCGGTGGCGTTGCCGTGCCCCTGGTTGATGATCCCGGCCGGGTCCGGGACGGTCGGGTCGTAGAGGAACAGGTTGATGTGGTCCTTGGTGGCGAGGAGCGCGCAGACGTTGCCCTGCAGCACGAAGTAGGGCTGGACCGTCCGCTTGATCGTCTCCTCGATCTCCGGGTCGGCATCGTGGATGATCTCGCGCAGCTCGCGGCAGATGTCGCGCTGCCACTCGGGCAGACCGTCGAGGTAGCTGTCGACTCCGGCATGGGTGCGGATGGCCATGATCGCAATGTACGCCCGGGCCGCAGCCGCCCGGCAAGCCAAATACACATGTCGATAAATCATCCCTTTGACTTCAAGTACTTGAAGTTCTTAGCGTTTTTGGTGTGACTGCATCAACGACTCGGACCTACACGATCCGAGAGGTGGCGACGCTGACCGGACTACCGGCCAGCACGCTGCGCTACTACGAGACGATCGGGCTGATCTCGCCGGTCAGCCGCGGTGCCAGCAGCGGCCACCGGGTCTATGACGAGACCGACCTGGACCAGTTGACCGGCGTCGCCTGCCTGGCCGCGATCGGCCTCTCGATCGATGACATGAGGACGTACGTCACCAACGGCCGCCTCGGTCGCGACGGCGCCAAGGAGCAGATCGACCTCCTCATCGGCCATGCCGAGCACCTCGCCCGGGAGGCCGAGCATCTCGAGCTGCGGCGGGCCTACGTCGGTCTCAAGACCGACTATTGGCGAGCCGTCTCCGCGGGCGACGAGGCCCGCGCCGAGGAGATCGGCGAGCAGGCGCATGCCATCGCCGACCGGATCCGCAGCCGCGAGAACCACTGATCCACCACCTATCTCAGACTCAGGAGAACCATCCATGCGCGTCAACGCGTACGCAGCACCCTCCGCCGGCGAGCCGCTGGCCCCGATCACCATCGAGCGCCGTGCGGTCGGTGAGAACGACGTCCTCATCGCGATCGAGTACGCCGGCATCTGCCACTCCGACATCCACACCGTCAACGGCGACTGGGGCCCGCAGCCGTTCCCGGTCGTCCCGGGCCACGAGATCGTCGGCCGCGTCACCGAGGTCGGTGCCTCCGTCACCGACCACAAGGTCGGCGACCGCGTCGGCGTCGGCTGCTTCGTGAACTCGTGCGGCGAGTGCGCCAACTGCCGCAACGGTGACGAGCAGCACTGCTCGACCCCCGGCGGCGGGGTTGGGACGTACGCCGCGAAGGACCGCGACGGCTCGTTCACCCAGGGCGGCTACTCGACCCACGTCGTCGTCGACGCCCACTTCGCGCTCAAGGTGCCCGAGGGCATGGACCCGGCGGCCGCCACGCCGCTGCTGTGCGCCGGCATCACCACGTACGCGCCCCTGAAGAAGTGGGGCGCCGGGCCCGGCAAGAAGGTCGCGATCGTCGGCCTCGGCGGCCTCGGCCACATGGGCGTCCAGATCGCCCACGCGATGGGTGCCGAGGTCACCGTGCTCTCGCAGTCGCTGAAGAAGCAGGAGGACGGGCTGCGGCTCGGCGCGGACCACTACTACGCCACCTCCGACCCGGCGACCTTCGAGCAGCTGGCGAGCTCGTTCGACCTGATCGTGAACACCGTCAGCGCAAAGATCGACCTCGACGCCTACCTCGGCCTGCTCGCCGTGGACGGCACGATGGTCAACGTCGGCGCGCCCGCGGAGCCGCTGAGCGTCAACGTGTTCTCGCTGATCACCAACCGGCGCAACTTCGCCGGCTCGATGATCGGCGGCATCGCGCTGACCCAGGAGATGCTCGACTTCTGCGCCGAGCACGGCATCGGCTCCGAGATCGAGGTGATCTCGGCGGACCAGATCAACGAGGCGTACGCCCGGGTCCTGGCCTCCGACGTGCGCTACCGCTTCGTGATCGACACCGCCACGCTGGCCTGAGTCCGCTGCGGTTCTAGCCCCAGTGGGCGGGCCGGTCGTGCCCTGCGGGCAGGCGGGTGCTCCCGTCTCCTCGCAGGGCGTTGACCTGCGCCTGACTGAGGAAGAGAACCCGGGAGAGGTCAGCGCCCGCGACCGCCGCGTCCCGCAGATCCGCACCGAGCAGGTCGGTATCGGCGAGGTCGACGCCCCGTAGGTCGGCGGCCATGAGGAGCGCGCTTCTGAGGTCGGCACGACGCAGGTCCCGCCGGCGCAGGTCGCGGCCGACCAGGTCGGCTCCGGCCAGCGACTGGCCGGCGGGGCGGCGTACCTCTGCGCTCACCCGGCGAAGCGCGTTCCCAACCACCGAGCGGAGTGCGCCCACGTCGGTGGCGAGCACGTCGTCGGCGGCGCCGGCCGCCGCGGCGGAGACCTGCACGGTCAGCTCGGCGAGGTCGGGCGACGGGCTCCGCTCGGCGGCCTCCTCGAGCAGTGCCAGCATCTCGTGCAGGTGCCGCATCACGGCGAAGACGTCGAACATCTGCTGCCGCGACGTCGGCTCGGTGCGCCAGTCGGCACCGCCGAAGGTCACCTGGGTGACCTGCTGACCTGCGCCGAAGCACTCGAACACGGTGCAGCCCGCATACCCGCGGTCCCGCAGCCGGTCGTGGATCCCGCAGCCGAAGTCGGGTCCGAGGTGGCGGCAGGGATCGCCGCCGGCCTTGTCCTCCGGAAAGTCCGCCGAGCGGGTGAAGGGCAGTGCCACGCAGCACAGGCCCGCGCAGCGGGAGCAGTCGGACCGGTAGGTGCTCATCGGAGGCAGGGTACGCCGCTGGGCCGCGTCAGCATCCGGCGTCGTCGAGCGCCTTGGCCGTCAGCTGCCGGCCGAGCTCGATCATCTCGGTGGCGCGATGGAAGTCGAGCGTGCGGGCGGCGTCGACCGGCACGGTGATCAGGACGTCGGGCGGCAGCCCCGCCAGCCGGTAGCGCGCGATCATCTCCTGCATTGCATCCCACGACAGCGTCATGACGTCGGCGACGCGCAGGTCGGGCTGAGCGCGGCTCGGCTCCGCCCTCGGGGTCGTGGTCGTCTCGCCGCCGACGCCCAGCTTGCCGCGGAGGCGCCGGAAGACCGTCGTACCGGACTCGTCAGCGGTGACGTCGGCGGAGTTCTCGACCACGGGCGATTGCGTCCCGCGCTGGGTGCGCCGGCCCTGCAGCGAGACCGCGATGGTCAGGTCGGCCGGGGTGGCGGCGGTCGGGCCCATCGGCAGCGGGTTGAGCAGGCCGCCGTCGACGAGCACCCGGCCGTTCCACATCACCGGCAGGAAAACGCCCGGGATGCCGATCGAGGCCCGGATCGCCTTGACCAGCGGGCCGCGCTGGAACCACACCTCACGGTGCGACTCCAGGTCGGTCGCGACCGCGGTGAACGGGACCGGAAGATCCTCGATGAGCTGCTCGCCCAGCAGGTTCTCCAGCTCCGCGACGACGCCGTCGGCGTTGAACGCACCACCCGCCCGCCACTTCGGGTCGAGCAGCCGCAGCACGTCGATCTGCCGCAGCGCCGTCGCCCAGTCGGCGAACTCCTCGTCCTTGCCGGCGGCGATCAGACCGCCGACCAGCGCCCCCATCGAGGTGCCCGCGACCGTCACGATCTCGTGTCCCCGCTCCCGCAGCTCCTGGATGACGCCCAGGTGGGCGTAGCCCCGTGCACCGCCTGCCCCCAGGGCGAGTGCGACCCGCTTGCCATTCATCGCCATGCCCTCATGATCCCCGATACGCCGTGGGCGCTCTGCACGTCGGACTACTGTGCCGGATATGAGCATCCCGGTCGCGCTGTCCGATCTCGCCGCCACGCTCGAACGCTTCGGCAGCGGTTTCCTGCTGACCACCGCGGGCGAGCGGATCAAGGTCGTGGTCGTGGACCCGGTCGTCGACGGCTCGACGCTGCGGATCTCGGATCCGGGCGGCGGCACCCGTGCGAACCTCGCCGCGAACCCGGTGCTCACCTTGACGTACGCCCCGCTCACGCCGCGCGAGCATGCGCTGATCGTCGACGGCACCGGCCGCGTCGAGGGATCCGATGTCCTCGTGACACCCACCGGCGCCGTGCTGCATCGGCCGGCGTCGCACGCGTCCGGTCCCGTACCCGAGGAGGGCTGCGGGCAGGACTGCCGGCCGGTCGGCCCGTCGAACCCGGCCTGAGCGGATCCGGAGGAAGCGACCGTGTCATGGCGCCGTCGGGCACGGCGGCATCCGTAGGCTCGACCCATGGAGACCTCGCCCACCGTGCTCGTCACCGGCGCGACCGGCTTCATCGGTCGGCGATTGGTCGCCGAGCTGACCCGCCGCGGCACCACGGTGCGGGCGATGACCCGACGCCCGGACGCCTACGACGGCCCCGGCGAAGCGGTGGGTGCCGACGTCGACGATCCGAGCACCCTGTCGGCCGCGGTCGACGGGGTCGACGTGGCGGTCTATCTGGTGCACTCGCTCGACCACGAGGACTTCGAGGAGCGCGACGCCCGGGCCGCGCGGGCCTTCGGGGCCGCCGCAGCTCGGGCCGGGCTGCGCCAGATCGTCTATCTCGGCGGCCTCGGCGACGATGACGGGGACCTCTCTCCCCACCTGCGCTCTCGCCGCGAGGTCGAGACCCTGCTCGGCGAGGCCGGCGTCCCGGTCACGGTGCTGCGCGCCGCGATCGTCGTCGGCCACGGCGGCGTCTCCTGGGAGCTGACCCGGCAGCTGGTCAAGAACCTCCCCGCGATGGTGGTGCCGAGGTGGACCGCCACCCGGACCCAGCCCATCGCCGTCGACGACGTGATCCGCTATCTCGCGGGTGTCATCGACAACGAGGACGCGATCCGCGAGGTCTTCGAGATCGGCGGTCCCGAGGCGATGACGTACGTCGACATGCTGACCGTCGCCTCCCAGGTGGCCACCGGCCGGTCGATCCCCGTCGTCCCGGTGCCGGTGCTGACGCCGCGGCTGTCCTCGTACTGGCTGGCGCTGGTGACCGACATCGACCTGACCACGGGGCGCAACCTGATCGACTCGATGAGCACCGAGGTGGTCGTGCAGGACCGGCGCATCCTCGAGGTCGTGCCCGGCGAGCCGTTGCCCTATCGCGAGGCCGTGCGGCGTGCCCTGGCCGAGCGGCTGGCCGAGGGCAAGGGGCTCTGAGGGTTTCTCAGCCGAAGAGCAGCGGCAGCGCCAGCAGCATCGACAGCGACCACACACAGTGGGTGAGGATCGGCGCGAGTACGCCACCGGACGCACGCCGCTCGAGCCCGACCACGATCCCGAGCAGGATCGCCGCGAAGGCCAGCATCACGTTGCCGGTCGCGAGCGTCGCGATCACGTAGGCCACCGACGTCCAGGCGACCGGGTGGCGAGGGAGGGCGGCGTAGACGGCGCCGCGGAAGAACAGCTCCTCCGCCACCCCGTTGACGGCCGTCACCACGACCAGGATCGGCAGCGAGCCCTGGTCGGCGAAGTCGAGCACCGAGCGCACCTGCCGGTCCAGCCACGGGATCTCGCGCACGACGAGACCGCCGATCACGAAGATCCCGGCCAGACCGAGCCCGAGCAGGATCGGCGGCAGCACGGGGCGTACGAACCGGCGCTCTCGCTGCCCCCGCCGGCGCCAGGCGTCGATCCGGCCGAGATGGAGCGGCCCGGACGCGAAGGCGCCGATGACCCAGACTCCGGCCAGGGCGAAGGCCGCCGGATAGAACCAGACACTGCCCGGCTCGATCCGCAGCGAGACCCCGAGCACGACCGCGCCGAGCACGACGAAGCCGACCGTGACCAGCTGGCGGCGACGTAGCGCGGCGTCACCCTGCCGGTGATCGCGCGGGACGACGTCCCACAAGGACCTGCGCACCCAGCGGCGCACGGCACTCCCCTCGCTCCGGTGACGGCTGCGTTCACCGTCCAACCTAGCGGGCGATCGACACTGATCAGAGGATCGCGACGGCTGGACGACGGTCCTCCACGCGGCTCGCCTCAATATCGCGCGCTTCGCGGTGCCCTAGAGTCGATTTCCGATGCCCGACAACTGGCTGAACCAGACCCGCGAGTCGTACGACACCGATGCCGCCGGCTACGCCGAGCAGGTACGCGGCCTGCTGGACGATCGTCCGTACCTGCGTGCCGGTCTGGCGGTGTTCGCCGAGGCGGTGCGGGAGGACGGCGAGCCGGTGGCCGACGTCGGCTGCGGCCCCGGGTACGTCACCCGGCACCTCCACGACCTCGGGATCGAGGCGTTCGGGATCGACCTCTCTCCGGAGATGATCGCGATCGCCCGGCGGGATCATCCGGATCTCGCCTTCGAGGTCGGGTCGATGACCGACCTTCCGCTGGCGGACCGATCGCTCGGCGGCGTACTCGCCTTCTGGTCGGTCATCCACATCCCCGACGCGGCGGTGCCCGGGGTGTTCGAGGAGTTCCGACGGGTGCTGCGGCCGGGCGGGTCGGTGCTGGTCGGGTTCCACGTCGGCGACGAGACCCGGCGGTCGACGACCGGCTACACCGGGCGGCCGATCAACGTCGACAGCCATCGCCGTCGGCCGGAGCAGATCTCGGGGTGGCTGCGCAGGGCCGGGTTCAGCATCGAGGCGGAGCTCCTGATGCGGCCCGACGACGAGGTGCCGGGCGCGATCGTCTTCGCGCGGGCGCCGGTTTGATCGCTCACGAAACAGCGTTCATAGTGCGCAGCATGGTGAACGAGATCGGCCGGTTGGCATGGGTGACGGCGCGAGAAGCACGTGGACGCGACGATGACGAGCCGCTCGCCCTGGCCGCGCTGGGACGGGCGAGGGCCGCCGTCGACGTGGTCGACTGGGACGATCGGAGCGTCGACTGGGCTGCGTACGACCGGGTCGTGCTCAGGTCGACCTGGGACTACCCGCAGCGGCTGGCCGAGTTCCTGACCTGGCTCGACGAGGTCACCCAGGTCACCGAGCTGGTCAACCCACCGCAGCTCGTGCGCTGGAGCCTGGACAAGAGGTATCTCGCCGAGCTCGAGGCGGCCGGGGTGCCGATCACGCCGACCGTCTTCGTCGAGCCCGGCTCGACGGCAGAGTTTCCCGACGGCGACTTCGTGGTCAAGCCCTCGGTCGGGGCCGGGAGCAGGGATGCGGCTTCGTACGGAACCGAGGACCATGCGGCCGCGGCGGCTCACGTCGCCCGCCTCCACGCCGACGGCCAGGTCGTGCTGGTCCAGCCGTTCCTGAAGTCGGTGCCCGTCGACGGCGAGTGGCCGATGGTCTTCTTCGACGGCCGCTTCAGCCACGCCGCCAGCAAGCGGGTCGACCTGCCGCGGGCCGGCGCCGTCGACGACCTCTTCGCCGTGGAGACCAACGCGGCACACACCGCCGCCCAGGATCAGATCGAGGTCGCGCAGGCCGCCGTGGACCTGGTCACCAGCCGGTTCGGGACACCGACGTACGCCCGGATCGACCTGGTCCGGGACAACGACGGCCGCTACTGCGTGCTCGAGGTCGAGCTGGTCGAGCCCTCGCTCTTCCTGCCCCAGGCCGACCCGGCCGCGGCCGACAGGCTCGCCGCCGTCCTCACGTCTCCGCGGGACGGGCGCTAGGCAGGCACCCGCTCCGCGACCTCCTCGGCGACCTGCTCGGCGACCGGTGCGGTCCTCGGCGTGAACCGCAGGTTCAGGTCGTCGACGGAGCGGAGCCGGAGCTCGCGGGTGTCGTACAGGTAGTCCTGCCGGACCTGCCACGGCGCCCGCTTGCCCTGGCGGGGCATCACGGCGTCACCGCGCTGGATGTAGCCCGACCGCATCGAGGCACCCATCACCGAGACCTCCTCGCGCTCGTCGCCGGCCGCCTCCGCCACGACCTGGCCGTGGCCGTGGCGGGCCATGTGCTTGAGCAGACGGCACAGATAGGCGGCGGCCAGGTCGGCCTTCAGGGTCCAGGACGCGTTCGTGTAGCCCATCACGATCATGGCGTTGGGCACGCCCTCGACCAGGTTGCCCTTGTAGAGCATCCGGTCGCGGGTGTCGACCGGCTGGCCGTCGACCTCGATCCGCATACCGCCCAGCAGCTGGATCCGGAGACCGGTCGCGGTGATGACGATGTCGGCCGCGAGCTCCTCGCCGGACGCCAGCCGGATGCCGGTCTCGGTGAAGGTGCCGATCGTGTCGGTGACGATGGAGGCCTCGCCGCGTCGCAGGACGGAGAAGAGATCGCCGTTCGGCACCACGCACAGCCGCTCGTCCCAGGGGTTGTAGCTCGGCTGGAAGTGCTTCATGTCGACCGCGCTCCCGACCTGGGCGCGGATCGCCGCCAGGATCGCCTTCCGGGCGGCCTTGGGGGCGGTGCGGCAGAAGCGGTACATGCCCTGCTGCAGCAGGATGTTGCGTACGCGGCCGGTGCCGTAGACCGCCCGGGTCGGCACCTTCAACAGGTTGAAGGCGGCGGAGACCGGGTCCTCGGCCGGGACCGGCACGACGTACGTCGGGGAGCGCTGCAGCATCGTGACGTGCTCGGCCTTCTCGGCCATGTTGGGGACCAGGGTGATCGCGGTGGCCCCGCTGCCGATGACGACCACGCGCTTGCCCGTGTGGTCGAGGTCCTCGGGCCAGTGCTGCGGGTGGATCAACTCACCCTGGAACCGCTCCTCGCCGGGGAACGTCGGACGGTGCCCCTGGTCGTAGTCGTAGTAGCCGGTCGCGCCGACGAGGAAGTGGCTCGTCCACTCCTCCGTCTCGCCGGTGGTCTCGTCGAGGGCCGTAGTGGTCCACAGGCCACGCTCGCTGGACCAGGATGCGGAGACGACCTTGCGGCCGAAGTGGGTGTGCCGGGTGACGCCGTACTCGTCCGCGGTCTCCTCGATGTAGCGCTTGATGCTCGGGCCGTCGGCCAGCACCTTGGTCCCGTTCCACGGCCGGAACCCGTAGCCGAAGGTGAACATGTCGGAGTCCGAGCGGATCCCGGGGTAGCGGAACAGGTCCCAGGTGCCGCCCATCGCGGTGCGGCGCTCGAGGATGGCGTACGTCCGCCCGGTCCGTTCGCGGGTCAGCTGGCTGGCGACGCCGACGCCGGAGAGACCGGCTCCGACGATGAGGACGTCGACGTGGCGCTGGGTGGTCATGCGGTCCTCCGGAGGTCCGTGGTCGTCAGGTCCAGGGTCGTCGCGAGGATGGTGTCGGCGATCAGGTCGGGATCGTCGGCCATCGGCACGTGCCCGCAGCCGGGCAGTTCGACGTGGCGCGCTCCGGGCAGACGCAGTCGTGCCTGGTCGGCCTGGTAGGGACGCAGGACCCGGTCCTTGGTCCCCCACGCGACCGTGATCGGCACATCGGCCGGCACGGCACCGTCGAACAGGTAGCCGCCGCGGATGATGTCGCGCAGCGCCTGCTTGGAGTCGAGCATGTTGCACAGGTCCTCGTACGCGACGTCCGCCGGGATCGCCGCCGGCCGGGCGGTCAGCCAGCTGAGCCCGAGCGTCCGGCCCCACGGGTGACGAAGAAGCCACGGCGCGACCGGCCGCAGGACCCCCGAGGTCGCGATGACCGAGGCGAACAGCGCGCGCACGTAGGCGAACTCGAGGTCGTTGCGCCAGAAGCCGGCCGGCGAGATCGCGGTGACGCTGCGAGCGAGCCCGTGCTTGCTCAGCTCCAGGGCGACCACGCCACCGAGGCTGTTGCCCACGACGTGCGGACGCTCCAGGCCGGCCGCGGCCAGAAACTCCTCGAGCGGGTCGATCAGCGCCTGCCGGGGTGAGCGGCCGTCGGCCACGTGGGCCGGAGACTCGCCGTGGCCGGGCAGGTCCACGAGGAACACCTCGTGGTGCTCGGCGAGCCGGTCGACGACCGGGTGCCAGGCCTGGCGGCGGTGACCGATGCCGTGGATCATCAGCAGCGGCTCGCCCGAGCCGGTGCTCTCGTACGCCAGCACCTCAGACCGCCGCACTCGACGGCTGTGCGCGGTAGCGCGCGGCCCGCCCGTCGATGCCGAGGGCGCGCCAGACCAGCTTGGCCGGTCCCTTGCGGATCCCCAGGTTGTCGGCCAGGAGGCGTACGTCCGAGAAGAGGTCGCGCAGGAGCTTCTCGGAGTCCTGGGAGTTCCACCAGATCTCCTTGGCGACTTCCTTCGGGATGCCCATGTCCTCGCGCGCCTGCTTGCTCGGCACCATGATCACGTCGCACAGGAGGCGCATGACCACCGGGAACAGGTAGGTCAGCGCGCGCCGCTTGATGGGGTTCATCTGCTGCCAGTGGTGCTCGAGGTATTGGTGCGCGAACCCGATGTGGCGGGCCTCCTCGGCGATGTGGATCTGCATGACGCGGTAGATCAGCGGGTGGCTGCCGCCGGCACGCATGATGCTCTTCTGCAGATGGTCGATCGGCTCCTCGCCGCCGAGGATGCCGACGAAGAAGATCTCCGGGAACCAGGTCCCGGCCGACGTCACCAGCGGAGCCAGCCAGGCGAACCACCCCGGTGCCCCGGCGACGCCGTCGACCCCGGAGTTCTCCACGAACCGGTTGACCGACTCCTGGAACATCTGGATGTGGTGGGTCTCCTCAGTGACCTCGTGCATCGCGTAGCGGAACTCGGGGTTGCCGTCCTTCGCCAGGATCAGGTGGTGCATCACGCCCGCGATGAGCACCTGCTCGAACTGGCGCCCGACCTTCGCGATCTGCGCGTAGCGGTAGACCCCGATCTGGATCTGTCGCTCCTTCGAGAGCGACTTGTACCACTCGTGACGGCCGATCTCGTCGGCGTCGGTGAGGACGAAGCGCTCGTCGTTCGGGTCGAGGTGCAACTCGGGATCGTCCCACTTGATGTCCTTGAACGCCTGGAAGTGCTGGTCCACCGAGGCCTCGGAGAGCGTCCGCAGCGTGTCGTAGTAGGACTGCTTCGTCGTGTTCATATCGATCTCCTTCTCATCGGGTGGGGACCGGAAGGGATCGGCTGATGATCTCCTTCATGATCTCGCTGGTGCCGGCGTAGATGCGCTGGACGCGGAGGTCGGTGAAGGCCCGCGCGATGGGGTACTCCTCCATGAAGCCGTAGCCGCCGAAGAGCTGGACGCACTTGTCGACGACGATGCCGGCACGCTCGGAGCTCCAGTACTTGGCCATCGCGGCGGTCGGGATGTCGAGCTCGCCCTTGACGTGCAGCTCGACGCACTCGTCGATGAAGGAGCGCGCCACCCGGGCCTCGGTCGCAATCTCGGCCATCTCGAACTTGGTGTTCTGGAAGCCGAAGACCGGCCGTCCGAAGGCGGTGCGCTCGTTGACGTACAGGAGCGTCTCCTGGAAGCAGAACTCCATCGCCGCGACGCTGCCGACGGCCACGATCAGCCGCTCCTGCGGCAGCTGCATCATCAGCTGGACGAACCCGTCGCCCTCCTTGTCGCCGAGCAGGTTCGAGGCCGGGATGCGTACGTCGTCGAAGAAGAGCTCACAGGTGTCCTGCCCCTTCATCCCGATCTTGTCGAGGACCCGACCGCGCCGGAAGCCTTCGGTGTCGGTCGGGACGATGATCAGGGAGATCCCCGCCGCGGCCTCCTCGGGGTTCGTCTTGACCGCGACCAGCACCATGTCGGCCAGGAGCCCGTTGGTGATGAACGTCTTGGCGCCGTTGACGACGTAGTCGTCGCCGTCCTTGACCGCCTTGGTGCGGATGCCCTGCAGGTCGGAGCCGGTGCCGGGCTCGGTCATCGCGATCGCGGAGACCACCTCGCCGGAGGCCAGCTTCGGCAGCCACTCGTTCTTCTGCGCCTCCGTGCCGTACGCCAGCAGGTAGTGGGCCACGATCCCGCTGTGCAGCGAGGCACCGAAGGCGGTGTCGCCGACCCGGGCCTGCTCCTCGATCAGCACGGCCTCGTGGGCGAAGGTGCCGCCACCGCCGCCGTACGCCTCGGGGACGGAGAGGCACAGCAGACCCAGCTCGCCGGCCTTGCGCCACAGGTCACGGTCGACGTGCTTGTCGGCGATGTAGGTGTCGATGTTGGGCTTGACCTCCTTCTCGAAGAAGGTCCGGGCAAGGTCGCGAAGGTCGTCGAGGTCCTGGTCCATCCAGGGCGAGCGGCGGGACATGCGTGGCCTTTCGGGGTTGGGTACAGGGTGTTTCCAGAGACATGGTGTCCCACTTATCTCCTGGATACAAGGTGTAGCCGGTGCTGTCTCGCTAGGGTGACGATGTGGTTGACGTGGTCAAGTGGGTCGATTCCACCGTCCGGCGCCGCTCGGCGAAGGAGGCGCTCGACAACGACGCGCGGCGAGCCCAGGTGGTCGAGGCGGCCGTGGAGGCGATCGAGGAGCGCGGGCCGGGCATCGGCATGGCGCAGGTCGCCGAGCGCGCCGGCCTCCCCCGCCCGAACGTCTACCGGCACTTCGCCAGCAAGGAGCAGCTCGACGCCGAGGTCGTCCGGTTCGCATCGACCGAGCTGATCCGACGCGTACGCCCTCATCTGGCCCGTGCAGGGACCCCGCGTGAGGTGATCGGCGGTGTCATCGAGCCCTGCGTCGTCTGGGCCGACGAGCATCCCAACCTCTACCGGTTCGTCGCCGCGCAGCAGCAGACCAGGGCGCTGCACCGGGCCCGGATGGGACGCAACCGCTTCCTCGACGAGCTCATCGACGCCATGGGCTCCTACCTCCGCGCCTCCGAGGTGAGCGGCACCCCCTCCGACGGCATCCTGGCCGGCCTCATGGGCATGGTCGACGCGAGCATCATCTGGTGGCTCGACCACCACGACGAGACCCGGGACCAGCTCGTCGACCGGCTCACCCGGCAGGTCGTCGTCGTGCTCATCGACATGCTCGACGACCTCGGACTCGAGGTCCGCGACGACATGGTGTTCAGACCGCTCGACTGATCAGGAACGAAGAAGCGCACGGAGCCCCACCTCCTTAGGCTCGTATCAACAGACCGACCGAGGAAGGAAAGACCATGGCGAAGAGCAGCACGTTCACCGAGGAAGAGAAGGCGGCCATGAAGGAGGCCGCTGCCGAGCGCAGGACGGCCGCCAAGCGTGGCAGCGGCAGCAAGAAGGCCGAGGCCGATCTCGCCGACTGCCTCGAGAAGATCGAGGCGATGGACGACAACGACCGCGCGATCGGCGAGACGCTCCACCGGATCGTCACCACGCACGCGACCGATCTCGCCCCGAAGACCTGGTACGGCATGCCCGCCTACGCCAACGCCGACGGCAAGGTCGTGGTGTTCTACAAGTGCGCCGGGAAGTTCAAGATGCGCTACGCCGAGGTCGGCTTCCAGGAGTGGGCGAACCTCGACGACGGCGACATCTGGCCGACCGTATTCGCCGTCACGACGATGACCTCGGCCGTCGAGGAGAAGCTCACCGACCTGGTGAAGCGAGCGGTCCGCTAGCCGGCGTGATGCTCGCGGTAGGGCTGATAGAGCCGTTCCAGGAACCCTGCGAGCTCGGCGGCCATCTCCTCGTCCAGCGTGGGAAAGGAGAAGGTCGCCTTGCCCGTACGCCGCTTGCGGAACGCCTCCGATGAGCCCTCCAGCGCTTCCGGCCAGGTGTCGACGGCGATCGCGTAGAGGCTCACCTTCTGCGCGCTTCGCTTGACCGCGGCGAAGTAGTCATGGGCGCCGGCACCCGGCCAGCGCAACGACGGCATCCCGTAGATCGTCGCGTCCTCGAGCTCGTTGCGGTAACGCTCGAGAAGCGCCCAGATCCGGTCTTCGACGGCATCGAGGTCGGCCATTGTGGGAGCGTAGCTCAGCGGCGACGGAAGAGCCGGCGGCTTCGCCGAACGTCTGTGCCGGCCGCTTCGCGCGGCTTCCTGCCTCGCGCCGCCCGACGGTCGGCCCATCCGGCCACCGTGGCGTCAGGGTCGCGAGGCATCGTGATCAGCGGCGGTCCTGCCGGCGGTTCGTAGCGGGCGCGAATCACGAGTGCGTTGAAGTCGTCGATCTCGCGACGTACGGCCTTCTCGTCCGCCAGCTGATCCAGGCGCGCGTCCAGCTCGGCGTCGTCCTTGCGGAGCTGGATGGACGGCGGGAGCAGTGCGATGTGCTCACGCTCGATGAGGCTCCTGACCCACCACTCCGGGTCGTGGTGGTCCGGTAGATCGATCGGCTCACCACTGCCGGGCAGGTCGTCGAAGTCGCCACGGGCGATCGCCTTGCGCACCTGGAAGTCGGCGAGCAACGCGACAGCGACCGCATCGTCGATCGCGAAGGCGTACGGGTCGTGCACGCTTTCCACCATCCCTCCGTCGGCAGCGGATAAAAGTCACCTGTATTATGTCACGCGTATTGAAAACCGAAAGGGGCCGCGATGCCGAAGGTGGTCGACCACCGCGAGCGACGAGAAGCGATCGCGCACGCCCTCTGGCGGGTGGTCGAGCAACAGGGCTGGCCGCGAGCGACGATGCGCGAGGTCGCCCGCGAAGCGGATGTCTCTCTCGGGCAGCTCCAGCACTACTTCTCGTCCCGCACCGCGATGCTGACCTTCGCGATGGAGTTCGCCGCCGAACAGACCTCGGCCCGAGTCACCCGCGGCCTGACCGGGCTCGACCAGCCTCCACACCCCCGCGACGTACTGCGGGTGATTCTCGCCGAGATGCTCCCGCTGCACCCCGATGCGCGCGCCACCAGCCGCATGAACACCGCGTACGTCCTGGAAGCTCTTCACGATCCAGAGCTGCGCGAGCAGGCTCGCGTCGGCCTCGACGAGGGGCGGGCCATGGTCGAGCGCCTCATCCGGCAAGCACTGATCCACGGGCAGATCCCGGCCGACCGCGACCCGAACATCGAGACGGACCTGATCCTGGCGCTGACCGGCTTCGCACCGCTCCTCGAGCTCGGCGTGATCACGCCTCGAGCCGCACTGGCGGCCGTCGATCAGCACCTCGATCAGCTCTTCGCGCCTACGTCGTGAGGCGACTCCCCGTCAGCGGCGTTCTCACCGCCGGCAATGTGACCGTCGAGCGACATTTTCAACTAACTTGCGAAAGTTCAAAACCTTCTTGACGAAGTCTGATCGAGCCCCCTACCTTCATGTGTGACGCTCGCCACACCCCACGGAGGCCCGCATGTCTCGTATCCCCCCGTCCAGAGCCGTGCTCGGCTCACTCGTCGGCCTATCGGTCACAGCCGCACTCCTCGGCGGATCCCCCGCCACCGCCGCGGAGGCGGCGGACCTGCCACCGCAGGAGCCCGGTGTCACGCTGCGCACCTACGACATGGGTCGTCCGATCGCGGAGCTGTGCACGCTGAAGGCGGGCCAGACGCCCAACGTCGACAGGCTCACCTCGCTCATCGACTACGACTCACCGGCCGACTTCGGCCTCGGCGACCGGTTCATCTCCGAAGCCCTGGCCAACCTCCGCATCGATGCTGCCGGGACGTACGACTTCCGGCTGATCAGCGACGACGGCTCCCGGTTGCTCATCGACGGCTCGGAGGTCATCGACCACGACGGGCTGCACGGGGAGACCGCCAAGGACGGCGCCGTCACCCTGAGCGAGGGATATCACGACCTGCGCGTGGAGCACTTCGAGGACGGTGGCGGGGAGGTGCTGCGCCTGCAGTGGCGGCCTCCGGGCGCGGCTGACTTCACCCTGGTTCCGACCGAGGTCCTGAGCACCGAGGCAGGGGTGGTGCGGGTGACCTCGCCGGGCACGAAGTACTGCGAGGGCCAGAGCGACACTGCCGGTGACGGCATGCAGCTGGACAGCGTCCACCCGGCGTACGACCTGACCGACCTCCGGCCGGACGGCTTCGAGCCGATGGTGGCCGCGTTGGACTGGGCCACGGACGGCCGGCTCGCGGTGGTGACCACCGGGTCGGTGAGCCCGTCGGGCTGGGTGGAGGACCCCGAGCCCGGCGAGATCTTCCTGCTCAGCAACCCCGGGACCGCCACCGGCCCCGAGGACGTGACGGTGGAGAAGGTCGCGACCGACCTGTTCAACCCGATGGGCGTGGCGATCATCGGCAAGTCGATCTTCGTCTCCGAGCGCGACCAGCTCACCGAGCTGACCGACCCCGACGGGGACGGCTTCTACGACCGGCACCGGAAGGTCGCGGAGTGGCCCTTCGGCGGGAACTTCCACGAGTTCGCCTTCGGCCTCCTCCACGACAAGGAGAGCTTCTATGTGAACCTCTCCGTCGCGATCAACTTCGGCGGGGCGACCACCGACCCGCAGCCGGCTGCCGATCGCGGGACGACGCTGAAGATCTCGCGCAAGACGGGCAAGGTCACCTACCTCGCCGGCGGGCTGCGTACGCCGAACGGGATGGTGCGCGGACCCGGTGGCGACCTGTTCGTGATGGACAACCAGGGCGGCTGGCTGCCCAGCTCCAAGCTCGTGCACGTCAAGGCGGGCCGGTTCTTCAACCACTACACCAACCCGTCCGGCCCGTTCGACGACCAGCCGGTCACGGACCCGACCCTGTGGGTGCCGCAGGGCGAGATCGGCAACTCACCGAGCAGCCCGGTGATGCTGCAGAAGGGCGCGTACGCCGGTCAGATGATCTTCGGCGATGTCACCTACGGCGGCCTGCAGCGCGGCTTCCTGGAGAAGGTCGAGGGTGAGTACCAGGGCGCGGTCTTCCGCTATTCCGCCGGTCTCGAGGCGGGCGTGAACCGCACGCTGCTCGGTCCCGACGGATCGATCTACGTCGGCGGCGTCGGCGAGGCCGGCAACTGGAGCGAGCCGGGCAAGCTCCGCTACGGCCTGCAGCGGATGAGCCCCGACAACGGTGCGGCGTTCGACATGCGCGAGATGCGCGCGACCAGGAACGGCTTCAAGATCCGGTACACCCAGCCGCTGTCCCAGGAGACCGTCGACAAGATCGCCGCCGACCCGAACGCCGCCTTCCGGATGACGCACTGGCGCTACGTGCCGCGCCCGACGTACGGCGGCCCGAAGGTCGACGAGCGACCGCTGTTCGTCTCCGGTGCCACGGTGTCTCGTGATCGGACGTCGGTGACCCTCACCGTCGACGGGCTGGAGGAGGGCCGGGTCGTGCACCTGCGCTCGCCGCGGCCGTTCACTGCTCGCGGTGGCGAGGAGCTGTGGAACACCGAGGCCTGGTACACGCTCAACTCGATTCCTGGCTACCAGTCGCCCGCCGATCGCAACTATCTCGAGGCCGAGCAGGCGACCCTGGGTGGTAGCGCCGATGTCGACGTCGAGCACAACGGCTACTCCGGCTCCGGGTTCGTGGACGGCTTCGGCAGCGTCGGCGCCTCGGTCACCTTCGACGCGAAGGTCGCTCGCGCCGGGACGTACCCGGTCCGGCTGCGCTACGCCAACGGCCCGAACCCGGCACCCGGCACCAAGGAGGTCTCCGTCTACGTCAACGGCACGAAGGTCGAGCCGTGGGCACTGGAGTCCACCGGCGACTGGCAGACCTGGGGCACCGCGACCCGGTCGATGCAGCTGAAGGCCGGGGTCAACCGGATCTCGCTCCGCTACGACGAGGGCGATGACGGGAACGTCAACTTCGACTCCCTCAAGGTCGGCGGCGGCGAGGACATCTGTACGCCGCAGCGACCCGACCGGGGCTACCAGCCGCTCTTCGACGGAACCCTGGCCTCCTTGGCCTCCTGGCGGATGGCCGGACCCGGCTCGTTCGGTCGGCAGGACGACTGCTCGCTGCGTACGACCAACGGCCTGGGCCTGCTGTGGTACTCCGAGCAGGAGTTCACGTCCTACAGCCTCAAGCTCGACTGGAAGCTGATCAACGACAACAACGGCGGCGTCTTCATCGGCTTCCCCAACCCCGGCAACGACCCCTGGGTCGCGGTCAATCAGGGCTACGAGGTCCAGATCGACGCCACCGACGCTCCCGACCGCACCACCGGCGCCATCTACACCTTCCAAGGCGCCGACCCGTCGGCCGTCGCAGCTGCACTCAAGCCGGTCGGGTCGTGGAACTCGTACGACATCCGCGTCTCGGGCTCTCGCGTTCAGGTCTTCCTCAACGGGACGCAGGTGAACGACTTCACCAGCACCGACCCCGCGCGTGACTTGGCCGGCTTCATCGGCATGCAGAACCACGGCGGTGGCGAGACCGTCTACTACCGCAACGTACGGGTGAAGGAGCTCACCGACTGACGCTAGATCGGGCAGCGTGCCGCACCGGCGTTCCGTCGACTCACGACGGGGCGCCGGTGCGGTGTACGACCCACACGTTCGGCTCGACATAGGTAGCGACATCGTGGTCGAGGTCGCAGTGCACCGGAGCGAGCGCGCGTTCCACCAGCACCGGGCCCGTCTTGTCGAACGGCAGCCCCGTCCATCCCCGCCACTCCGTCAGGGTGCCGGGAATGACCATCGACCGAGGAGCCACCCGCTCGATGTACCCGCCGGCTCGTACGTGCACCCGTAGCCACGGGTCGACGGGGAGACCGTCCTCGCGAACCCGGGTCGCATACGTGGACATCGGCTCGTTGGCGTCGGTCTTGGCGCTGGGACGTACGGGCGCGACGAGCTCAGGAAAGCCGTGCCGGGCGGCGTTGTCGCGCATCGCGCCGAGCATCTGTGCCGAGATTCCCCTTCCCTGGTGGTCGGGGTGAACTGCGATCTCGACCGCGGAGATCGCATCGGGTTCCTGGCCTCGGATATTCGCCAGCAGGCCCTCGCGGATGACGAAGTCCCACCCGTTGTCGGGCAGCTCCTCGCGGTTGCCGCGGACGAAGGGGATCGAATACCCGCAGGCGACGACCTGGCCGCTCTCGTCCTGGGCGACCAGCACGAACGAGCTGAAGCGGCTCTCGACGTTGCCGTAGTAGAGCCCCCCGATCGGATCCTGACGCATGAACTCCGGCCATGAGCTGGGCATGTCCCACATCGCCTCGGCGAGATCAGGTCGGTCGGCGAGGACAGAGATGGTGAGCACCATGCGGCCATCGTTGCCGATGCGGTGGACACCAGCGACGGGTTTTCCTGACCGGTGCCGGTCGGGTCAGTTTGCTGGGCCTCAGTGAGCCATGTCGACGAAGCGGCTGTAGTGGCCTTGGAAGGCGACGACGAGGTCGCGGGTGGGGCCGTTGCGGTGCTTGGCGATGATCACGTCGGCCTCGCCGGGGCGGGTCGACTCCTTCTCGTAGACGTCGTCGCGGTGGAGGAGGACGACCATGTCGGCGTCCTGCTCGAGCGAGCCCGACTCACGTAGGTCGGAGACCGCTGGGCGCTTGTCGGCGCGCTGCTCGGAACCACGGTTGAGCTGGGACAACGCGATGATCGGGACCTCGAGCTCCTTGGCCAGCAGCTTGATCTGGCGGGAGAACTCGGAGACCTCGAGCTGGCGGGACTCGACCTTCTTGCCGGAGCTCATCAGCTGGAGGTAGTCGATGACGATGAGCTTGAGGTCGTGGCGCTGCTTGAGGCGGCGGGCCTTGGATCGGATCTCCATCATCGTCATGTTGGGACTGTCGTCGATGAACATCGGCGCGCTGGAGACCTCTCCCATCTTGCGGGCCAGCTTGTTCCAGTCGTCGTCGGACATGTTGCCGTTGCGGATGTGGTTGAGCGGCACCTTGGCCTCCGCCGAGAGGAGGCGCATGGTGATCTCGGAGCGGCTCATCTCCAGGCTGAAGAAGACGCTGGTCAGGTTGTTGTGGATCGAGGCCGCGCGACAGAAGTCGAGCGCGAGCGTGGAGTTGTGGGTCGGGATCATCGAGCGGCCCGCGAGGTAGAGGTGCTCCTCATTGTCGACCTGCACGCAGCGTACGGGGACGCTATTGACCCTTCGCACAGCCTTGATGTAGCGCCGACCGATTCGTGCGGTGCTCTCTGGCCGTTCCTCTTTGTGGAGGAGCTGCTTGCGGGTCAGACGGAAGACATCATCGACGGTCGAGAAGTTCAAGATGTAGCAAGTCGATGACTCCTCGGTACGGCCCTTGACCTGCTTGGTCGTGCGCCCGCACTTGTAACCGAGGCTGACGATCAGCTCGTAGACGTCATCTGCCAAGCGCTTGTTGGTCACCGCGAACTGGCAGGCCCCGACGCCCTTGACGACAGTCCCGTCAGTGTCCATGAGCCCTGCAAGGAGCTCGCGTCGCTGTGAGTCGGACGCCCGGAGGTAGTCGGTGGGGATGTGCTTGTTGTCGAGCACATCGATCTTTCGGAGGACGGCCGTGAACGTGCCGTGATCGTCGTGGCACGCAACGCACCTCGAACGATGAGTTGTGGCCGCACGTTCACACGACACGCACCTTCCACCGTGATCGTCCGGGTTGTCGGCAAGCTTGATGCTGTAGAGCATGTCCCCGCGGTGCTCGACGTGCAGGCCGTAGCCTTCGATGAGCATCGGAATCTCGTCTGTCTCGCACGTAATACGTGTTCCAGCGCTATGTCCATCGCCGAGCCAGGCACCCAGGACGTACGGCGGAATCAGCAACTCGGCGTCGTCCGCGGAGAGGGACGACGCGTTGAGGACCGCGTGGTTCGCCCGCTCGTCGGCGCCAACGGTCAGTGTCTTCTCGATCTGCGCCGTCGTGACGACGTCGGCAAAGATTCGCTGGTTGCGAGCTCGGTTGTAGTGATTGTCTGCGGCCCATTTCGACTTGCGCGCCGCTCGAGTCTCTGTGAGCCACTGGTGATCCGCGTCGGCGACGATGGTCGAACCGTCGGAGAAGGTGACCTCGTAGCAAGGCCGCTCTTCCATGACCTCGGTGGCGGCGACGACTCGGGTCGGGCGGCCGTCGGCTGCGTACAGAAGGTCTCCGACCGCGACCTCGCCCATCGTGGTCCAACCCTGGGGGGTCGGGAGCGGCGTATCGAGGGCGAGGGCCTTCCCCATCGCGGGTCGCGCCGCGACGATGATCATCTGACCGCCGTGGAAGCCGTTGGTGAGTTCGTCGAAGTCAGCGAAGCCGGTGGGGACACCGTAGAGGCCGGCCTCACGGTTGGAGATCGCCTCGATCTCGTCGAGGACGCCGTCCATGATGTCGGCGAGCGGGGAGTAGTCCTCGCCGGAGCGCTTGTCGGTGAGCTTGAAGACCTCGGCCTGGGCCTCGTCGACGATGTTGTCGACCTCGCCCTCGCCCGCGTAGCCGATCTGCACGATCTTGGTGCCGGCCTCGACCAGGCGGCGCAAGACCGACTTGTCGCGGACGATCTCACCGTAGTAACCGGCGTTGGCGGCGATCGGGACGTTGGAGGCGAGCGTGTGCAGGTAGGGGGCGCCGCCGATGCGCTCCAGCTCGCCCTTGCGGCGCAGGTCGTCGGCGACGGTGACCATGTCGGCGGGCTCGCCGCGGCTGTAGAGATCGAGGATCGAGTCGTAGATCGACTCGTGGGTCGGGCGGTAGAAGTCGGTGCCGCGCAGCGTCTCGGAGACGTCGGCGATGGCGTCCTTCGAGATCAGCATCGAGCCGAGGACCGCCTGCTCGGCAGCCATGTCCTGCGGTGGCGTGCGGTCGTTGACCGCGCGCGGGGCGTTGCCCGGTTCGTACGCCGCGGGCCCGTCGCCCCACTCTTCGAACGGCGGCTCCGGGAAGTCGCCCGGACCGTCCATCGAGCCGGTCTCAGTGACGCTCATTCCCTTGCCCCTCCGTGGTCTGCGGATCGTCGCGGCGTGATCTCGGTCGATTCGGTCCCACGCTACGGGTGGGCACCGACAGTTCTGCTCCCACAGTCCTGGGCCCACCCTGGACGACACCTCAAGTCTCCGCGACCCTACGTCGCAGACCACATCGGCGACAGCAGGTTATCCACAGGCCCTGGGGATAACCGGGGGATAGCGGTGGACGACACCCGGGTCATTGTGAACAGCCTGGGGAACTGCCTGTGCATAACTAGGGTCGCCCGATCGGTAAAGCCACTCTGACCTGCGACTTTGTTGTCCATAGGTTGTGGACGAAAGAAAGTTGGCAGCCTACCGGGATTCAACGCCGAGATCGTCGTACCCCGTTGGGCGTTTTGTCGACATAGCGCCGCAACGACGTTTTCCACAGGTTTTCCACCTGCCCTGAACAACGCCCCGCGCCGGCGGTGTTTAACCTTGAGAACGTGACGAGCCGGGCGGATGCGAAGAACTACTCGAAGACCGACCGCCGAGGCCTCGACAAGGAGATCTGGCGGCTCGCGATCCCCGCCTTCCTGGCCCTCGTCGCCGAGCCGCTCTTCCTGCTCGCGGACTCCGCGATCGTCGGCCACCTCGGCACCCGCGAGCTCGCCGGCCTCGGCGTCGCGGGCGTCGTGCTCCAGACGATCGTCGGTCTCTGCGTCTTCCTCGCGTACGGCACCACAGCATCGGTCGCCCGCCGCATCGGCGCCGGCGACACCGCCGGTGCGCTCCGGCAGGGCATCGACGGGATCTGGCTCGCGGTCATCATCGGGGTCGTCGTCACTGTCCCGGTGATGGTCCTGGCCGAGCCGCTCAGCCGGGCGGTCGGCGCGGGCGACGAGGTCGTCGGCCCCGCGACGACCTACCTCCGGATCGCCGTCCTCGGGGTGACGCCGCTGCTGATGATGCTCGCGGCCACCGGTGTGCTCCGTGGGTTGCAGGACACCAAGACTCCACTGGTCGCGGCGGTCGTCGCCAACGTGCTCAACATCGTGCTCAACCTCGCCCTCGTCTACGGCGCCGGGCTCGGCATCGCCGGTTCGGCGATCGGGTCGGTGATCGCGCAGGTGCTGGCGGCCGGGATGCTGACGTACGTCGTGGTGCGGGCCGCCCGAGGCCAGGGCGTGCCGCTGCGCCCGGATGCGCCCGGGATCCGTGCCTCCGCGCGGGCCGGCGTGGCCCTCGTGGTCCGCACGCTGACGCTGCGCATGGCACTGCTCGTCACGACGTACGCCGTCACCCATCTCGCCGTCGGCGATCAGGCCGTGGCGCTGGCGACCCACCAGATCGCCTTCACGCTGTGGACGTTCCTGGCGTTCGTGCTCGATGCGATCGCGATCGCCGCGCAGGCGCTGACCGGGCGGTCGCTGGGGGCCGGCGACACCCGGGAGACCCGAGCCATCACGGCCCGGATGGTGTGGTGGGGCGTCGTCATCGGGGTCGTGGCCGGCGTACTCCTGGCTGCTCTCGCACCGTTCCTCGGCGCCCTCTTCACCGAGGACCAGGCGGTCCGGGATCTGTTGGTGCCGGTGGTGCTCGTGGCGGCGATCGCGCAGCCGATCGCGGGCGTCGTCTTCGTGCTCGACGGGGTGCTCATCGGCGCCGGCGACGGGCGCTATCTCGCCTGGGGCGGAGTCTGGACCCTCGTCGCGTACGTCCCGCTCGTCGCCCTGGCCGTCGCCCTCGGCGGTGGGCTGGTGTGGGTGTGGATCACCTTCGCCGTCGGCTTCATGGGCGCCCGATTCGTGGTGCTGACGCTCCGTGCGCGGAGCGACCGCTGGCTGGTCACCGGCGCCTGAGCCCGCCGGCGACCAGCCAGTCCTCAGATCGGTCCGGACATCAGGGGTTGCTGGTGACCTGGATCGGGTTGTTGGCGGCGTCGGTCGCGCTGACCGCGTAGGTCGCCGCGAAGGAGACCTGGTCACCGTTCGAGATCCCGGCGACACCACACAGGAAGCCGGACACGTTGGACAGCGTCAAGGTGGGCTCGCTACCGCTGAGGGTGAGCGTGCCGGACGAGTCGCCGTTGGCGTAGGCGCCGGCCACCGAGCCGGCCGCGTCGAAGGAGCAACCGGATCCGCTGACCCTGGCCGAGACCCCGCTGATGTTGCCGGCGGTGGAGCCGTTCGCGTCGGTGTCACCGGTGGCGTCGAGCGACCAGGTGCCGGATCCGGTGACGGTGAACTCGATCCCCACCGGGCCGGTGCAGTCGGAGAAGGAGACGCTGGAGCCGTCGAGGGCCGCGATCCCGGTACCGCTGATCGCGGTGCCCGGGGTCGCGGTGCCGGAGATCGAGCTGCCGCTGCAGGTGACCGAGGCGCCCGCGGTGACGTCGGTGAACGTAATGCCGCTCCCCTGTGCTCCGAAGGCGACGCTCGATCCGGCGGCCGCGGACCCGGCGCTGAGGTTGTAGCTCGAGGCGGCGAAGGCTGCCGGTGAGGCGAGGCCGATCGCGGCGACCGCCGCGACGGGTACGACGGTGAATCTGGCCAGCTTGGACATGTTTGTCATGACACGCTCCTCTGGTGGTGGGGTCGGCCGAGGGTCTCGGCCGACGTTCACGCTAGGAGCGGGTCGGCGGGTGCGGGCTGGTCCAGACCAGGGAGCCGCACTATTTCGTTCATATCAACAACATGTGTCCGGGTTGCGTTGCGCTCGGCGCCGCTTGGCGTACGCCGCCTCCACCCGCCACCGGGGCAGCGCTGATCGCAGCGCCCGCATCATCGCCAGCCTCAGGGCCGGATCGTGCAGGTCCGGTCCGAGGAGCTCTCGGAGAAGGCGGACCCGGTAGGCCGCGGTCGACGCCGGCACCTGCATCCGCGCCGCCACGTCGGCAGGGCGATCGACGCCGTTGTGCAACATGACCTCGAGGGTCTCGCCGAGAATCCACCTGGAGTGCGGCTTGACCTCTTCGAGCTTCCCCAGCACGGCTCCGTTGTCATGGGTCAACATGGGGGACCTCCCGAGTGGCCGCCAGCGGATCCCCGATGATCCGCAAGAGAACAGGTTATAGATCGGCCTCGGGTCTCGATGAGGTTTCGGGACAACCGGTCCCAGTTACTCGGTTGCGCCGAACCCGGCTTGGGGCCAAGGTCGGAGCATGCCCGCGGACCCGAAGAGCACCCTGAAGACCTATATCGATGCGCGTCGCGAAGCGCTGATCTCCAAGGTCGAGGACCTGCCGGAGCGTGAGGCCAGGTTGCCGCGTACGCCGACCGGCACCAACCTCCTCGGCATCATCAAGCACGTCACCGGCGTCGAGGCCGTCTATCTCGGCGCGACGTTCGGCCGTCCGTTCCCGCATCCCGAGGAGCTGGTCTCGGACGAGGTCTTCGAGGTCGATCCGCAGGCGGACTGGTACGCCACCGAGGACGAGTCGATCGAGGGGATCATCGACCTCTACCGTCGGGTCATCGCCCACGGCGACGAGACGATCGAGGCGCTGGCGTTGGATGCCGTCGGCCACGTACCCCACTGGGGCGACGAGGAAGTCACCCTCCACCAGATGTTGGTGCACCTCTTCGCCGACCTCGCCGGTCACGGTGGACAGGCCGACATCCTCCGCGAAGAGGCGGACGGCGCCGTCGGCTGGCGCAGACCCGGCGACAACATCCCCTCGGAGTACGACTGGCCGGCGTACGTCGCGAAGCTGACCGAGATCGCTAACAAGTTCTAGCCGAAGCGTCACCCCCGCCGGCCGAGATGGCATCCAGGTGCCGGTTCGACCGACGTAAGTGACGTCTCGGCCGGAAAACGAACAGGCCCGCCTCCCGGAGGAGGCGGGCCTGGGTGAATCCCTAGATCAAGCGGGGACCACGTTGAGGGCCAGCTTGGCGGACACCTCGTCGTGGAGCTTGACGGAGACCTCGTGGGAACCGAGGGCCTTGATCGGGTTGCCCAGCGCGATGGTGCGCTTGTCGATCGACTCGCCGGTGGTCTCGGAGACCGCGGCGGCGATGTCGGCGGCGGTGATGGCGCCGTAGAGGCGGCCGTCCTTGCCGGCGCGGACCTTCACGTTGACCGTGCTGGCCTCGAGCTTGCCCTTGATCTCGGCGGCGTGAGCCTCGTCGCGCACGGAGCGAGCCGAGCGCGCAGCCTTGATCGACTCGACCTGCGACTCGGCGCCGCGGGTCCAGCGGATGGCGTCGCCACGCGGGATCAGGTAGTTGCGGGCGTAGCCGTCCTTGACCTCGACGACGTCACCGGCGGAACCCAGCCCGGTGACCTCCTGCTGAAGGATGATCTTGGTAGCCATGTCGATCCTCCTCAGCGACCGGTGGAGGTGTAGGGCAGCAGAGCGACCTCGCGCGCGTTCTTGACGGCGATGGCCACGTCGCGCTGGTGCTGGACGCAGTTGCCGGTCACGCGACGGGCGCGGATCTTGCCGCGGTCGGAGATGAACTTACGGAGCAGGGTGGCGTCCTTGTAGTCGACGCCGGTCGCCTTCTCCTTGCAGAACTGGCAAACCTTCTTCTTAGGCTTGCGAATCACTGCCTTGGCCATTGTGGTGCTTCCTTTCTAGAAGCCCGGCATGCGCCGGAATGGTTGAGGGATTCGGAATGTGGATCTGTTGATCAGAAGGGAGGCTCGTCGTTGCCCACGCCCGGGGTCGCCCACGGGTCGTTGGCCGGCGCGCCGCCGCCCGCGTTGGCGGGCTGCTGCGGAGCCGGCGAGGCCCAAGGGTCGTTGCCGGCCGGGGCCTGCTGGCCACCACCCTGGGGGCCGCCGTAGCCGCCACCCTGGTTGTAGCCACCGCCCTGGTTGCCCTGGTTGTAACCGCCGCCACCACCCTGGCCGCCGGACTGGCGGCTGGCCTTGGTGACCTTGGCGGTCGCGTAGCGGAGCGAGGGACCGATCTCGTCGCACTCGAGCTCGAAGACAGTGCGCTTCTCACCCTCACGCGTCTCGTAGGACCTCGACTTCAGGCGACCCTGAGCGACGACACGCATGCCGCGCTGCAGGGACTCGGCGACGTTCTCAGCAGCCTGGCGCCAGATCGAGCAGCGCAGGAAGAGGGTCTCCCCGTCCTCCCACCCGTTGGTCTGGCGGTTGAAGGTGCTGGGCGTCGAAGCAATCGTGAAGTTGGCAACGGCTGCACCGGACGGCGTGAAGCGAAGCTCCGGGTCGTCGGTGAGGTTGCCGATCACGGTGATGACGGTGTCGCCTGCCATGAGATCTCCCTTGAGTCTGATCTGGGTGTCGGTGTCGGTTCAGGAGTTGTTCCTCGTGCGACCAAACATAGGACGCACCGCCGACATTTCCGACGATGACATCCGCGTCACTTGGACGGGCGGATGACCTTCGTACGCAGGATCTGCTCGTTGAGGCCAAGCTGGCGGTCGAGCTCCAGAACGGTCTTCGGCTCGGCGGTCAGGTTGACGACGGCGTAGATGCCCTCGGCGTTCTTGTTGACCTCGTAGGCCAGACGACGGCGTCCCCAGACGTCAACGTTCTCGACGGTGCCACCATCAGTGGTGACGACCTTCAGGAACTTGTCAAGGGTCGGGGCGACGGTGCGCTCATCGAGGCTGGGCTCGAGGATCACCATTACTTCATAGGCGCGCATAGCGTTCTCCACCTCCTACGGACTCGGCGGCCATGGTCTCTCCATGGCAGGAGGGCTGATGCGATGTCCCATCTCCAATCTGTGGAGAGGGACGCGTCAGCGTATCAACCAGCGGAACCCGTGGCCGAATCCACGGCCTCGACCGTGAACGGCACCGTGATCACCTCGCCGTCGCCGAGCCGGAACTGGGCCCAGAGGCGGTAGAGGCCGGCCTTCGGTACGTCCAGGTGCAGCCCGAGCTCGGGCCCGAACGAGGCGCCGGGGACCGCCAGCTCGTCGCCCTCGGCGTGGCCGTGCACGAACGTCTCGCCGTCCGCGCTCATGACCACGACGTGGCCGGCCGCCCCGAGGTAGGGCTGTAGATCGTCGACAACCTTCCCGGTGCTGTCCTCGAACCGGCTGTCCTCGAACCGGAAGTGCAGGTCGCTCTGCTGGTCGGCGACCGGCGTGCCCTCGAGGGTGACGGTGAGATTGTCGACAGTCGACGATCTCGGGCTCGCCTCGAGCGGGACGGCAGGGGGCTGCGTACCTTCGACGGTGAGCTGCTGCCGGTCGAGCACGTCGGCCATGTCGGCCCGGCGCCGGAACTCGGTGTCGACGCGGTAGGTGCCTCCGGCGGGGAAGGTCACGTCGGTCTCGAGCTCGCCCGGTCGGCCGGTCGGCTCGGCGTGGAGGTGGCGGAACCAGGAGAGGTCCTGGCTGGTCACGATGACGTGCATCCAGGCCTGGTGGGTGCGACCGAGGTCGGTCACCGGGTCGCCGGTCGCGGCGTCCGTGACGAGGAACCGGAGCCCACCGTCGCGCCGCGTGATCGCGACGTCGATGCCCGACTCGGCGGAGGCGACGGGGGCGATGTCGACCTCGTGCATCTCCGTCATCGACGGCCGCATCGGGCTCATCCCCTGCGCCCACTCCAGGATCCCGTTCATCCCGCGCTGCGCAGGCTCGGTGCGCGACAGGTAGGTCAGGCCGGCCCCGATCGAGATCGCGATCACGGCCGTGACCAGGAGATATCCACCGTCGCGGACGCGCGTGACGAACCCCCGACCGGCGTACGCCTCAGGGGTCTCGGGTCGGCGGAAGCCACGCAGACGCAGGGCGTTGGTGACCACGCTGACCGAGCTCATCGCCATGGCCGCGCCGGCGAGGACCGGGTCGAGGAGAGCCAGCGCGGCGACCGGGATGAGCAGCACGTTGTAGGCGAACGCCCAGAACAGGCCCTGCTTGATCGTCGCTACGGTGCGCCGGGAGAGCGCCAGCGCGGTCACCACGCCGCGGAGGTCACCGCCGACCAGGGTGATGTCGGAGGCCGCCAGGGCGACGTCGGTGCCGGTGCCGATCGCGATCCCGACGTCGGCCTGAGCCAGTGCCGGGGCGTCGTTGATCCCATCGCCGACCATCGCGACGACCTTGCCCTCGTCCTGGAGCTGCTGGATCCGGGCGAGCTTCTGCTCGGGCAGCAGGCCGCCGGCCGCGTGGCGTACGCCGACCTCGTCGGCCACCTTCGCCACCGTCGCGGCCGCGTCGCCGCTGAGGATGTGCACCTCGACGCCCGAGTCCTCGAGCAGACGCACCGTCTCCTTGGCCTCGTCACGGACCTGGTCCTCGACGCGGATCGACCCGGCGTACGCCCCGTCGACGGCGACCAGGACCGCCCCGTTGTCGGCGACATCGATGCCCTCATCGGCCAGCATCGCCGAGTTGCCGACGACGACCCGGCGCCCGTCGACGATCGCGCTGATTCCGCGCCCCGGGTGAGCCTCAAACGCCGAGACGTCAGACGCGTCGGCCGAAGCGTCACGTACGTCGGCCGAGGTGGCACTCGGTGACGTCTCGGCCGACCGGGCTGACGCTTCGGCTCTGGTCTTGAGGGCGGAGGCGAGGGGGTGGTCGCTGCCGGTCTCCGCGGCGGCGGCGATCCGGACCAGCTCGTCGCGAGTCCAGCCCGGCGCCGGACTGATCTCGGAGACCTCCGGCTTGCCGTGGGTGATCGTGCCGGTCTTGTCGAAGACGATGGCGGTGACGGAGCGGGCGCGCTCCAGGGTCTCGCCCGAGCCGACGAGTACGCCGAGCTCGGCGGCACGGCCGGCGCCGACCATGACGGCGGCCGGCGTGGCCAGGCCGAGGGCGCAGGGGCAGGCGATGATGAGGACCGCGATCGCGGCGGTGACGGCGCTGGTCAGGCGCTCGGCGTCGGGGCCGAGGACCAGCCAGCCGACGAACGTCAGCGCGGCCACGACGAGGACGGCCGGCACGAACACCTCGGAGACCCGGTCGGCCAGACGCTGCAGCTTGGTGCCGGAGCCCTGGGCCGACTCGACCATGGCGATGATCTGCGCCAGCGTGGTCTCGGAGCCGACAGCGGTCGCCTCGATCTCGAACGAGCCGGTCTGGTTGATCGTGGCGCCGATGACGATGTCGCCCTCGGCCTTCCGGACCGGGTCGCTCTCACCGGTGAGCATGGACTCGTCGACGTAGGACGCTCCGGCGACGATGCGGCCGTCGACCGGGATCTTCTCCCCGGCGCGTACCCGGATCCGGTCGCCGACCTGCAGGTTCGCAACCGGGACAGTGACGTCGCGACCGTTGCGGACGACGGTGGCCGTCTCCGGCATCAGGCCGACGAGGGCCTTGACCGCATCGGCGGTACGCGACTTGGCCCGTGCCTCGAGCCAGCGGCCCATCAGCACGAGCGCGACGATGACCAGGGCGGTCTCGAAGTAGAGGTGGAGCGGCAGGCCCCACGCCTCGGCCTGGCCCATCCACAGGGTCACGAAGGCGCTGTAGGCGAAAGCGATGCCGGTGCCGAGCGTGACCAGGGTGTTCATGTCGACCGATCCGTGGCGCATGCCTCGGACCGCCGCGACGTAGATGTCGCGGCCCGCCCACCACTGGGTGACCGCGGCGACCACGAGCACGATCGACATCACCGGCTCCATGGCGTCGACGGGAAGCGGGACGTACATCAAGGCCATCAGGCCGAGCCCCACCGCCAGGGCCGTGACCCACCGCCGCTTGAGCTGGACGAGCTCGGTCTCGCGACGTACGTCCCGATCGTCCTCTGCGTCAGGCTCTTGTGGATTGTCGACAGTCGACGATCTCAAGACAGCCTGATAGCCCGCCTTCTCGATGGCGGCGCTGATCTCGGCGAGGTCGGTGCGGGCGGGGTCGAAGTGCACGAGGGCGGTCTCGGTGGCGAGGTTGACGTTTGCGTCCTCGACACCCTCGACACGGCTGATGGCCTTGGTGACGCGGCGCACGCAGCTCGCGCAGGTCATGCCCTCGATCTCGAGCTGTTGCTCGGTCGGGTTCGCGGCGGTGGGGGTCATCGTGATCAGGCCAGCGAGTAGCCGGCCTCTTCGACGGCCGCACGGATGGCGTCGTCCGAGATCGGCTCGGAGGCGGTGACGGTGACGTTGCCGGAGGCCAGGTCGACGTCGACGTTGCTCACGCCGGCGATCTCGGTGACCTCTTCGGTGACGGAGGAGGCGCAGTGTCCGCAGGTCATACCGACGACAGTGAAGTTCTGGGTGCTCATGAGAATCTCTCTGGATTGTTGGATTGTTGACAATCAGGACCGGACGAGGCGAGCGATGGCGGCAGAGGCCTCGGCGAGCTTCTCGTCGGCCTCGGCGCCACCGTTCTGGACCGCGCCGGCGACGCAGTGACCGAGGTGCTCGTCCAGGAGCCCGAGAGCGACCGCCTGGAGCGCCTTGGTCGAGGCGGAGACCTGGGTGAGGATGTCGATGCAGTAGGCCTCGTCCTCGACCATCCGCTGCAGCCCGCGCACCTGACCTTCGATGCGCTTGAGGCGCTTGAGATAGGCCTCCTTGTTCTTGTTGTGGAGGTATCCGTGGTCCGCGTGGCCTTCGTGCCCGGTGTGCTCGTCCATGGTTTCTACCATACCCCCGTAAGGTATGAAGTCAAGCCAAAGGATGTCGGTGCCGCGTCCTAGACTGGGCCCATGGCTGTTGCGATCGGTGCCCACGTAGACCAGACCGACCCCGTCGCCGAGGCGGCCGCGCGCGGCGCGAGCCTGGTGCAGTTCTTCCTGGGCGATCCCCAGTCCTACAAGGGCCCGGTGGTGACGTACGCCGACGGCGCGGCAGCGCTCAAGGCCCGCGCGGAGGAGCAGGGCGTCGATCTCTACGTCCACGCGCCCTACATCATCAACGTCGCCACGACGAACAACCGGATCCGGATCCCGAGCCGCAAGCTCCTCCAACAGCACATGGACACCGCGGCCGAGGTCGGCGCCAAGGGCCTGATCGTCCACGGCGGTCACGTCAACAAGGACGACGACCCCGCGAAGGGCTTCGACAACTGGCGCAAGGCGATCGAGGCGACCGACATCAAGATCCCTCTCCTGATCGAGAACACCGCAGGCGGCGACAACGCGATGGCGCGCTACCTCGACCGGATCGCGGGCGTCTGGGAGGCCATCTCCACAGCCGAAGGCGCAGAAAACGTCGGCTTCTGTCTCGACACCTGCCACGCCCACGCCGGCGGCAACCCGCTTGAGACGGTCGTCGAGGACGTCCGCAAGATCACCGGCCGGATCGACCTGGTCCACTGCAACGACTCGCGCGACGAGTTCGACTCCGGCGCCGACCGCCACGCCAACTTCGGCGCCGGCCGCATCGACCCCGATCTCCTGACCCAAGTCGTCCGCGACGCCGGCGCCCCGGTGATCTGCGAAACCCCCGGTGGCGCGAAGGAGCACACGAGCGACTTTGCCTGGCTCCGAGACCGACTCTGACCGATTCTCACCGAATCTTCACTTCTGACACCCGAGTCTTGAGTTGTGGCGGACGAAATCGCGCATTGATCCGCCACAACCGAAGATTCGTTCGCAAGAACTGCGCTCTCGCTCACCAGAGGTGAAGATTCGGCTGAGGAATCGGCTCGCCCAGTGGGACTTCGACTATGACCCAACAGGGCCATTGACATATCGTCCTCCGAATGAGTTCGAACTGGCGCGCCGATGTTCAAGGTCTCCGTGCAGTCGCTGTCGGGCTGGTGATCGCCGGCCACGCGGGGCTCTCCGGGTTCGAGGGCGGGTTCGTCGGAGTCGACGTCTTCTTCGTCCTCTCCGGGTTCCTGATCACCACGTTGCTGCTGCGTGAGACCGACCGCAGCGGCACCGTCAGCATCAGCCAGTTCTACGCCCGCCGCGCCCGTCGGATCCTGCCGGCGGCCACCGCGACGATGCTGGTCGTGCTCACCTACAGCGCGATCGTCCTGCCCCAGACCCGCACCGACCAGATCGCCGGTGACGCGGGCTGGGCAGCGGTCTTCCTGGCCAACGTGCACTTCGCCAAGGAAGCGGTCGACTATTTCAACACCGCCGCGCCCTCGCCGTTCCAGCACTACTGGTCACTCTCGGTCGAGGAGCAGTTCTACGTCGTCTGGCCGTTGCTGGTGCTCGCCGTCGCGCTCTGGATCCCGAAGCACCACCGCCGTCGCGCGATCACCGCGCTCGCCGCGCTCGTGGCGGTGGTCAGCCTCGCCTGGTCGCTGCACCTCACCAGCGTCGACCCGACCACTGCCTACTTCTCCACCCCGGCCCGCGCCTTCGAGCTCGCCGCCGGCGCCCTCCTCGCCTGCGTCGCGGGCCGGTTGGCGAGCATCAAGAGGCCGTACGCGACAGCCCTGGGCATCGCCGGCGTCGGCACCCTCGTCTACGCCACGGCGAGCTTCAGCGAGGCGACCCACTTCCCGGGCTGGCACGCCCTGGTGCCGGTGCTCGGTACCGTCGCGCTCCTGGTCGCCGGCCCCGCCACCCCGACCGGTTGGCTGCTCTCGAAGCAGCCGCTGCGCTACCTGGGTGACATCTCGTTCAGCCTCTATCTGTGGCACTGGCCGATCCTGATCCTTGCCCCCGAGGCGATCCCCGGCGGTGGCGTACGCCAGCTGCTGATCATGCTGGCGCTCATCCTGGCCGCCTCCGCGGCGAGCTACCACTGGATCGAGATGCCGTTCCAGCGCCACAAGATCCCGCACCTCACCAAGGGCCGCCGCGCGCTCGCCCTCTGGCCCGCCGCCGCTGCCCTCGCCCTGGTCGCAGGCACGAGCTCGCAGGCGTACGCCGGCTATCAGGTCGACGTCGCCAAGGCCAACGCGGAGGAGTGGTTCCAGGAGAACCCCGACGTCCTCGACACCGACGACAAGCCGGTCACCGGCGTCCTCAAGACGACCGTCAAGGCCGCCGAAGAGGGTGCCCCGCTGCCGCCGGAGGCCAAGTTCGACGCCTCCGACTCGTGGGCCGAGCGCGGCGGCTACTGCTACGCGGGCTACGGCGAGACGAAGCTCGACGGCGACTGTGTCTACGGCGACGGCAAGGCCGACCGCACCGTCGCCGTCGTCGGCGACTCCCACATCGGGATGTGGCTGCCTGCCCTCGACACCCTCGCCGAGCGCCAGCACGTGAAGCTGGTCCCGTTCGTGAAGCTCGGTTGCGCCGCGTACGGGGTGAAGCAGAAGTCCTCGAAGATGACCGTCGCGGAGTGCGAGGACTTCCGGAAGTGGACCAACGAACAGATCACCGAGCTCAACCCCGACACGATCGTGGTCGGCGCCCGCGGCATGCTCGACATGGAGGAGCGCGACGGCGTCTCGACCGAGGAGCAGTGGCGCGAGGGCGTACGCCACGGCGTCAGTGCCTTCGAGAAGATCACCCCGGACGTACGCGTCTTCGCCGACGTTCCCTCCGTCGACGACGACCCGGGCGAGTGCCTCTCCGACGCCCGCAACCTCCTCGAGGACTGCGTCGTGAACGCCGAGGGCACCGAGGTCGACTCCAACGAGGTGACGCAGGAGGCGCTCGACGGCACCGAGGCCGCGTACGTCGACATCGTCGACCTGGTCTGCTCCGAGCAATGCCCGCTCGTCGTCGGTGACGTCGTCACCTACTACGACGACTCCCACATCACCGCGACCTGGGTCGATCGGGTCACCCCGGCGCTCGGCAAGCGGCTCGGCCGACTGGACCGTTCCGCCTAGAACACATTTCAGTTCTGCGGCGGCCGAAGCATTGCCGTGGCACCGGCAGAGCGGAAGAATCGAAAGTTGCCGGGCGGGGCAGTCATCCCCTCACCGCCCCGCCCGGCCCACGTTCAAGCCGGACGCGGGTTGGGCATCCCCCTAGTGCCCAACCCACGCTGCGGCCCCGAAACCGCCAGCCTCCCCCAAGGCGGCGGCGCCAGCGTCCGAACCGAATTCCCCCGAATCTCGGTCCGGACAGCCCCAAGGAGTACGCGGGAGACCGCCTGATACACCGGCTTCGGACTTTTCTCGTCGCTGGCGTTCATGGCGATGAAAGTTGGGAAACGCGCCCCCGACGGCCTTCTTGCGCTGCTACGTTGCTGGGCATGCCGGGCCCAGGAATGCTCACCCTGATGGTGTTGCCCGCCCTGATCGGCCTCATCATCGTCGCCCGCCCGAAGGTCGCGACATCACTGACGAGGTTGCGAGGAACCTGGTTGATCGCGCTTGCGGCCGCACTCCAGTTCGTGCAGAACAACGGGTGGTGGCCCGAGGAGTTTCCGGAGACGACGGAGCGGCGCCTCTACGCAGTCCTGGTCGTCGGCGTCGCAGTGAGCTTCTCCTGGCTGAACCGTTCTTTGTCATCTACCACGACGGGCTCCTGGGCGCTGTTGTTGATCCCGGTCGGCGCGGCGTCGAATGCCATTCCTATCGCCGTACTCGGAGCGATGCCATACAGCCTTTCCAGCGCGCATCTTGCTGGATACTCGAACGCTCAACTGGCCGCCGAGGCCTCGGGGTACGTCCAACTGGGCGACGTGGCTCCCCTCTGGACCCCACTCGCGGACCTTCTCCCGATCCCCATCCTGATGAAAGTGATCAGCATCGGCGATGTGTTCCTTTTCGCCGGCCTGGTCCTCTTGGTGATCGCGTGTTCGAGCATGAACACCGAGAGCACCTTGGAATCAGTCGCCGATCCTGACGGCGCCGCCCGACCGTCGGTGTGATCAGCACCGATTCGTTCTCTACCCCACGAGAGGAGGAACCGATGTCTATCAACGATCTGAAGGCACGCATTTGCCTCGCGGGCGCGACTATCGTGCCAACCGCACTTGCCGTCTATGCGCTCGCAGCGCCGCTCAACGATCCACACTGAGCTAGGTCAAAGGGTGGGCAGGGACCCTGTAGTCCTTGCCCACCCGGCACATAGGCTCCGCCGCCCTTATGAGAAGCAGACGAACGGGGCCGGCGGGGCGTCGGTGGTCGCGGCGGGGAGGGACTCGGCGAGGGCCTCGGCAGGAGCAAGGCCCTTCGCGAGGGCACCGTGGAGGCGACTGAAGACCTCGTACGCAGCCTCGTCCGCCACCACGGCCGGAGAGGCGATCACGGCGCGGGCGCCGGCGTGCAGCCAGGCGCCGACGAGCCCGATCAGCTCCTCGCCCCAGCGGATCGTCGACCGCCCGACCTCGCAGGCGGAGAGGAGGACGACGTCCGGGACGGCGGCGAGGCCGTCGATGTCGTATCCGTACCAGGTCCCGTCGGCGAGCTCGAGGCCGGAGAAGAGCGGGTTGTCGGCGGAGTGGTGGCCGTGGGCGGCCAGGTGGAGTACGTCGACCTCGGCCGCCAGCGCGGACACCGCCGCCGCGGTGGCGTCGGTGCCGGTGAGCGTGTGGGCGCCGGACCAGGCAGTGGCGCTCTTGGCGACCTCGTCGGCGGCGCGCATGACGCGCGGTCCGGCGACGAAGCCAGCCTTCTGGGTGCGCAGCGGGGTGTGGGCGCGGCTCAGCCAGGCGGTGGCGCTCTGGGCGACCGTGACCGGTCGGCCGGTCAGGCCGGGCAGCAGGGTCCATGGAACCGCCGCCAGCACGGCTGACGGGGTCAGGACGACCGGGCGGTCACCGATCTTCTCGAGAACAGGGGTGACGAGCAGCCCGGAGAGCTGCTGGAGTCGCACGGTCAGGTCACCACGTACGGCAATACCGAGCGGGCCCGGGAGGTCGGTCGCGGCGACGTCGAGATCCGGCAGCAGGCCGCCCAGAAGCGACCCGAGCGCAGCCTGGTCGCCGAGGTCGATCCGGGTGGCGGAGTCGGCGGTCGCCACGACTGCGACGAGGCGACCGGCGGCAACGACGTAGGCGACGAGAACATGGTCGCCGATGCGTTCGTGCAGGTCAGGAAGGCCGACCGGATCGGAGACCTGACCAGATCCCTTGACCCGCCAGGCTCGTTGACGAATCTGCTCACGCAGCTCGGTCTCGCGCTCGGGCGACACCTCACCACGCAGCTCGGCCAAGTCTGCGGCGAGCTGAGGGTCGGACGGCGGCCGCACCGGCTGTACCCGGGAGGCCAGCATCCGCGAGCGCTCCGACCACTCGAAGAGCACATCGGTATCGCCCGACTCGACGGCCAACTCCAGGCCGCGCCTCGCCAGGGTGCGACCGTGCCCGGCGACGTTGGTCTGCAGGTCGAGGCTGCCGAACGAGCTCTGCCACAGGTGGAAGTCATCGAGTCCGGCCCGCAGCTCGCGAAGTCCTGTCACCGCACGACCGGCGGCAACGGCCAGCTCGGCACGGAGCTCTCGCTCCAGGAGGCGTACGTCGATGGGCGCCTCCGGCGGGACCGGACCGATCACCCTGCCACTCGCTGGTCTCGTCGGCAGGCCGGCGTTCTCGGCCGAATGGATGCGCGCCAACCGAGCCTGCATGCGGACCCGAAGAGCCGGCCAGTTCAGGCCCTGCTCCTCGAGCGGCCCGGCCAACGCCTCGCCGTCCTCCCTCGGATCTTGCCCTGCGGTCACCGCCGCCTCGAACGCCACCGCCCGCGCACGCAGGGCCAGCCCTGTCGCTCTCGCCTCCTCGAACCAGCCCAGCGCTGAGCGTGCCACCCTCTCCGCCTCGACGGGATCCGTCGCCACCATGTGCGACGCCAGCACCAGCTCAGCCTCCCCCTGCCGCTGCCGCTGGCCCTTGGATCCGTACGCCTCGGCTGCCTGCCGCAGCATCTCGCCACCCTGCCGCGTCAACCCCGCCGCCATCAACACCTCGGCCCGATCGGCATCGCATACCGCCTTCACCAGAGGACCGGCGGCAGCCTGGATGTCATACGACGACTCCATCAGTGCCAGTGAGCCAACCAGGTCGCCGGAAAGGAAGAGCGCGTACGCACGGTTGTGATCAGCCTTCGCTGCCGAGACATCCACGCCAGCGTCGCGAAAGTGGCGAGCCGCAGTTTCGAAGTCCTCAGCTGCAGCCACCACGTCGTGACGGTCGAGGTAGACAGTCCCTCGGTTCAGGTACGCCTTTGCAAGGTCGGAAGTGCTCCTCGAGTTCTCCTCGAGTGCTTGGATCGACTCATCAAACGCCGCCAGGGCATCGTTAGCGCGACCAGCACGACGAAGGAGTGTCGCGCGTTGCTGAAGTAGGACCCCGCGCGTCTCGCTGCTGAGCCCCGCGAACAAAAGGGCCCCGTCATTGAGTTCTAGGGCACGCTCCAAGTCAGACGTGTCAGCCTCGAGATACGCCAGCGTGGACTCGATTCTCGCCAACAGACCCGTATCCACCGCTGCCCGACGCGCGCGCTCTAGCAGACGCTTGGCCTCAGCGTTCTTTCCCGAGCTAAGTGCTACGACGCCAAGCTGGTGAAGTTCAGCCGAGTCCTCGGTCTCCATGTCAGCGGGCTTCGGTGCCTTGCCTTAGAGACGTCAGGCTCTCGAGCGCCGACCAGGCACGCTTGACGTCCTGCTCGACTTCGCCAGCGCGGCCACTCTCAAAGAGAGCCTGCGCGATCTGGCCAGCAAGCAATGGTGCCGCGAACGACGTCCCGCTCCAGGTTCCGAATCCACCTGTGAAGTCATCCGGGTCGATCGACGCCCGCGACCTCCCCATGAACTCAGTCGCGATGGATGCCTGATAGCCACCTTGGAAGGTCGGTGGGAATGTGCTCACGACGCCAGCTCCACGTTCGTATGCTCGAACCCACGCGCCCGAGTTACTGAAGACCGCGTCTGTGCTGCCGTTCGGGTTGAGTGCACCCACGGAGACAACCGGAAGTACGTCGGGCTTGAGGTCGATCGGCCCGTTGCCGTCGCTCCAAGGCGCAAAGGCAGCCGGGAAGAACGGTCGCGCGGTGCCGTCGTTGCCCGCCGAACAGACCACCAGGGTGCCATTGGCAGACAGGTCGGCCAGAATCTCGTAGAGAGTGCAGTCAAACAACTCGTCTTCCGGCGTCTCGTGGTAGTAGCCCATCGACAGATTCAGAACGTCGATGCGCTGGCCATGCGGGTCGCCAGCACGATACAGACGCACGAGTTCTGCGATCTGGGCCAGGGCGGTAATCCAGTCGGTCTCTGCAATGGGGCCGTTCGGCGGAACGATTCGCCATGAGAGGATCTCGGCGTCAGGGCACGCCTGGTGAATCAGCCCCGCGATGAAGGTTCCGTGCCCCGCTAGCGGGTCGATCACCCCGTTGAGCGGTCCGACCTGGTCTCCATCGATCTCCGAGTTGGGGACCCCGGCGGGCCAGCCGATGGGATGTTCGCCGAGACGTACATCGCGTTGCACGAAGTCGAGCCACGGGTGCGGACCACAGCCGGTGTCCAGCACGGCCACGACGGGACGCTCCCGTCCAGCCAGTTCCTCTTCACTCAAACGCCGGGGCGGCCTCCCAACGAAAGCCACCGGCTGGCGCCCACCGGTGGCAAGCGGGTCGTAACCGTAGTTCGGCGTTGGTTCGTTGTGGGGAGTGGGTTCGTTGTGCGGAGTGGGCTCGTTGTGCGGAGTCGGTTCGTTATGGGGAGTCGGTTCGTTATGGGGAGTCGGCTCGTTATGGGGATCCGGAACGAGGACATGCTCCAAACTGATCCCGCACGCACCATCACGGCTCGAGGCCCGCAGATACTGCAGAACGGTCCATGCATCAGGCGCCTGAGCCGCCTTGCCTGGCCGCACCCCAAGCCGCACGCGACGCACGCCGAACCGCAGCCCGATTGAGTGCGGCGGCTCCTCCTCGGCGACGGCACGCCAACCGAGTCCCTTGGCGACCTTCTCGATCCGATCCAAGGTGTCCTCGAAGTCAACCGACTTGGACACAAGCAGAACAGCCGAGGAGTAGATGGTGGAACGCGCCGAAACGCCGTCGACTGCGACCGCGTTGGTCGGGTCGAGCACACGTGCCTCGGTCGATCCGTATGCCACTGACAACCGTGGCTCACGCTTGGAATGCACTGTTACTCCTGGGTCAGATCTCGAACGTGGGGGTGAGAAAGGCAGCAGAGCCGTCGGCGGGCTCGAAGCGGAGCCGGATGAGACCGGCGGGCAGCGAGGTGAGCTCGAAGCGCCCCGAGGCGCCCAACGTCACGGCGACGATCGGCGTACGGACTTCGTCGGCGCGGATGGCGCGGACGGTCATGGGCGAGCCGGGGACGACCCAGCCGTCGAGGCGGGCGGTGGTGTCGGTGTCGGAGGCGACACGCACCAAGACATCGACTCCGGACTGCGCGAAGCGCAACGTATAGGCGGAGCGGGCGGAGGCGGGAGCGGCGGAGCGGACCCCGGCGGCCTCCACATCAGAAGACGACTCCACCAGGAGCATCAGCTCCAGGTCGAGCCCGAGTCCGGACTCCTCGGCGGCGCCGGCGGCGGCCGCCTGCATCCGGGAGATCAGGCCGCCGGGCACCGGATCACCGGACACATAGGCCTGCCGAACCAGGCCGAGCAGCTCCTCGCGTGTGGGCTCCTCCGAGCGACCCATCACGACACCCCCTCGTTCTCAAGTGCATCCCGCAGCTTCCCGAGACAGCGGCCGCGGGTGGGGCCGATGCTGCCGATGGGCATCTCGAGCTCTTCGGCCAGGCTGGCGTAGTCGGGCCGGTCGGAGAAGGCGACCACGCGCAGCAGCCGCCGACACCTCTCCGGGAGCGACTCCACAGCTGCCCAGATGAGCGCGTTGCGGTCACCCTCGACGACCAGCGACTCCGCGGAGCGCTGCGTCGGGACACGGGACTCGAGGGCCTCGTCCTCCACGGGTACGTCACGCCCGGATCGCTTCGCGACCCGCCAGGCCTCACGACGCGTGGTCAGGGTGAGCCAGGCACCGACGGCTGCGGTGTCGAGGATCGAGGAGTGCTTGCGTACGAAGCTGAGCCAGGTGTTCTGGACGACGTCCTCGGCCTGCTCCTGGGTGAGCCGGTAGGAGCGCGCGACCTGCCACAAGACGGGCGTCATCGTCGCTACCAGCTCGTCGAGGGCGGCGGAGTCGCCGCTGAGCCAACGGTCGAAGTCGGCTGTGGCCCGGGACCATACGGTCGCGGGTGCGTCGGCATGCCCGACCCCGCGTCGCACCCGTGTCACAGTCCCCTCCTCGACCGGCGGCCTCCGGATCGGCGCGGAGCCGCTGCGGGGCCAGATGACGCGCGGGCGCGCCATCGTGGTGGTCATAGTTGCTGTCACGGCAACAAGGAGGTCAGGCCCCAAGCCGTGATACATCTGGTCGCCGACAATAGCGGCTCAGCGCCACGGACTCACTAGGGAGCGGGGCGATTGTCCCCACATTGGGGCGCTGAGAGGCTCGCCGACAGTGCTCCCGGCAAGCGCGACCACCGGGATTCGGCCCCACCGCCGGAGCGGGTAGCCTTCTGCGGGTGAGTCTCACCGTGCGCCCCATCACCGCTGCGGAGCATCTCGCCTTCATCGAGAAGCAACCCAGCGTGAGCTTCCTCCAGACCCCGTCGTGGGCCCAGGTCAAGACCGAGTGGCGCTCGGAGTCGGTCGGATGGTTCGACAGCCTCCAGGGCGGTTCCATCGTCGGGGCCGCGCTCGTGCTGCACCGGCCGGTCCCGAAGCTGGAGCGGTTCACCCTCGCCTACCTGCCGGAGGGCCCGAGCATCGACTGGTCGGGCGACCTGGCTCCGTGGCTGGAGCCGCTGGCGGCGTACCTGAAGAAGAACGGCGCCTTCGGCATCCGCATCGGACCGCCGGTCACCACAGCGACCTGGAACGCCAACCAGGTCAAGGACGGCATCGCCGACGACACCGTCCAGCGGCTCAACCAGCTGACTCCGACCCACCGCGATGCGACCGGCGCACGCGTCGTCTCGCAGCTGCGGGCGGCGGGCTGGCGGCTCCAGTCTCCCGAGGACGGCTTCGGCGCGGGGCAGCCGCAGTACAACTTCGTCATCCCGCTGGCGCACGAGGACGGCACCCCGAAGACCGAGGACGAGGTCCTCAAGGGGATGAACCAGCTCTGGCGCCGCAACATCAAGAAGTCGGCCAAGATGGGCGTCGAGGTGACCGTCACCTCCCCCACCAACCCTGCCGACGGCGACTTCGAGGGCGACCTGAGCGCATTCCACGATCTCTACGTCCACACCGCCGCGCGCGACCACTTCACGCCGCGGCAGCGGAGCTACTTCAGCACCATGTTCTGGGCGATGTCGAACGAGGATCCGGAGCGCATCAAGCTCTTCCTGGCCCGACACGAGGGCGACCTCGTCGCCGCGACCATCATGGTCCGCGTCGGCAAGCACGCCTGGTACTCCTACGGCGCCTCCTCGACCGAGAAGCGAGACGTACGTGGCTCCAACGCCCTCCAGTGGGCGATGATCCAGGACGCCATGGCCGCCGGCGCGACCACCTACGACCTGCGCGGCATCACCCCGACACTCTCCACCGACGACTCCCACGTGGGGCTGATCCAGTTCAAGGTCGGCACCGGTGGCCAAGCGGTGGAGTACGCCGGGGAGTGGGACCTGCCGCTGAACAAGCCGATCTACACGGCCTTCGATGTCTACATGAAGAGGCGCTGATCACCGTATGCCGCTGAAACTGACCGTTGACGCCGATCGCTGGCGCAAGCACGTCCAGACCTTCGCCGAGGCGACTCCTGGCCTGGTCCCGGTGGCGAAGGGCAACGGCTACGGCCTGACCCTGCGCAAGCTCGCCCACCAGACCGAGTGGCTCAACAGTCTCGGCACGGGCGTCGACACGCTCGCGGTGGGCACCTACAACGAGGTGTGGGAGGTGGCGACCCGGTTCAGTGGCTCGATCTACGTCCTGACCCCGTGGCGGCCCTACTCGCCCGAGATCAACCCGGAGATCGCCGACCGGATCATCCACACCATCAGCCGCCCCGAGGACCTGCCGCTGCTGCTGGAGCGCCAGCCCGGCGCGCGGGTGATCCTCGAGCTGGTCACCTCGATGCGGCGCCACGGGATGACGCCGAGCGACCTGTGGCCGACCGCCGCGGTCGCCCGCGAGCACGCCCGTTTCGAGGGCATCACCATGCACTTCGGCCTCGACGGCGGCTCGCTCGCCGAGGTACGCGCCCAGATGGACGCCGTCGTCGGCGCCGAGGCGAAGACGGTGTGGGTCTCCCACCTGAGCGCCAACGAGCTGGCCCAGCTGCGCGCGGCCTACGGCGACATCACCTTCCGGCCCCGCGTCGGCACCGCGCTGTGGCTCGGTGACCGCGGCGCGCTCACCGTGACCGCGACCGTCGAGGACGTACACCCGCTCGAGCGGGGATATTCCTACGGCTACCGCGGCCGCACCGCGATGCGCGCCGGTCATCTGGTGGTCGCCTCCGGCGGCACCGCCCACGGGATCGGGCTCGAGGCGCCGCTGGGCGACACCCACCTGCGCTCCCGCGCCCTCGCGGTCGCCCGCGGCGGACTCGACGCCATGGGACAGTCGCGCTCGCCCTACACGCTCGACGGCAAGGCGCTCTGGTTCGCCGAGCCGCCACACATGCAGGAGTCGATGCTCATGCTCCCCTCGGGCGCGCGCGTGCCCGAGGTCGGCGAGGAGCTCGAGGTGCGGGTGCGCTACACCGCGACCTCGTTCGACGAGATCGTCCTGGATTCCTGAGCCTCCGCGCGAGCCTCGGTCCACCGGACCGGATCGCGCCACGGCTCGTAGATCTCCCGGACCACGACCACGATCAGATAGATCTCGGCGGCGACCCGGGCGAGGATCGCGAACCAGTAGACCGGCTGGTCCCCACCGCTGCCGGCCAGGATGTCGGCGAGATACCACCAGACCGCGACGAAGTAGAAGAGCTCACCGGCCTGCCAGATGAGCTGGTCACGCCAGCGTGGCACGGCGAGGACGGCCAGCGGCAGCAGCCACAGGACGTACTGCGGTGAATAGACCTTGTTGACCAGCAGGAACCCGGCGACGATCAGGAAGCCGAGCTGCGCCAGCCGTGGCGTCTCGCGAGCCGTCAGCCCGATGATGAGTACGCCGCTGCACCAGGCGATGAAGAAGGCCCAGGAGACGAGGTTGACCGTCTGCGCCGAGATCGTCGCGTCGCTGGCCTGCTGGACGACGAGCCACAGCGAGCCGAGGTCGGGGCCGCGCTCGGAGTTGAAGCTCCAGAAGACCTTCCACTCCTCCAGGCCGGTGGCCATCGCGGGCAGGTTGGCGAGCACCCAGGCGAGGACCGTTGCCAGGGCGGCGACCGCCAGGTCGTAGTAGCGGCGGCGCCGGATGCAGATCACCACCAGCCCGCCGAGCAGGAAGAGCGGGTAGAGCTTGGTCGCGCAGCCGAGTCCGATGAGGATGCCGGTCAGCAGCGGCCGATCTCGCGACCACGCCCACAGCGCCCCGGCCACGAAGACCACGGCCAGCATGTCCCAGTTGATGATCCCGGTCGCCGCCAGCACCGGGGCTAGCGCGAACGCGGCCGCGTCCCAGGGCCGTCGGCGGTGCGTACGCGCCAGGAACCAGGCCGAGAGCAGCGCCGCGACCGCGAAGCCGATGACGTTGACGACGATGAAGGTCCGGATCTCGTGGTGCATGCCTGGCTGACCCCAGAAGCTGGAGGTCTCGACGAGATGGCGCTCGTCCTCGTCGGGAGTGTCGGTCAGCCAGTCGGTGACGTGGGACGTCGCCCAGGCGTAGTAGGAGATGCCGACCGGATACTCCATCACCTGCTGATAGCGCGCCCGGACCTCAGGATCGGAGGAGTAGGGCCATTCCTGCTCGGCCAGTCCACGGTCGACGTAGAGATAGGGCAGGTCGGAGTAGCAGAAGTGGGTGTATCGGGTGTCGCCGTTGGTCCAGGTGGCGTTGTAGCAGGTCTGCTTGGAGACCATCCCGATCGCGAACGTCAGCGAGGTCAGCAGCAGCAGCAGGCCGACCGCGCTGAACCAGCGCCGTCGGCCGTGTGCGAGTCCCCCGAGAGGACCGCCCACCGCGGTGGAGGCGGTCCGGACAACCGGATCCTCCGCCGTGGGGGCGGTCACTGGACCATCAGTCACGAAGTAAGTGCCCTATTCGGTGGTAGCGCCATTGCCGCCCCCATTATTGCCATCCGCCGGTGGCGAGGACGACTCGCAATCGCCGAACCAGTCGCACGCGGTCTCGGTCACCGTCGGATCGGTCGCCTCGGGCTCGTCGGGGGTCGCCGACGGGTCCGGGTCACCGTCGGTGGCGCCATCCGTGGGACTCTGGCTCTCCTCCGGCTCCTCGATCGGGATGCAGAGACCCTTGCGCTCGTCCTTCTTGGAGCAGTCCGCCGACTCGGTCGGGGTGGGGGTCGGGGTGGCGGTCAGCGAGGGTTCGTGGCCTTCCATCGGCGCCTCGCCATCCATCCAGGCCGGCTCCGGGAACTCCTCGATGTCGAGATCATCGGTCAATGCGCCCATCATCGTGGCCCAGGTCTCGGCTGGGTAGCCGGCTCCGAAGTAGGAGTCGAGCCAGCCGTCGAGCTTGCCGGCGCCCTTGCCACGGACGTACATCACTGCCGTCGCGAGCTGCGGGGTATATCCCGCGAACCACGCCGAAGACACGTCGCCGTCGTCGTTGGTCGCGGTGCCTGTCTTGCCTGCAGCCGGCTGGCTGATGCTGCTGACGGTCTGGCCGGTGCCGTTCTTCACGACCTGTTGAAGCGCGTAGGAGGTGTCATCGGCGGCGTCCTCGGACATCGCCCGTTCCTCGCCGTCGCGCTGGTTCCACTCGTAGGCAACGTCGCCGTCGGCGTCGACCACCTTCGAGACGACGTGCACCGTGTTTCGCATGCCGCCGTTGGCGATGGTCGCGTAGGCGTTGGCCATGTTGATCGGACTCATCCGGCCCTTGCCCAGGGTGATCAGATAGTCCTTGGCGTAGAAGTCCGTGGAGAAGGCAGGCATCGAGCGGTAGTCCGCCGGTGCGTCCTCAGCCTCGTCTGCCTGCGGCGGCAGGCCCGACTTGACCGCCATGTCATAGACATCTGCGCTGCCGTTGGGCAAGGAGGTCGACATCTGGACGAACGACGTGTTGACCGACTCCTCCATGGCCTTGATGCCGGTGATGTGGTCGCCGTAGCCGTGACCGGTGGGGTCCGCCGCGGTCTGGCCCGAGTTGCGGACCACTCGGTCAGTGCCCGGGATCTCCCAACCGCCCTCGCCGGTCCAGGTGTCCTTGAGCGAGTAGCCCGCCTCAAGCGCAGCCGCCATCGTGAACGGCTTCATCGTCGAACCGGCCATACCGCCCGAGGCCGCCCAGTTGATCTGGGAGTCGAGGTAGTCCTGGCCGCCGTAGAAGCCCTTGAGGGCACCGGTCTTCACATCGACCGTGGCGGCACCGACGTGCAGCTCGTTCTCGGGGTGCTTTGCGCTGACCGCCTTCTTGTCGCTGGGGCGCACGTCCCTGACGGCGTCCTCCGCGGTCTTCATCGCCTTCGCGCTGAGCGTTGTGGTGACCTTCAGCCCCTTGCTGTCGATCTCCTCCTCGGTGAAGAGGGGGTTGCCGTTCTCGTCCTTGAGGGACTTCAGCTCGTTCTTCACCAGGGTCAGCGCGTGACCCTTCTGGCCGCCGAGGCGGCTGTCGGCCAGCGGCTTGGGGAACTTGGGCAGCGCCTCCTTGGACTTCTCGAGGGTGGCGTCGTCGTACTTGCTGAGCGCCTTGCCCGAGGCCTGGAGCTCGCCCATGCCCTTGAGGACGTACTGGTAACGGCCGAGCAGCTCGGTGCCGCCGGAGTCCTTGCCTTCCTTCTCCGGGTCGAAGCCGTTGGGGTTGTTGAGGATCGCGGTCAGCGCCGCGGCTTCCTTGATGTTGAGGTCCTTGGCCGACTTGCGGAAGTAGGTCTTCGCGGCGGCCTGGACGCCGTAGGCGCCACGGCCGAAGTAGACGGTGTTGAGGTAGCCGGTGAGGATCTCGTCCTTGGACTTCTGGCGGCTGATCTTGAGCGAGATCACCGCTTCCTTGACCTTGCGCGAGTAGGTGCGCTCCTGGGTCAGGTAGAGGTTCTTGACGTACTGCTGGGTGATCGTCGACGCACCGCCCGCGCTGCCGGTGGTGGCGTTGGTGAAGAGCGTGCGCGCGATGCCCTTGAGGTCGATGCCGTTGTTCTCGTAGAAGCTGCGGTCCTCGGCCGCCACCGCGGCGTCCTTCACGAGCGCGGGCATCTCGTCCACGCTCAGCGCGTCACGGTTCTGGTCGCCCGCCTGGAAGCGGCCGACCTCCTTCTTGCCACCGGCGTAGTAGACGAAGCTCGACTCGGCCTCGAACGCCGCGTTGGCGCTGGGGACGGAGATCATGTTGTAGGAGATGATCACCGCGCCGCTGCCGATCAGCGCCATCACCAGGGCGACGATCGCCGCGATCTTGCCGACCTTGCGGGCCAGAGCCTTCTTGTCCAGCCCCTCGTCATCGAAGCGGCCGTTCGGCGCGCCGGCTACGGAGTTGGGGTCACGCGGCCCGCGACCGCCGCCGCCGCGCTCGGGACGTGCGGGCCGCTGACCGAGACGGTCGACCGGGGGCTCACCGGGACGACGGGGTCCCGGCGGGTAGGGCTGCCGCTGACCGGGTCGGGGTCCGCCCGGAGGCATCGGCCGCTGGCCGCGGGGCTGGGGGCGACCACCTGAGGGCGCGCCCTGGGGAGCGCCCTGCGGGCGGCGCGGAGCCGGCGGTCGACCGCCTGGACCACCCTGAGGTGGGCGCGGTCCGCCCTGGGGTCGTCCTTGCTGCCCGCCGAGATCGGATCTACGGGGACTGGCACTGCGGGGGCTGGGCCTCTGAGAAAAGCCGCCGGATGGGTCGCTCACGGGTGTAGCACTGCTCCTGTGACTGCCCGGCACGTGACCGGACGGGCTGACACTGACAATCCCCCGACGTCGCTGAATCCCCCCGAGGGAATCCCATCAACCTGACGCGCGACGCTTGCCTGGCCTTCCCCGGGTGGGTCCTCGGGTAGGTGAACGGCAGCCATCAGCGTACGCAATCGACGCTAGCGCTCCCGCATCCACGCCCAGCGCGCGTCGAGTCACCCGACGTCAACAGTTCGGTGACGGTTGCATCGAAGTGGTCTCGTCCGGCGTATTCAGACAAGACTTAGGTCTCTATTTGCCATCGCGGATATATCGGTACGATAGGTCGCATGGCACGTCGCGCAGAGACGATCGAGTTGGCAGTCCTTGGGCTGCTGCACGAGTCGCCTATGCATGGCTACGAGCTGCGCAAGCGGCTCAACCTGATGCTGGGCTGGGGGCGAGTGCTGTCGTACGGCTCTCTCTACCCGGCTCTGAAGAAGATGCTGCGCAAGCACCTCATCGAGGAGGCGGCGCAGACCGTCACGCCGGTGACCCGGCGTCCGCGGATCGTCTACCAGCTGACACCGGCCGGCGAACGTGAGTTCACCCAGCTCATGTCCGAGGTCGGTCCGATGGCCTGGGAGGACGACACCTTCGACATCAGGTTCGCGTTCTTCGGTCGCACCGACATGGAGATCAGGCTCCGCGTCCTCGAAGGACGTCGCAGCCGGCTCCAGGAGCGGCTCGACCGGGTGCAACGCGAGCTTGCCATGACCCAGAAAGAGGTCGACTCCTACGCCCGCGAGCTTCAGCGTCACGGTGTCGAGTCGGTCGAGCGGGAGGTCCGATGGCTCTCCTCGCTGATCGACGCCGAGCGCAACCCCAAGCCTGCGATCGATGAGCAGGCAGCGGGTCGGGGGGATCTGGGGGATGACGATGGCGTACGCGACGAAGCGGACGTCTCGCGCACAGCGCAGAGCAGCCAAGAGAACGAGAAATGATCTCCGGGCCGGTGAGTCGGCCCAGGAGTATTGGAAGGAGCCCCGATGGGTTCGGTTCGTGTAGCAATCGCGGGAGTCGGCAACTGTGCCAGCTCCCTGGTCCAGGGTGTGGAGTACTACCGGGACGCCGACCCGACGGCCACCGTCCCGGGCCTCATGCACGTCACGTTCGGGGACTACCACATCTCCGACGTCGAGTTCGTCGCCGCCTTCGACGTCGACGACAAGAAGGTCGGCAAGGACCTCTCCGAGGCGATCAACGCCTCCGAGAACAACACCATCAAGATCGCCGACGTCCCGTTCAAGGGCGTCGAGGTCCAGCGTGGCCCCACGCTCGACGGTCTGGGCAAGTACTACCGCCAGACGATCTCCGAGTCCGGCCTCGACCCCGTCGACGTCGTCTCGATCCTGCGCGAGAAGGAGGTCGACGTCCTCGTCTCCTACCTTCCCGTCGGGTCGGAGGAGGCGGACAAGTTCTACGCCCAGTGCGCGATCGACGCGGGCGTCGCCTTCGTCAACGCGCTGCCGGTCTTCATCGCCTCCGACCCCGAGTGGGCCAAGAAGTTCGAGGACGCCGGCGTCCCGATCGTCGGTGACGACATCAAGTCGCAGGTCGGTGCCACCATCACCCACCGCGTCATGGCCAAGCTGTTCGAGGACCGCGGCGTCGCGCTGGACCGTACGTACCAGCTCAACGTCGGCGGCAACATGGACTTCAAGAACATGCTCGAGCGCGAGCGCCTGGAGTCCAAGAAGGTCTCCAAGACCCAGGCGGTCACCTCCAACCTCAAGGGCGAGCTGGCCGACAAGATCGACGACCGCAACGTGCACATCGGCCCGTCGGACTACGTGCAGTGGCTCGACGACCGCAAGTGGGCGTACGTCCGGCTCGAGGGTCGCGCGTTCGGTGACGTCCCGCTCAACCTGGAGTACAAGCTCGAGGTCTGGGACTCCCCGAACTCCGCCGGCATCATCATCGACGCCGTCCGTGCCGCCAAGATCGCCAAGGACCGCGGCATCGGCGGCCCGATCATCCCGGCCTCGGCCTACCTGATGAAGAGCCCGCCGGTTCAGATCGAGGACACCGAGGGTCGCGTTCAGCTGGAGGCGTTCATCCGCGGCGAGTGACCCGCTGCCGTTGAGCTGCCCCGGGTGCCTGGCACCCGGGGCAGTCGCATTTCGACCGCGGAGTCAGAAGCGGATCGCGTCGATGATCTTGACCCGTGCGGCGATCATCGCCGGGAGGATGCCCGCGATCGCGCCGACCGCAAGCGCGACGGCGAGGCCGAGGAACGCCGCCGAGAGCGGGAAGGGCGGGACGTCGTCGATGCCCTGGAGGACGTACTTCTCCACCAGCGGGTTCTTGACAGCGGCCACGGCCAGGAGCACGCCGATCACGCCCGCGACGACGGTGGCCACGACGCTCTCCATCAGCACCGAGAAGAACACCCGCCCCGTGGTCGCGCCGAAGCTGCGCCGGATCCCGATCTCCCGGATCCGCTGCTGGATGGTGACCAGCGCGATGTTGAGCAGACTCAGGGCGCCGAGCAGCAGGATGATCCCGGCGATCCCGATGATCACCCACTTGATCGGGCCGATCGGGTCTTCGCCGCCCCACGCCATGTAGTCGTCGCGCTGGGCGTCGACCTGGAGACCCGGGAGCTCGGCGCGCATCGCCATCCCGATCTCGTTGGCGAGCTCGTCGGCGCCGTCGATCGGCACCCACATCTCGTAGCTGGCGTCCGTGGGGGCTCCGGCCTGCCAGTGCTCCAGCGAGTCGGCCAGCATGAACGCGCGCGGGGTGCCGTAGCCCCGCAGGCTGGTCACGCCGACGATCGTGGCGGTCACCGACATCCCCTGGCCGTCGAGCTCGACCGAGGTCGGCAGCGGCGTCCCCTGCAGACCGAGCTTCTTCGCGAAGGTCTCGTCGATCACGAGCGCCGGCGAGAGGCGCTCCCCATCCGATTCCTCGAGCCAACGGCCCTGCGGCACCACGACCCGATGGATGGCTGCGTACCCGGGGTCGACCCCCATCAGCTCGACCCGCTTGCTGCTGCCCGCGGTGCTCGCCTTGATGTCGTACGCGGAGATCCTCGCCGATGCGTACGTCACGTCGAACCGCTCCGCGACCGTCTGGAACGCGGGCCGGACCCGCTCGACGGAGAGCGGCATGCCGCTGCTCTCGTCGTAGGCGAAGATCGAGATGTGCGCCGGTCGCCCGTCGACCTCGTAGGACTCGGTGAACATCTGCTTCGCGATCTGGCCGGCAGCGACCGTCGCGGTGATGGAGGCGACCGCGACCGCCACCCCGACCAGCGACAGCAGCACCCGGAGCTTGTGGATGCGCAGCTCCTGCCAGGCCTCGACGGTCGAGGCGGCCAGACCGGTGGCGAGGCGTGCCAGCGCCGTCCTCATGCGACCGCCTCCTCGGTCAGCGGGTGCAGCCGCCCCTCGGCGAGCCGGAACCGGCGGCGGGCCAGGGCGGCGACGTTCTGGTCGTGGGTGATCGTGATCAGCGCCGCGCCGGAGTCGTAGGTCGCCTGGTCGAGCAGCTTCATCACCATCGCGCCGGTCTCGACGTCAAGCGCTCCCGTCGGCTCGTCGGCCAGGACGACCGACGGCGTCCGGACGAGCGCGCGGGCGATGGCGATGCGCTGCTGCTCGCCGCCGGAGAGGAACTGCGGCATCGCGTCGAGCCGGTCGCCGAGCCCCACCTTGTCGAGCATCGTTGCCGCGATCCGGCGCCGCTGCCAGAACTCCCTGCCCGAGGCGTACAGGAGCGGAGCCATCACGTTCTCCAGGGCCGTACGCCCCGGCAGCAGGTTGAACTGCTGGAAGACGAAGCCGACATCGCGCCCGCGGATCCGGGCCGCCTGCCGGTTGCTGATGTCGGTGACGTTGCGACCGGCCCACTCCAGGGTGCCTCCCGTGGGCCGGTCCAGCAGGCCGAGCAGGTTCAGCAGCGTCGACTTGCCGGTGCCGGAACGGCCGACGATGCCGACATGGTCGCCGCGCCGTACGTCCAGGTCGACGCCGGTCAGGATGTGCAGGTCCTCGCCGTCGGGGAGCTCGACCGTGCGGGCCACCCCGGTGAGCCTGAGGAGCTCCTCCGCGCTCACAGCTCCCCCGCGGGCAGTTCCTCGGACATGCCGTCGTCGGCCGACTCCTTCGAGCCAGGGACGTAGCGCAGGACCGAGTCGCCGGCCTTCAGCCCGCTGGTGACCTCGACGAGCTTGCCGTCTGTCACGCCGAGCCTGACCGGCTGCTCGGTCGGGGTGCCGTCCGCGCCGACGACCCAGACGCTGCCGTCGCCGACCAGTCCGGTGACCGCGGTGACCGGGATGGTGACGACGTCCCCGTCGCTCTTCCCGGCGTCGATGGCCATGGTCATCGTCAGACCGTCGAAGACGGTCACCTTCCCGGGCACCAGGCAGCTGATCCGGGCGCCCGCCCCGGAGTCGCCCTCGGCGCCCTGCTCCCCTTCCATCATCTCGCCCTCGGGTGCGTCGCCGGTGATCGTCTCCGTCGCCGCGTCGCCGATGCTCAGGTCGGTGCAGGTGAACGGCTTCGGGCCGCCCTCGATGGTCACCGTCGCCCGGTCCGGGTTGCTCGCCAGCCGGTAGCGGTCCAGCGGCGAGATCGCCCCGACCGCGTGGAAGGTCGTGGGACGGATCGAGACGACCACTCCGTCCTCGGTCACCTCGCCCATCAGCTCGGCGGCGTAGTTGCCGACGATGCCGGTTGCGGGCGCGACGACGGTGTACCAGTGATAGACCGGCTTGGGCGGCGACGGCTCGACCGGTACGTCGTCGCGATCACCGTCGCCGGTCGCGTCGTCGACCTTCCCGGGCTCCTCGACGGGCTCCTCGACCGACTCCTCCTCGGCGCGCACCTGGAAGAGCTTGTCGCCCTTCTTCACCCGGGCGCCCGTCTCGGCGAACCTGTGCGCCAGCACTCCGGTGACCGAGCTGGTGGCCGAGACCGGCTTGTCGATCACGATCGTCCCGTCCACCGTGAGCGAGTTGGAGATGGTGCCCTTCTCGGCGACGACCTCCTCCGGCGGGATCTTCCCGGTCGGTGTCAGTGGCGCCCCGTCGGCATCCTGCGTCGAGCCGGTGAAGGCCAGCTTGAAGAGGCTCACTGCGATGGCCAGGCCGATCACCGCCCAGAACGACTTGAAAAGTACGCGGCGCACCGCCGTCTTCGACATGCCCGGACTGTAGCCCCGGCCTCGGGGGCGCGGCGGCCGAATTTCCGTCGGGTTGTCAACACTCCATCCACGTACGTCTCGAACACGTGTTCCATCCCCTAGACTCCGGGGCCGAAACGATCGATCGCCTCAGGTACGGGAGACCCCACGATGCGTCCCGACAACGGCACGACCCCCTCGACAGGCAAGGGCCCGACAGGAAACGGACGCGGCCTCATCCTCTTCGGCGCCGTCTCGGTCGCGCTGATCTCGACGGCCGCCGCGTACGTCGCCATGGTCGGCTTCGGGCGGGACGTGCTCGCCATGGGCGCGATCAACGCCTACGCCTTCGCCGGCGTCTTCGAGCTCTCGCTGGTCACCGTGGCGTTGATGGCCCGCGAGGCTGCCCAGCAGGACCGGCCGGCTCAGACGCTGCTGACCCTGACCTGGCTGCTGTCGGCCGCGTCCGGGTTCTTCGCCGGCTGGCACGAGATCCACCTCGGCCACGCCGCCACCGCCGCCGCGTTCCGGTTCATCGTGCCGCTGCTGGCCGCCCTGATGTGGCACCTGGCGCTCGTCGGTGACCGCCACCTCGCCATGGAACGCTCCTGGTCCGACCTGCGGATGGGTGCCCGGATGCATGCCCTCCTCGCCACCCGCGTCGAGTGGCGCCGGGCTCGCGACACGGCGGTGCGGAAGCGTACGGCCTCGTCCCGCCGGAAGCTGGAGCGCGCCCAGAAGCGCTACTGGCGCGCCGAGGCGGTCGCCCTGCGCTCGGTCGCGCCGGGCGCGATGCGCGACCAGATCACCCAGTGGGTCGACGCCTTCGCCGCGGTCGCCGAGGGCACCCGCCAGGCCGACCGGCTGCCGATCACGCTGCCCGACGTGCACGAGGCGCTCAGCGTGCCGGTCGTGGAGCAGGTTCCGCACGTCACGTCCGCTCCTGGCGCCGACCGTGCCATCGAGGCGCCGACCGGCATCCACTTCGACAGGACCACCGACGCCGTCTCCGACTCGGTCACCGACGTACCCCGCGAGGTGACCCCGGCGCGCGAGACCCGGACGCGCGAGATGGCCTCGGCCCTCGCCACCCCCGATACTCGACGCCGCGTCTCGAGCCGCGTGTCCGACGCCGCGCGCACGGCCGCAGACGCGGCCCCGGGCGCCGGGATGGCCCCGCAGTTCAGCAACGTACGCACGGCGACCAAACCGTCCGACTCCGACGGCGCGCTCCTGGACCGGATCCCGTTCCCGGAGAACATCCCCGACCCCGAGCCGGCCATGGACTACCCCGACATCCTTCCCGACGAGATCGCCGAGCTGATGGCGAATCTCCCCGACGACAAGGCCGAGGCCTCCCGGCTCCTTGTCGACGCCGGCGCCCGTATCCCCGACGTGGCCGCGCAGCTCGGCGTCTCCACCAGCAGCGTCTACCGCTGGACCAGGGCAAGGGCCTGACCCGAGACGTCACGTACGTCGGCCGAGACGTCAACGCGCTGCCAACTCGGCCGACCGGCCTGACGCTTCGGCCGACCGGAGCGACGCCTCGGCGCGGGAGGGTCAGCCCTCGAGATCGGCCTTGAGCTTGGCGAGCGTGGTTGCCATGCCCGTACGCAGCTCCTCGGTGAAGTTCTCCTGACCGCCGAACGCGACCTTCGTCAGCGAGCGCGAGAGCGCGGAGATGCCGGTCGGGGTCTCGCGACGGTGGGTGACCACGGTCCCCTCGGAGCTCTCCTCGAGCTGGTAGGACCACACGGTGGTGTTCTCGGTGATCCGGAAGGCGAAGTCGGAGTGCGGGGAGAAACGTACGACCTTGGCGTTGGTCGGCCAGTGCTTCCAGCCCTGGTGGTTGATGTTGAGGAAGCGGGTCCCCTCCTTGACCTGCCCGAACACGACAGTCTTCACCACCTGCGGACTCCACGAGGACATCCGCGGAAGGTCTGTGATCGCGGCCCACACCTGAGCCGGCGTCGCGTTGATGGTGGTCGTCGCCTCGAGATCTGTGATCGTCGTCATGCCCGGAACCGTACCGTCAGTATGGCTCGATGGACAGTAGGTGACCAGATGTCAACAGGAGTGCTGAACCATCAGGGGATACTGCGTCGACGTTCGATCGAGTACGCCACGTCGTGCCCAGTCCCGCCGTCGCCGTAGTCGCTGCCGGTGCCGCCGTACAGGCGGTCGTTGCTGCTGTCGCCGTAGAGCCTGTCGGCACCGCCGACTCCATACAGGTAGTCGGCGCCGCCACCACCCTGAATGACGTTCGCGATGCCGTTGCCGGTGAGCCGGTCGGCGTACGCACCTCCGGTGAGGTTCTCGATCCCGAACATCCTGTCCGAGCCGGCCCCGCCTGACGCCGATGTCGTGGTCGAAGTGACCCGTCCCGTCGCTGTTGTGAAGCTCGCCCTGTCCGTCCCCGACCCGCCATCGACCGTGTCGTTGCCTGAGTCGCCGCGCAGGGCGTCGGCACCACTGCCGCCGAGCAGCCTGTCGTTCCCGCCGGCCCCGACCAGGGTGTCGTTGCCACCGCCACCAGTGATCACATTGGCAACGCCGTTGCCGGTGAGCGTGTCTGCGTACCCGCTGCCGGTGACGTTCTCGACGCCCGCCAGCGTGTCAGTGCCGACGCCGGAGCCCGTGGCTCGGGTCATCGAAGCAGTGACACGGCCGGCGGCATAGTCGTACGAGACCGTGTCGGTGCCACCGCCACCGTCAACCGTGTCGTTGTCAGCATTGCCACGGAGGCTGTCGTTGCCTGCGCCACCGAGCACCCGGTCGTTTCCGGCGCTGCCATAGAGCGTGTCGTTGCCGTCCCCGCCAGACACCGTGTCACTACCCGCTCCGCCATTGAGGGTGTCGTTTCCGCCACCGCCGGTGAGCACGTTGTCGACACCCGTCCCGATGATGGTGTCGCCGTAGTTCGATCCGGTCACGTTCTCGCAGTCGAAGACTCGGTCGTTACCGCCACCGCCGGTGACGTTGTACGCCGTGTGCGGATCTGTGGCGGTGAACCGGATCGCCGACACTGCGCCGGCGTACGAGACGGTGTCGGTCCCGGTGCTGCAGGCCAGGTGCTCGTCATCAGGTCCGCTGACGACGGTGTCGTTGCCGGCGCCTCCGCTGACCACGTTTGCACCAACACCGCCCGAGACCACATCGTTGCCGTCACCACCGTTCAGGACGTTGTCTGTCGCATCACCGGTGAGGGTGTCGGGGTAGCTGCTGCCGGTCAGGTTCTCGATGTCGGCGAGTGTGTCGGTTCCACCGCCTCCGATCACCTTCGTCGTCGACGCCGTGACACCGGCCCCGGCCGCCGCGTACGTGGCCGTGTCAAGGCCCGCGCCGCCGTCGATGCGGTCATTGCCAGGACCGCCGTCGATCACGTTGTCGCCGTCGTCGCCACCGAGTACATCGTCGAAGCGGGTGCCGACCAACTTCATCCCGGCGATGACCGGCATCGGGATACTCCGAGACGCAGTCGTGACGGTCGGATCACCCAGAGCGTACGTTGCAGACTCGTTCAATGCGTCGAGTGTCAGGACTCCGTACGTGTAGCTTCCTCGCTCGCCCGCCGCACATTCTGGGGCCACCGTGTCATCGATGATGAACATGTCATTTCCGCCACCGTAGATGTTGCACAGACGTCCTGGACGGATCACGTCATCTGCCCCTGACCCCCAGACCGACACGCCTGGAGCGACGGGGAACGTGTCCCCGCTGCTGAAGGTTCCGGCGGTGCCATCGATGGTGACTGCGGACGTTGCGCCAGAGATGATCTTGGCTGTCGGGTCTACGAAAGTGTCCGCGGCAGGGCCACCGGTGAGCCGATCGAGTCCGGGGCCGCCGTCGAGAACCGCAGGCTCAGGTCCGGCGGACAGAATGTCGGCCGCTGAGGATCCGACGAGGTTCTCGATGTCGCCGACACCCACCGTCCCGACGCGCGCGTCGTAGTAGGCCACCCCCGGAAGCGGCTTAGCAGTCAGCGATACCGGGCGCTCGACGCGGCTGAAGTCCAGAGTGTCGGTGCCCGCACCGCCCAAGAACGAGTCGTTGTCGATTTCTCCCTCCGCCATGTCGCTGCCGTAGAGCACGTCGTCACCACCACCGCCAACGAGATACTCGCGGCGTCCATCACGCCCGGCCAACCTGTCGTCCTGAGGGCTCCCGCTCACCTGGTAGAGATCGCACGGCACGCTGTCGATCCCGGCGCCGGTGTCCTGATGCGTCGCGGGAGTCTCGACCTGCGGGCCGCAGAGGCTGGTGTCGACGTTCACGCCGACCGACACGTCGGAGTAGAGGAGACGCCCGGTCAAAGTGCCCTCCGCGACGATGATGTCGTCGTCACCCATCCCCGGGAAGTAGTAGTCGTTGCCACCGCTGCCCCGGAACACGTCGTTGCCGTCGCCGCCGCGCATGTAGTCGGAGCCGGCGCCACCGATGATCAGGTCGTCACCAGCCTCGCCGTAGACCTGGTCGAGGGACGTGCCCACGCCGCTGCCACCGCCAAGTCCGCAGATCACGTCGTGACCGCCCAAGGCGTGAATTACGTCCACCCCCGTTGTACCGACGATGACGTCATCTCCCTCGGTCGGCGCACCGCCCGCACCGATGTCCACGGTGACGGCCAAGGCACCGCAGGTGGTGGGCGCAGGCTCCTCGGCCGCTGCCGAGGGGATGAGCAGCGCGATCACGGCCGGGACGATGGAGGCGTACGCGACGAGGCGGGAACGAGACACGAGAACTGCCTTCGAAGAGTCGAGATGGGTGTTGCGCACCTCTGTGAGACCCACGAGACCAGATCGCGCCGGCACAAACTAGCCCACCCCAGTCCCCCGGGGGTATAGCCCGAACGGATCAGCCGCGCTCGGCCCACCAGTCCAGCAGCCGCTTGGCGGCCTCGTCCTCGGTGAGGATGCCCTCGTCGAGGCGCAGGTCCATCAGGAACTTGTACGCAGCCCCGACCTCACGCCCCGCAGGGATGTCGAGCAGCGACATGATCTGGTTGCCGTCGAGCGCGGGACGGAGGGCGGCGAGCTCCTCCTCCTCGGAGATCCGCTCGATGCGGGCTTCGAGCGCGTCGTAGGTGCGGGCGAGGCGGTCGGCCTTGCGGCGGTTGCGGGTGGTGCAATCGGCGCGGGTGAGGATGTGGAGCCGGTCGAGCTGGTCGCCGGCGTCCCTCACATAGCGACGCACCGCGGAGTCGGTCCACTCCCCGTCGCCGTAGCCGTGGAAGCGCAGGTGCAGCTCGACGAGCGAGGAGACGGCCTCGATCTCGTCGTTGGAGAAGCGCAGCGCCTTCATCCGCTTGCGGGTCATCTTGGCACCGACGACGTCGTGGTGGTGGAACGAGACGGTGCCGTCGTCGTGGAACTTCCGGGTGCGGGGCTTGCCGACGTCGTGCATCAGCGCCGCGAACCGGGACACGAAGTCGGGCCCGCCACCGAGACGCGCCTCCTGGTCGATCGACTGCTCGAGCACGGTCAGAGTGTGCTCGTAGACGTCCTTGTGCCGGTTGTGCTCGTCGCGCTCCATCCGCAGCGCGGTCAGCTCGGGCAGCACCAGGTCGGCAAGCCCGGTCTCGACCAGCAGCGAGAGCCCACGCCGCGGGTGGGGCGCGCAGATCAGCTTCACCAGCTCGTCGCGCACCCGCTCGGCCGAGATGATCTCGATCCGCGAGGCCATGTCCGTCATCGCGGCGACGACCTCCGGCGCGACCTCGAAGCCGAGCTGGGCGGCGAAGCGCGCCGCGCGCATCATCCGCAGCGGGTCGTCGGAGAAGGAGTCCTCGGGGGTCCCAGGGGTCCGCAGCACCCGGGTCGCCAGATCGACCACACCGCCGTAGAGGTCGACGACCTCACGGCCGGGGAGCCGCACCGCCATCGCGTTGACGGTGAAGTCGCGGCGTACGAGATCGTCGGCCAGGGAGGTGCCGTAGGCCACCGCCGGCTTGCGGGAGTCGGCCGAATAGGCCTCGGAGCGGTAGGTGGTGACCTCGACCTGCCACGGGCCCTTGCGAGTGCCGATGGTGCCGAAGTCGCGGCCCATGTCCCACAGCGCCTCGCCCCACGTACGCAGGATCTTCTCGGTCTCCTCGGGGCGTGCCGAGGTGGTGAAGTCGAGGTCGTTGTGCGGCCGGCCGAGCATCGCGTCGCGGACGGGGCCGCCGACCAGCGCCAGCTCGAAGCCCGAGCGAGCGAAGGCCTCACCTAGGGAGTCGATGACAGGTGCGATACGGTCCAGTTCAGCAGTCACCGATCGCTGAACATCGGCGACGCTGATCGGGGGAAGCTGGCTGTCGGACACAACGCCGCAGTCTACGAGGACCGCACCCCCTGAAAGATATTCTCGAAGTCATGCCAGTCCGCCAGCATCAGGCGAGGCCGCCACGGCCACGTGGGCGAGTCACCGCCGCACTCGTCCTGGTGCTGCTGGCACCCCTGCTGCTGATGCTCTCCGCGACCACGCTGGCCGCTCCTGCCCGGGCCGCGGAGGAGACCGCGGAGCCCGACCCGCTGGCGATGAGCATCGACGATCTCGACACGGTCAGCCTCGACGGGCGCACCAAGGGCCGGATCACCCTGCGCGGCAAGGTCACCAACACCACCGAGGAGGAGTGGCACGGCGTCAAGGTCTACCCGTTCGTCGGCGACACGCCGATGACCACCTCCGAGGAGCTGGCCGAGGCCGCCGAGATGCCCGCGGACGCCCTGGTCGGCGAGCGGATCGTGGCCGAGGGGACGTACGCGGCGATCCCCGACCTCGCGCCCGGCGAGACCTACTCGTGGTCGCTCTCGGTGCCGCGCAGGCAGCTGGACGTCACCGAGCCCGGGGTCTACTGGTTCGGGGTCCACGCGCTCGGCTCCACCACGCCGAACACCGCCGACGGTCGGGCACGCACGTTCCTTCCGCTGGTCAAGGAGCCGAACAAGAAGGCCAAGGCCGAGAAGGTGTCCCTGGTGATGCCGCTGCGGCGCAGCGTGGTCTATAACGGCGACGGCAGCGTGAACTACCTTCCGGGCTGGACCCGCGACCTGGGCGCCGGCGGACGGCTCTTCCGGATGCTCGAGACCGGCGCCGAGATGCCCGACCTGACCTGGGCCATCGACCCGGCGCTGATCGATGCCGTACGCAACCTCGCCGAGGGCAACCCCGCCCGCAACCTGGCGCCGACAGACGAGGGTGAGGAGGAGCCGGAGGAGAGCGGGAGCCAGAGTGCGTCGCCCTCGGCCTCCGCGCTGCTGCCGAGCCCCTCGACCAGCGCCGACGCCGACGCCGAGGAGCCGATCGACGAGGAGGCCGAGGCCGCGCAGAAGGCCGCGACGGTCTGGCTGGGTCGCCTCGAGGACGCGCTCGCCGGTCACAACCTGATCGCCCTCCCCTACGCCGACCCGGATCTGTCCGCGCTTGCCACGACCGACCCCGACCTGCTGGCCACGGCGCGTGAGCACACCGCCCAGGCGCTCGCCGAGCTCGGCATCAAGGCGACCTCGGCCGTCGCGCCGCCGACCGGCTACCTCGATCGCGCTGCGGTCAACCTGCTCGAGCCGGGTGCGGTCAACCTGGTCAGCGACAGGATGTTCCGCGGCACCGCACCGGTCATCGCCGACCTCGACGGTCACCAGATGATCGTGACCTCCTCCGGCGCCGCCGCCGGCGGGCCCGGGCCCAACGATCCGATCGACGCGATCTCGGTCCGCCAGCGCGTCGTCGCCGAGGCCGCCCTGCTCCGCGGCTCCGGCAAGCCGCTCATCGCGGTGCTCCCCGACGGCTGGCACCCTCCGCAGAGCCCGACCTCGTTCGTCACGCCGTGGAACAAGGCCGCCTGGATCGCGTCCTCGACCCTGGACGAGGCCCTCACCGGGCAGAAACCGACGTCGATCACGACCGACAAGCTCCGCTACCCCCGCCGCGAGATGAAGGCAGAGATCTCCACCGACCGGATCGACACGGCCAACGAGCTCATCGGCGCCGGCGAGATGCTGCAGCGGATCCTGACCCACAACGACGAGGTCGCCTCCGACATCGTCAGCGAGGCTCTGACCTCGATCTCCTACTCCGCCCGCAAGAGCAACACCGACCCGGCCGCCGACGCGCTGAGCGAGGTCAGCTCCGAGCTCAGCTCGGTCACCGTGGCCGTACCGCCGAAGGTGATCCTCTCCAGCATGAAGGGCGGCGAGTTCCAGGTCACCCTGAGCAACGAGCTCGACGAGCCCGTCACGGTGCGGCTGGACGCGATCACCGACGAGTCGCTGCGGGTCGCGACCTCCGAGCCGGTCCAGCTCGACGCCAACTCCAAGGCCAGCTTCAACCTCGCCGCGAGCATGCTCGACACCGGCACCCACACCGCTCTGATCGTCGTCACCGACACCAAGGGCAACCCGCTGGGCGCCCACGCCTCCGTCCCGATCCGCCCCTCGCAGGTGAGCGGAGTGATCTGGTGGTTCGTCGGCACCGGCTGCGCGCTACTCTTCGCGGCGATCGCCGTGCGTCTCACCCGGCGCATCATGAAGGCCAAGAAGGTACGTACGTCAGGAGGCGACGAGTGAGTGGAGAGCGCGAGCGAGGAACGAGCTCAGGCGCTCTCGACGAGCGAGGAGCCGAAGCGACCGAAACGACCGAAGCGAGCGGTAGCCCTGTGACAACGCCCGAGCAGAAGTCCGGCGGAGGCTCGGTCCTGGCCAACAGCGCGGTGATGGCCGCGGGGACGCTCTTCTCCCGAGCCAGCGGATTCATCCGCTCGGCACTCCTCGTCGCCGCCCTCGGTTCCGGGCTGCACGCCGACGTCTTCAACATCGCCAACACCGTGCCCAACATGCTCTACATCCTGTTGGCCGGTGGTGTCTTCAACGCGGTGCTCGTGCCGCAGCTGGTCAAGGCGCAGAAGAACGACGCAGACGGCGGGGCTGCCTACACCGACCGGATCATCACGCTCGCCGGGCTCTTCCTCGGTGTCGTCACGATCATCCTGGTGATCGGGGCGCCGCTGCTGATGCGCCTCTATCTCGGCGCGGACTGGTACACCGACGATCACAAGGCCCAGCTCGAGTCGGCCATCGACTTCGCCCGCTGGTGCCTGCCGCAGGTCTTCTTCTACGGGATGTTCGTGCTGGTCGGGCAGGTTCTCAACGCCCGCGGCAGCTTCGGCCCGATGATGTGGGCCCCGATCGCCAACAACATCATCGCGATCACGACCCTGGTGACCTACCTGGTCGTCTTCGGGCCCTCCTCCGTCGGTGGCTTCACCACCGGCCAGGAGGTTCTCCTGGGCCTGGGCTCGACCCTCGGCATCGTCCTCCAGTTCCTGCTGCTCCTGCCGGTGCTGCACAAGGCCGGTGTGCGCTACCGCCCCCGTTTCGACTTCCGCGGCGCCGGGCTCTCGCAGACCGCGAAGCTGGGCATGTGGACCGTGCTCTTCGTGGTCGTCAACCAGGTGGCGTACACGATCGTGACGCGGCTCGCCTCGACCGGTTCGGCCGCGGGCGGCACCGGCTACACGGTCTACTCCAACAGCTTCCTGGTCACCCAGGTGCCGCACTCGATCATCACGGTCTCGCTGGCGACGGCGATCCTGCCGCTCCTCTCGCGCCACGGCGCCGCCGGGGAGCTGCCCGAGCTGGGACGTACGCTCTCGCGGCAGCTGCGCAACGCGCTCGCCATCGTGATCCCGATCGCCGCCCTGCTCCCGGTGCTGTCGGAGGACATCGCCCACATCCTGTTCAGCTACGGCGCCGGCGCCGACGCCTTCAAGGACTACGCCCCAACGCTGTCGGTCTTCGCGGCCGGGCTGGTCTTCTTCACGATCCACTACCTGCTGCTGCGCGGCTTCTACTCGCTGGAGCAGAACCGCACCGTCTTCTTCATCCAGTGCTCGGTCGCCACCACCAACATCGTCGCCGCGCTGCTGCTGACCAGGGCCGTTCCCTCGGAATACACCGCGCCCGCGCTCGCCGGCGCCTACACGCTGTCCTACCTGATCGGCTCCGTCGTCTCGTACGTCGTGCTCAAGCGCACGCTCGGCGACCTCGACGGTCGCGGGCTGCTCGGGTTCCTCGCCCGCCTGGTCATGGTGACCGTCGTGGCAGCGGCCGCCGCATGGCTGCTCCGCACGGCGCTGGGCATGATCAACGACGAGCCGACGATGGTGCTGGCCTTGATCGGGGCCGCTATCGTCGGGGCGCTGTATCTCGGCATGCTGCTCCTCGGGGCGCAGGCTGCCCAGGTCAAGGAGCTGACCACGATGGTGCAACAGGTCGCCCGACGGCTGCGCCGTTGACCACCATCGGACAGCCCGCTCACTGTCTGGCAAGGTCTGAAAGAATGGGTCCGATATGGAGTTCACGCAATCAGGCGACGTCCTCGCCGGCAGATACCAGCTGACGGATCTGCTGAGCGAGTCCCGCGAGGGACGCTTCTGGCGCGCCCAGGACGCGGTGCTGGGCCGCCCGGTTGCCGTGCACGTCCTCGACGCCCGTGACGAGCGCGCACCGCGCCTGATGGCCGCGGCCCGCAACTCCGCCGCCGTCGGTGACCCCCGGATGCTGCGCGTCCTCGACGCCGCCCAGACCGACCAGGTGGCGTACGTCGTCAACGAGTGGGGCGAGGGCTCGTCGCTGGAGAACGCGCTTGCCGCCGGCGGCCCGCTGCCGCCGCAGCAGGCCACCTGGATCGCCTCCGAGGTCGCCGACCTGCTGGTCCTGGCCCACGACCAGGGCCACGCCCACGGTCGACTCAACCCCGAGGCCGTGCTGCTCGACGACCTGGGCGCGGTGCGTGTCATCGGCTTCGGTGTCGACGCCGCGCTGCACGGGATCGACCCCGACACGCGTGACTCCCAGCGACGCGACCGGGTCGACGCCGTCGGCGTCCTCTATGCCGCCCTGACCGGCAAGTGGGCGGGCGAGACCCTGTCCTCGATGCCTCCGGCGCCGCGCGACCACGGCCGCGTGCTCCGCCCCCGGCAGGTACGCGCCGGTGTGCCGCGTCCCCTCGACGACCTGTGCGACCGGGTGCTGGGCAGCGGCGCGGACATGCCGCCACTGACCGCGGCCGAGCTGCACTCCGCGCTCGCCGGCTTCTCCGGGGAGCCGACCGCCCCGCTCAACCGGCCGTCGGCCATCGACGAGGAGACCCAGGCGATGGCTCCGCCGGTCCCGGCCGAGGCGGCCGAGGCACGGGCCGCGTCGAACGCCATCGGCGTGGCTCCCGACGTCGTACGCCCTCAGCGCCAGCGCCCGTCCTCCCCGCCGCCGATGCAGGACCCGACCCCTTCGAAGCCGCTGTTCGCCGACGAGACCCCGGGCTACGTGCCGCCGCAGCGCCCGCAGCAGGCTCCTCCGGCCGCCGCCCGGCGACCGGTGGCCCCGGATGCCTCCTACAACGGCTGGCAGGGTCCGTGGACCGGCGCCAACGTACCGATCGCCGAGGAGCCGGACTACAACCAGAAGCCCGGCACCAGCTGGCTCCGCATCGCCATGGGCGTCGCCCTCGTGGTGCTCGTCCTCATCGCCGGCTCGATCGCCTGGAACATCATCAACGACGACCCCAACACGACCGCAGAGAACCCCGGCACCGGCAACAACGGCGGCGACAACACCGCCGCCGCCGAGCCGACCGTCATCAAGGGCATCACCGCCAAGGACCTCGACCCCCACGGCGACCCGCCCACCGAGACGCCGGACCTCGTCGACCTCGTGGTCGACGGTGACACGAAGGGTCTGGCGTGGCGTACGTCCCGCTACAACGACCAGATCGGCGACAGCCCCCGCTCCCTCAAGCCCGGCATCGGCCTGGTGCTCAACCTCAAGGGCGAGTACGCCATCGACTCCCTGAAGTTCAACATGATCGGTGAGCCCACCGACATCGAGATCTTCGTCGGCGACTCCCCGTGGAGCGACGACCCGAGCGGCGCCCCCGCCGCGAATGGCAGCGTCGGCACCGAGGGCGAGATCAAGGTCGATGGCGCTCCCGAGGGCAGCTACGTACTCGTGTGGATGACTGGTCTTCCCCAGGTCGACGGCGGCTACCGCGCCGAGGTCAAGGAAGTCCAGGTCCTCGGCACCTCCGTCTCCTGAGCCCGAGCCGGGATCTCTCGGCGTTCAGGGCCCTGGAATGTACGTGGCCTACGATCTGTTGTGCAGTTCGCCAGCCACACCTGAGGAGCCATTGATGCCGACCCCGTCGTCCCCGACCGACCCCCGCAACGTGATCGTCGTGGGCTCCGGCCCGTCGGGCTACACCGCAGCTGTCTACAGCGCCCGCGCCGGACTGCAGCCGCTCGTCTTCGAGGGCTCGGTGACAGCCGGCGGCGCTCTGATGAACACCACCGACGTGGAGAACTTCCCCGGCTTCCGTGACGGCATCATGGGTCCGGAGCTGATGGACAACATGCGTGCCCAGGCCGAGCGCTTCGGTGCCGAGCTCGAGCCCGACGACGTCATCGAGATGGACCTCACCGGGCCGGTCAAGGTCATCAAGACCGCGACCGACACCCACTACGCGAAGTCCGTCATCCTCGCGACCGGATCGGGCTACAAGAAGCTCGGCCTGCCCCGCGAGGACGAGCTCTCCGGCAAGGGCGTCTCCTGGTGTGCCACCTGCGACGGCTTCTTCTTCCGGCAGAAGCCGATCGTGGTCGTCGGCGGCGGTGACTCCGCCCTGGAGGAGGCCCTCTTCCTGACCCGCTTCGGCTCCTCGGTCACCCTGCTCGTACGCCGCGACGAGCTGCGCGCCTCCAAGATCATGCAGGAGCGCGCCTTCGCCGACCCGAAGCTCGAGATCGCCTGGAACTCCGTGGTCGAGTCCATCAACGGCGAGCTCTCCGTGGAGAGCATCACCGTCAAGGACACCAAGACCGGCGAGCTGCGCGACCTCGAGTGCTCCGGCCTGTTCATCGCCATCGGCCACATCCCGCGCTCCGAGCTGCTCACCGGCCAGGTCGACCTCGACGACGAGGGCTACGTCCTGACCAAGGAGGGCACCACCGCGACCAACATCGAGGGCGTCTTCGCCGCCGGTGACCTGGTCGACCACGTCTACCGCCAGGCGATCACCGCCGCCGGCACCGGCTGCCAGGCCGCGCTCGACGCGGAGAAGTTCCTCGCCCACCAGGCCCACGCCGAGGCGGCTGCGGTCTCGGCCTGATCAAGGCCTCTACGGTGGTGGTCTCGACAAGCTCGACCACCGGGCGCCGGGAATGTGCGACACAGGCCCAGCGTTCTGACCACAGACTTCCTCTAACCGTCCCTACCGAGAAGGAACCCATCGTGGCTGACAACATGACCGCCGTGACCGACGCCGAGTTCGACTCGACCGTCCTGAAGTCCGACAAGCCCGTACTGGTCGACTTCTGGGCCGAGTGGTGCGGCCCGTGCCGCCAGGTCTCCCCGATCCTCGAGGAGCTCGCCGGCGAGCACGGTGACAAGGTCACCTTCACCAAGATGAACGTCGACGAGAACCCGGTCACCCCCTCCACCTACCGCGTGACTGGCATCCCGACCATCAACGTCTACCAGGGCGGCGAGGTCGTGAAGTCGATCGTCGGCGCCAAGCCGAAGGCCGCTCTCCTCAAGGAGCTGCAGGAGTTCATCGGCTGACACCGGTTGTCACACGATGGCGCGCCACTGTCACAGTGGCGCGCCATCGCCCATTTCGCCGAGACGTCAGTTACGTCGGGCGAGATGGCAGTTGTGGCGAGACTTGGTGGTCTCGACAAGCTCGACCACCGGGCGGAACGGGTGGTCTCGACAAGCTCGACCACCGGGCGGAACGGGTGGTCTCGACAAGCTCGACCACCGGGCGGAACGGGTGGTCTCGACAGGCTCGACCACCGCCCGTTTCACATGAAACATTCAATCCGCGTCGCGATGCAGCTCGGACGATGCAGGTGACGGATGGTTGCGGGGGCGTACGACCTCCCGCAGCCGCTCCCAGGCGGACTCGAAGTCGTCGATCCAGGTGACCGTCTGCTTCAGATCCATCCGCATCCGTGGCACGGTCGGGTGCTCGCGGTACGTCTTGAATCCTACCCGTCCCAGGAAGTCCGCCGGCGCGGCGCAGCGCCGGCCATGGATCCCGCTCAGCGGCCCGACGTCGCCGAAGGCCTCGATCGCGCGGACCGATCCCCGCTGGACCAGGTCGCGCGCCATCCCCTGCACCAGCATCCGGCCGATCCCGCCACCGACATGGCGCGGGTCGATCCACACCGTGGTCATCAGGACCGCGTCGGCGGAGACCGGACCGGAGGGGAACGAGGCCACCCGTGGCACGAAGACCGGCGGCGCGTAGAGCACGAACCCCACCGGCGTACCGTCCACCACGGCAACCCGCCCGCACGACCCCCATTCGCGGAGCACCTCGGAGATCCACGCCTCCTTGACCCCGACCGTCTGTGCGGAGGAGACGCGTCGATGGCCGACGGGATCGCGCTCCCAGAACAGACAGGCGCGACACGGCGCCGGGACCTCGGCGAAGAGGTCCAGCGTCAGCGGCAGGATACGGCGTGCCATGTCTCACCCTTGATACTCGGTTAAGGGTCTGTCACCAGCGTATGCGATCCTTCATGATGGTGACACCATGACTGATCTTCCCCAGCGCGCAACATCATCCCGACTCGACCCCTACGCCGACCGCTATGCCGCACGCACCGCAGGCATGACGGTCTCGGAGGTGCGAGCTCTGTTCGCAGTCGCAGCGCGCCCGGAGGTCGTCTCGCTGGCAGGCGGCATGCCCAACATCTCGAGCCTCCCGCTGGACGTGGTCGGCGACTCGATCAAGGACCTGATCCTGACCCAGGGCCCGACCGCACTGCAGTACGGCGGCGGCCAGGGCGATCCCGTCCTGCGCGAGCAGATCTGCGAGGTCATGCGGCTGGAGGGCATCGAGGCCCACCCCGACGACGTCGTCGTCACCGTCGGCTCCCAGCAGGCCGTCGACCTGGTCACCCGCGTCTTCTGCGACCCCGGCGACGTGGTGATCTGCGAAGCGCCCTCGTACGTCGGTGCTCTGGGCGTCTTCAAGGGCTACCAGTGCGACATCGTGCACGCCGAGGTCGACTCCGAGGGCCTCATCCCGAGCGCGCTCGAGCAGGCGATCGTCTCCACCAAGGCCTCCGGCCGCAAGGTGAAGTTCCTCTACACGATCCCGAACTTCCAGAACCCGACCGGCGTCACCATGACACCCGAGCGCCGCACCGAGATCCTCGAGATCTGCCGGCGCCACGACATTCTGGTCCTCGAGGACAACCCCTACGGTCTCCTCGGCTTCGACGACGAGCCTCGCCCGGCGATGCGCGCCCAGGACCCGGGTGTCATCTACCTCGGTTCCTTCTCCAAGACGTTCTCCCCCGGCCTTCGCGTCGGCTGGGCGCTGGCCCCCTCCGCGATCCGCGAGAAGCTGGTCCTCGCCCAGGAGTCCGCGACGCTCTGTCCGCCGCCGTTCAACCAGATGGCCGTCTCCGCCTACCTCGCCAACCACGACTGGCAGGGCCAGATCAAGCAGATGCGGGAGATGTACCGCGAGCGCCGCGACGCCATGCTCGACGCACTCGAGGACTACATGCCCGCGGCTTGCACGTGGACCAAGCCCGACGGCGGCTTCTTCGTCTGGTTGACGCTCCCCTCCGGCATCGACAGCAAGGCGATGCTGCCTCGCGCGGTCACCTCGCGAGTCGCGTTCGTCCCCGGCACCGGCTTCTTCGCCGACGGCTTCGGCGCCTCCTCGATGCGGATCTCCTACTGCTATCCGACCCCGGAGCGGATCCGAGAAGGCGTACGCCGCCTGGCAGGTGTCATCGAGGCCGAGATGGAGCTCCTGGAGACGTTCGGTGCGACCGGGCCCATCCCTGGCCTCCCCATCCGCGGCGCTGAGCACCCCTCGACGAACACGCAGTAGGTCTCGACCCTCGTCCGAGGGGTCATCTCGACAAGCTCGATGACCGGGAGACCCCGGTGGTCGAGCCTGTCGAGACCACCGGCCCCGGTATGAGGGTCATCTCGACAAGCTCGTTGACCGGGCAACCCCGGTGGTCGAGCCTGTCGAGACCACCAAGCCCCCCGGAAAGAGGTCATCTCGACAGGCTCGATGACCGGGTCCACTCAACGAGCAAATCTATTTGTCGACAAAACGCTTTAGCGCTTGATGTCTAAATAGATTCGTCTGGTGCGGCTGACATCAGCTCGACGATCCGGCGCAGGTCCTCGAGAGTGGCGAACTCGACCGTGATCTTTCCCTTGGAGCGGCCCAGATCGACCTTGACCCGGGTGTCGAAGCGGTCCGAGAGCTTGTCGGAGATCTCCTTGAGCCCAGGAGCAGTCGGCTTGGCTCGCCTCACACGCGGCGTGGCGAAGGCGTCGCCGTCAGGGTCCCCCAGGGCGACGATCTCCTCGAGGCCGCGCACGGAGATGCCCTCCGCGACCACCTTCTGAGCCAGCTTGTCCTGCTGCGCCTCGCCGTCGACCGCGAGCAGCGCCCGGGCGTGACCGGCTGAGAGAACGCCGGCGGCGACCCGGCGCTGGACCGACGGGGACAGCTTCAGGAGCCGGATCGTGTTGGAGATCTGCGGCCGTGAGCGACCGATCCGCTGCGCGAGCTCGTCGTGGGTGCACTCGAAGTCGCTGAGCAGCTGCTGATAGGCCGCCGCCTCTTCGAGAGGGTTCAGCTGCGAACGGTGAAGGTTCTCCAGGAGCGCGTCTCGGAGCATGTCGGTGTCGTCGGTCTCGCGGACGATCGCCGGGATGACATCGAGGCCGGCCTTCTGGGTGGCGCGCCACCGGCGCTCACCCATGACCAGTTCGTAGGAGTCGGTCGCCACCTTCCGGACGACGATGGGCTGCAGAAGGCCGATTTCCTCGATCGAATGGACCAGTTCGGCCATCGCCTCCTCGTCGAAGACCTGACGAGGCTGGACATGGTTGGGGTGGATCTGCTTGACCGGCAGCTCGGCGAAATATGCGCCGTCGACGGGTGCCAGATTCGAATTCTCGATCTGGCGGCCTTCCGCCGAGTCGGTGGACCCGGGGTCCACGGATGAGCCAGAAGTCGCCCCAGCGGAAAGGTCCGAATGACGGACGTCCGGCTGGACAGGAGCGCTGTCCGCCGAGTCGTTTCCGGCGGCGGCAGGAGCGGTCGGGATCAGCGACCCCAGACCTCGTCCGAGGCCACGCTTCGGCGGCTGCTTACTCATATCTGGATGTCCCCCATGTCAGTTCCATGCTGCTGATGGTGGTCTCGACAGGCTCGACCACCGGGATTCTCATGTCAGCTCTGTGCTGTCCTGCTGGTGGTCTCGACAGGCTCGACCACCGGATTCTTCACTTCAGTTCCGTGCTGTCCTGCTGGTGGTCTCGACAGGCTCGACCACCGGGTTTCATGTCAGTTCTGCGTTGATGGTGGTCTCGACAAGCTCGACCACCGGGTTCCTCTGACGGTGATCTCGACAGGCTCGACCACCTCAGTGCTCGGCTTGTTTGGCGAGCTCCTTGGCGGCCTCGAGATAGCTCAGCGCACCCGGTGAGCCCGGGTCGTACGTCATCACCGTCTGTCCGAACGACGGCGCCTCGGACACGCGCACGGCGCGCGGGATGAAGGTGCGCATGACCGTGTCGCCGAAGTGCTCGCGCACCTCCTCGGCGACTTGCGAAGCGAGGCGGGTGCGGGCGTCGTACATCGTGATCAGCATCGAGGAGACCCTGAGCGTCGGGTTCAGCGCAGCGCGGACCATCTCGACGGTCTTGAGGAGCTGCCCCAGACCCTCCAGCGCGTAGTACTCCGCCTGGATCGGGATCATCACCTCGGTGCTCGCGACGAGCGCGTTGACCGTGAGCAGGCCCAGCGACGGCGGGCAGTCGATGAGGACGTAGTCCCAACGGTCCTCCGCGTCACCCACGCGGGGGGACCTGGCCAGCGCCTCTTTCAGGCGCTGCTCACGTCCGTTCTCCTCGACGAGCTCGACCTCGGCGCCGGCCAGGTCGATGGTCGCCGGCACGAGCTCGAGGCCCTCGAGCTTCGGGACCGGCACGACGACGTTCTCGAGCGTGGCCCCTTCGACCAGGACCTCGTACGTCCCCGGGGTGCCCTGGAAGTGGTCGACGTCGAACGCGGTGCAGGCGTTGCCCTGCGGGTCGAGGTCGATGACCAGAACCTTCTGACCGAGCTGGGCCAGGGCCGCGGCGATGTTGACCGTCGAGGTGGTCTTGCCGACGCCACCCTTCTGGTTGGCGGACACGATCACGCGCGTGCTCGCCGGGCGTGGCAGTGGCGGCCGGTTGCTCGCCGCACCCCGCGCCAGGAGCGTGTGCTCGGCGGCAGCGGCCAGCGGCGTCGCCTCCGTGTCGAAGTCGTTCTCGAAGGACGCGATGTCCCCGGCCGTACGGAGCCTGATCGACACCGGTTCGTCGGTTTCACGTGAAACGGCGTTCTGCGCGCTCTCGTCGTCGTACGGCATGTTCCTCATCCTCATCGTTCGGTCATCGAGCTTGTCGAGATGACGTCTCACGCCCGAAATCTCGTGGTCTCGACAAGCTCGACCACCTTCAGCGGCGGCGCTTCTTCTTACGGGACCCGCCCTTGGGCCCCTTCTGGCCGCCCTTCGGGACCGGCGGCCAATCTACCCGTGCGGGATCCGACCAAACCACCCGAACCGCGACAGTTGTTGTCTCCAAAACGCCTACACCGAGCTCTGAGACCGTCGGCGGCGCGCATCCCCACTTCTTCAGCGCCGCGTCGGCCTCGTCGATCTCCGCCTCGATGCTCGACCCCTTCATCGCAACGAGCGCACCCGTCGGTACGACCAACGGCATCGACCAGTCGAGCAGCTTGCCCAGGCCGGCCACGGCTCGCGAGGTCACCACGTCGAACCCGAGCTCACCGTGGAAGGCATCCGCCCTCCCCCGCAGCACCGTCACGTTCTCGAGACCGAGATCCTCGGCGACCTCCTCGAGAAAGGTCGTACGCCGCAACAGCGGCTCGATCAGTGTGATGTGCAGATCGGGGCGGGCGATCGCGAGGACCAAGCCCGGCAGTCCAGCGCCGGACCCGATGTCCGCCACCGCGACTCCCTCGGGGATGACCTCCTCCAGCACAGCGCAGTTGAGGATGTGCCGATCCCACAGCCGCGGAACTTCCCGCGGTCCGATCAAACCGCGCACGACCCCCGCGTCGGCCAGCCAGGCGGCGTACCTCTCCGCGAGCCCCAGCCGATCAGCCGGAAAGAGCTTCTCCGCCCGAGGGTCCACCTCGCCCAGGCCACCCAAGTCCCCACGTTCCTCGCTCACACACGAACTGTTTCACGTGAAACGCACAACCAAGAACTCCCTACGTACGCACGAGGTCATCTCGACAAGCTCGATGACCCAGTCCCGGTGGTCGAGCCCGTCGAGACCACAGCACCGCTCGTCTGCACGACGTCATCTCGACAAGCTCGATGACCCGGTTCCGGTGGTCGAGCTTGTCGGGACCACGACATCTACATCCCGCCATCTCGACAGGCTCGATGACCGGTGGTCGAGCTTGTCGAGACCACCACCCCCACCGAACCAGGGGTCTCGACAAGCTCGACCTCCAGGAACGCTCGACCCTCAGGACTGTCGGTGGTCGCACTCATGATGAGGACATGGCTTACACATACATGCTTCTCTGTGCCGACCGAACCCTCTACGTCGGCAGCACGACAGACCTCGAACGCCGCATGACCGAGCACCGGGTCGGCCTCGGCTCGGAGTACACCCGCCATCGCCTCCCGGTGCAGTTGGTCTGGTACGAGCAGTACGACAACGTCGAGCATGCGTTCATGCGGGAGAAGCAGATCCAGAACTGGAGTCGGGCCAAGCGCCTCGCGCTCATCAGAGGAAACCTCGGCGAGCTCCCGCGCCTCGCCAACACCTCGACGACCCCACACCCCTGACCCACTCAGCGACGAGGGTCATCTCGACAAGCTCGATGACCGGTGGTCGAGCCAGTCGAGACCACAGCACCCACCTACCCACGAGGTCCCGGTGGTCGAGCCTGTCGAGACCACCCACACCCACGTTACGTACGGGGTCCCGGTGGTCGAGCCTGTCGAGACCACCCACACCCACGTTACGTACGAGGTCCCGGTGGTCGAGCCTGTCGAGACCACCACATGCATGTACCAACGACGTCATCTCGACAAGCTCGATGACCAAACCCCCACGACGTCATCTCGACAAGCTCGATGACCAAACCCCCGCGACGTCATCTCGACAAGCTCGATGACCGGTGGTCGAGCTTGTCGAGACCACCCACATGTACGTACGCACGACGTCATCTCGACAGGCTCGATGATCGCCCCGTTTCACGTGAAACCCACCTCCCGAGAGACGCCTGGGAGAACGCCGGCCCAACGAATCCGCGGAAGGGTTGCCAAAGGCACCGCGGGGGCGCCGGGTGCGCTAAAGTCCGCGAGCAGCCTCGCGAATCTGATGCAACCGCGCACGCTGCTCGAACGTCTTAGTCGTAGAACGTCGCACTCCGGGTGCGACTCCAGCGGCCCGTGCGACCGGGCCCCCATCCATGACCACGGAGCTGATGTGAACGTCCGTAGAACCCCGGTGGCGATCTTCCTCACCACCATCCTCGCCCTGGGATTCTCCCTGGGCTCGATCGCGGCGCCGAGCAGCGCCCAGGCCAGCACCGCGTCGGCCTCCGTCGGGCAGATCGGGCTGCACACGGCGTACAAGACTCTCTACCAGCAGGGCTCCTCGGGCCTCGGGGTGCGCAAGATCCAGGCTCGCCTCAAGGAGCGGCAGATCTTCAAGGGACGCGTCACCGGCACCTACGGCTCGAAGACCGCCGGCGCCGTCAAGGTCTTCCAGCGCAACCAGCGCCTGACCGTCACCGGCAAGGTCAACCAGCGCACCCTCGACCGGCTCCGCTCACTGACCAGCACCCCGACCGACGCGAAGCTCTACAACCTCGACCGCCGCTGCCTGACCGGCCGCGTCCTCTGTGTCGACAAGACCGACCGCCGGATGCGCTACGTACGCAACGGCAAGATCATCCGAGCGATGGACGCCCGCTTCGGCTGCTCCGACACGAAGACCCGCGAGGGTGCGTTCAAGATCTTCAAGAAGAGCCGCAACCACGTCTCGTCGATCTACCACACCCCGATGCCGTACGCGATGTTCTTCAACGGCGGCCAGGCGGTGCACTACTCCTCGGACTTCGCCGCCCGCGGCTACAACGGCTGCTCCCACGGCTGCGCGAACGTACGCAACAAGTCGTCGATCGCCTGGGTCTTCGACCAGGTCCGCATCGGTGACCGGGTCGTCGTCTACTGGTCCTGAGGCGCTGCCCGTTCCACGTGAAACACCCGCACAAAGAGATCGCCCCTCGTGCCACACGGCACGAGGGGCGATCTCTTTGTCTCAGCGTCACTCAGGCAGGACGACCACGTAACGCCGCGGCTCGACACCGGAGGACTCGGAGGTGAGCCCGGCGGCGGCGACGGCGTCGTGGACGACCTTCCGCTCGAAGGGCGACATCGGCTTGAGCGAGACCGGAGCACCGGACTCCTTGACCTTCGCGACGGTCTCCTCGGCGAGCGCCATGAGCGTCGAGCGACGGTCGGCACGGTAGCCGCCGACGTCGAGCATCAGGCGGGACCGTTCGCCGGTCTCGCGGTAGACAGCGAGCCGGGTCAGCTCCTGGAGCGCGTCCAGGACCTCACCGTGGCGGCCGACGAGCTGCTGGAGGTCGCCACCGACGATCGAGACGGCGGCACGGTCGCCCTCGACGTCCATGTCGAGGTCCCCGTCGAGATCGGCGATGTCGAGAAGCTCCTCGAGGTAGTCCGCCGCGATGTCGCCTTCCTGCTCGAGCTGCTTGAGGCGCGTGTCTTCGCTGACCTCCTCCACAGCCTCGGTCACGGTCTCGCTCACATCCTGAGTCGTCACTTGGTTCCCCCGTCCTTCTGGGTCGTGGAGCGACCGGCGCTCGTGCCGGCCTTCTTCCGCTGGCTCCTGGTCTGGCTCTTGGGCTGGGTGCGCTGCGCGGGACGCTTCTCGGCCGCTGCCTCGTTGGCCTCGGCGATGTCGATCTCCGCGTCGGGCAGACCCTTCTTGCGGCGCTTCTCCCGGTCACGCTCCTGCTTGGCGTCGAACGCCGGCGTCCCCGGTGCGGGGTTGTTGCGGATCACGTAGAACTGCTGGCCCATGGTCCACAGGTTGGAGGAGGTCCAGTAGAGGATCGTTCCGACCGGGAAGGCGATACCACCGACGGCGAACACGACGGGCAGAACGTAGAGGAGCAGCTTCTGCTGCTGGGCGTACTGTCCGGTCATGGCATCGGCCGGCATGTTCTTCGACATCAGCTGACGCTGGGTGAGGAAGGTGGTCGCGATCATCGCCACGACCAGGAACCCGGTGAGGAAGTACGTGCTCATGTGGTCGGCCGTCGTGAACTGGTCCGAGAGCAGCGAGCCGAGCCAGGTCGACGTCGCGAACTCGTGCGCGGCCTCGTCGCTCAGGAATCCCTTGCCGATACCGTCCGAGGCGTGCTCGAGCATGCGGAACAGCACGAAGAAGATCGGCATCTGCAGCAGCAGCGGCAGGCAGGACGCGAACGGGTTGGTGCCCGAGTCCTTGTAGAGCTTCATGGTCTCGTTGGCGAGCTTCTCGCGGTCGTGACCGTACTTCTTCTGCAGCTCCTTGACCTTCGGCTGCAGCAGCTGCATGTTGCGGCTGGAGTTGATCTGCTTCACGAACAGCGGGATCAGCAGCGCACGGATGGTCACGGTCAGGCCGACGATGGCCAGGGCCCACTGCCAACCTTCAGACGGGATGACGTACGAGAACGCCTTCTGCCATACGAGCAGGATGCCCGAGATGGCGTAATACAGCGGTGTTGCGATCCATCCGAACAGATCGCCTATGGCTCCCACGGAATCAGGCTCCTCGGTTTGGGGAGTCCGCACTTACACGGACCAGGTCTTCAGGGTCTCTTCGAGATTTCTTCGGGGGCGGTACGGGATCGAAGCCCCGGGTCTTAGCCCAGGGGACGCAGCGGGCCAGACGGCGCGCCGTCAGCCAGCTCCCGCGCCAGGGGCCGTGCGTCTTGACGGCCTCGAGCCCGTACGCCGAGCACGACGGGTAGTAGCGGCACACGTCGCCGTAGAGCGGACTGATCAGAGTCCGCCACACGTGAAGCAGTCCGACCAGGGCGTACGTCAGCAGGTGGTCGAGCTTGTCGAGACCACCGCGCACGAAGCTCATGACAGCACTCGCTCCAGGCAGCGCCGCAGATCGACGCCCAGGGCGTCGTAGTCGGCGTCGGCGGCAGCAGGCAGTGCACGGACCACAAGCACAGCAGAGCCCGGGAGTCCGCTCAGGGACTCCCGGGCCTGGTGACGCAGTCTGCGCTTCACGCGATTCCGGGCGACGGCCGGACCGACGGCCTTGCTCACCACGAAGCCCACCTGCGGGTCGCCCTCCCGGTCGGCATCTGGGCCGGTGCCGGGGACGAGCAGGTGGACCACCAGGCTCTTCGAGCCCGCGCGCTTGCCCCGTCGTACTGCTTCTTTGAAGCCCGACGAATCGACCAGTCGGTGGCGACGTGGCAACACGCGCGTGGTGGCTGAGGCCGCGGCCTCAGACGGTCAGGCTCTTGCGACCCTTGCCGCGGCGCGCAGCGAGGATCGCGCGGCCGGCGCGGGTGCGCATGCGCAGGCGGAAACCGTGCGTCTTGTGACGGCGGCGGTTGTTCGGCTGGTAAGTACGCTTGCTCACGGGGTGCTTCCTTATTGTGTGGGGCCGGTTTGTTCTGCCGGCTGGTCTGATGGGGTCGCCCTCGGTGGTTCCAGGCGGGCCGATTCAACAAGCACCGCCCGTCCGCGCCCGATGAGGAGAGGCGTGGACATGCGGCACCCGTAGACCGGGCGACCTAGCAACGGTACGTGGACGGCGAAACCACGGTCAAACTCGCGCACTATCACACCCCTGTCATTAGTCCTGCACCTGTGGAGGACGGGTTGCCCATGACCCTCGCCAGCCGGTAGTTTCGTTCTCTACCGAGGTTTCCCTGCACATCGTCAGGAGCATCGGCCGCATTCGGGGGGATGCCACGCAGGGAACTAGTTTTCCCGCCTGACCTGCCGAAACGGTCGGATTCTCGAGGACGGCGACGTGTCTCGGTTGGTCTCCGATGCCTACATTCGGGGATGCTCCACAGCTTGTGGAAAAGTCTGTGGAGGATGTAGACCGGACCGCTGCATCAATCCAGGCTGCATCAATACAAGACCACCCACCCGAGCCATCAGGGAAGGCAGGAACCTGTGGAGTCCTCCGGCCTCGCGCCAGAACCACAGCCAGATCTCCAGTCCGCATGGACGAAGGTGGTCGCCGAGCTCCCGCCGAACCAGCGGGCGTGGCTCCGGGACAGTGAGCCGCTCACCCTGCACGGGTCGACCGCGATCGTCGAGGTCCCCAACGACTTCACCCGCAACCAGATCGAGGGCCGCCTGCGCGGCTCCCTGGAGAGATCCCTCGGCGAGATCTTCCATCGCGAGATCCGCATCGCGGTGACCGTGAACCCCGATCTCGACGTCACGCCGGATCCCGACACCCAGGCGATCATGATCTCCGAGCGCGAGATCGCCGCTGCGGACGCTGCCGCCGCCGCTGCCCTGCAGCAGTCGGCGTTCCCGAACCAGTCGGCTTACCCGAACCAGTCAGCCTTCCCGCATCAGTCGGTCTACCCGCCGAACTCGCCCGGCCTGATCCCTGGCGTCCCGCCGGCGACCGCGCCCCACGACGAGCCGGGTGCGCCCGCCGCGTACTCGGCGCCGCAGGCTCCCATCGCGTCGCCGCCCCCGCAGCAGCCGGCCGCTCCCGCGGCGCCTGACGACGTACGTCCTGGATATGGCGACATGTCGACAAATCCCCCGGCGCCTCAGGTGGCTCCCATCGAGGAGCCGGTTCCGCCGCGGCCGCTCGTCCCAGGTCCGCCGACCCGGCCGAGCGAGCCGAGCCACAACGTGCTCGAGACCCGGCTGAACCCGAAGTACACCTTCGAGACCTTCGTCATCGGGTCCTCCAACCGATTCCCGCACGCAGCCGCGGTCGCGGTCAGCGAGGCACCGGGCAAGGCCTACAACCCGCTGCTCGTCTACGGAGAGTCGGGTCTGGGCAAGACCCACCTGCTGCACGCGATCGGTCACTACGTACGGAGTCTCTACTCCGGGGCGAAGGTGCGCTACGTCAGCTCGGAGGAGTTCACCAACGAGTTCATCAACGCGATCCGCGACGACCGGCAGGACCGGTTCAAGCGGCGCTACCGCGATGTCGACGTCCTGCTGATCGACGACATCCAGTTCTTGGAGGGGAAGACCCAGACTCAGGAGGAGTTCTTCCACACCTTCAACACGCTCCACAACGCCAACAAGCAGATCGTGCTCACCTCCGACCGCCCACCCAAGCGGCTCGAGGCGCTCGAGGACCGGCTGCGCAACCGGTTCGAGTGGGGTCTGATCACCGACGTCCAGCCGCCCGACATCGAGACCCGCATCGCGATCCTCCGTAAGAAGGCCGCGATGGAGCGGCTCACCGCGCCGCCGGACGTGCTCGAGTTCATCGCGAGCAAGATCCAGACCAACATCCGCGAGCTCGAGGGCGCGCTGATCCGGGTCACCGCGTTCGCCAACCTCAACCGGCAGGACGTCGACCTGACCCTGGCCGAGATCGTGCTCAAGGACCTGATCCCCGAGGGCGGCGAGCCCGAGATCACCGCCGGCCTGATCATCGCCCAGACCGCTGCCTACTTCGGGCTGTCGATCGACGAGCTCACCGGACCCTCCCGTGGGCGTCACCTCGTCATGGCCCGCCAGATCGCCATGTATCTGTGTCGCGAGCTCACCGAGGACTCCCTGCCCAAGATCGGCAAGCACTTCGGCGGCCGCGACCACACCACCGTGATGTACGCCGAACGCAAGATCAACCAGCTGCTCGCCGAGCGCCGGGCCGTCTTCAACCAGGTCTCCGAGCTCACCAACCGGGTCAAGATGCAGGCGCGCCAGGCCTAGCCAGTCCAGCAGTCGTACGCGGCCGCCGCCCCTTCCGGGCCGGCGGCCGTTTCGCGTTTTGGGATTTCGAAAACCCACAGGACGAGATTTCCCAGGTTGTCCACAGCCCACAGGCTGGGTGGAACCTGTGGAGAACCGGCCGTTCAAATGGGATGGAAAAGGGGATGGCCTGTGCACAAAACACTCAAACGGGCCGACAACTCTCCACAGCCCACAGTGACGTGCGTCATTTCAGCATGGCGTCCACATCCCCTGTGGAATCACATTTCCGGGCATGACCAGGGAAGACGCTGCTCATCCACATTTCCCACAGATGCTCTTACGACGTACGAAACTATTTACATCTATGGATCCTCGGTGAAATTCCACGAACGCCCTTCCCTGGGGACAACCCGCTCGGCCGACCGAGTGCACAGGTACGCCTGTGCAGACCCGACACCACTGAGCGCTTACCGGTTGTCGGCGGTCCGTGGCAGGATGCGTACTCCAGGTCATGTCAACGCGGGGGCGTTCCGGAACCGGTGGCGTCTTCCCCCAGGGTTCAAGCACAGCCCGGACCGCATGTCCTCAAACGCCCCGATGTCGAGCTAGAAGAAGGACAGGTCATCGTGAAGTTCCGCGTCGACCGCGACGTGTTCGCGGATGCCGTCGCCTGGGCTGCCCGCAGCCTTCCGGTCCGCCCCAGCACCCCGGTGCTCTCAGGTCTCCTGATCGAGGCGGGTCAAGAGGGCCTGGTGCTCTCGACATTCGACTACGAGACCTCCGCGCGGGCGACGCTCTCGGCCGAGGTCGCAGACGAGGGCAAGGCGCTGGTCTCCGGCAAGCTGCTCGCCGACATCTGCCGCAGCCTCCCGGCCAAGCCGGTCGAGATGGTCACCGACGGCGCCCGCGTCTCGCTCACCTGCGGGAGCGCGCGGTTCAGCCTCCAGACCATGCCTGTGGAGGACTACCCGACGCTGCCGGAGATGCCGACCGCGGCAGGCACGGTGAAGTCGGAGCTGTTCGCCCACGCCGTCGCCCAGGCCGTGACCGCCGCCGGTCGCGACGACATGCTCCCGGTGCTGACCGGCGTGCGGCTCGAGATCGAGGGCTCCACGATCTCGCTGCTCGCCACCGACCGCTTCCGGCTCTCCCACCGCGAGCTCGAGTGGAACCCGGCGACTCCCGACGAGAGCCTGGCCGCGCTGGTGCCGGCGAAGGTGCTCGGCGACACCGCCAAGTCGCTGACCAGCGGCAGCGAGGTCACCCTCGCGCTGTCCACCACCGGCACCGGCGAGGGCATCATCGGCTTCGAGGGGGCGGCCGCGGGTGGCGTACGCCGCACCACGACGCGCCTGCTCGACGGCGAGTTCCCCAAGGTGCGCAGCCTGTTCCCGGCCGAGCACCTCACCACCGCTCTGGTCGACAAGGCCTCCCTGGTCGAGTCGGTCAAGCGCGTCGCCCTAGTCGCCGAGCGCAACACCGCGGTCCAGATGGTCTTCGAGGACGGCGTACTCACCCTCGACGCAGGCTCCGGCGACGAGGCCCAGGCGTCCGAGTCGATCGAGGCGACCATGGAGGGCGAGGGGCTGACCACCGGGTTCAACCCGCAGTTCCTCCTCGACGGGCTGCAGGCCATCGACGAGCAGGTCGTCGAGCTCGCCTTCACCCAGGCTCCGAAGCCCGTGGTGATCAGCGGCAAGCCGGCCGAGGGTGGCGAGGAGCCGGGCTTCCGCTACCTGCTGATGCCGCGGCGTCTGCTCTCCTGACATCTGTCGCTCGTAGGGTGGTCTTGTCTCGACAAGCTCGACACACGCGCCAAAGCAGCTCGACCACCGAGAGCTCGCTCGATCACCGTGGATAGGAACCTTGCAATGCACATCGGACTCGTCGGCCTCGGCAAGATGGGTGGCAACATGCGCACCCGGCTTCGGGAGGCCGGCCACACCGTCGTCGGATACGACCGCAACCCCGATCTCGCCGACGTGGCGAGCTTGGCGGAGCTGGTCGAGGCGCTGCCCAGCCCCAAGGTGGTCTGGGTGATGGTGCCGGCCGGTGACCCGACGCGTTCCACGATCGCCGAGCTCAAGGAGCTCCTCGGCGAGGGCGACCTGGTGGTCGACGGCGGCAACTCGAAGTACACCGATGACGCCAAGAACGCTGCGAGCCTGGCCGAGAACGGCATCGGCTTCGTCGACTGCGGTGTCTCCGGTGGCGTCTGGGGTCTCCAGAACGGCTACGCCCTGATGTACGGCGGTTCCGACGAGGACGCCGCCAAGGTGATGCCCGCCTTCGAGGCGCTCAAGCCGACCGGCACCGAGGACGGTCTTGTCCACTGCGGCTCCACCCCCGGCGCCGGCCACTTCTCCAAGATGGTCCACAACGGCATCGAGTACGCGATGATGCAGGCCTACGCCGAGGGCTGGGAGCTCCTCGACAAGGTCGACATCGTCGACAACGTCCCCGAGATCTTCGCCTCGTGGCGCACGGGCACCGTCGTACGTTCCTGGCTTCTCGATCTTCTCGTCGACCAGCTGCGCGCCGACGAGCACCTCGACAAGATCAAGGGTTACGCCGACGACTCGGGCGAAGGGCGCTGGACGGTCGAGGCTGCGATCGAGAACGCCGTCCCGATGCCGGCGATCTCGGCCTCGCTGTTCGCGCGGTTCGTCTCGCGCCAGGAGGACGACCACGCCATGAAGGCGATCGCCGCGATGCGCAACGGGTTCGGTGGGCACGCGGTGATCTCGGAGTCGGAGGCCTGAGGACCCGCTGACGCGGGTGGTCTCGACAGGCTCGACCACCTAGATCGGGTCGATCACTCCGGTGAGGGTGAGGATCAGGCGGACGGCGCCGTAGGCGAGGAAGAGTCCGAAGAAGCCCAGGATGATCGGGCTCCGTACGAGCTTGTCGAGGTCGGTGGGGCGTTGCCGGGAGATCCGGGCGCGCACGGCGACCACCGCCAGAACGACGATCGCCAGGATGAGCACGGGTCCGAACCAGTTGCTCGCCAGCGAGGAGCCGATGTCGCCGTGCATGAGGTAGACCCACGACCGCGTCAGACCGCAACCCGGGCAGGGAAGCCCGGTGATGGCACGGAACGGGCAGAGCACCGGGCCGTCCTCGATGCCGCCGGCCGGCAGGAGCGACGCGATCACGATGCCGCCGACGCCGATGGCGGCGGTGACCTCCGTGGAGCTCACCGCCGCGAGGCGTTGGTGCACGTCAGGCGAGCGGTTTGCCGTCGACATCCGGGAACTTTCTAATGGCGACAAGCACGATGTCAATGATCGACCAGATTCCGAAGCCTCCGCAGGTGACCAGCTTGAGGACACCGAGCCCGATCTGACCGACGTAGAACCGGTCGACACCGAACCCACCCAGGAAGATCGAGAACAGCAGGGTGATCAGCCACTCCCGGCTCGAGAAGACGCCCGGGATCTGTTTCACGGGAAACCACTGCTGGTCCGTGCCGAGGCTGGCCGGAGTGTCCGACTTGATCTGCCCGGCAGCAGCCATCTGGGCGAGCTGTTGGACCGGGTAGGGCCCGTGGACCTGACCCATCACCGACAGATAGAACGGCCCGGCCGGCTCGTTATAGGCGGGTTGCCCTGGAGGCGGGCCGTAAGGGTTGGGAGACTGGGTCATGCAGGCACCTTAACGAGAGAGGAAACACGATGTACGTCTCACACCTCTCTCTCCACGACTTCCGCTCCTATCCGAGCGTCGAGGTCCCCCTCGACGCGGGCGTCACCGCCTTCGTCGGCCGAAACGGCCAGGGCAAGACCAACCTGGTCGAGGCGATCGACTACCTCTCCCGCCTGCAGTCCCACCGGGTCGCCACCGATGCGCCGCTGGTCAGGGCCGGCGCCGAGCAGGCGGTCGTGCGGGCCGCCGTCGTGCGGGACGGTCGCACCGCGACGCTCGAGGTCGAGATCAACGCCGGCCGGGCCAACAAGGCCCGGATCAACAAGAGCCCGCTCCCCCGCACCCGCGACCTGGTCGGCCTGGTCCGCACCGTCGTCTTCTCCCCCGAGGATCTGACCCTCGTCAAGGGGGACCCCTCCGACCGCCGGCGCTTCCTCGACGACCTGATGATCCTGCGCGCACCCCGTCTGGCAGGCGTACGCAGCGACTACGACCGTGTCCTCAAGCAGCGGAACTCGCTGCTGAAGACCGCCGGGCTCGCGCGCGGCTCGGCCCGCGAGGGTGCGCTCGCCACGCTGTCCGTCTGGGACGACCACCTCGCCACCATCGGCGCCGAGATCCTCGCCCAGCGGCTCTCCCTGGTCGAGGCGCTGCGCCCCTATGTCGGGAAGGCCTACGAGACGGTCGCCCGAGGTGCCAGCCGCGACGACGCCGAGATCACCTACAAACCGGTGGTCGAGCCGGTGGTCGAGCCTGTCGAGACCACCCCCAGCGTCGAAACCCTCCGCCAAGCCATCCTCGATGAGCTCGCCCGACGTCAGAAGGACGAGCTCGACCGCGGCATCAGCCTGGTCGGCCCGCACCGCGACGACCTTCTCCTCCACATCAGCGCCGGCACCGAGCGCCTCCCGGTCAAGGGCTATGCCAGCCACGGCGAGTCGTGGTCGTTCGCGCTGGCGCTGCGGTTGGCGGCGTACGACCTGCTGCGGGCGGACGGCGACGACCCCATCCTGATCCTCGACGACGTCTTCGCCGAGCTCGACAGCCAGCGCCGGGTCCAGCTGGCCGAGCTGGTCGCCGACGCCGAGCAGGTCCTGGTCACCGCGGCGGTCCCCGAGGACGTACCCGCTGCGCTCGCCGGTGCCCGCTACCACGTCAAGGCAGGCGAGGTGACCCGTGATGAGTGACGAAGACCCCCAGGTGGTCGAGCCTGTCGAGACCACCGCCGAAGGCGGTGAGGAGGAACCGGAAAAGCGTGCTGACGGCCTGGATCTGGCCCGCTCGCTGACTCGAGCCACCGCGAAGATGCCCGCACCCAAGGCAGGGATGCGCAAGAAGCGACGTACGCCCGACAACGCCACCCGCCGCGGCACCGTCTCCGGCGCCCGGCCCGACGACCGCGACCCCCAGCTCATCGACTCGGTGGTGAGCCGGATGGTCAACGACCACGGGTGGGACACCTCGCTGCGAGTGCACGGGGTGATGGCCCGCTGGCCCGACATCGTCGGCGAGGAGATCGCCGACCACACCACCCCGGAGTCGTACGCCGACGGCAAGCTCTCCGTTCGCACCGACTCCACCGCGTGGGCCACCCAGCTCAAGCTGCTGGCGCCCACGTTGGTGAAGCGTCTCAACGAGGAGCTGGGTCACGGAACCGTCCTCGTCATCGACGTGCTCGGCCCGCATCTGCCCTCCTGGAAGAAGGGCCCCCGAGGCGTACGCGACGGCCGCGGGCCGCGCGACACCTACGGTTGAGGGCGGGCCGTGAACATGTGTTCGAGGCGCCGTGCGTGAGCCGCGATCTGCCGCTCCAAGCGCCCCGAGGACGTATAGGGACTCACCGAGCCCCCTGCTGAGGGCGCAGAGACACCGTCAAGAGACGCACAGACGCTCATTTCGATCACAGTTCCCCCTCAGGAACGCCGGCGTGCGTGGAATCCGGGCTTCTACGGGGTAATATGGGGATTGGGTCGATCGTCCAAGGTTTCACCTTCCCGGCGCTGGTCGGCCCGTTGCATGCCCGACCGACACCATGTCCGATTCCGGACCGAAATGACAGGTGGATCGCACCGGTGACCGCTGCCGACCAGACGACTCCTATGCCGGACGACAAGACCACAGACGGAGTCGAGTACGACGCGTCTGCCATCCAGGTCCTCGAAGGACTCGAAGCGGTCCGCAAACGACCGGGTATGTACATCGGCTCGACGGGATCCCGCGGCCTGCACCACCTGATCTGGGAGATCGTGGACAACGCGGTCGACGAGGCGCTCGCCGGCTACTGCGACACCATCAAGGTGACGCTGCGTGAGGACGGCTGGGTGAGCGTCTCCGACAACGGCCGAGGCATCCCGACCGACACCGCGGCCGGCCAGGAGGTCCCCGCCGCGACCCTGGCGCTGACCGTGCTGCACGCCGGCGGCAAGTTCGGTGGCGGCGGCTACAAGGTCTCCGGCGGTCTGCACGGCGTCGGCTCCTCGGTGGTGAACGCGCTCTCGACCAACCTCCACATGGAGATCAAGAACCGCGGCCGCCTGTGGGAGCAGGAGTTCACCAGCGGCGTACCCGACTACGACCTCCGTGAGGTGCGCGAGCTCGAGGAGGGCGAGCGCACCGGCACCACGATCTCCTGGAACGCCTCGAGCGACATCTTCGAGTCGACCGACTACAACCTCGAGACCATCTCGAGCCACTTCCGTGAGACCGCGTTCCTCAACAAGGGGCTGCGGATCGAGCTGCGCGACGAGCGGCCGGAGGCCTCCGCCCTCGCCGAGGCCGTCGAGGACGGGACGATCGAGTCCGACACCGACAGCGCCGACGAGCTGCACAGCACCGGCAACGGCGATCGGGTGCTGGAGCAGTCCTTCTACTACGAGCGCGGGCTGGCCGACTACGTCGACCACCTCAACAAGCGCAAGAACCCGGTCTCCAGCATCATCGCCTTCGAGACCGAGACCGACGACAAGGCGCCCAACCCGATGAGCGTCGAGATCGCCATGCAGTGGCAGGCGTCCTCCTACAACGAGTCGGTCCACACCTTCGCCAACACGGTCAACACCCCCGGCGGCGGCACCCACGAAGAGGGCTTCCGCGCCGCGCTCACCACCCTGGTCAACCGCTGGGGCGAGGAGTGGGGTCTGATCAAGAAGAAGGAGGACCGGCTCACCGGTGACGACATCCGTGAGGGTCTCACCGCGATCATCTCGGTGAAGATCAGCGAGCCGCAGTTCGAGGGCCAGACCAAGGACAAGCTCGGCAACACCGAGGTCAAGGGCTTCGTGCAGGGCGCCGTCAACGACCAGCTCGGCGCCTGGCTGGAGCAGAACCCTGCCGAGGGCAAGGAGGTCATCCGCAAGTCGATGGCCGCCGCCTCGGCCCGGATCGCGGCCCGCAAGGCCCGTGACCTGGCCCGCAACCGCAAGGGCATCGGCGGTGGCGGCGGCCTGCCAGGCAAGCTCGCCGACTGCCAGTCGACCAACCCCGAAGAGTGCGAGATCTTCATCGTCGAGGGTGACTCCGCGGGTGGCTCGGCCAAGTCCGGCCGCGACCCGCGGATCCAGGCGATCCTCCCGATCCGAGGCAAGATCCTCAACGTCGAGAAGGCCCGGATCGACAAGGTGCTGGCCAACCAGGAGGTCCAGTCGATCATCTCCGCGCTGGGCACCGGCGTGCACGACGACTTCGACATCAACCGGCTGCGCTACCACAAGATCGTGATGATGGCCGACGCCGACGTCGACGGCCACCACATCAACACGCTGCTGCTGACGCTGCTGTTCCGGTTCATGAAGCCGCTGATCGAGCAGGGCTACGTCTACCTCGCCCAGCCGCCGCTCTACCGCCTTCGCTGGAACAAGCCGGCCGAGCACGAGTTCGTCTACTCCGACGCCGAGCGTGACGCCCTCATGCGTGACGGCATCGAGCAGGGCAAGAAGCTGCCCAAGGAGAACCCGGTCCAGCGCTACAAGGGTCTGGGCGAGATGAACGCCGACGAGCTGTGGGAGACCACGATGGACCCCTCGCAGCGACTGCTGCTGCAGGTCACCCTCGAGGACGCCGCCCACGCCGACGAGATCTTCTCCATCCTCATGGGTGAGGACGTCGCCGAGCGACGCTCCTTCATCCAGCGCAACGCCAAGGACGTCCGATTCCTCGACATCTGAGCCTCGCCCTAGATATCGATAGACGCACGCAGAAAGTGAAATCGTGACCGAGACTCCTCCGGAAGATTCCGGGCTGACTCCTGAAGGTGGCCGGATCCAGACCGTCGAGCTGCAGGCATCGATGCAGTCCAGCTACATCGACTACGCGATGGCCGTCATCGTCGGCCGCGCGTTGCCTGACGTACGTGACGGGCTCAAGCCCGTCCACAGGCGCGTCCTCTACGCGATGTACGACGGTGGCTACCGTCCCGACCGCGGGTTCTCCAAGTGCGCCCGTGTCGTCGGTGAGGTGATGGGTAACTACCACCCCCACGGTGACACCGCGATCTACGACACCCTGGTCCGGCTGGCGCAGCCGTGGGTGATGCGCAACCCGCTGATCCACGGCCAGGGCAACTTCGGTTCGCCCGGCAACGACCCGGCCGCGGCCATGCGTTACACCGAGTGCCGGATGGCGCCGCTGGCGCTCGAGATGGTCCGCGACATCACCGAGGACACCGTCGACTTCGGCCCCAACTACGACGGCCGCTCCCAGGAGCCGGCCATCCTTCCGGCCCGGTTCCCGAACCTTCTGGTCAACGGCTCGGCCGGCATCGCGGTCGGCATGGCGACCAACATCCCGCCGCACAACCTGCGGGAGGTCGCCTCCGGCGCCAAGTGGGCGCTCGAGCACCCCGACGCGACGCGCGAGGAGCTCCAGGACGCGCTGCTCGAGCGGGTCAAGGGCCCCGACTTCCCCAACGGCGCGCTGATCGTCGGCCGCGAGGGCATCGAGCAGGCCTACCGCACCGGCCGCGGCTCGATCACCCAGCGTGCGGTGATCGAGGTCGACGAGGACAGCAAGGGCCGCACCAACCTGGTCATCACCGAGCTCCCCTACATGGTGAACCCGGACAACCTCGCCCAGAAGATCGCCGACCTCGCCGACACCGGCAAGGTCCAGGGCATCGCGGACGTCAAGGACAACACCTCCTCCCGCACCGGGCAGCAGCTCGTGGTCGTGCTCAAGCGCGATGCGGTCGCCCGCGTCGTACTCAACAACCTGCTCAAGCACACCGAGCTGCAGACCAACTTCTCCGCCAACATGCTGGCGCTCGTCGACGGTGTGCCGCGCACGCTCTCGATCGACCAGTTCATCTCCAACTGGGTCGAGCACCAGATCGACGTCATCCGGAGGCGTACGGCATTCCGGCTGCGCAAGGCCGAGGAGGACGCCCACATCTGGCGCGGCCTGGTCAAGGCGCTCGACCAGCTCGACGCGGTCATCGCGCTGATCCGCTCCTCTCCCGAGGTCGACGACGCCCGCCAGGGCCTGATCCGGCTGCTCGACATCGACGAGGTCCAGGCCAACGCGATCCTCGACATGCAGCTGCGTCGCCTCGCGGCGCTGGAGCGGCAGAAGATCGTCGACCGTCTCGCCGAGCTCGAGCTGATCATCGCCGACCTCGAGGACATCCTCGCCAACGTGACCCGCCAGCGTCAGATCGTCATGGACGAGCTCGACGAGATCGTCGCGAAGTACGGCGACGACCGCCGCACCCAGATCATCGCGGCCGACGGCGACCTCTCCATGGAGGACCTCATCCCCGATGAGGAGCTGGTCGTCTCGATCACCCGCGGCGGCTACGCCAAGCGCACCCTCGCGGGTGAGTACCGCACCCAGAAGCGCGGTGGAAAGGGCGTACGCGGCGCCACCCTGCGCGGCGACGACGTGGTGGAGCACTTCATCTCGACCACCAACCACCACTGGCTGCTCTTCTTCACCACCGCCGGCCGCGTCTACCGGATCAAGGCCTACAACCTGCCCGAGGCGGCGCGTGACGCCAAGGGCGGTCACGTCGCCGGGCTGCTCTCGTTCCAGCCGGACGAGTCGATCGCCCAGGTGCTCGCGATCCGCGACTACGAGCAGGCGCCCTACCTCGTGCTGGCCACCCGCTCCGGTCTGATCAAGAAGACGCGGCTCGGGGACTACAACTCGCCCCGTCAGGCCGGCGTCATCGCGATCAACTTCCGCGAGGACGACGACGAGCTGATCGGTGCCGAGCTGGTCAACTCCGAGGACGACATCCTGCTGGTCTCCCGTAAGGGCCAGGCGATCCGGTTCCGCGCCGACGACAACCAGCTGCGGCCGATGGGCCGGGCGACGTCGGGTGTCACCGGCATGAAGTTCCGGGAGAGCGACTCGCTGCTGTCGATGTCGGTCATCCGGGCCGAGCACGTCGCCGCCGAGATCGCGGCCGGGCTCTCCGAGGCCAACGAGGACACCGCGGACGTCGCGGCTCCCGTCTCCGGCGCCGAGTCGCCGGACGAGGTCAAGGAGCAGTTCGTCTTCACCATCACCGACGGTGGTTTCGCGAAGCGTACGAAGATCTCCGAGTACCGGCTGCAGTCCCGCGGCGGTCTGGGCATCAAGACGATGGCCCTGGCCAACGCCGACCGCGGCGGCCTGGTCGGTGCGTTCATCGTGGTCGACGGCGACGAGATCCTCTCGATCACCGCGACCGGACAGGTCGTACGCAGCCCGATCAACGCCGACTTCCGGGCAACCGGTCGCTCCACCCAGGGCGTCAAGTTCGTCTCGCCCAAGAAGGGTGACTCGGTCGCCGTCGTGGCCCGTTCCGTCGAGGCCCGTGAGGTCGACGATGACCTCGTCACCGGGACAGAGGTTGCGGATGATGTAACAATCGGTGGAGACGACGAGCACGGAGCGTCGACCGAGACCACGACGGAAGATGAATCCTGATGACGGACCGCACCGCCGACCGCACGACTGGGGGAGTCGCGATGACCGAGCGGAACGAGACCGCAGCACAGCCGGTGACCCAGCGGATCACTGACACGGTCGCCAACGCGGCCAGGCGTACCAGCTCCGCGGTGGCCTCCACCGCCCGCACCTCCGGCCCTGCCGGCGCGGAGCGGGACGCGGTCAGCGGCTCGGCTCGCCGGGCCCGGTTGAGCCTGAGCCGTATCGACCCGTGGTCGGTCATGAAGATGGCCTTCCTGCTCTCGATCGCGCTCAGCGTCGTGGTGATCGTCGCCGTCTTCGTGATCTGGTCGGTGCTCGGTGCCGCCGGTGTGTGGGACTCGATCAACCAGGCGGTCCAGGACGTCGTCGGTGACTCCAGCGCCGGCTGGAACGTCCAGGACTACCTCGGCCTCGCCCGCGTCATGGGCTTCACCATGGTCGTCTCGGTGGTCAACATCGTCCTGATGACCGCCGTCGCCACCCTCGCTGCGTTCCTCTACAACATGGCAGCCGCGCTCCTGGGCGGCGTCGAGGTCGAGCTCACCGAGAACTGAGCCGCACCTGCTTCCAACCTGGGGAGGGTTGTCCGAACATGGTTCGGACAACCCTCCCCAGGTTCATTTGTTCAGGTGGCAGTTGTCGCTGCACGTCTGCACCGGCCCGCTCCAGCCGTTCCTGATGAGGATGCGTCCCACGCGGTCTGCTGTCTGACACGGCGTATCGAACACCTGGTGGAACCGCAGTCGCGCGGTGACCGCCCCGAGTTCCGCGAGATCGTCCAACGAGCGTCCGGCATCGCGGGCCTGGTCGCGCCAGGTGTCGTGACCGAGCGCTCCGTCGAGCTCGACCACGAGGGCGTACGCCTCGTACTCCACGTCACGGAACTGGGTGCCGGTCGAGCCGCGCCGGGGCGCCTGCCGTCGCCCCTCAGGCAGCCCGTGCGCCCGCTCGACCTTGGTGAGGTAGCCGTGCTCGAGCACTGAATGTGTGCCGTCCTCGAGATCGTCCACCAGCGCTTGGATGAGCTTGCGGCGGCGTAGGGAATGTGCGCGCTCCAGGGCGGCCCGAAGCGTCTTCGCGGTGACGTACGGTCTACTGGCCGCTTCGGCGACCCGCGCGATCGCGTCGATCTCGGACTTGGCTTCGTTCGCCATGGCCAGCGCGTTGTCCTCGACCCTGAGGCGTGGTGGTGTGCCGCCGTACGCCTTGAGTTTGAGGCCGCGCATCCTGTGGATGACGATGCCTGGCTGAGGCATCACCTTGCGGGAGTGGTCGATGGCGACGTGGATCGGTCGGCCGTCGTCACGGCCCCTGGGCGCCTCGAGGCTCTCTCGACACAGCACGGCCGGGTCGGCGTAGAGCACCGCGGCCCACGCCCGCTGCTCCCAGGTGAGCGGCCCGGTGTGGTCGATGTAGACGCGCGGATGCACCCGGCGGAGCTCGTTGCGACGTACGGCCCGCTCGATGTCGACCCTGCTCAGGCCGCCCGCGGTGAGCTGGGCACGGCTCGCGACTCCGTCCTGCATCCGCCGCTGAGCGTCCAGCATCCGCGCCGCATCCTCACGCGCGAAGATCGCCTGCAGGTCCTCCGAGTCGGACATGTTGGCACCCTAGCCCTGGGGAAGGCTCTCGGAGCCAGGTTCGGACAAACCTCCCCAGGCTGGGCAGGGTGTCACCGTTTTGGTTCCGCGGGCGGCAGGCGGGTAATGTTTCTTCTCGCCTGCTGGTGGGGCTTCCACCCCCGGCTGGCACCTGCGCTTATAGCTCAGACGGTTAGAGCACCACACTGATAATGTGGGGGTCGGAGGTTCAAGTCCTCCTAAGCGCACAGCACTCGCCCTGGACTCCGGTTCGGGGCGTTTCTGCTTTTTCAGGCCGCCCGTCGGCCCGTCATGCCGGGAGCGACAGGTCTCGTCGGCGCAGGGCAAGGGCTCCGGCCAAGCCCAGCACCACGCTGGTCACGACCAGGCCCAGGACCGGGCCGTAGCTGATCGCGACGGCCGGCGCGTTCGGCACACGGCTGAACGGCGAGAGGTCCGACAGCCAGGAGGGAAGCCCCAAGGAGGGGCCGAACATCGGTCCGACGAAGACGCAGAACACCACCAGCAGCCAGGACAGGCCGACGGACCACCGCGGCAGCACCATGACGACGGTGACGACTGCTGCACCGAGCACGCCGATGGCGGGAAGCTGAACGAGCGCGGCGCCGACCAGGTCGCCCAGCAGCGATGCGGTCCCACCCAGCGCCTGCCCGCCGGCAAGGCTCATCGCCGCGGCATAGAGGAGCATCAGGGACGTGGCCCCGACCAGCGCGTTCGCCGCGTACGCACCGAGCCAGCGCAGCCTGGAGACGGCGGTGCCGAGGAGGGGTTCCAGGGTGCCCTGCGCCTCGTCGTGGCGTAGACGCAGCAACAGTGAGACGACATAGATCGCCACGGCCATCCCGGCGATCTGCATCATCGACGCCCAGTAGGCGCCGAGCAGGTCAGCATCACCGCCGAACGTCTCGTACCACTCCGTCGCCGCTCCCTCGAGCCCCTGGATCCGGTCGCTCAGCGCCCCGAAGATCAGCCCGAATCCGACCATGCCGATCGCCCAGCCCAGAAGGACACCACGCTGCAGCCGCCAGACCAGGCCAGTGGGGCTCAGCAGTGCGGGACTCGCATGCGCCGCGCCGCGCCGTTCGGGCCAAATCCCCCGGCCCACGTCACGCCGGTCGATGAGCACGAGCGCCAGCCCGAAGAGCATGGCCGTGACGATCCCGCCCAGAGCCACCGGCCACCAGAGATTGTCGGCGAACGGCCTCATCTGCTGGCCCCAGCCGATCGGGGAGAGCCACGCCGGCCAGGCGCTGCTGACGCGGAGAGCGGCGGAGTCCACGGTCCCGAGCATGTTGCCCAGAGCCACGAACATGAACGAGACGCCGAGAGTGGCACCGGCGAAGCCGATCGCGCCGCGGGCGGTGGACGCCAACTGAGATGTCACCGCGGCGACACCGGTGAAGGCCACCCCCACGAGAGCGATCGATGCGCCTCCCACGAGCGAACCGGCCAAGGCCTGGCCCGTGACGGCCATGGCAAGCCCGAGCATCACGGCCAGGCCGGTGTCGGCGGCGAGAGCGACGATCACGGCTGCGGTCAGTGACGCGTATCGGCCGACGACGCCCGCGGCAAGCATCTCCTGCCGGCCGAGCTCCTCGGCCTGGCGGGTGTGCCGGACCACCGCGAGGACGCTCATCATGGCGGCGAGCACAGCCAGGGTCAGGGCGTCGCGGTGCAGGGTGTACGCACCGACGCTGGCGCCGGTCACCAGGCCGAGCACCCGCATGCCCGGGTTCTCCACCACGATCTGGGTATCGGGTCCCAGCAGCTCCGGATGTGTCGTGTAGTTGTCGTCGAACAGCGCAGTCGTCGCTGCCAGGAACCCCGCCATCCCGAGGATCCAGGCAAGAAGCACGATCCGGTCGCGCCGGAGCGCGAGCCGTACCAGCCGTAACGTCCCGGTGAAGCCCGTCATCGACTCCCCACCACCCCGGAGCTGCCGGTGCGATCGGGAGTCGATCCGTCCTCGCCGTAGTGCCGCAAGAAGAGCTCCTCCAGGGTGGGAGGTGAGGTGGTCATCGACCGCACCTGCAGGCCGACCAAGCGCTGGAGCACGGGGTTCAGCTCGCCCGCGTCGACGCTGAACTCCGCGTGCCCGTCGTGGACATGCGCGTCATGGACGCCGGTCCAGCGGGTCACCGCCTCGATCGGCCTGACGGTGTCGACGACCACCGACGTACGGGTGAGGTGGCGCAGCTCCTCGAACGTGCCGGACTCGGCGGCCCGACCGGCGCGGATGATGGTCACGCGATCGCACAACGCCTCCACCTCGGACAGGATGTGGCTGGACAGCAGGATGCTTCGCCCGGCAGCGCGCAGGTCCTGTACGACCTCCTGGAAGACCGCCTCCATCAGCGGGTCCAACCCCGACGTCGGCTCGTCGAGCAGGTAGAGCTCCACGTCAGAGGCGAAGGCGGCGACCAGGGCGACCTTCTGCCGGTTGCCCTTCGAATAGGCCCGGATCTTCTTGGTGGGGTCGAGCTTGAAGCGCTCGAGCAGGTCCTCCCGACGGACTGGGTCGAGCCCGCCCCGCAGGTCAGCCAACAGGTCGATCACCTCACCGCCGGTGAGGTTCGGCCACAGGTTCACCTCGCCCGGCACGTATGCCAGCCGTCGGTGCAACGCCACCGCATCGCGCCAGGGGTCGCCGTCGAGCACGGCGACCTTCCCGGCGTCGGCGCGCAACACTCCGAGTAGGACGCGGATCGTGGTGGTCTTTCCCGATCCGTTCGGCCCCAGGAAGCCGTGCACCTCACCTGTCTCGACCCTCAGATCGAGGCCGTCCAGGGCCCTCGTCCCGGACCCGAAGTCCTTCACCAGTCCGGATACCGCAATCGCGCTCACCGAAACCACTTCCTCCTCAGCCGCGTCCCGGAGGTTCACATCCTCGATCTCGAGCACATCGCACCCGGGCAGGAATCGGCAGGGACGAACGCCGCTGGTTGTCGTGGCCTAGGTCTCTCCTCACCGGGGCGGATGACCACCATCCGCCACCCCGAGTCGGCCGGACGCGTCGTGGTCGTGGGTCGGCACGACCCGCATCAGATGGCGAGCCAGGTGCAGGCGGTGGAGGGTGGCGAAGGCGGCGTCTCGGTCCTCGTCGACGAGGTCTCCGGGGAAGGCCGGCTTCTGTCTGATCAGGTCGATCTGGTCGTAGTGCCAGGCGGCGTCGCCGGCGATCAGGACCCAGCCGGACGCGGTCCGGGCGAGGACGCCGATGCTGCCCGGCGTATGGCCGGCGAGCTCCACGAGCAGGACGGAGCTGTCGCCGAACAGGTCGTGGGAGGCGGTGAAGGTGGCGACGGGCGGCCCGTCGAGGTCGTACGTCTCCACGGGCCGGCCATCGGTGAGGGCCGGACGTACTCCCCCGACGGGTGGGCGACCGGGGCCGAGGATCCAGTCGCGCTCGGTGGTGCGGAGGTGTACCGGGAGACCGGGGAGGTCCAGGAGGCCGCAGACGTGGTCCCAGTGTGCGTGGGTCGGGAGGGCGAAGTCCGGCTCGACCAGCGCGGTTCGCAGCGAGTCGACGGTGGGAATGGTGTCGGCCGGCGGCGTGACCAGGCGTCGCAGCATGGCCGGGAGCTCGGCCAAGGCCCGCGAGGGGGCGTCGCGGCAGTAGGACGGATCGACGACGAATGTCGCCTCGGGATGTGTGATGACGAAGCAGGTCATCGCGTTGCGTACGGACCGGCGGAGGCCGGCGCCCTCGATGAGGCCGCCCGCGGGCAGGCTGCGCGGGACTTGGGGCATCGTGCTGACCGTCACCGTTCGGTCGCCCTGGGGCAGGCCGGCATCGGTGATGGACGCGAGAAGCCGCTCGTCGGGTCGCCGCGGCCGCAGCAGGCCGCGGGCGAATCCGCCCAGGGCACCAGCCATCTCGCGGGGCGTCGGGGTGGCAGGAGTCGCAGTGGGATCGCTGGTCACACAGGGAACGTACCGACCGCAGGACGGCGGGCCATCCGACCAGGGTAGGAACCGCGTGCGAACATCACCGTCATGACGAAGATCGACCTTCCGTTCGACCTCGATTCGATCCCAGGACGTACGCGCCGGTGGGTCAAGGGCGGGATGAAGCGCACCGACAGGTGGGGGCAGCGGCTGGGTGGTCGCGTCGGCCCGCTCATCCCCAACACCCTCGCCACCGGGGGCACCGACGACTGGACGCCGCAGGGGCTGGGCTACGACCCGGGCACCAACCTGCTGGCCCAGAGCTACTACTCCCACGACAAGGGTTCGGCGCTGGTGCTGGTCGACCTGAAGAGCGGCAAGTCCGCCGCCGAGGTGCTGCTCGTGGGCCACCAGGGCAAGGCCGGCCCCGGTCACGCCGGCGGGGTCGCGACCGACGGCGACGACGTCTGGGTCTCGAAGGGTGCCGGCGGCGGCACCGGTCGGCTCTACCGCTATTCGCTCTCGGCCATCCGTGGGGCGGCGAAGGGCGCCGAGGTCGAGCCGATCGAGGCGCCTGCGAAGGTGGCGGCCGGCTCCTACTGCCGGATCCGTGGAGACCGCCTCTACGTGGGGGGCTTCGGCAACCAGACGCTGTTCGCCTACGCGAAGGGTGCGAACGGCGAGTGGGACTTCTCCGAGCCGGTCCTCTCGACGACCACTCCGCCCAAGGTCCAAGGCGTCGTCGTACGCCGCGACGAGTACGTCTTCTCCTCCTCGTTCGGCCGCCACCGCCCGAGCACCATCTTCGTCTGCGAGCGGAGGTCCGACGGCGGTGTCGGCGCGGTCCGGCGCAAGTTCAAGTTCCCCAACATGGCCGAGGCGATCGTCGAGGTCTCGGGCGAGCTCATCGCCACCTACGAGTCCGGCGCCTCCCCCTACAGCCGGCCCTCGGCGTACGGGTTCGGGCTGGTGACCGGCCGGATGTGGGCGAGCACCCACATGACCTGCACCCCCATCGCCTCCCTGGGCCTGGCGCCCGACCCCGAGGCCGGTTGATTTCGTACGCTTCAGGGCGGGCCGGTACGCTTTCCAGGTCTAACGGGCAGCAATGCTCACCACGACTCGCAGGAGATGACATGAAGAAGATCGTCCTCGTACTGCTGGCCGCGGCTGGCATCATCCTCGCCAAGAAGAAGCTCGACCAGTCCAACCCCGAGAAGGGTCACTGGGCCGCGGCGACCGACAAGGTGAACTGACCGACGGACACCCGTCCGGGGCGTTGGCGCAATTGGTAGCGCACCTGCTTTGCAAGCAGGGGGTTAGGGGTTCGAGTCCCCTACGCTCCACCCAGTCTGACCAGGCAAAACGCGAAAGCGAGTGACCCGGGGTCAGCGGCCACAGGGCCAGATCCTGACGAACTGCCTGACTACGCCGCGTCATTGTCGTCGCCCTCCTCATCTGCGTTGTCTTCGTCAGCGTCCTCGACGGAGAGCGGAAAGACGCTGTCCATGACACTGGCCCCGGACTCGATCACCGGCCGGAGTTCGTGGCGGTAGACCAGCTCAGTCACAGCCGTGCCCTTGTGTCCCATGAGTCGCGAGATCTCTTCGACCGGCATCCCCCGCTCGGACAGGATCGAGACGAAGGAGTGCCGCAGCTCGTACGGAACCCACTCGTCGGGATCGATCCCGGGCACGAGGCGGAGAGCGTCGCGAAACATCCGGCGTACGTTGTGGGCGTCCTGCTCGGTTCCCACGAGAGATGGAAACACCAGGTCGTTGTTCTGCCATTGGTCACCAACGCGAGCCCGAATCTTGGCTTGCGCCTGGCGTTGCCGCTCCAACATGGCCGCGACGTATCCCGAGACTGCGAGGGTCCGCTTGGACTTCTTCGTCTTCGTGTCTCCGCCGGCCCGCACCGAGCGCCACACCTCGATGTACGGAGTGTCTTCGTCAAGGTGCACACGATCCCACCGCAGCGCCCGAACCTCCTCGGGACGTACGCCGACGAGCAGCGACACCGCGATGTAGGGATGCATGTGATGCTTGCGCGTCTTCTCCAAGATGTCGGAAGCCTGCTGCAAGGTCAAAGACTTCGACGGCCGACCAGTCCGACCCTTCGGAGCCGGACACAGTTCGACCACGTTGCGCTCAGCAAGACCACGCTTAACGGCCCGATTGATCGAGCGTCGAAGCACGGAACGAACCTGCTTTATCGTCGACGTCGACAAGTCTGACGACAACTTGAGCAACCAGCGGTCCACCTCATCAGGCCGGAGATCTTTGAGACGACGGCCACCCAGGTGCGGCTTGATATGCACCCGGTACTTGTCGCTGTCACCCTCCTTCGTCTTCTCCCCCACATCCGAGCGCTCAAACTTCAGCCAGTCCTCACACACCTGAGCCACCGTCACCCGATGAGCAGCAGGCATCAGTCCAGCCTCGTACTCCCGGATGCGCTCCCGCAGTTTGCGCAGGGCCGCCGATTCGCTGGTTCCGGTGCCGGTCTTGACGATGCGCTTACCGCGTCCGTCGAAGCCAACCGTCTTCTCAGCGATGTAGCGCTGCCGCTTCTCGTCCCAACGGACACCGCCATCACCACGGGCCCGACGAGCCTTCTGCTGGCCGCCGGCGTTACTCATGCCGCAGCCTCCTCGGCGAGCAAGGCGACACACTCAGCAAGCGCATCGACCGGTACCCGGCGACTACGGCCGACCTTGACGGTCCGGAGACGATCCGAGCGGATCAGCTCATAGACCACGGACCGGCTGATACGCATCGCTTCTGCGGCTTCCTCGACCCGATAGAGCACCGGGACAATCACCGTCTCGCTCATCACTTCGTTCCTCTCATCGGTTGGTTGGTGTTCTTGGTCTGGGACTTCCACTGGTCGTACTCACGAGCCCGAGCAGCAGCAGCGAGAGCGAGCGCTTCATCTCCGGGGTTGGTCCATCCGGTGCCTTGGTAGGCCCACTCACCGATGACGAGAGTGGTTTCGTCCTCCTCACCCAAGAGCCGCGCCTCTAGCTCGGCGGTGGAGATCTCTTCGAGGGACTCTCCATTGCGGCGGGCGTCGGCCACCATCTGCTGGTAGCGGACACGAGCCCGACGGAGTCGACCCAGGGTGATCGAGTAGCGCCGGGACTTGGTGGAGAAGTGGCCGCGGAAGCCGAGCATGTGGGACCACTTGCGGATCAGGTGGTACGGGTTGGGCTCGCACAGGCCGTTGTAGAACTCGCTGGCGGTCTCGGCCAGGTCGTGACAGGTCGAGGTCATCCGGGCCAGGTGGGGCCGGGTGGTGTCCTCGAGGCGGACCGAGGAGACATCCTTGCTGGCGTACTTGGCCAGATAGCCGGCCACCTGGCCGGGCGTCAGTACGGCGTCGGGGTCGTCGGTGCGGTCGCCGTCGCGGATGATACGGATGTCGAGCTGACGGCCCCAGGACAGCCGCCGGGTCACGCCGTCATAGTCGATCGGGGGCGCATCGAAGCGGACCTTGCGGACAGCCTTCTGCAGCAGCTCGGCCAGTTTGATCCCGTCCAAGGGCGCCGGGGAACCCGGGCCGTCGGTGCCGTCGAGGCGGAGCAGGGCGTGGAAATGGACCATGCCTCGGGTCTGGTATTCGGCGACCTTGACGAACTGCACCGAGGCACGTTCCTTCAGCCGGGACTCCGGCACGTCGAGGTGCTTGGCCAGGGCACGCTTGAGCTCGATGGTCGTACGTCGCCAGAGCTCGGGAGCCCACCACTGCCACACCACCGCGGTGGTCCAGTCCTGGCAGTCCTCGCAGAACGGTGCACCCACCACGGCCTCGTCAGCGGCATGAACCTTCGGGCACGCGTACGGGCGTCCGTGGGGGCAGCGAGCGCCTTTGTCCCGGTTATCGGGGCGACAGGGCTTGCCGGCCTTGTCATGGCGGTGGATGTGGGACCCGAACGAAGGCGCGGTCAAGGTCGCGAACAGCAGCGGGTTCTCGGCCACGGTGGCGGAGACGGTCTTGCCACCGGAGAGGCCGGCGTCGATCATCGCGAACGTGTCGCGGGCGTAGGTTCGCGAGCAGGACGGGCACACGTCAGCGCGGCGGTTGCCACAGGGCCGGTAGAGCACGCCAAGGGGTGCGTGCTCGGAGTGGAAGGAATCGAGGTGCTCTCCGACAGCGGCGAGGTGTCCTCGGCGGGTCCCCAGCTCGAAGGTGTGTGAACGTCCGGTGAGGCGGACCGGGCGGGCGCAGTTCTTCACCGCCGCTGCGGTCTCGGCGAAGGCATCAAAGGTGCCGTCGAGGAGCCTGGAGGTCACGGCCTGGAGGCCGGCGTCGGTCAGGCCGGACAGATCCAGCGGCGCATCCTCCCCGTACCCAGGAAACGACATCGCGCCGTCCTGAGCCGAGGGGGATGCGTCACTGTGGATGCCCGGAGCATCGGCCAGCAGGGTCACGCGGCACCGTCCAAAGACGTGGCAGCGGCCCGAGCGGCGGCACGGCTGGCGGGGGTGGAGATGAGGCCCTTGGCCAGGAGCTTGGCTTCGAGGTCGGACCACCACGGGAGGTCGAGTTCGTTCCCGGCCCAGCCAGGGCAGCCAGGGGCGCACTTGGTCCAGTGGTGCCCGCAGGAGAGGTACTCCGGGCACTCGACCGGGAACGTCATGCCGCACCTGCCATGGGGATCGAGTCGATCAGGTCCAGCAGGTCGACGGGCTGAGGAGCGCGGTCTGATCCGGCCCACATGCCTCCAGAAACCCGCTCTGCGAGGACGTACGAGTTGCAGGCGGAACGGACGGCACAGCCGTCGCATGTAGCCCGCATCAGGTCGACGATGACCTCGGGGACTTCGATGGTGTCGGTCGTCCAGGGCAGAGCCTGAGCCTCGCGAGTGGTGCAGGCAGCGTCTGCCATCCAGTCCAGGCCGCTCATGAGTGCACCTCCGCATCGGAGGTCGAGCTGACGACCTCGCCGGCAACGACCTCTCCAGCGACCTCGGTGGACGCGTCACCGTGGCGGGTGCGGGGTTTGCGCGGCTTCCGTGTACGAGGAGCACCGCCAGGGGTCGAGGGGCCACGAGGGGGCCGGTTGTCGCCCGGACGGGTGTTCTTGGTCGAGGCAACGGCGGGGACCATGTCAGAGTCGGCCAGGCCGATGCGGTTGCTGAGGCCAACGGGCTCGGCGGTGCGAGTGTCGAGTGTCGTGGTGTCGTCGGTGTGGTGGTCGCGTCGACCGGTGGGGACCAGGTCGATGCCTCCGGCTGGGTAATGCCTGTTCATGTCTTGGATCTCCTCATCGGTGACGTAGGCAGCTCGGACTCGGACCGGGTCTTTGTGGCCAGCGAGCTGCTGGTAGCCGATCCCTTGGAGGTCCTCGGGGATGGCCTCGCAGTAGGCACCGGCGTTGTGGGCGTCCTCGCCTAGGGCCATGTCGACCTGACCGGCCGTCTTGAGTCGCTGAGCGATGCGGGTCGGGAACTGGTCACGCCACCGGACGACGTCCTTGGTGACGATCTGGGTGCAGGCGAACACGCTGTAACCGGGCGCGCGGCCCTTGGTCAGCAGCCGACCCATCGCGGACTCGATCCGGTTCTGGATCTGGCGGTCTTCGTTCAGCTCGGTCACGTCGGCCAGCTCGTCAACAAGGACGAGCACGAACGGGGTTTCCCGGGTGACGGTGAAGGAGCGAGCGATGCCGCGTAGGTCGATGGTGCGGTCATCCATGACGCCGACGGCGTCTTCGAAGAGCTTGGCCATGGCCTCGTAGTTGTCGCGCTCGTAGCGCTTGAACATGTCCTTGCCGAACTCCAGCTCCATCCCGCCCTTGGGGTCGATGGCCCACACCTGGACGAGTCCCGCCTTGATAAACGGGGCCAGCGCGCGTAGTAGCGACCAGACCACTGAGCCCTTGCCCGCGCCGGTCTCACCCGCGAGGAGGGTGTGGGTGCCGATCACCTTGAACAGCCACGGCTCCAGGAGGTCGGTGTAGCCGATGTGCAGCGCCTCCAGGCGAGCTACGTCCAAAGCGGTCTCATCGGTCGGGATCGCGATGGCGGGAATGACCTTGGTCAGCGGGTTGCGCTTCTCCAGCTCCAGCCAACACATCCCCGGCTTGTGAGAACGCACCCGGGCCTCGGAGGCCTTCATGGCGTTGGCGATGGCCTCGTCGGCACCCACCAAGACGCTGGGACCCATGCCCGCCGGCATCCGCACCAAGAGCCGATCCACCGCCGGAGTGGAGCGGACTTTGAGCAGCCGCGGGGCCAGGACCCGGCCACTGTGCCGGTCGGTGGTCGTCAGGCCACAGCGGCGCATCCAGAACGTCCACATCAGGCCGTACCAGAACCAGCGGGAGGCCCAGTTTCGGGCGAGGCGTCCAGCACGTCGACCGGCTGGACCGGCGAAGCGGGCGAAGGAGGCCGGGGCGAAGCGCCACCAGGCAGCCAGCCCGCCACCGGTCAGGGCGAGGGTGCCCAGGGTGAGGCCGAGGACCGGGAGCCAGCCGATACGACCAGCGGTCTCGACCAGGGCAGCGATCGCGCAGCCGAGGACCGCCAGCGGGAGGACCAGGCCCGGCCGGCGAATCAGGGACCACAGGACCCAGACGAGGGCCATGAGGAGCTTGAGCGTTGCGGCGCGGAGCTTGCCCGCGATCCAGTCACCCATCACTGCTCACCTCGCTCGTGACGCAGGAACGCGGCCTCGACCTGGTGCAGCCCGTCGGCGATGATCCGGGTTCCCCAGGACGCCTCGGCTGCCTCTGCGGCCAGGTCGGTGCCCCAGATCTCGTCATGGTCAGGAACCGAGCGACCCAGCTCCCGCAGCTCCTTCTCCAGCTCCTGAGCACGAGCAGCGAGACGACGAATGGTCGTGACCGCGTCGGCGTCGTTGTCGACGTCGAGGTGATCGGCCCACTCATCCATCCATGCAGTACGTCCGGTGCTCATCACGACACCCCCCGCGCGTGACGCTTGAACGCCATCTCCACAAGAGCGATCTCGGTCAGCGCCTGCGAGGCCGAGGTCTTCGAGGCCCGCACGTTCTCCGCGATGACCAGGCTGTAGACCGAGGAGCCGCCGCCGATGGAGGCGTGGACCAGGTCGAGGCGCATGGTGACCTCGTTGAGGTCGGTCGAGACCCGCCGCAGAGCCGAGAGAGCAGCGTCGTCATCGCGTACGCCAAGGGCATCGGCCCAGGCGTCTAGATCGGTGCGGAGACCGGAGCCGCCGCCGTAGATGCCCCACATCAGGACTCACCCCTCTCCTGGCCCCGCTCGTGGGCCTGGAAGGAGAGACGCAGGTCCATGAGCTGAGTCCAGGCTTGGTGGACCGTCTTGGACGCCTCGTGGATCGTGATCGCGAACTCGTCCATCGCGGTGACGGGGCGGCCGTGTTGGGGCACCGCGTTGTGCAGCCGCAGCAGAGCCCCCTCCAGCTCGGAGGCCTGAACTTCGAGACGCCGCATCAGCGCGCACGCATCGGCGTCGTTGGTGACCCCCAGGGCGGTCGCGACGGAGTCGAGGTCTCGACGGATCTCTACCATCACGACTCACCCCGCTCGTGACGTGCGAATGCCCGCCTGATCTGGGCGAGGAAGGTCAGGGACTCGCCTGCGTTCTGGATGCTGGTGGCCAGCCAGGAGCGGGTCTGGTCGGTCAGCTTGGCCCGGCGAACGCCCTCCGGCATCTGACCCAGGCAGATCTGCAGGTCGTGCATGGCGGCGTTGATGCGGAGCTCGAGCCGGTTGATGACGGCGATGGCTTCGCTGTCGTTGCGGGCACCCAGGGCCGAGGCCCAGGCGTCGAGTTCGGTGGTGGTGTTGTGGAACTTGCTCATCACGCCACACCCCTTTCGTGACGCTCGAAGGAGCGGCGCAGGAGCCGGAGTCCATCGGCCGCGTTGAGGGTGTCGGTGGCGGCGTCGTTGAGGGCCACGAGGATGTCGTCCCCACCGACCACGCCGGTGGTCTCGAAGCGCTTCTGGAACCAGTTCAGCTCTCCGGCGACCGTCAGCAGACGGCCGTAGTAGTTGGACAGCGCCGTCATCGCGTCGGCGTCGTTGTCGACCCCGAGGATCTCGGCCCAGGCGTCCAGGTCCTTACGTCGGTTGGTCACCATCAGACTTGCCCTTCCGTGCTCTGGTTACTGCTCTGGTTGCTCTGGTTGGTTGCTTGGTTGGGACCCGCCAGCCGCCACGCCTTCCCAAACGCGACGGCCAGCGGGCGAATGTGGGGTTTGCTCGATGCCGTGGTCACAGGCCTGCTGCCTTCCCGCGACAGACCGGGCACACCGGGGTGGAGAGGTCGGGGTAGTCCCACGACCAGCGGCTGCCCGCGTTGGGCTGGCCGCACAGGGTGAAGTCGGCGTTGAGTCCGGCCAGGTGCGCCGGGTCGGACCCGTCACCGATCCACACCAGGTAGAGGCTCACGCCGCCACCGGCTCGGGGATCTCCGAGGGGACGACCTCGGCAGCCGTCACCTTGATGCTGACCGGAGCGGTCTGGGAGGCATCTGCTGACCAGCCGCGCCAGGTCCGGAACCGCTTGACGACCTCGCCGTAGGTGCCGCTGTCGTAGGTGTGCAGACGCGAGGCGTCGTGGTCTTCCTGAAGCCGCAGCTCCTCGACCAGGACCCCGGCAGCACTCCAGGACTCGGCGTGTACGTCGATCTCGATGCACTCGACCCACGGCCCGGTCAGGTGGAAGGTGTCGACCCGGATGGAGAGGACCTCCACGTCCGAGACCGACTCCAGTAGACCCAGTGCCCAGGTCAGCTCATGGGCCCGCATCAGGCAGCCGCCTTCGAGTTGGTGCCGGTGGTGCTGGTCTTCGCCGGGGCAGCCGTCTGCGGCGCGATCATCTCGGACGCGGTCAGAGACCACTGCAGACGCGGACGCGGACCGTTGGTGTCGATCCACGGCACCGCGATCAGGCCGACGAACTCGACCGGCACGAACGGCAGACCGGTCTCGTTGGCCGGGGGCACCGGCTGGTGCTTGGCCAGGATCTTGACGTTGACCGTCTTCTCGTTCTTCCGGGCCTCCGGGTCCGCATCCAGCACGGGAACGGTCCAGACCGGCAGCCCGGACTCCTCATCGATCTTCTGCGGCATTGACCCATCCGGCCGCTTGCCCGCGTTGAAGTCCAGCACCGGGCCGACCTCACCCACCAGGTAGGCCCCGTTGGGGAACGGTCCGTCGAACTTCATGTTCAGTCGTCGCGGCATCGCCATTGCTTTGCTCCTTCGTGATCCCCTCCCTATTAGAGGGGGTTCTATTGACGAAGGTAGCACCCCTATCATAATAAAACCAGCTCTATTCTGAATCTGCAGGTCAGGCTGCGTTTAGCGCTACCCTTAAGTGAAGGCATCACCGAGCAGAAGAGAGAGCGAACGATGGCCCTCGGCTACCGCGAACTAGCGGCCGAACTGCGAGCAGGGATCGAACGAGGCGAGTTCCCAGCGGGCTCGACACTGCCCAAGCAGACCGACATTGCCGAGCAGTACGGGGTCAACATCAAGACCGTCCGCAACGCCGTTGGTCTCCTTGAGGCCGAAGGACTGGTTACCCCGGTACGTCGGCGGGGCACCGTCGTGCGGGAGCGTCCACCGATGCGGCGCCTGGGCGCGGAGCGGTACGCGAAGAGCAAGTGGAAGTACGGCAGCAGCCCGGCGTTCATTGCCGACCGTGAAGCAAGCGGGCAGCCGTACGAGCGCAGCGACCAGACCCAGACGGTTGACCTCGTCAAGCCGCCGGCACGTGCGGCCGAGGTGCTGGACGTGGACGCGGAGGGATCTGTCTACGCGCGCTCGAGGATCGTCCGCCAGGACGGCAAGCCAACGACGTGGCTTACGAGCTACTACCGAGTCGAGGACGTCGAGGGAACCCCAATCACGGACCCAACGCCCGGACCGGCCGGGCAAGGAGGCGGATTCGCCGTGCTCACGCTCCAAGGCCTGGAGCCCCACTCGGTCACAGAGACCTTCTACGCGCGGATGCCCACGCCCGAGGAGATAGAGGTGATGGAGCTCCCCGCCGGCGAACCCGTCATGCGGCTCGAGAGGATCACCCGCACCAAGGACGGGTATGCCGTGGAGTACGCCGACGGGGCTTACGCAGCTTCGAGGTTCTCCTGGAGCTACACGTTCGACATGCCAGACTGACTCGCATGCCTACGCTCATGGAGGACGCCCAGACACTGTGGGAGTTCCACCAGATGCGCCACGAGCCACGCAATACCGACGTCGCCATCGGCTTGGGCAGCCATGACATCGGCGTGGCCGAACACGCCGCGGACCTCTACCGCCAAGGGTGGTTCCCGCTGATCGTGTTCACTGGTGCGAATGCCCCTACGACCGTCAACGACTTCCCCCGGGGTGAGGCGGTCGAGTTCGCGGAGCTGGCCGAGGAACTAGGGGTTCCCGCCTCCGCGCTGCGGATCGAGCCTCGAGCAACCAACACGGGCGAGAACATCACGTTCACGCGTGACCTCCTCGAGAACGAGGGCATCACACCGCGCACTGCCACCCTGATCAGCCGGCCCTACCAACAGCGTCGGGCGTACGCGACAACCCGCAAGATCTGGCCGGAGCTCGAGGTGACCTGCTCCGCACGTGTGCAGGAGCTGCCCGACTACATCGCCAGCATCGGGAGCACTCGTCGCGTGCTCGACATGCTCGTCGGAGACACGCAACGTCTGTGGGTCTACGCCGACCGTGGCTTCGCTGCTCCTCAGCAGATAGACGACGACACATATGCGGCGTATGAACGGCTCGTGGCGGCTGGATACACAAGCCGACTGCTGGAATCGAACGTGCGTTCGATATGATGAGGTGTGTCGGCCAACCCTCCCAAGAACGACGCCTGGCCCAGTCCCAGGCACTGGCTACACGTCTGGGTGCACCGCCAACGCCGGAACTACCCGCCACCCATGCCCGGCCTCGTCCTGAAGTGGGAGCTGCACAAGGGCAGGTGGCGCGCTTGGGTGATCTGGGTCGACACCACGTACGCCCGGCCGGAGATCCGGTGGGACTGGTTAAGCGTCAAGGAGATGCGGCCAGCGAAGAGCGACATCAATGTCTGGAACGACAGGTATCGCTAGGGTTTCCCGGCTCTATTTCGACGCATATCTCGACTCTCCCGTTTGGGTCGTTAGCCTTGGGGCGGTGGGCCCTCAGGCATCCAGCGAGCCACCGCGATAATGCGATAGCGGACATCGTTCCAACGCTGCTTGTCGGCCGTGCGTCTCTTGACTAGAGCGTGTGAGGCTCCGCCTGGAGCCTCCGTGACCGGATCTGAAACAACGCCCGCATCGCCGTTTAATCGTACGGTTCCTGCGGGAAACTCAAGACCATAATTGTCGGTCCAGTCGTAGATGTTCTCCCGGCCGACTTCTCCATCTGGGAGCAAGGATTCGAGATTCACAGAAAGCCCGTCTTCGCCCTTGCTTAGGTTAAAGGCCGCCTTCGTCGGTTCGATTCGATTCGTGCCCGCGTTCGGTATGGTCACGAAACTTGGACGCATGGGGACTCTGCGTAGAAGAGTCTCGCTGTCCAGAATGCGTTCGTCGTCCCAAAAGTCTTGCTGGCTCACCGGTTCTGAACGTCCGCCTTCGGAAAGAGGGAGCGCCACGCAGGATTGACTTCATCTGCGCGAATCGTCAAGGCTGAAAGCACGCTTCGCAGCCCCGAAATATCCTCTGACGTAATCTGACGATCGCCGCCCTTGCGAAGGACCCAATATGCGTCCTCTTCGGTCGTGACGAACTCCAAGCCGTAATCGACGACGCGCCACTCTGCTGTAACGTCTCCATCTTCGTCGACCGAAAGAGTCGGATACAGCGTCCCGGGAACTAGCAGGGAGCGAAGGTAATGAGCCATTCGCGCTAGAGCCATCGAGTTCGGAGTGACCGCGTCCGGGGCGTAATCACCGTCCACGAGTTGCTCAAGTTGCCATCTGGCGTACTCGTAGCCCGCATTCGCGGGCCGCCAGTGACTGTTGGTCTTTCCGAAAAACAGGCGGTTTAAGAGTGCGTCGCCGACGCCCACCGGGTGGGCGCTCACGAAGATATCTACTGGTGGCTTTGGTCTCTTCGGAGCCGCTTGCTTCGTCGTCTTTGAAGCGACCTTAGCGCCACTCTTCCGTGACTTTCGGATCGTGCCCGACGGGAGTGTGGGCTCTTTGAGCCACGCGCTGTGTCCGTGATGCTGATGGCGTGCCACCTGCTCTTTTACTGTCATGCCTCGCGCCCCCATGACTTCTGCATTGCGTCACTAGTAAAGCGAAGGAAAGATTGAATTACAGCTTCGTGGGCGAATGAGATTCCGCCATCGTTATCGGGAACCCCTTCGATCTTGCCGTCATCCGTTAGTGGAGGGGCAAATCGCGAACTCAGATTCAGTGCTGTGCTGTCCCGTTCGATGTCGAGCATCAACTCGAGAGTGCAATTCTCAACTCCCGTGTCATCGATGTGCATCCGGAGGCCGCTGTAGTGAGAATCTGGCAACGTGGCGCCACCTGCACTGCCCTGCCACTGCGAAGCAACGCCAACCAAAGTTTCTGGGATCGAGTTCGGCGCAAGCTCATTCGCGTAAAAGCACTCAGAATGCGTGACCACGACCTCCTCGTCTATCTCCTCGTCAACGACCGCTCTGAACTCTTGGAATCTCCCAACGAGGTCTTCGTAAAGCGAGTCGAATCCTGGATAGCGTGCGCCCTCCTCGAACACCCATGACCGAACGAAACGGTCGTTCTGGAGTCCGATCGCATCTCGTTCGTCAGCCGTGCTAAAAATTAGGTACGGAAACGGCCAGATCGCATCATCGTCTTCTCCGTCTGGTGCGCCAGCCCTGCGGTGCGGCCGCAGCGGAGGTAAGCCCGCGGTCGCTGGGTAGCGGTCCCGCCACAGTTCGCGAAGCCGTGAGAGGTGCAGGACCTGAAGGGCATCAACCGGCCGGAAGAAGATCGTGAGGATCACAGTTCGCACCGGCGGCTCTACAAACCGTGCGCCGGTCGCCACGTCGCTCATGGCCACACCATAGCCGACAAGGTCGCATCGAATTATGAGAATGTGAGTGATTCGTGCCTGCGCTTTGCCAGGGCGTGTATCCAGAAGGACCAGGTGCCCAACTTTGCCCTAGCCCGGCCTGCAAAGTGGTCGACGAGCGTCGTGACTCTCGGCGTGTGACCGTGAGAACTTTCTCTACTGACTCAAGGCGCGCTCCGCGCGCAGGGCCCGCCGCCGGCGGGCCAGGGACCCCCGCGCTCCCGGGCATGCGGCCTGGCGGCCGGTCCCTCCCGCGCACCCCCGTCCCGACGGCACCGGGCCAAAACGAGAAGAGCGCCCAGTCCGTAGACCAAGCGCTCACTCTCCAGGCGTCGACCAACCCGGCTCATCCATCTCGACCGGCAACACCGGCATCCCGAACGGCAGCTCGACCACGTTCCCGTACGCCTCCTGCCACGCCGCCCACTCCAGATCGCTCCGAGCCGTCATCCGATCCACCCGCTCCGGCAAAGGCAGCGACGGATCGTCCAGCAGCTCCGGCGGGAACTCGACCACAGGCTTCCTCATGCCTGCCTCTTACCCCGACCCGGCCTGTTCTAAACCGAAAGCACGAAAAGTTCTCACGAGGCACAGCTCCGAGCCCTGCCGTCGATGCGCGCGAGATCCAGGTGCTCGGGGATCCAATGTCATCGAGACGGTGGCGACTCGATGACCTCTCCACCCCGTGCCAGCCACCACTCCCGATACTCCTCGAAGGAAGAAGTAACCGCAGCGCCACCGGGCTCGTCGTCGAACCCATACTCGTACTGGCAGCCCGCGCAGACCTCGTTGGACGGCTGGCCGAGCGTATCGAAGTAGGGCGGCTTGGCACCTTCGGGAACGATGCCCAAGTAGTTCTTGTACGGCGGTCTGCGCAATGGGTGATAGCCGCAGACCGGGCACACCAGTCTCGGGTCATGGTCTCGGCGCGCAAGGTCACCCACAGCTCGATCATGCCAGGCTCGGCGGCAGGACGGCTACGGGTCGACGTCGAGGTGATCACGGATCCAGTAAGAGGGCTGATGACGAGGGGGAGGTGGGGGCGGCTGCCGGTGGGGACACTCCCCGCGACGCTTCTATGATCGGTGGTGTTGGGCAGCGTGGGGGCAAGCCCCCAGGCCCCCGCCAATGGGGCCAGGTGCCGGACGGGGTTGCGCTTCGCCCCCGCGATACGGACGAACGCTCGTGCCTGACAAACTGCCTGACAACGTCCCACATCCAGTGCCGTCAAGCATGGACGAATACGGACGATCGGCCGCGTAAGGATCGAATGAATGTTCGATGGCATTGTCGTTTGCAAGCAGGGGGTTAGGGGTTCGAGTCCCCTACGCTCCACCAGAATCGAGGCTGCTGAGTGAGCATCCGCATCAGCAGCGAGGTCTACACCGAGGTCTCACCGACCCACGAGGTCAACGAGGACTTCGTGCTCGTCGGGCAGGACTTCGTCATCGTGCTCGACGGGGCGACGCCTGTCGCCGGGCTCGAGACCGGATGCATCCATGACGTGCCGTGGCTGGTGCGCCACCTGGGTCTCCGGCTGGCCGAAGGGATCACCGCGCCGGGTGACGCAGGTCTGGCGACCATCCTCGAGCGCGCGATCGAGCAGGTCTGCGAGGCTCACGCGGACACCTGCGATCTCGACGATCCCAACAGCCCGTCCTCGACGGTTGCCCTTCTCCGTGTGCGGAGCGGAAGCGCGGACTACCTGACCCTTGCGGACTCGTTCGTCGTGTTCCGGATGGACGATGGCAGCATCCGTCAGATCACCGATGACCGGCTCGACCACCTCGACGACTACTCGGTGGCCGCGTTCGGTGCGGCTCGCAACACCCACGAAGGGTTCTGGGTGGCCAGCACCGTGCCGGAAGCCGCTCGCCATGCCGTCACGGGCAGCATCGACCTCGGTTCGACGCCAGTCCGCGAGGCTGCCGTGCTGACCGACGGGGCTGCGACGCTCGTAGAGCGCCACGGCTGGACCTGGGAGCAGCTGCTCGACCTCCTCGATCGAGGCCCGGAGGAGCTGGTGCGGCGTACGCGAGAGGTCGACGAGGTCGCCACCACCGGGTTTCACGGGAAACGGCACGACGACGCGACTGCCGTGCTCTGCCGCCTCACCGGCAGCGTGTGACCTCAGGTCCGCCATCCGGTCAGCCTGGCGTCGGGATCATCCTGTCGATCACGGTGTGCAGGTGGTCGCGGAACCGGTCCAGGGTCGGGGCATCGTCGGTGGGGACCCGGTCGCCGGCGGCATCGATGATGCCGGCCTGGGCGAAGGAGTGCGCGGTCCACACGATGGTGAAGACGAGCATCTCGACGTCGACGTCGGCGCCGATCCCGGCACGTGACAGGGCGGTCCGCACCGCGCCCGCGACCTCGGCGATCAGGGGTCCGGCGAGGTCGCTCTCGAACTCGATGAGGTCCTTGCCCTCCGAGAGCCAGCGCCGCATCCACAGCGCCGGCACCTCGCGGTGCTCGAGGCAGAAGGCGAGGTACGCATCGACGAAGTCGATCAGCCCGGCCAGGGTCCCGGCGGGAGTCGGGTCCGTGGACTCCAGATGCTTCAGCGCGTCGAGGACGACCGCGCGCTGGGCCTCGTGGGCGCGGCGCATGACCTCGCGGTAGAGCTGTGGCTTGCTGCCGACGTGGTAGGCGACGGTGGCGATGTTGAGCCCGACGGCGTCCGCGATCGCGCGCGTGCTGGTGGCGTCGTAGCCGCGCTCCGCGAAGAGGTCCGTCGCGGCGACCAGGATCCGCTCTCGACTGTGGGTGTCGTCGGCGCGCTGGCTCATGGACCCGAGGATAACCGTCTCCATCACTTGTTGGAGAAATCCTCGGAAGAGCCTTGTCCTGCTCTCCATCATGCGATTGACTGACGGCCGATCAGATACCCAGGAGGGCTCATGGACATCACCGACGTAGCGGTGATCGGCGCCGGCGCGGCCGGTCTCACCGCGGCGAAGGCGTTGCTCGACGAGGGTCTGTCGGTCACCGTGCTCGAACGTGGCGACCGTCCGGGCGGGCTGTGGGCACGGGACAACGCGAGCGGCCTGTCGCCCGCCTACGACAGCCTCCATCTCAACACCAGCAAGGGCCGGACCGAGTTCGTCGACTTCCCGATGTCCGTCGACTGGCCCGACTATCCCTCCGCGGACATGATCGCCGGCTACCTGACGGCCTACGCCGACGAGCACGGGGTGACCGAGCGGATCCGCTTCAGCACCACCGTCACCGACGTACGCCGCACCGGCGACGGGTGGGAGGTCACCGCGACCGGTCCCGACGGCGCTGCGAGCACCGAACAGTTCGGCGCGGTCGTGGTCGCGAACGGCCACAACTGGGACCCTCGCTGGCCCTCGCCTGCCTACCCCGGTGACTTCGACGGGCACCAGATGCACGCCCACGACTACCGCTCGCCGGACGTCTTCGCAGGTCAGCGTGTGCTGGTCGTCGGGATGGGCAACTCGGCGATGGACATCGCGGTCGACGCGTCCCACGTCAGCGACGGGCCGGTGCTGCTCTCGGCGCGGCACGGGACCCACATCGTGCCGAAGTACCTCTTCGGCCGCCCGGCCGATGCCACCGGGGCTGCCCTCGCGCGACTCCCCTGGCGTCTCCGGCAGCGGATCGCGGAGACGATGCTGCGGGTCGCGGTCGGGCGGCCGGAGGCGTACGGGTTGCCGGCGCCGGCGGGCGGACTGTTCCAGAACCATCCGACGATCAGCGACACGATCCTGCACCGGCTGACCCACGGCGAGGTGGTCGCGCGGCCGGGGATCGAGCGCTTCGACGGCGCCACCGTCAGGTTCACCGACGGGAGCACCGATGAGGTCGACGTCATCGTCTGGGCCACCGGATACCGGGTCAGCCTGCCGTTCCTCGGCACGGAATGGACGGGTGAGGACCCCGAGTCGATGCCGTTGTTCATGCGCGTCTTCCACCTCGAGGACCCGACGCTCGCGTTCACCGGCCTGATGCAGTCGACCGGGGCCGCGCTCCCGGTCGTCGAGGCCCAGGCCAAGCTCGTCGCGGCCTGTTTCAGCGGTCGCTACGGGCTTCCCGCCCCCGCCGCGCAACGGGCCGCGGTGACCAAGGCGTACGCCGCGGCGCTGGCGCGGTGGGGCGCGAAGCGGCCGATGATGCGCATCGACTTCGACCAGTACGTCGCCGCGGTCCCTCGGGAGATCGCCGCCGGCGTCGGCCGCGCCGGTCCGGCCCGAAACCCGTCCGTCACCAGCGAGGAGTCCCGCGCATGAGCAGGCAGAACCAGCAGGACGTACGTGGCAAGCGGGTCCTCATCACCGGAGCCTCCGGCACCATCGGCCGCGCGCTGGGCGCTCGCTTGGTGGCGCAAGGGGCACAGGTCGTCGGGCTCGACATCCGTCCGACCGGCAACGAGCCCTACCCGGTCGTCGCGTGCGACGTCACCGACGACGCGAGCGTCACGACCGCAGTCGCGGACGCCGTCGCTCGGCTGGGCGGAGGGCTCGACATCCTCGTCAACAACGCGGGCATCGGCGGCCCGGCGCCTGCGGAGCTGCCTCCCGGCGAGGAGGTACGCCGCCAGCTCGACATCAACCTCCTCGGCACCTGGCGGGTCACGGCGGCCTGCGTCGACGCGCTCGTCGCCGACCGTGGCCGGGTGGTGATGGTCGCCTCGCGGATGGCGGTTCTCCAGCTGCCGCTGGCCGCTGCGTACGGAGCCTCCAAGCGGGCGATGGTCGCCTACGCCGACGCGCTGCGCCACGAGCTCGGCACCCATGTCGGGGTCACCTGCGTCTATCCGTCGGCGGTGCGCAGCCCGATCCACGACTCGACCGCGTCCGCCGGACTCTCGCTGGAGGGGATGAGCAGCTACGAGCCGCTGGAGGGTGTCGTGGACGCGATCGTCCGCGCGGCCACGTCGAACCGCGTACGCCGCGACGTCACCACCACGCGCCGAGGAGCGCTCGAGTTCTTCGTCGCCCGCCACCTGCCGGCCGTGTCGGACCGCATCGTGCGGCGCACCCTGGCCGAGCGTGCGCGGGCCGGCGCCTTCGACGGTGCCGACCTCGCCGTCGGCGTCGTGCGCCGCCACCGGGAGATGGCATGACCACGCTGCCGGCGGTTGGCCGCGCGTCAGCCCGGACTCTGTCGGCGTACGGCGTCGGCTCGGTCGGGATGGGCGTATGGGTCACCGTCCCGGGCCTGCTGCTCCTCTACTTCCTCACCGACGTGCTGGGCGTCGCGCCGTTCCTGGCAGGCCTGACGATCCTCGCGCCGAAGGTGATCGACGTGATCGTCCACCCGCTGCTCGGCTCCCGCTCGGATCGCGAGGCCGTACGTCTGGGACACCGACGATCGATGATGACCCGTGGCGCCCTGCTGGGCGTCGCGATGGCCGCGCTCTTCGCCGTTCCCGGCAGCCTCGACGGCTGGTCGGCCGCGGCCTGGGTCTGCTGCTGGCTGGTAGTCGGCAACCTGCTCTTCGCGAGCTTCCAGGTGCCCTACCTGACGACGGCGTCCGACCTCGACATCGACTATCACGAGCGCACCCGCGTCTTCGTCTACCGGATGGCCTTCCTGACCGTCGGGCTGCTCGGCGCTGGGGTGATCGCCCCGGCCCTGACCGCGTCCGGCAGCCGCGCGGCGTACGCCCGGATGGCCGTCGTCCTCGGCGTCGTCATCGTGATCACGGCGTTCGTCGCCATCCGAGGGGTCAGGCGGCTCACGGCCGAGACCGGTGTGCGCGCCCCGGAGACGGGAGCGGCCCATTCGGTGCTCGACGACCTCCGGGTCGCGTGGCGCGACCGCAACTTCCGCTTCCTCGCGCTGTCCTACCTGCTGACGGGTACGACGACCCATCTGTTCCTGGCCGCGCTGCCCTTCGTGACCGACCACATCTTCGACGACAAGAAGCTGACGGCGCTGTTGATGGGCTTGTTCCTCGGCCCGGCGCTGGTCGCGGGGCCGGGCTGGCGGGCGCTGTCGCGCCGGATCGGCAAGCAGCGCGGGCTGCTGCTGTGCCAGTCGATCTTCGTGGTGGGCTCGCTGGTCCTTCTGGCCGGCGCGGCGGTCGGGATCGCAGTGACCGCTCCCGCGGTCGTCGCGCTCGGTGTCGCCTTCGCCGGCCTGCAGTTGTTCGCGTTCTCGATGGTCCCCGACGCCGTGGACGCCGCCCGCTCCGCCGGGGTCTCCCGGGCGGGCGCCTACACCGGTGCCTGGACGGCGACCGAGGCGCTCGGCACCGCGCTCGGGCCCTACCTGTACGCCGGGGTCCTCGGCCTCGGTGGCTTCGTGTCCGGCACCGCCGGCGAGCAGATCGTCCAACCGCACTCGGCGCTGGTGGCCGTGGTCGTCGGGTTCACGATCGTGCCCGCCGTCCTGATGAGCGCGGCGATCCTGCTGCAGCGCCGTTACGAGCTCGACTCGACCGCGTCCTGAAGCAGGGCGGCGTACGCGGGCCGCAGCTCCTCGGACCTGGCCATGACCCGCTGGACGACGAGGGCGGCGTCCTCCTCGGCCGGAGGCTCTGGCGCGTCGAGCACGCCGGCGAGGTGGTCCAGGCAGACATGCCAGCCGACGGCGGAATCGGTGTTCCCGGTGGGACTGCCGAACCAGGTCATGAAGGTGAGGCGGGTGCCGTCGTCGGTCGGCTCGAGCTCGAAGCGGAGCAGGTCGGTCAGCTCCTCACGGCCGTCCATCCCCCAGGTGAACTCGAAGGTCCGGGGCGGGTCCCAGACCCGCAGCTCCCCCGCTGAGACGTAGTCGTCCGGGTCGACGCCCATCTCCTCGATCGCGTCGGTGGTGCTCGCCAGCTCCAGGCCCTCGGGCCAGAACGGGAGACTCAGCCGCGCTCCGGCAACACGCTCACCGACGATGTCCGTCGGGAACCAGTGCCGCAGGCCGTCCGTCTCGGTCAGTGCCCGCCACACCTTCTCGGGTGAGTGGCGGAGCTCGCGTACGTAGCGAAGGCCCGCCTTCTCGCCGTCGCGGAGCACCTCGCCCAGGGGTTCGGTCGTCTCGGTCATCTCTCAGTCCTCTTCGTGGTCGTGGTCGTCGAGCTGGTCCAGGTGGCGCTCGAGCGCGTCCAGGCGGTCGGCCCACATCCGGCGATACGGCGCCAGCCACTCCTCCAGCTCCCGGAGCCGCTCGGGCCGCAGCCGGTAGTGACGGCGCGGTCCGTCGACGCGTACGTGCACCAGGTCCGCCTCGCCCAGTATCCGCAGGTGCTTGGACACGTTCGGCTGGGCGAGCCCGAGGGTCTCCACCAGCTCGCCCACCCCCATCTCGCGCTGGCAGAGCAGGTCGAGGATCTGCCGACGGGTCGGGTCGGCGATCACGCTGAAGACGTCTCGGGTGGGCACTCCTTTAAGATGCCTCAACAGGAATATGCCTGTCAAGGAATATGATCGCCTACCGCAGCAGCTGATCGATGAGAATCCAGAGCGCGACGACGGCAAACCCGCCGGCCAGCAGGCCCAGTGCCACCGAGGCGTACGCCTGGGGTGGCGTCGAACGGCGAACCTGCGGCCGGGAGGGCGGCGCGGTCGGCTGAACCGGCGGCGGCGTGCCCGGTGTGATCGGTCGGTGCTCGCCCGTCCCGAAGATGTCGTCCATGGTGGCGGGGCCGGGGTCGGGCAGCGGTGCAGGAGCGTACGACGGGATCCTCGCGCCGGTCAGGGCGCTCAGCTTCTCGGCCTCGGCGGCCAGGGCGGCCTCCAGGTGGACTCGCGCCGGGTGTCCGTACGGAATGTCCTTGAGGATCCGGGTGTAGCGCTCGATCCGGCCGAGCACCCGCGCCCGCCTGCTGCCGTTCTGCAGACCCCACGCGAGGCAGGCGAGCACCACTGCGAAGAGACCCGAGACGATCGCGGCGCCCATGCTTCGGAGCGTAGTGGTCCCGGCTGCTCCGCGCTATCAGACCGCGATCGCGATCAGCGCGACCGCGGGCAGGACGGTGGAGGCGACGGTCCCCTTGATGCTGCCGCCTCGGGGGAGCCAGTATCCGAGGGCGTCGGCGATCCCCATGAACAACGAGGCGAGCAGCATGTAGATGCAGGTGAGGACCACGACGGTGACTCCGGTGGACTCGTCGCCGAAGTTCACCATCCAGAGGCCGACGAGCGTGCCGACGCCGGCGAGGGCGTTGCGGGCGCCGATGCAGAACGACCACAGATGGACGTTGCGGATGCCGTGCGGCTCGATCCCGAGGAACCGCTGGACCTCGGGGCGGTGGATGAAGAAGGCCTCTGCGGGGAAGACGGCGATGAGGATCAGGGCGGAGATGCCGGCACTGAGCTGCGCGACTGCGTTCATGAGGACCTGCTCGGGACGGGCCTCGACGAGTGAGGCTGTGGAGATCGTGGAAGCAACACGCGTCCGGCGGAACCCCGTGAACAGACGGTCGTCTGAGCACCGGAGAGCGGTATGATAGTCAGTCTTACTGACTATATTTGAGCAGGGTGCCGCACAGTGTCAAGGGGTCCGATCGATGTCGCAACGCTCATGCTCATCGCCTACCGGGCGATGGACGAACGGGTCATCTCCGCGATGCGGGACGCCGGCTACGACATCACGGTCGCGCAGGCCCGGCTCGCCCAGCGGATCGCCGAGGACGGCTCGCGCCTGGTCGATCTGGCCGAGCAGGCCCAGGTCACCAAGCAGACCGCCAGCGTGCTGGTCGCGGCGCTGGAGCGGGAAGGGCTCGTCGAGCGGGTCCCGGACCCGGCCGACGGTCGGGCGCGCCTGATCAGGTTCACCACGGCTGGGCAGGACGCCGCCGACCGCGCTCGAGAGGTCGTGATGGGCGTCGAGCAGGAGTGGAACGATCACCTCGGGCCGCGCCTGGCATCGGCCCTGCGGGAGGCGCTCACCTCGTTGCGTGAGCTCGTCGATCCGTACCGGTGATGCTCAGCCGATCGTGGCCGTCAGCAGGACGATCCCGACGATGTAGAGAACGACCGAGAGTACGCCGCCGGCGACCACGACGAGGACGGCGAGTTTCTTGCGGGCCAGGCGGACGATCCCCCAGATGCCGAAGACGAGCCAGCAGATCCACGGGGTGAAGACCATCACCGCGACGCCGATGTTCATCATCGTGTAGTTGCAGGTCTCGAAGCACCCGTCGCTGGCCATGATGGAGAACGCGCCGAAGAAGCTGGCCATCACACTCGCGCCGAGACCGAGCACGATCAGGACGATGGTCAGCACCTGGTCGGCCGTCGAGCCGCCGAATCCTGCTGTCGTCCTCGGCGGTGGTCCTGGCGGAGTCGTGGCTGTCATGGGGCTCAGGATAGGGGCCGCGACGGGCCGCGTACGGCCTCCAGAACCTGCGCCATACGGCCAAATCCCGGTAACTGGCAAACCGCAGGGGGGATACATTCCCTAAACAGGTTCACGGCGATTGCGCAAGGGGACTAATACCTATCGTCTCGATATTTGGACCTATCACTCGTTTGAATTCCGTACGGCGGAACAAAGTGGTCTCGAACTTAGGAAACCCTTTGGTGCGGGCGCCAGAAAACGCTTCTGACGAACCCCTCCACCGCAAAGTCCGAGAGGTCAATGTTGTGGGCGCAGAGTCCGTAGTCACCCGGGTCGAGATGACCCCAGCAGAGTCCCAGGCCGCAGCTGAGCTGTCGGAGTCGTTGCTCGCCCGGTTCGCGAGCCCGGTCTCCTCGGAGTTCCTCGAGACCGCGCCGTTCCTCGGCGGTGAGCTTCCCGACAGCGTCGCCAAGGCGATCCGCGCGTTCCGCTACGGCGATGCGACCGACGCCCTGGTGATCAGTGGGCTTCCGGTGACCGCCGGCCCGACCCCGCCGCACTGGAACCACCCCGACGCCCAAGCGCCACACATGGCCGACTTCTGGCTCGCGCTGATCATGGCTCAGCTCGGTGACGCCGTCTCCTGGTCCTCGCTGCAGGGTGGCCAGCTGGTCAACAACATCCTGCCGATCCAGAAGCAGGAGAACCTGCAGACCGGGCACAGCAGCGACGTCGTGCTCGACCTGCACATCGAGGACGCGTTCAGCAACCTTCGCTGCGACCACCTCGGACTGATCTCGCTGCGCAACCAGGACATGATCCCGACCACCGCGGTCGGCATCAGCTCGATCGACGTGACCGGCCCCGAGTACGCGCCGCTGTTCGAGCCGCGCTATGTCATCCACCCCGACGACGAGCACCTGCGCAACCTCCGCGAGGCCGGCGTCGACGAGGCCGAGCTGCTCGCCGCGCCGACCGCGGTGCTCTCCGGCTCACCCCAGGCCCCCGACGTCCGTCTCGACCCGCCCTACATGGCGGCGCTGCCGGGCGACGTCGAGGCCGACCGGGCGCTCCAGCTGCTGATCATGGAGCTCTCCGCGAACGTCGAGGACGTCGCGCTGGCCCCGGGCGAGATCCTCATCGTCGACAACCACCGTGCGCTGCACGGCCGCAAGCCCTTCACGGCTCGCTACGACGGCACCGACCGTTGGCTCCGCCGCCTCACGACCGTCAAGGACCTGCGTCGCAGCCGTGTCGCTCGGTCCGAGGCCTCCTCGCGGATCATCGACCCGGTACTCGAGCCGCTCCCCGCATCCCTTGAGCTGACAGGCGCTGGTCGCTGACGCTCGGGATCAAGGAGGCCGCAGGCGCGTTCCGCCTGCGGCCTCCATCTATTTCGTGACGCACACCGTGACAGGGATCGGGAATACTCGTTGGGGTGAACGTGAGGCGATGGGGCATGTGCGTGCTGGCTGTTGGGCTGGCCCTTGCACTGGCCGGCTGCGGGGACGACAGCGAGCCGAAGAGACCGGAGGCGGCTGCGTCGGAGGACACCTACCCCGTGTACGCCGCGACCATGGACCCCGTCGAGGCAGCCATGACGTTCGTCCCCGCCGGCGCCAAGACGCTGGCGGTGACCGACTACGACGAGGTGAAGTCGCTCTTCGGGCTCGACGACATCACCAGCCGGTCGAGCCCTGCGGACCAGAGTGAGCTGTGGAACCGGGCCGACAAGGAGGCCGCCCAGGTCAGCGGTGGTCTGCTGCGTGGGGTCGACCAGCGCCTGCGCGACACCTACAAGTGGGGCGCGGCCGATGTGATCTGGGAGGCCAGGTTCACCGGCGGCGGCAAGGACGGGTACGTCATCAAGGTCGCCGACCGGGTCAAGCCCGGACCGGCGATCAAGGCGGGCGTCGGCCTGCTGAAGGGCGCGAAGTTCGACCCGAAGACCCACCTGATCACCAAGAACACCGCGACCCCGGACGTGGAGACCTGGGCCGCGCAGGAGGAGCTGGTCGCGGTCGCCGGAGGCCCCGCCACCTCGACGTACGTCGTCAAGGGCTGCGCCGAGGGTGGGCCGAAGGAGAAGACCAGGCTGGCGCCGGTCGCGGCCTACTCGGTCGAGTTCGGCGGCGGGCTGGCCACGCTGCGTCTCGGTGAGGACCGTGACGACCTGTTCTACCGGCTGAAGCTGGGCGATCAGGTCGCGGCGTACAAGAAGGTCTTCACCAACGGTGTCGCGGATCCGGCCACGGGGCGGATCGGGTTCCGGGTGAAGAGCCCGGTGACCGCCGCCACCCTGGTCACCAGCCAACCCGTCCCATTCGCGGTCTGCGACTAGCGACCCGTACTCTGGGAGCTGCTATGGCCGCCCAGACCAGTCCCCCGCGAAGTATCTTCTCCCCTCGGTTGTGGGGTGCGCACGCGCTGGTGGTGATCTTCGTGACCGGCGCGGTGCTGCTCGGGGTGTGGCAGTACCAGTCGAGCCAGCAGGACAAGCAGGACCAGGTCGCGGAGCTGGTGCATGCCGAGCCGAAGGCGTTCACCGACCTGATGGGTCCCAACGACGCCTTCCCATGGGAGCAGATCGGCCGCCCCGTGACCGTCTCCGGGATCTGGATGCCCGAGGAGACCATCTTCATCGACGGGATGGAGCGAGGCTCTCAGGTCGGCTTCTGGGCCGTCACGCCGGTGCTCGTCGAGGAGACGGAGTCGGCCGTCTACGTCGTGCGTGGCTGGACCCCTGAGGTCGGCACCGCGCCGCCCGCGCCGCGCGGTCACGTCACCGTCACCGGCTGGCTGCAGCCCAGCGACTGGACCGACGTCGCCGACGACCGCAAGTCCGACAACATCTTCCCGCAGCTGGACGTCTCCGACCTGATCTCGCGCACCAGCTACGACCTCTACAGCGCCTACATGGTGCGCTCGCCGGTCGAGGACGACTGGCCGGCCAGCGCGATGCCGGTCAACGACGGCGCCACGGACGTCGCCGACGTGCCGGCCCCGCAGCTGCCCGAGCCGGAGGCCACGACCGGGCTGCGCAACCTGCTCTACGCGATCGAGTGGTGGCTGTTCGGCGTCTTCGCGATCTACGTGTGGTGGCGCTATGTGCGGGACACCCTGCGCGGACCCGACGACAGCGATGAGAGCGACGACGACGAGGACGGCGAGGACACGATGCCGACCCCTGAGAACGCGCCTCAGGAAAGCCACGTACCCTCCAAGGCGTGAGTCTTTCCGGCAATCTGACCGCCTATCGGATCATGGCCACCATCGTGGGTGTGCTGCTCGTCGTGCTGTGCCTCATCGGCCTGCCGCTCCACTACGGGTATCTGGTCAGCGATGCGGCGTGGCTGGCCAAGGACAGCGGCGCCGGCTGGCAGCTGGGCGCTGACATCTCGCAGTACCTCGGTGTCGCGCACGGCTGGCTCTACATGATCTTCCTGCTGACCGCGTTCCTGCTCTCACGCAAGGCGGCCTGGCCGATGCCCTTCACCATCGTCACGGCCCTGTGCGGCACCATCCCCGTGCTCAGCTTCTGGGCCGAGCACCGAGCCACGAAGCTGACGCGGGTCGCGATGGAGGCCTCAGCCGCCTGATCTCGACCGTCCGTGTGGGAGGATCGGGGAGTTACATCCCGTACCAATCCCAATGTCGGAAGGGCAGGTCATGGCTGACCAGAAGGCCATCCTCCACACCAATCACGGTGACATCACGATCACCTTGTTCCCCAACCATGCTCCGGAGACGGTCGCCAACTTCGTCGGCCTCGCCACGGGGACCAAGGAGTACACGGACGACGCCGGCCGCTCCGGTGTTCCCTACTACGACGGTCTCGGTTTCCACCGTGTCATCGACGGGTTCATGATCCAGGGCGGTTGCCCGCTGGGCACCGGTACGGGCGGCCCGGGCTACACCTTCAAGGACGAGCCGCACCCCGAGCTCACCTTCGACAAGCCCTACCTGCTCGCGATGGCCAACGCCGGCCCCGGCACCAACGGCTCGCAGTTCTTCATCACCACCGGCCAGGCGCCGTGGCTGAACTTCAAGCACACCATCTTCGGTGAGGTCGCCGACGAGGAGTCGAAGAAGGCCGTCGACTCGATCTCCAACACCAAGACCGGGGCGATGGACCGCCCGGTCGAGCCGGTCGTCATCGAGACCGTCGAGATCGTCTAGTTGTCCGACTCGACACCGGTCGGGGTGCCGGTCTGCTACCGCCACCCCGACCGTGAGACCCACATCAGCTGTCAGCGCTGTGGGCGTCCCATCTGCCCTGACTGCATGGCCAGCGCCTCCGTGGGCTTCCAGTGCCCGGAGTGCGTGAAGGAAGGCCACAAGTCCGTACGCCAGCCGAAGCGCTTCACCGGCGCACGGGTGAGCTTCAGGGCCCTCCCGGTGACCTTGTCGCTCATCGGCGTCAACGTCCTGGTCTGGCTGAGCATCGTCCTGACCGGTGGAGGCGGGTCGAGGATCGCCGACTTCCTCGCGATCCGGCTGCAGGGCTACTGCCTCACCCCTGACGGCGGGTTCGCGGTGCCGAACGACGTCTGCCGGGCGAGCGGCTACACCTGGATGCCAGGAGTCGACGACGGCGCGCTCTGGCAACTGCTGACCTCGACGTTCACCCACGTCTCGATCATCCACCTGGCCGTGAACATGCTGTCGCTCTACATGCTCGGCTCGTTCCTCGAGCCGATCGTGGGCCGGCTGCGGTTCCTGGTCTTCTACCTGATCTCCGGCCTGGCGGGCTCCGCTCTGGTGGTCTGGGCGTCGACACCGGCAGGTTCGACCGTCGGCGCCTCCGGCGCCATCTTCGGTCTCCTGGGTGTCCTGGTGGTGCTCTTCGTCAGGGCCGGCCAGTCGCTCTCCCCGCTGCTGCCGGTGCTCCTGATCAACGCGGGCATCACCTTCTTCGGCAACGGCATCTCCTGGCAGGGCCACGTCGGTGGCTTCATCGGAGGTCTCGTCGTCGCCTGGATCTTCACCACCTTCCGTGCCGACCGGAAGGCGCCGTTGCAATGGGCTGCTCTGGGTGGCTTCGCGTTGGTGCTGCTTGCCCTGATCGGCGTACGGATCGCGTTGTTCTGACGCCTTCGAGGTAGGTGTTTTCGGGGCGTTTTCACGGCGTGGACAAATCCACAGGTGTGGATGGCCCTGTGGAGAACTACACCCGTGTAACGCAAAGCGGCGCAAACCAAAGGTTTGCGCCGCTTTCGTGTTCTAACGAGAGGGTCACTCCCACTTCGTGGCGAAGGTGAATCCCACCGCCATGAAGCCGATGCCGACCAGGAGGTTCTTCTGGCCCAGGTCGTTGAAGACCCAGATCTTGTCCAGGTGGTCGTTGGCGAAGACGTAGAAGACGCAGATCCAGATCAGGCCGATGACGAAGCAGCCGAGCATGCCGACGACGACGCCGCGACCGCGGCCCAGCGGGGTCTTCGGGTGGGCGGCGACGGCGAGGCCCAGGAAGAGCAGGACGAAGCCGATCAGGTAGTTCCACCCCTCGAGCTTCTGCACCGGCTTCGGCCCGGTGAAGTCGCCACCGACCTCGTTGGGGCGGACGCCGACGTAGTAGTAGACGATCCAGCCGATGCCGAGGGCGATCAGCACCAGGGCGACCGCGAAGCGGGGAGTGAAGATCGGCTCCTTGGGAAGGTCGAGATCACTCTTCTTCGAGAGCTTGAGCTTGGCCACGGGTGATGCTCCTCAGACAAAATGTGATTGCTGCGCATACCCTAATGGTCGTGAGCTCCGGAACCCAGGCTAACCCCACCTCTAAACCAAAGCGCTGGTCCCGCCTGACCTCGTGGCGGGTCGGTACGCCCGTCGTGGTGCTGCTCTGTGGCGGCCTGCTGGCGGTGAGCTTCGTGAACGCCGACGGCACCGACCTGCGTCCGGGACGCTACGAAGACCTGGCGACGCTGGTCGACGGGGAGAGGGTCCGCTACAACCGCCTCGAGGCCCAGCTGGCCGACCTGCAGAGCCAGGTGGACCATCTCACCAGCGGCGTCACCGACAAGGACGTCAAGAAGCTCCAGAACCAGTCCGCGCGGCTCGCCGATCCGGCCGGCACGTCCGACCACAGCGGCGCCGGTATGCAGATCGTCCTGGGCGACGCGCCCTCGGAGGTTCAGGAGAGCTACACGGGAGACGACCCCAACTCGCTCGTCGTGCACCAGCAGGACATCCAGGCCGTCGTCAACGCGCTCTGGGCCGGTGGCGCCGAGGCGATCACGATCGCCGGCAAGCGGATCATCACCACCACCGGCATCAAGTGCTCCGGCAGCACGGTGCAGCTCGACGGTGTCCCTTACCCCCAGCCGTACGTCATCGAGGCGGTCGGTGACCCCGACCGGCTCCAGGCCGCGATCGACCGCGACAACCACGTGCAGAACTACCAGGCCGACGCCCGCGACCCCAACGTCCAGATCGGCTGGTTCCTCAAGCCGCTGACCTACCTGACCGCTCCGGCCTACGACGGCCTGCTCGACGTGAAATACGCGAAGCCCCTGCCTCAGGAGAAGTGAGACAGGGGCTTCGGCGAGCGTTCGGGCTACGGCGCCGCCGGGGCGCTCGGCGGCAGCGCCGGGTCACACGTCGGCGGGTCGCCCGGGTCGGCGGTCTGGGTGGCCGACGCCGACGGGTTGGCCGGGTCCGTCCCGGGCACCAGTGTCTGACAGCTCGGCAGGGCCTCTTCCTTCGTCGAGACGAAGATGATCACCTCGCCGTCCTGCGCGAGCGGGGTGCCCTTGGCCGGTGTCTGCTCGACGACGGTGCCCTTGGGCTTGTCGGTGTTGGGCTCGTCCTTGCGGACCGGCGTGAAGCCGGCGTTGCGGAGGATCTCCTCGGCCTGCTCGGCCGTCTTCCCGACGACGTTGGGGACGTTCTTCGGGCCCTTGGAGACGGTGAGCGTGACCACGGTCGACTTGCCGGTGGTGACGCTCTCTCCGTCGACCGGGTCGGACTCGATCACGGTGCCCTTGGCCTCGTCGGACTCCTCCGTCTCGACCTTGACCGTGAAGTTGTAGGGATCGCCCTCGAGGAGCTCCTTGGCCGTCTTCTGCGGAGAGCCGATCACGTTGGGCATCTCCCGGTTGGGTGGCCCGGTGGAGACCGTCAGGGTGACGGTGCTGCCCTCCTCGACGTCCTGGCCGGCGGACGGGTCCTGGGAGATCACGACGCCGACCGCGACGGTGTCGCTCGACTCCTGCTTGATCTCACCCTTCAGCTTGGCCGTGCTCAGCTCGGCCATCGCCTTCTCCTGGGTCAGGCCGGTCACGTCGGGTGCCGGTGTGCTCTGCGGTCCGAGGGCCGCAGGCAGGAAGTAGGCACCCAACCCGATGAGGCCGATGATGACCAGACCGAGCAGGATGAGCACCCACGGGCGCGGGCCCTCGGCGCGGTCGTCCTGGGGCGGGTAGTAGCCACCGTTGGTGGGGTCGCCGTCATAGGGGCCGACCGCGCGGTTCTGGGCGACCTGAGTCTGGTCCATGCTCGGCGGTACGGTCGCCTGGACCGGACGCCCGGCGAGGTAGCGCTCGATGTCGGTGCGCATCGCCTGCGCGGACTGGTAGCGATCCTCGACCCGCTTAGCCAGCGACTTCATCACGATCGCGTCGAGCTCACGCGTCAGCGTCGGGTCGTGGGCCGAGGGAGGCTGGGCCTGCTCGCGGACGTGCTGATAGGCCACCGACACCGGCGAGTCGCCGACGAACGGCGGACGACCGGTGAGCAGCTCGTAGAGGAGGCAACCGGCCGAGTAGACGTCGGACCGGGCGTCGACCTGCTCGCCGCGGGCCTGCTCGGGGCTCAGGTATTGCGCGGTCCCGACCACGGCCGCGGTCTGGGTCATCGTGGACTGGGCGTCGTTGAGCGCCCGGGCGATGCCGAAGTCCATCACCTTCACGTCACCGGCCGGCGTCAGCATGACGTTGCCCGGCTTGATGTCGCGGTGAATGATCCCGTTGCGGTGGCTGTAGTCGAGCGCGTTGAGTACGTCGGAGCTGATCTCCAGCGCCCGCTCGGGCAGGATCTTGCGACCCTCACGGAGTACGTCGCGCAGCGTGCGGCCGGCGACGTACTCCATCACGATGTAGGGCTGGGCGACGCCGTCGTCGGACTTCTCCTCACCGGTGTCGTAGACCGAGACGATCGAGGGGTGGTTGAGCTTGGCCGAGGACTGCGCCTCGCGCCGGAACCGCGCCTGGAAGGTCGCGTCGCTGGCGAGATCGACCCGCAGCCGCTTGATCGCGACGACGCGGCCGAGCCGGTGGTCGGTGCCCTTGCGGACCTCCGCCATGCCGCCGCGGCCGAGCAGCTCGCCGACCTCGTAGCGACCGGCCAGGAGAGCTCCCTCAGCCATTGCCGCCCCCGTTGCCGTTGCCGCCGCCGGTGTTCTCGTCGCCCGGAAGATCAGGGATGCCCCAGTCGGAGGACTCTCCGTCGGTCGGCTCCTCCTCGTCGGTCTCTTCCTCGTCGGGCTCCTCCTCGGCGGGAGGCTGCTCGACCACGGGGCGCTCGCCGTAGTAGCGGATGGTGATCGGGTCGCCCTCGTAGAGGTTGCGGGTCGGGTCGAGGCCGGCGACCGTGTCGGGCTCGTAGCTGCCGTCGTTGTCCTGGACAGCCACCTTGACGGTCAGCCCGAGGTCGCCCAGCTCGGAGCGCACCTCATCGACGTTGCGGCCGATGTAGTCGTCCTCGTTGATCTCGACGGCCTTCGGCTCCTCCTCGGGCTCCTCCGACGGGGTGGGAGTGGAGGAGGCCGACGGAGTGGTGGACGTGTCGTCGGCCGGAGGGTTCTTCGGATCCGCGGCGAGGGTCGAGATGATCCAGATGACCGCGATGATCACGGCCACGAGCATCACGATGACGACGATGTTGAACGGCTTCTTGTACCAGGGCTTCTGCTCGTCGTCCTCGTCGTAACGGTCGTAGGGGTCCTGGTAGCGAGGCGGCGGCGGACCCTCGGGCCCGCCCGCGGCGCCCTGCATGCCGACGTAGTTCTGAGTGGGCGACGGCACCGGGTCCATGACTGACGTGGCGGTCGCGTCCCCAGGCACCGCGGCGGCGACGACGGTGGCATCGGCGTCCGGGTCGGCGGCACCGTGACCGATCATCGCGCTTGTGAACGCGGCCGCGTCGGCGTAGCGGAGGGTCGGGTCCTTCTGGAGGCTCCTCATCACGATCGCGGCCAGATCGGCAGGGACGTGGTCGGGCAGCGGCGGGACCGGGTCGTGCAGGTGGGCGATCGCGGTCGCGACCGGGGTCTCCTTCTGGAACGGCCGATAGCCGGCCAGGCACTCGAAGGCGACCACACCGAGGGAGTAGACGTCGGAGGCCGGCGTAGCCTTCTCGCCACGGGCCTGCTCGGGGCTGAGGTACTGCGGCGTGCCCATCACCTGGCCGGTGCCGGTGATGCCGGTCGAAGCCTGCGCCCGGGCGATGCCGAAGTCGGTGACCTTCACCTTGCGCTGCGGGGTGATCAGGAGGTTGGCGGGCTTCACGTCACGGTGCACGATGCCGGCCCGGTGGGCAGCGGCCAGCGCGTCGCCGGCTTGACCGAGCAGGTCGCGGACGACCTCCGGGGCCAGGGGCCGCCCATCACGGATGAGCTCCGAGAGCGGCTTGTGGTCGACCAGTTCCATCACCAGGAACGGCCGCATCAGGCCGGAGGCGGTCGGCATCTCGCCGACGTCGTAGACGGCCACCACGTTGGGGTGGTGGAGCGCCGCGGCATGCTTCGCCTCGGACTCGAACCGGGACCGGCCGATCGGGTCCTCGGCGTGCTCGGGCTTGAGGAGCTTGATCGCGACCTCGCGGTTGAGGGTCGTGTCGGTCGCCCGCCACACCTCGCCCATCCCGCCGGTGCCGATGAGCTCGTGGAATACGTAACGACTCATGAGATCGCTGCCTCCATCATGGCCTTCGCGATTGGGCCGCCCAGCCGTCCGCCGGCGATCTCGCTGCGTTCGGTGCCGCTCTTCTGGACCATCACGGCGACCGCGATGGACGGGTTCTCCGCCGGGGCGAACGAGGTGAACCAGGCGTACGGCGGCTTGTCCTTAGTGGTCTGTGCGGTGCCGGTCTTGCCGGCGACGCTCACGCCGTCGATGGCCGCCGCCTCGGCGGTGCCGTTGTCGACGGTGCTGACCATCATCTGGGTCAGGATCTCGGCGGTGTCCTGCGAGACCGCGGGCTGGTTGTCGATCGTGGTCGGGTTGCCCTGGTCGATGACGTCGAGGGATGAGGAGGTGACCCGGTCGACGAGGTAGGGCTTCATGACCTCGCCCCCGTTCGCGATCCCTGCCGAGACCATCGCCATCTGCAGCGGGGTCGCGATCACGCTCTGCTGACCGATCGCGGCGCGGGCCTGCTCGGCCTTGCCGTCGTTGGGCGGGTACTGGCTCTTGGCCAGCGGGCCGATGTCGTCGAGGTAGTCCTGGCCGAAGCCGAACCCCTCGGCCTGCTCCTGCATCTCCTCGTCGGAGAGCTCCATACCGAGAGAACCGAAGGCGGTGTTGCAGGAGACCTCGAGAGCGTGGGTGAGGGTGATCTGCTCGCCGCCGCAGCTGGTGCCGTTGAGGTTGGGCAGGTCGGTCGTGGTGCCGGGGAGGTCGAGCGACGCGCCGCCGTAGACCATGCTGTCACCGTCCATGCCGAGGTTCTCGATCGCGGCCGCGGCGGTGACCAGCTTGAAGGTCGATCCCGGCGGCAGCGCGGTCTGGATGGAGCGGTTGAGCAGCGGCTCGTTCTCGTCCTTCGAGAGCTGGTTGTAGGACTTCGTCGCAGCACCGAAGTCGTGGGTCGCCAGCTTGTCCGGGTTGTAGGTCGGCGTGGAGGCCATCGCCAGGATCTTGCCGGTGTTCGGCTCGATCGCCACCGCCGCCGCCTGGACGTCCTCACCGAGAGCGGTCAGGCCCTCGTACGCAGCGTCCTGGACCTTCGGGTCGATGGTCAGCTCGACGTTGCCGCCGGCCGGTTCGGAGTTGGTGACCAGGTCGACCAGACGGTTGGTGAAGAGCTTGTTGTCCTTGCCCGACAGCACCGAGTCCTGGGAGCGCTCGATCCCGGTCTGGCCGAAGGAGAAGGACATGAAACCCGTGATCGGGGCGTACTTCTTGCCGCCGGGGTAGGTGCGCTGCCACTTGTAGGTGTCGTCGCTCGGCTTGCTGGTGGCGATCGCCTTCTTGCCGACCAGGATGTCGCCGCGCTGCTGCGAGTAGGCCTCTTCGGTGACCCGCCGGTTGTCGGCTCGGTCGTTGTACCAGTTCGCCTTGAAGAACTGGACGTACGTCAGGTTCAGCATCAGCGCCACGAACAGGATCAGGCAGCCGACGCTGAGCGTGCGGATGGGGCGGTTCACTTGTTCAACGCCCCTTTGTCGAGCTTGACGATCTGGGTCTCCTCAGCGGCAAGGTCCTCATCGGACGGTGCCGTCGGTAGCGGTCTGCGGGACTGGTCCGAGACGCGCAACAGCAGGGCCACGATCACCCAGTTGGCGACCAGCGAAGATCCACCATACGAGAGGAACGGCGTGGTCAGACCAGTCAGCGGGATGAGCCCGGTCACGCCACCGACGACCACGAAGGTCTGCAGGGCGACCGAGGTGGCCAGGCCGACGGCGAGCAGCTTGCCGAAGTCGTCGCGGGCGACGATCGCGGTGCGCAGGCCCCGCTCGACGATCAGGCCGTAGCACAGCAGCAGCGCCAGGAGCGCGGTCAGGCCGAGCTCCTCGCCGATCGCCGGGACGATGAAGTCGGAGTTGGCGTAGGGGATCCGCCACGGCTGGCCGGAACCGAACCCGCGGCCGATCATGCCGCCCCAGGCCATCCCGAACAGGCCCTGGACGAGCTGCTCGGAGGAGGTGCCGTTGAGCGGCTCGGGGTAGTAGTCGAACGGGTTGAGCCAGGTCAGCACCCGGACCCGGACATGGCTGAAGAGGCTGATCGCGGCGAAGACCCCGCCGGCGAAGAGTACGCCGCCGACGACGATCCAGCCCTTGCGCTCGGTCGCGACGTAGAGCGTCACCACGAAGAGGCCGTAGAAGAGCAGGCTGGAGCCGAGGTCGCGCTGCAGCACCAGGATTGCGAGGCTGATCGCCCACATCATCAGCAGCGGGCCGAGGTCGCGGCCGCGCGGCAGGTCGATGCCGGCGAACCGGCGCCCCGCCAGCGCGAGGGCGTCGCGATGGACCGCCAGATAGCCGGCGAAGCAGATCACCAGCAGCACCTTGGCGACCTCGCCGGGCTGGAAGCTGACCGGCCCGAGGTTGATCCAGATCCGCGCGCCGTTGATCTCCTTGCCGATGATCGGGAGCATCGGCAGGATCAGCATGACGACCGCGCCGAGGCCGGCGGTGTAGGTGAACCGCTGCAGCATCCGGTGGTCGGGCACGACGAAGAGCGTGATGAGGAACAGCGCCACGCCGATCGTCATCCAGGTCAGCTGCTGGCCGGCGAAGTCCGCTTTCTCAGCCGCCGGGCGCGACAGGTCGAGCCGGTGGATGACGGCCAAACCGAAACCGTTGAGCATCGCCACCAGCGGAAGCAGCACGGGGTCGGCGTACGGAGCCAGCAGACGTACGCCGATGTGGGCCGCCACCAGGAGCGCGACCAGCCAGGTGCCGTAGCCGACGATGTCGACCGGGATCTCCTCCTTCACCCCCAGACCGACTGCGGCGTACGCGCCGATCCCGACCGCGAGGGCCAGGATCAGCAGGACCAGCTCCGCTCCCCGACGCGACCGGTGGACGAAAACGGGCATGGAGCTAGCCGGAGTGAACCCGCTCATGACCCGCTTCCCGCGTCCGCGGCGCTCTGGTCGGCGAGGGACTGCACCTTCTCCTGGGCGCCGGCCAGGTCCTTGCTGTGGATGCCGTCCTCGAGCTGGTTCTGGTAGGTCTCGGCCAGGTCGGCGACCTTCAGGTCAGAGGTCTGGTAGGGCTCGGAGAGGTCGAGGCCGATCATCGTGGTGGGTACGCCACGGAAGATCGTGACGTTGCCCCCCTGCTCGCCGATGTACCACTGGTTCTGCGACCACACGAACGCGGTCGCGGCAGCGATCCAGACGACACCGAGAAGGGTCAGCAGCCCGAACGCCCAGCGCAGCTTCAGATACTTGGCCGGCGCCTGGAGCGCGTAGCGCATCTCCTCCGGGTCGGAGGCGATCGCACCGTCGGGGATCTCCTCGTCGATCGGCTCCAGCTCGCCGGTGTCGCCCATCCGGTGACCGCGGAACAGCGCGGTCATCTGGCCGGTCTTGGTGGTCTTCCGCTTGAGCTCGGCCGCGGCACCCACCATCTGGGCCTCGAGGCCCGGGGACGGGATCGTGTCGCTGGGCACCACGTCGGCGACCACGCAGGTCACGTTGTCGGTGCTGCCGGAGTCGAGGGAGACCCGGACCAGCTCGACGGCTGCGTACTCAGGCGTGCCGGTGGCCAGGATGTCGGCGATCCGCGGGTCGTCGACGTAGCCGCAGACACCGTCGCTGCAGAACATCAGCCGGTCGCCGGCGGCGAGGTCGACGATGAACAGGTCGGGCTCGAGCTCACGGGTGCCGTCGAGGGCCTTGAGGATCAGGTTTCGGTGGGGGTGGGTCTTGGCCTCCTCCTCCGTGATCCTCCCCTCGTCGAGCAGCGTCTGCACGAAGGTGTGGTCGTGGGTGACCTGGTGGATCGCGCCGTTGCGGAGCAGGTAGGCACGGCTGTCGCCCACGTGGCCCACGGTCAGCTTGGCGCCGTCGAAGAGGCCGACGGTCGAGGTCGTGCTGGTGCCGTTGAGCGTCGGGTCGTGGTCGACCAGGTGGCCGATCTCGTCATGGGCCATGTGCAGCGCGTGGGAGACCAGGCCGATCAGGTCGTCGTCGACCAGCCCGAAGGCAGGCTCCTCGTCGAGCTTGCGCAGCTGCTGGACGGCCGTGCTGGAGGCGATGTCGCCGCGGGCAGCGCCGCCGACACCGTCGCAGACGGTCAGCAGCCAGGGGCCGGCGTACCCGCTGTCCTGGTTGTCCTTGCGCACCCGGCCGACGTCGGAGACCGCCGCGTACTCGAGGCGGAAGGGTCGTCCGTCGGCCGCGCCGGGATGAGCAGCGGGGTCGGGGGTGGGGTCGGTCGCAGCGGTCACTTGCGCAGCTCCAGGATTGTCTTACCGATCCGCACCTGGGTCCCGAGAGAGATGGCGGTCGGCTGATTGATCCGGACGGACCCGATGTAGGTGCCATTGGTCGATCCGAGGTCCTCCACGAACCACTGGTCGCCGGAGACGGCGATCCGGGCGTGGCGGGTGGAGGCGTAGTCGTCATCGAGGATGATCGCGGCATCGCTGCCGCGGCCGATGACGATGGGGGCCTGCGAGAGCGGCACGGTCACCCCGGCGTTGGAGCCGGTGGTGACGGCCACATGCGTGGGTACGCCGCGCCGCGGTGCTCTCGCTGCCGCAGCAGCCTTGCCGCGAGCCGGCGGGGCAGCGGGCTGGCCGCCGGCAGAGGCGTTGGTGACCCGCGCGCCGAACATGTCGGAGCGGATCACCGACAACGCGGCCAGCACGAAGATCCACAGGATCGCCAGATAGGCGACCCGGATGAGAAACAGGGTCAGCTCGCTCAACGGCGCTCCTCCACGATATGCGCGGTGATGACGGTGGTGCCGATGCGCACCTGAGAGCCGTCGTCCAAGGTGGCACTCGCCATCTTCTGCCCGTTGACCAGCATGCCGTTGGTCGAGCCGAGGTCATAGACCTCGACGCGCACACGGTCGCCGGCCTGCTTCGAGCGGAACTCGATGTGGCGGCGGCTGATGCCCGGGTCGTTGATGCGCAGGTCGGCGTCGGTGCCTCGACCCACGACGAGGTTGCCGTGGAGCGGGTGCCGGGTGCCGTTGATCTCCAGGTAGGCCTGCGCGCGGCTCACCTGGGTGTCGCTCATGTCTCCGCCCGAGACGGCGGCCTGGGCGCGGCTCCGCACCCGGAACCGGCCGATCGTCAGGTCGTTCGCCTCACCGAACTCGATGCTCACGCGGCCGGGGAAGACGAACCCCTGCGCCTCGGCGTGATCCATCAGCTGGCGCTTCAGCTCTTCCTTGAGGTGGGGTCCGTAGGACTCCAGCTTGCTCAGGTCGCTGGCGGACAGCTCCACGAAGAAGTCGTTGGGGACCAGGCGCCGCTGGCGGCTGAGCACCTGGGCGTTGTTGTCGATCTCGCGCTGGAGCGCGGCGACGATCTCCACCGACTTCACCTCGGACCGGAACGCCTTCGCGAAAGCGCCTGAGATGAGCTGCTCCAACTTCTGCTCGAACTTCTGCAGGCCGCTCACGTGGTTGCGCTCCTCTCAGGGTGCCGGGGGTGGGCCGGTCGGGGTGGGTGGTCAGTCGCGTACGGGCACAGTGGTCCCCGCGATTCGGCCCGATCGTATCGGTGCACCCTAGGGGATCTGCCACTTCCCGCATTCTGCGTGGTTTCGATCCTCCCACGATCGGGTGACCACCAGCGTCAAGGTGGGCGGGGTGCCGTCGTTTTGGGTCGATGGGTGCGCGTCGGCTAACGTTTCCTCTGCTGCACGCGCGAGTGGCGGAATAGGCAGACGCGCACGGTTCAGGTCCGTGTGTCCGAAAGGACGTGGGGGTTCAACTCCCCCCTCGCGCACCACCACCGAAGCCCCAGGGATGACCTGGGGCTTCGTGCATTTCGGAGTGATTCCTGAAGAACGCGGTCGATCATCCGCCAAGGGTGACGTGTCGGGCGCAGTCGGTTGCGACGCTCGGTGCATACCTGCCGACGACTGGAGCCACTGCTATGCCGAACCGTCCCGACCGTCACGCCCGGACCATGTTGCCGATCCCGGACCGACCAGGCTCGGCGCACACGACGTACGACGCCAAGGATCCCGACACCGCCTACCCGCCGATCGAGCCGCTGCTCCCGCCGGACGGGGCGCCCAACGTGCTCGTCGTACTTCTCGACGACGTCGGCTTCGGAGCATCGAGCGCGTTCGGAGGGCCGTGCGCCACCCCGGTCGCCGAGCGGCTGGCTGCCAACGGCCTGCGCTACAACCGGTTCCACACCACGGCGCTGTGCGCCCCGACGCGGCAGGCGCTGCTCACCGGCCGCAACCACCACTCCGTCGGCATGGGCAGCATCACCGAGACGGCCACCTCGGCACCCGGCAACAGCTCGGTGCGGCCCAACACCAAGGCCCCGCTCGCGATGACGCTCAAGCTCAACGGGTACTCGACGGCACAGTTCGGGAAGTGCCACGAGGTCCCGGTCTGGCAGACCTCGCCGCTCGGCCCCTTCGACGCCTGGCCTTCGGCGGGCGGAGGGTTCGAGACGTTCTACGGCTTCATCGGCGGCGAGAACAACCAGTGGGATCCCGCGCTCTACGAAGGCACCACCGCGGTCGAGCCTCCGGCGACGCCCGAGGAGGGCTATCACCTCACCGAGGACCTGGCCGACCACGCGTGTGCCTGGATCCGCCAGCAGAAGGCGCTGATGCCCGACCGGCCGTTCTTCGCCTACTTCGCGCCCGGCGCGACCCATGCTCCCCACCACGTCCCCCAGGAGTGGATCGACAAGTACGCCGGGAGGTTCGACGACGGTTGGGACGTCCAGCGGGAGCGCACCTTCGAGCGGCAGAAGGAGCTCGGGGTCATCCCCGCCGACGCCGAGCTGACCGCCCGCCACGACGAGATCCCCGCATGGGACGACATGCCTGACGAGCTCAAGCCCGTCCTCGCCCGTCAGATGGAGGTCTACGCCGGCTTCCTCGAGCACACCGACCACCACGTCGGCCGCGTGATCGACACGATCGCCGACCTCGGCGTACTCGACAACACCATCGTCTACTACATCGTCGGCGACAACGGCGCCTCGGCCGAGGGCACCGTCAACGGAGCCTTCAACGAGATGGCCAACTTCAACGGCATGGCCGCGCTGGAGACGCCCGAGTTCATGCGGGCGAAGATGGACGAGTTCGGCTCACCCAGCTCCTACAACCACTACGCGGTCGGCTGGGCGTGGGCGATGAACTCGCCGCTGCAGTGGACCAAGCAGGTCGCGTCGCACTGGGGAGGCACCCGTAACGGCACCATCGTGCACTGGCCGGACGGGATCGACGACCCGGGCTCGTTGCGTTCCCAGTTCACCCACGTGATCGACCTGGCGCCGACCATCCTCGAAGCGGCAGGGCTGCCCGAGCCGGCCATGGTCAACGGCGTCCAGCAGTCCCCGATGGAGGGGACGAGCATGCTCTACACGTTCCGCGGCGCGAACGAGCCGGAGCGCCACGATCTGCAGTACTTCGAGATGTTCGCCAACCGCGGCGTCTACCACAAGGGCTGGAGCGCGGTCACCAAGCACCGCACCCCGTGGGTGATGGTCGGCGGCGACCTGCCGGCGTTCGACGACGACGTGTGGGAGCTCTACGACGGCAGCACGGACTTCAGCCAGGCGAAGGATCTCTCGGCGGAGCACCCCGAGAAGCTCGCCGCGCTGCAGCGGCTCTGGTTGATGGAGGCCGTGAAGTACGGCGTGCTGCCGATGGATGACCGCACCGGCGAGCGCCTCGAGCCCACGATGGCCGGCAGGCCGACGCTCGTCCACGGCAACACCCAGCTCTTCTTCCCCGGCATGGGCCGGCTCTCGGAGAACAGCGTGGTCAGCATCAAGAACAAGTCGTTCTCCGTCACCGCCGAGGTGACGATCCCCGACACCGGTGCCGAGGGCGTGATCATCGCCCAGGGCGGCCGGTTCGGCGGCTGGACGTTCTTCGCCCGCGACGGACGGCTCAAGTTCGTCTACAACGTGCTCGGCATCCAGCAGTTCTCCGTCGCCTCCGAGTCCCTGCTCTCGGCGGGGACCCGCCAGGTCCGGGTGGAGTTCGCGTACGACGGGGGTGGGCTCGCCAAGGGCGGCGACGTCACGCTCTACGACGACGGCAAGCCGGTCGGGACGGGCCGGGTGGAGGTGACGCAGCCGATGGTCTTCTCGGCCGACGAGACCACCGACATCGGCTACGAGTCCGGTACGACGGTCTCCTCGGACTACACCAGCCGGACCAGCCGGTTCAGCGGCAAGATCGCGTGGGTCCAGATCGACCTCGGGGACGACGTCCACGACCACTACATCGACCCGGACGAGCGGTTCAGGATCGCCATGGCACGTCAGTAGCGATGTCACAGATGCACCACGTGTCCCGTCTGAGGGGGTGAACATCGGGAATCAACTGGACACCTGGAGACATCATGAACATCGCCCTCTGGATCGTCGCCGGCGTATTCGGCATCGCCTACGTCACCGGTGGCATCCTCAAGCTGACGATGCCGTACGAGAAGTACACGGCCAAGACGCACTGGCCGGAGGACTTCACGCCCGCGAAGGTGAGGTTCATGGGCGCCGTGGAGACGCTGGGCGGACTCGGCCTGATCCTCCCGGGGCTGCTCGACATCGCGCCGGTCCTGGTGCCGGTCGCGGCGTCCTGCATGGCGCTCTACATGGCCGGCGCGATCACCGAGCGGGTGCGGCGCGACGAGTACAAGGAGCTGCTCGGCGACCTGGTCTTCCTCGCGGCGATGGTCTTCGTTGCCTGGGGGCGCTTCGCGGTCGAGCCGTTCTAGCCGACCACGTTGTCGAGCTTGGTCGGCAGGTCCGTGATCTCTGGCCGGACCCGGCCAGAACCTTGACGTGACTGACGTCACACCTTTACGGTCCACACACTGAATCGTTTCATATCGATGTGTTCGGAGCTCCGATCAAGGTGGGAGAACAGACCGTGATCCATCAGCACCAGCTTGCCCGTCGTGGTGTCCTCAAAGGCATGGCCGCCGTCGCGTCGGCGACCCTCATGAGCCGTGTCCTGGCAGCCGAGTCGGCTGCGGCGGCGGCGCCATCACGCGGCCGGGGGATCGACCGCGAGGCGTTGGTCTCCCGGCACCGTGTGGTCCGTCACGAGAGCGACCTCGAGCTTCCGATCCAGGTCGGCAACGGCCGGTTCGCCTTCGGTGCCGACGTGACCGGCCTGCAGACCTTCCTCGCCTTCAACACCCTCGCCGACTGGGGCTGGCACGAGGACGCGCTGCCCGCCGGCAAGCAGATCTCCGACCTCGAGGGCCGGGTCTGGGACACCTACGGCCGCGATGTCGCGTACTGGACCCATGACGAGGGCGAGCCGGAGATCTTCAACTGGCTCCGGGAGAACCCGCACCGGGCGAACCTCGGGCGGATCGGGCTGCGGATGCTCAAGGCCGACGGCACCGAGGCGGTCGAGGCCGACCTGACCGACGTCGAGCAGATGCTCGACCCATGGACCGGCCTGCTGCGCAGCAGGTTCCGGCTCGAGGGCCACCAGGTGAAGGTCGAGACCGCCTGCCACCCGGGGCAGGACGCGATCGGCGTACGCATCGACTCGGACCTGGTCAGGGCCGGTCGCCTGACGGCGTTCATCGACTTCCCGTATGCGATGACCACCGGCACCCAGAAGTTCTCGGCGCCGTTCGTCGGGTTCTGGGACCGCCCCGAGAGGCACACCACCACCGTGACACGCCGCGGCCGAACCGCCCGGATCACCCACACGATGGACGACACCGAGTACCAGGTCGGTCTCGACCTGCCGGGCGGGGCCGAGATCACCCGCCTGGACCCGGCACGGCACCGCTACCAGATCGTCGGCAGGGGGAACCGTCTGGAGCTGACCGCGTTGTTCGCCCCAGAGGTGGACAAGGTGCCGTCGGCCCGCGACGTCGTCGACGCGAGCGAGGAGTGGTGGCCCCGGTTCTGGCGGACCGGCGGCGCCGTCGATCTCTCGCAGAGCACGGACCCGCGCTGGCGTGAGCTCGAGCGACGCATCGTGCTCAGCCAGTACCACCTCGCGGTCAACGACGCCGGCAACGATCCGGCCCAGGAGTCCGGGCTGGTCAACAACGGCTGGTACGGCAAGTTCCACATGGAGATGTACTGGTGGCACGCCTTCCACTACGGCCTGTGGAACCGCTGGTCGCTCCTGGACCGGAGCACGGACATCTATGAACGGTTCCTTCCGCACGCACGCGAGCTTGCCGTGTCGCAGGGTTTCCGCGGCGCGCGCTGGCCCAAGATGACCACCGCCTTCGGTGATGCGATCGGCCGAGAGTCGCCGGGCACGCCGACCTGCCTGCTGATCTGGCAGCAGCCCCACCCGTTGTTCCTCGCCGAGATGGACTACCAGGCGCATCCGCAGCGGAGCACCTTGCACAAGTGGGAGACGGTGGTCCGCGAGACGGCCGAGTTCATGGCGTCGTTCGCGAACCGTGAGGAGGAGACCGGCCGGTACGTCATCGGGCCGCCGATCATGTGCTGCAACGAACGGAACAAGCCGGAGTCGACGCTGAACCCGACCTTCGAGCTCTCCTACTGGAAGTTCGGGCTGCGCATCGCCCAGCAATGGCGCCAGCGGCTCGGCCGGGCGCGGGACGAGGCGCTGGACGAGATCCTGGACAACCTCGCGCCGCTGCCGGTCGAGGACGGCACCTATGTGCTCTACGAGGGCGTGCCGAACATGTGGACCGAACGCAACACCAACCACCCCGACCCGATCGCGCCGTTCGGGATGCTGCCGGGCGACGGTGTCGACCTGGAGACCATGCGGGCGACCACCCGACGGGTGTACGAGACCTGGCCGGTCACCGACCTCTACAGCTGGGACTTCCCGTTGCTCGCCATGAACGCGGCCCGTCTCGGCGACCCGGTCAGCGCGGTCGACAACCTGCTCCATGAGCGCCTCGGTTTCACCGACACCGGGCTGCCGGCGAGCGGCAAGAGCGGCGTGCCCTCGCCGTACTTCCCGTCGGCCGGCGGGCTGCTCTACGCGGTGGCGATGATGTGCGCCGGGTGGGCGGACTCGCCCGAAGGCGTACGTGGCGCGACCGGCACCCCGGGACCACGCGGCTCTGCTCCGGGGTTCCCGACGGATGGCTGGAAGGTCGTCTGGGAGGACCTCTCGCCCGCTCTGTGAGGGCGCACAGCCACCTTTTGAGTGATGTGTGGCCGGATCCCTCGCCACTAGCCTGACCTCATGGAGCGGCCGTGGCCGCTGACCGGCCGGGACGAGGAGCTGCGGAGGGTTGCGGCGGCGATCAGGCCCGGTGCGGCGGGCGTCATCGTTGCGGGTCCGGCGGGGGTGGGGAAGACCCGGCTCGCCCGTGAGGCGTTGGCGGCCTCCGCCGGTCACGGGCGAGCCGTCGTGTACGCCCAGGGGAGCGCGGCCGCGCGGCCGTTCCCGCTCGGTGCGTTCGCCGGTCTGCTCGACGTCCCGTCCGGCGAGGCGGCCGAGACGATCGGTCGGGCCCTGGACCAGATCACCCGGCAGCTGCCGCTCGTGCTGGCCGTCGACGATGCTCATCTGCTCGACGAGCACTCCGCGATCGTGGTCCATCGGGTGGTGGCCCGGCGGATGGCGCCGGTGCTGATCACGCTGCGTACCGGGGAACCCGCACCCGACATCGTGACGTCGCTGTGGAAGGACGACCATCTCCCTCGCCTGGAGCTGGCGCCGCTGGACGCCGAGGAGAGTACGCAGCTGATCGCCCGGGTGCTCGGCGGGCCGGTGGACACCGCCTCCGCGCACCGGCTGTGGACGATGACCGAGGGCAGCCCGCTGTTCCTACGGCACCTGCTGGCCGGTGAGGTGTCGGCGGGGCGGTTCACCGCGGCGTCCGGGATCTGGAGGTGGACCAGCGAGCCGGCGATCTCACCCGAGCTCGCCGGACTGCTGGAGCGCGAGATCGGCGACCTCGCGGCAGGGGTGCGGGACGTCGTGGACATGGTCGCCCTGGCCGAGCCGATGGCGGTCCCGACCCTGTCCGCACTGACCTCTGCTGCGGACGTCGAGGAGGCGGAGAGCCGTGGGCTGGTGCGTACCGACGGCCTGGTCGCCCGGCTGGCGCACCCCCTCTACGGCGAGGTACGCCGCGCCGCGATGGGCACGCTGCGGGCCCGCCGCCTCCGCGGGCGGGTGGCGCAGACGCTCGACCCCGAGCCCGACCCGATCCCCCGGGCCGTCCTGACCCTCGACTCCGACCTGCCGCCGGAGCCGGCACTGTTCCTGCGGGCGGCGGAGGCCGCGACCCGGATGTACGACCTGCCGCTGGCCGAGCGGCTGGCGCGCGCGGCCGCTGCCACCGGCGACCTCGCCGCCAGGGTCGTGCACGGAGCGGCGCTCTCCTGGCTCAGTCGCGGCGAGGAGGCCGAGGCGATCCACGAGGACATCGTCGCCACCACGTCCGACCCAGGGCTGCTCGCGATGGTGCAGCTGCACCGCACCGGCAACCTGCTCTTCACGATGGCCCGGCCCGACCAGGCCCATCAGGCGCTGGCCGCGGCCGAGGCCACCGGCGCCGCCCCGGCCCACGTCGCCGCGATGTAGCTCGTCCTGGGTCTGGTGGACGGCGAGGTCGCGGCCGTGCTCGCCCGTGCGCCGCAGCTGCTGCAGAGCGAGCTTCCCGACGACCTGGCCGGCATCCTCGTCGCCACCGCCGCGTCCGCGGTCGCCGCCGTCACCGGAGACCGCGAGCTCCTCGACGAGGCCGCCGTCGCGGGCGGGCTGACCGCCGACCGGGTGCCGACCGTCATCCCCGGCTTCGGGCTCGCCGACTTCCAGGTGCTCGGGCACCGCCTCGCCGGCACACCGGACCGGGGCGCGGACCTGGCCCGGCGGATGCGGGCCGCATCGGCCGACCTCCCCGGGCCGGCCAGGCTCATGGGACTCGTCGTCGCAGGTCACGCAGCCCTGGCCCAGGGCCGCCTGCTCGATGCGGTGCGCTCGCTGCGCGAGGCCTGGTCCGGGCTGGAGGGTTCGGGGCACGAGTTCGGGTTCCGGTGCCGTACGTTGCTGGCGACCGCCCTGGCGCAGGCGGGTCGGCCGGAGGACGCCGCGTCGCTGCTGGCCGGTGTCGCTGCCGGGCACCATCCGGCGTACCGGCTCTATCTGCCGGACGACCACCTCGCGCTGGCGTGGGGTGCCGCCGCCGAGGGGTGGTCGACGGAGGCAATCGGTCATGCGGTCGCCGCGGCGGATCTCGCTCGCGAGGCGGGTTCGCCGGCGTATGAGGTCCTCGCCTGGCAGGCCGCGGTCCAGCTCGGTGACACGACCGTGGCACCGGCCCGTCGGCTCGCCGCGCTCGCCGGGCTGTGCCCTCGCTCCGGCGCCGCCCTGGCTCACGCCCGAGCCCGGGCCGACGAGGACGGTGATGCGCTGCTCCAGGTGGCGCATGCCTGGGCCCGGCTCGGTGATCTCGTCGCCGCGGGCGACGCGGCCGCTCAGGCCGCCGACGTGCAACGCCGCGCGGGCCGGCAGGGGTCGGCGATGACCGCGGCGGCTGCCGCGGAGAAGCTGGCGGAGAGGTCGGGTGCTCGCACCCCTGCGCTGGTGGTCGCGGGCCGGCCGCTGCCGCTGACGGCCCGCGAGCGCGAGATAGCCGCGCTGGCCGCCCGAGGGCTGTCGAACAAGGACATCGCGGCGCGGCTGACGCTGTCGGTGCGCACCGTCGAGGGGCATCTCTACCGAGCCGGCCACAAGCTCGGCGTCTCCGAGCGGGCCGCGCTGGCGGATCTCCTCGGAGTCGAGTAGCGCACTACTCGCTCCGTGCCCGTTCAGGCGGCTGATGCTGAGACTCATCCGACCGAAGGAGGAGTCATGAGCACCACCTACGTACGGCCCGAGGAGGGCCAGCACAGCCCGATGATCGACGGCGACCACATCGCGAAGGCCGCGGTCAAGGATGCCCATGGGGCGTTCGAGATCTTCGAGGTGATCGCACCGGCCGCCCCGATGACGCCGCCGCACGTCTCGCCGTGGAGCGGCGTGCTGTACCTGCTCGAGGGCCGCGTCACGGCGTATGTCGACGGCACCGCCTATGACGTCGAGCCCGGCGGGCTGGTCGTCTTCCCGGCGGGGACCCCCGGCACCTTCGAGGTCGTCGGCGACTCCGCCCGCGCCCTCGCGATCACCACCGGCGACGGCGCCGGCCGGTTCTTCGCCGACTTCGCCGCCTCCGTCGCCGCTGACCTCCCGGCGGCCGAATCGATGGCCGCGATCCTGTCGGTCACCGAGCGTCATGGCGTCATGGTGGCCGGACCCAGCCATTGACAAATGATGCGAGCGTGTTGAGTCTGTAAGACATGACAAGCGATGTGTCTCATGGGATCGCCGCGTACGTCCCTCCGACCGGGCCCTCCTGGGCCGACCCGTGGCCGATGTACGCCGCGCTGCGCGAGCACGAGCCGGTCCACCACGTCGCTCGAGGCGACTACTGGGTCCTGACCAGGCACGACGACGTCTACACGGCGGTGCGCGACCACGACACGTTCAGCTCGACCGGCGGGCTGACGACGGCTCATGACGAGCTCGAGCGGATCGGGCTGGCCGACAACCCGCCGATGGTCATGACCGATCCGCCCGCCCACACGGCGTTTCGGAAGCTGGTGAACCGCGGGTTCACGCCGAAGCAGGTCGAGGACGTGACTCCTCGGGTCACCCGGTTCGTCGTCGAGCGGGTCGAGCGGCTCCGGGCGGCCGGTGGTGGCGACATCGTCGAGGAGCTGTTCAAGCCGCTGCCGAGCATGGTCGTGGCCCACTATCTCGGGGTCCCCGAGGCGGACTGGGGTCGCTTCGACGTGTGGACCGACGCGATCGTGACGGCCAACGCGGCGCAGGACGAGAGCATCGGCGCCGGTGCCGCCGCCGAGCTCATGGGCTACTTCGCCGAGCTGATCGAGCGACGCCGGCGCGAGCCCGGTGACGACACCGTCTCCCATCTCGTCGCCGCCGGGGAGGCCGACGACGACGCCGGGCTGCTGCGGGTGCTCGCGTTCGCCTTCACCATGGTCGCGGGCGGCAACGACACGACGACCGGGCTGCTGGGTGGCGGACTGCCGCTGCTGGCCGACCGCCCCGACCAGCGCGAGCTCGCGCTGCAGGACGTCCCGGCCGCCGTCGAGGAGCTGCTGCGGCTCACCTCGCCCGTGCAGGGGCTCGCCCGGACCACCACCCGCGACGTCACGATCCACGACGTCCCCGTTCCTGCGGGCAAGAAGGTACTGCTCTGCTACGCCGCCGCGAACCGGGATCCGCGCGCCTTCGGCGCCGACGCCGAGGAGCTCGACGTCACCCGCCGGCCGCGTCAGATCCTGACCTTCGCCCACGGGGCGCATCACTGCCTCGGTGCTGCGGCCGCCCGGATGATGGGCCGGGTGACGCTCACCGAGATACTCACCCGGATGCCGTCCTTCACCGTCGACCACGACTCCCTGCGATGGGCGCCGGGGAGCTACGTACGCAGGCCCGTCCGTCTCGACGTCGAGGTCGGCGGATGAGCTGGCTGGAGGCGGAGCGGACCGAGCTCGCCGCCGAACGGATCCTCGACGCCGCGGGCGAGCTCTTCGTGGAGCGCGGCGTCGACAAGCCGGGCATGGACGAGGTGGCGCGCGCGGCCGGCTGCTCGCGGGCGACCCTGTATCGCTACTTCGAGAACCGGCAGGCGCTGATCCACGCCTTCGCCCATCGCGAGGCGCGGCTCATCACCAAGCAGGTCGCCGAGGCGACGACCGATGTGTCTGATCCCCGCCGTCGCGTGGTCGAGGCCGTGATCTCCTGCCTCGCTGCCGTGCGCGAGCGCCCCCACCTCGCCGCCTGGTACGCCGGTGACAGCACTCTGTTGCGCGAGGTGCTCCACGACTCCCCGATCATCCGCGGATCCGCGGAGAGCTATCTCGCCTCCGGCGCAGCCGACCCCGACCTCGCCGACTGGGTCCTGCGCATCATCCTGTCGTTCCTCATCAGCCCCGGCGACGACGTAGAAGCAGAGCGTCGCCAGCTGGAGCGGTTCCTCGTGATGCCGCCGAGCAGCTAGACCAGCTGGACCCGTCAGCGGGCGGCCGACGGCGCGGTGCCGTACCTGCGGCGATGGGCGGCGGCGAAGCGGCTCGCGGAGGAGAAGCCCCAGCGCGCGGCGACGTCGCCGACGCTGAGGCCGGGGTCGGTGGTGAGGTCGGCGTGGGCGCGCTGGAGCCTGATGTCGAGGAGATACTGGGAGGGCGCGCTACCCAGCCACTGCTGGAATCCCTCCTGCAGCCGGCGGACGCTGGTGCCGGCGAGGGCGGCCATGTCGGCGGCGGTCCAGGCCCGGGCGGGGTCGTCGTGGAGGGCCTCGACCACGCGTCGGATCGTCCGCGGCTGGGCGGCCGCGGTGACGCCGCCGTCGGGGCAGCACATCTCCATCAGGCCCGCGGCGACCGCGCCGGCGAGCTGGCGGCGTACGAGCTCACTGTCGGCGAAGAGGTCCGGGTCGCGCAGGTTGGCGGCCAGGCTGGTGATCAGGTGATGCCAGGCGCGACCGCGGCCGGACTCCAGCGACAGCTGCTCCGGGAGGAGTGCGCGGGTGTTGACGCGGTCGGTGCCCAGGATCCGCTCGGTCTCGACCTCCAGCCAGTCGCTGTCGAACTTCACGCCGAGCACGGTGCAGGTCGCGTCCCAGTGGCTGATCAGGGACGGGGTGTCGGCCCGGAAGACGGTGCCCTGGCCGACCACCGAGGTGAGCTCGCCGAACCGGCCGCGGCTCTCCAGGTGGCCGGTGATCGGCATGTTCACCTCGTACGCGCTCGGGTAGTCGCACTCGATCGCGACGTCCGCGCCCCAGCCGACGTGGCCGATCAGGACCGGCCCGAGGTCCAGCGTACGCAGCGTGAGCCGCGGCTCGTGAGCGCCGCCGACCGGCCGGAGCTGGTGAGGGAAGTATGCCTGGGCCACGACGCGCGAGGCCTGCCCCCAGTCCCTGGGAGCGGCTCGCGTACGACCGGACATGCCGCAGAGCGTACCTGAGACGAGCGTCACAAATTGGTCGCGTTCAGGGTGCCGAACCCGCGCAATCCGTGTCGCCGGGGTGCGAGGACCGACCTACTTTCGACTCCTGTTCGGAACCTCCCACTCCCCGAGGAGCACCCATGACGACCACGCAGCAACCCGGCAAGCAGGACCTCTCCTGGCTCGACGAGGTGACGATGACCGAGCTCGAGCGGAACCCCTACCCGACCTATGAGCGCCTGCGCAGCGAGGCGCCGCTCGCCTTCGTCCCGGTGCTCGGCTCCTATGTCGCCTCCACCGCGGAGATCTGCCGCGAGGTCGCCACCAGCCCCGACTTCGAGGCGGTGATCACCCCGGCAGGCGGACGTACGTTCGGGCACCCGGCGATCATCGGCGTCAACGGCGACATCCATGCCGACCTGCGCGGCATGGTCGAGCCCCAGCTCCAGCCGGTCGAGGTCGACAGCTGGGTGGACGACCTGGTCCGTCCGATCGCCCGGAACTACGTCGAGCAGTTCGAGGACCGCGGCCGCGCCGAGCTGGTCGCGGAGTACTGCGAACCCGTCTCCGTACGCTCGCTCGGCGATCTGCTGGGACTGCAGTCGGTCTCCTCCGACAAGCTCCGCGAGTGGTTCCACAAGCTGAGCGTCTCGTTCACCAACGCCGCGGTCGATGAGAACGGGGAGTTCACCAATCCCGACGGGTTCACCCCCGGTGACGAGGCCAGGGCCGAGATCCAGGCCGTCGTCGACCCGCTGATCGACCGGTGGATCGAGCACCCCGAGAACACCGCGATCTCCCACTGGCTCCACGATGGCATGCCGCCGGGGAAGACCCGCGACCGCGCGTACATCTACCCCACCATCTACGTCTACCTGCTCGGTGCGATGCAGGAGCCCGGCCACGGGATGGCCTCGACGCTGGTCGGACTCTTCAGCCGTCCCGAGCAGATGGAGGAGGTCGTCGACGACCCCTCGCTCCTGCCGCGGGCGATCTCCGAGGGCATGCGCTGGACCTCGCCGATCTGGTCGGCGACCGCGCGGATCAGCACCAAGCCGGTCACCGTCGCCGGTGTCGACCTGCCCGCCGGGACGCCGGTGATCCTCTCCTACGGCTCCGCGAACCACGACTCCGGCACATACGATGCGCCCACGGCGTACGACCTGCACCGGCCGCCGCTGCCGCACCTCGCATTCGGAGCCGGGAACCACGCGTGCGCCGGCATCTACTACGCCAACCAGGTGATGCGGATCGGGCTCGAGGAGCTCTTCGAGGCGATCCCCAACCTGGAGCGCGACACCGGCGAGGGCGTCGAGTTCTGGGGCTGGGGATTCCGCGGCCCCACCAGCCTGCACGGCACCTGGGAGGTCTGAGCGATGCCCGCCGCGATCAGTGTCTCCGGCCGCCGCGTCGAGTGTGCCGAGGACCAGTCGATCCTGGAGGCGTTCCTCCGCGCCGGCGTGTGGATGCCCAACTCGTGCAACCAGGGCACCTGCGGCACCTGCAAGCTGCAGGTCCTGTGCGGCGACGTCGACCACCGCGACTCGCCGCTCGAGACGCTGACCGCGGACGAGCGCGCGAGCGGTCTGGCGCTGGCGTGCCAGGCCCGGCCGCTCGAGGACACCGAGGTCGCGCTGCGTGGCACGGAGACGGGTCGCGCCACCCACCTGCTCCGTGACCTCACCGCCACCGTCGTCGACGTCGAGGACGTGGCCCACGACACCCGGCGCGTCCGGTTCGGACTCGAGGAGCCGCTCGCGTTCTCGGCGGGACAGTACGTCGAGGTGCTGGTCCCCGGCACCTCAAAGCGGCGCCAGTACTCGCTCGCCAACACGGCCCAGGAGGACAAGGTCCTCGAGCTCCACGTACGCCGCGTCCCCGGCGGCGTGGCCAGCGACTGGCTCTTCGGGCCGGTGTCGGTCGGCGACCGGGTCGAGGTGCGCGGCCCGCTGGGCGACTTCCACGTCCCGGACATGGACCAGGACGCGGGCGAGCCGATGGTGCTCATCGGCGGTGGCACCGGGCTGGCGCCCCTGCTCGGCATCGCCCGCACTGCGCTCGAACGCCACCCGGACCGGGTGATGGTGCTCTACCACGGCGTACGAACCGAGGCGGACCTCTACGACACCGACCGGCTCACGGAGCTGGCCGGGACGTACCCGGGCTTCAGTGTCGTCACCGTGCTCTCCCGGGAGTCTGCACCGGGCCACCGTAGCGGCTACGCGCCCGACGTATTCGTGGAGGACATCGCCAGCGCCCGGGGCTGGTCCGGGTGGCTGTGTGGCTCGCCGGCGCTGGTCGAGGCCGGGGTCAAGGCGTTCAAGCGGCGCCGGATGGCGCCGCGGCTCATCCACCGGGAGAAGTTCGAGCCGGCCGACAGGCGCGGGCCGGGCGCCTGACCCGGGGAAGCCCGGACGCCGAGATCGGCCCTTGCTCAGATATATCACGAACCCCCAGGATGAACGGGGGAGCGACCGGAAGCCTCCGGTGCCCCGAGAGGAGAGAGATGCAGCAGGTCAAGGCCGTCATCGCCCGTGCCAAGGGTGCGCCCACCGAGGTCGTGACGATCAACGTTCCCGAACCAGGACCGGGTGAGGCGGTGGTGAAGATCCAGTCGTGCGGGGTGTGCCACACCGACCTGCACTACCGGGAGGGCGGGATCAACGACGAGTTCCCGTTCCTGCTGGGTCACGAGGCCGCGGGGGTGGTCGAGGCGGTGGGTCCCGACGTGACCGACGTGGCGCCGGGCGACTTCGTGGTGCTCAACTGGCGCGCGGTCTGCGGCAGCTGCCGGGCCTGCAACCGCGGTGAGCCGCAGTACTGCTTCGCCACGTTCAACGCCACCCAGAAGATGACGCTCGAGGACGGCACGGAGCTCTCGCCCGCGCTGGGCATCGGCGCCTTCGCGGAGAAGACGCTGGTCGCGGCGGGTCAGTGCACGAAGGTCGACCCGGAGGCCCGGCCCGCGGCCGTCGGCCTGCTCGGCTGTGGCGTGATGGCCGGTATCGGTGCCGCCATCAACACCGGCGGCGCGACCCGCGGCAGGTCGGTGGCCGTCATCGGGTGCGGTGGCGTCGGCGTGGCAGCGATCGCCGGCGCGGTGCTGGCCGGGTCGAGCCCGGTCATCGCCGTCGACATCGACGCCAAGAAGCTCGAGCGCGCCGCGGCCATGGGTGCGACGCACACCGTGGACTCCTCGCAGACCGATCCGGTCGAGAAGATCCGGCGGATCTGCTCGGGGACGTACGAAGGAGCCGAAGGTGCCGACATCGTCATCGAGGCGGTCGGTCGCCCGGAGACCTGGAAGCAGGCCTTCTACGCCCGCGACCTGGCGGGCACGGTCGTGCTCGTCGGCGTGCCCACGCCCGACATGGCGGTGCCCGAGATCCCGCTCATCGACGTCTTCGGACGCGGTGGCTCGCTCAAGTCCAGCTGGTACGGCGACTGTCTCCCCAGCCGCGACTTCCCGATGCTGGTCGACCTCTATCGTCAGGGCCGTCTCGACCTGGACGCCTTCGTCAGCGAGGAGATCGGGATCGGCGACATCGAGGCCGCCTTCGAGAAGATGCACCGTGGCGAAGTGCTGCGCTCGGTGGTGGTGCTCTGATGGCCGTACGTGTGGACCACGGCGTCACCAGCGGCACCTTCAGCCTCGACGGCGAGACGCACCAGGTGGACAACAACGTCTGGGTGATCGGCGACGACCAGGAGTGCCTGGTCATCGACGCACCGCACTCGGTGGAGGACATCTTGGCCGTGGTGGACGGTCGCCGGGTGAAGGCGATCGTCTGCACCCACGCCCACGATGACCACGTACGCGTGGCGCCGGCGTTGCGGGAGGCCGTCCGGGCTCCGATCCTGCTCCATCCCGACGACCGGCCGCTGTGGGAGCTCACCCACCCCGACGAGCTGTGGGACGCCGACCTCTCCGACGGCCAGGTCATCGGCGTCGGCGACACCGAGGTGACCGTGCTGCACACGCCCGGTCACGCGCCGGGTGCGGTCTGTCTGTCGGTGCCGTCGCTGGGGTGCGTCTTCACCGGCGACACCCTGTTCCAGGGCGGTCCCGGGGCGACCGGACGCTCCTTCAGCGACCGGCCCACCATCGAGTCGTCGATCCGGGCCAAGCTGTTCACGCTTCCCGGCGAGACGATCGTCCACACCGGGCACGGCGACGACACCACGATCGCCGCCGAGATCTCCGGGCTGGGCTGATCAGGTCCCGGGCTGCCCGGGTCGCTCGGCGGCCGCGAACTCGGTGCGCATCCAGGCGCACCACTCCAGTGCCGTACGCCGTGACCGGATGCCTCCTTCGAGCGTGATCCACGTGGCGAACAGCGGGTTCGACGGATCGCGGACGCCGGGGCGGTCGGAGATCTCGGCCAGCTCCTCGAGGTAGCGGTCGAGTACGCCCTGGTGGGTCGCTTCGAGCCGGCTGACCAGGTCGTCGGCGGCGTCGGGCTCGACGGTCCAGATGGACCACAGTCGGAGAATCTCCAGGTCACGGACCGGCTGGGGCTCGAGGTCGCCGACGACCCATGCCGCGAGCGCGTCCCGACCGGGCTCGGTGATCCGGTAGCGCTTCGTCGGCCGGGGACCGGCGCCCTCGATGACCTCGTGCTCGACCAGTCCGGCGGCGTCGAGGCGGTTCAGCTCCGGGTAGATCTGGGAGTGGCGGGCGGTCCAGAAGTAGCCGATCGGCTGCCGCATCCGCTGCGCGACCTCGTAGCCGGTGCTCGCCCGTCGTGCCAGCAGGCCGAGGATCGCGAAGCCGAGGTTGGAAGTGGTCACCCCGGAGTCGTTCATATGTCAATATTGACATATGCGGAGCATGAAGGGCGTAGCGGCCGGGGCGGCGATCCTCGGCCTGTTGCTGGCAGGCTGCGGCGCCGACGACGCCGGCCCGGCGAAGGCGAAGGAGTCGGGCCCGCTGCTGCCCACCGACGGGCCGTACATCGATGGCGAGCTCGGCGGCTGCTTCCTGCCGGAGACCGATGCTGCCGTGGAGCCGACGCAGGTCTCGGGGCCGGCGCTCGAGCTGCCGGCGATCCGTTTCTCCCCTCCGCAGGGCCGGGATCCGGAGGCGGTGCTGGTGATGCTCCATCAGACCGACGGCGACCGCTGCGGCTGGGGCGACTTCGCGATCCTGGCGGCTCTCCAGGGCGTCGCGGGCCTCTCGTACGACCAGTGCGGCTATGGCAAGGCCGAGTGCGGGATCGAGGATCCCGACGATCCCGTCCCGCAGGTGCGGGCGGCGCTGGCCGAGGTCGAGAAGCAGTGGCCGGACGCTCCGGTCGTGCTCGTCGGTGCCTCGATGGGAGGCAGCCAGACGGTGCGGGCCGTCGCCGCCGGTGTGGACGTCGACGGCTGGGTCGACCTGTCGGGGCCGTCGAACTGGGCCGGTGTCGACCTCGCCTCGGTCGCCGACGCGATCAGCACGCCGGGTCTGATCGCCATCGCGGAGGACACCGACGGTGGCGAGGAGGCGGACGCCGCCCGGGAGCTGGCGCAGACCACGTCCTCGGAGTTCGTGCCCGCCGAGGCGGGGCACGGCTGGGAGCTGGTGGTCGAGGAGGGCCGGCTCTCGCCGCTCGGTCAGCAGATCGTCACGTACGCCACGAGCTGACTCTCCTCCCTGATCCTGCCCGCAAGACTCTCCGATCGGGGAGGTTGCTGCGCTCACGCCGTGATTAACGTGCGAACGGTCACCCCGTGAGAGGAGCAGCAGATGGAACCCCAGAACGAGTCGAACCCGACCGACATCGCCACCGAGGACCTCATCGAGGAGGTCTCGATCGACGGAATGTGCGGCGTCTACTGATGCCCGATCGCATGCTCGAGGAGCCGTGGACACTCTCGCCGTCGGTGGCGCTGCGTCCTGAGCCGTTCGGGGCTCTCGCCTACCACTTCGGCAACCGGAAGCTGACCTTCCTCAAGCGGCCGGAGCTGGTCGAGGTGGTCCGGCTCCTCGAGCAGCACCCTCGTCTCGGCAGCGCGCTCGACGCCGCCGGCATCCCGCCGGAGCAGCACGACGCGTACGCAGCGGCGCTACGCGCCCTCGCCGAGACCGACATGATCCGCCCCCGCCATGAGGAGGCAGCGTGACCCTCGCACCAGAACGCCCCACCACTCCCACGGGCCGTCCCGCCGGTGGCAGTCTCGTCGAGCAGTTCGAGTTCGGACTCGACGCCCCGATCTGCCTGACCTGGGAGCTGACGTACGCCTGCAACCTCGAGTGCGCCCATTGCCTGTCGAGCTCGGGCCGGCGCGACCCGCGCGAGCTCAGCACCGAGCAGTGCAAGGCGGTCATCGACGAGCTGCAGCGCATGCAGATCTTCTACGTCAACATCGGTGGCGGAGAGCCGACGATCCGTCCCGACTTCTGGGAGCTGGTGGAGTACGCCGTCGACCACCAGGTCGGCGTGAAGTTCTCCACCAACGGCTTCCGGATCACCCCCGAGCGCGCCGCCTTCCTGGCCTCGACCGACTACGTCGACGTCCAGATCTCCCTGGACGGCGCGACGGCCGAGGTCAACGACCGGGTCCGCGGAGCGGGTTCGTACGACACCGCGCTCAAGGCCCTGAGGAACCTCCGCGACGCCGGCTTCTCCGACGCCAAGATCTCCGTCGTCTGCACCCGCGAGAACATCGGCCAGCTCGACGACTTCAAGGCCATCGCGGACGAGTACGGCGCCACCCTGCGCCTCACTCGGCTACGTCCTTCGGGTCGCGGCGCCGACGTCTGGGACGAGCTGCACCCGCTCCCCGAGCAGCAGCGCGAGCTCTACGACTGGCTGATGGCTCATGGCGAGGACGTGCTCACCGGGGACTCGTTCTTCCACCTGGCCGCCTACGGCGAGTCGCTCCCCGGGCTCAACCTGTGCGGCGCCGGGCGGGTGGTGTGCCTGATCGACCCGATCGGCGACGTCTACGCCTGTCCGTTCGCGATCCACGACCAGTTCCTGGCCGGCAACCTGCTCGGCGAGGGCGGATTCCGGGAGGTCTGGCAGTCCTCGCCGCTGTTCACCGAGCTGCGCTCGCCGCAGACCGGCGGAGCCTGCACGAAGTGCCAGCACTTCGATGCGTGCCGTGGAGGCTGCATGGCCGCCAAGTTCTTCACCGGGCTGCCGCTGGACGGGCCGGACCCGGAGTGCGTCCAGGGCTACGGCGAGACGGCGCTCGCCGGCGACCGATCGGTGCCGACGGCGAGCCAGGACCACTCGCGCAGTCAGGCCAGCCGCAACGCACCGGTGCTGCTCAACCTCGGAGCGACCAGGCGGCGCCCCGTCTCCGCCTGCAACGAGGACCCGCTTGCCGGAGGTGACTTGTCGTGAAGCTCGAGAACCCCTGGAAGAAGAACCCGTGGTTCGAGTCGGTCGCGGTGGCCCAAGTTCGAGCCCGGCGCCGGCTGCCCAAGCCGGTCTACGGCGCGCTGGTCGCCGGCTCCGAGCGCGGCCAGAGCATGACCGACAACCAGGCCGCCTTCGCCGAGCTCGGCTGGGCGCCCCACGTCGTCGGCCAGCACGCCAAGCGCGACCTGGGTACGACCGTCTTCGGCCACTCCGTCCCGCTGCCGGTCCTGATCAGCCCGACGGGGGTCCAGGCCGTACATCCCGACGGTGAGGTCGCCGTCGCCCGGGCCGCCGCGGCCCGGGGCACGATCATCGGGCTCTCCAACTTCGCCTCGCGGTCGGTGGAGGACGTCACCGCGACCGGCGCGACCACCTTCTTCCAGATGTACTGGACCGGAGACCGCGACACGATCGTCCAGCGCATGCAGCGGGCGCACGCCGCCGGCGCCCAGGGACTGATCGCCACGCTCGACTGGTCCTTTTCGATCGGCCGCGACTGGGGCAGTCCCGAGATCCCGGAGAAGGTCGACCTGCGGACGATGATGCGGCTGGCCCCGCAGGTCGCCGCCCGGCCGCGGTGGGCGTGGCAGTTCGGGCGGACCGGTTCCTTCCCCGATCTCACCGCCCCGAACCTCGCCCCGCCGGGCGGGAGCGCGCCCACGTTCTTCGGTGCCTACTACGAGTGGATGACCACCCCGCCGCCGAGCTGGGACGACGTCGCCTGGATGCGCGAGCAGTGGCACCAGATCAGCGGCACCCCGTTCGTGCTGAAGGGTGTCTGCCGGGTCGACGACGCGCTCCGCGCGGTCGATGCCGGGGTCGCGGGCATCTCGGTGTCCAACCACGGCGGGAACAACCTCGACGGCACCCCGGCCGCGATCCGGATGCTCGCACCGATCGCCGACCGCGTCGGCGACCAGGTCGACGTGGTGATGGACGGAGGCGTACGCCGCGGCTCCGACGTCGTCAAGGCGCTCGCGCTCGGTGCGAAGGCGGTGCTGATCGGCCGGGCCTACCTGTGGGGTCTGGCCGCCAACGGACAGGCCGGGGTCGAGAACGTCCTCGACGTGCTGAGCGGCGGGATCGACTCGGCGCTGCGGGGCCTCGCGGTCGGCTCGGTCAGCGAGCTGCGGCCCGAGCACCTGATCGTCCCGGACGGCTTCCATGTACGCACTGAGTGACGCGACCTGGCCCCAGGTCGGCGAGGGCACGGTCCTGCTGGTCCCCGTCGGCTCGCTGGAGCAGCACGGACCGCATCTGCCCTTCGACACCGACACGACCATCGCGACCGCGGTCACGCACGGGGTGGCCGAACGACTCGCGGAGCATGGTGTCCGGAGCTGGACGGCGCCGCCGGTCGCGATCGGCTCGAGCGGCGAGCACCAGTCCTTCGCCGGCACCGTGTCGATCGGCAGCGACGCGCTCCACCTGCTCGTCGTCGAGCTGGTCCGTTCGGCCCGCACCTGGGCCGAACGGGTCGTGCTCGTCAACGGCCACGGCGGCAACGCGGCGGCCCTGACCAGCGCGGTCAACCAGCTCACCTTCGAGCGGCAGACCGCGTGCTGGCTGCCGTGCCGCACCGAGGAGTTCGACCTGCATGCGGGCCGCACCGAGACGTCCCTGATGCTGCACCTACGGCCCGAGGCCGTACGCATGGATCTGGCCGAGCCCGGCGACACCCGGCCGCTCGCGGAGATCCTCCCGCTCATGCGCGCGGGCGGGATCGAGGCGGTCTCCGCGAACGGCGTGCTCGGTGATCCCACCGGAGCCACGGCGGCGCAGGGAGCCGAGGCACTCACCCTGATGATCGAGCAGACCACGATGGACGTGCTGGCTCCCGGCGGCGTGGCAGTGGGGTGAGACTCCCGATCGGCTTCCGGGTCCGGATCCGTGCGGACGTACGCCGCATCGACCGGCGCCTGCTGGTCGGTGGCTCGCCGCTGCGTGCCGTCCGGCTCACCGACGCCGCGCTGGCCCGTCTCGACGACGGCGAGATCACCGTGGTCGACGCGGCCACCGAGGCGCTCGCGGCCAGGCTCGTCGACGGCAACCTCGCCGATCCCGTGCTCAGCGGCGCAGCCGTCGACCCGGCCGGCCTCACCGTCGTCATCCCGGTCCGCGACCGGCCCGACCAGCTCGACCGGGCTCTCGCGCCTCTGGCCGGTCTCCACTGCGTCGTCGTCGATGACGACTCCCACGATCCCGACGCGGTCGAGAAGGTGGCCCGCAGCCACGGGGCGCGCATCATCCGGCTGCCGGAGAATCTCGGCCCCGCCGGCGCCCGCAACGCCGGCCTGCGGGCCGTCCGCACCCCGTACGTCGCCTTCGTCGACTCCGACGTCACGGTCGAGGCGAGCACGCTCCTGGCGCTCTCCCGCCACTTCGCCGACGGTCGCGTCGCGCTGGTGGCGCCGCTGGTCCGCAGCCGCGCCCGCAGCCGGAAGCCGCGGTGGTTCGAGCGTTTCGACGAGGACGACTCCTCCCTGGCGCTCGGCACCCGTGCCTGCGTCGTACGCCCCGGAGCAGCGGTGGGCTGGCTGCCCAGCGCCTGCCTGGTCGGGCGCGCCGACCGGCTCGGCACGGGTTTCGAGGAGGCCATGCGCGTGGGCGAGGACGTCGACCTGGTCTGGCGCCTGGTCGAGGCCGGCGAGGTCGTCCGCTACGACCCGGACCAGGTCGCCTGGCACGACACCCGCACCACGATCCGCGGCTGGCTGGGCCGCAAGTACCTCTACGGGACCGGCGGCGCCGACCTCGCCGTCCGACACGGCCGCAAGGGCGCGCCGGCCGTGATGACCGTGAGCATGGCGGCCACCGCGGCCGCACTGATGGTGCACCGCCGCTGGTCGCTCCCGATCGCCACGGCCGGGATCGCCTACGGCACGCTCTCGCTGCGACGGCGGCTGCCGGAGACCCCCGAACGGGATCGGCTCGCGGTCCAGCTCTGCGCCCAGGGGCTCGGCTGGACGGTCCGGCAGGAGGCCGCGCTGCTGCTGCGGCACTGGTGGCCGCTGACCGTGCTCCTCGCCCCGCACAGCGCCCTCGTCCGGCGCGCCTTGGCGGCCTCGTTGCTCGTCGACGTGGTCGTCGCCCAGGTCGACAACCCCGGCACGCGATACCGGCCGCTGGCCCGGCGCCTCGACGACATGGCGTACGGCGCGGGGCTGTGGGCGGGTGCGGTCAGAGCGCGTTCGATCACCTGTCTGCTGCCGCGTCGACCCGGCCGGAGGACCGGCCAGGGAGGCACCTCTCCCAACGGGTAGGTCGGCCCCTCCCGGGCCGGGCTGTTTCCCGTTCCTCGCCTGTTCGGGGCGCTCCCGGCGTACCTAATGTGCTGAGCGTCACACACGCCAACGGAGGTTGCCATGCAGGTCGACGAACTACTCAAGCCGTTCCCCATCAAGGAGTTCCACCCGTTCCCCCGAGCCCTCATGGGCCCCGGCGCTCACGAGATGATCGGGCCCGAGGCTCTGAAGATGGGCTTCCGCAAGACCTTGGTGATGACGTCCGGCCTGCGCGGCACGGACATCGTCACCAAGATCGTCGAGTCGATGAAGTACCACGGCCTCGAGGTCGTCGTGTACGACAAGGTCGAGTCCAACCCCAAGGACTACAACGTCATGGACTCGGTGAAGCTCTACCAGGAGAACGAGTGCGACTCGTTCGTCTCCATCGGTGGCGGCTCGTCGCACGACGCCTGCAAGGGCGCGCGCATCTCGGTCGCCCACGACGGCCGTAACGTCAACGAGTTCGAGGGCTTCAACATGTCCGAGAACCCGAAGAACCCGCCGCACATCGCCGTTTCGACGACGGCCGGCACCGGGTCCGAGACGTCCTGGGCGTACGTCATCACCGACACCACCACCGACCCGGACAACCCGCACAAGTACGTCGCCTTCGACGATGCCTCGGTCGCCAGCCTGGCGATCGACGACCCGGTGCTCTACTTCGACTGCCCGGTCGACTACACCGCGCAGTGCGGCTTCGACGTGCTGGCCCACGCCAGCGAGCCGTACGTCTCCCGGATCAACTTCCAGCCCTCGCTCGGCAACGCGCTGCACGCGATCAAGCTGACCTCGGAGAACCTGCGCCAGGCGGTCTGGAACGGCCAGGACCTCGGTGGCCGCGAGGGGATGATGTACGCCCAGTACATCGCCGCTCAGGCGTTCAACTCCGGCGGCCTCGGCATCATCCACTCGATCAGCCACGCCATCAGCGCGTTCTACGACACCCACCACGGCCTCAACAACGCGATCGCGCTGCCTCGGGTGTGGGCGTTCAACATGCCCACGCACTACAAGCGGTTCGCCGACATCGCCCGCGCGATGGGCGTCGACACCCACGGCATGACCGACGTGCAGGCCGCCGACGCGGCGCTGGCCGCGGCCATCCGGCTGCTGCGCGACGTCGGGATCACCGAGCGGTTCGTCGACGTCAAGCAGGACACGTACTCGAAGAACCGGCTCGGCCAGGGCCCGACCGCCTACTACGAGAACGCCAAGGAGATCGTCGGCGACGACGCGGACGTCGACCGGATCACCAACCACGTCCTGGGCGACGCCTGCACGCCGGGCAACGCCAAGGAGTGCACGTTCGAGACCGTACGTCCGGTGGTCGACCACTGCCTCAACGGCGACCTGGACGACCTGCTCGGCTGATCGGTCCGGCCGATCGATCCAGCGTGGCGGGTCCGGACGACCGGACCCGCCACCTCCTGCCCCACCCACCACCTCGAGGAGTGCACGTGTCGACCACCACCGAACCGATCCAGGGCTTCACCGACGTCGAGGACGCCCGCGCCCAGCTGGCGACGTGCGGCTACCTCGCCGACGACCGGCTGGCCACCACGGTCTTCCTGCAGACCCGGCTGGAGAAGCCGGTCCTGCTCGAGGGCCCGGCCGGCGTCGGCAAGACCCAGCTGGCCGAGAGCCTCGCCGCCGCGACCGGACGGCGCCTGATCCGGCTGCAGTGCTACGAGGGCCAGGACGAGACCAAGGCGCTCTACGAGTGGGACTACGGCAAGCAGCTCCTCTACACCCAGATCCTGCGCGAGAAGATCGGCCAGGTCGTCGAGGACGCCGCCGACCTCAACGAGGCCGTCGAGCGGATCGCCAAGCAGGACTCGGTGTTCTTCTCGCAGCGGTTCCTGGCCGCGCGGCCGCTGCTCGAGGCGATCGACTCCGACACCCCCGTGGTGCTCCTCATCGACGAGGTCGACCGGGCCGACGAGGCCCTGGAGGCGGTGCTGCTCGAGCTGCTCGCGGAGTTCCAGATCTCCATCCCCGAGATCGGCACCGTGACCGCCAGGACGATGCCGTACGTCGTCCTGACCTCGAACAACACCCGTGATCTCTCCGCCGCGCTCAAGCGCCGCTGCCTGCACCTCTTCCTCGACTACCCCGACGCGGCCCGTGAGCTGGAGATCATCCGGTCCAAGGAGACCGGGCTCGCCGACTCGCTCGCGGCCCGGCTGGTCGACATCGTCCGGGGCATCCGCGAGCTCGAGCTGCGCAAGGCACCCAGCATCTCCGAGACCGTCGACTGGGCTCGTACGCTCGCGGTACTCGGAGTCGAGGAGCTCACCGCCGACGTGCTCTCCACGACGCTCAACGTGGTCGTGAAGTACGAGCGCGACCTGAAGCGGGTCATGGAGGCGCTGCCGCGCTTGGTCGACCCGAACGCCGAGGTGCCCGACCACCTGCACGGCCATGGTCACGGGCACGGCCATGGTCACTCCCACGCGCCGGTTGCCGAGGATCGCGACGACGTCGACGGCCGCGCCGAGCGGAAGGCGAAGGACCAGCCGGGCCGGCACAACGCGGGCTACTACGGCGGTGCCGGCGGCACCGGGCCGCGTACCGCGCCCGCGGTGTCCACCAGCCAGGGCAGCCGGGCGTTCCCGTCGGCCCGCAAGCGTCCGGTCTGAGCCGGGATCGGGGCCCGACATGGAGACCGCACTCCACCGCTTCATCCGGCTGCTCCGGCTCTACGGCGTACGGGTGAGCACCGCCGAGGTGATCGACGCGATGCACGCGGTCGCCCAGCCCGGGGTGCTGGAGCAGCGCCACCTGCTCCACGCCGCGCTGACCGCGAGCCTGGTCAAGGACCGTCGCGACCTGGCCACCTTCGATCTCGTCTTCGACCGGTTCTTCGGGCTGCGCCCGGTCGTCGAGGACGCGGACGAGCACGGGCACAGCCACGACGACCTCTCCGACGACGGCGAGCTCACCGACTTCACGCTCTCCGAGGAGCCGGGCGAGGTGCCCGAGGACGGGCACAGCCACGGCAAGCCGGATGACATCAAGGAGTACTTCAAGCCCGAGGACATGGCGCAGCGCTACAACCTCCACCAGGAGGCGAACAAGATCGACATCGCCGCGCTGACCGACGAGATCGTCCTCTCCAACGACCCGAAGTCGAGCCCCGGCGAGGCCGCGCGGGTCCAGCTCTCCACCAGTCGGATGCACAACCCGGGAAACCCGGGCGAGCTGATCCGGGACGGCGGGATGCAGCTCGACACCGAGCTCTCCGTGCAGGAGCAGATCGCCCTGCTGAGCTGGCTCGAGGAGCGCGAGCCCGACGGCGGCAGCGACGACGATGACCTCGCCGAGCTGCGCAAGGCACTGGCCCCCTGGCTGGCTTCGCTGCCCGAGCGGATCCGGGACCACCTCGAGCGGCTGATGAGCATGGAGCGCGAGATCGAGTCGCGGGAGATCCAGGCGGCGCAGGCCGAGACCGTGGCCGAGCACGACCGGGCCGCGCTGGAGGAGTCGCTGCGGAGGCTGCTCCGGAAGCTCCACGGAGCGCCACGCCCGCGGCGTACGGTCGCCGCCCGGGGCATCGTCGACGGCCGGCGGACGATGCGCACCAACATGAAGTACGACGGGGTGCCGTTCCGGCCGGTCACCGTCGCCAAGGCGCACGACCGGCCCCGGCTGCTCGTCCTCTGCGACGTCTCCCTGTCCGTACGCTCCACCGCCCGCTTCACGCTGCACCTGCTGCACAGCCTGCAGTCGGTCGCCACGTCCGTGCGGTCGTTCGCGTTCGTGAAGGACCTCGTCGAGATCACCGACCTCTTCGCCGAGCACCGGATCGAGGACGCGCTGTCCCTGGTGCTGGCGGGCCTGCCGGCCGGCGGGGTGCTCGATGTGGACGCGGACTCGAACTACGGCGCCAGCTTCGAGCAGTTCCTCGAGCAGTTCGGCTCGGCCGTGAACCGGCGGACCACGCTGGTGATCCTCGGCGACGGTCGCGGCAACGGCAAGGACCCCGGCTTCGCCGCCTTCGAGGAGCTCACCCGGCGCGCCCGGTCGACGATCTGGCTCACCCCCGAGCCGCGCTACTCGTGGGCGCTCGGCGGCTGTGACCTGCCGGAGTACGCGGAGTGGTGCGACAAGGTCCAGGTCGTCCGGAACCTGCGCGGGCTGGACAACGTCACCCAGACGATGTCGGTCGGCCGATGACCACGCCGCCCGGCGACCTGGACGTGATCGACGCGCTCCGACCCGGCCCCGAGGCCGGGGTCTACCGCGACGAGCTCGTCAGCGTCCGGGCCTGGCACGGCCCGCGCCCGCGGCGTCATCTCGGGACGATCCGCACCCGCCACTTCGACGTCCACCGCGAGGGCCACCAGGTCCATCTGATCCACTGCCTGCGTACGGACCAGATCGACGACGACCTCTCGGGGCTGTTGGCCGAGGAGCTGTTCCAGCCCGGGTGGCTGCGTGGCCCGGACCTCTTCGAGCGGCTCTTCACCGGGGTCGTGGTCAGCAGCGCTCCGGACCCGGAGCAGGCCTGGGCGGCCTTCTACCGCAACACCTTGCGCCGCGTGGAGCAGGCGCTGCACCGACCCGGCCCTGCCGCCCCCGCTCACGGAACCGTCGCCGAGTACGCCCCCGTCTACCGCTTCGTCGAGCAGCAGCTGGCGCCCGGCTCGGTCCTCGAGGTCGGCTGCTGCTTCGGGTTCCTCTCGCTGCGGCTGGCCTCCGCGGGACGGGAGGTGACCGCCTCGGACCTCTCCGCCGGCACCGTCACGCTGCTCAGCGCCGCGGCGGCCCGGCTGGAGGTGCCGCTGAACACGCGGGCCGCCGACGCCACCCGGCTGCCGTGGTCGGACGGGGCCGCCGACAACGTCCTGCTGATCCACCTCCTCGAGCACATCGAGCCGGGCCTCGGTGACCGGGCGGTCGCCGAGGCGATCCGGGTGGCGCGACGCCGGGTGGTGATCGCCGTACCGCTCGAGGACGAGCCCGACGAGACCTGGGGACACGTCCGGACGGTCTCGCTGGACGATCTCGCCGCCTGGGGCGCGGCCTCGGGACATCCGCACCGGGTCGTCGAGCACCACGGCGGCTGGCTCGTCATCGACACCGACCGCTGACCGTTCCTCCCCGTCGACCTGTCCGTCGGTGACGCGGCGGTGCCGTCGCTCTCCTGCCGCCGCGTCAGGCCTGGTCAGAGCCCGATCCGACCTGTCCGTCGGCCGCACGTGACGGCACCGGAGGCCTACCCGAGGGCAGGTGCGCGACCGCCCACTCGGCGGGTCCGTGGGTGTGTCGTGCGTCACTACTTTGTGAGAACCGTGGCCCAGCCGGACGACGGTTGAATCCTTGGAGGAACTGATGACGAACACATCCATCGATGCAGAGGTACCGACCACTCGAGCCGTCGCGCCGGTGACGTGGGGCGACCCGTTCCCGCTCGGTCTGGCCAGCTTCGGGATCTCGGCGCTCGTCCTGGCCACCGTGATGTCGGGGATCGTGGACGCGGCCGCGCTGCCGGCGGTCCTGCCCCTAGCGCTGGCGCTGGGCTTCGCGACCGAGCTCGTGGCCGGGCTGGTCCACTTCCGGCGAGGTGAGACGTTCCCTGCCCTGGTCTTCACCGCGTACAGCGGGTTCTGGCTCTCCTACGCCCTGCTCGTGCAGTTCTACGGCCCGATGGTTACCGCGGGCGGGGCCGCGATCACGGGGATGTTCCTGCTGGCGTGGGCGGTGTTCACGACGTACATGCTGCTGGCGGCGCTCCGCACCAACACCACCACGATCGTGATCTTCGTGCTCCTGGCCGGGGTCTTCTACCTCGCCGCGTTCGGGTCGTTCCTCGGCAGCGCCGCCCTCGGCCGGACCGCCGGCTATCTGCTGATCCTCGACGCCCTGGTGGCGCTCTACGCCTCCGCCGCGATCATCGTGAACACGACCTGGGACCGCACGGTCCTGCCGGTGCCGTGATGTCGTCGGCCGCCGGGTCAGAGGAGACCGAGCTTGGACGCCTCGTACACCGCCTCGGCCCGGCGGCTGACGCCCAGCTTCCGCAGGATGTTGCCCACGTGGAACTTGGCGGTGGTGTCGGAGATGTAGAGCCGGTGGCCGATCGCACGGTTCGAGAGCCCGTGCGCGAGCAGCTCGAGCACTTCGAGCTCGCGGGCGGTGAGCTCGGAGTCGTCGCTGGTGACCGGCATGTTGACGCCACGGATCATCGCCGCCGCGGAGCGCGCGTCGAAGGCGCTCCCGCCGCTCGCGACGTCGCGGATCGCGCGGACCAGCCCGGTGGTGTCGACGTCCTTGACGACATAGCCGCGGGCGCCGGCACGGATGGCCTGCATCACCAGCTGCTCGTCGAGGAACGTCGTCAGCACGAGGATCAGCGCCTCCGGGTGCCGCTGGGTCAGCGCGGCGCAGAGCTCGAGGCCCTCGGCGTCCGAGGACGAGGAGAGCTTCAGGTCGAGCAGCACGATGTCGGGGCGAGCGCTGTTGACCCGCGCCAGCGCCTCCGCCGCCGTCGCCGCCTCCGCGACGACCCGGAGGCCGGGCTCGCGCTCGAGGATCGAGCGCAGACCCTGACGGACGATCGCGTGATCATCGACCAGCAGTACGTCGATGCCGGCTGTGGCCCGGTCGGGGACCGCCTGCGGCGGGCTGAGCGTGTTCATCGGTTCCTCCTCGAAGCGGCTACTGCGGGTCCTCGATGAGCCCGCAGATCGTTCCTCGGCCGCGGTCCACGACCGGCAGCGGCACCCGGAGCTCGACCCGCACACCGCCGAGATGCGAGCGCCGGAACGCGACGGTGCCGCCGAGCTCGCCGATCCGGGTCTCGATGTTCGCCAGACCACGGTGCCTGCCGTCGATCGAGGCGCCGCGCTCGAGCCGCAGCTTCCGGGCGAGCAGGCCCGGATCGCCACGGCCGTCGTCGGCGACCCCGACGTAGAGCTCGTGCTTGCGGTAGCGGAGCCTGAGCACCGCCTGGGAGGCCTCGGCATGGATCGCGACGTTGAAGAGTGCCTCGCCGACCGCGCGGGCGATGTCGTGCTTGGCCTCCGCGGGCATCGGGCACACCTCGCCCTCCACCCGCACCGACACGTCCAGATGGGGACGGTGGTGCTCGGCCACCTCGTGCAGCAGCTCGGGAAGCGAGGACACCGTGTCGCGGTGCGGCTGGTGAAGGGCGTAGATCGCCCGGCGGAGCTGCTCGACGGCGTCCTGGGTGAGCTTCTTCGCGGTGTTGAGGAGCTCGCCGATCCGCTCCCCGGCCGGCCCCAGGTCCTCGGTCTCACCCCGGGCGACCTCGACCGACATCCCCGCCGAGAGCACGTACTGGGTGACGCTGTCGTGGAGCTCCCGCGCGATGCGGTGGCGCTCGTGGTCGACCAGCTCGCGCTGGTGTGCCACCAGCAGCCGCTCCTCGGCCTGGCGCAGCTCGCGGGTCCGCTGCTCGAGGTCCCGCTCCCGGGCGCCGACCTCGTCGTAGAGCCGCTGGGCGCGGCGGTGCTGGGCGAGACCGGCCTGGTACTGCTCGGAGGTGTGCAGTGCCACCGCGGCCTCGTTGGCCAGGATCCGCAGCACCGACAGGTCCCCGGGCTCCGGGTCGTCGGCGAGCCCGTGGAGACCGACCAGGCTGCCGATCATGACGCTCTCCAGCGTCATCGGCACCCGCACCCAGCGAGCAGGCCCGGGCGCCCCGGTCGCATGTCCGGCCCGGATCGCGCCGAGCTCGCGGCGTACGACTCCGGGGAGCTCCTCCTCGTCGCCGACCACTCGCCCGTCGTGGCCGACGACGATGAACCTCGGCCTGGCACCGGGCAGATGGCCGTCGGCGAGCGCCAGGATCGTCCACTCCGCGGCGAGGTGCACCGCGGCGGCGCGCGCGACCTCCTCCAGGAGCGCTCGCGGCCCCTCGACCGTGCGCACCAGCGCACGCGAGATCGAGTCCATGGCGCGTACGGCCTGCTGCATCCGCTCGTCGGAGCGCAGGAAGGCGCGGTAGTAGGAACGCTTGCCGGAACGTACGCCGGTCAGTGCCGCCAGATCGGGGGCGCTCATCGGCTTGTCACAGCGCTTCCCGGAAGAGCGCGTGGATCTCGGCGCGGCTCGCCGGCCGGGGGTTCGTCGTCAGGCAGGCGTCGTCGAGCGTCGTCACCGACAGGGTGTCGAGATCGGTGTCGGTCACCCCGAGGTCCCGCAGCCGCCGGGGTACGCCGACGTCGTCGGCCAGGCGCCTGACGTGGTCGGCCAGCATCTCGGCCGCGACGTCACCGGGGACGCCGTCGACCGGCAGGCCCGCGGCTCGGGCGAGGCCGACGAACCGTTCGGGTACCGAGCGCGCGTTGTAGCGGATCACGTGCGGGAGCAGGATGCCGTTGACCACGCCGTGCGGGGCGTCGAGCAGCCCGCCGACCTGATGGCTCATCGCGTGGGTCGCGCCGAGGATCGCGTTGGTGAAGGCCAGGCCCGCCTGCAGGCTGGCCTGCGCCATCATCGCGCGGTGCTCCATCGCGGTCGGGTCGGTGACGGTCGAGCGCAGGTGCCGGCAGACGAGCGCGACCGAGCTCATCGCGTGCCCGTCGGCCAATGGGTTGTGAGCCAGCGAGACGTACGACTCGATGCCGTGGGTGAGTGCGTCCAGGCCGGTCGCGGCGTTGAGCGCCTCCGGCATCGTGGTCAGCAGCCGGGGGTCGGTGATCGAGACATCGGGCACCAGGGCGCGACCCATGATCGTGATCTTCACCCGGCGCTCGGTGTCGGTGACGATGCAGAACTGGGAGACGTCGGCTCCGGTCCCCGAGGTGCTGGGGATCATCAGCATCGGCGGGATCGGGCGCGCGATCTGGTCGATCCCGGCGTAGTCGAGGATGTCGCCGCCGTTGCCGGAGAGCACCGCGACGCCCTTCGCCGCATCCATGCAGGAGCCGCCACCGACGGCCACGATGACGTCGGCCTCGGCCTCGACGTACCGCTCGTAGGCACGGCGTACCTCGTGGTCCTTGGGGTTCGGCGTGACGTCGGTCCACAGCACGGGGGTGAGGCCCTCGGCCCGCAGCAGCCGGAGCAGCTCGTCGACCCAGCCGGCCTCGACGATGCCGGGGTCGGTGACGACGAACGGTCGCCGGGCCCCGAGCCGGGCGGCGGAGTAGCCCGCCTCTTCGAGCGAGTTGTGCCCGAAGACCACCTCGGGAGCCTGGAACTTCACCACCTGGTCCAGCGGGGCAGCGGTCGGCGGGACCTGCTCATGCCGAGGCTCCCGGGTGCGTGCCATCACCGCTGTCGTCGGCGCCGCTCCAGCGGTCATCTCAGAGACCGATCTCGCGGTCCAGCCGGGCGATCTGGCCGTCGGCGAGGGCCAGCAACGGGGAGCCGGACGGCAGCAGGGCCTGGAGCCGGAGCCACATCTCGTAGTCGTCGGCACCCCACGCCGACCGCGTCCAGGTCGAGACCAGGTCGGGCTGGCCCGACTGCAGCACCGCCGCGCGCAGCTGCTGGGCCAGCGTCTCGCGGAGCCGGACCACGCCCGGCGCGACCGAGCGCGGCAGGATCGGCCCGCGATAGCAGCGGAGCGCGCCCGCGACGTCGCCCACCGCGAGCCGCGCCTCCACGCCCAGCCAGTCGCCGGTCACCTCGGTCGTCAGCCGGTAGGGCCGGGAGGCGAGGAACTCCTCCCCGAGCAGGTTGCGCAGCCGGTTCAGCTCGGCGCGGAGCGTCGAGGAGCCGCCGTCGTCCTCGTACAGGAGGACCGCGAGCTCGTCGCCCGAGAGGCCGCGCGGGGCGCTGGCGAGGAGCAGGAAGATCTCGCTGTGGCGTGGGGAGAGCCGCAGCTGTGCGCGGTGGCCGCGGCCGTCGTCGATCGACAGCAGCAGGTCCTGCCGGCCGAGGGTCTCCACGGCGATGCGTGCCCAGCCCGGGCGGGTCTCGGGCTGCCTCGGCAACAGCTGCTCGCGGGCGAGCTCGGACTCCGCGAGCCTCGCGGCGGCGCGGACCATCGCCATCGTCTGGGGTACGACGATGGAGTCTCCTCCGGTGATGTCGAGGACGCCGAGCAGACGCGAGTCGCCCGGGTCGTGGATCGGGGTCGCGGCGCAGCTCCACTGCTGCACCGAGCGCCGGAAGTGCTCGGCGGCGACGACACTGGTCGGCCGGTCGAGCCGGAGCGCGAGCCCGGGCGCGTTCGTACCGGCCAGGCGCTCGTCCCAGTTGCTCCCGGCGACGAAGCCGATCCGCTCCGCGCGCCGGAGCGCCGCCGGAGCACCGCACACCCAGAGCAGCTGACCGGCCTCGTCCGAGACGGCCATGATCGCGTCGCAGTCGCGCGCCGCCTGCCCGAGTACGTCGTCGAGGAGCGGGAACACGCGAGCCAGCGGATGGGCCGCGCGGATGTCCCGGAGCTGGTCCTCGGGCAGGGTGATCGGCGCGGACGTGTCGTCCGCGGTCACCCCGGCGGCGGCGGATCGGTGCCACGAGTCCGCCACGGCTGCACGCATGGAGGGGCTCTGCTTCGTATCGTTCATCCGGACCTCCTCAAGTGATGAGGGTCACATTTGAAGGTTGCATTCACGTTGCATCCGTCGATCCTCGTCCACGTTCGGTGACCGCAACGTTGCTGCAACCTCGGCGTTCCTAGCGTCTGTGACCACGATCACGCCCCAACGCCTGAACTGCCTGAGGAGAAATCCCGATGACCGTATACACAGCTCCCGGCCAGCCCGACTCGCTGGTCACCGTCCAAGGCCGCTACGGCCACTACATCGGTGGCGCCTGGGTCGACCCGGTCAAGGGTGCCTACTTCGAGAACATCTCGCCCGTGAACGGCAAGCCGTTCACCGAGATCGCCCGGGGCACGGCCGAGGACATCGAGGCCGCCCTGGACGCCGCACATGCTGCCGCTCCGTCGTGGGGGAAGACCTCGACGACGGAGCGGTCCAACATCCTGCTCAAGATCGCCGACGTGATGGAGGAGAACCTCACCGCGATCGCCGTCGCCGAGACCTGGGAGAACGGCAAGCCGGTACGCGAGACGCTCGCCGCCGACATCCCGCTCGCGATCGACCACTTCCGCTACTTCGCCGGCGTGCTGCGTGCCCAGGAGGGCACCATCGGTGAGATCGACGAGAACACCGTGGCGTACCACTTCCACGAGCCGCTGGGCGTGGTCGGCCAGATCATCCCGTGGAACTTCCCGATCCTGATGGCCGTCTGGAAGCTCGCCCCGGCGCTCGCCGCGGGCAACTGCGTGGTCCTGAAGCCGGCCGAGCAGACGCCCTGGTCGATCCTCAAGCTCGTCGAGCTGGTCGGTGACCTGCTGCCCGCCGGCGTACTCAACGTCGTCAACGGCTTCGGTGTCGAGGCCGGCAAGCCGCTGGCCTCCTCGCCGCGCGTCGCCAAGGTCGCCTTCACCGGCGAGACCACCACCGGCCGCCTGATCATGCAGTACGCCAGCCAGAACATCATTCCGGTGACCCTCGAGCTCGGCGGCAAGAGCCCGAACATCTTCTTCGACTCCGTCGCCGCGGAGAAGGACGCCTTCTACGACAAGGCGCTCGAGGGCTTCACGATGTTCGCCCTCAACCAGGGCGAGGTCTGCACCTGCCCGTCGCGTGCGCTCGTCCAGCGCTCGATCTACTCCGACTTCGTCGGCGACGCCATCGCCCGGGTCGAGAAGATCAAGCAGGGCAACCCGCTCGACGACACCACGATGATCGGCGCCCAGGCCAGCAACGACCAGCTCGAGAAGATCCTGTCCTACATCGAGATCGGCAAGGACGAGGGCGCCAAGGTCCTCACCGGTGGCGAGCGGACCATCCTCGAGGGCGACCTCGCCGAGGGCTACTACGTGCAGCCGACCGTCTTCGAGGGCGACAACTCGATGCGGATCTTCCAGGAGGAGATCTTCGGTCCGGTCGTGTCGCTGACCGGCTTCGACGACGAGGCCGACGCCCTCAAGGTCGCCAACGACACCCTGTACGGCCTCGGCGCCGGCGTCTGGTCGCGCGACGGGTCGCAGGCCTTCCGGGCCGGCAAGGAGATCAAGGCCGGCCGGGTCTGGACGAACTGCTACCACGCCTACCCGGCCCACGCGGCCTTCGGCGGCTACAAGCAGTCCGGCATCGGTCGCGAGACCCACAAGATGATGCTGGACCACTACCAGCAGACCAAGAACCTGCTCGTCAGCTACAGCCCCGACGCACTCGGGTTCTTCTGATGAGCGCGACCCACGCCTCCTCCCTTCCGGCGCGGGTCGCCGTGACCGACGAGGCGGCGGCTCTGCTCCGCCGCCTCGTCGGTATCCACGGGCCGGTCATGTTCCACCAGTCCGGTGGATGCTGCGACGGCTCGGCCCCGATGTGCTACCCGAACGGTGACTTCCTGCTCGGCGAGGCCGACATCCACCTGGGCGACCTGGACATCGGGCTGGACCACCAGGTGCCCGTCTGGATGTCGCGTGCGCAGTTCGAGTACTGGTCGCACACCCACATCACCATCGACGTCGTCCCCGGACGCGGCGCCGGCTTCTCCCTGGAGGCGCCCGAGGGCGTGCGGTTCCTGATCCGATCGCGACTGTTCACCGACGAGGAGGCGCAGAGCCTTGACCGAGAAACTGCTCAGCACTGACCATCCGATCCGCTTCGAGCCGCCCGCCGACCTGGCCGCGGCCGCCAACGTCACCGAAGCGGCGTACGCCCGGGCCGAGTCCGACGTCGAGGGCTTCTGGGCCGAGCAGGCCGAGCGGCTGACCTGGGCCGAGCCGTTCACCGAGGTGCTGGACTGGTCCGACGCACCCCACGCGCGGTGGTTCGCGGACGGGAAGCTCAACGCGGCGTACAACTGCGTCGACCGGCACGTCGAGGCCGGTCGCGGCGACAAGGTGGCCTTCCACTTCGTCGGCGAGCCCGGTGACACCCGAGACCTCACCTACGCCGATCTCAAGGACGAGGTGTCCCGGGCCGCCAACGCCCTGACCGACCTCGGGGTCGGCAGTGGCGATCTGGTCGCGATCTACCTGCCGATGATCCCCGAGGCCATCGTCGCGATGCTGGCCTGTGCCCGCATCGGTGCCACCCACACCGTGGTCTTCGGTGGGTTCTCGGCCGAGGCGCTCGCCTCGAGGATCGAGGACTGCCGGGCCAAGCTGGTCATCACCTCCGACGGCGGCTACCGGCGCGGGACCCCCTCGCCGCTGAAGCCGGCCGTCGACGCCGCCCTCGCGCGGTTGGGCGGCCAGAGTCCGGTCGAGCACGTCCTCGTCGTGCGTCGCACCGGGGAGTACGTCCCCTTCGACGACGCCACCGACCTGTGGTGGCACGACGTCGTCGACAGCGCTTCCCCCGAGCACACGCCCGAGGCGTTCGACGCCGAGCACCCGCTGTACGTCATGTACTCCTCGGGCACGACCGGGAAGCCCAAGGGCATCCTGCACACCACCGGGGGCTACCTGACCGGTGCGGCCTACACCCACCATGCCGTGTTCGACCTCGAGCCGGACACGGACGTCTACTGGTGCACCGCCGACATCGGCTGGGTCACCGGACACAGCTACATCGTCTACGGCCCGCTCGCCAACGGTGCCACCCAGGTGCTCTACGAGGGCACACCCGACAGCCCGCACCGGGGCCGTTGGTGGGAGATCGTCGAGCAGTACGGCGTGACCCTCCTCTACACCGCACCGACGGCGATCCGGACGTTCATGAAGTGGGGTCGCGAGATCCCGGACGGCTACGACCTCAGCTCGCTGCGGCTCCTCGGGTCGGTCGGCGAGCCGATCAACCCCGAGGCGTACCTCTGGTACCGCAACGTCGTCGGCGGCGACCGCTGCCCCGTCGTCGACACCTGGTGGCAGACCGAGACCGGTCAGATGATGATCAGTCCCCTCCCCGGGGTCACCGCCGGCAAGCCCGGCTCGGCGATGCGGCCGCTGCCCGGCATCGGCGCCGACGTGGTCGACGAGGAGGGTCGCTCGGTGCCGAACGGGTCGCGCGGCTACCTGGTCCTCACCAAGCCCTGGCCCGCCATGCTGCGCACGTTGTGGCAGGACGACGACCGGTTCGTCGAGACGTACTGGACCCGCTTCGCGGACCTCGGCTACTACTTCGCCGGCGACGGGGCCAAGAAGGACGAGGACGGCGACATCTGGATCCTCGGCCGCGTCGACGACGTGATGAACGTGTCCGGTCACCGCCTCTCCACGAGCGAGATCGAGTCCGCCCTGGTCTCCCACCCGAGGATCGCCGAAGCAGCCGTCGTCGGGGCCGCCGACGAGACCACCGGCCAGGCGGTCTTCGCGTACGTGATCCTGCGCGCCGGCGACGGCAACACCGGCGAGGCGCTGATCCAGGAGCTCCGCGGCCATGTGGCCAAGGAGATCGGGGCCATCGCCAAGCCGCGGCAGATCACGATCGTCCCGGAACTGCCCAAGACGCGGTCCGGGAAGATCATGCGCCGTCTCCTGCGCGATGTCGCCGAGGGCAGGGACGTCGGCGACACCACCACGCTCAGCGACCCGAACGTCATGGCCCTGATCGCAGCGGCGGAGGGGTGAGATGGCCGTGCCCGCCACCGGCGTCGATCCCAGGACGATCGGCCAGAGCTGGGTCATCGTCGCCCGCCACCGCCAACCCGCGCGGACAGCGGCTCCTGCCCCGTGGGGCGAGGCGCACCTCAAGCGGATCGGCGCGTCCACGACCATCTGCGGTGCGCCCGCCCAGGGGTGGCACGCGTTCTGGCAGCTGCGGTCCGAGGACATCCGCCGTTGGTGCGCCGACTGCTCCGTCGCGGCCCGCCCCACCCGCACCGTGTCGGGCTCCCTGAGCACCAAGTGACCCCAACCGAGAAGAGGACGATCCGTGAAGACTGCGATCCGCACCTGCCGATGCCCCGAGGCGTTCCACGAGCTCGGTCTGCACACCCGGGAGGGCGTGCTGCCGGGTCCGCGCTGGCTGCGGGCGCTGGCGCAGCTTCTGCGCTGACGGGCGACGAAGGTACGTATCGTTCGGGTCTAGCCGGCAGTCCACCGGACGGTGGACGGGTCGGTGAGATGAGGCGAGTGACGACGGCCTCAACGCACGGGCGTCACGGAACGCACCTCGGCCGTGAAGCTGCTGCCGGCCAGTGCGTCGAGCAGATCGGTGGCGGAGACGTCTCCGGTGACGGTGACCTCGCCGCTGCCGCGGTCGGCGGTGAGGGTGGTGACCCCGGGGAGGTCCCGGAGCCGGGCGGTGGCCTCACGGACGCAGCGAGGGCAACGCATGCCCTCGACGTAGAGCTGAACGGTCTGCATGGCGGTCTCCTTGTGCCTTCGTGGCCCCGGAAGCTTCCGGGGCCACGAGGAGGGTCGGACTGCTAGCGGCCGGCGGGAACCGACTCAGGGGCGGTCGCGGCGCGCGCCGACTTCCAGCCGATCCCGGTGACGACGGCACCGGCGAGGGCGATGCCGGCCGCGCCGAGGAAGCCGGCCGAGAAGCCGTCGGTCATGGCGGCCAGGTCGCCGACCTGGTCGGAGCCGTACGCGGAGGCGACGACAGTCATCGCCGCCAGCCCGAGCGCGGAGCCGACCTGGTAGCTGGTGTTGACGATCCCGGCGGCGAGACCGCCCTCTTCGGGCGCGGCCGCGCCGAGTGCCGTGCTCAGCGACGGGATGAACGCCAGCGCCATGCCTGCCGCGGTGACCAGCGTCGCCGGGAGCACGTCGACGGCGAAGCTGCCGTCGGCGTCGATCCGGGAGAGCCAGACCAGACCGATCCCGAGGACGACGAGGCCGCCCACGGTCATGGCCTTCGGGCCGAACGCCGCGGTGAGGCGGGGTGCGACCGCGACCATGCCGATCATGATCGTCACGGTCATGGGCAGCAGGGCTGCTCCGGACTCGAAGGCGCCGAGCCCGAGCACCTGCTGGAGGTAGAGGTTGATGAAGAAGAACATCGGGATCCAGGCCGCGCCGAGCAGCAGCTGGGCGATGTTCGCGGCGGCCAGGTTCGGTGCCTTGAAGATGCCCAGGCGCATGAGCGGCGCCGAAGAGCCGGCCTGCAGGGCGACGAACGCGATGAGCAGGGCGATGCCGACGGCACCCGCGATGAGCGTGCTCGGCGATCCCCAGCCCTCCTCGGGGACGCGTACGACGGCGAAGACCACCGCGGCGAGGCCCGAGGTGACGGTGAGCGCGCCGAGGAGGTCGATGCGACCGCGCTGCGCGGTCCCTGCCGGCATCGTGCCCGGCGTCAGGACAAGGACGACGAGGGCGATCGGGATGTTGATGAAGAAGACCCAGGGCCAGGAGAGGTACTCGGTGAGCACGCCACCGAGGAACACCCCGGCCGTTCCGCCGGCAGGGGCGGCGGCGCCGTAGAGCGCGAGTGCCTTGGTCAGCTCCTTCGGGTTCGCCCCGAAGGTCATGAACAGGAGTGTCAGCGCCGACGGTGCGATGAGCGCGGATCCGGCGCCCTGGACGGCGCGGCCGGCGATCTCGACGGCGACGCCGTCAGCGAGGCCGGCGACGAGCGAGCCGACTCCGAGGACCAGCCACCCGATGGCGAAGATCCGTCGGGCGCCGAGCAGGTCGGAGAGCCGGCCGCCCAGCAGGAGGAGGCCGCCGAAGGCGACCACGTAGGCGTTGAACACCCAGCTGAGGTCCTGCGGGGCGAACCCGAGATCCCGCTGTATCTCGGGGAGTGCGACTCCGATGATGGAGGTGTCCATGATGACCATGAACTGGGTGGCGGCGATGAGGCCGAGGGCGAGCCAGCGGCGGCTGTTGGCACCCGCCGCCGGGGATGCTGTGGAAGACATGGTTTCTCTCTCTTCGTCAGGGCGGCCTTCCGACCGCGTGAGGAGAACCTGTCCGGCGTCACTGTCCCTGGGCTGTCCGGCCGCCGTCCGTCCTGCCGTCGTCGAGCCGGGCCAGCGCCTCGTCCGCCTGGTCCGCGAGGGCGACCTCACCGGCGGCGAGGCCGAGGGTCCGAGCCTCTTCATAACGCTCCGCTGCCGCTTCCGTCTCGGACATCCGCTCGTGGCACCGGGCCAGCGCGAGCGTCGCCTTCGCCGTCATCGCGGGCGTCTGCAGCGTCTCGAAGCCCTGGATCGCCGTCATCAACAGGTCGATGGCGCTCGACCAGTCCTCCTGACGCTCGGCGAGCCGGCCACGTCCGTACGCCGCCAGGACCGACCCGGCGCGGTCGCCGACGTGACGGGACGCGAGCTCGGCGCGACGGAAGGCGTCCCGCGCTGACTCCTCGTCCCCGAGCTCGAGGTGGGTGATCCCGAGGTCGGCGAGGGCCCACTGCACGGTGTTGTGGATGCCGGCGGACGCCGCGACGTCGATGGCCTGCTCGAGCGTACGGGCCGACTCCCGCAGGCGTCCGAAGTGCCGCAGGCCGTAGCCGAGGTGGTAGAGGACGGCGCTCTGACCCCACGGGTCGTCGAGGTGACCGAACTCGGCAGCAGTCGCGCGTCCGAGGCGTATCGCGGCCGGCTCGTCCCTGGCCTTCAGCGCGGTCTCGAGCCGGACGAAGCCGGCGACGGCGAGCCCCCACCGGTCCCCTCGCTCGCGGAACCACGTCTCGGCGTCGTCCAGGAGCGCGGCGGCCTCCGGGTCCGCTCCGTTGACCCCTTCGACGGCGAGCAGCACCCGCGATACCGCGGCCCCGTCGGCGTCACCGTCCTCGAGGAAGATCGCGAGGCTCTCGCGGGCCGCCTCGGCGCAGCGTGGATGGGGGTGGACGACGCAGGCCCGGGGACGCTCGACCAACGCCACCGCCTGGAGGGCAGCCGCCCGAGCCGCGGCCGAGCCGCGGTCCTGCTCGAGGAGCCGACGCAGGATCCGGCGGCCCTCGAGGTGGCGGCCCTGATGCCAGAAGAGCCCCAGGTGACCGGCCAGGCGTAGCGCGGCGTCGATGTCGCCGGCCGGACCCTCCAGCCAGGCGATGGCCGAGCGTACGTTGGCCTGCTCGTCGACGAGGAGGAGCCTCGCTCGGGCGTCCCCCTGCCCTCGCATCGCCTGCGCCGACCGCTCGGCGACCTGGCTGAAGTAGTGCGCGTGCCGGGCGGCCAGGGCGTCGTTCCGGCCGGACTGCGCCAGCCGGTCGGCGGCGTACTCACGCAGCGTCTCGAGCATGCGGTAGCGGGTGACCGGCCCGCGTTCAGCGACGATCAGGGACTGCTCGACCAGCCGGCCCACGGCGTGGATCACCTGGCTGGGGTCGGTCTCGTCGTCGGCGAGGACCTGCTCGGCGGCGGTCAGGGTCCAGCCGCCGTGGAACACGGCGAGGCCCTCGAAGACGCGCTTCTCGAGGTCGTCGAGCAGGTCGTAGCTCCAGTCGACGGTCGCGCGAAGCGTGCGCTGACGCTCCTCCGCGGTGCGTGGTCCCGAGGTGAGCAGGGTGAACCGCTGGTCGAGCCGGTCGGCGAGGTCGCTGGGGGACAGCGAGGCCGCACGAGCCGCGGCCAGCTCCAGCGCCAGCGGCATGCCGTCGAGCGCGCGGGCGATACGGCCGAGCGCGACGTACGCCTCCGGGTCGGTCTCGATCCCGGGCAGGACCGTCGCGATCCGGCGGACCAGGAGCTGCACGGAGGCCGTCGACGCGATCGTCTCGGCGTCGTCGTCCTCGAGCGGTGTGGGGAGCGGCCCGACGAGGGTCTGCACCTCGCTCGGCAGGGCGAGGGGTTCTCGGCTGGTGGCGATGACGGTGAGGTGCGGACAGTGAGCCAGCAGTTGCTCGACCAGAGTCGCGACGGGGTCGATGAGGTGCTCGCAGTTGTCGATGACCAGCAGCAGGTGCTTGTCGGCGAGGAAGTCGACCAGCCGCGTCTGGAGGTCGATGGCCGACCCGTCCTGCGGCATCGCCACCGCCGCGGCGACGGCCGGCACGATGTGCTCGCGGCTCCGGATCGCGGCGAGGCGGACGAGGAACGTACCGTCCGGGAAGCGGTCGGCGAGCTCGTGGGCCGCGCGCAGGCCGAGCGCGGTCTTCCCGGAGCCGCCCGGGCCGACGAGGGTGGTGAGCCTGGAGGCGCCGACCCGGTCTCTCAAGGCGGCGAGCAGCTCGTCCCGCCCGACGAGCGGGGTGAGGTCGGCCGGGAGGTTGGAGAGCTGTGCGCCTGACCTGGCACGGTGGGGAGCGGTCGCCGGGGTGGACAGGGTGACCTCGCCGGACGAGCCGAGCGACGGGTCCTGCCGGAGCACTCGCTCGTGGAGCGACCGCAGCGATGCCGACGGCTCGAGGCCGAGGTCGGCGTCCAGCGTCTTCCGGGTGCGGGTGAAGACCTCGAGGGCGTCGGCCTGCCGGCCGGCACGGTAGAGCGCGACCATCAGCAGACCGGCCATGGCCTCATGGGTGGGGTCGGTACGCAGCAACGGCTCGAGATCGGTGACGACCTCCGCGTGCCGGCCCAGGGACAGCGCGATCTGAGCACGTTCGGCGTACGCCGTCCTGCGGAGGTCCTCCAGCCGCACCGACTCGGGCACCGCCCACGGCTCGGTGGCGAAGTCGGCGAGCGCCTCGCCGCGCCAGAGCCCGAGCGCCGCGTCGTAGGTGGCCAGATCCTCCTCGGTGGGGCTCCCGGACCCGGCGACCGATGCGCGGACCTCGCGGATCCGTCGCTCGAAGGCCTCGGCATCGATGCTGCCGGGGTCGACCGCCGCCCGATAGCCGCCGCCGTCGCGCTGCACGATGTCGAGCCCGACGGCCTTGAACGCACGCCGGAGCTTGGAGACGCGGAGCTGGAGCGCGTTCAGCGGGTCGGCCGGCAGCGACGAGTCGGCCCACAGCCGGTCGATCAGCGCCGAGGCGGGAACGATCCGGCCGCGCGCCAGGAGCAGCACCGCGAGCAGGGCCTGCTCCGCCGACCCGGGGACCTTGACGGTGTCACCGTCGACGGTCGCCTCGAAGGCGCCGAGCAGCCCGAATCGGATGTCACGCGAGGTCGGGGTCGGCAGCACAACGAAATCGTAGTCAGGCCCGGCTCGGGCGCCGACCGGATATCTGTCCTGACCGCGACAACGCCGGGACAGTACGCGGACAGATCGCGGGAGCAGCCTCTGGCACGTCAACGAGAGTCCGATTCGAGCCAGGAGAGATCACATGAACGCCATTGCCAAGGTCGGTGCGTTCGCCGGAGCCGTCGTTGCCCTCGGCGGCCTGGGTTCCGCCGTGGGCGCCACCGTCGGCCCGCTCGGCGAGCCGGAGCGTGCCGGCCATCAGAAGCACGAGGCGGCGGGCGGTGGCCGCGCCGGTCACGCCGGGCACGGCGCGACGAAGGCGCCCGCGGTCACCGGGCTCAACGTCAGCGAGGCCGGCTACACGCTCGACCTCGTCGAGGACCGCTACCAGCGCACGGCCGACGCCACGCTGCGGTTCCGGATCCTCGGCGCCGAGGACGAGCCGGTGACCCGGTTCGAGACCGCCCACGGCAAGAAGCTCCACCTGATCGTCGTACGCCGCGACCTGGCCACCTTCCAGCACGTGCACCCGGTGATGGCCGCCGATGGCACCTGGTCGGTCGACGCCGACCTGGCCGAGGCCGGGACCTACCGCGTCTTCGCCGACTTCCGGCCGGCAGCCGAGGACGAGGGCCTGACCCTGGGACAGGACCTCTTCGTCGGCGGCCCCCACGAGCCGCGGCCGCTGCCTCCGGCCGCCACCACCAGCACGGTCAGCCCCTACCAGGTGGACCTGGACGGTCACCTGGTCGCCGGGAAGACCTCGCGCCTCACCCTGACCGTGACGAAGGACGGCGAACCGGTCACCGACCTGGAGCCCTACCTCGAGGCGTACGGCCACCTGGTCGCGCTCCGCGACGGCGACCTGGCCTACCTCCACGTCCACCCCGAAGGAGCCCCCGGCGACGGGCGCACCGAGCCCGGCCCGGAGATCACCTTCTCCGCCGAGGTGCCCTCGGCCGGGACGTACCGGCTGTTCCTCGACTTCCAGCACGCAGGCGAGGTCCGGACCGCTGCCTTCACCGCCGAGGCCCACTGACTCCCTGCCTGAGCAGGGTCCACCACAGAGAGAGGAAAGCACCATGTGCAGCACCACCTACACCGTTTCCGGGATGACCTGCGGCCACTGCGTCGGCTCCGTCAAGGAGGAGGTCACCCAGATCGCGGGCGTCTCCTCCGTCGACGTCGACCTGGCCACGGGCCAGGTGACCGTCACCTCCGAGAACGAGCTCGACCCCGCGCTGGTTCAGCGCGCGGTCGAGGAGGCCGGCTACCAGCTGGCCGGCTGAGCCATCCGCGTCGGCTCCCCTGCGCGGGGAGCCGACGCGCAGTTCGATCCACCCACCCGAAGGACACCAGTGATGACCGTCTCCGGAACCTCTGCCCCCACGACCGACTTCGAGCTCGAGATCAACGGCATGACCTGCGCGTCGTGCGCGAACCGCATCGAGCGCAAGCTCAACAAGCTCGACGGTGTCGCCGCCACCGTCAATTACGCGACCGAGAAGGCGAAGATCTCCGTCGCCGCGGATACGACCGACATCGACGCGGGTGTGCTGATCGCGACCGTCGAAAGCGCCGGGTACGGCGCGAAGGAGCCTCGCCGCGAGACGGCTCCGTCGAGCGGTTCCGCCCCCGACGCGGACCCCACGGACCCGGTCACCCTCCTCAGGCGACGGCTGCTGATCTCGGCGCTGCTCACCGTCCCGGTGGTGCTCCTGGCGATGGTGCCGGCTCTGCAGTTCGAGAGCTGGCAGTGGCTCTCGCTCACGCTCGCCGCCCCGGTCGTCGTCTGGGGTGCGGCGCCGTTCCACCGGGCGGCGTGGACCAACGCCCGCCACGGCGCCGCGACCATGGACACGCTGGTCTCCATCGGCACCCTGGCAGCCTTCGGCTGGTCCCTGTACGCCCTCTTCCTCGGCACCGCCGGCGAGCCCGGCATGACCCACGCGTTCAGCTTCGCCATCGAGCGCACCGACGGCCTCGGCAACATCTATCTGGAGGCGGCGGCCGGCGTCACGACGTTCATCCTCGCCGGGCGCTACTTCGAGGCCCGCTCGAAGCGCCGCGCCGGCGCCGCCCTCACCGCGCTCCTCGAGCTCGGCGCCAAGGAGGTCGCCGTCCTCCGCGACGGGTCCGAGACCCGGATCCCGACCGACCAGCTCGCCGTCGGCGACCTGTTCGTCGTACGTCCCGGGGAGAAGGTCGCCACCGACGGCATCGTCGAGGACGGGTCCTCCGCCATCGACGCGGCGATGCTGACCGGCGAGTCCGTGCCGGTCGAGGTCGCACCCGGTGACGGCGTCACCGGCGCCACCGTGAACGCCGGCGGGCGCATCGTCGTCCGGGCGACCCGGGTCGGCGCCGACACCCAGCTCGCCCAGATGGCGCGCCTGGTCGAGGAGGCGCAGACCGGCAAGGCCGCGGCGCAACGGCTCGCCGACCGGATCTCAGGGATCTTCGTACCCATCGTGCTCGTCCTCTCGGCCATCACCCTCGGGTTCTGGCTGGGCGCGGGTGCGGGTGCTGCCACCGCGTTCACCGCGGCCGTCGCGGTGCTGATCATCGCCTGCCCGTGCGCGCTCGGCCTGGCCACGCCCACCGCCCTGATGGTCGGCACCGGACGTGGCGCCCAGCTCGGCATCCTGATCAAGGGACCGGAGGTGCTCGAGAGCACTCGTCGGATCGACACGATCGTGCTCGACAAGACCGGCACCGTCACGAGCGGCACCATGACCCTGACCGACGTGATCGCGGCTCCCGGCGAGGACGTCGACGAGATCGCCCGGCTGGCCGGTGCCCTGGAGTACGCCTCCGAGCACCCGATCGCCCGAGCGATCGCCTCCGGGGCCGAGGCCCGCGTCGGCACGCTGCCCGCGGCCGAGGACTTCGCCAACGTGCCGGGCCTGGGTGTGCAGGGCATCGTCGAGGGCCACGCCGTCCTCGTCGGCCGGGTCCGCCTGCTCGAGGAGTGGAGCCAGTACCTGCCCGAGGACCTCGCGTCCGCGATGGCGGCGGCCGAGAGCGAGGGCCGCACCGCCGTCGCCGTCGGCTGGGACGGTCAGGCGCGCGGCGTCCTGGTCGTCAACGACGTGATCAAGCCGACCTCGGCCGCCGCGATCGCGGAGTTCCAGCGCCTGGGTCTGACCCCGGTCCTGCTCACCGGCGACAACGAGACCGTGGCCCGGAGCGTTGCCGCCGAGGTCGGGATCCCGGTCTCCGCGGACACCGTCATCGCCGAGGTGCTCCCCGAGGACAAGGTCGCGGTGGTCCGCCGGCTGCAGGACGAGGGTCGCGTGGTCGCGATGGTCGGAGACGGCGTCAACGACGCCCCGGCGCTGGCCCAGGCCGACCTCGGCCTCTCGATGGGCACCGGCACCGACGTCGCCATCCAGGCCAGCGACCTGACCCTGGTCCGCGGTGACCTGCGGGTCGCCGCCGACGCGATCCGGCTCTCGCGGCGCACCCTGGCCACGATCAAGGGCAACCTGTTCTGGGCGTTCGCCTACAACGTCGCGGCCATCCCGCTGGCGGTGGCCGGACTGCTCAACCCGATGCTGGCCGGTGCCGCGATGGCCTTCTCGTCGGTGTTCGTGGTGAGCAACAGCCTCCGGCTGCGCCGCTTCCGCTGATCCCCGGCGCCGCCCCGCTTAGGCTCCTGAGCATGGACCATCGGGTGATGCTCATCGTCGGGGCGGCGCTGGCGATCATGATCGCGGCGTCGGTGTTCGCGCGGCGTACGGGGGTGGCGGCGCCGCTGCTCCTCGTGGGGCTCGGGATCGGGGCGAGCTATCTGCCCGGGGTGCCGGAGATCGAGCTCGACCCGGAGCTGATCCTGGCCGGCGTACTGCCGCCGTTGCTCTACTCCGCCGCGGTCAACCTGCCGGTGATCGACTTCCGGCGGAACCTCCGGCTGATCAGCTGGCTCTCGGTCGTGATGGTGATCGTCTCGGCGCTGGTGATCGGGGCGGTCGTCCACTGGTTGTTCCCGGAGATCTCCTTCCCGCTCGCGGTGGCGCTCGGCGCGGTCGTCAGTCCCACCGACGCGGTGGCGGCAACGGCGATCGGGCGCCGGGCCGGGCTGCCGCCGCGGGTGATGACGGTGCTGGAGGGCGAGAGCCTGGTCAACGACGCCTCCGCCCTCGTCGTCCTCCGGACGGCCGTCGCGGGGATCGCGGTGGCCGGCTCCTTCTCGCTGTGGCGTACGACGCTCGAGTTCGGCTGGGCGGTGCTGGGCGCGGTCGTGATCGGCGGTGTGGTCGGCTGGATCACCGTGCTGCTCCGCCAGCGCCTGGACGATCCGGTGCTCAACACGACGATCTCGTTGGCGGTGCCGTTCCTCGCCTACTTCCCGGCCGAGGAACTGAACGCGTCCGGTGTGCTCGCGGTCGTCATCGCCGGGCTGGTGACGGGCGGTCTCGGCAGCCGCCGGTTCAGCGCTCGCGACCGCGAGACCCAGGCCACCACCTGGACGACCTTCAGCTTCATCCTGGAGAGCGGCGTCTTCCTGGCGATGGGCTACCAGCTGCCGGACTTCGTCGATGCCGCCCAGGGCGAGACCACGCCCGGAGAGATGGCCGCGCTCGTCCTGATCATCGTGGGCCTGCTGGTCGTGCTCCGGTTCGCCGGTCTCGCCGGCCCCGCGCTCCGGGACCGGGACGAGAGCCAGGACGAGGTACGCAGCCGCCTGGACCAGTTCGAGGAGAAGCTCGACTCGCTGACCCCCGCGGACGACCGCGAGGACGCCCGGGTCACCGCGGCGAGGCACCGGTTGGCGCGCGGCCGGGCGGACATCGACTTCGAGGAGCGGGAGCCGATCACCCGGCGCGGCTACCTGACGATCGGCTGGGCCGGGATGCGCGGCGTCGTCACGGTCGCGGCGGCCCAGACCATCCCGGCCGGCACCTCGCACCGGGCGACCGTCGTGCTCGCCGCGTTCCTGGTCGCACTCATCACCCTCGTGTTCTTCGGCCTCACCCTCCCGACCGTGATCCGCCGGTTGCGCTTCTCCCCGGAGAGCGCCAAGGACAGGCACGACGCGTTCCGCGCCCTGTTGCGTCAGGTCGGTGAGTCGGCCGTCGACACCCTCGGGCCGCTGGAGTCGCAGACCATCGACGGCGAGCCGATCGACCCGAAGCTGGTGACCAAGCTCAAGGACCGCATCCTCCCGCGGGTGCTCGCGGGCGTGCAGGAGGCGCCGAGACTCCGTCCGGCGGTGATGGAGCAGACGATGATCCTGCAGATGCGCTACCTCGATGCGATGCGCGAGGCGCTCGCGACCGAGCGCAGCATCGGGGCCTACAGCTCCCACACCTACCGGAGGGTCGAGTCGATCCTCGACGACATGGAGAAGCGCCTCGAGGTGTAGTCATCCCTGACGTGCGTCGTAGGCGCGTCGCTTCTCGTCGATGAGCGGGTTGTGCCGGATCGCCCACTCGGCCAAGGAGACGGCGGGGCCGACGAGCGTCCTGCCCATGCCGGTCAGCTCGTACTCGACCCGCGGTGGCACCTCCGGGTAGCTCGTGCGGGTCACCAGCCCGTCGCGTTCCAGATGGCGCAGGGTGAGCGTGAGCATGCGCTGAGAGATGCCCGGGACGCGCTGCTTCAGATCGCCGAACCGCAGCCGACCGCCGTCGAGCGTGGCGATCACCAACAGACTCCACTTGTCGCCGATGCGGTCGAGGATGCCGCGGATCGCGCTCCCCCCATCGCCCCTGATCAGACAGGCCTTCTCGTAGTCCGCCATACGCCCGCTCCTGCCGTCTCCGTGCCTCGCGCGGCTACTCCCTCGCTCGGCGCGAGCGGACGAGCAAGCTCGCCGCTCGACCTCGCTCTGGTCGTCTCAGGCACATCGATGTGCCTTTTGTACGCCTCTCGAAACCCGTCCATGCTGGGCTCTCGATCGGTCAGTTACTCATAGTAACCAGGGAGTTCGCATGGTCGTCGCATACTGGGTCGTCGCGGGATTGCTCGCGGTGTTCTACCTCTACTCGGGCGGGATCAAGATTCTCCGGAGCCAGGAGCAGCTGGCTCCGATGATGGCGTGGGCCGGCACCGCGATCCCGATGTCGGGAGTACGGGCGATCGGGGTGGTGGAGGTCGCCGGCGCGCTCGGGCTCGTCCTCCCGCCGTTGACCGGCATCGCCCCCGGCATGGCGATCTGGGCGGCGGCAGGGCTGGCCGTGGTGCAGGTGCTCGCCACGATCTTCCATCTCTCCCGCGGAGAGCGAAAGGACCTGTGGCTCAACGGTGTGCTGGTCCTGGTCGCCCTGGCCGCGCTGGTCCTGGCTGTCGGCCGCTAGCCCGGGTTTGACCGGGTCAGACGGTCTCGAAGCCGGCCATCATCGCCATGTCCTCGTGCTCCAGGTTGTGGCAATGGATGAGGAACCTGCCGGCGTACTTCTCGAACTTCACTCGGACCCGGACGGCCTCGTAGGGACGTACGTCGACGGTGTCCTTCCAGCCGAGGTGCATCGGACCCGGGCCGCGGTTGCCGCGCCGCAGGACCTGGAAGGGCGAGAGGTGGACGTGGACGGGGTGGTGTGCGTCGGTGAAGAACTCCCAGATCTCGGTGGACTCCAGCGGCACCCGGGCCTGCGGCACCGCGGGGTCGAACGGCTTGCCGTTGATCCCCCAGCCCCGGCGGCCGTGCACGCTCGCCTGGCGGAAGTGCCACCGGCGGACGACCGCACCGTCGGGCTTCTCGGGCTCGGGTAGGTCGGCGAGCATCGTCGGGATCCGGACGTCGTCGGTCGCGCGCCGGCCGATCCGGAACCGCATCACCTGAGCGGTGCGGCCGGTGCCGAGACGGTTGCGCATCTCGACCGTCGTCCCCGGCGCGAGCGATCGGAAGTCGACGACGACGTCGAACCGCTCGCCCGAAGCCATCGTGATCTCTTCGTGCTCGACGGGGGCGGCGAGCAGCCCGCCGTCGGAGCCGATCTGGGTGAGGTTCATGGGCCGCCCGTCCGAGGCCCGCAGACTCAGTGAGTAGCGGCGCGCGTTGGAGGCGTTGAGCAGCCGCAGCCGATACTGCGCCGCGTCGACCTCCGCCTCCGGCCACGGGGCGCCGTTGACGAGAATGACGTCGCCGAGCACGCCGGCCATGTAGCGGTCCTCGACCCCTGGCTCACCCAGTAGCTCCGGGTCGAGCGCGGGATAGCGCAGCGCGCCGTCCTCGTCGAAGGCCCGGTCGGCGATCATCAGCGGCAGCTCCCGCTCACCGCGTGGCAGCGAGAGCGCGTCCTCCTCGTCGTCGCGGATGATGTGGAACCCGGCCAGCCCACGCCACACCTGCGGGGCGGTGAAGTCCATCCGGTGGTCGTGGTACCACAGCGTCGTCGCCGGCTGCTCGAGCGGATAGCGGTAGTCCCGCCTTCCGGTCGTGACCTGCGCCTTCGGATCGGCCATGGCCTCGTGGCCGCCCCCGTGACCGGCGTGGTGGGAGTGGTCCGACTCGAAGCCAGGAGGCAGCAGCAGGTCCGTCGGCCAGCCGTCGCTCTTTGCCGGGGTGTGCCCGCCATGGAGATGCGTCGCGGTGGGCAGGGTGAGGGAGTTGGTGTGGCGTACGGTCACCGCCTCGCCACGGCGGGTCTCCAGCGTCGGCCCGGGAAAGACCCCGTCGTACGTCATCATCTCGGTCCGCAGCCCGGGCAGGATCTCCACCGAGGCGGTCCGCTGGGCGATCTCGATCATCCCGCCCGAGGGCCGCTTGACCGGCGGCAGCGGCAACGGCGTCTCGTACGCCTTCGGCAGCCGTGCCGCGCTGCGCAGGATGCGTCCGGTCTGCTCGGGGGCCTCGCCGCACGCGGCCAGCGATCCGGCGACCGGAGCCGCGAGGCCCGCGCCCAGGAGGGTGCGTCGCCCGATCCTCATCGCCCGGCCTCCCGCGGGGTGCCGGCGCCGCGGCGCAGGGAGGCGATGGCCACGGCCACCGCGATGCCGACGGTGAGGACGCCGACCGGGACGTGCAGCTGGAGGACCCGGGTGTAGCCGAGGATCGCCTGGACGTGGATGAGGAAGAAGAGCGCGACCGACCAGATGAGGAACCACCAGCGTCCGCGCATCGCGACGACGGCGCCCGCGGCGACCGGCAGCAGCAGCCCGAGGCCCTGCAGTGCGGCCGCGCCCGCGGAGTGGAGGCCCAGCGCCTCGAAGGTGCCGGCGAAGTAGGAGCCGATGAAGATCGGCTGCCCGATCGCGAAGAGCGCGGTCACGGCCGCGACGGCTCGGAAGCAGAAGAGGCTGATGCGTGGTCGGCGCTCGCGTATCTGTGTGGTCACAACCACGACGATATGTAGCCGAGATACCTATGACATCGGGCGTTCCCCTGACCGCCGGCGGATCCTCGTCGGGGTCAGCCCTGGTGGGTGAAGACCTCGTCGCGGGCGGTGTCGAGGCCGATCTGCAGGGCTCCGCGGAGCACGGCGTCGCCGGAGATCTCGGTGGGGACGACGGTGGGGACGTTGGGGCCGAGGGCGGCGATCGCCTTCTGCACGCGTGCGGCCAGGACCGGCCCACCGGCGCACCCGACCTCGCCGGCCAGCACGCACAGCTCGGGGTCGAGCACCACGCAGATGCCCGCCAGGCCGAGAGCGAGCCGCCTGGCCAGCTCCTCCAGGAACGGCTCGGCGTCGGGGTCGCCTCCGGCGGCCGCTCGTACGCACTCCACGCCGCTGCCCTTCAGGCCGAAAGCGCGGGCGAGGGTGTCCATCGCCTCGACGCTGACCAGTGACTGGAAGGCCGCGTGCTGCGGGCTGTCGGTGCCGTGGGGCGTGGAGGCACCCGGAACTGCCAGGTAGCCGATCTCGCCGGCACCGCCGCCGGCGCCGCGGTGGAGGCGGCCGTCGACGATCACCGCGAGCCCCAGGCCGCGGTCGATCCAGGCGAGCACCGAGTCCTTGACGCCGTGGGAGGCTCCGGCGGACTGCTCGGCGAGCCCGGCCAGGTTGACGTCGTTCTCGATCAGTATCGGCCGCTGGAAGCTGTGGCGGAGGTCGGCGAGGACTCCCGCGCGCCAGTCCGGCAGGTCGTTGGCGAAGCGGATGTCACCGGTGCGCGGGTCGATCATGCCGGGCGTACCGATCGAGAGGCAGCTGAGCTGCGGCATGGTGATGCCGGCGCTGCGGGTGGCGTCGGCGACCGTAGCCCGCACCGCCTCGACCGGGTCGGAGGCCTCGTGGGGGTCGAGCGCACCGGTGGCCAGCTCGGTGCCGGTGATGTCGGCGACCGACGCGGTGATCTGGTCGGGGCCGATGTGGAGGGCTGCGACATAGCCCGCCGACGGGACCACGCCGTAGAGCGCGGCGTTGGGGCCGCGACCGCCCTGCTGGGTGCCGACGACCTCGACCAGGCCACGCTCGCCCAGCCGGATCAGCAGCTGTCCCGCGGTCACCTTGGAGAGGCCGACGAGCTCGCCGAGCCGGGTCTTCGTCACCGGCCCGCTCGAGAGCATCAGGTCGAGCGCCGCGCGGTCGTTGGTGTCGCGGATCAGGTGTGTCCGGGGTGGTCTCGACATCGGCGGCGCTCCTTTCGAGGGTCGGGCTGGCGTACGGAATGCAACTTAACAACTGAAGGGCTTATGCCGGTGTTTGTCCACGTAGGTCTAGACGGTAACTGTAAAGGCACCTTACAGTGAGGGCTCGATCGCCATCCATCTCAACCCCCTCAAGGAGCTTGGAATGCGTACTAAGACAAAGATCGCCGTTCTCGGCGGGATCTTGCTGGCGCCCGTCCTGGCCATGTTGCCGACGAGCCCCGCAAGTGCGCACGGCTACATCTCGAACCCCCCGAGCAGGCAGGCCCAGTGTGCTGCCGGCACCGTCGAGTGCGGGGACATCAAGTACGAACCGCAGAGCGTCGAGGGCCCGAAGGGCCTGACCAGCTGCTCCGGCGGGAACTCACGGTTCGCCGAGCTCGACGACGACTCGAAGAACTGGCAGGCCACGCCGGTCGGCCGGACCCAGACGTTCACCTGGTCACTGAGCGCCCGACACAGCACCAGCACCTGGCAGTACTTCATCGGCGGCACCAAGATCGCCGAGTTCGACGACGGCGGCGCGCAGCCGCCGGCCACCGTCGAGCACCAGGTCGACTTCGGGTCGTTCACCGGCCGGCAGAAGGTGCTCGCGGTGTGGAACGTCGCCGACACGACGAACGCCTTCTACGCCTGCATCGACGTGAACATCGGTGGCACCGCCACCGACCCGGAGTCGCCGGCCCCGGTGGCCGGCGAGTTCCCGGTCAGCGAGGCGCAGTTCAACCAGCTCTTCCCCAACCGCAACCCCTTCTACACGTACGCAGGGCTCGTCGAGGCGCTCAGCGCCTACCCGGAGTTCACCAATGCCGGGGACGAGGCGACCCAGAAGCGGGAGGCCGCGGCGTTCATCGCCAACGTCGCCCACGAGACCGGTGACCTGCTCTACGTCGTCGAGCAGAACGAGGCCAACTACCCGCACTACTGCGACCCCAACCAGTCCTACGGCTGCCCCGCGGGCAACGACCAGTACTACGGCCGCGGTCCGGTCCAGCTGAGCTGGAACTTCAACTACAAGGCCGCCGGGGACGCGCTCGGGATCGATCTGCTCAACAACCCCAACCTGGTCGCCACCGATCCGGCGGTCGCCTGGAAGACCGGGCTCTGGTACTGGAACACCCAGAACGGCCCGGGCACCATGACCGCGCACGCGGCGATGGTCAACGGTGCCGGCTTCGGCGAGACCATCCGGTCGATCAACGGGTCCATCGAGTGCAACGGCGGCAACCCGGCCCAGGTGCAGAGCCGCGTCGACAACTACACCGAGGTGACCTCGCTGCTCGGGGTCGACCCGGGCGGGAATCTGTACTGCTGAGCCCCGTCACCCCGCACAGAAACCAGCGGCGTACGCAGCCCCGCCTGCGTACGCCGCTTGTTTCTGTTTTGTGACAACCGCCCAAACAGGTTCTGTTCCTGTGCCGGTGCCCGTCGCCCGGGCGCGCCCCTACCGTCGAGTAGCAACCGGAACCCCGGACAGCCCGGGGCCGGATGGACGAAGGAGCATGCTCGGTGCTCGAATCACACCTCCTCAGGTCACTCTCCGTCAGGATCGCCGCGGTCGCCGCGGCCGTCACTCTCCCCCTCTTCGGCCTGGTCGCGCCGGCCGATGCGGAGAGCCCCTATGAGCGCGGCCCGGACCCGACGTCGGCCGGCGTCCTGGACAACGGCACGTTCTCCCTCTCCACCGCCTCGGTCTCCTCGCTGGTGACCGGCTTCGGCGGCGGGACGATCTACTACCCCACCTCGACCAGCGAAGGGACGTACGGCGGCGTGGTGCTCGCCCCCGGCTTCACCGCGACGTCCTCGGCCTACTCCTCGATCGCCCGCCGGGTCGCCTCGCACGGGTTCGTGGTCTTCGCGATCGACACCGACACCATCTACGACCAGCCCGACAGCCGCGGCTCGCAGATCCTGGCCGCGGTCGACTACCTGAAGGAGGACGCCTCCTCGGCCGTCGCCTCGCGGCTGGACGAGACCCGGATCGCGGTCTCGGGCCACTCGATGGGCGGTGGCGGCACCCTCGCCGCGGCCAACCAGGACTCCTCGGTCAAGGCCGCGGTCGCGCTGCAGCCCTGGCACACCGACAAGACCTGGCCCGGCATCCAGGTCCCGACGATGATCATCGGCGCGGAGCTGGACACGATCGCCCCGGTCTCCTCCCACTCGATCCCGTTCTACACCTCGGCCACCGGGGCGCGGGAGAAGGCGTACGGCGAGATCAACAACGGCGACCACCTCATCGCCAACACCGATGACGACTGGCAAGGGCGCCTGTTCGTCACCTGGCTGAAGAGGTACGTCGACGACGACACCCGCTACTCGCAGTTCCTCTGCCCGGCACCGTCCTCGATCAACCTGTCCGACTACCGCAACACCTGCCCGGACTGATCCACCCGCTTCGGGCGTACGGAACCGGCCACCTCGGGGGAGGTGGCCGGTTCCTTGTGCCCGGCATTGGAAGATGGGGGCATGGACACCGGAAACAGCACAGGAATCCGCGTCGCGTCCGTCGACGACATCCCGGAGGGTGAGGGGATCGCGATCTCCTCCGACATCACCGGCACCGAGGACGACATCGCCATCCTGCGCGACGACGACGGCACCTGCTGGGCCCTCAACGACACCTGCACCCACGAGACCGCCTCGCTGGCCGAGGGCTGGGTCGAGGACGGCGACGTCGAGTGCCCCCTGCACTCCTCGCGGTTCAACCTCAAGACCGGCAAGGTCGACGGGCTCCCGGCCACCCGGGACACCGTCCCGCACCGGGTCGAGGTGCGTGACGGGGAGGTCTACCTGTTCCCGAACGAGCGTCCGTGACGGTCTCGTCGGTCCTCGTCGTCGGTGGCGGGATCGCCGGTGTGTCGACCGTCGCGGAGCTGCGGAAGAACGGGTTCGTCGGCGAGCTGACGCTCCTCTCCGCCGACGCGGTCCCCTACGACCGCCCGCCGCTCTCCAAGGACTACCTCGCCGGCGCTCGTGATCTCGAGTCGATCGCGCTCCAGCCTGCGGAGTGGTACGCCGACCAGCGGGTCTCGCTGGTCGGGGACACCGTCGCGGTCGCGATGCGCCCGGACGCCGGTGAGGTCGAGCTGGCCGACGGGCAGGTGCTGACCGCCGACCGGATCGTCCTCGCCACGGGTGGTCGTGCGGTCCTGCCCGCGATCGCTCAGGTACGACGGGACGTTCCTGCCGCACTACCGACCGGTAAACGACGAGAACGTCCCGTCGTATCGCCGATCCATGTGCTCCGGGAGGTCTCGGACGCCGATCGGTTGCGTACGTCGCTCGTGCCCGGGGCCCGGCTGCTGATCGTGGGCGGCGGGCTGATCGGGGCCGAGGTGGCCTCGACCGCGCGTGGGCTGGGGGTCGAGGTCGTGCTGGTCGACCCGCTCGCGCCGCCGCTCGCGGCGGCGGTCGGAATCGAGGTGGCGACCTGGCTGCACGGTCTTCACGCCGACCACGGTGTGGAGGCGCTGACGACCACGGTCGAGACGTTGCTGGAGTCCCCGACCGGCATCGCGGCGCAGCTGAAGGGTGAGCCGGACTCGCGGGAGTTCGACGCCGTGCTCCTCGCCGTCGGGCTGGTACCCGAGGCCGGCCTCGCCGAGGCCGCCGGCCTCGAGACCTCGCGCGGGATCCTCGTCGACGCCGACCAGACGACCAGCCACCCGTCGGTGCTTGCGGTCGGCGACTGCTCCCGGCTCCGCGACCACCACCGTGCCGAGCACTGGGAGGCTGCACAGCTGGACGGTGCCCGGGCGGCCGCGACGATCCTCGGGTCCCCGCCTCCGCCCGCCACCGCTCCCTGGTGGTGGTCGGACCGCTACGGCCTCCACGTCGAGGGGGTCGGCGAGATGCGGTCGCCGGACGCCGAGCATCAGACAGTCGTACGCGGCGTGGTCGGCGAGCCGCCGTTCGCCGTCTTCACGCTCCGCGGTGAGCGCCTCCTCGGCGCGGTCGCGGTCGATGACGCCAACGCCGCGAAAGCAGCGCGCCGGCTGATCGACCGTGCTGCCGACGTACGTGCATCTGATCTTGCGGATCCGACCCAGAGCCTCCGAACGCTGCTGCGCCGGTAGCGCACACAAACGAAGGACGGCGCCCCGCGAGCAACTCGCGGGACGCCGTCTTAGGGGAAAGATCTCAGACGGTGATCTGCGCCGGCTTGGACTGGTTGGCGACGCGGTTCTCTGAGTCGATGAACCAGGCGAGCTGCTCGACGCGGGTGATGATCGCGTGCAGCAGGTCGGCGGTGGTCGGGTCCTCGGAGTCGATGTCGTCGTGGATGTCGCGAGCGGTCTTCGAGGTGGCGTAGAGCGCGGCGGCGGCGAGGTCGGCGGCCGTCGCGGTGTCGACCTCGGTCGCCGGGAGCGGCGCGAGGGTGGTGTCCTCGGCGACGGTGCCGGTGCGGCCGTCGGGGAGGATGTAGAGCGCACGCATGCGCTCGGCGACCTCGTCGGTGAAGTCGCGCGCCGCGTCGACGACCTCGTCGAGGACGAGGTGCATGTCGCGGAAGTTCTTGCCGACGACGTTCCAGTGCAACTGCTTGCCCTGCAGGCTGAGCTCGGTCAGATCGACGAGCAGGCGCTGCATCTGCGTCGCGAACGCCGGGCTCGGGACGAACGCCGGGTGCGAGGTGTGGGTGGCGCTGCTCGTGGCGGTCTGCGTGGCCATGTTCGGTGTATCCCCCTGGATAGATGTGGGTCCTTCTTGGTGACACCCACTGTGCCACCTTTTCTTGAACCATTCCAGAAAGGTTAGTCTTCCCTAAGTCATCGCCGTGGCTCGCGGCACACCGTAGAGTCGGGCCGTGCCGCCAGCCGGAGACGATCCAGCCCCCCTCGTCGCGCGGGTTCGCCGCCCGGAGGTCTTCGAGACCAGCCGGCTGAACACGGACGCGCAGGTCGAGGCCTGGGAACGCCACAACGCCAGCGCCCTGATCGCGCTCTCCTGCCGGCCCATCGACGGCCACGGGTTCGACGCGCAGGAGGTCAACCTGCAGCTCGACGAGATCCATCTGGCGCGGGTCCGGGCCACCCGCCACGTCGTCGAGCGTCCGGCCAGCCTCGTCAAGGAGATCCCGGCACGGTCGATCGCCGTCTACGCCAGCCTCCGCGGCGAGGCGATCCTGGAGTACGCCGGCCGTCGCAAGGTCATCCGGCCCGGACAGCTGATCGTGTGCGACGTCGACGCGCCCTTCCTGCGGGGCTTCGGGCACGGCCTCGAGGAGCTCGCGGTCAAGGTCCCGGTGGACGCCTTCGCGGCTCGTACCGGAATCACGTCGATGCCGGAGCCGCTCGTCCTCGACGCCGGCCGCGACCAGGACCCGCACGGCCGAGCCCTCGTGCAGATGGTCGGCCGCGCCCTGCGGCCCCACGATCCCGTGCCCGCCGACGAGGGTGCCGTTCTCGACCTGATCTCGGTGATCGCCACTGCCGGGAAGGTCTCCCTGGCCACTGCCCACCGGGCCGCGGCGAAGGCGTTCATCGAGGACCATCTCGCCGACCCCGGCCTCTCCGCCACCAACGTCGCCGCGGGCGCCGGCATCTCCGAACGCCACCTCTCCCGGCTCTTCGCCGACGCCGGCACCAGCGTCCCCCGTCACATCCTCGGCCGCCGCCTCGAGCTCGCCTACACGATGCTCGCCACCGGCTCGGACCCGGCGATCCGCACCGTCGACGTCGCCGAGAAGTGCGGCTTCACCTCGGCCTCGTACTTCTCCCAGGCCTTCCGCAAGCGCTTCGGCGTCGCCGCCGGAGACGTACGCCGCGCCGCCCGCGCCTGACCCGAGTTTCGTACGTCACAACTCACTTCTCGGCGCGAAAGGGTGACAAGTCCACCAAAGTCCGATAGGTCTTCCATGCGATTTTCCGCCAACCAGACCCTGCTTCCCACCTGTAGGGGCGGTGGCGGACGACACTCTCGAACACCCCACACTCTCTAAGGAGACGTACGTGCGCAACGGACTCACCACCGGACGCGGCCTGAGCATGGCCGCCGCCGGTGTCGCAGCGATGGCGCTGACCTTGACGGCCTGCGGGTCGGGCGGCATCGACGACGAAAGCGGTGGCGGCGAGGACACGCTCACCATCGGGTTCGTCTCGACCGAGACGGGCTCCTCGGCGCCCTTCGGCGAGGCGAACAGCTTCGTCGTCGACGAGATGGAGGCCTACTTCAAGGACCACCCGGTCAAGGCGGGCGACAAGGAGCTGGACGTCGAGATCGTGGTGCGCGACGCGCAGAGCGACACCACGAAGGCCGGGACGGTGGCCGGCGACCTGATCAACAAGGACGGCGCCGACATCATCGTCGCCTCCTCGACGCCCGACATCGTCAACCCGGTCTCGGAGCAGTGCGAGGCCAACTCGATCCCGTGCATCACCACGGTCGCCCCGTGGCAGCCCTTCGCGATCCGCAGCGGCGACAAGCCGGCCGACCTGAAGTACAGCTACCACTTCTTCTGGGGCCTGGAGGACGTCGCGACGGTCTACGCCGACATCTGGGGCAAGGTCCCCAACAACAAGAAGGCCGGCGGCCTGTTCCCGAAGGATCCCGACGGCGAGGCCTGGGGCGCCAACTTCCCGGCGCTGACCGAGGCGTCCGGGGTCAAGATCGACAACCCGGGCAACTACCCCAACGGCACCAAGGACTTCTCCGCCCAGATCAGCGCCTTCAAGGGTCACGACGTCCTGGTCGGCGTCCCGATCCCGCCGGACTTCACCACGTTCTGGCAGCAGGCCAAGCAGCAGGGCTACAACCCGAAGGTCGCGACCATCGGCAAGGCGCTCCTGTTCCCGTCCTCCGTCGAGGCGCTGGGCCCGATCGCCCACAACCTCTCCACCGAGGTGTGGTGGACCCCGACCGCGCCCTACAAGTCCTCGCTGACCGGCCAGTCCGCGCAGGAGCTGGCGGATGCGTACGAGGAGAAGACCGGCAAGCAGTGGACCCAGCCGCTCGGCTTCGCGCACGCGCTCTTCGAGGTCGCGACCGCGGCCGTGACCGAGGCCGGCTCGACCGACGCCGACGCGATCACCAAGGCCCTCTCCGGCCTCGAGGTCTCCACGGTCGTCGGTGACGTCGCCTGGGGCAAGGACGCGAACGTCCCGCCGTACGTCGCCAAGACCTCGCTCGCGGGCGGTCAGTGGCGCCAGGTCGAGGGCGGGGAGCACCCGTTCGAGCTGGTCGTCGTGCAGAACTCGCTGGCTCCCGACGTACCTCTCGGGGGCGAGCCCGAGGCGCTCAAGTGACCTCTGTTCAACCAACGCTCGACGCCTCCAGCAGCGCGCCCGCCGGCGCGCTGCTGGAGGCCGAAGGCCTGGCCAAGGCGTTCGGCCAGGTCGTCACCGCCCGCTCGGTCTCCTTCCACGTGGCCGCGGGCGAGGCGCTAGGCATCGTCGGCCCCAACGGCGCCGGCAAGTCCACGCTGCTCAACCTGGTGACCGGCACGCTCCCGGTCGACGCGGGCACCATCCGCTTCGACGGCACCGACGTCACCCGGATGCCGGCGGCCCGCCGCACGGCCCTCGGGATCGGGCGTACGTTCCAGATCCCCCGCCCCTTCGAGGGGCTCACCGTCTTCGAGAACGTGCTGGTCGGGTCCACCTTCGGTGCGGGCAAGCGTCGTCGCGAGGCAGCCGCGCAGGCATGGGAGGCGCTGGAGACGGCCGACCTGACCCGCCTGGCCAACACCCCCGCCGGCTCGCTGCGGCTGCTCGACCGCAAGCGGCTCGAGCTCGCCCGCGCGCTGGCCACCCAGCCGCGGCTGCTGCTCCTCGACGAGATCGCCGGCGGTCTCACCGAGCACGAGCTGCCCGCCCTGATCGAGACCATCTCGGCGATCCGCGACAACGGCACCGGAGTCGTCTGGATCGAGCACATCGTGCACGCGTTGTTGCAGGTCGTGGACCGGTTGATGTGCCTGGCGCAGGGCGACGTCGTCGCCACCGGCGACCCACGCGAGGTGATGGCGAGCGACGCCGTCGCCGCCGTCTATCTCGGCTCCCCCGACCTGGAGGACCAGTGAGCCCGGCGAGTGCTCACCGAGGTACCCCGGTCGGCGGTTACTCCCCGTGCGGAGTTCCACGAAGCAAGCACGCGTTCACCGAGTTACCTCGGTCAGCATCCCGGGGCGCCCTGGTGAATGCTCACCGAGGTACCTCGGTCGGCGCGCACTCCCCGTGCGGAGTTCCACGAAGCAAGCACGCGTTCACCGAGTTACCTCGGTCAACATCCCGGGGCGCCTTGGTGAATGCTCACCGAGGTACCTCGGTCGGCGCGCACTCCCCGTGCGGAGTTCCACGAAGCAAGCACCCGTTCACCGAGTTACCTCGGTCAGCATCCGAGGAAGGCCGATGACCACCCTGCTCGAGGTCGACGCGATCGACGTCGCCTACGGCGACTTCCGTGCCCTGCACGGCATCACCCTCACCGTCGCCGAAGGCGAGACACTGGCGGTGATCGGCGCCAACGGCGCCGGCAAGTCCACGCTGCTGAAGACCATCGCCGGCCTGCTCCGGCCGAGCGCCGGCCAGATCCGCTTCGACGGCCACAACGTCTCCCACACCCCCGCCCACCGACGGGTACGCGAGGGCATCGCGCTCACGCCGGAAGGACGCCGGATCTTCGCCTCGCTCACCGTCGAGGAGAACCTCAAGGTCGGCGCGCACGGACGCCGGCCCGGCCCCTGGAACCTCCGGACCGTCTACGACGCGTTCCCGCTGCTCGAGGAGCTGAGGACGCGCCGCGGAGCCCACCTCTCCGGCGGCGAGCAGCAGGCGACCGCCATCGGCCGGGCGCTGATGTCCAACCCGAAGCTGCTCCTGCTCGACGAGGTCTCGCTCGGCCTCGCCCCGGTCGTGATCGCCGACATCTACCGAGCGCTTCCCACCATCGCGGAGAAGGGGACGACGGTGCTCGTGGTCGAGCAGGACCTCACCCAGGCACTCACGGTCGCCGACCGGGTGCAGTGCCTCCTCGAGGGCCGGACCGTCCTCGAGGGCGCCGCGGCCGAGGTCACCCGGGAGCAGGTCCAGGCGGCGTACTTCGGGGTCGATGCCTCGGAAGGAAGGGAGGCCGGCTGATGGACTGGATCAACGCGGTCCTCCAAGGACTCCTGCTCGGCGGGCAGTACGCACTCCTCGCCTGCGGTCTGAGCCTCATCTTCGGCGTGATGCGGATCGTCAACCTCGCCCACGGCGTCCTCGCGGTCGCCTCCGCCTATCTGGCGTTCTGGCTCGTCCAGCTGACCGGGATGCCGTCGTTCCTCACCATCGCCATCGTGATCCCCGTGCTCGCCGCGGTCGGCTACGCGATCCAGCGCGGCCTGTTCAACAAGGCGCTGCGCCACGGCGAGCTGTCGCCGCTGCTGGTCTCGTTCGGCCTGGCGGTCATCGGCGCCAACCTGCTCCAGGAGATCTTCACCGCCGACTCCCGCAAGATCTCGATCGGCGACCTGTCGACCTCGTCGGTGGAGCTGGGCGACCTACGTATCGGCGTCTTCTCGCTGATCACGCTCGTGGTGGCGGTCGCCGTCATCGTCGGCCTGCAGCTCTACCTCTCCCACACCCGCATCGGCCGCGCCATGCGCGCGACCAAGGACGACCCCGAGGCGGCCACGCTGATGGGGATCGACGAGAGGCACATGTACGCCCTGGCCACCGCGATCGCCATCGGCACCGTCGCCCTGGCCGGAGTCTTCCTCGGCATGTCGACGCAGTTCAGTCCGACGTACGGGGATCTGGTCCTGATCTTCGCCTTCGAGGCGGTCATCATCGGTGGGCTCGGCTCGCTGTGGGGCACGCTCCTCGGCGGCCTCGTGCTCGGCGTCGCGCAGACCGTCGGCGCCCAGATCGACCCGGCCTACGGCGTCCTCGCCGGCCACCTGGTCTTCCTGGTCGTACTCCTGTTCCGGCCCCAGGGCCTGCTCCCGAAGGCGGTCGTCGCATGAGCTCCACGACATCCCTCGCCAGACAAGACCTCGCCACACGAGACCTGAAGGTCGTACGCGGCGGCTGGCCCTCGCTCGCCGGCGGCGGGGTCCTCGCCGCGATCGTGGTGTTCCTGGCCGCGGCGCCGTGGTTCGTGTTCAGCCCGGGCGACGTGACCAACCTGGTCACCCTCTTCGCGCTGATCATCCTCGGCACGACCTGGAACCTGATGGCCGGCTACGGCGGCCTGGTCTCGATCGGACAGCAGGCCTACATCGGCGCCGGCGGCTATGGAGTGATCAAGCTCGCCGACGTCGTCGGGCTGCCGATCCCGGTGGCTGTGGTGGCCGCCGGTGTGGTCTGTGCACTGCTTGCGATCCCGACGTCGTTCCTGCTGTTCCGGCTGGTCGGAGGCTATTTCGCGATCGGCACCTGGGTGGTGGCCGAGGTCTTCAAGCTGGTCACCCAGGAGCTCCCGGGCTTCGGTGGCGGCTCCGGCCTCTCGCTCACCGCCTTCCAGGGCGTCGACCGGGTGACCCGGATCGCGACCGTCTACTACCTGGCGCTCGCGCTGGCCGTGCTCGTCGTGCTCGCGACGTACGCCCTGATGCGCTCGCGCGTCGGCCTCGGCCTCACCGCGATCCGTGACGACTCGGTGGCCGCGGCCTCCCTCGGCGTCGCGGTGCGGCGCTCGCAGCGCCTCGTCTACGTCGCCGCCTCCGGCGGCGCCGGCCTGGCCGGTGCCCTGATCGCGGTCAACGGCCTGCGGGTCTCACCCGACTCGATGTTCTCGGTCCAGTACACCGCCTTCATGATCTTCATCGTGGTCATCGGCGGGCTAGGAACGATCGAGGGCCCGATCCTGGGAGCGGTGATCTTCTTCGCGCTGCAGCAGCTGCTCGACTCGTACGGCACCTGGTATCTCATCGCGCTCGGCGCGGTCGCGATCGCCGTGGTGCTGCTCGCACCGAAAGGGCTGTGGGGGCTGGCGGCGCGGGGGCGCTACGAGGTCTTCCCGGTCGGTCACCAGGTTTATCCACAGGGTTCTCCACAAGTGGCCAAGTCTGTGGATTTCGAGTGATTTTGGACTGATCGGTCCGGTTTCGAGGTAGGCTCGGCGGATGGCGTTCACGACCAAGGGCATGGCCACGCGCCAGCGGCTTCTCGAGGGTGCGTCGACCTACCTCCGCAGCACCGACCCCGGAAATGCGACGTTGGACGACATCCGCGCGGCCACCCGGACGAGCAAGAGCCAGATCTTCCACTACTTCCCGGGTGGCAAGGAGGAGCTGTTCCTCGAGGTCGCCCGTCTGGAGGCCGCCCGGGTGATCGACGACCAGCAGCCGTACCTCGGCGAGCTCGACTCGTGGGCTGCCTGGGACCGCTGGCGCAGGGCTGTCCTCGCGCGCTACAAGGCGCAGGGTCCCAACTGCCCGCTGGCGGCGCTGATGAACCAGGTGGGCAGCGTCCCCGGGGCCGCCGAGGTCTCGACCACGTTGATCCGCCAGTGGCAGGACCATGTGCGTGTCGGCATCGAGACGATGCAGGCGAACGGCTCCGTGAGCGCCGAGCTCGACGCGCGACGTACGTCGGCCGCGATCATCGCCGGCATCCAGGGCGGTGTCTCGGTGCTGCAGGTGACGGGCAGGACCGACCACCTCGAGGCGATCCTGGCGCTCCTCATCACCCACCTGCGTGAGTCATCGCCCGCCTAAGGCTCCAGCCAGCTCGCGCCGGGAGGCGATCCCGAGCTTCGTGTAGATCTTGCGCAGGTGCCACTCCACGGTGCGCGGGCTGAGGAACAGCACGGCCGCGATCTCCGGGTTGGTGCGCCCCGCGGCCGCCGCGCGAGCGATCTGGGACTCCTGCGGGGTGAGGCCCTCCTGGACGGCTCCGGTCCGTCGGGGAAGGCTCTCGCCGGCCGCGGCGAGCTCCCGTTCCGCCCGGTCGGCGAAGGCCTCCGCGCCCATCGCGGCGAAGGCGTCGTAGGCCGTACGCAGCACCTGCCGCGCATCGGCGGGACGGTTCTCCCGGCGCAGCCACTCCCCGAAGAGCAGCCGCGCCCGGGCGAGGATCCAGGTCATCCACGACCCGTCGAGCTGCTCGATCGCCTCGAGGTAGAGGGCCTCCGCCTCCGCACCGGGAGCGACCAACGCGTCGACCAGGGCCTGGACGCCGCGTGCCCACGGGGCGTCGACGGAGCGGGTCCGCTCGGCGAGCCGGTCGCGTGCCTTGGTGGCCCGGGCGAGATCGCCCGTACGAGACGCGGCTTCGACCAGCTCCTGAAGCGTCCACTGCAGGACCGCGACGTCACCGTGCTCGGCGGCTCGGTCGGCCGCTTCGAGCGCCTCGGCGTAGCGGCCGAGGCCGTTGAGCAGCGTCGCCCGGCTGAATCCGGTGACGGCCAGCAGCCAGCCGAGACTGCCCTCCTCGGCCTCACGACCGAGGGCGTCGATCTGGTCCAGCGCCGACGCCTCCTGACCGCGGGACGCGGCCAGGATGACGGCGGTGGCCGATCGCGGCGAGGAGCCGGTGGCCCCACCGATGGCCTCGGCCTCGGCGACCAGGTCCGCGGCGTCGGCGAAGCGACCGGCGTGGATCAGCGCCATCGCACGGGAGGACAGCGCGTAGGGCAGCAGCGAGCGGATGCCGGTCTCACGGGCGTACGCGAGGGTCCGCTCGGTCCGGGCCTGGTAGTCGGCGTCGTCCCACACCTCGTGCACGAGGATCGCGCACAACCAGGCCAGGTCGACGTCGTTCTCGGGTCCGACCGCGGCCAGGGCTCGGGTGACCAGCGGCACCGAGGCGGCATGGCCGTCGAGGACCCAGGTCGTGAGCGCGGTGAGCAGCAGTCCGGCCGGCTCCTCACCGGCAGGTACGCCGCGGGCGGCCTCCGCCGCCCGGCGCAGCTCGTCGGCGCCGTACCGGCCGGCGTTCACGCCCGCCGCGATCGCTGCGAGGTACGTCTCGCGCGCGGCGCTCGGGTCGAGGGTCTCGAGCCGGTGGGCGGCCTCGAGCAGCGCCGGCACCGCGCCGACGCCGGCGTCGACCGCGAAGGTGACCTTGGCCCGAAGCCGCTCCACCCGGGCCCGCTGGACCAGGTCGAGCGGGCCGAGCTCGGCCGCCGAGAGCACACCGGGTACGTCGGTGAGCGCACCGCACGCGAAGAGCGCCTCGGCCGCGGCGAGCATCCGACCTGCCCGCGTGGACGCGTCCGGGGTGAGCTCGGCCGCCCGCTCGAGGAAGGCCGCGGCAGCCGCCCGCCCGCCGCGGGCGAGGGCCCGGTCGGCGGATCGCTCCAGCTCGTCGGCCACCTCCTGGTCCGGTCCCAGCGCCGCATGCGCGCGGTGCCAGGCGCGACGGTCCGGGTCGACCTCGGGGTCGGTCGCCGCCGCCAGCGCGGCATGGACCGAGCGGAGCGCGGAGGCGTCGGCTTCGCGTCGGCTCGCGGAGCGGACCAGCGGATGCCGGAAGCGCACCGTCGTCCCGATCTCCAGCAGGCCGGCGTCCTCCGCCGGGGCGGCGGCGTCGATGCCGATCTCGAGACGTTCGAGCGTCCGCAGCAGCAGGGGGAGGTCGCCCACCGGCTCGACCGCGGCCGCGAGCACCAGCGTCCGAGTGGCGGCCGGCAGCGCGGCGATGCGCCGGGCGAAGCCGTCCTCCATCCGGCTGGTGAGCGGGGTGGAGCTCTGCCCACCGAACCCGAAGTCGAGCTCGGCTCGGGTCAGTCCGCGGGGCAGCTCGAGCAGGGCGAGCGGGTTGCCCCGCGTCTCGGCGATGATCCGGTCCTGAACCCGGGCGTCCACCGGGCCGTGCAGCGCCGACTCGAGCAGGATGCGCGCGTCGGCGTCCGCCAGACCGGTGACCCGCAGCTCGGGCAGACCACTGAGCAGCTGCTCGTCACCGGGCGTGCGCGCACCGAAGACGAGCGCCACCGACTCAGAGTCGAGGCGTCGGGCGACGAAGGTCAGGATCACCTCCGACATCCGGTCCAGCCACTGGGCGTCGTCGACGACGCAGACGAGTGGGTTCTCGGAGGCGGACTCCGCCATCAGGCCGAGCACGGCCAGCCCGACGATCAGCGCCTCGGGCGGTTCGCCGGCGCTGAGGCCGAACGCCGTCGCGAGCGCGGCGCGCTGCGGCTCGGCCAACCGGTCGATGTGCGGCATGAGCGGCGCGCAGAGCTGCTGCAGACCGGCGTACGCGATCTCCGACTCGAGCTCGACGCCCGCGGCCCGGATGACCCGGCCCGTCGTGGCGCGATCGCTCAGGTAGTCGAGCAGTGCGGTCTTGCCGGCACCGGCCTCGCCGCGGACCACGAGCACCCGGCTCTGCCCGCCGCCGATGTCCCGCACGATCCGGTCAAGGGCGTCCCGCTCCGTACGCCGCCCACGCAGGGCGGAATTCTCCGTGCTCATCGTCTGCCATTATGACGCGCGCTCGCTCACCTCCTGGAGCAGGAAGCCGTTGCCGTCCGGATCGGCGAACGAGGCGAACGAGGCGTACGACCTCCGGCCGGGGCTCAGCCCGGCCAGCCGGTGGGCGGTCCCGGCGTGGGGGAACACCCCGCCGGCGTCGTGGAAGATCTCGCTGACCTCGACACCGCGGTCGAGCAGATCGCGCCGGGCCCGCTCGATGTCGGTGACGACGAGGTGGAGGTTCTGCACCGAGCCCGGCTCGGCACCCGTGATCCCGCGCCCGATGATGATGGAGGTCGGGGAGCCTGGCGGGGTCAGCTGTACGACGCGGAAGCCGTCGTCGATGTAGTCGGCCTCCTCCCGGAAGCCGATCCGGTGGTAGAAGGCCTTGGCCCGGTCGACGTCGGAGACCGGAAGCACGAGCAGCTCGAGTCTGTAGTCCATGTCGGCACTGTGGCCCATCGGACGGACGACTCGCCCGCGGTCGAGCCACTGGTGATGCGTGGGCCCGGGACACCGGTGGGTGACCCGTGGGTTCGCCAGTGTCCTTCCCTGGTGTCCGGCCAGTGGGTCTCCCGAGAGAGTCAGGGCGTCGAGAAAGACACCTCACCACAGGAGAACATCACCATGGCACTCAGCTACACCGGCACCGTCACCACCACCGGCGAGGGACGCAACGGCGGCCACATCGCGTCGAACGACGGGGCCATCGACCAGGTCCTCGCGACCCCCACCGAGCTGGGCGGCGCCGGCGGCGGCACCAACCCCGAGCAGCTCTTCGCGGCCGGCTGGTCGGGCTGCTTCATGGGCGCTCTCCGGCTCGCGGCGGGAGCCGAGAAGATCCGCCTGGACGGCATCGAGATCACCGCCGACGTCACCCTCAACCACGACGAGACGAAGGGCTTCTTCCTCACCGCGAAGCTCGAGGTGGTGGCCGGCGGGGTCGACGAGGAGACCATCCAGCGCCTTGCCGAGAGGGCCCACCAGACCTGCCCGTACTCGAAGGCCATCACCGGCAACGTCCCGGTCGAGATCATCGCGCGAGCCAAGTGACCTCGAGCGACACCCAGCCCGGGTCGGTCGACGCACTGGCCCGGGCGGCCGACGTCCTGCTGCTCGCCGCGACCACCGCGCTCGGCTGGGCCGGCCCGTGGCTCCCGTATCCGATCACCATCCACGCAGAGAGGGACTTCCATGCTTGACCGACGGAGCTTCACCAAGGCGGTCGGTCTGGCCGCCGGCACGACGGCGCTGATCGCGGCCGGAGGAGGCCCGGCCGCAGGCCAAGCGCCCCGGAGACGTCCGCGCACCCCGGAGAGCACGTCGTTCGAGGACGTTCTGCAGATCGAGGCCGGCGAGCTCAGCGTCGGGTACGTCGACCTGGGCCCGCGCGACGGACAGCCGGTCGTCCTGCTGCACGGCTGGCCGTACGACATCCACAGCTTCGCCGACGTGGCGTCGATTCTGGCCGCCCAGGGCTACCGCGCGATCGTGCCGCACCTGCGTGGGCACGGCAGCACGACCTTCCTCTCGACCCGGACGTTCCGCAACGCCCAGCAGTCCCGGGTCGCCCTCGACATCCTCGACCTGATGGACGCCCTCGGGATCGAGCAGGCGGTGCTCGCCGGCTACGACTGGGGGTCGCGCACGGCCGACATCATCGCCGCGCTGTGGCCGGAGCGGGTCAAGGCGCTCGTCTCCGTGACGGGCTACCTCATCACCAACCGCGAGACCCAGAAGAAGCCGCTTCCGCCGGCCGCGGAGTGGGCGTGGTGGTACCAGTACTACTTCGCTACTGAACGCGGTGCCCAGGGCCTCGCGAACGAGACCTACCGCGTCGACCTCGGCCGCCTCGTCTGGCGCTTCAACTCGCCCACCTGGGCCTTCGACGAGGCGACCTTCCAGCGCTCGGCCCAGGCGTTCGGCAACCCGGACTACGCCGACATCGTGCTCCACAACTACCGCTGGCGGCTGGGCCTGGCCGACGGCGACCGACGCTACGACGCCCTCGAGCGCAGGCTCGCGGCCGGGCCGTCGATCTCGGTCCCGACCATCACCCTCGACGGCGAGAAGGACCCGTTCACGCCCGCCGGCGACGGTGCCGGCTACCGCGACCACTTCACCGGCCCCTACGACCACCGCACGCTGGTCGGCATCGGCCACAACGTGCCGCAGGAGGCGCCGATGGAGTTCGCCCGCGCCGTGATGGACGCCGACTCCCTCTGAGTCGCGCGACGAGGCCGCCCCGATCCTCACGGATCGGGGCGGCTCGCGTTGTCAGGTCAGCCGAGGATCCGGCGGAAGGTCTCCTGCAGGTCGGCGGCGAAGGCCTCCGGGTTCTCGTAGTGGACGAAGTGGCCACCCTTCAGGTGGGCGTTGACGTTGACCACGTTGAACATCCCGCGCGTCGGACCGTTCTCGAAGGCGGCGATCCGGTCCTCGACGGTGTCGATGGCCGGCGGGTACGCGTCGCCGAGCAGGAACGTGAACCCGGCCGGCGGCTCCACGACCGGCTGACGGTCGTGGGAGGGCACGAACCGGTAGCGCTCCGCGTTGCGGTACATCCGGATCGAGGTGCCGATCGACTGCGTCACCCAGAAGATGGTCGCCTGGGTGAGGATGAAGTCCCGCGGGAACGCCTCCTCGAAGTCGCCCCGCTTGTCGCTCCAGGCCTTCCAGCGCTTCAGCAGCCAGGCCAGCATCCCGATCGGGGAGTCGTTGAGGCCGTGCGTCAGCGTCGAGCCGTCCAGCATGTGCGCGGCGACGTGCGAGGCGTACGTGTCGACGAAGTACGTCCACCCGGTCCGCCACTCCTCCGAGGCATCCTCGGGGACCTTGGCACCGTCGGTCAGGTCCCAGAACCGCTCGTTCTCGAACATCCCGGGGACGAGATCATGGCCGTAGTGCAGGCCGATGATGCTCTCGGCGTACTTGTGGCCCAGCGCGCTCGTGACGAGGGCGCCGTAGTCGGAGCCGGCCACCGCGTACTTCTCGTAGCCGAGCACCCCGGTCATCAGCTCGTGCATGATGTCGGCGATCTTCCAGTAGTTCAGATCGCCGCGGCCGACGGGCGTGGAGAAGCCGAAGCCGGGGAGGTCCGGGATGATCACGTCGAACGACAGCGCCGGGTCGCCGCCGTGGGCGGCCGGGTCGGTCAACGGCTCGATGAGCTGGTAGCTGAACTCGCCGGGCCACGGCCAGCCGTGGTGGATGATCAGCGGGACCGGGTTCGGTCCCTTGCCGCGTGCGTGGACGAAGTGCACGGGAGTGCCGTCGATCTCGACCTGGTAGCGGTCGTAGGTGTTGAGCCGCTCCTCCTGGGCGCGCCAGTCGAAGCCGTCGGCCCAGTACTCGACGAGCGGCTCGAGGTACGCGGTGCTGATCCCGTAGTAGCCCTCCTCGTTGTCGAGGTCGTCGAAGAAGCGGGTCCGCCTCAGGCGGTCCCGGAGGTCGTCCAGGGCGTCCTGGGCGATGTCGATCTTGAAGGGGCTGAGCTCGGTGGGCTTGGTCATGATGTTTCCTGCTTTCTGGGTGAAGGTCAGTTGAAGAAGTCGAGCCGGACGCGGGTCTGGGTCAGCTCGGCGATCCGCCAGGAGCCGTCGGTCCTGACGAACCGGGCGTGGTAGTGGCCGAACCCGTGCATGCGGCGGAACGGGATGGCCTCGGACACATCGGCGTCCTCGGGCCGGGTGACGATGTCCTCCATCGCGAAGACGCCGTGCGCGCTCGTCGCGGAGTCGACGTCGATCTCGTCGGAGAACAGGTGGTGGATCAGGGTGACGCCGGGGCCGCCGCTGGCGCCGACGGTCGCGACGATCTCCTCGCGACCGTTCATGTGCAGCCAGACCGATCCGTCCGGCTTGTGCGGGGTGAAGGTGCCGTCCTCGGTGAACAGGTTCGCCAGGTCCTGCCAGCGCTGGTGGTCGGCGTAGCGGACGTAGCGGGCCATCAGGCGGCGTACGTCCTCGGTGATGCCGAGTCGCTCGAGGGTCTCCATGAGATTCCTTTCCTGTGTGGACTACTTGGTCCAAACAGGATGCTCCGCGAAATTTGGACCCACAAGTCCAGAATCTCGACGAAGTGAACCCCTCGCCTTACTGGCGGGTAACATTGCCCGGGTGACTGAGACTTCGTCCCCCACGACCACCCCTGAGGCGTACGGCATCGAGCGCCCCGAGGGCACCAGCTTCACGCTGACCGTGGTCCGTGCGGCGGACCCCGAGGCGCCGACGCTGCTGGTCGTGCCCGCGATGGGCATGCCGGCGGGCTACTACGACAAGCTGATCGTGGCCTTCGCGGAGGCGGGGATGAACGTCGGCCGGATGGAGCAGCGTGGCCATGAGGAGCTCGGCGGGCGCGTCGCTGGCTGGTCCTACGACTTCGGCTACGCCGACCTCGTCGACGACATCGCCGCCGCCGTCGACCGCATCGGCGAGCTGATCCCGGCCTCGGCCGGGGCGACGTACGTCCTCGGGCACAGCCTCGGCGGCCAGGCCGCCAGCGCCTACGCGGCACTGCACCCCGACCGGGTCGCCGGCCTGATCTATGTCGCCTCGCAGACGCCCTACTGGCGCAACTACGGCCCGGGATTCCTGGTCGCCAGCCAGGCGATGGGCCTGGTCGGTCGCGTCGTCGGCCACTTCCCCGGCAAGCAGCTCAAGTTCGCCGGCCGCGAGGCCCGCACCCTGATGAGGGAGTGGGCCCGGTACGCCCGCACCGGGCGCCTCCGCCTCGGCAGCCCGTCCCGCGACGTCACGCCGCTGATGCGCGCCCTGGAGAAGCCCGCGCTGATCGTGTCCATCGAGGGCGACTGGCTGGCACCCAGCGAGACGGTCGACGAGATCCACCGCCGGATGCCGGGGCTCGAGGTCGCCCGCGTGCACCTGGACGAACCCGGCATCGACCACTTCAAGTGGGCCCGGAAGCCGGACTCGACCATCAAGGCGGTTCTCGACTGGCTCTCGCGCTAGTTGTCGCCCCGCTCGTAGCCGCCGCTCTCGGTCAGACCACTCCTCAAGGTGCCGACCGAGCCGGCTTGACGCTCGCTCTGACGCGGTCGACAGTTGTGACGTGGAGATCGCGGTGCTCGGTCCACTGAGCGTGCACGGCGACCAGCGTCGGGTCGGTGGCCGTGACCGGTTGGTCTTGGCCGCCCTGACCACGGCACCGGGTGAGGCCTTCAGCGTCGACCGCCTTGCCGACATTCTCTGGGGGGATCGACCGCCGGCTTCATTTGCCAAGAACATCCAGGGCTGCGTGTCGCGCCTGCGCAGCCTGCTGGGAGCGGACGCGATCGGGACCGTGCCCAACGGGTATCGACTGACGGTGCCGGCCGGGACCCTGGACTCCCAGCGGTTCGAGGAGCTGCTGAAGCAGGCTCGGGCGCTCGTCGAGGATGACTGGGCTGCGGCGCGCGACCTGCTCGGGTCAGCGTTGGGTCTGTGGCGGGGGTCTGCCTACCCCGAGCTCGAGGACTGGGATCGGGGCCGGCAGGAGGCAGCGCGCCTCGAAGAGCTGCGACAAGACGCCGAGGAGCTGCTGATCGAAGGTGAGCTTCGCGCCGGCCGCCATCGCGAGATCGTCCCTCGCGCACGATCGATGGTTGACGCTGCGCCGATGCGCGAGCACCGATGGGCGCAGCTGGCCCTCGCCCTGTATCGCAGCGATCGGCAGGCGGAGGCCCTGCAGGCGCTGCGTCGCCTGCGTGCCCTCCTGTCCGACCAGCTCGGGCTGGACCCGGGCGAGGAGGTGCTGAGGCTCGAAGCCGCCATCCTCAACCACGACACGGACCTCAAGGCTGCTGCCGTCACCGTGACCCCCCGGCCACGGGCGCCGCGGACCGCCCCGCACAGTCCCGGGGCGCCCCCGGACCGTCGGCTGGCCGGAAGAGCGGAGGAGATGCAGGTACTGGGGGAGCTGCTGAGACGAGGGGTCGACGGCTCCCCGGGCGCCGTGATCGTCCATGGCGAGGCCGGCGTCGGGAAGACTCGGCTGATCATGGAGGCAGCCGACACGGCGCGGGATCTCGGGTACGACGTGTTGTGGGGCCGGTGTACGCGCTTCGGCGCTGCCTCGTCGCCGTACGCCCCGTTCGCGATGGCCCTGGAAGCCTGGTTGGCGAATGCATCGACGACAGCCCGAGCTGACCTCCTGGCCGCGGCGCCACGGCTGGACTCGGTCCTCCCCTCGCTCGTTTGGGCGGCAGGCGAGGAGTCCCAACGCCTCCTTCCGGAGATGGCGCGTGGCCTGGTACGGCTGGCGGCCCACGGCCCCGTTCTGCTCGTGATCGACGACCTGCAGTGGGCAGACGTCTCGTCGCTGGATCTGTTGGGGTACCTGATCGCAGGCTTCGATGCCCAGGACCTCGTAGTCATGGCGACGGTCCGCGACGAGGAGCTCGATCCGAGCCATCGACTGCACGGGTGGCTGGCCGACATTCGCAGATTCTCCGGAGTCCGGGAACTGCGGCTCCGCCGCCTGACGGTCGAGGAGACGGAGCAGCAGTTGAAGGTGCTGCTCGGCGCCACGCCGAGCCTGAAACTGCTGGAGGCGGTCTACAGCCGGTCCTTGGGCAATGCGTACTTCACCGAGCTGCTGGCGCAGGACCTCGACGTGGGAAGTGAAGCCGTTGCGGAGGCCCTCCCCGACGTCCTGGCGGATGCACTGCTGGCCGCGTGGCGCCGGCTCGGCCAGGACGCCCAAGAGGTCGCACGACTGCTCTCGGTCGCCGGCCGACCGCTGACGTTCGACGAGTACGCCGTCATGGCCGGCCTGATCGCACTCGACAGCCAGGACCTGTCCCGGTGCCTGGTGCAAGCGACCGCCGCTGGAGTGGTCACAGTCGACCGCGATGACCGCTACTGGTTCCGTCATCCGCTGGTGGCCGAAGTCCTCTACGACACCTTCCTCCCCGGGCAGGCCGCTCCGTTGCATGCGGCGATCGCCGGCACCTTGACCACGCCCAGTGGCTCGCGGGCCGGGGAGATGCGCCGCTGGGGAGACCTCGCTCTGCACCACGAACGGGCGGGTGCCGTCGATGAGGCGGTCCGTTGCTCGCTGGCGGCGGCCGGGCTGGCGGAGCAATTGCGCGTCTTCCCCGAGCAGCTGACCCACCTGAGGCGCGTCATCGAGCTCCTGCCGAGGGCCGGTGAACCGACCCGGCGGGCTGTCGGCGATGACGTCCTCCTGCTCACCCGTGCGGCGGAGGTGGCCGCATTGACGGGCGACTTCGATGCGGAGTATGACTGGCTCGCCCGCGCCCGCGTGCTCGTTGATCGAACCACGCACCCCCTCCTGGCTTCGAAGATCCTGTGCCTGTGGTGCGACGCGGAGTTCCATTCCGGACACAGCTCGGAACGGCCCATGGTCGAAGTCCGCGAGGCGGTCGACCTGGCGTCGGCATTCCCTGACAGCGTGGAATACGTGCGGGCTCTGAGCCTCCTGTCCGGGACCGAATCTTGGCGAGGACTGCCAGCGGCCGCTGAACACGCCGAGCAGGCGCTCGCGGCCGCCATCCGGTGCGGTACGGACCTTGCGCAAGCCGTCGCCCTCCAAGCCCAGACGTTTGCAGTGTTCGGCAGCGGCCGCGCGACGTACCACGAGTCACAGCGGGGCGACGCCGAGCGGGCGCACGAACTGGCGCTGTCCATCGGCGACCCCGGCTTGCTCGGCCAGACCGGGTGGGCGCTGACGACCTTCACACAATGGCCGGGGGAAACTCGACGCGTGGCACAGTCGGCCTACGGCGATGTCGCCGCCCGCGGATCACCGGTCCCTGGAGCCTGGATCGCCATCATCGCTGCAGACGCCGCCCTGTGCGAAGGGGATCTGGCCGGAGCACGCGACTCGCTCCGGGAGATTCTGGCCGCTCGGCTCGCCAAGAGCACCGGTGTGGCCGCCAGGCTGACGGCCTGTGTCCTCGCTTGCCGGCTGGGGAGACTCGACGAAGCGGACCAGCACCTGCACCGCGCCGAGGAACTGATCCCGGACTTCCTATCCATGGTCGGCCTGCTGGGCGCAAGAGCCCGAGCGGAGCACTTGATTAGCCATGACAGACCCGAGCAGGCAGGACAGATGGTCCTCGACCATCTCCAACTCGACCACAGCGATCCAGACACGGCCGCCGACCTGCTGCGGTTGGGTGCGTGGGCCGCTGCGGATCTGGCGTCGGTCGACTCCTCGGGAACCGGGTCGACAGGTCGCGGGCAACGCCTGCTCGACAGGCTGATCGAGGAAGCAGAGTTGCTTCCCTGGGATCCGTTCGCAGCCCAACCCGAGCTGCGGACGCTGTTCGAGGCAGAATCGGCTCGTTGTCGTCGAAGCGACGACGAGGTCGATCTCTGGCACGCCGCCCTCGACCGTTGCATCAGCGCCCATTGGGGTTGGGAAGAGGCCGTCGCTTCGTGGCGCTGCGCCGAGGCGACAGTGAGGACGGGGCAGTCCAGCCAGACGGACACCATGGTTGAGCATGCCCTTCAACTGGCCCGGGAGATGGGCGCCGAGCCCATCGAGCGAGCGGTGGTGGCCCTGACCGCGCGCGACGTGGATAAGCCGGCGATGCGCTAGTCGCGTACGCATTTCCGCCAACCCGCGACCCCACCTTTGAAGTGGCCCGATCGGGCCGGTAAGACTCGCCTTCGAGACTGCGATCCCACACCCCGCCGCGGTCTCAGAAAGGTGAGAACATGCCAGTCTTCGACGACGGCCAGAAAGAGACCGAGGTCCCCGAGACCGAGGATGTCGTGACCACCGACGTCCTCGTCGTCGGATCCGGCCCGGCCGGCGCGTCCGCCGCGCTCTTCCTGAGCGAGCTCGGTGTCGACAACATCATGATCACGAAGTACCGCTGGACCGCGAACACCCCGCGCGCACACATCACCAACCAGCGCGCGATGGAGATCTTCCGCGACCTGGGCATCGAGGAGCAGGTGCTGGCCGACGCGACGCCGCACGAGCTCGTCGGTGACACCGTCTTCTGCACGAGCATCGCCGGCGAGGAGATCGGCCGGATCCGCACCTGGGGCACCCGCCCCGACCGTGAGGCCGACTACCAGCTCGCCTCGCCGTGCCTGACCGTCGACATCCCGCAGACGTACCTCGAGCCGATCCTGGTCCGCAACGCGACCGAGCGCGGCACCCAGACGCGGTTCTCCACCGAGTACCTCAGCCACACCCAGGACGACGAGGGCGTCACCACGATCGCCCGCGACCGGCTGACCGGCCACGAGTACAAGATCCGGTCGAAGTTCCTCATCGGCGCCGACGGCGCCCGCACCCAGGTCGGCGCCGACATCGACCTGCCGCTCGAAGGCGCGATGGACATCGCCGGGTCGATGAACATCACCTTCAAGGCCGACCTCTCCGAGCTCGTCGACCACCGCCCCTCCGTCCTCTACTGGGTCATCCAGCCGGGCTCGAACGTCGGCGGCATCGGCACCGGCCTGGTCCGCATGGTCCGCCCGTGGGACGAGTGGCTGATCGTGTGGGGCTACGACATCAACCAGCCGCCGCCGGAGCTGACCGAGGAGTACGCGGTCAAGGTCATCCGCGACCTGCTCGGGATGCCCGACCTGGAGCCGGACGTGACCGGCTACTCGCTGTGGGGCGTGAACGAGATGTACGCGACCCACGCCCAGAAGGGGCGCGTCTTCTGCGCCGGCGACGCCATCCACCGGCACCCGCCGTCGAACGGTCTCGGCTCGAACACGTCCATCCAGGACTCCTACAACCTGGCCTGGAAGCTCGCCGCCGTGGTCCAGGGCTACGCCGAGCCGTCGCTGCTGGAGTCCTACTCCACCGAGCGCGCCCCGGTCGCCAAGCGCATCGTCACCCGCGCCAACCAGTCCGCGCGCGAGTTCGGTGAGCTCTTCGAGGCGCTCGGTGTCGTCGGTCTCGAGGGCGAGGAGATGGCGGCCGCCATCGAGGAGCGCAAGGCGAACACCCCCGAGGGTGCCGCCAAGCGGGCCGCCCTGGTCACCGCGATGGAGCGCAAGAACTACGAGTTCAACGCCCACGGCGTCGAGCTCGGCCAGTTCTACGAGTCCGACGCGATCGTCTCCGACGGCACCCGGCCTGCGCCGACCGACGACGAGGACCTCTACCACCGGATGTCGACCTCGCCGGGCGCCCACCTGCCGCACGCCTGGGTCGGCGACAACGTCGAGAAGCACGCGATGCTCGACCTCGCCCCCTACACGCAGTGGACGCTGATCACCGGCGTCGCCGGCGAGGCGTGGTCGGAGGCGGCGGACGCGGCCCGGACGAAGTTCGGGATCCCGCTCCAGACCGTCGTCATCGGCCCCGGCCGCGAGGTGACCGACCTCTACTTCGACTGGGCCAAGCTTCGCGAGGTCGAGGAGTCGGGCGCGATCCTGGTCCGTCCCGACAAGCACGTCGCCTGGCGCTCCATGTCGCTTCCCGACGACCCCGGCGCCGTGCTGGGCGAGGCGGTCGCGACGCTGCTGGGCAAGGCCTGATCGTTCCGGCTGAGCGGGGGGAATCTCATGAAGTTCATGCATGAATCGCTGCCGCAGCGGGTCCGCTTCGCCACCGGCGAGGCGGCCGCTGCGGTGGCAGCCGAGATCGAGGCTCTCGGGGCTCGGCGAGTGATGGTCGTCGCCGGTGCGCGCGAGGCCGAGCTCGCCACCCGGGTGACCGATCTCGTCCCGGTCGCGCTGCGCCACGACGAGGTCGTGATGCACGTCCCGGTCGAGGTCGCCGAGCGGGCTCGGGACCGGGCTGCCGAGGCCGCGGTCGACGCGCTGGTGTGCGTCGGCGGCGGCTCGACCACCGGCCTGGCCAAGGCCGTCGCGCTCACCACGGGGCTGCCGATCGTGGCGGTCCCGACGACGTACGCCGGGTCCGAGGCGACCAACGTCTGGGGCCTGACCTCGGGGGAGACCAAGACGACCGGGATCGACGCACGCGTGCTGCCGAGGTCGGTCGTCTACGACGCCTCGCTGCTGACCACGCTGCCCGGCGAGATGACCGTCGCCAGCGGCCTGAACGCGCTCGCTCACTGCATCGACGCGATGTGGGGTCCGCGGGTGGACCCCATCGACCGGGTCAACGCCGCCGAGGGCATCCGAGGGCTCGCCACCGGACTGCCGCTGGTCGCCGCTGACTCCGCGAACATCGAGGGGATCGAGCAGACTCTCTACGGCGCCTACCTGGCGGCGGTCTCGTTCACGTCCGCCGGCTCGGGGATGCACCACAAGATCTGCCACGTGCTCGGCGGCATGTTCAACCTGCCGCACGCCCAGACCCATGCGGTCGTGCTCCCGCACGTGCTCGCCTTCAACGCGCCGGCCGCCCCCGAGGCGGAGGCACGGATCGCGGCTGCCTTCGGGGCGCCGAGCGCCGTGGCCGGGCTCGACGCGCTGCGCACGGCGCTCTCGGTGCCGAAGGCGCTCAAGGACTACGGCATGCCCGAGGACGGCATCGCCAGGGCGGTCGCCCCGATCATGGCCGCCATCCCCGACAACAACCCGACCCCGGTCACCGAGGAGAACCTGACCGCGCTGCTGACCGCGGCGTGGGTGGGAGAGGAGAGCTGATGAGCGACGTAGTCGGCGTATCGCCGGAGCAGCAGGCGGTCGAGCAGACCCTGGTCGACACCGTGGTCGCGTCCTTCGACGCCTGCGAGGACCCGCGCCTGAAGGAGGTCATGGTCTCGCTGACCCGACACCTGCACGCCTTCATCCGCGACGTACGCCTCACCGAGGAGGAGTGGGGCGCCGCCATCGAGTTCCTGACCGCGGCCGGCCACATCACCGACGACGTACGCCAGGAGTTCATCCTCCTCTCCGACACCCTCGGCGCCTCGATGCAGACGATCAACATCAACAACCAGGCGTACGCCGACGCGACCGAGGCCACGGTCTTCGGGCCCTTCTTCGTGGAGGACTCCCCAGGGATCGAGCTGGGTGGGGACATGGCCTTCGGGGCCCCGGGGGAGCCGTGCTGGGTCACCGGGACGGTCACCGGCACCGACGGAAAGCCGCTGGTCGGGGCGAGGATCGAGGTCTGGGAGGCCGACGAGGACGGGCTCTACGACGTCCAGCGCGACGCGGGCGCGAGGGCGGCCCGGGCGCACCTGTTCACCGACGCCGAGGGTGGCTACCGGTTCTGGGGGCTGACGCCCACGCCGTACCCGATCCCCGACGACGGCCCCGTCGGCAAGATGCTGGCCGCGGTCGGGCGCTCGCCGCTGCGCGCCTCGCACCTGCACTTCATGGTCACCCACGAGGGCTGCCGCACGCTGGTCACCCACATCTTCCCCGAGGGCGACCCGATCGGCTGGAAGGACACCGTCTTCGGGGTCAAGGAGTCGCTGATCAAGCGGTTCGAGCAGCAGCCCGCCGGGACGCCGACGCCGGACGGACGGGTCGTCGACGGCACCTGGTCGAAGGTGCGGTTCGACATCGTCCTCGCGCCCATGGGGGCCTGATACGTCCCTGGCGTGCTTCGGCCACAGGGGTGTTGCCCGGGCACGTCAGGGACCCCCTCACGGGGCCCGATGGACGATGTAGGTGAAGTCCTCGTGGAGCAGGACGTTGCCGGCGGAGTCCGTGATCGTGAGGTGGTCGGTCACCCGGGAGTCGGGCGGATACGAGTCGAGATGGATCGGTACGTCGGTCCAGGTCTTGCCCTCGGGAACGACCGCGCCCTTCACGTCGAGCCCGCCCGGTGGTGCCGGATGGTCCAGGGTGATCCGAAGGGTGCCGCTGAACCAGCCCTCGTTCCCCTCGGTCTCGTCGGGCGTCAGGATCGGCTCGTTCACCGTGAACCGGTCCCCGGCCCGGAACGATCGGATCTCCGGCCTGACCTGCATCACCCGGGTGGCGCTCTTCCGGTTCCGGGTCGCCTTGATCGTCACGTTGAACGCGGGCAAGGTGCCGGTGGCGGGCCCCTTCGTGACCGCGGTGAAGGACGCCGTACGCCGCCCGGCCTGGATCGTGAGCGTGCCCGGGACCGTGACCCAGGACGAGCTCGAGGTGAGACTCACCGCCAGGGACGTCTTGGCGACGCAGTCGAGCGTGACGGTCCCGGTGGCCTTCTGCCCGGCATGGACGTAGGCGGGCAGGGCCACGGTCGTCGGCACCGGCGTCGGGTAGCACGGGGTGGCTGTGCGGACGAGTGTCGCGCGGCGTACGACCTGCTTGTAGACCGCTTTGACCCGGCCGCTGCTGCGCACCGTCGTGGGTGAGGTCCGGACGGTGACTGCGCGCGTGCTCCGGCCACCGGCGACATAGACGTACGCCGGGACCCGGATGCCGGTGCTGGCCCACAGCTGCACCTTGGCGCGCCTGGGAGTCCGGCAGCTGAGCCGGATCGTGGCGGTGGTCGAGGAGCCTCCGGTCACGGTGCTCCTGGCGAGGGTCAGCGACTTGAGCGTCGGCCGACAGGCCGCCTCCGCCGCCGGTGCCGTCACCGCGGCAGGCACGTTGAGGACGGCGACGGCCAGGACGAGGCCGAGGACGAGTCGGCCGATACAGCGTGGCATGGGGTACCTCCAGGTCCTCGGAAGGTATCGAAACCCCCGGCACGCACGGCTCGCTCGGGCCGGGGGTCCCTCAGATCAGGTACCCGGGTCGAAGTCGACCTTGAGCGAGTCGAGGATGGAGGTGATGCTCTGCTCGGTGCTCGCCTTCTCGATCCCGGCCTCATGGAGGATCCCGGCGCCGTCCTCGTGCTCGAGGAGGGCGAGCAGGATGTGCTCCGTGCCGACGTAGGAGTGCTCGAGCCGCAGGGCCTCGCGGAAGGTCAGCTCCAGCACCTTCTTGGCGTCGGCCGTGAACGGGATCATCTCGCCGACCTCGCCGTAAGGGGCCGGGGTGGCGGCCGTCGCCGCCGCGCGCACGGCGTCGAGGGTCACGTCCTGGGCCCTGATCGCGTGGCCCGCGACGCCCTCCGGCTCGGCGAGGAGGCCGAGCACCAGGTGAGGTACGCCGGTCTCCGCGTTCGCGGCCTTCCGTGCCTCCCCCTGGGCGGCGACGACCACCGTCCGCGCACGCGGGGTGAACTTCGCGAACCCGGCTTGCGGGTCGAGCGACTGGTCACCGGCCTTGGGGACGTACTTCTTCTGGGCGGCCTGCTTCGTCACCCCCATCCGGGTGCCGATCTCGGTCCAGGACGCCCCGGAGCGGCGGGCCTGGTCCACGAAGTGCCCGATCAGATGGTCGGCCACCTCGCCCAGGTGCTCGCCGACCACCATCGCGTCGGCCAGCTGGTCCAGGGGCTCGTGCCGAGCCTTCTTGATCGAGTCGATCAGGGTGTCGAGGCGCACGGCCTTGAGGGCAGGGTCTGCATCGCGGGGAGTCGTCATGCGTCAACTCTAGGTTGACGAGCGCGAGGCGTCAACCATTGGTTGACGCCTCGCGCCCGGGCAGTAATAGACGCAGGGCCGGTCATCCGTGTGGATGACCGGCCCTGCGTACGTGGTGCGTCAGGCGTTGGAGATCTGGATCATCTCGTCGCGGGGGACGACCTTGATCCGCTCGCGGCCCTGGGCCTCGCCGAGCGAGCGCTCGTGGTTGTCGAGCCTCTCCCAGCCCTCGATGGTGGTGAACTCGACGCCCTTGCCGGACAGGTGCTCGAGGACCGCCGCGGGCGAGCCGTGCTCGGCGGGCTTGAGCTTGTCGAGGTCGTGGAGGAGGTTGTCGATGGTCTCCTTGGCGTCGGACTTGGTGTGACCGATGAGGCCGACCGGTCCGCGCTTGACCCACCCGGTGACGTACGTGCCGTTGATGTGCTCGCCGTTGAGGTCGAGCACCCGGCCGCCGGCGTTGGGGATGACGCCGTTCTCGCCGTCGAAGGGCACATCGGGGAGGGCCTCGGAGAGGTAGCCGACGGCGCGGTAGACGGCCTGGACCGGGGTGTCGGTGAACTCGCCGGTGCCGGTGACGGTGCCGTCGCCGTTGTATTCGGTCTTCTCGCTGCGCAGTGCGACCACCTGGCCGTCCTCGCCGAGGATCTCGACGGGGTTCTGCATCATGTGGATGACGATCTTGTGGGGCTTGTCGCCGGCGGGCGCCTCCATGTACTTCAGGAGGATGTCGGCCACGAGCTTGGTCGCCTTGTGGCTCTGGATCGCCTTCTCGCCGGCCTCGTCGATCTCGAAGCCCTCCTCCTCGACGACGACGTCGACCGAGGGGGAGTGCGAGAGCTCGCGCAGCTCCATCGGGCTGAACTTGATGTGCGCCGGGCCGCGGCGGGCGTAGACGTGGATCGTCTTGGCCGGGTTCTTCTTCAGGCCCTGGTAGACGTTGTCGGACACCTCGGTGACCAGCTGCTCGTCGGCGGGCTTGGCCAGCATGCGGGCGACGTCGAGCGCGACGTTTCCGGCGCCGAGGACGGCGACCTCCTCGGCGTCGAGGGGCCACTCCCGCGAGACGTCGGGGTGTCCGGCGTACCAGCTGACGAAGTCGGCCGCGCCGTAGGACTGGGGCAGGTCGATCCCCGGAATGTCGAGCTCACGGTCGGCCATCGCGCCGGTGGCGAAGATGACGGCGTCGTAGAACCGGTGCAGGTCGTCGAGCTTGAGGTCGGTGCCGAAGTCGACGTTGCCGATGAAGCGGATGCTGTCCTGGTTCAGGACGCGCTTCAGAGCCTTGATGATCTCCTTGATTCGCGGGTGGTCAGGAGCCACGCCGTAGCGAACCAGGCCGTAGGGAGCAGGCAGGCGCTCGATGACGTCGACGCGCGCACCAGGGTGCTCCTTCGTGAGGATGTCGGCAGCGTAGATGCCGGCCGGGCCGGCACCGACGATCGCAACGCGGATGTCACGCATAAGGGAGTTCAACCTTCCGTGGATGTACTAAGGCAAGCCTAAAGGGGGTCGTGTAACCCTCCGAATCCGTTCCACCAGGTGGTTACGCGGCCATGCGTGGGTTTCACGCTCAATCCTAGAATGTGTTCTTGTCTTGGGTATGTCTGGGAACGTGATCTCGGACACGTACGGCGCGTCGGATCTTGTTCTTCGGGCCGCGCGGACGTGGCCGTTTCTTCGTTTCGGCGAGAGTGTGGCGCAGCGGATTCGGGTGGGCATGGGCTTGGGTCGTGGGCTGGTCGTGCGCGAGCAGCCCGGCGCCTTGTGTGCCTACGGCAGTGGGCGTGACCTTGTGAATGGTTCACAAGGTCACTGGCGCATTGCTGGGGTCGGTTCAATGCTGGCCGGGTCACGAACTCGCCACTGACCCGAAGCGTTCCCCGGGGACGCGGAGGCCGGTCGACGGTTGGGGTGCCAGCTCGGCCGACACCCGGCGGAGCGATTTCTGACCCGGCTGGTTAGGGGCGGCGGGTGAATCGGATGGTGCCGTCCGGTAGGCGTTCATGGGTGTAGGCCGGGGTGTGGGCCAGGCGGTGATGATGGAGGCAGAGCAGAGCCGCGTCTTTGAGGTTGGTCGTGCCGCCGGCGGCCCAGGGGTCGAGGTGGTGGGCGTCGCACCATTCGGGTGGCATGTCACACCCTTCGGCTTGGCAGCACTTGGCCTGCAGCCGGAGTGCCTTGCGCTGGATCGGCTGGAAGAACCTGCTGGCCCGGCCGGCGTCAAGGACCTCACCCTCGCTGCCGAGCACCCAGGGAATGATGGTCGCGTTACACGCCATCCGCCGGGCCTCCGCGGCGGTGATGGTGGTCCCGTTGGTCTCGTCGTAGCCCAGGGTCGCGGTGCCGAGGTCCTTGCGGAGCTCCTCCAGGGAGATCACCACGTTGAGGGTGGTGGCGTCGCCGCCGTGGCGGGGCAGCGCTGCGGGGTCGAGGGTCTCCAACAGGCGGGCGAACCCTTGGCCCATCAACCGCTCCCAGGGCGGCAGCGGCGCGCCCTTCTCGACGAGCTGTTGTTTGCGGGGTTGGGCGTAGGCCTCGACCAGCCGCTTGAGCCGCATCCCGACCGAGACCGGCAGCACCCCGTCGAACCCGACGGTCCCGTCGTGGTTGTCCCACACCCGCAGCGCGGTCTTCTGCTGGGCGCGTTCTTCCTCGGCGAGGAGGGCTTGGGCTTCAGCGTCTTCGAACCGGGCCGGGTCGATCTCGGCCAGGATCTTCCGGCCCACGATCGCCAGCTCGCTGGCGGTCAGCCGGGTGGCGTAGTCGACCAGCAGCTTCTCGGCCAAGACCAAGTCTTCGGCGCTGGCGACCGGGTCGGCCTCGATCTTGTCCAGGGCCGTCGTGATCACGCGGGCCTTGTCCGGGGAGACGACACCGGCCGCGAGACTGTCGGCGACGAGCTCGTACGTGGCGATCTTGGTGGCGAGTTTGATCTGCGACCGGGCCACGGCCTTGTCGACCAAGAGCTCGGCGCGCATCCAGGCGGAGGCGTCCTTGTCGCCGGTCTCTTCGGCGATATCACCAGATGACGCGAGCACCCGGAGCTTCAACGCGGCCTGCTGGGTCTGGATCGTCTCCAGGCGGGCCAGCAGGTCCTTCTTGGTCGAGGTCCGCCAATAGGCGGGGTCGCTGGCGAGCAGGTCGTGGAGGGAGGACTCGATGGCGGCGAGAGCAGTGTCGATCGCATCGCCGGGGTGGCTGCCCCAGTGGTCGACGTCGCGGTCCAGACTCATCGTGATCCCTCCCCTCAGAGGCGTGTCGTGATGGGTCTGATTCTACGCCCGCGAGGGGATACCTAGCCACCTATAGGTGCAGGTCAGAGGCTATTTTCGCGGTGAGCGAACGGCCTCGCTTCTGTGGATGGTAAGTGGCCCGAAGGGCCACCCCCCACCCCTACAAGCCCCACTGTTCCAGCAGGATTCCGCTGCGCCACACCCGGGCCGCCGCCCCGATAGCCAGCCAAGTCTTTTCTCGATCTGGTCCGGAGTCCAGGACCGCGAAGCGGCCGGCGAAGCCGGCGCCCGCAGGGCGTCCTTGACGCCGGACCAGATCGAGAACACCCTCCAGAAAGGGTCGGCGGCCCACGGTCCCCCGAAGAAACAGTCCCCGACGACCGCCAGAACGAACTCAACAAGGTCGAAACACCACGACCAGACCCGGAACCCGACCGTGTTGGTCTCGACACGCTCGCTGGCGCTCGCGGCTCGACCAGCGGGGCGGGCGGCTCGACCAGCGAGGGCTCGACCAGCGAGGGGCAGCGAGAGGCAGCGAGATGTGAAGCGAACCACATAGGACGCTCACAGCCTCAACGAAAGGCTCCCACAGACCCGCGCTCGACCGTGGTCAGCATGACCCAACTCTTCGACCCTCCCACGGCGAGATCGGCGCCAGAGCCGACACCGCCGGCGGCGAAACCACGATGGCGCCCGGAACGCGCGTCCCTGATTATTCTGCTGACTCTCACAGCCGTGGCGTACCTGTGGACGCTGTCCGAGTCCGGATATGCCAATCAGTATTACTCTGCCGCCGCACAGGCCGGCGGTGAGAGCTGGAAGGCGTGGTTCTTCGGGGCGCTCGATGCGAGCAGCTCGATCACGGTCGACAAGCCGCCGGCGTCGCTGTGGGTGATGGGCCTGTCCGTACGCCTCTTCGGTCTGTCCTCGTGGAGCATCCTGGTCCCGCAGGCACTGATGGGCGTGGCCACGGTCGGCCTCGTCCACGCGATGGTGAAGAAGGTCGCGCCGTGGCAGGCGGCGATTGCGGCGGGAGCGTTCACGGCGCTGACCCCGGCGGCGGCGCTGATGTTCCGGTTCAACAACCCGGACGCACTGCTGCTCCTGCTGCTGGTGGGTGCCGGGTTCTCGACGCTCAAGGCGATCGAGACCGGCAAGGCGCGGTGGATGGTGCTGGCCGGTGCGTTGCTCGGTTTCGGGTTCCTGACCAAGATGCTGCAGGCGTTCCTGATCATCCCGGCGATCGCGGTCGTCTACCTGATCGCGGGCAAGGGCTCGTTCGGCAGGAGGATGACCCACGGCATCGCCTGCTTCGTCGCGATGGTCGTGAGTGCCGGTTGGTACATCGCGATCGTCGAGTTCATCCCGGAGTCCTGGCGCCCCTACATCGACGGCTCGACCGGCAACTCGCTCCTCGAGCTGACCCTCGGCTACAACGGCGTCGGCCGGCTCAACGGCGGCGACTACGGTGGCCTCGGCAACGCTGGGTTCTCCAGCGCCGCCGGGATCCTGCGCCTCTTCCAGGGTGTCTCCGGCGGGATGGTCTCCTGGCTGCTCCCCACTGCGCTGCTCTTCCTCGTCACCGGCCTGATCGCGCTGCGCGGGGCGCCGCGTACGGACCTGACCCGTGCCGCCCTGATGCTCAGCGGGGCCACGATGCTCGTCACCGGCCTGGTCTTCTCCTTCATGGAGGGCATCTACCACGACTACTACGTGGTCGCGTTGGCCCCGTGGATCGCGATCACCGCGGTCGTCGGTGCCGTGATCATGTGGCGTGACCGCGACGGCCTCTTCGCCCGGATCACCCTGGCGGTCGCGATGGCCGGCAGCGCCGTGTGGGGCTGGGTGCTGCTCGGGCAGTCGGGCGAGCAGCCGTACGAGGCGCTGCGCTGGCCCGTCCTGATCATCGGCCTCGGCGTTGCCGCCGCCTTCGTCTTCGCGGACAGGCTCACCCGCCGAGCCGCAGGGGCGGTCCTCGCGGCGGCAGCCGTCACTCTGGGTGTCGGGCCCGCTGCGTACGCGATCCAGACGATCGGGACCGCTCACACCGGCTCGATCGTGACGGCCGGGCCGTACGAGGGCGGCGGCATGGGCGGAATGGGCGGTGGTCGTCCCGGTGGTGCCGGCGGTGGTCCCGGCGGTCAGGCCCAGAACGGCACCCCGCCGACCGGCCAGATGCCCGGCGGAACCACAGGCGGCACCACTGGCCAGACCCCGCAGATGCCCGGCGGCAACGGTGGCGGCAACGGTGGGGGTCCCGGCGGTGGCCGCGGCGGAATGATGGGCGGCGGCGAGGTCGACGAGGAGCTCGCCGAGGCGGTGAGCACCAACGCCGGCAACTACACCTGGGTGGCCGCGACGATCGGCTCCCAGACCGCGGCCGGCCTCCAGCTCGAGACCGGCGAGGCCGTGATGGCGATCGGCGGCTTCAACGGCACCTCGAACAGCATCACGCTCGAGCAGTTCCAGGAGTACGTCGCCAACGGCGAGATCCACTACTTCATCGCCGGCGGCGGGATGGGCGGCATGAGAGGCGCAGGAGACAGCAGCGACGAGACCTCCAGCGCCTCCGAGATCAGCGCCTGGGTGACGGAGAACTTCACCCAGACCACGATCGGCAGCTCCACGGTCTACGACCTGACCGAGGAGGCGGAATGACCGCGGGGACGGCACTCTCCAGCGGGATGTGGGTGGTCGACGAGAAGCGGCTGCTGACGGCGATCGACCTGGTGATCCCGGTCCACAACGAGGAGAAGGGCCTGGAGGAGTCCGTACGCCACCTCGACGGCTACCTGCGCACCTTGCCCTACTCCACGACGATCACGATCGCCGACAACGCCAGTATCGACGGCACCTGGGAGATCGCGGAGCGGCTCGCGACCGAGATCACCCGGGTCCGTGCGATCCATCTCGACGAGAAGGGCCGGGGAAGAGCGCTCAAAGCGGCCTGGTCCACGTCACGGGCGGAGGTGGTCGGCTACATGGACGTCGATCTCTCCACCGATCTGCGTGCCCTGCCACCACTGCTCGCCCCGCTGCTGTCGGGCCACTCCGATGTCGCGATCGGGTCGCGCCTGGCCCGCGGCAGCCGGATCGAGCGGGGCCCGAAGCGGGACTTCCTGTCCAAGGGCTACAACCTGCTGCTGCGCGGGGTCCTCTCCGCGGAGTTCACCGACGCGCAGTGCGGCTTCAAGGCGATCCGCCGTGACGTGGCCGAGAAGCTGCTCCCGCTGGTCGAGGACGACAGCTGGTTCTTCGACACCGAGCTGCTCGTCCTGGCCTCCGAGGCCGGGCTGCGCGTGCACGAGGTGCCGGTGGACTGGGTCGACGACCCGGACTCGCGCGTGGACATCGTCAAGACCGTCAAGGAGGACCTGGCCGGCATCAGGAGACTGCTGTTCGGGCTGGTCAGCGGCCGGATCGACCTCAGCGGCGTACGCCCTCCCGGGCCCGTCCGGAGCCCGAGCCTGGCGGCTCAGGTGATCCGGTTCGGCGCGATCGGGGTGTTGAGCACGCTGGTGTACCTGCTCCTCTACGTCCTGCTCCGCACCACCGTCGGCGCGCAGGCGGCGAATCTGGTCGCGCTCCTGGTGACCGCGGTCGCCAACACCGCGGCCAACCGCCGGCTGACCTTCGGGATCACCGTGCGGCAGGGCGCGGTCAAGCATCACGTGGCCGGGCTGGCCGCCTTCGGGGTCGGGCTCGCGCTGACCTCGGGATCGCTCGCGCTCCTCCACCTCGCCGCGCCCACCCCGGCCCGGGCGGTCGAGATCGTGGCCCTGGTGGCCGCCAACGCCGCGGCCACGCTGATCCGCTTCATCGCGCTCAGGTGGGTGATGAGTCCGCGCGGGTGAGTCGCTGGGTGCCGATGACGCGGAGCAGCTCGAGCTTCTCGGCGGCATCGGTGCCCTCGAGCGGGAAGTAGGCGAGCAGCTTCACGTCGGCCTCCTCGGTGAGCAGGACCTCGCAGCGCACCGAGACCGGGCCGACCTCGGGATGGACAAACGTCTTCACGTCGGCACGCCGCACCGCCACCTGGTGCCGCTCCCAGAGCCCACGGAACTCCTCGCTCGCCCCGAGGAGGTCGTGCACGAGCGAGGTGATGTCCGGTTCGCCGGCCCTACGGGCGTACGTCGCGCGCAGATCCATCACGTGGTTGGCGGAGAGCCGGTCCCAGTCATCCGGCGGCGCCGGCCGCAGCTCGGGCTTGGTGAACCAGCGCCAGTAGATGTTGCGGTCGCGTCCGGGCTGCTGGGGCAGGGGCGGGATCAGTGCGGTGGCGAGCTCGTTGCTCCAGGCGATCTCGCCGATGTCGGTGCAGATCATCACGGGGATGTCGGTCAGCCGCCGGGCGAGCGCGATCAGCCCCGGACGTACGTAGCCACCGGCGCGACGGGGAGCCGGTGTCATCCCGGCGAGGTAGAAGAGGTGGTCGCGCTCGTCGAGATCGCACTGCAGCGCCCGCGCGATCGCGGAGAGCACCGACTCCGAGGGCGCGGACCCACGCGCCTGCTCCAGCCGGGTGTAGTGGTCGGTCGAGACGCCGGCGAGCGAGGCGACCTCCTCCCGACGGAGTCCGGGCGTACGCCGCCGCAACCCGTCCGGGAGGCCGACATCGGAGGGCCGGAGCAGCTCCCGGCGACGACGCAGGAAGTCGGCGAGCTCATGGCGGTCGATCACACGCTCCATGATCCGTCGGTCGTGACCGGTTATCCAGGGAGAACCTCTCCCTGGATGTGCAGTGCCTTCCGGGCGTCCGGAGTACGCCGCAGGCTGGATCGCATGACGACTTCCGACAAGACTCAGATCAGCAGCCGACAGCTCGGCAAGACCGGCCCCACCGTCACCTCGCCCGCGCTGGGTGGCATGAGCCTCTCCGGCGCCTACGGCGCGGTCGACGACGAGGAGGGCGTACGCGTCATCCACGCCTACCTCGACGCCGGCGGCACCCTGATCGACACCGGTGACTTCTACGGCGCCGGCCACAACGAGATGCTGATCGCCCGGGCGCTGCGCGAGCGCGACCGCGACGACGCGGTGCTCTCGGTGAAGTTCGGCGCCCTGATCACGCCTGCCGGGATGCCGGCCGGATTCGACGGCCGCCCCGAGGCGGTCCGGTCCTTCCTGACCTACTCCCTCCAGCGGCTCGGCACCGACCACATCGACATCTACCGTCCCGCCCGCGTCGACCCGCAGGTCCCGATCGAGGAGACCGTCGGCGCGGTCCAGGAGCTGGTGGAGGCGGGATACGTACGCCACATCGGGCTCAGCGAGGTCAGCGCCGACACCATCCGGCGGGCCGCCGCGGTGGCCCCGATCAGCGACCTGCAGATCGAGTACTCCCTGCTCAGCCGCGGGATCGAGACCAACGGCATCCTCGAGACCTGCCGCGAGCTGGGGATCGGCATCACCGCGTACAGCGTCCTCGGACGGGGCCTGATCGGCGGAAGCGGTGCGCTCGGCGGCTCGCTCGCGATGATGCCGCGCTTCCAGGGCGACAACCTCGACCACAACCGCGCGCTGCTCGTCACCCTGGAGGAGATCGCCACGGCCAAGGGCATCACCCTGGCCCAGCTCGCGATCGCCTGGGTCGCCGCCCGCGGAGAGCACATCGTCCCCGTCATCGGCTCCCGCCGGGTCAGCCAGGTCGAGTCGATGGTCGGTGCCAACGCCGTCACCCTCGACGAGGCCGACCTCGCCCGCATCGACGCCGCCGTGCCCGTCGGCGCCGCCCGCGGAGACCGCTACCCGACCCAGTTCATGGACCAGCTCGACAGCGAGCGACCGGCCGCCGGCTGACGGGCCGGTCAGCCGGCGGGATCCGTCGCGCGCCAGCGCAGCGGATCCTCCTCGGACTCCTCGACGACGTGCGCGGCGAGGCCGACCGTACGACCGACCTGGAAGAACACCTCCGCGGCGGTGTCGGGCAGCTCGCAGGTGACGACGAACGCCGCGAGCGCCCCGTCGATGCTCGGCAGGCGGCCGGTGCGGGAGGCGATCTCGTCCAGATGCGCCAGGGACGGCGCGGAGCCGTCGACGAGCGCGAGCCGGGCGAGGACCGCATCGGCCCGCGGGTCGCCGTCGGGGTGGCGCCAGTGCCCGAAGCCGGTCACCGGGCGCCTCGGGTCGGCCGGCGGGCCGTCCCGCAGCACCGTGAGTGCGGACGGGCCGATGCCGCCGTGCAGCTGCCCGGAGAGCGCGGCGTACCCGGCGACCAGGCAGTCGTACGCCGAGGCCCGGGCCGAGGCCGCGACCCTGGCCGCGACCACCGAGGCCGCCAGGCCGTGGTCGAGGAGTGCGATCAGCGTGGTGTTGAGGGTGGCCACCTCACGTGGGCTCCCCGGGCGTCCGGCGACGGCGGCGAAGACCGCTTCGGGGACCGGCCGGCCCGGCTCCGCCCGGCCACCGAGAGCGACCGGGACGGCGCCGAGCAGCCCCTTGGCGACGCCGGCAGCGGCGGCGGGCTCGACCCGATCGCCGTGGGACCCCGCCCACTGGGCGAGTGCGGGGAGCCGGCGGTTGAGCGGCAGCACGGTCAGGTGCTCCGGCACGTCGACGGTGATCTCAGGAGTCGGCCCCAGGACGAGATCGACCACTTCGTCCCACGGCTCGTCGGCCAGGTCGGCCAGCGGTACGCCGCGCAGGAACAGCTCTCCCTCGCGTACCTCGCTCACGTTCGAGCGGACCGAACGCATCGGCAGCACGCCGAGCGGGGAGCCGGGATGGTGCCGCGTGCTGGCCAGTGCGTCGATCTCGGCCCGGTCGAACAGGCTCTCGCCACCGGCGCGACGCCGGGTGAGCAGGCGCCGGCTGACGTAGGTGTAGAGCGTCGTGCGCTTCACGCCCAGCCGCTGAGCGGCTTCTCTGGTGGTGATCCATTCGGTCACGACGACACTCTCGCCTACGCATCGGCTCCGGCGCCATGTCGACTCGATCGACATCGCGTCGCCCGAGTCCGGCGGGGCACGGTGGGCTCTCGACCCGATCCGGAGGAGACGCCATGCTGCCACTCAACGACCTCACCGACATCCGAGAGAGCTATCGGCTCCACGCCGTCGAGATGTCGACCTCGCCGTGCTTCCAGGCCTGGGCGGAAGGCGTCGCCGACGACCCGGAGGCCCTCCGCGTGCTGGGCGAGCTGCCCACCCTGAAGCAGCAGGCCAACCTCGTCTTCGCGGCGGCCCGATGGCACGGTCTGGAGCCGGGTCCGTACGCGGACCTGCGGGCGCTGCTGCTCGGACCCGAGTGGCCGGCGGTGCGCGAAACGATCCTCGAGCGGCGTACCCAGACCAACGAGGTCGCCCGGATGACCGCCCTGACCCCGGCGCTGGCGATGCTCGGCGAGGAGCCCCTCGCGCTCGTCGAGCTCGGCGCCAGCGCGGGCCTGTGCCTCTACCCGGATCGCTACGACTACGTCTGGACGGGCGCGGGCGAGCTCCGTGGGTCGGGAGGACCGACGCTCCGGATCCCTTCGGTCGGACCCGTCCCGATCCCCGCGGGACCGCCCCGCATCGCCACCCGCGTCGGGATCGACCTCAACCCCCTCGACGTCGCCGACGAGGACGACATGGCCTGGCTCCTCGCCCTGATCTGGCCGGGCCAGGACGAGCGGCGCGACCGACTCTCCGCGGCGATCGAGGTGGCCAGGGCCGAGCCGCCGCAGCTCCTTGCCGGCGACATGCTCGACCGCCTCGACGATGCGCTCGAGATCGCCGCCGCCTCCGGTGGGACGCCGGTGGTCCACCACAGTGCGGCGGTCGCCTACCTCGAGGACAGCGACCGCCGCCGCCTGGAGACCCGGATGCGTACGTTGGTGGCGGCCGGTACGTGCCACTGGATCAGCCTCGAGGGCCCGACCGTGATCCCTTCGCTCGCCGCCACCGCGTCCGCGCCCACCGTCCCTCACCCCGGTCATCGCTTCTGCCTGGCCGTCGACGGACGCGCTGTCGCCTGGTTCCAGGGCCACGGCTCGGCGCTCGAGTGGGTCTCACCGTGAGACCGTGAGGAAGACCACAGGTATTGGACCGATACAACCGGCCAACCCTGGTGTCCACCTGCTGATCTGCCCTACCGTTACCGGCCGGTAACCAGCACGGTGGGGTTCCGGACCGGTGCCGGTCATGAATCGGTCACGCGCTGATCGGCTGACCGGGATCCCACCATGCTGGAGACTGAAGACACTGCGCTGCTAGACCAAGGAGTCGAGGATGCTCATCGGAGTGACCCGAGAGACGAAGCCCGGGGAGACCCGGGTGGCGGCCACCCCCGCGACCGTCAAACAACTGACCGGTCTGGGCTATGACGTCGTCATCGAGGGTGGAGCCGGCGAGGCGTCCAGCTTCAAGGACGAGGCGTACGCCGAGGCAGGCGGCCGTATCGGCACCGACGCCGACGCGTGGGGTGCCGACCTGGTCTTCCGGGTCAACGCGCCCTCCGTCGGCGAGGTCGAGCTGCTGAAGAGCGGCGCCACCCTGGTCGCCCCGCTGGCGCCGGCACAGAGCGCCGAGCTCCTCGACGCGCTGGCCGCCCGCAAGGTCGACGCCTTCGCGATGGACGCGGTGCCGCGCATCTCGCGCGCCCAGTCCATGGACATCCTCTCCAGCCAGGCCAACATCGCGGGCTACCGCGCCGTGGTCGAGGCGGCCCACCACTTCGGCCGTTTCTTCACCGGCCAGGTGACCGCGGCGGGCAAGGTGCCGCCGGCGAAGGTGCTGGTGGCCGGTGCCGGTGTGGCCGGGCTGGCCGCGATCGGCGCGGCGAGCTCGCTGGGCGCGATCGTGCGGGCGACCGACCCTCGTCCGGAGGTCGCCGACCAGGTCAAGTCGCTCGGCGGTGAATACCTGAAGGTGGAGGTCGAGGTCGAGAAGTCGACCGACGGTTACGCGAAGGCGACCTCGGAGGCCTACGACCAGCGCGCCGCGGAGATCTACTCCGAGCAGGCCGAGGACGTCGACATCATCGTGACGACCGCGCTGATCCCGGGCCGTCCGGCGCCGAAGCTGATCACCGCCGCGGACGTGGCCTCCATGAAGTCCGGCTCGGTGATCGTCGACATGGCGGCCGCGATGGGCGGCAACGTGGAGGGCACCGTCAAGGACGAGGTCGTCATCACGCCCAACGGCGTCACGATCATCGGCTACACCGACCTGCCCGCGCGCCTCCCCGCGCAGTCCAGCCAGCTCTACGGCACCAACCTGGTGAACCTGATGAAGCTGGTGACGCCCGAGAAGGACGGCGTACTCGCCCTCGATCTCGAGGACCAGGTCCAGCGCGGCCTGACCGTCGTGCACGACGGTGGCGTGCTCTGGCCGCCCCCGCCGGTGCAGGTCTCCGCGGCTCCGGCCGTCGCCGCGCCCGCCGAGGTCGCGGTCAAGGAGACTCAGAAGCCGCTCTCAGCCGGCGCCAAGCTCGCCCTGGTCGGCACCGGTGCGCTCGCCCTCTTCCTGCTCAACGCGGTCGCCCCGGCCGAGATCACCCGGCACTTCACGGTGCTGACCCTGTCGGTGGTGATCGGGTTCTACGTGATCGGCCATGTGCACCACGCGCTGCACACCCCGCTGATGTCGGTGACGAACGCGATCTCCGGCATCGTCGTCGTGGGCGCCCTGCTGCAGCTCACCGTCGCTGACAACGTGGTGCTCGTGCTCGCGGGCATCGCCACGCTGCTGGCGAGCATCAACATCTTCGGTGGCTTCGCCGTGACCCGCCGCATGCTCTCGATGTTCCGGAAGGCCTGATCATGGATATCTTCTCGATCGCCGGTGCGGCCTACCTCGTCGCCGCCCTCCTCTTCATCCTGTCGCTGGCGGGACTGTCCAAGCACGAGACCGCCTCACAGGGCTGGCTCTACGGCGTCGCGGGCATGACGCTGGCGCTGGTCGCGACCGTCATCCAGGTCGTCGACGGCGGCACCACCACCGCGGTGATCGTCCTGGTCGTCGCCGTCGCCGTCGGTGCGGTCATCGGCCTGTGGCGTGCCAAGGTCGTGGAGATGACCGGCATGCCCGAGCTGATCGCGCTGCTGCACTCCTTCGTCGGTCTGGCCGCCGTCCTGATCGGCTGGAACGGCCACCTCGAGGCCGCGGCCGGCCACGTCCACGGCGGAGCCATCCACTCGGCCGAGGTCTTCATCGGCGTCTTCATCGGTGCGGTCACCTTCACCGGCTCGATCGTCGCCTTCCTCAAGCTCTCCGCGCGGATGAAGTCGGCGCCGCTGATGCTGCCGGGCAAGAACGTCATCAACATCGGCGCCCTGGTCGTCTTCGTGATCCTGACGGTCGTCTACGTCATCAACCCGACGCTCCCGCTGCTGATCGCGGTCACCGTCGTGGCGCTGGCGCTCGGCTGGCACCTGGTCGCCTCCATCGGTGGCGGTGACATGCCGGTCGTGGTCTCGATGCTCAACAGCTACTCCGGATGGGCCGCGGCCGCCTCGGGCTTCCTCCTGGGCAACGACCTGCTGATCGTCACCGGCGCCCTGGTCGGCTCCTCGGGTGCGTACCTCTCCTACATCATGTGCAAGGCGATGAACCGCTCGTTCATCTCGGTCATCGCCGGCGGGTTCGGCATCGAGGCCGGGCCGTCCGGTGACGTCGACTACGGCGAGCACCGCGAGATCAACGCCGAGGACACCGCCGAGCTCCTCGCCGGCGCCTCCTCCGTCGTGATCACCCCGGGCTACGGCATGGCCGTCGCCCAGGCGCAGTACCCGGTCGCGGAGCTCACCCGCATCCTGCGGGACAAGGGCGTGGACGTACGTTTCGGCATCCACCCCGTCGCCGGCCGCCTCCCGGGCCACATGAACGTGCTGCTGGCCGAGGCCAAGGTGCCCTACGACATCGTCCTGGAGATGGACGAGATCAACGACGACCTGGCCGAGACCGACGTCGTCCTGGTCATCGGCGCCAACGACACCGTGAACCCGGCCGCCGCCGAGGACCCCACCTCGCCCATCGCGGGCATGCCCGTCCTGCGGGTCTGGGAGTCCAAGAACGTGGTCGTCTTCAAGCGGTCGATGGCTGCGGGATACGCCGGTGTGCAGAACCCGCTCTTCTTCCGGGAGAACACGCAGATGCTCTTCGGTGACGCCAAGACCAAGGTCGACGAGATCGTCAACGCCCTCGCCCGGGTTCCTGCCTGACCGATCGGCGGGCTGGTGGCGTACAGGATCCTGTACGTCGCCGGCCCCCCGTCATTTCCGGCTCGCTCGCTCGTGCTCTGGAACCTTTGAGACAGTTTGTCGTCCAAGTCGGTAGACATTGCAGAATAGGCGTATGACTGCCGCGAAGCGCGCGCCCCAGCCCGGCGCCGAGGACCTGACCGAGCACCTGCGTGACCGCTGGTCGGTGAGCGTCTTCGACCCGGCGCACGAACTCGCCGACGCCGAGATCAGGCTGCTCCTCGAGGCGGCCCGGTGGGCGCCGAGCGCGGGCAACAGCCAGCCGTGGTCGTTCCTGGTCCTGCCCCGGGGATCGGCAGGCCACGAGACCTTCGTGTCCCACCTCTCGCGCGGCAACTCCGGTTGGGTCCCGCGCGCCTCGGCCGTGTTCGTCGCGATCGCCCAGGTCGGCGTGGGCCCGGACGGCAACGGCCCGAAGTGGTCGGACTACTCCCACTACGACCTCGGCCAGGCGGCGGCGCACCTGACCGTCCAGGCCGCCTCGCTCGGCCTCTCCTCCCACCAGTTCGCCGGGTTCGACCACGATGCCGTGGCAGCCGCCTTCGGCGTACCGGACTGGTGGAAGGTGATGACCGGGATCGCGGTCGGCCTCCATGGAGACCCTGCTCAGGTCGATCCGCACGATGCCGAGCGGGAGGAGCGCGAACGTGTCCGGAGGCCGCTCGAGGAGACGGCTTTCGCCGACAAGTGGGGCACGCCCTGGGCGTGAATGCCCGGGCAGTGCATCCCAGAAGGCCATAAAAAGGACGTACCCGGCGGGGCATCGGTCTAAGGTTCCTGGGTGAAGAACGGTCAGGGAGCAGGTCGGCTCCGGCGCGCAGCGGTAGGTCTGTTCGTGCTGGGGGTGCTGGGCGCCGGGCTGGTGACGACCGCGCCGGCAGCCGTCGCGGCGCCCGACGACGGAGTCGGCGAGTCCTCGCGCACCCGCTACGTGCTCGACGAGAAGGCCCGCACCGTCAAGGTCAAGGCCGAGGTCACGGTCACCAACCAGCAGCCGAGCACGGCCACGACCTACTACTTCCTGACCGGCCACGCGATCCCGATCCCGGCCGGGGCGAAGAAGGTCCGAGCGACCAGCAACGGCGCGAAGCTGCCGGTGAGCACCGAGAAGATCGATGGCACCGGTCTCGAGGTGGTGACGGTGTCCTTCCCGAACCTCTACTACGGCAAGTCACGCACCATCACCTGGACGTACGAGCTGAAGGGTGCCCCGATCCGGGCGAAGAAGAACCACATCCGGATCGGCGAGGGGTACGCCGTCTTCCCCGTGATCGGCCTCGGTGACGACGGGGAGGTGACCGTCGACGTCGTGCTCCCGAAGTCGATGACGTTCACCGCCTCCTCGGGCGACTTCGACAAGCGGACCAAGGGCAAGACGACGACCTGGCACTCCGAAGGCGACTTCGTCGACGCCGGCGTCTCTGCCCGCGACCCGAAGGCATTCGACGAGAAGAAGATCGAGGTCGGCGACACGAAGCTGTCGCTGCAGAGCTTCCCCCAGGACAAGGAGTGGCTCGACTTCGCCGAGAAGCGGGTCACCGAGGGCATGCCGCTGCTGGAGGACCTGACCGGAAACGAGTGGCCGGGCGGGCTGGAGACGGTTCGTGAGGACGGGTCGTCGGAAGCGGTCGGCTACGCCTGGTTCGACTCCGACGCCGACGAGATCGTCGTCTCCGAGGACCTGGACACGGCGATCCTCTACCACGAGATGACCCACGCCTGGATCAACCCCGACATCGTCGAGGGCCGCTGGCTGAGCGAAGGCCTGACCGAGGTCGTCGCCCAGCACGCGACGAAGAAGGTCGGCGCCAAGGGGCAGAAGTACGGCAAGGTGAAGCGTCGCGGCAAGGCCGCGTTCCCTCTGCTGACCTGGGATGCCGCCGGGTGGAGCCAGGAGAAGGATGCGTACGGCTATCCGGCTGCCTACACAGCTGTCTCGGCCATGCTCGCGGACCTCTCCGAGGAGGAGCTGACCCGTGTCGTCGACGACGTCTACGACGGCCGCAGCGGTTACGACGCCGCCGATGACCAGATCACCAGCGGCCCGGTCGACTGGCGCTTCTTCCTCGACATCGTGCAGAAGTACGACACCGACGGCTCCCCGGAGAAGCCGCTGAAGAACTGGGTGCTCACCCGCGCCGAGGCCAAGCAGCTCGAGCCGCGGGCCGAGGCCCGCAAGGCGTACGCCGAGATCGACCGTGTCAACGGCGAGTGGCTGCCGCCGCGGGGGCTCCGTAGCGTCATGGCCGAATGGAGCTTCGAGGACGTGGACGGTCTCGTGGGGCAGATCGGTGAGGCGAACGCCGATGCCGCCACGGTCCAGGCGGCGTCCGAGAAGGCCGGGCTGCCGGTGCCGGCCGCGGTCAAGAACGCCTACGAGGGCGCCAATGACGAGGCTGAGTACCGCGAGCTCGGCACCACCCTTCCCCGCGCCGCCGAGGTGGTCACCGAGGTCGGCGAGGCGACGGCCGAGGTCGAAGGGATGCAGAACCCGCTGACCGAGCTCGGTGAGCTGGTGCTGTTCCTCGACCTGGGCGCGGCCGGCGCCCGCGCCGACCTGGACGACGGCCATCTCGAGGACGCCTCGGCCACCGCGGCCGGGGTGCGCGCCCGGGCCGACTGGGCGCTGGTCGCCGGTCTGGTCGCGCTCCTCCTGCTCGCCGGTGCGGCGTACGCAGCGTTCCGGGTGCTCCGCAGCCCGTGGGCGAAGGGCCGGCGCGAGGCTCGCCGGCTGCGGCGGGCGAACCGCAAGGCCTTCCTCGCCCAGGTCAAGGAGACGAAGAAGGCGGGCGCTCCGTGGGATCGCCCGGCTCCCCCGATGCCGCCGATGCCGCCGACCGGTCCGCCGGGATCAGTCGGTGGCGAGCTCTTCGGCGTACAGAGCGGCCCCTACGGCCCCGGCGGTGTTGAGCAGCTTCGCCGGAATGATCTCGGTGTCCAGGTCGAGCAGCGGCAGGAATTCCGCCGCCTCCTTCGAGACCCCTCCGCCGACCAGGAATAGGTCGGGGGAGAAGAGCATCTCCAGGTGCTGGTAGTACCTCTGCAGCCGCTTGGCCCAGTGCTTCCAGGAGAGCTCCTCGCGCTTGCGGGCGACGTTGGAGGCGCGGGTCTCGGCGTCGTGGCCGTCGAGCTCGAGGTGGCCGAGCTCGGTGTTGGGCACGAGCATGCCGTCGTAGAGGAGCGCCGAGCCGATACCGGTGCCGAGCGTGGTCATGATGACCAGCCCGCGGCGACCCCGCGCGGCGCCGTAGCGGACCTCGGCCAGGCCGGCGGCGTCGGCGTCGTTGACCACGTGCACGTCCCGGCCGGTGGCCGCGGTGAAGATCGCGTCCGCGTCGGCACCGATCCAGGACTTGTCGATGTTCGCGGCTGAGTGGACCACCCCGTGGCGTACGACGCCGGGAACGGTTACGCCGACCTTCCCGTCGTAGTCCGGGAACTGGGCGAGCAGGTCCACGAAGATCTCGGCGATGGCGTCGGGGGTGGAGCGTTCGGGTGTCGGGATGCGCACGCGTTCCTCGGCGAACTCGCCGGTCGCGAGATCGATCGGGGCACCCTTGATGCCCGTGCCGCCGAAGTCGATGCCGAAGGGCAGGCTCGTCGTCATGAGCCCATCCTATTTACAACCGGTGACGTGACGTACGACACTTGACAGATCATCAAGATTTGTCAAGGGGGACGACGATGGAGATCGCCAACAGCACCGTGCCCGAGGGGTCGACCGACCGGTGGCGCGACAAGAAGCGCTATCTGTGGCTGCTGGGGTTGGTGGTCCCGGTTCTCGGCTTCATCGCGATCGGAGGCTGGCATCTCACCGACATCGGCGCGTTCCTGTGGACCGGGCCGATCATCATCCTCATCGTCGTCCCGGCGATCGACCTGTTCGCGGGGCTCGACCAGTCCAACCCGCCCGACGACATGATCGAGGCGCTGGAGAACGACCGCTACTACCGCTGGATCGTCTACTCCTACCTCCCCCTGCAGTACGCCGTCTTCGCCGGCGGCATGGCGATCGCCGCCCACGGCGCGCTGGACGGCCACACGCTGAGCATCATCGACCGGGTCGGGCTGGCGATCTCGGTCGGCTGCATCGGTGGGATCGGCATCAACACCGCCCACGAGCTCGGCCACAAGCGCGAGGACGTCGAGCGTTGGCTCTCCAAGGTCGCGCTCGCGCAGAGCTTTTACGGTCACTTCTACATCGAGCACAACCGCGGCCACCACGTCCGCGTCGCGACCCCCGAGGACCCGGCCTCGGCCAAGGTCGGCGAGTCCTTCTACTCCTTCTGGCCCCGCACGGTCTCGGGCTCGCTGAAGAGCGCCTGGCGGCTGGAGAAGAAGAGGTACGCCCGCCGCGACCAGCACCCGTTCCGGATCGGCAACGACGTCCTCAACGCCTGGCTGATGTCTGCGGTGCTCTGGGGCGCGCTGATCGTCTGGCTCGGGCCGGTGGTGGTCCCGTTCCTGCTGATCCAGGCCGTGGTCGGGTTCTCGCTGCTCGAGGTGATCAACTACATGGAGCACTACGGGATGCTGCGGCGACGCGTCGGCCGGCGCTACGAGCGCGTCGACCCCAGCCACTCCTGGAACTCCAACAACATCGCCACCAACGTGCTGCTCTACCACCTGCAGCGCCACAGCGACCACCACGCCAACCCGGTACGCCGCTACCAGACCCTGCGCGACTACAAGGAGTCCCCGGTGCTGCCGACGGGCTATGCCGGGATGATCCTGATCGCGATCCTGCCGCCGCTCTGGCGCCGGGTGATGGACCCCAGGGTGCTGGCGCACTTCGACGGCGACATCTCGCGGGCCAACATCCTGCCGCGCAAGCGGGCCAGGATCCTGGCCGCGTATCCGCCGCCGGTCGCAGATCGTGCCGATGCCGGCGACGACACCGTCGCGCAGGTCATCGGTCAGGAGGTGCTGGCGGCCCGCTGTCCCGGGTGCGGCTACACCTACCGAGTGGAGGAGGGCAACGAGGCCGAAGGGTTCGCCGCCGGCACATCGTGGGGGGACGTGCCGGACGACTGGTGCTGCCCGGACTGTGGCGTGCGCGAGAAGGTCGACTTCGTGCCCGACAACCGTTGGTCGAGCCGCCGGAGCCGCTAGGCGGAGGCGTGTCGAGACCAACACGGTCCCCTCTGCGCTCGATAGGACTGTGTTGGTCTCGACACGCTCGCTGGCGCGAGGGTCTGAACGAAGTGGCCCTCGACCAGCGGGTGGGTCGTCAGCTCTTGGAGAGCTCCGGTTCACGCTGATCGTCGGCGTAGCGATCGGCGAGGTAGTGCCGCTCCAGGCTCTCGCCCTCGACGTCGACGTTGGGGAGGATCCGGTCGAGCCACTTCGGCAGCCACCAGGCCTTCTCCTTCATCAGGTACATCAGGGTCGGGATGAGGAGCATCCGGACCACGAAGGCGTCGAAGATGACCGCAGCCGAGAGCGCGAAGCCCATCGACTTGATGATCGGGTCGTCCATCAGGATGAAGCCGGAGAAGACCGCGGTCATGATCAGCGCCGCGGCGGTGACGACGCGTGCCGAGTTGCGGAACCCGTCGACCACGGCCTCGCGGTAGGAGGCGCCGTGGACGTGGGCCTCGCGGATCCGGGTCACCAGGAAGACCTGATAGTCCATCGCCAGCCCGAAGACCAGCCCGATCAGGAAGATCGGGATGAAGCTGACGATCGGCTGGCCCTCGAAGATGCCGAAGGCGCCCTCCTGGAAGATCGCGACCGTGGCTCCGAGGGTGGCCAGGACCGAGAGCAGGAAGCCGAGCGTCGCGGTCAGCGGCACCAGGATCGAGCGGAAGACGAGCATCAGCAGGATGAACGCCAGGCCGATCACGATCGCGAGGTAGGGCAGCAGCGCGTCGTTGAGCTTCTCGGAGATGTCCGACATGATCGCCGAGGTGCCGGTGACCGCGAGGTCGGTGCCGGTTGCTTCCTCGATCGCGCCCTCGCCGTCACGCAGCTCGGCGAGCAGGTCCTCGGTCGCCTCGTCCTCCGGGGCGGTCTCCGGCTCGATCAGGATGACCGCGCCGTTGTCGTTGCCCGAGGGCGGGACCACCTTGGCGACGCCGTCCAGCGAGGCCGCCCAGTCGGCGACCTCGGCGTACGCCTTCTGCTTGGCGGCGGTGTCGCCGGACATGTCGCGGGCGTCGACCACGAGCATCATCGGGTCGAGGCGGCCCGGGCCGAAGCCCTCCTCCACCAGCTCGACCGCCTGGCGGCGCGAGCTGTCCTCCGGAGCGGTGCCGTCGCCCGGCATGCCCAGGTGCAGGTCCTTGAACGGGATGGCCAGCGAGCCGAGGCCGATGACGGCGATCAGCACCCACAGGATCGGCGCCTTGCCGATGAACCGGGCCCAACGTACGCCGTTGTTGAGGATGTGGCCGTCGGCCTCACGCTTCGGGTTGTAGCGGCGTACGTTCAGGCCGAAGGCCTTCGACTTGAACAGGCCGAGGATCGCGGGCAGCAGGGTGAGCGCGACCAGGACCGCGACCACGACGGTGACGGCGGCGCCGAGGCCCATCGCGGTCAGGAACGGGATGCCGACGACGCTGAGCGCGGCGAGAGCGATGACGACGGTCAGGCCGGCGAAGACGACCGCGGAGCCGGCGGTGCCGACCGCGATGCCGATCGCTTCCTCGCGGTCGTCGGTGTGGTCGAGCTCGCTGCGGTAGCGCGAGAGGATGAACAGTGCGTAGTCGATCCCGACCGCCAGACCGATCATCGTGGCGAGCATCGGCGTGGTCGAGGAGACGTCTGTGAATGCGGTCAGGGCGGTGATGCCCATCGTGCCGATGCCGACGCCGACGCCGGCGGTGATGATCGGGAGGCCGGCGGCCACGAACGAGCCGAAGGTGATCAGCAGGATGAACAAGGCGATGATGATGCCGAACAGCTCCGAGCTGGCGCTGCCGATCTCCATGACCTGCATTCCCTGGCCGCGCACCTCGATCTGCAGGCCGGAGGCGTCGGCGGCGTCCTCGATGACGTCGGTGACCTCCTTCTGCATCTCAGGAGTCACGTCGGTCGCCTCGAGGTCCTCGAACTCGGTCGAGATGAGCCCGATCCGGCCGTCCTCGGAAAGCGTCGGCTGGGCCTGGAGCTGACCGAGCAGCATCTGCAGCGCCTGCTGCGTCGTCACCTTCTGGCCGCTCTGGGCCGACATCGCCTTCGCGGTCGCCGGGGCAGCGGCCTCGGCCATCTCGGGGGTCCAGATGTAGGAGATCTGGTCGGGTACGTCGTCGAGCGCGGCGAGCTTCGTGACGAGGTCGTTCACGGCTGCCTGGTTCTCGGGAGTCGTGAGGGTCTCGCCCTCGGGAGCGGCTACGACCACCTCGATCGAGGCGGCGTCGAGCACCGAACCGCCTTCGGTGCCCATGATCTCGGGCAGCTCCTCGGCGGCCTCGACCGACTCGAGGCCGGGCATGGTGAAGGTGGTGGACATGGGCTTGGACATCGTGGTCGCCACTGCGCCGATGCCGATGATCACGACCAGCCAGGCGGCGATGAACACCGGCCATCGCCGGTAGGCGGTCTTTCCGAGTCGATAGAGCAGCTTGGCCATGAGGGGTTCTCCCTAGTAGGTCAGAAGAGATCGACGAGGTCGTCGAAGATCCGGGTGAAGTGGTCGGCGACGGTGCCGTCCGACGGGTTCTCGAGATAGCTGTCGAGCGCGGCGTCGAAGACGACGATCACGAGCTTGAGGAGGACTCCGGCGAGCTCCGGAGACATGCTGTTGCCCTCGCGCGCGGAGAGCACCTCGGCGAAGTGGTGGGTGGCCTTCTCGAAACGGCCGTGTGCCGCCTCGTGCACCTGCGGGTTGCGGACGAAGACGTGCCGGATGAGCCGGAGCTCCTCGCCGTCGATGTGGTCGGCCTCGAGCAGCGTACGGATCAGTGCGCAGAGGTCGGCGCGCAATTCGCCCGTCGGCCCGCCCTCCACGAACGTCGCGACCAGCGTTGGGTCCGGGTCGTGGTCGGGTCCGAGGACGGCGTCCATCTTGCCCGGGACGTGGTTGAACAACGTACGTCGCGAGACGCCGACGCGGTCGGCGAGATGGTCCATGGTCCACCCGTCGTACCCGAACTCCTCAGTGAGCTCGAGCGCGGCGCGGTGGATCGCCTTGGCGGTCCCCTCGAGCCGCTTCACGACGTTGCACTTTCACTCATAGAGTGCATTCTTGCACCCTGGGGGTATTGGGTGCAAAACAATGTGGGCTGGTTCACGTGGCCGTCCCGCGCGGCCACTAGACTTGGCGCCCATGGGGAGCGGCAGACCTGAGACCACCACTCGTCAGCGGATCCTCGACGCTGCCGTCGAGATGACCACCGAGACGGGATGGGCGAGCGTGACCATGTCGCGCATCGCCGAGCGGTGCGGTGTCAGCCGGCAGACGGTCTACAACGACATCGGCGCCAAGCCGGCGCTGGCGAAGTCGCTGATCCTGCGTGAGCTCGAGCAGTTCCTCGCCGTCGTGAGCGCCGCCTTCGACCAGGAGGACGACTTCCTCCCGGCGATCCGCCAGGCGACGTACGCCGTCCTCGACCGTGCCCAGGACAACAAGCTGCTGCACGCGGTGGTCTCGGCGACCCACGGCGCCGACACCGAGCTGCTGCCCTACCTGACCAGCCACAGCGAGGGGCTGCTCGGCTACGCGACCGAGATCATCCACGAGCACATCGAGAGGTTCGACCACGGGCTGAGCGACCACCAGGCGGATGTCGCCATCGAGACGGTCGTGCGGGTCGTGCTCAGCCACGTCATGCAGCCCACCAAGTCGCCTGACGAGACCGCCGACGACATCGCCTGGCTGTTGTCGCGCGTCCTTGCCTGAGTTACCCGTGAGTTGGGTGCTCACCAGCCCTCGCCTAACCTTCCTGCGGGGAGGTAAAGGATGCGAAAGGTCTCGTTGAGAGCGACCGCGGCGATCGGCGCGGTCCTCGTGGTGACCCTGGCAGCCTGTGCGGGCGAGCCGTCGAAGCCCAGCTCGGGCTCGCCGACCAGCAGCCCCAGCGCCAGCGGGCCCGCGAAGGACGAGAGTCCCGTCGCCGACCCGTCGCACGCCGTCGACATCCCCGGCAAGCGCGAGGGCACGCTGCACTCCACCGACCTGTTGATCCTCTCCGAGGACACCCTGTCCTCCGGCGACGTCAAGAAGATCCGTGGACTCGACGGTGTCTCCGGAGTCGAGCAGATCTCGATGGCCCAGGTCAGTGTCGAGGGACGGCTGGTGAAGGTGGTCGCCGTCGACCCGTCGACCTACCGCAACTTCGCCCCGTTCCAGAGCGCCGACTCCGACGAGGTCTGGCAGCGCGTCGCCGGCGGTGAGGTGGCGATCGACCCCGAGCGCCAGGACGAGCTCCCGGCCGACAAGGACGGGTTCGTCAGGCTCGGCTCCAAGAAGGACGCGGCCTCCGTCCACGTCGGTGCCTACGCTCCCCAGCCGCCGGGTCTGGCCGCAGCCGTCGTCAACCACAAATGGGGCGAGGAGATGGGCATGGAGAAGGGCAACGCGCTCATCGTCTCCACCGCCGCCATCGCCCCCAACCGGGTCGTCAAGCCGATCCAGAAGGTCGTCGGCTCGGACGCCTCGGTCCAGCGACTCGACGTCGTCGCCCGCGCGGGTCTCGACCCCAACGCTCCCCAGAAGGCGTACGTCGTCGGCACCGTCGCCCAAGCCGTCGGCAACTACACCTACCGGGCCAACGGCGACGGCACCATCACCCCCGCCTCGAGCTGGGTGAGCTCCCACATCGTGACCGCCCAGGTGCCGATCCTCGGCTCGGTGACCTGCAACAAGGTGATGATCCCGCAGCTGCGCGCCGCGCTGCAGGAGGTCGTCGACCGCGGCCTGGCCAAGACGATCGACCCGAAGCAGTACGCCGGCTGCTACTACCCCCGCTTCATCGCCAACACCACCCAGCTCTCCAACCACGCTTTCGGCACCGCCGTCGACCTCAACACCGCCGGCAACCAGCGCGGCACCGTCGGCGAGATGGACCGCACCGTCGTCTCCATCTTCGAGCGCTGGGGTTTCACCTGGGGCGGCAACTGGAAGTGGACCGACCCCATGCACTTCGAGATGAACCGCATCGTCAAACCAGGCTGATCCTGTTCTGGTCCGGGCAACTTCCACGCATGTGTATGGAAGTTGCGGGGGTTGGGCGCTTGAGCGGCGTAAGAACTCCGCAAATGCGCGATTCTGTATCGACGTTCGACGAACCCGGCCTTGACCAACACCTTCTGGGACGCGGCGTTGTCGTGCGAGGTGGCCGCCCGCAGTGTGCGCAGGTCGTGCATCGCCGTCGCCATCCTGCACAGATCTTGGACGGTCGCGGTAGCTACCCCACGGCCGGCGATCCGTTCCGCGACCCGGTAGCCGAGTCTGGCGGTGCCGTCCTCCACGTCGTACAGGTTGAACCTGCCGAGTACCGAGCTGCCCTCGCCGACGAGCACGTAGAAGGCGCAGATGCCTGCCTCCTGCTCGGTCAGCGAGGCGCTGTACCGGTCGGTGAACTGGTCGAAGAAGTCGTCACCACGGTCGGAGATTGAGGCAGCGAAGTAGGCGCGGTTCGCCAGCTCGAAGGCGAGGACCGCCGGCGCATGGTCGGCATGAAGCCGCTGCAACTCGGGCATTGCCAGACCCTACAGATCGCGCGTTGAGGCCATCTGAGTTTCCGCTAGAACGGGCCGTTCACCGTCCCCAGGCTCGCTTCAAACCTTGGATATCCACAGGCTGCAATTTTGGGCGCGACGCCGCGGTGCGAGCCGCACATGGTTGATGAATGACTGAGGATCAGGATTCCGTCGCGTTCGACCCGAAGCGGCCATTCACGCGCGCGTGGGCGGCCGCGCAGGGGAACATCAGCGACCTGCGAACAGCTGCCTACAAGCGTTTGCTGCACGGCATCTACGTTGCGGCGACGGTCGAGGTGACGCCGCTGCTCATCGCCGAGGCCGTGCTGATGCCGTTCGGTGAGAAGGCGTGGGCGAGTCATGCGACAGCCGCGAGGGTGTTGGGCCTGCCGATCCCGACACTTCCGGGCGAGCATGTGACCGTTGTCGAGCGGCGCCGGCGTCGCAGTCGCAGGGAGGTCGCCTGCCACCTGACCAGGAGAGGCTGGGTCAACGAGATCTCGGGCGTCCGCATCTCCGCGCCGCAGCAGGTCTTCGTCGAGCTGGCCACCCAGCTGAGCCTGGTCGACCTGGTGATCGTCGGAGACCATATGGTGCGCAAGGGGCTCGTCGACCTGGAGACGCTGAGGGCGTTCTGTGCGGTCTCCTCCGGTTCCGGTGCTGCGCTGGCGCGGATGGCCGCCGGCTACGTACGCGACGGGGTGGACTCGCCGATGGAGACCCGGCTCCGGCTGCTGATCGTCCTCGCCGGGCTCCCTGAACCCGAGGTCAACCTGCTGGTCGGCGACGAGGTCGAGCGCCGGAAGTACGACCTCTCCTACCGTCGCTCGAGGACGATCCTCGAGTACGACGGCCGCCAGCACGTCGAGCGCGTCGAGCAGTGGGAGGCCGATCTCGAGCGGCGCGAAGCGATCGACGACGACCAGTGGCGCATCATGGTCTTCGTCGGGAAGGACATCTACAGGTCGCCCGGCCGCACACTCGAACGGATCCACCGGGTCCTGCGTCTCCGCGGCGAGCCCGGCGTCCCGGAGATCCTCTCCGACGCTTGGCGTGCCCACTTCCCCAGCTGGTCCTGACGCGGCCGTGCCAGAACCGTGCACGTGCGGGACTTTCACGCCAGATCCTCTCCAACCCAGCGCAACAACCCCACATATGCGGGGTTGTTGCAGACCGGCTTGGGGCCACGCATCTACGCTGGGGGCGTGACGATCCTTGATGACGCCCGCCCGGGCATGGACGACAGCATTCGGCCGCAGGACGACCTGTTCGGGTTCGTCAACGGCACCTGGCTTCGGGAGGTCGAGATTCCCTCCGACCGGTCCAGCTGGGGGCCGTTCGTGATGCTGGCCGACCAGGCCGAGAAGGACGTGCGCGCGATCATCGAGGAGCTCGCGGCATCCGGCGGCGAGCCGGGCAGCGACGCCCAGAAGATCGGTGACCTCTTCGCGAGCTTCATGGACGAGGCCGGCGTGGCCGCGCGGGGCGTACGTCCGCTCGATGGCCTGAGGGCAGCCGTGGACGGGCTCCGCGACGCGGACGACCTGGCAGCGTTCCTGGGTGAGGTCGAGCGGATCGGCGGTCACGGGCTGTTCGGCTCCTACGTCGACAACGACGACAAGGCCTCCGACCGCTACATCTTCAACCTTCTCCAGGGCGGTCTCGGCCTCCCCGACAAGGACTACTACTTCGACGAGAAGTTCGCCGAGGTGCTGGGGAAGTACGCCGACTACCTGACCCGCCTCTACGAGCTCGCCGAGCACCCCGACCCGCGTGCGGCCGCCGAGACGATCATCCGGATCGACACCCGCCTGGCCGAGGGCCACTGGGCGCGCGAGGAGACCCGCGACAAGCAGAAGACCTACAACCTGCTGACCCTCGCCGAGCTGCGCGAGCTGGCCCCCAACTTCAACTGGGATGCGTACGTCCGCAACCTCTCCGGCTCGAAGCTGACCACCGAGGCGGTGCTCGGTGAGGTGGTCGTGCGGCAGCCGTCGTTCTTCGCCCACCTCTCGACCGTGCTCGGCGAGGTCGACATCGACGACTGGAAGTCGTGGCTCTACTTCCACGTGCTGCGCTGGGCGGCGCCCTACCTGACCGACGACTTCGTCGAGACCAACTTCGACTTCTACGGCCGCACCCTCAACGGCACCCCTGAGCTGCGCGAACGCTGGAAGCGCGGGGTCGCGATCGTCGAGGGTGCGATCGGGGAGGCGGTCGGCAAGGAGTACGCCGCGCGCCACTTCCCGCCCGAGGCGAAGGCCCAGATGGACGAGCTCGTCCACAACCTCCTGGAGGCCTACCGCAAGTCGATCTCCGAGCTCGACTGGATGGGCGAGGAGACCAAGGAGAAGGCCTACGAGAAGCTCGACAAGTTCACGCCGAAGATCGGCTACCCGTCGAAGTGGCGCGACTACTCGGCGCTGACCATCTCCAAGGACGACCTGATCGGCAACGTCTCGGCCGCCTCGGTCTTCGAGACCGACCGGCAGCTCGGCAAGCTCGGCGGACCGGTGGACCGCGACGAGTGGTTCATGCTGCCGCAGACGGTCAACGCCTACTACAACCCCGGCACCAACGAGATCTGCTTCCCGGCCGGCATCCTGCAGCGGCCCTTCTTCGACAAGGACGCCCACCCGGCGGAGAACTACGGCGGCATCGGCGCGGTCATCGGCCACGAGGTCGGGCACGGCTTCGACGACCAGGGTGCCCAGTTCGACGGCGACGGCAACATGCAGGACTGGTGGTCGCCGGAGGACAAGGCGGCCTTCGAGGTGAAGACGAAGGCGCTCATCGAGCAGTACTCCCAGCTGTCGCCGCGGGACCTGCCGGGCGAGTTCGTCAACGGCGCGCTGACCGTCGGCGAGAACATCGGTGACCTGGGTGGCCTGACGATCGCGCACACCGCCTACATGCTCGCGACCGGCGGTTCCGCGGGCGTCGGCGACCGGCAGCGGCTCTTCCTCAACTGGGCCTACGTGTGGCGTACGGTGCGACGCAAGGAGCAGGCGCAGCAGTACCTCACGATCGACCCGCACAGCCCGCCGGAGTTCCGTGCCAACATCGCGCGGAACCTGGACGAGTTCCACGAGGTTTTCGGCACCTCGGAGGGCGACGGACTCTGGCTCGATCCGGAGGAGCGCGTACGCATCTGGTGACATACCCAGGGGTGCGTTTGGTTAATATTCGATAACGACGTAAACGAGTTACGCGGGACGACCGGTTCATAAAGCTGCATTGCAGGAAATTGTTCGGTCGCATGCCTCGATCCGGTGGAAGGATCCGGTCCGATCCTGGTCCTGATCTCGAGGAGAACCCCCATGCGTAGATTCGTTCGAGCGGCCGGTGCCACCACCGCTGTCGCCGTTGCAGGAACCGCCTTCATCGCGTCCTTCGGAAGCCCAGCCGGCGCCACCCCTGCCGACTCCGCCTCCGCCATCACGCCGGAAACACTGGCTGCCCAGAAGGTCGTCGACGACGAGTCGATCGCCGACAAGGCGATCCGCGCGCTGACCAGCAAGCCGTCGACGTGGAAGGTCGGCGCGGGCCAGGAGCTCGAGCCCGTGGTGACCCTGAAGGACACCAACGGTGCCACCCACGTCCGGATGAACCGGACGTACGAGGGCCTCGAGGTCGTCGGCGGCGACCTGGTCGCCCACCAGAGCAAGGCCGGCACCGTGACCTCGGTCTCCCAGGGGCTGACCAAGGTGCTCGACCTCTCGGTGAAGCCGGCCGTCACCGAGACCGTGGCCACCAAGGCCGCGCTGACCCTGGACGCCGTCACCAAGACGATCACCAAGCTCCAGGCGGACAAGAAGTACGCGCCCGAGCTCGTCGTCGACGCGGTCGACGGCACCCCGACGCTGGCGTGGCGGGTGACCACCAAGGGCAAGCAGGCCGACGGCACCCCCTCGCGCCTCGCGACCTACGTCGACGCGGACAGCGGCAAGGTGCTGCGCCGGGTCGAGGGCATCCACACGATCGACGGCGAGGGCAACACCCTCTACTCCGGGACCATCCCGCTGCAGGTGAAGCAGAACGGCTCGACGTACGAGCTGCGTGACGAGACCCGTGGCGGCACCTACACGACCGACATGAACAACGCCGAGGACAGCCTGCTGTGCCAGCTCCTCGGGTTCGGGTGCGCGGCCGGGACGGTGGTCACGAGCCCGACCACGACCTTCGGCAACGGCTCCAACGACGACCGGGCGACCGCGGCGGCCGACGCGCAGTACGGCACCAACGTCACCTGGGACTACTTCAAGAACGTCCACGCCCGCGACGGCATCTTCGGCGACGGCTCGGGCTCCTACAACCGGGTCCACTACGGCAACGACTACGTCAACGCCTTCTGGGACGGCGAGAAGATGACGTACGGCGACGGCGACGGTGTCGGCTACGGGCCGCTCGTCTCGCTGGACGTCGCGGGCCACGAGATGACGCACGGCGTCACCGAGAACACCTCTGGCCTCGAGTACTCCGGTGAGTCCGGTGGGCTCAACGAGTCCACCTCGGACATCTTCGGGACGGCGGTCGAGTTCTACGCGGACAACGCCGAGGACCAGGGCGACTACCTGATCGGTGAGTCCTTCATCCTCGATGGCGGCGACCCGCTGCGCCGGATGGACAACCCGTCCTTCGACGGCAGCTCGGTCAACTGCTGGTCCTCCTCGACCGGCGACCTGGACGTCCACTACTCCAGCGGTGTCGGCAACCACTTCTTCTACCTGCTCTCCGAGGGCTCGGGCACGAAGACCATCGGTGGGGTCGAGCACTCGAGCACGACCTGTGACGGCTCGACGATCGCCGGGATCGGTCGCGACAAGGCTGAGCAGATCTGGTTCCGGGCCAACTCGACCTACTTCACCTCGACCACCGACTACGCCGGCGCGCGCGACGCGACGGTGCAGGCGGCCTCGGACCTCTACGGTGCCTCCAGCCCGGAGGTCGCGGCCGTCGAGGCGACGTGGACCGCGGTCTCCGTGAGCTGATCTCGCCACACCGACAACAGAGTGGCTCGACGGCGTCGTTTCCTACCGGAGGCGGCGCCGTCGACCGCTTTGGGTAACTAAAGTACGAATTCGGGCGTGTGGTTATGCCGGTACGGCGATAGGACGCATACTGGACACGCCGGGCCGGTTCTGCGGGTCCCCGTGGGGGAGGACCAACAGCGCCGGCTCGGTGTTGTCTTTCTGCGCTCGGGTGAATAACGGTTCGCGTGGACGGGTGGTCGCTGTCTACCCTGGAGGCATGCACCCAGGTATCGCCTACATGCGCCTTCGCCCCGTCGCCTGACGGCGGCGCTGCGAGGCATACTCACGCCGCTGTCCGGCCATGCCGGGTAGCCGCTCTCGCGCTCCCGGCTCCCGTACGCGAGCTGGAAGTTCACTTTCGTGTCTGTACAGACCCACCACACCTCTGCCCACCTGCGCGCCGAGGACATCTCCGTCACCCGGGGCGGTCGCCCCGTCCTGCGCGGCGTCTCCCTGACCGTCTCCGCCGCCCAGCGGTCCCGGCTGGCCATCGTCGGCGAGAACGGCCGCGGCAAGACCACGCTGCTCCATGTCCTTGCCGGGCTGCTCGAACCCGACTCCGGCTGCGTTCAGCGGCATGGCAGTCTCGGTGTCGCGCAGCAGGCTCTGGACGTACGTCCCGGGGACACCGTCGGCACCCTCACCTCTGCCGCTCTGGCCGAGTCGCACGACGCGCTCCGCGCTCTCGACTCCGCGGCGGAGGCCCTGTCGGAGGATCCGACGGACGCCGACGGGACGTACGCCGCCGCGCTGGAGCGTGCGACCACGCTGGATGCCTGGGACGCCGATCGCCGGGTCCAGATCGCCCTGGAGGCGCTCGGTGCGTGCACCGATCACGGGCGAGAGCTGGCGACGCTGTCGGTCGGGCAGCGCTACCGGGTGCGGCTGGCCTGTCTGCTCGGGGCGCACCACGATCTCCTCGTGCTCGACGAGCCGACCAACCATCTCGACGCGTCCGGACTCGCGTTTCTGACCGAGAAGGTCCGAGCTCATGCCGGCGGCGTCGCGCTCGTCTCTCACGACCGCGCGCTGCTGCGCGAGGTCGGCGAGGAGTTCCTCGACCTGGATCCGAGCGAGGACGGCCGGCCCAGGACGTACGCCGGTGGCTACCAGGGCTGGCAGGACGGCCGGCGCCGCGACCGGGAACGCTGGGAGCAGGACTACGCGGCTCAGCAGGAGGAGCATCGGCGGCTGCAGGACTCGGTCTCGGTGGCGCGGGACCGGCTGAGCACCGGTTGGCGCCCGCCCAAGGGGACCGGGAAGCACCAGCGACAGACCCGCGCACCCGGGTTGGTGCGTTCCTTCAACCGTGACCTCGCGGCACTCGAAGCGCACCGCATCTCCGTGCCGGAGCCGCCGATGTCGCTCGGCTTCCCGACGCTCTCGCCGGGGGCCGGCACGCTGCTGCGTTGTGACGAGGTGTCGGTGCCGGATCGTCTGGGCGGACCCGTCTCCTTGGAGATCGCCGCCGGTGACCGGCTGCTGATCACCGGGCCGAACGGTGCCGGCAAGTCGACGTTGCTGCAGGTGCTGGGCGGACTGCTCGCGCCGGTCGCGGGGTCGGTCCGGACCTCGTCGGGGGTGCGGGTCGCGCTCGTCGGTCAGGAGGAGCCGGCGTGGTCCCCCGGTCTGACTGCGGCGGAGATCTACGCCGGGCACTGTGGGCAGCTGGTCACCGCCGGGTTGGTGCCGGAGCGGGCGATCCCCTCGCTCCGGTCGACCGGTCTGGTGGACGCGGAGGCGCGGCGTACGCCTGCTTCGCGGTTGTCCCAAGGGCAGCAGCGGCGGCTCGAGCTGGCGTTGCGGCTCGCCTCGCTCCCACAGCTGCTGATCCTGGACGAGCCGACCAACCATCTCTCGGCCGGCTTGGTCGACGAGCTGACGGCCGCGCTGCGCGCGACCTCCGCTGCGGTCGTGGTGGCCACTCACGATCGTCAGATGCTGAGTGATCTCGCCGGCTGGCCGAGGTTGGCGTTGGGGCATGCCGACTCATAGGCGACTGGGTCCCGACCCGCTTCGCGGGTTCGCGGGCTCACCCGCTGCGGACCCTCCTGAGCTTGTCGAAGGGCTCGCTCGACCTCCTCGCGTTGCTCCGCCGCTCGTTCCTCGCGGTGGAGCAGGCTCGGATGTCGGAGGTCCCTGATAGACCTGTGGTCATGACTGATCCGGCCGACGACGTACGTGCCCGCGCTGAGGCGCATCTGCGCGCCCTGGTGGGGCGCCCGGATGCGGCTCTGCGTGAGGACCAGTGGTCGGCGATCTCGGCGCTCGCCGTCGAGCGTCGCCGGGCACTGGTCGTGCAGAAGACCGGTTGGGGGAAGTCGGCGGTCTACTTCGTGGCGACGCTGCTGCTCCGCGAGGCCGGTCTCGGGCCGACCGTGATCGTCTCGCCGTTGCTCGCGCTGATGCGCAACCAGATCGCGGCGGCGCAGCGGGCGGGGATCAGGGCGGTGACGATCAACTCGACCAACCCGGAGGACTGGATCTCGATCGAGGAGGCCATCCACGCCGGTGAGGTGGATGTCCTGCTGGTCTCCCCCGAGCGCCTCAACAACCCGAAGTTCCGCGACGCGGTGCTGCCCCGGCTGGCTGCCGAGTGCGGCCTGCTGGTGGTCGACGAAGCCCACTGCATCTCCGACTGGGGGCACGACTTCCGGCCCGACTACCGCCGGATCCGTACGTTGCTGGCCGATCTTCCCGACGGGATCCCGGTGCTCGCGACGACCGCGACCGCCAACTCTCGGGTGACCTCGGACGTCGCCGAGCAGATGGGCGAGGGGGTCCTCGTGCTTCGCGGATCGCTGGACCGGGAGTCGCTGCGGCTCGGGGTGGTCACGCTGAAGACTCCCGAGCAGCGCCTGGCCTGGCTCTCCGACCATCTCTCCGAGCAGCCCGGTTCGGGCATCGTCTACTGCCTGACCGTGGCCGCGACCGAGGAGATCGCCGACTATCTGCGCTCGCGCGGTCATGACGTGGCCGCCTACTCGGGGCGCACGGAGGCCGCCGAGCGGGCCGACCTGGAGGAGTCGCTGGCCGCCGGGAAGGTCAAGGCGCTGGTCGCGACCTCGGCGCTCGGGATGGGCTTCGACGCGACGCTCGGGTTCGTGGTCAACATGGGGGCGCCGTCCTCGCCTGTCTCCTACTACCAGCAGGTCGGCCGTGCCGGGCGTGGCACCTCCGACGCCTCCGTCGTGCTGCTTCCCGGCATCGAGGACCGCGACATCTGGGCCTACTTCGCCTCGTTGGCGTTCCCGCGCGAGGAGCAGGTGCGGCAGACCCTGGGGGTTCTGTCTGAGGCGGGCCGGGCCCTGTCGACGCAGGCGTTGGAGACGTACGTCGACCTGTCCCGGTCACGCCTGGAGCAGATGCTCAAGGTGCTCGACGTCGACGGCGCCGCCCGCCGGGTCGGCGGCGGCTGGGAGGCGACCGGTGTCCCGTGGGACTACGACGCGGAGCGGTATGAACGCGTCGCTCAGGCCAGGCGCCGCGAGCAGGACGCGATGCTCGCCTACATCTCGACCGACCAGTGCCGGATGCGGTTCCTGCGCGAGCAGCTCGACGATCCCGGTGCCGTCGACTGCGGTCGGTGCGACAACTGCGGTGGCTTCGCGGTGACGTCGTCGGTCTCCGAGGGTGCGGTCGAGGAGGCCTCGGCGCGGCTGTCGCGTCCCGGAGTGGTCGTGGAGCCGAAGAAGATGTGGCCCACCGGCCTCGACCGGCTCGGCATCTCGCTGAAGGGCAAGATCAAGGACGGCCCGCTCGAGGGGCGCGCGGTCGCGCGGCTGACCGACCTCGGCTACGGCCAGGCGCTGCGCGACCTCTTCCGCGAACCCGCACAGGACGGCCCGGTCCCGGTGCCGCTGGTGAAGGCGGTCGTCGAGGTCCTGGGCGACTGGCGTCCTCGGGTCGGTGGCATCGTCTACGTCGAGTCGATGACCCGCCCCACCCTGACCCGAGACTTCGCCGAAGGCCTCTCCCGCTATCTCCGCGTTCCCGTCCTCGGCTCGTGGGCCATCGTCGACCCAGATGTCGGCCCCGGCCAGGGCGCCTCCAACTCCGCCCAGCGCGTCGCCGCCATCGGCCGCCGTTTCTCCCTCCACGCCGACGTCCCGCCCGGTGCCGACGTACTCCTCATCGACGACCGCCTCGCGACCGGCTGGACCGTCACCCTCGCCGCCCGAGCCCTCCTCGACGCAGGTGCCGCCACCGTCCACCCCCTCGTCCTCGCCACCACCACCTGAACCACTCCTGTTGGTCGAGCCGCCGGAGCCGCTAGGCGGAGGCGTGTCGAGGCCAACACGGTCCCATCGAGCGCCAAGGGGACTGTGTTGGTCTCGACACCGCTCGCTGCGCTCGCGGGCTCGACCAGCGGGGTCAGGTGGCGGGCCGGACGATGCCGTGGTCGTACGCGAAGACGATGGCGGCGGCGCGGTCGCGGAGGTCGAGCTTGGCGAAGATGCGGCCGATGTGGGACTTGACGGTGAGCTCGGAGATGACGAGCCGTTCGGCGATCTCGGAGTTGGTCCAGCCGGAGGCGAGGCCGCGGAGGACCTCGAGCTCGCGGTCGGTGAGCTCGGAGACCTCGACGGCGCTCGACGCCGGCGCGACGGCGGAGCGGTAGGTGGCCAGGACACGGCCGGTGATCGCGGGGTCGAGCCAGGCGTCGCCGAGTGCGACGGAGCGTACGGCCATGACCAGCTCCTCGGCGGGCGAGTCCTTGAGCATGAAGCCGGCGGCCCCGGCGCGGAGGGCGCCGGAGACGAGCTCGTCCTCGTCGAACGTGGTCAGCACCAGCACCGGCGGCGCCGACGGCAGGGCACGCACGAGGCCGGTCGCGGTGATCCCGTCGACCTGCCGCATCCGCAGATCCATCACCACCACGTCGGCGGGGTTGGCCTCGAGGGCCGCGACCACCTCCGAGCCGTCGGCGCACTCGGCGACGATCTCCAGCCCGTCGCGCCGTCGCAGGATGCGGCGCAGGCCGCTGCGTACGAGCTCCTGGTCGTCGACCACGATCACCCGGATCGGCTCGGATCCGTTGACGGGGCCCTTGACCGAGGTCATGCCAGGGCCCTGCGTACGAGACAGTGCGGTGGGATCACCAGGTCAACCTTCCACATCGACTCCTCGGCTCCCGCCGACAGTCGGCCGCGGAGCTGCTCGGCTCGGGCCGCCATGCCGGCCAGCCCGGACCCCTCGCCGACCCCTCGCCGGCTGCCGACGAGCGGGTTCTGCACGGAGAGACGTACGCCGTCGGCGACCGCCAACGAGACCGAGACCGGCGCCCCGGGAGCATGCCGGATGGCGTTGGCGAGCGACTCCTGCAGGATCCGGTAGATGCCCAGCCCGACGCCGGCGTCGATCCGGGAGAGATCCCCGGACGACGAGAAGGTGATCGACTGCCCCGCGCTGCGGCCCTCCTCCACGAGCCGGACCACGTCCGCGGCTCCGGGGAGCGGCGCCGTCCCGGCGCCGGAGGTCGTCAGCAGGCCCGTCGTACGGCGGATCTCGGCCATCGCCCGGCGCCCGACGGCCTCCGCCTCGGTGAGTGCGGACACGGCCTCGTCGGGGTCGTCACCCTCGGCGACGGAGCGTCGCGCCGCGGTCAGATGCAGCAGCGTGATCGAGAGCGAGTGGCCGACCAGGTCGTGGATCTCGCGCGCGATCCGGGTGCGCTCGGCCTCGGTCGCGCGAGCATGCTCCTGCGATCGGGCGAGCCGTTCGGCGCGCAGCGCCCGCATCTGGGCGAGCATCATCAGCCCGCAGACCCAGCCGACGAAGAGCAGCAGGAAATGGACCCCGATCCCGCTGGGTGTGTCCGCGGCGAAGACCCCCATCACCACCCCGGAGGCGATGCCGTAGAGGGTGCCGGTGCGGAGGCCCTCGCGAATGACCATCTCGAGGGTGATCGGGACCAGCACGGCAGGCGCGAAGTCGTGCTGCGGCCAGAACCCCGACGCGGGCTGGGACATCAGCCAGGCAGCCCCGGCGAGCGTCGGCACCGCGTCGATGACCCACAGGTTGTGCTTGAGCCAGGTGCTCGAGGTCGGCACGAAGAAGAGGCTCAGCGACGGGATCACGATGATCAGGCTGGCGATGACCGCGGGCCCGGTGGCCTCACGCTGAAGCGCTGCCACCGTGACCACCCCGATCAGGGCGCCGGCCGAGAGCAGCGGCGCCCACCAGGGGATGTCGAGGCCCTTGCCGCGTACGCGTCCGTCCATGAAGTCGCGCAAGCCGCGAGCCAGGCTCTGGACACTCATGCTCTTCAGTCTAGGAAGACGTGACCCGGGTCGCATCCGACCGTGGCAGGCGGCCGGCCTCCTACCAGGGTAGGAGCGCAGGTGCCTGCCAGCGTCCGATGTGTCCAGGCGCGGTCGGTCCGTAGCGTCGTTCCCATCCCGACGACAACGGAGACGGTGAGGACGATGACGTGGACGCAGACCCATGAACGCTACCGGCTGCTGAACGAGGCGGAGGCGGAGCTGCGCGCCGGTTTCGCTCGCCGGCTGCCCTGGTCGCCGGTCTACGCCGAGGCGTTCGGCACTCCCGAGAGTCTGGCCCAGGCCCTGCGCCACCGGTGGCGGATCCGCTTCCAGGCGCAGCTCGACCCGACGCTCTCGCAGGAGGACTACGAGGCGACCTTCGCCGACCTGCTGGCCGACCTCGCGCCGCTCATGGGCCGGATCGGCACCCACGAGTTCAGCGAGGAGCTGGCCGATGCGTCGGCGTGAGCTGCCGAGGTCGTACGCCCGCTGGGCCCTCTCCCAGGGCATCAACCGTGCGGTGCTGAGCTTCGCGTCGAGGCGTGGCGACCCGCTCGCCGAGCTGATGTGGACGCAGGAGGTGCCGGACTACCGGCGCCTGCGGGCGCGCGGCCCTATCCACATGAACCCGTTCATGGCCGGCACGGTCTCGTACGCCGCCGCCAACGAGATCCTGCGCAGCAGCGACTTCGGCGTCGGTGACGGTCAGGGCGAGCTGCCGGTGCCGCTGCGGTGGCTGCTCGGCAAGGTGAGCGCGCCCGACGTCCTGGGCCCGGTCGACCCGCCGTCGATGCTCGCCGTCGACCCACCCCTGCACACCCGCTACCGCAAGCACGTCTCGAAGGCGTTCACCGCCCGCCGGATCAGCTCGATGGCGGAGATGGTCACCGCGGTCGCCGGCGACCTGCTCGACGAGATCGACCCGCGCGAGGGGCAGGTCGACATCATCGAGGAGTACGCCGCCAAGCTCCCGATCGCCGTCATCGCCGAGCTCCTGGGTGTGCCCGCCGCGGATCGTGCCGACATCCTCCGTTGGGGCGACCAGGCCGCCGCCATCCTCGACCCGGGGCTGTCCTGGCGGGACTACTCCCAGGTCGAGACCGCGATGAGGTCCCTGCACCACTGGTTCGAGGACCACGTACGCCGCCTCCGCTCCGACCCCGGCGACGACCTCCTCAGCGCCCTGGTGATCGCCGGCGACCTCGACGACGTCGAGCTCCACGCCCTCGGGCTGTTGTTGCTGGCGGCCGGCTTCGAGACCACCGTCAACCTGCTGGGGAACGCGGTCGCGGCCCTGGACGCCCACCCGTCCCAGCGCGCCCTGCTCCTCCACGATCCGTCCCTCGTCGACGGGGTCATCGAGGAGACCCTGCGCTGGGACCCGCCCGTCATGGCCACCGTCCGCGAGGCCTATGCGGCGACTCGCGTCGGTGGTGTGGACGTCGCCAGAGGCACTGCTGTCGCCGTGGTCCTCGGCGGCGCCAACCGCGACCCGTCGGTGTTCGACGACCCCGACACGTACGACATCACCCGCCCGAACGCCGACCAGCACCTCTCCTTCTCCGCCGGCGCCCACTTCTGCCTCGGCGCCAGCCTCGCCCGCCTCGAAGCCCGCGTCGGCCTCCGCATGTTGCTCGACCGCTTCCCCGACCTGCGAGTCACAAGCGAAGCCGTACGCCGCCCCACCCGCATCCTCCGCGGCTACGCATCCCTGCCCGTCACCCTGTGAGGCGTGGTGTACTACTCCTACTGAGGCACCCGCCGGGGGTGCGATCGGAAGCCTCGGGAGGGCGGACCATGGGTAACGGCGACGAGCTCAGCGTCAAATACGACACGCTGAACCGAGTTCGCGGCGACCTCGAGGAACAGAAGTCGAAAGTTGAGAGTCTCGACCTCGGTGGGGCGCCGGCCATCGCGGCGTTTGGTGGCTCCGCGAAGGGCGAATGGCTCGCGAACGCCGTCGTCAAGGGGCATCAGAACATCAAAGAGGCCAAGCGGGACACGGTGCAAGGCTTGGAGAAATACGCCAGTGCGGTCGACGACGCCATGCACGACATCGCTGCAACCGACGAGGGTGCCGCGATCGTCGCGAAGAAGATGGCTGACGCGCTTGCCTTGATGAGCAACCCGCTCGTGCTCTTCACCAAGGATTTTGGCGGCAAGATCCCGCTTATCTGACGGGTCTCAGATCAATTCAAAGGACCTTGTACGTAGGCATGATCTGGGCGATCAACGTCTCTGAGCCCTTGCGATCTATGTCGGCCTTGTTGAAGTCCCAAGTCACGGTGACCTGATCGCCGGCCTCGGGCGCAAGAGTTCCGTAGACGTCCTGCCACTTGTTCTCCGTCTCACCGCGGAAGTGGAAGAAGAGGGCGTCATTGATCGTCTCGTCGGGCAGGCGCTTGAGGTTTGTCAAGTCCTTGCTCAGGTCCTTCTCATGGAGATCTGCGAGTTCCTGAAGCTCATCTTCCGTGCCGTCGTTGCGGTACACATTGGCCTGGATGTTGCCGAATCCGGGCGAGATCCCGATCGCGTCCTTCGGGGCCCGCATCGTTTGCGAGTCGTCGCCATCTGAGGTCACCGTCCAGTCTGCGGGGACGTGCAGTTGCGCCGCGCCCACTGACGCGGTTTGCCAGTCCGAGGGCACCTCAGGTTCATTTGACGCTGAAGGCGCCGCAGTACCGGTCCCTGTGCTCGTTGCGCCCGGGGTGGATGGATCTTTCGGCGGGGTGTTGTCCGAGGAACAACCGGAGACGGCCAGAGCCACGGTGAGTGTCAGAGTGGCGGTAATCGCCCGAGACGTCTTCATGGATCGCACTCTAGAGCAACTGCCGCAGGCGCGTGGCGCCCGCAACCGTCATACTGTTCAATGGGGCTGGCGGGGCATCAGCGCCCGGAAATTCAGTCGCTCGGGAGGGATCGACATGTCGGTACGCGGACCTTGGATGCAAAGACTGGGCGACTACGTCAAGGGTGCAGACATCGCAGCAATCGACAGGTTGATCGAACAGTGGGGCAACGCCGATACGAGGTTCCGCGCGTCTGGCCACACCCTTGAACAGAGCGGCAAGGCGGCGGAGGAGGGATTCTCGGCCGCGTCGATGTCGGGTCAGGCCGCCCGCCAGAGCATGGTGGCGTCGGGCGACAAGACGACCGAGAAGGCTGACACTCTCAAGAAGGCTGTGGCCGCGCTGGAGGATGTGCGCGGCAAGATGTCTACGGCGATCCGCGAACACGCTCGTCTCGAGGCAACCCTGCCCGCTTCCCACGGCGCTCCGCCAGACGCCTCCGACCCGAAGTACGCTCAGTCAGGAACAGGTGTCGACGCAGCAAAGGCGACGGAGAACCAGAAAGCCCTCCAGGCTGATCGTGCCGCCCACGCCGCGCGGGAGGCCGCGATCGCCGATGCCGAGCGGGTCGCGGCGCAACACGTGCAGGACGTCGATACTTCGGTTGACGAGGCTGAGCCGAAGGTCCGGGCTCTCTATGACGATGGCAGCAGTTCTGATCCGGTTCCTGCCGGCAGTTCCGGCTCGCCCGGGTCGGCTAGTCAGGTAGCGGCCGCAGAGGCGCGCATTGCGAAGTACAACTCCGGCACCCTCTACTCCGACGGCTGGGGCCACGAGCTGATCGCTCAGGAGAAGGCGAACATCGAGGCGCACAAGGCCGAGAACAAGCCCGAGTGGAACGGGACCCAGTGGATCAACGCCGACGGTACCCCCGCTCCCGCGACCTCGTACGCGATGGTCGAGACCGCTGACGGCCTCGCTCCGCTGAGCGGCGGCACGGGAGGCATGTCCGCCCTCGCGATCGCCGGCGGCGGAGCCCTGCTCGGTGCCGGCGTGGCCAAGGCGATCGCCAGCAAGCTCTCCGCTGGTGCATCTGCGAAGGCAGCAACTGCCGGCGCTGCGTCGAGGTCCGGCGCTGCCCGGTCGACAGCCGCCAAGGCCGGCACTGCCGGTGCCCGCGCGGGCTCCGGCGCCGGTGCGGGCGCTCGCGGTGCGGGTGCCCGTGGCACGGGAGCCGGCGGCCGTGGAACCGGGGCTGGAGGTCGTGGAGCCGGCCGTGCCGGCGCTGGCGGCCGTGGTGGACCCGGTGCAGCTGGCGGCCGTGGTGGCAAGAACAAGGACCAGAACGGCAGCCAGAACCAAGAGTGGGAAGCCGACTACACCGACGACTGGACCGAGACCGCCAGCGACGTCCTGGACCCCAATGCCTCCCGCGGCTGGGCCCCCAACACGCAGCACGGCGATGACTCTGGCGACGGCAAGAGCCGCCGCAGCTAGTTTGGATCGTTCGTCGAACACGGCCGCTGGGCCGACCTTGATTCGTCGAGCCAGCGTCGTGTGCTAGGCGTTTCACGAGTTTGGCGTTGACTGTGTTGCCTTGATCGTGCCAATTTTAACTTGGGGCTGAAGGGCTCCTGTTTCCTCGGGTAGACAGAATTTTCTTGTGTCGAATGTGTTTGAACTGCTGACTTCTGGGGAAGAAGACAAGTAACAACCACAGCGCACGGGGGATTCAAGTGAACGGGTACGAGGTCACAGTTGAGGATCTGAGGCGCGCGTCGCGTAAGTACGACGCGCTCGTCGAGGACTTGGGGTCGTCGAAGATGCCAGACTCGGCGCTCAGCGCCGACCGCCTCGGTCACAATGAGGTCGCCTCCTGGCTGAAGGAAGTCGTCAACGAGTCGAAGGACGCTCACAAGGAACTCAAGGACGGCCTCGACCGCATCTCCGAATTCCTCATCGACAAGGCCCGGGACTACGAGCAGGGAGACCTCGACAGTGAGGGTCTGATGAAACGTGGTCAGACCGATCTTGACAACGGCACGCTCCTCAACAGGTGGAGACAAGGTCAGTCACCGAGGAACGCACAACTCTTGCCAGGTGAGTGGACGCCAGGGCAGGCCCCAGGGAATGTCCAACCGCTCACCGACACCTGGCCGAAGGGCAACTCATGACGCTCCCGCAGGGTGCGGAGCTCGGCACGACCAACGACCCCAAGGCCCTGATTGTCGGTGACAAGGCGGCGGTGGCTGAGCAAGCCACCGCGATCCTCGATGAGCAACGCCGTATCGGCAAGTTTCTCGACAGTCTTAACGGCCTTGCCATCGACAGCTGGCAAGGGGGATTCGGCCAGTTGCAGTACGGCAGCCTAAAAATCGCTGAAGCGACGAAGTTGGGGGCGTATCGAGACGTGCTCAAGGAGGCTGGCACGCGCCTCAACGACTACTCAGACGCGCTCGCATCGGCTCAGAGTCGCGCCCAGGACGCCATCGATAAGTGGAACGAAGGCGAGCGGGTTACGAAAGAGGCCCTCGCTGACCACAACGCCGCCGTCAAGTCCCACAATGATCGCGTCGACGCGCACAACGCCAGGATGAAGGCGGGGCTCCCGGTTCCGGCGATCGCCTTCGCTCCACCCGGTCCTTTCGTTGACGCGGGTGAGACTCTGCGTAAGGAGGCTGAGGAGATCCTCGAGGACGCCCGGGAGGAGTTGGACAGCGCAGGAAACACCGCGGTCAATCCCACATCGCCGTTCGCCGGGGTATCAAACTCCGCAGATGGAAAGGCAAATGGCGGGTTTCCCGGATTTGGAGTGTTCGGCGACTTGAAGAGCGCCTTCCAAAAGGGGCGGGATCTCAGCAATGGAGGCGGCGACTTTCCGGGAGAGTTCATGAACTGGAAGGCGGACGCGAGCGGGAAGTCACAGGCGAATCTTCCGTTCGGATCGCCGGACGAATGGAGCATCAAGGCAGGATCTGCTGGGTTCGAGGGTGCGGTGTATGACCTTCAAGGGAAGTTTGATCAGGAGATCGGCGAACTACAGTTTCACGCCGATGGAACGGTCACTGTGTTGGGGGCCAGCGGTGAAGCGTTCGCCAGGATCGACAAGGACGGACTTGCGTTAGGGGCGGAAGGTCATTTACGCCTCGTCGAAGCCAAAGGTGGGGCCTCGGTTAAGTACGATGAGGTTGAGGCCTATGGTAAGGGCAGCGCTTATATCGGTGCCGATGGTATTGCGCGCGTTGATGCCGATAAAGAGGGCGTCCATGCTGATCTGGGAGCGTTTGCCGGCGGCAAGGCCGCTCTCGAAGGTGGCTTTAGGGCAGGAGGTATTGGAGTCGGGCTAACAGGCGAAGGGTGGGCGGGAGCCGGCGCCGAGGCTGAGTTCGATGCTGGCTTTAACGAGGACGGGAAGTTCGTCCTCAACGCCAAGACTGGTGTGGCTGCCGAATACGGAGGCGCCTTCGGGGCTAATATCAGTGTCGACCCAGACGAGGTAAAGAATTCTGCGATCGAGACGATCAAGGATCCGAGGAAATTGGCGGACTATCAAGTGTCCCCGGACGAGATGGCGGACGGCGGAAAATGGCTCTACTCGCATCGACAGGAGATCGGCGACGGAGCTAAGGCTTTGGGGGGTGCTGCATGGGACAACCGTGAGGAAATTGCGAGGCACGTGGTTGATAGCAAAGTTCACACGCCGAGCGAGATTGCTGAGAGCGGTGCGATTCTGGCCGGTGTTGCATATGAACACAGAGAAGCGATTGGCGACGCGGCGACGCTTGACGCCGACGAACTTAAGAGCGCCGGATCGAAAGTAGCGCGAGGCGTGAAGGGCCTTTTCGAATGAGTGCGACAAGGCTGCCTGTGCCGTTACAGTTGAAGCTTCCGTCCGCGAGTTGGCATCGAATCGATCCAGAGGTGTTGTCGATGGCGCCCGTCGGGTTTTTGGCCGTGCGCGCCGTGGAAAAAGGCGAGTATGTGCCAACTCTGATAGTGGATGGAGAAGTCCACGAGGGTGACTTTGAAGTCGAGAAACTCGCTGACGAGGTAGTGGTGAGCCTCCGAGATCAGTGTGACCACGCTGGTTTGGTCAAGCGTCGTGAGAGCAGTACCGATAACTCGTCGTCGATTCTTCAGTTGATAGAGATCGAGGAGCAGAGGGACGGTCGGCGGTTTGACCTCCAGCAGGTTCAGGTGCTGCAGATGATCCAAGATCTAGCGCAACCTGCACGCCGGTACCTGTTGACTTTCACTATGATTAGTGAATTTAAGAAACGACAACAACTTCAAGACGAATTCGCGGACTTTATGGATTCGGTTTCGTTTCTATCGAACTGACGGATTAGGGAGCAAAGAATCGTCCAACCGCATTCTGGTGATTCCATCCGTGAGCATGCAGCCACTCAAAAAGGTGCGCCTTGATCCGGTCCTCGCGGAAGACGTAAGGTGAATCCTTGTCTTCCTGTTCATCTTCTGGGTTTGTGTCGCCTGCTTTGCCGCCCAGAGTGAACGAGAAGTCCTTCGTTATTCGCTTTCCTGAACTCCATGTCATCCCGCTTGTCTTGAATCCGGAATCGTCGTATCCGGCCGCTCCGAAAGGGGCCGACCTACGCGTCTCGTTGTAGTTGAATGTTCCGTTCGCCTGATTCAGGGTAACGGTTAGCCGATAGGTCTGGTCGGCTTGGTCTTCTTGTGTTGGGTAGAGAGCCGAGACTTTCGCCATGTCCCACCAGCCAAGAATTTGAATTCCTTCGGCGTAGTAGCTGAATGGCTGGTCGGCGACGTTGAGAGTGACGATCTGCGGAAGCATCTCAGCTAGCGGTGTTGGCATGCCAGAGACGATACGCCCAAATACATTCGGACGTACACCCGGAAGCTTCGCCAGTGCGGTGGTGAGCCTCGATGGTGGGCCGGGTTTGTGAACTCGTTACATAAGTTCCTGGTCGTCAGCCGTCGACCTCGACCCCAAAGTCTACATTGCTGCCCTCGACCGCGCGGATGGTGACCGTGAGTCCAAGTTGGTCGGTGCCAGCCGTGAGCGTGCACCTCATTGTCTCGCCGACTGTTCCGTTGAGATCACCGGGGCAGTCGATCTTGTCTGGCCGCTGGCCGACCTCCTGCTCAAGGATATCCGCGACCTTCTTTTCGAGTGTTGCCTTATCGACTGTGGGGTTTGCCGGGAGGCTGGTGCCGGTGGATTCTACAACCTTGTATCGGAACTTGATGTTAGTTCCGTCGACCTCCGTTACCGTGAGCTTGACGGTGTGGGTTTCGCCGGTTGCAGAGACGCTGCACTTCAGGACCGCGTCCTTCTTGCCAGGCAGGTCGCCAGGACAGTCGACATCGTCGGGTCGAACCCCGGTCTGTTTCTCGAGTAGTTGGGCTAGTTGCTTCTCGGTCTTCTCTTCGCTGAGGGACGCGCCGGCGCTCATCGATGCCGAGCAAGCCGAGACCGGGACGACAATTGCGCAGAGGACGGCCGAGATGGCGCGTGTGATCGTCATGCCGCTATGAAACCACGGCAAAATGGTTGGGATTGGCAAGCAGGGCCGGGCTACCAGCAGCGGCCGCGGCCTGCGTACGTGAGTTGAGCGGTTCAGTGGAGGACCGGAGGAGCCGTTCCATGGCCGGCCTTGGTCTTGGGCAGGCCACCCGGGGATGAGTATCAGGATCGCGGCGATCACGAAGGTGTCGAGACGTCTTGAGCCGTCTCCTAGGGGATGGCCCAGAAGACCTCTGGCACTTTGGCAGGGTCGATGCTCGCGCTCGTCGGCGCGGTCATCCGTTGCGGAGGTAGCCCCTTGCGAAATGGCGTCCGGGCAGTGTGCTGAGAAAGGTCGTTGCAAACTGTCCGCGCGTTCAGATTTCAGGAACCCGCGTTTAGCAGGCGTCGTAGGTATACGCAGGATTGCTCTGTCCGACGAGGTCGCGGTCGCGGAGGATGGTGAGCGGGGCGCGGGCGGGGTCGGCGCAGACGGCTTCGAAGACTATGTCGGCTTCGGCTAGGGAGTCGGGGTATTCGATCTGGAGCACGTGCGAGCCGTAGACGTCGGTGTAGGCGGCGCACTCGGAGTAGGCGCCGCACTCCTCGACGACGGCGAAGTCGAAGCCGAGGTCGTCGTGGGCGGGGCGGGCGGCTTCGGCGGCGTTCTTCTGGGCTATCGCGAGGCCCTCGTCGTGAGCTGTCGAGACGTAGGACTCGGCGAGGGCGAGAGCGCCCTCCTGCGAGATCGCGTCGAAGCGGGTCCAGGTGTCGAGGTTGTCGATCTCCACCGCGTCGAAGCCGGCGTCCGCGCAGTCCGAGATGATCGGGGCGACGACCTCGAGGATCGCCTCGCGGGCGGACGCGGTGGAGGGGTCGAGGATGAGTTCGTCGGGCCAGTCGGGGTCGCGTACGGGCTTGCCGGAGGCATCGCGCAGCAGCGCCGATGCGTGCTCGGACCAGTCGGCGTCGGGCTGGGTCTGGAAGCCGTTGACGTAGCAGACGTTGTAGGCGCCATCGAGGGGTGCGGCGGTGGCGTCGCGGGCGACCACGTCGATCCGGGTGCCGTCGGACAGGTGGTCCGCGGTGCCGCCGAGTTGGTAGTCGAAAACGCCGTCGGTCGGCGGGAGGTCGGGAGCTGTGTCGTCGGCAGCTGGCGACGCAGGGGAACCGCACGCGGCCAACAAGATCAGGCTCACAAGCAGAACGAGGGCCGGGCTGCCAGCGGCAGCCCGGCCCTGCGTACGTAGGCGGATCAGTGGAGGACCGTGGGAGCGGCGGCTCCGTGCTCGGCCTTGCTCTTCGGCAGGAACCACGCGGGGATGAGCGTGACCAGCACCAGGATCGCGGCGATCACGAAGGTGGTCGAGAACGCCTCGGCCATCTCGGCCGGAATGGCCTGGAAGACCTCGGGCAGCTTCGCGGGGTCGAGACCCAGCGAAGCCGCGGCCTCGCCGACCTTCTGCTGGTTGGCCGGGTCGGCCATGAACGATTCCAGACCGCCGGTCGAGACCCCGAGCTTGTCGGCGAGGTCATCCGCGGCGGAGATCGAATCCTTGCTGGACAGCGCGTTGGTGAGCAGCACCGAGAAGAGCGCGGTGCCGGCGGAGGCGGCGACCTGCTGGACGATGTTCACCAGGGTCGTACCTCGGGCGATGGTGTGCTCGCGCAGCGTCGCCTGGGCGGCGGCGAAGGTCGGCATCATCGTGGCGCCCATGCCGAGGCCCATGATGAACAGCGACAGGAGGAGGTACCAGTAGGGCGTGGCCTCGTCGAGCCGCGAGAACATGAACATGCCCACCGCGATCGTGGTGAGACCGCTGAGGACGATCTTGCCCGGACCGGTGCGGTCCGCGAGCATGCCGGCGATCGGCATCGTGACCATCGCGCCCAGACCCTGCGGAGCCAGCAGCAGGCCGGCGTGGAGGGCGTCCTCGCCGCGTACCTGCTGGTAGTAGAGCGGGAAGAGCAGCGAGGCACCGAAGAACGCCATCGCGAAGATCGACAGGGTGATCACCGCGACGGTGAGTTCCTTGTTGCCGAAGAGGCGTACGTCGATCAGCGGGTGGTCGTTGCGGGACGACAGCGCCCACGGGATGAACGCGGCGATCAGCACCAGGCCCGCCACCATGAAGGAGAGCACCTTGGCGTCCAGGAACGTGCCGGCCTCGGGGATCGAGGAGACGCCGTAGAGGAACAGCGCCAGACCCGGGGACAGCAGCACCATGCCGAGGAAGTCGAAGGACTGCGACGGCTCGACGTGGTCCTTGGGCAGCGCCCGCCAGGCGTAGACCAGGGCGATGATGCCGATCGGGATGTTGATCAGGAAGATCCAGTGCCACGAGGCCGAGTCGATCAGCGCGCCGCCGATGATGGGGCCGAGGATCGGGCCGAGGAGCATGGGTACGCCCAGGATCGCCATCACGCGACCGACCCGCTCGGGGCCGGCGGCGCGGGTCAGGATCGTCATGCCGAGCGGCATCAGCATGCCGCCGCCGAGGCCCTGGAGGACGCGGAAGCCGACCAGCATCGGCAGCGTGGTGGCCAGGGCGCACAGCGCCGAGCCGAGCGCGAACAGCACGATCGCCGTCATGTAGAGGCGTTTGGTGCCGAACCGGTCGGCGGCCCAACCGGTCAGCGGGATCACCGTCGCCAGGGCGAGGGTGTAGCCCGTCATCGTCCAGGCGACCTCGGCAGAGGTGGCGTCGAACTCGCGCTGGAAGGTCTCCAGCGCGACGGAGACGACGGTGATGTCGAGGATCGACATGATCGATCCGAGCACGACGACGCCTGCGACGATGAGCACGCTCTTGTCGAGGTGATCGTCCGGCGCCTTCTCAGGCTTGGCAGAAATGTCTGTCACGGGTTGACAGCCTACGTGTGGGTTGATAGGTCCCCTAGCCATTATTTGCATTTGAATGGTGACCTGGCTCACCTGGCGTCTTGCCGCGGCGAGCGGCCGCGGCGAGCATGACGGTCTTGATCGCTCGGTAGACCGGGCGGATCACCCGACCGGGCACCATGCCGTGGCGCTCCTCCTCCCAGACCCGCGCCCGCGGGTGGGACTGGAGCAGCCGGTCCACCAGCGCCGGTGAGCCTGCCGGCGGCGGGCCGGCGAGCACGTCGATCCGGCACACGTGCTTAATGTTGGCGTACCCGTACTGGGCCGGGTTGACCAGTCGCAGCGGGGCGCCGTGATCGCCGTCGAGCGGCTGGCCGCCGAGCCGGTCGGCGAGCAGTACGTCGTCGGCCAGGAGATCGTCCAGCTGGGCCACGAAGTGCTCGCCATCGAGGCCGCGGACCAGCACGTGAGTCACGGTCGTGCCCGGTGTGAGGGCCGGTGCGACGTACCGCCGATAGACGTCGGCGAAGGCGGCGCCCTCCCAGTGCAGGTCGGTCACCGACCAGCCGGCGACGCAGTGGAAGTCGGCGTCGAGCTCGCGACGATCGGCGCCGACGAGCTCGTCCACGGCGATCTCCAGCGGTGTCGTGAGCGCGCCACCGAAGACGACTGTCGGCTGCGCGCCCACCTCGGGTGGGGGTTGGTCGACACGTCGTCCGAAGCGCGGGAAGAAGTCGATGCGCCGCTGCCCGGGCGGGAGAGCGGTGCGGGGCTGGGTGGACTCGGTCATGTCAGCCACCGTGGCAGGGCCCCGGCATGGCACGCCTCAACCTTCGGGCGCGATGCCCTCATCCTCGAGGATGAGAAACCGTCGGTGCTGGCGGCTACGGTCGTGTCCATGTCCTTCGTACCCGTGACCGGCCGCGCGGTCTTCCGCCCGGCGCAGCCGCCGCGGGACTCGGCCGTGGAGTTCGTGGACTCCCGGCGGTCGGTGTCGTTGCCGATGCGGGCCGCGCTGCCGGTCCTGAAGAAGGCGTACGCAGCCTCCGACCTGCATCCCTCGGTCGCCCTGGTCGCGTCGGCAGCCCATCTCGGGCTCCGGTTCGTGGCCGCGGGACAGCTGGAGCCCGCCGATGGTTCGTGGGCGGTCCGCTACACGCCGGAGGACGAGGAGCGGGTGCGGCTGCTTGCCTCCTCGCGCGCCTATGACGACCTGGACGGTCAGGCGGCCGAGCTCCTGGTGCGCGAGGTCGTGGCGGCGGTCGCGGACGCGGTGCCGACCTCGGCGCCGAAGGCATCCGGTTCGGGCGCGTTCCGGGAGTCGTTGCAGACCCGGTTGGCGCGCTACCGGACCGATGAGGGACCGGTGACGGCCTCGTTGCCGTCGTTGGTGCGGCTCTCCTTCCGGGTCGAGGCGCCGGAGGAGGACCTGCTCGCCGGGTTGCTGACGCTGGTGCCGCAGGTGCACGACGAGGCCGACCCGCTGCACGTGGCCGATGCGGCTCGGTTGTGGGACGAGGCCGACGACCACGGGTTCGGCCCCCGGGCGCGTACGCATGCGCAGGTCGCCCTCCGCGGCGCCGCAGAGGCGTGGCCGGTGCTCGACCGGCTGCTCGACCTGCCGGTGCCCTCGTCCCTGACCCTGGCGAGCGACGAGGTCGTCGGCCTGCTCGAGGACGGGGTCGAGTGGCTCAAGGAGCGCGGCGTCGACGTGCTCTGGCCGCGCTCGCTGTCGCGCGACCTGACGACGTCGGTGGCAGTGGATCGAGTGAGGTCCTCGTCGACCGACGCGCGAGAGGATCTGATGCGCGAGTCGCCACTCGGGGAGAAGGGGCTCTTCGCGTTCCAGTGGCAGCTCGCGCTCGGCGGAGAGCCGCTCGATGCCGCCGAGATGGATGCCCTGGCTGCGGCCGCGGGTCCGGTGCTGCGGCTGCGAGGGGCCTGGGCGGTCGTCCATCCGTCGGTTCTCCGGCGTGCGCGCAAGCGGCTGCTCAAGCGGATCAGCGGCGGAGAGGCGCTGGCCGTCGCCCTGACCGGCCAGGTGCCGAAGGAGGTCGCCGAGGCGGCGCCTGGCGAGCAGGTCATCATCGGGGCCTCGATCGCACGGCTTCGCGACGAGGTGATCGCGGCGACCTCGGGTCCCGCCGTCGAGGTGCCGGCCGAGCTGCAGGCCACTATGCGTGGCTATCAGGTCGAGGGACTGACCTGGCTGGCCGGGATCACCTCGCTCGGGCTCGGTGGCTGTCTGGCCGACGACATGGGGCTCGGGAAGACGCTGATGACGATCGCGCTCCACCTCCATCGGCAGAAGGAGCATGCTGGGCCGACCCTGGTGGTCTGCCCGGCGAGTCTGCTGGGCAACTGGGAGGCCGAGCTCGCCCGGTTCGCGCCCGAGGTGGAGGTGCGTCGCCACCACGGCGCCGAGCGCGACGTCGAGGGCGCGAGCGGGGTGGTGCTGACGACGTACGGGACGATGCGGCGCGACGCCGAGCTGCTCTCGGCGGTGCCCTGGGGGCTCGTCGTCGCCGACGAGGCGCAGCACGTGAAGAACGCCGCCTCCGCGACCGCGAAGGCGCTCCGCGAGATCCCGTCGCACGCCCGGGTCGCGCTGACCGGCACCCCGGTGGAGAACAACCTGACCGAGCTGTGGGCGCTGCTCGACTGGTGCGTCCCCGGTCTGCTGGGGAGCCGGCTGGCCTTCCGGCGCGCCTGGGCGAGCCAGATCGAGGCCGGTGCCGACGTCGGGAAGGCGAAGGAGTTCGCCGCGCTGGTCGGCCCGTTCCTGCTGCGACGCCGCAAGTCGGACCCGGGGGTGGCTCCCGAGCTGCCGCCCAAGACCGAGACCGACCACCTGCTGTCGCTGACGCGGGAGCAGACGGTGCTCTACGAGGCCTACGTGCGCGACGCGATGGCCCGGATCGAGCGGCTCGACGCCGACGACCCGCAGCGCCGCGGGCTGGTGCTCAGCCTGCTCACCGGCCTCAAGCAGATCTGCAACCATCCGGCGCAGTTCTTGAAGCAGGAGGGTGGGCGGATCGCGGGGCGGTCGCAGAAGATCGACCTCCTCGACGAGCTGGTCTCGACCGTGCTCGCCGAGGAGGGAGCTGTCCTGATCTTCACGCAGTACGTCGCGATGGCCCGCCTCCTCGAGGCCCACTGGGCCTCCGCGGGTGTCGCCCATCAGTTCCTGCACGGCGGCACCCCGGTCCCGGAGCGCTCACGGATGGTCGAACGCTTCCAGGGCGGCGAGGTGCCGGTCTTCATGCTCTCGCTCAAGGCCGGCGGGGTCGGGCTCAACCTGACCCGTGCCGACCACGTGATCCACGTCGACCGCTGGTGGAACCCGGCAGTCGAGGACCAGGCCACCGATCGTGCCCATCGCATCGGCCAGACGCGTACGGTCCAGGTGCACCGGCTCATCACCCAAGGCACCGTCGAGGAGCGCGTCGCAGAGCTGCTGCAGCGCAAACGAGTGCTGGCGGACGCGGTCCTCGGAGGCGGCGAGGCCGCCCTGACCGAGCTCTCCAACGCCGAGCTCCGCGAGCTGGTCAAGCTCGGCCCCCAGAAGCGCCGGAAACGTCGCCGGATCGCCTCATGAGCACGCGATGAGCGCGGCGCTGACCTTCCCCCGCGAGCCGCACCGGCGCGGGATGGTGCGGGTCGAGTCGTGGTGGGGTCGAGCGTTCCTGCGGGCGATCGAGGAGCTGGCGTACGACGACAACCAGCTCTCCGGCGCTCGTTCGCTCGCCCGCTCGGGGCGGATCGGTGGCCTGGTCGTCGAGCCGGGCCGGTTTGCCGCCGCGGTCGACGACGAGCGCGGACTGTGGACCGTGACCGGCACGGTGCCGGTCCTGGACGAAGACTCCGTCGCCGCGCTCGCGGAGGTTCTCGGTGCCTCGCCCGAGCGGGCCGAGGCGCTCCTGGTCGGCGAGCTGCCACTGGACGTGGCCGAGCACGCCGAGGAGGCCGGGATCGAGCTGGTGCCCTACGGCGACGAGCTCGCGGTGACCTGCACCTGCGGGCACTGGCATGCGGCGTGCGGCCACTCGCTCGCGGTGCTGCACCAGCTCTGCTGGATCGTCGATCGCGACGCGTCCGCACTGCTCCATCTGCGTGGCGCGGAACGTGACGAGCTGCTGGGGCGCCTGCGCAGCGGGCTGCGTCAGGATCGCCCGGCAGGGCCGGCCGCCGCCGCGATCGCTGTCGCCGGCGAGTCGACGCGAGACCAGGTCGACGACGTCGAGATCGCGCTCGACGCCGTGCTCCGGGCACGCCACCTGCTCGAGGAGTGAGATGCCTCCGGAGCCCGCGCGATAACCTCGTGCAATGACCTCGGCCCCGACGAAGACCAGGCGCGAGCAGATCCTGGACACCGCAGCCGAGCTCTTCGCGGCCCGCGGCTTCCACGGCGTCTCCGTCTCCGAGCTCGGCGCCGCCTGCGGCATCTCCGGCCCGGCGCTCTACAAGCACTTCCCCAGCAAGGACGCGATGCTCGCCGAGATGCTCGTCTCGATCTCCCAGGAGCTGCTCCGCGAAGGGCGTACTCGGGTGAAGGGCGCGTCGAGCACCGCCGAGGCCATCGAGGCGCTGATCGACTGGCACGTCGACTTCGCCCTGCGCGACCGGGCCCTGATCGTCGTCCAGGAGCGCGACTGGCAGTCGCTCCCGCACGAGGCGCGCGAGCAGGTGCGCACCCTGCAGCGGAAGTACGTCGACCTCTGGGCCGACCAGCTCCGCGACCGCAACCCGGGCCTGACCCCCGACACCGCGAGGGCCATGGCCCACGGCGTCTTCGGGCTGATCAACTCCACCCCGCACAACCGGGTTCTCCCCGAGGAGGACACCCGTGGTGTGCTCGTGAGGATGGCGCGCGCCGCTCTGGTCTGATCGCATCATCACGGCGGCCGAATCGCAGTAATACCTCGGTAACGGCCGGTTCGTAGCGTCGCGGGTGCCCACCCCACCCCGAGGAGCACCCTGATGCGCTTGACCCGATCATCCCGTCGACGGCGGTTCGCGCCGCTAGCGCTGGCGACCACCGCCGCTGCCGCGTTGCTGACAGGGCCGGCCCTCTCCGCCACGGCGGTGGCCGCGCCCTCCGTAGCCGGCATCGCCTCCGCCGACACGGCCGCGGTCGAGATCGACCCCGCCCTGGAGAAGGCTGTCGCCGACGGCGGCGAAGCCACGTTCTTCGTCGTCCTGAAGGCCAAGGCCGACCTGGCGCAGGGCCGCGCCAAGAAGGACAAGAACGCCAAGGCGAAGGCGACGTACGGCGCGCTGCGCTCCGAGGCCAACCGGACCCAGAAGACGCTGACCTCCTATCTCGACGCGAAGAAGGTCGGCCACGAGGACTTCTGGATCACCAACTCCGTGCTGGTCACCGGCGACGAGGCGCTCGTCGAGGACTTGGCGAAGCGCCACGACGTGGCCGAGCTGGTCCAGGAGAAGCACTACGCCGTGGACGTTCCGGAGGGCGAGAACGCCATCACCGAGGACGCCACGACCGCCTCCCTCGAGTGGGGCATCACCGCGGTCAAGGCCGATCAGGTGTGGTCGCAGCACGCGGACCGCGGTGAGGGCGTCGTGATCGCCAACGTCGACTCCGGTGTGCAGTACGACCACCCGGCGCTCGTGGGTTCCTACCGCGGCAACGACGGCAACGGCGCGTTCACGCACGACTACAACTTCTACGACGCCACCGGGACGTGCACCGATGGTGTCCCGTGCGACAACAACGGCCACGGCACCCACACGATGGGCACCATGGTCGGCGCCGACGGGATCGGCGTCGCTCCCGGCGCCACCTGGATGGCGGCGAAGGGCTGCGAGGCCCGCGAGTGCTCGGACTCCTCGCTCCTCAAGGCCGGCCAGTGGATCCTGGCCCCGACGGACAGCAACGGCCAGAACCCGCGTCCCGAGCTCGCGCCGGACATCGTCAACAACTCCTGGGGCGGCGGCCACACGACCTTCTACCAGAGCACCGTCGAGGCGTGGACCGCCGCAGGGATCTTCCACACCTTCTCCGCCGGCAACTCGGGCAACGGGGTGACGTGCTCGACCGCTGAGGCGCCGGGCTCCCAGGCGACGTCCTACGCCGTCGGTGCGTTCGACATCAACGGCAAGATCTCGAACTTCTCCGGCTTCGGCCCGTCGCTGGTCGACGGCTCGATGGTGCCGAGCATCGCCGCTCCCGGTGTCGACGTCCGCTCCACCTGGCCGGGCTCGTCGTACAACACGATCTCCGGTACGTCGATGGCGGCGCCGCACGTCGCCGGCGCCGCTGCGCTGATCATGGCCGCAGCCCCGTCGCTCGTCGGTGACATCCAGGGCGTCCAGGCGCTCCTGAACGATGGCGCGACCGACGTCGACGACACGCATTGCGGCGGCACGGCCGACGCCAACAACGTCTGGGGCGAGGGCAAGCTGAACGTGCTCGCCTCGGTCGAGGCCGCCCCGAAGCAGGCCGGCACGGTCACCGGCACCGTCACCGACCAGGCGACCGGCGCACCGCTGTCCGGCGTCACCGTCGACATCGCCGGCACTTCGCCTCGCACGGTGAAGACCGGTTCCGACGGCGGCTACCGGGTCCACCTGCTGCCCGGCACCTATGCCTTCACGCTCCGCGGCTACGGCTACGCGACCCGCACACTCGCGGACGTCGAGCTTGCGGACGACCAGGTTCTCACCCAGGACGTGTCCCTCACGGCCGTCCCGGTCCACGCAGTGACCGGTACGGTGCTCGACGTCGTGGGTGAGCCGCTCGCCGGCGTCAGGGTCGCGGTCACGGGTACGCCCGTGGCGGCTGTGACCACTGACGCCGGCGGCGGGTTCACACTTCCCGAGGTCGCCGAGGGCGACTACACGCTGACCGCGTCGCCGGCCGAGCCCGTCCTGTGCAACGGCGCGTACGCCGCGAAGCTGACCATCGACGGTGACGAGAACACCACGGTCCGGCTGCCTGCCCGCACCGACCGTTCGGGACACTCCTGCGCGCCGACCACCTACGCGTGGGTCGCGGGCAAGAACCGGGTCGCGCTCTCCGGTGACGAGGACGCCACGACGGTCGCGCTGCCGTTCCCCGTGGACTTCTACGGCGTGACGTACAACAACGTCGCGGTGACCACCAACGGCCTGCTGAACTTCCTGTCCCCGCGCGTCGGTGACTACGCCAACGACGCGCTGCCGTCGAACGCAGTGCCCAACGGGATCGTTGCCGCGTACTGGGACGACCTGGCGCTCGACAAGAAGTCCACGGTCATGACCGCACCCTGGTGCTCGACGTCGCCGACGGATCCGTGCGGTGGCAGTCGGACAGCGACCTGTACGTCCGCCAGCTCCACCTCGACGCGGGCCGCGCCCAGCTGGTGACCATCGAGCAGTCCGACCCCACGGACGGGGTGCGCTACCAGGTCGCGTCCTATGCTCTCGCCGACGGCGAGCGCACCACGCACGACACCCGGATCAACGCGTTCCCGACGGCGATGACGGTCGGCGACCTGGGTGCCGGCGGCGGCGTCGAGTACGCCGTCGCCGAGTCGACGCTGGCACCGAACACGTCGATCAACGCGTCCACGGTCCGGGTGCTCGACGGCAGGGACCCGGCAGTGGCGCTCTGGTCGCGCACGACCAAGCGGGCCGCCGACAACGAGCGCAACGGCGCCAGCACCTGGGAGCTGTCGATCGTGGACGGCACCCTGATCGCGTCCGCGCAGGACGACACCGGCAGCAACGGTGCGGAGAACCTCAGCGGTCTGCAGTACGGCGCACTGACCGCGTTCAGCGGCAGCGGCAAGGTGCGCTGGCGCCTCGACGGTCTGGCGGCCTCGCCGCTGGACCACGAGGTCGTCCGCTCCGGACGCAGCACGCTGGTGCGTACGGTCGACCTGCAGCAGAACGTCCACACCTACTCCCTGGGCAACGGCAAGGAGTCGGCCCTGACGCCGCTGCGCGGCGACCTGGCGTATGCGCAGGACGTCGACGTGGACGGCGACGGCCGTCAGGACGTCGTCGCCGGCGGGACCTCGCGCGGTGTCTGGGCCTGGTCCGGCACGTCGCTCAAGAGCGGCGAGCCGCGGGAGCTGTGGCAGGCCACGGTGCCCGGCCAGGTGCACCGGATCGAGACCGGTGACGTCGACGGCGACGGCGAGGCCGAGATCGTGGTCGCTGCCGACACCGCCACCGCGGTGCTCGACGCCGCCACCGGCGAGGTCGAGGCCACCATCGACGGCGGCGGCCAGTACGTCCGCTCCGTCACCGTGGCCGATGTGAACGGCGACGACGCCGCCGAGATCCTCGTGCCCACCGACGCCCTGCGGGTCTACCGTGGCGACGGCAGCGCGCTCTGGACGTACGCGGCGCCCGCCGGTGACGGCGACGTCGTCTTCTCCGACACCGTGGTCGCGGACGGCCGGGTGCACACCCAGTACGGCAGCGTCAACGGGCTGCAGCGCGGCGACGCGACGCAGCAGGCGGTCGCGCTCGACGGCACCGGCACCGCGGTGTGGGCGATCAAGCCCGACGTACCTGAGATCGCCGACGGCGGCCGGATGCACGGCGCGCTGCTCGACCGAGCGGTCTTCGCCTCCCCGGAGATCCCGTACGCCGACGGCCACGCCGTCGTCCACACCTGGCTCATCCTCAGCACGACGCCCGGGCTTCCGGGCACCGCGGTCACGCCGCACGTGGTCATCGAGATCCGGGACGGGCGCACCGGCGAGCTGCTGCACCAGTACATCGGCGGCAGCCCGTGGTCCCACGACAACTACTTCACCCACGACGAGGTGCTCTACCAGCTCAGCTTCGGCACCCTGCACGGCTTCGCCGCGGACGGCGTCGAGACGTACAGCTCGGTGATCGCCCCGCTGCGCTCCCTCGAGGTCGGGACCGGCCCCGGTGGGCGAGAGCTCCTGCTCGGCGGTGTCGACGGTGGTGTGGGTGCCTGGGACCCGTCGGTGCTGACCTCCGGCTGGTCGTTCCAGTACGGCGTGGGCAGCGGCTCCCAGCCCGGCGGCCGGAACCACCTCGTCGCCGACCTGGACGGCGACGGCGTCGACGAGATGGTGTCGCTGAACTACGACGACTTCGGGGTCAACCGGACCGCCACGCTCGTCGGCGGCGGGTTCTTCGGCCAGGACAACGCGATCCACCGGATGGCGACGTACTCCCTGTCCTGATCTACGCCTGAGAGCATCCCGCCCCGCAGTCCGCTGCGGGGCGGGACTCGGCCGTCCTGGGGCCGCGGCGGGGTTTAGAGTGGCCGCACCGATGGACGAGCGGCACCACCCCCTGGCACCTCTGCTGCGGCTCCACCTTCTCGACGGGTTCAGGGTCACACGCGACGGCGGCCCTGCCCTCCCGGAGAAGTGGCCGCGGCCGAGCGCGCGCGCCCTCGTCAAGCTCCTCGCGGTGACGCCGGACCACCGGCTGCACCGGGAGCAGGTCATGGAGATCTGCTGGCCCGGCATCGACGCGCAGGCCGCCCTCGGCAGCCTGCGCGTCGCTCTGCACGCCGCCCGCCGCGCACTCGAGCCGGAGCTCGCGCCGCGGGCGGCCTCCTCGTACCTGGTGGCCGACGGACCGATGCTCGCGCTCGCCCCGGAGACCGTGTGGATCGACGTCGACCACGCCGAGGAGGCGGCGTCGGCCGCGCTCGATCGGGCTGGAGCCGACGAAGCCACCGAGCTCGCCCGTGCGCTGGCGCTCTTCACCGGAGAGCTGCTGCCGGAGGACCGGTACGAGGTGTGGGCCGAGTCGCGACGGGCGCGGGTCGCCGAGCTGCGCGACCGGCTCCGGCTGCGGCTGGCGACGGTCCGGTTGGAGGCCGGTGAGCCCCGCGACGCGGTGGCGCTGGCCGAGCAGGTCCTGGCCGGCAGCCCGGCCGACGAGTCCGCCCATCGGATCGTGATCGAGGCAGCGCTGCGCCAGGGGCTGCGGCGGCGCGCGGTCGCGCAGTATCACCGGTGCCGCCGGGCCATGGACACTGAGCTCGGCGTACGTCCTGGCCCGGAGATCGAACGGCTGCATCGCGAGGCGCTCACCGAAGCGCCGGCCCGGGTCCCGGCCGCGCCCGGCCTGCCCGCACCTGTCCAGGCGGCCGTCGCCGCGCCGTTGCGGGGTCGCGAGGAGGTGCTGGAACGTCTCGCCGGCCCCGGCAGGCCGCCTGTCGTGCTGCTCACCGGTGAGGCCGGGGTGGGCAAGACCCGGCTCGCGGCCGAGGCCGCGGCCCGGGCAGCGGCCTCGGGAGCCGCGGTCCTGTGGGGCGTCGGGCGGGAGCCGGGCGGCGGAGCTCCCTACGGGATGCTTGCCGAAGCCCTCGACCGGTGGTTCGCCGGATGCGACGGTGCCGAGCGCGCCGACGTCGGCGCGGAGTACCCGGAGCTGGCGGCCCTGCTGCCCTCCTTGGGCCAGGTGCCCGCCGACGGCGAACGCACGCCGGAGGAGGAGCGCGACGGACTCTTCCGGGCGGGCGCACTCGTGCTCGGTGCGCTCGCCGCCGAGCGGCCCGTGCTGGTGGTGCTCGACGACCTGCAGGCCGGCGATGCCGGTACGTTCCGGCTGCTCGGCCACCTGGCCCGGCACGCCGCCGACCGCGGGACCGCGCTCGGGTTCCTGGCGACGTACCGGGCCGAGGAGCTTCCCGACGGCGACCCGCGCCGGAAGGTCATCGCCTCCTTGGTGCGGCAGGGCCTGTGCACGTCGGAGTGGCTCGACGGGCTGGACGAGGAGGCGTGCGTCGCCATGGTCCGCGACGCCGTTCCGCCCGGCGACCGGGACGAGGACGCGCTCCGGCGGACATGGCGGCTCTCCCGCGGCAACCCGCTGTTCGCGCTCGAGCTGGCCCGCGGAGCGGGCAGCGGTACGCCGGGCGGACCCGACCCGCGGGGAGCGAGCGGAGTCGGGCAGGTCGTCGGCCTGCGCCTGGACCGGCTCGATCTGGACACCCGGCGGATCGTAGAGGCGATCGCCGTCGCCGGCGGGGAGGCGGCACTGACCGAGCTGGTCGACGTCGCCCGTCATGGCCTGGAGCCGCCGGTCGCCGGCAGCTCCGTCGCCGACGCCGTCGAGCGCGCGATCGCGGCATCGCTCATCGAGGAGCGTCAGGTCGTGGTGTCGGGGCACGGGGAGGCCGGGCTGGCGTTCCGCCACCCGGTGGTGCGGCTGACCTGCTACGAGCGGCTCAGCGGGGTCCGCCGCCGGCAGCTGCACGCCGCGGTCGCCGAGGCCGTGCTGCGCCGGAGACCCGACGCGGTCGACACGCTCGCGGTCCACTTCACCCGCGCCGATGACCCCCGTGCGGGGGAATACCTGCGTCGGGCCGCCGAGCGCGCTGCCGCCCTCTATGCCAATGACGCGGCCGACCGCTACTACCGCGACCTGGTGAACCGGCTCGACGTGGACGCGGCCCGGGCACGGCTCGCGCACGGCCACGTGCTCTACCGGATGGGTCAGTTCGGCCGCGCGGCGGAGACGCTGCGCCTGGCGATCGACGAGCTCGGCCGTCGCGGGGAGGAGTCCGAGTGCGTGCTCGGGACCGCGCTCCTGGCGGAGACGCTGCTGCGGATGGGCGAGGTCACCGGCGCCGCCGAGGCGCTGCGGGCTCACCCGCCGGGTGCCGACGCCGCGCCCGAGGCGGCGGCGAACCACGCGCTCGCCTGGTCCATCCTGCTGCGCCTGCAGGGCCGCTACGCCGAGGGTCACGACGCCGCACAGCGCGCCCTGAGCGCCGCGGAGGAGGTGCCCGGCTCCGCCCGGTACGGCCTGGTCGCTCGGGCCAACGCGAGCCAGGCGAGCAACCTCGGCCTGGCCGGCCGCTTCGCCGAGTCTCGCGCGGCGGCGGACCGGGCGCTGGCCCCGGCGGAGGCCTACGGCGAGCCGACCCTCCTCGGCGCTGTCCTGTCGACGCTGCGTGAGAACGCCCGGCGGCACGGGCGGTTGCGACGCGCCGTCGAGTTCGGCGACCGCGCGCTCGAGCTCGCCCTGCGCTCCGGTGACCCGTCCTCGGCCGCGTTCGAACGCGCCAACCTCTCCGAGATCCGGCTGCTGCTCGACGAGGGCGACGCCGCGCAGGACCTGGCCGAGAAGGCCGTGTCCGCCGCCGAGTGGGAGGAGACCTGGTGTCTGCCGTACGCCCTCGCGGCGCTCGCGGCGGTTCGCTCCGAGGCGGGCAGGCACGTCGATGCCGCCGAGCTGCTTGCCCGGGCCGAGGAAGCCGTCACCACGGCTGGTGACCTTCAGGCTCGCCAGGTGGTGCGAACGGCGCTCGCCGAGCATCACCTCGCCACGGGAGAACCCGACGCCGCGCTGGCGATCATGGCAGAGACCACGGACGGTCCCGTGCTCGTGGCGCGGGCACAGCTCGCTGCCGGGCGTATCGACGAGGCGTACCGGGTGGCAGCGGCCGAGGTCGACCGAGCCCGCGAAGGCGGTGAACACCTCGACGAGGTCGACGCCACGGTGGTGCTCGCCCTGGCGATGTCGCGCCTCGGGCGTGCCGCCGAGGCGGTGGATCTGGTGGCCGCCGCCGAGGGGCTGGCCGAGGAGCTGCCCTACCCGGCCGGCCTCCGACGGGTCGTCGAGGCGAGGCAGGCTCTTGTCACCGCAGGTTAATAACCGTTAACCTCGACCCCATGGCGGCAAACCTGCGGGAGCTCACCGACGAGCTGCGAGAGCGGCTCGAGCGCGTACGGCAAGGCGGGAGCGAACGCTCCCGGCAACGGCACACCGACCGCGGGAAGCTGCTCCCGCGCGACCGGGTGGACGGGCTCCTCGACCCCGGGTCACCGTTCCTGGAGGTGAGTCCGCTGGCGGCGTACGGGATGTACGACGACGGGGACGAGTGGGCGGTGCCGTCGGCCGGAGTGGTCGCCGGGATCGGCCTCGTCGCCGGCCGCAAGTGCATGATCGTGGCCAACGACGCGACCGTGAAGGGTGGCACCTACTACCCGCTGACGGTCAAGAAGCACCTGCGAGCGCAGACGATCGCCGCGGAGAACAACCTCCCGTGCATCTACCTGGTCGACTCCGGCGGCGCGTTCCTGCCGAAGCAGGACGAGGTCTTCCCCGACCGCGAGCACTTCGGGCGGATCTTCTTCAACCAGGCCAACATGTCCGCGCGCGGGATCCCGCAGATCGCCTCCGTGATGGGCTCGTGCACCGCCGGGGGCGCCTACGTGCCGGCGATGAGCGACGAGACCGTGATCGTTCGCGACCAGGGCACGATCTTCCTCGGTGGGCCGCCGCTGGTGAAGGCGGCCACGGGCGAGGAGGTCACCGCCGAGGAGCTCGGCGGCGGGCTCGTCCATGCATCGAAGTCGGGCGTCGTCGACCACCTGGCCGACGACGACAAGCACGCGCTCGAGATCGTCCGCGGGATCGTCTCGACCCTGCCGGAGCAGGGGACGCGGACGACGACGTACGACGAGCCGGTCGAGTCCCCCGAGACGCTCGCCGACGTGGTGCCCGCCGACACGAAGACCCCCTATGACGTACGCGAGGTGATCCGCCGCATCGTCGACGGCTCCCGCTTCCAGGAGTTCAAGCAGCTCTACGGCGAGACGCTGGTCTGCGGGTTCGCCCACATCGAGGGGCAGCCGGTCGGGATCGTCGCCAACAACGGCATCCTCTTCTCCGAGTCGGCGCTCAAGGGCGCTCACTTCGTCGAGCTGTGCAACCAGCGCGGCATCCCGCTGGTGTTCCTGCAGAACATCACCGGGTTCATGGTCGGCAAGGAGTACGAGAACAAGGGCATCGCCCGCGACGGCGCCAAGCTCGTCACCGCGGTCGCCTGCTCGGTGGTCCCGAAGTTCACCGTCGTCATCGGCGGGTCCTACGGCGCCGGCAACTACGGCATGTGCGGGCGTGCGTACGACCCGCGGTTCCTGTGGATGTGGCCCAACGCGCGGATCTCGGTCATGGGCGGCGAGCAGGCCGCATCGGTGCTCGCGACGGTCGCCGGCAAGCCGGACGACGAGGAGTTCAAGGCGCCGATCCGGGACCAGTACGAGACCCAGGGCTCGCCCTACTACGCCACCGCGCGTCTGTGGGATGACGGGATCATCGACCCCGCCGACACCCGACGGGTGCTGGCGATGGGCCTCGCGGTGGCGGCGAACGCGCCGACGCCCGAGCCCCGCTACGGAATCTTCAGGATGTGACTGGAATGTTTGAGTCAGGGATGTTCGAGAGTGTTCTGGTCGCCAACCGCGGCGAGATCGCGCGACGTGTGTTCCGCACCTGCCGTGAGTTGGGCATCAGGACGGTCGCGATCTACACCGCGCTCGACGCGGATGCGCCCCACGTACGCGACGCCGACGAGGCCGTCGAGGTCGTCTCCTACCTCGACGCCGACGCAGTGGTCGCGGCCGCTGTCTCGGCGGACGTCGCGGCGATCCATCCGGGCTACGGCTTTCTCTCCGAGCGGGCCGAGTTCGCTCGGGCGGTGGCGAAGGCCGGGCTGACCTGGGTCGGCCCGACACCCGAGGTGATCGAGCAGATGGGCCGCAAGGACGCGGCCCGGGAGATCGCGGTCGCCGCCGGCGTACCCGTGGTTCCGCGGGGCGAGGACAGCCCCTACCCGCTGCTGGTCAAGGCCGCGGCGGGCGGCGGCGGCAAGGGCATGCGCATCGTCCGGTCGCCCGACGAGCTCGACGAGGCTCGCGCCGCGGCCGCCCGCGAGGCGCTGAGCGCGTTCGGCGACGAGACCCTCCTGATCGAGAAGTACGTCGAGCGGGGCCGTCACATCGAGGTGCAGGTCTTCGGTGACACCCATGGCAACGTCATCCACCTCTTCGAGCGCGACTGCTCGACCCAGCGTCGCCACCAGAAGGTGATCGAGGAGGCTCCGGCCCCGACGCTCACCGACGAGCAGCGGAACCTGGTCCTGACCAGCGCCGTCGCGCTCGCCCGCCAGGTCGACTACACCGGCGCCGGGACGGTCGAGTTCCTGCTCGACGACGCCACCGGCGACGCCTACTTCCTGGAGATGAACACCCGTCTCCAGGTCGAGCACCCGGTGACCGAGGAGATCACCGGTGTCGACCTCGTCGCGCTCCAGCTCCGGGTCGCTGCCGGTGAGCCGCTGGGCATCGCCCAGGACGACGTACGTGTCGACGGCCACGCCATCGAGGTCCGGGTCTACGCGGAGGACGCCTTCGAGGGCTTCCTGCCGCAGGCCGGCCGGACCTCGATCGTGCGCTGGCCCGAGAGCGCTCGCGTGGAGCACGCGCTGGAGAGTGAGCAGGTGGTCAGCACCGCCTACGACCCGATGCTCGCCAAGGTCATCGTCCACGGCGCCGACCGCGAAGAGGCCCGTGCGGCGATGGTCAAGGCTCTCGACGCGACCGCCGTCCTCGGGCTGACCACCAACACCGGCTTCCTGCGCGTGCTGGCCGCCTCGGACGCCTTCCGTGACGCGGAGATCGACACCGCCTGGCTCGACCGCAACGAGGTGCCCGCACCCGACCCCGAGGTCCCGCGCGCGCTCGTCGCCTGGGTCAGCGCGATGCTGTCGGCGGCGTCGGACACCACGACGCCGTTCCGTGCCGACGGCTGGCGGCTCGCCGGCTCACCGGCGCCGACCGTCGTCGACCTCGACCGCAGCGTCACCGTCGACCGCCCCTCCGGCCGTGTGGACGCCCACCTCGTCCGCCAGCTCAGCGCGGCCGACCACGTCCTCGTGGCGATCGTCGACGGCGTACGCCACTGGGCGGCCATCAACGTCCAGCCCGGCCTCGCCGAGATCGTCCACCAAGGACACCGCTTCGACTTCTCCCCGCCCGACCGCGTCGCCGGCGCCGCCCACCACAGCGACGGTGCCGTCGAGGCCAAGATGCCCGGCACCGTCATCGACGTCCGCGTCCAGGTCGGCGACACCGTCGACGAGGGCCAGGTCCTCGGCGTGATGGAGGCGATGAAGATGGAGGTCTCCCTCAAGGCCCCGTTCGCCGGCACCGTGACCGTGGTCGGTGTCGGTGCCGGCTCCCAGGTGCCGCTCGGGGCGGAGCTGTTCGTGGTGGAGCCGACCGATGACTGACCGCGGCACGTGTAACACGTCGTTCGTGGGACTATCCGGTCGTTCCGATAGGGCGAGTAGTCCTGCGAACAGCGTGTTACACGTGGAACGAACCGAGCAGGAGTCGACGCCATGAACGATCTCCCCGCAGTCGTACGCCACGACGACCTGCCCAGCAGGATCACGATCTACGAGGTCGGTGCGCGGGACGGCCTGCAGAACGAGAAGACGGCGATCGACACCGGCGTCAAGGCCGACCTGATCACCCGGCTGCTCGATGCCGGCCTGAGCCCGGTGGAGGCGACGAGCTTCGTGCACCCGAAGTGGGTGCCGCAACTGGCCGACGCGAAACAGCTCATGGAAGAGCTGGTCGACCGGCTCGGCGACAGGGCGCGGGAGCTCCCGGTGCTCGTCCCCAACGAGAAGGGTCTCGACCGCGCGCTCGAGCTGGGGCTGCGGCACATCGCGATCTTCGGCAGCGCGACGGAGACGTTCGCCAACAAGAACCTCAACCAGACCTTCGACGGTCAGTGGGCGATGTTCGAGCCGACGATGAACCGCGCAAAGGCAGATAGCATGACGGTCCGCGGCTACCTCAGCATGTGCTTCGGCGACCCCTGGGAGGGCCAGGTCGAGATCGCGAAGGTCGTCGAGGCGGGCAAGCGGCTCCTGGATCTCGGCGCCGACGAGCTCAGCCTCGGGGACACGATCGGAGTCGCGACCGCCGGCCACGTCAAGGCGCTGATCGGAGCCTTCAAGAAGGAAGGCGTCCCGACCGAGCGGCTCGCGCTGCACTTCCACGACACCTACGGCCAGGCCTTGGCGAACACCCTTGCCGGCCTCCAGTCCGGTGTGACCACCTACGACGCCAGCGCGGGCGGCCTGGGCGGCTGCCCCTATGCCAAGTCAGCCACCGGCAACCTGGCCACCGAGGACCTGCTCTGGATGCTCGACGGCCTGGGGATCGAGCACGGTGTCGATCTCGGCAAGGTCGCTGACACGAGCCGTTGGCTCGCCGACCACCTCGGCCGGCCGAGTCCCTCGGCCGTCGTACGTGCCTTGCGCTCCTAGGTGGAGACACGCCCTAGACTGCACTCAAGAGTGACGGCCGGGTGACAAAAGACGGACCGCCGCGACAATCTCTACTAACTTGGTGCAGAATAGCGGGATCATGGCGCGCAAAGTCTTCCTCCACGTCGGCGCTCCGAAGACGGGCACGACGTACCTCCAGGACAGGTTGTTCCACAACCGGGTGTCCCTGGAGAAGCATGGCGTCTTCTACCCGGTCGGCGGCCAGCCGGACTTCTTCCGGCCGGCGCTCGACCTGATCGACCGCCCGTGGGGCGGGATGAGGAAGACCGTCCACGGCGAGTGGGACACGCTCGTCAAGCGGGTGCGCCGCCACGAGTCCGAGACGATCCTGATCAGCCACCACCTCTTCGCCGGCGCCCGGCCCGACCGGGTCGAGAAGGCGATGACCGACCTCGGCGAGGGCGGCCGCACCGAGGTGCACATCGTCTACACCGCCCGCGACATCGCGCGCGTCCTGGCCGCGGAGTGGCAGGACCAGGTGCAGCGCGAGCGCAAGGTCACCTTCGCCCGCTACCTCGAGTGGATGCAGACCGCGAAGCAGTCCCGCTCGGCCGCCTGGTTCTGGCGTACGCACGGCCTGCCCGACGTGCTCAGCCGGTGGGGCCGCAACCTGCCGCCGGAGCGCGTGCACCTGGTCACCGTGCCGCACGACGGGGCGCCGAGCGAGGTGCTCTGGCGCCGGTTCTGCGAGGTCGTCGGGATCGAGGAGTCCTGGACCCCGATCGACAGCGACCGCCACAACCAGTCGCTCGGCCGTGCCGAGGCGACGCTGCTGCGGCGGCTCAACGCGCGGCTCGAGTCGCAGGAGCTCCCCCGCGAGGACTACCGCCACATGGTCACCGACGTGATCGCCAAGCGCACCCTCGCCCACCGCGACGGGCGCGAGCGGGTCACCCTGCCGCCGTACGCCTTCGACTGGGCCGACCAGGTCGCCGAGTCCTGGATCGAGTGGGCCGAGCTGGCCAAGGTCGACATCGCCGGCGAGCTCGACGACCTCCACCCGCAGCGTCCCGACGCCGACGTCGAGTGGATCGACCCGGACGCGCCGCGCACCAAGGACGTCGCCGACGCGGCGATCGACGCGCTGGTCGCGGTCGTCGTCGAGGCCGCTCGCACCGACCCGCCCCAGGGCCCGGTCGCCTCCCGTGCCGCCGGCCTGATGCGGCGGGTCAAGGGGCGACGCTCCTGATGCCAGCTGCACCCACCAGGGGTTGGGGTTGGGCCGCGCACCTGCGCGAGGGCGGTACGACTCCTTGGACATCCTGGTCCGAGCCCGCCACGCCCTCCACGACCGACCACCTGCCGGGTGCCGAGATGCTCGAGCTGCTGCGGCGGCTCAACACGACCGGTCCCTCGGAGCCTTCTCGGGTCGACGCCCTGCTGAGCACCAGCCCGCCGGGCCGCGGCCGCCGCGACCTGCCGCTGCTCGGGGACACCGAGACGAGGACGTACGGTCCGCTGCCGGTCGATCCGTCGACGCTGTCGGCGCGCGAGCTGCTGAGAGCGGCGAGCGTGCTGCTCGCCGAGGACCTGCTCGCCACCGTGGAGACCGCGCCCGCTCCGCGCCCGCGACGGTGGTCGCGCCGACCGAAGAGGTCCGAGCCCGCCCAGCAGAAGTTCCCCTATCGACTGGTCGGTTCGCCGTGGCTCACGCTGCCCATCCGCGAGGAGCTGGAGCGGCGCGGAAGGCTGCCCGGTGGCGACGGTTACACGGTCTACGTCCTCGGTGGCCCGTTGGACGAGGTCGCCGCCGGTGCGTGGAGGTTCCGCACCTTCACCAACCGGGTCAACCCCTGGAACATCTGGATCCGGGACGCACAGTGGCGCGGTTGGCTCGGTCCCCGTGCCGACCTGCCCAGGATCGCCCGCTGGTGGGCCGCGCGGGTCGGGAAGGGCCGCGTCGAGATCGTCACCGATCCCGCCCTGTTGCCCGGCCTGCTCGGTGTGGACACCCTGCCCGGCCCCTGGCCGATCTCGGCCGAGGGCAACGAGGTCGCTCGCGTGATCGGGCAGGTTCTCAGCGTACGAACCGATCTCGAGACCCAGCGGACGCTGCTGATGGGCCAGCTGCGACCACGCCTGGAGAAGCTCGAACCGCTCGTTCCGGACGCCCGAGAGGTCGGCGTCCCTTCGCAAAGTTTGGATTGGGTCGAAACACAGGCGCGGGCCCAACGTGATGCATTGGTGGAAGCCGGATACGCTCTCCACGGAGACCCTGACCGGCTGCTCCCCTCGGGGGTGGCGACGCAGGGTCCCGACGAGCGCCGGGCGCTGGCGCTCGCGTTGTCATTGCTGGCGGGGCGTTCCTAGAGGAGTAGAACGTTGGAGACTGGGCGGCGCGTGCTGCTTCATGTCGGCACCCCGAAGACGGGCACGTCCTATCTTCAAGACGTCCTCTTCCACAACCGGGAGTCCCTCGCCGGGCAGGGAGTCCACTACTTCGCCGATCGCTTCGATGCCCACTTCCTGGCGGCCCTCGACCTGATGGACCTGCCGTGGGGTGGCATCGAGGAGGAGGCGACCGGCGCCTGGGATGCGCTCGCGGAGAAGGTGCGCTCCGTCGAGAACGGCACCGTGATCATCTCCCACGAGATCCTGGCGAGCGCGTCCTGGCAGCAGGCCAAGCACGCGCTGGACTCGCTGGGCGGCGACTCCGAGATCCACATCATGCTCTCCGCGCGCGACCTGGCCCGGCAGATCCCCGCCGAGTGGCAGGAGAACGTCAAGCACCGCTCGGTCGTGACCTATGCCGAGTTCCTCGAGGAGATCCGCGACCCCGCCCGCGAGGGGCGGATCGGATCGTGGTTCTGGGGCGTCCAGGAGCTGCCCGACATCCTCGACAGGTGGACCCAGGGCATCGCGCCCGAGCGCGTCCACCTGATCACCGTCCCGCCGCCGGGGTCGTCCTCGTCGCTGCTGTGGGAGCGATTCTCCACCGCCTTCGGCCTCGACGACCTGACCATCGACTTCGAGGGGATCGACCGCGGCAACCCGTCCCTCGGCGTACCCGAGGCGGCCCTGCTCCGCGAGATCAACCTGACGGTCGTGCCGGTGCTCGAGCCGGCCGACTACCGGCCTTTCGTACGCGAGTTCCTGGCCCACCGCACGCTGGCCAAGCGCCGCGACTCCGCACGCCTGGCGCTCTCCCCCTCGATCCTGCCGTGGGTCGAGTCGCTCTCCGAGGGCTGGGTCGAGGCGCTGTCGGGACGTGGCTACGACGTCGTCGGTGGGCTCGAGGAGCTGCTGGTGCCGGCCGACCTGGCGGGCAAGCCGTTCGTCGACCCGGACACCATCTCCTCGCGCGAGGTGCTCGACGCCGGCGTCGCCACCATCGACGCGCTGCTCCAGGAGGCCATCCGGCTGCGCAAGTCCGAGGCGCGGTTGGAGGATGAGGTCGGTGAGCTGCGCGCCGAGCTGGAGCACACCCGGTCGCTGGTGCCGAAGCAGCGTGCCCGCGAGGGCCTCGAGCGCCGCTGGTGGGGCCGCGCGGTCCTGAAGGCCTACCGCCTCGTTCGGCGGTAGGGGCACCTAGGGCGTGTCTCTCAAATCCACGCCCGCTACGCGGCGTTTCGCATCCGATCTGGCGGCGTTGCCGCCGCTCAACAGCCGTGAGGATGCCGTCGCGGCGGGCGCCTTGCCAGATCGGCCCGAAACGCCGCTCGCGGCCGCCGTGTCTTTAAGAGACACGCCCTAGAGGATCGCCTCGAGCCGTCCCGCGGCGCGGGCACGGTCGACGAGGTGGACCCGATCCCAGGAGCCGTCGGCGTCACCGAAGGTCGCCGCCGTCAGGAGCCGGGGCTGGTCGTCGGTCCAGCGGTCCCAGTGACGCTCGAAGGACTCGGCGCGGACCATCCGGCCGCGCTCGTGCTGGCCGTCGAGCGCCGCGACGCGCGGTACGTCGATCATGACCAGCGACGTACGCCAGCCGCGGGCGCGGGCGATCCGCCCGAGCAGCTCGCGCCGACCGGGCCGGGTGGCCGGGTCGTGGACGAGGAGGGTGTGGCCACCGAGGGCCGGGCCGAGCAGGACCAGGACGAGGGTCGCGATCGCGTGCCACAGGTGCACCAGCGGCCGGTAGAGGCGGTAGGGCACCTCCGGCAGCCGTGCCGCGAGCCAGCGCCCCGGGGTCTCCGGGTCGAGGGTGCGTACGTCAGGACGTCGGTCGGCCACGTCGCGGATCAGTGTGCTCTTGCCGGCGCCGGGTACGCCGCCCAGGAGGAGCAGGTGAGGTCTCACCTCGACCCCGGCAGCGCGGGCTGGGCTGATCGGGGCGCACGTCGTGTCGACGGTCATCTGCTGCTCCTCCCAAGCGGACACCAACAGTGTGGAGTTCCGTGTTCAGAGGAACGTAGGACGGACCTGTGAAGTTCCTGTGAGTCGGGCTCAGGGGGTCTCGGGGTGCCGCGGCAGCAGCTCGCGCGAGGCGTAGCGACCGATCTGGTAGGTCACCCAGCCATCAGCGCCCGCGCCGACGACACCGCCGACCAGCGGGATCCGCTTGGCGGCCATGGAGATCATGCCCCTCCCGGTGACCCGGCTGAGCAGCTCCTGGGCCACCTCCGAGGCGACGATGGCATCGATCGCGCGGTCGTAGGTCGGAGCGGTCGCGATGGCCATCGGCGGAGCGGGGACCTTCTTCGCTTTGATCTGCTTGCCGACCTTCTCCTCGCTCAGGAGGGTGAGCAGGATGGCGTTGCGCACGCGGGGATCGGTCAAGTCGTAGCCACGGAGATGCGCGATCACGGCCACCAGGCGGCACTGGATGATGGCCATCCCGGTGATGTTGGCCGGGAGCGTGATCGCCTGGGTGACCACACCACCGATGTTGGTCGCGAAGCCGCCGACACCGGCCAGTCGCACGTGGTTGTCGATGGCGTGCTTCACTGCGAGCTCGACGTCGTTGTCGTGCTCCTTGAGGTGCTTCTCGGCGGCCGCGGCCGCTGCCGGGAGCGGGCCGACCCCGACGATCGCGTGGTGCAGCGCTTGCCGGACCACGGTCGTGGTCACGCCAGGAGCGGACTGGATGACCTTGGGCGCGAGCCGGCCGGCCGCACTGGTGAGCACTGCCTTGGGACCGATCATGAGCCAAATCCTAAGTGTGTGGTGGTTGGCGCCGCACGGGGCGATAACGTTTCGACGTGGCGAATCGTGGGGGACCGATCGAACCCGAGCCCTCGCCGTGGGCCTTTGCCGACCTCCGGGACCCAGGCGGGGGTCATGGCGGGGCTGAGCTGGACGATCTGGTGGGCATGGGTGCGGACGTCGCGCCCGGGACACTCCTGGCCGCGTACCGGCACGGGATCTTCCCGATGCCCGGGGAGTCCCAGCGGGATCCGATGATGTGGTTCTCGCCGGTCCGTCGCGGCGTACTTCCGCTGGACGGGCTCGTCGTCTCGCGGTCCTTGCGCCGGTCGGTGCGGGACTTCGAGATCAGGATCGACACCAGCTTCGACGAGGTGGTGGCCTCCTGCGCCGATCCCCGCCGGCCCCACGGCTGGATCGACAAGCGGATCCGCCGGGCGTACGGGAACCTGCACGAGCTCGGCTGGGCGCACTCGGTCGAGGCCTGGCAGGACGACCGCCTGGTCGGCGGGCTCTACGGGGTCGCCATCGGCGGGCTCTTTGCCGGTGAGTCGATGTTCCACCGGGTCCGCGACGCGTCCAAGGTCGCCCTCGTCGGGCTGGTCTCGGCGCTGCGCGATGCGGGGTCGATCGACCAGCGGATCCTGGACGTGCAGTGGCGCACGGACCATCTGGCCTCGCTCGGCGTCGTCGAGATGGGTCGCAACGACTACCTCGACCGCCTGGAGAAGGCGCTCAGGCTGCCGCTCCCGGAGGCGTTCGGCGGCCCTTCGGTGGCGGAGTCCTAGAGGACGTACGCCTCGGCACCGGTCTCGCTGACCATCGGCCGCCCGGCGGCGGCCCAGTCGAGCATCCCGCCGGCGAGGTTGACGACCTCGAAGCCCTGCTGGGCGAGGTAGTTGACCGCCTGGGCACTACGTCCGCCGACCTTGCAGACCACCAGGGTCTGGCCCTCGGGCAGGTCGCCGAGACGCGCCGGAAGCTCCTGGAGCGGGATGTGCGTCGCGCCCTCGATGTGGCCCGCGGCCCACTCGTCGTCCTCGCGGACGTCCAGGACGGCCACGGGCAGGGGATCGGGCACGCCGGCGATCTCGACGGTGGGGATGGTCACCGGTCAAGCCTACTTGAGAAGCCGGGACATCCGCCGATCGGCGAGCGGCTTCCCGCCGGTCTGACACGTCGGGCAGTACTGCAGGCTCGAGTCGGCGAAACTGACCTCGAGGATCGTGGTTCCGCAGACCGGGCACTTCTTGCCCGCCTTGCCGTGCACGGCGAGGTTGGTCTTCTTCTCGCCCTTGAGCTCGCTCATCGCCAGCCCGGAGTCGCGCTGGACTGCCTCCTCGAGTGTCGTCCGCAGCGCGGCGTAGAGGCTCTCGGACTCCTCCTCGGTCATCTCCGAGGGCTTGAACGGCGACATCTTCGCCGCCCACAGGATCTCGTCGGAGTAGGCGTTGCCGATGCCCGCGATGATCGACTGCATCCGCAGGACGCCTTTGATCTGCTTGCGGCCCTGACCTGCGAGGATCTCGCGGAACCGGTCCAGGGTGAAGTCGTCGGCGAGGGGGTCGGGGCCCAGCGAGGCGACGCCGGGGACGTCCTGCGGGTCGTGGACGACGTAGAGCGCCAGGCGCTTCTTGGTGCCGCCCTCGGTGATGTCCAGTCCGGTGTCGTCGTCGAGCACGACCCGGATCGCCAGCCCCGACTTCGACCCCGGGCGGGGCGGTGCCGCCGGGATCTCGTCGCGCCACCTGATCCAGCCGCCGCGGGCGAGGTGGAGCACCAGATGGACGCCGCTCGCCTCGATGTCGATGAACTTGCCGTGGCGGGTCACGTTGTCCACGAGCGTGCCCTCGACGGCGCTCAGCGGCGGGTCGTACGTCTTCAGCGCGCTGAACTGCGCGACGTGCACCTTCGTGATCGCACGGCCGTCCAGGCGCCCGCGCAGGTCCTCGGCGAGCGCTTCCACCTCGGGGAGTTCCGGCATGTCCGCGAGTCTAGGTCGTCAGGCTTGCGCAGAGGGAGTGTCATCTCCCAGGACATCGGTGACGGTTCTGCATCAAGACAAGGGCAACGCTTCTGGCGTGCTTGGTGGTAACACCTGCTCTGGGTGCCCCGATTCGCCGACCAAGGCCGCGAAGCCGTTGACCGGCTTGTGCCGAAAGTCGTACGCCGTTCCTTGGGCGTCAGTTCCCGGCCGACGGCGGTTGGGTTTCGACGAGATGGACATCGACTCCCTCGGCGCGGAAGGGCGTGAGGCTGTCGGGATCGGCATCGGCGGTGGTGACGAGGTGGGTGAGGTCGCCGAGTTCACCGAACCGGAACGTGGAAGTGCGGGTCAGCTTCTCGGCGGTGGTGATCAAGACGCGCCGGGCGCCAGCGGCGAGGCAGGCGCGTTTGACCTGCGCGTCCTCATAGCTGGTGGAGGTCAGCCCAAAGCCGGGCTGTGCCGAACAAGCTCCGATGATGGCGACGTCTGCATTGGTCTCGCTGATGGCGCGCACGGCGGAGTGACTGGTAAAGGCGAGGGTGTCGTTCTCGACCGGCCCACCGGGAACGATCACGGTCGCGCCGGGACGCGTTGCCAGCGCCGCGGCGGCGTGAAGAGAGAGCGTCAGTGCGATGACCGGGCGGCCCGCCAGATGGCGAGCCATCGCGTAACACGTGGTGCCGTTGTCGAGGACGATGGATTCGCCGTCAGCAACCAGTCCGGCCGCGACCGCCGCCAGGGCGCCTTTGCGTTCCCGATCGGTCTCGAACCGAACCGCGAACGGCATCAGCGTGCCGCGCACGTCGGCACGAGTGACTCCGCCACGCACGCGGCGCACCATGCCCTGGTCGGCGAGCTCGGCGAGGTCGCGGCGGATCGTGATGGCCGAGGCGCCGGTCAGGTCGCAGAGAGCCTCAACGCTGACGGTGGTTCCAGAGGCCACGGATCGGATGATCGTTTTGTGCCGAAGTGATCGTTGCACGTGATCATTCAAGCACCTACCTTGCCGACGTGCCTCGACTCCTCGCCCTCCCCGCCGCTTCCCCCGGGCGTGCCCGCACCGGCGTCTCGCTGATGTTCTTCACCAACGGTGTCCTGTTCAGCGCGCTCCTCCCTCGATACCCCGAGATCAAGACCGCTTTCGGGTTGAGCAACAGCGAGTTCGGGCTGTTGGTCATCGCCTTTCCGGTCGGGGCGCTCATCGCGGCCGGGTTCGCTGGTCGGATCATCCGGAGGGTCGGTGCGCTGCGCACCAACGGGTACGGCTCCGCGGTCCTTGCCTCGGCGCTGGGCGTGGCCGGGTTCAGCGACACGGTGTGGCTGTTCGCTGCCGCACTGGCGGTCGCGGGTGCCGTCGACTCGGTGGTGGACGCGGCGCAGAACGTGCAAGGTGTCGTGGCGGAACAGTGGCGGGGTCGTTCGGTGATGAACTCCCTGCACGCGCTGTGGTCCGTCGGCGCTGCGACCGGCGGCATGATCGGGGCCGCCGCCGCGGCAGCGAACGTCGCCCCGGCCACGCAGATGCTGGTCAACGGCATCGCGTGGGCCCTGGTCGCCATGCTCGCGTGCCGGCTCGCGGCTGTGCCCGTCGAAGTCCGCGACACGCTCCGGGTCGAGAAGGACCGTCCCGGTGTCGCTGCTGGTGACGCCAACCGGTCGACGCGCCGCGATGCCTGGCGGCTGCTGCTCCCGCTGGTCGTGCTGGCGATCTGCGGCACCCTGGTCGAGGACGTCGCGAACAATTGGGCGGTGCTCTTCCTCGGCGACACCGCCGGCGCCCCGACCGCCATCGCCGGCCTCGGACTCACCGTCGCCCTTGGTGCCCAGTTCGTCGGCCGACTCCTCGGTGACCCGATGACCGACAGGTGGGGCCGTGAGGCCGTGGCCCGGATCGGTGGCCTGCTCATCGGCGGCGGAGCACTGCTGATCGTGAGTTCCCCGGTCTACCCGATCGCGTTCGCCGGGTTCGCCATCGCAGGGTTCGGGTGTGCCACCCTCGTGCCCGCTGCGTTCGCCGCCGCCGGCCGCATCCCCGGGTTGCCCGAAGGCACCGGCATCGCGATCCTCGGATGGCTCATGCGGGTCGGCTTCCTCATCACCTCACCGGCCATCGGCTGGCTCTCCGACCTCACCACCCTCCGCACGGCGATGCTCGTCCCCGTCGTCGCCGGGCTCCTCGCCGCCCTCATCGCCCACACCCAGCTCCCGAAGCGGACACCCCGACAGGACTCCGCCGAGGTGCCTCCGACGGTGGCCACCATTGAATGACCCCACCCCCGACCAGACAACGGCCTGCCCGGGACCTCGAAACGTCACCGATGTCCCGAGACATCACACTTGCGCAGGGGGAGGAGATCCCGCTAGCATCGAACACACGTTCGACACTAGCGAGCGATATGAGAGTCTGCGCCTTTCTAGGATTGATCTTAGAAAGGCGAATAGAGACCTACGTTCGTGAAAGATGTGGATCGCTAGCGAAATCTAAGACGCGTCCTAGAGATGTGGATATCGTCTGATCATGGACCCCATCCGCAATCCGTACGCTCCTGGCGCCGGTCAGCGGCCCCCTGAGCTCGCTGGTCGCAACGAGCAGCTCGGGCAGTTCGACGTGGTGCTGGAGCGGGTGGCGCGCGGTCGCCCGGAGCGGTCGCTGGTGCTCACCGGGCTCCGCGGGGTCGGCAAGACCGTCCTGCTCAACACGCTGCGGTCCGCCGCGGTCCGCAAGGGCTGGGGCACCGGGAAGATGGAGGCGCGCCCCGACCAGTCGCTGCGCCGGCCGCTGTCGAGCGCCCTGCATCAGGCGGTGCGCGAGCTCGGTCATCCGAACGCCGACGACGTCGACCATGTGCTCGGCGTCATCCGCTCCTTCGCCCAGCGGGAGGCCGGTCCCAACGCCAAGCTGCGCGAGCAGTGGTCACCCGGCATCGAGGCACCGGCGGTGCGGGGCCGGGCCGACTCCGGTGACATAGAGATCGACCTGGTCGAGCTGCTCACCGACGTCGGCGGGCTCGCTGCCGACGTGGGCAAGGGCGTCGGCGTCTTCATCGACGAGATGCAGGACCTCGGACCCGACGACGTCTCGGCGATGTGCGCGGCCTGCCACGAGATCAGCCAGTCGGGACTGCCGGTGATCGTCGTCGGCGCCGGCCTGCCGCACCTGCCGGCGGTGCTCTCGGCGAGCAAGTCCTACTCCGAGCGGCTCTTCTCCTACCAGCGCATCGACCGTCTGCAGCGTGACGCCGCCGACCGCGCCCTCGCCGCCCCCGCCGGCGAGGAGGAGGCCGAGTTCGAGCCCGCCGCCCTGGCGGAGATGTACGCCGCCACCGGCGGATACCCCTACTTCATCCAGGCCTACGGCAAGACCGTGTGGGACCAGGCTCCCCGCTCGCCGATCACCCTGGAGGATGTGAAGGTCGCGGCCCCCGAGGCCGAGCGCGAGCTGGCGGTCGGCTTCTTCGGCTCGCGCTACGAGCGCGCCACCCCCGCGGAGCGGGACTATCTGCGGGCGATGGCCGACGCCGCCGTCGAGCTCGGCGCCGACGACATCGGCACCGTCGCCACCGCGGACGTCGCCGCCTTCCTCAACAAGAAGCCGCAGTCGCTCTCCCCGGCGCGTGACGCGCTGATGAAGAAGGGCCTGATCTACTCCGGTGAACGCGGCCGGATCGCGTTCACCGTCCCCCACTTCGGCCGCTACCTGCGCCAGCAGGGCTAGTGACACCTTCTTGCGAGTCAATCGCTGTCGAACGCCAAGGGGCCCGTTCGTGCCGAGCGACGACCGAGACCTGCTGAGTCGCATCGTGGAGCGCCGTGGCAGGTGATCTGATGGAGGGCAGCGACGGGTCTCTCGGCGGCTCCACCAAAGACTCCTTGGTGCATTCAGGGCGGATCGCTCTCAGCCAATACGCCGACCGTGAGATGCATGCCCTGGATGCCGCAGCGACACGCTGATAGTTTACCTGTCGGCGGTTCCTCGGGTTCCGCTGATGGGGCCCATGAGGCCTCGTGCCGACCGGGCGGCCTAGGGGATTGCATTGCTTGCAAATCCGAGCAAGACGACGCGCAAGTCGCGGAGTGTCTTGGCTTTCGTCGCGCTGTTCACCGTCACCTTCGCGGCGTCCACCGCAATTACTGCCTCGCTCAGCGGCCGCGAGCTCTCGCGATCGCTGTTGACCGCCTTCCTGGTGGTGGTGGGAACCACTCTCGTCGGTTGGCTGACGCTGCTTGTGTTTTCGTACTCAGTGTCGTTCCGCGAACGTCGGCCAACACCGCTGTCGGCGGTCTCGTTGGTCGCTGCGCTTGTCGGTGGATCCATCTGCATCCTCGCGCTCGTTGTCAGTTTGGCGAACGGCCACACCTTTGCTGGCCCGATCTTTGCCCTTCAACTCACCTGGAGTCTCGCGCTCGGGGTACTCGGAGTCCTGGCTTTGGCGGGCAGTCGTCGATGAAGCGATCGCGGCGGGATGTGTGGAACCAGCCTCATATCAACAGTCACCCGCTCGATTGGAGGCTGACCTGATGGATCTCGAACCGATTCACCAACTCCGCGATGAGGCGTTGCGCCTCATCGCGGCCGTGCGGACGTCCTCCGACGGCAATGCCCCGTCGATGACGGGGTCACACGCCGGCGTACGCGTCACGATCGATGGTCAGGGGACTGTGTTCGACGTCGCTGTGGACGGCACCGGGCGAGACGACGCTCGCACGAGCACTCTGGCGGATCATGTGTTGCTTGCCTATCGGGACGCGTGCACGAGCCGCCTTCAGAACATGCTCGAGCGGATCGAGGAGAACTCGGCACGACCTCCCGTCGAAGAGCGTTTGAAGGCTGCAAACAGTATTCCGGCCACACCGCTACCTTCTGCTGCGGCGGCCGAACAGGCGATGTCGCAGATCCGCGATCTCGGCGGTATTCGCGTCGCCACCCAGGACATGATCAAGGCGCTTACAGAAGCAGGCAAGGAGACCTTCGAATCACGACAAGCCGACGGGCGAGTCGTGGCCAGAGCGAATCGCCAGCGCGAGGTCACCCACCTGACTGTGAATCAGTCTTGGGCGCGGGAGGTCTCAGACAGCTCGATCTGTCTGAATATCGCGGCCGCGATGCGAGGTGCGCAGGAGCTTGGTGCAGCAGCGCCCTCGCTCGACGACCTGATGTGGGAAACCCCTATGGGACGAGCTGTTGGACTCATGGCAAAGCGACACGATTGAGATCCGAGGAGTAGGTATGGTCACGGTTGCAGCGGCAGCGCAAGCGCTTACAGCAGATGCAGAACGATGGACCGGCGTGTCGGAAGCGCTAGGCAAGGCGGCGAGCGCCGTCGGCGGTCTAGCAGTCGCGTCGGGTGACTTCCCGAGTCGAGGCTCGGTCGACACTCTCTACCCGTCATTGATGGAAAAGGTCACGGGCCTCCTGGTCAGTGGTCGGAACGAGGCCAAGGAAGTCTCGGATGAGCTCCTCGACGTCAAGCGAGTGATCACAAGTGCTGACGAGAACGCCAAGGCGTCGATCGAGCAGTTCTGGGATTACACCTTCTGAGAGGAGACGGCACGATGACGACGAAGAGCGATCTCTACGGGATGCTGGACGAGGCTGATGGCCTGATCGAGGACCTGCGTGGTGCGGTGAACTTTGTGCTTCAACACCTCCCCTTTTACGTGCCAGACAGCGTCACCGACAAGATCTTGTCGGAGTGGGACAAGTTGAGCGCGAAGGCGACGACTGAGCTTTCTTCCTTGCGCACCAGCGTCGATGAGTCCGGGGAGGAGGTGAGCCTGCGGGCTGCGGCCGACGGCTGGTCTGATCGCGTCAAGGCAGGTATCTCCGGGCTCGCGGGGCGGATCGAGGAAGGAGCCTTGACCGCAGAAGACGCAACCACCTTCCAGGGGCTGGCGGCCGACGCCTATCGTGCGATCATTCCGGGGCAGAAGAGTGCCATCGAAGCCATCGCTGGCCATCCGGATGACATCTCGTCGGGACTGGATGAGCTTGCCGGCGCCATTCAAACCTGGACGATCGCATACGGCGTCGCCCTTGTGGCCTTGCTGGGTGGCATCGCGTCAGCGATCGCTGGGGTCGCAGCGTCCGAAACCGGTGTGGGCGCCATCATTGGTCTCGCTGCCGCGATCGTCTGCTTCGCGACGCTCGCTGGCGCCATTCTGGTTGCGGAGAGTGAGCTCAGTAACGCCGTTCAGGCTGTTGAGGGCACGTGGCGTTCCCTGCTCAACGAGTGGACTGGGTTCGACGGTCAGGCGTGGCCGAACGCAGTCTTCCCGCATTGACCAGCCCGGACGTGTCATGGTTCAGGCGAACGCGGCTGGGTCGCGTTTCTGGGCCATGAGTCATCCGGTGAAGGCCGCATGACCCTCCCCGCGACGGGACTGGCGGAGCAGGGTGGTGACATCACCACCTGCGAAGGGACGCTTGATGGCCAAGCCCGAGAATCCTGCCCTGGTCTTCCTCGGGGCGTCCGGCACGGTGACGGGAAGCCGGTTCCTGGTGACGGGCGGAGCCGATCGGCTGCTCGTGGACGCAGGTCTCTACCAGGGCGTACGTGACCTGCGGCGGCTCAACTGGGCGCCGTTCCCGGTGCGTCCCGCGGACCTGGACGCCGTCGTGCTGACGCACGCGCACCTCGACCACACCGGCTATCTGCCGCGGTTGGTGCGGGACGGCTTCGCCGGAGAGGCGCTGTGCACACCGGGCACCGCGGCGCTGGCTGCGATCGTGCTGCGCGACAGCGCGCATCTCCAGGAGGAGGACGCGCGGTACGCGAACGAAGGTGGCTGGTCGAAGCACGACCCCGCGCTCCCGCTCTACACGGGGGTCGACGCCGAGCGGACGCTCGAGAGGCTGCACCCGATCGCGTTCGGCGAGCCGCGTTCGGTCGGCGAGATGGTCGTGACGTTGCGTCGGGCGGGCCACATCCTCGGGTCGGCGGTGGCCACGGTCGATGTCGGTGATGCCCGAGTCGTGTTCAGCGGAGACCTCGGCCGGCCGGACCATCCGATCCTGCGAGCCCCCGTGCCTCCACCGGCGGCCTCCACGCTGGTGCTCGAGTCGACCTACGGCGACCGCAGACATCCGGCGCCAGACCCCGACCTGTTCGCGAGCGCCGTACGCCGCACCATCGACCGCGGCGGAGTCGTCCTCGTTCCCGCCTTCGCCGTGGACCGTACCGAGCTGGTCCTCCTGGAGCTGCTCCGGCTGCGTCGCGCTGGCGAGATCCCGAAGGTCCCGATCTTCGTCGACAGCCCGATGGCGCTGGACGCGCTCGACGTCTACCGAGCGGCCGCGGCGGCCCACAGCGACGAGCTCAAGGCCAAGCGGTCGGCGCCGCTGAGCGATCTCGACCAGCTCGATGTCCACCGGGTGCGGGACGCCGCCGGATCTGAGCGGCTCAACCGCCCCAAGGAGCCGTGCATCATCATCTCGGCCTCGGGGATGGCCACCGGCGGTCGGATCGTCCATCACCTGCTTCGCCAGCTCCCCGATCCGCGCAACAGCATCGTGCTCACCGGCTTCCAGGCCCAGGGCACCCGGGGGCGACAGCTGGCCGAAGGTGCCCGGACACTGAAGATGCACGGAAGGTACGTCCCGGTCCGCGCGGAGGTGGTGGCGCTCACGGACTTCAGCGTCCATGCCGACGCCGACGAGCTGGTCGCGTGGGTCGCCTCGGCGCCCGAGCTCCCGCGGACCGTCTACGTCGTGCACGGCGAGCCAGCAGCGTCCCGCGCCCTCGCGGACCGGATCCAGGACGAGCTCGGCATCGTGGCCGTGGTGCCCCGGCTGGGTGAGCGGGTTCTCCTGAGCTCGTGACGCCGTGCCGTCGCCTCAGCGATCCTTTCGGGGCACCCGGCGGTCGGGGACCAAGGACCAGCCATCGCGGCACTACGTCCCTGGGCGCGCGCCGCCGTCTCGGCGGATGCTCGATCGAGACGGAGGGAGAACAGTCATGGCACATCCGGTGGTGCACTTCGAGATCGCCGGCTCGAACGGGGAGGGACTCGTCGCGTTCTACCGAGACCTCTTCGGCTGGGAGATCCAGGCGTCCGGACCCGACTACTGGCTCGTGACGGCCGAGGAGGGTGGGATCGGTGGCGGCGTGATGCAGACCCGTGACGAGATGCCCGCCTACGTCACGGTGTACGTCTCGACCGACGACCTCGAGGGCAGCCTCCGTCGTGTCGGGGAGCTGGGTGGGGAGACCGTCGTCCCGCCCATGGAGATCCCGGGCGTCGGGCTCTTCGCCATGGTCCGGGATCCCGGCGGCAACATGATCGGCCTATTCCATGAATGACGTTCTCCAGGGCCGACCTCGGTGGACCGCCGGGCGGGTCATCGCCGTCGTGGCAGGCAGCGTCCTCCTGCTGATCTCGTTCGGCCTCATCGCCGGGGGCGTGGTCTTGGCGGTGGCCGCCGCCGAGCGAGGCGATGACGGCTACCTGATGACTGACGAGACGACGATCTCCGCCCCTGGCCACGCGATCACCACGGAGACGTTCACCGTCGAGACGGACGCAGGAGTGGACGTGCCCGGCCGACTGGTCGGCGAGACCAAGCTGGTCGTCACCTCGACCGAGGAGGGACCGCTCTTCGTCGGCCTTGCTCCCTCGACGGAGGTCGACGCCTTCCTCGCCGGCGTCGGACATTCGACGATCGACGGCTTCGAAGGCCGCCGACCGACGTACGACGTCGTCGACGGCGGATCCCCCGCGACGCTTCCCTCGGACGTCGGCTTCTGGACCGCCTCGACGTCCGGAACCGGGACTCGGACGCTGATCTGGGAGGTCGAGTCGGGCGACTGGACCCTCGTGGTGATGAATGCCGACGGACATGCGCCGGTGAACGCTGAGGCGGCCGTCGGTGCCACCCTGCCGGCGCTCGGCGCGACGATCGGCGCGCTGCTCGTGAGCGGTGGCGTACTCCTGCTGGTGGCGCTCGCCCTCCTGATCGGTGGGCTGGTCTCGGCGAGTCGGGCGGGACCCCGAGCACCCGTACCGTCCAGGTGAGGGCGCTCGATCCAGGCCTACGTCAGGCATGCATCCCGAAAGTCGGTCTTCCCTTCGTGTACGGCCGGTGCTTGACTCAAGCGTGGCTCGTGATGCACATCACATCGAGCCGTACTCCCGCAGCGAGCTCGGGCGCAGCATGAACGAGTGGAGGGAGAACCACGCATGCGGGGTTGGAAGAGGCTGTACGGGAAAAGAATGGGGCTCCTCACCATCGGAGCCGCAGGAGCGCTTGTCCTCGGTCTGACGCTGCCCGGCGCCCCCGCCGGCAGCGCGCCGCCGTCGGACGACGATCGTGGCCGGGCCGCCAAGGAGCTCAAGCAGACCGGGTCCGACTACAACAACGGCAAGCGTCTCGGCGTCGAGCGGCACCGAGGCGACCTGGCCGGTAAGCAGGCACCGAAGGGACCCGCGAAGGTCGGCCAGAGCCGCACCTGGCTGGGCCTCGACGACGCCCAGGGAAGCATCTATCTCAAGGACTACACGCTGCGCGGGGTCGGGGACAACATCGAGGTGTGGGTCGCCGAGGACCGGGCCTTCCCGGCCGGTGACTGCCGCAACGCCCTCGGTCTGACCGAGGTCACCGATGCCCAGGTCTCGAACTTCATCTCGGAGTTCGACAACACCATCTACCCGATCGAGTCGGAGGAGTTCTCGGTGCCGCCGGACCGGGCCGGTAAGCAGGCGACCCTGCCGGGGCTGATCCCCAACCTGCCGTCCTCGGAGTACAAGGGCGACGGCGACAACATCGTGGTCCTGGTCGACAACGTCCGTGACGCCAACTTCTACGATCCCGCCACTCCTGACGGGCAGACCTACATCGCGGGCTTCTTCTACTCGATCTTCAACGAGTACTTCGACCGCAACGTGATGAGCATCGATGTCTTCGACTGGCTGCACCGCACCGGCACCAACCCGCCCGACGACAGCACCGATCCGGCGTACGTCGCCTGCAACGCGGAGCTGAACAGCGCTCCCGGACGGCTGGTCGGCGCATCTCGGCCGCTGCTGTACGAGGGCACCTTCGCGCACGAGTACCAGCACCTGCTGGAGTACTACGAGGACACCGACGAGGTCTCCTGGGTCAACGAGGGTCTCTCCGACTACGCCCAGACCCTGGTCGGCTACGTCGACCCGAGCACCCCGCCCGACGATCCCGGCGCGGACTCCCATCTGGCGTGCTTCATGGGTTATCTCGATCCGGCGTTCGGCGGCTCGGAGAACTCGCTGACCGGCTGGGGCGACCAGGGCGGACCGGAAACCCTGTGCGACTACGGCGCGGTCTACTCCTTCATGCAGTATCTGGCCAGCCATTACGGCCCGGACCTGCTCAGCGCGCTGCACCGTGAGGATGCCGGCGGCCTCGAGGGCCTCCAGATCGTGCTGGACCAGTTCGATGCCGGGATCTCCGCCCAGCAGACGATCCACGACTGGGCCGCCACGGTGGCTCTCGACGCGGCACTGGACGCCAACGGCGGCGACCTGAACGGCGGCGACGCGGCGACCTTCCAGGCCGACTCGCTGTCCGCGAAGGTCAACTGGGACAACCCGGAGTCGTGGAACGAGCCCGGCGCACCGCCGAACGGCTCGGACTACGTACGCCTGCGTGACGGCGCCGGGGCCTACCTCTCCGCGGGCCAGATCGAGTCGCTCAGCTTCGACGGGGCGTCGGCGTTGGCGCCCAAGCCGGTCGAGTGGACGGTCGACACCACCCCGCCGGACGCCACGACGGCCGACAGCAGCTGTGGTTCGCCGCCCGCCGACGGCACCGGGGCCGCAGCCCTCTATGCCGGCTGTGGGCCGAACCTCGACCGGTCGGTCGTGCGAGCGGTCGACGTGCCCGCCGGCGGAGCGTCGTTGACCTTCGACGCCCTGTGGGACGCCGAGGCCGGCTGGGACTTCGGCTACGTCCAGGTCTCCACCGACGGAGGTGAGACCTGGCAGAGCCTGGCCACCGCCGACACGACCAGCGAGCACGACCCGGGCGCCGTCCCGACCGTGGTCGACAACCTGCCCGGCTTCTCCGGCGACTCCGGAGGCTGGCGTCCGCAGAGCGCCGACCTCTCGGCGTACGGAGGAGAGAGCGTGCTGGTGGCGTTCCGCTACATCACCGACTCCGGGGTCGACGAGTCCGGCTTCTGGGTGCGTGACATCGCCGTGGGCGGCGCCGCGCTGCCCAGCGACACCCTCGACGGCTGGCAGTCGATGTCGCAGGTCAACCCGATCCAGGTCGAGGGCTGGACGGTCCAGCTGGTGGCGTACGGCCCGGCGGGCTCGCCCGCGTGGGTGCACACCCTCGCGCTGGACGAGTCGTTCGACGGCACCCTCAGTGGTGCCGCGCTCGACGCCGCGATCGGTGACACCGCCGAGACCGTGGCGGCGGTCGTGATGTTCGACGACCCGACGGAGAGCGTGTCCGATCCGGCGCGCTACACCCTGACGGTCGACGGGGTCACCCAGCCGGGCGGCTGATCCCACCCGGGGCGCGGACTGCGGTCGTCGATGGACGGCCGCAGTCCGCGCGGGTCAGCGGTAAGCCGCCTGCCCGGTCAGCGCCTGGCCGATGATGAGCTGGTGCACCTCGCTGGTCCCCTCGTACGTCAGGACCGACTCGAGGTTGTTGGCATGCCGCATGATCGGGAACTCCAGCGTGATCCCGGCGGCGCCGAGTACGGTCCGGCACTCCCGGGCGATGGCGATCGCCTCGCGGACGTTGTTGAGCTTGCCGAGCGAGATCTGCTCCGGCCGTAGCAGCCCCTCGTCCTTGAGCCGTCCGAGCTGAACCGCGAGCAGCATGCCCTTGCCGAGCTCGAGGGTCATGTCGGCGAGCTTGGTCTGGGTGATCTGGTAGGCCGAGAGGGGCTTGTCGAAGATGTCGCGGCCGGCGGCGTAGTCGATCGCGGTCTCGAGGCAGTCGCGGGCCGCACCCAGCGCGCCGAAGACGATGCCGAAGCGAGCCTCGTTCAGGCACGACAGCGGCCCACGCAGGCCGCGTACGTCCGGGAAGGCGGCGGAGTCGGGGAGCCGTACGTTGTCGAGCACCAGCTCGCTGGTCACCGAGGCACGCAGCGAGAGCTTGTGCTTGATCGCGGGGGCGGAGAAACCGGGGGTGTCGGTGGGGACCACGAAGCCGCGTACGCCCTTGCCGTCCTCGCCTTCGTCGGTCTGGGCCCAGACCACGGCGACGTCGGCGACGGAGCCGTTGGTGATCCACATCTTGTTGCCGGTCAGGATCCAGTCGCCCGACGCATCGCGGCGGGCGCGGGTGCGCATGCCGGCGGGGTTGGAGCCGAAGTCGGGCTCGGTGAGCCCGAAGCAGCCGATCGCCTCCCCGGCGGCCATCCGCGGCAGCCACTCCTGCTTCTGGTCCTCGCTACCCCATTTCCAGATGGCGTACATCGCCAGGGAGCCCTGGACCGAGACCAGCGAGCGCAGCCCGGAGTCACCGGCCTCGAGCTCGAGACAGGCCAGGCCGTACGCCGTCGCGGTGGTCCCGGCGCAGCCGTAGCCCTCCAGGTGCATGCCGAGGACGCCGAGGCTGCCGAGCTCCTTGGCGAGCTCCTTGGCGGGGATCCGGCCGGTCTCGTACCAGTCGGCGACATGGGGTTTCACCGATTTGTCGACATAGGTGCGGACGGTGTCGCGGATCGCCCGGTCCTCCTCGGTGAGGAGGTGGTCGATCGAGAACAGGTCGAACGGGGTCTGGGCCATGGTGGCCCTCCTTTCGGAGATCGGCTTTCGGGGTCAGACGAACGCGTTGATGCCGGTCTCGGCGCGGCCGATGAGGAGCTTCTGGATCTGGCTGGTGCCCTCGTAGAGGGTCATGACGCGGGCGTCCCGCATGTACTTCTGGACCGGGTACTCATCGACGTACCCGTAGCCGCCGAAGGCCTGGATCGCCAGGTTGGCCGCCTTGACCGCGGCCTCGGAGGCGAAGAGCTTGGCCTTGCAGGCCTCGGTGCCGAACGGCTCGCCGGCCTCGATGAGCGAGGCGGCACGCCAGGTGAGCAGCCGCGCGGCATCGGCGTCGACCGAGATCTCGGCGATCATGTCCTGGACGAGCTGGTAGGAGGCGATCGGCTTGCCGAACTGACGGCGCTGGGTCGTGTAGTCCACGACGGCTTCGAGGCAGCCCTGGATGATCCCGGTGCAGCCGGCGCCGACCGAGACCCGGCCCTTGTCGAGCGAGGTCATCGCGAACTTGAAGCCGTCGCCCTCGGTGCCCACGAGCGCATCTGCCGGGACACGCACGTCGTCGAAGCTGAGCTCGGCGGTGGCCTGACCCCGCAGGCCGAGCTTGCCGTGGATCTCGGTGCGCCCGAAGCCGGGAGCGTCGGTGGGCACCAGGAACGCCGAGATGCCGCGGGCTCCTTCGCCTCCGGTGCGGGCGAAGACCAGGCAGACGTCGGCCCAGGTGCCGTTGGTGATGAAGACCTTGGAGCCGTTGATGACCCAGTCGCTGCCATCGCGTACGGCCCGGGTCTTCAGCCCCGAGGGGTCGGAGCCGTTGTCGGGCTCGGTGAGGCCGAAGCAGCCGAGCTGGTTGCCGGTGGCGATGCCCGGCAGCCACTGCTGCTTCTGCTCCTCTGAGCCGTGGTCCAGCAGGACCTTGCCGAACAGGCCCATCGAGACCGACACGATGCCGCGGATCGAGGAGTCGGCGCGGCCGAGCTCCTCCATGCCGAGGCAGTAGGTGATGTAGTCGCCGCCGATGCCTCCGTACTCCTCCGGGATGGTGAGGCCGAAGAAGCCGAGCTCGCCGAGCTTGGGGACGATCGCGAGGTCGACGGCCTCGCGACGGTCCCACTCGGCCCGGAACGGTACGACCTCCTTGTCGAGGAAGTCCCGTGCCAACTTCTTGAACGCGAGCTGCTCCTCGGTGAGCGTGAGATCCATCAGTCCTGTCCCTTCAGATCGGCGGTGCCGGTGCGGTTGCCCGCCCCGTCGTAGGTGTAGAAGCCGTGGCCGCTCTTGCGGCCGAGGTGGCCCTGCTCGACCAGCGCGGTCACGGTCGCCGACGGTGCGTCGGCCGGGTCGCCGGTCTCCTCGAAGCGGGCCGTCCTGGTGAGGTAGCCGATGTCGATGCCGGTGAGATCCATCAGCTCGAAGGGACCCATCGGGTAGCCCAGCGCGGTCCGCGCGGCGGTGTCGATGGCCTCGACCCCGGCGTAGCCGCCCTCGAGCAGTCCGATCGCCTCGTCGCGTACGGCACCGAGGAGACGGTTGGCGACGAACCCGGGGATCTCGTTGTCGAGCACCACCGGGGTCTTGCCGAGACGCTCCACGAACTCCAGCGCCGCCTCGACGGCGACGTCCGCCGTCAGCGGGCCGCGCACCACCTCCACGCATGCCATCACCAGAGCGGGGTTGAAGAAGTGCAGGTTGAGGAACCGGTCGGGCCGAGCGGTTGCGGAGGCCATCGCGGAGGGTACGAAGCTGGAGGAGTTGCTGGCCAGCAACGTCCGCGCGGGGCAGAGCCCGTCCAGCCGCGCGAAGAAGGCCCGCTTGAGCGGGAGCCGCTCCACGATCGCCTCGATCACCAGGTCGACGTCGGCGGTCTCCTCGGTGAGATCAGTGGTGAACGACAGGCGGTCGAGGGCGGCCTCGACCTTGCCGGCCGGCCGGCGGCCCTTGGCGACCTGGCGGTCGAGCCGCTCGCGCAGATCGACGAGCGCACGCTCGAGCGCGCCCCGGTCGATGTCGTAGAGGGTGACCTCGCAGCCGGCGAGCGCGGCGACCATCGCGATCTGCGACCCCATGGCTCCGGAGCCCGCGACGAGAACCTTGTCGATCACAGTCCGCTCCAGTTCGGTGTCCGCTTGGCCAGGAACGCCTGGGCACCCTCACGCTTGTCGTCGGTGGTGTAGAGCAGCGACTGGGCGAGCTGTTCGACGACCAGTCCGGTACGCAGGTCGGTGTCCATCCCGGTGCGGATCACCGTCCTGGCCAGCCGGACCGCCAGCGGCCCCTTGGCGAGGATCGACCGCGCGACCTCCCGTGCCGTCGCGAGCAGCGTCTCGGGCTCGGTGACTCGAGTGACCAGGCCGGTGGCCAGGGCCTCGTCCGCGGTGAGCAGGTCGCCGGTCAGGATCAGGTCGATCGCGCGGCCGACTCCGACGAGCCGGGCGAGCCGCTGGGTGCCGCCGGCACCGGGCAGGACCGACAGGTTGGTCTCGGGGAGACCGAACCGCGCAGTGCCGGCCGCGATCCGGATGTCGCAGGCCATCGCCAGCTCGCAGCCTCCGCCGAGGGCGTACCCGTTGACCGCGGCGATGGTCGGCTTCTCGAAGGTCTCGACCTCGTCGTAGAGCCGCTGCATCGAGGAGGCCAGCCCGGTGTGCAGGTCGTAGCTCCGCAGCTGGCCGATGTCGGCGCCGGCGGCGAACGCCTTCTCGCCGGCACCGGTCAGCACCACGGCGCCGACCGAGTCGTCGCCGCGGAGCGCGTCGAGCGCTGCCCGCAGGTCGGTCTGGACCTGGGCGTTGATCGCGTTGCGGACCTCGGGCCGGTTGAGCGTGATCACCGCGACGCGGTCGCTGACCTCGACGAGGAGTGTCTCGTAGGTCGTCATGGGGTCTCCAGGAGTAGTGAGATGCCCTGGCCGACGCCGACGCACATGGTGGCGACGGCGCGGCGGGCGCTGCGTACGGACAGCTCGATGGCGGCCGTCAGGGCGAGACGGCCACCGCTGGCGCCGAGCGGGTGGCCCAGGGCGATCGCGCCGCCGTTCGGGTTGACGTGCTCGGCGTCGTCGGGGAGACCGAGCTCGCGGGTCACCGCCAGCGCCTGCGCGGCGAACGCCTCGTTGAGCTCGATCACGTCGATGTCGTCGATCGTGAGCCCGGCGCGATCGAGGAGCTTCTGCGTGGCCGGAACCGGGCCGATCCCCATGATGTGCGGAGGTACGCCGGCCACCGCCGCTCCGGTCACCCGGGTCAGCGGGGAGAGGCCGTAGTCGTCGACGGCCCGCTCGGAGGCCAGCAGCACCACAGCGGCCCCGTCGTTGACGCCGGAGGAGTTGCCCGCGGTGATCGAACCGTTCTCGACGATCGGCCTCAGCGCACCGAGCTTCTCGAGGGTCGTCGAGCGCGGGTGCTCGTCCGTGTCGACGATGACCGGGTCGCCACTGCCGCGAATCGGCACCGGGACCGAGGTGATCTCTCGTGCCAGCCGACCGTCCGCGATCGCCTTGGCAGCGCGCACCTGGGAGCTGAGCGCGAACGCGTCCTGGTCGGCGCGGCTGATCTCGCGCTCGGTGGCGAGGTTCTGCGCGGTCTGGGGCATCGCATCGGTGCCGTAGGCGGCTTCCATGGCGGGGTTGACGAACCGCCAGCCGATGGTGGTGTCGTGCATCTCGTTGGTACGCGACCACGGCCGCGCCGCCTTCGGCATCACCCACGGCGCCCGGGTCATCGACTCCACCCCACCGGCGATCACCAGGTCGGCCTCACCGGCGCGGATCATCCGGGCGCCCTGCGCCACCGCGTCCAGCCCGGAGCCGCACAGCCGGTTGACCGTGCCTCCCGGCACCTCGACCGGGAGGCCGGCGAGCAGCCCGGCCATCCGGGCGACGTTGCGGTTGTCCTCGCCGGCCTGGTTGGCGCAGCCGAGGAGCACGTCGTCCAGGCGCGCCCAGTCGACCGTGGCGTACCGGTCGACCAGGTGGCCGATCACGTGGGCGGCGAGGTCGTCCGGCCGGACCGCGGCCAGCGCGCCGGCGTACCGCCCGAAGGGAGTACGCAGCCCGTCGACCAGATAGGCGGTGCCCATGCCGCGCGTCATCCCGCACCACCCGTGTCGCCGGAGACCCGCTCGCGCAGCTGGAACTTCTGGATCTTGCCGCTCGGGGTCTTGGGGAAGTCGTCGAGCACGACCACCTTCTCGGGCCAGTACTGCTTCGCGACCCCCTTCTCGGTGAGGAAGGCCTGCATCTTCTCCATCCCGAAGTCGGTCCGCCCGTGGAGGACCACGCACGCGCAGGCCCGCTCCTGGAGGCGCGGATCCGGCATCGCGACCACGGCGACGGCGTCGATGTCCGGGTGCTCGTAGAGGACGTTCTCGATATAGGCGACCGGGATGTTCTCCCCGCCCCGGATGATCACGTCCTTGGTGCGACCCGAGATCCGGAGGTAGCCGTCGGGGTCGACGTACGCCAGGTCGCCGGTGTCGAACCAGTCGCCTCGGTCGTCGGCCGCCGGTCGCAGCTGCTCGCGAGTGAGCTCGAGCCGCTCGGCGTACCCAACGAAGAGGAAGGGTCCGCGGACCTGCAGAGCACCCTCCTCGCCGGCCGGCAGCTCCTCACCGGAGGTCACCTCGACCGCCCGGATCTCCATCCCGGGCCATGGGAAGCCGTCGGTCTCGACGATCTTCTCCTCGGGGTCACCCGGGATACCGATGGTGACCAGGCCCTCCTCGGACTGGCCCCAGCCACCGACCACGACCAGGCCGGGCAGCTTCTGCTTGGCCTCGCGGACCATCGCCCGGGGGATCGGCGCGCCCATGCAGCAGAACCGCACCAACGAGCCGGTGTCGTGATCGGCCAGATTGGCCGCGGTGATCAGGTCGTGCAGGAACGGAGTCGCGGCCGAGGTGTAGCTGATCCGGTGCTTGGCGATCAGCTCGACGAAGACCTGCGGGTCCCACACGTCCTGCAGGACGCAGGTCGCGCCGTTCTGCACGTTGAGCCTGGCGCCGTACAGGAAGCCGGTGAGGTGGGCCAAGGTCGAGGCCATGTGCAGCACGCTGTCGCCGGTGATGCCGAGCCGCTCCGGCAGCGGGTCGTTGGCCGCCACCATGGTGTTGTGGGTGTGCATGACCCCCTTCGGCTCCCCGGTGGTGCCCGAGGTGAAGATCAGCAGCGTGACGTCGTTGGGGTCGGGTCGCAGCTCGTCGAGGACTCGCGGATCCTGGTCGTCGCCCGCGGCCACCAGGTCGGTCCAGGACTCTTCGCCGACCACGACGACCTCGGGGTCGAAGTCCCAACCGCCGCGCAGCCCCTCGACCATCCCGGGGTAGTCGAACCCCCGGAACTCGGAGGGGACCACGAGAAGCTTCGACTTCGCCAGACCGACCATGAACCCGACCTCGCGCTCGCGGTAGATCGGGATCAGCGGGTTGCTGATCGCACCGACCCGGGTCGCGGCGTAGTGGACCACGATCCACTCGATCCAGTTCGGCAGCTGGAAGGAGACCACGTCGCCGCGGCCGATGCCCCTGGCGTGCAGGCCCAGCGCCACCCGGTCGACCTCGGCCGCGAGCTCGGCGAAGGTGACCTGACGACGGCTGTCGACGAAGGCGACCTTCTCCGGGGTGGTGGCGGCCGCCTCGGCGAGGAAGTCGGTGATGACCTTGTCGCGCCAGTGCCCGGCGCGGGTCTCCCGAGCGATCCGCTCGGGAGACAGCAGTGTCTCGAACATGTCCGGTTCCCGTTCCTGAGCCAGGTCAGCTCATGGTGAGGCCGCCGCTGACGCTGACGGTCTGGCCGGTGATGAAGGAGGCCTCGTCGGAGGCGAGGAAGGCGATCGCGTTGGCGAGGTCCTCGGGCTGGCCGAGGCGGCGCAGCGGGATCGCCTTCTGCAGTGCCTCGCGCAGCTTGTCGCCACCCATCGAGGCGAACAGGGCCGTGTCGGTCGGGCCCGGGCAGACGCAGTTCACGTTGACCTTGGCGCGGGCCATCTCGCGGGCCATCGCCTTGGTGAACGCGATGACGCCACCCTTGGCTGCCGAGTAGACGGCCTCGCCCGATGAGCCGACCCGGCCGGCGTCGGAGCCGAGGTTGACCACCTTGCCGTAGCCCTGCTCCGCCATGATCGGCAGCACCCTCTTGGAGGTGTTGAGCACGCCGTAGAGGTTGATCTGGATGATCCGGTCCCAGGTCTCCGGCTCGGAGTCCACGAACGGCTCGCCCTTGTCCCAGCCCGCGTTGTTCACGAGTACGTCGATCCGACCGAGCTCGGCGAGGACCTGGTCCACCATCGCGTCCACCGAGTCGCGGTCGGTGACGTCGGTGCGGATGCCGATCGCGCCGTTCCCGAGGGCCGACGCGGTCTGCTTCGCGGTCTCCTCGTTGATGTCGGTGACGACGACCGCCGCCCCCTCCGCGCCGAGCTTGGCGGCGACCCCGGCGCCGATGCCCTGCCCGGCGCCGGTGACGATCGCGATCTTGCTGTCGAGCTTTCCCATGGTGCTGTCCCTTCGAGTTCGGGCTCAGGGCGCGTACGCGCGACCGAGCAGGTTGCGGGAGATGACGAGCTTGGAGACCTGGGCGGTGCCGTCACCGATCTCCAGGCCGATGACGTCGCGCAGGCGCTGGCCGACCTTGTGCTCGGTCGAGTAGCCGATGTGTCCGAGGGTCAGCAGGCACTGGTGGATGACGTCGGTCGCGAGCTTGGGAGCCCAGAACTTCGCCATCGCCGCCTCGGCGCTGTGGTCGAGGTCGTTGTCCTTGCGCCAGAGCGCCTCGTAGCAGACGTGACGGGCACCTGCGACGTACGTCGCCTGCTCGGCGAGCGGGAACGAGACACCCTGGAAGGTGCCGATCGGCTTGCCGAACGCGACGCGGTCGCGTGACCACTGCAGTGCCTCGTCGAGGCTCTGCTGGGCGGCGCCCAGGCAGAGCAGCCCGATGATCGCCCGGGAGTAGTCGAAGCCCTGCATGACGGAGACGAACCCGCCGCCCTCCTCGCCGATCATGTCGGCGCGGGTGACCCGGACCCCGTCGAAGTGGATCGAGGCCCGGCCGATGGCGCGGCTGCCCAGGTCGTCGAACGCCGTCCGGGAGATGCCGGGGTCGGACATGTCGACCCAGAAGGCGCTGACCCCACGGGCGCCGTCTCCTCCGGTGCGCGCCAGCACCACGGCGCCGTCGGCGGCCATGCCCAGCGTGATCGAGGTCTTCTCGCCGTTGAGCACCCAGGCGTCGTCCCCGTCCGGGACGGCCTTGAGCCCGAGGCTGGCCGCGTCGGTGCCGGCACCCGGCTCGGTGATCATGATGCAGGGCACGGTCTCGCCGGACGCGATGCCGGGAAGCCAGGCCTGCTTCTGCTCCTCGGTGCAGTTGCGCACCAGGATGTCGCTGATCAGCGCGGTGTTGATGATCAGGTAGCCGGCGTTGAAGTCGGCGCGACCGACCTCCTCCGCGGCGATGCCCGCGATGACGGCGGTGGCGTCCTGGCCGCCGTACTCCTCCGGGATGCGCAGGCCGGTCAGACCCATCTGGGCCATGTCCAGGGCCTGCTGCCGGCGGAAGGCCGCCGCCTTGTCGTCGGACTGGTAGTGCGGCGCGAGGACCTTCTCGGCCCACCGGTGCACCTCGATGCGGAAGGCCTCTTCGTCCTCGTCGAACCCGTAGTGCATGGTCGCTTCCTTCGCTCGCGGTGGCGGCTCAGTGCCAGTTGACGTGCGGGGCGAAGTCGGGCGTGCGCTTCTCGGCGAACGCGGTCGCGCCCTCCATGCCCTCGGGCGAGACGCCGAAGATGTCGAGCGCGCTCATCGCCAGGTTCGACAGCCCGGCCTGGTGGTCGGTGTCGGCGTTGAAGGACTGCTTCAGGAAGCGGATCGCGGTCGGGCTGAGTGCCGAGACCTCCTCGCACCAGGACTTCGCCTCTTTCAGGAGCTCGTCGGCCGGGACGACCTTGTTGACCAGGCCCATGTCCAGCGCCTCCTGGGCGGAGTACTGCCGGCAGAAGAACCAGATCTCGCGGGCCTTCTTCTCGCCCACGACGCGGGAGAGGTACGCCGACCCGAACCCGGCGTCGAAGGAGCCGACGCGGGGACCGGCCTGACCGAAGCGTGCGGTCTCGCTGGCGATGGAGACGTCGGCGAGCACCTGCAGGACGTGGCCACCGCCGATCGCGATGCCGTTGACCGCGGCGATGACCGGCTTGGGGATGTCGCGCATCAGCTTGTGGAGGTCCCCGATGCGGAACCTGCCCAGCTCGGCGGGACCGTAGTCGCCGGTCTCGGCGCGCTGCTTGACGTCGCCGCCGGTGCAGAAGGCCTTCTCGCCCGAGCCGGTCAGCACGACGGCTCGTACGTCGTCGTCGGACCAGGCCGCGTTGAAGGCGGCGATGAGCTCGTCGACCGTCTTCGCGCGGAACGCGTTGTAGCGGGCCGGCCGGTTGATGGTGATGATCCCGGCCGCGCCGTCGACCTCGTAGGTGATGTCCTCGAACTGGCTCACGACTGCCTCCACAGCAAAGAATGAATATTGGTTCAGCGAGAGTGAACGTATATTCATTTTCCGAGGTGGTCAACGTCTGGCGAGGAGTTTTTGCCCTAGGATGAATCTCGATTCATCTCAGGAGGAGACCCATGTCAGAGCCCCAAACGTCGATCAAGCCGCACGACGCCGCCCGGCAGGCGCTGGTCGAGCACCGCTCCCGCCAGCTGCTCGACGCGGCGGCTCGACTCATGGAGCGTGACGGCTCCGAGGCGGTCTCGATGCAGGCGTTGGCGGCCGAGGCGGGCGTGAGCGTCGGCCTGATCTACCGCTACTTCGGCAGCAAGGACGACGTCCTCCTCGCCGTCATCACCGACGTGCTCGGTGCCTTCTCGACCACGGTCCCGGAGGCGGTCGAGGAGGCCGGCGAGGATCCCGTACGCCGCCTGGCGGCCGCGTTCGCGGCGTACTGCCGGGTCATCGACTCCCATCGTCACGCCGCGGTGCTGACCTACCGCGAGTCCAAGTCGCTCGACGAGGCCGGACGCGATCGGATCAAGCGCCTCGAGGTCGAGACCAGCGAGCCGTTGCGCGCCGCGGTGCGTGACGGCGTCGAGGCCGGGAAGCTGGTCGCCGCCGACCCGGACCTGGTCGCCTACAATCTGCTGCTGCTCGCGCACGCATGGGCGCTCAAGCACTGGTACTTCGAGCAGACCAGGACCCTCGACTCCTACATCCGGGACCAGCTCGCCCTCGCTCTGCGGGCGATCCTGGCGGACGGTCTCGGTGACGCGTACGCCGATCTGCTGTCGGTCGGTCGGTGAGGCGCTCGACCTAGCGGTCGCGGCCCGCGGTCTCGAGCAGGCGGAGCCAGATCTCGCTGATGGTCGGGTAGGCGGGGACCGCGTGCCAGAGGCGGTCCAGCGGGACCTCGCCGACGATCGCGATGGTGGCGGCGTGCAGGAGCTCGGAGATGTCCGGGCCGACGGCGGTGAAGCCGACCAGGATCTTGCGCTGCTCGTCGATGACCATCCGTGCCTGACCGCGGTAGCCGTCCGCGTGCAGCGATGCGCCCGAGACCGAGCCGAGGTCGTAGTCGACGATGCCGACCTCGATGCCGGCCGCCTCTGCCGACTCGGCGGAGTGTCCTACGGCGACGACCTCGGGGTCGGTGAAGATCACCTGGGTGGTGGCGCGCTCGTCGGCGGTGGCGGCGTGACGCCCCCAGGTGCTCAGGTCGGGCTCCTCGCCGCGAGCGCGTGCCGCGATCAGGTCGCCCAGCGCGCGGGCCTGGTACTTCCCGTGGTGGGTCAGCAGCGCCCGATGGTTGACGTCACCAGCGGCATAGAGCCAGCCGTCCTCCAGCTGCCCGCTGTCGTCGACCACGGCCAGGGCGTCGTCGACCTTCAGCCAGCTGCCGGGCTCGAGACCGACGTGCTCGAGCCCGAGGTCCTTGGTGTTGGGAACCCGACCGGTGGCCACGAGGACCTCGTCCGCGGTCACCTCGGTGCCGTCGGAGAGGGTCACCCGCACCTCGCCGCCGTCATCACGCCGGACGTCGGTCGCGCCGGCGTCCAGGTGGAGCGTCACCCCGTACGTCCTGAGCGCATCGGCCACCTGCTCACCCGCGAACTTCTCGACGCTCGGCAGCAGCCGGGTGCGGGAGATCAGGGTCACCTGCGACCCGAGGGCGCTGAAGGCGGTCGCCATCTCGGCGCCGACCACCCCGCCGCCGATGATCGCCAGCCGGCCGGGGACCGACGTGGCGCCGGCGGCCTCGCGGTTCGTCCAGGGGCGGGCTTCGTCCAGGCCGGGGATCGGCGGGATGAGGGAGGAGCTGCCGGTGGAGACGACCACGGCGTGGCGTGCCTCGAGGTTCGTGGTCGTGCCGTCGGAGTCGGTGACCGTGACGGCACGGGTGCCGGTGATGCGCCCGTGTCCGCGGACCAGGGTGATCCCGGCACCCGTCAGCCACTCGACCTGGCCCGAGTCGTTCCAGTCGGAGGCGAAGCTGTTGCGCCGGGCGAACACGGCGGCGGGGTCGAGCGTGCCCGTGACCGCCTGGCCCGCGGCCGGGAGGGCGCGGGCGGCGCGCAGCGCCGCCGCGTCGCGGAGCAACGCCTTCGTCGGCATGCAGGCCCAGTAGGAGCACTCGCCGCCGACCAGCTCGGTCTCGACGACGGCCACGCTCAGCCCGCCCTGCACCGCGCGGTCCGCGACGTTCTCCCCGGTGGGTCCGGCGCCGATGACGATGACGTCGACGGTCAGTTCCATGCTGGTGGTCGTCATGTCAGTCGACCTTACCCGCGCGCTGGCGCAGTCGGAGAGCAGAGATCAGGAAGAAGATTCCGCCCAGCGTCGCGTAGCCCGCGAGGCCGGTGAGGGACGCCTTCGGCCCGGCGGCCATCAGGATGAAGCCGGTTCCGGCGAAGGTCGAGATCCCGCCGCTGAGGATCATCGCCCACTGGCCGCCGAGTCGGTAGCGGCGTACCGCGACGAACAGCTGGACCAGGCCGGCGGTGATCGCCCAGGCGCCCCATACGCGCAGGATTTCCGGGATCCCGGAGGTGGCGGCGACGGCGACGCCGACGGCGGTGAGCAGGCTGAGTGCCATGTTGACGTAGAGCAGGACGCGCGGGCCGTTGGCACCCGAGGTGCGGTGGTCGACGGCGGCGGCCACCACGTCGAACAGCGGGTAGATCACCAGCAGCGCGATGCTCGCGGCGGTGAGCGTCGTCGCGGTGAGCGCGACCAGGACGGCCCAGCCGATCGCGAACCCGAAGCGGAAGAAGTAGAGCTTCGGCAGCGCGTGGGTCGGGGCGCTCAGTGTGCCGGAGTGGCCGGTCTCGACGGAGGTGGACATCGGATCCCTTTCTCGGATCAAACTGGGAGACAGAACGATCGTTCTACCTGAGTCGAGAGTCTGCACCAGCCGATCGACAAATGCAAGACCGATCGTTCTGTCTGCTACCGTCGAGACAACGAGAACGAGAGGAATGGCGGATGTCTGAGGCCCGGGATCGACTGCTCAGCACGGCGAGTCGGCTCTTCTACACCGAGGGTCTGCACTCGGTCGGAGTGGATCGCGTGATCGCCGAGGCGCAGGTCACGCGGGCAACGCTCTATCGGCACTTCCGGAGCAAGGACGACCTCGTCGTGGCGTACCTGACGCAGGCCGACGAGGCGATCCGGGCGCGCGTGGACGCCGCCCGGTCAGACGTCGAGGACCCCGACGATCTCATCAGGACCGTCGGCCGGTCGATCGCCGCGGACATCCAGGGCGAGGGGTTCCGAGGTTGCGCGTTCCTCAACGCCGCGGCCGAGTATCCGGACCCGGCCCACGTGGTCCACCAGGCGGTGCTGAAGCACCGGCAGTGGTTCCTGGCCACGATGACCGAGCTCTTCGCTGCCACCGGGAAACCCGACTCGGAGTTCGCCGGCCGCCACTTCGTCATGCTGCGAGACGGTGCGATGGCGGCCGGCTGTCTGACCGATCCCGCCCCGGTCGGAGAGACGTTCCTGCGAGGGCTCGAAGGACTTCTGACCTACCGGAGCGGCCTGGGCTCAGCGCTCAGCTGACGCCGTTGTCGGCGAGGAACTCCTTGGCGACGGTGGCCGGGTCGGCCTTGTCGACCTGGACCTTGGCCAGCGCCTCGGTGAGATTGGCGGTGGTCAGCGCCTCGGAGACCGCGTTGAGCGCCGTCTCGGCGTCGCTGCTGAGCGCCTCGGAGCGGATCAGCGGGACGACGTTCTGGGAGAGGAAGAGGTTCTCCGGGTCCTCCAGGCTGACCCATCCGTTGGCGGGGATCGCCGAGTCGGTGGAGAAGACGTTGGCGACGTCGATGTCGCCCTTGGCCAGCGCGCCGGTCGTCAGCGGGCCGCCGGCGTCCAGCGGCTTGAACTCCTTGAACGTGACCCCGTAGACCTCGTCGAGACCGACGAGGCCCTGGTAGCGCTCCTTGAACTCCGGGGCGCCGCCGAGCGAGAGGTCCTTCGCGACCGGAGCCAGGTCCTCGATGCTCGTCAGGGAGTACTTCTCGGCGGTCTCCTTGGAGACGGTGAGAGTGTCCTTGTCCTCGGCCTCCGACTGCGGCAGGGTCTCGCTGCCCTCGGGCAGGACGTCCTGGAGCGCCTCGTAGACGTCCTCGGGAGCCGAGACGTCATCCGGGACCCCGTCCGGCTTCAGGTAGGCCAGCAGGGCGCCGTTGTACTCCGGAAGCAGGTCGATGTCGCCGCTCTTGAAGGCCTCCATATAGACCTCGCGGGACCCGATGTTGGGCTTGGTCTCGACCTTGACGCCCTCGGCCTCGAGAGCCTGGGCGTACATCTCCATGAGCAGCTCGCTCTCGGGGAAGTTGGCCGAGCCGACGACGATCGTGCCGCCGTCCGAGTCGGAGTCCGATCCGGAGTCGAGCGGGTCACCGCCGCAGGCGGTCAGGGTGCCTGCCACGGCGAGCGTCGCGAACAGGTACGCGGTGGTGCGGATTCGGCGGGACATTGAGATACCTCTCGGTTGCTGGATTGATCAGCCGGCGGGTTCGGGTTGGGGTTCGGGGCGGACGGTGGTCGGCCGGTCTCGGGCGCCGCGGCCGTCGACGCCGGGCGAGACGAGGAGCCGCTGCGCACCGGCGAGTGCCAGGTCGACCGCCACCGCGAGCATCGCGATCACGATCGCGCCGGCGACCACCTGGTCGTACTGGAGCGTCGCCAGGCCGTCGAAGAGATAGCGACCGAGGCCGCCGAGACCGACGTACGCAGCGATGGTCGCGGTCGAGACCACCTGGAGCGACGCGTTGCGCAGGCCGCCGATCATGATCGGCAGCGCGATCGGGACCTCGACGCGCCAGGCGATCTGAGCCTCGGTCATGCCGACACCTCGCGCCGCGTCGACGGTCTCGTCGGCGACGGACCGGATGCCGGCGTACGTCGTGGCGAGGATGGGTGGGATGGCGAGCACGACCAGAGCGATCGTGACCGGGACCAGGCCGATCCCGACCAGGCCGAGCGCGAGCATGAGCACACCGAGGGTCGGCAGCGCGCGGCCGGCGTTGCCGAGGTTGATGGCGACCAGCGCGCCGCGGCCGGTGTGGCCGATCAGCAGGCCGATCGGGAACGCGATCACTGCGGCGATGGCCAGGGCGAGGACGGTGTAGCCGAGATGTTCGAGGATGCGCTGAGGGAAGCCGTCGGGGCTGGTCAGCGACCAGTTGGCGGCGTCGAGCAGATAGTCGAGACTCATCGGGCACCCGCTCGCGCCCAGGGGGTGAGCCCGCGCTGGAGGGCGACGATGAGGACGTCGGCGATGACCGCGAGGGCGACCGAGAGGACCAGCCCGATGATGATCGGCGGCAGGTAGAAGCCGAGCTGGAATCCTCGGGTGAAGAGCTGCCCGAGGCCGCCGATGCCGATCAGGGCCGCGATGCTGACCATGCTCACGTTGGCCACGGTCGCCACCCGCAGACCCGTCAGGATCACCGGCATCGCCAGCGGCAGCTGAACGGTGAACCAGCGGCGTACGGGCCGATAGCCCATCGCGGTCGCGGCCTGCAGGACGGTGGTGTCGACCGCGTCGAGACCGTCGGCGGTCGTGCGGACGAGCAGGGCGAGCGAGTAGAGGGTCAGTGCGATGACCACGTTGATCGGATCGAGGACGCTGGTGCCGAGGATGCCCGGGAGCAGCAGGAGCAGGGCCAGCGACGGGACGGTGTAGATCACGCTGCCGGCGGTGAGCGCGATGTGGCGCGCCGGGACGTAGCGATGGACCAGGGCGCCCAGCGGCAGGGCCAGGACGAAGGCGATCGCCACCGGCAGCAGAGCGAGCCAGATGTGTTGGACGAGCGCGGTGAGAACGTCATCACCGTTGGTCTCGAGATAGCGCCAGATCTCGCTCACCCAGCCTCCTCCGCGGAGGCCAAGGCTGCCAGCCGCTCCCGCTGCTGGGAACGTACGCTGCCGGCCAGGTCGGCGAGCAGGACCAGTCCGTCGGCGCGACCCTCGGCGTCGACCCGGATCGCGGCGCCGGCGGGCGAGAGGATGACCAGGTCGGTGACCGTACGCAGGTTGGCGCCGTCACTGAAGGTGCCTTCGGTCGGGAGGAGCCCGTCGGAACCGCGCCAGCCCAGCGGTCGGCCGTCGTGGTCGACCTCGAGGGTGAGCCCGTCGACGCCGTGGTCGATGGGGGTGAGCGCGACCGAGCTCCCGTCGGCGAAGCCGAGGCCCCGGAAGCCGCGGTCGCGACCGACGAGCGAGGCGACGAAGTCGTCGGCAGGGGCGGCGAGGAGATCGGCGGGCGGGGCGAACTGGGCCAGGCGCGCGCGTTGGGCGAAGACGGCGACCTTGTCGCCGAGCCGGATCGCCTCGTCGATGTCGTGGGTGACCAGGACGATCGTCTTGCCGAGCTCGCCCTGGAGCCGGAGCAGCTCCTGCTGGAGGTCGTCGCGTACGACCGGGTCGACGGCCGAGAACGGCTCGTCCATGAGCAGCACCGGCGGGTCGGCCGCGAGCGCCCGGGCGACGCCGACGCGCTGCTGCTGTCCCCCCGAGAGCTGGGCCGGGTAGCGCTCGCCGAGGTCGGCCGCGAGCCCGACGCGCTCGAGCAGGTCGAGGGCGCTCGTGCGGGCCTCTCGACGCGAGCTGCCCTGCAGGATCGGGACGGTCGCGACGTTGTCGAGGACCGTGCGGTGCGGGAAGAGTCCGGCGCCCTGGATCACGTAGCCGATCTCGCGCCGCAGCTGTGCCTCCGGGCGGCTGGTGACGTCGTCACCGTCGATCAGGATCCGGCCGGAGCTCGGCTCGATCATCCGGTTGATCATCCGCAGCGCGGTCGTCTTGCCACATCCCGACGGCCCGACGAGCACGGTGATCTGCCCGGTGTCGACCGTCAGGGAGAGGTCGTCCACCGCAACGGTTCCGTCCGGATAGCGCTTGGTCACGCCCTCGAACTCGATCACAGCCACCGCTCCTGTCTGTCGTTCTTCACCTGCGGACGCCGTTGCACAAGATCATCAGCCTGCCAGATCAGCGGATGGAACCGAAGATGTTAAACAGAAAAGGAAAGTCGGTCCCGGTGTCCGATCCTCGCTCCTCGATGCTTGAAATGTGCCACAGTCCCCGTGGTCCGTCGGTCAACCGGGGCCCAACGCCCGAGATGTCGCGGCGTTCGCCCTGCAGTTCGTTCAGTCCTCGAGCGGACGCAGCTCGTCGGCGTAGGAGACCGAGACGCGGCGCATCACGCCGTCGTCGCTGATCGCGTACTGCCCCATCCTCCACAGCGGCGGCGAGTAGGCATGGATCGAGACCGAGCCGTCGACCGCGCCGCTCATCCGGTGGATGTGGTCGGGCCCGAAGCCGAAGCTCCCGCCCGCGCCGATCTCCCGTTGCACGGGCTCGCCGCCGAACCGCGGCTGCTGCTCGAAGACCGATCCATGGGTCACCGCGACCGCGCCCGAGGAGATGTCGTGGTCGTGCCAGCCGGTGTCGTCGACGGTGTTCCAGCACAGCAGCCACACGTCGATGTCCTTGTCCCGGTAGAGCGAGACGTAGTGGCGACCGCCGGTGTCGTGGCGCGCCAGGTGCTCCCAGCGCTCGGGGTGCGCGGCGAGCTCGTCGACCCAGGCGCGCAGCTCGCCGGGAACGAGCACACGTCCCGGCAGCTCGGGCAGGTCCGGGGCGCAAAGGACCGAGTCCACGGTCGGTTCGGTGATGGTCATCGGTCTCCTCCGGTGAGTAGATGGTGCGGGTTGTTGACGAAGATCGCCCGGCTCAGCGCCTCACCGAGGCCCCACCGATCGCCTCGGGCTCGGCTTCGGCCGAGGTCGGTCGGCTCCGCGTAAGGCCGGTCCGACCCACTGACGAGCGGGTCGACGCCGACTACGCGCGACATCGCGTCGATCGCCTGGGTGCCGTAGGACGAGGTCTCGTAGTAGACGTGCCTGTCGATCGCGCCGAGGTTCCCGCCACGTTGCGCGAGGCGCTCGTGGTGGAGCGGCGCGAGTCCGGCCAGCCCCACGAACGCGATCCGCAGGGTCGGCAGCAGCGACCGGCCGGCGGCGTGCCAGGCGTGCCACGCAGCGCTCTGCTGGGCGACGTACGAGGTGAGGGCGGGCCACCACGACGGCAGGTCCGCTGCGGTGGGGTCGGCGGCCGGACCCGGATGCACGAGGACGGGCAGGTCGGCCTGCTGGGCGGTCTCGAGCACCGGCGCGAGGGCCTCGAGCGCGGATGGGGTCGCCAGCGCGGTCGCCGGCACCTGGAGGCCGTGGACGCGGTCGTGCGCCAGGGTCTTCGCGAGGCTGTCGAGGTCCGGCTCGACGAGGGACGGCGCGGCCCACAGCCCGTAGTCGGCGGGCAGGTCGTCGGCGAAGCCGTGCCAGGCGTCGAGCAGTCCGTGCGCCTCGACCGGGGCGAGCGACTCGATCCCGAGCGGGCTGGAGAGCGACAGCAGGACGAGCCCGTCCTCCTGGGCCGCGCGACGGGTGAGGTCGTGGTCTGTCGGGTCGACGGAGTAGGGCGGCTCTCCCTCGAGGTGGAGCACCCAGTCGTCGAGGTATGGAGGTTGCCGCCGGCGGCGCAGTTCCTCGACCAGCGCGGGCGGCCACAGGTGCTGGTGGACGTCGACCGTGGGCTTCATGGGCTAAGTCAATAGGTTTAGTTGTCATTAAGCAAACCTGCCACCGGTGAGGCACCATGGCGGGATGACCGACACGAACACCCAGATCCTGCTCCGCGCCCGCCCGATCGGTGAGCCGACCGCCGAGGACTTCTCGATCGCCACCTCCGAGGTGCCGACGCCTGCGGACGGCGAGGTGCTGCTGCGTACGAAGTTCCTCTCGCTCGACCCCTACATGCGCGGGCGGATGAGCGATGCGCCGTCGTACGCCGCGCCGACTGCCCTGGGCGACGTGCTGCCCGGTGCCACGGTCGCCGAGGTGGTCGAGTCGCGGGATCCTTCGCGACAGGTGGGCGACGTGGTGCTGGCGTACGGAGGCTGGCAGGCCTTCTCCGTCGCGCCGGCCAAGCACACCCGCCGCCTCGATCCGTCCGTCGCGCCGGTCTCCACCGCGCTGGGCGTGCTGGGGATGCCGGGGTTCACGGCGTACGCCGGGCTGACCCAGATCGGGCAGCCGAAGCCCGGGGAGACCGTCGTGGTGGCGGCCGCGACCGGCCCGGTCGGCGCCACCGTCGGGCAGATCGCGAAGATCCTCGGCTGCCGCGCCGTCGGCATCGCCGGCGGCCCCGAGAAGGTCGCGCATCTGACCGAGCTCGGCTTCGACGCTGCCCTCGACCACCGGGCGCCCGACTTCAAGGAGCAGCTGAAGGCGGCGGTGCCGGACGGGATCGACGTCTACTTCGAGAACGTCGGCGGGCACGTGTGGAACGCCGTGCTGCCGCGGCTGAACAAGTTCGCCCGGGTGCCGGTCTGCGGGATCGTCGCGCACTACAACGACACCGCCGCTCCCGAGGGGCCCGACCGAGCACCCGGTCTGATGCGGCATGTGCTCAACAAGTCCCTGCTGATCAGGGGTTTCATCCAGGACGAGTTCGTCCGCGATCACCAGCGGGCATTCCTCACCGAGGCGACCGGCTGGGTCGCCGAGGGCAAGCTGCGCTACCGCGAGGACATCACCGAAGGACTCGAGAACGCGCCCGCCGCGTTCAACCGGATGCTCCGGGGTCAGAACTTCGGCAAGACGGTGATCCAGGTCAGCTGACCTCGATCACCCTGCGGAGATCTCCTCCTCGGGGGCCGTGGCCTCCGGGGCGGGGTTCGTGACCGTGGGGAACTTCTCGGACTCGGCGAGAGTGCGGAGGTAATCCCTGATCGAAAGGTCGGTGGGCATCGTGGTCTCGGGCTCGAAGTTCGCGATGCAGTCGGCAACGACAAGGGCGTAGGTGTCCGGGGCGCTCGCTTCGAGCGTCTCGTAGACCACCGCGACCGCTGCCTTGCAGGGCGCCTCGAGAGTCGCCGGCGTCGTGGCGTCGATCGGCGTCGGCTCCTCGGTGGTCGGGGGATCCGTGGGCGTCGGAGTCGGGGTGGGCGTCGGGGTGGGCGTCGGGGTCTCGGTCTCGCCACCCGACGAGTTGTCGTCGGAGTCGGAGTCGCCCGTGGAGTTGTCGGTGGGGGACGGCGACTTGCTCGGCGCCGGACTCTCGACAGGATCCTTGGCCGGCGTCTTGACCGGCGCGGCCTTGGTCTCCGACTTGGTCATCGGCTTGACGGTGTTCGACGTGCGCGGCAGGGCGGAGGCGGTGGGCCTCATCGTGGAGGTGGACTCACCATCCACGCTCGGCGAGCCCGGGAACTCGCCACTGCGGTACTGCTCCGCGATCTTCAGCACCGCCTCGACGTACGTATCGCTCTGGTTGTAGCGGTAGACCGCGGACTGGGCGCCGGAATCGGTGCTGACGTCCTCGGTGCCGGCACACAGGAACGCCGCCGTGGAGACGGCGGCGTCGTCGATGTCCTGAGGGTCTCGGCGGTTGTCGCCGTCACCGTCGGCACCCGCGAAGGTCCAGGTGGAGGGGATGAACTGCATCGGGCCGACCGCGTGGTCGTAGACCGTGTCGTGGTCGTAGAGGCCGTTGTCGGTGTCGTGGATCGCGGCGTAGTTGCCGGCGCCGTTGAGCTGCGGGCCGATGATCGCGGGGAGGGCGAGGCCGTTGGAGTTGAGCTCGCTGCCGCCGAAGCGGCCGTGGTTGCTCTCGACCATGCCGATCGCGGCGACCAGCGCCCAGTCGATGCGGCAGGAGGCGTCGGCGTCGTTGAGCACGGTGGCCGAGCGCTGGTACGCAGCCAGGGCGACCGGCGGGATGGACAGCTCCTCGGCGTTGGCGGCCAGCCTCACGGCGTCGGTCGGGGTCAGGTTCTTCACGCCACCCAGACCGCCGGAGATGCCGAGGGGGTCCTGAAGAGCGCCCGGATCGGGGAGCTCAGGCTGCTGATGACCGGTGTCGAGGCTTCCCTCGTTCGGAGCCAGGACCGCGAAGGCAGCGGTCAGTGCGACGGCGGCAACGGCCCGAGGCCCGATGCTGGTCAGCGCCGCAGTGCTGATGCTCTTGGCCCAGAATTTTCGGGATGCTTTGGTCATGCCGGTCTCACCTCTTCCACGCGTGGGGTACGTGTCCGTCCCCTGAGCCTACCCAGGTATTCCATTTCTGCGCCGTGCAATTAAAAATCCCCTCACCTTGGTGATGAAAGGCCACGGTCGGGCCACCTGACGTTGGGCTGGTGTTCCCCGGTACGCCGCCTGGTCTCACCTTGCGCCTGTCACCGTGGTCGACATGACTGAACGGACTCGTCTGTGGATGGTTCCGCTGGTCGCTGCCGCGGGTTGGGGCGTCGGTTTCCTGCCCCAGCTCGTCCAGCCGCAGCCGCTGCTGCTCGCCCCGATGGTTGCCGAGCTGGTCTCGTTCGCGCTGCTGGCGGCCGCGCTCGGTGGGCTCGCCGCGGGGCTGCGCCCGGACCGTCGGCTGCTCAGTGCCGTGCTCGCCGGCACGGGTGTCGTGGCCGCGGCCGTCCTGGGGCTGACCTTCGCTGCCGGACCGGTGGCGACCGACCCCTCGATGCTGACCCATCTGATCGCCATCGCCGCGATCACGACGGTCGCCGGCCTCGCCGCCGGGATCGCGGCGAGCCTCGGGCCGTGCGTGCTGCGGGCGCCGATGCTGGCCGCGCCGGCCGTCTGCGTACCTCTCTGGCTCGACGGGATGCTCCCCGGCGAGCTCCCGTCGTCGGTCATCGACGCGCTGTTGGCGGCTGCCCTGGTGACCGTGCTCGTGACCTCCGTACGCCGCGCCGTCGACGTCGTCGCCTGGGTGCCCGCCTGGATCCTGGGCTGGGCGATGCAGACGCTGCTGACGGTGCTGGTCGCCATCGGCGTACTCATCCAGGAGGGCCGTTCGGTCGACGCCGGGCTGCTCTCCTCGCACCTGGTCTACTTCCACGAACGCTGGAACGAACCTGCGGTGCACTACCCCGCCGGCTGGGCGCTGGCCGGCGTCCTGGCACTGGCGTTGGTGGCGTGGAGACTGCGTGACACCCTTCGGGTGTGAAACGTACTCTCATCACCGGAGGAACCCGCGGGATCGGTGCCGCTGTCGCTCGTCAGCTGGCTGCTGAGGGCCACTCCCTCGTGCTCGGCTACCTCTCCGACGAGGCTGCTGCTGCTGCGACGCGGGAGGAGGTCCGGGCGCACGGGGCCTCCTGCGAGATCGTGAGCGCGGACATCACCACCGACGCCGGGATCGCCGCGCTCTTCGAGGCCGCCGGCCCGATCACGGGCGTGGTCAACAACGCCGGCGCGACCTACCGCTACGCACCCCTCGTCGACACTCCCGCGGACGAGATCCGCAGGACGTACGCCGTCAACCTGGTCGGTCCCACGCTGGTCGCCCGGGCAGCGGTGTCGGCGCTTTCCGAGGGTGGCGTGATCGTCAACATCTCCTCGGGTGCGGCCACGCTCGGATCACCGGGGGAGTACGTCCACTACGCCGCCGCGAAGGCCGGGATCGACGCGCTCACCAAGGGCCTCGGGCTCGAGGTCGCCCCGCTCGGCATCCGGGTCGTCGCGGTCGCCCCCGGGCTCACCGAGACCGACATGCACGCCAACACCGGCGACCCGGGCCGGATCGCGCGGATGGCGCCGCAGATCCCGATCGGCCGTGCCGGCTCGCCCGACGAGGTCGCCGAGGCGGTCGCCTGGCTGATGAGCGACAAGGCCTCGTACGTCACCGCGACGACGCTGCGGGTGACCGGCGGGCGGTGATGTCACAGGGCGGTGGCGTACCTCGTCCTGGTTGGCATGAACATCATCTTGTGGATCGTGACGATCTTTCTCGCCGCCGGTTTCCTGGCCGGTGGACTGGCGATGCTGCTGCTGTCGAAGGAGCGGTTCCGCAACACGTTCGACGGGTGGCGCTACGCCGACGACTTCCCCGACGGCTTCCTCAAGGTCATCGGCGTGATGAAGCTGCTGGCCGCCGCCGGGCTGATCCTGCCCGCCGTGACCGGGGTCGCGACGTGGTTGGTTCCGCTCGCCGCGCTCGGGCTGGTGCTGGTCATGACCGGCGCGGCGACCACTCGCATCATCCGCCGGGAGTGGGGCGCCTTCTACGGTGATCTCGTCTTCTGGGGGCTGGCGGCCTTCGTCGCGTTCGGTCGCCTGGAGGTCGTGCCGATCTAGGCGTGGGCGGTGATGTGGTCGCGGCCGGCGGCGGCGAACCGCTCCGGGTCGGTCGCGTCGACCACGTGACCGGCCTCGGCCCAGACCTCCACCGTCGCGCCCGGCATCAGCCGGGCGCGCGCTGCCGCCCTGGTGGCGTCGTGGACGCGGGTGCGGCCGCCGATCAGCGCGAGCACGGGGTGGCCGAGCGCCGTCAGATCGGCGAGGTGGAGCGACCACATCGGGGTGGCGGCGCCGCTGCCGGGCAGCAGCACGAGCGGGACGCCGTCAGCGGTGTCGCCGAACCAGTGGGCGCGCACGCGGCCGTAGCTCGTCCCGACCTCCTGCACCCGAGCCGGTGGCAGCTTCTCGAACGCCTTCGCGTACGCCTTCCGGAACTCCTCCGAACGGGTTCGTGTCCGCGAGACGATGCCAGAGGACGTACCCCTCGGGTACCGCATTACCTGCTGACGGAGTGGTTGGTGACTTTTCTCGCTCGTGTCGCGCCGCGCGGCTGGTCCGATGGCCCACAATCTCCTCATGAGGCCCCAGGTGGTCGCGCATCGCGGCGCCAGTCATGAGATCGCGGAGCACACCCTCGCTGCGTACGTCGCGGCCCTGGACGCGGGTGCGGACGCCTTGGAGTGCGACGTACGTCTGACCATGGACGGTCATCTCGTCTGTGTGCACGACCGGCACCTGCGCCGGATCGGCGCGCGCGGGCTGGTCTCGGAGATGACCCTCGCCGAGCTGCAGGCGATCGACTTCGCGGCCTGGAAGAACGGGTTCTGGGACGGCGAGGACGAGCCGCCGGACCGGGACATGCGAGGCGTGCTCACGCTGCACCGGCTGCTGCGGGTCGTACGGGATTACGGCCGACATGTCGAGATGGCGATCGAGACCAAGCACCCGACGCGCTACGGCGGGCTGACCGAGGGCCGGCTGGTCGACGTGCTCAACGACTTCGGCTGGGCGGGCCCGGGCAGTCCGGTGCGGGTGATGAGCTTCTCCTTCACCGCGCTGCAGCGGGTGGAGCGGCTGGCGCCGGGCGTACCTCTGGTCCAGCTCATCGACCGCGCTGCGAACTGGTCTCTTCTGCGGCACGCGATCGGCCCGGACTGGTGGCTCGGAGCGGGCATCGAGATGCTCACCGCCCACCCGAAGCTCGCCCGGCGGTTGGCGTCGAAGGGCCGCAATCTCCACGTCTACACCGTCAACACCGAGGAGCAGCTCAAGCTCTGCCTCGACCTCGGGGTCAAGGCGGTCATCACCGACCGGCCGGGGTTCATGCTGGAGCTGCTCGGCCGCTGAGCCAGCTGTAACACGCTGTTACACCGACTATCCGGTCGTTCTGATAGGGCGAGTAGTCCTACGAACGGCGTGTTACTGGGGACGGAGGCCCGGCAGGTTAGGGTTTGGCCGTGGCCAAGAAGTCCCGAGTCAAGAACCGTCAGGCGGCTGCGGCCCCGACGGACGGTCCCAACCCGCGTGCGGCGTGCCCGTGCGGGTCCGGCAAGCGCTACAAGGCGTGCCACGGTGCCGCCGGCGGCGCGTTCGTGGGGCGCCCGTTCGAGGGCCTGCCCGGCGAGTGCGACCTGGTCGCGCTGCGTGAGCTGGTGCCCTCTGCGACGGTGTCGCTGACGGTGAAGGGCTTCGAGTCGACCCCCGTCACGCTGGGCACCCTGCTGCCCGGCGCCGCGCCGGCGATGTCGCGCGACTCGGGCGAGGTCTGGGCCGGGCTGCAGGTGCAGCACAACTACGGCGACGTGTCGCGCGACATCGCCGCGGCGCTTCTCCAGGCGCTGGAGGCGCGTGCCGCCGGTGAGTCCGGCATCTTCGGTCTGACCAGCGCGCCCGGTCCCGGACCGCGGCTGCAGGACCTGGTGACCGACTCGTCGCTGGACGTCAACGTCCACGAGGGCTTCGACTGGTGGCTCGCCGACGTCGAGGACAAGGGCGACTTCGAGCACGCCCTCGAGCACGCCAACGAGTCGGTGCTGCCGACCGAGCGACTGACCTCGGTCGAGGCCGCCTACTGGACCTCGGTGGGCTCCAAGGAGCACCTGCGCTGGGTGATGCCCGAGCCCGAGGACGCCCTGCTGACCGCGCTCGCGCGGCTGCACGTGACCGGCGAGGACGTGATCGTCCCCGACGCGCGTTTCGTCGGCATGTTCCGTGCCCACGGCCTGCTCGCCCCCGTCTGGGACCTGCCGGTCGGCGCCGAGGCGCTCGAGGAGCCGGCGGTGGCGTTCAAGAAGCTGCTCGACGAGGCCCTCGCCGACGACTCCGAGATCACCCCCGAGGTGCGTTCGGCTCGCGCCGGGCTCGCGAACCGTCAGGTCACCATCCGCTGATCCCTGCTGGTCGAGCCGCGAGGCCGCCTGCGGCCGAGCGTGTCGAGACCAACACGGTCCCGTCGGCGCTCGATGGGACCGTGTTGGTCTCGACACGCCTTCGCCTAGAGGCTCCGGCGGCTCGACCAGCGATGGGCTCGACCAGCGTCGTTACTGCTCGACCGGCAACCACAGCTCGCACGAGGCGTACGTCTCGGTGAGCTCGAGGTAGCGCAGGACGGACGGGCCGGGGCGGAGCCGCCACGGGTTCGACGGGAACCAGTCGGTGGCGGTGGCGGCCCAGAGCTGCTGCAGCGCCTCCGGGTGTGGGCCGCTGGAGGCGAAGACCGCCCAGGAGCCGGCCGGAACGGTGATGCTGTCGAGTCCGTCGGGCACCGTGACCGACGGCGTGACCGCGACCCCGTGCAGATAGGTGATCATCGATCCTTCCGGCGCATCGGGCGACGGGGACTCGGTGACGGCGAGGATGCCGCGCGGGTCGGTGTCGTTGAGCTCTTTGAGCCGAACATGCGCCGAGGGATCGAGAGAGGCGATGTGTGCCTGGATGTGCGGGTTCACGCCCTCGTAGATCAGCGGGACCTTGGTGGCGTGGCCGACCAGCCTGACCTCGGGCATTTCGGAGATGGTGACGTCCATCGGGGTGCTCCCTTCGACGCTCAGGCGGAACCTGAGCGTGGGTTGTGTGCGTAGCGGACCACCGGATCGGCGTACGTCGGCGGGCGCCGAACCGTGCACAGCACGGAACGCGCGCCCGAACGCCTCGGTCGAGCCGTAGCCGTAGCGCACCGCGACCTCCAGGAGGTCAGGGGCACCGCCCACCAGGTCGGCCGCTGCCAGGGTCATCCGGCGGCGGCGTACGTATTCGGACAGGGGCATCCCGGCCAGGGCCGAGAACATCCGACGCAGGTGATACTCGGTGGTGCCGTGGTCGCGGGCGACCCGGGCCACGTCCACCTCGCCGGCGAGCCCGCTGTCGAGCTCAGCCTCGACCAGGTCGACCAGGGTGTTGAGCGTTCCGATCATGTGGTCCTCCTTTCGCCATCAAGCCTCGCCCGGGAGCAACCTCCGGCGCCCGACTTTCCTGGCCCGGTTCAGTCGGACCGCGAACGCAGCCGGAACGGCTGCAGGCGGGAGTAGCCCTTCACGCTCGTACGCCGCATCTTCTCGACCTGGAAGCCGTCGACGTCCTCGAGCGCGGCGGCGGCGTTCTCGTCGATGACCACCGACGAGGGCCGGGCCAGGGTGGTGAGTCGGGCCGCGATGTTGACCGTCGGACCGAAGACGTCGCCGAGCCGGAGCACCACGTCGCCGTAGGAGATCCCGGCCCTGACGTGCGGAAACGCGCTGTCGCGGTCTTCCCCGAGGGAAGCCAGGTCCAGGGCGGTCCGGGCCGCGGAGGCGACGTCCTCGAAGGTGAAGAACACCCCGTCGCCGAGGTATTTGATCACCCGTCCGCCGTGCTCGACGACGATGTCGGAGCAGGTGTCCTCGAACTCCTCGACCCAGTCGACCAGCTCCTTGTCGCTGAGCCGCTTGGAGCGGGCGGTGTAGCCGACGATGTCGAGGAAGCCGACCGCCAGCGGCACCGCGGAGGCATCCGCGACGGTGAGCATCCGCCGGGCGGCGCTGACCAGGTGGCGGCGCCAGACGTAGTCCTGCAGCGCCTCGACGAGCGGCAGCACCTGCCCCGTCAGGGCGACCAGGTCCTCGACCTCGTCGCCACCCCGCTCCCGGGCGACCTCGGCCAGCAGCGATGTCTGCCACTCGGCCAGGCGTGCGTAGGACCGTCCCCAGGTCCGCACGAGCGCGGCCTGCCGGTCCTCGCTGAGCACCCCGAGGCGTACGAGCTCCTGCGTCATCCGCAGTGCCTCGACATCGGCATCGGTGAAGGCGATCTCGTCCTCGCCCGCATGCGGGAAACCGAGGTGGTGCCAGAGGTCCTCGGTGACCTCCATCGGTACGCCGGCGGCATCCGCCACCTCGACGCGGGTCAGCGTGGGCGTCTGGCCGAGGACGAAGGACTCGACGACGGAGAGAGCCTCGGCCAGCTCGATGTCGGCCTCACGGCTACGGCCCTGGCCGAGACTCTCGTCAGCCTGATCGTCGAGCGTCAGGAGTCGAACCTCTCCTTGGCGACCTTGTCCAGCGCCCGTGCGAACGACGGCATCTCGACGGACAGCTGCTGCAGCTTGTCGGCGCTGAGGTGGATCAGGTCGAGCGGGGTGAGTGCGACGATGGAGGCCGTACGCAGCGACCCACGCAGGATCGCCGCCTCGCCGATGATGTCGCCGGGACCGCACTGGGCGATCTCCTCCTTGTCCCGGCGGACCGAGACGGTGCCGTCGAGGATGATGTAGGCCTTGTCCGGCGGGGTGTCCTCCCAGATCGGCGACCAGCCCTCGGGCAGGTGCACGCGGGTGCCGGTGGCACTGATGTGCGCGATCTCCTTGGGCGTGAACATGGAGAAGAACGACTCGGTCACGAGGGTTTCCTTCGGGGTCGGCTGTGGGGTGGCTGCCGCGCTGTGACGACAGTTACAGAGATCAACGATGTTCGTCTACAGGGGTTACCCGCGGGTTGGGCACCTATGCGGGCAGCGGGTCACGGGCGATCGGGCAGCTCATGCATCGCGGGCCGCCGCGGCCGGAGCCCAGCTCGGAGCCGGCGATCGCGATGACCTCGATCCCGGCAGCCTCCAGGGCCCCGTTGGTCTGCGTGTTGCGCTCGTAGGCGACGACCACGCCCGGCGCCAGGGCCAGGGTGTTGTTGCCGTCGTCCCACTGCTCGCGCTCGGCGGCGACCGGGTCGAGACCGGTGTCGATGTGGTGGAGCTTGTCGATGCCCATCGCCTCGGCCGCGACCTCGAGGAACGGGCCCGGAGCCGCGATGTTCAGCCGGCCGCCATCGGCGCCGGGGGTCACCGCGTAGGCCACCAGCGAGTCGACCGCGTTCGGGTAGATCACCATCTTGTCGGTGTTCACCAGCGTGGCGATCGTGTCCAGGTGCATCGTCGCGCGCTCCTGCGCGATCGGCACCGCGAGCACGGTGTGGGCGAGCCCCTCGGCGAAGACCTGGCGGGCGAGCCGCTCGGCCCCCGCGGGGGTGGTGCGCTCCCCGACCCCGACCGCGACGACACCGGGAGCCAGGAGGAGTACGTCCCCACCCTCGACGTGCTCCAGGTGGGCGCCGTGCAGCCGCGGGCTGGCCCGGAAGCGCGGGTGGAACTGGTAGATCAGCTCGGTCAGCGCGGTCTCGCGCTTGCGAGCAGGCATCGCCAGGCTCGTGACGGTCGCGCGGTCCCGGATCCACACCGACGAGTCGCGGGTGAAGAGCAGGTTGGGGAGCGGGTCGATGAGGAAGTCGTCGTGAGCGAGCAGGCTGGTGACCAGACCGTGGCCGCCGCGTACCTCGTCGTTGCGGATGCCCGCGGTCAGGTGGTCGGTCAGCTCGGCCGGTCCGGCGTCGGCGAGGGCACCGCTCAGGTAGTCCCGCAGGGTGTCGCCGAGGGTGAGCGAGCCCAGCACGTTCTCGAGCGCCAGCTTCCGCGCCTCGGGCACCTCGAGGGTCTCGGTGAGCAGGTCGGTCAGATAGAGCACCTCGACGTCGCGATCCCGCAGTGCGGCCGCGAAGGCGTCGTGCTCGTCCTGGGCCCGCTTCACCCACGGAATGCCGTCGAAGAGCAGCTTGTCGTTGTTGCGCGGCGTCAGCCGGGTCAGCTCCCGGCCGGGCCGGTGGAGCATCACCGTACGCAGTCGTCCGACCTCGCTGTCGGCGCCAAGTTCTACCATGCCGCGCAGCCTAGGCGACGTCTCGTCAGGCGAACACCTCGACCAAGGTCAGGATGCCCAGGACGAGGCAGACGACGGCTCCGACGTAGTGCAGGACGTGCAGCTTGATGAACCGGAGCAGCGTACGTCCCAGCAGCACCGCGAGCCCCGACACCGTCAGCAACGCGGCCCAGGAGCCGATGAAGACCGAGACCGGGTCGTGGTAGCGGGCCACCAGCGAGACGCTCAGCAGCTGGGAGAGGTCTCCCCACTCGGCCGCGAAGAGGACCATGAAGCTGGCCAGGACCTGGCGGAAGCCGCGTACGTCCTTGGCCTTCTCGGCGAACTCGCTGCCGTCGTCCTCGGTCGCGGTGCCGTGGTGGCGGCGCCCCTCGATGAACAGGAACACCGCGCCGCCGAGGAAGAGCAGAGCGGCGACGACATGGATCAGGTCGGTCGGGAGGAGCGTGGCCACCCCGCCGATCGCCACCGCGATGAGCGTCTGGATCGCGAACGCCGCACCCACCCCGAGCCACACGAAGATCGGCCGGTACTTCGTCGACAGCACCAGGGTCGCCAGGAACGTCTTGTCGGGGAGCTCGACGACGAAGATCGCGGCGAAGGCCAGCGCGACGACGGTGATGTCCATCAGGGTTCCGTTCCAGTTCTTTACGTCCGGCCCTCATCCTCGCACCGTGGCCCGTCGGTCGAGCCGCCGGAGCCGCTAGGCGGAGGCGTGTCGAGACCAACACAGTCCCCTCGAGCGCGACGGGGGACCGTGTTGGTCTCGACACGGATTCGTTCGTACCTCACGAATCCGGCTCGACCAGCGGCGTAGCGAGTGCCTTGGCTTCGGCGAGTACGTCGATGGCGGGGCGGTCGAGGGCGGCGGCCGCGCGGGCTACGTCGTCCCACTCGGGCTGCAGGTTGACGACCTCGCCGGCGAGGCGGGCTGCCTTGACCGCGATCGGGTGCCCGCCGACGCTCACGGTCAGCATCTCGCGGGGCAGAGCGTGTTTGACGACCTCGTGCTCGCGTACGCCGATCGTCGAGGTCTCTCGGAAGAACACCCGCCGGACCGCGTCGGCGGCGTCGGGACCGGTGAGAGCGTGGAGGGTGTAGGCCGGGCGCCCCTTCTTCATCAGGATCGGCGTGACCCAGGCGTCATGGGCGCCGGCCGCCAGAAGCGCTTCGATCGCTCCCGGGATCAGCCGAGGTTCGAGGTCGTCGATGTTGGCCTCGATGACGAGCTCGGTTTCCGGGGTGGAGGCCTTCTCCCGCCATGGCGTGGCAGCCTCGCCGACCAGCACGCGGAGGGTGTTCGACCAGCCCTCCGGATCCTTGCCGCCCGCGCCGACCCCGATCGCCGTGGTCGTCATCGGCGGCTGAGCCCCCCAGCTCGTTGCGAGGGTGGTGAGCAGCGCGGCGCCGGTCGGCGTACACATCTCCATCGCCGGGTGTCCGGGCGGCCCCGCGAAGGACGGTACGCCGGTGAGCAGCCGCGCCACGGCCGGCGGCGGCACCGACAGGGTGCCGTGAGCGGCCCGGACCGATCCCGAGCCGACCGCCACCGGCGAGACCACGACCTCGGTTCCGCCCAGGTGCACGAAGCCGGCACACACGCCGACCACGTCCGCGATCGCGTCCAGCGCTCCGACCTCGTGGAAGTGGACCTCCTCGGGAGAGATCCCGTGGACGGCGCCCTCGGCCTCGGCCAGCCGCTCGAAGACGCGCAGCGCCAGGTCACGGACCGCCTCGTCCAGAGCGGCGCCGGTCAGCAGGGCACGGACGTCGGTCCAGGTGCGGTGATGGACCGAGTCGGCGATCTCGACATGACACCGGGTCGCGGCGAGCGCGCCACGCCGCACCTGCTCGACGCCGAGATCCACGGGCTCGGGCGCGACCGCATCGACCGCGGCGGCGATCACAGGGAGCGGAACCCCGGCGCTGAGGAGCGCGCCGAGCAGCATGTCCCCCGATGCTCCGGCGGAGGCGTCGACCCAGACGACGCTCACCGAGCCCGCCGCGCGATCCGAGCCGCCGCGACCCCGGCGCCGTAGCCGTTGTCGATGTTGACCACGGTCACGCCGGGAGCACACGAGTTGAGCATCGCCAGCAGGGCGGCCAGCCCGCCGAAGGAGGCGCCGTAGCCGACGGACGTCGGCACCCCGATCATCGGCACTCCGACCAGCCCACCGACCACGGAGGGCAGGGCACCTTCCATCCCCGCGACCACGATCAGGCAGTCGGCGTCCTCGAGGCGGTCGCGTACGGCCATCAGCCGGTGGATCCCGGCGACACCGACGTCGGTGATCCGCTCGACACCGGCGCCGTGGACCCGGCAGGTGAGTGCAGCCTCGGCTGCGACCGGTCCGTCGGAGGTCCCGGCGGCGACGACGCACACCCGGCCCTGCGGGGTCGGCAGCGGCCCGAGCGTGACCGCGCGGGCCTCGGCATCGCGGACCGCCGTCGGCAGCTCTGCCGCGACCAGGGCGGCGGCCTCGGCGGAGACCCGGGTGGCCAGGACGGCGCGCGTGGGATGCGCCTCGTGCAGTCGGCGAAGGATCGCGACGACCTGCTCGGGGGTCTTGCCGTCGGCGTACACGACCTCGGGGTCTCCGGTGCGGCGCTCCCGGTCGAGGTCGACGCGGGCGAACCCGAGGTCGGCGGTCGGCTCGTCGTCCGGCATGGCTCAGAACCGCGCCGGGTCGGCGGGATAGACCCCCAGCAGCTTCACGTCTGTGGTGAAGAAGGCCAGCTCCTCCAGGGCACGCTTCAGGCCCGGCTGGTCCGGGTGACCGTCGACCTCGGCGAGGAACTGGGTGGCGGTGAACTTCCCGTCCACCATGTAGGACTCCAGCTTGGTCATGTTGACCCCGTTGGTCGCGAAGCCGCCGAGCGCCTTGTAGAGGGCCGCCGGGAGGTTGCGTACGTTGAAGATGAACGACGTCACCACCGGCCCGTTGTCGGCGGGAGCCTGGATGAAGTCGGGCGAGAGCACCACGAAGCGGGTGGTGTTGTGGTCGGCGTCCTCGATGTCGGTGGCGAGCACGTCCAGCCCGTAGATCGAGGCGGCCAGGGGCGGCGAGATCGCGGCCATGGTCGGGTCGCCCGCCTCGATCACCTCGCGGGCGGCACCGGCGGTGTCACCGGAGACGACCGGCGTGAAGCCGTGCTCCCGGATGATGTTGCGGCACTGGCCCAGGGCGTGGACGTGGGAGTGGACCGTACGGATTTCGTCGAGATGGGCGCCCGGGAGGCCGAGCAGATGGAACCGGATCCGCAGGTAGTGCTCGGCGATGATGTGCAGGTTGGACTCGGGGAGGAAGTGGTGGATGTCGGCCACCCGCCCGGCCAGGGAGTTGTCGATCGGGATCATCGCCAGCGACGCCTCACCTGCCTCGACGGTCGCAAAGACGTCCTCGAACGAGGCGCACGGCACCGACTCCAGCTCGGGGTAGTGCCGCTGGCACACCATGTGTGAGTTGGACCCTGGTTCGCCCTGATAGGCGATGCGATGTGGCTCGGACACAGCGACAGTCTAGATTCGCCCGATGTGCTCGCTCTTGCCATTCTCAGTCTGCTGACAGCAATCGCCGCTCTGGTCTTCGCCGGAGCGGCCTGGCAGAGGACGAAGGACGTACGCCGCTCCGACCCTGTCGACATCGATTCGCTGCCGACCGACGTCGCTGGTCTGCGCGCCGAGGTCGCGGCCCTGCGCGCCGAGTCGGCGATGAACCTGCGCCACCTCGCGGTCGTGCGTTTCGACGCCTTCGGAGACGCCGGTGGCCACCTGAGCTGGTGCCTTGCGCTGCTCGACGACAACGGCGACGGGGTCGTGCTCACCTCGATCCACGGGCGCACCGAGGCGAGGTCGTACGCGAAGAGCATCAGTGGCTGGAAGTCGTCCCAGCTGATGTCGCCGGAGGAGACCGAGGCCGTCCAGCAGGCCAAGCCCAGGAGCTGATCCCGGGGCCAGGGCCGAAAACGACACCGGCACGCTCGGGCATGGCGGGGGAACCGTTCCGAGCGTGCCGGTTTTCAAACCCGGGCTGCGGGTGGGACGGCCCGGGAGTCGACCACTGGTCGCGGGGGATTTCCGACCAGTGTGTGGGTCTTGCACGTCGCCGGCCGGAGTCAGGCTTGAGCCCAGCTGGATACGCCGACTGGGCTGACGCCGAGTCGTGTCAGACACCTTATGAATATTTACTTGTCAACAAGACATCTGTCTCGGCGAGTCGCCTCGGATCGACTCGAGAATCGATGCCAAACGCGCCGAAAGCACGCAGGAAACGGGACTTTAGGCCCTGATTCTCGGGACGTTCTACCTCATCGCGTGTCGTTCAGATTCGGGACCGAATCGGGACTGGTCCTCAGCGTGGCACGCGGACGAGCAGGCGCCCGGGAAGGCACTGCATACGCAGCTCTCGGCCCTCGGAGATCGTGTCGCCGTCGAGCTGGCGCGGCTGGTCGTGGTTGGTCCGGATCACGACGCTCGCACCGGTCATCCGGTTGATCAGGTTGTCGGTGCGCGGCCGCTTGCTCAGCACCCTGACCGCGAGCGGGAGCCAGGACCAGAACCGCTGCGGATAGAGCAGCACCACGTCGATGAGGCCGTCGTCGAGCGCGGCCGCCGGCAGCAGCGGCATGTTCGCCTGGAGGTAGCCGACGTTGCCGACCACGACCGTGCGCGCCCGGTGCCTGGTGAACTCGCCGTCGTCGACGGAGATCTCCAGCCGCATCGCGGGGAACATCAGGCTCTTGAAGGCGGAGAGGACGTACGCCATCCAGCCGATCCGCTTCTTGATGTCCTCGTTGACGCCGCTCATGATCGCGGCGTCGAAGCCCATCCCGGCCATCACCAGGAAGTTGGTGTCGTCGAGGTTGTCCCCCGAGACCTCGACCAGGTCGATCGCCCGGTCCTGCCCGGTGAGCGCGACGTCGATCGCGGCGCGGATGTAGAGCGGGATCGACAGGTTGCGGGCCAGCAGGTTGCCGGTGCCGCCGGGGACGATCCCGACCGCGATGCCGGTGCCGGCCAGGGCGGAGCAGACCTCGCGTACGGTGCCGTCGCCGCCACACACCAGGACCAGGTCGGCGCCCTCCGCCTGGGCCGCTCGCGCCATCCCCTTGCCCGGGTCGTCGACCGTGGTCAGGTGCCAGGTCGGCGTCTTCCAGCCGGACTCCTTGGCCATCGTGGTGACCATCGTCTTGAAATGCTCGACCGACTCGACCTTGATCGGGTTGAGCACGACCGCGATCCTCCGGTTGCCACGCACCGAGTCGACCAGTGGCCGCCGCCCCTGTGCGTGCGAGGTCGGCAGCGGCGTGTAGATGGCCATGCCGAGGAAGACGGCGCCGGCGGCGAAGAGGATCCCGCCGAGCACGTCGGAGGGGTAGTGGCGTCCGAGGAAGACCCGGTCGGCGGCGACCAGCACGACCAGCAGGACGAGGCCGGTGTAGGCCAGGCGGCGGATGCCGCGGCGGCGTACGAACATCGTCACGACCACCGCGATCACGCCCGCCAGCACCGCGATCCCGGTCGCATGACCAGAGGGGTACGACGGTGACTCGTGGAACCACGACGCCAGCTGCCACACGGGCCGGTCCCGGTCGACGAGCAGCACCACAGCGCGGCGTACGACCAGCGTGATCACCACGACGCCGAACACGTAGACCGCGGCGCGCAGGTAGGTCCGGAACAGGCCTGCAGCGACCAGGAGGGCGACGCCGACAGCGAGGTACCACTCGGTGGCCACCTCGACGATGTGCCAGAAGTCGAGCATCCAGCCGTTCTCCGCCGTCACCGCCGTCGCGTCCCGGCCGAGCTCGTCGATCGTCGAGACCGGCGGCCACCCGTTGATCCCCGCGATCCCGATCAGGGCGCACAGAGCGAACAGCGAGGCCGCCCAGAGCAGTAGGGCACGGCGCGAAAGGTCAAGCACGGTGAGTCAGTATGCGCGAAACGTCTTCCACACAGTGAATGAACGGGCTGGACAAAACCGCGGGTATGGCATGACGGAAAGCGCTATCGTGCGCTTTCCGCGCATGATTCGGGTCGGCGCCGGCACCCCTCGGTCCCTCTCGTTGTGAGGTCTCTCCCATGCGCTCTCGCGTGTCCTCGTACGCCCTCATCGGGCTCTTGTCCGTCCCCGCCGTCGCCCTCGGCGTCGGCGGCCTCCTCGCCGGCTCCGCCGCTGCTGCCGATGGTGAGTGTGGCGGCAAGCCCATCACCGTCGACCTCGGAGCGGGTCAGGCCCCGACGGACGGTGACGACGTCATCGCCGTCCCGGCAGGTGCCGTTGTCAATGGGCTGGGCGGCAACGACACCGTCTGCATCGTCGGCCAGGGCGGGGCGGAGATCTACGGAGGTGCCGGCAACGACACGCTCTTCGGTGGACCTGATGGCGACTTGATCAATGGCGGAGATGGCGACGATGTCGTCCACGCAGGCGATGGCGACGACCTGATCGAGGAGAACTCGGGCAATGACCACCTCAATGGCGAGGCGGGGGGCGACGTCATCCTCGCGGGCCACGGCGCCGACGAGGTCGACGGGGGGCTCGGGGACGATGTCATCTCCGGTGGGTTCGGGGGTGACGTGCTGCGCGGCGGCGATGGGGCCGACCGACTGGCCGGAGGCGCGGACGACGACACCATCGACGGCGGATCGGGGACGGACATCGCGACCTACGCCGAAGCCGGTAGTGGCATCGTCGCGACAATGAAGAAGGTGACCGGTGGTCTCGGGACGGACGTCCTCGCCAGCATCGAAGAGATGCTGGGGACGGACCACGCCGACCGGTTCAACGGAGACTCGGGCAACAGCGTGATCGACGGTCGAGCCGGTAACGACGTATTCGCTCCGGGCGCCGGGACTGATGTGATCACCGGCGGAGCCGGAGTGGACACGGTCAGCTACGCCAACATGACCAGCGGCGTACGGATCTACCTCGGTCAACCCGACTACTACGGCGCGGCCGCTGGGCGAGAGACGATCGACGAGGTCGAGAACATCACCGGAAGCCCTTACGGCGACCTGCTCACCGGGGACTCAGTGGCCAACGTGATTCTCGGCGGTGGGGGAAGCGACTACCTCAAGGGTCTCAATGGCGACGACCGTCTCGAGGGCGGTAGCGGGAACGACAGGTTCTGGCCGGGCAGGCACAACGACACCGTCATCGGTGGGACCGGCACGGACACGATCAGCTACCAGAACTACATCCTGGCGGTCCGGATCAGCCTGGCGACGACCCGCGCGCAGAACACCGGTGGTGCTGGGTACGAGACGGTCAGCCAGACCGAGAACATCATCGGAACCCCCGAGGCGGACCATCTGGTCGGCAACTCGGGTCGGAACACGATCACCGCCAGCGGAGGCAATGACACCGTGCTGCCGGGACACGGAGATGACGTCGTCGACGGTGGCTCCGGATCGGACACGATCAGCTACGGCGGCATCGGGACCGGCGTACGGGTCTCGCTGGCCACGACGTCTCGTCAGCGCACCAACGCCGGCTACGAGAAGATCACCGGTTTCGAGAACGTCGTCGGTACCTCCCGAGGCGACGTTCTCAAGGGCAACGGGGCCGCTAACAAGGTCAACGGTGGCTCCGGTGCCGACAAGCTCTACGGCGCTGCCGGCGCCGATGTGCTCTACGGCGGAAGCGGTCGGGACTATGGCGATGGTGGCACCGGCAGGGACAGCGCGGTCTCCGTCGAGCGGCGCGTACGCATCCCGTAGCCACGCAGGTACGGGAAAGGTACGGGTTCGGGCGGCAGCACCGGTCCGCGACACTGCCCCTTTCGAGTTCAGAGCAGAAGAATCGAGAGGGATCCATACAGTGAAGACATCGGTGCGGTTGCGCATGGGCGGCCTGCTGGCAGCGGCGGCTGTGGCAACGGGTGGACTGGTGGCGGTGGACGCGGGCACGGCGCCTGCGGACGCCGCGGTCAGCTGCACGATCAGCAGCCCGAAGACCGTACGTCCCGGCAACACCGGCAGCTGCGTGACGCTGCTCCAGAAGGTGCTCGGTGGGCTCAAGCCGGACGGTTCGTTCGGGTCGGCGACCACCGCCCGGGTGAAGGAGTACCAGCGGGCGAAGGGGCTGTCGGCCGACGGCATCGCCGGGTCGCGTACCTGGTCGAAGATCAGGGCGGGCATGTCCGGCAGCGGCACGATCGTCTCCTCGAGCGCCACCGCGAACTGGTACGCCTGCGTCATCGTCCGCGGTGGCCAGTCGATCCGCTACACCGTCACCAACAAGCGCAGCACCGGGTGGAAGCAGGCCGTGATCAAGACCAGCGGCTCCCTCGCCGACCCGCTGATCCGCGGCTCGATCCCCAGCAAGGGCACGCGTTCGACGGCGTCCAACCCGTCCGGGTTCCCGAAGTCGTACGCGACATCTGCCTCCTACATCACCTACACGGGTGGTTCGTACGTCACCAACGACTCCTACGCCTACAACTTCACCGACGTGAAGGTCTACCGCTCGTGGCTGCGCCCCTGCGGCAAGACCAGCCCGGTCTACTGGTGACCGGCTCATTACTGAAGTGAGATCTGGTGGCCCGGTCGACTAGCCTTGCCGCATGATCGACCCGCGCATCCTCCGCGAAGACCCCGACCGCGTACGTGCCTCGCAGGAGCGCCGTGGCGCGTCCTCCGACGTGGTGGACCGGGCGCTGTCCGCGGACGGCGCCCGGCGCGCGGCGATCGCGGACTTCGAGGCCAAGCGGGCCGAGCAGAAGCAGATGGGCAAGAAGGTCGCCCAGGCCAAGGGCGAGGAGAAGCAGCAGCTGCTCGCCGAGGTGAAGGACCTCGCGGCCGCCGTCAAGACGGCCGACGCGGCCCAGGCGGAGGCCGAGGAGGAGTGGAAGAAGGCCCTCAAGGCCATCCCCAACCTCGCCGACGACGCTCCGGCCGGCGGTGAGGACGACTTCGTCCTGATCGAGAAGGTCGGGAAGCCCCGTGACTTCGCGGCCGAGGGCTTCGAGCCGCGTGACCACGTCGAGCTCGGCAAGATGCTCGGCGCGATCGACCTCGAGCGTGGCGCAAAGGTCTCGGGCAGCCGCTTCTACTTCCTGACCGGGGTCGGCGCGGAGCTCGAGTTCGCGCTGATCAACCTGGCGATGGAGCAGGCCCGCGAGGCCGGGTTCACCCAGGTCATCGCCCCGGCGCTGGTGCGCCCGGAGGCGATGGAGGGCACCGGCTTCCTCGACCAGGTCGACGACGGCGTCTACAAGATCGAGGACGACGACCTCTATCTCGTCGGCACCTCGGAGGTGCCGATGGCGGCCTACCACTCCGACGAGATCCTCGACCCCGACACGCTGCCGCGGCGCTACGCCGCGTTCTCGTCGTGCTTCCGCAAGGAGGCCGGCTCGGCGGGCAAGGACACCAAGGGCATCATCCGGGTCCACCAGTTCGAGAAGGTGGAGATGTTCGTCTACACCACCGTCGAGGAGTCGTACGCCGAGCACCAGCGTCTCCTCGAGTGGGAGAAGTCGTTCCTGGACAAACTTGAGCTGGCCTACCAGGTCATCGACGTCGCTGCCGGCGACCTCGGTCCTTCGGCGCTGAGGAAGTTCGACTGCGAGGCGTGGATCCCGACCCAGGGGAAGTATCGCGAGCTCACCTCAGCCTCCAACTGCACCACCTTCCAGGCGCGCCGCCTCGACATCCGGCAGCGCACCGAGAGTGGCACCACCCCGGTTGCCACGCTCAACGGCACGCTTACCGCGATCACCCGCGCCATCGTCGCCGTCCTCGAGACCCACCAGCAGGCCGACGGCTCGGTGCGGGTGCCGAAGGCGCTGCAGAAGTGGCTCGGCCGCGAGGTCCTGGAGCCGATCCAGAAGTGAGCACGACCGAGAGCACTACCGCTCGGCCCGGTGAGGCCGCCTGGCGGCCCAAGGTCGTCGCGCTCGACATCGACGGCACCCTGCTGCGTTGGGTCGACGGAACGGGCACGCCGTCCGAGGCGCTCTCGGACAAGGTGCGCGACGCGGTCCGCCGGGCGTACGACGCCGGGGCCAACGTGGTGCTCTCCTCCGGTCGCTCGGCCCACTCGATGACCGGGATCGCCGATCTGATCGGCATCCCGGCCGAGGGGGCGGACCGGCTGTGGATCGTGGCGTCCAACGGTGCGGTGGTGCTGCGCTACCCGCCGGTCGACGTGGTGCACGAGGAGACCTTCGACGCCCGCGAGGCGGTCGAGAAGATCTTGGCGCAGCGGCCGAACGTGCTGGTCGCGGTGGAGAACCGCGGCATCGGCTACCGGTTCAACCGGCCGTTCCCGCCGGGCGAGCTGGGCAACGGTGAGAACCTCGTCGCTCCGGTCGAGGAGATGGTCGCCGCCCCGGTCTCCCGGGTGATCATCCGCGACCCCGACGCGACGCCCGAGGACTTCATCGCCCTCGGCCGTGAGCTCGGCCTGCACGGCATCGACTACGTGGTCGGCTACACCGCCTGGCTCGACCTCACCCCGGTCGGCGTCTCCAAGGCGTCGGGCCTCTCCTACGTCTGCGACCAGCTCGACCTCGAGCCCGCCGACGTACTCGCCATCGGCGACGGCCGCAACGACGTCGAGATGCTCGAGTGGGCCGGTCGCGGGGTGGCCATGGGCAACGCCCCCGACGAGGTCCAGGAGGTCGCCGACGCGGTCACCGCCCACGTCGCTGACGACGGCGCGGCGCTGGAACTCTCCCGCTGGTTCTGAAAGTCTCAGCGCTCGTGACTCTTCCCACCACCGTCACCACCGAGCGGCTCACGCTGCCGTTGTGGACCCGCGCCGACGTCGAGGCCATCCGCGATCCCAACCTCGGGGTCGGGCGGCCGCAGAGCTGGCACCCGCAGTTCCCGCGCGAGGACGACCGCGACGCGGCGACGATGTGGGTCGAGGGCGACCGGTGGAGCTCCCGCTACATCATGCGTAACGGGACCGTACTCGGTTCGATCGGCTTCTTCGGGTCACCTGCCACCGCCGCCGACGGCACCCCGGAGACCGAGGTCGGCTACGGCCTGATCGAAGAGGCACGCGGGTGGGGATTCGCGACCGAGGCGCTCAAGGCTCTGCTGGCGTGCGCGGACGAAGAGGACGTACGCATCCGGGCTTCTGTCGAGCCGACCAACGCCGCGAGCCTCCGAGTGCTCGCCAAGTGCGGGTTCACCGAGCTGCGCGGCGCAGACGAGGACGGGCATCTGGTGATGGCCAGGCCGGTCCCGGGTGGCAGGATAGAGGAATGACGATGCCGAAGCTGGTCGCCACCGACCTGGACGGCACCCTGGTCAGAGCGGACGGTTCGGTATCGGACTTCACGCGTGACGTACTCGTGAAGCTCGAGGAGATCGGCGTGCCGGTCATCTTCGTGACCGGTCGGCCGCTGCGCTGGACCCGTGAGCTCTTCGAGCACATCGGCAGCGTCGGGCTGGCGATCGTCTCCAACGGAGCCCTGGTCTGGGACGTCGCCAGCGATCAGCCCCGGCTCACCCGGCTGATCGAGCCGACCCTGACCGCCGAGGTGGCAGCGGTGCTGAAGGACGAGGTCCCCGGACTGGTCTTCGCGACCGAGTCGCTCGAGGGCTGGTCGTGCGAGCCCGAGTTCGCCGCCCACACCTCCGATGCCCTCCGGCCCGCCAAGCGCATCGCGCCGATCGAGGAGCTCGCCGACGAGCCGCTGATCAAGCTGCTCGCCCGGCGTCACGACCACGACGACGCCGACGAGCTGCTCGCGGCCGCGGCGGCCGTCGTCGGTGATCGCGTCAACGTCACCCACTCGTCGTTCCCGCTGCTGGAGATCAGCGCTCCCGGCGTCACCAAGGCCTCCACGCTCGAGCTGGTCTGCACCGAGCTCGGCATCTCCGATGCGGACGTGATCGCCTTCGGTGACATGCCCAACGACCTGCCGATGCTGACCTGGGCCGGGACCTCGTACGCCATGGCGGACGCCCATCCGAGCGTGGTCGCGTGCGCGTCGCATCTGGCGCCCGGGCACGAAGATGACGGTGTCGCGCGGGTCCTGGCTGGAGTCTTCGGCCTGTGACTGGTTTGATCTTCGCCATGCGCCGCGTCCCCCAGTTCCTCGCTGCCTTCGCTCTTGCGGTGGCCGCGGTGGTCATGACGAGCCCCGCCCCTGCCTCGGCATCCCCGGTTGCGGCTCCCGCGAAGTGCCCCGCCTTCGTGCTCAGCGACGCGGTCCAGGAGCCGCTGGTCTTCCATGCGCGGGTGACCGGACCCGGGAAGGCCGGCGCCAAGGGCCAGGTGGTCTACCCGGTGACCGTCGTCAAGGCGCTCAAGGGCGTCACCGGCGGCAGCAACCTCGACGTCGCGCTCAACCCCGGTGTGTGCCAGAAGAAGTCGTTGACCGCCAACGAGGACTACTACTTCTTCGTGCAGAAGAAGGGCGGCACGATCCTCGCCGCCGGCACCGCACCGCGCGTCGAGGAGTACACCGACAAGCTCCAGGCCGAGATCGCCAAGGAGTTCCCAGAGGTGATCGCCCCCGAGCCCCAGCAGGTGAGCTTCAGCGAGCCGGATTCTCCCGAGGGTCAGAAGCTCGTCGAGGTCGCCGCCCCCGGCGTCGCGCTCGTCGTCGTCGGCATCCTCGGCTTGGTCATCGTGATGATCCTCGGGCGGCGGAAGCCCTCCTGACGCGGGGCGGTTCCTTCGTCAAGGTATGCAGCCGAAGGCGCACATCCCGCGCGGAGGTCCGCTAGGGATGTGTCCGCTGGTCTGCATACCCTTCGACGGGCTCAGGCCGCCGCATCGACGATAGGTCAGCCTCCGGCGCCCACCCCGGCGGCCGGAATGCGTAGCTCAGCTTGAGCCGCCAGCCGTCGGCGCTGCGTACGTCGTCCCAGAGCTCACGGAACGCGCCGTACTCCAGCCGGAGAAGGTTGTAGGTGTCGACCTTGTAGGTCAGGCCGTACGTCGGGCGCTGGACCTCCGGTTGGAACGTCCCGAAGAGGCGGTCCCAGACGATCAGGATGCCGGCGTAGTTCTTGTCCAGGTACTCCGGGTCGGAGCCATGGTGGACGCGATGGTGGCTCGGGGTGTTGAAGACGAGCTCGATCGGACGCCACAGCTTGCCGACCGTCTCGGTGTGCACGAAGAACTGGTAGATCAGGTTGATCGAGAAGGCGATGTAGATCGCCGCCGGGGAGATGCCGAGGAACGGCAGCGGCAGGAAGAAGAAGAACTCGAACCACGGGTTCCACTTCTGGCGCAGCGCGGTCGCGAACGTCATGTACTCGCTCGAGTGGTGTGCCTGGTGCGCCGCCCAGCCGACTCGGGTCCGATGCACGAAGCGGTGGTTCCAGTAGTAGGCGAGGTCGACGACCACGACCGAGATCGCCAGTCCCCACCACGTCTCCGGGATCTGCCACAGCGACGCGTAGGCGAAGATCGCCGCGTAGACCGCGAAGGTCAGCACCTTGAACACGGTCATCGACACGATCGAGCCGAGGCCCATCAGCACCGAGGTGCGCGCGTCCTTGAAGACGTAACCGGCCAGGTTGTCGTCGTGGTCGAGCCATTTCAGCGCCGCCAGCTCGATGAGGATCGAGATGACGAAGAACGGGATGGCGTACGTCAAGGGGTTCTTCAACGGGTCGAGCATGTCGTTCATGGGGGACCTCCCAGGGATATGACCTTCGAGTAAGTTACCTCAAGGTCATATGCCGCCGCTAGACTCTCGGACATGTCACGGGCCAACGCTGGAACCAAGGGCGTCCCGCGCGCCGACCGCGAGCTGCAGATCGTGCGGGCGGCCTGTGAGGTGTTCGGCACCATCGGGTTCGCCAAGGCGTCGGTCGCGGGGATCGCTGCCGACGCGGGCATCTCGAAACCGCTGGTCTACCAGTACTTCGGTTCCAAGGAAGGCCTCTTCTCCGCCTGCCTCACCTATGGCGCCGAGCTGCTCGCCGGCGATATGGAGCGGGTCGCCGCCGACGACTCGGTCGGTCTGGAGCGCGGTCTGCGCACCCTCGACGGGATCTTCAGCATCCTCGAGCCCCAGCCGTGGCTGTGGCGGCTCTTCTTCGACGGGACCGCCCCGGACACGGGTGACGTCGCCGCTGTGAGGGCCGTCTACACCGACCGGATCACCCGGCTGGCGATGGAGGGCGTCGGCGAGCTGATGGCGCTCGTCGGTGACGACGACCCGCTCGATGTCTCCGCGATGACCGCGGTGTGGATGAACGTCGTCGACTCGCTCGTCACCTGGTGGCTCGATCATCCCGAGGTCACGCGGAGCGAGATGACCGCGCGGTGCTACCGGCTCATCGTGGCGCTGTCCGGCGCGGAGCCGCCCGCGGCCGTCGTGGCCGACCCGGCCGGGCGCTGAGCGGGTGCGCGGGCATTTTCCCGCCATGGCGGGAAAATGCCCTCCGCGAGTAGCCTTCGCGCGTGAGCATCGGCAGAGACCTGCAGTCGGCCATCTTCCGCAAGGGCCTGTTCGGCCACCGTCCCGTGGTGCCGACCGAACCCTCGGCACTCGCCGAGGCCGCCCAGCGGGCGATGAGCAAGGAGGCCTGGGCGTACGTCGACGGCGGAGCCGGTCAGCACCGCACGGTCGCCGCCAACACCGCCGCCTTCGACCACTACCGGCTGGTGCCACGCATGCTCACCAACGTCGAGAGCCGCGACCTGCGCACCACGCTGTTCGGTGTGGACATGCCAGCGCCGCTGATGCTCGGCCCGGTCGGCGTGCTCGAGCTGGCCCACCCCCGCGCCGAGCACGAGGTCGCCGCGGCGGCCCGCGCGACGGGCATCCCGATGGTGATCTCCACCCAGGCGTCGGTCCCGATGGAGGAGGTCGCCGAGGACCTGGGCGACACCCCGCGGCTCTACCAGCTCTACTGGTCGAAGGACGAGTCGATCGTCGAGTCCTTCGTACGCCGCGCCGAGGCCATCGGCTCCGACGCGCTGGTCGTCACCCTCGACACGCACATGCTGGGGTGGCGTACGCGTGATCTCGATCTGGGCTATCTGCCCTTCGCGCGGGGGCTGGGGATCGCGCAGTACACCTCCGACCCGGCCTTCCGTGCCCTCGTCGAGGCCCGGCTCGCGGACAGGAGCGGGACGAGCGTGCGACCCGGGCTCCGGGAGATCCCCTCGGCCCTCACCGCGGTCGCCTCGATGGCCCAGCACCATCCCGGCAAGCTCGTCGACAACCTCCGCTCCGGCCACGGCCGAGCCGCGGTCGAGACCTTCCTCGACGTCTTCTCCCGCTCCGACCTGATCTGGGACGACCTCGACCGGCTGCGGGAGATAACCGACCTGCCGATCGTGCTGAAGGGGCTCCAGGCGCCCGAGGACGCCCGGCGCGCGCTCGAGCACGGTGTCGACGGGATCATCGTCTCCAACCACGGTGGCCGTCAGGTCGACGGCGCCATCGCCTCGATCGACGCTCTGCCGAGCATCGTCGACGAGGTCGACGGCCGCATCCCGGTCCTCTTCGACTCCGGCATCCGCTCCGGCGCCGACATCCTCAAGGCGCTCGCCCTGGGGTCCGACGCGGTCCTCCTCGGCCGCCCCTACGTCTACGGCCTCGCCCTCGCCGGCGCCGCCGGTGTCCAGGCCGTCCTGGAGCACATGATCGCCGAGCTCGACCTCTCCCTCGGACTCGTCGGCTGCCGCTCCGTCGACGAGATCGGCCGCGAGCTCCTCGGCTGAAGCTCGAGGGCACTGGTGCTCCTCGCGTCGGGCACAGGTTGTGAACGGACGCCGGGTTCACCCCTGCCGACACGCCTGCGCTGCTAGCGTCCCGCTCGCAGATCGGTCGTGTCCGGGACGAGGTGACTGCTCGACTCGCTCGTTCGGATAGATGGAGCTCGTTCATGCGTTTTCGTTGGTGCCACGCCGTGGCCGCTGCTGTTGTTCTTCCCGCTGCCGTGGTCGTTATGGGCCTCGGGCCCGCCGCTGCCGCCGGGGGCGCCACCTGCGGCGGTAAGACGGTCACCGTCGACATGAGGTACGGCGAGAGACCGACCAACGGCGACGACGTCATCCTCACCGGCTACGAGAGCTCCGAAACCTACGGCCTTGCGGGCGACGACACGATCTGTCGTCTGGAGGACGGCCCGCGCGGAAAGATCTACGGAGGCGATGGTGACGACGTCATCTACGGCGGCATCGTCGAGTACTCCGGGCCCGAGCTTTACGGTGGCAACGGCAACGACACCATCTACGGCAGCAACAATTGGACCTACATCAGTGGGGGCAACGGCGCCGACACGGTCCACGTCCGATCCCGCAGCGGCGGCGACGTCTACGGCGGTGCGGGGAACGACCTCGTCTACGGCGGCGCCGGCAACGACGCGATCTGGGCGGGGCCGGGGAATGACCGCATCTACGGAGGTCTCGGTCGCGACTTCCTCGTGGGCGGGGCGGACCACGACCACCTCTACGGCGGTGCCGGTGACGACGGGCTCTACGGTGTCGGCGGAGACGACAGGATGTACGGAGGCGCCGGGGCCGACCGGCTCATCGGGGAGGACGGGCGCGACCGGATCTGGGGATCGTCCGGCGACGACGTGATCAAGGGTGGTGGCGATGGCGACCGGATCTGGGGTGAGGGCGGCAATGACGAGGTCGAGGCCGGCGGTGGCGCCGATGAGGTTTTCGGTGGCGTCGGCAGGGACTGGCTCTCTGGTGGATCCGGCAACGACACCTTGTCCGGAGGAGATGGTCAGGACCGACTCATCGGTGGGTCTGGAGCCGACAAGCTTGCCGGAGGAAGCGGCGCCGACCGACTGACGTACTAGCTCGACCAGGTTGCGTCATCACCCCTCGCGTCAAGTTCATACTTTATGAGGGGGCGAGATCTGAGCACCCCACTTACGATTCAAGTGATGAATCCGCAATCTCCGCCAGACATCGTCGTGATCGGCGGCTCCAACATGGATCTCCACGCTCGGGCCCACGAGCAGGTGGTGATGGGTTCGAGCATGTCCGGATCCGCCGGCCTCTCGCCCGGTGGGGTGGGCCGCAACGTCGCGGAGAACCTCGCCCGGCTGGGTGACTCGGTGGCGCTGGTCTCGGTCGTCGGCGACGACCCGATCGGCGACGAGGTGATCAGCTACACCGAGGACGTCGGCGTCGACTGCACCTACGTCCGACGCCGGGCAGACGTACGTACCGGCACCTACAACGCCGTGCTCGACTCCTCCGGCGAGCTGGTGGTCGCGGTGGCCGACATGGCCGCGACCGACGAGTTCTCCCCGCTGGTCGTGGAGGCGGCCCGCGACCTGATCAAGAACGCTCGTGGCGTGCTCGTCGAGGGCAACATCCCGGTCCGCACCGCCGACGTGGCGATCGACCTCGCCCGCGAGTTCGGCGTGCCCGTCGGGTTCGACCCGGTCTCGGTGTCGAAGGCGAGGCGGGCGCGGGACCTGATCCGGGCCGATCGCGAGCTCTACCTGGTCACACCCAACCAGGCCGAGCTGGCGGCGCTGACCGACCTGCCCGCCGGCACCGATGCCGAGATCGAGAAGGCCGTCCACTCGCTGCACGACCGCGGTGTCGGCGTCGTCTGGGTGCGCCTCGGCGCCCGCGGCTCGGTGATCAGCTACAACGACGTCTACCAGGAGCTTCCCGCTGTGCCGACCGATGTCGTCGACGTCACCGGCGCCGGCGACGCGATGCTGGCCGCGTTCATGCACGAGGTCCTCCGTGACGTCGACCTGGTCGAGGCGGCCCGGTTCGGGCACGCCGCGGCAGCGCTGACCTGTGGCACCCACGACACCGTCCGGATGGACCTCAACGAGACCCTCGTGCGGGAGCTCGCGTGAAGGTGAGGCTCACCGAGGAGGTCGCCACGGCGCTCGCCGAGGACCGACCGGTCGTCGCGCTCGAGTCGACGATCATCAGCCACGGCATGCCCTATCCCGACAACGTCAAGATGGCCACCGAGGTCGAGCAGATCGTGCGCGACAACGGCGCCGTCCCGGCCACGATCGCGCTGCTCGACGGCGTTCCGCGCGCCGGCCTCGACCAGGACGACCTCGAGCTGCTCGCCTCCGACCCCGAGGTGACCAAGGTCAGCGTCCGCGACCTTCCCTACGTCGTCGCCCGCGGTCTCCACGGCGCGACCACGGTCGCGGCCACCATGCGCCTGGCGGCCATGGTCGGGATCAGGACGTTCGTGACCGGAGGGCTCGGTGGCGTACACCGGGGTGCGGCGACGTCCTTCGACATCTCCGCCGACCTGACCGAGCTCGCTCGCACCCAGGTCGCGGTGGTCAGCGCCGGGGTGAAGTCGATCCTCGACATCGGCCTGACCCTGGAGACCCTGGAGACCTATGGGGTGCCGGTCCTGGTCAACGGGAGCGACGAGTTCCCGGCCTTCTACTCCCGCAGCTCCGGGTTCGCTGCGCCGCTGCGCATCGACGGCCCCGAGGAGGCCGCCGCGGTGATGAAGGCCACCTGGGACCTCGGCCTCCCCAGCGGCCTGGTCATCGCCAACCCGGTCCCGGCCGCCGACGAGATCCCCGCCGAGGTGATCGGGAAGCACATCGACCAGGCCCTCGCCGACGCCGAGGCCCGCGACATCCACGGCAAGGACATCACCCCGTTCCTGCTCGCCAGAATCGTCGAGCTGACCGGCGGTGACTCCCTGGCGACCAACATCGCGCTGGTACGCGACAACGCAGCCTTCGGCGCACAAATGGCCGCATCTCATGTTGCCGTGTGACGAACGATCACCACTCGTTCACCCCGGCGACACCGCACGTGGCCTAACGTCTCGCCTACCTATGCGTTGATCCTCCCGTGACCGATCGCCCCCACATTGGCCCCACCGCGCTGGCCCCTTCCAGGCGCACCTTGCTCAAGGCCGGCCTGATCGGTGGTGCCGGCGTCGTCGCCGGCCCGATGCTGTGGACACAGGCGGCCAGGTCGGCCGCGCCGGCCACCGGCGTACATCTGTCCTACGGTGCCGACCCGGTCAAGCAGATGAACGTCTCCTGGTCGACCGCCGGGTCGGTGCAGGCGCCACGGCTCGACCTGGGCGTGACGCCTGACTACGGCCTCACCCTGCGACCCGAGTCGCTCTCCACGATCCGGGTCGACAGCGTCTACCACCACGTCGATCTCAGCGACCTGCGAGCGGGCACGCGCTACTACTACCGGCTCAGCCACGACGGGGGCTCCCCGACGAGGGGCTCGTTCACCACCGCCCCGAAGGCCACGAGGTCCTTCCGGTTCGCCGCCTTCGGCGACATGGGCGTGGCCGAGGACGCCGCGCGCAACGTGAACCTGATCCGTCAGCAGGGCGCCGAGTTCGCCTTCGTCGTCGGCGACATCGCGTACGCCGACACCGGAGGCCAGGGCAAGAGCAGGAAGACGCAGCAGGACTTCGGTGTCTGGGACGAGCTCCTGACCCAGATCCAGCCCAGCGCCAACGGGATCCCGTGGATGACCGTCGTCGGGAACCACGAGATGGAGAACGGCAACGGCGAGCTCGGCTACGACGGCCATCGCGCTCGCTTCCGACACCCCGGCAACGGTGCCGGCGGCGGACAGGAGACCTACTCCTTCGTCCGCGGCAACGTGGCCTTCATCGCCCTCGACGGCAACGACGCGACGTACGAGTACACGCGGAACGCGGGATACCTCGGCGACACCCTCGACGGCTGGCTGGAGCAGCAGCTCGCCGACTTCCGGGGCCGCAACGACATCGACTTCATCCTGGTCGGCTTCCACCAGTGCGCCTACTGCACCAACATCGCGCACGCCTCGGACGGCGGCATCCGCGACCGCTGGGAGGCGCTCTTCGACCGCTACCAGGTCGACGTCGTGATCAACGGCCACAACCACTGCTACGAGCGCACCCACCTGATGCGCGACGGCAAGCCGGTCCAGGAGGCGCCGCGCGGCTCCACGGTCAGCACCAACCAGGGGACGATCTACATCACCGCCGGCGGCGGTGGCGGCTCGACCTACCCCGACGTCCTGCCGGTGCTCTCCTACTACACCGACGCGCACGGCCTGAAGATCCCCGAGCCCACCACCTACCGCGCCGTCGGCGACGCGACCCACTCGGTCGCGTTCTTCGATGCCCACCCGCGCGACGCCCAGGGGCAGGCGAGGCTGGACCTCGAAGTCATCGCCACGGACGGCTCCGAGGTCGACACGCTCACCATCGCTAGGACGCGTTGATGCGCACCCAATTAGAGTTGATGCGCGTGGGGGGATTCAGAAGGAGGAAGCCGAGGCTGCTCAGCGTCGTCGTGCCTGTCTACAACGTGGCCGACTATGTCGCCGACAGCCTCGACAGCATCCTTCACCAGCCGTTGCGCGAGGTCTGTGCCCTCGAGGTGGTCGTCGTCGACGACGGCTCGACCGACGGGTCGGCCGAGATCGTCAAGGGCATCGCCGCCAAGGACCCCCGGGTCACGCTGATCTCCCAGCCCAACTCAGGCGTCTCCATCGCCCGTCACACCGGGATCGAGGCCACCACCGGTGACCTGCTCACCTTCGTCGACCCCGATGACATCCTGCCCCGTGACGCCTGGAGCTCGATGGTGAAGACGCTGCGGCGTACGGGCTCCGACTTCGTCGTCGGCTCGGCCGAGCGCGTCACCCTCGTGAACGGCGAGGAGCGGAGGTACGTCACCCCGCTGATGCGCCGCAACCACACCCGGACACGCCTCAGATGCCGGATCGAGGACGCCCCGCTGATGCTCGCGGACGTGTTCGTGTGGAACAAGATCTTCCGGCGGTCCTTCTGGACCGACAACGACATCACCTTCCCCGAGCGCACCCGCTACCAGGACCAGGTGGCCCTGACCCAGGCGTTCCTGGCCGCCAGGAACTTCGACATCCTCACCGACGTCGTCTACGACTGGCGGGTCCGCTCCGACTTGTCCTCCGCGACCCAGAAGCGCGCCCAGATCGCCAACCTGCTCGAGCGGATCACCACCAAGCGCCAGACCGTCGACCTCGTGGCCGGCTCGGGCTCGTCGAAGCTGATGCGGACGCTGCGCACGGAGATCCTCCCGATCGACATGTGGGAGCACTTCCGGGCGTCGGTCAACCCCACCACCGAGGACCCCGACCGCTACTGGTCGCTGCTGCGCGGCGCCGTCCTGGAGTTCTGGTACGACGCCGGGGTCCCCTTCGAGGAGACCACCGTCCCGCGTGGCCAGCGCCTGATGGCCTGGCTCGTCTCGCAGGACCGTCGCGACGACCTCGCCGCTCTCATCGAGACGATCGACGAGCGGGGCCCGGCCAAGGGGATCGAGGCGTTCGCCGCCGCGGAGGACCTGCCCGTCGGACTCTGAGCCCGATCCCGTCGGACTCGACCAGAAGCCCTGGGGCGTATAAGACGGCCCTAGCGGCTCAGGGACCTAAGACCTGCGATATACCCAGATGCGCAGGGAATTGGGCGATTCCCGTTGCACGGGGGTTCCCCTGGGGGCAAGGTGTGGGCACCCCACGCCATTGCTTCGAGGAGCCCACTGAATGCCCAGCGTCGAGCTGTCGGCCGGTCCGATCGATTTCGAGGATACCGGCGGTGACGGACCTGTCCTCGTACTCCTCCATGGAGTGCCGATGGACGGCCGTGTGTGGCGCCGTGCGCTGCCCTACCTGGGTGGCTTCCGGGTGATCCGGCCCACGCTCCCGCTGGGCGGTCACCGGCAGCCGATGCGGCCCGACGCGGACCTCAGCCAGCAGGGTGTGGCGAGCATCCTCGGCGACTTCCTCGACGCGCTCGACCTCCACGACGTCACCCTGGTCCTCAACGACTGGGGCGGTGGCCAGTTCCTGATCAACGCCGACCGCACCGACCGCATCGCGCGGCTGGCGCTGGTGGCGTGCGAGGCCTTCGACAACTACCCGCCCAAGGCGGCGAGGCCGCTGGCGGTGCTCTCGAAGATGCCGCCGCTGTTCACCGCCGCGCTGCAGCTGTTCCGCATGGAGAGCTTCCGGCAGATGAGCTCCGGCTACGGCGGGATGTCGGTCGACAAGAGCTACCACCTCTACGACGACCTCGTTCACGGCTGGTTCGCGCCGGCGCTGACCGACCGGGCGATCCGCCGCGACTTCATCAAGTTCGCCGGCGGCGCACCTGGTCGCGACGAGCTGCTCGAGCTGGCCGAGGGGCAGCAGAAGTTCACCAAGCCGGTGCTGGTGGTCTGGGCCGACCAGGACACGATGATGCCCGCCGAGCACGGCCCGCGCCTGGCCGCGCACTATCCCGACGCGCGGCTGGAGATCGTCAAGGACTCCTCGACGCTGGTGCCGATCGACCAGCCCGAGCTGCTCGCGGACCTACTTCGAGCCTTCGTGGTCGAGGACAGTGTTCTCGGCGGGAGCGCTCCGGTTGACCCGGTAGGCGAGGAAGCTCGGGACGAGTAGCGCGCACAGCGCGATCCCGAGGAGGTTGAGCAGGCCACCACCGGTGGTCGCGATCGCAGTGCCGACCACGGCCGCCGCGCCTCCGTGCAGGACGTCGGCCACCCGCGGGCCACCCGCGACGACCACCGTGAAGACCCCCTGCAGCCGGCCGCGTACGTTGTCGTCGGCCGCCGACTGCAGGATCGACATCCGGATGGCCGCGGAGGCCACGTCGGCGGCGCCGGCGACCATCATGAAGAACACGGCGAGGCCCAGCATCAGCATCGTGGTGCGCTTGTCCACAGCGAGATCCGCGAACCCGACGGTGAGCCCGAACAGGGTGATCCCGAGGGCCCACACGGCGATGCACCAGATGACCACGCGCCCCTGGGCCTCGATCCGCGAGACCCAGCCGGAGAAGATGCCACCGATCACCGCCCCCGCCGGGATGGCCGCGAAGAGCAGCGCGAACGCGATCCCGCCGTCCGAGGGGCCGCCGAAGGACTCGTGCGCGATCTGCGGGAACAGCGCCCGTGGCATCGCGAAGACCATCGCGATCAGGTCGACCACGAAGCTCATCATCAGCACCGGCTGATGCCGCAGGTAGGCGAACCCGTCCCACACCGAACGGAGCCCGGGGACCTTCGCGACCGCGCCCTCGACGGGGAGCCTCGGCAGCAGCACGACCGCGTAGAGCGTCGCGAAGAGGGTGACGGTGTCGATGGCGTACAGCCAGGTGAACCCGGTGAACGGCAGCATCACGCCGGCGACCAGCGGTCCCGCGATGGCACCCGCCTGGAAGACCGTCATCTGCAGCGAGTTGGCGGCCGGGAGCAGGTGGGCGGGCAGGATCTTGGGCAGCAGCGAGTTCCGGGTCGGCGAGTTGACCGCGAAGAAGGCCTGCTGCACCGAGAAGAGGCACAGCAGCAGCCAGACGTTGGTGTTGCCGAGCGCGGACTGGAGCCAGAAGAGCGCACTGGTGCCGATCAGCCCGATGGTCGAGACCATCAGGATCGTGCGCCGGTCGAAGTGGTCCGCGAGCGCGCCGCCGTAGAGGCCGAAGACGATCAGCGGGACCAGCCCGAAGACACCCGTCAGCCCGACGTACGCCGAGGAGCCGGTGTCCGCATAGATCTGGGCCGGCACCGCTACAACGGTCAGCTGCGCGCCGATCATGGTGATGATCCCGGCGATCCACAGGCGCCGGAAGTGCGGATCCTGGAGGGGGCGGGTGTCCGCGACGGCACCCTTGAGCTTGGCGGTGATGCTCATCGCTGTGCGGTCGTCGACATGGTTACCGATGCTAAAGGAATGAATTTACCTGGAGAAATTCCGAAGAGAGGTGTCGGATCGGGGTGTAGACGTTCGTAGCAAGGGTGAGAGGCGGCCACCGAGGCCGTCCGACACAAAGGAGTGAGCACCATGGCCAAGTACCTGATGTCCGTCTGGGGTCCCGACTCGGACTACGAGAAGGAGAACTACGGCTACGCCTCGCCGGAGGAGATGATGGCCTCGTTCGAGGCGACCGGGAAGTTCAACGACAAGCTCCAGGCGGAGGGCTACTTCGTCTTCGCCGACGGTCTCGATGCCGCGAAGACCGCCACCGTCGTCGACGGCATGGGAGACAAGCCGGTCATCACCGACGGCCCCTACGCAGAGGCCAAGGAGTACATGGCCGGCTTCTGGATCATCGACGTCCCCGACCTCGACGTCGCGCTCAAGCTGGCCGGCGAGGCCTCCGCGGCCTGCCTCGGCAAGGTCGAGGTGCGCCCGATGCAGACCGGCCCCGAGGCGTGAACCACCGTTGACGGATATTGACGAGGCGATCACCCGGGCCCACCACGAGGAGTGGGCACGGGTGGTCGCCAGCCTCGCCAGGCGCTTCGGCGACCTCGACATCGCCGAGGATGCCGCGGCCGAGGCGTTCACGGTCGCAGTCGAGCGTTGGCCGCTCGATGGCGTACCCCCCAACCCGGGCGCCTGGCTCACCACCACCGCCAACCGCCGCGCGATCGACCGGATCCGCCGCGAGTCCAAGCGTGACGACAAGCAGAAGGAGGCCGTCGCGATGCACGATGACACCCCGCACGAGCCTCTCGGCGCGATCGAGGACGACCGGCTCCGACTGCTGTTCACCTGCTGCCACCCCGCGCTCGCGCCCGAGGCGCGGATCGCGCTGACGCTGCGGATGGTCGGTGGCCTGACCGTGCCCGAGATCGCGAAGGCCTTCCTGGTCCAGGAGACCACGATGGGCCAGCGGATCACCCGCGCGAAGACCAAGATCAAGGCGGCCCACATCCCTTACCGGGTCCCCGAGGCGGCCGACCTCCCCGAGCGCGTCTCGGGCGTCCTGGCCGTCCTCTTCCTGGTCTTCAACGAGGGCTACCTCTCCTCCGGCGACCACGAGAATCCCGTACGCGGCGACCTGACCCTCGAGGCCATCCGACTGACCCGCCTGGTCCGAGCGCTGCTCCCCGACGACGGCGAGGTCGCCGGCCTGCTGGCCCTGATGCTGTTGATCGAGGCGCGGCGTACGGCTCGGATCTCGGCGACCGGCGAGCTGGTCCGGCTCGACGAGCAGGACCGCGGCTCGTGGGATCTCGCGCTGATCGCCGAGGGTCATGCGCTGGTGCGCGAGCGGCTCGGCGTCGTCGCGAACGGTGGTCCGCGGCCCGGTCGCTACCAGATCCTGGCCGCCATCAACGCGGTCCACACCTCCGTGCGCGACGCCCGCGACACCGACTGGTCCCAGATCGTCGCGCTCTACGACCAGATGATCCGGGTCGACGGCTCTCCCATCGTCCGGCTCAACCGCGCGATCGCCGTCGCCGAGCTGGACGGGCCCGAGGTCGCGCTCGCCGAGATCGATCGGCACCTGGGGTCCAGCCTGGACGACTACCACGCCTTCCACGCCACCCGCGCCGACCTGCTGCGCCGCCTCGGCCGCAGCGGTGAGTCCCGCGCGGCCTACGACAAGGCCATCGAGCTCGCCGAGAACGCCGCCGAGGTCGCGCTGCTGACCAGGCGCAGGGACCAGCTCGGACGTACTTGACGGAATTTCGTCCGAGGCTGTCGGATCGAGGCAGGTGTGTTCGTAGAAGGAGTGAGCGGCGGTCACCGGACCGCCCGTGAGGCGAGGAGACGATACGCATGCCCGAATACCTGATCGTGTTCAACGACGAGTGGGTTCCCGAGCACACGATGGAGGAGCTCGAGCGGAAGCGCGACACCTCGATGGCGGTGATCGAGGAGATGAAGTCCGCAGGCGTCTACGTCTACGGCAACGGAGCCCTCGACGCCTCGACCGCGCTCTTCAACGTCGAGGCCAAGGACGGCGAGCCGGTCTTCACCGACGGCCCGTACGTCGAGACCAAGGAGCACCTCGGTGGCTTCTGCGTCATCGAAGCCCCCGACGAGGACGCAGCGCGCCACTGGGCGGGTCGGCTGACGGTCGCGCTCGACTGGCCGCAGGAGGTTCACCGGTTCCCCAACATCTTCCCGACGGAGGAGTGAGCATCGCACCTGGAACGCTTCGCCGAATCTCGGCGGCGTAGCGTTTCAGGTCGTGGCAGGCTTGCCGCATGACGCCAGAGCCGCTTGCCCTGCCCGAGACCGACGCCGCGGAGAGCTGGGTCAAGGAGCGTACGTCCACGACGCTGACCCATGTGCGGGAGCTGGCCGAGCAGCTGCGGACCGCGCCGCCGAGCGAGGCGATCGAGGTGCTGAGGGCCTGGGACGAGCTCTCCCTCGAGCTCGGCTCGCTCGGTGGCCTCGCCGGGCTGCTCGCCAACGTTCACCCTGTCGAGGCGGTCCGTACGGCGTGCGAGGACACCGAGGTCGAGGTCGACCGGCTGCGCACCGAGCTCACCCAGGACCAGGCCCTCTACCGCGTCTTCGCCGACCTCCCCACGGAGCAGACCGAGGCGCTCGACCCGCTGGCCGAGCGGCTCCTGGCGAAGACGCTGCAGGACTTCGCCCGTGCCGGTGTCGACCGCGACGACGCCACCCGGTCCCGGCTCACGAAGATCAACGAACGGCTCACCGAGCTCAACCTCGAGTTCTCCCGGGTGGCCCGGGACGACGTACGCATCACCCTGGCCACACCCGAACAGCTGGACGGGATGCCCGCCGACTGGCTGGAGGCGCACCCGGTCAACGACAAGGGGCTGGTGGAGATCACCACCGACTACCCCGACGCGCTTCCCGCTCGGATGTTCGTGAAGGATCCCGCGATCCGTCGCGCCGTCACCGTGGCCGGGCTCGAGCGCGGCTGGCCGCACAACGAAGCGGTCCTGAAGGAGATGTTCGCGCTGCGTCACGAGCTGGCCAACCTGGTCGGCTACGAGGACTGGCCGGCGTTCGACGCCGCGGTGAAGATGATCGGCGAGGGACCGGCGATCCCGGAGTTCATCGACAAGATCGCCGGTGCCGCCGAGGGGCGGATGAAGCGTGACCTCGAGGTGCTCCTCGACCGCTACGACCGCGACACTGCACCCATTTCCGGGGGCGGCGCCAGCGCGGTCTCGGCCGCCGACGCGCTCTACTACGAGGAGCTGGTGCGGCAGGAGAAGTACGACGTCGACAGCCAGGTGGTGCGTACGTTCTTCGACTTCGCGAAGGTGCACCAGGGGCTGCTGGACGTCACCGGCCGGCTCTTCGGGCTGCGCTACGAGCCGGTCTCCGACGTCGTCACCTGGCACGAGGACGTGAGCGCCTTCGACGTCTATCGGCAGGACGGCGACGAGCCCCTCGGCCGGATCTTTCTCGATCTGCACCCCCGCGAGGGCAAGTACAAGCACGCCGCGCAGTTCGACCTCGCCCCCGGCGTGAAGGGCCGGCAGCTCCCCGAGGGCGTGCTGGTCTGCAACTTCTCCCGTGGCCTGATGGAGCACGACCACGTGGTCACCCTCTTCCACGAGTTCGGCCACCTGATCCACCACGTGCTGGGCGGACAGGGCGAGTGGGCGCGCTTCTCCGGGGTCGCGACGGAGTGGGACTTCGTCGAGGCGCCGAGCCAGATGCTCGAGGAGTGGGCCTGGGACGCCGACGTACTCCAGACCTTCGCCACGAACGCGGCCGGCGAGCCGATCCCGGCCGACCTGGTCGCCCGGATGCGTGCCGCGGACGACTTCGGCAAGGGCTACCACGCACGGCAGCAGATGTTCTACGCCGCGATCTCCTACTGGTTCCACAAGGAGCAGCCCGACGACCTGACCAAGCGGCTCGAGGAGCTCCAGGCCGCCTACTCTCCCTACCCCTACCTCGAGGGCACCCACTTCTTCGCCAGCTTCGGCCACCTGGGCGGCTACTCGTCGGCCTACTACACCTACATGTGGTCGCTGGTCATCGCGAAGGACCTGTTCAGCGCCTTCGACCGCGACAACCTGTTCGACCCCGAGGTGGCGGGCCGCTACCGCGACCTCGTGCTCGCCCGCGGTGGCGAGAAGGACGCCGCCGACCTGGTCGCCGACTTCCTCGGCCGGCCCTACTCCTTCGATGCGTACGCGGCCTGGTTGGTCTCCTGACGCAAGCACCGACCCCGGGCAGCCACCGGCGGGATGCCCGCTAGGGTACGTCCGCTGAACGTTCGTCAGCGTCGACCGGCACGCCTCGTGCCTTCCCCCAGGCAGGTTCTCCAGATGTCTCCCCGTCCGGGTCGCTCGACCCGTCTTATCGCCCTCGCCATCCTCGGATTTCTCGGCGCCACCCTGCTCACCGCCGCTCCGGCAGCTGCCAACACCGCGCCCCGGATCACCAAGGCCACGATCTCCACGTGGCTGCCGGTGAAGACCGAAGGGATCATCCAGTGGACCCCCGCGTTCTCGTACGCAGCGCGCGACGACCAGGGCGTCACCGGGTTCCAGGTGCAGCGGAAGAGCGCACCGTGGAGCACCTCTCCGACGCGCCGAGCCAAGATGAGCGCGGCCGGCTATGTGTGGCGGGCGGACGGCTCCAGCACGTGGCTCTACCCGTCGCGGACCTCGGTCCGAGGTCTCCTGGACCCCGGTGCCGTCGACTGCTTCCGCGTTCGGGCCAAGGACGCGGCGGGGTTGACCTCGGCGTGGACGGGCTGGCGCTGCGCGCACGCGCCGATGCGGGCCGCCGAGACCTGGTCATGGTGCTGCCAGCCCAACCTGATCACCGGCCTGCACCTCGACGGGTCCGCCGACGGCCCCGCCGTCGCCTACGTGTCGACGCGGTTCGGCACGCAGCGCAGCAACGGGGCGTACTGCGCCAAGGGGGTCCGCGTCCGCGTGTTCAAGGGCCCGGGTCAGGGCAAGATGAACGTCTTCCTGGGCAGCTCGAAGGTCGGCACCGTGAGTGCCTGGTCGCGCACCAGCGGATGGAAGTGGGTCACGGTTCGGCGCTCCACCGATGCGTGCGGACGAGTGCGTCTGGTTCCGCTCACCAAGGCTCCGGTGCAGATGACCCGGAACTACATGCTCTACTGACGTGGGGGTCTGACAGGCGCTTATAACACCCGTTTGGCGCGTACGAACACGAAATCCTTGTCTTGTAAAGGAATCGCTTATTTGCGTCCTATGGAGCGCCAAACTTGCGTCGTGGCTCCATCTGGACGAACGTCTCTGGAAGCAGAGGTGCCTGTTGCGCGCATCACTCGGGCTGCTCGTCGATCCCAGGCACCTTCTCAGAACCCTATTGAGGGGAGAGACAAATGGATGCCGTGAAGGACATCGACTGGGTGGGTCTCGGGGGCAAGGTGCTCGCCGCGATCGTCATTCTGGTGGTCACGTGGATCATCGCGAAGATCGTCGCTTGGGCGTTCGCGAAGCTGACCTCGAAGATTCCGGTGCTCCAGAAGGCTGGAAATGACGGGGACACCATCGGCAAGAGCCTCGGTTCCGTGGCTGCCCTGCTGGTGTGGCTCTTCGGTCTGATCGCGCTGCTGGACCTGTTCGGGCTCAGCTCGGTGCTGACTCCGATCCAGGGTCTGCTCGACGGTGTGCTGGGCTTCCTGCCCAACCTCATCGGCGCGGTCTTCGTCTTCATCGTCGGCGCGCTCGTCGCCAAGGTCGTCCGCCAGCTCGTCGAGACCGCGCTCGGTGCGGTCCCGTTCGACAAGTGGCTCGGCAGCGGTAGCAAGCTCTCCGGTCAGGTCGACGCGACGGTGGGTGTGGACGCCACCGACTCGTACGATGCACCGGCTGCTCCCTCGGGCGCTGCCGCGCAGATCGTCAAGGTCATCGGTCTCGTTCTCTACGCGATCATCATGATCGTCGTGGCCATCGCCGCTCTGCAGATTCTCGGGATCAGCTCGATCTCGCGGCCTGCCGAGCTCATGCTCGCCATGATCCTGGCTGCGATCCCGAAGCTCATCGCCGCCGCGATCCTGCTCGGCATCGGTGTGGTCATCGCCCGCTTCGCCGCCGACGTCCTCGGTCAGCTCATCGACGGGCTCGGCTTCGACAACGCGCTCCACTCGATGGACGTGCTGCCGCAGGGCCAGAGCGCGACCCCGGCGATCACCAAGGTGATCCAGATCGGCATCGTGCTCTTCTTCGCCGTGATGGCGGCGCAGATGCTGGAGTTCCCGCAGATCACCGCGTTCATCGCCGAGGTGCTCGAGCTGGGTGGCCGGGTCATCTTCGGTGGCGCGATCATCGCTGCCGGTGTCGTGATCGCCTCGGTGCTCGCGAAGATCGTGCCCGGATCGGCGTCGCAGATCCTGAAGTACGCCACGATCGTGCTCTTCGTCGCGATCGGGCTGAGCTTCATGGGGCTTGCCGACTCGATCATCAACCTCGGCTTCGGTGCCGTGGTCGTCGGTGGTGCCGCTGCTGCGGCGCTCGCCTTCGGTCTCGGTGGTCGAGAGGCTGCCGCCCGCCAGCTGGAGCGGCTCCAGGCCGAGGGCGGTGGCACGCGTCCGGCTGCCGCGCCGACAGCTCAGAACTCGACGCCGCCGCAGACGCCCGGCGTCTGATCGCACTCGCGACCCTCAGGGTCTGAGTCAGGGAGCCCCCGGATATTCGGGGGCTCCCTCCTATTTGGCTTGAACCACTCGAATCCTCGGCGTACGATCACGATATATCGCGAAGGAACGCGATCTAGTCTTCCGAGAGTAAGTGAGAAACCTGATGAGTAACAACAACCCTTGGGGTGAGTGGATCGACCAGATGGGTCGAGAGTTCGGCAAGGGCGGCCCGCGCCGCTCCCATGGCTGGCAGGGTGGTCCCGGTTGGGGCGGACCCGGATGGGGTGGCCCCGGCGGCCCCGGTTGGCAGGGCGGCCACCACGGTCGCGGTCGTGGGCCGGCCGGCCCGCCGCCGTGGATCGCGGCGCTGCTCGGCTTCGAGAACCAGCCCCCGCAGCGGCCCGGGCCCCGTGTCCGTCGTGGTGACGTACGCTCCGCGATCATCTACGTGATGGCCGAAGCGGCCGAGCAGGGCCAGGTGATCAACGGCTACCAGGTGATCCAGCAGATCTCCGAGCGCAGCTCGGGTGAGTGGCGGCCGAGCCCCGGCTCCGTCTACCCGACCATCCAGCAGCTCGAGGACGAGGGTCTCGTGGAGTCCGACGACGAGCACGGCCGCCGGGCGATCCGGCTGACCGAGTCGGGCAAGACGTACGCCACCGAGCACGCCGACGAGCTGGCAGCCGTCTGGAAGCCGTTCGACAAGGCCGTCGACAACGCTCGCGGCCAGGCTCGCGGCGGCCGTGGTGGTCCCAGTGGTCTGGGCGACCTGGCCGGCTTCGGAGTCCTCGGCGGCGAGCTCGCCCAGGTGCTCCCGGCCGTGTGGCAGCTCGCCACCTCCGGCACCGACGCCCAGCGCCAGGCCGCCGCCGACGTCCTCGCCGACACCCGGCGCAAGCTCTACGGCATCCTCGCGGCCGGCGACGACGAGCACACCGTGACCGCCGAGCAGGTCGACGAGGTCGAGGAGTCCGAGGACGGCGAGCCCGGCCCCGAGCCGAAGGCCTGATGTCCCCAACGGTAGGTGCCCCACTCTGGCGAGCGTGGGGCACCTTCTCATTTCGGTGAGCTAGAGCGCTTCGAGGTGGTCGACCATGTGACGGTGACCGACGGCCTCGTAGCCGACGATCGTGACCACCGGCGCCAGCGCCACGACCACGAGGCACCAGGCCACCGGCACGCCCGTGGCCGCCATCACGACGCTCGCGACGAGCACGGCGGCGGTGAGGGCGACCAGGAGGATGTGGAACGGGTCGAGCACGTGCATGAACAGGTTGTAGAGGAGATAGAGGACCAAGGCGTACGCCCCGACGGGCAGGGCGACGGAGAGGACCGTGCCGACCTCGCCGAGCTCGGAGTGGTCCTCGAGCAGGTAGGCGGCCACGTGCAGGCCGGCGCCGGTCGCCGCGATCGCGGCGAAGATCAGGATGTGGCCGTAGCCCCACAGGAACGAGCGGTCGCGGTGCCGCTCGATCATCGTGGCCCACGGGATCGTGAAGTAGGTCCACCACTGGCCGAAGGTCAGGCCGATTCCGGCGGTGATGAGCAGGATCGCGTTGAGGCTCCAGCCCTGCTCCTGGACGAACGCCGACATCACCGCGACGGTGCCGATCACGCCCTCACCGAGGGTGATGATCGTCAGCAGACCGTAGCGCTCGGCGATGTGGCTGGCGTGCCAGGGAGTGCCTCCGAAGCGACGCTCGGCGATGAACGGTCCGACCAGCTCGATCACCAGTGGCACCGTCATCGCCACGAACGCGACCGTCACGCTCAGCGGCAGGAAGGCGATGACGCACCAGAGCACCTGCGCGGTGAGGATGGTGATCAGGTAGACCCGGTGGGCGCCGCGACGGGCCGGATCCTGGCGCCAGGCGCGCAGCCACTGCCCGCAGAGCGCGACCCGCATCACGACGTACCCGGCGATCATGACCTCGTTGTGGAGCCGGTCGCCCTCGTGGACGCTCGCGAACATCTCCGGCAGGCCGAGGGCCATGATGATCACGCCGACCATCTGCACCATCGTGAGCAGCCGGAACGCCCAGTCGTCGGTGTCGTAGGCCGAGGCCATCCATGAGTAGTTGATCCACGCCCAGCAGATCGCGAACGAGGCGAAGCAGAAGGCCACGATCCCCGCCAGGACGTGGCCCTCCGCGAGCTGATGGGCAAGCTCGTTGCCGCTCACGCCGAAAGCCACGACGAAGGTGAGGTCGAAGAGCAGCTCCAACGGAGTGGCGGCCCGATGCTCCTCGTGCGGGTCGCGTCCGGTCATCTGGCGCAGGCGGCTGGTTGCAGTCACCCTGGTGAGGATAGGTCCTCGCCGCGTACGTTTCTCGGCATGAGTGAGGTCTTGATCAAGGTGCGCGGGTCGCACAGCGTCGAGGTGGTGCCCGAGCGGGGAGTGGTGACCGCAGAGGTGCGGTTCGACGGGCCCGCTCCGGAGCCGGTCATGGAGCGGCTGCAGCGGAGCCTGCACGGAGTGCGTGCGGAGCTCGAGCGGCTCGAGCAGGAGGGCGCGATCGAGCGGTTCGTCGTGCAGCGGGTACGCACCTCCGCCGAGCGGCCCTGGCATCAGGAGGGCAAGCGACTGCCGCTGGTTCATCGGGGATCGGTCGGCCTCGTGGCCGAGTTCGTCGACTTCCCGGCGCTGGCGACCTGGGTCGGCCGCACCGCCGGCGACGGCGGCCTCGCGATCCACCAGGTGTCGTGGCAGCTCACCAAGGACCGCCGCCTGCAGGTCGAGCGTGACGTACGTCAGGAGGCGGTGCGCCAGGCCAAGGTGCGCGCGCAGGACTACGCCGATGCGCTCGACCTCGGCCCGGTCGTCGTCCGGAGCATCAACGACGTCGGCGTCAGCCACGAGGTGGCGTACTCGTCGGCGGCGCCGATGGCGCTGTCGGCGCAGGCCAAGGTGTGGGGAGCGGACGAGGCCGCGCCGGATCTGGCCTTCGACCCCGACGACATCACGGTCTACGCCGAGGTGGAGGCCGCCTTCACCGTCGCGGCTCCCTGACGCCCGACCGAGCGCTACGTCGCGGCACCGAGCTGGGCGTCGAGGCGCTCGGGGGAGAGCAGGTGGTTGATGACCACCGCGGCACAGCCGACCATGCCGGTGGAGTCGGCGTGGGTGGAGGGGACGAAGGTCAGGTCGCGAGTGGCCAGGGCGGTCGAGCGGGAGTAGACGGTCTCGCGTACGCCTGCGGTGTAGAGGTCGAAGGCGCCGGCCATGTCGCCGCCGATGACGACGACCTCGGGGTTGAGCAGGTTGATCGCGATCGCCAGCACCTCGCCGAGCTGGCGGCCGGCCTCGCGCAGCAGGCCGCGGGCGATGGCGTCGCCGGCGAGCGCGGCGGCGACCAGGTCGCGGATGTGTCCGGCGGAGACGCCGGAGTCGACCAGACCCTGGGTCAGCGCCCAGCCGGCGGCGACCGTCTCCAGGCACCCGGTGGCTCCGCACCGGCACGGGCGCTCGCCGGCGGACTCGACCCGGGTGTGGCCGATCTCGCCGACGGCGCCGGCGTGGCCGCGCAGCACCCGGCCGTCGGCGATGACCGCCAGCCCGAGGCCGGTCGACGCCTTCACGACGAGCGCGTCCTTCGGGTGCAGCCCGGCGCCGAAGAGCTCCGCCGTGGCCAGCGCGTCGGTGTCGTTGACGAGCACGAGCGGCCCGTCGGTGAGCCGGTCGAAGTAGGGGTCGAGGGCGACGCCGTCCCAGCCGCGCATCACCGGTGAGTCGACGGAGACCAGGCGGACCGGGTCGACGACGCCCGGCAGGCTCATCCCGACGCCGAGCACCGGCGGCTCGATGCCCTCCAGGAGCCGCTCGAGCCGGTCGGTCACGTCGGGCATGAGGTCGTCGGCGGCGATGCCGACCTCATGATCACGGGTGTCGCCGGCGAGCTCGCGGCCATCGAGGTCGAAGACGGCGAGCTGGCTGCGGGAGCGTCCGATGGCCACCGCCAGGACGACCCCGGCGTCGGCGTTGAAGCTCAGCGAGCCCGGCGGTCGGCCGCCGGTGGAAGCGAGCTCCTCCCCGGTGAGGATCAGCCCTGCGTCGACGAGCGCCGAGACCCGGGAGACCACGGCCGTACGCGACAGCCCGGTCGTCTTCTGCAGATCGCTGCGGGTCAGGGCGCGCCCGGAGCGCACCAGAGCGAGGACGTCGGCGGCGGTTGTCATCTCGGGCATGGGGGTCAGCCTACCCCTCTTATGTCTCCCAAGTACCAAAGATTTACTTGTATCGATCCAAAGATCGTGTCAAGGTGTGCCAAAGCACACTGTCTTTTGGAGGACCCGTGACCGCCGTTTCCCCCACCGTCGCTGACGTCACCGCCCGGCTCATCGAGCGGTCCGCGGCCACGCGGGCCGACTACCTGGCCCGCATCGCGTCCGCCCGTGCGACCGGGCCCGCCCGAGGCCGGCTCGCCTGCAGCAACCTGGCCCACGGCTTCGCGGCCTCCACCGCCCCGACGAAGGCCGAGCTCAAGGTCATCAACCCCGGCGCGAAGCCCAACGTCGCGATCGTGACCTCCTACAACGACATGCTCTCCGCGCATGCGCCCTACGAGACCTACCCGCCGCTCCTCAAGGCCGCGGTCATGCGGGCCGGCGGGCTGGCGCAGGTCGCCGGCGGCGTACCCGCGATGTGCGACGGCATCACCCAGGGCCGCGACGGGATGCAGGTCTCCCTCTTCTCCCGCGACGTGATCGCGATGTCGGCCGGGATCGCCCTCTCGCACGACATGTTCGACGCCGCGCTGATGCTCGGTGTGTGCGACAAGATCGTGCCCGGCCTCCTGATCGGGGCCCTCTCGTTCGGTCACCTGCCGACCGTCTTCGTCCCGGCCGGCCCGATGTCCTCGGGGCTCCCCAACAAGGAGAAGGCCCGCGTCCGACAGCGGTACGCAGCAGGCGAGGCCACCCGCGAGGAGCTGCTCGAGGCCGAGGCCGCCAGCTACCACTCGCGCGGCACCTGCACCTTCTACGGCACCGCCAACTCCAACCAGCTGCTGATGGAGGTGCTCGGCCTCCACCTGCCCGGCTCCTCGTTCGCCTCCCCGGACACCCTGCTGCGCGCCGCGCTCAACCGCGCCGCCGCCGCCCGGGCCACCGAGCTCGCCCTCGAAGGCGGACCGGGCATCGGCGAGCTGGTCGACGAGAAGGCGATCATCAACGCCTGCGTCGCGCTGCTGGCCTCGGGCGGCTCGACCAACCACACCCTCCACCTGGTCGCGATCGCTCGTGCCGCCGGGATCCAGCTGACCTGGGCCGACATCTCCGACCTGTCGCCGGTCGTCCCGCTGCTCACCCGGATGTACCCCAATGGTTCCGCCGACGTGAACCACTTCCACGCGGCCGGCGGCGTCAGCTTCCTGATCCGCACGCTGCTCGAGGCCGGGCTGCTCCACGAGGACGTCACCACGATCCTCGGGCCGGGGCTCTCGGCCTACACCCAGGAGTCGCGGCTCACCCGCGACGGCGAGATCGAGCTGGTCGAGGGCGCCCCGGTCTCCGGCGACCTCGACGTGCTGCGCCCGGCTTCGGATCCCTTCTCGCCCGACGGTGGTCTACGGGTGCTGACCGGCGAGCTCGGCACCGCCGTCATCAAGACCTCGGCGGTCGCGCCCGAGCACCAGCTGGTCTCCGCGCCGGCGATCGTCTTCGACGACCAGGCCGACTTCCTCACCGCCTTCTCCGAGAAGCGCCTCGACGGCCGCGATTTCGTCGCTGTGCTCCGCTACCAGGGTCCCGCGGCCAACGGGATGCCCGAGCTGCACAAGCTCACCCCGGCGCTCGGCGTGATGCAGGACCGCGGCCAGCGCGTCGCCATCGTCACCGACGGCCGGATGTCCGGCGCGTCGGGGAAGGTGCCCGCGGCCATCCACCTCACTCCCGAGGCGGCGCTCGGCGGACCGCTCGCTCGCGTGCAGGACGGCGACCTGATCACTGTCGACGCCGTCGCCGGCACGCTGACGATCGGGGTCGACGCCGACGAGTTCGCGCACCGTCCGACCACCGGCCGGGCGCCGCTCGACGCCGAGTGGCGCGGCACCGGTCGTGAGCTCTTCGGCGCCTTCCGTGCCACGGTCGGCTCCGCCGACACCGGCGCCTCCGTGTTCCAGTTCCCCGCATCGTCCCAGGAGACCCCCGTCCATGTCTGACCTGAAGTCCACCGACCTGCTCGACCTCTCCCCGGTGATCCCCGTCGTCGTGGTCGAGGATGTCGCCCACGCGGTGCCCGTGGCCCGCGCCCTCGCCGAGGGCGGCGTGCCCGTGGTCGAGCTGACGCTGCGTACGCCGGTCGCGCTCGACGCCATCCGGGCCATCGCCGAGGAGGTGCCGGAGGTCCTGATCGGCGCCGGCACCGTGACCACTCCCGTGCTCGCGAAGGAGGCCGCCGCGGCCGGCGCTCAGTTCCTGGTCTCGCCGGGCGCTACCCCGACGCTGCTCGGCGCGATGCGCGACACCGGCCTGCCGTTCCTGCCCGGCACCGCCACCGTCTCCGAGGCCCTCGCGGTGCTCGAGACCGGCCATACCGCGATGAAGTTCTTCCCGGCCGAGGCCTCCGGCGGCGCCAAGTACCTGGGCTCGCTGCCGTCCGTCCTCCCCGACGCGCGCTTCTGCCCCACCGGCGGCATCTCCCTCGCCACCGCCCCCAGCTACCTCAGCCTCCGCAACGTAGGCTGCGTCGGCGGCTCCTGGCTCACCCCCGCCGACGCGCTCGCCTCCGGCGACTGGGACCGCGTGACCGCGCTCGCAGCCGCAACCGCCGCCCTCCGCTGACCCGACCGCCGAGTCGGCTCGTTCTGACCGAAAATCTCGCCGAGTCGGCGCGTCATAACGCGCCGACTCGACGTGGTTTTCGGTGAGGACGCGCCGGGTCAGCGGTAGAGGAGGTACTGGCGGCGGGTCCGGTCGAAGGCGGCCAGCTCGTCTCGCCAGGCCGCCTCTACCTCGTCGCCGGTGGCGCCGGCGTCGATCTGCGTACGCAGCCTCGTCGATCCGGTGAGCTTGTCGATCCAGAACGGGCGGGCGGTGTCCCAGGAGTCCTGGCGCCAGGCGAACTCGGGATAGAGGCCCTTGGCGGTGACCAGCATCTCGACGCCGGTGCGGATGGGGTCGAAGCGGTCGCGGTCCTGGATCGTGACCTGGACCCCGCCGCAGACCTGGCCGGCGAACTTGTTGACCGAGGGATTGAAGTACGCCTCGCGGAACGTCACGCCCGGAAGCCCGGCCTCCTCCAGCGCCGCGGCCCAGCGGTGGTCGACGAAGGGCGCCCCGATCAGCTCGAACGGCTTGGTGGTGCCACGCCCCTCGGAGAGGTTGGTGCCCTCGAACATGCAGGTTCCGGGGTAGGCCAGCGCGGTGTCGGCGGTGGGCATGTTCGGGCTCGGCAGGATGAAGTCGAGCCCGGTGTCGGCGTACACCGTCCTTCTCCGCCAGCCGGAGACCTGGACGATGTCGAGCTGCGCCAGCCGCCCGCCGGCGTGCTCCTCGAGGAACTCCCCGTCGAAGAACCGGGCCAGCTCACCGACCGACATCCCGTGCTGCTGGACGATCTCGCGGGCGCCGACGCCCGAGGTGTACGCCGCGGTCATCATCGGTCCGCGGGCGGTCCCGCCCACGGGGTTGGGCCGGTCGAGGACGACGAAGCGCTTGCCGGTCGCGACGGCGGCCTGCATCGCTGTCCACATCGTCCAGATGTAGGTGTAGAACCGGGAGCCGACGTCCTGGATGTCGAAGACGACGGTCTCGACGTCGGCGGTGGTGAACAGCTCGGTCATCTTCGCGACATTCGCGCCGTAGGCGTCGTAGACGGTCAGCCCGGTGCGCTCGTCGACGAAGGTGCCCTCCGAGCCGCCCGCCTGAGCCGTGCCGCGGAAGCCGTGCTCCGGGCCGAAGACGCCGGCGATCTGGACCGCCCCGGACTCGTGCATCTCGTCCACGATGTTGCGCAGGTTGCGGAGCACGCCGGTGGGGTTCGTGATGATGCCGACCCGATCGCCCGACAGCACCGACCAGCCGTCGGCAGCGGCCCGTTCGGCGCCGGTCCGGACGGCCTGGCCTCGCCCGAGCGGCTCGACGGCAGCGCTCGCTGCGCCGGACGAACCGGTGAGAAGCGGTGCCGCTGCGGCGCCGGCCGCGGCAGCGCCGAGCAGACGCCGGCGGTCGATCCTGGGGACTTCAGTGCTCATGGGGGCTCCTGTGCCGAGGGGGTGAGGATCACCTTGCAGGCTAGCCCCGACGGCACCGTTCGGCAGGTGATTTCCCGGCGGCGGCCGCGCTAACCGCCGTTCGACTGCCGGATGCCCTTGGCCAGCGCGTCGAAGCTGTAGATGAACCCGCCGGCATCGCCGGAGACGGTGACGTACGCCTGCTTGGTCCCGGGCCGGATCGCGACGTTGGTCGCCGAGGTGAGTCCGGCCCGGTCAGCGACGGGGACGCGGACCGTCGCGAGCGGCCGGCCGTGCCGGGAGAAGACGCGGATGACCGGCTCGCCGTGGGTCGCCTGGTAGATGTTGCCGGCCGCGTCGACGGCGTTGGAATCGGTCTCGGTCCCCGCGGCGCCGTCGACCTCGGCGACGGTCCGGTCCGCGACGACCGACGTGCGCGACCGGTCGAGGGCGAGGTAGCTGATCCGGTTCTCCCACAGCGTGCTCACGTAGAGCCCGCGGTGGCCGCGGTCGAAGGAGATCCCGTTGGGCGCGGCGAGCCCCGAGGCCAGCACGGTCGCGCCCGAGCCATCGGCGGCGATGCGCACGACCCGCCCCAGCGGCACCCGCGCCGGGTCGAGGTAGCCGGTCAGATCGGTGACGTACATGTTGCCGAACGGGTCGAAGGTCAGATCGTCGGGACTCATCGGGCTGCCCTCGACCGGTCCGGAGAAGACCGTGCGCGGATCGGTCCCGTCGGCGGCGACGCTGCGGATCGTGCCCTGGTAGTCGGTCAGGTAGAGCCGGCCGTCGACCGGACTCCACTGCGCCGAGGTGTAGCTGCCTGCGGAGTCGGTGAAGAACCCGGAGACCTCCCGCGACGCCGGGTCGAGCCGCAGCACCTTCGGCGCCGGCGAGGAGGCCACCACGTCGACGAAGTAGAGGTCGCCGTCGGCGCCGAACGTCGGGCCCTCGAGCAGCGTCATGTTCAGCCCGGGATGAGGGCTGGTCGCCTTCACCACCTGAGACGCGATGATCTCGCGTGGACGTTCCGGATGCGCCGAAGCCGAGCCGGGCGCGCCCGCGATCACCCCGCTCATCAGGAGGACGGCGGCGAGGGACGTACGTCGGTTCATCTCATTCTCCTTCGGATCGTCGACGTGGAAGTTAGCGCATGGATAGTGACCCTCTGGATCCGGATGACCGTTCGTCCCGGCAGATCGACCGTTCGTCGTCGTGTCGGTCGAATTGGGCTGGACACGGGGCTTGGATGTGACCAAGGTCACAGGTCGTCCAACCCCACTTCGACAGATCTCGGAGGTGACCCATGCCGTCCTCGTCCAAGGGCTCGTGGATCCTTGTCGGGATCCTCCTGTTCGCGGCAGCAGCGCCGTCACTCGCGGTGCCGCTGTACGCGAAGGAGGATCCGACGCTCGCCGGATTCCCGTTCTACTTCTGGTTCCAGCTCGTCCTCATCCCCTGCTCCGTCCTGTTCACGACCATCGCGTACTTCGTCGCCAAGGCTGCGTTCCGGCGTGACCGTGCCGCCGCGGGTCGCCCGTGGAAGGAGGGTGGCCAGTGAGCGCGGTAGCTGTCTCCGTCTTCGCCTTCCTCTTCCTGCTGGTCACGATCCTCGGCTTCTCCGCCGCTCGCTGGCGCCGGGCGAAGTCGATGGACAACCTCGACGAGTGGGGTCTGGGCGGCCGCGGGTTCGGTACGTTCGTGGCCTGGTTCCTCATCGGAGGCGACCTCTACACGGCGTACACGTTCATCGCGGTCCCCGCGACGCTGTTCGCCGGCTCGGCGGTCGGGTTCTTCGCGGTGCCCTACACGATCCTCGTCTACCCGATCATCTTCGCGTTCCTGCCGAAGCTCTGGTCGGTCTCGCACAAGCACGGGTACGTCACCCCGGCAGACTTCGTCGTCGGCCGCTACGGGTCCAGGTCCCTGGGCCTGGCCGTGGCGGTCACCGGCCTGCTGGCCACCATGCCCTACATCGCGCTGCAGCTGGTCGGGATGGAGGTCGTGCTCGAGGTGATGGGCCTGCAGAGCGACTCCTCGAACTGGTTCATTCGCGATCTGCCGCTCTTCATCGCGTTCGCGGTGCTGGCCGCCTACACGTACTCCTCCGGGTTGCGGGCGCCGGCGCTGATCGCGTTCGTGAAGGACTCGCTGATCTACATCGTGATCATCGTGGCGATCATCTACATCCCCTCGCAGCTCGGCGGCTGGGGCAACATCTTCGAGACCGTGCAGAACAGCTTCGACACGTTCAACACCGAGAACGCCGACGCGATCGCCGCCGGCGACGCAGCCCCGAAGGCGCTGTTCCCGACGCAGGCGGCCGGCCAGTGGGCCTACGCCTCCCTGGCCCTCGGCTCGGCGCTGGCGCTGTTCATGTATCCGCACTCGATCACCGGCGTCCTCTCCACCCGCAGCCGCAACGTGATCCGCCGCAACGCCTCGCTGCTGCCGGCGTACTCGTTCCTCCTGGGGCTCCTCGCGCTGCTCGGGTTCGTCGCCCTCGCGGCCGGCGTGATGGTCGGCGACCCGCCGAACCCGCAGCTCGCGATCCCGCAGCTCTTCGAGGACCAGTTCCCGGCGTGGTTCGCCGGCGTCGCGTACGCAGCCGTCATCATCGGTGCGCTGGTGCCGGCGGCGATCATGTCGATCGCGGCCGCCAACCTGTGGACGCGCAACATCTACAAGGCCTACCTGAAGCCCGACGCGACCCCGCAGGAGGAGGCCAAGCAGGCCAAGATCGTGTCCCTGGTCGTGAAGTTCGGGGCGCTGATCTTCGTGCTGGCGCTCTCGAAGTCGTACGCCATCAACCTGCAGCTGCTCGGCGGCGTCTGGATCCTGCAGACGCTGCCGGCGATCGTCGTCGGGCTCTACACCCGGTGGTTCCACCGGTGGGCGGTCCTGGCCGGATGGGCGGTCGGGATGGCGTACGGGACGATCGTCGCCTACGGCGTCTCCTCCCCCACGCAGGAGCACTTCGGCGGACCGTTGGCGCCGTTCCCGGGCACGGAGACGCCGATCTACATCGCGCTCACCGCGTTCCTGCTGAACATCGTCGTGGTCGTCGTCCTGACCCCGGTCCTGAGGGCGCTCAACGTGCCGGACGGGGAGGACGCCACCGAGGCGTCGGACTACTCGGTCGACGCCGGCGACGAGGGTGTCGTCGAGGAGCTGAGCTCGACGACGGAGGTGCGCTGAGGGCCGCTGAGCCTGCCCGCAAAGTCTCGCAAACATGTCTCAGCGACGTGTTTGCGGGACTTTCTCCGTATTTCTCCGAGAACTGCAACATCGGCGCATCGACGTACGTAACAAGTACTGAAGGCTCTGATTCGGACCGAACTCGGGAGCGTCCATGGTGAGCAGTGAGGCTGTGACGGCCTCGACGAGCAGTCGAGGCCGCGGTGTACGCCGTGCCGCGATGGCTCGTGGCACCGGACGTGACGCGACGATCGAGCGTCGGAGCGAGCAACGGATCCATGCGGGCGATTGGACGCCGGGGGGCGTCGCCCTGCATGGATCTACCGCCGGGCGTGAAGCTGGTCAGCCGACTCAGGCTGCCGATCCGTCCGGTCAGATGGGTGGGGCTATGAGCGTGACCAGGAACTCGCTCGCCCCGCTCGGCGGGACCCCGTCGGCGCCAGCCGCGATCCCCGTGCGCTCGGGCGCCGGGTGCAGGCGCTGACGGGGTCCCGCATTCCCCGCAACACTCGAACACGTCAGGAGAACGCGATGAACTCGAAGGTCCTCGGGGGGCTTCGGCGATCGGTGGCGGTGACCCTGGTGGCAGGTGGCTTGATCGCCGCCGGTGCCGGGATCGCCTGCGCCGACTCGCAGTCCGTGGAGCACGCCGACAGCCGCGCCGCCTCGGTGGCCCAGCAGCCGATCAAGGCTCCGGACCGCGGACATGCCGGCCCGATGACGGTCGCGGGAGCGGCAGCCGGCAGCGACGCCGCGGTGACGGTGACGACCGACGGGACGACTGTCGTGGTCAGTGGCCGCGCGCACCTCGAGTCTCCGGCCGACCCCGGTGCCGGTGGTGGTGTCGTCCACCATGACGACGACACCGGCTCGCCGCTGGGTGGCGGTCGTGGTGTGGACCTCGGCACGGACCAGCTCGGTTTCGCCGGGGGAGCAACCGGGGACTCTTCGTCCGTGGATGTCGTCGGCACCGGTCGGATCGGGACGGAGAAGCACTACTACGTCCAGGACGCGCCCTGAGCGAACCTCGCACGTGATACGTCGGGGCCACCGGGATCTCCCGGTGGCCCCGACGCATCGTGGGTCAGATCGACCTCGGGATCAGGCGGCCTCGTCGGCGTCCTTGATCGCGGAGATGTCGAACTCGAGCTTGATCTTCTCGGAGACGAGGACGCCGCCGGTCTCGAGGGCGGCGTTGAAGGAGAGGCCCCAGTCGGTGCGGTTGATCGCGACGGCACCCTCGAAGCCGACGCGGGTGTTGCCGAACGGGTCCTTGGCGGAGCCGGTCTGCTCGAAGGGAACGGTGACCGACTTGGTGGTGCCCTTGATGGTCAGGTCGCCGGTGATGTTCCAGGTCTCGCCGTCGAACTCGACCGCGGTCGACTCGAAGGTGATGTTGGGGTGAGCCTCGTTCTCGAAGAAGTCACCCGAGAGCAGGTGGCCGTCGCGGTCGGCGTTGCCGGTGTCTACGGAGGCGGCGGTGATCGCGAGCGAGACCTTGGACTTGGTCGGCTCGGCGGTGTCGATCGTCGCGGTGCCCTCGAACTCCTTGAAGGAGCCGCGGACGGTGGTCACCATCGCGTGGCGGGCCGAGAAGCCCAGGCGGGTGTGCGCGATGTCGAGGGTGTAGTCACCGGTGATGTCGTCGATCGCCGCGGTGGGGGTGTCGAAGTCGGTCGCAGCGGGGGCCGCGTCCTTCTTGCTGAAAATGCCCATGTTGGGTTTGCTCCTGGAGGAATTGGTTGAAACTGCAAGCATCATAACGGGGGAATCTCTCCCAATGTTCCCGCTCTCGTGGGCTTTCTGACGGCGGGCGGGGAAATTGGTTGCAGTGACAACGCTATCCCTAAACGCACGAGGCCCGCTCCCTTGTCGGGGGCGGGCCTCGGAAACGTTGAGCGGTTGTCAGGCGGCGTGACGCGTGGTCGCGGGCGCACTGACTTCGACCCAGCGGGCCTCCATGTGCTTACGGCCGCGGCGGTCGACGACGGGGAGCCAGCGGAGCTCGAGCTTGCTGGTCACTTTACTACCGTTCATCAGACACCTCCTGTTCACCTTGTGTTCACCTAAGGTACCGCACCCCCACGGGTAAGTCCAAGCAATGGGGCATATGGCGTGCGTCGCTCCACCTGGAGGTGTCGAAATGGGTGATCTGTCCGCCCTTTGCTCCACTTCGGCATGAATGCGCGATTCCTGCCCGAAATCGGGCAGGAACTTGAACCTGGAGATGTGGGTGCTTCACAGTTGGTGATGTGAATGCCGAGCAAGCGCTGATCGACCACCTGGTCGCCACCACCGGGCTCCGGCCCGCAGAGGCGGCGCGCGTGATCGAGGACGTGGTGGCGTACTTCGACGAACCGGTCGAGACCTACGTACGCCGCCGGCATGCACAGCTGAAGACCTACGGCGCGAAGAACGACGCGATCTTCGCGCAGCTCGCCGAGGAGCTTCGGGCGCGGGTCGTCGCCGCGCCGCAGCTGACCGAACGGCAGCTACGACGGCTCATCTACGGATAGAACGACGGATGGATTGGACGGGACACATGTGCGGAATCGTCGGCTACATCGGACCTCAGCAGGCGGCCGGCCTGCTCACCGAGGGGCTGGCCCGGCTGGAGCACCGCGGCTATGACTCGGCGGGCGTCGCGGTGCTGGGCAGCAGGCTCCAGGTCGTGAAGAAGGCCGGACGCGTACGCGATCTGGTCGACGCGCTGCCGAAGCGGTTCGCCGGCAAGGTCGGCATCGGCCACACCCGGTGGGCGACCCATGGCCCGGCAAACGACACCAACGCCCACCCGCACGTCTCCGCCGACGGCCGCGTCGCGGTTGTCCACAACGGGATTGTCGACAACGCCGCCTCGTTGCGGGAGAGGCTCACCGAGGCGGGCGTCGAGCTGGTCAGCGACACCGACACCGAGGTCTTCGCCCACCTGATCGGATTGTCGACTGCTGACAATCTGGAGGCGAAGGTCGTCGACGCGCTCTCGCAGGTCGAGGGCACCTGGGGTCTCGCGGTCGTGCACGCCGACTTCCCCGATCGCATGGTCGTCGCCCGCAACGGTTCGCCGCTGATCGTCGGCGTCGGCGACGGGGAGATGTACGTCGCCTCGGACCTGGCCGCGGTCGTACGCCACACCACCACCGTCGCCCACCTCGACGACGGCGAGCTCGCGACCGTCACCGCGACCGGGTTCACGACCTTCCGCCAGGACCTGACCACGACCACGACGACGGCTCGCGAGGTCGACGTGGACCCGTCGGCGTACGAGTACGGCGAGCTCGCCGACGAGCCGCGGATGTTCACCGAGATCCTGGAGCAGCCGTCCTCGGTCGAGCGGGCGCTGCGCGGACGGCTCGACGAGCGGTTCGGCACGGCCCACCTCGGCGGGCTCAACCTCGACCCGCGCGAGCTGCGCGCGATCCGCCGGGTGAAGATCCTCGGTTGCGGCTCCGCCTACTACGTCGGCCAGATGGGCGCCGGGCTCATCGAAGAGCTCGCCCGGGTCCCCGCCGACGCCGAGGCGGCCTCGGAGTTCCGCTACCGCAACCCGATCATCGAGCCCGACACCCTCTACGTCGCCGTCTCCCAGTCCGGCGAGACGATCGACACCCTGCTCGCGGTCCAGGAGATCAAGCGCAAGGGCGGGCGTGTGCTCGGTGTCGTCAACGTCGTCGGCTCGGCGATCGCGCGCGCGGTCGACGGTGGCATCTACCTGCACGCCGGCCCAGAGATCGCGGTTGCCTCGACCAAGGCGCTCACCAACATGTACGTCGCGTTCTCGCTCCTGGCGCTCCAGCTTGGCCGCGTGCGCGACCTCTCGATCGCCGACGGGAAGCGGCTCATCGCCGGCCTGCAGGCGCTGCCGACCCAGATCGAGGAGATCCTCAAGAGCGAGTCCCACCTCGAGGAGGTCGCGGCGCGCCTGGCCGAGGCCGAGTCGATGTTCTTCGTCGGTCGCGTACGCGGCTACCCGGTCGCGCGCGAAGGCGCGCAGAAGCTGAAGGAGATCTCCTACCGGCACGCGGAGGCCTATCAGACCTCCGAGCTCAAGCACGGCCCGCTCGCGCTGATCTCCGAGTCCGTGCCGACTGTGGCGATCGTGCCCCAGGACGAGCTGACCGACCGGAACGTCGCGGCCCTGCACGAGATCAGCGCCCGTCGCGGACCGCTGGTCGTCGTCACCCACCCCGATGTCGACCTCGGCGAGCTCGACGCGCTGCGCGTGGACGTACCGAAGAACGAGGTCGAGCTCGATCCGATCCTGCTGACCATCCCGCTCCAGCTGATCGCCTTCCACGCCGCCAAGGCTCTCGGCCACGACGTCGACAAGCCCCGGAACCTCGCTAAATCGGTCACGGTCGAGTAGCGGTTTCCGCTTCAATGGGCCCCATGCGCCTGGCAGGGATCAACATCCATCCGGTGAAGTCGACGGCGATCCGGCCGGTCGAGGAGGCGTACGTCGGTAGGGCCGGGATCGTGGGGGACCGCGAGTGGATGGTCGTCGACGGCAGCGGGAAGCTGGTGACGGCTCGAGAGCTGCGGGAGCTGTTCACGATCGTGGCGGACACGCCGTCGACCGGTGGGCCGGCCGGGGTGGACCTGCTCCTGAACGGTCCCGAGATGGACCCGCTGGAGGTGGCGGTGCCCCCGCGGGGGACGCCGGCCGTCGGCGTACGTCTCTTCGCGAAGCCGCTCACGGCACAGGCCGTCGGGGAGCCTGCCGACGCGTGGCTGAGGAAGGCGCTCGGCCGCGACGACCTGAGGCTGATGTGGTGTGCCGACCCGACGAAGCGGCCGATGAACCCGGACAAGTACCGGCCCGGCGAGTTCGCCGCTTTTCACGACTCCTCGCCGGTGTCGATGATCACCGACGCCTCGGTCGACCAGATCGACGCCTGGGCCGAGGGTGAGGTCCCTGCCCAGCGCTTCCGTGCCAACCTGCTGATCGAGGGGTCCCCGGAGGCGTTCGCCGAGGACGGCTGGAGCGAGGTCGCGATCGGTGGCGCCCGGTTCCGGGTCGCCGCGCCGATCGACCGGTGCGTGATGACGACCATCGACGCCGACACGCTGGAGTCGGGCAAGGACCCGCTCCGGGCTCTCGCCCGGCATCGCCGCTGGGATGGCAAGGTCTGGGCGGCGGTGCATCTCGCCGTCGCGCATCCCGGCGAGATCGCGGTCGGCGACGAGGTCATCGTCTCCTGAGTGACGGGGGCCACCGCGCCGAGGAATGCTGAGATCGTGCTATAAGGGCCTACCGTTGGATGGTGAGCACCGACGCTGATTCTCCCGTATCCACCACTCCCGCGCCCGAAGAGCCGAGCGCGCCCAGCGGTGGGTCCGACGTGGAGGCTGAGCAGGGCCCGACGTTCGACTCGCTCGGTCTCTCCGCAGGCGTCCTCGAGGCCGTGAAGGCGCTCGGCTACGAGACGCCGAGCGCGATCCAGGCAGCGACGATCCCCTCGCTGCTCGAGGGCCGTGACGTCGTCGGCCTCGCGCAGACCGGCACCGGTAAGACCGCCGCGTTCGCGCTGCCGGTGCTCTCGAACCTCGACGTCTACCAGAACGCGCCGCAGGCGCTGGTGCTCGCGCCGACTCGCGAGCTGGCCCTGCAGGTGTGCGAGGCGTTCGAGCGCTACGCGTCCAACCTCGACGGCGTACGTATCCTGCCGGTCTACGGCGGGCAGGGCTACGGCCCGCAGCTGACCGCGCTGCGTCGCGGCGTCCACGTCGTCGTCGGCACTCCCGGCCGGATCATGGACCACCTGGAGAAGGGCACGCTCGACCTCTCCCAGCTGCGCTTCCTGGTGCTCGACGAGGCCGACGAGATGCTCAACATGGGCTTCGCGGAGGACGTCGAGACGATCCTCGCCGACACCCCCGAGGACAAGCAGGTCGCGCTCTTCTCGGCGACGATGCCCGCGCAGATCCGCCGGCTGTCGAAGAAGTACCTTCGCGATGCGAAGGAGATCTCGGTCAAGGCGAAGACCCAGACCGCCGCCAACATCACCCAGCGCTACCTGATGGTGTCCTACCCCCAGAAGGTCGACGCGCTCACCCGCATCCTCGAGGTCGAGAACTTCGAGGGCATGATCGTCTTCACGCGCACCAAGTCCGAGACCGAGTCGCTGGCCGAGAAGCTGCGCGCGCGTGGCTTCGCCGCGACCGCGATCAACGGCGACATCGCCCAGGCCCAGCGCGAGAAGACCGTCAACCAGCTCAAGGACGGCTCGCTGGACATCCTGGTCGCGACCGACGTCGCGGCTCGTGGTCTCGACGTCGAGCGGATCTCGCACGTGGTCAACTACGACCTGCCGACCGATGTCGAGGCGTACGTCCACCGCATCGGCCGCACCGGCCGCGCCGGTCGCACCGGCGACGCGATCTCGTTCGTCACCCCGCGTGAGCGGTGGCTGCTGCGCGCGATCGAGAAGCACACCAAGGCATCGCCGACCCAGATGCAGCTGCCCTCGGTCGACGAGGTCAACGCGACCCGCCTCTCCCGCTTCGACGACGGCATCACCGCCGCGCTCCAGGAGGGCGAGAAGATCGAGTTCTTCCGCGACGTGGTGCGTCACTACGTCGAGGAGCACGACATCCCCGAGGTCGACGTCGCCGCCGCCCTGGCCGCGGTGCTCCACGGCGAGGAGCCGCTGCTCCTCGAGCCCGAGCCCGAGAAGCCCGCCTACGAGGACCGGCGCGGGCGTCGCGACCGCGACGACCGCGGCAGCGACCGCGGCCCTCGCCGCGAGACGAGCACCTCGCGTCACTCCGGGCAGCCGCTGGCCACCTACAAGATCCAGGTCGGCAAGCGTCACCGCGTCGAGCCGCGCCAGATCGTCGGTGCCATCGCCAACGAGGGCGGCCTGCGTCGCGCCGACTTCGGCAACATCTCCATCCGCAACGACTTCTCGCTCGTCGAGCTCCCCGCGGACCTGGCTCCCGAGACCTGGAAGGCGCTCGAGTCGACCCGCATCTCCGGCAAGCTCATCGAGCTCTCCGAGGACTCCGGCGGCGGCCCCGTGCGTCGCTCGGGCGGCCGTTTCGACAAGGGTGGCCGTCAGGGCAGCTCCGACTTCGGCGACCGCCCCCGCAAGCCGCGGCAGAAGCGCAAGTTCGACTGACCAACCCCCGCTGGTCGAGCCGCGAGCGCCAGCGAGCGTGTCGAGACCAACACAGTGCCCCTCGACGCGACAGTGGCTGTGTTGGTCTCGACACGCCTTCGCCTAGCGGCTCCGGCGGCTCGACCAGCGCAGTTCAGCAGGCGGCGAGGGTGCGCTGGGCGGAGAGGGCGACCAGGGCGAACGGCGCGGCCATGAAGGCGAGCGCGCTGAGCGCCAGGAACACGGTGAGGCCGCCGGTCAGGGCCAGCATGGTGAAGCCGATGATCGGCACGATCACGGCCGTGGCCAGGGACCAGGCGGCGGTCAGTCGGGCCGTACGGCGCCCGATCCGGAGCCAACGCTGACCGATCGCGGTCACCGCCAGGGCGATGACGGCGCCGAGGGCGCCTGCTGTGCCGACGTACCCGATGACGAGGTCGAGGACGTGGAAGAGGCCGCTGTCCGGGGCGGCCGAATGGGCGCTCGCGCCGAGGTCGATCCCGCCGTCCCAGAGGACGGCCTGGGGGATCATGACGAGGACGAGCAGGAGCGCCGTACGTCGGGCCGCGCCGACCGCGACGGTGTCCCGGAAGCCGGGCGCGATGTCGTCGACGGAGCCGAAGTCGCGCAGGGCGAGCGCCTCGGCCTCGGTCGTCGTGTAGCCCGCCGCGGTGTAGGCGTCGGTCGCGTCCTCGAGATGGCCGCCGGCCTCGCGCAGCAGGTCGCGCCGGGTCCAGCTCGGGCCGGGGATCGCGGCGCGCAGGTCCGCAAGGTAGACGTCGACGGCGCTCATAGGCTCATCTTCTGCGCTCGACGGTGTCGGCCACATCAGGGAACTCCCTGAATGACTCGCCATAAATGCCGACTCGGTCGACGTAAGTGCCGACTCGGCCGATCGGGGTGACGCCTCGGTAGGGCTCGGCGGGGATCAGGCTTCGCCGAGTACGCCCGAGACGACCTTGGCGAAGGTGCGCCACTCCTGGCGGTGGGAGGCGAGGGCCTTGCGGCCGGCGCTCGAGAGCTCGTAGGTGCGGCGCTTGCGGCCGCCGACCTCGGACCAGGAGCTGTCGAGGTAGCCCGCCTTCTCGAGGCGACGCAGCGCGGGGTAGATGGTGCCGGTGGGGAGGTCGAGCTCGCCACCGCTGCGGGCGCTCAGGGCCTCGATGATCGCGTAGCCGTGGAGGGGCTGCTTCTCGACGACGGCCAGGATCAGCGAGTCGAGGTGGCCACGTAGGGCGTCGGCTTTCATGTAGACAGCCTACACAGAAGGTCGTACATTGTCTTCATACATGTCGCCAGACTACCTATAGCCAGGCGACGTACGACAGGAGACATGATGACCATCCAGACGACCACCAGACCCAGTCCGCTGCGGCGGCTGGCGTCCTTCTCTCAACGCCATCACTGGACCGCACTGCTGCTGTGGGTGGTCGTCCTGGTGGGTGTGACGGCGGCGGCGCAGAGCATCGGCGACGACTACCGCAACTCCTTCGACATCCCGGGCACCCAGTCGCAGGAGATGGCCGACCTGCAGGCGAAGCACGGTGGATCGCGCGGCGACGAGGTGCGCGCGGTCATCCACGACGAGCGGGGCTGGAACACCGACCAGCAGGCCGTGGGCCAGCTGCTCGCGGATCTCGCCGAGGTCCCTCATGTCGAGACCGTCGAGGCGGCGGATCCCCAGCGCGGGTCGGTGAGCGAGGACGGTACGACCGCGCTGGTCACCGTGGTGATGGATGCCGAGGCCGGAGAGCTCCCGGTGAGCGCCTACGAGCCCTTCCTCGAGCTGGCCGACGAGACCTCGACCAACGACCTCCAGGTCGAGATGGCCGGCGACTCGATGCGTGAGGTGAACGAGGGCGAGGGCGGCAGCTCCGAGGGGATGGGCATGCTCGCCGCGCTGGTGATCATGCTGTTCATGTTCGGCTCGTTCCTGGCGGCGAGCCTGCCGCTGATCACCGCGATCTTCGCGGTCGGCACGACCTTCGGCGTGGTCACGTTGCTCTCGCACCTGACCACGATCCCGGACTACACCGCGCCGATGCTGATGATCGTCGGGCTGGGCGTGGGTATCGACTACGCCCTGCTGGTCTTCTCGCGCTACCGCAGCGAGCTCCTCGGCGGCGCCACCCGCGAGGACGCCACGGCGACCGCGATCGACACCGCCGGCCGCTCGGTCCTCTTCGCCGGCGTGAGCGTGATCCTCGCCCTCTGCGGCCTCTACGTGCTGCAGCTGACCTCGATCCAGGGGGTCGTGCTCGGGGTCGCGCTCACGGTCCTGATGACCATGATCGCCGCGGTCACGCTGCTGCCGTCGCTGCTGACGCTGTTCGGCAAGCGTCTGGAGAAGTCGGTACGCAAGCACGCCGCCCGCTCCCGCCGCGAGCCCGGCCAGCGCTGGCGCGCCTGGGCCTCCGGTGTCCAGCGGCACCCGTGGGCCGCGCTGGTCGTCTCCCTGGTCGCGCTCGGTGCGCTGGCCACCCCCGTCCTCGGGCTCCAGCTCGGCTTCGCCGACGCCGGCAACGATGACCCCTCCTCGACCACCCGGAAGGCGTACGACCTGGTCAGCGAGAAGTTCGGCCCCGGTGCCAACGGTCCGCTCATCGTCATGACCGAGGGCTCCCAGGAGGAAGCGGTGGCGGCGTACGAGGAGGTCCAGGGGTACGCCGGCGTGGCCGCCGTGACGCCGCCGCAACCGTCGCCCGACGGAGCGGTGTTCACCTCCGTCGCCTTCCCGGAGACCGGCCCGCAGGATGCCGAGACCACCGAGCTGGTCAAGGATCTCCGCGAGGATCTCGGCGACGACGTCCTCGTCGGCGGATCGACCGCGGCGCTGATCGACTACTCCGACGCGGTCGCGAAGAAGCTGCCGCTCTTCATCGGGCTCGTCGTCGGGCTCTCCTCGTTGCTGCTGATGTGCGTCTTCCGCTCCGTCGCGGTGGCGGTCAAGGCGGCGATCCTCAACCTCCTCTCGATCGGCGCCTCGATGGGCGCGATGACGTACGTCTTCCAGGAGGGGCTGCTCGGGGTCGAGCCCGGTCCGATCGAGGCGTTCCTGCCGGTGATGACCTTCGCGATCGTCTTCGGGCTCTCGATGGACTACGAGGTCTTCCTGATCTCGCGGATGCGCGAGGAGTGGCTGCGCAGCGGCGATGCCCAGGAGGCGGTCCGGGAGGGGCTGGCGCACACCGGCGGCGTCATCACGGCCGCCGCCGCCATCATGGTCGTGGTCTTCGGTGCCTTCTGGTTCAGCCCTGACCGGATGCTGCAGGAGATGGGCTTCGTGATGGCGGTGGCGGTGCTGCTCGACGCGGTCGTGGTGCGGTGCCTCGTCGTGCCCGCGGTGATGCGTCTGCTCGGCCCCGGCGCCTGGTGGCTGCCGCGGTGGCTCGACCGGCTCCTGCCGAGGCTGCAGAACGTCGGGTGAATCCGGGTAAGCGGGTTCCGGACAGTTACTTGGACATGAAACAAATTTCCTGCGGGGAGACGTAAGGGCGCGTACAACCGAAGGGAAGGGCCGCCCCCAGCGGTCCCCGGCTTTCGGGAGTTGCCATGAACGGTTCGATCTTCCGCCTGTCCAAAGTCCGCCTCGCGGTCTCCCTCACATCCATCGCCCTTCTCGGCGCCGGCCTCGCCGCCGCCCCAGGCTCCCCGGCCGCCGCGGCCGGGGAGCCTTACGTCGCGCTCGGCGACTCCTACTCCTCAGGAGTCGGCACCCGCACCTACATCAACGACGGCAGCAACTGCATGCGCTCGACCCTGGCGTACCCGAGCCTGGTCGCCGCGGCGAAGAGCTACAGCCTCAACTTCCGTGCCTGCTCGGGTGCGGTCGTCGCCGACGTCACCAACAGCCAGCTCAGCGCGCTGTCGACCTCGACCCGCTACGTGACCATCTCGGTCGGTGGCAACGACGCCGGCTTCGTCGACGTGATCACCGAGTGCGCTCTCCCCGCCTGGGCGAGCGACTGCGCGGGAGCGGTCGCGGGTGCGCAGAACTACATCCGCAACACCCTCCCGGCCAGTCTCGGGACGCTCTACTCGAGGATCCGGTCGGCCGCTCCCAGCGCGAAGGTGGTGGTCGTGGGATATCCGAAGCTGTTCATGGGCGAGGACTGCAACGCCCTCACCTGGTTCAGCCCGCAGGACGAGGCGCTCCTCAACGACACCGCGGTGCTCCTCAACAACACCACGGCCTCCCGGGCGAGCGCCGCCGGCTTCAGCTACGTCAACCCGATCAGCCGGTTCACCGGACACGCGGTCTGTGACAACCCCGAGTGGGTCAACGGGCTCTCCAACCCGATCGCGGAGTCCTACCACGCCAACACCGCCGGCCATCGTGACGGCTACACCCCTCTGGTGAGCTCGCCGCTCACCGGTGCCGCGGTCACCGCGACCCCGGCCGTGGTCACCGCGGCCGAGGCGACCGGTCCCGCGCAGGCCGCCAAGCAGAGGAAGTACGCCGCCCTCGACCGCCACATCGAGCCGAAGGTGTTCCAGCCGCCGACCCGTGAGCGTCTGGAGAAGCTCGCCGACCAGCGCGGCGTCGACCTGGACGCCTGGCTGGCGACGCACTGACCGGATGGGTTGTGAAGCCGAGCGTGGCCTACTGGTCACTCTCGGCTTCACAACCTCCGCGTTGGACAGGTGTAACCCAATCTTGGGGGCGAGGCTGATAGAACCGTTCCATGCGAGTCTCCCGGGGCATAGCGGCCCTTGCTGTTGCCCTACCGCTGCTTGCCGCCTGTGGTGGGGACAAGGAGCCGGTTCCGAGCGTGTCGACCCTGACCACCGCGCTGGAGACCGGAAAGTTCACGAAGGTCGACTTCGTGGCCAAGACCGATCCCGCTGCCGTCGCCGCCGACTACAGCGATCTGACCGGCAACCTGTTCGGGAAGCTCGGCGCGCCCGACGTGTCCGCGACCAAGCCGGTCTTCTCCGGCCACGGCACCGACAGCGCCAAGTCGACGCTCACCTGGGCGTGGGGACTGCCGGGCGGCCGGTGGACCTACGAGTCGGAGGTCGAGCTCCGTAAGACCGATGACACGTGGGAGTTCGTCTGGGAGCCGACGGTCGTCGCCCCGACGCTCGCCGAAGGACGCAGCCTCCATGTCGAGACCGTCCAGCAGCAGCGCGGCGAGATCCTGAGTACGTCCGGAGAGACCCTGGTCGCGGACCGGCCGGTCGTCACGGTCGGCATCGACAAGACCCTGATCGACCCGGTGGCGGCTCCCGCTGCCGCCCGGGACGTAGCCGCGATCGTCGGCATCAACCCGAAGCGCTACGCCAAGCGCGTCAAGGCTGCCGGCGACAAGGCGTTCGTCGAGGCGCTCTCGATCCGCAAGCCGATGATGACGAAGGCCAAGACCGCGAAGATCGCCAAGATCAAGGGCGCCGCGATGCTCAACCGGACGCTCCCGCTCGGCCCGACCAAGGAGTTCGCCTCGCCGGTCGTCGGCATCGTCGGTGAGGTCACGGCGGAGATGATGAAGAAGAAGCCTGGCACCTTCCTTCCAGGTGATCTCGCCGGGCTCTCCGGCCTGCAGGCGCGCTATGACGAACAGCTGCGGGGGAAGCCCGGGCTGCAGGTCGCGGTGCTCGGTGACGAGGGTGAGGTGCTCAAGAGGCTCCACAGCACCGACCCGGTCGACGGGAAGTCGCTGACCGTCACCCTCGACGCGCGGCTCCAGAAGAGCGCCGAGAAGATCCTGAAGCGAATCAAGCCCGAGAGTGCCCTGGTCGCGATCCGGCCCAGCGACGGTGCCGTGCTGGTCGCCGCCAACGGCGAGGACAACAAGATGAACCTGGCCACCTACGGCCAGGCGGCGCCGGGCTCGACCTTCAAGGCCGCGACCACGCTGGCGCTGCTGCGCAAGGGGCTGAACGCGAAGAGCCAGGTCAAGTGCCCTGCCAAGGCCACCGTCGACGGCAAGACCTTCAAGAACGACTCGTGGTACCCGAAGTCGGCCCTCGGCGAGATCACCCTCGCCCACGCCGTCGCCGAGTCCTGCAACACCGCCATGGTCGGCGTGGCCGGCGAGGTCGGTCACGCGGAGATCGCCTCCGCCGCCGCCTCGCTGGGCTTCGGGATCGACCGCGACGCCGGCTTCACCTCCTACTTCGGACAGATCCCCGAGCCCGCGGGCGAGACCGAGCACGCCGCCGACCTGATCGGCCAGGGCAAGGTGCTCGCCTCGCCGCTCGTGATGGCCACGGTCATCGGCTCCATCCAGGCAGGTCACACCGTGGTCCCGACCCTCGTCGAGGGCCAGGTCGCCAAGCCGTCGGGCGTCGAGCCGCTCGCCGCCGACGAGGCCGAGCAGCTGCGTACGATCTTCCGGGGCGTGGTCACCGACGGCACCGGCAGCGGCCTGGCCGACGTGCCGGGCAAGCCGGTGATCGCCAAGACCGGCACGGCCGAGTTCGACCGCAACGGCAAGCGCCTCACCCACACCTGGATGATCGCCGCGCAGGGTGACCTGGCCGTGGCCGTCTACGTCGACGAGGGCGAGAACGGCGCCGCCACCTCGGGCCCGCTCGTCGAGGCCTTCCTCCGGATGGCCAACGAGCGATAGAGACCGGCAAATAAGATGTGGCCCGGCCGTGAGGCCGGGCCACATTCAATTTCCCTCGGTGCTTCTCTACCGACGGGGGGAACAGTAGAGAAGCTCAAGGGGCGAGCCTGGCGGCCTTGCGGCCGCGAGGCCCGGTCGAGGCTTGGAGTGCTCCCTCCCTACGTCGACGTGGATACATAACCAGACTTGTTCCTGGCTGTCACGTTTATGTCCCTTTTCCACAGGATTGGTGACCGGGTGTTAGCAAGGTGTGGATCGGTCACTGTCCGGCAGGGATCTCGGCGGTGCCGTTCGCCGAGGTCGAGTCGGCGGCCTTGCGGAGCATCCCGCCGAGGTCGACCCCGGTCGTGGTCTTGAGCATGTTGAGGGTCTGGACGACGTTGTCGTTGACCTGCTTCGGGATGGCGCCGGCCCCCTCGGTGGAGAGCACGGTGAGGTTGTCGATGGCGCTGATCGGCGCCGCGACCTCCCTGGCGACCTGGGGCAGGACCTCGATGAGCATCTGCAGCACGGCGGCGTCGTTGTAGGACGCGAACGCCGCGGCGCGCTTGTCCATCGCCTCGGCCTCGGCGTGACCGACGGCCAGGGTCGCGGCCGCGCTCGCCTCACCCTCGGCCCGGGTCGCCTCGGCACCGGCCAGACGCAGCGCCTTCTGCGCGTCACCGCGCTTGGCACCCTCGATGGCCTCGGCCTCGGCCAGCGCGGCACGGCGGGCCTTCTCGGCCTCGCCGGAGAGACGCGCCTGCTCGGCGTCGGCCTCGGCCGCGGCGATGGTGGCCGCCTTGCGGGCCTCCGCGGCGGCGATCTCGGAGTTGCGGCGGCCCTCCGCCTCCTGCTCGACGCGGTAGCGCTCCGCGTCGGCGGGCTTGCGCACCTGCGTCTCGAGCTGTCGCTCGGTCAGTGCGGCCTGACGTACGGCGACCTTCTCCTGCTCGGTGAGGATGGCCTGGTCGCGGTCGGCCTGGGCCAGCGGGCCGGAGGCGGCGGCGTTGGCCGAGGCCGCGTCGGTCTCGGCCTTGATCTCGGCCTGCTTGAGCGCGAGCGCGCGCTGGGCGACCGCGATCTCCTCCTCGGCCTTGATCCGGGCCTGCTCGGCGGCACGACGCGCCTCCGCCTCGGCGATCGAAGCAGCCTGGGTGATGCGGGCGGCCTCAGGGCGGCCCAGGTTGGCGAGGTAGGAGCCGTCGTCGGTGACGTCCTGGATCTGGAAGGTGTCCAGGATCAGGCCCTGGCCGGTGAGGGAGGACTCGGACTCGTCGGCGACCCGCTGGGCGAACGCGGCCCGGTCACGGATGATCTGCTCGACGGTCAGACCACCGACGATCGAGCGCAGCGCACCGGCGAGCACCTCCTGGGTGAACGGCTCGATCTCCTGCTGCTGGGAGAGGAAGCGCTGTGCGGCCAGCCGGATCTGGTCGGCGTTGCCGCCCACCTTCACGATCGCGACACCTTCGAGGTTGAGCTTGATGCCCTGCCCGGAGACCGCGCCGCGGATCTGGACCGAGATCCGGCGCGAGGAGAGGTCCATGGTCGCCAGCTTCTGCACGAACGGCACGACGAAGACGCCGCCGCCGAGCACGACCTTCTGACCCGACAGGTCGGTGGTGAGCTGGCCGGTCTCGGGGTTGAGCACCGCCTTGCCCTTGCGGCCGGTGACGATGAACGCCTGGTTGGGACCGGCGACCTTGTAGCGGCTGGTGACCAGCAGCAGAAGCAGGATGAGAAGTACGACAAGGCCGGCGATCGGCACCAGCAGTTCCATGAGGACCCCTTCAGGTCAGGAGGTGATCTCGCGCCAGGTCGGCGCGACGGTGACTGCCGTCGGTGAGAGGACACCGGTGATGTGCACGGCGGTGCCGGGCGTGATCGCCTCGTCGGTGTCGGGAGCCTTGGCGTTGTAGGTCATCGTGTGGCCGCCGAGGGCGACCCGCACCACGCCGAACCCGTCCGCCGGGATCGTTGTGATCACGGCAGCGTCCAGGCCGACGGCGGCGTCCCCCGAGGGCGCCGCGTCGGTGTGCTCCTCCTTCAGCAGGCGGGTCAGCCACAGCGCGAACCAGGCGAAGAGTGCTCCGACGACGGAGCCGATCAGGACCGAGGGCAGCAGGCCGAGGTCCAGCGGCCCGTGGGCGATGGCACCGCCGAACCCGAACGCCGACACGAATCCGGCCAGCGCGGCCGTGGAGAACCAGTCGCTCGCCAGCCAGTCCAGCAGGCCGCCGAGGAAGCCGTCGAGGAGGTCGCCGATCACCAGCGACACCAGCAGGAGGCCCAGCCCGACGGCTCCGATGATGAGGAACGTCGTCACACCAAATCCTTCAGCAGAGTCTCCACACTGAGCAGCAGTCTAGGCGGACTGTAGCCGTCGTTTCGTCGCCCTGTCCGCGCTTTATCCGCCTTGGTCGAAGGTCCAGAGCAGAAGCTCCGTCGGTACGCCCGCGCTGACCGTGAATTCCGGCGGCAGATCCTCGCCGGCGGTGATCTCGAAGGCGTCGCCGGCGGTGAGCGGCTCGGCCATCCCGCTGCGCAGCAGCGCTCCGGAAGCGACGTGGAGATGGCGGAGGTCGCCGCCCGGGAGGGTGATCTCGGCGGGTCCGGCGGTGCCGACGCGACCGACCCGCAGCGTCCCCTGGTCCAGGCGGACGGCCTCGGTCCACTCGCCCTCGACGGCGGCGACGTCGTGGACGGCGTACGCCGGCGTGCCGGTGCTGCCCGCGATCCAGACCTGGATGAACCGGGTGCCGGCAGCCGAGGCGAACTCGGAGTGGTCGACACCGTCGCCGGTGGTGAAGACACCGACCTGGCCGGGGGCGACGGTCCCGGTGGCGCCGGTCGAGTCGGTGTGGGTCACCTCGCCGGCCAGCGGCCAGGTCACGATCGTGACCCCGGCGTGGTGATGGGTATCGAACCCCTCACCGCTGCGCAGCAGGTGTTCGTCGTAGGTCACGATCGGACCGAAACCGATGCGGTCGGGGTCGTAGTGGGGGCCGAACGAGTAGGTGTGCCAGGTTATTTTTCCTGGCCGGAGGCCGGGTGGACGTTCCGTGAATCGGGCGTTTCCTCGGCGGATCTGGGCAGTCACAGTCATGATTGTGCCGTGGCGTTTCCCAAGTTCCCGACTGGCTTCGTGTTCGGCACTGCAGACGCCACCCGGCCGGGGGGCGAGCAGGACGTTGCGCTGCTTCAACGCCTCGGTGCGCCTGGCTACCGGTTCGCGGTCTCCTGGCGTGAGCTTCAGCCGGGTGGGCGCGGTGCCTTCGATCCCGATGCCCGCGCTCGTTACGACCGCCTGGCCGACGAGCTGCTCGAGGCCGGTCTGCGCCCGTCGGCCACGCTCTACGCCGGCGAGCTGCCCGAGCCGCTGGCCGCCGACGGCGGCTGGCTCAACCGCGCCACCGTCGATGCGTTCGGCGATTACGCCGAGACGGTCGCGGACCTGATCGGCGACCGGATCCCGGAGTGGGTGCCGGTCCAGGATCCCAACGTGGCCGGCTACCTCGGATACGGGCTCGGCACGATCGCGCCCGGGCGCCGCGCGGGCTGGGGAGTCGTCGCGGCGATGCATCATCTCCTCCTCGCCCACGGCCGTGGTGTCCAGGTGCTGCGCGCCGCCGGTGTCGAGTCGGTCGGGTGTGCCAACCACCACGAGCCGATCTGGCCGCTCTCGGAGGACCCCGCCGATGTCGGCGCGGCCAAGCTCATCGACCTGGCCTGGAACGCGGTGCCTCTCGAAGCGATGCTGATGGGCCGCTATCCCCGTGACATCGCCGGTCTCGCCGACGAGGTCACGATGCCGGGCGACATGGCCGTGATCCGTTCGCCCCTCGACTTCTACGGGGTCAACTTCTTCGCTCCGCAACGCATCGGCGCCTCCGCCGAGGGCGACGACATCCCGTTCCGGATGGTGCCGCTCGTCGGCTATCCCGCCACCGACACCGGCTGGGGCGTTGTGCCCACCGCCCTGCGTGAGTGGCTGATCATCACCCGATCCCGCTATCGCGCCGCGATGCCGCCGATCGTGGTGACCGAGTGCGGTGCTGCGTACGACGCTCCGATGGTCGACGGCGAGGTCGACGACCAGGCCCGGATCGACTACCTCGAGGCACACCTGGAGGCGGTCTCGGCCGCGATCGAGCGCGGAGTCGACGTACGCGGCTTCTACGCCTACACCCTGCTCGACCGCGACGGCTGGGAGGCGCCGTTCACCGGGAAGGACTGGGAGGACGGCGTGGGCGGGAAGTACGGCTTGGTGCACGTCGACGCCGCCGGGGTGCGGACGCCGAAGCGGTCCTTCAGGTGGTACGCGGAGATGGTCGCGGCGCATGCCGAGGGAGCTCCCACCGGCTAGTTCTGATCCCTCGCCAGGTATGCCGCCAGGGGGTCGGCCAGGGTGTCTCCCTGGCGTCGGACCGGGGTGTTGCCAGGGAGTGTTCCTCGTGCGGCCCGAGCGGGCCGCACGAGGAGGAGAACGACATGAAGAGGCTCTTGGTCGCCGCGGTCCCGTTGGTCGCAGCGCTCACGTTCGCCGTGCAGCCGGCGTACGCAGGCACGAACCACCACGACCGGCCCTCCGCGGGGGCCACGACCGCGACCGGCCCGGGCAAAGCCGCATCGGAATGCGTCGTCCCGGACGTCTCCGCGCCCAAGGGTGCCCGGGTCGTCGACGTCACGGCGGTCGCCGAGCCGGGCGGCACCCTGCAGTTCCCGCCGTTGTTCGGGCAGGCCGAGCCGCCCCCGCCGGTGACCGGGGTGCCCGCGTTCTGCCAGGTCCAGGTCACGCTGACGCACGGTCGTGCCGGTGACCGCGAGCTGATCGAGGTGTGGTTGCCGGCGACCGGGTGGACCGGACGCTTCCAGGCGCTGGGCGGCAGCGGCTACCTCGCCGGCGGCTTCGGCCCCGACCAGGCGAACGCGATCAAGGCCGGGTACGCCGTCGGCACCACGGACGCGGGTGCGACGCCGACCACCGGGTACACGCCCGACTGGGCGCTGACCGCCGACGGCCAGGTGAACCGGACGGTCCTGGAGAACTTCGCCGAGCGTGGCCCGCACGAGCTGGCCGTCGTCGGCAAGGCGGTCACGCGCGCCCACTACGGCCGCGCGGCGGCGTACTCGTACTGGAACGGCTGCTCGACCGGCGGCCGCCAGGGCTACATGGAGGCGCAGCGTCATCCCGGGGACTTCGACGGGGTGCTCGCCAACGCACCGGCGATCTCCTGGGACCGCTTCGCCGTGGCCGATCTCTGGCCGATCGTGGTGCAGAACGAGCTGGACGACCACCTGACGAAGTGCGAGTTCGACGCCTTCACCGCCGCGGCCGTCGCCGCCTGCGACGGCCCGGACACGAACGGTGTCATCGAGGACCCGTCCGCCTGCGACTTCGACGCGAAGAGCATCGTCGGGCGGACCGTCCTCTGCGACGGCGAGCAGCTGACCCTCACGGCCACCGACGCCGAGGTCGTGAACCGGATCTGGGACGGTCCGCGCTCCTCGACCGGGAAGCGGCTCTGGTACGGCCTGGCGAAGGGCGCCGACCTCAGTGCGATCGGCACTTACCCCTTCCCGGTGTCGACCGGCTGGGTCGCCAGCCTGCTGAAGCAGGACCCGGCCTATGACCTCACCACGATCACCCAGGCCGACTTCGAGGCCTACCTCGAGCAGTCGGTGGAGCAGTACCACGACGTCATCGCCAGCGACGACGCCGATCTGTCCGGCTTCCGTCGTGCCGGTGGCAAGCTGCTGACCTGGCACGGCCTGGCCGACCAGCTCGTCCCCGTCGGCGGCTCGATCCGCTACCACGACGAGGTCGAGAAGCGCTTCGGTCGCCGGGCGACCAGCGACTTCTACCGGCTCTTCCTCGTGCCCGGCGCCGCCCACTGCGGTCCGGGTGCGGCCCCGGCACCTGCGGACCCGCTGGGGGCGCTGGTGAGCTGGGTGGAGGAGGGCAAGGCCCCTCGCAGCCTGTCCTGACCCGTGATCGCTAAGTGGCGGCGCACCCGGTGCGCCGCCACTCCGCCGTTCCTGGGCAGTCGTTCCTGGGCAGTGCCGCTAGAAGGCGAGCTTCTCACCGATCGCCCGGATCGCGTCCAGGTCACCCGGCTTCGGCACCCAGGGGAGGGTGAGCGAGTCCTTGGTCTTGTCGGTGTAGCGCGGGATCACGTGGAAGTGCAGGTGGAACACCGTCTGCCACGCGGCCGGCCCGCAGTTGTTGAGTACGTTGACCCCGTCCGCCTGCAGCACCTCGACCGCCCGCTTCGCGACCGCCTGGGCGGTCTTCGCAGTGGCTGCGTAGACCGCCGGGTCGGCCTCGAGGACGTCCTTGGTGTGCGTCTTCGGCACCACCACCGTGTGGCCTTCGGCCGCCGGGGCGATGTCGGTGAAGGCGTACGTCTCCTCGTCCTCGTAGACCTTCGTCGAGGGGATGTTGCCCGCGACGATGTTGCAGAACAGGCAGTCGGGATCGCTCATGTGCCGAGGCTATCGGGTCACAGGCCGGCTGCGACCTCGGTTCCCTGCTTGATCGCGCGCTTGGCGTCGAGCTCGGCGGCGACGTCGGCGCCACCGATCAGGTGCCAGTGCTCGCGCTCGGTCCACAGGTCTCGCACCGACTCCTGGCCAGCGCAGAGGATCACGTGATCGACGTCGAGCGTGCGCGGCTCGCCGTCGACGGCGTAGTGGAGGGTGAGGGAGTCGTCACCGGCCTCGATCTTGTCGTACGTCGCGCCCCGGACCTGCTTGACGCCGTCCTGCTTCAGGTGGGCTCGGTGGGCCCAGCCGGAGGTCTTGCCGAGGCCGATGCCGATCGGGGTGGCCTTCCGCTGCAGCAGGGTCACCTGGCGAGCCGGTGCCTCCAGGACCGGCCTGGTCAGACCGCCGCGGAAGGTCGCCGGGTCACCGACGCCCCACCGGGCCTTCCACTCATCGAGGGTCTCGGGCTGGTGGGTCAGCCAGGCGGACACGTCGACGCCGATGCCGCCGGCGCCGATCACCGCGACGCGACGGCCTGGGACGACCCGACCGGCGAGCACATCGGCGTACGTCACGACCCGCTCGTCCTCGGAGCCGGCGATCTGCGGGAGCCGCGGCGTGACACCGGTGGAGACGATGACGTGGTCGAAGGGCTCCAGGTCAGCGGTGGTGGCCTCGGTGTCGAGACGTACCTCGACGCCCAGCACCTCGAGACGGCGGGTGAAGTAGCGCAGCGTGTCCTTGAAGTCCTCCTTGCCGGGCACCGCCATCGCGAGGCGGAACTGGCCTCCGATCTGCGAGGACTTCTCGAACAGGGTCACCGCGAAGCCGCGCTCCGCGGCCGAGGTGGCGGCGGCGAGGCCGGCCGGTCCGGCGCCGACGACGGCCACCTTCTGCTTGAGCTTGGTCGGCCGGAGCACCAGGGTGGTCTCGCGCGCGGCGCGCGGGTTGACCAGGCAGGAGGCGGCCTTGTTGGCGAAGGCGTGGTCCAGGCAGGCCTGGTTGCAGGCGATGCAGGTGTTGATCTCGTCGGTGCGGCCCTCGGCGGTCTTCTTGGCGAACTCCGGGTCGGCCAGCAGCGGTCGGGCCATCGAGACCAGGTCGGCCTTGCCGGTCGCGATCGCCTCGTCGGCGAGCTCGGGAGTGTTGATCCGGTTGGAGGCGCAGACCGGGACCGACACCTCGGCCTTGAGGCGGGCGGTCATGTCCAGCCACGCACCACGCGGGACCTGGGTGATGATGGTGGGGACCCGCGCCTCGTGCCAGCCGATGCCGGTGTTGAAGACCGAGACGCCGGCGTCCTGGAGTGCGTAGGCGAGCTCGATCGTCTCCTCCCAGGTCTGGCCGTCCTCGACCAGGTCGAGGATCGAGAGCCGGAAGATGATCGGGAAGTCGTCGCCGACCAGCTCGCGCGAGCGACGTACGATCTCCACCGGGAACCGCATCCGGTTGGTCGCGGTGCCGCCCCAGCGGTCCTCACGCTGGTTGGTCCGCTCGGCGAGGAACTGGTTGATCAGGTAGCCCTCCGAGCCCATGATCTCGACCGCGTCGTAGCCGGCCCTCTTCGCCAGCGAGACGCTCTTGGCGAAGTCGTTCACGGTCGCGTCGACGGCCTTGTCGGAGAGGGCCGCGGGCTTGAACGGGTTGATCGGCGCCTGGACGGCCGAAGCGCTGACCGAGAACGGCGTGTAGGCATAGCGACCCGCGTGCAGCACCTGCATCGCGATCGCGCCGCCCTCCTCGTGCACCGCGCCGGTGACCCGGCGGTGCTGGGCGGCGTGCAGCCGGGAGCTCATCTCGCTCGCGAACGGCTTGAGCCAGCCCCGCTTGTTGGGCGCGTAGCCGCCGGTGATGATCAGCCCGGTGCCGCCGCGCGCCCGCTCGGCGAAGTAGGCGGCCAGCTTCGGGATGTCCCACGCGTGGTCCTCGAGGCCGGTGTGCATCGACCCCATCACCACCCGGTTGCGCAGCGTGAGCGACCCGATGGTGATCGGTGAGAGCAGGGATTCGTACGCCATGGACCGTATGCTACTCATGAGTAATAAGAAGTGGCCAGTGTCCGGTCCCTGGTCGCCACCAGGGGCCGCGCTTGAGTCGCGGGCCGCGGGTCAGGCGATGATCTCGTCCTTTTACTAGACGATGACGCTTTGTGAATCCTTCACAAGCTGTCATCGTCTAGTAAAAGGACGCGAGCCGACTTCTGATGGGCGGCGCCGACGGACTTTCCACAGGGTTATCCACAGGCTGCGAGTTTGTGGTCGAAGGACCGTGAGATTCTGCCTACCGTCCGTAACCCATGGGGATCACGACGCGCGAGGCGATACGCCGCATCTGCGAGCTGCACATGATCGGGAAGGTCGAGGCGAACCGAGTTCTGACCGCCGGCCTCGCCGGCCCGGGGCAGAAGGTGGGGAGTGCGATCGTCTATGACGAACGGAGGTTGGCCGACCTGCTGGCCCGCCCGCGTTGCACGGACCAGACGCTGGATGCGGTCCGGCCGGTGATCGTCAGGCTCGGCCGCGAGCGCAAGCTGAACCTCTCCCAGACCTGGGCGGAGCAGGCCGAGGTCGTCAGACGGAACTGGTACGTGCCGCCCCTCCTCGGCCTGATGCTGGACCGCTGGGGCTGCCTGGACGGCCGCCGCTTCCCGCTGGTCGCGACGATCGCCAGCTGGGTGGTGTTCGGTGCGGAGGTCACCGGCCACACCTACGACAGAGGTGCGCCGCCGGCTGCGAACCGAAGCGCTCCGCCTCGTACGTTTCACGTCGAACCAGCCGGCGACTGGTTCGCGCCGATCGAGGAGACCTGGCTGCCGCTCGAGCACGGACCGACGGTGACGGTCTGGGGTGCGCCGGTCAACGGGCCGTTGCGTGAGGTCGACTGGCTCAGCGTCGATGCCGAGAAACAGAAGGAGCGGGTCGAGTACGAGATGTGGCTACGGTCCGCGCCCGTGCTCCGCGACGTCGCACAGGTCGGCCTGACCAGCGCCGACGCCATTCTCTGGGCCTGGAACGAGACCGCCCCTCCTCGCCCGGAGACCGGGCGAGGAGGGGCAGCCATGGTGGTCGAGCCTGTCGAGACCACCGAGAAGAATCAGGCAGAGGGCGCCGGGAAGGTCGGGTACTCGACACCGGAGATCGACTGCACGGTGCGGACGACCTGGCAGGAGTAGCCGAACTCGTTGTCGTACCAGACGTAGAGGATGGCGGAGTCGCCGTCGACGATGGTCGCGTTGCCGTCGACGATCGACGCGGCGCGGGAGCCGATGAAGTCGGAGGAGACGGCGTCGCGGGCGGTGGTGAAGTCCACCTGGCGACGCAGCTCGCCGGTGAGCGAGGCCTCGCGCAGGTAGTCGACGACCTCTTCCTTCGAGGTCTCGCTCTTGAGTGAGAGCGACAGGATCGCGATCGAGACATCCGGGGTGGGGATGCGGATCGAGTTGCCGGTGATCTTCGCCTTCAGGTCCGGGAGCGCCTTGGAAACGGCGGAGGCGGCACCGGTCTCGGTGAGCACCAGGTTGAGCGGTGCGGAGCGGCCGCGACGGTCGGCCTTGTGGTAGTTGTCCAAGAGGTTCTGGTCGTTGGTGAACGAGTGGACCGTCTCCACGTGACCACGGGAGATCCCGAAGCGGTCCTCCATCAGCTTCAGGGGCGGCACGATCGCGTTGGTCGTGCAGGAGGCGCAGGAGATGACCTTCTCGTCCCCGGTCAGGGTCTGGTGGTTGACCCCGTGGACGATGTTGGGGACGTCGCCCTTGCCCGGCGCGGTCAGCAGGACCTTCTTGATGCCCGGGCGCAGGTGCTGCTCGAGCCCGGCCTGGTCACGCCACTTGCCGGTGTTGTCGATGAGGATGGCGTCCTTGATGCCGTACGCCGTGTAGTCGACCGTCGTGGGGTCGTTGGAGTAGATGAACTGGATCGGGTTGCCGTTGGCGATGATCACGCCGTTCTTCTCGTCCACCGTGATGGTGCCGGCGAACTGTCCGTGGATCGAGTCGCGACGCAGCAGCGAGGCGCGCTTGATGAGGTCGTCCTCGCCGCCCTTGCGGACGACGACGGCCTTCAGCCGCAGACCGTGGCGCGAGCCGGCCTTCTCGACGAGGAGCCGGGCGACGAGCCGGCCGATCCGGCCGAAGCCGTAGAGCACGACGTCCTGGCCGCCGTTGCGCTCGAGCTTGTTCTCGCCCGTTGCGCCGGACAGCTTCTCGGCGACGAAGTCGTCGACGGAGAGACCGCGCTCGTCCTCGGCGTACTGAACCGCGAGCAGGCCCAGGTCGATCTTCGAGGGGCCGATGTCGAGCTTGGCGACCGCCTGGAGCAGCGGGAACGTCTCGGTGACCGAGAGCTCCTCGCCCTCGATCTGGCGTGCGAAGCGGTGGGCCTTGAGGATCGAGATGTCGGACTTGCTCACCAGCGACCGGCTGTGAACCAGGATGGTGACATCCTTCTCGCGGTAGAGCTTGCCGATGATCGGGATCATCGTCTCCGCGAGCTCCTCGCGGTGCTGCCAGTCGTTGAAGGTCTCGTCGGTGTCGCTCACAGCTCAACTTTCAGTTGCTCGGGAAGGCCCATTTCGGGGCGGACGGCACACTCCGCCAGGCTCGATTATCGGCATCCCCAGAGCCCCGGCCACCTTGATCGATCCAACCTGGGACGCGGTGTGACCGGGGTCTCGCGAACCCCTCCGGCGACCTGCTCAGGGAGTCGCGGTCGCCGTCGGATCCTCGGCGGGATCCTCGGTCGGCTCGACCGTCGCGGTCTCGGTCGGCTCGGCGGTCGGCGTCGCGGTGGCCGGGTCGGTGGCCGGGTCGCTGGGGGCCGTCGCGCTCGAGGCCGGCGACTCGGCGGGCATCGTCTCGCCGTTGGTCGCGCCGTCACTGGGGGCGACCTCGCCGTCGCCCTCCGCACCCTCGTTGCCGGGTTCCTCGCTCAGCCCGGGGTCCGTCCCGGTGTCGACCGAGCCGCCGACCGGCGTGGTCGGCGCCGTGCTGCTCTCGCCGGTGGTCGGCTCGGCAGACGGGGTAACCTCGCCGACCTTCGGGGTGTCTTCCTGGCCGGGCAGGAGGCCGGGATTGGCGGCAACGGCCACGCCGGCCGAGACCAGGACCACGGCCGCCGCGGCCAGGACCGCGACCTTCCAGCGTCGGGCGGCAGGCTGGGCGGGCTCAGCGAACGTGGGTGCCATCGTCGGCAGGTCGGCGGTGTTCGAGGAGGCCGTGGCGGGGTGCGGAGGGCGAGCGATCCCGCCCGTGACGGCGGCCGGCGACAGCGTGCCGACGCTCGTCTCCTCCTCCGAGGTGACCGGGGCCGGCAGCAGGGTCCAGTCGCCGTTGGTGGCGAGGATGTCCGCGGCGGAGGGGCGTCCGGTCGGGTTCTCGGCCAGGCAGGCGGCGACCAGCGGGCGCAGGTATACCGGGCACAGGCTCAGGTTGGGCGACTCGCCCGTGAGGAGATGTCCCATCGAGCCGATCTCGCCGCTGAACGGCCAGCGGCCGGTGGCGGCGACGAAGGCGACCAGGCCCAGCGCCCAGATGTCGACGGCGCTGGAGAAGGTGCCGGTCTGGACCTGCTCGGGCGCCTGGTAGCCGTAGGTGCCGACCGCCTTGCCGGTCTGGGTCAGCGAGGTGCCGTCGACGGAGCGGGCGATGCCCATGTCGATCACGCACGGGTCGGTGTCGCCGTAGAGGATGTTGCCCGGCTTGATGTCGCGGTGGACCAGCCCGGCAGCGTGCACCGCGGCGAGGGCCTCGGCGACGCCGGCGACCAGCTGACGTACGTCGATCTCGGACAGGCGCTGACCGGATCCGATCACCTTGTTGAGGGGCGGGTCGGCGACGTACTCGCTCGCCATCCAGGGCTGCTCGGCACTGGGGTCGGCGTCGAGGACCCTCGCGGTGAAGCGGCTCTCGACCCTCTTGGCGGCCTCGATCTCCCGCTCGAACCGGGCGCGGAACCCCGGGTCGGAGGTGAGCTCGGGAAGGATCGCCTTGACCGCCGCCTTCATGCCCGCGGCGTCCTCACCCAGATAGACCACGCCCATGCCGCCGTGGCCGATGCGGCCGATGAGGGTGTACGGACCCATCTCGCGCGGATCGTTCGCGGTCAGGGGGCTCGACTGGACCGACTGGGGGGACGTGGGGATTTCCCGAGACAACTTCTCTGCTCCTGTGCACCGGCGAGTGTGCATCGGAGCGTATCGGACTTGACTCTGAGATCCGGGCACGCCGCGTGGGCGGTTGGAATTCTGGGAGCATGACGGTCATGACTGAGTCGACGGAACCATCCACAGTGACATTGGGCCAGGGCACCGGACCCCTCCGCGGGGTCAAGGTCGTCGAGCTGGCGGGGATCGGGCCGGGGCCGCACGCGTGCACGCTCCTCGCGGACATGGGTGCGGATGTGATCCGGGTCGACCGGCCGGGCGGCAACGTGCTCGGCGGGGGTGCCGGTGACCTGCTCACCCGCGGCCGCCCGAGCATCGCGCTGGACCTCAAGAACCCGGACGCCGTCGAGACCGTCCTGCGTCTGGTCGAGACCGCCGACGTGCTCATCGAAGGGCTGCGTCCTGGCGTCACCGACCGTCTCGGCCTGGGTCCCGACGCCTGTCTGGAGCGCAACCCGCGCCTGGTGTACGGCCGGATGACCGGCTGGGGTCAGGAGGGCCCGCTGGCCCAGTCCGCCGGTCACGACCTCACCTACATCGCCACGACCGGCGTGCTCAACGGGCTCGGCCAGGACCGCGCCCGGCCACACTTCCCGCTCAACCTGCTCGGTGACTTCGGTGGCGGATCGACCTACCTGGTGATGGGCATCCTCGCCGCGCTCGTCGAGGCCAAGACGACGGGCCAGGGGCAGGTCGTCGACGCCGCGATCGTCGACGGCACCGCCCACCTCGCCACCATGATCTCCGGCATGCTCGCCTCCGGCACCTGGCACGAGCAGCGGCAGAGCAACCTGCTCGACGGCGCGATGCCGTTCTACGCGCTCTACGACACCGCCGACGGTCGCCAGGTCGCGGTCGGTGCGCTCGAGGGCAAGTTCTTCGCCGAGATGGTCACCCGGCTCGGGCTCGACGGGGTCTGCCCGGGGCAGTACGAGATGGAGCGCTACGACGAGATGCGCTCCCTCTTCGAGAAGACCTTCGCGTCGAAGACGATGGCCGAGTGGGCCGAGCTCTTCGAGGGCACCGACGCCTGCGTCGCCCCCGTCCTCACCCCCTCCGAGGCCGCCACGCATCCGCACCTGCAGGCCCGCCAGACGTACGTCACCCACCACGGCGTCACCCAGCCCGCCCCCGCTCCGCGGTTCAGCCGGACCACCTCCACCTTGGGTGCCGGACCGGCCGCCAGCGCCGGCCAGCACACCCGCGAGGCCCTCGCCGCCTGGGGTGTCGACGACGCGGACGCGCTGATCGAGAAGGGCGCCGCGTTCCAGGACTGACCAGCAAAACGAGTTGTGAAGCTGAGGGTGACCTATAGGCCACTCTCAGCTTCACAACTTGGTCAGTGCTTGGGGCGGGTTGGCTCAGTCCTTGTGGACCAGAGCGACAGCGCGGCGACGCAGGACCACGACGAGCGCGGTGCCGGCGGCGGCAGCGCCGGCGAGCATGGCGAGCAGCGGCCACATCGCGGGCACGGGGGAGTCGCTGTCACCGGCGAGGCCGGCGTCGATGTCGGTCGGGACCTCGGAGTCGCTCATTGGTGCGGCGGAGGACTCCTCGTCGGCGGGCTCGCTCTCGTCAGAGAGCGGGGTGGCCTCGGACGGCTCCTCGGACGGCTCCTCCGACGGCGACTCGGACTCGGTGGGCTCCGAGGGCGTCGGAGTGGGCGTCGGAGTGGGGGACTCCGACTCCGGAACGGAGCAGTCGCCGAACCAGAAGACCTTCGACTTGGTGTCGTTGCCGATCGAGCCCGGGGTCTCGACGGTGACCTTGGCGTGGAAGCCCTGCTTCGGGTGCGGGATGCCGCTCGAGGTCAGCGTGTAGGTCTCGCGAGCGTCCAGGCCGGTCTCGGTGCCGGCGCCGCTGGCGGAGTCGCCGCCGACGGTGACCTCGAGCGGACCGTCGATCTCGAGGTCACCCTCGAGCGTCGGTGCGTGCAGCACGATGCTGACCTTCGAGATGACCTCGGGACCCTCGTCGAAGCCGTACCACTCGATGTCGAACGAGCATTTCTGGTGCGGGTTGTTCTCGGGCGTGTCGTCGGGGGCGTCGTCAGGGAGGGCGCTCTCCTCGATCTTGACCGTGCCGTTGTTGCCTGCCGGGTCGTCATTGCCCGTCGCGAAGGCCGGAGCGGATGTTGCCGCACCAGCGAGAGCGATGCCGGCGAAGACCGCGCCGGTGCGTACCAAACTCAACACTCGAAAACCTTTCGAAGACCATTGGCCGCACTGTGCGGCCCGCATGCAGCCTCAGCCACCGAAAGCGATGGGTGAGTGACCCCGAAATCGCCGTGGATGCGTGCCGCCCCCACGACTGCAGACCGCAGCGTAGTGACTTCGCGCGCGGTTGCGGAAGTTGGGCGGCACTTGTTTTGCCGTGTCGTTCACAGGAAGTGGAGATCCGGATTGCTTGCAAAAGTTTGCGAGACAGGGTGTCGCAAACATGTACTCCCGGGTAACCTGGCCCACATGCATGTCGACGTACTGATCATCGGGGCCGGCGTCTCTGGCATCGGAGCGGCCGCACAGCTCCGCGAGCGACTGCCCGGCAAGACGCTCGCGATCCTCGAGCAGCGTGAGGCCAGTGGCGGCACCTGGGACCTCTTCCGCTACCCGGGCATCCGATCCGACTCCGACATGTTCACCTTCGCCTTCAGGTGGCGGCCGTGGGAGAGCGCGCAGGCCCTCGCCGACGGTCACCAGATCCGTGACTACCTGCGCCGCACGGCGAAGGACTACGGCGTCGACAAGCTGATCCACTACGGCCACAAGGTCACCGGTGCCGCGTGGAGCACCGAGGACAAGCAGTGGACGGTCTCCGTCGAGGCCGCTGACGGCCCGGCCGAGATCACCGCCGGCTTCCTGTGGAACTGCTCGGGCTACTACGACTACGCCAACGGCTACCAGCCGGAGTTCGCCGGTCTCGACGAGTACGAGGGCACCTTCGTCCACCCGCAGCACTGGCCCGAGGACCTCGACTACGCGGGCAAGAAGGTCGTCATCATCGGCTCCGGCGCGACCGCCGTCACCCTCCTGCCCAACCTGGCGGGCGAGGGCAGCGACCGGGCCGAGAAGGTGACGATGCTGCAGCGCACCCCGACCTACATCCTCTCCCGCCCGGGCCAGGACGCGATCGCGTCGCTGCTGAAGACGGCCCCGTTCAAGCTGCTCGGCAAGCTCCCCTTCAAGCGCGTGCGCGAGAAGATCGGCCACGAGACCGTTCGCTGGGAGAACATCGCCCTCACCGTCGGCACCTACCAGATCGCCCGCCGGGCACCCGGGGTCGTCAAGAAGGTGATCCGCGACCAGTGGATCAACGGCCTCACCGCCCGCGGCGGCCGTCCTGGCATGACCAAGGACGAGGCGATCGCGTACGTCGACAAGCACTTCAACCCGCCCTACAACCCGTGGGACCAGCGGATCTGCTTCGTCCCCGACGGCGACATGATGAAGTCGATCCGCGAGGGGTACGCCGCGGTGGTGACCGACCGGATCAAGGCCTTCGTGCCGAAGGGCATCGAGCTCGAGTCGGGCGAGACCCTCGAGGCCGACATCGTCATCTCCGCCACCGGGCTCAACCTGCGGCTCTTCGGCGGGCTCGACTACTCCGTCGACGGCGAGCCGGTCAGCCTTCCCGAGCAGATGGCGTACAAGGGGCTGATGATCACCGGGATGCCCAACTTCGCCTACACGATCGGCTACACCAACGCCTCCTGGACGCTCAAGGCCGACCTGGTCACCGACTACGTGATCCGGCTGCTCGACTTCATGGGCGAGAACGGCTACGACGTCGCCGCGGTCACCCGCGACCCGAGCGTCGAGGAGCGGCCGTTCATGGACCTGTCCTCGGGTTACATCCAGCGCTCGCTGGACCTCATGCCGAAGGCCGGCGACCGGGCTCCGTGGGCCGCGAAGCAGAACTATCTCGTGGATATGAAGGCCCTCGGGTCGCCGGTCGCCGACGGCGTGATCCGGTTCGCCTGAGCCCCACCTCGGCAGCCGCTGCGGCGCCGGGTCTGTGATTACTGTGACAGGCGTTCCAGACCCGGCGTGAAGTACGTGGGACTACGATGGTCCCACCATGGATGGCAGGGCAGTTCGCTGGAAGCGTCACAACGATGACCGACGAAAGCGCATCGTCGATGCCGCGATCGGTCTGATCGAGACCGAAGGCGTCAACGTCAGCCTGCAGGCGATCGGCCAGGCCGCCGGGCTCTCCCGCTCAGTGGTGTACCGGCATTTCGCCGACCGGCGGGAGCTCGACCTCGCCATCCAGGCCGACATCCTCGACGGTCTGTGGGCCAAGCTCTTCCCGGCGATGGAGCTGACCGGATCGATCCGGCAGATCATCTCCCGCACCGTCGGGGCGTACGTCAACTGGGCGCTCGAGCACCCGCTCCTGCACCAGGTGGCCGACGTCGACACCGCGCCGAACGGCACCGGGCCGCTGCAGCAGGGCCTCGACCGGATCGCGGAACGGATCAAGGAGCTGATCCTCGCGGCGTTCGAGCTCACCGGCGTGGAGGTCTCCGAGGTCGACAAGAAGGCCGTCGACCCGCTGATCTACGGCCTGATCGGAATGGTCTTCGGTGCCGTACGCCGCTGGGTCCACCTCGGCGAGGGCATCCCCGATGCCGAGCATCTGACCTCGGTCGTCACCGAGGCGATCCTGGCCATGATCGACACCCGCACGACGGCGTACGGGCTCTCGATCGACCACGACCAGCCGCTCGAGGAGCTCCTCGGCTGATCCACCTCAGCCGGGCAGTGTCAGGTCCGCCGGCACCACGCGAGCCAGCGCGGCACGGCATGCGATGATCCCCGGCGAGTCGGCGATCGCGGTCCGGGTCGCGGTGAAGACCGTACGCCGCGGCGAACCCGGCAGTTCGATGAGCCGCACGGCGGTCCGGTGGCGGACCCGCATCAGGTCGGAGAGGAGCGCGACGGCGTTGCCGGACTCCACGAGCGCGACGTGGGCCTCGACGTCGTCGGTCTCGTAGCGGACCTCGGGCTCGAAGCCTGCCCGGCGGCACTGCTCCTCGATCCAGTGGCGGGACGCGGTGCCGGGTGGCTCCATCGCCCACGGGACACATCCGGCGTCGGCGAGGGAGGTGATGTTGTCCCAGATCGCTCCAGATCCGCGGGGCGGGAGGGCGAGCCGGAGCCGGTCGGTGGTGAGTGGCTGCCGGTCCAGGCCGTCGAAGTGCGGGGCCCCGTGGTCGGGGTAGTGCTCGGCGACGACCAGGTCGAGCTCGCGCAGGGCGAGGTCGTTGAGCGCCTGCTCGGGCGCGCGCTGCGACAGCATCACCCGCAGCCGGGGGTGACGCCGGGTCAGGTCGGCGAGCGCCTGCGGCATGTAGGCGAGGGCCACCGACTGGAAGACGGCGACCCGGACCGTGCCGGCGGTCGCGTCGCCGAGCGCGGTGACCGCGGCCTCGGCCGCCTCGAGCCGGGCCAGGATCTCGGTGGTGTGCTCGACGAGCACCTCCGCCGCTGCGGTGAGCTGAACCCGTCGTCCCGCCTTGGTGAGGAGGGGGACGCCGACCTCCTTCTCGAGCAGGCCGAGCTGCTGGGAGACCGACGACGGGCTCTGGTGGAGGGCCTCGGCGACCTCGGCCAGGGTGCCGCGCGCGGCGAGCTCGGCGAGGAGCCGGAGGCGGCGTACGTCGAGCATCGCGACCCTTCAGTTTGTCTTATGAATAAACCCCAGGAAACATCGCTTTATCTTACGTGACTCCGGTCGCATACTCGGCACTATGACCACCAATGACGCGCTCATCTCCGAGGTCGACCACCTCGTTCGTGGCTGGCTGGAGAAGGCTTCGACCAAGCCGACCGCTGCGGCCGCCCAGCGCCTCGCCGACGTACTCAAGGACCCTGCCGGCCTCGACTTCACCGTCGGCTTCGTCGACCGGGTGATCCGGCCCGAGGACGTACGCGTGGCCGCGGCAAGCCTGCGTGAGCTGGCCGGCAGCGTGCCTTCGTTCCTGCCCTGGCACCTGAAGCTGGGCGTGAAGCTCGGCGCGCTGATGTCGGTGGTCGCGCCGTGGTTCGTCATCCCGGTGGCGCGCCGTGCGCTGCGGCAGATGGTTGGTCACCTGCTGATCGACGCCTCCGACGCGCGGCTCGGTCAGCAGATCTCGCGGATCCGCGAGCGTGGCGTGAACCTGAACATCAACCTTCTCGGCGAGGCCGTTCTGGGGCAGAAGGAGGCCGACCGGCGTCTGGCCGGGATCCGCAAGCTCCTGGCGCGCGACGACGTCGACTACGTCTCGGTGAAGGTCTCCTCGCCGGTCGCGCCGCACGCGGTCTGGGCGTACGACGAGGCGGTCGCGCACGTGGTCGAGCGGCTCCTCCCGCTCTACACCTACGCGGCGAAGTCCTCGGCCGCCGGGACGAAGAAGTTCATCAACCTGGACATGGAGGAGTACCGCGACCTCGACATGACCATCGACGTCTTCACCCGGCTCCTCGACCGGCCCGAGCTGGCCGACCTGGAAGCGGGCATCGTCCTGCAGGCCTACCTGCCCGACGCGATGGCGGCGATGATCCGGCTCCAGGAGTGGTCGGCTGCTCGTCGCGCACGAGGGGGCGCGGCGATCAAGGTGCGCCTGGTCAAGGGTGCCAACCTGCCGATGGAGCACGTCGAGGCGTCGCTGCACGGCTGGCCGGTCGCCACCTGGTCGACCAAGCAGGACTCCGACACCAACTACAAGCGGGTGCTGTCCTGGGCGCTGACGCCCGAGCGGATGGGCAACGTGCGCGTCGGCGTCGCCGGCCACAACCTGTTCGACGTGGCGTACGCCTGGATCCTGGCTGGTCAGCGCGGGGTTCGCGACTCGGTCGAGTTCGAGATGCTGCTGGGCATGGCCGAGGGTCAGGCCGAGGCGGTCCGCGAGACCGTGGGTGGTCTGCTGCTCTATGTGCCGGTCGTGCACCCGAAGGACTTCGACGTCGCGATCGCCTACCTCGTGCGTCGCCTCGAGGAGGGCGCCAGCACCGAGAACTTCATGTCGGCCGTCTTCGACCTCAACTCCTCCGAGGCCCTCTACAAGCGTGAGAAGGAGCGGTTCGTACGCTCCCTCGCGGCTGTCGACGAGTCCGTGCCGGCGTCCAACCGGACCCAGGACCGGCGCCTGCCGGTCGCGGACGACGTCCAGACCATGTTCGACAACACCCCGGACACCGACCCGCACCTGCCGGGCAACCGGGAGTGGGGCAAGGCGATCATCGCCCGGGTGGGCTCCTCGACGCTGGGTGACCAGCTCGTCGCCGACCACACGCTGACATCGGTCGAGGCCGTGGAGTCGGTGCTCGAGGGTGCCGTCGGCGCTCAGGCCGACTGGGGCCGCAAGACCGGCGCCGAGCGCGCCGCCGTGCTTCGGGCCGCCGCGGTCGAGGTCGAGCGGCGCCGGGCCGAGTGGCTCGAGGTCGCCGCCTCCGAGTGCGGCAAGACCCTCGACCAGGGTGACCCCGAGGTCTCCGAGGCGATCGACTTCCTCAACTACTACGCGGGTCTGGCCGAGGAGCTCGACGCGGTCGACGGCGCGCGTGCGGTGCCGGTGCGGTTGACGCTCGTCACCCCGCCGTGGAACTTCCCGCTCGCCATCCCGACCGGTGGCGTCGCGGCCGCGCTCGCGGCCGGGTCGGCCGTCGTGATCAAGCCGGCCCCGCAGGCGAAGCGCTGCGGCTCGGTGCTGGTCGAGACGCTCTGGGCCGCCGGGGTGCCGAAGGAGGTGCTGCGGCTGGTGCACGTGCCGGAGAACGAGGTCGGTCGTGCGCTGGTCGCCTCGCCGCTGGTCGGCCGCCTGGTGCTGACCGGTGCGTTCGACACGGCCGAGCTCTTCCGCTCGTTCCGCCCGGACCTGCCGCTGCTGGCCGAGACCTCCGGCAAGAACTCGCTGGTGGTCACGCCGGACGCCGACCTCGACCTGGCCGTCAAGGATCTCGTCTACTCCGCCTTCGGTCACGCCGGACAGAAGTGCTCGGCGGCGTCGCTGGGGATCCTGGTCGGCTCGGTCGCGACCTCCCGGCGCTTCCGCGACCAGCTGATCGACGCGGTGACCTCGCTTCGCGTGGGGTACCCGACGGACCCGACGGTGCAGGTGGGCCCGGTCATCGAGCCCGCCTCCGGCAAGCTGCTCAAGGCGCTGACCACGCTCGCTCCGGGTGAGACGTGGCTGGTGAAGCCGCGCCAGCTCGACGACACCGGCCGGCTCTGGTCACCGGGTGTGAAGACGGGCGTCAAGCGAGGCTCCGAGTTCCACCTGACCGAGTACTTCGGTCCCGTCCTCGGCCTGATCTCGGCCGACTCGCTCGACGAGGCGATCGAGATCCAGAACCAGGTCGACTACGGCCTCACCGCGGGCATCCACAGCCTCGACCGGGCCGAGATCTCGCAGTGGCTCGACTCCGTCGAGGCCGGCAACGCCTACGTCAACCGCGGCATCACCGGCGCGATCGTGCGTCGCCAGCCGTTCGGTGGCTGGAAGAAGTCGGCGGTCGGCGCCGGGACGAAGGCCGGTGGGCCCAACTACCTGGTCGGCCTCAGTGACTGGGTCCCGGCTCCTGCCACCGAGCTCGCGACGCCGGCTCCTGCCGTACGGTCGCTCGTCGACTGGGCCGGTCGGCTCGGGGTCGACGCGATCGAGATGCTCCGGCGCGGTGCCGGCTCGGACGCGGTCGCCTGGGAGCGCGAGTTCGGTGCCGCTCGGGACGTCTCGCGACTGACCGCCGAGGTCAACGTGCTGCGCTACTCGCCGGTGCCGGTCACGGTCCGGTACGAGGGTGGGCCACTGGGTCACCTGCTACGCGTCCTTGCCGCCGGTGTCGCCGCCGGGGCTTCGGTGACGGTCTCCGCCGCCGACGCCCTGGACGAGGAGACCGCATCGCTGGTGCGGGCCACCGGTGCGACGTACGTCGTCCAGGACACGGCCGCCTGGGGCGCCACGCTGACCGGGCCGGATGCGCCCGGCCGCGTACGCCTCCTGGGCGGGTCGCGCGAGGCCTTCGCGGAGGCGAGCCAGGGCCGCGTCGACATCGCCCTCTACGCCCAGCCGGTCGTCGAGGCCGGCCGCGTCGAGCTGCTCACGTTCCTCCACGAGCAGGCCGTCTCGGTCACCGCCCACCGCTTCGGCTCCCCGACGCCGTTGGTGGACAACCTCCTCTGAACCTGGAGGTCTCGACAGGCTCGGCCCACCGCTGGTCGAGCCTGTCGAGCTGGCTCCACCGTTCCTCCTACAGTGGTGCCATGACCTCGATCGCGCGAACCGCCGCGCGCCTCCTGATGGGTGTTGCGATGGTGGGCGCCGGGGTGGCGCACCTGACCACCCAGCGTGAAGAGTTCCGAGCGCAGGTGCCCGAATGGTTCCCGGTCGACGAGGACCTGACGGTGCTCGGTTCGGGCATCGTCGAGATCGGGCTCGGGGTCGCCTTCGTCGCGTTCCCGGGCAAGCAGAGGCTCGTCGGCGGGCTGCTGGCTGCTTTCTTCGTGGTCATCTTCCCCGGCAACATCGCGCAGTACGTCGAGGGCATCGACGCGTTCGGCCTCGACACCGACAGCAAGCGGTTGATCCGGCTGTTCTTCCAGCCCTTGCTCATCCTCTGGGCCTTGTTCGGCGGTGGTTGGCTCAGGCGTACTCGAGACGACTGAGTCGCTTCTTCTGAGATGACGGCCGAGTCGGCAGGCCTGCTTGTCAGTGTGCTGCTGACTGGGCCCCCGCCCACGTACGCAGGTAGGACTCGGGTCCGCGGACGATGTCGTCGATGACGTCCTGGCCGCCGGTGAGGCGGAGGTCCTCGATGTAGTCGGGGATCATCCCGTAGTGGGCGACGCCGTCGGTGTTGTAGTCCCAGATCCGCTGGCCGGTGACCTGACGGTCGACGACGGCGTCACCGAGGATGCTGTCGAACGGGTAGCTGACCCGCGTCTTCGCCGGCCCGGGCGTGCCGCCGAAGCCGTTCATGTCGAAGCCGAACCCGATGCCCGCGTCGTAGCGGTCACGGACGGGTGCGGTGCGGGCGTACTCCGCCAGGAACTCGTCGGTGCTGTGGCCGTAGATCGTCGAGAACCCGCCGAGGGCGTAGAGCCGGTCGAGATAGCGCTCGTCCATCCAGGAGTGGCTGGCGAGAGCGCCGGGGTAGTCGGTCTCCTCGAGGATGTCGAGGGCGCGGCCGGCGGCCTTGGCGCTCATGTGGTCGACCTCGACCATCATGCCGCGCTTGATCAGACCGCGCAGGGCGTATTCACCGAGGGCGGAGAGGCCGTGTGGGTTGCAGACGGTGCCCTCCGGATAGATCGGCGGCTGCGGCAGCCAGGCGAGCTCGGCGGGGCGGTCGACCAGGCGCGGGTTGTTGTCGTGCGGCTGGTTGGGGTCGCAGGCCTTCGGCGTCCAGAAGGTCCCGGTGGTGAGGAACTGCCCGGCGTTGATCAGCAGCCCGGTGGTGCCCTTGTCGTAGCGGACCCCGCACAGCGCGTTGTCGAACTTGTGGCACAGGAACATCGACGAGACCCCGAGCGACTTCAGCTCGTCGAGCCCGGCGTCGATGTTGGCGCGCGTGCACGAGGGCAGCCGTAGCTTCTGGGAGCAGCCGAACGGCTCGGAGGTCTCCATGCCGAGCACGACGGCGAGCTTGCCGTCCTCGATCACCTCGCGCGCCTGCTCGGCATCGGTGACGATCCGGTACCACCCGCGCCCCTCGCCGCCGTACTGCGCGTCGATGAAGGTCTGGGTGTCGTACGCATCCCGGGCCTGCCTCCGCACCGCGGTCATCTCGTCGCAGGACTGGTTGGTGCCAGGGTTGATCGCGCACAGCGCCTTGTTGCTGGTCAGCTGCACGACCAGGATCCGCTGTCCGCCGCGCCAGGCGCGCTCGACCCAGCGGTAGTACATCTGCTGGTGGGTCAGCGAGTCGTGGGCCGGCCAGTCCTTGAACGAGGGCCAGCCGGCGGTGTCGTGGAACCCGAGCGGGCTGCCCGAGCGGGTCAGGTTCTCCAGCAGCGCGGTCTCGCCTGCGATCCCGTGGGAGGGGCAGTCCTTCAGCGCCTCCGCGACTCCCTCGGCCGACCAGGCCTTCCCGCAGACGGCCGCGCCACCGATCCCGTCCTGCATGAACATGTGGCTGTGGGCGTCGATCAGCCCCTGCACCGTGCCGTCCGGAGCGGTCCCGGTGAACGGCTCGCCGGTCACGTTGACCTCGGACTCGGGAGATGGGAGCCGGCGCTCCTCCTCGCCGTCCGCCGATGCTGGCGGACCGACCATCGCGACCGTCACCGCGAGGGCGACCACAGCAAGTAGGGACGTACGTCGAATGCGCATGTGGCCTCCCGATGACCAGCGGCGAATTTACGGGCGTGGGTATCGCAACCTAGCAGTTGCTTGGGTCCTGTGGGGCCTTATTCGTGCAGGTCATCCGCTCTGACAGACTGGCGAGCATGACGATCGCGATCATCGGTGCAGGCAACATGGGCGGGGCTGTCCTCGCCGGACTCCTCGAAGCGGGTCATGCCCCGGACAGCGTCATCGTCGTCGAGGCGCGCGAGGAGCAGGCCGCCGCGCTCCGCGAGAAGCACGGCATCCGTACGCTGCCCGCCACCGAGGCCGCGGCCGAGGCCGACGTGGTGGTGCTGGCGGTGAAGCCCTACGGCGTGGTGCCGGTGCTGCAGTCGATCGCGTCCGCGCTTCGCGAGGGGACCACGGTGGTCTCCCTGGCCGCCGGCGTGCCCACCTCCGCGATGGAGCCCGCGGTCCCGGACGGGGTCTCGGTCGTGCGGGTCATGCCCAACACTCCGGCCCTGGTCGGCGAGGGCATGTCGGTGGTGGCCGGCGGCGCCAAGGCGACCCCGGACGCGGTCACGGCCGCTGCCGGATTGATGCGCGCGGTCGGCAAGGTCGTCACCCTCCCCGAGTCGCAGATCGACGCCGTCACCGCGATCAGCGGCTCAGGCCCGGCGTACGTCTTCCTGGTCGCCGAGGCCTGGATCGAGGCGGGCGTCCACCTGGGCCTGACCAGGGACGATGCCACCACGCTCGTCATCCAGACGCTCACCGGATCCGCGGCTCTGCTCGAGAGCGGCACCCATCCCGCGATCCTCCGCGAGCAGGTCACCTCGCCCGGCGGCACCACAGCCGCCGCGCTGGGCGCGTTCGAGCAGGGCGGCCTGCGGGCGGCCTTCCTCGAGGCCACCCGCGCCGCCTACGTACGCTCGAAGGAACTCTCCTAGCCGCCGCCGCTTCTCGAGCCGTCCCGCTGGTCGAGCCGCCGTAGCCGCTAGGCGGAGGCGTGTCGAGACCAACACGGTCCGGTCGAGCGCGACAGGGGACCGTGTTGGTCTCGACACGCTCGGCCGCAGGCGGCCTCACGGCTCGACCAGCGGGGGCCAGCGGGTTACAGACCGAGGTGGCGGCTGATGATCAGCTTCTGCACCTCGGTGGTGCCGCCGTAGATGGTCTGGATGCGGCTGTCGATGAACGCCTTGGCGATCGGGTACTCCATCATGTAGCCGTAGCCGCCGTGGATCTGGACGCCCTGGTCGACGAACTTCTTCTGCAGCTCGGTGGTCCACCACTTCGCCATGCTGGCCAGGACGGTGTCGGCGGTGCCGGCGTTGAGCTGGGTGACGGCGTCGTTGAGGAAGAGGCGGGCGAGGTAGGCCTCGGTGGCCATCTCGGCGAGGGTGAACGCGGTGTTCTGGAAGCGGCCGATGGGGCGGCCGAAGGCCTCGCGGGTGCGGGCGTAGTCGAGGGAGAGCTCGAGGACCTGCTCGACCGCGGCGACCGCGATCGAGGCGACCGAGATGCGCTCCTGCGGCAGCAGGGTCATCAGCGAGATGAAGCCGGAGCCCTCCTCGCCGAGCAGGTTCTCCTTCGGCACGACCACGTCGGTGAAGGAGAGCTCGGCGGTGTCCTGCGCCTTCATGCCGACCTTGTCGAGGTTGCGGCCGCGCTCGAAGCCCTCCATGCCGCGCTCGACCACGAGCAGCGAGATGCCGTGGGCGCCGGCCTCGGGGTTGGTCTTGGCGACCACGATGACCAGGTCGGCGTTGATGCCGTTGGAGATGAACGTCTTCGAGCCGTTGAGGAGGTAGTGGTCCCCCTTGTCGACCGCGGTGGTGCGTACGCCCTGGAGGTCCGACCCCGCGCCCGGCTCGGTCATCGCGACGGCGGTGATGATGTCGCCGGAGACGCAGCCCGGCAGCCAGCGCTGCTTCTGCTCCGGGGTGCCGAGGTGGGAGATGTAGGGGACGATGATGTCGGTGTGGACGAAGAATCCGGGGCCGCTGGCACCGATCTTCGCCATCTCCTCGTGGAGGACGGAGTTGAACCGGAAGTCCTTGATGCCGGGGCCGCCGTACTCCTCCTCGACGTCGAAGCAGAGCAGTCCGGTGTCGCCGGCCTTCTTCCACAGCTCGCGCGGGACGATGCCGTCCTTCTCCCACTGGTCGTGGAAGGGCACGACCTCCTTCTCGAAGAAGGCCTTCGCGGTGGCACGGAAGTCCTCGTGCTCGGCCTCGTAGATGGTGGGCTTCTCCGGCATGACACTCCTTCGTCGACGTTCGATCTCATCGGGCCCACGACTGTGACGCAAGACACCGACGGAGCAACTGTGACAGTAACACTGGCGAAGTAGCAACACTTTGGTCTACGGTCCCTGGCTATGACCGAGGCGACCGATGAGCTGATGACGATCGATGAGCTGTCGACCGCCACCGGGGTGTCGGTGCGCACGACGCGCTACTACGCGAGCCTCGGGCTGATCCCGCCGGCGATCCGGCGTGGCCGGGTGGCCTACTACGGGCCCGAGCACCGTGCGCGCCTCGACATGGTCACCGCGCTCCAGGAGCACGGGTTCACCCTGCAGGCGATCGAGCGCTATCTCGCCCGGCTGCCCGCCGAGACCACCCGGGAGGATCTGGCGATGCAGCGCGCCATGATCACGTCCTGGGCCACCGAACCCACCGATGACATCCAGGCCAGGATCGGGCGTGAGCTGATCGCGCTGGGGCTGCCTCGCGATGCGTTGGCGGCGGCGTACGCAGCGACCTCGCGCCTCATGGCGGACCTCGCCGCCGAGCTCAACACGATCCTGCGCGACCAGGTCATCGACCCGTTCAAGCGGACCCACCACACCGCGGAGGAGGCCGCCCACCTCGAAGAGGTGCTCCCGCGGCTGCGTCAGCTGACCACCGAGGCCATCGTGGTGAGCTTCCAGGACGCGGTGAACCGGACGATCTCCCGTAATCTGTCGTGAACCTGTTGACTGTGACAGTTTTAGTGTCACAATCGGCGCATGGCTGAAGCATTCATCTATGACCACCTGCGCACGCCGCGCGGGAAGGGTAAGAAGACCGGAGCGCTCCACGAGGTCAAGCCGATCGACCTGGTGGTCGGCCTGATCGACGAGGCCCGCAAGCGGAACCCCAACCTCGACCCCGAGCGGATCGACGACGTCGTCCTCGGTGTCGTCACCCCTGTAGGCGAGCAGGGCGGTGACATCGCCAAGACCGCCGCCATCAAGGCCGGTCTCCCCGAGACGACCGCCGGTGTGCAGCTCAACCGCTTCTGCGCCTCCGGCCTCGAGGCCGTGAACCAGGCCGCCTCCCGCGTACGTGGCGGGTTCGAGGACCTCATCCTCGCCGGTGGCGTCGAGTCGATGAGCAAGGCGCCGATGGGCAGCGACGGCGGCGCCTGGGCGCAGGACCCCGACACCGCGCTCAAGACCGGCTTCGTCCCCCAGGGCATCGGCGCCGACCTGATCGCGACGCTCGAGGGCTTCAGCCGCGCGGACGTCGACCGTTACGCCGCGCAGTCGCACGCCCGTGCGGCCGCCGCCTGGGAGAACGGCTACTTCAAGGACGCCGTCATCCCGGTCGTCGACCAGACCGGTCTGACCGTGCTCGACCACGACGAGCTGATCCGCCCCGGCACCACCGCCGAGACCCTGGCCGGTCTCAAGCCGTCCTTCCTCCAGCAGGGCCAGGAGGCCGGCTTCGACGACGTCGCGCTGGCCAAGTACCACTGGGTCGAGAAGATCGACCACGTCCACCACGCCGGCAACTCGTCGGGCATCGTCGACGGCTCCGCGCTGATGCTGATCGGCTCCGAGGAGGCCGGCAAGGCCAACGGGCTCACCCCGCGTGCCCGGATCATCTCGGCCGCCGTCTCCGGCGCCGACCCGACGATCATGCTCACCGGCCCCGCCCCGGCCTCGCGCAAGGCGCTGGCCAAGGCTGGTCTCACCGTCGACGACATCGACCTGTTCGAGATCAACGAGGCGTTCGCCGCGGTCGCGATGCGGTTCATGAAGGACATGGGCATCGACGAGTCGGTCACCAACGTCAACGGCGGCGCGATCGCCATGGGTCACCCGCTGGGCGCGACCGGTGCCATCATCCTCGGCACCCTGGTCGACGAGCTCGAGCGCCAGGGCAAGCAGCGCGGCCTCGCCACGCTGTGCGTCGGTGGCGGCATGGGTATCGCCACGATCGTCGAGCTGGTCTGACGCGTCCGCGAATGCTCACCGAGGTAACTCGGTGAGCGCCCACCTCCCTCGTGGAATTCCGCGAAGGAAGCGACAACTGACCGAGGTACCTCGGTGAACATCCCGGGCCGCGCCCCGGCACAGACTTGAAGGAAGACACATGAGCGAGACCGCAGTCCGCTATGAGAAGGATGCCGACGGCATCGTCACGTTGACCCTGGACGACCCGAACCAGTCGGCCAACACCATGAACGAGCTGTACAAGACCTCGATGGCGGAGGCCGTCGAGAAGCTGTACGCCGAGGCCGACGACGTCACCGGCGTCGTCATCGCCTCCGCGAAGAAGACCTTCTTCGCCGGTGGCGACCTCAAGAACATGATCCAGGTACGCCCCGAGAACGGCGCCCAGGTCTTCGAGGAGGTCGAGTCGATCAAGGCGACCCTCCGCAAGCTGGAGACCTTCCCCAAGCCGGTCGTCGCGGCGATCAACGGTGCCGCCCTCGGTGGCGGTCTGGAGATCGCGCTGGCCGCTCAGCACCGCATCGCGCTGGACGCCCGCTACGACATCGGCCTCCCCGAGGTCTCCCTAGGCCTGCTCCCGGGTGGCGGTGGCGTCACCCGCGTCGTACGTCTGCTTGGCATCATGACCGGCCTGATGGATGTCCTGGGCCAGGGCACCAAGTTCAAGCCCGCTGCCGCCCTCGAGAAGGGTCTGGTCCACGAGCTCGTCTCCTCCCCCGATGAGCTCGTGCCCGCCGCGAAGGCGTGGATCAAGGCCAACCCCGACGAGATCGCCCAGCCGTGGGACAAGCCCGGCTACAAGATGCCCGGTGGCAAGCCGACCTCCCCGGCGCTCGCCGGCTTCCTGCCCGCGTTCCCGCCGATCCTGCGCAAGCAGCTCAAGCAGTCCGACATGCGTGCGCCGAAGGCGATCCTGTCGGCCGCGGTCGAGGGTGCGATGGTCGACTTCGACACCGCCACCCGGATCGAGTCGCGCTACTTCGTCTCGCTGGTCACCGGCCAGCAGTCGAAGAACATGATCCAGGCGTTCTTCTTCGACCTCGGCTCGATCAACGCGGGCAAGGAGCGTCCGGCCGGCATCGAGAAGTTCCAGTCCAAGAAGGCCGTCGTGCTCGGCGCGGGCATGATGGGCGCGGGCATCGCCTACGTCCTGGCTCGTGCCGGTGTCGAGGTCGTCCTCAAGGACGTCTCGATCGAGGCGGCTGAGAAGGGCAAGGCCTACTCGGCGACCATCAACGAGAAGGCCATCAAGCGCGGCAAGCTCACGAGCGAGAAGTCCGACGAGCTGCTTGCCCGGATCACCCCGACCATCGACGCGGCCGACGCGGCCGGCGCCGACCTGGTCGTCGAGGCGGTCTTCGAGAACGTCGAGCTCAAGCAGAAGGTCTTCAACGAGGTCATCCCGCACCTCGCCGAAGGCGCCCTGCTCGCCTCGAACACCTCGACCCTGCCGATCACCGAGCTGGCCAAGGGCATCGACGGCGACGCCTCGCGCTTCATCGGCCTGCACTTCTTCTCCCCGGTGGACAAGATGCCGCTGGTCGAGATCATCAAGGGCGCGGAGACCTCCGACAAGACCCTGGCCGAGGCGTACGACATCACCCTCGCCATCAAGAAGACCCCGATGATCGCCAACGACTCGCGGGGCTTCTACACCTCGCGCGTCATCGGCACCATGGTCAACGAGGGCCTCGCGATGGTCGCCGAGGGTGTTGCGCCGTACTCCGTCGAGCGCGCCACCACCCAGGCCGGCTACCCGGCTCCGGTGCTGCAGCTCACCGACGAGCTCAACATGGAGCTCATGGCCAAGATCGGTCTCGCCACGCGCGAGGCCGCCGAGGCCGAGGGTGCGACCTACAACCCGCACCCGGGCGAGGCGGTCGTGACGAAGATGCTCGAGGCGGAGCGCCCCGGCAAGCTCCGTGGCGCCGGATTCTACGAGTACGCCGACGGCAAGCGCGGCTCGATCTGGACCGGTCTCGCCGACCTGTTCCCGGTCGCCGAGGAGCAGCCCTCGATCTCGGACGTCCGCGACCGCATGCTCTTCGCGGAGGCCCTCGAGACGGCCAAGTGCTTCGAGGAGGGCGTTGTCACCTCGGCCGCCCACGCCAACATCGGCTCCATCTTCGGTATCGGCTTCCCGCCGCAGACCGGTGGTGCGGCCCAGTTCATCACCGGCTACGAGGCCGCTGACGGCTCGATCGGCATCGACGCCTTCCTGGCCCGTGCCGACGAGCTGGCCGAGGCGTACGGCGAGCGGTTCCGGCCGACGCAGTACCTCCGCGATCTCGCGGCGAAGGGCGAAGGCTTCCCCGCCTGACCCAGGCCGACCACGGCAGATGTGGTGAACCGGCACGGATCCTGTGAAGGAACCGTGCCGGTTCGCTATTTGCGGGGCTGGTGCGGCCGGGCCTGTGCGACTCTTTGCCTTCCGCAGAGGACGAGGAGGACGTACGTGGCGATGCCGGACAGCACAGGAAGGCGCGAGCTCCGGGCGGGGATGGTGGTGGTCGGGCTCGTCCTGGTGGGACTGGTCGGCGGTGCGGTTGCGATGCTCTGGCACTGGCGCAGCGAGTCGGCAGCCGGGACCGTGACGTGGAAGACGACATCGAGGTTCCTCGATCTCTCCGACGAGTGGCGCTCCGTCCCCGGCGTACGCGAGGTGCTGGCCGTCGACGAGTCCCGGCGCATCCCGGGCGAGGACTTCGGCGAGTCCGACCGCGTGGAGCACTCGGCCAGCGTCGAGGTGTCCCTGGAGGAGGATCTGTCGGGGGCCGAGGCGGCCGCGGCGAGCCAGGAGGTGCTCCGGGTGGTGCGCCCCGAGATCACCCGCCTTGCGCCTGACGCGGAGCCCGACCGGACCAGCGTCACGTTCACGATGGGCCAGATCCGGGTCGCGGTGGGCGAGCGTGGTCTGGACGGCGGCGCCGCCATGGGTGACGCACTCGCCGATGCCGTGGCTCTGCGCGAGGCCGGGGCGACGTCGGTGTCGTCGACCGTCGTCGACCCGCAGACGGGCCGTCCTGCCCAGGCCGACGTGGAGGCGCCGCCGGAGCGGCTGGTCGCGCTCGCCATGGTCGCGCACGGCCGGCAGCGGCCGGTGGATCTCCACGGCGGCGAGGCGTGGTACCGGTCGAACGAGGTGCCCGACCCGGTGGCGGTGAAGCTCGTGGTGGCCGCCTCCGAGCAGCCGTCGGTGACCTCGGCGCAGCTGGCCGCCCCGTACGAACCGCTGATCGTCTTGGTCGAGGCCGCCGAGGGCGACCGGGTGATCGACGATGTCAGCCGGTGGCTCACCGCCTACGACGGCTATCCCGTGCGGTCGGGGCAGCCGCTGGCGTACGCGGTCGAGGGGACGCGCGGCGGCAAGGCCGAGGGCTGGGTCGGAGGGAAGACTCCGGCGCCGACGACGATGCCACCGTTCGGCGATGGCGCGCCCTGGCCCGCCGACCCGGGGGCGCCGTCGTGTCGGCCATCGGATCTCGAGGTCACCTTCGGTGGCCAGGACGCGGCGCTGGGATCGCGGCAGGCGTGGCTCCGGGCCCGCAACCTCGGCCGTCACGCCTGCGCGATCGAGGGCGTACCCACTGTCGAGTTCCTGAATGCCGCCGGTGCTCGGCAGACCGATGTGACGGCCAAGCCCTATGAACCGTCGATGGTGCCCGAGCGCATCGTCGTCCCTCCGGCGCAGTCGGTGATGGCGGTGATCGACTGGCAGGCGATATCCACCGCGAACGACCCGGACGTCACGACCGAGCTGCTCGTGGCCGCGCTGCCCGGCGCCACGCCGATCACGCTCGGTGTCGCGGTGATCGACGGGCCGAGCGATCTCGACATCCTCGACGGGGCCGAGGTGAGGATCAGCCCGTGGGCGCAGGCCGCTGACTGACGTATCCAGCGACGTAGGCGTCAGGGACGAATGGGTGGCAGCGCCCATTCGGAATCGGGCGCGGGTCGAGAAGACTCGGAGCCATGGGGGAGATGGCGACGGTTCTGGTGATCGCGGCGATCGCGGTCGTCCTCGTGGTGGCCTCGTTGGTGCGACGGGCCCGCCGTGGCGAGTGCCTGGTGGTGACCAGGCACCGGCGGATCATCCGGATCGCCTCCGACTCGATGACGATGGCGATCCCGGGATTCCACGAGGTGCTCGAGTGGCCGACCGGGCCGATGGAGATCGCGATCGTGGTCCGGACCCGGACCGGCGACTCCCAGGACGTACGCGTCCTGGCGACCTCCACCGTCGAGGTCGACCCGCCGCGGGTCGGTGCGGCGTACATCGACCCGCGGGCCGTCCTGCACACGGCGCTGGAGCGGCGGGTCGCCGACGCCGTCCGTGCGCGGCCGGCGGTGTGGCTGACCGATGAGCGCGACGGGCTCGGTGCCGCCATCACGGGCATCCGGATCGACGGTCTCGCTGCCGGTGTCGTGACCGATGTGGTCATCGACGAGGTCGACCTGCTGCTGCACCCCGGCCGGCCCGACGACGACTGAGGTCGCCGTCGGGCCGGGACCGGGTCGGATCAGCGGATCACGCTCGTCGCCGCCGAGAGGCGGGTCGAGGTGTAGTAGCCGGCCTTGCGCCCGGTGACCCGGACGCGGATGCGGTCACCGCGGTCGATGGACCTGAGCCGGTACGTCTTGCCGGTGGCGCCCGAGATGGCCTTGCCGTTGCGCAGCCACTGGTAGGAGTACGTCACTCCAGCCGGCTTCCACTCACCGCGGACCGCGGTGAGCAGGTAGCCCACCCGGCGGGTCCCGCTGATCGTCGGTGTGACCGGGGTCAGGTAGCCGGCGCTGATCGCACCGGTCGCCGCGCTCGTCCTGACGCCGGGGTTGGCCGCCGGCCAGGAGGATGCGTAGGCGGTGACCCGGACCTGGATCTTGCGCGTGTGGTCCGATCCGCTCAGCTTGTAGGTCTTCGCGGTGGCTCCCGAGATCGCGGCCCCGTTGCGCAGCCACTGGTAGCGAAGCGTCGTCGCCGTCGGGCTCCATGAACCCGGCGACGCGGTCAGCGTGTAGCCGACCCGCCGAGTGCCACTGATCGTCGGTGCGGCCGTGTTCGCGACGGTCAGCGGATTGCAGGTGTAGAGCTCGAGCCCGTCGACGAACCAGCCGAGGAACGAGCCTTCCGTGTCGCCACGGACGACCCACTGGAACTGGACCGTCTTGCCGGCGAAAGCGGACAGGTCGACACGGGAGCTGATCCACCCGTTCGAGTCGCCCCCGAAGCCGGTCAGCGGCTTGGCGGGGTTGTTGAGGAGAAGCTTCTGCTTCGGGCCGTTCACCCAGGCCGTGGAGGGGATCGCGGTCGCGACCCCGTTGACCAGCAGCCGCGCCTCGCCGCCGTCGTAGTACTGCGGTGCCGGGTGGGCGGGGTCGCTGCCGGTGTACCACTCGAAGAGGTACCAGTGGCTGAACCGCAGATAGGTCCGCTTGCCGGCCGGCACGTTGATCGAGGCTGTCGTCAGGCCGCTGGACGTCGGGTCGCCGTAGTCCGGGTCAGGGTTCCAGCCGAAGTCCGAGCCGTTGCCGTCGCGGTCGTTGGCCGGGACGCCTTCGGCGGCGTCGGGTGCCTGGTGCCACAGTCCGCCGCGGGTGAGCGTCGGGGTGGCCACCGCAGCCTTGCCGGTGCTCCCGGCGGGGCAGGTGTTCGGTGCCTCTGCGGGGCGGGTCGCGCCGGCCTTGGTGGGTGACTTGGCGAGCTCGGTCGCCTCGGTGGCGAGCCGGACCTGGGCGCAGTCCTCGGCGGTAAAGCCGGAGGTACCGGCGGCCGCCAGCGCGTCGCAGCCGCTGCCGAGCGTGCGGCCGAGGTCGGCGTACTGGCTTCCGGAGACGAGGTGCTGGATCGTGTAGAGGTAGAGCGCCGCGGTCTTCTGCAGGCTCGCGTCGGCGCCGTCGATGCCGGTGACGGTGCGACCGTTGAAGGTGCCGCCCTGGGAGATGAGGTACGCCGTCTTGTTCCCGACACCGGAGTTGGTGTGCACCCCACCGCCGTCGGCGTAATAGGTGAGGTCGTCGGCCTCCCACAGCGAGCTGGTCATCCGGTCGGGCTGGTCGTGCACCGTCGGGTTGGCGAGGTCGCGGATCGCGCCGAAGGAGGAGTCCTCACCGACGCGCCAGTCGGTCGGGGAGTCGCCGGGAGTCGCGTAACGATGGTCGACGATCTCGCCCATGATGTCGGCCATCGACTCGTTGATGGCGCCCGACTCGTACCAGTAGAAGAGGTTCGAGCTGCGCTCGATCACGCCGTGGGTCAGCTCGTGACCGACGATGTCGTCGACCACCAGGCCCTGACCGAGGAAGATCTGCTCGCCGTTCCAGAAGGCGTTGTCCATCGGGCACGGCGGCGTGTAGTCCGGCACGATCGGCTCGCAGTAACGGGCCGTGGCGGCGATCGCCTTGCCGGTGACGCCATCGGACCAGCCGATCTCCTCGGTCAGGTCCAGCCCGAGGGACGCGTAGAGGTCCGAGGTCGCGCCGAGCATGTCGTACGCACTGTCGACGTCGGCGATTCCGGTGGCGGCGTCGCCCTCGCGGCGCTTGACCTTGGAGCTGCTGTCCGTGCAGGGCGTGTCCGCGGCGCGGACGTTGGCGTTGTCGCAGATGCGGCGGTTGGCGTGGGCGATCTCGTTGACGTGCATGAGCACGCGGCCGGTGCCGGCGTGGGCCAGCACGGTCTCACGGATGGTGGAGCCGTTGGTCACCGAGAACCGGAAGACGCTGGTCTCGCCGATCTGCGGCCCTCGGACCAGGTCGTCGTCGTAGAGCCAGGCGCCCTCGTCGGTCACGGTGAGGCCGGTCGCTCCGTGGTTGGCCTTCGAGACCACGGCCTCGGCGGCTGCCTCGGCCTTCGCGCGCGTCGACTCGTCCGGCTCGGTGACACTCGTGACGTCGGACAGGTTGGTGGACGCGGAGGTGAGTCCGCGGTCCTTGTCGAGCCCGACGACGACCTCGCCTCCGAGGACCGGGAGGCCGGCCACGTACTGCTCGAACCTGGTCACCGACCCGCCGCCGACGGCCTTGTCGGTCGACGTCTCCTGCAGGTCCGTCCCGTCGGCGCCGAGCGCCTCGCCGACGCGGTCGAGGTGGGTCCGGGCCGCCTTGGCGGGCTTGACGGTGGTGCCCAGCGGGTCGACGGACTCGGTCTTGGAGCCGATGAAGTCGGCCGTGCCGTCGGTCGTGCGATGGATGGTGAGAGGGACGCCGGCGCGGTCCTTGTAGGTCGCGATCGGGTCGGGTTCGGCGGAGGCGGGCGGCGCCATCGGGATGACGCTCAGCCCGCCGAGAGCGAGTGACGCCGCGGCCAGCGCGACGACACGTCCATGACGTGACACTTCTTGTCCCTTGGTCAGGTGGCTTGGTGGATGCCGACCCGAACCGGCCGCGGAATTGTTTCACGCAGGGGGACGCGTCGGCAGCGCAATTTCGGCTTGCTTCGGGGTACATACTCGGTATATACATACTCAGTAAGTAACCAAGGGAGGTGATCGAGTGTCCGTGAAACACGCACTGCTGGCGCTGCTGGAGAAGCCGCGATACGGCTACGAGCTGCGCGCCGAGTTCGAGCAGCGCACCGGCGCCAGCTGGCCGCTGAACGTCGGACAGGTCTATACGACCCTGTCGCGACTCGAGCGTGACGGCCTCGTCGAGGCTGGAGGGACCGACGCGGAGGGACGGTCCCTCTACCAGCTCACCGAGGCCGGCAAGGTCGAGGTGAAGGGGTGGTTCGACACCCCGGTGGAGCGTACGCAGCCGCAGCGCGACGAGCTCGCGATCAAGCTCGCGGTGGCGGTCGCGGTGCCGAGCGTGGACGTCGGCAAGGTCGTCCAGCAGCAGCGGAACGCGACGATGCAGGCGCTGCAGGGATACCGCCGTCAGTCGCGATCCGGAGCCGGTGACGACCTCGCCGGCGGGCTGGTCCTCGATCGGCTGATCTTCGCGGCCGAGGCCGAGATCCGCTGGCTCGACCACTGCGAGTCCCGGCTCCGTCGGGCGGCCTCCACGAGCACTGCTCCGGAGCCCACCGAGTCCGCCGAAGGAGGGGCGCGATGAACGCCGCCCTCGCCCACGACCTGCGCCGCCTCAGCCACGACAGCGATCGCTGGCTCGCCGACGCCCGCGAGCGGCTCAGCCGCCGCGTCCACGCCACGCCCGCCACGCCGGGCACCACGCAGACCAAGGAGTCCACCGATGAGTGAACCCGTCCTCCGGCTCACCGACGTGAGCCGCGTCCACGGCACCGGCGCCGCCGAGGTGCACGCCCTGCGCGGCGTCAGCCTCGCCGCGTACGCCGGTGAGCTGGTCGCGATCATGGGGCCGAGCGGCTCCGGGAAGTCGTCGCTGCTGACCATCGCCGGCGGCCTCGACTCGCCGACCTCCGGGTCCGTGACGGTCGACGGCCAGGATCTCGGTGCGGCCGGGGTCAGCGGGCGCGCCAGGCTACGGCGTACGTCGGTCGGCTATGTCTTCCAGGACTTCAACCTGATCCCCGCGCTGACCGCCGCCGAGAACGTCGCGCTGCCGCTCGAGCTCGACGGCGCCGGGCGTCGCTCGGCGCGCGACGCGGCCCGCAAGGCGCTCGAGGAGGTCGGTCTCGACGGTTTCGCCGACCGGTTCCCTGACGAGATGTCCGGTGGGCAGCGACAGCGGATCGCGATCGCCCGGGCGATCGTCGGCGAGCGCCGCCTGATCCTGGCCGACGAGCCGACCGGCGCCCTCGACACCGAGACCGGCGAGGACATCCTCAAGCTGATCCGGGCGCGCTGCGACGCGGGCGCGGCCGGTGTGCTCGTCACCCACGAGCCGCGGTACGCGAGCTGGGCCGACCGGGTGATCTACGTGCGCGACGGGCTCGTCGTCGACGAGGCCGGCGAGACGCCGGGCCTGTCGCTCGTGGACGAGGTCGAGGCATGAGTGGCCGTCTGGCCGGCTGGCGACTCGCCCTCCGGATCGGGCAACGCGAGGCCCGGCGGGCGAAGTGGCGCAGCCTGCTGGTCGTCTTGATGATCGCGCTGCCGGTGGCGGGCGTGACCGCGGTCGCGGTGACGTACCAGACCTATGACGTCGACACCGTGGAAGGCCTCGACCGCCGACTCGGCACCGAGGCTGCGGCGAGCATCGACGTCCAGGGCGCCGCTGCGGTGCGGCAGGGCATCGACCCCGAGAACGCGTCCGAGTGGCTCGAGGAGTCCGAGGCCGACCCGCTCGACGCGGCCGGGGTGAAGGCCGTCATCGGGGACCGGCCGATGCTCGCAACCGGCGACCGGACCTTCGACGTACGCACCGACAAGGGCGTCACCTGGGCCAGCGGTCTGCAGACCGACCTGACCGACCCGCTCGCCGCCGGGCTGACCAGGCTGACCGAGGGCCGCCTCCCGGAGGGACCGGACGAGGTTGTGGTCAACTCCAACCTCGCGTTCCGGGGACCGGGCGTCGGTGAGGAGCTCTTGATCCCCAACGGCGACGTCGACGAGACGCGCAAGGTGGTCGGGATCGTCGAGTCGTCGGAGGTACGCAACGACCCCTTCGTCGCCGGACCGGAACTTCCGGGGGACTACGTCATCGAGCGCTCGACCTGGCTGGTCGGCGGCGGACCGGTGACCTGGTCCGACATCGAGGACCTGAACGCGGCGGGTGCCTTCGTGCTCTCGCGCTCGGTCGTCCTGGACCCGCCGGCCGCGGCCCGCGCGGCCGACAAGGAGATCCGTCCGCCCATGGGTGCCCCGGACCCCTCCGAGCTCGTGGTCCTCGTCCTCATCGTGGTCATGGTCGTCCTCGAGGTGGTCCTGCTGGCCGGGCCGGCGTTCGCGGTCGCGGCCCGGCGCCAGGCGCGCGACCTGGCCCTGATCGCGGCCTCGGGAGGGACCGCTCGACAGTCCCGGCGCGTACTGCTCGGGATGGCGCTCGTCATCGGTGCGGTCGCGGCCGTCGTCGGTTCCGTCCTCGGCGTCGGGCTGGCGCGTCTGCTCCAGCCGCTCGCCCAGGATCAGGTCTCGGCCTGGTTCGGCCCGTTCGAGGTGCCCTGGCTTCAGGTCCTGGCGGTCGCCGTCATCGGCTTCGCGGCAGCGATCTGCGCCGCGATCGTGCCGGCCTGGATCGCCTCGCGCCAGAACGTCGTCGGCGTCCTGTCCGGGCGGCGGTCGGAGAGCCTGCCCTCGCGGCGCTCGCCGATCATCGGCCTCGTGCTCGTGGCCGCCGGAGTCGCATCGGCGGCGTTCGGCACCCGGAACGCTCTCAGCGGGATCCCGATCGCTCTCGGCGTACTGCTCTGCGTCGCCGGGGTGCTGTTCATCCTCCCCGCCCTCGTGTCGGTGGCCGCGCGGTTCAGCGCTCGGATGCCGCTGGTGATCCGGTTCGCGACCCGCGACGCCGATCGGCACCGCACCCGGACGGTGCCGGCGGCCGGTGCGATCGCGGTGACGGTGGTCGGTGTGGTCACGCTCGGGATCGCGTTCAGCAGCGATGAGAAGCAGAACCAGGAGAGCTACCTGCCCTCCTTCGCGATCGGTGACGCCGTGGTGCATCCGCGACACAGCGCAGCCGAGAGCGACGTCGACCCGGACGAGGCGCGAGCTCGGTGGGAGAGCATCGCAGCGCAGGTCGAGAAGGCCATCCCGGGAGCGACCGCAGCACTCACCTCCGGCGCGACGACCGAGGCCGACGGACGGTACGTCGTCGTCGAGACCGGTGCTGGTGGGTCGATCCCGCTCGACACCACCATCGGTGAGTTCGGCGAGCTCGTCGTCGCCGGCGCCGACGGGACCCTTCCGCCGGCAGTGGCGCGGTCGCTCTCCGAGCGGGATGCCGCCGCTGCGGCGGACACCCTGCGGTCCTCGGGTGCGGTCGTGTTCACCACCGATGACGAGCTTCGGTCCTCGCAGCAGTCCGCGCGGCTGGTCATCAGGGAGTTCTCCGAGGAGGAGCAGACGGATCTCGACGTGGTCACACTCGACGTGCCGGCGACCTATCTCGACGTCGGTGATCGCGCTGCGCCCGCCTACGCGGTCGTGACGCCGGCGATGGTGAAGAAGCTCGGTGTCGAACCGCGGGTCGTCGGGCTCTACGTCGAGAACGCCCGTCTCGGCGTCGACGCCGAGACGGACCTCGACGAGGCCTTGGCCGCCGGGCAGTTCCCCGCGACGATCATGATCGAGCGCGGCTACCAGGAGACGGATACCGCCGTGATCGTCTGGCTGCTCCTGGTCACCCTGGGTGCCGTGCTGATGATCGGTGGTGCGCTGACCGCGACCCACCTGGCGCTCAACGACGCCCGCCCCGACCTGGCGACCCTCTCGGCGGTCGGAGCCAGGACGCGTACGCGACGCGGGGTCGCTGCCTCGTACGCCCTGGTCGTGACGCTCCTCGGCGCCGTCCCGGGCGCGCTGATCGGGTTCGTGCCGGGGATCGCGATCAGCTATCCGATCACCACCGAGGGCTGGCCGGAGCGCGACAGCGTCGCCGCACACTACCTCGAGATCCCGTGGGACCTCGTCGGCATCGTGGTCGTCGGGCTGCCCCTGCTGATCGCGCTCATCGTCGCGGTCACCACCCGCAGCCGCCTGCCCATGGTGGCCCGCGTCGAGTAGCCCGCCGAGGCGTCAGGTACGTCGGCCGAGGCGTCACTCCCGCGGATCGAGTTGGCATGTTCGTGCCGACTCGATCCGCGTACGTGACGTCTCGGCTCAGGCCCGGCAGAGGCAGAAGGTGTGGCCGGCGGGGTCGAGAAACACGCGGAAGGACTCGCCCGGCTGGACCTCGTGCTTGGTGGCGCCGATCGCGAGGACCTCGGCCTCGGCCTTGTCGAGGTCGTCGACGGTGACGTCGAGATGCGTCTGCTGAGGTACGTCCTGGCCGGGCCACTTCGGAGCCTGGTAGTTGTCGACGCGCTGGAAGTCGAGCGATCCGCCGTCGCCCCAGGCGCTGGCCCAGCCGCCGTCGTCGTCGACCTTTGACTCCCATCCGAGGAGCTGTGCGTAGAAGGTGGCCAGGGCTGCCGTGTCGGGACAGTCGATGACCCACTGAGGAGTGCGTGCGATAGCCATGGGACCGACGTTACGAGCGGTTCCGGACGTTCCGCTTCCGCCTGTCGCGACGTCGTCTCAGAAATATACAGTCAGGGTTGACTGTTTGTTTCTGGCGCGGCAGAGTGCGTGCCTGTGAGCCAGGCCACCCGCGTACCTCAGGAACAGCGCACCCGCGCGATGCGGACCCGTCTCCTCGACGCCACCGTCGAGCTGCTGGCCGAGCGCGGCTTCGCCGGCACCTCGACCACGCTCGTCTCCCAGCGTGCCGGGGTCTCCCGGGGGGCGCAGCTGCACCACTTCCCGGCCAAGAACGACCTGGTCGTGGCTGCGGTCGAGCACATCACCGAGGCCCGGGGCGAGGCGCTGAAGGAGGCTGCCGGAGCGCTTCCCGAGGGCGGGCAGCGTACGCGGCACGTGCTCGCCATGCTCGCCGAGCAGGTCACCTCCCCGGTCTTCGCCGCTGCCCTGGAGCTGTGGGTGGCGGCCCGCACCGACGAGCAGCTGGCCGCGGCGGTGGGTCCGCTCGAGCAGCGGATCGGCCGCGAGCTCCACCGGGCCACGGTCGAGCTGCTCGACGTGGACGAGTCGAAGCCTGGGGTGCGCGAGCTCGTGCAGGCCACGCTCGATCTCGTCCGCGGCCTGGCTCTGGCTGACACGATTACCGACGACGCCGCTCGACGCGAGCGGATCCTCGATCACTGGGCCGAGGTCCTGGAAAGAGAGCTGCGATGAGCCTGCTGGATGACCTTCTCGAGGACCTCTCCATGGAGGGGTTCGAGCTACGTCAGGTGGTGGCGGGCCTGAGTGAGTCGGGCTGGCGGGAGGCGACGCCCGCCGCGGGCTGGGACGTCGCCGCACAGATCGCTCACCTGGCCTGGACCGACGAGGCCGCGCTCGCCGCGACCGAGTGGGTGGCAGGTGACGCGACCGCGTGGGACGGGCTGGTCACCGAGGCGCTCAAGAATCCCGAGGGCTACGTCGACGAGGCTGCGCTGGCGCTGGCCACGATGCCGGCGACGGACCTGTTGGAGCACTGGGACGGCGTACGCGGTGAGCTCGCCGGAGCGCTGGCGAACGTCCCGGCCGGGCAGAAGCTGCCCTGGTTCGGGCCGCCGATGTCGCCGGCCTCGATGGCGACCGCGCGGTTCATGGAGACCTGGGCCCACGGGCTGGACGTGCGCGAGGCGCTCGGTCTGACCTACGAGCCCAGCGACCGCATCAAGCACGTCTGCCACCTCGGCACCCGCACCCGTGACTTCTCCTACGGGGTGCACGGCCTGACCCCGCCGAGCGACCCCTTCCGGGTGTCGCTCACCGCACCGTCCGGTGAGGTCTGGGAGTGGGGGCCCGAGGATGCGGCGCAGAGCGTCCGCGGCCCGGCGTACGACTTCGCCCGCCTTGTCACCCAGCGCATCCACCGCGACGACACCGCGCTCGAGACCACCGGCGACGATGCCGAGAAGTGGCTGTCGATCGCCCAGGCGTTCGCCGGTCCCACCGGGGACGGGAGGCCCAAGAAGTGATCACCATCGGCAACTGCTCCGGTTTCTACGGTGACCGGTTCTCGGCGATGCGCGACATGCTCGAGGGCGGTCGGCTCGACGTGCTGACCGGCGACTACCTCGCCGAGCTGACCATGCTCATCCTCGGCAAGGACACCCTCAAGGACCCGTCGACGGGCTATGCCAAGACCTTCCTGCGGCAGGTCGCCGACAGCATCGACCTCGCCCTGCAGCGCGAGGTCAAGATCGTCTCCAACGCCGGCGGTCTCAACCCCGCCGGGCTCGCTGCCGCCATCGAGGCGCTCGGGACCCGCGCCAAGGTGGCGTACGTCGACGGCGACGACCTGCGAGGCCGGCTCGACTCCCACCCCGACGCCCTGACCGCCAACGCCTATCTCGGGGCCTTCGGGATCGCGCACGCGCTCGAGGCCGGCGCCGACATCGTCGTCACCGGTCGCGTCACCGACGCGAGCGTCGTCGTCGGGCCGGCGATCGCCCACCACGGCTGGAAGCGCGACTCCTACGACGAGCTCGCCGGCGCCGTGGTCGCCGGGCACGTGATCGAGTGCGGCACCCAGGCCACCGGCGGCAACTTCTCCGGCTTCCTGACCATGTCGCCGCAGGCTCGGGCGCGTCCGCTGGGCTTCCCGGTCGCCGAGATCGCCGTCGACGGCTCCTCGATCATCACCAAGCAGGACGAGACCGGCGGCACGGTCACGGTCGACACGGTCACCGCGCAGCTGCTCTACGAGATCCAGGGTCCGCTCTACCTCGGTCCCGACGTCACCACCGACCTGACGTCGATCCGGCTCGAGGAAGTCGGGATCGACCGGGTGGCGATCACGGGCGTGACCGGCACCCCGCCGCCGGCGACCCTCAAGGTCGCGGTCAACTCGCTCGGGGGCTACCGCAACTCGGCCGAGTTCGTGCTCACCGGCCCCGATATCGACGCCAAGGCCGCCTGGCTGCGTGACCAGCTCGACGCCGAGCTGCCGATCGGGCCCGACTACACCTGGTCGACCTACCGCATCCCCGCGCCGGACTCCCCGACCGAGGAGGGTGCCGCCTGCATCCTGCGGCTCTCCGCACGCGCCGCGGACGCCGACGCGGTCGGCCGTGCGCTGACCGCTCCGGCGATCGAGCTGGCGCTCGCCTCCTACCCGGGCTTCCATGTCACCGCGCCCCCGGGACGGCCGTCTCCGTTCGGGATCTACAAGGCTGCGTACGTCCGGCGCGACCGCGCCACCGAGACCGTCCACCTCCCTGACGGCTCGACCTACGAGGTCCCGTCTCCCCTCGCCTATGCCGAAGCGTCACGTACGTCGGCCGAGACGTCACGCGAGGTGACCACTCGGCCGACGGGAGCGACGTCTCGGCGAGCGCTGGGGGAGCTGGTCTATGCCCGGTCCGGGGACAAGGGCGGCGACGCCAACCTCGGGCTCTGGGTGCCGCAGGGGCGGCCGGAGGCGGCCGTCGAATGGTTGCTGGACACCGTCACCCCGGAGTGGGTACGCGAGCTGCTGCCCGAGGCCGAGGACCTGGCCATCGACATCACGCCGCTGCTACACCTGCGGGGCGTGAACATCGTCATCCACGACCTGCTCGGCGAGGGCGTGGCCGCCTCGACGCGGTTCGACCCGCAGGCGAAGGGCCTGGGCGAGTGGGCCCGGAGCCGCTTCGTGGACATTCCGGAGGGGCTTCTGTGAGCAACGACCTGTTCCAGCTGGGCGCCGAGTTCGCCCGCCGCGAGGTCTTCCCCGACCTGCAGGAGTGGGAGGACAACCAGGAGATCCCGCGCGAGCTCCACCAGGCCGCCGCCAAGCAGGGTCTGCTCGGGATCGGTTTCCCCGAGGAGGCCGGCGGTGAGGGCGGCGGGCTCGCCGACACCGTCGCGGTGACCGAGGGGCTGATGTCCGAGGGCGCCTCCTCCGGTCTGCTCGCGGGCCTGTTCACCCACGGGATCGCGCTGCCGCACATCGCCAAGCACGGCTCGCCCCACCTCATCGACACCTACGTGAGGCCGACGCTGGCCGGCGAGAAGATCGGCAGCCTCGCGATCACCGAGCCCGACGGCGGCTCCGACGTCTCCCACCTCCGCACGACGGCAACACGCGACGGCGACGAGTTCGTCGTCAATGGTGCCAAGACGTTCATCACCTCCGGCTGTCGCGCCGACTTCGTCACCACCGCCGTCCGCACGGGCGGGAAGGGCGCCGGCGGCATCAGCCTGCTGGTGATCGACAAGGACACCCCCGGCTTCACGGTCACCCGCAAGCTCGCCAAGATGGGCTGGCACTGCTCCGACACCGCGGAGCTCGCCTTCGAGGACGTACGCGTCCCCGCGGCCAACCTCGTCGGCGACGAGAACGCCGGGTTCATCTACATCGCCGAGGCGTTCGTGACCGAGCGGATCGCGCTGGCCGTGCAGGGCTACGGCACCGCCGCCCGCTGCCTGGCGCTCACCCTCGACTACTGCCGCCAACGCGAGACCTTCGGCGAGCCCCTGATCAAGCGTCAGGTCGTACGTCACAAGCTCGTCGAGATGCACCGGCAGGTCGAGGTGGCCAAGGCCTACACCCACGCGGTGGTCGCGAGATACGACCGCGAGGGGTCGACCCAGGCCACGATCGCCGAGGCGGCGCTGGCCAAGCAGACAGCGGTCGAGGCCTGCACCTGGGTCGTCGACCAGGCCGTCCAGCTCCATGGCGGGACGGGATACATGCACGGGACCGAGGTCGAGCGGCACTACCGCGACGCCCGGATCCTGCCGATCGGAGGAGGAGCCACCGAAGTGATGACGGACCTGGCCGCCAAGCTGTTGGGACTGGACCGATGAGCGGGAATAGGGAGGCGCTCCTCGAGAAGATCGACGCCCTGGACGCCGAGCACGCGAAGGCGGCGGCAGGTGGCGGTGAGAAGTACGTCGCCCGCCACAAGGCCCGCGGCAAGCTCCTCGCCCGCGAGCGGATCGAGCTGCTCCTGGACGAGGGCAGCCCGTTCCTGGAGACCCAGCCGCTGATCGGCTGGGGCAGCGACTTCCCGGTCGGCGGCTCGATCATCACCGGGATCGGTGTGGTCGAGGGTGTCGAGTGCATGATCGTCGCCAACGACCCGACGGTGAAGGGCGGGGCGCTCAACCCCTACTCCCTCAAGCGTTCCTTCCGGGCCGCCGAGATCGCCGAGAAGAACGGTCTTCCGACGATCAACCTGACCGAGTCCGGCGGCGCCGACCTGCCCACCCAGAAGGACATCTTCATCCCGGGCGGCAAGGGGTTCCGTGACCTGACCCGGGCCTCCGCCCGCAAGCAGCCGACCATCTCGGTGGTCTTCGGCAACTCCACGGCCGGTGGTGCGTACGTCCCCGGCATGAGCGACTACGTGATCATGGTCAAGGAGGGGGCGAAGGTCTTCCTGGCCGGCCCGCCGCTGGTGAAGATGGCCACCGGCGAGGACACCGACGACGAGTCGCTGGGCGGCGCCGAGATGCACTCGCGCATCTCCGGCTCCTCCGACTTCCTCGCCGTCGACGAGCACGACGCGATCCGCCAGGCGCGACGGGTCGTCGCCCGGCTCAACTGGCGCAAGCGCGGCCCCGAGCCGAAGGCGTCGTACGAGCCCGAGCTCGACCCCGACGGCCTGCTCGACCTGATCCCGACCGACCTCAAGGAGCCGTTCGACCCCCGCGAGGCGATCCTGCGGATCGTCGACGGGACCGGCCCCGACAACGAGGTGGCGTTCGACGAGTTCAAGCCGCTCTACGGATCGAGCCTCTGCGTCGGCTGGGCGCGGCTGCACGGCTACGAGATCGGCATCCTCGCCAACGCCCGCGGCGTGCTGATGAGCGAGGAGGCCCAGAAGGCGGCGCAGTTCATCCAGCTCGCCAACCAGAAGGACGTCCCGCTGCTGTTCCTGCACAACACCACCGGCTACATGGTCGGCACGGAGTACGAGCAGGGCGGCATCATCAAGCACGGTGCCCTGATGATCAACGCGGTCTCCAACTCCACCGTCCCGCACCTGACCGTGATCATGGGCGCGTCCTACGGCGCGGGGAACTACGGCATGAACGGCCGTGCGTACGACCCCCGCTTCCTCTTCACCTGGCCCTCCGCGAAGTCCGCGGTGATGGGGCCGGCCCAGCTCGCCGGCGTGATGGAGATCGTCGCCCGCGAGTCGGCCGAGAAGAAGGGCGAGGTCTTCGACGCCGAGGGGTTCAAGGGCGTCAAGGAGATGGTCGAGGGGATGGTCGAGGAGCAGTCGCTGCCGATGTTCCTCTCCGGCCTCGGCTACGACGACGGGGTCATCGACCCGCGCGACACCCGCACCGTCCTCGGCCTCTGCCTCTCCGCCATCGCCACCCGACCGATCGAGGGCGCCATGAACTTCGGCGTCTTCAGGATGTGATTGCCGTGCCCATCGAAAACAGCATCTCTCGTCTGCTCGTCGCCAACCGCGCCGAGATCGCTTCGCGCGTCTTCCGTACCGCCCGCAAGCTCGGGATCGAGACCGTCGCGGTGCACTCCGACGCCGACGCGGCCCTGCCGTTCGTGGCGGAGGCTGACCATGCCGTACGTCTCCCTGGCAACGCCCCCGCCGAGACCTACCTCCGCGCCGACCTCATCATCGAGGCGGCGAAGGTGGCCGGTGCCGACGCGATCCACCCGGGCTACGGGTTCCTGTCGGAGAACGCCGACTTCGCCCGCGCCGTCGAGGCTGCCGGCCTGGTCTGGATCGGACCCGCGCCCGAGTCGATCGAGCAGATGGGCTCCAAGATCGAGGCCAAGAAGATCATGGCCGCTGCCGGGGTCCCGGTCCTGGAGGCGCCGGCTTCGCCGGTCGAGGCCGACCTTCCGCTGCTGGTCAAGGCCTCCGCGGGCGGTGGCGGGCGGGGGATGCGGATCGTCCGCTCGCTCGACGCTCTCGGCGCCGAGATCGCCAAGGCCGAGGCCGAGGCCGCGTCCGCCTTCGGGGACGGAACCGTCTTCGTCGAGCCGTACGTCGAGGCCGGCCGCCACGTCGAGGTCCAGGTCGTCGGCGATGGGGCCGGGAACGTCGCCGTCTTCGGCGAGCGTGACTGCTCGGTGCAGCGTCGCCACCAGAAGGTCGTCGAGGAGTCCCCGGCCCCGCTGCTGCCGGACGCTGTCCGGTCGGCGCTGCACGAGGCCGCCCGGAACGCCGCCGCGGCGATCGACTACCGCGGTGCCGGGACCGTCGAGTTCCTCTACGACGCCGCCTCGGAGCGGTTCTGGTTCCTGGAGATGAACACCCGCCTGCAGGTCGAGCACCCGGTGACCGAGCTGGTGCACGGGGTCGATCTGGTGGAGCTGCAGATCGCGGTGGCCGAAGGGGCCGCTGACGTGGTCTCGGCAAGCTCGACCAGCGCGGTCGACGGGCATGCGGTGGAGGTGCGGCTCTATGCCGAGGACCCGGCCGCCGACTATCAGCCGCAGTCGGGCGTCCTGACGAAGCTGGAGTTCTCCGGCGACGCCAGGGTGGATGCCGGCTACACCTCGGGCTCCGAGGTCAGCACCTTCTACGACGCGATGCTGGCGAAGGTGATCGTGCACGCGCCCACGCGCGACGCGGCGATCCGCCGACTGGTCTCGGTGCTGCGTACGGCCAAGATCCACGGGCTGGTGACCAACCGGGAGCAGTTGGTCGGGATCCTCGGGTCGGAGGCCTTCCGGTCCGGTGAGGTCAGCACGGCTCTTCTCGCGGAAGAAAAATTCCTTCCGCACACGGAGGACCCCGGCGCTTCGGTCGCCGCGGCGGTCGCGCTGGCGGAGGCGACCAGGCGGCCGGGCATCCCGGTGGCTTGGCGCAACGTCACCAACCACCCGCAGCGAACGGTCTTCGAAGACGGTAGCGACGACGGCCTCGTCGTGGAGTGGTACGGCACCCGCGAGGGCTATCGCATCGACGGGTTCGAGGTCATCGACGCAGATCAGGACCGGGTTGTTCTCGAGCGTGACGGGCTGCGGACGGCGTACGAGATCGCCGTCGACGGGGACCGGATCGACGTCGACTCCTCGATCGGGCACACCGTGCTGCGGAAGCGCCCGAGGTTCACCGACCCCGCGACCCAGACCCAGCCCGGAAGCCTGCTGGCGCCGATGCCGGGATCGGTCGTCAGCGTGCTCGCCGAGGCCGGCAGCAGCGTCACCGAGGGCCAGCCGCTGCTGGTCCTGGAGGCGATGAAGATGCAGCACACGGTGACCGCGCCCACCGACGGCGTACTCGCTCAGATCAACGTCAAACCAGGAAGCCAGGTCGCCGCCGGCGAGGTGCTGGCCGTCGTAGAAGAGGAGACATCATGACCGCATCGGCGTTCAGTGAGCCCGAGGAGCGACTCGCACTGCGGGAGGCGGTGGCGAAGCTGGCCGGGAAGTACGGTCACGACTTCGTCGCCAAGCAGGCCCGCGAGGGCGGCAAGATGACCGAGATGTGGCTCGAGATGGGCCGCCACGGGTTCCTCGGCGTCAACATCGCCGAGGAGTACGGCGGCGGTGGCGGTGGCATGAGCGACCTGGCCGCCGTGCTCGAGGAGGCCGCGACCGCCGGCGCCCCGCTGCTGATGATGGTCGTCAGCCCCGCGATCTGCGGCTCGATCATCGGCCGCTGCGGCACCGAGGAGCAGAAGAAGCGCTGGCTTCCCGCCATCGCTGACGGGAGCCTGCTGATGGCCTTCGGGATCACCGAGGCCGACGCCGGCTCCAACTCCCACAAGATCACCACCACGGCCAAGCGTGACGGCGACAACTGGGTGCTGAACGGCCAGAAGACCTTCATCTCCGGCGTCGACGAGGCGGACTCGGTCCTCATCGTCGCCCGGACCGAGGATGCCAAGACGGGCAAGCTCAAGCCGGCCCTCTTCGTGGTCCCGGCCGACTCCGAGGGCTTCACCAAGCAGGTCATCCCGATGGCCTGGGAGGCGCCGGAGAAGCAGTTCACCCTCTTCATCGACGACGTACGCCTCCCCGCCGACGCCCTCGTCGGCGACGAGGACGGCGGGATCTGGCAGCTCTTCGCCGGCCTCAACCCCGAGCGGATCATGGGCGCCGCCCTCTCCTGCGGCATGGCGCGCTACGCACTGGGGAAGGCCGTGGCGTACGCGGCGGACCGCTCGGTCTGGAAGGACGCCCCGATCGGCTCCCACCAGGGCATCGCGCACCCGCTCGCGAAGGTCAAGATCGAGCTGGAGCAGGCTCGTCTGCTGTGGCAGAAGGCTGCCGCGCTCTACGACGCCGGTGACGACGCGGGCGCCGGGGAGTACGCCAACATGGCCAAGTACGCCGCCGGCGAGGTCGCCTGCAACGCCACCGATGCCGCGGTCCACACCCACGGCGGCAACGGCCTCACGGTCGAGTACGGCCTGGCCAACCAGCTCGTCGCCGCCCGTCTCGGCCGGATCGCCCCGGTCAGCCGGGAGATGATCCTCAACTACATCGCCATGCACACCCTGGGACTCCCGAAGTCCTACTAGACGTCGGTCGAGCCGCGAGCGCCAGCGAGCGTGTCGAGACCAACACGGTCGCCTATCGCGCACGATGGGACTGTGTTGGTCTCGACACGCCTCCGCCTAGCGGCTCCGGCGGCTCGACCGACGGGTGCTACTTCTTCGGCTCGATGATCACGATCGTGCTGAGGATCTTGTCGGCGAAGGTCTGGCGCTTGTCGTCCCACAGCGGCCACAGGTAGCCGATGTAGCAGGCGAGCTGGTCGAGGTAGTGGACGAAGAAGCGCCCGATCGAGAACCAGGTGCCGAGGACCTGGCCGTCGGCCTCCTTGACGACCTTGATGCCGAGGACGCCCTTGCCGATCGTGTAGCCCGTCTTGCCCTGCTTCAGGCCGTAGTTCCAGAACAGGAAGGCGAGACTCACGAGAAAGCCGATGAACATGAGGAGCCCGCCGATGGCCATGAGGGCCCCGTTGGGCTCGCCGGCCGGCGTGTACATGCCGGTGTTCGGGTCATACTCCGAGGTGCCACCCGCGGCGGCTCCGCCGATGAGCAGGCCGTAGCCGATCCAGAACGGGATCATGGCCACCGCGCCGACGAGTCCGTCGATGATGAAGGCACCCGCACGTGCACCCCAGGAGGCGTACGGCGGGGTCGGGGCGCCATAGCCGTAGCCGGCCGGGGCGGCGCTGTAGCCGGTCGGAGCGGCGGGAGCGGCGCCGTAGCCCGGCACGGGCGGAGGCGGCGGAGCGCTGGGCTGACCGTAGGCCGGCGCCGGCGGCGGCGTCGGCGGCAGGGGCTGGCCGGAGGGGTCCTGCGGGGCGCCAGGAGGCGGGCCGTAGTTAGACATGGGGCCGAGTATGGCCACATCGGAACCCAAATGTCAGCGCACACGCCTGAGCCACCTGCCGTTAGGAGCGCGCCTCTCCGACGACCAGCGTCCCGACGAGCTTGTCGGCGAGCGTCTGCCTCCGCCTGTCCCACAAGGGCCACAGGTAGTTGACCAGGCAGACGACGGAGCCGAAGAACAGGAAGGCGAAGCCTCCGTAGTAGGTGAGGAAGATCAGCACCCAGCCGATCGCGTTCAGAGCTTGCCGGAACAGCGTCAGCGGAACGCCGGCTGTCGACCCGGGGTCCTTCCCGACGAGCTTGATACGAAGCAGGCGCTTGCCGATCGTGTGCCCGGTGCGGCCCTGCCGGATCACCTGGTTCCAGATCGCGAAGGCGAGGAAGCCGAACCATCCGGCCACGATGGCCAGGACTCCGAGCCCGGTGACGATGAAGCCGGACTCACGAGCCAGGCCGCCGCCCACGCTGGCGACGAGATAGAACGGCACCAGCAGCACGGCGTCCACGAGACCACTGGCCATGCGCTGAACCCAGGTCGCGAGCGGCGGGCCGGAGGGGACGTACGCCTGCTGTGCCCAGGGTGGGGCCTGCGGCTGCGGTCCACGAGCGGGGTCCTGCGGTGCGCCTGGCGGCGGCCCCGGCGGCGGGCCGAAGTTGGACATCTGGTGGGTCATCTCCTCGAGTGTGCTGGCCTGCTGACCTGACCGAGGTTCAATCTATCGGGTTGCACAGGGGTTAGCCTGACCCTTATGGCTGGAGCGGCGACGGCAATGGATCGGGCTCAGCGCCGGTTCCCGCCGGTCGCGTTCCCGCTGGCCGTGCTGTACAAGTTCTGGGACGACCAGGGCAACAACCTCGCCGCGATCATCACCTACTACGCGTTCGTGGCCGTCTTCCCGATCCTGCTGCTCGCCTCCTCGATCCTCGGTTTCGTGCTGGAGGGCAACCCGGATCTGCAGGAGGCGGTCCTCGACACCGCGCTGGCGCAGTTCCCGATCATCGGCGACCAGCTCGGCCGCAAGGAGCTCACCGGCTCGACCGGGGCGATCATCATCGGTGGGATCACGGCCCTCTACGGTGCGCTCGGCCTGGGCCTCTCGTTGCAGAACGCGGTCAACACAGCCTGGTCCGTGCCGCGCAACAGCCGTCCCAACCCGATCCTGCTGAGGGTCCGGTCGCTGCTCATGCTCGCCGCCGGCGGTCTGGCCATCCTCTCGGTGACCGCGCTGTCGTTGGTGCTGAGCCGTACGGACTTCCTCGGGTTCAAGGCGGTCGACGTCGGCTACTGGCTGGTGATCCTCGGCACCGTCGTGATCGTCACCGGCATGCTCTGCGTCGTCTTCCGGATGGCCACCACGCGCGACCACGCCCTCGGTCACGCCCTTCCGGGAGCGCTCACGTTCGCGCTGCTGTGGCAGGTACTGCAGTACTTCGGTGCGGAGTTCGTCCAGCACGTGCTCGCCGCCACCCGTGGCATGAACCAGACCTTCGCGCTGGTCCTCGGTCTGGTCGCCTTCCTCTACATCGCGGCGCTGATGGTGGTGATCTCGATCGAGGTCAACGTCGTCTACTCACGTCACCTGTGGCCGCGCGCGCTGCTCACCCTCTTCACCGACGACGTCGAGCTGACCGAGGCCGACCGCCGCGCCTACGCGAGCTATGCGCTGATGCAGCGCCACAAGGGATTCGAGACGGTCGCGGTCACCTTCGACGGGCCCGACGGCAACAGCCACGAGATCGTCATGGACCCCTCCTGGCTCCGCAAGACCGCTCGGCAGATCCGTCGCCGCGACGAGTTCAGCCAGCCCCTGCCGCCGACCAAGCCGCCGCCCCCGGTGCCGCCGGGCCAGCTGCGCGCGCTGCCGCATCCCGACGAGGGCGAGCCGGAGCGGCGTACGCCTTAGAGGTGCCGGCGGAGCGGCACGAAGCGATACCAGCCGTGGCCGCTGAGCCGCGCCGTGCCGGTCTCGTTCCGTTCGACCAGCATCATCAGGCCGGCGACCGGGACCACCATCCGACCGGGCGTGGCCAGCTGGTCCATCAGCTCGTTCGGCAGCGCATCGGCCTCGGCGGAGACGAGGATGCGGTCGTACGCAGCCTCCTGGGGCCACCCGAGGACCCCCGGCTTCGCCTTCTCGATGCGAGCCCACGGCTGGGCGGTCGCAGCCAGGTTTCGGCGGCCGAACCTGACCAGGGACGGCTCCAGCTCGACCCCGATGACGCTGCCCTCGGGACCGGTCAGGTAGGCGAGCAGGGCGGTGGTCCAGCCCGACCCGGAGCCGACGTCGAGCACCTTGTCGCCCGGTTCCACCTGGATAAGTCGCAGCATGTCGGCCACGGTTCGCGGCTGCGAGTTGGTCTGCCCGTGCCCGATCGGAAGCGGCTCGTCGAAGCCCGCGAAGCCACGCTCCTCGGGTGGGAGGAAGCCCTCCCGGGGGATGGCGGCGAACGCATCGAGGACCGGGTCCACAGGTCCAGTCAATCACCGTAAGGTCTGCCCCATGACTGAGTCGCCAGAAACCAACGCAGAGCTCGTCCACCTCGAGGTCGCCGACGGTGTCGCCACCATCACCCTCGACTCGCCGGCCAACCGCAACGCGCTCTCCCGCCGGCTCGTCACCGAGCTGTTCGAGGCGCTGCACGCGTCCGACAAGGACACCTCGGTCAAGGCGGTCGTGCTCCAGGCAACCGGCACCGTCTTCTGCTCCGGCGCCGACCTCTCCGAGGCCGCGACGGTGCCGATGGAGGAAGGCACCCGCGGGATCGTACTTCTCCAGCGCACCATCGTCGCCCTGACCAAGCCCGTCGTGGCGAAGGTCCAGGGACCCGTGCGCGCCGGCGGTCTCGGGCTCGTGGCCGCCGCCGACATCGCGATCGCCGCCGACACCGTCTCGTTCGCGCTCACCGAGGTCCGACTGGGTCTCGCCCCCGCCGCGATCTCCCTCTCGATCCTGCCCCGGATCGATTCCCGCGCCGCCTCCCGCTACTTCCTCACCGGCGACAAGTTCGACGCCGCGGAGGCCGCCCGCATCGGCATCCTGACCGCCGCCGTCCCTGCCGAGTCGCTCGACGACGAGGTCTCCGCCATCACCTCCTCGCTCCTCGAGGGCTCCCCCCAGGGCCTGCGCGAGACCAAGCGCCTCATGGTCCGCGGCCTGGTCGAGCACATCGACGCCGGAGGCGAGGAGATGGCCGCCCTCTCCGCCCGCCTCTTCGGCTCCGACGAGGCCCGCGAGGCGATGACCGCGTTCCTGTCTCGTAAGCGGTAGCCGATTGGCGGCACCCGTGCCCGCATAACACCACGTCGGGGGTAGAGTTACCTCCTTGCCGTGCGCCATGGGGGGCGCACGGCGGGTGTGGATCTTTGTGACGGGGGAACATCCAGTTGAACGACAAGCTGGCTGAGCGCGAGATCGCTCAGGAGCAGGGGTTCGTAGATCGTGTCTACCTCCAGCTGGGGGAGTCGGCGCGCGCTGCGCAGGAGCTGGCCGCAGAGGGCCGAGACCGTGGACGCCTGGGGCATGAGGGCGGTCTGGTCGAGCGCGACGCGTTCGCCTTCCAGGCGGCGCGACGCATCGCGCAGCTCGACGCCGCTCACGAGGGGCTGGTCTTCGGCCGCCTCGACCTCGACCCGTCGGTCGACCCCGAGCCGCGCTACGTCGGCCGCATCGGTCTGCGCGACGCCGAGCGTGACTCGCTGCTGATCGACTGGCGGGCGCCGGCGGCAGCGGTGTTCTACCAGGCCACCGCGGTCGAGCCGAGGTCGGTGATCCGGCGGCGGGTGCTCCGCTCCGAGGGGCAGAGCGTGATCGGCGTCGAGGACGAGCTGCTCGACGCCGAGGCGCTGGAGAGCTCCGGCGCGGACCTGCCGATCGTCGGCGAGGGCGCGCTGATCGCCCAGCTCAGCCGCGCCCGGGACCGCACGATGCACTCCATCGTCGCGACCATCCAGGCCGAGCAGGACAAGGCCATCCGCGCGCCCGGCAAGGGTGTCACGACGATCTCCGGCGGTCCTGGCGTGGGCAAGACCGTGGTGGCCCTCCACCGGGCCGCCTACCTGCTCTACACCGAACGTCGCCGCTACGAGTCCGGTGGCGTGCTCATCGTCGGCCCGTCGGGCGTCTTCATGCGCTACATCGAACGCGTACTGCCGAGCCTCGGTGAGACCGCGGTGGCGCTGCGTTCGCTGGGCGAGGTCGTGGACGGCGTACGCGCGACGTGGCACAACGACCCCGCCGTCGCCGACGTGAAGGGCTCGGTCCGGATGGCCGAGGTGCTGCGCCGTGCCTCGCGCCAGCAGGCGCCGGGCTCCCCGCGCGAGTTCAAGGTCTTCTACCGTGACGACTCGCTGCGACTGGACGGCAAGCGCCTCGGTGACCTGCGGCGACAGCTGATGGGGCAGGGTCGGCGCAACCAGCAGCTCCGCCGCGTACCCCAGCTGCTTCTCGACATCCTCTGGCGTCAGGTACGCGGCGAGCGCGGCCGCGAGCGAGGCCGCGAGGTCTTCAACGACGAGATGCTCGACAACCCCGCATTCCTGGAGTTCGCCGCCACCTGGTGGCCGGCGCTGGAGGCGCGCGAGGTGCTCGGCTGGCTCCGTGACCCGGAGCTCCTCGCTCGCGTCTCCGAGGGAGTCCTGACCCACGACGAGCAGCAGCTGCTCCTCAAGTCGTGGGCCGGCCGGGGCCTGACCGACGCCGACCTGGCCATCGAGGACATTCCGCTGCTCGACGAGCTCCGCTACGCGATCGGCGACATCCCCGAGCAGGTCGCCGACGAGCGGGACGCCGACCAGAGCGGCATCGACATCGCCGAGCTGATGACCGCCTCCGACCGCGAGTTCTCCTCGGGCCGGGGCTGGCGCCCGCCGACCTACCGGATCGACGACGACCCGTTCGCCCACATCCTCATCGACGAGGCCCAGGACCTCACCCCGATGCAGTGGCGGATGGTCGGACGCCGGGGACGTACGGCCTCATGGACCATCGTCGGCGACCCCGCCCAGTCCTCGTGGCCGGTGGCGGAGGAGGCCGAGGCCGCCCGGGCCAAGGCGCTCGAGGGCAAGCCGGTGCACGCGTTCCACCTGTCCACGAACTACCGCAACTCTGCCGAGATCTACGGCTTCGCCGCCGCCTACGCCGAGCGGGTCGGGCTCGACGCCGACCTACCCACCGCGGTCCGCTCCACCGGCGTCGAGCCGCAGGTCATCGAGCACGCGGTCGACCTGGAGCAGGCCACCCGGGAAGCGGTCGGCGAGATCGCGTCGCAGGTCGGCGGCACCGTCGGCATCGTCGTCCCGGTCGCGCGCCGCTCCGAGGTCAACTCGTGGCTCGCGTCCTGGTCCGAGTTCGCTGACGACGCGTCCAGCGCTGCCGCCTCCGCCGCCGACCCGACCTCGGTGCCGTCCGGCGAGGACCGCATCGTCGTCCTCACCGGCCTGGACACCAAGGGCCTCGAGTTCGACGGCATCGTCGTGGTCAGCCCCGACGAGATCGAACGCGAGTCGGCCACCGGCCGCGCCACGCTCTACGTCGTCCTCACCCGTGCGACCCAGCTGCTGACCACCGTCTCCTGACCGGACTCTCGTCGGTCGAGCCGCCGGAGCCGCTAGGCGGAGGCGTGTCGAGACCAACACAGTCCCTTCGGCGCTCGATCGGTTGTGTTGATCTCGACACCGCTCGCTGGCTCGACCAGCGGTGACGGGTCAGAGCCCAGTTATCCAGGGGTGGTCCGGAAGGGTCTGCTCGAGCGCGTGCCGCAGCCAGTGACGCCGACGGTCGTCGAGCAGCGGCACGGTGTTGTCGAAGTCGAGCTGGTCCTTCGGGCGGAGCCCCGGGGCCTTGTAGAGGAGCTGGATCTCGGGCTGGAGATAGCGGATTCCGGCGCGCTCCCAGACCGCCTCGGACATCGGCATCCGGATCGACTCCTCACGCCGATAGACCCACTCGTCGGCGGTGCCGGGGTTGAGCAGCAGGTCGTACTCCCACGGGTCCTGAGCGCTCCGCCGCGTCCAGACCTGACCCTCGGTCTCCCACAGGACGACGTCCGCGGCGCCGTCGGGATCGTCGTCCGGGAGCAGCGGCCGCAGCGCTGCTGTGCCGGCGGCCCATACGTCGAAGCGCCCCGCCAGATGCTTGCGCAGCACGGCGAACTCGCTGCGGAGCACACAGGTGTCGGTGTCCTCGTGGTCGCGCCCGATGCCGGTGAACGCCTCGATCGCCCAGCCACCGGCGATCCACCAAGTGCCGGGGTAGCCCTCGAAGAGAGCAGCCACATCGGCCGGCGTACGTGAGACCCAGGGGCCGTAGAGACGCTCGAACTCGTCGTTGCTCAGATCGTTGACGGCCACCCGCGGAGCCTAGCGGCGCGGGTGGTACGTCGCGCCGACTGATGTAGCGGCCGCGGCAGAGGTCAGCCGACCGAGGGCTTGGCGTCCGCGGTGACCTCGAGGCCCTCGGCGAACTCGACGAGCTGTTCGTCGGTGAGGTGGATGGTGTTCCACATCTGGATGACGACGGTGAAGTCGCGGTAGGAGTACTTGAGCATGGTGGCGCCGTCGGGGGTGGTGACCAGGGTGGCGGGCCGGCCACCGACGGTGGTGTCGGTCGAGTCCTCGGTCTCGGACGTGGTCGACTCCAGGGTCACCACGATCTTGTCCTGGAAGTCGCTGATGGAGGACTTGTCGTCGGGGCGGGCGACGGCGAGGACGTACTGGTCGGATCCTTGCAGCACGAACCCCTCGGGCACCTTCGCCACGGTGTAGCCGGGCACCTGGGTCCCGTCGTAGTCGACGAGGCGTACGCTGTCGGCGGCCTGGACCGTCGGCGTGTCCCCGTTGTCGGAGGTCAGCGCGATCCCGCCGAACGCGCCGCCGACGGCGAGGGTCAGGGCGGCCGCGCCGAGGGCGCCGCGCTTGATCCGGCGCCGGGAGAGCGCCCGGTGGCCGCGGCGGAGGTCGGCGGTGGCATCCTCGGTCGGTGCGGCCGGGGACGGGGTCAGGCGGGCGAGGCGGTCGATCACGTCGTTCATCGGGAGTCTCCTGTCAGTTGGGTGGGGGTGAGCAGCGCCCGGAGCTTGTCCAGGCCGCGAGCGGTCTGGGACTTCACGGTTCCGGTCGAGCAGCTGAGCGCGTCGGCCACCTCGTCGACCGAGAGGTCGTGGACGTGCCGGAGCACGACGGCCGCACGCTGCCGCGGTGGCAGCTCGCCGAGCGCCGCGACCAGTTCGGGATCGACCATCGCCGGGTCCTCGACCGGGGCCTCGGGCAGCGAGACCGCGCCCTGCTCCCGTCGGAAGAACGGGCGCCTGCGGTGGTCGGTCAGGCAGTTGACCAGGGTCCGGCGAGCGTACGCAGCGGGATGCTGCGACGCCCGTCCCCAGGCCAGATAGACCTTGACGAGCGTCGTCTGGACCAGGTCTTCGGCCAGGTGGGCGTCGCCGGCGGTCAGCAGCCGGGCAGTGCCAACGAGCGGCGCGCGGTGGCGGCGTACGAAGGCCTCGAATTCGGCGTCTTGGGAACGTCTCACGCACTGTCAACGGATCGGGGGCGTCGCGGGGTTGCACGGGAACCCGCTTTCACCATCCGAATCGAATGGGTCCGGCGTCAGCGCGCGGATTAGGCTCATCCCATGACGACCCAGACGCCTGCCAAGACCGCGATCGAGGAGATCACGGGGCACGAGGCGTGGGCGATCATCCGCCGCTCCTCGCGGGCGGGTGACCGGGACACGGTCGGCATGCTGGCAGGCACCCGGTCCGTGGTCGAGTCGCTGCTCGACGTACCTCTCGAGGAGGGCACCCCGGAGCCGGGGAAGGTGGCCGACCGACTGCTCGCGGTGCCGTTCCGGCAGGTGAGCGAGCGCGGCTTCGAGGCTCACGACGACGGCACCCCGCTGGTGGTCGTCGACGTGGAGCGCGAGTGGGAGTTCTCCGTCGCCGAGGTGATCGAGGCGCTTCCCGACGTCCCCGTGGAGTTCGTGGACCGCGGCGGGTTCGACGTCGACGACGACACCTATGCCGACCTGGTCAAGACCGTCATCGAGGACGAGATCGGCCAGGGCGAGGGCGCCAACTTCGTGATCGGCCGCCACTACCGGGCCCAGCTCGACGACTGGAACCACGACCGCGCGCTCACCGTGCTGCGTCGTCTTCTGGAGCGCGAGCGTGGGGCGTACTGGACCTACTGCTTCTTCACCGGCGACCGCTACCTCATCGGCGCTTCGCCGGAGCGGCACGTGAGCGTCCACGGCGGCGACGTCCGGATGAACCCGATCTCCGGCACGTTCCGGCTGCCGCGTGATCTCGAGGGAACGCCGGAGAAGATCGCGCACGACCTCAAGGGGCAGCTGACCGACTTCCTGACGGATCAGAAGGAGGTCTACGAGCTCTTCATGGTGGTCGACGAGGAGCTCAAGATGATGTGCGACATCTGCGACCAGGGCGGCCAGGTGCTCGGGCCGTTCCTGAAGCCGATGTCGCGGCTGATCCACACCGAGTACCTGCTGGCGGGTCGCTCGGCGCGGGACCCGCGCGAGATCCTGCGCGACACGATGTACGCCGCCACCGTCACCGGATCGCCGGTGGAGAACGCCTGCCGGTTGATCAAGAAGTACGAGCCGGAGGGCCGTGGCTACTACGGCGCCGCCCTCGCGCTGCTCGGCCGTGACGAGTCCGGTGCGCCGACGGTCGATTCGCCGATCGTGATCCGCACCGCTGACGTCTCGGTCGACGGCCAACTCAAGGTGAGCGCCGGAGCGACGCTGGTGCGCGACTCCGACCCCGTCTACGAGGTCGCGGAGACGCATGCCAAGGCCGGCGGGATCCTGTCCGCCTTCGGACTGGTGCCGGCCGCGCCCGCGCTCGCCCAGGACGTCTCCGAGCTGGTCAACGACGAGGACCTGCTGCTGACCCTGGCCGCCCGCAACCGCCGGCTGTCGTCGTTCTGGCTCACCGACCAGGCCGACGAGGAGCCCTCGGCCCACCTCGCCGGCAAGCACGCGGTGATCCTGGACGGCGAGGACGACTTCGTACGCATGCTGCGCCACGTCCTCCGGGTGCTCGGGATGACCTCGTCGGTCGTCCGGCACGAGGACTACGAGGACGGTGCCTTCGCGGGCGCTGACCTCGTCATCGTCGGGCCCGGACCGGGCGACCCGCGCGACGGTTCCGACCCGAAGATGGCCAAGCTGCGTGCTGCGGTCGCGTCGCTGCTCGAGACCGAGCAGCCGTTCCTGGCGGTCTGCCTCGGCCACCAGGCGCTGTGCCACCAGCTCGGGATCGGGCTGCACTACAAGGACATCGTCTTCCAGGGCACCCAGACCCGGGTCGGTCTCGGGTTCGGCGGGCGGCCGCGTCGCGAGCGGGTCGGCTTCTACAACACCTTCGTCGGACGGGTGGGATCCACCGAGCTGCCCGCGGGGGTGTCGGTCGATGCTGATCCCGAGTCGGGTGACATCCACGCCATCTCCGGGCCCCACTACGCCGGTATCCAGTTCCACGCGGAGTCGGTCCTCACCGAGCGCGGCTACGACCTCATCCACGACGTCGTCAGCGATCTGCTCGCACAATGAGCGCGCGGGTGGTGGTGGTCGATCACCACGACTCCTACGTGTGGAGCCTCGTCCACATGATCGCCCAGGTCAGCGGTGAGATGCCGGACGTCGTCGAGCACGACGAGGTGAAGCTCGGGGACCTGGCCGGCTACACCCATGTGGTGCTCTCGCCCGGGCCCGGCCACCCTGCCGAGCCGGCGGACTTCGCGGTCGGGCGGGACGTACTCCTGGACGCGGGGCGGCCCGTCCTCGGGGTCTGTCTGGGCATGCAGGGGCTGGTGACCGCCTACGGCGGCGTCGTCGACCGGATCGAGCCGGCCCACGGAGAGGTGGCCCGGGTGACGCACGACGGGCGGGGAGTCTTCGCGGGCATCCCGTCGCCGCTCGAGGCGGTCCGCTACCACTCCCTGGCCGCGGTCTCGATCCCCGATGTCCTGGAGGTGACGGCCCGTTCCGAGGACGGGGTCGTGATGGGCGTACGTCATCGTGAGCTGCCGCTCCAGGGCGTCCAATTCCACCCCGAGTCGGTGCTCTCCCAGCACGGGGCGGCGATGGTCGCCAACTTCTTGGGTCGACCGGAGCCACGATGAGCGTCGAGGACCTCTTCGCCGAGGTCGCCGCCGCCCACCCCCGCTGCGTCTGGCTCGACGGCGGCGGCGCGCGCGAGTGGTCGGGCACCCGGTCCCTGATCGGCTGGCTGGAGGACGACGACGTCTCGCTGACGTACTCCGCCTCGCGCCGCGAGGTGCGGCGCCACGCCGGCGGCCGGTCCGAGGTGGTCGGCGACGACATCTGGCAGGTCCTGGAGCGTGAGGTCGGCCCGGGGGAGCAGTGGTTCGGCTACCTCGGCTACGCCTGCCGCCCCGACCTCCCCGCCGCTCCGTCCGGCGACGTTCCGGATGCGGTCTGGATGAGGCCGACGCACGTGCGCCTCTTCGATCACGACTCTGTTGGTCTCGACACGCCTCCGCCCAGCGGCTCCGCTGGTCGAGCCGCGAGGCCGCCTGCGGCCGAGCGTGTCGAGACCAACACAGTCCCTCCGGCTTACGCTGCCGCCTTCGAACAGGTCCAAGTAGCCCTCCGGGCCGGCGACACCTACGAGGCGAACCTGACCTACCGCACCACGGTCGACGTCGAGGCCGACCCGGTGGAGACCTATCTGCGGCTCCGGAGCATCAACCCCGCGCCGTACGCAGGGTTCCTCCAGCACGACCTCGCGAACCATCGAGCGTGGCTGCTGAGCTCGAGCCCGGAGCGGTACGCCGTCATCGACGCCGACCGCACGATCGAGACGAGGCCGATCAAGGGCACGACCCCGCGCGGCGCCACCGCACAGGAGGATGCCGCCAACGCGGAGCTGCTGCGGACCGATCCGAAGCTCCGCAGCGAGAACCTGATGATCACGGACCTGCTCCGCAACGACCTGGCGATGGTCTGCGAGCCGGGGACCGTGGAGGTGCCCGGGCTGATGGAGGTGGAGTCCTACGAGAGCGTGCACCAGCTCGTCACCACGGTCAGGGGACACCTCCACGACGAGATCACCACGATCGAGGCGCTGCGCAGGCTCTTCCCCGCCGGTTCGATGACCGGTGCGCCCAAGCTGCGCACGATGGAGGTCATCGAGCGCGCCGAGCGCGAGCTGGGCGGGCCGAGGGCGGCGTACGCCGGTGCCTTCGGCTGGATCTCCGGCGACGGGCCGGCCGATCTGGGCGTCGTCATCCGCACGCTGACGACCCACGACACCCACACCTGGCAGATCGGCACGGGAGGCGGGATCACGGTCAGATCCGACGTCGCCGAGGAGGCCGCCGAGGCGCGGTTGAAGGCCGATCGGGTGCGCGCTTCCCTCGGCAGATGATCAAACAGGTGAAAAGACGGCGACACGTTGAGACGGCGGCCCGTTGTCTATTGGATCGTTCATAAAACGAGGACTACCGTGGACTCATCATGGCGACCATCGATGACAAAGCGCTGCCACATGTGATCGTGCTCTTCGGTGCGACGGGTGATCTGGCGCGCCGCAAACTCCTTCCTGGCCTGCTCAGACTCAACGAGGCCGGGCTGATGACGGATGCCCAGATCGTCGGCACATCGCTGGAGGATCTCTCCGACGAGCAGTTCATCGAGTTCGCTCGCGAGGCGTGCGAGGAGTTCGGCAAGGGCGACATCACCGACGAGCGCTGGGCGGCGTTCGGGGGGATGCTCTCCTACGTCTCGACCAAGGAGGGTCCGCACGCGCTTGCCGACGCGGTGAAGCTCGCCGAGAAGAAGCTCCAGGGGCTCGGCAGCGACGTGCGCCGCCTCCACTACCTCAGCGTCCCGCCGAAGGCCGCTCAGGACGTGATCCGCCAGCTCGAGGAGGCCGACCTCGTCGAGCGCGCCCGGATCATCATGGAGAAGCCCTTCGGCACCGACCTCGAGTCGGCCAAGGAGCTCAACGCGAAGATCCACGAGGTCTTCTCCGAGGATCAGATCTTCCGGATCGACCACTTTCTCGGGAAGGAGGCCGCGCAGAACATCCTGGCCTTCCGCTTCGCCAACGGACTCTTCGAGCCGATCTGGAACCGCAACTTCATCGACCACGTCCAGATCGACATCCCCGAGACGTTGGGCCTGGAGGGACGCACCGCGTTCTACGAGAGCACCGGCGCCTACCGCGACATGGTCGTGACCCACCTGATGCAGGTGCTGGCGTTCATGGCGATGGAGCCGCCGACCTCGCTGGCTCCCGACCCGATCGGCGAGGAGAAGAACAAGGTCTTCCGGTCGATCCGGCCGCTGGACCCGCGCAACGTGGTGCGTGGTCAATACTCCGGCTACCGCGGCAAGAACGAGGTCGCCGACGACTCCGACACCGAGACCTTCATCGCGATGAAGGTGATCATCGACAACTGGCGCTGGGCAGGCGTGCCGTTCTTCCTGCGCACCGGGAAGAAGCTGGCCGAGGGCGCGCGGATCATCTCGATCGCGTTCAAGGAGCCGCCGCTGACGATGTTCCCGGCCAACTCCGGCGCCGGCACCCAGGGCCCCGACCACCTCACCTTCGACCTCGCCGACCAGTCGAAGATGTCGCTGTCGTTCTACGGCAAGCGCCCCGGGCCCGGCATGAAGCTGGAGAAGCTCTCCATGCAGTTCGCCACCCAGGAGACGAGCTCCTCGACCGGCGTCCTCGAGGCGTACGAACGCCTCATCCACGACGCCATGCGTGGCGACCACACGCTGTTCACCACCGCCGAGGGCATCGAGACGCTCTGGGAGATCTCCCAGCCGCTCCTCGACAACCCTCCGCCCGTACGCCTCTACGCCCCTGGTTCCTGGGGCCCCAACTCGATCCACCAGCTGATCGCCCCCCACGCCTGGCGCCTCCCCTTCGAGCGCTCCTGGCGCGAGACGAAGAAGCCCTAGCCGAGCGGGCGCGAATGCCGGCCGAGGCGTCACTCCGGTCGGCCGAGTTGGCAGGCAGGTGACGTGTCGGCCAGCGCGCGTGACGCCTCGGCCGACGGGGCTGACGTCTCGGCTAGGGGGCGTTGGCGCTCAGCTGCTCGAGGAGGGCCTGGGCGGCGCGATCCATGGCGTCGCCGTCGTACGGCTCCAGGTCGACGGAGTTGAAGCTCTGGATCAGGGTGCCGTTCTGGACGAAGCCGGTGACGGCGTACGAGTTGACGCCCTGCTGCTTGACCAGCCGGGCGTCCTCGGCGCCCTTGACCTCGGGCTCGCTGACCTCCTTGGACTTCACGTCCATGGTCTTCCACGCTTCCGCGAGGGTGCCGTCGAAGGGCAGGTAGTTCAGCTCGTACGCGGTCCCGCCCGACTCCTCGGGAAGCAATGCGCAGCGGGGTGCCGCCGAGGTGCCCTTCTCGACGCGGAGCTGGGCGCCGAGGGCCTTTTCGACGGGGGCGATGTCGAGCCCGTCGCACGGGTTGAACGTCTCCTTGGAGGCATCCCCCGAGGCCGACGCGGAGGCGGCGGCTGCCGGATCGGCGGGGTCCTCGGCTCCACAGGCAGCGAGGGAGAGCAGCGCCAGCAGAGCGGGCGCGAGGACGGCGTACTTCAAGAGTTCAACCCTCAATCGTTCAACACAGGCGTGGGCGTTTCGGTCGGCCGAGGAGAGGCCGAGCCGGGCAGTCGCATGGTCATCCGTGCGCCACCGTGCGGGGAACGGGCTGCTGAGACCGATCCGCCGGTGCGCTCGGCGACCTGCCGGACGATAGCGAGGCCGAGCCCGGAACCGGGCATCGAACGGGCCTCGGTCGAGCGGTAGAACCGGTCGAAGACGTAGGGGATGTCGTCCTCGGCGATGCCCGGTCCCTCGTCGTCGACGTTGAGCACGCCGGCGTGGAGGGAGACGTGCACCGTGCCCGACTCGGGCGACCACTTGGCGGCGTTGTCGAGCAGGTTGGTGACCGCACGCTCCAGCGAGCTGGCATCGCCCATGACCCACCAGGGTGCCATCTCCTCGGTGAAGGTCACCGACGGTGCGCGCAGCCGCACCCGGGAGATCGCCCGGTCCACGACCTCGGAGAGGTCCAGTGTCTCCAGCGTCGGCTCGGCCGGCGCGTCGCGGGCCAGCTCGACGAGATCTCCGATCAGGTTGGTGAGCTCCTCGATCTGGGCCCGGATGTCGCCCAGCAGGTCGGCCCGCTGCTCGCCCGAGATCGAGGCGTCGGCCTGGGTGAGGAGCTCGACGTTGGTGCGGAGCGAGGTCAGCGGCGTACGCAGCTCGTGCGAGGCGTCCGCCACCAGCTGTCGCTGCCGGTCCCGGGACGCGGAGACGGCGGACAGCATCCGGTTGAACGACGTGGCCAGCCGGGCGATCTCGTCGTCCCCCTCGACCGGGAGCGGGGTGAGGTCCTCGGTCGTCGCGATCCGGTCGACCGAGGCGGTCAGCCGCCTCACCGGCCGCAGTCCGCCCGCTGCCACGAGCCAGCCCGCGAACGCTGCGGCGACGACACCGGCCGCGCCGAAGAAGAGCACGACGAGCCCTAGTCGCTTGTACATCTCCTGCTGCGGCCCCAGTGACTGCGCGAGCATCAGCGCGGAGTTGCTGTCGGGGATCGGGACGGTCACGACCCGGAAGACGCCTACCTTGGTGGAGACCGTACGGACCGACTGCTTGGCCTCGCGCTTGGCCACCGCCTCCTCCGGCACGCCGGGTCGTGGGAACGTGCCCAGCGTCGGCGACCAGTAGTTGTGGGAGTCGTCGACTTCCGCGACCTGGATGTCGCCGGCGTTGAGTACCCAGGTCGGGAAGGCCGCGCCTGTTCGTGCGTCCTGGATCGACGCGGTGTTGGCCGCGGCGGAGGTGGCCCGCTTGAGCAGCGACTCATCCATGTTGGCCTGCAGCTGGATGCGTACGACGAAGTAGAGCCCGACCGCGATCAGCGCGATCGAACCGGCGACCGCGAGAGTTGTCAGCAGAGTGACCCGGCCCGCCAGAGAGCCGCGGTAGCGCGAGCTGGATGCCGGCGTGGTCACGGCGCTGCTCACGGCTCCTTCAGGACGTAGCCGATGCCGCGTACGGTGTGGATCAGCCGGGTCTCACCCTCCGCCTCGGTCTTGCGGCGCAGGTAGCCGACGTAGACCTCGAGCGAGTTGGCCGTGGTCGGGAAGTCGTAGCCCCAGACCTCTTCGAGGATGAACGACCGATCGAGTACGCGGCGGGGCCGGCGCAGGAACATCTCCAGGAGCGTGAACTCGGTGCGGGTGAGCTCGATGGCGCGTTCGCCCCGGGTCACCTCGCGGGTGGTGGTGTTCATGGACAGGTCGGCGAAGTGCAGCGTCTCCTCGTCGTCCTCTCCGACCGGGGCCGCCCGGCGCAGCAGCGCGCGCAGCCGAGCCAGGAGCTCCTCGAGCGCGAACGGCTTGGTGAGGTAGTCGTCGGCCCCCGCGTCCAGTCCGTCGACCCGGTCGCCGACGGCGTCGCGAGCGGTCAGCACCAGGATCGGTACGTCGTTGCCGGCGGCTCGGAGCGCCTTGGTGGCCTCGATGCCGTCGAGGCGGGGCATCATCACGTCCATCACGACCACATCGGGGTCGTGGTTGGCGATGCCGGCGAGCGCCTCGGCGCCGTCGCCGGCCAGGGCGACCACGTAGCCGTTGAACTCCAACGACCGGCGCAGCGACTCACGCACGGCCTTGTCGTCGTCGACGACCAGCACGTGCGGCTTCTCGCCGGTGCTGTCGCTCGGGGTGGCAGGGCTGTTCACACTCCTACCTTGCCACCCCTCGCTGAGTCACCGCTGAGAGGACGTCGGTGTTTCCGCTGAGATCTGTCCAGGTGCAGGGAACACCCGAGAGGTCAGGCGTTCTCCTTGCGGAAGGTGGAGATGCCCCACCAGACCGCGAGACCGAACAGGGCGACGGTCCAGCCCAGGCCCCAGCCGATGTCGCCCACCCCGAGATCACCGAAGAACGAGGCGCGCACCGCGTCGACGATGTGCTTGGTCGGGATGACGTCGGCCAGCGCCTCGAGCCACCCGGCACCGAAGCTCATCGGCAGGAAGATGCCCGACAGCAGCAGGATCGGCATGAGCAGCATGTTGGTCACCGGCGCCATGACGTCCTCGCTCTTGACGAGCAGCGCGAACGCGTTGGAGGCGGCTGCTCCGGCACCACCGATCATCACGGTGATCGCGATCCCTACGAGGATCCCGACCGGCCTGAAGTCCATGCCCATCACCAGGCCGAGGGCGACCAGGATGATCGCCTGCACCAGGATCTGCAGCAGATCGCGGTAGAGACGCCCGAACAGCAGCGCGCCGCGCGAGGCCGGGGTGACCCGTTCCGCCTCGATGACGCCCTCGCGCCACTCGCCGATCAGCGAGAAGCCGGCGAACATCGCGCCGAAGATGCCGAGCTGGACGAGCATGCCGGGGACGAACCAGTTGTAGGCGTTGCCGCCGAGCTCCTCGATGAGCGGCTCGAGCAGCGGGCCGAAGAGCAGCAGGTAGAGGATCGGCTGCATCACCCCGATCAGCACCCAGGCCGGGTTGCGGAGGTTCATCCGCAGCTGCCGGTTGAAGACGACCATCGACTCCCGGAAGAAGCCGGACTTGAGGACGGGCTGCTGGAACTCGGTCATCAGCTGGCCTCCTGATTCTGTTCGGTGGCCTCGTCGGCCTCGGGTGCGCCTGCGTCGGCATCGCGCAGCGATCGTCCGGTCAGGGTCAGGAAGACGTCGTCCAGGGTGGGCCGGGCGACCTCGATCGACTCCAGCGAGACACCGTTGGCCTCCAGGTCGCGCAGCAGCCCGGGGACGGCCTTCCCGGCCCGCGGCACCCGGCCGCTGACCAGTCGCTCGTCGACCTCGATGGTCTCCGAGATCGAGCTGAGCTTGTCGCGCGCGATCGCGACCTGCTCGTCGGTGGCGACCTCCAGGGAGACCAGGTCGCCGGAGACGGCGGCCTTGAGGTTCTCCGGGGTGTCGTTGGCGACGATGCGGCCCTGGTCGATGACCATGACCCGGTCGGCGAGGGTGTCGGCCTCGTCGAGGTAGTGGGTGGTCAGGAAGACCGTCGCCCCGTGGTCGGTACGCAGCGAGGCGATGTGGTCCCACAGGTTGGCCCGCGCCTGCGGGTCGAGGCCGGTGGTCGGCTCGTCGAGGAAGACCAGCTTGGGGGCGTGGATCAGCGCCATCGCGATGTCGAGGCGGCGCTTCTGCCCGCCGGACATGTTGCGGGGTTTGCGGCGCCACAGCCCCTCGAGCTGAAGCCTCTCGAAGAGCGCCTGCCCGTGGGCGACCGCGTCCTTCTTGGACATCCCGTAGAGCATTCCGTGGTCGACGACCTCGTCGCCGGCGTAGGCGCCCGAGAAGGTCGATCCGACCTGGGAGCAGTAGCCGATGCTTCGCCTGACGTCGACTGACTGCCTGGCCACGTCGAAGCCCGCCACCGTGGCGGTGCCTGCCGTGGGCTTGAGGAGGGTGGTGAGGATGCGCAGAGTGGTGGTCTTTCCGGCGCCGTTCGGGCCCAGGAAGCCGACCACCTCGCCCTCTTCGACATCGAGGTCGACCCCGTCGACCGCGACGACTTCTTTCTTCTGCTTGCCATGGCCGGAGGCGAAGGTGTGCCTCAAGCCGCGTGCGTGAATCATGTGTCACTCCCTTGTGCGTGCAAGTCCCAGACAAGCACGGACCACCGACAACAATCACCCGGTTTTACCCGGCTGTTCAAACTTGAATACCGTGAGTGTTCAATTTTGAACCCGGGTTGTCAAACCACTTCGAGCGCGACCCGCGACGGCTCAGCCGCGCAGCATCTCCCGGTAGCGCTTCCGGTCGGCGTCCATCTGCCATCCCGGGTCGTCCGCGGCCGGTGCCCAGTCGGGAGCGTCGCCGGCGAAGAAGAGCTTGCCGCTGCGTACGTCGTCCAGGACCTCCACCAGCCAGGCCCGCTCGGAGCGGAGCTTGTCGAGCTGGAGGTGGAGCGCGGCGACGGTGTGTGGCGGAACCATGCGGGCGTTCACGCGGACCGCGGCGTCGAGCTCCTTGATCGTGCGCTCCAGGGTCTTCAGCCGGACGCTCAGGTGCTGGATCACGGCCGGCCGCTCCAGCAGCGGCACCAGCGAGAACGCGGCGTAGAAGGAGACGCCGTTGTAGACGTCCACGGCCTGTAGCGATCGGGTGACGAGGCGCTCCAGCTCTGCCCGGCCGCTGGTGCTGATCTCGTAGACCGCGACCGTTCTCCCGTTGTCGACCAGATCGTGCCTGGTCAGATGGCCCTTCTCGGTCAGCGAGGTCAGCGCGTGGTAGATCGAGCCGGGGTTGATGTTGGCCCACTGGTCGACCTGCCACGACATCAGCTCGCGCCGGATCTGGTAGCCGTTGACGGGCTCGAAGAGCGCCACTGCTCCCAGCAGCAGCATCCGTGTGTCGTCTCCGGCCATAGGGAGATTCTAGGGGTGGCACGGCCGGGCCTCAGCGGGATGTCAGCTGCCAGAGATGGCCGTCGGGGTCCGCGACGAGCGCGCGGTATTCGCCCCACGGTGCCGCCTCCGGATCGAGTACGCCGCGGCCGAGCGCGGTCGCGGCCGCGTAGCGGGCCTCGACATCGCCGCGGGAGTCGAGCTCGATCGTGACCAGGCACTGCCTCGGACCCTCCGGCAGGGTCGCTGCGTCCATCGGCTCGTCCCCGAGCTGTCCGGTGACCCACTTGAACCCGCCGGTCGGGATCATCATCACCTCGCAGGAGTCCGACAGGGTTGCGCGAAGCGGCTCGGGGACCCCGTCGTCGGCGAGCTCTCCGGGAGTCTCGAGGCCGAGGCCGTCGCGGAGGAAGACATGGGACCGGGTGCGGTCCCGGGTGGGCAGGGCGATCGTCGTACGCATCCGGAGCTCCTCAGTGACAGCAGTGGTCGGCGGCGGGGGCGGTGTCGGATCCGAGGTCGTCGTCGCGTCCGGCGGCGAGCCGCGGCCACTGCGCCGTCGGCCGACCGCTCACGCCGACACGATGGTTGGTCGTCGACGCCTCCTCGCTGCGGAACTGGCTGCCGTCGATGCCCGTGAGCTGCGGCCAGCCCTGTGGTGAGTCCTCCCAGGTCTCCTGCCTTCCGTAGACGGTCATGTCCAGGATCCCGTACGACGCCGACATCGGCTCCACGCCACGTCCGGTCGTGCGGTAGGTCTCGAAGACCCGGTCGCCGTCGCGCAGGTAGCAGACCTTGCCCCCGAAGAACCCGCGGGCGTCGAGGACGTCCCACGACTCCTCGGGCACGGAGTACCACGGCATCTCCCACCCCATGAAGTCCCGGTAGCGGGAGCTCTCCGGATAGGGCCCCTGACAGAAGACGGCGTACGTCACCCCGCGCGAGTGCAGGTAGCCGAGCTCGCTCACGCCGCCGCTGAAGAACGTGCACCCCTCGCACTGGTCCGCCGCGGCATGGCCGGTGTGCCACATGTGATAGCTCGCGAAGAGCTGGGTGCGCCCCTCGAAGGCATCCAGCAGGCTCACCTGTCCGGCGGCTCCGACGAGCGGTGCGGCCGCGTCGACCTCGGTCATCGGGAGTCTTCGCCGGGCTGCGGCGAGAGCGTCGCCCGCGCGGGTGTGCTCCTTCTCGCGGCCGAGGAGCGCATCGCGCTCGTGCAGGTAGGTCGTCCGGTCGACGACGGGAGGCAGTGAGGTCGTGGTCATATGAACTACGTTAAACATAGTTGATACTCTTGTGAAGAGAGTTTGGAGGATCGATGCCGAAGAAGCAGACGTACGCCGACCTGGGCGATGCCTGCGCGACCGCGCACGCCATGGACGTCATCGGGGACCGGTGGAGCATGGTGATCGCGCGCGAGCTGTTGCTCGGTCCGCGCCGGTTCGCGGACCTGGCCTCGGCCGTCGTCGGGATCACGCCTGCCGTGCTGACCTCCAGGCTGAGGGCGCTGCAAGACACCGGCGTCGTCGAGCAGGCCCAGCTCGACGACCTCGGACAGACCCGCGTCTACCGGCTCACCGAGTGGGGACAGGGCCTGGAGGACGTGATGCGGTCGCTCGGCCGCTGGGCGCAGCGCTCGCCCGGATTCCCGGTGCCGGAGGGGAGCATGACCCCCGACGGGGTGATCGTGGCGATGCGCACAATGGCCCCCTACGCCACGATGGCCGGATGGGATGACGGCCCCGTCCGGATCGTGATCGAGCTGCACGACGAGCGGCGTCCCGCCGCGGGCGTACGCCGCTACCGGCTGCACTGGGACGAGGACCGTTTCGAGCTGACCGTGGGTGCGGACGATGCGCCCGCGGCGACCGTCTCCGGCGACTCCTCGGCATGGGCGGACGTCGTCTTCGCCGGGCGCCCGGTCGACTCGATGGCCGTCGAGGGAGACCGGCGGGCGGTGGAGCGGGTGGCTGCTGCGTACGGCGCCATCGCGTAGCGCCCCCTCAACGGGTTCAGCATATTCACCGGCACGCCGGGACCTCTGGCACTGATGACGCGTCGTTCGGGCTCACTACTCTCGATGGGTTCGAATGACTCGGAGAGGATCGACGTGACCCTGAACCTGACGTACGGGGACCTGGGAGACGCGTGCGCGGCCGCGCACGCACTGGACCTGATCGGTGACCGGTGGAGCCTGATCGTGGTGCGCGAGCTGATGTTCGGGCCACGCACGGCACGTGACCTGGAGTCCTCCGTGATCGGGGTCAGCACCGCTGAGCTCAAGGACCGGCTGCAGTTCCTCGAGCACGCCGGTGTCGTGGTCGAGACCGAGCTCGGCTACATCACCAAGACGACGGCCTACGCCCTCACGCCGTGGGGACGCGAGCTCGAGACGATCCTCGGCGCGCTCGGCCGCTGGGCCCACGGCTCGACCCGCTTCCCGATCATGTCCGCCGGGATGACGCCCAGCGGCGTCATGGTGGCGATGCGCACGATGGTGCCCGCCGGCAGCGCGACGACCCCCGAGCCGATCAGCGTCGCCTGGGAGCTCACGGACGTACGTCGGCCGGACGCCGACCCGCAGCAGTTCCGGCTGGTGTGGAAGGGCAACCAGTTCGACCTCGCCGAGGGCACGCTCGAGGACGCCGACGTGACCATCGCGGGCGACTCGACCACCTGGACCGGGGTCGTCTTCATGGGCTTCCCCGTGGATGCCGCGATCGCCGAGGCCGGGCTCGAGGTCGAGGGTGACCGCGCCGCGCTGGGCCGTGTGCTTGCGCTGTTCGCGGACACTCTCGCCGAGGCCAGCTGACGCTTCTTCGATCGGCTGCCCGTCGATCGGGACGGCAGCGCCGCCGTCGTGTGTGACGTGGTTCACTGGACTCGACGGATCCGGCTGCTCGGAGAGGATCGACGTGACCCTGAACCTGTCCTACGGGGACCTGGGAGACGCGTGCGCGGCCGCGCACGCACTGGACCTGATCGGTGACCGGTGGAGCCTGATCGTGGTGCGCGAGCTGATGTTCGGGCCGCGTACGGCTCCTGATCTGAGGTCGTCCCTGATCGGAGTCAGCACCGAGGAGCTCAACGACCGACTGCAGTTCCTGGAGCGCGCGGGCGTCGTCGTCGAGACCGAGCTCGGCTACCTCACCAAGACCACGGCGTACGCCCTGACCGACTGGGGCCGGGAGCTGGAGAAGGTCCTCAGCGTCCTGTCGCTGTGGGCCTTGGAAGGCTCGGCGCACTTCCCGGTCCCGTCGACGGGGATGACGCCCAGCGGGGTGATGGTCGCGATGCGCACGATGGTCCCGCCCCAGAGCCTGCCCACCCAGGCTCCGCTCCGGGCCACCTGGAAGCTGACCGACGCACGCTGCCCCGACGTGGAGCCTCTGCAGTTCCGGCTGAACTGGAACGAGTACGGCTTCGATCTCGACGTCGGTGAGCTCGCCCGGGTGGACGTCACCGTCACCGGCGACTCGACGGCCTGGGCGGGCGTCGCGCTCCTCGGTCAGTCCCTGGCCGACGCCCTGGAGAAGGGCGATCTGCGGGTCGAGGGCGAGCAGGCGGCGCTGGACCGCGTGCTCGTGGTCTTCTCCGACGCGATGGCCGCGGTGGGCTGAGCCCCTAGGGGGCGGGGTCGGCGCAGAAGGCGATCAGCTCGCCGCGGGCCTTGCCCTGCTCGATCAGCTGGCCGACGTCGAGTGGGACGTGCTTCAGGTCGCCGAGCGGGGTGCGGATGATGGCGCTCTGCCGGCGCCACGGCGCGATCGTCGGAGGAGCCACGCAGTGGTGCTGCTCGAGCATCGCGGCGAGCTCGGGCTGCTCCCGCTTCGCCAGCGACCGAGGCTCGGACGGCGTGGTCACGGCAACCAGACAGAAGGCCGCGAGCGCGGTCAGCGCGCACACCTTCATGGCGGCGACGACCAGCGTCAGAGGTCGCGGGGTGTCCGAGTGCACGATGTTTCTAACGACCGATCGGTGTCACGGTGACGGCTCCGGCCAGCACTATGACGAAAGTCCCATCCGGACACCGGGGGCAGACCCGGAGCAGAGTCGCTAGTGTCGCGTCATGCCTTCGCGTACGTCTTCCTGGTTCTCCTCGCCCGCCGAGGCCGTCACCCGTCTCGGAGACGTCGGCTATCTCGCGGACGACTCGACCGCGTTGACGAGCTACCTCGCGGGGGCGCTGGAGAAGCCGGTGCTCATCGAAGGACCGGCCGGCGTGGGCAAGACCGAGCTGGCCAAGGCGATCACCCGCGCGACCGGGGCCGAGCTGGTCAGGCTGCAGTGCTACGAGGGTCTGGACGAGGCCCGGGCGCTGTACGAGTGGAACTACAAGAAGCAGCTCCTCCGCATCCAGGCGGCCAACGACGGCCAGGCGTGGGAGGAGACCCACGACGACATCTTCTCCGAAGAGTTCCTGCTGACCCGGCCGCTGCTGACCGCGATCCGCCGTGAGGAGCCGACGGTGCTGCTCATCGACGAGGTCGACAAGACCGACGTCGAGGTCGAGGGGCTGCTGCTCGAGGTGCTCTCCGACTTCCAGGTGACCATCCCCGAGCTCGGCACCATGACCTCGACCCGCCGTCCGCTGGTCGTGCTCACCTCCAACGCCACCCGCGAGCTCTCCGAGGCGCTCAAGCGACGCTGCCTCTACCTCCACCTCGACTACCCCGACGCCGACCGGGAACGCGAGATCGTGCTCTCCCAGGTGCCCGGGCTCGACGACAAGGTCGCCCGCCAGCTCGTCTCCGTCGTCGGCCGGCTGCGCGAGCTGGAGCTCAAGAAGGCCCCGAGCATCGCCGAGTCGGTCGACTGGGCGCGCACCCTGATCGCGCTGGAGATCACCGACCTCTCCGACAAGGCCGTCGCCGACACCCTCGGCGTCGTCCTCAAGCACTCCTCCGACGTCGACCGCGCCGTCCGAGAGCTGCGGTTGAAGAGGTGACCCTCCTCGACCGGCACATCGAGTTCCTCGACGCACTGCGGGGAGCCGGGCTGCCGGTGTCGCTCTCCGAGGGCCTCGACGCGGTCACGGCCCTCGGCCTGATCGGCTGGACCGACCGTCAGCAGGTCAAGGAGGCGTACGCCGCGACCCTGGTCAAGCGCGCCAACCAGCGGGCCACCTTCGACGGGCTCTTCGAGCTCTACTTCCCGCGGATGGTCGGCTCGGGGATGACTCCATCATTGACGGGCGAAGCAGCGGCCGCAGGGGTGGCCAAGGACGGTCCGGAAGCGCTCGAGGAGTTCTCCTCACGGCTGGCCGAGGCGCTGGAGGCCGACGACGTCGAGATGCTCCGCCAGTTGGCCGCCGAGGCGGTGGCCCGCTTCGGCGCGATGCCCGGCCGCGGGCCCGGGCTCAGCTCCTGGTCGTCCTACACCGCGCTGCGCCGGCTCTCCACCGACGAGCTGACCGCCCGGCTCATCGAGGGTCTCCAGCAGGGCGGCTGGACCGAGGAGGAGGCGGCGCGCGTCGGCACCCGGCGGATGGACCGGTTCGCCGGCCTGGTCGAGGCCGACGCCCGCCGCCGGATCGCGGAGGAGAAGGGGCCCGAGCAGATCGCCAAGATCGCCGTACGCCCCACCATCGAGAAGCTCGACTTCCTGCACGCCCGCCGGGCCGACCTGGAGGCGCTGCGGCGCGAGATCTACCCGCTGGCGCGCCGGCTGGCGACGCGGCTGACCCAGGAGCACCACGCGCGCCGGCGAGGAGCGGTGGACCTGCGGCGTACGCTCCGGTCCTCGATGTCCACCGGCGGGGTTCCCGTCGACCTGCGCTTCAGGCCGAAGCGGCCGCACCGCACCGAGCTGGTGATCCTGTGCGACGTGTCGGGCTCGGTGTCCAACTTCGCGACGTTCACGCTGATGCTCGTCTTCGCGCTGCGCGAGCAGTTCGGCAAGGTGCGCGCGTTCACCTTCGTCGACGAGATCCACGAGGTCACGTCCTACTTCAAGCCCGGCGCCGACCTGGTCGACACGATGACCGAGCTGACCAAGGCGACCGAGCACGCGGCCCGGATGGGGCGCACCAACTACGGCCGCGCGTTCTCCCTCTTCCAGGAGCGGCACGCCGACGCCCTCGGCCCCAAGTCGTCGCTGCTGATCCTCGGCGACGCCCGGTCGAACTACTCCGACCTCGCCGTCGACTCGCTGCGCGCGATGGCCGACGCGGCGCGGCACTCCCACTGGCTCAACCCCGAGGTCCGTACGCAGTGGGACACCGGCGACTCCGAGGCGACGCGCTACGGCTCGATCATCGATATGCGGGAGTGCCGCAACCTCACCCAGCTGAGCGAGTTCGTCCACGACCTGGCCTGATTGCACCCGCTGGTCGAGCCGCGAGGCCGCACGCCTACGCCTAAAGGCTCCGAGGTCTGAACGAAGTGGCCTTCGACCAGCAAGGCCTCACTGCAGCTTCAGGTCGAGCCCGTAGACGATCCGGTCGGCGACCCCGACCGAGTCGGTCACGCACACGACCCGGTCGTCGGCGAGGAATCGGCGCCGGTCGGAGAGGACCGGCGTGCCGTCGGGGATCTGCAGGTCGTAGGTCTCCTGCGGCGTCGGCATCCGGGACTCGATGTCCATCGCGACCGTGGTCACCTTCACGCCGACCGTGGCGAGCAGATCCTTGATCGGCGGCTGCGGCCAGTCGTCAGTCGGGGTGGCGAGCGGGGTGTCGATGACCAGCGGATAGGGGATGTAGGCCGTGGTGCGGTATTCGGCGGTGTCGTCGCCGCTGATGTAGAAGGTGTAGGTGGTGCTGAGGAGTTCGCTGCGGGGATCGATCTCGAAGGCCGCCCCCAGCTTCTCGCCGGCCGCGATCACCTCGTAGGAGTGCTCGATCGAGAGGCCGTCGTCCGGACCGCGTGGGGGCTGGTTGTAGGCCGCGTCCGGCTTCGCCGGGTGGCTCCGGTCGGTGATCAGCATGCTCATCAGGTCGTAGCGGGTCTTGGTGGCGTCGCGTACGAAGACACCACGGCCCTGCTCGCTGGTGATCAGGCCTTCGTTGCGCAGCACCGCCAGACCACGCCGGATCGTGGCGCGGTCGTAGGGGAAGGTGTCCATCAGCTCGGGTTCGGTCGGTAGACGCTCGCCGGGCTGGTAGGTGCCGTCGTCGATCTGGGCCCGCAGATAGTCGGCCACGTGGAGGTATTTCGGCAGGCCGCGCGGACGGGGGTTGCTCATAGGAGAACACGTTACTGAGGCGTACAGATCCCGAATAGCCGCATAGCCCCACCCTTTCCGCCTTGACCCGTTGCAATGAGTGGACTTAGGGTCGAACAAGCCTCGGGGCGTTGGGCACCTGGCCCCCGCTGGAGACCGGCGTCTCGAGGCACTCAACGACGAGAGCTATCGACATTCCTTGGGGGGAATTCGTGTTCGTAGACGACAGACTCAGCATGCGATCCAGCGTGAGGCCGCCGGTCCTGTCCAAGGACCCGCTGGTCTACCGCACCGATCGAGGCAGCTTCTGGCACCTTCGCTCGGTCAAGAGGAGCAACGGGTACGTGATGACCATGTGCGGCCGTCGGCTGGGCACGTGGCACGTGCTGCCACCGCGAAGGCTCAGCAAGGTCGCGCCCAACCAGGTCTGCGTCGGGTGCCTGCGCAAGACGCCGATCGGTGAGGTGAAACGCCCCAGCGGGTCAGGCAACCTCGAGAAGGCTGAGGTCGGTGAGCCACTCGACCGGCGCGACGTCGTCGGTGTAGACCGTCCCGCCCCGGACGCCCGGCTCGAGCCGGGCGGCGGAGTCGGTGAGGGTGCCGGCGAGATCGGCGGGCTGCTCCTCGGCGGTGGCGGTGAGGCTCGCGGCGGGGTCGGCTTCCGGATCGACGGTCGCGATCAGGTGAGTGTTGGTCGGGCCGGAGTCCGAGCGCCACACGGCGTCGCCGAACGAGGTCCGCAGGGTTGCGGTGAGGACCTTCTCCAGCGCTGTCGAGCCCTCCGGGTGGGCTGAGTTCACGACGAGCACGCCGCCCGGGTTCAGGTGGTCCTTCGCCAGCGCGAAGAACTCCTTCGTGGTCAGGTAGAACGGGATGTAGGGCTGGTGGTAGGCGTCGACCATGATCGCGTCGTACTTCCGGGTCTGCTTCTGCAGCCACGGGCGGGCGTCGGCGGTGTGGAGGTGGAGGTTCGGCTGGTCCTTGAGATCGAAGAGCTTCTGGCCGACCTCGGTGACGTCCTCGTCGATCTCGACGGCGTCCACCCGTGTCTCGGGGGCGAAGTGTCCGAACTGTCGCGCGGTCGTCCCGGCGGCCGAGCCCAGGATCGCCACCGACTTCGGGGCCTCCGCGCCGGCGTACGACAGCGAGAGCATCTCGTCCCAGTAGGCGCCGGTGAGCCATTCACCCTCGTTGTAGACAGAGTGCACGGCGTGGCCCTCGTTGAGCTCGAGGTAGCGGCTGCCGTCGTCGTACTCGACCACACGGGCGTACTGGTACTCCGTCTCCTTCTCCCAGATCACCTTGCCGCCGTTGCTGGTCAGCGTCTTGATCGACCCGGTCGGAAGCACGATCAGGGCGAGGATCACCGCCGGTACGGCCGCGGCCGGCAGCCGCCGCTTGACCAGGTGCGGGATCGCGCAGATCGCCATCAGGAGAGCGAAGATCAGGAACGTACGCCGCGTCCCGACGACCGGGATGAGGAACAGTGAGGCGGCGAAGGTGCCGACCAGGGAGCCGACCGTCGAGATCGCGTAGAGGCGCCCAGCCGCGTGGCCGGCATCCTCGACGGCCTCGACGCTCAGCCTGACGGCGTAGGGGCTGACGATGCCGAGCAGGAAGAGCGGGATCGCGAGCAGTACGCCGACCCCGACGAGCGAGCCGGCGAAGGTCGCGATGCTGAGCTGGTCGACCGCCCTGACCGCGAGCGGAAGGAACGGGTCGGCGACGAACGGCACCGCGGCCAGGAGGGCGGCGGCGGCGAGCACGATCTTGGCGAGGCCGGAGGGATGCGGGTTCCGGTCGGCGATCCTGCCGCCGACGGAGTAGCCGATCGCGAGTGCCACCAGCACTGTCGCGATCGTGTTGGCCCACACGATCGTCGAGTCGCCGAACCACGGCGCGAGCAGCCGAGCCGCGGCCATCTCTGACCCCAAGGTGCCGGCACCGACGGTGAAGACGAGAAGCTCAAGCGCACGCGCACGCAGTTTCATGGGGTGAACCTATCCGGCTGCTCCAACGTCGGCACACGAGGCCGGTTCTGGCCGACGCCCGGCCTTGATCCGGTCGAGCACCGCAGGCTGTCCGAGGAGTACGCCACCGAGCACCAACGCCATCCCGAGCCCGCCGGCCGGGGTGAGATGTTCACCCGCGAAGGCGAGTCCGATGAGGATCCCGGCGACCGGGTTGAGCAGGCCGACCAGCGACACCGCGGCGGCCGGAAGGCGCCGGGCGCCGCGGAACCAGACCGCGTAGGCGACCACCGTGCCAACGATGCCGATGTAGGCGTAGCCCCCGATGGCCGGCAGGTCGAGCGCGGGCGGTGGGCCTTCGACGAGGAGGGCCACCGGGGCGAGGGCGAGGCCGCCGAGGACGAGCTGCCAGGCGGTGAAGGTGAGCAGGCCGACCGGCGGTTGCCAGACCTTGACGAGGATGAAGCCGGTGGAGAAGACGGCGACCGAGGCGAAGGCGGCCAGGACCCCGATCAGGTCGAGACTCGCGCCGCCGCGGAGCACCAACAGGGCCACGCCGATGGCGCCGACGACGCCGGCCGCGAGCGATCCGGCCCGTGGCTGCTCGCCGGCAAAGGCCCAGGCCAGCAGCATCACCACGATCGGAGAGACCGCGGTCAGGGTGGCGGCGAGGCCGCCGGGGAGCCGGTAGGCGGCGACGAAGACGAGGGCGAAGAACGCCCCGAAGTTGAGCAGCCCGAGCGCTGCCGTGCGCCACCACCAGGAGCCGTGGAGCAGGCCGGGCCGGAGCGCCAGGAGCAGCAGGCCGAAGGGCAGCGCCCGGACCACGGCGCCGAACAGCGGCCGGTCCGGCGGTAGGAACGTGGCGGTGACGAAGTAGCCGGACCCCCAGGCCACCGGGGCGATCGCGGTCAGCGCGAGGGTTACGAATCTACTTTCCATGGAAGAGATAATATCTTCCTCGTCAGATATATTCCAGTGTCATGGCAGACCACGTCTCGACCGTGATGGCGCAGTGGGAGCGGGAGCGCCCCGACCTCGACATCACCCCGCAGGCCGTCATCGCCCGGCTGCACCGCCTCGGGCTGCGTCTCACCGATGAGCTCGTCAGCGTCTATGCCCAGCACGGACTGGGCGAGGGCGAGTTCGACGTGCTGGCGACGCTGCGACGGCAAGGCGCTCCGTACGCACTGACTCCGAAGGAGCTCGGCGAGCAGACGATGGTCTCTTCGGGGGCGGTCACCAAGCGGGTCGACCGCTGCCTGGCCCAGGGGTGGGTCAGCCGGGGCCGCCGAGACGAGGACGGTCGTGGGCGTCGGATCGCGCTGACCGAACGCGGGCTTGAGCTGATCGACGCGGCGTTCACCGACCACATCGCCAACGAGCACCGCCTGCTCGCCGTCTTCACCGCGGCCGAGCGGCGCTCGCTCGCCCGGCTGCTCGAGAAGTGGGCCGAGCAGACCGGGGCTTGAGGTTGCCCCAAGGGGAAGCACCAATCTGCTTCCACCGGTGACCTTCACCGGGGAGGATGGTGAACATGAGCGAGCGTCAGCGAGCGACAACAAGTCTCAGGCGACCGCTCTCGTATGCTGGCGCTTGCGCCACGGGGGCGGTCGCATGAGCGGGCTGGAGGGGCTTGTGAACATCGGCGACTTCGCCCGGGAGACCGGGCTGACGCCGAAGGCGCTGAGGTTGTACGACGACCTCGGGCTGCTGCCTCCTGCCGAGGTGGACGCGATCTCCGGCTATCGCCGCTATGCGTCTGACCAGGTGGAACGCGCGCGCCTGGTGGCCGCACTGCGCCTGGTCGGGATGCCGCTGGCTCGGATCCGGGAGGTCGTCGACATGCCCGCCGCACTCGCGGCGGTCGAGGTCGAGACCTACTGGCGCCAGGTCGAGGCCGACACGTCCACGCGTCGCACGATGGTCTCCGTCCTCGTCCACCGATTGAGGAGCGAGGCACAACAGATGACCACGTCAACCGAGACCCTGAACGTCGAGTTCGGTGTCAGCCACGAGACCGGCGCCCGGTCGAGCCAGCAGGACGCCGTCCTGGTCACCCCCGAGCTGATCGCGGTAGCCGACGGCTTCGGCGACCGCGATGATCTTGCCGCCGCGGCCCTGACGGCGTACGCCGCCGGCGGGCTGCGGTCGGCCATCCAGGAGGTGTTCGCGGAGGTGCCGAAGTCGGGCACCACGCTGACCGCCGTCGACCTGCACGGCTCGACCGCGCGGGTCACCCACATCGGCGACGCCAGGGTCTTCCTGGTGCGAGACGGAGCCGTACGCCAGGTCACCCACGACCACACGGTCGTGGCTGCGATGGTCGAGGCTGGCCAGCTGACCGCCGACGAGGCTCGTTCCCACGAGCACCGGGCGCTGCTCAACCGCGCCCTCGTCCCCGGAGTCGTCGCCGACGAGATGTCGCTCGACCTGCTGCCCGACGACAGGCTGGTGCTGACCACCGACGGCGTCCACTCCCACGTCGACGACCTCGACGCCCTGATCACCGCCGAGGCCGGCCCGCAGGCGGTTGCCGACGCGGTGGCCGCCGCTGTCCTCGCCGCAGGAGAACCGGACAACCACACCATCGTGGTCGCCGACCTGACCTGACGCTGGTTTCGACACGCTCGCTGGCGCGAGGGCCTGAACGAAGTGGCCCTCAACCAGCGGGTCGCCGCCGCGACCACCAGCGCCGCCGCGCCGCCGGCGCCTCGTCCAGGTCGGCGGCAGCGGCGGCGAACGAGTCGCGCAGGGAGGGGTAGACGAGCTCGATCTCGGGGTGCTCGTGAAGCGTCTGGGCGATCCGGCGGGTGAGCCGCTTGCCGACGGTGGCGATGTGCCGTACGACCGCGTCGACCTCGTCGTCGGTGAGCTGTTGCGGGTGGAAGGGCTTCTGCGGCTTCCGGCGCAACAGCTCCCGCATGGGCTCGAGGGAGTCGATGTCATCCCGCAGCGCCAGCGCGTGCAGCTCGTCGTCGGCGATCTTCCGGAGCCGTTCGTGGTCGGAGGGAGGCATCAGGGTGTAGCTGGTCGGCCCGAGGGGGCAGGACTGGAGGTGGACGTCGAGGCGCTCCTGCAGCTGCGGCCCGAGCGGGAGGACGTTGAGCGCGCGCTTGATCTCGAGCGCGTGCAGCGAGTACGAGAGGTTGACCTGCCTCAAGGAGAGATCGCCGAGCTCGGTGGCGTCGATCCCGGCGGTGTGGAGCAGGTCGGTGAGCAGGTTCTCGCCGACGAAGAGCTCGGGGAGGTAGGGCCGGAGGACGAGCCGGGAGCGCACCGCCTCGGAGTCGAGCGCGTTGTAGAGGTGCTGGTGACCCAGCCATCCGCCGTACGCATCAGGAGACGCCTCGAACGGATCGACATGCCCGAGCCGCTTGACCCGCTGGTTGTAGTCGGACTCCAGGAAGGCGAGGGGATCGCGGACGTACAGGACGAACCGGGCCTGCGGCGGCAGCAGCTCGGTGATCCCGGGCAGCTCGGGCAGGAACGCCTCGGAGGAGAGCAGCAGGGTGTGGCATCCGCTGGCCTCGAACTCCTCGAGCGTCCTGGCGACCTCGCGAGGCGAAGCCACGAAGAGATGGCCCGAGCGTTCCATCAGCGAGCCGGCGTTCCCGGCGCTGATGCCGTTCTTGTCGACGGTGTGCTGAGGGTAGAAGATGCCGGCTCCGGCGAGCTTCTCCGTGTTGGTGTGGAAGTACGCCTGGACCGCGGAGGTGCCTGTCTTGGGGAGGCCGGCGTGGACGACGATGGACTTCACAGGGACCGATCAGGTAGGCGTCAGAGTGCCCTCCGCGATCGACTTTCCTGCGTCCGAGCACAGGTGAGGTCGGGGATGGTGCCGAGGGCGATCTACACCGTATCGACTCAGGTCATCGAGGCAAGCCCGCGACTCAGCCGAGGTATCCCAGACTGCGGATCCGCCCGATCTCGTCACGGAGCTCTTCGTGGGCGGCGTTGTCGGCAGCCCGCCCGCCGGCCACGTAGTGGCTCTCCTGCGCGCTTCGCGCGCTCACTCCCTCGCTCGGCTCGGACGGACGAGCAAGCTCGCCGTCCGGCCTCGCTCCGGTCGTCTCCGCGGTGGTGCCGTCGTAGACGACCGTGAACCGGTGGCCGACACTCGCGTTGATGAGCCCGCCGAGGAGCGCGACCGGGTCGGAGCGGTCCTCCAGCGACAACACCCGCGTGGTCTCCGGAACCCGCGGCGCTGCCGCGCCAGGAGCACCCACGGTGACCACCTGGTCCACGACGTACGCAGCCCCGGCCGTCGCCGCGATCGAGGCCGCCGCGGTGCCACCGGCCGCGGCGCCGACCAGCATCACGTGCGAGCCGGCCGCGACCGCCTCCTCGATGGTCCGCGACGCGGTGGCGATGTAGTCGGAGAGGTCACCCGAGACGAGCCTCAGGCGCCGGCTGCCGGCGTACGGACCCGGCAGATAGGCGATGTAGCGGCCCGGCGCCGTCTTCTGGACCGCGACGCTGGTCTCGACGGCCTCGAGAGTGCGGATCAGCTCCTCGATGGTGGCCGGGGTGGCGGCGGTGACGTCACCGGCAGGGGTGTCCTCCTCGGTGGCGGCCAGTGCCGCGCCGACGTCACGCAGCGCGTGCCCGGCGTCGGTCGTGAAGGCGTCGATGCCGGCGGCACGCAGCGCGCCCGCGGTGGCTGCCCCGGCGTCGTCGCCGCGCGGGAAGTCGGCGGTGAGCAGCGAGCGCAGCTCGAGCGACTCGAGCAGCCCGCCGCCGGTGGCGATGTGGTCCATCAGCTCGGGATGACCCTGGGCGAGCTCGCCGAGATAGGCGGAGACGCCCTCACGGTCGAGCGCGTCGGTCTCGATCAGGCCGGCGGACAGCAGCGACCCGCCGAGCTCGACCTCGGGGGCGAGGTAGTCGAGCGCGTTGGCCGCGATGGCGCCCAGCGTGCTGCGGGCAGCGGCCTGGAGCTCGTCGATCCAGCGATAGGTCTGCACGGTCGCCCGCACCGAGAGCGCGTCGGCGTCGAGCGCCTGACCGAGCCCGAGGACGCCACCCTTCTCGGAGATCGCGGCCCGGATCTCCTCCTCGGCCGGCTCCCAGGTCTTCGCGGAGAGCTCTGCCGAGGAGGTGACGTCGTCATCGGTCAGGATCTCGGCGCCGAGCTCGGCCCACTCGCGCAGTTGCGCGCCGGCGTCGCCGATGGAGCCGGCCAGGCCGAGGATCTGCGCGTACTTGTCCTCCGGACCCGCGGGCGGAAGCACCGAGTCGGGGGCGCCACCCGGGACCGGTCCCAGGCGGTTGATCGGATCGTTGGACGACGTAGGGCTCATCGGGCCACCTCCGCGAGAACAGGGGCAAGGTCTGCGGCGAGCTCGGACGGCTCCACGCTGGTGATCAGCAGTGTCAGCTCGCCATCGAGCGACACTGTTCGCATCGAACGCCAGCCGTCGTTGACCAGCGTCCAGGAGACCGTGCCGATCAGCGGGTTCTCCGGATCGGCGGTCGTCGCGACGATGGCGCGCAGCCGGCCGTGGGATTCGGTGTGCAGCGCCTCGAGGGCCCTCGAGACGACCACGTCGCCCTCGGTCAGCACCGGCACCAGGTCGCCGCGCCCGGTGCGCAGCGCCTCGAAGACGGCGTCAGCGGTCGCGAACGGCACCTTCAGCTGCTCGGGCACCGCCGAGGTCAGCCGGGCGGTCTCACCGGGCACCGTCGCGGTGCGGCCGAGTTCGGTCGACCAGGCCGCCGAGGGATACCAGGAGAGCTCGAAGACGAGCCCGTCCACGGTGGCGAGCGAGGCGGCCGCCTCCCCCTTCTGCCGGTGCCAGGCGCGGCCACGGAGGCCGTCGACGACGACATCGAGGTCGATGACCACCTCCGGGGTCGCCAAGAGCCCCAGCGCGCCGGCGATCCCGGAGTCGAGGGTCCCGCCGGCGTCGAGGAGGTCGCGGCGCCGCAGCGAGGTGCTGCCCTCGCCGAAGCCGGCGACGGCGCGGTCCAGAGCCTCGGCATCGGCCGCCGAGCGGGTCTGCCCCAGGCGGGCGTCGAGCCCGTCATCGAGGTGCGTCGCCACCTCGAACGGGAGCGGAGCCCCGATGGTCTCGCAGGCGTGGGTGAGCTCGGGGAGGGTCAGGCCGACGCGGCGGGGCACCCCTGCCCACGGCTCGGTCGGCGCCGCCGGAGCGGGGCCCAGGTCGATCGTGGTCATCGGAAGGTGACCTCCAGCCAGTCCTTGTGGCCCGGCTCAGGGGCCTCGAATCCGTTGAGCTCGTCCTCGGCGATCAGCGCCTCGGCGCGAGCCTCGGCCTCGGCGATCTGCTCCTTGAACAGATCGACCTGCTTGAGGTGCTTGGCCATGGCGTCGGCCGCGCGGTCATGCTGCTCGGCCGAGCTCCGCAGCGCGGTGGCACGCTCCTTCATCCGCCCACGGAGGGACTCAGCAGCCCGACCGTGCCATGGCACGGCCTCGGCCTGCACCACCAGCTTGTCGGCACTCGCGCGGATGTCGTCCGCCTGCTCTCGCAGACGGTTCACCCGACGGCGGATCACGTCGCTGTCGCCGTACATATCCCTCCTCGGACAGGTCTCTGTGATGGTCCTACCCCGCAGGAACGGTTTCTAAACGTAAAATCGTGAACTTTCTCAAACTGCGTCCGTCTCGGCGCCGTGGGTCAGGTCAGGATCGTCGAGAGACGATCGAGGGCCTGCTCGATCTCGGTCGCCGATCCGGCGAAGGAGAGACGTACGAAGCGGTGTCCGTCGACCGGGTCGAAGTCGATCCCGGGAGCCATCGCGACGCCCGTGCGGTCGAGGATCTGGTGGCACCAGGCCATGGTGTCGTCGGTCCAGCGGCTGACGTCGGCATATACGTAGAAAGCGCCGTCGGCCGGGGCCATCTCGGTGACCCCGAGCGAGCGGAGGCCGTCGAGGAGCACCCCGCGGTTGGTCGCGTAGCGGGTCACGTGACCGTCGAGCTCGGCGTACGCATCCGGGGTGAACGCCGCCACGGCGGCGTGCTGAGCAAGGGTCGGCGGGCAGATGGTGAAGTTGCCGACCAGGACGTCGATCGCGCGGCGCAGATGCGCGGGCGCGAGCAGCCAGCCGATGCGCCAGCCGGTCATCGAGAAGTACTTCGAGAACGAGCCGAACACGACGGCGTCGCGCGAGGTCTCCCAGGCGCTGCGGCCACGGCCCCCGTCCCCACCGTAGGTCAGGCCGTGGTAGATCTCGTCCGAGATCAGCTGGATCCCCGCCTCCTCGCAGTAGCGAGCCAGGGCGGCCAGCTCCTCGGGCAGCAGCATCGTGCCGGTCGGGTTGGCCGGACTGGCCACCACGAACCCCTTCAGCCCGACGCGCTCGTGCAGCTCCCGCACCTGCTCCACCGTCGGCTGGAAACGCTCGGCCGCACCGGTCGGGATCTCCACGACCTCGCACCCGAGCGCCGCGAGCACGTTGCGGTAGCAGGGGTAGGACGGCCGGGCCATCGCCACCTTGTCCCCGACGTCGAAGGCGGCCAGGAAGCTGGCCAGGAAGCCGCCGCTGGCACCGGTCGTCACGATCACGTCCTCGGGGGAGACGTCGATCCCGTGCCACGCCCGATGGTGCCCCGCGATCGCCTGGCGCAGCTCCAGGATCCCGGTCGACGGCGTATAGCCCAGCGGGTCACCGCTCTGCAGCAGCCGCACCGCCTCGGCGCTGACCGCCTGCGGTGCCCCCGTGGAGGGCTGCCCCGAGGTGAGCGAGATGAGGTCGGCGTACGTCCGCTGCCGCTGCGCCGCCCGCTCGAGCATGTCCATCACGTGAAAAGGAGGCACGTTCGCGCGTTGGGCGACGGTCAGACGGTCCATGGGAGCAAACATTAGGATGCAGTCCCAGCGGTCAAAAGGGGGACCCGTGAGCGAGCGACAGCGAGCGACAGTCCAGTCTCTCGTGCGGCTGCCTCCGTATTCTTGCGCTTGCGCTACGGAGGCAGCCGCATGAGCTTCGACGTCCATCAGTTCGACCTGTTCGTGCTGGTCGGCTCCGTGGTCACGCTCCTGGCGATCCTCGCGGTGCGGATGTCGACGAAGGCCGGGCTCCCATCGCTGCTCATCTACCTGCTGATGGGTGTGCTGCTCGGTGAGTCGGTGCTCGGGATCCGGTTCGACGACGCCGCCCTCGCGCACGCGGTCGGCTTCGGGGCGCTGGCGCTGATTCTGGCCGAAGGTGGTCTGACGACGTCGTGGAAGGACGTACGTCCCGCCTTCGGCCTCGGGCTGATGCTGGCCACGGTCGGAGTGGTGATCTCGATCGGGATCGTCGCGGTGGGTGCGCACTACCTGCTCGGGCTCTCCTGGCAGCTGGCGTTCCTGCTGGGGGCGGTGACCTCGCCGACCGATGCTGCGGCGGTGTTCTCGGTGCTGCGGGTGGTGCCGCTGCCCAAGAGGCTGACCGGTGTCCTCGAGGCGGAGTCGGGGCTCAACGACGCCCCGACCGTGGTGATCGTGACCCTGATCGCCAGCGGCGCGATCGCTGAGCACCCTCCGATCGTCGTCGCCGGGATCGTGGTCGGCGAGCTGCTGCTGGGCCTCATGGTCGGTCTGCTCGTCGGGTTCGGTGGGGCATGGCTGATGCGGAGGGCTGCGCTGCCCTCCGCCGGGCTCTATCCGCTGGCGGTGATGACGCTGGCCTTCCTGGCCTACGGCGGAGCGACGTGGCTGCACGGCTCCGGGTTCGCGGCGATCTATGTGGCCGCGCTCGTGCTCGGCAACTCCGAGCTCCCGCACCGCGGCGCCACCAGGTCCTTCGCCGAGGGTGTCGCCTGGCTGGCCCAGATCGGGCTCTTCGTGATGCTCGGGCTGCTGCTGTCCCCGGGGCGCATCGACCTCCAGACGATCGGCCTCGCGCTCGTCGCCGGTCTGATCCTGACCGTCGTCGCCCGGCCCGCCTCCGTGCTGGTCAGCACGGTGGTCTCCCGGATGACCTGGCGCGAGACCGCCTTCGTCTCCTGGGCGGGGTTGCGTGGTGCGGTGCCGGTCGTGCTCACCACCATCCCGCTCGCCGAGGGCGTCGACGGGGCCGAGGAGCTCTTCGACCTGGTCTTCGTGATGGTTGTCGTCTACACGCTGCTGACCGGCCCGACCCTGCCGTGGGTCGCCCGGGTGCTCGAGGTCGCCCGCCCCAACGACCCGCGCTCGCTCGACCTCGACGTCGCGCCGCTGGAGCAGATCGCGGCCGACCTGATCCAGCTCCGGATCCCGCCCGAGTCCCGCCTGCACGGCGTCGAGGTAGGTGAGCTCCGACTGCCCACGGGGTCGTCGGTGTCGCTGTTGATCCGCGACGGACGGACCATGGTTCCGGAGAGCACCACCGTGCTCCGCGCCCGTGACGTCGTCCTGGTCGTCGTGCCCCGCCACCAGCGTGAGCTCGCCGAACGACGCCTCGAGATGGTCAGCCGGACGGGACGGCTCGCGGGCTGGCTGCGCTGATCGGGACGCGCCCTACTCGACCGGAGGGCTGCAGATCGTGGCGTCCGCCTTGGCGGTGACGGTCTTGTCGCCGCCGGTGACCTCGGGGAACCTCTCGCCGGTGACGACCACGATGCCCGGGAGGTCGGACTTGGTCTCGACGATCTTCGCGTCGCCGAGCCAGCTCGCGACGAGCGCGGCGGAGGGAGCGTTCTTGTCGGGCGTCCACACCTCGACGGTCTTCAGCTTGGTGCCGCTGGGCGCGTTGCCGGTGGACCCCTTGACGAAGCCCGCGTCGACGAGGTCCGTCATCGCCCGGGTGGCCAGCCCGGCCCGCGTGCTCGCGTTGAGCACGGTCACGACCACCTGCGACGGGTAGACCTCGGAGCCCTTCTTGACCGGCGCGTCCACGCACGGCCCGACATCGACCTTCTGCGGGAACGGTGCGGTCATCGCCTTCCATCCCCAGGCGCCGGCCAGAGCGACCGCGGCTGCGAGGACGGCGAGGATGACGAACGTACGAAGTCCCGTGAGGGCCGAATCGAGCATGCCGCCGAGCCTAACTGCTACGAACGTCCTAGCCGAGGCTGTGCACGCGGGCGTGCAGCACGTTGCGCTGCTGCAGCGCCGCGCGGAGCGCCCGGTGGAGCCCGTCCTCGAGATAGAGCTCGCCGTTCCACTCCACGACGTGGGCGAAGAGGTCGCCGAAGAACGTCGAGTCCTCGTTGAGCAGTGCCACCAGCTGGAGGGTGTCCTTCGTGGTCACCAGCTCGTCGAGGCGGACCGTTCGAGGAGGCAGCGCGGCCCACCCCTTGGTCGTCAGACCATGGTCAGGGTAGGGGCGAGAATCGCCGACACGCTTGAAGATCACCCTCGTGACTGTATCGCCCCCGAACCAAAACCCAACATAGAGTCCTGGTCATGACGGATGCTGCTGCTCTCTCAGAAGCGGTCGGGCCCGGCTACCAATTCGAGGGTTCGGCCCTCGAGCTCGGGGGCCTGATGGCGGACGCTGAGACGTTGTTGGAGACGCCGATTCGCATTCCACTGGGGATGTTGAACCGGCATGGGCTGGTCGCCGGCGCGACCGGCACGGGAAAGACGAAGACCCTGCAGCTGCTGGCCGAGCAGCTCTCCGCAGCGGGGGTCCCGGTGTTCGCAGCCGACATCAAGGGCGACCTCTCCGGTCTGTCCGCGCCGGGCGCGTCGAGCGAGAAGCTGACCGCGCGGGCAGCCTCCGTCGGGCAGGCCTGGCAGGCGCGCGGGTTCCCAGTCGAATACTTCGCGCTGGGCGGCGAGGGCACCGGCATCCCCGTCCGGGTCACGGTCGACGCGTTCGGCCCGACGCTCCTCTCCAAGGTCCTGGATCTCAACGAGACCCAGGAGTCCTCGCTCGGTCTCGTCTTCCACTACGCCGAGAAGGCTGGCCTGAAGCTGGTCGGGCTCGACGACCTGCGGGCGGTGCTGCAGTGGCTGGTCTCCGACGAGGGCAAGGCCGATCTCAAGGGCCTGGGCGGGCTCTCGTCGGCGACGACAGGGGTGATCCTGCGTACGCTCATCGCCTTCGCCGACCAGGGCGCGGACGAGTTCTTCGGTGAGCCGGCGTTCGCCGTCACGGACTTCGTACGCAACGACGGGGACGCCGGGATCATCTCGCTGCTCGAGCTGCCCAACCTGCAGGACCGGCCGGCGATCTTCTCGACCTTCCTGATGTGGCTGCTCGCCGAGCTGTTCCGAGCGCTGCCCGAGGTCGGTGACGTCGACAAGCCCAAGCTGGTCTTCTTCTTCGACGAGGCGCACCTGCTCTTCAACGACGCCTCCGACGCGTTCCTCGACCAGATCACCAACACGGTCCGGCTGATCCGCTCCAAGGGCGTCGGAGTCTTCTTCGTCACCCAGAAGCCGACCGACGTCCCCGACGACGTGCTCGGTCAGCTCGGCTCGCGCATCCAGCACCAGCTGCGGGTCGCCACGCCCAACGACGCCAAGGCCCTCAAGGCCAGCGTCAACACCTACCCGACCTCCTCCTACGACGACCTCGGGGCGGTCATCCAGACGCTCGGGATCGGCGAGGCGATCGTGACCGTCATGAACGAACGCGGCGCGCCGACACCGGTCGCCTGGACGCGGCTGCGCGCGCCCGAGTCGCTGATGGGTCCGGCGGAGGCGGCGGCGATGACGGCTGCGGTGGCCGCCTCCCCGCTGGCGGCGAAGTACACCGCGTCCGTCGAGGTCGAGTCCGCCGCCGACCAGATCAAGGCGAAGACGGACGCAGCGGCAGCTGCCGCGAAGGCGGAGGCCGAGGAGAAGGCTGCCCAGAAGACGGCGCAGAAGACGGCTCAGAAGAAGTCCTCGGGTTCGCGGTCGCGGTCGAAGGACGACGACTCGATGATCGAGACGGTGGTGAAGTCGACGGCCTTCAAGCAGGCCGCGCGCACCGCCGCCAGGGAGCTCGTCAGGGGAATCTTCAAGCGCCGCTGATCCCGGCCGGTTTCTGATTGGCTCGGGCATGGGCAGAATCCTTATCGTCTGCTCATGCCCGACCTTCTCCTCCGGAACGTACGTATCGTTCCCCTCTCACCTCAGGCGGACGTGCCTGCCGGGGTGGTCGACGTGCTCGTCGTCGACGGTGTCGTCTCGGCGGTCGGAGAGCGCCTGTCCCGACCGGATGGTGTCGAGGCGTACGACGCGGGCGGCCGCTGGGTCGTGCCGGGTCTGTGGGACGCCCACACCCACCTCGCTCAGTGGACCCTGCGGGCCAGCAGACTGGACCTGCACGGCACCCGTTCGCCCGCCGAGGCACTGGCGCGCGTCGCCGCGGCCGCGCGCGCCCTCGATGAGCAGGGTGAGCCGGGCGAGGCGATCGTCGGGATGGGCCACTCGGCCGGCACCTGGGACCGCTGGGGCACCGTCTCCGAGCTCGACTCGGTCACCGGCGGCATCCCCGCGATCCTGGTCAACCGCGACTTCCACCACGCCTGGCTGAACACCGCCGCGCTCGACGCCGTGGACCTGCCGCGCCGCGAGGACATGGTGCAGGAAACGGAGTGGTACCAGGCCTATCCGCGGGTCGCTGAGCTCTTCGAGACCAGCGGGAGCACCCCGGCGGCCTACCGCCGGATGCTGATCCGGACCGCCGCTCTCGGCGTGGTCGGGATGACCGACTTCGAGGTCGGCGTCCGGCTCGAGGACTGGCGGTGGAGGTGGGCCTACGGCTGCGACCTTCTGCGCGTCCGGGTCGCGACGTACGCCGACCAGCTGGACGAGGCGATCGCCGAGGGGCGGCGTACGGGGGACCCGCTGATCGCGGGTGAGGACCGGCTGACGATGGGACCGCTCAAGATCATCAGCGACGGCTCGCTCGGCACGCGGACGGCGTGGTGCTGCGACCCGTACGCCGACGACCCGGACAGCTGCGGAGCGCCGAACCAGTCACCGGACGAGCTGCACGGGCTCCTGAGGAAGGCACGCGCCGCCGGCCTCGAGGTGGCCACCCACGCGATCGGTGACCGGGCGGTGTCGGAGGCACTGGCGGCGTACGAGGTGACGGGGGCGCGCGGGAGCATCGAGCACGCCCAGCTCGTACGTCGCGAGGATCTGCCGCTGATGGCGCGACTCGGGATCACCGCGTCCGTGCAGCCGGCGCACATCCTCGACGACCGCGAGATGACCGAGGACGTCTGGCCCGGGCGTGAGGACCGCTGCTTCGCGACCCGCTGGATGCTCGACGAGGGCGTGCGGATCGCGCTCGGGTCGGATGCTCCGGTCGCGCCGCTCGACCCGTGGCTGGCCATCGCTTCCGCCGTCGGGCGCTCTCGCGATGGTAAGGAGCCGTGGCACCCGGAGCAGGCACTCACCGTCCAGGAGGCGTTGGCGGCGTCGGTCGACGGTCAGCCCACGGTCGCTCCCGGATCACGCGGCGACCTGGCCGTGCTCGACATCGACCCGCTCCGGGCCTCGGTCGGGGATCTCGCCGCGATCGCCCACGGTGGGGTCGTACTGACCACGGTCGGCGGCCGGATCGTCCACCGCAGCTCCTAGACCCCTGAGAACAAGCGGAGGCCCGGCCGTCATCGGCCGGGCCTCGCGCAACGGGATCAGTGGATCCCCCCATTTAGCTGCTGGTCAGGCGGACCAGCGCACCGAGTCGTCGACGAAGTCGGCGAACACGTGAACACCGCGCAGGTCCTGGCGCTCGTCCATGAGCTTCGTCAGGGCACTGGCGTGACGGAACTTGAGGCTGTGCTGCTTCGCGGCACTGTTGGCCTCAGGCTGGGTGGCGGTGAGTGTTTCCATCGAGGTCCCCCCTACAACGGATAGATGGTGTGCATCGTGGTTTGTCCTGCGCATCAAGCATCCCGCCCCCAAGTCGCGAGCAGGTTGTTTGAACGTTACAAGCCGGTTTCGGTAAAAGAAATGGCTGTCGATGCCTGATGCGGTATCTGCCGAGCGATAGGGCCGAATCTCGCTAGACAAAGACGATGGCCGTCAGTCCGCGGCGGATCTGAGCGTGTCGACTGCCTGGCGTGCCTGCTCGAGGAGTCGCAGCGCGGCGCTCGCGTCGGGAAGGTTCGGCTCCGGGGACCAGAGCTGGTCGGCCTCGCTGATCGGATCTGCTCCGTCGATGATCGGGTCGAGGTCGGTCACCAGGGCGCCCTTCGACGGGTCGCCGGCGAGCGAGGCCCGGATCGCGCCGGGGTCGATCGGGGACGCCGAGGCGATCAGCGTGGCGTTGCCGAACCTCGCTCCCGCGAGCGCGGACCCCTGCACGATCATCGCGACATGCCCGAAGACCGTACGCAACGTGGCGAGCTCACGACGGGTGAAGAGCAGCTCAGGGCCGGCGACGGAGTTCAGCACGAGCCGGCCCTCCTCGCTCAGCGCGCTGCGTGCCGCGGTGATGCACTCCAGCGACGTGAACGCAGGCGGGATCCGGTTGCCGACGAAGACGTCGATGACGATGGCGTCGTGCCCTGAGCCCGGGTGAGCCTCGAGCCACGAGCGTGCGTCGGCGGTCTCCATGGTGATCCCAGGAGGAAGTGGGAACCGTGACCTGGTCAGCTCGACCAGCGCGGGCTCCAGCTCCACGACCGTCTGCGTGGTCGCGGGCCACCGGTGGGCGACCGCACGGGGGAGGGCGAGCAGCGCCCCACCCAGGTGGGCGGCGCGGCGAGGTGCCTGGTCCCCGAGCGCAGCCAGCATCCACCGGATCGAGGCGAGCTTCGGCGGCTGCGCCGGGTCTTCGCCGAGATGGGACTGCGCTACGCCGTCGATCTGGATGGCCCAGCCGTCCTCCTTGCGTACGAGATCGGCGGTGCTGCCGTCCGAGAAGACGATGCGCTCGAGGCTCCCTGATGGCCCGGAGGGTGTTGACATACGTCGATCCTGCCAGACACCATCGCGCCCGAGCCGGGACATTCCGGTAGCCTTCTGGCGTTGTTGGTCAGCGCCGAAAAATACTCGGACATCGGGCGTGAGGGAGTTCTTGCGGTGGAGATATGGGAGGTCGCCGAACATGACGACCGGATCGAGGGTCTCACCGCCGACGGGAAGCCGGATCCGGCCTACGCCGCCTCGCTCGGCCTGAAGGACGCGCCGCTGGGCCGTCGTGCGGTCGCGGCCGCCGTCGACATCGTCTGCTACCTGCTCCTGCAGGTCCCCTTTCTCGTCTTCACGTTCCCGCTGCTGCTGAAGCTGGTCCAGGGCAAGTTCGGCTTCGCCCGGTTCCTGAGCCACCCCGACTTCATGCTGGCCGCGATCGCGGGTGGCGCGACGGTGCTGCTGAGCCTGGTCTACGTCATCGTCCAGATCGTCTTCCACGGCCGCCGCGGGGTCACGCTGGGCAAGTCTCTCGCCGGAATCCGCTCGGTCAACGTCAAGACGCTCGAGCGGCCCGGTGTCGGCCGCGCCTTCCTCCGCGCCCTGGTGCTCTGGGGCTCCGGGATCATCCCGATCGCGCCGATCGCCTTCCTCGCCTCACCGCTGTTCGACAAGGAGGAGCGGGGCCGCGGCTGGCACGACAAGGTCGCCGAGACCTGGATGGTCGACGTCCGCGAGGGCCTCGACCCCTACGACGAGAAGCGGATGCGCATCGCCCGCAAGACGGTCGCGGCCGCGCCCGTCGCGCAGCGGAAGTCGCTGCCTTCACTCACGACCCCCAACGATCACGACGCCGGCAGCTACCGGCCCTCGGGGCGGGTCAGCGCCGGCGTGCTCGGCGTCTCCCGACCGAAGGCGAGGAACGACGAGCCGGGCGCCTCGCCTGGTGGCGCGCTCGCGACCCCGCCGTCGGGACCGGTGGCACCGAAGCCGGTGACCCCGGCGATCCCGCCCTCGCGCGCGGTGACGCCCAACCAGGGCCAGACGGTTCCCCCGCCGCCTCCGACCCCGACGCCTGCGCCCTACCCGGCGCCGACCCCGACGCCGGCCCCCACTCCCACGCCGCCTCCCACTCCCACGCCGGCTCCGACGCCGGCTCCGACGCCGCTGCCCACCTCCGGCGGCCAGCAGCCTCCGGCGCAGCCGCGCGAGCGGGGCATCATGCTCAAGGTCGACTCCGGGGAGCGGATCCCGGTGACCGGCCTGGTGCTGGTCGGCCGTGACCCCGCCGTGACGGAGAACACGCTGGGGGCGCGTACGGTCTCGATCATCGACGTGTCGGTCTCGAAGACCCACCTGTCCCTGCGCCCCAGCGGCGACGGCGTCGAGGTCACCGACCGAGGCTCGACCAACGGCACCGTGGTGACCCACGAGGGTGCCACCCGACGGCTGAACGCCTGGGAGCCGGTGCTGGCGCCGGTCGGCGCGATGATCCGCTTCGGCGACCGCTCTGCTCTGGTGCGTCGCGGGTGACCGCCGCCCCAGCCGCACGATCTTTTCTGAACGTTGACGAGGGGAACGAAGGATGAAGGTCAAGCTCACACTCCACCGGCCCGGTGTCGCGCCTGCGGATGTGATCGTCACGGCCGACTCGACCGCGACTGCGGGTGACGTCGCTCGGCACATCGCCGACGCGGACCCGGCTCGTTCGATCATCGCGGGGGAGCACGACGTCTTGACCCTGGCGGTCGCCCCGCCGACCGCGGAGCGGATGGAGCCGCTCCAGCACGACATCCCCATCGGTGAGGCTCCGATCGGGTCGGGCTTCGCCGCTGCGGTGGTCAACCTGGGACCGGATCACGAGGCGACCGGCTCACGGCGCAAGAGCGTCGGCGTGCTGCGCGCGATCGACGGGCCCGTGCGCGGTCAGGCGTTCCCGCTGGTCACCGGACACGCCTCGATCGGTCGCGGTCCCGAGAACGAGATCGTGCTCGCCGACCCGATGGTCTCCAAGCGTCACGCCCGCATCGAGGTGGACCGCTCAGTCGAGCTGGTCGACCTCAACTCGGCCAACGGCGTCGTCGTCGACGGCACCCAGGTCTCCCGCGTACGTCTGGCGCCGGACACGCCCGTCGTCATCGGCAGCACCACCCTGGTCATGCAGCTCTCGGCCGACTTCCTCTCCGCCGTCGAGGACCCGGTGCTCGAGCGCGGTGGCGGCCTGCTCTTCAACCGCAGCCCGCGGGTCGACGTCCGCTACCCCGGCACCGAGCACCCGCCGCCGTGGATGCCCACGGAGATGCAGAAGAAGCTGTTCCCGTGGTTCGTGCTGATCGCGCCGATCATCATGGCGCTCTCGATCTACGCGATGACCGGCCGCGCCCGCGCGCTCCTGCTGGTCGTGATGACGCCGATGATGGCGGTGGGCAACTACATCAACCAGCACCGCCAGGCCGGCGCGAAGCAGGACCACGAGATCGAGCTCTTCGAGCGGCAGTTCGAGAAGCTGGAAGAGGTCTTCTACCGCAGCAAGCCCGAAGAGGAGCTGGCGCGCAACGAGGAGGTCCCGGCGGTCGCCGAGGTCTTCGAGCAGGCGATGCAGCTCGGCCCGCGGCTGTGGACCCGGCGCCCCGAGCACTGGAACTTCCTGGCCGTACGTCTCGGCACCACCCGTGCTCTGTCGCGCAACTCGATCGCGGAGCGTGACACCCAGAACGGCCTGCCCGACTTCATCGAGCGGATCGACCGCCTGAAGGACCGCTACAAGTACGTCGAGGACGTACCGCTGCTCGAGTCGCTCCCGGCGGTGGGCTCCGTGGGTGTCGCCGGCCCGGCAGGCCCGGCCGCCGACGCGATGCGCGGGCTCGCGGTGCAGCTCTTCGGTCTGCACGCGCCCAACGAGGTCGTCACCGTCGCCTTCGCCGACCCGGACTGGGTCGAGGAGTTCGAGTGGCTCAAGTGGCTGCCGCACACCACCTCGGAGACCAACCGGTTCAAGGACATGCCGCTGGCTGACTCCGCGCCGACGGCCAACGCCCTGCTCAGCGCGCTGGAGGAATACATCATGCGCGCCGGCCGGACCGCGGAGCACCGCGGCCCGTTCGCCGAGAAGTGGAACCCGATGCAGTACGGCACCGACGTCGCCCGCGCCGGGGAGGAGACCAACGCCCGGGTGCAGGTCTCGATCGTCGTCTTCGTCACCAACGATGCTCCGGTGGACCGCGCCCGGCTGGTCCAGGTCCTCGAGCGTGGTGCCGATGTCGGCGTACATGCCGTCTTCATGTCCTCCACCGTCGAGGCGCTGCCGGCCGTGTGCCGCAGCTTCCTGGACGTCAGCAACGGCCTGGAGCGCGCCACCGTCGGGCTCGTCCGCAACGGCGACCTCTACGAGGGCGTCACGGTCGAGGGCGTCTCCAACGCGTACATGGAGATGTTCGCCAAGCGGCTCGCGCCGGTGGTGGACGCCAGCACGGTCGTCCATGACTCCTCCGACCTGCCCAACTCGGTCGGGTTCCTGTCGTTGGTCGGTAACGAGGTGGCCGAGGACCCGCACTCCGTGGTGGAGCGCTGGCGGCAGAACAACTCGGTCATCGACCGCTCCGACCGGCCGCGGCCGAGGCTGAAGAAGGCGGGCAACCTGCGCGCCATCATCGGTCAGGGAGCCTCGGACGCGATGACGCTGGACCTGCGTACGCAGGGCCCGCACGCCCTCGTCGGCGGCACCACCGGTGCCGGTAAGTCCGAGTTCCTGCAGGCATGGGTGCTCGGCATCGCCTCGGCCCACTCGCCCGACCGGGTGACGTTCCTCTTCGTCGACTACAAGGGCGGCTCGGCCTTCGCCGACTGCATCGACCTGCCGCACTGTGTCGGTCTGGTGACCGACCTGAGCCCCCACCTCGTACGCCGTGCGCTGACCAGCCTCAAGGCCGAGCTGCACTACCGCGAGCACCTCTTCAACCGGAAGAAGGCCAAGGACCTCCTCGAGCTGGAGAAGCGACAGGACCCGGAGTGCCCGCCCGCACTGGTGCTCGTCATCGACGAGTTCGCGGCGCTGGCCGGTGAGGTGCCGGAGTTCGTCGACGGCGTCGTCGACATCGCCCAGCGAGGTCGTTCGCTCGGCATCCACCTGATCATGGCGACCCAGCGCCCGGCCGGTGTCATCAAGGACAACCTGCGGGCCAACACCAACCTCCGCGTCGCGCTGCGGATGGCCGACGAGACCGACTCCAAGGACGTCGTCGACGACCCGATCGCCGGGACCTTCCCGCCGTCCCTGCCGGGGCGCGGCATCGCGAAGACCGGACCCGGCCGCCTGACCCCGTTCCAGTCGGCCTACGCGGGTGGTTGGACGCGCGACGACGAGGTCGTCACCGCCGACGTGAAGGTGGCCGAGCTCAAGTTCGGTTCGATCACGGAGTGGGAGCCGGAGCGTCCGCCGGAGAGCGACTCGCACGACGAGGACCTCGGCCCCAACGACCAGAAGCGGATCGTGGCCAACCTGATCAAGGCCTCCGCCACCGCTGGTCTGATGACCCCGCGGCGACCGTGGCTCGACGACCTGGCGTCCGTGGTCGACATGCGCGACCTGCCGCTGGAAGGTGACGGACAGATCCTGCTGGGTCTCGCCGACATCCCGGAGCGTCAGCAGCAGAACGCGATCTACTTCACTCCCGACCGCGACGGATCGCTGCTCATCTTCGGGTCCTCCGGTTCCGGCAAGTCGACCATGTTGAAGACGATCGCGACCGCTGCCGGTGCGCGGCCGGAGCTCGGCCGGGTCCAGGTCTACGGCCTCGACTTCGCCTCCGGTGCACTGGGTGCGATCGAGCGCCTCCCGCACGTCGGCTCGATCATCGACGGCGACGACGCCGAGCGTCTGCAGCGGCTGATGCGCACCCTTGAGCGGGAGATGGACCGCCGTTCCGAGCTGTTCTCCAAGGCCGCGGCCGCGAACCTCACCGAGTACCGGGAGATCGCCGACCAGTCGATGCCGCGCATCCTGCTCCTGATCGACAACTACCCCGAGTTCAAGAAGGAGTGGGAGATCGCCGCCGGTCGCGCGCCGTTCTACCAGTCCTTCATGCGAGTCCTCGGTGAGGGCCGCCCGCTCGGCATCCACGCGGTGATCACCGCCGACCGGTCTGGGTCCGTCCCGACGGCCGTCTTCGCGAACATCCCGCGCCGTGTCGTCATGCGGCTCTCCGACCCGAGCCAGTACGTCCTGGTCGGAGCACCCAAGGACGTACTCAACGAGCAGTCGGTGCCAGGCCGCGCCGTCGTCGACAAGGCCGAGGTGCAGCTCGCCGTCCTGGGCGGCACGACCAACGTCGCCGAGCAGACCAAGGCTCTCGACGAGCTGGTCTCGCAGCTGCGCACCCTGGGTGTTCCCGAGGTCGGCGAGATCGGTGCCCTGCCGACGAAGATCTCCAGCAGGGCCATGCCGGCGCAGGCCAACGGGCAGCCCGTCTTCGGAATCGCCGACGACACCCTGTCCGCGCGTGGCTTCGACCCGATCGGCTCGTTCATCATCACCGGCCCGCCGCAGTCCGGTAAGACGAACGCCCTCAAGGCGCTCATCGAGTCCGTCGAACGCTTCGACCCCGAGGTGAAGCTGTTCCACCTCGGCAGCCGTCGCGCCCTGCTCGGCGACTTCCGGCCCTGGGTACGCAGCGCCACCCGCCCCGACGACGAGAAGGCGCTCGTCACCGAGCTCGCCGAGATCGTCGCCGACGAGTCCTTCCCCGGCCGCATCATGATCGTCGCCGAGGACATGACCCACTTGGCCGACGGTCCCGCCGACCGCCCGATGCGCGCTCTGCTGCAGGCGATCAACAACTCCGACCATCTCTTCGTCGGCGACGCCGACGTCACCCGGGCCGGCGGTGGCTCGGGCGTCATGGGTGAATGGAAGGCAGCCCGCCAGGGCATCGTGCTCAAGCCGGACACCTACGACGGCGACACGCTGTTCAAGGTTCCGTTCGGCAAGCTCAAGCGCACCGACTTCCCCACGGGCCGCGGAATCTTCGTCCAGGCCGGGCGCACGGTGACCATGCAGATGCCCCTGGCGAGCGACTCCGAAGGCTCTGCATGAACCTCAGCACAATTCCGACAACGAAGCCGTTTTTACCCTTCACAACCTCATGAAGGGTGCCCTACGGTGGCGAGCGGCGTGCTCTCGTGCGTCACCTCATGAAATCCCGGGAAAGGTAATGAGCGATGAGTGACTTCGGTGCAACCTACGACGAGATGACCGGCACCGCCGACAAGCTCGACCAGGGCAAGGACACGATCGAGTCGGCGCTGGACGAGTGCCAGGGCTACGTGGACGAGCTGGTTCAGGACGGGTTCAAGACGGAGAAGGCGTCGGGCAAGTTCCAGGACGGCTACACCGAGATGACCACGGGTCTGAAGGACGCCATTGCCGGTGTCGAGGACATGGCTCAGGCTCTGCGTGACATGGCTACGGCGATCCAGGACCTGGACTCGCAGCTCGCCGGCGGCTGAGCAACAACGTTGGTCACGATGGTGGGCTTGCTTCATTGGGGCCCACCATCACCCGTCTCGGCCAGATGCTGCGGTGTCGACTCCCGCTGGCGCGCTGTTGCGACCTCCTAACCGAGGTGAGCAGAAACCTTTACCTTCGGAGATGTTTAGAACCAGGCGTAGCGGGTAGAACTACCGCGACGACGTTGATCGCCTGGATCTCGGACCACGCCCGGGATAGCGGTGTCGGCTCGTCGAGTTCACGCTTCTCGACCATGTGATGCGTGAGTGATGGTGACGAACGGCGCCGCAACGCGGTGTCGTGTAATGAAAATTGCGGAAAGGCAATGATCGATGAGTGACTTCGGGGCAACCTACGACGAGATGACCGGCACCGCCGACAAGCTCGACCAGGGCAAGGACACGATCGAGTCGGCGCTGGACGAGTGCCAGGGCTACGTGGACGAGCTGGTTCAGGACGGGTTCAAGACGGAGAAGGCGTCGGGCAAGTTCCAGGACGGCTACACCGAGATGACCACGGGTCTGAAGGACGCCATTGCCGGTGTCGAGGACATGGCTCAGGCTCTGCGTGACATGGCTACGGCGATCCAGGACCTGGACTCGCAGCTCGCCGGCGGCTGAACAGCAACGCTTGCCAGATGGTGGGCTGGCGTCTGCTGGCCCACCATCTCTCCACTTTCTCTCGATCACGCGCTGCGATGACCACACTCGACGGCGTGCTCAGTAACCACGTGAAAGGTGCACAGTCATGGCGGATATCTTGATCAAGATCTCTGAGCTCGAAAAGGTCAAGACGTCATTGGACTCGATCGTCGACGAGTTCGAGAACGCCACTGACAGCTCCGAGGATCTCGAGTCTGACATCGGCGATCCGTTCGACATGAGCGACCTGCGCGACAAGGCCTGTGACTTCGAGGAGCGCTGGGACGACAAGCGCAACGACCTCAAAGACAGCCTGAAGAAGGTCAGCGAGCACATCAAGGGCGTTATCGACGGGATCGAGCAGTGGGACAGCGAGACCGCCCTCCAGTTCGAGCCCAAGAAGAAGTAGAACCCCAAGCCTTTAAACGCTCCTGACGGAAAGGACAACCCCCACATGTTCGGTGGCATGCAGGATTCCCCGAAGGGGCGCGAGATCAAGTCGGTCGAGGGTTCGCCCTCGGGAATCATCGCGCGAGGGTCCGCTATCGAGCGGCTCGGCAAGATGATGGATGCCTCCGCTGACACGCTGCGCGACATCAAGGAGAACACCTTCGCCGGCGGTGAGCAGCAGGGTAAGGCCATCGAGAAGCTCCAAGAGACCATCGGAGACTCCTACAAGGTCCTCGAAGAAGCGGCTGACCTCTACAAGCCTGTTGGTCCGGTGCTCGTCACCTACGGCGAGATGCTGGAGACCTACAAGCCGTTGATCGACCGCACCGCGGCCTCGTGCAGTGACCTCTGGGACATCTACGACGCCCTGCCCGGTGACAAGGACGACAGCACGACCGAGGACGACGGCGGCTTCCTCGGCATCGGCGACACCGACAAGGAAGAGGCCGCCGACAACAAGGCCAAGAAGGAAGCCTACGAGAACTGGGAGAGCGAAGCCGAAGTCTTCGACACCTGGTACGACGTATGGGAGGACGGCTTCGACGCAGCCGTCAGCGGGATCTCCGACGGCCTTTCCGGATCCATCGAGGACGGCTTCTGGGACAACTACGGAGACTTCATCGACGCGGTCTACGAGGTCCTGACCTGGGCCGCTCTGATCATCGCTGTGGTCGCGATCTTCTGCACCGGTTTCGGTGCGCTTGCGGCCATCCTCGCGCTCGCCGCCTTTGCTGTTTCCGCCATCAAGTTCGCCTGCGGGCAGCAGAGTCTGGGGCAGTTGGCCCTCGATGCCCTGGCCATCATTCCGCTCGGGAAGCTGTCGAACCTTTCCAAGCTCGGCCATCTGGCCAACATGGCGAAGGGCAGCAAGATGACCGCTCTGTCCAGGACCTGGGGTGCCATGAGCAAGGGGCCGATCGGCGATCTGACCAAGGCAGCTCGACTCAAGGACGCCTTCAAGGTGAAGAGCGGCGCCGAGGTTCTCGAGGGCCTGATCGGTAAGCCCTTCAAGGCGTTCCGGACCGACAACCTGAAGATGTACATGGGCAACCTCGACGCCCTCAAGGGTGGTCTGGGAGCGTTCCGGGGAATGACGAAGATCGAGTTCGGGGTGGCCCGCTTCGGCGCGACGCTCGGCACCCTCGGCAATGCCGGGAAGCTCACGCAGGGGACGGACCACTTCGACCCCATCCCGATCGACATCCCTGAGATCAAGGTCCCGGGCATGCCTGCCTGGCTTGGTTTCTAGGTTCGGTTCAAGCGCAACAAACGTCTGAGGTGCAGAGTGGCGAAGTGGGCAGTAGAGCTGGTTGACGACCTGGATGTTCCGGGGTGGCTTCCTGTTCCTGAAGGGTTGACGCCTGCGGAGCGTGAACGGTGGGTCGACGAGACCTCGAGCATGCTCGATGAACTGGTCGGTACGCCGCGTTGGGATGGTGAGGCGACGACGATCGAAGACATCCGCGGGCTGCTGCAGATGGCCCTCGACGAGCGCGAGACCTCTGAGGCGTACGCCATGTTCCAGGTGTGGCCGGTCATGTCGGCTGCTGCGGTGATGTGCCACCTGCATGTGGTGGAGAGCGAGTCGGTCCCGGACATGTCTCAATGGGACGGCGTCGTGCACGCGGCCGAGGCCGATCACATCGGGCCTGGCGCCCAGCTGTCTTCGCGCAAGGAGCTGAACTTCGAGGGCGGGTCGGTCATCATCGAGTCGGTGAACTTCGCGTTCAGCGATGGTGAGGCTCTCCTGCTGCTCGGTGTGGACGAGTGCATTCCGCAGTTGACGACCGCGGTCGTTCGCGGACTGGTGGCGCTCAAGGACATACTTCGGATGGTCCGCGAGGACGGGAAGGTGTTCCAGTCGGTGCCTCTGCCCGGTGTGCCGGTGGACGAGTCTTGGCCGATCGCGACGGATGGGGCGACGCTGTGAACCTACGTGAGCAACTTGGCGTGCGTAAGACCGTGGACTTCGAGATCGACCTTCCGCGGGGCTGGGCTCGTTTCGACATCGATGGTGGTCACGATGAGCTCCTCAACGGGATGAAGAAGCGGTTCATGGAGGCTCACCGCCCCGATCTGTTCGTCGAGGCGAAGGCCATGTTCGACAAGGCATTCGACGGGATGCGGAAGAACGACGTCTTCGCCTTCTTCGCGCCGGCAGGCGAGCAGCCGGACGACGCCGTCGTCCTGCCGGCCTCGATCAACGCCTCGATCCGCACGGGCGAGCCCGGTCAGTCATTGGACAAGATGGCCCACAACGCCATCCAGAAGTACGGCGCGAAGCCGCTGTTCGGCGACCCGCGCACGTTGCGGTTCGAGCGGGAGCGGACGATCGACCTCGATGGTGAGCCGATCATCAACCACTCCCTGATCTACTTCACCCCGGTCCCCGGCACCCAACGGCGTAGGGCGCTGCAGCTGGTGGCAGCCTTCGCGCGTACGCCGGACGTCGGACCTGACGCACCCGCGCTGGTAGCGACCCGCGCGCTCCTCGACGCATGCGTCGCTACGCTTCGGTGGAACCGCGGCACCGCGTGACCCGGAGACTGATTCCTATCGATTGTGGAAGGCCTGAACTTGCTGTCCTTTGACAAGGGCCCGTCGGCACGTGAGTGGGCACGGTCGGCCAACGTCGCCACCCCGGTCAAATGGGGTGACCTAGAGAAGCAGATCATCTCGGAGCGGCTCACCCCGAGCGGAGACGACGGTGGACCGAACTGGACCCTCGGCGTCATCATGGTTGCGATGATGACGGCGCTCGGTGCGTTCCTGCTGGCGCCGGCGCTCGCGGCCGGTCTGGTCGCATGGGCAACCACGACGGAGGACGCCCCCACCCAGGATGATCTGACGCTGATCGCGACCTTCCTGTTCATCATCTCGATCGTCGTCTCGGCGACCTGGCTCAGCATGTGGTGGCAGACGCGTTCCCGGTCGGCGATCGCGATCGTCTCCGGTCTGGTGGCGACCGTGTCGGTCGTGGTCACCTTCGTCGTCGGGAAGTCCTACGACGGCGATCTTCCCGGCGACTGGCTCGAGTGGTCGGCGTTGGTCGCCGGCGTGCTCGGTCTCGCTCTGACGATCCTCCAGTTCGTGTCGAAGTCGGAGCATCGTGCAGGAGTGCCGAAGAGCGATCGTGCGCAGCGGCGCTACAGTGCCGCGCGCGAGGAAGTTCTCGACGTGCTCAGCGAGCGCGGGATCGTCGAACTGACCGCGGACCAGCGCCACCGGATGCAGCGAATGCGCGTCGGAACGTGGCACAAGTTCGATGCTCAGGGGCGCGTCTAACTTCACGGCTTTCATCCATCTAGGTAGCAAAGGGTTCACGTGGGATCGGAACGAGCGAGAAGTGCTGACCTCGACGTCACGCCAGAGGCGGCCTTCCAAGCTGCGCTCGGGGTTGCGCAGCACGAGAAGAAGTACGAGATCCGGGCCGTGCACAATGAGGGCCAGGCCCTGATCATCAGGCAGAAGACCAAGGCCCTGTCGTGGCCGAAGGTCATCATGCTTCGAGTCCATCAGAACGGGTCGGGGTCGTCGGTCAACGTCTTCGTCCAGAACATCCCGGGCGGACCGACCGCCCTGCTCGACGGTGTCTTCAACGGAAAGATCGCGGAGAAGTACCTGACCGGCATTCAGGGCACGTTGGACGGAACCGTCACCGCTCCGGCGACCGCAGTGACTTCCCACTACGTTCGTGACGACGGCTCCGAGTCTCCGTGGGATGACCCGGACGAACTCCCCGAGTTCTGAGGGCCCCCAACACCGTCGCTCGGGACGCGACATGTTGGCCTGTCGCGCGATCGATGTGCGGTTGCGTAGGTAAGGTGAGCGGCTGGTTCTGGTCTCCCTTATCCCGTGTTCTTGTGTGCCTCGCGGGATATCTCGGTCGGGTCGCGACGGTCTCATCGGTGACCCGGCGGATGCCGCTGACGGGCGGGAACGAGAACTGTGTATGAAGATGACAACGAATCCGTTTATGCGCTTCACAAGTCTGTGAAGCGTGGCCTACGGTGACCAGCGGCTGCCCAATGGGGCACCGTGTAATGAAATCGCGGGAAAGGCAATGATCGATGAGTGACTTCGGGGCAACATACGACGAGATGACCGGCACCGCCGACAAGCTCGACCAGGGCAAGGACACGATCGAGTCCGCGCTGGACGAGTGCCAGGGTTACGTTGATGAGCTTGTTCAGGACGGGTTCAAGACGGAGAAGGCGTCCGGTAAGTTCCAGGACGGCTACACGGAGATGACCACGGGCCTCAAGGACGCCATCGCCGGCGTCGAGGACATGGCTCAGGCTCTGCGCGACATGGCCACGGCGATCCAGGACCTGGACTCGCAGCTCGCCGGCGGCTGAGTCACAGCGTTGGTCAAGGTGGTGGGTCAGCATCTGCGGGCCCACCACCTATCCACCTCGGGCGTCGGTCAGGTGCAGCGGTGTGTCGACTCCTGCTGGTGCACTGCTACGACCTCCTGACGGGGGCCAGCAGAACTTTACTTTCGAAGATGTTTAGAACTCGACGTAGCGGGTAGGACTACCGTGACTACGTCGATCGCCCTGATCTCGGACCGCATCCGCGATGACGGCATCGGCTCGTCGGGTTTGCGCTTCACGACCGTGTGACGCGCGACTTATGGTGACGAGCGGCCCCGCAACGGGTGTCGTGCAATGGAAATCGCGGGAAAGGCAATGATCGATGAGTGACTTCGGGGCAACCTACGACGAGATGACCGGCACCGCCGACAAGCTCGACCAGGGCAAGGACACGATCGAGTCGGCGCTGGACGAGTGCCAGGGCTACGTGGACGAGCTGGTTCAGGACGGCTTCAAGACGGAGAAGGCGTCGGGCAAGTTCCAGGACGGCTACACCGAGATGACCACGGGTCTGAAGGACGCCATCGCCGGTGTCGAGGACATGGCTCAGGCTCTGCGTGACATGGCGACCGCGATCCAGGACCTGGACTCGCAGCTCGCCGGCGGCTGATCAACCTTGCGGCGGAGGCTACATCGGTTGGGCCTCCGCCGCTCTCACGTTTCCTTTTCTCGGCCCATGGCCGGTCTTTGCTAGACGTCCGAAAGGTGCAGCACCGTGCCAGATGTTGCGATTACGTTCTCTGACCTCGAGGCGGCGTCCTCGAGTTTGGGGACGATCATCGATGAGTTCGACAACGCCACCAGCAGATCTGAAGATCTCGAGGCTGATATCGGTGACCCGTTCGACAGGAGCGAGTTGCGCGATCAAGCGTGCGACTTCGAGGAGCGCTGGGATGACAAGCGCGACGAACTCAAAGAGAGTCTCGAAGGTGTGAAGAAGCACATCGATGACGTCGTGAGCGGATTCAAAGGCGGAGACAACGATATGGCCGTGGCGTTCACGGCGAAAGAGTAGGGGTGGAACATGTTCGGTAGCATGCCGGATTCCCCGCGCGGCCGTGAGATCAAGAGTGTTGAGGGCTCTCCCTCAGGGGTCATCGCGCGGGGGCAAGACATCATCCGGGTCGGCGCGATGATGGAGGCCGCTTCGGACACGCTGCGAGGGATCAAGGAGAACACCTTGTCCAGCGGCGCGATGAGCGGCGAGGCGATCGCCAAGCTGCAGGAGACCATTGGCGACTCCTACAAGACTCTGGACGAGGCGGCTGAGCTCTACAAGCCAGTCGGGCCGGTGATCGTGAAGTACGGCGAAATGCTGGAGACGTACAAACCGCTGATCGACAACAGCGCCACTACCTGCTCCGACCTGTGGGATACGTATGACGCGCTCCCGGGAGACAAGGACGGCAGCCTCGAGCCAGAGGCCGACGGCGGCGTTCTGGGTATGGGCGGCCATGACGCGGATAGCCCGGAGGCCAAGCAAGAGGCCGAGGACAACCAGGCCAAGAAGCAGGCGTACGACGCGTGGGAGAACGCCGCCGAGCGATTCGACACGTGGTACGACGCGTGGGAGGACGGTTACGACGAGGCCGTCTCCGGAATCACCAACGGACTGTCCGGCAAGATCGAGGACGGCTTCTGGGAGGTGCTCGATGACATCGTCGCCGTCCTGGAGATCGTTGCGATGGTCGTGTTTGTGATCGGCCTGTTCGTTGCTGGCCCATTTGCCGCTATCGCCCTCGCGCTGTCTGCCGCAATTCTCCTCGCGCGCGCTGTTCAGTTCTGCGCCGGTGAATGTACAGCCTTTGAATTGTTCACAGCAGCTCTCGACGTCGTTCCCTTCGGTAAGTTCGGCAAGATGGCCGATGGCATCGCGGAGTTGGGCGAGGGCGCTTCCAAGTTGTCCAAGTTCAGCACAGGGCTCAAGTTCGCCAGCGGACTCGACGACGCGGCACTCGGACGCAAAGCGCTCGGCGATGTCATGACATCGATCCACACCGGTCTGGACGTCAGCGACTTCACCCGGATCAGCGAGAACGCCAACCTTTGGAAGGCGGCCGGAGAAGTTCACGGCGCGATGGCGAAGCACGGCTTCTCGGTTTATGGTCACGTCAACACTGGAATCGGTGTCGTGGGCGGGTCGTTCGCTGACGCCTTCAACTGAGTATCGGCCCGATTCATCTCACTAGCAGAAGGAAATGATGGAAGCGGAGTGGCTTGCTGAAGGAGTCCTTCCCCAAAGCGGTTGGACTCGGGTCCCGGGCGAAGGTATCGGCGAACCCGAGGAGTGGTTTCAGAACGAGGCCGCACGCATCCGATCCTGGTGGGGCGAGGAGGCTTGGGGACCTGGCGTCGAAGCGGCGATCCGTGACGCTCTAACGGATGCCGTAGCCAAAGCAGCCGAGCTCGGGACGTTGTCAGTGATGTTGCACTGGCCGCTCGACGTCCCCGTGCCCAGTCGGGTGCGCATAGTGCTGGCGGCGGGCGCTCCTCTGGACGCTTCAGGATGGCGTGATGCCGGGTTCGACGTGGACGAGTACCCGGGGGCGGCCCTCGGCCCTGGCCTCAAGTGTGTTGCACTACGAGAAGAGACGATCAACGGAGCAGATCTCCAACTCTTCACGGCTGTATATGCGTTCGGCGACGAATCCGGAAGTGTCCTCGTGATTGCTGAGGCCGGCTCACAGGAGGTCTTCCAACTGACGATGGCTGGCCTTCCAGTGTTGCTCTCCACTTTGCGAGTCACAAAGCCGAACGGGGAACAGTTCGCGGCAGATCCAGTTCCAACAGTTACGCGTAAGCCGACAGACGAATGGGAGAGCATCTCCAATGCCTAAACCTGCGGCTCCGAGCCCCATGGACTGGGCTGCCGTGCAGATGGCGGGCACCGGATTCGACATCAACGAACTCAACAGAGTTGTCCGGGACTATGCCTACATCGAGCTGGAGTTGGCGGCCAGGGACCGACGACGCACCCCTGCCCAACGCTTGATCTCGAAGTTGATGACGTGGGTGGCGATCGTCGGACTCATCGTTCTTGGAGTTGCGGTCGCCGCCCTCGTCGGCGGGCGCGCCAGTGGCGGGGTGATCGCATTCGTCTACGTCGCGTGCATCCTCGGCGCCTTCTCGGTCCTGTACTTCTACCTGCAGTGGCGTGCCATGCCGTATCGGCAGGCGGACCGGACGGTGTCGGCGTTCGCCATCATGGCGACGATCTTCGCCGTGGGGCTGATCATCGCGATTCTGGCGGCCAACATGGACAACTCGATGTGGTGGCTCATGATGATTCCTGCGGTGGCACTTGTGGCCGTCTCGGTCGGCACGATCGTCGGGCATCACCGATTCCGTTCCGAAACGAAGCCACCGGCGGTCGATCTCGACCAGCTCTCGCCCGAGAACGAGCAGGTCCTCCTGGAGAGTCGACACCGAGCGCTCCTGCGGTTGCGTGCGCGACGGGTTGTCTCTTATCCCGACTTCGAGGCCTACGACCAGGCGCCACTTCAGTCGGTTAGGAATGGTGGGGTGTGACCATGAGCGATCAGGGAGGGACGTCGTTGCGCGAGATGCTCGGAGCTGTCAAGGATCCGGACTTTGAGTTGAAGCTTCTTCCAGGTTGGGAGCGGCACAGCCCCGACGATGCGGGCAAGGAGAAGATGGACGCTGCTATGAAGCAGCGGTTCATGGCGGCCAACAGACCCGAGCTACACGCAACTCTCCGGTCGCAGTTGGATGAGGCGTACGCATTGATGCAGAAGCAGAATGTCGTCGCCTACTTCGCTCAAACCGGCGACATGGGCGACAGCAAGGCCTACTACCCTGCATCGATGCTTGCCGCGATCCGACGTTCGCAGGATGGTGGTGATCTCGGCGCCTACGTGGCGCAAGCGGTCCGCGACCACGGAGCGAAGCCCCTGTTCGGCGACAAGCGGTTTATCCGGTTCGAGCGTGAATCCACCCGCGTGCTCGAGGGCGGCAACATCGTGGTGACGTCGATCGTCTACATGACGCCGATACCGGGATCCATGCGTCGCCGTGGTTTACAGATCACGGCGAGCCTCGCCCGCCCAGAGGCGATGCCCGCGACCGATGAGAAGTTCATCGGGTGGAAGAACGGGCTCGACCTGTGCGTGTCCACGCTGCGGTGGTTGCCAGCTTGATCCCGCCACAATCGGCGGTCTGACCTGCGCGAACGGGGGTTACCGGATGCCTCGGTGACTGCGTTCGCATGGTTAAGGACGTCGATCTGGGCCGCGCCGCCAGGCGCTCCACTCGCCCGAGGTCGAGGAGCCACACCCTATTCTGCGGCGTTCAGCGACGTCGGCGAGAGGTCGGTCCCGGCGATCGCTAGCCTGTCCGCGTCGTACCTATCTATTGATGACGGAGTGTGAGCGGTGGCTCGGGGAATCGCGGCGATGACGGTGGCTACGGCTGCCTTGGTCTCTGGTTGCAGTGTTGGTCCGCCGCCGAAGGACTTCGCGATCGAAGACGCGGTGGTGGCGTTTCGGGTGACGGAGGGCGGGGAGGACTCCAGCTACCTCGTGCTGGTCTCGCAGGAGGGGAAGACCCGAGCGATCGAGCTCGAGGAGGTCGAAGGCGCCGGGATCTCCTGGACGGAGCACGGGATCACGACGTCCGACACGGCGCACGACTACGTGATCGACGAGTCGGGGCTCACCGACAACAAGCGCACGAGCGACGACAAGTCCCTCGAGACGATGCACGAGTGGTACCGCGTGCAGGTCGGTGAGGGGACGTTGGTCGGGTTCAGCCCCGCGGATTCGTCCGAGGATCCGTTCGTGACCTACATCGACGGGGACAGCGGCAAGGCGACCACCCGGGTGTCGCCGTACGGTCAGACGACGACGGCCGCGGTGTGCGGCGAGCGTGTGTTCGCGCCGGGGAGGGGCACCAGCACCAAGGCCTTCGAGGAGGACAGCGAGTCGATCCCGGAGGACCAGTGGGACCTTGCGGCGTTGACCTCGGCCTATCCGCATGACGGTACGGACATCCTGAGCACCTTGGAGCCCACCAGCCCAGGCAGCACATCGCCCTGCGTCGACGGGATCGTCTACGAAGGGTGGGAGAACGACGACGACCAGCACTTCTTCCGCACCTGGACGACTGCGAAGGGGACGTCGGCGGACAAGGCTGCTGTGGACCACGAGATCATCTATCCGGAGGACGCCTCCTCGCAGATCGGTGCACCCTCGGCGGTGACGATCGCGGACGGTCAGCTCGTCTGGGTCGTCGAGAACACGATGTGGAGCGCCCCACTCCCGACCAACGCGCCGGCACCGGTTCAGGCGCGCGAGGTCGGTTGGGTGGAGGGATACATCGGGCTCGACGCGGAGGTGCTCACCTACTCCTCCAACGCCGCGTACACGATGACCAACGAGACCGACCTGCACAAGCGGTTCACCAAGCGCCGAAGTGACCGGGTGTGGACCGAGCTGACAGCGCTGAGCCTCGTACGCACGGACCTGGCGACCGGCAAGCCTTCCATCGCCTTGGAGATCGATGTGGAGGACGTCGACTTCCCGACCAAGGACGCTTCGGTGACGGCTCTGGCGGTCAATCCGGAGTGGGTGGCCGAGAACGGCTGACAGGCGAAGGCCAGGCGATGTCGTTGGGATCACCGCGACACGCCGAAGTAAAGAACGTCCACCAGGGGCTCGGATTGCCAGGGTGGCGCCATACCTCTCGATCTCGGGAACAGTCACTGTTGAAGGGGATTCTCCATGCGTACTCGCACCACCGTCCGGACCTTCCGATCGGCCGCCGTCGGCCTCACGCTCGGCCTCGCACTCGCCTTGACCGGCTGCGGCTCCGAGGAGACCGACTCGGATGCTGACGCGGCGGTCGAGGTCGAGTCGAGTGCGCCGGCCTCCGAGTCCGCGTCCGCCGCACCGGCGGGTGAGGAGAAGGAGGTCACGATCGGGAAGACGATCAAGGACCCCGACATGGGCGACACGATCGAGGTCGTCTCGGCCGTCCGTGACTTCCCGTCGACGGAGGAGGCCGACCTCATCGCCGAGGGTGGCGAGGTCGTGCTGCTGCAGGTGAAGATCAAGCCCGGCACGGAGTACGGCGGCCGCATCTCGGAGGGGAACTTCGAGATCTCCTGGGACCAGGGCGCCGACTTCGAGGGCCCGGACACCCGCCTGATGACCGAGGAGCTGACCGCCGCGAAGCGTACGCCGCTCGAGGACGTGCAGCGGCGCGACGGCGGCGAGCACACCGGCTGGATCGCTTTCCAGGTGGAGGTGAAGGCCGACACGTACCTCGTCGAGTACGAGCGCGACGGCGCGAAGGTGATCGGTTCGGACAAGACCATCGCCGAGTTCACGGAGCAGGTGGAGATCCCCGCCTCGTGAGGTGAGGACACCCCGTCGGCGAAGACCGGCTACGTCGGTAGCAGGTCTCCGCCGAGGCTCGTTAGGATCTGGGGCGTCCGTTGTCTCGGAGAGGGGACTTGAAGGTGCATCCTGGGGCACGTCGTCGAGCGGGAGTCATTTCCGTTGCCAGTCTGGCGCTTGTTGCAACTGCCTGCTCGGGTGATCTCCCGGCCTCGGTGGAGGAGGGGACTGAGGTCGCCGTCGCGTGGAACGAGTCGTTGACGAGCACCAACCCGGCGAGCGCGGCGAGCGTGACCGATGGAAACCTCGACATCGCCTCGCTGACCCGTGGAGCCTTCGGCACCCTGGTCAACGACACCGTCGAGATGGACGAGACCTTCGGCGAGGTCACCATGGAGGACGGCGAGCAGGCCCGGGTGCGCTACGACCTGGCCGAGCCGTCCTGGTCCGACGGCGTGCCGATCGACACCGCCGACCTCATGCTCGCCTGGGCGGCGACGTCGGGTTACTTCCGCACCCCGAAGGAGGGGAGCCCGGACGGCGGGGTCGACTTCGGCGGGGTGCCGACCGGACTGACCAAGAGCGCCTACATCCCTGAGGTCGACGAGGGCGCACGCGCCATCGAGGTCCCGCTCGTGGTGCCGGTGGTCGACTGGCGTACGGCCCTGGATGTCGCCGTGCCGGCGCACGTGATCGGGCAGAAGGCGCTGAAGATCGAGGACCCGATCGAGGCCAAGGAGGTCGTCGAGACCGCGATCGAGGAGTCCGACACCGCGAAGCTCACCAAGATCGCGGAGGCGTGGAGCTCGTCCTTCGCGGTCGCCGAGAACGGCAAGGCCTCCGAGGAGGCGCTGCTCTCCAGCGGGCCCTACCGGATCTCGAAGATCTCGGCCGGCGAGGGCGGCCAGGAGGTCGACCTGGAGGCCAACCCGGAATACGCGGGCGAGGCCAGGCCGACCTACGAGCAGGTACGCCTCACCCCGGCCGGTGCCGACGCGCTGGACAGCCTGGGGGAGAAGGTCGACGTCGTCCAGGTCAGCCCGACCAAGGCCAACCGCAAGCAGGTGCGTGACCTCGAGCGCCGCGACTACGGCGTCGCGAACGCCAACGACGGCACCATGTGGGCGCTGATCCTTCGCACCGACCGTGGCCTGTTCAAGCGCAAGGACACCCGCACGGCCTATCTGCGGGCGGTGCCCCGCGGCGACATCGCCGAGGGCGGCGCGGGCGAGTGGGCCGAGGCGTACGAAGCCACCGATGTCGTGCTGTTCCCACCGGGTGGTGAGGGCTACCAGATCGCGACCGAGGACTCCGGGTTCTCCACCAAGTTCAAGGCCTCGGAGGACGCTACGGCCCCGCGCGGCGCCAAGGTGTGCATCTCCTACGACAAGTCGAACGCGTTCGCCGCAGGCGCCTACGACACCATCTCGAACGTCGTCGACGACGAGGGCTGGGGCACCACCGACTGTGGTGTGTCCTCGGCCGACAAGGTGCTCTCCGGCAACAGGTGGGACGCCGTGCTCGCCCGGATCCCGGTCCCGCAGACGCCGGAGGAGATCTCGGCACAATGGGGTGGCAAGGGCAGCCAGAACGCGACCGGTGGTGGCGACCGCGACCGTGACCGGCTCATCGGCGAGCTGGCCCGCACCGCGGATCCCTACGAGGCCCGCGACGTACGCGTCCAGATCGAGAAGACGCTGGTCCGGGACTCGATCGTCGTTCCGATCGTGATGAACCCGACGGTGACGGTGATCGACAAGAAGGTCGACAGCGTACGTCCTCGCTCCGGACGGGTCGCACCGCTCGTCTCGACCATCGTCGAGTGGTCGCCGACCAAGAAGTAGACGACTTTTAGCGCATTGGAGTGGTTGGGTTCCGCCACCCTTGAATAGGGTGCGGGCATGACGACGCTTCATCCCGGGGCAGTGTTCGGCCACTACCGCCTGGATCGCATTCTTGGCGAGGGTGGAATGGGCGTGGTCTATGACGCCTTCGACACCAAGCTCGAACGGCAGGTCGCGCTGAAGATGGTGCATGCCCACCTGGCCGACAGACAGTTCATCGACATGTTCATCCGCGAGGGGCAGACCCTGGCGCAGATCAGGTCGCCCCACATCATCGCGATCTACGACATCGGTGAGCAGCAGGGCAGCCCGTTCATCGTCACCCAGTTCATCAAGGGCGGTGATGTGACCGGACTCGTACGCAGCAACGGACCGTTGGCGCCGCACCTGGCGTGCCTGGTGAACGCCCAGGTGGCGGGGGCGCTTCACGACGCCCATCAGGCAGGGATCATCCACCAGGACGTCAAGCCGTCGAACGTGCTTGTACGCAACCCGGCGAGCCCTCTCGACCCGTTCGCGTTCCTGTGCGACTTCGGGATCGCGACCTCCTCCTCCGACTCGCCTGCCGGCGGGATCACCGGCACCTGGAACTACCTGGCGCCCGAGTACATCCGTGACGAGCGTGATGCGCAGGGCCGGCCGATCTCGCCGGAGCCGTCACGAGACATCTACGCGGCCGGCTGCATGCTGTGGTTCACGTTGACCGGCAAGATCCCCTACTCGGGTGCGGCCGTGCAGGTGGCGATGGCCCACCAGAACGCGCCGATCCCGCAGTTCGTCGGCACCGATGACTGGACCAAGGCGGCCAACCGGATCCTGCAGCTCTCGATGGCGAAGGACCGTCGGAGCCGCTATCAGAGCGCCGCTGTCTTCAAGGACGACCTGCTGAAGCTGCGCGAGATCACCGCGCCGGCTCAGCTGGTGCCCGCGCCGTCGATGACCGACCCCAACCCGGTGCCGATCCCGGTCGCGGCCGTACGGGCGCCCTCCGAGAGCGAAGCCATCCTGATCGAGGAGGCGCAGCGGCCGTCCAAGATCACCCCGCTCCGGGTCGGGGCGGCGATGGTCGGGGTGGCCGCCCTCGGGGTCGGCGGTGCCCTGGCGATCACCCAGCCCTGGGTCGAGCACGGGCCCGAGCCCATCGTGCCGACGGTCAAGGGGGCTGCGTACGCGGATGTGAACGGGGACAAGTTCGGGGACGTGATCACCAACGTCCAGAACCCCGACGGCGAGGGGGTGGATGTCGTCACCTGGAAGTCGGACGGCCGTACGTTGAGCCCGTCGAAGCCCGTGACGTACAACGACCCTGCGCTTCCGGCCGACAACGACGGGGGCGAGGTATTTCCGCTCTGCGGTGACTTCACCGGCGATGGGAAGAACACGCTCGTCACCTTCGTGCGGAGCGAGAAGGGCTTCGAGTTCCACGGTGATCTGGAGGGATCCATCAAGGCTCCCGCGGGCGTCGTCGCGCAGGGCAAGAAGATGACGGGCTCGAACTTCTACTACGACCTCGGCACCGACGACTTCGACGGCGACGGTGTCGCCGACCTGTTCATGAGTACGCACTTCGGCAACCCGAACCCCGACCTCGACCGGCAGGGGAGAAGGGCCGGTGACGGCACGGTCTGGGTCTACCGAGGAACCGGGTCAGGGTTCGAGGAGCCGACGCTCTTCGCGTCCTATCCGGCCGTACCGGTGGAGCAGATCTCGGTGGGCGAGTTCACCGGCGACGAGAAGGCCGATCTGGTGGTCCTGAACCGGGTCGAAGGTAGCCCGGAGGACATGACCCTCACGTCTGGAACCTCCGACCTGGACCTCTACCAGGGCGAGGGAACGACCGTCGCTGCCGCGAAGCCGTTCGCGTTCAAGCATCAGTCGATCAGCTCGATCGTCGCCGGTGACGTCAACGGCGACGGTCGCGACGAGATCATCGCCGCGGAATCCGGTCGTGGTGAGGGCCAGTCGATCACCGTCGGCACGTTCAGCGAGGACCTGACCCAGTTCTCGATCGCCAACCGCGGGAAGCTTCCCAAGCCCCGCAACACCCTCAAGACCACCAGCAGGTATCCCGTGACCGTCGCCGACGTCAACGGCGACGGACGGACCGACATCGTCGCGGTCACGCAGGACACCAGCGAGAGCCCCTACGCCTTCTACGTGGCTCTGGCCTCGAAGACCGGGACGTTCCCCGGTCACATGATGGCGACGTGGGAGAAGTCGCCCGACGATGTCCGCCGCTACAACCTGATGGGAGGAACCCTCGGATGAGCGATTCCACCGGAACCCCTGACAACACACCGCGGGGGCCGCAGCCCTCGTTCGAGCGTCCCCCGGTCGACGACCCGGACAAGACCACGATCAGGCCACGGGTCGCTCGGCCCGGCGGACCTTCTGCGACGCCGCCGCCACCGCCGCCTCCCGCTCCGACACCACCGCCGCCTCCTCCGCCCACCCAGCCGCCCACGCAGCTGCCGGCCCAGACCCCGCCGCCCCCGCCACCGCCTGTGCAGGACCCGCTACCGGCGACCGTGCTGAAGGCGGACGCCCCCGGCATGATCGGGCCCTACCGGCTCGAGCAGCAGGTGGCGTCGAACGAGATGGCGGTCGTCTACAAGGCCACCGACACCCGGCTCAACCGAGCGGTCGCCCTCAAGGTCCTCCTCGGACGCGGTGCCCGTGACCCCGAGTTCGTGTCCCGGTTCGACAAGCAGGCCACGCTGATGGCCAAGCTGGACTCGCCCCACATCATGGGCGTCTACACCAACGGTCGGACCCACGACGGCGCCCCCTACCTGGTCTCCCAGTTCGCCGACGGCGGTGACCTCGGCTCGCTGCTGAAGGCCCGCGGCCGTCTCCCCGGCCCGCTGGCCGCCGACATCTGCGCCCAGATCGCCGACGGTCTGGCCGCGATCCACTCGCCCGAGGTCGGCGTCGTGCACGGCGACGTGAAGCCGTCGAACATCCTGCTGCGCGACGGCAACAGCCCGCCGTACGCCTACCTGTCCGACTTCGCGGCGGCCCGCGCTGATGACTCCGCGACCGCCAGGCCCGGGATCCACTCCGGTGCGTGGAACTATCTGGCGCCCGAGCGCGCGATGGGTGCGCCGGCGACTCCGGCGAGCGACCTCTACTCGCTGGGCTGCCTGTTCTACGAGCTCGTCACCGGGACCGTTCCCTTCACCGGGGCGAACGACGTCGAGACCGCGATGGCCCACGGATCGCAGCCGATCCCGACGCTGCCGGGCCGCGACGACTTCACCCTGCAGGCCAACGACCTGCTCTCCGGTGAGCGCGGTCTGCTCGTCAAGGATCCGGCGCAGCGTACGAACGAGGCGGTCCGGGTTCGGGACCGTTTCGCCGCGATGGCCGGGCGACAGATGGGCTTCGCGTCCGGAGCCACCGTCACCCTCAAACGCGCCAAGGCCACGTGGTGGATCGCCGGCGCGGCGGCGCTGGCGGTCCTCGTTGCGGGTGGTGCCGCAGTGGGCGTCACCCTCGCGACCACGGAGAACACTCCCGCCAAGCCCAAGCCGGCGGTGACCGGAGACATCGACGGGGACCGGCTGGGCGACCTGGTGCTCGGTGCGCCGTTCGGTGACGTCAACTACAACTGGGACGGCAATGCCGCGACCCTCTTCGCCTCCACCGGCAAGGGCTTCGAGTCCGGCACCACCGAGGGGCTCAAGTTCGGCAACCTGCTCGGGGACCTGGACGCCGACGGACGGGTCGACGTGGTGCAGGTCTCCGGCATCGGATCCTCGTTCAACGTCGACTCCAACGCCAAGGACCAACCCGACGGCGCCATCCAGGTGCCCGCGTCGGGCAAGCGCCTGGCCATGTTCTGCGCCGACTTCAACGGCGACGGCCGCGACGACATCGGCATGATCTCCGTCGGCAACGGGACCAAGCTGCCCGAGGAGGACGCCGACCTGGCCAAGCTCAAGGACCTCGAGTTCCATGTGACGGTCATGCTGAGCAAGGCCGACAACACCTGGGCGAAGAGCACCGACTGGTACACCGGTCCCTGGCAGGGGGCCACGTTCGACGTCAACTTCGACGTCGGTGACTTCGACGGCGACAAGCGAGCCGACGTCATCATGGGTGCCCGGGAGGCCTCACCGGCCGCAGTGGTCCTGCTGATGAGCAATGGCTCGAAGCTCATCAAGACCGACCTCGAGGTGCCCGGACCTGACGGTGATCGGGTCGCCGGGTCGTCGAACTTCGCCGACGTCACCGGTGACGGGAAGGACGAGCTGATCACCCAGGAGATCGTGGACCAGAAGTGGGCCATCCGCGTCTACTCCTACGACCCCGAGGGCAAGAAGTTCGTTCCCGAGCCGTCGTGGGACATCGGCGACCCGGTCAAGAACGACGACGCCGTCAGTGGGTCTCAGATCCCCGCGGTCGCCGACGTCAACGGTGACGGCAGGGACGACCTGGTCAACCCGTTGCGCGCCGGCGACGGGGACTACGAGTATCTCAACAAGGCGTCGGTCCTGATCTCCGGCAAGGACGGGTTCACCGCCGAGACGTGGGAGATGCCCGGAGCCGACCAGTTCGAGACCCATCCGCCGTTGCGCAAGGCATCCAACAACAACGGCACCGGGACGCTCTGACCGGACGACGAACGACGAACGGCCCGCGACCTGGATCAGGTCGCGGGCCGTTCGTCGTTCGAGAGGTCGAGGGCTACACCGAGGACTCGCTCCAAGCCAGCTGGATGACCTCGATGCCACGGTCGCGGGTGACCAGACGCCCACGACCCGGGAGGGTCGGGACCGGCTTCAGGTTGCCGATGAGCGGGCCCTCGTCCGGGTTGCCGGAGAGCAGCAGGCCCGGCATCGCCAGGTCACGCATCGACTGGATGACCGACTCGTAGAGGGAGCGCGACGCACCACCCGAGCGACGAGCGATGACGACATGCAGGCCGACGTCGCCGGCCTGGGCCATCAGCGGCTGCAACGGAGCCAGGGGCGAGCCCTGCTGCGTCGAGACGAGGTCGTAGTCGTCGACGAGCACGAACAGCTCCGCGCCCGACCACCACGACCGGTTGCGCAGCTCCTCGGGCGTGACGTCCGGGCCCGGGATCCGCTTGGTCAGGTACGCCGCCAGGTCGCTCAGCGTCGGGTTGGCCTGCGTCGCCGAGGTGAGGTAGCCGACCAGATAGTCCTCGGGGATCTCGCCGAGCAGCGACCGCCGGTAGTCGACGACCGCGATCTGCGCCTCCTTGGGCGTGTGCGTCCGCATGATCTCGCGGGCGATGCTGCGCAGCATCGAGGACTTGCCGGACTGGCCGTCGCCGAAGACGAGCAGGTGGGGCTCGGTGTCGGGGTTGAGACCGACCGGGGCCAGCTCCTTCTCGTTGATGCCCAGAAGCAGTCGCTTGCCGGGCTTCTCCGCGGTGACCCCGGCCTGCTCGCGGATCCGCTCGATCGTGATCCGCTCAGGCAGCAGCCGCAGCTTCGGTCCGGCAGGGCCCTGCCAGGCCGCGGAGACCCGGGAGATCAGGTCATCGACGCCATCGCCAAGCGTCGCCGCCGAACCGTCGCCGTCCATGCGGGGCAGGGCGCTGAGGAAGTGGAGTTTCTCCTTCACGATGCCTCGACCCGGGCGCCCGGTCGGCACCAGGGCGGCGAGCTTGCGGTCGAGCTCGGAGTCCATCGGGTCGCCCAGACGCAGCTCGAGCTTGGTGCCGAAGACGTCGCGCATCGAGGAGCGGAACTCGGCCCAGCGGCCGGCCGCCGCGACGATGTGGACGCCGAAGGTCAGGCCGCGCGGAGCGATCTCCTGGATGGCGTACTCGAGGTCGTCGAAGTCGGCGCGCAGCGTGCCCCACCCGTCGATGACGAGGAAGACATCGCCCCAGCCGTCGTCGGCCTGGCCGCGAGCGCGGCGGGTGCGGTAGGTCTCGATCGAGTCGATGCCCTGCGCCCGGAAGTAGGCCTCGCGGCGGTCGATGATGCCGGAGATCTCGGCCAGGACGCGGCGTACGACGTCGGGCTCGGAACGAGTGCCGACACCGGCGACGTGCGGGAGCTTGGCCATCGGTGCGAACGTGCCGCCACCGAAGTCGAGGACGAAGAACTGCACCTCCTGCGGCGTCATGGTCAGCGACATCGAGGTGACGATGGTGCGGAGCGTGGTCGACTTACCGGTGCGCGGTGCACCGATGACCGCGACGTGACCGGCGGCTCCGCGCAGGTCGACGGTGAGGGTGTCGCGCAGCTGCTCACGCGGCTTGTCGACGATGCCGAGCGGCACCACCAGTCCACCGAGCCGCTTCCAGGCCGGCGAGTGCAGGCCGAGCTCGGGCGAGGTGGTCAGGTCGGGCATCAGCGTGTCGAGGGTGTCGGGGATGTCGAGCGGCGGCAGCCAGACCTGGTGGGCCGGGCTGCCGTAGCCGGTCATCCGGTCGACGGCGATGTCGAGCATCGACTTCTCGACGCCGTCCGCACCCACGACCGGGGTGGCCGGACGCTCGTCCTCCTCGACCGGCATCGCCAGCTGCTTCACCTCGGCGATCGAGAACGGGAAGATGCCCTGCAGCTTGCCGCCCTCGTCGCGGCGGATCCGCGAGCCCGCGGCCGGCGGCCCCGAGACGTACGCAGCCCGGAACCGCTGCATGTTGGTCGGGTCGGGCTTGAGGTAACCGAGGCCGGGAACAGCCGGGAGCTCGTAGGCGTCCGGCACGCCGAGCACGGTCCGCGACTCCTGCGCGGAGAAGGTGCGCAGACCGACGCGGTAGGAGAGGTGGGAGTCGAGACCGCGCAGGCGGCCCTCCTCGAGGCGCTGCGAGGCGAGCAGCAGGTGGATACCGAGGGAGCGGCCCAGACGACCGATCGCGACGAACAGGTCGATGAACTCGGGCTTCGCCGAGAGCATCTCGGAGAACTCGTCGACCACGATGAACAGCGACGGCAGCGGATCCATCGAGGGATCCTGCGTACGGGCCTTCTCGTAGTCCTTCAGCGAGGAGAAGTTGCCGGCCTCGCGCAGCAGCTCCTGGCGGCGGGTCATCTCACCGGAGAGCGCGTCCTGCATACGGTCGACCAGGGTGAGCTCGCCCTCGAGGTTGGTGATCACCGCGGAGACGTGCGGCATGCCCGCCATCCCGGCGAAGGTCGCACCACCCTTGAAGTCGACCAGCACCAGGTTGAGGACCTCCGGCGGGTGGGTGAGCACCAGACCGAGGACGAGGGTGCGGAGGAACTCCGACTTACCGGAACCGGTGGCGCCGATGACGAGGCCGTGCGGCCCCATTCCCTGCTGAGCCGACTCCTTGATGTCCATGTAGATCTGCTGGCCGGCCTCACCGACGCCGACCGGCACACGCAGCCGGTCGCGGTTGGCGCGGGGACGCCAGGCGACGTCCGGATCGAAGGAACGTACGTCGCCCAGACCGAGCAGGGCCATGTAGTCCTTCGGGGCCGCGATCTCGGTGTCCTGCGGGGTCTCGGCGGCGGCGTCGGAGCCCTCCGGGGCCACGGTGTAGAGCGCGGTCAGGCGGCGGGCGTAGGCCTCGGCGTCGGCCATGCTCATCTGGTCCACCCGCAGGCGGACCGGGTCCATGCGTACGCGCACCTGGTAGCCGGAGACCGTGCTGTTCTCGTCGGGCTCCTCGTCGTCGATCAGGAACCGCACCCGGCTGGAGTCGAACAGCTCGTCCCAGTGGGTCGGCAGGTCGATGACCGTGACGCCCTGGATGCCGTCGTCGGGGAGCACGTGGTTGCCCGGCGGGACGGAGCCGCCGTCGACGATGACCACGACCTGCGGCGACGGGATCCGGTCGTCGGTGCCCCAACGGGCTCGCTCGCCGACCTCGGTCGGCAGCAGGGCGCCGAGGTCGTTGATGTTGGTGACCACCATGCGGCGCGGCCCGACGGCGTCGACCTCGCGACCGCTCTGCGCGTGCGGGAGCCACTTGACCCAGTCCCACTCGGCCAGATTGCGCTCGGAGGTGAGGACGGCGACGATCAGCTGCTCCGGCGAGTGGAAGGCCGTCATCCCGCAGATCAGGGCGCGGGCGAGCGCTCGGGCCTGGTCCTCGTTGCCGCAGATCTCCATCTTGTCGAAGCCGCGCAGGTTGGTCGCGGCCGGCAGGTCGGGCTGGACCCGGTGGACGGTCAGCAGCCGGTGCAGCGCGCTCGCCGAGGCGGGGTCGACCTGGTCGATCGGGGTCTGCTGGGGCGGCACCAGGGTCAGGGCGAGGGGCTGGTGCGCGACGCCGTAGCGGACGTCGAGATAGCGCTTGTGGGTGTTCGAGCGCTCCCACAGCCGGCTGCGTTCCTCGGCGATTGCGGGCAGCGAGGACGGCGCGGGATAGTGCCAGGTGAGCGCCTTGCGCTGCTGCTCGCCGGCCTTGCGCGCCGACTGCCGGATGCCGGCCAGGTAGCGGAGGTAGTCGGTGCGCTGGCCGCCGACCTGCTTCTGCTTCTGCTTCCGCTGCCGGTCGATCTGCACGAAGATGAAGCCGAGCGTGGCGAAGAGGAACATGCCGGCAGCGATGTAGCGCTGGATCGGCGGGGAACCCCCCGTGCCCGACTGCATCGTCGCGATGAGCACGATCGATCCGAGGCCACCGAGCATGGGGATGGCGTTCATCAGGATGCCACCGACGCCCTCGCCCTCTTCGATAGCCGGCGGAGCATTCAGAGCCAGCTCCCCCTCGGGGACCTCCGGCTCCTCGGTGCGGGTACCGCCGGCTGTCGCAGCGATGGTCACGTGTCCCCCTGAGACTGGTTCAGTGCCCCGCGGGCCCGGATGCCGCAGGTGGTCAGGATCTTAGAGTGCCCGCCACCCGGCTACTACCCTTAACCGTGCCGGTCGGGTAAAACGGGCGGTGGAGCTTCCGATGTGGAACTCTGTCACAGGGTCTTCACGCATCCGGGAGGTGTCATGCCCACTCAGACGGCCGATGCCGTTCAGCCGGCGCTCGCAGCAGGCGGCCTGGCGGTCACGGTCCACGGCACCGCCGGAGTGGTCGACATCGTCGTCCCGTCCGATGCGCACGTCTCGGACCTGGCGAGGGAGTACGCGACGGCCGTCGGTCTGCCCGCGGCGCCGGTGTTGCGGGACCGGCGTGGCGAGGTGATCCAACCGGACGCATCGCTCGCCTCGCGCGGCATCTCCTCGGGCGCCCTGCTCGCCGCCGACTCGCCGCCGACGCAGGCCTACGCGCGGCGCGAGGTCGTCGAGACGGCCGCCGCGGTCCAAGCAGGCAGCTTCTCGTTCTACTGGGTCGGTCTGGCCACCCTCCTGGCGGTCGCCGCGGCCGGGTTCGGCGCCCAGGCCGACGGCTGGCAGCGACTGGCCATCGCCGGTCTGCTCGCGCTGGGCGCGTTGATCGGCATCATCCCCGCCGGGCCGTACGCGGCGCGCCGAGCGATCGCCGCTCCGGCCTTCGCCGCCGGCGCCGCCTTCGTCATCACCGCCGACCCGGTGCCCGAGACGCTGCCGATGGCGGTCGGAGTGGCCGGGTTGAGTGCCGCGGTCGTCGCGACGATCTCGCGGTCCCTCGTCGACACCGTCGACGAGAGCCTGAAGATCTGGACCACGACCGGCGTCATCGTCTTCGTCGTGACCGCGCTGTGCGCCCTGCTCGGCACCTCGCCGCAGGTGCCGTGGTCGATCCTGTTCGCCGCCGCCGCGCTGGCTGCGCGGATCGTCCCGTCGTACGCCGTCGACGTCCCGGACTCCTATCTCCTCGATGTCTCCAAGCTCTCCGTGACCGCCTGGTCGGCACGGGCCAGGACGACCTCCGGCAAGGCGACGGTCCCGATCGACGAGGTCACCGAGGTGGCCGAGCGCGGCGCCCGCACGCTGGCGGCGGCCTCCTGGGCGGTCCTCGCCGTTGTCGCGGTGAGCGGACCGGCGCTGGCGGCGACCGTGACGGACGACCTGGACCGGATCGGTGGCTGGCTGATCCTGCTGGCCGGCTCCTTCGTGATCCTGCTCGCGGCGCGCAGCTATCGCTACTGGCTGCCTCGTGGCGTACTCCGGGTTGCCGGGGTTATTGCGCTGGCGGTCGGGGTCCGTGCCTTCGTAGGCTGGGTCGACCCGGAGTTGGTCTCCTGGTTCGGTCTGGGAGTCGTGGTGATCGGGTTCGCCGTCATCATCGCGGCGATCGCGACCGGCCGGGGCTGGCGCTCGGCGAAATGGGCGTCTCGGGCCGACTGGGCGGAGTCGCTGTGCGGCGCCGCTGTCATCGCATCGTTCGTGGTTTCCTCAGGCTTCTTCCGTCACCTGTGGGAATCGGGTTTCAACAGCTAGACAGCAGGGCTGAAAAAGTTCAGAGATTTGTGTTTAGAACTCCGGAGACGGGGTAAGAACACATTGTCCGGACCTCGGGGGAGCCCAACGGGAGCCGGGCTCCAACAGGTATCAAACCTAGGAAAACCGGTTCCGCCGGTGGAAGGACAGCACCATGAGCAGTGAGATCAAGCAAGGCCAGGCGATCAACACCGCCGTCAACTTCATCAACGAGACCAAGGCCAAGCTGCAGAGCGTCAACAGCCGCACCGTCTCGGAGGCCCAGGCGGAGGGCGCATCGGGCTGGAAGGGTGCCGGCGGCACGTCGTTCCAGCAGCTGATGAACACCTACAACGAGAAGTCGCGCGAGATCACCAACGCGCTCGACGAGCTCACCGCGGGTCTCGAGAACGCCCGCAAGGTCGGTAGCCAGGCCGACGAGGATGTTGCCGGGCAGTCCAGCTCCGTCACCTCCAGCATGGACAGCATCTCGTACAAGATGGGTGGCTGACCACCCGGTCAGGCCGCATTTCAAGCAGAGGACTGGAAGGAACTGACATGGGTGAAGAGATTGTCGTAAACCACGGGAAGATGGGCTCCATCACCGACGTCCTGCTCAAGGGCGTGGCCGACATGGACCGCGAGCTCGACGAGCTCGAGCGTCACATCCTCGGTCTCCAGGAGAACTTCACCGGTGAGGCGGCCGACGCCTACAACCGGGCCCAGGCCAAGTGGAACCAGAGCATCCGCGAGCTCGGCATGGCTCTGGACCGCGGCAGCAAGTTCGTCAACGAGGCCAACGCCAACATGCACGACGCGGACCGTCGCGGTGCCGGCGGCTTCGGCGGCTGAGTTCTTCAGCACACAGGCAACACGAGGGGATCGGTGCGGGGCACCGGTCCCCTCGTCGCTCGTTTTATGGCAAAGTCAGCGCTGATGTTCGCTGTCTGATTCAGCGAGCGCGAGGTAGGTCTAGCTCTCGGGACATTCGGTCGGTTCGTCTCGGGCACAGGCACGACGCGAGGAGTTCGTGAAATGACGCAGGCGCAGGTGGCGCCCACTGGGCTGGTCCGGGTCACGGTCGCCTCCGGCACACGTCGGATGGACCTGGTGCTGCCGGGCTCGGTGCCGGTGGCGGAGCTCGTGCCGGAGCTTGCGCGAAGCGTCGGGTTGCTCGACCCGCAGACGGCCTACGCCGGCTACCGCGTCGTGCTCGCCGACGGCCGCAAGCTCGCCGGTGACCTCGGTCTGATCCCGCAGGGTGTCGAGGACGGCGGCGTGCTCACCGTGAGCGCCGGCATCGACGACAAGCCGCCGCGGGTCTACGACGACGTGGTCGAGGCGATGACCGACGTCGTCGAGAGCGAGATGGCCCCCTGGAAGCCGGAAGCAGGACGACGTACGTCGCTGCTGGCCGCCGCGCTGCTGCTGCTCCTCGGTGCCGGCGCGCTGTGGACGCAGGCGCCGTCGATGCTCGCTGGCGTCGCTGCCGGGGTGATCGGCATCGTCCTCGCCGGAGGCGCGATCGTGCTCTCCCGGCTCGAGGCCGAGAACGACGCTGCGATCGCCGCGGTGTGGATCGGTGAGGTCTACGGCGCGGTCGCCGGGTTCCTGATCGGCTCGGCCTCGCTCGGCCCCGACGGAGGCGTCGGGATGCCGCTGGCCTTCGCCGGTGCTGGCGCGATGCTCGCCGCCGCGATCGGCTTCCTCGGGCTCGGCGAGGCCCGGATGCTGGCGATGCCGGGCGCCCTCGTGGGTGGTGTCTTCCTGGTGGCCGGCATGCTGCTGAGCATGACCGGCTGGAAGGCCGGTGTGGTGCTCGGGATCGTGCTGGTCGTCGTCGTGCTGGCCGGCAGCTTCTTCCCGTGGCTCGCGCTGAGCACGACCAAGACCGACGTCCCCCAGCTCTACTCCGACGAGGACATCAACCTCGACCCCGACGAGATCCGTGAGGACCAGGTCCGGGTCGACGCCAAGGTCGCCCACGAGATCCTGGTCGCGATCTCGCTCTCCGTCGGCGTCCTGGTCGTGCTGACCGCGCCGTTCGTGGTGCGGCTCGGGCTCTTCGGCACGCTGCTGGCTTTGGCCGCGTGTGTGGTGCTGATGCTGCGTACGCGGCAGTACCGGACGGGTTCTGAGGTGCTCGTCGGCCTGGTCTCCGGGATCGCCGGGCTGCTCGCGATCGGTGCCGCGCTGCTGGTCTACCACGAGTCGTGGCGGCCGACGACCGCCGTCGTGCTGGCAGCCGCGGGTGGCGTACTCCTGGTGCTGACGCTGGTCCCCGACGTCGGGTCGATCCGGCGCGGCCGCCTGGCCGACGTCGCCGAGACGATCTGCCTGCTCGCGATGCTGCCGCTGATGGTGCTCGCCTCGGGCCTCTTCGGCGCCGCGGTGGCTGGTTTCTGATGGCCAGCAAGAAGGACCTCGTAGAGGCGCATGCCTTCAGCCGTCGCCGTCTCGTCTCCGCGTTCCTCTCGGGTGCCCCCGGTGGGCGCGAGGTGGAGCCGGCCCGTCCCGGTCGCTCGGTCTTCGGTGGCGTCGTGCTCGCGGTGCTGCTCATCGCCGGTGGCGCCGTCGCCCACTTCCTCTCGCCCAAGCCCGCGACCGGCTGGGCCGACACGGACGGCCTGATCGTCACCAAGGGCGGTGCTCGCTACGTCGTCACCGGTCCTGACAAGGACAAGGAGCTGCACCCGGTCGTCAACCTGGCCAGCGCCCAGCTCATCCTCGGCCTCGACCTGGAGAAGAATTCCAAGGTCATCGACCAGGAGGAGATCGACAAGGAGTTCCCGAAGGGGACGATCGGCCTCTCCGGTCCTCTCGTCCCCGAGGAGCTGCCGCTCAAGTCCGACTTCATCAACACCGGCTGGACCGCGTGCACCGCCAACGGCGCCGGCACCTATCTGAACATCTCAGAGAAGCCGGACGTGAAGTCGGCGGCGGACACCGGTTTCATGGTGCAGACCGAGGACGGCAACTACCTCATCGCGGAGAATCAGAGCACCGAGGGATACGCCCAGGCCTACAGCTACAAGATCGAGGGTGACTCGGAGACCTACGCCGACCGGACCTTCAACGGACCGGTCTCGACGCCCACGGTGCCCCAGGCGTGGGTCAACCTGTTCCCCACTGGGGCGCCGTTGTCGGGCGCGTCCTTCGGGAGTGCGTTCACCAAGGTCGGCGGGACGGTCGAGGGTGAGGAGTACCCGATCGGCACCAAGGCCAACTACCAGGCCAACAACTATCTGATGACCGAGTCCGGCTGGATTCGGCTCGATGACTTCGCCAGCGAGGTCTATGACGTCGCCTTCGGCAGCAAGGCCAACCAGCAGTCGCTGAGCTCACAGCCGAACATCAACGGCGAGCGTCTCGAGACCTCCTGGCCGAGCGCGACCCTCGAACCGGGCACTGGCAGCGTCTGCGCCAAGCTCGAGACGAAGGACAAGACGACGGTGCGACTCGGTGTTGAGCCGGGCGAGAAGGCATGGCCGACGTCGGAGCCCCCTGCGGCCGGTGACTTCACCGCTGCCCGGGTCGACCCCGGCAAGGGCGCCTTCGTGTTCGCCGCCAACGGCGAGGAGCTTCAGAAGCAGAGTGCGACGCCCTACCTGATCGACGCCCGCGGCACCGCGAACACCCTCGACGGACCGGTCACGGTTCAGCGGCTCGGTCTGTCGACCGCCTCCGGGCCGATCGTCCCCGGAACGTGGCTGCGCCTGCTTCCCGCTGGCGCGGCGCTGTCGACCGAGTTCGCGCTCTGCCCGCCGAACACCGGCAAGGTGAGCAAGGAGGACCTGTGCGAGCCCTTGGAGTGACGCCGCTGCGAGGGGGGATCGCGCTCGTCGCTGTGCTGGGCGGACTGACCTTCCTGGGCGGCCCGAGCCCCGCGTACGCAGCGGAGGAACGGCCACTCTGCACGGCCTACGAGAAGAACCTCGGGGGCGGCGCTCCGCAGAAGGCGGAGACCCAGACGGCGCCGGTGCCGGAGACGGTGGCCCCGTTCGCGATCATGCGGATCGCCGAGGCGCAGAAGGTGAGCAAGCAGGGTCAGGGGATCCGCATCGCCGTCGTCGACTCCGGCTACAGCGCCAAGGCGCAGGACTACCACGGCACTGTGGCAGCCGGCCTGATCTCCGAGATCGCGCCCAAGGCGAAGCTCAGCGACCACCCGGTCCTCAAGGTCGGCCAGGAGAAGTCGACGATCGACGCCAAGCAGATGGTGGCCCAGCTCAACTCGCTGGCCAAGGGCAACGCGAAGGGGCTGATCGTCGACATCGGTCTGCCCGCGACGGAGGCCGCGTCGGGCCTGGACACGGCCGTCGACACTCTCATCAAGAAGGGCGCCATCGTGGTGACGGCCGCCGACTGGTCCGGCGTCGCCACTGCCACGGACCGGGACATGGGGCCCAAGGTCTTCCCGAACGCCAACGAATCCGTGGTGACGGTCAGCGCCTCCGGCACCGGGGCGTCGGACCCGGAATCCGCGGTACTGCCCAACTCCAACACCGACGTGGCCGCTCCGACGTACGGGGCGCCGTCGAAGACGCTCTTCGGCCAGCCGTGCTGGGTCGACTCGATCTCGACGTCCTTCGCCTCCGCCGAGGTCTCCGCGGTGCTCGCCCTGATCTGGTCGACCAACCGGGGGTGGAGCGCCGAGCAGGTCATCGACCGCCTCTACGGCACGACGTCGGGCCGCGAGGGCCAGGGAGGCCGATACTGGGGTGCCGGCGTGGTGAATGCGTACGACGCCCTCACCCGTCCCGCCGTCGAGGAGGCCGCCAAGCCCCCGGAGGTGGAGCAGGCGCCGATGGCCCGGGAGAAGGTCGACCCGCTGGCCACCGTCCGTGAGAACGCCATCTGGTGGGCGATCGCCGGCGGCGGTGCGCTCGGGCTCGGGCTGGTCCTGCGGCCGTTGCTCTCGCGGCGCAAGGGCTCGATGTAGCCCTCAGGAGTCGCTGTCGAAGGCTGCGCGGGCGGCCTCGACCTCGGGCAGCGTCGTGGTCGTCCAGTGGTAGAGCCGGTCGATGAGGTCCTGCAGGGTGCTGCCCAGCGGGGTGATGCGGTACTCGACCGCGACCGGACGGGTGCTCAGCACGATCCGGGCGACCATGCCGTTCCGCTCCAGGCGGCGCAACGCGGTGGTGAGCGACTTCTGAGTCACCGCCGGGATCGCCTGACGCAGCTCGTTGAACCGTCGCGGCCGCTCACAGAGCGTGTCGAGCACCTGGAGCGACCACTTGTCGAGGAGCTGGTCGAGGAGCTCGCGATGCTCCTGGGTCAGGCGCAACGGCTCCGGGCTGGTATCCGGCATGACACCTAGTCTCGTTGAAGTGTCCTCTGGATACCAAGTACACATGAGAAACCTTAACCCTCGAAAGGAATCTCATCGTGTCCGTCGATCTGCTCACCCCCGAAGGCATGTTCCAGCCCGTGCCCTACCACCACGTCTCCGTCGCCACCGGCGGCCGCCACGTCCACGTCGCCGGACAGATCGCCCGGGACGAGCTCGGTCGCGGCCTGGCGCCGGGTGACCTCGCCGGCCAGCTCGCCCACGCCCTCCGCAGCACTGCCCGTGGCCTGGCCGGAGCCGGCGCCACCTTCGCCGACGTCGTACGCCTCCGGTTCTTCGTCACGGACTGGTCCCCGGACAAGTACGACGCGTTCGTCGCGGGTCTCGAGAGCGTCGTCGACGAGCTCGGCATCCCGCAACCGCTGCCGCCGCTGTCCGCCATCGGCGTGGACTATCTCTTCGAGCCGGACGTGCTCGTCGAGGTCGAGGCGTACGCCGTCCTGGACTGAGCCGCTCGGGACTGAGACCGGGAAATGAAGAACGCCGATCCGGAGCTTGCGCTGTCCGGATCGGCGTTCTTGCAGGTCAACCAAGGTTTCCTGCTGGCGGATCTGGGGGGATTCGAACCCCCGAGGGCGTTAACCCAACACGGATTCCAGCCGTGCGCCATAGGCCACTAGGCGACAGATCCGTGAGGGATCGTACGCGGGTTGGGCAACTGAGAGGAAATCGGCGGAGGGTCGACGGGTGTGCTTTGGGATCGGTGAGCGTACTCGTCTAGACTCTTCGGCAACCCCCCATGTGGCGACATCTTGTCGAACCTCCCCAGGGCCGGAAGGCAGCAAGGATAAGCGAGCTCTGTTGGGTACGTGGGGGGCCTTTTCTTTTCCCGTACGTCAGCCGCGAGCCGCCTCCTGGTCTCGGGTTATCCCGCGGATGATCGAGATCCACATGACACACGCGACCGCCCAGGCGACGGCGGCGACTGTGTCGAGAACCGCGACCAGCGTCCAGTGATCACCGAAGGCGCTCCTCGAGATCTGTCCCGTCCAGACGGCGATCAACCAGGCTGCCCACCAGATGGCCGGACTCGTGCGGGCTTGGCCCTTCGCGGTCGCGCGGCGTACGTCGTCGACGATCTGGAACGGAAACCAGAGCGAGACGATCGGAACCCACCACCCGAGCCACGTCCACGCTCGGCTGCGCCGCATGGGGAACGCCGGATCGACCGCCCTCGCGAAGTCGTAGCTCCGCAGGAGCCACAGGGTGGCCACCACGTAGAGGGGGATGCCGATCGAGATCGCGACCACCGGGCTCGCCGCGAGCACGTCCAAGGCCCATTCCCCTGGGGCCGGGACGGAGACGATCGCGACCCCGATCAGCCGAATGACCGTGAGCGCGACGGCCAGGTGGATCGCGGCCTTCCCCAGGGCACGGGGGACTGCTGGCAGATGCTGGGAGGCGGGCTGGTCCGGCAATGTCGACGGCGCGTCCTCGGGATCGATCATCGAGCGTCCTTTCGGGATGGTGTCGACGCCTGGAAGCGCGCTCGGTGCGAATGCTGGCCCGTGAGGAGGGGAATCCGCAGCCGAACACGTCAGAACCGCTCACTTTGCGGGGTTCGTCCGCGACCGGGCCGCCCGGCGGCTACCGACTGTCGGTGGGGGTCGTTAGGGTTCATGGGGTGGACGCACCGCTAGCTCTCTACCGCCGCTACCGGCCGGAGACGTTTGCCGAGGTCATCGGCCAAGATCACGTCACCGGCCCGCTGCGCAATGCGCTGGCGGGCAACCGGGTCAACCATGCGTACCTCTTCTCCGGGCCTCGCGGCTGCGGAAAGACGACCTCGGCGCGGATCCTGGCGCGGGCGCTGAACTGCGAGAAGGCGCCGATCTCGGACCCGTGCGGGGAGTGCGAGTCGTGCCGGGACCTGGCGCGCGGCGGGCCTGGCAGTATCGACGTGATCGAGATCGACGCGGCGTCGCACGGTGGTGTGGACGATGCCCGTGACCTGCGGGAGAAGGCGTTCTTCGCGCCGGTGAAGAGCCGCTACAAGGTCTACATCATCGACGAGGCCCACATGGTCTCGACGCAGGGCTTCAACGCGCTGCTCAAGCTCGTCGAGGAGCCGCCGGAGCATCTGCGGTTCATCTTTGCGACGACCGAGCCGGAGAAGGTCATCCCGACGATCCGGTCGCGCACCCATCACTATCCGTTCCGGCTCTTCCCGCCGAAGCTGGTCTCCGACTACATCTCGATGCTCTGCGAGAAGGAGGGCATCGACGTCGCGCCGGCCGCGCTGCCGCTGGTCGCGCGTGCGGGCGCCGGGTCCATGCGTGACAGCCTCTCGGTGATGGACCAGCTGCTCGGTGGCGCGGGGCCCGAGGGAGTGACGTACGAGCTGGCCGCCGGGCTGCTCGGATACACCCCCGACGCGCTGCTGGACGAGGTCGTCGACGCCTTCGCAGCCCATGACGGCGCCGCCGTCTTCGGCGTGATCGACAAGATCATCGAGACCGGGCAGGACCCGCGGCGGTTCACCGAGGACCTGCTGCGGCGACTGCGTGACCTGGTCATCGTCAAGGCGGTCCCGGACGCACCGGCGACCGGGCTCATCGACGTCTCCCAGGACGGCGGCGAGCGGCTGGTGGCCCAGGCCGGACGCTTCGGACCACACGATCTGTCCCGAGCCGCCGATGCGGTCGCGACCGGCCTGACCGAGATGCGCGGCGCCACCGCGCCCCGACTTCTGCTCGAGCTGATCTGTGCGCGGGTGCTGCTGCCCGCGGCCGACGGTGCCGACGGTCTCGCGGCCCGGCTGGACCGTCTGGAGAGGCGGATCGAGATCAGCGGTACGCCGACGGTGGCCGCTCCTCCAGCGCCGGCTGCCCCCGCCCAGGACCGGCCGGTGCTCAAGCCTTCCGTCGGTGCGCCGGGGCACGAGACAGTCGCTCCCGCGTCACCGCAGCCCGAACCCGTCCAGGCGTACGCACCAAGCCCCGAGCCCGCCCCCGAGCCGGCCCGTGAGCCCGCTCCGGCCGCGGAGATGCCTCCTCAGCAGGCGCCGGCCGCTCCGGAGCCGTCGAGCCAGCCTCAGCCACAACCTCAGGCTCAGTCGCCGGGCGGTATGGGCAACGTGGACGTCCGCCGCCTGTGGGACGACGTGATCGCCCAGACGAAGGGTCTGCGCCGGGCGACCTGGTCGCTGGTGGGCCAGAACGCCCAGGTGGTCGACTTCCGCGACGGCGTGCTCACCCTCGGGTTCGCCTCGCCGGGCCTTCGCGACCGGTTCGCGACCGGTGGGCACGAGCCGATCCTCGGGCAGGCGCTGGTCAACGTGATCGGCATCCAGCCGAAGATCGAGGCGATCGTCGCGGGCGGCGGCCAAGGGGCCCCGCAGCGGCAGGCCTCGCCTCCGCCGCAGCCGAGCGCGCCCCAGGAGCCCACCCAGCCGCAGCAGCCGCCGGAGCCTTCCTGGAACGAGCAGGCGCCCCCGCCCGACTGGGCCGCCGAGCCGCCGCCCCCGGACCAACCCCCGGCTCCGCCGGAGCCGTCCGCGCCGACCGCGACGCAGCCTGCGGACCCAGGATCGATCGCGCTGGCTCGGGAGGCGATCCGGCCGACGCGGGCCGCGGACTACGAGCCTCCGGTCGACGACTCCGTGGCCCGCCTGGCGGAGGCGGACGCCGCGGTCAACCCCGACGACCAGGCCTACGACGGGCCGGCCGCGATGGGCGCCGAGGCCCTGCTCGCTCAGGAGCTGGGTGCAACGATGATCGAAGAGATTCCTCACAACTAGGACGGCACAGATGACGAACCCACTCGAAGGCCTCGGCGGCGAGGGCGGCTTCGACCTCAATGCGATCATGCAGCAGGCCCAGGCGCTGCAGAGCCAGATCGTCGACGCCCAGGAGAAGCTTGCCGAGACGATCGTCGACGGCACCGTCGCTGGGGGTGCGGTGACGGTCAAGCTCACCGGCACCGGCGAGCTGGTCGGCGTGGAGATCAAGCAGGGCGAGTTCGACGGCAGCGACCCCGACGACCTCGAGGACCTCGGCGCGGTGATCGTCGCCGCCTACCGCGAGGCGAAGGGCAAGGCCGACGCCCTCGCCGGTGACGCGATGGGCCCGCTCGCGGGCGGCCTCGGTGGTGGCCTCGGTGGTGCCCCCGGTGGCGGCGAGCCGCCGTTCAAGCTCGGGTTCTGAGATAAGCACAGCTAGAGACAGGCGATAACCAAGTTGTACGAGGGTGTGGTCCAAGACCTCATCGACGAGCTGGGACGGCTGCCGGGCGTAGGTCCGAAGAGTGCCCAGCGGATCGCGTTCCATCTGCTCCAGGCTGATCCCGCCGACGTACATCGGCTGGCCTCGATCCTCAACGAGGTCAAGGCGAAGGTGAAGTTCTGCTCGGTCTGCTTCAACGTCTCCGAGGAGGAGACCTGCCGGATCTGCCGCGACCCACGTCGCGAGCAGTCGGTGCTGTGCGTGGTCGAGGAGTACAAGGACGTCGTCGCGATCGAGCGCACTCGCGAGTTCCGCGGGCGCTATCACGTGCTCGGCGGCGCGATCAGCCCGATCGACGGGATCGGTCCCGACCAGCTGCGCATCCGTGAGCTCGTCCAGCGGCTCAACGACCCCGGGATCACCGAGGTGATCCTCGCCACGGACCCCAACCTCGAGGGCGAGGCGACGGCGACCTATCTGACCCGTCAGCTGAGCCCCCTCGGACTGAAGGTCACCCGTCTGGCCAGCGGTCTCCCGGTCGGTGGCGATCTGGAGTACGCCGACGAGGTCACCCTCGGCCGCGCGTTCGCCGGCCGCCGTGCGGCTGAGTAGACCCTAAGAGCCGAGTCTTTACCCTCGTCAGGCCGCGACTTCGGCGGTAGCCTGACGATTCAAGGGACCTCGGGAAGGGGGCCGTCATGACGAACGACTTGACCGGCAAGGACTTCGCCACCAGCATCGCCGACTCGGTGGAGAGCTTCCTGCTCTCGGTGCGCGCGATAGCTGCGGACGGCGACGGTGGCAGCGCTGTCCCGATGCTGCTGCTGGAGGTGAGCCAGATCCTGCTGGCGGGCGCGCGACTGGGTGCCCAGCAGGACTTCGAGCCTCGGGAGGAGTTCCAGCCCGACGTGGGCATGGAGGCCGATGTCGACGAGCTCCGGATGGGGCTCGCCGAGATGTTCGGGGACATCGACACCTACAGCTTCGTCTTCGACCCCTACACGCCTGACGTGGTCGACAGCCAGATCTCCGACGACGTCGCCAGCCTGGTGACCGATCTGGAGTACGGCCTGCGGCACTACCGTCTCGGCGACGTCGACGAGGCGCTGTGGTGGTGGCAGTTCAGCTACGTCAACAACTGGGGCAACCTGGCCGGTGCCGTGCTCAATGCGCTGCTCACCGTGGTCGCTCACGACCGCCTCGACTCCGAGCCGTTCACCGGTGAGGACGAGGACCTGGCTGCCGCTGATGAGATGCTGGAGAAGACGGCCTCATCGGCAACGTAGACTTTCCCGCCGTGGGAATCGTCGTTCAGAAGTACGGTGGCAGCTCGGTCGCGGACGCTGCAGGCATCAAGCGCGTCGCTCAGCGAGTGGTCGCGACCAAAGAGCAGGGCCACGACGTGGTCGTGGCCGTCTCCGCCATGGGCGACACCACCGATGAGCTGATCGACCTGGCCAACAAGGTCTCGCCGGACGCGACCGCGCACGCGCGTGAGTTCGACATGCTGCTCACCTCCGGCGAGCGGCAGTCGATGGCGCTGCTCGCGATGGCGATCAACGACGTCGCGAACGAGCGCGGGCTGGCGTACGAGGCTCGGTCGTTCACCGGGTCCCAGGCCGGTCTGATCACCGACGCGCAGCACGGGCGCGCCAAGATCCTCAGCATCACCCCGGAGCGGATCCAGGCGGCGCTCGGCGACGGTGCGATCGCGATCGTGGCCGGGTTCCAGGGCGTCTCCAGGGACACCAAGGACATCACCACGCTGGGTCGTGGCGGCACCGACACCACCGCTGTCGCGCTGGCGGTCGCGCTGAACGCCGACGTCTGCGAGATCTACACCGACGTCGACGGCGTCTTCACCGCCGACCCGCGAATCGTCCCGACCGCCCGCAAGCTGAGCTCGGTCGCCTTCGAGGAGATGCTCGAGCTGGCGGCCTCCGGGGCGAAGGTGCTTCACCTGCGCTCGGTGGAGTTCGCCCGCCGCCACAGCCTCCCGATCCACGTACGCTCCTCCTTCTCCACCCTCACCGGCACCGTGGTCAAGGGCAGCATCGACGCGGTCTCGCCGACGGTCGACGAGCCCGGAGACGGCGTCGGCATGGAGGCGCCGATCGTCGCCGCGATCGCCTCCGACCGCAGCCAGGCCAAGATCACCGTCGTCAACGCCCCTGACAAGATCGGCGCGGCCGCGAAGGTCTTCGAGATCATCGCCGGCGTCGGGATCAACGTCGACATGGTGGTGCAGGACGCATCACCGTCCGGCACGGAGCGTACAGACATCACCTTCACCATCCCGCGCGACGACGTCGAGCGTGCCGTGAAGGCGCTGGAGCCGGCGCAGGCCGAGCTCGGCTTCGAGCGGGTCAGCAGCGAGCCGATGATGGGCAAGGTCTCGTTGATCGGTGCCGGGCTGCGCACACAGCCGAAGAAGATCGCCGACTTCTTCTCCGCGATCGCCCAGGCCGGGGTCAACATCCAGATGATCTCCACCTCCGAGGTGCGGGTCTCGGTCGTCGTCGCCGACGACGAGGTCGACCGGGCGGCCCAGGCCGCGGCCGAGAAGTTCAGCGACGTGGACGTCGAGAAGGTCTCCTACGGTGCCGAGCCCAACGGCGACGTCCCGGAGATCGTCGGCATCGCCCACGACCGCAGCGAAGCCAAGATCACCCTGGTCGGCGTCATCGACGAGCCGGGCGAGGCGGCCCGCGTCTTCGACACCCTCGCCGATGCCGGCATCCACATCGACATGATCGTCCAGAACGTGTCGGCCGAGGAGACGCGGCGCACCGACATCTCGTTCACCCTGCCGCGCAGCGACGTCAAGCTCGCGCGCGCGGCCCTCGGCGACATCCAGAGCGAGATCGGCTTCGCCGACCCGATCGCCGACGAGCAGATCGGCAAGCTCTCGATCGTCGGTGCCGGGATGCGTACGCATCCGGGGATCACCTCGCGATTCTTCGCCGCGCTCGCCGCCGAGGGAGTCTTCATCCGGATGGTGTCGACCTCGGAGATCAGGGTCTCGGTGCTCGTCAGCGCCGACGACCTCGACCGCGCCGTGCGCGCCACACACAGAGCATTCGGCCTCGACAGCGACGTAGAGGCCATCGTCTACGGAGGGACCGGCCGATGAGTATCAACCTGGGAATCGTGGGAGCGACCGGACAGGTGGGCGTCGCTGTACGCCAGATCCTGCTCGAGCGCGGTTTCCCGCTCGGCGAGGTACGTTTCTTCGCCTCGGCGCGTTCGGCCGGCAAGACCATCGAGTTCGGTGACCGTTCGGTCGTCGTCGAGGACGCCGCGGTTGCGGACCCGGCCGGCCTCGACATCGCGATCTTCTCCGCCGGTGGCGCGACCTCGAAGGCGCTGGCGCCGAAGTTCGCCGAGGCCGGCGTGATCGTCATCGACAACTCCTCGGCCTGGCGCAAGGACCCGTCGATCCCGCTGGTCGTCTCCGAGGTCAACCCCTCGGCGATGGACGGGGTCATCGCGGCCCGGCAGGGCATCATCGCCAACCCCAACTGCACCACGATGGCCGCGATGCCGGCCCTCAAGGCGCTCCACGACGAAGCCGGCCTCGAGCGGCTCGTCGTATCGACCTACCAGGCGGTCTCGGGTTCCGGCGTCGCTGGCGTCGAGGAGCTGGTCAGCGAGGTCGCGGCGGCCGGCGACAAGGCCCGCGAGCTCGCCTACGACGGGTCCGCGATCGCGTTCCCGGAGCCGGACAAGTACGTCGAGACGATCGCCTACAACGTCCTTCCCTACGCCGGTTCGCTGGTCGAGGACGGGCTCAACGAGACCGACGAGGAGCAGAAGCTCCGCAACGAGTCCCGCAAGATCCTCGACCTGCCCGACCTGCGGGTCTCCGGCATCTGCGTCCGCGTCCCGGTCGTCACCGGTCACTCGCTCGCGATCAACGCCGAGTTCTCCTCGGCGCTGACCCCTGAGCGCGCCATCGCGATCCTCTCGAACGCCCCGGGCGTCGAGCTCCGTGACGTACCCACGCCTCTGTACGCCGCCGGCAAGGACCCCTCCTACGTCGGCCGCATCCGTCAGGACGAGGGCGTACCCGACAACCGTGGCCTCGCCCTGTTCATCTCCAACGACAACCTCCGTAAGGGCGCCGCGCTCAACACCGTCCAGCTCGCCGAGCTGGTCGCCGCCGCCCTCTGACCCCACCCGAGACGTCAGTCAGGTCGGCCGAGGTGGCACTTCTGTGCCATCTCGGCCGACGTACGTGACGCCTCGACCGACGGGGCCGACGCTTCGACTGCGCTTGTCAGTCGATGTAGTTGGTGGTGACCCAGTACGCGAGGGCGTACGCGGCGGCGGAGAGGATCACGACGATGATCACTCCCCAGGCGTGGACGAAGACGTCGGTGAGGAAGAGCATCGAGATGACGGCGACGAGCGCTGAGCCGAGGAAGCTGATCGTGAACGGGGAGCGGGCGGCGGCCAGGCGGAGGAGATAGCCGCCGACGATGATCGCGAGCGCGAAGACGGCGATCAGGATGATCGCTCCCTTGTCGCCGAGCGACGAGGTGCCTCGCGTCCACTGGCTCACGGTGCCGCTGAACCAGACGGCCAGGGCCATGAACGCGCCGACGATGGCGCCGATCATGACCGCCGCGGACAGGCCCGACGGGGTGTCGAGGTTGATCCGTCGCCGGCTCGGGTCCTTGGGCTGCTTGGGTGCCTTGGGTGCCCTCGGTTCCTTCGCCGGCTTGGGCGGCTTCTGCGCCTTCTGCTTCTTGGCAGGCGGCTCGGGAGCGATGACGGGCGGTGCCGTCTTCTCCAGCACCTGGGTCTTCTCGCCCGAGGCGGCCTCGACCGGAGCAGCCTCGACCGGAGCAGCCTCGACCGGAGCAGCCTCGACCGGAGCAGCCTCGACCGGAGCAGCCTCGACCGGTGGCTTCTCGACCCGAGCCTTCGGGGCCGGGGTCTTCTGTGGCTGGGTCTTCGGTGGCTGGGTCTTCTCAGGCTTGGCGTTCGCCGGCTTCGTGCCCCCACGCTTCTTCTTGAAACCGAACGACGGCGCTGCGAGCTTGTCGGCGGGGTCGTTGCTCATGAGGGGCAGTTTCGCATGCCGCGCGTCACATTTGAACTCAGGCGCGGGTGAGACGGATGACCGGGATCTCGCGGTCGGTCTTCTCCTCGTAGCTCCCGAAGTTGGCGGACGACTCGACGATCGCGGCCCACGCGCGGGCACGGTCCTCGCCGTGCAGCTGTTCGGCGACCACCGGGATGGTCTCGCCGCCGAGCTCGATGGTGACGCGGTCGGGGTTGGCCGCAAGGTTGTAGTACCACGCTGGGTTCTTCGGCCCGCCGGCCGCGGAGGCGGCGATCAGCCACGTGCTGTCGTCGCCCGGGAACCAGGCGAGCGGCGTCGAGCGGGGCTCGCCGCTCTTCTTTCCGATCGTGGTGAGCACGAGCAGCCGCATCCCGGCCATGGTGCCGTTGCTCTTGCGGGCCCGGCTCATCATCAGCTTGTTGCCCAGCTTGAGGAAGAGGTTCGCCGAGGGCTGCCTGGCGCCACGGGTGCCGTTGCGAGTGTCGAAGCTCATGGCGTCGACATTACTCGGCCAGAAAGAGGTTCAGGCTCGGAGATCTTGCGATCTCCGAGCCTGAACTCGATGTCGGGTTGACAGGATTTGAACCTGCGGCCCCCTCGTCCCGAACGAGGTGCGCTACCAAGCTGCGCTACAACCCGAATGCTGCACCGAACAAACGGTCCAACGAGGAATGAGCATAGCCCAGAGACTCCCCTGAGCCGTAATCGGGCCCTACCGACCTGACGCTCCGCGCGGGGTGAGCGTCAGGAGGGTCGCCTCGGGGCGGCAGGCGATGCGGATCCGGGTGTAGGGCGAGGTGCCGAGACCCGCCGAGACATGCAGCCAGGCCTGCCGTCCGCCGTGGGTGTGCGTGTGCAGGCCGCGTACTCGGGCGGGGTCGAGGTCGCAGTTGGTGGCCAGGGCCCGCCCTCCCGGCAGGCAGATCTGACCGCCGTGGGTGTGGCCGGCCAGGATCGCGTCGTAGCCGTCGGCGGTGAACTGGTCCAGCACCCGTAGATAGGGAGCGTGTGCGACCCCGAGGCGTACGTCCGCGGACGGGTCCGCGGGGCCGGCGACCGCAGACAGGTCGTCGAGGCGGAGGTGGGGGTCGTCGACGCCTGCGAAGGCGAACTCGACGCCCTTGACGGTCAGCGTCGAGCGCGTGTTGGTGAGATCGAGCCAGCCGGACTTGGTGAACGACGCGGACAGGTCACGCCAGGGGAGCTCGGGCACGTTCGTCTGCCGTTTGCCGTTGTCCGGCAGCAGGTAGCCGATCGGGTTGCGCAGCCGCGGCTCGTAGTAGTCGTTGGAGCCGTGCACGAAGACCCCCGGTACGTCGAGCAGCGTGCCGAGGGCGTTGACGATCGATGGCACCGCCCGCTGGTGGGCCAGGTTGTCACCGGTGTCGATGACCAGGTCCGGCTTCAGGGACGCCAGGGACGCGATCCAGTCGAGCTTCTTGTGCTGCGACGGGACCACGTGCATGTCGGAGAGGTGCAGCACCCGCAGCGGGTCCGCGCCCTCGGGGAGCACCGGCAGTCCGACGTGGCGCAGCGTGTATTGACGGGCCTCCCACAGGGCGTACGCCGTCATGGCCGCGCCGGTGGCGAGCCCGGTGCCGAGTGCTGTGCCGACTACTGGGCCGATTACTGAGGCGAGCCGCATGGCACAACCCTGCCACAATGGGGTCCATGAGCACTCTGAAGGACCAGCTGAGGACCGACCTGACCTCTGCGATGAAGGCCCGTGACAAGGACCGCGCCGGGACGCTGCGCATGGTTCTGGCCTCGATCACCGAGGCGGAGGTCGCCGGCAAGGAGGCCAAGGAGCTCACCGACGACGAGATCATCACGATCCTCACCCGCGAGGCCAAGAAGCGCCGCGAGGCGGCCACGGCCTTCGCCGACGGCGGTCGCCCCGAGCAGGCCGAGAAGGAGACCGCGGAGGCCGCGGTGATCACCGAGTACCTGCCCGCTCAGCTGAGCGCCGAGGAGATCTCCGACCTGGTCAGCAAGGCCATCGCCCAGACCGGCGCCGCCGACCTCGGGATGAAGGGCATGGGCAAGGTGATGGGCGTCCTGACCCCGCAGACCAAGGGTAAGGCCGACGGCGGCGCCGTGGCCGCGGAGGTGCGCAAGCAGCTCGCCTGACGGCGATCCGAGAACGACTGTGGCCCCACCGGATCCGGTGGGGCCACGGTCGTTTGATGCTCTCGGTGTCAGCCGGTCGGCCACTCCCAGCCGAAGTCGGGTTCTTCCTCGACCGCGGCCGGCTTCTCGTTGCCGGGTTTCTTCTTCTCGGGCTGCTTCTTCTTGGGCTTGGGATCGGGCTTCGGCTCCGGGCCCAGCGAGGTGTAGATCGTCACCGGCGACCCCTCGGCGGCCTCGCCGGACGGAGTGGTGAAGGCAACCAGACCGGGGTCGTACTCCGAGTAGGCCTCCGGGCCGACCTGGACCTGGAAACCAGCGCTCCGCAGGACCTTCGTGGCCTTCTCGACCGTCATGCCGCCGGTCCACGGGACGTCGACGGTGTTCCCCGCGATCACCTTGGGGTCGACCTCATGGAAGTCCACCCACTTCAGGTACTTGTCGATGACCCTCATCGCGTCACCCCACATCGGGGCGGCTTGCCCCGATCCCGAAGCCTCGCCGATGTAGGACCCTCCGACGAGCTGCCCGTTGAGGGACTTCCAGGTGCCGTCGTAGTTGGCACCGGCGATCATCGCTGCGGTGGCGAGCTTCGGGGTGTACCCCATGAACCAGACGGCGCGGTTCCCGTTGATCGTTCCGGTCTTGCCGGCGGCGGGCACGGCGAGCGCCTGGCTGCTCGCGAAACCGCCTTCGAGGAGGCCGCGCAGGATGTCGTTGACGGCATCGGCGGTACCTTCGGCCATCACCTGTTTGCAGGTGGGCTCGTACGTCTTGATCACCTTGTCGTTTGCGTCGAGGATCTCGTTGACCGGTACCGAGTCACAGTGCTTGCCGCGAGCGCCGAACGTCGCGTACGCCTCCGCCATCTCCAGCGGGCTCACGCTGGTGACACCGAGGGTGAAGGACGGCACCCGCTCGTCCTTCGGATCGGTCAGCTGGACGCCCATCTTCTGGGCCATCTTGTAAGGGGCACAGAGGCCGGTGATCTGCTCCAGCTGGGCGTAGAAGGTGTTCACCGACTCGCGAGTGCCGGTGTAGGCGTCCTTCGACCCACTCGTCGTCGAGTTGCCGACCGGCCACGTGCCGACGCGGTTGCCGTCGCCGGGGCATCCGGCGAACGACGACTCCTGGAGGACAATGTTCTCCGGTGAGTTGATCTGCTGCTTGAGCGGGAAGCCCTGCTCGATCGCCGCGGTGAGCACGAAGGGCTTGAACGTCGAGCCGGCCTGGAACCCGGCCGAGTCGCCGTACTGCGTCGGCACCATGTAGTTCAGGTAGGACTGGCCCTTCTTGCGCTTGTCGCCCATGGGCCGCGACTGGGCCAGCGCGCGCACCCGGCCGGTGCCGGGCTCCACCATGGCCAGAGCGCCGATCGCGTCGTCGGTGGCGTAGACGTGGTCCTCGACGGACTCCTGGGCAGCGTCCTGGAAACGCTGGTCCAACGTGGTCTTGATGGTCAGACCGCTGGACCTGATCAGCGCCAGTCGGTCAGCCTCCGTCTCACCGAAGGAGGGGTCCTTGACCAGCCAGTTGAGCACGTAGTCGCAGAAGAACTCCGCGGAGGAGCCGAGGCAGCCGTTGCGCTGCTTCTGGACGTCCAGGCCGAGGTCGGCGTCCTTCAGCTTCTCCGCCTCGGGGCGGGAGACGACCTTGAGCGCGGCCATCCGGTCGATGACGACGTTGCGGCGGGCGATCGTGGCGTCGGGGTAGTTGGTCGGGTCGTACCCGGTCGGGTTCTTGACCATCCCGGCCAGCATCGCCGACTGCTGCCAGTTGAGCTCGGAGGCGTTGACGTTGAAGTAGTGCTTGGCGGCGGCCTGGACGCCGTAGGCGCCGTCGCCGAAGTAGGCGGCGTTGAGGTAGCGCTCCAGGATCCAGTCCTTGGAGTGCTTCTCCTCCAGCGCGATTGCGTAGCGCAGCTCGCGGATCTTGCGGGCGGTCGACTTCTCGATGGCCGCCTTGCGCTCGGCCTCGGTCTTCGCGGAGTAGACCAGCGTGGTCTTCACCAGCTGCTGGGTGATCGAGGAACCACCCTGCACCGAGTCGCTCGCCTGGTTGGTGATCAGCGCGCGCAGCGTGCCCTTGAGGTCCATCGCGCCGTGCTGGTAGAAGCGGTAGTCCTCGATCGCCAGGAGCGCCTTCGTCATGTTGGACGAGATCTGGTCGAGAGGACGGTAGACGCGGTTCTGGTCGTAGAGCGTCGTGATCAGGTTGCCCTTGCGGTCGACGATCTTGGTCGTCTGGGACATGTCGTCGACCTCGAAGGCCTGCGGCAGCGAGTCCATCTTCTCGGCGGTCTCCTTGGCCGCGATCCCGGCCACACCGGCGAAGGGGATGGCGAGACCTGCGGCGACGACTCCGAGGACGGCTGCCACGCCGCACATGACGGCGAGATGCTTGAGCACGGTCTGCGGGCGCAGCGACGGCGAGGACATGCTGGTCATCGTAGGTGATCGCGGCTAATAGCACATGATTCGCAAATGTAGCCGGACAGGGAGGCCACAAAGGGGTCCTAGGACCCCTACTAGTCATTTCGAACTACGTACTTTGGGCCAGAAGGGTGTGTCACTCGACAGGCTCGGGTCCTTAACCTTTAGTCCGCACGGGCGCCCACGCCGTCAAATTGGGGAGGGCGAAGCGCTCCGACGAAGGGATGGCACACAATGTGGGTTGATGAATGGTCGCTGCAGGCCGCTTGTCGTGAGAACGAGCCTGACGAGCTCTTCGTGCGTGGAGCCGAACAGAACAAGGCCAAGATGGTCTGTTCCGGGTGCGTCGTCCGCACCGAATGCCTCGCCGAGGCGCTCGACAACCAGATCGAGTGGGGTGTCTGGGGCGGCATGACCGAGCGCGAGCGTCGTGCGCTGCTCCGCCGCAGCCCGAACGCCTCCTGGCGCGCCGTGCTCGAGGCCGCGCGCACCCGTGCCTCGGTGGAGTGACCACCCGTCCCCTACTCGAGTGGATCGCTGAAGATCTTGGTCTGAGCCAGGACGTACGTTTCGTACGTCCTGGCTCGACCCCGTTTTCAGGTGCTCAGCCTCGGGCCAGCAACCGGGCGATCTCGCGGAGCCCGTCGAGATCGTGTACGTCACCGGGCAGCGCCGGCACGACGGTGGTCGGCACCTGGGGGTGGGCCACCGCGAAGCGCTCGCGCAGCTGGTCCTGGCGCTCGACCAGGAGCGCGCGGTCGGCATGGAGTCGCAGCAGCCCGGCGGTGAGCGGCGCGTCGGGGAGACGCTCGGAGGCGGCTCCCGCAGCGGCCGCAGTGAGCGCGGCGTCGTCGGGCAGCGTGGCTCGGTTGACGACCAGGCCCTGGAGCGGCATCCGGTCACCGGAGAGCCGCTCGACGAAGTAGGCGGCCTCCCGGAGCGCGTCGGGCTCGGGGGCGGCGATGACGAGGAAGGCGGTCTCGTCGGCCTGTAGCAGTGCGTACGTCTCCTGGGCCCGTTGCCGGAAACCACCGAAGACGGTGTCGAGCGCGGTCACGAAGGTCTGCAGGTCGGTGAGCATCTGCCCGCCGAGCACCTTCTTGAGCGCGTTGGTGACGATGTTGATCCCGGCCGACATCAGCCGGACCGGCCCCTTGGCCGGGGCCAGCATCAGGCGCAGGAAGCGCCCGTCGAGGAAGCTGGAGAGGCGCTCGGGGGCGTCGAGGAAGTCCAGGGCGCTTCGGCTCGGAGGTGTGTCGACGACGATCAGGTCGTAGTCGCCGTTGCCGCCGTTGTGGGCGAAGGAGTCGCGGTAGAGCTGGCCGAGCTTCTCCATCGCCATGTATTCCTGTGTGCCCGCGAAGCTGGAGCTCAGCGCGATGTAGAACTGGTTGTTGAGGATCTGCTGCGCCTTCTCGGGGCTGGCCTGGGACTCGACCACCTCGTCGAAGGTGCGCTTCATGTCGAGCATCATCGCGTCGAGGGTGCCTGGCCCGATGCCGGGGACTGGACGAGGAGTGTTGTCGAGCTGGTCGATGCCCATCGACTGGGCCAGCCTGCGGGCGGGGTCGATCGTCAGCACGACGACCTTCCGGCCCCGCTCTGCTGCCCGGAGCGCGAGCGCCGCCGAGGTGGTCGTCTTGCCCACGCCGCCGCTGCCGCAGCAGACGATGATGTGGGTGTCGCGGTCGTCGAGCAGCCGGTCGACGTCGAGGGCCCGGGTGTGGTCGGCGTGGGCGGCCAACGGGCCGACGCGGGGACGTGCCGTCATGCGAGCCCCTGATCCTTGAGCTCGGCCGCGAGCTCGTAGAGCCCGCCGATGTCGATCCCGCCGGCGATCCGATCGAGCTCGTAGGTCGGGACCCCGAGGCCGGCGACGAGGTCGCGCTGGGCGTCCTCGAGGGCTCGGCGCTCGGCGTACTCCTTCGCCTCGAGAGTGAGGGCGGAGATCAGGGCGGGGTCGGGTTCGACGCCGGCGTGCTTGAGGTCCTCGGCGATCTTGTCGCTGTCGAGGGTGCCGGCGAGGGCGGGGGCGAGCGACTCGTCGGGGAGGTCCCGGGGGCGCACCTGGTTGACGATGACGCCGCCCACGGGGAGGCCGGCGGCGCGCAGGTCGCTGATGCCGTCGGCGGTCTCCTGGACCGGCATCTCCTCCAGCAGCGTGACCAGATGGACCACGGTGCGGCGGGAGCGGAACAGGGTCATCATGGTGTCGGCCTGGTTCTTGATCGGGCCGACCTTGGCCAGACCCGCGACCGACTCGGACACGTTGAGGAAGGTGGTGATCCGGCCGGTCGGGGGAGCGTCGAGCACGACGGCGTCGTAGGTCCGCGCGCCCTTGTTGCGGCTGTTGCGCTGGACGGCCTCGAAGAGCTTGCCGGTGAGGAGGACGTCCCTGACCCCAGGCGCGATCGTGGTCGCGAACTCGACGACGCCGAAGCGGTCGAGGGCACGGCCGGCGGGACCGAGCTTGTAGTACATCTTGAGGTATTCGAGGAGGGCTTCCTCCGGGGCGATGTGCAGCGCGTAGACGTTGCCCGGCTCGGCGTCGGCACCCGATCGCGACCGCATCCGCAGCCCGGTCGCGATGCGAGTCTCGGCGTAGGGCAGCGGGTCGACGTCGAACATCCGCGCCACCCCTTGGCGGCCCTCGACCTCACAGAGCAGGACGTTCTTCCCGTGGGAGGCCAGCCCGAGCGCGAGAGCCGCAGCCACCGTCGACTTGCCCGTGCCGCCCTTGCCGGTCACCACATGCAGCTGCACGTGGGGCCAGTCGGAACTCATGGACCTGACTTTATCCGGGCCCGGGGTGTTGTGAACCTGAGAGTGACCTATAGATCACTCTCAGGTTCACAACTCAGGGGGTGATGTTGAGGTTCTCGACGATCTTGGTGCCGAGCACGGTGTCGCCGGTGATCTCGACCTTGCTCGGGTCGCCGGAGGCACGGCCGCCGGCGAGGAGGACGTACGTCTCCCGGTCGGTGCGGAGGGTGACGGTGGGTGCGGTCGGGTCGGCCACCGGGACGCCCTTGCCCTCCTTGGTGACGGTGAACGCGTAGGGGGCGTGGCCCTCGACCTCGACGACGACCGTGGCACCAGGGGCGCCGCCGGCCTTCTTCGCGAGCACGAAGCCGACGCCTTCGAGCAGGTAGTCGGCGGTGTGGAGGGCGCCGGGGCTGTCGAGGTGGCCAGGGCGGCCGGTGGCGCGGCGGATGTCCTGCTCGTGCAGCCAGACGTCGAGCGGCCGGTTGCGGAGCAGCTTGCCGGTCGTCCACCCGAGGGCGCCGAAGATGCCGGACGCCGGCACCGCGGGGTCCTCGGGCGGGGAGGCGAGCAGCTCGTCGTGACGTACGGCGGAGTAGCGGCGGATCTCGTCGATGATGCTCGCCGGTGAGGCCTCGCGGCGGGTGAGCACGCCGATCTCGGTGAACTGGCCCATCGGCGACTTGATGTGGGCGGACTCGGGGACGGTGGCGTCCTCGCGGGGCGCGCCGGCGGTGAGGCCCTCGAGATGAGCGACATGGGAGGCGATGGCGCGTACGTCCCAGCCGGGGAGGTCGGTGGGCCGGTCCCAGTCGGGCTCGGAGAGATCCTCGAGGAGCGTGAGGAGGTCCTGGACGGAGGACCACCAGGAGTCGACGTACGTCTTCAGCTGCTCTGCGGAAGTCACGGACCTGACGATAGTGGGCCTCGCCGTCGGTTGGAAGGTCAAACCATCTCGTCGGGAGACCGGTCCACGGGTCCGCGAAGTAGGGTGCCGATATGACCAAGTGGGAGTACCAGGTAGCGCCGATCCTCAACCACGCTGCGGCGCAGATTCTCAACAACTTCGGTGCCGACGGGTGGGAGCTCGTCTCCATCCTCGACAACGGCACCGGCAACTACGTCGGCTTCTTCAAGCGGGCGGTCTCGGAGTGAGCGCGCCCGAGGAGGTCCTCGCCGAGCTCGGGCTGTCGGTGCCGGAGGTCGTTCCTCCGGTGGCGGCCTACATCCCGGCGCTTCGCACCGGCGACTACGTCTTCACGTCCGGCCAGCTGCCGATGAAGGACGGCGCGCTGCTGTCCACCGGCAAGCTCGGTGGCGAGGTCTCGCCCGAGGAGGGCGTGGCGGCCGCGCAGCAGTGCGCGCTCAACGCGCTCGCCGCGGTCAAGGCCGAGATCGGCGACCTGTCGCTGGTCAAACGGGTCGTCAAGGTGACCTGCTTCGTCGCCTCCACTCCCGACTTCACCGCCCAGCCGAGCATCGCCAACGGTGCCTCCGAGCTGCTCGGCAAGGTCTTCGGTGACGCCGGCCGCCACACGCGTTCCGCCGTCGGCGTGCCCGTTCTGCCGCTCGACGCGCCTGTCGAGGTGGAGATCATCGTCGAAGTCTGACCCTCGGATCGGGGGTAGGGCGCGGGTGTGAGCGTCGCTACAGTGACGAGCGTGCGTATCCCGATCCCTCCAGTCCGGCTTGGTGACGACATCGTGGCGTTGGCCGGGGAGTACGCCCAGGGCGTACGCACCCCGGTCGAGCCGCGCGACGCGGCGACGGTGCTCCTGCTCCGGCCGGGCTCCGGAGCTGATTCTGGCCCTGAGGTCTACCTGCTCCGCCGGCAGCTGACGATGGGGTTCGCCGCCGGGATGGCTGTCTTCCCCGGCGGCGGCGTGGACGTACGCGACGCCGAGCTGCCCGACTCCTGCTGGGCCGGGCCGTCCGCCGGTGAGTGGGCGCGCCGGCTCGGGGTCGATGAGTCCCGCGCGCGGGCGCTGGTCGCCGCGGCGGTGCGGGAGACGTTCGAAGAGTGCGGGGTCCTGCTCGCGGGGCCGTCGGGCGATGCCGTCGTCGACGACGTCTCGGGCCCGGAGTGGGAGGCGGACCGGGTCGCTCTGGAGTCGCGCTCGCTGTCGCTGACCGAGCTGCTGACCCGGCGCGGGCTGGTGCTGCGTACGGATCTGCTGGCGCCGTGGGCCGCGTGGACGACGCCCGTCTTCGAGCCGAAGCGCTTCGCGACCTGGTTCTTCGTCGCGCGGCTGCCCGAGGGGCAGGTGACGCGCGACGTGTCGAGCGAGTCCTCCTCGGTGCTCTGGCTGGGCACCGCTGATGCGGTCGCCCAGGTCGAGGCCGGCGAGCTGGCGATGATGCCGCCGACCTACCTCAACTGTCTCGAGGTCTCCTCGATCGGCTCGGAGGACGAGGTTCTCGCGGCCGCCGAGGAGCGTGAGCTGACGATGTTCACGCCGACCGTCGCGGAGGTCGACGGCGGCCACACGCTGTCGATGATGCCGCTGCACGCCTCACTCGTCGCCGGAAGGGGACGCCCATGAACGAGTCCTGGTCAGGTGGGGTCTTCGGGGAGCGCGGTCAGTGCATCCTTGCGCCCAACCCCGGCATCATGTCGCTCGACGGCACCAACACCTGGGTGCTGCGCGAGCCTGGTGCGCGCCGGTCGGTCGTGATCGACCCCGGCCCTCTCGACGAGGGGCACCTCGATGCCGTCGCGGAGGCCGCAGGCGAGGTCGCGACGGTGCTGCTGACCCATCATCACTATGACCACTCCGAGGCGGCACGGGCCTTCGCGGAGCGGGTTGGGGCAGGCGTACGCGCTCTTGATCCTGAATACCGGCTCGGAACCGAGGGGCTCGGGGACGGCGACGTCATCGAGGTCGACGGGCTGGAGATTCGCGTCGTCGGGACTCCCGGGCACACCGCGGACTCGCTGTCCTTCTGGCTGCCCGCCGACGGGGCTGTGCTGACCGGTGACACCGTCCTCGGGCGGGGGACGACCGTGGTCGCCCATCCCGACGGCGAACTGGGTGCCTATCTCGACTCGCTCGACCGCCTCCACGCCCTCGCCTCCGAGCACGGTGTCGGCAGCGTCTGGCCCGGTCATGGCCCGGTCATCGGCAACGCGCTCGGAGCTCTCGACTACTACATCTCCCACCGCCGCGAACGCCTCGGCCAGGTCGAGGAGGCTCTCTCCGGGCTCGGCACCACCCCTGCGGATGCGGATCCGCGGGCGATCGTCGAGATCGTGTACGCCGACGTCGACCAGGTCCTCTGGGGTGCCGCCGAGCTCTCGGTGAGGGCGCAATTGGCTTACCTCGCCGAGCGCTGAGGCCTACTGTTCGGCTCATGGCCATCCTGCCCGGAGTCGAGCTCCTGCTTCCCGACCCGCCCGCGTGGCGGGCCTGGCTGGAGGAGCACCATGCCGACACGCCCGCGGTCTGGCTGGTGCTGACCAAGAAGGGCGGCACGCTCACCACGTTGGCCTGGCAGACCGCGCTCGACGAAGCGCTCTGCTTCGGCTGGATCGACGGCCAGGCCCGGCGGCGCGACGAGCAGTCGTCGTTCCAGCGGTTCACCCCGCGTGGGCCGAAGAGCCGCTGGTCACTGAGGAACGTCGAGCACATCGGCCGCCTCGAGGCCGAGGGCCGGATGACCGCCGCCGGGCGGGCCGTCGTGGAGGCGGCGAAGGCGGATGGGCGGTGGGAGGCCGCGTACGCGGGTCCAGCCACCGCCGAGACCCCGCCCGACCTCCTCGCCGCGATCGCCGCGGTGCCCGAGGCGCAGGCGATGTACGACGTCCTCACATCCCAGAACCGTTTCGCCCTCTATCACCGCATCACCGCCCTGAAGACCGAGGCCGCTCGGGCGCGCAAGGTCGAGGAGTTCGTCGCCATGCTCGCCCGCCACGAGACTTTCTATCCCCAGAAGCGTCAGCCTCAGTAGCCCCGGTCATGGGCGGGGACCGGGAATTCCGATCTGAAATGCACGTCGGCCTCCTCTCACCTGCTGTTACGCCAGGTGGAAGGAGGCCGGATGCCTGTGGAAGGAGAAGGACTAACGGGCGCGGCGGGCCATGCGCTCGATGTCCATGATGACCACGCTGCGCGGCTCGAGGCGGAGCCAGCCGCGGCTGGCGAAGTCGGCCAGGGCCTTGTTGACGGTCTCGCGGGAGGCGCCGACGAGCTGGGCGAGCTCCTCCTGGGTGAGGTCGTGGTGGACGTGGACGCCGTCGTCGGCGGTGCGGCCGAAGCGGTCGGCGAGGTCGAGCAGGGCCTTCGCGACACGGCCGGGGACGTCGGAGAAGACGAGGTCGGCGACGACGTCGTTGGCCTTGCGGAGTCGGCCGGCCAGCTGGGCGAGGAGGCCGCGGGCGACGACCGGGCGGCCCTCGAGCCACTTGAGGAGGTCCTCGTGCGACAGGCTCGCGAAGGCGGAGTCGGTGACCGCGGTGACGGTGGCCGAACGGGGGCCAGGGTCGAAGAGCGAGAGCTCACCGAACATCTGGCCGGGGCCCATGATGGCGAGCAGGTTCTCGCGGCCGTCGGACGAGGTGCGGCCGAGCTTCACCTTGCCGTCGATCACGACGTACAGCTTGTCGCCGGAGTCGCCCTCGTGAAAGAGCACCTCCCCGCGGCGGAGCTTCGACTCTGCCATCGAGGCGTGCAGGGCCGTCATCGACTCGTCGTCGAGTGCGCTGAAGAGCGGTGCCTGACGGAGTACGTCGTTGTCCATTGCGGCCATTCCTCCTGGATTTTCCCCACATCCGCGGGTATTACACCGGGAATCCTATCTGTGGAACGTCTCACAAGTGCACATCCCCCACCGATAAGCGCAGAAAGTGCATGTGTTGAGCGGTGTTTGTGCTAGCAGCCTTACGGGCCGGATCGGGATTGTCGGTGCGGCCGCGTAGCCTTGCTGCGTGCCTGCCCAGAAGTTTGCGACTGAGACGCGCCTGGGTCTGGTGCGTCGTGCCCGTCGGATCGACCGCGTTCTAGGTGAGACCTACCCGGATGCGAAGGCCGAGCTCGACTTCACCAACCCGTTCGAGTGCCTGGTCGTGACCGTGCTGAGCGCGCAGACCACGGACAAGCGGGTCAACCTGGCCTCCCCCGCGCTGTTCGCGGCCTACCCGTCGGCGAAGGAGATGGCGGCGGCGCCCCGGGAGCACCTGGAGCAGCTCGTCGGGCCGCTCGGGTTCTTCCGTGCCAAGACCGAGGCGCTGCTGAAGCTGAGCGCCGTGCTGGTGGAGGAGTACGACGGCGAGGTGCCCTCACGCCTGGAGCAGCTGGTGAAGCTGCCCGGCGTCGGGCGCAAGACCGCCAACGTGGTGCTCGGCAACGCCTTCGGCAAGCCCGGGATCACCGTCGACACGCACTTCGGGCGGCTCTCGCGGCGCTTCGGTTGGACGACCGAGAAGGACCCGGTCAAGGTCGAGCACGAGGTCGGCGCGCTGTTCGAGAAGCGGGACTGGACGATGCTGTCCCACCACGTGATCTGGCACGGGCGACGGATCTGTCACGCCCAGAAGCCGGCGTGCGGTGCCTGTCCGGTCTCACAGCTGTGCCCTGCGTACGGGGAGGGGCCGACCGACCCTGACGCCGCGGCGAAGCTGGTCCGCACGGAGGGCCGCAACTGATGGTGCGTGCCCTGGGGAGACGAGCCCGGGTCGTGTCGGCTGCTGCCCTGCTGCTGGCCGTCCTGGCCGGTTGCGGCACCGACTCCTCCGACGGGGGCGGACAGTCCGGCGCGCCACTGGCCGATGAACCGTCCTCCAAGGTGAACGTCGCCACCGCGGAGATGGTCGCGGCCAAGAAGGCGTCGAAGGTGGAGGCCTGCGAGGAAGGGCCCGCGAGCGACGGCGGCCTGCCGTCGATCGTGCTGGCCTGCCTCGGCGGTGGCGAGTCCGCCGACCTCGCCTCCTTCGAGGGGCCGATGGTGATCAACCTCTTCCAGGGCTTCTGCGCGCCCTGCAAGGAGGAGATGCCTGCGCTGCAGAGCTTCTACGAGACCTACGGTGACGAGGTGCCGGTGATCGGCATCGACGTCATGGACACCGTCCCCGGGGTCGCGCTCGAAGAAGCGATCTCGCGCGGGGTGACCTTCCCGATGTACGCCGATCCAGGCGGTGAGCTGCAGGGCGGGCCGCTCACGGCGCGGGCGGTGCCGGCGACGTACGTCCTGTCCTCCTCCGGCGAGGTGGAGCTGCTGCAGATGGGCGGCATGACCAGTGCGACCCAGGTGAAGGAGCTCGTCGAGAAGAAGCTGGGGATCACGCTGTGAGCGAGCCTCAGACGTCCAACGGGACTCGGCCGGAGTGGTTCGACGAGATCGTCGAGGCCGCTCGGCAGATCCAGGGCGAGGACATCTCACAGTTCCTGCCGCCGCCCGACGGCAGCGCACGCGAGTCGGCCGTGCTGATGCTGTTCGGCGAAGGTCCCTCGGGTCCCGATCTGCTGCTGACGGAGCGCTCGCACACGATGCGTTCGCACCCCGGCCAGGTCTCGTTCCCCGGCGGCCGGCTCGATCCGGGCGAGACCGTCGAAGAGGCGGCGCTGCGGGAGGCATGGGAGGAGACGGGCCTCGACCCGGCCGGCGTCGACGTCGTCGGCCGCCTTCCGGCGCTGTGGATCCCGTTCTCGAACCATGCGGTGGTGCCGATCATCGCGTGGTGGCGAGAGCCGTCTCCGGTCACGGCCCGATCGCTCGAAGAGGTGCATGCCGTCTACCGGGTGCCGTTGTCGGATCTCATGGATCCTGCCCATCGGATCCAGGTCGGCGCGCCGGGCCGCAGTGGATGGCTGATGCCCGCGTTCTTGATCGGACCGGAGAAGGATGTCATCCTCTGGGGCTTCACAGGTGGAATCATCAGCCGCTTCTTCACCTATCTCGGGTGGATCACGGAGATTCCGGACGCGCCGATCAAGGAGTTGCCCGAATACATGTTCCAGGGACGCGAACGGAATCGGCCGTGAACTTTCTTGACTGGATCCTGATCATTCTCGTCGGGGCCTACGCGCTCTCGGGCTATTGGCAGGGCTTCATCACCGGCGCCTTCGCGACCGGCGGACTGCTGCTCGGGGGCTTCATCGGCATCTGGCTGGCACCGAAGGTGCTCGGCAGCGCGGCTCCGTCGTTGTGGGTCTCGCTCGGGGCTCTTTTCGTCGTGATCGCGTGTGCGTCCATCGGGCAGGCGGTGCTGCAATACGGTGGCGTGCGCGTGCGGGACGAGATCACCTGGCAGCCGGCTCGGATCGTCGATGCGCTCGGCGGGTCGTTGCTCAGCGCGGCGGCCGTGCTGGTGGTTGCCTGGGCTCTCGGGGTCGCGGTCTCGGGGGCACAGATCAACGGGCTCACGCCCGCGGTGCGGGGGTCGGCGATCCTGGCCAAGGTCGACTCGATCATGCCGTCGCCTGCCGACCGTGCGCTGAGCGCGTTCAACGACGTCGTCGGCACCTCGTTCTTCCCGCGCTACCTGGAGCCGTTCGCCAATGAGCGGATTGTCGAGGTCGGTCCCGGTCCGCGGCGGATGCTCACCGACCCCGATGTCGTACGCGCCGGCGAGTCGGTCCTCAAGATCCGCGGCGCCAACGAGTGCGGCAAGGGTGTCGAGGGCACCGGGTTCGTCATCGGGCGCGGCTATCTGATGACCAACGCCCACGTCGTCGCCGGCGTCGACGACCCCAACGTCATCGTCGGTGACGGAGCCAACGACGCCAAGGTCGTCCACTACGACCCCGAGATCGACATCGCGGTCCTGAAGTTCGAGGGCGGCGGCAACCTCGAGCGCCTCGAGTTCGACCGCACCGCCGGTGCCGAGGACCCGATCGCTGTCCTGGGCTATCCGCAGGACGGCCCCTTCGACGTACAGCCCGGTCGTATCCGCGCCGAGCAGCGCCTCCGCTCGCCCGACATATACGGAGTCGGCACCGTCATCCGAGACGTCTACTCCGTACGCAGCCTCATCCGCCCCGGCAACTCCGGCGGCCCCATCGTCGACTCCGAGGGTGACGTCGTCGGCGTCGTCTTCGCCGCCTCGGTCACCGACTCCGAGACCGGCTACGCCCTCACCACCGACCAGGTCATCGAGATCGCCCGCGAGGCTCGCTCCCAGACCGCTGCCGTCGACACCGGAGCCTGCGCCGGCTGACGCCCCTCGCCGAAGCGTCAGCCGCGTTGGCCGAAGCGTCAGCTACGTCGGCCGAAGTGTCACCTGCGTTGGCCGAGTTGGCAACGCGATGCCAACTCGGCCGGCGGGACTGACGCTTCGGCTCGCGCGGGTGACGCTTCGGCCGACGGGAGCGACGCTTCGATCAGAAGCGGCGGGTGGAGTAGGTCGGGGTCAGGGCGTCCTTGATCTCGCGAAGCCAGGCATCGAGCCGGTCGCCGGTGAAGTCACCCTTTCGGACGATGACGATCGTCCAGCCGTGATCGATCAGCCAACCTCGTCGCTCTTCGTCGTAGATTCGTTGGTCGGGGTCGTCGTGGTCTTCGCCGTCGTACTCGATCGCGACCTTGGCGAGTCGATAGGCGAAGTCGAGGCGGTAGGTCGGGATTCCTTCGACGTCGACCCAGACCTGCGCCTCTGGAAGAGGAAGTCCGGCATCACTGATCGCGAGCAAGGTCCAGGACTCACGCTGGGACTCGAGGCGACGATTCAGCAGCGGGACGAGCTCGCGGAGCTGGACGACACCGCGCCGACCGCGAAAGCGGGGCAGCTGCTCGTCGAGGGCGCTCCGGGTGATCCCGTGGTGTCTGGCGAACTCGTTGAGCGCAGCCATCGCCTCCCGCCTCTTCAGGTTGCAGCCGAGGTCGAGCGCGGTGCGTAGCGGTGTCGTCACCCGTACGCCTCCGATGACCGCGACGTCCTCGGGCAGGAGGTCGCGTGAGTGGCCGTCCGTGCCCGGGCGCCTCGTGCGGGCGTGACCGCGGAGGGCACACGTCTCCACGGCCGGGAGCTGTGCCATCTCGGTCTGGGTGAAGGTGTTGATGCCATGCACCCAGGCGGCGGTCCGGTCACTGATCACCTGGTGCTCGGAGACGACTTGCACGAGCGCCTCAGCGCGCTTCACCGGATCGTCCTCCGCCTGGGTGGCGAGATAGACGCCCCGGAACGGGCGACGTACGTCCCCATGGCTGATCGCCTGGGCGAGTGCGTATCTGCTGGTCGCGACCGACTCGATGTCGGACGTGGTGAAGGGTCGCTCCGGCAGCCGGCCGTCTGTCTTGACGAGTGAGAGATTCATGGCCACAGCGTGAGACACGTCGCGTACGAAGTCATCCGTCTTTTCAGAGGCTGTGGATAACTTCGGACTCGGCGTGCCCTGTGGACGGAAACCGGCCCGTCATGATGACGCCTCGGCCGACCGGAGTGACGCTTCGGCCGACGGGGGTGACGCCTCGGCGGGTGGGTCAGCGCTGGCCCTTGAGAGCCCGGGGGATCTCCTTGCCCTGGGCGATGGCCTTCTCGGGGGCCTTGACCTTCTTCACCTTGAGTACGCCGATGAAGCCGAGGAGCGCGGCTAGGAGTACGTAGAAGCCGAAGACGATGAGGAAGGACCACTGCAGGCCGAGGCCTGTCCAGTGGATGAAGTAGGCCGCGGAGACGGAGAGCATGATCACGGCGAGGACCAGCAGGAAGGCTGCGGCGGCGAAGAGACCGACGCCGACGCCGGCGTTGGTCATCGAGACCTTGAGCTCCTGTTTGGCGAGCGTGATCTCCTTGTTGACGAGCTCGGAGATGTCGCGGGTGGCGTCGACGACGAGCTTGCCGATCGTCGGGTCCTCGCCGCCCGGGGACTTCACGATGTCGACTGCCATGGGAACCCTTCGCTGAACGTGTGTTGGGGAGCGCCCACGACCTTACCGGTCCCGACCCTGATCATCCTCGAACACGTCCGGCACGCCGTCCTCGTTGGCGTCGAGAGTCTCGATCTCCTCGATGCGGCGGTAGACCCGGTTGCGTGCCCGCAGTACCACCGTCGCCAGGGCGGCGGCCAGCACGGACCCGAACAGAACGCCCACCTTCATGTGGTCGTGGGCCGCCGGATCCGAGCTGAAGGCGAGCTCGCCGATCAGCAGCGACACCGTGAACCCGATACCGGCCAGCATCGCCATCCCGATCACATCGGTCCAGGCGAGGTCGTCGTCGAGCGAGGCACGGGTGAACCGGGCCAGCAGCCAGGTCGACCCCGAGATCCCGATGGTCTTGCCGACGACGAGACCGAGGATGATGCCGAGCGTGATCGGGTCGCGAAGCGCGCTGGTCACCCCGTCCCAGCCGCCGAGGGAGACACCGGCGGCGAAGAAGGCGAAGATCGGCACCGCGACGCCGGCCGAGATCGGCCGGACCAGGTGCTCGAAGTGCTCGGCGAGCCCGCGCTTGGCTTCGGGGTTGCGGGCGATGACGGGCACGGTGAACCCGAGCAGCACCCCCGCGACGGTGGCGTGGACACCGCTGGAGTGGACGAGGGCCCAGGCGATCAGGGCGAGCGGGAGGAGCAGCCAGGGGTTGCGTACGCGGCGCTGCACGAGCACCGCGAAGAGCCCGATCGGAACGAGCGCCAGCAGCAGGAAGCCGATGTGCAGCTCGGAGGTGAAGAAGACCGCGATGACGATGATGCCGAGCAGGTCGTCGACGACGGCGAGGGTCAGCAGGAACGTACGCAGCCCCGTGGGCAGATGCGTCGAGATGACCGCCAGGATCGCGACCGCGAAGGCGATGTCGGTGGCCACCGGCGTGGCCCAGCCTGCCAGCGAGCCGTCGCCGATCAGGTTGACGGCCACGTAGACCAGCGCCGGTGCGACCATGCCGCCGACCGCGGCCGCGATCGGCAGCGCCGCTCGGCGGGGGTCGCGGAGGTCGCCGGAGACGAACTCCCGCTTGAGCTCCAGACCTGCGACGAAGAAGAAGATCGCGAGCAGGCCGTCGGCCGCCCAGGCCCCGATCGTGAGGTCGAGATGAAGGGCCTCGGGCCCGACCCGGAAGTCGCGGACCGCCTCGTACGTCTCCTGCCAGGGGCTGTTGGCCAGGATGACCGCGATGATCGCGGCGATGATCAGGAGTACGCCGCCGGTCGTCTCTGCGCGCAGGATCTCGGCCGTCCGCGAGGTCTCCAGCCAGGAGCCGCGGGTGAAGAGGCGGTTGCGGGTCTCGGTCACGGGTGGGCCTCCAGGGGCTCAGGGGTCGACGAAGTCACGCCGACCAGACTTCCCGGCACACCTGCCGACGACCCTAGCAAGCGCCGTCGTCAGAGGCGGAAGGGTGATCAGTGTGGGGCAAGATTCAATCGGAAGAACAAGGCAAACAGATTCAAACGTAGACAAAACCATCAAAATCAGAGTGAGTTGATCCACAAATGCCCCGCCCCGCACCCGGTTTCGTTGCATAGTGGTTGAGCCCGCACTGAACGGTGAGGGTCGCTCCGGTCGCGCCGAGGCCCGTCACAGCCGGAGGAGAGTCGATCCGACCAGGGTGGCGGGCACGGGGGAGCCAAGCAGCACGCCGGGAGCCAGAGACAAGGCAGGCCGGCTCGGGGTGAAGGCGTAGGCGGAACACAGGGATTCCAGCGCCCGGGCATCAGCAGCCCGAATCCGACAGGTCGACCTTCGCAGGCGTCGCTGCATCGGGGGAACCTCGAAATGATCGGATCCAGTATCCGCGCGCTGTCGCGCGCGCCCAGACGGATCAGCATCGGCCTGGCGACCGCACTCGTGGTCGGCCTCGCACTCGTCGCCGTACCCAACCAGGCGGCCACGGCCGCACCTTCACCGGGCACGAGCGCCCACACCGGCTCGCACCCGGCCTCGACCACCGCCTCCACAACGACCATCGAGAAGAAGAAGGTCAAGAAAAAGAAGAAGTCGCGGGGCATCCGGGCTCTGCGCCGCGCCAAGAGCCGCGCCGGCGCTCCGTACTCCTACGGCGGCGACGGCCCACACTCCTTCGACTGCTCAGGCCTGACCCAGTGGGTCTACAAGAAGCTCGGCCGCAAGCTGCCGCACAGCTCATCGGGCCAGGTCGGCCACACCTTCAAGGTCAAGAAGCCGCGCAAGGGCGACCTGGTCTTCTTCTACGGCAGAGGCGGCGTCTACCACGTCGGCATCTACGCCGGGAAGCACGACGGACGCCGCTGGGTCTGGCACGCACCCAACTCCGGCGAGACCGTCAAGAAGGACCCGATCTGGACCGACAGCCATTTCATCCGCCGGGTGAAGTACGGCAAGTAGGGCTCGGCGCCGTAAGACACTGCCGAGTCGGCGCATCCGACCCCTCCCGCTCGCTCCGCTTCCCGAGACACGGGGTCAGATGCGCCGACTCGGCACCACGAGTTTGCGGCTTACTCGGTCGACGTCGCCTGCCCGGCGGCGATCAGGTCCATGATCGTCTGGTCGGCCAGCGTGGTGGTGTCACCGACGCCGCGACCCTCGGCGAGGTCGCGGAGCAGCCGCCGCATGATCTTGCCGGAGCGCGTCTTGGGCAGCTCGGGCACGATCATGATCTGCCGCGGCTTCGCGATCGGGCCGATCTCCTTGCGGACGTGGTCGGAGAGCTCCTTCTCGCAGTCCTGCGGCGACCCGTCGCGCAGGATGACGTACGCCACCACGGCCTGCCCCGTGTCGGGGTCGGTCGCACCGACGACCGCGGCCTCGGCGACGTAGGAGTGCGAGACCAGTGCGGACTCGATCTCGGTTGTGGAGAGCCGGTGCCCGGACACGTTCATGACGTCGTCGACGCGGCCCAGGACCCAGACGTCGCCGTCCTCGTCCTTCTTCGCACCGTCGCCGGCGAAGTAGAACCCCTGGTCCTTGAAGCGCGCCCAGTAGGTGTCGACGTAGCGCTGGTCGTCGCCCCAGATCGTACGCAGCATCGACGGCCACGGCTGGGTGAGCACGAGGTAGCCCCCGGCGCCGTCCGGCACGGAGGCGCCGTTGTCGTCGACCACGTCGGCGCCCACACCGGGCAGCGCCTTCATCGCCGAGCCCGGCTTCCCGTGGGTGACGCCGGGGAGCGGCGAGATCATGATCGCGCCGGTCTCGGTCTGCCACCAGGTGTCCACGACGGGCACCGAGGAGCCGCCGATGACGTCGCGGTACCAGACGTAGGCCTCGGGGTTGATCGGCTCACCGACCGACCCGAGCAGGCGGACCGAGGAGAGGTCGCGGCCGTCCGGGATGGCGCGGCCCTGCTTCATGAACGTCCGGATGGCGGTCGGGGCCGTGTAGAAGAGCGTGACGCCGTACTCCTCGATGATCTGCCACCAGCGGCCCTTCTCCGGGAAGTCCGGAGTGCCCTCGTAGAGCACCTGGGTCGCGCCGTTGGCCAGCGGCCCATAGACGATGTAGGAGTGGCCGGTGATCCAGCCGATGTCGGCGGTGCACCAGTAGACGTCGGTCTCGGGCTTGAGGTCGAAGACCTCCCAGTGCGTGAACGCCGCCTGGGTGAGGTAGCCGCCGGTGGTGTGCAGGATGCCCTTCGGCTTCCCGGTCGTGCCCGAGGTGTACATCACGAAGAGCGGGTGCTCGGCGTCGTGCGCGACCGGGGCATGCTCGGTCGACGCGGTCGAGACGACGTCGCCCCACCATTTGTCGACCGAGTCGTTCCAGTCGACGTCCTGCCCGGTGCGGCGTACGACCAGCACGTTCTCGACCAGACCGGGCTGAGTCGCCTCGACCTTCGTGACCGCCTCGTCCACGGCGGGCTTGAGGGCCGAGGGCGCGCCACGGCGGTAGCCGCCGTCCGAGGTGACGATCAGCTTCGCGCCGCAGTCGACGACGCGGGTCGCGAGAGCGTCGGCGGAGAAGCCACCGAAGATGACGGTGTGGATCGCGCCGATCCGCGCACAGGCCAGCATCGCGAAGACGGCCTCGGGGATCATCGGCATGTAGATCGCCACCCGGTCGCCCTTGCCGACGCCCAGCGCCTCGAAGGCATTCGCGGCCCGGGAGACCTCGTCCTTGAGCTCGGCATAGGTGATGGTCCGCTTGTCGTCCGCTGGCTCGCCGACCCAGTGGATCGCGACCCGGTCACCGAGCCCGGCCTCGACGTGCCGGTCGACGGCGTTGTACGCCACGTTGATCTCGCCGCCCTCGAACCACTTCGCGAACGGCGGGTTGTCCCAGTTCAGGACGCGGTCGAACGGCTTGGCCCAGGTGAGCCGTTCGGCGGCGGCCGCCCAGAACGCGTCGCGGTCCGCGGCAGCGGCGTCGTACGCATCGGCCTTGACGTTGGCGGCGGCGGCAAGCTCGGCCGGGGGCTCGAACCGGCGCTTCTCGTGCAGCAGGTTGGACAGGGTCTCGTCGCTCACAGTGACTCCTACGTACGAAAAATGTGTGGCTCAAGCCACAGGGTAGTGCGGGGGAAAGAATGATGGCGGGCCGTCGTACAACACTGTGTACGACGGCCCGCCGTGAGGGATCAGTGCGTGATCGCCTTCTCCGAGCCGGCGCCGGTCAGGGCCCGCACCTCGAGCTCGACGTAACGCTCAGCGGTCTCCGGCTCCTTCGACGTCACCGTGCCCAGCCAGCCCAGGAAGAACCCGAGCGGGATGGAGATGAGCCCGGGGTTCTCCAGGGGGAACCAGGAGAAGTCGATGCCGGCCGGGAACAGCGACAGGCTGTCGCCGGTGGCCGGGTCCACCTTGCCGGAGACGACCGGCGAGAAGAAGACCAGGCCGACGCAGGAGATCAGGCCGCCGTAGATCGACCAGACCGCGCCGCGGGTGTTGAACCGCTTCCAGAACATGTTGTAGATGATCGCGGGCAGGTTCGCCGACGCGGCGACCGCGAAGGCCAGCGCCACCAGGAACGCGATGTTCAGCGACTGTGCTGGGATGGCCAACAGGATCGCGACCAGGCCGATGCCTGCCGCGGCCCAGCGCGAGACCTTCATCTCCTCCTTCTCGGTGGCCTTGCCACGCTTGATCACCGAGTTGTAGATGTCGTGGGCGACGGAGACCGAGGAGGTCAGCGTCAGACCCGCGACCACGGCGAGGATCGTGGCGAAGGCGACAGCGGCGATGAGCGCCAGCAGTACGGCGCCGCCGACGGAGCCTTCACCGCCACCGACCTCCTGGGCGAGCAGTGGTGCCGCCAGGTTGCCGGCCTTGTCCAGGGTGGACGGGTCGACCAGCGCGGCCGCACCGAAGCCCAGGACCAGGGTGAACAGGTAGAAGACGCCGATCAGGCCGATCGCCCACAGCACCGACTTGCGGGCGTCTGCCGAGGTCGGGACCGTGTAGAAGCGGATCAGGATGTGCGGCAGGCCGGCGGTGCCGAGCACCAGGGCGAGCCCGAGCGAGACGAAGTCCAGCTCGCTGGTGAAGCTCGCGCCGTACTTCAGCCCGGGCTGGAGGAAGGCGTCGCCCTTGCCCGAGGCGTCGGCGGCGGAGCCGAGCAGCTCGGAGAGGTTGAAGCCGAACTGGGCGAGCACCAGGATCACGATCAGCGCCGAGCCGGTCATCAGCAGGACGGCCTTGACGATCTGGACCCAGGTGGTGCCCTTCATCCCGCCGACGGTGACGTAGAAGATCATCAGCGCGCCGACGAACAGGATCACGATGTTCTTGACGACCTGGTCCTCGACGCCGAGCAGCAGGGCCACCAGGGCGCCCGCACCGACCATCTGGGCCAGCAGGTAGAAGATCGAGACGACGACCGTGGAGGTCGCGGCCGCCAGGCGGACCGGGCGCTGCTTCATCCGGTACGCCAGCTGGTCGGCCATCGTGTAGCGACCGGAGTTACGCAGCACCTCCGCGACCAGCAGCAGCGCCACCAGCCAGGCGACGAGGAAGCCGATCGAGTAGAGGAAACCGTCGTAGCCCGACAGCGCGATGGCGCCGGAGATGCCGAGGAACGACGCCGCCGACATGTAGTCGCCGCCGATGGCGAGACCGTTCTGGAAGCCGGAGAAGCCGCGGCCGCCGGCGTAGTAGTCGGCCGCCGTCTTCGTCTGCCGGCTCGCCCAGAAGGTGATGCCGATCGTGATCGCGACGACCGTGAGGAAGAGGACTGTGGTGAGGATCTGGCTACCGTCCATCAGAGCTGCCTCTTCTCGATCTCGTATTCCTCGTCGAGCTTCCGAGCCAGCGGGTCGAGGCGCTTGTTGGAGTAGTTGGCGTAGAGGTAGGCGATGCCGAACGTGGTCACGAACTGGAGGAGCCCGAAGACCAGCGCGACGTTGATGTTGCCGACGAGCTTGGTGTCCATGAAGTCCTCCGCCCAGTTGGAGCAGAAGACGTAGAGGAGGTACCACACCAGGAATGCCACCGTGGCCGGGAACACGAACCTCCGGTACGCCGATCGCAGAGCGCGGAACTCTGCGGTGGCGTGCAGGCTGTCGTAGACCGGGTCGTGCCGGTGGGCTTGGTCGTGCGCTTCTTGGCTCACGGTCTAACCCTTTCGTTGACGAGGCCGTCCTCCGTGGGGGTGGATGACGGACGACGTGTGATCGCAGTCACATTAGGGGTCGGCCGGACCGGTCGTCGCGGGGTAACGCGCCGTCCCTCGGTGGGCGGTGCAGTCGAGCGACGAGCGGTCGATTTCGTACGTCGAGTGGCTGGTCTACCCGCGCCGGCCGCCGCCACCGGACGTGCCGCCACCGGTCTGGGTGCCACCGCCCTCGGGCGGATGCACACACCCCGGACACGGACTGCCGCCGTCGGTCAGGTGGTGGGTCTGGCGAGCGAGGATCACGACCTCGGACAGCTGCCGCGACTCGCCCGGCATCGTCAGACCGAGGCCGTACGTCGCGTTGAACGCCATCACGTCCACGCCCGCCCGGACCGCCGCCCTCCGCGCCAGGTCGTAGGCGGCGTCGTAGAGGGCGGGCACGTCGATGGAGACCAGGCGGCTGATCGCGGGCCGGACCGACTCGCCGGCGGCCCAGCTCTGGAAGAGGTCTCGCACCCGGCCCTCCTCGACCAGCCCGCCGAGGTAGGCCTTGACGATGTGGAGGACCTCGTTGCGTCCGATGTCGGGGATGTCCAGCGTGCTGGCGACCGCGGCCGCCGCGGCGTCCGCGAACCGGCCGGACCGGGTCTCCTGCTGCGACCGGGCATGCTGTGCCTCGTCGAGCGCCGCGAACGCCTCGCTCACATCCGGATCACCGGACAGCACCGCGACCGGCGCCGGCCGTCGGTCCCCGAGGTGGAGTGTCGCCGCCTGGAACCGGCCGAGCTGACGAGCGATGGCGAGGCCGCTGTCCGATACCGGCTGTCCCGGCTCGGTGGGCGCGGCCTCGTGGACCGCCACGACGATCGGCTTCAGCTGGGCGGCGACGCGGCGGTTCGCGGTCACGTACTGGTGGATCTGCTCGTACGCCGCCTCCTCGCCCTCCGAGCGCTGAACGTGTCGCGTCTCGAGGGCGTACCGCTCCTCGACCTGCCGCTTCCAGGCTCCCTCGGAGACGGGCACCGCGGTGATGGTGAAGACCAGCGCGACCATCAGGCCGATGTTGATCCCGGCCAGCGTCCGCTTCCCGGTGTCGAGCACGCCGAGGACCGGTAGCCGGACCTCCCCGAAGCGCTGCGGCCACCGCAGCACGAGGAAGCTGCTCACGGCGATCGCGGTGTAGGCGGTCAGCCAGTACGCCCAGTGCACCGCGGTCAGCGACTGCGCCCTCTCCAGCACGGCACGGGTCGCCGTGACCTGGGTCGGGGAGAGCGAGAGGACGCCGGCCAGCCAGACCAGCGCCAGCGACAGCAGCAGACCGAGCTGGACCGACCAGACGATGTCGGCCGCGGCACGCACCGTGACCCGTCGCGACGTGCGCATCGCCCGCCAGCCGCACCAGGAGAGCCACGCCATGATGAGCAGGAGCATCGGCGCGACGTACGTCGCGGAGAGCAGGTTGCCGAAGACGAGCTGCTCGCCCATCAGGGTGGCGACGGCGACGCCGCCGAGGTTCGCCCACTCGCCGAACCGCCGGCGGGCCAGGAACACGGACCAGCCCCCGAAGCCCGCGATCAGGCAGGCGGGGAGGAAGCGGTCGGGCCACCACCAGAGCAGGGCTGTCATGACTGTCGTCCAGGCCAGGACGACGAGCGTCGCGCGCCCGAACCTCCGGTGTCGCCACCACCCGACCGCAGGGGCGACCGCGACCGTGTGGACGACCAGGAGCGCCACTCCGACGAGCAGTCCGAGAAGGAGCCCGCCGAAGGCGCCGAGCACTCCCGCGAGTGCTGTCAGCGCCACGTCTGCGAAGCCGTCGACCTCACGTCCGCCGGCCGCATGCCAGACGCCCAGCAGGCCACCGGCAGCTGTCACGTACAGACCCAGGTCGGCGCCGACGTCCGAACTCTCATCCATCGCCGGCTCCCGGATCGACGCGAAGGACCTAGGCATGCCCAGGAACGGTCCGTCAGACTAGCGAGGCACGCGTCGGCGCGTGCGCGTTTCGGCCAGATGCACGACTTTCGGGCCCCGCGCCCCTGGGATCCACTGGGCGTACGTGGAGCCACTCGCTGCCGGGCCGCACTCGTTGGAGGTCAGCGGTGGTGACGGTCACGGTTGGACCACGTCGGTTAGGGCGGAGATCACTGCCTCTTGACCTCTGCCGCTGCCCGCGGCCGGCGCTAGGCCGATGACGTCTGCGGCCGGCGGTCGGGGGACGCGAGCGTGGGCTCAGGGGTGTGGAGGCGTACGAGAAGTCTGGTCGTGTGGGCGGGGATGCGGGCAGAGGTGGTGAGGCTGACGAGGATCATGACGGCGAAGGAGAGCGGCACCGCCCACAGCGCCGGCTGGGTGAGCGCGACATCCGCCCACGTGCCCGTACGCGATCCACTGATCGTGAACACCACGGCCGACCCCGTGGTGACCAGGCCTGTGACCAGCCCGGTGGCGGCGCCGTAGGCGGTCAGCCGGCGCCACCAGATGCCGAGCAGGAGCAAGGGGCAGAAGGTGGCTGCCGCGAGCGCGAAGGCCAAGGCGACCCCGCGGGCGACCCCGACGCTGGGGGTCAGCAGGGCGCCGGCGACCGGGACGAAGACGGCGACCAGGGAGGCGATCCGGAAGGCGGCGACGCCGCCGAAGCGGCTGCCCCGGCGGCGCAGCAGGGGGACGACCACGTCCTGGGAGAGCACGCCGGAGACGGCGATCGCCAGGCCCGACGACGTCGAGAGGAAGGCCGCGAACGCGCCCGCGCAGACCAGTCCGGTGAGGGCGTCACCCGCCCAGCCGGGGACCATCAGCCCGGGCAGCTCGAGCACCAGGGTGTCGGCGGAGGCGGGGGTGGCTCCGTACACGCGCCCGAGGAGGCCGAGGATCGGTGGCAGCAGGTAGAAGACGCCGAGGAGGGCGAGCACGACCAGGGTCGTGCGGCGGGCGGCGCGGCCGTCGGGGTTGGTGTAGAAGCGGACGCCCACGTGCGGCAGGCCCATCGTGCCGAGGAACGTCGCCGCGATCAGCGAGTAGGTGGCGTAGAGGCCGGTCGTGGTGTCGGTGCCGATGGGCAGCGACCAGGCCTGGCTGAGGTCGGCGCGGGGCGCGCCGTCGTTGGCCCAGACCGCGACCAGCACCCCGACGGGCACCAGCAGCGCGGTCAGCTTGAGCCAGTACTGGAAGGCCTGCACGAACGTGATCGAGCGCATCCCGCCCGAGAAGACGCTGACCAGCACGACCGTCCCGACGAGCACCGGTCCCACCCAGCGAGGTGCGCTCGCGACCAGCTCCAGGGTCAGCCCGGCGCCCTGCAGCTGGGGCAGCAGATAGAGCCAGCCGATGCTCACGACCAGCAGCGAGCAGAGCCGCCGCACGCCGCGTGAGGCGAGCCGCTCCTCGGCGAAGTCGGGCAGTGTGTAGGCACCTGACCTGCGCAAAGGGGCCGCGACCAGGGTCAGCAGCACGAGATAGCCGGCGGTCCAGCCGATCGGATACCAGAGCATCTCCGCGCCCGAGGTGAACACCAGCCCGGCGACGCCCAGGAAGGAGGCGGCCGAGAGATACTCCCCACCGATCGCGCTCGCGTTGAGGCCGGGGCGTACCGACCGGGAGGCGACGTAGAAGTCGCTCGTGGTCCGGCTGAACCGCAGCCCCCAGGTGCCGATGGTCAGCGTCGCCAGGGTGACCAGCGTGACCGCGACGATCGCCGGGGCGGAGTCGAAGGTCATGGCGTCTCGTCGTCCGAGCGGAGCAGGTCGGCATAGCTGGCCTCGTTGCGCTCCGCTCCGCGCAGGTACCAGCGGCCGAGGAGGAACAGGAACGGGTAGACCAGCACCCCGAGGAGCAGCCAGGGGAGCGGGACGCCGAACGGCGCGGCGCGGACCAGGCCCGGAGCCAGCCAGAACAGCAGCGGGAGCGAGCCGACGCCGAGGAGGAGCACCACCAGGGTGCGTACGGCGATCGAGAGCTGGGCGCGCATCAGCGAGCCGAGGTAGACCTCGCCGAGGCGGGTGTCCTCGTCGACGTCGACCCGGCGGACGGCCGGGCGTCGCCGGGGCGGTCCGGTGACGCGTACGCGTTGCGGTTCGGTCATGTCAGCTTCGCCGGGCGAGCAGGTCCTTGAGCTGGCGCGTGTGCCGGCGGCTGACCTGCAGCTCGGTCCCGCGGGAGGCGCCGCCGACGACGACCGAGCAGCGTCCGGCCTCCGACCGCACCTCGGTCACGTGGGCGAGGTTGACGAGGAGCGAGCGGTGGATGCGTACGAACCGGGCCGAGGCCCACTCCTGCTCGAGCTGGGTCAGCGGGACCCGCACGAGGTGGGAGGCGTCGGCGGTGTGCAGCCGGGCGTAGTCGCCCTGTGCCTCGACGTGGGTGATCTGGGAGCGCCATACGAAGCGGGTGACGCCGCCGAGCTCGACCGGGATCTGTACGTCACCGCTCGGCTCCTCCTCCGGCACGCTGCCCATCAGCCGGGTGACGGTCTCCGCCAGCCGCTCGGCGCGGACCGGCTTGAGCACGTAGTCGACCGCACGCAGGTCGAACGCCTCCAGCGCGTGCTCCTCGTGAGCGGTCACGAACACGACCGCCGGCGGCGTCTTGAACCGCGCCAGCAGCCGGGCCAGCTCCAGCCCGTTCAGGCCGGGCATCTGGATGTCGAGGAACACCGCGTCCACGCCCGAGCCCTGCAGCTGCTGCAGCCCGTCGGTCGCGTTCAGGCAGGTGCGCACCTCCGCCACCCGGGCGTCCTGGGTGAGCAGGTAGGAGAGCTCGTCGGCCGCCGGCGGCTCGTCGTCGACGACCAGGATGCGGAGCCGGCCTCCCGGCGCCCCCTGGCGCGCGGCGAATGCTTGGGTGGATCGGCCCGTCATGTGTGCACTCCTGGGGCGAACTTCGGGATTCGGAGGATGACCTTCGTGCCGGCACCCGGGGCGGTCTCGACGACCAGACCGTAGTCGTCGCCGTAGGCGTTGCGGAGCCGGGCGTCGACGTTGCCCAGGCCGACCGAGTCGGCGCCGCCGGCCAGCGCGTTGCGCACCTTCTCCGGGTCCTCGCCGGCGCCGTCGTCCTCGACCTCGATCACGCACTCGGTGCCGCTGTCGGCGGCCCGGATGGAGATGTGGCCGGTCTGCGCGTCGGCCAGACCGTGGCGTACGGCGTTCTCGACCAGCGGCTGCAGGCACAGGAACGGGACCGCGATCGGCAGCACCTCGGGTGCCACCGAGAGCCGCACCGAGAGCCGCTCGCCGAACCGGGCCTGCTCCAGCAGGAGGTAGCGCTCCACGGAGCGGAGCTCCTCGGACAGCGTGGTGTATTCGCCGTGGGTCCGGAAGGAGTAGCGGGTGAAGTCCGCGAACTCCAGCAGCAGCTCGCGCGCACGCTCCGGATCGGTGCGTACGAAGCTGGCGATCGCCCCCAGCGAGTTGTAGATGAAGTGCGGGCTGATCTGAGCGCGCAGCGCGCGCACCTCGGCCTCCATCAGGCGCCGCCGAGACGCGTCGAGCTCGGCGAGCTCCAGCTGACCGGAGACCCACGTCGCGACCTCGTCGGTGGCGCGGACCATCATCGCCGAGGTGTCCGGGGCGTACGCCTGCAGCGTGCCGACCAGGTGGTCGTCGACGACCAGCGGGCTGACCACGGCGGAGTGCAGCGGGCAGCCGGCCTGACCGCACTCCAGGTCGACGCGGTCGTAGAACCTGGTCGCGCCGCGCTCCAGCGTCCCCTCGGCCAGCTTGGTCGCGTGCTCCTGGTGGTGGGTGCCGATGCCTTCCCAGGCGAGCAGACCGTCGGTGTCGGTGATCGCGAGCGCGGGAGCGGCCAGGAGCGCCTGCAGGTGCGGGGCGGCGCGCTCGGCGCTGTCGACGGTCAGGCCGCCACGCAGCGCAGGGCTCGCCAGCGATGCGTTGTGGAGGGTGCGGAAGGTCGCCCGGTCGGCCTCGGTGCCCAGGTGAGTGCCCAGCGGGGTGCGCAGCCAGCGCCGCATCCGCGCTCCTTCCCTCCGGTGGATCAGACCTCCAGTGTGACGACGCACACGGTATCTGTCACCCGCCGATGTACGTTGGCAGCATGCGATTGAGTCGAGTGATCCCGGGTCTCCTGGCCGTCGGCGTGGCGGGCGCGGGGGCCGCCTTCGTGATCGGCATGCGCAACAAGTCGCCGTGGCTTCAGGACCGCATCCGCGCCTTCTCGAAGCGATTCGCCTCCGAGGCCCTGAAGACCGCCGGGATGGAGGGCGTCACCAACGGCGTCGTCCTCCACGTCGGCCGCGCGAGCGGACGGGAGTACGCCACTCCGGTCACGCCGTTCCCGACCCCCGACGGCTTCGTCATCAATCTGCCCTACACCTCGAAGGTCGACTGGGCCCAGAACGTGCTGGCCGCCAACTCGGCCACGATCGTCCACGACGGCGTCGACCACCGGGTCACCGACCCGCGCGTTGTGCCGTACGCCGAGGTCGCGCCTCTGCTTCCCAAGGGCGCCGGCGTCTTCCGCGCCGTCTTCGACGTCCAGGAGTTCCTCCGCGTCACCAACGTGGACTGAGGTCATCGTCGGGTTGGCGGGACTCGAACCCGCGATCGCCTGGACCCAACCCAGGAGGGATAGCCGCTTCCCCACAACCCGTGCAGTGTCTTCACGGGCGCGGTCGCTGCTGCATGTCACCCACCGTAGACAGGCCTGGAGCCGGAACGCACACGATTTATCGGCGGTAGGTTGCGACGCGTGGGATATGAGCTGAGGGACCGGTTGGTGGTCGGGATCGCGTCGAGCGCGCTCTTCGACCTCACCGAGTCGGATGCGTACTTCCGCGAGCACGGTGAAAGCGCCTACCGCCGCTACCAGGACGACCGCATCGACGATCCGCTCGCACCGGGGGTCGCCTTCCCGTTCATCAAGCGGCTGCTGAGCCTCAACGACCTGGCGCCCGACGCCGACGACGGTCTCGTCGAGGTGATCGTGGTCTCGCGCAACGATCCCAACACCGGGCTGCGGGTGATGCGCTCGATCGAGCACCACGGCCTTCCGATGACCCGCGCGGTCTTCACCCAGGGCCGCTCGCCCCACCCCTACATCGGCGCGCTCGACATGTCGCTGTTCCTCAGCGGCAACCGCGAGGACGTCATCGCGGCCAGCCGCGAAGGGTTCCCGGCCGGGCATGTGCTGCCGTCGGCGGCGACGTACGACGAGACGGACCGCTCCGTCGTCGTCGCCTTCGACTTCGACGGTGTGCTCGCCGACGACGGCTCCGAGCGGGTCTTCCGCGAGGAGGGGATCGAGCGTTACCGGGTCTATGAGGCGAGCCGGAAGGCCGAGCCGCTCGAGCCCGGGCCGCTGCAGCCGCTGCTGCGCGACCTCAACCGGATCCAGCGGATCGAGGAGCAGCGCCGCCTGGAGTCCCCTGGATACGAGCCGCGGCTGCGGATCGCGCTGGTCACCGCCCGCGGCGCTCCGGCCCACGAGCGGGCGATCCGGTCGCTGCAGTCCTGGGACGTCCATGTCAACGAGGCCTTCTTCCTCGGCGGCGTGGAGAAGGTGCGCGTGCTCGAGGTGCTCCGCCCGCTGATCTTCTTCGACGACCAGACGACCCACCTGGACGAGGCGGTCGGGTCGATCGCCGGGGTCCACGTCCCCTACGGCGTGGCCAACGCCGACGACGTTCCCGCTGGTCAATAGCGCTTTACAGTTCATCCACAGGAGGTTCTCATCTGGTGGATGGGCCCTCGCATATGTCACCCTGGGCGGAGTTGTACAGATTCTGTTCACTTGAGAAGTGCGAGGAGTTCACTCGATGACTTCGGCTATGTGTGCCAAGTGCACCGAAGACGAGGAGATCCGGGTTCTCTCGCGTTCGGTGGGGGGCCGCCGGCGGTTGATGTGCTGCAGGTGCGGGTACGCGTGGGAGAGCGGGCGCTCCGGCCCCGCCCGGAGGACCGGCCTGAGCGGCCTGTTCGGAGCGGCCTGAGTCGCCTCCGGCGTACGTTTCACGGCGTCGCCGCCTGACGTTCACCTCGCGCGGGCGCACGGGTGATGTGGAGTGGCTTGAGTAGGGCCGAGACCTGTCTCGGGATCCCCTACCAAGCTCCGAGGAGTACCACCATGCCTGCATCCCGTCGCTCTCTGATCGCCGGTGGCGCTGCCGCCGGCGTCGGGATCGCGATTGCCGGGAACATGCCCGCGCTCGCCGAATCCACCCCCGGTGCCACCGCAAGGAACGGGCGCGGATCCGGTGGCGCCGGAACGTACGCGCCCACCCCGTACGAGGCCTTCCCGCCGCTCGTCGACGACCCCGACGGGATCCTGGCGCTGGCCGAGGGCTTCTCGTACACGATCATCACCCGCGCGGGCGTCTCCAAGCTCGACAGCGGCGAGCTGACCCCGGGCGCCCACGACGGCAACGCGGTCTTCGCCGGCCGTCGCCGCGGCACCTACACGGTGATCCAGAACCACGAGCTCGGCCGCAACGCGACGTACGGCGTCCCGCACGTCGAGGGCACGGTCTACGACCCGGGCGCGACCGCCGCCGGCGGCTGCACCGTGATCACCACCAACGCGCGCGGCGAGAACCTCGGCGAGTTCGTCGGCATCTCCGGCACGCTCACCAACTGCGCCGGCGGCCCGACCCCGTGGGGGACCTGGCTGACCTGCGAGGAGACCGAGACGCGTTCGGGGAACGGCTACCAGAAGGACCACGGGTACGTCTTCGAGGTCTTCCCCGACGGCCGCAAGCTGCCGCTCCCGATCAAGGCCTTCGGTCGCTACGCCCACGAGGCGCTCGCGATCGACGAGGACCGCCGCCACGTCTACCTCTCCGAGGACGCCTCCGGGCCGAACGGGCTGTTCTACCGCTGGAAGGCTCCGCGCGGCTACAAGCTCGGGCCCGGGATCGCGGAGGACCTGGCCGACGACGCCGGCGAGCTCGGTGCGATGGCGATCATCCTGCCCGACGGCTCGATCCTGCCCGACGTGGCCTACCTGACCTCCACCCAGCTCAACCGGCCGTTCCCGGTCCGCTGGATCCCGGTGCCCGACCGCGATGCGCGCGAGGTGTCGACCCGGAAGCAGTTCGCCACCGGCGAGGTGACCCGCGGAAAGAAGTTCGAGGGCGTGTGGGGCACCGACGAGGGCGTCTACGTCGTCAACTCCTACGCCGGTGAGGACAGCTCCGACCTGCCGGCCGACGCGGTCCCGCACGACGGCATGGTGTGGTTCTACAACTACAAGAACGAGACCATCCAGCTGGTGACGTACTTCCCCCACAACGACGAGGCGTGGGAGAACGACCGTCCCGCCTACGACGACCTGGTCTTCGACGGCCCGGACAACGTCACCGTCACGCCGTGGGGCTCGCTGGTGCTCGCCGAGGACGGCTCTGGCTCCTCCCACGTGCTGGGCTCGTTCCCCGGCGGCCCGACGTACGCCATCGCGCGCAACCAGCTCAACGACTCCGAGTTCTGCGGACCGGCGTTCTCGCCGGACGGCAAGGTGCTCTTCGTCAACATGCAGTCCCCGGGGCTGACGCTGGCCATCACCGGCCCGTGGGAGCGCTACCTCGGCTGAGGCCCAGGGCGAACACGTACGCGGTGGGCGGCTCGGGCCGCCCGCCGCCTACGTTTCACGGCGCCGTCGCCTGAGGTTCATCTCGGGCGCGCGCGCAGGTGTTGCGGAGTGGCTTGGGTTGAGGGCTGAGACCTGTCTCGGGATCCCCTACCTTCGCTCGAGGAGTTCAACCCATGCCTGCAACTCGACGCTCCCTGCTCACCGGAGGAGCCGCGACCGGGGTCGGCCTGGCCGTTGCCGGTGCCGTTCCCGCTCTCGCCGAGGCGAAGCCCGCGCGGCCCGGCACCCCGGGACGCAAGCGTGCCCGCGAGCCGTTCCCGCCGCTCGTGGACGACCCCAAGGGGATCCTCGCGCTGGCCGAGGGGTTCGCGTACGCCATCGTCACCTCCGCCGGTGAGACGACCCTGAAGACGGGGGAGGAGACGCCGTCCAACCACGACGGGATGATGGTGCTCGGTGGCAGGCGCGGGCGCTACACGCTCATCCAGAACCACGAGATCGAGCCCGGGGAGGGCGTACCGGTGCCGCTCGTCGAGGGCACCGTCTACGACCCGGGCGCGCCGTCGGGTGGCTGCACCGTGATCACCACCGACGCGGGCGGGGCCAACTTCGGCGAGTTCGTCGCGATCTCCGGCACCTCCACCAACTGCGCCGGCGGCCCGACGCCGTGGGGGACCTGGCTGACCTGCGAGGAGACCGTCAACGACGCCGGTGAGGAGTGGGAGGGCGAGGACGGCAGCACGGGGGTCTACGAGAAGGACCACGGCTACGTCTTCGAGGTCTGGGCCGACGGCTCGGCCGACCCGCGCCCGATCAAGGCCTTCGGCCGCTACGACCACGAGGCCCTCGCGATCGACAGGACCAGGACGAAGGTGTTCCTCTCCGAGGATGCCGACGAGCCCAACGGGCTCTTCTACCGCTGGACCGCCCCTGCCGGCGTGAGGCTCGGTCCGGGCGTGCTCACCGAGCTGGCGGACGACGCCGGCACGCTCGCCGCGATGCAGATCATCCTGCCCGACGGCTCGGTGCTGCCCGACGTGGCCTACCTGACCTCGGCCCAGATGGGCCAGCCCTTCCCGGTGACGTGGAAGACCGTCCCCGAGCGCGACGCGCAGTCGACTCCCTGTCGGGAGCAGTTCGCCGACGGCGAGGTCACCCGGGGGCGCAAGTTCGAGGGTGTGTGGGGCACCGACGAGGGTGTCTACGTGGTCAACTCCTACGCGTGGGAGGACACCGATCTCCCCGCCGACGCCAGCCCGCACGACGGCATGGTCTGGTTCTACGACTACGCGGCCGAGACCATCCAGCTGGTGACGTACTTCCCGCACCAGACGCAGTCCGAGGACGATGCCCCGGCGCCGAAGTACACCGACCTCACCTTCGACGGCCCCGACAACGTCACCGTCACCCCCTGGGGCTCGCTGGTGCTCGCCGAGGACGGCACCGGCGCCTCGCACGTGCTCGGCGCGTTCCCCGGCGGCCCGGCGTACGCCATCGCCCGCAACGACCTCAACGACTCCGAGTTCTGCGGCCCGTGCTTCTCGCCCGACGGCAAGGTCCTCTTCGTCAACATGCAGGACCCCGGCTACACCCTGGCCATCACCGGCCCGTGGGAGCGCTACCTCGGCTGAGGATCAGGAGAGAAGACGTACGCGGAGGGCAGCCCTGGCCGCCCGCCGCGTACGCAGGTGGTCAAGCGACCTGGCATCAGCGCGACCGAGCCAATGCGCGGCGGCAAGCGTCGAGTCATACTCTTCGGTGGCCAGAACCTCATTGCCCGCTTCGGTCTCGTAGAGGGAATCGCTGACCTCTGCGGAGTCGGAGTACCACGACAGCACGACGCCGATGTCTTGGGCGTCCGCGAGCCCCAGGTCGAGCGGTGCTGCGAGATCAAGCTTCATGGTCACGCAGCACCTGTGCGATGGTGCGTAGGCGCGGGTCTCCGGTTGCCAAGAGGTCGGCGTAGACAAGTGGCCACGGGCTGAGTCGACGCGGCTCGGCTGGGGCGTTCTTCCGCACCGGGATCGCTCCAGAACTTCCGGCGTACGAACACGTTCATGGTGCCGTCGGTGCGCCAGCGGTTCAAGATCGGCAGGCTTGGCCCGTCCGGTTGCGTGAGGTCGTCGACGTCGATGTCCCCGTGGAAGCCGGCAAGCCGTAGCCGAGGGCGCGAGTCCGCTGGGGAGCGCCGCGGCCCAGTGATCGAGAAGGGCGCCGTTCCTCCTCCCGGGCGTGGGCAAGTCGTAGCCCGACCCGTGCAGCAGCCGCAGCGTGTCGTTCACCAGACTCACCGATACGCCGCTGCGTACTGAACGCCGGCGCGACGAAGAGCGTCCGCGGTCTTCGGCGGGATGCTCTGAGTCCAGAGCAACAGGGGACGATCTCCGGCGAGGACCAGTGCTCCTCGAGCGTCGGCCAGTCGGGGTCGATGGTCATCATCACGTCCGTTCAGTATTTGCTGCTGTTCAGACCAACTGAACAGCAGCAAATACTGAACACCCTTCGTTTGCGTGTCAGCCCAGGTTGACCAGCTTCCCGGCCGGCGCCGAACTGCCGTCGGTGCCGGAGAGGACGTCGATCGTGGCGACCACGCCCCACCTGGTCCACTCGACCGCCCCTGGAGTCGGCGGTGAAGCCTTGGTCCAGCGGTGGCCGTGGCGTACGGCGGTGATCTTGTTGCCGAACATCTCGGCCACGTAGATCGTGCCGTGCGGACTCACCGCGACACCGGTGGCGCCGAGGAAGCCCTTGGCGACCTGCTTCTTGTGTCCCGTCCTGGCGTCGATCTTGAAGACGCTGCCGCGAGGACCGAGCTCAGGACCCTCCGGTCCGCCCGGCAGGCTGGACACGTAGAGACGTCCGTGGTGGCTGGTCTCGACGTCGGTCGGGACTCCCTCGAAGTAGTAGGTCCGGCCCTCGAAGCACGGGTCGAGCCCGAAGCCGGCGACCACCTCCGGGGTGAACGTGTACGGGATCCCCGGCAGGGTCGCGACGGTCCGGATGTGACCGTGCGAGGAGACCGACAGGATGCTGTTGCCGCCGGCGTCCGCGACGTAGGTGCGGTCGTGCGTGAGCGCGGTGGCGTACGGGTGCGAGTCGATGCCGCCCTTGTAGGCCGCGGGCGCGCCGATGTCGGCCGGCCACTTCGCGTTGCAGTCGGTGTCGCCGTCGCGGAACCCGTAGGACGTACGGCCGTCTGGGTTTCGCTTCGTCTCGTAGGCGTGCAGATCGGCGACCGTCTTGACCTTGCCCGAGGGGTAGAGCCGCTTCAGCCAGCTGCCCGTGTTCTCGAAGGTCTCGCGGTTGGACCGGGTGACCACGAAGGTCACCACGCCGTCGCGGACCGAGAGCCCGCCGACCTCGTAGCCGTTCGGATCGGTGTAGACGACCTTCGGCGACTTGCCCGGCCGGACCTTCAGGATCTGCCCGGCGAAGTTCGAGGAGACGTACGCCGTCCCGTCCTCGCCCACCGCCGCGCTGAGCGGGGAGAGCAGGCCGGACGCGAGTACGCCCTTGGGCAGCTTGGGTTTCGAGTGAGCCTGTGCTGCCGGGGTGGTGGCGATGAGCGCCGCGCCGAGGATCAGTGCGACAGCCGCCGTCAGACACCTTGGAAGTCTGGACATTGTGTGTCCTCCTTGTGTTGTCTGTATCGACCGGCGACCGCGTCGTCGCCGGTCGTTGTTCAGTCTCATTGCCTCCGGTGGCGATCGAATCGCCCGGTTTGGGTAACGCCTTTCTCGGTGGCAGCGGTGAGGTTGTGAGCCCTGTGAGGTCGTGAGAGGAAGTTGACGGGCCTGCGCGCGAGGGTTGGCGCCTGCTGAAACGTGGGCTGGCGATGGTGAGTGGCATCTCGCCGACCGCCCGCACCTGAGGAGCCCACATGAGCCGCCGCCACTGGATCGACGACTGGCGTCCGGAGGACGCCACCTTCTGGGAGGAGACCGGGGCGAAGACCGCCCGCCGCAACCTGATCTGGTCGATCTTCGCCGAGCACCTCGGCTTCTCGGTCTGGCTGATCTGGTCGGTCTCCTCGGCCTTCCTGGTCGCTCAGGGCTTCGACTTCACGCCGTCGCAGCTCTTCTTCCTGATCGCCATCCCGAACCTGGTCGGCTCGCTGCTGCGGGTGCCCTACACCCTCGCGGTGCCGAAGTTCGGCGGCCGCAACTGGACGATGATGTCGGCCGCGCTGCTGCTCGTGCCGACCCTCGGGTTCGCGTACGCCGTCACGCAGCCGTCCACCCCCTACTGGGTCTTCTGTCTGATCGCCGCCACCGCCGGCCTCGGTGGCGGGAACTTCGCCTCCTCGATGGCCAACATCAACTTCTTCTACCCCGCCTCGAAGAAGGGTGCGGCACTCGGCCTCAACGCCGCCGGCGGCAACCTCGGCGTCGCCCTCATCCAGTTCCTGCTGCCGGTCATCGTCGGCGGTGCGGGCATCTTCGGGCTGGTCAAGGCCTCGTCCGGTGGCATCCACCTGGAGCGGGCGGCGTTCGTCTACGCGGCGCTGGCCGTCATCGCGATCCTCGCGGCCTTCTTCTTCATGGACAACATCAGCTCCGCCAAGTCGCCCGTGCGTGAGCAGCTCTCGGTGGTGAAGTCGAAGCAGACCTGGATCATGTCGTTCCTCTACATCGGCACCTTCGGCTCCTTCATCGGCTACTCCGCCGCGATGCCGCTGCTGATCAAGCTGAACTTCTGGGTGCCCGAGCCCGCGCCGCTCGGCACCGGCATCTACTTCGCCTACTTCGCCTTCCTGGGCGCGCTGGTCGGCTCCGCGACGCGGCCGTTCGGTGGCTGGCTCGCCGACCGCTTCGGCGGTGCGAAGGTCACGCTCGGCGCGTTCGTCGGGATGGTCGTCTTCACCCTTGCCGTGCTGTGGACGCTGATGCAGCTCACCCCGAACCCGGACGCCTCGCCCGCCATCGCGCAGGCGAACCAGGCATGGTTCCCCGCCTTCCTGGGCTTCTTCATGCTGGTCTTCGCCTCGACCGGCATCGGCAACGGGTCGACGTACAAGATGATCCCGTCGATCTTCCGTCGCGAGGCCGAGCTGGCCACCACCCCGGGGACCACCGAGCGGGACGCCGCGCTCGTCGGCGCGACCAAGAAGTCCTCCGCCGCGGTCGGCATCATCGGTGCCGTCGGCGCGGTCGGTGGCTTCCTCATCCCGATCGCCTTCAACAGCCCCTGGGTCGACAACCCCCTCGACGCCACGAAGTCGGCGTTCGTCGCCTTCACCGTCTTCTACGCCATCTGCGCCCTGGTCACCTTCGTGGTCTACCTGCGGCCGCAGGGTGCGCGGGTGGGGGAGCTGGCCGACGTACGGATCTGACGGTTCCGGCCCCTGTAACACGTCGTTCGTAGGACTTCTCGCCCGTTCAGATAGGGCGAGTAGTCCTACGAACAGCGTGTTACAGGGCGCGACTCGCGTTCACGCCAGTCCGATCGCCGCCTCAGCAGCCGCCAGGACCGGCGCGGTCGCGTCGCGGCACCTCTCGGCTCCGGCGGCGTACACCTGCGTCACGTACGTCCGGTCCGCGGCGAGCTCGCGGTAGCGCTTCTGGATCGGCTCGAGCTCGGCGACGACCGCGTCGGTGACCGCGGCCTTCAGGGCGCCGTAGCCCGACAGGCCCGCCGCCGATCCACCGCAGGCCTCGAGGATGTCGATCAGGTTGGTGACCCCCGGCCGCTCCTCGTCGCGGGAGACGTCCCCTGCGGAGTCGGTGACCGCGCGGGCCACCTTGCGGCGTACGGCATCGGGATCGTCCAGCAGGAAGATCGACCCCGGGTGCTCGTCTCCGGCCGACTTCGACATCTTGCGGGTCGGGTCGGCCAGATCCATGATCCGAGCCCCGGCCGCCGGATGGACCGCCTGGGGGACTGAGAAGACCCGGCCGTACGTCGTGTTGAACCGGATCGCGATGTCGCGGGCGAGCTCGACGTGCTGGCGCTGGTCGTCACCGACGGGCACCTCGGTCGCCCCGTAGAGCAGGATGTCGGCCGCCATCAGCACCGGATAGGTGAACAGCGACGCGCGCACCGATGCCCCGACCCGGCGGGACTTCTCTTTGAACTGGATCATCCGGCCCAGCTCGCCGGTGTGTGCGACGCACTCGAGCAGATAGCCGAGCGAGCGATGCGCGGGGACGTGGGACTGGATGAACAACGTGGCCGGTTCGAGCCCGGAGGCCATCAGGAGGAGGGCCATCTCCTCCGTTCGTGTACGCAGCACCGACGGTTCGTGCGGCAGCGTCAGCGCGTGCAGGTCGGAAAGCCCGTAGAAGGCCGAGGAGTCGGCCGTGGCGGCCATCTCGACAGGCTCGATACATCGCATCGGCCGCAGCGCGCCGAGCAGGTTGCCGAGGGTGAGTCGGCCGGAGGGAGTGATGAGGGAGAGTCGCTTCGTCATGATGGACCTTTCGGGTGGTGAGGCCCACGGGTCAGCGACGTCAGAAACGAAAGAGGCCGCCCGTGGGCGGCCTGATGTGAGTGCTCGACAAGAGGGTGGACCGCCTAGGAGGCGGACCACCACTGGGTGGAACGAATGCTGAACACCTCTCCAGTGTCGCACACGTCACGGATACCGTGTGGCCCATGACGACTCCGCCGACCACGTGGCCGACCTCGTGCCAGGGGCACTCGACGGTCGTCTTCGACGAGAGTCTGGCCGACTACGACTTCGGCCCGACTCACCCGATGGCGCCGATCCGGGTGGACCTGACGATGCGCTTGGCCGGCGAGCTCGGCGTACTCGACCATCTGAAGGTCGTCGAGGCGCCGATGGGCACCCCGGAGCAGCTCCTCACCATCCACGACGAGAGCTACATCGAGGCGGTCATCAAGGCCGGCCGAAGCGGCGAGTCGGACCTCGCCCACGGCCTCGGCACCGAGGACGACCCGGTCTTCGCGCACATCCACGACGCCAGCGCCCACATCGTCGGCGCGAGCATCGAGGCCTGCCGCCAGGTCTACTCCGGCGAGAGTCTGCACAGCGCCAACATCATGGGCGGCCTGCACCACGCGATGCGCGGGCGCGCTGCCGGGTTCTGCATCTACAACGACGTCGCCGCCGGCATCCAGTGGCTCCTCGACCAGGGCGTGAAGAAGGTCGCGTACGTCGACGTGGACGTGCACCACGGGGACGGTGTGGAGCGGGCCTTCTGGAACGACCCGCGCGTCCTGACGATCTCGATCCACGAGACCGGCCAGCTGCTCTTCCCCGGCACCGGCTTCGCCGAGGAGATCGGCGGACCCGAAGCCGAGGGCACCGCGGCCAACGTCGCGCTGCCGCCCGGCACGGCCGACCACGGCTGGCTGCGTGCCTTCCACGCCGTCGTGCCCGACCTGGTCCGTGAGTTCCAGCCGGAGATCCTGGTGACCCAGCAGGGCTGCGACTCGCACACCGACGACCCCCTCGCCGACCTGGCGCTGAGCGTGGACGGCCAGCGGGCGGCGTACGTCGCGCTCCACGAGCTCGCGCACGAGGTGTGCGCGGGCAAGTGGGTGGCGTTCGGCGGAGGTGGGTACGCGGTCGTCGACGTCGTGCCACGCGCATGGACGCACCTTCTTGCGCTAGTGTCGGGGAATCCCTTGGAGCCGACGCTCGACGTGCCAGGTGGCTGGCGCGAGCACGTGCAGACGCGCCTCGGGAGGGTCGCGCCGTTGCGCATGACGGACGGACGTGAACCGGCCTACCGCGACTGGGGGAGCGGATACGACCCCGGCACGTGGCTGGACCGGCAGGTCCACGCGACTCGCACAGCGGTGTTCCCGCTGCACGGGCTCGACCCGATGCCGTAGCCCGGTCACCTAGTTTCGGGACGGTCTAGAAACCGCAGTTCGTCGCGCCCAAATGCAACTCGACACGCCGGTGGTATGTGAGATTCTCAAGGGTGTCCCCTTCCCCATCTGTCACATCAGGCCCTATTCTCACTTTGGGATCGCGTTTTTGGACCAGAGGTGGGGAAGCCGCTGGCGTCGCGATCACTCGAGAGAGAACGGTGGAAGCAGATGGTTACTCCTTCTGGAGACATCTCTGACAGCAAGTTCCTGACCGTTGCCGAGGTTGCGTCGATGATGCGCGTATCCAAGATGACGGTCTACCGGTTGGTTCATTCGGGCGAGCTGCCTGCGGTGCGTGTCGGTCGTTCCTTCCGGGTTCGGGAGGACGACGCGAACGAATACCTCAAGAGCTCGTTCTACAACGCGGGCTAGTTGTCGGACCCCGCGCCCGGGCACGTAGGGCGCGGGGGCAACACCGGTCGCATCGGGTCACCGATTCTCTCTGGGTGCCCTGGCTTCGTTAGTCTTACCCCCTAGGTCTGTTTGCCGCGCGCTGCGGTGAGTGGCCGCGTCGGCACCGGGCCGGCATTCTCTGCAACGATCGTGAAGGGTTCCCCGTGGGTTCTGTCATCAAGAAGCGTCGCAAGCGCATGGCGAAGAAGAAGCACCGCAAGCTGCTCAAGAAGACTCGCGTCCAGCGCCGCAAGCTCGGCAAGTGACGTACGTGGCGTAGGTGGCGGAACGCTCTGGACCCGGTCGGGTCCTCCTGGTCACCGGGGTCTCGCGTGACCTCGGGCGCCGTTTTGCGCGCGCTGCCGCCCGCCACCCGAACGTCGAGCGAGTGATCGGCGTCGATGTCGCACCGCCTCGCGGCGACATCGGCAAAGTCGGATTCGTCCGAGCCGACATCCGCAACCCGGTGATCGCCAAGGTGATCGCCAAGGAGGAGGTCGACACCGTCGTCCACCTCAGCGTCATCGCGACCCCCGGCACCACCGGGGGTCGTTCGACGATGAAGGAGCTCAACGTCATCGGGACGATGCAGCTCCTCGCGGCTTGCCAGACCGCGCCGTCCCTGCGCCAGGTCGTGGTGAAGTCGACGACCCAGGTCTACGGGGCGAGCAGCCGCGACCCGGCGATGTTCACCGAGTCGATGGAGCCGCGGCGCACCCCGTCCTCTGGCTATGCCCGCGACGTGGCCGACATCGAGTCCTACGTACGCGGCTTCGCCCGTCGTCGCCCGGACATCGCCGTCACGGTCCTGCGCTGCGCCAACGTCCTCGGCCCGAGCGTGGTCAGCCCGATCGCCGCCCACTTCCGGCGAGCGGTCGTACCCAACGTGCTCGGCTTCGACCCGCGCCTTCAGTTTCTTCACGAGCAGGACCTCTACGGCGTCCTCGAACATGCCGTACGCACCGGGGTCCCCGGGACGTTCAACGTCGCCGGCGACGGGGTGCTGACCCATGCACAGGTCGCGAGACGGCTGCAGCGGGTCACCGTGCCCATCCCCGAGCCCCTGTTCGGCCTGGCGAGGTTCGGCGGCGGCGAGTATCCCGCCGAGCTGAAGGCGCTGCTGACCTACGGTCGCGGCGTCGACACCACGCGGATGCGCTCCCTGCTGGGCTTCGAACCTCGATACACGACCGAAGACACGGTCGTAGACTTTGCGGACAGCGTGATGCCGTCCGTGAACCGTGCCGACCGTGCGCTGGCCGCCTTGGAGAGCCGACTGACAGGAGCGCCCGGTGACTGAGTCCGCCGCCCAGGGTTTAACCGGCACCACGGCGCGTGAGCGCCACCCGCTGCGGGCGATCCCGGCGGCCGACTGGGCCGCGGCTCTGGAGATCGCTGCCAAAGAGGTCTTCGGAGCCGAGTGGGAGGAGCAGCTCGCTCGGTTCATCGTGTTCCTGCGCCGCCGGATCTCGGGCGAATACTCCGTCGACGAATACGGCTTCGACCGCGAGCTCACCCAACGCTTCATGCTGGCCGTGCTGCGGCCGATCAAGGAGAAGTGGTTCCGTGTCGAGGTCCGCGGCATCGAGAACATCCCGACCGACGGCGGCGCCCTGATCGTCTCCAATCACTCCGGCACCATCCCGATGGACGGCCTGATGACGATGGTCTCGATCCACGACGAGCTCGGGCGTGACCTGCGCCCGCTCGGGGCCGACCTCGTCTTCCGGATGCCGATCGTCGGCAACATCGCCCGCAAGGCGGGCGCGACGCTGGCCTGCAGCGAGGACGCCGAGCGGATGCTGCGCAACGGCGAGCTGGTCGGCGTCTGGCCCGAGGGCTTCAAAGGCATCGGCAAGCCCTACAGCGAGCGTTACAAGCTCCAGCGCTTCGGGCGCGGCGGCTTCGTCTCCTCCGCGCTGCGCACCGGCGTCCCGATCGTGCCGCTCTCCGTCGTCGGAGCCGAGGAGATCTATCCGCTGGTCGGCAACATCCCGGCCCTCGCCAAGGTCATCGGCGTTCCCTATCTGCCGATCACGCCGTTCTTCCCGCTGCTCGGGCCGCTGGGTCTCATCCCGCTCCCGTCGAAGTGGCTGATCGAGTTCGGCGAGCCGATCCGCACCGATGCGTACGACGCCGCCGAGGCCGACGACCCGATGCTGGTCTTCAACGTCACCGACCAGGTGCGTGAGACGATCCAGCAGACCCTCTACCGCCTGCTGGGCGAGCGCGCCTCCGTCTTCGGCTGACCCAACCCACCCCAGCCGAGGCGTCACCCCCGTCGGCCGAGACGTCACTCGCGTCGACCGAGGCGGCACACGCGTGCCCACTCGGCCGACGGCAGTGACGCCTCGGCGTGGTGCTTTACGGGGTGAGGAGACCGGTCGCGCCGGCGAGCACGTCGCCGACCAGGCCGGTGACGCCGGTGACCAGACCGGTGACGGGGTCCGTCACGGTCTCGGGGTCGGTGTCCGGGTCCTCGGAGGGGTCGCCGTCTGAGGGGGTGCTGGGGCTCGGCAGGATGCTGCCGTCCTCCTCCGGTTCCTCGGAGGGCTTCGCTGGGTCGTCCTGAGTGCCCTTGGGGTCGGTCACCGAGCCGGGACCGATCTTGTCGGGGTCGATGGAGGGCAGGTCGAGGGCGTTGTCGTCCTGGGTGAGCGGCGGCAGCGCCTCGGCCTCGACGACGGTGTCGGCCGGAAGCAGCCCGTCGATGTCGGAGGTGAGGCTGGAGACCAGCGTCGCGGGAAGCTCGGTGATGCCACCCTCGCAGGTGGGGCAGAGCTGGGCGGCGGCCTGGTCGATCAGCACGAGGGTCTGCGCGGCGTCGGAGACGGCCGGCTCGGCCCGCTCGGGCACCTTCGGGCTCAGCTCGGCCAGCTCCTCGACGCCATCGGCAGCGAACGTACGCAGCTGGGCGAGCGAGTCGTTGTCCTGGGACTGCTCGAAGTCGCTGATCAGCAGGTCGGAGCCGTGGGCGGCCTGTCGCGAGAAGGTCTCGAGCGTCGTGGTGACCCGCTCGGAGTCGGTCATCGGCGCGTCAGCGACGAGCGACTTGGCCTCGCGCAGGCGGGTGCCGGCGTCCTCGAGGATCCGGATGCCGCGGGCCTGGGTGCTGACGGTGAAGCCGGCCGAGACGTTCTCCACGGCGCGCTTGACCGGGTAGAGCGAGTCACCGGGCAGGGCGGTCTGGGACGCGGCCGCGGCACCCGCGGTGCCGCCGACGATCGCCATCGCGGCGAGGGCGACGGCCAGATTGCGCTGCCGGCGCGGCCTGCGCACGGGACCGACGGTGAGCTTGCGCTCGACGGTCTTCTCGGTGCGGGGCGCGGGCACGAGCTCGGTGTCGGCCGCCGCCATCAGGCGCTCGCGAAGGGAGACGGAGAAGTCGCGACTGGGGACGGCTGAGTCGCTGAGAGTGGAGAGCGACGAAGCGAAGACTGCCAGATCACGAAGCTCGTCGGCAGACTGCGAGGCACGCCGATCCGTCGCGGCAGTGGCCGCGACCATTCGGTCGAACTCGTCGGCACGCTTTCGCGCCGGGAATGCCGGGCTCATCGGGGGGTTCCTACTCGGTGTCGGCTGTCAGGGATTCGTCGAAACAGCTGCGCACAAGGCGCTGCCATGTCGGACAACGAGTCGCCCCGGCCGCGGGTTACGGCAACCGGTCGAGCATTCAAGGTGGTGCGGAACACAGTCATCAGCGGATCCCGTCAGGCATCTGCTTGGCGAGATTGCGGATCCCGCGCAGCTGGAGCTGTTTCACGGCTCCGTCGCTGCGCCCGAGGATAGCGGCTGTCTCCGCGATCGACAGCCCTTGGAGGAAACGCATGATGATGCAGTCGCGCTGTTCGTCGGGGAGCTTGGAGAGAGCGCCGAGCAGCATCTCGTTGGTGACCCCGGCCATCACGATCTTCTCGGGCCCGTCCGAGGAGGAGTCGTGCTGACCCATGTCCTCGGTGGTCATCTCCAGGCGCGTACGTCCCGCCTTGAAGTGGTCCGTGGCCAGGTTGCGCGCGATGGTCATCAGCCAGGCGCCGAAGTCCTTGCCCTGCCAGCGGAAGCCGGTCATCGAGCGGAGCGCCCGGAAGAACGTCTCCGAGGTCAGGTCCTCGGCGACCTGGGTGGAGCGGGTCCGGTAGAAGAGGAAGCGGTAGACCGCACCGTTGTAGTGGTCGTAGAGGAGGCCGAACGCCTCCTTGTCGCCCTTGCGGGCGAGCTCGACCAGCGCGATCAGCCGGGTGCGGTCGGCCTCGCTCTCCTCCGAGGAGGCGGCGAGCTCGGTGTCGTCGTCCGGCTCGTTGTCGGAGCGGGGCGTGGACTCGTGGGTGCCACCCGAGCCGCGACGCTCGGGCTCGGCGAGCGGACCGGACGCACCGGCCACCCCGGCGTAGGCGGGTTCGTAGCCCTCGTTCATCAAGAGCTCGACCGCAGCGCGCAGCGCATCCAAGCGACGATGGACGTCATTGGCGCGGCGCGACATGTGGGTCCCTCCCGAAGACTCCCCCTGAGCGAGCCCAACCTTACGGGTTAGGGCATCCCGATGTCAGGTCCCGAGCCGAAGTTGCGTCGGCGTGTGGTGGCATTTTCCCGACAAGGCAGCGAATACCCGGCACTGCATACAGGTCGCCAACGCTGTGATCACTCGCGCCGTCCGCGGAGCGCGATCGCCACCGCGATCGCCCCGGTGGCCGCACCGCCCAGCGCCGCGGTGACCACGCCGGCCCGGGCCGCCTTGCGCCCGGTGCGGTAGTCACGGATCGGCCAGCCCTTCTCGCGCGCGTGGGCGCGCAGGCGCGCGTCCGGGTTGATCGCACACGGATGACCGACCAGCGAGAGCATCGGCAGGTCGTTGTAGGAGTCCGAGTAGGCGGCACAGCGGGAGAGGTCGAGGTCCTCCCGGGCGGCGATCGCCTTGACCGCCTCCGCCTTGGCCGGCCCGTGGAGCATCTCCCCGACCAGCTCGCCGGTGTAGACGCCGTCCTCGGTGGCCGCCACCGTCCCGAGGGCGCCGGTGAGGCCGAGCCGCCGGGCGATGACCCGGGCGGCCTCGACGGGCGCCGCGGTCACCAGCCATACCCGCTGACCCTGGTCGATATGGGTCTGCGCCAGCGCCCGGGTGCCGGGCCAGATCCGGTGGGCCATGCCCTCCTCGAAGATCTCCTCCATCAGGCTCTCGACCTCCTCGGCGCGATGACCGCGGATGAACGACAGGGCCGAGGAGCGCGCCGACTCCATGTGGGCCGGGTCCTCGACCCCGGCCACCCGGAAATAGGCCTGCTTGTACGCTGCCGAGGCGATGTCCCGGGTCCGGAAGAACTTGCGCCGGTGCAGGCCGCGGGCCAGATGGAAGATCGTCGCGCCCTGCATGATCGTGTTGTCCACGTCGAAGAACGCTGCCGCCGTCGGGTCCCCGGTCGTCGGATAGAGCCAGGCCTCGATCTCCGCGGCCGCGGCCGATGCCTCGCCGGCGAGAGCCGAGCGGCGTTTGAGGTCTTTTCGCCGCAGTTCGGCACGGCGGCGGTCGCTGGCGCTGCTCATTTCGCCAACAGTAGTGGTCCGGACGCCGTGAAGGGGCCCAGGTGTCAAGATGGTCGGATGGAACCCCGTGTGACCTTTTACTCCCGTCAGGGCTGCCATCTGTGCGACGAGGCTCGGCTGGTCCTCGAGAAGGTGGTCGGGGACGACTACACCGAGGTCGACATCGACGCCGACGAGGAGCTGCGCGAGCGATTCACGAACGAGGTCCCGGTGACGTACGTCGACGGGAAGCAGCACGACTTCTGGCGCGTCTCCGAGGAGCGGCTGAGGGCAGCGCTGGCGCGCTCCCCAGAATAACTGTCGATCGGCCCATTACCCTGAACAACCCCCCTCTGACAACTCCGCAAACACGTGTGCTAGCCGACGGTCTGCGAGTTTGTTCTCGCGGTCACAAACTCCGTATGGTGGCTGAGCCGCAGGGCGATCCCGGGCTAAAAAGCCCCCGTCTGTGGCGCCGGCATTGAAAGAGCAGAGCGTGACGGCACGGAGTACGAATACGGGCGAGGGCAGCGGTGCCCAGGACCCCCACCGGGACATCCCCGAGGCGACAGTCGCCCGGCTTCCGGTCTACCTCCGGGCGCTGACCTCGCTCGCCGAGCGCAACATCGCGTCCTGCTCCTCCGAGGAGCTCGCGACCGCCGCCGGGGTGAACTCGGCCAAGCTGCGCAAGGACCTCTCGTACCTGGGCTCCTACGGCACTCGCGGGGTCGGCTACGACGTCGACTACCTGAGCTACCAGATCGCCCGCGAGATCGGCGTGACCCATGACTGGCCGGTCATCATCGTCGGTATCGGAAACCTGGGTCAGGCGCTCGCCAACTTCTCCGGCTTCAGCAGCCGAGGCTTCCGCACCGTCGCGCTCCTGGACGCGGCCGAGCCGATGCAGGGCCGGACGGTCGCCGGGCTCGAGGTCCGGCCGTTCGCCGACCTGGCCGAGATCGTCGCGGCCGAGCAGGTCTCCATCGGAGTCATCTCGGTGCCGGCGACCGCGGCCCAGGACGTCGCCGACGCGATGGTCGCGGCCGGCATCAGCAGCATCCTCAACTTCGCGCCCGCCGTTCTGAACGTGCCGCCGGGTGTCGACGTACGCAAGGTCGACCTCTCGATCGAGCTGCAGATCCTGGCGTATCACGAGTCACGCAAGGCTGCAGAAGCCGATGGGACGGTGGACAATGGTTCCGAGGAAGGGATCAGGGCATGAGTGTCCTTGTTGTCGGCATCTCGCATAACTCCGCGCCGGTCTCGCTGCTCGAGGCGGCCGCGGTGGACTCGGACGGCCTGCAAAAGCTCCTCACCGACGTGGCTGGTTGTGAACACGTCAGCGAGGCAGCAGTCATCGCGACCTGCAACCGGCTCGAGATCTACACCGAGGTCGAGCGCTTCCACGGCTCCGTCGAGGAGCTGTCCCGCCGCATCATCGAGGGCGCCGGTCAGACGCTCGAGACGATGCTGCCGCATCTCTACGTCCACTACGACGACGGCGCCGTCTCCCACCTGTTCAAGGTGGCCGCCGGGCTCGACTCGATGGCCGTCGGCGAGGGCCAGATCCTCGGGCAGGCCCGTGCGGCCCTGCAGCTCGGCCAGGAGATGGGCACGGTCGGACCGGCGCTCAACAGCCTGTTCCAGCAGGCGCTGCGGGTCGGCAAGCGCTCGCGCGCGGAGACCGACATCGACCAGGCCGCCCCGTCGCTGGTGACCGCCTCGCTGAGCCGCGCCGCGCGAGCCGTGGGTGACGTACGCGGCAAGCGGGTCGCCGTCGTCGGCGCCGGTGCGATGGCCGGGCTGGCCACCGCGACCGTCTCCCGGCTGGGAGCCGCTGACGTCGTCGTGGTCAACCGCACCACGGCCAACGCCGAGCGCCTCGCCAACGAGTACTCCGCGCGCTCCGCCGCCCTCGACGAGCTGGCCGCGGAGGTCGCGGCCGCTGACATCGTGATCACCTGCGCGGGCGCCAGCGGGCTGCTCGTCCCGGCGGACATGGTCGGTGACCGCAGCAGCCACCCGATCGCGCTGATCGACCTGGCCCTGCCCCACGACATCGACCCCGCCGCGGGGTCGCTCCCCGGGGCCACCCTGATCGACCTGGCCGCTCTCGCCGACGAGCTGCACGCCTCGCCCGCCGGCAAGGAGGTGCTCGCCGTCCGCGACATCGTCACCCAGGAGGTCGCGGCGTTCCTGAGCGCTCGTCGCCAGTCCGCGGTGACCCCGACGGTGGTCGCGCTGCGGAGCATGGCCACCGGTGTCGTGGCCGCCGAGATGGAACGCCTCGACAACAAGCTGCCCGGCCTCGACGAGGTGACTCGTGCCGAGGTCCTCCGGACCGTACGCCGCGTGGCCGACAAGCTGCTCCACGAACCGACCGTCCGGGTCAAGGAGCTCGCCAACGAGACCGGTGCGGTGTCCTACGCCGCTGCGCTCGCCGAGCTCTTCGCGCTCGACCCCGAGGCCGTCTCCGCGGTGACCCGGGCCGACGTCCCAGGAGACCACTCATGAGAACTCTTCGCCTCGGCACCCGCCGTTCCCAGCTCGCCGTGACCCAGTCGACCCTCGTCGCGGAGATGCTCCGCGCCCAGGGCCACATCGTCGAGATGGTCGAGATCGTCTCCGACGGCGACCGCACCCAGGCGGCGAACACCCCGCTGACCAGCGCGAACTCGACGGGCGTCTTCGTCAGCGCGCTGCGCGACGCGCTCCACGCCAAGGAGATCGACCTCGCGGTCCACTCCCTCAAGGACCTGCCGACCTATCCCGAGGACGGCATCGAGCTGCTCGCGATCCTGCCGCGCGAGGACCCGCGCGACGTGATCGTGGCCCGCGACGGCCTGACCCTCGGTGAGCTCCCGCCGGGCTCGCGGGTCGGCACCGGTTCGCCGCGACGCGTCGCCCAGATCAAGGCCCTCGGCCTCGGCCTGGAGCTGGCCGGCATCCGCGGCAACGTGGACACTCGCATCGGCAAGGTCCGCTCGGGCGAGTTCGACGCCGTCGTGCTCGCGCGCGCCGGCCTGGCCCGCATCGACCGGCTCGACGAGGTCACCGAGATCCTCGACCCGATCCAGGTGCTGCCCGCTCCTGGTCAGGGAGCCCTGGCGGTCGAGTGCCGCGCGGGCGACGCCGATGCCGACGTACGCAAGATTCTGGCTTCCCTCGACGACTCGCCCACCCGAGCGGCCGTCGAGGCGGAACGCGCGGTGCTCGCCACCCTCGAAGGTGGCTGTGCCGCGCCCATCGGGACCCTCGCCGACGTGGTTGAGGGTGAGGAAGGACCAGAGCTGTGGGTGCGGGCAGTTGCGCTCTCACTCGATGGCTCGCTCTCGATCCGACTCTCCGCATCCGGGCCGCTCGACGACGCCGCAGGCGTCGGACGCCGGCTCGCCGAGGAGATGCTCGCCGAGGGTGCAGCAGACCTGACCGACGATCCCACCACTGACCCCGGCCAGGCTGTCATGGACACGGGCGGTTCCCCCCAGACCGCTCCCGAGCAGGACAAGGTGCACAACGCATGACCCGAGCAAAGACCACCGAGCAGACGGCCGAGCACAGCTCGGCCACCCCACTGGGCTGGGTGTCCTTCGTCGGCAGCGGTCCTGGTGACCCTGAGCTGCTGACGGTACGGGCGATCGACCTGTTGAAGCAGGCCGATGTTGTCGTGACCGAGGCCCCCGAGCACGCATCACTGGTGCGCGGCGTACTCGGCATCCCCGAGCCGGTCGAGCCGGCCGAGGGTGAAGAGACCCCAGAACCGGTCGGACCCGAGTTCATCGACGGCGGATTCGGCACCGACGGCCAGCCCCTGGCCAACGCCGCCCGTGCCAAGGCCGTCGTCAAGCAGGCGAAGCTGGGCAAGCGCGTCGTGCGCCTGATGACCGGCGACCCCTTCCTCTACGCCTCCGGCCCCGAGGAGGCGCAGTCCTGCGCCAAGGCGGGCATCGGCTTCGAGATCGTCCCCGGCGTCTCGTCGGTGTCGGCCGTCCCGGCCTACGCCGGCATCCCGCTGACGACCAAGGACCACCAAGAGGTCGCGGTCGTGACCTGCAACGAGAAGATCGACTGGAGCCAGTACGCGGACAACCGCACGCTCGTCCTCCTCTCCGGTGTCGGCATGATCGGCGACATCGCCAAGGAGCTCGTCGCCGCGGGCCGCCCGGCCAAGACCCCGGTCGCGATCACCCGCGTCGGCACCACGACCGAGCAGTCGACGGTAGAGTCGACGCTGGAGAACATCGCCGTCGACGCCCGTGCCGCACGGATGGCGCCGCCGGCCATCGTGGTGATCGGCAAGGTGGTCAACTTGCGTGAGACGCTCTCGTGGTTCGAGACGAAGCCGCTCTTCGGCTGGCGCGTGCTCGTGCCCCGCACCAAGGAGCAGGCGCCTGCGCTGTCGCTGAAGCTGAAGGGCTTCGGCGCCGTGCCCGAGGAGGTCCCGACGATCTCCGTCGAGCCGCCGCGCAACCCGCAGCAGATGGACAAGGCCGTACGCGGTCTGGTCGAGGGCCGCTACAACTGGATCGCCTTCACCTCGATCAACGCGGTGCGCGCCGTACGCGAGAAGTTCGACGAGTACGGCCTGGACTGCCGCGCCTTCTCCGGTCTGAAGATCGCCGCCGTCGGCGAGAAGACCGGCCAGGCGCTCGAGGCCTGGGGCCTGCGCCCCGACCTGGTGCCGAACACCGACAACCAGTCGGCCGCCGGCCTGCTCGAGGTGTGGCCGGAGTACGACGAGGACCTCGACCCGATCAACCGGGTCTTCCTCCCGCGTGCCGACATCGCCACCGAGAACCTCATCGCCGGCCTGGTCGACCTCGGCTGGGAGTGCGACGACGTGACCGCCTACCGCACCGTCCGGGCGGCCCCGCCGCCCGCGCCGACCCGCGACGCGATCAAGACGGGCAAGTTCGACGCGGTGGTCTTCACCTCCTCGTCCACGGTCCGCAACCTGGTCGGTATCGCGGGCAAGCCGCACACCTCCACGGTGATCGCGGCGATCGGTCCGGCCACCGCCAAGACCGCCGAGGAGCACGGCCTGCGGGTCGACGTGATGTCGCCCGAGCCGTCGATCGAGGCGCTCACCGAGGCGCTCGCCGCCTTCGGCGCCGCGCGTCGTGCGTCGCTGGTCGAGCAGGGTCTGCCGGTCACCAAGCCGTCCGACCGGCGCCCCGCCTCGCGTCGCCGTTCGCGTACGTCCTGATCCGACGGTTCCACTTCCGACAGCCGCGTGCTCCCGAGTATGGGTGCACGCGGCTGTTGCACTACCGTGGAACGTACCCATTCACGATGGAGTGCAGATGAGCATCGAGAAGCCCGTGATCCGTCCCCGCCGGCTGCGCCGCACGCCGATCATGCGGCGGATGGTCGCGGAGACGGCCGTACGCCCCGCCAACCTGATCCTGCCCGCGTTCGTGCGGGAGGGGATCGGTGAACCCGTCCCGATCTCGACGATGCCCGGCGTCGTCCAGCACAGCCGGGAGTCGCTGCGGAAGGCGGCGGCCGAGGCTGCGTCCGCCGGCATCGGCGGCATCATGCTCTTCGGTGTCCCGGAGACGAAGGACGCCGTGGGCTCGGGAGCGCTCGACCCCGACGGCATCCTCAACGTGGCCATCGCCGACGTCGTCTCCGAGGTGGGCGACGCGCTCACTGTGATGAGCGACCTGTGCCTGGACGAGTTCACCGATCACGGTCACTGCGGTGTGCTCGCCGAGGACGGCTCCGTCGACAACGACGCCACCCTCGAGATCTACGCCCAGATGGCGATCGCACACGCCGAGGCCGGCGTCCACATGGTCGGCCCGTCCGGGATGATGGACGGGCAGGTCGCGGTGACCCGCGCCGCGCTCGACGGCGCCGGCCACACCGACGTCTCGATCCTCGCCTACTCCGCGAAGTACGCCTCGGCCTTCTACGGCCCGTTCCGCGAGGCGGTCGACTCCGCGCTCAAGGGCGACCGGCGCACCTACCAGCAGGATCCCGCCAACGGGCTGGAGGGCGTCCGCGAGGCGCTCCTTGACGTCGCTGAGGGTGCCGATATCGTGATGGTCAAGCCCGGGCTCCCGTATCTCGACGTCCTGCAGCGAGTGCGTGAGTCTGTCGATGTTCCGGTGGCTGCGTACAACATCTCAGGGGAGTACTCGATGTTGGAAGCCGCTGCCGCGAACGGCTGGATCGACCGCGAACCGGCGATCCTGGAGACACTCACCGCCTTCAAGAGGGCGGGCGCGGACGTCATTCTGACCTACTGGGCCACCGAAGCGGCTGGCTGGCTGCGAGGCTGACGTTCTCGTCGGATCAGCCGCTCAGCTCTGTGACGTGGAACATATCCTGAGAGTAGACTGCAGCCCGTGACCAATCGAGAGTTGGCCAGCCCCAAGCGCACCGGTCGGCCGCGCAACAGTGGACGTGATTCGGCGAACCCGCGGGAAGAGATCCTCAAAGAGGCATCCAGGCTTTTCACCGCTCAAGGGGTCGCGGCGACGACGATCAGCCAGATCGCCGAGTGCGTCGGACTGCGCCAGTCCTCGATGTACTACTACTACAAGTCCAAGGAGGAGATCCTCTCCGCCTTGATGGAGAAGAACCGCGAGTCGCTCACCCTCGCGGAGAAGCTTCTCGAGGAGGACGGTCCGGTCGCTCCGCGGCTCTACGCCTTCCTCTACACCGACGTCCGTCAGCTGTGCACCGCCCCGCTCGACTTCTACGAGCTGGAGGTGGCCGCGCTCGCGCAGCCGCAGGTCTTCGCGGGCTTCGAGGAGGACGGCGACAAGCTCCGCGACGCGGCCGCCCAGCTCCTCGCGCTGGGCGTCGACAGCGGTGAGCTGCGTCAGACCGACCCGGCCGCGACCGCGCTGATGCTGCTCTCGCTCAACGAAGGTGCCCAGCACCGGCTCTGGCACGGCCGGCGCGACGAGGAGAAGGCCTCTGCAAACTCTGCTGCCCTGGCCGAGTCGGTCGCCGACTACCACCTCAGCTCCCTGCTCGCAGACGCGTCCTCCCTGGCCGCGGTCCGCGAGGCCGGCCGGGCCTTCGTCACCGAGTACGAGGACGACGAGCCCGCCGCCTGAGCGCCCTGGACATGCGAAGGGCCCCGCCGGATGGCGGGGCCCTTCGCATATGGCTCGGGACTACTTGACGAGTCCGAGCAGCCTCAGCAGGCCTGTCAGGATGCCGCCGACCGCATCGGTGGCCTCGGTCAGGGTCTTCCCCTGCAGCTGTGCCACGCAGTCGGCGATCGTGCTCTGCGGGACGGTGCGGGCGAGAACGGAGCCGAGCTGGTCGACCACCGCGTTGGTGCAGACCGTGGTGAGCTCGCCGACGGTCGCGACCACCTTCTCGACCGGCTTGGTCACCGGCTCCAGCACCTTCCCCGGGTCGGTGGTGGCGCCGCCGTCGTCACCGCCGCCGCCACCGGTGCCGCCGCCGGTGCTCCCACCAGGAGTCTCTCCGGAAGGAGCCTCGCTGGACGGGTTGGACGGAGCCTGCGAGGAGCCGCCGCGCGGGCCGGCCTGCTGGCCGCCTGCGCGGAGCTCGTGGCCCTTCTGCTTCGAAGACTTGGGAGCCTCCATCCGCGGGATCGCGTAGTCGACCGGGATCGTGCTGTTCGGGATCGAGGTGAAGTCACCGGAGCGGTAGGCCTCGGCGACACCGAGCACCGTCGTGACGTACGACTGGCTGTGGTTGTAGCGGAAGACCGCTGCCCGCGCGCCCTGGTCGGTGGAGAGGTCGTCGTCGCCGGAGCAGAGGTAGACGGCGCTCGCGAGGGCGGCGTCGTTGATGTCCTGCGGGTTGCGCTTGCCGTCACCGTCGGCGTCCACGCCGACCATCGCCCAGGTGGAGGGGATGAACTGCATCGGACCGACCGCGCGGTCGTAGCTGGTGTCACCGTCGTACTGTCCACCGTCGGTGTCGGTGATCTGGGAGACGTTGCCCTTGCCGTTGAGCGGCACCCCGTAGATGCCGGGGGTGGAGACGCCCTCGGCGCTGAGACGGTTGTCGTTGGCGCGACCGTGGTTGGACTCGACCCGCCCGATCGCGGCGATCAGCGGCCAGTCGATCTTGCAGGCGGCGTCGGCGGCGTTGATGACCGTGGCCGCTCGCTGATAGGCGGCGAGCGCGGCGGACGGGATGCCGGCAGTGCTGGCCGTCCCCGGCAGCGACTTGTCGCCCTCGTTGGTCGAGGCCGACACGCTGGCCGGCGCCTCGATCGCCTCGGTCGGGACCGATGTCCCGTCGGGCAGGCTGAACGCGTCGTCATACCTGGTCCCTGATGCGGTGGCACTCGACTGCGTCAGACCGGTGACATTGACCGTCCAGGCCGCGCTCAACAGCGCGAGCGGAACGAGCGCCGTCGCCTTCTGAAGGCGGTTGTAGCGCGTAGCGGACATCGAATCTCCCTCTCAATCCCCGAGATGGAACGCCCCGGGTCTTGCTCCCCATATCGCAAGGCTTACAACGAACCGTCTCACGTCAAAGTTACGCGCGTCACGTTTTACTGACACATTGCGTTCCAGTTAACGAGACGCTGATGAGACGCAGGTTGTCGTGGTCTGTGACGCTGAATCCCGAAACTTGTTTATCTAACGACTGTAGATTATCAGCCGGATCTGCATGTGAACAGTGTCACGTTGGATGACGGAGCAGGTCCTTCGCGTCGGGAGTCGCCACGCCATGTCGGTAACCGTAGTGCCACAGGTCTGGAACGGGATGGCCAAACGAGGGAAACACGTAACGACGTTGCGTAGATTCCGTGCGCTGCGCCGGCCCCCTGGACCGGACCGCCGCCCTTCGCATCCCCCGGAGTCAGGAGTTCCCCCATGCGTCCCGCGTCGTCGCTCCTTGTTGCTGGTCTCGGCGCTCTGCTGGCGGCCGGATCCCTGGCCCCGGGAGCCGCGCTGGCCGCACCCGTCGACGCCGTGCCGCTCGCGCCGGTCGTGTCGAGCCTCGACTTCCCCGAATGCGGGTCCGTCGAGACGCCCACGGTCTGTCCCCACACCGGCAACCACGTCGGCGAGACCGGAACCTTCGAGCTGAAGGCCGCCGCGGGGGACGTCGATGTGGACGCCTACCGATGGGCGATCCTGGGTGCGACCGGCGACGAGCCCTCGGGCCTGAGCGAGCCCGTCGCGACAGTGGCCGGAAGGCCGCGATCCATCGAGCTCACCTCGGCGGAGAGCGGTGTACGAAGGCTGAGCGTCCAAGCCCGGGACAGGGCTGGCCAGTGGGGCTCCTTCGCGAGCTATGACTTCTTCGTGCCGCGCAACGAGCCCCTGGTGGAGTGGTCCTTCAACGACGCCAGCGCTCCTGGTGCCAACACAGGCGCGGACCCTGAATCCGGCGAGCTGGACCTCGGAGGTGCCGGGACCTCGCTGCTCGGACGCGACGACGTCGGGCTGCGGTTCGACGCTGGGGCGCCTGCGACCGCGACGACCGCCGGGATCTCGACCGCCGGGATCTCGACCGCCGATGACTTCACCGTCGCGCTGTGGGCGCACGTCGAGGCGGCCGAGTCCATGACCCTGGTCTCCGCCGTGTCCCCCGAAGGCGATGCGCTCGAGATCGGGTACGACGCGGAGACCGCCAGCTGGGTCGCCGGCCGCCGTTCCGCGACGGATGCCGAGCTCGCCTCGGCGCCCGGCATCCGGGGCGCATGGACGCACCTCGCGGTCACCTATCGGGCGGCTGCCGACGAGCTCACGCTCTGGGTCGACGGTGTGGCTCGATCGAGCGTGGCCTACACCGCGGACGCGTGGGACAGCACCGACTGGAGGTTGGGTTGCGGCAGTGCGTCCCTCGCCGCGGCCGGCTGCGCCACCGCGACGGTCGACGAGGTCGGGATCTGGGACAACGCGGCCTCCGGGGCCGTGATCGCCGAGCGCGTGTCGTTGGAGACCAACGAGGGGTATGCGACCAGCATGGCCGCGGAGTGGAACCTCGGGGTCGGCACCGACACGGTCGAGTCCGGCGTACTGACCGATCGTTCGTACGGTGCCCAGCTCAGCGTCGAGGGCGCTGGTGACCAGTACCTCCCGGGTGCCGTCCTGGCATTGCCGGGCGCGCCCGAACAGAGCATCACGTCGGAGCACCCGGTGACCGACTCGGCTGTGTCGTTCTCGGTCGCCGCATCCGTTCGGCTCACCGACCCGACGCGGTCGGGCGTGATCGCTCAACAGGCAGGTGAGGACGCCGCCGCGTGGACGCTCGGCTATCGCGTCAAGAGTGATGGGTCCGGCGGGCAGTTCTACTTCCGCATGGCCGAGAGTGATCACGCCGACGCCGAGGTCGCGGAGGTGCGTGCCGACGTCTGGGTGCCTGACGACGTCAACGTCGTGATCGGCGTCTACAACGCCGAGGACCGGCAGATCGAGATCTATCGCAACGGGTTTCCCCCGGAGTTCGGTGACGGCAGTGCCGAGGGCGAGATGCCGGAGGCGTCGTTCACGACGCCGTGGACCGCGCGCGGTGGTTTCGAGGTCGGGAACGGGACGACGACCACCGGCCTCGGAGGCCCGGCCGCCCCGCTCGCCGGCGAACTCGGCGGCGTGTGGCAGTACGCCGGTCCGCTCAGCATCAACGACATCTCCAACGCCGATCCGGGTCTGCCTCCAGGGGCTGCTGGCGCCAACGAGTGAGGCCGAAAGTGGGGATCCGGGGTGGTCTCGGCGAGAATGGCGCCGTGCCTACCGATGTTCCCACCCTGTCCGCAGCGGCATCCGAAGCGCTCTTCGCCCGCGCGAAGGCCGTGACGCCGGGCGGAGTGAACTCGCCCGTGCGCGCCTTCAACGCGGTGGGCGGGACGCCGCGTTTCATCCGGGAGGCGAAGGGGGCGTGGCTGACCGACGTCGACGGGAACGAGTACGTCGACCTGATCTGCTCCTGGGGCCCGATGCTGCTGGGCCATGCCCATCCGGAGGTCCAGGCCGCGGTCCTGGAGGCCGTTGCCCGGGGCACGTCCTACGGGACCCCGACCACTCCCGAGGTCGAGCTCGCCGAGGCGATCGTCGAGCGGGCGCCGGTCGAGAAGGTGCGGTTCGTCAGCAGCGGCACCGAGGCGACGATGTCGGCCATTCGGCTGGCACGAGGGTTCACCGGGCGCGACGTGATCCTCAAGTTCGCCGGCAACTACCACGGCCACGTCGACTCGCTCCTCGCCAGCGCCGGCTCCGGGCTGGTCACGCACGCGATCCCCGGCACCCCGGGCGTGCCCGAGAGCAGCACCGAGCTCACGGTCGTGCTGCCCTACAACGACCGGGCCGCGGTGACCGCCGCCTTCGAGACCTACCAGGGCCGGGTGGCTTGCCTGATCACCGAGGCCTCGCCGGGCAACATGGGCGTCGTCCCGCCGGAGCCCGGGTTCAACGAGTTCCTCGCGACCACCTGCACGGCGAACGGCGCGCTGTTCATCTCCGACGAGGTGATGACCGGGTTCCGGGCCAGCAAGCAGGGGCAGTGGGGCCTGGACGGCAAGCACGAGGGCTGGACGCCCGACCTGGTCACCTTCGGCAAGGTGATGGGTGGCGGCTTCCCGGCGGCGGCCTTCGGCGGCCGCGCCGACGTGATGGGCTCGCTCAGCCCGGACGGGCCGGTCTACCAGGCCGGCACGCTCTCCGGGAACCCGGTGGCGACCACCGCCGGCCTCACCACGCTGCGCCTGGCGACCGACGAGGTCTACGACCACATCACCAAGGCCGCCGACGTCGTGAAGGCCGCCATCGAGGAGAGCTTCACCAAGGTCGGTCTCCCGTACGTCATCCAGTCCACCGGCACGATGTTCTCGGTCTTCTTCACCGACAGGTCGGTGCGCAACTTCGACGAGGCCAAGACCACCGACGAGGCGGCGTACAAGGCGTTCTTCCATGCCATGCTCGATCGGGGCGTCTACCTGCCGCCGAGCGCCTACGAGGCCTGGTTCCTCTCGTCCGCCCACGATGAGCGGGCGATCTCCCAGATCACGGAGGCGATTCCGTACGCCGCCGAGGCTGCTGTAAAGGTGAAGGCATGACGTCCCAGGCACATGGCATCGAGACCACGGTTCACCTGCTGCGCCACGGTGAGGTGCACAACCCGGAGGGCATCCTCTACGGGCGCCGACCCGGGTTCAACCTCTCCGAGCTCGGCCTGCGGATGGCCGAGCGGGTCGCCGACCGGATCGCCGGGCAGGACATCACCCACGTCATCTCCAGCCCGCTCGAGCGCGCCCAGCAGACGGCCGGGCCGTTGGCGAAGGCGCTCGGCGTCGACATCTCGCTCGACGAGCGGGTGCTCGAGTCGGAGAACCTCTTCGTCGGCAAGAGCTTCAAGGACGGCATGGGGCCGCTGAAGGACCCCAAGGTCTGGCCGAAGCTGCTCAACCCGCTCAAGCCGTCGTGGGGTGAGCCCTACCTGGAGATCGTGGCCAGGATGATGGCCGCGATCCACGACGCCCGGGATATGGCCAAGGGCCACGAGGCGGTCATCGTCTCCCATCAGCTGCCGATCTGGACCACCCGGCTCCACATCGAGGGCCGCAGCTTCCTGCACGACCCGCGCCGCCGCCAGTGCGCGCTGTGCTCGCTGACCTCGCTGCACTTCGTCGACGACGAGTTCGTCGCGCTCTCCTACAGCGAGCCGGCCGGCGACATGCTGCCCGCGAAGGACAAGTACGCGCCGTTCTCGGCCGGCGACATGGACGAAGATTAACGGGTCTCTCAGGTTTGTCAGGAAGAGTCCTGCGCGTGCGTAAGAAGTTGGGTGGCCTCCTCCTCACCTTGGTGACGGTGGGGCTGCTGGCCGCGTGTGGGCAGACCGGCACGAACGAAGCGGGCTACATCTCCGGTGACGGCCGCACCCAGGAGATCCCGGTCGCCGATCGCGGGGAGCCGGTCGAGCTCACCGGCGAGACCCTCGAGGGCAAGCCGTTCGACCTGGCCGACACCCGGGGCAAGGTCACGGTGCTCAACGTGTGGTGGACCGGCTGCGCGCCGTGCCGCAAGGAGATGCCGATGCTCCAGGCCGCCTATGAGGAGCTGGGCGACGAGGTCGCCTTCGTGGGGCTCAACACCCGCGACGCCTCGGCCGCCCAGGGGCAAGCGTTCGAGCGGCACTACGGCATCGGCTATCCCTCGGTCTATTCGCCCGACGGGTCCGCAGTCCTCGCCCTCAAGGGCTCCTTGGCGCCCCGCGCCATCCCGGCCACCGCGATCCTCGACACCGAGGGGCGCGTCGCGGCGCTGATCCGCGGCGAGATCCCCTCGGCTCGTACGCTCGACGAGCTCATCACCTCGGCGGGTGAACCGTCGTGACGGACTGGTTCGCGAGCACCGCCGGGAGCGGGTCGCTGATGCTGGCGATCCCGGTCGCGCTGCTGGCCGGGTTCCTCTCGTTCGTCTCGCCGTGCACGCTGCCCATGCTCCCGGGCTACCTCTCCTACGCCACCGGCCTGTCCGGCGCCGACCTCGCGTCCGGTGACGTACGCCGTGGCCGCATGCTCGCCGGGTCGCTGCTCTTCGTCGCCGGATTCTCGGTCGTCTTCGTCCTGATGGGCATCACCGTGGGCGGGATCGCCTACAAGCTGCTCGAGTTCCAGCAGACCGGCACCAAGGTGCTCGGCGTGCTCTCGATCATCATGGGCGTCGCGTTCATGGGCTTCATCCCGCTGCTGCAGCGTGACCTGAAGTTCCACAAGGTGCCGGCCGTCGGGCTGGCCGCGGCGCCGCTGCTCGGCTTCCTCTTCGGGCTCGCCTGGACCCCGTGCACCGGTCCGACGCTCGGTGTCATCGCCGGCCTCGCCTGGGACCAGGGCACCGCCGCCCGCGGCGGCCTGCTGCTCGCGGTCTACGCGCTCGGGCTCGGCATCCCGTTCGTGCTCGTCGCGGTGATGTGGCGCAAGGCGACGGTCGCGCTGACCTGGTTCCGCCGGCACACCCGCGCGATCACGATCATCGGCGGCGTACTGATGATCCTGATCGGCATCGCCATGCTCACCGGTTGGTGGGACAACGGCGTCCAGTGGCTGCAGGTCCAGCTCGTCCAGCGTTGGGAGGGCATCGCGCTGTGAGCACTACCTCGGCTCCCGACCAGGAGAAGAACGAAGGCGTACGGCGCCCGGGCGAGCTGAACGCCCGCGAGCTGGCACGCTGGGGCTGGCGTCAGCTGACCTCGATGCGTACGGCACTGATCCTGCTGCTGCTGCTCGCGCTCGCGGCCGTCCCCGGGTCGCTGATCCCGCAGGACGGGGTCGACTCGCTCAAGGCCGACCAGTGGCGCGAGGCGCACACGACGCTGACGCCGATCTACGAGAAGCTCGGGCTCTTCAACGTCTACTCGACGCCGTGGTTCGCCGCGATCTACCTGCTGCTGATGGTCTCCCTGGTCGGCTGCATCATCCCGCGGTGCCTCGTCTACGCGCGGGCCATGCGCGCCCAGCCGCCGGCGACCCCGGCAAAGCTGACCCGGCTGCCCGACTCCACGACGTACGTCACCGACGAGGAGCCCGCCGAGGTGCTCGCCGCGGCGCGCAAGCAGCTCCGCGGCTACCGCATCCGGAAAGACGATGACGGCGAGTCCGTCTCGGCGGAGAAGGGCTATCTGCGCGAGGCCGGCAACCTGATCTTCCACATGTCGCTGATCATCGTGCTGGTCGCGTTCGCGACCGGGAGCCTGTTCGGCTACAAGGGCGGCGTGATCGTGCTGGTGGGGGAGGAGTACGGCTTCGCCAACGAGCTCTCGCAGTACGACGACTTCAAGTCGGGCTCGCTCTTCGCTCCCGAGGATCTCGACGACTTCAGCTTCAAGATCGACGACTTCAAGGCCGAGTGGCTCAGCACCGGCGCGGGCGCCGGGACCGCGCGCGGGTTCAACTCGAAGATCCGCTACACGGCGGGTTCGAGCGACGAGAAGACCTATGACCTCAGGGTCAACCACCCGCTGACCATCGGCAGCACCGACGTCTTCCTGCTCGCCCACGGCTACGCACCGGTGATCACCGTGCGCGACGGCGAGGGCAACGTCGCCTACTCCGGCCCGACGATCTTCCTCCCGCAGAGCCAGAACCTGCTCTCCTTCGGGGTCGTGAAGGCCCCGTACGCCTCGCCCGAGGAGATCGGCTTCCAGGGGCTGTTCTACCCCTTCGAGGGCACGGTCGACGGCGAGCCGGTCAACCTGATGGGCGACATCGGCGACGGTTCGCACGCGATGCTCTCGCTGCAGGGCTTCCGGGGCGACCTCAACCTCGACGCCGGGCCCCAGTCGGTCTACGCGCTCGACACCTCCAAGGCCAACATGATGTCGCCCGACGAGACCGGCAAGGCGTTCAACCTGCGCTTGGGGGAGACGGCCGAGCTCCCCGACGGCCTGGGGTCGGTCTCCTTCGACGACGTCCAGCAGTGGAACCGGGTGCAGATCTCGAAGTCGCCCGGGAAGGAGTGGGCACTCCTCGGCGTCTCGCTCGCCCTGGTCGGTCTGCTCGGGTCGCTCTTCATCCGCTCGCGACGGGTGTGGGTTCGCGCCCGCCGCGTCGATGGGCGCACACTGGTCGAGATCGCCGCTCTCGACCGCTCCGGCGGTGGAGACACCGCTGCCGTCGTCACCGGCCTTGCGGAGACCTTACGAGGCGCGCGAACACAGGAGGAGAAGGATGTCTGACCACACCTGGGGCGTTCTCAGCAACCAGGCCATCACGGCCGCCGGAGTCGTCTACTTCCTGGCGCTGCTCTGCGCGCTGGTCGAGTGGTCGGCCTGGCAGTCGCGCGCCAGGGCCGCGGTCGCGGAGAAGGAGCTCGTCGGCGCCGGTGCGCCGGCCGACGAGGCCGACGCCCCGACGAACCCTGCCGCAGCCGTACGCGAGCAGCGGGCCGCCCTCTTCGGACGCCTCAGCCTGCTGCTGACCGCGATCGCGGTGGCCTGCCACCTGGTCGCGCTGGTCGGCCGTGGGATGGCCGCCGACCCCAACCGGGTGCCGTGGGGCAACATGTACGAGTTCACGATCTCCGGCTCGTTCGTGGTCGCCGCCGCGTACGTCGCTCTCCACCGGCGGCTGAAGCTGTCCTGGATGGCGCCGTGGGTGCTCGGCTTCACGGTCGTGGTGCTGATGCTGGCCGTGGTCGGGCTCTACGAGCCGGTCGCGCCGCTGACCGAGGCGCTCAACTCCTACTGGCTCGTCATCCACGTCATCGCGGCGATCATCGCCACCGGCGGGTTCACGCTGGGCGGCATCGCCTCGGTGACGTACCTCCTCAAGGCGCGCTTCCCCGACGCCGCCCTGCTGGCGCGGGTGCCCGACCTCGACAACCTCGACCGGGTCTCCTACCGGATCCATGCCTTCGCGTTCCCCGTCTGGACCTTCGGGGTGCTGATCTCCGGTCCGATCTGGGCCCACGAGGCCTGGGGCTCCTACTGGAACTGGGACCCCAAGGAGGTCTGGGCGTTCATCACCTGGGTCGTCTACGCCGGCTACCTGCATGCCCGCGCGACCGCCGGGTGGAAGGGCAAGAAGGCCGCGATCGTGGCGCTGATCGGGCTGGCCACGCTGTGGTTCAACTTCATCGGCATCAACTACTTCTCCTCGACCTCGCAGCACTCGTACGCTGCGCCCGCAGCCCCGGCGGTCGTCGAGCTCACCGAGGGAGCCTCACGATGAAAGAGTTCTGGATCTACACCGGCCTGCGGCTGCTGTCGCTGGTCGCCACCTTCGGCATCGTCGCCGGTGTCTGGGCGCTGGTTGCCGGCGAGGTCGACATCTTCCTTGCGGTGATCGTCGCGTTCGTGATCAGCGGCGTGCTGTCCTTCTTCGTGCTCGACCCGCAGCGCCGGGCCTTCGCCGAGAAGGTCGAGGCCCGGGCCGCGAAGGCGGTCGACGCCGCCCGCGCCAAGGAGGATGCCGAGATCGACTCCGAGATCGACTCCGAGGCCGGTTCCGGGACCGACGCTTCCTCGAACGGCGAAGGCGATAGCCACAAGGTGTCCTGACCTGGTAGATAACGGGTCATGTCGATTGTTCACAAGGCCACGCTGACCCCGTCGAAGAACGAGATCTTCGGCGCCTGGCTCGCCACCCAGACGTGGTGCGAGGGTGACCTGGCGAGCATGATCGGCTCCTACCGGTTCGACGATCCGGCCGGAAGGGTCGGGATCGAGTGCGTGCTCCTCGAGGTCGGCGAGTCCGTCGTCCACCTCCCGGTCTCCTACCGGGAGGCGCCTCTCGACGGCGCCGAGGACTTCCTGATGGCGACCACCGAGCACTCGGCGCTGGGCACGCGCTACGTCTACGACGCCTGCGCCGACCCGGTGGCCGTCCGGGCGCTCCTGGCTGCGGCGCTCACCGGTGCGACCCAGGAGCCGATGGACGTCTACGACCAGGGCCGGCTGGTCGAGCGCCGCGATACCGTCGTCACCGCGGTCGGCACCGGCTCGTGGTCCCCTGACGCGGTGCCGCACCTCGACGGTGTCACCATCCGCTCCCACGGCGCCACGCCCCGCGTCGAGGCCGGTGGTTTCACGGTCACGGTGAAGCGCGTCGCCGACGGCTCCGAGGCTGAAGGCGACGAGTCGATCACGGTTGCCTGGCCGGGCGGGTCGGGCGCGCTGGTGGCGGTCACCCACCTCTGATCGCGGTCTCGGGTACGACGGGACGTTTCTGTCCGTTACCCGTCGGTAGACCGACCGGAGCGTCCCGTCGTACCGGCGCGACGGGTTGTCTGTGGATTGCCTGTGCGGGCGGAGATGATCAACGGAGCCTCCCGTAAGTCACGAGTCGGAAACATCGTCGTCCTGCACTTGACGCATTCGGACATGAGGAGGCAGCCTGTCTCGATGTGAGCGTTCACATCTGTGATGTGACTCACCTGGGAACCGGCCCGTGCGCCGGTCTCCGGCACCCCCGACAGCGGCGCGTAGGCCTACCGACGCGGCCGTAGATGAAATGGAGCAGGTAAGTGCGCAAGGTACTCACCACGATCACCGCGGCAGCGCTTGCGCTCGGCCTCGCGGCATGCGGCGGCGACGGCGGCGAGGGCGGCGACAAGGGCACCGTCGGTGTGGCCATGCCGACCAAGTCCTCGGAGCGCTGGATCGCAGACGGCAACAACATCAAGAAGCAGCTCGAGGCCGAGGGCTACAAGGTCGACCTGCAGTACGCCGAGGACGACATCCCGACCCAGGTCTCCCAGGTCGAGAACATGGTCACCAAGGGCGTCGACGTCCTGGTGGTCGCGGCCATCGACGGCACCGCGCTCGGCGAGGTCCTCGAGACCGCCGACTCGCAGGAGATCCCGGTCATCAGCTACGACCGCCTCATCCGCGACACCGAGGCCGTCGACTACTACTCGACCTTCGACAACTTCCAGGTCGGCGTGCAGCAGGCGACCTCGCTCGTCGAGGGCCTGAAGGCCAAGGGCGAGGGCCCCTACAACGTCGAGCTCTTCGGTGGTTCGCCCGACGACAACAACGCCACCTTCTTCTGGGACGGCGCCATGTCGGTGCTCGAGCCGCTGATCAAGTCCGGCGAGATCGTCATCCCCTCCGGTCAGACGGACTTCAAGCAGGCCGCGATCCTGCGCTGGGACCCCGCCACCGCGCAGAAGCGCATGGAGGACATCCTGACCAAGACGTACGCCTCCACGAAGGTCCAGGGCGTGCTCTCGCCCTACGACGGCCTCTCGCTCGGCATCATCGCCGCGCTCAAGGGCAACGGCTACACCACCGCCGACCTCCCGGTCGTGACCGGTCAGGACGCCGAGGTGCAGTCGGTGAAGTCGATCAACGCCGGTGAGCAGTACTCCACGATCTTCAAGGACACCCGCGAGCTCGCCAAGGTGACCGTCGACATGATCGTCGCCGTCGGTGCGGGCGAGGAGCCCGAGGTCAACGACACCGAGACCTACGACAACGGCAAGAAGGTCGTTCCGTCCTACCTCCTCGACCCGGTCGTGGTCACCAAGGACGACGTCACCAAGGTGCTCGTCGACTCCGACTACTACACCGCCGACGAGATCAAGTAGCACCCCCGTACGCGGCGTGGGCCCGGGTCCCTCCGGACCGGGCCCACGCCTGCACCTGGCCAGATAGCAGGAACGACATGACCCTTCGACAGGCTCAGGACATCGCCTCACCGATCCTGGAGATGCGCGGCATCACCAAGGAGTTCCCCGGCGTCAAGGCGCTCTCCGACGTCAACCTCGTCGTCAACCGCGGTGACATCCACGCGATCTGCGGTGAGAACGGCGCCGGCAAGAGCACCCTGATGAAGGTGCTCAGCGGGGTCTACCCGCACGGCACCTACAGCGGCGACATCGTCTTCGAGGGCGAGACCGCGAAGTTCGCCAACATCCGGCAGAGCGAAGCCGCCGGCATCGTGATCATCCACCAGGAGCTCGCCCTCATCCCCGAGCTCTCGATCGCGGAGAACATCTTCCTCGGCAACGAGACCGCCAAGCGCGGGATCATCGACTGGGGCCGCGCCAACCGCGAGGCGATCGACCTGCTCGCGCGGGTCGGCCTGCGGGAGAACCCGCTGACGCCGGTGAAGAACCTCGGCATCGGCAAGCAGCAATTGGTCGAGATCGCCAAGGCGCTCTCGAAGGAGGTCAAGCTGCTCATCCTCGACGAGCCGACCGCCGCCCTCAACGACGACGACTCCCAGCACCTCCTCGCGCTCCTGGAGGGGCTCAAGGAGAAGGGGATCACCTCGATCATGATCAGCCACAAGCTGAACGAGATCGAGCAGATCGCCGACGAGATCACGATCATCCGCGACGGCCAGAGCATCGAGACCCTCTCCGTCGCCGCCGGTGGCGTGGACGAGGACCGGATCATCCGCGGGATGGTCGGCCGCGACCTCGAGAACCGCTTCCCCGACCACACCCCCTCCATCGGGGACGTCCTCTTCGAGGTGCGCGACTGGACCGTCATGCATCCGCAGGACAGCCACCGTGAGGTCATCCGCCAGGCCAACCTGTCCGTGCGGGCCGGCGAGATCGTCGGCATCGCGGGGATGATGGGTGCGGGACGTACGGAGCTGGCGCGGTCGATCTTCGGACGCTCCTACGGCTCCCGGACCTCCGGATCGCTGGTCCTGGACGGCGCGGAGCTGCAGCTCAACACGGTCACCCAGGCGATCGATGCCGGCATCGCGTACGTCTCGGAGGACCGCAAGGGCCTCGGGCTCAACCTCATCGACGACATCAAGACCTCGATCACCGCCGCGGCGCTGAAGAAGCTGCGCACCGGGCTCGTCGTCGACGAGCACAAGGAGGTCGTGGTCGCCGAGGGCTACCGCAAGAACCTCAACATCAAGGCGCCCTCGATCACCGCCGGGGTCGGCAAGCTCTCCGGCGGCAACCAGCAGAAGGTGGTGCTGTCCAAGTGGATGTACACCGACCCGAAGCTGCTGATCCTCGACGAGCCGACCCGAGGCATCGACGTCGGCGCCAAGTACGAGATCTACGGGATCATCCAGGAGCTCGCCCGCAGCGGTCGCGGCGTACTGGTGATCTCCTCCGAGCTGCCCGAGCTGCTCGGTCTGTGTGATCGCATCTACACGCTCGCCGAGGGCGTGATCACCCATGAGTTCGACCGCTCAGAGGCCACCCAGGAGTCCCTGATGCGCTACATGACCGCGGACGCGAGGAAGTAACCCCCGATGAATGCCCTGCTCAACACGCTGCGCGGGAACGTCCGCCAGTACGGGATGATCATCGCTCTGGCGGCGATCGTCATCCTCTTCCAGATCTCGACCGAGGGCGTGCTGCTCAAGCCGCTCAACGTCTCCAACCTGGTCGTCCAGAACGCCCAGATCCTGATCCTGGCCATCGGCATGGTGATCGTGATCGTGGCGCGACACATCGACCTCTCGGTCGGCTCCGTGGCCGCCTTCGTCGGCGCCGCCGCGGCGATCATGATGACCCAGTACGACTTCCCGTGGTGGGTCGCGGTCTTCCTCGGCCTGCTGATCGGCACCGCCATCGGCGCCTGGCACGGCTTCTGGGTGGCGTACGTCGGGATCCCGGCGTTCATCGTCACGCTGGCCTCGATGCTGCTCTTCCGCGGGCTCACCCTGGTCGTGCTCAAGGGCGCGACCGTCGGTGGTCTGCCCGAGCAGTTCAAGGCCATCGGCAACGGCTTCCTGCCCGAGATCGGGCCGGACACCGGGCTGCACAACCTGACGCTCCTCATCGCGGTGGCCGCCGTCGGTGTGCTGATCTTCCTCGAGGTGCGTCGCCGCAACGCCCAGATGGCCTACAACTTCGACGTCCTGCCGTTCCCGCTCTTCGTGGTGAAGCTCGCGCTGCTGACGATCGTGATCATGTACTTCGCCTACCTGCTCGCCGACGCGCGCGGGCTGCCGATCGTCGGCCTGATCCTGGCCGGGCTGATCGTGGTCTACACGTTCATCATGAACAAGACCGTCTTCGGTCGGCACGTCTACGCGATCGGCGGCAACGTCGACGCGGCCACGATGTCCGGCGTCAACACGAAGCGGGTCGACTTCCTGGTCATGATGAACATGGGCCTGCTGTCGGGCCTGGCGGGCCTGGTCACGACCGCCCGCCTGACCGCGGCCAACCCCAAGGCCGGCGTCAACTTCGAGCTCGACGCGATCGCCGCCGCCTTCATCGGTGGCGCGGCCGTCACCGGCGGTGTCGGCACCGTCGTCGGCGCGATCATCGGTGGTCTCGTCATGGGTGTCCTCAACAACGGCATGTCGCTGCTCGGTGTCTCCATCGACTGGCAGCAGGCCATCAAGGGCCTCGTGCTCCTGCTCGCCGTCGCCTTCGACGTGTGGAACAAGCGCCGCACCGCCGGGTCCGGCGGTGCCGGTGCCGAGGCGGCCGAGCCCAGCGCTCCGCCGCCCGACAAGCTGGCCGAGGAGATCGAGGCCATGGAGGCCGAGCTCAGCGTCGACTCCAACGACCCGCCGAAGACCTGATCCACCCCTCACACCCCCACCCAACGACCCCTGCCTCCCCCCGGGCAGGGGTCGTTGGGTTTTCGGGTCGGCGGCTCGTGTAACACGCTGTTCGTAGGACTACTCGCCCTATTGGAACGACCGGATAGTGCTACGAACGACGTGTTACAGCCCAGCCGCACCCGCCTCGGGCCACCGGTGTTGAATAGCGGGGTGGCAAACTCCGCTCAGTGGCTCCAAGGAGCCCGTCCCCGCACACTCCCCGCGGCGCTCGCGCCGGTCATCGCCGGCACCGGGGTGGCTGCGTACGCCGGTGGGATGGTCTGGTGGAAGGCGCTGCTCGCCCTCGTGGTGGCGCTGGCGTTGCAGGTCGCGGTGAACTACGCCAACGACTACGCCGACGGGATCCGGGGGACCGACGACGAGCGGGTGGGCCCGCTGCGGCTGACCGGCTCCGGCCTCGCCGCGCCGTCGGCGGTCAAGCGCGCCGCGTTCATCGCCTTCGGGATCGCCGCGGTCGCGGGCCTGGTGCTGGCGCTGACCTCGGCATGGTGGCTGATCCTCGTGGGACTGGTCTGCATGATCGCGGCCTGGTACTACACCGGCGGCTCGCGCCCCTACGGCTACGCCGGGCTCGGCGAGGTCATGGTCTTCGTCTTCTTCGGGCTCGTCGCGGTCATCGGTACGACGTTCGTCCAGACGCAGAGCTGGGAGTGGGGCGCGTTGTGGGCAGGTGTCGGGATCGGCGCGATCACCTCTGCGCTCCTCGTCGCCAACAACCTCCGCGACATCCCCGGCGACACCGAGTCCGGGAAGATCACCCTCGCCGTACGCCTCGGCGACGCACGGACCCGCTGGCTCTACGTCGCCCTCGTGGCCGTCGCCGCCGTCTCCGTGGTGCTCGTGGCCCTGACGACGTCGTGGTGGGCGCTGCTCGGTCTCGGGTTCATCGCCGTCGCCGCGCAGGGCGTACGCACCATCCTCGACCGCGCCAACCTCGGCCCGCGCCTGATCCCGGTCCTCCAGCAGACGGGGATGGCCACGCTGGTGTGGGGGCTGCTGGTCGGCGTACCTCTGCTGTTCGTCTGAACGCCGACCGGGAGGTGTAACACGCTGTTCGTTGGACTATTCGGTCGTTCTCATGGGGTCAGTGGTCCTGCGAACGACGTGTTACACCACCGGCGTCCCGACCTCAGGCGGCCTTCGAGCGATGTACGCGGAATCGTTCCAGGTCGGAGATGTCCGTGCCGAAGGCTCGGCAGGTGGCTAGGTACTCCCGGTTCAGGCGGTCCTTGAGGTAGTTGCGGTTGCGGCCGAACAGGTCGTCCCACGCGACCCGTGACATGCCGAGATGGAAGCCGTGAGCCCAATCCTGCCGCGTCTTCTCGTCAGCCAGGATTGCGTCGATCGAGCGGAGCGCCAGGCCGCCCTCCGATGCCGGCACGTACTTGCTCCGGCCGTCGAACTCGAAGAGGTGACGTCCGACCCGAAGATCGAATCGGGCGGTTCGTACGCCGTCCGTGATCTCGAACTGGGTCTCGATGCCGGTCAGGCCGATCTCTTCGAGTACGTCACGCGTGAGTGACTCGCCGACGGTCTCGGCCCCGGGGTAGGAGAGCTCGATGGCCTCGCGCGCCAAGCTGCGGTTGGGCCAGTGCTTCATGTGCTCGAGGACCTTCCAGAAGTCGTCGACGGACACCCCCATCTGCCTGGCGGAGTCCACGGCAACGACCCCGTACGGCCGGCCATGCTCCCGCGCGATGTCGATCGCAGTCCGGGCTGGACCCAGCACATCGAACCCGTTCACCTGCGACACCTGAGTGTCGAGGTAGGGCGCAAGGTGATGCTTCACGCCCCACTTGTTGTGGGTGCCGATCACAGGATGGCGAGTGACATGAGTCTGAGCCTTCCTGGGGAGGAGGATGCCCATCTCGAGCTCGAGGGCTGCGGTTTCATGGCTACGTACGAACGGAACCGTGATGGCCGCGCAGGCGGCGCGGTCGCGGAGGCGCCGCTTCTCCGTGGGTAGCGTGATGCTCTCCACGTACGTCCGTTCGGCATAGACACCACGACGGACCGCGATCCACGTGCCGCGCTTGACGTGGCGATGGATCGTCTCGAGATCGAGTCCGGCTGCGAGTGCCTGGCTGCGGGTGATCAGGCCGTGGTTGGCCACCATGATCGCCTGGATGCGTGGGTTCATGGTCTCAGCCTGCGGCCCTGCGCCGACGGATGGCGGCGCTCAACGACGCGCTGGGGATAACCCCGACACGAAGCCGGCCTGTGGATGGCTAGTGGCTCGGGACGGAGCCCCGGGCGCGTGTAACACGCTGTTCGTAGGACTATCCGGTCGCTCTAATGGGGCGAGTAGTCCCTCGAACGACGTGTTACACGGCGCGCTACGCCGCCACGGTCTCCGGCTGGGCCCGTCGGGCCAGGTAGCGCTCGGCGGCGCGGGCGGAGGGGTGGACGCCGATCGCGGCGATGACGATGATCCCCGCGATGATGGCCCAGCCGAGGTGGCCGAGCTCCATGGCCAGGAAGGTGTACGCCGCAGGGGCCCAGACGGTGCCGAGGGTGTAGCCGACCTGGGCGGCGCCCTGGTAGTCGCCGCGGTGCTCCGGGTCGGAGAGATCGGCGACCAGGCCCCACTCGCCGGCGGACTGGAAGAGCTCGGCGCCGGTGACGGTCACGTGGCCGATCCAGACGAGCGCGATCGTGATCAGGCCGACGGTGTCGTGGGTGACCGCGATGATCGCGCAGGAGGCCAGGAAGCAGAGCGCACCGCGGCGCTGGGCCTTCAATGATGTCGTCACGTCGGTCACCCCGCGTGCGGCGATCACCTGGAGCCCGACGGCCATGACGGTGTTGGTGCCGAACAGCCAGGCCAGCAGCACCCGTGGGGCGTCGGTCTCCTGGACCAGCCACAACGGGATGACGACGTTGAGCAGGACCTGATGGGTGCCGAGCACGCCGTCGAAGAAGGTCGTCGCGAGGAACGCACGGTTGCGCAGGGCGCCGAGGCGATCGCGTACGTCCGGCTTCAGGTCGCCGGGAGAGGCGGCAGTGGCGAGGCGGGGGAGGCGCGAGATCCAGTAGGCGTTGACCAGGAGGACCACGGCGGTCATCACCGGGACGGCCTTGATCAGGGTGTTGGAGTCGACGGCCAGAGCGAGGCCGCTGGCCAGGGCGCCGAGCGTGTAGCCGACGTTGCGGGCGGCCCGCATGTAGGCGAACGAGCGCACCCGGGTCGCCGCGGGGAAGACCGAGATCCGATAGGCGTCGCGACCCGACTTCTGCCAGGAGGAGGCGAGCGCGAGGAGCACCTCGACGGCGACGTACGCGGCGAAGTTGCCGACGAGAACCCAGGCACCGAACAGCAGCGCCTGGAGTACGGCACCGGCGATCCAGCTGAACCGGGTGCCGAGACGATCCGCGAGTCGGCCCAGGGGGACGGCGAACAAGAAGGTTGCAGCGCCCGCGATCGTGAGACCGAGGCCGACCTGTGCGGCGGAGAGGCCGACGATCTGGGTGAAGAAGACCGCCGAACCGGTGAGAAAGGTGCCTTCGGCGAAGGCCGAGAGCACCGACTGGTACGACATCGCCCGGATGAGCGGGTCGTCTGAGAGGACCTTGTCCCTCAACCGGATGAAGTGAGGGGACAAGACGACTCCAAACTATCTTGACATCGAGACAAGCGCAGTCTTGTCATCGCGGCGTCCGACGTCAAACAGTTATCCGTGCTGATCGGTCCCCAAACCGGGCAGCGAAGAAAAAGGAGTCCATCGCGCCGACGCCCGTGCGTCGGCGTAGGTCAGGGCGGGGTCAGCGGGTGGAGCCCTCGATCGTGCCGATCACGCCGCCGAAGACGTCGGTGGTGACGCCCCAGATGCCGCCGGCGATTGCGGAGATCGTGCTGGTCAGCCCTTGCGGATCGGTGAACAGCCAGAACCCGACGAACAGGGCGCCGATGACGATGAAGATCTTCTTCTTGTCCATGTGAGCTCGTCCTCCCGAGAAATCCGATTGAATGTTGTGTAAATTCGCGAATCCGGACGCAAGCGCGCGAAATTCGCGAGGATGCACCGGGATATAGATTCCCTGAAGTTAGCCTCCACTCGCAAGAATTCAGCGAAGGAGACCACTGAGCGGGACAGTGTCGCGCCCAGTGGTCCGGTCTGTGGCATGGCGGCCTGATGAGGCGGGTCCACCGAGCGCCCGCAGGCGCGCGTGGGCACGTGTCGTCAGGTGGAACGAGGTGCGTTACGGCGGTCTGGGGACTACGCTCGTCTCACATGGCGGTGGCGTTTGTCCAGAATGCCGACGCCCGGGAGTTCGCGTCAGCCCGCGGGAGGGGCAAGGCGCCTCCACCCACCGGTGCCGCATGGGGCTGCGCCGGGCGGGACAACCGAATACTTCCGGACGTATCACGCAACCACACCTCACCTCGGGAAAGGGAGCAGAACAATGGCACCGCACCAGTTGATTCAAAGTACGACTCAAGCCGCCGAGTATGGCACCGGCGGCCTGGCCGAGTGGATCACCGACAACATCATCACGCTGGTCGTGCTGATCCTGGGCGTCACGGTCCTGTGGGCTGCCCGCAGCGGCAACATCTCCAAGGCCGTCACGATCGTCGGTGGCCTGATCATCGGTCTCGGCGTCCTCGGCCTGGCCGTGGGCAACAACGCCACGGACCTCGGTCAGTGGATGGCTGGTCTCTTCAAGGGGTGAACCCGGTCCCGTTAGCTAACCCAGGGAGGGATCTCGGGGATGAGGCTGCCTGACGACGACGAGCTGTACGAGGTCGACCAGACCTATCTCGGCCCCCCTCGTCGCTACATCGGGGAGATGCGTTATCGGACCATCTTCCTCTTTCTGGTGATCGCACCATTGACGCTTGTGCTGCTGCGCAAGCTCGGCATGCCGGTGACGCTGCTGAGCATGGGCCTGTGGCTGATCGGCGCTTCCTACCTCTCGATGAAGGCCTCCGACTACATCAGCTCGGAGAGCTCGGCCGGCGCCTGGCTGATGACCTTCTGGCACGAGCTGACCACGCCGCGCGTGGAGACCAGCGCCCAGTACGCGGGCGGTGCGGCTGTCGCCTTCCGCCACGCCACGAGCCCCCGCGGCGGCTGGGCGAAGGCCATGCGACGACCCGGCCGGCGGTTCGCGCAGCAGCCGGGTGCCACCCCCTCGCCGCGGGCGCTGCAGGCGACGGTCGTCACCTCGACCCCGACCGCCCAGACCGGACACACTTCCTCGGGCTTTGCCTCAGCCGCGCCCGTACGCGGCAAGGCCGCGCCAGTGCGCCCCGTGATCGAGGCGAAGGTCGTCGAGGAGCCGCTCCCGGCCCATCTCTCGGTCCAGCCCGAGGCGCAGCCTGTGAGGCAGCAGCACGCCCCCGGCGTACGTCCGGCGAAGGGCGGCTGGTCGAGCCGACCGTCCTCCTCGCCGCGTGAGCCACGCGACGTGCCGTGGAAGGGCGGCGCGCCGTGGCAGGCCCGGCAGGAGCCGGAGCAGTCCGCCCCGGCCGCTCCGCCTGCGCCACCGGCTCAGCCCGCTGCGCCGCCACCGCCACCCCCTCCACCACCCCCTCCGCCACCTCCTCCTCCGCGCCCGCCTGCGGCGGCTCCAACGGCCCAGCCGGCTGCCCAGCAGGCTGCCCCGCAGGCAGAACCGACGCCCGAACCGAAGCCCGCGCCCAGGCCGGCCCGGCAGCCGCTCTCGCATGCGGTCAGGCCGGCCGTGGTGATCGCACCGGAGCCGGGGTACGACGAGGAATGGGACGAGGCCGACGGGTGGGACGACTTCGACGATGCACCCTCGGGACGTACCCGTCCCAGGGACAATGACGAACGGCCGCCTGACGGGCGCCCGCAGAGTGTGGACGACTATCGCAAGCGCCTCGACGGCGACGACGCACCCAACAACGGAGGAACCGCATGAGGCGGCCGCGAACGGAGCGGGCCTACGGGCCTGGCTTCGAGAAGCCCAAGCCGGGACGCAAGAGCGTCTTCGGCCGGGGCGGCGACGACTCGAAGGGCGTCCGTGAGCCCAGAGGCGACACGTGGGCGCTGGAGGAGGTGCGCGGTCACCTGACCTTCACCAGCGACCGGATCATCGCCTGGTACCTCGCCGAGCCGCAGACCTGGTCGTTCCGCGCCCACTCGGACCTCGAGGCCCTGATCACCGACCAGGCGAGCCAGCTGGCCGACCTGGTCGGCAACACGGTTCATGGCCGGGTCACCACCCGCCCCTATCCCGTACGTCACTGGGCGCATGCCGCGTTCGCCAACGCTCCCGACCCGCAGCCCGGGTTCGAGGAGATGATGGCCCGCAACCAGGCTCACATGGCCGCCCACAGCCAGGCCGACAAGCTGGTCTACTACGGCGTCGACCTCGGCCGCCGCGACGCGACGGTGAGGACGCTGGCGAAGTTCTCCGCCGGTGCCGCCGAGCGCGAGATGGCCGCGATCAGCGAGCGCCTCGACACGGTCAACCGGGTGATGTCGCGTCCGGGCTTCTCCGCGCGGCCGGCGGTCGGTCACGACATGGAGTGGATGATCGCCCGTTCGCTCTCCCTGGGCGCCAAGATCCCGGTGCCCGAGCCGGGTGAGGCCCAGCAGAACTTCCTCGACACCGACGACATGGCCGAGTGGTTCGAGTCGGTCGCCTGGTCGGCCGAGCCGCTGGCGCCGACGGTGCAGGTCACCAGCAGCATCGGTGGCCGCCAGGAGACCAGCCACGTGTGCGTGCTGACGGTCTCCCGGATCGGTGACATCGAGGTCCCGGAGACCCACGCGCCGTGGATGGCGAAGACCGACGCGCTCGGCTTCCCGGTGGAGTGGTCGTTCCGGGTCGAGCCCCGCTCGCCGGACGACGTCTCCCGTGAGATGGCGTCCCTGACCCGCCGCATCGACGGCCAGGTCAGCCACTGGTCCGACGACCACGGCAAGCGGCCTCCCAAGCAGCTCTCCCGTCAGGCCGGCCGAGCCGCCGACGTCGAGGACGAGATGCGCTCGGAGTTCACGGGCCTGTCCACCCGGACCAGGGGCTGGTACCGGATCGCCGTCACCGGCCGCAGCGAGGCGGAGGCGCTCGACAAGGCGCAGAAGGTCGTCGACCTCTACCGGCCGCAGATCAAGATCACCCGCCAGCTGGGGCAGTATCACCTGGCTCGCGAGTTCGTCCCGGGCGAGCCGCTCGCGTCGACCGCCCACGCCCGGAAGTTCCCGGTCCTCAAGGTCGCCGCCGGGCTCCCGGCGGTCACCGCCGAGGTGGGCGACAAGCGCGGCTTCTACCTCGGCGAGACCTCTGCGATGGCGTCCCGGGCCGTGCTGATGGACCCGTGGTACCTGACCGAGGTCATGGAGCAGGCCGGCCTGATCCCGCTCGTCGGCACGCCCGGTTCCGGAAAGTCGACCCTGATGGGCGTCGTCATCTACATGTCGATCCTGTCCGGCATCCACGGTGTCGCCATGGACCCGGCCGGGCGGCTGCAACGGCTGATGACGCTGCCCGAGATCGGCGGCGGCCTCTTCAACGGTCAGCAGGTGTCCGCCCGCGCCCGCAGCGTCGACGTCCTCGGCGGTCGACCGGGAAGCCTGTCGCCGTACGCCGTCGTCCCCGACCCCAACCCGGAGCTGATCCGGGCCGAGGCGATGTCGGACCACGAGTTCGCCGAGCGCCTCCACCGGGAGCGGTCCGCCGCCGTACAGCAGCGCCGCGACCTGACCGTCTCGGTGCTCCGCTCCTGCCTCCCGGTCGGACTGGCCAACAACGAGGAGGTGCTCAAGCGCATCCGCGCCCGCGTCATGGAGGCGCAGGCCGACCGCGGCGCCGACACCTCGACGATCGTGAAGATGCTCTTCGAGGGCGACGGCGGTGACCACGAGATCGGCCGCGAGCTCGCCGCCGCCCGCGAGCGCGAGCTCGGCCGCCTCTTCTTCGGCAACGACTTCCTCCAGTCCGACGAGGAGCTGAAGGGCACGCCGTTCACCTTCTACAACCTCAAGGGGCTCAACACCCCGCCCGAGCACGTGCCGCGCGAGGAGTGGAGTGCCGAGGAGCAGATGGCGCGCCCGATCATGACCCTCGCCGCCTGGTCCGCGCTGCACCTGATCTACCGCAGCGACCCCAACGAGCGGAAGCTGTTCGCGCTCGACGAGGCCCACGAGGTCACCCAGGCGAGCGGTGGCACCGGGCGGGCCCTGGTCCACAAGCTCTCCAGCGACTCCCGCAAGAACAACTGTGCCGCGCTGGTCTCGACCCAGAACGCCTCCGCGATCCTGGGCTCCGACATCAACAACTTCGTCGGAGCGGCCTTCGTGGGACGTACACAGGACGAGAGCGCCCAGCGTGACGCGCTCAAGCTGCTCGGCAAGCCCGAGGGCCTGGGCTACGAGTCGATCCTGGCGCGGCTCTCGCCGCGCACCAGGCGTGGTGACGAGCAGCTCGGCTACCGCGAGTTCATCTACCGCGACGGCCTCGGTGGCGACACCGGTCACGGCGGCATGGAGATCATCAAGGTCACCCTCAACCACCACCCGGGTCTGCAGGAGGCGCTCAACACCACCGCCGACCCCACCCGCCGCGTCAGTCGAGCCATCGGCGGCGAGCCGACCGATCTCCCCAAGTCCGAGCTTTCCGGGGACGGGATCGGCTGATGCCGCCAGCCCTCCGTCGGTCGAGCCGCGAGCGCCAGCGAGCGTGTCGAGACCAACACGGTCCCCTCGGCGCTCGACTGGACCGTGTTGGTCTCGACACGCCTCCGCCTAGCGGCTCCGGCGGCTCGACCAGCGGGGGCGGTTGGCGCCGTAGGGCGGCTGCCTTCGTCGTACTCGTGGTTGCTCTGTTGTCCGTCGCCGGTCCGGCGGCTGCGGGGCCGAGGGGGATCGATATCCCGATCCCGTTCGATCCGACGGGTGGGCTCTCGGGTGTGAGCGATGCGTGCAACAACCTGGACGCGCCGATGCCGGCATCTCCGTACGGGGATGGCTCGTTCATCGTGCGGATGACGGCGTTGGGGGCGGCGTCGAAGGCGGGCACGGAGCTGAACGACCCGGAGGAGGTCAACGACGAGCTGGATCCGTTCCGTAACAAGGACGAGGTCTCGTTGGAGTCGGCCTATGGCACGACGCCGCAGTGGTGGACCTATGACAACGGGTGCACGGGGCAGTTCGTGGCGGGGGCGGGGACCTCGATCGGCAACATCATGTTGGAGATCTCGGGGATCCTGCCGAACTGGTCGCATGCGTTGTTGAACGCGGTGATCGGGGAGAACTCGTTCCTGAAGGCGTTGGACGACCCGATCGTGGCGGCCTCGGAGGCGGTCACGAACGGGGTGTGGGCGCCGTGGGTGAGCGTGGTGTTGTTGCTGGTGGCGGCGACGGTGATGATCCGGGCGCGGGACGGCCGGTTCGCGCGGGCGGTCACGGCGGCGGGTTGGGCGCTGGGCGTGCTGGTGGTGACCTCGTGGCTGATCCAGTATCCGGTGGAGTCGACCAAGCTGGTCGATGACGGGGTTCGGTCGGCGACCGGGATGATCGCGACCGGGTTCAACGACGGCAAGACGGTCCCGGGCGTCGGTGATGACGAGTTCGGTGAGACCGACGCGGTCAAGGCCGTGGATGCTCAGATGGACGAGGTGGTGCGTTCGACGCAGTACCGCACCTGGCTGGCCGGCGCTTTCGGTGATCCGGACTCGGCCACGGCGAAGAAGTACGGGCCGCGGGTGTTCCGGTCGACGCACTTCTCCTGGCAGGAGTACGACACCTATCGCAAGGATCCCAACGGCGAGGGCAAGAAGGTCCTGGAGGCCAAGCAGGACGCGTTCAAGGAGCATGCCGAGGCGGTCAAGAAGTCCGACCCGGTGGCGTATGAGTACTTCAAGGGTGAGCACTGGTCCCAGCGGGCGACCACGGCGTTGGTGAACCTTGTGGTGGTCGTGGTGGTGTGTGGGTTCTTGCTGGTCGCGGGGTTGGCGATCCTGCTGTCGTTCGCGTTGATCCGGTTGATCGTGCCGTTCGCGCCGGCGGCGGGGGTGCTGTTCATGCTGGACCACACCCGGGACGCTGCGGTGGCGATGTTGAAGCGGGTGGTGGGGCCGTTGGTGATGGGCCCGATCTACTTCCTGGTCGCGTTGTTGCTGCTGCGGTTGGACTCGGCGATCTTGACCTCGAAGATGTGGTTCGTGCTCCAGTTGGGGCTGATCGGGGTGCTGACCGTGCTGGCCTGGCGCCTCACCCGTCCCGCCGCCTACGGGATCCCGCTGCCGGGCATGGGCCGGCTCACCTCGATGCTCTCCTCGTACGTCGGCACCCGGACGGGCGCCGAGGCCGGGGTCCGCGACGCGAACGCCGACCGGCCGCCCGTCCCGGGCGGTGGCCAGGCGGGCACCGGATCGGTCTCGAGCCCCGGCGGCGTCTACATGCCCGGACACGAGCTGACCGGCAGCCGGCCGACGATGGTCGCCGAGCAGGTGCCCAACCAGGCTCAGGCGACGGCCGCCGGAGCGCTGGGTGCCGGGGCGAGTGCGAGCAGCACACCGACGTACGCCCTGGGGTCCTCGATGAGCGGCGAGGAGGGCGAGCGGGTGGCCGGCCAGTGGTTCGACTCGCGCTCGGTCGAGCGCGACGAGCCGTCGTTCCGTGACGAGGCGCGTCCAGGGTTCGCCGCCGGGCAGGTGTACAACAACGACCGCCCGGAGGCGCCGAGCCCGGTCGACTACACCGCGGGCTCCTACGCCGACCGCGAGCCGGAGCCGCCGCGACAGTCCCCGGTGGCCGAGGCCAACGTGGACTACGACGCCGACGGCAACGCGGTCTTCGTCATCTACTCACCGAACGGGAACCGCTCGGTGCCCGTCGACAACAGTCCGAGGTCTGAAGGAGGAGCCCGGTAGTGCGGTCGACAACGACGCGTGGTGTGCTGTGGGAGGTCATCGCGCCGGTGCTGAGGTGGCCCATGAGGTCGCCGTTCCGGTTCTTCTCGGTGGTGGTCGGCATCGTCTTCGTCATCTGGCTCATCGCCCAGGTGAGCGACGCTCCCGACGCCGAGCCGGCCGCGCAGCCCGACCGGGGATCCGCGTCGGCGCAGCAGAGCGCCTCGGCGAGCGGATCGCCGGCGCCCGTCCCGGACCCGACACCCCTGGCGACCAAGTTCGTCGTCGCCTGGGCCCGTCCCGACCTGACCACCGAGGAGTGGTGGGCCGGGATCAACGCCGCCCGCCCGGACGAGTCGCTGGCCCAGGCCCTGGGCAGCACCGACCCGGCGACCGTGCCGGCGACCAAGGTGGTCGGCGCCGCGAAGGTCCTCGAGCAGAACGACGGGGAGGCACGCGTCGAGGTCGCCACCGATGGTCCCAAGGTCATCGTCTACCTGACCCTGGTCGACAACGTCTGGTACGTCTCGAACATTCTTCCGGGGGGATAGGGCGATGTGGATCTTCAAGGCGCGTCTGATCTGGGGCATCGTGGCCGGAGCGGCCACGCTCGTCCTGGTGGTCACGGGTGCCCTGGTGATCCTCATCGGCGGTCTGGCGAGCACCGAGCAGAGCAACCAGGACCAGGCCGAGTCGGGCTGTGTCGGCGGGACCAACGCGATCCAGGCCGGCAACCTGGGACCGGACGGTGAGATCCCCGAGGGCAGCATCGCCGGATTCGACACCGAGCAGATCCAGAACGCCCGGACGATCGTGGCGGTCGGCAAGCAGTCCGGCGTGCCCGCCTACGGGTGGGTGATCGCGCTCGCGACCGCGATGCAGGAGAGCACCCTGCGCAACCTCAACTACGGCGACCGCGACTCGCAGGGTCTCTTCCAGCAGCGCCCGGTCTCCGGCTGGGGTTCGGTCGCCGACATCACGAACCCGGTCAAGTCGGCCCAGGCGTTCTACGGCGTGGCCACCCACACCGGCAACACCGGCCTCCTCGACATCCCGGGGTGGCGCAAGATGCAGGTCACCGCGGCGGCGCAGGCGGTGCAGCGCTCGGCCTTCCCGCTGGCGTACGCCCAGCACGAGGACGAGGCGCGAGCTCTCGTCGCAGCGCTCGCCGACGGGGTCTCGGCCGCCGACCTGACGGCCACCGCGACCGACGTGTCCTGCACGATCGGCATGGCCGGGATCAGCACCAGCGTCGTACGTCCCATCCAGGCCGGGCTCGCGGTCGACCAGGGCAACTACGGCAACTCCGGTTCCAACTGGGCCAACATGCACACCGGCAACGACTACTCCTCGCCGTGCGGCACGCCCGTGCAGGCGGCTCACGGCGGCACCGTCGTCCTCGAGTCGGGCGGCAGCTGGGGCTGGTCGGGACGCTGGCTGGTGAAGGTGCAGACGGCGCCCGGCAACCTGACCACCTGGTACGGCCACATGCAGTCGCTCTCGGTGGCCGCGGGGCAGACGGTCAAGGCCGGGCAGGTCATCGGGCAGGTCGGCAGCGAGGGCAACTCGACCGGTTGCCACCTCCACTTCGAGGTGCACCCGCACGGCGGCGGCTACCTGCAGGACCAGGTGGACCCGGCGGCCTGGCTGGACAAGAACATCGGCAAGACTCTCGAGGCGACCAAGCAGGTCAGCGGGCTGCCCGGCGAAGGACAGGTCGGCGCCTCCCCGGCCGCCGTCTCCGGCCCGCAGGTCCGCCTGGCGCAGGCCAACATCAAGGTCTCCATGTCCCGCTCGAGATACCGCTCCGACCTGGCCGAGGTCATGAAGCACGGACCCGACTTCGTCTCCCTGAACGAAGCCCAGTCACGTACGGTCTCCGACATCTCGGTGCGGGGGTACGGCACCTACCGCGCCTCGGCGGACGAGTACGGCAACCGCAGCCAGGCCCTCAGCCCGGTCGTCATGTGGCGTACCGACCGCTGGGTGGCGGTCGACAAGGGCACCGTCCAGCTCACCAAGCCGGTCACCGGAGTCAAGAACGACAACAGGTACGCCACCTGGGTGGTCCTCGCCAGCAGCGACGGCTCCGGGCGCATCTCGGTGATCTCCACTCACACGATGACCTCGCCCGCCAAGAGCGCACAGGCGCGTAAGGACGAGGCCCAGCGCGGCTTCGCGAAGCTCGCCGGACTGGCGCAGGGGCTGCAGAAGTACGGCCCGGTCCTCGTCGCCGGCGACCTCAACTCGCCCTACCCGCGCAACGGTGGCGACGGGGATCCGTGGGGTCCGAAGCCGCTGATGGCCAAGGCCGGGATGACCTCCTCCTTCGAGACCCTCGGCGCGCCCGCGCAGGGCTGGGCCACCCACGACGGCGGCGGCACCATCGACTGGCTCCTCGGCTCGAGCTCCACCGCCACCCCCACCCGCCACGCCACGTTCAAGCTGGAGTCCGACCACCACGGCCTGGTCGCGGACTTCGACATCCGCGGCCAGTAGCGCGCGTCGCCGCCTGTAACACGTCGTTCGTAGGACTACTCGCCCTATTTGAACGACCGGGTAGTCGTACGAACAGCGTGTTACACCCCGTGAACTCCACCGGCCCACCGCGAACCCGCACAGAGCAGGAGATAGCGTTGGGGGCGTGAACGACGCGGTGGAACGGGCTGAGGGCACCGTCGCCGCGATGGCCGAGTGGCTCGCCGGGGGTGGGCCGGAGCACTGGGTCGTGGAGACCTCGGGATCGACCGGCACGCCCAAGCGGGTGATGCTGTCGCGCGAGGCGATGAAGGCGTCGGCAGCGGCGTCGGCGCGAAGGGTCGGGGCGAGCGGGCAGTGGCTGTTGACGCTGCCGGAGTCGTACGTCGCCGGAGCCAACGTGATCGCGCGCTCGCTGCTGGCCGGGTTCGAGCCGGTGATCGCCGCCGCCCACGGGTCCTTCGCCGAGGCGGCGGAGGCGATGGACGACGGGCCGCGGTTCGTCTCGATGGTGCCGACCCAGCTGCACCGGATCATCGAGTCGGGCGGTGACGACCTCGCCGCCCTGGCCGGGTTCCACACGCTGCTGCTCGGAGGTGGCCCGATCGACCCGTCGCTGTGGGCCCGCGCCGAAGCGGCCGGGATCGACGTCGTCGCCACCTACGGCTCGGCCGAGACGTGTGGCGGGTGCGTCTACGACGCGATGCCGCTGGACGGCGTCGGGATCGCGATCGGCACCGACGGCCGGGTCCGGATCAGCGGCCCGACGCTCTTCGACGGCTATCAGGACGACCCCGAGCAGACCGCGAGCGCCCTGGTCGACGGCTGGTTCCTCACCTCCGACGCCGGCACCCTGGACGAGGACGGCCGGCTCCGGATCCTCGGACGGGTCGACGACATGGTGATCACCGGCGGCGTGAAGGTGCCGGCGGCGCTCGTCGCCAGAAGGCTCCGCGAACACCCGGCCGTCGAGGCCGCGGAGGCTCTCGGCGCCCCTGACGAGGAGTGGGGCCAGCGGCTGGTCGCCTTCGTCGTCGGCGACATCGACGCGGACGCCGCCCGCGACTGGGTCGCGGCGGAGCATCCGCGCTCCTGGGCGCCGCGACAGCTCGTCGCGCTCGACGAGATCCCGCTCCTCGGCAACGGCAAGCCCGACCGGCAGGCCCTCCTCGCGCTGGCCACGAGCGACCAGGTGGAGCGATGACCGACCTGCACGTCTTCTCCCTCTCGATGACCACCCGCTTCCGCGGGATCACCGAGCGCGAGGGCCTCGTCTTCGAGGGGGCCGGTGGGTGGGGCGAGTGGTCGCCGTTCCTCGACTACGACACCCCCGAGATCGAGCCCTGGCTGCGCTGCGCCGAGGAGGCGGCCGCGGGGGACTGGCCGACGCCGGTCCGCGCCGAGGTCCCCGTGAACGCGACTGTCCCGGCTGTCGGGCCGGAGCGCGCCCACGAGATCGTGACCCGCTCCGGGTGTGCGACCGCCAAGGTCAAGGTCGCCGACCCGGGCCAGAGCCTGGCCGACGACATCGCTCGTGTCGAGGCGGTCAGGGACGCCCTCGGCCCCTCCGGCAAGGTGCGGATCGACGTCAACGGGCTCTGGACGGTCGACGAGGCGCTCGCCGCGATCGGGGTGCTGGACCGGGCCGCCGGCGGGCTCGAGTACGTCGAGCAGCCCTGCCCCACGGTCGAGGAGCTCGCCGACGTACGCCGCAAGGTGGAGGTTCCGATCGCCGCGGACGAGTCGATCCGGCGGGCCGCGGACCCCTATCGCGTACGCGATCTCCAGGCCGCCGACGTGGCCGTGCTGAAGGTGCAGCCGCTGGGCGGCGTACGCGCCTGCCTGCGGATCGCGGAGGACATCGGGCTGCCGTGCGTGGTCTCCTCGGCGCTGGAGACATCGGTCGGGATGGCCGCCGGGATCGCGCTCGCGGCGGCGCTGCCCGAGCTGCCCTATGCCTGTGGGCTCGGCACGGTCTCGATGTTCACCGAGGACATCGCCGCCGTCCCGCTCCTGCCGTCCGGCGGTGTCCTGCCGGTGCTGCCTTCCACGCCCGCCCCGGAGCGCCTGGTCGCCGACCCGGCGCTGCGGGCCACCCCGGAGCGTACGGAGTTCTGGCGCAGGCGGCTCGCTGATGTGATGGCGTACCGGGAAACGCTCTGAGGAGGATGGATGCCCACTGCTACTGAGCTCGCCCGGGCGGTCGTCACCGCGCTCGTCGAGGCGCGGGTCACCGACATCGTCGTCGCGCCCGGATCACGCAACGCCCCGTTGTCGTTCGCCGTCCTCGACGCCGCGCGAGCGGGCCTGCTGCGGCTGCACACCCGGATCGACGAGCGCTCGGCCGGCTTCTTCGCGCTCGGCCTGACCAAGGTCGGCTCGCGCGCGGCGGTGATGTGCACCTCCGGCACCGCGGTCGCCAACCTGCACCCGTCGGTGCTGGAGGCCGCTCACGCCGGAGTGCCGTTGGCCGTCGTCACGGCCGACCGTCCCGCGCGCCTTCGGGAGACCGGTGCCAACCAGGTCACCGACCAGGTCGGCATCTTCGGCAGGCTGGTGGAGACCCGCGACCTGGCCGAGGCTCCCGACGAGGACGACATCGTCGCGCTCGACTCCGCACGCGGCCCCGTCCATTGGAACCTCCAGCTCGACGACCCGCTCACCCCGCCCGACCGGTGGCGGCCGGAGAAGATCGAGGCCCGTCCGGCACCGGTACGCCCCGAGCTGATGATCCACGAGTCGATCCAGACCGGCCCCAGCACGCCGCGCACGGTCGTCGTGGCCGGTGACGACGCCGGCCCGCCCTCCCGGATCCTGGCCCAGGACGGCGGCTGGCCGCTGCTCGCCGAGCCGTCCTCGGGGGCGCGTACCGGCGACAACGCGCTGCGCTCCTACCGGCTGCTGCTCGAGTCACCGCTCGCCGAACGGATCGAGCGGGTCGTCGTCTACGGCCACCCGACCCTCTCCCGGCCGGTCACCAACCTGCTGGCTCGCCCCGGCATCGAGGTCATCGCGGCGCTGGTCGACGGTGTCTGGCCCGCGCGCCCGTTCCGGGTCGACCGCACGATCCGCACCCGGCTCCACGTCGAGGGCGAGCCCGACCCGGCGTGGCTGGAGGACTGGCGGTCGGCCGATCGCACGATCAGCCGCCAGGTGGACCGGCTGCTCCACGAGCAGAAGGAGATGACGGCGTACGACGTCGCCGGCTGTGTCGCCCGCGCCCTGCCCGACGGCGGGCTGCTGATGCTCGGTCCCTCCAACCCCGTACGCGACCTGGACCTGATGATGCGCCCCAACCGCGTCGGTGGGCGGCGGAAGGTGCTGGCCAACCGCGGCCTGGCCGGCATCGACGGCATCGTCTCCACCGCGATCGGCGCCGCCGCCGGCCGCACGTCGTCGACGCGCGCGCTGGCGCTGATGGGCGACGTGACCTTCCTGCACGATGCCGGCGGGCTGCTGCTCGGCCCCGAGGAGGTCCGCCCCGACCTCACGATCGTCGTCGCGAACGACGACGGCGGCTCGATCTTCGCCTCCCTCGAGCAGGGTGCTGACGACTACGCCGACAGCTTCGAGCGCCTCTTCGGCACCCCGCACGGGACCTCGCTCGAGGCGCTCTGCGCCGCCCACCGCATCCCGCACCTCGCGGTCACCTCCGTGCCCGAGCTCGAGGCCGCCCTCGCCTCGCCCAACGGCGGCATCGAGGTCGTCGAGGCGGTCGTCTCCCGACACGACCGCCGCGCCCTCGACCTGGCCATCCGCGCCCTCGCCCATTCCTGAACGGGCCATGGCACAGTGTGCCCGTGACCGATCAGCAGCAATGGCCCGGCGTGGTGCCGTACGTCGAGTTCTACACCGGCACGAAGCGCATCCTGGTGCTCCACCTGACCAGCGGAAACGTGATGCTGGCCAACAACCCGGGCAAGCTCCCGCCGATCGCGAGCATCGACGGGCGGCAGTACGTCGTCTACTGGGGCACGGTCTCCTTCGAGATCCCGGCCGAGCGCGCCTGCCACGTCAGCGTCCACGTCGAAGGCGACTACATCCAGCAGGCCGCCACCATCCTGCTCGCCCCTGGCGCCGAGCAGGTGCAGCTGACGTACGCCACCCACTACACCTCCGGCGTCGGCTCGCTGACGCTCTCCTGACCCCGATCTCAGGCCCGCCAGTAGGGATCTCGGCCGATGAAGCCGAGGAGCTGCTCCTGCGGGGTGGCGTCGGCGGGGAGCTCGACCCTGGGGCCGAACTGGCCGGAGGCACGCATCGCGTCCTCCATGGCCGCGGCGCCGGCGAGCATCGCCGCGGCGCGGTCGGCGCCGAGGTCGAAATCTCGCCCGAGGGCGCGGGACAGATCCCAGGAGTGCATCCAGATGTCGGGGGTGTAGATCTCCGAGAGTGCTTCGTCGAGCGGCTTGTCGCCCATGTGCGGGTTGGAGATCATCCGGCCGGCGGGGTCGTCGAAGAGGCTCTGGATGTCGGCGGTGTGGGTCTTCCAGGCGGCGGCCGGGTCAGCAGCGACGTCGAGCGGCGCCAGATCCACACCGGCGGATCCCGCCAGGAACCCCCGCGACCATTCGATCAGGTGGTTGACGACATCGAGGGCGGTCCAGGCCGCCACCGGGCTGGGGCGAGCCCAGTCCTCGGCGGCGGCGGAGCCGACGATCTCGGAGAACCGGGCAGCGTCGTACGCGTGCTGCTCGCTCCTGCTCAGATCTGGGTTGCTCATGAGAGCTCCGCCAGGAGCTCGTCGAGCTGCTCGTAGCCCTGGACGACGCCCTGGTCCATACCGCTGGCCATGATCGCGGCCTGGGTCTCGAAGGACTCGACGACGCTGAGGCCGGTCAGCCGGGTGCGGCCGCCGGGGAGCGGCTCGAGGGTGAGGTACTCGAGGGAGGCCCCGTCGGGGGCACCGCGCCAGGTGAAGGTCTGCACGATGCGCTCGTTCTCGCGCACCTCGTGGAAGCTGCCGAAGAACTGGAACTCGTCGTCGTCACGCTCGCCGGTGTAGGCCCAGGAGCCGCCGGTGCGGAAGTCCCACGTGGTGATGTTCATGCCGACGTCGCGGGGCCCGAGCCACTTGGCGTACAGCTCCTTCTCGGCGTGGGCGCGGAAGACGAGCTCCGGGGGAGCGTCGAACTCGCGGACGATGGTGATCGTCGGGGCGTCCTTGGAGGCCTCGATCGTGGTCTCGTGCTTCGTGGTGGTCATGATGCGTCCTCTTCTCTGGCTGGTTCTCTGGTCGGTCGGTCTTCCTGCATCTCGGCGAGCAGTGCGTCCAGGCGCTGGTAGCGCTCCTCGGCCTGCTGCTGATATCTCTCGATCCACTTGGTCATGAGGTCGAACACCTCCGCTTCGAGGCGTACGGGTGCGCGCCGCGACTCCCGGCTCACCAGGCCGGCGTCCTCGAGCACCTTGAGGTGCTTGGAGACCGCCTGGAGGCTGACCTCGTACGGCGCTGCCAGCTCGCCGACGGTCGCGTCGGCCGACGAGAGCCGGGCGACCAGGTCGCGCCGGGTCGGGTCCGCCAGTGCCGCAAAGACTCGGGAGAGCCTGTCCTCGCTCATCTCGTACTCCTCAACCAATCGGTTGACAACGAGGCTAGATCGCTCCCTGCTGGATTGTCAACCATTTGGTTGAGTAACTTGCTTACCGGAAAACATTCCCCGGGGGACATCGGTTGCGGCACCATGTTTCCCAGCCACGATGTCTCTCAGTGCAAGTTTCCTCCTCGGGAAAGGCCTAGCCCCATGAGTCCTTCGCGCCGCAGATCCATGAGAGTGACCGCGATTGCCGCCGGTCTCCTCCTCGCCATCTCCCTCTCCCCGACCCAGTCCGCCGGCGCCGCCGAGAAGGACGATCGCCATCTCACCCAGAAGGCGAAGTCCCACGGCGTGACCCTCGAGCACGGGGCGTACGTCGGCTGGTCGACGCCCGGCTCGGACGCCACGGGCGGCACCAGGAACGCCCCGCCGATCAGCGCCCAGGCGACCGTCAGCGGCATCGACGTCTCCGGCCACCAGGGCAACGTCGACTGGGCCTACTGGTGGGGCCAGGGGAAGCGGTTCGCCTACATCAAGGCGACCGAGGGCACCTACTACAAGAACAGCACCTACTTCCCGCAGCAGTACAACGGCTCCTACAACCAGGGCTTCATCCGCGGCGCCTACCACTTCGCCAACCCGTCCGACTCCGGCGGCGCGGCGCAGGCCGACTACTTCGTCAACAGCGGCGGGGGCTGGTCGGCCGACGGGAAGACGCTCCCGGGGGTGCTCGACATCGAGTACAACCCCTACTCCGGCGGCACCTGCTACGGCCTCTCCCAGGCCTCGATGCGCTCGTGGATCGCGGCGTTCCTGGACCGCTACCGCGCCCGCACCGGCCGGGACGCGGTCATCTACACGACCACCGACTGGTGGACGACGTGCACCGGCAACACCTCGCAGTTCGCCAGCGCGCACCCGCTGTGGATCGCCCGGTACGCCAGCACGCCGGGCACGCTGCCGGCCGGCTGGGGTTACTACACCTTCTGGCAGTACACCTCCTCGCCGTTGGACCAGAACACGTTCAACGGCGCCTACGACCGCCTCCAGGCGCTCGCGCGGGGGTGACCTTCGAGGGCCCCGGTTCTCAGAGGCCCAGCTGGGTCTTCCAGGAACCGAGGACCGGGGTCCACTCGAAGATACGGCGCTCCTTGATCAGCCCGACCGCGAGGAACGGGTCGTCGTCCACGGCAGTCTCGACCGTGGCGATCTCGCCCTCGAAGACAAGCAGGCCGGAACCGTCGGAGGTGGGACCGGAGAGGACCAGGTTCTCCTGGCTGGCCAGGAACCCGCGATGGGCGTCGAGGTGCTCGGCGCGTACGTCGGGGAGGTCGTTGTAGGCGTACAGAACCGCGACGAGGGCCATCAGAGGTCAGCCCCGTCCGCGAGACGTACGTAGCCACGCTCGGCGGGGATGAGCGCCGCCGCCTGGGTGTCGAAGACACCGGAGCCGGCCTCGGAGTAGATCCGGTCGTGGATCGCGACGGTGCTGGACGCGCCGACAGCGCGGGCGAAGTCGATCAGCTCGCTCGAGCGCGCCCACGGCGCGGAGACGGGCAGGAAGAGTACGTCCACGGCTTGGCCGGGGCCGTCGAGCGCGTCGCCCGGGTGGAAGAGCTTCTGCTCGCCCGCGGTGATCAGGTAGCCCGAGTTGTCGAAGTGCGGCAGATCGGCGTGGATGACCGCGTGCTTCTCGTTGACCGCGGTGACCGGGAGCCCGGCGTCGAACGACTCGCCCGGCTTCACCACCGTGGTCCGCTCGTGGACCCCGGGGGCAGTCTTCAGGATCTGCGCCGCGACCGCGCCGATGGTGTAGACCGGAGCGTCGTTGCCCTCCAGGAGAGCGGGGCTGTAGTGGTCGGGGTGCTCGTGGGTGATCAGCACCGCCGTCGCGCCGTCCAGCGCCTCGGGCTGGGTGAACACGCCAGGATCGACGACCACCACCGCCCCGTCGTGCTCGATCCGGACACAGGCATGGCCGAACTTCGTGATCCTCATGCCGCCGAATCTATCGCGGCTGGGTTAGACGTCGGAGCGGACCATGTTGGCGAGCCACAGGCCGAGGAAGACCGGAAGCAGTACACCCCAGCCCATCTGCACCGCGGAGTCCTCGGGCAGCGCGACCACTCCGATCACGGCGATGGCGCTCGGCAGCGTCCCCGAGACGATCGCGATCCCGATCTCGACGGCGGGATGGTTGCTCCGGGAGTAGGCGAAGTAGAGGCCCATCGCCGCGGCCGCCACGGCGAAGAGGAGCGTCAGCACCGCAGCGACGATCAGCAGCCGGTAGGCGCCAGGGGCGTCGTCGGGGCGGTCGCCCAACCATGCGATCGCTGACCAGAAGCCATAGCTGTCGCCGTTCTCACCATCGTCGTGGACGATCCGGTACGCCGGCACCGAGATCATCGCGACGATCAGGAACGGGATCGTGAGCAGCTGCGTCCGCGCCAGCCGGTCGGCGTTCTCCTCTCCCTCGCGCAGGGCTGTGCGGATGAGGCCGTCCGAGTTCTCCATGAACGGAGGTTAAGACAGTGCGTCTCGAATCGGGACGAACTTGGCCTGGGTCTCGGCCAGCTCGGTCTCCGGGTCGGAGCTCGACACGATGCCGCAGCCGGCGAAGAGGCGGGCCGTACGGTCGTCGATCATCTCGGCCGTACGCAGCGCGATGCCCCACTCGCCGTCGCCGGTGGCGTCCATCCAGCCGACCGGACCGGCGTAGCGGGCGCGCTCCATCGACTCGATCTCGGCGATGAGCGCGACGGCATCCTCGCGCGGGGTGCCGCCGACCGCCGCCGAGGGGTGCAGGGCGGCGGCCAGGTCGAGCGAGCTGACCCCGTCGCTGGCCACGCCGGTGATGTCGGTGGCCAGGTGCATCACGTTGGGGAGCTTCAGCACGAAAGGTGCGTCGGGCACGTTCATCGAGGAGCAGTGCGGCTCCAGCGCGTCGGCGACCGACCTGGCGGCATACTCGTGCTCCTCGAGGTTCTTGGAGGACTCCGCCAGCGACGCGGCGAGAGCGTCGTCGAGGTTCTCCTCGCCGGTCGGCCAGATCGTGCCCGCGAGCACGCGGGAGGTGACCAGGCCGCGCTCGCGGCGGACGAGCAGCTCGGGGGTCGCGCCGAAGAGGTCGTCGACGTGGAACGTCCAGCAGGTCGGGTACGCAGCCGCCAACCGCCGCAGCACGGCACGGATGTCGATCGGGGCGCTGGCCGCTGCCAGCAGGTCGCGGGCGAGGACGACCTTGTCGAGGTCTCCGTCCTGGAGCCGGGCAACGGCGTCGGCGACGATCCGCATCCAGTGCTCGCCGTCGACGTACGCATCGGCGAAGACGACGTCGCGCGGCGCCTCCGGCTCCGGCGTCGGAGTCAGCGGAGGAGGGGGTGCCGCGGCCGGACCGACGGTGGTCACCCAGGCGACGTCGCCGCGCTTACCGACGACGACCGCGGGCACCTTGAGCACGGAGAATCCCGGCAGGTCCGAGAAGGCGAAGGAGCCGAAACCGACCAGGCCGGTGCCGGGCTCGCGCACCGGATCGGAGACCGTGGAGACCGCCGCCAGCTCCTCGAACCACTTGGTCGCATGCGCGAACCGCTCCGGTCCGGACGTACGGATCTCGGCGGCGGTGCCCCAGCCGACCAGACCCTCGCCGTGGCGGACCCAGGACAGAACGCGCCGGCGGGCGGGCAGCAGCGCGAGCAGGTCGTCGAGCGTCTCCGACCCGGCATCGAGTGCCACGGTGGTGGCTACCAGGGACTGCTGCTCAGACTCACTCACGCCCCCAGCGTATCGGCGTGGTGTCGGCGAGGACGAGTCGAAGTGAGGTATGGCATCCGCCCCAGTTGCCATAGATCACCATGTGGGTTGTAGCGTGCGCTTGCGTGAGTACCAACAAAGAGCAGTCGTTCATCGCAGAGAACGGCATCACCCTCGGCATCATCGCCTTGGCCCTCTTCGTCGTGCTGGGCGTCGGCCTGCCGCGGTGGGTTGGCGACTCCGAATCCCACTCGGGAGTGAAGATCACGCTCCCGGAGACGCTGTCGGGCGGCTACAAGCCGGCGGACGAGAAGTCCTCCTACGACCTCGACGTGATCAAGAAGCAGGGTGCGTCCGAGGAGCAGCTGGACCTGTTCATCAAGCAGAACGCTGCCAGCTCGAAGACCGAGGACCGCAACGTGTCCGACGCGCTCGGGTTCTCGATGGCTACGCGCACCTACATCACCAAGGACATGAAGAAGTCCGTGATGATCCGTGCCTTCGCCGGTGACGGCAGCGCCTACTACGGCGGTGGCGAGGTCTCCAAGGTGGGCGACGACGTCTGCTACTCCAGCGCCGACCAGTCGACCGGTCAGACCCAGACGACCTGCTCCCACGCGTCCGACGACCTGACCGTCCAGGCGACCGCCGCCTCGAAGAAGGACGCGGCGAAGTACGCCGACGAGATCTTCGAGAAGCTCGCCTGAGTTCGGTCCCGGACACCGACCCAAGACAGAATCAGCCCGTGACCCGAGCAGATCTGGACAAGCAGCCCGGCGAGGTCCGTCGGATGTTCGACGCCGTGGCCAAGCGCTACGACGTGACCAACGACGTACTCTCGCTCGGCCAGGACCGACGTTGGCGACGCGAGGTCATCAAGGCCGTCGCCCCGTTGCCGGGCGAGCTCGTGCTCGACCTCGCCGCCGGCACCGGCACCTCGTCCCAGCCGTTCCTGGACGCGGGCGCCTCCGTGGTGCCGACGGACTTCTCGATCGGGATGCTCCAGGTCGGCAAGCAGGCCAAGCCGCACCTGCCGTTCACGGCCGGCGACGGCACCAAGCTGCCCTACCGCGATGCGACCTTCGACGCGGTCACGATCTCCTTCGGGCTGCGCAACATCGTCGACCCGGCGGCCGGCCTGCGCGAGCTGCGCCGGGTCACCCGCCCCGGCGGCCGGATCGTGGTCTGCGAGTTCTCGCACCCGACCTGGAAGCCGTTCCGGACGCTCTACGTGGAGTACCTGATGAGGGCCCTCCCGCCGGTCGCGCGGGCGGTATCGTCCTCCCCGGACGCGTACGTCTATCTCGCTGAGTCCATCCGGGCATGGCCCGACCAGGCAGGTCTCGCCGACATGCTCTCCGCAGCGGGGTGGCAGTCGCCGACCTGGACGAATCTCTCGGGTGGAATCGTCGCACTCCATCACGCAATCGCCTGATCTCTGCGAAAGTTCAACTATGACCTCCACGTTGCCATGGGACGGGATCTTGATGCCTCGCGAGGCCTACGGCCCCGCCGCGGTCAAGGCCAGGGATTCGCTCACCGACGCGGCCGCACAGGGTGACTGGCGCCGCGCGCTCTCGCAGGTGCGCAACGACTACACGGTCGGCGTCAACACCTGGAAGATCGGCGGCGAGTCGATGTTCACGCCGCTCCACCACGCCGCCTACCTCGGTGCGCCGCGGGAGACCGTCCAGGAGCTGCTCTCGTTGGGTGGGGTTCGTTCGCTCCCCACTGCCCATGGCGAGACGCCCTACCAGCTCGCCAAGCGACGCGGTCACGAGCACCTGCTCGACATGCTCGACCCCTACTTCCGCCCCGGCACCCCGCTCGGCGACAACCTCGAGGGCGTCAACCACCACGTGAACGCGACGCTCGCCGAGCTCACCGCCGAGTTCCGTGGCGAGCACCAGCTGCGTACGTTCGACGTCCGGCTCATCTCCGAGGAGGGCGGCCCGGACGAGGCCTGGTTCACCGCTCCGGGGATGTACGGCGGCATCCGGATCGGCATGTTCTGGGGTCGCGCCCACCTGGAGTACAACTCCCGTATCGGCGATTCCTACGCCGTCGTCGGGCCCGACGGCTCGGCGTACGTCAGCCGCTCCAAGCGCGCCCTCCCCGTTCGCTGACCAGATCGCCCACAAACCCCTCGGGGTTTCCGGTTTTCGATGTTCGCCGCGGCTCTGTCGGCCACACTCCGTACGTGGTGCACTCCTGGGTTGTGACTCACCAGAGTCAGCGGCAACTCGTCCGCGCAGCGAGAAGAGTCTCGCTCTGGACACGAGCAACGTTCGTACGTGCGGGCGCGATCGCTCTCGGGCTCTGGCTGCTGTGCAGCGTGCCGTGGGTGCTGAGCGAGGACTCTCGATCCATCGGTCCGGTGGATCGGACCGGACTGGCTGTACTGGCGGTGGTCGCGGTTGCGCTGGCCCTTCTCTGCGTGGCGATGGTCTCGTCCAGAGTCGGCAAGCAGATACGAGAGGCGTACCCGATCGGTGTGACCGCGTATGCTGAGTCCGACGCGGCCGGTCTCCGAGTCTCCAACGCTCTGGGTGAGACGTTTCGCCGCTGGGACCAGATCGTCACCGGTCCGAGCAGCGCGACGGTTCTCCGGATCGAGGAGCGGGCAGGCTCACTCTCCACCACGTTCCTAGCGAACCTGGTGTGGAGACTCAACAGTTCGTGGGTGCCAGGAGACCTGCTGGGTGCTGAGGATGTTGGACGCCTTCGTATCCCGGCGCCGGCCGAGACCGTGGAACCCTCAGCGCTGGCCTTTCCGCGGTCCAATCAGGTGCAACCCGCGCGCGCCATCGTGATGACGGCGGAGGTCCAGCGACGCCTGGGGCGTGACGCGTGGCTGGCGATCCTCGTCAAGCCCGTCATTCTGTTCACCCAGGTGATGCTTGCGGTTGTCGTTGTCGGGTCTGTAGCAGTCGGGATATCGACGGGTCTCGCCGGTGACGGGTGGTTGACGACGCAGTGGCTCGTCCTCGTCGTCCTCTTCGGTGCGGAGGTCTGGGTGCTCTGGTGGATGCCCCGCCACCAAGCGCGTGTGATGTTTCCGGTCGGATTCTCGACTTCGGTTCGGATCGATGACCTCGGGATCAGACTTGTGACCGCGCTGGACGAGCGGCTGATCCCGTGGGCGCTGCTGCGCGACGCACGCCGCCGAGGGACAGCGCTGATCTATCCGAGCCGGACTGCACGGATGGAATGGGAGATGGTCCCGGCAGATCTGGTCCCCAACGACGTCCTCGATCAACTCGGGTGCCGACCGTCCCGCCCGGGGCGGGTGAGAGAGTCGGGGTATGGACGACCCGCGTGAGGACCTGATCATCGACCTGAATCCGCTCCCTGACGAGATCGGCGGGAGGCTGCGGGCGCAGTTGGAGTTCATCGCCGAGGCCGACAAGCTCAAGACGATCCTGCGCGCCTCGCCGCTGGCAGCGGCCGACCGGCGGGAGAACGATGCCGAGCACTCCTGGCACCTGGCGTTGATGGTGCTGCTGCTCGCCGAGTACGCCGACGAGCCGATCGACGTAGGGCACGCGATCAAGCTCGTCATCATCCACGACATGATCGAGATCTACGCCGGCGACAGCCCGGTCTTCGACCCGGCCGCGGTCGTCGATCAGGTCGAGCGCGAGGTCGCCGCCGCCGAGCGTCTCTTCACGATGCTGCCGCCGGACCAGGCCGGCCAGATCCGTACCCTGTGGGACGAGTTCGAGGCCGCCCAGACCCCCGAGGCACGCTTCTGCAAGGCGATGGACCGCCTCGAGCCGATGCTCCTCAACTGGCTCAACCGCGGCGGCACCTGGGGCATGCCTGGCGCCACCGAGTCCCGCGTCCGCGCGCGTGAGGCCGGCGTCGTCGCCGCCTCGACGACCCTCGGGGAGGCCACCGACGCCATCGTCCGAGCAGGTCTCGCCAAGGGCTGGATCCGCCCCGACCCCGACTGACCGCCCTCGCAATAACCGCGCACATGCGGGCTTCTGGCGCGACCTGAGTGGGTGGTGTACGGAATCTTCGTGCATGTGCGGGGAAGTTCCAGCGCATCCCTCGTCGGGTATTCGCTACGCTTCGGCGACCGAATTGCGGGGATGCTGAGGAGTCGCTCGTGGATGTGGATGCGCTGCCTGGCTCCGTGACCCACTGGACCGTCACCCTCGCGGACCAGCAGCGGCTCAAGCGGGCTCAGTTCAACACGCTGGTGGCGAGTCCTGGCTTCTGGATCGTCGGGGTGGCGATCCCGCCGATCGGCGCCGGAATTCTTCTGTGGGCCTGGGTCATCCCGAGCCCCGAGCCGATGACGTTCGTGGCAGTGATGGTGGCGAGCCTCGTGGTCGTGCATGCAGGTGGCTTGAGTGCCGTACGCCGCCGTGTCGAGCGTGGCTTCCAGGTAGGCGCTACGTTCACGTCCTGGGCGACGGCGTCAGGCGTTGGCGTTCGTACGCCGATCCGTCTCGCCTTCTATCCCTGGTCGCGGCTCACGCAGGTCGATCAGGGGCCTGTGCTCGTGCGATTCGGGCAGCCGGTCGGTCGGTGGCGGTCGGTGGCGCCTGTATCGCTCCTGGCCGGGCCCGAAGAACATACGAGGTCGGTGGACTTCCCGGTCCAGCTGATCAGTCCGGAGATCGCCCGGGAGTTGAGGATGGGAGCGGGCCGACGTACGGCGGAGCCGGCGCTGCCAGGCGAGCCGGTCGTGATCGATCGCGCGCTTCATCGGCGACTCAGCCGAGGATGGATGCGGCAGCAGATGGGCCTGATCCTGTGGGTGCTCCCGGCGGTCGCCGTCCTCCAGTGCACGATCAGCCTGATCGATGGTTCCTACCGGATGGCGATCCTCTGGACGGTGCTTCTGGTGCTCACCTCAGTGGCGCTGCTGCGAGGTGACGACGGGCAGATCTCGGGCATGTACCCGATCGGCGCGACAGTTGTCGGATCAGTGGGCGAGTATGTCCAGATCCAGGGCCCGTGGGGAAGCATCGCCTGGCACCACGGGTGGCTCAGGCAAGGCCGCATGACAGAGCACACCGTGGCGTACGAGGTGGTGCAGAACCGGCCACGCCGAGGGATGGCCAGCCTGGACAAGCGGGTCGTCGTGATCCCCCGAGCCTTCCTAGACGCGCCGACGCCGGCAGTCAGCACCGAAGTCTGACCCGCCACAACCCCGCAACATCCGTGCACATGTGGAGTTCTGGCACGACCTGGGCTCGGGGCGTACGAAACTTTCGCTCATGTGCGGGGAAGTTGCGGGTAGGCGATTCCAGTCCAGGAATCGCCCAATCCCACCCCGGGTATTCGGTACGCTGCGCCGACTCTGGACTGTGGGGATGCTGAGGGGAGCCGTTCGTGGACGTGGATGTGGTGCCGGGATCGGTGACGGACTGGACCGTCACGATCGACGACCAGCGTCGGCTCAAGCGGGCGCTGGTAGGGCTGCGGCTGCGGAGCCGGCCCTACTGGGTCCTCACGTTGGGTCTGCCCGTGTTGCTGACCGGCGCCCTCTGGTTCGGCATGCATGATCCGGGCCTTGGTCCGGGACTCGTTGGCGAGGCCGTTGAACTCGGGATGATGGCCGCTATCGGAGTCGTCTTTCTGGCGTTTTCGCTGACGACGCCGCTGCGGACAGTCTCTCGCCGCGTGGAGCGCGAGTTCCCTGTTGGAGCCACTCTCGTCGCATGGGCGACGGAGAGCGGGCTGGGCATGCGTACGCTCAGGCGACTCGCCTTCTATCCCTGGTCGGGGCTGACGCAGGTCGAGGTCGGGCCGGTGCTCGTGCGGTGTCGACAGGGCGGCCCGAAGGCGCTGGCTGTACCGGCGTATCTTCCGGCCGGGCCTGATGAGGTGGCGCGGTCGATCGACTTCCCGGCCCAGCTCATCGGGCCGGCGATCAGGCGCGAACTGGCGGCGAGGGCAGGCCGGGAATCGCGGGAGACTCCGATGCTCGGGGAGCCGATCGTCGTCGATCGTGCGCTGCGGTGGCGGCTCGTCCGGGCGTGGCTGCGAGCGCAGTTCGGCATCACGGCATGGTTGCTTCCGGCTGTGTTCGCTCTCAACATCCTGCTACTACTGGCCGGTGGCTCCTACCGGATGGCAATCTTCTGGTTGGTGCTGGTGTTGCTCAACCCCCTGATCTGGCTACTCTCCGGCGAGGGCCGGATGTCCGGGATGTACGCCGTCGGCGGGACCGTCGTCGGCTCGATGGGTGAGTGGCTCGAGATCCAAGGGCCGTGGGGAAGCGTTGCTTGGCCCTCGGGATGGCTGAAGTTGCGCCGGATGACCAAGCACACCGTGACGTACGAGATGGTGCAGGTCCGGCCCGACGGACTGCCGGCGTCGCTGACAGACGCCGAGAAGCGGATCGTCGTGATCCCCCGAGCCTTCCTCGACACGCCGACACCCGCAGTCAGCGCCGAAGTCTGACCCGCCACAACCCCGCCATGGCGTGATTCTGCAAACGTTTGCCGCCGGATGCGCCAGCACATTCCCGCCATGGCGGGAAAGTGCCGCGCGCCATTTCACCAACCCACTTGCAATCCGTCACAGGAGTGGCAGGATGTGAGTTGGCCCACATTGTGATTCTATTCACAAAGTCTCAATCTGGGGTGGGCCGGCTCAGGGTAGGAGGCGAGATGGAGCTCTACGTGCCGGTGCTCGCGTTGGCGGGACTGGCGACGCTCTTCGCGGTCGGGTCGGTGGTCATGAGCTCGGTCGTGGGACCGAGTCGCGCCAACCAGGCCAAGGCGGATCCCTACGAATGTGGGATCGAGGCCACGCCACAGGCGTTGGGCGGTCGCTTCCCGGTGAAGTACTACATCACCGCGATGCTCTTCATCATCTTCGACATCGAGATCATCTTTCTCTACCCGTGGGCCGTCAGGTTCGACGCGATGGGCTGGTTCGGCCTCGCGGAGATGGGCCTGTTCCTGCTGACGGTGTTCGTGGCGTACGCCTATGTGTGGCGCCGCGGCGGATTGGACTGGGACTGACATGGGTCTCGAAGAAAAGCTCCCGAGCGGGGTTCTGCTCACGACCGTCGAGGGCCTGGCGGGCTACTTCCGCAAGGCGAGCCTGTGGCCGGCGACGTTCGGACTGGCCTGCTGCGCCATCGAGATGATGACGAGCGGTGGCCCGAAGTACGACCTCGCCCGCTACGGCATGGAGGTCTTCCGGGCGAGCCCGCGGCAGGCCGACCTGATGATCGTGGCGGGCCGGGTGAGCCAGAAGATGGCGCCGGTGCTGCGCCAGATCTACGACCAGATGCCCGAGCCGAAGTGGGTGCTCGCGATGGGTGTCTGCGCCAGCAGCGGCGGGATGTTCAACAACTACGCGATCGTCCAGGGCGTCGACCACATCGTGCCCGTCGACATGTATCTCCCCGGCTGCCCGCCGCGTCCCGAGATGCTGATCGACGCGATCCTCAAGCTCCACGACAAGATCCAGGGCACCTCGCTGGGCGTCAACGCCGAGCACGAGGAGGTCGCCAACGAGACCGCGGCGCTGCGCCAGCTGCCGCTGATCGACCAGACGGGACTTCTGCGGTGAGTGAGAACGACGAGCCCGGTGGCATGTTCGGCGTGCAGGGCACCGGCGACACCAGCGGCTATGCCGGTCTCACCCGCCAGCACGCGATGCCGAGCCGCACCAGCGACGTCGGCGTGCAGCCCTACGGCGGTTGGTTCAAGGAGATCGCCGACGCGCTGGCCTTCGCCGAGGCGGAGGCGGTCATCCACCGCGGCGAGCTGACCTTCCACGTGCGCCGCGAGCGGCTGCTCGAGGTCCTGCAGGTGCTCCGCGACGAGCTGCGCTTCGAGCTCTGCTCGGGCGTCTCCGGCGTGCACTACGTCGATGACCAGGGCAAGGAGCTGCACGCGGTCTACCACCTGCTCTCGATGACGTACAACCGCCGGGTGCGGGTGGAGACCTCCGCCCCCGACGAGGACCCGCACGTGCCGAGCGGGGTGGGCATCTACCCGACGCTCGACTGGCACGAGCGGGAGACCTACGACATGTTCGGGATCGTCTTCGACGGCCACCCCGGACTCACCCGGATCCTGATGCCCGACGACTGGCCGGGCCACCCGCAGCGCAAGGACTACCCGCTGGGCGGGATCCCGGTGGAATACAAGGGCGCGACGATCCCGCCGCCGGACACCCGGAGGAGCTACTCATGACGACGACAGAGGACGAGGGACGTACGTTCACCGTCACCGGCCAGGACTGGGACGAGCTGACCGACGCCCTCAAGGACGTCAAGGACGAGCGGATCGTCGTCAACATGGGGCCGCAGCACCCCTCGACCCACGGTGTGCTCCGACTGATCCTCGAGCTCGAGGGCGAGACGGTCACCGAGGCGCGTGCCGGGATCGGCTACCTGCACACGGGCATCGAGAAGAACATGGAATACCGGTCCTGGACGCAGGGGACCACGTTCGTCACCCGGATGGACTACCTGTCCCCGATCTTCAACGAGACGGCGTACGTCCTCGGGGTGGAGAAGCTGCTCGGCATCGGTGCCGAGGTGCCGGAGAAGGCCGAGGTCATCCGGGTCCTGCTGATGGAGCTCAACCGGATCTCCTCCCATCTGGTGGCGATCGCGACCGGCGGCATGGAGCTCGGCGCGCTGACCGTGATGACGATCGGGTTCCGCGAGCGTGAGCTGTGCCTGGACCTGTTCGAGTTCATCACCGGGCTGCGGATGAACCACGCCTACATCCGTCCCGGCGGCGTCGCCCAGGACGTGCCGGAGGGCACCGTCGCGCGGGTGAGCGAGTTCATCGAGTTGATGAAGAAGCGCCTGACCGAGTACGCGGCGCTGTGCAACGCCAACCCGATCTTCAAGGGCCGCCTCGAGCAGGTCGGCTACCTCGACCTGGAGGGCTGCCTCGCGCTCGGGCTGACCGGCCCGATCCTGCGGTCGACCGGCTACCCGTGGGACCTGCGCAAGACCCAGCCCTACTGCGGCTATGAGGACTACGACTTCGAGGTCATCACCTGGGACACCTGTGACTCCTACGGGCGGTTCCGGGTGCGGCTGGCCGAGATGTGGGAGTCGCTGCGGATCATGGAACAGGCGCTCAAGCGGCTCGCCGACCTCGACGGTGCGCCGGTCATGGTCGCCGACAAGAAGATCGCCTGGCCCTCGCAGCTCTCCGTCGGCCCCGATGGCCAGGGCAACTCCCTCGACCACATCCGCCACATCATGGGCGAGTCGATGGAGGCGCTGATCCACCACTTCAAGCTGGTGACCGAGGGCTTCCGGGTGCCAGCCGGCCAGGCGTACGCAGCGATCGAGTCGCCGCGCGGAGAGCTCGGTGCCCACGTGGTCAGCGACGGCGGCACCAAGCCCTACCGGGTCCACTTCCGGGACCCGTCGTTCACCAACCTTCAAGCCACGAGCGTGATGTCCGAGGGCGGCATGGTGGCCGACGTGATCGTGGCGATCGCGTCCATCGACCCGGTGATGGGAGGCGTCGACCGATGACGCTTGCTGCTGAGACCTACGACGAGCTGCGCGAGATCGCCGCTCGCTACCCCCAGGCCCGCTCCGGCCTGCTGCCGATGCTCCATCTGGTGCAGTCGGTGGAAGGACGGGTCACGCCCGAGGGGATCGACGCTTGCGCCGAGGTCCTGGGGCTGACTCCCGCCGAGGTGAGCGGGGTGGCGACCTTCTACACGATGTACAAGCGTCATCCCGTCGGGAAGCACCACGTCGGCGTCTGCACCAACACCCTGTGCGCGGTGATGGGCGGCGACGAGATCTTCGCCTGCCTGCGCGAGAAGCTCGAGGTGGGCAACGACGAGACCACCGCGGACGGCGCGATCACGCTCGAGCACATCGAGTGCAACGCGGCCTGCGACTACGCGCCGGTGGTGATGGTCAACTGGGAGTTCTTCGACAACCAGACCCCGGAGTCGGCCTCACAGCTGGTCGACGACCTGCGTGAGGGCCGCGAGGTCGTGGCCTCGCGCGGTGCGCGGATCACGAGCTGGCGCGAGGCCGAGCGGGTTCTCGCCGGTTTCGAGGACGGGCTCGTCGACGAGGGGCCCGCGGCCGGAGCAGCGTCGCTTGCGGGGCTTGATATCGCCATCGCTGGTCGAGGGCCACTTCGTTCAGACCCTCGCGCCAGCGAGCGCGTCGAGACCAACACAGTCCCATCGAGCGCCGACAGCGACCGAGTTGGTCTCGACACGCCTCCGCCTAGCGGCTCCGGCGGCTCGACCAGCGAGGGGAAGTCCAATGAGTGACGTACTTGTTCCCGTGCTGACCGCCAACTGGGCCGACGAGCGGGCCTGGACACTGCCCGCCTATGCCGAGCAGGGCGGCTACGACGCGCTCGATGTCGCTCTGGGGATGGCCCCCGAGGACGTACAGACGATGGTCAAGGACTCCGGTCTCCGCGGTCGCGGTGGCGCCGGGTTCCCGACCGGGGTGAAGTGGGGCTTCCTGCCCGCGCCCGACCCCGAGAACCCCAAGCCGCGCTACCTCGTGGTCAACGCCGACGAGTCCGAGCCGGGCACGTGCAAGGACATCCCCTTGATGATGGCGAGCCCGCACACGCTCGTGGAGGGCGTGATCATCTCCTCCTACGCCATCCGTGCGGAGCGTGCCTTCATCTACGTACGTGGCGAGGTGCTGCACGTGATCCGGCGGCTGCGCGCCGCGGTGCGCGAGGCCTACGAGGCCGGCCATCTCGGCACGAACATCCACGGCTCCGGCTACGACCTCGAGCTGGTCGTGCACGCCGGTGCCGGGGCCTACATCTGCGGTGAGGAGACCGCGCTGCTCGACTCCCTCGAGGGGCGCCGCGGTCAGCCGAGGCTCCGGCCGCCGTTCCCGGCCGTCGCCGGTCTCTACGCGAGCCCGACCGTGATCAACAACGCCGAGTCGATCGCCTCGGTGCCCGCGATCGTGAAGAACGGCGCCGACTGGTTCGCCGGCATGGGCACCGAGAAGTCGGCCGGCGTCGGGATCTTCTCGCTCTCCGGTCACGTCAAGAAGCCGGGGCAGTACGAGGCACCGCTCGGCATCACGCTGCGCAAGCTGATCGAGCTGGCCGGGGGCGTACGCGAGGGGCATGAGCTGAAGTTCTGGACCCCGGGTGGCTCCTCGACCCCGTTGTTCACCCAGGAGCACCTGGACGTGACGCTGGACTTCGAGGGCGTGGCCGCCGCCGGCTCGATGCTCGGCACCCGGGCGCTGCAGATCTTCGACGACTCCGTCTGCGTGGTGCGCGCGGTGCTGCGGTGGACGGAGTTCTACAAGCACGAGTCGTGTGGCAAGTGCACCCCGTGCCGCGAGGGCACCTGGTGGCTGGTGCAGGTGCTGGAGCGGCTGGAGAAGGGCGACGGGAAGCCCGAGGACCTCGATCTGCTGCTCGACCAGTGCGACAACATCCTGGGCCGCTCGTTCTGCGCGCTCGGTGATGGCGCGACGAGCCCGATCACGAGCTCGATCCAGTACTTCCGGGACGAATACCTGGCCCATCTGGAGCAGGGTGGATGTCCCTTCGACGCCAAGAAGTCGACGGCATGGGCGGAGGCAGTTCAGTGACCGAAGTGACCGTCAAGATCGACGGACATGACGTGAGCGTGCCCGAGGGCACGCTGGTGATCCGGGCGGCCGAGGAGGCCGGGATCGAGATCCCGCGCTTCTGCGACCATCCATTGCTCGCGCCCGTCGGTGCCTGCCGGCAGTGCCTGGTCGACATCCCCGACGCCGGCAACGGCCGCGGCTTCCCGAAGCCGCAGGCCTCCTGCACGATCCCGGTCGCCGAGGGCATGGTGGTGGAGACGCAGAACTCCACGGCCGTGAAGGCGCAGCAGGGGATCATGGAGTTCCTCCTGGTCAACCACCCGTTGGACTGCCCGGTCTGTGACAAGGGCGGCGAGTGCCCGCTGCAGAACCAGGCGATGTCCCACGGGCAGGGTGAGACCCGGTTCGAGGGGACGAAGCGTACGTTCCCGAAGCCCATCAACCTCTCGCCCAACGTGCTGCTCGACCGTGAGCGGTGCATCGTCTGCCAGCGCTGCACCCGCTTCGCCGCGGAGATCCCGGGCGACCCGGGGATCGCGCTGATCCAGCGCGGCGCGCAGCAGCAGATCGGCATCGCCGAGGACAAGCCGTTCTCGTCCTACTTCTCCGGCAACGTCATCCAGATCTGCCCGGTCGGCGCCCTGACCTCGGACGACTACCGGTTCCGGGCGCGGCCCTTCGACCTGGTCTCGACCCCCGGTGTCGCCGAGCACGACGCCTGCGGCGCCGCGGTCCGCATCGACCACCGCCGTGGCAAGGTCATGCGCCGCCTCGCAGGCAACGACCCGGAGGTCAACGAGGAGTGGATCTCCGACAAGGACCGCTTCGGCTTCCGCTACGCCGTCCGCGACCGGCTCACCTCGCCGATGGTCCGTGAGGACGGCGAGCTCCGGCCGGCGTCCTGGCTCGAGGCCGTCGCCGTCGCCGCCGCCGGGCTGGCAGGTGCCGGCTCCGTCGGTGTGCTGCCCGGTGGTCGCCTGACGCTGGAGGATGCGAAGGCGTACGCCACCTTCGCCCGCGACACCCTGCGCACTCCCCACATCGACTTCCGCTCGCGGCCGCTGTCGGAGGAGGAGACAGGCTTCCTGCGCTCACGGGTCGCAGGCACCTCGGTCACCTACGCCGACCTCGATGCCGCCGACCACGTCGTCCTGGCCGGCCTCGAGCCCGAGGACGAGGCCGGGACGCTCTTCCTGCGGTTGCGCAAGGCGAACCGCAAGGGTCTGCGGATCACCACCCTCAGTCCGTACGCCTCGGAGGGCTCTCGCAAGCTCGGAGCCGAGGTCGTCCTGACCGCTCCCGGTGCCGAGAAGGACGCGTTGTCGCAGGTCAGCGGGGTCACCGAGGCTTCGGTGATCCTGGTCGGCGAGCGGCTGGCGACCAGCCCCGGCGCCTACTCCGCCGCTGCCGAGCTCGCCGACCGCACCGGCGCGAAGCTCGCCTGGGTGCCGCGCCGTGCCGGTGACCGGGGCGCGGTGGAGGCCGACCTGCTCCCGCGCGACGGTGGTCTCGACGCCGAGGCCATCGTCCGCGGCAACCTCGGCGCACTGCTGGTCGCGGGCGTCGACCCCGACGACACCGCCGACCCCGCCGCCTTCCTGGCAGCCCTCGACCAGGCCGGCTTCGTGGTCAGCCTCGAGCAGCGGATCACCGCGGTGACCGAGCGCGCCGACGTCGTACTCCCTGTCGCCGCCGCCTCGGAGAAGGCCGGCACCTTCGTCACCTGGGAAGGCCGCCGCCGCCCGTTCACCCAGGTCTTCGACAAGCCCGCGGCCTACTCGGACGCCGAGGTCCTCGGGCACATCACCGCCGAGTTCGCACTTGTGGACGCCGAGTCCGCAGAAGTGGCGGACGAAAGTGTCGAATGGTCACCCACAACTACCGATTCGGCTGCAACAACTACCGATTCGGCGGGGGTTCGGCTGGCGACCTGGCGCCTGATGCTCGACAACGGGACGCTGCAGAGCGGCGACAAGGCGCTGGCCGCGACCGCGCGACCGGCGTTCGTACGCATCTCTGCCGCGCTCCACGAGGAGCTCGGTGACGTCGTGACGATCACCGGGGACCGGGGGAGCTGGACCCTCCCGGCGATGGCGGCCGAGCTGGCCGACAACACCGTGTGGGTGCCGACGAACAGCTTCGGGCGAGGCGTCTGGGCGGATCTGGCCTCACCGGGCTCGACCGTCACCATCGAGGGAGCGCAGCAGTGAACGGGCTGGAGCAGTTCGGCCAGGACCCCTGGTGGATCATCGCGATCAAGGTCCTGCTCGTCTTCGTCGTCTGCGTCGTGCTGACGCTCTTCAACATCTGGTGGGAGCGCAAGGTCGTGGCCCGGATGCAGCACCGCATCGGGCCCAACCGGCACGGACCGTTCGGTCTGCTGCAATCCCTCGCCGACGGCGTGAAGCTGGCGCTCAAGGAGGACCTGACCCCGGAGAAGGCCGACAAGATCGTCTTCATCACCGCGCCGATCCTGGCCTGTGTGCCCGCGTTCGTGACGTTCTCGGTGATCCCGTTCGGGCCGGAGGTCAACTTCTTCGGCGTACAGACGCCGCTGCAGCTCACCGACATGCCGGTCGCGGTGCTGTTCGTGATGGCGATCGCCAGCATCGGCATCTACGGGATCGTGCTGGGTGGCTGGGCCTCGGGTTCGACCTACAGCCTCCTCGGGGGACTGCGAAGCAGCGCCCAGATGATCTCCTACGAGGTCTCGATGGGACTTGCCCTCGTCACCGTCTTCCTGATGGCCGGCAGCCTGTCCACCAGCCAGATCGTCGCGGCGCAGGAGGACTGGTGGTTCGGCGCCCTGCTGCTGCCGTCCTTCCTGATCTACTGCATCTCGATGGTCGGTGAGACCAACCGCGCGCCGTTCGACCTCCCCGAGGCCGAGGGTGAGCTGGTCGGTGGGTTCCACACCGAATACTCCAGCCTGAAGTTCGCGCTCTTCTTCCTGGCCGAATACATCAACATGGCCACCGTCAGCGCACTCGCCACGACGCTGTTCCTCGGCGGCTGGCGGGCCCCGCTCGGCCTCGGCACCGTCTGGGCCGGCGCCAACGAGGGCTACTGGCCGGTGCTGTGGTTCTTCCTGAAGATGTTCTTCTTCATCTGGGTCTTCATCTGGCTGCGCGGCACGCTCCCGCGGCTGCGCTACGACCAGTTCATGTTCCTCGGCTGGAAGGTGCTGCTGCCGGCGAGCCTCGCCTGGATCGTCGTCGTCGCGGTGATCAAGATGGCCGCGATCGAGGGCGGCTTCAGCCCCAACTGGATCCTCTTCGGCTTCGGTCTGGCCGTCACGGTGGTCGTCGTGCTCGGCTTCCTCAACCGGCTACCGGAGAAGGAGGCCCAGGTCACCAAACCGACCGGCGGTTTCCCCACGCCCACCCTGCCGCAGGGCGGGGCCGTGCGGGGTGCCGCGCAGCCGCTGGTGTTCGGACCTCCGGCTGTGTCGACAGCCACCAACGGCGTACGCATTCTTCCCTCTCCTGAGGAGGCCAAGTGAGCAACGACGACCGCTCGTTCAAGGAGCGTTTCTGGGACCCGGTCAGCGGGTTCGCGGTGACGTTCGGGACCCAGTTCAAGAAGCCGGTCACCGAGCAGTACCCACAGCAGAAGGAGCCGACCGAGGAGCGATTCCACGGCCGGCACCAGCTCAACCGGCATGCCGACGGGCTGGAGAAGTGCGTCGGGTGCGAGCTGTGCGCGTGGGCCTGCCCGGCCGACGCGATCTACGTCGAGGGTGCGCCCAACACCGAGGAGGAGCGCTACAGCCCCGGCGAGCGCTACGGCCGCGTCTACCAGATCAACTACCTGCGCTGCATCCTCTGCGGGCTGTGCATCGAGGCCTGCCCGACACGTGCGCTGACGATGACCAACGAGTACGAGCTCGCCGACACCTCCCGCGAGAGCCTGATCTACGAGAAGCAGGACCTGCTCGCGCCGCTCGAGGATGGGATGGAGGCGCCTCCGCACCCGATGTTCCTCGGCAACGACGACACCTCCTACTACGCGCCCGAGCCGGCCGCTGGTCGAGGGCCACTTCGTTCAGACCCTCGGCCGCCTGCGGCCGAGCGTGTCGAGACCAACACAGTCGGATCGAGCGCGGCAGGGGACCGTGTTGGTTTCGACACGCCTTCGCCTAGCGGCTCCGGCGGCTCAACCAACGGGGGCCACTGATGAGCTTCGTCATCCTCGCCTCGGTCACGGTGATCGCGGCGATGGGCCTCCTGTTCGCGCGCAAGCCGGTCCACGCCGCACTGTCGCTGGCGGTGGTCATGGTCGGGCTCGCGATGATCTACGCGACGCTGGAGGCGCCGTTCCTGTTCGCGGTGCAGATCGTGGTCTACACCGGCGCGATCCTGATGCTGTTCCTGTTCGTGATCATGCTGGTCGGCGTCGACACCTCCGACACGCTCAAGGAGACGATCGCCGGGCAGAAGGTGCTCGCCGTCGTCCTCGGGGTCGCGCTGGGCGCGACGCTGATCGCGGGCGTCGGCCAGGCGAGCATCGCCACGATGCGCGGGCTGGCCAGCGCCAACGAGGGCGGCAACGTACAACGCCTGGCCGACCTCCTCTTCTCGCGCTACGTGATCGCCTTCGAGGCGACCAGTGCGCTGCTGATCACCGCCGCGATCGGCGCCATGGTGCTGGCCCACCGCGAGCGGATCGACCCGAAGCAGAGCCAGACCGACCTGGCCCAGAAGCGGGTCGCCGACTACGCGAAGAGCGGCAAGCACCTCGGCCCGCTGCCCCCACCGGGCACCTTCGCGCGGCACAACAGCAACGACACCCCGGCCCTGCTGCCGGACGGTTCGCAGAGCACGAAGTCGGTCCCGGCGATCCTCGCCGGAGGCAACTCGAACGGATCGGCTGACGAGGGGCAGGGCGAATGACAGACAACACCACGGCGTACGTCATCTTGTCCGCCATCCTCTTCACGATCGGCACGATCGGGGTGCTGACCAGGCGAAACGCGATCGTCGTCTTCATGTGCGTCGAGCTGATGCTCAACGCGGCCAACCTCGCCCTGGTGGCGTTCAGTCGGATGCACGGCAACCTCGACGGGCAGGTGACCGCGTTCTTCGTGATGGTCGTCGCGGCCGCTGAGGTGGTCGTCGGGCTGGCGATCATCATGACCATCTTCCGCACCAGAAACACGGCTTCGGTCGACGAGCCAAGGATGCTCAAGTGGTAAATCCTGTCGAGGCCAGCGGCGTCTTCACGCTGATCTGGCTGGTCATCGCGCTGCCCCTCGCCGGTGCTGCCCTGATCCTGATCGGACGGCCGCTGGCACCGGCGCTCTTCGACCGGGTGGGGCACTGGCTCGCGGTCGGGCTCGCCGGAGCGTCCTTCGTGCTCAGCGTCGTCCTCTTCATCGCCGCCCTCGGTCGCGACGAGGAGAGCCGGCAGGTCGTCCAGCACCTCTACACCTGGTTCGACACCGGCTCCCTCGACGTGGGCTTCGACCTGCTCTACGACCAGCTCTCCAGCCTGTTCCTGCTGCTCATCACCGGTGTCGGCACGCTGATCCACATCTACTCGGTCGGCTACATGGCCGACGACGAGCGGCGCACCCGGTTCTTCGGCTACCTCAACCTCTTCCTCGCCGCGATGCTGATGCTGGTGCTGGCGGAGAACTACGTCGGCCTCTTCCTCGGCTGGGAGGGCGTCGGTCTGGCGTCCTACCTGCTGATCGGCTTCTGGCAGTACAAGCCGTCCGCGGCCGCCGCTGCCAAGAAGGCGTTCGTGATGAACCGCGTCGGCGACATGGGCCTGAGCCTGGCGATCGCGCTCTGCTTCGTCACCTTCGGGTCGACGTCGTTCTCGGCGATCGACGTCAGCGACACCACCACGACCACCCTCAACTGGCTCGGCATCCTGCTGCTGATCGGTGCCTGCGGAAAGTCCGCCCAGGTGCCGCTGCAGGGCTGGCTGCTGGACGCGATGGAGGGCCCGACCCCGGTCTCGGCGCTGATCCACGCGGCGACGATGGTGACCGCGGGCGTCTACCTCATCGTCCGGAGCAGCGCGATCTTCGAGGCCGCCGAGGCCGCCTCAACCGCGGTCGTGGTCGTCGCCCTGGTGACGATCATCTGGGGTGCTGCGGTCAGCTGTGTGAAGGACGACATCAAGAAGGTCCTGGCAGGCTCGACGATGAGCCAGATCGGCTACATGATGCTCGCCGCCGGGCTGGGCGGGCCGGGCTACGCCTTCGCGATCTTCCACCTGCTCACCCACGGCTTCTTCAAGGCCAACATGTTCCTCGGTGCCGGGTCGGTGATGCACGGCATGAACGACGACGTGAACCTCAAGCACTACGGCGCCCTGAGTCGGGCGATGCCGGTCACGTTCCTCACCTTCTCGATGGGCTACCTGGCCATCATCGGGTTCCCCGGGTTCGCCGGCTTCTGGTCCAAGGACAAGATCCTCGAGGTCGCCTTCGCCGACAGCTGGCTGGTCGGCATCATCGCCCTCCTGGCCGCCGGTGTGACCGCGTTCTACATGACCCGCCTGATGATGCTCGCCTTCTTCGGCCGCAAGCGCTGGCCCGAGGGCGTACATCCGCACGAGTCGCCGCGGATCATGACCGGTCCGCTCGTCGTCCTCGCGGCGCTGTCGGTCCTCGGTGGCGTCTTCGCGCTCGGCGGCTGGATCGAGCACTGGCTCGAGCCGGTGGTCGCGGCCGGCCCCGCCGAGCACCACGGTCCGCTCCCGGTCTGGGCGACCTCCGTCCTCGCGGTGCTGGTCGTCGCGATCGGGGTCGCGGCCGCCGGGTTCGTCTTCGGACGTCGCCCGGTCACGACCGCGCCGACGCCCTACCTGCACGTTCCGCACGTCGAGGACGTCGTGGTGCCGCCCGGGATGGCGGTCGTCCGCGGCACCCTCGCGACCGACAAGTACGCCGTCGACGGCCTGATGAGCGGTGGCCCGATCGCCCTCGCGGCGATCGCCGGTGAGCTCCGCAAGGCACAGACCGGCTACGTACGTTCGTATGCCCTCTCCGTCCTCGGTGGCACGGTTCTCGTTGCCCTGGCCCTGATCGTGGTGAGCTGACTTGCTGACAATCCTCGTCCTCGTCCCGTTCGCGGGTGCGCTGATCACCGCGGTGATGCCGGCGCGGCCCAAGGCGTGGGCTTTCGGCTTCGCGCTCGCCACCCTGATCGCCGGCATCGTCACGATGTTCACGGCCCCCGACACCGATCTCGTCTGGATCGAGCCGCTCGGCGTCCACTGGGCACTCGAGATGGACGGCTTCGGCAAGCTGATGGTGATGCTGACCGTCGTCCTGGTGCCGCTCGTGATGGTCGCGGCGGTCAAGGACCACGACAAGCGCTGGTACGCCTGGGCGCTGGCCCTGGAGGCCTTCGCGCTGCTCACCTTCACCGCCGGCGATCTCTTCCTCTTCTACATCGCCTTCGAGGCGACGCTGATCCCGGCGTACTTCATGATCGGCCAGCACGGCGGTCCCAACCGGGCCCGGGCCGCGCTCAAGTTCCTGATGTTCCAGCTCGGCGGCGGGCTGGTGCTGCTCGGTGCGCTGATCGGCTTCTTCGTGGTCTCCTCGGAGGCCGGTTCGCCGTCCTACCTGATCAGCGACCTCGCCCAGCTCGACATCGGCACCAACGCCGAGCGCTGGATCTTCGTGGCGATGTTCATCGCGTTCGCGGTCAAGGCGCCGCTGTTCCCGGTGCACACCTGGCTGGCCGACACCACCGAGCAGGCCACCACGCCGACCTCGGTGCTCCTGGTGTGCGTCCTTGACAAGATCGGCACCTTCGGCATGATCCGGCTCTGCCTGGGTCTGGTGCCGGAGGCGTCCGCCTGGGCTACGCCGGTCGTGGTGGTGCTGGCGCTGATCTCGATCGTCTACGGCGCGGTGCTGGCGATCGGGCAGGACGACCTGCTCCGCCTGATCGGTCTGACCTCCCTGTCGCACTTCGGGCTGATCACCCTCGGCATCTTCGCGGCGACCCGCGAGGGCCTGGTCGGGGCGATGCTCTACATGGTCAATCACGGTGTCGCGACCGCGGCGATGTTCCTGATCGCCGGTTTCCTGATCGCCCGCAAGGGCACCGCCTCGATCTCGTCGATGCGGGGACTGGAGAAGGCGACCCCGGTGCTCGCCGGCTCGTTCCTGATCGCCGGTCTGGCGACCGCCGGTCTGCCCGGCCTGAGCCAGTTCGTCTCCGAGATCCTGGTCCTGATCAGCGCCTTCGACTACCACTGGCTGGTCGGTGTCATCGCGGTCACCGCGATCGTGCTCGCCGCGATCTACGTGCTGTGGGCCTACCAGCGGATCTTCACCGGACCCGCTCAGCTCTCCAGACCGGTCTCCGACCTGGATCGGCGAGAGATCGGCGTCGTCGCTCCTCTCCTCGTCGCCCTTCTCTTCTTCGGCTTCGTCCCCGGACCGCTGATCTCGGCGGCGTCGCCGGTCGTGGAGCCTCTCGTCAATGTGATCCAGGCAGGTGAGTGACGCGATGTTCGAGTCCCCCGGAATTTCGTACGCCACCCTCTGGCCCGTCCTGCTGGTGCTGGCCGTGGCGTGCGCCGGCGTCGTCGTGGAGGCCTTCGCGCCGCGCGCCGCGCGGTTCAACACCCAGGTGTCGCTGGCGTTGGCCGGTCTGGTCGCCGCGCTCGCCGGGACCGTCGCCGTCGGCGCCGGGTCCAGCCTCGGCGCCTCGACGGGTGAGGGTGCCCTCATCGTCGACGGCCCGGGGGTCTTCTCCCAGGGGCTGGTGCTGCTGGTCTCGCTCGGCGGTGTCGCGCTCTTCGCCGAGCGACGTCTCGACAACGGGGTGAGCGCCTTCGCCGGTCAGGCCGCGGCACTGCCGGGCACACCGGCCGAGCGCACCGCCTCCCAGCGGGGTCTGGAGCACACCGAGGTCTACCCGCTGATGATGTTCGCGGTCGGCGGGATGATGCTCTTCTGCATCTCCGGCGACCTGCTGATGCTCTTCGTGGCCCTCGAGGTGCTGTCCCTGCCGCTCTACCTGCTGACCGGGCTGGCGCGGCGTCGTCGGCTGCTCTCCCAGGAAGCGGCGCTGAAGTACTTCCTGCTCGGCGCGTTCTCCTCCGGCATCTTCCTCTACGGTCTCGCGCTGGTCTACGGCTTCGCCGGGTCGATGTCGTTGGCGGAGATCGGGGACGTGGCGGCCGAGGAAGGCTCCAGCCCGCTCCTGCTCCTCGGGATCGGCCTGATGGCCGTGGGCCTGCTCTTCAAGACCGGTGCGGTGCCGTTCCACTCCTGGACCCCCGACGTCTACCAGGGCGCCCCGACACCGGTCACCGCGTGGATGAGCGCGGCCACCAAGATCGCCGCGTTCGCCGCGATGCTCCGGCTCTTCTACGTCGCCTTCGGCGCGGAGGGTGACATCTGGCGTCCGGCGATCGGCGTCATCGCGGTGCTGACCATGCTGCTCGGCGCCTCCTTCGCGGTGGTCCAGACCGATGTGAAGCGGATGCTCGGCTACTCCGCCGTCGCCCACACCGGCTTCCTGCTGACCGGCCTCCTCGGCGTGCAGACCGACGCCTTCGGCTCCACCCAGGCGGTGCTCTTCTATCTGACCGCCTACGGGTTCGCGACCCTCGGCGCCTTCGCGATCGTCTCCCTGGTGCGAGGGCCCAACGGCGAGGTCGGCTCGCTGGAGCGCTGGGCCGGACTGGGCCGGTCCAACCCGTGGGTCGCGGCGACCTTCGCCGTCTTCCTGCTCTCGATGGCCGGGCTGCCGCTGACCGGCGGGTTCATCGGCAAGTGGGGCGTCTTCGCGGCCGCGCTGGGCGCCGGGCAGTGGCCGGTCGTCGCGGTCGCGATCGGCTCGAGCATCATCGCGATCTTCTTCTACGTGCGCATGATCATGGTCATGTTCTTCACCGACCCGCGTGAGGACGCGGCCGCGGTCGTGACCCCTTCGTACGCCACCACCGTCGTGATCGCACTGAGCGCTGTCGCCACCGTCTTGTTGGGTGTAATTCCGGGCCCTGTGCTCAGCCTGTTGGTGGATGCGGGAGGATTCATCGGGTGAGCACCAGCGCACCCACCGACCGAGCCCCTGAACTCGCCCTCCCGATCACCGATCCCGAGCTCGAGCAGCGGCTGCGCGCTCGGATGGCGATCGTGGAGGAGAAGCTGGCGGGTTACGCCCGTAGCAGCTCCCCGTTCGTCACGGAAGCGGCGTCGCATCTGCTGGAGGCCGGCGGGAAGCGGTTCCGGCCGTTGCTGGTGCTGCTGGCCGCCGAGTGCGGCCCGGACACGCTCTCCGACGAGGTCATCACCGCCGCCTGCGTCGTCGAGCTCACCCACCAGGCCTCGCTCTACCACGACGACGTCATGGACGAGGCGCTCCTGCGCCGCGGTGAGGACACCGCCAACGCCCGCTTCGACAACCACGTCGCCATCCTGACCGGCGACTTCCTCTTCGCCCGCTCCTCGTCGCTGACGGCCGAGCTGGGCCCGGAGGCCGTACGCATCCAGGCGGCCACCTTCGCGAAGCTGGTCGAAGGCCAGATCCTCGAGGGTGTCGCGCCCGCCGAGGGTGTCGACCCGGTCGACCACCACCTCGAGGTGCTGGCCGGGAAGACCGGCGTCCTGATCGCCACCTCGGCGCTCTACGGCGCGCTCTTCGCCGGGGCCGACAAGTCGATCCAGGATGCGCTGATCGCCTATGGCGACATCGTCGGCGTCGCCTTCCAGCTCTCCGACGACATCCTCGACATCGCCTCGGACGAGTCCGGCAAGACCCCGGGCACCGACCTGCGCGAAGGTGTCCCGACCCTCCCCGTCCTCTACGCCCGCCGCTCGAACGAGCCCGGCGACGCCCGTCTCCTCGAGCTGCTCGACGGCGACCTCACCGACGACGCGGCCCTGGCCGAGTGCGTCACCCTCCTCCGCGCCCACCCGGCGCTGGCCGAGGCTCGCGACTACGTCCAGGCCCGTGCCGAGGAGGCCAAGGCCGCCCTCGCGCCACTCCCCGAAGGCCCCGTCCGCAAGGCCCTCGAGGCCTTCGCCGACATCGTCGCCGTCCGCTCCGTCTGACCAGACCCAGCCGAGACGTCACCTACGTCGGCCGAGACGTCACGTACGTCGGCCGAGTTGGCGCCCACGTGCCAACTCGGCCGACGCGAGTGACGCCTCGGCAGGTCTCGACCTTCGGCCTCGGGTAAAGAAATGCATACCCGGAGCGGTAACGTAACGCTGTGAGTGAGCAGCGGCGTGGAGTGATGTTCGGCGCCGCGGCGTACGTGATGTGGGGTGCGTTCCCGCTCTACTTCCCGCTCCTGGAGCCGGCCGGAGCCTGGGAGATCCTGGGGCACCGGATCCTGTGGTCGCTGGTGGTCGCGGCGGCGCTGGTGCTGATCGTGGGACGCCGCAAGCAGGTGGCGGCGATCCTGCGCGACCGGCGCAAGCTCTTGCTGCTGACGGCGGCCGCCGCGGTGATCTCGATCAACTGGGTGACGTACATCTGGGGGGTCAACAACGGGCGGATCGTGGAGACGAGCCTGGGCTACTTCACCAACCCGCTGGTCACGATGCTGATGGGCGTGATCATCCTGCGCGAGCGGATGCGGAAGCTGCAGTGGGTGGCGCTCGGGATCGCGTTCGTGTCCGTCATCGTGCTCACCATCGACTACGGCCGGCTGCCGTGGGTCGCCCTGATCCTGGCGTTCTCGTTCGGCACCTACGGGCTGCTGAAGAAGAGCGCGGGGGTGGGTCCGTTCGAGTCGCTGGCCGTCGAGACCGCCGTGACGGCACCGTTCGCGGTGGCCCTGATCGTCGCTCTCCAGGCCACCGGCAACGGCACGCTCGTCGGGCATGGCGTCGTGCACGTACTCCTCCTGATCAGCCTCGGCATCATCACTGTCGTGCCGCTGGCCTGCTTCGGCGCGGCCGCCATCCGGGTGCCGATGGTGACGATCGGGCTGCTCCAGTACCTCGCGCCGATCCTGCAGTTCGCCGTCGGTGTCTTCATCGCCCACGAGGCGATGCCTCCCGGCCGTTGGGCCGGCTTCGCGATCGTCTGGATCGCGTTGATCATCTTCAGCGCCGAGGCCGTTCACCACCGCCGCAAGGTCCTGCGGACGCTCGTGACCCCGCCGAGCTCGACGACCGTCTAGACCTCGCCGACCCCTGCCGGCCGAGACGTCACCCCCGCCGGCCGAGACGTCACCTAGGTCGGTCGAGACGTCACCCAGGTGCCATCTCGACCGACCCAAGTGACGCCTCGGCGGGCGGGTTGCCGTCCAAGGATCGGACCGATCCCGCGTTTTCACATTCAGTCGGTTAATTCAAGTATTCTCCTCGACATTCGTAACCCGATCGACCTTGACTCGGCAGGGCAGAAGTGAGGAACCAGATGAAGAAGATCAAGGTTGCAGCGGCGTTGGCCGCTGCGAGCATCCTGACCTTGACCGCGTGCGGTGGCTCCGGCGGCGACAGCGACGCGGAGTCGATCTCCATCGTCGGCTTCGCCGTCCCCGAGACGGCCAACAAGGCGATCGCCAAGGAGTTCAACAAGACCCCCGAGGGCGAGGGCGTCACCTTCGAGACCTCCTACGGCGCCTCGGGCGACCAGAGCCGTGCGGTCGAGTCGGGTCTGAAGGCCGACTACGTCCACCTGTCCGTCGGCACCGACGTACAGCGCCTGGAGAAGGCCGGCCTCGTCGACGCGTCCTGGGACGACGGCGACAACAAGGGCATCGTGTCGAGCTCGATCGTCGTGCTCGGTGTCCGTGAGGGCAACCCGAAGAACATCCAGGGCTGGGAGGACCTGATCAAGCCGGGCGTCGGAGTGGTCACGGCCAACCCGGCCTCGTCCGGCGCCGCGCGCTGGAACGCGCTGGCCGCCTGGGGCTCCGTCGTGAAGAACGGCGGCACCGAGGCGGAGGGCAAGGCGTACCTCGACAAGCTCTTCAAGAACGTCGTCACCCTGACCAACTCCGGTCGCGACGCCACCACCGCCTTCCTCGGCGGCACCGGCGACGTGCTGCTCGCGTACGAGAACGAGGCGATCCTCGCGGCGCAGCAGGGCGAGGGCTTCGACTACATCGTCCCGGACTCCACCGTGCTGATCGAGAACCCCGGCGCCATCCTCGAGGACGCCTCCGCGCCGTCCCAGGACTGGCTCGACTTCGTCCTCGACCCCCAGGGCGGCCAGAAGCAGTTCGCGCTGACCGGCTTCCGCCCGGTCAACACCGCTGAGCCCGGCGTCGTCGACTGGGACGCGATCGGCCTGAAGCCCGAGGACATCAAGGGTGCCAAGGACCCCGCCGACCCGTTCCCGGCTCCGAAGCAGCTGCTCACCCTGGAGAACGACTTCGGCGGCCGCGACTGGTCGGGCGTCAAGGAGAAGCTGTTCGGCACCGGTGAGGACGGCGAGGAGCTCGGCATCGTGACCGACTCCATCGCCAAGTCCGGCAAGGCCTCGCAGTAGTCCGGTCATGACGACAACCATCCCTACGGCCGGGCCGGCTGCCCCACGTTCGACACGTCGCAGCCGGCCGGCCACCACTCTGACAAGAACCAGCGGCATCGGGCTCGGCATCACGATGCTCTGGTTCAGCCTGCTCGTCCTCATCCCGCTGGTGGCGGTGATCATCACCGCCTCCAGCGGCGGCTGGTCCGCCTTCGCCGACCAGCTCACCAACGAGCAGACCGCGTCGGCGATCCTGCTGACGATCCGTGCGGCCATCGTGGTCACCCTGATCAACGTCGTCATCGGCACGGTCATCGCCTGGGTCCTGGTACGTGACAAGTTCTGGGGCAAGGGCCTGCTCGAGGTGATCATCGACATCCCGTTCGCGCTGCCGACGATCGTCGCCGGCCTCGTGCTGCTCTCCCTCTACGGCGCCGAGTCACCCCTCGGCCTGCACTGGGCGAACACGTCGACGTCGGTCTACCTCGCCCTCGCGTTCGTGACGCTGCCCTTCGTCGTACGCATGGTGCAGCCCGTCCTCGAGGAGCTGGACGCCGACGTGGAAGAGGCCGCGGCCTCTCTGGGGGCCTCCCGGTTCACCACGTTCTGGCGGATCATCCTGCCCTCGCTGACCCCGGCCATCGCGGCGGGCGCGGCACTCTCCTTCGCGCGCGGGATGGGGGAGTACGGCTCCCTGGTCCTGCTCTCGGGCAACCTGCCGTTCAAGTCCGAGGTCGCCTCGGTGCGGATCCTGTCCGCGATCGAGAACGACAACCCGGAGGGCGCGGCCGCAATCGCGGCGATGCTGCTGGCCGTCTCGCTGGCCGTCATCGTCGTCCTCGACCTGGTCCAGAGGAGGATGGTCCGCCGTGGCTGAGACCCGTCGTGCTCCGCGCACCCCACTGACGTACGTCCTCCGCGTCATCGTCATCGGCTACCTCGGGCTCCTGGTGGCGTGGCCGGTCGTCCTGGTCGCCTGGAACGCCTTCCACGTGCCCGATGTCGGGTTCACGACCGAGGCGTTCACCGAGATCTTCAACGACCCGCAGATGATGCACGCCATCCAGCTGACCTGCGTGGCCGCGGTCGTCGCGACGCTGATCAACCTGCTCTTCGGCGTCACGATCTCGCTGCTGCTGGTGCGTACCGAATTTCCTGGCAAGCGCCTCCTGAGCGCGATGATCGACCTGCCGCTGTCGGTCTCGCCGATCGTCGTGGGCCTGGCGCTCGTGCTGGTCTACGGCGGCCGCGACGGCTGGTTCGGGCCGACGCTCGAGTCGGCCGGTATCCAGATCATCTTCTCGACGCCCGGCATCATCATGGCGACCGCGTTCGTGTCGCTGCCGCTGGTGATCCGCGAGGTCATCCCGGTGCTGGAGGAGATCGGCACCGAGCAGGAGCAGGCCGCCGCGTCGCTCGGCGCAGGTAGCTGGCAGATCTTCTGGCGGATCACGCTCCCAGGCATCAAGTGGGCCGTCATCTACGGCGTCGTGCTCACCCTGGCTCGCTCGCTGGGCGAGTTCGGCGCGGTCAAGGTCGTCTCCGGCAACGTGCTCGGTCAGACCCGCACCGCCACCCTCGCGGTCGAGGAGAAGTACCTCAACTTCGACCAGCAGGGCGCGTACGCCGTCGCCTTCCTCCTCGCCAGCGTCTCGGTCATCTGCATCCTCATCGTCTTCGTGCTGCGCGCCCGCGGTGCGCGCGTGCGGTGAAAGGACCACATCCCATGAGCATCGAAGTAAGCGGTGTCAACAAGAATTACGGCGACTTCGTCGCACTGGAGGACATCAACCTGACCATCCCGACGGGGCAGCTGACCGCCCTGCTGGGTCCCTCCGGCGGCGGCAAGACCACGCTGCTGCGCGTCATCGCCGGGCTGGAGACGCCCGACACCGGGTCGGTCGTGATCGAGGGCAAGGACGCGACGTCGCTGCCGGTCCAGAAGCGCAACGTCGGCTTCGTCTTCCAGCACTACGCCGCGTTCAAGCACCTCTCGGTCGCCAAGAACGTCGCCTTCGGGCTGGAGATCCGCAAGCGCCCCAAGGCCGAAGTCGCCAAGAAGGTCGGGGAGCTGCTCGAGCTCGTCCACCTCTCGCAGTTCGCCAACCGCCTGCCCTCGCAGCTCTCCGGCGGCCAGCGGCAGCGGATGGCGCTGGCGCGGGCGCTCGCGATCGAGCCGTCCGTGCTGCTGCTCGACGAGCCCTTCGGGGCCCTGGACGCGAAGGTACGCAAGGAGCTGCGTGACTGGCTGCGACGGCTCCACGACGAGGTGCACGTGACCACCGTCTTCGTGACCCACGACCAGGAGGAGGCCCTCGAGGTCGCCGACGAGATCGTGGTTGTCAACCAGGGCGGCATCGAGCAGATCGGCACGCCCGAGCAGCTCTACGACCAGCCCGCCAACGACTTCGTGATGTCGTTCCTCGGCGACGTGACCACACTGGGCGGTTCCTTGATCCGGCCCCATGACGTCGAGGTGACCCCGTCCCCGATCTCCGAGCACTCGCTCGAGGGCACCGTCTCGCGCGTCCTGCGGATCGGGTTCGAGGTACGCCTCACGGTTCTCACCGACGACGGTGAGGTCGTGACCGCCGAGCTGACGCGTACGCATGCCCGGGCTCTACGGCTCGAGGAGGGCGCCAACGTGTTCGTCACGCCGACGCCTGGGGCTTACACGATGCCGGCGCCTTCGTCGGCGGCGTAGGGGCTGTTCCTTCGTCGAGGTATGCAGGAAAGGGCTCACATCCCGTGCGGAGTTCCGCGGGGGATGTGAGCCCTTTGCTGCATACCCTTCGACAGGCTCAGGACACCGCCTTGCTGGAGGAACCGACCGCTCAGTGAGGCAGCCAGGCCTCGTCGCGCGCGGTGCGGGTGGTGACCTCGTCGGGCAGCTCGCGGGAGGCGAGCTCGGCGATCGAGACCTTCTCGAAGACCTCGCGCAGCGAGTCGCGGGCGGCGATCCACACGTGCTGGAGGACGTCGGCGCGCTCGTTGTAGGTGACGCCCTCGGGACGTAGTCCGTAGACCGAGACCAGCGGACCGTCGACGGCGCGGATCACGTCGGCGACGGACACGTCCGACGCCTTGCGGGCCAGGCGCCAGCCGCCGGACTGGCCGCGCTGTGAGATGACGACGCCGGCCTTGCGGAGGTCGGCGAGGATCGCCTGCAGGAACCCGTGCGGGATCTCCTGGGCGCGGCCGAGCTCCTCGGCGCTGACAGCTTTTCCGTCCTCGCGCGCGGCCATCTCGATGAGGGCGCGGAGGGCGTAGTCGGACTTGGCAGATACTCGCACGGCCACATTCTTGCAGATGAATGCAGAATTTCGCTCAATCTAGTGGTCAAGTCCACTTTCATTCGCGAGCGTCTCGGCGCGCGTCTTGAGGGCCGCGGCATGCCGCCGGAACCCGTCCGCAACTCGCGCGGGCCCGGCCAGCCCGACCAGCGGACCGGAGAACTCCTCGACCGTCTCGTAGCGCGTCGGCCCGCCGGGTCGCTGGGTCAGCCGCTGATGACGTACGCCGCGGACCAGGCCGAGCCGCGCCGGCCAGCCCTCATAGACATAGGCCAGGTACGCAACCCCGGCCCCGTCCTCGCCGACGACCGGTGCGTCGAGAGCCGAGATCCGCTCCGGCGAGCGGGCGCGGCCGCCGTTCGCCCAGGTCACATGCAGCACGATCGGGTTGCCCACCGCCGCCGGCTGCGCGGTCTCGGCGCGGACGACGAACGGGTTCCAGACGGCGTACGACTCGGTCTCGACCATCACCCGCCACACCGCCTCGATCGGGGCGTCGATCTCGACGGTGGCCTTCGGGTGCTCGTAGGCCACGAGGTCAGCGGTAGTTGATGAACTGCACCGCGAAGTCGTAGTCCTGGCCCTTGACCAGCGAGATCACGGTCTGCAGGTCGTCGCGCTTCTTGGAGGAGACGCGGAGCTCGTCGCCCTGGATCTGCGCCTTGACGCCCTTGGGGCCCTCGTCGCGGATCAGCTTGGAGATCTTCTTGGCATCCTCGGAGGAGATGCCCTCCTTCAGCGCGACCGAGATCTTCGACTGCTGGCCGGACTGGCGCGGCTCGCTGGCGTCGAGGATCTTCAGGGACTGCTGGCGCTTGATCAGCTTGTCCTGGAAGACCGAGAGGACCGCGCTGGCGCGGTCGTCGGCGGAGGCGGAGATCTCGATCGCCTGATCGCCGCTCCACTCGATGGTCGCGTTGGTCCCCTTGAAGTCGAACCGCGTCGAGACCTCCCGCGCGGTCTGGCTCAGCGCGTTGTCGACCTCCTGGCGGTCGATCTTGCTCACGATGTCGAACGACGAGTCAGCCATGACTCTCTCCTCTAGCTTCTGTCCAGGTCTGTGGTGTCTCACCCTAGGACCTCGTCCCGTTTTCGTACGCCGCCAGGCCCTGCGCTATTGTCTATTGCTGTCGCGATCCCCTTCACGGGGGCGCGCGAACAACCCAGGCAGATTGCCCGAGCGGCCAATGGGAGCGGACTGTAAATCCGTCGGCTTTGCCTTCGAAGGTTCGAATCCTTCATCTGCCACGCCTGGGAGAACACCCCGGTGACCAGCGGAAACGCTGGCCACCGGGGTGTTTCGCTTGTCCGGCTGTGTCCAGCCGTAGCCTGCTATCTGCCGGTAGTCACGTCCGATACGCGTCCGTCAACTTCAACTACGACGACGAGCCCGCATGGAGCCGGCCGATCGACGCCGCCAACTACGCCGCCAACTACGCCGACGACCTCGAGGACTTCCCGCGGGCCGACGAGTTCATCCCTGCCTGGCTCCGGGGCCGACTACAGGAAGCCGGCGTCTGACCGGATCTACGGGCACCCGCGCATGACATGGCGGGGGCGTGCCAAGACCTACAGGCCGACCGGTCCCTGACCTGAGTCGATCCGTGTGATGAGCCGCGGTGCCTGGAGACGTATGGCGGAGGGGTCGCCGATGAAGGTGTACATCATGGATTCAGGGAGATATCCAGGGGAGCGCAACCAGCCTTGGACCTTCTCCTCTTCGTGACGTTCGGCCGCAATCTCGAGCAGTACAGCCTCGGCGTCGTCGTACAAGTGCTCGGGACTAATTCGGCCGGCGGCCCGGCGACTCATGAACTCGAAGATCGGCGGTACCCCACCTTCGCTGGAGTGCCCCCAGTCCATCAGGCGGGGGTTGCCGTAGAGGATGTCCATGATGACGGTATTGGTCTGGACGCGGTGCCACAGGTCGAGCATGCTGACGTGCCTCTCGGTGCCTGCGATGCTCTCGCTCATGTAGAGCAAGAGCCGTCTCATGAAGACTGAGTTATGGAAGACACCCACAGGGACGAGTGTGCTCAGGACAGCCCTGGCTCCTTGACGTAGCAGCAGATCGGCGACCGCGACCGGACCTCCACCTCGTGGCCCGGTGTGGCAGGCACTGAGGATGACCATCGGCGGCATTGGACCCAGGTCGGTGCCGATACTCCGTTCGGTGCCGATCATCAGGCCTGCGAGGTTCGAATCCGCCTGATAGATCCCATGCGCGCTGATCACCAGCACATCGGGTCGATGCTTGGCGACGGCTTCGATGAACTCGGCCTTGTTGTTCACCGAGACCAGATCGACGGACACGGAGCGAGTTTCGTCATTCAGGTTGGATGCCGCCTCTGACCATATGCTTCGCGAGATCCGCCCCACGACGTCATCGGTCGGGATGCACTCGACAACCAGGACTCGCATACCTGCCGACAGGTCGGTGACGCGGTCCGGGTCGAACTCGAGCTGTAGAGCGCGAGTCAGCGGATTGATCGGCCGGTACGCAATCGGGACCATCGCGGCGAGCGGCGCAGTGCTGCCCGGCATACGCAACAGTCCGATCGGGAAGTTCGTGTAGGCGTCGATCCGCGATGCTCTCTGAATCGTCGTCACCATCGAGTCGGTCCAGAACGACGCCATGGCATCGTCCAAGCGTCCGCGTAGCTTCTCTTCCTTGGCTGGCTGAACACCCCTGGCGCTGCGAACACCATCAAGCCAGTAACGCTCCAGATCTGCAAGGGCGACAAACGCAGTATCGGGGACCGGGTCGACTATGACCACTCCCATCGAGTCGTCGCCTGCAGCCTGATGGGCGACCATCAGTCCTAGGACTTCGGGAGGGTCACCGGACGGCCGCGCGGTCGGAGGCGTAGAGCCGGTCGTGGATTTTTCGGAGGAGCCGTTGTTGGCCGTGCCTGGCACGCCAGACGAGCCACCGTTGCCATGCTCTCGGACGAGACGTCGATATCGCGGGGCTACTCCTGGCAGTGTCAGAGCGAGTGGCGCACGAATCCGACGAACAACGGTCTCCATTACAGAATCGAACTGCTTCTGCGGATCTTCGGGATCCTCGTCCAATTCGGCCAATGTTGTCAGCGCCTCGATGCGAGCCCGAAGTCGAAGAGCCTGAAGGGCGCTCATGCTGGGTTCGCTGTCGTCGACGGCTGGAAGCGAGTCCGACCCGAGAATTCTCGCCAGGCGGCGCAGAGACAGCACGGACCCTTCCAACGAGATGTCCGGCGTCCAATCGCGAGGTGAGGTCGGGGCAAGGTCTATTCCGGAGGGCCAACTCGACTCCCAACGGTCACTCATCGCTTTCCAATGGGCTTCCAGCGTCTCCTGTGACAGGCTCGAGACGCTCGCCGGAGGGAGCGCGAATCCGCCGGCGGCTGACATCGCCTCAGCATCCCGGAGGTCATCGTCAGCGCACAGCACGAGCGTGGGCTCACCGAACCCGAGCCAAGCGGGGAACAACGGATCTTCGTGTGCTTCCCTCTGCACCAGCAGGATGTTGTGACGTCGGCTCTCGCTCAGCGACTCACGGATCCAGCGTGGCGGCATGTCGACGACGTCGAAGCGTGTCTTGGGCAGGTGCAACGCATACCAGATTGCCGGCAGGACCGGCATCAGTTCCGGATCGAAGGACGTTGTCGCGGCGTCGATGTCAGGCGAGAACGCGAGAGGTTCGTACGGGGCGGTCGGATCGCTGCTCACAGGGCAGAGGACCACATACAGCGGCCGTGGCTGGTTGATGCGTCCCGCATGACTCGAAGAAGCTGGCTCAGACTCCTGCATCCGCACATTGTTGCCCCCGGTTAGCCCGGGGTGATCGGTTTCGGGGAAGTTGCCGGCCCTAGGTCGAGTTGAGGAGCCGTTCCCTGCTTCGTTGGATGGCATGACAGAACACGCTCCCCCAACTGGCGACGACCCGCGGCACCTCTTCCTGAGCGCTCGCGAGGTGATCGCCAGGTATCGCTGGGCCAAGACCAAGGGGGTATCAGAACCTGAAAGACCGCGAACTGGTCCCTCCGCCGGTGATGAGCCACCCCGACCGCTGGCGGCTCGACCAGCATCGCGCAGGCCATGGAAGCTGTCCCAGCTGCTCAGAAGACCGCAGCGAAGTCGTCGACTCGACTCGCAGTGTTGATGCGGACGCCCACCGTCGTCTGGCGGCGCTTCTGCCCCAGCCCAAGCAGCGGCGCTCCGCTTGAGTCATTGCCAGTTCAATAGACTTCCGAACACGTTCCGAATACAATGGAACCATGACCATCGCAGCTGACCTTCCACGCTCGACCCGGCGTTCCTCGGACCTGAGCAAGCACTCGGCCGAGGTCTTCGCCGAGGCCGAGGACCACCCCGTGACGGTGACCCGGCGTGACGGTGCACCCCTCGTACTCATGTCACAGCGCGAGGCCGAGGGTCGAGCCCGCCTGTTGAACTTCGCAGCTCAGTTGATCACCGTCACTCTGGACGACAAGGGCTCACTCGCCGAGCGCATGGCCAAGGCCTATCCCTGGATGCTCGCGCTGAACGCTCAGGACCGCGAGCAGTGCGCGCAGGACCTCGTCGATGCAGCCCGCGCTTCGTTCTCCACCGACCAGCCTCATCTGGCGATCGCAGAGCTGACGTCCTGGAAGGAAACTGCTACGGCGGTCGCTGCAGGTCTCGGCAACGCAGACCTGGAGTGGCTCGACGAAGACGAGTCTGTAGAGCGTCCCTGACTGTGGCAGCCAAGAAGAGCGCGGCGGTCCCGCGCCCTGTGAAGAAGACCGAGTACGAGATCAAGTTCGCGACTACCGACGCGCAGAAGGGATGGCGGGACCTTGTCGCGACCATCCGTAACCCCATGGCCGAAGCATGGGACTTCCTCACGAGAACGCCCATGACCATGACGCCGACCAACTACCGGCTCAAAGGCGATCTCGGCACCGTTCACCGCAACGGCGCAAGCCACGAGCGCTGGCAGCACAAGCCGACGGCGAAAGGCACCGCGCGCATCTGGTTCTACGTCCACGAGCACACGGTGTTCCTGGAGCAGGTCCACACGAGCCATCCGAACGAGACGAAGTAGAGCTGGTTAGAGCGCGCCGAGAACCCGTGCTCGTCATGATCATGGGTTCTTATGTGTCCTGGTCAGAGGATGATGCCGACTTCGGTGACGTACCGCCCTAGTTGTCGTGCCGGGCCATAGCCGCGCGGCCCCCATAGAGCGCGCGATAATTGGACTGGCGTAGATCTGCGGCCGCGTTGTCCCACTCTTCGAGGTTTTCGAGGAGCCACCTGCGAGTGGCGTTGGTGCGTGGCGCTGCGCTGAGGCGGCGGATCCAGGGCTCAGCGCCTTGCATCAGTCCTGCCCACGGGTAGAGGACGACCATGGCATTGAGACCTCCGTAAGCGAGATCGTGGGACCAGTGATCGAAGTCGCTCTCTCTGGGCTGTGTCGTTGACGGGCGTGGCCGGATACGAAGTCCTCGGTCCCTGGATCAATGCAGCGCCAGTAGTTCTTTCCCGTTGCGACGCAGTCCGCACAGGTGATGATTCCGGTCATCTCCTGGTGTCGGCGCACCCACTCGCCATCAATGGCGTGGGCATCCTTGGTTCCAGGGATGCGCCGCTGGCATAGGCAACACATGACCCGAAGCTTCGCTGGTTTCTGACTGGTTCCTGATCCCATGGCGTGTGATGTCACTTGGGACGTTGTCACGTCAGTTGCTGCAAGAGATCCTGAGGGCACGGATCTCTTTGACGATCCGGCGGACCTCATCCTTGTCTCCGAGCCTCTCGGCCGTGACGTCGGTGTACGGCTCCTTCCAGCGGCCTACGTACTGGCCATCCTGAGTGGAGACGGTGACTGCGTAGACGTGGTTGGTGGCGCGGTTGACGGACACATCGACTTTGTATTCGTTCATGCCAAACTATCTTGGCTGCGACCACCGACATTCTGTGATCATTCCATCGTCGTGCGCGTCGACGTTTCGGTGACCGGTCACCAGCAGGTGCCGGCCATCTCCAGTCCCTCGAGGGCTGGGTGCCGCTCGGAGCCGATCGATACCTCGAAGACGAGGCCAGGGACTAGTGGGTGATTCCGTCGATCCAGACGCAGAGACTAACCGCATCGATCCTCAAACTCGTACCCCCAAATTGGTGTACGCGGCTCCCATGCGACGGCTGGGCCCGCCCAACTGTTGCCAGGTTCTGGCGGTATGACGATCTCTCGTGCCCCCGCGCTGACTGACGGCGAACTGTGGGCGCTCGGGCCAGCGGCACCTGTGGAGCATCGGGCGATGCGGCTCGAACTCACCTGGCCGAACAAGGACAAATTCCTTCTCGCCCCCAAAGACGAGGCTGGGAAGCCGGTCTGGGTTGACCCCGATCACCCCGCCGCGTCCGAGGTCCGACTCAGCGACTTCACCGACGCAGTCGGCGAGGTCAGCGCCGACAACCCCCACACTGACAACCTGCTGTTCACCGGCGACAGCCTCGACGTATTGCGCATCCTGGCCGAGGTGCCCGAGTACGCCCGCGAATACCGCGGGAAGGTCAAGCTCGTTTACATCGACCCGCCGTTCAACACGGGCCAGGCTTTCGACCACTACGACGACTGGATGGAGCACTCCACCTGGCTGTCGTTCATGCGCGATCGTCTCCTTCTGATCAAGGAGTTGCTCGCCGCAGATGGTTCCGTCTGGGTCCACCTCGATGACGCCGAGCAGCACCGGATGCGCTGCCTGTTGGACGAGGTGTTCGGGGCGCAGAACTTCGTCGCTTCGGTTGCTTGGGAGAAAGACAAGGGGAGACGAAACGACACCGCTGTATCTGGCTCACATGACCACATCCACATCTACGCAGCAGATCGCCGGAGATGGGGACAGAGTCGCAATCTCTTGCCCCGCACCAAGGAACAGGAAGACAGATACAAGAATCCGGACGCCGACGCACGTGGTCCGTGGCTGCAAGGCGACAACGGCACCGCGAAAAGCGCCAGCGCGTCGAGCCGCTGGCCGATTGAATTGCCGTCCGGCCGGGTAGTGGTACCGCCTTCAGGCCGAGGTTGGGCCTTCGGCCCGGAGACCTTCGCGCGCGCAAGGGCAGAAGGGCGGGTTTACTTCGGTCGAAACGGCGATGGCATGCCCATCATCAAGAAGTACCTCACAGAGGTTCAAGGAGGAGTGGTCCCGCGCACGTGGTGGAGTGCGGATGAGGTCGGCCACAACCAAGAGGCCAAGCGTGACCACCTACGGAGGATGTTCCCCGATCGCCCACCTTTTTCTACGCCAAAGCCTGAGCGGCTCCTTGAACGCGTTATTCAAATCGGATCAAACCCTGGAGACATCGTCCTGGACTGCTTCGGGGGGTCGGGCACCACTGCGGCTGTGGCGCACAAGATGGGTCGCCGCTGGGTGACCTCGGAGATCGCAGCGACAACGGTCGGCGACTACACGCGACCGCGCCTCGAACTCGTGGTTAATGGTGACGAGGGCGGCGGAATCACCGAGGCTGTCGGATGGGCCGGTGGCGGGGGCTTCCGGTCGGTGTCTGTGGCCCTCTCGATGTACTCGGCCACACCCTTCGGCGTTCTCCTCGCAGGGTGGGCGACGAATGGGCGTTTTGCCCGTGCTGTAGCTGGGCAGTTGGGCTTCGACTGGGAGCCGGACGGCGCGTTCTGTGGGACGCGGGGCCGGATGCGGTTAGCCGTCTTCGATGGCGTGGTTGGGAGCGAGGAGGTCCGGCAAACTGTGGCCGCGCTTGGAGACAAGGAACGGGTCACCATTGTGGCCAAGGCCGTACTGCCCGGGGCCGATGAGGCCCTCAAACAGCTCTCGCAGGGGTCGAAGATCAGGAAGGCGCCGCGTGACCTGTTGTCGGCCGGGGCCAAGCGGGCTCGTCGCCGAACAGAGGCCGCTGAACGCGCCGTTCAGCTCCTGGTTGCGGAGGCGGCAGTCCTGTGAGCATTCCTTACGATGTGGGGCTCGTTGAGCAGATCTCGCACACCCTCGATCTTCGGGCACCTAATCAGGCGGCCCTGGACAGGTTGGCCGAGGTGTTGGACGTCGCCGTGCCCGGCCAGGAGATGGTCGCCGATCTCGCTACGGGGGTCGGGAAGACATACATCGCAGGCGGCGCGTTGGACTACCTGTACGAGTCGGGTGTTCGGAACGTCGTCATCGTGACCCCCGGGTCCACGATCCAGAAGAAGACGATCGACAACCTAACGCCAGGTCACCGCAAGTACCTGCGTGGGCTCCAGTGCAACCCCATGATCATTACGCTCGACACGATCGAACGGGGCCAGGTCGCAGCGGCTTTGGAGGACGAGAACCGTTTCAAGGTGTTCGTCTTCACCGTCCAATCGCTGCTCGGCGCCGGCAAAGGCGGTAAGGAGGCGCAACGGCGCGCCCACCGTCCGCACGAGACGCTTGGGCAGGCCGTCTACGACTACCTGACCGCCGCCGATGACCTGGTGGTCATCGCGGATGAGCACCACATCTACTACTCGGGCTCGGCGAAGAAGTTCCAGTCCGCGATCGACGACCTCAAGCCGGCGGCAATGATCGGTCTCACCGCCACTCCGCACCCCTCCACGCCAGCGGAGAAGATCGTCTTCCGGTACCGGCTCTCAGAGGCCATCGCTGACGGCTACGTAAAGATCCCGGTGCTAGTGTCCCGTAAGGACGGCATCAAGGACGCACGCACGCAGGTGGCCGACGGGCTCACGCTGCTGGACGCCAAGGCCGAGGCGATGCGTGCCTACTGTCGGCAGACCAGGAAGACCTACGTCGAACCGATCTTGTTCGTGGTCACCCAGACCATCGACGAAGCCAACGAGTACCGCGACTTACTCTCCGGGACCGACATGCTCGGCGACCCCGCCAAGGTCCTGTCGGTGAACTCCGAGGAGACCGAGGAGACTCTGCGGCTGCTCGACACCATCGAAGACCCCAAGTCTCCGATACGTGCCGTCGTGTCGGTGAACATGCTCAACGAGGGCTGGGACGTAAAAAACATCTACGTCGTTGCCTCCACCAGGGCGCTGGAGTCGGACCTGTTGTCCGAGCAGATCCTCGGCAGAGGTCTTCGACTCCCCTTTGGGGAACGCACCGGCAACCCAATGCTCGACACCGTCGAGGTCCTCTCTCACAACTCGTTTGCCGCCCTCCTCAAGCGCGCCCGGGCACTCCTGGAGGAGACCCTGGGGGAGCGTGCATCTGGGGCCACGATCGCGGTCAACCCCCAGGCCGGCAAGCAGGTTCCTGGGGTCCCTCTCACCGCCAGCGGCGATCTCCCCGAGGTCGCTTTGCCGACTAGCGGTGAGGTACAGATCTGGTTGCCCGGGCCAGCAGCCACGGACCCGGATCAGATGGGGCTCTTCGAACCAGACGAGGCCAATGCCACCGACTCGACCCAGACCCACCTGGGCATGAGCCTCGCAACTTTGGGCTCACGTGTCGCCACGGCCGAGCAGTCCACGCAGATCCTCACCCGCACCCTGCACCCACGGATGCCCGGCAAGCTTCGCATCCCGATGTTCCTACCGCGCGTCACCACCAGATGGGAACGGGACCCGTTCACCCTGAACTCCATCGACCTGACCGAGGTGGAGCTCCTCGGCAGGAAGTTCGCCGAAGACGAGGCGCCCACCTTCGTGCTCAAGCAGATCGACGCCGAGCGCGACGACGAGGGCCGCGCCAGGGTCGTCATCAGTGACGCCACATACTCCGTCGCCGCGTCTCAGGTCGCGATCCCTTACGGAGACATCGAGACTGACCTGGTGCAGCGGCTGCTCCGCACCGACGGCATCCTCATGAACTCCGTCGAGAAGAACGCTGCGCTCGCTATCGCTCGCGCCTTCATGGCCGGAGCCGACGTCACAGTGGACACGCCCTGGCGTGCCGAGCACGGCAGGCTAGCCACCGCCCGGCTCGCAGAATGGATCAACTCCAAGCAGACCTCCAGCCCTGCCCGCGAAGTCAAGGAAGTCACCCACGTGAAGTGGCCGGAGCCGCCCACCGTCATCGAGACCCGACCCCCAGCGGACCGGCACGTCATCACCAGCTCTGCAGAGTTCACCCGCAGCTACCCCTACGAAGGATGGGCGAAGTCGGTCTACGAGATCAACACCTTCGACGCCTACTCCACCGAGTTCCGCCTCGCGTCGCTGTTCGAAGCCCCTGGCGACGTGACCGCATGGATCCGAATCAACGAAACCGTGCCCCTGCGGATCCCGTACCACCTGTCCGCGATCCAGCGTCAGTACGAACCCGACTTCATCGTCGTCGACATCCAAGGAACCTATTGGATCGTTGAGGGCAAGGCCGATAGCGAGATGACCTCCAACACCGTCATTGCCAAAAGGGATGCCGCGCGCGAATGGGTCAAGACCGTCAACGCCTCAGACTCCGTCCACCACCAGTGGGCCTACCTCCTCGCCTCCGAATCCGTCATCGCCTCCGCCGCCACCTGGGCCGCACTCAAGAACGGAGGCCAGGCGTTCCAATAACCTTCACGAGCTCTTCGCGGAGATACCCCGTACTGCCGGCCACAGCGGCGAATTCGACCGCAGCACGCGCCGATGGAGGGATCATCGGACCGTGAACGCCGCCACTCCGCAGTACCTCGCTCCAGTCGCCGACGCCGTCGACGCGCTGAACCAGCTCCATCGGGCCATGCTCGGAGACCTGGATGACGAACAACATGGCTTCACGTGGTGGCGCGGCTACATCGATGACAAGAGGCTCGCGCTGATCGCCGAGTACCTGATCGCGTCAGTCGATGGGATCACAAGTTCCCTCGAAGACGCCGCCTTCCTGGTCGACGAGTTCAGCCAATACTCCTTCGCCGATACCAAGTGGACGCGCGACAGAATCAGCGCGGCTCAGCAGGCGGGCGGCGACGTGGGAGCGATCTTTCGCGCCCTGCATCGCTCGGGCCTCGATGAGAAACGAGATCGCCGCATGCGACTCGCACGGGAACACCTCTTTTACCACTTGGCCCAGGCCTTCGACCGTCTTGCAGCAGTCGTTGTTGGCGTAGGCGCACTCAGGACACAGATCCTTAAGGCTGACTGGCGGATCATCGACAGCGACGAGCAATGGAAGAAGTGCCAAGGGACCGAGAAGAACCGAGGGGCACAGTCCGCCGCGGGGCGGGAGAAACAGGACGAGTTGCGACGCTCGATCCTCGACGCCGCCTTGGTGGCGGGCCCGAGCGATTGGCTCCAATGGATCGATGGGACGCGGAACACCAGCGCTCACCGAGCACCCAAGATGCGGATGATCGCAGCAACGAAGCCAACGAAGGCTGAGCCCGTGAGATTGGTCCACCTGTTCGAGCGGCAGCCGAAGTGGTCAATGACCGAGGCGCTCGTTGGGAAGGGCCTCGGCTTCAGTTCAGTCTGGCTGATGGAGGATCCGCTCGGACTGATGCGGGGGGCGCTCGAGGCAACAGCATCTGTCGTTGAGACCGCAGTTACATCGCTAAGTGTGGTGTGGGCCGACCGCCGCAGCGATCCCCAACTGCTGGTTCAGCCCGGAGCTCAGTGGCCAACTGTCTTGGAGGAGCCTGAGCTCAACTTCTCGGGGTTCGGCCATCCGGTTCAGATTGGCCTCAAGGGCGGACAGTTCCGAGTTGCTCCAGAGCAGGGACGCAGGATGAAGGCCTCCGGCGTGTTCTCTCCGGAGCTCTGGGCGTAGGCCACCTTGCGGTTTCGTCAGTCGACTCAGGGCGTTCGTGATGACGGGTCGCGCTGCAGTCTGTGATCTGAGGTGAAGCGCGGTCGGCCGGGCTGGACTCGGGCTTCATCCCCTATCTCTCCCCGAAGACGGTCGTGTTGTCGTGTCCTGGCTGGCCAGAGCTTGGCGAGCGATCCACTTTTAATCCTTCCGGCGCGGACGCTCGGTCCGCGCGGGCGGAGGGCCGCCGCCTACCGGTGGGATCAATCTGAGGTTCTGAACGTCTCGAATCGATTGAACGCGTCGGGATCCTTGGCAATCTCTAGGAGGGCGAGTTCCCGCTTCTGTGCGAGCAACTGCATCTCCTCAGCAGTCGCCTTGTCTGAGGTTGGTGCCTGATTCAGGATGTGGAGTCGGGCGAGGTCTGTCAGCGGGCGCCCCAGGGCCTCTCGATAGTCGAACCCAAGCATCTGCATGATCGTTAGCGTCTTCTCGGTCAGAAGAGCCTCGGCGATCCGGACGAGTTCGTCGGCCTGCCCCCGGTCCTCGGAGCCGAACAGGTCTGCGATCTGCTTGACCACGGGGACGATCTCCGTGGTCACATAAGTGAGGTCTTCGTCGGACAGGCGCCGTGACTCAAGTTCTTCCCGGTAGGCCTGGGCGATCGCGATCAGGTGGCCGCGTTCTTCGACCAGCTCATTGATCACGTCCGATAGTTCGTTCACCTGCTCCGCGTGAGTGGACTTCTGCTTCGCGGCACGCACAGTGGCGAAGATGGACGCGGCGGACTTCTTGGCAGCGAGTCCGGCCAGGTCGACACCAAGTTTCGCGACGGCAGGGTCAATGTCCATGCCGAACAACCTATCGAGGGAGGCGGGCGCGTGTCCCCGGAAGACGCCCGAAACCGGGGTGTGCGTCCGGGACGCGTCCGCAGAATCAGGCGGTCGCATGTTTGGGCAGGTCAGCGGTGGTGTTACCGCCGCTCTGTAAATCCGTCGGCTTTGCCTTCGATGGTTCGAATCCTTCATCTGCCACGCCTGGGAGAACACCCCGGTGACCAGCGGAAACGTTGGCCACCGGGGTGTTTCGCTTGGGCGCGGCGTGCTCGCCAACGGTGTCCTCGCCCACCACCGACTGATGTGGTCGGCGATGGTGAACACCTTCGAGGTCCGGCCGCCAGAAACGCGTCTTGAACTGGTCTGGACGTGATTGGATGACCAGTAGTTCATCCTGCTGACCGGCTAGCCGAGCGGGGTCCTTCGACGCGGACTGGGAGGTCCCGTGACCGGGTTGGAGACACCCACCGGCTGGGTGCCGGTGGAACGCAGGTTGTTCGGAATCGATCGCCGGACACTGCTCCCGGCGGTCCTCGTGGCGGCTTTCGCGGCCCTGGCGTTCTGGGGCGTACCCGCCCTCAACGCGGCCACCGACCTCGATGACCCGGTCCGGGCCGGAGACGTGATCCAGCTGAGCGACTCGGTCACCTTCGCGCCAGCTGCCGGGTGGAACGTCGAAGCCGGCATCCGCCAGGGAGAGGCCGGCCCGACCGGCAACCCCAAGACGGCTCAGGTGGTCCACAACGGCGTCACCTTCACCGTGACCGCCGACTCCTTCGACGGCACCCCGGCCGAGCTGCTCGAGCAGATCCGGGACACCAACGACGCGGAGCATTCCGACTCGGCACTGACCATCGACGGCAAGTCGTCGACCTTCACGACGACCAGCGGCGAGCACGGCGTGATCGCCAAGTTCTCGGCGAGCTCCGGCATCGGTGTCCTCGCCGCGTTCGTGTTCGACGGCGTGGGCGTCGAGGTGACGGCGTACGGCCCGACCACCATCGACGCACCCACCCAGGCCGACATCATCGCGATGCTCGAGAGCGTCCGTCCGCTGGACGCAGCGACCGAGGCAGGCGCCGCATGAGCGCGACCACTCCATCGCAGCAGGGCCGCACTGCCGCCGTCGAGGCGCGCGCGGCCGTCATCGCCGCCTCCGGGTGGGGCAACCGCGTGTCGTGGCTCCAGCCCCGCAACGCCTGCCTCTGGGTCTACGTCGTCCTGGTCGGCTACGGGCTCTACTACACCGTCACCCTGGTGCGCGCCGAGACGCCGCTCTACGCGCCGGCGCTGGGACTGTCGGCACTCATCTTCGCCGGCTACACCATCCCGTTCTGGTGGTTCACCACCCGGATCGACCGCTACTCGCGCCAGCCGCTGAGCGTCGTCGTCGCGGCCTTCGTCTACGGCGGGTTCGCCGCCACCTGGACGATCGCGCTGCACGGCAACAGCGCGATCATCGGCCTCTACTCCAAGTGGTTCGGCGCGAGCTTCGCCCAGGACTGGGGAGCCGGCCTGGCCGCCCCGTTCTTCGAGGAGCTCGGTAAGGGCGCCGGTGTCCTCCTGCTGCTCTTCATCGCCTCGTCGGTGATCCGTACGGCGTACGACGGCTTCATCGTCGGTGCGTTCGTCGGTCTCGGGTTCGAGATCATCGAGGACACCCTCTACGCACTGAACTCCGCGCCGGACGGTTTCGGGACCGACCAGATCGGCAACAGCCTGCACACCGTGGTGCTCCGGCTGGCCACCGGATTCACGTCCCACATCGCCTACGCCGCGATCTTCGGTGCCGGCGTCGTGTTCATCGTCGGCACGGTCGCCCAGCGCCGTCGGCCGGGTCTCGGCCTCGCGCTGTGCGCGACCGCCATGGCGCTCCACTTCGTGTGGGACTCCACGGCGGCGCTGTCGGGTGGCAACGGGCTTGCCATCCTGTTCATGATGATCGGCTGCGTGGTGCTCACGCTCGTCGCCGTCGTCTCGGTCTTCCGCCTCACCGTCGGCGCGGAACGGCACGCCATGCGCACAGTGCTCACACCCGAGGTGGAGAGCGGGATCCTGACCGACGAGGAGCTGGACGCTCTCGCCGGTGACGGCTGGGCCCGGCGCCGCTACCGGCGCCACGGACACGGCCATCGTGACCGGGCCCGGCGCCACCACCGGCTCGAGGCAGGGCACGATCTCGCCGATGAGCTCGCCCGCAGCGGCGGGCATGACAGCGACCGGGTGCTGTTCGCACGTAGCGAGCTGGAACGCTTGCGTGTCCAGTGAAGGAGCACCCATGACATCTGATGCAGCTGCGCCCGCCGCGGACAACGACGAGTTCTGGCGGGAGCGGCGGGTCTGTTTCCTGACGACGAGCCGACCGGACGGCAGCCCGCACCTCGTCCCCGTGGGGGTGACGTTCGACCCGGAGTCCGGGATCGCGCGTGTCATCAGCAGTGCGGGCAGCAAGAAGGTCCGCAACGTACGCGCGGCCGGGCCCGACGGCGCGCAGGCGGCGGTCAGCCAGGTCGACGGGCGCCGGTGGTGCACGTTGGAGGGCACCGCGGTGGTCAAGGACGACGCGGAGTCGGTGGCCGAGGCCGAGCGGCGGTACGCCGAGCGCTACCGGCAGCCCCGGCCCAACCCGGAGCGCGTGGTCATCGAGATCACGGTGACCCGGGTGCTGGGCAACGTACGTCCGTCGGGCTGGTAATCGGCCCCGGTCGACCCGCTGCGCTGTGCGCCGGTTGACCGGGAACTGCGCGGCTTCCGACTAGGTCCTTCAGGCAAGGAGCCGGGCTAGTTTGAAGCTGTCGAACCACGTCACAGACGTCCTAGGCGGCGAAGCAGCAATCGGTGTTCGGCGATGAACGAGTCGGGCTCGCGGCGATCGTTTCCGTAGAAGTGTTCCGAGTCGTAGCCGTCCTTCTCGGCGAGTTTCAACTCCTTACGGATCGCGGCAAGTTGTGCTCGGCCCACGTCGCTTCCCTCATTCCGGTAGCCCGCGACGAACCGGAGTGTTGCTTCGCGACGCCTTCCGAAGACACTGCGGCGTTCACTGCTCCTCCGCTCAATGCGCACCTTGTTTCCTGGCATCGGGTTGCTGATGGTGCAGTCGAACTTTGTAAGGATTCGGCGGAGTTCCCGCCATGTGAGCAGTCGGTCTCCATGCTGGATCTGACGTGAGTGCTCCCAGATCCAGTCAGCTATTGCCTGGACCTCCCGGTCGGCGTAGTCGGACGCTCCGTGGCTAACTAGCTTGTGCTGGGCGACGAAGAGAACGTGCTTGAACAGTGCCTGTTGGTCGCAGGTCAGCAGGATTCCGTTGCGATCCAGGAGTACGAGCATGCTGACAAGGGCCGTGCGCTTGTTGCCGTTGTGGAAAGGGTGGTTGTGCACGAGGCTGTGGAGAAGTGCCGCGGCATGCCCCTCGACCGTGTCGTACTTTGCGACGTCCCCGATCCCGGTGTTCGGGCGCATGACAGCGCTACAAAGTAGATTCTCGTCCCGGACGCCGGGAGGATCGATCGGGTCTCCACTCTCCTCGAAAGCACTGACGAGTGCATGATGCACGCTGAGTATTTCGTCTACTCCAAGCATCTCGGTTACTCGATTCCGCCCAGGGAGCTGGAGTTCGAACGGCTCCGCTATCTGAGAGATAGCTATGGGTGCGGGGGTAGCTGCGAGCGGCGCGGTCAATGGCCGGTGTTGTTGCTCCGCCGCACGCATTCGCTTGAGAGCACCCGTGGGTAAAGTGCGGGCACCCGCGCTGACGGTGACGCCGAACTGCTCCTTCACGCGGCGTACGACTGTTTCTCGGTCGGAGTCCCAAAGGTTCATCCAATAAGCAAGCTGTTGCATCTCTCTCGGGGTCGCGCCACCCAACGCTCGGCGGACCTGCTTGTGGAGGACCGTTGGGATCGGTTGATCGATGTCCTCGATCTGCTCGATGCCGACGTCCCAGAGAGTCACCAAAGCAACATCGGTATCAATGCCCATCTCCTTCGCCAACGACTCGACTGTTAGCGACTTCGCCACGCTGTCCTCCGCAGACTCTTGGTTCGAGACTTGGGAGGGTTGCGCAGGGGTTGGCTCGGCGTGACCTAGCCTTAGGTTGTATACCTAATTGGGTGTACGGGCGCGGCAGTGCCACGGTGTGATAGTCGACAAGGTCGGAGCGACTGAGTCTCCCTAAGCAGTTGCCGCCGCCCCGAGTTGCTCGGCGCACTGGCCAATTTCGGACGCTGGCGTCGGGACGCTTCTTGTCAGGGTCTGTATCCGTCGGTGAGGACGAAGCGGTCGTTGATGTCCTGGACGTCGCGCCGGTTGCCGGTCGGGAACATGGTGCGGAACCGGTCGATCTGGCGGGGTGAGGCGGTGATCGGGTCGGTGAGCATGACCCACTGGACGTGCTCGGTGTAGGGCGCGGTCGTCAGGGAGCCGTCGTAGCGGTAGGACGTGTGCCGGCGGGGTAGGAGGGCGCCGACGTCGATGTGGCCGACGTGGTCGGCGGTCGCGCACTCGGAGACCAGGTGGTCGTAGAGGCGGCCGAGGGTCGGGTTGACGAGGCCCGGGCGGACCCAGACGCCGACGACGAGGGTGTGGCCTGAGGCGTCCTGGTGCACGAAGTGCATCTCGATCGGGTAGCCCCGCGCGGAGAGCAGATGCTCGCTCGGGGTGTGCCAGTGGAACTGCACCAGGCCGTACGTCACGCCGGCCATCTCGAGCGAACCGACGCCAGGCGGGAGCTCGGCGCGTACGGTCTCCTCGTCGCCCCGGACAGCGCAGCCGTCGGCCTCGTCCGCGTCCTCGCGGATGTACTTCATCGTGACGGTCGCATCGTGGGGATAGTGGACGCGCAGAGCGGGCAGGTGCTCCTGCTGGGTGCCGCCGCGGTAGATGCGGATGGGACTCTGGTGCGGTGGGCCGGCGGAGGTCGCGGAAGCGCCCGCTGCGAGGACAGAGGGGTGAGCCCTGCGACGGCGACGGCTCCCTGGAGCAGGGCGCGACGGTTCAGCCCGACGGTGGTGCGCAACATGGAGATCTCCCGAGATCTACCGGGTCGAGGTGACCCGTGGACCGCAATACGTACCACGAATTGCGGTCGGCGGCGTCGGATCCGCGACCTAGAGTCGTCATGACGCGAGAGGAGAATTCGATGAGCGTCCAGCTGAACCATACGATCGTTCACGCCTCCGACCGGGACGCGATGGCGACCCATCTGACCGAGATCCTCGGACTTCCGGAGGCCCAGGTCTTCGGCCCGTTTCGGGTCGTCGAGCTCACCAACCAGGTCAGCCTCGACGTGGTGGAGGACCAGGGCTTCCGGCCGCAGCACTACGCGTTCAAGGTCTCCGAGACCGAGTTCGACGAGATCTTCGGGCGGATCAAGGAGCGCGGCATCACCTACTGGGCCGACCCCTTCCACCGGCGGGAGGGCCAGATCAACCACAACGACGGCGGTCGCGGCGTCTACTGGGAGAGCCCCGACGGGCACAACCTCGAGATCATCACGGTGCCGTACGGCGGCTGACCGCCGACGAAGCTCAGGCCAGGTCGGCGGCGAGCTGCTTGCCGGCCTCGGTGAGCAGCGGGACGGCGCGCTCGATGAGCTCGTCGCTCATCCGGCCGGTGGGGCCGCTGATCGACATCGCCAGGCGCGGGGCGTAGTCGGGGACGGCGACGGCCACGCAGCGTACGCCTGCCTCCTGCTCGCCCTCGTCGATGGCGTAGCGGCGCTCGCGGACCTGCTCGAGCTGGTCGAGGTAGTCGTCGCGCGAGGTGATCGTGGTGGAGGTGTAGGGGACCATGTCGGTGCGCCGGAGGATGTCGCGGACCTGGTCAGGCGCCATGTCGGCGAGGATCGCCTTGCCGACGGCGGTGCAGTGCGGGGACACCCGGCGGCCGACCTCGGTGAACATCCGCATCGACTGACGCGACTCGGTGTGGGCGACGTAGACGATCTGGTCGCCGTCGAGCATCGCCAGGTTGGCCGACTCGCCGACCTCGTCGACGAGCCGGGCGAGGTGGGGGCGGGCCCAGGTGCTGAGCATGCGCGAGGAGCTCTCGCCGAGCCGGATCAGCTTCGGGCCGAGGACGTACTGCCGGTTGGCCTCCTGGCGGAGGTAGCCCAGGTCGACGAGGGTGCGGACCAGCCGGTGGATGGTCGGCAGCGGCAGGCCGGAAGCCGCGGCGAGCTGGGAGAGTCCCATGGTCCCGCCAGCGTCGGCCATCGTCTCCAGCAGCGCGAAGGCTCGCTCGATCGACTGCACGGCCCCCGTGCGTGCCTTCGGCGCCTTCTCGTTCTCGCTCACCTGAACTCCTTAGTTCTTCCGGGCTGTTCTTCCGGATGACGGAAGTCTAGCGTCGTCTAGAGGAAACCCGGCTGGTTGCGTCCCTTGTCTGACGGGATTAATATCCGCAATGCGGAAAGAAGAATCCATTCAAAGGAAAACACTAACCCTGGGAGGGTGGAGCTCGTGAACATTCAGATCACCGGTGGCGAGGTCGAGCGAGGAACCGAGATCCTCACCCCGGAGGCCCTCGAGTTCGTCGCTGAACTGCAGCGACGGTTCGGGGCCCGCCGTGACGAGCTCCTGGCCGCCCGCAGGACCCGCCGCGAGGAGGTTGCGCGCACCGGTCGGCTCGATTTCCTGCCGGAGACGGCCGATGTACGCGCCGGCGACTGGACCGTCGCGCCCGTGCCCGAGGACCTCCAGGACCGCCGCGTCGAGATCACCGGCCCGACCGACCGGAAGATGACGATCAACGCCCTCAACTCCGGGGCGCGGGTCTGGCTGGCCGACATGGAGGACGCCAGCACCCCGCACTGGAGCAACGTGGTCGGCGGTCAGGTGAACCTGTACGACGCCGTGCGGAGGCAGATCTCGGCGATGTCCCCGCAGGGCAAGCTCTACGAGCTCAAGCAGGACCAGCGGCTGGCCACGATCGTGATGCGCCCGCGGGGCTGGCACTTCGACGACCAGCACGTCGTGGTCGACGGCAAGCCGGTCGTCGGCGCCCTGGTCGACTTCGGTCTCTACTTCTTCCACAACGCTCGCGAGCTGGTGGAGCGGGGCAGCGGGCCGTACTTCTATCTCCCCAAGATGGAGAGCCACCTCGAGGCGCGGCTGTGGAACGACGTGTTCACGTTTGCCCAGGCCGAGCTCGGGATCCCGCACGGCACCGTGCGCGCGACCGTCCTCATCGAGACCATCCCGGCCGCGTTCGAGATGGACGAGATCCTCTACGAGCTGCGCGACCACGCCTCGGGGCTCAACGCCGGCCGCTGGGACTACCTGTTCAGCCTGATCAAGTACTTCCGAGACGCCGGGCCATCGTTCGTGCTCCCGGACCGTGCCACGGTCGGGATGAAGTCGCCGTTCATGCGTGCGTACGCCCAGCTGCTGGTGAAGACCTGCCACCGGCGCAACGCGCACGCGATCGGCGGTATGGCCGCCTTCATCCCAAGTCGCCGGGACCAGGAGGTCAACGCCATCGCCTTCGCCAAGGTCCGCGAGGACAAGGAGCGCGAGGCCGGCGACGGCTTCGACGGGTCCTGGGTGGCGCACCCCGACCTGGTGCCGATCTGCCGGGAGATCTTCGACTCCGTTCTCGGGGATCGACCGAACCAGGTCGATCGGCAGCGCGACGACGTCTCGGTCGCCGCTGAGGACCTGCTCGACGTCGCCTCCGCGGATGGCGCGATCACCCTCGCCGGCCTGCGCGACAACGTCGAGGTCTCGCTGGTCTACCTCGACGCCTGGCTCCGTGGTGCCGGTGCCGTCGCCATCCACAACCTGATGGAGGACGCGGCCACGGTCGAGATCTCGCGCTCGCAGATCTGGCAGTGGATCCACAACGAGTCGAAGCTCGATGACGGGACGCAGGTGACCGCGGAGCTCGTACGCCAGGTCCTGGACGAGGAGATGGCGAAGCTGCTCGCCGCGGCCGACGGGATCGAGCACCGCCTGGAGCAGGCGCGCACCATCTTCGAGGAGGTCGCGCTCGCCGACGACTACGTCGACTTCCTGACCCTGCCGGCCTATGAGCAGGTGGTCGGGGCATGAGCTATCTCGAGGAGATCCTCGGGCGAATCGATCGTGAGCTCGCCGATGCCGATGCGGCCCTGACCGCGAGCTATCCGGGGGACCGTGGCGTACGGCAGCCGGTGCACACGGTCTACGTGCCGGGCGACCGCTACGACGAGAAGACGGTGGCGCAGTGGTCCGCCGAGGCCGGTCAGGTACTGGCTGAGCATGCGGCATCGATGGCCGACGTGGACGCGGAGGTCCTTGACCGGGTGCGGGCCAAGCTGGCCGCCGAGCCCATCGAGGACCTGCGGATCGACTTCGAGGACGGCTACGGGAACCGGCCGGACGAGGACGAGGACGCCGCGGTGGTCGCCGCCGGCGCGGTGCTCGCCGCCACCGTTCAGGATGGCTCCGCGCCGCCGTTCCACGGCATCCGAATCAAGTCCTTCGAGGCGCCGACGCGACACCGCGGGCTGCGTACGCTGGACCTGTTCCTGGGCGAGCTCGCCCGGGCCGGCGGTCTGGGTGACGGGTTCGTGATCACGCTGCCCAAGGTGACCTCGGTCGAGCAGGTCACTGCCATGGTGACCGCGCTGGACGCGCTCGAGGCCGCCCACGGGATCGAGGCCGGGAGCCTGCGGTTCGAGATCCAGGTCGAGACGCCGCAGGCGATCCTCGGCTCCGACGGCACCGCGCTGATCGCGCGGATGATCGCCGCCGGGTCCGGTCGGGTCACGGGTCTGCACTACGGGACCTACGACTACTCCGCCTCGCTCGGGGTCGCGGCGGCCTTCCAGAGCATGGAGCACCCGGTCGCCGACCACGCCAAGGACGTGATGCAGGTGGCGGCCGCCGGCACCGGCGTCTTCGTCTCGGACGGCTCGACCAACGTGCTCCCGGTCGGGGACCCCGATGCGGTGCGCGCGGCGTGGCGGCTCCACTCGCGTCTGGTGAGCCGGTCACTGGCCCGTGGGATCTACCAGGGCTGGGACCTGCACCCGGCCCAGCTGCCGAGTCGCTACCTGGCGACGTACGCGTTCTTCCGAGACGGGCTCGAGGTCGCCTCGGCCCGGCTGCGGGCGTACGTCCACGGTGGCGACTCCAGCTATCTCGACGAGCCCGCCACTGCTGCCGCGCTCGCCGCGTTCGTGCTGCGCGGGGTGGAGTGCGGGGCGGTCGCGGCCGACGAGGTCGAGAGCTTGGCCGGGATCGACCTGGCCAAGCTGGCCGAGCTCGCGCGGCGGCGGATCGCCGCCTGAGCATGACGATCGCGCGGCGGCAGGCTGGGTAGCCTGCCGCCATGCGCGTCGAAGCCGAGTTCACCACCGAACCGTTCCGTGGCGAGGGTGAGCCGCCCGAGCACGCGACGGCGGCGCTCGAGGCCGCTCGTGAGGCCGGTCTGGAGTGCGACTTCGGGCCGCTGGGCACCTCGGTGCGCGGCGAGCGGGAGGCGGTGCTGGCGACCCTGGCCTCGGTGGTCGCCGCGGGTCTCGACCATGGCGCCGACCAGATCACCTTCCAGGTGCGCGTCGAAGGACACAGCGCGCCGCGGCGTACGGCCGGCGGGTTGGAGGGGCTCCTCGCCGACGTCGCGGAGGAGCTCGGAGGCGACCTGCGGACGTTGGACCGGCAGGGCAAGCAGCGCGCGGTGCGGCTGCTCGAGGAGCGCGGCGCCTTCGACTACCGCAAGAGCGCCGAGATCGTGGCCGGGGCGCTCGGGGTCACCCGGTTCACCGTCTACAACTACCTGAACCGCGAACGCGAGTAGTCCCCAAGGCGTTTTCAACAAACTGTTGACTGTGATGAGCGACACATGCAATCGTTGTTGCTGTACGGAAATTAGTTTCCGCATAGCGAGAGAGAACGGTTCATGGATCTCCAGAGCTTCAACACCTCACCGGCGGATGTCGTACGCCCTGTGCTGCAGGCCTGCTGCGACGCGCCGAGCTGGGTCGCCGCCGTACTGGCCGGCCGCCCCTACGCCGACGAGGCCGACGTCGCCCGCGCTGCCGACCTGGCCGCCCGCCGGTTCACCGCGGCCGACATCGACCAGGCGCTGGCCGCTCACCCGCGGATCGGGGAGCGCGCCGAGGGCGAGCACGCCGAGGCCGCCTGGTCGCGGCGCGAGCAGGCCGCGGTCGGCACCGACCAGGCCACCGCACATGCCCTCGCCGAGGGCAACCGCGCCTACGAGGAGCGCTTCGGCCGGGTCTTCCTGATCTGCGCCACGGGTCTCTCGGCCGACCAGGTGCTCGGCGCCCTCCGCGAGAGGCTGGGTCACGAGCGCGACGAGGAGGCGGCGGTGGTCGCCGACGAGCTGCGCCGGATCGCGCTGCTCCGCCTCGAGCGGGTCCTGGACGCCGAGGTCTCGGCATGAACAGCGCCATCACCACCCACGTGCTCGACACCGCGCTCGGCCGCCCGGCCGCCGGTGTCCCGGTCCGGCTCAGCCGGATCGACGCCAACGAGTCGTCCGTCGTCCTCGCCGACGCCGTCACCGACGGTGACGGCCGGGTGGCCGACCTGGGACCCGATCAGGTCCCGGCCGGCACCTATCAGCTCCGGTTCGGCACCGCCGCCTACTACGCGGCGACCGGTCAGGAGTGCTTCTACCCGCAGGTCTCCGTCACCTTCGCGGTCACCGACCGGCGGCACCACCACGTGCCACTTCTGCTGAGTCCGTTCGCCTACTCCACCTACCGAGGGAGCTGACATGCCCATCCGCCTTGGCCCGAACCAGTACGGCAAAGCCGAGAACCGCGTCGTACGCATCTACCGCGACACGCCTCGTCACCAGATCCGGGACCTCAACGTCTCGACCTCGCTGCGCGGCAGCTTCGACGACGCCCACACCAGCGGCGACCAGAAGGACGTACTGCCCACCGACACCCAGAAGAACACCGTCTTCGCCTACGCGAAGAAGATCGGTGTCGCCTCGATCGAGGAGTTCGCGCTCGCCCTCGCCGACCGCTACCTCGAGGCCTGCCCAGCCGCCGAGGGCGCCCGGGTAGAGATCGACGAGTACGCCTGGGACCGGATCCAGGTCGACGGCGCGGGTCACGACCACTCCTTCGTCCGCTCGGGTGGCGGCGTACGGACCACCGTGGTGAACGTCGACGGCCGTGGGTCGGATCGGGTGGCGCACGTCGTCTCCGGCATCAAGGACCTGGTCGTGCTCAAGTCGACCGGCTCGGAGTTCCACGGCTTCCTCAAGGACGAGTACACGACCCTGCAGGAGACCACCGACCGGATCCTGGCGACCTCGCTCGTCGCCCGCTGGCGCTATGACGGCACGGACGTGGACTGGGACAAGTCGTACGACTCGATCCGGGCGCTGCTGCTGCAGCGGTTCGCGGAGATCCACAGCCTCGCGCTGCAGCAGACCCTGAACGGGATGGGCACCTCGGTGCTCGAGCAGCACGGTGACGTCGCCGAGATCAAGTTCTCCGCGCCCAACAAGCACCACTTCCTCTCCGACCTCTCGCCCTTCGGCCTGGACAACCCCGGCGAGGTCTTCTTCGCCGCGGACCGGCCCTACGGCCTGATCGAAGCCTCGGTCGTACGCGACGAGGCCCCCGACGCCGGCAACGCCTGGCACGCCATCCCCGGATTCTGCTGAGGGCCGGGCCATGTTCGGTCGTAGGAGACAGACAACCGCATCCGGCCCGACCCGACCTGAGGACGAGCGGCATCCGCCGGGTCAGCTCCTCGCCTACGGCACGCAGCACATCCTGACGATGTACGGCGGCGTGATCGCGCCGCCGCTCATCGTCGGGGGTGCCGCGGGCCTCTCCGGCACGGACCTGGCGCTGCTGGTGACCGCGGGCCTCTTCGTCTCCGGCCTCGCGACGCTGCTGCAGACGCTCGGCCTCGGACCGTTCGGCAGCCGGTTGCCGATCGTGCAGGGCATCTCGTTCGCCAGCGTGTCGACGATGGTCACCATCGCCAGCGAGGACGGGCTGCGTCCAGTCTTCGGCGCGATCATCGTCGCCGGCCTGATCGGGCTGGTCCTGTCCTCGTTCTTCGCCCAGCTGGTCCGGCTGTTCCCGGCCGTCGTCACCGGCACGATCATCACGGTCATCGGCCTCTCGCTGATGCCGGTGGCGTTCCGCTGGGCGATGGGCAACGACGCGACCGCGCCGGACTACGGCTCGATGACCAACATCGCGTACGCCGGGCTGACTCTGCTCATCATCCTGGTGATCAGCCGGGTGTTCCAGGGAGCGATCTCACGGCTGTCGATCCTCATCGGGCTCGTCGTCGGGACGGTGATCGCGGCGATCGCGGGGCAGGCGGACTTCTCCTCGGTCGGTGATGCTCGCCTGGTCGCGCTGCCGCCGGTCCTGCACTTCGGCAGTCCCACCTTCGAGGTCGGCGCCATCGTCTCGATGACGATCGTCGTGCTGGTGATCATGACCGAGACGACCGCCGACATCCTGGCGATCGGCGAGATCGTGGAGACCGACGTGGACGCCCGACGGGTCGCTCGCGGTCTCCGTGCCGACATGGCCGCCACCACGGTCGCCCCCTTGTTCGGCACCTTCCCGTGCAGCGCGTTCGCACAGAACGTCGGGCTGGTCGCTCTGACCGGCATCCGGAGCCGGTACGTGGTGGCGACTGGCGGTCTCGTCCTGCTGTTGCTCGGTCTGCTGCCGGTGGTCGGAGCGGTGGTGGCTGCTATTCCCTATCCGGTGCTGGGCGGCGCCGGCATCGTGCTCTTCGGCTCGGTCGCCGCCTCCGGGATCCGCACCCTGTCGCGCGTCGACTACGAGGACAACCTCAACATGGTGATCGTCTCCGTCGCGATCGCCGTCGGCATCCTGCCCATCGCCGCACCGACCTTCTGGGACGCCTTCCCGGAGTGGCTCGGCGTCATCATGCACTCCGGCATCAGCGCCACCGCCTTGGTCGCCGTCGTGCTCAACCTGCTGTTCAACGAGATCACCGTCGGCAACCGCTCCGGCGCCTCGGTCTTCGCGGCGTCCCAGGACTCTCGTGAGGGCTTCGGGGACCGGCTCGACGACGACATCGAGCGGTCGTGACCGGCTGAGGATTGCCGTACGAAAGGCCGAGTCGGCTCGTCCTCACCCCAAATCAGGCCGAGTCGGCTCGTCATGACGAGCCGACTCGGCCTGATTCTGCGTCAGGATGCGCCGACTCGGCGTTGGGAGAAGCGGCGGGCGCTCGGGGCGTCGGCCGAGACATCAGCCCGGTCGGTCGAGGCGTCAGTCCGGTCGTTCGAGTTGGCATCACGATGACAACTCGAACGACCAAAGTGACGCTTCGGGCGACGTACGTGACGTCTCGGCAGGGGTCGGTCAACGAACTGTGGCCTGCAGTGGGTCCACGACTGCCGAGACGTCACTCGCGTCGGTCGAGTTGACATCGCATTGACTACTCGGCCGACCGGGGTGACGCCTCGGCCGACGGGGGTGACGCCTCGGCCGACGGGGGTGACGCCTCGCCTAACTGTGCTGAGTCGGCTCGTCATAACGAGCCGACTCGGCCGGATTTCACGTCAAGATGCGCCGACTCGGCCCCTTGCGGGGTCAGCCGACGAGGTGCGGGTCGGGGGCGGTGATGGGGTCGCCTTCGATCCAGACGCGGTGCACGTCGGCGGGGGTGCCTAGGGCGAACATCTTGGCCAGGGCGTCGCCGGGGTCGGTGGCGTGGGTGAGGCCGACGTCGAGGGGTGTGCTCGGGGCGGGCTTGATCCACTGCGCGTCGAAGCGGCGGCCTACGGAGAAGTCGCCTACGGCGGAGCCGAGGCCGAGGGCTTCGGCGCCGGCGCGGGTGGCCAGGTGGAGGAGGTGGGTGGGGGTCAAGGGGTGACCGGCCTCGCCGAGGAGCTGCTGGGCGACGTACGCGCTCAGGCCCTCCTTGAGCAGGGAGAACCCGGTCCCGGCGCCGACGTCGGAGCCCATCGCGACGCGCACCCCGTTGGCGCGGTGGCGGGCGAGCGGGAAGAGGCCGCTGCCGAGGGCGGCGTTGCTGGAGGGGCAATGTGCGACGGCGGCTCCGCGCGCGGCCAACAGTGCGAGCTCGGGGTCGGTGGGGTGCACGTTGTGCGCCAGGACGGTGCCGGGGCCGACCAGGCCGTGGCGGTCGTAGGAGGTCACGTAGTCGCAGCCGAAGAGCGCCTCGACGGTCTCGATCTCACGGATGTTCTCGTTGACGTGGGAGGTCAGCATCGCCCCGGGCACGGTCTGCAGCACGTCCGCGCAGGCCGCGAGCAGGTCGTCGGTGCACGACAACGAGAACCGCGGGGTCACGGCGTAGCGGGCTCGGCCGACGCCATGCCAGCGGGCGGCGAGCGCGAGCGACTCCTCGCGGGCCCGGTCCGGGTCGGTGAACAGGTCCTCGCGGATGAGCCGGTCGCTGACCACGAGGCCGCTGGTGATCCGCAGCCCGACGCGGGCCGCCTCGGCGAAGACGGTGTCGACCGCGGGTGCGAAGTGGCTGCCGAAGACCAGCGCGGTGGTGGTGCCGGCGCCGACCAGGCCGCGGACGAAGTCGGTGGCGACACCCTCGGCGTAGGCCCGGTCGGCCAGGCGTGCCTCCTCGGGCAGCGCGGTCCGGTCGAGCCAGTCGAGCAGCGGCATGCCGAGGCCGCCGATGACGCGTACCTGCGGGAAGTGCACGTGGGTGTCGACGAATCCGGGCAGCACGAAGCCGCCGGAGAGGTCGACGATGTCCTCCTGGGGGTGCTGACGGTGCAGGTCGGCGAAGGATCCGCGGGCGCGGATCACGCCGTCGCGTACGAGCAGCGCGCCGTCCTGCTCCGTGCGGAGCCGGCCGCCGGTGAAGGGGTCGTCGGGGGTGTCGAGGAAGGTCCCTCGGAAGAGCGTCATTCTGGATGTCACCTTGATTGTTGTTCGGTCCGCGCGGGGTCGCCCGCGAAGAGTTGCAGGAGCCGGGCCGCGACGCTGACAGCGATCGTGGCCGGCTCCTTGCCGCCGAGATCTGGGAGCCCGATGGGCGTGGTGATGCGGGCGATCGCCTCGGGCGCGTGGCCCTCCTCGGCGAGCTTGGCCCGGAACCGGCTCCACTTGGCGCTCGAGCCGATCAGCCCGATCGACCCGAGATGCCCGGCACGCAGAGCCGCGTCGCACAGCGCGGCGTCCTCGGCGTGGTCGTGGGTCATGATCAGGACGTGGGTGCCCGCGGGCAGCTCGCCGATGACGAGCTCGGGAAGCACCGGCACCTGGTGGACGTGGACGCCGGCGACGGCGTCCTCGAGCCCGCGGAGCTGGTCGGGCTCGAGCTGGGCGGCTCGGGAGTCGACCAGGTGCAGCTCGAGATCGTGGCGGGCCAGGATGCGGGCCAGCTCGACCCCGACGTGGCCCATCCCGAAGACGGCCACGGACGGCACTACGGGCAGCGGCTCGAGCAGCAGCTCGACCTCGCCACCGCAGCACTGGACGCCGTGCTGGTAGGGCGCCTTGTCGGAGAGCGACACCTTCAGGCTCTCCGGGGTCGCCAGACCGTCGGTCAGCATCGCCCGGGCGCGCTCGATCGCGACCGCCTCCAGGTTGCCACCACCGACGGTGGCCCAGGTGCGGTCGGCCGAGACGACCATCTTCGCCCCGGCCTCGCGCGGCGAGTGGCCGCGTACGGACGTCAGGGTCACGAGTACGCCGGGAACGCGCCGCTCACGCAGGCGTTGGACGGCCTTCAGCCACTCCATGTCAGCACCTCCTCGCGAGGCTCCGTCGCGGGTTCGACAGGCGTACGTGCTCGGTCGAGCGCCCAATAGACGGCCTCGGGCGTTGCGGGCGAGGCCAGGTCGACGCTGGTGCCGGCCGGCCCGAACGCGGCGGCCGCCTCGCGCAGCGCCTCGCGGACCGACAAGGCCAGCATCAGCGGAGGCTCGCCGACGGCCTTGGAGCCGTAGACGGCGCCCTCCTCGTGGGCCTTCTCGAGCAGCTTCACGCGGAAGTCCTCGGGCATCTCGGAGAAGCTCGGCAGCTTGTACGTGCTCGCTGCCTGCGTCGCCAGCCGGCCCCGGTTCGGTCCGTCTGAGGTGTCCCAGCGCAGGTCCTCCAGGGTCAGCCAGCCGGCGCCCTGCACGAAGCCGCCCTCGATCTGGCCGATGTCGATCAGCGGGCTCAGGCTGTCGCCGACGTCGTGGACGATGTCGACGCGCCGCAGCGTGTAGGCACCGGTGAAGCCGTCGACCTCGACCTCGGAGGCCGCGACCCCGTTGGCGAAGTACTTGAACGGCTCACCCCGCATGACGTTGGGGTCCCAGTGCAGGCCCTCGGTGCGGTAGAAGCCGGCCGCCCACAGCTGAACCCGCTGGTGGTAGGCGGCGTTGACCAGCTCGTTCCAGCCGATCTCCCCTGAAGCGGGGGAGAGGCCGTGGACGACGCCGTCGTCGAAACGTACGTCGCTGGGGCTGATCCCGAGACGGCCGCCGGCGACCTGGGCGAGCCGTTCGCGGATCTGCTCGCAGGCGTTCTTGATCGCGGCCCCGTTGAGGTCGGCGCCGGAGCTGGCCGCGGTCGCCGAGGTGTTGGGCACCTTGTCCGTGCGGGTGGGGGCGAGGCGTACCCGGGACAGCGGCAGGCCGAGCGCGGTAGCGGCCACCTGGAGCATCTTGGTGTGCAGGCCCTGGCCCATCTCGGTGCCGCCGTGGTTGATCAGCACCGAGCCGTCCTTGTAGACGTGGACGAGGGCGCCGGCCTGGTTGAAGGCGGTGAGGTTGAACGAGATGCCGAACTTCACCGGCGTCATCGCCAGGCCCCGTTTGGTGTGCGGGTGGCGAGCGTTGAAGTCGGCGATCTCCGCGCGGCGGCGGGCCACCTCGCCGGACTCGGCGACCTGGTCCCAGCAGGCCGCCAGGCGGTCGGCCTGCTTGACCTGTTGGCCGTACGGCGTGGTCTGGTCCTGCTGGTAGAAGTTGCGGCGGCGCAGCTCGAGCGGGTCGATGCCGAGCAGCGGCGCGCACCGGCCGAGCAGGTCCTCCATGACGAGCATGCCCTGCGGTCCGCCGAAGCCGCGGAAGGCGGTCTGCGAGGTCTTGTTGGTGCGCGCGACCCGGCCGTCGACACGGATGTTCGGCACCCAGTAGGCGTTGTCGATGTGGCACAGCGCGCGGGCCAGCACCGGCTCGGAGAGGTCGAGGCTCCAGCCGCCGTCGGCGGTGAGCGTGGCCTCGAGGCCGACGATGTGGCCCTCGTCGTCGAACCCGGCGCGCCAGGTGCTGTGGAAGCCGTGGCGCTTACCGGACATGGTGATGTCCTGGGTGCGGTTCAGGCGCAGGCGGACCGGCCGTCCGGTCAGGGTCGCGCCGAGCGCGGCGATGGCCGCGTAGCCGTGCGGCTGCATCTCCTTGCCGCCGAACGCGCCACCCATCCGCAGGCACTGGACGGTGACCTCGTGGCTCGGTACGCCGAGCACGTGGGCGACGATCTCCTGGGTCTCCGACGGGTGCTGGGTGCTGCTGTGCACCAGCACCTGACCACCTTCGTCGATCAGGGCGAGCGAGACGTGGGTCTCGAGGTAGAAGTGCTCCTGGCCCGCGAACTCGAACTCGCCCTCGAAGACGTGGGCGGCGTTCTCGATGGCCGCGACGGCGTCGCCGCGCTCGAGGTTGCGCGGGGTGCCCTGGAAGCTCTCGGCGGCGATCGCCTCCGGCACGGTGACGAGCGACGGCAGCGGCTCGTAGTCGACCTCGACCGCGGCCGCGCCCAGCCGGGCCGCCTCCTGGGTCTCGGCGAGCACCCAGCACACCGCGTGGCCGTGGAACATCACCTCGGTCGGGAAGAGCGGCTCGTCGTGCTTGACGCCCGCGTCGTTGATGCCGGGTACGTCCTCGGCGGTCAGCACGCGGACGACGCCCGGGACCTCGTGGGCCGGGGCGGTCCGGAGCGCGGTGACCAGGGCGTGCGTGTGTGGGGCCTGGACCGGCCAGGCGTGCAGCGTGCCGGCGATCCGACCGACCAGGTCGTCGGTGTAGAGCGCCTCGCCGGAGACGTGCAGCGCGGCGCTCTCGTGCGGGAGCGGGATCCCGACGGTCGGGTTGTCGGGGCGTTCGGACAGGGCGCTCATGCTGCGGCCTCCTCGGATGTTGACCGAGGTATCTCGGTGTAGATGCAGTTCCTTCGTGGAGTTCCGCGAAGGCAGTGACCGTTCACCGAGGTACCTCGGTGAGCATTCCGCGGGTCACTCATGCCGACACCTCCTGGCGGTGGGTCTCGGGGTGGGTGTGGAACAGGCGCAGCAGCGACTGGCCGAGCATCGCCGAGCGGTAGGACGCGCTGGCGCGGTGGTCGTCCATCGGGGTTCCCTCTCCGGCCAGGACGGCCGCGGCGCGGCGTACGGTCTCCTCGGTCCAGGGCCGGCCGACCAGCGCGTCCTCGGTGGCGACGGCACGCAGCGGAGTTGCGGCGACGCCGCCCAGACCGATCCGGGCGCGGACGACGGTGCCGTCGGCGACCTCGAGCGCGTACCCCACGGCCACGCTGGAGATGTCGTCGAAGCGGCGCTTGGCGATCTTGTGGAAGCCGACGAGCGGGGCCAGCGGCAGCGGGAGCCGTACGCCGCGGATCAGCTCGTCCGCGGCCCGGACCGTCTCGCGATAGCCGGTGAAGTAGTCGGCCAGCGGGACGACCCGCTCGCCACGGGGCGAGGCCAGGACGACGTCGGCGTCGAGCGCGAGCAGCGCCGGCGGGGCGTCGCCGATCGGGGAGGCGGTGCCGATGTTGCCGCCGATCGTCGCGCCGTTGCGGATCAGGCGCGAGGCGAACTGTGGGAAGAGCTCGGCCAGGAGCGGGACCCGCCCGTCGAGGCGACGCTCGATCTCGGTCAGGGTGAGCGCGGCGCCGATCTCGATCGTGTCGTCGCCGACCGTGAGCGAGCGGAGCTCGGGCAGCCGGTCCACCGCCACGACCAGCGGCGCGCGCCGGCCGCGGATGTTGACCTCGACGCCCCAGTCGGTCGAGCCGGCGACCACCTGCGTCTCCGGCCGCTCGGTGAGCAGGGTGAGGGCCTCGGCGAGGGTCGCGGGGCGTACGAACTCGGCGCCGTCGACGGCGATCCGGGTCGGGCGCGGCGCGGGCGGTGGTGCTTGACGACGGGCGGCGAGCGCGTCGTCCTCGTCGGGTGTGCCCAGTGCGTACGCGGCGTCGCGGATCGGCCGGTAGCCGGTGCAGCGGCACAGGTTGCCGCTCAGGGCGTGCAGGTCGACCCCGTTCGGGCCGTGCTCGTGGTCGCACGCCTCGGCCTCGGCATCGGCGCTGCGCCCGGGGCGGTAGAACTCCGCGGCCAGGCTGCAGACGAACCCGGGGGTGCAGTAGCCGCACTGCGACCCGCCACGTACGGCGAGCTCCTGCTGGACCGGGTGTAGGTCGCTGCTGGTGCCGAGGCCTTCGCTGGTGACCAGCTCCTGGCCGTCGAGCGCGGCGACCGGGACCAGGCAGGCGTTGACGGCGGTCCACTCGGTCGCGGTGTCGGTGCCGGGCCGGGCGACCAGCACCGAGCAGGCGCCGCACTCACCCTCGGCGCAGCCCTCCTTGGCGCCGGTCAGGCCGCGGCCTCGCAGCCAGTCGAGGGCGGTGGTGTGGGTGGCGACCCCGGTCAGGGGGACCTGGTCCCCGTTGACGGTGACACAGGGGGCGCTGGGCGTGGTCATGGCTGGCTCCGGATCGGGTTGCGGGTGCGGGCGCTGTGGATCGGGTTGGCGTCACGCAGGAAGTCGTCGAAGCGGTGGCCGGCGATCTTGGCGATCTCGATCAGCGCGGCGGCGTGCTCCTGCCGTTCGCAGTTGCCGAGCCGCGACCGACCCTCGGCGAGGATCCGGTCGAGCGAGTCGGAGTCGCGTACGGAGATGACCAGCGGGAAGCCGAACCGCTCGTGGTAGGCGTCGGTGAGCGAGGCGAGCGCCTCCTGGTCCGGCTCGGCCAGGTGGGTCAGGCCCTTCGAGGACTGGTCGCGCAGCGACTCCTCGCCGACCATCCCCTCCGAGACCAGGCGCGAACCCAGCTCGGGATAGGCCTCGATCAGCTCGCGCTGCTCCTCGGCGGAGCCGCTGAAGAGGGCGTCCTGGAACGCACGGCGCAGGGCGTGCGTGTCGGCGAACGGACGCTGCTCCCAGGCCCGCTCGACCATCCACCGCGGTCCCTGGAAGAGACCGTCGAACGTCTCCACGAACTCCGTACGTCCCATCTGGTTGACCTGGTCGAGCCGGACGCCCTCGCCGGGCTGGCCGGCGACGGCGGGGCCGTAGTCCGGGCCGACGTGGTGGAACAGGATGTTGAGCGCGATTGCGGTGAGGCTGCCGAGGGTGATGCCGCTGCCGAAGATGATCTCGGCCCATCCCGGGACGGCCTGGGCGACCTCGGGCTGCGCGGTGACGTACATCGCCAGGCCGACGCTGGTCGCCACGATGACCACGTTGCGGTGGTCGTGGAAGTCGACCTTGCTGAGCGTCTGGAAGCCGACGACCGCGACCGTCGCGAACATGGCCAGGGCGGCGCCGCCGAGGACCGGGTGCGGGATGCCGGCGACGATCGCGCCGACCTTCGGGAGGAGTCCGATGAACACCATGATCAGCCCGGCCGTGGCGACGACCCAGCGGCTCTTGACCCGAGTTAGCCGGACGAGCCCGACGTTCTCGGCGAAGCAGGTGTAGGGGAAGGAGTTGAAGACGCCGCCGATGGTGGTGGCCAGGCCGTCGGCACGCAGGGCGCGGGCGATGTCGGTTCGGCCGATCCGCTTCTCGACGATCTCGCCGGTGGCGAAGACGTCACCGGTGGTCTCGACGGCGGTGATCAGCATGACGACGATCATCGACACGATCGCGGCGGCGGAGAACTGTGGCCAGCCGAAGTGGAACGGGGTGGTCACGCCCACCCAGTCGGAGCCGGCGACCGCGTCGAAGTGGGCGTCCCCGAGAGCCCACGCGACGAGGGTGCCGACGACCAGGCCGACGAGCACGGCGACGGTGGCCATGAAGCCCTTGAACACGCGCTGGATGATGACGATCAGCGCCAGGGTGCCCAGGGCGTACGCCAGGTTGCGACCGCTCGTGGGGTCCGAGGTCGGGCCGGCGCCACCGGTCGCGTCCGCGGCGGCGACGGGGAGCAGGGCGATGCCGATGATGGTGATCACCGAGCCGGTCACGACCGGTGGGAAGAACCGGATCAGCCGGCTGAAGTAGGGGGCGATGAAGAAGGTCGCCAGACCGGCCACGATCACCGCGCCGTAGATGACGAGCAGCCCGTCGGTGCCGCCTCCGGCCGCGAGTCCGATCGCGATCATCGGCGAGACGGCGGTGAAGGTGACACCCTGCAGCAGAGGCAGGCGTACGCCGACCTTCCAGAAGCCGACCGACTGGATGATCGAGGCGATGCCGCAGGTGAACAGGTCGGCGTTGATCAGATGGATCAGCTCCTGCTGACTCAACCCGATCGAGTTGGCGAGCAGGATCGGGACGATCACCGCTCCGGCGTAGAACGCGAGCACGTGCTGGAGGCCGTAGACGGCGAGCTTGGGCGCCGGGAGCACCTCGTCGACGGGGTGGGTGGGGCGGCCACCGTCCTTCTTCTGGGGCCGCATCGACCTCAGGACTGCTCTCGCGTTCATCCTCACACCTTTCTCGGGGCGCCCTGGTGGGCAGGTGAGCTGTGACTCTCACCACAGCCTGGTCTCTCGTGGCCCCGAGCGGCACCCGCCGATCATCCGAAGATGGGGTCTGCGTGGATCTGGGCTTTGTGTGATCCTCCAGAATGCCGCGCGGCCGGTTTCGGAGGGGTTTCTGCGGGGTGAATCTCCGCGCCTGAATCGCGTGTAACACGCTGTTCGGAGCACTGTCCGGTCGTTCCAATAGGGCGAGTAGTACTACGAACGACGTGTTACACGGCCGGGTCAGAGCGACCTGAGGGCCAGAAACACGTCGACGCGGTCCTCCATCGTGGTCAGGTCGCGGCCGGTCAGCTCCTCGACCCGGGAGATCCGGTAGCGCACGCTGTTGACGTGGAGATGGAGCGACTCGGCAGTACGCGTCCAGGATCCGGCGTATGTCAGGAACCGCTCGAGCGTCGGCACCAGATCGCTGCCGGTGCGCTGGTCGTGCTCGAGGACGGGGCCGAGGACGCGCTGCGCATAGGTGCGGCGGATGTCGTCGGGGACGGTGGCGAGCAGGAGTACGTGGGAGGTGACCTCCTCCGAGCTGGACAGCGCCACCGCGCCGCCGCCGGAGCGGGCGACCCGGTGCGCGAACCGGGCCTCCTCGAGCGCACCGGCCAGCGCGTCGATGCCGCTCTCGCCGCTCAGCCCCACCGACAGCGAGCCGCGGACCAGGGCCGGCGCCAACCGGGTGAGCGAGCGGCGCAGCTGGTCGGTGAGGTCCGGACGGGACGGAAGGAACGCGACGGCGCAGCCGTCGCGGGCGCTCGCGACCACCGACGGCCCCAGGCCGAGAGCCACGTCCTCGAGCACCGCGGCGACCGCGTCCGGCGGACCACCCGGCCCGAGCTCCGCCACGGCGAGCACGAGCGGCCGCTCGGGATCGAGCCCGGACTGGCGCAGCCCGGTCGCGATCTCGGCAGGTGAGGCACCGGCCTCCAGGTGGGCGAGGGTCGCCGCCGCGAGGGGGCGCCGGACACGGAATCCCTCGTCGCGCCGGGAGCGGTCCAGCGCGGTGATGGCGCCGAACTCATGGACCATGTCGAGGTCCTCCCGCGGCCAGGTGGTGTGGTCGCCCTCGACCGCCACGGTCCATCCGGTGAGGCGGTCGGCCAGGCCCGATCCGATGGGGAACAGGGAGTAGCTGCGGTCGCCCACCTCGGCCACGGCGGGCAGCAAGTCGGCGGTCAGGAAGCGGCGGGTCAGCGCGTCGACCGTCTCCGGATCGAGCTCTCCGGGACCGGGTACGACATGTCGACCGCTGGCGGTGAGCACCCGGCACGCATGGCCGATCTCGGAGGCCACCCGGGCGGCCAGCTCGTCGAGGCTGCGGCCCGAGGCGATGGCGGAGAGGAGCTGGCGCTGGCGGGCCAGGCTGGCCGACATCCGGGCGCTCGCGCCGGCAGCGCCGGCGGCGGCGACGTACTCGGTCACATCGGCGAACGCCACGTCGCCGGGCACCTCCACCAGGGCGACCTGATGGCGCTGGCAGGCCTGGACGAGGTCGTCGGGAACCGCGCCGAGCAGGGCCGCTCCGGCCAGCAGACAGGTCGCGCCGCCCTCCGCGATCGAGGACACGAAGGTCTCGCTGTCCTCGGGCCCGCGGCGCCAGACCAGCCCGGTGAGGACGAGCTCCCCGCCGTTCAGATAGCGGCCCGGCTCGAGCAGGTCGATCGTGATCGTCCGCCCCACCGGACGCTCCAGCGAGCCCTCCGGGGCGTGCAGGAGTCGCAGGCCCAGGGTGGGCGTCTCCAACAGCTCTGCCAGTAGCACGGTGCCTCCACGGTCCGCAGTCCGTCAGCCGCGTCTTGGAGGAACGTACAACGCCCGCGCCCGTACGCGGGAGGCCGTTGTCGTTTCTTCACCACTTTGCGGCCGAGTCCGAGACGCGGGTTGACGTGACTCCGCTCACATCCTTATATTTCGAATGTCAGAAATCAAATTCCGCAATACGGAAGGAATGGTGTGATGACCCACCAGCTCCGGTACGAGGTGAACTGCTCGATCCTGTTCACCGAGCTCCCGCTGCTCGAACGCCCCGCGGCGGTGAAGGCCGCCGGCTTCGACGCGGTGGAGTTCTGGTGGCCGTTCGCCGAGGCGGTGCCGTCCGACAAGGACGCGGACGCCTTCGTCGCCGCCGTTCAGGACGCCGGGGTGCACCTCGTCGGTCTCAACTTCTTCGCCGGCGACATGCCGGCCGGTGACCGAGGCCTGGTCTCGTGGCCGGCCCGGTCGGCGGAGTTCCGTGACAACATCGACGCCACGGTCGGCATCGGTGAGCGGCTCGGCTGCGCCGCGTTCAACGCCCTCTACGGCAACCGCGTCGACGGCGTCGCCCCCGAGGCGCAGGACGAGCTCGGCGCCGAGAACCTCGCGCTGGCCGCCCGTGCCGCAGCCCGCATCGGCGGCACCGTGCTGGTCGAGCCGGTCAGCGGTGCCGACCGCTATCCGCTGCGCACCGCCGCCGACGCGATCGCGGCGATCGACCGCGCCGGCGAGGCCAACATCGGCCTGCTCGCCGATCTCTACCACCTCGCCGTGAACGGCGACGACGTCGACGCGGCGATCGCTGCGTACGCCGCTCGCATCGCCCACGTCCAGATCGCCGACGCCCCGGGCCGCAACGAGCCCGGCACCGGCGAGCTCCCGCTCGAGCGGCAGCTCGACGCGCTCGAGGCGGCCGGGTATGCCGGCTGGGTCGGGCTGGAGTACAAGCCCACCAAGACCTCGGCCGAGAGCTTCGACTGGCTGCCGCGAGAGCGCCGCAGCGCCGCTACCCCAACCCGCTGACGACCCCGTAGGAGGGAAACATCATGACCAACATCGCCTTCATCGGCCTCGGCATCATGGGCAGCCCGATGGCCGCCCACCTCGTCGCCGCCGGTCACACCGTCGCCGGTTTCGACCACAGCCCCGAGCGCACCCAGGCCCTGGCCGCGGCGGGTGGCCGGGCAGCCGAATCCACCACCGACGCCTGCCGCGACGCCGACGTCGTCTGCGTCATGGTCCCGGACTCGCCTCACGTCGAGGAGGTCCTCGCCGCCGAGGACGGGGTCTTCGACGCCGCCCCGGCCGGCGCCCTGATCATCGACTTCTCCAGCATCCGCCCCGACGTGAGCGCGGCATTGGCCGAGCAGGCGACGGCGCGTGGCTTCCGCATCCTCGACGCTCCGGTCTCCGGGGGTGAGGCCGGTGCCAAGAACGCGGCCCTCTCGATCATGGTCGGTGGAGAAGCCGACGACTTCGCCACCGCGAAGCCGCTCTTCGACACCGTCGGCAAGACCATCGTCCACGTCGGCCCGAGCGGTGCCGGTCAGACGGTCAAGGCGGCCAACCAGCTCATCGTCGCCGCCAACATCCAGGCGCTCTCCGAGGCGGTCGTCTTCCTCGAGGCGTACGGCGTGGACACGAAGGCCGCGCTCGAGGTGCTCGGTGGCGGACTCGCCGGGTCGAGCGTGCTCAACCAGAAGAAGGAGAACATGCTCACCCGCTCCTTCCAGCCCGGCTTCCGGATCGACCTGCACCACAAGGACATGGGGATCGTCACCTCCGCCGCCCGCGAGGCCGGTGTCGTGGTCCCGCTCGGCTCGCTGGTCGCCCAGCTGATGGCGAGCGCGCGGGCCAACGGCGACGGCGGCCTGGACCACTCCGCACTGCTGCGCGGGGTCGAGCGCCTGAGCGGCTCTGTCACCAAGGGAGAGAACTGAGATGGCACGCATGCGCGCGGTCGACGCCGCTGTCCTGATCCTGGAGAAGGAGGGCGCGACCCAGCTGTTCGGCCTTCCGGGCGCCGCGATCAACCCGTTCTACAGCGCGATGCGCAAGCACGGCGGGCTCCAGCACGTGCTCGCCCGCCACGTCGAGGCGGCCTCGCACATGGCCGAGGGCTACACCCGGGCGAAGGCCGGCAACATCGGCGTCTGCATCGGCACCTCCGGCCCGGCCGGCACCGACATGGTCACCGGTCTCTACTCGGCCTCGGCCGACTCGATCCCGATCCTCTGCATCACGGGGCAGGCTCCGGTCGCGAAGCTCCACAAGGAGGACTTCCAGGCGGTCGACATCGCCGCCATCGCCGGACCGCTCACCAAGATGGCGGTCACCGTGATGGAGCCCGCCCAGGTCCCGGGCACCTTCCAGAAGGCCTTCCGGCTGATGCGCGAGGGGCGTCCCGGCCCGGTCCTGATCGACCTGCCGCTCGACGTCCAGCAGGCCGAGATCGACTTCGACATCGAGACGTACGAGCCCCTGCCGATCGCCAGGCCGGCGGCCAGCCGTGCCCAGGCGGAGAAGGCGTTGACGATGATGCTGGCCGCCGAGCGCCCGCTGATCGTTGCGGGCGGTGGTGTGGTCAACGCAGACGCCGCCGACCTGCTGGTCGAGCTCGCCGAGGTCACCGGGGTTCCTGTCGTTCCCACGCTGATGGGCTGGGGCACGATCCCGGACGACCACGCGCTCAACGCGGGCATGGTGGGGCTGCAGACCTCGCACCGCTACGGCAACGCGACCATGCTGGCCAGCGACTTCGTCCTCGGCATCGGCAACCGGTGGGCCAACCGCCACACCGGCTCGGTCGAGACCTACACGGCCGGACGTACGTTCGTGCACATCGACATCGAGCCGACCCAGATCGGCCGGGTCTTCGCGCCGGACTACTCGATCGTCTCCGACGCCCGGGCCGCTCTGGAGATGCTCGTCGAGGTCGCCCGGGAGTGGGTGGGCGCAGGCCGGATCCCGAGCCGTACGTCCTGGGCCGAGGAGTGCGCCGAGCGCAAGCGGACGCTGCACCGCAAGACCCACTTCGACAACGTCCCGATCAAGCCCCAGCGGGTCTACGAGGAGATGAACCGCGCCTTCGGGCCCTCGACCCGGTACGTCACCACGATCGGCCTGTCCCAGGTCCAGGCCGCGCAGCTGCTGCACGTCTACCAGCCCCGGCACTGGATCAACGCCGGCCAGGCCGGCCCGCTCGGCTGGACCCTCCCGGCCGCGCTGGGGGTCGCGACCGCCGTCCCCGACGGCCAGGTCGTCGCGCTGTCGGGCGACTACGACTTCCAGTTCCTGATCGAGGAGCTGGCGGTCGGTGCGCAGTTCAACATCCCCTACATCCACGTGGTCGTGAACAACTCCTACCTCGGTCTGATCCGCCAGGCCCAGCGCGGGTTCGAGATGGACTACTGCGTGCAGCTCGCCTTCGACAACGTCAACAGTCCCGAGGTCGACGGCTACGGGGTCGACCACCTCAAGGTCGCCGAAGGCCTGGGCTGCAAGGCGATCCGGGTGACCGACCCCGCCGATCTCGGCGCCGCCTTCGAGAAGGCCAAGGCTTTGATGGCGGAGTACCGCGTGCCGGTCCTGGTCGAGGTCATCCTCGAGCGCGTCACCAACGTCTCGATGGGTCTCGAGATCGACGGCGTCGTCGAGTTCGAGGAGCTGGCCGAGCGCGGCGAGCACGCCCCGACCGCGCTCGTCCCGCTGGACTGAGGCCGGCCTGTGGTCCGCGTGCTGGTCGCCTCCGACAAGTTCAAGGGGTCGCTCACCGCTGCCGAGGTCGCGGCGGCGGTGAGCACCGGGGTCCGCCGGGGGTGTCCCGACGTGGTCGTCGACGCGATCCCGGTCGCCGACGGCGGCGACGGCATCCTGGCGGCGGCCGAGTCCGCCGGGTTCGTCCTCGTCCCGGTCCGCGTGGCCGGTCCGACGGGCGATCCCGTCGAGACCGCGTACGCCCGGCGGGACGACGTCGCGGTCGTCGAGCTCGCCGACGCGTCCGGGTTGGCGCGGCTGCCGGGTGCGCCGGATCCGCTGCGCTCCTCCAGCCTCGGGACCGGACAGGCGATGGCGGCCGCGATCGATGCGGGCTGTCGCCGGATCGTGCTCGGGATCGGAGGCAGCGCCAGCACCGACGGTGGAGCGGGCCTGCTCTGCGGGCTCGGTGCCAGGCTGTTCACCGTTGCCGGGGACCCGGTGGGTCCGGGCGGAGCCGGGCTCGAGGAGGTCGCCCGGATCGAGGTCGACGAGCTGCGGCGGCGCCTCGAAGGGGTCTCGGTCACCGTCGCGTGCGACGTCGACAACCCGCTCACCGGTCCCACGGGTGCGGCCGCGGTCTACGGCCCGCAGAAGGGCGCCGATGCGGACCAGGTCCGACGGCTGGACGCCGCGCTCGGCCGCTGGGCGTCTCTGGTCGCGTCGTTCACCGGGACCGATCTCCGTGATCACCCCGGGACCGGAGCGGCCGGCGGTGTCGGCTTCGCCGCGCTCGCCCTGCTGGGCGCGCAGCTGCGATCGGGCATCGAGCTCGTCCTCGAGCTGGTCGACTTCGCCTCGGCCCTGGACGGTGCGGCCCTCGTCGTCACCGGCGAAGGAGCGCTCGACGAGCAGACGCTCAACGGAAAGGCCCCAGCAGGCGTCGCGGCTGCGGCCGCACGCACCGGTGTCCCGGTCGTGGCGGTCTGCGGGGTCAACCATCTCGACCACGACCGGCTGCGGGCGGCCGGGATCGGTGCTGCGTACGCCTTGGTGGACATCGAGCCTGACCTGGCCCGTTGCCTGAGCGACGGTGCGGTCCTGCTCGAGCAGGTCGCCGAGCGGATCGCCGCCGACCATCTGATCTGGGGGGACGCATGAGCGGGTGGCGGAATGTTCACCGAGGTAACTCGGTGAGCGCTCACCTCCTTCGTGGAGTTCCGCGAGGGGAGCGCATCGAGACCGAGGTACCTCGGTCAGCATCCGAGGAGGACGCATGAGCGCGTGGCGGAATGTTCGCCGAGGTAACTCGGTGAGCCCTCACCTCCCTGGTGGAGCTCCACGAGGGAAGTGCAACCAGACCGAGGTACCTCGGTCAGCATCCGAGGAGGCGGCATGAGACTGCTGAGGGTGGGCACGCCGGGCCAGGAGCGCCCCGCGGCCCTCGACGACCGGGACGTACTGCGTGATCTGTCGGCCGTGGTGCCGGCGATCGACGGCGACCTGCTCGGCGATCCGGAGCGCCTCCGCCTGGTGCGGGACGCGCTCGCGTCGGGACGCCTTCCGGTCATCGCGGACGGCACCCGGATCGGACCACCGATGACAAGGCCGGGCAAGGTCGTGGGGATCGGACTCAACTACGAGGACCACGCGGAGGAGGCCGGGGTCGCGATCCCGGACGAGCCGGTCGTGTTCCTCAAGCCCTCGACCTCGATCGTCGGTCCGTACGACGCGATCGAGCTTCCGCCGGGCTCGACGATGACCGACTACGAGGTCGAGCTGGGTGTGGTGATCGGGCGAAGGCTGTCCCGCTGCCCGGATCCACTACAGGCCCTGGCCGCGGTCGGCGGCTACCTCACCGCCGACGATGTCAGCGAGCGGGCGCGCATCGCCGCGGGTCCGACCTGGGCCAAGGGGAAGTGTGCCGACACCTTCACTCCCATCGGTCCCTGGCTGGTCACGCCCGACGCCGTGAGCGACCCGCAGGCCCTCGGCCTGGAGCTGTGGGTCGACGGCGAGCGGCGACAGTCCGGGGTGACTGCTCGGATGGCCCGAAGCGTCGGCGAGCTCCTCGCCTACCTCAGTACGCTGATGACACTCGAGCCCGGCGACCTGGTGCTGACCGGGACACCTGGCGGGGTCGCAGCGTTGCGACCCGAGCCCCGGCCCTTCCTGCGGGAGGGGCACGTGGTGGAGGCCGAGGTGACCGGTCTCGGTCGCCAGCGGACCCGGGTGGTGGCACTCGAAGAGGCAGTCGATGAGGCGGAGGTGAGGGTGTGACTCGAGATCTCGATGTCGTCATCCGGGCAGCGCGGATGGTGACCCCGGAGGGCGAGACGGCAGGCAGCGTCGGAGTCCGCGACGGGAAGATCGTCGCGGTGGAGCCTGCGGCAACCGGCCTGACCACGGACCGAGTGGTCGAGCTGGCCGACGACGAGGTGCTGATGCCCGGGGTCGTCGATGCCCACGTACACGTCAACGACCCCGGCCGGACCGAATGGGAGGGCTTCGCCTCGGCGACCCGTGCCGCGGCTGCCGGCGGGGTCACCACCATCGTCGACATGCCGCTCAACAGCATCCCGCCGACCTGCGACCTCCCGGCCCTCGACCTCAAGCGCAAGACCGCGGCGAGCCAGGCCTTCGTCGACATCGGCTTCTGGGGCGGCGCCATCCCCGGCAACGTCGCCGAGCTGCGACCCCTGCACGAGGCGGGGGTCTCCGGTTTCAAGTGCTTCCTCCTGCACTCGGGCGTCGACGAGTTCCCGCCCCTCGACGCCAACGAGCTCGAGCTCGCGATGCGCGAGATCGCCTCCTTCGACGGGCTGCTGATCGTCCACGCCGAGGACGCGCACGCGATCGAGCACGCGCCGGAGGCAGCGGGCGGGACGTACGACAGATTCCTGCACAGTCGGCCGCGGGGTGCGGAGAACCTGGCCATCGCCCAGGTCATCGAGCTGGCCCGGTGGACCGGCTGCCGCGTCCACATCCTGCACGTCTCCAGCTCCGACGTGCTCGCGATGCTGGCCTCGGCCCGTCGTGACGGCGTCCCGATCACCGCGGAGACCTGCCCGCACTACCTGACCTTCGCCGCGGAGGAGATCCCCGACGGCGCGACGCAGTACAAGTGCTGCCCGCCGATCCGGGAGGCGGCCAACCGCGAGCTGCTCTGGCAGGGCCTGCGCGACGGGGTCATCGACATGGTCGTCACCGACCACTCGCCCTCCACCCCCGACCTGAAAGCCCTCGACACCGGCGACTTCGGGGTCGCCTGGGGCGGCATCTCCTCGCTCCAGCTCGGCCTGTCGGCGGTCTGGACCGAGGCCAGGGGCCGCGGCTTCAGCCTCGCCGACGTCGCCCGCTGGATGTCCGAGGCGCCGGCCCGCCACGCAGGGTTGAGGACCAAGGGGCAGATCGCGGTCGGCCACGACGCCGACTTCGCCGTCCTCGCGCCCGAGGACTCCTACGTCGTCGATGCCGCGAAGCTCCACCACAAGAACGCCGTCACGCCCTACCACGGCCGGACCCTGGCAGGCGTCGTCCGCCAGACCTGGCTGCGTGGCGAGAAGATCGACATCGAGGCCGCGCCCCAGGGCCGGCTGCTCAGCAGAGTCACCGAAGAAGGAGCCCGACCATGAGCGAACCCCGCTACTACGCCCCGACCGGCGGCCACCCGTCGCAGCGTGAGCTGACCACCGACCGGGCCGTGTTCACCGAGGCGTACGCCGTGCTCCCGCGTGGCACCATGCGCGACATCGTCACCAGCAAGCTCCCCTTCTGGGAGGGCACCCGGCTGTGGGTGATCGCCCGGCCGCTCTCGGGGTTCGCAGAGACCTTCTCGCAGTACATCGTCGAGGTCTCGCCCGGCGGAGGCAGCGACAAGCCCGAGCTCGACCCGGGTGCCGAGGGCGTCCTGTTCGTGGTCGAGGGCGCCCTGACGTTGACCCTCGAGGGCGAGAAGCACGAGCTAGCCCCCGGCGGCTACGCCTTCCTCCCGCCCGGCTCCTCCTGGACCCTGCACAACACCAGCGACCAGGTCGCGCGCTTCCACTGGATCCGCAAGGCCTACCAGGCGGTCGAGGGCATCGAGGTCCCCGAACCGTTCGTCACCAACGAGGTCGACGTACCCGGCGGCGAGATGCCCGGCACCAACGGCGCCTGGAAGACCCAGCGGTTCGTCGACCCCGATGACGTACGCCACGACATGCACGTCAACATCGTCAGCTTCGAGCCGGGCGGCGCGATCCCGTTCCCGGAGACGCACGTGATGGAGCACGGGCTCTACGTCCTGGAGGGCAAGGCCGTCTACCTGCTCAACAAGGACTGGGTGGAGGTGCAGGAGGGCGACTTCATGTGGCTGCGGGCGTTCTGTCCGCAGGCCTGCTACGCCGGCGGACCCGACCGGTTCCGCTACCTGCTCTACAAGGACGTCAACCGCCACGCTCAGCTCAGCCGGCAGTTCACGTGATGCCGGTCGCCGTCGTCACCGGAGCCGGGTCCGGGCTGGGGCGGGTGATCGCGCAGGCGCTGGACGGTGCCGGTTTCCAGGTCGCGCTGCTGGGACGTACGAAGGCATCGCTCGAGGAGACCGCGTCGGTGATGGCGCGGTCCCTCGTGCTGCCGACCGACGTTGCCGATGCCGCCGAGGTGGAGGCTGCGTTCGCCGCGGTCGTGGGGATGTGGGGGCGGGTGGACCTGCTGGTCAACAACGCCGGCACCTTCGGACCGAGCGGCGAGGCCGACGAGATCCCGCCCGAGGAGTTCGCCGCGACGCTCGCCGTCAACGTCACCGGCTCCTTCCTGTGCGCCCGCGAGGCGTTCGCGCAGATGAAACGGCAGGACCCGCGCGGCGGGCGGATCATCAACAACGGCTCGATCTCCGCACATGTCCCGCGCCCGGGCAGCGCGGCCTACACCACCTCCAAGCACGCGATCACCGGCCTCACCCGCGCCCTCGCCCTCGACGGCCGCGCCCACGACATCGCCGTCGGCCAGATCGACATCGGCAACGCGGCCACCGAGATGACCGCCGGCATCGCCGTCGGCGCCCGTCAGGCCGACGGCACCGTACGTCCCGAGCCGACCTTCGACCCGCAGCACGTCGCCGACGCGGTGGTCGCGATGGCCCAGCTCCCGCCCGGCGTCAGCGTCCCCGCGATGACGATCATGGCCACCGGGATGCCGTACGCCGGGCGCGGCTGAACCTGCTGGCCCTCAGGCGACGGCCAGCAGGATCAGGCCGAGTGCCGAGCCGGCGAACACGATGGTGTTGCGGACCTTCTGGAGGGTCCAGGTCCAGTCCGGGAATCCCGCTTCCGCGACCTTCAGCAGGGCCGGGACGTCCACGCCGGCCAGCTCGGGGTCGTTCTTGCGGCGGAAGGCGGCCTGCACGGATCGGGTCGCGGTCAGGTTGCTGTAGACGATGACGCAGTTGCCGAGGAACAGCAACGACAGCACCACCACGTTCACCGGCTGCATCCAGTCGAAACCGGCGAGAGTGAGACCCGCCGCCGTCACCAGTAACGCGGCGATGCCACCAGGTGCCCACCACTCGTGCCCGCTGGCGTCGAACCGCATGCCGTACTCGCGCAGCGCGGTGGTGCGTACGCCCTGGCGGGCGAGCTCGGCCTCGGCGCCGGCCATGGCGTGGGCGCCGTATCGGTGGCGCACGATCGGGATGCTCAGGAAGGCCGCGGCGGCTGCGAGCTCGACGGCGACGATGACTGCGTTCATGGTGGTGCTCCTCCGGTGTGTGGTCGATGGCACCACTGTTCAGCCATGACGCTGCGTCAAGGTCAAGCGGCCGGATGAGATTCGCGTGCTGAAACCCAATCCGAATCGCCGCGGTGGCCGAAGACCGGGTGACGGCGCCGCTGTGCCGTTTCCCCCGCCGACCCAAGGAGCACGATGAGCAGCCCCGACCACGAACGCCGTCGGATCGCCGTGGTGGGCAGCGGTGTCGCCGGTCTGACTGCCGCGTACGTCGCGTCCTTGAACGGTGCGGTGACCCTCTTCGAGGCCGACGACAGGCTCGGTGGCCATGCCGACACCCACCAGGTGACGGCCCCGGACGGGAGCGAGCTGGCGATCGACACCGGGTTCATCGTGCACAACCGGCGTACGTATCCGACGCTGCTCCGGCTCTTCGCCGAGCTCGACGTGCCGACCCAGGTCTCGGAGATGTCGATGTCGGTGCGTTCGCCGGGCGCCGGCGTGGAGTACGCCGGTGCGCGCGGGCTGCGCGGGGTGCTGCCCGACCGCCGCGCGTGGCGACCGGCGCACCTGCGGATGCTCACCGAGATCCCGCGGTTCCACCGGGCCGCCCGGAGGCTGCTCGCCGGCGATGATTCCGACGACCGCACCCTCGAGGCGTTCCTGGACGAGCACGGGTTCACCCCGCACTTCCGCCGTCACTTCATGGCACCGCTGGTCGCCGCGGTGTGGTCCTGCGACCCGGCCACGGCGCTGAGCTACCCGGCTCGCTACCTCTTCGAGTTCCTCAGCCACCACGGGATGCTGCAGATCTTCGGCTCGCCGCGCTGGCGCACGGTCACCGGCGGGTCGGCGACGTACGTCGAGAGGGTCGCCGCCACGATCCGCGACCGCGGCGGCCGGGTGTTGACCTCGACGAAGGTGGTGAACGTGGTCGAGACCGGTGCGGGTGTCGAGATCACCGACGGCAACGGGCGCACCGAGCTCTTCGACGCGGCAGTGCTCGCGACCCATCCGGGACAGTCGCTGGCGATGCTCGGCGAGCCCACGGCGGCCCAGCGGGAGATCCTGGGTGGGTTCCCGTACTCCGCCAACCAGGCTCAGCTGCACACCGACACCAGCCTGCTGCCGGACAGCGAGCACGTCCGGTCCTCGTGGAACTACCTGGAGCGCCCGGGCCGCGGCCAGGTCACGGTCACCTACGACCTGACGCGGTTGATGCGGCTGCCGGCTCCCGGAGGCGTACGTCACCTGGTCACGCTCGGTGGGGCGGACCTGATCGATCCCGAGAAGGTCATCGCCACCATGGAGTACGAGCACCCGCTCTACACCCCGGAATCGGTCGCTGCTCAACAGCGCGCCGACGAGCTGGACTCCGACGCGCTGGTCTTCGCCGGCGCCTGGCGCGGCTGGGGGTTCCACGAGGACGGCGCCCGCTCCGGTGCCCGTGCGGCCGAGCGGCTGGGGCTGTCCTGGACGGCCCCCGCCGAGCGGCCCGACGACGCGACCGGCGTGTATCGCACCACGATCAGCCACACCCGGCGGGGGCCGCTGCGGAACCGGTTCGTGCACCGCTCCCACTGGCAGGTGGTCGATCTGGACCGGTTGCCCGATCACGGGCCCCTCGGCCGCTTCGAGGCCCGCGACCATTTGGGCGACCCCGAGCTCTCGATCCGGGAGAACCTCGCCGCGTTCCTGAAGCTCCACGACATCGACCTGGCCGACGCACGGGTGCTGATGGCGGCTCAGCCGAGGGCCTTCGGGTTCAGCTTCAACCCGATCAGCGTCTACTGGTGCACGGCTGCCTCCGGGGAGCCGCTGGCCACCGTCGTCGAGGTGCACAACACCTACGGCGACCGGCACGCGTACCTCGTCCATCCCGACGATCGGCATCGGGCACAGGTCGCGAAGGCGATGTACGTCTCGCCGTTCCACGGCGTGGACGGCCACTACGACCTCACCGTGCCGCCACCCGACGGGCGACTCCGCGTCGCCGTCCGGCTGACCACCGAGGACGGGTCCGTCTTCGACGCCTCCGTCCGCGGCTCCCGGGTCGAAGGGCGGTTCGGGGACACGCTCCGATCCGCTCCCGCCGCGATTCTCGGCGCGGTCTGGATCCGCATCCACGGCGTAGCACTGTGGCTACGACGCCTGCCGGTCCACAGACGGCCGTTGCACCACCAAGAAGGAGTCCGATGAAGACCATCGAAGCCGCCGCCGCCCAGAGCCTGGCGGGTGAGCGTTGGCCGATGCTGCAGGACGCACCCACGGGTCCGGTGACCAGGGGCGCCGCGGCTGCCGCGGCTGCCGTGTTCCGGGCCGCCACGAAGCGGCTCGGGATCAGCGTGAGCCACGACGGCAGCCCGGCCGACATCGTGCTGCACCGGCCCGAGGAGTTCTACGCCAGGCTCAGCCGGCACGGGCTGATCGGCTTCGGCGAGGCGTACCTGACCGGTGCCTGGGATGCCCCCGAGCTGGGGGAGACCCTGACCGTGCTGTGCCGGGACATCGACGGTCTCATTCCCGGGTGGGCCCAGCGGCTGCGCGGCGTCTACGAGCGGCGCCGCGGCGCGAAGGACGTGAACACGCCGGAGAACGCGCGCGAGCACATCGGCCACCACTACGACCTGTCCAACGACTTCTTCGCGCTCTTCCTGGACCCGACGATGACCTACTCGGCGGGCCTGTTCTCCTCCCTGCCCTCGACGGAGGACCTGGCGCTCGCCCAGCATCGCAAGATCGACCGGATCCTCGACGAGGCGGGAGTCGGCGCGGGCACCCGTCTGCTGGAGATCGGGACCGGCTGGGGCGAGCTCGCCCTGCGGGCCGCCGCCCGGGGCGCCCAGGTCACCTCGGTGACCCTCTCCGTCGAACAGGCCGAGCTGGCCCGGCGCCGGATCGGCGCTGCCGGTCTGGACCATCGGGTGGACGTGGAGCTGCGCGACTACCGGGCCGTGGACGGGACGTACGACGCCGTGGTCTCGGTCGAGATGATCGAGGCGGTCGGCGAACGGTTCTGGCCGGTCTACTTCGCGAAGATCGACGAGGTCCTGGCCCCCGGCGGCACCGCGGTGATCCAGGCGATCACCATGCCGCACGACCGGATGCTCGCGACCCGGAACACCGAGACCTGGATCACCAAGTACATCTTCCCCGGCGGGCTGCTTCCCTCGACCGAGGCGATCACCGGCGTCACCGAGGCGCACACCCGGCTCCGGGTGCGGAGTCGGCTCTCGTTCGGGGCCCACTACGCGGAGACCCTGCGGCGCTGGGACCACGCGCTGTGGGAGCAAGCCGAGGAGGTCCGGGCGCTCGGGTTCGACGAGACGTTCCTGCGGATGTGGCACTTCTACCTGGAGTACTCCAGGGCCGGGTTCGCCGCTCGCTACATCGATGTCCAGCAGCTCACGTTCACCCGGGACGAGACCCCGACCGGCGGGGGAACCGGTCAGGGCCTCGAGCTCTGAGGCGACGATCAGCCGCCGTGCTGCTCGATGATCCGTGCGATCTCGGTGAAGCCGCGGTTGCGGGCGTGCTCGAGCGGGGTCACGCCGTCGCGGTCGGCGATGCTCGGGTCGGCGCCGTTCTCGAGCAGGCTGCGGACGACCCGCTGCCAGCGGTCGGAGCCCTCGCCGAGGATCACGGCCTCCAGGAGGGCGGTCCAGCCGAGGTCGTTGACGTGGTCGATGTCGATCGCGGTCTTCGCGACGCGCTCGACGTAGTCCGCGTGGCCGCGCTCGCTGGCCGGGATGATGGAGAGACCGCCGTAGCGGTTGCGCACCGTCAGGTCCGGGTCGGCGGTGAGCAGCAGCTCGGCCATCGGGACGCTCCCGGTGACACCGGTGACCAGCCAGGGCGTGTCGTGCTGGCCGTCGAGGGCATCCGGGTCGGCACCCAGGTGGACGAGCAGACGGGCCGTGGAGAGGTGGTCGTCGGTGACCGCGAGCAGCAGCGGCGTACGCCGGTTGCCGTCGCGGGCCTCCAGATCGGCGCCGCCCCGGAGGGCCGCCGCGGCCGAGTCCGCGTCACCGCCTGAAGCGGCGCGTAGGAGCTGAGCATCGCCATCGGCGACCTCGGAAGAAGCGGCGCGAAGCGTCGAGACGATCGCGTCGAACCCCCGCTCCTCGGCGTGCTGTAGGGCGGTCTTCCCGTCCCGCCCCGCCTCGATCGAGATGTCCACGCCGGCCGCGACCAGCACCCGCACGGTGTCGGCCGCGTCCGGGCCGTCGTCACCCAGGACGATCGCCTCGTGCAGGGCGGTCCAGCCCAGGTTGTTGACGTGGTCGAGGTCGATCCCGGCCTGCACCAGACGCCCCACGACGTCGGCGTGGCCGCGCTCGGCGGCGCGGATCAGCGCGGTCCCGTCGTAGGAGTCCTTGGCGTTGATCTCGGCGCCGTTGCGAAGCGTCAGGTCGAGCAGGTCGACATAGCCCTCGCTCGCGGCGATGAGGTAGGCGCTCTGCTGGGTGTCGTCCTGGTGGTTCACGTCCGCGCCGGCCTCGACCAGCTCGCGGGCGCGGGCCACGTCGTTGTCCCATGCGGCCTTGATCAGCTGCTCGTTCATGCGCTTCTGCTCCTCGGGGTCGGGGGCGCTGTCCGCTTCCTTCGTCGCGGCGGACGCCGAGCTCGACGAAGAGTTGGACGGAGAGCTCGATGGAGACGGTTCGCCGGTCTCCGACGGCGCCGCGGCGCAGCCTGCCAGAAGTGCGGTCAGCGCCGCGGCGGCCAGCGACCACCGCAGGGGAGAGACGGTCATCGCGGCATCCTGGCGGTGACGATCTCGTACGGCCCCTGCGCGGTCTGCTCGTCGAAGTGGCTGTCGACCAGCAGCATCCGGCCGTTCAGCAGCTTCCCGGTGGTGAGGACGCGGTCAGGGTCGGTGGCGCGCGAGGAGACGTGCTCGGCCGAGGTCGCGGACCGGTTCAGCTCGAGGTGCACGATCTGCTTGTCGAAGTTGCGGATCACCGCGAGGTCGCGACCCTGCCGGATCAGGCCGTCGGCGTTGCGCAGGTTCGCGCCATCGGTGTCGATCTCGCTGACCTCGCCGGTCGCGATCGAGAAGCGCCACAGCTGCCCGGTGTTGCCCTGGGCGACCACGAAGGCGGAGCGGTCCTGGCTCAGCACGATGCCGCCGAGGTTGAAGCCCTCCTGACGGGTGATCAGCGAGCTGCCGTCGGCCCACTCGGTCGCCTCCCAGCCGGAGGAACCCTCGGCGACGCGGATGATCGTGGGGTCGTTGGAGTTGGTGAAGTACGCAGCCCCGTCCGGCCCGATCGCCACATCGTTCAGGAACGCGTCGTTGTCGGGGACGCGGAGAGCGGCCAGCAACTCGCCCGACGAGCTGTAGACCCACAGGTCGGGGCGGTCGTTGCCGGTGCCGTTCGGGCCACCGGCGATGTAGATGCGGCCCTCGTCGTCGACGGTGATGCCACGGGCGGTGTAGCGGCCATCGGTGCCGTCACCGGCCAGCCACTCCTCGGCCTGGGCGCGGTCGGCGGAGCCGCGCTGGATCTCGCCGCCGGTGACCTCGCTGACGTAGAACCTCCCGGACTCCGGGTCCACGCCGATGCCCTCGAACTTCGAGCCGCCCTGGGCCGACGGGTCGCCCTCGAGCAGGTAGCTCGCCGGCCGGCCGTGACCCTCGGCGGCGTTGGCCGCGGTACCCATACCGAGGGCGGTGACGGACAGGGTGGCCGTGGCGGCGATGCCGGCGAGCCCGGCGAGGGCGGCGATTCGGGACGTACGCATGGTGGTTCTCCTCCGGTTGGTCGAGCTGATGCATCAACCATCGCCGTCGAGGAGGGGTCCGGACATCGGGTGACCGGCGACGTCTGGATAGCCGTCCGGCGACACTCCGGATAGCCGATCGGATGATGCCTGGACACCGCGACCGGCCTAGCCTGGAACAACCATGTCGACCGACGCCGCACCCAGCCCTCGAGCCGGTGGGATCCTGGCCGGCCAGTCGCTGCTCGACCGCTGGCTCCACATCTCACTGGTGGTGCTCGTCGTCGCCTCGGTCGCTCGCTATCTGCAGGGCCACGGCCTCGGTGACCAGGCCGAGGTGGTCCTGTCCGGCGCAGCGGTCCTGCTGATCGCGTACGCCGCGGGCCGCCGCCTCACCGGCACGGCCGCGGTCGTGTGGCTGGCCGGCGTGGTCGCCTGCTGGACGGTGCTGGCGCTGATCGCGCCCTCGTTCTCGTGGGCGGCGGTGCCGCTGGTCTTCCTGGCGCTGCGGATCCTGCCGTTCAGGTGGGCGGTGGCCGCCACGGTGTTCCTGGTCGCGGTGGTCGCGGTCGCCTGGAGCCGGATGACCGGCCTGGCCGACCCGACCGTCCTCCTCGGACCGGTCTGCGTGGCCGTGCTCGCGGTGACCGCCTACCGCGCTCTCGAGCGCGACGCGGTCACCCGGCGCGCGCTCCTCGCAGACCTCGAGGCGGCCCAGGACGAGGTCGCCGACGCCGAGCGCCGAGCCGGTGTCGTGGCCGAGCGCGCGCGCCTGAGCCGGGAGATCCACGACAGCGTCGCCCAGGGCCTGACCAGCATCAACCTGCTGCTCCAGGCGGCCGACCAGGAGTGGTCCTCGCGCCCGGACGACGCTCGTGACCACGTCGACCAGGCGGCCACGATGGCCCGCTCCTCGCTCGACGAGGCCCGTCGGGTCGTACGCGACCTCGCCCCCACCGAGCTGACCGGTGGATCGGCGCTGGTCACCGCCGTACGCCAGGTCGCCGACGACGTCGCCGCCACCACCGGGCTCAGCGTCCCGGTCCACGTCCACGGCGACCCGCACGAGGTCGGCGGACGCGTGGCGACGGCCGTCGTCCGCACCCTGCGCGGCGCCCTCGCCAACGTCGCCGAGCACGCCGGCGCGACCACGGCGGTCGTCTCCCTCACGTTCCACGAGGGCGCGGTCGCCCTGGACGTACGCGACGACGGAGCAGGGTTCGAGCCCGCCCGGCTGAAGGAGTCCGACGGGCTGCGCGGACACGGCCTGGCCGGAATGCGGGCTCGCGCCCGCCTGCTGGGTGGAGACTTGGTCATCGAGAGCGCCCCCGGTGAGGGCACGGTGCTCGCGGCCTCGTTCGCGGCCGGACAGACAGCATCTCAGGGGGAGGAACGTCGTGGCTGAGCAACGCATCCGGGTGGTGCTGGTGGACGACCATCCGGTCGTCCGGGCAGGCGTACGCGCCCTGGTGGACGCCCAGGACGACCTCGACGTGGTCGGCGAGGCGGCCGACTCGGCCCAGGCCGTCGCGGTCGTCGGCGAGACGACGCCGGACGTGGTGCTGATGGACCTCAGCCTCGGCGACGGACCGGGTGGCGCGGAGACCACCCGGCTGGTCCGCGAGCTGCCGTCGCCGCCGCAGGTGCTGGTGCTGACGACCTATGACACCGAGGCCGACGTGCTCGAGGCCGTCGACGCCGGCGCGGCGGGCTACCTGCTCAAGGACGCACCGCCCGACGAGCTGTTCCGCGCCATCCGCGGCACCGCACGAGGTGAGACCGTGCTGGCACCCTCGGTCGCGACCCGGCTGCTGCAGCGCGCCGCCTCGCCGACGCCGAAGGTGAGTCCGCGCGAGGTCGAGATCCTGCGGCTGCTCGCCAAGGGCCTGGGCAACAAGGAGATGGCCCGCGAGCTGCTGGTCAGCGAGGCGACGGTCAAGTCCCACCTCTCCCACATCTACACCAAGCTCGGCGTCGACACCCGGGCCGGCGCCGTCGCCACGGCCATCGAACGCCGCATCCTGCGACCCTGACCGTTCGAGGGACTCAGCAGGTCGCGAGAAGCATCGGCTCCAGCAGGAGGCCGAGGTCGTAGGGCGGCTCGGTGGCACCGGTGTAGTCGCGGCCGGTCCAGGCGAGGGTGACCTGACGCTCGCCGTCGCGCGAGCTCCAGTTGATCGACTGGGTGCCGAAGTGGGCGCCGTCGTGACCGTAGAGGTATTCGCCCTCCGTGCACGGGTCGGCGACGCGATAGATGCCCAGCCCGTATTCGGGGTCGGCGCTGCCCGCGCGAGGCGGGAGCATGGCGTCGACCGAGGCCGGTGAGACCAGCTCACCGGTCAGCAGCGCCTCGTTGAAAGAGGCCAGGTCACGGGTGGTGCTGGTCGCGGCGCCGGAGGCGTGGAAGACGCTCGGGTCCAGGTCGGTCAGCGGCCGCCATCCGGTCTGGTCGATCTTGGCCGCACCCTCGAGGAACGGTCCGCGGTTGTGCGAGGTCTTCGGGTAGTCGGTGCGGAGCATCCCGGCCGGCCAGAAGATGCGCCGGTGGAGCAGGTCGTCGAGATCCTGGCCGGTCTCCTTCTCGAGCATGACGCCGAGGGCGACGTAGCCGTAGTTGGAGTAGGAGAAGTCGGTGCCCGGCTCGAAGAGCCAGGGGACCGAGCGCATCGCGGTCAGGTGCTCGGCCTCGGTGTAGTGCTGACCGACGGCGTCGATGAACTGCTCCAGCGAGTTGGGGTCCTCGATGCGGGTCAGCAGCAGCTCTTCGGGGCCGCGCGGAGCCCCGGAGCGGTGGCTGAGCAGGTGCTCGATCGTGACGCCGGCAGGAAAGATCCCGGGCAGTACGTCCTCGGCCGGGGTGTCCAGTCTCCAGGTGCCGCGCTCGACCTCCTGCATGACCAGGGTCGCGATCATCGTCTTGGTGTTGCTGGCGACGTGGAACCTGTCGAAGGCCCGGACGTTGCGCTCGGTGCCCGCCTCGCGTACGCCGCCTGCCCCCGTCCAGGTCAGACCCGGAGCCTCGACCCGGGCAGTGACGCCGAGGGCGCCGTCGGCGATGACCGCGTCGACGGCACGGTCGAGCTCGGCGGTAGCCGGAGTCGACGACCGGGCCTTGAACCCCTGGTGCTTGGCCGCTGCCCGCTCGGCGATCGCGGTCGCCTCCCGGGTCAGCGCGGTCGGGTCCGGGGCAACGGCCGCGGGCCCGCGACCAGGATCGGGATCGGGGTCAGGCTGGGCGTACGCGGCCGGCACGGCCGTCAGAGGTAGAAGCACCGCGGCGATCGCTGCGGTGCCCGTGCGGACGAGGGTCCGAGACATGGCTGCTCCTGTCGTCGTTGACGTTTCGCAGCCATCGTTCCGGGCCCGGACGTACGCCCACATCAGCCTCGAGTCGGAGATCGAGGCCGCCGGGGTCAGTCTCGGAGCTGACGCCGCAGGGCGCGGGCGGCCTTGCCCTTGCGGGAGAAGAGGTCGCGGCGCTCGGCGGCGGTCATCGCGGCCAGCTTCTCGACGACCGAGGACGGGAAGCCGGCGACCTCGGGGGACTCGCTGGTGGGCACGGTGGTGTGCACGACCGGGGCACCGGGGACGCCACCGGCGCCTTCGTCGTAGAGGTGGACCAGCGAGATCGCCTGGTGGCCGGCGACCGCCGAGGAGAACCGGTCGGCGGTCGCGGGGGCGGCGGCGAAGCAGCTCGCGGAGGCGACCGAGACCGGGATGCCGGCGAAGGTGGTGTTGGTCGAGTAGTGCAGGTGACCGGCCAGGATGGCGCGTACGTCGCTGCCCGCCAGCACCGGGGCGAGCCGGTCCTGGCCGTCGAGCTCGATGATCGAGCTGGCCTCGTTGAGCGGGAGCGGCACCGGCGGGTGGTGCATCGTCAGCAGGGTGCCGTGAGGCGCGGGCTCCTTCAGCACCCCGGCCAGCCACTCGAGCTGTGAGTCGTCGATGTCGCCGTGGTGCCAGCCGGGCACGGTGCTGTCCAGGGCGATGATCCGCAGCCCGTCCACTTCGTGGACCCGGTCCTGAGGCTCCTCCGACGCCGACCCGAAGAGCACCTCGGAGTAGACCTCGCGTTCGTCGTGGTTGCCCATCACCCAGACGATCTCCGCGCCGAACTCCGCAGCGACCGGCTCCACCTGCTCGCGAAGACGTACGTAGGCACCGCGCTCGCCCAGGTCGGCGAGGTCGCCGGTGAAGACGATCGCCTGCGGCGGCGTGGGCATCCCGCGCAGCCGCGTCAGGGCCCGCTCGAACCCGGGCGCGGGGTCCACCTTGCCGTAGATGCGCCGCTCGTCCCCGGCGTAGAGATGGGTGTCGGAGAGGTGGGCGATGGTGTGGCGCGGGGCCGGATACTGACCGAACTGCACGGACTCACACTAGCTGCGTCGGACCAGGCTCAGGGCCACCCCGACCAGCGCGGCGGCCGCCCCACAGCCGACGGCGAACCATGGCAGGCTCGTCGGGATGCCGAGGTGCACGGTGATGCCGAGGATGCGCGAGAGCCCCCAGGGGATGAGCGCCATCTGGTCGTTCCAGATCGTCAGGGCACGCTCGGTGCCCAACAAGGCGACGCCCATGCCGCCGATGACGACAGGCGCACCGGCCGCGATCAGGACGTTGCCGACGGCTCGGCGACGGGTGAACCCGTACGCACTCCGCAGAGCCAGCGCCGTGGCGACGAACAGCAGGCCGAATCCGGCGAACGCGACGGTGATGTAGAGCGTCCGAGGGCCCGGCTCGGTCCAGAAGAGGAACCAGTAGCGCCCCGGTCCGCGGTTGGCGAGGGCGGCCGTCAGGATCACCGACCTGACCAGGACGATCCCGCCGATGACCGCCCAGAGCGCGAAGGGGTCGCGACGCCCGATCAGGAGCCGTAGCGTCAACGCGAACAGCAACCAGGCGCCCAGCGTGACGACGAGATGCGCAGGCGCCGCGAACCACGTCAGCGTCGCCCGGCCGAGAACCAGCACCACGAGGGGTAGGACCAGGACCGCCGTCCGCTCCCAGCGTCGCGGCGGTACCTCCCGCAACGCCCGGCCCAACCGCCACGGCCGAGTCACCGCGATCCGCAGCGGCCTGACCAGGATCAGCCCGGCCAGGGCGAGCACGAGCAGCCCACGCGCGAGCCAGGCCATCGCCGGATCCCGGTCGGCCCGCGTCGCGCCGATGTCGGCGGCGGTGAACTGGAAGGCGGGGTGGGCCTGGTCGTCGCCGTAGGTCGCCACGTGAGACGCGCGGGACTTCTCGAACGCCGCCCGTGCCGACTGCCATCGTTCGCGCGCGTCCGACGAGCCGGTGTCGAGCCATTCGACGTGGTACATCGTCATCGCGCGGTAGTCGCTGAGGACCCGGAACAGGTTGATCTCGTAGTCGATCGAGGCCAGGAGATCCGTACGCAGCGCCGGATCGCGCCAGGTCGACGGATCGGTCCCGGCGATGATCCGCCGCATCGACTCGGCCGTCTCGATCGCGTCCCGGCCGCCTTCGGCCGCCTCGTCGAGGCGGTCCTTGCTGATCGCGTAGACGCTGCTGAGGACGGCCGTGTCCCCAGTGACGATGTCCCACTCGAACAGCCAGGTCTGGGGCGGGATCTCGAGCCCGAGCGCGCGCACCTGGTTCTCGGCGAACGGCGGGATGTAGAGCCCGCCGAGCACCGCCTCGCGCGAGAGCGCCATCGCCTCCCCGATCGCCCGCACCGTGGCCGGGTCCGAGCTGAACGTCTCGCGCGCCCAGTCGGCGGTGATCTCGCCCGGATCGGCCGAGGTGTCCCAGGCGAGCCGGGATGCTGCGTACGAGTTCAGGTCCCACAGCTGCCAGAGGCCCTCGCGGAGGTAGAGGGTCCGTGGCCCGGCGTGGATCGGGCCGCCGTCCTGGTTCCAGGTCCACACCCCCTCGATGTCGGGATTCGTCCTGACCAGGTGGGTCAGGGCCGCCGAGTAGGCGGCGGTGAGGTCGTTCGGGAGCGCCCCGAACCCCTCGAACTCGCGCCGGCTCTGCATCTCGACGAGGCGCCGATGGCCGCCGACCTCGAGGGTCGGGTTGAGCGGGAGGAACGAGTAGAAGTCGCCGGCGACGTGCTTCGTCGAGACGATCAGCGCATCGCTGTGCACGTCACCGAGAACCTCCTCGTACGAGGCGGGGTTGGTGTGCAGGTCGCCGACCGCGCCGACGCCGACGCTCCAGGTCCGGAAGATGATCTCTCGATCCTGGCGCTCGGCGACGGTCGTGAACGCGTCGAGCATCGCCTTGACCGCCGTGGGCGTCGTGACCGCGATCTGCGACCAGTAGTCCCAGCCGGGCAGCTGGTAGATCCGGCCGCCCTCGCCGATGCGGATCATCAGCCCGTCGACGTAGGGCATCTCGGCGAGGAGCTCCTCGAGCCCGGCGGCGTAGATGTCCCAGAGCTCGGGGTCCTCGGCGTCGAGATCGTGCTCGTCGAGGTAGCGCTGGAGCGGCGTGGACAGGGCGAGCATGTCGGTACCGAGGTAGACCCTCATCCCGGCATCGTGGGCGTACCGCCACATCGAGCCGAAGTGCTCGCGCATCGCGAGCGCCCTGCCGACGTGCGGATCCTCGGCGGTCGGGTAGATCTCGTCGCCGTCCCCGAAGCGGTCGAACGTGACGTACTCGAGGAATCCGGGCATGACGATGCCGTTGTAGCCCCGGGCGAGCTGATGATCGACGTACGTCCGGAACTGCTCGGCGTCCTCGGCGAGCGCCTCGGTGTCGACGAACGGTGCGTCCGAGAGGATCGCGTCGGCGAACTGGCCGCTGTTGTGCGAGTACTCCTCGCCCGTACGCCAGTCGGCGGCCGTCCCGGGAACGCCGGCCGCGCCCTTGTCGACGAGGCGCAGCGGAAGGTCCGGCTGCTGCACCTCGCCGTCCTCGCCGGGCGTGAGGAGCGGGCGGGCCGTGCGTACTCGGTCGGCCAGCTGGAAGAGCCCGGCTGCCGCGCCCGCCGCGTCGGCGGCCTCGAGCTGGATGTCGGGGCCGTCGCTCGTGGCCCGGTAGGCCTCAGGCCCGGCGCCCTCGCCGAGGTCGGTCCCGGTCGTCACGGACAGCGTGCCCTCGGCCTCGGCTCCGGAGCCGTCGACCGCCTTCTGGAATGCCGCGGCCGCGTGCCGGACCCGGGGACTCGCGCCCTCGGCCAGCTGTACCCGGCCGACGGTGGGTGCGGTCGCCGTCCGTGCCAGTGCGACGCTCGCCGTCTCGGGCGCTGCCGCGACCGGCTCGGCGCTGATCCCGAGGAAGCCGGAGACCTGCGTGGCGAGCACGAAACCGACCGCCAGCAGGAGGACGAGCGAGGCGATCAGGATCGCCGGTGCCCGTCGAGCACGCGTTCTCACGCGTGGATCGTAGGGGACGGTTGGATGTTGGCGGGCAGCTTCCAAGAGGCGCTTGGAAGTTCCCGTCAACTTCCAACTCAAATGATCTCTGAGTGGTAAGTTGACCGGTCATGGATCCGGAGAGGTACGACGCTCCGCAGTTCGGCAGGGCGACCCGTGAGCCGGGGAACAAGTGGGCCTACTGGTACTACCGACCCGCCCACATCCCGCGTGACCTGGCGTTACAGCCACTCACCGTGAAGGCGCTCTCGGACGCCGACGCCGCGCTGGGGCGCCTCCAGGGAGTGAGTGCGCTGATCCAGGATCCCGAGCTGCTGATCGGGCCCTACCTGACCCAGGAGGCGGTCGCCTCCTCCCGGATCGAGGGCACCCAGACCTCCCTGGAGGAGGTCCTCCAGGACGAGGTCAGCGGTCAGGCGACCAGGAGCGAGGACGTCGCCGAGGTGAAGGCCTACCTCGCCGCGACCCGCCAGGGCTTCGAGCTCATCAAGAGCTGGCCGCTCAGCCAACGGCTCGTCCTCGAGCTCCACAAGACCCTCCTCACCGGCGTCCGGGGGCACGAGCGCCACCCCGGTGAGTTCCGGCGGATGCCGGTCTGGGTCGGGTCGCCGACCGACGACCCCACGACCGCCGCGTACGTCCCGCCCCTCCCGCCCGACCTGCCCGAGCTGATCGCCGACTGGGAGGCGTACGTCAACGTCCCCGACCTCAGCCCGACGCTGGTGCGGTGCGCGCTGATGCACTACCAGTTCGAGACGATCCACCCGTTCCTCGACGGCAACGGGCGCATCGGGCGGCTGCTGATCAACCTCATGCTGATGGAGGAGGGGCGGATGTCCACGCCGCTGCTCTATCTCTCGGGCTACATCGAGGCCCATCGCCAGACCTACTACCAGCGGCTGCAGAGCGTCCGGGAGCGGGGCGAGATGCAGGAGTGGCTGCAGTTCTTCCTCACCGCGGTGCGTCGCTCGGCCGAGGACGCCAGCACCAGGTCCGAGCGTCTGGTCGCGCTCCGGGAGAGCTATCTCGACGAGGCCGCCACCTCGCGCGCCAACCTGTCCGGGCTGGTCACGCTGCTGTTCGCCAACCCCTACCTGACCGTCAAGCGCGTCCAGGACGCGACCGGCCTGACCAACCAGGGTGCGCGCAACCTGATCCAGGACGCCGAGCGGCGCGGGTGGATCGAGGCCGCCGGCCGGTCGGGCCGCGGCGGCCGCCACTACTGGATCGCCAGAGCGGTGATGGACGTGATCGAGGAGCCGTTGGCGTACGACTGAGCCTGACCGAAAACGTGCAGGTGGCCCTGAGTGTGCACGTGTGCACGCCCAGGGCCACCTGTGTGACGTTGCCGAGCAGATCGGTAGGGGGTGATCACTCAGCTCTGGTCAGCTGGCTCAGAAACCGCCGAGAGGAGCCATCGGGTTCGGGACCGCGCCGACCGGGAGGCCGTCGAGAGCCGCGTTGTCCATCGGGAGCAGGAACGAGACCTGGTCCAGCTCGCTGTCGGACAGCTCGGACGGCATGGCGCCGCCCATGATCTTGTCCATCACGATGCCGGGCGCACCGACGTAGGCGCCGGAGACGACCAGAGCGGCACCGTTGCCGACCTGGTGCGCGCCGCCGTCCCAGTTCACCCAGGCCTTCTTCTGCGCGGGGCTCAGCTCGTCGCCGGTGGCACCCATCAGGATGAGGCCCGGGGCGCCGACCCAGGCGCCGCTGACCATGCGAGCGGCGCCGCCGGTGGCCTGGCCGGCGCCACAGATGAAGCTGGCCCAGGCCTTCTGGCTCGAGGGCGAGAGGTCCGAGGCGCCGGAGGAGTTCTCCGCGATGCACTCGGCCTCGGTGCGGTTGTGGTGGGTGCCGTCGGCTGCGTTGGCGGTACCCGTGGTCAGTGCGAGTGCGACACCCGAGAAGGCGGCGACGGCCGCGGCGCGGCGGAGCAGCCCTGTCTTCATGTTCATTTCGTACCTTTCATCGATCAATTCGAATTGAAACATCACGCACGGACGCGACCCCCGGATCGATAACGCGAGTATCGATACGTTCGCGTCCGGGAAGTGATGCTAAGAGGACCAACGTTCATCACGGCATGTCGACACGGCTGTTTTCATGTCAACTAGTGACGAATGAAATGTAATGACGTAATTTTCGCCAACCTGCAACGTTCTTGTCTGAACGTGCGTAAATGCGCAGATGGCCCGGTCGTGCACGCGGGCACGACCAGGGCCATCTGGGGGACGGCGCCGATCGGATCGTGGTGGGAGCTACGGTCGGTCGGCGGTCGTCATGTCGACGCTCAGAGGGACCCGAACGGAGCCATCGGGTTCGGGATCTGGTCGGTGGCGACACCGTCGAGCGCCGGGCTGTCCTGCGGGATGAGGAACGAGACCTGCTCGAGCTCGGCCGGCGACAGGTCGCTGGGGGTCGCCCCGCCCGCGATCTGGTCCAGGATGATGCCCGGCGCGCCGACGTAGGCACCCGCGACCATCATCGCGGCACCCTCGCCGATCTTCTGCCCGCCCTCGTCCCAGTTAGCCCAGGCCGCAGCCTGCTCCGGGGTGATCGGGGAGCCGGTGGCGCCGGCGAGGATCAGGCCAGGAGCGCCGACCCAGGCACCGCTGACCATCTGGGCAGCGCCGCCGGTGATGTACGAGCCGCCGAGGATGAAGTCCTCCCAGGCCTTCTGGCTCGAGGGCGAGAGGTCCGACGTCGCGGTGCTGACGGCAGTGGTGGTGTCAGCGGTGACCGGAGCGGCCTCGGCTCCTCCCATGGTCAGTGCGAAGGCGACACCCGAGAAGGCGGCGACGGCCGCGGCGCGGCGGAGCAGCCCTGTCTTCTTGCTCATTTCATACCTTTCGTCGTCAATTCGAATTGAGCGCAACGCGGTCTATGAGTCGACAACTCTCGCTTCGACACGTCCACGTGCGCTCCACGACGCTAGGGATACTCAGTGGCTGGAGGTTCCTGCGACACGGCATGGTGGTTACCAAGTCAAGGTAAACGTTCCATACCGCCCGGTAATACGATGCCCGGTTGGGTTATTCGCTTCTCGGAGTGCGCCGAGCACGCTAGATTGCCGCGTCCTCTTCTCGGGACCCCCACTCAGAAGGCCTCGATGAGCTCGGCAACGTACGCACCCGTGATCGCTGATTCCGGTCGGCCGAGGAACGGCGGCAGGGTCGTCCTGTCGGTGTTCCTCGGCCTGCTCGGCGCACCACTCCTTCTTGTCGGAGCAGGCCTGGCGATCGCCGCCGGGCCCGACGACGTCGTGATGGGCAAGGAGACCCCGATCGAGCAGGGTGCGGCGTACTCCACTCCGGAGGCGTTCGCCTTCGACCGGCTCCCGGTCACCGTACGCGTGGAGGCGCTGGGGGAGTCGTACGTCGGCGTCGGCAACCCGGTCGACGTGCTCGACGTCGTCCAGGGCACGAACGCCGTCGAGATCGCCAAGACCCCGCTGACCAGGGTCAGCGGCGCGGCCGGTTCGGGGAAGGAGGTGCCGGATGCCTCGCAGGCGCCGTGGTGGCACGAGAAGGTGTCGGGCTCCGGCACCCAGGAGCTGAACGTGACGCTCACCGGGGAGCCGGTCTCGTTCCTGGCCGCGAGCCGCGACGGTTCGCCGATCAAGCTCGCCTTCGGATACCGGCTCGACGGGATCTTCATGGTCGCGCTGAGCATCGCCGGCTTCGGTGCGCTGCTGCTGGTCGGCGCGGTCGTCCTGTTGCTGACCGGGAAGCGTGAGCGCCCGGACGAGTGGCAGCCGCCGCTTCCGCAGGTCTCGTACGTCCACCCTGCCCACCCCGCCGGCCATCTGGCGCAGCCGGCTCGGCCCGTCGTGACGGGACCCGCCCTGGTCCGCCCGCCCGCGCCCCGTCCGCCGGCGGGCGGGCTCTACCGTCGCCTGGGGGTGGCGGCGGGCATCGGCCTGCTGACGTTCTCGCTCGCCGGATGCTCGATACCCGCCGCCGTCGAGCCCGAGCAGGCGAGCAAGGTCTCGTTGCCGAGCGACGACGTCGGCGTTGTGATGCGGGACTGGAACGCGCGCAGCAACAAGGCCATCAGAGCCAACGGACGCGGGAAGTGGAAGGTCGAGGCGTGGGACCAGGCCGCGACCGGCCCCATGCTCGCCATGTTCCAGGCCGCGACGGTCGCGGCCGAGGCCACCGGCTACAAGCAGCGCTCGCGCACCTTCAACGCGCATGCGGGCCGGGTCTGGTCGGTGCGACTCGGCGAGTATCCGATGTGGGCCATCGTGGAGCTCAACGGCGGCGACCGGAGGTCTCCGCTGGCGGTCTACGAGCAGCAGGACGCCCTCTCGCCCTGGAAGCACCGTGGCGAGGTCAAGGTCAAGGCGAGTGCCATCCCCAGCGAGGTCGAGGGCGCCGCTCCGGTCTCCGCTGCGGACGCGAAGCGGGTCCAAGACGTCGCCGACGAGATCGACGCGTACCTCGGCAAGCCCCAGAGAGTCGAGGGCCTCGCCGGGTTCAAGAAGCTCCGGGCGCCGCGGCGCGAGATGGACGCGTACGTCGCGGAGATGGGTGTGGACACGGTCAAGACGACGGTGGAGCCGTTCGACGAGACCGGACCTCGGATGGTGCAGACGTCCGAGGGCGTGTTCGCGATGCTGGAGTTCACCGTCGACAGCATCGTCGGCGGCCAGGGAACCGAGTGGGAGTGGAACCCGCCCTTCGACCAGTTCCGCAGCCAGGCGGGCAAGAACCTGTCGATCCGGACAGCGGTGATGGTCGCGGTGCTGGTGCCGAAGGACGGCGACCCGTCGGTCCTCGGGGTCGAGTACGGCGAGATCATGGGCGCGAAGGTGAAGGGCTGACCCTCAGGGTTCACCCGCTGATCGCGCGCTGCTCGCGTCGACGGCAGACGAGCTTTCCTCGCGAGCCGTAGCGTCGAAGCATGGATCATGCCGCGGCCGTGAGCCTGGCCATCGGCGCATGCGTCCTGTTCTCGCTCTCCGCCGCGGTTCAGCAGCGCGCCAGCGCGCTCGCGCCCGGACGCAGCGGCGGGATCTCGGGTGTCGAACGGCTGATGCTGGCGCTGGTGCGCAACCCGCTGTGGGTCGCCGGTGCGGTGATCAACGCGATCGGCTTCGGGGTGCAGGCGGTCGCGCTCCATCTGGGGTCGGTCTCGGTGGTGCAGTCGGTGATGCCCACACAGCTGCTCTTCGCGCTGGTCTTCGCCTCGATCGCCGCCCGCCACCGGCCGACGGTCTCCGACTGGGTCAGCGGCGCCGCGATCTGTGGCGGCGTGATCCTGCTGGTCACCGACGACCACCGCGGCGGCACCTATGCCGACGTCGGTCGCGTCGCACTCTTCGCCGGGTGCGTGGCGGTCGTGATCTGCGTACTCCTGCTGGTGGCCCATCGGTTCCCGCCGCCGGTCGCGGCGGCGACCACGGCGGTCGCGGCCGGCTGCTCGTTCGCGACGACATCGGTGCTGCTGAAGATCACCGCCGACCGGGCCGCCGCCGACGGGTTCCTCGGGTTGCTGACGCTGCCGGCGTTCTACGGCCTGCTGTGCACCTGCGGCCTCGGGATCGTGCTCACTCAGGCGGCGCTCGCCGCCGGCCCGCTGCCGTGGGCGATGGCGGCGATGACGATCACCAACCCCACCGTCTCGTACGTCGCCGCGGTGGTTGCCTTCGGCGCCTCCGCCCCCACGCTGTGGGTTGCGGTGAGCGCCGGAGCGTTGCTGGTCACCGGGATCGTCGGGCTCGCCCGGTCGCGATCTGCGGACAGGTGGACCCCGGTGCAGCCGGAGCCACCCGGGACCTCCCCGGAGCGGTTCACCGCTCATAGGTGAACCGCTCGAACGCGAATCCTCAGACTCGCTCTTGCATCGATCGCGGCCACGAGCGCCGCCTGGTCGATCTGGGCTTGAGGTGCTCGGGCAGCGCGCTGATGTAGGGCGCGGCATGCCGACAGTCGCTACACGTGACGTCGCGGTAGTCGTAGGTGGTCGGCGGATCTTCTCCGTATGCGCTGCAGACCGGGCCGAACGAGTCGGCGAAGTGCGTGTGCTGCTGTGTTACCTGGTCGGCTTCCGCTTTCGTTGAATCGCTCATGGTGAACCGTCTAACGAGTCAACCGCTCATGCGTAACGCCGTGCTCGCCGAGCCGCTTGCCGTTGCCGCGAGCGCGCGAGGAGATAGGTCGGCGCGGTCTCCTGTGCGAGACGGGAGTGAAGGTCCAGCATCTCCTCGATCGTGCGCGACCACGGGAACTGCTCCGCCCGCTCGCGAGCCGCGTTGCGGGTGGCTCCGACCGGCCGCGAAGCGACGTCGATGACCGCGTCGGCCAGCGCCGCCGGGTGGGCGGCCGCCCAGGCCCCGCACCGGGCATCGATGAGCTCGCGGGCGCCGCCGCGGTCGGCGGTCACCACCGGCGTACCGCTGGCGAGAGCCTCCAGGACCGCCAGCCCGAAGGTCTCGCGCGGGCAGACGGAGAGCGCGACGTCGGCCGAGGCCAACGCCCGGGCGATCCGGCCGCGGTCGGAGACGTGCCCGTGGAAGACGACGGGCGCCCCGGCGGCGAGGGCCTCGATCTCGGCACGGTGCGGCCCGTCGCCGTAGACGTCCATGCGTACGTCGAACCCGCGCCGATGCAGCTCGACGGCGGTGGCGACGGCGAGGTCGGGGGACTTCTCGCGGGAGAGGCGGCCGACGTGGATGAGTCGCAGGGTGTCGTCGCGGTGCCCGAGCGAGGGCGTGAAGCTGTCGAGGTCGACGCCCAGCGGCACCTGCGCGATCGGGCAGCCGACGGTCGCGGCCAGCGGCTCGAACTCGTGCCTGGCGTAGTCGGAGGTCACCAGCACCTGGTCGAAGGAGCGCACCAGCATCCGGTTGAGCAGCGCGGTGGAGACCTTCGAGGTGGCGTCCATGCCGGTGTAGGTGGGCATGTACTCGTCGAGGCGCTCGTGGGAGAAGAGCACCGTCCCGATGCCCTGACGCCGGGCCCAGCGGGAGACGGGCAGCATCGTGAACTTGTCGCTGACCTCGAGGCTCGTCGGGTTGAAGCGGGTCAGCACGTCGGTCACCCGCCACGGCTCGATGATCAGCCGGTAGCCGCCGCCCACGCGCGGCGCTCTCAGCTGCACCACCTCGCCGAGGTCGGTCGTGGTGACCGAGTCGTACGGGCCGGGCACGACGAGAAGCCGGTCGTGGCCCGCCTCGAGATAGCCACGGGCGAGGGCCTCCAGAGCCGTCTTCATGCCGCCGGAGGTGGGGCCGACGAAGTTCGCGAGCTGAGCGATGAGCACGGGCCACATCGTGTGGCATCGAGGTAGCCCTCCGGCGACCTCGATATGACGCAGGCATGGCGAGTAGCGTTCGGAGCATGACCAACCTGGACGCGCACCCCACCCCCGTCGAGTGTGTCGGCGGGACCGGCGACGAAGGCGTGGAGATCCAGATCATCACTCCGCGAGACGTCCCGCTGGGAGGTCCGCGAGCGATGAACGTACGCCGCACCCTGCCCGCCCGCTCCCGCTCGCTGATCGGTGCGTGGTGCTTCCTGGACCACTACGGTCCCGATGACGTCGTCGTCTCCGGCGGCATGGAGGTGCCGCCCCACCCGCACACCGGGCTGGCGACGGTCTCCTGGCTGTTCACCGGCGAGATCGAGCACCGCGACTCGGTCGGCACGGTGGCGATGGTGCGACCGGGCGAGGTCAACCTGATGACCGCCGGGCGCGGGATCTCCCACTCGGAGAACTCCACCCCCGAGACCACCGTCCTGCACGGCGCGCAGCTGTGGGTCGCGCTGCCGGACGAGCTCCGCGACGTCGAGCCCGGGTTCCAGAACCACGCGCCCATGCCGATCGAGCGCGACGGTGCGACCGTGCGGGTCTTCATGGGGTCGCTCCTCGGCGTCACCTCGCCGGTACGTACCCACTCCGAGATCCTCGGCGCCGAGATCCTGCTCGAGCCCGGCACCCGGCTCGAGATCCCGGTCGACGACCGGTTCGAGCACGGCGTACTCGTGGACACCGGCGAGGTGTCGATGACCGGTCTGGGCGCGTCCGGTCCGGCCTCGGCCGACGTGGCGAAGGACTCCCTCGCCTACGCCCCTCCGGGTGCCACCACCCTGATCCTGCAGGCCGGTGAGGCGTGGACCCGGCTGCTCCTCCTCGGCGGCACGCCGTTCGGCGAGTCGATCATCATGTGGTGGAACTTCGTCGGGCGCACCCACGAGGAGGTCGTCGGCTACCGCGAGGAGTGGCAGGGCCAGGTCACCCGTGGTGGCGGCGAGGTGGTCGAGGACTCCCAGGACCTGGCCGAGGGCCGTTTCGGCGTGGTCGAGGGCAACCACCAGCGGCCGATCCCGGCCCCTCCACTTCCCAACGCCCGGCTCCGCTCGCGGTCTTAGGTCGCGTCCGCGCTCGTGCTTAGACTGCAGTCGTGAGTGACGAATCCTCAGACCCAGGAGTCGTGCTGGCCGTGGCGGTGGGCCGCAGCCGCAGCCAGGCGGCGGTCTTCGACCTCGCCGGGCGCGAGCTGGCCGGAGACACCCGTGACCACGAGGTCGGCATCTCCGCCGAGGTGCTGATGCCCGAGGTCGTCGAGCGGATGACCAAGATGGTGACCTCGATCGACCTGCCGGTGCTGGCGATCGGGATGAGCCTGCCCGGCGTGGTCAACCCCGATCTCGGGATGAGCATCGACACCCCGGCGATGGGTGGCTGGGACGGCGTCCAGCTGGCCCCCTACTTCACCGCGCTGACCGACGCGCCGCTGATCCTCGCCCATGACGCCCACGCGCTGGCGCGGTCGGAGCTCTTCAACTCCGACCATCCCGTACGCAACGCCCTGGTCGTCAAGGCATCGACCGGTCTCGGCATGGGCATCATCGTCGACGGCAAGGTCGTCACCGGCGCCCTCGGGGCGGCCGGCGAGATCGGCCACACCCGCATCGACGCGGCCGGCGACCGGCCCTGCCGCTGTGGCTCGACCGGGTGCCTGGAGACGGTCGCGGCCGGCTGGGCGCTCGCCCAGCGGCTGACCGACTCCGGCGTCCCCGCCGGTCACGTACGCGACCTGGTGGCCGCCGCGAACGACGGCGACGCGGTCGCGCGCGGGCTGTTGCGCGAGGGCGGACGACAGCTCGGCGAGGTCGTGGCCGCGGCCGTCAACCTGCTCAACCCGGAGGTCGTCGTCATCGGCGGTGACATGGCCGGTGCGTTCGACCTCTACACCGCCGGGGTGCGTGAGAGCGTCTACGCCCGCGCCAACCCGATCGCCACCCGCGAGCTCACCTTCATGGCCCAGCTCCACGGCGACTCCTCGGGCCTGGTGGGCTGCGCAGCGATGGCGATCGAGTCCCTGACCCCGTGATCGTCGGCCTGCTCTGGCTGCTCGGGTGCCAGCTGGCCGGAACCGCGATCGTCGAGCTGACCGGGATCCCGCTGCCCGGACCCGTCGTCGGGATGCTGCTGCTCTTCGTCGCCCTGGTACTACGGCGCCGTGACGGCGAGGACGACCCGGTCATCCAGGTCGGCGACTACTTCCTCTCCCACCTGCAGCTCTTCTTCATCCCGGCCGGTGTCGGCGTGATCGCCTACCTCGCGGTCATCCGCGACGCGGCGGTGCCGATCGTCGTCGCACTGGTCGGCTCCTGGGTCCTCGGTCTGGCCACGGTCGGCTGGGTGCTCAGCCTGTTCCTCCGCCGGGTCCCGTCGGTCGCCGGCACGGAAGGCGCGCCGGGGGAGGAGATCGAGTGAGCGTCATCCTGTGGCTGTTCGTGACGGTGGCGGCGTACGAGTTCGGGCGGTGGCTGCGGGCGCGGACCCGTTCGCCGCTGGCCCAGCCGGTGGCGGTGGCGATCGTGATCGTCGGCACCCTGCTGGCGGTCAGCGGTACGAGCTATGCCGACTACGCCGACGCCACCATCTTGATCAGCTTTCTGCTCGGCCCGGCGACGGTCGCGCTGGCGATCCCGCTCTACCACCAGGTCGCGCGGCTGAAGGGGATGGTGGTGCCCGTCCTGGTCGCGCTGACCGCCGGTGCCGTCGTGTCGATGGTCAGCGGCATCCTGCTGGTGCGCTGGCTCGGTGGCGGCGACGTGCTGGAGCGGACGATGGCTCCGAAGGCCGTGACGACGCCGGTGGCGATCGAGCTGGCCGATCGCCTGGGCGGCTATCCGGAGCTGTCGGCGGCCTTCGCGATCGTGATCGGAATCGTCGCCGCGATGGTCGCGCCGCGAGTGCTCACGCTGATCGGCATCCGTGACCCGCGGGCCCGCGGTGTCGCCGTCGGCGCCGTCTCGCACGGCATCGGCACCGCCCGGATGCTGGAGGAGAGCCGCGTCGAGGGCGCCTTCTCCGGACTGGCGATGGGACTCACCGCGGTTGTGACATGTCTCCTGGTTCCGCTGGTGGCGTACCTCCTCCTCTGAGGCTCTCGCGGGCTTAACGTTGACGGCATGGCTCGAGTGCACGCCTTCACCGACGACGTACTCGGCACTCTCGACGCGGTCGGGGTCGCCGATGCCCTGCGGCGCGGTGACTTCAGCACCCTCGAGGCGGTCGAGGCGTCCATCGCCCGGATCGAGGCGGTCGACGCCTCACTGGGTGCGATGGCCTACCGCACCTTCGACCGGGCCCGGATCCAGGCGCGTGCTCCCCGGTCCGGCTTCTTCGCCGGTGTCCCCACCCTGATCAAGGACAACACCGACGTCGCCGGTGTGCCCACCAGGAACGGCACGGACTCGTACGCCATGCCGCCGGCCTCACGCAACGGCGAGATGACCAAGCTGCTCTTCAAGCTGGGATTGCTGTCCCTGGGGAAGACCCAGCTCTCGGAGTTCGGGTTCTCGGGCACGGCCGAGCACGCGCGGCTCGGAGCGGTGCGCAACCCGTGGGACACCGGCCGCGTGGCGGGTGCGTCCTCGGCCGGCTCGGGCGCGCTGGTGGCCGCGGGGGCCGTGCCGATCGCCCATGGCAACGACGGCGGTGGCTCGATCCGGATCCCGGCCGGCGCCTGCGGTCTCGTCGGGCTCAAGCCGACCCGCGACCGGCTGCCGCAGGACCCGCTCTACGGCTTTCTGCCGCTCAAGATCGTCACCGACGGTGTGCTGACCCGCTCGGTGCGCGACACCGCCGCCTTCTTCCGGGAGGCCGAGAAGGCGCACCACACCTCGCTGCCGCCGATCGGGGACGTCACCGGCCCCGGGTCGAAGCGGCTGCGCTGTGCCATCTTCACCGGCGCGCTCGGGCGCGACGCCAGCCCCGAGGTCGCCGAGCTGACTCTGAAGACCGCGGCGGTGCTGGAGGAGCTCGGGCACACGGTCGAAACGGTGCCGCCGCCGGTGCCCGATACCTTCGCCGACGACTTCGTCCTCTACTGGGGGACGCTGGCGGTCGCACTGGTCAACGCCGGCCCGCTCCGTGGCAAGACCTGGGACCGCAGCCGGCTCGACAACCTCACGGTCGGCCTCGCGCAGCACACGCTCAAGAACGCCAAGTACGTCCCGGCCGCCATCGTCCGGCTGCGCAAGGCACAGGCGATCGCGGAGGGGTTCCACGCTGCGTACGACGTCGTCCTGACGCCCACGGTCGCGCACGAGACCCCGGAGATCGGCCGGCTGGCGCCGAGCCAGGCCTACGAGCTGGTGATGAAGGGGCTGATGGACTGGGTGGCGTTCACGCCGTGGCAGAACGTCACCGGTGGGCCGGCGGTGTCGCTGCCGGTTCAGGAGACTCTGGCCGGGCTGCCTCAGGGGATGATGTTCGGGGCGGCGCCGGGACGCGAGCGAATGCTGCTCGAGCTGTCCTACGAGCTCGAGGAAGCGATGGGTTTCGCGCGCATCTGGGAGCCCGATCGAGGCACCGAGGACCCTGCTGACCTGCGATGATGCGGCCGACGGAGGGAAGGGCCGTGTCGATTTGTTGAGCACGCCGCCCCTACCGTAATGTTCTCTTTCGCAACGCCCCTTTAGCTCAGTCGGCAGAGCGTCTCCATGGTAAGGAGAAGGTCTACGGTTCGATTCCGTAAAGGGGCTCTGGAGTTCGGGACCCGCGGTAGGAATACTGCGGGCCTGATTCCTGTTGAGGCGGGGTAGCTCAGGCGGTTAGAGCGCACGACTCATAATCGTGAGGTCGCGGGTTCGATCCCCGCCCCCGCTACCGCCAAAGACCGCATCACCTCGATCAGTACTGTAAGGAAACTCCTGTGGCCAGCAAGAGCAGCGACGTTCGCCCGAAGATCACCCTCGCTTGCACCGAGTGCAAGGAGCGGAACTACATCTCGAAGAAGAACCGTCGGAACGACCCCGACCGGATCGAGCTCAACAAGTACTGCCCGCGTTGCCGCAAGCACACCGCGCACCGCGAGACCCGCTGAAGTTCGACTTCTAGGTAGAGCGCGACACTGATCGGCGCTCCGAACGCCCCGCCCCGAGTTCCGGGAGGCGGGGCGTTCGTCATTTCGCCGAAGCGTCACCCCGGTCGCCCGAGACGTCACTCCCGTCGGCCGAGTTGGCGCGGGCGTGCCAACTCGGCCGACCTACCTGACGCTTCGGCCGACGTGGGTGACTTCTCGGCGGGCCACTAGAGTTGGACGCATGGCAGTTGATGGGTCGCTCGTAGGGCGCGCGTTTCCTCCGACCAGGCCCTATCGGGTCACCGACGAGAAGGTGCGGGAGTTCGCTGCCGCCACCGGCGTGAGCTGGGAGAGCGGGGACCCGGTTCCCGCGACGTTCCCGATCGTGCTCGCCTTCGACGCGATGAACGCCTTCCTGGACGACGTCCAGGTCGAGCTGTCGCGGATCGTGCACGGTGAGCAGAAGTTCTCCTACGCCCGGCCGATCGCGCCGGGGGACGTGCTGGTCGCGACCCTGAGCGTCGCGTCGCTGCGACAGATCGGCGGCAACGACATCATCGGTACGGTCTCGGAGATCACCGACGACTCCGGGGCGGTCGTGTGCACCACCTCGGCCACCCTGGTCCACCGAGCGGCGGAGGTCGCGTGATGACGCTCGAAGCAGGCGCCGAGCTGGCCCCGAAGACCTACCCCGTCACCCGGGCGTCGCTCGTGCGCTATGCCGGCGCGAGTGGCGACTTCAACCCGATCCACTGGTCCGACCGGATCGCCACCGCCGTCGGCCTGCCCGGCGTGATCGCCCACGGAATGTTCACCATGGCGCTGGTCGCCCGAGCGGTCTCGGAATGGACCGACGGAGCCGAGGTCGTCGACTTCGGCGCCAAGTTCACCAACCCGGTCCTCGTGCCCGATGACGACGAGGGCACCTCGGTGACGGTCAGCGGCACCGTGAAGTCGGTCGAGGACGGGCTGGCGACGATCGCCCTGACCGTCGTCTCCGGTGACCAGAAGGTCCTCGGCATGCCGAAGGTCTCCGTACGTGTCTGAGCTTCTCGCGAAACACACCACCTTCCATCTCGGCGGCCCGGCGGCGGAGTTCGTCACCGCGACCACCGAGACGGAGATCATCGAGGCCGTGACCGCGGCCGACGCGGCCGGGAAGGACGTTCTGGTCCTCGGCGGCGGCAGCAACCTGGTCGTCGCCGACGCCGGCTTCCCGGGCACCGTCATCAAGTTGGCGACCACGGGCGTCGCGGCGGAGCCGGCCGAGGGTGGCGTACGTGTCACGGTGGCTGCGGGCGAGACCTGGGACGACTTCGTGACGACCGCCGTCGACAAGGGCTGGAGCGGTGTCGAAGCGCTCTCCGGCATCCCCGGCAGCGTGGGCGCGACCCCGATCCAGAACGTCGGGGCGTACGGCCAGGACGTCTCCCAGACCATCACCTCGGTCAAGGTGCTCGACCGCGAGCTTCGCGAGGTGCGGAGCTTCACCGCAGGGGAGTGCGGGTTCGGCTACCGCTGGTCGCGGTTCAAGGCCGTGCCCGGCCGCTACGTGGTCCTCGAGGTCACCTTCCGGCTCGGAACCGACGGTGAGACCGGCTCCCCGATCGCGTACGCCCAGCTCGCCGGCGCCCTCGGCGTCGAGCAGGGCACCCGGGTGCCGTCCAAGCAGATCCGCGAGGCCGTCCTGTCCCTGCGCCGCAGCAAGGGCATGGTTATCGACGAGGCCGACCACGACACCTGGTCGGCGGGCTCGTTCTTCACCAACCCGGTCGTCGCCCCCGAGGACGTGCCCGAGGGTGCTCCGGCCTACCCGCAGCCCGACGGCACGGTGAAGACCTCCGCGGCCTGGCTCATCGACCACGCCGGGTTCAAGAAGGGCCATGCGCCCCAGGCGCTGGCAGGCCGCGTGTCGCTCTCCACGAAGCACACCCTCGCCCTCACCAACCGCGGCGAGGGCACGACCGAGGACCTGCTCGCCCTGGCGAGAGAGGTACGCGATGGGGTCGAGGCGGCGTACGGGATCGTGCTCGTCAACGAGCCCGTCATGCTCGGCGTGGAGTTCTAGGAGCGACCAACCCGGACTCGTAGGCGAGTACCACGAGCTGGGCGCGGTCGCGCGCGTGCAGCTTGGTCATCGCCCGGTTGACGTGGGTCTTGGCGGTCAGCACGCTGATCACCATGGCCTCGGCGACCTGGTCGTTGGTCATGCCCCGGGCGACCAGGGCGACCGCCTCGCGCTCCCGGTTGGTGAGCTCGGCGAGCCCGAGGGGAGCCTCGGCAGGGGTGGGCTGGCTGACGTAGTGGTCGATCAGCGCACGGGTGACCGACGGTGCCAGCAGAGCATCGCCTCGTGCGGCGACCCGCACCGCGTGCACGAAGTCCTCCGGCTGGACGTCCTTGACGAGGAAGCCGGCAGCGCCGGCGCGCAAGGCTTCGAGGACGTACTCGTCCATGCCGTAGTTGGTCAGGATCACCACGTGTACGTCACCCAGCGCCGGGTCGGCCGCGATCCGGCGCGTCGCCTCGAGACCGTCGGCCACCGGCATCCGGATGTCGACCATCGCCACATCCGGCAGGTGCTCGCGGGCGAGCGTCACCGCCTCGACGCCGTCGGCGGCCTCGGCGACCACCTCGATGTCCTCCTCGATGTCGAGAAGGGCCCGGAAACCGCTGCGGATGAGTGGCTGGTCGTCGACCAGGAGCACCCGGATCACGACGTACGCTCCACCGGCAGTCGCGCCTCGACCATGAACCCGCCCTCCTCGCGAGGCTGCGCCCGCAACTGACCTCCGAGGGCGGAGACCCGCTCCCGCATCCCGAGCAGCCCGATGCCGGGCACGGTCGTGGCCGGCGCACCGGTGCCGTTGTCCTCGACCCGGATCCCGAGCGAGTCCGGCCGATGGTCGATGTGGACCGACGCGGAGGTCGCCGCCGCGTGGCGGGTCACGTTGGTCAACGCCTCCTGGACGATCCGGTAGGCGGTCCGGCCCACCGCGACCGGTACCGAGCCGGGCTCCCCATCGACGGTCAGGGTGACGTCCAGCCCGGCGGACCCGGCGGATCCCACCAGGTCGCGTACGTCCTCGAGCCCTCGCGGTGGGTGCGGATCGTCGTCACGCAGCGCCGTCAGTGTGGCCCGCAGCTCCCGGGCTGCCTCGCGCCCGGCCTCCCGGATCGCCAGCAGCGACTCGGGAACCTCCTCGCCACGCCGCCGGGCCACATGGACCGCGGCCTCGGACTGGACCTTGATGACCGAGATCTGGTGGGTGAGGGAGTCGTGCAGCTCGCGGGCGATGTGGAGGCGCTCGTCGTCGGCCCGGCGCTGGGCCGCGGCCTCCCGGGTGCGCTCGGCCTCGTCGGCCCGCCGCTCGGCCTGCCTGAGCGCCTCGCCGGCGGCGCCTGCCGCGATCAGCCAGGCGATCTCCAGGGCTCCGCGAGCCTGCTCGGAGGCCGCGCCGAGTTCGCCCGTGGAGAGGTAGGCGACCAGGAACAGCCCGCTCTGCATCACCACCGCGGCGATCACGGTGACCAGCCGGTGTCCCTCCCGCACGGCTGCGTAGACCGCGACCACGAACGCGATCACCGCGAAGTCGAGCCCGAGTGCCTGGAAGGCCAGCCCGCAGGCGCCGCTGGCGACCAGCACGGCGACCGGCGCGCGGCGCCGGAGGACCAGCACCAGGCCGCTCGCGACCAGCGCGGCGTAGCCGAGAAGCTCGTCGCCGGAGTCGGGTCGGCCGCCGCTGAGCGCAGCAGCCAGCTGGGCCACGGCCACACCAGCGGCGATGACCCAGTCCCCGACCGTGATCCGCCGCCTGGCCATGCGAGCAGGATATGCCCGCGGTGCCGCCCGCGAGTCCGTCTCACGCAGCACTTCCGGCTACCACGTACGCAGTAGCGACGGCGCCGAAGAGTCCGCGCAGGCAGGACGACTCCCGCGCCCGCCGACGGGACGATCGAGTCATCCGATCGAACTCGACGAAGGAGTCCTCATGTCCCTGAACGACGTGCTCATCAGTGCTGCCGACCCTGACGTCGGCGCCTACACGCTGACCACCGCCCGGCTGTGGGCGACGCTCGCCGCGTTCGTCGGTCTGGCCGGAGCCGTGGCCGGCGCAGCGGCGCTGGCTCGTGCCGTACGCGGCGTCGGCAACCGTGGCCGCAACGGCGCCGTCGTGGCCCTCGGCTGCGGCACGATCGCCCTGGTCGTCGGCGTCGTCAACCTGATCGTGGCCGACGGTGGACCCGGCACCGGCAACGGCGTGGTCGGCGGCGGCATGGCGATCGTCCTCGGCCTCGCCGCCCTGGCCCTGGGAGCCCTCACCCTCCGCAGATCCCGCCGACTCGGCGCGTCCTGACCGAACCCACCGCCGAGTCGGCTCGTTAGAACGAGCCGACTCGGCGGGATTCTGGGTCAGTTTGAGCCGACTCGGCGTCAGGCTCGCTTCAGGAGCACCAGGACCTCGTGGTGGTCGGTGTTGGGGAACATGTCGAGCAGTCTCGCCGAGACGGGGCGGAGCGAGGGCATGTCGCGCAGATCGCGGGCGAGGGTGTCGACGTTGCACGAGGAGTAGACGAGGTGCTCGACCCCCGACCGCTCCAGCCACCCCGCGAGCGCGGAGCCGATGCCGCGCCGCGGCGGGTTGACGATGACCAGCTCGGGCGCGGCAGCGGCCGAGAGGGCGTACGCGGTCGCATCCCCGGCCACCCAGCTGGTGCCCGGCAGTCCGAGCTCGGCGGCGGTCGAGGCGGCGGCCTCGATGGCCTGCTCGCTGGACTCGACGCCGAGCACCTCCCGACCGGGCGCGGCCACGTGCAGCCCGAAGCCGCCGACGCCGCAGTAGAGGTCCCACACCGAGCCCGGTGACACCGAGGCGACCAGGTCACGGGCATGGCGGTAGAGCGCGGCCGCGACATCGGTGTTGGTCTGGAAGAACGAGTGCGGACGCAGCCGCAGGCCGATCCCGTTGACCTCCATCGTGAGCGCCTCACGGGCGGTCAGGAAGATCTCCTCCGGGCCCTCGATGACGGCCTTGTGCTCCGGCTGGACGTTCACCGAGGCGACGCCGATCGGAAGCGCGTCCAGCAGGGCCGGAAGGTGCTTGCGCAGCCGCGACAGCGCCTCGGTCGACCGCAGCACCCAGCGCACCATCAGCTCCCCGTCAGGCGCCTCGGTGACGATCACGTGCTTGAGCTCGCCGCGTCGCTCCGGCACCGAGTAGGGGGTCAGCCGCGCGGTCGTGACGAACCGGGACAGGACCGGCAGCGCGGCCTGCAGCCCCGGGGTGTGCAGCCCGCACGCGAGGAGGTCCACCCCGAGACCGTCGTGCGACAGGATCCCCAGCGTCGGCGCCTCCACCGAGCCGGCGACGACCATCTTGGCCTTGTTGCGGAAACCGGCCTCCGGGCTGGAGACCGGTTCCTCCCAACGTACGTCGCCGAGCGCCTCCGCGACCCGCCGCTGCTTCTGGGCGAGCTGGTCGGCGTACGCCATCTCCAGCCAGCGGCAGGAGCGGCAGGCGCCGGAGGTGAAGTAGCCGCAGTCCATCCGTCAGATTCGGCTGCTCAGCATCGCGTTGATGCTGTCGAACGTCGTCGTGTCGGTCTCGTTGGAGGCGACGACGATCATCACGATGATGAAGACGATGTAGGCGATCCAGAAGAGCATGTAGAGCGCCCCGAAGATCGTCCCGATCAGGCCGGTGATGAAACCGGCCTGGGCGTTGCCACGCCCGCCGTAGGCAGCCGGGTTGGCGTCGATCTCGGCCATCACTCGCTTGCCCTTGACCCATCCGAACGGTGCGACGAAGACGCCGATCCCGCCGCACATGACCGACAGGCACAGCCCGACGATCCCGAGGACCATCGCCGAGTTGGCCTCGGGATGCGGAGGTGGCTGGGGGTACCCGTAGGGCGCGGGGGCGGGCTGATAGCCGGGTGGCGGCGTGCTCGTCATCTCTCAGAACTCGCTGTCGTACGGCTCGTAGCCGCTGTCGTAGCCCGAGTCGTCGAACCCGCCGCTGATCCCGATGATGACGAGGACGACGATCAGGATGATGATCAGGGCCAGGAAGACGGTGCCGATGATGCCGAGGATGAAGCCCGCCTGAGCGTTGCCGCGACCGGTCAGCGCGCCTGCCGACGCGTCGATCCGCTTCTTCGCCGCCAGGCCGAGGAACATGGCGACCGGCGACATGATGAAGCCGATGGTGCACAGGAACCCACCGACGAGTCCGATGATGCCCAGCACCATCGCCGTGGTCGCACCGGAGTCCGGGGCACCGCCCGCACCTGCGTACGCGGCCGGGGCACCGTAGGGAGCCTGGCCGTATCCCGGCTGACCGCCGTAGGAGGGCGGCGGAGGCGTCCCGTAGGAGGGTGTCGGAGCCGGCGGGACCGGCGGCTTCTGGTCGAACGTCGCGCCGCCGTAGGGGTTGGACGGCTGCTCGCCATAGGTCTGGCCGTACATCGGCTGGGTCGGCGCAGGCGGCGTGGACGCAGGCGGAGTCGCCACCTGGGTCACGTCGGGGTTGGTCGGCTCGGCCGGCTCGGACGGGGTCGGCGGAGGCGGCGTGGCGGCGTCGGCCGGCTGGTTGGGATCGGGCTGATCGTCGGACGGGTTCGTCATGGCCGACATTGTGTCTTAACTCGGCTGATCCGTGTGCTGGGAGGGCGTGTCGATCCAGTCGTCGATCTCGGCGAGCAGACCCTTCTTGGTCGAGTCGGGCGCGGTCGAGGCGGTGATCGACATCCGCGCCAGGTCGGCGAGGGTCTCGTCGGACAGCTCGTGAGCAGCCCGCATGGTGGCGTACTGCGCCGCCAGCCGGGACCCGAACAGCAGCGGGTCATCGGCCCCCAGCGCCACCGTCGCGCCCGCGTCGAGCAGCTGCGGCAGCGGCACCGAGGTCAGGTCGGAGTAGACGCCGAGCGACACGTTGGAGGTCGGACAGACCTCCAGCGCGACGCCCGCGCGCACGATCTCGTCGAGCAGCGCCGGATCCTCGGCAGCACGTACGCCATGACCCAGCCGGGTCGCGTGCAACGACCGCAGCACGGTGCGGATGTGCTCGGGACCGCGCAGCTCGCCGCCGTGCGGCATCAGCCGCAGACCGGCGCGCTCCGCGATCTGGAAGGCATGGTCGAACTCCTCGGTCCGCCCGCGCCGCTCGTCGTTGGAGAGCCCGAAGCCGACCACACCCTGGTCGACGTACTGCCCGGCCAGGCGCGCCAGCGTGCGCGCGTCCATCGGGTGCCGGGTGCGGTTGGAGGCGATGATCACCGCGATCCCGAGCCCGGTCGCCCGCTCGGCGTCGCCGACGGCGTCCAGGACCAGATCCGTGAAGGCGGTGATCCCGCCGAACTTCGCCCCATAGCCCGACGGGTCGACCTGGATCTCGAGCCACCTGCCGCCGTCGCGCACGTCGTCCTCGGCGACCTCCATGACCAGTCGCCGGATGTCCGCCTCGGTGCGCAGCACCGAGCGCGCCACGTCGTAGAGCCGCTGGAACCGGAACCAGCCCTTCTCGTCGGCCGCGCTCAGCGTCGGAGGCCAGTCGGCGACCAGCTGTTCGGGCAGCCGGATCCCGTCGCGAGCGGCCAGCTCGAGCAGGGTCTGGTGGCGCATCGCACCCGTGAAGTGCAGGTGCAGATGCGCCTTCGGCAGCGTACGTAGGTCGCGTCGCTCGATCACGCGAGCAGCTTCTCCGCAGCGGCGAGCTTCACGCACACCGTGACGACCTCCATGGCCCCGCTGACCTGCTCCAACGGCGGGAAGGAGGGGGCCAGACGGATGTTGGTGTCCTCCGGGTCGTGCTTCCCGGGGAAGGCCGAACCGGCCGGGGTCAGGGCGACACCGGCACCCTTGGCCAGCTCGATCACCTTGGTCGCGGTGCCGGGGAGCACGTCGAGGCTGACGAAGTAGCCACCGGCGGGCTTGGTCCAGGTGGCCACGCCGAGCGAGCCTAGCTCGTCGGTGAGCGCGTCCTCGACGGCCGCGAACCGCGGCGCGAGCAGCTCGCGGTGCTTGGCCATGTGCTCGCGTACGCCGGCGGCCGAGCCGAAGAACTCCGCGTGCCGCAGGTGGTTGACCTTGTCCGGGCCGATGGCGCCGTTGCTCAGGTGGTCGAGCCACCAGGCGACGTTCTCCTTCGAACCGCCGAAGAAGCCGACCCCGGCGCCCGCGTAGGTGACCTTGGAGGTCGAGGCGAAGACCAGCGGACGGTGCGGGTTGCCGGCAGCGTTGGCCAGCGAGACGACGTCGGCGGTCTTGGTCTCGGCCGGGGTCAGGTGGTGCAGCGCGTAGGCGTTGTCCCAGAAGATCTTGAAGTCGGGGGCCGCGGTCGGCATCGAGGTGAGCCGCTCGGCGATCTCCTGCGAGGTGGTGTCACCGGTCGGGTTGGCGTAGGTCGGGACCAGCCACATGCCCTTGATCGTCGGGTCGTCCTTGACGAGAGCGGCGACGGCGTCGGCGTCGGGCCCGTCGGTGTGCATCGGCACGGTCACCATCTCGATCCCGAACCACTCCAGGAGCGTGAAGTGACGGTCGTAGCCCGGCACCGGGCAGACGAACCTGACCGTCTCCTCCCGACCCCACGGCCGCTCGCTGTCGACGCCACCGTGAAGCCACAGGTACATCAGCGTGTCGCGCATCATCGTGAGGCTCGAGTTGCCGCCGGCGATGAGCTGGGCGGTCTCCAGGCCGAGGAGCTCGGCGTAGATCTCACGGATCTCGATGCCGCCCGCCAGGCCGCCGTAGTTGCGGGTGTCGGTGCCGTCCGGGGCCGTCGTCGACTTGGGGAGATGGAGCAGGCCGTCGGAGAGGTTGAGCTGGTCCGCGGAGGGCTTGCCCCGGGTCAGGTCCAGCTTCAGGCCCTTGGCCACCAAGTTGTCGTACGCCGTGCGCTGCTCCGTTGCGAACGCTTCGAGTTCCTCGCGCGAGAGCTCGGCGAGGGGACGGGGATCTGAGGTCATGTCAGCAATCCTATGGGTCAGCGCACCCCGGTTTTGGAAGCACCATTGCCCAGTGCGTAGACTCACCGTTGGTGGTCTTCCCACATGGTTAGCCGCGCCCTCAACCGCGCGTCTGATGCAGACCTCCGTAGGGCACTAGCTCAACTGGCAGAGCATCGGTCTCCAAAACCGAAGGTTGGGGGTTCAAGTCCCTCGTGCCCTGCAAAGCCGGACCAGCGATGGAAACGTTTTCGAGAGAAGGTGGCGGCGTGACGGACAGCAAGGCAGTCCCGACTCCGAACGACAAGAAGACGGAGAAGCGCACCAGTCTCCCGACGTTCTACCGCCAGGTCGTGGCCGAGCTCCGCAAGGTCGTCTGGCCGACGCAGCAGCAGCTCTCGACGTACTTCGTCGTGGTTCTGGTCTTCGTCCTGGTCATGATGGCGATCACCGCGGGCCTTGACCTCGGGTTCGGCAAGTTGATGTTCTGGGTGTTCGGCGGCCGCGACGCGTGATCGCGTGGGCCCCGGCCCGCGGAGCACACCCGAAATACACATTCAACGGTTTGGAGCAGGACGTGTCTGAGCAGGACTACACCGAGGAGACCGAGGTCCTCGAGACGGCCGAGGCCGCCTCCGACGTACCTGCAGAGGCCGAGTTCGACGCGGCCGACGAGTCCGCTGACGCGGCCGAGGCCGAGGACTCCTTCGAGGAGATCGTCGAGGGCGAGGCGCCCGAGGCCGCTGACGACGACCCGCTCGAGGCGTTCCGCCGCGAGCTGTGGGCGAAGCCGGGCGACTGGTTCGTGATCCACACCTACTCCGGCATGGAGAACCGGGTGAAGTCCAACCTGGAGAACCGCATCGTCTCCCTCAACATGGAGGACTACATCCACGAGATCGTGGTCCCCACCGAGGAGGTCCCGGAGATCAAGAACGGCCAGCGCAAGATGGTCAAGCGCACCGTTCTCCCGGGTTACGTGCTGGTCCGGATGGACCTCACCGACGAGTCCTGGGCGGCCGTACGCCACACCCCGTCGGTCACCGGTTTCGTCGGCCACAGCCACCAGCCGGTGCCGCTGTCGATGACCGAGGTCGAGAACATGCTCGCCCCCGCCGTCGTCGCCCAGGCCGAGGCCGAGGCTGCCGCCGCCGGTGAGGCTGCGACCGCCGCCTCCGGTGCCACCGGCACCGCCAAGAAGCCCGTCGAGGTCGTCGACTTCGCCGAGGGCGACTCGGTCACCGTCGTCGACGGCCCCTTCGCCACCCTCCACGCGACCATCACCGAGCTCAACGCCGAGTCCCAGCGCGTCAAGGCTCTCGTCGAGATCTTCGGCCGCGAGACCCCCGTCGAGCTCTCGTTCAACCAGATCGAGAAGGTCTGAGCCTATGACCTGCGACGAAGTCGCAGGTCATAACGCGAAGAGGTCGAGCGGGTCGAGACCCAGCCTGAGAGATCTCAGTACGCCGAACGCCCGGGCATGAAGCCCGGGCGTTCCGCGATTTCGTACGTTCGGCGGCAACGTGTCGATCAGCCGCTCGACCTATCGACGGCGCGGGACGTCTGATTTGCCGATGCGGCACCAGACGGATGCCGCTTAACGTTGCCCGAGACGCTGCCGGGCGGGCGTCGCCTCGGGCCGGCCCATCGGTGGCGATTCGTCCCCGATCGATGTCGTCGCCGGATTGAGAGTGAGCCCCACGATGAACGTACCGATCAGGACTCGGATCGCGGTGTCGTTCGCCGCGCTCGCCATGCCCCTTCTTGCCGCGTGCGGGGACGGATCGGAGCCGGGTGCTGCCTGCCAAGGAGCCTGATCGCCGGCCGACCTAAGTCGGTCAGGGCTGAGCACTTCCGTTCATGTGTGTGGAAATTACGGCCCACACCTGCGGAGACGCTGCAACAACCGCACACATGCGGGGAAGTCGGCAGGCGGTGCGTGGGTCGCCGCTCGACCATCGCTCGGGGCTACGGCAGCGTCTTGATCAGCCATTCGACGTATCCGGTGATGTCGGTGACGACTCCGGGGACGGCGGCGTTGGCCTGGGTGACGGTCTTGCCGAGCAGCCGGATGCTGCAGGAGTCGACGGCGCGGTTGGTGTCCCAGCCGGCGGCGAGGTCGGGGAAGCGGGAGGCCAGCTCGGCACCACAGATCGCACGTCGCTCGGGGATCGAGGCCCAGCTGCCGTCGTCGGTCGGGGTGGCGCTCGGGCTGGGGCTCGTCGAGGGGGTCGGGCTCGGCTCGTTCGACGGCCGGGCGCCGGCGCTCGGCTTCGGTGCGGTGGCGTTGGGCTTCTTGTTCCCGGGCTTCTTGTCGGCCCGCTTCGACGCGTTGGGGCCCTGGCGCCCGGACTTCGCCTCGGAGTGCGCGGGCGCGGCGGCGAGCTCGATGTCGTCACCGCCGTAGGGGCTGTCGGCATAGCCCTTGGCGATCTTCAGCACGGTGGAGACGTACGCCTTGCTGCGGTTGTAGCGGGTGAGCGCGGTCTGCTTCCCCGCGTCGGTCGAGACGTCCTCGTCCCCGGAGCAGAGGTAGACGGCGGCGGCGAGGGCGGCGTCGTCGATGTCCTGCGGGTCGCGTACGCCGTCGCCGTCGCCGTCGACGGCCACCAGCGGCCAGGTCGAGGGGATGAACTGCATCGGCCCGACGGCCCGGTCGCCGCTGGTGAGCTTGTCGACCGCGCCGGCATCGGTGTCGGGCGCCGGGTCACCGGAGGCGGTGGTCAGCGCCGGGCCGTAGATGGCAGGTGTGGCCTTGCCCGAGTCGTCGAGCCGGCTGCTCTTGAGGCGCCCGTGGTCGGACTCGACCATCCCGACTGCGGCGAGCAGCGTCCAGTCGAGGGCGCAGGCCCGGTCGGCGGTGGTGACGACGGCGGCCGCACGCTGATAGGCGGCCAGCGCCGACATCGGGATGTCGCTTCCCTGCGCCATCGCGACGGCGATCGTGCCGGTTCGGGCGCCCTTGCGGGCGCCTTGGGCGGGCGCGGGCTCGGTGACGCTCGCGGGCTGCTCGATCGCCGACGTCACCAGGGTCTCGCCGCCGGGCAGCGTCACGGGCTCGACCGGATCGAACCCGGCGCCGGTGGCGGCGGCGGTCCACGCCGCCGAGAGGGCGGCCAGCGGCACGAGCGCGGCGAACATGGACAGACGTCGGTTGAACAATTGAGCTCCCTTTGTAAATCCCTGGGGGAGTATGCCAAGGGGAGTGGTGGCCGTCACTCAGGGGGTCTCACTCAGTGGGCCGCCCTGCGCTGATTTCGTGAACCCGAGCGGATCGCGGACAATTGACCAGTTGCGAGAGCAACACAGCAGGTGGCAGAGGCCGAACGTACAAGCGGCTTCGTCATGACCACGAGAAGGAAGAGATCTCAAGAATGCCTCCGAAGAAGAAGATCGCAGCGCTCGTCAAGGTGCAGCTGCAGGCCGGCTCCGCGACCCCGGCCCCGCCGGTCGGTACCGCGCTCGGTCCGCACGGCGTCAACATCATGGAGTTCTGCAAGGCGTACAACGCCCAGACCGAGTCCATGCGCGGCAACGTCATCCCCGTCGAGATCACCATCTACGAGGACCGTTCGTTCACCTTCATCACGAAGACCCCGCCGGCCGCTGAGCTGATCAAGAAGGCTGCCGGTCTGAAGAAGGGCTCGTCCGTCCCGCACAAGGACAAGGTCGGCAAGCTGACCAAGGACCAGGTGCGCGAGATCGCGACCACCAAGCTGCCCGACCTCAACGCCAACGACATCGACGCAGCGATGAAGATCGTCGAGGGCACCGCCCGCTCCATGGGCGTCACCACCGACTGACCGTGGGAGAGCCGCGCTGGCTCGCTAACCACATCTCCTCTTAACTACCGAAGGAATCACCATGCAGCGCAGCAAGACCTACCGCGCGGCGTCGGAGACGTTCGACAAGAACGAGCTGTACGCCCCGCTGGCCGCGATCAAGATCGCCAAGTCCTCCAGCAAGAAGAAGTTCGACGAGACCGTTGACGTCGTCATGCGTCTCGGCGTCGACCCCCGCAAGGCCGACCAGATGGTGCGCGGCACCGTCAGCCTGCCCCACGGCACCGGTAAGACGATGCGCGTCATCGTCTTCGCCGCTGCTCCGGACAAGGCCGAGGCCGCTCGCGAGGCCGGCGCGGACGTCGTCGGTGGCGACGAGCTCATCGAGAAGGTCTCCGGTGGCTGGCTCGACTTCGACGCCGTCGTCGCGACCCCCGACATGATGGGCAAGGTCGGCCGCCTCGGCCGCGTGCTCGGCCCCCGTGGCCTCATGCCGAACCCGAAGACCGGCACCGTCACCCCGGACCCGGCCAAGGCCGTGACCGACATCAAGGGCGGCAAGATCGACTTCCGGGTCGACCGTCACGCCAACCTTCACTTCATCATCGGCAAGGCCTCCTTCTCCGAGGCCCAGCTCGCTGAGAACTACGCCGCTGCTCTCGAGGAGGTGCTTCGTCTGAAGCCGTCCTCCTCCAAGGGCCGCTACCTGAAGAAGGTCACCCTCTCGACCACCATGGGCCCCGGTGTCCAGGTCGACCCCAACCGCGTCAAGAACGTCGCGGGTGAGGACGAGGCCTGAGCCTCTCACGGCGCTTGCGCCGGGAGAACGCGAAGGGATCGAGCGAGCGCACGGCTGAGCTTGTGAAGCCGTGACCGCGGGTCGAGATCCACAGGCGGTCTCACGCGATTGGCCCGCCACCCCGAGGGGTGGCGGGCCATCGTCGTCCAAAGCGTCGTAGAGTGCCCCGCATGAATCTGCGGAAGTTCGCTGCTGTCCTGACCGTTCCGGCCCTGGGGCTGGCGCTCGCCGCCTGCGGAGGCGGCGACGAGGGTGGCACCTCGACGTCGGGTGCGAAGCTGGTCAAGGCCGACACCCTGACCATCTGCACGCACCTTCCCTACAAGCCGTTCGAGTTCAACGAGGGCGGCGAGGTCGTCGGCTTCGACATCGACGTGCTCAAGATCGCGGCCGACGCCGAGAAGCTCGAGACCGAGGTCGTGAACATCGGCTGGGAGACCATCGTCTCCGGTGAGGCCCTCAACTCCGGCAAGTGTGACGTCGCCGCCGGCGCGATGACGATCAACGAGGAGCGCGAGAAGGTCATGGACTTCTCCGAGCCCTACTTCGAGGCGACCCAGGCCCTGATGACCAAGAAGGGCGCGGGCTACGCGTCGCTCGACGACCTCGCTGGCAAGACCATCGCGGTCCAGGAGGCCACCACGGGTGCTGACTACGTCAAGGAGAACGCCCCGAAGGACGCCAAGATCATCACCCTCGAGGACTCCGCGCTGATGATGCAGGCGGTCAAGTCCGGCAAGGCCGACGCCGGTGTCAACGACAACGGTCTTCTCTACGACTTCGTCAAGGAGAACACCGACACGGAGATCACCAGCGAGTTCCAGACCGGTGAGGCGTACGGCTTCTCGGTGAAGAAGAACGGCAACGACAAGCTGCTCGAGGTGCTCAACAAGGGCATCAACGACAAGGCCGCCTACGACGAGGTCTACAAGAAGTGGTTCGGGGAGGCTGCCGCGCAGTGAGTAGCGCGGCGGTGGTTCCCAAGAAGCGGATGTCGCCGCGCAAGCGCGCGGCGCTCGCCCGCTACATCCAGTACGCCATCCTGGTGCTGCTGGTCGTCGTAGTCGCGCTGATCGCCGACTGGGGTGAGATCAGGCGTGCCTTCCTCGACCTCGACATCGCCTCGCAGCTGTTCCCCGACGTCATCGTGATCGCGCTCAAGAACACGATCATCTACACCGCCTGCGGGTTCGCCTTCGGGCTGGCACTGGGACTGGTGCTGGCACTGATGCGGCTCTCGAGCGTCGGTCCGTACCGGTGGATCGCCACCGGCGTCATCGAGCTCTTCCGCGGGTTGCCGGCGCTGGTCGTCTTCCTGGTGCTCGGGCTCGGGCTCTCGTTGGCCTTCGGGGTCCAGCTGTCCAACCTCAGCACCGTCACCCTGGCGCTGGGTCTGGTCGGCGGCGCCTACATGGCCGAGACGATCCGGGCCGGCATCCAGGCGGTGCCGAAGGGTCAGTACGAGGCGGCGCGCACCCTCGGTATGACGCACACCCGGGCCATGGTCACGATCGTGCTCCCGCAGGCATTCAGGGTGATCCTGCCCCCGCTGACCAACGAGCTGATCCTGCTCACCAAGGACTCCTCGCTGGTCTACATCCTCGGGCTGTCGCTGGACGAGTACGAGCTGACAGCCTTCGGTCGCGAGAACATGAACGCCAACGCCAACCTGACCCCGATGGTCACCATCGCGCTGTGCTACCTGCTGATCACGGTGCCGCTCTCGATCGTCGTACGCCGCATGGAAGCCAAGTCCGGGAAGGCCCGCTGATGACCCAGACGACCTCCGATCGTGGCGCCGCCGCGATCGACGTACAACAGCTGCACAAGTACTTCGGCGACAACGAGGTGCTCAAGGGCATCGACTTCCACATCGGCCGGGGCGAGGTCGTCTGCGTGATCGGGCCGTCCGGGTCCGGCAAGTCGACGCTGCTGCGCTGCGTGAACATGCTCGAGGAGCCGACCAGCGGCACGATCCTGGTCGAGGGCGAGGAGATCACGGATCCGGACGCCGACGTCGACGCGTTGCGCGCCAGGATCGGGATGGTCTTCCAGCAGTTCAACCTGTTCCCGCACATGACCGTGCTGCGCAACCTGACGGTCGCTCAGGAGAAGGTGCTCAAGCGGGGCCGGGCCGAGGCCACGAAGACAGCTCGGGCCAACCTGGAGAAGGTCGGACTCTCGGACAAGGCCGACGCCTACCCGGCTCACCTCTCCGGCGGCCAGCAGCAGCGCGTCGCCATCGCGCGGGCGCTGTCGATGAACCCCGACATGATGCTCTTCGACGAGCCGACCTCCGCTCTGGACCCCGAGCTCGTCGGGGATGTTCTGGCCGTCATGAAGGACCTGGCTGCCGAGGGTATGACCATGATGGTGGTGACCCACGAGATGAACTTCGCCCGCGAGGTCGCCGACAAGGTCGTTTTCATGGACGGCGGAGTGATCGTCGAGGAGGGCCTCCCGGCCGACGTCCTCGGCAACCCCCAGCACGAGCGCACCCAGGCGTTCCTCTCCCGGGTGCTCTGAGGCGCGTCTGCTCACCGAGTCACCCTTCGACAGGCTCAGGACAGCGCCTCGGTGAGCAGACGGCCGCGACCGGCGCGGTGACGGCCGTGAGGCCGAGGCAGAGGCCGGCGGCGGCGAGCCAGACCGTCGGGACCCCGTGCGACAACAGGCCGGTCGCAAGCATCGGCCCGATCGTCTGCGCGATCCCCCAACAGGTCCCGTACGCCGCCAGGTAGCCCGCCCGGGAGCCGTCGGTGGCAGCCAGGCCGGCCACGAGCGCGATCGGTGGTCCCAGGAGAAGGACCTCACCGAGGGCCACGATCGCGGAGCCGAGTGCGAGGAGCGGCAGCGGTGCTGCGTACGCGATGACGGCGAAGCCGACGGCCATCAGGACCAGGCCGGCCCGGATGAGCGTGAAGGGCCGGGCTGCGGCGCCGCGGAGCAGGCGCTGGCCTGCGATAGTGACCAGCGCGGCGACCACGAGCAGCCAGCCGGTGGCCGCGGCGTCGTGCCCGCGGGCGGAGACGGTCAGCGGGAGGGCGATCGTGCTCAGGATCCATGCGGAGGCGAACCCGGTGCCGAGCGCGAGCATCGTCAGGAGTCGGCGATCGCGCCAGGGACTCGGCCCGGACCGCTGTCGGCGCACATCCCCAGCCGTGGTGTCCCGAACGAGGGCGAGGACGAGCACCGCGGCGCACAGACAGGTGAGCGCGTCGGCGACGAAGAGCAGACGCAGGTCGATGCCGCCCACGAGGGCGGCCACTGCTCCTGCTGCGACGCCGGCGACAGCCATCGCGGCGCCATAGAGTCCGTACGCCTGCGGCCGCCGCTCGACCTCGACCGACTCCGCGATCAGCGCCTGGGAGGCGGGCTCGTAGATCTCGTACGCCAGTCCGAGCAGCGTCGCGCCGATCAGTGCGCCGGTGATCCCGGGAGACGCGGCAATGACGAACTGGGCCACCGCGCAGGCGACGAGGCCCGCGACGATCGTCGGCCGGCGACCCACCGTGTCGGCCATCCAGCCGCCGAGCAGCCGCGAGGGGATGGTGGCGGCACCGAAGGCGGTCACCACGGCGCCGGCGGTGGCGAGGGAGGCCCCGTGCACCTCGACCAGGGCGACCGCCATGAAGGCCATGGCGAACGAACCCAGCCGGTTCACCGCCCGGGCGATGACCAACACGACGAGGGATCGCGGCCACCGCGTGCGTTGGTGACTGGTCAATGGTTGAATGACGGTCATGTCTGAGACGGTAGGACCTGATTTCGTGACTGGTCAAATACATTTCGACAGTCACGTACATACGGTGACCGAGCAGGCGTGCAAGCTCGTCAACGCCCTGACTCCGGGGCATGACGGCACCCGCCCGGTGCAGCCGCCTCCCGCCGGTGGACGGGCGCGGGTCGTCGGCGACCTGCTGGCCCGTCCCGACTACCAGCCCCGGGTCGAGGAGGCCGATGCCGACGGGATGGTCGCGCTCGCAGAGTCCCTGCGCGTCGTGTTCGAGGCGGCGGCCGGCGGCGACCTCGACACCGCCGCGACCGCGGTCAACGCGCTCATGCGGGAGATGGGCTCGGTCCCACAGCTCGACCGAGCCCGAGGGGGAGGCTGGGCGCTGCACTTCCACGGCCGTGATCCCGGCCTCGTCATCGGCTGGGGCGCGGGAATCGCCGCCGGCCTGGCGCTGGCGATCGGCTCCGACCTCGCCGGCCGCCTCGGCGTCTGCCAGGCCGACCCGTGCGACCGGGTCTTCGTCGACACCTCCAAGAACGCCGGTCGCCGCTTCTGCTCCACCCGCTGCCAGAGTCGGGTGAAGGCCGCCGCGCATCGCGCTCGCCAGAGATAGTTTCAGACGCGCGTGCCCGTCCACCGGCAATTAACGGGCTCGAACGTCTGGGATTACCTTCTAGGGTTGCCGCGTGCGGACCGATGCCGAGGTGGACCTCTCTGCGGGACTCGGTTGGGTCGAGGAGGTGTTCGGGGAGCCGGTCGTCGAGGCCCAGCGCCTCTCTGGAGGCTGGACGTCCACGCTGCTTCAGGTGGCGATGCGCGACCACGAGCCGGTGGTGCTGCGGCTGATGACCAACGAGCCGTGGCGTACGCACGGAGAGGCGCTGACGACCCGGGAGAGCGAGATCCAGCGGATGCTCGAGACCACCGAGGTGCCGGCGCCTCGGTCCCTGGCGCTCGATGCCATGGGTGACCGCTGCGGCCACCCGGCACACCTGATGTCGCTGCTTCCAGGGGTGATCGAGCCGCAGCGGTACGACGACAGCTCACTCGTGCGGCTCGCCGGCCTGGTGGCGAGCATCCACGAGATCGCACCGACGATCGACGTACGCAGCTACCAGTCGTGGGCATGGGAGGCGAAGTTCGTAGTCCCGGAATGGGGCACGGACCCTGGCCTGTGGGAAGACGCATTCGCGCTTCTGCGAGGTGAGGTGCCGGCGTACGACCCCTGCTTCATCCATCGGGACTTCCACCCGCGGAACGTGCTGTGGGACCGGGACGAGATCACGGGCATCGTCGACTGGGTCGAGACGTCGATCGGGCCGGCGTGGCTGGATGTGGCCCATTGTGCGACCAATCTGGCGATCGCGCACGGCACCGAGGTCGCGGACCGGTTCGCCGATGCGTACGTCACGAGGACCGGCCGAGTGCGACAGTCCTACTTCGACGTGATGGACGTGGTCGGTTTTCTTCCCCCGCCCGGCAAGACGACGTTCATCACCGATCCGGCCGAGCTGACGCGACTGGAGAATCGGCTCGCAACCGTGCTGGCGAGATGCGGCTGAGGCAGGCTCCTGGGGCGGATAGGGTCTGCGGCGTGCCGACGCCGGATGACTACCTCGTGACCCTCGCTGAGCTGCAGTCGGAGTTTGCGGCAGCACTGAGGATGGCAGACCCGGACGTGCCTGTGCCATCGTGCGACGACTGGTCCGTCGGCGACCTGGCCGACCACCTGGCCGGGGTGCACCACTGGGCGGCGGCGATGGCGCGCGACGAGGACGAGGTGCCGTTGCCGGTCCCGTTGGACCTGGTCGCGACCTATGAGGCCCAAGCCGCCGAGCTGCGCGAGACCCTCGCGAACCTCGGTGCCGAGGCGACCGGACGGATCCTCAACGGGCTGAGCGAGGACGGCCGCGGGCCGGTCGAGTTCTGGTTCCGGCGGCAGGTGCACGAGACCTTGGTCCACCTCTGGGACATCCGTTCCGCGCTCGGGCTCGAGCCTCCCGAGTCGACCCCGGAGCTCTGGGCCGACACCGTCGACGAGGTGCTGACGGTGATGTATCCGCGCCAGATCGCGCTGAAACGTACGCGCAAGGTCGTCACCCGCATCGAGCTCACCGCCACCGACACCGGCCAGACCTGGGGGATCGGCGCTCCGAACGCGGTCCAGAAGGTTGCCGTCTCCGGTGCGGCGCGCGACCTGGCATTGCTGCTCTGGGGGCGCCTGACGCCGCGGGCGGAAGGCCTGACCGTCACCGGCGACGCCCGCGCCTTGGACGATGCTCTGACCCGAGCAATCGTCCCGTAGTCGGTGCCGCAGCGCGCGTCACTTCCGCGCACGTGTGCGGAAGTGACGCGCTCTACGCCGGCTACTGAGGTGAGAACCGCGCACGTGCGGGAATCTCACCGAGTCTGCGTCTGGGGCGTCTGGTGCGTCTGGGTCAGCGGCCGGTGAGCCGCAACCGGTCGGCTCGGCCCGTCCAGTAGCCGACCCACACCGTTCCGGCGAGCGAGAAGAGCCCGAGCGCGACCGGCGCGGCGGCGAGCGAGAAGACCGCGGCCAGGCCGGAGACCAGGAGCGGTCCGCCGGTGCCGCCCAGGTCGCCGCACAGCCGCCAGCCGCCGAGGAACTGGGCGCGTCCGTCCTCGGGTGCGGCATCAGCGCCGAGCGTCATCACGATCCCCGAGCCGAGGCCGTTGCCGATGGCGATCAGCGCCATCACCGCGCCCAGGCTGAGCGCGTCGTGGGTGAGGGGAAGCAGCAGGCAGCCGAGGCCGACGGCGAGGACCACCGGGATCGCCACGACCTGACGCCCGCGGTGGTCGAGCAGCCAGCCGCCGGGAAGGGTGAGGGCGATGTCGACCAGCGCGGCCCCGGCGAAGAGCAGCGAGACCACCGAGGCCTCGAGGTGGATGTGGTCGGCCCAGAGCGGCAGCAGCCCGGTGCGTACGGACCGCGAGATCCCGATGATCACCACCGCCACCCCCAGGGTGGCGAAGGTCCGGCGGTAGGTCCACAGCACGCTGCGTACGCTCAGATGCCCCTGCTCGCGCGAGCGGGTGCGGCCGAGCTCGGGCATCCAGCCGCCGATCACCGCTGAGCACAGCGACATCGCGGCGGCGAACAGGAAGACCACGGGGAGACCGAAGGCGTGGATGAGCCCGGCGCCCAGCAGTGGTCCGACGAAGACCCCGAGCCGGAACGACCCGCCCAGCAGCGACATCGCACGGGCCCGGTGGGAGAGCGGGGTCGCGTCGATGAGGAAGCCCTGCCGCGCGATCAGGAACGCCGTCCAGCTCATCCCGCTCACGAACACGGCGATGGCGAGTACGGCGACCGAGCTGCTGAGGAACGCCACGGTCATCGCGACCGCGTCGAGGGCTCCGGCGCCCATCAGCGTCCGTCGCTCGCCGATCCGTGCCACCAGCGACCCGGCCGGCAACGAGGTGGCCAGCGACCCGATCCCGAGCAGCGCGACCACGAACGCGGCCGTGGACGCGTCCGCGCCCAGGTCGGAGGCCCGAAGCGCCAGGACCGGCATCACCGCGCCGTGCCCCATGGAGCTGACGATCGAGGGCGCGTACGCCACCAGCGCGATGTCTCGGAACCGGAACTCCGTCGTCGTCTCCGTCGTCACCCCTTTACTCTGCCCGATTCATTACCAAGGCTCACTATTTGTACGCGGGCCGAGACGTCAGCCCCGTCGGCCGAGACGTCACTCAGGTCGGCCGAGTGGGCACCGCGGTGCCCACTCAGCCGACGCGGCTGACGCCTCGGCCGACCGGGCTGACGCCTCGGCGAGGGGTGTCACCAGCGGGAGTGGACGGCCTCGCGGAAGTGGGCGTCGTAGATCTGACGTACGCCGGAGAGCAGCGCATCGGAGAGCGCAGGCAGCGAGCCGGCGGCGGAGTTGGCATGGGCCTGGGACGTGTTGCGGGCGCCGGGGATGACGGTGGTGACGCCGGGCTGCTGGGCGACCCAGGCGAGGGCGACCTGCGCGGGCGTCGCGTCCTCGGGGCCGTGGTCGGCGACCAGAGCGGCGAACTCCTGGGCTGCCTCGACCCCGGTGGCGTAGTCGACGCCGGAGAAGGTCTCGCCGACGTCGAAGGCCTCGCCGTGGCGGTTGTAGGTGCGATGGTCGTCGGCGGCGAAGGTCGTCGACGCCGAGTAGCGCCCGGACAGCAGCCCGGAGGCGAGCGGTACCCGCGCGATGATCCCGACACCGGCCTCCGCGGCCGCCGGAAGCACGAGATCCAGGGGCTTGAGCCGGAACGCGTTCAGGATGATCTGGACGGAGGCCACGTGGGGCCGCGCGATCGCGGCCAGGGCCTGGTCGCAGGTCTCCACGCTGACGCCGTACGCAGCGATCACCCCCTCCGAGACCAGGGTGTCCAGCGCGTCGTAGGTGGCCGCGGACTCGATCGTCTCCGACGGCGGACAGTGCAGCTGCACCAGGTCGATGGTGTCGACCCCGAGGTTGGTGCGCGAGCGGTCCAGCCACTCGCGGAAGGCGGCGAGCGTGTAGTTGGCGGGCACCTGGTCCACGCGGCGCCCCATCTTCGTCGCCACGAAGATGCCGTCGTGCGACCGCAGGAACCGGCCGATCACCTGCTCGCTCCGGCCGTCCCCGTAGACGTCGGCGGTGTCGAGGAAGGTCACCCCGTCTCCGACCGCGGCCTCGAGCACCGCCAGCGCATCCGACTCGCTGACCTCGCCCCAGTCTGCGCCGAGCTGCCAGGTGCCGAGACCGATGACCGACGCCGAGCGGCCGATCCTTCCGAAGGTGTGGCTCTCCATGCCGCCAAGGTACTGCCCGTCGATTTGGCGGCACCCCGCGGCGTACGCATAATTGTTGTCTGAAACCAGAGACCGCCGGTTGTCAGGTGCGCACGCACTCGATCGAAGGTTCCGCAGGATGCGGACGGCCAGCGTAGGTGAAGAGCAAGACGAGATCGTACGTCACGCCCTGAGCCTGCGCTCGGGGCGTTTGTCATTCAGGGCCCTCGCCGGTGGGATCGATTCCCGGAAGAAGGAGACCCATGGCGCGGGCTGACAAGCAGGCTGCCGTCGCGGAGATCGCTGACGAGTTCAGCGCCTCCAGCGGTGCCGTGCTGACCGAGTACCGTGGTCTCACCGTGGGCGAGCTGAAGACTCTTCGCCGCTCGCTCGGTGAGAACGCAAACTACGCCGTGGTCAAGAACACGCTGGCCAAGATCGCTGCCTCCCAGAGCGGCATCGAAGGCTTCGACGACCTGCTGACCGGCCCGACCGCGATCGCCTTCATCAAGGGCGACGTCGTCGAGGCGGCCAAGGGTCTGCGTGACTTTGCCAAGGCCAACCCCAACCTTGTCATCAAGGGCGGGTACCTCGACGGCAAGGCCATCGACGCTGCTGAGGTTGGCAAGCTTGCCGACCTCGAGTCGCGCGAGGTCCTGCTCGCCAAGCTTGCGGGCGCGTTCACCGCGTCGCTGTCGCAGGCTCTGTACGCCTTCAACGCTCTGCCCTCGAAGACCGCGCAGCTCGCTGCCGCTCTCGAGGCCAAGGCCGCGGAGGACCCCTCGATCCTCGCAGGTGGTGCTGGTACGCCGGCCGCCGCCGAGGAGGCCCCGGCTGCTGAGGCCGAGGCGACCGCCGAGGCCTGAGAAGGCTTCGGTCCACACCACCTGAAACCCGGTCCCCGGCGGGCGAAACGCCGGGATGCCACCACGAAAGGAAATGCCATCATGGCGAAGCTCACCACCGCAGAGCTGCTCGACGCTTTCAAGGAGCTCACCCTCATCGAGCTCTCCGAGTTCGTGAAGGAGTTCGAGGAGACCTTCGGCGTCACCGCCGCCGCTCCGGTCGCCGTTGCCGCTGCCGGCGCCCCGGGCGCCCCGGCCGCCGCCGCTGAGGAGGCCAAGGACGAGTTCGACGTCATCCTCGAGTCCGCTGGCGACAAGAAGATCAACGTCATCAAGGAGGTGCGCGCCCTGACCTCCCTCGGTCTGAAGGAGGCCAAGGAGCTCGTCGAGGGTGCCCCCAAGGCTGTCCTCGAGGCCGCCAACAAGGAGACCGCTGACAAGGCGAAGGAGGCCCTCGAGGCCGCCGGCGCCACGGTCACCGTCAAGTGATCTGAGGGCTTCGGCCCTTGAGAGCCCGGGTTCGGCGGATTCCGCCGGGCCCGGGCTTTCTACATCGCGGACACAGTTCCGCAACAGATCGGTCAAGCCGCAGCGCAGTGCTCCGATCGTTCAACCGCGGGAGGCTACTCGGGAGTAGCCTCCCGCGGTTTGTTTCGTTATCTTGAACACACCCCGAGCGCGAAGGGTCGCAATCCGGCCGCCGTCGTGTTGGCAGGGGGCTCGTCTCGGGTGGTGACCACCGTCGCCGTTCGCAGGCCGCTATGGTTTACAAAAGTGTGACGCGTGTCGCGGGAAGTGCGTAACCCCCGTCACATTCGGCCGTTAGTCGGGCAGTGGGGGACTTGAGGGAGACCCTCGCGAACAGGAAGGGAGCCGGCCCGGATGGGTGTAGACGTAAAGATCGAAGGGCTGACCAAGAGCTTTGGTAAGCAGCTCATCTGGAAAGATGTCTCGTTGACCCTGCCTGCGGGCGAGATCAGCGTGATGCTGGGGCCGTCGGGCACGGGTAAGTCGGTGCTCCTCAAGACCCTGATCGGACTGATCAAGCCCGACCAGGGATCGGTGGTCATCGAGGGTGTCGACATCGCCAGCTGCTCGGAGCGAGACCTCTACGAGGTTCGCAAGCTGTTCGGCGTGCTGTTCCAGGACGGCGCCATGTTCGGTTCGATGGACCTGTTCGACAATGTCGCGTTCCCACTTCGTGAGCACACGAAGAAGTCCGAGTCCGAGATCCGCAACATCGTCATGGAGAAGATGGACCTGGTCGGTCTGATCGGTGCGGAGAACAAGCTCCCCGGTGAGATCTCCGGCGGTATGCGCAAGCGCGCCGGTCTGGCGCGTGCTCTGGTCCTCGACCCCGAGATCCTGCTGATCGACGAGCCCGACTCGGGCCTGGACCCGGTGCGTACGGCCTTCATCAACCAGCTCTTCATCGACCTGAACGCGCAGATCGACGCGACGTTCCTGATCGTGACCCACGACATCAACTCGACGCGTACGGTGCCGGACAACATCGGCCTGCTCTACCACAAGCACCTGGCGATGTACGGGCCTCGCGAGATGCTGCTGAGCTCCGAGGAGCCGGTGGTGCGCCAGTTCCTCAACGCCCAGACGATCGGCCCGATCGGGATGTCGGAGGAGAAGGACGCCGACGAGCTGGCCGCTGAGAAGGACATGGGTCTGCCGCCGTTGCCGCCGATCCCGATGCAGCTCGAGCCGTCCAACGGCATTCCGCGCAAGTACCAGCGCCCGCCGGGCGCCTGGTGCCGAGAGAACGGTGTCACCCCGCCGCCGGGATCCTTCAGAGCAGATGCGGCCATGGCCCCCGGCGGAGTGAAAGCAGACCCCACAGAGGCTCCTCACTGATGTCATCTCTGACCGCCGCCAGGGTCCTGAAGCCGATCGGGACCGCTGGCTCACTCTTCGCGTTCGGACTGGACGTGGGGCGAGCCGTGTTTCGGCGCCCCTTCCAGTTTCGAGAGTTCATCCAGCAGGCGTGGTTCATCGCGTCGGTGACGATCGTCCCGACCGCGCTGGTCGCGATCCCCTTCGGTGCGGTCATCGCGCTGCAGGTCGGTGGACTCGTCGTCCAGTTCGGTGCGCAGTCCTTCGTCGGATCGGCCGCGGTCCTCGCGGTCGTCCAGCAGGCTGCCCCGATCGCGACCGCGCTGCTGGTCGCGGGTGCCGGAGGTTCGGCGATCGCCGCCGACCTCGGTGCCCGGAAGATCCGTGAAGAGCTCGACGCGATGATGGTTCTGGGCATCGACCCGATCCAGCGTCTGGTGGTCCCGCGTGTACTCGCCGCGATGATGATCGCGGTCTTCCTCAACGGCCTGGTCTCGATCGTCGGCGTCATGGGCGGGTACGTCTTCAACGTCATCATCCAGGGCGGCACCCCGGGTGCCTACCTGGCCAGCTTCACCGCACTGGCCCAGATGGCCGACCTCTGGCAGGGCCTGGCGAAGGCGCTCGTGTTCGGTCTCATCGCGGCGATCGTGGCTGCGTACAAGGGCATGAACGCGGGTGGCGGCCCGAAGGGCGTCGGGGACGCCGTGAACGAGTCGGTCGTCATCACCTTCCTGCTGCTGTTCATCGTCAACTTCGTGATGTCTGCGATCTTCCTGCAGATCGTCCCGAGCAAGACCTGAGGAGGCGAGACGGATGGCGAACATCAAGGCGATCTACCAGAAGCCTGCCAAGAGCCTCGACCACCTCGGTGACGAGCTCGGCTTCTACCTGCGCGCGCTCGCGTGGTCCCCACGCACCCTGACGCGCTACAAGAAGGAGATCCTCCGGATCCTCGCCGAGGTCACCCTCGGCTCCGGCGCGCTGGCCGTCATCGGCGGCACCGTCGGGGTGATCCTGGCGATGACCTTCTTCACCGGTGCCCAGGTCGGGCTCTCCGGCTACACCGCCCTCGACCAGCTCGGCACCTCGGCGTTCTCGGGCTTCGTGTCGGCCTACTTCAACACCCGTGAGATCGCGCCCCTGGTCGCCGGCATCGCGCTCGCCGCGACGGTCGGCTGCGGGTTCACCGCTCAGCTCGGTGCGATGCGGATCTCGGAGGAGGTCGACGCGCTCGAGGTGATGGCGATCCCGTCGCTGCCGTTCCTGGTGACCACCCGGATCATCGGCGGCCTGATCGCGATCGTGCCGCTCTACGTGGTCGGCCTGCTCTCCTCCTACGTCGCCACCCGGTTCACGGTGACGCTCTTCTACGGACAGAGCTCCGGCACGTACGACCACTACTTCAACACCTTCCTGCCGCCCGGCGACGTGCTGTGGTCCTTCGGCAAGGTGCTGATCTTCTCGGTCGTGGTGATCCTGATCCACTGCTACCACGGCTACAACGCCTCCGGCGGCCCCGCAGGGGTCGGTGTCGCGGTCGGTAAGGCGGTGCGTACGAGCATCGTCGCCGTGTCCGTGCTCGACCTGATGCTCTCGATGGCGATCTGGGGCAGCACGACGACGGTGAGGTTGGCGGGATGACCCAGACACTGACTCGTGACGAGATCCATCACGACCTGCCCACGCCTCACAAGCGGAGCGCAGTGGCGCTCGCCTGGGGCAGGCAGAAGGGCAAGATCCTCGGGATCGTCTTCCTCGCGCTGGTCCTGGCGGCGCTCGTCCTGACCTGGGCGCAGTTCACCAACAGGTTCGCCCAGTACGAGGAGATCACCCTCAAGGCCGACCGCATCGGCCTGCAGCTCCCCGAGCGCGCCGACGTCAAGGTCCGTGGCCTGCTCGTGGGCGAGGTACTCGACATGAAGCCGACCGACGACGGTGCTGAGCTGACCCTGGGCCTGTTCCCCGAGGAGATCAGCAAGGTCCACCCGGACGTGACCGGCGCGATCCTCCCCAAGACCCTCTTCGGCCAGAAGTACGTCTCGCTGGTCCCGCCCGACACCGACTTCACCGAGCCGATCAAGGCCGGTGCCGTCATCGAGAAGACCAAGATGGCCACCGAGGTCCAGGCCGTGCTGCGTGACCTCTACCCGCTGCTGCGCACGATCCAGCCGGCCGACCTCAACAACACGCTCAACGCCCTCGCCACCGCGCTCGAGGGCCGCGGCGACAAGCTCGGGGAGTCGCTCGACACGCTCGACTCCTACCTGAAGCGGCTGAACCCGGAGATCCCGGCGCTGATCGAGGACCTCGAGCTCGCCACGGAGGTCTCCGGCACCTATCAGGCCGTGCTCCCGGAGATCGGTCAGATCCTGCGCAACACCATCATCACCGCGACCACGCTCGAGGACCGCGAGGTGGAGCTCAAGAAGATGCTGACCGACGTCACCGCGTTCTCCAACACGGCCGACAAGTTCCTCGACGACAACGGCGACACCCTGATCCAGGTCGGCGAGGTCGGTCGACCGGTCACCCAGACGCTGGCCCGCTACGCCCCGATGTTCCCGTGCCTCATCGGGGGCATGGACATCCTGACCGACGAGTTCACCGAAGTGTTCCGCAACAACACCGTTCACATCACCCTGGAGACCCTGCCGCACCAGGCGCGTCCCTACTCCACCAAGGACAAGCCGCGCTACGGCGAGGACAGCGGGCCCTACTGCGGTGAGATGCCGAACGCGTCCTGGAGCCAGAAGAAGCCGTTCGCGCCCTTCCCCAACAAGGACGACGGTGTCGACGAGCCCACCGGAAAGGGTGTCATGCGCTCCGCCACCGGGACGACCGGCTACTCGGCCCTGTCCTATGTCGGTACGTCGGCCGAGGCCGATGTCATCAACGAGCTGTTCGCCCCGGGCATGGGCATGAGCGCTGACGAGGTCCCCGACCTCGGCGCGCTGATGCTCGGTCCGGCCGCACGTGGAGCGGAGGTGACCTACGAATGAGCGCAGTGAAGCTCTTCGACGCCAAGACCTTCCGGGACTTCTGGAAGCTGGTCGTCTTCGTGATCGTCACGACCCTGGCCACCAGCCTGCTCGCGATCACGATCGGCAACGTCACCTTCGGGCAGAGCGATGAGTACAAGGCGGTCTTCACCGACGTCACCGGTGTCAACAAGGGCGACGACGTACGCATCTCCGGGGTCAAGGTCGGTTCGGTCAAGGGCATCGAGATCTCCGAGGATGCCCGCAGCGCGGTGGTCACCTTCACCGTCGACAGCGCGCAGCAGATCGCGACCACGACCGAGGCGACGATCAAGTACCGCAACCTGATCGGCCAGCGCTACCTCGCGCTGACCAAGCAGCTGGTCGGCGACGCCTCCGCGATGCAGGAGGGCCAGACGATCCCGGTCGGACAGACCCACCCGGCACTCGACCTGACGGTGCTCTTCAACGGGTTCAAGCCGCTCTTCCAGGCGCTGTCGCCCAACGACGTCAACACTCTGTCGTACGAGATCGTCCAGGTCTTCCAGGGCGAGGGCGGCACGCTGGAGAGCCTGCTTTCCCACACCGCCTCGCTGACCTCGACGCTGGCCGAGAAGGACCAGGTCATCAACGCCCTGATCGACAACCTCACCGAGGTGCTCGAGCACGTGGGTGATCGCGAGAAGGAGCTCTCCAGCCTGATCGTGACCTTCCGTGACTTCGTCGGCGGCCTCAACAACGACCGCGAGGCGATCCTCGGCTCCCTGGACCAGATCTCGGCGCTCTCTGTGGAGACCGCCGGCCTGGTGCACGAGGCGAAGGACCCGCTCCTGGAGGATCTGCGGCAGGCCCGGAGGTTCTCCGACGAGGTGGCCAAGGACAAGCGCCAGCTCGACAACGCCCTCGAGCTCCAGCCGATCAAGCTGGACAAGATCGGCGCGACGGCCAGCTACGGCGGTTGGTTCAACTTCTACCTGTGCGGCCTGCGGGGCACGATCCGAGACCCTGAGGGCAAGGACCTCGAGATTCCGCTCTACGAGCCCGGTCAAGCGAGGTGCAACCTCGGATGATTCCCTTCCGTGAACGTAACCCGGTCAAGATCGGCATCGTCTCGATCGCCGTCCTCCTGATGCTGCTGGTGATGGCTTTCAAGGCCGACAGCCTGCCGTTGATCGGTGGCGGCACCACCTACTACGCCAACTTCTCCGAGGCCGGTGGCCTGAAGTCCGGCGACGAGGTCCGGGTGGCCGGTGTCCGGGTCGGCAAGGTCAACTCGATCGAGCTGGACGGCAACCAGGTCAAGGTCGGCTTCAAGATCCGCGAGAAGGTCAACTTCGGTGAGAGCTCCGGAGCCGGCGTACGCGTGAAGACGCTGCTCGGCGACATGTTCCTCGAGCTGCAGCCGGCCGGAGAGGGCCAGATGAAGGCGGGAGCCACCATCCCGGTGGACCGCACGGAGTCTCCCTACGACGTGGTCGAGGCCTTCGAGGGCCTGGCCGACACCTCCGCCAACATCGACAAGGACCAGCTCGCCGCAGCGCTCACCACGCTCGCCGACCTGACCCGGTCGACGCCGGAGGAGTTCCAGGCCGCCCTCACCGGCGTCTCCGACCTCTCCCGCAACCTTGCCGCCAAGGACGAGCGCATCGAGTCGCTGCTCACCCAGCTCGACCGGGTGACGAAGGTGCTCGACGAGCGCGACGGGGACCTGATCACGCTGATGAACGACGCCAACCAGCTCTTCGCGGCGCTGGTCGAGCGGCGCGAGGCGGTCCACAACCTGCTCATCTCCACCCAGCAGCTCTCCAAGGAGCTCTCCCAGCTGGTCGACGACAGCCGCGCCGACCTCAAGCCGGCGCTGGAGAGCCTCGACGTGATCCTCGACGTCTTCACGAAGAACGAGGAGAACCTCGAGAAGTCCCTGCGGCTGATGGCGCCGTTCTACAAGGTCTTCAACAACACCCTGGGCAACGGCCCGTGGTGGGACACCTACATCCAGAACATGCCTCCCGTCCCGGCTCTCACCGGGAGGACCCCATGAACGAGCGACAGCGAGTGAACATGAAGCCCTTCACGCCGCCGCGGCCGTATTCTGGCGCCTGCGCTACGGGGGTGGCGGCGTGAACAAGTTCATCGTCCCGATCATCATCGGTGCTCTCGTCCTCGGGGTCGGGGCCTGGGCACTGGTCCGCGACACCGGCGAGAAGACGCTCGTGGCGCACTTCCCGCGCACAGTCTCCGTCTACGAGGGCAGCGACCTGCGCGTGCTGGGCGTCGCCGTCGGCAAGGTCACCGCGGTCGAGCCGAACGGCACCGACGTCAAGGTCACCCTGGAATACAAGGGCGACGTCGACCTGCCCGCGGACGCCAAGGCAGTGATCATCTCGCCGTCGATCGTCGGCGACCGCTACGTCCAGGTCACGCCCGCCTACGACGGCGGCAAGAAGCTGGCCGACGGTGCGGTGCTGAGCACCGCCAAGACCTCGGTCCCGGTCGAGCTCGACCAGATCTACTCCAGCGTCGACGACCTCGTCGTCGCGATCGGTCCCGACGGAGCCAACAAGAACGGCGCCCTCACCGACCTGCTGCAGCAGACTGCGAAGAACCTCGGCGGCCAGGGCGAGAAGATCAACTCGACCGTCGGCGACCTCGGCAAGCTGACCAAGACGCTCGACAACCGCGACGAGCAGTTCTTCGACTCCGCCGAGCAGCTCGAAGGCTTCATCGGCACGCTCGCCGAGAACGACAAGACCGTACGCGACTTCGCCCAGGCGCTCGCCGAGGTCTCCTCGATGCTGGAGGGCGAGCGCGAAGAGCTCGCCGCGTCGATGAAGAACCTCTCGGTGGCGCTGACCAAGGTGACCCAGTTCGTTCGGGACAACAAGTCGATCCTGCGCGAGGACATCCAGAGCCTCAACCGGATCGGCAAGGTCCTGGTGCGGCAGCGCAAGGCGCTCGACGAGAGCCTGCGGACCGCACCGCTGGCGCTCAACAACCTGGGTCTGGCGTACAACCCGGAGACCGGCACGCTCGACACCAACGCCAACATCACCATGCTCCTCGACGAGATCCTCGAGAACCCGGCTTCGTTCCTGTGCAGCCTCGTGGACCAGGCGACCAACGGCAGCAGCGCCGAGATCTGCACGCAGATCCGGCAGCTGCCGGGGCTGAACCGCTCCGCGGCGATCGGTCTCGGCACGGGGTCGTCCTACGGAGTGCCCTATGACATGTCGCTCGGCGGCCTCGTGGAGGTGAAGTAATGCTGAAGCGGAGCTCGAAGCCGAATGTGCCGACGACGATGAAGCGCGCCGTCCAGGCGTTCGTCGGTGTGGTCGCCGGTGCTCTGATGCTGACCGGCTGCGGCACCTTCTCCGTCTACGACCTGCCGCTCCCGGGCGGTGTGGACGCCGGTGACGACGCGATCTCGGTCACCGCGCAGTTCGAGGACACCCTCGACCTGGTGCCCCAGTCGACCGTCAAGCTCGAGGACATCGACGTCGGCAAGATCAACAAGATCTGGCTCGACGACGGTGTCGCCACCGTCGAGATGCTGCTGAAGAAGGACGTCAGCCTGCCGAGCAACGCCCGCGCGTCGATCCAGCAGACCTCCCTGCTGGGCGAGAAGTTCGTGTCGCTGGAGCGGCCGGCCGAGCCCGAGTCGACCAAGCTCGCCGACGGCTCGACCATCCCGCTGTCGCAGACCGGCCGCAACCCGGAGATCGAAGAGGTCTTCAGTGCGCTGAGCCTGCTGCTCAACGGTGGTGGCGTCGCCCAGCTGAAGACGATCTCGACCGAGCTCAACAAGGCGCTCGCCGGCCGCGAGGACTCCGCCCGCTCCGTACTCCACCAGGTGGAGAAGCTGGCGCGCGACCTCGACAACAACAAGGAGAAGATCGTCGCGGCCATCGAGGCGCTCGATGCGCTCGCGAAGGCCACCAACGCGCAGATGGGATCCATCGACGCCGCTCTCGACGAGCTCCCCTCGGCGATCTCCAGCATCGACAAGCAGCGCGCCGACCTGGTCAAGATGCTCAAGGCCCTGGAGCGGCTCGGAGACACCGGCGTACGCGTTATCCGGGCGTCCAAGGACAACACCATCGGCATCATCAAGGACCTCAAGCCGGTCCTGTCGAACCTGGCCGACTCCGGCGACGACTTCGTCAGGGCGATGAACACGATCCTCACCTATCCGTTCGTCGACGCGGCGGTCGGTGGTTCGCCGCAGGCGGCGCGCGACCTGCACATGGGTGACTTCGTCAACCTCGACGTCACCGTCGACCTCAACCTCGACACGCTGCTCCAGAACGCTCCTCGGGTCGGCAGCACCGTCTGCTGGGGTCTCGAGGAGATCAACCGGAAGCTCAAGACGTACCCGGACGAGGAGACGGCTCTCGACTGGCTGAACAACCTCACGAACGTCTGCAAGGACGGCGGGCTGGCCAGCGCCATCGACACCTGCCAGGAGGTGCTGACCGGACAGTCCACCTCGGCGCCCCAGGCCTGCGTGACGGGTGTGCTGGGTTCGATCGGGAAGACGCTCGACGGCCTGCTCGGGCTCGGGATTCCCTCGACCAGCGGCGGGAGCACCACCGAGGACGGCTCCGGGTGCGTGCTGCTCCTGTTCTGTCGTGCCGGGGCGACTCCAGGGACGCATGCGGTGACGTACGACGAGCTGAGCAAGGAGCTCGACCCGGGGCTGACCTCGCTGATGATCCCCGCGCTGAGCACCTCGAGCAACACTCACCAGGAGGGCGTCTCATGATCACCCGCCGTACGAAGATGCAGCTGATGATCTTCTTGTTGATCACCCTCGTCGGGGTCAGCTTCGTCGGTGCGCGCTACGCCCGCCTGGGGTCCCTGTTCATCAAGGACCACTACGTCGTGATGGCCCATTTCGAGCAGTCCGGCGGCATCTACGAGGACGCCGAGGTCGACTACCGAGGCGTCAAGATCGGCCAGGTCGGTGAGCTCGTGCTCAACCGCAGCGGTGTCGACGTGACCCTGAAGATCGACAAGGAGTGGAAGGACAAGATCCCGGCCGACAGCCTCGCCGTGGTCGGCAACCGCTCCGCCGTCGGTGAGCAGTACGTCGAGCTGCAGCCGCAGTCGAAGGGCGGGCCCTACCTCGAGGAAGGCTCCGAGATCGCCCGCGCCGCGACGACCACGCCGCTGCCGACCGAGAAGCTCCTCGAGGACGTCACCACGACGGTGAACTCGGTCGACCAGAAGGCGCTCACGACGACCATCGACGAGCTCGGCAAGGGTTTCGCCGGCACCGGTCAGGACCTGCAGACCATCATCGACACCGGCACCGCCTTCGTCGAGACCGCCGACCAGAACTTCGGCCTCACCACCCAGCTGATCCGCGACAGCAACACCGTCCTCCAGGGCCAGCTGGACAGCAGCTCGGCGATCAAGTCGTTCGCCTCCGACCTGGAGCTGTTCACCGGCACCCTGGCCGGCTCCAACAAGGACCTGATCAGGCTGATCGAGAGTGGCTCGGCCAGCTCGGTCGAGCTGCGGCAGTTCCTGGAGCAGAACGACGTGGAGATCAGCGAGCTCCTCAACGAGGTGCTGGTGACCGGCAAGGTCGTCCAGAAGAACCTGCCCGGCGTCAGGCACCTGCTCTCGATCTTCCCGGTCGTCGTCGAGGGCAGCTTCGCGGTCGTCGACGTCGGCCACCCCGGCCTGGCACAGGCTCACTTCGGGTTGGCGCTGACCACCCAGGCGCCGTGCAAGAAGGGCTACGAGAGCACGAAGAAGCGCAGCCCGCTGGACCTGCAGAGCCGTCCGTTCAACACGGAGGTCTCCTGCACCGAGGACCCGAGCAAGTCGAACCCTCGTGGCTCCAGCCAGGTGCCGCGTGCCGCCGTCGGTGGCACCGACTCGATCGCGAGCTTCGACCCGGACACCGGCGAGCTCACCTGGGGCGAGGCCGAGGAGACCACGGTGTCGACCGCTGCTCCCGCCTCCTACGGCGAGGACGCCTGGAAGTGGCTCTACCTCCAGCCGATGGAGACCGAGTAGCCGCATCCCTGACCATCACGCAGCCGACCGGGGTCGGGGCCCCGGAGTGCTGCCGAATCAACACCGAACCGCCCGCGGCGTACGGTGTTGACGCTTGGAAATGGCTCCTGGAGCCGCTGACCACAGAGAGTGATCCGTCTTGAGCACCACGACCGACCCCGGACCCGACACGGAGACCGGCGCAGAGACCGACCAGACGACCGCGAAGCGGGGCGCACTGCTCCGCTGGGGCGTCCTGGCCCTGCTGATCGCCGTGATCCTTGCTGCCGTCGGCTATGTCGGCTGGCAGCTGACCCGTGGCGCCGACGAGTCGGTGGTGAGCCAGCGCGAGCAGGTGATGGCGGCGGCCGACAAGTTCGTCGACCGGGTCAACACCTACGGTCCAGACGACGTCGGCACCGACAAGAAGACGATGCCGAAGTATCGCGAGCGGGTGGGTGAGCTGCTGACGCCGAAGTTCGAGAAGAGCTTCCTGGGCAACGTCGCCTTCGCCGAGGCCACCGTCGTCCAGCAAGGTGTCGGCCGCACCACGAGCGTGCACAGCACGGGTGTCGCCGGCCTCGACGAGGACAGCGCGACAGTGCTCGTCGTCGCCGAGCTCGCGATCACCTACCCGAAGTCGGAGGGCTCCGAGGAGCGCGTCGAGGCGGCGCGCCAGCTCGCCCGGACGGAGGTGGAGCTCGTGAAGCAGAACGGGAAGTGGCTGGTCGACGACTGGTACCCCGCCGAGGAAGCTCCTACGGCCGAAAGCAGCGAAGGGGTGACACCATGAGTTCCACGATGACTAGTCCGACCTGGTACGACCTGCTCGACGTCGAGCCCGATGCCGCCACCGACGACATCCGCGCGGCGTGGAAGTCCGCGATCGCCGACCTGGACCCGACCGACCGCCGCTTCCGCACCCTCAACGAGGCCGCCGCCGTTCTGCTGGACGAGAAGAAGCGGGCTGCGTACGACGCGGAGCTGGCCGCTCTCGAGGAGGCTGCGGCCGAGGGGGACGACGTCGAGGCAGCCGACGCGCCTGACGACGACGAGCCCGAGGGCGACGAGCCTGCCGACGAGGAGCCCGACGCCGAGGCGACGGCGGCCGCAGGTCGTACGCTGCCGCTGCTCCCGACTTGGGGCCTGGTCGCCGCCGGCGCGCTCGCCCTGGCCGCGGTCGTCGCTGCGGGCGTGGTCTTCTTCGGGCAGGAGAAGGTCGCCACCGTCTCCAACAACAACGTCACGACCAGCACGGTCGAGGGTGCGGTGGGCAAGCAGATCACCCGCAACCACAAGCTCCTCGTCGAGGAGCAGGGCGGCGACGCGCTCGAGGCGGCGAAGAAGGCTGTCGTCCCGTTGCTCTCCTACGACTACAGCAAGATGGACGAGTCGAAGAGCAAGGCTCACGACGTGATGACGAAGGACTACCGCGAGGACTACGACCGGCTCTTCGCGGTGCTCGTCGACAACGTCCCCGAGACGAAGACCGTGGTGAAGACGCTCGCCCCGGTCGACGCCGGTGTCATCCGGGTCTCCGAGGACACCGTGCAGATCCTCGTGCTGGTCGACCGCCAGGTCACCAACGCCCAGCGGAGCACCCCGATCGGCTACCAGGAGTACGCGATGCTCACGATGGCCAAGGTCGGCGACGAGTGGCTGGTGGACAAGGTCGAGACCCAGCCCAGCAAGGACTAGGCCAGGTCAGGCCGGGCTTCCAGGCCTTTGCGCTACCTGTCAAGTGATTGGAATAACATTTCCGTGGATCGGACCGATTGGCGCGGATGCTTGACCCGGGGTGCCGATGGGGCGCATGATCATCCGCGATGCTCGACAATGGCACTGCACCGACAACGCCGAGGTTCGAGCGCCGCAGGTGTGAATGAAGGTACGCCGGACTTTTAATTGGGCCCGGTGTTGTGAAGTGCGCTTTTGTGCCGTACTATGGCGCTTTGCGCATGCCTTCATATGCCCCTCAGCCTGCCCGGTGGCTGTTCGGTGGTCGGCAGCGCGAATCCACCTGCGAACCTTGTCGAAGGATTCCTCTTGGCCGCGCGCACCTCGTCGGGTGACTCCACCCCTCGCCGCATCTCTTTCGCTAAGATCTCAGAGCCTCTCGAGCTTCCCAAGCTCCTCGCCCTCCAGACCGACAGCTTCGACTGGCTGATCGGTAACGAGCGCTGGCAGGAGCAGGTCGCCGCCCGCGAAGCAGCGGGCGAGGACGTGTCTCACAAGTCCGGTCTACAGGAGATCTTCGAGGAGATCTCCCCGATCGAGGACTTCTCGGAGACGATGTCCCTCTCGTTCGAGAGCCCTGTCTTCTACGACCCCAAGTACACCGTCGAGGAGTGCAAGGAGAAGGACTTCACCTACTCCGCGCCTCTCTATGTCTCGGCGGAGTTCACCAACAACGACACCGGTGAGATCAAGGGCCAGACGGTCTTCATGGGCGACTTCCCGCTCATGACCGAACAGGGCACCTTCGTCATCAACGGCACCGAGCGTGTTGTCGTCTCGCAGCTCGTCCGGTCCCCGGGCGTCTACTTCGAGCGCACCGCCGACAAGACGTCCGACAAGGACATCTACACCGCCAAGCTGATCCCGAGCCGCGGCGCCTGGCTCGAGTTCGAGATCGACAAGCGCGACCTGGTCGGCGTCCGCCTCGACCGCAAGCGCAAGCAGAACGTCACGGTGCTGCTCAAGGCCCTCGGCTGGACCAACGAGCAGATCCGCGAGGAGTTCGGCGAGTACGAGTCGATGATGCTGACCCTCGAGAAGGACAGCACCACCGCTCAGGACGACGCGCTGCTCGACATCTACCGCAAGCTGCGCCCGGGCGAGCCCCCGACGCGTGAGGCCGCGCAGACGCTGCTGAACAACTACTACTTCAACCCGAAGCGCTACGACACCGCCAAGGTCGGTCGCTACAAGGTCAACAAGAAGCTCGGTCTGACCGAGGCCTTCGACCAGCAGACGCTGACCGTCGACGACATCGTCGCGACGATCAAGTACGTCGTGGCGCTGCACGACGGGCGCGCCCAGCTCGACATGCCGCAGGGCACGATCGACATCGCCGCCGACGACATCGACCACTTCGGCAACCGCCGGATGCGGACGGTCGGCGAGCTGATCCAGAACCAGCTGCGTACGGGCCTGGCTCGTATGGAGCGGGTGGTACGCGAGCGGATGACGACCCAGGACGTCGAGGCGATCACGCCGCAGTCCCTGATCAACATCCGTCCCGTGGTCGCTGCGCTGAAGGAGTTCTTCGGCACCTCGCAGCTGTCGCAGTTCATGGACCAGAACAACCCGCTCGCGGGCCTGACGCACAAGCGGCGTCTGTCGGCTCTCGGCCCGGGTGGTCTCTCCCGTGACCGCGCCGGCATGGAGGTCCGAGACGTCCACCCGTCGCACTACGGCCGGATGTGTCCGATCGAGACCCCTGAAGGTCCCAACATCGGTCTGATCGGTTCGCTGGCCTCCTTCGGCCGGATCAACCCGTTCGGCTTCGTCGAGACGCCCTACCGCAAGGTGGAGAACGGCGTCGTCACCGACAAGATCGACTACCTGACCGCCGACGACGAGGACCGCTACGTCATCGCGCAGGCCAACGCGGCCGTCGACGAGAACATGAAGTTCGCGACCGAGCGCGTGCTGGTCCGCCAGCGCGACGGTGAGGTCTCCGAGCTCCTGGCCGACGAGGTCGACTACATCGACGTCTCGCCGCGCCAGATGGTGTCGGTCGCGACCGCGCTGATCCCGTTCCTCGAGCACGACGACGCCAACCGTGCGCTCATGGGCGCCAACATGCAGCGTCAGGCGGTGCCGCTGGTCCGCAGCGACTCGCCGCTGGTCGGCACGGGCATCGAGTACCGCGCGGCTGTCGACGCCGGTGACGTGCTCGTCGCGAAGAAGGCCGGTGTGGTCAAGGAGGTCTCCTCCGACCTGATCGAGACCCTCAACGACGACGGCACCTACACCTCCTACAAGCTCGCGAAGTTCGAGCGCTCCAACCAGGGCAACTGCGTCAACCAGCAGCCGCTGGTCGACGAGGGCGCCCGGGTCGAGGTCGGCTCCCCGCTGGCCGACGGTCCGGCGACCCAGGGTGCCGAGATGGCGCTGGGTGCCAACCTCCTGGTCGCCTTCCAGTCGTGGCAGGGCCACAACTACGAGGACGCGATCATCCTCTCCCAGCGTCTGGTGCAGCAGGACTACCTCACCTCGATCCACATCGAGGAGCACGAGGTCGACGCCCGCGACACCAAGCTGGGTCCGGAGGAGATCACCCGGGACATCCCGAACGTCTCCGAGGAGATGCTGGCCGACCTCGACGAGCGCGGCATCATCCGCATCGGCGCCGAGGTCACCACCGGTGACATCCTGGTCGGCAAGGTCACCCCGAAGGGCGAGACCGAGCTGACCCCGGAGGAGCGTCTGCTCCGCGCGATCTTCGGTGAGAAGGCGCGCGAGGTCCGCGACACCTCGATGAAGGTTCCGCACGGCGAGGAGGGCACCGTCATCGGTGTCCGCGTCTTCGACCGTGAGGAGGGCGACGAGCTGCCCCCGGGCGTGAACCAGCTGGTTCGGGTCTACGTGGCGCAGAAGCGCAAGATCTCCGTGGGTGACAAGCTCGCCGGCCGTCACGGCAACAAGGGCGTCATCGCGAAGATCCTGCCGGTCGAGGACATGCCGTTCATGGAGGACGGCACCCCGGTCGACGTTCTGCTCAACCCGCTCGGTGTTCCGCGTCGTATGAACATCGGACAGGTCCTGGAGCTCCACCTCGGCTGGCTCGCCAAGCAGGGCTGGGACCTCAACCTCTCCGAGGACCCCGAGGACAGCGCCTGGAAGCAGCGCCTCATCAAGATCCACGCCGACAAGGCCGAGCCGGGCACCAAGGTGGCCACCCCGGTCTTCGACGGCGCGCGTGAGGACGAGATCACCGGTCTGCTCAGCGCGACCCTCCCCAACCGGGACGGTCGGCGTGTGGTCGGCACCGACGGCAAGGCCCGCCTCTTCGACGGTCGCTCCGGCGAGCCGTTCCCGGAGCCGGTGGCCGTGGGCTACATGTACATCCTCAAGCTGCACCACCTGGTCGACGACAAGATCCACGCGCGTTCGACCGGTCCGTACTCGATGATCACCCAGCAGCCGCTCGGCGGTAAGGCCCAGTTCGGTGGCCAGCGCTTCGGTGAGATGGAGGTCTGGGCGATGGAGGCGTACGGCGCCGCCTACGCCCTGCAGGAGCTCCTCACCATCAAGTCGGACGACGTGCCCGGCCGTGTGAAGGTGTACGAGGCGATCGTCAAGGGCGAGAACATCCCCGACTCGGGTATCCCGGAGTCGTTCAAGGTTCTCGTCAAGGAGATGCAGTCGCTGTGCCTGAACGTCGAGGTGCTGAGCCAGGACGGTTCGGCGATCGAGCTCCGTGACGCGGAGGAAGACGTCTTCCGCGCCGCCGAGGAGCTCGGCATCGACCTCTCCCGTCGCGAGCCCTCTTCCGTAGAGGAAGTCTGACGAGCGGGAGGTGCGCCTCCGGGCGTACCTCCCCTCCCTCAGTCCCCTTTGAACTTTCCAAGAACTAACGAAGGAACTGGAAGCCACCGTGCTCGACGTCAACTTCTTCGATCAGCTCAAGATCGGCCTGGCCACCGCGGACGAGATCCGCGCGTGGAGCCACGGCGAGGTCAAGAAGCCTGAGACCATCAACTACCGCACGCTCAAGCCCGAGCGTGACGGCCTCTTCTGCGAGAAGATCTTCGGTCCCACCCGGGACTGGGAGTGCTACTGCGGCAAGTACAAGCGCGTGCGCTTCAAGGGCATCATCTGCGAGCGCTGCGGCGTCGAGGTCACCCGCTCCAAGGTACGCCGCGAGCGGATGGGCCACATCGAGCTCGCCGCCCCGGTGACCCACATCTGGTACTTCAAGGGCGTTCCGTCGCGGCTGGGCTACCTGCTCGACCTCGCTCCGAAGGACCTGGAGAAGGTCATCTACTTCGCTGCGTACATGATCACCTCCGTCGACGAGGACGCGCGTCACCGCGACCTGTCCTCGCTCGAGGCGAAGGTCGACCAGCAGCGCAAGATGCTGACCGGCCGGCTCGACGTGGCGATCAACGACCGCGCCAAGAAGCTCGAGACCGACCTGGCCGCGCTCGAGGCCGAGGGCGCCAAGTCCGACGCCAAGCGCAAGGTCAAGGACGGCGCCGAGCGCGAGATGAAGCAGCTGCGTGACCGCACCGAGCGTGAGGTCAACCGTCTCGACGAGGTCTGGGACACCTTCAAGAACCTGAAGGTCCAGGACCTCATGGGCGACGAGCTCCTCTACCGCGAGATGAAGACCTGGTTCGGGAAGTACTTCGAGGGCCACATGGGCGCCACGGCGATCCAGAAGCGCCTCGAGAACTTCGACATCGAGGCCGAGGTCGAGAACCTCCGCGAGACCATCGCCACCGGCAAGGGTCAGCGCAAGGTCCGCGCCCTCAAGCGTCTCAAGGTCGTCGACGCCTTCCGCAAGACCGGCAACCAGCCGACCGGCATGGTGCTCGACGCCGTCCCGGTCATCCCGCCGGACCTGCGCCCGATGGTGCAGCTCGACGGTGGCCGCTTCGCGACCTCCGACCTCAACGACCTCTACCGTCGTGTGATCAACCGCAACAACCGCCTCAAGCGTCTCCTCGACCTCGGTGCCCCCGAGATCATCGTGAACAACGAGAAGCGGATGCTGCAGGAGGCCGTCGACTCGCTGTTCGACAACGGTCGCCGTGGCCGCCCGGTCACCGGGCCGGGCAACCGTCCGCTGAAGTCGCTCTCCGACATGCTCAAGGGCAAGCAGGGTCGCTTCCGTCAGAACCTGCTCGGTAAGCGCGTCGACTACTCCGGCCGTTCGGTCATCGTCTCTGGTCCGCAGCTCAAGCTGCACCAGTGCGGTCTGCCGAAGCAGATGGCCCTGGAGCTGTTCAAGCCGTTCGTGATGAAGCGCCTGGTGGACCTGAGCCACGCTCAGAACATCAAGTCCGCCAAGCGGATGGTCGAGCGTGCTCGCCCGGTCGTGTGGGACGTCCTCGAAGAGGTCATCACCGAGCACCCGGTTCTGCTGAACCGTGCGCCCACCCTGCACCGCCTCGGCATCCAGGCCTTCGAGCCCCAGCTGATCGAGGGTAAGGCCATCCAGCTGCACCCGCTCGTCTGCACCGCGTTCAACGCGGACTTCGACGGTGACCAGATGGCTGTCCACCTGCCGCTGTCGGCGGAGGCCCAGGCCGAGGCTCGCATCCTGATGCTCTCGACCAACAACATCCTCAAGCCGTCCGACGGTCGTCCGGTCACCATGCCGACCCAGGACATGATCATCGGTCTGTACTTCATCACCTCCGACCGCGAGGGTGAGGTCGGCGAGGGCCGTGCCTTCTCGTCCCCGGCCGAGGCCATCATGGCCTTCGACCACCTCGAGATCACGCTGCAGTCGAAGATCAAGATCCGCCTCGACGACATCGTCCCGCCGATCGGCTACGACGTGCCGGAGGGCTGGACCGCGGGCGACCCGATCGTCCTCGAGACCACGCTGGGCCGGGTGATCTTCAACGACACCCTCCCCGCCGACTACCCCTTCGTGAACTACGAGGTCGGTAAGAAGCAGCTCGGCGCGATCATCAACGACCTGGCCGAGCGTTACACCAAGGTCGAGGTCGCGGCGTCGCTGGACGCGCTCAAGGACAACGGCTTCCACTGGGCCACCCGTTCGGGTGTCACGGTCTCCATCGACGACGTCACCACGCCGCCGAACAAGGCCGAGATCCTGGAGACGTTCGAGACGCAGGCTGCCAAGGTGCAGAAGCAGTTCGAGCGTGGTCTGGTCACCGACGAGGAGCGCCGTCAGGAGCTCGTCGAGATCTGGACCGAGGCCGCCAAGGTCGTCGGTGCTGCCATGGAGGCGGCGTTCGACCGCAAGAACCCGATCTTCATGCAGGTCACCTCGGGTGCTTCGGGTAACTTCAACCAGATCCGCCAGGTCGGCGCCATGCGAGGCCTGGTGGCCAACCCGAAGGGCGAGATCATCCCGCGGCCGATCAAGTCGAACTTCCGCGAGGGTCTCTCCGTCCTGGAGTACTTCATCTCCACCCACGGTGCTCGTAAGGGTCTGGCCGACACCGCGCTGCGTACCGCCGACTCGGGTTACCTGACCCGTCGTCTGGTGGACGTCTCGCAGGACGTCATCATCCGTGAGGACGACTGCGGCACCGAGCGCGGTCTGCCGAAGGTCATCGGTGTCGACCAGGGCGGCGTCGTCGTCAAGGACGACAACGCCGAGACCGCTGCGTACGCTCGCACGGCTGCCGTCGACATCGAGCACCCGTCGACCGGCGAGGTTCTCGCGGTCGCCGGCGAGGACCTGGGCGACGTCAAGATCGAGGAGCTGGTTCGCGCCGGCATCACCGAGGTCAAGGTCCGTTCGGTTCTCACCTGTGAGGCCCGCACGGGTACGTGTGCCAAGTGCTACGGCCGCTCGCTGGCCACCGGCAAGCTCGTCGACATCGGTGAGGCGGTCGGCATCATCGCCGCCCAGTCCATCGGTGAGCCCGGCACCCAGCTGACCATGCGTACGTTCCACACCGGTGGTGTGGCCTCGGCCGACGACATCACGCAGGGTCTGCCGCGTGTCGTCGAGCTCTTCGAGGCGCGTACGCCGAAGGGTGTCACGCCGATCTCCGAGGTCGCCGGTCGCGTCGAGATCGAGGAGACCGACAAGGCCCGCAAGGTCCTGGTCACCCCGGACGACGGCTCCGAGGTCAAGGAGTACGTGGTGTCGCGCCGCTCGCGTCTGCGGGTTGCCGACGGTGACCACATCGAGGTCGGTGCTCCGCTGACCATCGGTACGCCGGACCCCAAGGAGGTCCTGCGTATCCTCGGTGTCCGCAAGACCCAGCAGCACCTCGTCGACGAGGTCCAGCAGGTCTACCGGTCCCAGGGTGTGTCCATCCACGACAAGCACATCGAGATCATCGTGCGGCAGATGCTGCGCCGGATCACGGTGCTCGAGTCCGGTGACACCAACCTGCTGCCGTCCGACCTGGCCGACCGTATCGACTTCGAGTCGGAGAACCGGCGCGTGGTCTCCGAGGGCGGCAAGCCGGCCTCGGGTCGTCCGGAGCTGATGGGCATCACCAAGGCCTCGCTCGCCACCGAGTCCTGGCTGTCGGCGGCCTCCTTCCAGGAGACCACCCGCGTCCTCACCGACGCCGCCATCAACGGCCGCTCCGACTCGCTGCGCGGTCTGAAGGAGAACGTCATCATCGGTAAGCTCATCCCGGCCGGCACCGGCCTGGAGCGCTACCGGAACATCAAGGTCGAGCCGACCGATGAGGCTCGCGCCGCGGCGTACTCCGTGACCGGTTACGACAACTACGACTACGAGTTCGGCAACACCGGCGGCCAGGCCGTCGCGCTGGACGACTTCGACTTCGGTTCCTACCAGTCGTAGTCCAGTAGTCAGCGCAAGGCCCCGCCTCCCTCGGGAGGCGGGGCCTTCGCCATGTGTACGTCCTCAAGGCACGATGAGCCAGCGCCCGTCGGACCCGGGTGCGGCCACGGCCTCCTGGTAGGCCTCGGCGGCCTTGCTGAGCGGGCGGGTCGCGGCGATCCGGGTCGGCACGGTGCCGTCGGCGGCCAGCTGGAGGAGATCGGCGAGCGCCGCCCCGTCGGCGTGGCTCATCACCGTCGAGACCTCGATGCCGCGCTCCGGCTCCGGGGCCCGGCCGGGCTTGACGCTGACGTAGCGGCCGTTGTCGCGTACGCCTGCCAGGGCCGGTTCGTTCAGGGCCGCCAGGTCGAGGACGGCGTCGTGGGCGCCCGGCTCGATCTCCGTGAGGGTGTGGTCGGCGCCGGTGGCGAGATGCTCGATGCCGGGGCGTACCAGGGCGTGGACCGTCCAACCGTCGGCTTTGGCGAGAGCCAGTGCCCACAGGCCGACGCCGCCGGCGGCTCCGGTGACGAGGAGGCTGCCGCGCTCGGTGCCCAGCAGGTCGAGCGCCTGGCGGGCGGTGAGGGCGTTGAGCGGGGCCGCGGCGGCTGCCTCGAGGGCGAGGCCGTCGGGCAGGGCGGCCGCGTCGGCGGCGGCGAGGACCACCTCGGTCGCGTGGGCGCGGGTGCCTGCGGCCGGGTTGCCGTGGAACCCGGCGACCCGGTCGCCGACGGCGAATCCGGAGACGGCCTCGCCGATCTCGGTGACCACCCCGCTGAAGTCGAAGCCGAGCCCGATCACGTCGGGCAGGCCGATGGGCGCGTGGTCGGCGGCGACGAAGGCGTCGAAGAGGGTGAAGCCGGCTGCGGCGACCTCGACCCGGATGTCGTCGGGGCCGAGCGGCTGTGCCGGGAGCTCCTCGAGGCGCGGGGTCGGGTCGCCGGCGCGGGAGATGAGTGCGTACATGGTGTTCGTCCTTTGCGGTGGATGGCGTCCTTGCAGTACTACTTTCGGTGCCCTACTCTCCTTTGGGAAGAAGGCACTTTGAAGTGGCGTACGCACCTGGAGGTCTGCCATGGGGACGACGACGGCCGAGCGGCCGAGCGGGTTCGAGCACAGCGGATTCGACGCGTTCAACGCGCTGTGTCCGAGCCGGCGGCTGCTGGACACGATCGGTGACAAGTGGGTGAGCCTGGCGATCGTGGCGCTGGGGCTCCGCGGCCCGCTGAGATATTCGGAGCTGGCCTCGCAGATCGAGGGCGTGAGCCAGAAGATGCTGACCCAGTCGCTGCGGAAGATGGAGCGCGACGGTCTGCTGATCCGCACGGTGACCCCGTCGGTGCCGGTGCGGACCGACTACGAGCTCACCACGCTCGGCCAGACGCTGCTTCCGGTCCTCGGCCATCTCAAGGCCTGGGCCGAGGAGCACATGCCGGAGGTCGACGCTGCTCGGACGGCGTACGACGGCAGGCCCTGACGGCAGGGTCTGAAGAAATCTCGAAATGAGATGCAACGGACCGGGACGCCCGCACGTCTCAGGGTGGGACGATGAATTGTCTGCTACTCGAGGAGCGACGATGCGGCACATGCGGCTGATGATGGTCGGTCTCGGGATCCTCGGCGTGCTCGCGGCGGGAGGTTGTGCGTCGACGACGGACGGGGCGGTCGACGCGTCACCATCTGCCTCCGGGACCGCGGACCCCTCCCAAGCGAGCAGCACGGCATCGTCCCCGACTCAGTCCTCACCGGCGGCCACGGGGGGTTCGCCGGTGAGGACTGAGTCTTCTTCTTCCGACCCTGCGCCGGCGGATCCGGTGACGCCGAAGTGCGCCAACACCGACCTGAAGGCCGGCTATCGCGCGACCGACGCGGGCGCGGGCTCACGGTTCGGCGAGATCACGCTGACCAACGTCTCCGACCAAGCGTGTGCCCTCGGTGGCTTCGGCGGGCTGTCGTACGTCGGGGGTGGCGACGGCACCCAGGTCGGCGCGCCCGCGGCGCGTGAGGGCAAGTGGCGCACGGTGATCATGAAGCCGGGTCAGGTGGCGGTCAGCGAGATCTCCGAGTCGACGGCCGAGAACTACCCGGCCTCAGACTGCAGGCCGACCGAGGTGGACGGGTTCCGGGTCTTCGTGCCGGACTCCTACGACTCCCAGTTCGTCCGCCACCGGACGACCGGGTGTGCGGACAAGAACGTGTCGCTCCTGTCTCATCACGCGTTCCACTAGGAGCGCCCGAGCACGGCCTCGAGCTGCCGCGCATATACGCAGGTCACCGCTGGGAAAATTGTTTACCCTCTGGGGTATGGCAGCTGATCTGGACAGACACGTCCGCGGGATCGTCGACGAGGTCGCCTACCTGGTGTTGGCGACCTCGGATCCCGACGGGCGCCCGCGTACCTCGCCGGTCTACTTCTCCCACGACGGCTACCGAGACCTCTACTGGGTCTCGGCGCCCGATGCGCAGCACTCCCGCAATATCGTCCGCGACCCGCGCGTGGCCGGAGTCATCTTCGACTCCTCGGTGCTGCCGGGATCCGGGGCGAGCGCTGCGTACGTCACCGGGATGGCGCGCCAGGTGCCCGACTTCGAGCTCGAGAAACGCTGCGAGGTGGCGTTCCACCGGCTGGTCGGGACGGCTCGGGCGTTCAAGCCGGAGCAGCTGCGCGGCGAGGCGTCGCTGCGGCTCTACGTGATGGAGGTCGAGCTCTGGGAGGCGCACCTTCCCGGCGTCGACCCGGACGACGAGGCCGCACCCGAGACCAGGGTCGAGGCGGACCCGGAGCTCTGAGCGGGTCAGGTCGCGGGGCGGAAGAGGAGGTGGATCTCCTTGCGCAGCTCGAGCCGCTCGATGCCGATGTCGTAGACCGGCTCCAGGATCTCGGGGCGGAGCACCTCGTCGACGGTGCCGCGCGCGGCGACGCGGCGCTGGTCGAGCAGCACCAGGTCGTCGCAGTAGCGAGCTGCCAGGTTGAGGTCGTGGAGCACGACGATCGCCGTCGTCCCGAGCTTCCGCACCAGGGACAGGATCTCGTGCTGGTAGCGGATGTCGAGGTGGTTCGTCGGCTCGTCGAGGAGCAGGTGGGTCGCCTCCTGCGCCAGCGCCCGGGCGATGAGCACCCGCTGCCGCTCGCCCCCGGAGAGAGCGGCGAAGGAGCGCGGCCCGAGGTGGGTCCCGCCGACCCGCTCCAGGCACTCCGCCGCGATCGCCAGGTCGTGCTCACCGGCCCTGGCGAAGGCGGACAGATGAGGCGTACGTCCTAGGAGGACCATCTCGCCGGCGGTCAGAGATGTGTCGGTGCCGGACTCCTGGACGACGACGGCCAGGCGCCGGGCGACCTGCTTGGCGGGGAGCGTGGCGAGGTCGTCGCCGTCGATCTCGACGGTGCCGCTGCCGCGCAGGGCGCCGTAGAGCAGCCGGAGGAGGGTCGTCTTGCCGCTCCCGTTCGGGCCGATCAGACCAAGCACCCGGCCCTCGTGGGAGGCGACGTCGACGTCTTCGAGGATCGTCGTGGTGGCGTACGTCCAGGACAGGCCCGTCGCCTCGATCACCGGCCGAACCTGTCGATGATCCGCTCGAGGCCGTCGACGGAGAGGGCCGACGGCGGCTCGGTGAAGTTGAACAGCTGGGCCATCACGTCGCCGTTCCTGACCGCGGTGAGGTCCTCGGCGCCGGCGAGCTGGGTGATCGACTCCTCGACCTCCTTCGGGTCGCCGGCGTTGTGGAGCAGGATGATCACGTCGGGGTCGCGCTCGAGGAGATCCTCGGTCGAGACCTCGAAGACGCGCTCGTCGACGTCGGCGAAGACGTCCTCGAACCCGGCCGCCTCCAGCTGCGGGTGGGCCATCGACCTGGTGCCGTAGGCGTAGGTGACGCCGCCGCCGACGGTGGGGTAGAGCACGGCGGCCGTACGTCCCTCGCCGACCTTCTCCTTCTCCAGGTCGGTGACGCGTTTGCGCAGGTCAGCGACAGCCTTGGCGGCCTCGTCCTCGCGGTCGAATACCTTCCCGTAGGCCTCCAGCTGGCTGTAGACGTCGTCGAAGCCGGGGTCGTCGATGCCCTCGGGGCACATCGCCGGCTCCTCGAGGAGATCGATGTCGACGGCGTCGAGGGTGTCGCGGGAGAGGTTGTCGACCTCGCCCAGGACCAGGTCGGGCTCCTCGGCGATCACGATCTCCTTGGAGATCTGCAGGTGGCCGCTGGTGTCCATCTCGTCGGTGAGCAGCGGGATGTCGTCGAGCTCGGACTGGGTCTCGGCGTCGTAGTAGTCGGCGGGGTACTCGCCGGCCCTGGCCACGACCTGGTCCATCACGCCGAGGGCGTGCAGATAGGGGACGGCGGAGCTCTTCAGCATCACGACGCGCTCCGGCGGCGCCTCGAAGGTCACCTCGGCGCCGCAGTTCTCGATGGTGACCGGGAAGCCGTCCGTGGTGGCCTCGTCACCGGTGGCGTCGGCGCCGCAGGCGGTGGTCGTGGTCAGTACGAGGGCGGCGGTGGCGAGCATGGGGCGGATCATTCGTGGCTCCTGACAGGTCAGACGTCGCGCGCGGAGAAGCGCCGGATGAGGACGATGAGGAACGGGGCGCCCAGCAGGGCGGTGACGATCCCGATCGGGATCTCCTGGGGCTGGAGGAGCACGCGGGCGAGCACGTCGGCCCAGACCAGCAGGATCGCGCCCATGAGGGCGGCGGCCGGGACCGCCACGGAGTGGGCGGAGCCGACCGCGCGGCGGGCGAGGTGAGGCACGACGAGGCCGACGAAGCCGATGCTGCCGGCGGCGGATACGACGACACCCACGGTCAGAGCCACCACGATCAGCAGCAGTGTGCGGAAGCGGTCGGGGGAGATGCCGAGGGTGTGGGCGGTCTCGTCGCCGATCGCGAGTGCGTCGAGACCGCGACCGGACAGGGTCAGCAGGGCGATGGTGGCGAGCACTGCGACAGCCACGACGGCGAGCAGGCCGTTCCACTGGGCCAGGCCGAGCGAGCCGAGCAGCCAGAACATCACCGACCGCGCGCCCTCGGCCGAGCCCGAGGCGAAGATCAGGAAGCTGGTCAGGCCGTAGAGCAGGTAGCCGACCGCGACACCGGAGAGCAGCAGTCGCAGCGAGGTGACCCGGCCGCCGCTGCGGGCGAGGGCGAACACCAGGAACGACGCCGCGAGGGCGCCGAGGAAGGCGGAGCCGGGCAGGGCGTACGCCCCCAGGCCCGTGCCCGCACCGAAGAGGATCGCCGCCGCGGCTCCGCTGGAGGCGCCGGAGTTGATCCCGAGCAGGTAGGGGTCGGCGAGCATGTTGCGGACCATCGCCTGCAGAGCCATGCCGGTGACGGCCAGGCCCGCTCCGACCAGGGCGCCGAGGAGCACGCGGGGGAGGCGTACCTTCCACACGATCGCCTCCTCGGTGGCCTTCCAACCGGCCTCGGGCAGGCCGAGGAGGTGGTGGCCGAGGATCTGGGCGACCGTCCCGGGGCTCACGTACGCAGCGCCCAGCCCGACGGCGACCACGACCGTCACCACGGCGGCGGCGAGGAGGCCCAGGAGCCAGACGACGGCGCGCCGGCGGCGGCGACGTACGCCGAGAGGGTCGTGCACGTGGGGGCCTTCCGAGACTGCTTCGGGGCTAATGCGAAGAACTTGCAATAAGTTAGCAGAGGCTCGCTTCGGCCGGAGGTGAGGGTTGTTTCGCGGGCCGTTGGCCGGTTCTGGGAAGATATGCGCATGACCTTGTCCCTTCCGCAGTCAGCTGACGTGCTCGTCGTGGGGGCAGGGCCAGCGGGCTCGGCCGCGGCGGCCTGGCTGGCGCGCGCCGGGGTCGATGTCCTGCTGACCGACGCGGCCGTCTTCCCGCGTGACAAGACCTGCGGTGACGGCCTGACCCCTCGCGCGACCCACGAGCTGGTCCGGCTCGGGCTGGAGGACTGGCTGCGGGCGCACCCTGTCTCGAAGGGCCTGCGGGCGCATGGCTTCGGGCAGACGCTGCACCTGCCCTGGCCCGGCGGCACGCTGCCGTCGTGGGGGTCGGCGGTGCCGCGGACCGAGCTCGACGACCACCTGCGCACCGTGGCGATCAAGTCCGGCGCGACCGCCGTCGACGGCGTGCGCGCGGTGGACGTGCGGTGGGACGGCGAGCGGATCGCAGCGGTCGTGTTCGAGGGCGGCCACGAGGTTTCCTGCCGGTCGGTCGTGGTGGCCGACGGGGTGCGCTCGCCGCTGGGCAAGGTGCTGGGCCGGGAGTGGCACCGCGACACCGTCTATGGCGTCGCCGGACGGGCCTACATCGCCTCCGAGCAGGCAGACGACGAATGGATCTCCTCCCACCTCGAGCTGCGTGACGAGTCCGGTGAGGCGCTGCCGGGATACGGCTGGATCTTCCCGCTGGGTTCGGGCGAGGTGAACATCGGCGCCGGTGCGCTGGCCACCTCCAAGCGGCCCGCCGACGTCGCGATCAAACCGCTTATGCGCCACTACACCGAGCAGTGCCGCGAGGAGTTCGGGCTCACGGGCGAGCTGCGGGCGGAGAAGTCCGCGCTGCTGCCGATGGGTGGTGCGGTCTCCGGTGTCGCCGGCGCCAACTGGGCGCTGATCGGCGATGCCGCCGGGTGCGTCAACCCGCTCAACGGCGAGGGGATCGACTACGGCCTGGAGACCGGGCGGATGGTCGCCGACGCGCTGATCGCGGGCGAGGATCTGGCCACCGCCTGGCCGGCGACGCTGCGCGAGCACTACGGCGAGGCCTTCTCCATCGCCCGCCGTCTGGCCGGGATCGCGACCCGTCCCAAGCTGGTATCCACGCTCGGACCTGCGGGAATGCGCTCCGACTGGCTGATGACACTGGCCCTGCGGTGGATGGGCAACCTGGTCACCGACGAGGACCGTGACCGGGCCGCCAAGGTGTGGCGCTGGGCCGGTCGCCGCTCGTTGGCTCTCGACTCCCGACCCCCGTTCAGCTGATGGCGACGCGGAATCGGGGCCGCGGTGGGCGGCGACGCAAGCTTCCGAAGGTGCAGCGGGTGGGGGCGTACGCCGTCATCATCCGGGCCGGTGCGGCCGCCGAGCCCGAGATCCTGCTCAGTCGGCTCTCGGAGAAGGTCACGCCGGAGGAGCGGTGGACGCTGCCCGGCGGCGGCATCGACCACGGCGAGGACCCGCGCGACGCGGTCGTGCGCGAGGTCTACGAGGAGGCCGGGGTGCCGGTCGAGGTCGGCGTCGAGGCACGGGTCTACTCCGTCCACCAGGCCAAGGCCTGGCGGCTGGGCCGGCGGGTCAACTCGCACGCGATCCGGATCGTCTACGACGGCTGGGTGCCCCACGACGCTCCCGAACCGCAGACGATGGAGGTCGACGGGTCCACCGCGGAGGCGGCCTGGCTGCCCCTGGCCGCGGTGACGAGTGGCGAGATCCCGACGTCTCCGCTGGTCACCGACGCCCTCGAGGTGCACAAGCCGTCGCGGATGCAGCGGCTGGCCGCGTACGCGCTCATCACCCGCCCCTCCGACGACGCGATCCTGCTCACCCGGATCTCGCCGCTCGGCTACCACTCGGGCACCTGGACGCTGCCCGGTGGCGGGGTCGACTTCGGCGAGCAGCCCCGCGAGGCGCTCAAGCGCGAGGTGGTCGAGGAGTGCGGCCTCACCTGCGAGGTCGGCGCCGTGCTCGACGTGCACGACGTCAACATCACCGGAACGGCCCCCAGCGGACGTCACGAGGAGTTCCACGGCGTCCACCTGATCTTCGCCGCGACGGTCGCCGACGGTGCCATCCCCACGGTGGTCGAGCAGAACGGCACCACCGACGACGTACGTTGGGTGACCCGTGACGAGCTTGGAACGCTGCCGCTGCTCGACGTGGTGAAGGTCGCGTTGGCTGCCGAAGCAACGGCCTAGCTGCCGAGTCGGCTCGTCCTGACCGAATTCAGCGCCGAGTCGGCGCGTTATGACGAGCCGACTCGACACGGATCTTGGTCAGTTTGCGCCGACTCGGCAGGGCCGGGGTCGGGCTGCGGGTCATGGCTACCGGCCGAGATCGATGCGGTTGCCGACGTCCCGCTCGTCGGCTGCGGTGAGGATCATCGCTGCCGCTGCGGCGTCCTGGACGCCGACGCCCACGGAGAGATAGGCGGTGACGTCGGTTCGTGCGCGGTGGAGGGTGGCTGCGCCGGTCAGGACGGCGCCGAGGTCGACGACCCGGTCCGGGTCGACTGCCCCAGAGGCGACGGCGTCGACGACTGGCCCGGAGTCGGTCAAGGCCGACGCCCGGTGGTCGACGACGACCGTGGAGCGTGCCAGTAGCGACGGCGGCAGCTCGACGCGGTCGGGGGCGAAGGAGCCGACGCTGGCCACGGTGGTGCCGTCGGTGACCCAGGCGTCCTCGATCACCGGGGTGAGCGACGAGGTGCAGAGGACGACGATGTCGGCGCTGCGTACGGCCTGTTCCAGGTCTGCCTGAACAGTGGCACCGCGCTCGGCGGCGATCTCGGCGGCGGCGGACGGATTCCTGCCGAAGACCTGTAGGTCGGCGGAGGGGTGGGTCACGGCGAAGGCCGCGAGGTGGGCCCGGGCCTGAGCGCCGGTGCCGACGACGAGAACGGTCCCGGCGGACGGCGCCAGCTGCTGCATCGCGAGCGTGGTCGCGGCCGAGGTGCGCAGCTCGGTGACGCTGTCACCGTTGATCATCGCGCGCGGTGCGCCGGTCTCGGCATCGAGAACTGTGATGACCGAGTGCACGGCACCCAGGCCGCGGGAGGCGTTGGCCGGGTTGACGCTGCCGAACTTGCTCACCGCGGGGGCGTCGTGGGCGATCCGGGAGGAGTAGCAGAAGGAGACCGACGAGTCCGGCCCCGGGACGAGCAGCCGGGGAGGCTGGACGGCCTCCCCGGCTCCGAGCCGGGTGAACGCCTCGCGCTGGGACTCCAGCGCGAGGCGGGGCGTGAACATGCTGCGTACGTCTGTGGCGGAGAGGATCCTGACGGTCACCCTCGCCAGGTTAGACGGTCAGACGGTGGCCTTCTCCGGGGTCTCCTCGAGCGCCACGTCCTTGGTCTCCTTACCGATCAGCAGCGAGATCAGGGTGATCACGGCCATCACGGAGAGGTAGACGCCGACCAGGACGGGCGAGCCGTCGGCCTGCTTCCACAGCGCGACCGCGATGAACGGGGCCACCGCGGCGCCGAGGATCGAGGCGACGTTGTAGGAGATGCCGGAGCCGGTGTAGCGCACGCTGGTCGGGAACAGCTCCGGCAGCAGCGCGCCCATCGGGCCGAAGGTGAGGCCCATCAGGGAGAAGCCGAGGACCAGCCAGAGGATCACGCCGACGGTGCCGGCGTTGACCAGCGGCACCCAGGCCAGGCCGAAGACGATGATCCCGAGGGTGACCGCGATCAGCAGCCGGCGGCGGCCGAAGCGCTCGGCCAGCGGCCCGGAGACCATGGTGAAGATGCCGAAGAAGATGACGCCGAAGATCAGCATCAGCACGAAGGTCGTGTAGCCGTAGCCCAGGCCGGGCACCGGGAGGTCCGTGGCGGCGGTGCCGAACGACAGCGAGAACGCGGTCATCAGGTAGAAGAGGACGTACGTCGCCAGCATGAAGAAGGTGCCGAGGATCAGCTGCTTGCCCTGGTTGCGCACGACCGAGGCCAGCGGAACCTTGCGGACCAGACCGGCATCCTGGCTCTTGGTGAACACGTCGCTCTCGACCAGACGCAGCCGGACCCACAGGCCGACGATGACCATGACCGCGGAGAAGAGGAACGGCACTCGCCAGCCCCAGGCCAGGAAGGCGTCCGACGGCTTGGTCGGGTCGGCGCCCTCGGCGGAGAGCAGCGCGGCGATCGCCAGGAACAGGCCGTTGGAGAGGATGAAGCCCAGCGGCGCGCCGAGCTGCGGGAACGTACCGAAGATCGCGCGCTTGCCCTCGGGGGCGTTCTCGGTGGCGACCAGGGCGGCACCGCTCCACTCGCCGCCGAGCGCGAAGCCCTGGGCCAGGCGCATCAGCACGAGCAGCGCGGTGGCGACCCAACCGACGGTCTCGTACGTCGGGAGCGCACCGATCAGGAAGGTCGCGATGCCCATCGTGAGCAGCGAGATCACCAGCGTCGTCTTGCGGCCGAGCCGGTCGCCGAGGTGACCGAAGAAGATCGCGCCGATCGGGCGGGCGACCATCGCCGCGCCGAAGACGGCGAAGCTCGCCAGGAGCGCGGTGGTGGGGTCGCCTGCCGGGAAGAAGAGGGCGGGGAAGACGAGGACGGCTGCGGTCGCGTACGCGTAGAAGTCGTAGAACTCGATCGTCGTGCCGATGAGACTGGCGACTAGCACGCGGGAGCGCGGGTTGGCCGGTGCGGGGGTGGCGGACATGGTCTCTCTCCGAGGTCTGGAAGCGCCCGACTCTCGCGGGCTGTCCCATTATATGAGAGTCATATATCGGTTGGTGAGACGGGTTCGGGTTGTGGTCGCCTGCGATGGGCGCTGGGCGGTGGTGACCTGGCGGTCTGTGACAATGAGCGGGTGAATGCGACTGCCTCGGATCTGGCGAATGAGCTGCGCAACCAGGGGATCAGCCGGGTCGACGACTCGCCGCTGGCCCGGGCGCTCTACTCCAGCGACGCGAGCCTGTATCGGGTGGTGCCCTCGGTGGTCGTCCGGGTGCAGTCGCGCGACGAGCTGCTCGCCGTGCACGCGGTGTCCCGTGCGACCGGGGCGCCGGTGACGATGCGAGGTGCGGGCACCTCGATCGCCGGCAACGCCGTCGGGTCCGGGATCGTCGTGGACACCCGGGACCTGCGGACCATCTACGAGATCGACCCGGAGGCGCGGACCGCGCGGATCGACCCGGGTGTCATCCACGCCGACCTGCAGCGGGCCGCCGCCCCGCACGGGCTGCGGTTCGGGCCGGACCCGTCCACGCACACCCGCTGCACCATCGGCGGGATGATCGGCAACAACGCCTGTGGCAACCGTGCGCTGGGCTACGGCCGCACGGTCGACAACATCGAGGCGCTGACCGTGCTCTTCGGCAACGGCGAGCAGGCGGCCTACGCGGACGGAGTCTCCTCGGGGGAGACCGCGGAGCGGCTCCAGGCGCTCGTGGGTTCTCACCTGGCCCACGTACGCACCGAGTTCGGCCGCTTCGGCCGCCAGGTCTCGGGCTACTCGCTCGAGCACCTGCTGCCCGAGAAGGGCGGGCGGGTCGACCGGTTCCTGGCCGGCACCGAGGGCACCCTGGCGACCGTCCTGGAGGCGACGGTACGTCTCGTCGAGGACTCGCCCGGGCGGCTGCTGCTCGTGCTCGGCTATCCGACAATGGCGGACGCGGCCGACGCGGTGCCTGCGCTGCTGGCCGTGGCGCCGGGGCGGCTGATCGCGTGCGAGGGGATGGACGCGCGGATCGCCGACCTGGTGCGGGCCAAGGGTCGCCCGGTGCCGGATCTTCCCAAGGGAGCCGGCTGGCTGATGGTCGAGGTTGCCGGTCAGGATGCTCCTGACCTGGTGCAACGTCTTGCCGCCGAGTCGGGCGCGCTCGAGTCGCGGCTGGTCTCCGACCCCGCCGAGGCGGCTGCGCTGTGGCGGATCCGTGAGGACGGTGCCGGTCTCGCCGGGGTCTCGCTGCCGACGCCGGCCCACTCCGGCTGGGAGGACGCCGCGGTCCCGCCTGAGCACCTCGGTGCCTGGCTGCGCGACTTCGAGGGGATCCTGTCGGACTTCGGGCTGCACGGCTATCCCTACGGTCACTTCGGCGACGGCTGCATCCACTGCCGCATCGACTTCCCCTTCGCGCCGGACTCGCCGGAGTCGGCGCAGGTGTTCCGGGAGTTCATGACCGCGTGTGCTTCTCGACTGGTGACGTACGGCGGCTCGCTCTCGGGCGAGCACGGTGACGGGCGGGTGCGCTCGGAGCTGCTTCCTCTCATGTACGACTCGACCTCCATCGAGCTCTTCGAGCAGGTCAAGGGCATCTGTGACCCCTCGGAGCTGCTCAACCCGGGCAACATCGTGCGGCCCGCGTCGATCACCGACGACCTGCGTCCGGTGCGACCCCGTGCCCTTCCCCGGACCGGGCTGCGGCTCATCCATGACCACGGTGACCTGGGTGCGGCGGCGCACCGCTGCACCGGCGTCGGCAAGTGCGTCGCGCCGAAGACCGCCGGAGTGATGTGCCCGTCCTACCTCGCGACTCGCGAAGAGAAGGACGCGACCCGAGGACGCGCGCGGGTGCTGCAGGAGGCGCTCGACGGGTCGCTCGTCGGCGGGCTCGGCGACCCCGCGGTGGGCGAGGCGCTCGACCTGTGCCTGGCCTGCAAGGGGTGTGCGTCCGACTGCCCCACGGGCATCGACATGGCGACGTACAAGTCCGAGGCGCTCTATCAGAAGCACGACGTCCTCGGGGAGCGGCGGCCGCGCTCGCACGCCCTTCTCGGGCAGCTGCCGAAGTGGGCGCGGCTCGCGGCGCCGTTCACGGGCATGGCCAACGCGTCGCTCAAGATCGGCCCGTTGGCGAAGATCGCCAAGAAGACCGCCGGGATCGACCAGCGGCGCTCGATCCCGGCGTTCGCGCCGAAGACGTTGAAGCGGTCGGCGCCGACCGCGAAGCTCCCCGAGACCCCGGACGTGTGGATCTGGGCCGACTCCTTCACCGACCACTTCTTCGCCCAGTCCGGTCACGGCGCGATCGCCTGGCTCGAGTCGCAGGGTCTGACGGTGCGTGTGATCGGCGAGAAGGCGTGCTGCGGGCTCACCTGGATCACCACCGGCCAGCTCGACGACGCGCGCGCGATCATGGAGAAGACGGTTCGTACGCTCGCGCCCTATGTCTCCTCCGGCGTCCCCGTCGTCGGTCTGGAGCCGTCGTGCACCGCGACGCTGCGGTCGGACTCGGTGGAGCTCTCGGCGCTGCCCGAGGCCGAGGTCGTACGTGATGGGATGCTGACGTTCGCCGAGCTGGTGACCCGTCTGGTGGCCGAGGGGCGGGTGACCTTGCCCGACCTGAGCGGCGTCGAGGTCGTCGCGCAGCCGCACTGCCACCAGCACGCCGTCCTCGGTTGGGCGGCCGACGAGGCGCTGCTGGTGAAGGCCGGCGCCACGGTCACCCGGGTCTCCGGATGTTGCGGCCTGGCCGGCAACTTCGGGGTCGAGGAGGGGCACTACGAGGTGTCGGTCGCAGTCGCCGAGACCCACCTGCTCCCGGCCGTCCGGTCCCACCCCGACGCCGTCGTCCTGGCCGACGGGATGTCGTGTCGCGTCCAGCTCGACGACCTCGCCTCGGTGCCCACGATGCACCTCGCCGAGCTCTTCGCCTCACGCGTCTGAGTCGGCGGCGGCGCCGGCCGCGAGAGGTGTAACACGTTGTTCGTAGGACTACTCGCCCTATCTGAACGACCGGATAGTCCTACGAACGACGTGTTACATGCGCGGCCGACGCCGTCGATGGGTGTTGGCGCCCGGCCGCGCCTAGACTGAAGCGGTGAATCCGCGGACCCGTCGACTGATCATTCCGGGCGCGCTGATCGGACTGCTGCTGATCGTCGTGATCGCCTCGGTGGTCCGATGAGCAGGGAGTCCGAGCCGCTGCTGCGGGCGTTGAACCGGATGCGATCGGTGATCCTCGATCCCGAGCAGCTGGTCAAGGCCGTCGCGTCGGGCAAGCAGCGTGGTAGCACGCCGAAGTGGCGTCGCGCCGAGATCCGCTACGTCGACCTGAAGGCGGGGCGACACCTGCAGATCACGACGTACGACGCGACCCAGGCGTTCACCGCGAATCATCCCGTGGGAGATAGTTCGGCACTGGACGATCTCCTCGACGAACCGTTCGCCAACTGGATCGTGACGACGGCGACCGAGCAGACCCAGATCCAGGCGAAGTCGCCCACGACGGCGCTTGTCTCGACCACGGAGCTGACCGCGCCGGTCGAGGTCGAACGAGGCCATGACCAGGCAAAAGAACGGCTGTTGCCGGAGTCCGATCCGGTATTCCGGGTGCTCGGGCTCTCGGACAAGGACGGGAAGCTGAAGCCGTCGCGCCAGGCGAAGTACCGCCAGGTCGAGGAGTTCCTGCGCCAGCTCGACGCCGCCCTGACCGACGCGATGAAGTCCGGCAAGGTCCGCACGCCCACTGCCGAGGATCCGCTGCGGATCATCGACCTGGGTGCCGGCAACGGCTACCTGACCTTCGCCGCCCAGCGCTACCTCACCGAGGTCCGCGAGCTCCCCGTCGTCGTCACCGGCGTCGACGTCAAGGAGCAGTCGCGGGAGCACAACTCGAAGATCGCTGCCGAGCTCGGGGTGAAAGCAGAGTTCGTGGCCGGGACGATCGAGGGCGTACAGCTCACCGAGAAGCCCGACGTGGTGCTCGCTCTGCACGCCTGTGACACCGCCACCGACGACGCCCTCGCCCGCGCGATCGAGTGGGAGACGCCGCTGGTGCTGGCCGCACCGTGCTGCCACCACGACATCGCCGCCCAGCTCCGCAAGGCCCCGACCCCGACGCCCTACTCCATGCTCACCCGCCACGGCATCCTCCGCGAGCGCTTCGCCGACACATTGACCGACGCGCTGCGCGCGAGCCTGCTGCGTCTGTCCGGCTACCGCGTCGAGGTGGTGCAGTTCGTGGAGAGCCAGCACACCCCGCGCAACACCATGCTTCGCGCGATCCGCACCGGCTCGCCGGTCAAGGGCGGCTCGGTGAAGAAGGAGTACGACGAGCTGGTCGCCGAGTGGGGCGTACGTCCGAAGCTCGGCGAGCTGCTCGCGGACCGATGAAAGCGGTCGTCGCCGCCGCGGGCGCGCTCGGACTGCTGCTGATCACGTCCCTGCCCGCGAGCGCGGCCGGCGACGACGTGCTCTTCGCCTTCTCCGACCCGACGATCAGCGAGGCCAGCGCGCTGACGCCGCTCGGCAAGGGCCTGTACGCCACCACCAACGACTCCGGGGACAGCGGACGCGTCTTCACCGTCGACTCGCGCGGTGACACGGTCGGCGTGACCCACTGGGCTGCCGACCCGGTCGACGTCGAAGGCCTTGCGCCGGCGGGACGCAACCACGTCTGGGTCGGCGACATCGGCGACAACAACGGCGTCTGGGACTCGATCAGGATCGCGAAGGTGCGCGTCGGGCGGGGCGAGCGCACGGTCTCGCCGACCGTCTACGAGCTCGTCTACCCCGACGGCCCGCACAACGCCGAGTCCCTGCTGGCCCACCCCGACGGCCGCGTCTTCGTCGCCACGAAGGACTGGGGTGGCGGGCGGCTCTACGCCGTGCCGGAGCGCCTCGACCCCGACGGCCCCAACCGGCTGAAGGAGGTCGCCCCGGTCATCCCGATGGCCACCGACGGCGCCTTCTTCCCCGACGGCAAGCATCTGGTCGTACGCGGCTACTACTCCGCCACGATCTACGACTGGCCCTCGATGGACCGGGTGGGCTCGTTCCGGACCCCCGACCAGGAGCAGGGCGAGGCCATCGGGGTCACCTCGAAGGGCGAGGTGGTCGTGACCAGCGAGGGCATCCGGGCGGAGGTGATCCGGGTCGACCCCGCGCTGATCAGCGAGGTGCTCGGCGACGAGCCGTCCCCGACCGCTACCCCGACCCCGGCCGCTGAGCCTGAGCCGGGGGCCGAGGACGACGGCGGGGACACCGGCGGTTCGGTCGGACCGGTCGCCCTGGTGGCGCTCGCCGTCGCTGCGTATTTCATCTTCCGCAAGCGCAAGTGACGCCGAGTCGCCGGGTCAGAGGCGGTCGACGACCCAGTCGATGCAGGCGGTGAGGGCCTCGATGTCGGCGGCGTCGACGGAGGGGTACATCGCGATCCGGAGCTGGTTGGTGCCGATGCCGCGGTAGGCGTCGAGGTCGACGACGCCGTTTTCGGCGAGTACGCGGCGCAGCTCGTCCTTGTCGATGCCGGCGTCGAGCTCGACGGTGCCGACGACGAGGGAGCGATGGGTGGGGTCTTCGACGAACGGGCGGGCGTACGGCGCCTTCTCGGCCCAGGCGTAGAGCGCGTCGGAGGAGGCGGTGGTGCGGGCGACCATCGCGTCCAGCCCGCCGGAGGAGTTCATCCAGTCGAGCTGCTCGGCCATCAGGAAGAGCGTCGCGACGGAGGGGGTGTTGACGGTCTGCGCGCTGCGGGACTGTTTGATCGCCTCGGTCAGCGAGAAGAACGAGGGGATGTGGCGGCCGCTCGCCGCGATCTCCTCTGCTCGCGCGATCGCTGCGGGGGAGAGCAGGGTCAGCCACAGACCGCCGTCGGAGGCGAACGACTTCTGCGGCGCGAAGTAGTAGACGTCGCTCTGGGCCACCTCGAGCGGCAGCCCGCCGGCCGCAGAGGTCGCGTCGACGACGGTGAGCTGATCCGCACCCGCGCCGGCGGGACGTACGACCGGAGCCATCACACCCGTCGAGGTCTCGTTGTGTGTCCAGGCGTAGACATCGACGTCGGTCTCGTGTGTCGGCACGGCCAGGGCCCCCGGATCGGCCGAGATCACCGATGGATCGGCCAGCCAGGGCGCCGCCTCGGCCGCGGAGAGGAACTTCTTGCCGAACGCCCCGAAGACGGCATGCTGGCTGCGCTCGCGCACCAGGGCGTACGTCACCAGGTCGAAGAACGCCACCGAGCCGCCGTTGCCGATGACGACCTCGTAGCCCTCCGGCAGCGAGAACAGGTCGGCCAGCCCGGTCTGGACGCGGCGGACGAGATCCTTCACGGGCTGCTGCCGGTGAGAGGTCCCCATCACCGACACCCCGGTCGCGGCGAGCGCCTCCAGGCGGCCGGTGGGCACCTTGGACGGCCCGGACCCGAAGCGTCCGTCGGCGGGGAGGAGGTCGGCGGGGATCTGCAGCGTCATAAACCCATTCTCGCAAGTTGCGGGCATCGGCCAGAATACCGACGTGTCTGTTGAGATTCGCCGGGTCGCGTACGACCACCCGGATGCGCAGAAGCTGGTCGACCGGGTCCAGGAGTTCTACGTGGAACGCTACGGCGAACCCGACTACGACCCGACGGTCCCGGAGATGTTCGAGCCGCCGTCGGGCACCTACTTCCTGGCCTACCTCGACGAGGTCCCGGTCGCGTCCGGCGCCTGGCGACGCTCCGGCGAGCTCGCCCTCGGGACCGAGGTGACCGCCGAGATCAAGCGGATGTACGTCGTGCCCGAGGCCCAGGGCCAAGGCCTCGCCAAGCGGATGCTCGCTCACGTCGAGGCCTCGGCCCGGGCCGCCGGCTTCGAGGTCATGGTCCTCACCACCGGCGGCCTCCAGCACGAGGCCATCGGCCTCTACGCCGCCTACGGCTATGTCGACGTCGAGCCCTTCGGCTACTACAAGGACGACGACCTCGTGGTCTGCATGGCCAAGCGCCTCGACGGCTGACCTGCTGCCCCACGTGAGGCATCTGGGGTTGTGAAGTCGAGCGTGCCCTATAGGTCACTCTCAACTTCACAACCCGGATGTGCCTACTTCGCCCAGTCGGCGTTCCAGCCCTCGACCGCGTCGGCGGGGCGGGGGGAGGGGCCGGTGTAGATGGCGCTCGGGCGGATCAGCCGCCCGGTCTTCTTCTGCTCCAGGATGTGGGCAGACCAGCCACCCGTGCGGGCGCAGGTGAACATCGAGGTGAACATGTTGGCCGGGATCTGTGCGAAGTCGAGGACGATCGCGGCCCAGAACTCGACGTTGGTCTCCAGGACGCGGTCGGGGCGGCGGGCCCGCAGCTCCGCCAGCGCGGCCTTCTCCAGGGCCTCGGCGACCTCGAAGCGAGGCGCGTTGAGCTCGCGGGCGGTGCGGCGCAGGACGCGCGCACGCGGGTCCTCGGCGCGGTAGACGCGGTGGCCGAAGCCCATCAGCCGCTCGCCGGAGTCGAGCAGGCCCTTCACATAGGCGTCGGCGTCGCCGGACTTCTCGACGTCCTCGATCATGCCGAGCACGCGCGAGGGGGCACCGCCGTGGAGCGGGCCGCTCATCGCGCCGATCGCGCCGGAGAAGGCCGCGGCCACGTCGGCGCCGGTGGAGGTGATCACCCGGGCGGTGAAGGTGGAGGCGTTCATGCCGTGCTCGGCGGCCGAGGACCAGTAGGCGTCGATCGCGTGGGCGTGGGCGGGGTCGGCCTCGCCACGCCAGCGGATCAGGAACTTCTCGGCCAGGGTGCTGCCGTTGTCGACCTCGCGCTGCGGCACCACCGGCAGGTGGATGGAGCGGGCCGACTGGCCGGCGTAGGAGAGGACCATGACGGCCACGCGGGCGAGGTCCTCGCGGGCCTGCTCGTCGGAGATGTCGTAGGTCTGCCCGAACCCGAAGGCGGGCGCGAGCATGGGGATGGCGGCCTGGACGTCGACGCGCACGTCACCGGTGTGCACCGGCAGGTTGTAGGCCTCCGCGGGCGGCAGCCCGGGGCCGTATGAGCCGTCGATCAGCAGGCCCCAGACGTTCTCGAACGGAACCCGGCCGACGATGTCCTCGATGTCGACCCCGCGGTAACGGAGGGCCGAACCCTCTTTGTCGGGCTCCGCGATCTGGGTCTCGAAGGCCACGACGCCCTCGAGACCGTGCTGTACCTGGCTCACTGCCGTCTCCCATTCTCCTAGTGTCGTTCCGCATTCTGCCCCACCCGCCCAGAAGATAGGCTCGACGGCATGGATCTGGCGGCTGAGCTGGCGGCAGCACGAGAGAACTACACCCGCAGCGGGCTGCACGAGGACGACCTCGCGACCGACCCGTTCCTGATGTTCGAGAGGTGGTACGCCGAGGCTCGTGACGCGGGCATCGTCGAGCCCAACGCGATGGTGGTCTCCACCGTCTCGGCAGCCGGCGCGCCCTCGTCGCGGACCGTGCTGTTGAAGGGCTTCTCGACCGAGGGCTTCACCTTCTTCACCAACACCGCCTCCCGCAAGGGTTCCGACCTCGAGCACAACCCGCGCTGTGCCGTGCTCTTCCCGTGGCATCCGCTGGAGAGACAGGTACGCATCGACGGGCGCGCCCACGAGCTCTCCCGCGAGGATGTCGAGGCCTACTTCTCCCAGCGTCCGCGCGGCTCCCAGCTCGGCGCGCACGCCTCCCACCAGAGCCGGGTCGTCGCCGGGCGCGAGGAGCTGGAGGCGGCGTACGAGCGGATCGAGGCGCAGTTCGAGGGTCAGCCGGTCCCGGTACCGGAGGAGTGGGGCGGCTACCGCGTCGAGCCGGAGCGGGTCGAGTTCTGGCAGGGACGGCCAGGGCGGATGCACGACCGGCTCGTCTACCTGCGCGAGGGCGAGAGATGGCGCACCGAGCGGCTGGCCCCGTGAGGGGGATGGAACAGGTCACCCAGGCGCTCGGCGGGCGGATCGCCTACGGCGCCGACTACAACCCGGAGCAATGGCCGGAGGAGGTCTGGGACGAGGACGTACGCCTCATGCGGGAGGCCGGGGTCAACCTGGTCAGCGTGGGGATCTTCTCCTGGGCCCTGCTGGAGCCCGAGCCGGGGACGTACGACTTCGGCTGGCTCGACCGGGTGCTCGACAAGCTGCACGCGGGCGGGATCGCCGTGGACCTGGCGACCGCGACCGCGAGCCCGCCGCCGTGGTTCCTCGAGCGTCACCCGGAGGCGACGCTCGTCGACCCGATCGGCAATCCGCGCGCGTTCGGTGCGCGCCAGGCGTACTGTCCCTCGTCGGTCGCCTACCGCGACGCCGCCACGACCCTCATCGCCGAGCTGGTCAAGCGGTACGACGACCACCCGGCGGTGGTGATGTGGCACGTCAACAACGAGTACGGCTGCCACAACGACCACTGCTTCTGCGATGCCAGCGCGGTGGCCTTCCGGCGCTGGCTGCAGGAGCGCTACGGCGCGGTCGAGAGGCTCAACGAGGCGTGGGCGACGGCCTTCTGGAGCCAGCGCTACACCCGCTGGGACCAGATCGGGCCGCCGCGACAGGTCTCCTACGGAAACTTCGCCAACCCCGGTCAGCAGCTGGACTGGTGGCGGTTCTGCTCCGACGAGATCCGCAACCTCTACCGGGTCGAGGCGGCGGCGGTGCGGTCGCACTCCGCCAAGCCGCTGACCACGAACTTCATGGGGTTTCGCAAGTCGCTCGACTACCGGAGCTGGACCGACGTCGGCGATCTCGTCTCCAACGACCACTACCTCATCGCTGCCGATGAGGACCGCACCCCGCAGCTCGCGATGACCGCCGACCTGACCCGTTCCTGGGCCCACGGTGAACCGTGGCTGCTGATGGAGCACTCCACCTCCGCGGTCAACTGGCAGCCGCGCAACATCGCCAAGACCACCGGCGAGATGCGCCGCAACTCATTCCAGCACGTCGCCCGCGGCGCGGACGGCGCCCTGTTCTTCCAGTGGCGCGCCTCGCGCGGCGGTGCGGAGAAGTTCCACTCCGCGATGGTCCCGCACGCCGGCACCGAGAGCCGGCTGTGGCGAGACGTCGTACGCCTCGGGGCGGATCTCTCCGCGATCGCCGAGGTCGCCGGCACCCGGGTGGAGCAGGCCAGCGTCGCGATCGTCTTCGACTGGGAATCGTGGTGGGCGGCCACCTTCGACTCGCACCCGTCGGTCGACGTCGACCCGATGGCGACCGCCCGGGCCTGGCACAAGGCCTGCTGGGCTCGCAACCTGGGCGTCGACATCGTCGGGGTCACCGACCCGCTCGACGGCTACGACGTCGTGGTGCTGCCCGCGCAGTATCTGCTCTCTGACGAGACCGTCGACCGGCTCACCGCCTTCGTCGAGGCCGGCGGCACCCTGGTCGCCACCTACTTCACCGGGATCGTCGACGAGCACGACCACATCCGGCTGGGCGGCTACCCGGGCGCGCTGTCCGATCTTCTCGGGGTCCGGATCGAGGAGTTCTGCCCGCTTCCCGAGGGCGACGAGATCCCGCTGACCGCCTACGGCTCCGGCGCGATCTGGAGCGAGCGCGGCCGAGCGGTCGGGGCCGATGTCGTGGCTGCGTACGCCACCGGTGACTGCGCCGGCGACCCGGCCGTCACACGTCGACGCGTGGGCAAGGGCACCGCCTGGTACGTCGGCACCGAGCTCGCTCCCGACGCCCTCGACACGCTGGCCACCCAGATCTTCACCACGACCAAGCCGGTCGTCGGGGGCCTCCCCGAGGGCGTCGAGGCGATCCGGCGGGTCGGTGAGCAGGGGACGTACGTCTTCGTCATCAACCACACCCACGAGGCGGTCATCGTCCCCGTGCGCGGCACCGACCTGCTCTCCGGCAACGAGGGCGGCCCGCATCTGGTCCGCGCGGGTCAGGTCGCGGTCATCAGGGAGGATCGCTGAGAGGTTCGAAGATTACTCTCGCTCGCGATACAACCACGGGAGAAACTATTCTCTGCGCCTACTGCCGACGACCTTCTGGATGCGTGGCGCTAGATCTGTAGCGGCGTGGCTTGCCATCGCCGAGGTCGGTGAGAGTGTCGACGCGGTGAACGGTGACCTCGCGGGCGAGCATGGAGCCCAGTCGAGCGGCGACCGCGGCGGCGTCGCCGCCGGCGATGGTCGCGACGACGGTGCCGTCGGCGGCCTGTTCGACCGACCAGCCGCGGGCGCCGGCGTCCTGGAGGTGCTGGGTGAGGTCGACGCAGGGGACCGGGGTGCCGGACGGGGTGGTGAAGACGGTGGCCTCGCGCCCCTCGAGGGCGTCGATCGCGAGCCTGCCGTCGACGCGGACCAGGCGGCCGGTGTCGCCGGTGCGGTAGCGGACCAGCGGCATAAAGGCGTTCTCACCTGCGGTGACGACGATCTCGCCGATCTCGCCCTCGGGAAGAGCGGAGCCGTCGGGACCGAGGATCTCGACGTGCACCCGGCGGTCGGCGACGACGAACGGGCCGCCGTCGGTGCTGACCGCCACCGGCCGGGTCTCGTGCAGCCCGTAGACGTCGATCACCGGGCACGCGAAGGTCCGCTCCAGGTCCGCGCGTAGCGTCGCGCTCAACGCCATCGCCGAGGAGATGATCGCGATCGGGCGTACGACGTCACGGAGGTCGAGCAGGTGCTCCAGCGATGTCGGATGCCCGGAGATCACCTGCGGGTCGGCGTCGCGCAGGAACGCCCGCTGGTCCGCCGTCGGCCACTCGCCGGGATGGAGGTTGACGCGCGCCACCAGGCTCTCGCCGAAGCCGGGTGCGACCGAGACGTACGTGAACGCCTGGCGCTGCCACACGACCTGCACCACGGCGAACCGCTCCGGATCCGGCTCCCAGCCGCCGCTCAGCCTGGCGACGATGTCGCGCAGCCAGTGGAACCCGCGGGCCAGCTCGTCGGGATCGTCCGGCATCACCAGCGCCGCCCCGGTGCTTCCCGAGGAGGTGCCGTGCAGCATCCGCCCGTAGTCGGCGTCCAGCGGCACGAACCCGCCGATGTCGTCGACCAGGTTCTGCCGGGTGATCAGCGGGAAGTCACCGAGTGCGTCGAGTCTTCCCCGATGTCGACGGTACGCAGGCAGTGACCGTGCCACGGCCAGATGCTCCTCGAGCCAGCCCGTGACCGGAAGCTGCGACCGGGCCGCCTCCTGCTCGGCCGGAGTGAGCCGGTGGCCGACCCGATGCCGCCAGACCGGCGCCGCAGGATGGCCGTCCGCCGCGGCCAGCCGTGCGGATCCGGCGGCGGACAGGCCCGGCCAGCGTTCGGCGTCGGTGAGGGCCGCCGAGGCCATCGGGGTGTATTCGGCCAGGTCAAGAGGGTCCTTCGGCGATTCCGTCACGATCACTCCGGGCTGTAGCGGCTGGCGGCCTCACGCGCTCGCGCCTCCTCCAGGCGCCGCCGGATCTCCGAGCGGTGCTCCCGGTCGCGCCGGGCCCGTTCGAGCGCCTCGGCGCGGGCGGCGGAGTCGAGGCGGGACAGGATGGCTCGGGCGTTCTGCTCGCTCTCGCCGCCCGGCCACTGGCCGCACCACAGCAGCAGAGTGCGTGCGGCCTCCTCGCGGCGCTCCGCCTCGTCGACCCATCGCTGCGGCTCGACGACCGCGGCGAGCCGCAGCGACATCGCGAGCAGCGCCCGGTCGAGCCGGTCGACGCGGAGAGCGGTCGAGAGCGGCCCGGCCAGCTCCTGGGAGGAGACCAGCCACAGCACCACCGCGGCGCTCTGCCGTGCCACGACCTTCGAGGTCGCCGCGGCCTTCCGGGCAGCCGCGATGACCGGGCCACCGGACTCGTCCAGCACGTCGCCGGCCAGCGCCACGACGTCGACGGTCTCGTCGAGGAACCACGACGGCGTGGTCGAGATCCGCGCCATCACCTCGTCGACCGTCGGTCCGGGCGCCAGTCCGTCCCAGGCGGCGTCGAGATCGAGCTCCTCGTCGAGCCAGGCCTCGAACAGTTCCTCGTCAGCCACGGTCTGCTCCTTCCGGCGTGTAGGCGGCGATCCGTGCGGCGAGCGCGGCGCACGCCGCGGGCGCCTGCATCACGTCGGGGATCTCGGCGACGTCGTAGCCGAGCCGCTCGGCCTGCTCGCGCGACTGCCCGCGCCAGTGTCCGATGATCATCAGGGACCCGGTGTCGATCACGCGCCGCACGGCTGCGGCGACGTCGGCGTACTCCTCCTGGCCGCGGCCCAGGAACGTGTCGAGGCCGGCGTCGGAGAGAACCACGAGGTGGCGCTGCCCCTCGGCCGGTCGCCGGCTCTCGGGGTAACGGGCTCGCAGGAGGTCCAGGGGAAAGGTGGTGCCGCCGCCGAAGTAGGTGGTCAGCTGCCGCATGATCTCGACCCGGTCGCGGGTGTAGGCGCTGTCGCCGGCGACCTGCCCGGCCGAGCTCCACGAGGTGACGCGCACGCGACCGCCGCCACGCAGCACCGAGAGCGACAGGATCGTCCCGGCGACGATCGCCGCCGAACCGCGCTGTGGATGCGTCATCGACCCCGAGGAGTCGAGGTAGAGGTCGAGCAGCACCGGCTCGTCGTCCGGCTCGGGCTCGTCCGGGAGGAACGTACGCCGCCGGGTGGTCACCCCCGGCACGAACACCGCTCCCGTGGTCAGCGTCGCCGGCCAGTCCAGCTCGGCGAGGTCGTCGCCGAGCCCCCACTCCTCCAAGGGACCCGGAATCGCGGGCCCGGCGGGAGCGAGCCCGCGCTGCACCAGGGGTGCGACGTGCGGACGGGCCTCGGCCTCGTACCAGGCCGCCATCACCGCGTTGGGGTCGGCGCCGGCCAGCAGCTCCAGCGTCCGGGCCAGGCCAAGGGCCTGCCCGCTGCCGTCGTCGGCGGCTCCTGCGGAGCCTTCCGCGACGACCACCTCGGCGTCCTCCGGGTGGACCAGGGGCTTCTGCAGCCGCGGGTCGCCGATCGCCCCGGCGAGCTCGGCCGCGGTGGGCGCTCCCGGCGACTCCTCGTGACATCCGGTGCCCTGAAATCCGAGCAGCAGGTAGGGCACCATCACCATCGCCCAGGGCACCGCGCCGCTGACCGGGTCGGCGGCGAGCGTACGCACCACGTCGGCCACCGTCGTCGCGTCATGAGCAGGGTCGAGGCCGGCTCGCGGGTCGTACTCGAGGTCAGCGAGATCGCGCTCCCGCTGCTCCACCTCGCGCTGGGCCCGCCACCGGTCGGCGCGCTCCTTGGGGAGGCCCTTGCGGCGCTGGTTCTTGACCTGCTGCCGGAGGCGCTGGATCTCTCGCTCGTAGGCCGCCCTCCACGCTGTCGGAGCCTCCGGCCAGGCGAGGGTGCCCTCGGGGAGCCGCCAGAGCAGCTCGTACGCCCGCTGCACCACCCACCACAGCTCGTTGTCGTCGGCGCCGCGCAGCCCCTTGGCCAGCGCGGGTGCCGCGAGGGCCTGGGTGAGCTGCACCATGTCGGGGGTGCCGTCCGGGGCGAGCCGGGCGCGCTGCAGCTGCATCACCCGGTCGTTGATCAGCATGTCGGACCACAGGTTGGCGCAGAACCCGCTCGCCGCGGCCAGGTCGAGGCGGTGCTGCCGGTCGTAGAGGTCGATCACCCGGGCCATCTGCTGACGGATCTTCAGTGAGTCGACCCGGGTGCTCGGGGAGAGCACGTGGTGACCGATCTCGTGAGCGAAGACGCTGGTCAGATGCCCTTCTCCGCCGTGGCGGGCGAGCTCGCCGGGGTCGACGTTGACCTCGGGCGGGAACCCGAACCAGGCGAAGCTGCGCTCCTTGGAGCGGGTGTGCACGACCGGGTCGTGGAGGTCCACGCCCCACAGGTCCAGGGCCTCCTCCCAGGCCTCGCGCTCGGCGGCCGTCGGTGCCCTCACGCCGCCTCCCGCACGACCTCGAGCAGGTAGGACGTCGGCACGCTGACGACGCGGACCCCGGGCGTACCTGCAGCATCATCAGGGCCGGGGTCGTCAGCAGCGAGCGAGACCGAGTGTCCGAACAGGTCGGCGGTGACCTCCCACAGCTCCTCGCCGACCTCGACCAGCCACCGCCCCTCGCCCACGGGGAGGACGTCGCCGGGGTGGGCTGACCATGGCCCGCCGAGCCCCGCGAACCCGCCGATCCGGGCGAGCAGATAGGCGCGGCCGAGGCCGCGCCAGGCGGGCCAGAAGAACCGGTCCGTACGCTGCCCCTCGGCGAATCCCGCGATGTCGGTGGAAGGCATCCCGAGGGTCGCGGCGGCAGCGCCGCTCAGCCCGGCATCGAGGCAGGATGACAACGCTCGGAGCGCATCGGTGCGCAGCCCGATGACCCCGGAGCGCCAGGCGGCGACCGCAGCCAGGTCCTGGACCGCCTGTGCCTCGGACGGCAGCGACCCCAGAGCCCGCAGCCCGGCCCGTAGAGAGGAGTCGAACCGTTGCTCGTCCCCGCCGAAGCGAGCGACGTTGGCCGCGGCGAGCTCCAGGTCGAGACCGACCACGACGGGCATCGGCGTCGGGTCTGCGAGGCGGGTGGAGGCGTTCACCGAGTGGCCGGGGCGACGGATCATGCCCCCTCCAGCCAGTGGAGGTAGTTGGAGTACCGCTGGTGGAGATACTTCAGCGCGACCAGGTCGTCGTAGTCGCGGCCGTAGATCTTGCCGACCTTCGAGATCCGGCCGACCTCCGACTCGATCCGGGTCAACCGCTGCGAGACGGTCAGCCGGTCGAGCCCGTCCAGCCCGCCCCCGAGCTCGGCGAGCAGGTCGCCGACAGGGTCGGCAGCTTCGAGGCCGAGCGCGACGAACTGCTTCATCGCGGTGTCGAAGAGGTCGACGAGCCACGAGGCGGGGTCGTGGGCGAGCTCCTTGTCACCGGCCTCGAAGCGCGGGTGCTGCGGGTTGGGCAGCAGCTTCCCGCGGAGCACGAACGGCACCATCGCGCGTACGTCGTCGAGCCCGACGGACGAGGCGCCGCGGAACCACGCCGACGCCTTGGCGTACAGGATCAGGGTCTGCAGGGCTCGGACGGAGAGCCCGTTGAGGGTCTGCGCGCCGAGGTCGACGACCAGGTCGGCGCCGGAGTTGGCGTCGATGACCGCGCTCACGTCGCCGCCGGCGGTCGCGACGACGTCCTTGGTGCGGTACTCGAAGCGCCGCCCGCCGTGCTGGACGAACTCGAACTGCCCGGTGAAGTACTCCAGCTTCCGGCGTACGTCCGCAGGCAGCGGCACCGCCCGGATCGCGGCCAACATCGTGGACTGCTCGTCGGGGGAGAAGACCAGCGAGGACGGCACGTGCTCCTCGGGGCGCTCGCCGGCCTCGACCCGGGTGACCAGCTCGTCGAAGAAGCGGCCGTTGAAGCCGAAGGCCTGGACGGTGACGTCGAGCCGGTCCTTGAGGGCCTGGATGACCTGGAAGGTGCCGCCGCCGGAGTCGTCGTTGGCGGTGAAGAACCAGCTCTCGACACCCTCCTCCGGGGCCGTCCGGCGCAGCTGGTCGTGGCTCTCCACATAGCCCTCGGCGACCATGGTGAGCAGCGCCGACTGGGTCTTGGTGGGGATGCGGTTGTACTCGTCGACGATCTTGACCTTCTCCGTCAGCCACGACTTCCAGGCGATCGTGATCTCCGCCAGGGACCCCGCGGAGACGAGGTCGCGCGGCAGCGGCAGCCCGACCAGGTCCGACACGGTCAGCTGCGGCTGCCCCTGCTGCAGGTGGCGGCGTACGTCCTCCGGGGTCGCCCCGGACAGCACCCCCATCAGCACCGCGAGCGTCGTCTTGCCGCGCCCGGGCCCGCCGATCATCAGGCACTTCCCGCCGACCGCGAAGGTGAGCAGCGGCAGCAGCACGTTGGAGGAGTAGGCCGGCTGGGTCGGCAGCGTGATCTCCGCCCCGGCGTCGCCGAGCGGGAACCGGTTGGCCTTCGCCGCGTCGAACTCGACGTCGTAGAACGGCGAGATCACCGCCTTGTTGACCAGCCAGAAGTACGTACGCCGCAGCTTCTCGTCCAGCTCCACGGTCTCGTCCGGAGACCTGAAGAGGTCGGCTGCGGTCAGCCCGTCGCGAGGCCCACCGTGCTGGACGTGCGGCACTGTCGGCGAGGCCGACGTCTTCTGCCAACGATCACTCATTGGTCACTGTCCTCCATCGCGAGCTCCTCCAATGACGGGCCGATCCGGTTGCTTCGCCCGAGCAGTGGCTCGAGGAACTCGTGGGTCGCGGCAAGGCGTTCGGCCACGCTGCCGCGGACCTCGATCCACGGCACCGGCTGGCCGGCCAGCACCTCGCGGAACCGCTCCTGCATCCCGTGCCGGACGTGCTCGCCGTCGCGCATCCCATCCTGCACGAAGTCGATCTCGTCCCCGGTCAGGACGTAGGCGACCGGCCGGTGCGCGGCGGCACGGGCCACGAGGTGGGCGGGCGTCGGGCCGACGTAGCGCTCGTGCCACAGCGTCGTCGCCAGCACGTCGGTGTCGCAGACCAGGACGGGCTTCGGCACCCGGCGCCGGGCGGCGTCCTCCCAGCCGATCTGCCGGTCGACGATCAGGTCGAACTCGTCGCTGCGCCAGGGCGTGAACAGGCCGCCAGGGCGGATCTCGGACCAGAGCCGGCCGTACTCGGGGACGCAGTGTGTCCCCAGGCCGACGGCAAGCTCAGAAGCCAGCGTCGTGGTCCCGGTCGACTCCGCGCCGAGCACCACGACCCGCTCGGTGAGCCAGGCGCGGACCGGAGCGGGCAGCTCGGCCCAGTGGCTGGCCGGGTCTCGACGGATCGCCGTTCCCGACACCGAGTTGAACACCCGGCCGGGATCGACCTGGACCCAGGTCGCGTCCAGCCGCCGGGCGAGCTCCTCGCCGTAGGCGTCGGAGGAGAAGACCGCGTCGACCGGGGCCGGGAGCAGCTCGGAGATGACCACCATGTGCTCGTCCCAGGCCGCCGGGTCGTCGAAGTCGACCCGCGCCTCGTCCATCGCGGCGACCACGTGGGCGGTCGGGTGCTCCTCGCGCAGCCACTCCGCGCGCACCTCGAGCGGGATGGTCTCCACCTGCGCGCCGAGGAGCTCGACGGTGACCCGGTCGCAGGCGCGCAGGGCCGCACGGATGAGTGCTTGGTGGCCGGCGTGGAACGGGTAGAACTTCCCGAGCACCAACCCGTGGTCGAAAGACCGCTCAGACACCCGCGACCTCCGGCTCGCGGGTCGGGACCAGCACCCGGCGCCAGTCCCGCAGCGCGACCAGGACGATCACACAGAAGCCGAGGTAGAGCACCGCGGTCGGCCACAGCCCCTTGTAGGCGTACAGGCCGACCGAGACGACGTCGACGGCCAGCCAGACCAGCCAGCACTGCCACCAGCGCCGGTTGAGCATGATCTGCGCGATCACGCTGCCCGCGGTGACGGCGGCGTCCGGAACCTCGGTGGTGGAGTCGGTGAAGGCGTGCAGGACGTACGCGATCGCCGCCAACGCCACCGCGAACCCGAGCGCCATGAGCAGGAGCGTCCGGGCCGAGGCGACCCCGACGAACGCCTCGTCCCGGCGCAGGTGCGCCGCCGACTCCCGCCGACGGGCCAGTGCCCAGTCGACCCAGCCGGTCACCGAGAGCACCATGAACATGACCTGCAGCGCCGCGTCGGCATAGAGGGCGCTCTCGGCGAAGACGACCAGGTAGAGCGCAGTGTTCGCGATCCCGATCGGATAGGTCCACATGCTCCGCCGCGCCGCCAGGATCACGCATGCCGCTCCGGTGACCACCCCGGCGACCTCGACCCAGTGCGCCACCAACCAACTCTGCATGGCCGAACCTTAAAGGAATGGAACGGCCCGGATGCTCGAGATGAGCATCCGGGCCGAGTCGAAGGAGATGATCAGCGTCGGCCGACCGCTGCCTTCGCGTTGACGATGCCGCTGCCGTAGAAGCCGTTCGGCGCCTCGCCACCCTCACAGGTGTGGGTGGAGGTCGCCGTCGTGCCGTTGGGCAGGTGGCGTACGTAGGTGAAGTCGGCCGGCACCGGGCAGGCCTTGTCGGTGGCCGACCAGCGCAGGATCTTCTCGACCGTACGGGGCGAGAGGGTCTTGCCGGAGCGGTCGTGGTGTCCGTACTTGCCGACGATCAGCGCGGCCACACCAGCGGCGTGCGGGGAGGCCATCGAGGTGCCCTGCAGGTACTGGTAGTAGGAGCACTCACCGCTGGAGCAGTCCGCGACCGCCCACGGCACCAGGACCTCGCCGGTCGCCGGGTCGATCGCACCCTCGGCCACGCCCAGGTCGTAGGGGTAGGCGGCCAGGATGGTGGCGGCGTAGTCGCGCGTCCCGTCCGCGGTGTCGTACGCATCCCCACCAGGCGCCGCGACGTCGACGAAGCCGTTGCCGTAGCTGGAGTAGTAGGACTTGCGCTCGGACGGACCGGTGGCGCTGACCGCGATGACCCCGTTGCCCTCGGTGGGCATCGAGACGCACGACTCGGGGTCGAGCAGGTCACGGACGTAGGCGGCCTCGCCGGGCTCGCTGGCGTAGTCGGGGCTGCTCGCGTCGGTCTGCGGCTTGGTGTAGTCGATCGCCTGGTTGCCGGCGGCCGCGACGAGGGTGACGCCACGGGCGCGGGCGTAGTCGAGGGCACGCTGCATCGCGGTGATGATCGTGACCTGCTCGGCCTGGTCCGCGGCGGAGTCGGCCGGGTGGTTGGTGCAGTTGAAGAGCCACGGGTCGACGTAGTAGCTCATGTTGACCACGTCGATGCCGTTGCGGCCGGCGTAGGTCAGCGCGTCGACCGACGGCTGCAGGAAGAAGTAGCCGGAGTCCTGGCCGGCGCGCAGGTTGACGATGTCGGCCTGCGGGGCGACGCCGGAGATGCCGACGCCGTTGACCGGCGAGGCGATGGTCGAGGCGACGTGGGTGCCGTGGCCGTTCTCGTCGACGTCGGCCGCGTCCGTGCAGGAGGCGTCGGGCTCGTCCTCACACGGACCGTCGACCGCGTCGCCGTTGGCGTCGACCGGGATGTCGGTGGTGAAGTTGCGGCTCAGCTTCGCGTCGAAGTTGGGGGCGATGTCGGGGTGCGACCCGTCGACACCGGTGTCCAGGATGCCGACGCGGACACCCTTGCCGCGCTCGGTCTTGTTGGCCGCCGCGGCGTCGATCTGGGCCATGTCCCACTGCAGGCCGGAGAGCGGCTCGGTCTTGGGCTTGTGCTTCGGCGCCTTCGGTGCGGTGCCCTGGGTGCCACGGAACTCGGTCTCGACCTTCGACACCTCCTGCTTGCGGGCCTTGCTCGCCGCGTCAGGGGTGGTGGCGCCCACGATCCTGTCCTGGGCCGCGCCGACGAGGGCGCTCGAGGCGTTCGCCGCCCGGGCGAAGTCCTCGCCCGCGGTGACCGTCGCGACACCGATGTCACTGTTCTCCGAGACGATCTCGCCCCCCGCGGCCTTCACCGCGGCACGGGCGCTGGCGGCCGAGGATCCCTCGGCATATGCCACGACATAGCGGACCTCCTGGTCGGAGGTGGCGTTGCCCGAGTTCGCCATGACGAGGGTGCCGGTGACCCCCAGCGCGACCGCGGTCGCGCCTGTCAACAACCTACGCATGCTGTCTCCATTCCGGATCCGGTGGCCGAGATTGTCGGGACCACCGCTGCCATGGCCCTTGTCGGCCCGGCATAGCGACCCAGCATGCCCTAGTCGGCATCCGCTCGAACAGGGTTTGGGGGGACCAGCCACCCAATAATTGGGTTGTGAGTGAGTGCTCACTCACTTACGCTGGTCGACGTGGACGAACGACGTACGCGGGCCAAGCCGATTCCCGCAGCAGACCGGCGCGCAGCGATCATCGCGGCGACCGAGACGCTGCTGATCGAGCACGGCACGGCGACGACGACCAGGCTGATCGCCGAGGCGTCCGGAGTCGCCGAAGGCACCATCTTCCGGCACTTCCGCGACAAGCGGGAGCTCTACCGGGCGGTCGCCGAGAACATCTTCGATCCGGTCCGAGCGGACGAGTCGATCACTGAGGTCGTGGAGGGCAAGGCCGAGATCGAGGACAAGCTCCGGGCGGTCATCGACCTGCTCGCGGCATCCTCGCAGCGCAACCTCCTCGTGATGATGGCGGTGCGCTCGGCCGTTCTAGAACAGCCCGACCCCGAGGACGTACGTCCGCAGCACGGGCCCCCGAAGTTCCTCATCGAGGCCAACAAGGCCCTCGTCGACAACCTGACCAGGCTCGTCTTCGAGCCGCACGTGAACGAGCTGCGGCTGCCGCCGCGCAAGGCCGCGCTGGTGCTGCGCAGCCTCACGATCGGGGCCTGGCTCCCCGGTCTGAACCGAACGAACCAGCCGTTGAGCAGCGAGGACGTCATCGACGTGCTGCTCGGCGGCATTCTCATCGAGCACGGCCTGACCAGAGGGAATGACTGAATGCTTCTCCGACTGCTGCGGGACTACCTGCTCCCGTACAAGAGATTCCTGATCGTCATCGCGATCCTGCAGCTCTTCTCGACCTCGGCCTTCATGCTGCTGCCCAGCCTGAACGCCGACATCATCGACAAGGGTGTGGCCAAGGGCGACACCGGCTACATCCTCGAGATCGGCGCGATCATGCTCGGCGTCGCGCTGGTGCAGATCCTCGCCTCGATCACCAGCGTCTACTTCGCCGCCCGGAGCTCGATGAGCTTCGGCCGTGACCTGCGGGCGGCAATCTTCGCGAAGGTCGGCTCCTTCAGCGCTCGCGAGGTCGGCCGCTTCGGCGCCCCGTCGCTGATCACCCGGACCACCAACGACGTCCAGCAGGTCCAGATGCTCGCCGTGCTCACCTGCACGCTCGCGGTGATGGTGCCGATGATGATGATCGGCGGCGTCGCGATGGCGATCCGCGTGGACGCCGGGCTCTCCTGGCTGCTCGCGGTCGTCATCCCCGTGCTGCTCATCTCCATGACCGTGGTCGTGCGCGGCATGGTCCCCAACTTCCGCAAGGTGCAGGAGCGCATCGACGCGGTCAACCGCATCCTGCGTGAGCAGATCACCGGCATCCGGGTGATCCGCGCGTTCGTACGCGAGCGTCAGGAGACAGAGCGCTTCGCGAAGGCCAACGACGAGCTCACCGACGTCGCGCTGCGGGCCGGGCGCTGGATGTCGACGATGTTCCCGCTGATGATGCTGGTCATCAACGTCGCCAGCGTCGCGGTGATCTGGTTCGGCGGCATCCGGGTCGACGAGGGGTTGATGCAGGTCGGCCCGCTGACCGCCTTCCTGCAGTACCTGATGCAGATCCTGATGTCCATCATGATGGGCACCTTCATGCTCATGCAGGTGCCCCGTGCCGCCGTCTGCGCCGACCGGATCGCCGAGGTCCTCGACACCGAGACCAGCGTGACCCCGCCGGCGGCGGGAGTCACCGAGATCTCCCGGCACGGGCACGTCGACTTCACCGGAGCCGGCTTCACCTACCCCGGCGCCGACCACCCCGTCCTCCACGACCTCACCTTCGAGGCCAGGCCCGGGCAGACCGTCGCGATCATCGGCTCCACCGGCGCCGGCAAGACGACCCTGCTGGGCCTCATCCCGCGGCTCTTCGACGCGACGGCCGGAGCCGTGCGTGTGGGCGGTATCGACGTACGCGACCTCGACCCGGCCACCCTGCGCAGCTCCCTCGGGCTGGTGCCGCAGAAGGCGTTCCTCTTCACCGGCACCGTCCGCTCCAACCTGCTCCACGGCAAGCCGGACGCCACCGACGAGGAGCTCTGGCATGCGCTCGAGGTCGCCCAGGCGCGGGACTTCGTGGAGCGGATGGCCCCCGAGGACGGCACCGGCCTCGACGCCGAGATCGACCAGGGCGGCACCAACGTCTCCGGCGGCCAGCGGCAACGCCTGGCCATCGCCCGGGCGCTGGTGAGGAGGCCCGACATCTATCTCTTCGACGACTCCTTCTCCGCGCTCGACGTCGCCACCGACGCCCGGCTCCGTGCCGCGCTCGCCCCCGAGACCCGTAACGCCACGGTCGTCGTGGTCGCCCAGCGCGTCTCCACCATCCGCGACGCCGACAAGATCCTCGTGCTCGAGGACGGCGCCGTCGTCGGCGAAGGCACCCACGAGGAGCTCCTCGCCGGCAATGCCACCTACCAGGAGATCGTCTCCTCCCAGCTCAGCGCAGAGGAGGCGGCGGCATGAGGCTGAATGCTCACCGAGGTAACTCGGTGAACGATCACCTCCTTCGTGGAACTCCACGAAGGAACTGCATCCGCACCGAGGTACCTCGGTCAGCATCCGAGGAGGAGGCCGCGGCATGAGTGACCCGAAGGCCGGCCAGAACGGCCAGATGAAGAAGACCGAGCGGATCGTACGTCCCCAGGGCGGCCCGGGCCCGATGGGCGCGGGCGGCGCGGTGGGGGACAAGGCGATGAACTTCGTCCCCTCGGCGAAACGGCTGCTGCGAAGGATGGCGCCGTACAAGATCCATGCCTCCGCCACGATCGTGCTCGCCCTGGTCAGCGTGACGCTGATGTCACTGGGCCCGTGGCTGCTGGGCAAGGCGACCAACATCATCTTCGGCGGTGTCTTCTCCAGGCAGCTGCCGGCGGGGGTGACCCAGGAGGAGGCGGTCGAGGGCCTACGTGCCCAGGGCGACGACAAGCTCGCCGACATGCTCTCCGGGATGGACTACGTCACCCCGGGACAGGGCGTGGACTTCGACGCCCTGCGCAGCGCGCTGCTCGTCGTGCTCGCCGTCTACCTCGTCGCCTCCCTGCTCTCCTTCGTGCAGGGCTGGATCCTCAACTCGGTTGTCCAGGGCACCGTGAAGGGCCTGCGTGAGGACGTCGAGAAGAAGGTCCACAGCGTCCCGCTGTCCTACTTCGACAAGCAGCCGCGAGGCGAGCTGCTCAGCCGGGTCACCAACGACATCGACAACATCAGCCAGACCCTGCAGCAGACCTTCAGCCAGGTGCTGACCGCTCTCTTCACGCTGGTCACGGTGCTGTTCATGATGTTCTGGATCAGCCCGGTGCTGGCCCTGATCGCGCTGCTCGCGGTGCCGATCTCGCTGGTGGTGACCGGCGCGGTGATGAAGCGGTCGCAGGGCCAGTTCGTGGCCCAGTGGCGCCACACCGGCAAGCTCAACGGCCACATCGAGGAGACCTTCTCCGGCCATGACCTGGTCAAGGTCTTCGGTCGCCAGGAGGAGGTCGAGAAGACCTTCGCCGAGGAGAACGACAAGCTCTTCGCCGCGTCCTTCAAGGCCCAGTTCATCAGCGGGATCCTGATGCCGCTGATGATGTTCGTCGGCAACCTGATGTTCGTGGTGGTCTGCGTGATCGGGTCCCTCCGCGTCGCCAGCGGAGCCCTGAGCCTGGGTGAGCTGCAGGCCTTCATCCAGTACTCGCGCCAGTTCACCCAGCCGATCACCACCCTCGCCTCGATGATGAACCTGCTCCAGTCGGGCGTGGCCTCGGCCGAGCGGGTCTTCGAGCTGCTCGACGCCGAGGAGCAGTCGCCCGACGTCGGCGCTGCGCTGAGCGGAGCCGGAGCCGGAGCCGGCGAGGTCCGGTTCGAGCACGTCAGCTTCTCCTACGACGAGGACCGGCCGCTCATCGAGGACCTGTCCCTGGTGGCCCGTCCCGGTCAGACCGTCGCGATCGTCGGCCCCACCGGTGCCGGCAAGACCACCCTGGTCAACCTGATCATGAGGTTCTACGAGCTCGATGCCGGCCGGATCACCCTCGACGGCGTCGACATCGCCTCGATTCCCCGTTCCGATCTGCGCGAACGCACCGGCATGGTGCTCCAGGACACCTGGCTCTTCGAGGGCACGATCCGCGACAACATCCTCTACGGACGGCCGGACGCGACGGAGGAGGAGCTCCTCGAGGCGGCCCGGGCGACGTACGTCGACAGGTTCGTGCACTCGCTGCCGGACGGCTACGACACCCTGATCACCGACCAGGGCGGCAACCTCTCGGCGGGCGAGCGGCAGCTGGTCACCATCGCGCGCGCCTTCCTCGCCGAGCCGTCGCTGCTGATCCTCGACGAGGCCACCTCCTCGGTCGACACGCGCACCGAGCTGCTCCTGCAGCACGCCATGGCGGCGCTGCGCTCGGACCGTACGTCCTTCGTGATCGCCCACCGGCTCTCCACGATCCGCGACGCCGACCTGATCCTGGTCATGCGCGACGGCGCGATCGTCGAGCAGGGAAACCATGCCGAGCTGCTCGAGGCCAAGGGTGCGTACGCCGAGCTCTACCAGTCGCAGTTCAGCCACGCTCTCGTGGAGGAGCCCGCCTGAGCTGTGACGCTCTGAGAAAAAACCCTTTGATCCCGAGATGGCCCGGCGCCTACCGTTGAGCCACACGGGAAAGGAGGTGATCCGATCAGATGAAGAACGATTGGATGCGTGAGGTGGCTGCTCGCTAGCAGCTTCTCCAACTATGGATAAGGGCTGGCAATCCAACGGCAGCCACCCGACCCGCAGGCGTACCGGACTCATCCACCGGGTTGGCCACATGGCCCGTCTGCGGGTCGCCCCGTTTTCGGACCGTCAGGACGAGCCGCGACCGGCGACAAGTTGTGTTTAGCAACTAATCCGACGTACATTGGTTGCCGATGTTCAACCAATTCGCGTGAGAGCCGAGTCCACACTTGTCAGAGTCCCAGCAGTCCTCGCAGGCCGTCGCGGCGCCGCAGATGACCCACCGCCAGATCATGGAGGTCCTCTCCGGCCTGCTGATGGCGCTCTTCGTCGCCATGCTGTCCAGCACGTCGGTCGCCAACGCCCTGCCGCGGATCGTCACCGACCTCGACGGCACCCAGGGCGGCTACACCTGGATCGTCGTCTCGAGCATGCTGGCGATGACCGCGACCACCCCGATCTGGGGCAAGCTCGCCGACCTCTACAACAAGAAGGTCCTGGTCCAGGTCGCCCTCGGACTCTTCATCGTCGGCTCGGCGATCTGTGGACTGGCTCCTTCGATGCCGGTGATCATCACCGGCCGCGTCATCGCGGGCCTCGGCATGGGTGGCATCGTCGCGCTGATCCAGGTGATCATCGCGATGATCGTCCCCCCGCGTGAGCGCGGCCGCTACTCCGGCTACATCGGTGCCGTCTTCGCGCTGGCCACGGTCATCGGCCCGCTGGTCGGCGGCGTGATCGTCGACTCCCCGGTCGGCTGGCCCGGCGTCTTCTACGTCGGCGTGCCGTTCGCCGTGGTCGCCTTCATCCTGCTCCAGAAGACCCTGCACCTCCCGCACGTACGCCGCGAGGTCAGCATCGACTACCTCGGCGCCTTCCTCCTGGTCGCCGGTGTCTCGACGCTGCTGATCTGGGTCACCCTGGGCGGCAGCTCCTTCGAGTGGGCCTCGCTGACGTCGTACGCCCTGGTGGCCGGCAGCGTCGTCGTGCTGGCCCTCGCGATCCTGGTCGAGGGTAGGTTCGCCAAGGAGCCGATCATCCCGCTGCGCCTCTTCCGGGACCGCACGATGGTCCTCTCCACCCTGGCTTCATTCTTCGTCGGTGCCGGCATGTTCGGTGCGACGGTCTACCTGCAGCAGTACTTCCAGACCGCTCGCGAGATGACGCCGACCCATGCCGGCCTGATGTCGATCTGCATGGTGCTCGGGCTCTCCGGCGCGGGAATGGTCACCGGACGCCTGATCAGCTCCACCGGACGCTGGAAGCGCTACCTGGTCTTCGGCGGCATCATGCTGCCGATCGGGCTCTACCTGCTCAGCACGATCGACGAGCACACCAACCTGGCCCTGGTCGGCGCCTTCATGGCCGTCGTCGGTCTCGGTGTCGGTGCCACCAACCAGAACCTCGTCCTCGCGGTGCAGAACAACCTCGACAGCAAGGACATGGGTGCCGGCTCCTCGGTCGTCGCCTTCTTCCGGTCGATGGGCGGTTCGATGGGCATCGCCGCGCTCGGCGCCGTGCTCTCCCACCGGGTCGAGGACGTCATCACCGACGGCGTCCCCGAGCTGGTGGCCAGCGGAAAGATCACCCCCGAGGAGCTCCAGAGCCTGCAGAGCGGCGGGCTCGCCGACCCGGCCGGCATGCCGAGCGCGATGCAGGCGCTCTACGAGCACGCCTTCGCCGTCGCCACGGCCGATCTCTTCCTGGTGGCCATCCCCTGCGCGGTCATCGCGCTGGTTGCGATCCTGGGTATCAAGGAGGTTCCGCTCAAGACTACGATCGAGGACCTCACCGAGGAAGAGATCGCTCCTGAGGTCGCCGCCGAGCTCGAGGCGGGAGGAGTCGGCCGGAGATGACAGAGGTGCCAGCCATGGACAACGCCGCCCAGGGCGAGCGGGTCGACGACGGCCCGCGCGCCGAGTCGCTCAGCCGGCTCGAGTCCGAGGTCGGTGTGCTCGTGTGGCGGGCCAAGCGGGCGATGAAGGCACGCGGCCGGATGATTCACCCGGATCTGCCGCCCGGCGGCTACCTGATGCTGACCTGGATCGCCGAGCGTGGTCCGGTGCGTGCCTCCGCGCTGGTCGACGGACTCGGGATCGACAAGGGAGCGGTCAGCCGGATGGTGCAGGCCATGATCGACCTGGGCCTGCTCGAGCGCCACCCCGACCCCGAGGACGGGCGGGCCAGCCTGGTCTCGGTGACCGCCGGGGCCCGCGACGGGCTCGACCGGGTGACCCGGGAGCGCCGCGTACGTTTCAACGACCGGCTGGCCGACTGGAGTCCCGATGACATCGACCGGCTCAGCGCTATGCTTTCCAGATACAACGAAGCCCTAGAACGCCAGGGCTCCTAGGGGATCGTGCAGTGATGATCTCTCCTGCAGGCCGACTTCGCTCGGGACACACCCTGCTGGGTTCGGTTTTTCTGACTGATTCAAGGATGTAGGATTAGCCCGTGAGCGATCTCATCGATACCACCGAGATGTACCTCCGCACCATCTACGAGCTGGTCGAAGAGGGAATCGTTCCGCTGCGCGCCCGCATCGCCGAGCGTCTCCACCAGTCCGGCCCCACGGTCTCCCAGACCGTCGCCCGGATGGAGCGCGACGGTCTGCTCACCGTCGAGGGTGACCGCCATCTGCAGCTCACCGACGAAGGCCTTCGCCTCGCCACCCGGGTGATGCGCAAGCACCGCCTCGCCGAGCGGCTGCTCACCGACGTCATCGGCCTCGACTGGGAGCTCGTCCACGAGGAGGCGTGCCGCTGGGAGCACGTCATGTCGGACACGGTCGAGAAGCGACTGCTCGACCTGCTCGGCGACCCGACCGAGTCGCCCTACGGCAACCCGATCCCCGGTCTCGACGAGCTCGGCGGCAAGCCCGCCGACGAGGACTTCATGGCCGGCGTCCAGTCGCTCACGGCCGCGGCGACCTCCGAGCGGGCCACGGTCCTGGTGCGCCGCATCTCCGAGGAGATGCAGAAGGACGAGTCGCTGATGAGCGCCCTGCGCCGGGTCGGTGCGACCCCGGACCAGACCGTCGCCATCAAGGCGACCGCCGACGGGGTCATGCTCGGCTCCGGTGGCGAGACCGCGGAGATCATCCCCGAGGCCGCCGACCATATCTTCGTCAAGGCCCTCTGACCCGCAGATTCGTCCCCGATCGGCTCCACGAGTCGTCTTCGAAGTGGCAACGCTGCGCCCTCTTTTGTAACCGCGGGTGAAATTCTCTCGACGTCAGCAGAATCTGGCACACGACTCTGGACCGATTACGTCCTAGATGCTTATGTTTGACGTGCAAGACCTGCTGGAGCGAGACCTTCAGCAGTTGTCATGTCGAGACTTGCGGGGGTCTCCGGAGGGGAGAGCTCTATGGAGGTCGTTCATCTGCCCGCTCGCGGCCGCGAGCTGGATGAGACGTTCCGCCCAGTCGCCGTCCACCACACCGACACCGGCCTGACCCGACACCTCGAGCGCGGCGAGGAGATCGTGCTCACCGACCTCGGCGGCGACTACCACAGCGCCAAGGTGCTGCTGATCGACGAAGGCCCGGTCTACCACTTCTTCATCGGTGCCAGACTCTCCGTCGACGAGGCCGCCGGCCGGATGGCCGACCTGCCGCAGTCACGCTCTGCCTGAGCCTCTGAATCTGCTCTGTGCCAAGGTGGTGAGGAACTCGCTGGTCCCGACCTCCAGCTTGTACGTAGCCTCCCCATCGCCCCTGGTGGCGCCGCGGTTCACGATGACGACCGGGATCCCGGCCTTCGCCGCCCGGCGCACGAATCGATAGCCACTCATCACCGCCAGACTCGAGCCCGCGACGAGCAGCACGCCCTCCCCCTCGTGCCGCTCGCCGCGGAGCTCGACACTTCCCGGGCCCGCCAACGCGTCGACCGCCGCCATGCACCGGGCGACCCGGTCCTTGGGGACGTTCTCGCCGAAGAAGACGACGTCCGGTTTGAGGATGCCGCCGCAGATCTCGCAGTCGGGCACGACGAAGTCCTGGGTCTCCTCGAGCGCGACGTCACCGTCCGGCCGGCTCTCCACGTCCGCGTGCGCCTCGGCCCAACCCGCGTTGAGCGCCTCCATCCGCTCCTGGAGTTCGCGGCGCGGGCTCAGCGTGCGGCAGGACAGACAGATCACGTCGCTCACGTGGCCGTGCAGCGTCACGATCCGGCCGCTCCGGGCCAGCTCCGGTGCCGCTTGCTCGTGCAGACCGTCGACGTTCTGGGTGATCAGCAGCTCGGGGTCGATCGCGGCCAGGGCGCGATGGCCGGCGTTCGGCACCGCGCTGCCCATCCGCCGCCAGCCGAGGTGGCTGCGCGCCCAGTAGCGCTGCCGCTCCTGCGGTCCCGAGATGAACTGCTGGTAGGTCATCGGCTGCCGTGACGGGCTTCCCGGGCTGCGGTAGTCGGGGATGCCCGAGTCGGTCGAGACGCCGGCCCCGGTCAGCACCACGAGACGCCGGTCCTGGAGGAGAGCCAGGGCTGCTGCGTACGAATCCTCGGATATCGCCCCGGGGGCGAGGGGCATCAGGCGTACCTCGCCTCGGCGCGAGCCTTGCGCTTCGCGGCCTCGACCTCACGGTTCTTCTTGGGAGCGTTGGTGACCAGATCGTCGAGGAGATGCCGGGTGATGTGGGCGATCTCGGCGACGGCGTGGTCGAAGGCCTCCTGGTTGGCGGCCGAAGGCTTGGTGGTGCCGCTCACCTTGCGTACGAACTGCAGGGCGGCAGCGGCGACCTCGTCGTTGGTGGCGGGCGGCTCGAAGTTGTGGAGCGGGCGGATGTTGCGGCACATGCCGTCCACGGTACCTGGATCGACGCGACGGTTATCGGGATCGGCCGGGGGTGTGGGAGGGCGCCTGGCCGCGCGGATGCGGGGGCATCGGCCCACCGTTGGTTGCGGGTCCCTTGGCCTGCCGCACGTCGTCGGCCGGGGGAGCCGGCCGCGGCACGACGCCTTCCTCGAGCAGCTGGCTCGCCATCAGGGCGGCCTGGGTGCGGTGGCTGACGCCGAGCTTGGCGAGCAGACCGGTGATGTGGTTCTTCACGGTCTTCTCCGCCAGCACCAGGCGGTCGGCGATCTGACGGTTGGAGATGCCCTCGGCGAGCAGCACGAGGATCCGGCGCTGCTGCGGGGTCAGGTCGGCGACCACCTCGTGCATCCGACGGCGCTGCTCGACGTTCTGGACCACCTTGGCGGCCGCCTCGGGGTCGAAGAGGGTGTGTCCGCTGGCCACCAGGCGTACGCCGGAGACCAGGCTCGTCGCCTCGATCTGCTTGAGCACGTAACCGGCCGCACCGGCCATGATCGCCTGGCTCATCACCTCGTCGTCGGCGTCGTTGGCCAGGATCATGCAGCGGATGTCGCTCTTCATCGCCAGCGCCTCGCGGCACAGCGCCACGCCGGAGGCGTCGGGCAGGTGGGCGTCCATGATGAGTACGTCGGGACGGAGCGTCGCGATCAGCATGCGTGCCTCGGCGGCGGTGCGGGCCTCACCCACGACCTCGATATCGGGCTCGGGCAGCAGGACCGTACGCACGCCGACACGCACGACATCGTGGCCGTCGGCCAGCAGAACGCTGATCACCGCGTCGCCCACAGGCTCGTCTCACTCATCTCGTTGTTGGGGATGATGCCGAAAGAAACCGCTCAAGAGTATCCCTATTGATGCAACATTTGATCACTGAGAGACCCGTGCCGTCTCGGATTTCGTTGCTTCTGGAAAGGTAGCGGTTATGACGTCTTCCCGCGATCTCGACATCGTCCTGTTCGGCGCGACCGGATTCACGGGCGGTCTGGTGGCCGGATATCTCGCCGAGCACGCGCCCGAGGGACTGCGCTGGGCGCTCGCGGGACGCTCCCTGTCGCGCCTCGAGGCCGTCCGCGACTCGCTCGGCTCCGCCGACGTCGAGCTCCTCCAGGCCGATGTGCACGATTCCTCGTCGCTGGCCGCGCTCGCGGCTCGTGCTCGCGTCGTGATCACCACCGTCGGGCCCTACCTGGAGTACGGCGAGCCGCTGGTCAAGGCCTGCGCCGAGGCCGGCACCGACTATGTCGACCTGACCGGAGAACCCGAGTTCGTCGACCGGATGTTCGTGAAGTACGACGCCACCGCCCGCGCCAACGGCGCCCGGATCGTGCACGCCTGCGGGTTCGACTCGATCCCGCACGACCTCGGCGCCTTCTACACGGTGCGCGAGCTCGCCGCCGGCGGCGAGATCAGCGGGCCGCTGACGATGAAGGGCGTCGTCCGCTCCAACGCCACCTTCTCCGGCGGCACCTTCCACTCGGCCCTGGGGCAGATGTCGCGGCCCCGGGAGATGGCGGCGGCCTCGCGCGAGCGCCGGGCGATCGAGGAGCGGCCGGTGGGGCGTAGGTCTCGAGCCGCGAAGCCGTCGCTCGGCCGCGACCGCGAGCTGGGCTACTGGCTGCTGCCGCTCCCGACGATCGACCCGTTCATCGTCGCCCGCTCCGGGCGGGCCCTGGAGGCGTACGGACCGGCTTTCACCTACTCGCACTTCGCCGGGACCAAGACCCTGAGGTTCGCCGTCGGCGGCGTGGTGGGCGTCGGCGCCCTCGCCCTCGCGATGCAGGTGCCGCCGCTGCGGGCCAAGCTCGGCGAGCGGGTCAAGCAGGGCACCGGCCCCTCCGAGGGCCGGCGGGAGAAGTCGTGGTTCACCGTCGACTTCGTCGCCGAGTCCGGCGGCCGGAAGATCCACACCAAGGTCTCCGGCGGCGACCCCGGCTACACCGAGACGGCGAAGATGCTCGCCGAGTCGGCGCTCTGCCTGGCCTTCGACACGCTGCCCGAGACCGCCGGGTCGGTGACCACGGCGGTCTCGATGGGCGATGCGCTCCTGGCGCGCCTGCAGGCTGCCGGGATCCGGTTCGAGGTCGTCGACGCCGGCTGACGACTAGGCGAAGGCCGGCACGACCTCCTTGATGAACAGCTCGAGGGAGGCGCGCTTCTCCTCGTGGGAGAGGCTGTTGTCGATCCAGAAGCTGAACTCGTCGATGCCCAGCTCCTCGTACGTCCGCAGGCGCTCGATGACCTCCTCCGGAGTGCCGATCATCGCGGTGCGGTGCAGCGACTCGAGCTCGAACTCGGGACGGCTCTCGAACTTCGACTCGGGGCTGGGCTCGAGGAAGCCGTTGACGGGGGTGGTCTTGTTGCCGAACCACGCGTCGAAGGTGCGGTAGAAGCGGGAGATGCCGGCCGCGGCCGGGCGCCAGCCCTCGGGGTCATCGGCCGAGTGGACGTGGGTGTGGCGCAGCACCATCAGGTCGGGGCGCTCGACCTCGGGGTGGTCGGCGACCGCGGTGTCGAACTTGTCCTTGAGCGCCGCGACCTCCTCGTCTCCCTTCATCAGCGGAGTGACCATGACGTTGCAGCCGTTGGCGACGGCGAAGTCGTGGGAGGCCGGGTCCCGCGCGGCGATCCACATCGGCGGGGTCGGCTGCTGGACCGGCTTCGGCACGCTGGTGGAGGTCGGGAACTGCCAGATCTCGCCGTCGTGGGCGTAGTCGCCCTGCCACAGCTCGCGCACCGCCGGGACCAGCTCGCGCAGGTGCTTGCCGCCGTCGGAGGCGGCCAGCCCGTCGGCCATCCGGTCGAACTCGATCTGGTACGCCCCGCGCGCCAGCCCGACCTCCATCCGGCCGTTGCTGATCACGTCGAGGAGCGCACACTCGCCGGCGACCCGGAGCGGGTTCCAGAACGGCGCGATGATGGTGCCCGCGCCGAGACGGATGGTCGAGGTGCGCGCGGCCAGGTAGGCCAGCAGCGGCATCGGGCTGGGGGAGATCGTGTACTCCATGGCGTGGTGCTCGCCGATCCACACCGTGCTGAACCCACCGGCCTCGGCCATCAGGGTGAGCTCGGTGAGGTCCTCGAACAGCTGGCGATGCGTCACCTGCTCGTCCCAGCGCTCCATGTGTGCGAACAACGAGAACCTCATGACGGCTCCTTCATCTCGGTGGTGGTGGTTGCGTCCATCTCGGCGAGGGTCGCGTCGCCGGTCGCCCACAGCGACCGCGGGACCTCGCGTACGACGACGCGGACGTGCTCGGGGCGGGTGCCGGTGGTGCGGAGGACCGCGCCGTGCACCTCGTGGATCAGGTCGCGCAGCTGCTCGGGGGAGCGGCCGGCGCCCAGGGTGATGTCGACGTTGGGCATCGTTCAGCTCCGCAGCACGAACGGGTCGGCGACGGGGTCCTCGCTGGTGTTCACCCACACGCTCTTGAGGCGGGTGTACTCCTTGATGGTCTCGGTGCCGTGCTCGATGCCGACACCGCTGTTCTTGAACCCCTGGCGCGGCGACATCGGCGACATCGCGCGGTAGGTGTTGATCCAGATGGTGCCGGCCTCGAGCCGGTCGGCGACCCGGTGGGCCCGGGAGAGGTTGCTGGTCCAGACGCCGGCGGCCAGGCCGTACTCGGTGTCGTTGGCAAGCCGGAGGACCTCCTCCTCGGTCTCGAACGGCATGATCGCGGCGACCGGACCGAAGATCTCCTCGCGTACGACGCGCATGTCATTGTCGACGTCGACCAGGACGGTCGGCTCGTAGAAGAAGCCGCCGAGGCCGGCGTCGGTGGAGTTGCCGCCGGTCAGGACCTTGGCGCCCTCGGAGCGGCCGAGGTCGACGTAGCCGGCGACCTTGTCGCGCTGGTCCTCGAAGGCGAGCGGGCCGAGCTCGGTCGCCTCGTCCAGTGGGTCGCCGATCTTGATGGTCCGCGCGCGCTCGGTGACGCGCTCGAGGAGCTCGTCGTAGACGGAGCGGTGGGCGAAGACCCGGCTGCCGGCGATGCAGGTCTGGCCAGCGGCGGCGAAGATCCCGGCCACGACGCCCATCGCAGCGTTGGCGACATTGGCGTCCTCGAAGACGATGTTGGGGGACTTGCCGCCCAGCTCCAGCGTCGACCCGATGAACCGGCTGGCGGTGTTGGCGGCGATCCGGGCACCGGTGGCGGTGCTCCCGGTGAAGGAGATCTTCGCGATGTCGCGGTGGTCGACCAGCGCCTGGCCGGCCTCGGCGCCGAAGCCGGTGACCACGTTGACCGCACCGGGCGGGAAGCCGGCCTCGAGCACGAGCTCGGCGAGGCGCAGCACGGTGGCGGAGGTGTACTCGGACGGCTTGATCACCACGGTGTTGCCGACGCTGAGCGCCGGGGCGAGCTTGCTCGTGGTGAGCGTCAGCGGCGAGTTCCACGGGGTGATCGCGCCGACCACGCCGAGCGGCTCGCGCGTCGTGTAGTTGAGTACGCGGCGGTCCGAGGTCGGGATGGTCGAACCCTGGATCTTGTCGGCCAGTCCGGCGTAGTAGTAGTAATACTCGGGCAGACCGGCCAGCTGGCCGCGCATCTCGCGCAGGAGCTTGCCGTTGTCGCTCGACTCCATCCGGGCGAGCTCCTCGGCGTTCTCGCCGATCAGGTCGCCGAGCCGGCGCAGCAGGTGGCCCCGCTTCGTCTGGCTCAGGTCGCGCCAGGCCGGGTCCTCGAAGGCGGCGCGGGCGGCCCGTACCGCACGGTCGATGTCCTCGGCGCCGCCGCGCGCGGCCTCGTAGAGCACGCCGCGGGTGGCGGGGTTGATGCTGGGGAAGTATTCGCCGGAGCTCGGGGCGACGTGCTCGCCGCCGATGAAGTGGTGATGGCGCTTGGTCTCAGACATGGGCGGACTCTCCGATGAAGGCGGTCAGGTGGGCGGCGAGGGCCGCCGGGTCCTGGACGGGAAGCATGTGGCGGGCGCCGGGCACGATGACGGCCGATGCCCCCGGCACCGCGGCCGCGAGCCGGCGCGACATCTCCGGTGTCGAGCCGGGGTCCTCGGCGCCGGTGATGGCCAGCGTCGGGACCGCGATCGAACCGAGGTGGGGCGCGATCTCGGCGTCCGCGGTGGCGAACACCCGGTAGCAGGCGAGGAAGGACTCCTCGTCGTTGGCGAGCAGGACCTCGCGGGTGTGGGCAACGATCGCGTCGGGGACGTCGGTGCCGTCGTACCAACGCGAGATCGAGGCCTCCGAGCTGGCCGCGAGCGCGGCCTCGGCGACCCGCAGCCGGGCGAGCACCGCGGTCCGCTCGTCGGGGGTGCGGTCGCAGACCGAGCTCACGCAGGTCAGCGTGCGGACCAGGCCGGGGCGGTGCACGGCGAGGTGCTGGGCGACGAGGGCGCCCAGGGAGAACCCGACCACGTGCGCGCCGGCCGGGATCGACTCGGCGACACCGTCGGCGAGGTCGCTCAGGGTGATGCCGGCGGACACCGGCGGCCGGCTGCCGTGGCCCGGCAGGTCCAGCGCGACGACGTCGTACCGCCCGCCGATCAGCTCGGTGAGCGGCTCCCACACGGAGCGGTCGAGACCGACTCCGTGCAGGAGGACCACGGTGGGGCGGGCCACGGTCGTCAGCTCACTGCTCGGTCGAGAGCGCCGCGAGCCGCTGCTGCGGGCGTCCCTGCGAGGCGGCGGCCAGCGCGACGACGATCTCGCCGGGGTGAGGCGCGTCGGGGATCCGGACCTCGACGGTCTGGTGGTGGGAGCGGATGGTCGCGTCGGTGATGTGCTTGAGCGGGATGTCGAACAGCACGCCCGCGGGGCCGCGCTTCTCGACGGCCGGGAGCAGCGTCGTCGCGTTGGCCGCCTTGCGGAAGTGGTCGCCGAACTTCAGCGTGTGGATCAGCGCCGAGCCGTGCTCGATCTCGCCGTCCAGGCCGACGATCGCCGCCTTCCCGTACGCCTCGGGCTCCTCCTCGAGTGCCTCGATCACGAGCGGGGCGATCAGTGCACCGAGGTCGGAGGCGTTCTCGTCGATGCCGGGGCCGAGGTCCTCGACGAAGCCCTGACCGGCCCACGGGTTGTCGATGACGGCGGCGACGATCGCCACCTTCGCGGGCGGCGACACCGGCCGGCCGCCCTCGGAGCGGATCTCTTCGACGACGGTGACGATCTTGCGGACGTTCATGACGGGGCACCTTCCAGGGTGAGGGACGTGATGGCGGGGTCGGTGGAGCGGTCGCCGATCCGCGGGTGCGGCCGGGGACCGGTGGAGGCGGCCGCGACGACGACGATCTCGCCGGCGCGGGGTGCGTCGGAGACGCGTACGTCGACGGTCTGGTAGTGGCTGCGGGTCGCCGCGTGGGTCTTGTGCCACAGCGGGACGACGAGCGGCTGGCCGGCGTCGGCACGGGTGTCGGCGAAGCAGATGATCGACTCGCCGCCGAGGAACTCGCGCATCAGGTTGCCGAAGTAGGGCGTGTGGATCAGCGCGCCCCCGTGCTCGATCTCGCCCGCGGAGCCGATCAGAGCGGCCTTGCCGAACGCCTCGACGGCGTCGACGCCGCCGAGGGAGTCGAGGAGCCGGTCGGTCAGCAGGCGGGCGAGGGTCGGCGCGATCTCCGCGACCGCCTCGCTCAGGTCCTGCTCCGGGCCGGTGCCCAGCCACGGGTTGCTGATGACGGCCGCGACGCTGGCGCGCCGGGCGGGAACGGCGGGAGTGCGGCCGGCCTCGAGCACGACCTCGTCGCGGTAGGTGACCAGCTTGCGCAGCCAGGGAATCTCTTGCATACAACAGACCATAGGACGACGCTCTTGCATACGTCAAGACCGTTCGGGTGAGCCTCTGGGAAATGAGCCTGACTCATGTGCTTAACCTGCGGAAACGTAAACCGCCTAGAGGGAATCATCTGCTTGCATGCCACCCCTTGACAGCGGGTTTGTGACGTGCGTAACGTCCTCTTGTATGCCAGAGCGCATCGCGACTGGCCCTCGACTTCGACACTTCGACTCTGACAAGGGGAGGTCCCCCATGACCGACCATCTCGATACCGCGACGGCAGTTGCCGTCGACGAGCTGCCGCCCCCGTCCGCAGGGAACGACGACCGCAGGGCCAACCGGCTGGGATCGGTGTTCTGGGCCAGCGTGGGCGTCTCGGCGGTCTTCGTGGCCTGGGCGGTGCTGTTCACCGACAACCTCAACGCCGTCACCGCCGACTCGCTCAACTGGGTGACCTCGACGTTCGGCTGGACCTACCTCGTGGTGACGCTGGCGATCCTGATCTTCCTGGTGTTCCTGGCGTTCAGCCCGGCCGGCGACATCAGGCTGGGCAAGGACCACGACCGTCCGGAGTTCAGCACCATCACCTGGTTCGCGATGATCCTCAGCGCGGTCATGGGCATCGGCCTGGTGTCCTACGGCGTCGCCGAGCCGATCTCGCACCTCGCCACCCCGCCGCACGGCCTGGCTGACCCCAACACCCCGGCGGCCGCGGTGCGCGCGATGCAGTACTCCTACTTCGACTGGGGTCTGCAGGCCTGGGCGATCTTCGCCATCTTCGGGCTCGCGATCGCCTACTCGACCTACCGCAAGGGCCGTCCGACGCTGGTCAGCCAGCTGTTCTACCCGCTGCTCGGCGAGCGGGTGAACGGGCCGATCGGCAAGCTGATCGACGTCCTCGCCGTCTTCTCGACCCTGTTCGGGACCACCACCTCGCTCGGCCTGGGGGCGCTGCAGGTCAACAACGGTCTGGCGCGCCTCTTCGGCATGCCCGTCACCTCGGTCAGTCAGGTCCTGATCATCGCCGTGGTCACCGCCGTCTTCACGATGTCGGCGGTCACCGGGGTCAGCAAGGGCATCAAATACCTCAGCCAGGCCAGCTCGGTCCTCGCCGTGGCGCTCTTCGTCTTCGTCCTCGTCGTCGGTCCGACCGTGTTCGTGGCCAACCTCTACACCGAGTCGATCGGCATGTGGGCCAGCGACTTCTTCCGGATGAGCCTGCAGGGCACCGCCTTCGGCGGCCTGGAGTGGATGCAGTGGTGGACCTACTTCATGATGGCCTGGTGGGTGTCCTGGGGCGCCTTCGTCGGCGTCTTCCTCGCGCGCATCTCCAAGGGACGTACGATCCGCGGCTTCATCGTGGGTGTGCTGGTGGTCCCGAGCGTCGTCTTCTTCACCTGGTTCACCGTCTTCGGCGGCACCGCGATCCACATCGACCTCTACGAGGGCGGTGACATCGCCCAGCAGACCGCGACCGACATCAACAGCGCCTTCTTCGCGACCCTCGACCACTTCCCGCTGGCCGGCCTCACCTCGGCGATCGCGATCCTGCTGGTGGTCATGTTCTTCGTCTCGGGCGCCGACGCCAACACGTACGTCCTGTCGATGATGACCTCCAAGGGCTCGCTCGACCCGCGCCGCTGGGTCTTGATCCTGTGGGGCGTCCTCACCGGCATCACCGCCATCGTCCTCATGCTGGCCGGCGGACTGAGCGCGCTGCAGAACACCGTGATCGTCACCTCGCTGCCGTTCCTGGTGATCATCGCCGGGCTTGCGGTCGCCTTCTACAAGGAGCTCTCCGCCGACCGGAGGGCCGCCCGCTCCAACCTGAAGGAGAACCACGATGCATGACCCCGAAGCCCGCCGCCGGGCGATCGTGACGGCCTGGGGTGCCGCCTGGGACGACGGGGAGGTCGGCGCGCTCGACGAGCTCATCGCACCCTCCTACCGCCGGGTGACCAGCGGAAACACCGAGGCACAGGACCTCGAGGCGCTCAAGGCGATGATCCTCACGACCCGCTCCTCCTTCCCCGACCTGGTCACGACCGTCGACGACGTCGTCGTCGAGGGCGACCTGGCGGCGATCCGGTGGCACAGCACCGGCACCCACACGCACGGCTTCCTGGGCGTGCCGCCGACCCGGAAGAAGGTCGTGGTGAGCGGCGCGACCTTCGCCCGCTTCGAGGACGGCCTCATCGTCGAGGAGCACGTCACCTGGGACCCGCGGGCGCTCCTGGCCGCCCTCGGCATCATCCACGTCGGAGAGGACAACTGAGATGACCGTCGTAAGCCCCGACCTCGACACCATGAAGCAGGTCAACCGGAAGTTCGTCACCGGTGTCACCGTCGTGACGGCGATGGACGAGGAGACGCCTCGCGGCCTGGCGGTCAACGCGTTCGCCAGCATCTCGCTCGATCCGCCGACGGTGATGATCTGCGTGCAACGTACGTCCTCCACGCACGACTGCCTCTATACGACCGACCACCTGGCGATCAACATCCTCTCGGTCGACCAGCTCGACGTCGTCAACGTGTTCGCCGGCAAGTCGCCGGACAAGTTCGCGCAGGTCGACTGGGTCCCCGGGCCGCACGGCAGCCCCCTCATCGAGCGCAGCAGCGCGCAGATGGAGGTCGAGATCCGGGAGCGGCTGCAGGCCAGCACGCACACCGTGTTCATCTGCCGCGTCCTTCACGCCACGGCCTCCGAGCGGGCCGCGATGGTTTACAGTTCCGGCCAGTTCTTCGACGGCTCGGCGCTGCCGAGCCTGGGCTGACGACCACAGGGGGAGAGTCGGATGAGTGCACGTCCGAACGGGACGTCGAGCCTGATGCAGGGCCGCGTCATAGAGGGGCTCCGTGAGCGCATCATCACCGGTGCGATCGACCCGGGCGCGCCGCTGTCCGAGCTCGCGCTCGCCGAGGAGTTCGGGGTGAGCCGCACCCCGGTGCGCGAGGCGCTCAAGCAGCTGCAGACCGAAGGTCTGGTCGAGGTGCGCCCGCGGGTCGGCACCTTCGTCACCACGCCGTCCCGTCGGGAGATCACCGAGCTCTTCGAGATGAAGGAGCTGCTCGAGGGGGCCGCCGCCCGGCTGCTGGCGCAGCGGGGCCGGGTGCCCGAGGTCGACGCGCTGGAGGAGAACCTCCGCGAGGCCGACGCCGCGGTCGCCCGCGACGACCGGGACACCTACGCCCGACTGGTCGGCGAGTTCCACGACCTGCTGATCCGCGGCGCCGACAACGGCAAGCTCGAGTCCCACTACCGGACCCTGATGAACCAGCTCGCCTACGCCCGCCTGGTCACGACCTCGCTCAGCCAACCCGGGCGGGCTCTCCAGTCCGACCGCGAGCACCACCTCGTCCTCGAGCTCATCATCGCCAAGGACGGCGACAGCGCCGAGCGGGTGATGCGGGAGCACGTACGCGCCAGCCGCCAGGCGCTGATGGCCGGGCTTCAGCTGCCCGGCTGAGGCCGACCTAGGATCTGCGCTATGACTTCGCCTCGTGACCGCCGCGTCTCCGCCCGTATCGGCGCCATCGCCGAGTCCGCCACGCTCAAGGTCGACGCCAGGGCCAAGGCGCTCAAGGCGGAGGGCCGCCCGGTCATCGGGTTCGGCGCCGGCGAGCCCGACTTCCCGACCCCGGACTACGTCGTCGACGCCGCCGTCGAGGCCGCGCGTGACCCGAAGAACCACCGCTACACGCCCGCCGGGGGTCTGCCGGAGCTCAAGCAGGCCATCGTCGAGAAGACCCTTCGTGACTCGGGGCTGGAGATCACGCCGGCGCAGGTCCTGGTCTCCAACGGCGGCAAGCAGGCCATCTACTCGGCCTTCGCGACCATGCTCGACCCGGGCGACGAGGTGATCGTCCCGGCGCCCTACTGGACCACCTACCCCGAGTCGATCCAGCTCGCCGGGGGCGTCGCCGTCGAGGTGGTAGCCGACGAGACCCAGGACTACAAGGTCACCGTCGAGCAGCTCGAGGCGGCGCGCACCGAGCGCACCAAGGTGCTCCTCTTCGTCTCCCCGTCGAACCCGACCGGCGCCGTCTACACCGCGGACGAGATCCGGGCCATCGGCGCCTGGGTCGAGGAGCACGAGCTGTGGGTGCTGACCGACGAGATCTACGAGCACCTCCTCTACGACGGCGTCTCGACCGGCTCCCTGCCCGTCCTCTGTCCCTCGCTGCGGGACCACTGCGTCATCGTGAACGGGGTCGCCAAGACGTACGCGATGACGGGCTGGCGGGTCGGCTGGCTGGTCGGCCCCACCGACCTCGTCAAGGCCGCGACCAACCTGCAGAGCCACGCGACCTCCAACGTCTCGAACGTCTCCCAGCGCGCCGCCATCGCGGCCCTCGTCGGTGACCTGACCGCGGTCGACGAGATGAAGGTCGCCTTCGACCGGCGCCGGCAGACGATCGTCGCGATGCTCAACGAGATCGACGGCGTCTACTGCCCGACCCCGGAAGGTGCGTTCTACGTCTACCCGTCGGTCAAGGGGCTGCTCGGGAAGTCGTACGACGGCCGGGTCATCGACACCTCGGCCGACCTGGCGGCCTACATCCTCGACGAGGCCGAGGTCGCGGTCGTCCCGGGCGAGGCGTTCGGCACTCCGGGCTACCTGCGGCTCTCCTACGCGCTGGGCGACGACGACCTCGTCGAGGGCGTCGGGCGGCTGCAGAAGCTGTTCTCTTGAGGTCTTCTGGTGCCCCAGGCAAGAGTCGAACTTGCGACCTTTCGCTTAGGAGGCGGCTGCTCTATCCACTGAGCTACTGGGGCATTCGCGGATATCTTGCCATGGTGGCGGGTAATACTACGGTTTGGGGTTCGATGCGGTGAGGGGCCAAACTTGGTGCGCTCGCGTAGGTTGAGTCACCGTCGACTCAACCCGAATCCCCCCGAAGTCCAGCGACGAATGACGGTGATCTATGCCTGACTCCTCCATGCCTCCCCGACGTGGGGGTGCGGATTCAGGCTCCGGCGTGTCCGGATTCGAGTGGATGTACGGCGCCGACGAGCCTGCGAACGACGAGTCCGGGGGGACTCCGTCGGGTCGTGGTGCTCGGGTGGCCGACGTACCGACCGACCAGCCGTCGGCGGAGCCCGGTGGTGGCCGGCGGGCCGCGCGTCCGCAGTCCGAGTTCGTGTCGCCGCCGCCTCCCGGGCCGGGATCATCGGGCGGTGGCCGCCGGGCCGCTCGTCAGGAGCCGGCGCTGCCGGAGCCGCCCGCCGTCGAGCAGCCGCGCGCCGAACCGGTGCGTAGAGAGCCGACCCGGGCCGAGCGCTATCAGGCGTTGGGCCGTGGCAACCCGGGTCCCTCGCCTGCGCCGCCCGTGCCGCAGGAGTGGAACGCCCCGGACGTGACGGCCGTAGCGCCGCCGCTACGCGAGACCCCGCGCCCCGCGCGCCGAATACCTCCGCCGCCGGCCGCGGCTCCCTCCGCCGAGGAGACCGCGGTCGCGCCTGCGCAGGAGTGGTACCGCCAGGATCCTCACCCCGCTCCTCCCGCGCCCAAGGCCCCCGACCAGCAGCTCGCTCCGCCGGCTGCTCGCGAGTTCGACTGGAACGACCCCGGCGCGACCGCGGTCGCGCCCCGGCCTGATCCGGCCGACCGGCCCCGAGGGCGTACGTCCTCGCGCGACGAGCTGCACGAGGCCCGCCACGAGGCCTATCCCGCCCCGGGCCGTCGGGGCGCTGCGTATGCAGCCGGCTATGACGACGAGCCCTATGACGAGTATCCGCCCGAGGATGGCTACCAGCAGCCCTACGCCCCGTATCCGGAGGACGAGCGCGATGACCGCGACAAGCCGCGGATCAGCGTGTGGCAGGTGCTCAGCTCGACTCTGCTCGTGCTGGCGCTGATCGTCGGGCTCTTCACGGTCTACACCTACCGCAGTCTGCGGTCGAACATCAGCACCGTCAGCCTCGGCGAAGAGGCTGCTGACGTCGGCCCGAAGGAGCCGATCAACATCCTCGTGATGGGTTCGGACAGTCGTGACTGCAAGGGATGTGGCGTCGACGGCGAGAGCGGTGGTGGTTCGGACACCAACATCCTGCTGCACCTGTCCGCCAACCGGAAGTTCGCCTACGGGGTCTCCATCCCGCGCGACACGATGGTGGACCGTCCCTCCTGCAAGACCGAGGACGGCGAGACGTCCCCAGCCGAGTACGTGCGGTGGAATGCTGCCTACGCGACCGCGGGTCCGACCTGCACGGTCGAGCAGTTGGAGTCCGTGGCGAGCGAGATGTGCGGCGAGAAGTGCGACATCACCGTCAACCACCTCGTGGTGGTCGACTTCGCGAGCTTCAAGGGCATGGTCGATGCCATCGACGGGGTCGACGTATGCCTTCCTGAAGAGGTCGACGACAAGTACACCGGCGCTCACTTCGACGCTGGTGAGCAGAAGCTGACCGGCAAGCAAGCGCTCAACTACGTGCGCTTGCGGCATGGCCTGGGGGATGGTGGTGACCTCGATCGGTCCAAGCGCCAACAGGCGTTCATCGGGTCGATGGCGGCCAAGCTGCTCTCCGGCGACACCCTGACCAGCCCGACGAAGGTGCTCAGCTTCCTGAACGCCGCTACCAAGGGCCTGACCATGGACGAAGGGCTCAAGGACAACCTCGAGACGATGGCCAAGATCGGGGCTGGCTTCCAGAGCATCGGGATGGAGAACATCAAGTTCCTCACCATCCCCACGGTCGCCGATCCTCAGAACCCGGAAGCGACCGTCGTCCTCGACGAGGAGAAGGCGAAGAACGTCTTCAGGGCGATCGCGAACGACAAGCCGCTGACCAAGAAGATCGCCGCCGGGGCTCTGGACGCAGGCGAGGCCTCGGGCAAGAAGAGCGAGAGCTCGGGCGACGGCGACGCAGCTCCGGACGACACCGCGACCGACGGTGAGACGGCGGAAACGTCACCCGGCGACGAGGCCGCGACCGGCGAGTCGGACACCGCCTCGGGTGGTGCCAGCAGTGGTGCTTCCGAGGAGGAGCTCGCCCAGATCGCCGAAGAGGCGAAGGCGGCACGCGAGCGCGCAGGTCTCTGCTGATGGCTGAGGACACCTCGTCCGAGCCGGCAGGGCCGGACGAGCCGGAGGAGCCGGAGTGGAAGCGCAAGCAGCGGCTGGCGCGGATCTTCGGTGACGTACTTCCCGAGACGACCAGCGACGAGCGGGAGTCGTCGGCGGAGTCGGAGGAGTCGGCGTCGGACCGTTGGCTGAAATCGCAGGTGCCGCCTCACCACGGTGGGTGAGACGGCACCTGCCGAAGCGGAGCCCGAGGCAATCCGTTCTGGCGCGAGTGCGTCAGCGAGCGCTGAGGCTGTCGCGGATCTGCTTGAGGATGTCGATCTCGGTCTCGCCGGGCTCGGGGTCCGGGAAGTAGCGCTCCTTGGCGGCGGTGTAGGGCTTCACGATCAAGAAGTAGACGACCGCGGCCATGATGAGGAAGGCGATGAAAGCGGTCAGCCACGCGCCGAGGCTGACGCCGCCCGGCTCGTAGTTCGAGAAGTCCGGCGTGCCGCCGATCTTGCCGAGCAGGTCCATGATGACGTCGACCGTCGCGGTGACCACGGACGCGAAGGCGGCGCCCATGATGAAGGCCACGGCCAGCTTGATCAGGTCGCCCTGGAGCAGGAATTTCTTGAAACCGTCCATGTCTTGCTTTCTCCTGTTGCTCATTGTGTGAGGTGAAGGAGACCCCGGATGTGGCGTGCGTAGGCCGTCAGTAGGCGAAGGTGAGGTAGCCACCCACCCCTGCTGATGTGACGTCCTCGACGCTCTTCTCGGCGACTCCGACGATGACCAGACGCCCCGCCGAAGTGAACGCGTCGCCAAACCCTTCGGTCTTTCCCTGTGCCATGGAATCATCCCGGCTCGGCTCCGCGGCTTGAGGGAGGCTGAGGATCAGCGTGTCGGTGGTGACCTGGGCGGTCTCGGCGGTGGCGGGGTCGGTGGCGTAGAGGTCCACGGTGTCGCCGACGCGGAGCAACCCGGCCATCTCGGCGTCGGGAAGCCGGACCGGGACGGCCACCAGGTCGGGGTGTCCCTCGGTCAGCTCCGGGCCGACGAGGCGTACGTCGGTGACGGGTTCGCCGCGCCGCAGGGGTGCCGCGAGGCGCTCACCGAGCGGCGCTTCGGCGATGTCGACGGGCACGTTGGCGGGGTCGGTCGAGACGTCGGTGAGGTCGGCGGCGGTGAGAACCGTGCCGACCGGCAGATCTCGGGAGGCCACCGCCATCGTCGAGGTGTCGGGTGGGTCCGGTCGGGTGGCCGAGAACCCGATCGCGACCGCCGCAGCGGTCAGCAGGAACGCCAGCAGGCGTCGATGGGCGAGGACCCCGCGGCGTACGCGGCGGGAGAAGGACGTGATTCGAGTGAACATGCGGGCACGCTAAGTCGCACGCGCGATTCCCGCATCTCGCAATCCACAGCGCCGGTCACGCTGTGGATGAACCTGTGGATAACCCGCTGGCGCGGGGTGGTCTCAGTCCGAGGAGCCGGAGGAGGCGGGCGCCGGGGTGGAGCTGCTCGAGGACGAGGTCGTCGAGGACGTGGAGGACGTCGACGAGGACGAACCGGAGCGGGAGTCGGTGCGGTAGAAGCCGGAGCCCTTGAAGACGACGCCGGCGGCACTGAAGACCTTGCGCAGCTTGCCGCCGCACTCGGGGCACTCGGTCAGCGAGGCGTCGCTGAAGCTCTGGAACTGGTCGAAGGCGTGGCCGCACTCGGTGCAGGCGTACTGATAGGTGGGCACGTTTCTCCTAGAACAGAATCTGGCACTCGACGGGCGCGACTGCCAATATTAGCGAACGCCTAGGAGAAGCGCCGCATTCCCTCCCCGCTCGCGGCCGCTCCCACCGCTCGGTCGTGCGGCTCCACCGGCACCGAGACCCCGATCTCCCACGGGTAGAGGAGCACGCAGGTGAGCGTGCCGGCCGGCACCCGAGCCAGGACCCGGTCGTAGGAGCCACCACCCCGTCCCATCCGGAACCCGTCCGCATCGACCGCCAGGCCCGGGACGAGCACCACATCGGCGGTGGAGACCGCGGAGACGCCCAGCCGCTCCCCACCGGGCTCCAGCAGACCCCGCGGCGCCCGGACCAGCTCTCCGTCGTAGTAAGCCCAGTCCAGGTCGTTGTCCGGTAGCAGACACGGCAGCAGGACCCGTTTCCCCGCAGCCTCGAGGGCGTCGATGAGCGGTCCGGTGCCCGGTTCGGTGCCGATCGAGACGTAGAGAGCAACCGTTCCGGCGCTGCGTACGTCTGGAATATCAGTGACCACCTGCGATAGGGCGCGCGCGAGCGAACCCAACCGAGGGAGCCCGATGCGCCCCCGGGTAGTCAGCAACTGGTCACGTAAGGCAGTCTTGCGCCCCACGAAGTCAGCGGGGGCTGGACCATCAGAACCCGGAGGGGTGTGTGAACCCGACACAACGACAGCCTAGGCTTTCCTCTATGGGTAGCCCAGGTTTGGCCAAGGCAATGGCGAAGATGCGCGATGCCGGCGTCGACGACGTCGCGGTGCAGACATTCGCACATTACTACCGCCAGCTCGAGCACGGTGAGACCGGGATGATCCCAGAGGGGACCATCGAGCCGGTCGACATCCCGTCGATCAGCGACGCCGCGGTCAGTGACGAGGAGGCGCACGCCGCCATCTCCACCACCGCGGTGATCAAGCTCAACGGTGGCCTCGGCACCTCGATGGGCATGGACCGCGCGAAGTCGCTGCTGTGCGTACGCAAGGGTCTGAGCTTCCTGGACGTGATCGCCCGCCAGATCCTGCACATGCGGGAGAAGTACGACGTACGTCTCCCGCTGCTGCTGATGAACTCCTTCCGCACCTCCGAGGACAGCCTGGCCGCGCTCGAGCGCTACCAGGACCTGCCGGTCGAGGGTCTGCCGCTGGAGTTCCTGCAGAACCGTGAGCCGCGCCTGCTCGTCGACGACCTGACCCCGGTCGAGTGGCCCAAGGACCCCGAGCTCGAGTGGTGCCCGCCGGGCCACGGCGACATCTACACCGCCCTGCTCGACACCGGGCTCCTCGACCTGCTCATCGAGCAGGGCTACGAGCGGGTCTTCGTCTCCAACTCCGACAACCTCGGCGCCGTCCCCGACGAGAAGGTCGCCGGCTGGTTCGCCAAGTCCGGTGCCCCCTTCGCCATCGAGGCCGTACGCCGCACCGCGAGCGACCGCAAGGGCGGTCACTTCGCGCGCCGCAAGTCCGACGGCCGCCTGATCCTGCGTGAGACGGCGCAGACGCTCGACGAGGACAAGGTGGCGCTGCAGGACCTCAACCGCCACAAGTACTGCTCGACCAACAACATCTGGTTCGACCTCAAGGCGCTCAAGAAGGTCCTCTCCGAGCGCGACGGCATCCTCGGCCTGCCGCTCATCCGCAACGAGAAGACCGTCGACCCCGCCGACCCGAAGACCCCCAAGGTCGTCCAGATCGAGACCGCCATGGGGGCCGCGATCGAGGTCTTCGAGGGCTCGCAGCTGATCGAGGTCGGTCGCGACCGGTTCGTCCCGGTCAAGACGACCAACGACCTCCTCGTCCTCCGCTCCGACGTCTACGACATCGGCGACAACTTCGTGCTCGACCAGGTCGCCGACGTGGTGCCGTTCATCGACCTGGACGGCGACTACTACAAGTACGTCGCGAACTTCGACGAGCGTTTCCCCGAGGGTGCGCCGTCGTTGCGCCAGGCGGCCTCGCTCACCGTCAACGGCGACTGGACCTTCGGCAAGGGCGTCCAGGTCATCGGCGCGGTCTCGCTCGACGGCGCCAACGCCGAACGCGTCGCGCCGGCCACGATCCTCTCCGACTAGTGTTGGCGGGGTGACCCCCGCCGAGTACCGCGAGCGAATCCTGGCCGACCTCGAGCCGATGCCGGCCTACCCGCAGCCCCTGATGGACTGCCTCGGGCTGGCGGTGGCCGAGGACATCCATGCCGAGGTCGCGCTGCCGGGCTTCGACAACTCCTCGATGGACGGTTACGCGGTCCGTTACGCCGATGTCGCGACGGCCTCGGCCGAGGCTCCGGTGCGGTTGCCGGTGCTCGGTGAGATCGGCGCCGGGCAGGCCTCGCTGCTGGCGCTCCCGCCGGGCGCGGCGGCGAAGATCATGACGGGCGCCCCGCTGCCGACGGGTGCCGACACGGTCGTGCCGTACGAGTGGACCGACCGCGGCGTCGCCGAGGTCGAGATCCGGCAGACGCCGGAGGAGGCTCAGCACGTTCGCTACGCGGGCGAGGACGTCGCCAAGGGCGACCTGCTCATCCCCGCCGGCACGGTGCTCGGCCCGCGCCACCTGGGCCTGATCGCCTCCGTCGGCCGTGCCCAGGTTGCGGTGCGCCCGCGCCCCAGGGTCGTGGTGCTCTCGACCGGCACCGAGCTGCGCGACCCCGGCGAGACCCTGGGCCACGACTCGATCTACGACGGCAACTCCTTCCTCCTGGCCGCCGCCGCCCGCCGGGCAGGCGCGATCGCGTACCGCGTCGGGATCGTCCCTGACGAGCCGCGGGCGTTCATGACCGCGCTCTCCGACCAGCTCGTCCGTGCCGACCTGGTGGTCACCTCCGGCGGCGTCTCGATGGGCGACTACGACGTGGTCAAGGAGGCGCTGACCCCGGAGGGTGTCTGGTTCGGCCCCGTGAGCATGCAGCCGGGCAAGCCGCAGGGGTTCGGCCGGATCGGCGAGGAGCGGGTGCCGGTCCTGTGTCTCCCCGGCAACCCGGTCTCCTCGTTCGTCTCCTTCGAGCTCTTCGTGCTCCCGGCGCTGCGCCGGCTGATGGGCATGACCCCGGAGGCCCGGCCGGCGCGTCGCGCCGCCCTGACCCACGCGGTGCGCTCCCCGAAGGGCAAGGAGCAGTATCTCCGCGGTTGGTACGACGGCTCCCGTGCCGGCGTCTCGCCCATCGGTGGCCCGGGGTCCCACCTGATCGGGGATCTCGCCGGCGCCAACTGCCTGATCGTCATCCCGCCGGAGACGACCTCGCTGGACAAGGACGCCGAGGTGGACGTGATCGAGCTGGATGTGGAGTTCTGATGGCTGACCGGTTGACCCACGTCGACGAGACCGGCGCGGCCCGGATGGTCGACGTCTCCGAGAAGGCGGTCACGACCCGCACCGCGACCGCATCCGGACGTGTGCTGGTGGCGGCCGAGGTCATCGAGCTGCTCCGCGGTGAGGGCGTACCCAAGGGGGATGCGCTCGCCGTCGCCCGCATCGCGGGGATCATGGGCGCCAAGAAGACCCCCGACCTGATCCCGCTGTGCCACCCGCTGGCCGTCTCCGGCGTCAAGGTCGAGCTGAGCGTCGCCGACGACGCCGTCGAGATCACCGTGACCGTGAAGACCACCGACCGCACCGGCGTCGAGATGGAGGCACTGACCGCGGTCGCGGTCGCCGGCCTCACCGTGGTGGACATGATCAAGGCCGTCGACAAGCGGGCGGTCATCACCGATATCCGGGTCGAGACCAAGACCGGCGGAAAGTCGGGTACCTTCCAGCGATGAGTCTCAGAGCGACCGTCGTCGTGGCCTCCAACCGCGCCTCGGCCGGTGTCTACGAGGACACTACCGGACCCCTGCTGGTCACCTTCTTGGAAGAGCTCGGTTTCGTGGTCGGCCCGCCCGAGGTCGTCCGCGACGGAGACCCGGTCGGCGAGGCGATCGCCCGGGCGGCCGGGGAAGGGGCGCGGGTCGTCCTCACCACCGGAGGCACGGGGCTGACCCCCACCGACCGCACCCCCGAGGTGACCCGTCCGCTGCTCGACCGTGAGATCCCCGGCATCGCCGAAGGAATCCGGGCGGCCGGAGTGGCCAAAGGGATCCCGACGGCGCTACTGTCCCGCGGTCTGGCCGGTCAGATCGGAGCGTGCGTGGTGGTGAACCTTCCCGGGTCCCGGGGTGGCGTGAAGGACGCGATCGACGTGCTGCGTCCGGTGTTGCCTCACGCCGTTGAACAGTCCGTCGGCAGTGATCATTGATTGGGACCACCGATGACTGATCCCGGCTGGCCCGCCGTCCTCTCCCACGGCGCGGTGACCCTACGCCCTCTTGACCGCACCGACGCCAAGGAGTGGACCGACGCGCGCCGCCGCTCGGCGGCCTGGCTCCACCAGTGGGACGCGACCGTGCCCCCGGGGTCGAGCGCGCGGCCCACGACGTTCGCCAGCCTCGTACGTCGTCTTCGGCGTCAGGCAAAGCGCGGCGTGACCTATCCGTTCGCGATCGATGTCGACGGTGTTTTCGCTGGTCAGGTCACGGTCAACAACATCGTTCGCGGCTCGGCGCAGTTCGCCTCGATCGGCTACTGGATCGACCAGCGCTTCGCCGGCCGCGGCGTGATGCCGCTGGCGGTGGCGCTGGTGATCGACCACTGCTTCACCACCGCGCTGCTGCACCGGATCGAGATCTGCATCCGCCCGGAGAACTCCAACTCGCTCCGTGTCGTGGAGAAATTGGGCATCGACGAGATCGGATATGCGCCCCGATTTCTGCATATCGACGGGGCCTGGAGAGATCACCGTATCTTCGCGATAACGGTTGAAGAATGTCACCAAGGAATGCTGGCCAGGCTCGGTTTGTCACCTGAATGAGGCATTGACTCGGCGTGTCCTGCTGAAATCACACAAGTCACACGCGACACACCACTGCACGTCCGCCTACGGGCTGGTAATGGCTCCTACGCTTCTTAACGTGGACCCGAGCGCACTCATCTTCGTCGCCCTCGCCGTGGCGTGGGCGGTGTACTTGGTGCCCAAAGCGCTCGAACAGACGGCGACGGCCGAGGACGGGACCAAGAGCCGGGCCAGCGCCGCCATCTCCAAGTCCCGCCGGATCCTCGCTCGGCGAGAAGCCACCAGCAAGGACTCCACCGATCTGGTGACCGAGAAGTCGGCGAAGAAGCCTGAGGCGGAGGCCGGGGCGATCGCGGAGCCTGTTCCGCGACCCGTCCCGATGGCCGTACGCCGCCGCGCGGCTCGCGCCGCGGCCAAGCGCCGTTCGATCGTCTTGGGGGTGCTGGTCCTCGGCTTGGCCGTGGTCGGCGCTCTTGCTGGTTTCGGGGTCTTCGGTCCGGTCTGGATCGCGATCCCGGCCGGCCTGGTCGTCGCCTGGCTGGTTACCTGCCGGTTCAGCGTCCGCCACCAGCGGGAGGTCTGGGCACGGATCCCGTTCCCCGAGGACCTCCCCGAACCGGAGCCCGTCGCCCCGCCCCGGGTCACCTTCGACATCGACCAGGACACCGGCGACCTGGTGGCCGTCGTCGAGCACCCCGCGGAGACCGACGAGGTGCTCCCCGACGGTTCCTGGAAGCCGGTGGAGACCCCGCTGCCGACGTACGTCTCCAAGGAGGCCGCGCCGCGCCGCACCGTCCGCACCATCGACCTCGACGCCACCGGCGTGTGGAGCTCGGGCCGCAACGCGGCCGACTCCGAGCTCGTCCGCCAGGCCGAGGAGGCCGAGCGTGCCGCCGCCGAGGCCGCCGAGGCAGAACGCGGTCGCGCCACGGGCTCCTGATTGGGTAACACCCGCGACGAGGTGCTAACGTTTCTCATCGCTTGGGGCTGTGGCGCAGTTGGTAGCGCGTCTCGTTCGCAATGAGAAGGCCAGGGGTTCGAATCCCCTCAGCTCCACCAAGGAAATCGCAGGTCAGAACCGCTGTCCAACATCCTGAGCAGAAGGATGATCGGATGGCGGTTCCGCGTTTATTCCGCACTTTGGCCCTCGTCGAGCGTTGCCCGTGCCCGGAGGCCGGGCGATCTCTCGGGCCGTCTCGGTGCCTCGTGGCACGGCTGGCGCACCTTGAGGGCATGACCACTCACACCACGAACGCCAGCAGCGAGACCACGCCTTTCATGTCCGGCATCGAGCCGGTCCTCTCCCTGACGGAGCTGTGCGAGCACCTGCACGTGCCGGCGCAGACCATCTACGACCTCCGCAGCCAAGGCCGCGGACCCCGAGGGTTCCGGGTCGGCCGTGAGCTGCGCTTCCGGATCGGTGAGATCGAGTCCTGGCTCGCGCGGCTCGAGGACTGCGACCAGCAACACGCCAGCGACCCGGGGCCGGGAGGTGGTCGGTAATGGCCGGCCGCCCACGCACCACGATCGGCACCTACGGCACCGTGACCACCCGCCGCTTCAACCATGGCAGTTGGCTCGCCGAGACCCGGGTGCGCGACGCCGACGGTCGACTGCGCCAGGTCCGCGTCCGCGGGCGCACCTCCAACCTGGCCACCGCTGCCCTCAAGGACCGCCTGCTCAGCCGCCCGGCGTTCGGGGCTGCCGGGGGCCTACGCCCGGACAGCGCCTTCGACGTCCTCGCCGATGAGTGGTTGGACGACCTCGAGGTCCAAGACCTCGCCCACCGCACCCGCGAGGCCTACCAGGACCGGCTCCGCCTGCACGTGCGTCCGGCGATGGAGCACTACACCCTCGGTGAGATCACCACCGGTCGGGTGGAGCGGTTCCTCAAGTCCGAGCTCGCCATCTCCTACTCCCAGGCGAGCCACTCCCGGACGGTGCTGAACCTGCTGTTCGCCTTCGCGCTGCGCCACGACGCCATCGCCCGGAACCCGGTCGAGGGCACCTCCCCGCTGCCACGGCCGAAGGGTGCCCCCAAGGCACTGACCCTCGTCCAGATCACCAAGCTCCGAGAGGCTGCGGCTACCTGGCGCACCGAGCCGGGCCTGCCCGGCCCCAAGAGCGACGGCCAGGTCCGCGACATCATCGAGGTCCTCCTCGGCACCGCGATGCGCCCCGGCGAGGTCCTCGCCCTGCGGGCATGCGACATCACCGACGGGCCGCGCGGCATGGTCGCCCACGTCACCGGCACGGTCGTCTACCGCAAGAAGAAGGGCGTCGTACGCCAGACGCACCCGAAGACCGACGCCTCGGATCGCTATGTCCCGGTGCCAGCATTCGCCGCCAAGGTGATCCGCCGCCGCTTGAAGACGATCAGGGCCGCCGACCGAGAACGCACCATCTTCGCCAATCGCACCGGCGGCCCGATGAACCCCTACAACGTACGCCGAACCTTCCGGGAGTTCGTCGTCCTCGCCGGCCTGGACGGGACCGGGATCAGCATGCGCTGGTACCGCCGCACCGGTGCCACCGTCCTAGCTCGCGGGCTCGGCACCGACACCGCCGCGACCTTCCTCGGGCACACGTCCTCGAAGATCACCGAGGGCTACTACATCGAGCCTGACCTCACCGTCGACCACGCCCCGGCGGCACTCCTCGACCGCACGCTCCGTTCCGAAGACGCCGATGGATCCTTGCTCGCCAAGCCCGCCGTCGAGTCCGAGGAGGACCTCCTCGACGAGATCGACACCGCTGCAGACGACGACGTCGATGGCGCAGCGTAGGGCTGTAGGTCTGCGATGTGCTTGGTCCAGGCGTCGGCGGCAGATGCGGTTCCGGTGAGTCATCGGAACCGTGCTCTCCGGCCTGGGGCGCATCAGCGCCCACGGCATCACCGTAGAGTGCATCCCTCACCCAGCTCCGCCGCGGCCGCATCAGTTTCACGTGTTCGATGATCGACGATGGCGGTTACCTGGATGCTTACGTCCAGGCAGAACTCGCCTGGAGGCGGATGGGGGAGCAATTTGCGTCCTTGCAGGTCAGACGCATGCTCCCCGAAATCACCCGAAAGACGTTGCGGTAGTTTCGTGGTCGGCAGCCGTCTCCTCGGCAGTCCCAAGCCCAGTAACGACCCAGATCGCGTGGAATCGCCATGATCGTCGAGGCAGGCGATGCTCACGACGTCTGCAACCTCGTCCCGAGACGAGTGCGGTTTCATCGCCCGGTCTTGTTCGCCGGAGAGCGACTACGCTTTCCGACTCACCAGATACGGATGAGCGGCGCCGGGATGCAGAAGCGCTGCGAACGCTTCGGACCGAAGGAACCAGCGGCGTCGATCAAAGGCGTCGTCGATCGGTAGTTGAAGTCGCTCCCACCTTCCTTGCCAATTTCACACGGTTGGCAGATCGAGGAAAATCGCGAGGCGGGGTGTGTGCACCTGATCGACGTGAGCCAGTCGCGAAAGACCAAGACCTGTGTGGAGTGTGGCCGGGAGTTCCCGCGCAGCGGCGGTCGAGGCCGTCCGCGACTGTATTGCGGTTCCTTGTGCCGCAAACGCGCCCACCCGCGGCAGAGGACACCCAAGCCATCTCCTACGCCGTCATCGACCCAGACACAGGACCAGCCGCGGCGGCCGATGACCACAGCAGAGCTGCTGCAGAAGATCGAGGAGAGCATCTCGGTGCAGGATGCCCAAGAGGTCATCGACTGGATCGTGGACTCACCAGACGCGATGCGCGTGCTGCTCGACGATCTCATCGTGCGGATCGCGATCGATAAGCTTCTCGAGGACGTGCGATACCAGCGCACGGTCGACAGCCTGGTCACGGCGTACTCGATGGTCGGTCGGATCACCGGCGGCAGCTTCACCCTGCCCACGGTTGAGGTGAGTTCATGACCTCCGTCCACCCGCTTTGACGGTCGTAGCATGCGTGCCGACCGGTTGAGAAGTTGCTTTGTTGCAGTTCAAAGCCGCCTTTGAGTTTGGCAATCGACGTTCGTTGACTGCCGTCGAAGTGGCGCCGCGGCGACGATCTGGGTATCGGGCGAGGTTCGGGCCGGTGGGCCGCAGAGCCTGACTGGATGTTTCCGGACGCGCGGGGCCCGCGCCAACTGTTTCCTCCGAACGTTCTCTTACTCCGTAGTCAGATCGGGGGGCTAGCCGTAGCCCGCGGTAACTATGCCCTTACCCGTATAGGTAACAGTGCGCCAACGGTGACGACACGTTGGATCAACTTGCCTGCCGTGGCGCTCGGCGCGGTGCGATTGTCGCCGTGCGTGTCCTTCGTGCCCTCGGAGCCGATGGCAGCAATCGGACAAGTGTTGTCATGCTCGGCTCGGGAGGAGCTCACGTTGAAGGTTCGTCGCGCTCATGGTGTTGCGCTGACTCTTTCGTTCGGACTGCTGCTGTCGGCAGGGATCTGCGTGGTGCCGTCTGCGATGGCACCGGCTGCGGGCCTGTCGTCGATCGTGCCGCCGGCGCCGCCAGAGAGGCTGTTGACCGAGGCCGAGGCGGTTGCTCAGGCGCAGGAGACCGGGGAGCCGACGGTCGTTGACACGCTGACCACGCCCACTCAGATTGTGCGCGCGGTGCCGGAGACGGGGCTGGTTGCCGAGATCAGCCCGGGACCTGTGAGGGTTCACCAGAGTGACGGCTGGCATGAAGTCGATGCCTCCCTCGAGCCTGATGGTGCTGGTCGGCTGGCGCCGGTGACAGCTCCGGCTGAGTTCACGATCACCGCCGATGGGACGGGTCCGCTCGCGGAGCTGGCCGGTCCGAGTGGCGAGCAGATCGCTCTGTCCTGGCCCGCTGAGTATGGGGATCTTCCGGTTCCGCGAGTGGACGGGAACTTGGCGACCTTTGCTGGCGTGTGGGGTGGTCAGGTCGATCTGGTGGTCGGCGCGAGTGTTGCTGGGTTCCAGACGTATCTGGTGCTGCATGACCGTGCTGCGGCCGAGCTGCCGCAGGTGGCTGACTTCCACTTCGATATCACCGCGTCCGGTGTTGATATTGCTGATGACGGCGAGGGTGGCTTGGAGGCCACCAACGGCACCGGCGAGGTGGTCTTCGCCTCGAGCGATCCAGAGCAATGGGATGCCGGGGATGTGGCTGAGGCGTCGGGGTCGGCGGCGAAGAGCTCGGCCGCTGAGCCTGACCTGGCTTCTGCGGAGACGGACCCGCCGACCGCGGAGGAGATCCGGCGTTTGGTGGAGCGTCCCGACGGGGCACGGTCGGCCGCGATGACCATGACACTCGAGTCCGAGTCGACCGCGACGGAGGGCGAGGCGCAGAGTGGCCAGACCGCTGCTGAGCTCCATGTGCGCTCGGACAAGTCGATGCTGTTGGCGGAGGAGACCCAGTTTCCTGCCGTTCTTGACCCGAACTTGACGCGCGCAGACCTGGGTGCTGAGTGGGGGATGTACTGGTCGACCGGCGAGCACTGGTACGGGGATGTGGCACTGGGCCGCGCCGGGTATGACGGCTGGTCCTCGGGGCCGAAGAAGGCTCGTTCGTTCTACAAGTTCGACATCGAGAGCCTGCAGGGGACCGAGATCCAGGAAGCCACCTTCCTGCACATGCAGTTCCACTCTCCCGAGCACACGTGCAACACCACGGGCGCCGGGATCGAGGTCTGGACCGTGGAGGCGTTCGACTCCGGGACCCGGTGGCCAGGCCCGGCCAAGGTCGGCTACCAGTCGACCAACTACAAGGCCCGCGGACATGAGGACTACTGCTCGACGAACTACGAGAACGAGTGGGACGTCAAGAAGGGTCTGGCCTCGGACCTGAGCAACGGCTATGACCGGATGCGGCTGGGCATGTTTGCCAAGGACGAGACCAACGAGTACTCCTGGCGTAAGTACGGCGCTTCCGACGGCGCCTACCCCAAGCTGCTGGTGACCTACAACCGAGCACCCAACGTCCCGACGGGACGGTTCACCGGAAACACCTCGACCGATGACGCGGTCCTGTACAACAGCAAGTACTACGTGCGGGTGCGGCAGCCAGTGCTGCTGGCGACGACGACAGATCCTGATGGGAACCAGGTTCAGCAGCGGTTCGTCGTCAGGAACTCCTCGGGAGAGATCGTCGTGGACCGGCGGAATGCATTCCATCCCTCGGATCCGCCCACCCAGTCGGGGATCACGCTGACCGAGAACCTGCCTGACGGCACCTATTCCTGGTGGGTTTACGGGATCGACTCATATGGATTCCAGGGGCCGGCGTCGTCGTGGCTGACGATGGTGATCGACAACGTCAAGCCCGATCCGCCGGTGATTGAGGCTCCCAAGGTGGGGTCGTACGGGCAAGGTGTGACAATCTCGATGGACTCGCCCTCCTCAGACGTCCTCCACTACAACTACGGGTTCTTGACCTCAGCCACGCCGATCTCCAAGAGGCTGGACCCGTTGAGTGAGAAGCTGACAGTAACTAGGACTGGTCATATGGGCCCGGACTGGATCACTGCGACGGCTTCCGATATCGCCGGGAACCCATCGGTGCCGAAGCAGTTGAGGTTCAAGGTGATGGGTGCCTCGACCTCGCATCAGTGGCATCTGGACGGCAACGGCAATGACGAGGCACCCTCGGAGCAGCAGCCCACGACGCTCGCGTTGTCGGGATCGCCGACTTGGGTGGGTGGTCATGACCGTGATTACGACCCGGTGGGGTCGGGCAGCCAGACTTGGGCTGTCGGCGATAAGGCGTTGGCGCTGAACGGCACTTCTCAGTATGCGAAGAGCAGCGGTGAGAACGCGAATGCGGTCAACCCGGACAAGGGGTTCGCGCTCTCGGCGTGGGTCAAGCTCGACCCGGCTGCGGTCGACACCGGCGCCTTCACGGTGGCCTCGCTCTCGCTGCCGGACACCTCGGCTAAGAAGGTCGCGCTGGAGTACCGATCCCAGGGCTGGCAGTTTGCGGTCAGGACCGGGAGCGGCTCCACCAACAAGTGGGAGAGCGTGAACGGCCCGACCGGGTCAATCGGCCGGTATGCCGGCAAGTGGGTGCACCTGGTCGGGGTCTATGAGAAGGACCCCTCCCAGTTGCGGCTCTACATCGACGGCATCGAAGCAGCTACTCCATTTGCGGTGCAAGCGGCCGCCGATGAGTCGCCCACCATCGATCAGCCCTCCACCGAGACCCTGATGCCGGTCTGGGTCGGGGCCGGTGCCGCGTCGACCCCCGATGCCTACTTCAAGGGCGTCATCGACGAGGTCCGAGCCTACTCCGGCCCACTGGACCCGACCGGCGCCTTCCTGGTCTCGCGCGAGGTGCGTAACACCCCATGACCCTGTACGCCGCTCGACTCAAGCATCACTTGGTTCTCGGGTCTCGGATCGATCAAGGACACCTGGCATGAGCAATCCTTTCCTCCGCTACTCCGCCGCCAAGACCGGCGAGACAGTGGTGATGCTGCGTCGCGCGGCCACCTTGGCCGCGGCTGCTGTCTTGGTCGCCACTGGTCTGACCACCTCGGTCCCGGTCGTCGAGCCGGACCAGCTCCGGTTCGTCGGGGACGTGGTGTGCGGCGAGGAGACGGGACAGTCTCAACGCGCTACCACCTTCGACGCCCCCTGTCTGACGCCAGAGGACACCGGGGAGGTGACCGATGCGTCCCCGGGCGAGGTCCAGGTCCCGGTCGAGGAGGAGGATCCTGCTCCGGAGACGGTCACGATGGAGACCGCCTCGGCGGAGAAGACCACGGCTGGCACCGCCACGGTGACGCCGACAGAGAAGCTGACCCAGGCAGACGACCTCCCGCTATGGGTAGAGACCGACGACGCTGACACCAGCGGTAACACCGGGGGGACCTCGGACCTCGAGGTCGAAGTGGTCGACGACGCCCCGGCCGACGCGGCACGCGACCGCGCCAGAGCGTGGGGCCCGGTCGTTCGAGTCACACCAGAGAAAATGGGTGCTTCGGGTGAGGGAGCCGCACCCTCGGCGGTACAACCGGAGGTGGCGTCGGTCAAGGTCGCGATGGACGTGTCCGCCTACGTTGAGGCCGATGCGACGGTGGGCGGCGGCTGGGAGAGCCGGCTGCGGCTGGTCGCCTACCCCGCGTGCGTGCTGACCACTCCCAGAAACAAGGCCTGTCAGGCCTCGACGTGGCTGAAGACGACGCGGGACAGCAAGGGCCGCCTGACCGCCACTCTCCCCGGCGACCTCCTCAGCAAGCCTGCTCCGATCCTCGCGACTCCCAATAAGCCCAAGCAGCCAGGTGACACTCCCGAGGCCAGCTCGACTGGGCCTGAGGCGACCGAGTCAGAGGCCGTTGAGTCGGCTCCCGTTGAATCTGGAGCATCTGAGCCCGAGGCTGGGACGGTCGAGGAAGGCTCCAACGAGCCGAAGGCGGCCGAGAAGTCTGCCGAGGCCAAGTCGGCCGGGGCGTCTGAGGCCACCGCCGAGCTGGCGACGGCTGGTGTGGTGCTGATGGCGGAGACCACTCCGACCGGCGAGCTCGGTGATTGGACCGCGACGTCGCTAGGGACTGCAGCGTCGTGGTCTGGCGGCGGATCGAGCGGCTCGTTCACGTGGTCCTACCCGTTGCAGACCCCGCCGGTCGCTTCCGGGATGGAGCCCGGTCTGGGGCTGACCTATGACTCCGGTGCGGTCGATGGCGTGGTCGGGTCGGGCAACGTCCAGGCCTCCTGGGTCGGGCTCGGCTGGGACATGGCGCCCGGGTTCATCGAGCGCACCTACGCGCCGTGCGCCGAGGACCAGGCCGACCACAACGGTGCGTCCGCGAACAACGCCCAGCGCGACACCGGAGACCTGTGCTGGCGCGGCGAGGCCCTGAACCTCTCCCTGAGCGCCCACGCCGGCGAGCTCGTCAAAGACCCAGCCGGTGGTTCGGACGACTTCCGTCTGCGGACCGACGACGGCTCGGTGATCACCCGGCTGGGGGTCAAGGGTGGCCAGTTCGAGCGGTTCCAGGTCACCACCCCCGACGGCACCCGATACCTCTTCGGGCAGAGTGACGCCGACACCGGCGCGAACTCGTCCCTGCGGGTCCCCGTCTATGGCAACCACTCCGGCGAGCCCGGCCACGCCGAGACCTTCGGTGCCTCGGGCCAGGACGCGGTGTGGCGCTGGAACCTGACCCAGGTGACTGACCCCGTCGGCAACACTGTGAACTACCACTGGGCCAAGGAGACGAACCGTTATCGCGCCAACGAGAACATCGGCGCGGTTCCCGACGAGGAGCGCGGTGGCGTCGCGACCGGCTATGACCGCGGCGGCTACCTCACCAAGGTCACCTACGGCACCAAGGCCGGTGACACCGGCGCCGCACCAGCCCGGGTCCTGTTCGACGTCACGGAGCGTTGCCGCAAGTCCTACAACTGCTCACCGGGCAGCGGCAACACCCTGAACGAAGAGAATGCCAACCAGTGGCCCGACGTCCCCTTCGACATGGTCTGCAATTCCGGCGACTGCGACTTGCAGACCCAGTTCTCACCCACATTCTTCTCCACCAAACAGCTCACCCGAGTGCTGACCCAGACCTACACGGGCACCGGACCCGACGACGGGTTCGAGCCAGTCGACCAGTGGACCTTCGGGTTCGTGTTCCCGAAGAAGGAGGACGACCGTGACCATGTCACGCTGTGGCTGTCCTCGATCAACCATTATGCCGGCGCAGCCACACCAGGCATTGACGACCCGGCGGGCACGGTCACCTTCCGGTCGACCCCGATGAAGAACAGGGTCGATACCTCCACCGACAACCTCCCGCCCATGTACCGGCCGCGGATCACAAGCATCATCGATGAGCTCGGCTCGGTCCTCGGCGTCCAGTACAGCGCCCCGGCGTGCAAGGTCGACGGCGCCTTCCCCAACCCCGCGACCAACACCCAACGGTGTTTCCCCGACGAGGCGCACTACGACACCTTCCCTGAAGAGAAGCACTGGTTCTACAAGTACGTCGTCACCGCGGTCACCCAAGCTCCTGGCATCGGGCTCCAGGTCCTGACCAGCTACACCTACGGCGACGCAGACGGCGACGGCGCCTCCGACGGGGCCTGGGCGCGCTCGGATGACCCGCTGGCCCTGGACCGCAAGAAGCGATGGAACCAGTGGCGGGGCTACGCGAAGGTCACCACCCGCGTCGGTGAGGCCGGCGCCGACACAACCGGCCACCCCCGCACCAAGACGGTCGCGACCTTCGACCGCGGCATGGGCTCGGACGGAACCGGACTGGACCCCGAGGCCAGAGCACGTGCCGGTCTGCCGACCTCGACCACGACCTACGCGGGCGAGACGGTGGTCTCCAAGCAGAGCACCACCTACGACGTCCTTCCCGCGGTGGCCGGGCACACAGCCAATCGTGATCCGCGACGGGTGCAGACCGCCAGCACTCTGACCACCAGCCCACGCGCAACCGCTGACGGCGGTGGTGACCGGTACGTCAAGGTCACCATGGACTACGACTCGTTGGGTCGCGAGGTCAAGCGCGATGACCACGCTTACACCAAGACCAGCGACACCGCATCCGCTGACACGACCGACCGGACCTGCCTCTACACCACCTACCCCAGCTCCGTCGTCGACGGGCTGAGCAGCTATCCCTCGCAGTCCCGCAAGGCCGAAGGCGCCTGCGACAGCGGGCCGCCCGCAGCCTCGGGCCTGCTCGAGGGCACCCAGTGGGCCTACGACAACGGCGGTGTCGGCCAGGCACCCGCCAAGGGGCTGGTGACCACCACCAAGGCCCTGGTCGATGACGCCTGGCAGACCACCGCAGAGACCACGTACGACGCCAACGGTCGCGTCAAGACGGTCACCGACGCCGCAGGTGCAGCGACCTCCATCGTCTACACGCCCGATACCGGCCGGAGCCCGACCAAGGTGGTCTCCACCAGCCCCGACCCTGACGGAGCCGGCCCGCTGGCTCGGCACCAGACCACCACCATCAACGACCCCAAGTGGGGGCTCCCGACCACCGTGACCGACCCGTCCGGCGGGACCACGACCGCCGATTACGACAGCCTCGGTCGCCTGGTCACGGTGAAGCTGCCCGGCAACACCAGCTCAACCCCGGACCTGGCCTACACCTACCAGCTGCGCGGAGCGGGTGGCGCGAAGATGAACGCGATCACCACCAAGACCCTCACCGGCGGCACCGCTGGGACGGCGCCTGGCCAGGTCACCAGCACCGCCCTGTTCGACTCTCTCGGACGCCAGGTACAGACCCAAGCCGAGACCCGGTGGACCGATGAGAAGAACAAGGTCGCCAAGGGCCGAGTCGTCTCCACCACCAACTACGACACCGCCGGCCGGGTCAGCCAGGTCGACAACCAGGTCCTGGCCTCCGGGCTCCCGACCACTACGTTCGTGGACCCGGTCGACGCGGCTCCCGAGTCGATCATCACCACCTACGACGGTGCCTCTCGGCCGCTGACGCAGACCGCGAACTGGGTCGGCACCACCGCCGACCCGGTGACCCGGTACTCCTACGACGCCAACCTGACCCACACCACCCCACCGGCCGGTGGCGTCGCCACCACGGTGGTGGCTGATGCCCGCGGCCGCACCAGTCAGCAGTGGAAGCACACCGACGGCGGCGCGAACAGCGGCGCCGCCGACGCCACCAAGGTCGTCACCCGCTACGGCTACACCCCCACCGGCCTCCTCAAGACGGTCAAGGACGAGAAGGACAACACCTGGACCTACACCTACGACGAGCTCGGCCACCGCCTGACCACCAGTGACCCCGATGCCGGGGACTCCTCCACCAGCTACGACAACCTCGGTCGCCCGGTCGAGTCCGTGGACGCCAACGGCACGAAGCTGCGCACCAGCTACGACGCGATGGGTCGCCAGACCGCGCTCGAGGAGGTCGCCGGCGACGGGACCCGCAAGCAGGTTGCTGGTTGGGTCTACGACACGATCCAGACGGGACAGCTGACCTCAACCACCCGCTACCGCGACGGCGCCGCGCTCTATACCCAGGCCATCGACGCCTACAACGCAACCGGGCAGCCAACCGACAGCCACGTCACCCTCGCCGCCAAGACCGGCCTGGTCCCGAACGAGGTCGCCGGCAGCTACCGGACCAAACAGTCCTACCGACTCGACGGCCAGGTCGCCGCGACCAGCTACTACCCGATCACCCCGACCGGCGCGACCGCACCGGTGCTGCCCGCCGAGAAGGTCGTCTACGACTACGACGACCTCGGCCGCCCGATCCGAATGGGCGGCTCGATGGGCCAGTACGTCATCGCCACCGCCTACTCGGCCTACAGCCAAGTCGACCAGCTTGCGCTCGGCAACACCTACGGGCACATGTCCTGGCAGTCCTACCGCTACCAGCCCGGCTCCGGCCGCCTGACCGAGCAGCAGATCGACCGCCAGACCCGCCCCGAGCTCGACCAGCTCCAGACCTACGCCTACAACCTGGCCGGGAACGTGACCAGCGTTCGCACCGACAAGCAAACCACCGGAGCCACGGATCCATCCTGGCAAGAGACCGAGTGCTACAAGTACGACGGCCTGAACCGACTCAAGACGGCCTGGTCAGGCACCGCCCAGACATGCGGCGACACCGCCCCGACCGGAGGGAACCTGCCCGCGGGGCATGGGTTCACCCAGGCCTGGACGTTCGAGGACGCCACCAACAACCGAATCACCGACGCCTACACCACCGCTGATGGCACCACCAAGGCGACCTACTCCTACCCCGCTGATGGTCCCGCACATGCACCGGGCACGGTCGCGGTCGACACGGTCTCCGGGACGGCGGATGCGGCCTTGGCAGCGATCGAGGGGACATACACCTACAGCGCCGCCGGCGAATTGTTGGATCGACCCGTCAAGGGTGATGTGCAGCGCCTGGAGTGGGATGCCGAGCACCACCTCGCAGGGGTGGACCCTGCCAGCGAGACCGCATCGGCGCAGTCTGCGGTCTACGACACCGCTGGTGCGCGGGTGCTGCGCCGGGTCACCAAACCCGGTGCGGGGACAGTCACGACGGTTTACCTGCCTGGTGGCGTGGAACTGGTCCATGACAGCGCCAAGGACACCGGGGCCGGCCTGCAGACCGGTGAGGTGGCACCGCGGCGGGACTACACGTTCGCGGGCCAGTTGATCGCGACCCGGACCGGTATGAACCCGGCCGATGTGACGACCTGGTCGGTCGATGACCAGGGCACCCCTGAGTACGCCCTCGGGAACGCCGAGGCCGCAGCCGCGACCGCGCAGGACGAGTCTTTGCCGCAACGCCGGCAGCGTCCCTTCGGTGCCGACCGCGGCACCGCCCCAGATGAGGCGACGTTCCCCGGGGAGAAGGGATTCGTTGGATCGACCCGTGATGAGAGCGTGGACCTGCTCCAGGTCGGCGCACGACCGTACGACCCGGTGCTGGGGCTGTTCGTCACCACTGACCCGATCGTGGATCTCGCGGACCCGGCGTCGCTGAACGCGTACTCGTATGCAAACCAGAATCCGATCACCTTCAGTGACCCGACTGGCCTGTACTCCATCGGAGACGACAAGAAGCCCGATGTCGAGAAGGACCGGGCAATCACTAGGGAACGTCTGAGCACGCCACCGCCCCCGGCACCGTCACAGCCCAAGGATCCGATCGAGACCAAGAGCAGCAAGGGCGACGAAGGCGCTGGGTTCGGCGTCCCGTGGCTCGACGAAGTGTTCGAGCCGCTAGGCAACATGTTCGAGGGGTCCGGCACGACCCCATGCTGGGGCCAATGCCACAACGGGCCATTCCCTGTCACTGCCGACGGCAGGCCGGACATGGACGTCATCTATGCCCAAGCCATTGCAGGTGCCGCAACCGATCTCGTGCTGATCTGCATGCTCGCGGGGCCCATATGCGGAATCATCGGTCTGGAATCGATCCCCGGAGCCGAGGGAGCCTCCGTGGGGACCGGAGCAGCTGGCTTGGGAGCGCTCCTCCTCAGACCCGGAAACGCCGCGGAAAATGGGATCAAGGCGCTGCCAGGCAAGAAGATCGCCGCAGAGTGGGGCGCGGACACCTACAAGCATGGGGGCCTCATGTCGACTATCGAGCACATCAACTACCGCCATTCGTACAACTCCGGATTCAAGAACGTAAGTCGCTACGCCGAAGACACGAGCGCTGGAGATATCAAGGGCTACGTCGACCAAGCGCTTCGAACTGGAACCGCGACAGACCGCGGAATCACTGCTGACCTGGGTAAGGTGATCGGCACCGACAGGGCTGGTAACCCAGTCACGGGGATCGAGGTCATCGTCCGAGATGGCCTGATCAAGACCGCATTCCCGGTGGCGCCATGACTGACTTGAAGGTTCTAGAAGAGTTCCTTTCCCATGAAGCCGATGCCTTCGTTCGTCGGCAATTGGCCGAGGCCATTGCTGAGTTGGGGGAGTCCGAACGGTACTTCACCTACGACGTCTACAACGTCAGGTTGGATGGCGAAGCCGGACAAGCCACGATCGAGGACGAACTGGACCCAAGCCGCGAGTTCACCTTGGACATCATCCAGTTCGCCGAAAAGCTCCGTGAGGTCGGCGAGGGATGATGGCGCTGCTAGGTTCGCTCGAGCCCTACTTCGACAGAACCGATACGGCCTTGTTCGTCGAGGCTGCCCGGACGCTTCGAGTGAGCTGAATTGGGCGGGACACTGAATGAGCGTGAACTGGGGTGGGTACGCCCCCTTCGACCCTGGTGTGACGCGCCCGCTGCATGAAGCGACGAAGCGTGAAGCGCGTTCTGCATTCCAGAGGCTGATGGCTGCAAAGGACGAGCGAGTCGCCGTGCTGCGGCAGTTGCTGGAACGGAACGGCGTGGCATTGTCATCCGAGGGAGATGGGCTGCATGCCCTGAACAACTGGTTCAGAAGCGAGGTTGAGGGGGCGACGGGACGGTTGCTACCGATCTGGTACGGGGTAGTCAACGATTTGGCGCTGTTTCTCGGTGACGCGATCGTGGCGACGAGTCCTGAGAACCTGAAGTGGGTCATGTTTGACAAGGGTTCCCGTGACATCGCTTTTCAGCGTCACGTGATCATGGGGTTCAGCGGAGTCGCGAACCCGAAGTACAACGTCGATATCGATCGCCTAGTCGCGACGTACGGACACAGGATCATCGCTGGCGAGCAGGTCGCGACGGAAGCCTTCGCCACCTGGATCGCGGCGGCAGCATCGAAGGCCTAAGACGGGCCGCGAGGGCTCGAGTGACGGAGCCTTGTGCCAGTCGACGGGTCGAACAGTACGTGACGGCCGCGCCGAGATCTGCGGTCAACGAAAGCTCGACACATCAGCCTTGCGAAGGCGTTGCCAGAAACCTCGATAGTGGCCGAGACGTCGGGTAGTCTGACCGATGACGGAACCCGGAGTGTCGGCGTTCCGCTGGTCAGAGCGAGAGAAGCTGCGAGCCGAACCGAAGATGGACGAGATCGGCTGAGAGGTCGGTCCTCGTGATCTTGAACAGAAGGTTTGGGGTTCGAATCGCCGCAGGTGCGTTGGACACGTAGGCCTCTGAATATGACTCGCTCGGCCAGGTCTTCTTCCTGTCCACGAAGAGCCCGGACAGAGACCCGCCGATCCGTGACGACATGAAGGCCCAAGGTCACTGCGGGCAGACCCTTACGGCAGAGTTCACCGACTTTGCGGTACGCCTTGTGGCCGAAACACCGAACTGCTCCGCGGAAACTCCGCACTTTGGGCCTCGAAATTCGCCGAGGTGGCGCGTTATCGTCCGAGAAGAAGCATCAACTGAAGTTGGGCATCGGTGCAGGTCAAGGCAACGATTTGCCGAGGTGATCCGAGCGATCATGTGATGAGGCCGAAGGGTCTCGGAGGCATGAGAAGGCCAGGGGTTCGAATCCCCTCAGCTCCACAAGCTAGAACCCCGCCTGAACTGCGGAAACGCAGAGGTTCAGGCGGGGTTTCTTGTTTCTCCTGCTGCTGAGTGCGGTTGGATTCCCCCCGGATGTCCCCCGAGCCGTTCAGGCGAGCCAATCCGGTGTCTGCGACCGCGGGAGGTTTGACAGGATGACGCCGTGGACACACTGAAGTCGATCGCTCTGTTCCTCGTTGCCGCGGTTGCCGAGATCGGCGGGGCCTGGTTGGTGTGGCAGGGCGTACGCGAGCAGCGCGGTCTGGTCTGGATCGGCGCCGGTGTCATCGCCCTCGGCATCTACGGCTTCGTCGCCACCCTCCACCCGGATGCGAACTTCGGACGCATCCTGGCTGCGTACGGCGGTGTCTTCGTCGCCGGCTCGCTCGCCTGGGGCATGGTCCTCGACGGCTTCAAGCCCGACCGTTTCGACGTCGTTGGGGCGCTGATCTGCCTGGTCGGCGTCGCGGTCATCATGTATTCGCCCCGCGCGGGCTGAGCACCGCCGCTCGAGTGTCGCCCGCGCTCAGGCAGCACTGGTGTGCGTCGCCGACTCCGCCGGGCACCAGGGCGAGGGTGGCCGGGGTCGAGGCGACCAGGACGATGGCTGCGGACAGCGCTGCGATGGAGATCCGTCGGAGCGGCTGGTGCGGCCCGACCAGTCGTTGCGCGCGCTGGACGACGTCGGAGCCGGTGGCGGCGAGAGCGACCGACGCCTGCGCGGGCCGATTGGCCAGGGCGAGCTCGTACAGCGCCTCGGCCAGTGATCGGCGATCGTCCACGGCGACGGCGTCGTCGGCGTGCATCTCCGCGAGGAGGGCGATCTGCTCGTGGGCGACGCGGAAGAACCCGATGAACGGAAATGCCCGGCTCAGCGCATGAGCGCGAGCGACCAGGCGAGCATGGTGCGAGCTCAGGTGGGCGTGCTCGTGCCGAAGGACGAGGGTCATCTGGGCGGCGGTGAGGGTCTGCAGCGCGCCTCGGGTGACGACCACGGTGTCCGACGTCCCGGCGCGGCGTTCGCCCTGTACGCAGTAGACGGCCGCGGCCGCCTGGTCGAGGACCACGACGCCCTCCTCCGGGCGCTCGGCCACCAGCTCGAGGCCGGCCAGGTGAGCTCGCCGGGCGCGCAGGTCTCGGCGTCGCTGGCTCCACAGGGCAACGGCAAGACGTCCGCCGACGACGCCCAGGAGCACGATGCTCGCCGTCGTCAGGATGGCGCCGGTCACGGAGGCGTACTGGTGCTGGATCCCGATGACGCACGCGCGCAGGACCTCCCCGATCGCCGCGGCGGCGGACAGTCCGGGCATGGTGAGAGCGACCATGCCGAGCAGGAGCGCCGCGATCGCCGCCGCGGCGAGCGTCTGCCACAGGGCGATACCCAGTCGGGGGGCCCGATGGAGCACGTCGAGTCGAGGGAGCAGGTGCTGCCCGGCGTACATCGAGGCCGCGGCGAAGGCGAGCAGCGCGACCGCGCCGGTCATCTCGCCCCGTCCTGGTGCGGCGACCTGTCGGGGTCGGTGACCACTCGGCGCAGCGCCTCCAGCTCGTCGGCGTCGAGGTGCTCGACGAAGTGGAGCAGGACATTCGCGCGGTCTCCACCGTCGGCGAGCACTTCGCCGAGCAGCGAGGCGGTGTGCTCCTCACGCGTCGTCGCCGGCGAGTAGACGTAGGCCCGCCCCTGCCGCTCGCGCCCGAGGAACCCCTTGTGGTGCAGGTTGTCCATGACGGTCATCACCGTCGTGTAGGCGATCTTGCGGTCCTCCGCCAGCGAGTCGTGCACCGCGCGCACCGTCTGTGGCGCGTCGCCGGACCACATCCGCTGCATGATCTTCGCCTCGAGAGGGCCCAAGCCGCGCATCATCACTCCTTCACGTACGAACCGCCATCGTAGCTGCGGACGCCCTAGACCGCGGCTGGCCCGTCGAGGTCGCCCGCGGCGGCGTCAGGTCGCGCACCCTCGCGGCACGCAGCCCGTTGAGGATGACCACCACCTCCGCGAGCTCGTGGACCAGCACGACCTCGGCCAGTCCGAGGACGCCGACCAGGGCGAGCGGGACCAGGACCACGATGATGGCCAGGGCGAGCGCGATGTTGCCGGTCATGATGGCTCGACCCCGCTTGGCGTGATCGAAGGCGAGCGGGATCTGGCGCAGGTCGGTCCCGGTGAAGGCGACGTCGGCCGACTCCACCGCGGCGGCCGACCCGGTGACGCCCATCGCGATGCCCACCGTCGCGGCGGCCAGGGCCGGGGCATCGTTGATGCCGTCGCCGATCATCGCCGTCGGAGTCGTGGCGACGGAGGACTCGATGGCCTCGGCCTTGTCAGCGGGCAGCTCCTCGGCGCGTACGTCATCGATCCCGACCTGCGCGGCCAGGGCTCGCGCGGTGCGCTCGTTGTCGCCGGTGAGCATCAGCGACCTGATGCCGCGCTGGTGCAGCATCGCGATCGCCTCGGCGGCTTCGGGTTTGAGCTCGTCCCGGACGCCGATGACGCCCGCCGGGACGTCGTCGGCCTCGACGACGATGACGCTCATGCCTCGTTCGGCCATCGAGTCGGCCGCCTCGCCGAGGATCGTCCCGGGGGAGACCCAACGCGGGCTTCCCACCCGTACGCTGCGTCCCTCGGCGATGCCCCGGAGGCCATGGCCGGCCAGCTCCTGCACGTCGGCAGCCGGTCGTACGCCGGGTCCGCCGGCACGCACGGCCTCGGCCAGCGGATGGGTGCTGGTCGCCTCGACCGCGGCCGCGAGGCGCAGGACGTCGTCCTCGGACCAGCCGCTCGCTCCAGTCACCGCGACGACCGAGGGCTGGTTGCGGGTCAGCGTGCCGGTCTTGTCCAGTGCGACCGCGCGGATCGTGCCGAGCTGCTCGAAAGCCTGGCCGGACTTGATGATGACGCCGAGCTTGCTGGCCGAACCGATCGCGGAGATCACGGTGACGGGCACCGCGATCGCCATCGCGCACGGGGAGGCCGCGACGAGGACGACCAGGGCACGCTCCACCCACACCAGCGGGTCGCCGGTGAGGAGCCATCCGAGCAGTGCCACTCCGAGGGCGAGCACCAGAACGGCCGGGACGAGCGGCCGGGCGATCCGGTCCGCGAGGCGGGCCCGGTCCCCCTTGCGGGCGTGCGCCTCCTCGACGAGCCGAACGATCTGCGTCAGCGAGTTGTCGCGGCCGTCGGCGGTGGCCTCGATGCGGAGCGTCCCGCCGCCGTTGACGCTTCCCGCCGGGACGGGGTCGCCGGTGGCGACCTCCACGGGGATGGACTCGCCGGTGACGGTCGAGGTGTCGATGCTCGAGCTGCCCTCGACCACGATGCCGTCGGTCGAGACCCGCTCGCCGGCGCCGATGAGCAGGACGTCGTCGCGGCGTACCTCGAAGGCCTCGACGGTCTCCACCTGGCCGTCGCGCTCGACCCTGGCCGTGTCGGGGATCAGGGTGAGCAGGGCGCGCAGGCCGTGCTGGGCGCGGTCCATCGCCCGGTCCTCCAGTGCCTCGGCGATCGCGAACAGGAACGCCAGAGCCGCTGCTTCGCCGATCCGGCCCAGTGCGACCGCACCGACCGCGGCGATCGTCATCAACAGCCCGACACCGAGCTTGCCTCGGCGCAGTCGGCGCAACGCACCGGGAACGAAGGTCCAGGCGCCTGCGGCCAGCGCGCCGCCCTCGAGGACGAGGGCGACAGTGTCCTGGCCGAACCAGTCGGCCAGGAACCCCAGCGCGAGCAGGATCCCCGACACCGCGGGCCACAACAGTCCGCGATCACGCCACCACGGTGTCAGCTCCTCGTGCTTCAACGGCTCCTCGGGTCCGCAGCAGTGGCGGCTCACCGGTCCGCCTCCGCGGCGCAGCAGCCGAGCTCGCAGCCGGCGTCCTCACAGGCGAGGCCCTCGTCGACCGCGAGCACCACCTTCACCAGCGACTCCAGTGCGGCGGTCAGGTGCGGGTCCGCGATCTGGTAGCGGGTTTGACGCCCTTCGGGCTCGGCCACGACGAGGCCACACCCGCGCAGGCAGGCGAGGTGGTTCGACACGTTGGTGCGCGTCAGCTCCAGGCTCCGGGCGAGCTCGGCGGGATAGCCCGGGGCCTCCAGCAGCGCCGTCAGGATGCGCGCGCGAGTGGGATCGGACATGGCACGACCCAGGCGGGTCATCACGTCCATCCGCGAGGCAATGGTCAGCATGCGCTGACCATACAGCGAACGCTGACCAATTGGGAACGTGGCCGTGCGGTGCTCAGATCAGTGTCGACCAGTAGTCCCAGAAGCGGACCACGATGAGCGCGAGAACCGCAAGGAACGCCGCCAGGAGGATCGGGGCGTGCCATACGTCCGCGACCTCTGCAGCCTTGCTGCGGGCGGCCCGCTCCCCGAAGACGCCATGGCGGAGGTTGTGCAGGGTGACGTACCAGAAGGTCGGGATGACCACGATCCACACGACCATGCAGTAGGGGCACAGTGCGCCGATGCGGTAGAGGCTCTGGAAGACCAACCACGCGATGAACGCCAGCCCTGCCGTGACGCCTGCCTGGAGCCCGAGCCAGAACCAGCTTCGGAACCGGGCCCCGGCGAGGATCGTGGCGCCGGTGGTGATGAGCACCGGAAACGCGGCCACGCCGATCAGCGGGTTGGGGAACCCCAGCACCGCGGCCTGGGCCGACTCCATCACCGACCCGCAGCTGACGACTGGGTTCAGGCTGCAGACCGGCGTGTACGAGGAGTCCTGTGCGAGCTTGAAGCGCTCGATCAGGAGGGCCGCGGCCGCGACGAGCCCGACGAGGCCGCCGAGGAGCAGGCCCCAGCCCATCGCGATGCTCGCGGCAGGGGAGGCCTCCTTCGCCGAGGATGCGTCGTTCACCGCGCGAGCGCCTCGTCGAGGACCCGGTCGAAGTCCTCCACCGTCTGCGGCTGGAACGGCTCGCCGTCGACGAAGAAGGTCGGCGTCCCCTGCACGCCGAGCTCGGTGCCGTCGTCGATGTCGCGCTGGACTCGTGCGGCGACCTCCTCGGAGGCGTAGTCAGCGTCGTACGTCTTCATGTCCAGGCCGATCTCCTCGGCGAAGGAGCGGAAGAGGTCGTCGTGGGGCGTCTGTGCCTCGCCCCAGGTCGCCTGGGTCTCGTACATCTTGCTGTACATCGCCTCGAACTGGCCCTGCCGGCCGGCGGACTCGACCGCTCGCGCTGCCCGCTCGGAGTTGAAGTGGCCGGGCAGCGGGAAGTAGCGGACGACGAAGGTGACCTCGCCGGCGTACTTCTTCCGTACGTCCTCGACGATCGGGTACGCGGCCCCGCACGCCTCGCACTCGAAGTCGAGGAACTCGACGAAGGTCACGTCGCTGGAGCCCTTCTCGCCCAGGATCCGGGCATCGGGGCGCGTCAGCGCGTTCTCCTCGGCCGGGGTGTCCGCAGTGCGAGCGGGGCGCTCTGCCTCGCCTTTCGACGAGGCGACGATCAGGGCCACGATCGCGGCGACCACCAGACCCGCGACTAGGGCGGTGATCTTGGTCTGCTTGGACACGGGTGCACTCCTCCTGAGAACTACTACTAGCGAGAATAGTAGGTGACGCCTGGACGCCTCGTCGGGTCAGCCGCTGAACAGCAGGTAGAGGCCGCCGACGGTGTAGACGAGCATCACGACCAGGAGGGCGAGCTGCCCGGTCGCCTGATGGCCTCTCGGGAGCAGCCTGACGGCACGGTCGTGGGCGGCGATGACGCCGAGGATGTGACCGGCGAGCACGGCGAGGACCTTGATCGTCGCCAGGGTCGTGGGCTGCTCGGAGAGGAAGTAGACCGCGGTCCAGTCGGCGGTGCCGAGCAGGTTCGCGCCGATCACCATCGGGTCGCTGAGCTGGATGAGGACCTGCTGGCCGAACTCCAGCAGGAGCGTGAGGTAGTGCGCGATCACGTAGCCGACGATGATCGGCACGACCGAATGGGCGAACAGGGCCGGCAGCCGTGTGCGCCGCAGATGGGGCGGGACGGCGGTCGCCATCGTGCCCAGTGAGAAGGTCGCCCCGACGAAGACGCAGAAGGCCAGCAGCGTCAGCGTGCCGAGCAGTGTCATGTCGATCAGCACCGCCTGGGAGAACCTGACCCAGTGCTGGGAGCGGCTGAAGCTGTCGTACGCCGTCGAGCCCAGCAGCACGGCGACGACGGCGACCCTGCTCGGGCTCGGTGCGAACGCGTCGAGATGGACGAGCGGCCACTGCCACACGAGCTGCCCGTCGCTGCGCCGGCCCACTGGTGAGAACTGCGCGATCAGCGTCGAGTACACCTCGAACGGATCCGCGCGCTCGAACCACACGTCCCCGAAGACCGCGGCCCCGATGATCAGCGCCGCCGCCCAGACCGCGAACCAGGTCTGGACGGTGGCCAGGTAGTTCGCCTGCTCGTTGACCAGCTCCAGCCAGACGAAGGCGAACAGGCCGACCGTCGCCGGCCAGTATCCGACCCATGACGGCAGCGTCACCAGGCCTTCTCGAGGTGAGGTCCCGGCCACCTTGGCGATGCCGCGATGGAACGTACGCAGCGGGCTGATCGCGCGCCATACCGGACCGAGCACGAGTGATGCCGGGACGAGGCCGACCCACAGCAGCACGTACACGATGCCGAAGATCGGGTTCAGGGCGAGATCGGGTCCCCAGATCATCGCCCAGGCGGCGTAGCCGACCAGGACGATCCCGATCACCCTGGCGACGATCGACAACCAGGTCGACTCGATGAGGCCCGCGAGCGGGGCGGGCAGCGGGCGGCCGGCGCCGGCGCCGTCGAACCGAGGTCGCCGCCAGGCCACCAGGAGCACCCCGAAGCTGATGACCAGGGCGACTCCGGCGCCGGTGATGGCGTAGCTCGCGGGGATCGGCAGGTCCTGCGCCCCGCCGATGCCGTGCGTGGGAAGCATCGTTCAGCGGACTTCCAGCTGCACGACGAGCTCGCCGGACTCGTGCTCCTCGACGTCGATGAGGCCCGGGCGCTCGATGGTCACCTGGAGCGTGGTCGTGCCGTCGACGAACTCCGGTGTCTGCTCCGGGCTCGAGTGCACGTGCAGCCCGCCGGCCCGATCGGAGGTGATGACGAACGTCACCGGCACCCCGGCCTGCGCGCTGATCCGCTTGCCCGCAGGGGTGACCTCGTCGCCCTTGATGGCGACCTCCACCACCGGGCCCGCGGGCTCGGCCGGTCGCTCTGATGACGGCGGCTCGGCATGCGCCGACGACTCGGGAGTGCTGGTCGCCGGGGCTGAGGTGGCGCCGTCGCTCGGGCGAGTCGTCGGTGTGGCCTCCTCCCCGCAAGCGGCGAGTCCTGTCAGCATGGCGAACGCCAGGCAGAGGGAAGCGATCGGCTTCATCGAAGCTCTCTCTCGGTTGTGCGATCGATGGTGGGTCGAGCCCGGTGGATCCTACTATCATGGATAGTAGATGGCGTGCCGGGTCCTCCGCGGTGCGACGGATCAAGCTATTGCTGAATTCATGATCTGATGTACTGTCGTGCGCATGACCACCGATGTGAGTCCCGGATCGATCGATGCGCTCGCCCGTTTCGGGCATGCGCTCTCCGACCCCACGCGGGCACGGATCCTGATGCGGCTGCGTGAGCAGCACGACTACCCTGCCGAGCTCGCCGACTCGCTCGGGGTGAGCCGGCAGTCCATGTCGAACCACCTCGCCTGCCTGCGTGGCTGCGGCCTGGTCGTCGCGGTGCCCGAGGGTCGCCGCACTCGCTACGAGATCGCCGACCGGCGGCTGGTCCACGCACTGGGGGACCTGCAGGAGGTCGTCCTCGTCACCGACCCCGCCATGTGTGCTGCCGCCGACTCGGACGGAGCCGCCTGATGGGCGCGGGCCACGGGCACGGTCATGGGCATGGTGCCGCCGGGCACGTCGGCGGCCGGTATCGGAGCCGACTCATGGCGACCTTCTTCCTGGTCGCCGCCTTCATGGTCGTCGAGCTCGTCTTCGGGCTCCTGTCGGGCTCGCTCGCACTGATCTCGGACGCCGGCCACATGGCGGCCGACGTCGTCGCTCTCGGTGCCGCGCTCGTCGCGACCCGGATCGCCACCAGGAAGGACACCACGGGCCGGCGCACCTACGGCTCCTACCGGGCCGAGGTCTTCGCCTCCGGGCTGACCGTCCTGATCATGCTCGGCGTCGCGGCGTACGTGGTCGTCGAGGCGCTGGGCCGGATCGGCGAGGAGGTCGAGGTCGCCACCGGGCCGATGCTCGTCGTCGGCGTGATCGGGCTCGCGGTCAACGTGATCTCCATGCTCCTGCTGCGCGAGGGTTCCGCCGAGTCGCTCAACGTCAAGGGCGCCTACTACGAGGTCATCGCCGACGCCGCCGGAAGCGTCGGCGTCATCGTGGCGGGCATCCTGGTCGCCACGACCGGACTCCCGCTCTGGGATGCCGTCGTCGCGGTCGCCATCGGCCTGTTCGTCGCGGTGCGTGCGGTCGTCCTCGGTCGTCAGGTCTTGGCGGTCCTCGGTCAGGAGGTCCCCGAAGGCCTGGCTCTCGAGAACGTCGTCGCCGACCTCGAGGCCGTTCCGGGGGTGAATGACGTACACGACCTCCACATCTGGGCCCTCACCTCCGGCATGAACGTCGCGACCGCCCATCTGGTGCTCGCGGTCGAGGCCGACGGACAGGGCGTCCGCACCCAGGCTCAGCAACTTCTGGCCAGCCGGCACCGCATCGAGCACGCCACGCTGCAGACCGAGACCGAGATGAGCCCGCAATGCCATGAGGTCACCTGGTGAAGGTCGGGCCGAAGGTTTCCGAGGTGAGCCGAGTGATCGCCCGCTGGTCGGTCCTGATGATGGGCGCCGACCTGGTCGCCCAGGTCGAGCCGTTCACCCGGGTGATGTACGCCGTCGCCCCGGGGATGGCAGGGTTCACCAGCCTCGTGAACGTGACCGGGGGCGCGGCGATGTCGGTGCCCGCCGGGGTCGATCCCGACGGCCTTCCTCTCGGCGCCCACTTCTTCATCGACCTCGGTGGCGAGCCGCTGCTGCTGTCCCTGGCCGGCCAGCTCGAGCGGGTCGCGCCGTGGCCGCGGCACGCGCCGCTCGCCGGCTGAGCAGAACCGATGTCGGCCGACCTGCTCGCCCTCATCGGGATCGCGTTGCTGGTGTTCGTCATCGCTGCGCTCGTGCAGGCGGTGACCGGGTTCGGGTCCGTCCTCGCGGCCGTTCCCGGCCTGCTCCTCGTGACGGACCCTGCCCGCGCTGTCGTCGTGGCGACGATCGTCAGCTGGATCCTCACCACGGCTGTCGCGCTGCGTGAGCGTGCCCATGTGGACCGCCGCGACGCCCTGCTGCTGACCCTGACCGGGATCATCGGGATGCCGGTCGGGTTGGTGCTGTTGTGGGTCGCCGATGAGCGCCGGCTCTCGGCCGGTATCGCCGTGGTGATGCTGGTCCTGGTACTGCTGATGGCGATCAGGCCGCAGGTCGGCCGCCGTGGCATGCCGGTCGCCGGCATCGTGAGCGGCGTACTGCTGACGTCCACCGGGATGAACGGCCCACCCCTGGTGATGGCACTCGTCAACCGGGAGCCGCGGCGCTACCGGGCGACTCTGCAGTCGGTGTTCGCCGGTCAGGATCTCGTCGCGGTCGCTGCCTTCCTCGTCCTCGGTCACATCGACTCGGAGGTCCTCCTGCTCTCCCTCGGTGGCGTGGCCGGGCTGCCGGTCGGATGGCGGCTGGGCGACGCACTCTTCCGCCGGGTGTCCCCGGCGCAGCTGCGACCGCTCGTGATCGCGACACTCGTCATCTCGGCAGCGGCGGTCCTCGTCGGCGCCGTGATGTGACCCGGACCGTCTCTCACCGACAGGATCAACGGAAGCCGTGGCAATGCCCGACCAGGAGCGTCTCGCAACCTGCAGGTCATGAGTCACGCCTGACCCGCGAGCCGTCCTGACGTGGCGGACCCTAGGCTGTGGCCATGTCTGCACGTCGATGGATGCTCGGGTTGGAGCGCGGATGGGACGCGGCGAGACTCCGCCGGGCAGGATCGCGGGTGCCGACGGACTTTCGGATCAAGTGCTATGGCGGGCACGGGGGTGCCGAGGGGGTCGTCGTACGCGGCCGGGTCGTCGACGACCCACCGCCGTCGGAGGCGGTGGAGGGCGAGGGGGTGAGGCCCGCAGTACGCCGCATGGTCCGTCACTTCGTGACCGACGAGCTGCCGGGTGTGCCGCTGCGGATCACCGTGGGCGATGCCGCGGTGGACGTGGTCACCGACGACGAGGGCTACTTCGTGGCACGGCTGCGGCCCGACCCGGAGACGCTGAAGGCACCGTGGACCCGCGGCACCGTCGAGCTGGCCGGCGAGTACCGCGGCCTGGCCGGCGACCACCGCGCCACGGTGGAGGTCCGCGTTCCCGCAGGTGAGGCGCAGTTCGGCGTGATCTCCGACATCGACGACACGATCCTCGAGACCGGGGTCCAGCGCGTCGGGCGGATGGTGCGTCAGACGCTCACCGGGTCGGCGCTCACGCGTACGCCGTTCCCCGGTGCGCCCGAGCTCTACCGCGACCTGGCCGCCCGCGCGAACCCGGTCTTCTACATCTCCTCCAGCCCGTGGAACCTGTATGCGTTCCTGGATGCCTTCCTGCGTCACCGCGACTTCCCCCGCGGCCCGCTGCTGCTGCGCGACCTGCTCGGCGGTGCCGACGGCAGGGAGTCCAAGACCGGGCGCATCGACGAGGTCCTCGCGCTCCACCCCGGCCTTCCGTTCGTCCTCCTGGGCGACTCCGGTGAGCACGATCCGCAGACCTATGCCGACACCGTCCGCCGCCATCCCGGGCGGATCCTCGCCGTCTACATCCGCGAGGTGCGGCTCGATCCTCACGACGGCCGGGTCGAGCGCGTGTGGAGCACCATGGGCGACGAGGTGCCGCTCGTGCTCGCCGCCGACAGCGACGCGGTACGCCGCCACGCCACCGAGCTCGGGCTCCTCTGAGAACGGCACGCCTCGGGCGGGTTCTGAACACCGGACCGGGGCGCTGCGCCGGGCGTAGCATGGGCTTGCGCCGTGTGCGTCAACCGGGGGCGGCGCAGTCGTCGGTGAAGACACCGGAGGGTCCTGTGAACAAGGCATTGCTGAATTCCCTGACCGAGAAGGAAGCAGCTCTCGTCCGTGAGGCGGACCCTGCTGCCCTGCGCGAGCTCGACGAGGACCAGTTGCTCGAGCTGCACGAGCGGGTGAGACGCGAGCGCAGCAAGCACCTGAAGGTCTACCGCCGCGGCGCCAGTGCCGCGGTCGAGAGCGTCGGCGGACGCGGCAAGGCCTACGACCAGAACCAGCGCGCCAGGGCCAAGGCAGAGGTCTTCGAGTCCGTGCTGGCGCAGGTCAGTCGACAGGTCAGTGCAGCGGCGAGGAAGGCCTCGCAGGAGCTGCGGGCCGAACGGCTCGCCGCGGCGCGAGCCGCCAGCAGCGCCGGGCCACCTCGTGAAACTCCCGTGAACGACGGCGGCACGCCTGTGCCCAGCGCGCGGCGGGAAGCGACGCGGACTACCGGAGGCCTCAAGCGCGACGCGTCCTCTCGTGCGCAGGGCGCCCGTCGCCAAGGTGCGCGCGACGCGCGCTGAGCACCGCTCCGGGTCGATGGGACGACAGACCGTCCGGAGGCTGTCAGGTCGTTCCTGGCCAATGAGAGCTCGCATGCGCGAGCGCGGGCTTCTCGAGGGCGTCGACCAGCCGCTCGAACAGCGAGACCGCGGCGGGGGCGCTCCAGTCCGGGGCGAGTACGTCATGGGGCAGGCCCGGGTCGCGGAAGGGGAGCTTGCGCCACCGGCCGACGACGTCGAGGTAGGTCACGAAGGCGTCCCGGCCTGACAGGTTGGTGTTCTGCAGCTGCCTGGCGAGATCGCTGTGGGCCGCGACGAATTCGCGGTAGCTCTGGTCGATCGCCTCGAGGTCCCAGCTGCTGTAGAGCAGCTCGGTGAGGTCCTGGGTGCCGTGGTAGCCGCCGACGAAGATCGCGGCGTAGGACTCGAGCTCGAGCTCGGTGACCGCCCGCTCGGCCGCGTCGCGCATCCGCGCGGGCGCGATCCACAGCGCGGTACCGACGTTGCCGAAGCCGAGGTGGGAGAGGTGGGCACGCAGCTGGTGTCGCTTGGCGCGCATCGACTCGGGTACGCCGAAGTTCACGATGCACCAGCCGTCGGCGAGGTCCGCGGGCGTACGAGCGTGCCAGATCACCTCGTCGCCGGCGGCGAGCGTGGTCAGGGCCGTCTCGGTGAGCGCGTAGCCGCGGGTGCCGGCGCGGGTCTCGGAGTCGAGCCAGCCGTTCCCCTTGAGGCGGTGGACGGCGGTGCGTACGGAGGGGGCGTCGAGTCCGACCTGCGCGAGCAGGTCGATCGCGCCGGCGATCGGCATCCAGTCTCCGAGCGGTCGCACGACCGCGCCGAGGAACGTCACCACGGTGGTGCGCGACCGTCGGTTCTGCTGGCTTGCCGGGGCAGCCTCCGCCGTAGTCACCTGGGGCATTCTGCCGGATGTTCTGCTGCGGTCCCGGGGGCCCACCTCAGGTGGACATGCTCGGTCTCGCCGGTCCTGAGCAGCTGCAGCCGAGGGGGGATCTTGTCGCTGCGTGACGTCGGCGGCTTGCGCTGCCCGGCGGCCCACGGGACCGGCCAGTCGGCGCCGTCGCCGTGGTAGTCCTGCTCGGCAGCGGCATGCAGCGTCCAGCTGGGATCGAACAGGTGGGTGCGGCCGAGCGCACAGAGGTCGGCACGGCCCGCGAGCAGGATCGAGTTGACGTCGTCGTACGAGGAGATGGCGCCCACGGCGATCACCTTCGCTCCGGCGGGCTCGGCGACCCGGTGACGGATCTTGTCGGCGAACGGGGTCTGGTAGGAGCGCCCGAAGGCGGGCTTCTCGTCCTTGCTCACCTGGCCCGACGAGACGTCGATGGCGGCCGCTCCGTGCTCGACGAAGGCGCGGGCGATCTCGACCGCGTCCTCGTCGGTGTTGCCGTCGGGCATCCAGTCGGTCGCGGAGATCCGGACGGTCACCGGAATGTGGGCCGGCACGGTCGCGCGGACCGCGTCGAAGACCTCCAGGGGGAAGCGGAGCCGGTTGGCCAAGGGTCCGCCATAGGCGTCGTCGCGGTGGTTGGCGATGGGGGAGAGGAACGAGCTGAGCAGGTAGCCGTGCGCGGCGTGGACCTCGATCAGGTCGAAGCCGGCGTCGACGGCGCGCCGCGCCGCCGAGACGAAGTCCGCGACCACCTTGTCCAGGTCGGCGCGGGTCGCCTCGCGCGGGACATGACAGCCGTCGCCGTAGGGCAGCGGGGAGGGGCCGATGACCTCCCAGTTGTCGTGGTCGAGCGGCTCGTCCATGCCGTCCCACATCAGCTTCGTGGAGCCCTTGCGGCCCGAGTGGCCCAGCTGCATCCCGATCCTGGCGGTGGAGTGACGGTGCACGAAGCCGGTCACGGTTCGCCACGCGTCGCGCTGCGCGTCGGTCCAGATGCCCGGACAGCCGAGGGTGATGCGGGCCTCGGGGGAGACGCAGGTCATCTCGGTCATCACCAGGCCGGCGCCGCCGAGTGCCTTCGAGCCGAGATGGACCAGGTGGAACTCGTCGGGGACGCCGTCGGTCGCGGAGTACATGTCCATCGGCGAGAGCACGACCCGGTTCTTCAGCTCCAGCTCGCCGATCCGGACCGGCTGGAACATCGCCGGGACCACCTCGGTGCTGCCCTGGTGGCGGGCGAACTCCGCCTCCATCCGGTGCGCGAAGTCGGCGTCGCGCTCCTTCAGGTTCTCGAAGGTGATCCGGCGTGAGCGGGTGAGCAGGTTGAAGACGAACTGGGCAGGGTCCTGGTCGGCGTACATGTCGATGTCCTCGAACCACTCCAGCGAGGCCTGGGCGGCCCGCTGGGTCGACTCCACCACCGGCTTCCGTTCGGTCTGGTACGCCTCGAGCGCCTCGTCGAGGGAGGGGTGCTCGTGCAGGCAGGCAGCGAGGGCGAGGGCGTCCTCCATGGCCAGCTTGGTGCCGGAGCCGATCGAGAAGTGAGCGGTGTGGGCCGCGTCGCCGAGGAGCACGACGTTGCCGTCGTACCAGTGCTCGTTGCGTACGGTCTGGAAGCTGATCCACCGGGAGTTGTTGGTCAGGATCGCGTGCCCGCGGAGCTCGTCGGCGAAGATCTCGGCGATCCGGTCGACGGCGTCCTCGTCGTGGTCCAGGCCGGCGCGTCGCCAGGCCTCCTCACGCATCTCGACGATGAACGTCGATCCGTGCGCGGAGAAGGGGTAGCCGTGGATCTGCATCGTGCCCCACTCCGTCTGCTTGACGAAGAACTGGAACGCCTCGAAGACCAGGTCGGTGCCGAACCAGATGTACTTGTTCCGCCGGCGGTCCAGGCTGGGGCCGAACCGGTCGGCGTACTTGGTCCGGACGGCTGAGTTCACCCCGTCCGCGGCCAGCACCAGGTCGTAGGAGGCCCGCAGCTCGTCGGGGTCCGGGGCCTCGGTCCGGAAGTGGACGGCCACCCCGAGCTCGGCGACCCGTTCCTGCAGGATCTGGAGCAGGTCCTTGCGTGACATCGCGGCGAAGCCCTGCCCGCCGACGGTGAACGAGTGGCGAGCGCCCTGCCGGTCGGTCAGACCGACGTCGATGTCGGACCAGCGGGCGAACAGCTCCTCCATCCGGTCGTGCACGACCGGGTCGGCGCCCTCGATGCTGCCGAGGGTCTCGTCGGAGAAGACCACGCCGAAGCCGAACGTGTCGTCGGGGGCGTTGCGCTCCCAGACGGTGATCTCGTGGCCGGGGTCGAGGGTCTTCATCAGCGTGGCGAAGTAGAGCCCGCCAGGTCCGCCCCCGACGATCGCGATCCTCATGTCCCAGCCCTCATGTCCCGCTCTCCGACGCGATCATCTGGCGCAGCTTGAAGTGCTGCAGCTTGCCGCTGGTGTTGCGGGGGAGGGACGCGACGAACCGGACGTGGCGCGGGTACTTGTAGGGAGCCAGCCGCCCCTTGACGTACTGCTGGATCTCCTCGGCCTTCGCGGTGTCGCCGTCGACGCCCTCGCGGAGCACCACGAAGGCGCAGACGATGGCGCCCCGGTCCGCATCGGGTCCACCGACCACGCCCGCCTCGACCACGTCCGGGTGCGTGCCCAGCGCCTCCTCCACCTCGGGGCCGGCGATGTTGTAGCCCGAGGAGACGATCATGTTGTCGGTGCGCGAGCGGTACCAGTAGTAGCCGTCCTCGTCGCGGACGAAGGTGTCGCCGGTGACGTTCCAGCCGTTCACGATGTAGCCGCGTTGGCGCTCGTCGTCCAGGTAGCGGCAGCCGACCGGGCCGATCACAGCGAGCCGCCCCTCGACGCCCGGCCCGACCTCGTTGCCCTCGGCGTCCAGGATGGTGGCGCGGTAGCCGGGCACCGGCTTGCCGGTCGCCCCGGGCCGGATCTCGTCGCCGGCCGCGGAGATGAAGATGTGCAGCATCTCGGTGGCGCCGATGCCGTCGATGACCCGCAGCTCCAGCTCGCGCTCGAGCTCCTCCCAGGTCACCTGGGGCATGTGCTCGCCCGCGGTGACGGCGACGCGCAGCCCCTTGAGCTGCTCGATCGCACCGGACTTGAGGATCTGCTTGTACGCCGTCGGCGCGGTCGCGAGCACCGTGACGCCGTGCTCCGCGATCAGGTCGGCGAGCTGGACCGGCGAGGCGGCCTCGGTGAGCAGGGCACAGGCCCCGGCCCGCAGAGTGAAGACGACCAGCATGCCGAGCCCGAAGGTGAACGCGAACGGCGCTGTGCACGCCACGACGTCGCTCGGCTCCAGCCGCAGCGTCGCCCGGCCGAAGGTGTTGTCGATCGAGAGGATGTCGCGGTGGAAGTGGGTGGTGATCTTCGGGACGCCGGTCGTCCCCGAGGTCGGTCCGAAGAGCGCAACGTCGTCGGCCGCGGTGTCGACCGCGGTGAAGTCGGCGGGCTTGGCCAGGATCCGCCGGGTCAGGTCGTCCTCGGCATCTCCGCCGTAGGCGACCACGGTCAGGTCGGGCGCGACGGTGTCCCGGACCGCGTGGACGTCCTCGACGAACCGGTGGTCCACGAGCGCCATCACGGGCCGGGTCCTCTCGACGATCGGCCCGAGCTCGGTCGCCCGCAGCGCGGCCATCGTGGTCACCACGATCCCGCCGGCCTTCAGCACACCCAGCCAGGCCGCCACCGTCCACGGGTTGTTCGGGGAGCGCAGCAGCACCCGGTTGCCGCTGACCAGAGCGAGGTCGTCGACCAGTACGTGTGCGATCTGGTTGGCGCGGGTGAGCAGCTCACCGTAGGTCCACACCGTGCCGTCGGGGGTGCGGAGGGCAGGACGGTCCGGGCCATGGGTCGCGACGGTGGCGTCGATCAGCGCGGTCGCCGCGTTGAGGCGCTCGGGGTAGTCGAGCAGCGGTGTGGTGAACTCCAGCGTCGGCCATTGCGCCGCCGGCGGCAGGTGGTCGCGGGCGAACGTGTCCTGGTGGCCCGTCGGGGCGAGCCCGGTCATGACGACGCCCCTGCCGCACGGATCATGCCCTCCTGGACGACGGTCGCGACATGCACGCCGTCGGTGGTGAAGAACCGGCCGATCCCGGTGCCGCGGCCGTCCTCGACCGAGACCGCCTCCTGCGCGTAGAGCAGCCAGTCGTCCATCTGGACCGGCCGGTGGAACCACATCGCATGATCGAGGCTGGCGGTCACGAGCCCTTCGTCGGCCCAGGCCAGGCCGAGCACCCGCAGGGCCGGCTCCAGGATCGTGTAGTCGCAGACGTAGGCGAGCGCCGCGGTGTCGCGCTGCTGGTCGGTCAGGCCCTCGACGGGGCGGAGGGCGTCGTACGGCTTGACCCAGATGGCCTGGTGCGGCGACCGCTCGCCCTCTACGGTCAGATAGACCGGACCCGGCACGTGTCGCATGTCGAAGCTGCGCCCGCCGGACCAGTACGCCTTGGAGGTCTCGGTCATCGTCCCGCCGGTGCGGTCGGCGAGATAGGCCGCGGAGGTCGGCACCGTCTCGGGACCGGGTACGTCGACCGGCATCGTCACCTGGAAGCTGCCGCTCGGCTCGCCGGCGGCGAAGCTCGCCATGCACACGTACACGGGCTTGCCGTTCTGGAAGCCGCGGACCTGGCGGGTGCTGTAGCCGCGACCGTCGCGCAGCACCTCGACCTCGTAGCGGACCTCGGCGCCGATGTCGACGGGGCGCATGAAGTAGGAGTGCATCGAGTGCATCGCCTTGCCGTCGGTGACGGTTCGCGACGCGGCGACGAGCGCCTGCGCGACCATGTCGCCGCCGTACGCCTTCGGCCACGGGCACGGCTGGGTGGTGGCGGTGAAGGCGAGGTCGAAGACCTCCGGCTCGCACTCCTTGAGGGTGACGGCGTCGGTGAACGTCTGAGAGTCGGCGGTCATGGCCGGTCGGCCCAGTCGCGTAGGTCGGCGTCGTCGACCTGAGGAAGGTTGATGACGATGTTCTCGGGGGTGCGGGTGGTCATCCAGGTCAGCGGGTGGTTGCGGTCGAGGTTGCACTCGACGTGCGGCAGGAACGGCGGCACGAAGACCCAGTCGCCCTCGGACATGTCGAGGTAGTCCTCGAACTTCTCGCCGAAGTAGATCCGGGCCCTACCCGACAGCACGTAGCCGCCGGTCTCGGCCTCGCCGTGGTGGTGTGGGACGGAGCGGTAGCCGGCGAGGTTGTGCACCTTGCCGAACCACAGCTTGGTCGCGGGGGTGTGCTGGATGCTGACGCCGCTGATCCGGGTGGCGCCCTCGCTCTGCTCGGTCAGGTCGGGCTCGAAGCCGGCGCGGGTCACGACCGGGACGACGAGACCAGAGGTGTCGGAGGTGGGGTCCATGTGAGGTCCTGTCCGTTCGATTCAGGATGTGTTTCATTTTCTGCACGAACGTTGTAGGAATGTCAATAGATGCCCTACGGTCGAATCATGAACACGGACCTCACGCCCGTAGCCGTCAACCCCGCGGCGCTGCCCGCGCCGCGCGGCTACTCGCACGGCACGCTCAGTGGCAACACCCTCCATCTCGGCGGGCAGACCGCGCTGGACGAGAACATGCAGATCGTCCCCGGGGGAATCGTCGAGCAGTTCCGGCAGGCGTTCGGCAACGTCCTGACCACGCTGCGGGAGGTCGGCGGCATCCCCGAGGACCTGGTGTCGATCACGATCTTCCTGACCGACATCCCGGACTACCAGGCGCACGGCAAGGAGATCGGTGAAGTCTGGCGCGAGCTCGCCGGCCCGGTCTACCCGGCGATGGCGGGGATCGGGACCACCGCGCTGTGGCAGCCCGAGGCGATGATCGAGATCCTCGGCGTCGCCGTCATCCCCGACGATCGGCTGGTGCGGCCTCCGGCTGTGGGGTGACGTCGTCGCGTTCGATGGGGCGCCGGGACCAGTAGCTCGCCAGGATCGAGCCGGACACGTTGTGCCACACCGAGAAGATCGCGGCAGGCAGCGCGGCCGCGGGTGAGAAGTGGACGGTGGCGAGGGCAGCGGCGAGGCCGGAGTTCTGCATGCCGACCTCGATGCTGATCGCGCGCCGGCTCGAGACGGGCATGCCGCAGACCCGCCCGACGGCGTACCCCAGGGCCAGGCCGGCGACGTTGTGCAGCACCACGGCGAGGACGACCAGGAGGCCGACCGAGAGCAGCGTGTCGGCGCTGCCGGCCACGACGGCGAGCACGACCCCGGTGATGCCGGCGACCGAGATCAGCGGAAGCACATCGATGACCTTCTCGATGAGACGCGGCAGCAGCAGTCGGAGCACCAGTCCGAGCAGGACCGGGACGAGCACGATCTCCACGATCGAGACGAACAGGTCGCCCGCGGAGACGGGCAGGTCCTCCCCGATCAGGAAGAGGACGAGAAGGGGCGTCAGTACGGGAGCGAGCAGCGTCGACACGGAGGTCATCGCCACCGACAGCGCGGTGTCGCCGCGCGCCAGGAACACCATGACGTTGGAGGCGGTGCCGCCGGGCGCACAGCCGACCAGGATCATGCCCGCGGTGAGCACCGCGGAGAGGCTGAGCGCGTTCGCTATGCCCCAGCCGAGCAGTGGCATCACGGTGAACTGGGTGGCGACTCCCAGCAGCAGGGCCCACGGCCGTCGGCCGATGATCGCGAAGTCGACGGGGCGCAATGTCATGCCCATCCCGAGCATGATGATCTGGAGGAGCAGCGGCACCTGGGCCGCCCACCCGTCGAAGGTGCTGGGCGTGGCCAGGGCGATGGCGCCGGCGACCAGGACGATCAGGGCGAACCATCGACCCACGAAGGCGCTGACCTGTCGGACTGTTCTCATGTTCTTCCTTCCGAGAAGATGGGTACAGACTCGACCCGACGACCCGCCCGCCGCGAGCCTCGAAAGGGGTGCGCGGCCGGCGGGGTGGGGGACCGGTTCAGGAGACCCAGTCGAGCTCTCCGTCGACGTACTGGTCGCCGAACCGGACGTTGTCGAAGCGCAGGTCTTCGACGTTCTCCAGGACCATCGGCGTCTCGACCTGCTCGACGGTGACGTCCCGCAGGGTGACATCGCTCAAGGGAGCGTCGGCCGGACCGTGGATCTCGAGCCCGGTCGTGGCGGAGGTGACCGTGATGTCGGAGAAGACGATGTCGCGGTAGACCGGTGGGTAGTTGCCGCCCAGCTCACCGGGGTAGTCGAGCTGGAACCAGATGAAGTTCTCGAAGCCGCCGATCTCCATGTCGCTCACCCGGATGTGCTCGACCGTGCCGCCGCGGTCGAGGTTGCCCTTGAACCGGATCGCCGAGGCGCCGTCACGCAGCACGTTGTCGGTGAAGTAGACGCCCCTGATACCACCGGACATCTCGCTGCCCAGGGCGATTCCGTCCTCGCCGCCCATGTCGTTGCGGCGGATCACGACGTTCTCGCTGGGACGGGCGATGGTGCGTCCGTCGAGGTCCCGTCCCGACTTCACGACCACGGAGTCGTCGCCGGTCCGGAAGCGGTTCTCCTCGATCAGGACGTTGGTGCTGGAGTCGACATCGATGCCGTCGTTGTTGGCCCGGTGGCTGTCGACGTCGAGTCCGCGCACGGTCGCCTGGTCGGTGTAGACGAGGTGGTTGATCCAGAACGGTGAGTTGGTGACCCGGTAGTCCTCCAGCAGCACCCGCTCGGCGTGGAAGAACTGGATGGCGCTCGGTCGCAGGAACGTACCCTTCCCGAAGACGCGCTCCTCGACCGGTACGCCGTCGAAGCCCATCTGGCGCAGCCGCAGCTGATCGGGCTTCTCCTGCTCCTTCCAGGCGTGGAACTCGGAGTCCTCGTTGCCGTCGATGGTGCCCGATCCGGTGATGGCGACATCGTGCACGTCGTTGCCGTAGATCAGCGGTGAGTAGCCGTCGAGCTCGGTGCCCTCCCAGCGCGTACGCACCACCGGCAGGTAGTCGTCCGTGTCGGTCCCGAACAGCAGCGTCGCCCCCTCGGAGACGTGGAGGTCGATGTTGCTCGCCAGGTGCACCGGACCCTCAGAGAGCCAGGTGCCCTCGGGGAGTACGACGCGGCCGCCGCCGTCGGCCGAGGCCTTCTCGATCGCGGCCCTGATCGCGGGCAGCGCGTCGGTCGTGCCGTCTCCGACGGCGCCGAAGTCGGTGATCTGGTAGTCGCGGTCGGGGATCGAGGGCTCCTCGATGCGGTCGACGATCTTCGCGATCGCGGCCGCATCCGGACCGCGTACGGTCTGGTCGGTCTTCTGGTCTGCGAGGGCGGGTGTGGTCGCGGTCAGCGAGCCGACCAGACCGAGGACCAGCAGGACGGGTGTCGCGCGCTTTCGAATGTGACGCATGCATGCTCCTCGAGAGCTCCGACGGCGGCCCGAGGCCGCCGCGAGGGGGACGGTGACACTTGTCACACTAGTGACGTACTTGTCATACGTCTATGCCCTCGCGGGGGTGGGGCATGGAGAAAGCCAGGCCCCGGCTGCTCGCCGAAACCTGGCTTCTCGCAAGTCGGCCTTCGTTCCTCAGGCCTTCTTGTTACGACGGCTTCGCAAGCTCGGCCGTCGATGAAGACGAAGGAGGCTCACGCCTTCTTCGTCTCCCAGAAGATCTCGGCGATCTCGTCGATCTTGGCGAGGAGCTTGTCGGCGGTCTCGAGGTCGAGGGTGCCCTTGGTGCCGGCGGCGCCGGCGAGC
>NZ_FNFN01000005.1 GCF_900101045.1 Nocardioides sp. YR527 | reverse complement strand
TTAGCGGAGCCATTCTCACTTTCGCAATTCGGCGCTAACCGCGCTTTCCCGCTGAAAGTTTGAAGCCTTATCCGCCTCAGTCCTGGAGGACTTTATCGGATCTCGTTTTGTTCTCCAACTCGGCGAATTCTCGCTCTTATCGGATAAACCACGATATCCACGCCACACAGCACAAGACGATCAAACTACGGTTCGTCACGGTCTTGATGTCTGATCCGAAGACCCGACTGAGACTCTGAACCGAGCTGAAGCTCGAGAATGTTGGCGGCCGACTCAGGGGCCGGAAACCCGCTCGAAGACTCGAACTTGCTTCCCGCCGCACCCCGGCGACCAGATGAACATTACGCCTCAGTGACGCGCTTGCCAAATCGAGGAACGCCCCGGGGAAGGCGGTCACCTTCTCCGGGGCGTTCTCGCAGGTCAGAGCCTACTTGAGGCGTACGCCGGCGAACTTCTTCTTGCCCCGACGCAGGACAACCCAGCCGTCCCCGAGCAACTCTTTTTCGCCGAGCGCCGCCTCGGCGTCCTCGACACGGACGTTGTTGACGTACGCCCCGCCCTCGGAGATCGTGCGGCGGGCCTCCCCCTTGGAGGAGACGAGGCCGGCGGCGATGAAGAGGTCGACGTAGGTCGGCAGCTCCTCACCACGCTCCAGCTCGACGGCTCCGGCCTCCGTGATCGCGGCCGCCAGCGTCGTACTGCTCAGGGTGGCCAGGTCGCCGCCGCCGAAGAGCGCGGCCGCGGCCTGCTTGGCCTGCTCCGTCTCCCCCGCCCCGTGCACGAGGGTCGTCATGTGATCGGCGAGCGCCTTCTGCGCCACCCGCAGGAACGGCTTCTCCTCGTGCTGCGCCTCCAGGGTCTCGATCTCCTCGTGAGACAGGAAGGTGAAGACACGGAGCATCTCCCCCACCTTGGCGTCCTCGACGTTGAGCCAGAACTGGTGGAAGGCGTAGGGCGACATCATCGTCGGGTCGAGCCAGAGGGCACCGCCCTCGGTCTTGCCGTACTTGGTGCCGTCGGCCTTGGTGATCAGCGGAGTGGTGAAGGCGTGGACGGTCTCGCCGGTGACCCGGCGGACCAGCTCGACACCGCCGGTGATGTTCCCCCACTGGTCCGAGCCACCGAACTGAAGGCTCACCCCGTGCGTACGGAAGAGGTTCAGGTAGTCCATGGACTGCAGGAGGATGTAGGAGAACTCGGTGTAGGAGATGCCGTCCTCGAGACGCTTCTTCACCGTGTCACGGGCAAGCATCCGGTTGACCGGGAAGTGCTTGCCGATGTCACGGAGGAAGTCGATCACCGACAACGACGCCGTCCAGTCGGCGTTGTTGACCATCGTCGCCGCGGTCTCGCCCTCGAAGGAGACGAACCGCTCGATCTGGCTCCGCACCTTCCCGACCCATTCCTTGACGGTCTCGGGCGAGTTGAGGGTGCGCTCGCCCGAGTCGCGCGGGTCGCCGATCATGCCGGTGGCACCGCCGACCAGTACGTAGGGCGTGTGGCCGGCCTGCTGCAGGCGCATCGCCATGGTGATCTGGAGAAGGTTGCCCATGTGCAGGCTCGGCGCGGTGGGGTCGAACCCGATATAGAACTTCACACTCCCGCCGGCGAGCGCTTCTCGGAGCGCGTCGCGGTCCGTCGAGTCGGCGATGAGGCCTCGCCACTCGAGGTCGTCGAGGAGTGTGGGATCGATGGACACGTGGTGCCTTTCTCAGGTCGTTCTCAGATGGTGTTTCCGGGGCCCGGAACGGGCTGTCCCGGAAGCAAGGGTAGTAGGCGATACCCCCTAGAGTTGACCACTGGCGAACGCGTTCGAGATTTGAGGGGACCTGGGTGATCGCAGGGAGGTACCGGCTCGAGAGGGAGCTCGGCCGGGGAGCGATGGGAGCCGTCTGGCTCGCCACCGACGAAATTTTGGGGCGTTCGGTCGCACTCAAACAGCTGATCGCACTCGACGGCGTATCGGATGCCGCCGTCGAGCGCGAGGCACAGCTCGCCGCACGACTGGTCCACCCGAACGTCGTCGCCGTCTTCGACCTGGTGCGCGACGACGACAAGCCGTGGCTGGTGATGGAGTACGTCGAGGGCAAGACCCTCGCTCACATGGTGCGCGACGACGGCCCGCTGCCGATCGAGGACGCCGCGAGGCTGATCGGTCAGATCGCCTCCGCCCTGCGCTCGGCCCATGCCGCCGGCATCGTCCACCGGGACGTGAAGCCCGCCAACATCGTGGTCGGCCGCGCCGACCGCGCCAAGCTGACCGACTTCGGGATCGCGCGCGGCGTCGACTCCCAGACCACGCAGACCGGTCAGGTCACCGGCTCCCCGGCCTACCTGGCTCCGGAGATCGCCACCGGCGGGCGGGCCACCCCGGCCAGTGACATGTGGTCGCTGGGGGCCACGCTCTTCCAGGCACTGACGGGCGAGCCCCCCTACGGGATCGGCGACAACGCTCTGGCGACGCTGTACCGGGTCGTGCACGAGGACCCGCCGCGCACGCCGCTGGCGGGCCGGCTCGCACCGCTGCTCGAGCACACGATGGCCTACGACCCCGCCGAGCGATGGTCGGCCGAGGACGTCGTCGACTTCCTGGCCGGGCGGTTGGCGGCCGAGAAGCTGGAGCCGGTGGCGCTGCGTACGCAGACCCTTGCCGCGGTCGCGGCGCCGGCTCCGGCCCCGGCCGCGCCTTCGGGAACGGCACAGTCGACCAGCACCCCGGCGCGGCGCCGCTGGTGGCCGATCGCGCTCGCCGTCGCGGCGGCGTTGGTGCTCGTGGTCGGCGGAGCGCTGTGGGCCAACCGCGGCGAGGAGCCGAGCGCGAAGCCGAAGCCGGTGGCGTCCGGATCGCCGCTCTCGGAGGCGACCGAGGAGGCCACCGACGACGCGGACGACGAGCAGTCGGAGGAGGCGTCCGAGGAGCCGACGCCCAGCGAGACTGCCAGCGAGTCTCCGAGCGAGAGCCCCTCGGCGAGCGAGACCGCCGGCGCGAGCGCCGAGGGGATCGACGCCTTCATCCGCAGCTACCTCGCCACCGCGCCCGCAAACCCGGACAGCGCGTACAGCTCGATGCTGACCCCGGCGTTCCAGGCCAGCAGCGGCGGACTCGAGGGCTACCGCGACTGGTGGGGCTCCGTCGCGAGCACCAGCGTCGTCTCGGTCTCTCCCAGCGTCGACCCGCTCAAGGTGACCTACACCTACAAGTACTCGATGAAGGACGGCCGGCAGGACGGCGGCACGGTGACGTTGGGGCTCGTCTACGCCGACGGGAAGTACCGCATCAACAGCGAGGGTTGATCCCGGGAGCCTGTCGGCTCCCGGGATCGTTCAGCGGAGGAGGTCCGGGCGGTCGGCCAGGTACCTCGCCCTCCGCACCTTCAGCATCGTGACGATCTCGTCGATCTCCATGGATCCGGTGCTGGATTCCGTGGGGTCGTCGAGGCAGAGCGTGACCGGGTCGGCGGCAGGGTCGACAGGGCGCGCGCCGGCCTCTGCGGGCGCAACGGCCGACATGACCGTCAGTGCGCTCGCGGCGGCGACAGCAGTGGCGAGAGCGGTCGCGGTGCGGCGGGTGTTCTCGGTGTTCATCATGTTTCCCCTCGGGTCGTGGGGCTGGTGGCCCCGGTGTGAATCTCCGTTCTGACATCGGTCGGTATCGCCGCGGTCGGGGCTCGGTATCGCGCCGGTATCGACCGCGTTGACGGCGCCAGGACCCGGTGCGACGCTGGGCGCGTGGGCATCAGCGTTCTCGGCCCACTGACGGTGGATGGCTCGGGCGACCTGGGTCGGCGGGACCGAGTGGTTCTCTCAGCGCTGGCGACCGACCCCGGACATCCGGTGAGTGCCGACCAGCTCTTCGACGCGCTCTGGGGCGAGCGCCCGCCGGCGTCGGCCGGCAAGATCCTGCAGGGATGCGTGGTCCGGCTCCGCAAGGTGCTGGGACGGGAAGCGATCCGGACCTCACCTCACGGCTATACGTTGCACCTGCCCACCGAGGACATGGACTCGCTGCGGTTCGAGGACCAGGTCGGCCGGGCCCGCGAGATGCTCACCCTCGGTGAGGCCGACCGGGCGGCGTACCTGCTGACCGAGGCCCTGGAGCTGTGGCACGGGGAGGCCTTCGCCGAGCTGGAAAGCTGGGAGCCGGCGGTCGCAGCCGGTACGCGGTTGTCCGAGCTGCGGCTGGAGGCCGAGGAGCTCCGGATCGACGCGCTGCTGCGGGCCGGGCGGTACCGCGAGGTCCTCTCCGAGGCACAGGCTCTGGTCCGCGCCGCGCCGCTGCGCGAGTACCGCTGGGTGGTGCTGGCTCGCGCGCAGTACCAGTCAGGGCAGCAGGGCGAGGCGCTGCGTACGATCCACCAGCTCAAGGCAGTCCTGGCCGAGCACCTGGGCATCGATCCGGGGCCCGACGTGATCGCGCTGGAAACCTCGATCCTCCGGCAGGACAGCTCGTTGCTGGTGGTCGATGCGCCCACCGCTTCGGCCACCTGTCCGTGGCTGGGCCTTCGGCCGTACGGCCTCGAGGACGCCGAGTGGTTCTTCGGGCGGGACGCCGACGTCGCCGCCTGCCTGGACATCCTGGCGCGGACCTCGGTGCTCGCCCTGATCGGGCCCTCGGGCTCGGGCAAGTCCTCGCTGCTCCGGGCAGGAGTGGCTGCGGCCCTGCGCCGCCGTGGTCAGCACAGTGTGACGATCACGCCTGGCGTCCATCCGATGGACTCGCTGACCGCTCTCGCCCGCGCCCCGCGCGGGGCGGCGCTGCTGATCGACCAGTGCGAGGAGCTGTTCTCGTTGTGCGAGGAACCGGAGGAGCAGCGGTCCACCGGCCTCGGCTCCGCCGTGCTCTGGCTCGACTACTCCGACGACGGGTCGCGGCTCGTGTCCGGGGCCGACGACGGCGGCGTCAGCCTGTGGGACGCCACCACGTTGGACCCGCTGGGCACCTCACGTGGGCGAACCGGTCCCGGCCGGCGCGCAGTTCATCGGCGACAGCCACGACGTCGCGATCGCGTCGAACGACGGCACGGTCTACCGGTGGGAGACCGACCTCGACCGGGCCATCGACTTCGCCTGCCAGATGGCGGGCCGGGACCTGACCGAGGAGGAGTGGGACGAGTTCCTGCCCGCGCAGCCCTATCGGTCCGTGTGTCCCGGCGAGTGAGAGGCCGCTAGGATCTGCCCGGGCCGTTAGCTCAGTCGGTTAGAGCAGAGGACTCATAATCCTTGGGTCGCGGGTTCGAGCCCCGCACGGCCTACCACGCAAGGCCCTGGAATGCAGCGGTCCGGCCGGTCACTGGCGCGCCAGGTGGCGCACCATTCGCCAGCGGTTCGCGCCCGGCTCACGGGTCACCGTGAGCTCATCGAGCAGGGCGCAGGCGAGGGGAAGGCCTCTGCCGCTGTCGGCGTCTGCTTCCGGCATCGCGGTGTCGAAGGCGACGTCCGCGGGCTGTGCTGAGTCGTAGAGGTCCGCGACGATCTCGGCCTCGCCGATGCTGACCGTGAGCCGCCAGCGTACTTTTCCCCGCGGCCTGCCGTGCTCGACGACGTTGTTGGCGATCTCGATGACGGCCGTGTCGAAGAGCATCAGGTCGATCGGATCGATCTCGGGGTGCTCGCGGCCGGCGCGCTCGAGCAGCGCGTGCACATGGTCGAGCTGATCGGGCGCGGCGAAGCCCTCGAGCCGGTACTGATGAGGTTCACCAGCCACGCGAGGCGTCCTCGACGGTCTCGTACGGAGCCAGGATCCGATCCAGGTTCGTGAGCCGGAGCACGGCGCGGACCTGCTCCCCCGGGCTCGCGATGCGTACGTCGCCACGGGCTTGGCGCGCGGACTTGAGGCTGCCGATCAACGCTCCCAGGCCCGAGGAGTCGATGAAGCTGACTCCCGAGAGGTCGATGACGATCCGGGACGCGCCGCCGCTCACCAGCTCGTCGATCCGCGCCTTCACCGTCGGTGCGTTGACCAGGTTGAACTTGCCCTGGGGTGCGATGACGACGCCCTTGTCCGATGTGGTTTCCACGAACTCCATGGCTCACTGCTCCTTCTCGCTGTTGGCGGGGACCGATGTGCTCGGACGGTAGAGCGCGGCCTTCACGATCACGCTGAGCACAACGAGGCTGTAGAGCACCCAGACGACGTTGATGCCGACGCCCCAGAGCGTCGGGGGCTCACCGAGCGCGAACTGGTCCGCTTCGGGAACGACCAGGTGCAGCACGCCTGCCAGCACGGCGAGGACCATGGCCGCCATGAACGCGAGCTGGGGCCAGATGAGTCGTACCGGAAAGCGGGCCGAGGCGACGCGCCTCTTCTCCGTGACGGAGAAGTCGAGCGGTCTGCCGAACCAGACGTTGGCGGCTGCGGTGGTCATGGCCCGGATCCAGATGGGGAAGAGCGCGAGGGTGTATTGCTGGCCTCGCCAGGTCTTGGTCCCATATCCGACGAGCGCGAACAGCAGCTGGTTCAGCACGAAGTACGGCACGAAGAACGCCAGGAACGTCGAGCCCCACGCCTTCACCGGTGTCACGCCCATCGTCAGGTAGAGGATCGGCGCCGAGAGGAACGCGAGGGCGGCGAAGCCGGTGAGATAGCTCCACATGGTCGCGAAGTAGCTGAACCGCTGACCGAGCTGAAGGCCGCGGAGCGTCAGCGGGTTCCGTTTCAACAAGACCTGCATCGTGCCTTGCGCCCACCTCAGTCGCTGCTTGAGCATCGTTCCGAGATCCTCGGGAGCGAGGCCTCGAGCGAGGATCTCGTGGTGATAGACCGACTTCCAGCCCTGACTGTGCAGCAGCATGCAGGTCTCCATGTCCTCCGTGACGGACAAGGACGACACCGGCATCACCGGGAGCGCCTCCTGGGACCGGTCCACGTCGACGGTGCGGATGAGCGTCGAGACCCGCTCCACGGCCGCCAGCGGCGACCATTGCGGATCAGCGAGCCGACGTACGGCTTCCTCATCGGTCGGATCCTCACCGGTCTCATCGAGCGTGCTCAGCTCACCCATCTCGGCCAGGTCCGCACGGATCGCGGCGAGGTCCGCAGAGACCATCGACCGGCTGGTCGCGTCCACGGCCTGCTGGAAGTCCCAGCTGACGGACTGAACCGGTTCACCGGCGTCGATCCGCGCCAGCGCGTCAGCGGCGGACCCACGAAGGCCGGCGAGCGCGGCACGGACGACAGGATCGCCGTCGCGACCCACCGAGCGCTGTGCTCTCCCCAGCACCTGCCGGGAGACGACGAGGGCATGGCGCACCGTCCTCTCGGTCTCGCGGACGTACCCGACGATCCCGAGCTGCATCAGGGCCTCACGCCTCAGGACGGCGTTCGAGCCGCAGAAGAATGCCGCGTTCCAGCCGTCCTTGCCCTGCTGGACCGGTCCGTAGAACAGCGGCGCCTGGCTGCCGAGCGGATCCGACTCCTCGACGTTCGTGAACCACTGCGGCGACTGGACGATCGCGACGTCCTCGTCCTCGAACCAGCCGAGCATGCGCTCGAGGATCTCGGGATCGGGAATCTGGTCGGCATCGAGGATCAGGAGGAACTCGCCGGTCGTCTGGAAGAGAGCGTTGTTGAGATTGCCCGCCTTCGCGTGTCGCGACTTCCCCTGCCAGTCCGAGCTGCGCGTCAGGTAGCCGACACCGAGCTGGTCCGCGACGGCCTTCATCTCGGGTCGGTCGCCGTCGTCGAGGATCCATGTCTGGTGCGTCCAGCGGATCGCCTTGGCCGCACGTGCCGTGCTCTCGACGACGTCGATGGGCTCGTTGTAGGTCGTGATGAAGACGTCGACCGTCGCATCCGGCGCGGGTGGTGGGGCGGGCCCGCGGACCTTGATGCGCCAGACCGTGATCGCAAAGAGCGCTCCGTCGAGAAGGGCGTACGTCTCCGCGACCACCAACGGCACCGAGATCCACCAGAAATCGAGGTTGAGAGACCAGCCCCAGCGCCAGATGACGTAGGTCGTTCCGGTGAGAAGGGTGAGCACCGCGACGAGACGGATCATCGCGAGGCGGAACGCACCGATCCCCTGGGCGGTGCCTGACTTGGCCAGCGTCACTGCGTCTCTCATCCCGTCATCCACGGACGACCCGACGCCCGCGGCTCACGTCCCACCATAACCATGAACACGATGCAGATCCGTCCGCAAACGGTGCATTAGAGGCACCATGGGGGTCATACACCTGGAAACGAAGCGTCTCGAGACCAGAGACGATCGACCGAAGGAGGTCCGGTGAAGAACGAGCGCGTACGTGGTCGCCATCCCGACCGAGCGAGGACTGGTCCGGCGTACACGGAGCCGGTGACCGTCGCAGCCTTCGCGGCCGGCTATCTGCTGGCCGTCCTCCTCGGCCGAGCCACCGTCCAGCCGGAGAGCACCATCAGCATGGTCTGGCCCGCCGCGGGCGTGTCGGTGCTCTGGATCGCGGCCCGGGCACGCCGCCAGGGGGTCGTCCTCGACGTTGCCCTGATCGGCGTGCTGACCGCCGTGGGGGTCGCCGCGACCGGGGGCACGGCGACGGGGGCCGCCGCAACCGCGGTCGGCGCCGTCGTCCAGGTCACAGTAACCGGTGCGATCCTCGCGCACCGGTGCCCGCGAGTCTGGCGGAGCCGCGGCCGCAGGTCGCTGGAGCGTACGGAGCTCTGGCCGTTCTTCCTTGCGGCATTCGTCGGGCCGCTGATGTCCGCGCCTGTGGTGGGCGCCGGATCGCTCATCGCCGGCGACGGGTGGCGATGGGACGTGATCCTGCTCTGGTGCGCCCGGAACATGGGCAGCATCGTCGTTCTCTGTCCGCTCGGGTTCTCGATCAGCGAGCTGGTGGCGCGCCGCACAGATCCCGTTGGGCCGGGTCCGAGGACTCGCGCGTCAGCACCCTCGCGACCGGGTGAACAGCTTCTCGTGCTCGTGATCTCGCCGGCGCTGCATGCGCTGTGGTTCCTCGGGATGAACGACATCGCCCTGGTCTTCCCACTCCTGGCGCTCGCATGCTGGGCAGGCGTTCGGCTCCCGGCGCCGTTGGTCTCGCTGCACGGTGGGCTCGTCGCCGTCGCGTGTATCGGCATCACCGCCCTCGGCCGAGGACCGTTCCTCGGCATCGGCGACCCGATCGTCGAGATCGCCGTGTCACAGCTCTACGTCGTGCTCGTGTGCGTCATCGGCCTGGCCCTTGCCCTGGACCGCGATGCGCGTGACGTCCTCTCCGACGCGCTCGCTGACGCCCGGGACCAGGCGCAAGCCCAGGCCGATCTGTTCGGCACGATCATCAACACGATGTCCGAGGGAGTGCGCGTGGTCGACCGCGAGGGCGCGGTGATGGTGCGTAACCCGGCGGCCACCCGTCTTCTGCTGGGTGCCCACCACGCGCTCGCCACCGACGTCGACGACACTCCCACCGGCATCTCGGATGTGGCAGGGATCCGCGGCCTCGACGGCGCAGCCCTCGCGCCGACCGACCTTCCGTTCCGCCGTTCGCTGGCGGGCAGCGACGTACGAGACCTCGATCTGCTGGTGCGCCCCGCCACTGCCTTGGATGCCGCAGACGAGCGCATCGTCGCCTTCACCACGGCGAGGCTCCCCGAGTCCGCCGGGGGCGGGGTGGTCACCGTGCTCCGAGATGTCACCGCAGAGCGACAGGAGCTGCACCGGGCAGCACAGGTCCAGATGAGTCTGCTTCCTGCCGAGGCTCCTCGGATTCCGGGGTACGAGCTGGCTGCGCGGTTCGTTCCGGCCGGCTCCGTCGGCGGCGACTTCTACGACTGGCACGGGGTCGACGACGGCCTCGTGCTCACGCTCGCCGACGTCATGGGAAAGGGACCGGGGGCGGCGATCCTGGCTGCTACGACACGGTCGCTCCTGAGGGCTCATGCGGACGCCGGGGACGTGGTGACCCCGCTGGTCGCCACCGAGCAGGGCATGGTTCGAGACCTCGAGAACACGCACGCGTTCGTGACGATGTTCCGTGCGTTCCTGCACCTGCCGACCGGAGTGTTGACCTACTCGGACGCGGGACACGGGCTGGCTGCCGTCGTCGCGCCGGACGGAGCCGTACGCCGTCTGCAGGCCGGCGATCTCCCGCTGGGCGTCGCCGCTGACGTCCGGCGAACCAGCGACATCGAGAGACTGGAGCCCGGAGAGATCCTTGTGGTGGTGAGCGACGGCGTGCTCGATGCCTTGGGCGGTACGGTCGAGGACCTCTCGGGGGTGTGGCGAGAGTGTGCCGGATCGACTTCGGCTGCGGAAGCCGTCGCCGCCGCGCTGCGGCTCACCTCAGGCGGGGATATCGAGGACGACCTGACGATCCTCGCGCTGCGACGCCGCACCTAGGCAGCGTTCTGCTACCAGCGGTCGGTGCGCTGGACCTCGTGCATGAGCTCGATCTTGCGGAAGCCGAACTGCCTGTTGATGCGCTGCATCACGTCGTTGGACGGGTCGGTCCAGGTGTGGATGCTGGTGCGCTCGGGGTGGTCGCGTTGGACGGCGGCGAGGGTGGCGACCTTGAGGGCGAGGCCCAGCTTGTGGCCGCGGTGGGCGGACTTGACGAAGGTGTCGTCCTGGATGGCCTCGTCGCTGCCGTGGGCCAGGAAGATGACCGAGTAGCCGACGAGCTCGCCGGTGAGGATCTCGCGGGCGGCGGCGGTGATGCGGTCGTAGGAGCGGGCGGTGCTCTTCTCGGCCGAGCGGATGCGGTCGGCGGTGTGGGCGACCATGTCCTGCTCGGTCTTGCCCGGCATCTCCTTGCCCATCTGGTTGCGCAGGCCGACGAACTGGGCGAGCAGCTCCTCGGGGGTGCGGTCCTCCCACATCAGGAGCTCGTAGCCGAGCACCTTGAAGGGCTTGTGGGGCAGCGGGAGGTCGGCGGCGAGGTGGTCCTCGCGGCGTACGGACTTGAAGCCGAGCGCCCGCGCGAAGGCCAGGGACGACTTCGGGGGGATGGTCACCTCGGCGGTCGTCAGGGTGCGGCCGCTGGTGCGGCGTACGTCATCGGCGGCCCGCCACAGCTCGGTGCCGACCCCGCGCCAGCGGTGCACGGGGAGGACGTGGATGCCCAGCTCGACGACATGGCTCCGCTCCTCCTCCGGGAGGTCGAGCTCGGCGATGCCGATCGTCTCGCCCTGCTCCTTCGCGGCGAGGAGGACGCGGCGGCCGTGGTCGTGCGGGGTGCGCACGGAATTGGCGAGCGCCTCGAAGGTGCGATGTGACGCGTAGGGTCGGTCGAACGCCATCGATGCCGCCTCCACGGCGTACCAAGCCTTCAGAGCGGTGTCATCGTGGACGTCGACGGGGGCGATCACTGACACGGGCACTATCTAACCGTGTCGGGCAAGGTCGCGGGAAATGAGGTCCCCCAGGCAAGCGTTGACACATCATCTGGTTCGGAGCTGGAGGGCCGGCGCGGCCAGTCGTGCGCATCGCGGGCCGCCGCACTCGTCGGTGAGGTCGACGGTGGCGATGACGTGCTGCCCGGTCCGGCCGGACGCCGCCATCGGGGCGAGATCGTCGAGCATCAGTTTGGCGCGACGAAACATCGTGAACCCGTCGTTGCCCACCTCACCCCAGGTCAGATAGACGAACCTGGCTCCGCGTCGGCCCTGCACCGCGTCGCCGCGGAAGTCGAGACCCGCATCGACGTCGAGGAGCTCGATCTCGGCCTTCCAGACCGCGCTCTCGCTGTCGCCGGGCACCAGCTCGACCGGGTGCTTTCCCCGCTGGATGCCGACATGGACGTTGTGGCAGGGACCGTCGTCCAGATGCCAGGTCCGGCCTGGGAGGTTGTGGCCACGGATCTCGAGCAGCACCGTTCATCAGCCGCCTCAGAGCGGCCCGGGCTCGGTCGAGGGGTCGTCGGGATCGGGGTCCGGAGGACCGGGCGTCTTGGTCGGCGTCGGAGTCGGCGTCGGGGTCGGAGTGGGCGTCGGCGTGGGAGTCGGCGTCGGCGTCTCGGAAGGCGGCGGCGTGTTCGACGGCTCCGGCTCCTCGGTCGGCTCGGGATCCGGGCTCGGCGGGACGTAGGGTGCGTGGCCCGACTCCGGGGCGTCCCCGTCGAGCTGGGCCGGTGGCGGGAACTCTTCGTACTCGAGCTCGTCGGTCAGCGCTCCCATGATCTCGACCCAGGTGTCGGCCGGGTAGTCGGCGCCGAAGAAGGTGTCGAGCCAGCCGTCGAGGGCGCCGCTGCCCTGGCCGCGGCTGTAGGCCACGGCGGTGGAGAGCTGCGGGGTGTAGCCGACGAACCAGGCCGAGGAGACCTCGTCCTTGTCGTTGGTCGCGGTGCCGGTCTTGCCCGCGGCCGGCTGGACGACGGCGCTGGCCGCCTGGCCGGTGCCGCTGGAGACGACCTGCTGCAGCGAGTAGGAGGTGTCGGCGGCGACGTCCTCGTCCATCGCCCGCTTGCTGCCCGCGGTGTCGTCGTGCTCGTAGAGGACGGTGCCGTCGGCGTCGACCACCTTGGAGACGACGTAGACGTCGTTGTGCACTCCGCCGTTGGCGATCGTGGCGTAGGAGTTGGCCATGTTGATCGGGCTGACGGTCGAGTTGCCCAGCGTGAGCAGGAAGTTCTCGGGCTGCATGTCCCCACCCGACTTCATCGGGATGCCCGGGTAGGCGGGGTCGCTGCGGTCGCCGCGCGGGATGCCGGAGCGTACGGCCATGTCGTAGACGTCCTTGCTGCCGTTGGGCAGCGAGTCGGACATCTCGACGAAGGCGGTGTTGATGGACTTCTCCATGGCCGTCAGGCTGCTGACGGAGCCATAGCTGTGTCCGTTCGGGTCTGCGGCGCTCTGGCCGGAGTTGCGGACGGGCAGGCCGTTGAAGTCCTTGGGAGAGTTGCCGTCCCAGCTGTCCTTGAGCGAGTAGCCGGCCTTCAGTGCCGCCGCCATCGTGAACGCCTTCATCGTCGACCCGGCCATCGTCGAGCTGCTCGCGGCCCAGTTGATCTGGGACTCCAGGTAGTCCTGGCCACCGTAGAAGCCGCGCAGGGCGCCGGTCTTGACGTCGACCGTCGCCGCGCCGACGTGCAGCTCGTCGGAGACATCGCCCTCGATGTAGGCCTTCTTGTCATCGGGACGTACGTCGTTGACCGCCTCCTCCGCGGTCCTCATCGTCTTCTTGGTCAGCGTGGTGGTGATGCGGAGCCCGCCGCCGTTGATCTCGTCCTCGGTGACCAGCGGGTTGCCCTGCTCGTCCTTGAGCTTGAGGAGCTCGTCGCGGACCAGCTTGAGCGCGTGACCCTTCTGGCCGCCGTAGCGGCTGTCGGAGCGCGGCTTCTTGAACTTCGGCAGCGACTGCTTGGCCTTCTCCCCCTCGGCGGCGTCGACCATCTCCATCTTGACCATCGAGTTGATGACGTAGCGGTAGCGGCCGTCGAGCTCGGCGACCGCCTCCTCGCCGTTGCTCGGGTCGAGGTCGTTGGGGTCGTTGAGGATCGCGGCCAGGGCGGCGGCCTCCCGGAGGGTGAGCTCCGCGGCCGGCTTGTCGAAGTAGGCGTTCGACGCGGCCTCGATGCCGTAGGCGCCACGGCCGAAGTAGATGGTGTTGAGGTAGCCGGCGAGGATGTCCTCCTTGGACTTCTGCCGGCTGATCTTCAGCGAGATGACCGCTTCCTTCACCTTGCGGGTGTAGGTGCGCTCCTGGGTGAGGTAGAGGTTCTTGACGTACTGCTGGGTGATCGTCGAGGCACCGGACTGGGCGCCGCCGGTGTTGTTGTTCACCAGCGCGCGGGCGATGCCCTTGAGGTCGATGCCGCTGTTGGTCCAGAACGTACGGTCCTCCGCGGCGACCGCGGCGTCCTTCATCAGCTGCGGAATCTCGTCATAGGGCAGCGAGTCGCGGTCCTGCGAGTCGGCGATGTAACGCCCGAGCTCGTCCTTGCCGCCGCGGTAGTAGACGAAGGAGGTCTCCTTCTCGTAGGCGGAGTTGGCGCTGGGGATCGGGATGGCGTTGTAGGCCACGATCACACCCAGGGAACCGAGAAGCGCGCACACCAGGATCACGATGAAGAAGGCCTTCAGGACCTTCTTTCCTCGCTTCTTCTTCGGCGTCGGCGTAGGTATGTATGGCGGATTGCCCTGCCAGCTCACGATGTCCCCTCCCGCGGTCACAAACGTCCCTAGAGTACGGCGGGCCGCCAGCCGCTTCGCGATCCTCGGACCCGTGTTTTCGACGTCTCAGCGGGGGCTCAGCGAGGTCTCAGGAGGTCATCAGCGTACGAATGGGCCTCCGACCTGGGCCGGCGATGCCGTGTCTGCCCAGGTCAGAGGCCCGTTTTCGAAAGGCTCAGACCAGGAAGTAGAAGGTGCTGTAGTGGTCGGGGGTGAAGTAGACGTCCCCCGTTGTGGTGTCCACCACGAGCCGGTAGGACTGGCGCTGCGCACCGCATTCACGCGGGGTCACGTCGAACTCGAGGTAGGAGTGGCCCGAGGGCAGCTCGCCCTCGTAGTTGTTGTAGGTGCCCCCGGAGAAGTTGCAGGTGCCGGTGGGCGGCCAGTCGTGCCAGCCACGGTTGGTCGGGTAGCCCAGCGAGGCCCAGACCTCGTTGGAGTCGAGGGCCTCGGCACAGCCCTTGTGGGTGCAGCTCTCGATCCAGTCGGCCTGGGCGGCGGGCGCCAGCGCGACGCTCCCGCCGAGCAGGCCGGTGGTGGCGACGAGAGCTGCGAGGAGCAGCTTGAGCATCGTGAGCACGGAGCGGTTCTTCCCGGACATGAATCCTCCAGTGTGTGCGTTACGGACGGTTGGTAATTCTGCTACCTGATCCGTCCGGATGGGGGCTTCGAAGGTCACGAACCGGTGAACTCTGGGCTGTGAGCGGGTCTTCAGATGATGTCTGCCTCGCGGGCCAGGATCGCCGCCTGGACCCGGGAGGCGACCCCGAGCTTCGCCAGGACGCGGGAGACGTGGGTCTTCGTGGTCGCCTCGGAGATCACCAGCCGCTGGGCGATGTCAGCGTTGGACAGGCCCTGCCCCAGGGCCGCGAGCACGTCCCTCTCCCGGGGAGTGAGGTCCGCGGGGAGCGGTGCCGCGGGTGTGGGCGCGGGGCCCGATCGGCCCGGTGCGCCGGCCAGCTCGGCGAGCACCCGGCGGGTGACCTCCGGGGCGACCACGCCGTCGCCCGCGGCGACGTGCCGGACCGCGTCGACCAGGTCGGACGCCTCGGCCGACTTGAGCAGGAACCCGGCCGCGCCTGCGCGGAGGGCACCGAAGACGTACTCGTCCAGGTCGAAGGTGGTGAGCACGAGTACGTCGGCGAGCCCCTCGTCGACGACCTGGCGGGTCGCGGTCACGCCGTCGGTGCCGGGCATGCGTACGTCCATCAGCACGACATCGGGTCGCAGGGCCCGCGCGTTGGCGACCGCGGTCGCGCCGTCGGCAGCCTCCCCCACCACCTCGATGTCGCCGGCGGTGGCGAGCAGCATGCGCAGACCCGCCCGGATGGCGGCATGGTCGTCGGCGAGCAGGACCCGGATCATGCGCTCGCTCCCGGCAGCGGCAGGATCGCTCGGACCCGCCAGCCGGTGCCGTCGGGGCCGGCCTCGAAGGTTCCACCGACAGCTTCGGCTCGTTCGCGCATCGACACCAGTCCAGTTCCGGTGCCGGCCTCGGCCGCAGGCTCCTTCGCGGCACCGGAATCCGTCACCTCGATCTCGAGGGCGTCGGCGGGGATCAGGCGCAGATGAGTGGTGCCGCCGCCGTGCTTGAGCACGTTGGTCAGGGACTCGCGCACGATCCGGTAGACGGCGTGGTCGACCGCGACCGGCAGCGCGAGGTCGGCGCCGTCGAGAAGCCCACCGGGGTCGTCGACCCGCAGCGGCAGGCCGGCCAGGCGCGCCTGCTCCAGGACGGGGCCGAGGTTGGCGGCACGGGAGGCGGCGGTGAGGTCCCCGGCGTCACCGGAGTCACCGGAGTCGCCGTCGGAGCGCAGGACGCGGATCATCGCGCGCATGTCGTCGAGCGAGGCCAGGCTCTCCGCCCGTACCAGCCGCAGCGCCGCCCGGTCTCGTTCCGGGTCGTGCTCACCGGCCAGCGCCGCACCCGAGGTCAGCGCGATGGCGGACAGGTGGGAGGCGACGACGTCGTGCAGGTCCCGGGCCACCGCGGAGCGCTCGGCCCGGACCGCGTCGTGCCGTTCGGCGTCGGCCAGGCGCAGCAGCGCGGCGCTGCGTTCCCGCTCGAGCCGGGCCCTGTCCTCGGCGGCGTCGGCGAGCTCGCTGCCCTGACGTACGTTGCTGCCCCACCACATCGGGGTGACGACGATCGCGAAGAGCGTGAGCGCGAGCACGATCGGGGTGCGGGGGTCCGAGGTGGCCGCGGCGGAGGCGACGACCGCCGCTGCGATGGCCACCGCGACGGCCACGGTGGTGATGCGCCGCGCCAGTGGCGACCCGTGCAGCTGGCCGGCGAAGAGCGCGTCCCAGAGCACCACCACCATCGCGATGCTGCCCCCGAGCAGCAGGTCGGCCCCGAAGCAGAGGGCGACGACGGTCTGCACCGCGAGCGGCCGGCGCCGCTTGAGCACGAGCGCCCCGGCCGCGAGGGCGAGCGGGACGAGATGCCACCACGTCGGCACGCTGTCCAGGTCGAGGCCGAACGGGTGCAGCCCGCGTACGCCGCCGACCTGTCCCAGGGCATGCAGCGCGAGACCGGCGGCGAGGACGACCACGGCGTCGAGCCAGGCCAGACGACGGTCCGCGGCGCGCAGGCTCGTGCCACCGCCGAGAAGCGCCGCGGGCAGCTGCTGCAGCAGGGTCGGGCGGTCCACGGCACCATCTCAGCACGTACGCCGCCTCCTCGGGGTCATCCGAAGGATGTATCCCCGCGCCGAAGGATCACCGGTTCGGCCGACGCGAACCGGCCCGGGCGCACGCGAGCCTCGGGGCATGGACATCGACCTCGGCCCACTCACCGGCGATCTGGGCGGCACCGCGACGTACGTCGCACTGGCGGTGCTGGCACTGATCGACTCGACCAGCTTCGGCACACTGCTGATCCCGGTGTGGTTGCTGATGGCCCCCGGCCGGGTGCGGCCCGGACGGATCCTGGTCTACCTGGGCGCGCTCGCCGGGTTCTACGCACTGCTCGGCATCGCGATCCTGCTGGGCGGCTCGGCCGTGGCCGACGCGCTCAGCGGGCTGCGCGACTCGCGTCCGCTGCTGTGGGGGCAGCTGATCCTCGGCGTCGGGCTGTTCGCGTGGAGCTTCAGGCTGGACCCGCCCGGACCGGGGAAGGAACGGGCCGATGCGCCTGAGCCGCCGCGCCGCCTGCTCCGCTGGCGCGAGCGGGCGGTCGCCTCGGAGTCGGGCTCGGCCTCGGCGCTCGCCGCGCTGGCGGTGCTCGCCGGGCTGGTCGAGGCCGCCTCGATGCTCCCTTACCTCGCCGCGATCGGAGTGATCGGGACCCAGGGGCCGGAGTGGCCGGTGTCGGGATTGTGGGTGCTCGGCTACTGCGTCGTGATGATCGCTCCGGCGCTCCTGCTCACCGCCGCGCGCGTCTTCGCCGCACCCTTGGTGGCCCGACCGCTGGCCCTTCTCGACGGCTGGCTGGCCAAGCACGCCGCCAGCGCGACGGCGTGGGCGGTGGGCATCGTGGGCTTCCTCCTCGCTCGGGCTGCGCTCGGTCCGCTCTTCGGCTGAGCTCACTCCCAGCCGCAGTAGCCGGGAAGGAAGTCGTAGAGGGCGGTCTTCTGCGCCTTGCTGAGCGGGAGGAAGTAGCTGGCGCCGTCCGGGACGTCGGGGCCGCCGACGTGGACCCGGAAGAGGCTGCCGACCTTGTCGTCGGCCAAGGCGTGCGGGTCGCACCTGGCGGGCAGGACGCGCAGCTCCAGCGTGATCGGGTCGCCCGTCATCGGGTGCGGGGCGGTCCGCGGCCAGGTGGGAGTCTCGGCGGCGAGCTGGAAGAGCACGGTGCCCTCCCAGCCGTCGAAGGTGACCTCGGGGGCCTTCTCGGTCGAGGCGAAGGTGACCGGGAGGACGAAGACGCTCTGTTTGCCTTCGCCCTCGACCCGGGGATCCCCGGCCGTGATCTCGGCCGCCTCGGTCAGGGTGCGCTCGGCGCAGTCGCGGTCGAGGAGACGGTCGACGTTGGCGTACCTGTCCTCGGCGGGGCCGGTGCTGGTGCGCCACTCCGCCGCCGCCTCGCCGGTCTCGCGCCAGGTGATGGTCACCTCGGCGTCGCCGCCCTCGCCGCACTTCCCGCGCGGCATGTCGAAGTCGAAGTCCATCTCCGGGTCGACCGGTTCCGAGCCCGTCCATCGGGCCCGGAACCGGTCGCTGCCCACCTCGAGGCGCGAGACCTCGATCGAGGAGCCGGCGTCGTTGACGAGGCGTACGAACGCCTCGCCGGTGTTGCGCTGGAGCCGGGTCTGGTCGAGGTAGGCGGTCAGCCCGTCGGGCCAGGCCGTCTCACGCGGCTCGGTCGTCCCACAGGCGGCCAGGGCCGTCCCGATCAGGAGACCCGCGGCGAGCACTGCGATTCGGCGCACTGCCGCAGGTTAGCGGAGTCACGGCGCCTGTTCATGCCCCTTTCTTGAAGGTCCAGGCACCGGAGCCGATCCGGTAGGAGGTGATGCCGTTCTCGGTGCCGAGGCGCTCCGGTGCGGTCCTGCCGGGGCCGGTGGCCAGGTAGTGGCCCGCGGGGAGGCGTACGACGGCGGTGACGTTGACCGGGATCGTGGCGCGGAGGGCGACGGTGCCGGAGTCGCTGCGGGTCCAGGCGGTGGCGACGCGGCCGCGCTGGGTCACCACCGAGCCCTGGGCGTGGGTGAGGCCGGTGGCCGGGACGCTCAGTTCGACCTCGGCGGCGCCCGGAGCGGTCGTGCGGATGCCGAGCACCGACTCGGTGATGTCGACGATGCCGCGCGAGCCCCAGCCGTGGGAGGCGCTGTTGGCCGAGCCGCTCAGCTCCCAGGCCTCGGGAGTGAAGGTGCCGCCGTCGGCGAGCCAGCCGGCCCAGCCGTAGTCGTCTTCGTTGGTCAGCAGCTTCAGGACGCCTGCACCGGCACCGGCGTCGGCGAGGGCCTCGAGCAGCACGTGGGCGGTCATCGGGCCCTGCTTCATCCCCTGGGCGGCGACCTGCTCACCGAGCGCGGGGACGTCCTGCGCCGGCGCGATGCCGAAGGCGATGGCGTACGAGGTGGCGTGCTGGCCGGCGTGGGCCGACTGGGTGCCGTCGGCGAGCAGGCCGTCGACGTAGGTCCCGTCTGTCTTGCGCAGCGTCTGGTTCATCCGGGCGGCGAGGGCGTCGGCATCGGAGTTGAGCGCGGCGACCTCCTCGGCCGGGCGGTCCAGCTCCTCGCCGATCAACGCGACCTTGCGGAGCACGTCGACGCCGAGCGCGTTGACCGTGGTCCTGGCGGCGGTGGTCATGTCGTAGCCGAAGCGGCCGTGGGCGGGCCAGTCGACGATGCCGTACAGGTACTGGCCGGAGCCGCCGGACAGGTTGGTGACCAGGCCCTGGGTCGGGCCGCTGGTGGCGATGTGACGGCGGATGTAGCCGGCGGTGGCGGTGAGGTTGTCGTAGGCGTCCTCGAGGACGGCCTTGTCGCCGGTCTCGAGGTAGTAGCGCCAGATCCAGTCGGGGACGACCTCGGTGAAGTCGGGGATGTCCCGCTTGCCGTCGCCGTTGGGGTAGACCGCGTTGTAGCGGCCGGCGTCGTTGCCGGTGGTCCAGTAGCGCTCCTGGCTGAGCAGGAACTCCCGGATCGCCTGCCGGGAGGCGACCCGCTCGCGCTGGGAGGACATCAGGCCGATCGAGATGTTGGCGGTGTCGTGCAGGAACTGGCCCTGCTCACGCGTCGGGGTGTCGACGAAGGTCTCCTGGACGGAGTAGCGCAGCGAGCGGTCCATCAGGTCCCAGACGTCGTCGAGGGTCTCGTCGGAGCTGTCGAAGGTGGCGGCGCCGTCCTCGTCGTAGGCGGTGTGGACGACGGTCGCGGTCACGTCCTCGGCGGTGATCTCCTCGCCGGCGCCCGGGACCTCGAGGTAGCGGAAGCCCAGGTGGCCGACCGCCAGGTAGTCCTGCTCGCCGGCGGCCTGGGTGTAGGGGAAGGACATGTTGGTGCTCTGCGTCGAGAGTCCCGTGGTCGAGACCCGGCCGGTGTCGGCGAGCTCGTAGCCGGCCCGGATCGGGACCTGTCGCCCGGCGACTCCGTCCTCGAAGTGCACGCCGGGTCGCGCCGGGATGATCGTGCCGAAGTCCGCGACCGGGGTGCCGTCGGCGGCTCGGAGGATGCGCTCGGGGTGGACGACGGTCTCCTCGAGCCGGGTCTGCTGGCCCTCCAGGTGGGTGAACGGCGCCACCGGGTGCGCGCCGACGACCACTGCGCCGGACCACTGGGAGTCGTCGTAGCCGGGCGCGGTCCAGTCGCCGATCTGTTGGGCCACCTGACCGTCGAGGTGCTCGATCCACAGGCCCTCGCCGTTGCGGGTGCCGACGGTGACGTACGGGCCGCGGCGGACCTTCCAGGAGCCGTCGGTGACGATCGTGGTCGTCTCGCCGTCTGCGTAGGTGAGCTCGAGCTTCAGGAGTACGCCGGGGATGCCCGCGGCGCGGCCCTGGCCGCCGCTGAACCAGTGCAGCTTGAGGCCGAGGGAGAGGGTCTCGCCGGGCGTGACCAGGTCGGTGACGTCCGCGGCCTGGTAGTAGCCCTCGCTCGGGTAGCCGAAGTTGCTCATCCGGTCGGCCTGCTCGCCGCCGAGGTAGAGCTCGGCGGTGTGGCTGGCGGCCAGGTAGCTGCGCGCGCTGACGATCCTGCCGTCCGGGACCTCGACCTCGGTGCGGGCCAGGGTCCACTCGTCGCGCTCCTGGGCGGGGTTGTCCGCGGTGCCCGGTGGCCTCCTGATCCAGCTCGCCCCGCCCCAGTCGGTGTCGCCGAGCCCGGTCTCGAAGGCGGCCTTCGCCGACCAGCGCGAGGGGTGCTTGCGGCGGTCCCAGGTCATGACCCGCCAGGTGTAGCGGCTGCCGGGCTCGAGGGTCTCACCGGCGTAGTCGACGTAGGACTGCTGCGCGGAGGTGACCTTGCCGGAGTCCCAGACGATCTCACCGCCGGCGTCGCGTACCTCGACCTTGTAGGCGCTCTGCACCTCGTTGGCGTCGCTGTCCTGCGGCAGCCAGCCGAACCGGGGCGTCAGGTCGGTGTTGAGCGGTCGGGTGACGTCGTCGACGGTCAGGCTGACGGGACTGCCGGGTGCGGTGTTGCCCGGCGCCGCCCCCGAGGGGGAGATGGCAGCCGAGAGGCTGGTGGCGACGAGGGCACTGGCGACGATCGCGGCCAGACGGAGCTTCATGGGGTCCTCCGAGCGAGTTGATACGTTCTGTGGCCGGACCGGCCACAGCCTTCAGGTTCAGCAGATTGCGCGAAGCCGATCGACCTCCGGGCTCTGCCCAGGGCTCGTGCTGATCACATGGCAGCCGGAGGGCACGTCCTGGATCACCAGGTAGGAGCCCTCACGCGTCGCGGGCACCGGGCGCCCGTCGAGGAACGCCCGCTCACCGGACGCCGACGGCACGAGCACCTCGGCCCGAGAGTTGCCCGGAACGCTCACGCCGACGTCGATGCCGCGGTCGGTCGTGGCGTACGCCGCTCCGATGCGTCCGCGGAGGGTGGGCAGGGTGACGTGTGCCCACGGGATCCCGGAGGGCTGCGGCCGGACGCGGAACTCCTCGTAGCCGGGCACCAGGGGCTCGATGCCGAACATGCCTTGAGGCACGTTGTAGGCCGGTGACGCCGCCCAGGGGTGCGACCACGTCATGTTGGACTTCAGCGAGGTGTCCCAGGCCTCCGCGGTGGCACCGGCTCCCTTCGCGATCATGTTGAGCCAGCTGCGGAGCCCCGTGCTCGTCAGCAGCTGGTGCGCGACGTCTCCCCGGTCACCGTCGTAGAGGGCCTCGAGGACGAACGCGGCACAGTAGACGCTGCAGGCCATGCCGCGGGTGCCGATGTAGTCCGCGGCGCGTTGCGCGACCTCGCCCTGGGCAAGCCCGAACGCCGTGGCGAAGACGCTGGCCTGGATCGCCCAGTGCTGGATCGGGGTGCCGTCGGCGTCGAGACCGTCACGGAAGGCACCCTTCGCCGAATCCCAGAGCCTGTCGTTGGCCGCGTTCCGGAGGCGGTCGGCGATGGCCGTGTACGTCGCCGCGTCGTCGTCATGTCCGAGCGCCGTCGCGATCTCCGCCATGTCGCGGAACGACCGGTGGCCGATCGCGTTGATGACCGTGTTGTAGGGACGGAAGACGTAGCCGTCGCGCTCGGATGCCGGCCAGTCGACGATGTCGCAGTCGGTGCAGGAGTTGGAGCCGTTGGATCCGGTGTTCTTGCGGATGAGTCCCGTGGACGGCTCCACCCACTTGAGAGGCAGCTTCTCCTGCAAGGCGGTGTAGTTGCGGGCCAGGGCCGCGGTGTCACCGGTCTGCTGCCACGAGTCGTGGAAGGCCAGGATCGTGTACATCGGCCACTCCGTCGGCCACGTCCTGCGGGTGAGCAGGTACTCCAGGGAGTAGTTGCCCAGCGTCGGGTCGCTGGAGACGAAGAAGTTGGCCATCATCTGCAGGTAGCTGTCGGCCTCATAGGCGCCGCGCTCGCGGCTCCAGGAGTCGACGTAGAGATCGTGGTTGGTGGCCTCGATCGTATTGCGGGACAGCGCCCACACGCGGTCGAGGTCGTCGTCGGCAGAGTCGAAGACCGCCTCGTCGGTGTCGAAGGGATAGACCTGCGCCAGGGCGGGGAAGTCGGCGGCACCCAGGCCGGCGGGAGCACCGATGACCTCGGCGTAGCGGAAGACCCGCATCCCCCAGGTCTCCAGGTGCTGCTCGCCTGCGCGCAGCGTCCATCTGTCCTGGTAGGTGTTGCCCGTCCGCATGGCGTATCGCACCGTCTGGGGCGCGGACAGCTCTTCGCCGAACCGGAGGTCGAGCACCTGGCCCGCCGTGCCGTCGACGTCCAGGGAGAGACCGCCGATCCACGTCCGGCCGTAGTCGATGAAGTAGTGGCCGGGCGCCTTCTCCACCACGCTGACCGGCGCCCGCAGCTGCTGCTCCACCTTCGCCGTGGGGGCGGCGCGGAGGTCATCGAAAGCCGGACGCACCGCGGCGTCGCTCCAGCCCGAGTCGTCGAAGCCCGGCTCGGCGAAACCCTCGGGCCACTGGGCCGACTGCAGGTTCTCCTTCGGCGCCGAGAAGAACGAGGTCCCGATGCTGCCGGCGGCGGGGAAGACGAGCCCACCGGAGCGGCTCCGCCACTGGGGACCGCTCACGATCGCGTCCCGGGTGCCGTCGGCGTACTCCACGACGAGTCGCCCGAGGAAGCGCCGGTCGCTGCTCGTCCAGCCGAGCACCCCGATCGCGTTCTCGGCTCCCGGCCGCAGTGCGGCGGTCACGTCGAAGCCGTCGTACCGGGCCTCGCCGCGGATCGGCTGGGTCGGGCCGAGACCGACGAACCCTCCGTTGAGCCAGGCCTTGTAGACGTACTGCCGGCCCGGCGCGGTCGAGGATGCGGTCGCATAGAGCGTGGCGGCCGCGATCGGCTTGTCGGGAAGCGTGAACTCGTGCCGGAAGAAGGCCCAGTCCTGCGATTCGACGCCGTAGACGCAGTTGGCGTTCGTGCCGACCTCGAGCCAGCCGCCCACCGCGGCGCCGCAGGCGAAGTCACTGCTGGCGGAGAAGTCGTTGGCGTAGAGGACCTCGCCGGAGGCGGAGGTGACGCTCAGGTCGTCCCACTTGTTGCGTTCGGACCCGCCCGTGCGGAAGCCGACCGAGCCGGCGGCGAAGTCGGTGAGGGTGCGGGTGTCGATCAGGGTGTCGTCCAGCCACGTGCGGATCGTGGTTCCCTCTGCCTGGATCCGCAGTCGGTAGGACGTGTCGCGGATGAGGGGCTCGGGCAGCGGCACCGAGTCGAGCTGGGTGAAGGTCCCGCCGACCCGCTTGTGGGGAGCGAAGGTGTTCACGCCGTCGCCGCGGAACTGCCACATGTAGTAGTTGCTGGCGTCCGCGGCCCGGAACGCGATGGTGGCGTTCTGGGACGTGATCCGGAAGGTGGTGTCGATGGTGACGTCATCCCAGGCGACCGCGCGGGCCGGAGCGAGCCAGATCGGCTGGGCCTGTCCCCACTCCTGACCGGGACCGGTGGTGAAGGTGGAGATGCTCGACCAGTCCGAGCCCTTTCCGCGCCCGTCCCACGTGCGTACGCGCCACTGGTAGGTCTGCTCGGGCTCGAGCGCCGGACCGGCGTAGGGCACGTTGGTGCTCGCCGAGGACCTGACGCGACCGGAGTCCCAGACCCCGGCGGCACCGATGCCCTCACTGATCCGGGCGACCTGCACGCGGTAGGCGCTCTGCGCGGCGAAGGGGACGTGCCAGGCCAGCAGCGGCGAGCTCAGGTCCTCCACGTCGCGCGGTGAGGACAGCTGCGAGACGGTGAGATGGGTCGCCGCCGCGCCGTCGACTGCAACGGCCGGGCCCGGTATCGCGACGGCGAGGGCACTGATCACGATTGCGGCCAGGCGCAGCTTCATGGTGGTCCTTCGGAGCGTGATTGATACGTTTCAGAGCACTCCGAAGACTATGACCACCGTCACACGGTCGGGAAGGGTCTGGCCGGATCCGGTCACCGTTCGCCGGCGACCAGCAGCACATGGAGGGTGCGCGGGCCGTGGACGCCTTCGACGCGGTCGAGCTCGATGTCGCTGGTGGCCGACGGGCCGCTGATCCAGGTCTGGGGGCGGGCGGGGTCGAGGAGGGCGATGGCGTCGGGGACGTCGGGCACCACCTGGTCCTCGCGGACCACACAGATGTGGGTGTCGGGGACGAGCGAGATGGCTCGGCGGCCCTGGTCGGGGGCGTGGTCGAGGACGATCGTGCCGGTCTCGGCGATGCCGACCCGGGCCTCGGTGACGACCGCCGCGATCCGGTCCAGCTCGGCCGCGGTGAGGGTGCCGTCGTCCACGATGGCATCGGGGACCCGGACCGACAGGCCGGGCGGTACGACCACCCGCCCGGCAGGCAGCGCGGCGGCGATGCGGTCCTCGAGTTCCTCGGCACCGCAGCGCTCGACCACGGCGCGGTAGTCGGCCACGCGTTCGGCGAAGAGGTCGACGACCTCGGGGGTCGCAGGCGCCAGGTCCCGCGGGGCCCTGGTCTCGACGGGCTCGACCGCCGAGCCGGCCAAGGCTTCGCGGACCCGGGCGAGGATCTCGGTGCGTGCGTCAGTCATCGGTGCCATCTTCCTTTCGGCTGCCGTCGGTGCGGCCGCCATCCGTACGCATCCACCACGCACGGAAGCTCTCCCCCGGCGCGTCCGGCAGATCGCGCGCGCCGATCCAGGCGGCGGGCCCGAAGCGGCGTGCGAAGCGCATGCCGAGACCGGTGAACCGCTCGACGACGGAGAGGCGGCGCGAGCGCCCCAGGACGTACGCCGCACCCTTCATCGCCACGGCCTCCGGCTTCGGCACACCACCTCGGTGTGCGTCGACCACCTGGGCGCGCTGGTCGACCAGGACGGAGGGGATGTCGATGCGTACCGGACAGACCTCGAAGCAGGCGCCGCACAGCGAGGACGCGTAGGGCAGCGAATCGGTCTGGTCGTCGTGCCCGACCCCCTTCAGCAAGGGGTTGAGGATGGCGCCGATCGGGCCCGGATAGACCGAGCCGTACGCATGACCGCCGGTGCGCTCGTAGACCGGGCACACGTTGAGACAGGCCGAGCAGCGGATGCAGCGCAGCGCCTGCCTGCCGACCTCGTCGGCCAGCGCGCGGGTGCGACCGTTGTCGAGCAGCACGACGTGGACTTCTTGGGGGCCGTCGCCGGGGGTGACGCCGGACCACACCGAGGTGTAGGGGTTCATCCGCTCACCGGTCGAGGACCTCGGCAGGAGCCTGAGCATCGGGTCGAGGTCCTCCCAGCGGGAGACGACCTTCTCGATGCCGACCACCGAGACCAGCACCTCGGGCAGGGTCAGGCACATCCGGCCGTTGCCCTCGGACTCGACCACGACGAGCGTGCCGGTCTCGGCGACCGCGAAGTTGGCGCCGGAGACGCCGACCTTGGCACGCAGGAACTTCTCGCGCAGGTGGTCGCGGGCCGCGGCGGCGAGGACGGCCGGCTCGTCGGTGAGGTCGTCGGGCGCCGGGCGGCCCGCGGCCGCCATCTTCGAGCGGAAGATCTCGCGGATCTCGGCCCGGTTGCGGTGGATCGCCGGGACGAGAATGTGCGATGGCAGGTCGTCGCCGAGCTGCACGATCAGCTCGGCCAGGTCGGTCTCCCAGGCCGAGATGCCCTCCTCGGCGAGCGCCTCGTTGAGCCCGATCTCCTGGGTCACCATCGACTTGACCTTCACGACCTCCTCCGCGGCATGCGCCTTCGCGATGCCCGCGACGATCGCGTTGGCCTCGGCGGCGTCACGGGCCCAGTGGACGGTCGCGCCGTTGGCGGTCAGGGTCTCCTCGAGGCGTACAAGCTGGGTGTCGAGGTCGCGCAGGGCGCGCTCCTTGACCGCGGCACCGGCCAGGCGCAGCTCCTCCCAGTCGGCGACCTCGGCGACGACCTTGGCCCGCTTGGCCCGGATGGTGCCGGTCGCGTGGGCCAGGTTGTGGCGCAGCTGGGAGTCGGCGAGGGCCTCGCGCGCGGCCTCCGGGAAGGCCGGCATGCCGACGAACGTCCCGCTCATCGCAGAACCCCCTCGGTCGAGGCGAGGATCTCGGCGAGATGGACGGTGCGTACGCCCGAACGCTGCCGGGAGAGCACGCCGCCGATGTGGGTCAGACAGGAGTTGTCGCCGGCGACCACGATCTCGGCGCCGGTCTCGCGGATGTGGCGGGCCTTGTCGGCGCCCATCGCGACCGAGGTGTCGGCGTTCTTGACCGCGAAGGTGCCGCCGAAGCCGCAGCACTGGTCGGCACCGGGCAGGTCCACGAGCCGGATCCCCCGGACCGCCTCGAGCAGCCGGCGCGGCCGGTCCCCCACCCCCAGCATCCGCAGCGAGTGGCAGGTCGGGTGGTAGGTCACCCGGTGCGGGTAGTAGGCGCCCACGTCGGTCACCCCGAGCACGTCGACGAGGAACTCGGAGAGCTCATAGACCTTCGGGGCGACCTCCGCGACGGCCCGCTCCAGGGCCTCGTCGCCGGAACGGCGAGCCACTATCGAGTGCTGGTGCCGTGCCGAGCCCGCGCACGACCCGGACGGCGTCACGACGGCGTCGTAGCCGGCGAAGGCGTCCACGAACGTACGCACCACCGGGACCGCCTCGTCCAGGTAGCCGGTGTTGACCATCGGCTGTCCGCAGCACGTCTGCGCCTGCGGGAAGTCGACCTCGACGCCCAGTCGGCGCAGGAGGCGTACGACGGCCTGACCTGTGCTCGGGTAGAGCGCGTCATTGATGCAGGTGACCATCAGCGCGACTCGCATCCGGCATGCCTCCTTCTTCCGTGCCCATCAATCAGTTCAGTATCAAATCAGATCAGTCCGGTGCGTACGGCCCGCACGACCGCCTCCACACTCGTCCCCGCTCCCAGCGCATCCGCGGCCGCCCGGAGACGGCGCCGCACCGTGCGCTCGGAGACACCCAGCGCACGCGCGATCCGCTCGATCGTGTAGCCCCGAGCGAACAACGCCAGCACCTCCACCTCGTCCTTGGGAAGGTCGGTGGGAGCAGATGGTCGTACGCCGCCCGAGGCTGCCACGGTTCACTCCTGTCTCAGCGTGAGGCTGACCGGCGGGTGGGTGCGGGGCGCCGGGCTCATCCGGCAACGACCTTCTCGACGTAGGGCACCAGCCGCACCGGCCCGGCCAGCCCGTAGCTCTGCCTGGTCGCCACGCCGTAGACCGACGGGGTGACGGTGCGCAGCCGGTTGAGCAGCGTCGAGGCCACCTCGATCTCGATCCGGTTGGAGCCGGGGACCAGGGCATGGCCCAGGTCGACGACCGGGTCCATCGGGTCGCACGGCGCCAGCAGCTCACCGTTGACGCGGACCCGGAAGGTGTCGTTGACCTCGCCGAGCTCCAGGTAGGCGCCGTCCTCGGGGGTCCAGTCGGTGCCGAGGTCGAGGCTCGTGCGGTAGCGGCCGATGCCGGAGACGTCCTCGAGGCCGGTGACCTTCGACCAGGACTGCGGCGCCGTGAGGTCGCTGGTCACGACCTCCTTCGTCGTGGCGAGGTCCTTGGGGTCGGCCGGGTTCGCCGGCTTCCAGTCCTCGAGCGCGAGCGCCCAGGTCTGCGGCGTCACCGGCTCGCGGACCCGGTCGACGACGACCTTCACCGTCCGCCCGTCGGCCTTGGTGAGCTCGAAGGTGCCGGCGGTCGTCGTACGCAACGCGACGTTGGCGCCCCGCGCCACCACGGCCTGGCCAGCGGTGGCGACGGGGAGAACAGAGCGGGCGACGCCCGCGCCCGGGGCCGCGAGGGCGACCACGGTGGACTGGCCCGGAACCAGGTCGACGCTGACGCGGACCCGGTTCCCGGAACGCTCGTACGCGGCGATCCGAGTGACCTCACCGGTCCAGGCGTCCAGCAGCCACGGCACCGCGGCGCGGTCGGTGGCGGTGAGCCAGACGTCCTGCTGCACCGGGTTGAGCCGCCGGTTCTCGGCGTGCCGGGCGTTGGCGAGGTAGTAGAGATCGACATTGCCGGTGACGCGTCGCACGTGCATCACCGTGGAGTCGGCGTGCTCGACGTCGCGTACGACACCGAGTGCGGCCAGCGCGTTGCCGACCTCGGCCTCGGGGACGGTGCGGGTCGTCGGCAGCGCTCCGACCTGGGCCATCAGCAAGCGCACCTCGGCGGTGGCCGCCTCGTCGTCGCGGCCGGCGACGGTGACCTGGGACCAGTCGCCGATGAGCACGATCGGCAGGCCCTTGCGGCCGAGCGCGAGCAGCCGCTTCGCGCCGTCGATCTCCATCGTGAACGCGTTGCTGCGCAGGTTGTCGGGACCGACGACGACGGCCTTGTAGGCGGGGCCGTCCGGCGCCAGACGCCCCTGAGCGAAGTCGACGCCGTCGAGCGCGAGCAGCGAGGCGCTGACGAAGGAGTGCGACCAGCCGAGCTTGGTGCCGTTGTTGGTGATCCACTGCGGGCCGATGCCGGTGGAGGCCCAACCCTTGTGGCGCCAGAACGCGACGTCGTACTTCGGGGCGCCGGTCTGCAGCACCAGCTGGGTGCGGGCGAGGTAGGCGGCGATGCCGGGGATGTGCTGCCACTGCGGGGTGCGGGGTCCCCAGGCCTCCCCGAAGCCGATCGCGTTGTTGTAGTACGGCGAGAAGGCCGCGAAGCCGGGCCAGGTGACGTCAGGTGCCTTCGCGTAGGGGAAGCCGTGGATCATCAGCTGGTTCACGCCGGCGACGAAGATGCTGTTGATCGTGAACAGCGCCTGGTTCTGGGCGGTCGGGCTGGTGCTGTTGGCGCCCCAGGTCGTGTTGTAGGCCGCGCCGTTGTAGCAGATCGCCTCGCAGGAGAGGACTGTGTGGCCGGCGAGGTCGCGACCGGCGGCCATCACCCGGTAGTCGTCCAGGTTCTTGAACCCCAGGGACTCGGTCTCCGGTACGTCGACCACGGCCGCGTGCTGCATGGTGTCGGTCTCCAGGCCGTAGGGCTGGATCCGGATGCCCATGCCGAGCGTCTTCGCGAACTCCTGCATCGGACGCAGGTGGTGGTCGCGGTAGAGGTCGGAGAGCAGGATGTTGTAGTCGTCGCGGATCTCGTTGGTGCGCAGGTTGTCGGCGGTGGCGGGGTCGGTGGCCGCGATCGAGAACTGGTACTTCTCGTCCTTCTCCAGGACGTACGGCAGCCACGGCCGCAGGTCGTAGCCGTGCTTCGCCTCGAACTCGTCGAGGAGGTCCCGCGTCCAGATCGTCGCGTCGGTCTCGATCTCGAGGGAGTCCTCGAAGAGGTAGCCGCCCGCGGCCCGCAGCAGCGTACGCAGCTCGCCGTCGAGCACCCGGTGCTGCCACAGGTCGATGACCTTCTGGGCGCCGCGGCGGTTGAAGTGGTCGACCACGTAGGCGCGCGGCGAGGTGTGCGGGCCGGCCTCGGGCTCCTGGCCCGAGCCCCGCTGCCAGGTGGCGAGCAGGACCCAGGTGGCGCCGGCCGGCTCGGCGGGCGCGGTCCAGGTGAGGTGCTCGTCCTCGACGCTCGCGCTGAGGTCGAGGTAGGAGGTCGGGTCGAGGATCGTGCTGGTGATGTTGTTGTTGCGGTCGCGTACGTAGCCGGTGACGCGGTGCGCCTGCACGGTCACCAGCTCTGCACGGGTCACCGACGACGCCGGCTCCACGACGGGCTCGGGGAGCGCGGCGTCGTAGGACGAGCCGGCTTCGACGATCGCCTGTCCGTGCACGAGCTCGGTGCAGGCCGCGTCGTCGTCGGGCGTGATCGTCGGGACCGCCGCCGGCCAGGAGGGGCCGACCGTCAGGTCCACCCGTACGTCCCGCTTCGCCGCCCGCGCGAGCGCGGCCTTGACGCCGGCCACCCACGGTGCGGTCCCCCACCCGTGGCTCGCGACGTCGATGTCGATGTTGCGGGCACGCAGGCTGTGCGTGACATCGGCGACCTCGAGCACGCCGAAGCCGGCGTCGGCGACCTGGTCGACCTCGCGCGCGATCTCGACCGGGTCGACGAGGCCGTGCGGCCACCACCAGCGGAAACCCGCGGCGGTGGCGGTCCCCGGCTTGCGGAACGCCTTGACGAAGGCGTTCGGGAGGCCGCCGGTGCCGGTCGCGGCCCCCGCGGGCGTCACGCCTGCGGTAGCGGTGACGGCAGCAGCGGTGCCGAGGGTGGCGGCAGCGGTGCCGAAGAGCGCGCGTCGGCTGAGCCGGGCGGTGGAGAGGAAGTCGGTCATGGGGGTGCCTTCGGGGAGCAGGGTCAGGAGATGCGGGCCTCGGCGGCGGCCCAGTCGAGGCCGTCGCGCGGCTCGAAGCGGCGTACGTCGTAGGAGCGGCGGACCAGGTCCCGCATCGCGGGGAGGTCGGGCAGGTCGGCCCCGAGGGACCTGCCTTGGATCAGTACGTTCCCGAGGGCGGCCGCCTCGACCGGACCGGCGAGAACCGGCAGGCCGCAGGCGTCCGCGGTGAGCTGGCAGAGCAGCTCGTTCTGGGAGCCGCCACCGACGACGTGGACGACCTCGGGCGAGGTGCCCGCGAGGGCGGCAGCGGTGCGGACATGACGTCGATAGGCGACAGCGAGGCTGTCGAGGATGCAGCGGGTGATCGCGGCCGGTGAGTGCGGGATCGCCTCCTCGGACTCCGCGGCCAGCGCGGCGATCCGCTCGGGCATCGGGTCGGCCGACGTGCTCGGGAAGAGCAGTCGCGGGTCGTTGATGTCGACCACCGTACGCAGCGGCTCGAGCTCCGCCGCGGCCGCGAGCAGCGAGCGGAGCTCGGCGCCCTGGTAGCGCCGCTCGCCCCACGAGCGCAGCGACTCGGACAGGACCCACAGGCCCATCACGTTCTTGAGGAAGCGGATGGTGCCGTCGACGCCGACCTCGTTGGTGAAGTCGGCGAGCCGGGCGTCCTCGGTCAGCACCGGCCGGTCGAGCTCGAGGCCGACCAGCGACCAGGTGCCCGAGGAGATGTAGGCGAAGTCGTGGGCCTCCGCGGGGACCGCGACGACCGCCGAGGCGGTGTCGTGTGAACCCACCGCCACCACGGGCACCTCGGCCGAGGCACCCAGGTCCTCGGCGACGTCGGGCAGCAGCGGCCCGAGGAGAGAGCCCGGGTCCCGAAGGGGCGGGAGGACACCTTCGGGAAGCCCGAGCTCCCGGCACAGGTCGACCGCCCAGACGCCCTGCCGGACGTCGTAGAGCTGGGTGGTCGAGGCGTTGGTGCGCTCGGCGCCGATCGCACCGGTGAGCCAGTAGCCGAGCAGGTCCGGCAGCAGCAGCATCGTCTCGGCGGCGTCGAACGCGGTCGTGCCGCGGGCCGCCACCAGCTGGTAGATCGTGTTGAACGGGAGCTGCTGGATGCCCGTGGTGCCGTAGAGCGTCGTGGCGCCGATCTGGGCGACGACCTTCTCGGCGATCCCCTCGACGCGGGCGTCGCGGTGGCTGAAGACCTGGCCGAGGAGCTGGCCGTCGTGGTCCAGCAGCCCGTGGTCGATGGCCCAGGAGTCGATGCCGATGCCGTGCAGTGGCCCGGTCCGGACCACCTCGCGGATGCCGGTGAGCACCTCGCGATGGATGCCGAGCACGTCCCAGAAGAGCGAGCCGCGGACGCGTACCGCCCCGTTGGGGAAGCGGTGCAGCTCGTTGATCTCGACCCGGTCGCCACCGATCCGGCCGGACATCACCCGGCCGGAGGTGGCACCCAGGTCGACGGCGGCGACCCTGACGTGCGGTGTCATCGCAAGAAGGCCGCGGCGACGCCGGCGTCGACGGGGACGTGCAGGCCGGTGGTGTGGGTCAGGTCGGGGCCGCAGAGCACGAAGACGGCGTTGGCGATGTTCTCCGGGAGCACCTCGCGCTTGAGCAGGGTGCGCTGGGCGTAGAACTTGCCGAGCTCCTCCTCCTTGACCCCGTAGACCTCCGCGCGCTTGGCGCCCCAGCCGCCGGCGAAGATGCCGGAGCCCTGGACCACGCCGTCGGGGTTGATGCCGTTGACCTTGACGCCGTGCTCACCGAGCTCGGCGGCCAGCAGGCGTACCTGGTGGGCCTGGTCGGCCTTGGCGGCGCCGTAGGCGACGTTGTTGGGGCCGGCGAAGAGCGAGTTCTTCGAGGAGATGTAGACGATGTCGCCGCCCATCTCCTGCTCGATCAGCACCTTCGCTGCGGCCTTGGAGACCAGGAACGAGCCCTTGGCCATCACGTCGTGCTGGAGGTCCCAGTCGCGCTCGGTGGTCTCCAGCAGCGACTTCGACAGCGACAGGCCGGCGTTGTTGACGATCAGGTCGACACCGCCGAAGGCGAGCACCGCGGCGTCGAACATCGCCTGCACGGCGGCCTCGTCGGAGACGTCGGCGGCGAGACCCACGGCGACGTCAGGGCCGCCGATCTCCTCCGCTGCGGCCTGCGCCTTGGCGAGGTCGAGGTCGGCGATCACGACGCAGGCACCCTCGGCGGCGAGCCGCTTCGCGGTGGCCTTGCCGATGCCGGAGGCGGCTCCGGTGACCAGCGCGACCCGGGTCGCGAGCGGCTTGGGCGCCGGCATCCGCTGGAGCTTGGCCTCCTCGAGCGCCCAGTACTCGATCCGGAACTTCTCCGACTCGTCGATCGGGGCGTACGTCGAGAGCCCTTCGGCACCGCGCATCACGTTGATCGCGTTGACGTAGAACTCCCCCGCCACCCGGGCGGTCTGCTTGTTCTTGCCGAAGGAGAACATGCCGACGCCGGGGACCAGGACGATGAGCGGGTCCTTGCCGCGGATCGCGGGGCTGTTGGCGTCTGCGTGCCGGTCGTAGTAGCCCTGGTAGTCCTCGCGGTAGCCGACCGCGAGCTCCTTGAGGCGGGCGATCGACTCCTCGACGGTCGCGTTGGCCGGGAGGTCGAGGACCAGCGGCTTGACCTTGGTGCGCAGGAAGTGGTCGGGGCACGAGGTGCCGAGCTCGGCCAGGCGCGGGTGGGCCTCGCTGGCCAGGAAGTCGAGGACGACCTCGGAGTCGGTGAAGTGGCCGACCATCGGCTGGTCCGCCGAGGCGATGCCACGGATCGTGGGGGCGAGAGCAGCGGCCTTCGTACGCCGCTCCCCCTCGGCCAGCGGGCCATAGCCTTCGAGCACGGGGCCGAACGGCTCAGCCTTGCTGTGCTCCTCGATGTAGGCGGCGGCCGTGTCGATGATCCACAGCGAGTTCTTCTCGGCCTCCTCGCTGGTGTCGCCCCACGCGGTGATGCCGTGGCCGCCGAGGATGCAGCCGACCGCCTGCGGGTTCTTCGCCTTGATCTCGGCGATGTCGAGACCGAGCTGGAAGCCGGGGCGGCGCCACGGCACCCAGACGACCTGGTCGCCGAAGATCGTGGTGGTCAGCGCCTCGCCGTCGGCGGCCGTCGCGATCGCGATGCCGGAGTCGGGGTGGAGGTGGTCGACGTGGGCGGCATCGACGAGGCCGTGCATCGCCGTGTCGATCGAGGGGGCTGCGCCACCCTTGCCGTGCAGGCAGTAGTCGAACGCGGCGACCATCTCGTCCTCGCGCTCGACGCCCGGGTAGACGTCGACGAGCGCGCGCATCCGGTCGAGCCGGAGCACGGCGAGGCCGCTCTCCTTCAGGGTGCCGAGGTCGCCGCCGGAGCCCTTCACCCAGAGCAGCTCGACGTCCTGGCCGGTGACCGGGTCGGTCGCGGTGCCCTTGGCGGAGGTGTTGCCGCCGGCGTAGTTGGTGTTCTTCGGATCCGCGCCGAGTCGGTTCGAGCGCGCGATCAGATCTTCTGCAGTGGTCATGAGTTCTTCCCGCTCTTTGTGATTCACAGCCATCCAGCCTGGGTGCCGCCGACACGGGCGGCTTCGATCTGTTCCTGGTAGCCGCTGGCCAGGTAGGCGCGCATCGGGTTCGCGGCCAGGCCACGGTCCTCGCGCCACCCGCCGAGGTCGGCGCGTACGTCGGTGTAGAAGGCGTCCATGAAGATCTCGTTGGCCAGGAGTACGTCGCCGTCCTCCTGCGCCGCGGCGAGAGCATCGGTGTCGAGGAGGAGTGCCCGCGCGGACATCTCCTGGACGTTGAGCACGGACCGGATCTGGCCCGGGATCTTCTTCTCGATGTTGTGGCACTGGTCGAGCATGAAGGCGACCCCGCCCTCGGCCACGGGCTTGAACCCACCGCCACGGACCACCTCGACGAGGATCCGGAAGAGCTGGAACGGGTCGGCCGCGCCGACGATCAGGTCGTCGTCGGCGTAGAAGCGGCTGTTGAAGTCGAAGGAGCCGAGCTTCCCCAGCCGCAGCAGCTGCATCACGATGAACTCGATGTTGGTGCCGGGAGCGTGGTGGCCGGTGTCGAGGCAGACGACGGCCCGGTCACCGAGGGCGCTGACCTGGGCGAACGACGTGCCCCAGTCGGGGACGTCGGTGTGGTAGAACGCCGGCTCGAAGAACTTGTACTCCAGCACCAGGCGCTGGTCCTCGCCGAGGCGCTCGTAGATGGTCGCGAGGGACTCGGCGAGCCGGTCCTGACGGCCGCGCATGTCGGCCTGGCCCGGATAGTTGGACCCCTCGGCGAGCCAGATCTTCAGGTCGCGCGAGCCGGTCGCGTCCATCACCTCGATGCACTCGAAGTGGTGGTCGATCGCCTTCTGCCGGATCTTCGCGTCGGTGTGGGTGAGCGCGCCGAACTTGTAGTCGTCGTCCTGGAAGGTGTTGGAGTTGATCGTGCCGAGCGCGATCCCCTGGTCCTCGGCATAGCCGCGCAGCGCCGCGTAGTCATCGACCCTGTCCCAGGGGATGTGCAGCGCGACGCTCGGCGCCAGGCCGGTGAAGCGGTGGACGGTGGCCGCGTCGGCGACCTTCTCCTCGGGGGTGCGCGGTGTGCCCGGGGTGCCGAAGACCTTGAACCGGGTCCCCGAGTTTCCGTAGGCCCACGAGGGGACCTCGATCTCGAGGGCGGCCAGGTCGCCCGAGATCTGGTCGAACGTCGTCATCGGAGAGCCTCTCTGTGTGCGGTTGAAAGGTTTCAAAGCGCGCATCCGACGTTAGTGGCGCACGTCACTTGCGTCAAGAGGAGGCTGGCTTTCGTTGCGTTTCAGTTTTCGCGCCAGCGCTCCCGCGCCCCCTCGAGCCAGAGGTCAGTCGCGACCGAGCTGGTCCTCGAGGTGGAAGACCTCCTCGAGGCGGAGGAAGCCCTCGTCGGGCGCGACGCCGTCGAGATCCTCGAAGAACTCCGCCATCTCCGCCTGCCACCGAGCATTGACCTCGGTGGCCGCCATCCCCGCCTGAGCAGCCTCGATGGAGGGGGTCTCGACGTAGCCGATGAGCAGGCCGTCGGGGCGGAGGAACAGGGAGTAGTTGTGCCACCCGGTCTCCGCGAGCGCCCGGAGCATGTCGGGCCAGACCGCGGCATGGCGCCGCTTGTACTCCTCGATGCGTTCGGGCTTGACCTGCAGCTGGAAGCAGACGCGCTCCATGACGACCTCCGATGAAACGATTTAGGCATGGACGCTAATGAGCATGTCCGACATCGGTCAATCCGGGTAGCGTCCCTTCCTCGTCACAGCGCCGCCCACGGCCTATGCTGCGATTTAACGTTTCAGGAAGGAGCCCAGGTGGCGATCACCCCAGCTGCGGGTTCACCGCGCAGCGCCTCGGTCAAGGATGTCGCGGCCACCGCAGGCGTCTCGCTCGGCACGGTGTCCAACGTGCTCAACCGCCCCGAGCGGGTCAGCCGAACAACACGCGAGCGGGTCGAGCGCGCCATGGCCGACCTCGGCTTCGTACGCAACGAGTCGGCGCGCTCACTGCGCACCGGCAGCACCCAGTCGCTGGCCTACGTCATGCTCGACGCGGGCAACCCGTTCTTCACCGACGTCGCCCAGGGCATCGAGCTGGCCGCCGAGGCGGCCGGGCTCTCGCTGTTCCTGTGCAACAGCGACGGACGCTCGGCCCGCGAGGGCGCCCACCTGGCCCACCTGCAGCAGCAGCGGGTCCAGGGCATCCTGATCACTCCCGTCGACCCCGACGACCCGCAGCTCGACCAGCTGATCGAGCGGGGCACCCCGGTCGTCATCGTCGACCGCACCCGGGCGGGGTCGTCGTTCTGCTCCGTCGCCGTCGACGACGTCCTGGGAGGGCGGCTGGCCGTCGAGCACCTCATCGACGCCGGCCACAAGCGGGTGGCGTACGTCGGTGGGCCGGAGTCGATCGGACAGGTCCGCGACCGCGGCGAGGGCGCCCGGCAGGCCTGGGCCGAGGCCGGACTGCCTCCCGAGGATCTCGTCATGCTCTCCTGCGAGGCCCCGACCGTGGCGTGCGGTCGCGCCGCCGGCGAGCGGCTCGTCGGGCTGCCCGCCCGGCGCCGTCCGACCGCCGCGTTCTGCGCCAACGACCTGCTCGCGCTCGGGCTGCTTCAGCAAACGATCTCCAGCGGCCGGACCGTACCCGGCGACCTCGCGATCGTCGGCTACGACGACATCGAGTTCGCCGCCGCGGCAGCGGTACCCCTCACCTCCGTACGTCAGCCCCGCCACGACCTCGGCCGCCGCGCCGCCGAGCTGCTCCTCGACGAGGTCGGGAACCCCACCCACCAGCACGAACAGGTCGTCTTCACCCCCGAGCTCATCGCCCGCGCCTCCACCCTCGGACGCCCCTGACCGTCGACTCGGCGCATCTGTCCCAGATTCAAGCGCCGAGTCGGCGCAACTGTCCCGCCATACCGCGTCGAGTCGGCGCGTCTGTCTCAAAGCCGTGTGTCAGACGCGCCGACTCGACGGACCCAAACGGGACAGACGCGCCGAGTCGGCGAGGGGTGGGGACATCCGAGGAGACGCGGAGCCGGACGTACGTCTTCGCTGGATGCCTTAGGCTCCTGGAGCGGAAGCCGAAGGAGAGTCAGTTGGCCGGAGAACGCGCAGCGACGCTGAGCGATGTCGCCCGTGAGGCAGGGGTCTCGCTGGCCACCGCGTCGCGCGCGCTGAACGGGAGCGACCGGGTGGTGCGCCCCGAGCTGCAGGAGAAGGTCCTGGCGGCGGCGAACAAGCTCGGCTACATGCCCAATGCCAACGCCCAGGCGATGGCGCGCGGCTCGACCGAGACGGTCGGGCTGCTGGTGAAGGACATCTCCGACCCCTACTTCTCCACCATCGCCGGCGGCCTGGCCGACGAGGCCGAGAAGCACGGGCTGCTGGTGATGCTGTGCAACACCGGCGGTCAGCCCGAGCGTGAGCAGAAGTTCCTGGCCGCGCTGCGGCGCCAGCGCAGCCGGGCGATCGTGCTGGCGGGAAGCGACACTGCCGACGTACGCCACACCAGCGAGGTCGCCGACCTGCTGACCTCCTACCTGGACGGCGGCGGCCGGGCGGCCGCGATCAGCCAGCCGCGCCTGCCGGTCGACACCGTCGTGATCGACAACCACGGCGGCGCCAAGGCGCTGGCCGAGCGGCTGGTCGGCCTCGGCTACCGCCGCGCCGCGGTGCTCACCGGCCCCGAGGACCTGCTGGTCTCGGCCGAACGTCACGCCGGCTTCGCGGAGGGATGGCGGGAGGCGACCGGCTCGGAGCCGGCGTACGTCTCCGACGAGTTCAGCCGCGACGGCGGCCGCCGGGCGATGACCCGGCTGCTCGAGGAGGGCCAAGACGACGGCGCCGCGGTGGACTGCGTCTTCGCGGTCAACGACCTGATGGCGGTCGGCGCCCTGGCCGCCTGCCGGCAGGCCGGCGTCGAGGTCGGACCCGACCTGGCCGTCGCCGGCTTCGACGACATCGCCACGCTGCGCGACGTGACGCCGGGGCTGACCACCGTACGTCTCCCCCTGGCCGACATCGGCCGGCTCGCGCTCGAGCTCGTCCTCGGCAAGCCGTCGGCGGAGCTCCGCAAACGGTCCGTCCACGGCGAGGTCGTCCTGCGGGAGAGCACTCCCCCGCGTTCCTGACAGGCCCCGACGGGCCCCGAAAGGCCCCGAAAGGCCTCCTGCGTCCGGCACCACGGAACGCCCTCTTGCGACGGGCGTCACATCTGTCCTACCGTACTGGAAAGCGCTTTCCCCCATCGCTCTCCAACAGACGAGGAACGATCACATGGCCACACGACGGCTCGGCATCATCATGAACGGCGTCACCGGACGCATGGGCTACCGCCAGCACCTGGTGCGCAGCATCCTGGCGATCCAGGAGCAGGGCGGTGTCGAGCTCTCCGACGGCACCCGGATCCTGCCCGACCCGATCCTGGTCGGACGCAATGCCGAGAAGCTCCAGGACATCGCCAAGGAGCATGGCCTGGACCGTTGGACCACCGACCTCGACGAGGCCCTCGGAAACGCCGAGGACACCGTCTACTTCGACTCGCAGCTGACCAACGTCCGCGAGGTCGCCATCACCAAGGCGGTCGCGGCCGGCAAGCACGTCTACACCGAGAAGCCGATCGCCGACGACGTCGAGGGCTCGCTGCGCCTGGCCCGCCTGGCGGCCGACGCGGGGGTGAAGAGCGGCGTCGTCCACGACAAGCTCTACCTCCCGGGCCTGCTCAAGCTGAAGCGGCTCGTCGAGTCCGGGTTCTTCGGCCGCATCCTGAGCGTGCGCGGCGAGTTCGGCTACTGGGTCTTCGAGGGCGACCTGCAGCCCGCCCAGCGGCCGAGCTGGAACTACCGCAAGGAGGACGGCGGTGGCATGACCACCGACATGTTCCCCCACTGGAACTACGTCCTGGAGAACCTCTTCGGCAAGGTCGAGGCCGTCACCGCGAAGGTCGTCACCCACATCCCCGAGCGCTGGGACGAGAAGGGCGCGCGCTACGAGGCGACCGCCGACGACTCCGCCTACGGCATCTTCGAGCTCGAGGGCGGGATCATCGCCCAGATCAACTCCTCCTGGGCGACCCGGGTCAACCGCGGCGAGCTGGTCGAGTTCCACGTCGACGGCACCCATGGCTCCGCGGTCGCCGGCCTGCACCACTGCGTCACCCAGGACCGCAACCTGACCCCGAAGCCGGTGTGGAACCCCGACCTGGTCGAGTCGATCCAGTTCCGGGACCTGTGGACCGAGGTCCCCGACAACCAGCCCTTCGACAACGGCTTCAAGGCGCAGTGGGAGCAGTTCATCCGCTACGTCGAGGGCGACGGCGACCACCCCTACGACTTCATGGCGGGCGTCCGCGGCGTCCGGCTCGCCGAGGCCGGCCTCACCTCCTCCGCCGAGGGCCGCCGGGTCGAGCTCGGAGAGATCCAGCTGTGACCTCCGTACGCCTCCCCCTGCCCCACGGCGGCACCGAGCTCTACCCGCTCGCGGGCCCCCGGGAGTGGACGAAGCCGAGTGCGCCGTTCACCTCCCGCACCGCGTACGCCGCCGCCCACGTCGTCCCCCGCACGCTCGCCGAGAACGTGCCCGGCGCTCCCGCGGACATCGACTGGGACCGCACCCTGGCCTACCGCCACGAGCTGTGGTCCTACGGTCTCGGCGTCGCCGAGGCGATGGACACCGCCCAGCGCGGCATGGGCGTCGACTGGACCGCCGCGGCCGAGCTGATCCGCCGCTCGGCCGCCGAGGCGGCCACCGTGGGCGGGTCGATCGCCTGCGGCGCCGGCACCGACCAGCTCGCCCTCGACGCCGTCCCCGAGGGCCGACAGGGCCTGGCGACCGTCATCGACGCCTACCGCGAGCAGATGAAGGTCGTCGCCGACACCGGCGCGACTACGATCGTGATGGCCTCGCGCGCGCTCGCCCGGGTCGCCCGCGATGCCGACGACTACGCCGAGGTCTACGCGACCCTCCTCGACGAGGCCGAGAGTCCGGTGATCCTGCACTGGCTGGGCGACATGTTCGACCCGGCGCTGGCGGGCTACTGGGGCTCCTCCTCGGTCGCAGAGGCGACGGAGACCTTCCTCGACGTCATCCGGGCCCGTCCCGGCAAGGTCGACGGGGTCAAGGTCTCGCTGCTCGACGCCGAGCACGAGGTCGGGCTGCGCCGGGCGCTGCCCGAAGGCGTACGTCTCTACACGGGGGACGACTTCAACTATCCCGAGCTGATCGTCGGCGAGGGCAGCGGCGAGGGCGAGTTCTCGCACGCGCTGCTCGGCATCTTCGCCGCGATCTACCCGGCGGCCTCAGCCGCGCTGCAGGCACTCGACCGGGGAGACCCGGCCGAGGCCCGCGCGCTGCTGGAGAGCACCCAGGCGCTCGGCCGCAAGATCTTCGAGGCGCCGACCTACTACTACAAGACCGGGATCGCGTTCCTCTCCTGGCTGGGCGGCCACCAGCCCGGCTTCTCGATGGCCGGCGGCCTGCACGCCGGTCGCTCGGTGCCCCACCTGGCCGAGGTGTTCCGGCTGGCCGACGCGGCCGGCCTGCTCACCAGCCCCGACCTCGCGGCCGCACGCATGCGCGCCTTCCTCACCGTGCAAGGAGTCGACCAGTGACCGACACCTCCGGGCTGGAGCGGCTCTCGCTCAACACCAAGACCACCAACTCCTGGACCCTCGCCGAAGCCGTCGACGGAGCGGCTCGGGCCGGCATCCCCGCCCTCGGGCTGTGGCGCGACCGCGTGCACGAGGCCGGGCTGGAGAAGGCGGCCAAGCTCGTACGCGACGCCGGCCTGCGCGTCTCCTCGCTCTGCCGCGGTGGCTTCCTGACCGCCTCCGACGAGACCGGGATCGCCGGCGCGCTCGAGGACAACAAGCGGGCCGTCGACGAGGCCGCGGCGCTGGGCACCGACGCGCTGGTGATGGTCGTCGGTGGCCTCCCCGAGGGCGACGTGGACCTGGCCGGTGCCCGGGAGCGGGTCGCCGAGCGGCTCGCCGAGCTGGCTCCGTACGCCCGCGACCACGGCGTGAAGCTGGTCCTGGAGGCGCTGCACCCGATGTACGTCGCCGACCGGGCGGTCCTCTCGACCCTCGGGCAGGCGCTCGACCTGGCCGCACCGCACCCCGTCGACGCGGTGGCGGTCGTGGTGGACACGTTCCACGTCTTCTGGGACCCGGACGTCGCGGCCCAGATCGCGCGGGCCGGCGCTGAGGGGCGGATCGCGGGCTACCAGGTCTGCGACTTCAACCTGCCGATCCCCGCCGACGCGCTGCTGGCGCGCGGAATGATGGGCGACGGGGTCATCGACTTCGCGCCGGTCACACGGATGGTCGCCGCGACCGGCTACACCGGCGACGTCGAGGTCGAGATCTTCAATGAGGCGGTCTGGGCCAGCGACCCCGACGAGGTGCTCGCCACCATGGCGCAGCGCTACCGCGACCTCGTCCTCCCCCACCTGTGATGCCCCGCCAACCTCAGGGCCATCCGGTCGTCGTGGTCGCCTGCGACAAGTTCAAGGGCTCCCTGACCGCGCGCGAGGTCGACGAGGCGGTGGCCGCCGGGATCCTCGCGGCGAACCCCGAGACGGAGGTACGCATCGTGCCGATCGCCGACGGTGGCGACGGCACCGTGGCGGCACTGGCCGGCGCCGGTTTCTCCCTGGTGCCGGTCACCGTCGCCGGCCCGACGCTCGAGCCGGTCGCGGCGCACTACGCGGTACGCGGCGACCTGGCGGTCGTCGAGCTCGCCGAAACCTGTGGGCTGCTCCGACTGCCAGGAGGCCGGCTCGCACCGCTGACCGCGTCCTCACGAGGTCTCGGTGAGGCCGTGCTCGCCGCCATCGACGGTGGCGCCCGCACGGTCGTTCTCGGCCTCGGCGGCAGCGCCAGCAACGACGGCGGCTCAGGGATGCTGCGCGCCCTCGGCGCACGACTCCTCGACGCCTCCGGGGCCGAGGTCCCGGAGGGCGGAGAGGCTCTCGGGAGCCTGGCCGCGATCGACCTTTCCGGCCTCGACCCGCGCCTCGCAAGCACGGAGATCGTGGTCGCCTGCGACGTCGACAACCCGCTGCTCGGCCCCCGCGGCGCCGTCGCCACCTTCTCCGCGCAGAAGGGCGCCGGCCCCGACGACCAGGAGCGGCTCGAGGCGGCACTCGCTGCGTACGCGAACACGGTCGCCGAGGCCACCGGACGCGACCACGCCGAGATCGTTGAGGCGCCCGGCGCCGGCGCGGCCGGCGGCGTCGGGTTCGCCGCCCTCGCGGTGCTGGGCGGACGGGTCGAGCGCGGCGTCGAGCTGCTGCTCGGCCTCGTCGGCTTCGCCGAGGCGCTCACGGGCGCCGATCTGGTCGTCACCGGCGAGGGTTCCTTCGACCACCAGACCCTGTCCGGGAAGGCCCCGATGGGCGTGCTCCAGGCGGCCCGGGAGGCCGGGATCCCCGCCACCGTGGTCTGTGGCCGCACCACCCTCTCCCCCACCGAGGCCGCGGAGGCGGGCGCCGCCGGCGTACGCGCGCTCCTCGACCTCGAGCCCGACCCCGAGCGCTGCATGACGAACGCCGCCGAGCTGCTCACGCAGCTCGGCGGCGAACTCGGGTAACACACGCGTAGATCTCGACCCGCCCGTCGTTCCGGCGAGCAAGCTCGCCGGAACGGGGCTCGCTCGATCTCTTCGCGTTGTGACCCTGCGACGCCGTCGCAGGGTCACAGGCTCAGAAGTCGAAGTCGTCGATGTTCGACTCGTCGAAGACGGTCGGCTCACCGAGGACGATGACGCCGTCGGCACCGACGGTGTACTCGCCCAGGTCACCGGCCTCGAAGGTGTCGCCCTCCTTGCCCTCGATGTCACCGGACGCGAGCGCGTCGGCGGCGTACGCGGAGAGGTAGCCGAGCTGCTCGGGGTCCCACAGCGCGAAGGACTTCACGGTGCCGTCCTTGATGTACTCCCGCATCTGGTTCGGGGTGCCGAGGCCGGTCAGCGCGACCTTGCCCTTGTACTCCGAGTCGGACAGGTAGCGCGCGGCCGCGGCGACGCCGACCGTGGTCGGGCTGATGATGCCCTTGAGGTTCGGGTGCGACTGCAGCAGACCGGCAGTCTTGTCGAAGGAGGTCTGGTCGTCGTCGTTGCCGTAGACGGTGTCGACGAGCTTGATGTCGGGGTGGTTGGCAGCCAGCTCCTCCTCCATCAGCTTGATCCACTCGTTCTGGTTGGTGGCGTTGGCCGCCGCGGAGAGGATCGCGATCTCGCCCGCGTCGCCGATCTGCTCGGCGATCAGGTCGACCTGGCTCTTGGCGATGCCGGCGGCGTCGGCCTGGCTGACGAAGACGTCACGGAACTGCGGCTCGGTGTCGGAGTCCATCGTGACGACCTTGGTCCCGGCGTTGCGGGCCTCCTCGAGGGCGTCGCCGATGGCGGTCGGGTCGTTGGCCGAGACCACGAGAGCGCCGGCGCGCTGCTGGGTCGCGGTGTTGATGAAACTGACCTGGGAGTCGGGGGTCGACTCGGTCGGGCCGACCTGCTTCCACGTGGTCCCGATCTCCTCGGCGGCCTTCTGGCCGCCGGTGTCGGAGGCGTCGAAGTAGGGGTTGCCGAGGTTCTTCGGGATGAAGGTGATGCTGCTGGTGTCGCCGCCACCCTCTCCATCGCTGCCGCTGTCGCTTCCGCCACCACAGGCGGACAGGGCGAGGCCGAGGGCCGCAACGATGGCGACGGCACTGCCTGCGCGTCGGAACTTGCTGGTCATGTCTCTCACTCCGATTTCTTTGAGTTCTTAGAGGATGGTTCGTCCGAGCTGTGTTGCCGGCGATAGGTGCCGACGATGCGACCGGTCCAGCCGAGAACGCTGGCCGCGATGACTGCTGCGATGAGAAGCAGGCCGGTGATGATCTGGATGAGGTTGGCGCTGAGCCCGTCGAGGCGGAGCGCACTGCCGATCGTCCCGATCAGGACGACGCCGGCGATGACGCCGGGGATCGCCCCGCGGCCACCGAAGATGGACACCCCGCCGAGCAGCACCGCAGCGATGACCTGGAGCTCCATACCGGTGGCGTTGTCGCCCCGTGCGCTGCCGTAGCGCAGCGTGAAGTAGATGCCCGCCAGCCCCGAGACCAGCCCGCTGAGCGTGAACAGGATCAGCTTCGTACGGTCGACGTTGACGCCGGAGAAGCGGGCCGCGTCCTTGCTGAGACCGGCCGCGAAGATGCCGCGCCCGAAGGGGGTGAAGTGCAGGACCACGGCGAAGATCAGGATCAGTACGACCAGCGGGATCGTCATCAGCGGGATCTGGGAGTCGCCGATCCGGGCCTGGACGAGGTCTTGCCAGGAGTCGGGCCAGTCGGTGATCGCGGTGGTGCCGAGCGCTCCGACCGCGATGCCGCGGAAGAGCGCCATCGTGCCGATGGTGACGGCCAGCGAGGGCAGCCCGTAGCGGGTGACGAGTACGCCGTTGAGCGCTCCCGCGACCGCGCAGGCGAGCAGGGCGAGCACCATCGCGGCGACCATCGGCAGGCCCTCGCGGTGCAGCACCCCGAACAGGACGCTGGAGAGCCCGACGACGCTGGCCACCGACAGGTCGATCTCGCCGGTGATGATGATCAGCGTCATCGGCAGCGCGATGAGCAGGATAGGCGCGATGTCGAGGACCAGGAAGTAGACCGTGATCGGGTCGGAGAAGTTGAGGATCGCGATCGAGGCGTACGTCCACACGACGACGAGCAGGGCGATGATCGCCGTGTCCCGGGTCATCAGGGTGCGCTGCCACCACGGCCTGGCGTGGGCTGCGTACGTCCTCGGCGCTGCCTTCTCGGAGAGCAACGTCATGAGTCTTCCCTCTCTGCGAGGAGCTTGTCGTGCTGACGGCGGGCGAAGTAGCGGTCCAGGACGATCGCGCCGATGATCAGCGCTCCGACGACGGCCTGCTGCCAGAAGTCGGGGATGCCGAGGATCGGGAGCGCCCGGTTGATGGTGACGAGGAGGTACGCCCCCAGTGCCGCCCCGAGGACGGTGCCGCTGCCGCCGAAGATGGCCACACCACCGACGACCGCGGCGCCGACGGCCTCGAGCTCGATGCCCTGGCCGACGCCGGAGCTGATGGTGCCGTAGCGGGAGACGTACAGGATCCCGGCGAGGCCGGCGAGCGCACCCGAGGTGGCGAACGCCTGCAGGACCCGGCGCTTGTCGCGCAGCCCGTAGAGGGTGGCGGCGTCGGGGTCGGAGCCGATCGCGTAGAACTCGCGGCCGACGCGCGTGGAGCGCATCAGGTAGATCACGACGGCCAGCAGCGCGAACGAGATCCAGGCGAGGTTGGGGATGAACAGGAACGATCCGGTGCCGAAGTCGAGCAGCCCGGGCGGGATGTCGGAGGCGTTGATCCGGTCGCTGCCGGCCCACTCGAGCATGATCCCGCGGTAGACGTAGAGCGTGCCGAGGGTGATGACCAGGGCCGGCACCTTGGCGAAGGCGACCAGCGCACCGTTGATCAGCCCGAGCACCGCGCCGGCGGCGACCGCGATCAGGACGACCACGATCACCGGGAGCCCGGTGTCGAGGAAGAGCCGTCCGGCGAGGTAGGCCGTCAGCCCGAGGGTCGAGCCGACGCTGAGGTCGACGTTGCGGGTGATGATCACCATCGCCTGGCCGATCGCCAGGCAGACGAGGATCGCGGGGGTCAGGGTGAGGTCGCGCCAGCCGTCCGTGCTGAACAGGAAGTTCGGGTTGACCGCAGTGGTCACCACGAGCAGGAGGATGAAGGCGACGGCGATGCCGGTCTCGCGCTGCTTGAGAAGCCAGGTCAGCCGGTTGGCTGCTCGGTGGCGTGGCTGCGGCGCGGCCGGGGCGGGCGCGTCGAGCGTGGTGGTCATGATGCCTCGCTGACGTTCAGGGTGGTGGAGTGGTGGGCCGTCGCCGCGCGCATGACGGCCTCGGGGGTCGCCTCCTCGCGGCTCAGCTCGGCCGTCTGGTGGCCCTCGCTGAGGACGATCACCCGGTCGGCCATGCCGAGCACCTCGGGGAGCTCGGAGGAGATCATCAGGATCCCGAGACCCTCCTGGGCCAAGGTCGAGAGCAACCGGTGGACCTCGGACTTGGTGCCGACGTCGATGCCCCGGGTGGGCTCGTCGATGATCAGCACCTTCGGCCGGGTGGAGAGCCACTTGGCCAGGACGACCTTCTGCTGGTTGCCGCCCGAGAGGGTGCCGGCCAGGGTGTCGAGCGTCGCGGCCTTGACCTCGAGCCGGGCGGCCCAGTCGGCGGCCGAGCGGTTCTCGATGGCGCTGTTGATCAGCCCGGTGCGGGCGAGCCGGCCGCTCGTCGGCAGGGTGATGTTGCGCGAGATCGGTGCGTCCAGGACGAGACCGTGCTGGCGGCGGTCCTCGGGGACGAACGCCAGGCCCATCTCGATCGCCCGCCTCGGGTCACCCGGCGGGACCGGGCGTCCGTCGAGGACGACCTCGCCGCTCTCGTAGGGGTCGACGCCGAAGATCGCCTGCGCGACCTCGCTGCGCCCGGCACCGACGAGGCCGGCCAGGCCGACGATCTCACCTTCGCGGACGGTCAGGCTGATGTCCTGGAACAGGCCGGTGCGGGTGAGGCCCTTGACCTCGAGCAGGGGCTTGCCGACCGTGGCCTCGAGCTTCGGGTAGAGGTCGGAGACCTCGCGTCCGACCAGCCGCTGGACGATCTCGTCCTCGGTGACCTCGGAGATCGCGTCGGTGGAGATGTAGGCGCCGTCGCGCATCACCGTGATCGTGTCGCACAGCGCGAAGACCTCGTCGAAGCGGTGCGAGATGAAGACGACGGCGCAGCCCTGGTCGCGCAGCGTGCGCGCCACGGTCATCAGCCGGTCGACCTCGTTGCCCGAGAGGGCAGCGGTCGGCTCGTCCATGATCAGGACCCTGGCGTCGAGCGAGAGCGCCTTGGCGATCTCGATCAGCTGCTGGTCGGCGATGGAGAGGCCTTCGGTCGGCCGGTCGGGCTCGATCGGGACGCCGAGCCTGGCGAAGAGCTCGACGACCTCGGTGCGCATCGCGGCGCGGTCGATCCTGCCCCAGCGGTTGGTCGGCTGGCGCCCCATGAAGATGTTCTCGGTGACGGAGAGGTCGGGGAAGAGGGTCGGCTCCTGGTAGATGACCGCGACCCCGGCCTGCTTGGCGTCGGCGGTGTTGCGGAAGTCGACGTGCTCCCCGGAGAGCAGGTAGTCGCCGGCGTCGCGGCGATAGAGCCCGGCGACGATCTTGACCAGGGTCGACTTCCCGGCTCCGTTCTCCCCCACGAGCGCGTGGATGGATCCGGCCTCGACCCGGAGGCTTCCGGACCGGAGGGCGCGTACGGGGCCGAACGACTTGGCCACGTCCCGCAGCTCCAGTGCGGCGGGTGTGTCCGGCATGGGCAGCTCCTCGAATTGAAAGGTTTCAAGCCTGGTTTACGCTAGTGATGGCAATCACATACGTCAACACTCTGAGGCCGCTAATTTGAGCGAGATCCGGACTTTGTCATCAGACCGTGTCGGCGCCGGTGTGTATCCAGGCGGGAATCACGCCGCGTCAGACGGCGTTCAGAGCCCTATGCACGCACTCTGGGTATGGGCACATCCGCACGCGGCATCACTCAACGGACGGCTGCGCGAGGTCGGCATGAACGCGCTCGGCGCGGCCGGTTGGAGCGTCGACGAGATCGACCTCTACCGAGAAGGTTTCAATCCACTTCTGGTGGAGCGGGGAGAGGCCGACGTACGCCACCACCAGGACCGGCTGCGGGAGGCCGATCTGCTGGTCGTGCAGTTCCCGCTGTGGTGGTATTCGGTGCCCGCCATCCTCAAGGGCTGGATCGACCGGGTCTTCGAGTCGGGGTTCGCCTTCGACGTACCGGATCCGGAGACCGGCAAGCCGCTCAAGTACGGCAAGGGCGGCCTGGTCGGCAAGCGCGCGCTGACCGTCGTGACCGCCGGCGACCGGGCCGCGACCCTCGGTCCGCGTGGGATCAGCGGCGACATCGAGGACGTCTTGTGGCCGCTGCTGCACGGCACGTTCTGGTACACCGGGATGGACCCGCTGCGGCCGCACCTGATCACCGATGCCGACACCATGAACCCGCAGGTCATGGCACGGATCGAGGCCGACCTGAGCGTACGCCTCGAGGGCGTGATGACGGAGCCGCGGATCGACTACCGGCCGATGGCCGAGGAGCACTACGACCACACGATCAGGCTCCACGACTCGGTCGCACCCGGGCAGGACGGGCTGAGCGCCCATCGCGAGGGCTGAGTGCCCGCCTGCTACGGTCTTCTGGCCAGCCGCTCGGGACGTAGTCCCGGCACGGGAACCCGGTGAGAGTCCGGGACTGACGCGCAGCGGTGTGGGTGACGGACGGGACACTGTGCCACTGGGCCCTCGGGCCTGGGAAGGCGTCTCGCGCCGGTCGATCCCGAGTCCGAAGACCTGCTGGCCCTGCAGCACACCGCTGCCGGTCAGCACGGGCGACGCGCACCAGCCCGCGACCCGCTCGAGGACCGACGTGCACCCCTCCCGCACCATCCGAACTCTCACCGCGAGCACCGTCCTGGTGCTCGGCTCGACGCTGGCCGGCTGCGCCGCCGACCAGCCCTCCGGCGCACAGCAGGCCGCCGGCACCGCCGGCTTCCCGGTCACCCTGACCAACTGCGGCCGCGAGATCACCCTCGAGGCACCGCCCGAGCGCGTCGTCTCGCTCAACCAGGGCTCCACCGAGATCCTGCTCTCGCTCGGCCTGGCCGACCGGATCGCCGGCTCCGCGACCTGGACCGACCCGGTGCTCGACTCGCTGGCCGCGGCCAACGAGGACGTACCCCGGCTGGCCGAGAACGCGCCCTCCTACGAGCGCGTCCTGGAGGCCGAGCCGGACTTCGTCACGGCCTCCTTCGCCAGCACTCTCGGCGAGGGCGGGGTGACCACACCCGAGGACCTGGAGAAGCTGGGCGTGGGCTCCTACCTCTCCCCCGCCGAGTGCCTCAAGGACAACGAGGGCGACGACGACGGCACCCGCCACGGCGCCCTCGAGATCGAGACGATCTTCGGCGAGATCACCGACCTGGCGCGGATCTTCGGCGTCCCCGAGCGGGGTGAGGAGCTCGTCGCCGACCTGTCCCGGCGACTGGAGACGGCCCGGACCGAGGCTCCTGACCACGACGTCAGCGCGATGTACTGGTTCGCCAACTCCGAGTCGCCCTACCTGGCCGGCTGCTGCGGCGGCCCCGGGATCATCGGCCGCACCCTCGGCGTGGAGAACGTCTTCGACGACACCACCGACGAGTGGCCGCAGATCAACTGGGAGACCGTCGCCGAGCGCAACCCCGACCTCATCGTCCTCGGCGACCTGACCCGCAAGAGCCAGACCGCCGAGACCGCCCGCGCGAAGATCGACTACCTGAAGACCAACCCGGTCACCGCGCAGATGGAGGCGGTGAAGAACGACCGCTTCGTGACTCTCTCCGGCGCCGAGCTCAACCCGTCGATCCGCACCGTCTACGCCGTCGAGAACGTCGCCGAGCAGCTCGCCGCCCTCGGCCTATGACATCGCGCACGCGCAACCCCCTTCAGCCGAAGCGTCACTCCGGTCGGCCGAAGCGTCACCCCGGTCGGCCGACCTGGCGCGGCCGTGACGCCTCGAGCGACGCGAGCGACCTCTCGGGCGATGCAGGCGACGCCTCGGCCGACGTACGTGACCTCTCGGCCGACGTACCTGACGCCTCGGCGATCGGCGCGGGCGGCGTGGTGCTGATCCTGGCTCCCCTGGTGGTGCTGGCATCGGTCGCGGGGGCGATCACCGTGGGGCCCTCCGACCTGAGCGTCGCCGACGTCTACGGCGTGGTCGCCGACCGGGCCGGCCTCGGCTCCTCCGACCTCACCTTGCTCCAGCAGAGCATCGTGTGGGACCTGCGGCTGCCACGTACGTTGCTGGCGGGGATCTGCGGAGCCGGACTGGCGATCTGCGGGGTGATCCTGCAGTCGCTGCTGCGCAACCCGCTCGCCGACCCGTTCGTGCTCGGCATCTCCTCGGGGGCCTCGACCGGCGCGGTCTCGATCGTCGTGCTGGGCGTCGGGGCGGGCGCGATCGGGCTCTCCACCGGGGCGTTCGCGGGAGCGCTCGTCTCGTTCGCGCTCGTGCTGCTGCTGGCCTCGCTCGCCGGCGGCACCACCGACCGGCTCGTCCTGGCCGGCATCGCCGCCACCCAGCTCTTCTCGGCGCTCACCTCGTTCATCGTGTTCACCGCGGCTGACGCCGAGCAGACGCGCGGGGTGCTGTTCTGGCTGCTCGGGTCGCTCTCCTCGGCGAGCTGGACCGACGTACTCGTTTGCGGGGTGATCGTGCTCGGTGGCCTGCTCTGCTGCGTCGCGGGCGCCGGCTGGCTGGACGCGTTCGCCTTCGGCAACGACGCGGCGGCCTCCCTCGGGGTCGACGTCGGCCGGATCCGGGCGGTGCTCCTGGTGCTGACGGCGCTGATGACGGCCGTCATCGTGTCCACCTCGGGCGCGATCGGCTTCGTGGGGCTGGTGCTGCCGCACCTGGCTCGCGCACTGGTCGGCCCTGGACACCGACTGCTGCTTCCGGCGACCGCGCTGCTCGGCGCGATCTTCCTGATCTGGGTCGACACCGCGGCCCGGACGGTGATCGACCCCGAGGAGCTTCCGGTCGGGGTGGCGACCGCGCTGGTCGGGGTGCCTGCCTTCGCGCTGGTGCTGATGAGGGCCCGCCGGTGACGGCGCTCGAGGCCGGGCGGGTCCGGTGGGCCCCCCGGGGACGTCTCGTCGTCGATGACGTCTCCCTCCAGGTCGAGGACGGCGTCACCGTCGGGCTGCTCGGGCCCAACGGGTCCGGGAAGTCCTCGCTGATCCGCATCCTGGCGGGGCTGCGGCCCGCGGACTCCGGGGACGTGCTGCTCGACGGCAGCCCGCTCGCCGGCATGTCCCGGCGCCGGCTGGCGCGCCGGCTCGCGGTAGTCGAGCAGGAGCCGGCGACCAGCCAGGACCTGCGCGTACGCGACGTCGTCGCGCTCGGCCGGGTCCCCCACCGCCCGGCGTGGGCACCCGACAGCGCCCATGACCGCGCCGTCATCGCGGAGGCGGCCACCCACGCCGGCATCGCGGACCGCCTAGACCAGCGCTTCTCGACCCTGTCGGGCGGCGAGCGGCAGCGTACGCAGATCGCTCGCGCGCTCGCCCAGGAGCCCGAGATCCTGCTCCTGGACGAGCCGACGAACCACCTCGACGTACGCCACCAGCTGGCCCTGCTCGCGCTGGTCCGCCGGATGCCCACGACCTGCCTGGTCGCGCTCCACGACCTCAACCTCGCCGCCACCTACTGCGACCAGGTCTTCGTGCTCTCCCAGGGCCGCGTCGTGGCCGGCGGACCACCCGCGCAGGTGCTCACCGAGTCCCTCATCCGCGAGGTCTACGGCGTCCGCGCCCGGGTGCATCACGACGACGGCGTCGTCATCCGCTTCCTCGGCCCGGCATGAGACAGGAGCAGGCCGTACGTCCTCAGACCCAGACCCACTGGAAGTTCGCAGCCGTACGGGTCGCGCAGCCGCGGTACCTGATGTCGTCGTTCCACGGCCAGCTCATGGCCTTGCTGGTGTTCGGGCCGAACAGGCCGTCCTGCTTGAGTCCGAGGCGGCCCTGAGCGACCTTCACCGCGGCCTTGGTGTCGTCGCCGTAGATCCCGTCGACGTCGAGGCTGCGTCCGTAGCACTGGTTCAGCGCACGCTGCAGGGTCTTGACGGCGTTGCCGGTATGGCCCGGGTTCAGGTAGCACAGCGGCGAGTACGTGCTGTTCGAGTCGTACACCATCGCCATCCGGTAGTTGTAGTTGTTGTACACCCACCCGCTCGCACTGCCGTTGCACACGCCCGCGGCCGATGCCGGCGACGAGGTGACGACGAGGCTCGCACCGACAGCCGCCAGCCCGGCGAGCGCGAAGGTGAGCTTCTTGTTGAATGACCTGAGCAACGTTCCTCCTGTGATCAAGATTCGGAAGGCTCAGGCTGGCAGGCCAGGGTGACCTCGTACGCCCGTACCAAACCCGTAGTGCTCGCACCCGGGCCGGACCGAAACGACGGGACGTTCTTGTCGGTCTACCCGTAGGTAACCGACAAGAACGTCCCGTCGTATCCCAGCGACGGAGGCTCAGAGCTGGGAGTCGTAGACGCGTACGTAGTCCACGACCATGCTCTGCGGGAACTGGGTCGTGCCGTCGGGGTTGCCCGGCCAGTTGCCGCCGACCGCGACGTTGAGGATGAAGAAGAACGGCTGGTCGAAGACCCAGGGGTTGCCGCCGGTGTTGGCGGTGGTGAAGGTCTGGTAGGCGACCCCGTCGACGGACCAGGTGATCGAGCCGGGCTGCCAGTCGACGGCGAAGGTGTGGAAGGTGTCGGCGAAGGACCAGCCCTGCGGGTGCATGTACTGACCGGTGATGCCGTTGCCGCCGGAGTAGCCCGGGCCGTGCAGGGTGCCGTGGACCAGGTGGGGCTCGTAGCCGACGTTCTCCATGATGTCGATCTCGCCGGAGGCGGGCCAGCCGACGTTGTCGAACTGGCCGCCCAGCATCCAGAACGCCGGCCAGATCCCCTGGCCGCGCGGGATCTGGATCCGCGCCTCCAAGCGACCGAACTTCGGCTGGACCTTGCCCTTGGTGGTGAGCCGGGCCGAGGTGTAGCCACCCCCGCTCTGGCGGGCGGTGATGACCAGGTTGCCGTTGCCGTCGAGCGCGGAGTTGTCGCGGGAGCTGGTGTAGGTCTGCAGCTCGTTGTTGCCCCAGCCCCCGCCTCCGGTCTCGAAGTTCCAGTTGGCGCCGTTCGGGGCGCTGCCGGCGGGCCCGTCGAACTCGTCGGACCAGGTCAGCGCGGCCGCCTCGACCTCTCCTGCGCGGGTCGCCGCGCCGCCGGCGTCGGGGCCGGGCACGGCGGCCGGTGCGGCCAGCGGTGCGACCAGGACGAGAGCCAGAGCGGCGGTCGCCGTGAGTGTGGTGCGGATGGTGCGGATCCTCGAGCTACGCATCGAACGCTCCTTCATGGGGGTTAACTGTAAAGCGACCTTACTGTTATTTGCCGTTCGGCGGAACGGAAACGCCGGGCGACGTCCGGTCACCGCGAGAACGCTCTCGATGCGCTCTAATAGGCCCCGGAGCGGGGCCATCGGGGGCCCTGCAGGTGAGGTGATCGCATTGGCACGGGATCCATACAGGCCACGGACGCCGATCATCGGCATGACGATGGTGTTCCTCGCGTTGGCGATCGTCGGGGTGACGGCGTACCTGCACCTCGGCTGGTGGTCGCTGATCGGCTACGCCGTGGCGGCGGTCGTCGCCGTGGTCGGCGGGTGGCTGCTGTTCAAGGACGTGCCCGAGCCACCGCACTCCGGACCGGGAGCGAGCCGATGACCGACACCGAAGACCAGACCAGCGGGCCGGCCAGCGGCCTGACCGACGAGGACGAGGGCTACCACAAGAGCCTCAGCCCGCGGCAGCTGCAGATGATCGCGATCGGCGGCGCCATCGGCACCGGGCTCTTCCTGGGTGCGGGCGGCCGCCTACACGAGGCCGGGCCGGGCCTGTTCCTCGTCTACGCCTTCTGTGGGGTGTTCGTCTTCCTCATCCTGCGGGCGCTCGGCGAGCTCGTGCTGCACCGACCGTCATCGGGGTCCTTCGTCTCCTACGCCCGAGAGTTCCTCGGTGAGCCGGCCGCGTTCGCCGCCGGCTGGATGTACTTCCTGAACTGGGCGATGACCTCCATCGTCGACGTCACCGCGATCGCGACGTACATGCACTTCTGGGGCGCCTTCGAGGTCGTCCCGCAGTGGGTGATCGCGCTGGTCGCGCTCGCGGTCGTGCTCTCGATGAACCTGATCTCGGTCAAGCTCTTCGGCGAGCTGGAGTTCTGGGCGGCGCTCATCAAGGTGGTCGCGCTGCTGGGCTTCCTCGTGCTCGGGACGATCGTGCTCGCCGGAGGCAAGGAGCTCAACGGCCAGGAGACCGGGATCGGGATGGTGATCGACAACGGCGGGCTCTTCCCGGTCGGCGTGCTCCCGCTCGTCATCGTCATCTCCGGCGTCGTCTTCGCGTACGCAGCGGTCGAGCTCGTCGGCACCGCCGCCGGCGAGACGGCCGAGCCGGCGAAGATCATGCCCCGGGCGATCAACTCCGTCATCGCCCGCATCGCGGTGTTCTACGTGGGCTCGCTGGTGCTGCTCGCGCTGCTGCTGCCCTACACGACCTACCGGGCGGACGAGAGCCCGTTCGTGACGTTCTTCGACCAGCTCGGGATCGCGAACTCCGGCAGCATCATGAACCTCGTGGTGCTGACCGCGGCGCTCTCCTCGCTCAACGCCGGCCTCTACTCGACCGGCCGCATCCTGCGGTCCATGGCGATGAGCGGGAGCGCCCCGACCTTCACCGGACGGATGTCGAGGAACGGCGTTCCGTACGGCGGGATCCTGCTCACCGGCTGCATCACGCTCCTCGGCGTGGGCCTCAACGCGATCGTCCCGGGCCAGGCGTTCGAGATCGTGCTGAACATGTCGGCGCTCGGCATCATCGCGTCCTGGGCCACCATCGTGATCTGCCAGATCCAGCTTTACCGGCGCTGGAAGAAGGGCTTGATGTACCGGCCCGACTTCCGGCTGTGGGGATCGCCGTGGACCGGCTACGCCACCCTCGTGTTCCTCGCGACCGTGCTGGTCCTGATGGGCTTCGACTATCCGATCGGCACCTGGACGGTTGCGACCCTGGTCGTGATCATCCCGGCGCTGATGATCGGCTGGCGCCTCGTCCGCGACCGCGTCCAGCAGATCGCCCGCGATCGCGAGGGCTACACCGGTGCGATCCCGATCAGGGCGGAGCGTCCGCTCTCCGACGAGGCGACCGGCGGCCCCCGCGACGACGAGGGACCGAGCAGCTGACCCTCAGGGTCAGGCGACCGGGCCCTCGCCGAGCGTCACGGTTGTGGTGTGGGCCTCGCCGGCGGTATCGGTCCAGCTGAGCGAGATCTCCTCGCCGGGCTCGTGGTCGCCGAGCACCGAGGTGATGTCGTCGATGCCGGCCACGGCAGTCCCGCCGACCGAGGTGATCGTGCTGCCCGCGGTGACTCCGGCGGCCTCGGCGGCGCCGTCCTCGACGACACCGACGACCAGCGTCGACCTGGTCGTGTCGACCTGCACCCCGAGCGCGGCGGCCGAGCCGCCGATCTCGACGTCGCCCGACTCCTCCCCGGCCAGGATCTGGGCGGCGATGTCGAGCACGGTGTCGATCGGGATGGCGTAGCCCGAGATCTCGGCCGATCCCGAGGTCGCGGCGACGTTCATCCCGATGACCTCGCCGTCCTCGTCGAGCAGCGCGCCGCCGGAGTCGCCCGAGACGACATCGGCGTCGGTCTGGATCAGGTCGCTGAGGTCGGAGGCGGTGCCGTCCTCGTTGTTGACGGTGATCGCGGTGCTCGGGTCGGTGACCGTGCCGTCGGCGGCCGAGAGCGATCCCTGGCCCTCGGCGTTGCCGACCGCGGTGACCTCCTCGCCCTGGGTCGCGGCGTCCCGGTCGGTCGCGACCGTCGAGAGCCCCGAGGCGTCCTCGAGCTGCAGCACCGCGACATCATGGACGTCGTCGTAGCCGAGGACCGTCGCGGCGTACGTCTCCCCGGTGCTCGGGTCGGTCACGGTGATCGCGGTGGCCCCCTCGACGACGTGGTGGTTGGTCACCACGATCCCGTCGCCGGTGATCGTCAGTCCCGTGCCCGCACCCTGCCCGGAGCCGTAGCCGACCGTGGTGTTGATCAGCACGACGCCGGTCGACTCGGCCTCGCTCGCGGGCTCGGAGTCGACGGTCGCGGTCGAGGTGCCGAGGCTCTGTCGGTAGGGGTCCACGACCCCGCCGCCATAGGCTCCGCCGTAGCTCTCGGCGGAACCGCCGTAGCCGTACCCGGGACCGGACTCGGCTGCGTACGTCCTGGTGGCGCCGACCGCGGCCACCGCGAGGGCCGGGGTGGCGATCGGGATCGCGACGAGCGGGATCGCCGCGACGGCGAGGAGAGAATGACGGAGACGGCGGGAGCGGGACATCGGGTCCTCCTTGAGGCGGTTGATGCCTCAAGAGTCCGCCCGCCCGCTGTGGGCTTCCTGTGAGAATGGCACGGACTGGCTGGGAATCTCAGTGGTCGTCCGCACGCGGTTCGGAATGAAAGTGCTTCGGATGGGGTACCCCTCTCGGTATGGCCGAACCCACCCCACAGCGGGCCGGCGCCGTCCCGTCGTCAGTCGCGGGCCCGCGTCGCATCAGCGCCGAGCCGAGCGATCGGATCCAGCCGGGTGACCTCGCGGGTGGCCAGGTCGACCATCACCGCGGTGTCGGCGGGCACCGGGGTCCAGCCCGGCTGCCCCAGACCGCTGGAGACGATCTCGAGGCCGTGCTCGGACCGGCGGTAGTCCATCGCGAAGTACTCGGTGGTGTGTCGAGGTGGGATGTCGCCCTCGTCGTCGAAGAGCTCGCGCAGGGCGCGCAGGGGCGAGTCGGCACGCGAGTTGATGTGGATCGCGAACATGTGCGTCCGGGTGAGCATCAGCGCGTTCAGGCTGCATCGCGGGAACTTCCGGACCAGCGTGGCCAGCGCTCGGGTGACGCCCTCGGCCTCGTCGCCGTGCTTCTCGACGTTCTGGTGCACGAAGTGGAAGTAGCGCTCGCTGTCGGTCTCACCGCGCAGCCGCGTACGCGACTTCGGGGTCAGCAGGGCCTCGAGATCCGCGACCGGGGAGATGTGGCCGTTGTGCGCGAACGCGGCGCCGTCGGTCAGGAACGGGTGGGTGTTCTCCGGACGTACGTCGAGCCCACCGGTCGCCCAGCGAAGGTGCACGAACCCGGCATGGGAGAGCGGGGTCTCGACGAGCCGACGATAGGTCTCGTCGATGTCAGCAGAACGCGGCGAGCTCGTCGTGCAGGTGCCCTCGGGTGTGTGCCAGGACATCCCCCAGCCGTCGGAGTGCACGGCGGTGAGCGAGGTGAACGCGTCCACGCCCTCCGGCCCGAGCAGATCGGCCACTGCGCACGGGGACTCCGTCACGTATCCGAACAGGCGACACATCGTCGAGCTGCTCCTTCCAGAGGCGGGTGCGAGCAGTGAAGAGCCACTTGTCGAGCAGTACCCAGCACGAGGCCAGGACAGTCGGCGTCGAGGAGGAGCTCCTCCTCGTCGACGCCGAGTCCGGCGTACCGCGATCGGTGGCCAGCGAGGTGCTGCGGGTGGCCCGTCGGCGCGGCGACACCGAGGTCCAGGTCGGCGAGGCCGGCGGTTCGGTGGGACCTGAGCTGCAGGAGCAGCAGGTCGAGACCGACACTCCGGCGCAGGAGTACCTCGGGCTCCTCGAGCAGGACCTGAGGCGGTGGCGCGACAAGGCGCGGGCGGCCGCGAGCGAGGCGGGCGCGCTGATCCTGGCCAGCGGCACGACCCCGCTTCCGGTGTGGCCCCAGACCTTCGACGACGAGCGCTACGCGGCGATGGCGGAGCGGTTCGGGCTGACCGCCAGCGAGCAGCTCACCTGCGGCTGCCACGTGCATGTCTCGGTCGAGTCCGACGACGAGGCCGTGGGAGCGCTCGACCGGATCCGCGCCTGGCTGCCGGTGCTGCTCGCGGTGAGCGCCAACTCACCCTTCTGGCAGGGCGGCGACTCGGGATACGCGAGCTACCGGTCCCAGGTGATGACCCGGTGGCCGACGAACGGTCCGACCGAGATCTTCGGCAGCGGCCAGGCGTACGTCGACCACCTGCGCCTGCTCGTCGACACCGGGGTGCCGATCGACGAGGGCATGGCGTACTTCGACGCCCGTCCATCCCGCAAGTACCCGACACTCGAGATCCGGGTCGCCGACGTCTGCCTCGACCCCCGCGACGCCGTCCTCGTCGCCGCGCTGACGCGGGCGCTGGTCGCGACCGGGGCCCGGGAGTGGGCCGAGGACCTGCCGTCCGACCCGGTGTCGGTGGCCGTGCTCCGGCTCGCCATGTGGCAGGCGGGTCGGCACGGGATCACCGGCGAGCTGCTCGACCCGCGCACCCATCGCCCGAGGCCGGCTCGCGAGGTGGTGGAACACCTGCTCGAGCACATCGGCCCGGCGTTGCATGACACCGGAGACCTGGTGCGCGTCGAAAAGGGCATCGGCCGGATCTTCATCAGCGGCACCGGCTCCTCGACCCAGCGCAGGATCCACGACGAGGAGGGTCGCCTCGACCGCGCCGTGGTCCGGCTGGCCGAGCTCACCTGAGCTCCTCGCCCTGACCAGGAGGCACCTGCTGTCCTTGACCTGGACCGTCCGTCAGTCCGAGCGGGCGGCTCGTGCCGCACCTGCCTCCGTGGCCTCGCCGCTGGTCTGCAGCTGACCGCCCTGGTCCTCGAGGTGCGCGCGGACGAACCAGTGGAAGAGCTCGAGCTGCTCGGTCTGTCCGATCAGGATGTCCTGGGTCACCAGGTCGAGGTCGTCGAGGGTCTTGATCGCCTCGCGGTAGGAGCCGATCACGCCCTGATAGGTGACGTCGAGCGCGGCGAGGTGCTCCTGAGTGGTGGCCCGGCCGATGCTGTAGTCGTTCCACTCCCGCTCCTCGACCAGCGCGCCCGGGGTGCCTCGCGGGGCACCGCCCAGGGTCGCGATGCGCTCGGCGAGGGCGTCGGCCATCGCACGTACCGCGTCGACCTGAGGGTCGATCATCTGGTGGACGGCGATGAAGTGGGGTCCCACCACGTTCCAGTGCACGTGCTTGAGGGTGAGCTGGAGGTCGTTCGTGGCATGGAGGCGCGACTGCAGCAGGTCGATGGTCTTGCGCGCAGCGCCCTCGTCCAGCCCCGGAATCGTGTAGTGCAGCGTCTCAGTAGTCATGTCCGGTCGGGTACCCGCCTCAATTCCGGTTCATGCAGGGAACGGGATACCCGCCGGTCGCAACGAGGATCGCGAGTGTCGCTCCCCACGCGCGCGACACTCGCGACCTCGAGACCGACGAACCATCGATGGGCGATACGGCGTAGTTCCCCCATGCACATCGATGTAAGTGGCCGAAACGTGGCCACTACGCCGCCTACCGAACGTCGGTGCCTTTACCTTTCATCAAATCCGCGATTCTCGTAACCCCAATCGGCAAATAATCCGGTCACCTGTCAAGAAATGGTCTTTCGACCCTAGTGACACCACCCAGGCCGAAGCGCCTGCGAACGGCGCCGCAGGTAGGTCGGGAAGGCGGCCGAGCCGTCCGATTCATGCCGTGACCGGGGGCCCAATAAACTGGCCGCGTGTCCGCACTTCTTCGCTCGCCGTCTCGTCTCTTCCGGATCGTCGCCACCGCCGAGGCGGTGACCTGGACCGGGCTGCTGATCGGCATGTTCCTGAAGTACGTCACCGAGACCACCGAGCTGGGGGTCAGCATCTTCGGGATGCTGCACGGGATCGTGTTCATCACCTACTGCGTGACCACTGTCGCGATCGCGGTCGATCAGCGCTGGTCCTTCGGCCGCCTCGTCGCCGGCCTCGCCTCGTCGATCCCGCCGCTCCTCACCCTCTGGTTCGAGCGCTACGCCGAGCGCCACGGCCTCCTCGCCCCCGCGTGGCGTCTCATCGAGGAGTCCCCGGCCCGCCCGCTCGAGCGCCCGCTCGCCTGGCTCCTCCGCAACCCGGTCCGCGGCCTCGCCACCGGCCTCGCCAGCGTCGCCGCCCTGACCGTGGTCGCCCTCATCGCCGGGCCGCCGGTCGGCTGAGCTGACGCCGTCACTCCGCTATGACAGAGGGTCCGGCCTTGTGAATCTTTCACAAGGCCGGACCCACCCACCTAGGGATGCACGAGCATCCGGTCGATGCTGATCCCCCGACCCGAGTCCGAGTCGTTGCCCTTGCCAGTCGCCACGAGGGTCAGCGTGTGCTCACCGGCTCCGAGGGCAGGGCTGGACCAGATCAGCTGGTTGCCGATGCGGGTGCGGCCGTAGAAGTCGGCGGTGCCGACCTCGACCCCATCGACGAGCACGGTGGCGATGCCCTGGTTGGAGGCTCGCAGCCCGTACACCTCGACGGACGAGCCGGTGAACCTGAAGTCGACCGAGTCGCCTGCGACCGTCGTCGAGGTCACCGAGGAGTGGTAGAGGCCGGTCCGGTTGATGCAGCCGGGGCAGCTCAACCAGCCCTCGCCCTGATAGTCGAGGCGGCCCTGGCCGGTGCCCTCGCTCTGGTCGTCCACCGAGCTCGGTCCGCCGTTCCCGGGAACCACCTCGACCCGGTCGACCGAGACCCCGCCGCCCACGCTTCGCGGACCGGCGGGGACCTCGAAGCGAAGGGTGTGTGCGCCGTCCACCAGCACAGGGCTCCGCCACTCGACCTCACGCTTGCCGCCATAGGGCAGCACCACGGGCTCGTTCCCGTCGATCGAGACCTTCGCGCTCCCGGGACGGGCACCGGACAGGCCTGCGAGCGTGGCCTGGGTCCCGTCGAACTCGAGCTCGAAGGAGCCGCGGTGGCGGCTGGCGTCGATCGTCCGGACCGGCCGCAGCCCGTCGACCGCGAGGTCGGCGAACTGCACCGCGGAGTAGTCGCCCGAGAGCCCGACCATGCCGGAGATCCAGGTGTCGTCGGTGACCTCGCCGACCCGGGTGCCGTCGATCGACGCGGTGATCACCTCGTCGGCGAACGACAGCTCGAGGTCGTGCCAGCCCGCGCCGGTCGCACCGGTCGAGCCGCTGGCCAGCTCCAACCACGACTTCCCACCAGGTAGGCCACGGCCCAGTGACCAGGTCCCGTCGGCGTCCAGGCTCAGCCCGTAGCCGTTCGGCACCGGCGCCATCGCGTCGTTCGAGACGCGGCCGAGCACCTGAGCCGTACCTCCTTCGGGTACATACGCCTCGACCGAGGCGGTGTAGTCGGACCAGTTCAGGTCACCGAGGATCCCGGCCGGCTGCTTCCAGGCGGCCCAGGAGATCGCGGGCTGCGGGGAGACCTGGGTCAGGCACGTTCCCTTGCGCCCGCCCTGGCAAGGCCGCTCCTCGTAGGCGCCCTCCATCTGGGAGAAGTAGGGCGTCTGACCGCTCGCTCCGCCGTCCGCGAGGGTGTTGTGGTACGGGAACGGGAAGGCGGACTCGTGCCGTCCCTCGGCGGTGCCGAAGCCCTTGGCCGTCGTGGTCGTGACGGTGACGACCGCGTTCGCCGGCACGGTCACGGCGTACGTGCCGTCCCGGTTCCTGCGCAGGTCGGGCTGACGGACCAACCGGTCCTCGGCTGTCGACCGCCAGACGTGCAGGTCACGCGCCTTCAGTCCACCCTCGACCGAGAGCGTGACCGTGCGGGGCGCGGCAGCACCGATGGTCTCGATCACGGTGCTCCAGTCACCGCCCGACGGTGCCTTGCGCGTGACGAAGCTGCCCTGTGCCGTGTCGGCTGCCTCAAGGTAGCCCGAGGAGGTGTCGAGGTACTGCCATCCGGGCTCGGCGAACCTCGTCGTCTGCGCGACCGCCCAGATCGCCGACTGCACCTGGTAGGCGCCCGACCACGGGGTGTTCGCCCGCATCAGGCCGGCGTCGGAGATGCTCAGACCGTCGTAGTAGGACGTGATCAGGTTCCAGAAGTTGACCCCGGTGATGCGGCCGTCGATGTAGGCGTGGTTGATCAGCGACGGGATCGATGCGGAGGATCCGCCCGCACCCCATTCGGCCGACCACGGCCCGCCCTCGGAGATCCACAGCGGCTTGCCCAGCGCCTGGGCGGTCGCCGAGCTGGGACCGCGCGAATAGTGGTTGCCGAGCAGGCCGACCGCGTCGAAGAGCTCGGGGTCGTCGGTCATGTCGACGGCGATCGGCCACTCGCCCTTGCGCGCGGCCTCGTCCGAGGCGATGATCCGGACGTCCTCGTAGCCGGCCGCGTCGAGGGCGGCGCGGTAGTCCTTGATCCACTGGACCTCGTACTCGCGCTCGTTGCGTACCCCGACGTTGTCGATGGTCAGGTCGTGCTCACGGGCGCAGTCGAGCCAGTCGATGAAGTAGTCGATCGTGTCCTGCGAGTAGTACTCGCCGTCGCCGAGCCATCCTGGGGCGCCCCAGGCGAGGCCGCCGAGCTTGATCTTCGGATTGCGCTTGACCGCCTCGCGCATGAGCCACCACGAGTAGCCGGCGTGGCAGCTGACCTCACCGCGTACGTGCTCATGGCTCGACTCGGAGCCGTCGGTCGTGTTGGTGTCGCCGCCGATCTCGACCTTGAGCATCTCCAGCGAGGCGCCGTAGCCGGGCTTGAAGAGATAGTCGAGGATCTCAGCACGCTCCTCGCGCGGGTAGTCCAGCAGCAGACGGGATGTCGCGCCGCCGCCGGAGGTCGCCCCGACGCCGTCATAGGTACGTCCCGCGCTCTCGCCGTCGACGGTGACGGTGACGGGCTCGGCCGAGCTCGCTGTGGCGGCGACGGGGGCGGCCGCCGCGGTCCCACCGACCAGGGCGGTCCCGGCCAGGAGCGCCGCGGCCATGACCGATGCCATCGGGAGTCGGCGTCGACGGTTCTGCCTTCGTTCTCGTGGCCCGGAGGGCTCCGGGGCATAGGTGACTCGCATCGTGGTTGCTCCTTGCGTCTCAGTGCTTTCGGGGATTGGCTGGTCGCGGATCGTTCGCGGCGAGGCCTGGCTAGAGGCACACCTCGGTACGGCCCGCGCCCACGGTGGTTCTGCGCGGGGCGCCGCCACCGAACACCTGCAGGCTCGTCGGGGCGTCGGCGTTCACCTCGAAGCACGCGCGCCGCGCGGAGGGCACGAAGTCGCGCACCACGACCCGCCCGCCGACAGCCTGGAAGACCTTGCGGCCGTCCTGCCGCAGCTCGGTGCGCTCCGGGCTCACCGCCGCGGCGTACGCATGCCCGGCCACCCGTACGTCGTCGACCGCGTTGCGGCCCTCCAGGGCGTGCGATCCGAACGTGACCGCCCCGGGGCGGCCCCACGCGTCCTCGGCCACCAGCTCGTGCACCGCCATCAACGGCATCACGCTCGACCAGGTGTAGTAGCGCCAGGCGCTGTCGACGGCGGCCGAGCTGATGGCCTGGCCCGGTTCCGGGTCGAAGTACTCGGGGAACCAGCTGTCCTTGTCCCAGCTGTCCAGCCACATCGTCGTGCTCTTCTGCGCGAGCTCGCCGGCCGCCTGATCGAGGCCGTACCGCTTGAGGCCGTCGTAGACCGTGGCGTTCATGGGAGGCCACACGGCTCCCCGCCACTGCTCGCAGGAGTTCTCCTGGCCCCAGCCGACGTAGTAGCGGAAGCGGGTCGAGGCGTTCGGCCGCTCCAGGCCGTTCGCGCAATACTCCGGTGCGCTTCGGCTGATGCTCGGCACGGCGTACTCGCCCCAGAACTTCTCGGGGTCGAGCAGGTTCTCCTGCACCGTCCGCGCCGCCCGCTCGTCGGTCGCCAAGCCACCGAAGAGCGGGTAGAAGATCGTCGGCGTGATCACCTGGCCCCAGCGGCCGTCGAGGTGCCGGTCGAGGTACATGCCCTGCTCCTGGTTCCACAGGGTCCGGTTGGCGGCCTTCTTCACCTTGTCGAACAAGCCTTCGTAGCGGCGGGCGTCGTCGTGGCGGCCCAGGGCCTCGGCGAGCTCGGCCATCGACTGCGCCATGAGGGCGTAGTACGAGGTCAGCGCTAGGTCGGTGAGGTCGGTGTTGTCCCGCTCGTCGCCGCTGCCGCCTTCCTTCGGCACCCGGTTGGCGGCCGCGTAGAGCGGCAGGTCGTCCAGGCCCAGGTGGTTGCCGACCTTGCTCGGGTCCGGGTCGTACGGGGCCTCCAGAAGGCCGTCGCCGTCGACGTCCCACTCGGGCAGCCTGGCGATGAAGTCGGCCAGCTCGGGGTAGGCCTGCTCCACGAGCTCACGGTCACCGGTCGCTGCGTAGATCCGCTTGACGGCGTAGGCGTGCATCGGTCCGGAGTGGAGCTGGTCGTAGCGCGGGCCGCCGGCGTCGAAGATGTCCTTCTCGTGCTGCCGGGCCAGCTCGGGGTCGACGGTGAGCGCGATGATCGCGTCCCATGCGGAGTCCCAGCCGGTGAAGATGTTGTCGTTCTCCGCACCGCCGCGTCCCCAGCCCCACACCAGGAACCTGTTGCGGTGCGTCTCGTCGTAGTTTGCGTTGAGCGCGATGGCGCTGCGCATCGCCGTCGCGGACCGGCCGGCAGGCCCGCTGCCGCTGAGCGTGCCGTGGTCGGCGCGGGCCTCGGCGCGGTCGAGCGCCGCGAGGATCTCGTCACGGGGTGCGGCGGCTGTTGTCCGCGAGGCACCTGAGACCGACGTCGTGAAGGTGATCGTCTCGTCCGCGTCGAGCGAGTACCGCAGCGCCGCGGCGGCCTCGCCCGGATCTGCCGGCTCGCCCTCCATCGCGGCGACCAGGTCGTCCATCGAGGCGTACGCCCCACCGTCATCGGGACGCTGCGTGGGTGTCAGTGCGAAGTGCCCGGTCAGGTCGGGGTCGTCGAGGCCCGGGCTCGAGGCGCGGATGCCGTCGCCGGTGACGTGGTAGCTGCTCGGCTCGCCCCATGGGGGCGCCGTCTCGAGGAACACGGTCGTGTCGTCCTCGAGCGCGGTGACCGAGCCCACCAGGGTGTTGGGTGCCGTGCGCGCGAACCTGATGACGATCGTCTGCTCGTCCCGGCGGACCTGCTCGTACTTCGCCTCCAGGCCAGGCAGGAGATCCCGGGCCTCCTGCACCTGGTCCGGCGACCAGGCATCAGGGTTGGCGAGGATCTCGCGCAGCGCGCCGAGCCGTTCCGGCGTGATCGTCCGGTCGTCGCTGCTGATCCGCACCTCGTAGTACGAGCCGTCGGTGGTCACGGGACCGACGTCCGCGACGTGCGCCAGCAGACCCTGGTTCTCCCGGATCAGCCGGTTGCCCGACGTCAGCAGGTTCACCCGCAGGGCGAACCTGCTCTCCCCTTCACCGACATACAGTGCGCCGTTGTCGTCCCGCTCGGTGTAACCGGGCATGGCGAACGGGCGCTCGAGCGCGCGACCGCCCCGGTCGCTCTGGTCCGCAGAGGCGGCGGCCGTAACGCTGCCGGCCGTACCTACTGCCGCATCCACTGCCTCCGCACCCGACCCTGCGGCCACTGACGCCGCGACAACGCTCGCGACGCCGGCGGCAAGGGTGAGCCGCCTACGCCCGACTTTCACATCACTCCGAGTCTTCATGCCTGCTCCTTTGTGAGCGCTAACATGCGCGCCCGGAACAGAGTAGTAAGACATATGACGAGTGACAAGTGTCACATGACGTTTCGTGGCGGCCCGTCGCTCGCCCCCGCGGGGCGGCTCACCTCGCAGGACCCGCTCCGGCCCTGGAGCGCCCGCTCGCCTGGCTCCTGCACAACCCGGCCTGCGGCCCGGTCAGATCGCGGCGTCGGCGATCTCGACGTCGCCGCGACGTACGACCTCCCCGCAGGCCCTGCAGGCCAGCACGGGGTGGTACTCCGCGCCACAGGAGTGAACGAACGTGGCCGGCGGGCCGTCGTCGCCTGCCAGGTGACGGTCACCGAACTCGCGCATCGTCGCGATGATCGGCGCGAGCGACCGCCCGAGGTCGGTCAGGTGGTATTCGAACCTCGGCGGGCGCCGCTCGTACTGGACCCGCGTCACCAGGCCGTGGGCCTCGAGCCTGCGTAGGCGGTCGGTGAGGATGTCGCGCGGGCCTCCCGTGAACCGAGCGATCTCCTCGAACCGGCGACTCCCGAGGAACAGCTCACGAACGACGAGCAGGGTCCATTTGGAGCCGACGAGCTCGAGCGTCCGCGCCACCGAGCACTCACGTACCTCCGTCGTCATGGTGCGATCCTAATCGAGTTGGAAAACCAAACCAACCCGAGTACGTTGGAAAAACCAACTCGCACGAACGGCGCCCGCGCCCTCGAACAGGAGAACCACATGCCCACTCTCGCGAACGCGGTCGTCCTGGTGACCGGAGCGAACGGCGGCCTCGGCACACACTTCGTCAGCCAGGCACTGGAGCGCGGAGCCACCAAGGTGTACGCCGCGGCCCGCAGGCCCCGGGAGTGGAGCGACCCGCGGATCGTGCCCCTGAGGCTCGACGTGACCGACCACGACTCGGTCGCGGAGGCCGCCGCCGCGGCCGACGACGTCACCGTCGTGATCAACAACGCCGGCGGCTCCAACGGCGCCAGCGTGATGGGCGACCTGGGTGCCACTCGCGACCTCTTCGAGACCAACTTCTGGGGAGCGCTCGACGTCACGAACACGTTCCTGCCGTCGCTGCGCACCCACGGTGGGGTCGTGCTCAACGTGCTGTCGGTCCTGAGCTGGTACGGCATCGGCGACGGCTACAGCGCCACCAAGGCCGCGCTGTGGTCGGCGACCAACACCCAGCGTCTCGCGCTGGCGGGTGACGGCATCCACGTCGCCTCACTGCACCTGGGATACACCGACACCCCGATGACGGTTGACATCACCGATCCGAAGAACGACCCGGCCGACGTGGTCCGCAGCGCGTACGACGGCCTCGAGGCCGACGCGTACGAGATCCTCGCCGACCAGGTGAGCGCCGACGTCAAGGCCGGCCTCGCCCAGCCGATCGAGGCGCTCTACCCCCAGCTGACCCGCTGAACGACGTACAGGAGACGCTGATGACCCTCGATTTCGACGCCTTCTACCTGCCGACCGACGAGGACGGGACGTTCGAGTCGACCCCGGCGACGGCCAGCCCCTGGGACCACTCGTTGCAGCACGGCGGCCCGCCCGCTGCCCTGCTGGCCCGGGCGGTCGAGTCCGTACGCTCCGACCCGGCCCTGTCCATCGCCCGGTTCACGGCCGACATGCTCGGCGGCATTCCTCAGGGGACCATGCGGGTCGAGGCGCACGTGGTTCGGCCGGGACGTCGGGTCGAGCTCGTCGAGGCCTCGCTGTGGGCCGGCGACCGGCTCGCCGTCAAGGCGAGCGCCTGGCTGATCCGGGCCACGCCGGGGTCGACCCACGAACACTGGCGTCCTGAGGAGGAGGTCCCCGCCATCCCGCCGGCCTCGTCCGAGCGCTTCTTCGAGGGCGTCGGCCCGGACTGGGGCTATGGCCGCGCGATCGACTGGCGGTTCGTCAGCGGGGGTTACGAGCCCGGCCCGGCGGCGGTGTGGGCGCGCCTGCGTGTCCCGCTGGTCGCCGGCGAGCAGGCCTCCCCGGTGCAGCGCCTCCTCACCCTGGCCGACTCCACCAACGGCCTGTCCGGCTCGCTGCCGATGAGCGAGTGGTACTTCATCCCGCCGACCGTGACCGTCACCATCGAGCGACCACCCACGAGCGAGTGGATGCTGCTCGACGCCCGCAGCACCATCGGCCCGAACGGAATCGGCCTGGCCGAGGGCGACATGGCCGACGAGCACGGCACGTTCGCCAAGGTCGCGCAGCCTCTGATGGTCGCTCCCCGCTGAGCGCCTCCGGCCCGACAGCCGCCCAGTTCACACACCGTCGCTTGAACGAGAAAGAAGGCCACCATGCCTGACGCCGTGGACCAGAACATCACCTCCGAGCAGTCCCGAGCGGTGCGCGAACGCACCTACTCATGGGCCGACCCCCAGCTCTTCGCCACCGCCGCCCGGGAGCTCGACGGGCTCGACTTCTTCAAGCAGCTGGGAGACAGCGAGCTCCCGCCGCCACCCATCAACGCGACCCTCGGCATGGCCCTGGTCGAAGTCAGCGACGGCCGGGCGGTCTTCGAGCTCACGCCCGAGGAATGGCACTACAACCCCATCGGCACCGTGCACGGCGGCATCCTGGCGACCCTCGCCGACTCGGCTCTCGGCTGCGCCGTTCACACCAAGCTCGAGGCGGGCACCGGCTACACATCGCTCGACCTGACCATCAAGTTCACCCGCGCGGCCAGGCTCGACAGCGGCACGCTCACCTGCGAGGGCCGCGTCGTGACCATCGGACGCCGGGCCGCGACCGCCGAGGCCGAGATCACCGACAGGACCGGCCGCGTCATCGGCCATGCCATCGCGACCTGCCTCATCATGGCAGGGACCTGACAGCACGGCGGGCGTCGTCGAGACGGTCGCGAATGCCCAGCAGCACGCTGCTCTCTCCTCCTCTGCGCTGGTAGGTATCCGGCCAGTTCACCGGACCCCCGAAGGCGGAGGCTCAGTCAGGCAGCTCTTCGACGATGTGCACGGCCGCTTCCTCCGCCGAGGCGCCGGCACCGTCGATGCCTTCGTCGTGCCCGATGAGCTTGCCCTCATCGTCCTCGCGTACGCCTTCGTCGGAGCTGGTGAGCCGACCGGAACGGACTTCACCCACTTCGCCGGTCACCGGTCCGTCCAGGATGTCGGCGTCGGCCTCGGCCTCGGCCTCCTCCCAGACCTCCGGCTCCTCCTGGGCGCGCCGTTCATCGATGGTCTCTCCCTCGATCTCCTCTCGAGGCGTCACACCCTTCGCGGTGACACCCCGCGGCCGCTCGGGCGGCGAATAGCCTTCGTCCAGGACGTCGTCGACGCCACGGTCGTCGAGGGTGTCCTCCGGCTGAAGCTGCTCTCCACTCATGACTCGACCGGTAACCCGCGACCGGCCCGACGATGCACCGCAGCCGCGCCCGCTTCAGGGGACCGCCCCTCGCCGCTCTGGGCGGGCGAACGTCGGGATCATCCCTACGGGGGGAGGACACGGCCCACCAGGGCAGTCACCGTGGTGCCTGTGGTCGACGCATGGCGTCCCGCGGTCGTCCTGACGAAGGTGAGGGGTTCCGATGAGCAGCACCGAGGTGGCAAGCCGAGCAGGTGGTGTCCTTCTCGTCACCTGTCTCTCGACGCTGGTGGTCAACGCCAACACGTCTGCGGTGAGCATCCTGCTCCCCGCGATCAGCGCAGACACCGGCATGGACGTCACCACGTTGCAGTGGGCCGTCACGGGATACTCGCTGGTCGGTGCCGCGACCATCGTGACCTCCGGCTCGTTGGGCGACGTGTTCGGCAGGAAGCGCATCTTCCAGCTCGGTCTGCTGCTGTTCATCGCCTCGTGCGTACTGATCGCCCTCTCGAACTCGGGTGCAGCCGTCATCGCCGGGCGGTGCATCCAGGGCGCATCCGGCGCGACGATCCTGGCCTGCGGCCTCAGCCTGCTCACCGTCGGCACACCCGAAGAAGGCAAGCTCCGGGCGGTCTCGCTCTGGGGCGCGGCGGCAGGGGTTGGTGCTGCGGCCGGGCCGCTGCTCGGTGGTGTCCTGGTCGAGCTGACGAGCTGGCAAGGACTGTTCTGGCTCGATGCCGGCGTCGCGGTGGTGTGCATGGCGATGACCGCACGCCTGGTGACCGAGTCCCGCGACGAGGACCGGCCACGTTCGATCGACGTCGGTGGCAGCCTGCTGGTCGCGGCCACCCTCACCCCGATCATCCTGGCGCTCAGCGAAGGCAGCGACTGGGGGTGGGCGTCGCTGGCCACGCTCGGGTGCCTGGCCGTGTCTGTGGTGTCGGGATTCGCCTTCGTCGCGGTGGAGAAGCGGGTCGCCGTCCCCATGCTCGACCTGGCCCTGCTTCGCAACCGGATCCTGGTCGCGTCCACGATCGCCATCCTCATCGGCGCCGGCACCATCAACGCGCTGATGTATCTGGTGAGCCTCTACTTCCAGGACCCGAGCACGCTCGGGCTCAGCTCGCTGCAGGCCGGCCTGGCGACCCTTCCTGCCACCGCCGGCCTCGTCGCGGTCGCACCGCTGGTGCCACGGGTCGCGGCACGGTTCGGCGGTCGCGTCGTGGTCGGAGCAGGGTTCGCGATCACGGCGATCGGCTTCGGGTGGATCGGCTTCGTCGAGGGCTCGTGGGGGTACGCCGCATTCGTGCTGCCGCTCGTCGCGGTGGCGATCGGGATGGGCCTGTCCAACGGGCCCGCGACGTCCGCCTCGACGGCGTGCGTCTCGGCTGCCCAGGTCGGGGCGGCCTCGGGTGTCTCCAACATGGCACGCTACGTCGGCGCAGCCGTGGCCACGGCCCTCGCGGCGACGATCTACGGCAACGTCATCGCCAGCCAGACCGCCGACGGCCAGTCCGCTGCCGATGCCCTGTCGTCCGGCCTCTCCGCCGCGTCCTGGGTGATGGCGGTGTTCAGCCTCGCCGGCGTCGCGATGGCCGTGGCCATGGGACGTCACCGCGTCGCCCGGGGCACCATCGCCGACTCGGGCGCCGCGGCCGCGGCCCACATGCACACCCTGCCGACCTCGGCCACGCCCACCTCGGCCCAGAAGACACCCTGACTCCAAGACGGCCATCCGCCGCGTCCGGCCGCTACCTCTGATGCTGCCCTCCGGCCTACCGATCCGTCGGAGTAGGCCGCGGGACGTTTCGTCATTCTTCGCGGGCCTCGTCTTCATGCGCCTCGACAACTGTGCCGCGAAGCCGCTGGGCATCCCGTTCCGGGCGGGCGAGCAGGAGGGAGAGGAGTCCCCCAGCCATCATCAGGGCCCCGGCCAGGACGAACGCGGAGTGGAATCCGTCGACGCTGCCCATCCCGTGGGCGTCCACGAAGCGACCGGTGACGGCCGGTGAGACCATCCCGGCGAGCCCGACGGTGCCGATGACCGTCGCGAGGACCGCGGCTCGCTGCCGATCGGGTGCGATCTCGGCCATCATGGTCATCCCGACCGCGAACTGCACGGTGCCGACCGAGAAGGCCAACGTCACCAGGACGAGCTTCAGCAGCGTCCCCGGAGCAACGGTGATCAGCAGCATGGAGACTCCGGCGGCCGTGACACACACTCCACCGAGCACGCCTCGCGCCAGTCGCGACGAGACACCATGACGCATGAGGCGATCGGTGACGATCCCCTGCACCGGGATAACGATCGCCGAAGCCACCCACGGCAGAGCCACGAGCGTCCCGGCCCTCGCGGGTCCCAGGCCGAGGGGTTCGTCCAGATACAGCGGCAGCCACGCGACCAGGATGGCCAAAGACCAGTAGACCGCCGCGCCAGCCACGAACACGCTGACACCCGTGCCGCTGAAGAAGATCGCCCGGTACGGCACCCGCGCACGACCCGCGCGATGACGGCCGCGGGCCGTCTCTGAGACGGGAGCGGTCACGTGACTCACTTCGGATCCCTCTCGTCCGAGCATCAGCCACAGCGTTGACCACGCCAGCCCGAGGACAGCCATCAACACGAAGGCCGAGCGCCAGCCATGCTCCACGATCAAGTAGGTCAGGACGGGCGAGAGGACCACGACACCGAGCGCCGCTCCGACATTGATCAGCGCGGTGGGCAGGTTCCGCCTCTCGTCCGGGAACCACTTCTGGACGGCATTGACCGCGATCGGGTTCGCCGGTCCTTCGGTCGCACCCAGGACGATGCGACTCACCAAGAGCGAGCCTGCCGTGGCAAAGACCACCACCGGGATCTGAGTCACTGCCCAGGCCACCGACATGACCAGGATCAGCCAGCGGCTGGAGATCCGGTTGGCGAGGAATCCGACGACGACCGCCGAGACGCTGAACAGAGCGTAGAAGGCGCTGGCGATCGTGCCGTACTCGTCTGCGGTGAGGTCCAGGTCGTTCATCAACGGCTTGGCGGCAAGCCCGAGCAGGGCCTTGTCACCGAAGTTGATGAGCATGAAGGCCACGAGCAGGCCGGTGACCACCCATGCGCGCCGAGGCACCGGGGCAGCGGCATGTGAGCGATGGTCGATGGGCGACGTGGATGTCATCAGGGTCCCTTTCCCTACCGGAGATCTGTCGGCCGTGCTCACTCGGGCGTGACGATCGCGAACGACGGGTCGGGTGCTTCCATGAACCCGAGAAGTCGCTCGAGAACACCGGCATCACCCTCGGCGAAGACGCCCGACCCGGCCAGCGACTCAGGAGCGGCCGGCGCACCCATGAGCAAGGCGATGAGGCGACTGGGAGCGTCGATCGTGAACGTGGCCGAAGCGAGTGCCTGTTGCCGGGACGTCGAGTGGGTGAGCACGCCGTTGCACAGGCTGAGGCGCCAGGTCAGATCCGATCCTTCGAACCGGATGTCCACGTTGAGCATTTCATCCCAGCATCGTGTGGCGTCCAGCCGAACCGCGAGCAGATCGAAGATCTGGGCGGGGCTCAGCGAGCCGACGACGTCGGCCGATGCCGTGTGGATGGGCGTCCCGAAGCTGCCGTGGCGAAGCTCGTGCGCACCCGAGAGATAGAAGCAGCGCCACGGGCCGTTCTCGCTCCCGTACCCGAGCTGTTCGTAGGTGTCTGCGAGAAGGGCTGTGGCCTTGTCGTGGTTCGGCTCGGCGAACACGACGTGGTTCAGCAGCTCCGCGGCCCATCGGAAGTCGCCCGTCCCGAAGGCCTCGGCGGCCTTGGTGACCACCGCGTCCGCCCCGCCCATCGCGGCCACGTACCGCTCCCCCGCGGCGACGGGCGGATGCGCCCACAGATGGGCGGGGTTGCCGTCGAACCAGCCCATGTACCGCTGGTAGATCGCTTTGACATTGTGGCTGACCGAGCCGTAGTAGCCGCGGGCGTGCCACGCCTTCTCGAGCGCGGGAGGCAGCCGGAACGTCTCGGCGATCTCCGACCCCACCATGCCACGATTGATCAGGCGGACGGTCTGGTCGTGGAGATAGGCATACAGGTCGCGTTGTGTGGCGATGAAGTCGACGACCCGTTCGCGACCCCACATCGGCCAGTTGTGACCGGCCAGGGCCACCTCGAGGTCATCGCCGAACATCTCGATCGTCTCGGTGAGGTACCGCGCCCAGACATGAGGGTCGCGCACGAGCGCGCCTCGCAGCGTGACCAGGTTGTGCATCGTATGGTTCGCGTTCTCGGCCATGAAGAGCGCCCGGAAGTCGGGAAAGTAGAAGTGGAACTCCGACGGCGCTTCCGCGCCCGGTGCCATCTGGAAGACGATGCGTACGCCGTCGAGGATCAGCTCCTCGCCGGTCGTCGCCACCTCGATCGTCGGGACGATCAGCGAAGCCATCCCGGTGGAGGTCGTTGATCCGAGACCGGCGCTGACCTGACCGTGAGGTCCGCGCTCGAGTGCTGCGCCGTACATGTAGCCGGCGCGACGCGCCATCGCTGTCCCGGTGTAGATGTTCTCGGCCACGGCGTGCTCGAGGAAGCCCGCCGGGGCGATCACCGGGACCTCGCCCGCGTCGACCGCCTCCTGGGTGGTGACGCCCTTGACGCCTCCGAAGTGGTCGATGTGGGAGTGGGAGTAGATGACGCCCGTCACCGGCCGTTCACCCCGGTGCTCCCGGTACAGCGCGATCGCCGCGGCGGCGGTCTCGACGGAGAGGAGCGGGTCGATGACGATGACCCCGCGCTCACCTTCGACGAAGGTCACGTTGGAGATGTCGAAGCCGCGCACCTGATAGATGCCCTCGATGACCTCGTAGAGACCCTGACGGGTGACGAGCTGCGACTGCCGCCACAGACTCGGGTTGACCGTTCCTGGCGCATCACCGTCAAGGAAGCGGTACGCCTCGTTGTCCCAGACGACGCGGCCGTCCTCCGCCCGGATCACGCAGTCGTCGAGCGCCTTGATCAGGCCACGGTCGGCGTCAGCGAAGTCACCGTGGTCATCGAACGGCAGCTCGCGTAGGACTGCCTCGTTCCGGGCGACCACATGGCGCGTGGCGGGCCTGGGTGTGCTGGTCATGGGTTGTTCTCCTGAGGTGGTGGACGGTGGGGATTGGTCAATGAGGGGTGAGGACCGAGACGGCGAGCAGAACCGAGGTGGCGCCCGAGACGGTCGCGGTGGCGCGCAGGAGGACTGGGCTCACTCCGGTGCCCGGCGGGCGGCGCCTCCCGCCGGTGACGGCGAGCAGCACCGACCCCGAGACGGCGACAACTCCGGCGGCGACAATCCCGGGGCTCGCCTGCGTGCTGCCGACGTGAAGGAGGAACAGACCCAGCGTCGCTCCGGAAGCCGCCGTCCTTCGCCACGCCAGTGCGGTGCGCTCCGGCTGAAGCCCGGGATCGGTCACGCCTGCTGTGCCACGAGCAGGAGGAGAACGAGAACCGACACCAGGCTCAGCAGCGATGCGACCAAGGGCAGGAGCACCGGGAAGGGCAGCGAGACCCGCAGTCGCATGGCGCGCTCGTTCGCTTGCCAGCGGCGGTAGGCGAACCACGAGGTGAAGCACGCGATGGCGGCGAGCACGGCACCAAGGAAGGCCGTCGCGCCCGAGACCCGGAGCGGCGGGACGAGCTCGGCGAGCGCCACGCCGGCAGCGAGCAGCGCCAAGGTGGTCCTGACCCACGCGAGGAAGGTCCGTTCGTTGGCGAGGGAGAAGCGATAGTCGGGGTCAGCCCCTTCCTCGGTCCATCGGGGGGAGGTGCGTGATCTCATCCCCGCAGCGCCGACCAGAAGATCGCCGGAAGCGATCGCCACCTCGGCTTCGCGGTGAAGTAGGTGAGCAGGCGACCCGTCGTCGCCGCGCTGCGATTGTCGACGAACCACGGCGGCTTGGGAGCCAGTACGAAGCTCCCGTGCAGCCACGCCCGCGGCAGCATCCGCCACGGGCCGTAGACCACGGTCCGCTCGGTGTCGGCGAGCAGCAACGCGTTGTGGACGACACCGCGTCCGCTCTGAATATCGTCGAGCGAGTGGCCGGGGAATGCACCCCAGGTCGCCAGCGCCGACAGGTAGCCGAGACCGGTCCAGGCGTTGACGGCGATGGTGCCGTAGCGCAGCTGGCTGAGGTGCCGCTCGAAGCGCTCGCCCATCGCCTTCTTCGCCTTCGGATGGATCAGAACGTTCGCGCCGAGCGTGCCGCGGAGCTTCTCGTTGCACGCCTCGATGGCTGACTCCAGAAACTCCTCGCCTTCACCTGGAAGCTCGGCGATCCCGAGGACCGGGCCGAAGTACTCGCTCTCGAACGCGTTCGGGTCCGGCTTCGACAGGTCGAGGTCCGGGATCAGGGTCCGCTGCGGAGTACCGCCGACGCGCTCGGCGTTCGGGTGGAGGGCCCGGGCGGTCTCCACCCGGAGGTCGCAGCCCGGGTACCACGCCGGCCGCGCCGGAGCGGCGGCCAGCGCCTTGCGGAGCTCGGCGAGGAAGGCACCCTTCTGGGCCCAGTCGGAGCTGACGACGACGACCTGGGCGGCGATGCAGTTGCAGCCGCTGTTGTGCAGGCGCATCGTGGCCACGTGCCGGGCGTGGAAGCGCAGATCGCGCTTGGACCACTTGCCGGGTACGACCACGACAGGTGCAGCACCACCCAGTTCGCTGGTGATCGGCTTGTCGAGCACGGGGGTGCCGGCCGCCTTGTTGGCCACGCCCCGCTCCCCCGACCCCCAGACGATGGCGTCGTGCGTGGCCTCGGAACCGGTCATGTGCACCGCGGCAACACCCGGGTGGTAGGCCAGCGCGCTCCCCAGCTCGACATCGCCCGTCAGTACTTGGACGGCACCGACCTCGATGAACGGCGCGAAGATCCGACGCATCACGCCCTCCAGGCGGTCCGCGATCGGGTTGAGCTTCAGCGCGACCACCCGGTTGTCCGCGAAGAGCACGTAGAGCACGTCGCTGGGCACGATCGAGGTGATGTTGCCGGCACCGAGCACCAGAACACCGCCCCGAGTCTCGTACGGACGACGCTGACCAAGGCCGGCGCGGGCACGCATCCGCGCCCGGTCGACGCCCGGCTGCATCCAGAGCTCAGCGCGGTAGCCGTTGAGCAGCAATGTGTCCCACATGGTGTGTGGGAGCACATCGATCGCCAGACGACCGCCCGGGACGCTGCGCATCGTGAACGGCTCCAGCGGATCACCACCCTCCTCGAGGACCGCGAGGGTATGCCGCAGTGAGTTCAGATAGCTGAGCACGGCCCACGGACCGCTGATCCATTCCTCCCCGACGAGCGGGGAATCTTTCGGGAGACCCTTCATCTCGCAGGCGAGGTCGACCCACTCCTGGGCGTGGTCGACAACGAGCTGCTGGAAGCGATCGAGCATCTCGCAACGTCGGGCAAGTGACGTACGCGCCCACGCGACCTCGCCGCGGGCGAGTTTCTCGACGATCCGGTCTGCGTCCGTGGCGGAGAACTGGGCGGTCATCTCGGTCATCGGGCCCCTCACTTCGCGGCGCGGATCAGGTCCGCGGCCTTCTCGCCCACGAGGACGCTCGGTGCGTGGGTGTTGCCGTGGGGGATGGTCGGGAAGACCGAGGCGTCGGCGACGCGCAGACCGAGCACGCCGTGGACCCGCAGCTCGGGGTCGACCACGCCGTCCGTCTCGGTCCCGATCCGGGCGGTGCATGCGGGGTGGTAGGTATGCGCGACGTTGCGGCGGATCTCGGCCTCGAGATCAGTCCGGCTCGTGCCCACGCCCTTCCCCGGATGGATCTCGCGGGTGGTCAGGTCGCGGAGCGGCGCCGATGCCGCTATCTCCCGAGCACGCTCCAGGCCGGCCACCATGGAGTCCATCTCGGCTGCCTCGGAGAAGTAGTTGAACCGGGTCCACACCTTCGCTTTCGGGTCCGCGCTGGTGAGCCTGATGCTGCCGCGGCTCAGAGACCCGACGAGCGAGAGCGCGAACGCGTACGCCGGCTTGTCGTGGGTGGTGAAACCGTTGTCCCAGAAGTACGCCGGGGCGGCGAACATCTGCATGTCCGGAGCATCCTCGCCAGCGCGGGTGCGGAAGAACGCCTGGGCCTCGGCGACGTTGGACGTCAGAAGACCGCGACGAGCCGCGAGGTACTTGACCAGCTGCACGGGCGACTCGGCGCCGGCGAGAGTGCCTTTGGCGGTGGTCTCGAAGTTCGCCAGGTAGAACGGGTGGTCCATGAGATGCGCCCCCACGTTGGGGTTGTCGACGATCGCCATGATTCCGTGCTGGCGGAGGTGATCAGCAGGTCCGATACCGGAGAGCATCAGAATCTGCGGTGTGTTGAAGGCGCCGGCCGAGAGCACGACCTCCCGCTTTGCCCGGATGAACTCCCAGCGCCCGTCGCGCTCAATCTCGACACCGACCACCCGGTCGCCGAAGACCCGCAGGCGCTGGACGTGCGCGCCGGTCATCAAGGTGAAGTTCGGCCGCTTCAGTGCCGGCTTCACGTAGCCGTCGGCGGTGGTCCACCGCATGCCCTTCTTGTGGGTCACCTGGCTGTAGCCGACGCCGACCTGCCCGGCTCCGTTGAAGTCGTCGTTGCGTGGCAGACCGGTCGACTCGATGCCCTCGATGAGCGTCTCCGTCAGGGGGTTGGGCGAGCGAAGGTCTTCGATGTGCAGCGGTCCTCCGACGCCGTGGTACTCGTCCGCGCCGCGGGAGTTGTTCTCCGATCGCTTGAACAGCGGCAGGACCTCGTCGTAGGACCAGCCGGTCGCCCCGGCCTTGGCCCAGCTGTCATAGTCGTGCCGGCTGCCGCGGATGTAGATCATCGCGTTCATGCCGCTGCAACCGCCGAGGTACTTGGCGCGCGGGTGGTAGAGGACCCGGTTGTCCAGGTACGGCTCAGGCTCGGTGTAGTACTCCCAGTCCTGGTCCGTCTTGAACTGGGTGGCGAACGCGGCCGGGATCTTGACGTTCATCGGCTTCTTGGCCGAGCCGGCCTCGATCAGCAGGACGCGGCAGTCGGGATCTTCGGAGAGCCGACCAGCAACGACCGACCCGGCAGAGCCCGAGCCGACGACGATGTAGTCAAACGAGTTCATCTGGTTCCTCACACTTCAGTCGGTCATGTGAGTCTCGCCATAGAATCGCCGCCGCGCTTGTGCGTTGCGCCCACGCTTCGAATGTTGCATTGTTTGCGCGTCCAAACTGGAGTGGCGCGCACCACATCGAGGCGAGGCGGAAGACGATGACAGCGGGGGATCGTATGGAGCTGGCGGAATGGGTGCGCGTCTTCGCCCTACAGGCCACCAGGGATGACGCTCTCGAGGAGTTCGTCCGGGTCGTCGACGACCGGATCGCCAGCCAGGTCCCGGAGATCGCGAGCGACCCGATGCTCCTCGACGACCTCCACAACAGCACACGATCGCAGTGGCGCACGTTCGCCGCGGCCCTTCCGCAGCATCACAAGCTGACGCTGCCGGCCGGGGCCGACGAGCTCGCGCGGTCGCTGGCGCGACGAGGCCTCGACCTGAGCGTCCTTCTGAAGGTCTATCGCGCCGCGCATCGGGCGGTCTTCGCGTTCATCGCCGAGGCGACCGAGGACCTCGCGGAGAGTGATCCTCCCAAGGACACGGTGCTCAGGTTCCTCTGGAGCCGAGCCGAGCAGTGGATGGACGACTCGGTCGAAGCGCTGATCGAGACCTTCTACGCCGAACGGCAGGAGCTCCTCGAAGGCGCGATGCTCCGCCGCTCTCAGCTGGTCGAGGCCCTTCTGCGCGGCACCGTCACCGATGCCGACGCCGCCAGTGTCGAGCTGAGCCATCCGCTCAATCACTGGCAGGTGGGGTTCGTCCTGTGGGCTCCGGCCGCTGGCGAGAAGACACAACAGCACCTCGCCCAGCTCGCCACTCAGGCTGCTCGCGCCATCGGGGCCGCCCGGCCAGTCCTGCATCCCAGCAGCGGCCGGGAACTGTGCTGCTGGGCCGCCACCCCGGTCCGGCCCGACCTCGAACCGCTGAGCGATCTGATCGCCGACCTCGACAAGGCCGGTGCCCAGGTCTCCATCGGGTCCCCGGCACGCGGCATCGCCGGCTTCCGCACCAGCCACGACGAGGCGCGTGCCGCACAGCGGCTGTGTCTGGGCGCAACCCGGCCCACCAGCTTGGTCCGCTACGACGACGTTGATCTGCTGTGCCTGGTTGGCGAGCAGAACGGGCTGCTGGACCGATTCGTGGTTCGCGAGGTCGGCGCGCTGATCGGACCAGACCGCAACCTGACACTGATCCGCGAGACCTTGCTCGTCTTCCTCTCGACGGGGCTCAACTACACCGCAACGGCGTCGCGGCTCTTCGTCCACAAGAACACGGTCCGCTACCGGCTCGCCCGCGCCGAGGAGCTGCTGGGGCGCCCGCTGACAGAACGATCCGCTCACCTCGAACTGGCCCTGCGCTACACGGCTTTCTTCGGCCCGCCGGTCTCGCGCGATTCCTAGCTCGTTTGTACTCGAGCACCAATCGGCGGGCGGAAAATCGTGCGTCTGTCCGACCGTTTTCGAGGTGACGGATGTCACGCTCAGGCTCGTGAATGCGAACCTCTTCAACGACCTGGCCCGCTCCGCAGCCGCATCCCCGGACAAGGTTGCTCTTCAGGCCGGTGCCTCGACGATCACGTACCGCGAGCTCGAAGTGCTCGCCTCCCGGGTGGCTAACGACCTACGCGCTGCCGGCGTCCAACCGGGCGATCGAGTCGCCGTGATGCTGCCGAATGTGGTCTCCTTCGCCGTCACCTATTACGGCGCGCTCCGGGCCGGTGCCGCTGTCGTCCCGATGAACCCTCTGCTCAAGGGCCGCGAGGTCGAGCACTACCTGGGGGACCCCCAGGTCAAGCTCCTCTACGCATGGGCGGACTGCCAGCCAGTTGTCGAGGACCCCGCTGCCAAGCTGGGCACAGAGGTCCGCTACATCACACCGGGTGCCTTCGAGGCCTCACTGCAGGAGCTGCCGGCCTCCGACGACGTGGCGCACCGCGTCGAGGAGGACACCGCGGTGATCCTCTACACCTCCGGCACGACCGGCATCCCGAAGGGTGCCGAGCTGACCCACCTCAACCTGCGACGCAACGTCGAGGTCTCCACCTCGCTGTTCTCGATGGTCGACTCCGACGTCGTCATCGGCGCGCTTCCGCTCTTCCACGCCTTCGGTCAGATCTGTGCACTCAACTGCTCTGTCGCCAAGGGTGCACGGCTGGTCCTCACCCCGCGCTTCGAGCCCGGCTCGGTGCTCGCCACGATCGCCGAGAACGAGGCGACCATGTTCATGGGAGTTCCCACCATGTTCAACGCCATGCTCCACCACCCCGACGCGAAGAGCACCGACACCTCCAGCCTTCGAATGTGCGTCTCAGGCGGCGCCTCGCTGCCGCTCGAGGTACTTCATGGTTTCGAGGACACCTTCGGCTGCGTCGTACTGGAGGGTTATGGCCTGTCCGAGACCTCCGCGGTCTCCTCCTTCAATCGGCAGGGCCAGCAACGTCCGGGCTCCATCGGCATGCCGATCCCGGGCGTCGAGATCAAGGTGATCGACGACGCCGGCGCCGAGGCACCGATCGGCGCTGTCGGCGAGATCGTCATCAAGGGCGACAACATCATGAAGGGGTACTGGGGAAGGCCCGAGGCGACCGCAGCAGCCATCGATGCCGATGGCTGGTTCCGCAGCGGCGACCTCGGCCGCAAGGACGAGGACGGCTTCTTCTTCATCGTCGACCGCAAGAAGGACCTGGTGATCCGCGGCGGCTACAACGTCTACCCACGCGAGATCGAGGAGGTGCTCTATGAGCACCCCGCGGTACGCGAGTGCGCCGTCATCGGCATCCCGCACGCGGAGCTGGGCGAGGAGGTAGGCGCCGCCGTCGCGCTGGCCGAGCCGGGTGCCGCGACCTTGGACGAGCTGCGTCAGTACGTCCGTGACCGGGTAGCGCCCTACAAGTACCCCCGGCACATCTGGTTCGTCGACGAGCTCCCGAAGGGTGCGACGAACAAGATCCTCAAACGGGAGATCGTGGCGCCGGTCATCACAACGCCCTGAGCCCCGGGCCATGACCAGTTTGAAATGACGTGCCCCACACTTCCTGAAAGTTGAGGATGCAAGGCATGACGACGTCTGAGCCGCTCGGTGAGTGGCTCCGCAACTTCTCGGAGCGAGCCGTCGTGCCGCCGATGTCCGAAGAGTTCGTTGCTCGAGTCGACTCCCGGATCACCAGCCAGATTCCCGAGATCTCGTCAGACCCGATGCTGATCGACGACCTCCATGGAAGCACCCGCGCTCAGTGGAGGGCGTTCGTTCTGACGCTGTCGATCGACCACACGTTGATGCTCCCGCCGGCCGCTGCCGACCTCGCCCGGTCGCTGGCTCGGCGGGGCATGGACCTCGGAGTGCTGCTCAAGGTCTACCGCGCCGCCCATCAGGCGGTTTTCGAGTTCTTCACCGACGTCTCGGACACGATCGGCGAGAGCGGTCCGCGGGCCGATGAGGTGCTGAGGTTTCTCTGGACCAGGGCCGAGCGCTGGATGAACGACTCCGTCGAGGCACTGATCGAGACGTTCTACGAGGAGCGCTCCCACATGAACGAAGGTGCGTTGATCCGGCGCACACGCCTCATCGAAGACATCCTCCAAGGAGCGGCGATCCGTGTCGATCACGCCTCTGCCGAGCTTTCGCATGCCTTGGCCCATTGGCAAACCGCGGGCGTCGTATGGACAACCGCCACCGATTCCGCCGACGCCGCCAGACGGCTGCAGAACGTCGCTGGTCAGCTCGCTCGGAGAATTCGGGCACCTCGACCACTCACCCTGCTGACGTCGGGTAGCGAGCTCTGCTTCTGGGCGGCGACGCCGGCGCGACCCGATCTCGGTTCTCTCTTCGAGCTGGCGGGCATCCTCGAAGAGTCCCAGGCACACCTCGCCTTCGGAGTCCCTTCTCCCGGACCGGCTGGCTTCCGCAGCGGCCACAGCGAAGCAAAGGCAGCGCAGCGAGTCGGTCTTGACGCCACCCCCTCTCCCCCGGTCGTCGACTACAGCCACATCGAGCTTCTGTGCTTGGTTTCCGAGAGTCCCCAACTGGTCCGCAGGATGGTCGAACGTGAGATCGGAGATCTCGGCGCTCCGGACAAGAACCTCGCTCAGGTGCGGCACACCGTGCTCACCCACTTCGACAACGGTTTCAACGTCGAGAAGACCGCGCGGCACCTGTTCATCCACCGCAACACCGTCCGTTACCGGCTGAGCCGAGCCGAGGAGCTCATCGGCCACTCGCTCACGGAACGCACGGCGAAGATCGACATCGCACTACGGTACGTGGCTCTGTTCGGACCGCCTGCAGATTGACGTGGTCCGTTGGCAAGGGCGACTTGCGAGTATCAGAGGTCCAGCTCGGCGAGCCTGTCAGAGATTCGCCGATCCGTGGAGACGACCAGCGAGGACCCGTCGCGTACCCATGGGTCGATCCCGAAGTACCGCCGAGCGATGTGCTCCGAGGTCCGGGTTGCCAGCGCCTGAGTGGTGATCGTGGGATTCGGACCGCCGACTGAGTTGGGCAGCACCGAGTTGTCCCCGATGAACAGCCGCTTCACCGCCCTGGTCTCACCGCTCTGGTCGACCACCGAGTTCGAGTCGGAGATACCCATCCGCATCGTCGAGTGCACGTGCAGTGGCAGTGCGGGCCAGTCGATACGGTGCACCTTCTTCGCCCCGGCGCCGCGCAGCAGCTCGACCGCGCGGCGTGCCAGGAACTCACGGTTGCGGGTGCTTCGCGGCGTACGCCCACGATTGAGGAACCGCACCTTCGGCACCGGCCCGGCCTCGTCGGCCGGCATCGCCGACAGCATCACGCGATTGTCGGGAGTCACGTCGTCGTCGACGACGCTGATGACGTTCAGGATCCGATCGAGGCCGTGCTGCATGACGTCCTTGAGCTCCGGTCCCACGAGGCGACCGGTGGGCCCGTCCCACGGACCGGTCATTCCGCGACCGTTGGTGTACTGACCGCGGATGCCGCTGTCGGAGAACGTCATCGTGAACGCCTCGAGCGCCGGCATCAGACCGACGTTCATGAGCATTCCATAGCCCGGATAGTCCGTGCGAGCCCCCGACGCCTGGCCGCGGGAGCTGCCACAGTCCTCGTCCATCAGACCGAAGGTCCAGTCGAGCCAGTGGTCGGTGAAGCCGCGACCCACCCAGTCGTTCGGATTCGGAAGGCCGGAGTTGAACCACAGTCGTGGGCTCTCGATCGCACCGCCGCACATGACGACCACGGCGGCGTCCTCGGAGTGCACCATGCCAGTGGCGTTGTCGATCCAGGAGACGCCTCGCGCTTCCCCGTTCTCCGTGCGGATCTTCGTCACCATCGCGTCGGTGATCAACGTGACGGCGCGACCGCCGTCGGACCATGCCTCGGCAGTGAGCGCCATCGGCACGTAGCTGTTGTCGGTCGACCGCTTGGCGCGCAGGTTACGTGGCGACTTGTCCGGGAGCACGCAGCCGTTGAAGCAGTGGCCGCACATGGTGCACCCGCTGGAGGTCGGGTACGTCAGCAGCTCGAGGTCGGTCGTGCGACCTGCTTGCCCACCCGGCGGGAGGATCGCATTCTCCTGGGGGCGGTACGACGGGCCGAGCGTGGTCTTGGTGGTCTGAACCGGGATGCCGAGCGTCTCGCACCCGCGGAAGTAGATCTCCTCCTTGGTGCCCATCGGCGCCGTGTGCACCGGCAGGGTCTGCTCCACCCACTCGTAGTACGGCACGAACTCGTCATAGGAGAACGGAAAGAGGTGCTGGACGTCGTAGAGGCTCTTGTCGGGGCCGTCGTAACCGGCGAAGACGCCGGGGTAGGCGCGCGGGTTGTTGCCGAAGTAGTGCTGCGTGGTGCCACCTACTCCGCTCAGCTGCCACAGGAAGCCGTTCTGCGGGAACTCCCGGTAGAACGCCGGCTTGCTGCGATCCTCGGGCCCGACCCGGAAATAGCCGTTGAGCGGGTTGTTGGAGTCGTTCTCGAGCCGACTCCACTGCTCCTCGGGCTTGGCGTGCCGCGGACCTCCCTCGATCATGAGCACGTCGAGCCCGTGAGCCGCCAGTTCCTTGGCGACGACCGGGCCGCCCGCGCCTGCTCCGATGACGATGACGTCGCGACTCATCGCGAGCTCACCTCTTCCCGTCCCTGGTAGTAACCCTTGAAGTCGTCCCAGCCGTTCATCCCGCCAGGGTCGTAGCCGGCGAGCTTCCACCCGACCGGGGTCTCGGTGACCCAGAGCTTCTCCTTGTCGAAGGTCGACCATTCCGAGAAGGCTCCGAACGCCGAGAACTCGAGCAGAGCACCGGCGATGAACTCCAAGATGCCCGACGCGGTGCCCCGCAGCGGTTGCGGCAGCTGATCGTCGATGGTGGAGATCAGGGCCGCGTCACCTTCTTCGAGGAGGGCGAACGCCTTTGCCTTCTCCTCGAAGGAGAGACGGGCGAACGGCGACAGGAACACCCCGTTGGTCGACAACGGGTTCACTCTGGTCGCCATGGTGTTGAGCAGGAGGGCCACAACGATGGAGAGCGGAATCGTCGAGTCGTTGCGCAGCAGTCGACGAACGGCGTCGTCGAGCTGGATGAGCTGGGTCAGGGGAAGCTGGGGCAGATCACCCAGCGGCAGGGGCACGTCGGCCAGGCCTGTCGCCAGAGCGGACGCGACCGGCGTGACGATCTGGTCAGGGAACGGCACGAAGTTGTCCAAGGCCTCGATCAAGAATGCAGCCGCATCCGCTTCGATGGCACCTGCCTCAGCGCGAGGGGTTCCCTGGGCTCGTGAGTAGGCGTCTTGACCGGGCACCACGAACACCACCAGGCCGTTCAGGGTGTCTCGGGCCAGCTTTGCCAGCATCTTCGAGACCTGGTCATCGATAGAGCTCGTCGTAAGTCCGGACGCTGTAGAGCCCAGTAGTCCGGGAGCCAGCGCCGAAGCGCCGCCGAGGGCTCCGAGAATGCCGAGGCGCGCTAGGAACGCACGCCGGCTGTGCGGAGGCGGGGTCTGCATTTGCCCTCCTGGGTCGGGGTCATTGGTGGCTCATGATCACCCGGCCTCGAGAGCCCCGCATTGTGCGTTCGCCGCGAGTTCATCCTCGGATATTGGGCACCTGCACATAGCGCCGAGCAGGCCGAACGCCAACCATGTGTTGCCTGATCGGAAGGACAACACATGACCGTGGACTACTCAGCACTGGGACAGCGCAAGGTCGGTCGACGCCGTCTCCTTGGGTATCTCGTCGCAGCACCCACCCTCGCGGTGGCCGTACGACTGGCGTCGGATGCAAATGTTCCGGGCCATGCGTTGACGATCCCGACCCCGGGGCTACCGGCGGACGTGTTCGACCTCAGCGACTCCCAGAACTATGCAGCGAAGCCAACCGCCCATTTGATCTGGATGGAGATCCGCGAAGACGGCACGGTGCACTTCGCCCTCCCGCGCACCGAGGTCGGCCAAGGCATCGTCACCTCGACCGCGATGATCATTGCCGATGAGCTGGACGTGCCGTTGCAGGACGTACACGTGACCCTGGCCGACTCTCGTCCGGAACTGGTCATGAATCAGCTCACCGGGGGCTCGAACACGACCATGTCGACGTACTACCCGATCCGGACTGCCGCGGCCATCGCACGCGGTGCCCTGCTCGAGGCCGCCGGCCTCATGCTGGGCGGGCTCACGCCGACGGCTCTCCACACCGACAACGGCGCGGTCGTGGCCCCGGACGGCCGCCGCATCCCGTATGGCGACCTGGCGAAGGACGCTGCCGTCGACCAGACCACCGAGGTGGAGGCGGACCTCAAGCCCGCCACAGACCTCAAGCTTGTCGGCACCACCGTCGGGAGAACCGACGCTCGCGCCGCGGTCACAGGTGCGAAGCAGTTCGCGATGGACATCGAGGTCCCGAACGCCCTGCCGACGATGGTCTGCAAGCCACCTACGATCAAGGGCACCGTGCGCTCGGTACGCAACCAGGCCGCGGTCCTCGAGATGCCTGGTGTCACCCACGTCGCGATCATCCCGACCGGGGTCGCGGTCCGCGCGCGCACCTTCGGCCAGTGCATCGACGCGGTGCGTGCGCTCGATGTCGACTGGGCGCCCGGAGAGATCGGCTCGGACTCGGACGAGGACGTCCTCGCCCGCATCCGGAAGGCCGAGATCCCGATGGCCGTCCCGGAGGTTCCGCTGCTCGCCAAGACCGTCGACACGGACTTCACCTTCGCGTTCGCCAGCAACGCACCTCTCGACCCCGACTGCGCGGTAGCAGACGTACGTACAGGCTCGGCCGAGATCTGGGCCAGCCTCAAGGTGCCGATCGTCGCGCAACAGGAGCTTGCCGAGGCCCTCGGCTTCCCCATGGACAAGGTCACGGTCCACGTCGTCCAGGGCGGCGGATCCTTCGGGCGACGCCTCTTCACCGACGCAGCGATGGACGCCGCTCTCGCTTCGCAGGCGATGGGTGCACCGGTACGGCTGATGTGGCATCGCGCCGACGCATGCCGGCAGGGCCGGGTGCACCCGATGTCGACCTCGCGAGTGCGCGCGACCGTTCTCGGCAACGATGTCTTGACCTACGAGCAGCGTCACACCAGCGGACGTACCGACTTCGGCCACGGGTTCGGTGACATCATCACCGCGTCCGCCGCGAAGCTCCCGGTCGGCGACTACAGCATCTCGCAGTTCATCTACCTGCTGACCACAGGAGCCCACTACAACTTCGGTGCGACGACATCCCTGCTCGACGAGCTCACCGACCGGAAGCTCAACACCGGCGCGATGCGCAACATCTATTCACCCAACGTCGCGGTCGCGCGCGAGCTCACCGTGGACAAGATAGCCCGGACGATCGGCAAGGACCCCTACCAGTTCCGACGCGGCCACATCCGCAACGACCGGCTCCGAACCGTGCTCGACAGGGTCGCCGAGGCTGGTAGATGGGGGCGGTCGATGCCGCGCCACCACGGCCAGGGTCTGGGCATCCACTCCGAGTACCACGGCCATTCCGCCTGCTTGGTCGAGATCGACGCCAGCCCGGCCACCGTCAACCGCGATGTACGCAAAGCGGTGACCGGACCACGCGTCACCAAGGTCGTCTTCGCCGTCGACGTCGGGCTCGTGATCAACCGGAGCGGCCTGAAAGCCCAGATGATGGGAGGCATCATGGACGCGATCGCGATCGTGCTCACGTCCAGCCTCCATCTGAAGGACGGCAACTTTCTCGAGGCCAGCTGGGACAACTACGCCTATACCCGGCAATGGAACGTCCCGTTCGACATCGAGATCCACCTCGTCGACTCAGGCATCGAGGAACCCGGCGGTGCGGGCGAGTTCGGGGTGCCGGCCGCAGCGGCCGCGGTCGCGAACGCCTACTGGGCGGCAACCGGAAACATGCCGACACACTTCCCCGTCAACCACAGCGCGCCGTTGCACTACGAGCCGTACCCGTACAACCCACCTGTCCCGCCGTCACCGACCAGTGGTCTCGACCACGTCAAGTGACGAGCTGAAGGAGAACAACGTGCCCACACACACCTTCCGAGTCAACGGCGAGACGGTGCGCGTCGATGTCGAGAACGATGTTCGGCTGCTCTGGGTGCTACGCGACATCCTCGGCGTCCGCGGCCCGAAGTACGGCTGCGGCATCAACGTATGCAAAGCGTGCACCAGCCACATCAACGGCAAAGCGTTCAATCCGTGTGCGGTCCCGGTCGGTGACCTCAGGCCCGAGGACGAAGTCACCACGATCGAGGGCCTCGCCGACACCGTCGAAGGCGACGGTCTGCACCCGATGCAGGACGCCTGGATCGAACACGACGTCGCCCAATGTGGCTACTGTCAACCCGGTCAGATCATGGCCGCGGTCGACCTGGTCCGTCGGGTCAAGGAGGAGGGCCGGGCGATCTCCGACGCGGACCTGGACACGCTCCGCAACATCTGCCGATGCGGCACCTACCCACGGATACGGGACGCGATCAGGTCTGGCTCTGAGAAGATGTAGCCAGCGCCACGTCGTGACAACCTGGACGAAGTGGGCAGCCCGCCGTCAGCTCGACCAGAATCACGAGGGCTGATGCCGCCGCTCTCGGCCCCGATCATCCTGGCGTTCAGCGAAGGCAGCGACTGGGGTGGGCATCGTTGGCCACGCTCGGGTGCCTGGCCGTGTCCGTGGTATCGGGAATCGCCTTCGTCGCGGTTGAGAAGCAGGTCGCCGTTCCCAAGCCCGACCTGGCCTTGTCGTCGGCTCGGGCACAGCAGCAGCGGCCCACACGCACACCCTGCCGACCTCGGCCACGCCCACCTCGGCCGGCAGGACACCAGGACTCCATGACGGCGCCTGAAAACGAACTCAGCCTGACCCGTCTCCGCAGGTCAGGCTGAGTTTTCTTGCTCCCCCGGTTGGACTCGAACCAACAACCCTCCGGTTAACAGCCGAATGCTCTGCCAATTGAGCTACAGGGGAATTGCACCTTGCGGCGCGGGTGAAACCTTAGCAACCCGGCGGCGGCGATCGGAAATCGGCAGGCCGTCACTCGGCGACGAGGTTGCGGAGGCCGCGGCGGTGCTGTTCGAGGGCGGCGAGCTGAGCGAAAAGACGGTTGTACGCCTCGGGGTCGGCGGCCGCGTCGGAGCGCTGCAGACGGCTCTTCACCTCGGCGATGCGGCGCTGGTCGAGGAGCTCGAGGAGGCGTACGACGTACTGCAGGACGTACGCCGAATCGGGCTCCTTCGCGGACGGGATCGACTCCACGGCGAGCTCGGCGAGGATGCGGCTGACGAGCGGGTCGGAGGCGGCGGCCCCGAGCTTCTGGGCCCAGTTGGCGTCGCCGGTGCCGGCGCCGGGACCACCGAGGCCGGCGATGATCTCCCACAGCGCTCGGTAGAGGGGGTGGGTGAAGGCCTCGGGGGTGATCTCGCCGGTGGTGCGCCCCAGCGCGACGGGGTGCTGCACGAAGAGCTTCAGGGTCTCGCGCTCGACCGTGAAGCGCGGCTCGCGCGGGTGGGGCATGGGCGGGCGCTGCGGCGCGGCAGGCGCCTCGGGAGAGGCAGCCGCCTCGCGCCGGGACGGAGCAACCGACGGTGCGGGGCGGCCGGCGGCGCGGCGTACCTCTCGGGCCGCCTCGTCGGGATCGACGCCGAGGAAGCGTGCCAGGTCCCGGGTGAAGCCCATCTTCTTGGACTCGTCACGCACGGAGGCCACCAAGGGCGCAGCCTCACGGAGGGCGTCGATACGACCGTCGGCACGGTCCAGGTCGAACTTCGAGGCGACGTTGCGCAGCACGAACTCGTAGAGCGGGACGCGGTTGGCGAGAAGATCGCGGACCGCCTCGTCGCCCTTCTTGATCCGGAGATCGTTGGGGTCGAGGCCGTCGGGCTCGACGGCGACGTAGGTCTGGGAGGTGAAGTTGCCGTCGCCCTTGAACGCCTTCAGCGCCGCGGCCTGGCCGGCCGCGTCGCCGTCGAAGGTGAACACGACCGCGCCGCGCAGCTGCTGGTCATCCGAGATGAACCGGCGCAGCACCTTGGCGTGGTCGTCGCCGAACGCGGTGCCGCAGGTCGCAACGGCAGTGGTGATCCCGGCGAGGTGGCAGGCCATCACGTCGGTGTAGCCCTCAACGATCACGGCCTCGCGGGTGCGGGCCATCTCCTTGCGGGCCAGGTCGATCCCGTAGAGGACGTGCGACTTCTTGTAGATCGGCGTCTCGGAGGTGTTGAGGTATTTCGCCTCGATGCGGTCGTCGTCGAAGAGCCGGCGCGCGCCGAAGCCGATGACGTCCCCGCCCGACTCCCGGATCGGCCACATCAGCCGCCCACGGAACCGGTCGTAGTGCGACCGACCGTGCGCCACCAGCCCGGCGGTGACGACCTCCTCGTCGGAGAACCCTCGTGCTCTCAGGTGCCGATAGAGGTCCTCTCCCCCGCGCGGCGAGTACCCGACCCCGAAGTGCGCCGCCGCGTCGCGGTCGAAGCCCTTCTCGGCGAGGAACTGCCGCGCGACCACGGCGTCCGCGGTCAGCAGCTGCTCGGCGTAGAACTCGGCGGCGACCTTGTGGGCCTCGACCAGCTTGCCGCGCCCGGGACCACGACGGACCGGTGCCTCGTCGCCCTCCTCGCGCTGGACCTGCACACCGACCTTGTCGCCGAGCCGCTCGACCGCCTCGAAGAAGCTCAGTCCCTCGAGCTTCATCACGAAGTCGATGACGTCGCCGCCCTCTTGGCAGCCGAAGCACTTGAAGAAGCCACGCGACGGGTTCACGTTGAAGGAGGGCGACTTCTCGTCGTGGAAGGGGCACAGACCCTTGTAGGTCCCCGGGCCGGCGCGGCGCAGCGTGACGTACTGGGAGACGATGTCGTCCAGGCGCGCCTTCTCGCGCACCTCTTGGATGCTCGTCTCCTTGATGCGGCCCGCCACAACGCCAGATCCTACGGTGCGGCGGATCGGGCTGAGATGCTTGACCCGATGTCTACCTATACAAAGCCGCGGCGCACTGTCCGCCGGGCTTCCTTCTGGCTCGGCCTCGCCATGGTCCTTGCCGGGGTAGGGATTCTCGGGTACCTGGCCTGGACCGTCTACGGCACCACATTTTTGAGCAAGCAACACCAGCAAGATGCGGCCTCGAAGCTCGAAGCCGCCTGGGGCTCGGGGCACACCGAGGTGAGCACCGAGTTCGGGTCCGCCGAGGCCATCATCGAGATCCCGCGCCTCGGCGCGGACTATCGGATCCCGATCTTCGCCGGGACCTCGGACAAGGTCCTGGGCGCCGGCCTGGGCCACTTCTCCGGCACCGCGGGTCCCGGCGAGGTCGGCAACTTCGCGCTCGCCGGCCACCGGATCACCCACGGCGAACCGCTGCGCGACCTCCCCAAGCTCCGAGAAGGCGACGAGATCCGCGTTCTGACCAGGGAGAAGACGTACGTCTACGCCCTCACCAGCAACGGCGACGACCTGATCGTGCCGTTCACCTCCGTGTGGGTCACCGACCCGCTTCCCGACAACCCCGCGCGTGGCGGCGTGGAGCCCGAGCAGGTCGAGGGCCAGCGACTGATCACCCTCACCACCTGCTCCGAGCTCTTCCACACCGACAACCGGATGATCGCCTTCGGGAAGCTCGTCGCCGAGGAGCCGACTCCCTAGAGCAGGAGCGTACGCCGCGGCCCGAGGTCCGCGCGGCGGTCGGCCCACATCCGCTGGTCGTCCCGCACGCGCGCGACCTCGGCCGGGTCGATGGTGGCGACGACCATGCCCGGGGTGGCGTCGTCGAGCCGCTCGATCGGCCGGCCGAGCGGGTCGTAGACCGCGGAGCCGCCGATGAAGTCGAGCGGTCCGCCGACGAGGCCGGCGAAGGCGACGTACATCGAGTTGTCCAGCGCTCGGGCGGCATAGTGCAGGTCGCGCCGGTGGCCGCCGCCCGGGAAGTAGGCACCGGTGTTGAGGTAGAGGATCGCGCCGTCGGCCGCCGCCGCGGCGGCGTGCTCGGGGAAGTTGGCGTCGTAGCAGACCGACATGGCCACCCGGACGCCGTCGATCTTGATCGTCATGCCGTGCTCACCCGGCTCGAAGCGACCGACCTCCGGCGGGAACAGGTGCTGTTTGTCGTACGCCGCCACCGGCTCCTCGCCCGGCGCGATGACCATGCTGGTGATCCCCCGCCGACCGGCGTAGGCGAGCGGCGAGTTGAGCACGAGCACCGCGCCGGTCTCGTCCACCGCGGCCCGCACCGGGGCCAGCCAGGCGGTGTCGTCGAGCGAGGGCAGCGGACCGCCGTCGAAGGTGTCGAGGTCCCACGAGGTCGTGAAGGTCTCGGGCAACGCGATCAGCCGGGCTCCCCTCGCCGCCGCCTCGTGGACCCGGGCAGCGGCGGTCGCGACGTTGGCCGTCACGTCACCCGGCACTGCGATGTCTTGAACTACCGCCACCTGAAGCACACCCCTGACGGTATCTTCCGTTCACGGATCCGCCGCAAACGGTTCCCCCTAATTCGCTTCACGGGAACGGCGCGGATCGCGACAGTGGACGGGTGCGCCCCCTCGCCCCCACGCTCGCCCTTGCCCTGGCACTCCTCGTCTCCGCCGGACCGGCGGCAGCCGACGTGCCTCCACCGCCGCCGACCGCGGTCACGCTGGCTCCCGGCGGGATCCCGCCGAGCCAGCAGGAGGCCAACGGCTACGACTTCGCCGCCGGCGGCGAGGCGCTGTCGACGGTCGCGACCCAGGACGTCGCGCCCGGTCTGAGGTTGACCAACTTCCAGCGGCTCGAGGACGCGGGCTGGAACCGTGGCAACGTCCTCACCGCGGACCTGTCCGAGCCGACCCTGTCGATGGACGTACGCAACACCGGCAAGGTCGCCGGGATCGGCACCCTGTCGAGCCAGATGGCCGGGACCGGGGCGGTCGCCGGTGTCAACGCCGGCTTCTACGACATCAACGCCTCCGGCGCACCGGTCGGGCTGGCGAAGAGCCGCGACGGCCTGCAGAACGCCCGCTTCGGCTCCGACCCGGCCCTCTCGATGGCCCGCGCCGAAGCGGCGATCGGCGGGCTGACCTCGGGCGGGACGGTCACGATCGACGGCGCCGAGCAAGACCTGGCCGGGTTCAACACCCCGTCGCTGCCGACGGGCGGGATCGGCGTCTACACCCGGCTGTGGGGCGACTACACCCTCGACCGGCCGGTCGGCGGTCCGGGCAACGTCTCCGACGAGGTCGCGCGGGCGAGCGTGGTGGACGGCGTCGTCACCGCGGTCGCTGACGAGGCCGGTGCGCCGGCGATCCCGGCCGGCGGACAAGTGCTGCTCGGCCGCGAGGCCGGCGCCGAGGTCGTCGGCAGCCTCGAGGTCGGCGACCGGGTCGACGTCACCGTCGGGCTGGCCGAGGACGCCGACTGGGCGGTCAGCGGCAACGTCCAGCTCGTGGTCGACGGCGAGGTCGGGCCGGGGATCGGCGACGACGGTGTCCACTCGCGTACGGCGGTGGGCCTCGACCGCGACGGCACCAAACTGATCGTGCTCGCCCTCGACGGCCAGACCGGTGCCTCCCGTGGGATGACGCGGGCAGAGCTGGCGCGTTTCATGATCAGCCTCGGGGCCTACCAGGCGCTCAACCTCGACGGCGGCGGCTCGACCACGATGGCGGCCCGGGTCGCCGGCGACGTGGAGCCGAGAATCGTCGACACCCCCTCCGACGGGTCCGAGCGCGAGGTCTCCAACACGCTGCTGTTCTTCTCCTCGGCCGGGCCGGCCGGGGTCGCGACCGGGGCGCAGGTGCGCCCGATCACCAACCGGGCCGGTGCCTATCGGGTGCTGCAGGGGCAGCGGCGTACGTTGTTCGGTTCGGGGCTCGACGCCGCCTACGCTGCCATCGAGAAGGACGGTGTCTTCCGGGCGCAGGGAGGCAGCGTACGCCTCGACGACGGACGCTCGCGGCCGTCCCACGGCTCGGAGGTCGCCGCTCTCGGCGCCCGCGCGGGCGACGCGAAGGTGAGCTTCGACCTCGGCCGCGGACGTCGCGCCACGATGCCGATCACGGTGCTCGGGCCACTGGACCATCTCGCGGTCGACAGGTCGGTGATCGCGCTGCCGGAGGGTGGCGGGACCTCGACGCTGATGCTGACCGGGTACGACGCCGACGGCCGCCCCGCTCCGATCGAGCCGTCGGAGGCGGCCGTGACCGCGAGCGACGGGTTCGAGGTCGTGGGCGACGGAGCCAACGGCTTCGAGATCCGTACGTCGCTGACGGAGGGCTCCGGCACGGTCGACTTCGCGGTCGGTGACCACCATGTCGCGATCAATGTGCTGGTCGGTCTCAGCGAGGCGAGCGTCGCCGACTTCGCCGACGGCGCCTCGTGGAAGGCCGGCAGCGCCCGCGCCACGGTGAGCGTGACTCCGCTGACGACCGGCGGCCCGCGCGGCGAGCCCGCACTGCGGATCCAGCACGACTTCACCCAGTCCACCGGCACCCGCGGCGCATACGCCGTCCCGCCCGCCCCCATCGCCGTGGCCGGGCAGCCGTTGTCGCTGTCGATGTGGATCAAGGGCGACGGGTCGGGCGCCTGGCCGCGGATCCAGATCCGCTCCGGGAACGGCACGGTCAGCAACCTGGACGCGCCCCTGATCACCTGGACCGGGTGGCAGCAGGTCACCTACCCGGTGCCGGCCGGCACGGCGTACCCGATCCGGGTCGAGGCCGTCCGGATGATGGAGACGCGGCCCGAGGCGTCCTACCGCGGTGACCTCACCGTCGCGGCGCTGGTCGCCGACGTGCCGCCCAGCGCGTACCCGATCGAGGCCGAGCCGGTCCACGACCCGGTCATCGTCACCGACGGCACCGTCACCGACCGGCCGCAGCGGATCGCGCTGATGTCGGACGGCCAGTTCGTGGCGCGCAACCCGGACTCGCCGCTGGTCGCCAGCGTGCGCGCGACGCTGCGCGAGATCGTCGCCGCCAGACCCGACCACCTGATCATCGACGGCGACCTGGTCGACGAGGCCTCACCGGCCGACATCGCCTTCGCCAAGAAGATCCTCGACGAGGAGGTCGGCTCCGCCGTTCCCTATACCTACGTGCCCGGCAACCATGAGGTGATGGGCGGGCCGATCTCCAACTTCAAGGCCGTCTTCGGCCCCACCCACACCACCCGGCTCCTCGGGTCGACGCTGCTCATCACCCTCAACTCGTCCTCCGGGACCCTGCACGGCAACGACGACGGCAAGGTGCAGCTGACCGAGCTCGAGTCGCAGCTGCGCGCGGCGGCCTCCGACCCGGCGGTGACCGGGGTGCTGGTCGCGTTCCACCACCCGATCGACGACCCGCTCCCGGACAAGGCCTCTCAGCTCGGTGACCGGATCGAGGCGCGGCAGCTCGAAGACAGGCTGGGCAGGTTCCGTACGTCCTCGGGCAAGTCGGTCGCCGTCCTCAACGGTCACGTCGGGGTCTTCCACGGCTCCTCGTCCCAGGGCATCTCGATGCTGATCAACGGCAACTCCGGCAAGACCCCGGCCGGCAACGTCGAGGACGGCGGCTTCCGCGGCTGGACGATGATCGGCATCGACCCTCGAGCGGGCGTCGTCGGCCGCAATCCAGCGCCCGGGGCGCGGCTGCGCTGGCTTCAGGCCGAGACCCGCCCGGCCGTCGACACCGTCACGACCGGCGCTCCCGAGACGTTGGCGCTCGGGTCGTCGGTGACCCTCGACGCCACCTTCACCCAGGGCGCCGCGACCGTCCCGGTCACCTGGCCGGTCACCGCCGATTGGGGTGGTCACGAGGTCGTGGTCGGCGAGCGGGGTCATGGCGTCGTACGGCTGGACCCGGTCACCCGGAAGCTCACCGCGCTCCGCCCGGGGACGGCGGTGCTCACCCTGGTCGTCAACGGGGTGAAGGCGGAGTCGATGATCAGGGTCATCCGCTAGCCGACGGGGTAGTCCCCCGAGTCAGTAGGCGCGGGACATCACGTTCGCGAGCGGCTCGCCGGCGGCGAACCGCTCGAGCTGCTCGCGGACGACGCGGTAGGCGCGGGGCCACATCGCGCTCGACGCCCCGCCGACGTGCGGGGTGATGAGCAGGTTGGGCGAGCTCCACAGCGGGCTCTGCGCCGGGAGCGGCTCGGTCTCGGCGACGTCGATCGCCGCGTGGATCCGCTCGGTGGCGAGCTCGGCGACCAGGTCGTCGGTGACGACCACGCCACCGCGGGCGACGTTGACCAGCAGCGCGCCGTCCTTCATCCGTCCCAGGAGCTTCCGGTCGACCAGGCCGCGGGTCTCGTCGGTGAGCGGCATGGCCAGCACGATCACGTCGGCCTCGGGCACGAGCGTGTCGAGCTCGTCGAAGCCGTGCACACCCTCCCGCGCGGTCCGTGCCACCCCGACCACCTCGGTCTCGAACGGAAGCAGCCGCGCCTCGATGGCCCGGCCGATCGCTCCGTACCCGACGATCAGGACCCTCTTGTCGGCCAGCGACGGGAACCAGCCGGGCCGCCAGGCGTGCTCGTCCTGATGGCGTACGTGGCCCGGGATGCCCCGCAGCGACGACAGGATCAGCGTGACGGCGAGCTCGGCGGTCGAGGTGTCGTGGATGCCGCGGCCGTTGCAGAGGGTCACCCCCGCGGGGATGTGGCCGCGGGCGGCGTCGACCCCGGCGGTGAGCAGCTGCACCACCTGGAGCGAGGTCATCTGGCTGACGACGTCGAAGATGCGCGAGCCGAGCATGTAGGGCGGCAGGTAGAAGGCCACCTCACCCACCGAGTCCGGCACCTTCACCTCGCCGCCGGTGAAGCGGGTGTGGTCGAAGAGCTCGAAGCGGAGACCTGCGGGCACCTCGCCCAGCTCGGACGGGTCGAACGGCAGCCAGACGAGGGGATCGCTCACACGGCGAGACTCTCATACCCCGGTGGGCGTGACTTGGATCACATCGCCGTTAGGGTGACCGCCATGGAACCGCTGGCACCCGCTCACCCCACCTGGGTGATGCTCCTGATCGCCGCTGTCGCGGTCGCCGTCCTCCTCGTCCTGATCGCCAAGGTCAAGCTGCACCCCTTCATCTCGCTGGTGCTGGTCAGCGCGGTCACCGCGGTCGCGGCCGGCATCCCGGTCGCCGACGTACCCGCGGCGATGCTGGCAGGCTTCAGCGCCACGATCGGCTCGGTGGCGCTGCTGGTGGCGTTCGGCGTGATGCTCGGACGGCTGCTGGAGGTGACCGGCGGCGCGCAGGTGCTCGCCGACACGCTCATCGGCGCGTTCGGCGAGAAGCGCGCACCGCTCGCGCTCGGCGTCGCCGCGCTGATCTTCGGGTTCCCGATCTTCTTCGATGCCGGCCTGGTCGTCTTCCTGCCGATCATCTTCGCGGTCGCTCGCCGCTTCGGCGGCTCGATCCTCATCTACGCCCTGCCCACCGCCGGCAGCTTCGCGGCGATGCACGCGGTCGTGCCGCCCCACCCGGGCCCGGTCGCCGCGGCCACGGAGCTCGGCGGCGACATCGGTCTCACCCTCCTGATCGGCGTGCCGGTCGCCGTCCTGGCCTGGTACCCCGGCGCCTACCTCGTCGGCACCAGGCTCGGCGCCCGCTACAACCCGGAGCCGGCCAACATCTTCGCGAACGATGATGCGGACGCCTCGGAGAGCGGGGCCGCTCCCCCGCCGTTCGCCACCGTCGTGCTGCTGCTGGCTCTGCCCCTCGTCCTGATCGGCCTCAACACGATCGTCAGCACGCTGATCGCCGCCGGGACGGTCAGCGAGGACGCCACCTGGGCCAGCGCAATGATCCTCATCGGCCAGACCCCGATCGCGCTGTTGATCACCGTGCTCGTCGCGATCTTCGTGCTCTCCCCCGGCCGGTTCCCCATCGGCCGGGCGAGCGACATCCTCGACAAGGCGCTCGGCCCGATCTGCGCGATCATCCTGATCACCGGCGCCGGCGGGATGTTCGGCGGCGTGCTGCGCATCAGCGGTATCGGGGAGGCGCTGTCCACCTCGCTCTCCGGGCTCGGGCTCTCGCTCATCGTGCAGGCGTTCCTGATCTCGACCCTGCTCCGGGTCGCCCAGGGCTCCGCGACCGTCGCCCTGACCACCACCGCCGGCCTGATCTCCACCCAGGTCGCTGCCGCGGGCCTGGGCAACTTCGACATCGCCCTGCTCGTCTTCGCCATCGCTGCCGGCGCGACCGTCCTCTCGCACGTCAACGACTCCGGGTTCTGGCTGGTCAGCCGCTTCTTCGGGATGGACGTCATCACCACCCTGAAGACCTGGACGGTCCTGGAGACCACCCTCGGCCTCTCGGTCTTCGTGATCGCCTCGGCGCTCTGGATCGTCGTTCCCTAGCCCTGTGGACGGGCTTGCTGCACCCTGCTCTCCAGCGTCGCCAGACCCGGCCCGGCGAGATCCTTCCGCTCGGCCGTCGCGAGCGCGGTGCGGTCCACCCCGATCACGCCTGCGCGAGATCCCGGAAGCGCTCCAGGTAGATCCCCCAGGCATCCGCTCCGGCCGCCTGGTCACGCCAGCCCTGCCACCCGGCGCCGTGCCGGTCGAGATGCCGGTGCTCGAGGCGTACGCGGGTCTTCTCCGCGCCCACCGAGGTGAAGGTGAACTCGACCTCGCTGCACCGCGCCGGATCGGGCTCGAGCCGGAAGTCGGGGGTGATGTCCCAGGAGATCACCAGCCGGTGGGGCGGATCGGCGGCGAGGACGCGCGCCCACTGACAGGTGCTGCCGTCGACGCCTCGGTCGTAGACGCGGCCGCCCACGTGAGGCTCCAGCACCGTCTCGGCGATCTCGACGGGAAGCAGGTTGTGCTCGCGCGGCTTGATCCGGTCGAAGTCCTCGGTGAACACCTTGAAGGCGTGCTCGACCGGTACGTCGACGGTGATCTCCAGGTCTACGGAGGTCTTTTCGCGGGTGGTGCTCATGGCTGCTCCTTCGCTGCCCGGTAGCTGTCCTCAGCCACCTGCTTGAACGATTGCAACGCCTGGGCCCAGTAGGTCTCCAGCTCGGCGCGCAGCTCGGCCAGGCCCTCGAGCCGGGCCTGGTAGATCCGGCGCCGGCCGGCCGGGGTCATCGACACCAGCCCGGCCTCGCGCAGGATCTTGAGGTGCTGGGACACCGCCGCCATGCTCACCGGCAGGGCATCGGTGATCTCCCCCACCGAGCACGGCCCGGCGGCCACCCGGGCCAGGATCTGGCGACGGGTGGAGTCGGAGACGGCGTACCAGGCATCAGTCACGACATTTAAGGTAGCGCTTAAATGTCGCGCCCACAAGGGTGCTCAGGCGCGCCGGCAGAGCCGTTCGTGCCAGGCCAGCGCGGTGATGTCGGTCAGCGAGGCGACCTGGTCGATCACGACGCGGAGCCGGGCGGAGTCGTCGGCCGCGGCGTGCCAGTCGTCGGCGAACTGCCGGTCGAGATCGTCCGGCCCGGTGGAGACGAGGTGCTCGAGAAGCTCGCCGAGCAGGTTGCGCTGGCGGTCCATCTTCACGGCCCGCTCGTCGGTGCGCATCACATAGTGCGCCGCGATCCCCTTCAGCAGCGCGATCTCCAGGCGGGTCTGCTCGGGCACCACCAGGTCAGCGCCGTAGCGGACGTAGGGACCGCCGCCGGCGGCGTACGTCGCCTCCCGCACCGCCCCGCAGAACCGGCCGATGACGTCGGAGGTCAGGTTCTTGAGCATGGCCCGGGACCGACGAGAGGCGTCGTACGCGGCGCCCTCGGGAACCCAGCAGCCGGCGGCACTCAGGTCGGCGATGGTCGAGACCGCGAGCGCGCGGTCGAAGCCCGGGACGTACCAGTCGGCCACGGTCGCGGCGACGCCGTCGAGGTCGAGGCGGGCGAGGTCGATCTTGCCGGCGACGATGCCGTCCTCGACGTCATGGACGGAGTAGGCGACGTCGTCGGAGAGGTCCATGATCTGCGCCTCGACGCACTGCCGCTGTCCGGCGTCGGTGGCGCGCAGCCAGGTGAAGACGGGCAGGTCGTCCTCGTAGACCCCGAACTTCGCGCCCTTCCGCTCACCGAAGCCCCACGGGTACTTCGTGCAGGCGTCCAGCGTCGCCCGGGTCAGGTTGAGCCCGACCGAGCGCCCGGCGGCGTCGAAGGTCTTCGCCTCGAGCCGGGTCAGGATCCGCAGCGTCTGGGCGTTGCCCTCGAACCCACCGATGCCCTTCGCCTGCTCGGCGAGCACGTTCTCGCCGTTGTGCCCGAACGGCGGGTGCCCGAGGTCGTGCGCGAGGGCCGCGGTCTCGGCGATGTCGGGCTGCGGCGAGTCCGGCCCGTTCAGGGCACGAGACAGGTCCCGCGCGACCTGGGCGACCTCGAGCGAGTGGGTCAGCCGGTTGCGTACGAAGTCGTCGGCCTGCGGCCCCACGACCTGGGTCTTGGCCGCCAGCCGACGGGTCGAGGCGGCATGCACCACGCGGGCGCGGTCACGCTCGAACTGGGTACGCTCCGGCGCGGCCACCCGCTTGGGCGGCTCGGCGACGATCCGCTCGCGGTCGGCGGCCCCATATAGCTCCACAGCCGAGAGGCTATCGCTGCCCGAACTCAGGGCAGAAGCCCGGCGTAGTCCGCCGGGTCGAAACCGGACTCGTCGAGCACGTCGCTGAGCGAGATGCCCTCGAGCTCGGCCAGGACGGCCTTGGCGACGCGGCGGTCGAGGTCGGTCAGGACCCCCTGGATGCTGGCCCCGACGGGGCAGGCGGGGTTGGGCCCGTGGATGCCGAGGACCGGGTCGTCCCCCTGCAGCACCTGCCACACCTGGGCGAGGTTGACCGTCCCGGGCTCCGCGTCCAGCTCCCATCCCCCGTGGGCGCCAGGACGCGATCGGACCAGGCCCGCCGTGCGGAGCGGCCCGAGGACCTTGCGTACGTGGACGGGGTTGACGTCGGTGCTGCCAGCGAGCTCATCAGAGCTGACCGGGGTCGTGCGGCCTACCGCAGCGCTCGAGGCGAGGTAGGTCAGGACATGCACGGCCACCGCGAAACGGGTGTTCGTCGGCGTGGCCATGCTCCTATCTTGCCTTATTGCCATCGCTATGACTACATTTAAAGAACCGTCATCGCTGTGACTACAGATAGGGACTCTCCATGACCATCGCCATCACCGGCGCCTCCGGGCAGCTCGGTCGCCTCGTCGCCGACCAGCTCCTCACCACCGTCGACCCCGCCGAGCTCGTCCTCCTCACCCGCGACCCGGCCAAGCTCGCCGACTACGCCGAGCGTGGCGCCGACGTCCGCGCCGCCGACTTCGGCAAGCCCGAGGAGCTCGTCGACGCCTTCGCCGGCGTCGAGCGCCTGCTGCTCATCTCGACCGACGTCGTCGGCGCCCGGGTCGAGGGCCATCGGGCTGCCATCGACGCCGCCGTCAAGGCGGGCGTGCGCCACGTCGCCTACACCTCGGTGCCCGAGCCGACCGCGGACAACCCCGCCGACGTCGTCCCCGACCATGCCGCCACCGAGGACGCGCTGCGCGAGAGCGGCCTGGCCTGGACCATGCTGCGCAACAACCTCTACGCCGACATGCAGGTCGACTCCGTCGCCCAGGCCGCCGCGACCGGGCAGCTGGTCACCAACATCGGCGACGGCGGCGCGGCCTACGTCACCCGTGCCGACTGCGCGGCCGTCGCCGCCGGGGTCCTGACGGGCGAGGGACACGAGGGCAAGGCGTACGACGTGACCGGCCCGCACGCCTACACCGCCGCCGATCTGGCCGAGCTCGCCACCCAGAAGTCCGCCAAGCCGGTCGAGGTCGTCCGGGTCGACGACGAGGCCTACACCGCCGGCCTGGTCTCCGCCGGGCTCCCGGACTTCATCGCCCCGCTGCTCACCTCGTTCGGCACCGCGACCCGGCTCGGCAAGCTCGCCACCGTCACCGACGTCGTCGAGCAGGTCGGCGGCCGCAAGCCGACGCCGCTGAGCGCGCTGGTCTGATCTCGCCTTGGCGACTCGGCGTAGATTTGGGGTGACTGACCGGGGATGAGGCTCCATTCGGACACCTCTTGTGCCGGTCGAGAGGCGGACATCATGTCGACGTCGCGAGAGATCGGCCTGTGACCATGGCCGGCATCGTCCTTCGCGTACGGCTCATCGGCGGTGACAGCTTGGACGTCATCTACGACGACGCCGAGACGTCGAGTGAGGCCGAGACGATCGACCACCTCGCCGCCGTGCTGTCGAGCGATACCGGGGTCATCCGCTGCAGGCACGGCGAGCGGCTGCTGCTGTTGTACGCGCGCGGGGTCTCCACCGTCGAAGTCGCGCCACGAGGCGCGGTCCTCTGAGCCGCAGGCCCTACCGAGTCGGCTCGAACTGACCCAAACCCCCGCCGAGTCGGCGCGTCCTGACGCGCCGACTCGGCGGCGTACTCGGTCAGGACGAGCCGACTCGGCGATTCAGTTGACGGCCACGTGCACGTGGTCGTAGTGGTTGGCCGTGGGGTCGCCGCGATCCTCCATGGCACGCCAGCCCTCGTCGGCTCGGACCGGGGTCCAGATGCGTTGGTACCAGATGATGTCGTAGATGTTCAGCGCCGCGGCGTGCTCCTGGACGAAGGCAGCGATGGCGTCGCCGAGCTCCTTGTCGTCGGTCATGAAGTCGAGCGCCTTGCCGTCGATGTGCTCGCCGTGCGGGTCGTAGCCGTAGGTCGTGCCGGAGGCGACCGCAGGGAACGCGTTGCAGACGGCGCGGTAGAGGTCGACCGCGTCGGAGACGAGGCCGTCCTCGACCGAGGAGTCACCGCAGGCGGAGAAGTCCAGTCCCGCCGGGGCGTCCTCGGACGGCGTCGGGGAAGGCGTCGGGGTCGGCGTGGGAGTGGGCTCGGGCGGAGGTTCGGGCTTGGTCTTGCCGAGGTTGCCCTCGGGGATCCACACCGGGTTGCCCTCCAGGACGATCTCCTGACGGCCACCCTCGTCGCGGCCGGTGTAGTAGACCGCGCGCCCGAGCTTCAGCTCGCCGAGCTCCTTGGCACGCTTCCCGTAGGAGGCGTAGACGGTGACGTCGTCCTGGACGTAGCGCAGCACCGCCTTCTGCGCACCGCCGCTGACCGACGTCGGCCGCTCGATCAGCGACTCGATGGTCGCGACCTCGCTCAGCGCGCTGGTCGCCGCATCTCCCCCACGCTCGCCGCTGCGGCTGACCGTCGTCTCCCGGCCGGTGACCTCGCGACGGTCGCTCGACATCCGGGTGTCCTCCGGGGTCGTCGGCAGCGCCGGGACCTTCGCAGTCGCCTTGACCTCGGCCTCGATGCGCCGATCGACCGGCGACGGCAACCGGAGGCCGGACTTCTCCTCCACCTCGGAGATGACGACGCCGGGGTTCGCCGCGGCCGCACCGGCGGCTATCGCACCGCTGGTCGCGAACGTGACGATCCCGGCGGTCGCCACGGCATTCTTTGTTCTACGGACAGCTCGATAATCGCCTCTGTGGCTGGTGGCCACTGTGCAATCCTTCGCTCGACAACGTGGGGGTATCGCCCGAGAACACCCTTCGCCACGTCCGCTGAAGCTGGGTCGTGAGCCCGGGCACAGCGCCTGAGTCAACCACACACCTGCGGGGGTATCCCACTGTGATCCGGAGACTTTGCGAAGTTGTTGATCGTCCGGGCCACCCAAAAACGCAGGTCGGCCCGGGCTTCGAGAGCCCGGGCCGACCTGTTGTCGAGGCCAGTCGCGTCAGTTGGTCGAGACGTGGACGTGGTCGTAGTGGTTGGCGGTGGTGGACCCGCGGTCCTCCATATAGCGCCAGCCCTCCGAGGCACGCACCGGCGTCCAGATCCGCTGATACCAGATGATGTCGTAGAGGTTGAGCTCCGCGGCGTGCTGCTGCAGGTAGGCGGCGATCGAGTCGCCGAGCGCCTTGTCACCGGTCATGAAGTCGAGCGCCTTGCCCGAGGTGTGCTCACCATGGGCGTCCCAGCCGCCGACGGTCATCGAGGCGACCTCCGGGAAGGCGTTGCAGACCGCGCGGTAGACGGTGACCGCGTCGGCGACCAAGCCGCTCTCGACCGAGGAATCACCACAGGCGGCACCGCTGACGCCAGCCGCGACACCGGTGGTCTCGGGCTTCTCGTCGCTGAGGTTGCCGGTGGTCACCCAGGCGACCTCGCCATCGACGATGATCTCGTCGCGGCCGGACTCGGTGCGACCGGTCGCGTAGACCAGCTCGCCGGCCTCGACCTCGCCGTTCTGGGCTGCGTGCTTGCCGTAGGCGGACCAGAGGTTGAGCGTCTCCTCGGTCCAGCGCTTGACCGCCTTGGCGGTGCCGGTCTCGACCTGCTCGGGGCCCTTGGTCAGCTCCTCGACCGAGGAGACCGACTCGCGGTCGCCTCCGTCACGGCTGACGACGGTCTCGCGACGGTCCCCGGCGACGCGCGCGTCGTCACGGGTGCTCGGCACGTTGGCCTTGGTCGAGGAGAGGGAAGCGCCTGCGTTCTTGGCGATCAGGGTGGTTGGCTCCGCGAATGCGGCTCCGGCGCCGACTGCGACGCCTGTCGCGAGAACCGCGACCCCTGCGCTGGCAACTATTGATTTGGTCTTACGGACGGCCCGAGTGTCGCCTCTGTGGCTGCCGGCCACACGCAATCCTTTGCTCGACTACATGGTCTGTGCCCGAGTTTTCCCACGGTTTCAACGGATGAAACCCGTCGAGGGTTGTGCTGGTGGGGGCTCGGCACGGCAATGAGTACAGCACACACGACAGGGGGTATTCCAATTCCCTTACCGAGTTTTTGCGTAGTTTTGTACCTGTCGAGCGACTGATTCCGAAGCCTCGAAACGGCCCTCGAGACCCGTCAGAACGAGCCCCGGCACCTCAGCCGCCGGAGGTCTCCGACACGTTCTCCGCGAACCCGCAGCCACGCCCGTCGGCGTCGTCGAGCCACCCCTCCGGAAGGACGACCTTGTCGCGCGGCGCACCCTGGCGCCCACGCGGTGCACCCAGCTGTGACGAGGGGAAAGGCTCGTTCCGGTCGAGCTTGGCGAGCATCTCGTCGAGGTCATGGAGGCTGTTCACCAGGCCGAGGGTCCGACGCAGCTCACCACCGGCGCCGAAGCCCTTGAGGTACCACGCGATGTGCTTGCGGATCTCCTTGCAACCGCGCTCCTCGCCCATGTGCTCGCAGAGCAGCTCGGCGTGGCGCCGCATGATGTCGGTCACTTCGCCCAGATTCGGCAGGACGTTGACCGTCTCACCGGCAAAAGCGGCGACCAGGTCCCGGAAGAGCCAGGGGCGACCCAGGCAGCCGCGGCCGATGACGACACCGTCGACGCCGGTCTCCTCGACCATCCTGATCGCGTCGGCCGCCTCCCAGATGTCGCCGTTGCCGAGCACCGGGATGTCGACCGAGGCCTTGAGCTCGGCGATGGCGTCCCAGTCGGCGGTGCCGGAGTAGGCCTGGGCGACCGTACGTCCGTGCAGCGCGATCGCGGCGGCGCCGCTCTCCTGGGCGATCCGGCCGGCGTCCATGTAGGTCAGGTGGGCGTCGTCGATGCCCTTGCGGGTCTTCATCGTCACCGGTACGTCGTAGGGCTCCGCCGCGCGGACGGCGTTCTCCAGGATCTCGCCGAGCAGACCGCGCTTGTAGGGCAGCGCTCCCCCGCCGCCCTTGCGGGTCACCTTGGGCACCGGGCAGCCGAAGTTGAGGTCGACGTGCGCCACCCCGTAGTCGGCGCAGAGGATCTCGGTCGCCTTGCCGACATAGACCGGGTCGGTGCCGTAGAGCTGCACGCTGCGTACGGTCTCGGCCTCGTCAAAGACGAGCATGTCCTTGGTGTGCTGGTCACCCTCGACCAGGCCGCGCGAGGTGATCATCTCGCAGACGTAGAGACCCGCACCCTGCTCGGCGCACAGGCGCCGGAAGGCGGCGTTGGTGACGCCCGCCATCGGCGCGAGCACCACAGGGGTGTCGACGGTCAGGCTGCCGAGCTTGAGGGGGCCGGGAAGGGACATGCCTTCCATTGTCCGGCCAACCCCGAAGCGTACGAAATTCTAGGAGGTCGGCGAGGCGGAGGGAGAGCCGGAGGGCTTGGGCGGTGCGTACGGCGTCGGGTCGCTCTCCCAGGTGATCGGGTCGAACTCCTCGTAGGGCCGGAAGCTCACGCCGACGAGCTTGCCCTGGTCGGGGACGAGCATGACCAGGCAGGTCTTGACGCTCGTGCCGGGCGCGAACGGCTTGGGGAACGTCTTGCCGTCGCAGGGCTTGAACGGCTCCTTGAACGCGGCCGCCTCGACCAGGTTGCCCTCGCCGTCGAGGCCCCACAGCGGAGCGTCGTAGCCACCGAGATCGGTCTTGCCGTCGTTCTTGATGGTGGCGCGTACGAAGTAGGGAGCGCGCGACAGCGTCGCCTCGTCGAGCTTCCAACCGGAGAAGGTCTGCTTGAAGGAGGTCGACTCGAGCTTGTCGACGGTGATCGAGAGCTTGCCGTCGACGCCGTCCTTGGGCGCCCACTCGACGGTCGCGGTCTCACCCAGCCTGCGGTCGGCACCGGGCTCGGTGAGCGCGCCGGCGGAGGGCGAGGCAGACGCGGACGGCGAAGCGGAGGTCGAGGCCGATGCGCTCTCTGACGGCTTGGGCGCGTTCGTCCTCGGCGCGGTGCCACTGCACCCCATCAGTGACATGGCGATGACCGCACCCGTGACGGATGCGGCGAGTACGGACCCCGCTCGTTGCATGGGGACATCCTGCCGCACGCTTCTCGAGATCGTGCGGCAGGACGCCCCCTGCAAGGTTTACGACGCGGTAACGGTGTGGCTCAGGCGCCGATCAGACGCTCGGCGAAGTAGCGGCTCACGCCCTCGAGCGGGATGCGCTCCTGCTTCATCGTGTCGCGCTCGCGGATGGTGACCGCGTTGTCCTCGAGGGTGTCGAAGTCGACGGTGACGCAGTACGGCGTACCGATCTCGTCCTGGCGGCGGTAGCGCTTGCCGATCGACTGGGAGTCGTCGAAGTCGACGGCCCAGTTGGCGCGCAGCTCGGCCGAGAGCGCCTTCGCCTTCGGGCTGAGTGCCTCGTTGCGGGAGAGCGGGAGCACGGCGATCTTGACCGGCGCGACCCGGTGGTCGAGACGGAGCACGACCCGCTTGTCGACACCGCCCTTGGCGTTGGGGGCCTCCTCCTCGGCGTACGCGTCGACGAGGAAGGTCATCAGCGCGCGGGTCAGACCGGCCGCGGGCTCGATGACGTAGGGCAGGTAGCGCTCGTTGTTGGCCTGGTCGAAGTACTGCAGGTCCTGGCCCGAGTGCTTCATGTGGGTGCCGAGGTCGAAGTCGGTGCGGTTGGCGACGCCCTCGAGCTCACCCCACTCGCTACCGGGGAAGTTGAACCGGTACTCGATGTCGACGGTGCGCTTGGAGTAGTGGCTCAGCTTCTCCTGGGCGTGCTCGTAGTGGCGCAGGTTGTCGGGGTTGATGCCGAGGTCGGTGTACCACCGGGTGCGCTCGTCGATCCAGTACTGGTGCCACTCCTCGTCCTCACCCGGCTTGACGAAGAACTCCATCTCCATCTGCTCGAACTCACGGGTGCGGAAGATGAAGTTGCCCGGGGTGATCTCGTTGCGGAAGCTCTTGCCGGTCTGCGCGATGCCGAACGGGGGCTTCTGGCGGGTGCTGGTGACCACGTTGGCGAAGTTGACGAAGATGCCCTGCGCGGTCTCGGGACGCAGGTAGTGCAGGCCCGACTCGTCCTCGAGGACACCGAGGTGGGTCTTGAGCATGCCGGAGAACTCGCGCGGCTCGGTCCAGGCGCCACGGGTGCCGCAGTTCGGGCAGGCGACGACCTCGTTGATGACGACGGTGTCGGGGTCCTCGATGCCCTTCTTCTCCGCGTACTCCTCCTGGAGGTGGTCGAAGCGGTAGCGCTTGTGGCAGCTCTGGCACTCGACCAGCGGGTCGTTGAAGGTCTCCACGTGACCCGAGGCGACCCAGGTCTGGCGCGGCAGGATGATGCTCGAGTCGAGACCGACGACGTCGTCGCGCTGCTGGACCATCGCCTTCCACCACTGGCGCTTGATGTTCTCCTTGAGCTCGACGCCGAGGGGGCCGTAGTCCCAGGCACTCCGGGTGCCGCCGTAGATCTCGCCGCTGGGGAAGACGAACCCGCGCCGCTTGGCGAGGGAGACGACGAGGTCAAGGGTGGATGCTGGCGGCTTTGCCACGATGAATGCTCTCTGCTCGGATGCGAGCCCGGCCGGCTGCCGGGCCTCGACGTTTTCGGGGGTACGGAAATCGTATCCGCCATGTCATCTTGTTATGCAGTCCGCCCGCCGTGCCAAATCGCTCGGCCTCTGGGTCGCGGGCCGATAACGTCGCTGGGCATGGAGCCGAACGCGCGTCGCCTGTGGAAGCTGCTCGAGCCGATCCATGCGGTGGGTTACTTCTCACCCGAGCCGATCGCCCTGCTCAAGGAGACCGGCTACCGCGGCTACTGGATGGGCTACTTCGCCGCCCGGTCGGCTCCGCTGGGGGCGGTCCCCGCGGAGGTCGTGCACGCGGTCTTCTACAACTTCGCCTTCTCGCACGTCTCCCGAGCGCTTCCGGACGCCTGGACGTTCGCACCACCCGAGGCCGCGCACGACGCCCGGCGCTCCGGTGCCGTCGCCGCACTCCGCCGCCACCTCGGCGACCTCGCCGACTCCGAGGATCTGGCCCGGGCGGCCTCGCTCGCCTCGCGAGCCGCGCTCGGCGCCCCGATGGAGGGCCGGGCCCTCTACGCCGCGCTGCGCTCGCTCCCCGCCGCCGACGACCCCCTGACCCTTCTGTGGGACGCGGCGACGCTGCTGCGGGAGCACCGTGGCGACGGCCACGTCGCCACCCTCCTCGCCGCCGGTATCGGCGGCCGCGAGTCGCACGTCTTCCACGCCGTCGCCACGGGCGCCTCGCCCTCGGTCTACGCCACCTCCCGCAACATCCACGAGACCGAGTGGGACTCCCTCGTCTCCGGTCTGCGCTCCCGCGGGCTCGTCACCGACGACGGCGGTTCGCTCACCGACGCCGGCCGGGAGACCAAGGCCGGGATCGAGTCGACGACCGATGCGCTTGCCGCCACGGCGTACGCCGTGCTGGAGCCGGACGAGATCGACGAGCTCATCACGCTGTTGCGGCCGCTGACCAAGGCCGTCGTCGCCTCCGGCGAGATCCCCGGCCAGTCGCCGATGGGCCTGAATCTCGACGAGCTCGAGCGATGAGCGATCTCGACCCCCGCCTCCGGCCCATCCTCGACCTCGCCGAGGACGCGGCGGTGCGACCCGGGACCGAGGCCGGCCTGGAGACCCTCCGGGAGATCTTCGCCGAGGCGGCGATGCTGCTCGATCTCGGCAACGTCCTCGACGAGCTCGACCCTCACGACTCCGAGGCCGTGGTCACCGGCCTGTGTGCCGACCTGCTCGCCGACGACCCCGCCGCCAGCATCCGCGCACACGCCGAGGCCGCCCTGGCCGACAGCTCGCTGCACGACCCCGAGGGGGCCGCGGTCGCCTACCGGATGGCGGCCTACGCCCTTCGGCTCTGACTGCACCTCACCAGCGCAGGTCGTGGAGCGTCCCGATCCGGGGCGTGGCTTCGGGATGGGCGTCGTGCCGATCGAGGAGCACGGCGTCGAGTCCGGCCTCGATCGGACCGAGTACGTCATGGGCGAGGCTGTTGCCGACCATCAGCGCCTCACCGGGAGCGATGCCGGCGCGCTCGCAGGTGAGCCGGTAGGCCCGCGGGTCGGGCTTGCTCGCCGGCAGCGTCGAGGTGGAGACGAGCAGATCGATCTCCGCGGCCAAGCCCGTCAGGTCGAGCTTGAGGCGCTGGTGCGTGTCGTCGCCGTTGGTGAGGACGACCGTTCGGAGCCCGGCTTCGCGCACCCTGCGTAGCGTCGGCACGGCATCGTCGAAGGCGGCCCACTGCGCCTCGTACCTCGCCAGATACCCGGCGAACAGCGCATCGGCCTCCCGATCGTCCACCTCGATCCCGAGGAACTCGCGGGTCCGCGCCCGCCGCTGCTCCTGGAAACTGATCTCGCGACGCTGGTAGCGCTGGTAGTGCGGCCCGGAGACCGCCTCCCACCGTGCCCCGACATCTCCGGTGATCCCGTGCTCGGCCGCCCACCCGACCACCGCCGTCCGCGCCGCCCCAGCTTGGTCCACCAGCGTGTCGTCGAGGTCGAAGATGATCGCGCTCGCCACACGCCAACTCTGCCAGAACCGTGCATCTGCGGGGTTCTGGCTTCACAGCGGCAGCCTGGGCTCTCCACTTCCCCGCACATGCGCGGTTGTTGCATCCGGCTCGCTCTGAGCGGGACTACCGGACTGCCGACCGTCGTTCGGCGTAGCGGCTCAGGGCCTCGGCGAAATCCGTCTCGGTGAAATCCGGCCAGAGCTTCTCACTGACGACGATCTCGGCGTTCGAGGTCTGCCAGGGGAAGAAGCCGGAGAGGCGCTGCTCGCCGCTGGTGCGGATGACGAGGTCGATCTCCTTGACCGGGCCACCGGGCAGCGCCGCGGTGATGGTCTGCTCGTCGATGTCGGTGGCGCCCGCGGCGATCGCACGGCGGATACCTTCGACGATGTCGCCGTGCGGGTCGTAGCCGATCGCCATCGTCAGGTGGGCAGGCCGGTCGGCGGTCTCCTGCTCGGCCGCGCGCAGGGCATCGGCGGCGGCCGTGGGCAGCAGGGAGAGGTCGCCGGAGACGTGGAGGGCCCAGCGTTCGCTGCGTACGACGGTCTGCGGGAGCTTGTCGGCCAGGATGCCGAACAGGTGGTCGACCTGCGACCTCGGTCGCTTCCGGATGTTGTCGGCGGAGAGGACGTACGAGGTGAGGTGGTCGATCCTCCAGCTCGTGCACCAGCCCAGCAGGTCCTCGACATGGTCGGCACCTACGTCATGGCCGGCACCCGGGTTCGCGAAACCTGCCTTCTTCGCCCAGCGCCGGTTGCCGTCCATCACGACACCGACATGGATCGGCAGCATCAGCGGCTCGGGTCGTTGAGGGAGAGGGATCTGGCGGCGCTCGGTGTCGGTCAGGTCGTAGGGGGTCACCTCGATGCTCACGACCGGGAGTCTGGCAGGTCGCCCGGTCGGCGCGACGGCCATCGCACCGGCTTCTAGGATCTCGGCATGAGCCGGCTCGCGACCACCTCCCCTCTCCAGCTCGGCCGACAGGGGTCGGTGCCATGCGTCTGCGCGACACCGAGTCCGGCGATCCGGACCGGGACCCGTTCCGGGTCGTGAACACGGCCCTGGACGAGGGGGTCGTGATGATCGACACGGCCGAGCTGTACGGCAACGAGGAGCTCGTCGGCCGCACGATCGCCGGCCGACGCGACGACGTGGTGCTGGCCAGCAAGTTCGGTGTCGTACTGACCGACAGCAACCCCGAGGGCTTCGAGGTCCACGCGGACGCGGAGAACGTTCGGCGGTCGTGCGAGGCCAGCCTCCGTCGCCTCGGGACCGACCGGATCGACCTCTACTACCTGCACCACCGCAGCGAGACGGTCCCCATCGAGGAGACCGTCGGCGCGATGGCAGACCTCGTACGGCAGGGAAAGATCGGCGCGATAGGACTCTCCAACGTCACCGCCGATGATCTCCGACGCGCCCATGCCGTCCACCCGGTGGCCGCGCTCCAGGAACACTGGTCGTTGGCCGAGCGCACGGTCGAACGTGACCTCGTGCCGGCCGCCGCCGAGCTGGGCGTCACGCTCGTCGCCCACTCGCCTACGTCGCACGGTGTGCTGCACGGTGCCGCGGACGACGCGGCCCCGGCCGACGAGAAGCAGGTGGTTCTCCGCGAGATCGCCACGACGCACGGCGTGTCGGCAGGTCAGCTCGCGATCGCGTGGGTCCACAGCCGAGGGCCTCTGCACGGCCTCGACGTGGTGCCGTTGCCCGGGACGACGCGCGCGAGCCACGTTCGTGCGAACGTGGCTGCCCAGGAGATCGTCCTCGGTCCCGAGGAACTGCGGCGACTGACGGCGGCGTGGTCACCTACCGCCTGACCGCAGCGGAGTCCGGGCGCGCTCGAACTGCTCACCGCCGACCCGGCCGCCAGCAGCCGCGCCGGAAGCATCAGCGCCGGAAGATCAGCGGCTGGGGTCGTTGAGGGAGAGGATCCGGCGGCGCTCGGCGTCGGTCAGGTCGGAGGCGGCGAGGACCTTCTGGAGGACGTCGGACTTGCGGGCGATGTAGGTGTCGATGTCCATCGACGGTTCGGCGGCCAGCGCCAGCTTCACCGCTGCGTACTCGTCGCGAAGGTCGTCACGCTGGCGCAGGACGTCGCGGACGGCGAGATGGTTACGTACGTTCAACGTCCCCGCGGCACAGACGTAGACGTGTCGTCTGGGGTCCTCATCGGGAGCGAAGAACGCCTCTCGGCCGGCGACGCCGAGGTCGCCCCGGTGGACATAGCCGACACGTACGAGCGCCGCGACTGCAGCGGAGACGTCCTCCGGCGCGACGATCACGTCGATGTCGAGGATGGGCTTGGCGGCGAGACCCGGGACCGAGGTCGAACCGACGTGCTCGACGCTCGCCGCCGGGCCCTCAGCCAGCGCTCCGCTCAGCGCCGCGGCGACCTTCTCGAACCGGTCCTGCCACGACGGGTCGTACGTCACTACCTCGATGCTCACAGGAACCAGAGTCTCTCAGGTCGGCTCAGGCTTCGGCAGCACGAGGGCTAGTCCGAAGGCGAAGCCCGGCGACCATCCCGGCCAGGGCGTCGGAGAGCGCGAGGACGAGTGCCGCAGGGGTCGCGGCGACGACCAGGACCGCGGCGGTGACCCCAGGGTTCCCGGACAGGTCGAAGAGCAGCCAGGCCAGCCAGGTGGCTCCGGCGGTGAGGAACACCAGGACCGCGGAGCCGGCCAGGACTCCTTTGAGGCCACCGACCACACGGGCAGCGAGCGCCGCGGGGGCCGCGATGGCCACGCAGAGCGCTCCGACGGCAGCCCCGAGAAGTACGATCACCGGCCCCGCGAGCGGTCCGCCCATCCCTTGGTCGCCGGTCGCTGATGCGACCAGAAGGCCGAGGTAGACCAACCCTGCGAGCACCGGGTAGGCGAGTCCGACGAGCACCATGGTGACGACGAAGGAGGCGGCTCGAACGGCGGTCACGGGCAGACTCATGCGCCTCATGATGCCCGGCACCGCCGCGCGCTGCCGCGGATGTTGGCCCTTCGTTGACGAACCGTCGTCACACGCGCCCTCGGACCATGCCGATGAGGCGGTCCAGGACCTCCTCGGGAGCGACCTGGACGCCGTTGTGGAGGTGGGCGTTGGTGATCCACGGGCGGAGGGTGGGGACCAGGTCGGCGGTGGCGAGGGAGTGCTCGCGCAGGACGTAGGGGTCGTCGTAGTAGACCGCCGCGGCGCACGGGACGTCGACCGACGCCAGCACCGACGGGTCGTAGAGGGCCGGCCACTCCCGCTCGGCGAGCAGGTCCGCCGTCTCGGCGAACGGCGCCAGCAGCGGGTCCTCGCTCAGGTGCCACGGGAAGAGGTGCTCGGCGGTGAAGAGGGTCGGGTCCTCGTACGCCGCGGGCTGGACGCGCGCGGAGGCCCAGCGGGTGGCCTGGGCATCGGCGTAGCAGGCCTCGTGGACGAGTACGTAGAGGGGCGAGTGGCCGCTGAAGGGCAGCAGCGAGGCGACCTCGTGACCGAAGCCGAGCCCGGCCGGGTCGCGCTCGAGGAGGTAGTGGATCCGCTCGGAGCCGCCGGTCATCCCGAGCTGGCTGCCGATGCAGCGCGCCTGGCGGGCCGAGAGCGGGCCGCCGTGCGGGAGGCGGATCTCACCGGCGTCGCAGCGCTCGACCAGTGCCCGCATCCGGTCGCGGTCGCCGGGGAACCGCGAGTAGTGGCGCTCGGTGAGCTCGATGGTGCGGGTGAAGGTCGCGGCGTAGACCTCGTCGACGGGCAACCCGACCGGCGGCACTCCCCCGGTGAAGAGCACCTCGCGCAGCGACTCGGGGTGGGTGGAGAGGTAGCGCAGCGAGCAGAAACCTCCGAAGGACTGGCCCAGGAGCGACCAGCGCTCGATGCCCAGGGATGCGCGGAGGAGCTCGGCGTCCTCGACGATCGAGTCGGCGCGGAAGTGGGCCAGATGGTCGGCCTGCTCCTGCGGGCTCCTCCCGGTCATCGCGGTGAGCGGCGTCGACCGCCCGGTGCCGCGCTGGTCCAGGAGGATCACTCGGTAATCCTGGAGCGCCCGCTCGAGCCAGCCCGGCGCCATCGGGAGGTCGATCGGGCGCGGGCTCTCCCCGCCCGGGCCGCCCTGGAGGAAGAGCAGCGCGTCTCGGTCGTCGCGATCGCCCGGGCGGCGCACCTCGCGGGCGAAGACGGTCAGCGTCTCCGGCCCGCCGCCGCGATGATCGAGCGGCACCTCGATCTCGTGCTCGATCAGGACCAGTCCGGGGATCGTCTCGATACGCACGAGCCGATCCTAATGCCGCTCGGATGGACCGCGGCGTTGCGATACGGGCCGACAGAACCTAACCTGAACACCGTTCACCTGAACGTCGTTCAGTTCTGCCATCGCCGAGGAGCGCACCACATGACGACATCCTTCGACCAGCTCGCCGACCGGATCCTGTCCGGCGGGGCCGCGACCGCCGAGGACGCAGTGGCCGTGCTGCGTACGCCCGACGCGGAGCTGATGAGCGTCGTCGCCGCGGCGGGGCGACTGCGGCGCGAGCACTTCGGCAACACCGTGAAGGTGAACTACCTGGTCAACCTGAAGTCGGGGCTGTGCCCGGAGAACTGCAACTACTGCAGCCAGGCGCTCGGTTCGCAGGCGCCGGTCCTGAAGTACTCCTGGCTCTCCAAGGACGAGACCCTCGAGCAGGCCGGCGCCGGACTCCGTGGCGGCGCCACCCGCGTCTGCATGGTCTCCTCGGGCCGCGGTCCCTCCGAGCGCGACATCGACAAGGTCGTCGAGATGACCTCCGCGCTGAAGGACGCACACGAGGGCGTCGAGGTCTGCGCCTGTCTCGGGCTGCTCAAGGGCGGCCAGGCCGAGCGGCTCAAGGCCGCCGGGGTGGATGCGTACAACCACAACATCAACACCGCCGAGTCCAACCACGACAACATCGTCCAGACCCACACCTACGAGGACCGCGTCGACACGATCGGCAAGGCCAAGGACGCCGGCCTCTCGCCGTGCTCCGGCCTCATCGCAGGCCTGGGCGAGACCGACGAGCAGCTCGTCGAGGCACTCTTCGCCCTGAAGGAGCTCGACGCCGACTCGATCCCGGTGAACTTCCTGATGCCGTTCGACGGGACGCCGTACGAGAACACCTGGGAGCTCTCCCCCACCCGGTGCGTGAAGATCCTGGCGATGGCACGGTTCGTCTGCCCGGACAAGGAGATCCGGATCGCGGGCGGGCGCGAGATGCACCTGCGCTCGCTGCAGGCCACCGCGCTGCAGGTCGCCAACTCGATCTTCCTCGGCGATTACCTGACCTCCGAGGGGCAGGACGCGCTGGCCGACCTGGAGATGCTGCGCGACAACGGTTTCGTCATCCTCGGGATGGACGAGAGCGGGTTCGACGACCTCATCGAGGAGCACCGCACCAAGGCTGCCGGTCGCGTCGCGAGCGGTGGCTGCGGCAGCACCTGTGGCGACAGCTGCGGCTCTGCCTCCGGCGGGGCCTGCGGTGGCCACGACGAGCAGGACGGCCCGGTGATCCGACGTCGCGGGGCGGGAACAGATGTCGCTGCCAACGCTTGAGCAGGGCCTGAGCGCAGATCTGCTCGCCTTCGACCGCGAGCACCTCTGGCACCCCTACACCTCGATGACCGACCCCGCGCCGGTGCGGCTCGTCACCGGTGCCGAGGGCGTACGTCTCCACCTCGACGACGGCGGTGAGCGCCTCGAGGTCGTCGACGCGATGTCGTCGTGGTGGTCGGCGGTCCACGGCTATCGGGTGCCCGAGCTGGACGCCGCGCTCGCCGAGCAGGCCGGCCGGATGGCACACGTCATGTTCGGCGGACTGACCCACGCGCCGGCGATCGACCTCGCCCGGCGGCTCGTGGAGATCACCCCCGACCCGCTGCAGCACGTCTTCCTCGCCGACTCGGGGTCGGTGAGCGTCGAGGTGGCGATCAAGATGGCGCTGCAGAGCCAGCGCGGCCGCGGGCGGCCGGAGCGGACCCGGCTGCTGACCGTGCGCGGCGGCTACCACGGCGACACGTTCGGGTGCATGAGCACCTGTGACCCGGTCGGCGGGATGCACTCGATGTTCACCGAGGTGCTCACCCCGCAGGTCTTCGCCGAGCGTCCGCCCGCACCCGGCGGGGACGTGGAGGCCTGGGCCCAGGGCGTACGCCGGGTCGTCGAGGCCCACGCACATGAGCTCGCCGGGATCATCCTCGAGCCGCGGCTCCAGGGCGCGGGCGGGATGTGGGTCTACGACGACCGCTGCCTGGTCGCGCTCCGGGAGATCGCCGACGAGCACGGGCTGGTGCTGATCTTCGACGAGATCGCCACAGGGTTGGGGCGCACCGGCGATCTGTTCGTGTCCTCGCAGGTCACGCCGGACATCCTCTGCATCGGCAAGGCGCTGACCGGCGGCTACATGACCCTGGCCGCCGTGCTGACCACCTCCGAGGTCGCGCACGCGATCTCCCGGAGCGAGTCGGGCGTGCTCATGCACGGGCCCACCTTCATGGGCAACCCGCTCGCCTGCGCGGTGGCGCTGGCCTCGCTCGACCTGCTGGCCGGCCGAGGCTGGGAGCGGGACGTCGCCCGGGTCTCCGGCGCACTCTCGGCCGGCCTCTCTCCTCTCGCCGGCGCGCCGGGCGTCAGCGACGTCCGCGTCCTCGGCGCGATCGGCGTGGTCCAGCTCGACCACCCCGTCGATGTCGCGAAGGCCACCGACGCCGCACTGCGCGAGGGCGTCTGGATCCGGCCGTTCCGCGACCTGATCTACACGATGCCTCCCTACGTCACCGACGAGGCCGACCTCGCCCGCATCTGCCGGGCCGTCGGCGCGGCCGCGGAGGTGGCCTGAGATGGGCTGGCAGACCTGGCTCGACGAGGCGGCCAAGGCGCGGGAGGAGGCCGGGCTGACCCGGCGGCTGCGCCCACGCGGACCCGACGACGACGTCGTCGACCTGGCCGGGAACGACTACCTGGGCCTGTCCGGCCACCCGGACGTACGCCGCGCCGCGGCCGAGGCCGCCCTGCTCTGGGGCGGCGGCGCGGGTGCATCGCGGCTGGTCACGGGCACCTTGACCCTGCACGGCGAGCTGGAGACCGAGCTCGCCGACTGGCTCGGTCAGCCGGGCGCGCTGACGTTCTCGACCGGCTACCACGCCAACCTCGCGGTCGTCGGCGCCCTGGCCGATCGGACCGCCCATGTCGTCTCGGACGCACACATCCATGCCTCGCTGATCGACGCGGTGCGGCTCTCCCGGGCCCAGCTCACCGTCGTCCCGCACAACAACGTGACCGCGGTGCACGCGGCCCTGGCCGCCCGGCCGGGCGTACGCACCCTGGTGCTCGCCGAGTCGGTCTACTCCGTGCTAGGCGACGAGGCACCGCTCGCCGAGCTGGCCGAGGTGTGCGCGGCGTTCGGCGCCCTGCTGATCGTCGACGAGGCGCACGGCGTCGGCGTGCACGGGCCGGGTCTCGTCCACCGCCACGGCCTCGCCGGGCGGCCCGACGTGCTCGTCACCGCGACGCTCTCCAAGAGCCTGGGCAGCCAGGGCGGAGCAGTGCTGGGGCCGCGAGCGGTCCTCGACCAGTTGGTCAACACCGCCCGCCCGTTCATCTTCGACACCGGCCTGGCCCCGGCCTCCACCGCCGCGGCACTGGCCGCGGCGCGGGTCGCGCGCGCCCGCCCGGACCTCGCCGCCGCCATCAGGACCCGCGTGACCGAGCTGGCCCGGACTCTCCGGATCCCGGTGCCGGCCGGCGCGGTGCTGTCGGTGCCGATGCCCTCCCCCGAGGCGGCGGTCTTCGCACAGGCGTCCCTGCTCGGCGAGGGCGTACGCGTCGGCTGCTTCCGCCCGCCGTCGGTCCCTGACGGCATCTCCCGGCTGCGGGTCACGGCCGGGGCGGGTGTCACCGACGAGGAGTGGGAGCGGGCCGCCAAGGCCATCGACACGATCGTGGGTGAGATCCGGTGAGCGAGCGGCCGAATGTTCACCGAGGTAACTCGGTCAGCGCTCACTTCCTTCGCGGAACTCCACGAAGGAAGTGCACCGACACCGAGGTAACTCGGTCAGCATCCCGAGGCATGGCATGACCGGCCGGGTGGTGATCGTCACCGGCACGAACACGGGCGTCGGCAAGACCGTGGCGACGGCGACGCTGGCCGCCCGGGCGCGTACGAACGGGGAGAAGGTCACCGTCGTGAAGCCGGTGCAGACCGGCACCGCCGAGGGCGACTGCGACGCCGAGGAGATCCACCGTCTGACCGGGATCGAGGTCCACGAGCTGACCCGGCTCGAGGAGCCGCTCGCACCCGACACCGCCGCCCGGCGGGCCGGGGTCTCGATCCCACCAGTCACTGCGTACGCTCCGACGATCTCAGCCCTGACCAGGGACCACGACCTCGTCCTGGTCGAGGGCGCAGGTGGGCTGCTGGTGCGGCTGGACACCGACGGCGGCACGCTCCTGGACCTGGCCGACGCGCTCCTCGTCGGCGGCACCCCCACCTCCTTCGTCGTCGTCACCGCGGCCGGCCTGGGCACCCTCAACCACACCGAGCTGACCGTGGCCGCGCTGCGCGCTCGTGGCCACGAGCCAGACGGGCTGATCATCGGCTCCTGGCCCGGCGATCCGGGCCTCGCCGAGCGGTGCAACCGCATCGACCTCCCCCGCGTGACCGGCGTACCCCTGCTGTTCGGCATCCCGGAAGGAATTGACAACCATTCTCAACTAGCCTGAGAATGGTTCTCATGACCCCCACTACCCGCTCCGTCGGCCTCCTTGCCGTCGGCGCACTCCTGCTCACCTCCGGCTGTGCCGCCCTTTCCGACGACTCCGGTTCCTCCGGATCAGACTCGGGGAAGGTCCAGGTCGCAGCCGCGTTCTACCCGCTGGAGTTCGTCGCGGAGCGAGTAGCGGGGGACCTCGCCGAGGTCACTCCCCTGACCAAGCCGGGCGTCGAGCCGCACGACCTCGAGCTCAGCATCAACCAGACCGCAGCGCTGCAGAGTGCCGACCTGATCCTCACCGAGCACGGCTTCCAGCCGGCCGTCGACGACGCGGTCGAGCAGGACGTCAAGGGCGAGGTCGTCGACGTCGAGAAGGTCGTCGAGCTCCGCAAGGCCGAGGACGGCCACGAGGAGGAGCACGCCGAGGGCGAGGAAGCCGAGGACGAGCACGCCCACGGCGAGTCCGACCCGCACTTCTGGCACGACCCGCTGCTGATGGCGCAGTACGCCGAGAGCGTCCGCGACGCTCTGGTCGAGGCCGACCCCGACAACGCCGAGACCTACGAGGCCAACGCGAAGTCGCTCACCGAGGACCTGACGAAGGTCGACGAGGAGTTCAAGGCCGGTCTGGCGCAGTGCAAGATCAAGGACGTCGTCGTCTCCCACGACGCCTTCGGCTACCTGGACAAGTACGGCCTGGAGTTCGAGTCGATCGCCGGCCTGACCCCCGACGCCGAGCCCAACCCGGCCCAGCTCGCCGAGATCGGCGAGCACGCCGAGGAGCACGGCGTGACCACGATCTTCTCCGAGCGTCTGGTCAGCACCGCGCTCGCCGACACCCTTGCCGACGACCTCGGCCTGAAGACCGCCGTGCTCGACCCGATCGAGGGCCTCTCGGCAGACACCGAGGGAGAGGACTACCTTTCCCTCATGCGCCAGAACCTCGACGCCCTGAAGGCGGCCAACGGTTGTCAGTGAAACCCAACGGGAACAGCACCGTTCCCTCCGATGTCCCCGTGCAGCTCCTGCACGGGGATGTCGCCCTGTCCGGACGCCCCGTCCTGCGCGAGGTGGACCTGACTGTCGAGCGCGGTGAGTTCGTCGCTCTGATGGGCGCCAACGGCTCCGGCAAGTCGACGCTCGTACGCACCCTGGTCGGCCTCAACCCGCTCTCGGCCGGCCGCCTGGAGCTGTTCGGCCGCCCCCTGGCCGGTTTCCACGACTGGTCCCGGGTCGGCTACGTACCGCAGCGAAGCACCGCCACCGGCGGCGTACCCGCCTCGGTCTGGGAGGTCGTCGCCTCCGGCCGGCTCACCCACCGCAAGCTGCTGCGGCCGCTGCGCAGCGCCGACCGGGCCGCGATCCGGGCAGCGCTCGAGGTGGTCGGGATGGATGCGTACGCCCACCGTGGGGTCGCCCAGCTCTCCGGCGGTCAGCACCAGCGGGTGCTGATCGCGCGGGCGCTCGCCGGCCGTCCCGAGCTGCTGCTCCTCGACGAGCCCACCGCCGGCGTCGACCTGCCCAACCAGCACGCGCTGGCCGGGGCTCTCGGCCGGCTCAAGGAAGCGGGCGCCACGATCGTGCTGGTCGCCCACGAGCTCGGGCCGCTGGCCCCGCTGGTCGACCGCGCCGTCGTCATGCGCGACGGGCGCAAGGCCTACGACGGCCCACCCCTCTCCGACGCCGACGTCCACGCCCAGGGCTTCGACGCCGGGCACGTCCACTGCGACGACGCCTCGACCCCCGAGCCCAACGCCGCCGTCCCGACCCCGCTCAAGGAGCTGTGATGACTCTTCTCGAGCTCTTCTCGGTGCCGTTCATGCAGCGGGCCCTGATCGCGGCGTTCCTCGTCGGGATCGCGGCGCCGGCGGTCGGCACCTACATCGTGCAGCGGCGACTGGCGCTGATGGGTGACGGCATCGGTCACGTCGCCGTCACCGGCGTCGCGATCGGCCTGTGGACCCAGACCTCGCCGACCTGGGCCGCGGTGATCGTGGCCATCGCCGGGGCCGTGGTCATCGAGATCGTGCGCGAGCGCGGCCACGCCGAAGGCGACGTCGCCCTGGCGATGCTCTTCTACGGCGGGCTCGCCGGCGGCGTCTTCGTCACCGGGCTCGCCGGCACCGGCGCCTCCCGGCTCCAGGAGTTCCTCTTCGGCTCGATTCTGACGATCTCGGTCGACGACCTGCTCGTGACGATGGCCCTCGCGGTCGTGCTGATCGTGATCTGCGTCGGCCTCTCGCCACAGCTGTTCGCGGTCTCCCAGGATGCCGACTACGCCAAGGTCGCCGGGCTGCCGGTGCGGTTCTACTCCATCCTCGTCGCCGTGCTCGCTGCCCTGAGCGTGGTGATCGCGATGCGCACCGTCGGGCTGCTGCTCGTCTCCGCCCTCATGGTCGTACCTGTCGCGATCGTGCAGCAGCTGACCCGGTCGTTCCGGATGACGCTGCTCGGTGCCATGGGCGCGGGCCTGGCCGCCTCGGTCGGCGGCCTGGTGCTCGCGGCCGCGCTCTCCCGCACCGGCGCCAACGTCCAGCCGGGACCCAGCATCGTGCTGGTCGCCCTGGCCGGGTTCTTCCTCGTCTGGCCGATCGGCGCCTGGCTGCGCCGTCGGCGGGCGCTCGTGGCCCCGTTCCCGGAGACCGCGCCCGTGGAGAAACCGGTCGACGAGGCACACCCGCACCACCACGGCGAGAAGTGCGGCCACGTCGCGGTCGAGCACGGCGACCACGTCGACTACATCCACGACGGGCACCGGCACGCGGCGCACGTCGGCGCCGAGGGAGAGCACTATGACGAGCATTGATCCCCCGAGCTCCCTGCGCCCCACCAAGCAGCGGCTCGCCGTGGCCGAGGCGCTACGGACCTACGACGGCTTCCACTCCGCCCAGGAGATCCACTCCCGTCTCGACGGCACCGTCGGCCTGGCCACCGTCTACCGCACGCTGACCGCGCTGGCTGAGGCCGGCGCGGTCGACGCGATGCGCTCCGAGGACGGCGAGACGATCTACCGCCGCTGCTCCGACACCCACCACCATCACCTGGTCTGCCGTCAGTGCGGCCGCACCGTCGAGGTCGAGGGCCCCGCCGTCGAGCGCTGGACCAAGACCATGGCCGAGGACAACGGCTTCACCGACGTCTCCCACACCCTGGAGATCTTCGGCACCTGCACCGACTGCCGCTGACTCCGCTGGTCGAGCCCGCGAGCGCCAGCGAGCGGTGTCGAGACCAACACGGTCCTATCGAGCGCCGAGGGGACTGTGTTGGTCTCGACACGCCTCCGCCTAGCGGCTCCGGCGGCTCGACCAGCGGCTAGACGGGGTTGGGGAGGGCGCCGCCGTAGCGGCGGTCCCGGGAGGCGTACGTCTCGATGGCGTGCCACAGGTGGCGACGGTCGACGTCGGGCCACAGCACGTCGGTGAAGACGAACTCGGAGTAGGCGGCCTGCCAGAGCATGTAGTTGGACAGCCGCTGCTCGCCGGAGGTGCGCCAGATGAGGTCGGCGTCGGGGAGGTCAGGGACGTAGAGGTAGCGCTCGAAGGTCTTCTCGGTGATCTTCTCCGGACGCAGCTTCCCGGCGCGTACGTCCTCACCCATCCGCCGCACGGCGTCGGTCAGCTCGGCGCGACCGCCGTAGTTGACGCACATCGTCAGCGTGCAGACGGTGTTGTCCTTCGTCATCTCCTCGGCGATCTTGAGCTCGTTGATGACGGACTTCCACAGCCGCGGCGCACGACCGGCCCAACGCACCCGGACCCCGAGCTCGTTCATCTCGTCGCGGCGGCGGCGGATGACGTCGCGGTTGAACCCCATCAGGAACTTCACCTCGTCGGGCGAGCGCGACCAGTTCTCGGTGGAGAACGCGTAGGCCGAGATCGCCTTCACGCCGATCTCGATGGCTCCCTCGACGACGTCGAAGAGCGAGGACTCACCGGCTTCGTGGCCCTTGGTCCGGGGGAGGCCACGGTCCTTGGCCCATCGGCCGTTGCCGTCCATGATGATCGCCACGTGGTGCGGGACGAGGTCCTTGGGGACCGGGGGCGGGGTAGCCCCGGACGGGTGGGGTGTTGGGGTACGGACCGGCTTGCTCACGAGGCCCAACCCTAGTCGGCCGATAGCCAGGAGGCGGCTGCGGCCCGGGCGGCTGCGGCCTGGGCGGGACCATCGCGCGCCGGGGCGCGTCGTACTCCATCTCCTCCGGCCGCCCGGTCGGACCGGGGACGGTCAGCGCGCCGATGATCGTGGTGATCGGCATCGCCAGCACCACCCCGATGCCCGCGGCCATGGTGGCGACGATCTCGCCGGCCATCTGCTCGGTCGTCAGCAGCGAGAGGAAGGTCCGGTCGTAGAGCTGGATCACCAGCAGCAGGGTCAGCGCGCTGCCGACGTAGGCGAACACGATCGTGTAGATCGTCGAGGCGACGTGGTCACGGCCGATCCGCATCGCGCCGCGGAAGACGTCCCAGCGGGACGTGTCCGGGCCGGCGGCGCGCAGCTCCCACACCGCGGAGGCCTGGGTGATGGTGACGTCGTTGAGCGCGCCGAGGCCGGCGATGATCACCGCGGCGACCAGCAGGCTCTGCAGGTCGAGCGCGGCGTCGAGCGAGGAGAGCGTCTGACCGCTCTCCGAGCCCAGTCCGGACAGCCGGCTCGCGCCGATGGCGAAGGTGCCGATCAGCGCGGTCACCGCGACCCCGGCCAGGGTGCCGGCCAGCGCCACCGACGTCCGCACCGAGAACCCGTGGGTGGTGTAGAGCACCACGTAGAGGATCAGCACCGAGGAGACCAGCGCGGTCCACGCCGCGGGCTCGCCGGAGAGCAACGCGGGCAGCAGGAACAGCCATACCACCGCCCCCGCGAACCCCAGGCCGAGCACCGCCATCAGCCCGCGCATCCGCGCGACCGCGACGACACACGCGACGAAGAGGCCGACCAGCAGGACCAGCGGCGGCCCGCGCTTGACGTCGAAGAAGGCGTACGTCGCCTCCCCCTCCTTCTCCGTGCGCGAGAGCTCCACCTCATCACCGGCCTCCAGGCCGGAGCGGGCCATCGGCGTCGAGATCTCGACCCCCACCTCGGTGCCGGTGTCGGGTCCGCTGGTGAGCGTCGCGGTGGCGGTGTTGCAGCCCTTCGGCGTGTTCTCGGTGCTGCACGGCTCGGCGACCGAGATCACCTCGGCGGTCTCGAAGACGACGCCCTCGGCGATGAACTCCTGCGACCCCTGGAGCTTGTCGACGGCGGCACGGTCGGGCCACCAGAGAGCCACCCCGACGACGGTGACGACAGCCACGAGCACGAGCGAGACGGTCAGCACCAACCGCGGCAGGGCCTCGACCTCCACCTCGGCATCGTGCTCACCGTGGGAGTGGCCGTGGGAGTGGGCCATCGTTCCTCAGCTCTCGACGTATTCGAGCGAGCGCAGGTTGCGGTCCAGATGCCAGGAGAGGTACGCGGCGACCAACCCGCTCGCCTGCCTGCTGGTCCGGTCCTCGGCGCGGCCGACGGTATCCCAGTCACCTGAGAGCAGCGCACCGAGGTGGGTGAGCGTCTCGGGCGAGGGCGTCGCCGAACCGGGCACCCGGCAGGTCGTGCACAGCGCGCCGCCCATGGACACGTTGAACCACCGGTGCGGACCCTCCAGCCCGCACCTCGCACATGCCTCGAAAGAGGGCGCGTAGCCGGCGACCGCCAGCGAGCGGAGCAGGTAGGAGTCGAGCACGTGCCGGGGAAGCCGGTCGCCCTGGGCGAGCACTCGTAGCCCGCCGACGAGCAGCAGATACTGCTGCGGGGCCGGCTCGCCCTCCTCGTGGACCAGCCGGTCGGCGGTCTCGAGCATCGCGGTGCCGGCGGTGTAGCGGTCGTAGTCCAGCCCGATCCCGGCATGGAACAGGGTCAGCGTCTCGGCCTGGGTGATCGTGTCGAGGTTGCGCCCCTCGGCGAACTGCAGGTCGACGTGGGTGAACGGCTCCAGCCGCGATCCCCACCGCGAGGTGGTGCGCCGCACGCCCTTCGCCACCGCACGCACCCGTCCGTGGTCACGGGTGAGCATGGTGATGATGCGATCGGCCTCACCGAGCTTGTGGGTGCGAAGCACGATGGCCTCGTCGCGGTAGAGGGGCACGACACCATTCTGCCGCGTGCCACCGACAACCGCGGCAGCGACAGACCGACGTCGATGCCACATGATGGCAACGACGCGTGTGGTTGACCTGCTTTGGTGAACACGTCTCCTATCGTGCCCACCATGAGCTCCACAGGCATCGTCCGTCGCCACGACGACCGCGAGCCGGGCGCCCCGGCGACGCCGCCGGTCACACTGGTCGACTGGCTGATGCTCGCGCTCGCGATCATCTCGGTCGTCCTGCTGGTCTGGATCACCTTCTGGGACGTACCCGGAGTCTGGGAAGAACGGGTGGTCATCGCCGACTACGTGATCTGCGGGATCTTCTTCGTCGAGTTCTGCGTCCGCTGGGTCAGGTCCGGGCTGGGGTGGAAGTTCCTGGCGCTCTACTGGTACGAGATCCTCGGCATGATCCCGCTCTCGGACCCGGCCTTCCGCGCCTTCCGGCTGCTGCGGGTGGTGGTCATCTTCGTGCGGCTGATGCGCGTGGCCGACCGCACGTTCGGCGACCGCATCACGGCGTACGTGGTCGGGAGGTTCTCCGGGGCGATCGTCAACGCGATCCGGACGCCGATCACGGTCGCGGTGCTCGACGAGGTGATCGCGGTGATCCAGACCGGCAACTACACCCGGCACATCTCCACCGCGATCGAGGAGAACCGCGCCGAGATCGACGCGCTGATCATCGACCTCATCCGGCAGGACCAGGCGACCGGCAAGCTGCGGTACCTCCCCTTCCACGACGACGTCGTCCGGCTCGTGGCCGACACCGTGCTGCGTCTGGTCGAGGAGGGCCTGGCCGACACTCGGGTCCACGAGATCATCTCCGACGCCATCCGCGAGTCCGCCGTGGAGCTGAGGGAGAACATCGGCTCCGAGGCGCACGCCGCAGTCAAGCGGGACAAGGAACGCTTCGGGAAGTAGGTCTCGATTTCCTAGCGAAACCTGCTCAAGTAGGTGTCACCGCAGCCCCTCCCGGAGGATTCAGGGCATGATTCGGCCATGAGCGCGACCTTCCCGACCAGTCTCGGGCGGCTGCAGCAGGTCCGCCACATCGGCGCCGGTGCCTTCGCCTCCGTCTGGCTCTACTACGACCCCGACCTCGACTCCCATGTCGCGGTCAAGGCGCTCGCCCCCGGATGGGTGTCGAACCCGGAGATCCACAAGCGCTTCCTCCAGGAGGCGCGGCTGCTCCGCTCGGTCGACTCACCCCATGTCGTGCGTGTCTACGACATCGGCCAGACGAGCACCGGCATCCCCTTCTTCGTGATGTCGTACGCCGACGGCGGCTCGGTCGCCGACCTGCTCACGGGCTCCCCCGGCGGCCTGGACGTGCACGAGGTCGCCGAGATCGTCACTCAGGCCGCCGACGGCCTCATGGCGCTGAAGGCTCGCGGGGTGATCCACCGCGACATCAAGCCCGCCAACCTGCTGGTCACCTCCGAGACCTCCGGCGGCACCGCCGGCGCTCGCCGGGTGATGATCGCCGACCTCGGTGTGGCCCGCTCGCTCGACTCTCTCAACGAGGTCACCCGCGACATCGGCACCCCGTCCTACATGGCGCCCGAGCAGCTCGACCCGTCGCTGCCGATCGACCATCGCGCCGACGTACGGGCCCTCGGCGCGGTCGCCTGGGCGCTGCTCGCCGGGCGCTCCCCCGCCCCCGCTCTCGGGCTCACCTCCCGAGTCCCCGAGGCAGGTTCCGTACGTCCCCTCCCGGCCCCGATCAGCCAGGCCATCGCCCGGGCGCTGGAGCCCCGGGCCGAGGACCGCTGGCCGGACGCGCGCTCGTTCGCCGACGGGCTCCGCAGCGCGGTCGCAGGCACTCGCGTCACCCCCGGGCAGCCGCACTCCGCGCCTCAGCCTCCGCCACCCACCTCGACCTCCTCGACGTCGCCGTGGCAGAAGGCGGCGTCCCAGGTGCCACCCGTCGGCCCGCCGAGCGGGCCACCCAGCGGACCCCCCAGCGGGCCCCCCAGCGGCCCGCCGACCGGATCGCCCTTCGAGCAGCCCACGACGGTGCCGACCAGCATCGCGACGCAGCACCCGCAGAAGCGGAAGCGCACCGGGCTCCTGGTCGGCGGTCTGGCCGCTGTCGTGGTCATCGGGCTCGTCGCCGGGCTGATCTACTTCGTGACCAACGGTGGAAGTGACGTACCCGTGGCCGGTGAGTGCCGCGATCTCGACTACGCCGCGGCGACCGAGTTCGTCGACGAGACGGAGCCGGTCGACTGCGCCGAGCCGCACACGCTCTACACCTTCCACGTCGCCACCGACGTGAAGACGTACAACGACAACGAGGCCGCCGGGGCCGCCTGCTTCACCCGCCTGGAGACCGGCCTCGGGCTGCACCCCGAGACGCTGGCCCGCACCGCCTACATCGTGAGCTGGTACTGGCCCGCGGAGGCCACCTGGAACGACGGCAACCGCTACGTCCGGTGCGATGTCGGGGTGACGGTCCAGGGAGCACCGATGATCGACATGCCGGAGGACCCGGTGCCCGACCCGTTCCCGACCGACCTGCGAGCCTGCATCGACAGCAAGATCGACAAGGTCGTCCGCTGCGGGACCACCCACGACTACATCGTCGTGGACACCTTCGAGATGACCGGCGACACCTATCCCGAGCAGAGCGATACCAACGTCCAGGGGCTGGGCGGCTGTCCGGCGGAGGCGACGATGTTCAAGCCGCCGTTCAAGACCGCCTGGATGGCCGGCAGCCGCCTGGGTCTCTGCGCGAAGTACGACGTCGAGTCCTAGGAGCTCCTAGGAGATCAGCGGCGCCAGCCGCCTGACCGCCTCCCGGAGGCGGTCAGGGGTCGTCGCCGCGTACCCGATCACCAGCCCTGGCGGACCCTCACCCTCGCGGTGACGGCTCAACGGGTGCACGGCGATGCCCGCCTCGAGCGCGGCCGCGGCGAGAGCCGCGTCGTCGACCCCGTCGGGAAGCGTCGCGAGTACGTGGAGTCCGGCCGCGACTCCTCGGACCCGAACCGCCGGCAGGTGCTCGGTGAGCGCCTCGAGCAGGGCGTCGCGGCGAGCCTTGTGTCGCTGCCGGACCAGTCTCAGGTGTCGCTCGAAGGCACCCGAGGTGAGCATCCGCGCCAGGATGATCTGGGGTAGCGCCGGGCTGGCCAGGTCGAGCCAGTAGCGAGCCTCGACCAGCTCCTCGTGCATGCCGGACGGGGCGACCAGCCAGCCGATCCGCATCGCGGGTGCGAGCGTCTTGGAGACGCTGCCGAGGTGGACGACCCGGTCGGGTGCGAGCACCTTCACCGCCGCGACCGGCGGCCGGTCGTAGCGGTGCTCGGCATCGTAGTCGTCCTCGATCACCAACCGGTCCGGCTCCGCCCGGACCCACTCGACCAGCTCTCGACGCCGCTGCGGGGAGAGCACGACCCCGGTCGGGAACTGGTGCGCCGGCGTGACCACGACGGCATCGACGCCGCTGGCCTCGAGCGCCGCCACGTCCAGACCGTCGCCGTCCACCGGCACCGGGACCGTCGTCATCCCCCACCGCTGCAGGTGCACGCGGCCGCCGTATGATCCCGGCTCCTCGAAGCCGACCCTGGTCCGGCCACGCTCCTCCAGCCAGCGCGCCAGGAGCACGAGCCCCTGGGCGACGCCGTTGACCACCAGGATCTCGTCGGGCGAGACCGTGAGGCCGCGGGTGCGGCCCAGCCAGACCGCGAGCGCCTCGCGCAGCGCCGGCACGCCGCGCGGGTCGCCGTAACCGAGGTCGGCGCTGCCGATCTCGGCGAGCACCTCCCGCGACGCCTTCGCCCACGCGGCCCGCGGGAAGGCCGAGAGGTCGGGCACTCCCGGGGAGAGGTCCAGATCGGGAGTCGGCAGTCGCGTGGCGGCGCCGAGACGGCGTACGGCACCGGGGACCGCGCTCACTCGCGTGCCGCCGCCGCTGCGGGCCGAGAGCAGTCCCTCGTCGGTGAGCCGCTGGTACGCCTCGACCACCACCCCGCGAGAGAGTCCGAGCTGGGTGGCGAGGGTGCGCGAGGCCGGCACCCGGGCACCGACCGCGAGTCGACCGTCGGCGACCGCGTCGCGCAGAGCACCGGTCAGCCAGGTCGCCAGCCCGCCCGCCGGTACGCCGGCCGGGTCGAGCTGAAGGAAGTCCGCACCGTTCACTTGGTCCACTCTGCCAGGTCAGGTTTGGATCTGTCTGTCAGACCAAGTTGGCGCGAACCTCGTAGACATGACCACCGAAACCCTCCCCGACCTCGCCGACGACGGCACCGCCGACCCCGGCGGAGCGGCGTCCCGCCGCGGCACCCTGCTCGGCATCGTCTTCGCCGCGACCGGGATGGTCTGCGTCGGCAGCAGCGTCGCCGTCTCGGCCGCGATCACCGATGCCCCGCTCTTCACCCTGCAGGGCGTCCGGTACGCCCTCGCCGCCCTCCTCCTGCTCGCGGTCGCCCGCGTCACCGGCTGGCGGGTGCCGCGGCCCCGGGGTCGCGAGTGGCTCTGGCTGGCCGGGGTGGCCACCGCCGGCCTGGTGCTCTTCAACGTCGGCGTCGTCCGCGGTGTCGCCCATGCCGAGCCAGCGGTGATCGGCGTAGCCGTCGCCGCGGTCCCGATGCTGCTCGCCGTCGTCCCGGCGGTCGCGACCCGCACCCTCCCGGCCCGCACCGTGATCATCGGGGCCATGGTCGTGACCGCGGGCGCCGTCGTGGTCGAGGGCTTCGGGAGGACCGATGCGGCCGGGGTCGGCTACGCGCTCCTGGTGCTGGTCTGCGAAGCGGGCTTCACGCTCCTGGCGGTGCCCGTCCTCCCGCGCCTGGGCGCCTTCGGCGTCTCGTTCCACTCCGTGTGGATGGCCACCGTCGGCATGGCCGTCATCGGTGTCACGACCGAAGGACCGGCCGCCGTCACCACGCTCGACACCGGCGACCTGCTCGCGGCGCTCCACCTGGCGGCGGTCGTCACCACGCTCGCGTTCCTGCTCTGGTTCACCGCGGTCAAGCGCCTCGGCTCCGGCCGCGCCGGGCTGCTGACCGGCGTCGTGCCCGTGGCGGCGGCAGCCCTGGGCGTACCTCTCAACGGGATCGTGCCCGGGCCGATGGTGTGGCTGGGCACCGCGGTGGTCGCGCTGGGTCTCCTGATCGGCCTCCAGGAGTCGCCGAGTCGGCGCGTTGGAACGCGCCGACTCGGCAGATCTCGGCGAAGGGTCAGCCGCGCGGGATCGTGACCGCCTGGGCGCGGTTGGCCGCACAGACCACGGCACGCAGGGAGGCGGTGACGATGTTCTCGTGGATGCCGATGCCCCACACGATCTCGCCGGCGATCTCACACTCGACGTACGCGGCCGCGGCCGCGTCGCCACCGGCCGAGAGCGCGTGCTCGGCATAGTCGAGGACCCGGATCTCGGCGCCGGCCTCCTTGAGCGCGTCGACGAACGCGGCCACCGGGCCGTTGCCGGCGCCCTTGTAGGTGCGGGCCTCGCCGCGCACCCGCAGGTCGACGACCTGCTGGTCGCCGCCCTCGGCGTCGGTCACCGAGGACCAGCTCTCCAGGGCGTACGGCTCCTCGCGCTCGAGGTACTCCGCGGAGAAGATCGACCAGATCTCCTCCGGGCTGACCTCGCCGCCCTCGGAGTCGGTGTGCTGCTGGACCACGCGGCTGAACTCGATCTGCGCCCGACGCGGCAGGTCCAGGGAGTGCTCGGTCTTGAGCAGGTAGGCCACGCCGCCCTTGCCGGACTGGCTGTTGACCCGGATGACGGCCTCGTACGTGCGGCCGACGTCCTTGGGGTCGATGGGCAGGTAGGGCGCCTCCCACGGGATCTCGCTGACGTCCGTGCCGGCCTCGGCGGCGATCCGGTCGAGGTCCTCCAGGCCCTTCTTGATGGCGTCCTGGTGGGAGCCGGAGAAGGCGGTGTAGACCAGGTCACCGGCGTAGGGGTGGCGCGGGTGGACGTTGATGTTGGTGACGTACTCGACGGTGCGGCGGATCTCGTCGATGCCGCCGCCGACGGTGAAGTCGATCTGTGGGTCGATGCCCTGGGAGAAGAGGTTCATGCCCAGGGTGACCAGGTCGACGTTGCCGGTGCGCTCACCGTGACCGAACAGGCAGCCCTCGACGCGGTCGGCGCCGGCCATCATTCCGAGCTCGGTGGCCGCGACCGCCGTGCCGCGGTCGTTGTGCGGGTGCAGGCTGATGGCGGAGTGCTCGCGGCGGGTCAGGCCCCTCCCGAAGTACTCGATCTGGTCGGCGTAGGTGTTCGGGGTCGACATCTCCACGGTGGCGGGCAGGTTGAGGATGATCTCCCGGCCGGCCTCCGGCTGCCACACGTCCGAGACCCGCTCACAGACCTCGAGGGCGTAGTCGGTGTCGGTCTGGGTGAAGATCTCAGGGCTGTACTGGTAGCCGAAGTCCTCGGTGCCGATCAGCTCGGGGACGTACTCCTCGGCGTACTTCATCACCATCTCAGTGCCGCGCACCGCGATCCCGATGCATTCGGCAGGGGTCACGTTGAACACGACCCGGCGGAAGAGCTCCGCGGTGGCGTTGTAGAGGTGGATCGTGGCGCGCGGGGCGCCGGCGATCGACTCGGCGGTGCGCGAGATGAGGTCCTCGCGAGCCTGGGTCAGGACCGAGATCTGTACGTCATCGGGGATCCGATCGTCCTCGATCAGCTTGCGCACGAAGTCGAAGTCGGTCTGCGAGGCCGACGGGAAGCCGACCTCGATCTCCTTGTAGCCCATCGCGACCAGCAGCTCGAACATCCGCAGCTTGCGGGCCGGCGTCATCGGGTCGATCAGGGCCTGGTTGCCGTCACGCAGGTCGGTGGAGAGCCACCGCGGCGCCTTGGTGATCTTCTTGGTGGGCCAGGTGCGGTCGGGTACGTCGACGGGCACGAACGCGCGATAGCGCTCGTGCGGCATCCCCGACGGCTTCTGCTGGTTGCTGGAGTTGCTCAGGTTGGTCATGGAGTCCTCATCAGGTGGGAGCGAGTGCCGGCGCACGTCGAACCTCCGCAGCGAGGGAGTCCGGCTTCTCAGACCCCGCTGCGGCAGCTAAGGAGGAGGCTGCGCATCATGACTCGGTAACAATAACAGAACAGAACTGGCAGACTGGCCGCGCAGGGCGATTGATCCTCAACGCTGAGACGCGGAAGTGACGACGAAGGGGAGGAACGGGCGTGGCCCAACTGGAAGAGCTCACGGTCGAGGAGACCTGGCGGTTCGCGGCGGACACCCAGATCTCCCGGATCGGCTGGACCGGCCCGCGCGGCCCGGTGGTGCTGCCGGTGAACCACGTCGTGCACGAGGAAACGCTCTGGATCCGCACCTCGGCCCACTCCTCGATGGCCGAGCAGATCGACGAGAGCGCCGTCGCGCTGCTGGTCGACGACCTCGCCCCCGACACCCATGTGGGCTGGTCGGCGCTGTTCAAGGGACGGGCCGAGATCCTCTACCGCGAGGACCAGATCCCCGACGTCGTCAAGAACCTCCATCCCTGGCCGGCCGGCCCTCGTCCGTTGTGGGTGCGGCTGCGCCCCAAGGAGGTCACCGGCCGCCGGCTGGTCGCCTGACATTTGTCACCTCACGGTCGTGAGGAACGGACGAGGCATCTCGGGTGACCTCGGGCCACGCTTGTCGGCATGAGCGTTGCCACACCAACCCGCACCACGTCCGCCGTGCGCCTCGACTCGGTCACCAAGAGCTTCGGTGACGTCGAGGCGGTTCGCGGCATCGACCTGGACCTCGACCAGGGGGAGGTGGTGGCGTTCCTCGGGCCGAACGGAGCCGGGAAGACCACCACGATCGACATGATCCTCGGCCTCACCCGCCCCACGTCCGGCACCGCGCAGGTGCTCGGTCGCAGCCCCCGCGACGCCGTCGCCCACGGTCTCGTCTCCGCGGTGATGCAGACCGGCGGGCTCCTCAAGGACATGACGGTGCGCGAGACGGTGGAGTACACCGCGAGCCTCTTCGCCGACACCATGCCGGTCGTCGAGGCGCTGCGGGGCGCCGGCATCGAGGGGATCGCGAACCGCAAGGTCGGCAAGTGCTCGGGAGGTGAGCAGCAGCGGCTCCGCTTCGCGATGGCGCTGCTCCCCGACCCGGCGCTGCTGCTGCTCGACGAGCCGACCACCGGCATGGACGTCGAGGGGCGGCGTACGTTCTGGAACGCCATCCGCGCCGACGCCGAGCGCGGCCGGACGGTCATGTTCGCCACCCACTATCTGGAGGAGGCCGACCAGTACGCCGACCGGATCGTGCTCATCTCCCGGGGCCGGATCGTCGCCGACGGCACCGGGTCCGAGATCCGCGCGCTGGCCGCCGGCCGCACCGTCCGCGCCACGGTCGACGGGTTCACCGCCGAGACCGAGGAGCGTCTGCGCGCCGTCGGCGGGATCGACGGCATCGACGTACGCGGCGAGCAGGTCGTCGTCCACACCAAGGAGAGCGACGCCGTCGCGCGCTTCCTGCTGACCGAGACCGCCGCCCGCGACCTCGAGATCACGTCCAAGAACCTCGAGGAAGCCTTCCTCAGCCTGACCGGAGACAACCAGTGAGCACCACGACGACAGCCCCCGCAGTGACCGCCCGCCGCACCCCTCCCCTGGGCGGCTTCAACCTCACCCTGCTCAGGATCGAGCTGCGGCGGCTGCTCCGCAACCGACGTACGGTGATCTTCACGCTGCTGCTCCCGGCCGGTCTGGCGCTCGCCTTCGGCGGGCAGTCGGGGTGGGAGCAGCCGGCCGGCGAGGGGAACGTCGCTGCGTACATCCTGATCTCGATGGCGATGTACGGCGCCGCCCTGACCGCGGCGAGCGTCGGCTCGATGGTGGCCCTGGAGCGCTCGGTCGGCTGGTCGCGGCAGCTGCGCCTCACGCCGCTGAACCCGGTGGCGTACATCCTGACCAAGGCGGTCGTCGCGCTCACCATGGGCGCACTGGCGATCCTGACCGTCAACCTGATCGGCAAGCTGCAGGGCAAGGCCGAGATGCCGGTCTCGGTATGGGTCACGGCCATGGTGGTGACCCTGTTCTGCACCCTCACGTTCGCCGCGCTCGGCGTCTTCGTCGGCTACGTCGTGCCCGGGGAGAACGCGATGCAGATCCTCGGGCCCGGCCTGGCACTGCTCTCCTTCCTCGGCGGCCTCTTCATCCCGCTGAGCACGTACGCCCCGGTGGTGCGCCACATCGCCTACTGGACCCCGATGTACGGCGTCGCCGAGGTGACGAGGGCGCCACTGACCCACGAGCTGCCGTGGTACGCCGTCGTCAACGCGATCGCGTGGTTCCTGATCTTCATCGCCGGCGCGGCCTGGCGGATGAGCAAGGACACGGCGCGGGTCTGACTAACGTGTCCGACATGAGCATCGACCAGGGGCCGCTGACGGCCACCCCGAGCAGACGGTGGGCCGCCGTCGGCCCCTGGTTCGCCTTCATCTGGCTCTTCTTCCTGATCACCCCGCTCCACGTCGGCTGGCAGGCCCGCGACACCGCCGAGGGCGTGATCGGGATGGCGGCGACGCTCTGCTTCGCGGTCGTCTACATGCTGATCTGGGTGCGGGCTCGAGGCATGATCCGGCTCGTCGAGCAGCCGCCGGCGAGCTTCGTGGCTCCCTACCTCGCCGTGCTCGGCCTGCTCGCCGCGGTCATGATCGCCACCCTCGGCGAGGGCGGCATCGCCGGTCTGGTCTACGTCGCGGTCGCCTGCGTGATGACCCTGCCGACCCCGGCCGTCTACGTCGCGATCGTCTGTATCGCGGGCGGCGTCGCGATCACCGGCCTGGTGCCGGGCTGGGGCTCGCAGATCGACACCGCGTTCGCCGTCTGCGCGGCGTCGGCGGCGATGCTCGGCGTACGGTCGGTCGTTCGGCGCAACGTCGCCCTCATCGGCGCCCAGCACGAGAACACCCGGCTGGCGCTGGCCGACGAGCGCAACCGGTTCGCCCGCGACCTGCACGACATCCTCGGCCACTCGCTGACCGTGATCACGGTCAAGGCCGAGCTGGCCCAGCGGCTGGTCGACGTCGCCCCGGACCGGGCCAAGCAGGAGCTCGCCGACCTGGAGCGGCTCTCCCGCGACGCGCTCGCCGACGTACGCCGCGCCGTCGAGGGCTACCGCGAGCTGACCCTGCCGGGCGAGCTCGCCCGGGCTCGGGCGGCGCTGGAGGCCGCCGGGATCGAGCCGGTGCTCCCCCAGTCGACCGACGAGGTCCCCTCCGGGCTGCGTGAGCTCTTCGCCTGGACCATCCGCGAGGGGGTCACCAACGTGATCCGGCACTCCGGTGCGCACCGGTGCGAGATCGTGCTCACCCCGAGGTCGGTGACCGTCCACGACGACGGCCACGGGCGCCGGGCCGGCAACGAGTCCGGGTCCGGGCTGACCGGTCTGCGGGAGCGGGCCGGCGCCATGGGTGCCGTGCTGACGACGCGTACGGGATCCGGGTTCGAGCTGGTCATGTCCGCTGACAGAGAGGTCACCTCGTGACGATCAGGCTGCTCCTCGCCGACGACCAGGCGCTCGTCCGCGGCGCCCTCTCGGCCCTCCTCGGCCTCGAGCCCGACCTCGAGGTCGTCGCCGAGGTCGGCAGCGGGTCCGAGGTCGTGCCGGCCGTGCTGGAGCACCATCCGGACGTCGCGCTGCTGGATGTGGAGATGCCCGGGCTCGACGGCATCGCGGCGACCGCCGAGGTGCGCCGCACCACCCCGGCGACACGAGTGCTGATCGTGACCACGTTCGGCCGGCCGGGCTACCTGCGCCGGGCGCTGCAGGCCGGTGCCTCCGGCTTCGTCGTCAAGGACACCCCGGCGGCCCAGCTCGCCGACGCCGTACGCCGCGTGCACCAGGGGCTGCGCGTCGTCGATCCGCAGCTCGCCACCGACTCGCTGGTGGCCGGCGAGTCACCGTTGAGCCAGCGCGAGACCGAGGTGCTCCGCGCCGCCCGGGACGGTTCTCCGGTAGCCACGATCGCGGCCCGGCTCGTGCTCTCCGAGGGCACCGTGCGCAACCACCTCTCCGCGGCGATCGGCAAGACCGGCGCCGCCAACCGCACCGAGGCCGTGCTCACCGCCGACAACAATGGTTGGCTGTGACCATGGCCCGGCTGCTGATCGTCCACCACTCCCCCACCCGGTCGCTGCGGCGCCTGACCGACGCGGTGGTCTCCGGCGCCAACGACCCCGAGATCGAGGGGGTCGAGGTCGTCGTACGTCCCGCCCTGGAGGCGAGCGCCGAGGACGTCCTGGCCGCCGATGGCTACGTGCTCGGCACGAGCGCCAACTTCGGCTACATGTCGGGGGCGCTCAAGCACTTCTTCGACTCGACCTTCCTGGCCGTCGGTGGCGCGCTCGACCCGTCCGGGGCAGCCGGCGAATCAGCGTCCGAGACCAGCAAGCGGCCCTACGGCCTCTACGTCCACGGCCGCTACGACACCACCGGCGCGATCCGCTCGGTGCAGTCCATCGTCGGTGCCCTCGGATGGGCTCAGGCCTACGACATCCTCGACGTCCTGGGAGACGTCGAGGACACCCACGTCGAGGCGGCGTACGAGCTGGGAGCCACGCTGGCCGCCGTCCTCGACTGAACTGTGCTTCCCGCTGTGCTTTCGGCCTGCTCATGGATTCGCAAGTAGAGTCGATCCCCGTGATCGGCCATACCCCCAGACGTACGACATCCTTGTCGCTCCTGATCGTGGTGCTCGCCGTCCTCGCGCTCAGCGGGTGCGGCGGTGATCGGGCGGCTGCCAAGGGCGAGGACCCGAAGCAGGTGGACTCGACCGAGCTGCCCGAGGTCGGCAAGTGCCGCAACCTCACCCACGAGGACGTCGCCGAGGCCTACAACTTCGACAAGTACGTCGCCTGCGACGAGCCGCACAACGCCGAGACCTTCGGCGCCGGACCGCTCCCGGACGAGTTCAAGGACGCCGAGTACGGCGACGAGAAGGTCAACGAGTGGGCCTTCAGCCAGTGCCGCAAGCTGCTGGAGAAGTACGTCGGCACCAACCAGTCCCTGCTGATGCGCTCGATGCTCTCCCACGTCTACTTCGGACCCTCGGAGAAGGCCTGGGACGAGGGCGCACGCTGGATCCGCTGCGACGTGGTCGGTGGCGGCCAACAGGGTGCCGAGTACGTCGACCTGCCGACCACCACCCGCAACCTCCTCAAGGTCAAGAACATCGAGGACATCGAGGACCGTTGGATGGTGTGCGCGCAGGGCAAGACGGTCGCCTCCGCGAAGGTCCCCTGCTCCGAGCCGCACCAGATGCGTGCGGTCACGACCATCAAGCTGGGCGAGGACAAGACCAAGTTCCTCGGCGTCGCGGAGTCCAAGAAGAAGGCCTCGCAGTACTGCAAGGGCTCGGTCCAGGCCTGGTTGGGCTACCCGGAAAGCTTCGACTACGGGTACACATGGTTTGGAGAGAAGGAGTGGAACGCCGGCAACCGCTGGGCGGTCTGCTGGGCGGTGAGCGAGGAGTGAGCATGCCAGACACGCTGAAGCGGAGCCCGAAGCGATCGGCGCCGTTGTGGGGGGCTCTTGTCGTCGTGGGGGCCATGGCCCTCGCCGGTTGCGGTGGCGGCGAGCCGAAGTCGGCTCCGTCTCCCTCCTCGGCGCCTCCGTCCGCCTCGGCGTCGGCGGCTCCGTCCCCGAAGGAGGGGGCCTGCTACAACCTCACCTACGAGGAGGCGCTGGCCCCGACCGCCGGCGGCACCGCGATCTCCTGCAAGGGCAAGCACACCACCCAGACGTACGCCGTGGGCCGGCTGAAGAACGTCGTCGACGGCCATCTCGTCGCGGTCGACTCCGAGCAGGTCGCGGCCCAGGTCGCGGAGGCGTGCCCCCGGAAGGTGACGAAGTATCTCGGTGGTGACGCCGACGACCTGCGGCTCTCGATGCTGCGTCCGGTCTGGTTCACCCCGACCATCGAGGAGTCCGAGGCCGGCGCCAACTGGTTCCGCTGCGACGTCATCGGCATCGCCGGCCCCAAGGCGCTGATGACCCTCAAGGGCAACATGAAGGGCGTCCTGGGCGACTCCGAGACCGCCGAGCCGTTCCGGATGTGCGGCACGGCCTCACCGAAGTCCGAGTCCTTCAAGCGCGTCCCGTGCTCCCTCAAGCACACCTGGCGAGCACTGTCGGTCATCGACCTCGGCTCCGGGAAGTACCCCGGCGAGGCGAAGGTCAACAGCGCCGGCGCCGAGGACTGCAAGGCCGCGGCCGCCGAGGTCGCCGACGACCCGCTCAAGTACGAATGGTCCTGGGAGTTCCCCAGCGCCGAGCAGTGGGAGGGCGGCCAGACCTACGGCATCTGTTGGGCCCCGGCGTAGCGAAGCGAAGCCGGGAAACGCCGAGTCGGCGCAAACGGACCGGAGCGAAGCGAGGACCGGATTGCGCCGACTCGGCGAAAGCCCGACGTAAGGCGCAATGACGTCTGAACGGATGCGTAAGCGCGCTGTAGTTCAGAACCCGAGCTTGCGCAACTGCCGCGGATCCCGCTGCCAGTCCTTGGCGATCTTGACGTGCAGGTCGAGGTAGACCGGCATGCCGAGCAGTTCCTTGATCTGCAGGCGCGCGCGCTGCCCGACGTCCTTGAGCCGTGAGCCCTTGTGGCCGATCACGATGCCCTTCTGGGAGTCGCGCTCGACGTAGAGGAAGGCGTGGATGTCCATCAGCGGCTTGTTCTCCGGGCGGTCCTCGCGCAGGCGCATCTCCTCGACGACGACGGCGATGGAGTGCGGAAGCTCGTCGCGTACGCCTTCCAGGGCTGCCTCGCGGATGAGCTCGGCGACGATGATCTCCTCGGGAGAGTCGGTGAGCTCGCCGTCGGGGTAGAGCGGCGGTCCCTCGGGGAGGAGCTTGATCAGCAGGTCACCGAGGAGGTCGACCTGGTCGCCGCCGACGCTGGAGACCGGGACGATCTCGGACCACTCGATCCCGAGCTCGACCCCGAGGGTCTGGATCGACATCAGGTGCTCGCCGATCTGCTCGGGGGTGGCGAGGTCGGTCTTGGTGGCGACCGCGACCCGCTTGATGCCCTTCTTGAGCTTGTTGGCGTTCTCCGCGATCCGGCGGTCACCGGGGCCGATCTTCTCGTTGCACGGGAAGCAGATCGCGACCACGTCGACCTCGGTCCAGGTGGCCTCGACGAGGTCGTTGAGGCGCTCGCCGAGCAGTGTGCGCGGCCGGTGGATGCCGGGGGTGTCGACGAGGATCAGCTGGCCGTCGGGCCGATGGACGATGCCCTTGACCACGGTGCGGGTGGTCTGCGGCTTGTCGGAGGTGATCGCCACCTTGGTGCCGACCAGCGCGTTGGTCAGGGTCGACTTGCCCGCGTTGGGGCGTCCGACGAACGACACGAAGCCGCTCCGGAATTCTTGTGCTGGCGGCGCCGGGCTTGGCTGGATCTCCGGCTCGGTCACTGTTGCTCCTGTTGCTCGTCGTATCGCTGCCAGATCTGCTCGTCGGTGAGCCCCTGGGCCTTGCCCTCACGCCACACCGGTCCGGGATCGACCGAGCGCGGCTGCCGCTTCTGGCCGCCACCGCGCCAGTAGCCCATCACGTCGTAGGCGTGGGAGTCGAGCTTCCGCTCCCGCATCAGATGCTTGCGGATCGCCCGCATCTGGCTGGACTCACCGGCCATCCAGAAGTAGCCGTCGCCCTCGGGCCAGTCGATCTTCTCCACGGCCGCCGCCAGGTCGGAGGAGGTCTCCGAGGGCGGCTCGGACCAGGTGACCTCGGCGCTCTCCGGGAGATATCCGGGCAGGTCGTCAGGGGTCTCCGCCCAGATCCGCGTCGGCAGCGTGGTGGTCTCGGCGATCCGCGCCATGGCCGGCATCGCGGTCAGGTCGCCGACCAGCAGCAGCCACCGGGCGCCCTCGGGCGCCGCGTAGGAGCCCTTGGGCTCGGTGATCGTGACCGTCTGCCCGACCGGGTCGAGGCGGGTGGCCCACTCGGTCACCAGACCGACGTCGTGGACGACGACGTCGAGGGTCAGCTCGCCACCCTGCCACGACCGCACGGTGTAGTAGCGCGACTGGAACTGCCCCGGCACGGTCAGGCCGACCCACTCGTCGGGGATCCCGGTGGACTCGAACCCGGCCAGGCCGGGACCACCGAGCACCAGGCGTACGAGGTGGGGCGTGATCTGCTCGCGCCGAAGCACCTCCGCGGCGTACTGCTGGGCCTTGACACTCATCGCCTCAAGGTTATCCGCGCAGACGCGGCCCGCCCGCATCAGCGGCACACTCACTCATGGCTGATGGCGAGGAGAGCCTCCCGAGTCGCGTCGTCGGCCGGGAACATCGCCTCGACCGCGATCTCGTCGACCGTCACGTCGCGAGGCGCGCCGATCACGGAGAGGACGTAGAGGAAGGAGAGGTCGCCGAGGCTCGTACGCAGCAGCAGCGGCAGCACCGGCAAGGCACCGTCGCTCGCGGTGACCGCCGGCGCCTCCACGCCGGCTCCGACCGCCGCCGGAAAGCCCTCCACCTCCTCGAGGAGCTCGGCCAGCCCGTCGGCCGCGGTGCGGTCGAGCTGCCGACGGATGCGGCGCACGACGTGAGCCCGCCACTGGGGGTAGTTGCGCACCTGCGCCGCCAGACCGTCGGGGTGCAGCGTCGCGCGCAGCATGTTGAGCCGCGGCTGCCGCAGCGCGTCCGGCAGCGGAGCCAGGAAGAGGTCCATGGGCCGGTTGGTCGCCACCATGTCCCAGCGGACGTCGACCGCACAGGCCGGATAGGGCTCGTGGGCGGTGAGCACCGCCTCGACCGCGGACCTGGCGAACCCGAGATCGTCGAGCGGCCGCTCCTGGTGGACGGGCGCGAACCCTGCCGCGAGATAGAGCCGGTTGCGCTCACGCAGCGGCACCTCGAGCTCCTCGCAGAGCCGCTCGATCATCGTCCGGCTCGGACCCGACCGGCCGGTCTCGATGAAGCTGAGGTGGCGCGCCGACACCTCGGCCGCGATCGCCACCTCGAGCTGCGAGCGACGGCGCCGCTCGCGCCAGTCACGAAGCAGGTCTCCGACGCTCAGCTGGGCCGTTGTCATGCGCCCAGGCTGCCGGGCCGAGCGCGGCGCGGCAACTACCCGGGAGGTAATCGACACAGCGCGCTCGGAGGCGGATCGTCGTGGCCATGACGACTGAAACCACACCCCGTTCACCTGCCGCCACCGCCGAGGCGTACGTCTCGTTCTGGAACCTCCCCGCCGACGAGCAGCGCGCCCTCGGCGACACCCTGTTCGCCTCCGACGTCGCTCGCTCCACGCCGATCGGCGAGTCCACCGGCCTCGAGGCGCTGATCGACTTCACCCGCCAGTTCGCCGAGGGCGTCGGTGCCTACACCTTCGTGGCCCGCACCGAGCCCGATGCACACCACGAGCACGTCCGGGTGCGCTGGGAGATCCTCAAGGAGGAGGGCTCGTTCGCCGAGGGCACCGACGTCCTCGATCTGGACCGGTCCGGACGGATCGCCGCGATCACCGCGTTCATCGATCGCGCCCCCGAGGGCTTCGATCCCGACGCCCACCACGAGGAGGCCTGACCTCTCCCGATCAGGCGGAGCCACCCCCGAGCCCGATCTCGTTGCCGTCGGGGTCGCGGAAGATGGTCTTGCGGACCCCGTTTCCGTACGTCTCCTGCGACTCCGGCCGCAGGCCGCGCTCGGCGATCGCAGCGAGGCGGGCGTCCAGGTCCTCGACGAAGAGGGTGAGGAAGCCACGGCCGGCGTGCTCGGGCTTCACCTCGATGTACACGTATCCGTGCTCGACCACCTCGAAGACGGCCTCGACGTCGTTGGGATAGAAGGCCGGCGGACCACCGAGCAGCGCCTCGTACCAGCTGGCCGCTCGCGCCAGGTCCGCGACCGGGAGTCCGGCGAACAGGTCGGTCATCTCAGAACCTCCAGCGGGTCGCGCCGTAGGGCTCGACGGTCGCGACCGCGTGGGCGGAGGTCGCGTCGATGCGGAAGACGTGCCAGGGCGCCGGGCCGGCGCTCTGCGCGTTGAAAGGTGCCGTGACGGCCTCGCCGGACTCGTCGACCTCGGCCGGCCAGCCCTCGTCGTCGTGGTAGTGCTTGGCCACGTGCTCGAGCTCGTCGCCGAGGACCCGCGACGCGCGGCCCTCCACGACCAGGTCGAACTCGCGCACCGTGAGCGACAGCGCGCAGCGGGGATCGCGGGCGAGGTTGCGGCCACGCCGCGTCCCCGGCCCGGTGACCAGGTAGAAGCTGTTGTCGAGCCAGACCGCGCCGACGGCGTTCACGTGCGGGCCGCCGTCGGCGTTGATCGTGCTCACCCAGGTCGTGTAGCGCCCGGGCTCGCCCTCCTGCGACCCGGGGCCCTGGTTGAAGCCCTGGTCGAGGCGAGCGGTCACCTCCTCCCAGGACATCGGCGGGGCGGCGTACATCTCCGCGAGGTTGTAGGTCTCCATGACTGGCTCCTTCGACTGGAACAGGACGTTTCACCTGCTCCACGAACAGGAAGGCCCGATTCCGACACCGTGACACAAACAAGTGGGCGAAAGTGGCGATCAGAACGCGGTCTGAGCTGCCACTTTCGCCCACTCGCTCAGAAGGTGTGCCTCAACGGGTATCCCGAGTGCCCGTCGACCGTCTTGGTGGCGAGCACGTGGTGGAGCTGGATGTTGTTGCGCTCGAAGCCGATCCGGGAACCGGCCATGTAGATGCCCCAGACCTTCGCGGTGCCGAGGCCGACCTCGTTGACGCAGGCGTCCCAGTTGTCGCGGAGGTTGTCGTTCCACGCCGTGAGGGTCTTGGCGTAGTGGACCCGGATGTTCTCGTGGTGCTGCACCTCGAGGTCGGTGTTCTCGATCGCGGACACGATGGTGCCCGACCCGATCAGCTCGCCGTCGGGGAACACATAGCGGTCGATGAACGCCCCCGCGTTCGCCCGCGAGACGTTGTCGGGACGGGTGATGCAGTGGTTGAGCAGCCGGCCCCCGTCACGCAGCTTGCTCTTGATGAAGCCGAAGTAGGCCGGGTAGTTGGCCACGCCGATGTGCTCGGTGAGACCGATGGAGCTGACCGCGTCGAAGTCCCCCTCGACCACGTCGCGGTAGTCGGAGAAGCGCACCTCGGCGACGTCGTCGAGACGATCGCCCTTGATCGCCTTCTGGGCCCAGTTGGCCTGCTCGCGCGAGAGCGTGACGCCGAGCGCCTTGACCCCGTAGTGCTTGGCCGCGTGACGCACCATCCCGCCCCAGCCGCAGCCGATGTCGAGCAGGCGCATCCCGGGCTCGAGACCGAGCTTGCGGCAGATCAGGTCGTACTTGGCCGTCTGCGCCTCCTCGAGCGTGGCGTCATCGGTCGGGTAGAGCGCACAGGTGTAGGTCATCGACGGGCCGAGGACGTACTCGTAGAAGGTGTTGGAGACGTCGTAGTGGTGGTGGATCGCGTCGGCGTCGCGCTCGTGCGAGTGCCGCGTCCACGGCAGCGCGCTGATCGCGCGACCGGAGAGGTGGCGTACGTTCTCGGCCCGCTGCCGCCACGCGGGCAGGTGCTCCTGCGGCGGTGGCTTGGGCGGGACGAAGTTCTTCACCCCCAGGGCGCGCACCATGTCGACCGTCTCCCGAGGGCTGGGCCGCTTGAAGTCGGTCTTGTCCAGGATCAGGTCCAGGAGCGGGTAAGGATCGCCCGGGTGGATGCCGTTCAGGGCCATGTCACCGCTGACGTAGGCACGAGCCAGCCCCAGATCGCCCGGCGCGGTCAGCAGGAACGCGAGCCCGCGCGGGTTGAGGATCTCCATCCCGAAGGGTGAGTCCGTGTCGCCGGCGACGCTGCCGTCGTACGCGGTGAGCTTGATCGGCAGCCCACCGTCGAAGAGTTCGTTGATGGTCTCTGCAATATGGTTCACAGTCTCTTCACCGCCTTGCTGTACAGATCGGTCAACCGGTTGCCGGGGTCATACCTCGCCTTCACGGCAGCGAGGTTGTCCCCGTCATAGAGAGCGTTGAAGACATCCTTGTCGTAGAACGCCTCGGAGTAGAGCGATTTATGCCCGCCGAGCTCGTGGACCTGATCCTCGATCGCACGGTTCTTGGGGGCGTTGACGGCCCCGGGGCCGACGTGGACCGTGCCCCAGAAACCGACGTTGACGTACGTCCGGCCCGCCTCGAGCGGGTAGGTCGGCCATTTCCCTCCTGTGTTCGTCCCCCGGGACACCAGCGGGCACAGCCACACCGGCCGCATCCCGATCTCGGCGTCGAACCACTCCAGGAACGCCGGAAGGTTCTCGACCGGGACCTCAATGTCCTGGATCACACGTTCCCGCAGGAGCCGGCCGGCACGGGCGTCGAGCTTGTCGGCGATCCCGAACCTTCGGTCCAGCCCGACGAGCTTCATGTAGACGTCCGAGCGCCGCAGCCGGCGCGGCCACACCCTGCGGAGGTACTTGTTCTGCGCACCGAAGGCGCCCGAGCACCAGAACCAGTCGGTGTCCCAGCGCCACAGGTAGTCGTAGGTCGTCAGCAGATCGGTCCCGGAGCCGGACGCGGCACGCTGCTGGATCGAGCGGTAGTAGATCTGCTGGCCGCCGTAGTCGCTGGGGGGCCGCGTGGCCCCCTCGGTCCAGGTCGCGAGGGTCAGGTAGTACTCCCCCGGCTCGAACGCGACACCGTCGAGCCCGTCGACCCGCTCCCCTTCGTACGTCCTGGTCTCGGTGATCTGCGCGATCGTCTTGGTGAGCAGGCCGAGGTCGTCGAAGCGTACGTGCCGCAGCGCGACGTATCCCGGCACCTTCTCCAGCTTGATCTTGAGCCGGGTGGCGTAGCCGAGCGAGCCGTAGGAGTTGGGGAAGGTGTCGAACAGATCCTCGCCCGGCCTCGTGGTGACGATCTCGCCCGACCCGGTCAGGATGTCCATCTCCAGCACCGACTCGTGCGGCATGCCGTTGCGGAACGAGGTGGACTCGATGCCCATCCCGGTCACCGCGCCACCGAGCGTGATCGTGCGCAGCTGCGGGACGACGTACGGGATCATCCCGTGCGCCAAGGTGGCGTCGACGAGGTCCTCGTAGGTGCACATCCCCTGTACGTCGGCGGTGCCCGCCTCGGCATCGACCTCGATCACGCCGCCCAGGCCGGAGACGTCGAGACCCGGAGCATCGGTCGCCGCCCGGGCCCGGAAGAGGTTGGTGGTGCGTTTGGCCAGTCTGACCGGAGCGCCGTCAGGGATCCTCGCGTAGGAAGCCGTCAGCCGCTCGACGGCCTCGGTGTGTCGTTGCCAACCAGTCTCACCCGTCACTCCACGCACTTTACTCTCGCCCTGGGATCTCGGGTTTCGATTTTCGTGTTCGGTCGCTTACAGTCACCAGCGCCGACTGCTCCCGTCGAGCGCCCCCATCTCGTGCACCCTGGAGGGTCCCCATGTCCAGTGCTGCCCATCGTGACGCTGTCTCCACGCTCGCCGAGAAGGCAACCCCGTACTTCACCGAGAACCAGGTCAAGTGGCGTAACAAGTCCGTGTCCCAGGCCCGGCTCGCGCTGGCGATCGACCAGATCGTCGTGCACATGCGTGAGAAGGGCGTCGACATGGCGACCATGAACGGTCTGACCGCCTACCGCGACGAGGACGGGATCCACGTCACGATCGAGCTCGGCACCCTTCCGCTCCTCGCCGAGTCCGGCGGGGCCGGTGGGACCGGCGGCCACCGAGCCGCTCGCTGAGCGGCCCGCGGCAGCCGTAGCAGCTCAGCGGAGGTTGCCGCGCGGATCGCCGACGAGGACCGGGACGTCCTCGCCCGCGAACTCCTTGACGATCGAGAGGTCGTTCGCGGAGGCCTCCTCGGCCTCGCCGAGCACGACCACGGCCTCGAGGCCCTTGGAGCCGGAGGCCACCGCCATCGCCACACAGACACCGATCGCGGAGACCTGGAGCGAGGGCAGGTCCACGGTGGCGGCGGCGTAGGTGCGGCCGTCGAGGTCGCGTACGGCTGCTCCTTCGGTCGCGCCGGTGCGGGCACGCGTCGCGCGGGCCAGGGTGACCAGCTTGCGGTCCTCCGCGGAGGGCTCACTCTGCTCGGGCATGGGCCTCTTTCTTCCTGTCCGTCTTCTCGCTCTGCTCGTCCTCGTGGTCGGCCTCGGTCTCGGCCGGGACGACGGCGCTGATCCGTACGGTACCGATCTTGTTCCGCCGGCCGGCGGCCTCCTCGGCCACGAAGCAGAGGCCGTGGGCCTCGACCTCGGAGCCGGGGATCGGCACGAGGCCGAGATGCTTGGCCATCAGACCGCGTACGGAGTCGACGTCGTCCTCCTCGACGGCGACACCGATGAGCTCCTCGAGGTCGCTGACCAGGAAGCGGGAGGGCACCCGCCAGGAGCCGTCGCCGAGGTGGAGGGGCTCGCGGTCCTCGATGTCGTACTCGTCGGTGATCTCGCCGACGATCTCCTCGAGGATGTCCTCGATGGTGATCAGGCCGGCGGTGCCGCCGTATTCGTCGACGACGACCGCGATGTGCTGGCGGTGCTGCTGCATCTCGGCCAGCAGCTCGTCGACCGGCTTGGAGTCGGGGACCCAGGTCGGCTTGCGCATCAGCGACTCGACCCGCTGGGTGGTCTCGACCTCCGGCGCCTCGAAGTCACGCGCGACGACGTCCTTGAGGTAGACCATCCCGATGATGTCGTCGAGGCTGTCGTCGATCACCGGCATCCGGGAGTAGCCCGAGCGCAGGAACAGCGACAGCGCTTGGCGCAGGGTCTTGCGCCGCTCGAGGAAGACGATGTCGCCTCGCGGGACCATCACCTCGCGGGCACGGGTGTCGCCGAGCTCGAAGACCGAGTGGATCATCCGGCGCTCGTCGGCCTCGATCAGGTCGGAGGCCTCGGCGATGTCGACCAGCTCGCGCAGCTCGGTCTCCGTCGAGAACGGGCCCTTGCGGAAGCCCTTGCCGGGAGTGAGCGCGTTACCGAGCATGATCAGCAGGCTCGGGATCGGGCCGAGGATGGCGGTGATCGCGCCGATCGGGCCGGCGACCGCGAGGGCGATGCCCTCGTGGTGCTGACGCCCCAGCGTGCGGGGACCGACGCCGATGACGACGAAGGAGACCACTGTCATCGTCCCGGTCGTGGTGAGCACCGTCGGCCACCAGCGGCCCTGGTAGAGGTCATAGGCCCACAGCGCGACCAGGACGGTCGCGCCGATCTCGCACAGCATCCTGAGCAGCAGGACCGTGTTGACGTAGCGGGCGGGGTCGCCGACCACCGCGACCAGGCGCTTGGCGCCGGCACGGCCCTCGGAGACCAGCTCCGCGGCCCGGGCGCGGGAGAAGGCGCTGAGCGCCGCGTCGGCGGCCGAGAAGATGCCGGCGATCAGGACCAGAACTGCGGCTGCGATCAGCAGCCTCGCATCGTCCATGGGTGGTGGTGGTGCTCCTACTCGGGTGCGGTGGCCGAAGAGCCCCAGGCCTTGAGCAGCTTGGCCTGCAGCCCGAACATCTCGGCGTGCTCGTCGGGGTCCACGTGGTCGTAGCCGAGCAGGTGGAGAATACCGTGGGTGGTCAGCAGCTCGATCTCCGCCACGGTGCCGTGGCCGGCTGCCTCGCCCTGCTTGGCCGCGATCGTCGGGGCGATGATGATGTCGCCCAGATCGCCCTCTTCCGGCTCCTCGTCGAGGCGGCCGGGAAGGAGCTCGTCACCGGGGAAGGACAGCACGTCGGTCGGACCCTCGGTGTCGAAGTAGCGCTCGTTGAGCTCGGTGATCGTTGCCTCGTCGCCGAACTTGATCCGCAGGTCGGCCTGCGGGTGCACGCGCAGCTGCTCGAGCAGGAAACGAGCGAGCTTGGCGACGTGCTCGACGTCGATCTCCTGCTCGGACTCGTTGATGATCTCGGTGCTCATCGAACCTCTCCGGAGGCCCGGCCCTGGCTCTGCATGTCGTGCTCCTCGTAGGCGGCGACGATCTTGGCGACCAGTCGGTGGCGCACGACGTCGTGGCTGGTCAGGTTGTTGAAGCTGATGTCCTTGACGTCATCGAGGATGCCCTCGACGACCCGCAGCCCCGACTTCTGCCCCGAGGGGAGGTCGGTCTGGGTGACGTCGCCGGTGACCACGATCTTGGAGCCGAAGCCGAGGCGGGTCAGGAACATCTTCATCTGCTCGGGCGTGGTGTTCTGCGCCTCGTCGAGGATGATGAAGGAGTCGTTGAGGCTTCGTCCGCGCAGGAACGCGAGCGGCGCCACCTCGATGGTCCCCGACGCCATCAGCTTGGGGATCATCTCCGGGTCCATCATGTCGTGCAGCGCGTCGTAGAGCGGGCGCAGGTAGGGGTCGATCTTCTCGGTCAGCGTGCCGGGCAGGAAGCCGAGCTTCTCACCGGCCTCCACCGCCGGCCGGCTCAAGATGATCCGGTTGACCTGCTTGGACTGCAGCGCCTGGACCGCCTTGGCGACCGCCAGATAGGTCTTGCCGGTGCCGGCCGGGCCGATGCCGAAGGTGATCGTGTGCTTGTCGATCGCGTCGACGTAGCGCTTCTGGTTGAGCGTCTTGGGACGGATGCTCCGGCCGCGGTTGGAGAGGATGTTGAGGCTCAGCACGTCGGCCGGCTTCTCCGTCGTGTCGGCCTGGAGCATGCCGATGACCCGCTCGACCGTCTCGCCGCTCACGCCCTGGCCGGTGCGGATGATCTGGACCAGCTCCTCCAGGACCCGCTCGATCATCGCGATCTCGCTGGGGGCGCCGTGGAGGGTGATCCGGTTGCCGCGCACGTGCACGTCGGCGTCGAAGTGGGCCTCGATGATCCCGAGGTGCTCATCGGCCGGGCCGAGGACGGTCACCATGTCGACGCTGTTCGGCACGACCACGGTGTGTTTGGTCGTAGCGGTCTGGTTCGGAAGCGGACTTGGTTCTCGATCGGTCATGGATGCCCGGGCGGGCCCTTTCTCGTCGTGGCGCTGGTGATGTCCATGGTACGCGGGCGCGCCGCCCCGCTCCTACTGGATAGTTCCGGGCTCAGCTCGACAGCAGGGATTCGACACGGGACGTCTCCTCGGCGAGCTCGTCGCGCTCGTCGGGAGTGAGATCGCGGAGCAGCTTGACGACCTCGACCTTGCCGTCGACCGGCTTCCAGAGACCGACCAGATGGCCGCCGGCGATCATGACCGCGCCGCCGCCCCCGATGCCCCATTCCTTCCGGGTCCCCTTGGCGGTGATCCGCTCCCGATCGGCGTGCGAGAGCCAGACGTTGTCGAACCGCCCCAGCAGCCGCACCGGGGCGTGCTCCTCGCCCGTGGCGAGCGGAGCGTCGGGGACGTCGTAGAGGGTCTTGCCGGCCTCGTCGCGGTAGGTCACCAGCCCCTCGATCCGCTTGATCACCGGGCCCAGCCGGGTCAACGACGACCACGTGGTGATGTCTGCGGCAGTCGCCGGCCCGAAGGCGAGCAGATAGCGACGTACGATCTGCGGCGCGAGCGTCGGGACGACATCGTCCACGGTCACCGGGGGCACGCCCGTCCAGCGCGGGAGCAGGTCGTAGACGAGCCCGCCCGACCCCTTCCACAGGCCTCGCGGCGGCAGCTGGACCAGCGGCAGTTCGTTGCGCGCCCGCAGGCCGAGCGCCTTGGCCGGGACGCCCGGGAAGTGCTCGACCAGACCGGCCTCGAGGGCCGCGTTGGGCAGCGCCCCGAGAGCGAGTACGTCCTCGGCCGCCTCCACGAAGCCCTCCAGCTGCGCCGCCGGGCGGACGATCTCGACCCTCTGGGTGTAGAAGTCGTGGACCGGCTGGGTCCAGGCCCTGATCAGCGCCGCATCGGCGGCGGTGTGCATGTGGATCGTGGACCGCAGCGAGGAGAGCCGGACCAGCGCGCTCGACTCGAGCTGTGCGCTGAGCGCGTAGGGGTCGAACGACTCCAGCCGGGCGGCCAGCGCGAAGAACGGCGGCGACGTCTCCTGCGCCTGCAGGCCGACCAGATGCTCGATCATCTCGGCCGGGGTGAGAGAAGCCCGCGACAGCAGGTGCTGGCGGAGCAGGAGGGTCCGGTTGAGCTGCCGTTCGGTGAGGATCACGGTAGCGATGATGTCCTACTCGACGGTGATCCGGGCGCCAACCTCTTCAGAAGGCTTCCCCTCGCCGTCGGAGGTGTCATCGGTGCGGGCGATGAAGAGGTACGTCCCGGGCTCGAGCTCGGAGACGTCGACCGTGGTCGTCCACGGGTAGAGCTTGTCCATCCAGCCCTCGGCCGTCGCGAACCCCTCGAGCACGGTCTCGCCCGTGGTGTCGCGGACCTCCCACGGCACGTTCGCCTCGTTCGAGTTCGCCGTGCCCGAGGCCTCGAAGCTCTCCGACACCGTCGCACCCTCGGCCGGCGCCGCCAGCGTGATCAGACCGGAGGTCCGTGGCAGCGTCGACGGCTCCTCGGACGGCTGGGTCGACACCTCGGGGTCCTCGGCGACGGCATCGTCGCTGCCGCACCCGCCGGCCAGTACGCCGCAGAGAGCAAGAGCGATGATGGCGCCCGCCGGACGCGTACGTGTGCTCCTCATGCCTCCATACTCACCCGGCGCCACCGAAGGACGAACCCACCACGCCGAGCAGTCGGCGGTCAGTCGGCCGGTCAGTCGGCCGGTCAGTCCCAGCGGCGGGTGCGGGCCAGCAGGGCGGCAGCGGCGGCGACGCCGGCGGTGGAGGTGCGCAGGACCTCGGCGCCGAGACGGATGGTGGTGGCGCCGGCCTTCTCGAACTGGGCGATCTCGTCGTCCGTGAGGCCGCCCTCGGGGCCTACCACGACGAGGATGGTGCCCTCGTCGATGACGGGAACGGCCCCGAGCGGGAGGGTGCCCTCCTCGTGGAGCACGACGGCGACGTCGGCCGCCTCGATCTTGGCCACGACGGCCTCGGTGGTGGCCAGCGCCTCGACCTCGGGGTGCCACAGTCGGCGCGACTGCTTGGCTGCCTCCCGAGCGGTGGCTCGCCAGCGGGCGAGGGACTTGACCGCGCGCTCGCCCTTCCAGACCGCGACCGAGCGGGTCGCTGCCCACGGGACGATGCTGGCGGCGCCGATCTCGGTGAGCATCTCGACGGCGAGCTCGCCGCGGTCGCCCTTGGGGAGCGCCTGGACGACCGTCAGCGCGGGCTCGGGCGGCGCGTCGCCGAGGATGACCTCCTCGACGCGTACGGTCATCGACTTCTTGGTGGTCTGCGTGATCGTGCCGGTGACGCCCTCGCCGGCGCCGTCGGTGAGCACGACCTCCTCGCCCACCCGGAGGCGGCGTACGACGACCGCGTGGTGGCCCTCGTCGCCGCTCACCTCGACGTCGTCGCCGACACGGGTGCCGACGAGCGACTCGACGAGGTGAACGGGAAGGGTCATGTCAGCTCCGCGCTTGTCTCAGTGCCCGTTGAGGGTGTCCTTGAACCAGGAGAAGACGCCGCCCTTGTGGGCCGCCTTGAGCTGGCCCTGGACGGACTCCTCACCGCGCAGCTCGGCGAGCTGGCGCAGCAGCGCCTCCTGCTCGAGGTCGAGCTTGGTCGGGGTCTCCACGTTGATGGTGACGATCAGGTCGCCGCGACCGCCCCGCAGACCGGGCACGCCGCGGCCACGCAGGACGTGGTCGGTGCCGGACTGGGTGCCGGGCTTGAGGTCGATGTGGATCGAGGCGTCCTCGGGGTCGATCTGGTCGACGCCCTCGCCGACGAGGTCGGCCTCCAGCGTCGGCAGGTTGAGCGTGGTGCCGAGCGCCGCCGCGGTCATCGGCACCTTCGCGGTGCAGTGCAGGTCGTTGCCCCTCCGCGTGAAGGTGGCGTGCTTGGCGACGTGGATCTCGACGTAGAGGTCGCCGGCGGGGCCGCCGCCGGGGCCGATCTCGCCCTGCTCGGCGAGCTGCACCCGGGTGCCGTCGTCGACGCCCGGCGGGATCTTGACGGTCAGGGTGCGGTGGGAGCGCACCCGGCCCTCGCCGCTGCAGTCGCGGCACGGGTCGGGGATGACGGTGCCGAAGCCGTTGCAGGCCGAGCACGGGCGCAGCGTACGGATCTCACCCAGGAAGGAGCGCTGCACGACCGCGACCTCGCCCTGGCCGTGGCAGGTCTCGCACGGGACCGGGTGGGAGCCTTCCGCGGCCCCCTCGCCACCACAGGTGTCGCAGACGACCGCGGTGTCGACCTTGAGGTCGCGGGTGACGCCGAAGGCGGCCTCGGCCAGGTCGATGTCGAGGCGGATCAGGGCGTCCTGCCCGCGGCGTACGCGCGGACGGGGGCCACGCCCGGCGCCTCCGGTGCCGGCACCGGCGCCGCCGAAGAAGGCGTCCATGATGTCGGTGAACGAGAAGCCCGCGCCCTGTGCGCCGAAACCGCCCGCGAACGGGTCGCCACCGCGGTCGTACGCGGCCCGCTTCTGCGGGTCGCTCAGCACCTCGTAGGCGTGGGAGATCTCCTTGAACTTCTCCTGCGACTCGGCGTCGGGGTTGACGTCCGGGTGGTACTGGCGCGCCAGCTTCCGGTAGGCCTTCTTGATCGTTGCGTCGTCGGCGTCCTTGTCGACACCGAGGAGCTCGTAGGGGTCCAACGTCGGTCTTCCTGCCATCGAAGTTCGTTGCTCTTTCTTAAGCCTCGTCGAGGATCCGGGAGAGGTAGCGCGCCACCGCGCGCACCGCCGCCATGGATCCGGGGTAGTCCATCCGGGTCGGCCCGACCACGCCGAGCGTGGCCAGCGCCTCGTCGCCAGGTCCGTAGCCGGTCGCGACCACGCTGGTCTGCGACAGCTCCTGGTAGGGGCCCTCGGCGCCGATCCGCACCGTGACCAGCCCACCCGCGGTCGCCTCGCCCATCAGCTTGAGCAGGACGACGTGCTCCTCCAGGGCCTCCAGGAGAGGGCGTACGGCGGTGTCGAAGCTGTCGCCGAAGCGGGCCAGGTTGCTGGTGCCGCCGATCGAGATCCGCTCGTCGGAGCGGTGGTCGTTCATCGCCTCGATCAGGGCCTCCGCCACGGCGGCCGCGAGCGGGTCCCGCGGGGCGTCGACGGGCGCATCGGCCGGCTGGGCGATCGTGCGCAGCGCCTCCCCGGCCTCGGCGATGACGGCACCTGTGACCGCGGTGTTGATCCGCGCGCGCAGCGTGGCCAGGGTCTCCTCGGAGACCTCTTCGGCCACCTCGAGCAGTCGCTGCTCGACCCGGCCGGTGCTGAGGATGAGCACGAGCAGGAGCCGGGTCGGGGCCAGTGCGACCAGCTCGACGTGGCGGACGGTCGAGCGGCTCAGCGTCGGGTATTGCACCACCGCGACCTGACGGGTCAGCTGGGAGAGCAGCCTGGTCGAGCGGCTGACGACGTCGTCGAGGTCGACCGCGCCCTCGAGGAAGCCGGCGATCGCCCGCTTCTCGGCCGCGGTCATCGGCTTGACCGTGGTCAGCCGGTCGACGAAGAGCCGGTAGCCCTTGTCGGTGGGCACCCGGCCGGCGCTGGTGTGGGGGGCGGTGATGTAGCCCTCCTCCTCCAGCGCGGCCATGTCGTTGCGTACCGTCGCCGGGGAGACACCCAGACCGTGACGCTCCACGAGCGCCTTGGAGCCGACCGGCTCCTCGGTCTTCACATAGTCCTCGACGATCGCCCGGAGGACGGAGAGCCTGCGTTCGTTCTGCATCTGCCCTCCTATCGTCCTGGCTGCCTGGCACTCATTCCGTGCGAGTGCCAATCCTACCGGTTCACGGCACAGGAACCAGTTTCCGGTGGCCGCTCCACTCTGTGGAACGGGTTACTTCTCTCGCCATCGAGATAGCCTTAGGTTAGGCTGACCTTAGAGCCATTCGCTGCACTGCTTCCGCCCCACTGGAGAGTCCTATGATCGCCGACGATCTGCTGGTCCGCATCACGGCCCACGCCAACGACGAGCACCAGGCGGACCTGTGCCGCTCGCTCTCGGCACGGCTCGGGCTGCGACCGCGCCACATCGTCGGCGTACGCCTCTCCGACCTCACCGCCGAGAGCGTCGACGTCTCCTGGATCACCCTCGACGGCGGCCACCACGTGACCTTCCGGTTCCCGCAGACCGCGGCCACGCCGGACGAGGTTCTCGAGCAGCTCGGGCGCGTGCTCACCGGTTCTCGCCGCTGACTCCACTACCGTTCTCCGGATGAGCGATCGCTACGGCTCCGACGTCCTGGCCGGCGACTGGAAGAAGCCCAAGCACGGGCGCGCCGTCGAGACCCCGGCGGAGCTGGGTGCGGTGGTCGAGGAGATCGAGACCGACTTCGTCGGCGAGATCGTACGCATCGACCGCGACCTGCACACGCTGACCCTCGAGGACCGGCACGGCAAGCGGCGTACGTTCCCGCTGGGGCCTGGGTTCTGGCTCGAGGGCAAGCCGGTGATCCTCACTCCCCCGGTGACCCGGACGGCACCGGCGAAGCCGACCCGGACCGCCTCGGGTTCGGTGGCCGTCTCCGACGTCAAGGCCAGGGTGGCCCGCGAGTCGCGGATCTTCGTCGAAGGGCGTCACGACGCCGAGCTGGTCGAGAAGATCTGGGGCGACGACCTGCGGATCGAGGGTGTGGTCGTCGAGTATCTCGGCGGCGTCGACGACCTCGCCGACCACCTGGTCGACTTCCGCCCCGGCCGCGAGCGGCGGGTCGGGGTGCTCGTCGACCACCTGGTCAAGGGCTCCAAGGAGGCCCGGATCGCGGAGTCGATCCGGCGCTCCAAGGTCGGCGAGCACGTGCTGATCGTCGGGCACCCGTTCATCGACGTGTGGCAGGCGGTCAAGCCGGCCCGGCTCGGGCTCGAGGCCTGGCCGAACGTTCCGCGCTCGATCGAGTGGAAGAAGGGCATCTGCCAGCACCTGGGCTGGCCCCACCGCGATCAGGCCGACATCGCTCGCGCGTGGAAGCACATCCTCGGGCGGGTGAACTCGTTCGGTGACCTGGAGCCCGCCCTGCTCGGGCGGGTCGAGGAGCTCATCGACTTCGTCACCGAGCCCGCCTGAGGCTCCGTCAGTACGACGACTTCTTCGGCATGATGATCCACAGCACGATGTAGACGATGAACTGCGGTCCGGGGAGCAGGCAGGAGATGACGAACGCCAGTCGGATCAGGTTGGAGTTGATGCCGAAACGGGCGCCGAGACCGCCGCAGACGCCGGCGATCCATTTGTCGTTGCTGGGACGGGAAAGAGTTGTGGTTGCCATAGCTCCACTCTCTCCTGTCGGGCGCGCTTTACCAATCAGGATCACCCCTGATCCTTCGGTCAGGACCAAGGTCCCGGACTCAGGGATGCTCAGGGGAGCAGGTCTCGGACCACGGCGTCGGCGAGGAGCCTGCCGGTCTCGGTGAGGAGGATCGTGTCGTCGGCGACGGTGACCAGGCCGCGGTGTACCTGCTCCGGAAGAGCGGCGCGTCCCTCGTCGTCGAGGGCGTCTGTCGGGAGGCCGTCGGCGAGTCTGAGCTCGAGCAGGACACGCTCGACGCGGCGGTCCTCCTCGGCGAGGATCTCGCGCGCGTGGGCCGGGCTCTGGTTGCTGTTGATCCGGTCCGCGTACGCCTTGGGGTGCTTGACGTTCCACCACCGGGTGCCGCCGACGTGGCTGTGGGCGCCGGGGCCGACGCCCCACCAGTCGCCGCCCTGCCAGTAGAGCATGTTGTGGCGGCATCGCTGGGACTCGTCGGTGGCCCAGTTGGAGACCTCGTACCAGGTCAGGCCGTGCTTGCGGAGGGTGGCGTCGGCCAGCTCGTACTTGTCGGCGAGGTCGTCCTCGTCGGGCATCTCGACCTCGCCCCTCCTCACTCGGCGGGCGAGCGCGGTGCCGTCCTCGACGATGAGGGAGTAGGCCGAGATGTGGTCGGGGTCGCTGGCCAGCGCGGCTTCCAGGCTGGTCCGCCAGTCGTCGACCGACTCACCCGGGGTGCCGTAGATGAGGTCGAGGGAGACCTGCTCGAAGCCGGCCTCGCGGGCCCACTCCACGACCAGGGGGACCCGCTCGGGGTCGTGGGTGCGGTCGAGGGTCTTCAGGACGTGCGGGACGGCCGACTGCATGCCGAAGCTGAGCCGGGTGAAGCCGCCCTCGCGCAGGGTGCGCAGGTAGTCCAGGTCGACGGAGTCGGGGTTGGCCTCGGTGGTTACCTCGACGTCGTCGGCGAGGCCGAACTCGTCCTTGATAGCGGTCAGGATGCCCGTCAGGTCCTGGGCCGGGAGGAGGGTCGGCGTGCCGCCGCCGAAGAAGATCGTGTCGACCTGCTTGTCACGCTCGCCCAGTACGCGACGGGCCAGCCTGACCTCCTCGATGGCCTGGTCGGCGTACGTCTGCCGGCTCACGCCTTCTCCGAGCTCGAGCGCGGTGTAGGTGTTGAAGTCGCAGTAGCCGCATCTGACCGTGCAGAACGGGACGTGGACGTAGAAGCCCAGTCCCTTCTCCCCCAGCGTGCTCAGCGATTCGGCCGGCAGCGACCCGTCGGTGGGGGCGGGGTCGCCGGGAGGCAGAGCGGAAGGCACCCGTCCATTATCGGATCCACCTGTCGAAAAGGGTTAACCGTGCCTGGAGCGGGGGTGCGAAGATCTCGGAGTGCTCGACGATGTTCTCGACAACCCGGCCTGGCACTCGCTGACCGGCCCCCATGCCTCGCTCGCCGAGGGCTCCGGGCTCGCCCGTCGCTACCGTCCCGACATCTCGCCGTTCGCCGCGGTCTCCGACCCCGGTTCGCCGCAGGCGTGGCGGGATCTCGCCGCGGCCGTCGGGCCCGGTGGCACCGCGCTGATCACCGGCGCGGCCGGGGTCTGCAGCGAGGGGTGGGAGATGGTCGGCGGTGGCGAGGGGGTCCAGCTCGTCGAGACGTCCCGGGTCGCCGCGGCACCCGATCCCGAGGCGGTCGTGCTCGGAGCCTCCGACGTACCCGAGATGCTCGACCTCGTCGCCCGCACCGAGCCGGGGCCGTTCGAGAAGGCGACCCACACGATGGGTACGTATCTCGGGCTGCGCGACGAGGGCCGCCTCGTCGCGATGGCCGGCCAGCGGATGCACCCGGGCGGATGGATCGAGATCAGCGCCGTCTGCACCGCGCCCGAGGCCCGTGGCCGCGGCCTCGCCGGCCGCCTCGTCCGCGCCGTCACCGCCGACATCCACGCCCGCGGCTCCCGTGCCCTCATGCACGCCTCGGTCGCCAACACCGGCGCCATCTCGGTCTACCTCGGTCTCGGGTTCGAGGAGCGGCGGCGTACGACCTTCGAGCTCTTCCGCGCACCCCTCTGACCCTTGCCGAGGCGTCACCCCCGCCGGCCGAAGCGTCACGTACGTCGGCCGAGACGTCGCTCCGGTCGGCCGAAGCGTCAACGAACTGACGTCTCGGCCGACCTAACTGACGTCTCGGCCGACGTACGTGACGTCTCGGCCGACCTGGCCGACGTCTCGGCGGTCAGTGGAAGTCGCGGGAGCGGTGGCGGGCGGCGATGGCCCTGGCGGCCTCGGGGTGGATCTCCTCGAGCGGGGCGAGGCGGTCGGCGACCAGGTTGGTGACCCCGTCGTTGCGCTCGAGGATGCCGCGGATGAGCATGACGGAGGTGGAGACGGCGATCTTGCGGTGCTTCCTCCACAGGCCGGCGGAGCAGACGACGTTGAGCATGCCGGTCTCGTCCTCGAGGTTGATGAAGGTGACGCCGCCTGCGGTCCCGGGGCGCTGACGGTGGGTGATCAGACCGGCGATGGTGATGCGTCGACCGGGCTCCGCGGTGGGGAGGTCGCTGATCTTCGGGAGCCCCGCCGCGGTCAGGCCGGCGCGGAGATGGGCGAAGGGGTGGCTGCCGGGGGTCACGCCGGTTGCCCACAGGTCGGCCAGGGTCTCCTCGACCGGGTCGAGGCCGGGCAGCACGGGGGTCTCGGCGGTGAACCGCACCCCCTCGAGCTGGTCCTCGGTCTCGGTCCACCCCGCCTGCCACAGCGCCTGGCGACGACTCGATGTGAACACCTCCAAACATCCAGCGGTCGCCAGTGCCTCAAGCTGGGCTCGTTCCAGTCCGGCGCGACGGGAGAGGTCGAGGGAGTCCTTGAACGGTGCCTCCTCACGGGCCTTCACGATCCGCTCGGCGACGTCCTTGCCGATGCCGCGTACGGAATCCAGGCCCAGCCGCACCGCGAAGTTGCCGTCACGCCGGTGCTCCGGGGTCGGGTCGGGGGTGCCGGGCACCCACGGGGTCTGGGTCCCGTCCAGCCGGCAGTCGTCCTTCCCGGTGGCCGACACGTCGACGTCGAGCGGCTCCAGGTCTGCGGCAGCCTGGCTGAGGACGAGGTCGGGGCGGCGTACCTCCACTCCGTGGCGGCGGGCGTCCTGGGTCAGCGACTGCGGTGAGTAGAAGCCCATCGGCTGCGCGCGGAGCAGGCCGGCCAGGAAGGCGGCCGGGTAGTGGAGCTTGAACCATGAGGAGGCGTAGACGAGCTTGGCGAAGCTCAGCGCGTGGGACTCGGCGAAGCCGAAGTTCGCGAAGGAGAGGATCTGGGTGTAGACCGCCTCCGCGGTCTCCTCGGCCATCCCCTTGGCTCGCATGCCCTCATAGAGCTGCTCCTTGAGCGAGTCGATCCGCTCGAGACCACGCTTCGAGCCCATCGCCCGGCGCAGCAGATCGGCGTCGTCGTGGTCGAAGTCGCCCAGGACACGACCCATCTCCATGAGCTGCTCCTGGAACAGCGGAACCCCACGGGTCCGCTTCAGCACCGGCTTCAACAACGGGTGGGCGTAGGTGACCTCCTCGCGTCCGGTGGCCCGACGTACGTAGGGATGGACCGCCCCGCCCTGCACCGGCCCAGGCCGGATGAGCGCGATCTCGATGGCCAGGTCGTAGAAGCAGCGCGGCTGCAGGCGCGGCAGGGTGCCGATCTGCGCGCGCGACTCGACCTGGAAGACGCCGATCGAGTCAGCCCGGCAGAGCATGTCGTAGACCGCCGGCTCCTCCTTGGGGATGGTCGCCAGGGTCCACTCCTCACCCAGATGCTCGAGAGCCAGATGCATCATGTGGTCGAGCGCCGCCAGCATCCCGAGCCCGAGCAGGTCGAACTTCACCAGCCCCATGTATTCGGCGGCGTCCTTGTCCCACTGGATCACGGTGCGTTTCTCCATGCGGGCGCGCTCGATGGGTACGACCTCGCCGATCGGCTCCTCGGTCAGCACCATGCCGCCGGAGTGGATGCCGAGATGGCGCGGGGCTCCGTGGATCTCCTCGGCCAGCGCGAGGACCGGAGCTGGGATGCCGACGTCGTCCGGCGCCTCGACGCGGGAGTAGCCGAGGTGCTTGGACCAGGCGTCCTGCTGGCCGGGACTGTGGCCGAGCGCCTTGGCCGCGTCTCTGACCGCCATCTTCGGCCGATAGCCGACGATGTTCGCGACCTGCGCGGCGTTGCGCCGGCCGTAGGTGTCGTAGACCCACTGGATCACCGTCTCGCGCTTGTCGGAGTCGAAGTCGACGTCGATGTCGGGCTCCTCCTCCCGGTGCTCGGAGATGAACCGTTCGAACGGCAGCTTGTAGAAGACCGGGTCGATCGCGGTGATCCCGAGCGCGTAGCAGACCGCGGACGCGGCCGCCGATCCTCGCCCCTGGCAGAGGATCTTCTCGCTCCGGGCGAACTCGACGATGTCGTGCACGATCACGAAGTAGCCAGGGAAGTCCTTGCGCTCGATGACCTCGAGCTCGTGCTCCACGCGCTCGCGGGCCTCCTCGACGAACTCCGGGTCGGCGGCGTACGGCTTCGCATAGCGCTCCTCGAAACCCTCCTCGGTCAGATGGCGCAGCCGGCTCGCGGCGGTCTCGCCCTCGGGGATCCCGCGCTTGGGCAGCTTCGGGGTGGCCTTGCGCAGGTCGAAGGCGCACTCCTCGGCGATCTCGACGCTGCGTGCCACCGCGCCGGGATAGCGCCGGAAGAGCTGCTCCATCTCCTCACCCGACCTGACGTACGCCACCGGGCCCGCCGGCAGCCAGCCGGCGATGTCGCTCAGGGTGCGGCGCGCGCGGACCGCCGCGAGCGCGTCGGCCACCCGGTGCCGGTCGGGCGTGGCGTAGTGGACGTTGTTGGTGGCGACCGTGGGCAGCCCTGCCTCGCGGGCGATGCCGGCGAGCAGGTCGTTGTCGTAGGAGTCGGTCGGATGGCCGCGGTCGGTCAGCTCGACGACGACGTTGTCCTTCCCGAACCGATCGACGAGACCCCGCAGCGCCCGGGCCGCGGCGATCGGGCCGGTGGTCGTGAGAGCCTGGCGCACCTCACCTTTGCGACACCCGGTCAGGATCAGCCAGTTGCCGGCGCGGGCCCGGTCGGCGAGCTCGTCGAGGTCGTAGGCCGGCCGCCCCTTCTCATCACCGCGCAGCTGCGCCTCGGTGATCGCGCCGGCCAGCTGCCGGTAGCCCTCGACTCCGCGGGCGAGCACGAGGAGATGGCTGCCCTCGGGGTCGGCGATCCCGTTCTGCGGTTTGGTCAGGCCCAGAGACAGCTCGGCGCCGTAGACCGTGAGCAACCGCCGCCCCCCGCTGGTCGAGCCGCCGGAGCCGCTAGGCGGAGGCGTGTCGAGACCAACACGGTCGTCTGTCGCACTCGAGGGGACTGTGTTGGTCTCGACACGCTCGCTGGCGCGAGGGTCTGAACGAAGTGGCCCTCGACCGACAGGAGCGAGCTTCTGTGCCGCCTCGGCGAACGCTGGGGCCCCGTAGAACCCGTCATGGTCGGTGATCGCGATCCCGTGCAGCCCCTGCCGGATCGCCTCGGTGACCAGCGCCGACGGGGAGCTCGCTCCGTCGAGGAAGGAGAAGTCGGAGTGGGCGTGGAGCTCGGCGTACGGAACCACCGGCCCTTCCGGCCACGACACCTCCTCATCGGTCAGCCGCTTCTTGCGGCGCGAGATCGGCGCGTCGCCGTACGGATCGGTGGGCGGGCGGCCGGAGAGCCGCCGCTCCAGCTCCTTCCAGGGGATCTCGGGGTTGTTCCAGCCCATCGGTCGAACCCATCAGTCGTAGCTGGCTTCGGTGAGCCAGTGGTCGGTGTCGAAGGTGGCCAGCCAGGCGCGGCCGTCGACCCCGACGAGCTGGAAGCGGGCGACCCGCCTTCCGCCGTCGGGCTCCCACCACGCCTCGGTGACCGGCCACGGACCGGCCCAGGAGGCGACCCGCTGCCAGGGCTGGCCTGCCGAGGGCCGGTAGCGGGCGGGGTCGGCGGAGACACCACCGCGCGGGAGCACCACCACCTGCCGCCCGGCCTGGTCGCAGACCTCCGCCGGCCACGGATCGGCGAGCACCCGGGCGGGCGCCGGCGGCGGGATCGAGCCGGGCCACGGCAGCGCGCGGTCGCGGAGGGTGCTGGGGCGGTTGCCCCAGGGGACGTACGCCTGCCGGTCGCGTGGGGTCCGGCCACCCTGGAGCACCGGGGCGACGACGGCCTCGTGGCCGAGCAGGCCCTGCACCCGGGCGATGCCGCGATCGACGCGCTCGTTCGTGCCGCCCCAGAGACCGTCGGCGTGGACCGCCTCGGAGACGGCGACCTCGGGGACGAAGCGCACTCCCGTGACGCCTCCACCTCGGCCACCCGAGGCCGCCCCGGCCAGCTGCCAGTGCAGCCGGTCGATGAGGTCGACGGAGGAGAACCAGCGCGGGTGCGCCCAGGTGCGGCAGGAGTCCGCGACGTCCTCCATCGCGACCTCGATCCGCACCTCGGTGCAGACCTCCTGTCGCGTCGCCAGGCCCTTCACGAAGCCCTCCGCCGCCTGCCGGGCCGAGAAGCAGACCGCCTCGGCGGAGTCGAGCGGCGGCTCGAAGGCGACCTCGGTGGCGAGCTCGGGCGGTGGCGTACGCCCGGACACCGGCCGCGCTCCCTCACCGTGGATCACCTGGCGGACCCAGGCGGCCTGCGCACCGAAGCGCGCCTTGACGTCGGCCCCGGGCAGGTCGGCGAGGCCGCCGAGCGTGGTCAGGCCGAGCCGCTGCAACAGGCTGACCGCGTTCGCGTCCTCGAGGACATGGACCGGCAGGGCGCGCAGGAAAGCGGTGGAGCCACCGTCCGCCGGGACCGCGTACGTCTCCTGCAGCCCGGCGCTCCGCGCGGCCTGCTCGGCGGTGAAGAGCTCATCGGCGATGCCGATCCGTACGTCCCAGATCCCGAGCCCGACCACGCACTCGGCGATCGCCGCGCCGGCCTCGGCCTCGCCGCCGTAGAAGCGTGCGGGCGAGCGCAGCGCGACCAGCCCGGGACGCAGCGGCATGACACCGGGGCGCAGCTCCTCCAGGCGCACCAGCACCTCCTCGAAGACTCGCGCGTCACGGGCCTCGTCGGCGGCGAGCACCTGCACCTCCGGGCAGCGCGACTGGGCGTCCCGGCGCCGCATCCCGCGCTTGACCCCGAACTCGCGCGCCGCCTGGTTGTAGGCCTGGACCCGGTTCTGCGCGAAGACCGCCGCCGGCAGATGCCGCGGCAGACCGGCATCGCCCAGCGCCGCGGCGACCGGCCAGTCGGCGCACCAGACCACCAGCGTGCGACTCATGCGGACTCCTGTTTCCGCAGGTCAGCAATGTCTGTGACGGGTTCGAGGACGCGCCGCAGACCGCCGTCCTCGGCCGGGAACCAGAGCGCCGTACGCCGCGGCGGAGCCGTCCCGCGCACCGCCTCGACCACCATCCTTCTCGCCCGGAGATGGCCGTCGCCGTTGCCCAGCCCGACCCAGCGCGGCTCGGTCGCCCGCAGACGTACGTCCGCTCTCGGCCACTCCCCCAGCGCGACCAGCGCGGCGCCGCGGGTGCGCAGCCGGGCGCCGATCTTCTCGGCGACGCTCGGGGTCACCCGTCCTGTCGGCCGGACGAGGACCAGCGTGGTCACATCGACCAGGGCCGCGGTCGCCTCCAGCCAGGAGTCCTTGGGCCGCGGCACCAGGATGGTCCGCTCCAGGTCGACCCCGGCCTCGGCCGCCGCCTCGACGCCGAAGTCCTCGACCCCGACGACGGCGGTCCACTCCCCTGCTCCCGACGGCCCCGCCAGCAGCAGCATCGCCAGCGCCAGCGAGTCGGCCGCGTACGTCCCTCCGGCCCGCAGCTGCACCACCCCACCCAGCGCCTCGTGCGTCGCCAGCTCCGCGCCCATGCCCGGCTTCTGCTCCAGCCGTCGCACCTTCGACCGGAGCTGCTCGATCTGAGCCAGCTTCTGGTGTCGCTCAATCCCCGCTACCACTCCCACTCAATGAGTATCGAACATTTGTTCGAACAGAGCAAGGCCGCCTCGGCAGAGCGTCAGCCGCGGAGAGCGGAGGCGAGGTAGGTGAGGCGGGGGTGGTCGGAGGCGGGGAAGGCCGAGACGACGGTCTTCGCGCCCACCGCGATCTTCCAGTAGGTCGCGCCGGCGACGACGAGGAAGTCGGCCTTGGAGGAACCGTCACCGGACAAGGGCGTCGTGATCAGCTCGGGTACGCCGAAGGCCCGGAGGGCGGCGATGACCGGGGAGTTCTCCTCGAGGGCGGCTCGGGCGGCGGCGACGAGACCCCCGTGGGCGTCGGGGACGGCGTTGATCCGCAGGGTCTGGATGCGCGGCTCGGCCTCCGGGGAGAGCATGACCTCGATGTCGTAGCGGCCCTTCTCGGCCGGCACCACGGCCAGCGCGACACCCATCGCACGCCCGAAGTAGCCGTAGGGCGCACCGCCGAGCGGCAGCCCGACCTTCGCGCGCGCCTGGGTGATCTGGGCGCGCCGTCCGGCGTCGGGGGCGTCGAGCTCGACGTTGTCGGCGAACAGCGACGGCAGCGCGAAGACCTCGGCGCCCTCCGGGTCGAACGTACGCAGCCGCTCGACCGCGGCTTCCAGCGCCGAGTCGAGCCGCGGACGCAGGCCCTTGACCACCGTCGAGAACCGGTGCGGACCACCGCCGGCGAGCTCCTCCGACACCAGCGAACGCAGCGCGGCCATCGCGGTCGCCCCGGCACCTGCGTACGTGCTGTTGGACAGCGTGATCACACCGAGACCGGAGGCGGGGTGCCAGACCATCCGCGAGCCGTAGCCGGGGTAGCCCCCGGAGTGATGGACGAACTGCCCGAGCCGGCTGTCGTGGTCGACCATGAGGCCGTAGCCGTAGCCGACGGCGATCGCCCCGATCCCCGCCTCGGGCCCCGAGAGCTCCAGCGAGGACGAGACCGATCCGAACCGATGCAGCTGCTGCATCTCCCGCCGCGACGCCTTCGACAGCGGGTGCCCGTCGACCCCAGCCGAGAAGGCCGACACGAACCCACCGACCCAGCGCGCCAGGTCGGCGACCGAGGAGTGCATGCCGCCCATCGCCGCGAACGACCCCGACGCCACCGGCGCCGCCTCCGTCCAGGTCCGCGGACCCGACAACCGGTCCCCCGCCCACGCGGGGTGCAGCGGCGGCACATGACCCGGCACCAGATTCGGCACCGCATCGGGCGAGTACGCCGAGGAGGTCATCCCCAGCGGCGCCAGCAGCTCGTGCTCGACGAAGTCCCGGTTGGCACCCTCAGGAGAGGAACCACCCACGACGTTCTCGATCGCGCGCCCGAGCAGCGCATAGCCGAGGTTGGAGTACTCGAACCCGACCCCCGGCTCCTGCCCGGTCGAGAAGCCTCCGTCGAGGAACGTCCCGAAGTCGTCGTAGGACAATGACTCCTGCCGGTCGCCCCACGGGTCGTCGGTCGGCAGCCCGGCCGACATCGAGAGCAGCAGCCGCAGCGTCACCGCCGGCGAGTCGGCGGAGTAGGGCGCCTGGTCGACGAGCTCGGGTACGTACTGCGCGATCGCCTCGTCCAGGTCGACCAGCCCGCGGTCGCGCAGCAGCAGCACCGCGGCCGCCGTGAACGACTTCGACATCGACGCGATCCGGAAGACGCTCTCCGCGGTCGGTGCGGGGCCACCGTCCCGGACCGCTCCGAACGCGCCGGAGTGGAGCAGCTCGGAGCCGCGTACGACCCCGTAGGCCAGCCCCGGGGTCAGGTTCTCCTCGAAACGTTCCTGGAAGAGCGAGTCGACGGCGGAGGTGTTCAGGCTCATACGGGCGTTCCTTCGGTGGCAGGTTGCTCGACGCGTTGCAGCCTAACCACCGAGGGCACCGCAAGCGCGGCAAGGCAGACCGCGGCGTAGAGCACGCCGCTGGCCAGGAAGACCGGCCGCTCCCCGAACCAGCCCGCCAGCGGCCCGTAGAGCAGCTGCCCGACCGGCATCGCGAGGAACGAGCCGAGCGCGTCGTAGGAGTAGGCGCGGGAGAGCATCTCGCCCGGGACGTTCTCCTGCATGGCGAGGCTCCAGCCGAGGCTGAAGATCTCGATCCCGGCGCCGGCGATCGCCATCGTCACCATCAGCGGCACCGTCTCCGGCCACAGCGCGAGGGCGAAGAAGGGCAGCGAGAACGCCATGATCCCGAACATCCCCGCGCGCAGCGGCCGCCGGATCGTGGCCCGCATCAGCAGGATGGTCATGATGAGCATCCCGGCCGCGAGCGCGGAGTTGGCCAGGCCCCAGCCCTCGACGCCGAGCGAGGAGGACTTCGCGTACGCGGGGCCCAGCACGTTCAGCCCGCCGGACTGGATCGCGTTGAGGATCATGAAGGCGACCACCACGACCCACAGCCACGTGGTGCTCCGGAAGTACGTCCACCCCGCCCGCAGGTCCTCGATGGCCGAGGTCTTCTCCGCGTCCGCCGGGCGCGGCGGGATCCGCACCGGGAGCAGGAAGATCGCCGCGAGCAGCCAGGTCAGCGCGTCGACCGCCAGCGCCCAGCCGGCACCGACGCCGACCACGAGAGCCGCCGCGACCGAGGGGCCCAGGATCGTCAGGCTCCCGCGCGACATCGAGAGCAGCAGGTTGGCCGGCTGCAGATCCTTCTTCGCCACCAGCTGGGGCACCATCCCCTGCATCGCCGGGAACGCCATCGCCATGGTGGTGCCGTTCATCGCCTCCAGGACGACGAGGTGCCAGATCTCGGCGTGCCCGGTGATGACCAGCGCCGCCGCGGCCGCCTGGGTCAGCGCCGAGGCCACGTTGCTCAGCTGGAGCACGAGCCGTCGCGGGAACCGGTCGGCGATCACCCCTCCGACCAGCAGGAACACGACCATCGGGATGGTGTGCGCGGCGACCACATACCCCAGCGCCGAGGCCGAGTCGGTCACCTCCAGCACCGCGAACGCGAGCGCCACGTGCGACATCGACGATCCGGCGAGGTTCACGAACCGGGAGGCGAAGAACCACCCGAAGTCGCGCTCCTTGAGGACGAAGAGGCTCTCCTTGATGCTCACTGGTCCTCACCCATCACGAACGCGGAAGCGGTCAGGTTCACGTGGATCGTGCCCTCCGTACGCGGCGGGCGGGCGTTCTCGTGGAGCAGTCCGCTGGCCTCTTGGACGAGATCGTGGACCCGCTGCCAGATGTCGGGATCGACCCACATCTCCGCGTCCGAGATGATGGCGGGACCATCCGCCCGCAGACGGCGGCGGCGGACGAGCTCCTCGGCGATCGCGCGGGTGTGGACCTCGTCGTCCTCCCTGGACGGCGGCCCCTCGGCGGTTTCGCTGCGCCAGGCGTAGCGATATCGCTTCGCGACCCCACCTCGGATCCGCTCCTCGCCCGCGACCTCGAGCAGCCCGGCGCTCTCGAGCAGCCGGAGATGGTAGGAGGCGTTGGCGTGGGTCAGGTCGAGCTCGCGCGCCACCTCCGCCGCCGACAGCTCCGCGCCCGTCAGCAGTGACAGCATCCGGAGCCGCAGCGGGTGCCCGGCCGCCCGCAGCCGCGAGATCTCCTCGTCCACCGAACCTCCCAAGAGTTGTTTGGGGGTGAGTCTGGTGAGACCGGACAGAACCGTCAAACAGTTATTCGGCTCGCGCCTAAACCGATAATGGGGCGTGTGCGTCACTCAGGCGTGAGCCGAGAAGAGTTCTCCGACTTCTACGTCGGTGCCAAGGACCGCTGCCTGCGCGCCGCGATCGCCGGGGGCATGGATCCGGGGCGTGCCGAAGAGGCGATCGCCGAGGCCTTTGCCCGCGCCTGGTCACGCTGGCCGACGGTCAGGCTGAGCAGCTCCCCCGCGGCGTGGGTGGTCCGCACCGCGATCAATGCCGACATCTCCTGGTGGCGCAAGCGCCGCCGCGAGCTGACCGTGCCCGACGCCCCCGAGCCGCTCCCCCATGACGACCCGGGTTTCGACCACGACCTGTTGGAGGCCGTACGCCGGCTGCCGCCGCGGCAACGCCAGGTGGTCGCACTGCGCTACTTCCTCGACCTCGATGCCGAGACCACCGCCCGCGAGCTGGGAGTCGCTCGCGGCACCGTCTCGGCCACGCTCCACCACGCCCTCAAGACCTTGCGGCTGCAGCTGACCGACCCCGAAGGGATGTTGTCATGACCGACATCGAGACCCTGCTGCGCAACAGCAGTCGCCAGACGCTGGACCTCCCGGCCACCGAGATCCTGCGCCGAGGCGACCGGATCCGTCGCCGCCGCCGAGGCTCGAAGGTGGTCGCCACCGTCGCCGCCGTCGCGCTCGGCGGGATCGGAGCGTACGTCACGATCCCCGATCGGCTGATCGACTCGGACATCGCGACCCCGGAGCCGCCCGCGCGCAACACTCCGGTCGACTGGTCCGGCAACCCGACCAACCTCACTCCCGAGGAGCTCGACGTGCTGAGCGATCGGTGCCTGATGACGGCCTGGGCCGACGTGAAGTCCCTGTACGCGGACGCACCCGACGCGAACAATGCCATCAACCCCGACGAGGTCGAGCAGATCCCGGAAGGCACCCGGCCGTTCCTCGCCGAGAAGCGTGGTTCGACCGCGATGGCGATCTTCGACGGCCGCGACTACGAGGTGACCTGCTCGACGGTGCTCGATGCCAGCCCGAGCGCTGACAGCGAGCCCGACCTCGCGGGGGCCTTCGGCCTGCCCCAGGTCTGGGGCGCCTTCGCGGCGACCGGGCCCTGGGAGGACTTCTACCGTGGCGGCGTCGGCGAAGGAACGCAGTTCCGCCTTCCCCTCCCCAAGGAGATGGACGTCGCCAAGGTCGTGTTCATCTCGAGCGGGGAGGAGATCCCGGCGACCATCGTCAACGGTGTGGCGGTCGCCTGGATCGATCACCAGGTCGACGTCGAGTCGGCAGACTTCCGCGCCTACGACGCCGACGGAAACTTGGTTCATCCGGAACCGGGTGAGACGAAGCGGGCACGGCCGAAGACCGAGTGGACCGAGACCGCGGACGGCATCCGGGTGACCCGATCGCTCGGCAACGAGAAGGTGGAGTCCGCCTGGTTCTGGGTCGGCGAGCAGCGGTTCGACGCCACCATCACCGAGGACAACGTGGCAGTCGCGCTGATCCCGACCGGGAAGCTCACCACGGATCAGCTGAACAAGCTCCAGATCCAGGGCCGCTCCCCCGAGGGTCTCTATCTGAGGGGCTGCACCGGAGAGCCCTGCGGGCCTTAGCGCGGCTTGGCCGCGACGTACCTCTCCGCCGCGGCACGCGGCTTGTTCCCGAGCCCGTCGATACCGATGAGGCTCGGGAGCAGGCTGCGGTCGGTGGTGAGAGCCCGGAACAGGGTCGAGACGGTGATGTCGTGGTCGGGGCGGTGGACGACGACGATCTCGTCGCCGGCCTGCAGGGTGCCCTCCTCGAGGACCCGCAGGTAGGGCCCGGGGCGCCCCTCAGCGGTGAACCGCTTGACCCACTGGGCGTTGTCGTAGCCGGAGACGCCCATCCAGTTCTTGAAGTCGTTGCACGGCGTACGCACGCTGCAGACCTGCAGCAGCACCGTCCCGATCCGCCACTGCTCCCCCACGAGCGCCGCGTTGATGTCGATCCCCTCGGTGGTGAGGTTCTCGGCGAACTGGCCGTCGCGGAAGGTCGCGCCCAGGCGCGTGCCCCACGCGTCGAGGTCCTCGCGGGCGAAGGCGTAGACCGCCTGCTCCGCGCCACCGTGGTGGCGGCGGTCGGTCTGGGTGTCGGTGACGATGCCCTCCGCACCGACCGTGACCGGCTCGGGCGTGGCGAGCTTCTCCATCGAGGTGGCACCCACCTCCGCCCACTCGGCGGGCTGGGACTGACCGATGTTCACGCTTCGTACGATGGGCACGGAGCGATTCTCCCCTCCTCTCCGCGGGAGCGTCGAACGGGTTTCCGGCAAGAATCGTCAAGAGCGGCTAAAGGGATCCGGGTGCTGATGCGTCAACGGGACGTGAGCTTCGACGAGTTCGGTGCGTTCTACGCATCCCACAAGGACCGCTGCCTCCGGGCAGCGGTCGCGTCCGGGATCGACCCTGGGCGTGCCGAAGACGCGGTGGCCGAAGCCTTCGCCCGCGCCTGGGCACAATGGCGCACCGTCCGCAATCACCGCTCTCCGGCGGCCTGGGTCGTGCGCACCGCCGTCAACGCCGACATCTCCTGGTGGCGCAAGCGGCGCCGCGAGGTCGGTCCGCCTGATGACGTACGCAGCGAGCATCCCGACCTCGACGGCCGTCACGATCTCATCGCCGCCATCCGCCGCCTGCCCAAGCGGCAGCGCGAGGTGGTGGCGCTGCGCTACATCCTCGACCTCGACACCGTGACCACGTCGGTCGCGCTCGACATCTCGCCGGGCACCGTCTCGGCTCACCTTCACCACGCGCTCGCCACGCTGCGAGCAGCCCTCGCCACCGAAGGAGCGCCCTCATGAACCTCGACCTCGAAGGCGCGCTGCGCACCAGCGGCGACCTCACCCTCGACCGCTCGCTCGCCGAGATCCGGGTCCGTGGTGACCGGCTCCGCCGGCGACGTACGGCACTGCTGATCGCCACCACCACAGCCGTGTGCCTCGTGGTGACCGGACTCGTCCTCTCCATCAGCGGGCGCGGCCCGCTGGCCATCGACGTGAGCCCGGCCGACCAGAGCTCCGGCCCTCGACATCCCGACCAGGTACTGACCTGGACCGGGAAGCCGGCCAACGTGACCGATGCCGAACTGGCGACGATCAAGCGCAGGTGCCTCATCGGAGCCGCGCAGGATGTGGCGACCGAAGCCAGCATGGATCCGGGGATGCCGGACACGTTGGATCCCGATCAGGTCCATCCGATCTTCGCGGAGAGGCGCAACGACTTCGGGCCAGATCACGACAACGAGCTGCGCGCGTACTTCCTGACCGGCGACTACCTCATCGACTGCCGCGGCTACACGACCGATTCCAGCTTGCCGAAGGCCGAGGGCGTCGTCGGGGCGGCGTCCCGCATCAAGCCCTATCCCGGCATGGAGCTGTCAGAGAACTCCAGCACCTCGTGGACCACGAACTGGATCGGCTTCATGTCGCCCGTTCCCGCCGAGGCTGTCTCCGTGAAGTTCTTCATCGGCGGCAAGCACGTCGACGGCGCCGTCAACAGCGGAATCGCCGTTGCCTGGTTCAGCGCGGAGGGAGTGAAGAAGAGGCATGACAGCGTCGGCTATGCGGCCTACGACGCCGACGGGAAACTGGTCGCCGGGACCACACCGGTCCCGAGCGAGACCTGGCCGATCTATTAGTCCTGGACCGCCTTGGTCACCGAGACCATCGCGGTGATCCACTCCTTGTCGGGAGCCTGGTTGTCCTCCACCTCGTCCTTGACGTTGACCATCAGCCGCAGGACCACCCACGCGCGGGCGCGGTCCTCGTCGAGGTCGGCGGCGTCGACGAGGGCGAAGAAGCGGTCGCGTACGCCGTCCCGGAACCGTCCGGCGTACTCGTCGAAGCGGTTCCACAGCATGGGCGCGAGCTCGTAGTGCGGGTCGCCGGAGAGGGGCTTCGGGTCGATCACCAGCCACTCCTCACGATCGGCCCGCAGAACGTTCTCGTAGTGGAGATCGGTGTGGATCAGCGTCCCGTCGGTCGCCTCGTCGGCGGCGAAGTCGCGGGCGATCGACCGGGCCTGCTCGACCATCCGCGGCGGCACCGGGAGCCGTCGGCTCTTGTCCCCCAGCTCGCTCGCCCAGCGGGCGGCCTGCGCCGACAACGTACGCAGCTGCGGCGGAGCCGGGACGTGCAGCCGCCGGTAGGACCCGCCCACGATCTCGCACGCCTGCACATCCCACATCTCCGTGAGGTCCTCGGGGTGCAACCGTTCGAGCAGCAGCGCGAACCGCTTCGGGTCCGCCCGGAGCAGGCGTACGGCACCCCGACCGCCCCAGGTCTGCAGCGCCAGCGCCTCGTGCTCGGCCTCCCAGTGGGGCCAGCAGACCTTCATCACCGCGGCCTCGCCGTCCGCGGTGCGCACGGGGAGCACGACCGCGCAGCTGCCGTGGGTGGCAGGCCCGTCGACGGTCAGCGACCACTCCTCGACGAGGTCGCGCAGCAGCGCCGGGAGCTCGTCGAGCCATGCCGCCCAGGAAGCCCCGTTGACGGCAAGAGCCAGGAAGGAGTCCGGGACGAGCGTCACGGCCCCAACCCTAGGGCTGCGCCCTAATCCGCTTCCCAACCCGGAGCCGGTGCGGCAGGTTTGGGCCATGTCACTTCCAGAGTCGATGGGGACCCGAGGTGTTCCCTACCCGCCCGAGCGCTACGACGGCGAGGCCGGTGAGATCTCGGCGTTCCACCGGCCCGACACCGCCCCGCCCGACCTCACCTATCCGAACGGCGTGAAGGTCGACTATCTCGCGACCGGAGCGACGACCGCGGGCGACTACGGGCTCTACCGCTGGCACTTCGGACCCAACGAGACCGGCCCGGGGCCGCACTTCCACCGTGCCGTCGCCGAGTCGTTCTACATCCTCACCGGCACCGTCAAGATCTACAACGGCGAGGAGTGGATCCCGGCAGGCGCCGGCGACTTCGTGCACGTGCCGGTCGGCGGCCTGCACGGCTTCCGCAACGCCACCGACGAGCCCGCCTCGATGCTGCTCCACTTCACCCCGGGCGCGCCGCGGGAGGGCTACTTCGAGGGGCTACGCGAGCTGGCCGAGGGCACCGAGCTCGGTCCGGACGAGATGGCCGAGTTCTACAAGCTCCACGACAACTACTGGGTCGACTGAGCGACCTTCAGGGCCTCGATCCCCATCCGGACGATGGGGCTGGTGGACTCGGCTCCGATCGCGGGGTCGTCCAGCCCGACCCATCCGGCGAAGTCGGTGGTTCCGTCGATCTCCAGCGTCCCCAGCTCGCCCCCGACGATCCGGGCCTCGAAGACCACCCGGGTGGACTGGTAGGGCCGGCGACCGGGGTCGAACGGCACCACGTACACGTCGGTCGTCAACGGAGCCCCGACCTCGACGTCGTAGCCGGTCTCCTCCTTCACCTCGCGCACGACCGCGGCGGGCATCTGCTCGCCGTAGTCGACGCCACCACCCGGCAGCGTCCACCCCGGGTCGTTGCGATGGTTGCCGTTGAACCAGCTCAGCAAGATCCGCCCCGCGTCGTCGACGATGACGGCGTACGCCGCGACCCGGGTGTCGTAGTCGGTGAAGTGCATCACCGCGAGACTAGCGCGGACCGACCCGAAGTCAGTCGAAGACGAAGGCGGTCGCGTCCTTGGGGAACGAGGTCCAGGCCCGGATCCGCCGCGGATGCACCGCCGGCGCGCCGTCGATGTAGTGCTTGGCCTCGAAGACGTTCTCGCCGTACTCGGGATACTTCGCGTTCAGCAGCCCCGCGATCTCCTCGGCTGTCGCGGGGGCGAAGGGCGTCGTCCGCACCTCGCCCTCGACGACGACCAGCTTCCACGGATCCGGCAGGTTCACCGTCACCTTCGGATGCTCGGCCGCGAGCCGCCGGTGCAACGTCTCCGGGCTGCCGCCGTAGACCAGCTTGTCCTCGAACCAGATCCCGTCCAGCGGCGTCACGTGCGGACTCCGCCCCGGCCTCTCGAACGCGAACCAGAACTGCTTCGCCTCGACCAGCCGCTGACGTACGTCCTCCCACGCCAGCAGCTCGCTCGGCGTGCCGTATCCCTCCGGAAACCGAATCTGTTCTCTACGCATGTGCCTCACTCAACCACCGCCCGCGACACTGCGCCCGACCGAAATTGCTCAGCCGTACGCGACAGCCAGCTCGGCCCCGATGCGAGCCAGCTCGCGGCGCACGTCCTCAGGCCCGATGACCTCGACCATCGATCCCCATCCGGCCAGCTGCTCGGCGAGGGACCGGGCGGTGTGGGCGGCCAGGGTCACCTCGATCCGCTCCTCGTCGCCGATCGCAGGCGCGTCGCCGATCACGTCCAGGTAGGTGCCGAAATGGTCGCGCAGGACCCACAGGTGCCGACGCCGCACAAGCACCGTGGCCCGCACCCGAGCCCGCCGCTCCTCGACGTACGACACCACCCGCTGCCACTCCCGGGCAAGGTCGAAGCCTTCGGGCCGATTCGCCGGCTGTGCGGTCACCTCGACCGAGGCGACCCGGTCCATCCGGTAGGTGCGTACGTCCGGGCCTTCCTCGCGAGTGGCGAGCAGGTACCAGAGGTCGTCCTTGGCGACCAGGCCCAGCGGATCGAGCAGGACGGTGCTGACCTGACCGGTGCGGTTGGTGTAGTCCACACGCACCTGACGACGGTCGATCACCGCCTGCTGCACGACGTCGACGACCTCGGGCCGCGAGCGACGCTGCTCACCCCAGGAACCGGCATCGAGTCGCACCGCCTCCGCGGCAGCGGCCGCATCTGCCCGGAACGGGCTCGGCAGCGCCCGGAGCAGCTTGCGCACGGCCTGCTGCGCCTCGGGCGACGCGCTCGCACCCGGCCCGACGAGCGTGAACAGGGCCTGCGACTCGGGACCGGTCAATCCGCTCAGGTCAGTGCGTGCGCCCCCGACCAGAGACCATCCCCCGCCCCTGCCCGGCTGCGGGTAGACCGGCACGCCGGCCGACGACAGCGCCTCGAGATCGCGGCGGGCGGTCGCGACCGATATCTCCAGCTCGGCGGCGAGCTCCGCCGCCGTCACCCGACCTCGCGCCTGCAGCAGCAGGAGCGTGGCGATCATCCGCTCAGCTCGCACAGATCTGAGATTGCCACACAAAGTGCTCATCAGGTGAGCACTTTGAGCGGAAGCATGGGTGACACCACCACGAAAGGAAGCGCACATGTTCCGCGGATTCACCACGATCAACTACCTCGTCGACGACGTGAAGGCGGCCGCCGCCTGGTACCAGGAACTCCTCGGCGTCGAGCCCTACTTCGTCCGCCCCGACGCCGAGCACCCGGCGTACGTCGAGTTCCGCATCGGCGACAGCCAGGACGAGCTCGGCCTCCTCGACCGCCGCTACGCACCGCAGGGCTACTCCTCAGCCAACCCCGCCGGCGCGATCATGCACTGGCACGTCGACGACGTGCAGAAGACGTACGACCACCTGCTCGCCCTCGGCGCGTCCGGGCTCGCTGACCCGCGACCGCTAGGCGAACCCGGCTGGGAGATCGCCACCGTCGCCGACCCGTTCGGCAACGTGATCGGACTGATGCACAGCCCGCACTACCTGGCGATGCAGGCCGACCGATAACCGGTGGCGCGGCCGCTCGCCGCCCGCTGTGATGGACTGTCCGGCATGCATCTTCGGGCTGCACCCTTGATCGTCCTGATCGCTGCGACCTCGGCGTGCGGGGTCGGCGTGGGGCCGGTGACCACGGACGCACCGACGCCGTTCTCGGCATCCTCGACCTCGACGCCGGAGGGGTTCACGGCGGCCGAGTGCCTGGGGGTGGTCGGCGGGAAGCAGGTGATCGTGAAGCTGGACGTGCCGAAGGAGTTCGAGCCGGAGTCAACCGACCCGAGCGACCAGACCCCCGACGGCCAGTGCACCTGGCGTACGTCCGAGGAGCGCTTCTTCAGCGTCGAGATCGGCGAGAAGGAGTCGCTCGCGGACCTGAACGACGAGCTGAAGGAGTACGAGGACATAGGCGGTGACGACGAAGTCAAGGACGTCACCTACGACGCCTCGACCGACACCTTCGGCGACCTGGAGGGCGAGCGGCTCAGCTGGTGGTCCTACTCCGACGGCATGCCTGCCGACTGCGTCCACGTTCAGGCCAACGGCATCCGCGTGTTCTGGCAGAACCCCGACGACATCGAGCAGCGGCTCGACGACCTCGACGCCGTCCTCGACAGCATCGAGCTCATCCGTTCCTGACCGGGCGCGCCATGGCCCGGCTGCCGCTCACGACGATCAGCACCACGAGCATCACGGGCACGATCAAGGTCCACATGGTCGGGAGCATCCCCGCGACACATCCGATCGCCGTGAGCAAGAACCCCGTCCGAGGCCTGCGCGGCAGCAGCAGCGTGCCGATCAGGACTAGCACGCCCCCACCGACGAGCGTGCCGAACCAGAAGGCAAGACCGCCGTCTCCGCTGCGTACGACCCGAACGGTCTCTGCCACTCCCGCCGCGAGCAGCAGACAGCCGAGGAACAGCCCGTACCACCACACCCAGCCACGTGCGCCCGAGCGCTCCTCATCGGATCCCATTGCGTCCCCTCCCGTCTTTATCGCCCCCGGGAAAGGCTCTCCACCATCGAGCGTAAGGCGTAGCGACTCAGGCCGCGAGCGCATGAGTGAGGAGTACGCGGCGCAGCCTGAGCTCCGCCGGCGACAGCGGTGGTGGGTCCGGTGCCCAGGTGTCGGGTGGTGGGCTGATGTAGGTGTGGCCTGTGGGTGTGATGGTGATGATGCTGCCGTCGGGTCCTGGTCTCGCTTGCCAGCCGGGGGCTTCCTTGGCTTGGTTGCATCGTTCGCACAGGCCCTGCAGATTCTGGGCGCTGGTTTCGCCGCCGTCGGTGTGGCGTTGGATGTGGTCGATGTTGCGGATCGGGGCATCACACCCGTTGGTGCGGCAGATCCCGCTGTCGCGGGTGGTGATGAACTCGGCCAGCCCGTCGGGTGCTCTGCGTGAGCGGGATTCCATGGCGACCAGTTGACCGGCCGGGTCGGTGAACAGACGCCGGACGAACACCTCGGCATCGGCGAGTGCGTCGCGGGCCCAGGCGGCGGGGACGGGTCCGTAGCCCTCGACCACGGCGGGCTGGTCGGCGTCGTTGGTGAGGGAGTCGGCGCTCATTACGATCTTGACCTCGACCCGAGGCCTCACCCCGGCGGCCTCGCGGCCGGTGATCCGGTCGATGAGGGTGTCGGCCATGACCTGACCCCGGGTCCGTTCGTCACCGGCGGCCGCAGCTGTCTTGGCGGCCTGGTCCAGGGCGGCGAAGACGGCGACCCCGTCTTTGACCGGGAGCAGCGCGCCGAGCCAGGTCATGGTGTCGGGTGCCGGCCGGAGGCTGACCCGACGGTCCTTCGCCGCGTTGGCGGCGCGGGCGACGACGGATGCTTGGTCGAGGGTGATGGCGAGTTTCTTGGCGGCGTTCTCGAGCTGCCGCAGCCCCATCGACACCGCTCGAGCCGGCTCCCCGTCCGGGCCGGCGGCGCAGAGCTGGTAGTCGATGACCTTGCGGTCATCGAGGGAGAGGCAGGCGGTCTCACGGGCCAGGATGGTGGCCTGCCATTGGGAGAACAGCCCGGCCTTCATCAACGCGAAGGTGTGCGGCATCTCCGCGATCATGATCTTCGCCAGACCTAGGAGTTTGGCGCCCTTCTCGGGCGAGACCCGCCGCGCCAACGCAACCTGGGAAGCCACCCCTTCACCAAGCTTCCGGGCGGGAACCCCAGCCTCGGCCTGGCGCTCGCGGGCGGCTTCCTCCAGACGTACCGCTGCCTCTGCCTGCACGGCCTCAGCGGTGCACTTCATTGCTTCGAGCCGACTGATCCAGTCAACCAACTCACCCTCGGACGCACCCGGAGGTGGCCCGTCGAGGAGGTGGTCGATGGTCTCGTACATAGCCGCCATTATATGCGATCGATGAGAACAGCGCGACCTATTTGTGCTGTTCAGATGACAGTTATGCGTTCAGCGAACAAGACACGTGAACTCCGCGCCACACTCTCGCCGCCGCCCCGATATAGGCGAAATCTTTCTCGATCGGGTGCCGGGTCAAGGATGGCCGAAGGCCACCGCGATAGCGGCGCCCGAAGGGCGTCCTTGACGCGGCGCGCGATCGAGAAACACTCAAAGCAAGGGTCGGCGGCGAACCTGAAACGAAACCACAGTCACCAAAGCGAGCTCTCCCGAGCAAGAGAACCGTGTTGGTCTCGACACGCCTCCGCCTAGCGGCTCCGGCGGCTCGACCAGCGAAGATTTACTTCTTCCCGGCGGACTTGTCGGTGGAAGGCTGGGTGGTGGAGAGCGCGGCCACGAAGGCCTCCTGGGGGACCTCGACGCGGCCGACCATCTTCATCCGCTTCTTGCCCTCCTTCTGCTTCTCCAGCAGCTTGCGCTTACGCGAGATGTCGCCGCCGTAGCACTTGGCGAGGACGTCCTTGCGGATGGCGCGGATGGTCTCGCGGGCGATGACGCGGGCGCCGATGGCGGCCTGGATGGGCACCTCGAACTGCTGGCGCGGGATGAGCTCCTTGAGCTTGCCGGCCATCATCACGCCGTAGCCGTAGGCGGCCTCGCGGTGGACGATCGCGGAGAACGCGTCGACGGGCTCGCCCTGGAGCAGGATGTCGACCTTGACCAGGTCAGCCGCCTGGTCGCCGCTGAACTCGTAGTTCAGCGAGGCGTACCCCTTGGTCGAGGACTTGAGCTGGTCGAAGAAGTCGAAGGCGATCTCGCCCATGGGAAGGACGTAGCGCATCTCGACGCGGTCCTCGGAGAGGTAGTCCATGCCGCCGAGGGTGCCGCGCTTCTTCTGGCACAGCTCCATGATCGTGCCGATGTAGTCGGACGGCGAGAGGATCGTGGCGTTGACGACCGGCTCGCGCACCTCGCGGATCTTGCCCTCGGGGAACTCCGAGGGGTTGGTGACGATGTGCTCGGAGCCGTCCTCCATGATCACGTCGTAGACCACGTTGGGAGCCGTCGAGATGAGGTCGAGGTTGAACTCGCGCTCGAGGCGGTCGCGGGTGATCTCCATGTGCAGCAGGCCGAGGAACCCGACGCGGAAGCCGAAGCCGAGCGCGCCCGAGGTCTCCGGCTCGTACGTCAGCGCCGCGTCGTTGAGCTGGAGCTTGTCGAGCGCCTCGCGCAGCACCGGGTACTGGTCGCCGTCGATCGGGTAGAGCCCCGCGAAGACCATCGGGTTGGGGTGGGAGTAGCCGCCGAGCATCTCCTTGGCCGGGCGGTTGTTGCCGGTGACGGTGTCACCGACACGCGACTGACGTACGTCCTTCACGCCGGTGATCAGGTAGCCGGTCTCGCCGACCCCGATGTGGTCGGCCTTGACCGGCTCCGGGCTGATCACGCCGAGCTCGAGCATCTCGTGGACCGCACCGGTCGACATCATCTTGATCTTGTCGCGGTGGGTCAGCTTGCCGTCGAAGACCCGGACGTAGGTCACCACGCCGCGGTAGGTGTCGTAGACGGAGTCGAAGATCAGTGCCCGCGCCGGGGCGTCCGGGTCGCCGACCGGCGGCGGCGTCTCGGAGACGATGTGGTTGAGCAGGTCCTCGACGCCGAGCCCGGTCTTGGCCGAGACCTTGAGCACGTCCTCCGGCTCGCAGCCGACGAGGTTGGCCAGCTCCAGGGCGTACTTCTCCACGTTCGCCGAGGGCAGGTCGATCTTGTTGAGCACCGGGATGATGTGCAGGTCGGCACCCATCGCCAGGTAGAGGTTGGCCAGGGTCTGCGCCTCGATGCCCTGCGCCGCATCGACGAGCAGGATCGCCGCCTCGCACGCCTGCAGCGACCGCGACACCTCGTAGGTGAAGTCGACGTGCCCCGGGGTGTCGATCATGTTCAGCACGAACGTCTTGTCGGCGTCGTCGCCCTCGGTGACCGTCCACGGCATCCGCACGGCCTGGGACTTGATCGTGATCCCGCGCTCGCGCTCGATGTCCATCCGGTCGAGGTACTGCGCCCGCGCGGCGCGCTCGTCGACCACACCGGTCAGCTGCAGCATCCGGTCGGCCAGCGTCGACTTGCCGTGGTCGATGTGGGCGATGATGCAGAAGTTGCGGATGATCGCCGGATCAGTGGAGCCGGGCTGTGGCGCGGAGTGAGTCACAGGCTGCTTTCGTAGATGCTCTAGAACGGGGGCGGGTACGTCACCGCCTAGTGTCCCACGCTCAGTACTGATGGAACCAAAGCGGCAGCTGCACCGACTCGCCCGGGCAGGTCACGTTGCGGTCGCGGCCGTCCTCGAGCCACTGCACCATCACCGCCGCACCGCCCTGGAACATCCACTCGCCACCGCACCGCTCCAGGGCGGCAGCCCGCGATGCCTCGCCCGCCGGGCGCCACTCGGGCAGCTGCAGCTGCAGGTCGCCGACGATCGGCGTCCACAGGCCCTCGATCGAGTAGACCCCGACCCGCTTCCCAGCGTCCTGATAGCCGGCCAGGGCGCCCTTGACCACCGCCTGGTTGGCCTCGATGTCGTCGGACCACTCCCAGACCGCGACCGGCTCGACGTCGACCCAGACCGAGGGCGACTCCAGACCGGCGCGCTCCATCTGCTCGAGATTCCACACCGCCTGCTGATAGCCGACGTTGGTCAGCCGGCCGATCTCCGTGTCCGGGTCGCCGGGCCCCTCGCCGCCGTACTGACGGATCGTGGCGTCACGGGGGTAGGAGGTGACCGCATAGGCCGAGGTCATCACCTTGTTCGTCTTCGCCCACTCGACCTGCGAGGCCAGGCACGGGTTGGGGGTGAACGCCGGCCCGTTGGTGAGGCCGATGACGACGTACTCCGCCGAGTCGAGCGGCATCGGCAGCCCCAGCGTCCGACGCTCCTTGATGCCCATCCCCTCGGGACACTGCGGCCAGCTCATGTCACCGCCCTCGACGATCCCGCGATCGTCGGCGGGCGGGACGGACGGGATCTCGAGCGACTCCGGCGCGCGCGGTGGCGCGCTCCCCGACGCGTCGGGCGCCATGCTCGCGGGCATCGACGGCGAGCGGGACTCCGCCTCGGCCGGGGGCTCCCCGGCGCAGCCGACCAGCACCGGCGCCACCAGAAGCAGCAGCACAGCGGCGAACATGTTCCTTCTAGCCCACATCACCGCAGATACTGCCACCCGTATCCCAGCGGGTCACACCGGGTCATGCCTGCGCGAAGTCGTCCCCCATCACCGGCCGGATCTCGATCGGCTCCCCGAGGACCGCGACGATCCGCGAGACGATGTCGATGGCGCGCTCCTGGCTGGCCACGTCGATGACCGCGAAGCTGGCCATCACCTCCTTCAGCTCGGCGAACGGGCCGTCGGTCGCGACCGGACCGTTCTCGCCCGGCCGGACCGTGACCGACACCGCCGGGTGCCCCAGACCTTCGGTGCTGACGAGCTCGCCGCTGGCGATCAGCTCCTGCTCGAACCTCTGGTACTCCGCGAACGCCGTGAGCGCTTCCTCGGAGGCCGTCTCGGAGGGGTCCCACGCGTCGGCGGGCGTGTAGCCCAGCATCAGGTATTTCATGTCCCGAAACTAGTCTCTTCGAACATGACCGGACCAGCGGCTGTGGAGGAGCTCCTGCGGACCGAGGCGCCGTACGTCCTCAGCGCCCTGGTCCGCCGCTTCGGCCGGTTCGAGGCCGCCGAGGACGCCGTCCAGGAGGCGCTGCTGGACGCCAGCATCCAGTGGGCGCGCGACGGCGTTCCGGAGAACCCGCGTTCCTGGCTGACCAGGGTCGGCTACCGGCGGATGGTGGATCTGCTCCGCTCCGAGCAGGCGGCCCACCGCCGCGAGCTCCAGATCGGGATCGCCGAGGTGGTCACGCCTGCCGGTCCGGCGGCGGAGACCGACGACAGCCTGGCGCTGTTGCTGCTGTGCTGTCATCCGGCGCTGTCGCGGACCGGGCAGGTGGCGCTCACGCTGCGCGCCGTGGGCGGGCTGACGACGGCCGAGATCGCCCATGCGTACGGCGTCCCCGAGAACACCATGGGCACCCGGATCAGTCGGGCGAAGCAGACGCTGCGCAAGGCCGGCGCCCGGTTCACGCCGCCCGGAGAGACCGAACGCGCGGATCGGATCGGCGCCGCGCTCGAGGTGCTGTACCTCGTCTTCAACGAGGGCTACACCGCCACCGCCGGCGCCGAGCTGGGACGGGTCGACTTGGCGCACGAGTCGATCCGGCTGACCCGGATGCTCGCCCGGATCGCTCCGGGCGAGCCCGAGGTCGCCGGCCTGCTGGCGCTGATGCTGCTCACCGAGGCACGGCGGCCGGCCCGCACCGACCCCTACCTCGGCCTGGTGCCGCTGGCCGAGCAGGACCGCTCCCGGTGGGATCGCGCGCTGATCGAGGAGGGGCTGGCCGTACTGGAGGAGGTGTGGGGCGCCGGTGATCCGGGCCCGTTCCGGCTCCAGGCGGCGATCGCCGCGGTGCATGCCCACGCGACGTCGGCCGCGGACACCGACTGGCACGAGATCCTCGGCCTCTACCTCCTGCTGGAACGTACGCTGCCGACCGCACCGGTCCGCCTGGGCCGCGTCGTCGCGGCGGCTCACGCGTTCGGCCCGGTGGTGGGCCTGCAGCTGCTGGACGAACTCGACGCCGAGCACGGCCTCGCCGGCGATCCACTGACCGCGCAGCGGGTCCTGGCGGTGCGTGCGCACCTGCTGGACCAGCGGCGCGACCCGTCCGCCGCCGCCCAGTTCCGAGCGGCTGCGGAGCTGACCGCCAACGAGGCCGAGCGCGACTACCTGCTCCGGCGCGCGGATCAGGCCCGCGTCATCGTCGACTCGTAGCCGCCCTGGCCGGCGTAGTCCCACTCGCCGGTCATCACGTCGCCGGTCTGGTCGAAGGTGCCGACGAACTTCACCGGTGACCCCTTCTCCCCGCCCCAGATGGTGAGCTGGTCACCGTCGAGCTCGTAGACGTAGTCGAGGGTGGCGCCGGTGTTGTCGTAGTAGCGCGAGTGCACGTCCGCGCTCGGCTCCTCACCGAAGGGGCGCAGGTTGCCGATCACCTCGATCCCGGTCGTGACCTGGCCGAACTGCTCCAGGCGTACGTCCTGCAGCAGGAAGTAGCCGCCTTCCATCCAGCGGTAGGTCACCTCGCCTTCTGCCCCGCCGGTCACCTTCCAGGTGCCGATCAGCCGGTCCAGGGCGCGGACGCCGGGGCTCGGTGCGGGCAGTGCGGGCATGGCGTACTCGTCGTTCATGATGTCGCTCCTCGTGTGCGGCCGGCTTCTCCGGCCTTCACCCCTCTCTCGGAGCTCGCCCGAGGATCTCGACATCCGGGTGAAAGAAACTTTTCTTTCACCCGGGGACGGCACCCTTCGCGTACGTGTTCACCGACACGACCCGCGGAACTCACCGGTCGTTCCGCCGGGATCGGCAGGTTTGGTCCATGACCCCACTCAACCGCCGCTCCGTCCTCGGCCTCGGTGCCGCCGCCGGTGCCGGACTCGTCATCCCCACGACCGCGGCGACCGCCCACGCCGCCCCCGCCTCCGCCCCCGCCTTCGTCCGCGGCAACCGACCGACCCTCACCCACGGAGTCCAGTCCGGCGACGTCGGCGCCCGCGGCGGCATCCTGTGGAGCCGCGCGGACAAGGCCTCGCGCCTGGTCGCGGAGATCTCGGCCGACGAGTCCTTCCGCCGCGCCCGCCCGGTCAACGGTCCGGTGGTGACTGCGAGGAGCGACTTCACCGGGGAGCTGAAGGTCAACGGCCTCGAGGCGGGGCGCGACTACTTCTACCGGATCCGTGCCGTCGACGCCGCCGACCCGCGCCGCGGCAGCGCCTGGGAGCTGGGCCGACTGCGTACCGCACCGGCACGCCGCCAGGACATCCGGTTCCTGTGGTCCGGCGACATCGCCGGGCAGGGCTGGGGCGCCAACCCCGACTTCGGTGGCTTCCGGATCGCACCCGCGATGGCGGCGCGCGAGGCCGACTTCTTCCTGAGCTCCGGCGACAACGTCTACGCCGACGGCCCGCTCACCTCGACCGTGACCCTCCCCGACGGCCGGATCTGGAACAACATCGTCACCGAGGAGAAGGACAAGGTCGCCGAGACGCTGACCGAGTTCCGCGGGCAGTACGCCTACAACCTGCTCGCCGACAACTGGCGCGCCTTCCTCGCCCAGACGCCGATCGTGGCGCAGTGGGACGACCACGAGGTCACCAACAACTGGTACCCCGGCGAGATCCTCCCCGACGACGGCCGCTACACCGAGCGCCGCGTGGACGTCCTCGCGGCCCGCGCCAAGCAGGCCTTCCACGAGTACATCCCCGTCGGCGACGCCTCCCCCGACCCCGACGGCCGGATCTACCGCAAGCTCTCCTACGGACCGCTGATGGACCTCTTCGTCCTCGACATGCGCACCCACAAGGACGCCAACACGACCAACGCCGAGACGAGCGCCGACGGCGGTGTCCTCGGCGAGCGCCAGACCCGCTGGCTGCTGCGCGAGCTCGCCGCCTCCCGCGCCACCTGGAAGGTCATCGCCGCCGACCTGCCGATCGGCCTGGTCGTCCCCGACGGCACCCTGCAGGAGGGCCTCGCCCAGGGCGACGCCGGTGCCCCGCTCGGCCGCGAGCTCGACATCGCCAAGGTCCTGACCGGGCTCAAGCGCCTCGGCATCCGCAACCACGTCTGGCTGACCGCCGACGTCCACTACACGGCCGCCCACTCCTACTCCCCCGACCGGGCGGCGTACCAGGACTTCGACCCGTTCTGGGAGTTCGTCTCCGGCCCGCTCAACGCCGGCGCCTTCGGCCCGAACAAGCTGGACCCCACCTTCGGTCCGACCGCCGAGTTCGTGGCCGCTCCCCCGGCGGCCAACGCCTCGCCCGCCGACGGCTTCCAGTTCTTCGGCGAGGTCGAGATCGACGCACGTACGCAGCAGCTCACCGTTACCCTCCGGGACATCGACGGCGGTGCTCTTTTTACGAAGACGCTGGACCCGAGTTTCCGTTAGGGTCTCCGGGCTAGGGCGTGCCTCAGCGAGGACACGCCCTAGCCGTCTCCCGTTCGGGCCCAGGAGGACCAGCAGACCATGAGCGAAATTCATGTCGTCCCCAAGGACATGAAGGCATCCATCGGCATCGCCACGGACGCCGAGAGCGCCGTACGCAAAGCCGATTCCGCCGGCCATCTGACCAAGGCGGGCGCTGCGGTCCCCGGGGCGGAGTCGGTCGGCTACATGTCCGATCTCGGCAACCGCTGGACCGATGAGACCAAGGCCGCGGCCGACAGCTCGCAGAAGCTCGCCGCGGAGATGCAGAAGGCGCTCAACGAGTTCGAGGCCGCCGACGCCGCGGCCGGCCAGAAGGGCGGAAAGGTCATGGGCCCCAACTGATGGCGATCACGTTCGGCCAGGTCAAGACCTGGAAGGCCGCGCCGCTCGGTGACGCCGGCGACGGGCTCAAGGCCGACCTCCGCAAGCTGGAGACCAGCCGCGACGAGCTCGAGGCCAACGGCGTGGCCAAGTCCTGGACCGGCGCCGCCGCCGACGCGGCCAGGGGCCACCGGGACAGCCTGGTCACACAGCTGAGCGGCCACATCACCGGCAAGCAGCAGATGCAGAAGGCGCTCTATGCCGCCGAACCCGAGGTCGAGGCAATCGAGCGTCTCGTCCAGGGCATCCTGGACCGGGCCAAGACCCAGGAGTTCACCGTCGGCGACGACGGCTCGGTGACCAGCACCGCCACGCCGCCCACCTTCCACAACCGCTACGAGGCGGAGGAGTGGGGCAACAGCCGCCAGACCATCGCCCAGGAGCTCGCCGACGACATCACCGACACCCTCGCCAAGGCGGCCGGCGTGGACCAGATCCTCACCGACGGCATCCCGACCGGCACCGACAAGGATCTCGATCACACCCGTGACGAGCGCGGCATGGCGTCCCCCGAGACCGCCGAGCGGTGGGCGCAGCTCACCGATGCCGAGCGCAAGGCGATCATCGACCAGAAGATCGAGGAGCTCGCCGAGGAGTACGGCGTCGATGTCGAGGACATCGTCTGGGACGCGCAGGGCAGCACCAACGGCTACTGGAGCGAGGACGACCACACCGTGCACCTCAATCCGGGCAATGTCGACAATCCCGACATCCTGCACACCGTGGCTCACGAGATGCGCCATGCCCGGCAGTACGAGGCGATCGACGACAACAACGACTTCCAGTTCTGGTGGGAGGACGACCCCTTCGACATGCACGAGGAGGACGGCATCACCGAGAAGCAGGCCGAGGAGTGGGAAGACAACTTCGACGACTACAAGAGCACGGACAACGGCGACACCTACGAGGAGTACTACAACCAGCCCGTCGAGGCCGATGCCCGCAAGTCCGGCCGCGAATACCTCGACAACCTGACGCCCGCTGAGCTCGACCGCCTCCTGAAGGAGTCGAAATGACGACGTACGCCGATCTGGTCACCGCCTACCTCGACGACCCCGGTCCCGAGACGCTGGCACCGCTGCGCCGCGCGGTCCGCAACTCCGCCAACTTCACCGTCGACCTCGACCTGCGTGCGGTCGACAAGCTGCTCGCCGAGGGCGCCTACGCCGAGGCCGCGACCGCGCTGCGGGCCCTCATGCCTGGCGCGATCTTCAGCCCGTCGGCCCACCTGCGGCTGGCGACCGCGCTGGAGCGCTCCGGTGAGGAGCGCTCCGCGGCCCGCGAGCGTCAGGTGGCCAGCGCCGCGCTGCGGAGCATCCGGGCGACCGGCGACGGCACCGAGGAGCACCCCTGGACGGTGCTGCGGATCAGCGACGAGTACGACCTGCTCCGCGCCCTCAACAAGGTGCCCGGCCGCCAGGATCTTCTGGAGGCCGACGGTCGGCGTATCGACCGCCACACCTGCACCGACGGGACCTTCGCTCACTTCGACGCGACCGCCCTCGTCTGATGGCGATCACGTTCGGCCAGGTCAAGACCTGGAAGGCAGCGCCGCTCGGTGACGCCGGCGACGGGCTGAAGGCCGACCTCCGCAACCTGGAGACCAGCCGCGACGAGCTCGAGGCCAACGGCGTGGCCAAGTCCTGGACCGGCGCCGCCGCCGACGCCGCCCGAGGCCACCGCGACACCCTGGTCAAGGACCTCGGCAGCCACATCACCGCCAAGCAGGGGATGCAGAAGGCGCTCTACACCGCCGAGCCCGAGGTCGAGGCCATCGAGCGCCTCGTCCAGGGCATCCTGGACCGGGCCAAGACCCAGGAGTTCACCGTCGGCGACGACGGCTCGGTGACCAGCACCGCCACCCCACCGACGTTCAAGAGCCGTTTCGAGGCGGAGGAGTGGGGCAACAGCCGCCAGACCATCGCCCAGGAGCTCGCCGACGAGATCGAGAAGGCCCTCGCCAAGGCGGTCGGCGTCGACGCCATCCTCGCGCGCGGCCTGCCGACCGGGATCGACGAGCAGGGCGACGAGTACGGCAGAATCGACCCGGCCATCGCGGAGAAGTGGGAGACGCTCAGTATCGAGGAGCGCAAGGCCGTGCTGGAGGAGATGGTCAAGAAGATCGCCGCGGAGAGCGGCGTCGACATGCCCACCATCGACTGGAGCGACCTGGGCAACGACACCTGGGACGACGGCAGCATCACCTACGGCTACTGGAACGACGAAGAGCCCACGATGGCGCTCAACCCCAACGTGCTCGACGATCCCGGCCAGCTGATCAACACCGTCGCCCACGAGGTCCGTCACGGCCGCCAGCACGAGGCCATCGACGACAAGAACGACTGGCAGTTCTGGTGGGAGGACGACCCGTTCGACGAGCACAAGGCCGACGGGATCACCGAGCAACAGGCCGAGGAGTGGGAGGAGAACTTCGACGACTACAAGAGCACCGACAACGGCGCCACGTTCGACGAGTACTACAACCAGCCCGTCGAGAAGGATGCCCGCAACGCCGGCCGCGACTACCTGAACAACCTCACCGAGGAGGAGTTCAACCGGATCCTGGAGGAGTCGCGATGACGACGTACGCCGATCTGGTCACCGCCTACCTCGACGATCCCGGCCCCGAGACGCTCGGGCCGCTTCGCCGCGCGGTCCGCGGCTCGGCAGGCTTCACCCCCGACCTCGACCTCGACTCGGTCGACAGGCTGCTCGCCGCGGGGTCGTACGCCGCAACCGCCGCCGAGCTGAAGCGGGCCATGCCGGGGGCGATCTTCAGCCCCTCGGCGCATCTGCGGATGGCCACCGCGCTGGCGGGATCCGGGGATGATCGGGCCGCGGCGCGCGAGCGCCAGGTCGCGCGGGCCGCGCTGCGCAGCATCCGCTCCACCGGCGACGGCAGCGAGCAACATCCGTGGTCGGTGCTGCGTATCAACGACGAGTACGACATGCTCCGAGCACTCGACAAGGTCCGCGACCGCCAGGACCTCGTCGAGACCGGAGGCCGTCGACTCGACCGCCTCACCTGCACCGACGGCACCGTCGTCCACTTCGACGCCACCTCGTTCGCCTGATCCCGAGAAGGACCGATGAAACCCCGAACGTACGTCCTCAGCGTCCCGATCGTCGGCGTGCTCGCCGCCGCGCTCCTGGCCGGGTGCGCCGGCGACCCCGACCGGGACGGCTGCGACATCTCCTCGCTCGGGACGACCCCGATCAGCCTGGCCGCCGCGGTCATGCCGAGCCGGCTCGTGGCCGGCTCGCTGGCCACCGACGGGCAGCAGATCGTGGCCAGCTGCACCGACGGCACCTGCCGCTGGGGCGCCGCCGGCGGTGCGTACGAGACGGTCTCCGAGACCGGCTATGCAGCCATCACCTCCGACCTCACGCTGGTCGCGAGGAAGGTCGGCTGCTCGGACATCGCGCTGGTCGAGGTCGACGGCGACGAGGAGGTCCAGCGGCTCGAAGGTCTGCCGAACCCGAAGGTCACCGACGCGAGCCCGGTCGGCGAGATCGCGTTCAGCCCCGACGGTCGGCTCGTGGCCGGCGCCGGGCTCGAGGGTGACCTGATCATCTGGTCGGTCGAGGACGGCGACGAGGTGGCGAGCACCGATCTCGACAACGGGATCGGATCGATCTCGTTCAGCCCCGACGGCGACCTGGTGGCGGTTGCCTCCGGCGACAGCGTCTCGGTCCTCGAGGCCGAGTCGGGCGACGAGGTCGGCACCGTCGCGGCCGCGGGCGGCGCCGACCCGGTCTGGAGCCCGGACGGGCGCTGGATCGCCGGGGTGACCACCAGCGGATCTCCCACCATCTGGGACGCCAAGACGTTCAAGGCGGTGGAGAGCCTCCCCGGTTTCGACGCCGCCGCGATCGCGTTCTCTCCGGACTCTCGCTCGCTCGCCGCAGCGGGCAACGGTGGCGACGGCCCGCAGATCGATGAGACCCGGCTGCAGCTCTGGGCGCCCAGAGCGCTTGGCGGTGCAGGCGCGACCCGTGACGTCACCCGAACTGCGCCCGTAGGGTCGAACGTCATCTTCAGCCCCGACGGCACGACCCTCTACACCGCCTCGCCCGAGGCCGGCGTGGCCGCCTGGGACGTGGACACCGGCAAGACCGCCGGGGAGTTCGACCAGCCACCGATGTCTCAGTAGCGCGTCCGGGGCGGCGTACACAAGGATGTTCGTCGTGACCGCGATCCCGACGAACATCCCGCACGGACAGACCGCCCGCCGCCTCGAGTGGGCACATCTGCCCCCGTTCCTGCGGTCCTCGATCGAGAAGCGGCTCGGCGGCGGGTCCGTGGTCTCGGCGGAGTCACAGGGCGCCGGGTTCACGCCGGGGTTCGCCTCAGTGCTGACCTGCCAGGACGGCTCCCAGCACTTCGTGAAGGCGGCCTCCGCGAAGGCCCAACGCGACTCCGCGGCGCTCTACCGCGAGGAGGCCGCGAAGCTGAAGAAGCTCGCCGGTTGGGTCCCCGCCCCGAAGCTGAAGTGGTTCGACGACGGCGAGTGGGTCGTCCTGGCCTTCGAGCACGTCGAGGCGCGGCTGCCCTCGAGGCCGTGGACCGCCGCCGATCTCGAGCTCGTCGCGCAGGCGCTGGTCGAGACCGCCGCCGCGCTCACCCCCGCACCGGGCATGGGCTGGCCGACCTTCGCCGAGGAGCACGCCGCCTACCCGGGGCTGTGGGACCGGGTAGGCGGCTACCCGCATGCCGACCAGGCGGCCTCCCTGGCCGCGGGTTTCGCGGAGCACACCGCCGGCGAGACGCTGGTCCATCTGGACGTACGCGACGACACCGTCCGCATCCGACCCGACGGTGGCGTCCTGCTGGTCGAGTGGACCTGGCCGGTCCTCGGCGCCGCGTGGATCGACTCGCTCCTGCTGCTGGTCGGGCCGCGCGGCGACGGCCTCGACGCCGAGTCGTTCCTGGCCACCCATCCGCTGCTGTCGCAGGCCGCACCGGAGGCCATCGACTCCGTGCTGGCCCTCTTCGCCGGCTACTTCCTGGCCGCCGCCGACCAGCCGGTCAAGACGACCTCGCCCCACCTCCGCAGGATGCAGCGGTGGCAGGGCGAGGTGTGTCTGGACTGGCTGGCTGAGCGCCAGGGCTGGGACCAGGAGGCTCAGGATCCGGCGTAGAACGCGTCGATCCGCGCCTGCTCCTTCGCCTCGACGACGTTGCGCTTCACCTTCAGCGACGGGGTCAGCTCACCGCCCTCGACGGTCAGGTCGTGCTCGAGGATCTCCCACTTCTTGATGGTCTCCCAGCGGTTGAGGCTCGCGTTGAGCTCGTCGACGTAGCCGCCGATCAGCTCGCGGACCTGCGGCGAGGTGACGATCTCCTCGTAGGACTTCCCCTCCAGCCCGTTGGCCGCGCCCCAGGCGCCGATCGCCTCGGGGTCGAGCGCGATCAGCGCGCTGACGAAGTTGCGGTTGGCACCGAAGACGAGGAACTGGCTGGTGTAGGGGCACAGCGCGGCGAACTTCGACTCGATCGCCGGCGGCGCGACGTACTTGCCGCCCGAGGTCTTGAAGAGCTCCTTGATCCGGCCGGTGATGGTGATGTAACCCTCTTCGTCGATCGAGGCCTTGTCACCGGTGTGGTACCAGCCCTCGGCGTCGAGCGCCTTGGCGGTCTCCTCGGGCAGGTTGTGGTAGCCCGGCATCACGTGCGGGCCGCGGATGAGCAGCTCGTCGTTCTCGCCGATCTTCACCTCGCTGCCCGGGAACGCCTTGCCGACGGTGCCGAGCTTGTTCTCCGTCAGAGTGCCGACGGCCGCGCCCGCGGCGTTCTCCGTCGAGCCGTAGCCCTCCATGATCAGGATCCCGGCGGCGCGGAACCACTCGGCGATGTCGCGGTTGAGCGGGGCGGAGCCGGAGATGAAGAAACGTACGCGCCCACCGAACCGGTCACGGACCTTGCCGAGCACGAGCTTGTCGAGCACCGCGTGCTTGAGAGCCATGGTGGTCGGCACGGACTTGCCCTCGCGCTGCAGCCGGTCGCGGGCGATGCCGTTGGCGAAGGCGGCGTCGAAGAGCTTCTTCTTCACGCCACCGTCGTTCTCGACCATCATCGTGATCTTGGCGTGGACCTTCTCGAAGATGCGCGGGGCCGCGCCCATGAAGGTCGGCTTCACGATCGCCAGGTTGTCGACGATCTTGTCCATCCGGCCGTCGATCGCGGTCGGGAAGCCGCAGGCGATCTGGATCGAGAGCAGCACCTTGCCGAACACGTGGGACATCGGCAGCCACAGGAACTGCAGGTCGTCGGGGCCGAGCACGTCGCCCTGCACCCGGACGGCCTCGCCCTCGTAGACCCACGCGCGGTGGAGCAGGCGCACGCCCTTCGGCCGGCCGGTGGTGCCCGAGGTGTAGACCAGCGTGGCCAGGTGGTCCGGGGTGATCTTGGCGGCGGTCTCCTCGATCACGTCCGGGTGGTCGGCGAGGTACTTGTCGCCGATCGCGGCCAGGTCGTCCAGGCCGATGACCCGCTCACCGTCGGTGGCCCCGTCGAAGGTGATGACCTTGACGATCTCGGGCAGGTCGGCGGCCTTCTCGGCGATCTTGGCGAGCTGGCCGTCGTCCTCGGCGAAGACGAAGCGGCACCCGGCGTCGCCGAGGATGTAGGCGGTGTCCTCGACGTTGGTCGTCGGGTAGACCGTCGTGGTGGCGCCGCCGGCGAGCATCACCGCGAGGTCGGCGATGATCCACTCGTAGCGGGTGGTCGAGGCGATGCCGACCCGCTGCTCGAGCTCGAGGCCGAGCGAGACCAGGCCCGCGGCGAGGCGGCTGGCCAGGTCGCTGGCCTCCTTCCAGGTCAGCGACTTCCACTCCTCCCCGCCTGCATCGGTCGTCGAGCCGACCACGGGATAGCGGAACGCCTCCGCATTCGGGGTGGCCTTGACCCGGTTGAGGAAGTGAAGGGCGAAGTTCGCCGGCATCTCGTCGAGGAATGCGAGATCGGTCGCGGACTGGGTCGGCATGATTCTCCTGGCCTGCAGTGTGTGCGTGGGGGTGAACGGTGGGCGGTAAGCACGAGAGGGACCGCGCGGGGGACCCTAGACGCTGGAGCCGAGCCGCAACAGGGGGTTCCGCCGGAAATCTCGTGACCGAGATCACGACAGCCTACCCCGGAGTAGCTAGGTGAGGTACGGCGATTTGAGGCCAAACCACGCGAGTCTGTAATCTTGACCGCAAGCGTGTTCGCGTAGGCCTCTCCCCTCTCATTTCCCCGAGGGGCCGGATTGAGAGCTCGCACCACCACACGTCGAAGCACTGGAGATCATTCACCCATGGCGAACATCAAGTCGCAGATCAAGCGCAACAAGCAGAACGAGAAGGCGCACGAGCGCAACAAGGCCGTCAAGAGCGAGCTCAAGACCGTCATCCGCAAGTTCCACGCCGCCGCCGAGGCCGGCGAGAAGGATGCTGCGGTCGAGACCGCCAAGGTCGCCACCAAGAAGCTCGACAAGGCCGTCTCCAAGGGCGTCATCCACAAGAACCAGGCCGCCAACCGCAAGTCGGCGATCGCCAAGAAGGCTTCCTCCCTCTGAGGTAAGCCCCACCGAAGCCCCCGTCCTCCGCGACGGGGGCTTTCGCATTTGCCGAGAAGTCACGTACGTCGGTCGAGACGTCACTTGCGTCGGCCGAGGTGTCGCTCGCGCTGGTCGAGACGTCACGTACGTCGGCCGAGAAGGCATCTCACTGCCGTCTCGGCCGACCGGGGTGACGCCTCGGCCGACCGGGGTGACGCCTCGGCGGGGTCAGCGCTGGCGGAGGGCGGCGATGGTGAGGACGAGACGCTCAAGCGTGTACGCCGGGTCGCTGGCGGCACCCTTGAGGTCGGCGTCGGCTCGGGCGACCGAGCGGAGGGCCTCGCCGATGCCTTCGCGGGACCATCCGCGGGCCAGGCCGGCGATGGACTTCTGCTTCCAGGGCGGGGTGCCGCTGTCTCGGATGCCGGCGACGTGGTTGGCGACGGTGCGCAGCTGGCCGGCCACGGCGGAGAGGACGTAGACCGGGGAGGAGCCGGTGTCGAGGGCCCAGCGGATCTCCTCGAGGGCCTTGACCCGGTCTCCGGAGATGATCGCATCAGCGATCACGTAGTTCTTCACCTCGGCGCGGCCGCCGAAGTACTGCTTCACGTGCTCGAGGCCCAGTCGCTTCGCCTCGTTGTCGTTGGCGAGCTGACTCGCCGCGGCGGACAGGGCGCGGAGATCCTGGCCGACGGCCTGGATCAGGAACTCGGCGCCCTCCTCGTCGAGGGTCGCTCCGTGCAGCCGCAGCTCGGCCTTCACGAAGCTGCCGAATTCGCGCCCCTTCAGCTCGACGGACTTGTGCTCGGTCACCTTCGGGAGCTTGCGGAGCTTGGCGAGGGTGCCGCTGCCCTTCTGCCCACCGCCGTGGACGAGGACGAGCGCTACCTCCTCCGACGGCATCCCGGCATACTCCACCAGGCCCGCGACCGACTCGTCTGGCAGGTTCTCCAGGTTGCGCACCACCACGCAGCGGATGCTCGAGAAGAGCGACGGTGCGCTCAGCTCGCCGAGCGTCGCCAGCGTCAGGTCGGCGGCGGTTGCCTCGGAGACCTCCGCCTCGGCGTCGTAGGCCTTGACCGCGGCCTTCGCCGACGCGACCGTACGTTCCCCCAGGAACTCCTCCTTGCCGGTCACCAGCGTCACCCGACCCATGACGTCGGCGGCAGACAGGTTGCCGGTGGGACTCGGAGCGGAGGCGGTGCGTGCCATGCTCAAACCCTCCCACACAGCACCGACATCCGAGCCTTGCCCGGCGCTTGCGCCGGGCAAACGGGAGGAGGTCGAGCGAGCGCAGCGGCTGAGCCTGCGAAGCCGTGAAGCGGGTCGAGACACTATCGCGTCACCACGGCCACCTCACCTCCCGACTCGACGACCGCGACCGAGCCGTCGCGATCGGTGCGGTAGACCTCGGTGCCGCTCTCCTCGAGCCCCTCGACCGTGGCTGTGGCGGGATGGCCGTAGTCGTTGCCGGCACCGACCGAAGTGAGCGCGACCTGCGCCCGCAGCGTACGCAGCCAGTCGAGGTCCTGGTAGCGAGAGCCGTGGTGGGGCACCTTGAGCACGTCGATGTCGAGCTCGGCCAGGTCGTCGGCGAGCTGGTCCTGTCCCTCCGGCTCGATGTCGCCGGTCAGCAGCAGACGCAGGCCGCGGGACTCGACGAGGAGGACCACGCTCGCGTCGTTGGCGGTGGAGCCGTCCCCGGGGCCGCGGGTGTCGGACTCGCTCGTCGGCCAGAGCACCTGGATCCGCACCTCGCCGATGGTGGTCGTGGCCGCGTAGGGAGCCGGGACCGGGACCACCCCGGCCGCACCGGCGGCCTCCCCGAGAACCCGCACGCCCTCGGGCGGGTCCTGGAGCCGTGAGGTCCACAGCTCACGGACCTGCCGACCGGCGAAGACGCCCTCGACGCCGTTGACGTGGTCGGCGTGGAAGTGGGTGATCACGGCGAGCGGAACCTCCTCGATCTCGAGGCGGTCGAGACAGTCGTCGACGAGGTCCGGATCGGGGCCGGCGTCCACGACGACGGCGCTGCCCGACCCGGTGCGCACCACCAGGGCGTCTCCTTGTCCCACGTCGCACATCACGAGCACCCACCCCGGCGGCGGCCAGTCCGGGCTCGGCAGCCGCACCAGCGCGACCGCGAGCAGCACCAGGCACCCGGCCACGCCGGTGACCGGGTGCCGCAGGATCCGAGGCGCCAGGAAGGCGATCGCGGCACAGAGGACCACTAGCGCCGCCAGAGCGGGCGGCCCGGTCGCCCAGCCGACCTCCGCGGTCGGCAGCCCGGCACCGAAGCGAGCCACCGCGATGATCCAGGCGACGCACCAGGTCGCGATCGTGCCGGCGACCATGCCGAGCGGATCCCAGACCAGCCCGAGCAGACCTCCCAGGAGCCCAAGCACCGTCGCGGGAGCGACAGCGGGCTCGACGAGCAGGTTGGCGAGCACTGCGACGAGGCTGACCTGGCCGGAGATGGCGGCGACCACCGGAGTGCATGCCAGCTGCGCCGCGGCCGGGACCGCGATCGCCTCCGCGCACCACTGCGGCATCCACCGCCTCAGGGCGTCGCGCCACGGCGGCCCGAAGAGCAGGATGCCGGCCGTTGCCAGGACCGAGAGGGTGAACCCGATCGACCTCGCCAGTCCCGGGTCGATCAGCAGCAGCCCGATCACCGCCGCACCGAGCCCGCGCAGCGCTCGCTGGCGTCCGTTGTGCGTCATCGCCAGAAGCCCGACCGCACCCATCGCGGCGGCCCGCACCACGCTCGGCTCGGTGCGGGCGAGCACGATGAACCCGAGGATGCCGAGTACGCCGACGGCGTACAGCCCTCTCCCCCGCACCCCGGCCCAGCGGGCCACGATGAGCAGAAACCCCACCACCAGGGTCAGGTTGGTGCCCGAGACCGCGAGCAGGTGGGTGAGTCCGGTCGTGCGGAAGTCGTCCGCGAGGTCGTCGGAGAGGCCTGTGTCGTCGCCGTCGACCAGCGCCGGGACCAGCGCTGCCTGGTCGGGCGGCCGGTGTGCCACCGCGTCCCGGATCGAGCCACGCAGCGTCTCGGAGGCTCGCCACCAGAACCCCGGACCGGAGACGACCCGCGGCTCACCGGCGATCAGCAGAGCTGACTCCTCGTGCGAGTCGCTCCTCGCCAGGCGTCCGTTCGTCGACACCGTCGCCCCCAGCGGGATGTCCGCCCAGGCGTCGTCGCCGAGCACGACCACCGGCGTACGCAGGCGGTAGACCACCCCACGGCCCCTGATCTCCCGCACGCTGGCGCGCCGGAGCTGGTACGTCGCGTGCTGACCGCGTACCTCCTTCGGGTCGGTCGTGACCGTGGCGATCACCCGCACCTGCGCCTCGCGCTCGGCCAGGTCCGCCACCGGGTTGTCGCTGACCCGGGCCGCGTGCAGGCCCGCGACGACCGCGGTCCCAGCGATCATCAGCACCAGCGCCAGCGCCGTCGGGCGACGCTGCCGAACGGCCCATCCACCGCCGATGCCGACGACGACAGCGAGCACCACCAGCAGAACCACCCCGGACCGTCCGCCGGCCACCACGACCGGCCCGGCCAACGCCCCCGCCCACGCACCGGCCCCGAGAAACGGCAGTCGCAGGTCCTTCACAACGTCACCAGCGGTGCCAACGTGTCGTAGGTCTTCGGCCCGATCCCGTCGACCTCGAGCAGCTCGTCGACGGAGGTGAACGCGCCGTTGGTGGTGCGCCAGTCGATGATCGCCTGCGCCGTCACCGGTCCCACCCCGGGCAACGTCTCCAGCTCCTCCATGGAGGCGGTGTTGAGGCTCACCCCCGCCCCGGGCGCACCAGCCGCCGGGGCACCGGAGCCGGGCACCGCGACACCTCCCCCGTTCGGCGCCCCCACGACGATGTGCTGACCGTCGCTGAGCACCGCAGCGAGGTTGAGCCCGGCAAGCTGCTTGTGGGAGGCCCCACCGGCAGCCTCGACGGCATCCACCACCCGCGAGCCCACCGGCAGCACGACGATGCCGGGCTTGGGCACCTTGCCCTCCACGTCGACCGTCACCGTCCCGGCCGATGCTCCGCCCGACGGCGCAGCGCCCACGCTCCCGGGCGCGGCCGAGCCGGTCGGCAGCGCGACCAGCGGGGAGGCCGAGGGCGAGGCGCGGGCGGCCGGCACCACCTCCGGATCGGCGCGGATCATCCACCAGCACGCCACCGCCAGACCGACGACCAGCACCAGCGTGACGACGACGAGATGCCAGGGACCGAGGCTGACCTTCCCACGCAACGGCTCCGGAAGCACCGCGTCGGGCGAGATCACCACCTGACGCCGAGACGCGTGGCGTCCCGGGACCGGCACCAACGGATCCAGCTCCGCGGTGTCGGTCGCTCTCGGCCCGTCCCACCACGGCGGCTGCCAGTCCTCCTCGCCCTCGTCCTCCTCCCCCGGCGGGTCGATCTCGGCGCGCAGCTGCTCCAGCCGCCGGGCGACGGCATCGGCGTGATCAGAGGTCGGTCGGGTCCGCATGACGCCGAAGCTATGCGCCCGCGCCGACACTTCCGAGCGCGTTCTCAGCGCCTGTGGAGAACCCGATCCTCAACCGTCCCTGTGGACGGCAACCGGCCCAGAATCAGGCCCAGAATCAGGCCCAGAATCAGAGCCGAGGCCCCACGACGACCGCCACGCACCCCGGCCCGACATGCGCACCGAGCACCGCACCCAGCTCCCCGACACGTACGTCGCCGTTGATCTTGCCGTCCAGCTCCCCACATAGCCCCGAGGCCATCGCACCGGCCCGGTCCGGGCTGCCCAGATGGGCGACGACGACCTCGACCCCGTCGACGTCCTCACCGGCCTCGACCCCGAGCGCCTGCAGCCGCGCGATCGCCCGCTCAGCGGTACGCACCCGCTCGTGCGGCACGACCCGCCCGTCCTCGATCGTGAGCAGCGGCTTGACCGCCAGCGCAGTCCCGAGCAGGGCCGCCGCGGCCCCGATCCGCCCGCCGCGGCGCAGATACTCGAGCGTGTCGACGTAGAAGTAGGAACGTGTCGCGGCAACCCGCGCCAGCGCGGCCTCGCGCGCCTCGGCAGCACTCCCGCCGCGACCGGCGACCTCAGCAGCGGCCAGCACCGCGAACCCGACCCCGGGCCCGACCAGCCGCGTGTCGACCGTGACGACCGGCACCGGAACCTCGCGCGCCGCGAGCATCGAGGACTCGCACGTCGCGCTCAGCTCCGCCGAGAGGTGGATGGAGACGATCTCGTCGAAGCCCTGCGCCGCGAGCTTCGCGTAGGCCTCCGCCAGCAGTGCCGGCGAGGGCCGTGAGGTCGTCACCGTCTTGTGCGCCGCCAACGCCGTCAGCAGCGCTTCGGGCGAGGTCTCCTCGACCCCGTCGTCGTACGACGTCCCATCCACGATCACCTGCAACGGCACCGATGTGATCAGCTCCGCGGCATCCCCGAGATCGGATGGAAGCATCGCGGTCGAGTCGGTCACGATCGCTACCCGGGCCATGTCAGAAGCCTACAGATCGAGCCATCGCGTCGACAGCGCGAGCCGAGCCGATCAGACGACGATGTTGACCAGCTTCGGCGCGCGGACGATGACCTTGCGCACGCTCTGGCCCTCGATCGCGGCCGCGATCGTCGGGTCGGCCAGCGCAGCGGCCTCCAGGTCGGCCTCGGAGATCGAGGGCGAGACCTCCAGGCGCGCACGCACCTTGCCCTTGATCTGCACGACGGCGGTCACCACGTCCTCCACGAGCAGCTCGGGCAGAGGCGTCGGCCACGCGACCCGCGCGACCGTCGGCTCGTGCCCGAGACGCTCCCACATCTCCTCGGCGGTGTACGGCGCGACCAGCGAGAGCAGGATCGCGACCGTCTCCGCAGCCTCACGTACGGCAGGATCGGCCGGACCACAACCCGAGTCGATCGCCTTCCGGGTCGCGTTGACCAGCTCCATCACGCGGGCCACGACCACGTTGAACCGGTAGGACTCGATCAGCTGCTCGGCCTCGGCGATGGTCTTGTGGGTCGTACGCCGCAGCGCCACGTCCCCACCAGACAGATCCACACCCGGCGAAGACGTCACGTCCCCGGCCAGACGCCAGGCCCGCTGCAGGAACTTCACCGAACCCGCCGGCGAGACGTCGGCCCAGTCGATGTTGTCCTCCGGCGGGGAGGCGAAGACCAGGGTCAGCCGGGTCGCGTCGACGCCGAACTCCTCCAGCACGTCCGACAGGTTCACGCCGTTGCCCAGCGACTTCGACATCTTCTTGCCGCCGTTGATCACCTTGCCCTGCGACAGGTAGGCCGAGAACGGCTCGTCCCAGTCGATCAGGCCGATGTCGCGCAGCGCCTTGGTGAAGAAGCGGGCGTACATCAGGTGCAGCACGGCATGCTCGTCGCCGCCCAGGTAGAAGTCGACCGGACCCCACTCGCTGGCCAGCTCGGAGGAGAACGCCTGGGTCTCGTCCGTCGGCGACAGGTAGCGCAGGAAGTACCACGACGAGTCCACGAAGGTGTCCATCGTGTCCGAGTCGCGCGTGGCCGGGCCGCCACACTTCGGGCACGACACGTTGACCCACTCCGAGGCCGCCGCCAGCGGCGAGACACCCTTCGGCTTCAGGTCGGCTCCGGCCAGATCGGGCAGCTGCACCGGCAGCTGGTCGTCCGGCACCGCCACCTCACCGTCGACCGGGCAGTGCACGATCGGGATCGGCGCGCCCCAGTAGCGCTGCCGCGACAGCAGCCAGTCGCGCAGCCGGTAGTTGATCGTGCCCTTGCCGTGGCCCTCGGCCTCCAGCTTCTCGATGATCTTGTGGATGCCGCTCGCCTTGTCGGCCACGCCCTCCAGCTCCGGGGAGTTCACGTACGCACCGTCACCCGCGGTCGCGACGTACGTCTCCTCGGGGTTGTCCGCGCCCGGCACGTCCACGACGCGGCGCACCGGCAGCGAGAACGCCTTGGCGAAGTCCAGGTCGCGCTGGTCGTGGGCCGGAACGGCCATCACCGCGCCGGTGCCGTAGTCGGCCAGCACGTAGTCGGCCGCCCAGACCGGGATCTGCTCGCCGTTGACGGGGTTGGTCGCGGTCACGCCCAGGTCGACACCGGTCTTGGGACGGTCGGTCGCCAGCCGGTCGATGTCGGAGGCCTTGCGTACGTCCTCCAGGTAGCCCTCCAGCGCAGCGGCCTGCTCCGGAGCCACGATCTCCTTGGCCAGGTCGGCATCGGCGGCGACGACCATGAAGGTCGCGCCGTACAGCGTGTCGGGACGGGTCGTGAAGACCGTCACCGTCCGCTTCTCGCCAGAGGTCAGCGAGATCTCGAAGTCGACGTGCGCGCCCTCGGACCGGCCGATCCAGTTGCGCTGCATGTTGACGACCTTGCCGATCCAGGTGTCCTGCAGCTGGTCCAGGCCGTTGTACAGCTCCTCCGCATAGGCAGTCGTGCGGAAGTACCACTGCGTCAGGTCACGCTTGGTGACCACCGCGCCGCAACGCTCGCACTCGCCGTTGACGACCTGCTCGTTGGCCAGCACGGTCTGGTCGTTGGGGCACCAGTTGACCGGGGACTTCTTGCGGTAGGCCAGGCCCGCCTCGTACAGCTTCAGGAAGATCCACTGCGTCCACTTGTAGTACTCCGGGTCGGAGGTGTGCAGACGGCGCGACCAGTCGAAGGAGATGCCGTAGCGCTTGAACGACTCCGCCTGGGTCTCGATGTTGGCGTAGGTCCAGCCGGCGGGGTTCTCGTTGCGCTTGATCGCGGCGTTCTCGGCGGGCAGGCCGAAGGAGTCCCAGCCGATCGGGTTCAGGACGTCGTAGCCCTTCAGCCACCAGTAGCGGGCCAACACGTCGTGCAGGGCGGTCACCTCGGCGTGACCCATGTGCAGGTCGCCGGAGGGGTAGGGGAACATCGTGAGCGCGTAGCGCTTCTCGGCCCCCTCGCGCTGGCCCGCCTTGAACGGCTCCAGCTTCTCCCAGATGGGGCGCCACTTGTCCTGCAGCTCGGTGACGTCGTACGTCGCCTGCTCGGCCTGCTCCTGCGTCATTGGTCTTTCGTCCTTGTCGAGTGTCGTGCGTCAAGACTGCTTCTGGAACGATCCCCACAAATAAGAAGGGCCCCTCACATGGAGGGGTAGCCGCGTGACCGGGGTGTGTCCCTCAGGGTCAGCGCGGCTGCCTAAGAAGCAGGACAGACATCTGCATGTGTCCAGGGTAGCCGACCGCCGCCGCCATCGTCATTCGCAGTCCGCCATACTCCCGCGCCCGGCGCCGATGACAGGGTCGAAATCCTCTAGAAAGGCACTTTCGATACCTCATGAGTTCCGCCCTGCAGATCGACCGACAGAAAATACCGCCGGAGGGGCCTTCACCTATTGCGACGGCGTATCTGAGCGTGCCAAACTGGCGGCGCTCCGCTGCTCGTGATGTCGGTCGTGAATGAGGACCCCCCCATCTCATCCAAGGAACGCTCCGAGCAGCGGAGTCCAAACTTCGAAGCCCCTACGACCCGGTCGTAGGGGCTTTCGCATGCGCCGCGTCGAGCCGGCACACCACCCGGGACTCGTCCATTTGGGTCATGCGACATACCCTCCCCGGTAGCTACCGTCGTCCTCGTGCAGAGCGCCCCCGAGCAGCGCCAGGCCGCCCTCGTCGGCCGAGACCCGGAGCAGGTACGCCTGGCCAGACTGCTGAGCCGTACGCGGAACGGAAAGGGCGGGGCGATCGCCGTGCTCGGCGAACCGGGCATGGGCAAGTCCGCTCTGCTCACCGCGGCCACCACGGGCACCAGCGTCCGGGTGGTCAGGCTCGACGGCTACGAGTCCGAGTCCGACATGGCGTTCGCTGCGGTCCAGCGGCTGGTGACGTCGCTGCACGCCGAGTGCGAGCTGCTCCCCGAGCAGCAGCGCCGCGCCCTGCTCGTCGCCTCGGGCGAGGCGGACGGACCGCCGCCCGACCGCTACCTGGTCGGCCTCGGGGTCCTCGGGCTGCTGGCCGCCGCGAGCAACGGGCACGGCATCGTCTGCACGATCGACGACGCCCATCTGCTCGACCCGGAGAGCCTGGACGCGCTGGCGTTCGTGGCTCGCAGGATCGCGGTGGAGCGGGTCGCGGTCATTTTCGCCGGACGTGACGAGGCCGGCCTGGCCGAGCATCTCGGTGGCGTACCCCAGCTCGCGCTGACCGGCCTGGACACCGATGCCGCCGTGCGGCTGCTGAACCGGGCGGCGGCGGAACCCCTCCCGCCCTCGGTGGCCCTGGCGATCGCCCAGGCCACCGGCGGCAACCCGCTCGCCCTGATCGACCTCGCCGGCGAGTCGCTGGTCCACGAGCTGCCGGACCTGGGCATGGCCGGTGAGCCCGTCCCCGTCGGTCGCCACCTGGAGGCCCACTACGTACGCCGGGCTCGCCAGGCCGACCGGGCGGTCCAGACCTGGGCGCTGCTGGCCGCGGCGGACTCGACCGGCAACATCGACCTGCTCGCCGCCGCGGGCGCGGAGCTCGGCCTCACCCTCGAGGACGCCGACCGCGCCGAGGTCGCCGGGCTCGTCCAGCTCACCCCGAGCGTACGGTTCCGCCATCCCCTGGTGCGCTCGGCGGTCTACAACGCGGCCTCGGGCGTCGAACGACGCCGGGTCCACAGTGCCCTCGCGCACGCGGCCGACCGGGCGAACCTGACCGAGGCGGAAGCCTGGCACGCGGCCCGGGCCGTCGTCGGGACCGACGAGGAGGTCGCCGCCCGGTTGGACCTGACCGCGGACCTGGCCGCCCGCCGCGGCGGTCTTGTCTCGTGCGCGCGTCTGCTCGCCCGTGCCGCTGAGCTGAGCCCGCCGGGAGAGGCACGTGCCGCGCGGCAGATCGGCGCCGCGGAGGCGGCCCTGGCCGTCGGCGCCACGCACCTGACGCAGCGGCTCGTCGACGACCTCGACGAGGAGTCCGCCGGCGCGGTCATCCGTGGCCGTGCGCTGATCATCCGCAGCGCGCTGGCGCTGCTGCACGCCGAACGGGACGGGGTGATGAGCGGTTCGGCCGACCACCTGCGGGCCGCCGATCTCTTCCACGGAATCGATGACGTACGCGAGCAGGACGCCCTGCTCCGGGCCTTCGACCGATGTTCGAGCGCCGACCGCCTCATGACCGGCGTGACGCAGGCCGAGCTGGGCCGGCGGATGCTCGCCGGCGCGGACCTGGACGGCCGATGGTCGGTCGTGCTGCGCGGACTGGCCGCCTTGATCCTGGAGCCGTACGACACCGCGCACCCGAAGGTCCGCGCGGCGTTCGACGCGGTGCTCGCCCTGCCCGACGACGAGATCATGTACTTCGGCAGCGTGATCGCCGGCCTCGGCGGCTACCTGTGGGACGACGGGAGCCGAGCCGCCGGCCTCGACCGCGCCGCACGGGCCGCACGCGACCGAGGCGCCCTGCTCGTGCTCGACACGCTGCTGTGGATCATGGCCCTCTCCGAGGTCTACGGCGGCTCCCTGCACCGGGCCGGCCGCTGCGTGGAGATGCACAGAGAGGTACGCGGTGCGATGGGCTACGAGGAGGCGAACGTGCCCAACGTCGCGGTGATGGCCTGGACAGGAGAGCCACGCGACCTGGTGACGGCCGTGGCCGACGGGGCCGGTGCGATCGGGTTCGGCGGGGTCTGGTCCTCGGGGATCGAGGGGCTGGTCGCGCGTGACCTCGCGGACCGGCGCTACCAGGACGCCTACCAGCGCCACCGACCGCTGGTCGAGGACCCGTTCCTCCAGGTGACCCCGATCTGGTACGCCGACTTCGTCGAGTCAGCCGTACGCTCCGGCCACCCGGACGTTGCACAGCGGGTCGCTCAGGACCTGGCGAGCCGGGCGGCGGTGAACGGCATGCCCTGGTGCGAGGGAGCCGCCGAGCGGGCGCTCGCCCTGGTGAGCCCGGACGACGAGGCCGAGGCCCACTACCTCGCCTCGGTCGCGGCCCTGCACAAGACGCTGGCCGAGACCGAGCTCGGCCGGTCGTACCTGCTCTACGGCGAATGGCTCCGTCGCGTCCGGCGCCGTCGCGAGGCGGCCGAGCAGCTCCGCCTCGCGCTGCAGCACCTGCGCCACAGCGGCGCCGAGATCTTCGTCCCGCGAGTGCTCGCCGAGCTCGAGGTTCTCGGCGCCCGGGCCGACGATGTGGACGCCGAGGCGAACCCGCCACTGGAGCTCACCACCCAGGAGCACACGATCGCGCGCCTGGCCGCGTCCGGGCGTACCAACGCCGAGATCGCCGCCAACCTGTTCATCAGCCCGAACACCGTCGACTACCACCTGCGGAAGGTCTTCCAGAAGCTCGGCATCTCCTCGCGCCGGCAGCTGGCCGACCGACTGAACGCCTAGACCGGCAGCCGGAGCGGCACGCCCGGCGTCGGCCAGCGGAAGCGGTCTGCGATCCCGGGCGGAGCATCGGCCAGGTCGGCAAGGATCCGGCCCTTCCCCTGACGGAAGTGCGACCAGCCCTCGTAGTGCACCGGCACCACCGTGACCGGGTCGAGCAGCCCGCACAGCTCGACCGCGTCCCGCCCGCCCATCGTGTACGCGAGCGGGCCGGTCACCGGGAATCCGACACGTCCCAGGTGCAGGACCGCGGTCCCGACGTCGACCCGGGTCGCGACCTCGCGGAGACCGCCGTAGAGCACGGTGTCCCCCGAGATCCAGACGGCTCCGTGCTGCTGCCCCTCCCAGGTCAGCGAGAAGCCGATGACGTCGCCGACGATCGGTCGACTGCCGAGGAAACCATGACGCGCGGGAGTCGCGGTCACCGTGACCCTCGGGCGGCCCGGCGCGTGCAGCTCCGTGCTCTGCCATGGCCGCAGACCCCTGACCGCCCGGACCAGGCCCGACCTGGAGAGCCTGACCGCGCCCGAGGCGGTGGTGGCCACGACCCCGGCACCCGGCAGCAGCGCCCGGCCGGCGTCGTCGAGGTTGTCGGCGTGATGGTCGTGGGTGAGCAGGACGGCGTCGACGGGGCCGATCTCGGTGGCGAGGACCGCAGGGCCCGCGGTCTTCCGGGAGGACGTACCCCAGCCGAACCTGTACGTCCGGCCGGGGGCGTCGAAGGTCGGGTCGGTCAGGATCCTCCACCCGGCGACCTCGAGGAGCGTCGTCGGTCCTCCGACGTGCGTGAGGGTGAGGTCCATCGCGCGGGCTCAGGAGTCGGTGGGCTCGGTGGTGTCCCGCTGCCCGGCGTGGGAGAGCGCCCACTCCAGCGCGTGGTCGGCGATCCCCTCCCACCCCGGACCGGCCACCATCAGATGCGGCCGGCCCTCGTACGTCTCGTGCTCGGTGACGGTTCCGTCGCCCTGGTAGTGCTTGACGTTCGAGGCCTGCACCGACGGCGGCATGATGTGGTCCTCGGACCCGGACAGGAACAGCAGCGGCGCGCGGTCGGCGTTCTTGAAGTCGACCCAGGCACCCTGGTGACCAGGCTGGAAGTTCGCCAGCACGGAGTCGAACAGGACCCGGCCCGAAGCCGGGATGTGGTAGCGCTCGTAGAAGGCCGCCGACTCCTCCTCGGTGTAGGTGTTCGTGAAGGCGTACGTCCACTGCTCGGCGTCGAAACCGACGGCGCGGTGATGGTTGGCCGGGTTCTTGAGCACCGGGAAGACCGAGCGCAGCTGGCTCCACGGCGTGGCCCGGACGCCCTCGGTCGGGGCGGAGTTGAGGACGACGCCCGCGGCGCCGTAGCCGTGGTCCATCACGACCTGCGTGAACGCTCCGCCGGCCGAGTGGCCCATGATGATCGGTGCGGTGTCGAGCGTGTCGAGGAAGGCCTCCAGGTGGGAGACGATCGCCTCCAGGGTGAGGTCCGCGATCGGTGTCGGGTCTTCACGGAGGGCCTCGACCTCGACCTCGAATCCGGGGTAGGCGGGGGTGTGCACGGTGAAGCCCTTGGCCTCGTACCGGGCCTTCCAGTGTTCCCACGACCGGGGTGTGACCCAGAAGCCGTGGATCAGGACGATGGTGTCCGGGGTGCTCATGTCAGGTTCCCTCTCTGATGCTGGGCTGAGACGCTCCGATCGTCCATCGAGGCGCGATGCGTCCGGACCACGTACGACGCGTAGTCCCGCGGGACTACGCGGTCCACGTGGTCCGCCGGGCCTGGGCGCTGCGTGAGGCTCGTCAGGACAGATCCCAACCGACCGTGGGAGGAAGCCGATGCCTTACATCACCGCCGACGACGGCGCCCAGATCTTCTACAAGGACTGGGGCGTCAGCGGAAGCCCCGTGCTGCTCAGCCACGGCTGGCCGCTCAACTCCGACGCCTGGGAGGCCACCGCGCTCTTCCTCGCGCAGCACGGCCACCGAGCCGTCGCCCACGACCGCCGGGGCCACGGCCGCTCCAGCCAGACCTGGTCCGGCAACGAGATGGACACCTACGCCGACGACCTCGCCTGCATGATCGACGCGCTCGACCTGCGCGACCTCACCCTCGTCGGGCACTCGACGGGCGGCGGCGAGATCGTCCGGTACGTCGGGCGGCACGGCACCGGCCGCGTCGCCGGGCTCGCCCTGGTCTCGGCGGTGCCGCCGCTCATGCTGCGGACCGACGACAACCCCGACGGGCTACCCGTCGAGGTCTTCGACGAGATCCGGGCCGGGGAGCTGGCCAACCGGGCCCAGCTCTACCGCGACCTGGCCGACGGACCGTTCTTCGGGCACAACCGGAATGGCGACGTCCCGCAGGGCTTCCGCGACGCCTTCTGGCTCCAGGGCATGGCCTCCGGGCACCGTGGCGCCTACGAGTGCATCGCGGCCTTCTCCGCCACCGACTTCCGGCCCGACCTGGCCAAGATCGACGTGCCGACGCTGGTCGTGCACGGTGACGACGACCAGATCGTGCCGATCGAGGTCGGGGGCCGCCGCTCGGTCGAGCTGATCGACGGCGCGGAGCTGAAGGTCTACGAGGGTTCCAGCCATGCCCTTCCGGACACCGATCGCGATCGCCTGCACGCCGACCTGCTGGCCTTCATCGATCGCTGAGCGGCCTACGGCACCCTCGCGCGCCAGGCCGGGGTCCCGTGCTTGCTCTCGACCAGCGCCGCGGCCTCCTCGATCGTGGCCTGGTCGAGGCCGACGTACGCCGCGCCGAAGCTCTGCTCGAACTCCGTCAGCAGCGCGTCGATGACCTTCTCGCGGCTCAGCCCGGTCTGGGAACGGATCGGGTCGACCCGCTTGGCCGCGCTCCGGGTGCCCTTGTCGGACATCTTCTCCCGGCCGATCCGGAGCACCTCGAGCATCTTGTCGGCGTCGATGTCGTAGGCCATCGTGACGTGGTGCAGGACGCCGCCCGGGATCCGTTTCTGGGCGGCGCCGGCGATCTTGCCGACCGGCGAGGCGATGTCGTTCAGACCGGCGTAGGCGGCCTCGATGCCGACGCTGCGCAGGCCGCGCAGCACCCACTCGTCGAGGAAGGCGTACGACTCCTGGAAGGACATGCCGGCCACGAGCGTGTCGGGGACGGCGAGGCTGTAGGTGATCGTGTTGCCCGGCTCGACGAACATCGCGCCGCCACCGGAGATGCGGCGTACGACCTCGATGCCGTGCCGCTCGGCGGCGGCCTCGTCGACCTCGTTGGAGATCGACTGGTAGCTGCCGATCACGACCGCGCTGCTCGCCCAGTCCCAGAACCTCAGGTTGGGGGCTCGGCGGCCCTCGGCGACCTGGCGGACGATGACCTCGTCGAGGGCCATCTGCATCTGCGGCTCCAGCGGCCCGGTCTCGACGATCTCGAGGTCGAGGTCGTCCCAGGTCGTGGCCCTGCCCAGTGCGCGCAGCACCGTCAGGGCGATGTCGCGGGTCCCGAAGCCGACCAGATCGGCATCGCGGGCCGCGGCGTCCAGGTCCGCGGTCAGCTGGTCGAGGGACACGTCGACAGATTGCCCCTCCAGCGCCGCGGTCAGCCACCCCAGCGCCTCGTCGGGTTCCAGGAAGAAGTCGCCCGAGAGGACCACATCGTCGATCGTGTCAGCGGAGACCGTCGCATCGACGACGACCAGCTTGCCGCCGCGTACCTTCCGCTCGCCATGCACTCGTTCGCTCACAGTGTCTTAACGCGCTCGGACGCGGGATCCATCCCGGCTCCCGGTTGACGGCTGTGTTGGTTTCGACACGCCTCCGCCTAGCGGCTCCGGCGGCTCAACCAACCGTGGCGCCGCAGGAGCCGGCGGTGTCGGCCAGGCGGGTCAGTCCGGCGGGGCCGACGAGCGGGCGGGGGTCCTCGGCCAGCGTCCAGGCCCCGTCGATGAGGACGTAGTCACCCCGGACGTGACCGGCGAGCAGGGACCGTACGCCGGCCACCAGCCGGTCCACGTCGGCGAGCGAGGTGCCGATGCCGATGCTCGCGCGGACCGCGCCGGCGGTGAGCCCGAGGCGCTTGAGGAGCGGCTGGGCGCAGAAGCGGCCGTCGCGTACGCCCAGACCGTGCTCGGCCGAGAGGTAGGCCGCGACATGGCCGGGCTCGATGCCGTCGACGGTGAAGGTGACGACCCCGACCGGCTCGTCGGAGTCGGGCCACAACCGGATCACCTCGACTCCGTCGAGCGCGGACAGGCCGGCCACGAGGCGTCCCCTCAGTGACGCCTCGTGGCGGTCCAGGTCGGCGGCCGGGAGACCGCCGAGAGTCGTACAGGCCACGGCCAGCGCGGCGGCGCCGATGACGTTGGGCGAGCCGCCCTCGTGGCGTGCGGGCGCCGGCTGCCAGGTGGTCTCCCCCACCTCGACGTCGTCGACCGCCCCTCCCCCGGCGAGGTAGGGGGTGCCGACGTCGAGCCAGTCGCGACGCCCGGCCAGGGCGCCGGCGCCGTAGGGCGCGTAGAGCTTGTGGCCGGAGAAGGCGACGTAGTCGGCGCCGGTCGCGGCCAGCGAGAAGTGCCGGTGGGCGAGCAGCTGGGCGCCGTCGACGAGGACCCGGGCACCGTGGGCGTGGGCCAGGGTGACGATCTCGCCGACCGGCAGCGCCTCGCCGGTGACGTTGGAGGCGCCGGTGATCGCGACCAGGGCGAAGCTGTCCCGGGCCAGCTCGCCGGCGAGGGCGTCGATGGTGCCGGCGAGGGTGTCCCGGCCGGCGACCACGGTGACGCCGGCCTCGACGCGGCGCCACGGGACGAGGTTGGCGTGGTGCTCGATGTCGAGGACGAGCACCCGGCCGGGTACGCAGCCGGCCAGCAGGTTCACCGAGTCGGTGGTGTTGCGGGTGATGACGGTGACGTCGTCCTCGCGGGCGCCGACATAGGCGCCGATGGTCGCGCGCGACTCCTCGTAGAGGGCGGTCGAGACCTGGGACAGATAGCCGGCGCCACGATGCACCGAGGCGTACCAGGGCAGGACCTCGGCCACCCGGTCGGCCACGCTCTGCAGCGCCGGCGCCGACGCGGCCACGTCGAGGTTGGCGTACGTCGTGGTCGTTCCGTCCAGCAGCGGGACCTGAGTCTTCGAGCCGACGAGCGGAAGCAGGGACATGGGGGCACCCTTCGGGGTCATGGCTCCCCCAGGGCTGCCCGGCGAAGCACGCGCTTGCCCGCGCCACCTCGGCGAGGGCCTGGTCGTCACCCGGAGCACCCCACCGCGTGGGAGGGTTGCCCGCCAGCAAGCCGGGGCTTCGCGCTGGCAGTCGTGACCTTCGCGAAGATCCTGCCCGAGACCGGACACGCCCACCAACTCGTCATCTCGATCGGTGGGCACGCGTCTCAGATCACGGACGCCCCTCCCAGGGGTTTCCGTTGCCGTTGCCATTCCCGTTGTCGCACGTGCCGAAGAACTCCGAGACCGGGTCGCACTTCTCGCCGTCGTCCTCCTCCGGCGGTGCGGGCGGAGCAGGCGGAGCGATCAGCTCCTCCTCGTGACCGGACTCGGGATCCTGGCCGTCGACGTAGACGGGTTCGGGGAAGTTCTCGACCTCCTTACCCTCCATGGCATCCGCCATGATGGCCGCCCAGGTCTCGGTGGGATAGTCGGCGCCGAAGTAGGACGGCATCCAGCCGCCGTCGAGCTTGCCCTCGCCGTTGCCGCGCGAGTAACGCACGGCGGTGGCGATCTGCGGGGTGAACCCGACGAACCAGGACGAGCAGACGTACTGCGCGGTGGTGCAGGTGCCGGTGCCGGTCTTGCCGGCCACCGGCCGGCCGATGCTCTGCGCCTTCTGGCCGGAACCGCTCTGCACCACGCCCTGCATCGCGTACGTCACGTCGGCGGCGACGTCCTCGGAGATCGCGTGCCGGGCGTTCTTGCGGCCGTTCCAGCTGTAGAGGACGTTGCCGGCGCGGTCGCGGACCTTCTTCACCACGTGCACGTCGTGGCGGTAGCCGCCGTCGGCGATCGTGGCGTAGGCGTTGGCCATGTTGATCGGGCTGACGTTGGCACGGCCGAGCGCGATCCGGTCGTCGGTCTTGTGGTCGAAGTCGGTGGTGGTGCTGGGGATCCCCGGGAACTTCGGGTTCGCCTTCGCCGGCGCGACCCCCGCGGCGACCGCGGTGTCGTAGATCGCCTTGCGGCCCTCCTCGGGGCCACCCATCGACTCGGTCATGTCGATGTAGGCCGTGTTCACCGACTGCTCCATCGCCTTGAGCATGGTGATGTGCTGGCCGTAGTCCATCCCGTCCGCGATCCCGGCCTGCTCACCCTCGTTGACCACCTCTTGCCCGGTGTAGGTCGTGAACGGCGAGTCACCCGCCCACGTCGACTTCAGCGAGTAGCCCTTCGCGATCGCCGCGGCGGTGGCGAAGGGCTTCATCGTCGATCCGGCGTGGCCACCGGTCGCGGCCCAGTTGTGCTGGCTGTCGAGGTAGTCCTGGCCACCGTAGAAGCCGAGCAGCGCACCGGACCCGACGTCGACCGAGGCGGTCGCCACGTGCAGGGCGTTCTTCTGGTCCGGGTCGCCCTTGACGTACGCCTTCCGGTTCTTCGGCTTCACGGTCTTGGCCGCCGAGGCCGACGCCTTCATCACCTTCGTCGACAGGGTGGAGGTGATCCGCAGACCACCGCTGTCGATCTCCTCCTCGGTGAACAGCGGCTTGCCGTCGGCGCCCTTCAGGCCGAGCAGCTCGGCCTTGATCATGGTGAGCGCGTGGCCACGCTGGCCGCCGAGCCGGCTCGGCACGGTCTTCGTGGGGAACTTCGGCAGCTTCTCCATCACCTTGTCGGCGTCGGCCTGCTTCAGGTAGCCGAGGTCGACCATGCCGGAGAGGACGTACTGGTAGCGGCCGAGCAGCTTCTCCTCGCCGCGGAAGGTGCTGCTGGCCGGGTCGAAGCCGGCCGGGTTGTTGAGGATCGCCGCCAGCGCCGCAGTCTCCTGCAGGGAGAGGTCCTTGGTGGGCTTCGCGAAGTAGGCCTTCGCGGCCGCCTCGATGCCGTAGGCGCCGCGGTTGAAGTAGATCGTGTTGAGATAGTCGGTGAGGATCTGGTCCTTGCTCTTCTGCCGGGTCAGCTTCAGGGCGATGACCGCTTCCTTCAGCTTGCGCGAGTAGGAGTACTCGGAGCTGAGGTAGTAGTTCTTGACGTACTGCTGGGTGATCGTGGACGCACCGCCGGAGGTGCCCTCGGTGGTGTTGGTGAAGGCGGTGCGGACGATGCCCTTGAGGTCTACGCCGCTGTTCTCGTAGAACGTACGGTCCTCCGCAGCGACCACGGCGTGCTTGACCAGATCGGGGATCTCGTCGGAGTCGAGCTTGATCCGGTTCTGGTCACCATCTTGGTAACGGCCGAGCTCGGTCTTGGCGTTGTTGTAGTAGACGAAGGACGACTCGACCTCGAAGGCGGCGTTCGGGTCCGGCACCGCGATCCGGTTGTAGGACACGATGGCCGCGACCGAGCCGATCAGGGCGATGGCCAAGAACCCGACCAGCACCACCTTCGCCGTGACCTTCCCCCAGCGGCGCCAGGTCGTGGCCGGTGGACGAGCGCCGGCGCCCTCGGACCTGGTGCTCCCGGATCCGTCGCTCCGTTTGGCCCACTTCTCGACCGCCCAGGCCGTGGCCGGCTCGAGCTTGGCGAGCCAGTCGCGGGCCACGGACGGCTTGGGATCCGCCCGACGCGCACCCGGTCGGCTGGACGCCCGAGGCGGCTCCGGCACGACCCGAGGAGCCTGTGCGGCAGGCGGCGGAGGCGGTCGCCACGACGGCGGCGGGCCGGTCGGACCCTTCGGAGGCTCGGCGCTCCGGTGTTCCATTGCTCCACCTGACCTAGGCGACTGATTGCGGCGGCCGTTGATCCTACCCGGGTGGGTATGACAACGGAGGCCGACCCCTTGGGGAGCCGGCCTCCGTGTCAGGCGTACGCCGTGACGTACGGCCCTCAGGTCACTTCTTCAGGTCGAAGCGGTCGTTGTCCATGACCTTGACCCACGCCTTGACGAAGTCGTTGACGAACTTCTCCTTGGCGTCGGAGCCGGCGTAGAGCTCGGCGACGGCGCGGAGCTCGGAGTTGGCGCCGAAGACCAGGTCGACGCGCGAACCGGTCCAGCCGTTGGTGCTGGTGTAGGTCGACTCGTCGGCGGACGGGGTCCACTGCTGGTCGTAGTCGAGCAGGTTGACGAAGAAGTCGTTCGTCAGCGCGCCCGGGGTCTTGGTGAAGACACCGAGGTCGGAGCCGTCCCAGTTGTTACCGATCACGCGGAGGCCGCCGGTGAGGACGGTCGCCTCCGGGGCGGAGAGGCCCAGGAGGTTGGCGCGGTCGATGAACAGGAACTCGGAGGGCAGGTTGAGGAACCCGGAGTCGTAGTTGCGGAAGCCGTCGGCCACCGGCTCGAGCCAGGCGAAGTTCTCCTCGGAGGTCTGCTCCTGGGTGGCGTCGACGCGGCCGGCCGTGAACGGCACGGTCACCTCGTAGCCGGCCGCCTTCGCGGCCTGCTCGACACCCACGCCACCGGCGAGGACGAGTACGTCGGCGAAGGAGACGCCGGTCGCAGCCGCGATCTCCTCGAACTTCGCGAGGATCGGCTTGAGCTCGTCGGGCTGGTTGACCTTCCAGGACACCTGCGGCTCGAGGCGGATGCGACCACCGTTGGCGCCACCGCGCTTGTCGGAGCTGCGGAAGGTCGCAGCGGCCTTCCAGGCGGTGGAGACGAGCTGCTGAGCGGTCAGGCCGGACTCGGCGATCGCCTTCTTGGCCGCAGCGATCGAGGCGTCGTCGGTGGCGGCGGAACCGGTGGGGAGCGGGTCCTGCCAGTCGAAGTCCTCGGCCGGGACCTCGGCGCCGGCGTAGCGGCTCTTCGGGCCCATGTCGCGGTGGGTCAGCTTGAACCACGCGCGGGCGAAGGCGTCGGCGAAGAGGTCCTGGTCGTCCTTGAAACGGCGCGAGATCTCGTCGAACTCCGGGTCGACGCGCAGGGCGAGGTCGGAGGTGAGCATGCGCGGCTCGCGCTTGCCGTCACCGAAGGCCTCGGGCACCAGGTCGGCGCCGCCGTTGTTCTTCGGCTTCCACTGCTTGGCGCCGGCCGGGGACTCGGTGAGCTCCCAGTCGTAGGCGTAGAGGATGTGGAAGAACTCGTTGTCCCAACGGGTCGGGTGGTAGGTCCAGGTGACCTCGAGGCCCGAGGTGACCGCGTCGGCGCCGACACCGGTGCCGTGGCCGTTCTTCCAGCCGATGCCCTGGTTCTCCAGGGGCGCGGCCTCCGGGTCGGGGCCGATCAGGTCGTCGGTGTGGGCACCGTGGGTCTTGCCGAAGGTGTGGCCGCCGGCGATCAGGGCGACGGTCTCCTCGGAGTCCATCCCCATGCGGCGGAAGGTCTCCTTGATGTCCACCGCGGACTTCAGCGGGTCGGGCTGGCCGTTGGGGCCCTCCGGGTTGACGTAGATCAGACCCATCTGGACAGCGGCCAGCGGCGCCTGCAGGTCGCGCTCGCCGGTGTAGCGCTCGTCGTCGAGCCAGACCTTCTCCGGACCCCAGTAGACGTCGTCGTCGGCCTCCCACACGTCCTCGCGACCACCGGAGTAGCCGAAGGTCTTCAGACCCATGGTCTCCAGCGCGACGTTGCCGACCAGCACGAACAGGTCGGCCCAGGAGAGCGCCTGGCCGTACTTCGCCTTGACCGGCCACAGCAGGCGGCGGCCCTTGTCGAGGGAGACGTTGTCGGGCCAGGAGTTGAGCGGCGCGAAGCGCTGCTGACCACTGCCGGCGCCACCGCGGCCGTCGTGGCTGCGGTAGGTGCCCGCGGCGTGCCACGCGAGGCGGATCATGAACGGGCCGTAGTTGCCGAAGTCGGCCGGCCACCAGTCCTTGGAGTCGGTCAGGACCGCGGCGATGTCAGCCTTGACGGCGTCCAGGTCGAGAGCCTCGAAGGCCGTCTTGTAGTCGAAGTCGGGGTCGACCGGGTTGGCCGCGGGGTGATGCTTGGCCAAGATCTTCAGGTTGAGCTTGTTGGGCCACCATTCCTGGTTGGCGCTGCCGACGGTCGGGTGAACGCGGCCGGCGTTCATGACCGGGCACTTGCTCACGGACTCTTCAGACATCAGGTTCCAGTCCTTCTTGTTCGGATCATTTGCTGCGCTGCTCAGTTCTTGCCCTGGGCGGCCTGGCACTGCGGACAGGTGCCCCAGTAGATGACCTCGGCCTCGTCGACGACGAAGCCGTTGTCGTCTGATGCCGTCAAGCAAGGCGCATGGCCGACGGCGCAGTCGACGTCGGCGATGTTCCCGCAGGAGCGGCAGACCACGTGGTGGTGGTTGTCCCCGACCCGGGTCTCATAACGAGCCACCGAGCCGGACGGCTGGATGCGGCGTACGATCCCGGCCGCCGAGAGGGCGGCGAGGGAGTCGTAGACGGCTTGATGGGAGACGTCCGGAAGCCGCTCGCGCACCGCGCCGAGGATGGTCTCGGTATCGGCGTGCGCGTTCTCGGTGACGGCTCCCAGGACGGCCACTCGCGGGCGAGTGACGCGCAGGGAGGCACCTCTCAGCAGCTGTTCGTAGTCCGCGTTCCCCACAGCCCTGAGCCTACGCCAATTCTTGAATGAGTCAAGAAACGGATGGAAAATTCTGACCCCGTACGCCGAACTGCTCCCCGCCATGGACGGGGAGCAGTTTCGGGTCGCGGTCGAGGCGCTACGTCAGTCGGCGAGGTTGTCGATGATCGCGCTGGTGACGTCCTGGGTGGTGGCCGTGCCGCCCACGTCCGGCGTCAGGATCCCGGACGCACAGGTGCGCTCGATGGCACGCTGGATGCGCTTGGCCTCATCGGCGAGCCCGAGATGGTCGAGCATCAGCCCGGCACTGCCGATGGCACCGACGGGGTTGCAGATGCCCTGCCCCGCGATGTCGGGGGCGGATCCGTGGACGGGCTCGAACATGCTGGGGAAGCGTCGCTCGGGGTTGAGGTTCGCACTGGCAGCGAGTCCGAGGCTGCCGGCCAGCGCACTGCCGAGGTCGGAGAGGATGTCGGCGTTGAGGTTGGAGGCGACGACCACCGAGAGGTCCTCAGGCTTGAGGACGAACTTCGCCGACATCGCGTCGACCAGCACGCTCTCGGTCTCGACGTCGGGATAGTCGACGGCGACCCGCTTGAAGACGTCGTCCCAGAGCACCATGCCGTACTGCTGGGCGTTGCTCTTGGTGACGCTCGAGACCTTCTTGTTGCCGCGGGTGCGGGCGAGGTCGAAGGCGTAGCGCATTATCCGCTCACAGCCGACCTCGGTGAAGACGGCGGACTGCGTGGCGATCTCGCCGCGGCCGTCGCGACCGCCGAAGTTGCGACCGCCGAAACCGGCGTACTCGCCCTCGGAGTTCTCCCGGACGACGACCCAGTCGAGCTCGGTGTCGTCGGCCTTGCGCAGCGGGCTCGTGATGCCAGGGAGGAAGTGGACAGGACGTACGTTGGCCCATTGGTCGAAGCCCTGGCACAGCCGCAGCCGCAGTCCCCAGAGGCTGATGTGGTCGGGCACGTTCTCCCAGCCGACGGCGCCGAAGTAGATCGCGTCGTGGTCCTTGATCCGGTCGGGGCCGTCGTCGTCGATCATCTTGCCGGTCTTGGCGTAGTAGTCCGAGCCCCAGGGGAACTCGTCGACATCGAAGGCGAAGGCGCCGTGCGATGCCGACGCAAGCGCGTCGAGCACCTTCAGGCCGGCCGTGACGACCTCGATGCCGACCCCGTCGGCCGGGATCGAGGCGATGCGGAAACGTGTGGTCTGACTCATCGGAACCTCCGTGCTGGTGAACGTGTCTCGAGTCAACCCGCGCCGCCGCCGCGGCGTCCAAGACCGGTGTCCGATCTCCTACATAGGGCTCGCCTATGAGTCGACCTCAGCGCTGTCTTCGGCGTCCAGGTGCTTGTCGAGCACCTCCAGAAACGCGGCCGCACCCGGCGTGAGCACGTCCTGCCTCCACACCGCCGAGACCCGGAGCACGGAACTGGGCTCGATCCGGCGGACCTCCGCACCCACATGGGTGGCGATCGAGTTCCACGAGGACGGCATCACCGCATGCCCGAGCCCCGACATGACCAAGGGCAGGATCGAGGTGCGGTGAGCGACCTCGGCGACGAGGTGAGCGTCGGCGCCGCTGGCGAGGACGTCGTCGACGAGCTGACGCATCAGGCTGCCGCGCTGGGAGACGACCAAGCGCAGTCCGGTCAGCTGCGAGCGTTCGACCGCGTCACCGGCAGGGAGCCCGGAACCAGGCGGCGAGATGAGCACGAGCGGCTGGTCCTCGATGTGTCGCACCGTGAGGTCGGCCGTGTAGGGCTTGGCCGATGAGCCCAGGAACCCGATCTCGGCGACCCCGGAGACCACGGTCTCCACGACCTCCTCGGGTGTGAAGACCCCAGCCACGTTGACAGTCATCGCCGGCCACTCCCGCGAGAACGCCGACATGATCGTGGTGAGGGGCTCGATGCCCGGTGACGGCATCGTCACCAGGTCCACCCGGCCCCGGCGCAGCTGCCGCGCCGAACGTACGACGTCCCTGGCGTCGTCGAGATCGCGGATCACTCGGCGCGCAGGCCCGACCAGCTGTTCCCCGGCATCGGTGAGCACCACTCCCCTGCCCGCCCGGACGAAGAGCTTGATCTTCAGCTCTCGTTCGAGTCCCGCCATCGCCTGCGACAACGACGGCTGGGCGATGTGGAGATGTTCGGCCGCCCGACCGAAGCCGCCGTGGTCGACGATCGCGAGAAAGTAGCCGAGCTGTCGTGCATCCAAGTGGTGGCCTCCGTTGATAGGCGCTGCCTATGTATGTCAGAGAGTATCGGTCTTGGACGTGACGCGCGTCACGTTGCCATGGTGATCGAAACCTGAGCCGAAGGAGAACCCCATGGCTTCCGTATCGATGCCACGCACCAGCGATCCGACCCCTCCGAACTCGAGCTCCGGGCGCACCGACGTCGAGAAGGTGCTCCTCGGCGGCAAGACCTTCCGCAGTCTGTCCGAGCAGAGGCTCTCACCCGCCGAGGAACGGTTCGAGAAGGGGCGCCAGACCGCAGGCTGGTTCCTGGCGCCGCTCGTCTCAGTCGTCTTCGCCCTGCTGCCGCTGGGCCTCGACTCCACTCAGCAGACGCTGGCTGCGGTGCTCCTCGGAGTCATCGTGTTGTGGATCTGTGAACCGGTCCCGATTCCCATCGGCGGACTCATCGGGGTGTCCGCGATCATCCTGCTGGGAGTCGCACCATCCGATGAGGTCCTGGCACCGTTCGGGTCGACGACGGTCTTCACCTTCATCGGTGCGTTCATCCTGGCTCAGGCCATGCTCAAGCACGGAGTCGCACAGCGCATCGCATTCCTGGTTCTCGGGCTCCCGGGCGTGGGCAAGTCGACGTTCCGGATCATCCTCGCCTTCGGTGGCGTGACGTGTCTGCTGTCGGCCTTCGTGTCGAACACCGCCACGGTCGCGATGCTCATGCCGACGGCACTTGGCATCCTCGCGGTCGTCGGACGCCTGATGCAGGACCGCGGTGTGGTGAAGTCCGACTTCGACCCGATGCGCCTGCGCGTCGGCACTGCCCTGATGCTCATGCTCGCCTACAGCGCGAGTGTCGGCGGCCTCCTCACACCCGTCGGCGCGCCACCCAACCTGATCGGCCGCGGCCTGATCGAGGAAGCCACCGGAGAGCGGATCTCGTTCGCCCAGTGGACGGGCACCGCGGTGCCCATGTGCCTGGCCATGTTCGTGGTGCTCGCCGTCATCCTGTTGCTGATCAACCGCCCCGAGGTGCGTCACATCGACGGCGTCGAGGAGTTCATCCGCGAACGCCGGCGTGAGCAGGGTCGGATGAGCCGGGCCGAGATCAACACGGTCATCGCCTTCGGCGTGACGGTCACGCTGTGGCTCGTCCCCGCCGTCGTCGGTCTCGTCGCCGGCAGCGAGTCGGCGGCGTACGCCCTGGTCGACGACCGGCTCAACGAAGGGGTCGTCGCGGTGATCGGAGCCGCCCTCCTCTTCATCCTGCCGGTCAACTGGACCCGCCGTGAGGCCACGATGAGCTGGAGCGACGCGACGAAGATCGACTGGGGCACCATCATCCTGTTCGGAACGGGCATCATCTTCGGTGCCATGCTCCAGGCGACCGGACTGGCCGAGACCATCGGCAACGCCGCGTTCGGCGGTCTCGGGATCGGCAGCTCGCTGGCCATCACCGCGTTCGGCGTCTTCCTGGCGATCCTCGTCTCCGAGACGACCAGCAACACCGCATCGGCCGCGGTCGTCGTGCCCATCATCATCCCGCTTGCGGCGGCAGCAGGTGTCGATCCCATGATCCCGGCGATCGCGGCCACCTTCGGCGCCTCGTTCGGGTTCATGCTTCCGGTCTCCACACCTCAGAACGCCATCGTGTACGGATCCGGGTGCGTACCTATCACCAAGATGATCCGGTCCGGACTCTGCTTCGACATCCTCGGCGCCCTCGCCATCATCGCTTGTGTTCCCGTCATGGCCACGCTGACCGGAATCGCAGGCTGATGACGCATCCGACCATCCTCTTGGCGCCGGACAAGTTCAAAGGCTCGCTCGACGCCGCCGATGTCGCCCACCATCTGGCCGAGGGGATCCGGGACGAGGACCCCCGGATCCTCGTACGCCGCTCCCCCATCGCCGATGGCGGCGAGGGGACCGTGGCGGCGGCCTTGGCCGCGGGATGGTCTGCCCGCAGGGCGACGGTGGAGGGGCCGACCGGGTTGCCGGTCGAAGCCACCTACGCTGTGGACGGTGCCCGGGCCGTCATCGAGCTCGCCGAGTCCTGCGGGCTGCAACGCCTTCCGGCGGGGCGCCTGGCTCCGTGGGCGGCCTCCACCTACGGTCTCGGCCAGATCATCGCAGCCGCGGTGGACGCGGGTGCCACCGAGGTGATCGTCGGGCTCGGCGGCAGCGCAAGCACCGACGGAGGCGCCGGCGTCCTCCAGGCCCTCGGGGGAATGATCCTCGATCGCAACGGTGAGTCCGTGGGCCGCGGGGCCCGACACCTCGGCAGCACGACCACCATCGACCTGAGCGCGGCGCGGGCCAGGTTGGCGGGGGTACGCATCGTCGCCGCCTGCGACGTCACCAACCCCCTGCTCGGCCCTGAGGGGGCGGCTCACGTCTTCGGCCCGCAGAAAGGTCTTCGCAGCAATGACCTGCTCGTGGCCGAGGCCGGACTGGACGCCTTCGCCCGGGCGGTTTGTGGACCGACCCGTGCCGGCCTCTCGAGCGTGCCGGGTGCCGGCGCCGCCGGGGGGACGGGCTTCGCGCTGCTCGCCCTCGGGGCGACCTTCCGGCCAGGCATCGACGTGGTCGCTGACTTGATCGGCCTCGAGGAGCAGATCAGCCTCGCCGACCTGGTCGTCGTGGGCGAGGGCAGCCTGGACGTCCAGAGCCTCGCCGGGAAAGGTCCGTTAGGCGTCGCCCGGCTCGCCGGCTCCCTGGGCGTACCGGTCATCGCGGTCGTGGGACGCAACTGCCTGTCGCCTGCTCAGGCGGCAGGGGGTGGGCTGATGACGGTCCTCGACCTGATCTCGCTCGACCCCGACCCGGACAGATGCGTCCGGTATGCCCCCGAACTGCTGCGCCGCACCGGAGGCCAGGTGGCTCGCCTTGCCCGAGATCGCTGCGAGCGCGCACCCAGCCTCGACTAGGAGACCGCGTCGGGCTCGGGCACCGTCTCCGGCCGGGTCGCGAAGCGGCCGGCCATCAGCGGGATCAGGACCGAGATCGCCAGCGGGACGAGGAACATCGAGCGCTCGCCGAAGACCTCGGCGACCGCGGCGATCAGGGAGGCGGCGGCGAGATAGCCGGCGTAGTTGGCCAGGTTGACCCGGGCGATCGCCTCCTCGGCGTTGTCCGGGGAGATGTGGGCGGCGGCGACGAAGGACTGCGGCGGGACCATCGCCAGGCTGCCGCCGAGCACTGCGAACCCGACGGCCGCGACGCTCCAGTGCGGCGCGACGACGATCAGCACCAGGGCGCCGACGCCGACGATGCCGCCTGTGCGGATCACCCGCTCGGGACCGAACCGGGCGACGAGGCGGTCGCCGGGGAGGCGTACGGCCAGGAGGACCAGCTGGTAGGCGGCATAGATCGCCGGCGCGACAGCCGCCGCTGCGCCCAGTCCGTCGACGACGTAGATCCCTCCCCACGCGGAGGCCGCCGAGTCGATGAACCACATCGCGAACGTCGGCACCGCGACGAGGAGGAGGGGCAGCCACGGCAGCTGGACCTTGGGGCGCTGCGTACTGCTGGCTCGATGCTCGGCAGCGTCGACCGCCTCCGGTGGCAGCAGGAACCGGAACGTGGCGAGGTTGGCGGCCAGACCGATGACGGCGATGGGGATCATGTCCAGACCCAGAGGTACGCCGAGGGCGATCGTCACGGTCGCATAGACGGCGCCGAGGACGGCCGCCGCGCTCCACATCGCGTGGAAGCCGTTCATCAACGGGCGGGCGTACGCGTCCTGGGTGGCCGTGCCCTGCATGTTCATCGAGGCGTCGACACCGCCGAGGAAGAAGCCGTAGACGCCGTTGAGGACCAGCAGGGTCACGAACGTCGGCGCGAAGGCCGGCGCGACCGCGGCCAGCGACGCCCCGCCGAGCATCAGCGAGAGCGTCGCGGCACTGCCGATCCTGGTGGCGAGGTGACCTGCGACGACGCTGCCGACCGCCCCGACCGCGGTGGTGATGCCGAGCACGACGAAGACGTCGCCCGCGCTGAGGTCGAGCTTCGTCGCGATCGACTCGAGCCTGGTGATCAGCGAGGCGAAGGTCAGTCCCTGGACCGCGAAGGCGACGAAGACCGCCATCCGGGCCAGCTGGAGTCGGGTCATCGGTACGTCCTTCGCGTTCGGGTTGCGCGAAGTCTGCACCTTCGGGGGGTGGTGGCGCATCTGTTTCCGGTGGTCGAGCTTGTCGAGATTTGTAGGGACTGTGTTTTCGGGGTTGGGGTGGGCCGCCGACCCTGTTTTGAGGGTCTTCTCGATCCGGCCCGGCGTCAAGGACGCCCTTCGGGCGCCGGCTTCGCCGGCCGCCTTCGGCGGTCCTGGACTCCGGACCAGATCGAGAAAAGATTTGGCTGGCTATCGGGGCGGCGGCCCGGGTGTGGCGCGGAGTGAATCTAGCTTCGGATGCGTGGGGTTGATGGGGTGAAGGGTGGCCCTTCGGGCCACTTACCATCCACAGGACCGATGCCGTTTGCTCACCGCGAAAACAGTGTTTGAACAGGGAAAATAGATGGCCAGGTAGGCGATGAAAGCGTAGAATCGGACCCATCACAGCACACCTCTGAAGGAGAGGGCAGCGATGAGTCTCGGCCGCTCGATCGACCTGTGGGGCACCAACCCCGGCGACGCGATCGACGCTGCCCTTGCCGCCATCGAGACAGCGCTCCACGAACTCCTCTCCACCGACCCCGCCTACTGGCGCACGTGCCAGAAGAAAGACCTGCTGGCACGGCTGGAGAAACTCCAGGCCCAACAAGCCGCCCTGAAACTAAGGGTGCTCGCGACTGCCGGCGACATCGCCGAAGAGACCGGCGCTAAGGACGTCTCGAGGTGGATGCGGACCGAGCTGTTGGTCGACAAGGGCGTGGCTCGCTCCCAGGTGAAACTCGCGGCAGCGGTGACCAAGTACGACCTCGTGGCCGACGGCCTCGCCGAGGGAGTCGTGTCCCAGGACAAGGCCCGGGTGATCACCCAGGCACTCGACAAGATCGAGGCCGACCCGGTCGCCAGTAGTGAGGACCTGGTGTTGGCGGAGAAGCTGCTCGTTGACTACGCCACCCGGTTGACCGCCAACGAGCTCCGCATCGTCGGACGACGGATCCTGCGCGAGATCGACCCGGCCCGGTTCGAGGACGCCGAAGCCAAGGCGTTGTTGGCTGAAGAGGAGCGTGCTCAGCAGAAGACCGCGTTGCGGGTGTGGGACAACCACGACGGCACCGTCGGGTTCGACGGAGTGCTCCCGACCTCGATCGGGATGCGGTTCAAACGACTCGTCGAGGCCTACGCCCAGCCCCGCAAACAACAGCTGGTCGCCAAGGGCGCCCCGCTGCCGCCGTGGGAACGACTGATGGGCCAAGGGTTCGCCCGCCTGCTCGAGACCGTCGACCCGGCCGCCCTGCCCCGCCACGGCGGTGACGCGACCACCATCAACGTGGTCATCTCCCTCGAGGAGCTCCGCAAGGAGATCGGCATCGCCACCCTGGGCTATGACGAGACCAACGGCACCACCATCAGCGCGGCCGAGGCCCGTCGAATGGCGTGCAACGCCACCATCATCCCCTGGGTCCTCGGCGGCGACAGCGAGGTCCTCGACGCAGGCCGGGGCAGCAGGTTCTTCCAACCCATCCAACGCAAAGCGATGCGGCTCCAGCAGAAATGCTGCCAAGCCGAAGGCTGCGACATGCCACCCGAATGGTGCGACGCCCACCACCTCGACCAGTGGGCCGCCGGCGGAAAGACAGATCTGAAAGATGGGGCGTTGTTGTGCCCGCATCATCACCGGCTGGCCCACAACGCGGCGTACGTTCATGAGCGACTACCGGACGGCACCATCAGGTTCACCCGCCGCCCCTAACCGGATGGGCGAGGAACCACACCACCGGGCCCAGCCCCTCGGGCCTGACGACTACAACCGTCGACCGGGCTCAGCTCTTGCTGAAGCCGCCCGTCCTGGTGCGCAATGAGCGTTCCGGTCAGCTTCCGGACTCCACGCTCACGTGTCCCCGCTCGCGGGGACGCTTCCCCGCTGCAGTGACGGTGGCCCACGCTCCGGAGAGTGGGGAAGATCTGCGCCCGCGGGAAACTCTCTTCGGATCAGTGGGGAACTGATGACCCGACTTGCCGAACCCGACCCGGCCAGAGCGACGGCGACCTTGTGAAGGATTCACAAGATCGCGCCCACTGCCGTAGGCACCCACGAGACACGATCCGCCGGCGCACGACCAGTCCACGATCCCAAGCCCGGATCAAACTGAATCCGCTGCGCCAGACCCTGCCGCCGACCCGATAGCCAGCCAAAATTCTCGACGGAGACCGGTGTCAAGGACCGCGAAGCGGCCGGCGAAGCCGGCGGCCGCAGGCCGTCCTTGACTCCGGGATCCGTCGAGAACACCCTCCGTAACGGGTCGGCGGCAAACAGCACCCCGAAGCAAGAGCAGTAGGGAAGCACGACCCGAGTTCGAAGACGCTTACTGGCCCTGCTTGAGCAGCCCGTCGAGGATCTTCTCGCCGTCCTTGCCGTCACCCTTGCCGAGACTGTCGAACTCCTCGCGGAGCTCCCGCATCTCGCGCTTGGCGCTCTCGCCCTTCTCGACGAGGTCACGGATCTGCTGGATCTGGTCCTCCCACTCCTGGGACTGACCCCCGTCGATGACGTTCCAGCTCTCCAGGTTCTCGCGCCAGCGGTCGAGCTTGTCGAGGCGGTTGAGAGTCTTGTTGTCCGACTTGTCGACCGTCTCATCAGCGGAGTTGTCGGTGTTGTCGCTGTTGTCGGCGTTGTTGTCCGTGCTGTCGGAGCCGTTGGAGCCCTGGGACGGCTGGTCGGCCTCGGCGGGCGCGGGCTCGTAGGCGGCCAGCCAGGAGGCGGCGAAGACGCACGCGATCACGATCGCCACCGCGCCGAGAAGGCGGCCGGTCGGGAACTTCCGCAGCGACCTGGGCCGCGGACCACGGACCGGAGGCGGGGTGCTGGGACGGGGCATGACACCGGTGCGGGAGCTGGCCAGCCCCATCGGCTCGTCGAGCGGCCGCTGGGGCATCGCCTGGGTCGGCATCGGCGCCTGTCCGGCGGAGAGCCGGTCGGTGGCATCGGGGTCGGCACCGTTGAGGACATAGCCGAGCTCGTGGCCGACCTGGTCCATCGAGGGCCGGGCGGCGGGGTTCTTGTCGAGCATCCGGGTGACCAGCCGCGCCAGCGGCGGGGGCACCGCCCGGAAGTCGGTGATGCGCGGCACCGGCTCGCTCAGGTGCATGTGCAGGATCTTGACCGGGTGCGGTGCCGAGTAGGGCGCCTTGCCGGTGAGCATCTCGAAGAGCACGCAGCCCAGCGAATAGACGTCGGCGGGCGGCCCGACCGGGTCGCCGGCGGCCTGCTCGGGCGAGAGGTAGGACGGGCTCCCGATCACATGGCCCGTCTGGGTCAGCCCGGCGTCGACCCCCGTCATGGCGTACGCGATGCCGAAGTCGAGCACGGTCAGGCGGCCTTCACCGTCGAACATGAGGTTGGCCGGCTTGATGTCGCGGTGCACCACACCGGCCCGGTGGGCGGCACCGAGCGCACCGGCGACCTGGCGGGTGTATTCGACGGCCATCTCGACCGGCATCGCGCCGCGCTGCTTGATCGGCTCGGCCAGGGTCGGTCCGGGCAGCAGCTCCATCACCAGGAAGACGTCGTTGTCGTCGCTGCCCGCGTCGAAGATCTTGACCACGTCGTCGTGGACGACCCGGGCGGTCGAGAGCGACTCACGGCGGAACCGCTCGGCCATCGTGGGGTCGTCCACATCGCGCAGCAGCTTGACCGCGACATCGCGGTCGAGGACGGTGTCACGCGCCCGCCAGACCTCGCCCATGCCGCCGGCTCCGAGCAGGGTGAGGAGCCGGTAGCGGCCGGCGATCGGGGGAAGCTCGTCCATGACGGAAATTATGCCGGGGTCACCCACGAGCCGAAGAGCGGGATGCCCTCCCACGCTCCCCCGCGTGCGATCGCGACCACCGCGTGCGGACGGTCGAACCTCAGGTCGATCTGCCGCACCTTCGTCTCGCGCGGTGCCGCGGCGGCGGCCCGGACCATCATCCCGGTCACCGCGGCCGCCTTGAACCCCTCACGGTCGTAGGACGCGACCGCCTTCTGGACGCAGACGGCCTCCGTCTCCTCCTCGACCGCGGCCATCACGCCGCGGGCGATCTCGGCGACGCCCGGCGCGGCCGAGAGGTCGTGACGGTCCTCCAAGCTCCACTCCGGCAGGTGGCTGCGCCAGCGGTCGGCCGTCGCGCCACCGAAGACGGTGACCTCCTGGACCGTCCAGGCGTGGCCGGCGCCCTGCGCCTCGAAGGCGTGGTTGCGCACCTCCCCCGCGTCGATCCTCCGGACGACCTCCTCGCTGGCCTGCCACACATCGGCAGCGGCGACACCGTCAGCGGCGATCACCGAGTAGACCGAGATGCCGTCCTCACTGGGCGGACAGGCGATCGCGACCAGGCCGGCGGCGTCGGTCTCCACCACTGCCTGGAAGCCGCTCTCGAGCAGCAGCAGCCCCTCGTCGTCCTCCCCCAGCCGCTCGCTCCAGCGCGGCGTCACCACCAGCGCCGAGGCGAGCACGATCAGCGTCTGGGCGTCGATCTCGAGCGGGAACTCCTTGATGAGACCGCGGGTGTGCTCGTCGGCCCAGGCGTCGAGCCCCGCCTGTCCCGGGAGCGGGTCGAGCACGACCGGAAGTCCCTTGGTCAGCGAGACACCGGGGCGCAGCCAGCCGGCGACCGCGGCCCCGATCGTGGGGTGCGGCGCCTCCAGCAGCGCCAGCGCCGCGGCCCGCGCGTCGGCCCGGTTCAACCCCAGGACCTCGTCCGTCTCGGTCTCCGCCGCGGGCGCCAGCGAGGCGAGGAGCAGCCACAGGCCGGCGTACGAGATCACCGGGGACTCGGCGGACCCGAGGGCGGAGCGGGTGGTGGCGGCGTAGGTTCGGACCGCCTGGGCGGCGGCGAGGGACAGGGGCGTCTGCGTTCCCGACTTCTCCATGCAGAAGACATTACGGTGACATCCACCACACGGCCTCAAATCACGATACGGTTATGTATCGAACTAGGAGGCACCATGGCCAAGCTGAATTATCGGAGGCGGGCGCGCACAGCCGGGCTTGACCCGGAGACCGAGTTCCAGGAGATCTCGAGGCGTCTGGGGCTCTACGAGTTCCCGTGGGACACGACCCAGGCGCTCAGCTTCGCGCTGTTCCGGACCTACGCGGTGCCCTCGATCGGCCGGCTGCTGGCCGACACGCACCAGTTCACCGAGAACACCCAGAAGCGCTACGACGACACCGCCCTGCTCCTGGAGGACGCGGCGATCGATGACCTGGACAGCCCCCGTGGCCGGGCAGCGGTGCGGCGGATCAACCAGATGCACCGGATGTACGACATCTCCAACGACGACATGGTCTACGTCCTCTCCACGTTCGTGGTGATCCCCCGGCGCTGGAACCAGGAGTTCGGCTGGCGGCAGTCGACCCCCGACGAGCAGCTCGCCGCGCTGCGCTACTACCAGGCGCTCGGGAAGCGGATGGGGATCAAGGACATCCCGGCGACCTATGAGGACTTCGAGCAGCTCCTCGACTCCTACGAGGCCGAGCACTTCGCCTACGACGAGGGCGGCCGCGCCGTCGCCGACTCCACCCTCGAGCTGCTGACCACGTTCTATCCGCGGCCGTTGGCGCCGATCATCCGGATCTTCTCGCTGTCGCTGATGGAGCCGCACCTGCTCGAGGCCTTCGACTACCCCGAGCCCGGCCGGCTCGCGCGGGCGCTGTCCCGTGGGGCGCTGAAGGCCCGGGCGCGCTTCGTCGCGCTGCTGCCGGCACGGCGGAAGCCCGCGTACGTCCGGGACATGCCCCGCATCAAGAGCTACCCGCACGGGTTCAACACCGAGGACCTCGGCACCTTCGCACCGGGGTGCCCCGTGCACCGGACGGCCGAGACCGCTTAGCCCGCCCGTCACCCCGCCTTTACCGGGCACCGCTTCGCTGATGTCGATAACCCCCATATCGACAGGAGCACGTCCATGCCTGCCCCCAGCAACACTCCTGATCTCCGCGGCGCCCTCCGCGGCCTCGACCGCCGCCGTTTCCTGACCGTCTCGGCCGCCGCGACCGCGTTGGCCTTCACCACCGGCCTGCCGCGTACGGGAGCCTTCGCCGCGCCGGCGGCCTCCCCCAGCGCGATCACCTCGGACCCGTTCACCCTCGCCGTCGCCTCGGGCGACCCGCTGCCCGACTCGGTGCTGCTGTGGACCCGGCTCGCACCGCTCCCGCTCGAGCCCACCGGCGGGATGCCGCCCGCGCGCTTCGACGTCGGCTGGGAGGTGGCCCGTGACGCCGCCTTCAGACGCGTCGTACGCCGCGGCAAGGCGGCCGCGCACGCCGAGTTCAACCACTCCGTACATGCCGAGGTCCGCGGTCTGGACGCGGCGACCGAGTACTTCTACCGCTTCCGGGTCGGCCAGTGGATCAGCCCGGTCGGCCGGACCCGCACCGCCCCTGCCGTCGGGGCCGCGGTGTCGTCGCTGACCTTCGCCCTCGCCTCCTGCCAGCGCTACGACCAGGGCTACTACACCGCGTACAAGCATCTCGCCGGCGAGGACGTGGACGCGGTCTTCCACCTGGGTGACTACCTCTACGAGTACGCCGTGAACGCCGCCGCCGGGACGCGCGGCTACACCGAGCCGCTGCCGGCACACCTCAACCACGAGACCGTGACGCTGGACGACTACCGGGCCCGCTACGGGCTGTACAAGTCCGATCCGGACCAGATCGCCGCCCACCTGGCGCACCCGTTCATCGTCACCTGGGACGACCACGAGACCGAGAACAACTACGCCGGCGACACCCCGGAGAACTCGGTGCCACCGGAGGAGTTCCTCGTACGCCGCGCCGCCGCCTACCGCGCCTACTGGGAGAACCAGCCGCTGCGGCTCCCGCAGCAGCCGTCCGGTCCCGACCTGAGGCTATACCGGCGGCTGCAGTGGGGCCGGCTGGCGCAGTTCGACATCCTCGACACCCGCCAGTACCGCACCAACCAGGCCAACGGCGACGGCTGGAAGGTGCCGTCGGCGGAGTCCGAGGCCGAGTCGATGACGCTGCCCGGGAACGAGCAGGAGCAGTGGCTGATCAACGGCTGGCGCCGCTCCTCAGCGCTTTGGAACGTCGTCCCGCAGCAGGTCACCTTCTCGCGCCGCGACAACCCGTCCGGCGACGGCACCCGCTCGATGGACTCCTGGGACGGCTACCCCGCTTCCCGGCGCCGGATTCTCGAGGGCTGGAAGGCGTCCGAGCAGTCGAACCTGATGGTGCTGACCGGCGATGTGCACGTCCACTACGGCCTCGACATCCACGACGACTTCGACGACCCGTCCTCGCGGGTGCTGGGGACCGAGGTCGTGACGACCTCCATCACCTCGGGCGGCAACGGCGCCGAGCACCCCGCGAACTGGGCGGCGTACCTGGAGCGCAATCCGCACATGAAGTTCTACAACGGCCTGCGGGGCTACACGACGGTCTCCCTGGGGCGTGACGGCGCGGAGATCACCTACAAGAACGTCGCCCAGGTCTCCACCCCCGACGCTCCTCTGACCGTCGGCGGGCGGTTCTTCACCGAGTCCGGCAGGCCCGGCCTCGTGCCGGCGTAGCTGCCCTCTCCTAGCCGCCGACGTACCGCCGCGCCGTCTCCATGAACTCGAAGATGCGCCGGCGGGACGTCTCGCGGGCACCGTCGAAGTCCTTGTGCGAGAGGTTGGGCTTGAGGTCGGCCGTGGCTTCGATCGCGGCCCTCCCCAGCTCGACCAGCTCGCCGGGCTCGGTGACGAGCTGGACGCGGAACAGTGCCTCCTGCGCGGTCGTGTACAGCCGGTACGTCTCGTAGCGCAGCGCCTCGGTGTCGACACCCTCACGGCGGTCGTTGACCGCATACCAACGGTCCATGTGCGCACGGCGCAGGTTGACCAGCGCCCCGCCGAACGTCGTATAGCCGCTGAGCCGCTCCTGCCGCAGCCGCTCGCTGCGCTCGAAGCGTTCCGTGTCAGCCCGGTTGCGACGCTGGAAGTAGTGCGTCACCACCGATCCGAGCAGGGTTCCGACCACGGCGACGATGCTGGTGACGATGACCACGGAGGAACCCAACCACATCCGGGACGCCTGACGCCGGGATATACATACCCCGTGATGCTGCTCGCGATCATCCTTGTTCTCGGGGCCGCGTGGTCGTTCTTCATCGCCGCACGGCCGGACGTCGGCTTCTTCCTCGAGGAGGGCTGGAAGTTCCGCGACGCCGAGCCCTCCGACCTCTACCTCGGCGTGACCCGCTTCGGATCCGCGCTCGTCGGCATCGCCTGCCTCGTCTTCGCTGCGATCCTCGCCTTCGGCGGCCCGGGAGGTACCTCGGAGCCGGACGACTCCCCGACCGGCACCGCGAGCCCAGACCCCATCGCCGAAGGCTTCGGGCGGGCACAGGAGAAGGAGGACGAAGCGCGGGCGCGCACCCAGGAGGAGTGCCGACGCCTGAAGCCGAAGTTCGAGCAGGCCGTGGAGTGGAACGCCGAGGACAAGGTCGCCAACCCTGATGCGCTGCGCTCCCTGGCAGGTACGGAGGGCGCATCGGTGGAGATCGAGCCCCGCGCGAACGGCGAGGTGGTCACGGTGCGCGGCGGCGAAGCCGAATACCCCGGCGCCCGCGGCCGCATCCTCTTCATCATGACCCCGGAAGGCGCGAGCTGTATGCCCTGATCGAGGACTCGGCCTCATCAGCGGTGATGTCGCCGATCAGAACTCGAAGGGTGAGGCCGTCGGAGAGCGAGAGCAGCTCGATGGCACGTGCGCGGGCCTCGACCTCTCCGAGGCCGTCGGCCTCCTGGACGTGGCGGGTGCACTCCTCGACACCGACACGGGTGGCCTCGGCGAGGATCTCGCGCACGGCGGCGTGGGTCATCGCCTTGGCGACGTAGGCGTACCAGACCGTGACGCCGATCCGGCCCGCTTCGGTGGCGGGGATCTGCTGGAGCAAGAGGTGGAGGAGGCGGTCCCGGGGCGGACTGCCGACGGTCGCCTCGTAGCCCACGACGGCCTGCTTGACGAGCAGGTCGATGCCTGCGATCACCAGCGCGTCCTTGGTGCCGAAGTAGTGCTGTACGCGACCCATCGAGACGCCTGCCCGGGCGGCGACGGTCCTCAGACTGACGCCCTCGATCCCCTGCTCCGCGACGATCTGCCAGAGCCCGGCGACGATCTCGAACCGGCGCTGTTCGTGGTCGACGGCTCTTGGCATGGCGCCAGGTTAGCAATACAGTCGCATCGCAACAGGTTACAGTGCGATCGCATCGTTATCGGGAACGTGAGGACGCCATGGATGGGGACATCGAGCATGCAGACTCCGAATCGCGCAGGAAGCGCCGGCGCTGGCCGGTGCTGCTCCTCGCCGTCATCGCGGTCGCCTCGACCGGGTGCCTGGTGATGGTGCTCGGCACGAGCGGCCCCGGCGTCGGCCACTTCCGCAGCCCGGCGGGCCGCCAGGCCTACATCGAGGCGTACGACGCGGCCTTCGCCGCGCTGCCGAAGCCGACCGAGACGCACGATGTGGAGACCACCTTCGGCACGGTCCGCGCGTACGCCTGGGTGAACCCTGACCCGGTCGACGACGTCCCGGTCGTGCTCGTGCCAGGACGGGCCAGCGGCGTACCGATGTGGGGAGAGAACCTGCGTGACTTCGCCGAGCACCGCACCGTCTACGCCTTCGACGCGATCGGCGACAGCGGGCTCTCCGAGCAGAGCCTGCCGCTGCGCGGCATGGACGACAACGCCCGGTGGGTCGAGGAGGCGCTGGACGGTCTCGAGCTCGACCGGATCCACCTGGTCGGTCACTCGCAGGGCGGCGGCCTCGCTGCGGCCGTAGCGGTGCGCTACCCGGACCGGCTGGCCAGCCTGACCCTGCTCGAGCCGATCATGACGTTCGGCATGCTGCCGGTCTGGGCGATCGGCTGGTCGGCGGTGGCCGCGCTCCCCTTCCTGCCCGACTCCTGGCGCGATCACGCGCTGAACCGGATCGGAGGCGTCGAGGACGACGAGGTCGATCCCGAGGACCCGATGGCCAGGATGATCGCCGCCGGCACGACCCACTTCGACTCCGGCAGCCTCCCGACCCCCTCGCGCCTGACCGACGATCAGATGCGTTCCCTGTCGATGCCGGTCTACGTCGCCATCGCGAGCGACAAGTCGCTGGCCGGCGGCGAGGACGCCGCAGAGAAGGCCGAACAGGTCCCCGGCGCGACCGTCAAGGTCTGGCCGAAGACCACCCACTCGCTTCCGATGCAGGTGGCCTCCGAGCTGGATGCCGAGCTGGAGAGCTTCTGGGCCGACGTACGTTGAGCCCCGAGCCCTACGCCCAGAGCCCGACGTACTCGATGAACATCCTGAATCCGCCGTTGAACTCGGCCGCGTTCGCGATCGCGTTGACGAGGCGTACGACCCAGAAGACGACCAGCGTGTAGCCGATCCCGAGCGCGATGCCGGAGACGGCGGCGCTGGTTCCGGTCGCCTTCGCCCGGCTCACGCCGACGTGGCCGAGGACGACCGCGAAGGCGATCGGGACGATCGAGGCGATCATCAGGAGCCCGAGGACGATCCAGACGACGGGAGCGCTCTCGAAGCTGTAGAGGGCCTGGTAGTAACTCTGACTGACCTTCGGGAAGCCGACGATCACGCGGACCAGGGCGACGATCACCAGCATCCCCGCTCCGAGGGCGAGTCCGGTGGGACCGAACCAGGCGCCGCCTCGCGGACCACCAGCAGGGCCGGCCGGACTCGTCGGCGACCACGCCGGTCCTGTGCCTGCGGCCTCGTTGTGTTGTGACATCGCGCCCTTCCCCATCACGTTGTTCGCGTCCACCACCGTGGGTCTGGACGGCCTCGTCTGGCCCGAGACGCTATCCCACCAGGAGGGCGTCAACGGGCAGATCCAGAGCAGCCGGGGCGTGTCCGGACGCAGGTTCGGCCTGTGACAAGATTTCTCGGCTATCTGTGTTTGAAACCCGGAATTTGGGGTAGGAGATAGATACCAACAGCTCCGATCGTCTTGGGGGACCCTCTCGTGAACGTCGAAATCGTGGCGCCGCAGGTGAAGACCGCGGCCCGTTCCATCGGGACCGCGGCCGAAGCCGTCGCCGGCCTCGATCTCGAAGGCCCCATGGGCAAGGTTGCCGCGGCGCTGCCGGGCAGCACCGTCGTCGGCGCCGCGAACGGCCTCAAGACGGAGTGGAAGAGCGACAAGGACAAGTGGGTCAAGGACGCTCGCGACCACCAGACCACCACGGTCGCCGACGCCGACGCGATCGTGGAGGCCGACACCATCACAGCGCAGCAGGCGCGCTACCGCGAAGCAATGATCGGAAGAGACTGATGGCCGTCACGTACGAGACGCTGCAGAGCTGGAAGCCCGAAGATCTCGACACGGCCGCGGACCAGCTCAACACCGCCCGCAAGAGCTTCCAGGACCAGCAGGACGAGATGGACGCCGGCAAGGTCCCCGACACCTGGGTCGGCGAGGCGAGCACCCGCGCCGAGAACCGCCACCGCCGCCTGGTCGCCGACCTCAACGACATCGCCGCCCCGCTCTCGCAGGTCATCAACGGCCTCGACGAGGCCGGTGCCTCGATCAAGAAGGCCAAGGACAACGCCAAGCACGCCTACGACGACGCGATCGGCCGAGGCTGGAAGGTCAGCTTCTCCGGCGGCGTACAGATCACCGACCCGAGTCCGGACGAGAAGGACCCGGACAAGGACAAGGGCACCATGCAGCAGCTCGCGCAGACCATCCAGGATGCGCTGACCGACGCCGAGACCGCCGAGACCGAACTGGCGGCCGTGCTCAACCACGCCACCAAGGGCGACTACGACGGCGGCGAGGGCACGATCGAGCAGGCAAGCCTCCCGCCCGAGCTGCGCAACCTGCCCGAGGACGAGCTCATCGACAAGATGCTCAGCGACCCCGGCAAGTACGACGGCTACGTCGACGCACTGCCCGACGACGTCCAGACGCGCCTCGGCAAGGAGATCAGCGACCGCCTCGACAGCACGCTCAACGACGACGACTACAAGCTCAGCAAGGAAGAGGCCGACCGTCTCAACTCCATGCTGAGCGCATACACCGACGACACGACCGTTGCCGCCGGGCTCTACAAAGACCTCGGGGCGGACGGCACCGTCGCCAGCATGGCGAGGATCGAGGAATATCTGCGTATGCAGATGCCGGATTCCGGCTCTATCAACACACTCGCGTCCAACCTTCGAAGTGGTCTCGCATCGGCCTCGAACGACCCCGGTTTCCCGGCCGAACAGTTCGGCCACGACATCGTGAAGTACGCCGGACCCTCGGGGGTCTACCTCTCCGACGATGAGCAGGACGCCCTTCGGGATCGCTACCCGAACTGGGGCGGCACCGGTGGCGCCTCGGTCCTCACCTACCTGATGAAGGACCACGACCTCAACGGCAACCTCGTCCTCGGAGCGGCCGAGGAGCTCGACCGCTTCGAGCGGGCCGACGGGCCGATGGGCGCCCAGAACTGGTACGGGCACACCGGCCACAGCCCGCTCGACACCGGCAACGACGGCGGCTGGGGCGACGACCCGATGGCCGCCATCATGGGCAACCTCGGCGATCACCCGGAGCAGGGCCTCGAGTTCTTCACAGGTGAGCACGGGGGCGAGCGCCAGGAGTTCTACTTCGACAAGCGCACCTGGCAGGCGGACGGCTACGCCGGCATCTCGGAGCTGGCCGAGGGCATCGGCACCGACCAGGACCTTCTCAAGGAGCACCCGCAGGAGACGACGGCCCTCGTGTCGAAGTTCTTCCACGACGTGACCGACAACGAGGGTTTCAACGCGGAGGACGCCAAGGCCGCTTCGCCCCATGTGGCAGAGCTGATGAAGTTCTACACCCCCGGAATCGACGCTGCCCTCCACAACCCCGACCACTCGGGCGAACCTGGAACCGAACCGTTCTCGCTCGACCACTACGGCAAGATGGATCCCTACCCGAAGTTCTACGCAGGCGACCTCGAGAACATGATGAAGGTCTCCATGAGCACGCAGGACGGGATGACCAGCATCGCCGAGGGCGTGGGAACCTTCCAGCAGACCCAGATCAACAACATCGCTGCCGAGCTGGCACAGAACCCCAACGACCCGGGCCTGCGCACCGAGCTGCGCGACGTTCTCGAGCGCGGCGGCCACCTCCAGGGCTTCGCCGAGCATGCCGTCGGTGAGGTCGAGATCGATGGCGCGAAGGACCGGGACGCCCAGCGTCAGGCGTTCATCGATCTGACGAGCGAGGTGGCCGGGATGGTGCCCCTCCCGGGCGCCGAGCAGGTCGGTGAGCTCGGCAGCAAGGTGATCGAGTACGGCGTCGGTCAGGCGATCGACCTCGGCACGGACGCAGCCGGCGAGAAGTTCGCCAACGAGGCGGCTGCGGCCACCGACAACGCGAATGTCCGTGCTTCCGAGGGCATCAACCGTGTCGAGCTCAACGCGCTCTTCGCGCTCGAGCGGGCAGGCGTGATCGACATTCCGCAGTCCGACGAGACGTTCATGAAGGACGGGAAGGTCATCAGCATGTCCGACGTCCCGGCAGAGGACACAGATCGCTACGCTCACGAGGCGATGAACTACCTGAACGAGTACGTGACCAGCGGCGACTTCGAAGGGACGTACAAGAATGCCTTCCTGGAGTACTACAAGTAGTCCTACGCGTGGTCTGGCGGCACTGTTGTGTGCTGCTTCACTGCTCCTGACGGCCTGCGGCGCCGAGCCGACCTTGCTCGACGCCGACGCCCTTCCGGAGATTGAGAAGACCTCGGATGGGAGCAAGGGAGCGCCGGGAACCGGCTGGTGTGATGCACTCGGATCTCTGGAGACGAAGCTGTCGACCGCTGACGACGGGACGACCGGCGAGCAGTACGCGCTCGTGAACGGAGATGTCGTGGGTGCCACCGTGTTCGTTCCTGGGGGCGGGTACTACCCAGACGCGGGGTCGATGATCGCCGCCATCGAGGAGGCCGTTGACGACTGCTCGGCAGATGCCGACCAGGGCGACTATGGCGAGGCGACGATGGAGCCGATCAGCGGGCTGCCCGACGGGGCCGTGGGATTCACGTTCACGAGCAAGTCGTCGAATCCGGCCGAAGTCGGCAGCGTCGCGTTCGCCGAGGCGGAGGACGGACGCCTGGTCGGCGTCGGGGTGACGCACAGCGGGGATGGCGAGGCATCGGTGGATGTGGCGGACCTACTCGCCACGGCGCTCGAGCGAGCCGCCGACGTGGACACCAAGAGCTGAACGCACCGCGCTAAACGGACCAGCGGCGCTGGTACGACGGTTGAGGCCGTCGAACCAGCGCCGCTGGCATTTCCGCTTGCGATAAGGACTTGACCTTCGATCACTACTCAGCGCTACTATGTACTGGTAGTCAGCAACACTGAGTAGTGAAGGAGGTGCCCGATGGGCAAGCAGATGACCGAGATGCTCAAAGGGACGCTGGAGGGGATCGTGCTGGCGTTCCTGACTGGCAACCCGGCGTACGGATACGAGATCACGACCTGGCTGCGGAGCCAGGGGTTCAACGAGATCGCCGAGGGCACGGTCTACGCGCTGCTGGTCCGGATCGAGAAGAACGGACTGGTGGACGTCGAGAAGCGGCCGTCCGAGAAGGGGCCGCCGCGGAAGGTCTACTCGCTCAACACGGATGGCGAGAAGTATCTCGAAGAGTTCTGGACCACCTGGGGGTTCCTGGCCGACCGGCTGGAGAACCTCCGTACGGAAGGGAAGTAAGCATGTCGATCCGATCAATGTTCGAGGCCGTCGTCGGCGAGCTCGCGCTGAAGAAGCGCTGGCGTCAGCTCAAGGCCCGCAAGCAGCAGCTCCCCGAGAGCCACCGCAAGGCGCACGACGCGGTCGAGCGCTACCTGATGTACTCCGCCGGCATCGCCGACGGCGCGATCGTGACCGCGATGGCCGAGGACCTCCTCGAGCTCTTCGAGCAGGGCGCCGCCGACGGCACCCCGGTCAGCGCGATCGTCGGCGACGACCCGGTCGAGTTCGCCGAGGAGTTCGCCAGGAACTACTCCGAGGGCGCCTGGATCAACAAGGAGCGCGCCCGGCTCAACGATGCCATCGACACCATCAACAAGGAGGACGAGTCATGAGCGCGACAGCTTCCATCTCCGTACGGGGACTGGAGAAGTCCTACAAGGACAACCAGGTCCTGCGGGGCGTGGACTTCGAGGTGGCGCGGGGCACGATCTTCGCGCTGCTCGGGTCCAACGGGGCCGGAAAGACCACGGCCGTACGCATCCTCTCGACGCTCCTGAAACCGGACGCCGGCGCGGCGCTGGTCGAGGATGCATCGGTCGTCGAGGAGGCGCAGCGGGTGCGGGAGGCGATCTCGCTGACCGGCCAGTTCGCGGCGGTCGACGAGATCCTGACCGGGCGGGAGAACCTGATCCTGGTCGCGAAGCTTCGCCATCTCCCCTCCCCCGGCGACGTGGCCGACGGGCTGCTGAAGCGCTTCGACCTGGTCGAGGCGGGCGGCCGGAAGGTCGCGACGTATTCCGGTGGTATGCGGCGGAGGCTGGACATCGCCATGTCGCTGATCGGCTCGCCGTCGGTGATCTTCCTGGACGAGCCGACCACCGGGCTGGACCCGGAGGCGCGGCTGGAGGTGTGGCGGGTCGTTCGCGAGCTGACCGCGCAGGGCACGACAGTCCTGCTCACCACGCAGTACCTGGAGGAGGCGGAGCAGCTCGCCGACCGGATCGCCATCCTGCACGGCGGGACGATCATCGCCAACGGCACCCTCGCCGAGCTCAAGGCGATGCTGCCGCCGGCGAAGGTCGAGTACGTCGAGAAGCAGCCGTCGCTGGAAGAAATTTTCCTTTCCCTCACCGGCTCCACCCAAGCAGGCACCCATCAAGGAGGACAGTCATGACCAAGCACGCATTCGCCGACGCCGGCACCCTGCTGGGGCGCTCGCTGCGACACATCACCCGCAGCCCTGACACGATCATCACCACCGCGCTCACGCCGATCGCGATGATGCTGCTCTTCGTCTACGTGCTGGGCGGCGCGATCCGGACCGGCACCGACAACTACGTCAACTATGTGCTCCCCGGCATCATGGTCATGGCGATCGCCTCGGGCATCGCGTACACCGCACTTCGGCTCTTCACCGACATGAAGAGCGGGATCTTCGAGCGGTTCCAGTCGATGCCGATCGCCCGCTCGGCGGTGCTGTGGGCGCATGTCGGGACCTCGATGGTGGCCAACATGCTGACCATGGTGATCATCCTCGGTGTTGCCTTCGTGATGGGGTTCCGCACCTCGGCGGACCTGGGCGCCTGGCTCGCGGTCGCCGGGATCCTGGCGCTGCTCACCCTGGCGCTGACCTGGCTCGCGGTCATCCCCGGGCTGGCGGCACAGACCATGGAGGGGGCCACCGGGTTCTCCTACCCGCTGATCTTCCTGCCGTTCATCAGCTCGGCGTTCGCGCCGACGGAGACGATGCCCGGGCCGGTGCGCGCCTTCGCCGAGAACCAGCCGGTCACCTCGATCGTCAACACCATCCAGGCGCTCTTCGCGGGGCAGCCGGTCGGTGACGACATCTGGGTCGCGCTGGCCTGGTGCGTGGGCATCCTGGTCGCCTCGTACGTCGCCGCCATGGCTGTCTACCGGCGCAAGATCAGTTGACGGCTCCACGTTCAGGAGCGGCGAAGAGCCGATCTACCCCTCGCGGTGGTAGGTCGGCTGCTCGCCGTCCCTGAGGTTGCCCCGGTAGAAGCCCGTCCGCAGCTCGTAGGTGTACTCCTCGAGCTCGGGCATGCCTTCCTCAGCGGCGAACGCGATCTCGGCCTCCGCGTCGTAGGGAACCCGGACCCACTGGATGCCGAACGGCGCCTCCTGGTCGCTGTCCATCACACCCTCGAGGATGACGTAGACCGGGGTCGGGTCGCTCATGCAGTTGCCGACGCTGCCGGTGTTGAAGACGGTGCGCCGGTCCCGGTCGGTCTCGTAGTAGGGGTCGTGGGTGTCCGCGTAGCCGACCATGTCGGGCTCGGGCCGGTCGAAGCCGGTGGCCTCGGTGTTCTGGAACAGGCCGAGGAACTCCTGCTCGTCGTGGTCGAACCTGACCCGGCGGTGGACGGTCTCCTCGGAGGCGTGGAAGAGCCTGACCCTCCGCCCGCTGATGAGGAAGTCGTGAGAGAACGGGAGCGTACGCAGCCACTCGGCCTGCTCCCACGCCTGCAGCCGCCACCACATCAGCCCGACCGACTCGCGGCCGAAGTCGGGCTCGGGGGCGAGCAGGAAGTCCTCCCAGTTGCCGAGGATGTTGACCTCGCACCGCTCCCGGCAGATCTCGGCGACCTCGCGGCCCCGCGGGCCCTTGCCGACGTAGTCGCCGAGGTTGAAGATCCTGGTGATCCCACGTGCCTCGATGTCCGCGAGGACGGCTTCGAGGGCGGTGAGATTGCCGTGTACGTCCGAGATCAGCGCGATGCGCTCTGGGGTCATGGGTCGCAGGCTATGCGATGACTGGGAGACTGGCCCGGTGAGGATTCTGGTGACGGGTGGGGTGCGGTCGGGGAAGTCCCGGCACGCCGAGTCGCTGATCGCGGCCGCGCCGTCGGTGGCGTACGTCGCGCCGGGGCCGACGCTCGAGGAGGAGCCGGATCCCGACTGGGCCGCGCGGCTGGCCTCGCATCGGGCTCGGCGGCCGGAGCGCTGGCGGACGGTTGAGTCGCGGGATCTCGCGGGGGCGCTGGCCGATGGGCTGGCCGCGGGCGACGCGGTGATGGTCGACTGCCTGGGCACCTGGCTCACCGCCGTCATGGACTCGCGCGGGCTGTGGGAGGCCACCTCGGAGGAGGCGACCGCTGCGGTCTCGGCGCTGGTCGACGACGCGGCCGCGGTCCTCGGCCGGGACGACGGCGACGTGGTGCTGGTGACCAACGAGGTCGGCCTCGGGGTCGTGCCGGCCCATCGCTCGGGCCGCCTCTTCCGCGACCTGCTCGGGCTGGTCAACCAGCGGCTGGCCGCGGCCTGCGACGAGGTGCACCTCGTCATCGCCGGACGAGTGCTGAAGCTCTAGCCACCCCGTCGGTCGAGCGCGAGGCCGCCTGCGGCCGAGCGTGTCGAGCGGTGTATCGAGCTTGTCGAGATGACCAACACGGTCCCGACGAGCGCAGAGGACACCGTGTTGGTCTCGACACGGATTCGTTCGTTCCTCACGATTCCGGCTCGACCAGCGGAGGGGTCAGGCCAGGGAGACGAAGACCGCTGCCAGCGCCGCCTCGACGGCCGCGCCGAAGACGTCGCCGGTCACTCCCCCGAACCGCCGGATCGCCCGCAGGACGAGCGCGCCGACGACGGCCGCGGCGAGAGCGACGGCGAGGGCTCCCCTCCACCACGGCAGACCGGCCCAGGCGCCGGCGCCGGCGAGCGCGGCTGCGACGACGGCCCAGACGAGAACGGTGACGAGGGGTGGCAGGGTCTGGGTGAACGTACGCCCGAGACCGTCCTCACGCGCCGGCACGATCCCGCGGGTGCAGCACAGCGACAGCGCCGCGCGCGAGGCGCAGACGGCGACAGCGACGAGCACCGAGGAACGTACGATCTCCCCTCCCAGCACCGAGGCCAGCCCGGCCACCTGGAGTCCGAGGACCAGGACGATCGCGGTGACGCCGGCCGGGCCGGAGGTGCCGGTCTTCATGACCGCCAGCGAGCGCTCGCGGTCGTAGGATGCGGCCATCCCGTCGACCGTGTCGGCGAGGCCGTCGAGGTGGAGCGCCCGGTTGCCGACGACCACGACGCCGATCGCGAGCAGGGCGGTGACCAGGTGCGGTAGCCCGGCGAGCTGCCCCAGGAGTGCGATAGCGCCGGCACCCAGCGCGAGCGGCAGCGCGGCCAGGGGTGCGACCGCCATCGCCACCGCGGCGCGACGGCGGTCGACGTGCTCGGGAGGAGGCACGGGCACCGCGGTCAGCGTGCCGACCGCGAGACGCCAGGCGTCCCTCATCAATTGCCTCGGGCTCCGCTTCGGCGGAACGAGCATCAGGCAGGGTCTCCCGGCGCGAGCTCGGAGAGCAGGGCGACGTCGCGCAGGAGGGCGACGGCGCTGCGTACGACCGGGACGGCGGCGACCGCGCCGGAGCCCTCGCCGAGCCGCAGGTCGAGGTCGAGGAGCGGCACCAGGCCGAGCTTCTCCAGAGCCATCGACTGGGCGGGTTCGGTGGAGCGGTGGCCGGCGGCGAACCAGGCCGCGGCGCCGGGCTCGATCCGGTCGGCGGTGAGGGCGCAGGCGACGCTCATCAGGCCGTCGAGAAGCACCGGGGTGCCCTCACGGGCGGCCTCGAGGAGGTAGCCGGTGGTCGCGGCGAGGTCGGCGCTGCCGAGCGCGGCGAGGGTCTGGATCGGGTCAGCGGTGCGCTCGCCGGCACGGGCGAGGGCGGCGTCGATCACGTCGGACTTCAGACGCAGCGCGTCGTCGCCGATGCCGGTGCCGCGACCGGTGACCTCGCTCGCGGGCAGCCCGAGCCCAGCGGCCACCATCGCGGCAGCGGGCGTGGTGTTGCCGATGCCCATGTCGCCGCTGATCAGGAGCTGCGCACCGGCCGCGATCTCCTCGCGGGCCACCGCGGCGCCGGCCTCCAGCGCGGCCGTGGTCTCCTCGGCGCTCAGCGCGTCCTCGAGGTGGATCGCGCCGCTCCCCCGCCGGATCTTGTGCGCGGTCAGCGCCTCCCGGGTCGCCGCGTCGAGGTCCGCGAACTCCTCGTCGACACCGAGGTCGAGCACCCGGACCTGGACGCCGTGCGCCTTGGCGAGCGCGCTGACCCCGGCCCGGCCGCCCAGGAACGTACGCACCATCGCGCCCGTGATCGCCGGCGGGAACGCCGAGACCCCGTGCTGGGCGACACCGTGGTCCCCGGCGAAGATCACCAGGCGTACGTTCTCGACCGGCCGCGGCGGCACCTCGCCCTGGCACGCGGCCACCCAGACCGCCAGCTCTCCCAGCCGTCCCAGGGCTCCGGGAGGCGTCGCGAGTGCTCCGAGGCGCCCGGCGGCTGCGCGGCGTACGTCGTCGTTCGGGGTCTGGATCGTCACCAGCGCAAGGTACCCCACCCCGGCACCGCCCGCTCCCGCTGGTTGAGCCGTGAGCGCCAGCGAGCGTGTCGAAACCAACACGGCGCCATCGAGCGCCGACGGGACCGTGTTGGTCTCGACACGCCTCCGCCTAGCGGCTCCGGCGGCTCGACCAGCAGGGTCAGGGGAGGGCGCGGGAGACGCCTTGGGCTGAGACTTTGAGGGCGGAGACCAGGCGGAGGCGGTTGCGGCGGAGGTCGGAGACGACGATGCCGAGGGCGCCGACGACGCCGGAGCCGGTGGTGATCGGGACCGAGACCGAGCAGGCGCCGAGAGTCATCTCCTCGGCGGTGGTCGCGTAGCCCTCGGTGACCACCCGGTCGAGCTGGCGCCGCAGCAGGCCGGGGGTGGTGATGGTGTGGCGGGTGAACGGTCTGAGCGGGCCGGCCAGCACCCGGTTGCGTACGTCCTCAGGCGCATGGGCCAGGAGCACCTTGCCGACGCCGGTGGAGTACATCGGCAGGCGCGAGCCGACCGAGGAGACGATGGGTACGTTGCGGGTGCCGCGCAGCGTCTCGAGGTAGAGCACGTGGTCGTCCTCGCGGACGGCCAGATGGACCGTCTCGAGCGTCGCCCCGTAGAGGTCGTGGAGGAACGGGGCCGCGACCGAGCGCAGGTCGGTGGCGACCGGCGCGAGCAGGCCGGCGTCCCACAGCCGGCGGCCGACGACGTACGTCCCGTCCTCCTCGCGCACCAGAGCACCCCACTCGACCAGCTCGGCGACCAGGCGGTGGGCGGTCGGGAGGGAGAGGTCCGCGCGAGCCGCGAGCTCGCTGAGCGTGAGTCGGCGATGGCCGGCATCGAAGGCGCCGACGAGACCGAGGACGCGCGAGGCGACCGTGCGACCTCCGCTACCACCTGCCATATGACCCGCCCCCGCTTTCCACAGAGTCCATCGGCCCTTTCGCTCAGCGGAAGTCCGTGCTTTCATCGTACGCCTCCGCCACCTAGCGTTCGGAACGTGACAGCGCCCACCACGAAACAATCAGTCGAGACTCAAGCCGACCTCTCGGCCGAGATCGCCGAGCTCGAGAAGCTCAGCATCGAGGCAGACGCCGAGGGTCAGAACGTACGTCAGCCCTTGCTGGACTACCCGCCCTACCGATCCAGCATCCTGCGCCACCCCACCAAGGACCCGCGCCACGCCGACCCCGAGACCATCGAGCTGTGGGCCCCGTGCTTCGGCAACTCCGACGTGGACCCGCTCGAGGCCGACCTGACCATCGCCGGCAGCAACGAGCCGATCGGCGAGCGGATCACGGTCAGCGGCCGCGTGACCGACGGCGAGGGGCGCCCCGTGCGCAACCAGCTCGTCGAGATCTGGCAGGCGAACTCCGCCGGCCGCTACATCCACAAGCGCGAGCAGCACCCGGCGCCGCTCGACCCCAACTTCACCGGCGTCGGCCGTTGCCTCACCGACTCCGAGGGGCGCTACCGGTTTCAGACGATCAAGCCCGGCCCGTACCCGTGGGGCAACCACATCAACGCCTGGCGGCCGGCGCACATCCACTTCTCCCTCTTCGGGCGTGCGTTCACGCAGCGGCTGATCACGCAGATGTACTTCCCCAGCGACCCGCTCTTCGCGCTCGACCCGATCTACCAGTCGATCACCTCGCAGAAGGATCGTGATGCTCTCGTGGCGAGGTACGACCACGACCTCTCCACCCCCGAGTACTCGATGGGCTACAACTGGGACATCGTCCTGACCGGCCCGAGCCGCACCTGGACCGAGCCCGAGGAGGGCGACCTGTGAGCACCCCCGACCGGCCGACCCCGGGCCAGACGATCGGCCCGTTCTTCGGCTACGCACTCCCCTACGAGGGCGACGCCGACCTCGTCCCGCCGGGCAGCGCCGGCTCGATCCGGCTGCACGGCCGGGTCTACGACGGTGCCGGGAACCCCATCCCCGACGCCCTGCTCGAGATCTGGCAGACCGACGCCGATGGCGACATCCCGCAGGCCGAGGGGTCGCTGCACCGCGACGGCTGGACCTTCACCGGCTGGGGCCGCGCCGACACCGACCTGAACGGCCACTACACGTTCTCGACGGTGCTCCCTGGGGCGGCCAAGGACGGCGCGGCGCCATTCTTCGCTCTCACCGTGTTCGCCCGCGGCCTGCTCGACAAGCTGCACACCCGGATCTACCTGCCCGGGCACCCCGCCAACGCCGGCGACCCACTGCTGGTCTCGCTCTCCGAGGACGAGCGTGCGACGCTGGTGGCAACTGCGGACGCGACGGGGTTGCGGTTCGACGTCCACCTCCAGGGCGACCGCGAGACCACCTTTCTCACCTACGGCTGAGGAGTCGAATGTCGCTGCTGTGGCCCGGCGAGGAGCGCGCCGGGAACCTCTTCTCCGAGGCCGCCTACCTCGCCGCGATGGTGCGGGTCGAGGAGGCCTGGCTGGCCGCCGTCGCTTCCTCCGGGATCGCCCCGGCGGAAGCGCGTACGCCGCTGGCCGACCTGGTCTCCGCCGACGACGTCCCGGGGCTTGCCGAGGGTGCCGAGGCCGGGGGCAACCCCGTCATCGGCCTCGTCAAGCTGCTGCGCGGAAGGCTCGACGGTGAGGCCGCCCGGTGGCTCCACAAGGGCCTGACCAGCCAGGACGTGGTCGACACCGCGCTCGTACTCTGCCTCGCCGACGTGCTCGACCGGGTCGAGGACGAGCTCGCCGCGCAGGCCGGTTCGCTGGTCGGTCTTGCCCGGGACCACCGCGCCACGGTGATGTCCGGACGCACCCTGACCCAGCACGCGGTGCCGATCACCTTCGGGCTCAAGGCCGCGACCTGGCTCTCCGGCCTGAGCGATGCCGCCGAGTCCCTCCGCCGGACGCGTACGTCGCTGCCCGCCCAGATCGGCGGCGCGGCCGGCACCCTGGCGGCGGTCGTCGGCCTGGCCCGGCTCCGCGGTCTCGACGATCCCGTCGCCGCCGCCCACGAGGCGGCCACGACCGCGGCGACGACCCTCGGACTGTCCTCGCGAGCCCCCTGGCACACCAACCGCGCCCCGCTGACCGCGGCCGCCGACGCACTGGTCACCGCGGCCGACACATGGGGCCGGATCGCCACCGACACCACCCTGTTGACCCGCCCGGAGATCGGCGAGCTCGCCGAGCCGGCCGGCGAGGGACGCGGCGGATCCTCGACGATGCCGCACAAGTCCAACCCGGTGCTCTCGGTCCTCATCCGCCGCCACGCGCTCGCCGCTCCCCCGCTGGCCGCGACCCTCCACACCGCGGCGGCGAGCTACGTCGACGAGCGCCCCGACGGCGCCTGGCACGTCGAGTGGGAGACCTTGTCGACCCTCGCCCGCCGCAGCGCCGTCGCCGCCTCGCAGACCACCGAGCTCCTCGCCGGGCTCCGCGTCGACGCGGCCCGGATGCGCGCCACCGCCGAGGCGGCGGGTGCTGACCTGCTGGCCGAGCAGCGGTCCCTGACCGGGTTCGTGGGAGGCGAGATCCTGGCCGGCTCCGGTGCCGCGACCGGTCTCGACGACTACCTGGGGGCCACCGGCGCCCTCATCGACGCCACCCTCACCCGTGCCCACGAAGTCTGGAAGGACCTGCCATGACCCCGAGGATCACCCCCGTCGAGCTGGCCGGAGACCCGAGCAAGCCGATCCTGGTGGTCGGTCCGTCCCTCGGCACCTCGGTGACCGCACTCTGGGACGCCACCGCCGAGCTGCTCGCGGACAGCTTCCACGTCATCGGCTGGGAGCTTCCGGGCCACGGCCACGGCGCGCCGGCCGGCGAGGTGTTCTCCATGGCCGACCTCGCGGCGGGCGTGCTCGCATGCGTCGACCGCGTCCTCGCCGACCGCGGCGAGCGCCACGGCACCTTCGCCTACGCCGGCGACTCGGTCGGCGGAGCCGTCGGCCTCCAGCTCCTGCTCGACGCACCCACCCGGGTGAGCGCCGCGGTGCTCACCAACACCGGCGCCAAGATCGGCGAGCCCGAGGGCTGGAACGACCGGGCAGCGACGGTCCGCAAGGCCGGCACCGCCTCACAGATCGCCGGCTCGACCCAGCGCTGGTTCGCCCCCGGCTTCCTCGAGCGCGAGCCCGCCCGGGGCGGCGCCCTGCTCCACTCGCTGCGCGACGCCGACGCGGAGAGCTATGCGCTGGTCTGCGAGGCGCTGGCGGCGTACGACGTCCGCGGCCGGCTCGCCGAGATCGCCGCACCGGTCCTGGCGATCGCGGGCGTCGACGACGCCCCGACGCCGCCGGCCTCGCTCGAGGAGATCGCCGTCGGGGTGCGCAACGGTCGGCTCGTCAGCCTCGACGCCGTCGGCCACCTCGCCCCTGCCGAGGCGCCGCATGCCGTCTCCACCCTGATCACCTCCCATGTGACGGCCTCGGACCCGGGCTACGCGGCCGGGATGAACGTACGCCGCCAGGTGCTCGGCGACGACCACGTCGACCGGGCCACCGCCGCGATCACCGACGTCAACCGCGACTACCAGGACCTGATCACGCGCTACGCCTGGGGCACGATCTGGACCCGCCCCGGCCTCGCCCGCCGGGACCGCTCGATCGGCGTGCTCACCGCCCTGGTTGCCGGACGCCACTTCGAGGAGCTCGAGTTCCACCTCCGCGCCGCGCTCACCAACGGGCTGACCCGCGAGGAGATCATCGAGGTGCTCCTGCAGACCTCGATCTACGTCGGCGTACCCGCCGCCAACACCGCCTTCGCCGTCGCCAACCGGGTCCTGAACGAATGACGGGTCCCGCTGGTCGAGCCGCCGGAGCCGCTAGGCGGAGGCGTGTCGAGACCAACACGGTCTCATCGCCGCTCGAGTCGACCGTGTTGGTCTCGACACGCTCGCTGGCGCTCGCGGCTCGACCGGCGTAAGAACTTGGCCATGAAGCCACAGTCCGCGACCGTCGTAGGCGCCGGGCCCAATGGTCTGGCGGCCGCGATCGTGCTCGCGCAGCGGGGCGTGAGGGTCACGGTCCTCGAGGCCGCGGAGACCGTCGGCGGCGGGACGCGCACCGCCGAGCTGACCCTGCCCGGGCTGCGCCACGACATCTGCTCGGCGATCCATCCACTCGGCCTGGCCTCGCCGTTCCTGCGCTGTCTCGAGCTGGAGAAATACGGCCTGACCTGGCGCTTTCCCGAGATCGAGCTCGCCCATCCGCTCGACACGGGCACGGCCGCGCTCCTGCACCGCTCTCTCGAGACGACAGCCGCGGGTCTGGGCGTCGACGGCCGGCGCTGGGAGCAGCTCTTCGGCCCGGTCGTCCGCGGCTGGGACGCGATCTCGGACCACGTCCTCGGTCCGATCGTGCGACTCCCCCGGCACCCGTTCCGCCTGGCCGGCTTCGGGATGCGCGCCCTTCCACCGGCCGCCGTGCTCGCGCAGGCCTTCCGCGAGGAGGCGGCGAAGGCTCTCTTCGCCGGGTGCGCGGCGCATGCGTTCCGGCCGCTGGACCGCCCGGGCACGGCCGCCGTGGGCACCATGCTGGTGGTCGGCGGGCATCGCCTCGGGTGGCCGGTCGCCGAGGGCGGCTCCCACGCGATCACCCTCGCCATGGCAGAGCGGCTCGAGGAACTGGGCGGCACCGTCGTCACCGGCACCACCGTCAGCAACCTCGCTGATCTTCCCGACGCCGATGTCACCTTGTTCGACACCAGCCCCGGCGGCTTCGCCGACATCGCCGGCGCCGCCCTCCCCCAGCGGCCACGTCGGGCGATGCGGAGGTGGCAGCACGGCCCAGCGGCGTACAAGCTCGACCTGGCGGTCCGCGGACCGATCCCGTGGCGCGATCCCGAGGTCGGCCGCGCCGGGACCGTCCATCTCGGCGGGACGATCAGCGAGATCGCGACCAGCGAGCGGGAGATCGCAGCAGGCCGGATGCCCGAGCGCCCGTTCGTGCTGCTCGGTCAGCAGTACGTCGCCGACCCGTCCCGCTCGGCGGGAGATCTCAACCCCGTCTGGGCCTACGCGCAGGTCCCGCACGCCTATGAGGGCGACGCCACCGACGCGGTGCTGGCCCAGATCGAGCGCTTCGCCCCCGGCTTCCGCGACCGGATCGTGGCGACGCACGTCACCGCACCGGCCGACTACGCGGCGTACAACCTCAACTACGTCGGCGGCGACATCTCCACCGGCGCCAACACCCTGCGCCAGCTCATCGTCCGGCCCACCCTCGCCGGCTACGACACCGGGATCCCCGGGATGTTCCTCTGCTCCGCCGCCACCCCGCCCGGTGCCGGCGTCCACGGCATGTGCGGCTACCACGCCGCCCACCGCGCCCTGCGCCACCTGGCTGGGGCTCACTCCCCGGCGCGGTGATCGGCCCACCAGCCGGCCCACCTCGTGTCGAGCTGCCCGAAGTTGGCGCCCTCGAGGCCGTACGTGCTGAGGATGGCCATCGACGTACTGGCCGTGTCGGCGATCACCAGCAGGCCCTCGCCCCATGCGTCGACCGTCACGCCCAGCTGGCGGGTCGAGCGGAACCACACCTCGCCGGCCACGTCCTCGCCGGCGATCGTCGCTGTGTAGCGGCTGCCCCGGGGCTGCCCGGCGACGGCGTCGAGGCCGAGCCGCTCGATGACGGTGCCCGAGTAGGTGCCGCGATCGGCGAAGAACAGCGTGCGGCGGGTCATGCCGGGCCGGCGCTCGAGCGCGAACCGAAGCTGATGCATGAACGACGTCCAACCCTCGGTGACATCGTCGTAGTACGCGTCCCAGTCGGGGTTGCCGGACAACGGCGCGCGGGTCAGCGTGATTCGGACACCGTCGCCGTCCGGCTGGATGTCGAACCTGTCGCCGCCGTTGGCGACCAGCGTGCGCCGGTCGGCCTCCTCGACGACGTCGGTGAAGTAGATCGAGTCGATCTCGGCCTCGATCTCCTCCGTGTCCCAGCCGTGCCACTGTCGGATGGCGGCCGGATCCCGAAGCGCCTCCCACGCGGCATCGGCCGAGGCCGACGCGGTGACCTCGATCCGCGGCGTCTCGACGCGCTGAATGTCATTCATCACTCTGCTCCTGTTCGGACGGTTCGGTCACCGCGGCCGGGGCGGGATACCCGCCGATGACCACGCGGTACTGACGGCCGGTCGGGCTGTCGAAGCTTTCGGCCGTACGCCGCAGCGCTTCGGTCAGCTCCTCGGTGAATCTGTGTACGTCGGCGGCGTCAGCGAAGCGCACGGCGGCCTCGATCGTGAACGTGAGCAGGCGCTTGCCCTGGTCGTCTGCCTTGACCTGCATACGGGCCACATCCCGCACTGTGGCTGCCGCGACCCCGACCAGGTGGTCGGCGGCGAACTGGTCCATGATCCGCCCGTCGCTCTCAGCAGACGCGGATCCGCGGTCCATCACTGATGGGTCGACCACGATCGCACCCGGCTTCGCACGGACGATCCGCTCCACGAATCCGCGGCGCTGCCGCTCCTCGACCAGCTCCACCAGTCCGGCTGATTCGAGGGCCCGTAGGTGGTAGTTCACCCGCTGGCGAGGCAGCTCGAGCACGGCGGCGAGCCGGGTGGCCGAGGTGGGCTCCTGCAGGTGACCGAGCAGCTGCCGACGAATGGGCGACAGCGCCGCGGCCACCCGGTCCGGCTCGTCGACATAGATGATCCCGTTGCTCACACGGTTCAGGATGCAATTGACAAACTGATTTGTCAATTGAGTCACGAGATTGGCCAGCACCCGGACCACCCCAGAAACCAGGTGCCATCGACGTACGTCCTGGCTAACGTCGCACGCATGCCGCAAGCCCGACTGCGCACCGAGCGCCTCGACCTGGTCCCGCTGTCCGAGGAGCATCTGCCGTTCCTGGTCGACCTCAACTCCGACCCGGTGGTGCTGCGCCATCTGTTCACCCGCGCGCTCACGCCAGCGGAGACCGAGGAGCGGATGCACAAGTGGATCCGGGTGGCGAAGGAGACGGAGGGGCAGGGCAAGTGGATCGGCTACGTCGCCGGTGAGGCCGTCGGGCTCTACATGTTCGAGCCGCCCGACAGCCCGCCGCGCACCGATGCCGCCGAGCTCGGCTACCGGCTCCCGCAGCGCCACTGGCGCAAGGGTTACGCGAAGGAGGGCTCGCTCGAGCTGCTCCGCCACGGGTTCGAGGACCTCGGGATCGATCGGGTGATCGCGCAGACGATGGCCGTCAACGAGGCGTCCCGCGCGACCATGGTCTCGGTCGGGATGAGCTTCGTACGCGCCTTCCACGAGACCTTCGAGGAACCGCTCGCCGGGCACGCCGACGGCGAGGTCGAGTACGAGATCACCCGCGAGGCCTGGTTGGTGTCCGAGCAGAGCAGATAGGACCTCACCTGTCAGCGACGGACAGGCCGACCTTCGCTCCCGGTTCCTCGAAGTCCTCGAGGTTGCGCAGCGTCCGGATCGGGCTCCCCCAGAGAACGACCGGCCCGAGCAGGAGCACCGCTGCGGATACGAGGAGCGTGAGACGGGGACCGATCAGCTCCGCACTCAGGCCGGCCACGAGGCTGCCGACCGGAATGACTCCCCACGACACGAACCGCACGGTCGCCATCACGCGTGAGAGCAGCTCCGGCGGGCTGGCGACCTGCCGGTAGGTCCGGGTGACCACGCTGCCCGGCACGACGCTGCCGGCGAAGAGCAGGTTTCCGGCAGCGAAGCAGACCCAGCCGGCCCAGCCGCTGCCGAGCGGGATCACCGCCGCCCCGACCGCACCGAGCAGGCCCTCGAACATCAGCACCCTGGCGGAGCCGAATCGACGAACCAGCCAGGGTGTGATCGCGGCGAAGACGAGCGAGCCGATGCCCTCGGAGGCGAGCAGGACGCCGACGAGACCGGGCGGGGTGTCGAGCTCGTGGACCAGGTAGTAGGCGAACAACGCGAGCTGAACGCCGCACACGAAGTTGACCACACAGGCCCACCATGTGGCCGGCGCCATCACCGGGTGCCGGGTCACGAACCGCCAACCCTCGGCCACCATCGATGCGATCGACTCCGAGGTGTCGCCCTGGGGCTGACGACGCTCGGGAAGCCGTTGCAGCAGGATCGCTGAGCCGAAGTACGAGAGAGCATCGACGAACAGCGCGGGGACGGCGCCAATCACCTGGACAAGCACACCGCCGAGCGACGGCCCACCCAGCTGGGTCGCGGCGTGAGTGCCGGAGATGAGGCTGTTCCGGCTGGTCAGCTGCTCTTTCGGGACCACGCTCGGCAGGAACGTCGTGTTCGCGGCGAAGAAGAGAACCTCGGCGAAGTTGACCGCGAGTGCGACGACCAGCAGCTGAACCAGCGTGAGGCCGCCTGCCCACCACACCAACGGAACACTGAGGATCGCGGCGGCGCGCGCGAGATCCGCGAGGACCTGTACGCGGCGCAACGGGAGTCGCTGCACGATCGCACCCGCGGGCAGGCCGATGAGAATCCAGGAGAGATACCCGGCCGCCGCGAGCAGCCCCATCTCGAACGCGCTCGCCCCCAGCACCGTCACCGCGGTCAGCGGCAATGCGACCGCAGTGACCGCGGTCCCTACGCCACTCAGGGTGCCGGCGGACCAGTAAAGCCAGAATGACCGCGCCACGCGGCGTACCTCTTCCATCCGAGCCCTTCCGAGTGAGTTCCAAATTGGAACTATATGCAACCATGTAAGCGCCGAGACCGCCACCCGAATTGCCCGACCGATCAAGGAGACGCCGATGCGCCGCGACGACCTCACCGACGCCGACTGCGGGATCGCGCAGGCGCTCGGAATCATCGGCGACTGGCAGAGCCTGCTGATCGTGCGCGAGTGCGCCGCCGGGGTGACCCGGTTCGACGGCCTGGTCCGTGAGCTCGGGCTCAGCCGTCGCGCGCTCACCGAGCGGCTCAACTCGCTCGTCGCCGACGGCGTCCTGGCCAAGCACGCCTACACCGACCGCCCGCTGCGCTACGACTACCAGCTGACCGGGCGCGGCCGCGGGCTACTGCCCGTCCTGGTCGCTCTCCAGGAGTGGGGAACGCGGTACGTCATGGGCGATGGCACCCTGACCGCGACCGCCGGACCGGACGAGGAGCGCCGCCTCGAGGACCTGCTCGGCACGACGCCGCCGGACGTCGAGATCACGTCGCACCGCGACACCCGCCTCCACCTGACCGGCGAGGACACCTGGACCGTCGCCTTCTTCTTCCCCGGTGCCTATGCGCCGAAGAGCCACGGCTACCCCCCGGGCTGGGGCGATATCCCCGGGACCCGGGGCTGCACGCTGGAGTGCCAGACGTACGCCGAGCACTACTCCGACTTCACGACGCTCGGCGCCCGCGTGGTCGGGGTGAGCACCCAGCGCCCCGACCAGCTGGCCGCGTTCGCGGAACATGCAGACCTGCCGTACGACCTCGCCTCCGACGCCGACGGGGTTGCCGCGGGCGCCTATCGGCTGCCGGTCTTCCGCGCCGGCGGCACTGACCGGCTCAAGAGGGTCTCGCTCCTCCTGGACCCGGCCGGCGTCGTGCGGCACGTCCAGGCCCCGATCACCGACCCGGGCGGATCAGTCGAAGACATGCTCACTGTTCTCAACGAACGAACTTCCGCCACCGACGCCACCGGCCCGAGGACGCAGCAGCCCAGGAGGTAGGCTGCGAGCACGCTCGTGGTGCAGGAACCCGGTGAGAGTCCGGGGCGGTTCCGCCACTGTGTTGTCCGTGCCCGGCACGGACACAGCCAGACACTGGCCGCGGGCTATCCGACCGATCGACGGGGCGAGAACCCCTAGGAGGAACTCGGCATGGCCGACTCTGCACGCGTACGCATCGCCCTTCTGTCCACCTCGGACACCGACCTCCTCTCGGCCCGTGCCAGCGGCGCCGACTACACCTGGGCGAACCCGTCGCGGGCGAGCGACCTCGAGTCCGTCGTCGCCGAGGCCGATCTGGTCGTGTTCCGGCTCCTCGGCTCGCCGACCGACCTGTGGGACGGGCTGAGCGCGGTCAAGGAGCGCGGCACCCCCGTGGTGGTCCTCGGCGGCGAGCAGCAGCCGAGCGCCGAGCTGATGGAGCACTCGACCGTCCCGATGGGCGTCGCCGCCGAGGCCCACCGCTATCTCGCCGAGGGTGGTCCGGCGAACCTCGCCCAGCTGCACGCGTTCCTCTCCGACACGGTCCTGCTGACCGGGTTCGGGTTCGAGCCGCCTGCCATCGTGCCGGCCTGGGGGTTCGCCGACCGTGTTGGACTCGACACGCCTCCGCCTAGCGGCTCCGGCGGCTCGACCAGCGGGAAGGCGCGGATCGGGGTCCTCTACTACCGCGCCCACGAGACCAGCGGGAACACCGCGTTCGCGCACGCGCTGGCCGACGCCATCGACGCGACCGGCACGGCCACCGGCGTACCCGTCTTCGCGGGCTCCCTGCGCTCCGCCCCCGACGACCTCTACGAGGCGCTCGGCACCCTGGACGCGCTGATCGTGACCGTGCTCGCGGCCGGCGGCTCGGTGCCCGCCTCGGCGAGCGCCGGCGGCGAGGACGAGGCCTGGGACGTGGAGCGGATGGCGGCGCTCGACATCCCGGTGCTCCAGGGCCTGTGCCTGACCAGCTCACGCGCGGAGTGGGAGGCCTCCGACGACGGCGTCACGCCCCTCGACTCGGCCAACCAGATCGCGATCCCCGAGTTCGACGGGCGGATCATCACCGCGCCGTTCTCGTTCAAGGAGCTCGACGAGCAGGGTCTCCCCCACTACGTCGCCGATCCCGAGCGCACGGCACGAGTGGCCAGGATCGCGGTCAATCACGCCCGCCTGCGGCACACGCCCAACCAGGACAAGCGCCTCGCCCTGGTCCTGTCGGCCTACCCGACCAAGCACGCCCGCATCGGCAACGCGGTCGGCCTCGACACCCCGGTCTCCGCGATCCGGATGCTGCGCCGGCTCCGCGAGGAGGGCTATGACCTGGGCACCGACAACGAGGTCGTACGCATCCTCGACGCTGGCTCGACTGAAGAGGGCTCCGACACCGCTGCCGGCGACGCGCTGATCCACGCGCTGATCGCCGCCGGAGGTCAGGACGAGGAGTGGCTGACCAACGCGCAGCTGACCGACGCCCACGTCCGGATCTCGAAGGCCGACTACGACGCCTGGACCGAGGATCTCCCTGCTGACCTGCGGGAACAGATGGTCGAGACCTGGGGGCCGCCGCCGGGCAACCTGTTCGTCAACGACGAGGGCGAGCTCGTCCTGGCCACGCTCCAGGCGGGCAACATCGTCATCCTGATCCAGCCTCCGCGCGGGTTCGGCGAGAACCCGGTCGCGATCTATCACGACCCGGACCTTCCCCCCAGCCACCACTACCTGGGTGCCTACCGCTGGCTGGAGAACGGCTTCCGGGCCGACGCCGTCGTGCACCTCGGCAAGCATGGCTCGATGGAGTGGCTGCCCGGCAAGAACGCCGCGCTCTCGGCGTCCTGCGGCCCGGATGCGGCCATCGGCAACATGCCGCTGATCTACCCGTTCCTGGTCAACGACCCCGGCGAGGGCGCCCAGGCGAAGCGCCGTGCGCACGCCACGATCATCGACCACCTGGTGCCGCCGATGGCGCGCGCTGAGTCCTACGGCGACATCGCGCGGCTGGAAGGGCTGATGGAGGAGTACGACCGGATCTCCTCCATGGACCCGGCCAAGCTGCCCGCCATCCGCGGCGAGATCTGGCAGCTGATGAAGGCCGCCGAGCTCCACCGTGACCTCGGCATGGAGGAGCGGCCCGAGGACGACGACTTCGACGACTTCATGCTCCACATCGACGGCTGGCTCTGCGAGATCAAGGACGCCCAGATCCGCGACGGGCTGCACGTGCTCGGCGCCGCGCCGGAAGGTGAGGCACGGGTCAACCTGGTGCTCTCGATCCTGCGCGCCGCGCAGGTGTGGGGCGGCGTCGGAGGCGCCGTGCCCGGGCTGCGGGCGGCGCTCGGGCTCAAGGAGGGCGCCGACACCCGGGCCGTCGACGAGATCGAGACCCAGGCTCGCGGCCTGGTGGAGCGGATGGACGCGGCCGGCTGGGACCCGGCGGTCGCCGAGACGCTCCACGACGACCCCGCCGTGCAGCAGGTGCTCGTCTTCGCCGCCGAGCAGGTGGTGCCGCGGCTGAACGGGACGACCGACGAGCTGTCCGCCGTCCTGCACGCGCTGGACGGCGGCTTCGTCCCCGCGGGACCGTCGGGCTCGCCGCTGCGGGGGCTCGTCAACGTACTTCCCACCGGACGCAACTTCTACACCGTCGACCCGCGCGCGGTGCCGTCGCGGCTGGCGTGGCAGACCGGGCAGGCGATGGCCGACTCGCTGCTGCAGCGCTACCTGGACGAGACCGGCGACTACCCGACCTCGGTCGGGCTCTCGGTGTGGGGCACGTCCGCGATGCGTACCTCCGGCGACGACGTCGCCGAGGTGCTCGCGCTGCTCGGGGTGCGACCGGAGTGGGACGAGGCCTCCCGCCGCATCACCCACCTCGACGTCATCTCGCTCGAGGAGCTCGGGCGGCCCCGGATCGACGTGACCGTACGCATCTCCGGGTTCTTCCGCGACGCGTTCCCGCACGTCGTCTCGATGCTCGACGACGCGGTCCGGATGGTGGCCGACCTCGACGAGCCGGCCGAGGACAACTTCGTCCGCGCGCACACCCTCGAGGACCTCGCCGACCACGGCGACCAGCGCCGCGCGACGTCCCGGATCTTCGGCTCCAAGCCGGGTTCGTACGGTGCCGGGATCCTGCAGGTCATCGAGGCGGGCAACTGGCGCTCCGACCAGGACCTCGCCGAGGTCTACACGGCGTGGGGCGGTTTCGCCTACGGCCGCGACCTCGACGGCGCCCCGGCGGCCGACGACATGCGCGCCAACTACCGCCGGATCAAGGTCGCCGCCAAGAACGTCGACTCCGCCGAGCACGACATCGCCGACTCCGACGACTACTTCCAGTACCACGGCGGCATGGTCGCCACCGTCCGCGCGCTGACCGGCAGCGAGCCGAAGGCGTACGTCGGCGACTCCACCTCCCCCGACGCCATCAAGACCCGCACGCTGCAGGAGGAGACCAACCGCGTCTTCCGGGCCCGCGTGGTCAACCCGCGCTGGATCTCGGCGATGCAGCGCCACGGCTACAAGGGCGCCTTCGAGCTGGCCGCGACCGTCGACTACCTCTTCGGCTTCGACGCGACCGCCGGCGTGGTGCAGGACTGGATGTACGAGAAGCTCGCCCGCGAGTACGTCCTGGACGAGACCAACCAGGAGTTCATGCGATCCTCGAACCCGTGGGCGCTGCGCGGGATCGTGGAGCGGCTGCACGAGGCGGCCGAGCGGGGGCTGTGGGCCGAGCCCGACCCCGAGGTCGTCGCGGCCATGCAGGAGATCTATCTCGACATCGAAGGTGATCTGGAGGAGGAATGAGTTCTTCTGGCAAGCGTCGGATCAAGATCATCGGGGTCGGCCCCGGTGACCCCGACCAGGTCACCCTCGAGGCCGTGACCGCGATGCGGTCGGTCGACTACTTCCTGGTCACCGACAAGTCGGGGACGGCCAAGGGCGGGATGCCGGATCCGCTGGTGCGGGCCCGCGAGGAGCTGCTCGACCGCCACCTGACCGCTCCCGCGCGAGTGGTGAAGGTCGACGACGCTCCCCGCGAGCGTCGCGAGGAGTTCACCGGGACCGACGCGGAGTACCGGAAGGCCGTCGCCGACTGGCACCGCGCCCGGGTCGATCGCTACCTCGCCGTGCTGGCCGAGAACCCCGGCGACGTCGGCTTCCTGGTCTGGGGTGATCCGGCCTTCTACGACTCCACGATCCGGGTCGTCGACCAGATCACCGCGCAGCTCGACGTCGAGGTCGACGTGATCCCCGGGATCTCCTCGGTGCAGCTGCTGGCCGCGCGCCACCGCCTGGTGCTCCACGACGTCGGGCGCCCGCTCTACGTCACCACCGGCCGCGCGGTGCTCGATGCCGTCGAGGCCGGGCACGACAACCTCGTGGTGATGCTCAACCGGGTCGTCGACCTCCCCGGGCTCGAGGACTGGCGGATCTGGTGGGGCGGAAACCTCGGCACCCGTGAGGAGGAGCTGGTCGCGGGGGTGGTCGGCGAGGTGCTCCCGGCGATCGAGTCGGCTCGGGCACGGTTGCGAGAGACGTCGGGGTGGGTCATGGACATCTACCTCCTGCGGGCACCGAAAGCATGAGCGGGCTGCTGGTCGCCGGCACCACCTCGGATGCCGGCAAGTCGGTCGTGACGACCGGGCTGTGCCGGGCGTTCGCCCGCCGCGGCGTCAAGGTGGCGCCCTACAAGGCCCAGAACATGTCCAACAACTCGATGGTGGTCTCGACAAGCTCGACCACCGGAGTCGATGACGGGGCGACGGCCGAGATCGGCCGAGCCCAGTGGGTGCAGGCCCGCGCCGCGCAGGTCACCCCGGAGCCGGCGATGAACCCGGTGCTGCTCAAGCCCGGCTCCGACCGCCGCAGCCACGTCGTGCTGATGGGGCATCCCGCGGGCGAGGTGTCCTCGCACGACTGGGAGGCGGGGCGCCGGCATCTGGCGACCGCGGCCCATGCCGCGTACGACGATCTCGCCTCTCGCTTCGACGTGATCGTCGCGGAGGGAGCGGGCAGCCCGGCGGAGATCAACCTGCGGGCCGGGGACTACGTCAACATGGGGCTGGCACGGCACGCCGGGCTGCCGACCGTGGTCGTCGGCGACATCGACCGGGGCGGGGTGTTCGCGGCGATGTACGGCACCCTGGCCCTCCTCGAGCCCGAGGACCAGGCTCTGATCAGCGGTTTTGTGATCAACAAGTTCCGCGGTGATCTCGGGTTGTTGAAGCCCGGGCTCGAGTCGCTGGAGTCGCTCACCGAGCGTCCCGTCTTCGGCGTGCTGCCCTGGGAGCCGTCGCTGTGGCTCGACTCCGAGGACGCGCTCGACCTCGACGGGCGGCGTGCGGAGGCCGGTGCCACCCGCAAGGTAGCGGTCGTACGCCTCCCCCGGATCTCCAACTTCACCGACGTCGACGCGCTCGGCCTCGAACCGGACCTCGACGTCGTCTTCGCCTCCTCGCCTGCTGACGTCGCCGATGCCGACCTGGTAGTCCTGCCCGGCACCCGGTCCACGATCAGCGACCTGGCCTGGCTCCGCTCGCGTGGCCTCGACGTCGCGATCGTCGAGCACGTACGCCGCGGCCGCCCGCTCCTCGGGATCTGCGGTGGCTTCCAGATGCTCGGCGGCGTGATCGCCGATCCCGACGGGGTAGAGGGGTCCGTGACGGAGGTCGAGGGGCTGGGACTGCTCGACGTACGCACCGACTTCACCCCCATCAAGAACCTCCGCCTGCCCACCGGGTCCGCGCTCGGGGTCGAGGCGAGCGGCTACGAGATCCACCACGGCCGGATCACCCGCGGCGACGGAGTCACCGAGTTCCTGGGCGGCGCGCGAGCCGGACAGGTCTTCGGCACGATGTGGCACGGCAGTCTGGAGGGGGATGCCCTGCGCGGCGCCTTCCTCGAGGCGACGCTCGACCGGGCCCCGTCCGAGGTCTCCTTCCCGGCTGCCCGTGAGCGCCGGCTCGACCTGATCGGTGACCTCGTCGAGGAGCACCTCGACCTCGACGCCCTGCTCGACCTCGCTCAGGGGAACGCTGGTCGAGCCGACGTCGTGAGGGACGAACGACGTCGTGTCGAGACCAACACAGTGCCCTCGAGCGCGGCAGCGGACCGTGTTGGTCTCGACACGCCTCCGCCTAGCGGCTCCGGCGGCTCGACCAGCGGGGGCGTCGGCTCGACCAGCGGAGGCGGCTCGACCAGCGGGGGCGGCTCGACCAGCGGAGGCGGCTCGACCAGCGGGGGCGGCTCGACCAGCGGGGGCGGCTCGACCAGCGGGGGCGGCTCGACCAGCGGGGGGATCATCCGATGAGGCTTCTGATCCTGGGCGGGACCGGGGAGGCGCGGGATCTGGCGGCGCGGCTGGTCGAGGCGGGGGTGGATGTCACGTCCTCGCTGGCCGGGCGGGTGGCGCGGCCGCGGCTGCCGGCGGGGAAGGTCCGGATCGGGGGGTTCGGTGGGGTCGAGGGCCTGAGGGGGGCTCTCGACCAGTTCGATGCCGTGGTCGACGCTACGCATCCGTTCGCGCGCGGGATGTCGGCCAACGCGGTGGTGGCCTGTGCGCAGACCGGCCACCCCCTGCTCAGGCTGGAGCGGCCGGGCTGGCCGGCGGACCCGTCCTGGGCCTACGTCGACACCCACGACCAGGCCGCCGAGCTTGCCGCTGAGCTGGGGGAACGTCCGTTCATCACGGTCGGCCGCCAGGAGCTCGCCCGGTTCGTCCCGGCACTGGCCGGGCACGCGGCACTCGCCCGCGTCGTCGACCGGCCGGAGCTCGATCTACCCGAGCCCTGGACGCTGCTGACCAGCCGCGGGCCGTACGACCTCGACGGCGAGCTGGCGCTGATGCGAGAGCATCGCAGCGACGTGCTCATCACCAAGGACTCCGGCGGCAGCTACACGTGGCCGAAGATGGAGGCAGCTGCTGAGCTGGGGCTCGCGGTGGTCGTGGTGCGGCGCCCCAGTGGGCCCGGGGAGGTCACGACGGTCAACGACGTCGACGACGCGGTGTCCTGGGTGCTGCGGTCGGCGGGCGCTAGGACCGAGGATCCGACCTCGTGAACGACTTCACAAGGTCGGATCCTCTGTCACAGGCGAGAATCCTCGTGGGTATGTCCGTGACCGACGTCGACCGGCGCGATGACCTGCGCGCTTGGGCCGACGAGCACGCCGCCGACCTCGCCTTCCTGCAGATGGGCGACCCGTCGCTCTCCCGCGAGCTGACCCGGCTCGCCGATGAGGGCGCCGCCACGATCACCCTGGTCGGCGTCAGCCTCGGCCCGCTCGCCCCTGGCCACTCCTGGCTCCGCCGGATCGCTGCGCACTGGTGGCGTGAACGCTCCGGAGACCGCCCCGAGATCCAGGTCGCGCCCCGCCTGGCCACCACCCGCGACCACCTCACGTTCCATGACCCCCGGCCGATCACCGGCACCGAGCCCGGACTCACCTCGCCCGCCTGGGAGCGGGTCCCGGACCACGTACGCCAGGTCCTGATCTGCCGCGGCCCGCGCTGCACCGCGAAGGGCTCGGAGGAGACCGCCAGGGCCGTGATCCTGGGTGCGATGGAGGCCGGTCTCGGCGACGACGACCTGCTGATCACCCACACCGGCTGCCAGTTCCCGTGCAATCAGGCGCCGGTGCTCAGCGTCCAGCCCGACGATGTCTGGTACGGCAACGTGGAAGCGGCCGCCGCCCGGGTGATCGTGCGTGAGCACCTGGCCGACGGCCGCCCCGTGGAGGCCTACCGCCTCCCCCGCTGCTGAACCTTCTCGTGGCCTGCTCACAGGCTCGCGGCAAGGGCCTTTCGCTCCGCGACGGCGCGCTCCGCCGCGTACAGCCTGATCACCAGGCCGGTCAGCGCCACCCCGAGCACGCCCCACATCGTGGCGAGCGTGATCAGTGAGGCCCGGCGGAAGAACCACAACGTGTCGGCCGGGAAGTCCCCGACCTCGTTGACCGTCGTGAACAGCTCCCCGGCGACGACCATGACGACCAGGTAGGCAGCGATCGCGCCGACCACGGCCGCATAGGTGCCGAGCCTCCCGCGCAGCCGCACGGCGGCGTACGTCACGACCACCGCCGCAACGACCGAGAGCGCCTGGAAGGCGAAGTAGACCGCGGTGCGGACTCCGATGGTGTCTCCGCTGCCGACCGCCGGTGGGGTCGCCGGGTACTTGAGGAAGGGCACCAGCGCGACCGCGACGAACCCGATCAGGGTGACGAGCGCGGTCGACTGTCCCGGCGTGAGCCGTCCGAGACGACCCATCGTGCCCGCGGCGACCAGCCCGAGGATGCCCCCGAGCGCGACGCCGACGGCCAGGGTGCCGGTCAGCAGCCCCCAGGTGCTCTGGTTGGTGCGGGAGACCTCGGCGGCCTCTTCCTCACCGCCCTCGGCCTCCTCGGCCGCATGGGAGTGCGAGTGCCCGTCGGCACCGGCCTCCAGCGCGATGGCAGCACCGACCTGCGGCTCACCGACGGAGTACGCCACCAGGAAGGTGGCGACTCCGGCGAGGAGTCCAGCTAGCAGGCCGCGTACGAGAAATGCACGCGCACTCATCAGTGGCAGGGGTAGCCGAGCAGGTGACGACCGTCGTGGACCCACTCGTGGACGAGCGTGCCGGACGGGATCGAGACGGCGCCCTGGTCGGCGCTGATGAAGAAGAGCACCAGAAGACCGAGCAGACCGAAGAAGAGCGCCCAAGGGGCGAGCTCACGGAGCGGGATGGTGGGCAGAGCGGCGCCGGCGACGGGTGCCACAGCGTGCTGAGACATATGTCCTCCTCAGGGATACCTGCGTCCCTGTTCGTTGGGGTTGGACGGACACTCGGGTCTGACTCCACCGCCGCGAGGCGGTGTCACAGTAGCGCGACTGTGCCGGAGTTCCACCGGCTTCCTCATGTCCGTTGCGTGCACTATAGCGGGATCTCAGCGGAGCCACTGGTTGCCGACGAGGTTGGTGAGATCGGCGATGTCGAGCCTCGGCTCGATCCCGGACTCGGGCGCGAGCCCGAAGTGCTCGAGCGAGCGGCGGACCCACTCGGCGGCGTCGATGTTGATCGGACCGGAGACCCACATCGCGTACGGCAGGTTCACGAACCGCTGCTCCTTGACAGCGGTCAGGTCGCGCGAGGCCGGGTGGGCCTGGAGGACCTTGACCTTCTCCTCGTAGGACTGGCCGGGGTAGTCCACGAAGTAGATGACGTCGGGGTCGGCGGCAGCGAGACGCTCCCAGCCGACCTCGGTCCAGGTGTCCTCCACGTCGGCGGTCGCGTTGGTCACCCCAGCGGTGTCGAAGATGGCCTGCGGAGCGCCGAAGGAGCCGGAGGTGAAGATCGCGTCGGTGCCGGAGTCGAAGAGGAACGCGGTCGGCGCCTTCGCAGGCCTGGGCGCGTTCTCCAGGGCCTCGCGGCGCGCGTCGATGTCGGCCGCGACCCTCTTCGCCTCCGCGCCATGGCCGGTCAGCCGACCGATGTTGAGCAGGTCGGTACGCAGCGCCGTCCAGGCCTCCATCGTGCCGCGGTCGCCGTCCTCCTGGCGGCAGGACTCACTGAGCAGGTAGGTCTCGATGCCGTGCTCCTCGACGGTCTCCGGGATCAGGTTGCGCGACTCGCTGAACCCGTAGTTCCAGCCGGCGAACATCATCTGCGGCTTGAGAGCGAGGACGGTCTCGAGGGTCGGGTAGTCGTCGCCGACGACCGTCAGCTCATCGACCCGGTCCTTCGGGTAGGCCAGCTCGAGCAGCTCCTGATCCCGGGCGATGCCGGTGACCGCGACGAGCTCGTCGCGGGCGCCGACGGCCAGGGCGATGGAGATGATCCCGCCGTCGTAGGCGTAGAGCTCGGTGACCGGCGCATCCACGGTCACCTTCTCGCCACAGTTCTCGACGGTGATCGCGCCCTGCCCGGCGGTGCCGGCGGCGGTCTCCTCCGTCCCGCAGGCCGTGAGGATCGTCGAGCCGAGCGCGAGCGCGGCGAGGCAGGCGAGGACGCCGCGACGTACGGGGATGGTCGGGAGAGAGATCATGCCGAGTGGTCCTTCCGGGGGTGGATGAGGAGATGTGCCTGATCGAGGTGCGGGTGGGGCACCTGGACGGAGCCGACGCCGAAGTGGAGATCGACGCTGATCGCGTCGAGCACCTCGGCAGGCGGGCCGTGGGCGACGACGGTCGCCGGACCCGCCTCGGGGTCGCTGCCCGGGGGCCGACCCAGAACCGCCAGCTGGTCGAAGGTACGGAGCGCCAGGTCGAGGTCGTGGATCGTCGCGACCAGGGTCTCGGCCCGGTCGGCGACGGTCTGCAGCAGCCGCAGCTGCCAGGCGACGTCGAGATGGTTCGTGGGCTCGTCCAGGAGCATCACCGGGCTCTCCTGGGCGAGGCCGCGAGCGAGCACCGCCCGGCGCCGCTCGCCGCCGGAGAGGCGGTCGCAGGGGTCGTCGATACGGTCGGCCAGGCCGACGGCGTCGAGCGCCGCCCGGACGATCTCGCGCTCCTGACGACCACCTCGCGACCACGGCCGGGTGCGCGGCACCCGGCCCAGCGCCACCATCTCCCCGACGAGCAGCTCGGCGGAGGCGACCTCCTCCTGGGGGACGTACGCCAGCCGGCGGGCGCGTTCGCGCGAGCCGATCCGGGAGGTCTCCTGGAGCCGACCGGAGTCGTCGGCGAGCTGGGCCTGCCCCACGCTCGGACGCAGTACGCCGGCGAGGATGCGCAGCAGCGTCGACTTCCCCACCCCGTTCACGCCCACGATCCCGAGGCTGGTCCCCGCAGGTACGTCGAGGTCGATGTCGCGCAGCACCTCACGCTCACCCAGACGGGCCCCGACCCCGCGCAGCCGCAGCACCGGACCGGTGCTCATCGCTCGCCGCCGAACCGATAGCGGCTGCGGCCCATCAGCAGCAGGAAGAGCGGTGCACCGACAACGCCGGTGACCACCCCCAACGGGATCTCCTGCGGTCGGGCCACCATCCGCGCGAGCACGTCGACCCACAGCAGGAAGAGCCCGCCACCCAGTGCCGCGACCGGGAGCACCACCCGGTGCCGAGCCCCGACGAGCAGCCTGGCGGCGTGCGGCACGATCAGGCCGACGAACCCGATCCCGCCGCTCACCGCGACCAGCACGCCGACCAGCACGGAGAGGCCGACGAACAGGGCGCCGCGCAGCGCCACGACGTTCACACCGAGCGCCGCCGCGGTCTCCGGCCCGGCGGCGAGCGCGTCCAGCCAACGGTGCAACGCCAGCATCCCGGCGGCGAGCACGAGGCCGACGACCGCGGGCACCCACAGCTTCTCCCAGCTGGCGCCGCCGACACTGCCGAGCATCCAGAACATCACCGAGTTGGCGGCCCGCGGGTCGTCGCTGGCGAAGACCAGGAAGGAGGAGATCGCGGAGAGCCCCGAGGAGAGCACCACCCCGGAGAGCACCAGCCGGATCGGGGTCAGTCCGCCCTGCGCGGTCGCCACCAGCCAGACCAGCAGCGCTGCCCCGATCGCCCCGAGCAGGGCACCGGTCGAGACCGCGTAGATCCCGAAGCCGACCAGGGCGCCGGTGGTGATCGCAGCCGTCGCCCCCACTGCTGCGCCGGAGCTGATGCCGAGCAGGAACGGGTCGGCCAGCGGGTTGCGCACCAGGGTCTGCATGCCGGCGCCGGCGACGGCCAGCCCGGCGCCCACGACGAGCGCCATCAGCGCGCGGGGCAGCCGCAGCTCCCACACGATCACGTCCCATCTCCCGGGGGTCTCCCCCTCGAGCCGGTCGGTCACCGTCGCAACCACATCGGCGAGCGGGATGTGCTCGGACCCGAACGCCAGGGACGCCACCACGCTCAGCGCCGAGGCGAGCAGCAGCCCCGCCACCAGCGGTAGGAACGGGACGCGTCGTCTCCCGGCGCGATCGCGGGCGCGAGCACGGGCACGGTCTTCCACGGCGGTCGGCCTCTCAGGTCCTCTGGACCCTGGTCGCGAGGGCCGTGACGTACATCTGAGCCGACAGGTTTTCGGACTCGGGTTCACCCGGCGAGGCCGCCTTCCCAGGGACACGTCCCCAGTGGCTTGCTGGCATCGCCGTCGCCCTCACCGCTGCGCGCCAGTCCCGGATTCTCACCGGAGTTCCCTGGCATCCATCAGGATGCGTTCGACTCGGCGCCGAGGCTAGCACGGGTCGTAGAACCGGTGCCGGGGATGTTTCCGACGACACAGCGAAGCACAAGATCTAGGAAGTTGCATTGGTGTAATTCCCGCATATAGTGGTCCTCGCAGCTGGTTCTCCTTCCTCGGCGACGGGGCGGGAGAGGCAAGAGGGAACCCGGTGTGAGTCCGGGACTGCCCCGCAGCGGTGAGTGGGAACGACCGCCGTCACGAAGCACTGGGAGCAAGCCATGCCCCTGGGAAGCGACGGCCACTAGGACCGAGCACGAAGCCCACGAGTCCGAAGACCTGCCAGTGCCCACCTCATGGTGGGGTCCGCGACCTCGAGGGAAGGTCAGGGGATCGAGCGCGTACGACGCTGTCCTCTCCTGCCCCCGGAACGGATGCACGAGACATCCGAGCGGGCCGCGAGGCCCGCGGGCGAAGGGGGCACGAGAGAAGATGATCGACACCGAGGGTCTACCGATCCGCACGGAGAAGTCGGCGTACGTCTTCGACTATCCGATGGCCGAGGACCTGGCCAAGAAGCAGCGGAGCATCTTCTGGACGGCCGAGGAGATCCCGGTCGAGAACGACAAGCAGGACTTCCTGGTCAACATGACCGACGCCGAGCAGGCCGCGGTCAAGACGACGCTGAAGCTGTTCACCATCTACGAGCTGATCCTGGGCGGCGAGGTGTGGGGCGACCGGCTCTTCCACTCCTTCCCGCGGCCCGAGGTCCAGATGATGACCAACGCCTTCTCGTTCGCCGAGCTGAACATGCACGCGCCGTTCTACGCGAAGCTCAACAAGACCCTGATGATCGACACCGAGGAGTTCTACGACTCCTACAAGAACGACCCGGTGCTGGCCGAGCGGATCGCCTTCGTGTGGGAGGCCATCGCCGACGAGGACCTGCTCTACGCGCTGAGCGTCTTCACGCTGATGGAGAACTGCGTCCTCTACTCCAACTTCGCCTTCCTCAAGCACTTCCAGTCCGGCGGGAAGAACCTGCTGCAGAACGTGATCAGCGGCATCAACTTCTCCGCCCGCGACGAGAACCTGCACGCCACCGGCGGCGCCTGGCTGTTCAACACCACGCTGGACGAGTACGCCGCCACCGTGCCGGCCGACAAGTTCGAGGCCGAGCGCTCCGACCTGTTCGAGCGCGTCCGCGGCGTCGCCGAGCACCTCTACGCCCACGAGGCCCGGATCGTGGAGATGCTCTTCGCCCACGGGCCCATCACCGGCATCGACCAGGCCGACCTGGAGGCCTTCGTGAAGTCCCGGGTCGACATGACGCTGGAGAACATGCGGATGGAGCCGCTGTTCGGGGTCGAGGACAACCCGATCGCCGAGTGGTTCTACAGCGGCATCAACGGCACCCAGTTCCACGACTTCTTCCAGGTCACCGGCAACGAATACAACCGCAACATCGGCGAGACGGAGTTTGAGTTCTGATGGGCAGCAACAGCAACTGGGAGGCGCTCTCCGCCGAGCGCAAGGCGCTGCAGGCCGAGGGCGTCGTGCCCGTCTTCATGACCACCGCGGGCTACGCGATGTTCAAGGCGAAGTACACCGTGGAGGGCCAGAGCGTCCGCGAACGCTACGAGACGATCGCCGCCACCGCCGGCGAGCTGGCCGACGAGATGTACGCCCGTGAGGACGGCACCTCGTGGACCGAGAAGTTCTTCGAGGCGATCTGGAACGGCTGGCTCTCGCCGTCGACGCCGGTGCTCTCCAACCTCGGCACCGACCGCGGCCTGCCGGTCTCGTGCGAGGGCTCCTACGTGGAGGACTCGGTGTGGGGCTTCTACGAGACCCTCAAGGAGGCCGCGATCCTGTCGCAGAACGGGTTCGGCACCTCGGCGTACCTCGGCGACGTCCGGCCGCGCGGCGCGAAGTTCAGCGACAACGGCAAGGCCAACGGCGTGGTCCCGGTCTTCTGCAACTTCGTGGAGATGACCAACCAGATCAGCCAGGGCGCCACCCGCCGCGGCTCCTGGGCGGGCTACCTGCCGGTGGACCACCCGGACTTCTTCGAGCTCGCCGATCTGATCTTCCGCGAGCCGGCCAACAAGAACGTCGGCTGGATCTTCAGCCAGGCGTTCATCGACCGGATGCTGGCCGGCGACAGGGATGCTCTGGAGCGCTACCAGCGGGTGCTGAAGATCCGGGTGGTGCTCGGCAAGGGCTACATCTGGAAGGTCGACACCGTCAATGCGGCCCAGACCGAGTCGTACAAGGCCAACGGGCTGGAGAACAAGGCCTCCAACCTGTGCTCGGAGATCACCCTCTTCTCCGACGAGGACCACTCCTACACCTGCGTGCTCTCCTCGCTGAACCTGTCGACCTACGACGAGTGGAAGGACCAGGACACCGCGTACGTCGCGACCGTCTTCCTCGACTCGGTCGCCGAGGCGTTCCTGCGCAAGGCGCGTACGATCCGCGGCCTGGAGCGGGCGGTGCGCTACACCGAGAAGGCCCGCAGCCTGGGCCTGGGTGTGATGGGCTACCACGACTACCTGCAGAAGCAGCGGGTGCCGTTCGAGTCCGACAAGGCCGCGGCGCTCAACACCGACATCTTCGAGCACATCTCCGCAGCGGCCGACGCCGCGTCGCGGTGGATGGGCTCGGTCGCGGGCATCCCGGAGTGGTGCGTCGGGCGGCGCAACTCCCACCTGATGGCGATCGCGCCGACGATGAGCACCGCGGTGATCGTCGGCGGCACCAGCCAGGGCATCGAGCCGTACGTCGCCAACGTCTGGAACCAGACCACCTCGGCCGGTGAGATGCCGCGGGCCAACCAGAACCTCGTCGAGGTGATGAAGGAGCGTGGCGTCTACGACCAGGCGCACATCTCCGACATCATCGACAACGGTGGGTCCGTGGCTCATGTGGACTGGCTCGACGACCACGAGAAGGACGTCTTCAAGACCGGCTACGAGATCGACCAGGAGGTCCTGCTCGCCCGGGCCTCGGACCGACAGGTCTACATCGACCAGGCGCAGTCGCTCAACCTGTTCTTCCAGGCCGACGCGACGCCTCAGTACATCAGCAAGATCCACAAGCTCGCGCTGCTCGACCCGAACATCAAGAGCCTCTACTACCTGCGCTCGCGGGCCGGCATCCAGGCCAGCAAGCAGTCCCGCTGAACCCGTTTTCTCGACGAGAGGTACGACCATGAACGAGAACCCGACCACCGACGCCATCGACGACCTGACCTGGGACGACTGGACCGACGCCCAGGTCTGTGCCATCGAGAACGGCCCCGACTGCGAAGCCTGCGAGGGCTGAGGAGGCCGAGGATGACCGACCCGGCCGCCGGTCGGCCGACCCTGACGGTCTGCCGCGGATGCTGCTGCGGGAGCGAGCGGAAGTCGCCCGGGGTGGACCATGCGGCCGTGCTCACGACGCTGAACAGTGCGGCCGGGGAGTCGGCGACGGTACGTGTCGCCGACTGCCTCGGCCCCTGCGAGCGAGCCGACGTCGTGGTGGTCGGCCCCTCCCCGGAGGGACGCCGGCGCGGGGCCCGGCCGGTCTGGGTCGCCCGGACCGGCAGCGCCAGGGTCGCCGACGCCCTGGCCCAATGGGCCCGCGCCGGCGGACCGGGCATCGCCGATGCCCCGCCGGCGGTCCTGGCCCGGGCCTTCCGTCAGGAGCGCTGAACGACGGCGTACGCGGCAGCGACCAGGGCCGCGCCGATCCCGATCTTCCGCGCCAGCCGGGTGGCCCGGGGGATGTCGGCCGGCTCGGTCGCGCGGCCGTCGCCCATGACCGCGCGGTGCTCGACGCGGTTGCCGTAGTAGGTGTTGGTGCCGCCCAGCCGGACCCCGAGCGAGCCGGCGAAGGTGGCCTCGACGACGCCAGCGTTGGGGCTGGGGTGCTCGGCGGCGTCGCGGCGCCAGGCACGTACGGCGTCGGCCGCGCCGCTCGGGGACGCGGCGACCGCGAGGAGGCCGGACAGGCGGGAGCCGGGCAGGTTGAGCAGGTCGTCGAGGCGGGCGCTGGCCCAGCCGAAGCGCTCGTAGCGCTCGTTGTGGTGGCCGACCATGGCGTCCAGGGTGTTGGCGGCTCGGTAGCCGAGCAGTCCGGGGACACCTGCGACGGCGCCCCACACCAGCGGTGCGACCACCGCGTCGGAGGTGTTCTCGGCGACGCTCTCCACGACGGCACGGGAGACCTCGTCGGCGCCGAGCTCGCTGGTGTCGCGGCCGACCAGATGGGTCAGCCGCTGCCGTGCCGCTGGGAGGTCCCCGCGGTCGAGATGGTCATGGACGGCCATCGCCTCGCGCTCCAGGGAGCGGCCGCCGAGGACCGCCCAGGTCGCGGCCGCGGTCACGAGCGCCGTCCCGATCCGTCCTGGGGCGAGGCGCTCCGCGGCGGCGCCGAGGACCACCGCACCCCCGACCAGGGTCGCGGAGTGGAGGACGCCGCGGGCTCGGTCGTCCGCGTACCAGGCCCGCTCGGCCTTCATCGCGACCGTGCCGAAGCCGGCGACCGGGTGGTAGCGCCGCGGGTCTCCGAGCAGGCGGTCCAGCGCGAAGCCGGTGAGGAGCCCGATCGCCCGGGGGCTCACGAGGGCTCCCGGGTCTGGCGCAGCGCCGCCAGGAGCTGATCGGTCGGGTCCTCGGGGCGTACTGCGATCCGTACCCAGTCCGAGCCGAGGCCGGGGAAGGTGTCGGCGCGGCGTACGGCGATGCCTTCCTCGCGCAGGGCCTCACGGACCCCGGCGCCCGGGCGGGCCAGGACGAAGGAGGCGGCCGAGGGGACGTACTCGATCTGCTGGTCGCGTAGGCCGGTCTCGAGATGGTCGCGCCAGGTGGAGATCCGCTCGGCGCGCTCACGGGCCTCGGCGCTCGCCCGCTCGGTCGCGCAGGCGAGCATCGCGGCAGCCGCGGTGGCCGAGACCGACCACGGGGTACGCACCGCCTCCAGGTCGCTGATCGCGGCGGCGTCGCCGACGACGTAGCCGGCGCGTACGCCGGGGATCGACCAGTGCTTCGTCAGGCTCCGGATGACCAGCAGGCCCTCGGTGCGCTCGCCGGTCAAGGTCTCCGGCTCGCCGGGGACGGCATCCATGAACGCCTCGTCGACCACGACCAATCGGCCGGGGCGGAGGAGGGCGCGGAGGGTGGAGGTCGGGTGGAGTACGCCGGTGGGGTTGGTCGGGTTGCCGACGACGACCAGGTCCGCGTCCTCGGGCACCGCGGCCGGGTCGAGGCTGAAGCCGTCCTCGTGACGGAGACGGACCTCGGTCACTCGGTGGCCGGCCTGCTCGAGCGCCGCGTGGGGCTCGGTGAACTGCGGATGGACGACGACAGGCTTGCGCCACTGCCTGGCTCGCGCCACGAGCGTGAACGCCTCCGCCGCCCCCGCCGTCGGGAGCACCTCGTCGCGGTCACGCCCATGGTGCTTCGCCAGCGCCGCCCGCGCCGGTTCCTCGTCGGGGTAGGCGGCCGGGGCCAGCGACTCGTGGAGCGTCCGGTCCAGCCACTCCGGTCGGGGACCCGGGTAGACGTTCACCGCGAAGTCGAGCAGCCCCTCCCCCACCTCGACGTCCCCGTGGTGCCGCAGCGGATCCGCGACCCCGCTGACAGAGCCGCCCACCCCGCTGGTCGAGCCGCCGGAGCCGCTAGGCGGAGGCGTGTCGAGACCAACACGGTCCCCTGTCGCGCTCGAGGGGACCGTGTTGGTCTCGACACGACGTCGTTCGTCCCTCACGACGTCGGCTCGACCGACGGGGGTGAACGAATGCGCGGCGTCGGCGAAGCGGCGTGCCAAGTGCGGGTGCCCGGCCCAGTGGACGTGGAGATAGGCAGCGTGCAGGGTCCGGCCGGCGAAGCCCGTCGCGGCACCGTCGACGGTCCACGCAGCCTGGGTCCCGGCGGGGGGTGAGGTGGTGGTGCGGTGGAACTCGTGGCCGGTGACCTGCTCGCCTGCGCGAGTGAGGATGGAGTCGGAGACCGCCGTCGCGACCGGGTAGCGCAGGGTGAGGCGCTCGCTCATCGCGGCGTGGGTGGGGATGGCTCCGGCCATAGGTACGCCGTCGAGGGACTCGGCCAGGTAGAGCAGCCCGGCGCACTCGGCGACCGTCGGCACTCCAGCCTCGACTGCGGCGCGAAGGTCGCGGAGCAGGCTGTGGTTGGCGGCGAGGTCGGCGGCGTACATCTCCGGGAAGCCCCCGCCGAGGTAGATCCCGCTCGTCCCCTCGGGAAGTGTGGGATCGGTGAGCGGGTCGAATGAGCGTACGTCGCAGCCTGCCGCCTCCAGGAGCTCCTCGGTCTCGGGGTAGCGGAACGTGAACGCGCGGCCGCCCGCGAAAGCGACGACCGGGCGAGCGACCGTGTTGGTCATCTCGACAGGCTCGATACGACGCTCGACACGCCTCCGCCTAGCGGCTCCGGCGGCTCGACCAGCGGTGGGAACGTCGGTCGAGCCGGCGTCGTGAGGAACGATCGACGCCGTGTCGAGACCAACACGGTCGTCTTCGCGCAACGCCTTGGCCGGGTCCCACGCCTCTCCCTCGAGCGCAGGCGCCGAGCTGGCTACATCCATCAGCGCCGACAGATCCAGGTGAGCAGCGACCTGCTCCCCCAGCCGCTCGATCAGCGCGACCGACTCGTCACGCTCGGCGACCGGGACGAGGCCCAGATGGCGCGACGGGGTCGCGAGCGACTCATCGCGCGGCAGGAGACCGAGCACCGGCAGCCCGGCCTGCTCCAGCGCTCGCCGGATCTCCTCGGCGTTGCGCCCCGGGGAGCAGCGGTTGAGGACGACTCCCCCGATGCGTACGGACGGGTCGAAGGTCGCCATCCCGGCGGCGATCGCGGCGGCGGAGCGGGACATCCGGGCGACGTCGAGGACCAGGACGACCGGCGAGGACGTCAACGAGGACACGTGGGCGGTGGAGGCGAAGCCGTCGGTGCCGAGGCGGCCGTCGTAGAGGCCCATGACACCCTCGATGACCGCCACGTCCGCCCCAGCAGCACCATGGAGCAGCAGCGGCACGACCCGCTCGACACCCACGAGGTGGGGGTCGAGGTTGCGCCCCGGACGACCGGTGGCGAGCGCGTGGTAGCCCGGGTCGATGTAGTCCGGCCCGACCTTGTGACCGCTCACCGTCATCCCGGAAGCACGCAGCGCCGCCATCAGCCCGGTGGCGATGGTCGTCTTCCCCGAACCCGTCGAGGGAGCAGCGACCACCAGCCGGGGCAGGGTCACCATTCGATGCCCCGCTGGCCCTTCTGGCCGGCGTCCATCGGGTGCTTGATCTTGGTCATCTCGGTGACCAGGTCCGCCACCTCGAGCACGGCGGGGTCGGCGTCGCGGCCGGTGATCACGACGTGCTGGCGCCCCGGTCGCTCGGAGAGCACGGAGGCGACCTCGGCGGCGTCGACCCAGCCCCACTTGATCGGGTAGGTGAACTCGTCGAGGACCAGCAGGTCGTACGTCTCCGCGGCCAGGCACCGCTTGATCTCGGCCCAGCCCTCGGCGGCGGCCGCGGCGTGGTCCTCGGCGTCACCCTGCTTGCGGCTCCAGGACCAGCCGGAGCCCATCTTGTGCCAGTCGACCGGCCCGCCCTCGCCGGTCTCCTCGTGCAGCTTCCCGAGGCGCTCGAGCACGGTCTGCTCGCCGATGCGCCACTTGGCCGACTTCACGAACTGGAAGACCCCGATCCGCCAGCCCTGGTTCCAGCCGCGCAGTGCGAGCCCGAAGGCGGCGGTCGACTTCCCCTTGCCCGGTCCGGTGTGGACCATCACCAGCGGCCGGTTGCGGCGCTGGCGGGTGGTGAGCCCGTCGTCGGGTACGTTCAGCGGCTGTCCCTTGGGCATCAGGCAGCGCCCCTTCCCATGGTGGTTCCGGTGAACCCGTGGACGGCCGACGTCAGCGCCTCGGCGTTGACCTCGGCCACCGGCACGTGCTCGGCCCCGAGGTGAACGGCCAGCTGACGGGCCAGCCCGAGCCGCATCGGCCCGCTCTCGGAGTCGATGACGACCGTCGTGACCCCCAGACCGGCGACGTACGCGGCGGCCTGCTGCGATCGTCGCACTGCATCCTTGCCGTGGGCCTTCGAGTTGGCGCGACCGTCGGTGACGACCACCAGCAGCGGCCGCAGATCGGGGTCGCGCAGGTGCTCGCGCTGGAGCACGCGGGCGGCCTCGAGGAGGCCTTCGGCCAGGGGCGTACGTCCTCCGGCGGGCACCTCGTCCAGACGTGCCGCAGCGAGGTCGACCGACCCCGTCGGGGGCAGCACGAGCTCGGCACCCTCGCCCCGGAACGTGATCATCCCGACCTTGTCGCGGCGCCGGTAGGCGTCGAGCAACAGCGAGAGAACCGCGGCCTTGACCTGCGCCATCCGCTTGCGCGCGGCCATCGACCCGGAGGCGTCCACGCAGAAGAGCACCAGGTTGGCCTCGCGGCCCTCACGGACCGCGGTGCGGAGGTCCTCGATCCGCAGCTCGACCTTCGCCGAGGTACGCGGGCGAGCGCTCTGCTTGCCCGCGGCCGCCTTGAGCGTCTCGACGAGGTGGAGCGAGCCGCGGGTGCTGAGGCTGGCGCCGATCCGGCGGCCGCTGCTGCCGATCGCCTTGCTCCGGCCGCCGGTGCGGCCCGTGCCCAGGCCGGTCACGGTCAGCAGGCGAGGGCGGTAGGCGGCGCCTGCGGCGGTGACCGTGTTGGTTTCGACACCGCTCGCTGCGCTCGCGGGCTCAACCAGCGAAGAATCGTCGCTCGCGGGCTCGACCGACGGGGGCTCGACCGACGGGGGTTCCGCGTCGGTCGAGCTGTCCCCGTCGGTCGAGCCGTCGGAGCCGCTAGGCGGAGGCCCAGCGGAATCTGGCTCAGTGAGACCAACAGAGTCGTCAGCGCCACCTTCATCCGAGTCCCCGCCCTCCGGCGGCTCCGGCGGAAGCTCCTCGTCGCCGAGGATGCGGTCGAGCAGGTCCTCGTCGAGCCCGGGGGCGTCGAAGGGGTTGCGGCGGCGGCGGTGCGGGAGGGCCAGCAGGGCGGCACGGCGGATGTCGGCGCGGGTGACCTCGGAGCGCCCGGCCCAGGCCGCGTGCGCGACCGCGGTGCGGGCGGTGACGATGTCGGCGCGCAGTCCGTCGACCTCGAACGCCGCACAGACCTCGGCGATCTTGAGCAGCCCCGGTGCGGTGAGCCGGACCTTCCCGACGAGGGCGCGCGCGGTGGAGACCCGTGCGGTCAGGTCGCGCTCGGCGGCCAGATAGCGCTCGACGAACCCGGGAGCATCCAGGTCGAAGGCCATCCGGCGGCGTACGACCTCGGCGCGCAGCGCCGGATCCCGGGGCGCGGCGACCTCGACGGTGAGCCCGAAGCGGTCCAGCAGCTGCGGGCGCAGCTCGCCCTCCTCGGGGTTCATGGTGCCGATCAGTACGAACCGGGCGGCGTGCTCGACCGAGACTCCGTCCCGCTCGACGCTGACCCGGCCCATCGCCGCCGCGTCCAGCAGCAGGTCGACGAGGTGGTCGTGGAGCAGGTTGACCTCGTCGACGTAGAGCAGGCCGCGGTGGGCCCGCGCGAGCAGCCCGGGCTCGAACTCGACCGCGCCGCGCGACAGCGCGCTCTCCAGATGGAGCGAGCCGACGACGCGGTCCTCGGTGGCCCCCACCGGGAGCTCGACCAGCCGGACCGGCCGGCTCTCCACGACGGCGGCGGACCCGAAGGGACCGTCCGGCGACTCCGCGGAGGGGTCGGCGGGGTCGATCGAGAACCGGTCCCCGGCGTAGACCGAGATCGAGGGCAGCACGGCCGCCAGACCGCGTACGGCCGTCGACTTCGCAGTCCCCTTCTCACCACGGACCAGGACTCCGCCGATCTCCGGCGAGATGGTGGTGAGCACGAGCGCGAGGCCCATGTCGTCGAGGTCGTCCGCCTGGCAGCCGAGGACGGCAGAAAATGGGTAGTGCACCGGCATGAGAGGCTCCCGCTCCCTATCGCGTTGATTGGATGGACGCGGGGCCGGTCTTCGGACTTGTCGAGTCCCCGTGATGGGGCTCGATTCACCGCAGCGGGCCTGTGCCGGATTCTCACCGGCTTCCCAGATTCTCCCCAGTCGGGGCACCTCGCGCCTGTGCGGTCACTGTAGCGTCTGGCCTCATGATCGTCGTGGTGGGCATCGGTGCCGGAGGTTGGGACGAGATTCCCGTACGTCACCAGCAGCTGATCCGGGAGTCGGCCGTCCTCCTCGGTGGCAAGCGTCATCTCGACCTCGTCCCGGATGTCCCCGGCCAGCGGCGCGAACCCTGGCCGTCGCCGCTGCGCGAGGGGCTCCCGGCGCTCCTCGAGTCGCTGCCGGGCGACTCCCCCGTCGTCGCTCTGGCCTCCGGCGACCCGCTGGTCTCCGGCATCGGGACGACCCTGATCTCGCTGCTCGGTCGGGGGAACGTACGCATCGAGCCGGCCGTCTCCTCCGTCGCCCTCGCCCGCGCCCGGATGGGCTGGCCGGCCGAGTCGTGCGTGGTCGTCAGCCTCGTCGGCCGCGACGTGTCACTGGTCGCCCGCGAGCTCGCACCCGGCCGGCGGATCCTGGCGCTCTCGTCGGACGGGTCGACTCCTGCCTCGATCGCGAATCTCCTGGTCGGGGCCGGTTTCGGGGCCTCGACGATGACCGTCCTGGGCGAGCTCGGCGCGGAGACCGAGAGCGCACGGACCGCGACCGCCTCCGCGTGGGACGCGGAGTCGCCGCGGCTCAACATCGTGGCGATCGAGTGCCTCGGCGCATCCCTCCTCGGCTGGGCCGCCGGCCTTCCCGACGACGTCTTCGAGAACGACGGCCAGCTGACCAAGCGCGACCTGCGGGCCTCGGCCCTGGCCCGCCTGGCCCCCACCCCCGGCGCGCACCTGTGGGACGTCGGCGCCGGTGCCGGCTCGGTCGGTATCGAGTGGATGCGGGCGCACCCGTCCTGCACCACGACCGCCATCGAGGCCTCCCCCGAGCGCGCCGCCCGGATCGCCCGCAACGCGACCCGCCTCGGCGTACCCGGCCTTGCCGTCGTCCAGGGCCGCGCCCCCGATGCGTTGCGCAACCTCCCGGCGCCCGACGCGATCTTCATCGGCGGCGGCGCCACCCGACCAGGAGTGGTCGACACCTGCCTGGCCGCCCTCCGCACCGGTGGCCGGCTCGTCGTCCACGGTGTGACGCTGGAGACCGAGCAGCTTCTGGCCACCGCCTACCAGCAGCACGGCGGTGAACTCACCCGGATCTCGGTGGAGACCTCCGCCCCGATCGGCACGTTCACCGGCTGGACTCCCGCACGGTCGGTGACGCAGTGGTCCTTCGTCGTCCCCACCGACAGCGCCAACAGGGGAAAGAAAATTCCTTCCCCTACCAAATAGATCCCGACTGGAGTCATCGGCGGCGAACGAATTTTCGTTCGCCTCCCGGTCCGCTACCGCGTAGCGGGCACCGCGTGGAAGAAAAATTCTTTCCACCAACCACACGACCCGATTGCCGGAACGGGTGACCCGCAGTCCCAAGCCCGTGCTCAACTCGAAACTCCGCGGCAAACGCCAACCACAAACAACATCAGCGCCCCGAGAGATACCTCTCCTCATGAACCACCGAAGACAGCTCCGACCGATGCCTCCACCCGAACCGCTCCAGATCCGGCACCTCAGGCACGCCGTCGACGGCACCGACACAGAGCCACGCCACCGGCCGTACGTGCGACGGAAGCCCGATGAGCGATCGCAGGAACTCCTCGCGGTAGAAGCTGACCCAGCCGACGCCGAGACCCTCGGCGGTGGCGGCGAGCCAGAGGTTCTGGATCGCGAGGACGGTCGAGTAGAGCCCGGCGTCGGCGATGGCGTGCCGTCCGAGGACCTGCGACCCGCCGCGGGTCGGGTCGTAGCCGACGACCACCCCGAGTCCGGACTCGCAGATGCCCTCGATCTTGATCCGGGAGAACGTCGCGGCCCGCTCTCCGGAGAGCGAGGACGCGAACACGTCCCGCTCGGTGGCAACGTGGTCACGGAAGGCCGACAGGGTCTCCGGCGAGCGCACCAGCACGAAGTCCCACGGCTGCGACATCCCGACACTCGGGGCGGCGTGGGCGGCCGAGAGGACCCGCTCGAGCACGGCAGGATCGACCGGTTCCCCGGTGAACTCCGCACGCGTGTCTCGGCGGCGGTTGATCGCGTCATAGAGATCCATCAGGCACGCACCCGAGCCGCGTCGTAGAGGAACGACTCGCCCCCGTCGCGGGCCAGCGCGGGTCCGGCGAGGATGACGGCGGCCTGCCGCAGCCCCGCGTCCTCGACCGCGTCGGCGATCGTCGCCACCGTCCCGCGCAGCACCCGCTCCTCGGGCTGGCTGGCGCGGTAGACGACCACGACCGGGCACTCCGGGCCGTAGTAGGGCAACAGCTCGGCCATCAGCTCGCGGGTGCGCCGGATCGCCAGGTGGAGGACGAGCGTGGCGCCGGTCGCGGCGTACGCGGCCAGGGATTCCCCCTCCGGCATGGCCGTCGACCGGGCCTGCGTCCGGGTGAGGACGACCGACTGCGCCACCAGCGGGACGGTCAGCTCCCGTCCCACGAGCGCTGCTGCCGCCGCGTAGGCGGGCACGCCCGGCGTGACGTCCCAGGGCACCCCGGCGGCATCGAGCCGCCGGGTCTGCTCCGCGACCGCCGAGTAGACCGACGGGTCGCCGGAGACGAGGCGTACGACCTGCTTGCCGCCCCGGTGGGCGGCGACGATCTCGCCGACGATCTGGTCCAGATCGAGCTTCTGGGTGTCGACCAGCTCGGCCGCGGGGCTGCAGTGCCCCAGCACCTCAGGGTCCAGGTAGGTGCCGGGGTAGAGCACCACGTCGGCAGCCTCGAGCAGCCTCGTCGCGCGTACGGTCAGCAGGTCTGCCGCGCCGGGGCCGGCACCGACGAAGTGAACGCTCTGCCGGCCGGTCACCGCACGTACCTCGGCGTCCAGACCTGCCCGGCCGCGGTCGCCCGGGTCGAGCTCGCCCCCACGATCACCAGGCACTTCATGTCGATGGTCCCGGGGTCGAGGTCACCGAGAGTGGTCACGGTCAGCGACTCCTCGGCCCGCCCGACGTCGCGTCCGACCACGACCACGGTGTCCGGCTTGCGCTGCTCCAGGAGTACGTCGCGAGCCCGGCCGATCTGCTCGGTGCGCGAGCGCGAGGCCGGGTTGTAGATGGCCAGCACGAGATCGGCGGCCGCGACCGCGCGCAGCCGGTCCTCGACGACGGACCACGGCTTGAGCCGGTCGGAGAGGGACATCACCGCGAAGTCGGCCCCCACTGGGGCGCCCGCCCGCGCGGCCACCGCCTGGACGGCGCTGACCCCGGGCAGGACCCGGACGCGTACGCCGGCGTAGGCCGGATCCTCGGCAGCCTCGAACACGGCGGACGCCATCCCGAAGACACCGGCATCACCGCCGGAGACCACGGCGACCCGCTCCCCCGCGACCGCCAGCTCCAGTGCGTGCCGGGCCCGGTCGACCTCGACCGTGTTGCCCGACGCGTGCCGCCGCAGGCCTTCACGTTGCGGCACCCGGTTGACGTACGGCGCGTAGCCGACGACGTGTCCGACCTCGGCCAGCGCCGAGCTGACCTCGGGTGTCAGCCACCCGTCGGGGCCCGGCCCGAGCCCGACGACCAGGACCTCCCCGCCGGTCGAGTCTGTCGAGACGCCCCCGCGCGCCACCTCGACAGGCTCGACCGCGGGTAGCTCTTGCCGCAGCCGGGCCGCGGCAGGTGCAGGAGCCGTGTCTCCCGGCACCACGATGAGGGAGAAGTACGGCACGGAGGACGGGTCGACGTCGGCCACCGGCAGCCAGCGCTCCTCGGGCTGCGAGGCACGCTCGACGTACCAGGCACCCTCGAGCCGCCCGGCAGCCGCGAGCGCGGAACGGACCGCGGGGAAGGTCCGGCCGAGCTTCATGATGATCGCCGCCTCGGTGTCGGCCAGCCGACGGGCGAGCTCGGGCTCGGGCAGCGTTCCCGGCAGCACCGTGAGCACATCGGTCTGGCGCACCAGCGGCGTGGAGACCGCGGCGGTGGCGGCTGCGAAGGCAGGCACGCCCGGGACGACGGAGGTCTCGTAGACCTCCTTGAACCGGTCGTGGAGATACATCGAGGAGCCGTAGAAGAGCGGGTCGCCCTCGGCGAGCAGGACGACGTCGCGGCCGGCGTCGAGGTGAGCGGAGAGCCGGACCGCGCAGGACTCGTAGAACTCGGCCATCGCCCCGACATAGCCGCCGGGGTGCGAGGTGGTCCCGGTGGTGACCGGGTAGCGCAGCTCCTCCTCCACCGCGTCCGCGGGGATCAGCGACGACGCGATGCGGCGAGCGTGCGACTGCTTGCGCACCCCGGCGTGGTAGGCGATCACGGGAGCCGCGCCGATCAGCCGGGCGGCCTTGAGGGTGATCAGCTCGGGGTCGCCCGGGCCGATGCCGACGACGGTGAACCGCCCAGGACTCGAGGTGCTCATTCCTGCTCCTGGGCGAGTGCGTTGAGGGCGGAGGAGGTCATCGCGGAGCCGCCACGGCGGCCCCGGACGGTGACGTAGGGGATGTCGATCCCGTGATCTGCAGCGAAGGAGGCGAGCGCCTCCTTGGACTCGGCCGCGCCGATGAAGCCGACCGGGCAGCCGACGATCGCGGCCGGCCGCGGACCGCCGTCGAGGATCATCTCGAGCAGATGGAAGAGTGCCGTCGGGGCGTTGCCGATGGCGACCACCGCACCCTCGAGGTAGGGCTCCCACAGGGACAGCGCGGCGGCGGTGCGGGTCGTCCCCCACATCCGGGCCAGCGCCGGGACCCGGTCGTCACCGAGCATGCAGAGCACCTCGTTCTCGCGCGGGAGCCGGCTACGCGTGACCCCGGTGGCGACCATCGTCGCGTCGCACAGGATCGGTGCCCCGGCCTCCAGCGCGCCCCGCGCGGCCTTCACCAGGCCGGGGTGGATGACCAGGTCGGCGGCGAGGTCGACCTGCCCGCTGCCGTGGATCATCCGCACCGCGAGCCGCTCGGCGTCGGCCGGGACCGCGGAGAGGTCGGACTCACACCGGATGGTCGCGAAGGAGTCGACGTAGATCGCCGGCCCCTGGTCGATGTAGTCGTAGTGCCGGGTCGGGCGCACCTGCGGCGAGGGCACGAGTACGCCGCGCCACGGCGTCACCACGACCGCCGGCGCCCGCTCGGCCAGCGCCGTGACCGCCGCCCGGTCCAGGACCCCCTCGGCAAAGCCGACGTGCTCGCCACCGGGCACCTCACCGAACTCCAGCTCGGTGGCCGCGACCGGCACCCTGGCGTCGGCCGCGACCGGCTCGACCAGAGGAGCGTCGAGCTCGGCGACGTGCCAGGCCGCCGACGGTCCCTCGCCGCGTACGTCCAAGAACTGGGTAGCGAGCGAGACCAACCGGGACGCGGCCTCAGCGAGCGGCACGACCGGCCCCCACGAGTCACCGACCCGGAGCTGACCCTCGGCCGCGGAGAGCGCCACCAGCCCGAGGTCACACTCGCGCGAGACCAGGTCGCCGCGACCGTCGTCGAGCACGAAGAGGAACCGACCCGGCAACGCGGCCAGCCGCGGCGAGGCGCACAGCAGCCGGTCCAGCGACGCCGCGACGCCGCGCAGGTCGACCCGCCCTCCGGCGAGCCCGCTCTGCGGGGAGACCATCACGTTGCGTACGAGCTCGTGGGTCTGCGCCGGCACCAGACCCGTCGCCTTCAGCGCAGAGAGCACCTCGCCCGGCAGGCTGCTTCCAGACTGGCCGCCGTCGACGCTCGGCAGGCCGCGCACCTGCAGGTTGGCGCGGCCGGTGAGGTGGATCCGCCCGTCGCCGTAGGTCTCCGCCACGGAGATCAGCGAGAGCAGCGCGGCGGAGGAGACGGACCCGCCGATCAGGCGCAGCCGCACCAGCAGGCCGTCCTCCGCCGCCCACGGACGACCGACTCCGGGGCACCGGTCGGTTCGGACTCGCGACATCAGGACACCTGCTCTGCGTCATGTGCCCTTGCGCGGGGCACGTGGTGACCTGGCGGCGGGTGCCGCCAGAGCCAGCAGGTCTTCGGACTCGGAATCGATCGGAGCGGAGCGCCTTCCCGGAGCCAGGCTCCAGTGACTGCCCTCCCCGGAAGGAGTGCGTGCCCCGCCCGTCATCCTCACCGCTGCGCGTCAGTCCCGGACTTTCACCGGGTTCCCTGACCCCATCAGGCATGGAGTACGACTGGCAGGGCGAGACTACCCACTTGCGGACACGGCACCGAATTGCTCGCCCTCCGGCCGCGGTTGTGCCAGGGTTCGCCTACTCGGAACCTCCCGACGCCACCCCCACAGATGGAGTCTCCCGTGACCGGCTCGGTTCATCGGCAGCTGCTCGTTCTCGCGCCGGTCTCGGCGCTCGCACTCAGCCTGACGGCCTGTGCCTCGACCTCGGAGTCGAAGGTCTCGATCGGTCTGGTGGTGCCGACCTCCGGCGTCCACAAGTCGATCGGCACAGACATGGCCCGGGGCTTCGACCTCTACCTCGACCAGCACGGCGGGAAGCTCGGCGGCCGGCTGATCGACGTCGTCGAGGCCGACGAGGGCGACCGGACCGAGATCGGCGTCGCCGCGGTGACCAGGCTGATCCAGGACGACGAGGTCCAGGCGGTCGTCGGGGTGGTGAGCTCGGAGACGGCGCTGGCGGCCAAGGACGTCGCGAAGAACAGCGAGACGCCGCTGATCGTGACCGGCGCCGGCGCCGACGGGTTCGCCGACGGCTCCGACTACCTGTGGCGTACGTCCTCGACCAACGCGGGTCTGGGCAGCGCGCTCGGGAAGGCGGTCGCCCAGGGGACCGACCGGGGCTCGGCGTACGTCATCGGCTCCGACGACGCGGCCGGTCACGAGTTCTCCGACAGCTTCATGATCTCCCTCGAGGCGTCCGGCAGCAACGTGGCGGGTCAGAGCTACACCCCGGCGGGCGTGACCGAGGAGTGGTCGGGGCTCTTCGAGAAGGTGGAGGAGTCCGGCGCGGACGCGATCTTCGCCGCCTATGCCGGGAAGGAGGCGGAGGCGTTCGTGAAGCAGTACCGCGAGTCCGGGCTGGCCAGGAGCACCCGGCTCTACGGCCCGGGGTTCCTCACCGAGGGCGACGTGCTGTCCGCGCTGGGCGGCGCGGCATCCGGTGTGCGGACCGCGCTGCACTACAGCGACACGATGGACTCGCTGATGAACGACGCCTTCGTGAAGGACTACCGCAAGGCGTACGACGCCACCCCGACGGTCTACTCGGTGCAGGCCTACGACGCCGCGGCCGCGCTCGACAAGGCGCTCGGCCTCTCCGACGACGTCGACCGCAACGAGATCGCCGACTCCCTCGGGTCGGTCGGCACCATCGTCAGCCCCCGCGGGAACTGGTCCTTCGACCCGAACCACAACCCCGACCAGCCCTACTTCCTGCGGGTGGTCAGGGGCACTGCCGACGGCCCCCGCAACATGGTCCTGCAGGAGATCACCTCAACGGGCAGCTGACTCCGACCGCAGCTCGGCCCGGGTCGCGGCCAGCTCCTCACGTACGGCGGTGAGATCCTCGCGCAACGAGGTGAGGATGGCCATCATCTCGGCGTCGGACTCCTCCTCGTGCTCGGCGAGGGACTCGACGCTCTCCATGCCGGAGACGACCACGGCGAGGAAGAGGTTGAGGACCGCGAAGGTCATCACCAGGATGAAGACCACGAAGAAGATCCAGGCGGAGGGGTCCTCGGCCATCACCTCGCGGGCGATGTCGGGCCACGCCTCCCCGGTCATGGTCTGGAACAGCGTGAACGCACTGGTGCCGAGGTCGCCGAAGTACTCCGGCGCGATCGAGCCGTAGAGGTTGGTCGAGATGACCACCGCGACGTACATCATCAGCACCAGCAGCGCCGCGACCGAGCCCATCCCCGGCATCGCCGCGATCAGGCCGTCGACGACCCGGCGCATGGACGGGACCGAGTTGACCAGGCGCAGCACGCGCAGGATCCGCAGCGCCCGCAGCACCGACATCGGGCCGGTCGCCGGCACCAGCGCGATCGCGACGATCACGGTGTCGAAGATGTTCCACGGGTCGAGGAAGAACCTGGGACCGTACGCCACCAGCCGCAGCACCAGCTCGATGACGAAGACCCCGAGGAGCACGCTGTCGAGCAGCGCCAGCTCGTGGGCGAGATGTTCGGGGACCATCGTCTCCACGCCGAGGACCACCGCGTTGAGGATGATCACCCCGATGATGACCTTCTGGAAGGTGTCGTCGTCGACCAGCGCACGCACCCGGGCGCGCGCTGTCGTGATGCTCGAACCCATGTTCGCTTCGTCCTCCTGTGACCCGTGACAGCGGGCCGGAGCCTATCGGGCCGAGGTCTCAGGCTGTCGCGAGGTGCACGGCCAGGCCGAGGCCGGCGAGACCGACCAGCCAGCGCAGCGGCCGCTCGGGGGCGACCCGGACGATCGCCGGCCCCAGGAAGCCGCCGATCACGGCACCTGCTCCGAGCGCGATCGCGGCCGGCCAGTCCACGGGGGCGAAGAAGACGTACGCGATCGCGGCGGTGCCGTTGGCCACGCCGGTGGCGACGTTCTTGACCGCGTTGGTGATGGCGAGGGCCTCGGTGCGCTCGAGCACGAGCACGGCCAGCGCGATGATCCCGACGCCGGCACCGAAGTAGCCGCCGTAGATGCCGAGCACGAACACGATGACGCCCCAGCCGAACCCGCGGGCCAAGGTACGTCGCTCCTCGGCGCCTGCCGGGGAGTCCTGCCGTGGTGGCCGCGCGGCTGCGCGCGCCGCTGCCCAGGCCCGGATCCGGTCGCGGAGCAGCAGGAGCACCGCCCCGGCGCCGACGAGCCAGGGCACCACCGTCTCGAACGCCTCGGCCGGCGTGGTGAGCAGCAGGGCAGCGCCGACCGCCCCGCCGAGGAAGGAGGCCAGGGCCAGCCAGGCGATCCTCCTGCCCTGGCCGCGCAGCTCGCGCCGCGACCCCGCGACGGTGCCGCCGGTGACGCCGAACATGGCCACCGTGTTGGTGACGTTGGCGACGACCGGCGGCAGCCCCGCGGCCAGCAGGGAGGGGTAGCTGACCAGCGAGGCCAGACCGGCCACCGAGCCGGTCAGACCCGCGCCGACCCCGGCGAGCAGGAGCCAGGCGAGCTCGGCGCTCACCGGGCCGACACTCGCGCTGCCTCCGCGCTCACCGGACCAGGCACGGGCGCTTGGGGTCGAAGGTCCACCCCGGCACCAGGTACTGCATGGCGACGCCGTCGTCACGTACGCCGAGCCCGTGCTCGAGGTAGAGCTCGTGCGCGGCCGCGACCCGCTCGCGGTCGAGCCGGATCCCGAGCCCTGGAGCGGTCGGAACCTGCACCGCACCGTCACGGATCTCCAGCGGCGACTCGGTCAGGCCCTGGCCGTCCTGCCAGATCCAGTGGGTGTCCAGCGCGGTGATCTCCCCCGGTGCGGCGGCGCCGACCTGGGTGAACATGGCCAGCGAGACGTCGAAGTGGTTGTTGGAGTGGGAGCCCCAGGTCAGCCCGAAGTCGTGGCACATCTGGGCGACGCGGACCGAGCCGGACATGGTCCAGAAGTGCGGGTCGGCCAGCGGGATGTCGACGGCGTTGGTGCGGATCGCGTGGGACATCTGGCGCCAGTCGGTGGCGATCATGTTGGTCGCGGTACGCAGCCCGGTGGCACGCTTGAACTCGGCCATGATCTCGCGCCCCGAGTAGCCGCCCTCGGCGCCGCAGGGGTCCTCGGCGTACGCGAGCACGTCGTCCTTGCCCTGGAGCAGCCGGACGGCGTCGGCGAGCAGCCAGCCGCCGTTGGGGTCGAGGGTGATCCGGGCGTCGGGGAACCGCTCATGGAGGGCGGTCACCGCGGCGACCTCCTCCTCACCGGCGAGGACGCCGCCCTTGAGCTTGAAGTCGGCGAAGCCGTAGCGGGCCTGGGCGGCCTCGGCGAGACGTACGACCGCCTCGGGGGTCAGCGCGACCTCCCTGCGGACGCGGTCCCACTCGTCGGTGGCATCCGGCTCGCGCAGGTAGGGCAGGTCGGTCTTGTCGGGGTCGCCGACGTAGAAGAGGTAGCCGAGCATCGGCACCGAGTCGCGCTGCTGCCCGTCGCCGAGCAGCTCGGCGACCGGAACACCCTGCGCCTGACCTGCGAGATCGAGGAGGGCGGACTCCAGCGCGGTGACGGCGTGGACGGTCGTACGCAGGTCGAAGGTCTGGGCCCCGCGACCGCCCGCGTCGCGGTCGGCGAAGCGCTCCGCGACCTGGCGCAGCAGGGTGCGGTAGCGGGTGACCGGCTGCCCGACGAGCAGCTCGGCGGCCTCCTCGATGGTGCGGCGGATCGGCTCGCCGCCCGGGACCTCGCCGACACCCTCGCGGCCCTCGGAGTCGGTGAGGATCGCGATGTTGCGGGTGAAGAACGGCGCGTGCGCGCCGCTGAGGTTGAGCAGCATCGAGTCGTGGCCCGCTACGGGGACGACCTCGACCTTGGCGATAGTCGTGATGGCGGTCATGGCAGCTGCAGCTCGCCGTCGATCCGGCGGGCGAGGTGCCACGGGTTGTCGTCGCGTACGGCCTCCGGGAGGAGGGCGGCAGGTACGTCCTGGTAGGCGACCGGGCGCTGGAAGCGCTCGATCGCGAGGCTGCCGACCGAGGTGGTGCGGGAGTCGGAGGTGGCCGGGAACGGGCCGCCGTGGACCATCGCGTGGCCCACCTCGACGCCCGTGGGCCAGCCGTTGAAGAGGATGCGGCCGGCCTTGACCTCGAGGGCGGAGACGACCTGCACGGCCGCCTCGTTGTCGGAGTCGGTGGCGTGGACGGTCGCGGTGAGCTGGCCCTCGAGAGAGGCCAGGCTGGGCAGCAGTTCCTCGACCGAGTCGAAGCGGACCACGACGCCGGATGCGCCGAAGACCTCGTCGGTCACGCCGGCCAGGCGGGCGGCCTCGACGATCTGGGGCGCGGGGGCGTCGGTCTCCCCGGCGGTGCCCTCGCCGACGACGGTGACACCGTCGGTGGCGCGGAGCTTCTCGGTGCCCGCCTCGTAGGCCTTGGCGATCCCGGTCGTGAGCATGGTCGCGCCGACGGCCTCGGCCGTGGCGCGGCCGGCAGCGGCCAGGAAGGCGTCACCCGCGTCGCTCTTCGGGAGGAAGAGCAGGCCGGGGTTGGTGCAGAACTGGCCGGAGCCGAGGGTCAGCGAGCCGACGTACGCCGTGGCGAGCGCGTCGACGTCACCCTCGAGCGCGCCGGGGAGGACGACGACCGGGTTGATCGAGGACATCTCGGCGTAGACCGGGATCGGCTCGGGCCGGGCCGCCGCGGCCGCGGCGATCGCCAGCCCGCCGCCGCGGGAGCCGGTGAAGCCGACGGCCTTGATCCGCGGGTCGACGACCAGGGCCTGGCCGAGCTCGATGCCGCCCTTGAAGTCGGTGTCGAGGAGGAAGGAGAAGGTGCCGGCGTGCAGGCCCGCCTTCTCGACCGCGCGGGTGATGGCCTGCGCGACCAGGTAGCCGGTGAGCGGGTGCGCCGGGTGGCCCTTGACCACCACGGGGCAGCCCGCGGCCAGCGCCGAGGCGGTGTCGCCGCCGGCGGTGGAGAAGGCGAGCGGGAAGTTGCTGGCCCCGAAGACCGCCACCGGACCCAGCGCGATCTGGCGCTGACGGATGTCGGCCCGCGGGAGCGGGGTCCGGTCCGGGAGCGCCGGGTCGATGCGTACGCCCAGGTGGTCGCCGCGTCGCACGACACCGGCGAACATCCGGAGCTGGCCGGTGGTGCGGCCGACCTCGCCGCTGATCCGGCCCTCGGGCAGGTGCGACTCGGCGACGGCCGCCTCGACGATCTCGGCGCGGGCCCCCTCGATCTCGGCGGCGACGGCTTCGAGGAAGTCCGCCCGGGCTTCGGGGGAGGTGGCGCGGTAGCCGGCGAAGGCCTCTGCCGCAGCACTGGTGGCTGCGGTGACGTCAGCCTGCTCGGAGTCGGCTCCGGCGATGATCGAGCGGTAGCTCATGTTCCCTTCCTATCGGGTCGGTCTCGTGGGGCAGGTCGGGTCAGGAGATCTTGGCGATCAGGTCACGCAGCTCGGCGACCTCGTCCTCGCGCAGGTCCGTCAGCGGCGGGCGTACCGGACCGGCGGGTCGGCCGATCGCGGCCAGGCCGGCCTTGACGATCGACACGGCGTAGCCGGCGGTACGGTCACGGATGTCGAGGTAGGGGATCACGAACTCGTTGAGACGACGGTAGACCTCGTCGCGGTCCTGGGCACGAACGGCATCGTAGAACTCGATCGCCCACTTCGGCGCGAAGTTGAACAGCGCCGAGGAGTAGGTGCTCACGCCGAGCTGGAGCAGCGGCAGCGCGAAGGTCTCCGCCGTCGGCAGGCCGCCGATGTAGATGAGCCGGTCACCGACCCGGGCGTAGGTGCGGGTCATCTGCTCGATGTTGCCGATGCCGTCCTTGAAGCCGATCAGAGTGGGGTTGCGCTCGGCCAGCTGTGCCACGGCCTCGTCACGCAGCACCGCGTTGGCGCGGCTGTAGACGATGACCCCGAGGCCGGTGGCCTCGCAGACCCGGCTCGCGTGCTCGACCAGACCGGCCTGACCCGCCTCGGTGAGGTACGGCGGCATCAGCAGGATCCCGTCGGCACCCGCGGCCTCGGCCGCCTTCGCCTGCGCCACCGCGTTGGCGGTGCTGCCCGTCGCCGGCGCCAGCACCGGCACGGCCCCCGCGACCTCGTCGACAGCGGCCCGTACGACTTGGTCGGTCTCCTCCGGGTTCAGCGAGAAGCCCTCGCCCGTGCCGCCCGCGGCGAAGAGACCCGCGACGGGGAACTCGGCCTGCCAGCTCAGGTGCTTGCGGTAGCCCGCCTCGTCGAACTCGAGGTCCTCGTTGAAATGGGTGACCGGGAACGAGAGGAGCCCGCTCTTGAGCTGGGCGGCCAGGTCGGTCGGGCTGTACTCGGTCACGAGTCACGTCCTTCAGGTGGTGGGTTGCGGAGGGGGAAGGTGGTGACCATCACGTTATGAACGTTCGATGATGCTTGTCCAAGCCCGAATTTGAATCTAGTGATGCTTTGGGGGCATCACATTGGGAGGTTCTTCTTTGCTGGTGTGGGCCGCCGACCCTTGCTTGGAGGGTGTTCTCGATCTGGTCCGGCGTCAAGGACGCCCTTCGGGCGCCGGCTTCGCCGGCCGCCTTCGGCGGTCCTGGACTCCGGACCAGATCGAGAAAAGATTTGGCTGGCTATCGGGGCGGCGGCCCGAGTGTGGCGCAGCGGAATCCTGCTTCGGGAGGGGTGAGGTTGATGGGTGTGAGGGTGGCCCTTCGGGCCACTTATCATCCACAGAAGCGACGTCGTTCGCTCGCCGCGAAAACTGGGTCTGATTAGGGAAAATAGATGGTCGGACCGGCGCAAAAAGCGTAGAATCAGACCCATCACAGCACACCTCTGAAGGAGAGGGCAGCGATGAGTCTCGGCCGCGACATCGACCCCTGGGGCACCAACCCCGGTGATGCGATCGAGGCTGCCTTGGCCGCCATCGAGACCGCCCTCGAAGAACTCCTCGCCTCCGACCCTGTCTATTGGCGCACCGGGCAGAAGAAGGACCTGCTGGAGCGGTTGGAGAAGCTCCAAGCCCAACAGGCCGCCCTGAAGCTGCGGGTGCTCGCCACGGCCGGCGATATCGCCGAGGAGACGGGTGCGAAGGACGCCTCCGGGTGGATGCGGACCGAGCTCCTCGTGGACAAGGCAGTCGCCCGCTCGCAGGTGAAGCTCGCGGCCGCGGTGACCAAGTACGACCTCGTGGCCTACGGCCTGGCCGAGGGTGTGGTGTCCCAGGACAAGGCCCGGGTGATCACCCAGGCCCTCGACGCCATCGAGAACGACCCGGCCGCCAGCGTCGAGGACCTGATCCTCGCCGAGAAGCTGCTGGTCGACTATGCGACTCGGTTGACGGCGAACGAGTTGAAGATCGTCGGCAAACGGATCCTCGCGGAGATCGACCCGGAGCGATTCGAGGCCGCCGAGGCCAAAGCACTCCAGCGGGAAGAGGAGCACGCCCAACGGCGCACCTTCTTCCAGTCACGCGACAACGGCGACGGCACCATCGACATCCACGCCCGGGTCTCGCGTGCGGTCGGGCTGCGGCTCCGCACCCTGCTGGACTCCCTGGCCCAGCCCCGGAAGCTCTCGGCCGAGGACAAAGGCCGCAAAGCACCCTACGACCGGCTCCTGGGCCAAGCCTTCGCTCGGGTGGTCGAGACCTACGACGTCGACCAGTTGCCCCGGCATGGTGGCCACGCGACGACGGTGTTCGTCACCATGAGCGTGGAGGATCTCCGCAAGGACCTCGGCACCGCCGCCCTGGGCTTCGACGGGGAGAAGATCACCGCCGCGGAGGCCCGCCGGATGGCGTGCAACGCGGACCTGGTCCCGGTGGTGTTGGGCACCGACTCCGAGATCCTCGACTTAGGTCGTACCGCCCGGTTGGCGTATCCGGTCCAACACCGAGCACTCCGGCTCAGAGACAAGTGTTGTCAGGCCGAAGACTGCGACGCACCAGCAGCCTGGACCGAGGCCCATCACCTGAAGCCGTGGTCCGCAGGCGGCCTCACGAATCTGGCGAACATGGTCTTGCTATGCGCAAGCGACCATCGCCGGATCCACGACCCCAACTACGGATATGAGCGACTACCGGACGGCCGGATCCGGTTCACTCGGCGCGCCCTGACTGGCTGCTGATCCGGGGCGGCCTGCGCTGCCGTGCGTGTCTTCGTCTGAGCCCATGCTGTGCTCGCTGATCTGAGTTCTCGCGCAGTGTCGTGTCTTGCCGCCGCTGCGATGCGGCGGCCAGGTCCGGGGTCTTCGCGGAGTGTGCGGGCCTGGTCTGGCCCGCTGCATCTGGCAGTCCTGCCGGGCGGTGTACTCGTCGACAGCTCATGACCCTGCCCGTCCGCCCACGCGAGCCGCCGGCTACCGGCGTCGTCGACGCCCATATCCCTGGCCCGCTTGTGAAGCTTTCACAAGATGTCATCGTCTTGTAAAAGCACCAGGAGACCTTCCTCCTCGAGGACGCGCCGGCCCCAGCTCCCAAGCCCGTACGCAGCCAAAGGACCCCGCGCCACACCCCGCCGCCGACCCGATAGCCAGCCAAAATTCTCGACGGATCCCGGTGTCAAGGATCGCCGCAGGCGACCGGCGAAGCCGGCGGCCGCAGGCCGTCCTTGACTCCGGGAGCCGTCGAGAACACCATCCGTAACGGGTCGGCGGCCAGTCCCCTAGCGATTCATCTCGATGATCGCGTCGAGAACCCGCCGTACGACCGGACTGACAGACCCTCGAGCCCAGATGGCGTGAAGCTCAACGGGCCGCTCCGGGTCCTTGTCGAGACGGGTGTCGCCGCCGCCGTGCTCGATCGGACGGAAGACGACGCCTTCGACCTGCAGCGAGCTGGCCGAGACCGGGACGAAGCCGACACCACGCTCGGCGGAGACCAGGAGCATGGCGGTGAGGACCTGGTGCACGCGCTGCTCGATGCGGGGGTGGGCGTTGGCCAGGAAGCGTACGGAGAGCTCGTGGAAGTAGCGGGACTGCTGCGGGTGGTAGCCGATGACGGGCTGGCCCTCGAAGTCCTCAGGGGTCAGCGGTCGGTCGATCTCGGCCAGGGGGTGGCCCTGCGGGAGCACCGCCATCAGCGGCTCCCGGGAGATGACCCTCGAGGAGAGCAGCTCGGTGTCGAAGGGCGGGCGGGCCAGGCCGATGTCGATCTCGCCGTGGCGGATGCCGTCGACCTGCGCCAGGGTGACCCGCTCGGAGAGCCGCACCTCGACATCCGGGAGCTCGACGGTGAGGCGGCGCAGCAGAGGCCCCAGGATCGAGATCGCCGAGACCGCGGTGAAGCCGAGCCGGACGACGCCGGCCGCACCCGCATCCACCCGACGGGCCAGGTCGCCGGCGCTCTCGACCAGGTTGAGCATCCGGTACGCCTCGTCGAGGAACGCCGCTCCCGCACCGGTGAGAGCGACCCGGCGATTGTCCCGCTCGAGCAGCTGCGCACCGACGGCCTTCTCCAGCTTCTGGATCTGTCGCGACAGCGGCGGCTGCGTCATCCGAAGCCGCTCGGCGGCCCGGCCGAAGTGAAGCTCCTCGGCGACCGCCACGAAAGAGCGCACCTGGTCGAGCGTGATCATCAGGCCAGAGTAGACCACGATGCACCAGGTGGAACACTCTATGCCGAAACGGGCTTGGACCGGTATCGCTAAGACTCTTAGTGTCGGTGGTCACACGACGTCGGGCCATCCCCTGCCACGAACCAGCCCGGCCACCAGGACCTAGGAGCAACGATGCGTACGACCACCCACCTTCTCGCCGCGACCGCCGGCGTCGCGGCCCTGGCCCTCTCCGCCTGCGGAGTCTCCAACACCACCGGCGGCAGCGGGGACGGCGAGGAGTATCCCGCCGGCAACGTCGAGATGTACGTCGGTGCCTCGGCCGGCGGCTCCAGCGACCTGATCAGCCGGGCGGTCTCCAAGGGCCTCTCCGACGAGCTCGGTGCTTCCTTCCCCGTGATCAACCAGGAGGGCGCCAACGGCGCGCTCGCCGCCAACAAGGTCGCCAAGGCCGAGGCCGACGGCCAGACCATCGCGATCCAGAACGCCTCCCTGTTCGCCATCACGCCGCTGGCGGTCAGCGCGGACGAGGCCACCGACCTCGGCGACTTCGACGTCGTCCAGGGTGTCTCCCGCGACGACTACGTCATGGTCACCGGCCCGAAGAGCGGCTTCAAGACGCTCGACGACATCAAGGCCGCGAAGAAGAAGGTCACCTACGGCACCACCGGCGTCGGCACGGGCGCGCAGCTCTCCTGCGGCCTGACGTACGGCTCGGCCGGCGTCGACGCCGAGGCCGTTCCGTTCGACGGCGGCGCCCCGGCCCTGACCGCGGTGCTCGGCAACCAGGTCGACACCGCCTGCATCCAGGTCGGCGAGGCGATCGAGAACATCGAGTCCGGCAAGCTGACCCCGCTGAGCGTCTTCGGTCCCGAGCGGGTCGACTACCTGCCGGACGTCCCGACCGCCAAGGAGCAGGGCCTCGACGTCGAGGTCGCGCAGTACCGCTTCATGACCGTCCCGAAGGGCACCCCGGACAACGTCAAGGACGCCATCGCCGAGGCGATGCAGGCGACGTTCAAGACCGAGGAGTACCAGGCCTTCAACAAGCAGAACAGCCTCACCCCGATGGAGATCTCCGGCGACGAGGTCGTGACCCAGCTCGAGGCGGACAAGAAGCGGTTCGCCGATCTGGTCGAGCAGTACGGTCTCAACCTCGGCGCGAGCTGACTCCCGCCCCACACGACGAAGGCATGACGATGAGCGACGAACGTACCCCATCTCCCGACCAGGACATCCTGGCCGAGATCCAGGCCGAGGTGGCCCATGAGCTGGAGGAGGAACGACCTCCGGCCGGCGGACCGGTCTACCAGGTGGTGGGTGCGCTCGTCGCTCTCGTCGTCGGCATCGGCGGCGCGGTCCTCGCCTACGGCTACGGCCTGGGCTCCCTGCGCCAGCCCGGACCCGGCCTGTGGCCGTTCGTGGTCAGCATCGCCATCACCCTGATGGCCGTGGCGCTGCTCGTCGTCGGCCGCGGGCTGACCGACAGCGAGAAGTTCACCCGCTCCAGCGTGCTGCCCGCGGTCGGCCTCCTGACCTTCATCGTACTGGCGCTGCTGATGCCCGTGATCGGCTTCGAGATCCCCTCCCTGCTGCTGTGCGTCGTCTGGCTGAGGTTCCTCGGCGGCGAGTCCTGGCGCAGCACGATCATCACCGCAGGTGTCACGGTCGCCGCGTTCTACTTCCTGTTCCTCTACGGGCTGCGCATCCCGCTGCCCCACCTGTTCTGAGCGGAGCCCCCAGTGGACGTCAACGCATTCCTCGACGGCTTCGGGCTCGTCACCGAACCGCAGAACCTGCTCTACTGCCTGATCGGCGTGCTCATCGGCATGCTGATCGGCGTACTCCCCGGCCTCGGGCCGGCGGCCACGATCGCCATCCTGCTGCCGATCACCTACAGCATCGACCCGGTCTCGGCGATCATCATGCTGGCGGGCATCTACTACGGCGCCCAGTACGGAGGCACGATCACCTCGGTGCTGCTCCGGCTCCCGGGTGAGGCCTCATCGGTCGTCACCGTCTTCGACGGCTTCGCCCTCGCCAAGCAGGGCAAGGCCGGCACCGCTCTCGGCATTGCGGCGATCGGCTCCTTCGTCGGCGCGACCGTCTCCATCCTGGGCCTGACCCTGGTGGCGCCGCTGATCGCCGGCTGGGCGCTCAACTTCGGTGACCCGGAGTACGCAGCCCTGGCCCTGCTCGGTGTCCTGCTCGTCGCCACCATCGGCAACGGCAACAAGCTCAAGGCCATGATCGCCGCCGCGTTCGGCCTCCTGCTGGCCACGATCGGCCGGGACAGCTTCAGCGGCGCCGAGCGCTTCACCTTCGGCAGCCTGCAGCTGACCGAGGGCATCGACTTCGTGGTCGTCGCGATGGGTCTCTTCGGCGTCGGCGAGATCCTCTACAACCTCGAGGAGCGGCACGGCAAGCCCCACGTACCCGCCGCCGTGGCCAACATCTGGCCCTCCCGCAAGGACCTCAAGCAGTCCTCGGGCGCGATCGGCCGCGGCTCGGTGATCGGCTTCGTCCTGGGTGTGCTGCCCGGTGGCGGCGCGGTGATGTCCTCCCTGGCGGCGTACGCCACTGAGAAGCGGATCTCGAAGCACCCCGAGCGCTTCGGGCGCGGTGCCATCGAGGGCGTCGCGGCTCCCGAGACCGCCAACAACGCCGCCGCGACCTCCTCGTTCATCCCCCTGCTGACCCTCGGCATCCCGGCCAACGCGTCGATGGCGATGCTCTTCGGTGCCCTGCTCATCCTCGGCATCTCGCCCGGTCCGCAGCTGGTCGAGGAGCGCCCCGACCTGTTCTGGGGCGTCATCAACTCGATGTACATCGGCAACCTGATCCTGCTCGTCCTGAGCATCCCGCTGGTCGGCATCTTCGTACGCATCCTGCGGGTGCGGCCGGCGATCCTGGCCCCGATCACCGCGCTGATCACGATCCTGGGCGTCTACACGATCAACAACTCCACCTTCGACATCTTCGTGATGATCGTCTTCGGCCTGATCGGCTACCTGATGAAGAAGGTGGGCTTCGAGCCCGGACCGATGGTGCTCGCCTTCGTCCTGGGCTCGATCGTGGAGGACGGGGTACGCCGCTCGATGCTGATCTTCGACGGTGACCCGACCGGGTTCTTCACCCGCCCGATCTCGGGCACCATCCTGGCCGCCTTCGTGCTGGTCGCCCTCTGGCCCGCCGCCAAGGCGATGCTGGGCCGGCGCAAGGCCGCCACCGTCGCCGAGGCCCCGGCCGAGCGCGACAACGTCGACACCCCGACCCGCTGAGAGAGGCACACCATGACCATCCTGATCGGCTACGTACCCACACCGGTAGGTGAGGCCGCCCTCGAGGCCGGCCTGGCCGAGGCGGCAGCCCGCGGCGACGACGTCGTCATCGTCAACAGCCCGCGCCGGGGCGCGACCGTGGACACCGACCTCGTCGACGAGGCCGCGGCCGCGAAGCTCGTCGCCCGTGCCGCCGAGGCCGGGGTGAGCGCTCGCGTCGACCACACCACGCACGGCGCCGACGTCGTGGAGACGTTCGACGGTCTGGTCGCCTCGACCGGCGCCCGGCTGATCGTGATCGGGCTGCGCCGCCGCTCGCCGGTCGGCAAGGCGCTGCTGGGCAGCGACGCCCAGCGCATCCTGCTCGACGCCGGTGTGCCGGTCCTCGCCGTGAAGCCGACCGCATGAGCGGGACGAGCCGGATCTCGAAGGTCGTCGTCACGCCGGTCGCGTTCGCCGACCCGCCGCTGCTCAACGTGGTCGGCGTCCACCAGCCGTGGGCCCTGCGCGCGATCGTCGAGCTGCACACCGACACCGGCCTGGTCGGCCTCGGGGAGACGTACGCCGACGAGACCCACCTCGCCCGCCTCGACGCCGTCGCCGCCGCCCTGCCCGGACGGGACCCCTACGACACCCACGGCCTGCGCCGGCTCGTCGTCGACGTACTCGGCAAGGAGACCGGCGGCGCGGGTGCCTCCTTCGGCGGCATGCTCGACGTCTCCTCCGCGGTCGACACCGTCTACTCCCCCTTCGAGGTCGCCTGCCTCGACCTGGTCGCCCGCGAGGCAGGCCGTCCGGTAAGCGACCTGCTCGGCGGCGCGGTGCGCGACCGGGTGCCGTTCAGCGGCTACATGTTCTACAAGTGGGCCGGCCACCCCGGCCAGCCGGACGACGCGTGGGGCGAGGCACTGAACCCCGAGCAGATCGTCGCGCAGGCCAAGCGCCTGGTCGACGGCTGGGGCTTCGGCTCGCTCAAGCTGAAGGGCGGGGTCTTCCACCCCGACGAGGAGTGCGCCGCGATCGAGGCGCTCCGCGACGCCTTCCCCGACCTCCCGCTGCGGTTGGACCCCAACGGCGCCTGGACGCCGGAGACCTCGGTCAAGGTCGCCGAGCGGCTGGCCGGCGTCGTGGAGTATCTCGAGGACCCCACCCCCGGGATCGAGGGGATGGCGCAGGTCTCGGCCCGCACCGACGTACCTCTGGCCACCAACATGTGCGTGATCGCCTTCGAGCACCTCAAGCCGGCGATCGCGGCCGATGCGGTCCAGATCGTGCTCTCCGACCATCACCTGTGGGGCGGGCTGCGCCAGTCGGCGCTGCTGGGCGGCATCACCGACACCTTCGGGATGGGCCTGTCGATGCACAGCAACTCCCACCTCGGCGTCTCCTTGGCCGCGATGGTCCACCTGGCCGCCGCGACCCCGAACCTGACGTACGCCTGCGACACCCACTACCCGTGGAAGACCCAGGACGTCGTACGCCCCGGGGTGCTCGACTTCAGCGACGGCGCGATCGCGGTGCCGACAGGTCCGGGCCTCGGCGTGGAGCTCGACCGCGATCTCCTCGGCGAGCTGCACGAGCAGTACCTCAGCTGCGGTGTGCGTCGCCGCGAGGACACCGTCTACATGCGTACCTTCGAGCCGGACTTCACACCGAACACCTCACGCTGGTGACCGATCAGGCGATACCCATGAGGTATCGCCTGATGCGATAAGTGCCTTGGACACGAATCGCGCATCCTGACAGTCTCCTGTGACCGGGGCCACACTCGGCTCCGCCCCACACCCCTGGCTGGCAGGAGCAGACACCGGTGACTGAGACCGACTCGGGCAGGACCGGCACCGTCCCGGTCGTCGCCTACGCCTACCCCTGGGACGTGATCGGCAATCCTGCGTTCGCCGATCGCGCCCGGGCCCTCGGGGTCACGAAGGTCGCCCTCGCCGCGGCCTACCACACCACCCGGGCCGCGACCCCGCTCCACCCCGAGCACCGGATCGTCGAGGCCCGCAGCGCGGCGCTCTACCGCCCGGTGCGCCCCGAGGCCTGGGCCGGCGCGCGACTCGTGCCGCCCGCGGCGACCTGGGTCGCCGCGGGCGACCCGTTCGGCGAGGCCGCAGCGATCCTCGCCGCGGCCGGGATCGAGGTCGCCGCCTGGATCGTGCTGACCCACTCCACGATCCTGGGCGAGGCCAACCCGGACCTAGCGGTCCTCAACTGTTGGGGCGAGCCCTACCCCTACGCCCTGTGCGCCCGCCACGAGGACGTCCGCCGCTACGCGGAGACCCTGGCCGCCGAGGCCGTCCGCGACACCCCGGTCTCCGCGGCGATCCTGGAGGCCTGCGGCCACCTCGGGTTCGGTCATGGCGGACACCACGAGAAGACCGACGGCGCCTACGACGAGGCCACCCAGGAGCTGCTCTCGATCTGCTGCTGCCGGGCCTGCCGCGAGGACTGGACCGCCCGCGGGCTCGACCCGGAGGCCACCGTCGCCGCCCTGCGTGAGGCGACCGGCGCGGCACCGTCCGGAGCCACCGTGGACCCGACCGCGTTGGATGCGATCCTCGCCTCCCGTCACGCCGCCGCCGACGAGCTCCGCCACCGGGTGATCGCGGCCGTCCGCGAGGCCGCCCCCGAAATCACCGAGATCGGCCTGCACGCCCAGCCCGACCCCTGGGCCACCGGCGCCAGCCCGGGCCTGACCCCGACCACGGCCGACGACGTCGACCTGGTCGTCTCCTTCTGCTGGCCGACCACCGCGGCCTCGGTGGAGACCGGGCGCCGGCTCATCGAGGCGGTCTCGGGCAAGGCAGCGGCCGCCGCGTACGTCACGGTTCTCCCGCCGACCACCGAGGACACCTTCGGTGTCCATGTGCGGGCGCTGGTCGACGCCGGGATCGACCAGATCCACCTCTACCACCTCGGCTTGGCGGGCGCGGACAGGCAGCACCTGCTCGCCGAGGCGACCCAGGTCCCCACCACCGCCGCGACGAGGACGGAATGAGATGAGCACAACCTTCAAGCGCGCCTGGCGCGCGGTCGACACGGTCTTCGAGGCCTTCTGCATCCTGTGCCTGGTCGCCACGCTGCTCATCGTGCTGTGGCAGGTGTTCAGCCGTGAGCTGCTGAGCAACTCCCCCAGCTGGAGCGAGGAGACGGCCCGCATCCTGCTGGTCTGGATCGGCTTCCTCGGTGCCGCGATCGGCTTCCGCGAGGGCGCCCACATCGCGGTCACCTTCGTGGTGGACAAGTTCCCGGTGACGCTCCGGTCGGTGATCGACCGGTTCGTCCAGGTGCTGCTGCTGGGGTTCGGGCTCTTCCTGATCGTCCAGGGAACCCAGTTCGTCATCGACGCCCAGACGGCGACCCTGCCCGGCACCGGGCTCCCCCGCAGCGTCCTCTACCTGATGATGCCGGTCGCCGGAGCCATGACCATCCTCTACACCGTCCTCCAGGTCTTCGGCATCAGTACCCAGCGGTACGCCGAGCCTGACGATGCAGCCGAGATCGGCTGAGCCGCCGCAAGCCGAAGGACTCCCCATGCCTATCGATCCACTTGCCATCGCCATCTTGCTGGGTGGCTTCGCCGTCCTCGTCCTGCTCCGCGTCCCGGTCGCCCTGGCTCTCGCGCTGGCCGCCATCTTCGAGGCGCTCTACATCGGCCTTCCGCTGACCACCGTCGGCCAGCGGATGGTCGCCGGTCTCGACACCTTCGCCCTGCTGGCCATCCCGTTCTTCATCCTCGGTGGCGAGATCATGGGCACGGGCGGCATCTCGCGCCGCCTGATCGCCCTGGCCGGGCTGCTCGTCGGCTGGGTCCGCGGCGGCCTCGGGATGGTCAACATCGGCGCAAGCACCTTCTTCGGTGCCCTGTCCGGCTCCTCGGTCGCAGACGTCTCCGCGATCGGGTCGGTGACGATCCCGATGATGAAGAAGCGCGGCTACGACACCGACTACGCGGTCGCCGTCACCGTCTCCGGCGCCACCCAGGCGGTCATGATCCCGCCGAGCCACAACCTGATCATCTACTCGATGGCCGCGGGCGGCGTCTCGATCGGCGCCCTGTTCACCGCGGGCGTGATCCCGGGGCTCCTGCTCGGTGCGTCGCTGATGGTGATGGCCTACATCGTGGCGGTCAAGCGCGGCTACCCGAAGGAGGAGCTGGTCCCGCTCGAGGACGTACCGAAGATCGTCGCCGAGGGACTGCTCAGCCTGCTGATGCCGGTGATCATCCTGGGCGGCATCCTCAGCGGCATCTTCACCGCGACCGAGTCGGCGGCGATCGCCTGCCTGTACGCCTTCATCCTGACCTTCTTCGTCTACCGGGACCTGCCGCTCAAGGCGATGATCCCGATCCTGCAGAGCAGCCTGCGCACCCTCGGCGTGGTCCTGTTCATCATCGCGGCGGCGGGTGCCTTCGGCTACTTCCTGGCCTTCCTGCAGGTGCCGGCGCTGGCCACCGACGCTCTCCTCGGCATCTCCGACAACATCGTCGTGGTGCTGCTGCTGATCAACCTGCTGCTGCTCGTGCTCGGCGCGATCATGGACATGGCCCCGCTCATCGTGATCATGACGCCGATCCTGCTGCCGGTCGCCACGGGGCTCGGCATGGACCCGGTCCAGTTCGGGATCATGCTCGTCTTCAACCTCGCCATCGGCCTGATCACCCCGCCGGTCGGCAACGTCCTCTTCGTCGGCTGCGCCATCGGACGTACGTCCATCGAGAAGGTCATGAAGATGGTCGGTCTCTTCATCATCCCGATGCTCATCGTCCTGCTGCTGATCACGTACGTCCCATTCTTCTCGCTCGCACTCCCCGATGCGCTGGGCCAATAGGTCGGGCCACGTAGCTCCCCCTCTGGAAAGGAACCAACCGTGAACACCTCAACCCCCACGCCGGTTGCCCGGCGCTCCCTCTTCAAGGCAGGCGCCTTCGGTGCCGCAGCGGTCGCCGGCGGCCTGGCCCTCAGTGCGTGTGGCGGCGGGTCCCTCCGCGGCAGCGGCGGAGGCGATGGCTCGAAGACCTTCAAGCTGGCCGAGACCCACCCCGACGACTACCCGACCACGCTGGGCGACAAGAAGTTCGCCGAGCTGGCCGAGAAGTACAGCGAGGGCCGGATCAAGATCCAGGTCTACCCCAACGCCCAGCTCGGCGAGGAGTCCGACGCCATCGAGCAGGTGCAGATGGGCTCGATCGAGATGACCCGGATCAGCTCGGCGCCGATGGGCGAGTTCGTGCCCGCGATGGGGCTGTTCAGCCTGCCGTACCTCTTCGACGACGCCGACCACCTGTGGCGGTTCCTGGAGAGCGAGAGCGGCAAGAAGCTGCTCGGCGAGGCCGATGGCGCCGGCTTCAAGGGCCTGGGCTACTTCGACCCGGGCGCCCGCAGCTTCTACACCTCCCAGAAGGCGATCAAGGCCCCGGGCGACGTCAAGGGGCTCAAGATCCGGGTCCAGGAGTCGCAGGTGCAGATCGACTTCGTCAAGGCTCTCGGCGGCTCCCCCACCCCGATGGACTACGGCGAGGTCTACAGCTCGCTGCAGAGCGGGCTGCTCGACGGCGCCGAGAACAACGAGCCGTCCTACTACTCCGCGTCCCACTACGAGGTCGCGAAGAACTACACCCTGGACCGGCACATGCGCGTCGCCGAGGTGCTCCTCATCAACAAGGACACCTGGGACGGGCTCGAGGCCAAGGACCAGGAGGCGCTGCAGAAGGCCGCCGACGAGGCCGCCCCGTTCCAGCGTGAGAAGTGGGACGCCCAGGTCGAGGCCGACCTGGAGAAGCTGCGCGGCGAGGGCGTCACGATCAACGAGATCAGCGACCTGGCTCCCTGGCGCGAGGCGACCCGGTCCGTCATCGACAAGCACGGCTCGGACCTGGGCGAGTACATCGCCGCCGTCGAGGAGCTGCGGACCGCATGAGCGATGTCGTCCTGATCACCGGGGCCGACGGCGTCGTCGGGAGGCTGATGCGCGCCCGCCTGGCTCGCGAGGGCCGGTTGCTTCGCCTCCTCGACGTCGTACGTCCCGAGGACCCCGCCGAGGGCGAGGCCGTCGAGGTCATCGAGGCGTCGGTGACCGACGAGGCGGCGATGCGCGCCGCCTGCGAGGGCGTCGCGGCGATCATCCATCTGGGCGGCATCAGCGTCGAGGGGCCGTGGGCCGACATCCTCTCGGCGAACATCGACGGCACCCGGGTGGTCATGGAGGCCGCCCGGGACGCCGGGGTGGCGCGCGTGGTGCTCGCCTCGAGCAACCACGCCGCCGGCTTCTACGATCTCGACGACGTACCCGACGTGGGACTTGCCGCCGACGCCTTCCCGCGACCGGACACCTACTACGGGGTCAGCAAGGTCGCGATGGAGGCGCTCGGCAGCCTCTTCCACGACCGATACGGCATCGACGTGACCGCGCTGCGGATCGGCTCGTGCTTCGAGAAGCCCTGGGACCGCCGCTCGCTGTGGACGTGGATGTCACCCGACGACGGCGCCCGGCTCCTCGAGGCGTGCCTGGCCACTCCCGAGCCCGGCTTCCGGGTGGTGTGGGGCATCTCCCGCAACACCCGGCGCTGGTGGTCGCTGGAGGCCGGTGAGGCGATCGGCTACCACCCGCAGGACGACTCCGAGATCTTCGCCGCCGAGCTGCTCGGCGAGGCGATCGACGACGGCCCGCAGGGCCCCGAGGAGCGCCTGGCCGGAGGGAAGTTCTGCTTCACCCCGCTGGGTGAGCACCAACAGAAATAGACCCCATGGGGAACGGGTGGTCCGGCTGTCGCCGGGCCACCCGTTCTCCTTTTCCCAGGGGTCAGGAGGCAGTGTCGGTCGGGGCGGTGGCTCCGGACGTGGTCACTGCCGCAGACGCCGGCGGGTGCTGCCCAGGTGCACCCGCATCGCGGCCCGGGCGGTGTCGGCGTCACCGGCGAGGATCGCGGCCGCGACGTTGTCGTGCTCGCGCTGCACCCGCTCGACGTGGAGCGCATCGCTGGGCGAGTAGGCGTCGCCGAGCCGGGTGCGGGGCAGCATGATCATCATCGGGCCCAGCGAGTCCATCAGGTCGAGGTAGAAGCGGTTGCCGGTCGCGGCCGCGACGGCGCGATGGAAGGCGAAGTCGGCCTCCACGGCGCCGTCGGGATCCGCCGCAGCCAGCGCCGCGAGCGCCTTCTCGATGGCGCGCGATCCCTGCTCGTCGAGGTGGGCGGCGGCCAGGGCCGCCGCCTCACACTCCACGCCGAGCCGGAAGTCGACCATGTCGAGCACGTCGTGCTGGGTGCGGATCGCGGAGGACTCCAGCGCGAACGGCGAGGGCGCCGGCACTGCCAGGACGAAGGAGCCGCGCCCCTGGAACGTCTCGACCAGACCCTCTGCACGCAGGCGGGTGACCGCCTCCCGCGCCACCGTCCGTGACACCCCGTAGGCCGCGACCAGGTCGGACTCCGAGGGCAGCTTCGCGCCCGGAGCGAGGTCCCCGGCCAGGATCTGGTCCTTGACTCCGGAGACCACGCGGTCGGCGAGCCCAGCGCTGATGGTCATGCCTTGAACTTAGCCGTCTCCACGGTGAGCTTGCGCATCTGGTCGCTGAGCGTGAAGCCGAGTCCCGGGCGGTCCGGCACCCACATCTGGCCGTCGTGGATGTCGATGCGCTCCTCGAAGAGCGGGTTGAGCCACTCGAAGTGCTCGACCCACGGCTCGGTCGGGTAGGCCGCGGCCAGGTGCAGGTGGATCTCCATCGCGTAGTGCGGCGCGAGCGCCAGGCCGGCGTGGGCCGCGAGGGTGGCGAACTTCAGGAACGGCGTGATCCCGCCGATGCGCGGCGCGTCGGGCTGCACGATGCCGCGGTAGCCGGCGTCGATCAGCGCCATGTGCTCGGGCACCGAGGTCAGCATCTCGCCGGTCGCGATCGGGGTGTCGAACGTACGCGACAGGTCGGCATGGCCGACGGCGTCCCAGGCGTCGAGCGGCTCCTCGATCCAGATCAGGTCGAACTGCTCGAGCTCGCGGCACATCCGGCGGGCGCGGGCGCGGTCCCACTGCTGGTTGGCGTCGACCATGAACGGGGTGTCGCCGAGGTGCTCGCGCAGGGCGGCGACACGGCGCAGGTCCTCGGCCCAGTCGGGCTGGCCGACCTTGATCTTGATGCCGCCGATCCCGGCCTCGAGCGACGCGGTGGCCTTCTCCTTGATCTCCTCGACGCTGGCCTGGAGGAAGCCGCCGGAGGTGTTGTAGACGCGGCAGGAGTCGCGGTGGGCGCCGAGGAGCTTGGCCAGCGGAAGGCCGGCACGACGGGCCTTGAGGTCGTAGAGCGCCACGTCGAGAGCGGCCACGGCCTGGGTCGCCACGCCGCTGCGGCCGACGGAGGCACCGGCCCACATCAGCGACTCGTAGATCTTGGCGATGTCGGAGGGGTCCTGGCCGATGGCAACCTCGGCGATCTCCTTGAGGTGGGCGTACTGCGCCGGGCCACCGGCGCGCTTGGAGTAGCTGAAGCCCATGCCCTCGAAGCCCTGCTCGGTCGTCACCTCGACGAAGAGCAGCACGGTCTCGGTGAGCGGCTTCTGCCGCCCGGTGAGCACCTTGGCGTCGCTGACCGGGTTCTCGAGCGGGAGTACGACGTGGGAGAGGGTCAGTGACGTGATGCGGTCGGCGGCCATGGCGGGATGCTCCTCGATGGGCTAAGTTGTATGACAAGTTCAGAACTTATCCGATGAGTGGCGAGGAGTCCAGAGCGTGCCCGATTCCGAGGTGGTCCAGCAGGTCGTCCGGCGGCAGGTCCCCCGATGGCGCGATCTCGCGCCTTTCCTGCGGCCGCGCCCCTTCCGATGGCGGGCGGCCGACCGCCGGCTGGCCCGCTGTCTCAGCGTCGACGATCTGGAGCTGGCCGCCCGGCGCCGAGTGCCGACCGCGGTCTGGGACTACGTCTACGGCGGCTCGGACGGCGAGCACGCGATGCGCCGGAACCGGGCGGCCTTCGACCGCGTGGAGCTGCGGCCCACGGCCTTCAGCCAGGTGGGCGAGCCGGAGGTGCGTACCTCGATCCTCGGGCGGCCCGCGGCGGCGCCCATCGTGCTCGCGCCGACCGGCTATACCCGGCTCAGCCACCACACCGGGGAGCGGGCGGTCGCCGCGGCGGCGGCCGCGGCGGGGCTGCCCTACACGCTCTCGACGTACGCGACGACCTCGATCACCGACGTCGCGGACGCGGCGCCGCAGGGCCGCAACTGGTTCCAGGTCTATCTGATGAAGGACCGGGCGGTGACGCTCGAGCACCTCGCCGAGGCGGCCTCGCAGGGCTACGAGGCGCTGATGCTGACCATCGACACGACCGTGACCGGGATGAAGCGCAAGGACAAGCTCAACGGGTTCGCGATCCCGCCCCAGCTGAGCCTGCGTACGTTCGCGGGCATGGCCCGCCATCCCGGCTGGGTCGCCGACATCCTCACCACCGAGCCGCTGCGGTTCGCGACGTTCCCCGAGGGGTCGCACCACGGTCGCTGGGGTATGTCCAACGAGCTGCGCGAGCAGGCGATCCGGCCCACCGACATCGGCTGGCTCAAGGAACACTGGGACGGCCCGGTCGTGGTCAAGGGCGTGCTCTCGGTCGCCGACGCGGTGGCGTGCGTGGACGCGGGCGCCGACGCGGTGGTGCTCTCCAACCACGGCGGCCGCCAGCTCGACCGGGCACCGGTGCCGCTGGAGCTGCTGCCGGCGGTGGTCGACGCGGTCGGCGACCGGACCGAGGTCTACGTCGACTCCGGCGTCCGCTCCGGTGGCGACATCGCGGCCGCGCTCGGTCTCGGCGCCCGTGGCGTGGTGATCGGCCGGCCCTACCTCTACGGCCTGATGGTCGCCGGGCAACAGGGCGTCGACGCCACCCTGAGCCTGTTGGTCGAGGAGCTGCGACGGGCGATGTGTCTGCTCGGCACCCCCGACATCGCCACGATCGGCCCCGAGCACGTACGCCTGCGGTCGGCATGACCGCGCCCCACCTTCCCCGCTCTCCGAAGGAGAACCCCGTGACCGACCTCATCCACGACCTGCGCGCCGCACTCGGCGATAACGCGGTGCTGACCGATCCGGCCGACATGGCGGCGTACGTCACCGACTGGACCGGCAGCTTCACCGGCACCGCCCTCGCGGTGGTGCGCCCGGGCTCGACTGCCGAGGTGGCGACGGCGGTCCGGCTGTGCGCGGAGGCGGGCGTCGGTGTCGTCCCGCAGGGCGGCAACACCGGCCTCGTCGGCGGTGGCGTACCGGACTCCGGCGGCGACCAGGTCGTGCTCTCGCTCGGCCGGATGCGGCGGGTCCGCGAGGTCGACCCGGTCGCCGACACGCTCGTCGTCGAGGCCGGAACGCCCTTGGCGACCGTGCAGGAGGCCGCCGCGGCCGCCGGGCGGCTCTTCCCGCTCTCGCTCGGCTCGGAGGGCTCGTGCACCATCGGCGGCACGATCGCGACCAACGCCGGCGGCACCGCGGTGCTGCGCTACGGGATGATGCGCGAGCTGGTGCTCGGGCTCGAGGTGGTGCTCCCCGACGGCCGCGTCTGGGACGGGCTGCGACCGCTGCGCAAGGACAACACCGGCTACGACCTCAAGCAGCTCTTCATCGGCTCGGAGGGCACTCTCGGCGTGGTCACCGCGGCCGTGCTGCGGCTGCTGCCCGCGACGCCGCGCCGGGCGACGGCCTTCGTGGCACTGGAATCGGTCGAGGCGGCGACCGAGCTGCTTCCTCTGCTCCGCGAGCACGGTGGCGGGCAGCTGACCACCTGGGAGCTCCTCGGCCGCCAGGCCGTCGACCTGGTCCTCGCCCACCTGCCGGGCGTGCGCGACCCGTTCGGGGACCGGCACGAGTGGTACGGGCTCGTCGAGCTCGCCGGCACCTCCGCCGACGTCGACGAGCGGCTCGAGTCGGCCCTCGGCGCCGCTGCCGAGCAGGGGCTGCTCGTCGATGCCGTGATCGCCGGCAGCCCCGCCCAGCGCGAGTCGCTCTGGGCGCTGCGCGAAGGGGTCTCCGAGGCCCAGAAGAGCGAGGGGGCGACCCTCAAGCACGACGTCACCCTGCCGATCACGGACCTACCCCGGTTCGTCTCCGAGGTCGGCCCGGCGTTGCTCGCCGCGCTGCCGGGGCTGCGGCTGGTGACGTACGGACACATCGGGGACGGCAACCTGCACTACAACATCTCCGCCCCGGTCGGCGACGACGCGGCGCTACGCGCTCGGGCGAGCGCGCTGACCCGGATCGTCTATGACGCCGTCACGGCGCTCGGCGGCAGCATCTCCGCCGAGCACGGGATCGGTGCGCTCAAGAGGGATGCCGCCGCTGCGTACAAGACGGGTGTCGAGGTCGACCTCCTGCGAGCCGTGAAGCAGGCGATCGACCCCGACGGGGTCATGAACCCTCGCAAGGTGCTGTGATGAGTCGTCCGGTCTCCAGGATCTGCCTGAAGCAGAACCGCTTGCCGCGTAGCGCTCGCGGGTGATTGCGTGTCCGCATGCGAATCCTGGTGCTCGGCGGCACGGTCTTCCTCTCCCGCGCAGTGGCGGAGTCGGCAGTACGCAGCGGTCACGAGGTGGTCTGCGCGGCGCGCGGGTGGTCGGGAACCGTCCCGGCGGGCGCGGAGCTGGTGCCGTGGGACCGCACCGAGACACCTCCCTCCGCCCTGACGACTGCGAAGTTCGACGCGGTCGTCGACGTGGCCAGGATCCCCTCGTGGGTTCGCTCCGCCGTCGCCGCCTTCAGCGAGGCCCACTGGGTCTTCGTCTCGACCATCAGTGTGTACGCCGACCACGGCACCCCCGGCGGCACTCCGGACTCGCTCCCTGTCCTCGCTCCGGCGACGGACGACATCGAGGACGACGACCCCGATGCGTACGGCTCGATGAAGGTCGCCTGCGAGGAGCTCGTCCGCGCGGGTGCAGCCTCAGCCACCGTCGTTCGCCCCGGCCTGATCGTGGGCCCGGGGGACCCCAGCGGCCGGTTCTCCTACTGGCCGCGGCGCCTGAACGCCGGCGGCGAGATCCTCGCTCCCGGCTCGCCCGAGGACAGCACCCAGGTCATCGACGTACGCGACCTGGCGGACTGGATCCTCCACTGCGCCACCGCCCGGGTGGACGGCACCTTCGACGCCACCGGTCCGTCGATGCCGATCAGCACCTTGTTGGCCGAGACCGCGAGCGGCGTCGGCACCGTCCCGACCTGGAGCTGGCTCCCCCAGGACTTCCTCCAGGCCAACGACGTCGACCCCTGGTCGGGCCCCGGCTCGATCCCGCTGTGGCTCCCCCGCCCCGAGTACGACGGGATGCTCGCCCACGACACCACCCCGGCCACGGCAGCCGGCCTCACCACCCGCCCGATCGCCGAGACCGCCCGCGACACCCTCGCCTGGCTGCGGGCCTCCCCCGATGCGTACGTCACCGGCATGTCGCCCACCCGCGAGGCCGAGCTCCTCGACCTATGGCGTCAGAGGCCCTGAGCGACCCGGTAGAACACCTGGTTCCAGCGCACCTGGTCGGCGAAGCCGCGGCGGGTGGTGGACTCGTCGATGACCAGCAGCTCGGTGCGGGCGATGTTGGCGAAGACCTCGAAGGCCTCGATCCCGGCGGCGGTCGACATCACCGTGTGGTGCGCGCCGCCGGCGGTCAGCCAGGCCTCGGCCGAGGTCGCGAAGTCGGGGCGCGGGGCCCAGACGGCACGCGCTACCGGCAGGTTGGGAAGCGCCTGCGTCGGGGGGACCACGTCGACCACGTTGGCGGTCAGCCGGAAGCGGTCGCGCATGTCGGCCAGCGAGACGACCACGGCGCCCTCGGTGGTGTCGGCGTCGAAGACCATCCGGACCGGGTCCTCGCGGTCGCCGATGCCGAGCGGGTGGATCTCGACGCGCGGGGTGGAGGTGGTCAGCGAGGGGCAGACCTCGAGCATGTGGGCGCCGAGGACGACCTCCGCACCCGGGGTGAGGTCGTAGGTGTAGTCCTCCATCAGGGAGGCGCCACCGGGCAGCCCCTCGCCCATGACCTTCGCGGCCCGCACCAGGACCGCGGTCTTCCAGTCGCCCTCGGCACCGAAGCCGTAGCCCTTGCTCATCAGCCGCTGCACGGCGATGCCGGGGAGCTGACGCAGGCCGCCGAGGTCCTCGAAGTTGGTGGTGAACGCCTTCGCGTCGCGCTCCGCCAGGAACGCCTCCATGGCGATCTCCTGGCGGGCGGCGTAGCGCAGCGAGTCGTGGCGCTCGCCGCCTCGGCGGAGCTCGGGAACGACGTCGTAGAGGTCCTCGTACTCGGCGACCAGCGCGTCCACGGCCGCCTCGTCGACGGCCTCGACGGCCGCCACCAGGTCGTTGACGCCCCAGGTGTTGACCGAGACGCCGAAGCGGAGCTCGGCCTCGGTCTTGTCGCCCTCGGTGACCGCGACGTTGCGCATGTTGTCGCCGAAACGAACGAGGTTGAGGCCGTGGGTGGCGGCCCAGCCGGCGGCACCGCGGACCCAGGTGCCGACACGGCGGGTGACCGCCGGGTTGGAGACGTGGCCGACGACGGTGGTGCGGGCGACGCCGAGGCGGGTGGCGATGTAGGCGTACTCCCGGTCGCCGTGGGCGGCCTGGTTGAGGTTCATGAAGTCCATGTCGATCTCCGACCAGGGGAGCTCGACGTTGGCCTGGGTGTGCAGGTGCAGCAGCGGCTTCTGCAGGGTGTCGAGACCGGCGATCCACATCTTGGCCGGGCTGAAGGTGTGCATCCAGGTGATCACGCCGAGGACGTTGTCGTCGGAGTTGGCCTCGAGCATCGCCCGGCGGATGGCCGCTGAGTCCTTCAGGACGGGCTTCCACACGACCTTCGCCGGTACGTCGCCGGAGGCGTCCAGGGCGTGGGCGACCTCCTGGGACTGCTCGGCGACCTGGCGAAGGGTCTCCTCGCCGTAGAGGTCCTGGCTTCCGGTGAAGAACCAGACCTCGCGGTCCGCGTAGGGCTTGCTCATGTGTGGGGGTCCTTCCGATGCTGGATGTGGTTCGGGGGCGGCGCAGCTCAGTGCTGGCCGTAGACGTTCTGGTAGCGGTCGTAGAGCGCGTCGACGTGGCCCTGGTCGATCGGGAGCGGCTGGCCGAGCTGGCGGGCGATGTGCACCGTGCGGGCGACCTCCTCGCACATCACCGCGGCCTTGACCGCGGCGCGACCGTCCTTGCCGATGGTGAAGGGACCGTGGTTCCGCATCAGCACCGCGGGGCTGCGCGACTCGCGCAGCGTCTCGACGATGCCGTGCCCGATCGAGTCGTCGCCGATGATCGCGAACGGGCCGACCGGGATCGGTCCGCCGAACTCGTCGGCCATCATCGTGAGCACACAGGGGATCTCCTCCCCGCGGGCGGCCCAGGCGGTGGCGTAGGTGGAGTGGGTGTGGACCACCCCACCGACCTCGGGCATGTTGGCATAGACGTACGCATGGGCAGCCGTGTCCGAGGACGGCGACCGCTCGCCCTCGACGAGGTTGCCGGCCAGGTCGCACACAACCATCGCTTCGGCGGTGATGTCCTCGTAGGCGACGCCGGAGGGCTTGATGACCAGCAGGTCCTCGCCGTCCGGGTTGGGCACCCGCTCGGAGACGTTGCCGGCGGTCCACACGACCAGCTCCCAGCGGGGCAGCTCGGCGTGCAGCGCGGCGACGCGCTCCTTGGCTGCGTCGACGGCTGCGCGAAGAGCGGTGGGTACGCCGATCATCACTGGTCTCCTTCTGCGGTGTTGTCTGCGGTGGCGGGGGCGAGCGCGGCCACGGCGGCGCGCTCGATGTCCAGGCCGGCCTCGTAGCGCTCGAGGTAGGTCCGGAACCCGGCGAGGTCGGCGGCGTCGGGTTCGACGACCTCGAGGTCGATGTCGCCGAAGACGCGCTCGGCGAGGTAGGCGCTCAGGCTCGGCTCGTTCCCGTCCGCCGTCGCCCGGGCGTACGCGGCGAGGACCGCGATCCCCCAGGCACCGCCCTCGCCGGCGGTGCGACCGACCGCGACCGGGGCACCGATCGCCGCGGCGAGCAGCCGCTGGGCGACGCCCGCGGTGCGGAACAGGCCACCGTGGGCGAACATCGCGTCGATCTCGACGCCCTGGTCGGCGAGGACGCGCATGCCGAGCGCGAGGGTGCCGAAGACGCCGTAGACCTGGGCGCGCGCGAACCCGGCGAGGTCGAGGCGGCTGCCGGGGGTGCGTACGAACAGCGGGCGGCCCTCGTCGAGGCCGGTGATCGGCTCGCCGGCCAGGTAGTTGAAGGCCAGCAGGCCGCCGCCGTCGGGCGAGCCCTTCAGTGCCGCGGTGAGTAGGGCCCCGAAGACGGCGTCGGGCTCGCAGGGGTGACCGAGCGCGGCCGCGAACTCACCGAAGACCCCGGCCCAGGCGTCGAGCTCGCTGGCGCCGTTGTTGCAGTGCACCATCGCGACCGGGTCGCCGGCCGGGGTGGTGACGATGTCGATCGCGTGGTGGACGGTGGCCAGCGGGTTCTCGAGGACGACCATCGCGAAGATCGAGGTGCCGGCGCTGACGTTCCCGGTGCGCTTGGCGACCGAGTTGGTGGCGACCATCCCGGTGCCGGCGTCGCCCTCGGGCGGACACAGCGGGACACCGGGCCGGAGCGTGCTGGTGGGATCGAGCAGCGCAGCGCCCTCGGGGGTGAGGCGACCGGCGTCGGCGCCTGCCGGGAGGACCTGCGGGAGCAGCCCCTCGACCCGCAGACCGGGGCGCTTGGCGGCGGCCAGGTGACCGAGCTGCTCGAGCATCCGCTGGTCGTAGGTTCCGGTGGCCGGGTCGATGGGGAAGACGCCGGAGGCGTCGCCGACGCCGAGCACATGGCGTCCGGTGAGCGCGCGGTGGACGTAGCCCGCGAGCGTGGTCAGCGAGGCGATCTTCGGCAGGTGGGGCTCGTCGTCGAGGATCGCCTGGTAGAGATGGGCGACCGACCAGCGCAACGGGATGTTGGTGCCGAAGATCTCCGACAGCTCGGCGGCGGCGACGGCGGTGTTGGTGTTGCGCCAGGTACGGAAGGGCACCAGCAGCTCGCCGGCCTCGTCGAAGGCGAGGTAGCCGTGCATCATCGCCGAGACCCCGATCGACCCGAAGGTGTCCGGGCGACGGCCGTAGCGGCGCTCGACCTCGTCACCGAGGGCGGCGACCGCGCCCTGCACGCCCGCCCAGACCGCTTCGAGCGAGTAGGTCCACAGGCCGTCGACGAGCTCGTTCTCCCACAGATGGGAGCCGGTGGCGACGGTCGCGTGGTCGGGCCCGATCAGGCACGCCTTGATGGTGGTGGAGCCCAGCTCGATGCCGAGCGCGGTCTCTCCGAGGTCAGGCAGGCGGCCTGTTCGCTGCGTCATCACGGCTCCGTTTCTGCCCGACGGCTCGGGGTGGGGTTCGAGGCGATGTGAACGCTAACATATGACGAGCGGGTTACCGCTGGGTTCCCCGCAGACCCTGGTCGAGGCGTCAGCCCCGTCGGCCGAGTTGGCACCGTCGCGCCGTCTCGGCCGACCTGAGTGACGTCTCGATCGACCTAACCGACAGCTCGACCGACGTACGTGACGACTCGGCCGACCCAATCGACGACTCGGCCGACCTGACTGACGACTCGGCCGACCTGACTGACGACTCGACCGACGTACGTGACGACTCGGCCGACCCAGCTGACGTCTCGGCCGGCGTACGTGACGCCTCGGCTGTTAGCTGGGGTTCTCGGCAGCGGAGGCCCGGACGACCAGCTCCGGCTCGAGCAGAGCGGGGGTTTCGACGGTCCCCTCGGCGATGGCTTTCGTGGCCACCTCGACCGCGAGCTCGCCGAGCGAGGCGAAGTCCTGGCGGACCGTGGTCAGCGGGGGCCAGAGGTAGGCGGCGTCCGGGACGTCGTCGAAGCCGACGACGCTCACGTCCTGGGGTACCCGGCGGCCGGCCTCGTGCAGCGCGCGGATCACCCCGAGGGCCATCGAGTCGTTGGCGGCGAAGACCGCGGTGACCGAGGGGTCCCTGGCGATCACGGCCCCGGCCTCGTAGCCGCTCCTGCTCGACCAGTCACCGAAGATCTCGGGGCCCGGTTGCGCGCCGGCCTCCCGGAGCGCGGCCAGCCACCCCTCCCGGCGCTGCCGGGCGTCGATCCAGCCGACCGGACCGGCGACGTGGGCGATGTTGCGGTGGCCGAGGTCGAGCAGGTACTGCGTGGCCAGCACGGCGCCGGCGTGCTGGTCGATCCCGACCGAGCGCACCCCCGCCGGCGGGTCGCTGTGGATCATCACGACCTCGACCACGGACGCGAGCTGGCCGACCAGGTCCTCGAACGACTGGTGCGAGACGCCGAGGAGCACGGCCTCGACCGCGTCGTCGAGGAGCGCCTCGATCGCCCGCTCCGCCGAGGTCGCCTCGAGGTGTGGCACCGGGCTCAGGATGACGTCGTAACCGGCCTTCTGACCGGCCTGGTGCACCGAGGCGGCCAGCGTGCCCGGCCCGTAGAGGTGCGGCTGGGAGTAGAGCAGACCCAGGCGTCCGGAGCGCCGCGTCACCAGCGCCCGCGCCGACTTGTTGCGTCGATAGCCCATCTCGTCGATCGCCGCCAGCACCCGGTCGCGGGTCTCGCCGCGTACGGCGTCGGAGCCGTTGACCACCCGGGACACGGTCTGGTGGGAGACCCCTGCCCGGGCCGCGACATCTGCCATGCTCGGCGCGTTCTTCGACTCAGGCGGGACCATGCTGTGATCCTAAGAGGCATCCGCGCCCCCGTCTCGCAGCGGCCTGCCGCCAACGCCGACTCCGCACCGGATCTTGTGTCGAGTGACTAGCCTCACCTGACGTGCCTCAACTCATTCGTTCCACGGTCCGAACGGCGGCCCGCTTCGCGGCCGGGGCCCTGCTGGTCAACGCGATCCCGCACACGGTCAAGGGCGTGACCGGGCAGCGGTTCCCGACGCCGTTCGCGAACCCGCCCGGCGTCGGCCCCTCCTCCCCCACCGAGAACGTCGCCTGGGGAGCCGTCAACCTCGCCGCCGGCAGCGCGCTGCTCGCGGCCGGCTCCCGTACGAAAGGCTCCAAGGTCCCGCAGGTGGTCGGCGGCGCTCTGATGGCGGTCTTCCTCTCCCGCTACTTCGACGACGTGGAGGCCAGGCTGGGATCGAGAGACCCTGGATAGAACCTCGACGTCCTCGGAGGATGGATCCGACCCCGGATCCACCAACGAGGAGCAGACCGATGCCCCGTCGACCCATCGACATCACGATCCCCGACCTGTCCGGCAAGCGAGCCCTGGTGACGGGGGCCAGCGACGGGATGGGGCTGGTGATGGCGACGCGGCTGGCGGCCGCGGGGGCGGAGGTGGTGCTGCCCGTACGCAACCCGAGCAAGGGTGAGAAGGCGCTGGCCACGATCCGCGGGCACGTCCCGGAGGCCAGGATCTCGCTGCGCGACCTAGACCTCTCCTCGCTGTCCTCGGTGGCGGCGCTCGCCGAGACGCTGCTGGGCGAGGACCAGCCGTTCCACCTGATGATCAACAACGCCGGCGTGATGACGCCGCCGGAGAGGCAGACGACCGCCGACGGGTTCGAGCTCCAGCTCGGCACCAACCATCTCGGCCACTTCGCCCTCGTCGCCCGGACCCTGCCGCTGCTGCGAGCCGGGCGCGCCCGGGTGACGTCCCAGGTGAGCGTGGCCGCGCGGCGCGGGAACGTGAACTGGGAGGACCCCAGCTGGGAGGACGGCTACGACGACATGAGGGCCTACAGCCAGTCCAAGATCGCCGTCGGCCTGTTCGGGCTGGAGCTGGACCGACGCAGCCGCGCCGGCGACTGGGGAATCACCAGCAACCTCTCCCACCCCGGCGTCGCCCCGACCAACCTGCTGGCCGCACGACCCGAGATCGGACGTACGACCGACACCCTCTCCGTACGCATGATCCGCTGGCTCTCCGCCCGCGGGATCCTCCTGGGCACCCCCGAGACCGCCGCCCTTCCCGCACTGCTGGCCGCGACCTCGCCCGAGGCGACCGGTGGCCGGATGTACGGCCCCAGCGGGCCCGGGCACCTCGGTGGCCCGCCCGCCGAGCAGGCGCTCTACCGGCCGCTGCGCAGTCCCGAGGACGCGGCAAGGCTCTGGGAGGTCTCCGAGAGACTCACCAGGACCGCGCTCCCGACCAGCTGACCGGCGTACGTCTCCGGCATGGTTGACTCGGCGCGTGAGCACGCGACCGCGCAACCGGCGCCAGCTGATCGTCGAGGCGGCGGGCAAGGTCTTCAGCGAGCGCGGCTACCACGCCGCGTCGATGGAGCAGATCGCCGCTGACGTCGGGATCACGGCGGCGGCCCTCTACCGGCACTTCCCTGGCAAGTACGACCTGTTCCGTGACTGCGCGAACCTGCTCATCGACCACCTGCTCGAGGCCGTGTCCGACCTCCCCGACGACGCGGATCTCGAGCGGGTGCTGCGTACGATCGCCGAGCTCACCGTCGACCATCGCAGCTACGGCGGCATCTACCGCTGGGAGTCGCGCTATCTGGGCGCCGAGGACCTCGGCGAGATCCGGGTCAAGGTCGACCGGGTCGTACGGCGAGTCGTGGCGGCAGCCGGCGGAGGCCCGAACCCGTCCGCCGACGACCGGCTCCGGGCCGTCGCGGCACTGGGAGCGATCGGCTCGATCACCACCCATCACGCCACCATGGCCAGGCGCCGACTGGTCGGCCTGCTGACCGAGGTCGCGCTCCGGGTCATCGGCACCGATGTCGGGTCGCTCCCGCGGACCGACCCGACGCGGGCGGAACCGGTCGAGGAACCGCCGGCCTCCCGCACCCGCAGCGCCGAGATCCTCGCCGCCGCGATCCCGCTCTTCGCGCGCGACGGCTTCGCGAACGTCACCCTCGGACACATCGCCGAGGTCGTCGGAGTGGCGCCGTCGGCGCTCTACCGGCACTACCCGAGCAAGGTCGACATCCTCGCGGCGGCGTGCCTGCAGGCGGCGACGATGCTCGACCAGTCGGTCCGCGAGGCCCTGCGCGATCCGGGTGACGCGACCGGCGCGGTCGCGGCCCTGGCTCGGGCGTACGTCGGCTACAGCTTCCGTCACCACCTGCTCACCCAGGTCGGCACGGCCGAGATCGCCGGGCTCCCCGAGCCGCTGCGTACGCAGCTGATCCGGGCCCAGCGTGAGCACGTCGCCCTCTGGGAGGACCACCTGGTCGCCGCGCGGGACGACCTGGACCCGCGCGCGGCGAGGGTCGAGGTCCATGCCGGACTCGGCGTGGTCGCCGAGTCCGGCCGGCTGCTCCACTGGCAGGACGGCAACGAGGAGAGGGTCACCGCCCTCCTGATGCACGCGCTCGGCCTCTGAGACCTCAGGAAGGACGGTTCATGTCGGGGATCTCGATCGGGGTGGTCTGGCCCGACTCACCGCCGTTGAGGAAGGCCATCGCGAGCGCCCTGACGAACTGGTCGAACATGTAGTAGGAGCCCGGCAGGACGTTGATCGTGCCCTCACGGAACGCGATGTAGGCGGGCCAGGCGGTCTTGATCAGCGCGGCCGAGACGTAGTCGCGACGCAGGCCCAGCCAGTTGGAGACCTGGTCGCCGAGCGTGTAGCGGACGAACTCGTTGAGGAACCCACGGGTGACGCCCAGGTCGACCTGGGCGGTCAGGCCGAGAAGCGTCTCGGCGAGGCTGTTGCCTTCCGCGGTGGGCGCGAGGATCGGGGTGAGCACCTGCGCCGCCTGAGCGTGCGCATCCGCCCAGGTCTGCGGGATGAACCGGTCCTGGACGCCGAGCAGCGAGATGGCGACCTGCCAGGAGTGCAGGAACGCCTCCTCCTCGGCGGCGGTCATCGGGATGCGCCACTCCTTGAACTTCTTGTGCACGAAGGTGCCGAGGCTGTGGAAGGTGACCAGGATGTCGCCGTTGCTGATCGGGATCTGGTCGTTCTCGGTGGCGCCCTCGCGCCACTGCGGAAGCTGCGGCAGCAGGTGGCGTACGGCTGCGTGCACCATCCGGGTCTTGTTGGCCGTGACGATGAACTGACCCTGAGGCTCGAAGGCGTGCAGCTGCGCCAAGTCGTAGCCGAAGGTGAAGGTCTTGGCGGCGCGGTCCTGCATGTCGGCGCCACCCTTGGACCAGTAGACCGACTTGGCCTCGCGCGGGATGACGGTGCTCATGATCCCGCTGCCGACGCTGTAGAGCGCGAACAGGTAGGTGTCCTTGCGGCGGTTGAAGTCCGCGGCCAGCGTCAGCTTGTCCATGTCGGCCCACTCGGGCAGCTGGTTGACGTCCTGCAGGTAGGCGGTGAGGTCCGCGGGCAGGCCGGTCGGCAACGGGTCGCTGTTGTCGACCCACGGGCGGATCGCGGTGTTGACCGCGGACACCTGACCGTTGTCGAGCACCGACTTCATGATCGCGTCGATCCGGTCGTCCCAGACCCACTGCGGGTCGGCATACGTGGCCGAGCCGGCGATCGACCCTGTCGACGCCCAGCTCCACGACGGAGCGACGCCTTCGGCCACACCCACGAAACCGAGCGCTGCACCCAGCGAGATGAACCCTCTACGACTGAGATCTCCCATTGACTTACCTTCCACCTTTGGAGGGATTCGCTCGGCCTTTAGGGGTCGACGCGAATGTGATTCCTGATTAACATACGGCCAGTGACGGACGTCACGCAATGGCTCTCGTCCCCTCATCGCGACGGCCGGGCAAATTTGTGAACCAAGATTAGAAATGGGCTGCCATGACGACCAGAGAAGACCACGCCGAACCTGTCACCGGGTCGGTGTTCCGGCCCGAGTGGCTGACCGAACCCGTCCTCGACGACCTGCGCGCCCGGGTCTGCAGCGGTGCCGGCGAACCATCGCCCGACGTGGTCGCCCTGGCGCCCTATGACCTGCTGCCGACCGCCTCGGTGCCGAGCTCGTCGGTCCTCGACGTCACCGAGGCCGTCTCCCGCGGGCGGGTCGCGCAGCGGTCGTGGGCCGGCCTGGCGCTGTCCCGGCGGTGCCAGGTCGTGATCGCCTTCCACGACCTCCTCGTCGAGCGTCAGGACCAGGTCCTGGACCTGATCCAGTGGGAGACCGGCAAGTCCCGCTTCCATGCCTGGCAGGAGATCGCCCAGGTCGCCACGATCGCGCGACACTACGCCCGTCGCGCGCGCCGCTACCTCGCCGACAACCGGGTACGCGGCATGGTCCCGCTGCTGACGAAGGTGACCGAGGTGCGCGTCCCCAAGGGCGTCGTCGGGATCATCTCGCCGTGGAACTACCCGCTCTACCTCGGCGTCGGCGACGTGCTCCCGGCGCTCCTGGCCGGCAACGCGGTCGTCTCCAAGGCGGACCCGCAGACCTCGCTCACCATGCTGTGGACCCACGCCCTGCTGGCCGAGGCGGGGCTGCCCGCCGACGTGTGGCAGATCGTCGTCGGCGAGGGCGTGCCGGTCGGCACGGCGCTGGTCGAGGAGGCCGACTTCGTCTGCTTCACCGGGTCCACCGCGACCGGGCGGACCGTCGCCGAGCAGGCCGGGCGCCGGCTGGTCGGGGCCTCGCTCGAGCTGGGCGGCAAGAATCCGCTCATCGTGCGCGCGGATGCCGACGTCGACAAGGCCGTGGCCGGGGCGGTCGCGGCCGCGTACGCCAACACGGGGCAGATGTGCATCAGCATCGAGCGGATCTACGTGCACGAGTCGGTCTATGAGTCCTTCCGCGACGGCTTCGTCGCGGCGACCTCGGAGCAGCGGATCGGGCAGGCCCTCGACTTCTCCGTCGAACTCGGACCGCTGATCTCGCAACGTCAGCTCGACGCGGTCACCGCCCACGTGGAGGATGCCGTGGCCCACGGCGCGACCGTGCTCACCGGCGGAAAGGTCCGGCCCGATCTGGGGCCGCTCTGCTTCGAGCCGACGGTCCTGGAGGGGGTCACCCCGGAGATGCGCGTCTATGCCGAGGAGACCTTCGGTCCGGTCGTCGCGCTCTATCCGTTCCGTACCGACGAGGAGGCGATCGCGCTCGCCAACGAAGGCTGTTACGGCCTGTCGGCCTCGATCTGGTCCCGCGACACCTCTGCGGCAGCCCGGATGGCGCCGCAGATCCGCGCCGGGTCCGTCAACGTCAACGACGGCGCCGCGGCCGCGGCCGGCAGCATCGAGGCCGGGATGGGCGGCATGGGCGAGAGCGGCCTCGGCCGCCGCCACGGAGCCGAGGGCATCCGGAAGTTCACCGAGTCGCAGACGGTCGCGATCCAGCGGGTGATCCCGCTCGGCGCCGCGCCCGGCAAGGCCGAGTCCTTCGTCGAGTCGACCAACAAGCAGCTGACGCTCATGCGCAAGATCGGAGTCCGATGATGGTGACCCTGCAGACAGCCGTACGTTTCAACGAGCTCCGCGCGGTCGAGGGCCTCGTCGACCCGGCCGAGCTCGACAAGGTCTGGGCGGGCCTCGACACCGTCGCCGCCTCGGCGATCCTCGGCTCCTGGCGCGGCTTCGCGTTCTCGACCGGGCACCCGATCGAGAAGACGCTGGCCACGAGCAGCTGGCACGGCAAGCGGTTCGACGCCCTGGACGACGCCAAGCCCCTCATCTGCCGGGCCGAGGACGGCTCTCTCTACTCCGACCTCAAGTCCGGTCGGGGCGAGGCGAGCCTGTGGAACGTCGAGTTCCGTGGCGAGGTCACCGCGACCATGGTCTACGACGGGATGCCGGTCCTCGACCACTTCAAGCGCGTCGACGGCGACACCCTGATGGGGATCATGAACGGCAAGCCGTCCGTGGTGCTCGACCCGGCCGGGCGGCACTTCTACTTCGGGCTGGAGCGCGCATGAGCGCGCGCGGGACGACCGCCCAGGTGCTGCTCACCCACGGCGTCGACACCCCGGCCGAGCTGGTGGCCGCACGGCTGGATGCGCCTCGCGACGACGAGGTGCTCGTCCGGATCGAGGCGGTCGGCCTGTGCCACACCGACCTCGCCACCCGGGCTGCGCTCGGCACCACTCCAGCCGTGCTCGGGCACGAGGGGTGCGGCATCGTCGAGCAGGTCGGCTCGTCGGTCGCCGAGGTCGCCGGCGTCCGCGTCGGCGAGCGCGTGGTGCTCTCCTTCCGCTCCTGCGGCTCCTGCGAGCGCTGCCTCGGTGGCGCTCCGGCCTACTGCGAGCAGTCCCAGCGCCTCAACAACGCCGGGCGCCGCCCCGACGGCAGCGCCACGGTCACCGTGGACGGCCACCCGGTCTTCGCCTCGTTCTTCGGGCAGTCGTCGTTCGCGAGCCACGCGCTCGTGGCGGCCAGTGCCTGCGTACCCGTCGGGGACGTGGCACCCGAGGTCGCGGCCCCGCTCGGCTGTGGCTTCCTGACCGGTGCGGGCGCGGTGCTCAACGTGCTCCGGCCCGGCGCCGGCGACCGGCTGCTGGTCGTCGGAGCCGGTGGTGTGGGCGCAGCGGCCGTGCTCACGGCACGTTCCGAAGGCGTCGAGGTGATCGTCGTGGAGCCGTTGGCCTCCCGGCGCGAGCTGGTCGGGTCGTTCGGCGCCAAGGCCTATGAGTCCTTCGACGAGCTGGCCGATCCCGGGATCAGCCACGCCCTCGACACCTCGGGCCGCCCCGAGGTGGTCGACCGCGTCCTCGGCCTCCTGGACCCGCTCGGCACCCTGGCCGTGGTCGGTCTGGGCCGGGCGCGAGCCGAGATCGACGTACGCCGCCTCATGCTGCGCGGACTCACCCTCCGCGGCTGCGTGGAGGGTGACGCGGTGCCCGGCGAGCTCATCCCCGACCTGCTCCGCCGCCACGCCGCCGGCACCCTCCCGCTCGACCGCCTGGTCACCACCTTCCCCCTCGCGGAGTGGGATGCCGCGGTCGCCGAGCAACGCGCCGGGAGGGTGCTCAAGCCCGTTATGCTGCCCTGATTCTCGGGCGTGGCCCGGAGCCACGAAACGGACCCACGGAACGGAGCCATGGATGCGCGTGCTGTTGTCCACGTACGGGTCGCGGGGAGACGTCGAGCCGATGGTGGCGCTCGCGGTCGAGCTGCGGCGCAGGGGCGCGGAGGTCAGCATGTGCGCGCCGCCGGACGGGGAGTTCGTCGACCTGCTGGAGCGGGAAGGTGTGGCGCACGTGCCGTTCCTGAAGCCGTGGCGGTCGTGGGAGCGGCCGCCGACGGCCGAGGAGCGTCATCAGCGGGTGACCGACTTCATCACGGCGCAGTACGACACGGTGGCCGAGGCCGCTGAGGGCTGTGACGTGGTCGTGGCCACCGCGATGTCGCAGTTCGTCGCGCCCTCGGTCGCCGAGAGGCTGGGCGTCCCCTACCACTACGTCCTGTTCTGCCCCGACGTCGTCGGCGGCCTGGACGGGCGCGGCTTCACCGAGCTGTTCAAGGAGCCGCTCGACGCTCACCGGGCCTCGATCGGGCTCTCGCCGGTCGAGGATGTCAGCGAGTTCATGTTCACCACGCACCCGCTCCTCGCGGCCGATCCGGTCCTCGGTCCGTGGCACGGAACCTCCCGCTTCGAGGTGACCCAGACCGGCGCCTGGACGCTCTCGGACGACCGCCCGCTCCCCGAGGATCTGACGGGGTTCCTCGACGACGGCGCGGAGCCCGTCTATGTCGGATTCGGCAGCATGCGCACGGTCGGCGAGGAGGGCGTACGCGTCGCGATCGAGGCCATCCGCGCCCACGGCCGGCGCGTGGTCATCGGGCGCGGCTGGGCGGGACTGGACGTCATCGACGGTCGTGACGACTGCTTCGTCATCGGCGAGGTCAACCACCAGCGCCTCTTCGGCCGGGTCGCCGCCGTCGTCCACCACGGTGGCGCGGGCACCACGACCACGGCCTACCGGGCCGGTGCCCCGCAGGTGGTGGTGCCGCAGGCCGGCGACCAGGCGTACTGGTCCGGGCGGGTCGCCGAGCTCGGCCTCGGGATCGCTCACGACGGCGCCGCACCGACGCTCGAGTCGCTCACCACCGCTCTCGGCGCCGCCCTGACGCCCGAGGTCCGCGCGCGGACGACCGCGATGGCCGCCGAGGCACAGGTCGACGGAGCCGCGAGGGCCGCGGAGCTGCTGCTCAGCGGCGCGGCCTGACCCTCGACGACCGAGTACGTGCGCGGATCGGCCGGGCGGACGACCTGCTCTCAGGCGCCGATGAAGTCGGGGCGGCGGCGCTCGAGGAAGGCCGTCCGGCCCTCGGCGAACTGCCGGCCCGCGAGCAGCTCGACCTGGAGGTCGGCCTCCGCCTCGAGTACGCCGTCGAGGCTCTGGTCGGCCTGGTCGAGGAGGCGCCGGGTGCCGGTCACCATCGGCGCGGAGAGGTCGGCCAGTCGCGAGGCCAGCTCGACGGCGTGGTCGAGGGCGGTGCCGTCCTCGACGACGGTCTCGACCGCTCCGATCCGCTCGGCCTCGACCGCGTCGAAGGTGCGTACGGTCAGGAGCAGCTCGCGCGCCCTCCCCTGCCCGACGCGCCGCGGGAGCGTGTAGGCAAGACCGGTGTCGGGGCCGAGCCCGATCTTCCCGAAGGACGTCGAGAAGGTCGCCGAGCGGCCGGCGACCACCAGGTCGCAGGCGGCGGCCAGGGCGAGGCCGAGGCCGTACGCGCCGCCCTCGACCGCCGCGACGATCGGCAGGTCGCCGGTGACCAGCTGGCGTACGACGGCGTTGACGACCTCGAGCCGCTGCCGGGCGACGTCGCGGTCCTGCGACATCGACCGGATGTCGCCGCCCGCGGAGAACACCGAGCCCGCGCCGGTCAGGACGACGGCACGCGCCTCGTGCTCGGCGGCCCGGAGCGCGGTGAGCAGGTCCAGGCGGTCCGCGAGGTCGAGCGCGTTGCGGCGCTCGGGTCGGTCGAGGGTGAGGATCCGGACGTGGCCACGGTCCTCGACCCGGACAGCCCCGGTGCGCTCCCCCGAGCTCATCCCTGGAACTCCTTGACCATCTGCTTGGCGATGATCAGCTTCTGGATCTCGCTGGTGCCCTCGTAGAGCCGGAACAGCCGCGCGTCGCGGTAGAACCGCTCGACCGGCACCTCGCGCATGTAGCCGAGGCCGCCGTGGATCTGGACCGCCCGGTCGGCGATCCGGTCGACCGCCTCGGTGCAGAACAGCTTGCACATCGAGGGTGCCGTCCGCCGGTCGCTGCCGTCGTCCCAGCTGCGGGCGGCCTCGAGGACCATCGCGCGACCGGCGTACGCCTCGGTCCGGCTCTCGGCGAGCATCGCCTGGATCAGCTGGAACTCCGACAGCTTCTGGCCGCCCTGGCCGTTGGTCGTGGCGTGACGCAGGCTCTCCTCGATCAGCCGGTCCGCGAGCCCGACGGTCAGCGCCGCGATGTGCAGCCGGCCCTTGGCCAGCGAGCGCATCGCCGCGGAGAAGCCTTCGCCCTCGACCTCGCCGACCAGGTTCTCGGCGGGCACCCGGGCACCGTCGAAGAAGATCTCGGAGGTCACGGCGCCGCGCTGGCCCATCTTGTGGTCCCGCGGTCCGACGGTGACGCCGGGGGTGTCGGTCGGCACCACGAACACCGAGATGTTCTTGGCGCCTTCGGCGAGGTCGCCGGTGCGGGCGAAGACCATGAGCAGGTCGGCCCAGATCGCGTTGGTGATGAAGCGCTTCTGCCCGCTGATGACGTACTCGTCGCCCTCGCGGACGGCGCGGGTGCGCAGGCCGCTCGGGTCGGAGCCGGCCTCGGGCTCGGTGAGCGCGAACGAGGCCACCAGCTCGCCGCTCGCCAGCCCGGGCAGGTAGCGCTGCTTCTGCCGCTCGGTGCCGCAGTTGACCAGCACCTGGCCGGCGATCCCGTTGTTGGTGCCGAACATCGAGCGGAAAGACGGCGTCGTCCAGCCGAGCTCCATCGCCAGCCGGACCTCCTCCGACATGGTGAAGCCGAGACCGCCGTACTCCTCGGGGATGGCGTAGCCGAACAACCCCATGGCCGCGGCCTGCTGCCGGATCCGGTCGGGGATCTGGTCGGTCTCCTCGATCTCGTCCTCGGCCGTGACGACCTCCTTGCGGACGAACGCGCGGACGGCGTCGAGGATCGAGGTGAACTCGTCGGGCTCCATGGGTGCTGCTCCTTCGTGCGAGGGGGTCAGGGCTGGGTCAGGGCATGGGGACGGGTACGTCGGTGGGCCGGCCGACCACGCCGGCGGCGGCCATCCGGTCGATGCTGCCGTCGTCGAGGCCGAGCTCGGTGAGCACGGCATCGGTGTGGGCACCGAGCTCGGGGATCGCGCCCATCGGCAGCTCGACGTCACGGAACGTCATCGGCGGCAGGACACCACGGACCGGCCCCGAGGGGGTGTCGACCTCGCGCCACCGGTCGCGGCCGGTGAGCTGCGGGTGGTCGACCAGACCGGACATGTCGTTGATCTGGGCGGCGGGCACGCCGGCGGCGGCGAGCCGGGCGTCGAGGTCGGCGGTGGCGAAGCCGCGGGTGTGCTCGGCGACGACCGCGTCGCACTCCTCGCGGTGCTCGACCCGCAGCGGGTTGGTGGCCAGCCGGGGATGGTCGGCGAGATCGGGCCGCTCGAAGACGTCGGTCACCAGCGCCCGCCAGCCGCGGTCGTTCTGGACGCCGATCAGGATCTCCCCGTCGGCGGTCGGGTAGGCATCGTACGGCGCGATCGAGGCGTGGCTGAGCCCCATCCGGGGGATCTGCCGGCCGCCGTACATCTGCATGTACATCGGGTGTCCGAGCCACTCGACGGTCGCGTCGAACATCGACACGTCGACGATGCCGCCCTTTCCGGTGCGCTCACGGCGGAACAGGGCCGCGACGATCGCCTGGCTCGTGTAGAGCCCGGCGGCGATGTCGGAGCTGGGGACGCCGGTCTTGGTCGCCGTCTCCGGGGTGCCGGTGACCGAGATCAGCCCTGACTCGGCCTGGATCAGCATGTCGTACGCCTTGCGGTCCCGCAGCGGGCCGCCGGTGCCGTAGCCCGAGATGCCGGCGACGACGAGCCGGGGGTGCCGTTCGGCGAGCTCCGCCGCGCCGAGCCCAAGGCGCTCGGCGGCACCGGGCGCGGCGTTCTGCAGGAACACGTCGGCACGCGCGACCAGCCGGCGGGCGAGCTCGGCGCCCTCGGGCGACTTCAGGTCGAGCGCCACCGACTCCTTTCCGCGGTTGAGCCAGACGAAGTGCGAGGCGAGGCCGTGCACCGCGTGGTCGTAGTTGCGGGCGAAGTCACCCTCGCCCACCCGCTCCAGCTTGATCACGCGGGCACCGAGGTCCGCGAGGTGGCGGGTGGCGAGCGGGGCCGCGACGGCCTGCTCGAGGGCGACCACGGTGATGCCGTCCAGCGGCAGCAGGTCGGTGGTCATGCAGAAAAGCATGGCCTGACTTCTTATGCCCGTCCAATACCTAATGCTTGGCTGATTGTTCCAACTGATGCAACAGTTGTCCTTATGGACCTGCACCACCTCGAAGCGTTCCTGGCCGTCGCCGAGGAGCTGCACTTCGGCCGAGCGGCCGAGCGGCTGCACATCGCCCAGCCGCCGCTGAGCCGCACCATCAAGCAGCTCGAGCGCGACCTCGGCACCCAGCTGTTCGACCGCACCACCCGGAGCGTCCGGCTGACCTCGGCCGGCGAGGCCCTGGTGCGACCCGCACAGGACGTCCTCGAGGGCATGCGCACCGCGCGCCGGGCGGTGCGTTCGGCCGGCCGGGGCGAGACCGGACGGGTCCGGATCGGGTTCGCCGGCCCCTCCTCCCACGTGCTGGTGGGACAGCTCGGCCGAATCGTGCGCGAGCAGCATCCCGGGATCGAGCTCATCCTGCAGAGCACCACCTACAACTACGAGGCGCTGCGCTCGCTGCAGGACGGCGAGCTCGACCTGGCGATCGCCCGGTGGCGGATCGAGCCCCAGGGACTCGCGCACCGCGTGATCGCCGTCGAGCACTACGTGCTCGCCGTTCCCGCCGGCCACCGCCTCGCCGGCCGCGAGCAGGTCAGCATGGCGGAGTGCCGCGACGAGCCGTTCGTCGCGCTGCCCGCCGACCCGGGCTCCAGCGTGCGCGACGCCTTCATCGAGACGGCCTCCCAGGCCGGCTTCGTGCCCAACATCGTGCAGACCGCGCCGGACAGCTGGACCGCGGTCGCGCTGGTCGCGGCGGGCGTCGGCATCACGTTCACGCTCGACACCGCGCTCGCCAACGTCGTGCAGACCGGCATCGAGGTGGTCCGGGTGACCGAGTGTGATCGCCCCACGTTCCAGCAGCTCGCCTGGCGGCAGGAGGACCGGAGCCCGGCGCTGCACGCGGTGCTGCGCGCCTCGGAGGAGGCGCTGCCTACTCCCGATCTGCCGTCGGAGTCTTGACCAGCCCCACCTGCGACGCGGTGGCGACGTGGCGACCGGCCGCGTCGAACAGCTCGCCGACGCCGTGAGCACGCCCGTGGGCGATCGACTCCACCCGGCAGTCGAACTGATGCCACTCGGTCAGATCGGCGGCGGCATGGAACGTCAGCGCGTGGGTCAGGCTGAGGATCCGGGCCCCCGGCTTGTGCCGTGCTGAACCGAGCGCCAGGAACGACGCCTCGAGGATGCTCATGTCACTCACGTAGGCGACCAGCGCCGCCCGGAGGACCGCGTCGTCAGGCAGCGGGCCGGTCGCCCGGAAGAAGGTGGTCTGCCGGTCGTTCGGCTCGGCGAGGGTGACGTACGGCGGGGCCACCGCGTGCCGGAAGTGGATCGGTCGCCGGAGCCGCCACCACGGCGGGATCCGCTCGTCGGAGCCGAACCTGTCGGCGTGGTCCGGCAGCGTCTCGGGGTCGGGCGCAGGCGCCCGCCGGGCGGAGCTGTAGGAGGGCAGGTCGTCACGGACCGTCGCCCAGCGCGTGACCGCGCCGAACAGCTCCTCCCCGGTGTCGTCGAGCAGCCGGCTGCGCCGGGTCGCCAGCGACGGTGCGTCCGAGACGACCGTGACCTCCCAGTGCAGCGGCCGGTCCGTCGGCACTCCGCCGACGAAGTCGGCCTGCAGGCTGATGATCCGCTGGTCGGTCCGGATCCCACGGCCGGCGGCGACCAGCGCCTGAGCCAGGAGGAGGCCGCCGAAGAGCCTGCCGGCGGGATGCTGCTGAGGTTGCCCGATCCAATGACTGACCCGGCCGGTCGGCTCGCCGACGCAGCTCAGGTCGAGGAGGTCGAGCAGCTCGTCGAGGGTCACGGCGGCGCGGGTGTCAGCGGCAGGAGAGGCAGGGTCCACCCGGCTCATTGTGCCGTCGTTTGTCATCACTTTCGATATCTGTCTCGAACTATTCATACTCATCCGTCAACAGTGAGCGGCGGAAGAAGTATTGGAGTTAGGCACGCGGCTGGCGGCAGGCTGGGACCACTGACCACCCCCTGCCCGCCTCCGAGGAGCACCCATGGCCACGCCCGACAAGGTCACCGATCTCACCTCGGCGGTGGCCGCCCACGTACGGGACGGCATGACGGTCGCCCTGGAGGGCTTCGGCCACCTGATCCCGTTCGCCGCAGGCCACGAGATCATCCGCCAGGGCCGTCGGGACCTGACGTTCTGCCGGATGACCCCCGACCTGCTGGCCGACCAGATGATCGCCGCCGGCTGCGTCTCGAAGCTCGTGGCCTCGTTCTTCGCCAGTGGCTCGGCGGGCTCCCTGCACGAGGTCCGGCGGCGGGTGGAGAACGCCGACCCGAAGCCGCTCGAGGTCGAGGAGTACAGCCACTACGGCATGGTCTGCCGTTACCAGGCGGGCGCCTCCGGGCTGCCGTTCTTCCCGCTCCGCTCGTACGCCGGCAGCGATCTGCCGAAGCTCAACCCACTGATCCGCAAGGTCGCCGATCCCTACGGCGGACCCGACATCTACGTCGTGCCACCGCTGCGCCCGGACGTGACGATCCTCCACGCCCAGCGCGCCGACCGCTCCGGCAACGTCCAGATGTGGGGCATCGTCGGGGCCCAGCAGGAGGCGGCGTACGCGGCCGAGACCGTGATCGTGACCGTCGAGGAGATCGTCGAGGAGGACGTGGTCCGCTCCGACCCGAACCGCACCGTGCTGCCCTCGCACGCGGTCACCGCGGTGGTGGAGTGCCCCGGCGGCGCCCATCCGTCCTACACGCAGGGCCACTACGACCGTGACAACGCCTTCTACCGGGAGTGGACGCCGATCAGCCGCGACCGGGAGGCGGTGCTCGGCTGGCTCGAGGAGTGGGTGCACGGTGTCCCCGACCGGGAGGCGTATCTCGACAAGCTCGGCGCAGAGCGCTGGGCCGGGCTCGGGGTCGCTCCCCGACCCTCGCAGCCCGTCGATTTCGGCCGCCGCCGGGTGGCCGCCCAGGAGGCATCATGAGTACGCCGCTCTCCGACGTGGCTCCGGCCAGCACCGAGTTCCTGGCCGCGGTCGCCGCCCGGCAGCTGGTCGGCAAGCACCGGGTCTTCGCGGGCGTCGGCCTGCCGACGCTCGCCGTCGACCTGGCCCGGCGCACCGTGAACCCCGACGTCGAGCTGGTCTACGAGTCGGGGATCTGCGGCGCGCAGCCGGAGGGCCTGGCGGAGGGCATCGCCGACTCGGTGCTGGTCTCCGGGGCCGCCGCGGTGCTGAGCATGCCCGCGCTGTTCGGCTACGTGCTCCAGCGCGGCCACGTCGACGTCGGCTTCCTCGGCGCGGCCCAGGTGGACCGCTGGGGCAGCCTCAACACCAGCTTCATCGGCGACTGGGACAAGCCGACCGTCCGGCTCCCCGGCGCCGGCGGAGCGGCCGAGATCATGCCGAACGCCGGCGAGTGCGTCGTCGTGCTGCGTCGCCACGACCCCGGCGCCCTTCCGGCGGAGCTCGACTTCTGCACCTCGCCCAGCCCGGTGCGGGCACATCAGGAGGACCCGCGGATGGTGCCTCCCGGCCACGGGGTCTCGACCGTCATCACCCCGATGGCGGTGCTGCGCCGCCCCGACAAGCTCGGCGAGCTCGAGATCAGCGAGGTCCACCCCGGCCTCACCGTCGACGACGTCCGCGCCGCGACCGGGTGGGACATCCCGGTCGCCGAGGACGTACGCGAGACCGACCGGCCCACCGTCGAGGAGGTCAGGCTGCTCCGCGACGAGATCGACACGGTGCGGCTCTACCTCCGATGAGCCCGTCCACCCTCACGTACGAACCCCGCCGGGCGGCGTACGTCGCCCTGCTGGCGTGCTCCACGCTCGGCACCCTGTCGAGCACGATCATCAGCGCGCCGATCAACGTGATCGCGCACGCGATCGGGGCCTCGCCGCGCGGGATCGTATTCGCGGTCAGCGCCTTCACCCTGGCGATGGTCGTCTTCGCCCCGATCTCGGGCTGGATGTGCCAGCGGTTCGGCTCCCGATGGGTGCTCGCCGGGTCGCTGCTGCTGATGGTGGCGGCGCAGGCGGGTGCCGCGTTCAGCCAGGGGCTCGCGTTCCTGGTCGTGATGCGCGCCCTGCAGGGGATCGCCTGCTCGGCGGTGCCGCCCGCGATCCAGCAGGTGCTCGGCCGGCACTGGGCCGGCAACCGGGCCAGGGTGATGGCCGCCTGGGCGGCCGCGATCGGCGTCGGCCAGGCGCTCGGCCCGCCGCTGGGCGGTCTGGTCGCCGACACGCTCGGCTGGCGGTGGGTGTTCCTCACCCATGCCTCGCTCAGCGCAGTGCTGCTGGTGCTGTGCCTGACCGTCGTCCCGGACGTCCCGCCGTCCGACGCCCCGCTCCACGTCAGTGGCATGGCGACGCTCCTGGTCGGGGTCGGTGCCCTCGTCGGCGCCGTCAGCTGGCTGGGGCAGCACGGCGAGGTCGCGGTGGCGGCCGCGATGGCGGCCGTGGGCGTGCTCGTCCTGGTCGTGCACAGCCGGCTCGGGCGCACCAGCGCCGGGCCGTTCGTACCGCCCGGCCTGCTCACCGAGCGCAGGTTCGTCGCGAGCACGTTGGCCGCCGGCACGGTGATGGGCTGCCTCGGCGTGGCGATCGTCGCCACTCCCCTGCACCTGGGCCGTGACCTCGGCCTGGGTCCGGGACACATCGGCATCACCATGCTCGCGCTGGCCCTGGCGATGACGCTCGCCGCACCGCTCTCCTCCCGGATCACCGAACGGTTCACCGCCCGGCGCACCCTGCGCGGCGGGCTGGTGCTGCTCGCGCTCGGCCTGCTCGCGCTGCCGCTGGCCGCGACCGCCTCCGGGTCCGGCACGGTCGTCGGGCTCACCGTGGCCGCGCTGGTGCTGACCGGGGCTGCGATCGGTGTCGTCCAGGCGACCTCGGCGCTCGGCTTGATGACCTCGCCGGCGGCCGCCGACGGGGTCGCGCTCGGGATCCACAACATGCTCCGCTTCACCGGCCTCGCCATCGGCTACTCCTGGGTCGCGATCGCCTACCCGACCGGAAATCTCTCGCTCGTCTACGGCGTGCCGGTCGCCGCGGTCGCCCTGACCTGGGCGATGGCCGGTCCCGGCCCTGCCGCCCCCTCCCAGCCCGTTGCAGAAAGGGTGTTCCATGACCACCGCTGACCCCGCTCCCACGCCGCTCGCCGGCCCGCTCGCGGGCCTGAGAGTCGTCGAGGTGTCGAGCTTCGTGGCGACGCCGCTGTGCGGCACCACCCTGGCGCAGCTCGGCGCCGAGGTGATCCGCGTCGAGCCGCTCGAGGGCGCACCCGACCGCACTCGCTGGCCGCTCAGCGACGGCGGCGCCAGCCTCTACTGGAACGGGCTCAACCCGGGCAAGAAGGCGATCGCCGTCGACTGCACCCAGCCCGAGGGCCGGCAGCTGGTCGCCGACCTCGTCGTCTCAGGCGGCCCGTCCGGCGGCATCGTGGTCACCAACACCGAGCGCTGGACCGAGCTCGGGTACGCCGCGCTGCGCGCTCGTCGCGACGACGTCATCCACGTGCTCCTCACCGGCCGCCACGACGGCGGGACCGCCGTCGACTACACCGTCCAGGCCGGCACCGGTTTCCCGCTCGTGACCGGCCCGGAGGAGCATGCAGCACCGGTGAACGGCGTGGTCCCGGCCTGGGACCTCGCAGCCGGACTCCACCTCGCGACCGGCCTGCTGGCAGCCGAGCGCCGGCGTACGGTCACCGGCGAGGGCGCCGAGGTGCGGGTCGCGCTGGAGGACGTCGCCCTCGCGGTCGCCGGCAACCTCGGCTACCTCGCCGAGGCCCAGCTGCGGCCGGCCGGCGAGCGCGGCTCGATCGGCAACCACGTCTACGGCACCTTCGGCCGCGACTTCACGACCGCGGACGGCGACCGCTTCATGCTGGTGGCCCTCACCCCGCGGCAGTGGTCGGACCTGCTGGGCATCACCGGCCTCGGCGAGGCGGTGACTGCGCTCGCCCGCGCGCTCGACGCCGACCTCTCCGACGAGGGAGCCCGGTTCCGGCACCGCACGGTGCTCGGCGGCCTGGTCGCCGCCTGGTTCGAGCAGCACGAGACGGCGTACGTCACGAAGGCTCTCGCACAGACCCGGATCCTGTGGTCGCCCTACCGCAGCTTCCGCGACCTCGCCGCCGACGACGCCCGGCTGCTGCGCGAGCACCCGCTGTTCTCGACGATCACCCAGCCCGGCGTCGGCGAGCTGCTCGCCCCGGGCGCGCCGATCACCGTCGACGGCCGGCGGAGCGCGCCCCGGCCGGCGCCCGCCGTCGGACAGGACACCGGCGAGGTGCTCGCCGGCGTTCTCGGGCTGCCCAACGACAGACTGGACGACCTGATCGGTCGCGGTGTCATCGGCACCCGCGAGATGGTGGTCCGATGAGCGAGCGCCAGCGAGTGATCATCAGGTCATTCATCGGGCGACGTCCGTATTCTGGCGCTCGCGCTACGGAGGTCGCCCGATGAGCACCGCAGAGACCGCACGCACCTGGCTGTTCGTACCCGGCGACCGACCGGAGCGGTTCGCCAAGGCGGCCGCCGCCGGACCCGACGTGGTCGTCCTCGATCTCGAGGACGCGGTGGCCCCGGCGTCCAAGGACGCGGCCCGCGGCCACGTCATCGACTGGCTCCCCCGGGCCGAGGTCACCGTGGCCGTGCGCGTCAACGCCGCCGGCTCCGCCTGGCACGACGCCGACATCGCCGCGTTGGCGGCCCTGGACGCTCCGACGACCGTGGTGCTGCCGAAGGCCGACAGCCCCGAGATCGTGGCGGCCGTCCTGGCCGCGCTCCCCGAGGGTTCCGCGATCGTGGCGCTGGTCGAGACCGCGCTCGGCATCGCGCGAGCCATCGACCTGGCCCGCTCCCCCGGGGTCGTACGCCTCGCCTTCGGCAGCTACGACCTGGCCGCCGAGCTCGGCGTCGATCCCGACCACGCACCCGCCCTCGCGCCGGCGCGGGGGAACCTGGTGCTCGCCTCCGCGATCGGCGGCCTGGCCGGACCGATCGACGGCGTCACCGGGGACGTACGCGACCACGAGCGGCTGACCGCCGACGTCACCGCGGCCGCGGCTCTCGGGTTCGCCGGCAAGCTCTGCATCCACCCCGGCCAGGTGGCTCCCACCGCCACCGCACTGGCCCCCACCCCCGACGAGGTCGCCTGGGCCGAGCGCGTCCTGGCCGCCGCGACCGAGGACGGTGTCGCCCTCGTCGACGGCCGGATGGTCGACGCCCCCGTCGTCGCCCGCGCCCGCCGCATCGTCTCCCTCACCCGACCCAACCCAGGAGAAGCCAGATGAGCAGCCTGACCCCCGACGAGCAGGACATGGTCCGGCTCGTCGCCGACTTCGTCGACGAGCGCGTACGCCCCCGGGTGCGCGAGTTCGAGGCGGACGACATCTATCCCACAGAGCTCATCGAGGAGATGAAGAAGCTCGGCTTCTTCGGCCTCCTGGTGCCCGCCGAGCACGGCGGCGTCGACGTGAGCACGGCCTGCTTCGCGCGGGTGACCGAGGAGCTCGCCCGTGGCTGGATGAGCCTGGCCGGCGCGATCGGCGGACACTCGGTGATCAGCTACCTGGTCCGCCACTTCGGCACCCCGCAGCAACAGCAGGACTACCTGCCGAGGATGGCCGACGGCAGCCTGCGCGCCACGATGGCGCTGACCGAGCCGTCCGGCGGCAGCGACCTGCAGGGCATGCGTACCTTCGCCGACGCCGAGGGCGACGATCTCCTCATCACCGGCTCGAAGACCTGGATCTCCAATGCCCAGCACGCCGGCCTGATCGGGCTGCTCTGCATCACCGACCGTTCCGCGAAGCCCGCCCACCGGGGCATGAGCGTGGTGCTGGTCGAACCCGGCGACGGGCTCACCGTCTCGGGCAAGATCCCCAAGCTCGGCTACCGCGGCGTCGAGGCCTGCGAGCTCACCTTCGACAAGATGCGCGTCCCGGCGACCGCCGTCCTCGGCGGCACACCCCACCTCGGCTGGGGCCACATGATGCGCGGCCTCGAGGTCGGCCGGATCCAGGTCGCCGCCCGCGCCGTCGGCGTCGGCCAGGCCGCGCTCGACGACGCGCTCTCCTACGCCCAGACCCGGGAGAGCTTCGGCAAGCCGATCTGGAAGCACCAGTCGGTCGGCAACCTGCTCGCCGAGATGGGCACCAAGATGCGCGCCGCCCGGCTGATGACCCTCGACGCGGCCGAGCGGCTCGACGCCGGCGACCGCGCCGACATGGAGGCCGGGATGGCCAAGCTCTTCGCCTCGGAGGCGGCCATGCAGGTCGCTCTCGACGCGGTGCGGGTGCACGGCGGCTACGGCTACTCCAAGGAGTACGACGTTGAGCGCTACTTCCGCGACGCCCCGCTGATGATCGTCGGCGAGGGCACCAACGAGATCCAGCGCAACGTGATCGCCGCCCAGCTGGTGGCGCGCGACCAGAAGGGAAAGAACTGACATGGCACTTCTCGAGAACCGGACCGCGGTCATCACCGGAGGCGCGCAGGGCATCGGCCTCGCCGTCGCCGAGCGCTTCGTGGCGGAGGGGGCCCGGGTGGTGCTCGCCGATCTCGACGGCGCCGCCGCCGAGGCCGCCGCCAAGGAGCTGGGCCCGGACGTGGCCACCGGCGTGGCCTGCGACGTGGTCAGCGCCGAGGACGTGGAGCGCGCTCTCGAGACCGCGGTCGCGACGTACGGCTCGCTCGACATCGTCGTCAACAACGCCGGCATCACCCGCGACGCGACCATGCGGAAGATGACCGAGGACCAGTTCGACCAGGTCATCGCCGTGCACCTGAAGGGCTGCTGGCACGGCACCCGGCTCGCCGCCGCCCGGATGCGCGAGCAGAAGTCCGGCGCGATCGTGAACATCTCCTCCATCTCCGGCAAGGTCGGGATGGTCGGGCAGACCAACTACTCCGCCGCGAAGGCCGGCATCGTCGGGCTGACCAAGGCCGCCGCCAAGGAGATGGCCCACCACGGCGTCCGCGTCAACGCGATCCAGCCCGGGCTGATCCGCTCCGCGATGACCGAGGCGATGCCGCAGCGGATCTGGGACGAGAAGATGGCCGAGATCCCGATGGGCCGCGCCGGCGAGCCGGCCGAGATCGCCAACGTCGCGCTGTTCTACGCCTCCTCGCTCTCCTCGTACATGACCGGCACGGTCGCCGAGGTGACCGGCGGAAGGTTCATGTGAGCTGGCGGCCGCGGCGGGTGACGACGACCGAGACCCTCGAGGCGGGTCCGGTCGCCGCCCTCGGCGCGCTGCTCGACAGCGGCACTCCGGTGCCGGTCGCCGGGGACGTACTCCCGCCGCTGTGGCACTGGGTCGCGCTCCCGCGCTGGCCGGTGTCGTCGGTCATCGGCGTCGACGGTCACCCACGCCGCGGGGACTTCCTGCCACCGATCGACCTGCCGCGGCGGATGTTCGCCGGCGGCGAGGTGACGTTCCACGGCGACCTCCGGGTCGGTGCCGAGGTCGTCCGCGAGTCCGAGGTCGTCTCCGTCGAGGAGAAGGACGGCCGCAGCGGCCGGCTGGCGGTCGTCAAGGTGCTCACCCGCCTGGTCGACGCCGAGCGCGAGGACCTGCTCGTGGAGGAACGGCAGGACCTGATCTACCGCGACGCGGCACCGGCGCCCTCGTCGTTCCCGGACCCCGAGCCCGCAGTCGTCGACCCCGCCGGGCCACCGCTGGTGGCCGAGGACGACGGTTGGCGCTTCGTCACCGACCCGACGCTGATGATGCGGTTCAGCGCGGCGAGCGCCAACCCGCACCGGATCCACTACGACTGGCCCTACGCCACCCGGGTCGAGGGCTATCCGGGCCTCGTCGTGCACGGCCCGCTCTCGACCCTGGTCCTCGCCGAGGCGATCCGGCTGGCCCACCCCGACCGGGCCGTACGCCTCCTGAGGCATCGCAACACCGCTCCGCTGTTCTGCGGAGACCCTGCCCTCGTGAGCATCGACCGACCTGCCCCCGACACCGCCGAGGTGGCGCTGCGGCGCCCCGACGGCACCGCGCTGGCCGGCCTGAGGGCCGAGCTGGCGACCGCAACCCCCTGAAAGGCACCCACCCATGAACGACACCTCCCGCGACGTGGTCATCTGCGAGCCCGTCCGCACCCCGATCGGCCGCTACGGCGGCGTCTTCAAGGACCTGAGCCCGGTCGACCTCGGCGTCACCGCCCTGCAGGGCCTGCTCGACCGCACCGGCATCGCCCCGGAGCGGATCGACGACGTCATCCTCGGTCACTGCTACCCCAACGCCGAGGCACCGGCCATCGGCCGCGTGGTCGGCCTCGACGCCGGGCTCCCGGTCACCGTCGGCGGCCAGCAGGTCGACCGTCGCTGCGGCTCCGGGCTGCAGGCCGTCGCCAACGCGGTGATGCAGGTGGCCTCCGGCGCCAGCGAGATCGTGGTCGCCGGCGGCGCGGAGTCGATGAGCAACGTCGCCTTCTACTCCCTCGACATGCGCTGGGGCGGCGCGCGCAGCGGCGTGCAGATCCACGACGGCCTCACCCGTGGCCGCCAGACCCCCGGCGGCCGGTTCCACCCGGTGCCGGGCGGCATGCTCGAGACCGCCGAGAACCTGCGCCGGGAGTACGCCATCGGCCGCGAGGAGCAGGACCGGCTCGCCGTCAGCTCCCACCAGCGCGCCGTCGCCGCCCAGCAGAGCGGCGTCTTCGCCGACGAGATCGTGCCGGTCACCGTGCCGTCGCGGAAGGGCGATGTCGTCGTCGACACCGACGAGCACCCCCGCGCCGACACCACGATGGAGTCGCTCGCCAGGCTGCGGCCGATCCTCGGCTCCTCCGACCCGGAGGCGACCGTCACCGCCGGCAACGCCAGCGGCCAGAACGACGCCGCCGCGATGTGCCTGGTCACCACCGCCGAGACGGCCGAGCAGCTCGGCCTGCGGCCGCTGGTCCGGCTCGTGTCCTGGGCCGCTGCCGGCGTACGTCCCGACGTGATGGGCATCGGCCCGGTCCCCGCCACGGAGGCGGCCCTCGCCAAGGCCGGCCTGACGATGGCCGACATCGACGTCATCGAGCTCAACGAGGCCTTCGCCGCCCAGGCGCTGGCGGTGATGCGCGAGTGGAAGTTCACCGACGAGGACCTCGAGCGCACCAACGTCCACGGATCCGGCATCTCGCTGGGTCACCCGGTCGGTGCCACCGGTGTCCGCATGCTCGGCACGCTCGCCCGCGAGCTGCACCGCCGCGAGGCCCGCTACGGCCTCGAGACCATGTGCATCGGCGGCGGCCAGGGCCTCGCCGCCGTCTTCGAGCGGGTGGTGTGATGCGTACGTTCACCTCGATCGCGGCGATCGAGGCCGCTGTCGGCGAGGAGCTCGGCACCACGGACTGGGTGCAGATCACCCAGGACCGCGTGGACCGCTTCGCGGAGCTCACCGGTGACCAGCAGTGGATCCACGTCGACGTCGAGCGCGCCACCGCCTCCTCGTTCGGCGGCACGATCGCGCACGGCTACCTCACCCTGTCGATGCTGCCGGGCTTCTCCACCGAGCTCTACACGATCGCGGCCGGCTCGGCCCGGCTCAATTACGGGCTCGAGAAGGTGCGGTTCCCCGCACCGGTCGCGGTCGGCACCAAGATCCGGGCCACGCCACGGATCAAGGAGGTCCGGGCGGTCCCGGCCGGGACCCAGGTGCTGGTCGCCTGGACCGTCGAGGCCGAAGGCGCCGAGCGACCGGTCTGCGTCGCGGAGAGCATCACGCTGGTCCTTCCCTGACCCCTCACGAGGCCGCCGATCGTCCCTGTGGACGATCGGCGGCCTTGGCATGCCCGGAACACATTGGGCTCAAGGGTGATATCAATGCCATCTACATTTGGTGTTGGACGTGCAATGGCGATCGTTCCTAGTGTGAACGCGGTCACACAGCATTCCGGTGCGTGACGACACACAATCCCCGGAGGAGCAGTCCCCATGACCCAGTCAACGCGCGTCCCCGACGAACGGATGGCCCGCAAGGCGGGAATCGCCGCGTTCGTCGGCACCACCATCGAGTGGTACGACTTCTACATCTACGGCACCGCGTCCGCTCTGGTCTTCGGGCCGCTGTTCTTCAGCAACGCCGAGCCCGCGGTCGCGACCCTGCTCTCCTTCGCGACGTTCGCCGTCGGGTTCCTGACCCGGCCGCTCGGCGGTGTGGTCTTCGGCCACCTCGGTGACCGGATCGGCCGCAAGCGCTCCCTGATCCTGACCCTGCTGCTCATGGGCGTGACCACCGTCGGCGTCGGCCTGCTCCCCACGCACGCCGCGATCGGCGCCGCGGCGCCGGTGCTGCTGATCATCCTCCGGCTGCTGCAGGGCCTCGCCGTCGGCGGCGAGTGGGGCGGCGCGGTGCTGATCGCGACCGAGCACACCCGCCCCGACCGCGGCTTCCTGTTCGGCGCCTTCGCCCAGCAGGGCTCCCCCGCCGGCCGGATCCTGGCCACCCTCAGCTTCCTCGCCGTCACCGGCCTGCTCCCCGACGACGCCCTTCTCGAATGGGCCTGGCGACTGCCGTTCCTGGCATAGGCCGCGCTGGTCGTGGTCGGCCTCGTGATCAGGCTCAGCCTCGAGGAGTCCCCGGCGATGAAGGACCTCCATGAGCGCAACGAGGTGGTCCGGGTCCCGGTGATCGAGCTGTTCCGCAGCAACTCCCGCGAGCTGACCCTCGGCGTCTTCGGCATCCTGTGCGTCTTCGTGGTCGTCTACGCCCGCGACACCTTCGCGCTCTCCTGGGCCACCACCCACCTCGGCTTCGGGAAGGACTCCTTCCTGACCATCATCCTGATCGCCAGCCTCGTGCAGTTCTTCGTGCAGCCGTTCGGTGCGGTGCTCGCCACCCGCTGGAACCCGCGCACCCTGGTCACCTTCCTGCTCGCCCTCGAGGTGCCCGCGCTCGCGCTGATGTTCGTGCTGATGGGCACCGGGAACTGGACGCTGGCGATGATCGGCGCGGTGCTGGCCACCATCCCCGACGTGATGTTCTACGCGATCATGGCCGGCATGCTCGCCCAGGCGTTCCCGGCCCGGGTCCGCTACACCGGGATCTCGGTGACGTACGGCCTCTCCGGGGCGCTGTGCGGGACGACGCCGATGATCCTGCAGTGGCTCCTCGACACCTCCGGCAGCATCGTGGTGCCGGTCGCCTTCGGTGTCGTGACCACCCTGATCTCGCTGTTCTGCTCCCGCGCGCTGCTCGGCCGGAAGACCGCCGAGGCGGCGGCCGACGAGCCCGCGACGGTTTCCGCCACGCACTGACCCCTGACGCCTGATCGCCCTCAGTCGAGCGCCGCGAGGCGGAGCCCCACCTGGTGCTCGACGAGGGCGATCAGGCGTTCCTCGGTCGCCTCGGCCGGATCCTCGAGCCGCATCCTGAGCAGCTCCCGTCCCGACGCGTGCAGCAGACGGGCCACCATCTCCGGGTCGGGGGTGCTCGGGAAGACCGACTCCAGCCCCCGCCGGAGGAAGGCTCGCACGACGGCCTCGGACTCCTCGAGCCGGGCATGCAGGGCCGGCGGCGCCCCCTGCGGCGGGAACAGGAACAGCCGCCAGGTCGCGCGCGAGGTCGCGAGCGAGTCGAGCGCCACCCGGAAGGTCCCCACGAAGACGGTCGACGGGTCCGAGAGGTCCAGCGCGGCGACCCCGGCGGCGAACTGCTCCCCGGCGCGGGCGAACTCTCGGTCGACGAGGGCGACGTAGAGCCCGGCCATGTCGCCGAACTGCTGGTAGAGCACGGGCCGGGTCACCCCGGCCTCCTCCGCGACCCGGTTGGGCGTGGCGGCGTGGAACCCCTCGGCGTCGACGATCGTGAGCAGGACGTCGAGGATCTGCTCGCGGCGATCCTGGCCGGTCATGCGCTTGCGGGTGACTGCGGAACTCATTGCTTGACAGCCTAACTTTCAACCTGTCAGATAGGAACTAACAGACTGAAAGTTGAGGGTGATGACGACGACGCTCCACTACCCCGAGCTGGCCGAGCGGGTCCGCTCCCAGGCCGTCCTCCAGCCGCACATGTACGGCGACGTCGACCTGTCCGCGACGCCCTACCGCTTCACCACCGACCCGGACGTGAGGTCCTCGCTGCCCCGGGGCGTCGACGACCGCGCCGGCCTGCTCGCCGACGAGAAGGTCGTCGAGCTGATGCGCTCCGCGACGATGCTCGGCGACGTCGTCGCCGACCCGTACGCCGCCCTGGTCGACGACCACGGCATGAAGGGCCTGATCCGGATGCTGTCCACCGCGTGTCGCGAGGGCGTCGACGCCGTCCCGGACGCACCCGAGGAGCTGCGCACGTTCATCGCGTCCATGGAGGTCGTGCCGGACTGGCTCGACATGGACCTGGTCGAGGAGGGCGCGCGGCACTCCCGGGTCAGCGCGGCGCTGTTCGCGCCGTTCATCATCCGCGGCGCGTTCCTCGCCACCTTCATCAACACCTACGCCGCGCTGCCGATGGCGCTGACCGGCGCGCTCTCCGACAAGCGGGCCGCGCGGCGCGTCATCGAGACGAGCAGCTTCTTCGCCGTCACCACCCTGCCGGGCGCCCTCGACCGCTTCGGCGTCGGCTTCGAGACCACCGCACACGTACGCCTGATGCACTCCGTCGTCCGCTACAACGCGCTCAAGCGGTCGGCGAAGTGGGACCAGCAGGTCTTCGGCGTCCCCGTCCCGCAGGTCGACCAGATGCCCGCCGGCATGATCCCGATCTACATCCTGGCCACGGCCGCGGTGCGCCAGGGCCGCACCGAGTGGACCGCCCGCGAGCGCGCGATCCACGAGTTCGTCCGCTATCGCTGCTTCCTCATGGGGCTGCCCGAGGACCTCCTGCCCGCCGACCCCGAGGGCATCGTCCGGGTCTTCCACGCCCGGGCGGCGACGCTGCGGCACGACTTCGACGACGCCACCTGCGGAGAGCTGGTGCGCTCCACGCTCGCGGCCTATCTCCGCCCGGGACGGACGCCCTACGACCGGGTCGCCGACCGTGTCGAGCTCGCCTGGAGCCGGACCTTCTTCACCCAGGCGTTCGGCCGCGGCAGCGGGACGATGGGCGTCGATCTCGCCCTGCTCGACCGCGCCCTCGTCGCCGCGACCGCGCCCTTCGTCCTCGGCCGCTACGTCCTGGTCACCCGCGCCTGCTCCGGCCGGCTCCACGCGCCGTTCGACGCCTACACCCTCCGGGTGCTGCGCAAGCGGCTGACGGCGTACGGGGTCGACGAGGCGATGACCGAGGCTCACGGCACGATGGCCGGCTGAGAGGGGCCGCGTAAGGGATTCCCTCACCACGGGGCGAGACTCCTCCAATGGTCGGTCGACCTGCGCGATTCCTAGTGTGCTGTGGTCCACACCACACCAGGAGACCGCATGACCGACACCACGGCACCGGAACGCACCACCCCTGCCCAGACCAGACGACTGGCCATCGGCGCCGGCGCCGGGACATCGCTGGAGTTCTTCGACTTCTCGATCTACACCGTCGCCTCGGCGCTGGTCTTCCCGGCCGTCTTCTTCTCCGGGGACACCGATCCCTGGTTCGCCTCGTTCATGAGCCTGGCGACCTACACCCTCGGCTACGTCGTCGCGCCGCTCGGCGCCGTCGTGATGGGCTGGGTCGGCGACCGCCACGGCCGGCGGAAGGCCATGCTCATCACCTTCTACCTGATGGGCGGCGCCACCGTCCTGATGGGCCTGCTCCCCTCGTACGCCTCGATCGGGGTCGCCGCGCCGGTCCTGCTGATCGTGCTGCGGATGGTGCACGGGTTCTCCCGCGGTGGCGAGCTCGGCGGCGCCTCCGTGCTGGCCGTCGAGCACGCCCCGATCACCCAGCGAGCCGCGTACGGCGCCTTCGTGGCGCTCGGCTCGCCCCTCGGCGCGCTCCTCGCGAACCTCGCGTTCGTGCTCGTCTTCTACCTGCCGGCCAGCGCCGTGCAGAGCTGGGGCTGGCGCATCCCGTTCCTCGCCGGGGCCCTGGTCCTCCTGGTGGGCATCTGGGCCCGGCGTGCGCTCGAGGAGTCGCCGGTGTTCCAGGAGCTGGCCTCCGAGCAGACGGCTCAGCAGATCGCCCGGATCCCGATCTGGAACGTCCTGCGCGACAACTGGCGCCGCCTGCTGCTGGCCGCCGGCGCCAACATGGGACTCAACGCGGTGATGTTCGTCCTGGCCGGCTTCATGCTCTCCTACGCCGCCTCCCCCGCCCCGCAGGGACTCGGCCTCGAGATCAAGTCCGTCCTGTGGTGCACGCTGCCCGGTCTCGCCCTGCACGCCGTCACCGTCGTGGCCGGGGCCAGGCTCTCGGACCGTCTCGGACGCAAGCCGGTGATGCTCGCCGGTGCGGTGGCCGTCCTGGCGTACATGCTGGTCCTCTTCCCCATCGCCCAGCAGGGGACGCTGGCCTCGTGGGCGCTCGCCATCGCCGGTGGCTTCCTGCTGACCGGCTTCCTGTTCGGTCCGCTCATCACCTACCTCACCGAGCTGTTCACACCGGAGCAGCGCCAGTCCGGTGCCGGGCTCGCCTACCAGGTCGGTGCGGTGCTGGGTGGCGGTCTCTCCCCCTCGATCGCCAACCGGCTCATCGAATGGACCGGCCAGGCCTCCTCCGTCGGCTACTACCTGGCCGCCGGGATGGCCGTGACCGTCGTGTGCCTGCTGGTGCTCCCCGAGACCGCGCCGGTCCGGACGAGGACAGGTCGATGACCGACGAGCTGGAGGCGCTGCGGCGCCGGGTGGCGGTCCTGGAGGCGGAGGCGGAGATCCGCCGCCTCCAGGCCCGCTACATGTTCCTGTGCGACACCCCCTGCCCCGAGGCGGGCGTGTCCGACGATGCCCGGCGCATCGATCTCGTCATGGATCTCTACGCCCATGACGCCGTCTGGGAGGGCGTCGGGGAGTACTACGACGGCCAGTTCGGCCGGGCGGAGGGTCATGACCAGATCCGGGCCCACTTCGAGCGGTTCTGGTCGCCCGAGCGGACCCCTGCCCTGGTGCTGAACGCCCACTACCTGACCTCGGAGCAGCTCCACGTCGACGGCGACCACGCCGAGGGGCAGTGGATCCACATGCAGCCCTGGCTGTACGCCGACGGCACCGCGCTGCTGCGCTCGAGCCGGCTCGACAACGCCTTCCGGCGCGAGGGTGAGGGTCGCTGGCTGATCACGCGCACGCGCACCGAGAACGTGTTCGTGGCGCCGCTGCCCGACGGCTTCGCCTCGGCGTACCCGTCGACGTCGGTGCTGATGGATCCGCCCGAGCGGGACTAGACCGTGACGCGGTACTGCAGGACGTCCCGGACGAGGGTGCCCAGGCTCTCGGCCTCGGTCTTCGCCTTGATCCGGGCGCGGTGCACGTCCACCGTCTTGACGCTGGTCCCGAGCTGACGCGCGATGTGCTGGCTCGGGAGCCCGGCGACGACGAGGCGGAGCACCTCGCGCTCTCGCGGGGTGAGGGAGTCGATCCGGGCGGAGACGGCACGGCGGCACCGGTCCTCGGCGAAGCGCCGAGCCGCGACAGCCAGGTGCTCCTGGACGACCTCGAGCATCTTCTGCGGCTCGTAGGGCTTCTCCAGGAAGTCCACCGCACCCTGGCGCAGGGCGCGCACCGACATCGGGATGTCGCCGTGGGCCGAGCAGAAGATCACGGGCGCGGGATACTCCCGCGCGACCAGCTGCTCCTGCAGCTGGAACCCGCTCAGCCCGGGCATCCGTACGTCGACGATGACGACGCTCGGCTCCTCCGGGTCCATCTCGTCGAGGAACGTGGGTGCGTCCGGGTAGATGAAGGCGGTGATGCCGACGCTCTCGAACAGGAAGACCAGCGACTGCCGGAGGTCCTCGTCGTCATCGACGATGTGGACCACCGGAGCCACCGGGTCATCGGGCTGTGCGGAGTCGGACGGGTTCATGGGGCACCACCCTCACTCTAGGACCGGACCGATCCGGTCAGGTGTCGTTCCACCCACGCAGCATGGCCGATCAGGTCGGTCTCGCCGCGGCCGGGGCCGATCAGCTGGACACCGAGCGGCAGCCCGTGGTCGTCGGCCAGTCCCGGGACGGTCACGGTCGGCAGGCCCATGGCCTGCCAGGCGCGGCTGAGCACCGGGTCGCCGGTGGCGTCGAGCCCGCGCGGCGCTGGCCCGGGAGCGGCCGGGCCGAGGATGACGTCGTAGGACGACAGCAGCCGGGCGACCGTCTCCTCGCCGACGTCGACGACCTCGGAAGCGGCCCGGTAGTCCACCAGAGACGTGGCGTCCCCGGTGCGGAGCAGCAGGGCGAGCTGATCGCTGATCTCCCCGGCCCTGGCCAGCTCCGCGGCACGCTCGCGGGCGGCCTCGAAGGCCATCACGACCGGGTGGGCGCGGGTCACGTCGGCGACGAGCCGCTCCTCGGGGAAGGTGTCCACGGTCGCCCCGGCCGTACGCAGCCGCTCGACCGCCGCGGCGAGCGCGGCCCGCATGGGCTCCTCGACGACGTCGAGCGGGTCGGCGGCCCAGAGCAGGATCCGGGGCGGACCTCCGAGAGCGCCCAGGTCCGGGGCGCCGGTGAGCGCCGACCAGGCGAGGGCGAGGTCGGAGACCGAGCAGGCGATGACGCCGTGGCTGTCCAGGCTCGGGCTCAGGCCGGTGACCCCGGCGACCGGGAACCGGCCGTGGCTCATGACCAGCGACGCGACGCCGCAGTAGGCGGCGGGCCTGGTCACCGAGCCGGCGGTCTGCGAGCCGAGCGCCAACGGCACCTGGCCGGACGCGACGGCGGCCGCCGATCCGCTCGAGGAACCGCCCGGGGTGTGTCCCGGCGCCGCGGGGTTGGCGGTCGGGCCGGGCGCGAAGAAGGCGAACTCGGTGGTCACGGTCTTCCCCGCCGGGAGCGCGCCGGCGGCACGCCAGGCCGAGACGATCGCCGCATCCGCCTGCGCGGGCGAGGCGTCGGAACGTACCGCGGCACCGCAGCGGGTCGGCAGCCCGGCCACGTCGATGATGTCCTTGACGCCGAGCGGGATGCCGCCGAGCGGTCCGGGTCCGGGCGCCGGGGGCGGGTCGGCGAGAGCCACCCAGGCTCGCAACGCAGGATCGGTCTCCGCCACCCGCTCGCGGAACCTGGCCCAGACCGCGCCGGTCGTGGTCCGCCCGGCTCGCAGGTCCTCGACCAGCGCGCGCAGTGACCACGGGGCCGCGCTCACGCCTCGTCCTCCCAGGTCGCGTCGGCCTCCCAGTAGTCCATGCCGCTGGCGCTCACCGCGTGCCGCCACCCCGAGGTACGCCGCAACGACGGCTCGATCTGCGCGGTGACGTCGTCGGCGGCGTCGGGGCCGTCGGCCGGGACCTGCCAGTGGACCCAGTTGAGCTCACGGCCCTCGGCGTCGTGGACGAAGAGGTCGACGTGGCGCCAGCCGTAGCCGTGCGTGTCGTTGTAGCACATCAGCGTCGTACGCTCGCTCATCTGCGTCCCCTGCCTCAGGCGCTCGCCGCAACCGGCGTCGCGGGTGTGATCCGGTGGAAGCCGCGCTGGAAGTAGAGCAGCGCGCCGGCCTCGTCGTGCACGCTGACGTGGTCGACCTCGACGAAGAGCACCGTGTGGGTGCCCTGGGTGAACTCGGCCCCGACGCGGCCGACCAGGACGGCCGCCGCATCCTCGAGCACCGGCACACCGTGGCGGTCGTGGTCCCAGGCCGGGAGCGCGAACCGCTCCTCCATCGAGAGCGCGGTCGCGCCCGCGAAGTGCATCGCGAGCTCCTCGTGCTGACGGCCCAGGACGTTGATGGCGACCCGGCGGTTCGTACGGAAGATGTCGTGGGTGTAGCTGGACTGGTTGACACACACCAGCAGCGTCGGCGGTGTGTCGGTCACCGAGCACACCGCACTGACGGTTATCCCGGCCCGCCCGCTGACGCCGTCGGTGGTGACGACGTTCACGGCGGCCGACAGGTTCGCCATGGCGGCGCGGAATTCACGCTGGTTCGTGGTGAGCTCGTCGGACATGTCTCGACGTTATGCCGGGCTCACGGCGCCGAGATATCGAGAGTTCCACCCCGCCCGCTGAGGATTTCCCCTAGGTGCCCGGCTCCTCGGCCAGGGGCAGCGCGAAGCCGAAGCGGGACCCGCCGGCGTCACGGTGCTCGGCCCAGATGCTGCCGTGCTGGCGGGTGATGATCCGGTGGCTCAGCGCGAGGCCGATCCCGCTGCCCGCCTCCTTGCTGGTGAACGACTCGGCGAACGGGTCGCGCACGAAGCCCCGGCCGTGGTCGTCCACGGTGACCACTCCCATCCCGTCGGTGGTCCGCACGGTGACCTCGATCCGGCGTACGTCGCGGTCGCAGGCGGTCATCTCGTCGATCGCGTTGAAGCACAGGTTCATCACCACCTGTCCGGTGAGCACCTGCTCGCAGCGGACGAGAACGGGTGCGTCGCCCAGCTCGACCTGCAGGTCCACGTCGCTCGCGGCCGCCCGGAGCCGGATGAAGTAGAGGCACTCGCGGACCACCTCGTTGAGGTCGACGACCTGCTCGACCTGCTCGAGGTGGCCGACGAACGAGCGCAGCGCGCTGACGATCCCGGTCGCGCGGTCGATCTGCCGGGCGGCGCTGTCCAGGCCGTACGCCACCTGGTCGGCGAAACGCTGCGGCAGCTCCCCCGCCTGGGCCAGCGAGCTCGCGCGACCACGGATCCCGGCGATGAAGTTGCCGGCCGCCGCCAGCGGCTGGCCGAGCTCGTGCGCGATCGCCATGGCCATGTCGCCCATCGCGTTGTAGCGGGCGAGGTAGTTCTCGTGGCGCAGCTCGAGCTCACGCCGCGCCTCGCCGCGGACCCGCTCGGAGACGTCGTGCAGGATCATCAGGTAGGCGTCGACCTCCTGGACGCGCAGCCGCTCGATGCTCCCCTCCAGCCAGATGGCGCTCGCGCCGTCACCGAGCAGCTCGAGCTGGACCGGCCCGACCGGCGCCGCACCCGCCGCGGTGTCCTCCCACGACACCGGCAGACCACCTCGCCGCAGCCGTCCGTACGTCGTCAGCGGATGTCCCGCCGGCGGGTCGTCGTCACCGGTCAGACCGATGTAGCCGAGCGCCGTGTCGGTGGCGAAGCGGACGGCGCCCACCTCGTCCAGCATGAACGCGACCGTCGAGGTGTGACGCGCCAGCGCGTCGACGTAGGAGGTGGTCAGCCTGAGCTCGCGCTCGACCTCCTGCTCCCGGGCGATGTCGCGGAACTGCACCATGACCGCCGGCCCCTGGGCGAGCTCGACCCGGACGGCGATGGCGTCGGTCGGGATGATCCGCCCGGACCGGGACCGGTAGTGCCACTCGATCCGGCTGGACCCGAGCTCGACGGCGTCCTGGAGCCAGGCCCGGCCGAGAACCCGGTCGTACTGCTGCGCCGAGCTGCTCATGTGGTTGGCCTTGAGCGGCCGCATCTCGGCGACGGTGAACTCGAGCATGTCGCAGGCCGCGCGGTTGGCCCACAGGATGTTCTTCGTTCCGGCGTCGTGGATCAGCACGCACATGCTGGAGGCGTCCATCATCGCGACGAAGTCTTCGGTCACCAGCTCGGGTGCCGCGGAGTCGACCTGCATACCGGCCAGCGTAGGAGCGCGCCGCGGTCTGCGGCAGCCCCCGCCTCACGGGAGTGCTGAAGAAATCCCCTACGCCCCTGGGAGGGAATCCCCCGGCACCGCAGGCATTGACCAATCGACGCTGCCCGGGCCCGAACCTAGCGTCGGGGGCAGACCCGATCGATGAGGAGCAACCGATGGTCCAGACCCAGGAGAGCCGTCCAGCGACGGTCCCGCTCGAGGACGTCCTGGTGGAGCTCACCAGCCGCCGGCAGGAGTTCCGCGACCAGCGCTATGTGTCGCCGAACTTCGTGGCCCGGCTCAAGGAGACCGGTATCTACCGCGCCTCGACGCCGAAGCGGTTCGGCGGCGATCCGCTGCCGCCCGCGGAGTTCCTGAGGCGGATCGAGCGGATCGCGGCGGTGGACGGCTCCACCGGCTGGGTCGCGAGCTTCGGCTCGGCGCTGGTCTACCTCGCCGCTCTTCCGCTCGAGACCCAGGCCGAGCTCTACGCCGACGGCCCGGACGTGTGCTTCGCCGGCGGGCTGTTCCCCGTCCAGCACGCCGAGCCGACCGAGGCCGGCTTCCTGGTCAACGGCCGCTGGAAGTTCGCCAGTGGCTGCATGGGCGCCGACATCCTCGGCGTCGGCATCCCCGGCGACGACTCGACGGCCGGGAAGCCGCGTACCGCCCTGCTGCGGCCCGACCAGGTCGAGATCGTGCAGGAGTGGGACGTCGTCGGGATGAAGGGCACCGGCTCGTTCGACCTCGCCGTCGACCATGTCGAGGTGCCGCGCGAGTGGACCTTCATCCGCGGGGGCGAGCCGACCGTGGACGAGCCGCTCTACCGCTACCCCACCCTCGCGTACGCCGCCCAGGTGCTCGCCGTCGTCGGCGCCGGCGTCGCCCGGTCCGCCCTCGACTTCGCCACCGAGGTCGGGGCCGGACGTACCGGCGTCACCGGAGCGCCGAAGCTGGCCGACCGCGCCTACTACCGGATCGGTCTGGCGGAGGCGGAGGCGAACCTGCGCTCCGCCCGGGCGTACTTCTTCGAGGTCAGCGAGGAGACCTGGCAGACCGTCCTCGCCGGCGACCCGGCCACGAGCCGGCAGAACGCCCAGCTGCGGCTCTCCGCGACGCACCTCGCGAAGACGGCGGCCGAGGTCGTGAACCAGGTGATCCACCTGTCCGGCACCGGGGCGATCAGCACGGGCCATCCCCTGCAGTGGCTGCTCGGTGACGCCCTGGTCCCCCAACAGCACGCGTTCCTCGGCCCCGCGATGTACGACGCCGCCGGCGCCGTGCTGATGGGCCAGCCGCCCACCGTCCCCGGCTTCCAGTGAGCCACCCCTACCCGAGAGGAGACCGCCCGTGAGCACACCGCCGCTCCGCGTCCTGTTCTGCATCGGCATCAACCAGAACTTCTTCGACCTGCCCGAGGGCGGGGTCGAGCCCGGCGACGTCTGGACCGCGTTCGTCGGCCTGATGGACGGCATCAAGGCGCTGCCCGGGGTCGACTTCATCGGCGACATCGACGACGACTCCCACATGGTCGGCCCCTCCGACGGCTGGCCCTGGACCTGCTACCTGCTCTGCGACGTCGACGCCCAGGAGACGGTCAAGGAGGCCTGCGGCCTGCTGCGGACCATCACCGTCGGCACGAGCCCCTGGAAGCTCTGGAAGTTCGCCAAGATCGAGGCGCGGATCGGCCGCGCCCTCACCCCACGCGAGTACGAGGACCCCACGAAGGACGCAGCCCGATGACCACCGACTTCACGGCCGAGACCGTTCACGACCTGCCCCCTGCCGACCTGGTGCTCGAGGACCGGGTCGCCGGGCGGATGTACACCGACCCGGAGATCTTCGAGCAGGAGATGACGAAGGTCTTCGAGAGCACCTGGGTCTGGGTCGCCCACGAGTCCGAGCTGCCGAAGGCCGGCAGCTTCAAGTCGACGTACGTCGGCAGGCAGCCGGTCATCGTGACCCGCGACCGCAAGGGCAACATCCACACGATGGTCAACCGCTGCCGGCACCGCGGTGCCTCGCTGTGCGAGCAGCGCTCCGGCCACGCCAACGGCTTCACCTGCCCCTACCACGCGTGGTCCTACGGCCTCGACGGCCAGCTGCGCGGCATCCCGTACCCCGAGGGCTACGAGGGCGTGATGGACAAGTCCGGGCTCGGCCTGAAGAAGCTGCGCACCGAGTCCTACGGCGGGATGGTCTTCGCGACGAACGCCCTGGACATCGAGCCGCTCGAGGACTTCCTCGGCGACGTGAAGCTCTGGATCGACCGGTTCATGGCGCAGGGCGGCGGCTACCCGATCAAGGTGATCGGCACCCACCAGTTCAAGTTCAAGGGCAACTGGAAGATCCAGCTCGAGAACACCACCGACGGCTACCACTTCCCGATCGTGCACCGCTCCTGGATGGCCTCGGTCGACGCCGAGACCGCCGAGATGATGTCGTTCATGACCGACCCGACGGCGGTCACGCACGACCTCGGCAACGGCCACTCGGTGATGCAGATGGTGCCCGAGCACTCCGACCTGGAGACCGACGACGGCAGCGAGCCGCTGCAGCCCCGGTTCGACCCGCTGGTCGCCGACCTCCGTGAGCGCGGGGTCGAGGAGGCCGAGATCCGCCGGCTGGTCCGGGCGGTGCACGGCACCGGGTTCAACCTCAACCTGTTCCCGAACGTGTCGATGTCGATCTCCTTCCTCCGCGTGCTCCGGCCGATCAGCGTGAACGAGACCTACGTCGAGCACGTCGCCCTCGGCCCCGACGGCCCGGCCGAGATCGTGGACCCGGTCAACCGGGAGCGGCTGCGCGCCCACGAGCACTTCCAGGGCCCCTTCGGCTTCGGCACCCCGGACGACTCCGAGGGCTGGGACCGCGTCCAGCGCGGCGCCCAGGGCGCACCCGAGATGCCGATCATGGTCAACCGCGGCCTGGGCCGCGAGAAGCCGTCCGACCAGGGCTGGCCCACCAGCCACGTGACCGACGAGACCGGCATGCGTGCCGCGTACCAGCAGTGGAAGCAGATGATGAGCGATGACTGAGACCGTTGCTGTGACCATGCCCGCCCCGGTGCTGTCCGTGGCCGACCCGCGGGTGGTCCGCGCGATCGAGCTGGTCTGGCGCGAGGCCGCCGTCCTCGACGCCAAGGACTACGAGACCTGGCAGGCGCTCTACAGCGACGACGCGGTCTACGTCATCCCGATCGACCGCGACGCCGAGTCCTTCGACGACATCTTGAACATGGTCTACGACGACGCCCGGATGCGGCGGCTGCGCGTGGCCCGGATGACCGAGGGCTTCGCCATCGCGGCCGTCGACGCCGCCACGACCGTACGCACGGTCTCCCGCTTCGTGCCGGCCGCCGTCTCCGACGAGGAGGTGTCGCTGCGCGCCGCCCAGGTCCTGGTCGCGTACAAGCGCGGCAGCCACGACCTGTGGGCCGGCGAGGTGGACCACGTGATCCGGCTCGGCGCGACCCCCGAGGAGGACCGGATCGTCCGCAAGGTCGTCCGCCTCGTCGACGCCGACGACGCGGTCCCCGCGGCCGGGTTCCTGCTGTGAGCGCCCAGGCACCGGTCGCCGTCGTCACCGGCGGGGCGACCGGTCTCGGCCGCGAGATCGCCCGCCGGCTGCACGCCGGCGGGCACCGGGTCGCGATCGCCGACATCTCGGCCGAGGCGGCGACCGAGCTCGCCGCCGAGCTCGCCGCGCAAGGACCAGACGCGCGGGCCTACACCGTGGACGTCGGCGAGCGGACGGCCGTCGAGAAGCTGTACGCCGCGGTCGTGGCCGATCTCGGCAGCGTCGAGGTCCTCGTCAACAACGCCGCCCGCACCCAGGCGCGGCCGCTGCTCGAGATCACCCCGGACGAGCTGGACCAGGTCATGCGGGTCAACCTCAACGGCACCTTCTACGCCTGCCAGGTCTTCGGGACCGCGATGGCCGAGACCGGCTACGGCCGGATCGTGAACATCGCCTCGCTGGCCGGCCAGAACGGCGGCACCGCCACCGGCGGGCACTACGCCTCCTCCAAGGGCGCGGTGCTGTCCGCGACGAAGGTCTTCGCCCGGGAGCTCGCGGCTCGCGGGGTCACGGTCAACGCGGTCTCCCCCGGTCCCCAGGACAGCCCGATGGTCCGCGAGCTCCTCGGCGACGGGCTCGACGGGCTCGTGGCCGGTATCCCGGTCGGCCGCCTCGGGAGCATGCGCTTCATCGCCGACATGGTCGCCCTCCTCGCCTCACCGGACGCCGCGTCCGTCACCGGCGCCTGCTGGGACGCCAACGGCGGTCTCCACCTCCGCTGACCCGCACACCGAACACCATCAGGAGCACCCGATGACGAACATCGTCTTCCGTGTCGTCGACATCGCCGAGGAGGCACCGGACATCCGCACCCTGCGGATGGTGCGGGCCGACGGCCAGGCCCTCAAGCCCTATCCGGCGGGCTCGCACATCGACGTGGTCGGACCGACCGGCATGCTCCGCCAGTACTCGTTGTGCATGCCGCCGGACGATCCCGAGTCGATCCTCATCGCGGTCAAGCGGGAGCCCGCGTCGCGGGGCGGCTCGGCGGCGATCCACGAGGTCCGGGTCGGTGACCACCTCAAGGTGAGCAAGCCGCGCAACCTGCTCGCGGTCGCCGACGACGCCGACCGGCACGTCCTCGTCGCGGGCGGCATCGGCATCACGCCGCTGCTCTCGATGGCGTACGACCTGCACAGCCGTGGCGCTGAGTTCGAGCTCCACTACTTCGCCCGCTCCCGCGAGGAGGCCGCGTTCGTCGGCCTCCTGGAGGGCCGCGCCGAGTTCCGCGACCGGGTCCGGATCCACCTCGGTGTGCCGAGGGACCGGCACCCGGAGGTCCTCGCCACGGTCGTCCCCGGGCTCACCGCCCGCAGCCACGTCTACACCTGTGGCCCGCAGGGCTTCATGGACCAGGTCGTCGCCACGTTCGCAGAGGCGGTCGGCGAGGCCCGGGTGCACCTGGAGAACTTCGTCGCCGCCGAGGTCGACACCAGCGAGGACCGCGCGTTCACCGTCGAGCTCGACACCGGCGAGACCTTCGAGGTCCCGACGGACCGCTCCATCCTCGGCGTGCTCGAGGACAACGGCGTCGAGGTCTTCAAGTCCTGCGAGGAAGGCGTCTGCGGATCCTGCGTCTCCGGCCTGCTGGAGGGCACCGTCGACCACCGCGACAACTGCCTCACCGCCACCGACCGGGAGAGCCAGCTGGCCCTCTGCGTCTCACGCGCCACCAGCGACCGCCTGCTGATCGAGCTCTACTGAGGTACGGGCGCCGGGGTCGGGGAAACCCTTAGCCCGCTGCACCTTGTCCCCATAGTGAGCCCTCGAGCACCACTTCTAGCGTGATCCTGCGCACCGCAGCACCTCTCTCGGACCCCCATCCGTTCATGTGACAGGAGCCGGCAGTTGACCACCGACATTCTCATCCTCGGAGCGGGCACCGCCGGCTCCGTCCTGACCCGCCGGCTGCTGGACGCGGGTCTCCGGGTCACCCTCGTCGAGGCCGGCGGGATGGACACCAACCCGGCCGTCCACGACCTCTCCCGCGTCGGCGAGCTGTGGGGCGGCCCGGAGAACTGGGGCTGGTCCAGTACGCCCCAGACGCACGCCCGGGACCGGCGGATCATGTCCCCGCGCGGCAAGGTCGTCGGCGGCTCGGGCCAGCTCAACGGCACGATCTGGGTGCGCGGCACCGCCTGGGACTACGACGGCTGGGCCGAAGCCGGCAACAAGGGCTGGGCCTGGGACGAGGTGAGGCCGGTCTTCGACCGGATCGAGACGAACCTCGAGACCGGCGAGGGCTTCATGGACCGCGTGACGCCGGACCTCTCCCCCATCCAGCAGGCGATCATCGACTCCGCGGTCGCCACCGGCCTCCCGCTCGTGGAGGACTACAACACCGGTGACCAGGACGGCGTCTCCCGGATGCAGCTGAACCTGCGTGACGGCAAGCGCCTCTCGACGTGGGCGGCGTACGTGCGTGACGTGCTCGACCACCCGAACCTCACGCTCCTGACCGGTGCGCTCGTCGACCGCGTCGTCGTCACCGACGGTCGTGCCACCGGCGCCGTCGTCCTCATCGACGGCGAGCGCCGCACGATCGAGGCGGATCGGATCGTCCTCGCGGCGGGAGCGCTCGCCTCACCCGGGGTGCTGCTGCGCAGCGGCATCGGTCCGGCGAAGGATCTCGAGGCGCTGGGCATCCCGGTCCTCGCCGACCTGCCGGGTGTGGGCGCGAACCTCCAGGACCACTGGCTGGTCCCGGTCATCTTCGGCACCGAGAGGCGCGAGATCGACCCGCCCCAGCCCTTGCAGCCGGTCACCCAGACCCACTGGTTCTGGAAGTCGGATCCGGCGCTGCCGGTCCCCGACACCCAGCCGATCAACTTCTCCATCCCGTTCTACTACGACCCGGAGATGACCGGTCCACCGTCCGGCTTCACCCTGCACGCGGCCCTGATCCGGCCCCGGAGCACCGGAACCGTGTCGATCGCGAGCACCGACCCGGAGGTCGAGCCGCTCATCGACTACGGCGTGCTCAGCGACCCTCGCGACGTCGCCGCCCTGGTCGCCTCCGTACGCCAGGTCCGCCAGGTCGCGGCGACCGGTCCGCTCGCCGAGGAGTGGGGCGCCTACGAGGTCCAGCCCGGACCCGGCACCGACGACAGCGACGAGGCCATCGAGGCCTGGGTGCGGCGCTCCGTACAGACCTACCACCACCAGGTGGGCACCTGCCGGATGGGCACGGACGCCGACGCCGTCGTCTCCCCGGATCTCGCCGTCGTCGGCGTCGAGGGACTCATGGTGGCCGACGCCTCCGTGATGCCCGCGGTCACCACCGGCAACACCAACGCACCGACGGCGATGATCGCCGAACGTGCCGCCGACATCATCCTCGGCCGCTGACGCGGCCACCATCCCCCGTACGTACCAGGAGCACGCACATGACCACCACGCCCGACCTCGCCCACGACCTCACGACCGACCTCCTCCTCGGGGACTCCTTCGTCGCCGGGACCGGCGGCACCTTCACCTCGCTCAACCCGACGACCGGGGCCACGCTGGCCGAGATCTCCGCGGCCTCGGCCGAGGACGTCGACCGGGCGGTCGCCGCGGCGACGTCCGCCCTGCACGGGGACTGGGCCGGCGTACCCCCGTCCGGGAAGGCCGCCCTGATCCATCGGCTGGCCGATCTCGTCGAGCGTGACGCGTCCGTCCTGGCCGACCTCGACTCGCTCGACATGGGCGTCCCGAACGGGCTGGCGCAGATGCTGTTCGTGCCCAACCTGGTCGCCACGCTGCGCTACTACGCGGGCTGGGCGGACAAGATCAACGGCGAGCAGATCGGCAACGACGGCTACTTCGGTCGTCCGACCCACGCCTACACCCTGCGTCAGCCCGTCGGGGTGATCGCCGCGATCGTGCCCTGGAACGCGCCGCTGATGATCCTCGGCTGGAAGCTCGCCCCCGCCCTGGCCTGCGGAAACACGGTCATCATCAAGCCGGCCGAGGACGCCTCGCTCTCGATCCTCCACCTGGCGCGGCTGGTCGTGGAGGCCGGCTTCCCGGCAGGCGTCGTCCAGGTGCTGCCCGGCGAGGGGTCGGTCACCGGGGCTGCCCTGGTCCGGCACCGGGGTGTGCACAAGGTCAGCTTCACCGGGTCGACCGAGGTCGGCCGGGAGATCCAGAAGGTCACCGCCGACACCTTCAAGCGCACCACTCTCGAGCTGGGCGGCAAGTCCGCGCAGATCGTCTGCGAGGACGCCGACCTGGACCTGGTGTTCCCGTCGATCGGCATGGGCGTCTTCGCGAACTCCGGCCAGACCTGCGCCGCCGGCAGCCGGGTGTTCGTCCACCGCTCCCTGTACGACGCCGTGCTGGACGGCCTCGGCGGCGCGGCCTCGTCTCAGGTGCTCGGTGACCCGTTCGCCCCGGAGACCACGCTCGGCCCGCTCGTCAGCGCGACCCAGCGTGACCGGGTCCTCGGCTACGTACGGAAGGGCTCGTCGGAGGGCGCGAAGCTGGTCGCCGGCGGCAAGGCCTTCGGGGAGGCGGGCTTCTTCGTCGAACCGACCGTCTTCGCCGGCACCAACGAGATGACGATCGCTCGCGAGGAGATCTTCGGACCGGTCGCCACCGTCATCCCGTTCGACTCCGACGAGGAGGCGCTCGCCCTGGCCAACGACACCGACTACGGCCTGGCCGGCACGATCTACACCCGGGACCTCGCCCGCGCCCACACGATGTCGGCGGGACTCCAGGCCGGGGCCATCGGGGTCAACGGCTGGTCCCCGCTGATGCCCCAGCTGCCCTGGGGCGGCCTGAAGTCGTCGGGCGTCGGCCGCGAGTGCGGCTACGACGGGATCCTCGCCAACACCGAGAGCAAGACCGTCACCGTGGTGCTCTGAGACCTCCATGGACCGTCGCGGCCGTGGTCGCCGGCGCGTGATGACCACGGGCGACGACCACGGCGGCGGCGAGGAACACGATCTGCAGGATCGTGCGCGGCACCAGGTGGTCGAGCCACTCGGTGGCGAGGCCGTGGGTCGCGGCGTACACGTTCGCGGGGAACATCGCGATCAGCATCAGCCCGAGCGCGATCGCCGCCGCTCGGGTCGTACGCCGCCACACCAGCCCGACGGCACCCAGGAGCTCGAGCACGCCGGTGACCGTCACCAGCAGCCCGGGCTCGGGCAGCGCCGGCGGCACCATCGCGATCAGCTCGTCCCGCATCCCCACGAAATGGGCGGCGCCGGTGGCCGTGAACATCGCGGCGAGCCCGTAGCGCAGGGCGTGCGCCCACGACCTGGAGCCACCCGCACCGGTGAGCAGGACGACGGCGGTGACGACCGACAGGATCAGCAACGGAGCCATGTGATTCCCCTTCCTCCCAGAACTTGACAGTGACAAGACTGGCTCGGCAGGGTCGATCTTGTCAATGCCTAGATATCGCCCCTAGACTCGCCCCATGCCCGCGGACCGTTACCACCACGGCGCGCTGCGTCGCGCCGTCCTCGACGCCGCCGTCGAGGCGATCTCCGAGTCCGGGCCCTCGGCCCTCAGCCTCCGCGACCTCGCCCGCCGGGCCGGGGTCTCGCACGCGGGGCCGGCGCACCACTTCGGCAGCAAGGAAGGCGTCTTCACCGCCCTCGCGGCCGAGGGCTTCACGATGCTCGCCGAGGAGCTCGAGACCGTGTCGTCGGGGTCGATGGCCGAGCTGGGCGTCGCGTACGTTCGCTTCGGGCTGCAGCACCGCGCCCACTTCGAGGTCATGTTCCGACCCGAGCTCTACGACGCCGAGGACCCCTCCGTCGCCGAGCCACGCGAGCGGACCTGGTCCAGCCTGAGCGGCTCCGCCCGCGTCGCCACGACCTATGCCGACCAGGTCTCCTCCGAGGTGACCGAACTCGGCGCCTGGGCCCTCGTGCACGGCTTCGCGATGCTCGCGGCGAGCGGTGCCATCGAGGCCGACTCCCCCGACGAGGTCGCAGCACTCGTCCGCGGTGCCGCCTCGATGATGTTCCGCGAACCGAACGGAGCCGCCTCGCCCCGCGAGCACTGATCCACGGCGGCATGCTCGCGACCCGCGGCGTCATTCGCCGACGGAATACCCGATCTTCGGCATGCGCGAATACCCCCGACGGGATAACGATCAGATAACGAGGACCGGGCGTCGGGCCGCCCCAAGACCGATGCCCCCGCCCCCGCTGAAGACAACATCCGTCCAGGCCGCAGCCACGCGCGCCGACGGAGCACCGCATCTGGGTAGCGGGCCCCGCCCTCCCACGTAGACAGCGACCGCGAGGTCTCTGAAAGGGGACACGCCATGCGCTCGATACCGAGCCCACTCATGCCTCGCGCCACCAACCCGAGGCTCTTCAAGAGGTTGGCGGCGCTGAGCGCCACCGCCCTCGTCGCCACGACGCTCGTCGCCTCCGGTGCCGCTGCGTCTCATCCCGAGGCCAGCCTCGCCGGCAGCAACTTCGAGATCGACGTCGACGCCAACCTCAAGGTCGACGACCCGGCCCCCTCGCTCGACTGGGCCAACGTCTCCGAGATCCGGGCCACCGACAAGGTCAACGGCACCGGCGACAACTCCTACGCCGGAGGCGTCAAGGAGGACACCTCCTGTCCCGGCGAGGTGACCGACTCGATCCCGCCGAACAAGAGCGACCTGCTGAGCTTCCACGTCTACCGGGAAGCCGGCACCGGAACGCACCCCGGGTTCCTCAACCTCGCCTGGAGCCGGGTGAGCGACCCGAGCGGCACCACGCTGATGGACTTCGAGTTCAACCAGTCCAGCACCAAGTGCGCCTCCGGACCCAATGTCGTCCGCACCGCCGGCGACCTGCTCATCGAGTACGCCATCGACCAGGGCGGCTCCCGTGCGGACATCTCCGCACGCCGATGGACCGGCACCGCCTGGGGTCCGACCACGGACCTGGACGTCCCCTCCGCCACCTGCGGTGGCGCCCCGTGCGCGGCCGGTACCATCAACTCCTCGCCGATCCCCGCCGCGGACTCCGATGGGCTGATCGCCTCCGGCTCGAAGCAGGCACGGACCTTCGGTGAGGCGCAACTCGATCTGCGGCTCCTGTTCCAGCCGAACAGGTGCACATCGTTCGGCAGCGCGATGCTGAAGAGCCGGTCCTCGGACTCCTTCACCTCACAGCTGAAGGACTTCGTGGCACCGGTCGGGATCAACCTGCAGAACTGCGGTCAGGTGATCATCCGCAAGCAGACGCTCCCGGACGAGGACCCCAACGCCACCAACTTCGGCTACACCAAGGCGTTCAGCACCGATCCCACCTCCGCGAACACGTTCACGCTCCAGGATGACGGGGTCAAGGACTACGGCAAGACCGTGCTCTTCGGCACCGGCTACACCGTCGTCGAGGACGTGATCCCGCCCGACTGGGACTTCGTCAGCGTGAACTGCGATGCCAGCACAGGAGTCACACCGAGCATCAACGGCGCGACGGTGACGTTCGCGATCAACGAGGACACCGACGTACTCGACTGCACCTACACCAATGAGCTCCAGCTCGGGGCGCTGAAGATCCTGAAGAACAGCACCAAGGGTGGAGCGGTCACCAACGCCGGAGCGGTCTTCGCCTACGACGGCGCCAGCGTGACTGACAACGGCACCGGCGACGAGGATCCCGACATCGGCGAGGTCTGCGTCTCCGGCCTCTCGCTCGGCGACTACGACGTCACCGAGACGTCGCCCCCGCCGGGCTACGGCGACGCACCGGGTGGCGCGCAGACGGTCACGGTCATCACCGGGACCAACTGCGGCGACAACCAGCCGACCGGCGCAGCCGTCGCGACCTTCACCAACCCGCCGTTGGCCGACATCCAGGTCAACTTCCGTGACGGCGGCTCGGGCGAGACCAGCCTGACGTCGATGACCTGCGAGAACACCGGCACCACGCCGGACACCGGCACCGCCCCCGGATGGGACGACACGGTGACCCACGAGGGCATCGAGCTCGACTCGCCCACGCGGACCGTCACCTGCACGATCGTGATCGATCCCTGATCCCCCACTCCGCCCAACCACAGGGGCCGCCCGGTTCACCGGGCGGCCCCGTCCTGCGCCGTCGCGGCACCGCCGCAACATGCCCGAAACCGATGGCGGCTAGCGTGCAGTCATGGCGCGGGCGATAGCGCAGCAGTCACGGGTGATCCACGGATACAAGCGCGCCTTTCGCACCGGCGGCGAAGGCTCCGCGATCATGTTCATCCACGGCATCGGCGACAGCTCGCGCACGTGGGACGACGTGCTGCCGCTGTTCGCCGAGAACCACCTGGTCATCGCCCCCGACCTGCTCGGGCACGGCGATTCCGACAAGCCACGTGCCGACTACTCGATCGGCGGGTTCGCCAACGGCATGCGCGACCTGCTGGCCGTGCTGGACGTGGAACGGGTCACCCTCGTCGGCCATTCGCTCGGCGGCGGCGTCGCGATGCAGCTCGCCTACCAGTACCCGCATCTGGTCGAGCGGGTCGTGCTGGTCTCCAACGGCGGCTCCGGGCGGGGTGTCTCGACCTGGCTGCGGCTCGCGACCCTGCCGCTGGCGCCGGAGCTGCTCCAGCTGCTGCGGCTGCCGATCTCGCGGACCGGGTTGTCCGCCTCTCTCGCTCTGCTACGCCGCCTGGATCACGACCTCGGCGTCGACGCCACAGATCTGATCCGGATCATCGACGCTCTGCCCGACGCCCGCTCCCGACAGGCCTTCGCCCGGACCCTGCGCGCCGTCGTCGACTGGCACGGCCAGGTCGTCACGATGCTCGACCGTAGCTACCTGGTCGAGAACATCCCGACGCTCATGATCTGGGGCGACCGCGATGGAGTCGTCCCCTTCCGACATGCCGGGCAGGCGCGGTTGGCGATGCCGTACGCATCCCTCGACGTGTTCCACGGCGCCGGCCACTTCCCGTTCCGGTCCGACCCCGGCCGGTTCGTGATGACCGTGGAGCAGTTCGTACGCAGCACCGCACCCGCCACCTGGGACCACGATGCGTGGCAGAGGCGGCTGCGCACCGGCCCCGAGCCGGAAGACGATCTTCATACGTGGACGGGCATCTGACCCGCGCATTACCCTGCGGACATGAACGACGCTGCCGCGCCCGACGCCACCACCGGAGGGGTACGCGAGGTGAAGTCCGCCGCCCGCACGGTGGAGATCCTGGAGTTCCTCGCCGCCCGCCAGAACCGGCCGGTGCGGCTGCGCGAGCTGAGCGAGGCGCTCGGGGTCCCCCGCAGCAGCCTGCACGCCCTGCTCCGAACGCTCGCCAAGCACGGCTGGGTACGCAGCGATGCGACCGGCACGCTCTACGGCATCGGCATCCGGGCCCTGCTCGCCGGCACCAGCTACCTCGACACCGACCCCTATCTCCCGCAAGTGACCCCGTTCCTCGTCGAGCTCCGCGAGCAGCTCGACGAGACCTTCCACTTCGGCCGTCTCGACGGCACCGACGTGGTCTACCTCGCCACCCGCGAGTCCTCGCAATACCTACGTCCCTACAGCCGTGTCGGCCGCAGGCTCCCGGCCTACTCCACCTCCCTGGGCAAGGCGGTCCTGGCCGCGCAGCCCGAGAAGGAGGTCGACGACCACCTGCCGGCCGAGCTCACGCCGCTCACCCCGCACACGTTCACCGACCGCGGCGCGCTCACCGCCGAGCTCGAGGCGACCCGCCTGCGCGGCTACGCGGTCGACAACGAGGAGAACACCCTCGGGCTGCGCTGCATCGCGGTCGCGCTGGACTACGACGAGGCGGTCTCGGACGCGATCAGCGCCTCCATCCCGATCGCCCGGCTCACCCCCGAGCGCGAGGCCGAGGTGATCGCCGCGCTGCGCCAGGCGGCGGACCGGATCGTCCGTGTGGTGGGGCCGATCCGCAACTCCCTTTCCTGGTCGTGACTTCATATGGAGACCTTGTCCACAGATGTAGACGCTGACAGAATGAGTGGGTGCCCTCCACTCCCCCGTCCACGCCGCTGAACGTGCTCGTGACCGAGCCGATCATGGCCAGGTTCACCGATGTCCTGACCCGCAACGGCGACTCCCCCCACCGGTGGACGTTCGCGTGGGGAGACGACCCCCGGTTCGCCGAGGTCGCCCCGACCACCGACGTGCTGGTCTGCTCCTCGGCCACCCCGGCGACGCCGGAGCTGCTGGCCTCGATGCCCCGGCTCAGGCTGGTCCACGTCACCGGTGCCGGCGTCGACAAGATCCCGCTCGAGGCGCTGCCCGATGACGTACGGCTGGCCAACACCTACCATCACGGCCGCTCCATCGCCGAGCACGTGATGATGGTGTCGATGATGCTGCTGCGCGGCGTCCTGCGGTCCGAGGCCGACATGCGCCGCGGCGTGTGGAGCAACGCGATCGTGTCCGGCGGCTACCCCTTCGGCGGCGTGCTCGCGGGCCGCACGCTCGGCATCGTCGGCTTCGGCGAGATCGGCTCCAGCGTGGCCCGGCTCGGCTCCGCGATGGGCATGAAGGTCCGAGCCGTACGCCGCAACCCCGACGCGCCTGTGCCCGAGGGCGTCGAGCTGGACTGGGTCGGCCCCGACTCCGCCCTGCACGAGCTGCTGGCCGCCTCCGACGTGGTCGTCGTGACCGTGCCGATGAGCGAGGAGACCCGCGGGCTCATCGACGCCGCCGCCCTGGCCGCGATGCGGTCCAGCGCCGTGCTGATCAACGTCGCCCGAGGTCCGGTGGTCGACGAGCAGGCGCTGCACGACGCGCTCACCGCCGGCACGATCGCCGGCGCCGGGATCGACGTGTGGTGGCGCAACCCCCGCGACCCGGACGCTCCGCCGCCCTCGCACCTCGACTTCACCAAGCTGCCCAACGTCGTGCTGACCCCGCACCAGTCGGGCCACACCGCCGAGGTGTTCGCCCAGCGTGCGCAGGACATCACCGACAACGTCGACGCCCTGGCCGAGGGCCGGCCGCTGCGCAACCCGGTGAGGAGGCCCTAGGCCAGGAGCTGGTCGACCACCAGCACGACGGCACCGAAGATCGAGACCCCGATCGCCGTACGCCGCAGCCGCACCGGCGACATCACCTTGTTGAGCAGCAGCGACAGCCCCCAGCCGAGGAACGGGGCGGGCACCAGCGCCGCGGTGACCAGCAGGGTGCGCTGTTCGACGGACCCGGTGGCGGCCAGCGCGAGGAACGAGAGGGCCGAGCCGACCAGGAAGAACGTGCTCATCGAGCTGCGCAGCCCGGCGCCGTGCTTCTGCTGCCAGACCAGCGCCATCGGCGGCCCGCCGATCGAGGTGGCGGTGCCGAGCAGCCCCGAGGCCGCACCCGCGGTGACGAGGTTGCGGCGCACCGGCCGCGGCTGCCAGCCGAGCGAGTTGAGCGCGACACCGAGCAGCACGACGCCGGCCAGCATCAGCGCGAGACCCCGCTCGGGCAGCGCCGCGACGAGCAGCGCTCCGGCGATCGTCCCCGGTACCCGGCCGAACAGCGCCCAGCCGGTGCCGCCGAGGTCGATGTGCTGCCGTTCGGTGACGACGACCATGACCGTCACCACGAAGGCGAGCATCACCAGCGTGCCGGGCAGCAGCCCGGGATCGACGAGGGCGACGACCGGGGCGGCGAGCATGCCCATCCCGAAGCCGATGGAGGCCTGGAGCGCCGAGGCCAGGACGACGGCGACGGCGACCAGCGCGAAGGACCCGAGCGAGAGCCCCATCAGCCCACCTGGGCCGCGGCCAGCTCCTGCTCCTCCGCCCCCAGTGGATGGAAGCACTCGGCCGTGTGAGCGCCGTCGACCGGATCGATGGCGAGTGGCGGGAGCGCGGTGGCGCACTCGTCGGTCGCCTTCCAGCAGCGGGTCCGGAACCGGCAGCCGGACGGCGGGTTGAGCGGCGAGGGGATCTCGCCGGACAGGATGATCTGCTCGCGCCGGCGCTCGTGGTCGAGCGAGGGCGCCGCCGACAGCAGCGCCCCGGTGTAGGGATGCTGAGGCCGCTCGAACGTCGACTCGGTCTCACCCTGCTCGACGATCCGGCCGAGGTACATCACCACGACCCGGTCGGCCACGTGCCGCACCACCGAGAGGTCGTGCGAGATGAACAGGTACGCCACCCCGAGCTCCTGCTGCAGGTCGTTGAGCAGGTTGAGCACCTGTGCCTGCACCGAGAGGTCGAGCGCGGAGACCGGCTCGTCGCAGACGATCACGTCCGGGTTGAGCGCGAGCGCGCGGGCGATCCCGAGGCGCTGCCGCTGACCACCGGAGAACTCCTGCGGATACTTCCCTGCGTCGCCCGGCCGCAGCCCGACGAGGTCCAGCAGCTCCCGCACCCGGGCCGCCCGCTCACGCGAGGTCTTGTGGAGGCCGGTGTGCGTACGCCACGGCTCGCTCACGATGTCACCGGCCGACATCCGGGCGTTGAGCGAGGCAAACGGGTCCTGGAACACCATCTGCACCCGGCGCCGGAACGCCAGCAGCTCGGCGCCCCTGGTCGTGGTCGGGTCGACCCCGTCGAAGCGTACGGAGCCGCCGTCGGGGGTCTCCAGCATCAGCAGCGTGCGGGCCAGCGTGGACTTGCCACAGCCGGACTCCCCCACGAGGCCGAGGGTCTCGCCCCGGTGCAGGTCGAGGGTGACGCCGTCGAGGGCGCGCAGCTCCTTGCGCTTGCCGGCATGGCGCACCGGGAAGATCTTGGTGAGGTCCCGGACCTCGAGAAGGGGTGCATCGCTCATCGGTTCACCTCGTCGGGGAAGTGGCAGGCGGACAGGTGGCCGGGGGCGACCTCGCGGGCCGCGGGCCGCTCCTCACGGCAGCGGTCGCGGGCGATCGGGCAGCGGTCCTGGTAGACGCAGCCGGCCGGGATCGCGGCCAGCTCGGGCGGCGAGCCGCCGATCGACCTGAGCTCGGCGCCACGCTCGGCGTGCACGGGAACCGACTCCAGCAGACCCGCGGTGTAGGGGTGCTTCGGGGCACCGAAGACCTCCTCGACCAGGCCCTGCTCGACCACGTTGCCGGCGTACATCACCACGACCCGGTCGGCCTGCTCGAAGACCAGGGCGAGGTCGTGGGTGATCAGCACGACCGCCATGTCGCGCTCCTCGCGGAGGTCCTTGAGCAGGCTCATGATCTGGGCCTGGACCGTGACATCGAGCGCGGTGGTCGGCTCGTCGGCGAGCAGCACGGCCGGCGAGAGCGCCACGCCGATCGCGATCAGCAGCCGCTGCCGCATACCGCCCGAGAACTGGTGCGGATAGGAGTCGACCCGGGTCTCCGGCTCTGGGATGCCGACCCGGCGCATCAGCTCGATGGCCTCCTTGCGGGCGGCCTTCTTGGACATGCCGCGGTGGATCCGGAACGGCTCGGCCAGCTGCGTACCCACGGTGTAGACGCGGTTGAGCGCGGTGAGGGCGTCCTGGAAGACGATCGCCAGCTCCTTGCCGGCGATGTCGCGCCGGCGCCTCGCCGAGGCCGACCGCAGATCGGTGGTGCCGCCGTCGCCGGTGATGCGGACGGCACCCTCGGTCACGTCGGCGACCGGCTCCAGCAGGCCGACGACCGCGGTGGCGGTCATCGACTTGCCGCATCCCGACTCCCCGAGCAGCGCCAGGGTCTCGCCCCGGCGCGCCTGGAAGGTCACCTTGTCGACGGCTCGGACGACACCGCGCGGTGTGCGGATGTCGACGCTCATGCCGTCGACGTCGAGGGCGACGGCCTTCTCGGTCAGAGCGCTGTTCACTGGGCGTCCTCCGTAACGGTCTCGGTGACGGTCGGGGTGACGGTCGGGGTGACGGTCGGGGCTGCGGTCTGGGTGGCGCGGCGACGCTGCCGCCTCGGGACGGTGAGCCGCCACCGCTGAGCGGGATCGGTGGCCAGCCGCACCCAGGCCGCGAGCACGGCGGCGGACACCGTCGCGATCACGATGGCCAGGCCGGGGAAGAACGAGAGCCACCAGGCGGTCTGCAGGTAGTTCTGCCCCTGGGCCACCATCAGACCCCAGCTGACGTCGGGTGCCTGGATACCGATGCCGAGGAAGCTCAGCGACGACTCGGCGAGCATGACGTAGCAGAAGTCGAGGGTGGCGACCGTCAGCAGCGTCGGCAGCACGATCGGGAAGACGTGGCGTCGGATGATGCTGAAGCTCCCCGCCCCGAACGTACGGGCCGCGTCGACGAAGACCCGGCTCTGCAGCTCGGCCGACTCCGCCCGCGCGGTGCGCAGGTAGATCGGGATGCGGGTGATCGCCAGGACGATCACGATGTTGCGCGGGCTGGGCGAGTAGACGTAGAGCACGACGACCGCCATCAGCAGCGACGGGAAGCTCAGGATCACATCGGCGATCCGCATCACGAGGGTCTCGCGCCAACCGCGGTGGTAGCCGGCCCACATGCCGATCACCGAGCCCACGACCAGCGAGATCAGCACCGCGGGGATGGCGACGCCGAGGGTGGTCCGGGTCGCGACGACGATCCGGGCCAGGACGCTGCGCCCGAGCGAGTCCGTGCCGAGGACGTAGAGCCAGCCGTCGAGCTCGAGCGGCGCCTTGTTGCCTCGGGTCAGGTCCTGGGCGTTGGCCTCGCTGCCGAGCAGGACCGGCCCGAAGACCGCCACGAGCAGGATGAAGCAGAGGATCACGGCGGCCACGGTCGCGACCTTGTCGCGCAGCAGCATCCGCCAGTAGCTGGTGCTCATCAGTTCTCCTCCCTCACACCATCGCCTTGTCGCGCACACGGGCGTCGAGCAGGGCGTAGCAGATGTCGATGGCGATGTTGAGCAGGAAGATCGTCACTGCGGTGAGCAGCACGGCCGCCTGCAGGATGGCGAAGTCGCGGCCGGTGATCGAGTCGATCATCAGCTTGCCGATGCCGGGCCAGCCGAAGATCGACTCCACGACCACGGCACCGTTGACCAGCCCGACCGCCAGGTCGCCGGCCACGGTCAGCGCCGGGGCGGCGGCGTTGCGCAGGGCGTGGTGCGCGACGACCCGACGGCTGTCGGCACCCTTGCTGCGCGCCAGCCGGACGTACGGCGCCGACAGGGCCGCCACCATCGCGCCCCGCACCACCTGGGTGAGCACGCCGACGGGGCGCAGCAGCAGGGTCGCGATCGGCAGCACCCAGGACAGCAGCCCGGCATCGACACCCGAGGTCGGCAGCACTCCGAGCATCACCGCGAAGACCCAGACACCCATGATGGCGAGCCAGAAGTCGGGGACGCTCGCGGCGGTCATCGAGAGGAACGACGCGAACCGGTCGGCCAGCGAGTTCGGTCGGTACGCAGCCCACGAGCCGATCACGACAGCGAGGACGACCGCGATCAGCATCGTGGTGATCGCCAGCTGGAGCGTCGCGGGGAAGGCCCGCAACGCCATCGCGGCCGCGGACTCACCCGTGCTCAGCGAGGTGCCGAAGTCGAGGCGGAGGATGCCCTGGAGGTAGTCGACCAGCTGCTGCCAGACCGGCAGGTCGAGGCCGTTGACAGCGCGGAAGGTCTCCTTCTGGGCCTCGGTGGCGTTCTCCGGCAGGTACAGACTGGCCGGGTCGCCGGTGAGGCGGGCCAGGAAGAACACCCCGAGCAGCACCACGACGAGCGGCAGCAGCGAGGTGAGGGCCCGCTTGCGGAGGAACGTCACCATCGGTGACCTCCTGGGTGAGTCGCGGCCGGGATCACTTGGCCGGCTTCATCTCGGTCACGCGCATCTCGTCGCCGGTCGCCGAGTTGGGCTCGTACTCGACGTTGTCCGACTCGCCGATGATCCCGGTCATGTGCGCGATGTAGGCGAACTGCGAGACCTTCTCCGGCTCGTCGGCGAAGATGCCGGCGAACGCGGTCTGGCGGTCATCGCCCTCGGCCTTGTCGGCGGCCCCGATCTGGGCGTCGAACTCCGGCGTACCGAAGGTCGACTGGGCGCCGTCGCTGAGCATGTACTGGTCGACGGAGAACTGGGCGTCACCGGCCTGGTTGCCGTGCTGGACGAGGATGATGTACGGCCCGGTGTTCTTCGGGTACGGCCGGGACTGGTACTCGACCGACGCGGCGGTGTCCATCATCTCGATCGAGACGTTGAGTCCGATGTCCTCGAGCGCCTTCTGGACGACCTCGACGGTCTCGCCGACCTTGGGGAAGAGGCCGTTGCGGGAGATCAGCCGGATCTTGGTGTCGGTCGGCACCCCGTCGGCCTTCGCCTCGGCGATGAGCGACTTGGCCTTCTCCGGGTCGTACGGCCACGGCTCCAGGTCGGCGTTGTGGCCCACGACGCCCTCGGGCACGAGCTGCGAGGCGACCTCGGCGTAGCCCTCGAAGAGGCTGTCGACGATGGACTCGCGGTCGATCGCGTAGTTGATCGCCTGGCGCACCCGGATGTCGTCGAGCGGGGCGTACGTCCCGGTCGACCGCAGCGCGGTGGTCTCGTTGTTCGGGTAGCGGACCGCGGCGTCGCCGGAGAGGTCCTCGGGCGCGAGGCCGGTGGCGATGTCGGCCTCGTTGTTGGTGATCATCGCGGCGCGTACGCTGCCCTCCTCACGCCACTGGTACTCCGCGGTCTTGAAGGCGGGAGCCTCACCCCAGTAGGTGTCGTTGACCGCGAGGGTCAGCTTGGTGCCGTTCTGCCAGTCCTCGATCTTGTAGGGACCGGTGCCGATCGGCTCGCGCACCTTGGCGGTGTCGCTGGTCGAGGCGGGCACGACCTCGATGAAGGAGAGGCGCAGCGGAAGGATCGGGTCGGCCTCGGCGGTGACCACCTCGAGGTGGGTGGCGTCGACGGCCTTGACCTGGAGATCGTCGTCACCGAAGACGTACCCCTCGACGTTGCAGCCGAAGGTGCCGTTGACCGCGCGGTCGATCGAGTGCGCGGCGGCCTCGGCGTCGAAGGCGGAGCCGTCGGAGAACTTCACGCCCTCACGCAGGGTGAAGGTCCACTTGGTGGGCTCGGTCTGCTCCCACTCCGTGGCGAGCAGCGGCTGAAGCTCACCGGAGGCGGGGTCGCGCTCGACCAGCGGCTCGGTGATGTTGGAGCGCACGACGACGCCCGTCGAGGTCAGGTTGGCATCGCACGGTTCGAGGGTCGGCGGCTCCTGCGGGAGCACGATCCGGACCGTGTCGCCGGCGGCGCCGGCACTGTCGGAGTTGGCGACACCGCACGCCGAGAGGGTGAGCGAGGCAGCCATGAGCGAGGCGCTTGCGAGTCCGAAACGGGACCGCAGCGAGGGACGAAAGTTCATGCGACTGTTCCTCCAGTCGATCGGCGACGTCTGCATATGTGGACGTCGTTGTCATTCGTGGATGAACCGTACGAGCGAGTTTTGTGTGACGTCAAGCACGTCAGGCAATGCCCATAGGGCATCGAGCGATGCAGCGACGATGTTGGACGCGTATCACGATCGCTACCTAGCCTCGGGATCTCCGACGTCGTCGAAACCCCTGAGGAGACCCCATGGGCCGCTACTCCCCCACCGAGCTTCGTGACGCCCTCGGCGCCGGCCTGCTGTCATTCCCGGTGACGCACGCGACCGCCGACTACGCCTTCGACGAGGACGGCTACCGCGCGCACCTGCAGCACCTCGACGGCTTCGAGGTCGCCGGCCTCTTCGCCGCCGGCGGCACAGGCGAGTTCTTCTCGCTCACCCACGACGAGGTGTCCCGGGTCCTGCGGGCCACGGTCGAGGAGGTCGGTGACGGCACCCCGGTGATGGGCGCGGCCGGCTACGGCACCTCCCAGGCCGTCGCGATGGCGCAGCGCGCCGAGGCCGATGGCGCCGACGGCATCCTGCTGCTGCCGCCCTACCTCACCGAGCTGCCCGGTCGCGGCCTGTACGAGCACGTCGCCCGCGTCTGCTCCGCCACCTCGCTCGGCGTGATCGTCTACCACCGTGCCAACGCCCGCTACGACGCCGACACCGTCGTCCGTCTCGCCGAGGAGTTCCCCAACCTCATCGGCTTCAAGGACGGCGTGTGTGACATCGACCTGCTGGCCACGCTCAACGCCCGCCTCGGCGACCGCCTGCTCTACGTCGGCGGTCTACCCACCGCCGAGACGTACGCCCTCCCCTATCTGGAGCTCGGCGTCAGCACGTACTCCTCGGCGATCTTCAACTTCGCGCCGCAGTGGGCGGTCGAGTTCTACGACGCCGTACGCAACCGCGACCGCGACGAGGTGCTCGCCCGGCTCCGCGACTTCGTCGTCCCCTACATCGCGATCCGCGACCGCGGGGCCGGCTACGGCGTCTCGATCGTCAAGGCCGGGCTCACCGCGGCCGGCCGTCCGGCAGGCCCCGTACGTCCCCCGCTGACCGACCTCACCGAGCCGGAGCTGGCGGAGCTGACCGCCCTCGTCAAGACCGTCATCTGACGGCCACCCGAACGACAGGAGAACCGTGACCCGCCGCATCCTCCAGGTAGGACCGCTCAAGCCGTCGCTGGCCGCGACCCTCACCGACCGCTACGACTCCCTGGTCCTGCCGGCCGACGACACCCGGGCCGCGTTCCTCGCCGAGCACGGCCCCTCGATCGGTGCCGTGGTGACCACCGGCCGCACCGGCGTACCGGCGGAGCTGATGGCGCAGCTGCCCGCGCTCGGCGCCGTCATCAACTTCGGCGTCGGCTACGACACCACCGACGTCGAGGGCGCCGCCGCGCGTGGGGTGCTGGTCTCGAACACCCCTGACGTGCTGACCGACTGCGTCGCCGACACCGCACTCGGCCTCGCCATCGACACCCTGCGCGGCCTCAGCGCCGCCGACCGGTTCGTACGCCGCGGCGACTGGCCCGAGGTCGTCACCTACCCCCTGACCCGCAAGGTGTCCGGCAAGCGGGTCGGCATCCTGGGCCTGGGCCGGATCGGCCAGGCGATCGCGACCCGCTTCGAGGCGTTCGGCTGCCCGATCTCCTACCACTCCCGCAGCGAGGTCCCCGGCTCCCCCTACACCTATGCCGCCTCCCCCGCACAGCTCGCCGCCGACGTCGACATCCTGGTCCTCGCCACCTCCGGCGGCAGCGGTACGCAGCACCTCGTCGACCGCAAGGTGCTCGAGGCGCTGGGACCCGACGGCTACCTGATCAACATCGCGCGTGGCTCCGTCGTGGACCAGGAGGCGCTGGTCGAGCTGCTGCTCGAGGGCGGCCTCGCCGGTGCCGGGCTCGACGTCTACGCCGAGGAGCCCACGGTCCCCGCCGAGCTGATGGACCTCGACAACGTGGTCCTCCTCCCCCACCTGGCCAGCGGCACCGTCGAGACCCGTGCCGCCATGGAGCAGCTGACCCTCGACAACCTGGACCGCTGGCTCGCCGACGGCACGGTCCTCACTCCGGTGCCGGAGGTCGGTCCTCGGGGCGCAGCGCGATCTCGGTGACCCGGTTGCCGTTCCGGGCGGCCACCTCGAGGGTGCCGCCCGGAAGGACCAGCACCTCCCCGACCTGCGGGATGTGGCCGAGCCGCGAGATGAGATAGCCGGCGACGGTCTCGTAGCCGCCGTCCTCGAGCTCGATGCCGGTGGTGTCCGCGAAGTCCTCGATCGTCATCGCGCCGTCGATCCGGGACAGGTCGCCGTGGTCGCGGATGCGGGCCTCGCCGTGGTCGTACTCGTCGCGGATGTCGCCGATCATCTCCTCGACGAGGTCCTCGAGGGTCACGATGCCGTCGGTGCCGCCGTACTCGTCCACGACCATCGCCAGGTGGGTGCCGCCCTCGCGCATCGTGGCGACCGACGGGATCACCCGCTTGCTCCCCGGCAGGGCGAGCACCGGACGAGCGACGTCGCGGATCGTGCGCTCGTCGGTCGAGGTGACACCGAGCAGGTCGCGTACGTGCAGGAAACCGAGGATGTCGTCGAAACCCGCGCCGGTCACCGGGTAGCGGGAGTAGGGCAGGTCGCGCACCTTCTCCGCGGCCGCGGGAAGCGGCATCGAGGCAGGCATGAAGGTGACGTCGCCACGCGGGCGCATCACCTCCTTCAGCGTCGTCTCGGTGGTGGCGAAGACGTCGCGGAGGATCCGGCGCTCCTCTTCCTCGAGGTCCTGGTTGGTGGAGACCATCTGGCGCAGCTCCTCCTCCGAGACCTGCTCGGCCGAGGCCTTCGGGTCGCCGCCGAGCAGGCGTACGACGGCATCGGTGGAGACCGAGAGCAGCCAGATCACCGGTCGCATCACGCTGGCGAACCTGTCCAGCACGGGCGCGACGGCCAAGGAGATGCCGGCGGACTTCTGCAGCGCCAGCCGCTTGGGCACCAGCTCACCGAGCACCAGCGAGAGGTAGGCGATGAACAGGGTCAGCACGATCAGCGCCGTAGTCTCGGCGAGCGCCTCCCCCATCCCGAGGCGCTCGAGGTAGGGCGCCACGTCAGGAGCGATCGTCGACCCGCCGTAGGCCGCGGAGAGGAACCCCGCGACGGTCACACCGATCTGCACCGCGGCCAGGAAGCGGTTGGGGTCGCGGGCGACCTCCGCCACCCGCGCACCGCGAGGCCCCTGCCGCTCCATCGCGGCCAGCTGGCTCTCCCGCAACGACACCAACGCCAGCTCGGTCGCGGCGAAGACGCCGCCGACCAGCACGAAGACCAGCACCAGTCCCATGCTGAGGAATGTCTGGCTGTCCATCAGGCCCGCCCACCCTTCATTGCGATCCAGGGTGGGCGGTTGGAACTTCGAGGCCTCTTCACAGGTACGAATCTACAGCCAGAGACCGCGTCAGTCCGACTTCGCTCCGGCGACCGCCAGGCGAACCACGACCCCCTTCGACGTCGGGGTGTTGCTGCCCTCGGCGACGCTGTCGAGCGGAACCAGGACGTTGGTCTCCGGATAGTATGCAGCGGCCGACCCACGGCTCGCCGGGTAGGCGACCAGGGTGAACCCGGGCGCGCGCCGCTCGACGCCGTCCTCCCAGACGCCGATGATGTCGACGCGGTCGCCGTCGGCCAGCCCCAGCTCGTCGATGTCGGCCGGGTTGACCATCACGATGCGACGGGCGTGGTGGATGCCGCGGTAGCGGTCGTCCATGGCGTACGGGATGGTGTTCCACTGGTCGTGGGAGCGCAGCGTCTGCAGGATCAGGTGACCCGGCGGGGCCTCCAGCCAGGTCAGGTCGTTGCGGGTGAAGACGGCCTTGCCGCTCGGGGTGCGGTAGACGCCGGAGTTGACCGGGTTGGGCAGGACGAACCCGGTCGGCTCCTTGATCCGCTCGTTGAAGTCCTCGAACCCCGGCACCACCCGGGCGATCCGGTCACGGACCCGGCCATAGTCCGCCTCGAAGTCGGCCCACCGGATGCGGTGGCGGTCACCGATCGTGGCCTGTGCGAGGCGGGAGACGATCGCGACCTCGCTGAGCAGGTCCGGCGATGCAGGTGGGAGCTTGCCGCGGGTGGCGTGCACCGAGCTCATCGAGTCCTCGACGGTGACGAACTGCTCGCCGCTCGCCTGGACGTCGACGTCGCTGCGGCCCAGCGTGGGCAGGATCAGCGCGGTATCCCCGACCACCGTGTGGGAGCGGTTGAGCTTGGTGGAGACCTGCACCGTCAGCCGGCAGTTCCGCAGCGCGGCCTCGGCGACATCGCTGTCCGAGATCGCCCGGACGAAGTTGCCGGCGACGCCCACGAAGACCTTCGCCCTCCCGTCCCGCATCGCCCGGACACCGTCGACCGAGTCGTACCCGTGCTTTCGCGGCGGCTCGAACCCGAACTCGGCACCGAGCGCGTCGAGGAAGGAGTCGGGCATCTTCTCCCAGATGCCCATCGTCCGGTCGCCCTGCACGTTGGAGTGGCCGCGGACCGGGCACACCCCCGCCCCGGGCTTGCCGATGTTGCCCCGCAGCATGAGGAAGTTGACGACCTCTCGGATCGTCGGCACCCCGTGCTTGTGCTGGGTCAGTCCCATCGCCCAGCAGACGATGACCGAACGGCTGGCCAGCACCTGCTCGTGGACCGCCTCGATCTCCTCGCGGGTCAGGCCGGTCGCCTCGAGCGCCGTCTCCCAGGTGATCGCGCGGGCCTGCTCGGCGAAGGCGTAGAAGCCGGTCGTGTACTCCGCGATGTACTCCCAGTCCAGGACACCGCCACCCGCGTCCCGGTCGGACTCGAGCAGACGCCGGTTGAGCATCTGGAACAGCGCCAGGTCACCGCCGGGCCTGATCTGCAGGAACTGGTCCGCGATCTGGGTGCCGCGGCCCACCACGCCCCGGGCCTTCTGCGGGTTCTTGAACCGCATCAGTCCCGCCTCGGGCAGCGTGTTGACCGCGATCACCCTGCCGCCGCGCTGCTTCGTCTCCTCCAGCGCCGACAGCATCCGCGGGTGGTTCGTGCCCGGGTTCTGGCCGACCACGAACACCAGGTCCGCGTTGTAGATGTCCTCGAGCTGGACGCTGCCCTTGCCGATCCCCAGCGTCTCGTTGAGCGCCGAGCCGCTCGACTCGTGACACATGTTCGAGCAGTCGGGAAGGTTGTTGGTGCCGTACGCGCGAGCGAAGAGCTGCAGCAGGAACGCGGCCTCGTTGTTGAGCCTGCCCGAGACGTAGAACATCGACTCGTCGGGAGAGTCCAGGCCGTTGAGCTCACGACCGATGGTCTCGAACGCGTCCTCCCAGCTGATCGGCTCGTAGTGGGTGGCACCCGGCCGCTTGACCATCGGCTCGGTCAGCCGGCCCTGCTGGTTGAGCCAGTAGTCCGACTTCCCGTCGAGCTCGGCGACCGAGTGCTGCGCGAAGAACTCCCGCGTCACCCGACGCGTGGTCGCCTCGTCGGCGATGTGCTTCGCGCCGTTCTCGCAGTACTCGTTCTTGTGCCGGTGACCCGGCTCCGGCCAGGCACACCCCGGGCAGTCCATCCCGTCGGCCTGGTTGAGGTTCAGCAGTGTCAGCGCCGTACGCCGCACCGACGTCTGCGTCAGCGCGTACTCCATCGCCTTCCGGACTGCCGGTACACCGGCGGCCCAGGTCTTCGGCTCGGTGACGCTGAGCGCCTCCACCGGTTCCTCCACGGAGTACGCGCCGTTCGCGTCTCGCTTCACCACACCTGTTCCCTTTCGCGCGACTCGTACTAGCTGGCCGACCTGGGCAGCTCCTCGTCCTCGTCCTCGTCCGCCGACTCATCGGCGGGCGCGTCGGGATCGCGGGAGACCCTGATGACGAAGTCGTCACCGTGCTCCGAGACCCCGTAGACGACGGCCTGCTCGACGGCCTTGGAAGCGTACTGGGCACGTACGACGAGCGGGTCTTCGCGTAGGTCCTTCACCAGCGAGACGCACAGCGCGACCATGACCAACACGAACGGGACCGCGGCGACGATGGTGATGGTCTGCAGCCCGCTCAACGCGTCGGAGCCGCCGACCAGGAGCATGACCGCGGCGACCGCGCCGGTGGCGACACCCCAGAAGATCACGGTCGGCCGCGCCGGCTCGATGGAGCCGCGCTCGGAGAGCGTGGCCATGACGATCGAGGCCGCGTCGGCACCCGAGACGAAGAAGAGCGCGACCAGGATCATGACCACCACGCTCGCCACCGTCGCGAGCGGGAAGGACTCCAGCGTGGTGAACAGCTGGGTCTCCACGCCACCCGCTCCGGCGATGTCCACCCCGTTCAGCTGCAGGTCGATGGCTGCTCCGCCGAAGATGGCGAACCAGGCCAGGCTCACCAGCGACGGTACGAGCAGCACCCCGATCACGAACTGGCGGATGGTCCGCCCGCGCGAGATCCGGGCGATGAACATGCCGACGAACGGGGTCCAGGAGAGCCACCAGGCCCAGTAGAAGACGGTCCAGCTCGACAGCCAGGAGGCGGTCTCGGATCCCTCGGCCGAGGTGCGCGCCGACATCATCGCGACGTCTTGGAAGTAGGACCCGACGGTCGTCGGGACCAGGCTGAGGATGAACACCGTGGGACCGGCCAGGAAGACGAACAGGGCCAGCCCGACGGCGAGCACCATGTTGATGTTCGAGAGCCACTGGATCCCCTTGGCCACGCCCGAGACCGCCGAGAAGACGAACGCGACGGTGAGCACCGCGATGATCGCGACCAGGATGCCGTTGCCGGTCTGACCGAGCCCACCGACGATCTCGAGCCCGCTGCGGATCTGGAGGGCGCCGAGACCCAGCGATGCGGCCGACCCGAAGAGCGTCGCGAAGATCGCGAGCATGTCGATGACCTTGCCGCCAGCGCCGTGCGCGTGCCGCCCGAGGAGCGGCTCGAACACCGAGCTGATCAGCAGGCCGCGCCCCTTGCGGAAGACGCTGTAGGCGATCGCGAGCCCGACCAGGGCGTAGATCGCCCACGGGTGGATCCCCCAGTGGAACAGGGTCGTGGCCATGGCCGTCTGGATCTTCTCGGACTGGCCGTCACCCACCGAGCCCGGAGGAGGTGCGATGTAGTGGCTGATCGGCTCGCTGACGCCGTAGAAGATCAGCCCGATCCCCATGCCGGCGCTGAACATCATGGTGACCCACGAGACCGTGCGGAACTCGGGCTCCTCGCCGTCCCGGCCGAGCGGGATGTTGCCGAACTTGCCGAAAGCCAGCCACAGCACGAAGCCGACGAAGGTCGACGCGGCGGTGACGAAGAGCCACCCGAGGTTGTCCATCACCCACGACAGCGACTTCCCCGAGACCGACGCCAGCGAATCCGTGCTGACGAATCCCCAGACCAGGAAGCCGACCGCGATGACCGCGGTCACGCCGAAGACGACGCGATCGAGACCCCCGGTGTTCTTGGCCGTCTCCTCGGGAGGACAGTCGAGGGCCGGATGGGTCGGGCTCCCGTTCTGGCTCTCGGACCTGTGGCGTGGCGACGCCACCGGCGAAAGGTCTCCGCTACCTGTGGGTGATCTCATGACGCACTCCGATCGAGGGCTCTTGGGATGAGCAGCATCTGTCGGTGCCACAGAGGGCTCCGGGCGGCGGCACTTCGGTGGGGCGCTACACAGCCAGACACTGATATACCAGTTACCTTATATGTGATGCATCACGCGGGCAAGGGTCAGATCTCAACGACGAGCTCGAGCTCGACCGGCGCATCCATCGGCAGCGCCGAGACGCCGATCGCAGAGCGCGCGTGCTGCCCGATGTCGCCGAACAGCCGGCCGAGGAGCTCCGAGGCACCGTTGGCGACAAGGGCCTGATCGGTGAAGAGCGCGCCCGAGGCGACGTAGACCACGACCTTGACGACACGCTTCACCTGAGCGAGATCCCCGATCTCGGACTTGATCGCGGCGAGCGCGTTGAGCACGCACCACTGCGCACAGGCCTGGCCATCGGCGACACCGAGGGTGTCGCCGACGCTGCCGGTGGCGAGAAGCTCGCCCTCCCGGATCGGCAGCTGCCCCGAGGTGAAGACGAACGCCCCCGCGCGAACCGCCGGCACATGGGCCGTCACCGGCGGTACGACCTCACCGACAGGCAGGCCGAGCTCGGCCAGCACCGCGGCCGGCGGCGGCACGGCCGTGTTCGATCTCCGTGGGCCCAGCAGCCGCACCACCCGGTTCGCACGCTCCGACATGGTGGGACCCTAGCACTGATATACTAGTTGTCGACAGTGTCTTCTGGAGGTGGCCCGTGACCCACACCGTCCTTCCGCGGATCGTCGTCGTCGACCACCACGACTCCTACACCTGGAACCTCGTGCACCTGATCGCCGGCGTCACCGGAGCGCTCCCGACCGTGGTCCAGCACGACACGACGACAGCGGCCCATGTGCTCGGGTTCGACCACGTCGTACTCTCCCCCGGCCCCGGGCATCCGGCGAACCCCGGCGACTTCGCCGTCGGCGGCGAGGTTCTCCGCGCGGGGACGGTCCCGGTGCTCGGCGTGTGTCTCGGCATGCAGGGCGTCGTGACCACCTACGGCGGGCGCGTCGACCGGATCCCGCCCGCGCACGGCGACGTCGCGCGGGTCCGGCATCGCGGCGACCCGCTGTTCACCGGCGTACCGTCCTCGTTCTCGGCGGTTCGCTATCACTCGCTCGCCGCGACGAGCATCCCGCCCGAGCTCGAGGTCATCGCCGAGACCGAAGCCGGCGACGGCGAGCCGGTGGTGATGGCCGTACGTCACCGATCACTGCCTCACCTGGGCGTGCAGTTCCATCCCGAGTCGATCCTGAGCGAGCACGGAGCTGCACTGGTCGCGAACTTCCTCGCGGCGACGGCATGAGGACCGAGGAGCGGTTCGTCGAGATGGCGAGCACCCGCCCGCGCTGCTTCTGGCTGGACGCCGGACCCGGGAACACCCGGCGCTCGATCATGGGGGCACTGCGCGACGATGACGTCTCCCTCACCTACGACGCCACCCGCGGCGAGGTCCTCCGACACCGCGGTGAGGAGGTCCGCCCGGTCGGCACCGACATCTTCGCCGTCCTCGAGGACGAGCTCGCCCGTACGCCCCCGGACGAGATCTGGGTCGGCTTCTTCGGCTACGCGTGCCGCCCGGACCTCCCGGCCCGGAAGAGCCGCACGGACGACCCCGCGATGCCCGACGCGGTCTGGATGCGGACCCGGCGCACGACGGGCTTCGACCGGTCGGCGGCCCCGGGCGCCGTACGACACCGAGCGACGCGATCGGTCGCCGAGACCCCAGCCGCCTACACGCGAGCCTTCGACCAGGTGCAGCGAGCGCTGAGGGCCGGCAACACGTACGAGGTGAACCTGACTCACCGGGTCCAGGTGCGCGACGACGTCGACCCGGCCCTCGCCTACCTGCGCCTGCGCGAGCTCAACCCCGCCCCTTACGCAGGCTTCATCCAGCACCACGACGTCCGGCTGCTCAGCTCTTCACCCGAGCGGTACGCCACGATCGACCGGGACCGGATGATCGAGACCCGGCCGATCAAGGGCACCACCCCGCGCGCGACCTGCCCCGAGGAGGACGACGAGCTGCGCCGGGACCTGGCGTCGAACCCGAGGTTCCGCGCCGAGAACCTGATGATCGTCGACCTGCTCCGCAACGATCTGGCGATGGTGTGCGAGCCCGGATCGGTGACGGTCCCCTCACTGATGGCGGTCGAGTCGTACGCATCGGTCCACCAGCTCGTGACGACCGTGCGCGGCCGGCTGCGTGACGGCGTCACCGGCCTCGAGGCCCTGCGCGCCCTCTTCCCCGCCGGCTCGATGACCGGCGCGCCGAAGCTGCGGACCATGGAGATCATCCGCAGCGTCGAGACGAGCCCGCGCGGCGTCTACTCGGGCGCCTTCGGATGGATCGCGCCCGACGGCCGGGCGGATCTCGGTGTCGTGATCAGAAGCCTCACCACCCCCGGCGACGGCACCTGGGAGCTCGGCACGGGAGGCGGGATCACCGTCCACTCGACCGCGCACGACGAGTACGCCGAGTCGGGCTGGAAGGCCGAGCGGCTGCTGCGGGTGTTCGGCACGCCGTTGCCCGGCCACTGATGTATCAGTCTAAGATGGTAAAAAGCGCTCAGGCCGGAACAGACAAGTGGGGCACGACTCGATGACGGTTGACGAGATCCTGGCAACGACGGCGAGTCCCCCCGCCGGCTCACTCGCCGAGCAGGCCTACCAGTACATCCGCGAGCGCCTGGTGATGCTCGACATCCGGCCGGGGGCGCCGATCAACGACGGCCAGATCGCCGCGGCCATCGGCATGGGCCGCACGCCCGTCCGCGAAGCGATCAAGCGCCTCGAGGCCGACCACCTGGTCCACTCCTTCCCTCGTCGCGGCACCTTCGCGACGACGATCGACGCGACCGAGCTCAGCGCGATCGCCGAGATCCGCCGCCAGCTCGCGCCGTACGCCTCACGCGCGGCCGCCGAGCGCGCGACCGCTGAGCAACGCGAGCAGATGCGCGCCCTCGCGGCCCAGATCGGCGAGGGCAAGCTCGTCGACGGAGACCGCACCTCGCTGATGCAGGTCGACAAGGCCGCGCACGGGCTGATCTACCGCTCGAGCGGCAACGCCCACCTGGAGGACATCCTGATCAGGTACGACAACCTGGCCATCAGGATCTGGTGGATGGTGATCGACCGGCTCCCCGACCTGGCCCACCACGTCGTCGAGCAGGCCCAGCTCCTCACCGCCGTCGCCGACGGCGACGCCGACCGGGCCGAGGAGCTCACCCTCGCGCACATCGGCGGCTTCGAGAGCGAGATCCGTCAGGTGCTCTGACGCCCGGGTGGCTGCCAGGTCCACGACCTGACAGCCACCCATGCTGCGTACGCTTCAGCAGTCCAGCTGGATGTCACCCAGAGGCTTGGAGCAGCAGATCAGGACCTTCTGGTTGGCGATCTCCTTGGGCCGGATGCCGCCGTTGTGCTTCATGTCGACCTCTCCGGAGAGCATCGACACCTTGCAGGTCCCGCACATGCCCTGACCGCAGGCGGCCATCGGCCGCATACCGGCGGCCATCGCCGCCTCCAGGATGGTCTCGTCCGGACCGCACGTGATCATCCGCCCGCTGCGCGCGAACTCGACCGAGAACCCGGCCGCGGCCTCCTCCTCGGAGTCCTGCTCGATCGGCGGCGCGGCACTCGGGGCGGGCACCTCGGGAGCGCCGAAGTCGAAGCTCTCCTCGTGATACCTCCCCATGTCGTAGTCGAGCTCTTCGAGCAGCGACTTCGCCGCGGCCATGTAGCCCGCGGGACCGCAGATGAACGTCTCCCGCTCGCCGAGGTCAGGGGCCAGGATCTCGAGCACCGGCTTGGAGATGCGTCCCTGCAGCCCCATCCAGCGCTCGGTCGGGGCATCGCCCTCACAGATCTCCACCACCCGCAGGTTGGGCATCAGGCGTGCCATCGCCTCCAGCTCACCGCGGTAGATGATGTCTGCCGGCGTACGCGCGCTGTGGACGAAGACGATGTCCGCCTCGGACCCGAGGTCGTACAAGGTCCGCGTCATCGAGAGCACCGGGGTGATACCGCTTCCCGCCGAGAGGAACAGGTACTTCGGTGCGTCCTCCTCCGGCAGGACGAAGGCACCCGCCGGGGCGTGCATCGAGATCCACGCCCCGGGCTCGAGGTTGTCGTGGAGCCAGTTCGACACGACGCCGTCGGGGACCCGCTTGACCGTGATGGCCAGTCGGTCGGGCCTGGTCGGCGGTGAGGCGATCGTGTAGCAACGAGTCATCAGCTCGCCGTCGATCTCGACCCGGATGGTGATGAACTGTCCGGCCTCGAAGTCGAAGGGACGTCGCTCGGGGGTCGTGAAGACGAAGGTCTTCACGTCATGGGTGACGGCCAGAACCTGGCTGCACACCAGGTCCATCACGTCGCTCTCGGCCCAGCAGGGCTCCAGCATCCGCTTGCTGCGGACGGGGGCCGGGCGGCCGTTCTGCAGGCCGAACGAGTTCGGCTCCGACACCGCCGGGATGTCGGTCTCCAAGATCGTCATGTCTCCTCCGACCTGCGGCTAGGCGTTGGCTCGGACGCGTTGGACGTACCAGGTGATGAAGGCATCGACCTCACCCTCGACGACGGAGTAGGGTCCGGGGACGTAGCCCGGGTCCGCCACTCCTCGCTGCGTGCCCTCGACCAGGACTCGGTCCTGGTCGTTGGTGGCACGCCACACGGAGGTGAGCGACTCGACCGAGTAGTCGACGCCCTCGACAGCCTCCGGGTTCACCAGCCAGGTCGTCCGCACCAGCGTCCGGTCGACGGCGAGCGGGATCACCGAGAAGACGACGGCGTGGTCACCGAGGAAGTGGAACCACGAGTTGGGCTGCATGTGCAGCGACAGGTCGCCGAACCGCGGGTCCTCGATGGAACCCATGAGCTTCGCGCAGAGCTGCTGCCCGTCCGGACCGAACGACGCGCCCGCGCCGTCGAGCGGGAGGTGGGAGAGCTGGAACCCCGTCGTACGGCCCTCGAGCTCGCAACGCTCCTCGTGGGGGAAGCCGATGGCGTCGCGTGCCTTCTCGAGCTCCGCCTGCGCCACCTGGTAGCGCTCGAAGGTCGACTGCATGCGCGGCGGGACATTCTTGGCCTCGTAGCGGCTGATCGGGAAGTACGCCGTCACCAGCTCCGGGTGGGAGGCGTCGCAGTGGTGACACTCCCGGTTGTTCTCCATCACCAGCTTCCAGTTGCCCTCCTCGACGATGTCGGTCTGATGGGCGACCTTCGCCGAGGCGAGCGAGTAGGGCTTGAGGTAGGGCTCGAGGAACTCGCTGACCTCGTCGAAGTCGGCCGGCGCCTCGTCGGAGAGGCAGAGGAAGACCAGCCCGCCGACGGCACGGACGTTGACCGGCTTGAGCCCGAACTTGTCGTACTCGAACGTGTCCGCCTGCGACTCGGCGAAGATGAGGCTGCCGTCGACCCGGTAGGTCCACTGGTGGTAGGGACACACGATGTTGCCGATCGACCCGCAGGCCGACTCGAGCAGTCGCGACCCGCGGTGCCGGCACACGTTCCGGAAGGCACGGACGTTCTCGTCGTCGTCGCGAACGACGATGACCGAGTGGGCGCCCACATCGATGGTGACGTAGTCACCGGGATCCGGGATCTCCGCCTCGGCGACAGCGAAGATCCAGTGCTGGCCGAAGATGACGTCGAGATCCTGGTCGTAGATCTCCGAGCTGGTGTAGAAGGGCGCCTCCAGGCTGTAGCCGGTTGCTCGCCTGTCCGCCAGGGACGCCAGATCCACAGGCGTCGTTTCGATGCTCATTCGCGTCACGTTGATGTCTCCCACGCTCAAACCGGGCAGATTCCGGGTTCAGATACGGCGGTCCGCCAGACGGCGGTTGTTTCACTCTGCAAAACTGCTGCGCAGAACGCAACACGATTCTGGCGTGCACATCGAGACGCTGTCAACGGGTCCTCTGGATTCCCTCAGAGGATTTACATCCGCGTCACGACGTACGCGAGGGGCCCGCATGCACCAGGCATGCGGGCCCCTCGACGTGCCGAGCCGTCGCCTCGGCGGGCACGGTTCACTCGGCCTTGGGGAAGCCGTTCCGCTCGGAGATCGCCGCGGCCGCCGCGAGCACGTGCTCGGCCAGCTCGGGCGCCTTCTCGGCAGTGATGCGGAACGACGGACCCGACGCCACCACGGCGGCGATCACCCCGCCACCCAGCGAACGGATCGGCGCGGCCACCCCCGTCAGACCGATCTCGTGCTCGTCGACCGAGAAGGCATATCCCAGCTCGCGGACCTCGGCGAGCTGCGCCTCGAGCTTCTCGGGGTCGACCACCGTCTCCTCGGTGTAGGACTCCAGGCCACCCTCCAGGATCCGCCGACGGTCCTCGGGCGGCATGTTCGCCAGGAAGACCTTGCCGGACGCGGTCGTGTGCAAGGGGCTCCGCTGACCGACCCAGTTCACCGAGGTGATCTCGGCACTCCCGATCACCTGGTCGATGGTGATGGCCTCCTCGCCGTCGTTGATGACGATGTTGACCGTCTCGCCGACCGCATCGGCCAGCGCCATGCAGATCGGCCGGCTCGTGACCGAGATGTCGTGCTTGCGGGTCGCGCCCGCAGCCAGCTGGATGACGCCATAGCCGAGCTGATAGTGCCCGCGACTGCTGTTCTGCTCCACCAGCCCACGAGCCTCGAGCGTCGCCAGCAACCGGAAGACCGTGGACTTGTGCACCCCCAGCTCCTCGGAGATCGGCGTGACGCCGACAGCCCCCCGACGGGCGAGCACCTGGAGGATGGAGATGGCCCGGTCGACCGAGTGAACGGTCGTGCTCCGTGTTTCGCTCGTGTTGCTCATGCTGAAACAGTATGCCTCCCACGCAGATTCTCCTCGCCGCCGCCTACCGCCGGTCCGGCGCGGCATGCGCAACCAGGCACCGCGGCACAGGGCCTGAAATCAGTCGGACCAGGGTCTTGATGCGGGCACCGTCGACGGTCTAGTTTGTTTCATATAGCGCTCTTGTTTCGCTATGAGAAACATCCCTGCAACCTGATCACGCCGGACGCCCCCATCCGGGGGCAGGAAGAAGAGACGCCATGGCAGACAACAGAGTCGTCGTCTACAAGGGGCCGGGCGAGGTGGCCGTCGAGTCCATCGAGTACCCGAAGCTGGAGCTCCCCCAGGACGTCGTCAGCGGCCTGGGCATCAAGCGCGCCGCGCCGCACGCGGTGATCCTCAAGCTCGTGACCAGCAACATCTGCGGCAGCGACCAGCACATGGTCCGTGGCCGGACGACCGCACCCGTGGGTCAGACGCTCGGTCACGAGATCACCGGTGAGATCGTCGAGATCGGCGACGACGTCCTCTTCCACGAGATCGGAGACATCTGCTCGGTCCCGTTCAACATCGCCTGCGGCCGTTGTCGCATGTGCAACGAGGGCAAGACCGGCATCTGCCTCAACGTGAACCCGGCACGGGCCGGCGCGGCGTACGGCTACGTCGACATGGGCGGCTGGATCGGTGGCCAGGCGGAGTACGTCATGGTGCCGTTCGCCGACTTCAACCTGCTGAAGTTCCCCGACCGGGACCAGGCCCTGGAGAAGATCCTCGACCTGACGATGCTCTCCGACATCTTCCCGACCGGCTACCACGGCGCCTACACCGCGGGGGTCACCACCGGGTCCACCGTCTACGTGGCGGGTGCGGGCCCGGTCGGGCTCGCCGCGGCGTACTCGGCCCAGCTGCTCGGGGCCGCGACCGTCATCGTCGGCGACATGAACGCGGACCGGCTGAAGCAGGCCGCGAGCTTCGGCTGCGAGACCGCGGACCTGTCCTCCGGTGACTCGCTGGCCGACATCATCGCGGACATCCTCGGCGAGCCGGAGGTGGATGCGGCGATCGACGCGGTCGGGTTCGAGGCCCGTGGCCACGGCCGCGACGCCGCCGAGCAGCCTGCGACCGTCCTCAACGACATCATGGACGTCGCGCGTGCGGGCGCCTCCCTCGGCATCCCCGGCCTGTACGTCACCGGCGACCCGGGCGCCGTCGACGACGCCGCCAAGCAGGGGCAGATCGGTGTGCGACTCGGCCTCGGCTGGGCCAAGTCGCACACCTTCGTGACCGGTCAGTGCCCGGTCAAGCAGTACAACCGCCAGCTGATGAACCTGATCCTCGCCGACAAGGCCCACATCGCCGACGCCGTCAACGCCAAGGCGATCAGCCTCGACGAGGCTCCGGAGAGCTACGCCGCGTTCGACAAGGGTGCGGCGACCAAGTACGTCATCGACCCGCACGGCATGGTGCGCTGAGCCGCACTCGCCGGTCGAGCCGGAGTCGTGAGGAACGAGCGACTCCGGCTCGAGACCAACACAGCCGACCCGAGCGCCGAGGGGACTGTCTTGGTCTCGACACGCCTTCGCATAGCGGCTCCGGCGGCTCGACCAGCCGTGGTCGAGCCGCCGGTCACAGGCCCAGCAGGCGGCGGGCCTCCCCCACGGTGACGACGGAGCCGGTGACCAGCACCTGGGCCTCCGTGGAGAGGGTCGAGGCCGCCGCGGTCGCCTCGACGAGCGCGTCGGCGAGGTCGCCGACCTCCACGACGCGGTCCGCACCGAGGACCGCTCGCGCAGCGGCGGCGGTCTCCCGGGACGACAGCGACCGCGGGCTGCTGTTCCGGGTGCAGATCATCGTGGTCACGACGGGCTCGAGCGCGGCGAGCATGCCGGCGAGGTCCTTGTCGCCCATCGCGGCGAGCACGGCGACGGTCGGACGCGGGCCGAGGTCGGAGAGGCCGGCCGCCAGGGCCCGGGCGCCGTCGGGGTTGTGGGCGGCGTCGAGGATCACGGCGGTGGTTCCGGGCAGCACCTCCAGCCGGCCCGGCGACCGGGCCGAACCCAGCGCCCGACGCAGTACGTCCAGCGGGATCGCCTCTTCCAGGAGGGCCTCGACGCTCGCGACGGCGAGCACGGCGTTGTGCGCCTGATGCCGGCCGTGCAGGGACAGCGGCACCTCGGGGTAGTGACCCGCGAGGCCGTTCACCGAGATGATCTGGCCCGCGCCGGACGCTCGCCGGCCGCCCAGCCCGAAGTCGCGCCCCGCGACCAGGAGCCTGGCGAGATGCGCGTCGGCGTGCGCCCGCAGGAGCTGCTCCACCTCGGGGGTCTGCCTGGCCGTCACGGCCAGCGCTCCGGGCTTGATGATCCCGGCCTTCTCCGCGGCGATGTCGAGCCTGGTCGGGCCCAGCTGGTCGACGTGGTCGAGGCCGATGGGGAGGATCGCGGCGACCGGGGCGTCGATGACGTTGGTCGCGTCCCACATCCCGCCCATGCCGACCTCGACCGCCGCCACGTCGATGCCGGCGGTCGAGAAAGCCCGGTAGGCCATGGCGACGGTCATCTCGAAGAACGACAGCGGCGTGGGACTCTCCCGGTCCACGGCCTCGGCCGCCGGTGCGACGTCCCGGTAGGCCCGGAGGAAGCCGTCGGGCGAGATCGGCCGGCCGCCGATGCTGATCCGCTCCCGGATGTCGGCCAGATGAGGACTGGTGAACCTGCCGACGCTCGAGCCCAGCTCGAGCAGGATCGCCTCCACCATCCGAGCGGTGCTCGTCTTGCCGTTGGTCCCGGTGATGTGGATCGACCGGTAGCCGTGCTGCGGCCGGCCGAGCGCATCCGTCACCGCCCGGATGCGCTCCAGGGACGGGGCGATCCTGGTCTCGGGCCAGCGGGCGAGGAGCCGCTGCTCCACCTCGGCGACGTCGAGGTCGAAGTCGATGGTCGTCACTGTGGGTCTCCGCCCAGTCGGGTCAGCAGGTCGCGGCGCCAGGCCTCGGTCTCGACGACCTGGTTGAAGGTGAACAGATGCAGGCCGGATACCACGGCCTCCGGCCCGTCCAGGTCCGGGGCCGCCCGGGTGAGGAACCGCTCCGGCGAGAACCCACCGGGCGCGGCGATCCGCGCGAACATGCCCGTGTTCTTGGCGAGGAACCTCGTCGACTCCCCCACCCCGATCTTGGTCGCCATGGTGAGGAGCTTGGCGCGCTCGACCGGGCCCGGCAGCCCGACGAGGATCGGGGTCGTGACGCCTCGGGCGCGCACGCGGCGTACCCAGTCGGTGAGGGCGGCGGGGTCGAAGGTGAGGTTGCTGACGATCTCGGTCGCGTGGTGGCGCTTGTCCCACATCGCCTGGACCAGGCGGTCGTGGATGATCGTCGGATGGTCCTCCGGGTAGCCGGCGACCCCGACGTGGCCGAACGGGTCACCGAGGTCGACGAGCGCCTCGAGGAGCTCCAGCGCGCCGGGGAACTCACCCGGTCGCTCCGCGTCACCTGCCGGCACGAAGATCTTCCCGATGCCGGCCGCCTTGAGCCGAGCGGTGATCTCGGCGAGCTCGGCCCGGCTCGAGACCATCCGCGCGGCGAGGTGAGGCACGACGTCGTAGCCGTGCTCCGCGAGCCGGATCGACAGGTCCACGGTCGCCTCCAGGCCCTTGGCCGGGGAGGCGGTCACGGTGACGGTCCGGCCTACGGGGAGGGAGGTGGTGACGACCTCCTCGATCCTCGCGGTGGGCAGGACCTCGTAGCGAGCCGCGAGCAGCAGGCGACGTACGACCGCGGCATCGGAGCGACGGCTCATCGCTTCGCTGCCCGGGCGCCGACCAGATCCACCGCCACCGTCGGTCCACGCAGGCGCGCTGCCACCCGGGAGGCGGCCGCGGCGCCGGAGACCGAGTGGACGCGTACGCCCCAGGCGCCTTCCGCCGCGGCGATGGCCGCCACCGCGTCCGATGCCTCGTCCCGGTCGGCCGGGACGTCCGACTCACGCCTTCCGTACGCCGCCGCCTCGGCGAGGAACCGCTTGCGGGAGGCTCCGACGAGGAGCGGGAATCCGAGACCGTGCAGCGCCGGGAGCGCCGAGAGCAGCTCCCAGGACTGGGCGGCGGTCTTCGCGAATCCCAGGCCGGGATCGAGGATGATGCGCTCGGGGCGTACGCCTGCGGCGAGCGCGGAGTCGACCCGGTCACGCAGCTCGGTGCAGACGTCGTCGACGACCGAGTCGTAGAAGCAGTAGTCGTCCATCCGGGTGGAGTGCGCCCGCCAGTGCATGAGTACGCAGGTGACGTCCGCCTCGGCGAGGAACGGCAGCATCCCGGGGTCGGCGAGGCCGCCGGAGACGTCGTTGACGATGACGGCACCGGCCTCGACGGCGCGCTGGGCGACCGAGGCGCGCATGGTGTCGACCGAGACCGGGAAGCCGCCCCGGGACAGTGCCTCGACCACCGGGACCACGCGGGCGAGCTCGTCGGCCTCGCTGACCCGCTGGGCGCCGGGGCGGGTGGACTCGCCGCCGACGTCGAGGAGGTCGGCGCCGTCACGCATGAGCTCGAACCCCCGGCGTACCGCGGCATCGACCTCGAGGAACCTGCCGCCGTCGGAGAAGGAGTCGGGGGTGACGTTGATGATGCCCATCACCTGGCAACGAGCGGTCATGTCAGCGCCCCGGCGGTCGCCTCCCTGGCAGCCAGCTGCTGTTCGGCGATCTCGACGATGTTGGTCAGCAGCATGGCGCGGGTCATCGGTCCGACGCCACCGGTGGCACCGGTCATCTTCCCAGCGACGACGTCCACGTTCGGGTCGACGTCGCCGAGGATGCCCTCGATGGTGCGGGTGATGCCGACGGAGAGGACGGTGGCCCCCGGGCTGACCCAGTCGGGCTTGACCAGGTGGGCGACGCCCGCCGCGGCGACGATGACGTCCGAGGCCCGGGCGTGGGCGGCGACGTCACGGGTCTCGATATTGCACAGCGTGACGGTGGCGTGCTCGGTGGGACGGGTGAGCATGAGCCCGAGCGGCCTGCCCACGGTCAGGCCGCAGCCGATGATGCAGAACCGCTGGCCGGTGATCGGCACGTCGTGCTGCCGCAGCAGCTCGATGATCCCGCGCGGCGTGCACGGCAGCGGCGCCGGGGTGCCGAGCACGAGCTTGCCGAGGTTGGTGGGGTGGAGACCGTCGGCGTCCTTGTCCGGGTCGATGAGCTCCAGGACCCGGTGGGTGTCGACATGGGGCGGCAGCGGCAGCTGGACGATGAAGCCGGTGCAGGCCGGGTCGTCGTTGAGCTGCCGCACCGCGGCCTCGATCTCGGCCTGCGAGGCACTGGCGGGGAGCTCGATCCGGATCGAGGCGATGCCGACCTCCGCACAGTCGCGGTGCTTGCCCGCGACGTAGGAGTGGGAGCCGGGGTCGGCGCCGACGAGGATGGTGCCGAGACCGGGGTCGATCCCGGCCTCGTGCAGTGCCTTCACCCGCACGGCGAGCCCGGCCTTCAGATCAGCGGCGACGCGCTTGCCGTCGATCCTTGCTGCGGTGGTGGTCATCCACTTCTCCTTCTCGCGGGACCGTCAGCATTCGATGACGTTGACGGCGAGGCCTCCGCGGGAGGTCTCCTTGTACTTGATCTTCATGTCGGCCCCGGTCTCGCGCATGGTCTTGATCGCGGCGTCGAGGGAGACCCGGTGGCTGCCGTCGCCGCGGGCGGCGATGCGGGCGGCATTGATGGCCTTGTTGCTGGCGATGGCGTTGCGCTCGATGCAGGGGATCTGCACCAGCCCGCCGACGGGGTCGCAGGTGAGCCCGAGGTTGTGCTCGATCCCGATCTCGGCCGCGTTCTCGACCTGCTCCGGGGTGCCACCGAGCACCTCGCACAGGGCGCCGGCTGCCATCGCGCAGGCCGAGCCGACCTCGCCCTGGCAGCCGACCTCGGCTCCGGAGATCGACGCGTTGATCTTGAACAGGATCCCGATCGCCGCGGCGGCGAGCAGGAACCTCACGATCCCGTCCTCGTCGGCGCTGGGCACGAACTTCTCGTAGTAGTGGAGCACGGCCGGGACGATGCCCGCGGCGCCGTTGGTCGGAGCGGTCACGATCCGGCCACCCGAGGCGTTCTCCTCGTTGACGGCCAGCGCGAAGAGGTTGACCCAGTCCATCGCCCGGAGCGGGTCGGTCTCGTCCGTGGAGGCGTGCAGATGGGCGTACAGGCCGGGGGCTCGACGAGGGACCTTCAGTCCGCCGGGGAGCGTGGGTTCGACGCGGGTGCACCCGTTGTGCACGCACTCCTGCATGACCGACCAGATGTGCAGCAGCTCGTGGCGCACCTCGTCCTCCGTACGCCACGCCAGCTCGTTGGCCATCATGACGTCGCTGATCCGCTTGCCCGACTCGGCGCAGACCGCGAGCAGCTCCGCGCCGGTGGTGAACGGGTACGGGATCGGGGTCGCGTCCTCGACGATCCGGTCGGCGCCGGCTGCGTCCTCGTCCACGACGAAGCCGCCGCCGACCGAGTAGTAGGTGCTCTCCTGGAGCACCTCCCCCGTGGCACCGAAGGCCCGGAAGACCATGCCGTTCGGGTGGGCGGGGAGGGTGCGGGTGCGGTGCATGACGACGTCGTCGGCGTCGAGCTCGATGTCTCGGGCGCCGGCGAGCCGCAGCCGCCGGGAGGCACGGACCTCGGCCACCCGGGCGTCGGCGTTGTCCGTGTCGACGGTCTCGGGCCGGTTGCCCTCGAGACCGAGGATGACCGCCTTGTCGGAGCCGTGCCCGTGGCCGGTGGCACCGAGGGAGCCGAACAGCTCCACCTGGACCCGGGCGACGGCGTCGAGCCTCGAACCAGCCTTGAGTGCGTCGGTGAACTGCACCGCCGCTCGCATCGGGCCGACCGTATGGGAGGACGACGGCCCGATGCCGACGGAGAACATGTCGAACACGCTCAGAGCCATCAGCCGGATCCCAGCACCTTGAACTCGGCCATGGCGTCGATCAGCCAGCGGCCCAGGTAGTCAGCGTACGACGCCCGCGGCAGGATCCGGTAGGAGTCGGTGTCGACCTTCCACAGCAGCACCGGGACACGACCGATGTTGGTGGCGAACGCCGTGCCGGTGGCGAAGGTCCTCGGGTGCAGGTCGAGCGGGCAGCCCTTCTCCAGGACCGCCTGCGCCGAGGGGCCCTCGAGCCGGAGGGTGGTGCGGTTGGCCGAGAGGTCGACGACCGCGGCAGCACCCTCGGACACGCCCGCGCGCAGGTAGGAGGCCAAGGTCGAGCCGGCCACGCTCTGCGAGATGACCAGGTACTCGTCGGGCGAGAGCCACATCACGACCACGTCGTGGCCGGTGGCGACCTCACCGCAGCGGGCGGGGAGCTCGGCGCCGAGGATCTGGGCCAGGCGGTCCCTGTCGGCCGAGCCGACCGGCACCCGCAGGCTCACCATGGTGAGGAACTGCTCCTCGCGCACCCGCACCCCGAAGGCTCCCGTGACACCGGCGACGAGGAAGTCGCCGTGCAGGTGCTGGGCTGGGCTGACGCGCAGATCCGAGGTCTTCTTGTCGATCGGTTCGATCATGGTCTCAACCATCGCGACGGGTTCCTTCCGGGTCGTAGAGGACGGTTTCAGCGACGACGACGTCGACCAGTCGGTCCCCGACCGGCGCGACGAGGGTCTGGCCGATGCGGTTGCGGCCATCCTTGATGAGTGCCAGCGCGAACGAGCGTCCTAGCGCGGCGCTGTGGTAGCTCGAGGTCACGTGCCCGAGCATCGGGACCGGTCCCTCGGCAGGGGTGATCGGCGTACCGGCCTCGACCAGCTGGGTGCCCTCGGGCAACCTGAAGGACTTGTCGACGGGCAGCACCGAGACGAGGTGCTTGCGGTCGGTGCGGGAGGTGTCGGCCCGCTGGTAGGACCGCTTGCCGACGAAGTCCTTCGCCTTGGAGACGATCCACTCCATGCCCGCGTCCTGGGGCGTGACCGTCCCGTCGGTGTCCTGACCGACGATCGGGTAGCCCTTCTCCGCGCGGAGGACGTGCATGGTCTCGGTGCCGTACGGGGTGATGTCCCAGTCCTGGCCGGCGGCGTGGATCTCCTCCCACACCTGCTGACCGAACCAGGTCTCGACGTTGACCTCGAAGGCGAGCTCGCCGGAGAAGGAGATCCGGCACACCCGCGCCGGGATGCCCGAGGCGAGCGTCGTCTCCCGGAACGTCATGAAACCGAACGCGTCGTTGCTGACGTCGAGGTCCGGGGCGATCCGGGCGATCACCTCACGTGACTTCGGGCCGACGACGGCGACGGTGGCCCACTGCTCGGTGACCGAGGTGAAGCTGACGTCCATGGTCGGCCACTCGGTCTGGTGCCACTCCTCGAGCCAGTCGAGGACCTTGGCGGCCCCGCCGGTGGTCGTCGTCATGAAGTAGCGGCCCTCGTCGATGCGGAGCGTGACGCCGTCGTCGAACATCATCCCGTCGGGCGTGCACATGACGCCGTAGCGGGCGGATCCGGGGGCGAGCTTCTTGAAGGCGTTGGTGTAGATCCGGTTGAGGAACTCACCGGCCTCGCTCCCCCACACCTCGATCTTGCCCAGGGTGGTCGCGTCCATCATGCCGACGGACTCGCGGACCGCGGCGCACTCGCGGAGCACGGCCTCGTCGAGCGACTCGCCGGCCTGCGGGTAGTACCACGGCCGCAGCCACTGGCCGACGATCTCCATCTCGGCACCCTGCGCGACGTGCCAGGGGTGGATCGAGGTCAGCCGGGCGGGGTCGAAGAGGTCGCCCCGCTCGCGACCGGCGAGCGCGACGAACGGGATCGGAGCGTACGGCGCCCGGTACGTCGTCGTGCCGATCTCACCGGGGCTGCGCCCGTCGTTGAGGGCGGCCGCGATGACCCCGATGGCGTTGACCCCTGAGGTCTTGCCCTGGTCGTTGGCGGTGCTGATCGAGGTGTAGCGCTTGATGTGCTCGACGCTGCGCATGCCGGCGCCGGTCGCCCGGAGCACGTCGTGCACGGTCTGGTCGCGCTGGAAGTCGACGAAGTGGTCGACCAGGTCGTCCAGCGGTACGCCCTCCTCGGCGGCGAGCCACAGAGCGCGGGTCGTGCCGTCACCCGTCGCTGCCGGGAGCGGCCCGGCCGGGGCCTCGCCGGCGAAGCCCGTGGCGAGCAGCGCCGTCGCCGCTGCATGCCGTCCTTCGGCGAGGCACGCGTCGAGGGTGTAGCTGCCGCGGGCGGACCCCACGACCTGCTGGCCGGCGACATCGCCGGCCGGGACGAACCCGGCCAGGTCCTCGTCCCAGCGGACCTTGCCCTGCCGCTGGCTGTGCAGGTGGACCACGGGGCTCCAGCCGCCGGCGACGGCGACGACGTCGCAGGCGATCTGTCGCCGCTCGCCGACCGCGGCGCCACCGGCGTCGATCGCAGACACCGTCGCGGAGGTGACCCGCGGGTCCCCGGCGGTGTCGAGGACGGCGGAGCCGAGGACGACCTCGATGCCGGCCTCCTCGGCACGACGGGCGGCCTCGGACCGCTCGCCGCGGGCGTCGACGACGGCCGCCACCCGGACTCCGGCGGCGGACAGGTCGGCGGCGACCTCGTAGGCGCTGTCGTTCGTGGTGGCGAGCAGGACGTCGGAGCCCGCGGCCACGCCGTAGCGGTTCAGGTAGGTGCGGACCGCGGAGGCGAGCATGACGCCGGGGCGGTCGTTGTTGCCGAACACGAGCGGGCGCTCGTGCGCACCGGTGGCGACGACGACCTGCTGGGCCCGGATGTGCCACAGCCGCTGTCGCGACAGACCGGCGAGGGCCTCCTTGGCGGACGCGTCGAGGTGGTCCAGCCGGCTCTCGAGGGCGATCACGTAGTTGGCGTCGTAGCTGCCGAAGGCGTTGGTCCGGGTAAGGACCGTGACCTCGGCGGCTGCCGCGAGCTCCTCGGTGACATCGCGCAGCCAGGTGTCGCTGTCGACGCCGTCGATCGTGAGGGCTCGGGTGGAGAGGAGGGACCCGCCGAGCTCGGGCTGGTCGTCGACGATGATCACCCGGGCGCCGGTGGCGGCGGCGGTGCGCGCCGCGGCGAGCCCGGCGGGGCCGGCGCCGATGACGAGGACGTCGGTGTGGACGTACTTCTTGTCGTAGACCGCGGTGTCGTTGCCGGGGTCGAGATCGCCGAGGCCGCTGAGGTAGTCGGCCCGGAGCCCGTCGACGAGCTCGACGGTCGTGGCCGGGAGCATCGACTCGTCGACCGAGTCGCCGGGACGCCGGACCTTGACCAGCGCGTTGGACTCCTCGAGCCCGGCGGCGAGTACGCCACGGGGGCGCTGCCGGTAGAGCGAGGGACCGCACTCGAGCACGCCGTTGGCGATCAGTGCCGAGGCGAGGGTGTCACCGGCGTGGCCGGCGTACTCCTGGCCGTCGACGCTGAAGGCGAGACGGGTCGATCGGTCGATGCGGCCGCCGTCCGTGAGGCGGTGGGACGTCGTGTTCACTGCGAGTCTCCATCCAGGGTGGGGCGTGGCTCGCCGTTCCGGTAGACGGCGGCGATGCGGTAGGTGACGGTGTCGCGAAGGACGTTGAACCACTTGCGGCAGCCGGAGCTGTGGACCCAGCGCTCGGCGAAGATGCCCTTGGTGTTCTCGCGGTAGAAGAGGTAGCGACCCCACTCCTCGTCGCTGAGGGTGCTCGGGTCCTCCGGGTAGGGGACGTGGGCCTGACCGCCGTAGTGGAACTCGGTCTCGTCGCGGGCGCCGCAGTCGGGGCAGCTGATGAGGATCATCGTCGGCTCCTTTCAGTGGGCCACGGCGGCGGCGCCGTGCTCATCGATGAGGGCACCGGTGCTGAATCGCTCGAGAGCGAACGGTGCGTTGTACTCGTGGGGCTCGTCGTGGGCGATCGTGTGCGCCATCGTCCAGCCGGCCCCGGGAGTTCCCTTGAAGCCGCCGGTGCCCCAGCCGCAGTTCACGTAGAGCTGGTCGATCGGTGTCTTGCTCACCACCGGGGAGGCGTCCGGCGTGACGTCGACGATGCCGCCCCAGGTCCGCAGCAGGTGCGCACGGGCGAAGATCGGGAAGAGCTCGACGGCCGCGGCCATCTGCTCCTCGATCACGTGGAACCCGCCGCGCTGGCCGTAGCCGTTGTAGGCGTCGACACCCGCGCCCATGACCAGCTCGCCCTTGTGGGCCTGGGAGACGTAGACGTGGACGTGGTTCGACATCACCACGGTCGGGTGGACGGGCTGGTGGAGCTCGGAGACGAGCGCCTGGAGCGGGTGCGACTGGATCGGCAGGTCGAAACCGGCCATCTCGGCGAGGACGCTGGAGTGACCCGCCGCGCACAGTGCGACCTTGCCGGCCGAGATCGTGCCGCGGCTCGTCTGCACGCCGACCACCCGGTTGCCGTCCTTGACGATCCCGGTCACCTCGCAGTCCTGGATCAGGTCGACACCGAGCTCGTCGGCCTTGCGGGCGAACGCCCAGGCGACGTGGTCGTGCTTGGCGATGCCCGCGCGCGGCTGGTAGGTCGCGCCGAGGACCGGGTAGCGGATGTCGTCGCTGGTGTTGATGATCGGGCAGACCTCCTTCACCTGGTCGGCGTCGAGCCACTCCGCGTCGACCCCGTTGAGGCGGTTGGCCTCGCAGCGCCGCACCGAGTCGCGTACGTCCTGCAGCGTGTGAGCCAGGTTGAGCACGCCGCGCTGGCTGAAGAGGAAGTCGTAGTCGAGCTCGTCGGGGAGCACCTCCCACTGCTTGAGGGAGTGCTCGTAGATCGCCGCCGACTCGTCCCACAGGTAGTTGGACCGGATGATCGTCGTGTTCCGCGCCATGTTGCCGCCCGCGAGCCAGCCGCGCTCGAGGACGGCGACGTTGGTGATGCCGTGGTTCTTGGCCAGGTAGTAGGCCGTCGCCAGGCCGTGCCCGCCGCCGCCGATGATGACGACGTCGTAGGACGACTTGGGCTCCGGGTTGCGCCAGAGGAAGTCGGGGTGCTCGGGGAGCAGGTCTGCCATCACTCGGCTCCGTTCGACTCGAGGAGGTGGGGGTAGAGCGGGTGCTTCTCGGCGAGGTTCGTGACCCGGGCGCGCAGTGCGTCGGCCGTCTCCTCGGTGAAGTCGTCCTTCAGCGCGGCCGCGATGATGTCGGCCACCTCGCTGAAGTCGGTGTCGCCGAACCCGCGCGTGGCGAGCGCGGGCGTGCCGATCCGCAGGCCGGAGGAGACCATCGGCGGGCGCGGGTCGAACGGGACCGCGTTGCGGTTCACGGTGATGCCGATGCGGTGGAGGCGGTCCTCGCCGTCCTGACCGTTGAGCTCGGAGTCGCGCAGGTCGACCAGCACGAGGTGGACGTCCGTGCCGCCGCTGACCACCGTGACCCCCGCGGCCGCGACGTCGTCGGCGAGCAGCCGCTCGGCGATGATGCGGGCACCCCGCAGCGTACGCTCCTGGCGCTCGCGGAACTCGGGCTCCGCGGCGACCTTGAAAGCGACCGCCTTGCCGGCGATGACGTGCTCGAGCGGCCCACCCTGCTGGCCCGGGAAGACCGAGGAGTTGATCTTCTTGGCGATGGCGGGGTCGTTGCTGAGGATGACGCCGCCGCGCGGGCCGCCGAGGGTCTTGTGCGTGGTCGAGGTGACGACGTCGGCGAAGGGCACCGGGTTCGGGTGCAGGCCGGTCGCGACCAGGCCGGCGAAGTGGGCCATGTCGACCATGAGGCGCGCGCCGACCAGGTCGGCGATCCGGCGGAACTCCGCGAAGTCGAGCTGGCGGGGGTAGGCGGACCAGCCGGCGACGATCAGCTTGGGCCGGTGCTCGAGGGCGAGACGCTCGACCTCGGCCATGTCGATCAGGAAGTCCTCGCGGCTCACCTCGTAGGGAACGACCTGGTAGAGGCGGCCGGAGAAGTTGATCTTCATCCCGTGGGTCAGGTGGCCGCCGTGGGCCAGCGAGAGGCCGAGGATGGTGTCGCCGGGCTCGAGGAGGGCGAACATCGCGGCGGCGTTGGCCTGGGCGCCCGAGTGCGGCTGCACGTTGGCGTACTCCGCGGAGAAGAGCGCCTTGAGGCGGTCGATCGCGAGCTGCTCGATGACGTCGACGTGCTCGCAGCCGCCGTAGTAGCGGCGGCCGGGGTAGCCCTCGGCGTACTTGTTGGTGAGAACCGATCCCTGAGCCTCCATGACGGCGGCGGGAGCGAAGTTCTCCGAGGCGATCATCTCCAGCGTCGTCTGCTGGCGGCTCAGCTCGGCATCGATCTGCTCGCGGACCTCGGGATCGAGGTCCGCGAGCGAGGCGGTCAGGACGTCAACCACGATGAACTCCCAAACTCTTGAAGTACGATTGATATATCAGTTCTGGATGACCAGTATGCTTGGTAGCGAAGACCGCTGTCAACGGTCCAGATCAGAAAGCGGTGACATCGAATGACCGACGTTCAGACACCCGTCCGGACGGCGAGCGGCCCAGGAATCAGCCCAGCGATCAACCCCGTGACCTCGCTGGCGTACGCGGCCTATGAGCGCATCCGGGACCGGCTGATCATGCTCGACATCAGGCCGGGCGAGCCGATCAACGACGGCAGGCTCGCGGAGTCCCTCGGGTTCGGTCGCACCCCGGTGCGCGAGGCCCTCAAGCGCCTGGAGACCGATCATCTGGTCGTCTCCTACCCGCGCCGGGGCACGTTCGCGACGGCCGTCGACGTGACCGAGCTGGGCGCGATCTCCGACCTGCGCCAGCAGCTCGAGCCGTTCGCCGCGAACCGGGCGGCGAGCGCCGCCACCGAGCCGATGCGGGCCGAGCTGCGGGCCATGGCCGAGCGGGTGCGCCGGCTCGACGCGACCGGCGAGGACCGGTCCACGCTGATGCGCCTCGACATGTCGGTGCATCGGATGATCTACCAAGCGACCGGCAACAAGCACCTCGAGGACGTACTGATCAGGTACGACAACCTGGCGACGCGGATCTGGTGCCTGGTCGTCGACAAGCTCCCCGACCTGGCCTCCCACATCTGTGAGCACGCCCAGCTCCTGGACGCGATCGCCGACGGCGACGCCGAGCGCGCCGAGCGGCTGACCCGCGAGCACATCGACAGCTTCGCCACCGAGGTCCGCCGCGTCCTCTGACCGCGTCGTTCGAAATATGCGATCGGGCGCCGGCCCACCCGGCCGGCGCCCGATCCACACCCGAGGTCTCAGCCGCGCAGACGGCTCATGGTCGGGTCGAAGAGCGGCTCCGGAGTGACCGTGGCCGCGATCCGCTGACCGAAGTACTCGATCTCGACCTGGTCGCCCTCACCGATCTCCGCCGGCAGGTAGGCGTAGGCGATCGGCTTGCCGATCGTGAACCCGTACGCCGCGCTGGTGACGTAGCCGACCGCGGTCTCGCCCGACAGCACGGGCTCCTTGCCGAGCACCATGGACTTGCCGTCGTCGATGGTGAGGCAGCGCAGGCGGCGGGCCGAGGTCTCCACCGAGCGGCCCTCGAGCGCCGCCTTGCCCACGAAATCCTCCTTGGCGGACTTCACCGCGAACCCGACACCGGCCTCGTACGGGTCGTGCTCGGTGGTCATGTCGGCGCCCCAGGACCGGTAGCCCTTCTCCAGCCGGAGCGCGCCGAACGCGGCCCGGCCGGCGGCGACGACGCCGTGCTCCTGGCCGGCGTTCCACAGGACGTCCCACAGCTTCTGGCCGTTCTCGGCGGAGGCGTAGATCTCCCAGCCGAGCTCGCCGACGTAGGACAGCCGCAGGGCCGTGACCGGGATCCCACCGATCGTGGCCCGCTTGCCGCGGAAGTACTTGAGCCCGTCGTTGGTGAAGTCGTCGGTGCTGACCTTCGCGATCAGGTCCCTGGCCAGCGGCCCCCACAGGCCGATGCAGCAGGTGCCGCCGGTGGTGTCGCGGACGTGGGCGGCCAGCGACGGGTCCTCGGCGCGCAGCTTGCGGGCCTCCCGGCGCAGGTACGCCAGGTCGACCGTGCCGTTGGCACCGACCTGGTAGAGCTCGTCCTCGAGCCGGGCGACGGTGATGTCGCTCTTGATCCCGCCCTCCTCGTCGAGGAACAGGGTGTACGTCACCGCGCCGGGCTTCTTGGCCACGTCGCCGGTGGTGAGCCGCTGCAGCAGCGTCTCGGCACCGGGGCCGGAGACCTCGAGGCGGCGCAGCGGAGTCATGTCGTACATGGCGACGGCGGTGCGGGTCTTCCACGCCTCGACGGCCGCGATCGGCGAGTGGTAGCGGGCCGACCAGTCATCGCGCGTCGGCGACTTCCACTCCTCGGGCAGCTGGTCCAGCAGGGCCGCGTTGGCCTCGTACCAGTGCGGGCGCTCCCAGGTCCCGGCCTCGAGGAAGAAGGCGCCGAGCTCGACCTGGCGGGCGTGGAACGGGCTGACCCGGATGTCGCGCGGCGACTCCTTGGGCTGCAGCGGGTGCAGGATGTCGTAGATCTCGACGAAGTTCTGCTGCGAGGTCTCGCTGACGTACGCCGGGGCCAGCTGCGTCTCCTCGAAGCGGTTGAGCTCGCAGTCGGCGAGGTCGTACTCGGAGCGTCCGGTGGTCAGCACCTCGGCCACCGCGCGGGCGACGCCGGCGGAGTGGGTGACCCACACCGCCTCGGCGACCCAGAAGCCGTCGACGTCGCGGGACTCACCGACGAGCGACCCGCCGTCGGGCGTGAACGAGAAGATGCCGTTGAACGACGACTCCGCGATCTCCGCCTCCTGCAGGCACGGGAGCAGCTTGCGGCACTCGTCCCAGGGGCCCTCGAAGTCCTCCGGCGTGAAGTCGAGGCGCGATGGCATGTTGTCGTGGTCGACGTGCTCCGGGGTCGGGCCGAGGTCGGAGGCGACGTACGGCATCGGCTTGTGGGCGTAGGAGCCGATCCCGTAGCCCTCGCCCCACTCGCGGAAGTAGAGGTCCTGGTCCTGGTGGCGCAGGATCGGCAGGGTCGCCCCGTCGGGCTGCTCGTGCTTGCCGGCGAGGACCGGGACGGGCGTGGTCTTGATGAACTGGTGGGCCAGCGGGAGGAGCGGCACGTCGGTGCCTGCCAGCTTCCCCACCTCGACGCCCCAGAACCCGGCGCAGGAGACGACGATGTCGGCCTCGACGACTCCCGCGGTGGTCTCCACGCCGGTGACGTGGCCGCCCTCCTGGAGGACACCGGTGACCGTGGTGTGCTCGAGGTAGGTGACGCCGGCCGCCCGCGTACGCTCGATGAGCAGGTCGACGGCACGGGCCGCTCGGGCCAAGCCGTCGGTGGGGATGTGCAGGCCCGCGAGGACCTGCGACTCGTCGATGTGCGGGTAGAGGTCCTTGCACTCGGCGGGACCGACGACCCGGGCGTCGATCCCCCAGGACTTCGCGTAGCCGAGCTTGCGGTAGAGCTCGGCGACGCGGGCCTCGGTGGTCGCGACCTCGAGACCACCGACCTGGTTGAAGCAGCTCAAGCCGTCCTTCTCCAGGCCCATGAACTTCTCGACGGTGTACTTGGCGAACAGGGTCATCGTCTTGGAGGGGTTGATCTGGAAGACGAGACCGGGAGCGTGCGAGGTCGAGCCGCCGGGCAGGTTGAGCGGGCCCTGCTCGACGACCGTGATGTCGGACCACCCGCGGGACACGAGTTCGTCCGCGAGGTTCGTGCCGACGATGCCGGCGCCGATGATGACTGTGCGGGGCGAAACGGTGCTGCGGGAGGATGGCATGAGCAACTCCTGAGGTTCGGGTTGGTGGTCAGCGGAAGACGACGGTGCTGGAGCCGTGCATGAGGACGCGGTGCTCGCAGTGCCAGCGGACGGCGCGCGAGAGCGCGAGGCACTCGGCGTCCTGGCCGACGTGAGCCAGGGCCTGCGGGGTGTAGGTGTGGTCGACCCGGTTGACCTCCTGCTCGATGATCGGGCCCTCATCGAGGTCGGCGGTGACGTAGTGGGCGGTGGCGCCGACGAGCTTCACGCCCCGCGCGTGCGCCTGGTGGTAGGGCTTGGCGCCCTTGAAGCCGGGCAGGAACGAGTGGTGGATGTTGATCGCGCGTCCCTCGAGCTGGCGGCAGAGGCCGTCGGACAGGATCTGCATGTAGCGGGCGAGGACGACCAGGTCGATGTCGTACTCATCGACCAGGTCGAGCATGCGCTGCTCGGCCTGCGGCTTGGTCTCCGGCGTGATCGGAATGTGGATGAACTCCAGGCCCGCCGCCTCCGCCATCGGGCGGAGGTCCTCGTGGTTGGAGGCGACGACCGCGATCTCGGCGTCCAGGGTCCCCCCGCGCCACCGGAAGATGAGGTCGTTGAGGCAGTGCCCGAACTTGGAGACCATCACCAGCAGCCGCGGCTTGCGCTCGTCGTGGAACGTGAACGACATCCCGAACCGGTCCGCGATCGGCCCGAACGCGGCGGTGAGCTCATCGACGTCGGCGCCGTCGGCAGCGGCGAACTCGGTCCGGAGGAAGAACAGCTCTCCCATCCGGTCGTCGTGCTGCTGGTGCTCGAGGATGTCGAAGCCGCGGTCGTACAGGAAGCTCGTGACCGCCTGCATGATCCCCGGGCGCTCCTGGCAGGAGAGCGTGAGGACGTTGGTCGTCGCCGTCGGGACGGTCGCCACGGACGCAACAGCGGTCGAGCTTGGCGGACTGATGGTCATGCTGGGCTCCTGATTGCCGGTAATGATACACAACTCATATATCAGAATGATCGTAGAACGGCTCTCAGAGCGCCGTCAAGGGTCTGTACGTCCCGAACGGCTGGTCGCCTCAGATGCAGAAGACCGGCTCCCCCGCGCCGAGGCACGAGCGAGCCGGTCTGTGGAGCGGACTGCGCGCCGTGACGGTCAGCGGACCGTTCTGATCATCTTCTTGTTGACGAACTCCTCGATGCCGTAGCGACCGAGCTCGCGGCCGAACCCCGACCGCTTGACGCCGCCGAACGGGAGCTCGGCCGCCTCGGCACCGACCGCGTTGACGAAGACCATGCCGGTGTCGAGCGCGTCCGCGACGCGGGCGGCCTGCTCGGGGTCGGTCGTGTAGACGTAGGAGCCCAGGCCGTAGGGGGTGTCGTTGGCGATCCGGACCGCGTCCGCCTCGTCGGCGGCCCGGAAGACCATCGCGACCGGGCCGAAGAGCTCCTGATGGTAGGCCGGGTTCTCGGTCGTGACCTCGGTGAGCACGCCCGCGGGGAAGAAGGCGCCCGACCGCTCGCCTTCGGTCGCCAGGGTGGCGCCCGCCGCCACCGCCGCATCGACCTGCGCGGCCAGCCCGTCGGCCGCCGCGACCGAGGACAGCGCCAGGCTGGCGCCGGACTCCAGGATGCGCGCGGTGAACCGCTCGATGAACGCGTCGTAGAGCTCGTCGACGACCACGAACCGCTTGCCCGCGTTGCACGCCTGGCCGGCGTTGGAGAGCCGGGCGTTCGCGGCGGCTTCGACGGTGGCGTCGAGGTCGTCGGCGGAGAGCAGCACGAACGGGTCCGAGCCACCGAGCTCGAGCACGCACTTCTTGAGGTGACGACCGGCGATCTCGGCGACCGCGGCGCCGGCACGCTCGGAGCCGGTCAGCGAGACCCCCTGGATGCGCGGATCCGCGATCACGTCGGCGATCTGCTCGTTGGTGGCGTAGAGGTTGACGTAGGCGCCGTCGGGGAAGCCCGCGTCGCGGAAGATCTGCTCCTGCAGGGCGGCCGAGCGCGGGCACTGCGGCGCGTGCTTGAGCACGATCGTGTTGCCGGTGACCAGGTTCGGGCCGGCGAAGCGGGCGACCTGGTAGACCGGGTAGTTCCACGGCATGATCCCGAGCAGCGGGCCGACCGAGCTGCGCCGGACGACCGCAGTGCCCTCGCCACCCAGCAGGTCGATCGCCTCGTCGGCCAGGAACCGCTCGGCGCGCTCGGCGTAGAAGTCGTAGATCGACGCGGAGAAGACGACCTCACCGGCCGCGCTCGCCAGCGGCTTGCCCATCTCCTCGTGGATCGCCGTGGCGAGCTCGTCGCGGCGCTCGCGGTGCAGCTCCGCGACGCGGGCCAGCAGCGCGGCGCGGTCGGCGACGGTGGAGGTGCGACCCCAGGTGTCGTAGGCGGCGGTCGCGGCGGCGACCGCCGCGGCCACGTCGGCGTCGGTGGCGGTCGGATAGGTCTCGACCAGCTCTCCGGTGGCGGGGTTGCGGACGGCGTACTCGGTCATCAGGGCTCCTGGTTCAGGTCGATCGACACGCGTGGGTCGAGGGCGATGGTGCCGGGGTCGACGACGGAGGAACCGCCGTCGACGGGCAGGACGACGCCGTTGACGTACGACGCCGCGTCGGAGAGCAGCCAGCCGACCGTGGCGGCGACCTCGTCGGGATGGGCAGCCCGGCGCTGCGGGACGATCGCGGTGGCGAGCCGGTACGCCTCGTCGGCGCTGACGCCGCGTGCGGCACCGAGCTCGGCCATCTCCATGTCACCCATCTCGGTCTCGGTCCAGCCCGGGCACACGGCGTTGGCACGCAGGCCGTCGCGGCCGTGGTCGACGGCGAGCGACTGGGTGAGCAGCAGCAGCCCGGCCTTGCTGGCGGAGTAGGCCGCCATCCCGTCGCTGGCCCTCAGCGCCGCGACCGAGGACACCGCGACGAGCGCGCCGCGGGCGGCCAGCAGGTGCGGGAGCGCCTCCCGGACCAGCAGGAACGGCGAGGTGAGGTTGACCCGCAGTGTCTCGTCCCACTGCTCGGGGGTGACCTCGTCGACCCGGCCGACGTGGATGATCCCGTGGTTGACGACGAGGCCGTCGAGCCGGCCGTACGTCGCGATCGTGCCGTCGACGACCCGCGCGATGCCCTCGGGCTTGCTCACGTCCGCGACGATCACCTGGGCGCCGGTCTCCTCGGCGACCGCGCGCAGCGGCGCCTCCCGGCGACCACAGATCACGACCCGGTCGCCACCCCGGGCGAGCAGCCGGGCGACCGCGGCGCCGATGCCCGTGCCTCCGCCGGTGACGAGGACGACCCTGCTCATCGGCTCGATGCCACCTGGTCGAGGAAGTAGTCGACGAGCGCGGCCGCCCGGACCCGTACGTCGGCGTCGAGGGACGCGACGTGCTCCAGGAGCACCTCGGGGTCGAGCCCGCGGCCCCTGGCGTCTTCGGCGCCGCCGTCCTCGACCCAACCGCGGACGCTGTCCGCGTCCACCTCGGGATGGAACTGCACGGCGAGGTTGCGCCGGAGCACGAACGCCTGCGGGGCCGCGGCGTTGGCACCGACGACCGTCGCGTCGGGCGGCGGGACGAACCGGTCGTGGTGCCACTGCGTCCAGATCCCGGCGACAGCCGGGATCCCAGCCACGACCTGCGGACCGATCTCCGGCGCCGGCGACGCGACGACCTCCCCGCCGTGTGCCTGGGCCAGCATCTGGCCGCCGAAGCAGATCCCGAAGACCGGTACGCCGGCCTCGTCCGCCGTACCCAGCAGCTCGAGCTCGGGCTTCACCCAGGAGGCGACCTGGTCGCTGTAGACGCTCCATCGGGCACCGAGCACGAGGACCGCGTCGTAGTCGCGCGGGTCCGGGAAGTCGACGTCCACGCCCGGGTCCTCGAAGCGGTCGGGCGGGATCACCTGGACCCTCTCGAGCTGGTAGCCACGCTCGGCGAACCGCGCCTCGATCCCTCCTGCCGCCAGGTAGTCGTGTCCGAGGAGCAGCAGCCGCTTCGTCTCTGTCGTCATCAGGTCCGTCGTCATCAGGCCATCGCCTCCGCACGCTTCATGACGTCCTTGCAGAACGCCTCCATCTGGGACTTGTCGTCGATGTACATCGACGGCTTGATGCACATCGTGGTGAACCCCTGCTCGAGCTGCTCCGGGATGGAGTCCATCGACTCCCCCAGGTCCGCCAGGGAGTGGTCGTCGGGGAAGCGGTAGCGCACCCCACCCACCATCTCGAGCTCGGCCATGTCCCGGCCGGCCGCCGCCATGGCGTCCCGGATCACCCGCAGGTCCGCGGCGCTCGGTCGCCCGAGCGGGTGGAACCCGTGGCCGTACCTCACCAGCCGCTCGACGACCGCGCCGTGGGCGCGCTGACCACCGAACCACATCCGCGGCCCGTCCGGGCGGAAGGCCTTCGGCTCGAGGTAGATGTCCTCGAAGTCGAAGTAACGGCCGTGGTGGGTGGCCGGCGACTGCCTGAAGACCAGATCCATCACCTCGAGCTGCTCGTCGAGGATCCTGCCGCGCTCGCGGAACGGCACGTCGAGCGCGGCGTACTCGTCCTTGCTCCAGCTCACGCTGGGCTGGACGACCAGGCGGCCCCGCGAGATCAGGTCGAGGGTGCCCAGCTCGCGGGCCAGCATCAGCGGATGGCGCAGCGGGGCCAGCACCGCGGCGCCGACGAGCCGGATCCGCTCGGTGACGCTCGCGATCGCGGAGAACACCATCAGCGAGCTCGGCCACGGCATCAGCGGGTCCTGGTTGCCGGGCATGGCGTAGTCACGGGGGTTGCCCATCACGCCCAGGTCGCTGGCGTCGGGGCCGAGGACGACGTGCTCGGAGATCATCACCGAGTCGAAGCCGGTGTCCTCGGCGATCCGGGACCAGGTGACCAGGTCGTTCAGGTTGCGGCCGTCGGTGATCGTCCAGTTCTCGCTGAGGATCATCAGCATCCGGGGAGCAGGCATCAGGAGGACGCCTCAGTGGGTGTTCGACAGGTCGGGCTTGCGGATGCCGCGGAACTCCCAGTCGCCACCCTGGGCGGTCGAGAGCACCTCCTCGCTCTCGGTCGGCTGGGCGCCGACGTCGCTGCGGATCGGGGTGGGACCCTCGACGATGTGGTTGCGCAGGGTGCCGAGCCCCTCGACCTCGACCTCGACGACGTCGCCGGGGTAGACCGTGCGCGAGATCGCCGGGGTGCCGGACATCAGGATGTCGCCGGGCTGCAGGGTGATCGTGCGCGCGATGTCGGCGACGAGGTAGTGCATGTCCCACTTCATCTCGTCGGTGTTGCCGTCCTGGCGCACCTCACCGTTGACGATCGTGCGGATCCGCTTGTCGTGGAAGTCCCAGCCCTCGACGATGCCGGGGCCGATCGGGCACAGCGTGTCGGCGCCCTTGACCCGCAGCATCGAGCCGGAGTCGGTGTCACGGAAGTCGTGCAGGCCGTAATCGTTGCCGACGGAGTAGCCGCGGATGTAGTCCCCCGCCTCCTCCGGCGAGATGTTGCGCGCGGTCCTCCCGATGACGATCGCGATCTCGCCCTCGTAGTTGAGCCACTTGCAGCCCTGCGGCCGGACCACGGCGGAGTCGTGGGCGTTGAGCGCGGAGACCGGCTTGTGGAAGTACGTCGGTGCCGGCGGCAGCGTCGTCAGCATCTCCTCGACCCGCGAGGAGTAGTTCAGGTGGACGCAGACGATCTTGCTCGGCGTGACCGGTGGCAGGTGGGTGGCGTCTGCGATCGCGACGCTGCGGCCGTCGCCGGCGACGAGGCTCTCACCCTCACGGCGTACGTCGACCGCGTTGCCGTCGAGGAGGATCCGGCGGTGTTCGGTGGTCATCTCGGTGGTTCCTCTCGGGGCTCAGCCGGCGGCCGGGATGTCGGATCCCGGGGCAGTGGTCTGGCGTACGAAGTCGGGGTCGGTCGGGGTCGGGCGGGCGGCCGGGAAGCCACCCTCGGGTCGGTCGAACCACAGGTGCACCTGGCCGGTGCCCACGGAGTTCTCGTACTCGCCGTACTGGCGGCCCGGTGCGGTGCAGTCGACCTCGCCGAGGGCTCCGATCATCATCAGGTAGTGCTGGAACCGTGCCTCCGGCCTGAACCGGTAGAACTCGTCCATCGTGTCGAGCACCTGGGCGTGGTCGCCCTGCTTGAACCAGTCGATGCGCTCGGCATCGGCCGCGGCGGCCTCGGGGGTGAAGATGTGCTCGACGCCGGCCGCCTCGTGGTCGCGCAGCTTCCGCAGCGGCCAGAACGTGTGCGACATGGCGCCGCTCGCGATGAGGAGGACCTTGCGGTCCGACTCGGCGATCGCCGCGCCGAGGGCCCGGCCCAGGCGTAGGGCGTCCTCCCCGTCGGCGGTCTGGCAGACGCCGATCGAGATCCACTTCTTGTCGGGCAGGCCCTGGCCGAGGAACTCCCACACGTTGGTGGTCGCGTAGAAGATCGGCAGCGAGTGGTCGTCGATCGCGGTGATCCAGGTGCTGTGCTCGGGAGCCCTGCTCGCGATCAGGTGGGCCAGCTCGGGGTCTCCGGGGAAGTCGTAGTGCCGGCGGGACATCCCGCGGGGCAGCTCCTCGGAGGTGAACAGCCCGCTGCGGCGGTCCTGCGCCGTCACGACCCACTCGACGGTCGTGGCCCAGTGCGAGTCGAGGACGACGACCGTGTCGTAGTCGACGACGTCGAAGACCTCGCGCCGCAGCTGCTGCAGCCCCGAGACCAGGGTCGAGTCCTCGCCGTTGTTGAGCTCTCGCCGGACCTCCTCCGGCAGCACGATCGTGGGGACGTGCGCGATCAGTCCCGCGCCGACGACCTCACCCATCGGATCCACCTCCCTGCCCCGCCCAGCCGGTGGGCGAGAAGACGCTGTTCTTGATGTCGGTGTAGAAGTCGAAGGACCAGATGCCGCCCTCGCGGCCGATCCCGGAGCGGCCGCTGCCGCCGAACGGCGCGTTGAGGTCGCGGACGAAGAAGCAGTTGACCCAGACCGTGCCGGCGCGCAGCTGCTTCGAGACCCGCTCGGCACGCTCCGGGTCACCGGTGGCCAGTGTCGCGGCGAGTCCGAACCGGGTGTCGTTGGCCTTGGCGACCGCCTCCGCCTCGGTGTCGAAGGGCTCGATGGTGACGACCGGACCGAAGACCTCCTCGGTCATGATCTCCGCGTCGGGGGCGGCGCCGACGAGGATCGTCGGCCGGAAGTAGAGCCCGCCGAGCTCGCGGTTGGGACCGCCGCCGAGCAGGGGGCGGGCACCGTCGGCGACGGCACGTTCGACGAACCCGGAGATCTGCTCGAAGTGGCGCCGGGAGACCAGGGCGGAGACGTCGGTGGACTCCTCGCGCGGGTCGCCCTGGACCAGCTGCGCGGCGCCCGCGACGACCCGCTCGGTGAACTCCTCGACCAGTGAGGAGTGCACGATCATCCGGGCCGCCTTGAGGCAGACCTGGCCGGCGTTGTCGAACTGCTCGACCGCCAGCTCGACCGCGAGGTCGAGGTCGGCGTCCTCGAAGACGATCAGCGGCGACTTGCCCCCGAGCTCGTAGGACAACGGCACGATGTTGGCCGCCGTGGACTTCGAGATGACCCCGGCGGTCGGGACGGACCCGGTGAAGGCGAGCCGGTTGATGTCCGGGTGCGCGGTGAGCGGTGCACCTGCGTCGACGCCGGTGCCCTGCACGACGTTGAACACACCGGCGGGTACGCCGGCCTCGGCCATGATGTCGGCCAGCAGGCTCGCGGTCAGCGGCGCCCACTCCGGCGGCTTGACGACGACGGTGTTGCCGGCGGCGAGCGCGGGACCGATCCGCCAGCTGGCGAGCATGAGCGGCGCGTTCCAGGGCGTGATGATCGCGACCACGCCGGCCGGGTCGTACGTGATCCGCTCGCGGTGGCCGCGGCCCGGCACCTCCATGTCGGGGTGGCCGAGCTGGTGCTCGGCGAAGTCGGCGAAGGAGCGGAAGTTCATCGCGACGCGCGGCATGACGCCGCGGCGGTGCGAGCGCAGCAACGAGCCGTTGTCGCGGGTCTCGACGACGGAGAGGTCCTCGATCCGTGCCTCGATGCCGTCGGCGACGGCCCGCAGGATGTCGCTGCGCTCCTTGACCGACAGGGCCGCCCACGCGGGGAAGGCCGCCCGCGCCGCGGCGACCGCGGCGTCGACCTCGGCCGCCGTGCCGGCGTGGACCTCGGCGAGCGGGGTCTCGTCGATCGGCGAGACGTCGGTGAACGTGGCGGCGGAGGCGACCCGCCGGCCACCGATCCAGTGGCGGGTGTCGACCTCGACACCCTCGACCACGGCGATGTCTGAACTCATCGGACCGCCTCCTTCGCGGGGGTGAGGTCGGCGAGCGAGCTGCCGCCGTCCCAGACCACGCCGACCTGGCGGTAGTAGCCGCCGATGATCTCCTGGACCGGGAGGCGGTGGAGCTCCTCGGTCGGGGACTCGAAGAGCTCGAGCTCGACGTCGCCGGTCCAGGCCGGCCCGGCCTCGAAGGAGCTCGCGCCGGAGGCGATCAGCTCGACGTACGCATCCGGGCTGTCCTTCGCGATGCCCGGGTAGACGCGGTGGTGGGCCATCGGGTGGCCGTTGACGAAGCCGTTGGTGGGCGACTCCTCGCGCAGCGTGAGCACGGCCTGTGCCAAGCGGCGGTCGCCGGCGGCGAGGGTGGCGCCGAAGACACCGCCCGCGGCGACCTGCGGGGCGGCGTGGGCGAAGGGGTGCGGCCGGGTCTGCCACATCGAGCCGAGCTTCTTGGGATAGCCCTGGTGCATGCCGCGGGCGATCGCGAAGTCCTTGTCGACCCAGATGTAGACGCAGCGGGAGTAGGTGACGCCCTCGAAAGAGCAGCGGACGACGACGAACGCCTCCTTGTACTGCGAGCGCACCGGGTCGAGCAGCTCCTCACGGCTGCCGGAGCAGGACTGCCAGTCGGCCCAGATCAGCGCCACCGCACCCGGATCCTCCGGGGCGAGCTCGAGCGGCTCAGGCAGGAGCTCGGCGACGCGAGCCGGATCGGTGCGGTACTCGACCGTGAGGAGGTCGCCGGAGTAGTACCACGGCGGCGACGGGATCACGGACGACTGACCAGTCGCGGTGCGGGGGTAGAAGAACCCCTTCGTGTTGTTCATCGGGCCTCAGATTCAGGTCGAGAAGAAAGATCGTTCGGATCCGTACGATAGTCACAGCCGGACCGAAAGACCACCCTTGCCAGCAAACTTGTCCGGAGATATTGTTCGGATCCAAACGATCTATGGAGAAGCGCTGCCCCGCAACGCACCGAACGGATGGAGACCAGCCGTGGACAAGCCGCCCTACGTCCCATTGGCCGATGTCGACCTCGTCGATCTCGACCGCTTCACGGGCCCCGAGGCCTGGGGCATGCTCGACACTCTTCGCAAGGAGTCCCCGGTCCACTTCCAGCGTGAGACCGACGGTGGCAGCGGCTTCTGGGCCGTGACCCGCCACGCCGACATCTGTGCCGTCGACAAGGACCCGGAGACCTTCACCTCGACCAACTTCGTCAACCTCGAGGAGGTGGACGAGGACCTGCAGGAGGAGCGCCGCTCCATCCTCGAGATGGACGGCGTCCGCCACCGCGCGCTGCGCAAGCTGATCTCGCGCGAGTTCAGCCGGCCCAACCTGATGCGCAACTACGAGGCGCTGCTGCGTGACATCACCCGCGCGACCGTCGACGCGGCGCTCGCCAAGGGCGAGTTCGACTTCGTCGCCGACGTCAGCGCGGACTTCCCGATCCAGGTGCTGGCCCGGCTGCTCGACGTACCTCAGGAGAAGACGGGCCAGCTCATCGACTGGGGCAACGAGATCATCGGCTTCACCGACCCGGAGCACGCGAAGATCCTGATCTCGGACCCGGAGAGCGAGAAGTACAAGCACCTGCCGTTCCGCTCCCCCGTCTCGCAGGAGGTCTTCGACTACGGCCGCGAGCTCGCCGCGGACCGCAGGGGCGGCGACGGCAACGACCTGGTCAGTCAGCTCGTCAACAAGATCCCCGAGGACGGCCAGGCCATGTCGGCCTCCGAGTACGACTCGTACTTCCTGCTCCTCGTGGTCGCCGGCAACGAGACCACCCGGCACACGATCACCCACTCGATGCTCGCCCTCCTCGAGCACCCCGAGCAGCTCGCCAAGCTCCAGGCCGACCCGTCGCTCATCCCGGACGCGGTCGAGGAGTTCCTGCGCTGGGCCTCACCCGTCTACCACTTCCGTCGCACCGCCACCCGCGACGTCGAGCTCGGCGGCCAGGAGATCAAGGAGGGCGACAAGGTCGTCATGTGGTTCGCCTCCGGCAACCGCGACGAGGACGTCTTCGAGCGCCCCTACGACTTCGACGTCACCCGTCGCAACATCGACCACGTCACCTTCGGCAAGGGCAGCCCGCACCTGTGCATGGGCAACAACCTCGCCCGGATGGAGATCCGGCTGATGTTCGAGGAGCTCATCCCCCGGCTGAGGACGATCGAGCTCAACGGCGAGGTACGCCGCGTCCGCAGCAACTTCGTCAACGGGATCAAGACCCTCCCGGTCAAGGTCACCACCAACGACTGAGCGCGGCCGGTTCAGGGGCGCACCTCGTAGACGTTGTTGAACGGCGTCTGCGCTGCGATCCGGAACCTGGTGAACCCGGCTGCGGTCACGACGTCCCGGATCCGGGTGGGCCCCGCCTGGGTACCGAGGGCGGCACCGACCGGCTGGGACAGCGAGGCGGGCGTGCACAGGAGGGTGGAGAAGCCGTAGTAGGCCCGGCCGACCGGGTTCAGGTTGTCCTCGAGGTGGTCACCGGCGGCCGGCTCGACGATCATCCAGGTGCCGTCGGGGGCGACGGCGCTGCGTACGTGGCGGGCGGCTCCCACCGGGTCGCCCATGTCGTGCAGGCAGTCGAACATGGTCACCAGCTCGTAGCCGTCGCCGGAGAACTCCGTCGCCGAGGCCACCTCGAAGGTGAGGTGACCGCCGACGGCGGCACGCTCCCGGGCGGTGGCGACCGAGTCCGCGTGGTAGTCCGAGCCGGTGAAGACCGAACGCGGGAAGGCCGTCGCCATCAGCACGGTGGAGGCGCCGTGGCCGCAGCCGACATCGGCGACCGGCGCCCCCGCCTCGAGCTTCTCGACGACGCCGTCGAGCGCCGGGAGCCAGGCCGGGACGAGGTTCGCGGCGTAGCCCGGGCGGAAGAACCGCTCGCAGCCCTCGTGCACGTCGCCGTTGTGCTCGTGCCAGCCGAGACCGGTGGCGCTCCGGGCGGCGTCGATGACCCGGTGCGAGTCGCGAGCCGTGCCGAGGGCGATCTGGAAGAAGCCCGGCAGGTACGCAGGACTGGTCTCGTCGGTCAGCGCGACGGCGTGCTCGGGCGGCAGAGTGAAGCGTTCGGTGGCGGCGTCGAAGGTGACGAACTCCCCGGCTGCCTGCGCGCTGAGCCACTCCCGGGCGTACGGCAGCCCGGTCTCCGTCCGGGCGGCGAGCTCCTCGGGCGTGGTCGGACCGTGCTCGGCGAGGTCGCGGTAGTAGCCGAGCTCGTCCCCCATGCGCACCAGCGCGCAGTTGAGGGTCGCCCCGACCTCCCCGACGGCGCGGAAGACGAACGCCATCAGCTTGTCGGTGTCGATATCCCCGGTGTCGATCTCCCCGGTGTCGATCTGGCTGGTGCTCATGATGCTCCCCCTCAGGTTTCTCCTCCGACCGGTCGGTCCGCTCGGAAGGTGCCCTGACGCTAGGACCGCGCGGCATTAGGATCAACGGAGGTTCCTAACGAGGTATTAGTGATGCTGATAGGCCAGGTGAGAGGCGTACGCGTCCTGTGCGAGGTTGCCGCCCAGGGTTCGTTCTCGGCTGCGGCGCGGGCGCTGGGCCTGACCCAGTCCGCGGTCAGCCAGCACGTCGCGGCGCTCGAGCGCGAGGCCGGGCTGCCGCTCGTCGACCGGGGAACCCGACCGGTCGAGCTCACCGAGGCCGGCGCCGTGCTGGTCCGGCACGGCCGAGCGATCATGGCCCAGCTGGAAGGTGCGGAGCAGGCGCTCGCCGCGATCAGCGGCCGGCGGGCCGGACGGCTCCGGCTGGGCAGCTTCCCGACGGCGCTGACGACCTTCGTCCCCGAGGCGGTGCGGAGCCTGCGTGCGGCCGCTCCCGACCTGGTGCTCACCGTGGTGGACGACCACATGCAGGACCTGCTCCCTCGGCTCGCCGCGGGCGAGCTCGATCTCGCCGTCGTCTACGAGAACCCGACGGCGCCCGACGACACCCTCGGCCGGCTGGCGACGGTGCCGCTGTTCGACGATCCCTACCGGGTGCTGCTCCCCGACGGCCACCGGCTGGCGCGGCGCACGACGCCGCTGTCCCTGGCCGACCTCTCCGACGAGGTCTGGATCGGCGGACGGCCGGGCAGCGCCTGGTTCCGGATCCTGCTGCACGGGTGCCGGGTCGCGGGCTTCGAGCCGCGCACCCTGCTCACCACGGACGACCACCGCGCCGTGCAGGCGTTCGTGGCCGCCGGACTCGGTGTCGGGGTGGTGCCCGGGCTCGCCGCGTCCTTCCCCTCGCCCGGGGTCGTGGTGCGCGACCTGGCCACCGACGCTCCGGTACGCCGCATCGGCATCGCCCACCCGCCTGGCGAGCCCGTGCCGCCGCCGGTCACCGCGATGACCGGGATCCTCCTCGACCTCACCCGGGGCCGGCGACGCCCACGAGAGGGACGACCTCACGCATGACGCGCTCGAGCTGACGCTCGTGGTCGGCCACGGGCCACACGAACAGCAGGTCCGTGCCGGCCTCGGCGTACGCACGCAGCAGTGCCGCGCACCTCCCGGGCGGGCCGACGAGGACCCGGCCACGCAGGTCGTCCTCCGTGCGGCGGAGCAGCGCGGCCAGTCGGCCCAGCCACCGCGCTTCCTCGCCCGCATCGTCGGTCACGAAGGTCCACATCGTCGCGACCGCGCAGGGAAGTCCGTGCGCCGCCCGGCCGGACGCGACCTGCGCGGGCGTCGTGTTGTAGGCGGAAGCCAGCCAGCCGTCGCCCAGGCGGGCGACTCGGCGCAGCCCGGCCGGCGATCCCCAGCTTCCGATCCAGATCGGCGGTCCGTCCGGACGCACCGGCCGGGGCTCGAGCACCGGCACCCCAGTGCCCGGTGACCGACCCAGATGCGCCCGGAGTGCGCGCACCGAGGCCTCGAAGGCCGCCCAGCGGTCCTCGTACTCCAGCCCGGCCAGGGCATGGTCCGTCGGCGAGGAGCCGGGGCCCACGCCGAGCACGAGCCGCCCTCCGGACAGGACGTCCAGGGCGGCGGCTGCCTTCGCGAGCGCCGCGGGTCCACGGATCGCGGGCAGCGCGACGGTGGTGGCGAGGGTGAGGTCGCCGCTGGCCTCGAGCACACCGGCCAGCGCGACGATCCCGTCGAGCCATGGCCGTGGGAAGTGCAGGTGGTCGTTGGCGGCCAGCGCCCGGAAACCGAGCTCCAGCGCCGTTCGTGCATAGCTCGTCAGTCCGGCCACGTCCCACGCGCCGCCCGGCCGGTCCAGCGGCTCGAGCAGCGGCAGGTGCGCGCCGTACTCCATCGGCTCAGCCCTCGTCGGCCACCAGGCGGCGCAGGATCTTGCGGACCTGCAGGGCAGCGGCGTCGGCGGCGACGTTGACGTCCTCGCCGTAGCCGTCGCGGTCGATGACGCGCTGCATGGTCTCGAGGATCTCGCGGACCTTCAGGTAGTAGGACTCGAAGATCGGCCGGATCATGTCGGTCACCTCCGGAGCGGAGGCGAAGTTGCGGCTCACCCGCCAGATGTGGCGCGTGGTGCCGCCGTCGACGGGGGTCACGGCATGGGTGAACCAGAACGTCTGCGGCCCACCCTGCTCCTCGGGCACCTGGACGTCCCAGCGGTCGGTCCACAGCCCCGGCGCCAGGAAGGCGCCCTCCTCGCGCTGCGGGAAGGCGGCGCCGGGCGGCACGTCGGTGAGCTTGGCCTGCCACTCCGGCATCGGCGCCGCGGGCCAGTCGCGGTGGAAGTGCACCGTCGTCTCGGTGATCTCGACCTCGAGCGCCGGCGCGACGCCGGTGAGTGCCGGGGGTGAGATGACGGGGTCGACGACCGCGACATGGGTGATGTCGGCGAAGTTGTCGTGCAGCAGGCGTACGTCGGCAGCGGTCTCCCACTGCCCACCGAAGGTCTCCCAGGCCGGATCGGTGAGCCACGGGGTCGCGACGGGCGGACGGCGCTCGGCCAACGACCGCTCGCCGAGCCAGACCCAGACGAGCCCGCCCTCCTCCATGACCGGGTAGGCGGGCACCTGCGCGCCGTAGGGGACCTGGGCCTGCGACGGGACCCGCACGCAGGCACCGGTGCGGTCGTAGGCGAACCCGGAGTAGCCGGAGACGATCGTGTCGCCCTCGACCCTGCCCAGGCTGAGCGGGTAGGGCCGGTGCGCGTCTCGGTCACCGAGGGCGACGACGGAGCCGTCGCCCGTGCGGAAGAGCACGATCGGCGTACCGAGGGCGCGGGTGCCGAAGGGCGTGGTGCCGACCTCGGTGGAGGCGGCGAGGGCGTACCAGGCGTTGTGCGGGTAGCCGGTGGTGCCGTGGTCTCTCATGGCGGCGTACCTCCTCACAGGTCCAGGGTCAGCCGGTCGGTCCGGCACCGGGAGACGCAGATCATCATGAACTCGTTGGACTCCTTCTCCTCGTCGTTGAGGATCGAGTCACGGTGGTCGACCTCGCCCTCGACGATCTCGGTCTCGCAGGTGCCGCAGACCCCCTCGAGGCAGGACCCGACGACACTGACCCCGGCGTCCCGGCACACCTCGAAGACCGACCTGTCGGCCGGCACGGTCAGGGTGAGACCCGAGCGCTGGAGGACCAGCTCGAACTCGCTGTCGCCGCCCGCGTCCGGCTCGGCGGCCTTGGCGGCGAACCGCTCCAGGTGGAGGCTCCCCGACGGCCACGACGCGCATCCGGCCTCGACCGCGTCCAGCAGGCCGGTGGGGCCGCAGGTGTAGACCAGCGTCCCCGGCTCCGGCGCCCCCAGCAGGGCGTCGAGATCGGGGAAGCCCGCCTCGTCCTGCGGCAGCAGGGTCACCTTGTCACCGTACCCGGCGAGCTCGTCCACGAAGGCCATCGAGGAGCGCGAGCGGCCGCCGTAGACGAGGCGCCAGTCGGCACCGGAGGCCTCGGCCTCGGCGATCATCGGCAGCATCGGGGTGATCCCGATGCCGCCGGCGATGAAGAGGTAGCGCGGCGAGGCGACCATCGGGAAGTGGTTGCGCGGCCCCCGGACGCGGACCACGCTCCCTGTCCCGAGCTCGTGCACCGCCTTGGAGCCGCCCCGGCTGTCCGGGGTGCGGAGCACCCCGACGCGCCAGCGGCCGCTGTCGGACGGGCTCCCGCACAGGGAGTACTGCCGCACCAGCCCGTCGCCGAGGACGAGGTCCACATGCGCACCGGGTGTCCACGGCGGCAGCGCCGAGCCGTCGGCCGCCGCGAGGGTCAGGGTCAGTACGTCGGTGGCCGACTCGACCGCCTCGACGATGGTCAGGTCCGCCTCGAACTCGCGGACGATGGGCTGCGTCGTCACTTGATATCTCCTCCCGCCGGCCACCTCACAGGTGGTAGGCGTACTCCCGGAACTCCCAGTCGGTCACGTACTGGCCGAAGCGCTCCAGCTCGTTGCGCTTGTAGGCGACGAACGTCGAGACGAACTCCGGCCCGAGGATCTCGGCGAGGTCCTTGTCCTCCTCGAGCGCACCGAGCGCGGCCGAGAGGTCCTCGGGCAGCCGGTCCGCCTTGGCGAGGTCGTAGCCGTAGCCCTCGAGCTTGGCGGGCGGCTCGAGGCCGTCGCGGATGCCGAGGTACGCCGCCGCGAGCAGGCCGGCGATCGCGAGGTAGGGGTTCGCCGAGGCATCGCCGAGGCGCAGCTCCATCCGTGAGGCCCGGCCGCGCTCCGGCGGGATGCGCACCATCGCGCTGCGGTTGTCCAGGCCCCAGTCGACCAGCCACGGCGCGAGCGTGTCGGGGCCGAACCGCTTGTAGGAGTTGATGGTCGGGTTGTTGATCGCGGCCAGCGCCGGCGCGTGCGCCAGGACACCGGCGATCGCCGAGCGGGCGATCTTCGAGAGCCCGTCCTCCCCCTCCGGGTCGTCGAACAGCGGCCTGCCGTCGTCGTCGAGCGTGGAGAAGTGGAGATGGAAGCCCGAACCGCCCTCGTCGTTGAACGGCTTCGCCATGAAGGTCGCCATCTTGCCCCGGCGCCGGGCCAGCTCCTTGACCGCGGTCTTGAACCGGAAGGCCCGGTCGGCGGCGTCGAGCGCCTCGGAGTGCCACAGGTTGATCTCGAACTGGCCGCTGGAGAACTCGTGGTTGGCGGCGACCACGTCGATGTCGTACGCCGCCAGCTCGCGCAGCGAGGACAGCAGCAGGTTCTCCGGATCGCCCTTGAGGCCGGACACGTAGACGTTGCCGGTGGCCTCACCGTAGCGGCGGTAGCCGTTGACCGCGGTGTCGTCCTTCTCGACGACGTAGAACTCGAGCTCGGGTCCGGCGACCGGGGTCATGCCGAGCTCGGAGAACTGCTGCACCACCCGCTTGAGGACCATCCGCGGGCTCTCCTCCGAGGGCGTACCGTCGGGGTTGTAGACGTCGGCGATGACGTGCGCGACGCCGGGCTCCCACGGCACCTTCCGCGCCGTGGCGACGTCGGGGAAGGCGACGATGTCGGGCAGTCCCGCCGAGAGCCCGCCGGCGATGTCGACCACGTCGCCCATCGGCGAGGTGCCGTAGACGGAGCGGCAGAACGCGACGCCGTCCCCGACCGTACGGTCGAAACGGTCGACCAGGATGTCGCGGCCGCGCTCGGTGCCGATCAGGTCGCTGTAGCCGATCCGGACGATGTCGATGTCGTCGGCCCGGAGCTGGGCGGCCAGCTCGCGCAGGGCGTCTTCGTCAAAGTGTCCCATCGAGGAGTCCTTCTTCTGCGTCAGTTCTGGGTCAGTGGATGGAGGCGGCGGTGTCGAACCGCTCGAGGTCGGTGTTGAGGCCGTCGTACGCATCGGGCCGGCTGTTCCGCAGATACAACGCCTGCCCGACGCCGATGACCAGAGCGAGCACGAGCAGCCACGGCAGGCTCGTGATGGCCCTCTCGGTGGAGCCGGCCACGACGTCGAAGTGGGTCACGGCCATCACGACGATGAACGAGAGCCCGACGAATCCGATCGCGGGCGCGACGAGCGTGCTCCAGATGCGCGGGTCGCCCGTACGCCGGAAGTGCACGACGATCGAGAGCGCGGCGAGCGCCTGCAGCACGACGATGGCGAGGGTGCCGAAGCCGAGCATCGCGGGCACCACCTGCAGGATCGGGTCCAGGCCGGCGATTCGGAACGCGGCGGCGACCAGCAGCGCGAAGCCGGCCTGCAGGGTCCCGGCGACGACGGGCGATCCGGCCGCATTGGTGCGGGAGAGCGCCTTGGGCAGGACGCCGGCACGTCCGAGCGAGAACAGGTAGCGGGTGGCCGAGTTGTGGAAGGCGAGCATCGCCGCGAAGAGGCTGACCAGCAGCAGCACCATCATCACCTTCATCATGAACTCGCCGAGGTACTCCGCGCCGAGGCTGAAGACGAGGTCACCGGCCTCGAGGTGGTCGATGCTCGTCTGCTGCGCCTGCGCGACCCCGGTGGCGCTGACCACGGCCCACGTGGTGACGGCGAGCAGCAGGCCGATGATGGTGATCGCCAGGTAGGTCGCCCGGGGGATCGTCTTGAGCGGGTTCTTGGCCTCCTCGCTGAACAGCGACGTGGCCTCGAAGCCGAGGAAGCCGGTGGCGGCGAGCAGCAGGCCGATCGACAGCGAGCCCGAGGTGATCGCGTCGGCGGAGAAGGCGGAGATGTCGTATCCGGTCTTGACCAGCACCGCGACGTCGAAGATCACCAGGATCGCGGTCTCCAGGACCAGTGACACCCCCAGCACCTTCGAGCTGAAGTCGATGCCTCTGACCGCCATCAGGTAGGCCACGACCATCGACGCGGCGCCCCACAGGAACCAGTTCAGGCTGATGCCGAAGAGGAAGTCGATCAGCACCATCATGAAGAAGCCGCTGGTGCCGATCGTCCCGACGACGAAGAAGTTGTAGCCGATGGTCGCGATGTAGCCGGCGGCCAGGCCCGCCGGGCGCCCGAGCCCCTTGACCACGAAGGCGTAGAAACCGCCCGCGTTGACCAGCTGGCTCGACATCTTGCCGTAGCCGATGGCGAACATCAGGAGGACGGCGGCGACCGCCAGGAACGAGAACGGCGCCCCTCCCCCGTTGCCGAACGCGATGGCCAGGGAGGCGACGACCACCATTCCGGTGAGCGGCGCCACAGCGGCGAGGACCAGGAACACGATGGCTCCGACCCCGATCGCGTTCTTGCGCAATGTGGTGTTGACGGTGTCCGACACGGGGACTCCTTCGCTTTCGCGCCAACCGGAGCCGGCGGTCACCGGCACTCGTCGCCGGATCGTTCGGATCCGTACGATAATCCCAATGTGACCCAGCACACCATCCCCCAAGGCGATGTTTTGAGGAAAATGTTTGTTTCCTAACGATCACATCGACGGGTGCGCTGATTAGGCTGACCTCATGCCGGATCACCACACGCTCGAGGAGACCGAGCGCGCCATGAAGGACCACGTGGGCAATCTGCCGCTGGACTTCGCCGCCGCCAATGCCTTGTCCAACCTGTTCCGTGCCGCAAACGCGGTCCGCAGCGAGCTCACCAACCGGGTGCTGCGCAAGCACGACATGACCTGGACGGGCTTCGTGGTCCTGTGGGTGGTGTGGATCTGGGACGGCATGGAGACCCGGCACGTCGCCGAGTCCGCCGACATCTCCAAGGCGACCCTCACCGGGGTCGTGAGGACGCTCGAGGGCCGCGGCATGATCGCCCGCGAGGGCGACGAGAAGGACCGCCGTCTGGTCCGCCTGCGGCTCACCAGCGAAGGCACCGAGCTGATGGAGCGGATCTACCCCGAGTTCAACGCGGTCGAGTCCGAGATCATCAGCCAGCTGGCCGAGCGCAGGGTCAGCACCCTGACCAAGACCCTGCGCGACGTCGTCAACGCAGCCGAGGGCCAGAACAGCCCCTAGGAGATCGCGCGATCCCGGGCCGCGTCGACCAGGGCGCGGAACAGCCCGGCCTGGGCCGGGTCGGTGGCCGCGGTGTCCTCCGGATGCCACTGCACACCCAGGTACCAGCCGCGCGAGGACGCGAGCTCGACCGCCTCGATGACACCGTCGGCCGAGTGCGCCACGGCACGCATGCCCTCGCCGGGGCGCCCGATCCCCTGGTGATGGAAGCAGGAGATCCTGGGCGTCGTCCCGACGATGCCGGCCAGCAGGGCGTCCGGCTCGACCGCGATCTCGTGGACGACGTGCCGGTGAGTACGCTCCCCCAGGTCCTGGATCAGATCGCCACCGAGCGCGACGTTCACCACCTGGTTGCCGCGGCAGATCGCGAACAGCGGAAGGCCCGAGCCGAGCGCGTGCCGGGCGACGGCCAGGTCGAAGGCGTCCTGCTCCTCGTCGACGTCGTACTCCGTCGCGTGCGCCTCCTGGCCCGCCCACCGGGCGGCGAGGTCGCCGCCGCCCGGGAGCAGCACGCCGTCGGCGTACCAGAGCCGGGCAGCCACCTCGGTGTCGTCGACCTCGGCACCCGGCGCGACCGGGTGCACGACGAGCGGCTCGCCGCCGGCGGCGTACACCGCGTCGAGGAGGGCGCGCGCGGTGACGTCGGCGCCGTAGCGCAGCGCCGAGGCCGACGCCGAGAACCGCGCCGGGATCGCGATCAGCGGCCGGCGGCTCATCGGGCGATGAGGGGTGGCAGGTGGTCCTCGACGAAGCGCGTCTCGCGCTCCCACGCGGCGGCGAAGTCGAGCACACCTGCGTCGTCGTGGTTGCGGCCGATGACCTGGAGACCGATCGGCAGGCCGTCGCCGCTGAACCCGCCCGGAACCGCGAGCGTGGGCGCCCCCAGCAGGGTGCCGATCGCGGTCACCTCCATCCAGCGGTGGTAGGACGACATCGCCGTGCCGTGGATCTGCTTCGGCCAGGTCTCCTCGGCGTCGAACGGGAAGATCTGCGCGGTCGGGAGGACGACGTAGTCGTAGGTCTCGAAGAGCTGCCGGAAGGCCTGATACATCGCCGTACGCTTCACCGACCCGTTCCACGCGTCGATGCCGGAGATGGCGGGGTTGCCGTCGGCACCGGTGAGCAGCCCCTCGACCTCGTAGATCGCCTCGGGCTTCATCTTCTCCCGCAGCTGCGGGTTGTCGTGGAGCGGCTTGAGGATGCCGCCGATCAGCCAGTGCCGGAAGACCAGCCAGGTTGGCCACAGGTCGGCGTTGCCCGCGAACCCCGGAGCGGTCGGGAGCGCGTCGACCTTGTCGACCTCGATGCCCATCCCCCGCATCCGGTGGACGGCCGCGCCGGTCACCTCGAGAACTTCGGGGTCCATGGGCAGGTAGCCGCCGAGGTCGGCCATCCAGGCCACCCGGTGCCCGCGCATCGACACCTTGCCCGGCTTGCCGGGCTGCCGGAGCTCGACGTCCCGCTCGATCGACAGCGGTGCCCGGACGTCGTACCCGGCGAGGGTGTCGAGAAAGAGGGCGAGGTCGGTGGCGGTGCGCGCGATCGGACCCTCGGTCCCGCCCTGCTGCACGAACTGCTCGTTGCCGACTCCCGGCACCCGGCCGTACGACGGGCGCAGGCCGAGCACGTTGTTCCAGCCCGGCGGGTTGCGCAGGGAGCCGAAGAAGTCGCTGCCGTCGGCGACGGGGAGCATCCGGAGGGCGACCGCGACGGCCGCGCCGCCGCTGCTGCCGCCCGCGGACCTGCTCTGGTCGTAGGCGTTGAACGTGGTGCCGAAGACGTTGTTGTAGGTATGCGAGCCCAGACCGAACTCGGGGGTGTTGGTCTTGCCGATGAAGATCGCACCCGCCGACCTCATCCGCTCGACTACGAGCGCGTCCGCCGTCGCCGGCGAGGCGGCCGGCACCCCGGGTTGCCCGAAGAAGCCGAGCGAGGTCGGCATGCCCTTGACGTTGGCGAGATCCTTGGCAGCCTGGGGGAACCCGTGCATCCAGCCCTGGTACGTCCCCGCCGCCAGCAGTCGGTCCTTCCCTGCCGCCTCCTCCAGGAGCTCGGCGCGTGGCCGCAGGGCGACGATCGCGTTGACCTTCGGGTTCACCGCTTCGATCCGGTCGAGGTACGCCGACATCACCTCGACACAGGTGACCGTTCGGCGCCGGATCGCCACGGAGAGCTCCGCCGCGCTCCAGGCGACGATCCGGCTCAGGTCCGCCGGCCGCTTCACGCTGGGCCACACTACGCTCGGCGCGGATGGCGCCGCCCCCGCGGCGGGCGCGACGCCGATGAGCGCCCCCACCGCGGACGCACCGGCAACCAGCGACCGCCGCGACAGCTGGGCGTGTCCTTCGGAACCCGGGGTGCCGACATCCGAGGAAAATGGAGACGCCATGGCAACGTCCTCTCGACATAGGAAGTCATTCAGATACGAACGATCTCGTTCGGGACCGAACGTATTGTGAATCACGCCACTCCGCAAGAGGAGGTCCACAGATCCGCGGACAGCCGCACGAGAGACCGGGACAGCCTCAGTTCGCGAACATCCGGACCGCGAACGACGTCGCCCGCGCCACGGTCTACCGCAGGATCTGGGACTTCGGCATCGTCGGCTGAGCCGGAACGGACGTCGAACGTCTCCGCTGTCGGGCACCCTGGCGCACCAGGCGCGGGGTGAGGCATCGAACGGACCTGGCCCGCGCGGCGCCGAGCCAGAGCCCGGCGCCGTAGGCGAGGTCGTCGAGGCGGCGGCCGAGGAGGGTCGTGGGCCGGACGTCGGTCTCACAGAAGGCGACGGCGGTGTCGACGACGAGCGCGGCGAGGACCATGCGGCGCACGGTGCGGCTGAACAGACAGGCGACCAGCGTGAGCGGCCACCAGTGGCGCAGCAGGAGGGCTGACTCCTGGCGCAGCGACCAGCCGAGTCCTCGCGCGGCGAGGCGGGAGGCGAGGCCACGGCGGCCGGGGATGTCGGGGAGAGCATCCGAGACGACGCGGCTGCCCCAGACCAGCGAGGCGAGCGCCGCGGGTGCCGACCACCAGCGGCAGGCGAGGATCGCGGCGCCGGCGGCGGCCATGGCCGGGGAGAGTACGGCCGGGGCGATCGCGTCCCCGTGGCGGCGGCCGAGCTCGGCGCCGCCGGAACCGTAGACGAGCTTGCGGCCGAGCCAGCCGCGGACTGTGCCGCGGACCTCGTGCAGCGCTTCGAGATCGGGCTGGTAGCGGACGACGTGGCCGGCCTCGACCAGTCGCCAGACCAGGTCGACGTCCTCGCCGACGCGGAGGTCGGCGGCGAAGCCGCCGACCTCCCTCATCGTCGTCGTGCGGGCGACCAGGCAGGCCGACGGCAGCCACCCGACGGCCGCACCCGAGCGGACCGAGCAGGCCCTCGCGCCGAGGGAGAGGGAGGAGGCGGCAACGTCGTGCCGTTCGAACCACGACGGCCGAACCTTGTCGGTGTGCCCCCGCACCAGCGGCCCCGCCAGCGCGACCCGAGGGTCCGCGAGCTGGCCGGCCAGCTGCGCGAGCATCGCCGGGTCGGCGCTCACGTCGGAGTCGACGAAGGCGACGTAGGCCGTGGCGACCCCGGCGAGGCCGGCGTTGCGGGCGCCGGCGGGTCCGCGGTTCTCGGCCAGCGCGATGAGGGTGGCGCCGTGGCGACGTACGACCTCCGCGACAGCGGCCGGGTCACGGGAGGCGTCGTCGACGACGATCACGCCGAGCCCGCTCAGGGCGGCCAGACAGCGGTCGAGGTGCTCGGGGCGATCGTGGGCCGGGACGACGACGGTGAGCTCGGCCGGGGCGACCGGCGTCAGGTCGTCGGGGTCGGCGAGGTTACCGTCGAGCAGTCGTCGGGCGACGAGGTCGGTGGCCGCGTCGCGGACCTGCACCCGCCTGTCGACCACGCGCCCGGCCGCGGCGGGCGCCAGGCGCATGGACCGCAACGGAGATCCGCCGACCAGCGACAACCCACCCTCGGGTGTCGGGAGGAGTCGTACGTCATCGCGGACCCGCACCGTGAAACCGTCCGGCAGCAGCGTCATCCGCCGAAGCCTCCGTCGGCCGCGACGTCCGATCCGTTGAGCGCGGCACCCGCACGGGAGCAGGCGTGGACGACGGTGGCCGCGACCTCGTCGGGGGTGAGCGGGCGGCGCAGGAGCTGGTGTCCGGCGAGGTCGTCAGGACCGACCGAGTAGAGGCCGGCGGTCGCGGCCAGCATCGCGGTGTCGGTCGAGCCCGGTGAGACGGCACACGCGGTGACCCCGGTCCCGGCGAGGTCGGCGGCCAGGCCCTTCACCAGGCCGACCACGGCGTGCTTGGCGGCGTTGTAGGCGGCGAGATGGAACAGCCCGTGCGAGCCCGCGGCGGAGGCGATCGCGACGAACCGGCACCCGCTGGGGTCGGGGCCGGCGAGCATCTCCGGGACGGCTGCCGCCGCGGTGTTCCAGACCCCGACGACGTCGATCTGCCACTGCAGGTCGAGCGAGGTGTCCTCCCACAGCGGTCGTCCGCCGGCGATCACGGCGGCGGCCGCCACCGCGATGTCGAGCCGTCCCCACCTCCGGCTCGCGGTGCCGACCGCGGCGGTCAGCACCGCCGGGTCGCGTACGTCCCCGACGACCGGTTCGACCCAGCCGGCCGGGAGCGAGGCGACGAGGGTGTCGAGGTCCGCCTTCGTGGCCTGCGGGTAGCGGGCCGGTGAGTCCTCGCCGGCGCACCAGTCGAGCGCGACGACGCGTACGCCCTCGGCCACCAGGCCGCGGACGGTGGCGGCGCCGATCCCGCGGGCCGCGCCGGTCACCAGCGCCACTCGGGTCGTCGCCTCGGCTGCGGTCGCGCCGGGTCTCATCGGGTGGCCGCGCCGATCTGAAGACGGTCGTAGGCGGCGAAGACCATCTCGGCGAGGATCCGCTTCCCGATCTCCGCGCTGGCACCCGTGGGGTCGCCGAGGACTCCGTTGGCCGAGACCGCCTCCACTCCCCCGGCCCGCATCTGGGACAGCAGCTCACGCAGCGGACGGGTGTTGCCGGGGGCGGCGTTCCGCAGCCGGACCCGCGTGGGAGCCAGGTGCAGCATCAGCGAGGTCTCGGTGAGGCCGGCGTGCGGATCGGCGTACGGCACCTGGCACGGCACCCAGTCGACGTCGCGGCCCTCGGCCCGAAGGGTTCTGACCCCGGCACCGAGCGCGTCGAGGTTGCCGCCGTGCGCGTTGACGAAGACCACCCGTGAGGCCCAGGTGGTCAGGGACCGGCCGAGCTCGACGATCAGGGAGGTCAGCGCGTCGGTGCCGATCGAGATGGTGCCGGGGAAGGACTGGTGCTCCCCGCTGGCACCGATCGGCACCGCCGGCGCGACGGAGGCGCCGATGAGCGGGGCGAGCTCGTCGGCCACCGCGGTCGCGATCACCGTGTCGACGTCGAGCGGCAGGTGCGGTCCGTGCTGCTCGGTGGAGCCCAGCGGCACCAGGACGGTGCCGCCGGGCACGATCTCCGGCCACGGGCGGTCGGCGAGGCTCACGGTCAGTCCGCTGCTCGGTGGCCGAGGGCGAGCTCGAAGCCGTCGGGGATCACCAGGTCGGCCGGGGTGAGCTCGTGGATGGAGGCCTTGCCCATGCCGAGGACGGCGGAGTCGAGGCCGTTGCGGAGGATGTCGAGGACGTTCTCGACGCCCGCCTGGCCGTTGGCGCCCAGGCCCCACAGGTAGGCACGCCCGACCATCACCGCGCGGGCGCCCAGCGCGAGCGCCTTGGCGACGTCGGAGCCGCGGCGTACGCCACCGTCGAGGAGCACCTCGATCTGGTCACCGACCGCGGTGGCGATCGGGGGCAGCACCCGGATGGTGGCCGGGGTGCCGTCGAGGTTGTTGCCGCCGTGGTTGGAGACCGAGATCGCGTCCACGCCCGCATCTACCGAGCGCAGCGCGTCGTCGACCCGGCAGACGCCCTTGAGCATGAACGGCTTGCCTGCCCCAGAAGCGTCCGCGCTCAGCTCCTTCCACGTACGCACCATCCAGGCCACGTCGTCCCACGACGGCGGCGGCGTGGTCATCCACTCGTAGTAGGCACCGAAGAACGTGGGCGGCTCCCCCAGGCTGCCGTCGTCGGCGATCGGTGCCAGGTTGGGTGCGGTCAGGTCGGGGATGCCGCCGCTGCGGGCGTACGCCGCCAGCCACCTGCCCCGACTCATCACCTGCGGCGCGAACCTGAGCATCGCGGAGAGGTCGACCTTCTCCGGGATCTCCGGGCTGCCCCAGTCGCGGCCCATCGAGAAGGACCAGTCGAGGGTGGCGATCAGCGCCTTCGCCCCGGCCGCGTGGGCCCGGCGCATCCGCCGGATCATCACGTCCCGGTCGCCGGTCCAGTACATCTGGAAGAACGTCGCCGCGTTGGCCTCGACGACCTCCTCGACCGACTTCGAGGCGAAGTTGGACAGGCCCATCACCGTCCCCCGGGCCGCCGCCGCCCGCGCGACCGCGACCTCACCGTCGGGATGGACGGCCTGTACGCCGGTGGGCGAGATGATCACCGGGAACCCGATCTCCTGGCCCAGCACCGTGGTCGACAGCTCGCGCTTGTCGTGATGGCCGGCCACGTGCGGCGCGAGCCCGAGGTCGGCGAACGCCTGCTGGTTGTCAGCGATCGTCTGGCCGCGCTCGGAGCCGGCCAGCAGCGCGGCGTACACCGGCTTCGGCAGCCGTTTGCGGGCGCGCTCCTGCGCCACCGCGACGGACTCGAACCACGGATTCTGCTTCCAGGGGTTCTTCCAGGACATCTGCTGTCTCGTTTCTGCTCGTCAGGGGTCAGTTGGGTGCGAAACCGGCAAGCGGCGACTCCGCGCACGCACTCACCGGTGGGGCGAGGTCGGAGTCCGGACGTCGCCGGGAGAGCGTCAGCAGCACCGGTGCGTTGCGGCTGGGGGCGCTGCGGGAGTGGTCCTGGCCGACCGCGGGGATGGTCCGCTCGCCGGCGAGGGCGGACTCGCCGTACCCCTGGACACACTCCGGGTCCGGCCCGTCCAGCGGCAGGCCGGTGAAGAACTTCGCGGCCATGCAGCCACCGCGGCAGGAGTCGTAGTGGGCACAGCCGGAACAGGCGCCACCGGTCTGCGGCTCACGGAGCTCCTGGAAGAGCGCCGAGGTCTTCCACACGCGGTCGAAGCCGCCGTCGGCGAGCAGGTTGCCGGCCAAGAACTGGTCGTGGATCGCGAACGGACAGGCGTAGACGTCGCCGATCGGGTCGATCAGGCACACCACCCGGCCGGCACCGCACAGGTTCAGACCCGGCAGCGCGCCGCTCCCGTCCTCGGGGCCGAAGGCGGCCAGATGGAAGAAGGAGTCGCCGGTGAGCACGCCGTCGCCATGGGCGAGGAGCCACTCGTAGAGCTCCCGCTGCTGCTCGGGAAGCGGATGGAGCTCGTCCCACACGTCCGCGCCGCGACCGGAGGGACGCAGCCGGGTCAGCCGCAGCGTCGCCCCGAAGCGGTCGGCGATCGCCTTGAAGTCGTCGAGCTGCCCGATGTTCTCCCGGGTGCAGACCACGCTGAGCTTGGCGTCGCGGAACCCGGCGTCGTGCAGGTTGCGCAGCGCGGTGATCGCGGTGTCGTAGGACCCGGTCCCCCGCACCCGGTCGTTGACCTCGGCGGTGGCTCCGTCGAGCGAGATCTGTACGTCCACGTAGTCGCTGCCCGCCAGCCACCGCGCCCGCTCCGGGGTGAGCCGGACGCCGTTGGTGGAGAACTTCACCCCGACGTCGTGGGCGACGGCGTACTCGACCAGGTGCCAGAAGTCGGGACGTACGGTCGGCTCGCCGCCGCCGATGTTCACGTAGAAGACCTGCATCCGCTGCAGCTCGTCGATCACCGCCTCGCACTGCTCGGTGCTCAGCTCGCGCGGGTCGCGCCGGCCGCTGCTCGAGAGGCAGTGCGCGCACTCCAGGTTGCACGCGTAGGTCAGCTCCCAGGTCAGGCAGATCGGCGCATCCAGGCCGAGCTCGAAGTTCTCCACCAGCTTCATCGTCTCGCTCCTCTACTCAGCAGGTCGGATCATGTCGGTCCGGGCCAGGCCGGAGAGCGCAGCGACGTACGCAGCGTGCTGGCCCTCCGGCACTCCCGATGCCACGAGCGCACCGCGCACGTCCGGGTGCGACCCCAGGGCGCGCACCACCGCCACCAGCTCGGGACGCTTGAGGAAGGTCAGCTTCCGGTTCCCGAAGTGGTAGGCCAGCGCCCCGAAGGGCTCCGGTCGCAGCGCGACCGACGGCGACAGCGTCCACGCGCTGTCCAGGCTCACGGCAGCCATGATCAGTAGACGCCGCACATGCCGTCGATCGAGACCTCCTCGATCAGCGACTCCTCGGTCAGCACAGCCTCGGTCGGGGCCTCGTCCACGACCTGGTTTGTCTCCTCAGGGTTCATGACAGCTCTCCTTCATCTCGGTTGAACGTGACTCACAACACATTAATGACACTCAGGGTCAAAAAGATAGGGGTCCGCGGGAACAAGCGATTCTTTTGCCCGGACCGCTGCGGTAGATTGCGGCAGGTGCCCACCAGCCCCGCCCCCACGACGCGGCGCTCGCTGCGCGGACGCCCCGCCGCGACCTCGCACGCGGAGATCGAGCAGGCCGCCTTCCAGCTCTTCGTGACCCGGGGCTTCGAGGCCACCACCCTCGACGACATCGGCGAGGCGATCGGGGTCGGCCGGCGCACCATCACCCGCTACTACCCCTCCAAGAACGACATCCCCTGGGGCCAGTTCGACCGCACCCTCGACGGCTTCCGCGAGATCCTGCGCGCCACGCCCACCGAGCTCCAGCTCCACGAAGCGGTCCACCGGGGCGTACTCGCGTTCAACGACTTCCCCACCGACGCCAGCCCCAGCCACCGCGACCGGATGCGCCTGATCCTGACCACGCCGGCACTGCAGGCCCACTCCGTCCTCCGCTACGCCAGCTGGCGCGAGGTCATCGCCGAGTACGTCGCCGAGCGCACCGGCACCCGGCCCGACGACCTGCTCCCCCAGACCGTCGGCCAGGTCTCGCTGGCGCTCGCGCTGACCGCCTACCAGGCCTGGTTGGCCGACGAGAGCGCCTCGCTCCCCCAGCTGCTCGACGCCACGATGGCTCATCTGCGCTCCTACCTCGCCGGCTGACTACAGCGCCGCCGCGACGGAGGTGCCCTGGGCGATCGCACGCTTCGCGTCCAGCTCGGCGGCCAGCTCCGCGCCACCGATCAGGTGCGGCGTACGCCCGGCGGCGACCAGCGCTTCGTAGAGGTCGCGCACCGACTCCTGGCCGGCGCAGACCACGACGGTGTCGGCCTCGATGGTGCGCGACACCCCGTCGACGACGACGTGGAGGCCGTGGTCGTCGATGCGCTCGTAGGACGCACCCGGGACGAGCCTGACGCCCGCCTGGCCGAGCACCGCACGGTGCGCCCAGCCCGAGGTCTTCCCCAGGCCCTTGCCGATCGCGGTCGCCTTGCGCTGCAGCAGGGTGACCCTGCGCGAGGGGTCGTGCGGCCGTGGCTCGGTCAGCCCGCCGGGCCGGGTCAGGGTGGGGTCGACGCCCCAGCGCGCGAGCCAGCCGTCGAGGTCCTCCTTCGGGTCGTGGGTGAGCCAGTGGGACACGTCGACGCCGATGCCACCGGCACCCACCACGGCCACCCGCTCGCCCGGCGTCACCCGTCCGGCGAGCACGTCGGCGTAGCTCGCGACCTTGGTGTGGTCGATCCCGGGGATCTGCGGGAGCCGCGGCCTGACCCCGGTGGCGACGACGATCTCGTCGAAGCCCTCGAGATCGGCCGGCTCCGCGGTCGTGCTGAGGCGTACGTCGACGTCGAGCACCTCCAGACGACGGCGGAAGTAGCGCAGCGTGTCGGCGAAGTCCTCCTTGCCGGGCACCTCCATCGCCAGCCGGAACTGGCCGCCGACCTCCTGCTCCCGCTCGAAGAGGGTGGCCGCGAGCCCGCGCTCGGCCGCGGTCACCGCGGCGGCGAGGCCCGCCGGACCTGCGCCGACGACCGCGACGCTGCGGCGTCTCGTCGCGGGCCGGATGGTCCACACCGTCTCCCGACAGGCGCGCGGGTTCACCAGGCAGGAGGTCTCCAGGCCGGAGAAGCCGTGGTCGAGGCAGGCCTGGTTGCAGGCGATGCAGGTGTTGATCTCATCGGCCCGCCCGGAGGCGGCCTTGGCCACGAAGGCGGGGTCGGCCAGCAGCGGCCGGGCCATCGCGACCAGGTCCGCGTCGCCGTTCGCGACGGCGTCGTCGGCGAGCTGCGGGGTGTTGATCCGGTTGGAGGCGCACACCGGTACGTCCACCGCGGCCTTCAGCAGCCGGGTGTAGCGCAGCCACGCACCCCGTGGCACCTGGGTGATGATCGTCGGGATCCGGGCTTCGTGCCAGCCGATGCCGGTGTTGAAGGCGGTCACGCCCTCGGCCTGGAGAGCCTGGGCGAGCTCGACGGTCTCCTGCCAGGTCTGGCCGCCGTCGACCAGGTCGAGCAGCGAGATCCGGTAGACGATCGGGAAGTCGGGCCCGAGCGCGGCCCGGATGCGGCGCACGATCTCGACCGGCAGCCGCATCCGTGCGAACGCGGAGCCGCCCCACTCGTCGGTGCGGTCGTTGGTACGCGGCGCCAGGAACTGGTTGATCAGGTAGCCCTCGGAGGCCATGATCTCGACCGCGTCGTAGCCGGCGGCGCGAGCCCGCACCGCGGCCGCGGCGAAGTCGTCCACGACCTGCCAGACCTGCTCCGTGGTCAGCGCGCGCGGCTGGAACGGGTTGATCGGGCTCTTCATCGACGAGGCACCGACGCTCGCGGCATGCCGGCCGTAGCGGCCGGCATGGATGAGCTGCAGCGCGATCCGGCCGCCCTCGGCGTGCACCGCGTCGGTGATCGGGCGGTGGGCGTCGATCCGGTCGTCGGTGGCGATGTCGCCGGCGCCCTCCTCGAGACGGCCCTCGGCGTTGACGGCGTAGGCGCCGGTGATGATCAGCCCGGCGCCGCCACGGGCACGCTCGGCGAAGTAGCCGGCCAGGCGCGGGACGTCGTCGTCGGCATCCTCGAGCCCGGTGTGCATCGAGCCCATCACGACGCGGTTGGGCAGGTCCAGGGTGCCGAGACGCAGGGGGCTCAGCAGGTGGTCGAAGGACATCGTGCTCCTCGTGTCGGCGGGGTCGGCCGGTCGGCGGTCAGGGTGGTCAGCGCCGCCTCCAGGAACGGGCCGACCGCGGATCCTGCGGTGTCGTTGCCGTCCTCCGGCGCGCCCTCGGCCAGCCAGCGGTAGTCGATGCCTGCGGCGATGACGGCGATCTTGTAGTAGGCCAGTCCGAGATGGAGCGGCCAGTGGTCGAGCTCGACCCCGCCGGCGCGCTCGTAGCGGCGGGCGAGGGCGTCGGGGTCGGGCAGCCGCGGGCTGGTCCATGCCGTCGGGAAGCCGAGGACGTGGTCGAAGGCGGGGTGCCGGTAGGCGCACATGGTGGCGACGTCGGCGACCGGATCCCCGATCGTGGAGAGCTCCCAGTCGACGACGGCCGCGACCCTCGGCGTGGCGCCGGTCAGGTCGAGCAGCGCGTTGTCGATGCGGTAGTCGCCGTGGACGATCGAGGTGTGCCGCTGCTCGGGAACCCGCTCGACGAGCAGTGCGCGCACCTCGTCCGCGGCGTCGCGCACCTCGGCGCCGGGCGCGGCGACCAGCTCCCACTGGCCCGACCAGCGGGCGATCTGACGGCTGACGTACGCATCGGGGCGGCCCAGACGCTCCAGCCCGACCGCGACCTGGTCCACCCGGTGCAGGGCGGCCAGGGTCTCGACCAGGGCGTCGGTGATCCCGTCGAGGACCGGCTGGTCCAGCGCCTCGAGCTGGTCGCGGGACTGGACGGTCACCCCGTCGACGAACTCCCACACCGAGAACGGGCCACCCAGGAGCGCCTCGTCGTCGCAGAAGACCACCGGAGCCGCAACCGGCACGTCGGTGCCGGCCAGGCCCCTGGTGACCCGGAACTCACGGCCGACGTCGTGCGCCGACGGCGTGCGGCCGTGTCGCGGAGGCGTGCGCAGCACCCAGCGGCGTACGCCGTCGCGGAGGAGGACGGTCAGGTTGGAGCGGCCGCCGGAGATGAGGCTGCCCTCCAGCCGGGGGCCGACCTCGGCGCCGGCGGCCAGCATCCGCGTGCGCACCGCGCCCAGCTCGAAGTCGGTGAGCACGGACGTCATGACCCGGCTCCCGCGATCCGGCGCACCGCGCGGCGGGCGATCGACCAGCGGTGCACCTCGGAGGGACCGTCGTAGATCCGGAACGGCCGGAGCTCACGGGCGATCCGGGCGACCGGAAGATCGCGGGAGACGCCCAGGCCACCGCACATCTGCACCGCCCGGTCGGCGACCCGGCAGAGCGCCTCGGCGGCGAAGGTCTTGGCGATCGAGGTCGACTCCGACGCGCGACCACCGTCGTCGAGCTCACGGCACGCCGCCAGGAGCAGCGCCCTGGTGGCGGCCAGGTCGATCTCGTTGTCGGCGATCATCTGCTGCACCATCCCCTGCTCGGCGAGCCGGGACCCGAACGCGCGACGGCCGGCAACGTGACGTACCGCCGTCTCGTGGGCACGTGTGGCGGCACCGGTCCAGCGCATCACGTGGGTCATCCGGGCCGGCCCCAGGCGCACCTGGGCGTAGCGGAAGCCCTCGTCGACCTCACCCAGCACCGCGTCCTCGCCGACCTCGACGTCGGTGTAGGTGATCTCGCAGTGCCCGCCCAGCATGGAGAGGTCCTGGGTGCCGACGTGGCGCACCAGGTCGACGCCGGGGGCGTCCGCGGGCACCAGGAACATGGTCGCCCCGCCCGTGTCTCCGGGCTCTCCCGACGTACGCGCCATCACGATGTGGAAGGCGGCCCCGTCGGCTCCGGTGATGAACCACTTGTGCCCGTTGAGCCGCCATCCCGTCGAGATCCGCTCGGCCCGGGTGGTCAACGCCGAGGGGTCGGCACCGGCACCCGGGGAGGGCTCGGTCATCGCGAAGGCGGAGCGCACCTCGCCCCGGGCCAGCGGAGCCAGGAACCACTCCTGCTGCCACTCGTCGGCGACGTGGGCGAGCAGGTGGATGTTGCCCTCGTCGGGCGCGTTGATGTTGAGCGCCATCGGGCCGAACAGCCCGCGCCCGGCGGCCTCGAAGACCGGGGCGCGATCGACCATGCCGAGCCCCAGCCCGTCGTACGCCACCGGAGCATGCGGCGCGAAGACCCCAGCGGCGCGGGCCTCGGCCTGCAGCCGGGCCCGCAGGCTCTCACCGCCTGCGGCCTCGACGTCGCCGTCGTGCTCGTCCTCCACCGGCAGGACGTGGGTCTCGACCAGCTTTCGTGTGGTCTCCGCGATCGCGGCCACATCGGTCATCACATGCTCCTTGGTTGAGTCTGATTCATGGCTGCTCAGTCCTGGCCGGCCCGCAGGCCGAGGAAGAGCGCGCGGGCGTCGGCGCAGAGGACGTCGCCGTCCCAGATCTCACCCACCAGGTAGCGCTTGCGACCGGACTCCTCCTCGAACCGGGCCCGGACGGTGAGCGGCTTGCCGACCTGGGTCACCGCCCGAAAGTTCACCGTCAGGCCGGCGGTGCGCCCCGGCGGTCGCGAGGAGGTGTCGGAGAGACGTCCGAGCACCTCGTCGAAGAGGAGCGCGACCGCTCCCCCGTGGACGGCGCCGTGACCGCCGAGGAAATAGCGTCCGAAGGTCACGGTTCCCTCGACGCTGTCCTGGCCGCGGTCGGTGAGCACGAACGCGGGGGCCATCACCTGACCGCGGCCGTGCAAATCGACCCGATGGCCGAAGGCCTGGCGCATCTCGGGCACCTGGTCCTGCCGCAGGTCCGCCGACCACTCCTCGATCTGGCGGGTGAGCGCGGCGACGCGCTCCTGACCGGGCAGCGAGCCCGCGAGGTCGTCGAGGAACCCACGCAGCGCCTCGACGAGCGGTCCCCACGCCTCCCCGCCCGGGAGCTCGGACTCCGTCCCGGGCGTGGACCCGGTGAACGACTCGGGCACGCCGATCCGGGTCTCCCAGGGTTCGGCGTGGCCGGTCACCGTGGCGTCAGCTTCGCCGCCCACCTCAGCGCGGCGCCATCCGGATCGCGCCGTCCAGCCGGATCACCTCGCCGTTGAGCATCGGGTTCTCGACGATGTGGCCGACCAGGGCGGCGTACTCCTCCGGCTTGCCGAGCCTGCTGGGGTGCGGCACCTGGGCGCCGAGAGAGTCGATGGCCTCCTCCGGCAGCGCGTTGAACAGCGGCGTGTGGAACAGGCCGGGCGCGATGGTGTTGACCCGGATCCGGTGGTTGGCCAGGTCGCGGGCGATGGGCAGGGTCATCCCGACGATGCCGCCCTTGGAGGCCGAGTACGCCGTCTGGCCGATCTGGCCGTCGAAGGCGGCGACCGAGGCGGTGTTGACGACCACGCCGCGCTCCTCGCCGTCGATCTCCGTACCGGCCACCATCGCGGCGGCCGCGAGCCGCAGGACGTTGAAGGTGCCGACCAGGTTGACGTTGACCACCTTGGTGAAGTCGGACAGCGGGAACGGCGAGCCGTCCTTCCCGACGACCCGGATCGCGTTGCCGATGCCCGCGCAGTTCACGGTCACGGCCAGCGGCGCCTCCGCGACGGCGGCGTCGACGGCGGCCTGCACCTGCTCCTCGTCGGTGACGTCGGCCGGCACGAAGACGGCGCGCTCACCGAGGTCGGCGGCGACCTGCTTGCCGTCGCTGCCGGGCAGGTCGAGGATCACGACGTGTGCCCCTGCGGAGTGGAGCCTGCGTACGGTGGCGAGGCCGAGGCCGGAGGCGCCGCCCGTGACGAGGGCGGACTTGCCGGTGATGTTCATGCTGTTTCCTTCCAGTGGTTCAGGCCGGGGGGATGCAGGGGGTCAGAGGCGCTCGATGATGGTCGCGTTGGCCATCCCGCCGCCCTCGCACATCGTCTGCAGGCCGTAGCGGCCGCCGGTCTCCTCGAGGTGGTTGAGGAGGGTGGTCATCAGGCGGGTTCCGGAGCCGCCCAGCGGGTGGCCGAGGGCGATGGCGCCACCGCGCGGGTTGAGCCGCACCGGGTCCGCGCCGAACTCCTGCGCCCACGCCAGCGGGACGGGCGCGAAGGCCTCGTTGACCTCGTACGCGTCGATGTCGTCGATGCTCAGGCCGGACTTCTTCAGCGCCTTGTGGGTGGCCGGGATCGGGCCGGTGAGCATGATCTCGGGGTCGGAGCCGGAGACCGCGAAGGTGTGGAAGCGCGCTCGCGGGGTGAGGCCGAGCTCGGCGGCCCTCTCCTCGCTCATGATGAGCGCGGCCGAGGCACCGTCGGTCAGCGGCGAGGAGTTGCCCGGCGTGATGTGCCAGCCGATCTCGGGATAGCGGGCGGCCATCTCCTCGCTGTAGAACGAGGGCTTGAGCCCGCCGAGCCCGTCGGCGGTCGTGGCGGGCCGTACGGTCTCGTCGACGACGTGGCTGCTGCCGTCGGGCAGCGTCACCGGGACGACCTCGGGACCGAAGCTGCCGGAGAGCGCGGTCGCCGCGGCACGGCGGTGCGACTCGGCGGAGTAGGCGTCGATCTGGTCGCGGTCGATCTTCCAGCGCGCGGCGATGAGCTCGGCGCCGATGCCCTGGTTGGGCAGGCTCGGGAAGCGCGCGGCCAGCGGACCGAAGGGTTCGCCGGTGCCGACCGAGCTGCCCATCGGCGCCCGGCTCATCGACTCCACGCCGCCCGCGATGACGATGTCGTACGCCCCGGCGATCACGCCCTGGGCGGCAAAGTGCGCGGCCTGCTGGGAGGAGCCGCACTGCCTGTCGATGGTGGTGCCGGGGACCTCGATCGGGAGCCCCGCGGCGAGCAAGGCGGTGCGGGTGATGTTGAGCGACTGGTCGCCGTACTGAACCACGCAACCGCCGATGACGTCCTCGACCAGGGCCGGGTCGAGGTCGTTCCGCTCGACCAGTGCCCGGATGACGGTCGCGAAGAGGTCGGCGGGGTGGACACCGGAGAGCGCACCCCCCGGCTTCCCCTTGCCCGAGGCTGTCCTGGCGATGTCGACGATCACGGCGTTGGTCATAGGGGCTCTCCTGATGTTCACAGCTATGGGATCGCGATCACACTAAACCTTCTGTCATTAGGTTTACAAGAGCGCAACCAGCAAATCACGCCCTAGCCGTCGGCGATTCGGTAAAGACATGCAAGAATCTAAAGTGATGCGGTTATCGAAGGACCGCAGGACCGAGGAGGGCACCATGGCACGACCGAGCACACCGCTGATCAGTCGAGAGGCGACCATCAAGGCCGCCCTGGAGATCATCGACGGAGACGGCATCGATGCCCTGAGCCTGCCGAGGCTGGCCCGCGAGCTCAACGTCAAGGCACCCTCGCTCTACCACCACTTCAGCGACAAGGACGAGATCCTCGCCGCAGTGGCCCACGCAATCGTCGCCAAGACCCCGCTGCCCCGCAAGCCCAGCCAGAACGACTGGGCGGAGTGGTTCACCCAGCTCGCCCTGAACTTCCGCGCCTCGGTGCTGCGACACCGCAACGCCGCCCCGATCCTGCTCCGGTTCATGCCGCGCGACCTGCTCACCGAGATGTACGAGCAGGCCGCCACCTACCTGAGCGAGTGCAGGGTGCCGGTCGACCTGCACGTGCAGATCCTCGACGGCCTGGAGAAGGTCTCGCTCGGTGCCGCGATCGCCGAGGCCATGCGGCCGCCCTCGCGCGCCCGGGTCCGCTTCGAGCACGCCGACCCCGAGCGCTTCCCGGCCCTGACCGCCGCCAGCGCCGCGAACCAGCTCAACACCAAGCAGATCTTCGAGCACACCGTACGCAGCTACCTCCTCGGCATCGCCCACTTCGGCAGCATCGACTCCGCCGCCGGCACCGACGCCCCCGCCTCGAACCCCGACTTCGCCCAGACCGCCTGACCCCTCGGAGCCGGCGACCGTGCTCCCCGGGTGACAACGACCCGTGCCCACGACAGCCGACCCAACCTGCAGGCGCAACGCTGCACCCACGATCGCGAGCGCCTGAAGCCCCGTGCCCCAGATCGGGCACTGCATCAGCCGATTCGGCACGCTCGCGAGATGCCGACAAAGACTGCACACATGAAGACCCTCATCAAAGTGGTCGCATGGGTGGTGGGCCTTTCCGTAGGCCTGGCCTTCCTCGCCGCATCCCTCATCGTCCTCGAATCAACCGGCGGCCACGACGGGTGGCTGTGCGAGTGGGGCATAGACACCGATGGCGCCGGCACGGGGACCTCCGGCTGCGGCTGAACCCCGGGCCCTGTGATCGTGGCCGGTCCAATCGGCCACCGTGCCTTCGACCGTCAGGTCGCTTGAGCACATCGAGCGCCATCCGAAACTCAGTGTTATCCACATGCTGGCGCAGCAGTTCGGCGTAGTCGTCCTGGACAGTTCCCCGCGACCACACCCGTGTCCAGCTGATCGGCCCGCTCGAGGACGCGGTGCGCGCCGACTCGAGGTGGTCTGTCGCCAAGCGCGACGCTACGCGGGTCGGCAAGATCTGCCCGTGCAGCACATTTTCTACGGTCGGCGGGTGAACCGGATCGTGCCATCCGGTAGTCGCTCATGGACGTACGCCGGGGCGTGGGCCAGGCGGTGATGATGGAGACAGAGCAGTGCGCCGTCCTTCAGGTTGGTCTTGCCGCCGGCGGCCCACGGATCCAGGTGGTGGGCGTCGCACCATTCCGGTGGCATGTCACAGCCTTCGGCTTGGCAGCACTTGGCCTGCAGCCGGAGTGCCTTGCGCTGGATCGGCTGGAAGAACCGACTGGCTCGGCCGGCGTCGAGGACCTCACCCTCTCCGCCGAGCACCCAGGGGATGATGGTGGCGTTGCACGCCATCCGCCGGGCCTCCGCGGCGGTGATGGTGGTGCCGTTGGTCTCGTCGTAGCCCAGGGTCGCGGTGCCGAGGTCTTTGCGGAGCTCCTCGAGGGAGATCACCACATTGAGGGTGGTGGCATCGCCGCCGTGCCGGGGCAGCGCGGCGGGGTCGAGGGCCTCCAACAACCGCGCGAAGCCCTGGCCCATCAGCCGTTCCCACGGCGGCAACGCCGCGCCCTTCTCGACGAGCTGCTGTTTGCGGGGCTGGGCGTAGGCCTCGACCAGCCGCTTGAACCTCATCCCGATCGAGGCCGGGAGCACCCCGTCGAACCCGACGGTCCCGTCGTGGTTGTCCCACACCCGGAGCGCGGTCTTCTGCTGGGCCCGTTCCTCTTCGGCGAGGAGTGCCTTGGCTTCGGCGCCTTCGAACCGGGCCGGGTCGATCTCGGCCAGGACGCGTTTCCCGACGATGCGGAGTTCGTTCGCGGTCAGCCGACCGGCGTAGTCGACCAGGAGTTTCTCGGCCAGGGCCAGGTCTTCGGTGCTGGCGAGCGGGTCGGCTTCGATCTTGTCGAGGGCCTTCGTGATGACCCGGGCCTTGTCGGGGGAGACGACACCCTGGGCGAGGCCATCGGCGACGAGCTCGTACGTGGCGACCTGGGTGGCAAGTTTGATCTGCGACCTGGCTACCGCCTTGTCGAGGAGGAGCTCGGCGCGCATCCAGGCAGAGGCGTCCTTGTCCCCGGTCTCCTGGGCGATATCGCCAGACGAGGCGAGCACTCGGAGCTTCAATGCGGCCTGCTGTGCCTGGATGGTCTCTAACCGGGCCAGCAGGTCCTTCTTCGTCGAGGTCCGCCAATAGGCGGGATCACTGGCGAGCAGGTCGTGGAGGGAGGACTCGATGGCAGCGAGAGCGGTGTCGATCGCATCACCGGGGTTGGTTCCCCAGTGGTCGACGTCGTGCTCGAGACTCATCGCTTCCCTCCCCTCAGAGGTGTGTCGTGATGAGTCTGATTCTACGCCCGCAAGGGGATACCTAGCCACCTATAGGTGCAGGTCAGATGCTATTTTCGCGGTGAGCGAACGACGTCGCTTCTGTGGATGGTAAGTGGCCCGAAGGGCCACCCCTCCACCCCCGCAAGCCCCACTGGTCCCAGCAAGAGCCCCTCCGCGCCACACCCGGGCCGCCGCCCCGATAGCCAGCCAAGTCTTTTCTCGATCTGGTCCGGAGTCCAGGACCGCGAAGCGGCCGGCGAAGCCGGCGGGCCGAAGGGCGTCCTTGACGCCGGACCAGATCGAGAACACCCTCCAGGAAAGGGTCGGCGGCCCACGTCCCCCCGAAGAAGCAGTCCCCGACAACTGCCAGAACGAACTCAACAAGGTCGAAACACCCCGACCAGACCCGGAACCCGACCGTGTTGGTCTCGACACGCTCGCTGGCGCTCGCGGCTCGACCAGCGAGGGGCCAGGCCCAGACAAGCTCAGCACCCCACACCGAGACACACACGCCGACTCGACACCCGACGGCGGGACAGATGCGCCGACTCGACACCCCACGGCGGGACAGACGCGCCGACTCGACGCCGCCTGACGCACAACGCGCCAACTCGGGATGGTTGCCGCACGGCAAGGAAGGGTGACCCCCTGGCGAAGACACCCGTCTTCCAATAACCTACTGTCGATAGATTTACTGGAAGGGGATGGACATGGAGAGCGACCTGTTCGAGGCGGACCACGAGGAGTTCCGGGAGGTGGTCCGGGAGTTCGTCTCCCGCGAGGTCGAGCCGAACCTCGAGCGCTGGGACGAGCAACGCGAGATCGACCGGGAGACCTGGCTGGCCGCGGGCCGGCAGGGGCTTCTCGGTCTGGCCGTTCCGGAGGAGTTCGGTGGGCCGGGTGAGACGGACTACCGCTACCGGATGATCCTGCAGCTCGAGATCGCCCGCGTGGGTGCCAGCTCGCTGCAGTCGGGCTTCTCGACCAACGACGACATCGTGCTGAACTACCTGCTGCGGCACGCGACGCCGGAGCAGGCCAAGCGCTGGCTGCCGGGGTTCGTGACCGGCGAGACGATCGGCGCGATCGCGATGACCGAGCCGGGCGCGGGCAGCGACCTGCGCGGGATCACCACGAGCGCGGTGCCGGACGGCGACGGCTGGCTGATCAACGGCTCCAAGACGTTCATCACCTCCGGCATCTTGGCCGACCTGGTCATCGTCTTCGCGCGCACCGGGGAGTCCTTCAGCCTCTTCGTCGTCGAGGACGGCACCCCCGGATTCACCCGCGGCCGCAAGCTCGACAAGGTCGGGCTCCGCGCCCAGGACACCGCCGAGCTCTCCTTCGACCAGGTGCACGTGCCCGCGGACAACCTGCTCGGCGAGGTCGGTCAGGGACTGGCGTACCTGAAGCAGAGCCTGCCGCTGGAGCGGCTCGGCATCGCCATCGCCGGGCAGGCCTCGGCCGAGGCGGTGCTCGGCTGGACGGTCGACTACGTCAAGGAGCGGACCGCCTTCGGGCGCCGGATCGCCGACTTCCAGGTGCCCGCGCACAAGCTGGCGCACCTGCGCACGGCGATCGAGGTCTCCCGGGCCTACATCGACCGCTGCGTACGCGAGTGGAACGCCGGCACCCTCTCGCCGGTCGATGCGGCCAAGGCCAAGGCGTGGGCCACCGACCTGCAGCACGAGGTCATCGACGCCGGCGTGCAGCTACACGGTGGCTACGGCTACATGCTGGAGTATCCGGTCGCGCGGGCGTTCGTCGATGCGCGCGTGCAGCGGATCTACGGCGGCGCGAACGAGATCATGACCGACATCGTCGCCAAGGACCTGCTGCGCTGAAAACAGATCTGCTGGTCGGGCCTTGGGAGGCTCGACCAGCAGAGAGCCGGCTCAGCGGCGGTAGATCGACTTGGCGACCAGGTACGGCTCCAGCCCCTCGGGACCGAGCTCGCGGCCCAGGCCGCTGGAGCGGACGCCACCGAAGGGCGCGTTGATGTGCAGCTCGTAGTGGTTGACGCCCACGGTGCCGCTGCTGATCCGGCGCGCCAGGGCGAGGCCGTGCTCCTCGTCCGCGCTCCACACGACTCCCCCGAGCCCGTAGTCGGAGTCGTTGGCCAGGGCGATCGCCTCGTCCTCGTCGGCGTACGGCGTGATCACCAGCACCGGCCCGAAGATCTCCTCCTGGGCGATGACGCAGTCGTTGTCGACGTCGGCGAAGACGGTCGGCTCGACGTACCAGCCCGGGCGGTCGGGGACGCCGCCGCCGGTGGTGAGGCGGGCGAGGTCGCGGCCCTGCCGGATGTAGTCGGCGACCCGCTGCTGCTGGGGCTGTGAGACGAGCGGGCCGACCTGGGTCGCCCCGTCCAGCGGGTCCCCGACCGTCAACGCAGCCACGGTCGAGGTGACCGCCTCGACCACCTCGGCATAGCGGCTGCGCGGAGCCAGGATCCGGGTGGCGGCGTGGCAGGTCTGGCCGTTGTTGGGCAGCGAGACCTCCAGCAGCTTGGCGGAGACCAGCTCGAGGTCGGCGTCCTCGGCGACGAGCGAGACGGACTTGCCGCCGAGCTCGAGCGTGGCCGGGCGCAGCAGCCGGCCGGCGGTCGAGCCGATCACCCGGCCGGCGCCGGTGGAGCCGGTGAAGGCGACCTTGTCGACGCCGGGATGCTCGACGAGGTGGGCCCCGGCGTCACGGTCACCCGGAAGTACGTTGAGCACGCCCGGCGGCAGCCCGACCTCCGCGGCGGCGTCGGCGAAGACGAAGGCGTCCAGGGCGGTCTCGGGCGCCGGCTTGAGCACGACCGTGCATCCGGCCGCGAGCGCCGGGGCGATCTTCATCACCGCGAGCGGCTGCGGATAGTTCCACGGGGTCACCGCGGCGACCACGCCGACCGGCTCGCGGACCACCAGGGTGTTCCCGCCGGTCGGGCTGGGCCGGGTCTCCTCGAGGCTCAGCGAGGCCGCCAGCTCGGCGTAGTAGCCGGTGATGAAGCCGGGAGCGATGCCGTTGACGACGTGCGAGAGGGAGATCGGCATGCCGTTCTCCCGGGTGACCAGGGCTGCCGTCTCCTTGCGGCGGGCACCGAGCGCGGCGGCGAAGGCGCCGAGGAGCTGGGCCCGCTCAGACTGCGTCATCCGGCTCCACGGACCGGACAGAGCCGCACGCGCCGCGGCGACGGCGGCGTCGACGTCCTCGGCGGTGGCCATTGCCGTGGTGGCGAAGGGCTCGCCGGTGGCGGCCTCGATCACCTCGTAGGTCGTTCCCTTCGCCGGGTCGGTCCAGTCTCCGTCGATGAAGAGTCGGGGGCGGTCGTACATCAAGGGCTCCTTTAGAGGGTCTGTTCGCTGCCGAGGAGGACCGAGCTGACCAGCGGTGCCATCGGCCCGCCGATGAACAGCGAGGTGTCGGCTCGGTCGACCTGGTTGGTCGAGGTCCCGCGGATCTGCCGGACGGCCTCCACGGCCAGGCCCATGCCGTTGACGAACGAGTCGGCGATGTTGCCGCCGGAGGTGTTCACCGGCAGCGAGCCGCCGGGAGCGGTGAGGTTCTCGAGGGTCATCACCTCGGCGGCCGCCGGTCCGGGCGGGCAGAGTCCGTGGTCGATCAGGGAGGCGACCGCGGGGCCGCTGAAGTTCTCATAGACCTGGACGACGTCGACCTCGGCCGGCTTCACCCGGGCCTGCGCCCACAGCCGCGAGGCGACGCCGGTCCCGGAGGAGGAGTCGGCGAAGCCCGCCGAGGTGTAGGGCTCGTCGTTCTCGTTCTGCGCCGAGTAGCCGCCCGGAGCCCCTTGCGCCGCCCCCAGGACGTACGCCGCGGGGCGGCCCAGCGCGCGAGCGCGCTCGGCCGAGACCACGATGAGCGCGACCGCGCCGTCGTTCTCGCGCGAGCAGTCGAAGAGGTGGAACGGCTCGACGATGAAGGGCGAGGCGTCGTAGCCGGCCTCGTCGAGCGGCTTGCCGTAGCCCGCGGCGCCCGGGTTGTTCTGGGCGTGCTGGTAGGCGGCCAGGACGAGGTTGCGCATCGCCGAGCGGGGCACGCCGTCGTGCTCCAGCATCCGCTGCGTACGCAGTGCGCACACGTGGGCCGGGGTGGCGACACCGTGCGGCAGGTAGTTGTTGTCGAAGTAGTACTTCGCGTAGCCGAGGCGACCGGTCTCACGCTGGGACATCCCGCGGAAGGCGACGACGCACTCGGCCTGGCCGGTGGCGACGGCGGCGGCCGCAGCGCCGATGGCGGCCGCAGCGCCGCCTCCTCCCCCGCCCCAGACCATGCTCGACCAGCGCAGCTCGCGCACGCCCAGGTCGGCGGCGAGCACGGGCCCGCTGTTGTCGCCTCCGGCGTAGGAGGTGAACCCGTCGATGTCACGCGGCGAGATGCCCGCATCGGCGCACGCCTCCAGGATCGCCTGGAGGACGAGCTCGCGCTCGCCGACCGGTGCCTTGCCTCGTGGGTGGTGGATGTCGGCGACCCCCACGATCGCCGTGGTTCCGCGCAGGCTCATCGCTCCCCCTCCCCCGCGAAGCGCCAGCGGAGCACCGGCCACTCGGCGTTCACAGGCTGCTGGATCACGCCCGTGACCCGATCACCGATCGCCGGGCGCGGGTCCTCGCCGAGGAGGATGCCCAGCAGTCGCACCGGGACGTCGTCGAGCTGCACCAGGACCGTGACGTACGGGACCGGGACGTCGAGCTCGCTCATGAACGCGCGGGCGCTGCGTACCCAGGTGTGCACGGTGCCCGCTGGTGTGACCGGGGACCACTCGGTCCGGAAGGACCAGCAGCCGGGGCACATGGCCCGGCCGAGCGCGCGGCGCTGGCCGCAGGCGCCGCACTGCGGGAGCAGGAGCCGGTCCTCGCGGAGCCCCTCCCAGAAGGGGCGGTCGCCGTCGTCGGGGGCGGGGCCGGTCGGGAGGATCTCGGTCGTGGCAGCGGTCATGCCTGGCTCGCCGGGTCGAAGTTCTCCAGCGAGTCGGCCTTCCAGGCGCCGTCGACGAGCCCCCAGCCGGAGCGCAGGCCGATGGTTCCCTCCGGGGTGGTGTAGACCGCCTCGCCGATCCCCCGCTCGCCGTCCACGCGGGCGGAGCGGATCTCGGCGGCGTCGACCTGGGCACCCGGGACGCGGACCCCTTCGAACACCGACGGGACCGAGCCCGGGGCCATGTCGGCGAGCACGGACTTCATGTCGCCGGCGACGACGCCGTCGACGTGCCGGCGGTAGGTCGCCTCGAAGTCGGGAGTGGATGCGGTCATGAGGCTCTCCTCGGTAGGGGTTTCAGGGAAGGTCGAAAGTGGCGTCTGCCGAGACGTCGAGCTTGGTCCCGGCCAGGTCCTCGGTGACGAGACGCGCGGCGATCTCGGGTGCCTCCGAGCGCGCCAGCGTCCGGCCGCCTCCGGGCGTACGCAGCGCCGCCATCGCCGTCGCCGGCCGGCCGTCGCGGTCGTGGGCGACGGTCCAGGCCTCCAGCTCGGCGGGCCCGGTGTAGTCCGAGGCAACCGGGGTGGGCGCGACCGCATCCGCCTCGGCCTGCGCCGAGGCCCGGCGGAACCCGTCCCCGGGAGTCGGCGCGTAGACGCCGACGGCGTGCTTGGTCAGGTAGCCGCTGTTGGCGGTGACCAGCCCGGGGCGCTGGGTGCGGCGCACCTCGCGCAGCATCGTGGCGATGGCGTGGGTGCTGTAGTTGTTCCACGGTCCACCGGCGAAGGTGAGGCCGCCGGTGACGGTCAGCGGGCGGCCGGGGTCGTCGAGCGGAAGCCCGACCGCGTTCGCCGCGACCTGCACCGCGGAGGGGAAGCAGGAGTAGAGGTCGACCGGACCCAGGTCCTCGAGGGCGAGGCCGGCGAGGTCCAGTGCGGTCCGCGCGGAAGCCGCGATCGCCGGCGAGGCGTCGAGCCGAGGCCGCGCCGCGATCTGGGCGGTGTCGGAGGCTTCGCTCCCGGAACGGAGGAAGACCCACCGGTCCTCGGGGACGCCGTGGCGTCGCGCCGCCTCGACCGAGCAGACCAGGACCGCGGCCGCCTGCTCGACGCTGTTGTTGGAGTTCATCAGCTTCGTGTAGGGCGAGGAGATCATCCGGTTGGCCGGCGAGACGGTGGCGATCTCCTCGGCGGTGCAGCGCCGCCGCACCCAGGCATCGGGGTTGCCGACCGCGACCTCGTTGAACCTCGCCCACAGCCCCGCGATCGCGGAGCGGTGCTCGTCGACACCTCGCCCCGAGGCGATCCGGATCGCCTGCTCGAAGAGCGGATAGACGTACGCCGGGCGGTCGAGCCCCGCCACGACCTCGCTCGGGTCCTTCATGGGCACGTCGGGCCGGGTCTCGGGAACCGGCACGGACTCGTCCTGCCGGGTCCAGTCCGGGCGCTCGCCGCAGGCCTTGAGCGCTATCCGCGTCCGCCACGCCTCGGCACCGCCGACCAGCACGACGTCGCAGCGGCCGGCGGCGATGTCCTCGGCGGCGTCGTTGACCAGCGCCTGCGGATGGCTGCCGCCGTTGCCGGTGTAGACGGTGTGCCGTACCCAGGCCCCCAGCCGCTGGGCCACGAGCAGTCCCGGGTCGCGGTAGCGCCACGAGAGCATCCCGACGACGCGGACCGAGTCGATCCGCTCGACCAGCTCGGCCGCGCCCGCGTCCGCGGCCGCGAGCCGGGCCGCACGAGCGATCATGTCGACCGGCTCCTCGGCCTCGGCAAGGGTCTCCGGACGCTGGTTGAGCTGCCCGCCGCCGACGAGCACGGGAGTACGTGGGTCCAGACTCATGCCGCCGCCTCCGTAGCGCAAGCGCCAGAATACGGACGCGGCGGCATGCAAGGACCGATGTTCGCTCGCTCGCGCTCGCTCATGCACCAGCTCCTGACCGTGCCACGGTGAGCATCTCCTCGATGTCGACCAGCTTCACCCGCGGGCGTCGGGCCGCCCGGCCGGCGCCGGTCTCGTAGGTGTCGATCTGCCGCCAGCCCTCGAGCCCGACGTGGCCGGGCAGCCGCGACTCGATGTCGTCGGACGCCTGCTGCGGCGCAGGCAGGGTGCCGGCGTCGAAGTCCGCCAGCAGGTGGGCCACGGTCTCCCGGGCGCACTGCTTGTTGGTGCCGATGACCCCGCTCGGGCCGCGCTTGATCCAGCCGGTCACGAACAGGCCCGGCACGGGCTCCCCGGCCTCGTGGACGCGGCCGCCGGTATTGGGCACCACGGCGCGTACCTCGTCGAAGGGGACACCCGGCACCGCTGACCCGCGGTAGCCGATCGAGCGGAAGACCAGGCCGCAGGCGAGCTCCTCCAGATCGCCGGTCGGCACCGGGCGGACCACGCCGGACGCATCCGCCTCGAGCCGGTTGGCCTGCAGCCGGATGCCCGCCACCCAGTCGTCGCCGAGGACGGCCTCGGGCGAGGCCAGGAAGCGCAGCACCACCCGCCGGGGCTCGGTCAGGGGCCGGGAACAGAGCTCCTGCAGCAGGCGCTGCTTCTCGGCGGCGGCCGACCCCGGCTCCGCCTCTGCCGGGGTGAGCTCCTCGCTGCGTACGACGACGTCGATCCCGGGCGTCTGGATCAGGCCGAGCAGCTCCTTGGTGGTGAACGCGGCCTCCTGCGGTCCGCGGCGGCCGACCACGACGACCTCGCGGACGTTGCTCTCCCGCAGCTGCGCGAGTGCGTGGTCGGCGATGTCGGTGCCCGCGAGCCGCTCCGGGTCCGAGGCGAGGATCCGGGCGACGTCGAGGGCGACGTTGCCGTTGCCCACGACGACGGCACGCTCGCTGGAGAGGTCGAAGGTGCGGTGGGCGAAGTCGGGATGGCCGTTGTACCAGCCGACCAGCTCGGTCGCCGAGTGGCTGCCGGGGAGGTCCTCCCCCGGGATGCCGAGGCGCCTGTCGTCCAGGGCGCCGACGGCGACGATCACGGCGTGGTAGCTCGCGCGCAGCTCGTCGACGGTGATGTCGCGGCCGACCTCGGTGTTGAGGAAGAGCCGCAGTCCCTTGCGCTTCAGCGTCCGGGCGAACGCGACCGAGGTCTGCTTGGTGTCCTGGTGGTCGGGTGCGACCCCGAAGCGGACGAGTCCGCCCGGGATCGGCAGCCGTTCGTACATGTCCACGGCGACGTCGAGGCCGCGCCGCGAGAGCAGCTCCTCGGCCGCGTACGACGCCGCTGGACCGGATCCCACGATCGCCACCCGAAGCTGCTCCCCGCTCCGCCCGGCCCACGTGGTGGGCCGGGAAGGGACGGGCTCCTGCGCATAGTCACGCCGCCCGTCGCCGTCGAACCAGGAGGCGTTGATCCGTTCGTACGGCTCCTGGTCGGCGGCGAGGTCGTAGTCGGCGCTGATCGCTCCGACCGGGCACGCCTCGACGCAGGCACCGCAGTCGATGCACGCATCGGGGTCGATGTAGAGCATCTCGGCGGTGCCGTAGTCCGGCTCGTCCGGTGTCGGGTGGATGCAGTTGACCGGACAGACCGGTACGCAGCTGGCGTCGTTGCAGCAGGCTCGGGTGACGACGTGGGTCATGTCGCCTCGTCAGGCCTTGAAGTCGATGACGCCGCGGAGGTTGATCCCGGCGTGCATGTCCTCGTAGCCCTGGTTGATCTCCTCCAGGGCGTAGCGGCGGGTGATCAGCTCCTCGAGCTTGATGTGATCCTCCCGCCACAGCTGGAGGATGTCCGGCACGGCGCGGGTGGGCTGCATCATCCCGAACAGGGAGCCCTGGATCCGCTTCTGGTACATCGCCAGCTCGAACAGGCTCACCGGGATGCCGTACTCGGTGACGTTGCACATGCTGGTGAGCACGATGGTGCCCGCCTTGCGGGTCGCCGCGAAGGCCTCCGCGACGTGCTCGCCGTTGGCGACACCGACGGTGACGATCGCCGAGGCGGCGCCCTGCCCGTTGGTGAGCTGCTGGGCGCGGTCGGTGGCCTGGGCGATGTTGACGAACGCCTCGGTCGCACCGAGCTCGAGCGCCTTCTCGCGGTGGAACTCGACCGGGTCGACGGCGAGGATGTGCGACGCCCCGGCGAACTTGGCGCCCTGGACGGCGTTGATCCCGATGCCGCCGATCCCCATGATGACGACGACGTCGCCGGGGCGGACCTGGGCCGCGTTGACCGAGGAGCCCCAGCCCGTCGGCACACCGCAGCCGACCAGGGCGGCGATCTCGAGCGGGATGTCCTTGTCGATCTTGATCGCGCCCCACTCGGGCAGGATCGAGTACTCCGAGAACGTCGAGACCAGCGAGCACTGGCCGACGTCTTGACCGTCCTCGGTGTGCAGGCGGAAGGTGCCGTCGAGCTGAGTGCCCAGCATCATGTAGGCGCCGTTGTCGCACAGGTTCTGCATGCCGCGCGCACACCAGGTGCAGCGACCGCAGCCGGGGATGAAGGCGGCGACCACGTGGTCGCCGACCTCGAGATCGCGTACGCCGGGACCGACCTTCTCCACGACGCCGGCACCCTCGTGGCCACCCGCGAACGGGTAGGCCATCGCGGGGACGTCGCCCTGGGCGTAGTGGTCGTCGGAGTGGCACAGGCCCGCGTGCGAGAACCGCACCAGGACCTCGAACTCCTTGGGCTCGTCGACCTCGACCTCGATGACGTCCCACTTGCCGGGGCCGTCGAGAAGAACTGCTGCTCGTGACTTCATCTGCTCAGATCCTCACTCGAAGTCGATCTTCGCCATGGTTTCCTGGATGTACATGAACGCAGGCATGTTCTTGAGCATCTGCGCCATCTTGCCGCGCACGCGCAGCTTGCCCCGGGTCATCGCGACCGTCGGGTTGATGCTGCCGTCGAAGCAGCCCTTCCAGGTGTCGCTGGAGCCGCTGATCAGGAAGTCGGCGTTGTCGAGATCCTCCTGGGAGGCGTCGCGGACGCTGGTCACCTGGCCCTTGTCGAAGCTGACGAAGAACTGGCCCTCGAGCGGCGCCTCGTACTTGTAGGCCATGTCGAAGTCGATGTTCTTGCCCTTGTCGGCCCAGACCGGGTCGTTGTTGAGGGCATCGCCCATCGCCTGGTAGAACTCCACGGTTCCGAACTTGACGGTCATCTTGGGTACTCCTTTGGTTGGGATGCGAGATTGCGGGTACGACGGGTCAGATCGACTCGCCGAGGAAGAGCGGGAGCGAGACCACGCCCTTGACCTGGCTCAGGTGACGCTCCGGCGGGTTGTCGGGGTCGAGGCGGTAGTCCGGGATCCGCCGGTGCAGCTCCTCGAAGGCGACGCGCAGCTCGAGCCGCGCCAGGTGCGAGCCGACGCAACGGTGGTTGCCGGCTCCGAAGGCGAGATGCGGGTTGGGGTCGCGGGTCAGGTCGACCACGTCGGCGTCGGGGTAGACGCTGGTGTCGTGGTTGGCGGCGCCGAACGGGATCAGGATCTTGTCGCCCGCCTTCAGCTGTACGCCGTCGAGGACGTAGTCCTCCTTGACGACCCGGGCGGGGCAGACCGCCGACTCCCAGCGCAGCATCTCCTCGACCGCGGTGGGCACCAGCCCGGGGTCGTCGACGAGCTGCTTGCGTACCTCGGGGTGCTCGGCCAGGTAGATGACCGAGTGGGCCAGCTGTCCCTGCACCGTGTGCAGGCCGCCGATGAGGAAGAGGAACAGGATGTTGAGCACCTCGAACTGGGTCAGCTCGCGGTCCTCGAAGGTGCCGTTGATGAGGATCTGGGTGATGTCCTCGGCGTCGCCGGACTCGGCGCGCTCGTCGATCATCTCGCCGAAGTAGGCGTAGACCTCCATGGCGGCCGCCATCCGCACCTCGGTGGAGCGCTCCTCGCTGGCACCGGGCTCCCCCAGCACGATGGTGTCGGCCCAGTGGTTGAACTGGGCACTGTCCTCGAGGTTCCAGCCCATCAGCGCCAGGAAGACCCGGCTCGGGAACTCCTTGGCGAACGCCTGGATGAAGTCGACCTGCTTGTTCTCCAGCATCTCGTCGATGAGCTCGTTCGCGATGTCGCGGATCTGCGGCTCCAGCGCGGCCATCCGCTTCGGCGAGAAGAGCGGGTTGATCAGCTTGCGGTAGATCCCGTGGTCGGGCGGGTCGACCTCGATCGGGATCATCGGCCCGTCCTGCCCGATCGTGCCGGGCACGTTGACCGACTCGCTGGAGAAGACGGTGGGGTTCTTCAGAACCTCCTGGATGTTGTCGTACTTCGTCGCGACCCAGTGCCCGCCGTAGTGCGAGCTGTGGGCGACGGGGCACTTGCCGCGCATCTCGGCGTACACGTCGTAGACGGTGTCGGCGATGTCGGGTGAGTGGATGTCGAAGTCGGTCTGGATCTCCGGGCTCTCGGCGTCCTTGAGCTCGCTCATGACGGTCTCTCCTTCTTCCGGGTGGCTAGTGCGTGGCTGCGGAGGACGCGAACGCGATCGCGCGCTCCGGACAGTTGTTGACGGCACGTTCGAGGGCGGCGACATCGCCGGGCGTCGTGGCCTCGTCGATGACGACGCCGAAGCCTTCGTCATCGGCGTCGAAGACGGCGGGCGCCAGCATGTAGCAGCGGCCGTGGCCCTTGCAGATCGTGCGGTCGATCGATGCCTGGCTCATGCTCACTCCCACTCGCTGCCCACGACGCCGTAGGCGCGCAGGTCGATGTCGGTGTCCAGTGCCGTGTAGAGGCTGCGGACCTTGGTGTAGGACAGGAGGCCGTCACGGCCGTTCTCCTGGCCGACGCCGCTCATCCCACGTCCGGCGAGCGGAGTCTTGGTGACGTCGGCCTGGGCCGCGTCGTTGATCCAGGTGAGCCCGCCCTTCATCCGCAGGGCGACCTCGCGGGCCCGCACCAGGTCGGTGCCCCACACCGCGGCGGCGAGGCCGTAGCGAGTGTCGTTGGCGATCCGGATCCCGTCCTCGACATCGGAGTAGCGGATCACCGAGAGCACCGGCCCGAAGATCTCCTCGTGCGCGGCCGGGTTGTCGTTGTCGAGGTCGACCAGGACGGTCGGGCTGACGTAGTGGCCGCCGGCGGGCACCCCCACGGGGGCCTCGCCACCGACGATCGCCCGGGCGCCCGCCTCCAGTCCGGCGGCGACGAACTTCTCGACCTTGATGCGGGCCGCGTCCGAGATGACCGGGCCGACATCGGTGGTGAACTCGGCCGCGTGGCCGACGGTCAGGACCTTGGCGCGCTGCTCGAGCAGGTCGACGAACTCGTCGTAGCGGGAGTCCGGCACCAGCATCCGAGTCAGCGCGACGCAGGCCTGACCAGCGTGCATCATGCTGGAGAAGAGCATGCCGCGTACGGCCAGCTCGGCGTCGGCGTCGGGCAGCACCAGGCCGGCCGACTTGCCACCGAGCTCGAGGATGACGTCCTTGGCGGTGGCCGCCGCCGAGGCCATCACCTGGGTGCCGACCGCGGTGCTGCCGGTGAAGCTGACCAGGTCGACGTCGGGGTGGGCGACCAGCGCCTCGCCGGCGATCCGGTCGCCGTGGACCAGGTTGATCACGCCGGCCGGGATGCCGGCCTCCAGGCTGGCGGCGGCGAGGGCCTCGGGGCCGATCGGGGTCAGCGGCGAGGGCTTGAGGACGACCGTGTTGCCGGCGAGCAGCGCGGGGGCGACCTTCCAGACGGTCATGAAGAGCGGGAAGTTGTACGGCGTGAACGCCCCGACCACGCCGACCGGCTCGCGGTGCAGCTCCCACTGACCCAGCGCCGGCCCCGCCTGGAGCGGGAACGACTCCGGCGTCTCCAGGTGGTGGGCCATCTCGGCGAAGTCGCGCAGATGGGCCAGGGGGGCGCCCACCTGCAGCATCGGCGCGAATCGGGCGGTCGCGCCGGTGTCCATGATGAGCTCCTCGACCAGGGTGTCGAACCGCTTCTCCAGCACACCGGCCAGGCGGCGCAGCGCCTCGGCGCGGTCCGTCACCGACATCCGGGCCCAGGGGCCGTCGAAGGCGGTTCGTGCGGCCCGGACGGCGGCGTCGACGGTGGCGGCGTCGGAGTCCGGGACCAGCCCGTAGACCTCGCCCGTGGACGGGTCGTCGGCAGGGATCACGCCCTCGGCGTCGATCCACTCGCCGCCGATCAAGTTCTGGAATGCACGCATCACATGTCCTTCGTTCACTTGCTGCACGAGAGGGCCGGTGTGGCGCCCCTCACAGTCGCAAAACTTATACAATTAGGTTTACGCGGTCAATGCCCTACCCCGCACACGGCGTGGCGGCCAGTTCTCAGAGGGGCCTGAGATAGAGCACGTCCGACTGGTCGTGCTGGAATCCGAGCCCACGGGAGGCACCCACGAAGGCCTCGGAGAGGGCGTCGACATACATCTGGGCGACCCGGGCGCCGTCGGCCTGTACCCGCAGGAGCGCGGTCGTCAGCAGCGCCCGGACGTCGCCGGCAGGCACGCCTGCGGGGTCGAGCGCGATACACGCCGGCTGTCGCGCCGGATCCTTCTCGTCGACGCCGACGAGGACGCTTCCGGCAGGGGTGGCCAGGCGGGTCCGTCCGCGCGCGAGCACCTCCCGCTCGCCAGGTGCGATGCCGGCCAGGTGCCCCTCGACCATCTCCGCCGGCCCGTCGGGGGCGGGCTCGACGGCAGCGCCCACATCGTCGCCGGCGAAGGGGCGGGACCCGCCGATGAAGCGCAGGGTCTTGAAGAGCGCATGGTCGACGCGGGCGCCGAACCGACGCGCCATCCGCTCCGCGGCGGGATGGGCGCCGTGCGCCCACGCCCGCAGGCGGCGTACGCCCTCGACGGAGGACCAGCCGGTCGGCTGCTCGTCGAGGAGCTCGGCCAGCAGCGTGGCGATACCGTGGGAGCGGAACTCGGGACGCACCACGAGCTGGACGTCGGCGACCTCCCCGCGCACATCGAGCCGCAGGTACGCCACGACGGGTACGTCCGGCAGCCGGTCGAGCGCGACGCTGCCGCGCTCGCCGGGCGGCGCGATCGAGACCAGCAGGTGGCGGACCTCCCCGCGACCCGCCGTGGTCGGGGTGGCTGTCGAGAAGCCCGCCTCGGCGTCGTACTCGACCGCCTCCTCGAGCAGGCTCTCGACATCCTTCACCTCGTTGTCGGCCAGCGTCGTGCGCCACGTGTAGGTGATCATGCCTCGCCCGTCTCGTCCGTCTCATCCGTCTCGGAGGTCTCGGCCAGGAGGCGCTTGAGCAGGCGCCGGAACACCTGATTGGCGACCTCGTTGCGACCGAGCACCATCGAGCCCGCGTCAGCGCTGCCCATGGCGCTCTGGGAGTCGCGCAGCACCGGGAAGTCCTCGGCATGGAGCACCGCGAGGAGGATCTGCCAGTTCTTCTCCCACAGGTACTCCCAGCGCTCCTGGGTGATGCCGGCCTCGTCCGCGGACGGCACGATCAGGCGCATCTCCATGACCGAGTGCGTCGGCGAGGTCGGGTGCGGGCGGAAGGTGAGCAGCTGGAAGTGGTCGGGCTGCTTGAGCAGGGTGCTGTTCGGTCCGAGGAAGTGGGTCTCGGTGACGTCCTCCACGAGGCTGCGGTCGCCGGGCTCCTCCTCCAGCCAGCGGTCGATGCTCTTGCGGGGGGCGATGAAACGGCAGTGCCGATCGAAGTCCTCGAAGACCATCACGTTGGTGTGGATGTACTTCGCGGCGGAGTTCGGGTGGGCGTACTGGATGTGGTAGCCGTCGAGGAAGGCGTCCTGCATCACCTTCCAGTTCACCGGCTCCTCGAAGCCCTCGGCCCGGATGCAGCCGAGGCCGCCGAGGTCGTAGCCGGCCAGGATCCCGTCCATCTCCGGACCCAGCCAGGAGGCGACGTCGATCTCCGCATCGGCGTTGTCGACGACCCAGACGAAGCCGTGGCGCTCCTCGGCCGGGAGCTCGACGAGGCCGTACTCGGCCTGGTCGAGGTCACCGACGGTCGTGTCCCGCGTGATGGTGCGCAGCGTGCCGTCGATGTCGTAGGACCAGCGGTGATAGGGGCATGAGAAGAGCCTGCGCTTGCCGCACGGGTCACCCTCCAGGAGGCCGCCACGGTGGCGACAGAGGTTGACCAGGGCCTTGACTCCCCCGTCGCGCTGCCGGGTGATGATGATGTTGTTGCGCGGCAGCCGCACGGTCTTGAAGTCGTACGTCTTCGGGATCTCGGACCCGTGGGCGACGATCGTCGGCACCCGGCCGAAGATCAGGTCGCGCTCCCGCGCAGCCAGGTCGGGGTCGGTGAACTCGTGCGCCTCGAACGGCTCGACCTTCTCGAACTGGTCGGTGGTGTCGTTGCGTAGGTGGTCCAGCGCCCGTCTGATCCGCGCCTCGCGGTCGATGCTGACGTCGTCCGTCATGACGCCTCCTCTTAACTAATGTTTTTAGGTATTTCGAGTGATGAGTGTACGCCGCCGGCCGGTCCGGCGCAGCGGGTCAGGTCCGTGCGGTGCCCTCGGGCCGGCGCAGCATCGACTGCCACGAGAGCCGTTCGGCGACGGCCGTTCGCAGCTTCATGAGCGGCCCGGTGCGGTCGAACCCGAAGGCGCCGACCAGCTGGCCGTCGTAGCGGTACTGGGCGAGGAACGGGTCGGTGGCGCCGCCGTTGCCGATGAGCTCGACCTGGTCGGCGGGCTCGCCGAGGAGCTGGAGCTTGTGGCCGTACCACTCCGACCAGAAGTAGGGGGTGATGCTGCACGGGCGGCGGTCGGTGGTGAGCGCGTTGCGGACCACGAACTCGGCCTGCTCGCCGGTCGAGGTCCAGTGCTCCATCCGGGTCGAGCGCCCGTTCCACGGGTTGACCCAGCGGGCGACGTCGCCGACGGCGTAGACGCCGGGAACCGTGCTCTCCAGGTACGGAGAGCAGGCCACGCCGTCGCTGATCGCGACCCCGGAGCCGCGCAGCCATCCGGTGGCTGGCTCGACGCCGATGCCGACGATCACCAGGTCGGCCGGCACCGTGGTGCCGTCGCTGAGGGACACCTTCTCCGCCCGGCCGTGGCCGCGGATCTGGCGCACCTTGGTGTGCGTGAGGAGGTCGACGTCGTACTGCCGGTGCAGGTAGGCGAGCCGCTCGGCGACCAACGAGCCCACCGCGTCCACCAGCGGAAGCTCCCGGGCCTCGACCAGCGTCACCTCGGCACCACGAGCCCGGGCACTGGAGGCGACCTCGCCGCCGATGAACCCGGCCCCGACCACGACCACACGGGCGCCGGGCTCGAGGGCCTCGCGGATGGCGCGGGCCTGATCGAGCGTACGCAGCGTGGTGACCCCGTCGAGCTGGGCACCCTCGACGTCGAGCGGTCGCGGCTGTGCGCCGACGGCGATCACCAGCGCGTCGTAGTCGATGTCCCACTTGTCGGTGCGCACCCGCCGGTTGCGGGAGTCCAGCGAGAGCGCCTTCGTGCCGGTGTGGAGCGTGACCCCCTGCGACTCGGGGTCGGGCAGGTGCCAGAACGGCCCCGGTTCCTCCTCCCCTGCGAGGAACTCCTTGGTGAGCGGCGGGCGGTCATAAGGTCCGTGCGGCTCCTCGCCGATCACGGTGATCTCGCCGTCGAAGCCGATCCGGCGGGCCTCCTCCACGACGCGGGCGGCCCCCAGGGACGCGCCCACGATGACGAGCCGGCGGATCCCGTCGACCAGCTCGAGGTCGGCCATGTCAGCGACCCTTCCACTCGGGATCGCGTCTCTCCGCGAACGCCTTGGTGCCTTCTCTGAAGTCCTCCGAGCGCATGATCTTGGCCATCTCCCGGTCGTTGATGTCCCAGGGCTCCTGGTCCCAGTCGGAGCCTGCCGCCAGCGTGCGGTGCACGGCCTCCTTGGTCGCTGCCACCGACAGCGGCGCGTTCGCCGCGATGCGGTCGGCGAGCTCCAGGGCGACCTCGAGGGCGGTGCCGGCGGGCGCGACCCGGTTGGCCAGGCCGAGCTCGACGGCCCGCTCCGCGCTCACCGGGTCGCCGGTGAGCGCGATCTCGAGGGCGTGCTTGAGCGGCACCTGCCGCTGCGTACGGATCACGCCGCCGGCCGCGGCCATCAGGCCACGCTTGACCTCCGGCAGGCCGAGCTTGGCCCCCTCGTCGATCACGGCGAGGTCGGAGGCGAGCACGATCTCGGTGCCCCCGCCCAACGCGAACCCGTTGACCGCCGCGATCGTCGGGATCGAGACGTAGTGACGTACGTAGCCGGCGAAACCCCACTCCGGGTGGTCGGGGTCGTCGACCCGCTCGCCCCGCGAGAGCGCCTTGAGGTCCGCGCCGGCGCAGAAGGCCCGCCCGGTTCCGGTGACCACGAGCACGCGTACGTCCTCGTCCGCATCGGCCTCGGCCAGAGCCGTGCCGAGGCCGACCGAGACCGCCGAGTTGACCGCGTTCATCGCCTCCGCGCGCCGGATGGTCGCCACTGCCACGTGGCCTCTGCGCTCGAGGGTGACGATCTGGTTGTCGGCTTCGACCTGGGCAGTGCTCATGGATGGCTTCCTTCTCGTCGTACGTCGTCGGGCATCGTCATGCGGGGCGGGTCAGCGGACCTTCTGGTAGTGCTCGACCAGGTCGGCGTACTCGGTGCGGATGTCGGTCTTGGAGATCTTTCCGCTGGGCAGCCGCGGCAGCGGCTCGTCACGGAGCACGACGTAGCGGGGCACCTTGAAGTCGGCCAGCACCTTCGAGGCCTCCCGGATCACGTCCTCCTCGGTGAGGTCGCCGGACGCCTGGATGATCGCCGCCGGCGTCTCGCCGAACTTCGGGTCGGTGGCCGCGATCACGGCGACCTCTCCGACCCCTGGGATCGCGGCCAGGACCTGCTCGAGCTCGACCGGCGAGACGTTGATGCCGCCGGTGATGATCAGGTCCTTGAGCCGGTCGACGAACCTGATCCGGCCGTCCTCGTCGCAGACCCCGAGGTCGCCGGAGTGCAGCCAGCCGTCCCGGAAGACCTGCGCGTTGATGTCCGGCGACTCCCAGTAGCCGGGGGTGACGCCCGGCCCCTTGATCACCAGCTCGCCGGTCTCGCCGGGAGCGGCGAGCTCGCCGGCAGCGGTCATCACGGCGACCTCGGTGAAGATGTGGCCGGCGCCGCAGCTGTCGGGGTGGTCGCGGAACTCGCTGACCGGGGTCGAGGTGGCGATGCCACCGGCCTCGGTCATGCCGTAGATCTGGCGCAGCGCGACGTCCTTCTTCGCCCACGCCTCCAGGAGGGCGCCCGGCACGGCCGCACCGCCGACGACGGCGGTCGAGAGGGAGGACAGGTCGGCATCGGCGAACTCCGGGGCTCCGGCGATCGCCTGGTAGATCAGCGGTACGCCGAAGATGGCCTCGACGCTGTGCTCCTCGATGAGCTGGACCGCCCGCGAGGGCACCAGCTGCTTCTCGATCACGAGCTTTCCGCCGAGCACTGTCGACATCAGCATGCCCCACACCAGGCCCGGCGTGAACGCCAGCGGCAGCACCAGGAGCGCGGTCGAGCCGCGGTGGAAGCCCTGCTCGACCAGGCTGGCCTCGAAGACGATGTTGAGGAGCGTGCGGTTGGTCAGGACGACGCCCTTGGAGCGCCCGGTGGAGCCGCTGGTGAAGATGACCGAGATCGGGTCCTCCTCGCCGCGGTCGATGCGGAAGGTCTCGGGGTCGCCCTCGCGCAGCGCGGTCAGGTCGGCGAAGGGGACGACGGTGACCGGGGACCCGCTCGCACCGGCCTCGGTGGCGGTGGCGACGAGCGAGTCGTCGGTCACCACGGCTGTCGCGCCGGCGTCATCGAGCACCTTGCGCAGCTCGGCGGCGGTGAACCGGCTGTTGAGCGGCACCAGGACGGCGCCGGCCTTCAGGATCCCGAAGGCCGCGATCGGCCACGGGACGTCGTTGGGGGCCATCAGGCCCACCCGGTCCCCCGGCCGGACACCCTCGGCCTGGAGGCGGAGCGCGAACCGGCTCGACCAGTGCTCGACGGTCGCGTAGTCGAGCGTCTCGTCCTCGAAGACGAAGGCTGGTGCGTGCGGCTGTGTCCGCGCCCACCACGCAAGTGCAGAACCGATGGTGGCGCTCATGGCATCTCCTTCAATAAACCTATTGGCTGTAGATAACAGATTTGTAACCCGTGACGTGCGTCACTGTCAATGCCCCGAGAGCGATTCAGAGGTCAAGAATGAGCGGGCCCGTACGGCAGCGGCCGACGCAGATCATCATGCAGTCGTTCGCAGCCCGCTCGTCGTCGCTGAGCACGGAGTCGCGATGGTCGGGTACGCCGCCGAGGACCCCGGTCTCGCAGGTCCCGCAGGTGCCCTCGCGACAGGAGAAGTCGACCTCGATCCCGATACCGGCCAGAGCGTCGATGATGCTCTCGTCCTCGGCGACCGCGACCCGCGCGCCGGTCGAGGAGACCTCGACCTCGAACGCGGCCCCACCGGTCTCGACCGGCTCCTTCGGCGCGAAGCGCTCGATGTGCAGGGTCTCTCCCGGCCGCGTACGCATCTCCTGCTCGACCGCGGCCAGCAGCGGCTCCGGACCGCAGCTGTAGACGCGCCGGCCCTCCACCGGCTCACCGAGGACCGCCGGCAGGTCCAGCAGCCCGCGTTCGTCCTGGGGCCACAGATCGACCCGGTCCCCGTACGCCTCGAGGTCGTCGAGGAACGCCATCGACCCGCGCGAGCGGCCGCCGTAGACCAAGCCCCAGTCGGAGCCGGCGGCCGTCGCGGCCGCCATCATCGGCAGGATCGGGGTGATGCCGATGCCGCCCGCGATGAAGAGGTGGCGGTCGGCCGGCTCGAGGCGGAAGTGGTTGCGCGGGCCGCGGAGATCGAGCTCGTCTCCCTCGGCGAGCTTGTCGTGGATGCGCACCGAACCGCCGCGGCCGTCCTCGACCCGTAGCACCGCGACGCGATAACGATCGCGGGCGCCGATCGGGCCGCACAGGCTGTACTGCCGGACCTCGCCACCGTCAGGTAGGACATCGACGTGCGACCCCGGCTCCCATGCCGGGAGCTCCCCGGCGAGCGGCTCCAGCACGAGGCCGACGACGCCGTCGGCCAGGTCCCGCCTCTCGGCCACCCGGACCCTTCTGGCTTCCTCGGTCATCACGCCTCACCTCTTCCCTGGCAGCACTTTATCTAATGATGTTAGGTTTGGGAAGCACCATACATACTTGACGCCCGGAGGTGGCAATGAACCCGCTCGACCTTTTCCGCATGGACGGCCGCACCGTGGTGGTGACCGGTGCCAGCAGCGGCCTGGGAGCAGGCTTCGCCCGCGCCCTCGCCCACGCAGGGGCGAACGTGGTGATCGCGGCCCGACGGAAGGACCGGCTCGAAGCCCTCGCAGAAGAGGTGCGGGAGATCGGCCAGGAGCCGGCGATCGCGGTCGCCGACGTCGCCGACCCCGACGACTGCGCCCGCGTCGCCGACGTCGCGCTCTCGGCGTTCGGCGGCATCGACGGCCTGGTCAACAACGCCGGTCTCGGCTCAGCCGTCACCGCGCTCAAGGAGACACCCGAGGGCTTCCGCCAGCTGATCGACGTCAACCTCAACGGCACCTTCTGGATGGCCCAGGCGTGCGCCGCCCGGATGGAGAACGGTGGCTCCATCGTCAACGTGGCCAGCGTGCTCGGGCAGGTCGCGCCGCGCTTCCCTCAGGCCGCTTACGCCGCCAGCAAGGCGGGCGTCATCGGCCTGACCCGCGATCTCGCGGGTGAGTGGTCCTCTCGGCGCGGGATCAGGGTCAACGCATTGTGCCCCGGCTACTTCGACTCCGAGATGACCGCCGGCGAGGGAGAGCTGCTCCGCGAGATGGTCGCCGAGCAGAGCATGCTCGGACGGTTCGGGGAGCAGCACGAGCTCGACACCGCGATGCTCTTCCTGGTCAGCCCGGCCTCGACGTACGTCACCGGCACGACGCTCAGCGTCGACGGCGGCCTCACCTCCTACTGACCAACCGCCACAGACGCCGAGTCGGCGCGTTATGACGCGCCGACTCGGCGATCGGGGGTCAGCTCTCAGCGGGATCCGGCCACCGCGGACCGTAGGCGGGATAGTCACGAGGCACCCGGAGCGGGAAGGCCGGGTCGCGCTTCTCGAGGAAGGCGGCGACACCCTCGCCGACGTCGCCGAGGCCGGGCAGCTCGTAGACGCCGCGCGACTCGATCCGGTGGGCCTCCCACGGGCTCGGCGCGGCCCACATGCTCCACAGCAGCTGCTTGGACAGGGAGATCCCCACGGTCGAGGCCCGCTCGGCGATCTCGGTGGCGATGGCGTACGCGGTGTCGAGGAGGTCCGAGTCTGGGACGACCCGCCCCGCCAGACCGCCGGCGACCACCTCGCCGGCGGGCAGCAGGCGGCCGGTGAGGACCCACTCGGTGGCGCGGGCGGTGCCGACGAGCCGCGGCAGGAACCAGCTCGCGGCCGACTCGACGATCATCCCGCGCCGGGTGTAGACGAAGCCGACCCGGGTCGACTCCCCCACCACCCGGATGTCGGCGGGCAGGATCATCGATGCCCCGCCCCCGACGGCGGCACCGTTGACCGCGGCCACGACCGGCTTGAGCATCGCAGCCATCCGGAGGGTGACGACACCGCCGGCATCCCGGGGTACGCCGTCGACGTCACCGAAGCGCTCGACGAACGTGGCATGCTCGGGCGAGGGCTCGCGGTCACCATGGTGGAACCCCTCGTCCAAGTCGGCACCGACACAGAAGTTGCGGCCCCTCCCGGTCAGCACGACCACCGCGACCTCGTCGTCAGCCTCGGCCCGGTCGATCGCGTCGACGAGCTCACTGCACAGGCGCAGCGTCATCGCGTTGCCCTGCGCGGGGCGATCGAGGGCGATGGTCGCCACCCTGCCCTCGACCTGGTAGTCGACCACGGGACCAGCAGTCATCTCAAAGCTCCTGACATTGGCAGATAAACCGTATGGCGTTAGGTTAATCTGAAACCAGGAGGAAACACCATGGCTGCTGAACTGCTCTTGACCGGAGTCCGCGTCGCCGATCTGGGAGACGCCGTCGGAGAGGCCGCGGCCCGCCTGCTGGCGGATCTCGGCGCCGAGACGCTCAAGCTCGAACCCCCGCAGGGCGCCCGGACCCGGACCGAAGAACCTGTGGTGGACGGCCACTCGCTGCCCTACTGCGTTCGCAACGCGAACAAGTCGGCACTGGTCGCCGACCTCGCTACACCCGAGGGCAGGGCGGACGCCCGCGCGCTGGTCGCGGAGGCGGACATCGTCTTCGTCTCCCCCACCACGGCCGACGCCATCGGGCTGGCCCAGCTGCGGGAGACCCGTCCGGGGCTGGTCGCGGTGATCTCCTCACCCTTCGGCCTCACCGGTCCGCGACGCGACTGGCAGGCGACCGGACGTACGCTGCTCGCCCTCGGCGGGGCGATGTCGCGCTCCGGCAGGCCGGGCGCGCCGCCGCTGGTTCCGCCCGAGCAGCTCGCGACCGCCACCGCGACCACCCAGGCCGCGTGGCTGGCCATCGTCGCCCACACCCAGCGGACACGGACCGGGCTCGGGCAGACCATCGACCTGTCCCATCACGAGGCGGTGGCGACCGGGCTCGACCCGGCGTTCGGCGTGCAGGGATCGGCCGCGGCCGGGCGGTCGGGGAAGTTCCGGCGCGGCCGTCCGCCGGCCGACTCCTACCCGATCTACCGCTGCGCGGACGGGTTCGTACGTCTGTGCCTGCTCGCCAAGCGCCAGTGGCGCGGCATGTTCGGCTGGCTCGGCGAGCCGGCCGAGTTCGCCGACCCCAGCTACGACTCGATCACCGCCCGGGTGGCGGCCTCCGACCGTCTCGAGCCGCTCATCGAGGCGCTCTTCGCCGACCGCACCGCGGCCGAGCTGGTCGATGAGGCGGCCAGGCGCGGTATCCCGCTCGCCCAAGTGCTCTCGCTCGGGGAGGCGCTGGCCGCGGACCACTTCACCAAGGCCGGAACCGTCTCGCGCACGGAGGTGGCTCCCGGGCTGACGGCGACCGTGCCGGTCGGCTACCTGGCCGCCGACGGACACCTGCTCGGGCTCCGGACGCCGAGTCCGGGGCTGCCGACGCAGACCGCCTCGGCCGGTGCGTGGGCCCCGCGCGAGGGGCCCGTCCATCCGGTCCCGGCCACGAGCGGGGCTCCCTTCGCCGGCCTCCGGGTCCTCGATCTCGGCGTCATCGTGTTCGGTGCCGAGGCGGGACGGGCCTTCGCCGATCTCGGCGCCGAGGTGATCAAGGTCGAGAGCCGCAGCTACCCCGACGGGCTGCGCCAGACCCGGAACGGCGAGGCGATGAACGCCTCGTTCGCGTGGGGGAACCGCGGCAAGCGCAGCCTCGGGCTGGACCTGCGCACCGAGGAGGGCAAGCGGATCTTCATCGAGCTCGCCCGGCGCAGCGACGTGGTGCTCTCCAACTTCAAGCCCGGCACCCTCGACTCCCTCGGCATCGGGTTCACGACGTTGGCCGCCACCAACCCGGGCATCATCGTCCTGGAGAGCTCGGCCTTCAGCGCCGAGGGGCCGTGGGCGCAGCGCCTGGGCTACGGACCGCTGGTGCGGGCCGCCTGCGGGGTGACCAGCCTGTGGAAGTACGCCGCCGGCGACACCGCGTCCTGGGACGGGGTGACGGTCTTCCCAGACCATGTCGCCGCCCGCCTCGGAGCTCTCTCGGTGGCGGCCGCGCTGCTCGCCCGGAGCCGCGACGGCCGCGGGCGCCACCTGCAGATGGCCCAGTCCGACGTGGTCCTGCACCAGCTCGCCGACCTGGCCCTGCTGGAGAGCCTGCGGCCCGGGTCGGCCTCGGCGGTCGGCAACCGGGGCCGGGAGGTCTTCGGAGGCGTCTTCGCCTGCGCGGGCGACGACGAGTGGTGCGTCATCGACGCGCGCGACCCGGCCGAGGTCGAGCTGCTGCGCGAGGCGGTGGCGGCCGGCGAGCAGGACCTCGCCGACGCGGTGAGCGCGTGGACCGCCGTTCGCTCCCCCGCCGAGGTCGGCGAGGAGCTCCAGCGCCGCGGCCTGCCGGCGGCGCCGATGCTCCGGCTGCCCGAGCTCCTCGACGACCCGCAGCTGGCCCATCGCGGGACCTACACGACCCTGAGCCACCCGCTCCTGGAGCAGACCCTCCCGGCGGAGGACGCGGCGTCGGCGTACGAGCGGCTCGAGGTGCCGACGCTCGGCCCGGCCCCGCTGGCGGGCGCCGACACCGAGTCGATCTGCCGGGACCTGCTGGGTCTCGACGAAGACGACCTCGCGGACCTGTTGGACCGCGAGGTCGTCTTCGTGCCCTGAGCGCCGGGCGCCCCGGCCCTCAGCCGGCCGGGGTGCTCGGCGGAGCGTCCGGGTCCTTGGGGCGGTAGTCGTCGGCGTACTCGACCTCGGCGGCCTTGATCTGGCGGCCGAGCCACTTGTTCCAGGCCTTGGTCTGAGCCTGGGTGGTCAGGGTCTGGGTGAGGGTCTGGGCGGCCTGGTCGAGGCTGACCGGGATCGGCTCGGTGATCTCGGTGACGAGGCCGACGTTCCAGCCGTTGCTCGTCTGGACCGGGCCGAACGCCTTGCCGCGCGAGGCCGCGAAGGCGCTCTTGGCGTAGGTGTCCTCGAGCTGGGAGGCCTGGACGGCGCCGAGGCTGCCGCCCTTGGCGGCGGTGCTGGAGTCGCGCGAGCTGCTCCGGGCGACCGTTGCGAACGCCGTGCCCTTGCCGAGCTCGGCGAGCACCTGGTCCGCCTCCGCCTCGGTGGCGACCACGATGTTGCTGATCGCGCGCTGCTCCGGCGTGACCATCTCGGTCTTGTGGTCCTCGTAGTAGCTCTGGACCTCTGCCTGGGTGACCTCGGGGACGCTCGCGGTGATCTCGGAGTAGAGGCGGCTGGTCGCGATGACGCGAGTGATCTCGGAGAGCACCTCGGTCTCGGTGACCCCCGCGGTGGCCAGGAACTGCTCGTAGGTCTTCTGGTCACCGAGCATCTGCGACTCGATCACCTTGTCCAGCTGCTGCTGCGCCTGGGTGCGGGTGACCGTGATGTCCTTCTTCTTCGCCGCGCGCTCCAGGATGAGGCTGACCGCCATCGACTTGGCGGCGTCGCGACGGAAGGAGGCCTTCTTGGCCCCCTCTGTGGGCTGCTTGACGTTGTAGAGACCGCCGAGCACCTTGACCCGCTTGTCGAGCTCGGAGATCTTCACGGTCCGGTCGCCGACCTGCATCGCAGCGTCGGACGGAAGCGCGTTGGCTCGTTGCACGGCCAGGAACGCGCCCGCACCGACGACGGCGACCGCCACGACCACGGCGAGCAGTCGCGGCCACCAGGACGGGATCATCGAGCGTAGGTGGAGAGGTTTGATGGCGAGCTGGGTCATGCGCTGACCTCCTGGAGTTCTCGTGTGGGTGGGGTATCGGGCGTTTCCGTCCCCGATGGACGGGACTCGGGAGCGCGGAGCACCCGGGCCACCAGATGCGCCGCGGCGTACGAGCTGACGACGCCGGCGGCGAGCAGGAGCCCGAAGTCGCGGAGCACGGTGAGGCCGGAGAGCCCCAGCGCGAGATAGCCGACGGCGCCCGCGACGGCCGCGGTCAGGACGGTGCGCCCGGCCGAGGAGAGCAACGGTCGTTCACCCAGCCGTTCGCCCAGCATGGTGACGAACTCGCAGGAGGTGACCGTCACCAGCGCGCCGATGGCCAGCGTGAGCGGACTCAGGTCGATGCCCGCGAGCCTGACGGCGGCGAAGAGCCAGCCGGCGGCGAGCAGGGCGGTGGCCAGGACGCGTACGCCGGCCCGCCACGAGCGCAGCCCGAGCCCGACCAGGAGCGCGGCGACGAGGATGCCGACCGCGTTGACGGTGTAGCGGGCGTCCTCCATCGCGCTCAGGCCGTCGGCGGCGAGCACCGGCAGGCCGACGATCTCGACCCGGTAGCCCTTCGGCGGGTCCGGCAGCTCTTGACGCAATGACTCGATGAGCCGGCGCTGGGCACGTACGTCGTCGAGCGTGATGCCGTAGGTGGAGACAGCGGCCTGGTGATTCCTCGCAAGCACGGCCTCGGTGAGGTAGTCGGGAAGGACCTCGGTGCCCGCGCTGACCTGGGCCGCGGTGGCGCCTCCCCCGAGGAACGCGAGCAGCTGGCTGTAGGTCAGCAGCGGCCGCATCTGATCGGCGTGCTCGCGTACGACGAGGCTCTGCGCCTCCTGCGACCAGGCGATCGCCTCGGGCGAGGCGAGGTTCTTGCCACGCAGCACGATGTCGAGCTCACCGGAGAAGCCCAGCGTCTGCTCGATGCGAGCGGCGTCGGCCAGCTCGGGTACGCCCTTGGCGAGCTCTTCCGGACTGGACTGGATCCGCATCCCGGGCAACAGCACCCAGCCCGCGACGGCGACCGCCGCGAGCACGACCATGACGCCCTGGACCGCCTTGGGCGGCAGGCTCGGCCCGCGACGCGCCTCACCCCGGCCCGCCTCGGCTCGCGGCTCGATCCGTCCGATCATCAGGCGCAGCACCAGGGCCCAGCCCACGGTCAGCACCAGGCCCAGCGCGAGGGCGAGGCCGAACTCGCGTACGAACGGCAGCGGGGTCAGCGCGAGGCTGGCGAAGGCCGCGGCCGCGGCACCCGCGGTGACCAGCACCCCGCGGACGCGCTCGGACTGCAGCAGGTAGAGCGGGAAGTCGCTGCCGACACCGAGCAGCACCGGCAGGAACGCGGCGGCCCCGAGCGAGAGCGGCACCCCGAGCAGGCCGAAGACGGCGGCCGTCGTGGCGGTGCCGAGAAGCGCACAGCCGAGCGGTAGGAGACTGTCGCGGCGCCGCCTGCTCCAGCCCGAGCAGACGAGCACCAGCGCGACCGCACCGAGCGCGACCGCGCCGAGACGGAGGATCTCGGTGTGCGCACGATCGGCGACGCCGGAGACGACGACGGGAACGCCGGAGACGACCGGGCGCTCGATGCTCAGCCCGGAGTCGCGTACGGCCTTGCGGACCTGTGCCACCAGGCGGCGGGTCTGTTCCTGGTCCAGGCCGGGCTCGGGCCGGATCAGCAGTGTCGCCGACTTGGCGGTGGGCACCAGGAACCGCCACTCGGGGCGCGGGTTGCCGGCTCGGTCCATCAGCACCGAGGCGACGAACCTCTGGTTCTGAACGGTGGGGAGGCCGACCGGCAGCGCCTCGGCGAGCAGCTTGCCGTAGCGGCGGTCGAAGGGCAGGAGCGCGGCGTCGCCGGCGGCGGTGACCTCGGCCCTGCTCTTGTTCTCTCGCCGCGCCCTGGCCTCGGCCACGTTGCGGATCTGGTCACGCGCACCGGCGACCTGGGCCAGCATCCCCTTGACGGATCCCGCGGTCTGGTTGAGGACGGTGCCGGGGCCATAGACGCTGTGCACGTCGGCCAGGCCTGCCAGCGTCCCCTCGAGGCGGATCAGGCGCACCAGCTCGGTCGGGTCCAGGACCAGCCCGAGCTGGGTGGTGCCCTTCATCTCCACGACGACGGCGTCGCCGCCGAACGTGTCCTGGTAGGCCCGCAGCTGGCGGTCCGCGCTGTCACCGGCGGGCACGAACGAGTCGACCTTGGTGTCGACCTCCACGCGCGAGATACCCAGCCCCACCGCCGCGAGGACGAAGAGCACCAGCAGCGCGGACCTCCAGGTCACTTGTTCTCCTCGACCCGAGGAGCCTTGCCCGTGAACGGTGCCGGGTCGCCCGCCTGCCCCGGAGCCGGGTAGGGGTTGTTCCAGTGCAGCGGGTTGATCGTCTGCAGGTTCAGCGGGTTCCCTCGGACGGAGTACTCGTTGAAGATCGTGGCCAACCGCGCCGGCGCGACCCCGTTCTCGAGCGGGATGTCGAACGCGCCACCGAAGTTGCCGAAGAAGGAGCCGATGTCATTGGCGTACGGCTCGATGTAGGTCAGCATCGGGTTGATGTTGCGCAGCAGCAGGTCGAGGTAGGGCGTGATCGCGATCAGGTTGCGCGAGAGCGCGGGCAGCTGGTTCACGGTCTCCGGCGCGATCTTCAGCGCCCCGTTCATGTAGGGCAGCAGCGCCTCGAGGCTGGCGGTGACCGAGGGCAGGTTGACCAGCGCCGCGTTGAGGTCGGGCGCCGCCTGGTCCAGGGACCGTACGACCGGGCTGAGGTCGCCGGAGAGCTCACCGAGCGAGCTGGTCGCGGTGCGCGCACTGCTCATCAGCCCCGGCAGCCGCTGCACCGTGGCGGCCAGCGCCTCCTGCTGCCCGGCGGTCGCCCGGGTGATCTGCTGGGTGTTGTCGATGACCGAGACGATCGCGCCGCGGTTGGTGTCGGCCGCCGCCAGGATCGCGTTGGTCTCCTGCACCAGGGACTGCAGGTCGTCGTTCTGCGCCGCGAGCGCGTCGACCGCGGTGTAGCCGGTGCCGCCGATCTGACCCAGCCCCTCCATCACCTGCGAGAGGCTCTGCTGGGTGCCGTCGGTGGTGGCGCCGAGGTCGGTGAGGGCCGCGGCGAGCTGCTTACGGGTCTGCGGCGTGAACGTACGCACGACCTCGTCGATGTCGGTGGCCGCGACGACCGACTTCGGGGACAGCGTGGTCCCGTCAGCGATCTCGGCGCCGTTGCCGTCCTTCACGTCCACGAAGGACTGGCCGATGACGGACTTGACGCCGACCCGGACGGTGGCCCCCTGGTGCAGCGGAGCCACCTCGTCGTCGAGGTCCAGCACGACGCGCGCGGTGCGTCCCTCGACCTTCGTGGAGGCGACCCGGCCGACGATGACACCGGCGACCCGGACCTCGCCGGCCTCCTGCAGGTTCTTCAGGTCGGCCGACTCGAAGGAGACCTGGTAGGAGCCGTCGCCGCCCGGGAGCGTGCCGCCGGACCCCTTCCACAGGTAGCCGAAGCCGAGGACGCACAGCAGCGAGATGGCCAGGATCACCACGACCGACGTACGCGGCCGGAACCGGGAGCCGGCGGTCGGGGTCGAACGCATCGTGACACTCATGGGGTGTCTCCCTTCTTGCCTTGGTCGACGCCCTCGTCGGCGAGGCCGCCGGTGGGGTTGGTCAGGTCGACGTGGAGGTTGGCTCGGCCCATGCCGCCGTTGGCGTCGTAGAGGCTGAACGAGGACGAGGTCTGGTAGGTGAAGGCGGCCAGGTCGTCCATCCAGGGCACCAGCTCCTTGGTGGCCTGGGGCAGGTAGCCGACGACCGGCTTCAGGTCGGCCAGCGCCGGGTTGGCGTCGGCGACGAAGGGACGCAGGTCGTCGACCACGGGCCCGGCCCGGTCGACGACGGGAGCGGCGCCGTTGATGAAGTGGTGGACGGAACCGACGGTGCCGTCGAGGTTCTCGACCGCCTCGGGGAGAGTGTCGGAGGCCTTGTCGAGGTCCTTCAGGGTCGGGTCGAGCTGACCGGTGAGGTCGTTGACCTCGCCCATGGATCCGGACAGCTGCTCGGTGAACCCGGGCAGCGTGTCCAGCGACGCCGAGAGCTGCTTGTCACGCTTGGCCACGGCGCTCAGCGTCTTGTCCATCGAGGTGGTCAGCTCGGTGAGGCGCTGCCGGTCGTGGCCGACGGACTCCGAGATGGTGGTCAGCGAGGTGACCAGCTGGGAGAGGTTCGCACGCCGCTCGTTGAGCGCGTTGATGACCGGCTCCCACTGCTTCATGGTCGCTGTGGTCGCGTCCAGACCTGCAGGGAGCGTGGTCGGCGCATCCTTCAGACCGATCTGCGTCTGGTCGATCATGGTGGTCAGCGCCGCTCGCGTGCGGGCGTCGAGCTTGTCGAGCACCTCATAGGGCTGGACGGCGCGCTTGGTCTGCGCGACCGGGAGCGTCCCGCCGTCCTCGAGCAGGCTCGCGGGCGGGCCGCCCGGGTCGAGCTCGATGTACATCACGTTGAGCGGCGCCTTCGTGCGCAGGATCGCGGTGGCGTTGCCGTAGATCCGCTGCTCCTTCTCGAACTCCACGGTGACCTCGGCGGTGCCGGACTCGGTCGGGTCGGCCGCGGTGATCCGGCCGACCGGCACCCCGGCGATCCGGACCTCCTGCACCGCCTCGGGACGTACGCCGGGGGCCGCGGTGAACTCGATCGCGACCGACTGGCGGTCCTGCCACGGCAGCGTGATGTGCTGGTTGCTGAGCACGTAGACGGTGGCGGCCAGGCCGGCGACGAGCGCGAGGGCGACCGCGATCGAGTCGCGCTTGAGCCCCGGCGTGTTCCGGATCCGGTCGGCGAGGGTGCTGAGGCTCACCATCAGTTTTCACCTTTCAGCTCGGGGATCAGCTGGGCGAGGGCGTCGTCCAGGTTGAGCGGGGCGACGCTGCCGGCGCTGACGCCGGCCTGGAAGTTGAGCAGGCTGCCCTGCGCGTCCTGGGTCATCGAGGCCCGGTCGAGGTTGGTCACCATGTAGGCGAGCTCCTGGTAGAACTTGTTGTCCGACTGGACCCCGCCACCGGTGTCCTTGAACGGTCCGGTGCCCCGGTAGGTGCTGCCCAGGGACTCCAGGACGGGGCCGTCGACACGCTCGATCACCGGGCCCTTGATGTCCTTCAGGATCGGCTTGGTGGTCCGGGCCGTCGGGATCAGGTCCTGGACCAGCGGCTGGGCGTCCTCGAGCAGCCCGGGCAGCTTGGCCGCGACCGGCCTGGTGTCCTCGAGCATCGGCTCGAGGGTCCTGACCAGCGGGCCGACCTCCTCCGCGGTTGGCTGCAGGCCGGTCGCGGTGCGGTCGAGCTGGTGCAGCGTCGGCGTGAGCTGGTCGGTGGCGGCCTTGGTCTCGTCCAGGGCCGTCGGCAGACCCGCGATCGTGGCGGAGAGATCGTCGCTGTGGTCGGCGAGGGTGGTCGTCGTGGTGTTCAGGTTCACCAGGCTGCGGGCGAGCGCGGCGTCCTGCTCGTTGAGGGTGGCCGCGAGGCTCTCCACGTTGCCGACCAGCTCGGGCAGGTCGCGGTGCGGCCGGGTGCCCTGGACGGCGGTGACCAGCTTCGTCGAGGGGTCGAGCACCTGCGGTGCCTGGTGGGCGAAGGACCGGATCGACTTCTGGTTCTTGTTCGACAGGGTCGCACCGGCCTCCTTGATGGTGCCCTGGAGGTCCTTCCTGGTCTCGGACGGCAGTGCGGCGAGGATCGCGTCGAGCTCCACCGGGACGTGGGTGCGGCTCTTCGGGATCGCCTTCTCGGCGTACTCCCCCGCTCCGCCTGGCACCAGGTTCAGCGAGTACTGGCCACCGAGGACGGTCAGCGGCTCCACCCGGGCGCTCGGGGTCGACCCGAGCCGCTCCTTGACGCCGTCGTCGATCTTCATGTCGACATGGGTGGTGCCGTCGGCGTCCTGGCGTACGTCGGAGACGACGCCGACCTGCAGGCCGGCGACCTTCACCTTCGTCTTGCCGGAGACCAGGCCGTAGTTCTGGTCGAAGGTGGCGTGGATGGTGTCACCCGACCGGAGCAGCAGCGAGAGCTGGGTCTTGAACGCCAGGCCGGTGAGGACGACGACGAGGACGGCGATGAGGATCACCGCCCGCCGAGTGAGCGCGGACATCAGCACTTCCCCTTTCCGTACTTCAGACCGTGGGAGAACGCCTTGCCCGGACCGGAGTACGGGTCGACGTTCGCGAGCGGGTCGGGCTGGCTGGCGACGTAGACGCCGGGGAAGACGAGCATCGCGCTGAAGTAGTGCTTGTCCGGGCCGTAGTTGCCGCTGAGCAGGTCGTTCTCGCAGAACAGGGTGCCTGCGTCCGGGGCGTACGGGCTGAGCACCTCGAGCGTCGGTGCGGTCTTGCCGAGCGTCTTGCGGGCCCGGCCGACGGTCGGCTCGGCCTTGGTGACGGCCGGAACCAGCGTCCCGACCGGCTCGGCGGATCCCTCGGCGAACTTCTTCACGGTGACCGCGACCGGGGGTGCCTCGACCAGGAAGTCGCGCAGGTTCGGCACCGACTCGACCAGGTCGTCGACGCCGGGACGAAGCTCGGTGACCGCATCGGCGGTGTCGTCGAGGGCCGGGTTGATCTCGGCCAGACCCTGGCGGGCGGTCACCAGCGTCGCCGGGGCCTGCGCCACCGTCTGGCGGAGCGGCTCGGTGTCGTCGGTGTTGACCGCGCCGAGGGTCGTGTCGGTGGTGGTGACGAGGGTCTGGATCTGCCGCTCGTGCCCGTGGATGTGGGAGACGAGCCGGTCGCCGGTCACGAGTAGACCGTCGAGGTCGGTCTTCGGGTCGGACGCGGTGTCGAGCACGACCGTCGCGTCGTCCAGCATTCCGGGCGCGACCTGGAGGGCGCTGTAGAGATCCTTCTGGTGGCCGGAGACTCCCCCGCCGACCTCGCGCAGTCCGACCTGCAGACCTTCACGGGCCTTGGGCGGCAGAGCGGAGAGCACGGTGTTGAGGTCGGTCGAGCTCGTGGTCCGCTCGGCGGCGATCGGCTTCCCGCCGAGCAGGCCGGAGCTGGCCGTGCCGGGATCGAGGGAGACGAACTTGCGGCCCAGGACCGAGGCGTTGCCGACCGCGGCGGTCGCGTCGGCGTACAGGTCGCGGTCCCCGTCCAGGCGCATCTTCACCAGCGCCCGGTCGTTCTCGTAGGAGATGCCGGTGACGACGCCGACGCGGATGCCGTTCTGGGTGACGTTCTGCTGCGGCTTCAGGGTGCCGACGTCGTCGAAGTACGCCGAGACCTCGGTGTGGTCCTTCAGCGGCAGCGCACCGCCGCCCTGGACGAGGGTGCCGACGTAGGCGATGACACCGCCGGCGGCGATCGCGACGATCCCGATGAGGAGTCGACGGGCGTCTTGTCGGTGCAGTCGTGCGCTCATGAGTGGCCTCCGATGAGCTGGTCGAGAAGGTTCTGCTCCTGCGACGAGGTGAGTCCGGTCGCACTGTCGGGGTCGTTGCTCGGTGAGTTGCCCTTGCCTCCGGTCAGCCCACCGACGGCACCGTTGAGGTCGTCGGCGGAGCCGGTGATCCCGCCGCTGATGCCGTTCAGCGGGTCGACGAGGTCGCCGACGAGCGGCCCGTCGAGGTCGGTGTCCTCGCCCTCGTGGGTGGGCCCGGAGCCCTGCCCGCCGAGGGTGCCGATGTTGGGCAGCACCTCCGCGCCGACGAGCGAGTTGAGCGCCTCGGGGGTGACGTGGACCAGACCGCGGAAGTAGTGGCTCAGCCCGTCGCGCGAGTTGGTGCTCAGCGCCCACTTGGTGACGAACGACATCAGGTCGCCCAGGTGCTCGTCGAGGAGCTCGTCGCCCACGGGGCGCAGGTCCGAGGCGGTCGTACGCAGGTTGTCGCCGGAGGCGCGCAGGTCCTCGGTGATCGGCTTGATCCTCTTCAGCAGGGCGTCGAGCTCGGCGAAGAGCGGCCCGAAGGAGTTGAAGGCGGGGTCGGCGTAGGGCGAGAACCGGTTGATCTCGTCGGCGATCTCGGCCAGGTCGCGGGTGACCGGGCGGGCCTTCTTCAGGGTCGGGGTGACGGTCTCGGAGACCGTCTCGAGGGAGGTCAGCGTGCGCTGGGCCTCCTGGAGTGTGGCGGGCAGCTCGGCGATGGTCGCCTCGAGCGCGGTCTGTTCGTCGGCCAGGGCGTCGAGGGTCTCCCGGGCACGCGAGATCAGCTGGTCGAGCTGCTTGCCGTTCTCGCCGGTCAGGGAGGCGGCAACCGGGTCGGCCTTGGCGACCAGGTCGGTGAGCACCTTGTTCTGGCTCTCCAGGATGGCGCCGACCTGGTCGAGGTTCTCCATCAGCGGCGTGAGCGCCTTGAGTGCGTCGGCCATCTTCTGGCCGCCGCCGTTCATGGTGCCCTCGCCCAGCGTGCTGACCAGCGCCGCGAGTGCGGTCGAGGTCGGGTCGTCGAGGGTGTCCAGGACGTCTTGGAGGTTGACGGCCGAGTCGGTCTGCTTCAGCGGGACCGTGTTGTTCCTCAGGTAGGGCGAGGACTCCTTGCCCGGCTCGATGGATACGTAGTTCTCGCCGAGCGCGTTGATCGGCTGGATCAGCAGCTTCGCGTCCTCGTGGACCGGGAGCACGTCCTCGTCGAGGTCGAGGGTGACCCGGGCGACCCCCTTCTCGAGCTTGATCGACTTGACCTTGCCGACCTGGACGCCGGAGGTGCGGACCTCGTTGCCGACCTCGAGCGGGCTGGCGTCCTCGAAGTAGCCGACCAGCTCGGTCGTGCTCGGGGAGGACGCCATCAGGTTGGTGCCGGTGACGGCCGTCGCCGAGCCGACCACGATGGTGGCGGAGATGACGGTGACTTTCGAGATGAGCATCAGTTGATCCCGTCCCCTTCTGCATCGGTCCACGGCTGGCCGGCGATCGAGCCCGGCAGCGGCCGTGCGTCCTGTTTCATGCCCGGCGGCATGACGCCGGGGTTCTGGTCGAAGCTGCTCGCCGAGGCGGTGATGAGCGCGCGGGCGTAGTGGCCCGAGGCGTCCCGGCTGCCGAAGACCCCGTTCCAGTTGCTGAGCCAGCCGACCAGCTCCGGCGTGTAGGGCCGCAGGTAGGAGACCATCGGGTCGGCCTGCTCCAGGGCGCTGGTCGCGGTCGGCAGGATGGCGTTGGCGTCGTTGACGAGGCCGGGGGTGTACTGCAGCAGCTCCTGAGCGTCCTTCAGCGTGCCGGGCAGCATCGCCAGGGCGGGACGTACGTCGGCGAGCACCGGGTTGGCCTGCTTGGCGATCGCCGGGAGCCGGTCGGTCGAGGGCCGCAGCGTGCGGAGCACCTTCCGGGTGGAGTCGACCGGCTCCGGCACCGCCTCGAGCGCGGTGGTGGCCGAGTCGATCGTCTCGGGCAGCTTCTCGATGCTCGCGGAGAGCTCGGCCTGACGGCCGGCGATCTGCCGGGTGAGCGTGTCGAGGTTCCTGATGCTCGCCGCGAGCTCGGCGTCGTTGGCGGAGACGTTGGACGTCACCCCGTGCAGCTCGGTGATGATCTTCTTCAGCGCCGGCCCATCCTGAGCGATCGCGCTGAGCAGGTCGGCGATGGCCTTCACCGTCGGCCCGGCCTTGGCGAGGGTCGTACGCAGGTCGGGCTTGGTTCCGGCGAGGGTCTTGTTGAGCTGGGCGACCAGGGTCTGCAGCTGCTTGCGCGTGGGTGCGTCGAGGGTGGCGAGCAGCTCGTCGACGTCGACCGCCTCGGCGTTGCCGGTGACCAGGTGCCCCGAGGGCATCTCCGGGTTGGTCTTCGCGCCGGGGACGAGCTCGATCATCCGGGTGCCGAGCACCGAGGCCCACTTGACCCGGGCCGTGGTGCCGGCGCGGAGCGGGGCGTACTCGTCCTCGATGGCGACCTTGACCTCGGCCTGGCCGTCGCGGACGCCGACGTCGGTGACGTGGCCGACGCGCTGGCCGTTGATCATGACACTGCCGTCCTCGAAGGCCGAGCCGGCCGAGGGCATCAGCAGGGTGAGGCTGTAGTCGGGCCCGTCGGTGAGCTTCACCGCGCCCCAGGTCAGGAGGGAGCCGACGATCACCAGGGCGATCACACCCTTGGCGCCGACTCGTTGAAGGATCGCTGTCATCGTCGTCCCCTCAGTCCATCCCGAGCGGGCCGTCGGCGGCTCCGGCCAGGAACTGGCGTACGAACGGGTCCTGCGAGGCGAAGGTCTCCTCGGCGGTGCCCGAGTGCACGATCTGCCCCTTCCACAGCACCGCCACGTGGTCGCTGACCTCCTGGGCGGTCGGGATGTCGTGCGTGATCACGATGTAGGTGCCGCCGTGCTGGCGGTGGACCTTCTGGATCAGCCGCCCGAGCAGCTTGGTGCGGACCGGGTCCAGACCCGAGTCGGGCTCGTCGAAGAGCACCACGTCGGGCCGCATCACCAGCGCGCGGGCGAAACCGGCGCGCTTGCGCATACCGCCGGAGATCTCGTTCGGCGCCTTGTCGACGGCGGCCTCGAGGCCGACCTCCTTGAGGTGGAACATCACGGTGTCCCGGATCTCGGCCTCGGAGAGGTTGGTGTGCTTGCGCAGCGGGAAGGCGATGTTGTCGTAGATGTTCATCGACCCGAAGAGCGCACCGTCCTGGAACAGCACGCCGAACCGCTTGCGCAGCTCGTAGCGCTCGTGCTCGGAGACGCCCCAGATGTCGCTGCCGAAGACGCGTACCTCACCGGCATCGGGCTCGAGCAGGCCGACGATGTGCTTGAGCAGCACGCTCTTGCCGGTGCCGGACGGGCCGAGGACCGTGGTGATGGCGTTGTGGACGAATGTCAGATCGATGCCATCGAGGATGTTGCCGGAGCCGAACGACTTGCGGACGCCGACCAGCTCGATGCTGTGCGGACTGTTCGGCTGCTGCTCGAAGCCTGTGTGCGGAACCGTGAGATTCGCGGTCATCATTTCCTCCCGTGGACGTGGCGCGCCAGTCATCTAGTTGCCGATCGGTGCGTTGGGGGTGTTGCCGTAGAAGAGCTGGACCAGCGCCATGCCGATGAGGCTGACGAGGACGAGGTTGACGAGCATCGACCGCGCCGTGTTGAGGCCGACGCCGACCGGGCCGCCCTTGGCGGTGTAGCCGAAGTAGGACGCGACGGTGAGGATCACGACGCCCAGGACCGTTCCCCAGATGACCGCGAGGATGAAGTCGCGCGGGTTCTGGAACAGGAACAGGTAGTACTGGAATCCGCCCGGACTCACGGTCTGCAGCAGCTGTACGTTGAAGAGGAACCCGGCGAAGAAGTTGACCACCATCGAGGTGACGAAGATCAGCGGCATGGTGATGGCCCCCGCGATCACCCGGGTGCTGACGAGGTAGGGGATCGACCGGATGCCCATGACCTCCATCGCGTCGATCTCCTCCGAGATCCGCATCGCGCCGACCTCGGCGACGATGCCGCAGCCGATCTTCGCCGCGACCATCCAACCGAAGACGACCTGGATGATCCCGCGTACGCCGGCGACCGAGTTCACGGCGGCGATGTAGGAGTCGATGCCGATGCTGGCGAAGAGGAAGTTGGCGGTCAGGCCCATGACCGCGCCCATCATGAAGAGCATCGCCAGGATCACCAGGCTGTTCTCGCGGACGATGGCGCTGGCGTGCCGCACGATCTCGGAGGGGTAGAGACGGATCGCGACCGGGATCTCGGCGAAGACCTTGCCGACGAAGCCGACGAACTCCCCCACCCCGTCCAGGCGGCCCTTCGGCGGCGCGGCCGGTCGGCGGCGCCGGGTGGCGACGGGCGCGACCGGCGCGACCGGACGTACGGGCTCGGCGGCGGTCATCGGAAGTTCCCCAGGTTCGGGAAGAGGCCGAGCAGCAGCGCGTTGAAGGCGAGCTGCAGCACCCAGACCCCCACGAAGGAGAGCACCACCGCCTGGTTGACGGCGCGACCGAGACCGATCGCACCGCCGGAGGCGTTGAGCCCCTTGTAGCAGCAGATCGTGCCGATCAGCAGACCGACCAGGAAGCAGTTGGCGACCACGGCCAGCACCTGCACCGGCGAGACGTTGGCGAACAGGTTGCTGTGGAAGTCGGCGCTGGACTGGCCGGCGACGTAGTTGGCGCCGACCTGCATCGAGACGATCGTGACGATGATCGACGGCACCGAGATCAGGGTCGTGAGCAGCGTCAGCGAGACCACTCGCGGGACGGCGAGGTCGCGGATCGGGTCGACGCCCATGACCTCCATGGCGTCGATCTCCTCGCGAACCTTGCGGGCCCCGATGTCGGCGGTCAGCGCCGATCCGATCACGCCCGCCACCACCATGGAGACGATCCACATCGTGAAGGTACGCATCGCCTGCAGCAGGAGCAGCGGGCCGAAGAGCTGGGTGGCTCCCGCCATCGCGAAGAACTGGACGGTCAGGATCGACATGAAGATGAGGAACCCGAAGATCGCCGCGGCGATGGGAAGCGAGGCCTGCTTCAGGGTCTGATACATGTCGTCCGCGACGTCGACCCAGTAGCCGCGCGGATGCAGCACCGCGCTCCTCACGATCTTGACGAGCAGGTCGACCATCCCGCCCGCCTCGATGACCGGCCCCCGAACCTTCGGCGGCAGCCACTTGAGCGAGTTGGACAGCGGATTGGCGTAAGGACCACGCCGGGTGATCGGCGGGGCAGCAGCACCTGTGCTCATACCTGTCTGCGCTCCTCGTGCAACTTGGCAGGGCGGGCCGAACGGCCGCCAACGGCGGGTTCCGGCCCGGCGCATCGAGGTGCGACGCGCATCACACTCAACGAGGTCATGTGATGCAGGTTACGGGTTAATCCGTATGGCTTTAGGTTTTTTTTCTATAGATATTAGTTTTACGTTCGCGATACTCCATCGGCTCCCATCCTGCCGGGGCCCGCAGGCATGTGCCCCTGGGTCGACGTCGACAGACGACCGGACTCGACACTGCCGCGCAAATGCGATCAAGGCGGTGTTTCGGTGGAGGTGAGGGGACTCGAACCCCTGACCCCCTGCACTGTTGTGCGGATTCTCGACGCATCGGAAATCCTTGCGGAGTCTCGGCCGACGTCTGTGACCTGGGCCGATGCCCTGAACCGCGGGCGACTGCGCAGCAGACTCTAGCCGGCATCACGGGAGATCCCGACTACTTCTGGGCACCGACTCCTTCAGCGTTTGCTGCAGCGACGCGGCGAGCCCAGTCAGCCGCATGGCGCTCGTGCAGCTCGTCGGTGAGCCAGCCCGCGGCGATCAGCAGGACCAGAGTTGCGACGGCGGACAGGGCGATTGCGAACAGCATGTGTCGATCGTGATGGGCGATCGACGCAAACAACAGTGACGAAAAAGGCTACCTTCGATAGATTATCGTCATGCATCGGATCGCGGTCCTCGCGTTCGACGGCGTGCATAGCATGGACCTGGCGATGCCGCTGCAGGTGTTCAGTACCGCGCACTCACGCGACAAGGAACCGGGCGAGCTGTTCGGTGCGCGGTTGTACGACGTCCGGGTCTGTGGCGACGGCAGCGAACTGGCCGTCTGCGGGGTGGACGATGTCGAGATGTACCGGTTCACGCCGCCGCACCCGCTGGAGGCAGCCCTGGAGGCGGACACGATCGTGGCCACCGGGACGCCGCGGGAGCTGTCCGCCGAGGCCCTGCGCCTGCTGGGCGAGGCCCACCGCAGAGGCATCAGGATCGCATCGCTCGGCACGCGGATCATCGTGGCGTCGGGGTTGCTCGACGGGCGACGTACGGCCACACACTGGTCCCGCGCGCACGACCTCGCCGTGCTCTACCCCCGGGTGGAGGTCGACGCCGATGTGCTCTTCGTCGACCATGGCGACGTCATCACCTCGGCCGGAGCCGCCAGCGGCATCGACATGTGCCTGCACCTGGTCCGGGTCGACCACGGGGCCGCCGTCGCCGCCGATGTCGCCCGCCACATGGTGGTACCGATGCAGCGCGACGGCGAGCAGGCGCCATACATCCGGCACGACGAGCCCGCGGACGACCACGGGTCGCTGCAGACCACGTTGCTGTGGCTGCGGGAACGACTGGAGGAGAGGACGACGCTGGCCGAGATCGCCGCCCACGCCGGGATGAGCCTGAGCACCCTCAACCGGAGGTTCAAGGAGCAGACCCGGTCGACTCCGTTGCAGTGGCTGCTGCGAGAACGCGTACGTCACGCCCAGGAGCTGCTGGAGTCGACCGACCTGAGCATCGAGGAGATCGCGCACCATTGCGGCTTCGGCAGCGCCGTGGCGATGCGGCAGCAGTTCGCCAAGATGTTCGGGATCTCACCGTCCGACTGTCGGCGCACCTTCCGGGCGACGCTCAGGCCGGTGTTGAGTCCGATCCCCTGAGGTCGGTGTCGACGGACACCGACGCACCCTGGTCGACGTCGGCGGTCGCCAAGACGACGTAGGAGTTCGCGGCGAGAATCGCCCGCGCGGGCGCAACTCGTAGAAGACGGAGTTCGGATCCGGAAGGCATGTCGCGCTCCGGGAGGTGCTAGCTCGCTGCCGCTCAGGGTAAGGCGCGAGGACACATATTCGGGACAGGTATGGCCCTGCATGAGGCGGGGTCAGCCGTCACGGAACGACACGGAATACCATGTTCCGGAGCGTGAACCGGGTCCACACTCACTCACCGAGCGGCGCGAGCATCACATGGCACCAGTGGCAGGCGGCATAGCCGACGCTCAAGAGGAGAGGAATCCCCCGCCGCCGCGCCTCCTCGAACGTGTCCGGCCCCCACTCCCACCAGCTCACAGGGTCTGAGCGTGCTGCAGCAGGTGGGGCGAGGTCGCGGAGGCGAGTCGGTTGCCCACTCCCCCAGCCTTGCACGCACGTGAACAGGCGATGCGAACCCGCCCCTGAACAGGATCTGGCCAGCGATTCCGTAACCGGAACCAATAACGCGCCAACAACGAGATCAGGGCCGTGTTCCTGGCCCTCTGAGAAGGTCTGGAACACGGCCCTGATCTGGTGTTTCGGTGGAGGTGAGGGGACTCGAACCCCTGACCCTCTGCATGCCATGCAGATGCGCTACCAGCTGCGCCACACCCCCGTTGGCGTTGTCCCGGTGATCAACCCGGGCAACGAGAAGAACAGTAGCGGAACGCTCTCCCGATCACGAAATCGGGGCCCCCATTCCGTACGTCGCGAGTCGCCAGGGCGCCGAGGCAATGAGTCCATGGGCGGACTCCTTGGCGGTGAGCTCGATCCAGGCGCAGTTCGTCAGCGGCGCGAGGGTGGTGACGACGGACGGGTCCCAGCCGAGGAAGGCGGCCAGGCCCTGCCGGATCGCGCCGCCGTGAGCCACGACCACGACGGTCTCGCCGGGCGCGACGGTCTCGGCGACGTCGTGGAGCGCGCCGCTGAAGCGGGCCGCGACCGTGGGCCAGGACTCCCCGCCGTGGGGCTCCCAGCTGGCCGGCATCTCACCGAAGCGCTCGAAGATCTCGGCGCGGTTCATGCCCTCGGCCTCCCCCGCGCAGACCTCGCGCAACCTCGGGTCGTACGCCGCCTCGAGGCCGGTCTCCTCGGCGACGTACGCAGCGGTCTGGCGGGCCCGCATCAGGTCCGAGGAGACCAGGCGGGTCACGGCGTAGGCCGTCCCAATCGCACGAGCGGCGGCTTTGGCCTGCTGGTGGCCGGTCTCGGCCAGCTCGATGTCGGTCTGGCCCTGGTAGCGGCCGTCGGCGTTCCAGGGCGTGACGCCATGGCGGAGGAGGACGATGCGACGGGTCACGGGCGCGATCAGCCCTCGGAGACGATGTCGGCGGGCAGCGAGATCGAGGGGCAGTCGCGCCAGAGCCGCTCGAGGGCGTAGAACTGGCGCTCCTCCTCGTGCTGGACGTGCACGACGATCTCGCCGTAGTCGAGCAGCACCCAGCGTCCCTCCTTGTGGCCCTCGCGGCGCAGCGGCTTGGAGCCGAGGTCGCGCAGCTTCAGCTCGACCTCGTCGACGATCGACTGCACCTGCCGCTCGTTGGGGGCGGAGGCCAGCACGAAGGCGTCGGTGATGGCCAGCTGGTCGCTGACGTCGAAGGCCAGGATGTGCCCGGCCTTCTTGTCCGAGGCCGCCCGGGCGGCGGTGATGGTGAGCTCGATGGCGTGCTCGGTCGCGGTCATACGCGGTCCTTGTCTGAGGGATTCTTGCGGTAGAGGTCGTGCTTGCCGATGTACTGCACCACGCCGTCGGGGACGAGATACCAGACCGGCTCGCCACGGTGACGCCGCTCGCGGCAGTCGGAGGACGAGATCGCCAGCGCCGGGATCTCGAGCATGGTGATGCGGTCGGAGGGGATCTTCGCGATGACCTCGGGATCCATGGTGTAGCCCGGGCGCGTGCACCCCACGAACTGGGCGAGCTCGAAGAGCTCGTCGGTGTCGCGCCAGGTGAAGATGTCGGCGAGCGCGTCGGCCCCGGTGATGAAGTAGAGCTCGGCGTCGGGCAGCGCCTTGGCGAGGTCGCGCAGCGTGTCGCGCGTGTAGGTGCGGCCGGCCCGGTCGATGTCGACCCGGCTCACGGTGAAGCGCGGGTTGGCGGCGGTCGCGATGACCGTCATCAGGTAGCGGTGCTCGGCCGGCGACACGTCGCGGTCGGCCTTCTGCCACGGGTCGCCGGTCGGCACGAAGACGACCTCGTCGAGGTCGAAGAACGACTGCACCTCGGAGGCGGCCACCAGGTGGCCGTGGTGGATGGGATCGAAGGTGCCACCCATCACCCCGACGCGACGCTTGCCGCTCAGGCCCTCGAGGCCTGGTTCGGGCACTCCCCCGTTGCCCATCTGATCAGCGCTCAGGAGTGCTCACGGCCACCGGCGAACCAGACCAGGACCAGGAGAGCGAAGACGAGGATCGCCAGGGCGCCGCCGCCGATGACCCACTCGATGCCAGAGGTGCCGTGCTCGGCCCCGTGCTCAGCGGAGGTGATGATACTCGACACAACAGAGTTCGACATGGCGCACAGATTACCTTGTGGCTGCTGCTGCTAGCGCACGTGCCCGTCCCCGGTGACCACATACTTCGTCGAGGTCATCTCGGGCAGCCCCATCGGGCCCCTGGCGTGCAGCTTCTGGGTAGAGATCCCGATCTCCGCGCCGAAGCCGAACTCGCCACCGTCGGTGAACCGCGTCGAGGCGTTGACCATGACCGCCGCGGAGTCGACCGCTGCGGTGAACCGGCGGGCCGCACCCAGGTCCTCCGTCAGGATCGCCTCGGTGTGGCCGCTCGACCAGCGCCGGATGTGGGCGATGGCGGCGTCGAGGGAAGGTACGACCGCGGCGCTGATCTTCAGCGCCAGGAACTCGGCCGCGTAGTCCTCGTCGGTGGCGGGCTCGACCAGGTCGAAGGCGCAGAAGGCCTCGTCGCCCTGGATCTGCACCCCGCGCTCCTGCAGGGCGGGGACCACCATCGGCAGGAACTCCTTGGCGATGTCGGCGTGCACGAGCAGCGACTCGGCGGAGTTGCACACGCTGGTGCGCTGGGTCTTGGAGTTGACCACGATCGTGACCGCCTTCTCGAGGTCGGCAGCCTTGTCGACGTAGACGTGTACGTTGCCCACCCCGGTCTCGATGACCGGCACCGTCGACTCCTCGACGACGCTGCGGATCAGCCCGGCGCCACCGCGCGGGATGAGCACGTCGACCAGGCCTCGGGCCCGCATCAGCGCCTTGACCGAGTCGTGGCCCTCCCCGGGCACGACCTGGATCACGTCGGCCGGGAGGCCGACGGAGGCGACGGCGTCGCGGAGCACGGCGGCGATCGCGACGTTGCTGGAGGCGATGTTGGAGGAGCCGCGCAGGAGCGCCGCGTTGCCGGACTTCAGGCAGATCCCGGCCGCGTCCACGGTCACGTTGGGGCGCGCCTCGTAGATCATCCCGACGACGCCGAACGGCACCCTTACCTGGCGCAGCTCGAGGCCGTTGGCGAGGGTGCTGCCGCGTACGACGTCACCGACGGGGTCCGGGAGGGCGGCGAGCTCGCGGAGCGCAGCGGCGATGCCGTCGAGACGCTCCGGGGTCAGGGTGAGGCGGTCGATGATGTTGGCCGGGCTGCCCGAGGCCTCGGCACGGGCGACGTCGGCCGCGTTGGCCTCCAGCACCTCGTCGGCACGCGCCAGGAGCGCGTCGGCCATCGCGTGCAGCGCCGCGTCCTTCACGCTGCGCGGGGCGACCGCGAGCTCGTAGCTCGCCTCTCGTGCCTTCGCCGCCACCTCACGGATCACTGCCTCTGCACTCATGTGAGAAAGCCTAGGCGGTCCGGGGTGGGCAGCCACCACCCTTTCGCCGTACGGACCGCGCGGCCGGGTCAGTCCTCCTCGGCCAGGCCCAACAGCACACCGAGACCCCGGAGCGGGTCGAACGGGCTCTCGGACGGCTCCGCCGTCGCCATCGGCTCGCCACTCGCCGACCCGGACGCCGAGGGCCGGACCTTCCGAGGCGCCTTCACCGGCGTCGGCTCGGCGGCCGCGCCCGTCGGCCGCGTCGACGGCGCCTCGCTGCGATCCTGCTTCGCAGGCGCGGGCGAGGCCGCCGCGCTCGCCGTCGGCTCGGGGTCGGCCATCGCCGGATAGTCCACCGGCGGTTGATACGTCTTCCGCACGAACGCGATCCCCGTCGTCGCGGCTGCGAACAGCGCAGACAGCACGAGCGCCGAGATCCAGGGCGTCCAGCCACGCCACCAACCTCCGGCGGGGCTCCGAGCCCCGTCGAACTCACTCACTCCCACAACCATCCCCCAGGTTGCGCCGGCACCGTCCGGCGCGCTCCGATCCTAGCCGCGATCATCGCCCTCCGGGGCGGTGTGGACATCCCCGGATCGGGCGATCGCGAGCAGGAGGTCGTGGGCCCGGGCGGCCACCGGATTGGCGGTACGCCGAGCACCGAGCTCGACCAGTGCCACCAGGTCCGCGGACCTGGCCAGGTCGAGGGCATCCGTGGCGTTGCCACCACGCACCGCGACGTAGCCCGCCAGCACCCCCGAGACGTACGCCGGGTCCCGGTCGAACCTCAGCAGGTTGCCGAGGTCGGCGAACGGTGAGCCGGCGTGCGCGAACTCCCAGTCCAGCACCGCGCGCACCCGCAGCGTCTCCGGGTCGAGGATGAGGTTCTTGGGGTTGAGGTCGCTGTGCACCAGGCTCACCCGGGCGACCGTGTAGAGCCGGTCCTGGGCGTCGGCGGCCACGTCCCGCAGCCCCTCCAGGTCCGACGGCGACCAGTCCAGACGCTCGGCGTACGACTCGACCCACTCGGTCAGGTCCAGCTCGAACGTCTCGACCCGCAGGTCCTTGTCGGCGAAGGTCCCGGCACTCAGGAACGGCATCCCGGCCAGGGTGCCCGCGATCTCCCCGAGGCAACGCCCGAGCCGATCTCGCTGCGCCTCGTCGAGGTCGGGCAGCAGCAGGTCACCGCGTACGCCCTCGACGAACTCGGTCACCAGCAGCGCCGGCGTGCCCGTGGCCGGGTCGGCGCGGCGTACCTCCAAGACGTCCGGGACCGGGACGAGGCCTCGCACCAGACGGTGCAGGGCCTCGTGGACCTCCGCGGCCTGCGGGTGGTGGTGTGGGTCCGCGAAGACCCGCACGACCGACCTCTCCCCACCGGCCTCCGCCAGAAACGTCTCGCCCGACCAGCCGCCGTCGAGCGGCCGAAGGCCCCCACCGAGTTCACCAAAGCTCACCCGGCGAGGTTAGGGCACGGTCAGGCGCAGGGCCGGCTCTTCGGCTCGATGTAGACCCGGTGGGTCGCCCTCGGGCTGTCCCACATCTTGTTGAACCGGGAGGTGTAGGACTGGTAGTAGCTCTTCGAGGTGAACCGGAAGGTGACCTCGTCGTTGCTGAACGACGGCGGTGACCAGTTCTCCGAGCCGGTCCAGACGCTGAAGGTGCCCTTGTCCGCGAAGCGGCCGTTGACGCTCATCCACTTGTAGTGGGAGTAGCAGCGCGAGCCGTAGACGATGTTGTCGCCGCTGGTCGACTTCTTCTGGCCCCAGTCCCAGGCGGCGTCGCGCACCGGGATGCCGACCGCCTTCAGCTTGCGGTAGACCACGTCGCTGGTCACCGAGCCGATCACCCGGACCACGCAGCCGCGCTTCTTCAGCCGGACCACCTCGTCGGCGATGCGCTCGCCACGGCGGCTGTACCACGCGTACATGTGGATCCGCAGGATCGTCTTGCCCTTGGTGCCGTAGCCGCTCGGCGCCCGGCATCCGATCAGCCGGAGCCGGTCGATCACCCGGTCACCGCTGCTGCGGGCGTAGATCTCGTCGCTGGTCGTGCCCGGGAGCTGGCGCTGGAAGCCGACCGAGGTGCCGCCACCGGTCCAGGACACATAGCGCGGCGAGGCCTTCCGGTCGGCCTTGAGCTCGTTGAACATCCGCAGCCACGTCTTCCACAGGCTGTCGTTGGCGTAGATCGTCTGGGCGTCGTTCCACTGCGAACCGGCCGCACCGCCACCGAGGTTGCCGGAGCTGTTGATCAGGACGTTGCGCTTGGTGCCGACCTGGGTGAACGAGTGGATCTTGATGTGCAGGTTGCCCTTGTCATAGCCACGGCAGGCACCGGCGCAGCCGTAGATGAAGCTCGGCCGGGACCGCGTGGTGCCGAGGCGGGCGGCCAGCTTCCGCTCACCGCTGCTCCACATCTTCCGGTTGACCAGGATCTGCACATGGACACCACGCTTGTGAGCGGCGATGAGCTGATCGACGGTGTCGGCGCGGTCCAGGTTGTAGGTGACGAACCGGATGTAGGAACCCTTGGCCGCGTAGCGGACGCTGTTGTTGATCCGGTGGACGATGAAGTTGCGCTGCGCCGCGTCGCCGGTCGGGTTGTTGAAGAACGGACCCGCCGGTGGCGACCAGGTCGCCGCCGTCGCGGGCGTCGAGACCACGGACATCGTCGCAACGACCAGGGCCGCCACGCAGCCGGCCACAGCCGAAGCGATCGAGATCTTCCGGGTCTTCCTCGACCTCAGCACATTCCCCCACATGCGGCCGGACTATACCCAGCGACGTATGGCCCGCAACGACAATTCCGAGAACTAGATGCCGAACCGAAAGAAACCCGCCTCCGAGCAGTGCTCGGAGGCGGGTTTTCGGGACGTACGTCCCAGGCTCAGAGGGTCAGCCCTTAGCCGCCTTGACGGCCTCGGTGACCGCCGGGAGGACGGTGTGCAGGTCGCCCACGACACCGAAGTCGACGAGCTCGAAGATCGGTGCCTCCTCGTCCTTGTTGACCGCGACGATGGTCTTCGAGGTCTGCATACCGGCACGGTGCTGGATCGCACCGGAGATCCCGTTGGCCACGTAGAGCTGCGGGGAGACGGTCTTGCCGGTCTGGCCGACCTGGAAGGTGTGCGGCATCCAGCCGGAGTCGACCGCGGCACGCGAGGCACCAACGGCGGCACCGAGCGCGTCGGCGAGACCCTCGACGGCGGAGAAGTCGCCGCCGGTGCCACGACCACCCGAGACTACGATCGCGGCCTCGGTCAGCTCCGGGCGACCGGAGGCCTTACGCGGCTGGGAGGCCACGATCTGAGCGGTCTTGGCGGCATCGGAGATGGTCACCTCGAACGGGGTCACCGCAGCGGCGCCGGCCTTCTCGACCGGAGCGGCCGAGTTGGGCTTGACCGTGATGATCGGGGTGCCCTTGGTGACCTTGCCCTTGACCGTGAAGTTACCGGCGAAGACCGACTGGGTCGCCACACCGGAGTCGTCGAGGTCGACGGCGTCGGTGATCAGACCGGAGTCGAGCTTGATCGCCAGCCGGGCCGCGACCTCCTTGTTCTCCGCGGAGGAGGGCAGCAGGATCGCAGCCGGGGAGGCGGAGCCGGCCAGCTGCGCCAGCGCCTCGGCCCGCGGGGCGACCAGGTAGCCCTTGATCTGGGCGTCGTCGATGACGTAGACCTTCTCGGCGCCGTAGCCCTTGACGGCCTCCGCGGCACCAGCGGCACCGTCGGCAGCACCGATGTAGACCGCGGACGGCTCGCCGAGCTTGGCGGCCAGGGTGAGCAGCTCGTAGGTCGGCTTCTTGACCTGACCAGCTACGTGGTCGATGAGAACGAGAACTTCAGCCATGATTCAAAGATCCTTTCTCGGCCTCAGATGAACTTCTTGGACGCGAGGAAGTCGGCCAGCGCCTTGGCGCCCGAGCCGTCCTCGTCGGTGACGATCTCACCAGCGGTACGCGGCGGACGCGCCGCCGTCTCGAGAACCTCGGTGTAGGCAGCACCCAGACCCACCTGAGCGGCCTCGACACCCAGGTCGCCCAGCGACCAGGACTCCAGCGGCTTCTTCTTGGCCGCCATGATGCCCTTGAAGGACGGGTAGCGGGCCTCACCGGACTGATCGGTCACCGAGAGGACCAGCGGCAGCGTGCCACCGATGACCTCGGTCGCGACATCGCCGTCACGCTTGATCCGGACCTGGTCGCCCTGGGTCTCCACGACCGCAGCGAGGGTGACCTGCGGCAGACCGAGACGCTCGGCCAGCATCGCCGGGACCACGCTCATACCGGCGTCGGTCGAGGCCAGACCGCCGACCACGAGGTCGACCTTGGTCTCGGCGCCGATCTTCTCGATCGCCTTCGCGAGCACCAGCGAGGTGGCGATGGAGTCCGAGCCCGCGATCGCGTCGTCGACGACGTGGACGCCCTTGTCGGCGCCCATCTGCAGCGCCTTGCGCACAGCCGCCTCGGCCGCCTCGGGACCAACAGTCAGCGCGGTGACGGTGATCTCCTCACCCTCGCGCTTCTCCTTGATCTGCAACGACTGCTCAACCGCGTACTCATCGAGCTCGGAGAGCAGACCGTCGACGTTCACGCGGTCGACGGTGAAGTCGTCCTCGAACTGCCGGTCCGCGGTCGCGTCCGGCACGTACTTCACAAGCACAACAATGTTCATGATGGTGCGGCCTTGCCGGCCCCTCCTGGAATGGTCGTAGTTCGCCAGCGATGTTACCCGTCAGTCACATACGATGACAGGTGCCTACGCGTTGAGAATGTCACATGGCCTCAGGGCCGGATCACACCGGCCACGATGCGGCCGACGATCAGCCACGCCAGCGCACCGAGGCCCCAGTTGAAGAGTGCGTTCTTGATCTCGGCGTCCTCACCGCTGAACTGCTTGATGCCGTTCTCCCGCGAGAACAGGCCCAGGTCGGCGATGTCGGCGACGTGGAGGACGAACGCCACGAGGGTGTTGTCCTGGTTCGCCTTGAGCGCGATCATCAGCGCTCCGATCGCCAGCGCCAGCGCGGCGAGCAGCGCGATCACCCAGACCACCCTGGCGGCGTAGGACCGGATGGTGTGGACCATGCCCGGGCCGGTGGACGTCTTGGTGTCGGACACGAGCTTCACTTCCCTTCGAAGTTGGCTTTGCCGGGGCCGTTCTCCAGGAACGATCCCATCCCGGTCTGGGAGTCCTGCGTCGCGAACACGCCGGCGAACTGCTGCTGCTCGATGGCCAGCCCGGTGGCGAGGTCCGCCCCGAGCCCCTTGTCGATCGCCGTCTTCGCCGCCGCCAGAGCGAACGGTGCCGCCTTCTTGAACTGGCTCGCCCACGCGAGCGCCTCCTCATAGACCGAGGCCGCCGGTACGAGCCGGTCGGCCAAGCCGATTGCAAGCGCCTCGTCTGCCTTGACGAAGCGGCCCGAGAAGATCAGATCCTTGGCCTTGGACGGCCCGATCAGCCGTGCCAGCCGCTGAGTGCCACCGGCACCCGGGATGATGCCGAGCAGGACCTCCGGCTGACCGAAGGTCGCGTCGTCGGCGGCGATGCGGAAGTCGGCCGCGAGGGCCAGCTCGCAGCCGCCGCCCAGCGCGTAGCCGGTCACCGCGGCCACCACCGGCTTGGGCATCTCGGCGACGGCCGTCACCGCGGCCTGTACGCCCGCGACCCGCTTGGCCATCTCCGAATAGGAGAGGCCGGCCATCTCCTTGACGTCGTTGCCGGCGGCGAAGAGCCTCTCGCCGCCGTAGACCACGACGGCGCGTACGTCGTCGTCGGCGGCCGCCTCGGTCGCGACCTCGAGCAGCTCGGCCTGCACCTGGAAGCTGATCGCGTTCATCTTCGGCCGGTCGAGCCGGATCGTGCCGATGCCGTCCTCGACGGTGAGGTTGACGAAGTCACCCATCGTGCCGCTCTCCCCTGTCTGTTGATGGCCTGCCTGTGAAGCCGGTTACATGTGTCCGGAACACTATCGGGTGCCCTCCGTCTCTCGTCTGCGGGTTCGCGGTACAGGCGTTGCGTGTATCGCGTAACCCGAGCCGGTAAAGGGACGTTTGGCCCATATGACCGAAACACGTTCCAGTCGCATCCGGGTGAGCCTCGGTGCCGCGTTGAGCATCGCCCTCGGCGCTGTCGTACTGGCGACGCCGGTCTCGGGTGCCGCGCTCTCCACTACTGATGACACTGCCACTGCCACGGCCGAGACAGCCCGCTCCGGCGGGCTGCTCGGTCACCAGGCCGATGCCGGCCAAGACGTACGCGACCGCGTGCCGCCCACCTCGGCCCAGGAGTCCGCGGCCCGGGCCCTGGAGGCCGTCGACATCCGCTGGAACGCCCACGGGACCCCGACCTCGCTGACCACCGCCGACGGCGTGCTGGCCACGGCCGGCTCCTCGGACCCGGTCGCCGCCGCCCGGGAATTCCTGGCCGACAACGCTGCGGTCTTCGGGCTCACCGCCGCCCAGATGGGCGACCTCGAGCTCGTCAGCGACCAGTTGCTGGCCGGCGGAGGCGGTCATGCGGTGCTCTTCCGGCAGACCTACGACGGTCTGTCCGCCGCCACCGAGGGGATGGTCACCGTGGGCGTGACCGACGGCGCCATCGCCTACGTCTCCTCCTCGCTGTCCAAGGTGACCGGCTCGGTCGCGGAGGCGGAGCTCACCCCGACCGAGGCGTGGCTGAAGGCGGCGGCCTCGGCCGGGCGCCCGATCTCCGGCGGAGCTGTCAGCGAGATCGTCACCGACCTCGCGGCGAAGCTGACCGACTGGACCAAGCTGACCGTCCCCGGCCTGGCGACCGACCAGCTGGTGCGGCTGCGTGCCCTGCCGGTCCCCGGCGAGGGGGTACGCCCCGTCTTCCAGGCCACCGTCGTCGACTCCGCCGCCGCCACGCTGCTGGGGCAGACGGTGCTGGTCGACGCGGTCACCGGCGAGGTGCTCCTGCGCCGTGACAACGTCGACCACGAGAACGACGTCGAGGGTCCGTTCACCGGCACCGCGCTCGGCGCCTGCGGGCCGAAGCACACCTTCGACATCTCCGACGACAAGACCCGCACCCTGGCCGCGCTCGCCATCGGCCTGCCGACCGACGACTTCACCGTGAAGCTCTTCGCCCCCGACGGGACCCTGCTCGTCGAGGGTGACCTGCTCACCAGCCCCGAGGCCGCGACCTACACCGCCGACGAGATCGCCCCGGGGACGTACGCGGTCCAGGTCTGTCCCTTCGACGACTCGCTCCTCCTCGGCAGCTACACGGTGACCGTCGCGTCCTCCGACGCCGGCGCGGAGACCGGTGGCCTGCCGGGCGGCAACCCGCGCTGGTCCTACTTCCCCGGCACCCCCGACGCCGCCTCGACCGGGGGCGCCGCGGTCCCGGCCAACGACGTGATCGCGTGCTGGACCAAGGTGGCCGGGTGCACCGGGCCGGAGCTGAAGAGCCTGGCCAACGCCGGTCCATGGGACACGCTGCTCAACACGACCGTCGGGGTGCCGTCGCTGACGACCATCGGCAACAACGCCAACACCCACGAGGGCTGGCTCTCCCCGCTGGCCGCAGGTGGACTCGAGCAGGCGCCGATCTCGCCGTTGCGTGACTACACGGGGAAGTTCACCGACGCCTGGAACAACGCCAGGTGCGCCCCGACCAACCTGGTCCCGGGCGGAAACGACGTCAACTACGTGGTCGGCAACCTGTTCGCGAGCCACAACCGGATGCACGACTGGTCCTACTTCCTCGGCTTCACCGAGGAGAACTACAACCTGCAGACCGACAACCTCGGCCGTGGCGGCCGCGGCCTCGACGCCGAGGTCGGCAACGCCCAGGCCGCCGCGCTCGACTCGCAGGTGATCGAGCAGACCGGGCTGCTGACCGGCCGCAACAACGCCAACCAGCTGACCCTGATGGACGGGGTGCCGGGGATCACCAACCAGTACCTCTTCCAGCCCGCTGCCGGCGCCTTCTACGCACCCTGCACCGACGGGTCGCTGGACTTCGGGATCGTCGGCCACGAGTACACCCACGCCATCTCCAACCGGATGATCGGCGGTCCCGACGACGGGATCACCTCCGAGCAGGGTGGCGCGATGGGTGAGTCGTGGGGCGACCTGGCCGGGGCCGAGCACATGTTCGCCCACGACCTCTACAACGGCGGCACCCCGTGGGCCGTCGGCACCTACGCGACCGGCAACACCGAGACCGCGATCCGCGACTTCGCGATCGACAAGAACCCGCTCAACTTCTCCGACTACGGGTTCGACACCACCGGCCCCGAGGTCCACGCCGACGGCGAGATCTGGAACGGCACGATGTGGTCGGTCCGCAAGGCGCTGGTCGACAAGTACGACGCCGCCTACCCCTACGCCGACAAGGCCCTGCAGCGGCGCTGCTCGGTCGGGACGACGACAGCCTCTCCGCTGGCTGCTGACAAGTGCCCCGGCAACCGCCGTTGGATCCAGCTGGTCTTCGACTCGTTCCTGCTCCAGCAGGGTGCGACCTCGATGCTGGACGCCCGCGACGCCTTCCTCGCCGCCGACCAGATGCGCTTCGGCGGCGCCAACCGCCAGGTGATCGCCGATGCCTTCGCCCGCCGCGGCATGGGCCAGTACGCCACCACGACCGCCGACAGCGACGAGCCGACCCCGAGCTTCGCCTCGCCGGCCTCGCGCAACGTCAAGGTCACCTTCACCGCGCCGGCGCCCGGGAAGGTCTACGTCGGTCGCTTCGAGGCGCGGGCCACCCCGATCGCCGACACGCTCACCGACACCGCTCTCGGGTCGGTGGCTCACTTCGTGCCGGGGACGTACGAACTCCTCTACGTCTCCGCCACCGGAGGCGCCCAGCGCAAGACGGTCACGGTCTCCCCCGCCGAGATCACCAAGACCGTCTCGTTCGCGGCCGGGACCAACCTCGCCGCGGCAGCCAGCGGCGCCCAGGTGCTCACCTCGACCGAGGGCTCGCGCAACCCGGCCGCGCTGATCGACGGCACCGAGAGCACCAACTGGGGCGGGGTGACCGCGGACGACGTGGACGCCACCACGCCCTCGATCGCCGTCGACCTGGCCGGCGGGACCCGCACCGTGAAGACGGTCGGGGTCAGTGCCTACCTGTCGCCGGCGACCGAGACCGACGCCGACTCGGGGTCGCGCTTCACCGCACTGCGGAAGTTCGCGCTGGAGGCGTGCGTCTCCGCCTGCGACACGGCCGGCGCGACCTGGAAGCGCTTCTACACCTCGGCCGACGACGCCTTCCCCGGAAAGCGCCCGCGGCCGGTCGCCCCCGACCTCAACCTGCGCACCTTCGACGTCCCCGACACCTCCGCCGCGGCGGTCCGTCTGGTGGCCTTGGAGAACCAGTGCACGGGCTATGCCGGCTACGCCGGTGAGCAGGACGCCGACCCGCTCACCACGACCGACTGCAAGACCGGCTCCGACCGCGGCACCATCGTCCACGCCGCCGAGCTGCAGGTCTTCGGGCAGTAGGCCACCCGGGCGGGTTGCAGAGACCCGCAACCCGCCCGCGCCAACATTTTGCATTGCAAGTTTTTGCAGAATTGCTGACGAAGCGGCTCCGGCATGCCACAGTAGTGACTGCCCCGCTGGTGACCCGAGACGCCAGCGGGGCCTTTCTATGACCAGGTTTCTATGACCAGGACAGTGGCGTCGAGCAGCGCATCCGGAAGCACCCGCCCGGAATCCGAGGCGAGGGTCCTCGCCCCCATGCCGTCGAGCGCGATCGCGCGGGAGCACGCGTGGCGATGGCGCAGTCGCGTACGCCCGGGGTAGAACTGAACCGACGGCGGGCGGGGGTCCTGCCGGTCTGGAGATCTGTGCGATGAAGGCTCTGAGGTACGTCACGATCGGCGCTGCGCCGGAGATCAACGAGGTTCCGGTGCCGGAGCCGGCACCGGGTCAGGTGCGGGTGAAGATCACCGCGGCCGGCGCCTGCCACTCCGACTCCTTCCTGATGGGACTGCCGGAGGAGGCCTGGAACACGTTCGGCTACCCGCTGCCGATGACGCTCGGGCACGAGGGTGTCGGGGTCGTCGACGCACTCGGCGACGGCGCTCACGGGATCGAGCACGGTGAGCCGGTGGCGATCTACGGGCCGCAGGGCTGCGGCCGCTGCTATCCCTGCGCGCAGGGCAAGGAGAACTACTGCGAGCGTGCCGCCGAGCTCCACATCAGCCCACCAGGGCTCGGCACCGACGGGACCATGGCCGAGTACGTCCTCGTGCCGGACGCCCGCCACCTGCTGCCGCTCGGCGACCTCGACCCGGTCGCCAACGTGGCACTCACCGACGCCGGCCTGACGCCCTACCACGCCATCAAGGGCTCGCTGCCCAAGCTGGTCGCCGGCTCGACCGCCGTCGTGATCGGCGCCGGCGGCCTCGGCCACGTCGCGATCCAGCTGCTGCGGGCGCTCTCCCCCGCCACCGTGATCGCGCTCGACCTCGGCGAGGACAAGCTCGCCCTGGCCACCGACGTCGGCGCGCATCACGCCTTCCTGTCCGACAAGACGGCCGCCGACAACATCCGCAAGGTCGTCGGCGCCCGCGGCGTCACCGCCGTCTTCGACTTCGTGGGCGCCCAGCCGACCGTCGACCTGGCCGCGTCCGTGATCGGTGTGGAGAGCGACCTGGTGATCGTCGGCGTCGGCTCCGCCACCGCCCAGGTCGGCATGCTCGCCAAGCCGTACGACTCGGTGATCCGGGGTCCCTACTGGGGTTCGCGCTCGGAGCTGATGGAGGTCCTCGACCTGGCCCGCGCCGGGCTCGTGCACGTGGAGACGGAGCGGTTCTCCCTGGACGAGGCACCGGAGGCGTACCGGCGACTTCATGAGGGCACGCTGCGCGGCCGCGCCGTCGTCGTCCCCTAGGGCGTGTCTCCCAAATCCACGCCCGCTACGCGACGTTTCGCATCCGATCTGGCCGCGTTGGCGCCGCTCGACAGCCACCAGGATGCCTTCGCAGCGCCGCCTTGCCAGATCGGCCCGAAACGCCGCTCGCGGCCGCCGTGTCTTTGAGAGACACGCCCTAGTCCGGCATCGACGCCAGAGCAGCTCCGGCGAGCAACGCGGCGACGAGCACGGTCGCGGCAAGGACCCAGTAGAGCGCGTCGTACCCGCCCAGCACGGTGGCGAGCGCGGCACCCACCGCAGGAGCGAGCGCGCCCGCGACCCCGGCGGGAGCCGAGTAGACGCCGTTGAGGGCGGCGTACCTCTCCGGGCCCCACACGTCGCCGACGACGGTGGCGGCGATGAGCGTGTAGAGCCCGCGGGCGGTCCCGGTGAGCACCGCGACGACGATCATCACCCAGCCGACCGCGGGCAGCAGCGGAAGCAGCGCGACGGAGACCGCGAACCACAGCACTCCTCCGATCATCCGCGCCCGGACGCCGAAACGCCGCGCCAGCATCGGGTAGAACGCACGCCCTGCGACCTGGCCGGCGCCACTGAGCCCGAGCGCCCAGGCGGCGGTGGTCGCGCTCAGCCCGTGCTCGACGAGGAACGGCACCAGGTGGACGATCGAGGCGAACACGGCCAGCGAGACCAGGGTGCCCGCGATCGTGAGCAGCACGAACCGGCTGCTCCGCAGCACGTCCCGGTCCCGCACGGGTCGGCCGTCCTGGCTCGGGGCGGTCGGCTGCCAGGCGAGATCGAGCACGACGATGCTCGGCACGAACGTCAGCACCAGGAAGGCTACGGCCAGGATCACGTACGTCCATCGCCACTCCACCCACCCCGCCAGCGCATCGGTGAGCGGCGCGAAGATCGTCGAGGCGAACCCACCGGCGAGGGTGAGCGTCGTGATCGCATCGACCCGCCGGGTACCGAACCAGTGGGTCAGCGCCGCGAAGGCCGGCGGGTAGAAGGTGCCCGCGGTCGAGAGCCCGACCAGCAGCCAGCCCAGCGCGAAGATCCAGTACGAGGGCGCAGCAGCGACCACGAGCAGCGACGCCGCGCCCAGCGCGCTGGCCCCGGCCATCACCCACCGCGGCCCGAAGCGCTGGATGACCCGCCCGACCGGGATACCCGCCACGGCCCCCACCAGCGTGCCGGCGGAGAACGCGGTGGTGATCGCGGCCGCCGACCACCCGGTGGCGTCGACGATCTGCGGCTGCAGGACGGTGAAGGCGTAGTAGAGGACGCCGTACGCCGCGGTGACGGTCACGCAGAGCGTGATCAGCACCGCGAGCAGCGGCCGCCCGTCGACCCGCTGTTCCATCGACAACCTCCCAGCAGCACGTAGGTCGTCACCCTCCCACGCGCCGCGTCGGCGCCGACGTCGGCCTCAGCGTTCCAGGTGGACCTCTTCGGCGACGCCGCTGAGCTTGGCGGGGTTGCGCACGTAGTAGAGGCCGGTGACCATGCCGTCCTCGACGTGCAGGGTGACGACGCCGTCGACCTCCTCGCCGAAGTAGAGCAGCATCCCGGGGGCACTGTTGACGCTGGTGAGCTCGAACCTGGGGACGCCGTACTTCGTCGCCAGCCCCGCGAAGAACCGCAGCACCTTCTCGGCGCCGTGGATCGGCTTGCGGGCCGCCTGCACCACACCGCCGCCGTCGGAGAAGAGCACGACATCCGGGGCGAGCACGTCCAGCAGCGACTGCAGGTCTCCGCCGGTCGCGGCGTCGCGGAACCGCTCCAGGGCCTGCCGCGCCTCGGCCGCCGAGACCGACTCGCGCGGCCGCCGCTCGGCGACGTGGGCACGCGCCCGGTGGGCGATCTGACGCACCGCGGCGGGCGACTTGTCGACCGCATCCGCGATCTCGTCGTAGCCCAGCGCGAAGACCTCGCGCAGCACGAAGACGGCCCGCTCGGTCGGCGAGAGCGTCTCCAGCACCAGCAGCACCGCGGTCGAGAGCGAGTCGGCGAGCTCGGCGTCCTCGGCCACGTCCGGCGAGGTCAGCAGCGGCTCGGGCAGCCACGGACCGACGTACGTCTCCTTGCGGCGCGACAGCGTCCGGATGCGGTTGAGCGCGAGCCGGGTCGTGATCCGCACCAGATAGGCGCGGTGGTCGCGCACCTCCTCCAACGGCACCTCGGCCCAGCGCAGCCAGGTCTCCTGGAGCACGTCCTCGGCATCGGCGGCCGAGCCGAGCATCTCGTAGGCGACCGTGAAGAGCAGGTTGCGGTGAGCGACGAACACTCCCGTTGCGGCCTCGTCACTCATGACCGCGACCCTACCGGCGCCGGTGCCTCCGGGATCCTGAACGTGCTGGGCATCCTCGCTCCTGTCTCGTGTCTTGCATCTCGTCACCATCCAGACACCGGCACTTATCAGGTTGTGACACTAGGGTTGTCGCGTGAGCGAGCCAGAGACGACGACCGTGGCGGAGGGCGTTGCCCGGATCGAGTGGGCCGCGGGCGAGGCCGTCGACGTCGTACGCCGCGAGGTGGCCGCCGCGCTGCTCACCCATCACCGGGTGGAGGCGCTGGTCGACCCGGCCGACGTCACCGAGCAGCGCACCGCGACCTGGTCGGGGCTCCACCGCGAGGGCCTGCTCCGGGGCGTGGCGGGCGGCCAGGACCGGATGCTCTACGCCCGGGTGGCGAGCGACGCCCCGGTGGAGGCTCCCGAGGGCTTCCGAGCGCTGCTCAACTCGTTTCTCCCACGCAAGCGCGCGATCGGGCAGATGCTGGTGCGCGACGCCGAGGAGCGCGTCCTGATGTGCCAGCTGACCTACAAGAAGGACTGGGACCTGCCCGGCGGCATCGTGGAGGTCGGTGAGTCGCCGAAGCTGGCCACCACTCGCGAGATCGAGGAGGAGCTCGCCCTCGTCCTCCCCGCCGGCAACCTGCTCCTCACCGACTGGCTGCCGCCGTGGGGCGGCTGGGACGACGCCGTCTGCCTGGTCTTCGACGGCGGCGTCCACCCGGCCTCGATCGTGGAGCAGACCACGCTCCAGCCGCGCGAGATCCGCTCGGTGGCGTTCTGCACGCTCGACGAGGTCCGCGAGCGGGCCGCCGACTTCACCGCGCGCCGGGTCGAGGCCGCCCTGGCAGCGCTGAAGGGCGGCCCGACCTATACCGAGTCGGGCCGCCCCTAGCTCCTACGTCACCTCGACGGGTTCAGCTCCGCGACGACCACCGCCTGCGGACGGAGGCTGACCGGCCCGAGGAGGCCGGAGGTCGGCGGGACCTGGTTGGCCTTGCCGCGCTGGTTCAGCAGCGTGTTGGTGACCCGGACCTCGATCGTGTTGGTGCCGGCACGGAGCGCCTCGGTGGCATCGATGACGTACGGCCGCCACATCGCGCGCGGGAGCACGACCCCGTTGACGGTGACCTGCGCGATGTCACGCACGTCGCCGAGGTCGAGCCTCATCCTCCGGCCGGCCAGGTCGGCGGCGGTGACGTCGACGGAGGTGCGGTAGGTGGCGCTCCCGGAGAAGCGGGGGTCGATGGTGGTCCACGATCCCAGCGGCCTGGTCTGCTCCGTCTCGCCCTCGCGCTCGAGCTTCACCGTCCATGGGCCGTCCAGCGCGATCGGTGCCAGCGGGTCGGTCACCGTGGCCTCGCCACGGTAGATCCGCGGCCCGTCCTTGCCGATGAGCGCCGTCGTCCCGGGCTCGTCGAGCAGTACGGTCGCCTCGAGCGCCTTCCCCTGCCTGGTCACCGACGTCGCCACCTGGTCACCGACCAGGTGCGCGCCTGCCCTGGTGCCCTTCTGGAAGACGATCGCGAGCGTCTCGTAGGGGTCCAGCCGCAGCGGCACGATGGTCTCGTCGCGCCCGCCCTCGTCGTAGGTCGCGGCCACCTCGGTGCTGCCGTCGCGCGGGTCCCAGATCTCCGGCACACCGTCGACAGGAAGGGTCGCCGAGGTGCTGATCGCCTGGTCGCTCTCGTTGTTGACCAGGAACGCGACGTCCCCGTCCCGGCTGGTACGCAGCACCCGCACCGCCGGGGCGGCGGGGCTGAGCGCGGCGGCGGAGACACCGGCGCCGGCCGCCAGCCCACCGAGCGCGTCGACGTCGGACACGACCGCGACGTGGCCGTCACCGACCCGCTTCCAGCCGCCGGCGGCCGCACCGAACAGCGACCGCAGCTCCTTCGCCAGCGCCGCGTCGCGACCATTGGCCTCGAGCTCCGGCAGCGCCCCGACGGCGGCGACGCGGCCGCCGTCGCGTACGAACTTCTTCAAGGTCTTCGCCGTCTCCAGGTCGAGCACCGGCGTCGTGGGCAGCACCAGCATCCGGTAGCGGGCCTTGCCGACCTTCAGCTCGCCGTCGTCGGCACGCGCCTGGAAGCGGGTGCCCGGGTCGCCCGAGAGCGAGCCGTCGCTGAGCAGGTCGAAGTCGACCTGGCCGCGCTCGAGGGCGAACGCCGCCGAGCTGAGCGAGTCGTCGAGCCCGTGCTCGGCATCGGTGGTGCGGGTCTGCTCCGCGGCCCGCTGCGGCTGCACCAGGGCGGTCTCGGCGAGCGAGGTCCCCCGGCCGAGCTCCATGACCCGGCCGATCCACGCATCGACGTCGCCCATCGCGTCCCAGTAGGTGCTGGCGGGCCCGAACGGGGGTGCGAAGTAGACCTGCTTCTCGTCGGTCCACATCGCGTGCAGCGCGGTGAAGTTGGCTCCCCGGGTGGCCAGGGCGCCGATCGTGGCGTGCATGTACTCCGGGGCGACTCCCCAACCGGAGTTGCCGAACACCTCCACCAGGGCGCGGTCGGCACCGCTCTGGTGAGCCGCCGAGGCGGCGTTGCGCATCAGGGTGGTCTGCTTGCCCGCCGTGTAGTCGGTGGTGATCATGTCGGTGCCGGGAACCTGGGCGTACTGGTTGTTCTTGGTCAGGTCGCCGGTGCTGTGCATCCGCTGCTGCGGGCCCTCCTCGTCGAGCAGCGGGTTGGTGATCAGCTGCAGCCCGTGCTTGCCCATCCAGGTCGCCTGACGCTGGTAGTAGTTGGTCGCGAACGAGTCGTTGACCGCGCGCCAGTACGTCCCGGAGTACTGCTCACCGGTGCGGCCGAGCTGGTCGGAGGCGGCGGTGAACGCGACCCCCGGGGACCCGCCCGCGTCCTCGATCAGGTCCGCGAGACCGTCGGACCAGGCGAGCCGCTTGAAGGGCCACGGCTCGGCCGAGGAGATGAAGGGCTCGTCGTCCCAGAAGCCCGGCACCACCGAGCCCATCGCCCAGCCGAAACGCCGCAGGTACTCACCCTGCACCACCTCGAGCAGCCGGTCGGTCGCGTCGGGGTCGAGCAGGTTGAGATAGCCGCGGTGGTAGCCGCTGGTGTCGTCGACCAGGGTCGTGTGCGCGAAGGTGTCCACCTGCCAGCGCCCCGCCGGCACCGTCCAAGAGCCGTCCTCGAGGTTCGGGGTGAGCTCGACCAGGTCGCCGCCGTCGGTCGATCCCGTCGGACGAGCCGCTGCCGCGACCGTGTCCTCCAGCCTGACCAGCGGACCGCCGAAGTCGCCGATCGCCTCGCTGTCCTCGAACGTCTGGGACCACAGTGCGGCCCCGGCCGGGTCCGTGACGCTGAGGTCGTTCCACTGCACGCGCTGCAGGCCCTCGACCGCGTCCTCGATCCCGACACCGCCGAACTCCGCACTGACCGCCGGAGCACCCGTGGCGTACGTCGCGTCGACCGCCTCGGGCTGGACGGTCTTGTTGATCACCGGCTGGATCCGGTCGCCGGAGACGGTGACGCTGATCGTCTGCTCCCGCCGCGGCGAGAACCCCGGCGTGTTCACGCCGGTGGTCAGCTGGGTCCGCGAGCCGCCGTCGAGACGCCAGACGCTCGCCTTGCCCTTCACGTCGACGTCGACGAGGTAGCCGCGACTGCCGTCCTCGGAGGCGCGTACGACGAGCTGCGCGCCGGAGGCGGTCAGCGTGACCTTCCCGGTCGCGGTGTAGTCGCCCCAGGTCGCACCCGAGCTGATCGGGTGCGCGCCCTCGCGGATGGCCGCGTCCACGACGAGCCGGCCGGCCTCGACGCTGAGACCGCTGGACTCGGCCGGGTCGATCGTCGCCGGGCCCTCGACGACCCGGGTCGAGCGCTGCAGCGCCTTGAGACGCAGCTCGGGGCTCGGCTCGTACGTCTTGTCCCCGACGGTGCCGCCGTTGGCGATGATGCCGCCCGCCTTGCCGCTGGGGAAGTTGCTGTCGTTGAACAGCCAGATCCGCATCCCGGTGCGCTGCGCCTCCCGCAGGACGTGCTCGACGATGTCGAACCAGGCCTCGGTGAAGAACGCCGGCTGCATCTTGTCGCCGCCGTAGGGGAAGAGGACCGCCTCGTAGACGCCCTTGTCACGCATCTCCGCCATCTGCGCGTCGACGACGTCCGGGGTCACGTTGCCCGTCCAGTACCAGTAGAACGCCGGGCGGCTGTCCTTCGGAGGGTCGGCGAAGGACGCCGGGTCGAAGCCTTGGGCCTCGTTCGAGGCCTGGGTGGCCACCGCGGGATCGGCGGGTACGGTGCCGAGCGCGAGCGACGTCGCCAGGGCCACGGTGCCGGCGAGAATGCCGGTGAGTCTGATCATGGTCCTTGACTTCCTTACTCGGAGACGAACGTGTAGGTGCCGGTCCCGACCTCGAACTCGGCGAACCCGGAGACGGTCGAGGTGACCTTGCGGGCCCCTCGGGGCGCGCTGACCCGCTGGCCCTCGGTGACGGGCACCCGGACGGTCGCGGTGGTGTTCGGCGGGATCGTGGCGGTGAGCCTGACCGTGCCCTCGGCCCGGACCCAGGAGCTGGAGATCGTGCCCCGGACCGAGTCGTAGGAGGACGAGGCGGAGGCGACGTCTCCGACGAGCGCGGGCTCGATCACGACCTTCTTCCAGGCGACCGAGTCGTCGGCCTGGGTGATGCCGGCGACCCCACCGGTGAACCAGGCGTCGATCGCGCCGAGCATGTAGTGGTTCTGCGAGGCGCCGGAGCTGGTCCAGCTCTCCGGCAGCGAGGTCGCGCCGGCGGCGAGGAACTTGCCGTAGCTGACCCCGTCGTTGCGCTGCACCCAGTCGTGGAGCACGTCGTCGAGCCGCTCCCGGGAGAGCAGGTCGACAGCGGCGTACAGGCCGACCTCACCGACGACGATGTGGTCGTCGGCGTCGCGGATCTGCTGCACGAACCTGTCCAGCACGCCCTCGCGCAGGTCTGCCGGCACCAGGTTCCCCTGGAGCGCCAGGGCCTGGCTGGCCTGGTCGCCGTTGCCGTAGAGGCCGGTCTCCGGGTGGTAGAAGGTCGCCTGGAAGGCGGTCGCCACCTCTCCGGCCTTCTTCTCGTACGCTGCCGCGTCGCCGTCGCGCCCGAGGGCGGCCGCGATCCGGCTCATGTGGGTGAGGATGCGGTGGTAGGCCCAGGTCTGGGTCAGCGGCGCCGGTGTGGCCGGCGAGGCCGGGGTGATCCAGTCACCGAGGCCACCGGAGACGATGCCACCGTTCGCGATCGAGGCCAGGTAGTCGGCGTACTCGACCATCTGCGGCCAGTGGGCGCGCATGGCGCTGTCGTCGCCGTACCACTGGTAGATCTGCCAGGACGACACCGCGAGGGTCGCGCCCCAGTTGGCGTCGTGCCGGAAGGCCCCGGCGAAGAGGGCGTCCTCCGGTGCCGTGGTCGGGATCAGCCCGTTGTCCCGCTGGGCGTCGACGACGTCCTGCAGCATCTTGCGGTAGTGCGCCTGGACGTCGTAGCCGTAGGCGAGGGTGTCGAAGACCAGGTTGGTCTGGTCGAGCCAGCCGAGCTTCTCGCGGTGCGGGCAGTCGGTGAAGACGGAGTACATGTTCGACTGCACCGAGCGGTCGATGATCCGGTGGATCCCGGTCATCTGGGCATCCGAGGTGGTGAACGAGCCGACCGCCCGGTCGGTGGCGCGCAGCACCAGCCCCTTCACCGTCGCGGTGGTCGGCTGCGTGGTCAGGCCTTCGACCTGGAGGTAGCGGAAGCCGTGATACATGAACCGCGGGGTGAACGTCTCCTCGCCGGTGCCGGCCAGGGTGAACCGGTCCCGGATGTCGCCGCCGACGCTGCCCTGGTCGACGGTGCCGTCGGCCTTGAGCTTCTCGGCCGGTCGCATCGTGATCGTGGTCCCGGCCGGTCCGCTGGTCGTCAGCTGCTGCCAACCGGCGAAGTTGGTGCCGAGGTCGAAGACGTACGTCCCCGCCTTCGGCTCCTTGACGGCGACGGTCTCCAGGGTGTCGACCTCGCGGATCGGCGGGCTCTGCTGAGCCACCAGCTCCGGATCGCCCGCCGGGGCGCCGATGTCGACCGCGTCGAGCCAGCCGGCACGGTTCGCGCCGGGCTCGTTCCAGGCACCGAGGTCGCGCCGGGCGTCGTGGTCCTCGCCGCCGTACCAGTTCGAGAAGGTCACCTCGCCGAGGGTCGACTTGAACGAGGAGCCGGTCGCGACCGTCTGGCGCCGGCCGTCACGGTAGGTGATCTCGAGCTGCCCCATCGCCCGCGGGGCGCCGTGCCCGGCGGCGGCCTTCATGTAGCGCTTGGGGATCTCGGGGGTGTTGAAGACGTTGTAGATCCCGTTGCCGAGCTCGATCCCCCAGGTGTTGCTGCCCTTGCGGAGCAGTCCGGTGACGTCGTAGGTGGCATACGGGACCCGCACGCTGTGCTCGGTGTTGCCGGGCTGCAGCAGGTCCTTCGAGACCGGTCGTCCGTTGAGCGAGGCGTCGTAGACGCCCTCGCCGGTGACGTAGAGGCGCGCGGAGGCGACGTCACCGCGGGCGGTGAAGTCCTGGGCCAGCACCGGCAGCGCCTCGGGGGCCGTGTGCAGGTTGGAGATCGCGGTGACCTTGGTGCGCGGCCCCACCTTGGTGAACGTCGTGCCGTCGGCGGAGACGGAGGCCTGGAAGTCGCGGGGGAAGTTCGGCGTGGTGCCGTACTCGCTCGGCGCGTCCCACAGCGAGTAGAGGCGGATCGTGTCGATCGTCGTCGACTCGCCCAGATCGATCGTGATCTCGATCGGCTGGTCCTGGACGTCGGTCTCGGGGTGGTAGTCGCTGCGGTAGCCGCGCGGGTCGTCCGCGGTGGTGACCTTGCCGTCGGTCAGGTACGCGGGGTCCCACACGCCCGGCTCGGAGTTCTCCTCGGAGACCGTCACGGTGGCGCCCTCGGCCAGGTTGGCACCGTCGGCGCCGAGGGTGGCCTCGATCTCCCCGAGCTCGAGGCGCGGCTTCCAGTCCGGGTCGTCGAGCGGCTCACCGGGGCGGCCGAGGTCGATCACGGTCAGGCGAACGTAGCGGGTCTCCTGCGCGCCGATGCTGACGTCGTGGTGGAGCGGCTCCGCCCAACGTCGGTCGGTGATCCACTCGCCCTGCCAGTCGGACTCGTCGAGCAGACCCATCTCGAAGGAGGCGGGCCTGCTCCACTCGCTGACGCGGCCGGCGGCGTCCCACACGCGGACCTGCCACAGCGCCTCGTCGCGGGAGCCGAGGCGGTCGCCTGCGTAGGAGGTCGCCATCGAGGCCGAGCGGACCCGGCCGCTGTCCCACAGGTCGGGGCGGCCGAGGCGGCCGCGGGTCGAGGCGACGCGGACCTGGTAGGCCGTCTGCCGGGCGACCCCGACGCCGTTGCGCCACTGCAGATCCGGGGTCAGGTCGTCGATGCCGATCGGATCGCTCACCCCTCCGACGCTGAGCCGCACCGGGGCGGCCACCTCGTCGGACGGGCCGCTCGCCACCGCCGCGGACGGCATCAGACCAATAGCTGACGCCACGAGCGCAAGGCTGACCAGGGCTCTCATCGCACCTCCTGAAACGATTCAATTCCTACGGAGGTCGAGTATGTCTCACGTCACATCTATGACGGAAGTCACATCAGCAGACTGGCCGCATGCGGCCACGTCCGGGGCCTGTCAGCGACGCTCGCTCTCGACGAGCTCCGGGAGCGGCGCGCCGACCCCGGACGACCGGGGCAGGCGTACGACTCCCTGGGCGACCAGCGCCCCGATCACCAGGAGCGCGCCACCGGCGAGCTCGCCGGCGCTCGGCACCTCCCCGAGCAGCAGCCACGCCGAGCCGATCGCGACCGGCGGCACCAGCAGGATCCACGGCACCACCGACGACGCCGGGTGCCGGGCGAGCAGCGAGTTGAAGATCCCGTAGCCGACGAACGAGGCCAGCACCACCGTGTAGACCGTGGAGACGAGCGCCTCCCAGCCGAAGGCGGCCACCCCTTCGCGGATCCCCTCCGGCCCGTCGAGAACCAGGGAGAGCGCCAGCAGCGGGAGCGGAACGACCAGGGCCGACCAGACCGTCAACGAGAGTCCGCCGGGCACCTTGGCCGCCCGGGAGATCACGTTGCCGATCGCCCACGACAGCGCGGCGAGCAGGCACAGCACCAGCGCGACGACGGGTACGTGACCGCCTCGCCCGAGCGCCACCACGACCAGACCCAGAGCGCCGGCGACGACGCCGACCACCTGCATGAGGGTCGGCCGCTCGCGCAGCACACCGGCGGCGATGACGATGGTGAGCACGACCTGCGCCTGCAGCACCAGGCCGGCCAGCCCGGGCGGCATCCCGGCGGCCATGCTCGTGTAGAGCAGCCCGAACTGGCCCAGGCTCATGAAGATCCCGACCGCCGCCACCACCCGCCACGACGCCTGCGGGCGCGGAAGCAGGAAGACCGCCGGGAACGCGACCAGGACGAAGCGCACGGCGAGCAGCAGCAGCGGCGGCACCGCATGCCCCTCGCGCGTCTCGAGGCCCCAGTCGATGACGACGAAGTTGAAGCCCCACAGGACGGCGACGAGGACGGCGAGCAGTGAGTCACGGCGGTTCACACCATCAACGATGACCCCCAAGACGATGAAGCACCATCGAATGATTCTTCATTCGATGACGTAATATTTCTTCATGATCGACCTCGCCTCGCTCGTCGCCCTGCGCACCATCGACACCCACGGCTCGGTGGTCGCGGCCGCCGACGCCCTGGGCTTCACGCCCAGCGCCGTGTCGCAGCAGGTCAAGCGGCTCGAGCGGCAGGTCGGCGTACCTCTGCTGGAGCGGATCGGCCGCGGCGTCATGCTCACCCACGCCGGCCGGCATCTGGTCGATGAGGGGTCGCGGCTGCTCGCCGACATGGAGTCGCTGGAGTCCGGGCTGCACGAGCAGGCGACCACCGTGGCCGGGCGGCTGCGGCTGACCGCCTTCTCGACCGCGATGCGCGGACTGGTCGCGCCAGTCGCGGGCGAGCTCCGCATCGCCCATCCCGAGCTCGCCCTCACCCTCTCCGAACGCGAGCCGTGGGACACCGTCGACCTGGTCGCGACGGGTCACAGCGAGATCGGCGTCGTGCACTCCTGGGGCGACGTGCCGCTGTCCATCCCCGACCATCTCGTCACCACCGAGCTCCACCGCGACATCGCCGACGTGATCGCCCATCGCGACCATCCGCTGGCCCAGCTCGCCAAGGTGACCCCGCACGACCTCGTCACCGAGGACTGGATCGCGACTCCGGAGGGCACGATCTGCCGGCAGTGGCTGAACCGGATGTACGCCGGCACCGGCGGGCTGCCCCGGATCGCGCACGTCTCGATGGAGTTCGACAGCCATCTGGCGCTGGTGCGAGCCGGGCTCGGGATCGCGCTCGTCCCCCGCATGGGCAGGGCGGCGCTCGGTGAGGACCTGGTCGCCGTACGCGTCGTCGACCCGGTCCCCACGCGCGAGATCCTCGCGCTGCACCGGCGCACGATGGCCGCCTCACCGGCGGTCACCGCCGTGCTGACCGCGCTGGCGGCTCAGCACGGCGCCGAGAACAGGGCCGGTCAGAACAGGGCCGAGGCCAGCGACTGACGGCCCTTGAGCACCCGCTCGTCGTCGTTGCCGACCGCGGCGAAGAGGCCCAGCAGGTGCTCGCGCGCCTTGTTGCGCTCGGCGTCCGACGTACGCCGCACCAGCTCGACCAGCCGGAGGAAGGAGTCCTCCACGTGGCCACCGAGCAGGTCCAGGTCGGCGACGAGGGTCTGGGCGTCGACGTCGTCGGGCGCGGCCGCGGCGGCGGCACGGGCGGCTTGCAGGTCGACCCCCTGCGTACGCTGCAGCACCTTGGCCATCGCCAGCCCGGCGGCGGCCTCGGAGTCGGCGGGGTTGGAGGCGATCAGCTTCTCGTACTCGGCCACGGCGGCGTCGATGTCGCCGCGCTCCAGCGCGTCCTGGGCCGGGGCGTAGCGCGGATCCATCGCCGGCTCGTCCCCTTCCTCGGTCGTCACGGCACCGCCGAGGGCGTTGGGCTTGTGCCGCCCGCCGATGCCCTGGGTGGTGAGCTGCTGGCCGAGCTGCTGGAAGACCGTACGCAGCTCCTCGAGATTGAGCGCGCCCGGGATCGGCTGGGTGACCGGCCGGCCGTCGAGCAGGATGTAGAGCAGCGGCACCTGGGGCACCTGCAGCGCCTGCGCGATCTGCGGGTTCTTGTCGATGTCGACCAGGCCGAGCAGGAAGCGGCCGTCGTACTCCTCCACGACCGTCGACACGTCGCCCGCATAGGTGACGCTCTCGGGAGCGCGGGAGGCCGAGTAGAAGACCAGGACGACCGGAGCGGTCATCGAGGCCTCGAGCACCGACTGGAAGATCTGCTCGTCGACCTCGACGGTGTAGGAGCCGGCACTTCGCCCCTGAGCGGGAGCCGCATCGGCCGGACCGCCGAAGGGGGCGTCCTGTGCGGGCGTGGTGCTGGCGAGCCCGGAGAGGTCGACGGCTCCGGGACGGGAGAACGGCTGCTGCGTCATGGGGGCAATCCTATGAGGACGGTCTAACCGACGCTGCCACGGAGGCCCGCACGCTGGACGACTCGCTGGATGGTCAGGTCTCGCTCGTTCGGCCGACCGACGAAGTAGATGTTGTTGAGGCCCTGCTCCTGGGCGGCCGACTCGAAGACGAAGTGGCCGTAGTTGAAGATCTGGCCGGTGAACGACTGCTTCACGGTGATGTCGAGGACTCGCGCCAGCGGCATGGTCGCCAGCTCGCTCGAGAGGACACCGTGGACGCGGAAGATGCGCATGTTGGTGACCACGAACCGGTCCCGGCTGATCACGAGCGCTTGCCAGAATGCGTACCCGACGAGCCCGAAGGCGAGCAGCACCAGGATCCAGGCGACGTTCATGTCGATCGTCGCCGCCACGATCATCAGCGCCAGCCCGAGGATCGCGAAGGCAACCGGCTTGATGTAGGAGACCCAGTGATGGGTGACCTCGTCCACGACGACCTCACCTTCGTCTCGCAGAAGGTGCTTGGAGATGTCGACACCGAAGAGGTTCACGCGACCAACGATAGTGATCTCACTGTGCGGAAGTCGACAAACAAGCCGTACGCCGGGACAACCTCCCCCGAGAAGTCGGTTCCTGACGCCGAAAATCGACTATTCGGCCTCAGCGACCGATTCCTCGGCCAGGAGGACGTCCGCGGCGGCGTAGGGGTCGCGTACGCCTTTGACCACGTCCGCCGCCAGGGCGTCCAGGTCGCCGGCCGAACCCACCGACGACCATCTCGCGCGCAGGGTCTCGACGGCGATGGCCTCGACCTCGGCCCGGGCCCGGCGCGTACGCCGCAGCTCCAGCGTCCCGCTGGAGCGCAGCCACTCGCGGTGCTCGTCGAGCGCGCCGACGACCTCGGCCAGGCCCTTGCCGGCCTGGGCGACGGCGGTGAGGACGGGCGGGGTCCAGGCCCCCTGGGTGCGGTCGGTCAGGCGCAGCATCCCGCGCAGGTCGCGCTGGACCTTGGTCGCGCCGTCGCGATCGGCCTTGTTGACGACGTAGAGGTCGCCGATCTCCAGGATCCCGGCCTTCGCGGCCTGGATGCCGTCACCCATCCCCGGCGCGAGCAGCACCACGGTGGTGTCGGCGAGCCCGGCGATCTCGACCTCCGACTGGCCGACGCCGACGGTCTCGACCAGCACGACGTCGAACCCCGCCGCGTCGAGCACCCGGATCGCCTGCGGGGCCGACCAGGCCAGGCCGCCGAGGTGGCCCCGGGAGGCCATCGAGCGGATGAAGACACCCGGGTCGGTGGCGTGGTCGGTCATCCTGATCCGGTCACCGAGCAGCGCGCCACCGGAGAACGGTGAGGACGGGTCGACGGCCAGCACCGCCACGGTGCGCCCCTCGGAGCGCAGCTCGCGGACCAGCGCGGAGGTGGTGGTCGACTTCCCCACCCCGGGCGCGCCGGTGAGCCCCACGATGTGGGCGTGCCCGCCGTGAGGCGCGAGCGCGGCCATCACCTCACGGAGCCGCTCTCCCCCGCCGACCGGGGCGTTCTCGACGTACGACACCAGTCGCGCGACCGCCCGGGGCTCACCGCCCCGGGCGCGCGCGACCAGGTCGCTCACATCAGCGATGGCTCACGCCTTGGGAACACGCACGATCAGGGCGTCGCCCTGACCGCCACCGCCACACAGCGCGGCGGCACCGGTGCCACCGCCACGACGCTTGAGCTCGTGGGCGAGGTGCAGCACGACACGCGTACCGGACATGCCGACGGGGTGGCCGAGGGCGATCGCGCCACCGTTGACGTTGACGATCTCGGGGTCGAGGCCTAGCTTCTTGGTGGACTCGATGCCGACGGCGGCGAACGCCTCGTTGAACTCGACGAGGTCGAGGTCGGCGGCGGTGATGCCCTCCTTCTCGAGGGCCTTGGCGGTGGCGTTGGCCGGCTGCAGCTGCAGCGAGGAGTCGGGGCCGGCGACCATACCGTGGGCGCCGATCTCCGCCAGCCACTCCAGACCCAGGGACTCGGCCTTCTCCTTCGACATGACCACGACGGCGGCAGCACCGTCGGAGATCTGCGAGGCGGACCCCGCGGTGATGGTGCCCTCCTTGGCGAACGCCGGGCGGAGCTTGCCGAGCGACTCGGCGGTGGTGTCGCCGCGTACGCCCTCATCGGCGCTGACCACGACCGGGTCGCCCTTGCGCTGCGGGATCGAGACCGGGACGATCTCGTCGTCGAAGACGCCGTTCTTCTGGGCCGCGGCGGCGCGCTGGTGCGAGGTGGCGGCGAAGGCGTCCTGCTCCTCGCGAGTGAGCTTCACACCCTCGGCGTTGACCTGCTCGGTGAGCCCGCCCATCGCCTGCTTGGTGAGCTGGTCGTAGAGCGCGTCGTAGGCCATCGAGTCGACCAGCGTGGTGTCCCCGTACTTGAAGCCCTCACGCGACTTCGGCAGCAGGTGCGGCGCGTTGGTCATCGACTCCATGCCACCCGCGACGACGACCTCGGCCTCCCCGGCACGGATCAGCTGGTCGGCCATCGCGATGGTGTTGAGGCCGGAGAGACAGACCTTGTTGATGGTGAGCGAAGGCACGTTCATCGGCAGCCCGCCGGCGATGCCGGCCGCGCGTGCCGGGTTCTGGCCGGCACCGGCCTGGATGACCTGGCCCATGATCAGGTAGTCGACCTGCTCCGGCGAGACACCCGCCTTCTCGAGGGCGCCCTTGATGGCGACGCCGCCCAGATCGGCCGCGGACAGGCTCTTGAGCCCGCCGAGCAGGCGGCCGATCGGCGTACGTGCCCCGGCGACGATGACGTTGGACATGGGTCCTCCAAAAAGTTTGCTGGTGCTGATCCGCCCATGAGGTTACTTATTAGTAACCTCCGTGGGAAGAGTGTTGACTGCAGCTTGGTGTGGCTGTCATCACACATTGTGCCCGTTGGACCCGAGCTCAAGGAGAGTAGGCCCATGACATCGGTAGAGATCCCTCCGCACCTGTTCACCCAGATCGACCACGTCGGTCTCGCCGTCGCCGACCTGGATGCGGCGATCGACTTCTACGAGACGACCTTCGGCATGAAACTCGCCCACCGCGAGACCAACGAGGAGCAGGGTGTCGAGGAGGCGATGATCGCGATCGGCGACTCCGACAACAAGCTCCAGCTGCTCGCCCCGCTCAACGAGAACAGCACCATCGCCAAGTTCCTCGACCGCAACGGCCCCGGCATGCAGCAGCTCGCCTACCGGGTCACCGACGTGGAGCAGGTCTCCGCGATCCTCAAGGAGCGCGGCGTACGTCTTCTCTACGACGCACCGCGACGCGGCACGGCCGACTCGCGGATCAACTTCATCCACCCCAAGGACGCCGGCGGCGTCCTGGTCGAGCTCGTCGAGCCGGCCGCGAGTTCCGCCCACTGACCCCCAGGGCCCACCAGGGCACATGAACGATCCAAGAGTCGTGTGTCACATCAGGCTGGTCATTGCGGTTACTCACCAGTAATGTCCAGCGAACTAGAGTCAACCGCGACCCCTACGACGACGCAGGAGCCGACCATGCAACACATCCTCGACGCGATCCTCGCCGGCGATACGCCCGGCGAGGAGTTTGCGAACCTCGAGATCCCCGACCACTACCGTGCCGCCACCGTCCACAAGGACGAGGTCGACATGTTCGAGGGCGTCGCGACCAAGGAGAAGGACCCGCGCAAGTCCCTCCACGTCGAGGACGTCGCCCTGCCCGAGCTCGGTCCGGGCGAGGCCTTCGTCGCGGTGATGGCCTCCGCGATCAACTACAACACCGTGTGGACCTCGATCTTCGAGCCGGTCTCCACCTTCGGGTTCCTGGAGCGCTACGGCAAGGAGTCCGAGCTCGGCGCCCGCCACAACCTCGACTACCACATCGTCGGCTCCGACCTGTCCGGCGTCGTGCTGGCCGTGGGCGCGGGCGTGACCAAGTGGAAGCCGGGCGACCGCGTCGTCGCCCACTGCCTGAGCGTCGAGCTCGAGGCCCCCGACGGCCACAACGACACGATGATGGACCCCTCGCAGCGCATCTGGGGCTTCGAGACCAACTTCGGCGGCCTCGCCGACGTCGCGATGGTCAAGGCCAACCAGCTCATGCCCAAGCCCGAGCACCTCACCTGGGAGGAGGCTGCCTCCCCCGGCCTGGTCAACTGCACCGCCTACCGCCAGCTCGTCTCCGCCAACGGCGGCAACATGAAGCAGGGCGACAACGTCCTGATCTGGGGCGCCTCCGGCGGCCTCGGCGGCTTCGCGACGCAGTACGCCCTCAACGGCGGCGCCAACCCGGTCTGCGTGGTCTCCAACGAGGAGAAGGCCAAGATCGTGCGCAACATGGGCGCCGAGATGGTGATCAACCGCTCCGAGATGGACTTCAAGTTCTGGAACGAGGACGGCACCCAGCAGAACCCGAAGGAGTGGAAGCGGCTGGGCAAGGCCATCCGCGACCTCACCGGCGGCGAGGACATCGACATCGTCTTCGAGCACCCGGGCCGCGAGACCTTCGGCGCCTCGGTGTACGTGACCCGTAAGGGCGGCACCATCACCACCTGCGCGTCGACCTCGGGCTACATGCACGAGTACGACAACCGCTACCTGTGGATGAACCTCAAGAGGATCATCTCCAGCCACTTCGCGAACTACCGCGAGTCGTGGGAGGCCAACCGCCTCATCGCGCAGGGCAAGATCCACCCGACCCTCTCGCGCACCTACACCCTCGAGGAGGTCGGCCAGGCCTCGCTCGACGTGCACCACAACAAGCACCAGGGCAAGGTCGGCGTACTCTGCCTCTCCCCCGAGGAGGGCCTCGGCGTCCTCGACGAGGAGAAGCGCGCGGCCCACATCGACAAGATCAACCTGTTCCGCGGGATCTGAGACACCAGGCCCGGGTAAATAGCCCATTTGAGACTGGATTCACGGCCGGTCTCCCCTTGCGCGAGGGGTGACCGGCCGTAGTCTTGCCCTTTGGGAGCAGAGGGCAAGACACAAACCCCCCTAAAGTGTGAGGAATCCGCCACAAATGACGAATGAGGGACTATCCATCTTCAACGAGGCTTCCGAGCCTCGGAAGAAGCCCGACCAGGACGCGACGGAGACACAGGTTCTCCCTCGGGTTCCTGGCGCTTCCGGATCGCCCAGCTCCGGCCACAACTCGGCTCCACCGGCTCCAGGCTCACTCCCAGCCTTCCCGGTCGTGCGACGTGGCGGATACGACCCCGGCACGGTGAACGCGCGGGTGCAGCAGCTTCTCCAGGCCAACGGCCAGGGTCAGTCGGCGCTGCGCAACGCTCAGCGACGCATCGCCGAGCTCGAGCGCAAGGTCACCGACCTCAAGGCTGCTGCCACCCAGGGCAACGAGGCCCCGTCCTACGCCTCCCTGGGTGGTCGCGCGAGCGCGATGCTCCGGCTGGCCGAGGAGGAGGCCGCTGCGGTCAAGGAGTCTGCTGAGAAGGAGGCCGCGGTCATCCGCGAGGCCGCCCAGCGTGAGGCTGCCGCGACCAAGGCGTCGGCCCAGCGTGACATCGAGGCGCTGCGTACGACGCACTACAAGGAGATCGACGATCACCGTGAGAAGGTGACCGCGGAGGTCCAGCAGGCCCGCAAGATGGTGCAGGCCGAGAGCGACGAGCTGCTCGCCGCCGCCAAGCGCGAGGCCGACCAGGTCCGGCTCGCCGTGCAGCAGGACGTCACCCAGCTGCGAACCTCGACCCAGCGCGAGGTCGAGAAGGCCCGCGCCGGCGCCGACCGTGAGGTCCAGGAGGCGCGGCGGATGCTCGCCGTCGAGCGCGAGCGTCTCGCCCGCGAGGCCGCCGACCACCACGACCAGGCGATGGCCGAGACCGCTCGCATCGTGACCGAGGGCGAGACCCGCGCCGCCGACGCCGAGGAGCGGGCCCGGATCGCCGCCCAGCACGTCGCCGACCAGCGCGCCGAGCTGGCCAAGGAGTCCGAGGGGATCGTCGCTCGCGCCCGCCGCGACGCCGAGGCGATCCTGTCCAAGGCTCGTGCCGAGGCCGACCACCTCGCCTCCACCGCGACGGTCGAGGCCGAGAAGGGCCACGCGATCATCAAGGCCGAGGTCGACCGTCTCACCAAGCGTCGCGACGCGATCGCTGCTCAGCTCTCCTCGCTCACCGACCTGGTCTCCGGGTTCGGCAAGACCGAGGACCCGGCCGAGCTTGAGGCGCCGAAGCCGATCACCGAGGACGAGGACATCGTCGACGGCGAGCTGGTGGACCAGGTCGACGAGAGCGTCACCCTGGTCGGCTCCGACGACGACCTCGACGAGGACTACGACGACTACGACGAGCCTTCCGAGAAGACCGCGATCCGCGAGCCCGAGACTGCGACCGAGAGCCGGTGAGCGCCGCCGCTGCCGACCGTCCTGCCGACGGTCCTGAGACGACGTCTGCCCAGACCGACTCCAGCGACGACGTGACGGTCGACAGCGAGGCCGCGATCGACCTCGAGGAGCCGGAGGAGGAGAGCGAGCGGGACAAGCGGTTCGGTAAGCCCGGACCGCCGTTCGACCGGAAGTCGCCCTACCTGTTCGGGCTGCTCCTGGGCCTCGGCCTGCTGACGGCCTACGCGGCGGGCAACCTCCTCACCACGATGGGGAGCGTGATCCTCCAGGTAGTGGTCTCGCTCTTCATCGCCGCCGGGATCAACCCGATGGTGGTGTTCCTGCAGAGGCGTGGCTTCTCGCGGCCGTGGGCGGTCCTGAGCGTCATCCTCGGCGTCCTGGGCGCTCTCACGCTCTTCTTCGTGGCGCTCGTTCCGGTGATCAGCGACCAGGTCGCCAAGATCTCGGCCAACGTCCCGGACTGGATCGACGAGCTCCAGCGCAACCAGCGCATCCAGCAGTTCAACGAGGACTACCAGATCCTCGACAAGGTGCAGGACTACGTCGCCAGCGGAGACTTCGTCAGCAGTGCCTTCGGTGGGGCGCTCGGCGTGGGCCTGGCGGTGATCAACGTGCTCGTCACGGGCTTCATCGTCGTTGTCCTGACGCTCTACTTCATCGCCGCCTACGACCAGACGAAGAACGCCATCTACCGCCTCGCTCCGGCCTCGCGCCGCGAGCGGGTCGGCAAGCTCGGCGACCGGGTCTTCGACGGCATCGGGGGCTACGTCTCCGGGGCCTTCATCGTCGCACTGTGCGCCGGTCTGTCCACCCTGGTGCTGCTCTTCGTCATCGGGATGGGCGAATACGCTGTCGCCTTGGCCTTCGTCGTCATGATCACCGACGTGATCCCGATGATCGGGGCCACCATCGGCGCGATCATCGTCTGCGCGATCACCTTCGCGACGACCGACCTGAAGACGGGCCTGATCGCGGTGATCTTCTACATCGCCTACCAGCAGTTCGAGAACTACGTCGTCTATCCGCGGGTCATGTCCCGCTCGGTCGACATCCCCGGCGTGGTCACGGTGATCGCGGCCCTCATCGGCGCCTCGCTCCTCGGTGTCGTCGGCGCCCTGCTGGCGATCCCGACAGCGGCCGCCATCCTGATGCTGGTCCGCGAGGTCTACGTCAGGGCACAGGACGAACGCTAGTCCCGACCACCTGTGAAGCGCCGCACGCAGCCGATGCGTGCGGCGCTTCGCGTTGTCAGGAGACGGCCGTCGCCTGCTCTCCCTGCCGGACCGCGATGATGCCGGCCAGCACGACCAGCCCGCCGATGAGCTGAACGAGGCCGGGGGCCTCGCCGAGCAGCAGCCAGGCGACGACGACGGCCGAGACGACCTCGAGGAGACCCACGAAGGAGGAGAGCCGCGAACCGAGGGTGCGGGTGGCGGCGATGCCGGTGGCGTACGCGACCGAGCAGGTCAGCACACCGAGGCCGATCAGCGGCCCCCACCATGGCATCTCCAGTCCCGCCAGGACCACCGGCGCGGTATGCATCTCGAACGGGATGGCCCCGATCAGGCAGAGCAGCGCGAGCAGGACCGTGGCGCCGGTCAGGCCGAGCCAGGCCAGCGCGAGCGGTGGCAGCGTGGTGCTGGAGTGGGCGTTGAGCACGTAGTAGCCGGCCAGTCCGACGGCGGCCGCGGAGCCCCACAGGACGCCGAGCGGGTGCACGTTCGCCCCGCTGACCAGGTCGAGGACGAGCACGAGCCCGGCGATCGCGACCAGCGCGCCCACCATCGTCAGCCGCGAGGGCCGCTCGCCGTGCCGTAGCCACATCCAGCCGACGACGAGCACGACCCCCATGTACTCCAGCAGGAGCGCCGGCCCGACTGCCATCCACTGCACCGCCGAGAAGAACGCGAACTGCGGCACCACGATGGCCAGCAGTGCGTACGCCACCACGACCCGCCAACTGGTGGCGACACCCCTCCACCTGCCGGCGAGCGTGCGCAGCGCGAAGGGCGCCAGCACGACGGCACCGATGCCGACCCGGAAGACGAGCACCCCGCCCGTCGACCAGCCGGTGTCGAAGAGCCCACGCCCCAGCGGCCCCGAGAGGCTGAACGTGACCGCCGAGACGACCGCCATCAGCAGTCCGGCAGCCACCAGCGGCGTCTTCTGCGTGCTCTGCGGCACCGCCTCGTCATTGGTCAAAGTCGTCATGGCACATGACAATCCCACCGACGCGGTAATGTGTCAACATGGTTTTCACCCATGACACGGACGTAAGCCTCCGGGCGGCAGCCGAGCTGGCGAACACCCTTGCGCTCTCCCCCGGCTCGGTCGACGAGCTGGCCACCGTGGCGGCCCTCGACGAGTTCTTCGTGACGTACGACTTCACGGGGCGGCACGACCGCGACCGCGCCGAGCTCGACGAGGTCCGCGACCTCCGCGTCCGGCTGCGCGATCTGCTCACCGCCGAGCGCGACGAGGCCGTGCGGCTGACCAACGAGATGCTCGCCGAGCACCGCGCGACACCTCAGCTGGTCCGCCACACGACCTACGACTGGCACATCCACGCCACCGAGCCCGATGCTCCGCTGGCCACGCGGATCGCGGTCGAGACCGCGATGGCGATGGTCGACGTCATCCGAGCGGGCGAGCTGTCCCGGCTCTCGATCTGCGCCGACGACGGTTGTGCCGGCGTGGTCGTCGACCTCTCCCGCAACCGCTCCAAGCGCTACTGCTCGCCGACCTGCACCAACCGCAACGCGGTCGCGGCCTATCGCGAACGTCAGGCGAGCACGAAGTAGCGCAGCGCGACGTAGACCCAGGCGACGGCGAGGGTCACGATCGTCACCACGATGCCGTACCTGGTGAACTTCCAGAAGCTGATCGGATGGCCGGCCTTGGCAGCGAGGCCGAGCACCACCACGTTGGCGCCGGCGGCGACGGCGGTCGTGTTGCCACCGAGGTCGGCGCCGAAGACGAGGGCCCACCACAGCGGGCTGTCGGCGCCCGAGGACGGCGTCGAGGCGACCATCTCCTCCACGATCGGCACCATCGCCGCGGTGTAGGGGATGTTGTCGACGAAGCCGCCCACGACGGCCGAGCCGATCATCAGCCCGGTCACCCCGGCGAGCTCGTTGTCGCCCATCAGCTCGGCGGCGTACGTCCCGAGCGAGCCGATCACACCGACCTCGACCAGGCCACCGACCAGCACGAACAGCGCCATGAAGAAGGCCAGCGTCGACCACTCGACCTCCTCGAGGAACGCCTCGGTCTGCGTCCGGGAGACGACCACCATCACGCCGGCGCCGAGCATCGCGACCATGGACGGATCCAGGTGGAGCTCGGTGTGCAGGCCGAAGGCGAGCATCACCAGGGCCAGGACGGCCAGGCAGCGGTAGAGCAGCCCACGGTCCGGGATCGCCGAGGCGGGCGGCTCGATCAGGCCGTCCAGATCGACCCGGCCACGGAACTCACGCCGGAAGAGCACGCGGACCAGACCGATCAGCACGACCAGCAGGATCAGGCACAGCGGCAGGGAGTGGATCAGGAAGTCGTCGAAGGTCAGGTTGGCCCGGCTGGCCACGATGATGTTGGGCGGGTCGGCGATCAGGGTCGAGGTGCCGCCGACGTTGGCGGCCAGGATGAGTGAGATCAGGTAGGGCATCGGGCGTAGGCCCAGCCGCTCGCAGACCGACAGGGTCACCGGCGTGACGAGCAGCACGGTGGTCACGTTGTCGAGGATCGGCGAGAGCGCAGCGGTGACCAGGATCAGCAGCGTCGCCAGCCGCGCCGGACGGCCGCCGGAGTGCTTGACCGCCCACAGCGCGAGGAACTCGAACAGGCCCGTCTGTTTGAGGACACCGACGATCACCATCATCCCGAAGAGCAGGAAGATGACGTCCCAGTCGACCCCGGTCTCATGACTGAAGAAGGCCGACTCGGCGTTGATGATCCCGAGCGCGACCATCGCGGCGACGCCACCCAGGGCGGCGGCGACGCGGTGGACGCGCTCGGTGGCGATGAGGCCGTAGGTGACGATGAAGACGGCCACCGCTGCGTACACGATCATGCGTTGAGCTCCATACCAACGACTCTCCGCGACCACGCTCAGGATCCGAATGGGTGCTGCCACCCATAAGTCCAGGCCAGAGAGCATGTCAGGGTTGTCGGTATGAGCCATCTACCCCTCTACTGGCGGGTGTGCCTGACGAACGGGACGGTCTTCTGCGTCGGCACCCTGGTCCTGGCGCTGTCCCCGGCCCGGGTCTCGGAGCGCGTCCTGGCCTCGGAGGCGGTGATCCTGGCGGTCGGGCTGGCCGTGATGGCGACCCTCAACGCGCTCCTGCTGCTGCGCAGCCTGGCGCCGATCGACCGCGTGATCCGCACCATGGACTCGGTCGACCACCTCTCCCCCGACCAGCGCCTGACGACCGAGGGCAAGGGCGCGGGCGCCCGTCTGGTGGCCAGCTACAACGCGATGCTCGACCGGCTGGAGACCGAGCGGAGCACCAGCAACGCCAAGGCGCTCGCCGCGCAGGAGGCGGAGCGCCATCGGATCGCCCAGGAGCTCCACGACGAGGTGGGTCAGTCGCTCACCGTCGTACTCCTGGGGCTCAAGGGGCTGGAGCGACAGGTGCCCGAGGCGGTGCGCCCCGAGCTCGCCGCCGTCCGCGAGTCCGCGCGCACCGGCATCGACGACGTACGCCGCGTGGCCCGGCAGCTGCGGCCGGGCGTGCTCGAGGACCTCGGCCTGCACGCCGCCCTGGCCTCGCTGGCCACCGACGTCGGCGCCCTGGGCCGTACGACCGTACGCCGCACCATCGGCCGCGGGCTTCCCGAGCTGCCCCAGGACCGCGAGCTGGTGATCTACCGGGTCGCCCAGGAGGCGCTCACCAACGTCGTACGCCACGCCCACGCCGCCACCGCCGAGCTCTCCTTGTGCAAGGTCGGCGACAAGGTCGTCCTCACCGTCTCCGACGACGGCCGCGGCAGCGCCGCCCTGGTGGCCGGTGCCGGGATCAGCGGCATGCGGGAGCGGGCCCTGCTCGTCGGTGCCGACCTGAGCGTGACCAGCACGCCCGGCCGCGGCACCACCGTCCGCCTGGAGGTGCCGCTGTGACTCCCACGCCTGCGAAGATCCGGATCCTGCTGGCCGACGACCACACCCTGGTCCGCCGCGGGGTCCGCCTCATCCTCGACGCCGAGCCGGACCTCGAGGTGGTCGCCGAGGCCGCCGACGGGGCCGAGGCCGTCGCCGCGCTGCGCGACGTCGAGGTCGATCTGGTGATCCTCGACGTCGCCATGCCCCGGATGACCGGGCTGCAGGCCGCGCGCACGATCGCCCGGATGCGTACGCCTCCGAAGATGCTGATGCTCTCGATGCACGACAACGAGCAGTACTTCTTCGAGGCGCTCAAGGTCGGTGCCAGCGGGTACGTCCTCAAGTCGGTCGCCGACGAGGACCTGGTCAAGGCGTGCCGCACCGCGATGAGCGGCCAGGCCTTCGTCTACCCCGGCGCGATGAGCGCGCTGGTCCGCGACTACCTCGACCGTCTCAACCGCGGCGAGAGCCTGCCGCGCACGGTGCTGACCGAGCGCGAGGACGAGGTGCTCAAGCTCATCGCCGAGGGCCACTCGACCCGCGAGATCGCCCGCGAGCTGACGATCTCCTACAAGACCGTCGAGCGGCACCGCGAGAACATCCTCGCCAAGCTGGGACTCCGCGATCGCACCCAGGTGACCAGGTACGCCATCAGAGCAGGTCTCATCGAGCCCTGAGATGCCTTACCGTCCAAGGATGGACCCACGGCTCTACGCGGACCTCGACGGGATGCCCGACCTCCTCGACGCGGTCCAGGACTACGCACACGACATCCTCGGCGGACTAGACGACCGGCCGGTCACCTCCACGGCCCGGCCGGCGGACGCCGAGCCGCTTCCGACCCAGGGCATCGGCGGCGCGGCCGCCCTCCGCCGCTTCGAGACCCGCTGGGCGCCGGGGCTCTCGGCGAGTGCCGGCCCGCGCTACCTGGGCTTCGTCACCGGCGGGGCGACCCCGGCTGCGGTCGCGGGCGACTGGCTGACCTCGGTCTTCGACCAGAACACGATCACGGTCCAGGACTCCGCCGCCAGCTCTCTGGAGCGGGAGTCGGTGCGCTGGATCCGGGACCTGCTCCACCTACCTGACGACTTCACCGGCGCGTTCGTCACCGGGGCGACGATGTCGAACCTGACCGGCCTGGCGCTGGCGCGCGAGTGGATCGGGGACCGGCTCGGCGTCTCGGTCTCGACCCAGGGCGTCGCGGCGCTCGGTCCGGTCGTCGTGCTGTCGGGCGCTGCCCACTCCACCGTCTCCAAGGCGCTCTCCGTGCTCGGCCTGGGCAGGGACAGCCTCCACCCGGTCGCGCTCCTCCCCGGCCGGGACGCGATCGACGTCGACGCGTTGCGCGCCGCCCTGCGCGATCAGGACGGCCGACCCGCGATCGTGGTGGCCAATGCCGGCACCGTGAACACCGGCGACTTCGACGACCTCGACGCGATCGCCGACCTCCGCGAGGAGTTCCCGTTCTGGCTGCACGTCGATGGCGCCTTCGGAGCCTTCGCAGCCCTCTCGCCCTCGCACGCCCACCTCGTGGCAGGTCTCGGCCGCGCCGACTCGGTCTGCGTCGACCTGCACAAGTGGCTCAACGTCCCCTACGACTCAGGCCTCCAGCTCTCCCGCCACCATGAGCTTCAGGCCCGCGTCTTCGGCAACACCTCGGCCTACATCGGCGTCCCCGGCACGGACCCCGACTTCGTCCATCTCACCCCGGAGAGCTCACGGCGGCTGCGCGCCCTGCCCGCCTGGTTCACCCTGTGCGCCTACGGCCGCGACGGTCACCGCGAGATCGTCGAGCGCACCATCGCCCTCGCCCGCCGGGTCGGGCAGCAGCTGGCCGAGATCACCGGCGTCGAGCTGCTCGCACCGGTCCGGCTCAACATCGTCTGCCTGAAGGTCCCCGGCGACCCCGCGGACCTCGCCCGGCGCATCGCCGAGACCGGGGTGACCTTCCTGACCCCCACCGTCCACCACGGCACGCCCGCCCTGCGGCTGGCGTTCAGCAACTGGCGTACGTCCGAGGCGGATGCTGACCGGATCGTCGAGGTGTTCCGGCATCTCTTGTCGGGCGGATAGCCCACGATACGGCCGCGAGCAGGAACATCACGCTGCCTGCCACGACAGCGATGGCGAGGTCGGGCAGCCAGCTGATCGCGAACCCGAGCGTCCCGCCCAGCAGCCTCGGCAGCAGCGCCAGGCCCACCGCGGCCGCCCCAGCTATCACCGCGCACACCCATCTGAGCCGCGGCGAGGCCGGAAGGTGGCGCGCGACCAGCGTGAGCATCAGGCCGATCGGGAGGAGCCCGGCCAGGAGCCACGGCATCGCGGACAGCAGTGGGTCGCCCGCCCTGACCGTCGCGGACCCCCCGCCAAAGATCTCGTCGATGTCCGCGGCCGCCGCACTCAGACTCGGCGCACGCTTCTCCGCGTAGGAGTTGGCCAGGACGACGACGGCCCGATCCTCGCCCGGGATCAGGGAGAGGTGGGCGAAGTAGCCGGGGGTGGCACCGGTGTGGTGGACGCGACGGTGATCACCACCATCGATGCTCCAGCCGTAGCCGTAACCCCTCCCCGGCCCGGTGACCTCCTGAATGCTCCACGCCTCGCCCGCGATGCCGCGCGGCAGCACCTGACCCGCGAGCTGCGCGCGGGCGTACGTGACCAGGTCGTCGAGCGTCGAGATGACGTACCCGTAAGGCGCACCGGACTCGTCGAAGCCGGGGTCGTAGGACCGCGTCCACGCCCACCAGTGGCGGTGACCCGGAGCGAGCGTCGAGGCACCGTCCGCGTCGGCGGCCGTGTCGGTCATGCCGAGCGGCTCGAAGAGGTCCTCCTGAGCGACGGCCGCGAACGAGCTGCCCGTGATCTCCTCGAGCAGAGCCCCCAGGACGAGGTAGTCGGCACTGTTGTAGGCGTACTCCCCCGGCGTGCCGTGGTGCTCGAGGTCGGCGGCCGCCCGGCGCAGCGCACCGGGTTCGTTGTCGAACCGCTCCGAGACCGCGAGCCCGTCACCGGCGGTGTAGCCGGTCGTATGGGTCAGCAGCTGGCGTACGGTCATCGTCGGCGCGTCCAGCCAGGTCAGATGCCGGTTCACCGGATCGTCGAGCCGGATCCGGCCGTCCTCGACCAGGCCGAGAACGAGCGCGCTGGTGAAGGTCTTGGCGACCGAGCCCACCAGGAACGGGGTCTCGGTCGAGACTGGGTCACCGTCGCCGTCCTCGCCAGAGAGGTAGGTCCGCACCTCGTCGCCGTCGACGACCGCGACTGCCGCACCTGGCACTCCGTTGGCTTCGCGCCACTCCTCGACGTACGCCTCGACAGCGGCGTCCGCCTTCGCTGGATCCTCCGCCGACGCCGGCGAGGCGATCACGCTGATCACAACCACAGGGGCGGCGACAGCACTTGTCAGAAGTCGAGAGATGTCCATGCCGCCGACAATAACCGTATCACCATATTGTTATCATTCGATTTATGCCCAGAACCGCGGACCACGACGGCCGACGTGCCCAGATCACCACAGGCGTGCGCGAGCTCGCTCTCGCCTCCGGGCTCGGCTCGGTGACCGTTGCCGGAACCGCGAAAGCCGCGGGCGTCTCCGTCGGTCTCGTGCAGCACTACTACGACTCCAAGGAGTCTCTGCTCGCGGACACCCTGAGTCGCCTGTTGAGCGACATCGAGGTTCGCGTCGATGCGGCCATCGCCCGGGCAGAGCGCGACCACGCCCGCATCGAGCACATGCTGGGCACAGGGTTGCTGGAGCTGCTTCCGCTGAGCCCCGCCCACCGCGACGAGACCTATCTCCGGCACGCCTTCGCGGGGCTCGCGCTCGACAATCCGGCCCTGGCCGAGCACCAGCGTGCCTTCGACCGGCGGTTCCGCGACCGGATCACCCAGGCGGTCGGGAATGGGATGGAGTGTGGTGAGGTCACCCCCGACATCGACAGCGTCCTCGAGGGGGAGGCGTCGTTCGCCCTGACCCAGGGGCTCGCAGCGCGCCTGCTCCTCGACCAGGACGACGGTGCCCGGAGTCGCGCGCGGGCCGCCATCGCCGCCCGGATGGCGGACGTGTTCGGCGGCCCGTGCGCGAGAGAGTCTCAGCCGCCGATCAGTGCGGGCCACATCTAGGGTTCGCCCACCGTCCCAGGGCTCACGCGCCGAACTCCCGGGCGCGCAGCTGCGCCAGGTGGGCGTGCACCAGCGGGAGCACCGATGCCCCCTCGCCGCTCGCGGAGGCGACCCGCTTCATGGACCCGGCGCGCACGTCTCCGACGGCGAAGACGCCCGGCACCGTCGTCTCCAGACTCGCCGGCGGGTTCCCGTCGACCCACGCGTCGCGAGGCACGTCGCGGCCGGTCAGGACGAACCCGTCCTCGTCGAGCGCCACCCCCTCCGCCAGCCACGAGCAGTCGGGTTCCGCGCCGAGCAAGCAGAAGAGGCCGTCGGCGGACGTCTTGGTGTCCTCGCCGGTCTCCAGGGTCTCCAGTCGCAGCCACTCCAGCCGGCCGTCGCCACCGCCGTCGGCGACGACGGTGCGGGGCCGGACCTCGATGTTCGACGTCGCGTCGATCTCACGCACCAGATAGGCCGACATGGTCTCCGCGAGGTCGTGTCGCCGGACCAGGATCGTCACCGTGCTCGCGAACTTGGCGAGGTGGATGGCCGCCTGCCCGGCCGAGTTGCCCCCGCCGATCACGAAGACGTCGCGGCCCTGCATCTCGCGCGCCATCGACGTCGCGGCGCCGTAGTAGACGCCCGCCCCCACCAGGTCGTCCACGGCGGGCACCCCGAGCCGCCGATAGGTCACGCCCATCGCGAGCACGACCGTACGGGCGCAGAACTGCGCGCCGCGCACGTGCACGTGCTGGTGCTCGGGTTCGTCGACCGGGCCGGGCTCGATCGCGGTCGCCGGACGCCCGGTGAAGAAGCGCGCGCCGAACCGGCTGGCCTGGATGCGGGACCGTTGGGCCAGGCGCATGCCCGAGATGCCGCGCGGGAAGCCGAGGTAGTTGCGGATCATCGAGCTCGACCCTGCCTGGCCACCGATCGCGTCGCGCTCCACGACGACCGTCGCCAAGCCTTCCGACGCCGCGTAGACGGCGGCCGCGAGGCCCGCCGGCCCGCCGCCCACGATGGCGACGTCGGCGATCACTCCTTCAGGGATCTCGTCGAACCCGCCGTAGATGGCCTCGGCGGCCGTCGCCGCCGTCGCTCCGGAGACCACGCGACCCGTGAAGGTACGGACCAGAGGCAGCCGCGCGCCCGGGCCCGCGGCCTCGACGAGATCCTGGGCCTCGTCGTCACCCGGCTCGAGCGAGCGATGCGGGAAGCCCATCCGTTCCAGCAGGTCCCGGACCGCCGCCGCGTCGCGGTCGCCCGGCTCGGCCACGACGTCGGTCACGGTCACCAGGGGCCTGCCCACCGACCAGCCCCACTCCGAGAGCAGCTCGATCAGCGCCGTGTGGAACTCCTCGTCCCGCGGGCCGCGCGGGATGAGGACGTAGGTGTCCATCTCGCGCTCGAGCGCCGCGGCACGCAGGTCGTCGAGAGCATCGGAGAAGTCCTCCCACGAGACCAGCGCGACACGGCGCGCCGTCGCCACGACGGCCGGCACCTGGCGCAGGAACTCGATCGAGGTGCCCTCGTCGAGCACGTGCTCGGCGGCGATCATCGCGATCTGCGCGCCCTCGGCCACCAGTGCGCGTGTCCGGTCGAGACCCGCAGCGAAACCCACCACCGGCTCGATCCGGTAGTCACGGTCGTACCGTGCCTTGAACTCCTGCTCGATGACGGCGGCATGCTCGTTGCCGACCAGCACGATGACGGGCTTGTCGCGCTCCATGCCGCACAGCGTAGACGCGGAGCGTCTCAGTCGCCGACGAACTGACGCAGGGCGGCCAGGAAGGTCTCCGGCTTCTCGGAGTGGACCCAGTGTCCGGCGCCCTTGATCGTCACCTTGCGGTAGCGCGGGAACCACTCCTTCATCGCCGGCGCGTACTCGTCGGTGACGTAGTTCGACAGCTCACCCGCCACCCACAGCACGGGGCCGTCGTACGGCTCGTACGCCTTCAGCTCCTCGGTCGGCCAGGCGCCGATGCGGTCGAGGTCGCGGCCGAGGACGTCCAGGTTCATCGCCCAGCGCCAGCTGTCCCCGTCGCGGCGCAGGTTCTGCAGAAGGAAGCCGCGGACCGTCGGGTCGGGGACCGCCTCCTGCATCCCGGCATCGGCCTCCTCGCGGCGGGTGATGCGGTCCAGGTCGAGGCCTTGCATGGCGTCGACGTACGTCTTGAAGCCGCCGACGCGCTCGTAGACGACCGGGGACATGTCGGCCACGACGAGCTTCGCCACCAGCTCCGGACGGGTGATCGCGAGCAGCATCGCGATCTTGCCGCCCATCGAGTGGCCGACCACGGTCGCGGGATCGTCGGCCCCGTCATCAGCAGAGAGCAGCTCGGCGACAGCCGCGGTCACCTCGAGGTAGTCGAAGCTGTCGGGCTGCGGGGAGCGGCCGTGGTGAGGCAGGTCGATGAGCGTGACCCGATGCGTGTCGGCCAGCTGCTTGCCGAGGGTGTTCCAATTGCGTCCCTGGCCGAAGAGTCCGTGCAGGAAGACGACGCGGCTGCCGCTCTCACCGAGCTCGAGCGTATGAAGAGTCACCGAGGGATCGTACAGACTCAGAAGTCGAAGCCGTCGAACATGTCCCCGATGCCCTCACCGAGGCCACCGAAGGCGTCACCGATCCCCTCGCCGAGGCCACCGATCGCGTCGCCCATGCCCTCACCGATCTCACCGAAGGCGTCGAAGCCGCCGAACGCGCTGAACATCAGCCCGGCGAACATCCAGTCCATCGGCCCGAAGCTGCCGAAGTAGCCGGCGGCGTAGGGCCGGTAGGCCGGGCCACCCTGCCAATAGGGGACGCGCTCGTTGCCGACCATCACCTTGCGGGTGTCAGGCTCCGCGCCGACCTTGACGCGCTCGGCGTCGAGCGCACAGGCGGGTACGTCACGGGTGGTGCCGCCCGGCGGCGCCCAGGCCACGTCCTCGGTCGAGAGCCCGTGGCGGGGGTCGAAGAAGCAGGGCGGGCGACGCTTCGGCAGCGGCTCGCCGGCTACCCGCGCCTCGACGCACGCGATCGCATAGCGGCCGTCCTCGACGATCGTGGTGATCTGCTTGACGTCCTCGGGCGCGGTCATCTTGTCGACGGTGCGTTTGGCCGTCTCGTATTCGTCCAGCGCGCGCTGGTAGTCGGCGTTGGCGCCCTCGTCGAGCTCCTTGCCGGCCATGTCCAGGTCCAGCTTCTGCAGCTCTTCGCCGAAGGCGGTCACGTCCTCGAAGGCGAGCTGCTTGACCGGTTCGAGATCGGCGCGCTGCTTTTCGAGCGCTCGCGCCTGCGAGCGCCTGCTGGTCACTACCACGGTCCCGATCACCGCGACGACGATGAGAAGTGCGATCAGAAGTCCCACGTCACCCAGAGTACTGCCGGGGTGGTCGGGGGTGTTCCTTCGTCAAGGTATGCAGACGAAGGCGCACATCCCACGCGGAACTCCGCACGGGATGTGCGCCTTGAGCTGCATACCTTGACGAAGGTTCAGGACACCGCCTCGGCGAAGGAACGCCTCAGCTGTAGTCGCGGAACCCCTTGCCCGTCTTGCGGCCGAGATAGCCGGCAGTGACGAGGTGCTCCAGCAGCGGCGCGGGCGCGAAGCCGGGCTCGCGGAACTCCAGGTAGAGCTCCCGCTCGATGGCCAGCGAGACGTCGTTGCCGACCACGTCGAGCAGCTCGAACGGGCCCATCGGCAGCGCACAGCCGAGCTTCATCGCGGTGTCGATGTCGTCGGCGGTCGCGTAGTGCCCCTCGAGCATCTTGACCGCGTCGTTGAGGTACGGGAACAGCAGCGCGTTGACGATGAACCCGGCGCGGTCGCCGCAGGAGACCGGCGACTTGCCGACCTGCGAGCAGAGGGCGCGGACGGTCTCGGCGACCTCCTCGTCCGTGGTTACGGTGGAGACGACCTCGACCAGCTTCATCACCGGCGCCGGGTTGAAGAAGTGCATCCCGACGACGTCGGAGGGCCGCTTGGTCACCTTCGCCAGCTCGATGACCGGCAGGCTCGAGGTCGTGGTCGCCAGGATCGCGCCCTGCTTGCAGATGTCGTCGAGGTTCTCGAAGAGCGTGGTCTTGATGGCCAGGTCCTCGGCGATGGCCTCCACGACGATGTCGACGTCGGCCAGGTCGTCCAGCGAGGTCGTGCCGGTCAGCCGGCCGAGGATCTCCGGCTTCGCCGACTCCTCCAGCTTGCCGCGCCCGATCGCCTTGTCGAGGCTCTTGGTGATCCGCGCGGCGACACCGTCGACCTTGTCCTGGCTGCGGCCCACGTACGTCACGTCGTAGCCGCCCTTGGCGAAGACCTCGACGATCCCCGAGGCCATCGTCCCGGTGCCGACGACGCCGACCTTCGAGATGGGGCGGAGCAGCTCGTGGGTGGCGTCGGCGCTCGGGGTGAGCGCGTCCGGGACGACGACGGGTGAGTCGGCGGCCTCGTAGGTGTAGAAGCCTCGGCCCGACTTCCGCCCGAGCATCCCGGCGGTGACCATCTGCTTGAGGATCGGCGCGGGGGCGTGCAGCCGGTCGCGACCCTGGCGGTACATCGTGTCGAGGATCTCGTAGGAGGTGTCCAGCCCGATCAGGTCCAGCAGCGCCAGCGGCCCCATCGGGTAGCCGCAGCCCAGCCGCATCGCGGTGTCGATGTCCTCGCGGGTGGCGTAGTGGCCCTCGAACATCGAGACCGCGTGATTCAGGTAGCCGAAGAGCAGCGCGTTGGCGATGAACCCGGCCCGGTCGCCGCAGACCACCGGCGACTTGCCGAGCTTGCCGACGACCTCGCGAGCGTCCTCGAGCACCTCGGGCTCGGTCACCACGGTGCGTACGATCTCGACGAACTTCTGCACCGGAGCCGGGTTGAAGAAGTGCACGCCGACGACCCGGCCGGGACGCTTGGAAGCGGTCGAGATCTCGGTCACCGACAGCGAGGAGGTGTTGGTCGCCAGGATCGTCTCGGGCGCCACGATCTCGTCGAGGGTGGCGAGGATCGACTTCTTCAGCTCCAGCGACTCCACGACCGCCTCGACGACCATGTCGACGTCCTTGAGCGCCGTCGCGTCGGTGGCGAAGGAGATCCGACCGAGCAGCTCTGCCTGCTCGTCCTCGCTGAGCTTGCCGCGCTTGACCGCGCGTCCCGTCGAGTGCGCCAGGTGAGCCTTGCCGCGCTCGAGGCCCTCCTCGTCCCGCTCGACCCCGACCACGGTGAACCCGTTGCGGGCGAACACCTCCGCGATCCCGGCACCCATGGTGCCCAGGCCGACGACTCCGACTGTCTCGATCGTGCGCTCACTCATGCCCCGCATCCTGCCATGGGGTGAGGTCCGCCACGCCGGTGATGCCGCTAGATTCGGGCGCTGTGACAGACCAGACCCAGGCCGCCGAACGCATCGAGGCCGAGCGCATCGACGCCGAGCGGATCATCCCAGCCTCCCCCACCGACATCTTCGCCGTCCTCGTCGACCCCGACGGCCACGTCGCCATCGACGCCTCCGGCATGCTCCAGTCCGCGGAGGGATCGCGGATGGGTGCGATCGGAGATCGGTTCGTCGTCCACATGGACCGCGAAGCCCTCGGCGACTACCCGATGGGCCGGTACGACGTCACCGTGATCATCACCGAGTTCGAGCCCGACCGGGCGATCGAATGGACCATCGACGGCACCATCAAGCCCCCGATTGGCCACCGCTTCGGCTATCAGCTCGAGCAGCTCGACTCCGGCGACACCCGCGTCACCTCCTACTGCGACTGGTCCACCGCCCTCCCCGAGTGGAAGCCGATCTTCCCGGTCATCGACCAGAAGTCCATCCGCGCCACCCTGGGGATCCTGGAACGAGCCGTACGCCGCGGCTACCCCCAACCCTGAGCCGAGGCGTCACCCCCGTCGGCCGAGGCGTCACGCGCGCGAATCGAGCCGGCACCGAGGTGCCGACTCGATTCGCCTAGGTGACGTCTCGGCCGACGTACGTGACTTCTCGGCCTGGGCTGAATCAGTAGGTGTGGAAGCCTTCGCCGGTCTTGCGGCCGAGCTTGCCCTGCTGGACCTTCTGGACGAGCAGGGCGGCGGGGTCGAAGCCGGGCTCGCCGAACTCGTTGCGGAGCTCGGACTGGATGGCCAGGGAGACGTCGTTGCCGACGACGTCGAGGAGCTCGAAGGGGCCCATCGGGAAGCCCGCGGTCTCCTTGATCGCGGCGTCGATCTCGGCGATGGCGACGCCGGACTCGTGCAGCTTGACCGCGTCGTTGAGGTAGGGGAACAGCAGCGCGTTGACGATGAAGCCGGAGCGGTCGCCGCAGGAGACCGGGACCTTCTTGACCGCGGCCGACAGCGCGCGCACGGTCTCGTCGACCTCGGGCGAGGTGAGGTCGGTGGTGACGACCTCGACGAGCTTCATGACCGGGGCGGGGTTGAAGAAGTGCATCCCGATGACGTCGCCGGGGCGCGCGGTGACCTTGGCGAGCTCGGTGATCGGCATCGAGCTGGTGGTCGTGGCCAGGATGGCGCCAGCCTTGGCGATCCGGTCGAGGTCCTTGAAGAGCTCGGTCTTGACGTCGAGGTCCTCGGCGATGCCCTCGACGATCAGGTCGGCCTCGGCGAGGTCCTCGCGCGAGGTGCTGCCAGTCAGGCGGCCGAGCACGGCGACCTTGGTCTCCTCGTCCGAGCGGCCCTTCGCGATGGCCTTGTCGAGCGACTTGGTGATGCCGGCGACGACCCCGTCGAGCTTCTCCTGGGAGCGGCCGACGAAGACGACGTCGTACCCGGCCTGGGCGAAGACCTGGACGATGCCCGAGGCCATGGTGCCGGTGCCGACCACGCCGATCTTCTCGATCGTGTGGCGCAGCTCTGGAGTGCGTACGTCCTCCCCGGCCGCACCGGTGAACGACCCGGCCTCGTCGGAGATCTTGATGAGCAGGTCGGCGGGCTTGTGCAGGTTGTCGCCGGTCTCCTCGAAGCGGGCGAGCAGCGCGTCGCGTACGGAGGAGGCGCCGATCTCGTCGACCGTGGCCAGCGGTCCCTTCGGGTAGCCGCAGCCGAAGCGCATGGCGTTGTCGATGTCGGTGGCGGTGGCGTAGCCCGACTCGAGCATGCGGATGGCGTGGTTGAGGTAAGGCAGCACGAGCACGTCGTGGATGGACCCCTGGGTCGAAACCGTCATGCGACGGAAGACTGCCAAATTTATTACCCGCGAGTAACCCCTGGTGGCGTGACGCTGATCACACGGGGCCATGCGATACGTTCTCCCGGTGAGACTCGTCGTTGCCACCTGCCAGGTCGACTACGCGGGGCGGCTCACCGCCCACCTTCCGATGGCCACCAGGGTGTTGATGCTCAAGGCCGACGGATCGGTGCTGGTCCACTCCGACGGGGGCTCCTACAAGCCCCTGAACTGGATGTCGCCGCCCTGCACCCTCTCGGAGGGCAAGTCCGACGACGGCCGCGTCGAATGGACGGTGACGTCCAAGACGGACGACACCCTGCGCATCCTGATCGAGGAGATCCACCACGAGTCCTCACACGACCTCGGCATCGACCCCGGCCTGCAGAAGGACGGCGTCGAGAAGCACCTCCAGGAGCTCCTCGCCGACCACCCCGCGACGCTGGGCGAGGGCCTGACCCTCGTACGCCGCGAGTACCCGACCGCGATCGGGCCGGTCGACCTGATGTGCCGCGACGCCGAGGGGAAGTCGGTCGCGGTCGAGATCAAGCGACGTGGTGAGATCGACGGCGTCGAGCAGCTGACCCGCTATCTCGAGCTGCTCAACCGCGACCCGCTGCTGGCCCCCGTACGCGGCATCTTCGCCGCCCAGGCGATCAAGCCGCAGGCCCGCGTGCTCGCCGAGGACCGCGGCATCACCTGCGCGATCGTCGACTACGACGCGCTGCGCGGCCTCGACGATCCGACCGAGAGACTCTTCTGACCAACAGTTGGTGCACGGTCAGGCAAGTTCACGTCGGGGAAACACTTTTTCTTACCTTTGAGTAGGAACTGCGTGACAAGATTCACGCCATGTCCATGAACTACTCGGGGCATGGCGTTGGGGGCCGCCTGTCCGTGAGCGACGTCGAGGCGATCATGATCGATCTCCTGACGATGCAGCAGATGCACACGGCGGAGTTCCATGCGATCAAGAGCCGGATGGAGCGCACCGACGCGGCGATCGACAGTGTCAACGCGCGCCTGGACAGCGTGGAGCGGCGGCTCGACGACCTGCTCATCTCGATGAGCCAGCTGCTCAACTGGATCAACCCCCGCTGAGACGACCACGCGTCGGTCGAGCCGGACGAGCGCCAGCGAGTCCGTGTCGAGACCAACACAATCCCGTCTTCCGGGACAGCGGCCGTGTTGGTCTCGACACGCCTCCGCCTAGCGGCTCCGAGGTCTGAACGAAGTGGCCTTCGACCAGCAGTTACTGCACCGTGATGGGCTCGCCGCCGGAGACGAGACGCCAGTCGACCGAGGCGAAGGCGGCCGGGTCGATGACCTGGTGCTCGGTGACCCAGTCGATGAGCAGCTGCCGGATCTCGACCTGCTGGTTGTAGACCACGGTGGCGTCGGTGACGTGCGGGAAGCCGCCGCCGCCGGACTGGCGGTAGTTGTTGATCGCGAGCACGAACTCCTGGGCGTCGGTGACCGCGACGCCGTCGTAGGCGAGGCTGGTGATCCGCGACCCCACCGAACCTGCGATGTCGATGTCGTAGGTCAGGGCCGCGTCCAGGCCGGCGATCGTGTCGAAGTTGTAGTCGGGCGTGCCGTTGGGCGCGGTCTCGGTCGGCGCGTTGGTCACGGCGTCGATCGGGAACGGTCCGGTGCCGCTGACCTGCTTGAAGTAGCGGGCGGTGAACTCGAGGTAGTCCTTGAGCTGGGCCCCGGTGATGCGCACCGCCATCAGGGTGTTGTCGTAGATGTAGAGGCCGGCCACGTCGCGTACGGTCACCTCACCCGCCGGGAAGGCCGCGGCGCGGCTGAACGGCGCCGCGATCGAGATGACGGGGAGCTCCGCGTCCGAGCCCGTCAACGCGGCCTTGACCGCATCGGCCTGGACGAAGTTGACGAAGTCGATGATGGGTACGTCCTCGACGACCGCCCGCGCGGCCAGCATCTCCACCGCCGAGCTGCCGACGACCGAGTTGACGTAGGAGATCACCACATCGTGCTGCTCCTGCACAGCCGCCGAGACCTCCGGGTCGGGGTCCACGGTGTTGGAGTTCAGCGTCTGCGAGGTCGCCGACTCCAGGACCCAGCGGGGCCGCCCGTGACGCTTCTCGTGGCGTACGACCAGGTCCATCACGGAGACGCGCATGCCCCAGTAGAGCGGCTCGGTCAGCAGCACCTGCTTGCCGGTCTCGGTGTTGGCGACGAAGCGCTCGGTGATCTCCCGGTGGGCGTGGCCGACGAGGATCGCGTCGACGTCCGGCACCTGCTCGGCGACGAGGGTGGCGGCGTTCTCCGGGGGCAGGTCGTCACCGTAGGAGCTGGAGGTGTCGGCGCCGGAGTGGGCGCTGATGATGACCAGGTCGCAGCCGGCCTTCTTGAGCTCGGGTACGAAGATCTTGGCCTGCTCGACCAGCCCCGGGAACTCCATCCTCCCCTCGACGTTGGCCTTGTCCCAGATCGCGATGCCGGGGTTGGTGAGCCCGAGCACGCCGACCTTGAGGCGACGACCGCGGCCGACGCGGTACTCCTTGATGACGTAGGGCGGGAAGACCGGCAACTTGGTCGACGGGTCGACCGCGTTCGCGCCGAGCATCGGGAAGTTCACCTGCTCCTCGAACTTCCGGATCGTGTCGATGCCGTAGTTGAACTCGTGGTTGCCGAGCGCGGCGGCGTCGTAGCCGACCAGGTTCATCGCCCGCGCCATCGGGTGGATCGCGCCCTCGGTGATCGGGTCGATCCGGGCGTAGTAGTAGGCCAGCGGGGTGCCCTGGATGGTGTCACCGGCGTCGATGGTGAGGATCGGCTCGCCGCGGCGCTCCTCACGGACGGCGTCGATCAGCGTCTTGACCTTGGCGACACCGATCTCGTTGCCGGCGCTGTTCGAGAACTCGGCGTTCTTGTAGTAGTCCCAGTTGAAGACGTTGCCGTGCAGGTCGGTCGTGCCGAGCACGGTCAGCCGGACGGTGTCGGGCTTGCCTGCGCCGCTCGCACCATGGGCAGGGGCGGCGTAGCCGGCTGCGCTCAGCGCCGCGGCGCCTGTGACAGCTGCACCGGACAGGACAGAGCGGCGGGTGGCGTGAGGCATCGGTAACGTCCTTGCGCGAGTAGGTAATCGAATGCAAGGCAATTCCTACCACCTCGGGCGCAACTTGGCGGCGCCTTCCGTCAAGCAGCCAGATGCTTCTTCTTGACCGGCTTGCCGTCGAGAGTCACCAGACGGCGCTTCTTGACCGTCATCCCCTCGGGCAGGGTGCCTTCCTTGAGCATGCGGATCGGGCACCGCTTGCAGCGCGACTTCGACACGCAGCACTCCGTCTTGGGAGGCTTCCTCTTCTTACCCACGCTCGAAGGGTAACAGCAGGGTTAGGGGAGCCTTACTTCGCCGGAACCGCCACGATGAAGTCCCCGTCGGCCCGCTCACCGGCCGCGTCAGAGGTGCGGTTGAGGAGAGTGCCGCCGGTCGCGATGGCGGTGGAGCCGCCGCCGTCGAGGTTCATCGCGTCCTCGGCGCCCAGGCTCTTCATCAGTACCGCCTCCTCCGCGACCGTGAGGCCTTCGGAGACACCGGGCTGACGACCATCGACGGTCACGAGCAGGAGCCGGCCGCGGCGGTCGATGCCCGCCATCGTGCGGGGCTGCCGGATCTCGGCCCAGGCGTAGTTGAACGACAGGTCAGCGGGATCGATGACACCTTCCGCGGCCGCATCGATGTCGGTGCGCCCGTCGGTGACGAGGTTGGGGGCGGCACTCACGATCGAGGTGCGTGGGGTCAGCGGGACTCGGCGCCCCGTGGCGTCGCGGACCGACTCGGCCACCGGCAGCCGGCTCCCGACGGTGGCGTGGACCGCGAGCCACTCCCCGGCCGCACCGATGCCCTGGACCACGCTGCCGCCCTCGGGCACCGTGCCGCCCCGGGTGCCGACGGCGGTGACTAGGTCGTCGGCGTCGAGCACGACCTGGGTGCCCTCGCCGGCAGGCAGCGCCGAGCCGAGCCGCGGCGTGAAGAGCACCAGCTCCGAGTCGGTCCGGCAGGTCACGTCCTGACGAGGCTCCGTGGTGGGCGTGGCTCCCGGGCGGCCGCAGTTGCGGATCAGGCCGGGTTTGCGGTTGATCCCGTTGACCGGCCGCACGGATCCGCCGCTGCGTACCTCGACCTTCGCCTTCAGGCGCGTGATCCGCGCAGGCCCGTTGCCGAGCACGATGCCGGTGCGCGAACCGGCATCCATCGCCTCGAGCTGGCCGCCGTAGACCGCGATCCCCGCCGGGGCACCTTGGTAGCCGTCGGCGTCCGAGGTGATGAAGAACCCGCCGTTGACCGCCACGGTCGCGCCCAGGGCGCCACCGACGGCCGACAGCTTCTGCCGCTGCGCGATCGTTCCGTGGTGGGTGCCGTAGACGTCTCCGTCGTACGTCCGCTGGTCGATGACGGCGACATGGATCTGCTGGGCGTCGGCCGGGGTGTCCGCGTCGTAGCCGGTCCATGCGGCCGCCGCGGTCGGGAAGCCGAGCGCCTTGAGCGCCGTGACCGCGGCCCCAGCCTCGGCCTGCGTCGCGTACTCCCCCGTCCGCACGCGTACGCCCTGCAGTCCGCTGGGGGTGTCGGAGTAGTCCGGCCAGCGGACGTCGTCGAGCCGCGGCTCGTAGCCCGCCGCGCGCAGCCGGTCAGCCGTATCCTGGGCCCATCCGCGCGGGCCGACGCCCGCATTGGCCGGGCCACCGGTGATCGAGCTGGTCACCGGATGCTGGAGGGTGACGGTCCAGAACGGAGCGCTGGCGACGTCATCGAGAACGCCCGTACGCAGCGTCACCCCGTCCGCGAGCGAGGTCGATGTCCACTCGATCCGGTCGGTCCAGGAGTGGGCGGGCGCGTGGGCGGGCGCATCGGCGCGGGCGACGCCCGGGACGACGGCGACGACGGCGGCCAGGGCGACGCCACTGGCGAGAAGGCGAGCGGTCTTCGGCATGCGCGGGAGGCTAGGAGCGCCCGCTGAACTCCCGTTGAACGCCGTACGTCAGCGCTGCGTCGGTTGCCCGGAGACGAGCTCCACGACCTCGGCGGCGCAGCCCCAGCTCAGCGTCACCCCGGCACCGCCGTGGCCGTAGCAGTGAACGACCCGCCCCTCGCGCTCCAGCCGGACCGAGGGCCGGGCCGGGCGAAGGCCGACCAGATGGGCCCTGACCTCGGCGTTCGCGATCTCCGGCACGGCCGCGGTGGCGTCGGCCAGGATCCGCTCGGCCGTACGCGGGTCCGGGCTCTGGTCCCAGGCGTGCGGCACCGACGTACCCCCGACGACGGTGTCGCCACCGCGCGGGAAGACATAGGAGGGGTCGGCGCCATCGGCCTCCAGCCACTCCTCGGCGGCGCCCGGCCCGAGGACGACGATCTGGCCCTGGACCGGGTAGAGGCTGGTGTCGCCGACCAGCTCCCGCGAGCCGAGGCCGGTCGCGTTGACCACGACGTCGGCGTCCAGACTCGCCAGGTCGTCGACGGTCCCGGTCGTGATGCTGCCGCCCGCCTCGGTGACCCGCCGCTCGAGCCAGGGCAGGTAGACCGGCATCTCGGCGATCGGGACGGTGAACTCCGCGCGGTCCTCGGTGAGGGTCAGGTCGGTGAGCGGCTCGGCCCACCACAGGTCGGCCTCGGGGTTGTGCTGGGTGCCGTGCACCATGCGTACCCCTGCCTCCGGCTCCTCCTCGGCCAGCCGGGCGAGCTCGCGAAAGGTCTCCGTCGCCCAGGCCGTCACCCGGTCGCGCGGTTCGGCGAGGTAGGGGAACCAGAACCCGCCGGCCACCGCCGAGGTGGTCCCGCTCGTCCGCTCCCGGCCGATCACGTCGACCTCGTGGCCTGCCTCCAGCAGCCGCACCGCGCACGAGAGCCCGATGACTCCGGCTCCGACCACCGTTACCCGCATGCGTCGCACGTTACCGGGAACCCCTGTAACACGTCGTTCGCAGGACTACTCGCCCTATCAGATAGGGCGAGTAGTCCTACGAACGACGTGTTACACGACCCGTTCGACCCCAGGCCGAACTCACCGCTCCTCGGCCAGCCGCCGGGCCAGGACCGGGATGACGATGACAGCAGCGACCACGTGCAACGCCATCAGGACGGCCGCGCTGGCGACATCGAAGCCGAAGGTGACATCAGGGATGAGCGAGGCGATGGTCAGCACGACGGTGGTGACCACGAACGTACGCCGCGGACGGCGGGCCACGCGGGCCATCACCGCGGCCATCGCGACCCCGATGAGCGAGAAGAGGGCGGTCAGCTGGGCGTAGCCGGCGAGCGGGATCGTGCCGCTGGCGGTCTCGAAGCTCACCCCGGCCGCCGAGGCGGCAGCGGCGAGGACGGTGACGACCGCACTGGCGACGACCGTGGCACCGAGGCCATGGAGCCAGACAGGCTTACGGGCGTCTCCGGTCGAGCGGGTCGAGCGGGTGGAGCGGGTGGACTGCTGGGCGGTGGTGATCGTGGACATCTCTGGTCTCCCGTGAGTGGCGGGAGGCGCCGTCCGCCTCCCTCTGCCCATGTCACGAACGGCCACGCACCCGGATCGACACGACTCCCGAAGTTTTTTCAGGGAGCCGTGTCGATCCTCGACTCAGGAGAGGTCGTTGGCCTTGCGGATGACCTCGACGATGTCGGCCATGATCTCGGTGAGGCTGAAGTCCTTGGGCGTGTAGACCGCCGCGACCCCCGACTCGATCAGCGTCTTGGCGTCGGACTCGGGCACGATGCCGCCGACGATGACGGGTACGTCACCCAGACCCGCATCGCGCAGCCCCTCGACCACCGACGGCACGAGCGACATGTGCGAGCCGGAGAGGATGGAGAGCCCCACGACGTGTACGTCCTCGGCGACCGCCGCGGCGACGATCTGCTCCGGGGTGAGCCGGATGCCCTGGTAGATGACCTCGAAGCCGGCGTCACGGGCCCGGACGGCGACCTGCTCGGCGCCGTTGGAGTGACCGTCCAGACCCGGCTTGCCGACGAGCATGCGCAGCTTGACACCGAGCTCCTCGCCGGTGGCCTTGACCCGGTCGCGTACGGCCGACAGCTCGGCTCCGGCCTCCGCGGCACCGACGGCGCCGGAGACGCCGGTGGGCGCCCGGAACTCGCCGAAGACCTCACGCAGGGTGCCGGCCCACTCCCCCGTGGTCGCGCCCGCCCGGGCGGCTTCCAGCGTCGCCGCCATCAGGTTGGCGTCGGTCTTCGCGGCGGCGGCCAGCGCGGCCAGCGCCTCGGCGACGGCCGTCTCGTCACGCTCGGCCTTCCACGCATCGAGGGAGGCCTTGGCGGCCTCCTCGGCGCGCGGGTCGGCGACCATGATCGCGGCGTCCAGGTCCGCGGTCAGCGGCGAGGGCTCGGTCGTCGTGAACTTGTTGACGCCGACGATGATCTCCTCACCGGACTCGATGGCGGCGCGACGGCGCGCGTGCGAGGAGACCAGCTCCGACTTCATGTAGCCGGTGTCGACCGCGGCGATCGCTCCGCCCATGGCCTGGACCCGGTCGATCTCCTCCTTGGCGCCCGCGACGAGCTCGGCCACCTTTGCTTCGACGACCGGCGAGCCGTCGAAGAGGTCGCCGTACTCCAGCAGGTCGGACTCGTAGGCGAGCACCTGCTGCAGGCGCAGCGACCACTGCTGGTCCCACGGACGCGGCAGACCGAGAGCCTCGTTCCAGGCAGGCAGCTGCACCGCACGCGCCCGAGCGTTCTTGGACAGCGTCACTGCGAGCATCTCCAGCACGATCCGCTGGACGTTGTTCTCCGGCTGCGCCTCGGTGAGGCCGAGGGAGTTGACCTGCACGCCGTAACGGAACCGGCGCATCTTCGGGTCCTCGACGCCGTAGCGCTCACGGGTGATCTCGTCCCACAGCTCGACGAAGGCGCGCATCTTGCACATCTCCTCGACGAACCGCACGCCCGCGTTGACGAAGAACGAGATCCGGCCGACGACCTTGCCGAAGTCCTCCTCGGAGACCTGACCGGAGGCCTTGACCTGGTCGAGGACCGAGATGGCCGTGCACATCGCGTACGCGATCTCCTGCACCGGCGTCGCCCCGGCCTCCTGCAGGTGGTAGCTGCAGATGTTGATCGGGTTCCACTTCGGGATCTGGTGGACCGTGTAGGAGATCATGTCGCTGATCAGCCGCAGGGAGTGCTCCGGCGGGAAGACGTACGTCCCCCGGGAGAGGTACTCCTTGATGATGTCGTTCTGGGTGGTGCCGGCCAGCTTGGCGGCCACCTCGGCCGGGTCCATCCCGGGGTTCTGCTCCTCGGCGGCGACCTGATACATCGCGAGCAGCCACATGGCGGTCGCGTTGATCGTCATCGAGGTGTTCATCTCGGTGAGCGGGATCTGGTCGAAGAGCTTGCGCATCTCCCCCATGTGCATGATCGGGACGCCCACCTTGCCGACCTCGCCGCGAGCAAGGACGCTGTCGGGGTCGTAGCCCGTCTGCGTGGGCAGGTCGAAGGCGACCGAGAGACCGGTCTGGCCCTTGGCCAGGTTGGTGCGGTAGAGCTCGTTGGACGCCTCGGCGGTCGAGTGGCCGGCGTACGTCCGCATCAGCCAGGAGCGATCCTTCGCCGGGCGGCTCTGCTCGGAAGGCGTGGTGTCCGTCATAAGAGGCATGCTAGCCCCTCGGTTACCGATCAGTAACCGGTCCCGGTGTGGAAGATGTCACTCACCGGGCCACTCCTTTACCCACCACCCGCTACGCGATGAGCGGTGAGTTCTCCACCTCGAGAACACGATAGAGCCGGGAGAGGTGGAGCATCCGGCGCACCGCCGGAGTGCAGCCCTGCAGGGTGAGGCGGCGGCCCTCGGCATGGGCCTGCCGGGTCGCGACGGCGAGCAGCTTCAGCGCCGTCACATCGGCGCTGTTCACGCCGGAGACGTCGAGCACGACGTCACCCTCCACCGAGTCGAGATGGTCGTAGATCACGCTGCGTGCCATCCAGGTGCTGCGTACGTCGAAATCTCCGCTCAGCACCAGCGTCGGCCCGTCGATCAAGATCTCCATGCCCTGCCTCCATCCCCCAGGAAGTGGATTGCCCTACACAGAAGCCCTACGCATCACATGACGCTCCCTCTCGCCCACTATGACGCGTGGCGAATCCGATTGGTTGCACCTCACCAGCCTCATTAGTCACTTCCGTCACTATTTTCTGTCATTTGACCATCTTCGCCGAACATGGGCCGTCCGCATAGGCTCAGCGCATGGTCAACCTGACGCGCATCTACACCCGAACCGGCGACGCCGGTGAGACCCGGCTCGGCGACATGAGCCTGACCGCCAAGACCGATCTACGGCTGGAGGCGTACGCGACGACCGACGAGGCCGGGGCGGCGATCGGTGTCGCGCTGGCTCACGGCGGCATCGACGAGGACGTCGTGAAGGTGCTCACGACCGTCCAGAACGATCTCTTCGACGTCGGCGCCGACCTCTCCACCCCGGTCGTCGCCGACCCCGAGTATCCCCCGCTCCGCGTCGAGCAGGCCTACATCGACCGGCTCGAGGCCTGGTGCGACGACTACAACGAGCCGCTGGAGAAGCTCCGCTCGTTCATCCTCTCCGGCGGCACCGTGGCCGCGGCCCACCTGCACGTGGCCCGCACCGTCGTACGCCGCGCGGAGCGGGCGGCCTGGGCTGCGTACGAGGTCCACGGCGAGACGATGAACAAGCTCGCCCTGACCTACCTCAACCGCCTCAGCGACCTGCTCTTCATCCTCGCCCGGCACGCCAACCGCGAGCAGGGCGACGTCCTGTGGGTTCCGGGCGGCGAGCGGTAGCGCGCCCGAAGGGCGCACATGTCACAGCCACCCGCGACGACCCGCCTCGTAGCCGAGCTGGAGGCGGGTGTCGACCTGCGCGCGGTCCATCATCTGGCGCACCCGCCGCTGGACCGTACGCAGCGACAGCCCGAGCTGGGCCCCGATGGAGGCGTCGGTCAGGCCGGCGAGCAGCAGCGAGAGCACCTTGGTGTCCAGCGGCTCGAGGCGGTCGGCGGCCGTCTCGACCGTGCCCTCGGGGGTCGCGACGAGCTTCGGAGCCGAGGTCCAGATCAGGTCGAAGAGGGCGAGGATCGCGTCGAGAAGACCACTGGGGTGGAGGAGCAGCGCGTCCTGGACCGTGTTGTGCTCGCCCGAAGGAGTCGAGCCCTGCATGAGCGGGATCAGCGCGATCTCCCGGTCGACGATGAAGGCACGCAGCGGCACCGTCGGCACCACCCGCAGCTCGATCCCGATCTCGAGACCGGAGTCGATGCTCTCGTAGATGCCGGGGGTGTCGAAGACGGAACGCTCGAGCACGATGTCGTGCCTGACCCCGCGTTCGAGCGCGGCCCGCTCGGCCTCGTCGGCGTCCTCCCGGGTGACGACCGCGGCCTGCGGCTTCTGCAGCGCCTGGATGCACTTCTTGGCCGAGTACTGCAGCTGGGCGAACCGCTGGGCGATCGCCTCGGTGCCGTGCACGACGTCGACGACGTCGGCGACGTCCCGGCGAGCGACCGAGCCGCGATAGAGCCCGGCGAGCTCGGTCATCTCCACCTGCGCGCGACGTAGCTCGTCCTGGCGCTGGACGAGCAGCGCCCCGAGCGCCACGGCCGGCGGGGAGGCGACGTAGCGGTCCTGGCCCGCCGAGGCCCGAGCGACCAAGCCCTTCCCCTCCAGCGCGGACAGCACCGCCGAGACCGCATAGGCGTCCAGGTCGGCCGCCTCGGCCAGCTCTTCGAGGTTGGCCGACGGCGCGGCGACCAGCTGGCGGTAGACCGTCTCTTCGAGATTGTCGAGACCTAGCGCATCAAGCATCCGAGATGCCTTCCGTGGCGGGGGAACGAACGACAGTCATCATGGCAGATATACGACACGTCATATTCCCGCCATGGCGGTTCGACTTGCATTCATCGGCAACTTGGCCGAAAGTATTCATCGCCACCTCGGTCCGGATCCCCCCGCTCGGATCGAGGTGGCTTTACTTTTCCGCGACAAAGTTGTCGCTATCGGTTCGGATCCGGTTGTCCGGGACCGATGTCGGGCTTGCGCCTATGCACGCCGATGAATGCATGGCAACCCCCTGCTGGTGCGCCGCTGGTCTAGACCACTGCCACCGCAACGAACGAGACGCTGCTCACCACGAGCGTCCACGAAGTCGCAGAACCCGCCTCATGCTGGAAGAATGGATCGGGTGCCCTTGCTCGAAGCTCTCACGAACGACCTGCTCCGCGAGACCTTCGACCCCCAGACCATCGAGCGGGCCGAGGCCTACGCCGCCCAGGGGCGGGTCGGTGAGCCCCGGGTCACCGAGATCGGCAGCAGTGCTCTGCGCGCGGCAGCCGAGGTCAGAGGCACCAGCCCGGCGCCCTACCGGGTGACCCTCAACCTGGATTCCAGGAACGGCGTCGTTAGTGCGACCAGCTCGTGCAGCTGCCCCGTGCACAACAACTGCAAGCACGGCGCCGCGCTCGGCCTCGTCCTCGCCGGCTCCCGCACCGCGGCGACGCCGATGGGTCCGTCGTGGGAGACCGAGCTGCGTACGCTCCTGGGCCAGCTCGCCGAGGACAACAAGCCCGAGGACGACCTGCCCGCGCTGGCGCTCGAGATCGACGTGCACAGCCCGCGGTCGGCCGTGGCCGGCTCCCCCAGCGTCGAGCTGCGCCCGATGCGCATGGGCAACCGCGAGCGCTGGGCGAAGACCGGTGCCGACTGGGCCAACATTCCCAACGCGGTGCCCGGCAAGGACTTCCCCCGCAGCCAGCTGCTCCCCCTGCAGGAGCTGGCCCGCCAGCTGCGGTCCGACCGGCTGCTCTACGCCCGCGGCTCCTCGCTCAGCCTCGCCGACTTCGGCGAGCACGCGGTCAGCCTGCTCCGCGACGCGATCCGTGGCGGTGTGACCGTCCTGCCCGGCGAGAACGTACGCGGTGTGGTGGTCTTCGACGAGCCGCTCTCGCTCGCCGGCGAGCTGCGCCGCGAGGACGGCGAGGCGGTCCTCCGCTTCGGCCTGGCACACGCCGACCGGGTCTACGCCGGCCCGACGGTGCTCCCGATCGGTCGCCCGACCCGCTCGGTGGGCGTGCTCGATGCCGGGGTCCTCCATCTCGCTGATCTGTCCGGACCGCTCTCGACCCACGCGCAGCGGCTGGTGACCGCCCGGGACCCGCTGACCGTCCCCGAGGCCGAGATCGGCACGCTGAGCGCTCTGCTGGGCCCCCTGGCCCGTCTGGTGCCGCTGCGCTCGGCCGACGGCTCCCTCGACATCCCTGAGCCTCCCGCACCCCGCCTGACCCTGACGGTCACCTGGCGCAGCTCGACACATGCCACGCTCGGCTGGACCTGGGCCTACGGCGTACGTCACTACCCGGTGGACTCCCGCGAGGACCTCGGCCTGGTCCGCGACCCGGCCGAGGAGGCCGTGCTGCGCGCCAAGGTCTCCACCGAGTTGCTCCGCAAGCAGGAGGTACGCGACGGCGATGCCCTCGCGCTCGCGATCCACGACCTGCCGGCGCTGCGTGAGGTCGAGGGCGTCGAGGTCACCGAGGTCGAGCGGCCCGACTTCCGCGAGACCGACGAGGACCCTGAGATCTCCTTCGAGATCACCTCGCCCGACGGTGCTGCCGTGGCCGGGCAGGACTGGCTCGACCTGCAGGTCGTGATCCGGATCGGCGCCGAGGCCGTCCCGCTTCCCGACGTACTCGGAGCGCTGACCCGCGGCGACGACCACCTGATCCTCCCCAGCGGCACCTACATCACCACCGACCGCCCCGAGCTCGACCGGCTGCGCAACGTCGTCGAGGCCGCCGGACAGCTCCACGAGCGCACCGGCGACGGGATCGCGGTCGGCAAGCACGACCTCGGCGTCTGGGCCGAGCTCGCCGAGCTCGGCGTGGTCGACCAGCAGGCCGCCGAATGGGTCCAGCGCGCCCAGGCGCTGCGCGATCTTCGCGAGATCCCCCGGCCGGAGCCGACCGGGCTGGCGACCGAGCTGCGCCACTACCAGCTCGACGGATTCCACTGGCTGGCGTTCCTGCACGAGCAGGGTCTCGGCGGGATCCTCGCCGACGACATGGGTCTGGGCAAGACGCTCCAGGTGCTGGCCACGATCTCCCACGCCGTGCACACACAACCGGAGTCGCGCACCCCCTACCTCGTGGTGGCGCCCACCAGCGTCGTACCCGCCTGGGTCCAGGAGGCCCGCCGCCACACCCCCGGCCTCCGGGTGAGCACGGTGAGCAAGCGCATGGACTCAGTCGCCGAGGCCCGCGAGGGCGCGGATGTCGTCGTCACGACCTACGCCATCCTCCGGCTCGAGCAGGACTCCTTCGCCGGGCGCCCCTGGGCCGGCCTCGTCCTCGACGAGGCCCAGCAGGTCAAGAACCACCAGTCCAAGACGTACGCAGCTGCCCGCCGCATCGACGCACGCTGGCGTCTCGCGGTGACGGGCACACCGTTCGAGAACCGGCTGATGGAGCTGTGGGCGCTGCTCTCGATCACGGCGCCGGGGCTCTACCCCAGCCCGCGGCTGTTCCGCGACATGGTGGTCTCTCCCGTGGAGAAGTCGGGCGACGACGGCGCGCTGCGCCGGTTCCGGACCCGCCTGCGGCCGTTCCTGCTGCGGCGTACGAAGGAGCTCGTCGCCGACGACCTGCCGCCCAAGCAGGAGCAGGTGCTCGGCGTCGATCTCAACCCGGTCCACCGCAAGATCTACGACGCCCACCTGGCCAAGGAGCGGCAGCGGATCCTGCACCTGCTCGACGACTTCAACGACAACCGGGTCGCGATCCTCAGCGCGCTGACCAGGCTGCGACAGCTCTCCCTCGACCCCGGTCTCGTCGACCCCGAGGACGACGACGTCGGCTCCGCCAAGCTCGACACCCTCGTCGACCACATCGAGGAGCTCGCCGCCGAGGGCCACAAGGCGCTGGTCTTCAGCCAGTTCACCTCGTTCCTCGGCCGGGCGCGCACCCGGCTCGCCGAGGCCGGCATCGACGCCGCCTACCTCGACGGCGGCACGCGCGACCGTGGTGCGGTCATCGAGAGCTTCCGCGACGGCGACGCCCCGGTCTTCCTGATCTCCCTGAAGGCCGGCGGCGTCGGCCTGACCCTCACCGAGGCCGACTACGTCTTCGTGCTCGACCCCTGGTGGAACCCCGCCGCCGAGGCCCAGGCCGTCGACCGAGCCCACCGCATCGGCCAGACCCAGCACGTCATGGTCTACCGGCTGGTGTCGACCGACACGATCGAGGAGAAGGTCATGGAGCTCAAGGAGCGCAAGGCCGAGCTCTTCGCGAAGGTCGTCGACGGCGAAGGCGCCATGGGCTCCACCATCGGCGCCGACGACATCCGCGCCCTCTTCGTGTAGCCGAGTTGATATGGGCCTCCCCGTGTAACACGTCGTTCGTAGGACTACTCGCCCTATCAGAACGACCGGATAGTCCTACGAACAGCGTGTTACACGGGTCGCCGCCGCGCCACCGTCGCCGCCAACGCCGCCGCAGGCACCATCAGGACGGCGACGACCAGGAGCGCGCTCAGGGTGCCGATCTGGTCCCCCACAGCGCCCAGGATCGGCGGGAAGCCGAGGAAGGCTCCGTAGGCCAGCGTGGAGACGACCGAGACGCGAGCAGCGGCCCGGGTCTCGTCGTCGGCTGCGATGCTGATCCCCAGAGGGAAGCCGAGGGCGGCGCCGAAGCCCCACAGGACGATCCCGGCCAGCGCGAGCCCGAACGTGCCGGCGAACACCGTCAGCACGATCCCGATCCCCGCCAGCGCCGCCGAGGCGATCAGGACCGGCTGCCGACCGATCCTGTCGATCACCTTCGCGCCCGCGAAGCGGGCAAGGCTCATGCAGAAGACGAACGCCGCATAGCAGGCGACCCCGACCCGGTGGCTGACGTCGTAGCCGTCGATCATCGCCAGCGACACCCAGTCGTTGGCGCTCCCCTCGGCAGCGGCGAAGGCGAGCACCATCAGCCCCAGCAGCAGCGTCTGGGGCGAGCGCCAAGCGGCGATCAGCTCACGCCGCGGCGAGTGCCCCTCCGGGGGCGCCTCCGCCGGAAGGAACCCCAGGGTTCCCCACCAGCAGACGGCCAGCGCGACGGCCGCGACCCCGGCGATGTGCCACACCGTCGGCAGCGTGCCCACCAGGGCGATGCCCAGCAGCCCACCGAGCACGGTGCCGACGCTCCACATCGCGTGCAGCTGCGGCATCAGCGTCTTGCCACCGCGCCGCTCGACCGCGGCCCCCTCGACGTTCATGGCGACGTCCCAGACCCCATAGCCGACGCCGTACGCGACCAGGAACAGCGCCACCAGCCACGTCTGCTCCAGCCAGCTCCCGGAGATCGCCACCAGGGTCAGGGCGGCGACACAGAGCACTGCGCAGCGGCGTACGACCCGGGCGGCGCCCCAGCGCATCACCAGTCCCCCGGCGAGTGGCAGAGCGGCAACGGAGCCGATGCCCATCGCCAGCAGCATCAGGCCGACGGCCGAGTTGTTCAGGCCGAGGCTCTCGCGGAGCGCGGGGATGCGGGAGATGAAGGTCGCCGCCAGCAGACCGTTGGTGGCGAACGCCACCACCGATCCGGCCTGGGCACGGCGGAGAGGCGTCACGGGTAAAGGCTAGTGCGCCTCGGGCCGCATCCAGGTGCGGGGATCAGTCCCGCTTCTTCTCGTACGGCCCACCGCGCCCGAAGATCGGCAGCACCCACGGCTGACGCAGCGGGGCGCCGGCGAGCGCGACGACCGCGAAGGCGGTCGCCAGGACCCAGGCGATCCCGTAGAGCGCGCCACCGAGCCCGAAGGTCACGATCGTGACCGCCAGCAGGGTGAGCTGCAGGTTGAGGGCGCCGGCGGCGTGGTGCTTCACGAACTCGGAACGCTTGCCGACGGTGTAGTAGAGGATCGCGGGACCGACGACGATCGGCACCCAGGTCGTGGCCTGGGCGAGGGCAGCCAGGAGCCGCTCCTCGGTGGTCGGCGGCGGCAGCAGGTCGCGGGCGGGCTTCGCCGGCGCCGGAGCCGGGGTCGGCTGCGCGATCAGGTCGCGGGTGATCGGCTCCAGGGTGGCGTACGTCTTCGCCTTCATGGTCAGGTCGAACCGGACGTCGAACTCGGCCTGGTCGAGCCGGCCGTCGGCGTAGGCGGACTTGAGGACGTCGACCACACGGTCGCGATCGGCATCGGTGCAGCGCAGCTCGTCGCCGACGACCGGAGCCGACGGGACTGGCTGGGTGGGCGGGGTGGGCGGGGTCGGGATCGGGGCAGTTGAGGACATACCTCTACGATCCGCCGCAGACGCCCTCCGGACAATCAGGGAAGCCCCCGAAAGCAAACCGACCGACCCCGGTGTTGCGCCGGAGACGGTCGGAGGGAGTCGCTCAGAAGACGATCCAGGTGGACCGCATCGGGCGGGACTCGAGCCACGCCTGGAAGCCGATGAGTGTCTGCTGGTCCATCGCGAGGTCGATGTGCTGGCCCTTGACGTCGCAGGTCACGATCAGGCTCTCGGGGTAGAGGACCAGCTCCTCGATCCCCTCAGGAGACCGGCTGGAGATGTAGGTGATCTCGGTGCGCCGCCAGACCCGTTTGGGCTTGGGCGAGAGCGAGAAGATCCGGAACCACTCCAGCTGAGCGTCACCGGAGTAGCGGCCGAGGCCGATGACCCAACCGCGTCCGGGACTGGTGTCCCGGACGCGGTGGCTCAGTTCGAAGACGCCGCCGTTGCGAGCGAGCAGACGGCGGCGTACGGCGATCCCGATGCCATAGGCGAGGACAAGCAGAAGCAATGCAGCCACAACGGCCAACAGCAGCTCCCACCATGCCATCCGGGTATCGCCCCTCTTTCCCTAAGAGGCCTTCTCGACAGCGCGGATGCGTGCCTCGGCACGCCGGATGCGCTTTTCGGCGTCGTTGTTGGTGCCGAGCAGGCGACGGGCCTCCTCGAGCTCGACCTCAGCCTGGCTGAGGTCGATCTCGTGCGCCAGCAGCACGTGCTCGGACAGGATCGAGACGCGGTCGTTGGCCACCGAGAGGAAGCCACCGTCGACGGTCGCGATGACCTCGGTGCCCTCCTCCGGAGTGATCTCCACGACCGCCTCGGTGAGTGCCGACAGCACCGGCGCGTGACCGCGCAGGACACCGACATCACCGTCGACCGTTCGGGCGATGACCATGGTGGCCCCGCCGCTCCAGACCACACGGTCTGCAGCGACGAGCTCCACCTGAAGTGCGTCCGTCATCAGAGGCTCTTCTGGATCTCGGCCCACTTCGCCTCGACGTCGTCGAGGCCACCGCACATGAAGAACGCCTGCTCGGCGACGTGGTCGTACTCACCGTCGGCGATCTTGTTGAACGCCTCGATGGTGTCCTTGACCGGAACCGTCGAGCCCTCGATGCCGGTGAACTGCTTGGCCACGTAGGTGTTCTGCGACAGGAACCGCTGGATCCGGCGAGCGCGGGAGACGATGATCTTGTCTTCCTCGGAGAGCTCGTCGACACCCAGGATCGCGATGATGTCCTGCAGCTCCTTGTTGCGCTGAAGGATCTGCTTGACGCGCACGGCGCAGTCGTAGTGGTCCTGACCGATGTACTGCGGGTCCAGGATTCGCGACGTCGAGGTCAGCGGGTCCACCGCCGGGTAGATACCCAGCGAAGCGATCTCACGGGAGAGCTCGGTGGTCGCGTCGAGGTGGGCGAAGGTGGTCGCCGGAGCCGGGTCGGTGTAGTCGTCGGCCGGCACGTAGATCGCCTGCATCGAGGTGATCGAGTGACCACGCGTCGAGGTGATCCGCTCCTGGAGCAGACCCATCTCGTCGGCGAGGTTGGGCTGGTAGCCCACGGCCGAAGGCATCCGGCCCAGCAGGGTCGAGACCTCGGAGCCCGCCTGGGTGAAGCGGAAGATGTTGTCGATGAACAGCAGCACGTCCTGGCCCTGGACGTCGCGGAAGTACTCCGCCATCGTCAGCGCCGAGAGGGCCACGCGAAGACGCGTGCCCGGCGGCTCGTCCATCTGGCCGAAGGTCAGGGCGACCTTGTCGTAGACGCCGGCCTCCTGCATCTCGTGGATGAGGTCGTTGCCCTCACGGGTGCGCTCGCCGACACCGGCGAACACGGAGACACCACCGTGGTTCTTGGCGACTCGGGCGATCATCTCCTGGATGAGGACGGTCTTGCCGACGCCCGCACCACCGAAGAGGCCGATCTTTCCACCGGTCACGTAGGGGGTGAGGAGGTCGATGACCTTGATGCCCGTCTCGAACATCTGGGTCTTGGACTCGAGCTGGTCGAAGGCCGGAGCCTTGCGGTGGATGCCCCAGCGCTCCTTGACCTCGACCGTGGCCGGGTCGACATCGAGGATGTCGCCGGTCGCGTTGAACACGTGGCCGAGGGTGACGTCACCCACGGGCACGGTGATCGGGTTGCCGGTGTCGCTCACGGTGGCACCGCGGACGACGCCGTCGGTCGGCTTCAGCGAGATCGCGCGGACCATGCCGTCACCGATGTGCTGGGCAACCTCGAGCGGCAGGACGGAGGTCTCACCGCTGATGGTGACCTCGACCTCGAGCTTGTTGTAGATGTCCGGCATGGCGTCGACGGGGAACTCCACGTCGACGACCGGGCCGATCACGCGGGCGATGCGGCCCGTCGTGGTCTTCTCGTCAACCTGTGCGGTCATTTTCTAGTCAGTCTTTCTGTGGGTTCTCAGTCGTTCGCAGCCTGGGCGTCGGCGAGCGCGTTCACGCCACCGACGATCTCGCTGATCTCCTGGGTGATGCCGGCCTGGCGAGCCTGGTTGGCAACCCGGGTGAACTTCTTGATGAGCTCGTCGGCGTTGTCGGTAGCCGACTTCATCGCCTTCTGACGCTGGGCCAGCTCGGAGGCGGCGGCCTGCAGCAGCGCGAACCAGATCCGGCTCACGACGTACTGCGGGAGCAGCGAGTCGAGCACGGCCTCGGCCGACGGCTCGAACTCGTAGAGCGGCAGGACCTCGCCCTCGGCCGGAGCCTCGGTGCCCTCCACGACCTCCAGAGGCAGAAGACGTACGGCGGTGGGCTTCTGCGTCATCATGGTGATGAACCGCGTGTAGACCACGTGGACCTCGTCGACGCCGGGAGCGGCGGCCTTCTCGGCCTCGGTGCCCTCGACGAAGACCTCGATCAGCTTCTCGCCGATCTCCTTGGCCGCCTCGAAGTCCGGTCGGTCGGAGAAGCCGGTCCAGGCCTGCGCCACGGAGCGACCGCGGAACTTGTAGAAGGCCTCCGCCTTGCGTCCGGTGACGTAGAGGTCGACCTCCTTGCCCTCGGCCTTGAGCTTCTCGACCAGGCCCTCGGCCTCCTTGAGCACGCTCGAGGAGTAGGAGCCGGCCAGACCACGGTCGCTGGTGACCACCAGCACGGCGGCGCGGGTGGGCGCCTCCGGCTCGGTGGTCAGCGGGTGGTCCACGTTGGAGTAGGTCGCCACCGCAGAGACGGCGCGGGTGAGCTCACGGGCGTACGGCGCGGCCGCATTGGCCCGCTGCTGCGCCTTGATGATCCGGGACGCAGCGATGAGCTCCATGGCGCGCGTGATCTTCTTCATCGACTCCGTCGACTTGATCCGCGCGCGGAGTTCACGCACTGACACGGCCATGGGTCAGCCCCGCTTCTGCTTGACGATCTGCTCCTGCTCGACGTCCTCGTCAGAGAGGGCCTCTTCCTTGGCGGAACCCGGCTTGACCGAGGCACCGTCCGAGGTCTCGAACTGGTCGAGGAAGGCGTTGTAGGCGTCGTTGAGCGCGGTCTCGGTGGAGTCCTCGAACTTCAGGGACTCACGGATCGCGGCCAGGACGCCCTCGTGGGAGCGTCGCAGGTAGTCGAGGAACTCCTGCTCGAACTTGAGCACGTCCGCGGTCGGGACGATGTCCAGGCGGCCGGTGGTGCCCAGCCACAGCGAGACGGTCATCTCGTCGATCGGGTACGGCGAGTAGGCCGGCTGCTTGAGCAGCGCCATCAGACGCTGACCGCGGGCCAGCTGCTGCTTAGAGGCCGCGTCCAGGTCGGAGGCGAACATCGCGAAGGCCTCCATCGCGCGGTACTGCGCGAGGTCGACCTTGAGCGAGCCGGTGACGCCCTTGAGCGCCTTGGTCATCGCCGCGCCACCGACGCGGGAGACCGAGACACCGACGTCGATCGCCGGACGCTGGTTGGCCGCGAACAGGTCGGACTGCAGGAAGATCTGACCGTCGGTGATGGAGATGACGTTGGTCGGGATGAACGCCGAGACGTCGTTGGCCTTGGTCTCGATGATCGGCAGACCGGTCATCGAGCCCGCGCCCATCTCGTCGGAGAGCTTCGCGCAGCGCTCCAGCAGCCGGGAGTGCAGGTAGAAGACGTCACCCGGGTAGGCCTCACGGCCCGGCGGGCGGCGCAGCAGCAGCGACACGGCGCGGTAGGCCTCGGCCTGCTTGGTCAGGTCGTCGAAGACGATCAGGACGTGCTTGCCCTCGTACATCCAGTGCTGGCCGATGGCCGAGCCGGTGTAGGGGGCGAGGTACTTGAAGCCGGCGGAGTCGGACGCGGGAGCGGCCACGATGGTCGTGTACTCCAGCGCGCCGGCCTCCTCGAGGGCGCCACGCACGGAGGCGATGGTCGAGCCCTTCTGGCCGATGGCGACGTAGATGCAGCGAACCTGCTTGTCGGGGTCGCCCGAGTCCCAGTTCTGCTTCTGGTTGATGATCGTGTCGATGGCGACCGTGGTCTTACCGGTCGCGCGGTCACCGATGATCAGCTGGCGCTGGCCACGGCCGATCGGGGTCATGGCGTCGATCGCCTTGATGCCGGTGGCGAGCGGCTCGTGAACCGACTTGCGCTGCATCACGCCGGGAGCCTGGAGCTCCAGGGCGCGACGGCCGACCGTCTCGATGTCGCCGAGGCCGTCGATCGCGTTGCCCAGCGGGTCCACGACGCGGCCGAGGTAGCCGTCACCGACGGGGACGGAGAGAACCTCGCCCGTACGTCGGACCGACTGGCCCTCCTCGATCTTGTCGAAGTCGCCCAGGACGACGACACCGATCTCGCGGGTCTCGAGGTTCAGGGCGAGACCGAGGGTCCCGTCCTCGAACTCGAGGAGCTCGTTCGCCATGGCCGAGGGCAGGCCCGAGACCTGGGCGATGCCGTCAGCGGTCCGCGCGACAGTGCCGACCTCCTCGGTCTTCGCCGCCTCGGGCTTGTAGTCCGCGACGTACTTTGCCAGCGCGTCCCTGATCTCGTCGGGACGGATGGTGAGCTCCGTCATCTCTGCCTTCTCTCTCGTTCTTACGTCGAAGTCTGTGTCACACAGGGGTCATACGGCCAGTTGGGGCCGCGATGCCGGATCAGCCGGCGAGTGCTCGCTGCGCCCCGTCGAGGCGGCTGGAGATGGTGCCGTCGATGACGTCGTCACCGATCGAGACCTTGATGCCGCCGACGATGGCCGGGTCGACCACGATGTTCAGGTGGACCTTGCGGCCGTACTTCTGCGCGAGGGCCGCGGCCAGGCGGGTGGTGTCACCCTCCGAGAGCGGGGCAGCCACGCGGACGACCGCGGTGCCTTCGCCCGCGACCGCGGCAGCGACCTTCTGGTATTCACCCAGCGCGACCGTGGCCGTGCGGTAGGTGCCGGCCAGCGCCTGCTTGGTCAGGGTGACCGTCGCCGCCAGCGCCTTGCCGCCGAGAAGGTCGTCGACCAGCGTGACCTTGTCAGCGGTCGTGCGAGCCGGGTCGGAGAGCGCGTCGCGCAGCTCCGGCGTCTCCTGCACGGCCTGCTGGACCGCGAACAGCTCGTCGGCGAGGCGCTTGGCCTCGTCGCCGGCGCTGCGAACCGCGGCGATCTCGCTCAGTCGCTCGACCGCGTCGCTCAGGTCACCGGCGTGCGTCCAGCGGTGCTTGACCGCCGACTCGACCACACCGAGGCCCGTCGCGTCGACCTTCCCGCCGAACAGCTCGCCGACGAGGCCGGTCTTGGCCTCTGCCGGTACCGAGGCGTCGGTGACGAAGCGGCGCAGAGCTGCTTCGGCGCGGAAGGTCTGGGAGACCTCGAAGAGGGTGTCGGCCGCCTTCGCCGCCGCCTCAGGAGAGGCGGAGACAGCGGTCTTCAGCTCCTCGGTCAGGGCGGCAACTGCGTCGGCCGACGCTCCACGGAAGTCCATCAGTGAACCCCTGCCTCGAGGTCAGCGAGGAACCGCTCGACCACACGGCTGGAACGCTCGTCGTCGTCGAGGGACTCGCCGACGATGCGACCGGCGAGACCGGTGGCCAGCGAGCCGACCTCGGTCTTCAGCGAAGCAGCAGCCGCCTGGCGCTCGGCCTCGACCTGCGCCTTGCCTGCGGTGACGATGCGCTCGGCCTCGGCCTGCGCCTCGGCGCGGAACTCGGCCTTGATCGCGGCACCCTCCTCACGGGCCTGCTCGCGGATGCGGGCAGCCTCGTGACGAGCGTCGGCCAGCTGGGCCTCCAGCTGGGCGAGCTTGGCGTCAGCCTCGGCCTGCTTGGCGTTGGCGTTCTCGATGCCACCTTCGATCGCCGCGGTTCGATCGGCATACGCCTTCTCGAAGTTCGGAACGATGAACTTCGCGACTCCCACGAAGAGGATGGCGATGACGATGACACCGAGGATGATCTCCGGGACGTGCGGGACCAACGGGTTGATCTCGGTCTCCGCAGCGGTTACCTGGGTAAGGATCATGTCGGAACCTTCAGTAGTTCCCTACGTCAGCGAAGGACGAAGGCGAGAGCCAAGGAGATGATGAAGAACTGCTCACACAGCGCGAAGCCGAGAATCGCGATCGCCTGCAGGCGGCTCTGGGCCTCCGGCTGGCGGGCGACACCCGCGACGTACGCGGCGAAGATCAGACCGACACCGACACCCGGGCCGATGGCGGAGAGGCCGAGGCCGATGATTCCGAGCTGTCCCTCCATGGGGATTTCCTTTCGGTTGTGACGCGATCTGCGTCAGTTGTTGTACGTCGAGTTGGATTAGCTGTTTGAGTCCGAGCCTGAACGGATCAGTGCTCGTCCGCGACTGCGCCGGCGATGTACATCGCCGAGAGCAGGGTGAAGACATAGGCCTGCAGGAACATGATCAGCATGTCCAGGAAGGACACGAAGATGCCCAGCAGGAAGGCGAAGACACCGGCGGCGACGCCCTGCCACGTCGGGGCGTAGTGCAGGATCAGCCAGGCGCCACCGATGGAGAACAGCGCCACCAGCAGGTGGCCGGCGAACATGGTCGCGAAGAGACGGATCGCCAGCGTGAACGGCCGGACGACGATGTTGGAGAGGAACTCCAGCGGGACCATCATCAGAAGGATCGGCCCGGAGACGCCGCTGGGCACCGTCTGGAGCTTGAGGTAGCCGATGAACCCGTGCTTCGCGATACCGACGATGTTGTAGACCAGCCAGGTGATCGCGGCCAGCGCCACGGTGAAGCCGATGTGCGACATCGTGGGGAACTGGACGAACGGGATGATCCCGTAGAAGTTGTTGATGATGATGAAGATGAAGACCGTGAAGAGGAACGGCACGAACCTCATGTAGTCCTTCGACCCGATGATGTCGCGGGCGATGGAGTTGCGGACCATCCCGTAGACGTACTCACCGGCGAACTGCAGGCGGCTCGGAACCACGGCGGCCTTGCGGGAGGCGGCGTAGAAGAAGCCGAAACCGATCACGACGGACAGCAGGACCAGGAAGGTCACCTTGGTCAGAGCCCAGTCGCCGGACCCGACGATCGGCGGAAGGAAGAAGTCCGCGGGCCCCGGGATATGAGGCCCCGACTCCGACGCCATAACGGTGGCGGCAAGCGACTTCACGCTGTCTCCTGTTTGTTGAACTTACGATTCTGGGTGGCGAGCCTTCAAAGGCTCGGGCATCATCCCGGCGGCCGCCCCCGACGGCCCGGACGATATCAGGCGCTACTGGCGGGTCACGAGTCTGCCCCGGGCAGGTCGAAGAGCGGGATCCGCTCGCGTCGCACCAGGAACGCAAACGTGGTCGTCCATGCGACGGTGAGCGCCATGACCGAGAAGGCTGCCGAACGTACGACAGCGTCTCCCCCGGTCTGCGAAACGACCAGCAGGACAACGAAGAGAACCATGCCTGACACAGTGAAGACACCGACAGCGGCGGGCAACGACAGGGCGGGCGACTTCGCCGCGACCCAGAACATCGCCCAGGACCCGACCGCCAGCACGACAACGGTGGCGATCGAGCCGATCGCGGCACCGGTCAGACCATCAGTCCCGGCAAGAACAAAGGCCACCGCGAGGGCCGCGAGCACAGCAACTGCGGACACTGCGGCAGAACCTCGCAGCACCTTGGATTTGCTGGTTGCGGTCGTCATCGTCGGCGGCCGTTCTCTCTGGGGGCATTTCAAGCGTTCAGGAGCGTATCCCGAACGCTCGTGAAAACTATCACAAGCGTGTTTGGGTGCCCTAATTGATCGATCAAGGGACCGCTAGCGGGGCTGGTTCTCCAGCGGGGTGAGGTCCTCGGGGACCTCGAGGAGCTTGTCGGTGCGCTCGCCGCGGATCTTTGGGAGGACGAAGGTGAGCAGCACGATGAGGGCGGTGGCGACGATGACGCCGACGATGACGACGGGGCCGCGGTAGAGGGTCACGAAGACGGAGCCGAAGGACATCAGGCCGGCCCAGAGCCACATGATCAGGACGGCACGGCGCTGGGAGTGGCCGATCTCCAGCAGGCGGTGGTGCAGGTGCTTCTTGTCCGCGGCGAACGGGGACCGGCCGGCGCGGGTGCGGCGTACGACGGCAAGCACGAGGTCGACGAGCGGCACCACCAGGATCGTCAGCGGTAGCAGCAACGGCAGGAAGGTCACCAGGAGCGCGGTGGAGGCGTCGAAGGCGTTCACGTTCAGGCCGCCGGCGTTGTAGGAGCCCGAGAGGGTGACCGCACTGGCGGCGAGGATCAGGCCGATCAGCATCGAGCCGCTGTCACCCATGAACAGCCGGGCGGGATGCCAGTTGTGGATCAGGAAGCCGACGCAGGCTCCGGCGAGCGCGACGGTCAGGAGGGCCGCTGTCGAGGCGCGGCCGATGTCGTTGATCCGGGTGAACTGGTAGCAGAACAGGAACAGCGCCAGCGCGCCGATGCCGACCACACCCGCGGCCAGACCATCGAGGCCGTCGATGAAGTTGACCGCGTTGACCACGGTGATCACGACGAGCCCGGTGAGCAGCGCGCCCTGGGCGGGGTCGATGGAGAACTGGGTGCCGTCGGGGAACGTGATCAGGCTGTACTGCAGGTTGAAGCCCACCAGGATCGCGGTCGCCAGCACCTGACCGCCCAGCTTGGTGAGCGCATCGAGCTCGAAGATGTCGTCGACGACACCGACGATGCAGATCAGCGCGCCGGCGAGGATCACCACGCCGGTGTCCTGCAGCACGAAGTCCGGTGCGTCGGCCAGGAACGGCAGCTCGCGAGCGACCAGATAGGCGGCGACCAGGCCGCCCAGCATCGCCACGCCGCCCATGTAGGGGACCGGAACCGCGTGTACGTCACGGTCGCGGACCTTCGCGACGGCCCCCGTGCGCGTCGCGAACTCGCGGGCGACGACGGTGAGCAGGTAGGTCACCACGGCGGCGACCAGGAAGAGGAGGACGTAGGCGCGCATCAGGCTTCTGTGTCGGCGTCCGTGGCGGGCATGTCGGTCTCGGTCATGTTGGCGGGGTCCGGATCGCCCGGACGACGGATGGCGACGTCGTGCTCGGCGAGGATCTCGTTGATCCGGTCGATGCTGATCGCACCCTCCCGGAGAACCTTCGGTTCGTCACCGGTGGCGGAGACGATCGTGGACGCCTCGCCGACGGGCGACTCGCCGCCGTCGATGATGGCCTTGACCATCTTGCCGAGCATCTCGTCGGCCTGGTCCGCGTTGGTGGCGGCCGGCTTGGTGGTGCGGTTGGCCGAGCTGGTCGCCAGCGGCCCGACCCGGTCGATGATGCGGCGCAGGATGTCGGAGTCGGGGATGCGTACGGCCACGGTCTGGCGGGCCTCGCCCAGGTCCCACTGCAGCGACGGCTGCTGGTGGAAGACGACCGTCAGGGCTCCGGGCCACAGCTCCTCGACGAGGCTGCGCGCCCAGTCGGGGATCCGCGTCGCGAGGGCGTCCAGGGTGGCGACGTTGGAGATCAGCACAGGTGGCGGCATCGAGCGGCCTCGGCCCTTGGCGGCGAGCAGACCGGCCACGGCGCCCTTGTCGAACGCGTCGGCGGCGATGCCGTAGACCGTGTCGGTCGGTACGACCACGAGCTCGCCGGCCTGAAGGGCGGCCACAGCAGCATCGACCGCCTCGGTCTGCTCGTCCTCGGTCGCGATCGGGTAGCGCTCAGTCACAGTGCTCATGTTGCCAGTTGTGCGGTCGTGAAGCGCGGACGGCCTGCCAGATCGAGATGATCGCGTACGTCCTGCCATCGTCCGGTGGCCGCGAAGACCGCCGGAGCGCCGCCGTTGTCGGCGTTCGGACCCTGCTCGTCGGCATGCTCGAAGCCGACCACTCCCCCGGGCCTGAGCAGCTCGGCGGCCCGCCGTTCCAGGATGCGGATCGCGTCCAGCCCGTCCTGCCCCGAGAAGAGCGCAAGGTCGGGGTCGTGGTCGCGCGCCTCGGCCGCCACCGACTCCCAGGCTTCGAGCGGGATGTACGGCGGATTGCAGACCAGCACGTCGACCCTGCCGTCCAGGTCGGTGAACTCGTCGGCCATGTCGCCCTGCCGCAGGTCCACGCCGGTGCCGGTCAGGTTGCGTACGGCCCAGGGATAGGCGTCCTCGGAGAGCTCGACCGCGTGCACCTGCGCGCCCGGGACCTCGTCGGCGATGCTCTTCGCGATCGCGCCCGACCCGGTGCAGAGGTCGACGACGACGGGCTGATCGACCTCAGTGGCCCGATCGATCGCCCAGCCGGCGAGCAGCTCGGTCTCGGGCCGCGGCACGAAGACGCCGGGACCGACGGCGAGCTCGACGTGCCGGAAGTACGCAACCCCGGTCAGGTGCTGCAACGGCTCGCGTTCCGCGCGGCGGGCGAGCAGGTCCGCATAGGCCTTCTCGTGATGCTCCGCCACGTCGTCGACGAGGAAGAGGCGGTTGCGGTCGGTGTCGAGGACATGGGCCAACAAGATGGCCGCATCGGCGTCCGGGCTCTCGACTCCGGCCTCTTCGAGCTGCTTTCGGGCACTTGCCAGAAGTGCGCGCGGGGCGGTCATGGGCAACTGCTCCTGAATGTGTTAGTCATGCTTTACCCCGCTGAGGGTAACGTTCGGGCGCCTCAACGGTTCTTCCGGTCATATCGGGGGACGCGGGACTGGCCGCACACCTCGGCGGGCGCTGTGCTGCCCCACCACCACACCCGAGATATCCCCCGGAAGGAAACATCACCCCATGAAGTGGCCCTTGCTGCTTGCACTCATCCTCGTCCTCGCCCTCCTGATCTGGTTCTTCTTCGGACGTCCGATCCGCAAGGACGCCAAGGCCGCACATCGAGCGGACAAGGAGCACCCGGCCACCGAGGCCTCCGAGGCCGCCGAGGCCGCCGAGGCCGAGCCGGCCGCCGTCGTCCCCGCCGAGACGTCCGTGGCCGAGCCCGCTGCTGAGGCTCCCGCTGCGGAGACTCCCGCAGTCGAGGAGCCCGCGGCCGAGGAGCCCGCGGCCGAAGAGGTCGCCGAGGCTTCCGTCGAGGCCGAGGCCGCCGAGAAGGCCACGGACGAGGTGACCGAAGAGGACACCGCCGCTGTCGTCGCGGAGGCCGAGAGCCTCACCGCCGCTGCCGCCGCTGAGCCCGAGACGACCGAGGCGCCGGCTGACGAGGCTCCGGCTGACGAGATTCCCGTGCCGGCCGAGCCGGAGGCCACCCCGGCGGCCGAGGCGCCCGCCGCGACCAACGGCGCTCCCTACCCCGGCGCCGTGCTTCCGGCTGCTGACGGAACCAGCCCGGATGCCGCGTACGACATCAAGGGCAGCAGCGGGAAGAAGTACCACACGACGGCGAGCCCCTACTACGGCCGTACGAAGGCAGCCGTCTACTTCGACTCCGAGGAGTCGGCCGAGGCGGCCGGGTTCGTGGGCGCGAGCAGCGACTTCTACGACCGCAGCAAGAAGGCCGACACCGTCGAGACCGACCAGCCGCTGCCGCCGGCGAGCGGCTACGGCGCCGGCAGCGCCGACCCGCTCGAGGACGGCTCCAGTCCGCACCCGGCGTACGTCGTGAAGGGCAACATCCGCAAGGACGGCGCGAAGCGCTACCACACCTCTGCCAGCACGGCCTACAAGCGGACCCAGGCCGAGGTCTGGTTCGACAGCGAGTCCTCGGCCGAGGCCGCCGGCTTCGTCATCGGCTTCAAGAAGAAGGCCAACGCCTGAGCACGCCCCGATGAGCCGACCGAAGGGCGCAGTCACCTGGTGACTGCGCCCTTCGGCGTTGAGCGGCTCAGGAGTCGAGCGAGGCCAGACGGGCAGCCAGGTCGGCGTCGACCGCGCTCCCGATCACCGGCTCCAGGTCGCCGTCGAGGACCTGGTCGAGGTTGTAGGACTTGTAGCCGGTGCGGTGGTCGGAGATGCGGTTCTCCGGGAAGTTGTAGGTGCGGATGCGCTCGGAGCGGTCGACCGTGCGCACCTGGGAACGGCGGGCGTCGGAGGCCTCCGCGTCGGCAGCGTCCTGGGCTGCCTGGAGCAGGCGCGAGCGGAGCACGCGCATGGCCTGCTCCTTGTTCTGCAGCTGCGACTTCTCGTTCTGCATGGAGACGACGATGCCGGTGGGGACGTGGGTGATCCGGACCGCCGAGTCGGTGGTGTTGACCGACTGGCCACCGGGGCCAGAGGAGCGGTAGACGTCGATGCGGAGGTCGTTGTCGTTGATCTCGACATCGATGGGCTCGGCCTCGGGAACCACCAGGACGCCGGCGGCCGAGGTGTGCACGCGGCCCTGCGACTCGGTGACCGGCACCCGCTGGACACGGTGCACGCCGCCCTCGAACTTGAGCAGCGCATAGGGCGCCCGGCCAGGCTCTGAGGTCCCCTTCGCCTTCACCGCCACGGTGACCGACTTGTAGCCGCCGAGGTCGGACTCGTTGGCGTCGAGGAACTCGAGCTTCCAGCCCTGACGCTCGGCATAGCGGGTGTACATCCGCAGCAGGTCGCCGGCGAACAGCGCCGACTCCTCGCCGCCCTCCCCCGACTTCACCTCGAGGATGGCGTCCTTGTCGTCGGTCGGGTCGCGGGGCACGAGCAGACGGCGCAGCCGCTCCTCGGCCTCCTCCCGCTGCGGCACCAGCGCCTCGGCCTCCTCGGCGAACGCGGCGTCCTCCCCCGCCAGCTCGCGGGCGGCCTCGATGTCGTCACCGAGCTGCTGCCAGGAGCGGTAGGCGTCGATGATCGAGCTCAGCTCGGCGTACCTCTGGTTGAGCTTCTTCGCCAGGCGCGCGTCGGCATGGGTCTCCGGCTCGGCGAGCCGTTTCTCCAGCCCGACGTGCTCGTCGATGAGTCCTTCGACCGCTTCAAACTGTGACATCTCCGCCTCGCTTCGTACGCCGGTGAACCCTCCAAACACACCAGCGCCGGCCACCCGCAGATGCGGGGGCCGGCGCTGGGAAGCAGCTACTTGTTGCGCTTGCCGAAGCGAGCCTCGAAGCGAGCCACGCGACCGCCGGTGTCGAGGATCTTCTGCTTGCCCGTGTAGAACGGGTGGCAGTTGGAGCACACGTCGGCGCGGATGGCGCCCTCGGCCACGGTGCTGCGGGTCGTGAAGGAGTTGCCGCAGGTGCAGGTGACCTGGGTCTCGACGTACGTCGGGTGGATGTCGGACTTCATGAGGTTCCTCTCAAGACATGGGGCTCCGGGTCGCCGCCGCAGGTTGCGGGACGTGAACCGGCACCGAGGATTCAGTGTATGTGAACGCCTGGGGCCGCCAATAATTCCCGACGGCCCCAGGCGGACACCACACTCAGCTCTTGGCGACCTCGTTGAGGAGCACCATGTTGGTGGCCGAACCGGCGACCTTGTCGACCAGCACCGAGGCGGCCTTGGCACCGTCGAGCGTGGCCAGCGAGGCACGCAGCTTGCGCACCGCGTCGCCCTCGCCACCGGCGAAGAGCAGGTCGTCGCGGCGGGTGCCGGAGGCGCTGACGTCGACGGCGGGGAAGATCCCGGCCTCCGCGTACTCCTCGCTCAGGCGCAGCTCGGAGTTGGCGGTGTCCTTGAACGCGTCGAAGATGATCTCGTCGGTCTTCGACCCGGTCTCGACCGCGGCCGTGGCGAGGATGGTCAGCGAGCCGCCGTCCTCCACGTTGCGGGCCGCGCCGAAGAACCGCTTGGTCGGGTAGAGCGCCGCGGAGTCGACGCCGCCACCGAGGATGCGGCCCGAGGCCGGGACGGAGAGGTTGTACGCCTTGCCCAGGCGGGTCAGCCCGTCGAGCAGGACGACCACGTCGTGGCCGAGCTCGACCAGGCGCTTGGCCCGCTCGATCGCCAGCTCGGCCACCACGGTGTGGTCGGCAGGCTGACGGTCGAAGGTGGAGGCGATGACCTCGCCCTTGACGCTGCGCTCGAAGTCGGTGACCTCCTCCGGGCGCTCGTCGACGAGCACGACCATCAGGTGGCACTCGGGGTTGTTGGCCGTGATCGCGCCGGCGATCGCCTGCAGGACGGTCGTCTTGCCCGCCTTCGACGGCGAGGCGATCAGGCCGCGCTGGCCCTTGCCGATCGGCGAGATCAGGTCGATGACGCGGCCGGTGACCGGGTCGGAACCGCCTTCGAGGCGCAGTCGCTGGTCGGGGTGGACCGGCGCCAGCTTGTCGAACTCGACGCGGTGCTTGGCGACCTCGGGGTCGGCACCGTTGACCGAGTCGATGCGCACCATCGGGTTGTACTTCTCCTTGCGCTCGCCCTCACGGGGCTGGCGCACCTGACCGACGATCGCGTCGCCACGGCGCAGGCCGAGACGCTTGACCAGCGACAGGGAGAGGTAGACGTCGTCGGGTCCGGGCAGGTAGCCGGAGGTGCGGACGAAGGCGTAGTTGTCGAGTACGTCCAGGATGCCTGCCGCGGGCACGAGCACGTCGTCCTCGAGGACGGTCGTGTCGGGCTCGCCGCGGCCCGGGCGGTTGCGGTCGCGATCGCGGCCACGGCGGCGGCGGTTGCGGCGGCTGCCACCCTCGCCGTCGTCATCGCCCGCGTCGTCGGCCGATTCGGCCGACCGCTCCTTCTGGGCGTCCTCGTTCTTCTTCTCGGCGGCGGGCTGCCCGGCCTTGACCGGACCCTTGCCCTGGCCACCGCCGGTGGGCTGACCGGACTGGCCACCCTGACCGCCCTGGCCGGACTGGCCACTCTGACCGGCCTGACCACCGCTCTTGTTCTGGTTGCGCTGGCGACGCGGGCGCTGGGCGCCCTCGTTACCGGCGTCAGCAGCCTCGGCGGACTTCTCCGCGGGCTTCTCGGCCGTCTCGGCCGGCTTCTCTGCGGTCTTCTCCGCAGGCTTCTCGGCGGCAGGCTTCTCAGCAACGGGCTTCTCGGCGGCAGGCTTCTCGGCCCGCTCCGCCGGCGCCGACTGCGCACGGCTGCTCTGCGCAGCCTTGATCGCTTCGATCAGCTGGGCCTTCTTCATCGAGTTCGCCCCGCTGATACCCATTCCGTTCGCCATCGCCTTGAGGTCGGCGAGGAGCATTCCGCCAAGGCCACCGCGCTTCTTCGGGGCTGCGTTCGGCTCCGGCGCAGTGGATTCCATGGTTTCAGTCACGTGAGTCCTTTCCCACGTATCGCCGATCGGCGTACGACGCCGACGGCTCGTTTGTCAGAACCCCTGACGCACCGATGCGCGCCAACGAAGTGGCACGGCACGAAAGGGGGATAGCACGCCCGCAGGCCTGAACGGCCCAACGGATGTATTCCCAGGCTAACACGCATGGCACCCCTCACAGCAGGGGCCCGGAACGCGGGTCAGAGGATGCGTACGCCGTCCATGTCGACGCTCAGCGCATGGCAGGCCCAGCCCTCGGGACAGCGGGTGGTGAGCTTGGTCGTCTCGGCCGACTCGACGCCGCTGCTGAACGCCAGGACCGTGGGCCCGGCGCCGGAGACGATCGCGGCGACGCCGTCGGCGCGCAGCTCGTCGACCAGGGCGAGCGACTCCGGCATCGCGGGTCGTCGGTACTCCTGGTGCAGGAAGTCGCGGGTGGCACGGTGCAGGTGTTCGGGCGCATCGCTCAGCGCCGCGACCAGGAGGGCCGTACGTCCCGCGTCGGCCGCCGCGTCGGAGTGCGGGACGGTCTCGGGCAGCAGCCCGCGGGCAGCCTTGGTCTCGACGCCGGTCGCGGGGACGAACACGACGACGCTGACCCTCGGGTCGACGGCGGTGCGGACGGCGAAGAAGCCGTCATCGTCACCCGCGATCGTGAAGCCGCCGTGGAATGCGGGCGCGACGTTGTCGGGGTGACCCTCGATCTCGGCGGCCTTCTGGAAGAGCGTGTCGTCGTCGAGGATCAGCTCTCCCCCGGCGACCAGGGCACGAGCGAGCACGAGGCCGCCGATGATCGCGGCCGAGGACGAGCCCAGCCCACGCGCGTGCGGGATCCGGTTGTGGCAGTGCAGCCGCAGACCGGCCGGCTGCTTGCCGATGATCTCGAAGGCGGCCCGCATCGAGCGTACGACGAGGTGCGACTCATCGAGCGGGACCGTGCCCTCGCCCGCACCCTCGACGGTGACCTCCAGGCCCTCCTCGATGACCTCGCCGGTGAGCTCGTCACGCAGGTCGAGCGCCAGCCCGAGCGAGTCGTAGCCGGGACCGAGGTTGGCGGAGGTGGCCGGGACGGTGACGGTGACGGGGCCTTCTACGAACGTCATGAGCTACGCGAGCCCGGCTGCGGCCGCCGCGGCCTCGAGGTCGGCGTCGATGATGATCTCGGGCAGCTCACCGAAGAACTCCAGCGCGGTGGCGGTGTCCTTGAGCCCGTGACCGGTCACGGTGATGACCGTGGTGGCTCCGGCGTAGGTCTCCCCCGCCTCGAGGTCGGCGAGGAGCCCGGCGACGCCGGCGGCCGAGGCGGGCTCGACGAAGACGCCGTCGTTGCGGGCCAGCTGGGCCTGGGCGGAGAGGATCTGGTCGTCGGAGAGCGCGCGGAAACGGCCACCGGACTTCTCGGCGGCGGCCTCGGCGAGCTGCCACGAGGCCGGGTTGCCGATGCGGATCGCGGTCGCTTTGGTCTCCGGGTGCTCGACCGGGTGGCCGAGCACGAGCGGGGCCGCGCCCTCGGCCTGGAAGGCGCGCATGACCGGGGTCTTGGTGGCGTGGCCGGCCGCAGCGTACTGCTCGTAGCCGAGCCAATAGGCCGACAGGTTGCCGGCGTTGCCGATGGGCATCAGGTGGTAGTCGGGGGCGTCACCGAGACGGTCGACGACCTCGAAGGCCGCCGTCTTCTGGCCCTCGAGGCGGACCGGGTTGACGGAGTTGACCAGCGCGACCGGGTAGCTGTCGGCGAGCGCGCGGGAGAGCTTGAGGCAGTCGTCGAAGTTGCCGCGTACCTTGACCACCTCGGCGCCGTGGACCAGCGCCTGGGCCATCTTGGCGGCACTGATCTTGCCGTTGGGGACGAGCACGACCGGGGTGATCCCGGCCTTGGCGGCGTAGGCGGCCATCGAGGCGCTCGTGTTGCCGGTGGAGGCGCAGACGACCGCCTTGGCACCCTCGTGGACGGCGACCGAGATGGCCGCGGTCATGCCGCGGTCCTTGAACGAGCCGGTCGGGTTCTGGCCCTCGACCTTCAGCCACACCTCACCCTTGGTGGCCCCGGAGAGCCACTCGGAGTGGACCAGCGGGGTGCCACCCTCGCCGAGCGTCACCGCCGGGGTGTCCTGGGGGATGTCGAGGAGGGTGCGGTATTCCTCGATCACGCCTCGCCACTGACTGGTCGTCATCAGACTGCTCCTTCTACGCGCATCACCGAGGCGACGTCGCGGACGAACTCCATCTCGCGCAGGTGCTGCACGGTCGCCGCGAGCGCGGCATCGGGGGCCTCGTGGGAGACGACGACGAGCTGGGCGTCCTCTCCCCTGCCTTCTTGACGTACGGCCTTGATCGAGACGCCGTGCTCGGAGAAGGCGGTCGCGACGGCGGCGAGCACGCCGGCCTTGTCGGCCACGTCGAGGCTGACGTGGTAGCGGGTGACGGTCTCGCCCATCGGGCGCACCGCGCGGGCGGCGTAGGCGGACTCGCCGAAGCCACGGGTGCCGAGGACCTTGTTGCGGGCGATCGTGACCAGGTCGCCCAGGACGGCGCTCGCGGTGGGGTCGCCGCCGGCGCCCTGGCCGTAGAACATCAGGTCGCCGGCCGAGGCGGACTCGACGAAGACGGCGTTGTAGGCGCCGCGGACGGTCGCCAGCGCGTGGGTGCGCGGGATCATCACCGGGTGGACTCTCGCTGAGACGTCGTCGCCGTCGAGCTCGGCGATCGCGAGCAGCTTGACGACGCTGCCCATGGCCTTGGCCGAGGCGACGTCGCCGGCGGTCACCTCGGTGATGCCCTCGCGGTAGACGTCGCTGGCGGTCACCCGGGTGTGGAAGGCGAGGCTCGCCAGGATGGCGGCTTTGGCGGCGGCGTCGAAGCCCTCGACGTCGGCGGTCGGGTCGGCCTCGGCGTAGCCCAGCTCCTGAGCCTCGGCGAGGGCCTCCTCGAAGCCGGCACCGTAGGTGTCCATCTTGTCGAGGATGTAGTTGGTGGTGCCGTTGACGATGCCCATCACCTTGGTGACGTGGTCGCCGACCAGCGAGTCGCGCAGGGGGCGGAGAATCGGGATCGCGCCGGCGACGGCGGCCTCGTAGTAGAGGTCGGTGCCGGCCTTCTCGGCGGCCTCGTAGAGCGTCGGGCCGTCCTCGGCGAGCAGGGCCTTGTTGGCGGTCACGACGCTGGCGCCGCTCTCCAGCGCCTCGAGGATGAGCCCGCGGGCCGGCTCGATGCCGCCGATCACCTCGATCACGAGGTCGACGTCGTCGCGGGCGACCAGGCCATGGGCATCCGTGGTGAGCAGCTCGGCGGGCACCTCGACGTCGCGAGGAGCGTCGAGGCGACGTACGGCCACGCCCCTGATCTCCAGCGGCGCACCCACTCTGGCGGCGAGATCCGCGTCGCCCTCGAGCAGGAGCCGGACCACCTGGGACCCCACCACACCGCAACCGAGGACGGCGACGCCCAAGGGATCGACGGCGTGCGCGGTCGTCTTGTTGCTGCTCACGCGCCCAAGGGTATCCGGGACAGCCTCCAGGGTCCGACTTCCGCTCTAGGCGCGGACACCTGGGCGGAGTTGTGAAGCTGAGAGTGGCCCATAGGTCACTCTCAGCTTCACAACCCGCTCGACCGCGTCACCAGGACGACCTTCCCCGTCGTCTCACGGCTCTCGAGGGCCGCATGGGCCGCCGAGGCCTCGGCAAGAGGGAACCTCGATCCGACGTACGGCCTGCGGGTGCCGTCCGCGGCGGCCTCGAGCGAGACCTGCTCGAACTCCTTGATCCGGCCCTGGACCCAGGGGCCGAGGATGTCGACGATCTTCGCGGCGCCCTCGTAGCCGTCCTGGTCGCCGGAGAACCGGACCATCCGCCCCTCCGGTTCGAGGTGGGCGTAGACCTGCCTGGGTACCTCACCCCCGAGCCCGTCGAGAAGGACCGTGATCCGGGGCTCCTCGGCGCGAAGCCTCTCCAACCAGCCGTCGGTGCGGTAGTCGATCGCCGTCTGTGCGCCGAAGCCACGGGCGATCTCGAGCTTGGCGTCGGAGCCCGCGAGGCCGACCGCGCGAGCGCCCGCGTTGCGGATGCCCTGGAGCAGGATCGCGCCCATGCCACCGGCCGCCGAGGTGACGACGACGACGTCGTCGGGACTGATCTGGGCGGCCTCGAGCACCGCGGCCGAGGTGCGACCGGTGCCGATCGCGGCCACGGCCTCGGCCGACTCGAGCCCGTCGGGGCGTAGATAGAGCTGGGTCTCGTCGGCGACCGCGAGCTCGGCGTAGCCGCCGCTGCTTCCCGGACCGAGATGCGCGACGACCTTCGCGCCCAGCCAGGTCGCGTCGACGCCCTCACCGACCTCGTCGACCACGCCGGCGACCTCGCGGCCGGGAGTCATCGGGAGCTCCGGTCGCGGCATCGTCGGTGGCAGGTCGGCCGCTCGGATCGAGGTGTCGAGTCGGTGGATGCCCGCGGCCTCCACCCTGATGCGTACCTGACCCGGGCCTGGTGTCGGGTCGGGCACCTCCTCGAGGCGCAGGACCTCCGGGCCGCCGAACTCGTGCTGTCTGATCGCTCGCATGTCTCGAGTCAACATGCTCAAGCTCACTTGAGGTCAAGGGCTTTCCCCAAGCCTTGGATGAGCTCAGCCTCAGGCGAGCTCCACGATCGGCCGGAGCACCACGGCGACATCGCGCGCCAGACGTACGCGACGGAGCAGCTCCTCCGCGTCCGGCTCCACGTCGGTGGTGACCGTGATCGCGTCGTCGCGGGCCACCACCCACAGCCGCTCGTCGACGACGTGGCTGGCGAACCGGGACAGTGAGCGAGCGTGCTCCTCCTCGGCGGCGATGACGGCACCGTCGGGCGTGGTCACGTTGGTCTTGGCACGGAACTCCGGCGGGAAGAAGACCGGCGTGGGCACGCGGCCGGTGCCGGCGTTGCCCGAGCCGGGCGAGAGGCCGATCATCGCTGCCGTCTTCGGCAGGTGGGCGGGGACCCGCACCACCACCCAGCGCGCCGGCCGCCAGGGACCTTTCCCGGGGGACGCCTTGCCGTGCCAGTACTCGACGAGGATCCCGTCGCAGGTGCCGTCGACGACGAGGTCACAGCGTTCGGCACGTACGTCCGGCCCGAGCACCTCCCACCGCACCGGCCGCTGCGCGGCGGCCTTGCCGGTCACCACCGACCAGCCGAACGTCTGTGCCGCTCGGGTCACGCTGTCGCGGCGCTCCTTCGTCAGCCGGGCGACAGACGCTCGCGGCGCCTGGGACGGCGTCGCGAGCGGTCTCTCTGAGTAGACCCCCCTCGGCATGCGCCCCATCGTAGGCTCACGGACCACGGGATTTCGGGAAGGCGAAACCGAATTTCCTGCGCCACGCGGTTTGATGGGTGCGTGCTGTTCCCCAACGCCGACCTCGAACGCATCCGCACCGGCGAGGTCGACCTCGCCTTCCGCCGCTGGAAACGTCCGATGCATGTCGCCGGCGGCCGCCAGCGCACCCGGATGGGCGTGGTCGAGTTCGTCTCCGTCTCGCCGGTGTCCTGCGACACGCTGACCGAGGAGGATGCCCGGCGGGCGGGCACGACCCTGGAGGACCTGCTGGCCTTCCTGTCCCGCAAGGACGGCGAGGTCTACCGCATCGAGATGCGCTACGGAGGCGACGACGAGCGCGTCGCCCTGCGCGCGAAGCGCCCGGGGAGGAAGGAGACCGACGCGCTGATCGCGAAGCTGGCCGACATGGACCGACGCAGCCGCCGCGGCCCGTGGACGCGCGAGCACCTGGAGCTCATCGAGGCCCGCCCCGGCGAGCTCGCCGAGACGATCGCGGCCTCGATCGGACGGGAGAAGAAGCCGTTCAAGGCCGACATCCGCCGGCTCAAGGAGCTCGGCCTCACCGAGTCCCTCCCCGTCGGCTACCGCCTCTCGCCGCGTGGGCGGGCGGTGCTTCGGGCCCTGCGGGCGTGAGGCTGTTCCTTCGTCAAGGTATGCAGGTCAGCGCTCACATCCCGTGCGGAGCTCAGCGGGGGATGTGTTCCTTCGTCTGCATACCTTGACGAAGGAACACGTCCGATCAGCCCAGATCCGTGGCGAACAGATCGTCCTCGGTCTCGCGCCGGACGATGACACGTGACTCCCCGTCGCGGACGGCGACGACCGGGGGCCGCAGGGCGTGGTTGTAGTTGGAGGCCATCGAGCGGCCGTAGGCACCGGTGCCGGGGACCGCGATCAGGTCGCCGGGGGCGATGTCAGCGGGCAGGAACTCGTGCTTGACCACGATGTCCCCGGCCTCGCAGTGCTTGCCGACGACCCGGCCGAGCACGGGCCCGGCGGACGAGGACCGGCCGGCGAGGGTCGCGGAGTAGTCGGCGTCGTAGAGAGCGGTGCGGATGTTGTCGCTCATCCCGCCGTCGACGCTCACGTAGGTGCGGGTGACGCCGCCGTCGAGGGCGACCTCCTTGACCGTGCCGACCGTGTAGACGGTGCACATCGAGGGCCCGACGATCGCGCGGCCCGGCTCGATCGAGAGGTGCGGCACCGCGAGGCCGAAGCCACGGCACTCGTGCTCGACGATCGCGGTGAGCTCCTCGGCCAGGGCCTTGGGCGTCGAGGGGTCGTCCTGGGTCGTGTAGGCGATGCCGAAGCCGCCGCCGAGGTCCATCTCGGGCAGCTCGGTGCCGAGCTCGTCACGGATCCGGGCCTGCAGCGCCAGCACCCGTCGTGTGGCGACCTCGAACCCGGAGGAGTCGAAGATCTGGGACCCGATGTGGGAGTGCAGCCCGCGCATCTCGACGTTCGGAGCGTCCAGCAGCCGGCGTACGGCCTCGAAGGCGTCGCCCGAGGAGATCGAGAAGCCGAACTTCTGGTCCTCGTGGGCGGTGGCGATGTACTCGTGGGTGTGGGCCTCGACGCCGGCGGTCACCCGCACCATCACCCGGGCGGTGATGCCGGTCTCGGCGGCGATCTCGGCGACCCGCTCGACCTCGTGGAAGGAGTCGACGATGATCCGCCCGACGCCCGCGACGATCGCCCGGCGCAGCTCCATCGGGGCCTTGTTGTTGCCGTGGTAGCCGATCCTGGCCGGGTCCACCTCGGCACGCAACGCGACCGAGAGCTCGCCGTTGGAGCAGACGTCGAGGCAGAGCCCCTCCTGCGCCACCCAGCGCGCCACCTCGGTGCACAGGAACGCCTTGCCGGCGTAGTAGACGTCGTAGCCCGTGAAGGCGTCGCGGAACGCGCGGGCGCGCTCACGGAAGTCGGCCTCGTCCAAGACGTACGCAGGTGTGTTGATGTTCGCGACCAGGTCAGGCACCGCGACGCCACCGACAGTGAGGACGCCGCTCGCGTCCTTCTCGGCAGTCGCCGACCACAGCGCGGGTACGAGGGCGTTGACGTCGTCGGGGGTCTTCAGCCAGACCGGGGACGTGCCGGTGAACGAGCCCGGCGAGGCGTGGCCGCTCACATCCGCTCCGGGGCGGAGACGCCGAGCAGGCCGAGGCCGTTGGCGAAGACGGTGCGGGCGGCGGAGACGAGCGCCAGCCGGGCCAGGTTGACGGGCGCCACCGGCTCGTCGCCCTTGGGGAGCATGCGGCAGTCGTCATCGTCGTACCAGCGGTGGAAGATCCCGGCGGTGTCCTCGAGGTAGCGGGCGACGCGGTGCGGCTCGCGCAGCTCGGCGGCGGTCGCGACCACACGTGGCAGCTCGGCCAGCGCACGCAGCAGCTCGCCCTCGCGCTCGTGGACGAGCAGCGACGGGTCGAAGGTGTCGAGGTCGATCGCCATGCCGAGGTCGGCGGCGTTGGCCATCATCCGGCAGGTGCGCGCGTGGACGTACTGCACGTAGTAGACCGGGTTGGCGCTGTCGGCCTTGGCCCACAGGTCGAGGTCGATGTCGATGTTGGAGTCGCTGGAGTAGCGGGCCAGCGCGTAGCGGGCCGCGTCCACCCCGATCGCCTCGACGATGTCGTCGATGGTGACCACGGTGCCGGCACGCTTCGACATCCGCATCGGCTGGCCGTCCTTGAGGAGGTTGACCATCTGACCGATCAGGATCTCGAGGTTCTCGTGGGGCGTGTCGCCGAAGGCGGCGCACATCGCCATCATCCGGCCGACGTAGCCGTGGTGGTCGGCGCCGAGCATGATGAAGCACCGGTCGAAGCCGCGCTCGCGCTTGTCGAGGTAGTAGGCCAGGTCGCCGGAGAAGTAGGCCCCGTTGCCGTCGGCCTTGATGACGACACGGTCCTTGTCGTCACCGAACTTCTCGGTCGCCAGCCAGATCGCGCCGTCCTTCTCGTAGACGTTGCCGAGCTCGCGGAGCTTCTCGATGGCGCGCTCCACAGCCCCGGACTTGTGGAGGTTGTCCTCGTGGAAGTAGACGTCGAAGTCGACGTTGAAGTCGTGCAGGCTCTGCTTGATCTCGGCGAACATCAGCTCCACGCCGATCGAGCGGAAGACCTCCTGCGGGTCGTCGCTCTCGAGCGCGTTCGGCTCCTTGGCGAGGACCTGCTTGGCGATCTCCTCGATGTACGCACCGCCGTAGCCGTCCTCCGGGACCGGCTGGCCCTGGGCCCAGGCGAGCAGGCTCCGGGCAAAGCGGTCGATCTGGCCGCCGTGGTCGTTGAAGTAGTACTCCCGGGTGACCTCGGCGCCGGACGCCTCCAGGACACGACCGAGCGCGTCCCCGACCGCGGCCCAGCGGACACCACCGAGGTGCAGCGGGCCGGTCGGGTTCGCCGAGACGAACTCCAGGTTGATGTTGTGGCCGGCGAAGGCCTCGTTGCTGCCGTAGGCCTTCCCGGCGGCGACGATCTCGCCCGCCAGCTTGCCCTGGGCGCCGGCCTCGACGGAGATGTTGAGGAAGCCCGGGCCGGCGATCTCGACGTCCGCGATCCCGTCGGTCGCCTTCAGCTTCTCGGCGACCTGCTCCCCCAGCGCACGCGGGTTCATCCCCGCCTTCTTGGCCAGCTGCAGCGCCACGTTGGTGGCGTAGTCGCCGTGCCCCTTCTGCCGGGGTCGCTCCACCGTGACAGTGCTCGGAACGCCGTCGGGAAGGGTGATCGCACCCTCGTCGACGAGCGCGGTGAGGACATCGACGACCGCGGTGGAAAGCTGCTCAGGAGTCACGAGGTCCAGCGTATAAGCGCCAGTCGGTTTCACCGTTATCCGTCCCAGCCTGTAGGGTTCCATTCGCACTGCTCGCGCAGTGCATCGCCTCCGTAGCTCAGGGGATAGAGCGCCGGTTTCCGGTACCGTAGGCCGCAGGTTCGATTCCTGCCGGGGGCACAGATGAGACCGCTGGGTGACCAGCGGTTTCTCTCATTTTCACCGGAACCTGCGGTGCGCATTCGTGTGGATATGTCACGCTGCCTGCAGCATGGAAACAGCAGAAGCACGCCACGTCATCTTCGACGCCGACGGTGTCCTCCAACACCTCCCCGGAGGTTGGTACGCGGCCGCCGAGCCGTTCCTCGGGGACCGGGCCGAGGAGTTCCTCCGTGCCGCGTGGGCGAAGGAGGCTCCGATGCAGGCCGGCGCGGACGGCGACTATCTCGCCATGCTCGCTGACCTGTTGGAGGAGTACGACGCGACCGCGCCGGTCGAGGACGTCTACTCCGCCGTGTGGAACCGGGTCGAGGTCAACCCCGAGTCGGCCGATGTCGTACGCCTGGTGCGAGCAGCTGGCTACGGAGTGCACCTCGGCACCAACCAGGCCCCGCACCGCAGCACGTTCATGCGCACCACGCTCGGCTACGACGACCTGTTCGACGTGAGTTGCTACTCCTTCGACCTCGGCGTGGCCAAGCCCGAGCCGGAGTTCTTCCGACGCGCTGCCGCCCGCATCGGCGCCGATCCGCGCGAGATCGTCTTCGTCGACGACAAGGCGATCAACGTCGCCTCCGCCCGATCCATCGGCATGGCCGCCGTCCACTGGACGTTCGAGTCCCACGCCGAGGCCTCTGTGGCGGGCACCGACGCGCCGGCCGACCACACCAGTCATGCCGCACTCCGCGATCAGCTGGCAGCCCACGGCGTTCGCCTCTGATCCTTCGGCCGGCGTCGAGGCCGGCGGCAGCAGAGCAGGAGCCTCAGGTTCTGCGACGTTGGAGGGCGTCGAGGAGCGGCTCCACCGCGAGCACCGCGACGACAGCGAGAGCCGCGGTGACCGCCACGCCCGGCTCGCCCGCGATGACGGCAGCGACGACGGCAGCTGCGCTCACGACGTACGGACGCAGGAACGTGCAGGGGCCGAGAATGACCGCGGAGGCGAGGTATCTCAGCTCCCAGCGAAGCAGTCCGTACGTCGCCAGGGCGAGCAGGACGATCGCTGCGAACGGGGCAATGAACAGGAGAAAGATGTCGGCAGCCGAGCCGTACGCGTCGATGCCGCCGCCCCTACGCAGAAGGTCGATCGCGAGAGCGGCGAGCGCGGGCAGCGACAACAGAACGAACAGGCCGGCGCCGCGCACCATGCCCTCACGATCCCCGCGGGTGTGGTCGACCATTCCGCTACGACCCTGCGCGGAGCGGAACCCGCTGAACACGGCGTCGAGAGCACCCAGCAGGACGAGAACAGCCAGGCTCATCGGCGGACCCCGACGAGCGGGCGGAGCACGTCGAGCGCTCGTGGGTGCCAGCGCGATCCCTCACGCACCTCGACCGCATAGTCGGGCGCGCCTCGCTCCGCTGCCGCCAGCAACGTCTCGGCCGGATGGGCACGACGTGCGGACATCACGCCGTCGTGGCGGGAGATCGGCTCACGCATCCGCGCCTGATGGAAGATCCAGGCACCCATGGTCGACCACAGGCACGGCGCGATGTCCCAGTGGGCGAACGCGAAGACCTCCAGCTGCGCCTGGGCGGCGAAGAACCCGGACAGCTCATCCGGGGCGAGATGGTGCATGAGCCCGCTGGACACGACCACGGTGCGGGCACCGTCCGCGACCGCTACCCCCGGCTCGAACGCGTCGCCGGAGACGAACCGGCAGCCGACGCCCTCGATCGTGGCGAGTCGCGAGGCCTCGGAGACGAGCACGGGGTTGAGGTCGACCCCGACCAGTTCGACGTGCTCGGGCAGATCCCCGTGAGCGGCGATCGACCGCAGGACATGCCCGAGCCCGCAGCCCACGTCGACCACTCGCACCGGTGAGTCACCGGTGGGAAGCAACGTACCCACCACCGACGCCACCCGCCGCCCCAGCTGCAGTTCCTCCCCCAACCGCTGCAACTCGCGGTGGATCCTCAGCCCGAGGGCATCCACCGCCGCCACATCCAGCACCCCGTCTCGCTCGGGCAACCGTGCCACGATCCGCGCCGCTCTCCTCTGCCCGCGAGACCGCAGTAGCTCGGCCGCCTCGTCTCGAAGCACCGGATCCCCTGAGTCCGACCAGAGCAGGTCGGTGATCTCCAAAGGGCCTGGGCGCATGGACGAAGTCAACCTCATGCCCGAACTGCCGCACCCGGAGTACCCAGTCGGCTCCCGGTCAGAGACCTTCGGCGAGCGTGTGAGCGACGAGGGCGTTGGCGTGACCGTGCCCGAGGTCGTACTCGCTCTTCAGGTGGGCCACGATCTGCATGTGCTTGGTGATCCCGCACTCGCGGATGATCTGCTGCCACTCCGCGATCGGGCGGCCGTACTTCTTCTCGATGGACGGGAAGTAGGCGGCGGGGCCCTTCACCTGGTCGGTCATCTCTGGTCTCCTTGGGTAAATCGTGGCGACGATCGCCACATGCCTACGCGTCGAACCGAGCATGACCGCTTCGACACGACCACAACAGAAATTCGGGAGACCCACGTGACCAGCTATCCCCCAGCCCCCTGGAACATGCACGGATCGATGTGGCTCTCGGTCTACCGGCTCGCTCACGACGTCGACGAGCAGCATCCGAAGGGCATCTACGCCGTCGCCCTGGTCGACTACACCGAGCCGAGCCCGCTGACCTACCACGAGCTCCTCTCCGCACGGGTGATCACCGCCTCCAACGGGAAGAAGGCGGTGAGCGTCGTCGACATCTGGGTGGACTCCCCCGACTCCGTGGCCGGCGGCCGTACGTTGTGGGCGATCCCGAAGGGGCTGGCCAAGTTCAGCGGAGGGTCGTCGACCAAGGGACCGCTGGCGACCCACACCTGGGAGGCGAGCTACGACGACGGCCCGATCGCGACGGCCAAGTTCAACGATGTCACCCAGATCGCCCCGCGCCTCCCGATGCAGGGCAACGTGGAGCAGCCGGGCATCGAGGAGCACCCCGACACCGCCTGGCTCACCATGAAGGGCCGCGCCAAGCTCCTGCCCGCACGCGGAAGCTGGAACTTCGACCCCGACGGCCCGCTCGCCTACCTCCGCGACGCCACCAAGCTCGGCTCCTTCCGTGGCAAGGGCTTCGAGATCGCCTTCGGCTGAGTCCTGAGTGTCGGTGGTCGCGAGTAGCGTCGATGGGCATGAATGCACTCCACATCGACTACCTCGAGCTCGCGGTCACCGACCTCCCGACCTCGCGCACCTTCTACGAGTCCGCCTTCGGCTGGTCCTTCAACGACTACGGCGGGATGTACGCCGGGATCGCGGGGCCCGACGGCAAGGACGAGAACGGCGGGATGTACGCCTCCGAGACCCCCGTCGCGCCGCTCCCGTTGATCCGCACGAACGACCTCGAGGCAGCTGTCGTGGCCGTCGAGAAGGCCGGCGGCACGATCACAGAAGCGCCCTACGACTACCCCGGCGGGCGTCGGTTCATCTTCACCGACCCGTCCGGAAATCGGCTCGGGGTCTACCAGCCCGCTGAGTAACTGGGCTCGAAGGGTAGGTCTCGACCCGCTTCGCTCGCTCGACCTCCTCGCGTTGCGCCATCGCTCGTTCCTCGCGATGACGCAGGCTCGGAAACCTAAGGCTCGACCGAATTACCGGGACCGCCCTAGACTCCGACCGCATGACCGACGCTACGCCGGCTCTGCTCGCGTATCTGTCCCGGTGGCTCGATGAGCCCCAGGGCGATCGCGACGCGGAAGCCGTTCTCTGGGGGAGAGTTGCGAAGGTGAGCGAAGAGGCCGGCGAGGCCATCTCCGCACTCATCGGAGCCACCGGACAGAACCCCCGACTGAGCCCTTTCTCAGGCAACACCCACAGCTACGACGACGTCGTCGACGAGCTCCTCGATGTTGCGATCACCGCGATGACCACGGCCGAGCACATGACCGCCGGCGCACCGACCTAGAGCGAGCTCAGGACTTCTTCCGCTTCGCGGCCTTCCGCTGAGCGCGAAGCCTGCGCTCCTCGGCGTACATCGCCTCGGCCTCCTCGAGAGTGGGCGCCGAGCCGCCGTACGCCTTCGGCAGCCACCACGAGCCCGGGGGCTGCTCGTCGGCGGGGTGTGCCTTGATCAGCCTGTCGAGCATGGCTTCCATCTGCGACTGGAGCGCGGCGGTCTCGGCGGCCGGGTCCTCTCCGGTCACCGGCAGCGGCGGGCCGATCTCGATGCCGATCGTCTTGTGACGCGACAGGTCGACCTTCTGACCCTTGGTCATGATCCGCTGGGTGCCCCACAGCACGACGGGGATCAGCGGAACCCCGGCGTCGGCGGCGATGCGTACGGTGCCGGTCTTGAGGTCCTTGATCATGAACGAGCGCGAGATCGTGGCCTCGGGGAAGATCCCGACGATCTCACCGTTCTGGAGGTACTCGACGGCCTTCTTCATCCCGGCCGCGCCGTAGCTGCGGTCGATCGGGATGTGGTGGAACGAGCGCATCACCGGGCCGCCGACGGGGTGGTCGAAGACCTCCTTCTTGGCGATGAACCGGGTCAGCCGGCCGCGCTCCGCCCCGGGGAACCCGGCCATGATGTAGTCGACGAAGGAGAGGTGGTTGACCGCCAGCAGGGCACCGCCCGACTCGGGGATGTGCTCCGCGCCGGTCATGTTGATCTTGATGTCGCCGAGCTTGAACCAGGTGCGAGCAGCGGCGATCGTGACCGGATAGCTGATGTCCATGGGCGAATCGTGTCACGTCGGCCTTAACTCAGCCGGACTAGCCTCGCCACATGAGCACCCTCCGTGTGGCGACCACCGACGGGCTCGCACTGGCCGTCACCGACTTCGGGTCTCCCGACGACACCCGCCCGACGCTGGTCTGCGTCCACGGCTACCCCGACAACGCCAGCGTCTGGCTCCCGCTGGTGAGGATCCTCGGCAGCGAGCTGCGGATGGTGACCTACGACGTACGCGGCCACGGCAGCTCGCAGGCGCCGGCGACACGCGAGGGCTATCTGATCGAGCAGCTCAACGCCGACCTGCAGTCCGTCATCGACGCGGTCAGCCCGTCGGCGCCGGTGCACCTGCTGGGCCACGACTGGGGCTCGACCCAGACCTGGGAGGCCGTCGCCGGCAACGTACCGTCCGAGCGGATCGCATCGTTCACCTCGATCTCGGGGCCGAGCCTCGACCAGACCGGCGCGTGGCTGCGTACGCCCTCGCGGACCGCCCGCGGCGTCCTCCAGCGCCTCAAGCAGGGCGCCGAGTCGACCTACATCGGACTCTTCCAGGCGCCGTTGCTCCCCGAGCTCGCCTGGCGCTCGGGGGTCCTCGACCGGATCGTCGGCGGGTCCGCCGTCGACCGCACCCAGGCCGACCGGATCAACGGCCTCGAGCTCTACCGCGCCAACGCCATCGCTCGGATGAGACGACCGCAGCCACGGCCGGTCACCGTCCCGGTCCAGGTCATCGCCCCGGTCGGTGACGTCTACGTCAGCCGGGCACTGGCGACCGAGGCCCCGCAGCCGTACGTCGCGGACCTGACGGTCCGCGAGGTCGCCGGCTCACACTGGGTGGTCGCCGATCATCCCGAGCGGATCGCTCCGCTGGTGCGCGACTTCGTCGCCGCGCACCCTTGACCTCAGCCCCGGCAGCCGCGGTTGAGACGGCCGTCGTTGCGTGCGTCCTTGCCCATCGCTCGGGCCGCCCCGACGTTGGGGAAGACGACGCTGGCGGCGCCGGCGTTGCCGATCCCACCGGGAACGACGCAGGTGCGGACCTTGCCCGGGTTGATCGCGGCGACCGCGTTGGCGAGCTGGTAGAGGTCGCGGCCGGAGAGGCCGGTGGTGTGCATCTTCTTCATCACCAGCGAGACGCCCTTGGCCTTGAAGCCGATGTCGTACTGCCGGGCGACGATCTTGCGGTGGATGCCGCGGATCACCCGGGACTGGTTGGCCGAGCGGTCGAAGTCACCGCCGGGCAGCGTCTTGCGGGCTCGCGCGAAGTCGACCGAGTGCGGGCCGCTGATGTGGATCCGGCCCTTCTTGAAGCCGTAGCGGGCGACGTACGGATCGCTGAAGGCACGCGGGTTGTCGACGTCGACGCCGCCGATCCCGATCACCATGTCGCTCATGCCGGAGAAGGAGGTGACGAAGACGTACTGCGGCTGCACGCCGACGAGGTCGCCGACGGCGCGGCCCATCAGCTTCGGGCCCCCGTAGAGCAGCGCCGAGTTGATCTTGTCGCGCCCGTGGCCGGGAATGTTGACGTAGGAGTCGCGCGGGATGCTGATGTCGGTCGCGTAGCCGGAGGACGGGTTGAAGCCGATCAGGTGCAGCGCGTCGCCACGGGTGCGGGTGACCTTCTGGCCGGGACGGGCGTCCGAGCCGACGGCGAGGACCCAGATCGTGCCGCCCTTGCGGGTGAACTTGGCGACGTCGAGACCCTTGGCCCACTTGGTCGCGATCAGCTCCGCGCGCGGCTCGGCGACCTCGGCGTCGGGCACGAGGACCGCGGTCAGCGCGAGCACCACGCCCAGCGCCAGCGTGGTCAGCAGGCGGCGGCGTACGAACGTCGTCATCCGGCTCATGACTTCGCTCCCGAAGGGCTCGGCGAGGCGGACGGCGCCGAAGACGGGTCCGGTGCCAGCTTCTCCTCGCGGGTGATGTTGAAGCCGAAGACGGCCCAGGAGGTCTTGGTCGGCACCATGTCGAGGGTGCCGCGGACGGTCTGGCGCGACTCACGTTCACCTGTGGTGTCGTAGACCAGCCGCACCCGCGCGACCGCGCCGACCGGGTAGTTGTTGTTGGCCAGCAGATCGACGTGGACGTCGCTGGCGACCACCTCGACCCCGTCGATGTGAGGAGCGATGGTGGCGTTGCTCATCAGGGTCATCTGCTTGCCGGCCCGGGCGATCGTGCCCTTCGAGAAACCGGGGAAGGACTTCGCGGTGAAGGTCGAGGTCTCGCGCGGGTAGTCGCCCCCGACGTACGCAGCCTGCAGCCACCGGTCGATGACCTTGGCCACATTGGTGGCGACCGCCTGGTGCCGGCTCTTGGGGAACCTGCCCTGCACGTGGACGAGCTTCGTGGCCGACTTCACCGTGGCTGCGGGGGTCGGTGACGGGGACGGCGAGGCGGCCGGCTTGTCGGGCTCGCCGCCGCATCCGGTGAGCGCCAAGGTGCTGCTCAGGGCCGCCGCCGTGAGTGCCGTTGCGACCCGCAGGCTGGTTGGCCAGCGGTGCCTCGTACTGCTGCTCGTCATGTGGGGAATCCGCCTCATAGACCTGCTCCGGGACCGGGCCACTGTACGCATACCGACCCGGGTTGCGTGTACACCCGGTCGGTAACGCAAGATGTGGGACGGATTACATCCTGTCCACAGGGAGAACCTGCATCGGGCATTTGCGTGTTCGTGGGGATAGCCTTGCCCGTGGGCAACCCATTTCTTACAGTGCGAAAATTCGGAAGAGGCGAATCAAGCCGTGTCCTCAGGCACCCCGTCCCCCAACACTGCCGACATCCCAGCGGAATTCGGCGCCAACGAGTGGCTGGTCGAGGAGATGTACGACCAGTACACGAAGGATCCCAGCAGTGTTGACCCCGTGTGGGTGAAGTTCTTCGAGACCAACGGACAGCCTGGCGCGTCGCCGAACGGCGCGGCGGCACCGGCGGCGGCCGCCGCCCCTGCAGCCAAGGCTCCGGTCTCCCCCGCGCCGGCCACCGCGCCCGCGCCGACCACCCCCGCCTCCGCCGAGGCGCCGGCCGCCAAGGCAGCTCCGGCCCCCAAGGCGAAGCCGCGCCCGGCCGCGCAGGCCGCCGAGCCGGCCAAGGGCACCGCGACGCCCACCCCCAAGGACGCCCCGAAGCCGACCGCCGTCGCCGTCACCGACGAGCCGACCTACACCACGCTGCGCGGCATCCCCGCCGCCACGGCCAAGAACATGGACGTGTCGCTCTCGGTGCCGACCGCGACCTCCGTGCGCAACATGCCGGTCAAGCTGCTGTGGGACAACCGCACGGTCATCAACAATCACCTCAAGCGCGCTCGCGGTGGCAAGGTCTCCTTCACCCACCTCATCGGCTACGCCATCATCAAGGCGATCAAGGCGATGCCGGCGATGAACAACACCTACGCCGAGGTCGACGGCAAGCCGACCCAGGTGACTCCGCCGCACATCAACCTCGGTCTGGCCATCGACCAGCAGAAGAAGGACGGCACCCGCCAGCTCGTCGCGCCGTCCATCAAGGGCTGCGAGCTGATGGACTTCGCCGGCTTCTGGACGGCGTACGAGGACATCGTCCGCAAGGCCAAGGACAACAAGCTGTCCATGGCCGACTACTCCGGCACCACGGTCAGCCTGACCAACGTCGGCGGCATCGGCACCAACAACTCGGTGCCGCGGCTGATGCAGGGCCAGGCCGCGATCATCGGCGTCGGCTCGATGGACTACCCGCCCGAGTTCCAGGGCGCCTCCAACGCCACCCTGGCCAAGAGCGCGGTCTCGCGGATCATGACGATGACCTCGACGTACGACCACCGGGTCATCCAGGGCGCGCAGTCGGGCGAGTTCCTGGCCACGGTCCACCGGCTCCTGCTCGGTGAGAACGACTTCTACGACGAGATCTTCGCGTCGCTGCGGATCCCCTACGAGCCGATCCGCTGGAACCAGGACATCGACACCACCCACGACGACCAGATCTCCAAGCAGGTCAAGGTCGGCGAGATCATCCACGCCCACCGCGTGCGTGGTCACATGATGGCCGACACCGACCCGCTGGAGTACAAGCAGCGTTCGCACCCCGACCTGCAGATCGAGTCGCACGGGCTGACCCTGTGGGACCTCGACCGCGAGTTCCCGGTCGGCTCCTTCGCCGGCGGCCGCAAGCCGTTCATGAAGCTGCGCGAGATCCTCGGTGTCCTGCGTGACTCCTACGTCCGCACCACCGGCATCGAGTACATGCACATCCAGGACCCCGAGCAGCGCCAGTGGATCCAGGACCGTGTCGAGCGGCCCTACGACAAGACCCCGCGCCAGGAGCAGCTCAGGATCCTGTCGAAGCTCAACGAGGCCGAGGCCTTCGAGACCTTCCTGCAGACCAAGTTCGTCGGCCAGAAGCGGTTCTCCCTCGAGGGCGGCGAGACCGCGATCCCGGTCATCGACGAGGTCTGCGAGGCCGCCGCCGAGGCCGGTCTGGACGAGGTCACCATCGGCATGGCCCACCGCGGCCGCCTCAACGTGCTCGCCAACATCGTCGGCAAGTCCTACAACCAGATCTTCCGCGAGTTCGAGGGCAACATCGACCCGCGCACGGTCCAGGGCTCCGGCGACGTGAAGTACCACCTCGGTGCCGAGGGCGAGTTCCTCTCCGACCTGGGCGACACGATCAAGGTCTCCGTCGCCGCGAACCCGTCCCACCTCGAGACCGTCGACCCGGTCCTGGAGGGCATCGCCCGCGCCAAGCAGGACGTGCTCGACCAGGGCGCGGTCTTCCCGGTCCTGCCGCTGCTGGTCCACGGTGACGCCGCCTTCGCCGGCCAGGGTGTGGTCGCGGAGACGCTCAACCTGTCCCAGCTGCGTGGCTACCGCACCGGTGGCACCGTCCACCTGGTCATCAACAACCAGGTCGGCTTCACCACCTCGCCGGGCTCCTCGCGCTCCTCGCTCTACGCCACCGACGTCGCACGGATGGTCCAGGCGCCGATCTTCCACGTGAACGGCGACGACCCGGAGGCCTGCGTACGCGTCGCGCGGCTCGCCTTCGAATACCGCCAGGCGTTCAACAAGGACGTCGTCATCGACCTCATCTGCTACCGCCGCCGCGGTCACAACGAGGGCGACGACCCGTCGTTCACCCAGCCGATGATGTACGACCTGATCGAGCAGAAGCGCTCGGTCCGCAAGCTCTACACCGAGTCGCTGATCGGTCGTGGTGACATCACGATCGACGAGGCTGAGCAGGTGCTGGCCGCCTACCAGGCGCGCCTGGAGCAGGTCTTCACCGAGGTACGCGAGGCCGACAAGATGCCGCAGGCCTGGGAGACCGTCCCGGACTACCCCGAGAAGCCTGCCGGCGAGACCGTCACCGCGATCACCAACGACGTGCTGAAGCGGATCGCGGACTCGTACGTCACCCCGCCGGAGGGCTTCACGGTCCACCCGAAGGTGATGCCGCAGCTGCAGCGCCGCGCGACCCAGATCACCGACGGCGGCATCGACTGGGGCACGGGCGAGACGCTCGCGTTCGGGTCGCTCCTGATGGACGGGCGCCCGGTTCGTCTGGCTGGTCAGGACTCGCGTCGCGGCACCTTCGTGCAGCGCTTCGCGACCATGATCGACCGCAAGAACGCCGACGAGTGGACGCCGCTGAACAACCTCACCGAGGACCAGGCGAAGTTCTACGTCTACGACTCGCTGCTCTCCGAGTACGCCGCTCTCGGCTTCGAGTACGGCTACTCGGTCGCCCGGCCGGACTCGCTGGTCCTGTGGGAGGCGCAGTTCGGTGACTTCGTCAACGGCGCCCAGTCGGTGATCGACGAGTACATCTCCGCGGGCAAGACCAAGTGGGGCCAGGACTCCGGTGTCGTGCTGCTGCTGCCGCACGGCTACGAGGGCCAGGGTGCCGACCACTCCTCGGCACGCATCGAGCGGTTCCTCACGCTGTGTGCCGACGAGGCCATGGTCGTGGCTCAGCCGTCCTCGCCGGCCTCCTACTTCCACCTGCTTCGTACCCACACCCTCGGCGCCGAGCACCGGCCGCTGATCGTGTTCACCCCGAAGTCGATGCTGCGCCGCAAGGAGGCCGCCTCCCAGCCGGCCGATTTCACCTCGGGCTCGTTCCAGCCGGTCATCGCCGACACCGAGGCGGACGCCTCGAAGGTCAGCACCGTCCTGCTGGTCTCCGGCCGCCTCACCTGGGACCTCACGGTCGAGCGTAAGAAGCGGGACCGCGACGACGTCGCGATCGTCCGCGTCGAGCAGCTCTACCCGTGGCCGACCGAGGAGCTGGCCACCGAGCTCGCGAAGTACCCCAACGCGCAGGTCAAGTGGGTCCAGGACGAGCCCTTCAACCAGGGCCCATGGCCGAGCTACTACCTCAACGTGGTTCCCGAGCTGGGCCGCGAGGTCGAGCCGATCACCCGCCCGGCTTCCTCCACCACTGCCGTCGGCACCATCAAGCGGCACACGGTCGAGCAGAAGGAGCTCATCGACCGCGCGTTCGCCTGATCGCCTGGCCAGCGGAGCGCGACGCAGGAGCGCTGCGCGTCGGCATGGCGGGTTGAGCGAGCGCACGGCCGAGCTTGCGAGGCCGTGACCGCGAGTCGAAACCCACACATCAGCACACGCGAAGCCCCCTTGGCCACAAGGCCGAGGGGGCTTCGTACGTCCTGGCTCAGACCGGGACCGGGACCGGCTCTTCGCTGAGCCCGACCTTGCGGTGCAGGCGTCGCAACGGGCGCGGCGCCCACCAGGCAGCTTCCCCGAGCATCCGCATGGCTGCGGGGAGGAGGATGCCGCGGATCAGGACCGCGTCGATGAGGATCGCCAGCCCGACCCCGAGGCCGAAGAACTTCATGAAGCTGATGTCGCTGACCATGAACGCGAAGAAGCTGGTCGCGATCAGGGCGGCGGCCGTGGTGACGATCCGACCGGTGTGGGCCAGGCCCTGCACCACCGCATCGACGTTGCTCAGGCCGCGGCGGCGCATCTCGGTGATCCGGCCGAGCACGAAGACCTCGTAGTCCATCGACAGCCCGAACGCGATCACCAGCAGCAGGACGACCATCGAGACGTTGAGCGGCATGGCGGTGAAGCCGAGGAGATCGGCACCGAATCCCTCCTGGAAGATCAGCACGGTCGTCCCGACCGTCGCGCCGAGGCCGATGAGGTTGAGCACCAGCGCCCGTAGCGACTGGATCAGGCTGCCGGTGAACAGGAACAGGATCACCACCATCGCGATCGCGAGCCCGCCGACGGCGTACGGGAGCTTGGCGCCGATCGCGTCGAGGGAGTCCAGCAGCTCCGCGGCGCCGCCACCGACGAGCGCCTCGGTCCCGGCCGGGGTGGGGACGGCGCGTACGTCACGGACCAGGTCACGCGCCTCCTCGGACTGGCGGTCGAGCTGGTTGACGACGGCGAGCTCGTCGGCGCCGTCGCCGGGCGGGAGAGCGGGTGTCGTCGAGGCGAGGGCACCGTCGACGTACGTCCCGACGCGGGTGTCGACACGGTCGACGTCGTCGACCCGGGAGAGATCGGCGGCGTACGTCGCCAGGCTCTCCTCATCGACGCTCGAGGTGGTCACGACGCGGATGGGGCTGGTGCCGTCGCCGTCGAACTCCTCGCGAAGCAGATCGCCGGCCTGACGGCTCCCCGCCGATGCCGGGAGGACCCGATCGTCGGGGGTGCCGAACTCGATGGCGGCCAGCGGCGCGGCCATCGCGAGCAGGACTGCCACGACCGGGAGCGCCACCCACGGCCGTCTGGTGACGAAGCCGGCCAGCCGCGTCCAGAACGGGGCGGCGCCGCCACGGAGACCGCGTACGCCGGGGACGCGGAGGGCATCGATCCGGTCGCCCAGGAGGGTGATCGTGGCAGGGAGCAGCACGACCGCGACCACCGCCGTGATCACCATGACCCCGATGCCGGCGTACGCCGAGGAACGCAGGAAGTAGAGCGGGAAGACGAGCAGCGAGGCCAGCGAGACGGCGACCGTGGTGGCGCTGAAGACGATCGTGCGGCCGGCGGTCTCCACGGCGCGCACGACGGCGTCGGCGTGCTCCGCTCCGGCGGCTCGCTCCTCGCGGACCCTCGCCACCATCAGCAGGCCGTAGTCCACCGCGAGTCCGAGCCCGAGGCCGGTCGTCAGGTTGAGGGCGTAGATGGAGACGTCGGTGAAGTTGCCGAGCACCGAGAGCTCGGCGAAGGTGCCGGCGATGGCGAACCCGCCGACGCCGATCGTGACGATGGCGGCGACGACGTTGCCGAAGGCGAGGACCAGCAGCGCGATCATCAGCGGGATCGCGATCGCCTCGGCGAGGGCGAGGTCGGCGCCGATCTGGCTGCCGACCTCCTCGAAGGTCGCGAGCTGGCCGCCGACGTGGACCGTGGCCCCGTCGTTCGCGGTCTCGTCGGTGTAGCGGTCGATCACCGCGGCGGCGTCGACCGTGTCGGGGTTCTTGGCGCCGACGGAGATCAGTCCGTGGGCGCCATCCTCCGAGGTCATACCGGGGCCGGGGGCATCGAGGTAGGAGACGACGTCGGTCAGGTCGTCATCGGCTCGGAGGCGGTCGACGAGCACCTGAGCGTCTTTCGCAGCGGTGCCTTCGGTCACCGCGCCGTCCGCTGCACTGACGGTCAGGAGGAAGCCGGCCCCGTTGCCGAAGCCCTCCTCCAGCGCGGTGGCCGCGCGGCTGCTCTCCGAGGCGGGGTCGTCGAAGCCGGCGTCGTCGAGCTTGCCGAAGGCCGAGGTGGCCAGGTAGATCGCGCCGAGGAGGGCGACCAGGCCGATCACCAGGACCCGGCGCGGATTTCGCACCACGAGGGTGCCGAGTCGGTGGAACACGATTCCTCCAGAATGAATGTGGGCAGGCGTAAACTTTGCAGGTGTTAACTTTCCCTTTGATGTGGGCAGGTGTCAACATGAATTCCGTGAAATCCTCTGAGAGCTCGGACGAGGGCGCCCGGCCCTACCACCACGGCGACCTCCGGAACGCGCTGGTCGATGCGGCCGCGACGCTTGCCGAGGAGGGCGGCCCGGACGCGGTGACCATCCGAGCCACGGCCCGCGCCGTCGGCGTGACCCCGACCGCGACCTACCGCCACTTCGCCAACCAGTCCGACCTGCTCCACGCCGCCAAGCACGAGGCGATGGACCGTCTCACCGCGACGATCCTCGAGCTCCTGGCCGCCGAGACCCCCGCACCCCACCCGGCCGAGGCCGCGGTGCAGCGTCTCGCGGCTGCCGGCCGGGGGTACGTCCACTTCGCCCTCGCCCAGCCCGGACTGTTCCGCACCGCGTTCTGCCGGCCCGCCACGGACGACGGGCATCCGACCGAGGAGCTCTCCCAGATCCTGGCGGAAGCCCCGCCGTACGCCTTCCTCACGACCGCTCTCGACGACCTGGTCGACGCCGGCTGGCTTGCGCCCGAGCTCCGTCCCGATGCCGAGACGGCCGCCTGGTCCACCGTCCACGGCCTGTCGGTCCTCTTCGTCGACGGCCCCTACCGCCACGTCCCTGTGCCCGAGCGCGACCGGCTCATCAACGTCACCCTCGGCATGGTCGTCCGCGGCCTCTCCGGAGGCCCGGCCTCCGACGCCCCACTGAACGCAGAATGAAAGACTGAGGCCATGTACTTCACCGACCGCGGCATCGAGGAGCTCGTCACCCGTCGGGGCGACGAGGAGGTCACCCTCGCCTGGCTGGCCGAGCAGCTCCAGGCCTTCGTCGACGTCCACCCCGAGCACGAGACGGCGATCGAGCGCCTCGCCACCTGGCTGGCCCGCCTCGACGACCCCGAGGACTGACAAGCCGAGAAGTCACTGACGCCGGTCGAGTTGGCACGTACGTGCCAACTCGACCGGCGTCAGTGACTTCTCGGCCGACGCGGGCGACTACTCGCCGAGGTCTTTCTCGGCTCGCTTCGCCGCGGCGCGGAGCTCGAAGAGCTCGGTGGCCATGCCGCCGATGGCACCGGCCACGTCACGTACGGCGCCGGTGATGATGACCGCTACCTGACCGACGGTGGTCGCGGTGACCTCGACGGCGCTCTGGGCGACATCCTTGCGGATCTCGTTCTTGCTCAGCTCGGGCTCCATGACGACCCATTGTGGCTGGTCAGGCGTCATGCCGCGACCTCTTCGAGAGCAGGTGCGGCCTGGACGCGGTCGGCGACGGGGCGCTTGCGGTCGGGGAGGGCGTACTTGCAGATCTTCTTGAAGACGCCCCACAGCTGCTGGTGCAGCGGGCCGGTGTTGTAGGCCAGGTCGTAACGCTCGCAGATCTCGCGGACCTCCTCGGCGATCTCCGGGTAACGGCGGGCGGGGAGGTCGGGGAAGAGATGGTGCTCGATCTGGTGGGACAGGTTCCCGGACATGATGTGGAAGATGCGCCCGCCGGTGATGTTGGCGGAGCCGAGGAGCTGGCGGTAGTACCAGTGGCCCTGGGTCTCGTCCTCGCACTCCTCCTGGGAGAAGGAGGCGACGCCGGCCGGGAAGTGGCCGCAGAAGATGATGTTGAAGGCCCAGATGTTGCGTACCAGGTTGGCCACGCCGTTGCCGAGGAACGTCAGCGGCGCCAGCGGTCCGGTGAGCAGCGGGAAGAGGAGATAGTCCTTGAGCGCCTGGCGCTTGACCTTCTTCATCAGGCCGCGGTGCAGCTCGGCGTTGTCCGACATCTTCCGCTTGCCGGCGACGATGTTCTCGACCTCGAGGTCGTGCATCGCGACGCCCCACTCGAAGAAGATCATCAGCAGGAACGCGTAGATCGGGTTGCCCAGGAAGTAGGGGTGCCACTTCTGATCCTCGTCCATCCGCAGGATGCCGTAGCCGATGTCGCGGTCCTTGCCGAGGACGTTGGTGAAGGTGTGGTGGATGTAGTTGTGGGAGTACTTCCACTGGTCGGAGGGGCAGACGTTGTCCCACTCGAACATGCGCGAGTTGAGGTCGGGGTCGCCCATCCAGTCGTACTGGCCGTGCATGACGTTGTGCCCGATCTCCATGTTGTCGAGGATCTTGGAGATCGACAGACAGGCGACGGCCGGAACCCAGCCGATCACGGGCAGATAGAAGAGCGCGCGGCCGGCGAGCTCGAAGGCGCGCTGCTTCTTGACGATGTCGTAGATGTACGCCGAGTCCTTCTCGCCCAGGTCCGCGACGATGCGCTGCCGGATGGCGTCCATCTCGGCACCGAAGGCTTCGAGCTCCTCGGCGGAGAGGCGGCGGTTGCCGGTGTTCTCAACGGTGGTCATGGGGGTCTCCTAATGAGGAAGGGTCAGAGGTCCACGGAGCAGTCGCCCTCGGGCGTGCTCACGCAGATCCGGATCTGTTCGTCGGGGAGCTCGGAGGTCTCGCCGGTGAGGACGTTGCGGACCCGTCCGGAGCTCTTGTTGGTCGTGCAGGAGAAGCAGATCCCCATCCGGCAGCCGGACTCGGGGGTCAGCCCCGCGGCCTCGGCCTGGTCGAGGATTGTGGCGCCGTCGTTGGCGACGGTCTTGCCGGTGCGCGCGAACTCCATCTCGCCGCCGGCCACGCCGGCGTTCTTGGGCGGCTTGAAGTACTCCACGCGGAGCGACTCGGTGCCAACGTAGGCAGCCTGAGCCGCCTCGATGAGCGACGCCGGCCCGCAGGCCCAGGTCGGCAGGTCCCGATATCCCGGGACCAGCTTCGAGAGCAGCGCCGGTGAGAGGTAGGGCGCCCCGTCGGCGGTGTGGAGGATGTGCAGGTCGACGCCGTGGCCCTGGCGACGGATCTCCTCGAGCTCGTCGGCGAAGATCTGACGGTCGGCGCTGGGCGCCCAGTGCAGGAAGGTGACCATGCCCCGGTGCGTACGCCGCTGCAGGGAGCGCAGCATCGACATCACCGGGGTGATGCCGGACCCACCCGAGATCAGCACGATGTGCTCGGGCACGCGGTCGGGGAGGACGAAGTCGCCCTCGGCCTGGGACAGGTGGACCAGGGTGCCGACGGTGGCCCGCTCGGTGAGGAACTTGGAGATGCTGTGGGGAGTCGCGTGCTCGTCGTCGTGGGCGCGCACCGTGATCGTGAGCGGCTCACCCGGCTTGCCCTCGGTGTTGGAGACGGTGAAGACGCGGGTGGTACGCCGCCCCTCCCCCGTGTCGATGCCGACACTGACGTGCTGGCCGGCGCGGTGGCCGCGCCAGGTCGAGGTGGGCTGGAGCGTCACGGTCGCCACCCGGGGCGCGCCAGGCGCGCTCACCTCCGGGTGGATGTCGGTGATGCGGGCGCGCACCTCGTGCGCGGCCAGCATCGGGTCGATCTGGGTCAGGTAGCGGTCGATGCCGTGCGGTGAGGCGAGCGCCGCAACCGTGCGGGAGCGGAGGATCCGGCCGCCGAGGTCGAGTGCCATGTGTTTCGCCTTTCAGTGAACATCTGTACACCGACAACCATGGCGGGTCATCACTGCACGCGTCAAGACGCCACGGACGTGGTCCAGATCACGGTGTACAGGTGTGCACCTGACGGTCCACCGACCGCTGCGCCTAGGATGGTCTGGTGATCGAGACGGGTGCGGAGCCGGAGAGCCGTGCGGAGCGCAAGCTCCGGACCCGGCGAGCGATCCTGGACGCGACGCTGGAGCTATGCACGGACAGCTCGCTGACGGCGCTGTCGCTGCGCCAGGTCGCCAAGCAGGTCGGCATCGTCCCGACCGCGTTCTACCGCCACTTCGACTCCATCGAGTCGCTCGGGCTGGCGCTGGTCGAGGAGTCCTTCGACTCGCTGCGCGACCTCTTCCGCGACGTACGCCGCAACGCGCGGGCCGACCAGGACCCTTCGACAAGCTCAGGACATCGCATTGTCGACGGTTCGATCGATGCCCTCGTCGACCACGTCCACCGGCGCCGCGACCACTTCGGCTTCATCGCCCGCGAGCGGGTGGCCGGCCCACGTTCGGTGCGCGAGGCCATCAGGCGAGAGATCGAGCTCTGCGAGCGCGAGCTCGCCACCGACCTCGCGCTGATGACCGGCACCGACACCTGGACGGCCAAGGACCTGCACGTGCTCTCGTCGCTGTTCGTGACCGTCCTGGTCGCGACCGCGGAGCAGATCCTCTCCACCACCCGCCCCGAGCAGGAGGAGCAGATCGTCGCCACCGTACGCACGCAGCTGAGGATGCTGCTGATCGGTGTCTACCAGTGGCGCTCGGAGTCGTAGCCGACTAGCAGCCGCACACCGCGGGCTCGCGCCCGTGCTCGCACAGCTCGGCCAGCTCGGCGTCGAGATCCGCCTCGGGCTCCTCGACGGGCTCCGCAGCGGTCTCCTCGTGTCCCTCGGCCCGAGCCGGCAGCAGCACGGCCATCACGACCACGATCAGAGCCAGCCCGGCGCTGACCAGGAACGCGGCCTGCAGACCGCTCACCTGGGCCGCGACGGCACCGACCTCGTCGATGACCTGGTCGCTGCGTACGGACATCACGGTGACCGCCAGGGCGGTGCCGAACGCGGCCGCGACCTGCTGCAGCGTGCCCAGGATCGAGGAGCCGTGGGAGTAGAGGTGCGAGGGAAGCGACCCGAGACCCAACGTGAAGACCGGGGTGAAGGCAGCTGCCAGGCTGACCATCAGGACCAGGTGCAGCACCAGCACGAGCAGGTAGGGCGTGGTCAGCGAGATCTGCGAGAGCCCGGCGAGAGCGACCACGATGCCGACTGAGCCCGGGATCACGAGCACCCGGCCGCCGTAGTTGTCGAAGATCCGCCCCACGGTCGGCCCGAGGAGACCCATGGCGAGACCGCCGGGCATCACCAGGAGACCGGTGTAGAGGGGAGAGAGCCCGCGCACGGTCTGCAGGTAGAGCGGCAGCAGGATCATCGAGCCCATCATCGCCAGGAACGCGACCGCCATCAGGACCAGCGACTTGGTGAAGGTGGGGTGCAGGAAGGCGCGCAGATCCAGCAGCGGCGATCCGACCCGCTGCAGTCGGAGCTGACGGAGCACGAACCCGAGGATCAGCAGAGCCCCGAAGGCCGCGATGGCCAGCGGAAGACCGACCTCACCCTCGGCGAAGCGGCTCAGCCCGTAGACGAGCGAACCGAACCCGAGCGCCGCGATGACCACGGAGGCCCAGTCCACGCTGGACTCCGCGGGCTCGTTGACGTTCTCCAGCCGGCGCAGCCCGGACCAGGCGACGCCGACGGCGATCGGCAGGACCAGCAGGAAGAGCAGCCGCCACGAGCCGAAGCCCAAGATCAGGCCGGACAGGGTCGGCCCGAGCGCCGGCGCGACCGAGATCGCCATGGTGACGTTGCCCATCACCCGGCCCCGGTCGCTCTCGTCGACCACCGTCATCAGCGTGGTCATCAGCAGCGGCATCATCACCGCGGTGCCCGCGGCCTGGATGACCCGGCCGGCGAGCAGGATCCCGAAGACCGGCGCGATCGCCGAGATCAGGGTGCCGGCGATGAAGACGGCCATGGCCGTCGCGTACGCCGTCCTGGTCGTCACCCGCTGCAGGAACCAGCCGGTCACCGGGATCACCGACGCCATGGTGAGCATGAACGCGGTCGAGACCCACTGAGCGGCATGCTCGGTGACCCCGAAGCTGTTCATCAGGTTCGGGATCGCGTTGAGCATGATCGTCTCGTTGAGGATCACCACGAAGGTGGCCAGCACGAGCAGGGTGATGACGGCAGGCGTACGCCGCTTCTCACCGTCGATCGGACGGTGTGATGGTGTGACGGCAGCAGTCATGACGAGTTCCTCGGGTCGTACGCAGGGGCCCGTTGCCGCCCGCTCTCATACATAGATCGAACGGGCGGGGCCGATTTCGACATCACGCCACGAGAAACTTTCAAGCCCCCCGGCAGTGACACTCAATGGTCCCTTGCTGAACCGGGGCGAGTCGAACGATATTCCGTACGTCACACCGCCGGCGTCACAGCGTGAAGACAACCTTCCCGAAGAGGTCACCGGCGTGCATCGCCCCGAAGCCGGCCTTGGCCTCGGTCAGCGGCATGGTGCGGTCGATCAGCGGGCGGGCGCCGGTGGCCTCGAGCAGCGAGACCAGGCTCGCCAGCTCGCTGCGGGTGCCCATCGTCGAGCCGATCACCTTCAGCTGCAGGAAGAAGATGTTGGTCAGCAGCGCGTCGTCGAGGTTCGCCCCCGACGTGGTGCCGCTGATGATGATCGCTCCACCCGGACGCAGCGAGCGCACCGAGTGCTTCCAGGTCGCGCGCCCGACGGTCTCGATCACCGCGTCGACCTTGACCGGCAGCCGCTCCCCCGACGGCAGGGCCTCGTGGGCACCGAGCTCGAGGGCACGCTTCTGCTTGGCCTCGTCACGCGAGGTCGCGTAGACCTTCAGGCCGGCCGCCCGGGCGAGCGTGATCGCCGCGGTCGCGACGCCACCGCCGGCGCCCTGGACCAGCACCGAGTCGCCGGCCTTGAGCCCGCCCTGGGTGAACAGCATCCGGTAGGCGGTCAGCCATGCCGTCGGCAGGCAGGCGGCCTCCTCGAACGACATCCCGGCGGGCTTCGGCACGACGTTACGTCGCGGCACGACGACCTTCTCGGCGAAGGTGCCCTGGTGACGCTCGGAGAGCAGCGACCGCTTCGGGTCGAGGGTCTCGTCGCCGGACCAGTCGGGCGAGGAGACCACCGAGTGCACCACGACCTCGTTGCCGTCCTCGTCGAGCCCGGCCGCGTCGCAGCCCAGGATCATCGGCAGCGCCTCGGCCTTGAGGCCGACCCCCTGCAGCGACCACAGGTCGTGGTGGTTGAGCGAGGCCGCCTTGACGGTGACCGTCGTCCACCCGTCCGGAGCGACAGGATCGGGCCGCTCCCCCAGCACGAGGCCGGAGATCGGATCGTCGGATGAGAACTTCTCGGCGTACGCAGCGAACATGCGCTTGACCCTACCGACCGGGGCGGGTCCTCGATCAAGGTGTGCAGATCGCGGGACACATCCCCGGCGGAGCTCCGCCGGGGATGTGTGCCTTCGCCTGCATACCCTGCCGAAGGAACGCTCAGGCGCGAGCGACCCCGTCGATCCGAGCGGCCTCGGCGACCGCAGCGGAGACGGCGGGGCCGACGCGCGGGTCGAACGGCTCGGGGATGATCTTGTCCGCGGACAGCTCGTCACCGACCAGAGCGGCCAGCGCCTGCGCGGCGGCGAGCTTCATGCCCTCGGTGATCGAGGAGGCGCGCACGTCGATCGCACCCCGGAAGATGCCGGGGAAGGCGAGGACGTTGTTGATCTGGTTGGGGAAGTCCGAGCGCCCGGTGGCGACGATGCTGGCGTACTTGTGCGCCACGTCGGGGTGGATCTCGGGGTTCGGGTTGGCCATCGCGAAGACGATCCCCTGCGGCGCCATGGTCGCGACGAGCTCCTCGGGGACGGTGCCGCCGGAGACGCCGACGTAGACATCGGCGCCGGCCAGCGCGTCGGCCAGCGAGCCCGAGCGGCCGGTGACGTCCGCGGTCACCTCGGCGATCGCCTTCTTCGACTCGGTCAGGTCCGAGCGGGTCGAGGAGATGACGCCCTTGCGGTCGAGCAGGACGAGGTCCTTGATGCCGAACTCGAGCAGGATCTTGGCGACCGCGACGCCGGCGGCGCCGGCACCCGAGATGACCACGCGGGTCGACTCCGGGTTGCGGCCGGTCAGCTTCAGCGCGTTCATCAGCGCAGCCAGCGTGACCACGGCGGTGCCGTGCTGGTCGTCGTGGAAGACCGGGATGTCGAGCGCCTCCTTGAGGCGGTCCTCGATCTCGAAGCAGCGCGGCGCGGAGATGTCCTCCAGGTTGATCCCCCCGAACGAGGGCGCCATCCGGATGACGGTCTCGACGATCTCGTCGACGTCGGTGGTGTCCAGGCAGATCGGGATGGAGTCGACGCCGCCGAACTCCTTGAACAGCACCGCCTTGCCCTCCATCACCGGCATCGCGGCGGACGGGCCGATGTCACCGAGACCGAGCACGGCGGTGCCGTCGGTGACGACCGCGACGGTGTTCGGCACCCAGGTGTAGGTCTGGGACAGCTCCGGGTTCTCGGCGATCGCGGTGCAGACCCGGGCGACGCCGGGGGTGTAGGCCATCGACAGCGATGCCCTGTCGGAGACCGATGCGGTCGCGGCGATCGCCATCTTGCCGCCGCGGTGAAGCTCGAACACCGGGTCGCCGTCATAGGCGGTGGACTCGGTGGACAGGGTGGACTCGGTCATTGGGGGGCCTCCAGAAACTACGGACTCGGACGTCGGGCGGTCGAACGCGAGCCGAGGGGTGGAGCCGCGCAAGGCGCCATCTACAGGGATGTGATGCCCGGATGGCAGTTTCCCACAGGCTACCGGAGGAAACGGTTGATGTTTCCTACAAGGTGACCAAGGCCTCATCTGGAGCCCTCATCCAGAGACTTGCCCCAGGATGCGTGGGCGCGGCCACAGTCGGGCCACGACGACGCCGATCACGTCGGCGTCCGCGACCGGCCCCCGGTGACGGGAGTCGATCACCCCCGGAGCAGCCGGGTTGTCCGAGAGCAGCCACCACCCGGAGCGCCCGGAGACGGTCGTACGCCGCTCGACCGCGCGCTTCACCACGACCGCCCCGTCGGCGAGCCGTCCGACGACCACGCACCCGGGCACCGGCGTACGTCCGTAGGAGACCCACAACCGGTCCCCCGCTCGCAGCGTCGGCTCCATCGAGACCCCTACGACCTTCGCCATCCCCCAGCTGTGTCGGGGTGCCCTGGCCGCGATGTCTTCCATGCGGAGTAGTGTCGCAATCCGTAGGACACATGAACACTCTTTGAGAGGACCCGCATGTTCGCGCGACTTTTCGCTCCCACCATCGAGGTCTCGGCCCACTGCGACCTGCCCTGCGGCGTCTACGACCCCGCCCAGGCCCGCATCGAGGCCGAGTCCGTCAAGGC
>NZ_FNFN01000013.1 GCF_900101045.1 Nocardioides sp. YR527 | reverse complement strand
GGCGTCCAACGCTTTGGTGATCACGCGGGCTTTGTCTTGGGACACGACGCCTTCGGCGAGGCCGGCGGCCACGAGGTCGTACTTGGCCACGCCGGCGGCGAGCTTGATCTGGGAGCGGGCGGCGGCCTTGTCGACCAGGAGCTCGGTCCGCATCCACCCCGAGACGTCCTTCGCACCGGTCTCCTCCGTGATGTCGCCCGCGGTGGCCAGCACCCGCAGCTTCACCGCGGCCTGTTGGGCGTGGATCTTCTCCAACCTGGCCAGCAGGTCCTTCTTCTGGCCGGTGCGCCAATAGACCGGATCACTCGTGAGCAGGTCCTGGAGGGAGGATTCGATGGCGGTCAGGGCGGCGTCGATCGGGTCGCCGGGGTTGGTGCCCCAGTGGTCGACGTCGTGCTCGAGACTCATCGTGATCCCTCCCTTCAGAGGCGTGTTGTGATGGGTCTGATTCTACGCCCGCGAACGGATACCTAGCCACCTATAGGTGCAGGTCAGAGGCTATTTTCGCGGTGAGCGAACGGCGTCGTTATTGTGGATGGTAAGTGGCCCGAAGGGCCACCCCTCCGCCCCAACAACACCACCCGTCCCCAGTAGGATTCCGCTGCGCCACACCCGGGCCGCCGCCCCGATAGCCAGCCAAATCTTTCTCGATCTGGTCCGGAGTCCAGGACCGCGAAGCGGCCGGCGAAGCCGGCGGGCCGAAGGCCCGTCCTTGACGCCGGTCCAGATCGAGAACACCCTCCAAGAACGGGTCGGCGGCCCACCCCAGCCACGAAGCAGCCCTAAGTAAGCGCCCGATCAAACTGCTCCTCAGTGATCGCCGGCGCCCCGAAGGCAGACGGCGCATCCCGCCGAGTCCGCAGCCCGTCGAGCATGAGCGTGACGTAGCGCTGCCACAGATCAGGCGCGACGTCGCGGGTGTGATGAGTGACCGCGCCGAGCATCAGCTGGATGAGCGGGAAGTCGACGGGCGCGAGATCGTCCCGGAGTTCGCCTGCCTCCTGGGCGCGGCTGATGAGGGCGGTGGTGGCCGGCTGGAATCCGTTGCGGGCGTCGACGAACGCGTCCGCGGTGCCGCGGTCGCGCTCGAGGACCAGCTCGCGGAGGCCGCGGTTCTCGGCGAAGTCGCGGGCGGAGGCGACGAAGAACTCTTTGAAGCCTTCCCAGGGGTCGGGGTTGGTCAGGGCCTGCTCGGCGTGGTCGGCAAGGCGGCGTACGGCCCCCATGAGCACGGCCTCGATGAGCTCCTCGCGGTTGGCGAAGCGGCGGTAGACGGTGCCGACGCCGACGCCGGCATGACGGGCGACGTCGTCGAGCGTGACGTCGATGCCTCGGGATGCGAAGAGCTCCTGGGCGGCGGCGATGAGCCGCTGACGGTTGCGCTCTGCGTCGGCGCGCAGGGGCCGAGTGTGCTGGGTCGGCGACGTACTCATGACCCCACCCTAACAAAATGGAGGGCTCATCTCCGGTTAGTGCTACGCTCGAAACTAACCGGAGAAAGCGTCTCCGCTTGGGAGGAGAGATGACCATGGCCACACCACGTGCGTTGATCGTCGGGATGGGCATCGCGGGACTGGCGACCGCGATGCGGCTGCGCGAGATCGGCTGGCAGCCGGTGATCGTGGAACGTGCCCCGGAACGCAGGGAGGCCGGCTACTTCGTCGGACTGTTCGAGACCGGACGCGCGACCGCGCAGCGCATGGGTGTGCTCGACGCGATCGGGAACCGTACGGACCGGGACGGGATGACGTACAACGTCGACCGTTCCGGCACGAAGCGCCGGCCGGGCATGGGCTACGGCCGACCTGCCCGGCGACCCGCGTCTCATCCTGCGTGGTGACATCGAGTCGGCGCTCTACGACCAGGCCGTCGAGACGACCGAGATCCGGTACGGCACCAGCCCCGCCGCCATCGACGAGCATGCCGACGGGGTCGAGGTGACCCTGCGGACCACCGACGGCCACGAGAGCACCGAACGCTTCGACCTCGTCGTGGGCGCAGACGGCCTCCGCTCGACCGTACGCCGCCTGGTCTTCGGCCCTGACGAGGAGCTGATGCGGCCGCTGAACCACATCATCGGCGTGGCTCTCCTCGAGGAGCAGGTGCCGGGCTTCGGAGCCTCCGACGGCCTCATCCTCGCCGAGGAGGGCCGCTCGGTGTGGGTGTTCGGCTTCGCCGACCACACGCCGACCGTGATGTTCTCCTACCGGACCGACGACGAGAACGCCCAGTTCCAGGGTGCACCGATCGACCGGCTCCGCGACGCCTTCGGCCCCGAGGAGGCCGGACCGATCCTGGAGAACCTCTTCGACCAGTTCGACGCCGCCGAGGACAGCCTGTTCGACTCGGTCCACCAGGTCGTGATGCCGACCTGGCACACCGACCGCGTCGTCCTGGTCGGCGACGCGGCCTGGTGCCTGACGCTCTACTCCGGGATGGGTGCCTCGACCGGCATCGCCGGTGCCGACCTGCTCGGCACGACGCTCGCCCGCAACCCCGGCAACACCGCGCGGGCGCTGCGGGAGTGGGAGCAGCGTCTGCGGCCGTTCATCGAGGTGCAGCAGCGCTCGGGACGTACCGACGGGCTGGCCATGTTCGTGCCCCAGACCCGGCGCGACCTGATGATGCGCAACACGATGTCGCTGATCGGCGGCAACAAGGTCACCAGGGGTGCGTTCCGGTCGATGATCGCCGGCAAGTTCAAGGAGAAGTCGCTCGACGTCGCCGCGCCGTGACGCGTCGGGGTCAGCTCTTCCTGAGGAGCGCGGCGAGCAGGCCGACCCCGCCACCGACGATCCACGGCAGCGGGAGGAGCCAGCGGAGGTCCTCGATGTCGTGGATGACCACGGTGCCGCTGACGATCAGGGCCCAGACGACGACGAAGACGAGGAAGGCGAGGCCCATCACGAGGTGGCCGATGTTGACCGGGTGGCGGCCGGTCGGCTTCTCCGCGGCCGCCTGGTCCTCGAAGCGCGGCGGGGGAGCGTAGTCGTAGCTCACCGGATGCTCCTCTCGGGAGTGTCGACGAAGCGTACGGCTCGGGGGTCGCTCTCCTCGTAGACGTTGATCGCGCCGAGTTCAGCGGTCGCCGTCAGCCGAAGGTCGGCGTCCTCGGCGAGGCCGGGCTCGCTGCCTTCCTCACCGGCCACGTGCGAACGGGTCACGACGAAGCCGCCGACGTCGCTGCGGGTCTCGTCGAAGACCTTCGCCTCGCCCAGGGTACCCATGGTGGCCTCGACCGAGACGGTGGCGTCGTCGGGGACGATCACGGTGATCTCCCCGAACGTGCTGGTGATGTCCAGGTCGCGGCCCTCGAGCGTCTTCGGGTCGATGGCGCTCATGTCCAGGACGATCGAGCCGGCGTCGACCACGTAGGAGCTCTCCAGTGCGGCGACGGTTCGAGGGTGGGCCTCGATGCTGCTGCCGGTCTCGAAGTTCGACGGGTCGATCATCGTGAGCGGCAGCGCGACCAGAGCCATCAGGCCGAGGAAGATCAGTCCGCCCGCCCGGCCCCAGAACGCGCCGAGCACGAGGAAGCCACCGAAGACGGCCAGCAGCGCCGCCGGGTAGGCACTGGTCGGGACCGGCGCCCAGTCGGCGACGTCGACGAGCCCCAGGACCCCCACGACCAGCGCGGCGACCGCGATCGCGCGACCGAACAGCAGCGGCGGACGCCGGCGGCCGGTCCGGACGAGGGGCGTGTTGGGATCGTAGGATCCGGGCGGCCACGGCGCCGGAAGAACACGTGTCTGAGCTGCGGGAACGTCCAAGCCTGTGGTTGCCGCCGACGCGGCAGGGGGCGGGGGAGGTCCGCCGCGCTTGCGCCCCCACTTGCCGCGGTTGGCGTACCAGAGCGCGACCACCCCGAGCACCGCGAGCCAGAACCAGGGGATGCTGGTGTCGCCGAACGCGTCGCCGAGCAGCGAGATCGCCGCGATCCCGCCGGCGATCCAGAGCAGGAGGTTGCGGGCGGGTGGCCCGACGGGGATCATCCCGTCCTCGGCACCGTCCTCGGGCACCAGCACCCAGGCCGCGACGTACACGATCCCGCCGGCGCCCCCGAAGAACACCGCGACCACCAGCATCACCCGCACCAGCAGCGGGTCGACGTCGAAGTGGCGTGCGATCCCACCCGCGACACCGGCGATGTGCCGTCCCTCCGGAGAGGCATGGGTCGTACGCCGCAGGCCACTGAGGTTGCGCAGCTGCTCGCCACTGGGGCGGGTGCGCTTCTCGGAGACCGGCGATGGCGGCTCCGGGGTGGGAGGCAGGGGTGCCTCGGGCGGGATCGTCACACCCCTACTCTGACTCCTTCGCACCCCGCAGACCATCAGGGACGGCCCTGAGTTCTCGGTGAGCAAGGATCAGGGTGAATCCTCATGGCATGTGCCCGCGGTAGGTGTGACGATGGTTGTCATCATGACGACAACCCATGCGCCGACGGAGCTGCCGGCCCCGCCACCGCCCCCAGGGGTACGCCGCGCCTACCGCGACACCGACGCCTCGGTGATCGGCGGCGTGGCCGCCGGCCTGGCCGAGCACCTCGGTCTGCCGGTCCTGGCGGTGCGCGCATTCTTCGTGGTGACCGCGGTCTTCAGCGGCTTCGGCGTGCTGCTCTACGCCGCCCTGTGGATCTTCATCCCCGCCGCCCCACACCTGGAGCAGTCCACGCCGGGTGGCGAGAGCGCCACTCGCGGCGGCCGCCGGCCCTCCTCGCGCTCCGGGGGCGTCGACAAGGGCCCGGCGATCGCGCTGCTCGCGCTCGGATTCGGTGCCATCGTGCTCTTCGACGCGGTGCTCGGCGCCGGCGCGCTGATCTGGCCGGCGATGCTCGGTGTCGCCGGCGTCGCACTGCTGTGGCGCCAGGCCGACGCGGCCCAGCGCGAGCGCTGGATCGACGGCACCGGCCGCCTCGACCTGGTGCGGATGGTCTTCGGCAAGGGCGGCTGGCGGGCGTACGTCCGGGTCGGGGTCGGTGTCGGGCTGATGCTCTTCGCGGTGATCCTCGCCGGCGGCCAGCTCGACCTGGGCAACGCCACGGCGCTGATCATCGCGGGCCTGATCGTGCTCGGTGCCGGCTTCCTGGTCGCCGGTCCCTGGGTGCGCCAGCTCGCGAGCGACCTGGGCAGTGAGCGGGAAGAGCGGATCCGGAGCCAGGAACGCGCGGACATGGCCGCCCATCTGCACGACTCCGTCCTCCAGACCCTCGCCCTGATCCAGCGCAACTCCGGTGATCCCGCGATGGTGCAGAAGCTGGCCCGCGCCCAGGAGCGCGACCTGCGCGAATGGCTCTTCTCGACCCCCGCCGAGGCCGACGAGACGTTCGCGGCCGCGCTGAAGGCGGCCTCCGCCGAGGTCGAGGACGCCCACGGCGTGACCGTCGACGTGGTGGTCGTCGGCGACGGTCCCTTCGACGAGACCGTGCGCCCGATCGTCGCGGCCACCCGCGAGGCCGTGACCAACGCCGCGAAGCACGCCGGCACCGGCCGCGTCGACGTCTATGCCGAGGCGACCGACGAGGCCTACGAGGTCTTCGTCCGCGACCGGGGTGAAGGCTTCGTCCTGGACGAGGTCTCTGCCGATCGGCACGGCGTACGAGACAGCATCATCGACCGGATGTCGCGCCACGGCGGGTCGGCTGTGGTGAGATCGTCTCCGGGAGAAGGAACCGAAGTGCGGCTGAAGCAGCCTCGCACGAAGGAGGCTGGGCATGAAGAAGGCTGAGCTTGAAGGAGAACGGGCATGAGTGAGGTCAAGGTCGTCATCGTCGACGACCACGCGATGTTCCGCACCGGCGTACGCGCCGAGCTGAGCCGGTCGCCGGTGATCCGGATCGTCGGGGAGGCCGAAGACGTCGACACCGCGGTCAAGGCGATCGCCGAGGGCAAGCCCGACGTGGTGCTGCTCGACGTACACCTTCCCGGTGGCGGCGGTGTCGAGGTGATGCGCAAGGCGCCCGCCGTCGACGGCTCGCCGCGCTACCTCGCCCTGTCGGTCTCCGACGCGGCCGAGGACGTCATCGGCACCATCCGCGGCGGTGCCCGCGGCTACGTCACCAAGACCATCACCGGCGCCGAGCTGGTCGCCGCGATCCAGCGGGTGTCCGGGGGAGACGCGGTCTTCTCGCCGCGCCTGGCCGGCTTCGTGCTCGACGCCTTCGCCGGCACGATCGCCATCGCCGACATCGACGAGGATCTCGACCGCCTGACCGAACGAGAGCGCGAGGTGATGCGCCTCATCGCGCGCGGCTACTCCTACAAGGAGGTCGCCGGCGAGCTGTTCATCTCGATCAAGACGGTCGAGACCCACATGTCCAACGTGCTGCGCAAGCTGCAGCTGTCGAGCCGTCACGAGCTCACCCGCTGGGCCAACGACCGCCGCCTGCTCTAAGAGATCGCGCGGGTAGGGCCGCCTGCTACGCGCCGCGATACGGGCGCGATCTCTGAGGGCTAGGCGGGCTCCGGTGGGCGGGCCTCCATCAGGTGGGCGAGCTCGTCCGTCTCAGCGTCGGTCAGCGGCGTGAAGCCGTCCCCGCGCAGGATCTGCAGCGTCCCGTCGGAGATGTCCAGGAACAGCCCCACGAGACGTACGTCCCGGCCTTCCAGGATCTCCCCGAGCCGGTCGATCATCACCGCGACGTTGACCTGCGACACCTGGTCGACCTCGCTCCGGCCGGCGGCGGCAGCGGCGGCGCCGACCGGATGCCCGGCCCGCCACTCCTGGATCGCCGGGGCCGCGTGGCGCAGCCAGTCACCGACGGGTCCCGCGGGGACCTCCCCGGCCCGGGTGCTCGCCAGCGCCGAGGTCATCGCGCCACAACGTGAGTGGCCGCAGACGACGACGGTGTTGATGCCGAGGTCGTCCACGCCGAACAGCATCGGCGCCGCGACCGAGCTGTCCGCGCTGCCGGGCTCGGGCACGAGGTTGCCCATGGTGCGCACCGTCAGCAGGTCGCCCGGGCCGCTCGAGGTGATCAGGTTCGGCACCACCCGGGAGTCGACGCAGGTCAGGAAGACCGCGTGTGGCTCCTGGCCGTCGGCCAGCCCTTCGTAGACCGGGCGCAGCGGTGTCGCGTGGCGACGGTGATACTCCCGGACGCCGAGGGCCAGCGGGTGGTGCCGGTCGGTGCGGTCGGCACGTACGTCCTGCCAGGCGCCCCACGGCAACAGGCCGCGGGGGCTGATCGGAGGCGCCTTGAGCGCGCGCTCCTGGCGGGGCGCCTCGACGCCGTGGGGTCCGGAGTGCTCCACGAGCACGGTGCCACCGGCGGCCTCGTAGCGAGCGCGCCAGTGGTCGAGCTGGTCGCGCCCGGCCGGGTCGAGGTAGTCGACCAGGAGGTCGAGCTCGACGACCTGGCCCTCCGGGATCGCGTCGAGCCGGCTGACCAGCTTCGGCGTCGCCAGGAAGGAGAGGCTGCCGTGCACCTCGACCAACCACTTCTCGCGGCCGTCGGTGGCCTGGCCGGCCAGGCGTACGTCGATCCGCACGTGGACCAGGCGCCACAGCACCAGGACCAGAGCGGCGACCAGGCCGATCAGGACGCCCTCGATCAGGTTGAGCGCGAGCACCCCGGTGATGGTGAGGGCGTAGATCCACAGCTCACCGCGGGCCCGCGCCTGGGAGATATCGGCGGGCCGGACCAGGCCGGTGCCCATCATGATCAGCAGCCCGGCCAGGGCCGCGAGCGGGATCTGCTCGACCAGGCCGACCAGGACCAGGGCGAAGAGGAGCACCCAGACGCCGTGCAGGATCGCAGAGGCACGGGTGCGGGCTCCGGCGGCGACGTTGGTCGAGCTGCGCACGATGACGCCGGTGACGGGGAGACCGCCGAGACCTCCCGAGACGGTGTTGGCGAGCCCCTGGCCGATCAGCTCGCGGTTCAGGTTGCTGCGCGGGCCACCGTGGAGCTTGTCGACGGCGACCGCCGAGAGCAGGCTCTCGACGCTCGCGATCAGAGCCATGGTGAGCACCGCGCCGGCCACGGCGAGAGGCGTGCCCTCCGGGAGCGCGATCGAGCCGATCTCGTCGAGCAGGTCAGGGCCGAGGTGGACGCGCTCGGCACCCGGGAGCCAGGCAGCCGCGAGCAGGGTGATCGCGACGATGGCCACGAGCTGCCCGGGCACGGCGCGGACCCGCTGCGGCAGCCGCGGCCAGACGATCAGGATGCCGATCACGCCGAGCCCGGCCAGGACGGCCTGGATGTTGGGGTTCTGGGCGTTGCCGACGATGTGCTTGATGTTCTCGATCGCGCTCGCCTGCGACCGGCCGCCGAGCGCGACGTTGACCTGGCCGAGGACGATCGAGATGCCGATCGCGGCGAGCATCGCGCTGACGACGGTCGGGGAGATCGCCAGTGCGTAGCGTCCTAGCCGGCTGGCGCCGAGCACGATCTGGAGGAGGCCGGCCATCAGGGTGATCGCGCAGGTCGCCTCCCAGCCGAACTCGGCGACCGTCTCGGCGACGACGACGGTGAGACCTGCGGCCGGGCCGCTGACCTGCAATGGTGAGCCGCCGAAGAGGCCGGCGACGATGCCACCCGCCGCGGCGGCGATCAGGCCTGCGGCGACAGGAGCACCGGAGGCGACGGCGATGCCGAGCGAGAGCGGCACGGCGACGAGGAAGACGACCAGCGAGGCCGGTACGTCGAAGCGAATGGTCTGGCGGAGCTGATCGAGTGGTCTGGACCCGCCGGTGGGCAGGGTCGGGCGAGGTGATGACACGTCAGAATCCTCCTTGCGGAGCCGAGAGCGATGGTGGCGGTCACCGTGAGAGTAGGCAGACAACCGAACATTCCCCAAGGCGAACGTGATCAAAATCGTGTGATCGTTCGAATACGTGCCTCGAGGGGGTCCCGTCTGGCGGGTGCGGAGGCGGGGATCTAGTCTGTGCGCATGGAGTTCGTGCGGCACATCCTGCTCGTCATTCACCTGCTCGGCTTCGCCGCGCTCTTCGGCGGCCTGCTGGTGCAGATCAAGGCCCCCGACAAGGTGTCCAACGGCCTCATGCGCGACGGCTCCGGCACCGCGTTCCTGGCTGGTCTGCTGCTTGTCGGCGTCCTCGAGATGGGCGACGCTCCGGTCGACCACGCCAAGGTCGGCGTGAAGCTCGTGATCGGCCTGGTCATCCTCGGCCTGGTGATGTCGCAGCTGCGCAAGCCCAAGATCTCCGACGGGCTCTACTGGACGATCTTCGGGCTGACGATCGTCAACGTCTGCGTTGCGGTCTTCTGGTCCTCCGTGCACGTCGCTTCCTGATCCGCGTCTTGTCGGTGCTGCGCTCTAGGCTGGAGGCAGCATGAGTACGCCTGACCAGACCCCTGTTGCCACCATCCCGGGCCTCGAGGCCTTCGCCTCGGCGCAGCCGGCCGACGAGCCGCGTACGAAACGACGCGGACCGAGCACCGAGGAGCTCCTCGACGGGCTCAACGAGCCGCAGAAGGCCGCCGTGCAGCACCAGGGCGCGCCCCTGTTGGTCGTCGCCGGTGCGGGCTCGGGCAAGACCCGGGTGCTGACCCGCCGGATCGCGTGGCTGATCTCCCAGCGCGGTGCCCACCCCGGCAGCATCCTGGCGATCACCTTCACCAACAAGGCCGCCGCCGAGATGAAGGAGCGCGTCGAGGCCCTGGTCGGCAAGCGCGCCCGGATCATGTGGGTCTCCACCTTCCACAGCGCCTGCGTGCGGATCCTCCGCAAGGAGATCGACAAGGTGGGACTGAAGTCCAACTTCTCGATCTACGACGCCCAGGACCAGAAGCGGCTGATGCAGCTGGTGCTCACCGACCTCGACCTGGACCCGCGCCACTACCAGCCCGGCCAGGTGCTCAACTGGGTCAGCGACCAGAAGAACGAGCTGCGCGACGTCGAGGCGGCCGAGAAGGACGCGCGCAACCACCTCGAGCAGACCTATGTCGCGGCCTACAAGGAGTATCAGAAGCGCCTGCGGCAGGCGAACGCCTTCGACTTCGACGACCTGATCATGTCGACCGTCGAGCTCTTCCGGGCCTACCCGGAGGTGCGGGAGGTCTATCGGCGCCGGTTCCGGCATGTGCTGGTCGACGAATACCAGGACACCAACCACGCTCAGTACGCCCTGGTCCACGAGCTCTGCGCGGACCGGATGGACGACACCGCGCTGACCGACTCCTACGCAGACGACGCCCCGCGCAGCGACCCCGCGGAGCTGATGGTCGTCGGTGACGCCGACCAGTCGATCTACGCCTTCCGCGGCGCCAACATCCGCAACATCCTCGACTTCGAGCAGGACTTCCCCAACGCGACCACGATCCTGCTGGAGCAGAACTACCGCTCCACGCAGACGATCCTCACCGCCGCCAACGCGGTCATCAAGCACAACAAGGGTCGCAAGGAGAAGGCGCTGTGGAGCGACGCCGGCAACGGCGACCGCATCGTCGGCTACGTCGCCGACGACGAGCGTGACGAGGCCCGGTTCGTCTCCGACGAGATCGACAAGCTCGTCGACGGCGGCCTCAAGGCTGCCGACGTCGCCGTCTTCTACCGCACCAACGCCCAGTCGCGGGTCTTCGAGGAGGTGTTCATCCGCACCGGCCAGCCCTACAAGGTCGTCGGCGGTGTGCGCTTCTACGAGCGCAAGGAGGTACGCGACGCCCTGGCCTACCTGCGCACCCTGGCCAACCCCGACGACCAGGTCTCGCTCCGACGGATCCTCAACACCCCCAAGCGGGGCATCGGCGACCGTGCGGTGGCCTGCGTCAACGCGCTCGCCGAGCGCGACGGCCTGACCTTCTGGGACGCGCTGCAGAAGGCCGAGGACGCTCCCGGTCTGGCCACCCGGAGCCTGACCAACATCAAGGCCTTCGTCGCGATGGTCGAGGAGCTGCTGCAGATGGTCGCCGCCGGTGAGCGGGCCGACGTCATCCTGGAGACGGTGCTCGACCGATCGGGCTACCTCGCCTCGCTCGAGGAGTCCGACGACCCGCAGGACGAGACCCGCGTGGAGAACCTCGCCGAGCTCGTCGCCGTGGCCCGCGAGTTCTCCGACGACCCGGTCGCGGCTCCCAGCGCCGACCCGGCCGATGTGGACGCCGGCACGGTCGAGCCCGGTCTCGCCGACTTCCTGGAGCGGGTCGCGCTCGTCGCCGACACCGACCAGATCCCCGACGACGAGGACGGCGTGGTCACCCTGATGACCCTCCACACCGCCAAGGGTCTGGAGTTCCCCGCGGTCTTCCTCACCGGTATGGAGGACGGCGTCTTCCCGCACTCCCGGGCCCTCGGTGACGGCACCGAGCTCGAGGAGGAGCGCCGCCTCGCCTACGTCGGCATCACCCGCGCCGAGAAGCGGCTCTTCATCTCGCGCGCGGTCGTCCGGTCCGCGTGGGGCGCGCCCTCGCACAACCCCGGCAGCCGTTTCCTCGACGAGCTCCCGGTCGACCTGGTCGACTGGCGGCGTACGGAGAAGGAGATGTCCTCGTGGGGCCGGCCCAACTTCGCCAACGACAGCTGGGGCGGTGGCCAGCGTCTCGGCCAGCCCACGGCCGCCGGCCGCCGCAACTTCTCCTCGGCCGCGCTCCGCGCCGACGTCGCCGCCAAGTCGAAGCCCGCCCGTGAGGTGCCCTCGCTCGACCCGGGCGACCGGGTCACCCACGACTCCTTCGGCCTCGGCACCGTCGTCACCATCGAGGGCTCCGGCGACAAGCAGGTCGCGAGCATCGACTTCGGCGACACCGGGGTCAAGCGGCTGCTGTTGCGCTACGCGCCGGTCGAGAAGCTCTAGTCGCGCCGAGTCGGCTCGTTGTGACGGGCTGGCTCGGGGGGACGTAGATGATTACGGGCCGAGTCGGCGCATCCGCACGCCTCGCTCGCTTCGCTTCGCTCCAAGGCGTGCAGATGCGCCGACTCGGCTACACACAGGGACGCGCTGCGCGCGTCCGCTCAGCTCGGGTCTACGCCGTGCTCGTTGAGGGCGGCGTCGGGGTCGACGGCGTCACCACCACCGGGGCGGACCTCCACGTGGAGGTGGTTGCCGGTGGAGTTACCGGTCGAGCCGACGTAGCCGATGACCTCACCGGGGGAGACCGTCTGGCCGACGGAGACGCCGTAGTCGCTCTGGTGGCAGTACCAGATCTCGGTGCCGTCCTCGAGGGTGATGATCGTCCGGTTTCCGTACGCTCCGCCCCACGCGGTCTCGGTGACCGTGCCGCGGGCGATCGCGTGAATCGGCGTGCCGTAGGGGGCCGCGAAGTCGAGACCCGTGTGGGTGCTGGACCAGTTGGAGCCCGAGGAGCCGAAGGTGCCGGTGATGCGGTAGACGCCCGCCGGGATCGGCAGCTCCCACATGTTCGACTTGAGGAACTTGTCCTGCTTGTCGGCCTGGACGTCGACGCCCTGGAGCGCCTTCTCGCGGGTGCTCGCCGCGGTGTCGGCCTCGGAGCGCTCGTCGTTGCGGGTGACGGTCGCGGAGCGGTCACCGACGACGACCATGTCGCTGTCGCCACCGAGCGCCGTGGCTCCGACGAGGCGTACGTCATCGGCGGCGACCATCGTCGGACCACCGGTCAGCGCGATGCCACCGATGGCCGCGGCGAGAGCGGCGGCGCCGGCGGTCAGCGGGACCGTCGGGCGGCCACCGGCCGCCGCGGCGGCGGCGCGCCGGGTGCGGGGACGGGTGGGGCCACCGATGCCGACCATCGTCCCGGTGGTCTCGACCGCCGGGAGGTCGTGCAGTTCGGGGCGGTAGGTCGCGATCTCGCTGATGCTCGGCAGGTCGATGCTGCCGGTGTCGGCGCGGAAGTAGGTCTCGGCCTGCTGCGGCTCGCGGTCGTAGCCGTCGGCGTAGTCGTCGGTGTAGTACGCCTCGTGAGCCTGCGGCTCCTCGTAGTAGGGCGCGTCGACGGTGTAGGTCTCGGCCGGAAGGTCGATCGCCATCGAGTCGAAGTCGATCTGCTGCGGCAGCGACACCGGCGGGGCCGGGAACGAGGTCGTGTCGATCTTGAACGACGTCGGCGGCGCGTCGAACGCCTCCTGGAACCCGCGGGGCTCCTGGATCTCCGGCTCGTAGGCCGGAGCCGCAGGCGGAGCCGGGATCTGGCGGGCCTCGCGCACGGCGCGGATCTTGCCGGTCAGCGGCGCGAAAGTGTTGGCCATCCGCAGCGGCTTCGGCGTGTGCGTCGGCTCGGGCGCCTGGAACGTCGGCTCAGGAGCGACGGGCGCCACCGGCTCGGGAAGCGCGGGAGCCGAAGGAACAGCAGGAACAGCCGGAACGCCGCGCGGAGGCGTCTTGGTCGAGACCGCCCTGCTCGACCTCGCCTTGGCAGGCGCGGGCTTGGTCGGCTGGGTCAGGAACATGGTGAGCTCGGAGGTCGTCATTCCTCCGACGCCGAGGTCTTCGAGCACCTCGGGGGTCACCTTGTCCGGGTCGATGCCCATCGAGTGGAGCAGGTCGGCCAGGACCGGGTCGATCTGGTCCGCCCGGCGCTGCACGGGCACGATCGGGGTCGCCGCGGGAGGCGGCGGAGTCGGGAACGAGGCCGGGAAGGACGGGCCGTCGCCCTCGACGAGAGCACGCAGCTCACTCGTCGAGATGCGGTCGTCGTTGGCCTCGTCGTCGCGCGGGGACCCGACGACCGGCAGTTTGCCGGTCTGCTCGAGAACCACGCGGTTGGGCCGGGCCTTGGCGACCGGCTCTTCGGGAGTCTCAGGGGCGGGGGATGGCTTCGCGGTCCCGACGGCGGGGGACGGCGCGGCGCGCCGCTTCCCGACGTAGGAGGTCGATCCGGTCGCTCGCGGGGCAGGCCTGGAGGCAGGGCTGTCGGTCGCCGGCGCTGCGCGCCGCTTCCCGACGTAGCTGCTGCTGCTCGTGGTTGCTCCGGGGGAAGGGGTGACCGAACGCGGACTGTCACTTGTGACGTCGGCTCGGTGGTTGCCCATCAGTTCATATCTCCGCTGTTCGGGGTCAGACGGCGAGCCATGACTGTAACGGACCGGAGGGCGCGGTCAAGAAATGTGGCACGCCCGTTTCGCTGATTTCACCTTCGGCGCCGGCCGAATCAGTCGCTGATCTGCGTATTTCCGCCAGATTCGGAACTCGATTGCGAAACATTTATGTCACCCGAAACGCGTGTCATCGGCCCATTTGGGCATCGATACGCCGTAGAAACCCGCCGGTCCTCGGACCGTGGGCAGCGTCGTACGGGGTCAAACGGGGGTCGCTGCGTAGGGCTGCGCACTGTTACCCAAGGTTGCCGATTTGTTGGTATGTGTCCGGTGTGTCCGGCCCCACGGCCCGCCAGTGGCGTACGTCACGTCGTGTGCCCTGGGCTCGTAACTCCGGCTCGGCGGGGTCTAAGGTGCTTGACGGACACATCTGAAGACGAGGGCGTCGACCGCTGATCCATGCGGTACGCCGCCCCGTACCGCAACACACAGACCAGGTGGATCAGTGGATCTCATGGAGTACCAGGCGAAGAAGCTCTTCGCCAAGCACGGCGTCGCCGTGACCGAAGGTGTCGTCGTCGAGACGGCTGAGGAAGCCAGGAAGGCCGCCGAGGAGATCGGCTTCTGCGTCGTCAAGGCGCAGGTCAAGGCCGGTGGCCGAGGCAAGGCCGGCGGCGTCAAGCTGGCCAAGACCGCGGACGAGGCGTTCGAGCACGCCTCGAACATCCTCGGCATGGAGATCAAGGGCCTGAGGGTCAACCGGGTGCTGATCACGCCGGCGACCCCGCCGGTGGAGGAGTACTACTTCTCCTTCCTGCTGGACCGGTCGAACCGGCAGTACCTCTGCATCGCGTCCGTCGAGGGTGGTGTGGAGATCGAGGAGGTCGCCAAGACCAACCCCGATGCCGTGAAGCAGATCGGCATCGACCCCGGCAAGGGCGTCGACGAGGCCAAGGCGCGCGAGATCGCGACCGAGTGCGGCTTCCCGGAGCCCGTCTTCGAGCAGGCCGTCGCGATGATCCAGAGCCTCTACACGGTGTTCACCGAGGAGGACGCGACGCTCGTCGAGGTCAACCCGCTGGCTCGCCTGGAGGGCGACAAGCTGGAGGCCCTGGACGGCAAGGTGTCGCTGGACGACAACGCCTCCGAGATCCGCCACGAGGACCACGAGCAGTTCGTCATCCGTGACGAGGAGGACCCGCTCGAGGCGAAGGCCAAGGACAAGGGCCTCAACTACGTCAAGCTCGACGGCCAGGTCGGCATCATCGGCAACGGCGCGGGTCTGGTCATGTCGACCCTCGACGTCGTCGCGTACGCCGGTGAGGCCCACGGCGGCGTCAAGCCCGCCAACTTCCTCGACATCGGTGGCGGCGCCAACGCGCAGGTCATGGCCGACGGTCTCGACGTCATCCTGAACGACGAGCAGGTCAAGTCCGTGTTCGTGAACGTCTTCGGTGGCATCACCGCGTGTGACGAGGTCGCCAAGGGCATCGTCGGCGCGCTGGACATCCTCGGCAACGAGGCCACCAAGCCGCTCGTCGTGCGTCTGGACGGCAACAACGTGGACCTGGGCCGCCAGATCCTCAGCGAGGCCAACCACCCGCTGGTCACCATCGTCGACACCATGGACGGCGGCGCCGACAAGGCCGCCGAGCTGGCCAACGCCTGAGGTCGGGAGAGAGAAACATGAGCATCTACCTCAACAAGGACAGCAAGGTCATCGTCCAGGGCATCACCGGCGGCATGGGTGCGAAGCACACCGCCCTGATGCTCGACTCGGGCGCCCAGATCGTCGGTGGCGTCAACGCCCGTAAGGCCGGCACCACGGTGACCCACAAGGACGCCCAGGGCGCCGACGTGGAGCTCCCGGTGTTCGGCACGGTCGCGGAGGCGATGAAGGAGACCGGCGCCAACGTGTCGGTGCTCTTCGTCCCGCCGGCGTTCACCAAGGACGCCGCGATCGAGGCCATCGACGCCGAGATGCCGCTGATCGTGGTCATCACCGAGGGCGTCCCGGTCCAGGACACCGCGGAGGTGTGGTCCTACCTGCAGGGCAAGGCCACCCGGATGATCGGCCCGAACTGCCCCGGCATCATCACGCCGGGCGAGTCGCTGGCCGGCATCACCCCGCACACCATCACCGGCAAGGGCCCGGTCGGTCTCGTCTCCAAGTCGGGCACGCTGACCTACCAGATGATGTACGAGCTGAAGGACTTCGGCTTCTCCACCGCCATCGGCATCGGCGGTGACCCGATCATCGGCACCACCCACATCGACGCCCTCGAGGCGTTCGAGAAGGACGACGAGACCAAGCTCATCGTCATGATCGGTGAGATCGGTGGCGACGCCGAGGAGCGGGCCGCGGCCTACATCAAGGAGAACATCTCCAAGCCTGTCGTCGGCTACGTCGCCGGCTTCACCGCGCCGGAGGGTAAGACCATGGGTCACGCCGGCGCGATCGTGTCCGGCTCCGCCGGCACCGCGCAGGCGAAGAAGGAGGCCCTCGAGGCCGCCGGGGTCAAGGTCGGCAAGACGCCGTCCGAGACCGCTGCTCTCGCTCGCGAGATCCTCTCGTCCCTGGCCTGAGCCTGCGAAGGCCAGGTGAGACGAGAGGGCTGAGGAGGATGAGCGCAGACCCGAGCTTGCTCGGGGCTCGCTCGTCCGTCTCGAAACCCACGCAGTCCCTCTGACGTACGTCAGATCCTGACCGCCCCGCGACCGTCATGGTCGCGGGGCGGTCGTGTTTTCGGGGATCGGTTCGAATGGGCGCGCGCGAGCGTCCGAACGGATTACTGTGACGGCTATGGCCAAGAGAATGACGCGTTTGATCTCGGGTGCGGTCGTTATGGCTGTTTCAGCCTCGGTCGGAACGTCGATCACCGGGTCGGCCGCGGCAGTGGCGGCACCGACCCAAAGCTCGCACCAGAGCGTGGATCAGGCACAGGCGGAGCGGAAGACCCACACCGTCCAGCCGGGTGAGACGCTCTCCGGGATCGCCGGGAAGTACGGCGTCACGGTCACCGACCTGGCGACCTGGAACAAGATCGCCGACCCCGCCAAGATCCGGGCGGGCGCCGAGCTCGTGGTGAGCCCGCCCGCGAAGCCGGCCGAGAAGACCTACCTGGTGGTGCCCGGTGACACCTTCTCCGGCATCGCTAAGAAGTTCGGCGTCGAGGCGGGCGAGCTGATGGCCTACAACGGCTACGAGGATCCCACCAAGCTGCTGGCGGGGAGCAAGATCAAGATCCCCGAGGCGAAGCCGAAGCTGAAGAAGTACAAGGTCGTCGCCGGTGACACCTTCGTCAGCATCGGCAAGAAGTTCGGCGTCACCGCGGACGCGCTGATGAAGCACAACGGCTACGCGGACCCGACCAAGCTGCTCGCCGGCACGACGATCGAGATCCCGGCCAAGCCCGCCAAGCCGAAGCCCAAGCCGAAACCCGAGCCCGGCACCGGGGAGACGGTCTACACGACCGTCGCCGGCGACACCTACGCGAGCGTCGCCAAGAAGTTCCGCATCACCGAGGAAGAGCTGCGGATCTACAACGGCCACAGGGCACCCGACAAGCTGCCTGCGGGCTTCAAGCTCTACATCCCGCCGAGCTGACCTCAGACCGCGCGCAGGGCACCGGCGCGGTGGCGCCGCATCGCGTCGAGCGACTCGGCGGTCGCCGTATCGGCCGGCATCAGCACCAGGATCTGCTGGTTGTCGGCGGCAGGGAGCTCCAGCTCCTCGACCTCGAAGCGCAGCTCGCCGGCGTCGGGATGGCGCCAGCGCCACACGCCGCCGTGCGGCTGGTCGTGGCGGTTCAGCCGGTCGGTGAACTCCTGCCCCGCCTGCTCCGACATCGCCTCGATCATCGTTCGCGAGGCGACCGGGTTGGGACCGCGGTAGAGGTTGGCGACCAGGTCGTCGGCGACCCGCGCCCAGGCGGGGAACGCCTCGTGGGCGCGCGGGTGGAGGAAGGCGTACGCGGTCAGATTGGGCTCCGCGTGGTCGAGCATGCCGAGGGGCCGGGCGAGCAGGTCGAACGTGGAGGTGTGGGCGAGCAGGTCGCCGAGCCGGTTGGTGAGCACGGCGACGCCCGGCTCGAACTGCTCCACCAGGGCGCGTGCGCCCGGGCGTACGTCACGACCGGAGGAGAACGGGCCCAGGCACTGGCCGCCGGAGGCCATCGCGAGGGTGCGCAGGTGCTCGTGAGCGGCAGCGTCGAAGCCGAGCGCGTCACCGATGGCCCGCAGGACCTGCGGTGAGGGGTGGCGATCGCGGCCCTGCTCGATCCGGACCAGGTATTCCACGCTGATCCCGGCCAGCGTGGCCAGCTCGGAGCGCCGCAGACCCGGGGCCCGGCGGCGTACGCCCTCCGGGAGACCGACGCTCTCGGGCGTGGTCCGGTCGCGGCGGTCCCGGATGAACGAGCCGAGGGCTCCCGCGTTGGCTGGCATGTCACCAACCCTACGGTCCGGCCGGGCGGTCATCGTGGCCCTGCTGGGGCCAGCCTCGGCTCGGTCTCCCGCCGCTCGTTGATCAGCGTGAATCTGGATGGCATGACCCAACCACTACGTATCGCAGTCATCCTCGCCAGCGTCCGGGAAGGTCGCGGTGGCCCGATCTTCGGCTCCTGGATGGCCGAACAGGCCGAGGCGTACGGCGGTCTCCAGGTCGAGCTGATCGATCTGGCCGACCATGAGATCCCGTTGTCCCTGCCGGCCGAGTCGCCGAAGGCGGCCGGTGACGACTACCCGCGACCCGAGGGCCAGGCGGACCTGACCGACGCCCTCGCCGCGGCCGAGGGCTTCATCATCGTCACTCCGGAGTACAACCACAGCTACCCGGCCTCGTTGAAGTCGGCGCTGGACTGGCACTTCACCCAGTGGCAGGCCAAGCCGGTCGCGCTGGTCTCCTACGGCGGCGACAGCGGGGGCCGCCATGCCGCCCTGCACCTGGAGAACGTGCTCACCGAGTTGCACGCCCACCCGCTCCAGGCCCGCCTCGCCTTCTCGCGCTACTGGGAGCACCTCGACGAGAACGGTCGACCCAACGACCCGGAGTCGGCCGTCTACGCCAAGGGCATGCTCGCGCAGCTCACCTGGTGGGCCGAGGCGTTGCGGGCTGCGCGCGGCGACGCGCCGTACCCCGGGTGAGACGGCGGCGCCCCGGCAGCCAGGTGGCTGCCGGGGCGCTCGATCGCGTACGTCCAGGAGACGTCAGGCCGCGACCGTCTCCTTGACGGGCTCGTCGTCGGCCAGCAGCCCGGCCGCGGAGGCGGAGCGGTAGCGGTCGACGTCGAGGATGCCCTCGCGCTTGGCCACGATGGTCGGCACGAGCGCCTGTCCGGCGACGTTGACCGCGGTGCGTCCCATGTCGAGGATCGGGTCGATCGCGAGCAGCAGGCCGACGCCGGCCAGCGGCAGGCCGAGGGTCGAGAGCGTGAGGGTCAGCATCACGACGGCGCCGGTGAGGCCGGCGGTGGCGGCCGAGCCGACGACCGAGACGAAGGCGATCAGCAGGTAGTCGGTGATGCCCAGGTCGATCCCGAAGATCTGGGCGACGAAGATCGCCGAGATCGCCGGGTAGATCGACGCGCAGCCGTCCATCTTGGTGGTCGAGCCCAGCGGGACGGCGAACGAGGCGTACTCCTGGGGGACGCCGAGGTTCTTGACCGTCACCTGCTCGGTCACCGGCATGGTGCCCACCGAGGAGCGCGAGACGAAGGCGAGCTGGATCGCCGGCCAGGCACCGCGGAAGTACGCCAGCGGGTTGAGGCCGTTGACTCGCAGCAGCACCGGGTAGACGACGAACAGGACCAGTGCCAGGCCGACGTAGACGGCCACCGCGAACCAGGCCAGGGAGCTCAGCGAGTCCCAGCCGTAGGACGCGACCGCGTTGCCGATCAGGCCGAGGGTGCCGATCGGCGCCAGCCGGATGATCCACCACAGCACCTTCTGCACGATGGCGAGGAAGGAGCGGTTGAAGGCGAGGAACGGCTCGGCCTTCTCGCCGGTCTTGAGCGCCGCGATGCCGATCGCGAGGGCGACCACGAGCACCTGGAGGACGTTGAAGCTCAGTGCGGTCTCCGCGAGCGGGCTCCCGCCGACCTGCTCGACGCTGGTCGACGCCTCGAGGCCGAGGAAGTTGCCGGGGATCAGGCCCTGGAGGAAGTCGAGCCACGAGGCGGACGCGCCGGCCTCGGCCGCATCGGCGGTGCTGACCGCGGTGTTGCTGCCGGGCCGGAAGAGCAGCCCGAGGCCGATGCCGATGGCGACCGAGATCGCCGCGGTGATGGCGAACCACAGCAGCGTCTGGCCAGCGAGCCGGGCCGCGTTGCTGACCGTACGCAGGTTGGCGATCGAGGCGATGATGGCGGTGAAGATCAGCGGTACGACGACGGCCTTGAGCAACGAGACGAACGAGCCACCGATCGTGGCGAGGGTCGTCGTCAGCCAGTTGGCCTCCTCGCCTGCCCCGGGGCCGATCGCTCGCGCGATGGCACCGAGGGCGACGCCGAGGACGAGGCCGAGAATGATCTGGACCGAGAAGGACGGAAGCTTCAGCCGTCGTCGGGTGGTGGGTGCGGTGGACACGAGAAGGCTTCTCCAGGATCGGTAAGGTTCGGGGCTCTGATCTGCCCGAACGTCCCGATCGTCAGGTGTCTTCCCGGTCTCGGCGCGTTGTGACAGGAGTCTCCCTCCGGCCTGCTGTCAGCGCAGGTCGCTGATCCCGGCGGTGACCGCCGCCTTCTCGATCGCGAGGATCCGGTCGGGCCACGAGTCCGGCTGGTCGGGCTGGTAGCACGGGTCGTCCTTGTCGCCCGTGCTCGGCGGGCACGGGCCGGCGAGCTCGGCGTAGCCGACCAGGACGAGCCGGGTCTCGTACTCCGCGACCAGCTCGGTCTCGAACCACATGCTGTCGCCGCCGTCCAGGCCCGGGTAGGTCGCCTGTGAGCGGGCCGCGCGCTTCGGCCCGGCGTCGAGGTCGTCGCTGACATCCGTGGGCAGCGAGGTGACGGTCGGGTCGACGCCGAGCTCGTTGGCCGGGCAGACCTCCATCCACTCCATGATCTCGTTGTACGCAGCGCCGGCGGCGTTCTCATCGGGGAAGTCCAGCACCGCGACGTGCACCTGGCCGACCATGGCGCGGTCGGTGTCCCAGCGGTAGTCGGAGGCGACCTTCGCAGAGGCGCCGAGCGAGGAGAGCCATTCCTTCTGACAGGCCAAGGTCGGCACGTCGGGTGTGGGCGTGTACTGGTTCCAGCCGAGCGCGCTCTCGAAGCGGTCGAGCGGGGGGAGGGTGCTGCCGTCGATCAGGTTGGCGGCGCTGAGACCGTCCGCCGCGGGCGACCCTGTCTCGGTCGGGTCGGCGGACGGCTCGCCTGGAGGCGTGGCGCCGACCATCCGGTAGGCGGCGTTGACGGCGGAGGTCTGCAAGGTGGTGGGTGAGACATAGTCCTGGACGCCACGCTTCCGGGTCATCACCAGGACCCGGTCCTCGGCGGCCACGACGGCCGTCGCCGTCTCCCAGACCGCGTTCATCTCGGGGTCGTCGGGCTGGTACGTCACCACGTCGATGCTGCCGCTCGAGACGACGCCGCCCTCGACCGGGAGCGTGCCGGCCAGCTCTGCTCCGTCCACGCCGGGGCACGAGATCGCGGCGTCGGAGAGGTCGACACTCACCTTCTCGGCCTCCTCGGCCGAGCTGAACTCGGCGACAACGGCGTTCAGCGTGCCGGCGGCGTCGGCGTACTCCTCCCCGGGCTTCGCGACGAAGTCGCGGCGGAACGTCGCCTGCGCGCCCGCATCGCCCAGCGACTCGGTGAGGCAGTCGTTGTAGGTGTCGGTGCCGTCGCCGTCGTAGGTCTGCTCCTGGACCCACGCCGGATAGGGATCGTCGGCGACGAGGTCGTCCTCGGTCGGCAGGTTGGTCCGGCTGAGGTCGGACGCCGATGCAGAGGCCGAAGGGCCGGACGCGGTGACGCTGTCGCTCGTGGCCGGTGCGGGGTCGATGCCCGTGTCGCCGAGCCCGGTGGAGAGAAAGATGACCGGCCCGGCGACGACGGCGGCCATGGCCGCGACGCCGGCGGTCACGACGGCACGACGGCGGCGCCGGATCTGGTCACCTCGGCTCCGTGCCTCGGCCGCGGAGCTCATCGGCGCTCCGGGGGCGTCGGCGCGGAACTGGTCCAGACGCGAGATCGGGTCACTCATCTCAGGCCTCCTTCCAGACGGCGCCGGGGTCCTCGGCGAGCAGTTCGGCGAGCGCTGCTCGTCCTCGAGCCAGGCGGGCCTTGATCGTGCCGGTCGGGGCGCCGACCTCGGCGGCCACCTGATGGACGGGCAGATCGGCGATGTGGTGCAGGACGATCGCCTGACGCTGAGCCTCGGGGAGCTTCTTCAGCGCTGCGACGAGAGCCACGTGGGACTCGTCGACCGCGGGCATCTCCGTGCGAGCGCCGACAGCTCGGTCCGCGGCCCGCGAGGCGTACTTCTTCCGGCGCCAGCGGCCCACCGCGAGGCGGTAGGCGGTGGTGCGGACCCAGGCTTCGGGGTAGTCGACCGAGGACATCTTGCGCCGGTGCGCCCAGGCGCGGGCGAAGGCCTCCTGCACGCACTCCGCGGCCTCGTCGAAGTCGCCGATCATGGCGTACAGCTGAGCACACAAGCGGCGGTAGGACGCGTTGTACAGCGCGTCGAACTCGTCCTCGTCCATCGTCTTGCCTCCCCGGCTGGCTTTCCCCGACCCTTGCAGGAGCGTCAGTGTCGCGGATTGATACGTGCGAGCGTCCACGTGGGTTGCATATCCGGTCATCTGGACGAGACCCGATCTGCCGCCGCGGGGAGCATCTGCTGCACCGGCGTACCGCCATCCTCTGCGAGCCAGTTGTAGTCCTGCCCGCTGATCAGCTGGCTGAGGACGGCGATCCGGGTGCCGCTGAGGACGACGCCCATCTCCAGGAACCACCCGTCATCCTCGCGGCCCGCGGGGTCGTACTGCGTCCCCGGGGCGGCCGTGATCGGGCCGTAGATGGCGAGCCCGGTCACGCCCTCGGCCGGCGCCGACATCGGCACGCCGCCGAACGGGTTGGGCTTGAAGCTGTCCGATCCTTCCGGGCTGCAGCCGTCGAACCAGGTGAGCACGTCCTCGTACGCCGCCTGGGCCTCCTCGGCCGAGGGGAACTCGGCGATCGTCTCGTTGAGGTAGGCGTCGGCGTCGGAGTCACCGCCTTCGGAGGTCACCAGGAGGAAGTCCCGCTGCATGGTGGCGATCGCTCCGCGAGCCTTCATGGAGCCCTGCCAGCAGGCGTTGGCCGCGGGCACGGTCTCGCCGGTGGTCGTCGACTCGGAGCTCTCCACCCAGTCCAGCGCTCCGCCGTTCGGATAGATCGCCTCCTCCCCGGTGAGCAGGTTGCGTGCCGAGAGGGTCGGCTCGGGGGCGTCGCTGGTGGCCGGTGCCGAGGCCGGCGGCTCCGAGGTCGCCTCGACCGGCCTCTTCGCGCCGACCATCCGGTGGGCGGCGTTGACCGCCGAGGTCTGCAGGTCGGTCGGCGAGACGTAGCTCTGTACGCCACGCTTCCGCGTCATCACCAGGACCCGGTCCTCGGCGGAGACGACGGCCGTCGCGACCTCCCAGACCGCGTTCATGTCAGGGTCGTCAGGCTGGTACGCCACCACCTCGATGTCGCCACCCGAGATGACGCCGCCCTCGACAGGGAGCGAGCCGGCGGTCTCGGGGGCGTCCACGCCGCGGCACGCGGCTGCTGCCTCGGCGAGCTCGCCGCGCGCCTTCTCGGCCGCCTCGGGCGAGTCGAACTCGGCGACGACGGCCTTCAGCGTCCCGGCGGAGGCCGACAGCTCGTCTCCGGGCTGGGGGACGAAGTCACGGCGCACGGTCGCCACCGCACCTGCGTCGGCAAGAGACGCGGTGAGGCACTCGTTGTGGTCGCCCTGTCCCTCGCCGTCATAGGTCCGCTCCTCGACCCACGTCGGGAACGGATCGTCGGCGACCAGGTCTGCCGCGATCGGAAGGGCGGCGCGGGTGAGGTCCGAGGCCGGCGCGGAGGCCGAGGCCGACGGACTGGGGGCGACCGTGCTCGGAGTCTCGCTGGGCGCCGGCGCAGGATCGATGGCCTTGTCGCCGAATCCGGCGGAGAGGAAGATGATCGGTCCGGCGACGACCGCGGCCAGGGCCGCGGCTCCGGCGGCGACGAGGGTGCGCTGGCGGCGGCGGATCTGGTCACCCCGTCGGCGTACCTCGGCTGCGGACTTCATCGGTGCTCCAGGGGTAGTCGCGCGGAACTGGTCCAGGCGGGAGATCGGGTCACTCATCGCACGCCTCCTTCCAGTGCGGTGCCGGGCGCTTCGTCGGCCAGCAGCGCTGCCAGCGCAGTGCGCCCGCGGGAGAGGCGGGCCTTGATGGTTCCGGTCGGTACGCCGACCTCCGCGGCCACTTGGTGGACGGGCAGGTCGGCGATGTGGTGCAGGACGATGGCTTGGCGCTGGGCCTCGGGGAGCTTCTTGAGGGCGTCGACGAGAGCGACATGGGTCTCGTCGACGGCGGGCATCTCCGTGCGGACGCCGACGGCTCTGTCGGTGGCGCGGCCGGCGTACTTCTTCCTGCGCCAGCGGCCCACCGCGAGGCGGTAGGCGGTGGTGCGGACCCAGGCTTCGGGGTAGTCGACCGAGGACATCTTCCGCCGGTGCGCCCAGGCCCGGGCGAAGGCCTCCTGGACGCATTCGGCAGCCTCGTCGGAGTCGCCGATCATGGCGTACACCTGGGCGCACACGCGGCGGTAGGACGCGTTGTAGAACACGTCGAACTCGTCCTCGTCCATCGTTTGCCTCCCCGGACCGGCCGGACCCTGATCTGGCCCTGCGCCAGTCTCAGAGGTTCAGATGCCTGAGCGGCGGGTCCGGTTGCATCCGGAGGACAAAGAGTCAGCGAGTCTCAGAGATAGTCGAGGCGGTACGCGGCGCGTTTGGTGAGCGCGACGAAGTCGGAGTTGCTGATGTCGGCGTCGCCGTCGGGCACGAAGCTCATCTGGGCGACGCTGGCGCCGCGCCGGATCGCGGCCATCCGGTAGTAGATCGAAGAGTTCTCGAGCTCCACCCGGATGTCCCACACCGTGATCGCGCCGTCCTTGATGGACTCGGTCGCGAGCTGGGTGACATGGCTACCGAGCTGCTTGTCGCTGCACTTGTCGAGCCGGCCCTTGATGGCGACGTTGAAGGCCTGCGCCTCCTTGGCGGAGCCGAACTTGCCGACCGTCTCGGTGAGCCCGAAGGTCGGCGCGAGCTTCTTCTTCGTCTCGGGGATCACGAAGGAGCGCGTCTGGGCGCCGCTCATGCCCTTGACGGTGAACTCGGTGTTGTCGCAGCGGGTCTGGGCAGGGTTCGTCTTGGCAGCCTTCGCCTCGGTGCCCTCCCACGGGTCACCGACCCCGCTGACCGGCGGCAGATCGGTCTCGTTGATCAGCCCGGGTGCCTTGCCGGTGGCGATCGGGACCACCGTCGTCCGTGGCCGCTTGGTCTCCACGCACGCGCCCGCACCCGGCATCGAGCAGAGGTTGTGGACGGCCGTCCCGAGCATGGTCGAGGTCCTGGCCGCGGTCGTGCTGGACTTGCCCTCGGTCTTCACGGTGACCGCGGCGGTGTGCCTGCCGGTGCGCGCGACGCCGTAGGTGACGGCCCGGTTGTTCTCCCAGTCGCGGTAGGTGAAGAGGGTCGCCTGGTCGCCGATGCCGTCGACCGACTCGGTGAGGAGCAGCTGGTAGCGGGGCTCGGCGCACGCTGCGTACCACCCCTGCATCTTCTTGTACGCCGCCGCCGCCGCCGTCGCGTCGACCGATGACTCGATCGTGGTGCCGGCGCTGGTCGCCTTCGCCTTGGCGGTGAAGGTGCGCGCCAGGCTCGCCGCCGGCCGCTTGTCGGCCGAGGTGTCGGCCTGGCAGGGGATGGTGAGGCCGGTGCCCTCGAGGTTGTCGGAGGAGATGTCGACGGCCCAGGTGCCGCCGTAGATCTTCGCGACCTCCTCCTCGGTCATCAGGTCCTTGGCGGTCAGCTTCTTGCCGGGGATCTGGCTGGGCTCGACCTCGAACTCCTCGGCCGCCGACTGCATCGAGAGGGTGTTGAGCCGCGGCGCGGTCTCGGCGCCCTGGGTGACGAAGAAGCCGGTGCCGACCAGGGCGGCGATGGCCGCGGCCGCGCCGATGGTGGTGTGCACGCGGCGGCGCACGGCGCCGGCGGTGGTGATCGTCGAGGTCTTCGGCCAGGGCTGCTCGGTGAGCACGTCGACGAGCGGGTCGAAGATCGACTGCAGCTGCTCCGGAGCGATCCCGAGCTCGGCGCAGATGGCAGCGTTGGCGGCCTGCAGGTCGGTCTCGGTGCGGCTGATCGGGGTGCCGACCTCGCGGGCCAGCTGAGCCAGGTCGACGCTGGTGAGGTGGCCGAGCAGGAAGACCTTGCGGTCGTGGAGCGGCAGGCCGCGCAGCGCGGAGAGGGCCTGGCGGGCCTCCGGTGCGATCGTCTGGTCGCGGTGGAGCAGGGGCACCGAGTGGTTGCGGATCGCCTTGGACCAGGCGATCGGGCGCACCCAGTCCTCGCGCTCGAAGTCGTCCATCGGCTTCACCTTGCGCCAGTGGTGCCAGGTGATGACCAGCGCTCCGCGCACGGCAGCCTTGGCGGCCTCCAGGTCCCCGGTCAGCGACCAGGTTTGGAGCAGGAGGCGTCCACGGACGTCCTGATAGAACGCCTCGAAGGTCTCGTGGTCTGCCGTGCTCATGCCCATGTCAGCGGTCAACTGTAGGTGATTCGGTCGAATGAACGGCAATAGCCGCAGATGCACAGGCGGGTATCAACCGCTGTGACCAACCCGGTGAAGGTCCCTGGCGGCGCGTCGCCGAGATCGAGGCGACGCGGGTTGCGAGGATGAGACGCGATGTCCTCGCTGCTGCCTCCTCGCACCCCCGACCGCGGGCTCTCGGCGGATGATCTCCATGATCTCCGCCACCGCCGCCCGCTGGTCGCGGTCGCTCTGCTCGGCGGCATCGGCACGGCCGCCGCCACGCTGGTCGTGTGCCTGGCGATCGGCATCCTCGGCTGGTTCATCAGCGACATGGGAGCCCACGGCGAGCCCTCGGACGCACTGCGTGTCGCCGCGCTCGGGTGGCTGCTCGGGCACGGTTCGGGTGTCTTCGTCTCCGGGGTCGCGATCACCGTCGTCCCGCTCGGGCTGACCCTCGTCCTCGCCGGGGCGATGTGGCAGGTCGCGGTGCGGGTCGGTGACTCGGTCTCGCTGCACGGCCCCGACGCCAACGCCCTCGCCGACGGCGAGCGTGACCTGACCGTCCCGGTCGTCGCCGGTCTCTTCACGCTCGGCTACGCCGGCACCGCGCTGGCCACCGCGATCATCGCCGGCACCCCGGCCACCGCGCCGAGCATCGCCGGTGTCTTCGCCTGGTCGGTCGGGCTCTGCGTGGTCGTCGCCCTGCCCGCGATCGCGGTCGGCTCCGGCCGTGCGGCGCTCTGGATCACGCTGCTGCCACGCGCCGCCGTGGACGTACTCGTGATGGTCAGGTCGATCCTGCTCTGGTGGTTCGCGGTCAGCACGCTGGTGTTCTTCGCGGCCCTCTTCACCGACTTCACCACGTCGGTCAACGTGGTCTCCCAGCTCCACCTCGACGTCGGCGGGATCATCCTCTACTCGCTGCTCGCCGTCCTGGTGCTGCCCAACGCTGTGCTCTTCTCCAGCGCGTACGCCCTCGGGCCGGGGTTCACCGTCGGCGTCGGCACCACGGTGACCCCGACCGCGGTCACCCTCGGACCGCTGCCGATGTTCCCGATGCTCGCCGCGCTGCCTGACAACGGCGCCCCGCCCGCCTGGGTCGCCGCGGTGATGGCGCTCGGCCCGCTCACCGCCTTCTGGGCCGTCTGTCGGGTCGGTCGTGTCCGGCCCACCCTGCGCTGGTCGGAGGGCGCGCTCCGCGGCGTCAGCGCCGGCGTCCTCGCCGGCCTGCTCCTCGCAATCCTGTCCGGTGTCGCCGGCGGCTCCGTCGGTCCCGGCCGGATGGCCGACGTCGGGCCGTACGCCGGGCAGGTGCTCGTCAACGCCATCGCCTTCTTCGGCCTGGCCGGCCTCCTCGCCGGGCTCACGATGACCTGGTGGCACCGGCGTTCTCTGCCTGCGGACTAGCTGCAGAGGGACCTGGGGAGGGTAGTCCGAGCTGTGTTCGGATAACCCTCCCCAGGGTCAGATGTGCAGCTAGATGGCTGCGATCCGTCACGTAGCGGCGTTGCTCCGAGTCGACTGGTGCCGCACGCGCTGCGGCACCAACCCTGGCTGCGCGAACTGGGGTTGGATGATGACGGGCGGGGTGTCTATCGACCAGGAGTTGCCGAGCGGATGAACACGTGGGACAGCTTGATCCAAGACTTCGAGCGGGTTCAGCAGCATGCTGCGAGGCATGACGGCGAGGGTCTGATTCGACCAGTTCCGGCCCAACCGGGAGCGTCGGAAGAGGTCCTTGCGGAAGTTGAGCGTGTGCTGGGCCAGTCGTTGGACACATCGTTTCGGGCCTTTTTGCACGCCGCGGACGGTTGGGAGAACTTTTTCTACAGTCTCCGAATTTTCAGTACGCAGTTTTTCAAAACTGAGTCCTCGACTCAGGAAATTCTTGACCTCATATTTGTCGAGCGAGATCTTATCGAGGATGCTATTGGCGTGAGGATGTCTGAATGCCTCCCTATCGGGATGAATGAGTACGGCACTGATTCCATATTGCTAATGCTTGATACCTCGGATTCGTATTCGCCTGGTGCGGTGATTTGGCACGATAATGGGCAAATTTACGTGCGCTGCGAGGATTTCGAGGAGTTCTTCACGTGGATGACTAGATTTCAAGCCGGAGAGATCGATCTCGGATCTTGAGAGCGATTCGATGCAGGTCGACGTCAAATTCTGAATGACGTGGCTGCGTGACTCCGGCGGCGCGACGGGACGCGTGAGGTGTTGTTGCAGCCAACCTTGATTGGAGGGTAAGGACGATAGAGATTGGTTCCTGGGACTCTTCATTCCAGATGTGGCATTTCTCGGTGAGTTATAGGCGACTTCTCTGGCGAAGTTTGGGGGAGGGGGTCGGTGGTTCGCGGAGGCGGATCGATGTTCTGTTCAGCAATGTTGAAACCATGCAGGTCGAAACGGAGTACTCGAGCCTTCGCGTAGAGCAGCTGGAAGACGAGGAGGTCGAGCGCATGGCTGCAAGGCCGGGAGTCGGCCGGTGGTATCGGATCAATGGGGGAGACGGATACATTCGGGCGACTCACTGCGAGTGGCACGAAGACGATGGGAACGCCATGTCGCCTTCAAGATTTGGTCCACTTTGCGCGGACGTATTGACGGCCTAGGCGGTTTCCGCATAACAGGGCGCATTTGGGACCTAAAACTCTGGGATCTGTCGGCGTCTGTCCCGATCGTCGCCGTGCTGAGATTTACTGTGTTCCTCGGTCGGGGGAGTGAAGCCTGGCACGCGTCGAGCACGCTCTTGAGGCGCTCGGTATCGACGTCAAGGAGGCGTGAGCAGGGGGCACTGCTCTAACGGGGTGGGGCGGTTGGCGAGATCTGGGCGGCGCGGGAATGAGGCATGCGCTGCTCTACAGTGACGGCGTGGCTCTTCGTCTTGTCGTTCTCGTGTCCGGCTCGGGCACCAACCTCCAGGCCCTGCTGGACGCCTGCGCGTCCTCTGAGTACGGGGCGGAGGTCGTCGCGGTCGGGGCCGACCGCGACGGGATCCAGGGGCTGACCCGGGCGACCGACGCCGGGATCCCGACCTTCGTGCATCGGGTCAAGGACTTCGGGTCCCGCGAGGAGTGGGACGCGGCGCTGGCCGAGTCGGTGGCGGCGTACGAGCCTGATCTTGTCGTCTCTGCCGGGTTCATGAAGCTGGTGGGGGAGGCCTTCCTCGACCGGTTCGGCGGGAAGACGCTCAACACGCATCCGGCGCTGCTGCCGTCATTCCCGGGGATGCACGGGGCGCGGGATGCGCTGGAGTACGGCGTGAAGGTGACCGGGGCGACGCTGTTCGTCGTCGATGCCGGGGTCGACACCGGGATGATCATGGCCCAGGTGACGGTGCCGGTGGAGGACGACGACACCGAGGAGACGCTGCACGAGCGGATCAAGGTCGTCGAGCGTTCGATGCTCATCGAGACGGTCGGGCGCATCGCTCACGAGGGGTACGCGGTCGACGGCAGGCGAGTTCGATTCGGGCCTGCCTGAGCGGTTAGAGTGACGAGCACACGACTGGCGCGGGTGGGGGACCACCGGGGAGTGTGAGAGACGGCATCGACCGCCTGGGTGCCCTCATCGAAATCGTTGACCGATGAGGAGATTGCTGTGCTCGATCAGATCACCATCAAGCGGGCCCTGGTGTCCGTCTACGACAAGACCGGTCTCGAGGACCTGGTCCGAGCGCTCCATGACGCCGGCGTCGAGCTCGTCTCGACCGGCGGCTCGGCCGCACTGATCGAGAAGCTCGGCCTGCCGGTGACCAAGGTCGAGGACCTGACCGGCTTCCCCGAGTGCCTCGACGGCCGGGTCAAGACGCTGCACCCGCGCGTGCACGCCGGCATCCTCGCCGACCGCCGCCTCGAGTCCCACGTCGAGCAGCTCAAGGAGCTCGAGGTCGAGCCGTTCGACCTGGTCGTCTCCAACCTCTACCCGTTCGTGCAGACCGTCGCCTCGGGTGCCGGTCCGGACGAGGTCGTCGAGCAGATCGACATCGGCGGCCCCTCGATGGTCCGTGCCGCCGCCAAGAACCACCCCTCGGTCGCGATCGTGACCTCGCCGGAGCAGTACGCCGACACCCTCGCCGCGGTGCAGGCCGGTGGCTTCACCTACGACCAGCGCAAGGCGCTGGCCGCGGCCGCGTTCGTGCACACCGCGACGTACGACGTGGCCGTCGCCTCCTGGATGGGCTCGGTGCTCACCGACAGCACCGACGGCACCGGCTTCCCGGCGTGGGTCGGCGGGACGTACGAGAAGGCGACCGTCCTGCGCTACGGCGAGAACCCGCACCAGAAGGCGGCGCTCTACCTCAACGGGTTCGGTCCCGCCGGGCTCGCCCGTGCCGAGCAGCTGCACGGCAAGGAGATGTCCTACAACAACTACACCGACACCGACGCCGCTCGGCGTGCTGCCAACGACTTCGCCGAGCCGGCGGTCGCGATCATCAAGCACGCCAACCCGTGCGGCCTGGCCGTCGGTGCGGACATCGCTGAGGCCCACCGGCGCGCGCACGCCTGCGACCCGGTCTCCGCCTTCGGTGGCGTGATCGCCTCCAACCGGCCGGTGACGGTCGAGATGGCCCAGCAGGTCGCCGAGGTGTTCACCGAGGTCATCGTGGCTCCGGGCTACGAGGACGGCGCCGTCGAGATCCTGCAGGGCAAGAAGAACATCCGCATCCTGGTCGCACCCGCCGACGAGCGCGCCCCGGTCGAGACCCGCCCGATCTCCGGCGGCCTGCTGATGCAGCAGGTCGACCATGTCGACGCCGAGGGCGACGACCCGGCTTCGTGGACGCTGGCCACCGGCGAGGCCGCCGACGAGGCCACCCTCGCCGACCTGGCCTTCGCCTGGAAGGCGTGCCGCTCGGCCAAGTCCAACGCGATCCTGCTGGCCTCCGACGGTGCCTCGGTCGGCATCGGCATGGGTCAGGTCAACCGCGTCGACTCCTGCCGCCTGGCCGTCGAGCGCGCCAACACCCTCGCCGAGGACGCCGAGCGCGCCCGCGGCGCCGTCGCCGCCTCCGACGCCTTCTTCCCCTTCGAGGACGGCCCGCAGATCCTGATCGACGCCGGCGTCAAGGCGATCGTCCAGCCCGGCGGCTCCATCCGCGACGAGCTCACCATCAAGGCGTGCGAGGCTGCCGGCGTGACGATGTACTTCACCGGCACCAGGCATTTCGCACACTGATCTCCAACCCAGCCGAGTCGGCTCGTCATGACGAGCCGACTCGGCGGGAAATCGTGTCAGAACGAGCCGACTCGGCCTGGGATTTGGTCAAGATGAGCCGGTTCGGCGTCGCGTACAAGAAATACACAGACTCGAGTGACAGGATGAACACGTGACCGCACAGAAGCTGGACGGCACCGCGACGCTGAAGGCGATCAAGGCCGAGCTCGCAGAGCGGGTCGAGAAGTTGAAGGCCCAGGGCATCACTCCGGGTATCGGGACCGTCCTTGTCGGCGACGACCCCGGCTCGCACTGGTACGTCAACGCCAAGCACAAGGACGCCGCCGAGATCGGTGTCGCCTCGACCCGCGTCGACCTGCCCGCCACCGCCACCCAGGCGGAGGTCGAGAAGGTCATCGACGAGCTCAACGCTGATCCCGCCGTCACCGGCTTCCTCATCCAGCAGCCGACCGGCCTGGACGAGTTCGCGCTGCTCTCCCGCGTGGCTCCGGAGAAGGACGTCGACGGGCTGCACCCGGTCAACCTCGGCAAGCTGGTCCTCGGCGAGGACGGGCCGCTGCCGTGCACCCCGGTGGGCTGCATCGAGCTGCTGCGGCGTCACGGGGTCGAGATTAAGGGCGCCGAGGTCGTCGTGGTCGGCCGTGGGCTGACCGTCGGGCGTCCGCTGGGCCTGCTGCTCACCCGCCGCAGCGAGAACGCCACGGTCACCCTGTGCCACACCGGCACCCGCGACCTGGCCGCCCACACCCGCAACGCCGACATCGTCGTGGCCGCCGCGGGCGTCCCCGGGATCATCACCAAGGACATGGTCAAGCCCGGCGCGGCCCTGTTGGACGTCGGTGTCTCCCGGGTCGACGGTAAGATCGCAGGAGACCTGGCCGAGGACGTGTGGGACGTGGCTGGGTGGGTGTCGCCGAACCCGGGTGGGGTGGGTCCGATGACACGCGCCATGCTGCTCTCCAATATCGTCCTCAGCGCTGAGAAGGCTCTCGAAAGGCTCTGACACCGTGTCCGTCCACCCCCCGCTGACCCCCACGCCGGAGGCTCCCGCACCGGCGGCGGTGGCGCCTGGGCACGAGAAGACGGCCCCCCAGGACGTACGCGGCTTCCCCTCGACCATCGGCGGGTTCGTCTACCTCGGGGTGCTGACGGCGGCGATCGTCGGTCTCGGGCTGGTCGGCTTCGGCCACTGGCGGGTGGGGATCATCGTCCTCGCCGCCGGGGTGGGGTCCGCGTCGCTGGGGCGGGCGGTGCTGCGTACGAAGGATGCCGGGATGCTGGCGGTGCGCAACCGCTGGTTCGACGTGGCCCTGCTGGCGCTGACCGCGGGCGCGCTGTGGATCCTCGCAGTGACCGTTCCCGGAGAATGAAGACGTACAAATAGGACGAAGGCCGCCCCGAGGGGCGGCCTTCGTGCTTCTCGAGACTACTGCTCGATCGGGACCCATTCCTGCTTGGCGTAGTCCCAGCGCCAGCCGTCCTGCTCGTAGACCGGGAGGTCGCCCTCGCTGGTCTGGGTCGGCTGCTGCCAGGCCGGCTGGCCACCGCCACTGCCTCCGGAGACGATGGTGCGGTCGCCCGTGTCCGGCGTGGCCGCGGGCTCGGCAGGAGCTGCCGGAGCCGCCGGTGCTGCGGGCGCCGCCGCCGCAGGAGCGGCCGGTGCCATCGGAGCGGCGGGGGCGGCCTGGCTGCCGTCCCAGCCACCCTGGAAGCTCGGCTGCTGCGCCTTGGCGCCACTGCTGAAGGAGAGGCCGGCGCCCGCGATCTCGGAGCCGTCCTTGCCGAAGAGAAGCGGGTAGACGACGCCGGCGACGGCACCGCCGAGAGCCGTGACGATCAGGAAGACCGGGAGCTGGATCAGGGCGTCGGTGCCGGAGAAGAGGGCCGGCCCGAACGAACGGGCGGGGTTGACCGAGGTGCCGGTCAGCGGGATGCCGACGAAGTGGATCGCGGCGAGAGCGAGACCGATGCCCAGCGGGGCGAGGGTGGCGTTGGTGGCCGCGCGGCCGTCGGTGATGCCGAGGATGACGAAGACGAAGATGAAGGTGAGGACGAGCTCGACCAGGATCGCGCCGACCAGGCCGGTGCCGGCTCCCTCGCCGAAGGCGTTGGCGCCGAGGCCACCGTCGTTCCACGAGTTGTAGTCCGAGGAGAGCGCGACGAGGAACAGCACGAGCGCGCCGAGGGTCGCGCCGACGAACTGGGCGCCGATGTAGACGCCCGCGTCCTTCCAGCTGATCCGGCCGGACGTGGCCGCACCCAGGGTCACCGCAGGGTTGAAGTGGCCACCGGAGATGCGGCCGAAGGTGTAGGCGCCGATCACGACGGCGATGCCGAAGGCGAGGCCGACGGCCGCGACCTCGAGACCCCAGGTCGGCTGCCCGGCGTAGGTGGCGCCGGCGACGACGGCAACGACCGAGCCACACCCGAGGAACACGAGGATGAATGTCCCGATGACTTCGGCTGTGAGCTTCTGGATGATGGTCGGCTCAGCTGCCGACAGTGATTCCTCAGTCATGTCCCCTTTTACCCTTCAATGTCTATTGACGTCGGTCAGACCCATCGACACCCGAGAAGCACTCAGGTATCAGCAGTCACCTGAACAACATGAGGTGTTGACACACAGTAACTCTTTTGCGACGGCACATCGTGGTGCTTAGGTGGGGCGGGGCGGTGTTGCGCCACCCTCTCTGTTATCTTGATGTCAAGACACTTTCGTTTCGTCAGGAGTAGCCACAGCAATGGCCGCACGAATCATCTACACCCACACCGACGAGGCGCCGCTGCTGGCGACGTACTCCTTCCTTCCGATCGTCTCGGCCTACGCGGCCAAGGCGGGCGTCGAGGTCGAGACGCGTGACATCTCCGTGGCCTCGCGCATCCTGGCCCAGTTCGGCCTGGCCGACGACGCGCTCGGCGAGCTCGGTGAGCTGGCGAAGACGCCGGAAGCCAACATCGTCAAGCTGCCCAACATCTCCGCCTCCATCCCGCAGCTCAAGGCCGCGATCAAGGAGCTGCAGACCCAGGGCTACCAGATCCCCGACTACCCCGAGGCGCCCAGCACGCCCGAGGAGGAGGAGATCCGGGCCAAGTACGACAAGGTCAAGGGCTCCGCGGTGAACCCGGTCCTGCGTGAGGGCAACTCCGACCGGCGTGCGCCGGGCTCGGTCAAGGCGTACGCCAAGGCCCACCCGCACACCAACAAGCCGTTCTCCGACGACTCCCAGACGACCGTCGCCACGATGGGTGCGCGCGACTTCAAGTCCAACGAGAAGTCCGTGACCATCCCGGCCGACGACACGCTCTCCATCGTGCTCGAGAAGGCCGACGGCGAGACGGTGACGCTGCTCGCCGAGCTGCCGGTGCTCGAGGGCGAGATCGTCGACGCGACCTACATGTCCGTCGCCAACCTGCACGCCTTCCTCGAGAACGCGCTCGCCAAGGCCAAGGCCGACGACGTGCTCTTCTCGCTGCACCTGAAGGCCACGATGATGAAGGTCTCCGACCCGATCATCTTCGGCCACGTCGTGAAGGCCTACTTCAAGGACGTCTTCGAGAAGTACGGCGCCGACCTCCAGGCCGCCGGCCTCTCCGCCAACGACGGCCTCGGCGCGATCCTCTCGGGCCTCTCCGGCCTGGAGAAGGGCGCCGAGATCGAGGCTGCCATCAAGGCCGCCATCGCCGCGGGCCCGCGCCTGTCCTACGTCAACTCCGACAAGGGCATCACCAACCTGCACGTCCCCTCCGACGTCATCATCGACGCCTCCATCCCGGCCCTGGTCCGCAACGGCGGCAAGCTCTGGGGCGTCGACGGCGGCGAGGACGACACCCTCGCGGTGATCCCGGACTCTTCCTACGCCGGGGTCTACCAGACCGTCATCGACGACGTGAAGAAGAACGGCCCGCTCGACCCGGCCACGATCGGCACCGTCCCCAACGTGGGTCTGATGGCGCAGAAGGCGGAGGAGTACGGCTCCCACGACAAGACCTTCGAGATCTCGGCCGCCGGCACCGTGCGGGTGCTGAACAAGGCCGGAGACGTGCTCATCGAGCACGACGTCGAGGTCGGCGACATCTGGCGCGCTTGCCAGACCAAGGACATCCCGGTCCGCGACTGGGTCAAGCTCGCCGTCAGCCGCGCCCGTGACTCCAAGACCCCGGCCATCTTCTGGCTCGACGAGTCGCGAGCTCACGACGCCTCGCTGATCGCCAAGGTCACCAAGTACCTCGCCGACACGTCCATCGTCGGCGACACCGAGGGCGCGGACATCAAGATCCTCTCGCCCGAGCTTGCCACGGCGTACTCCCTGGAGCGCCTGCGCAACGGTGAGGACACCATCTCGGTCACCGGCAACGTGCTGCGTGACTACAACACCGACCTGTTCCCGATCCTCGAGGTCGGTACGTCGGCGAAGATGCTCTCCATCGTCCCGCTGATCGCCGGCGGCGGTCTGTTCGAGACCGGTGCGGGCGGCTCGGCGCCGAAGCACGTGCAGCAGCTGGTCGAGGAGGACTACCTCCGCTGGGACTCGCTGGGTGAGTTCTTCGCGCTGGTTCCCGCGTTCGAGAAGTACGCCGAGCAGGCCTCCGCCCCGGCGGCGAAGGTGCTCGCCGGTGCGCTCGACCGGGCGACCGCGACCTTCCTCGAGAACGACCGCTCCCCGGGTCGCAAGCTCGGCACCACAGACAACCGCGGCTCCCACTTCTACCTGGGTCTCTACTGGGCCCAGGAGCTCGCCGCGCAGACCGAGGACACCGAGCTCGCGGCTGCGTTCAAGGGCCTCGCCGAGACCCTTGCCGCCAACGAGGCCAAGATCGTCGAGGAGCTCCTCGCGGTCCAGGGCAAGCCCGCCGACATCGGCGGCTACTACCTGCCCGACGCCGAGAAGGTCACCGCCGTGATGCGTCCGTCCGCGACGCTCAACGAGGCGATCGACTCTCTCTGATCCACCCGACGACGGCCCGGCACGGACTCGTGCCGGGCCGTCGTCCTGTGTCAGGACACCTTCCCGGCGTACGTGACCTTCCTCTCCAGATCTTTCTTCTGATTCCTATAGGTGCAGGTCAGCATCGTGTTTGCCCTCGGGTGAGGGCGGAAAACCTTTAGGTGGGTGTCGGTGGTCACGCATACCGTGATCTTCTGATGACTGCGACGCTCTCGACTCCGCCCGTGCCGACCTCAGGCAAGGCTCTCGGAGTCCCCACCGACCCTGCCGACCCGAGCCGGCAGGTCGACTGGCGACGCCTGAAGGGGCCGGTGACGGTCGCGGCGCTGATCGCGCTGGCGGTTGCCATGGTGGGTCAGTCGATCGGCACCGTCGTGGCCGGACGGCTGGCCGAGAACCCGACCGCGAGCCTGGTCGGCTGGTTGGCGTTGTGCGTGATCGGCGCCTCGCTGGTCGACTCGACCGCGAAGATCGCCTGGGTCGGGGTCTCCGACCGGGTCGAGGGCAAGCTGCGCGAGGACGTGCTCCAGGCTGCCATGCGACAGCCGCTGTCCGAGCTGAGCGAGCAGGCCGTCGGAGAGATCCTCGACCGGGTCGACGACGACTCCCATGAGGTCGGCAACCTGCTGCGCTGGCAGCTGTGGATGCTGTTCCGCTCGGTCTTCGCGGCGCTGCCGATGTGGATCGTGGCCAGCTTCACTTGGTGGCCGGCGGCGATCCTGTTCCCGCTGCTCGCCGTGGTGACCTGGTTCGTCATCCGTCGGCTGCTGGGCAAGATCTCCGAGCTCAAGGTCATCGAGGAGGCGTCCTGGACCGACCATGCCGCGGTGCTCGAGGAGGGCATCGCGGGGCGTGACGACCTGCGTACGAGCCTGGGTCAGGACCACGTGGTCGCCCGGGTGGCGCGGCTGTCGGCGACGGTGCACGAGAGGTTCCGTGCCGTGGTCACGGTCGAGGCGAAGGTCGGCCGCCGCGCCGGGCTGCTGCTGCACTCCCTGTTGGCCGGCATCGGTCTCGCCGGGATCGCGCTCGCCGCGACCGACCGCCTCGGGATCAGCGCGCTGGTGACGTTGTTCCTGGTCACGAGCACGTTCGTGGGCCAGATCGCGATGCTCGCCAACCACCTGCCCGACATCCAGGCCGGCCTCGGTGCGGTCATCCGGCTGCGTCAGATGATGGGCTCCGAGCCGGAACCCGAAGGCGGCGCGCCCGTACCCGACGGGGGAGCGCTGGAGGTCGACCTGCGCGACCTGAGCTTCTCCTACGCCGAGGGCACCTTCGCCCTCCAGGGCATCTCGCTGACGGTGCCGGCCGGCGACACCATCGCCCTGGTCGGTCGCACCGGCTCGGGCAAGTCGACGCTCGCCTCGCTGCTGTCGCGGGCGGTCGAGCCGCCGCGCGGCTCGGTGTTCCTGGGTGGCGTGGACGTGCGCGACCTCGACCTGCAGCAGCTGCGCGCCTCCGTGGGGGTGGTGACGCAGCGCACCGAGATCCTGGCCGGCACGCTTGCGGAGAACATCGCGATCTTCGACGACGAGCGTCCGCGCGAGGACATCGAGCGGGCGGTCGCCCGGCTCGGGCTCTCCGAGTGGGTCGGGGGCCTGCCCGACGGGCTCGACACCCTGCTCGGCCCCGGCGGCACCTCGTTGTCGGCGGGGGAGGAGCAGCTGGTCGCCTTCGCGCGGCTGCTGGTGCGCGACGTACGGGTGGTCGTGCTCGACGAGGCGACCGCGCGGATGGACCCGCTCACCGAGCGCCGGGTGGTCGCGGCCGCCGACCGGCTGCTGACCGGACGCACGGGCATCCTGATCGCCCACCGGCTCTCCACCATCGAGCGTGCTCCTCATGTGGCCGTGCTCGACCACGGCCGGGTGATCCAGCACGGCCTGCGGGCCTCGCTGGCGACCGCGCCCGGGCCGTTCCGCGACCTGCTGGAAGCCAGCCGCACCGATCACCACGATTCACCGTCGCCGGACGCCAAACCCGTCGACCACTCCACGCTCGACCATGTCGCGGCGGGCAACGTGGGTGGCAAGCGTCGTTCGGGCGCCCCGCCGGACGTCCCCGAGGTCGGCACCGGGCCGTCTCTCGCTCGCGGGATCGTGCAAGCCCTGTTCCTGCGCCCCGAGTGGGGCGTCGCGGGTGCGCTGCTCTTCCTGTTCGCCTCGATGACCGGTGCGCAGGGTGCCTTCACCGGACTCCTGTGGGGCAGGATCGTCGAGTCGCTGCAGGACGGCGGCAGGCCGACGGTGATGTCGGTGCTGCTCGTGGTCAGCCTGCTGGCCGCGCCGCTGATGCTCGCCGACGCCTTCTACCGCTACCCGCGCTGGTGGATCGAGGTCATGCTGCGGGCCCGGATGGCCGTGCTCTACGGGCAGACCAGCCAGCACCGCCTGACGCGTACGCCGCCGGGTGAGGTCGTCGCTCGCTCGATGGACGCGGACCGCTACGCCCGCTACGCCGACCGCTGGGTCGACTTCGTCAACGGCCTCGTCATCGCGACGATCACCGCCCTGCTCGCCGGCACCGCGCTCGCGGGCGCCGTGCTCCTGGTCGTCATGATCGCCTCGGCGCTGGCCTCCGCGGTCGGCCGGCCGATCGCCGGCCGCTCGGCCTCGGCCTCGTCCGCCGCTCGCGCTCGGTTCGGTCGCGCGGTGGTCTCCGCGCTGGAGTCCGTACGCACCGTGAAGCTGGCCGCGGCGACTCCGCAGGTCCACGCCCATCTGCAGCACGTCGACGCAGGGAGGGTCGAGGCAGCGGTGAAGGAACACCGGGTGCAGGCATTCCTCGACGGGGTCCCCGCGCTCATGGTGCAGTGCGGCGTCGTGGCTGCCTGGGGGATCTACTTCGGCGGCGGCTGGGGTCTGGCCACCGCGCTCCTGGTGGCCAACGCGGTCTCGGGCTTCGACTGGTTCGGCCGGGTGGCCGGCATGGTCGTCACCGAGGCTCCGGGTACGCGTGCGTGGCAGAAGGAGACCAGCAAGTTCGCCGGCGGTCGGGACCTGATGGATCTGCCGCCGGGTGTCGACCTGGTCTCCGGTGACGCGCCGGATCCGGGTCCGGTCGATCAGGTGCCGCTCGACTCTCTCGAGCTCTCCGCCCTGTCAGCGGTCCACGACGACGGCACGATCGGTGTCTCCGACGTCTCGCTCACGATCTCGCGCGGCGAGCTGGTCCTGCTCGTGGGGCAGGTCGGCTCCGGAAAGTCGTCCCTGCTGGCGTCGCTGGCCGGCCTCATCGAGCACACCGGCACCATCCGGTGGAACGACGAGCTGGTCCAGGACCCGCAGTCCTTCCTGAGGCCGGGGCAGGTGGCGTACGTCGCCCAGGTGCCGCGGGTGCTCTCCGGCACCTTCGCCGACAACATCCGCCTGGGCCACGACCGGCCCTTCGACAGCCCGGTCGCCGACGCGCGGCTCGAGCTCGACGTCAAGGAGGCGGGCGGCGCGGATGCGATCGTCGGTCACCGTGGCGTACGGCTCTCCGGGGGGCAGGTCCAGCGCCTCGCCCTGGCGCGAGCGCTGGCCGCCGACACCGAGCTGCTCCTGGCCGACGACGTCTCCAGTGCGCTCGACGCGGCCACCGAGATCGAGCTCTGGCGGGCGCTGCGGGACCGGCACACGACGGTCATCGGAGCGACCTCCAAGCGAGCCGCTCTCGCCCAGGCCGACCGGGTCGTCGTCATGGTCGACGGCGAGATCGCCGCGGTAGGCCCCTGGTCCGACCTCGCACCCTCCTGGTCCCACCTCGCCGGCTAACCCCCGCCGAGGCATCACTGCCGTCGTTCGAGTGGGCACTTCGGTGCCATCTCGGCCGACCGGGGTGACGCCTCGGCCGACGGGGGTGACGCCTCGGCGTCAGGCGGCCTCGCCGTGCTCGAGCGTGCGGCGCAGTGCAGCAGCATCCACGCCGAGGGCCTGTAGGGCAGCATGTCCTTCCCCCTCTGTGCGAAGGATGCCGAGCAGGAGGTGCTCGGTGCCGATCGAGCGGTCCTTGAGCCGGATCGCCTCGCGCAGCGAGAGCTCGAGGACCTTCTTCGCATCCTTGGTGAAGGGGATGTGCCCGCCGAGACGGCGGCGTGGCTTCCCGCTGTCCAGGGCGCCGGCGCCGAAGACCTCCTCCACCTTGGAGCGCACCGCGTCCAGGTCGATCCCGAGCGAGGACAGCGCGTCGGCGTCGTCGTCGCCGAGGCGCCCGTGGGCCCGTTCGACCTCCGCCCGCAGCGCTCCTGCGTCGACCCCGGCCTCGGTGAGCGCCCGGCCGGCGGACGAGTCGGCCCCGGAGGCGATCGCCAGCAGCAGGTGGTCGTCGCCGATGCGCTCGTGACCGAGCTCGGTGGCGTACGTCTGAGCCGCGGTCACCGCATCGCGGGCGGGCTTGCTGAACCTCTCGAACATCACATCTCCTTCGAGTACTTCTTGTGAACCGCCTGTCGGCTGACCTCCAGCGCGTCGGCGATCTCCTGCCAGGCCCACCCCTGTCGGCGGGCGTTCGCCACCTGCAGCCGCTCCAGCGAGTCGGCGAGGCGACGCAGCGCGAGCGCGGCTCGCAACCCCGTGCTCGGGTCGGCGCTCGCGGCCGACTCGGCGAGATCCTTCGCATCCGTCATGGTGTCAATATAAGTTGACACTCGCTGCGTGTCAACTATGGTTGACGAACCGCGGTGTGACGGGATCGGGGTCACACCGATTCACGGAATAGCCCACAAATCGCCGAAGGTTAGGCAGTAGTGACCGACACCGCCAGCCCCGAGACCGCCGTGAGACCGGTCACCCCCGTCCAGTTCGTGATCGCCATGCTCGCTCTCGCGACGGGCGGGTTCGCGATCGGTACGACCGAGTTCGTCACCATGGGTGTGCTGCCCGAGATCGCCGAGGGCGTCGGTGTCGGAACCTCCACGGCCGGCCACCTGATCAGCGCCTACGCGGTCGGGGTGGTGGTCGGCGTACCGATCCTCTCGTTCTTCGTCGCCCATCTTCCGCGCAAGGGGCTGCTGCTGTCGCTGATGGCGGCGTACGCCCTGTTCAACGTGCTCAGTGCGGTCGCGGTCGACTTCCACATGCTGCTGATCGCACGGTTCCTCGACGGGCTCCCGCACGGCGCCTACTTCGGCGTCGCGACCATCGTCGCGACATCGATGGCCGCACCGAAGCACCGTGGCCGGGCGGTCGCGCTGGTGATGCTCGGGCTCTCGGTCGCCAACGTGATCGGTGTCCCGTTCGCGACCTGGCTCGGTCAGACCGCCGGCTGGCGGGCGCCGTACGCAGCCGCAGCAGGCCTCGCCCTGCTGACCGTGGTCCTGGTGCAGCTCTCGGTGCCCCACTTCCCGGGCGACCCGAACGCGACCGGCCGCAGCGAGGCCGGCCGGTTCTTCACCAACAAGCAGGTCTGGCTGACGATGCTCGCGGGCGCGATCGGGTTCGGCGGCATGTTCGCGGCGTACTCCTACATCTCCCCGATCGTCACCGACACCGCCGGGCTGGCCGAGGGGGCGGTGCCGTGGTTCGTGTTCGCGTTCGGCACCGGGATGGTCGTCGGCACCTGGGTCGCGGGGGAGCTGGCCCGCTGGTCGGTGATGGGATCGCTGCTCGCGAGCAGCCTCGGGATGGTGGCGGTGCTGACCCTCTTCTGGCTGGTCGCCCCGGCCGGGTGGTGGCTTGCGCCGGTCGCCTTCCTGACCACCGCGATCGCGTCGGTGCTGGTGATCAACCTGCAGGTGCGCCTGATGGACGTCGCCGATGACGCGGTGACCCTCGGTGCGGCGATGAACCACGCGAGCCTCAACATCGCCAACGCTCTCGGCGCCTTCGCCGGTGGCCTGGCCCTCGACGTCTGGAGCGTCCGCGAGGCGCCGTTGGTCGGCGCCGGCCTGGCCGCCGCCGGGATGCTGGTGCTGCTGTGGAGCACCAGCATCCACCGGCGACGGGCCTAGAAGGCCTCCTCGTTGCCGTCCGAGGCGGTGGCCGCCTCGACCGCCGCGAGGAACCCGTCGGCCCAGGCCTTGGAGTCGTGGTGGCGGATGGTGTCCCACAACCCGCGCATCCGGTCCTTGGCCTCGGCCTCGTCCATGTCGACGGCCTGCAGGAAGACCCGGACCATGTCGGAGACGTCGTGCGGGTTGGTCAGCACCGCGCCACGTAGCTCGGCGGCCGCCCCGGCGAACTCGGAGAGCACCAGCGTGCCGCTCGTGCCGAGGAGACCGTGGACCGCGGCGTACTCCTTCGCGACCAGGTTGAGGCCGTCGCGCAGCGGGGTGATCCACATGACGTCGGCGTTGGCGTAGTAGGCCAGCAGCTCGTCGAACGGGATCGGCCGGAAGTAGAAGTGCACCGGCATCCAGCCCATCCGCGAGAACCGGCCGTTGATCCGCCCGACCGCCTGCTCGATCTGGTTCTGCAGCGTCTTGTAGACGGTCATCTCGCCGGCCGCGGGCACGCATACCAGCACCAGCGACAGCTCACCCTGCAACGACGGGTCCTCGAGCAGCGCCCGCTCGAAGGCCTCGAGCTGCTGCAGCACGCCCTTGGTGTAGTCGAGCCGGGACACGGCCAGCGCGATCCGCTGACCCTCGAACTCGTCCGCCACCCGAGCGATCGAGCTCTGCACCGCCGGGGTGGCCAGCGTCTGCTCGATCCGCTTCGTGTCGACGCTGACCGGGTTGGCGCCCAGGTGCACCCGGCGCCCACCGACGTCGATCACCGAGGGCATGGTGTCCAGACCGAGAGCGAAGCCGTATGTCCGGAACCGAGGCGCCGAGTCCTCCGTCTCGACGACCTCGACCGGCGCCACGCCGCGGGCCACGTCGACGAAGTTCTCGACCTGGCGGGGGATGTGGAACGAGATGTAGTCACACTGCAGCAGCGAGCCGATGATCTCGCGGCGCCACGGCACCACGTTGAACACGTCCGCGCCGGGGAAGTGGGTGTGGTGCAGGAACGCGATCTTCACGTCCGGCCGCATCTCCCGCAGGTAGGCCGGCACCATCCACAGGTTGTAGTCGTGGATCCAGACGATGCCTCCGTACGCCACCTCGGCCGCCGCCTGCTCGGCGAAGGCCCTGTTGACCCGGCAATAGACCTTCCAGTCGTCCTCCTTGAACTTCGCGCGTTCCCAGAAGGTGTGCAGCAGTGGCCAGAACGCTTCCTTGGAGAAGCGTTTGTAGAAGACGTCGACGTCCTTCTTCGACAGCGGCAGCCGGGAGGCCACCAGGCCCGGGTAGAGCTTGGGGTCGACGACCGTGTGGGTGGCGAACTTGCCGCGCTTGGGGTCGTCGATGGACCAGGCGACCCAGGACCCGGTGCGCTCGGTGAAGAAGGAGAGCAGCGTCGGGATGATGCCGTTGGGGGACTTCGGGCGCCGGCGCTTGACCTCCCCGTCCTCGATCACCTCGTCGTAGGGAAGCCGGTGGTAGACCATCACGAGGTCGGACTTCCCCGGGTCGTCGGCGTCGTTCTCCGGGTCGTAGATGTGCTCGTCGTCGAGCAGGTTGAAGTGCCTGATCGCCTGCAGGATCCCGCCCGTGCCGGGGGAGGTGGCGTGGAACGTACGCTCCTTGCCGCGGGTCGCGTCCAGGAGCAGGTCCTCGGCCTCGCCTACACAGACTCCCGGGAATCCGATGTCGTACATCGACAGGTCGTTGAGGGTGTCGCCGGCGACCAGCACGCGGTCCTTGGGGATGCCGAGGTGCTCGACGAGCTTGGTGACGGTGTAGCCCTTGTTGATCCCGGCGGGCAGCACGTCGAGGTAGTGGCTGGCGGAGTAGAGCAGGTCGCAGCCGATCTCCGCGACCAGCGGGGCGAGGTCGTCGGTGACGGCCTCGGGGTCGCAGAAGTAGGAGACCCGGCGGTCCTGCGGCACGTTCTGCCGGACCAGTCCGGGGCGGTCGCCGATCTTCTCGAGCACGGTGAGCTCGCCCGGCCACTTGGCGGCGATCTCCTGCTGGATGGGCTCGACGGCGAGCAGGTCGTGTCCGGTCACGATGGTCGCGCCGACATCGCAGATGATGAAGTCGGGCGTCGGGATGGTCGGGTCCGCGAGCAGCGGCAGCACCGACTCCAGTCCACGACCGGTGACGAAGGACAGCAGTACGTCCTCGCGGCGGCTCAGCGTCTGGTACAGCTTGACCTTCGCCTCGGGGTCGCCGGCCAGGAAGGTTCCGTCCAGATCGGTCGCAAGCAGCATGCGTGCGTTGGCAGCGGACGTGTCGTTCACAAATCTCCTCGAGGGTCGCCTGGCCTCGGGGCCGATTCGGCAGCTGGCCCGAGGCTGCGGACCCCTTGGAGGATCCGCGGGTCGACCAAACAGGTTAACAGGGGCAGATGTCAGGCCCGGAACGGGCAGTTGACGCAGCATCGAATCCGCGCTGAGTAAAGCCTCTCAGGAGGTCCACAAACTCGTAAGAAATTGGATGCACCTGTTCGATAACTCCGTGGATGATCGGTCGTTGATGTGGCATGCGGATCCTGCCCGCGGCCTTCAAGAAGACCGCGGGCGACCACGGTCCTCGACGTTGATCACGGGGGGCGCCGAGGCTCATGGCCGGCACGCAGATCAGTGCCGCGGGCAGGGTCCACAGCTCGTACGGATCGGTTCTCGATCCTCTTCCTCCCACCATTTCGAGCCTTTCGGCGGGTGGCTGACAGAATGCGCACATGACCGGCAGCACTGCTCCTACGACTAGGCCCAGGGTCCTCTCCGGCATCCAGCCGACGGCGGACTCCTACCACCTCGGCAACTATCTCGGCGCGGTCCGGCAGTGGGTGAGCCTGCAGGAGGAGCACGAGCCGTTCTTCTTCATCGCCGACCTGCACGCGATCACGGTCGAGCAGGACCCGAAGGTGCTCCGCGAACGTACGCGGCGGGCCGCTGCCCAGCTCCTGGCCGCCGGTGTCGACCCGGAGCGGTCCGCGATCTTCGTCCAGTCACACCTCCCCGAGCACGCCCAGCTCGGCTGGGTGATGCAGTGCATCACCTCGTTCGGCGAGGCCCGGCGGATGACCCAGTTCAAGGACAAGTCCGCCAAGGGTGGTGAGGGCGCGGCCTCCGTCGGCCTCTTCTCCTACCCGATGCTGATGGCCGCCGACATCCTGCTCTACCGCCCGGCGTACGTCCCGGTCGGCGAGGACCAGCGACAGCACCTCGAGCTGACCCGCGACCTCGCGCAGCGGTTCAACAGCCGTTACAAGAAGACGTTCCGGCTGCCCGAGCCCTACATCCTCAAGGAGGTCGCGAAGATCTACGACCTCCAGGACCCGGCGATCAAGATGTCGAAGTCGGCCTCGAGCCCTAACGGCCTGATCGACATGCTCGACGACCCGAAGGTCTCGGCGAAGAAGATCCGCTCCGCGGTCACCGACTCGGAGATGGAGATCCGCTTCGACGAGGAGGCCAAGCCGGGCGTCTCCAACCTGCTCCGGATCTACTCTGCGCTGACCGGCACCGAGATCGAGACCCTGGTCGGCAAGTACGCGGGAAAGGGTTACGGCGATCTGAAGAAGGATCTCGCCGAAGTCGTCGTCGACTACGTCACCCCGTTCCGGGAGAGGACCTTCGAGGTCCTCGAGGACCGGGCGTACCTCGACGGCATCTTGCAGAAGGGCGCGGAGAAGGCGGGCGTGGTCGCCCGCAAGACTCTGGCCGACGTCTACGAGCGGGTTGGCCTTGTGCCCCCCGCGTCGCCGCTCGGCTAGTAAGGTCGGCGCATGCGCACCATCGGTGTTGCCATCGCTATCCCGGAGCCGTGGGCAAGCCAGCTCCAGGACTACCGGACGTCTCTCGGGGACGCGACGGCGACCATGATCCCGACGCACATCACTCTTGTGCCACCGACGGAGATCCACGACGACCTGCTGCCGGACGTCGAGGGCCATCTCGAGTCCGCGGCCTCGCGGGTCGCCCCGTTCAGCGTGCACCTGCGTGGCACCGGCACCTTCCGGCCGGTCTCGCCGGTGGTGTTCGTGGCAGTGGTGCAGGGCATCTCGGGCTGTGAGCAGCTGGCCAACGCGGTTCGGCAGGGTCCGCTCGACCAGAAGCTCTCGTTTCCCTATCACCCGCATGTCACGATCGCTCACGACCTTCCCGACGCTAGCCTCGACAAGGCTTTCGGCGAGCTTGCCGACTTCGAGTGCGAGTGGTCGGTCGAGGCGTTCCATCTCTATGTCCACGACGACACGGACGGCTGGCGCCCGACGCGGGAGTTCGCGCTGAGAGCAGCACTGACTGGCTGAGGCGGGCTCGGGTCCGCCCACGAACGACGGATGGGGACCTCGGGATGCTCAAGGAGAAGGTCAAGGCGAAGATCGCCGAGCTGCGCGAGCGCTTCCCGGCGCTGGACCGGGTGGTGCGCACGCAGGAGCACTACGGTGAGGTCGGTGCCGCCCAGCAGGCCGGCGCGATCACCTACTTCGGCTTCCTGTCGACCTTCCCGATCCTCGCGCTCGCGTTCTTCGCCGTGGGCCAGATCGCCAAGGTCTACTCCGGAGCCGAGAGCGACCTCGTCGAGGCGATCGACCACGTCCTGCCCGGGCTGGTCGGCGACAGCCCCGGACAGCTGAAGATCGCCGACATCGAGAGTGCGGCCAGAACGGTCGGGATCATCGGTGTCATCGGTCTGCTCTACGCCGGCCTCGGATTCATCGACGGGCTGCGCAAGGCGCTCGACGCGGTCTTCTTGGTGCCCGAGGAGGAACAGCCGGGTTTCCTGGCGGCCAAGGCCCGTGACCTGGTCGCACTCATCGGGCTCGGCCTGATCCTGCTGGTGGCGGTGGCGTTCACCGGCCTCGTACGCACCTTCTCGGTCAACGTCCTGGACTGGATCGGCCTCGACGAAGGCTTCGGCTGGCTGATCGTCCTCCTCACCCTGGTGCTCGGCCTCGCCGCCAACACGGTGCTCTTCTTCGCGATGTTCCACCTGGCTCCCCAGAACGACACCCCGAAGCGTCCCCTGTGGGCCGGGGCCGTGCTCGGCGCGATCGGCTTCGAGATCCTCAAGCAGGCCTCGACCCTGCTGCTCCAGGCCACTCAGGGGCAGCCCGCCTTCCAGGCCTTCGGCATCGCGCTCATCCTGGTCGTCTGGATCCACTACACCTCGATGGTGATCCTGTACGCCGCCTCCTACGCCCACGTCCGCGCGACGCCCGAACATCAGAGTGTGGTCGGTGGATGAGAGAGTCGTCCCATGAAGCTCGAGAAGACTGACGGCGCTCTCCTCCTGGTCATCGGGGTCTGGACGATCGCGATCTGGACCAACTTCGGCCGCAACCTCGTCAAGACCGCCAAGGACCCGGAGCAGACCCGTCCGAAGCCCTACTACATCGCCCACGCGGTGCTCGTGGTCGTCGACGTCCTCCTCGGTGGCCTGCTGATCAAGCTCGGCGTGCAGCGGCTGCTGACCAGGGGATAGCCCTCAGGAGGACTCGGCCGTGTCGAGGTGGTCGACCAGGTCGGTGAGCTGGTCGCGCAGCGCGAGCGCCTCGTCACGGGTGATCCCCATCGAGGTGCCGAGCTGCTGAGGTACGCCGGAGACCTGCTCCTCCAGCGCCCGGCCGTCGCCGGTGAGGCTGACCAGCACCCGGCGCTCGTCGCCGGGATCGCGGTCGCGCCGCACCAGGCCGGCGGTCTCGAGACGCTTGAGCAGCGGCGTCAGGGTGCCGGAGTCGAGCCGTAGCCGATGGCCGAGGGAGGTCACCGAGCGCGGCTCCTCGCTCTCCCACAGGACCAGCATCACCAGATACTGCGGATAGGTCAGCCCGGTCCCCTTGAGCAGCGTCACATAGCGCTTCGTGACGGCTCGGGTTGCCGCGTACAACGGGAAGCAGAGCTGCAGGTCGAGCGCGAGCTGCGGATAGGTACGTCCGGACACATCCATCAGTCTACTCCCTTGCGCTATTGAGTTGTGCACAATATAGTTGTGTACATGACACCGATCTACACAGCCACCGCAGTCAGCACCGGCGACGCCCGTAACGGCCACGTCCAGTCCACCGACGGTCTCATCGACGCCGACGTCCGCATCCCCAAGGAGATGGGTGGTGAGGGCGGTGCCACCAACCCCGAGCAGCTCTTCGCCGCCGGGTACGCCGCCTGCTTCCACTCCGCGCTCAAGCTGGTCGCCGGCAAGGCCAAGGTCGACATGACCGACTCCGAGGTCGTCGCCGACGTGAGCATCGGCGACAACGGCCAGGGCGGCTTCGGCCTCGCCGTGCAGCTCGAGGTCACCATCCCCGGCGCCGACGCCACCACCGCCCAGCAGCTCGCCGAGCAGGCCCACCAGGTCTGCCCGTACTCCAACGCCACCCGCGGCAACATCGAGGTCAACCTCACCGTCGCCTGAGCGGTTCCTTCGTCAAGGTATGCAGACGAAAGAACACATCCCGTGCGGAGCTCCGCACGGGATGTGTTCCGTTTGCTGCACACCTTGACGAAGGGTCAATCGGCAAACAGATGGCGCGGCCGCCGATATTGTTCGGCGCGCCATGACATCTACAACGACACAACCCGAAAAAGCTCCATCGGTCCTTGCTTGGAGAAGCCGTCACATCCTGGTGATTCGGGGCCGACGGATTGACGATGTGAAGGGGATGCTCGACGAGCAGAGGATCGGATCTTGGTGGTCCGATGGGCTTCGGGTTCGGTACAGGGCCGGTCGCATCACCGCGAGGATCGTTGAGACTGGGCAGTATGGAAACCACCGCCCGGTGTTCCGGGCACGAATCGAGGCCCATGAGCGTGAAAGTCGCCTGGTGGGTCACGTCAGTTGGGGCATGCTGAACCTGCAGGCGGTGGTCTTCGCGGCATTGCCGATCATCGGCGTATGGGGAATCGCGTCCCTGATCAGCATCGCCCTCGACCGGAATGAGTGGCTCGACTGGGTCTTCATCCCCGTGTTCATCGGCATGACAGTGATGGCCGGCCACCTAGCCTGGATCTGCGGAATCGAGCGGATGCTGCCGGCATCTCGTATCGCTGAGATCGAAGATCTGGATGACGAGCTTCGTCAGGCGCTCGGCGCGCGCCGCTACTGATCTCGACACGCGCCGGCGTCGGAGGGGCACAGGGGCCGCCCTCCCGAAGGAGAGCGGCCCCTGTCGTTCGAACCGTGGTGTCAGCCGAGGATCAGCGACTTGCGCAGGTCCTTGTTGAGCTGGGAGATCACGTCGAGCGGGATCTCCTTGGGGCAGGCGGCGGCGCACTCACCGATGTTGGTGCAGCCACCGAAGCCCTCGGCGTCGTGCTGGCCGACCATGGACTGCACGCGGGAGTAGCGCTCCGGCTGGCCCTGCGGCAGCTCACCGAGGTGGGTGATCTTCGCGCCGAGGAACAGCGAGGCGGAGCCGTTGGGGCAGGCGGCGACGCAGGCGCCGCAGCCGATGCAGGTGGCCGTGTTGAAGGCACGCTGGGCCTTGTCACGCGGCGCGGGCACCGAGTTGGCCTCGGGGGCCGAGCCGGTGTTGGCCGAGATGTAGCCGCCGTTCTGGATGATCCGGTCGAACGCGGAGCGGTCGACGATCAGGTCCTTGACGATCGGGAACGACGAGGCGCGCCACGGCTCGATGGTGATGGTGTCGCCATCCTTGAACGAGCGCATGTGCAGCTGGCAGGTCGTGGTGACCTCCGGGCCGTGTGCCTCGCCGTTGATCATCAGCGAACACATGCCGCAGATGCCCTCGCGACAGTCGGAGTCGAACGCGATCGGCTCCTCGTCGTTGTGCAGGAGCTGCTCGTTGAGCAGGTCGAGCATCTCGAGGAACGACATGTCCGAGGACACCCCGTCCAGCTCGTACGTCTTGAGCGCACCCTTCTCGGACGCGTTGGCCTGCCGCCAGATCTTGAGGGTGAGCTTCACTTGTACGACCTCTGCTTCATCTCGATGGCGGTGTAGATCAGGTCTTCCTTGTGGAGGATCGGGGCGCCGTCCTCGCCGCCGAACTCCCAGGCCGCGACGTAGGAGAACTCGTCGTCGTGACGCAGCGCCTCGCCCTCCTCGGTCTGGGACTCGCCACGGAAGTGGCCGCCGCAGGACTCGCGGCGGTTGAGCGCGTCGATGCACATGAGCTCGCCGAGCTCGATGAAGTCCGCGACGCGGTTGGCCTTCTCGAGGTCCTGGTTGAGGGAGTCGGCGGAGCCGAGGACCTTGACGTTGGTCCAGAACTCCTTCTTGAGCTCCCGGATCAGGCCGATGGCCGTCTTGAGGCCCTCCTCGCGGCGGTCCATCCCGCAGTATTCCCACATGATCTGACCGAGCTCCTTGTGGATGGACTCCACGGAGCGCTCGCCGTTGATGCTCATCAGCTTCTCGACCCGGGAGGTGACCCCTTCGAGAGCCTCGACCACGGCCGGGTGAGACTCGTCGATCTTGTCGAACGGCCCGTCGGCGAGGTAGTCGGTGATGGTGTTCGGCAGCACGAAGTAGCCGTCGGCCAGGCCCTGCATCAGCGCCGAGGCACCGAGGCGGTTCGCGCCGTGGTCGGAGAAGTTCGCCTCGCCGGTGCAGAACAGACCGGTGATGCTGGTCTGGAGCTCGTAGTCGACCCAGAGCCCACCCATGACGTAGTGCACCGCGGGGTAGATCCGCATCGGCACCTCGTAGGGGTTCTCGCCGGTGATCCGCTCGTACATGTCGAGGAGGTTGTCGTACTTCTCCTCGATCTTGTCCTTGCCGAGACGCTCGATCGCGGCGCCGAGGTCGAGGTAGACGCCGCGGCGGAACTTCTTCACCGTGCCGTCGGCCTGGGTCTCGTCGACCTCCGGTCCGACACCGCGGCCCTCGTCGCACATGTACTTCGCGGCACGCGAGGCGATGTCGCGGGGGACCAGGTTGCCGAACGCCGGGTAGATCCGCTCCAGGAAGTAGTCGCGGTCGTCCTCGGGGATCTCGCGCGGGTCCTTGGTGCAGTCCTCGGCCTTCTTCGGCACCCAGATGCGGCCGTCGTTACGCAGCGACTCCGACATCAGCGTCAGCTTCGACTGGTGTGCGCCGGTGACCGGGATGCAGGTCGGGTGGATCTGCGTGTAGCAGGGGTTGGCCATGTAGGCGCCCTTGCGGTGCGCGCGCCACGCGGCCATGACGTTGGACCCCATCGCGTTGGTCGAGAGGTAGAAGACGTTGCCGTAGCCGCCGGTGGCGAGCACGACGGCGTCGGCCAGGTGGGTCTCGATCTCACCGGTGACCATGTCGCGGGCCACGATGCCGCGGGCACGGTCGTCGACGATGATCACGTCGAGCATCTCGTGCCGGGTGAACTGCTCGACGGTGCCGGCAGCGACCTGACGCTCCATGGCCTGGTAGGCGCCGAGGAGCAGCTGCTGGCCGGTCTGACCGCGGGCGTAGAACGTACGCGAGACCTGGACGCCACCGAAGGAGCGGTTGTCCAGCAGGCCGCCGTACTCGCGGGCGAAGGGCACGCCCTGCGCCACGCACTGGTCGATGATGTTGGTCGAGACCTCGGCGAGGCGGTAGACGTTCGACTCGCGCGAGCGGTAGTCGCCGCCCTTGACCGTGTCGTAGAAGAGCCGGTAGTCCGAGTCGCCGTCCGACTTGTAGTTCTTGGAGGCGTTGATGCCGCCCTGGGCGGCGATCGAGTGGGCGCGACGCGGGGAGTCCTGGTAGCAGAAGGACTTCACGTTGTAGCCGGCCTCGCCGAGAGTGGCAGCCGCGGCGCCACCGGCCAGGCCGGTGCCGACGATGATGACGTCGAGCTTGCGTCGGTTGGCCGGGTTGACCAGACGGTTCTCGAACTTGCGGGTGGTCCAGCGGTCAGCGATCGGCCCGGTGGGCGTCTTCGGGTCGACCAGCTTGTCGCCGAGGACGTAGTAGCCCGCGGCGTCGTCGGATTTCTGGACCGAGGCCTCGTTGGTCGGGGTGAGGCCCGGCAGGTAGTGGGTTCCAGCAGCCATGTGTCAGATGTCCTTACGAGATGACGCCGAAGACGGTGAACAGGGGGACCAGCGAGAAGCCGCCGGCGATCACGATCGCGACGACCCAGCCGGCGACGCGGGCCCTGGCACGCGACTCAGCGGTGTTGGTGAACCCGAGCGTCTGGATGGCGCTGAAGGTGCCGTGGTGCAGGTGGAACGCGAGCGCGAGCATGGCGAACAGGTAGATGAGGACCATCCACCACTGCTCCGGCTGGAACGCCGCGGTCAACAGCCGGTACGGGTTCTCGGTGATGTCCACAGCCTGTCCGCCCTCGCCCACGTTGATCTTCACGATCGTGAACTGGAGCAGGTGCCAGACGACGAAGAGGAGCAGGGCCACGCCGCCCCAGCGCATGGTGCGCGAGGAGAGCGACGAAGCCTTGTTCTTCTTCACCGCGTACTTCACCGGGCGCTGCGCGTGAGCGCGCATCGAGAGCGCCACCGCCGAGCCGACGTGAGCCACCAGCGACGCCAGGAGCACCACTCGCAGGATCCAGAGGAGGCCGCCGTACGGCAGCATCGGCTCCCCGAACGTACGCAGGTGCTCGGCATACTCGTTGTAGGCCAGCTCGCCGCTGAAGGCTTTGAGGTTGCCGTACATGTGCAGGAGCACAAACAGGATGAAGACGATGCCGCTGGCCGCCATAAGGAGCTTCAGGGCGATCGTCGAGCGCGTCGACCGCGCGCCTTTGATCAGAGTCGTGGTTGCCACGGCACGCACGCTACTACCCCTCATACCCGAACTTGAACGCAGGGAGTATGTGACATTTTCGGCGCTGCGGGGGCGGGCGGGGTTACTGATGAGTATCTTCGTAACGGGTTAGGCAAGCCTAACAGCAGGGTGCGCATTCTCCGTGGCGATGGCGTGAGATCGTGAGGACCGGGCCTCGCGCAGCGCGACCAGGCCGGCCAGCAGATCGTCGGCCGCATCGGTCCACGGCCGCGTCGCGACCAGCTCCCGACCGCGGTCGCCGAGCAGGTGTCGCCGGGGGTCGGAGACGACCGAGGCGACCGCGTCCGCGAGCTCGCGGGCGCGGGCCGGGTTGTAGAGGATCCCGGTCTCCATGTGCTGGACGATCTCGGCGGCAGCGCCGGCCCGCGGGGCGACCACCGGGAGGGCGCTGGCCGCGGCCTCACGCAGGATGTGGCCGCATCCTTCCTCCTCGCCGGGGTGGACGAGGACGTCGAGCGAGGCCAGCGCGATGGCCAGGTCGCCGGTGCCGAGAGGGCCGGTCAGCTTCGCCTGCGGGACCCGCTGCTTGAGCCAGCCGCGCTGGGGCCCGTCGCCGATGATGACGAGGCGGATCCCGGGCACCACGGTGAGCTCGGCGAGGCGGCGTACGCCATGGCTCTTGGCGAGGTTGCCCGCGTAGCCGACCACGACCAGAGGTGTCGGGCGGGACTTCGACCTGGACCAGCGGCGGTGGAGCCAGTCGTCGCGCAGACTGGGTGAGAACGCGGCCGCGTCGACCCCCGGCTCCCACACCTCGGCGGTGACGTCGATCGTCGCGAGCATGCGGCGCAGGAACTCGCTTGTGACAAAGATCTCATCGGCGTACGCGGCGATCGAGGTGCCCCAGGTGAGCGCCGCCTTCGGGGCGAGAGGGGACTGCTGGACGACCACGGTGGTCGCCGTTGTCGCCGTCGGCGAGGAGAGCGCCTTGCGGCCCAGTCGGCCCGGATCGAAGGTGACCACGACGTCCGGCTCGAAGGACTCCAGGGCGCTGCGTACCTGGCGGCCGGTCTTGGCGATCGGCGAGACGCGGACGACCCGGCTGTTGCGGTAGACCGGGAGCCCGGGGCCGGGTGCGATGAACCGCACCTCGTGGCCCGACTCGATCATGCGGTCGGCGATGGCCTTCACCGTGGTTGTGACACCATCGATGGTAGGAAAGAAGCTCTCGGTGACCAGCGCCATCTTCATGGGACCAGCGTCCTGGCCGGGGATGGCGAGAGCGCGACGTGTGCGTTGACCTGGGATGAACCATCGGCACGACCAGTAGACGACCAGCGTGATGAGGACAATCAGTGGCGCTATCCAGACGGGTCTGGACGCTTTCGGCAGCAGCACTCGCGGTTGCTGGGTTCGTAGGGATGTCGGGCTGTGGTCGGGCGCCGACCCAGCAGCCGACGGCCGAGCGTGTTGCTGAGCAGCCCTCGACCGCGACGCCGGCCTTCGAGATGCCGGTCGAGAAGCCCAACCTGCTGATGATCACGGTCGATGACCTCTCCGCCCTCGACATGGACTACCTGCCGAGCGTGAAGAAGCTGGTCGGCGAGAGTGGGGTGACCTTCACCGACGCGGTCGCGCCGACGCCGATCTGTGTGCCGGCCCGCGCCTCGCTGCTCTCGGGGCAGTACGCGCACAACCACGGTGCCCACACCATCCATGGTCCCGAGGGCGGATATCCGTCCTTCGACGACTCCGCGACCCTGGCCACCTCGTTGCAGGAGGCGGGCTATTCGACCGTGTTCACCGGAAAGTACCTCAACGAATACGGCGAGGCGGGGAGCGAGCGCGACCTGCCTCCGGGGTGGGACGAGTGGCGCGCAACCGTCGACCCCTCGACCTACAACTACCTGGGCGCCAAGTTCAACGTCAACGGACGCCTGGTGAAGCCGAAGGGCTACTCGACCACCGTCATCACCCAGCAGGCGCAGGCGGCGCTGAAGGCTGTGCTCAAGGATGGGCGAAAGAAGCCGGGGGTCGCGCAGAAGCCGTGGTTCCAGTGGGTCAACTACGTGGCACCGCACATCGGCGGCCCGACGGAGAAGGGCGACCCCAAGCAGCGCTTCCCCGGCACCAAGGGCGCGATCGGCGTGCCGGTGCCGGACAAGCAGGACCGGGACACGTACGCCGACAAGCCCATCCCGCAGCAGCCCAACCTGTTCCCGGAAGCGCGCAAGAAGTTCCCGAAGGGGTCGCCGTCGCGGAAGAACCCTTCGCAGATCGAGAAGGACGCCTACCGGCTCTCCTATCAGCGGCGGATCGAGTCGGCGCGCAGCCTGGACCGCAACATCGCCTCCCTGCTCGGCGGGCTGAAGAAGAGCGGCGACCTGGCGCGCACGCTGGTCGTGTTCACCTCCGACAACGGCTTCTCCAGCGGCTACCACAACTTCAACGGCAAGCTCTGGTACTACGAGGAGTCGCTGCGGATCCCCGTGCTGATGAGCGGACCCGGCGTACCGAAGGGGCGCGAGGTCGCGACCACGCTGACCAACCCGGACATCGCCACGACGCTGCTCGCGGCGGCCGGCGCGGGTGACCCGCACGAGCCCGACGGCATCGACATCATGCCGTGGCTGCGCGCGCCCGAGCAGACCCGCGTCGTCCCGATCGAGGCGTGGCCGACCACCGACGGCACCTCCCGGCTCTGGTCCGGGGTGCGCGTGGGGCGGTGGACCTATGTCGAGCTCGACAACGGCGAGGTCGAGCTCTACGACCGCACCAACGATCCCTACGAGATGACCAACCTCGCCGACGACCCGGGCCACGCCGAGACGGTCTCGCAGTTGGCCGACCTGACCGAGAAGTACCGCGACTGCGCAGGCGACAGCTGCCCGAAGAAGATGTACGCCGCGGATGGACCGCTTGATCTGACAGGGATCTAAGGGGTTAAAGTGGACTAAATAACTCTTATTACTTGGGAGTGTTTGGCCATGCCGGTAGGCAACCTGTTCACCCGTCGCAAGCGTGCTGCTGTCGCGACGGTGGCGATGAGCGCCCTCGCGGTGACCGGCCTGGTGCACGAGCCGGCCGCGGTGGCGGCGGCCCCGTCGCGTACGCCTGCACTGGAGCGGCCCGTGGAGAGGCCGAACCTGCTGATGGTCACGGTCGACGACCTCTCCTCCCTCGACATGGACTACCTGCCGCGGGTGCGGAGGCTGGTCGAGCGGACCGGGGTCGCCTTCTCCGAGGGGATCGCGCCGACGCCGATCTGCGTGCCGGCGCGGGCCTCGCTGCTGACCGGGCAGTACGCCCACAACCACGGTGCGCGCACGATCGAGGGGCCGTACGGCGGGTATCAGGCCTTCGACGACTCCTCGACGGTGGCCACCTCGCTGCAGGACGCGGGCTACTCGACGATCCTCGCGGGGAAGTACCTCAACGGCTACGGCGAGGGCGCGACCCGCGGCGACGTGCCGCCCGGGTGGGACCAGTGGCGCGCGACGGTCGACCCGTCGACCTACAACTTCCGGTCGCCGAAGTTCAACGTCAACGGCGAGGTCATCAAGTCCAAGGGCTACTCCTCGACCGTCATCACCGAGCACGCGAAGGCCGGGATCGCGGCCGAACGCGCGAGCGGCAAGCCCTGGTTCACCTGGGTCAACTACGTGGCGCCGCACCACGGCGGGCCTTCCGGGCCCGACGATCCGAAGAGGATCTACCCGGGCACCGACGCCGCGCTGTCCGTGACCGTGCCAGACACCCAGGACCGCGGGTTCTACGACAACGTGCAGATCCCGGCGCGGCCCAACCTCTTTCCCGAGGACACCTCCGGCTACGCGAAGGGCTCGCCCGGGCGCGGGAAGTTCAACCCGCGGAAGAAGGACGCCCTCCGGATCGCCTACCAGCGCCGCCTCGAGGCCATTCGCAGCCTGGATCGCAACATCGCCTCGCTCCTGGGCGGGCTGAAGAAGAGCGGTGAGCTGAAGCGGACGCTGGTCGTCTTCACCTCCGACAACGGCTTCTCCAACGGCTACCACAACCTCAACGGCAAGCTGTGGCACTACGACGAGTCGCTGCGGATCCCGGTGCTGATGAGCGGCCCCGGAGTGCCGCGCGGGCGGACGGTCCGGACCCCGGTCACCAACCCGGACATCGCCGCGACCCTGCTCGCGGCGGCCGGGGCGCGCGCTCCCGGCCCGCTGGACGGGATCGACATCATGCCGTGGCTGAGTGCGCCCGAGCAGGTCCGCGTGATCCCGGTCGCGGGCTGGCGGGTCACCGACGGGAGCAGGCAGCTGTGGTCCGGTGTCCGGGTCGGCTCCTGGACCTACGCCCGCCTGCACACCGGCCAGGTCGAGGTCTACGACCGCTCCTCGGACCCCTACGAGCAGCACAACCTCGCCGCGGACCCCTCCGCTGCGCAGACCGTGAAGGCGCTCGCCAGGCTCGCCGACCGCTATCAGGACTGCGCCGCCTCGACCTGCCCGAAGGATCTGTACGCCTCCGGCCGGGCGCTCGATCTGGAGGCGCTGTGACGCGGGTCGGCGACCTCGAGCGCGAGGCCGCGCGGGCGCGGCTCGTCGAGGCGTACGCCGCGGGGCGGATCGACGCGCCCGAGCTGGACTCGCGCGCCGAGGCGGTGTGGGGCGCGGCGAGGACTGCCGACCTCGCCGCGGTGGTCGACGACCTGGGGGAGGAGGAACCCGTCTCCTCGCCCGGGGCGGGGCGGCGCTTCGTACGGGATGTTCTGGTGTTCCTGATCTGTGGCGCGATCGCCGTGGTCGCGTGGCACGTCACCGGTCGGGGGTTCTTCTGGCCGGTGTGGGTGCTGGTCTACACGGGGCTGCCGCTGCTGCGCCTCTGGCGCGACTAGGACTGCTTGGCCGACTGCTTGGCCGGCTGCTTGGTGAGGGTGTCGGCCGGGACGTTGCCCGACTCGATCTCCCGCGCCAGCTCGGAGATACGTACGGCACTGGCGGCCCACCTGCCCGCGCGCTCCTCGTGGATGGGCGTGAAGCCGCGGCGCACCTCGACGGTCCAGTGGCGGCCGAAGACGACCCGGGCGCCGACGGCGAAGGGGAGGATCGCGAGCAGGAGGAGGAGCTCGATGCCGGTCAGGAGCATGACCGCGACGACCACGACGATGATCGGCAGCGCGATGATGAGCCAGAGCACCATGAGGATCGCGCTGATCGGATCGTCGCCCGAAGGCGGGCCGAGAGGGACGTCGAATCCGTCGAGACTCATGCGGCGCGACTTCCGCTGCCAGGGGACCCAGCGGCGGGTGATCCGGTAGGTCTGTCCGGCCGGGGTGCGTACCTTCACGGCGCTCAACCTAACGGCGCGTCTCAGTTAGCGGTTGTAAACCTCACACTTTGTGGTCACCGCCACTCCATCGGCCTAAGGTTCGATTCATGAACGACGCCGCTCGCGACGACTCGTTGCGCCTTGCCCAGCCGGCGGATGCCCATTCCCAGGCCGAGTGGGAGGCGGCGACTGCTGCCGTCCTCCGGAAGAGCGGTCGGCTGTCGGCCGACGACGCCGACTCGCTCGTCTGGGACAAGCTGACGCGCACCTCCCTCGACGGACTCAAGATCGCCCCGCTCGGGCTGCCGGAGGAGTCCTTCGCTGACGCGGCACGTCCCACGCGCTCCGGCGCCTGGGACATCCGCTCCCTCGTCTCCGGTCTCTCGGGGGTCGACGCCAAGACGGCCAACGAGGCCGCCCTGGTCGACCTCGACGGCGGGGTCTCCTCGCTGTGGGTGGCCGCCGACGAGACCACCGACCTCGCGGTGCTCCTCGACAAGGTGCTCCTCGACCTGGCGCCGGTCGTGCTCGACGCGCCGATCGGTGCGGTCAAGGTCGCCCAGAACCTGCTCGCGCTGATCGCCGAGCGTGGCGCCGGTCTGCACGCCGGGACCAACCTCGGCGCCGACCCGATGGGCGCACTGCTGCGCGACCTGCCGCTGGCGCCCGACGAGGCGTTCGCCGAGCTGGTCGACCTCGCCCGTCTGGCCCAGGGGATCGGGGTGCGCGCGATCGTTGTCGACGCCACGGCTGCGCACGACCTGGGCGCGTCCGACGTGCAGGAGCTCGGCTGGTCGATCGCGGTCGGCGTCGCCTACCTGCGCGCGCTGACCGAGGCGGGGTTCTCGCCGGCAGTCGCGGCGAGCCTCATCGAGTTCCGGTACGCGGCCACCGACGAGCAGTTCCCGACGACCGCCAAGCTGCGGGCCGCCCGCCAGCTGTGGGCACGAGTCCTCGAGCTCTCCGGGGCCGAGGGCGTGGAGATGCGCATCCACGCGGTGAGCTCGCGGCCGATGCTGTCGAAGTACGACCCCTACGTGAACATGCTGCGCGGCACCGTCGCCGCCTTCGCCGCCGGCGTCGGCGGCGCGGACGCGGTGACCGTGCTGCCCTTCGACTCCGCCAACGGCGTCCCGGACGGGTTCGGGCGACGGATCGCCCGCAACGTGTCCCACCTGCTGATCGACGAGTCCCACGTCGCGGCCGTCGCGGACCCCGCCGGCGGCTCCTTCGCCGTCGAGCAGTTGACCGCCGACATGGCCGCCGCCGGCTGGGAGGCGTTCATCCAGCTCGAGGAGGAGTGGACCGGGGCCAACACCGTCGGAGGCCACGACTTCTCGCCCTTCCGCGACCGGATCGCCGCGGTCTCCGCCGCGCGCGAGAAGGCGATCGCGCGGCGCAAGCGTCCGATCACCGGGCTCACCGAGTTCCCCAACCTCGCCGAGACGCTGCCCTCGCGGCCGAACGATCCTCTCAACGAGCGGGTCGTGCGCTACGGCGCCTCCTTCGAGGCCCTGCGGGACACTCCTGCCACCGCCAAGGTCTTCCTCGCCACCCTCGGCACGGTCGCCCAGCACACCGCCCGGGCAACCTTCGCGACCAACCTGCTCGCCGCGGGCGGGATCGGCGTCGAGGTCGCGGGTGCGACCGCGGACGCCGAGGAGCTGGCCGGAAAGTATCGTGCGGCCGGCACGCCACCGGTCGTCTGCCTGGCCGGGTCCGACAAGACGTACGCCGAGTGGGGCGCGGCCGCGATCGCGGCCCTCCGTGAGGCCGGCGCCACGCACGTGATCATCGCCGGGAAGCCCGACGCCGTCGACGCCGAGGTGGACGACGCCGCCTCGATGGGTGTCGACGCGCTCGCCTTCCTGACCGCTACGAGGGAGAAGCTCTCATGACGATTCCCGGATCCTTCAAGGGGCTGCCGCTCCTGGGTGACCGTGTTGGTTTCGACACGCCTTCGCCTAGCGGCTCCGGCGGCTCAACCAGCGGGGGGACGCCGTGGCTGAGCCCCGAGGGCATCGAGATCCAGCCGGCGTACGGGCCCGCGGACCTCGAGGGTCTCGACGCGCTCGACACCTTCCCCGGCCTGAGCCCGTTCCTGCGTGGGCCCTACCCGACGATGTACACGACCCAGCCGTGGACGATCCGGCAGTACGCCGGGTTCTCGACCGCGGAGGAGTCCAACGCGTTCTACCGCCGCAACCTGGCTGCGGGCCAGAAGGGCCTGAGCGTCGCCTTCGACCTGGCCACCCACCGCGGCTACGACTCCGACCACCCGCGGGTGCGCGGCGACGTCGGCATGGCCGGCGTCGCGATCGACTCCATCTACGACACCAGGACGCTGTTCGACGGCATCCCGCTCGACGAGATGTCCGTCTCGATGACGATGAACGGTGCGGTGCTGCCGGTGCTGGCGCTCTACATCGCCGCGGCCGAGGAGCAGGGTGTCCCGCCCGAGAAGCTGGCCGGGACCATCCAGAACGACATCCTCAAGGAGTTCATGGTCCGCAACACCTACATCTACCCGCCGGCGGCGTCGATGCGGATCATCGGCGACATCTTCTCCTACACCGCCGCGAAGATGCCCCGGTTCAACTCGATCTCGATCTCCGGCTACCACATGCAGGAGGCCGGGGCGACGGCCGATCTCGAGCTCGCCTACACGCTGGCCGACGGCGTCGAATACCTGCGCACCGGTCTGGCCGCGGGCCTCGACGTCGACGCGTTCGCGCCGCGGCTCAGCTTCTTCTGGGCGATCGGGATGAACTTCTTCATGGAGGTCGCCAAGATGCGCGCGGCCCGTGCGCTCTGGTCCCGGCTGGTGAGCCAGTTCGACCCGAAGAACCCCAAGTCGCTGTCCCTGCGGACCCACAGCCAGACCTCCGGCTGGTCGCTGACCGCCCAGGACGTCTTCAACAACGTCGGCCGCACCGCGATCGAGGCGATGGCCGCGACCCAGGGCCACACCCAGTCGCTGCACACGAACGCGTTGGACGAAGCCATCGCTCTGCCGACCGACTTCTCGGCCCGCATCGCCCGCAACACCCAGCTGCTGCTGCAGCAGGAGAGCGGCACGACCGAGATCATCGACCCGTGGGGCGGCTCCTACTACGTCGAGAAGCTCACCCACGACCTCGCCGAGCGCGCCTGGGCCCACATCCAGGAGGCCGAGGCGGCCGGTGGGATGGCCAAGGCGATCGAGCAGGGCATCCCGAAGATGCGCATCGAGGAGGCGGCCGCCCGCACCCAGGCGCGCCTCGACTCCGGTGCCCAGAAGCTGATCGGCGTCAACACCTTCCGGCTCCCCTCCGAGGACCCGCTCGACGTGCTCAAGGTCGACAACGACCAGGTCTACAAGCAGCAGCTCGCCAAGCTCGAGCGGCTGCGCGCGGAGCGCGACGACGAGGACGTACGCCGGGCCCTGGAGGCCATCACGAACTCCGCCGGTGCCGAGAAGTCCGGGGCGAACCTGGAGGGCAACCTGCTCGCCCTGGCCGTCGACGCGGCCCGGGCCAAGGCGACCGTCGGCGAGATCTCCGACGCGATGGAGAAGGCATGGGGCCGGCACCAGGCCGTCATCCGTACCATCTCCGGTGTGTACCGGGATGAGGCGACGACGTCGGGTGACTCGAAGGTGGCCGACGTGCTGAAGGCGACCAAGGAGTTCGAGGAGGCCGAGGGTCGCCGCCCGCGCATCCTGGTCGCGAAGATGGGCCAGGACGGCCACGACCGTGGTCAGAAGGTCGTGGTCTCGGCCTTCGCCGACCTCGGCTTCGACGTCGACGTAGGCCCGCTGTTCTCCACGCCCGAGGAGGTCGCGCAGCAGGCGGTCGACGCCGACGTACACATCGTCGGGGTCTCGTCGCTGGCTGCCGGTCACCTCGCACTGCTCCCCGCGCTGAAGGCGGCGCTGGAGGAGCAGGGGCGCCCGGACATCATGATCGTCATCGGCGGGGTCATCCCGCCCGACGACGTGGCCACGCTCGAGCAGATGGGCGCGGCCGCGGTCTTCCTGCCGGGCACGGTCATCGCCGACTCCGCCATCGACCTGCTCGGTCGTCTGCGGGAGCAGCTCGACCACTGACACTCCCGCCGCGGTATGTCCTCGCCGGGGGCGTCGGGCTCGTCTAGCCTCAGAGCTGTGACGGACCTACGCCCCGGGCGGGCATCCGGGGACGGGCTGGTGAGGGTCGGTGCCTACGAGCTCCTCACCAAGCTCGGCGAGGGCGGCATGGGAGTCGTCCACCTGGCCCGCCACGAGGAGACCGGCGAGCGGGTGGCGCTCAAGGTGCTGCGTACGCACGTCGTGGGGGACGAGGAGACCCGTGCCCGGCTCGAGCGCGAGGTCCGTTCGCTGCGGCAGGTGCGTAGCCCCTGGATCGCCGAGATCGTCGACGCAGACCCCTACGCGGACCTTCCCTACGTCGCGACCCGCTACGTGCCGGGGCCGACTCTCCACGACCGGATCAAGGACGACGGTCCGGTCCTCGGCGAGGACCGGTTCTGGCTGGCGCGCTGCCTGGCCGGCGGGGTCGCGGCCTGCCACGACGCCGGCGTGCTGCACCGTGACGTGAAGCCTTCCAACGTGGTGATGGAGGGGCGTACGCCGGTGCTCATCGACTTCGGGCTGGCCCGGGTCGCCGACGATCCCAAGATCACGCTCACCGGATGGCTGGTCGGCACCCCGGGCTATCTGGCGCCGGAGATCCTGGAGGGGACGCCCTCGACGCCGGCCAGCGACGTGCACTCGTGGGCGGCCACGACGACCTACGCGCTGACGGGTCGGCCTCCGTTCGGGACCGGTCCGTCGATGGCCGTCCTGGATCGCGTACGCCGCGGCCAGCACGACCTCGACGGCATCGAGGGTTCGATGCGGGAGGTCCTGACGGCGGCGCTGGCGACGGATCCCGCGGACCGGCCGGGCCTGGAGGAGCTGCGGGAGTGGCTGATGGAGCCCGAGGTGCCGTGGTCGGGAGGCGATGCCTCGGCGGTCACCGAGGTGCTGCCGGTGACGATGCCGCTGGCCGCCGCACCCGCGGACGCCGAGCTGAAGCCGACGCTGGTCGATGCGGACGCCGCCGACGATGCGATGACGGAGGTGGAGGAGGTGCCGCCGACGGCGGTGACCGACGCCGACGTGCCGGCCGAGCCCCTGGTGGTGCGCAGGTTCGACCCGCAGGCGCCGCCACCGGCTCCGTCGCCCGAGCCCGGGTGGAGCCCGCCCAGCAAGCACGCCAACCTCAAACGCTGGCCGGGTCCGATGCACTTCCTGATCCTGGTCGCGCTCGCCGCGATCCTCGCCGGGGTCGTCGCTGTGTACCCGTTCCTGGGAGCAGGCCTGCTCGGCCTCGGGGTCTGGCTTCTGCGGGCGACGTCGCTGGCCGCCGACCACCTGGCCAAGCGTCGGGAGGCACGCGGGCGGAAGTGGTACGACGGGCCGTGGGCGCTGGTCCGCTCGCCGTGGGACTTCTTGCGCGCTATCCCCGGCACGGTGGCGCTGACCGCGCTGACGGGAGTGATCGCGGCCGCCGTCGCGGTCGGATGTCTGGGCCTCGGCGTGCCCCTGACAGCGGTTCTCTACGCCGCCGCGATGACCTTCATGTCCGCGGCCTGGCTCGCCTCGCAACGGGTCCGTGACACCGTCGGGCCGGTCGCCCGTGCAGCCTCCGCGCCGTGGCAGCGCTGGGTCGTCGCCGTCGTCGGTCTGGTGATCATCGCCGCCGCCGTCGCCTGGTACGCCGTGCAGATGGGGGTCTCGTGGGTGCCGCTGGACGACGGGCGAGCGGGGCAGTTGCCCGACGCCGTCCGCGACGCCCTGTGGCGCGCTCGCTGACATCGTCGCGCGATTGGCTAAGGTGCTGGCCATGCCAGGGCCCGACGTACAAGACCTTCTCGACGGCATCAGCGACGGCAAGCGGGCGGCGGTGTCACGGGCGATCACCTTGGTGGAGTCGACCAAGCCCCAGCACCGCGACATCGCGCGCGAGCTGCTCACCAAGCTCCCCGCGGGCGACACCGTGCGGGTCGGGATCTCCGGGGTGCCGGGGGTCGGCAAGTCGACCTTCATCGAGGCGCTCGGCAGCCGGCTGACCGCCAACGGCCTCAAGGTCGGGGTGCTGGCGGTCGACCCGTCCTCGGTGCGCACCGGCGGCTCCGTCCTGGGCGACAAGACCCGCATGCAGCGGCTCTCGGTGGACCCCAACGCGTTCATCCGGCCCTCCCCGTCCGCCGGCACGCTCGGCGGGGTCGCCAGAGCGACCGTGCAGGCGATGGCGGTGCTGGAGGCGGCCGGCTACGACGTGGTGCTGGTCGAGACCGTCGGCGTCGGGCAGTCCGAGGTGACCGTGGCCGGGATGGTGGACACGTTCCTGTTCCTCACCATCGCGCGCACCGGTGACCAGCTGCAGGGGATCAAGAAGGGCATCCTGGAGATCTCCGACGTGATCGCGGTCAACAAGGCCGACCCCGACGACCCCCACCGCGCCCAGGAGGCGCGCGCGGCCGCTCGCGAGCTCGCCGGTGCGCTCCGGCTGGTGCGTTCGCGTGAGGAGTGGGCGCCGCCGGTGGTCACCGCCTCGGCGCTCCACGACGACGGGGTCGACTCGGTCTGGGAGCAGGTGATGGCCCACCGTGCCCACCTCGGCAAGGACGGACTGCGCACCAAGCGCGCCGAGCAGCAGCTCGACTTCACCTGGGCGCTCGTCCGAGACGAGCTCGACCAGCGGCTCAAGCACTCCGTAGGCGTCAAGGCGATCCGCGACGAGGTGCGCGACGAGGTGCTCTCCGGGGAGCTTCCGGCGACCGTCGCCGCGGACAGGATCCTCGCCGCCTACGACAAGGATTAGTCTGACGGGACCATGCTGGAGCCTGCTGCCTTCCTCGCCGAGCGAGTCGATGCCTACGACGCCGAGCTGACCGACCTGCGCCGGGACATCCACGCGCACCCGGAGCTGTCCTGGCAGGAGCATCGCACCACCGAGCTGATCGCCGAGCGACTGGAGAAGGCGGGCTGGCAGGTCGACCGGCCCTCTGCGACCGGCCTGATCGCCGACCTGGGCCAGACGGACAGGGTCGTCGCGCTGCGCGGCGACATGGACGCACTGCCCGTCGACGACGTCACCACCGACGTCTGGACGAGCACCGTCCCCGGCGTCGCGCACGCCTGCGGCCATGACGTACACACCACGGCGCTGCTCGGCGCCGGCCTCGCCCTGGCCGACCTGCATCGCGAGTCACCGCTGCCCGGAGGCGTACGCCTGCTGTTCCAGCCCGCCGAGGAGGTCATGCCGGGCGGGGCGCTGCACCTGATGAGCCTGGGTGCGCTCGACGACGTGGAGCGGATCTTCGCGCTGCACTGCGACCCGACCGTCGACGTCGGCCGGGTCGGGATCCGCTCCGGCGCGCTGACCAGCGCGGCCGACCTGATCGACGTGCACCTCAGCGGCACCGGCGGTCACACCTCCCGCCCGCACCTGACCGGCGACCTCGTCTTCGCGCTCGCCAAGGTGACCACCGAGCTGCCGGTGATCCTGAGCCGGCGGATGGACCCCCGGGCCGGTGTGAGCGTCGTCTGGGGCAAGGTGACGGCCGGCCAGATCCACAACGTGATCCCCGCCCACGGGTCCGTCGGAGGCACCGTGCGGATCCTCGACAGCGACGCCTGGAGCGAGGTCGAGCACGTCGTACGCGAGGTCGTCGCCGAGATCATCGCGCCCTACGGCGTGACGGCCGCCGTCGACTACACCCGCGGGGTCCCGCCGGTCAGCAACGACGAGGAGTCCCACCAGATCCTCGTCGAGAGCGTCCGCGCGGTTCTGGGGGAGCGGGGTGCCGTCGTCTCCGCGCAGAGCCTCGGTGGCGAGGACTTCGGCTGGTACCAGGAGCAGGTCGCCGGCTCGATGTTCCGTCTCGGAGTACGCACCCCCGGCGGCCCGACCTACGACCTCCACCAGGGCGACCTGCGCATCGACGAACGAGCGGTGGGCGTCGGCGCCAAGGTCCTGGCCGCCGCCGCCCACCGCGCACTGGTCCAGCCGGGCTAGCCCTTTCGGTACGGCACCCCGTCTGCGGCCGGGGCACGTGAGTGCCCGACGAGGCCGGCGACGGCGAAGATCGTCACCACGTACGGCAGCATCAGCATGAACTGCGACGGCACCGGAGAGCCGATCACCGAGAGCACGGACTCGACGTTGGACGCGAAGCCGAAGAGCAGCGCCGCCAGGGTCGCCTTGATCGGGTCCCACTTGCCGAAGATCACCGCGGCCAGCGCGATATAGCCCGCGCCGCCGGTCATCTCACGACCGAAGGACGGCACCGAGACGAGCGTGTAGGTCGCCCCGCCGATGCCCGCGATCGCGCCGGCCAGGAGCACGGTGCGGTAGCGGGTGGCGATCACGTTGATGCCGACGGTGTCCGCCGCCTTCGGGTGCTCGCCGACCGCGCGCACGCGCAGGCCCCACTTGGACCGGTAGAGGGCCCAGGCGATGAGGAAGACGGCGGCGTACATGATGTAGACCAGCACCGTCTGGCGGAAGAAGATCGGGCCGAGCACCGGGATGCCGGACAGCAGCGGGATCTCCAGGCGCGGGAAGTGGGGCGGGTTGTTGAGCGCCGCGGCGTTCTCCGAGAGGACCTGGGAGAACATGAAGCTGGTGAAGCCGATCACGAGCACGTTGAGGACGACACCGACGATGACCTGTTCGACCCAGTAGGTGATCGCGAAGAGGCCCAGGAGCAGCGCGACCAGCATCCCCGCGACCATCGCGGCCACCAGGCCGGCCCAGGGGCTGCCGGTGAGGGAGGCGACGATCGCGGCACCGAAGGCGCCGAAGAGCAGCTGGCCGTCGATGGCGATGTTGACGACGCCCGACCGCTCACCGAGTACGCCGCCGAGCGCACCGAACACGAGCGGCACCGCCAGCGCCAGCGCGCCGGCGAGCAGGCCGACCACGGGAAGCGTCTTGCCCGCGACCGCCCAGGCCAGGAACCCGGACACCGCGATCACGGCGAAGGCCGCGACCAGCACCAGGGGAGTCTTGCGGCCGGCGCGAGCGGTCCAGGCCGCGTACGCCGTGCACAGCAGGCACAGCACCACGGCCGTCCACACGACGGCGTTGGCCGGCAGCGTGATGTCGGGGATGGCGAACCAGTCACCGTCACGGCTCCACCTGAAGGTGGAGTCGCCGGTGCGAGGAGCCAGGATGACGAGCAGCGCCACCAGCACGGTGAACACCGCCATGACGATGGGCGTCTTCCACAGGCCCGGGATGCGCTCGGCGACGACTGGTTCGTCGGAGTTGACCGGAAGATCGACGATGGACACGGTCCTCAGGCCTCCTTCGTGGGGAGTCGGAAGATCGCCTTCACCAGAGGTGGCGCGGCGAGGAACAGCACGATCAGGGACTGGATGACCAGCACGATGTCGACCGGGATCCCTTCGGAGGCCTGCATGAAGAAACCGCCGGACTTGAACGCGCCGAACAGGAGCCCGGCGGCCAGGATGCCGAACGGACGCGAGCGTCCCAGCAGCGCGACGGTGATCGCGTCGAAGCCGATCCCGGCGTCGAGGCCGCTGGTCGCGCCGTCGGTCACCGAGCCGAGCACCTGGTTGACCCCGGCCAGGCCGACCAGGGCGCCGGAGATCAGGAACGCGCTGAGGTAGGCGACCCCGACGTTGATGCCGGCAGCCTTCGCGGCCGAGGGGTTCTCGCCGACCGCGCGGAAGCGGTAGCCGAGCGAGGAGCGATTGAGGATCCACCAGACCAGGAACGTCGCCAGCACCGCGAGCAGGAACCCGGCATGCAGGTTGAACTGCGGTCCGAGCAGGTCCGGCAGGATCGCGGACTCCGGCATCGGCGAGGACTTGGGGTTGCCCGACCCGGGCGCCTGGAGCAGCGACTTGCGGGTCAGCGCGTAGAAGACCAGGTAGTAGCCGATGTAGTTGAGCATGATCGTCACGATCACCTCGTGGGCACCGGTGAGCGCCTTGAGGAGACCGGCGATCCCGCCCCACAGGGCGGCGACCAGCGCTCCGACGAGGATCGCCAGCGGCAGGTGCACGATCATCGGCAGGTCGAGCCTGACCGCCACGAACGCGGCCGCGGCGCCGCCGAGCAGCATCTGACCACGGCCGCCGATGTTGAAGAGCCCGGCGCGGAAGGTCAGGCCGATGCCGAGCCCGGCCAGCGTCAGCGGCGCGGCGAACTTCATCGTCTCGGTGATCGGCTTGATCTGCTGGGTGAACGTGCCGCCCAGGTCGTTGTAGACAGCACCCCGCCACAGCGAGACGTACGCCCCCGAGATGGCCTCCCACGCGTAGAAGAACGTGTCGGAGGGGCGGGCGAAGAAGTAGGAGAGCCCGTAGCGGACGTCCTCGTCGGTGAAGAGGATCATCAGCGACCCGAAGAACATCGCGAGCACCACCGAGAGCACTGCGACCAGCGCGTTGCCCGTGGTGATCTCGCGCATCGCCAGGTGCCAACGGCTCGCCTCGGGTACCCGGTCGGCGTCGGAGGACGCCTTCACCTCATCGGCCGACTCAACCAGCTCGGTCGGCTCGGTCGGCTCGGTCGGCTCGGTCGGCTCGGTCGGCCCGGTCGTCTCGGCCGGCTCGTTCTCCGGCCCCTTCTCACTCACGACTCAATCCCTTCAGGAGTCTCGCCGGCCATCATCAGGCCGAGGGTGTCGCGGGAGGTGTCGGCGGGCACGATGCCCACGACCCGTCCGCGGTAGAGGACCATGATCCGGTCGGCGAGAGCGGCGATCTCGTCGAGCTCGGTGGAGACCACGAGCACCGGGACGCCGGTGTCGCGCGCGGCCACGATCTGCTGGTGGATGAACTCGATCGACCCGACATCGACGCCGCGCGTCGGCTGCGCCGCGACGAGAAGTCGCAGGTCACGTGAGAGTTCCCGGGCGACGACGACCTTCTGCTGGTTGCCGCCCGACAGCTGCCCGGCCAGGGTCGAGACCCCGGGGGCGCGTACGTCGTACTCGGCCAGCTTCTCCTTGGCGAAGGTGTCGAGCTTCTTCAGGTTCAGCGAACCGCGCGAGACGAAGGGCTCGTCGTAGCTGCGGTTGAGCATGAGGTTCTCGGAGATGGTGAAGTTGCTGACCAGGCCGTCGACCTGGCGGTCCTCGGGGATGAACCCGATCCCCGCCTCGAGCGCCTTGCGGACCGAGCGGCCCACGATCTCGCGGCCGTCGAGACTGATCGAGCCCTCGACGTGCGGGGCCAGGCCCACCATCGCCTCGGTGAGCTCGGTCTGGCCGTTGCCCTGGACCCCGGCGACGGCCAGGATCTCACCGGCGTCGATGTGGAAGCTGATCGAGTCGACGTGGACACGCCCGTCCTCGTCGGCCACCGTGAGGTCGGAGACGACGAGTGCGCGCTCGCCCGGCTCCGCCGGGTCCTTGTGCACCTTGAGCTCGACCGGGCGCCCGACCATCAGTGCCGCGAGCTCGGCGTTGGAGGCCTCCGGGGAGGCCTCGCCGACGACCGTGCCGCGGCGGATGACCGTGATCCGGTCGGCCACCTCGCGCACCTCGCGCAGCTTGTGGGTGATGAACACGATGCCCGTGCCCGACTCCTTGAGCTGGCGCATGATCGCCATCAGCTCGTCGGTCTCCTGTGGCGTCAGGACGGCGGTCGGCTCGTCGAAGACGAGCACCTCGGCGTCACGCGAGAGCGCCTTGATGATCTCGACCCGCTGCTGCACGCCGACGGGGAGATCCTCGACGAGCGCGTCAGGGTCCACCTGGAAGCCGAAGCGGTCGGAGATCTCCCGGACCCGCCGGCGGGCGGCGACGAGGTCGAGGCTGCCGGCGAACCCGGTGGTCTCGTGGCCGAGCATGACGTTCTCGGCGACGGTGAAGACGGGGATGAGCATGAAGTGCTGGTGCACCATGCCGATGCCGGCGGCCATCGCGTCGCCGGGACCCTTGAAGTGCTGGGGCTCGTCGTCGATGACGATCTCGCCCTCGTCGGCCTGGTAGAGGCCGTAGAGGACGTTCATCAGCGTGGACTTGCCCGCGCCGTTCTCACCGAGGAGGCAGTGGATCTCACCCGGCTCGACGGTCAGGGAGATGTGGTCGTTGGCGACCAGGGAGCCGAAGCGCTTGGTGATGTCGCGAAGCGCGAGTCTCATGGCACGGATCATTCCTTGCAGGTGGAGAAATTCCGAAGGTACGAGGCGAGGGGGCCGGGTGCACCCGGCCCCCTCGTCATGGTGGTCCCGACGGGCGGGGCCACCGGGGTGATCACTCCGCCAGGTAGGAGTTGACCTTGATCGAGCCGTCCTTGATGCCGGCGGTGACTTCGTCGATCTCGTCGGGGAGGGTCTCGGAGACCTTCGACTCGAAGTTGTGGAACGGCGCCAGGCCGACCCCGTCGTTCTCGAGCGTGCCGACGTACGGCGTCGCGTCGAACTTGTCCTCACCCGCGGCGAGGATGACATCCGTGGTGGAGGTCTTCATGTTCTTCAGGATGGAGGTGAGCACGACGTCCTGGGTGTTCGGGTCGGTCTCGTAGAAGTCGGCGTCGACACCGATCAGGGCGACCTCCTTGCCGGAGTCGGCGATCGCGGTGAGCGCACCCTGGTAGATCGGGCCGCCGACCGGCAGGATCACGTCGGCGTTCTGGTCGATGATCTGGCGGGCGGTGTTGGTGGCCTTCTCGTTGGCGACGAACTCGCCGGTGAAGGAGCCCTTCTCGCCGCCCTCGTAGCCGACGACCTTGACGTCCTTGTTCTTCGTCTTCGCGTAGTACTCGACGCCCTGCTTGAACCCGTCCATGAAGATCGTCACGGTCGGGAACGGCTGGCCGCCGTAGGTGCCTACGACGCCGGTCTTGGTGTAGTCGGCGGCGACGTAGCCGGCCAGGAACGCGGCCTGGGCGGTGTCGTAGAGGATCGGCTTGATGTTCTCAGCGTCCGTCTTGCCGTCGAAGTCGGCGTCGGCCGCGTCGTCGATCAGGACGTACTCGGTCTCGGGGTTGGCCTTGGCGGACTCGATGGTCGCAGCCGAGAGCGCGAAGCCGACGGTGACGATCGTGTCGCAGCCCTGCCCGACGAGGCTCTCCAGGTTGGAGGTGTAGTCGTTGGGGCTGTTGGACTCGACGTCCTTGAACTTCGAGCCGAGCTCGTCGGCGGCTTCCTTCACGCCCTCGTAGCTGAGCTGGTTGAACGACTTGTCGTCGAACCCGCCCTCGTCGGAGACGATGCAGGGAAGGTAGTCGCTGTTCCCCTCCCCAGCGCGCTCGGCCGGCGCCTCTCCACACGCGGCGAGCGCGGCAGCGGTCAGGACCGCGGCGAAGCCGCCGGCGGCGGCCTTCTTGATGTTGTTCTTCACTGGTGCCTCCAGGTCGTTGCTCCGCGGAACGCGGCGCAAAGGACATTCATGTCCGAACGCTCTCCCCAAAGACCGAGCATTGCCAGGGATTACGCGAACGGTTACCAACTTTTGATCTCGACGAAGCCTAAGCCTCCTAGCTTGTGCTTGGTTGTCCGGACAGGCTTTAAGGTCGAACCATGACCGAGAAACATACGTACGCCGCAGAGGGCTTTGACTGGGAAGGCCTGCGTGCGCACGCGGTCGAGGCCGCAAAACATGCGTACGCGCCCTACTCCAACTACCCGGTCGGAGTGGCCGGATACGCAGACGACGGACGCCTTCTCCAGGGGTGCAACGTGGAGAACGCCGGCTACGGCGTGACGCTGTGCGCCGAGTGCGGGCTCGTCTCGTCGCTGCACATGACCGGCGGCGGCCGCCTCACCCACGTCGTCTGCGTCAACGGGTCCGGCGAGGTCATCATGCCCTGCGGCCGCTGCCGTCAGCTGCTCTGGGAGAACGGCGGCCCCGAGCTGCTGCTGATGACCGTCTCAGGCGTGAGGCCGATGTCCGAGGTCCTTCCGGACGCCTTCGGTCCGGAGGCTCTGGCCTGATGCCTAGGGTGGTACCCATGTCACAGCATGATGCGGTCGAGGTGATCCTCGCCAAGCGCGACGGCGGCGAGCTGAGCGACTCGCAGATCGACTGGATGATCGCGGCCTACACGGCGGGGGTCGTCGCTGAGGAGCAGATGTCGGCGCTCAACATGGCGATCCTGCTCAACGGGATGTCCCGGCGCGAGATCGCGCGGTGGACCGCGGCGATGATCGCCTCGGGAGAGCGGATGTCGTTCGACTCCCTGGCCCGGCCGACCGCCGACAAGCACTCCACCGGCGGCGTCGGCGACAAGATCACGCTGCCGCTGGCGCCGCTGGTCGCGGCGTGCGGGGTGGCGGTGCCGCAGTTGTCCGGCCGCGGCCTCGGTCACACCGGTGGCACGCTCGACAAGCTCGAGTCGATCCCCGGGTGGCGGGCGTCGATGTCCAACGAGGAGATGCTGGCCCAGCTCGGTTCCGTCGGCGCGGTGATCTGCGCGGCCGGTGAGGGGCTGGCCCCGGCTGACCGCAAGCTCTACGCGCTGCGCGACGTCACCGGCACCGTCGAGTCGATCCCGCTGATCGCCTCCTCGATCATGTCCAAGAAGATCGCCGAGGGCACCGGGGCGCTGGTGCTCGACGTCAAGGTCGGCGCCGGGGCGTTCATGAAGACGCTCGCCTCCGCCCAGGAGCTGGCGCGCACCATGGTCGACCTCGGCACCGACGCGGGCGTCAACACGGTCGCGCTCGTGACCGACATGGCCACCCCGCTCGGCCTGACCGCCGGCAACGCGATCGAGGTCACCGAGTCCGTCGAGGTCCTTGCCGGCGGCGGGCCCGCAGACGTCGTCGAGCTCACCGTCGCGCTCGCGCGAGAGATGCTGACCGCCGCCGGTGTGTCCGGCCCCGACCCCGCCGACGTACTCGCCTCCGGCAAGGCCATGGACGCCTGGCGGGCGATGATCTCGGCGCAGGGCGGTGACCCCTCGGCGACGCTGCCGGTCGCCCGCGAGACCCACGTGATCACCGCGCCGACCTCTGGCGTGCTGACCCGGCTCGACGCGATGGCCGTCGGGCTCGCGGCCTGGCGTCTCGGCGCCGGGCGGGAGCGCAAGGAGGACGCCGTACAGGCCGGGGCCGGCGTCACCTGGCACGCTCGCCCGGGCGACTCGGTCGCTGCTGGTACGCCGCTGTTCACGCTCCACACCGACACCCCTGAGCGCTTCGACCGCGCGCTCACCGCGCTGGAGGGTGGCTACGAGATCGGGGACGGGACCGCGTACGAGGCGACGCCGCTGATTCTCGACCGGATCGGCTGACCGTCCGCCGCTGGTCGAGCCGCGAGGCCGTCCGCGGTCTCGACACGCCTCCGCCTAGCGGCTCCGGCGGCTCGACCAGCGGGGATGACCGCGCGATAACGGGTCGCTTCTCGGGTCGGCAAACGGCCAGACTTCACCCATGAAGATCGTCAAGCCACCCAAGGCCGTCGCGGGCGACAAGGTCGCCGTACTGTCACCCTCCTTCGCCGCGCCGGGGGTGGGGCCGGCGATCCACGAGCAGGCGCTGACGCGGTTGACCGAGGTGACCGGGCTGGTGCCGGTGGAGTATCCGACGACCCGGAAGGTCGGTGCGACGCCGCAGGAGCGCGCGGCCGACCTGAATGCCGCGTTCGGCGACCCCGAGATCAGGGCGGTGCTGGCCACCATCGGGGGCGAGGACCAGATCACCGTGATCCCGCACCTGGACGCGGACCTGGTCCGCAAGGACCCGAAGCCGTTCCTCGGCTACAGCGACAACACCAACCTGCTCAACTGGCTGTGGACCAACGGCGTCGCGGCGTTCCACGGCGGCTCTACCCAGGTCCACCTCGGGCCGGGGCCGGGGCTCGACCCGATCCACGAGGCCTCGCTGAAGGCGGCGCTGCTGACCGGCGAGCGGCTCGAGATCACCGAGCCCGGGGAGTCCGAGGACATCGGTCGCGACTGGAACGACCCGCGCGCGCTGACCGAGTACGGCGAGCGTGAGGCGACCGAGCCCTGGACCTGGGCCGGGCCGTCCCGCGAGGTGACCGGGCGCACCTGGGGCGGCTGCATCGAGATCCTCCAGTGGGCGCTCACCGCCGGACGCTTCCCGGCCGACCCGGCGGTGGTGGCGGGCGGCGTACTCCTGCTGGAGACCTCCGAGGAGCTCATCCCGGCGCAGGAGTTCGGCTGGATCACGCGCTCGCTGGGCGAGCGCGGGCTGCTCGAGGCGATCGACGCGGTGGTCGTCGCTCGCCCGCCGACGTCCGACTTCGAGCGTCGCCCGAGCGCTGAGGAGCGCGCCGCCAAGCGCGCCGAGCAGCGCGATGCCGCGATCGAGACCGTCGCTCGTTACAACCCCGACGCCGTGGTCGTCGTCGGCCCACCGTTCGGGCACACCCGACCGCAGTGGATCCTGCCCTACGGTGGCGAGATGACCGTCGACGGCACGACCCAGCGCCTGTGGGCCGACTACTCCTGAGCGGGCTCAGGCCTCCAGCAGGAGCACGACCGACTCGGCGACACATGCGGGCTTGGCCGAACCCTCGATCTCGATCGTCGTCTTCACGACGAGCTGGAGGCCGGTGGGGAGCTCGGTGACCTCGCCGAAGGTGATGACCGGACGGATCCGGGAGCCGACCAGGACCGGGGTGGGGAACCGGACCTTGTTGAGGCCGTAGTTGAGCTTCGCGCCGGGCGTCTCCAGCGAGTAGACACTGACACCGAGGTAGGGGATCAGCGACAGCGTCAGGTAGCCGTGGGCGATGGTGCCGCCGAACGGTCCCTCCTTGGCCCGCTCCTCGTCGACGTGGATCCACTGGTGGTCGCCGGTGGCGTCAGCGAAGGCGTTGACGCGGTCCTGGTCGACCTGGAGCCATTCGCCGGTGCCGATCTCGGTGCCTGCGGCGTCGGATACTTCTTGGAGAGTGGTGAATGTACGCACCCCCGGAATCTAGCGGCATACGGAATAATGGGCCCATGGAACCGTCCGACATGCAGATCAAGGCCGCCCCGAAGGTGCTGCTCCACGACCACCTCGACGGTGGCGTACGTCCCTCGACACTCGTCGAGCTCGCCGCTGAGGTGGGCCACCGGCTGCCGGAGGGTACCCAGGACGATCCGGTCGCGCTGGAGGAATGGTTCGTGACCAGCGCGGACTCGGGGTCGCTGGAGCGCTATCTCGACACCTTCGCGCACACGCTGGCGGTCATGCAGACGCTGCCCGCGCTGACGAGGGTGGCTCGGGAGTGCGTCGAGGACCTCGCCGAGGACGGCGTCGTCTACGCCGAGGTCCGCTGGGCACCGGAGCTGCACCTGGCCAACGGCGGCGAGCTGGAGGAGGTCGTCGCGGCAGTTCAGGCCGGGTTCGACGAGGGCATGGCGAGGGTCGCGGAGAGCGGTCGGAAGATCGTCGTACGCCAGCTGCTCACCGCCATGCGGCAGGCCGCCCATGCCACCGAGATCGCCGATCTCGCGGTGGCCTGGCGCGACCGCGGCGTCGCCGGGTTCGACATCGCGGGCCCTGAGAAGGGCTTCCCGCCGAGCCGGTTCCTGGCGGCGTTCGAGCAGCTCGCCGCCGACAACATGCGGTTCACCATCCACGCCGGCGAAGGGTTCGGGCTGCCCTCGATCTGGGAGGCGGTGCACCCCTGCGGCTGCGACCGGCTCGGTCACGGCGTACGCATCGTCGACGACATCACCCTCGAGGAGGGGGAGGCGCCGCGGCTCGGCCGGCTCGCTGCGTACGTCAGGGACCGGCGGATCCCGCTCGAGCTCTGTCCTCGCTCCAACGTGCAGACCGGGGCGGCGAAGTCGATCGCCGAGCACCCGATCGGGTTGCTCTACGACCTCGGGTTCCGAGTCACCATCAACACCGACAACCGACTGATGTCACGGACCTCGATGTCGGCGGAGATGGCCGGCATCGTGGAGGCCTTCGGCTGGGGGCTGCCCGAGCTCCAGCGGCTGACGACCAACGCGATGAAGTCCGCGTTCCTGCCCTACGACGAGCGGGTCGACCTGATCCACGAGATCAAGGACGCGTACGCGGCCCTGTGAGTCGTCCGATGGCGACGTAGCCGTGCTTCGGGTAGACCGCGGTGCAGCCCTTGGCGACCGCGTCGGCGACGACCTGCGGCTGTGCGCGCATCAGCGCCAGGCCCCGCTTGACCAGCACGAACGGTGGTTTGCGGCGCTCGCGGAGATCGCGGGTGAGCCGGCGCCAGAAGGTCACCGTCGGTGAGTGGGTGACGCAGTAGGCAGCGGCCAGCAGGCCAGCGTCGCGGCACTCGGCCACGATGTCCTGGGCGAAGATCCCCTCGGCGACGAAGAACGGCGCGTCCCCGAGGGTCAGCGACTGCCAGCCGGTGCGGCCGTCGTGGGCGATGTCGTAGACGGGTACGTCGGCCATGCCCGTCTCGCAGAGCGCCGTGATCGCCTTCATCGCGTCATCGGGATGCCAGGAGTCGGGGTGGTCCCAGTCGACCAGGCCCGCGTTGGGGCCCTCGGTGATCCGGGGGAGCGAGGGGTCGGAGCCGTCCTTGTAGAAGTCGTCCAACCTCAGGACCGGCAGGCCGAGCCGCTCGGCCAGACGGGACTTGCCGGCACCCGAGGGGCCGGCGAGGACGATGACCTGAGCGCGCACCGCAGCATTCTCGCCTGTGCCGGGCCGAAGTCAGTAGCCGGCGCCGGGAGCCGACCCGGCCAGCAGCGCGCGCGAGCCCGAGACCCCGAGCCGGGTCGCCCCGGCGGCGATCATCTGCTCGGCCTGCTCCATGGTCCGCACGCCGCCCGAGGCCTTGACGCCGAGGTCGGGGCCGACGGTCTCGCGCATCAGCTCCACGGCGTGGACGCTGGCGCCACCGGCGGGGTGGAAACCGGTGGAGGTCTTCACGAAGTCCGCGCCGGCGTCGACGGCAGCCCGACAGACGCCCACGATCTCGTCGTCCTCCAGTGCGGCGGACTCGATGATCACCTTCAGCACCGTCGGGGCCGGGGCCGCGGCGCGCACGGCGGCGATGTCGGCCTCCACATCGGCGTAGCGCTTCTCCTTCGCGGCGCCGATGTCGATGACCATGTCGATCTCGTCGGCACCGGCCTCGACCGCGGCCGCCGCCTCGGCGGCCTTGACGGTGGAGAGGTGCTTGCCGCTCGGGAAGCCGCAGACCACGGCGACCTTCAGGCCGTCCGGGACAGTGACCGGGAGCATCGACGGGGAGACGCACACCGAGTAGGTGCCGAGCTCGGCGGCCTCGGCGATCAGCGCGTCGACGTCGGCGCGGGTCGCCTCGGGCTTGAGGAGGGTGTGATCGATCAGCTTCGCGATCTCTGCGGGGGTAGGCACAGGCTCAGCATATGCATCTACCTCGCGAAGGCTAAGGTTTGCGCCGTGAGCGATGATCAGCCCGAGGAGTGGTTCCGCAACTCCAGCAGCACCACGTGGGGATTCCTCGCGGCAGGAGGCGCGGTCGCGGTCATCGTGATCGATGCCGTCACCGACTGGCACCCAGAGACGACGGCCGGCGGGGTGCTCTTCGCGCTGATCGCGTACGCCGCGTTCATCCGCACCAGGGTCGGGGTCAGCGAGGGCGACTTCGTGCTCCACCACCTGTACTCGACGGTGCGCTTCCCGATGGCCGCCCTGGAGAGTGTCTCGGTCGGTCGCACCCTCGGCGCCTACGCGGGCGGCCGCACCTACGTCAGCGGTGCCGTCGGGCGTCCGATACGGGAAGCGATCAAGGGCGCCAAGCGCGACCACAAGCCGCTGAGCAACCACGCCGACTTCATCGAGGACCGGCTCAACGCGCTCGCCCAGGATGCCCGCGACCGGCGCCGGATCAAGCGCGACTCCGACGAGCAGTTCGCCCTCGCCGAGGACGTACGCCGCAGCTGGGACTGGCCGCTGATCGCCGCCACCGGCGTCGTGGCCGTCGTCTTCGTGATCCTGCTCTTGGTCTGACGCTTCCCGCTGGTCTCGACACGCCTCCGCCTAGCGGCTCCGGCGGCTCGACCAGCGGGAAGCTCTACAGCCCCATCGCCGCGCGGATGTCGACCTTGAGCGCGCCGAGGGCGATCTCGGCGTCCGTACGGGCCTGTGCCAGGGCCTCCGGTGAGGCGACCGGCTCGACGACCTCGAGGTAGCACTTGATCTTCGGCTCGGTGCCGCTGGGCCGCACGATCACCCGTGACCCACCGGCCAGCTGATAGCGGATCCCGTCGGTCGGCGGCAGGCCGCCGATACCGGTGGTGAGGTCGTCGAGCTGCTGCACGGCGGCCCCGGCCAGGGCGGTCACCGGCCGGTCACGGAGGCGCTGCATCGCGCCGGCGATCTGAGCCGGGTCCTCGAGCCGGATGGAGAGCTGGGTGGTGGCGTGCAGGCCGTGCTCGACCGCGAGCTCGTCGAGCAGGTCGGCCAAGCCACGACCCTCCGCCTTCAGCGACGCGGCCAGCTCGCACAGGAGCAGCAGCGCCGAGATGCCGTCCTTGTCGCGTACGTGCTCGGGGTCGACGCAGTAGCCCAGCGCCTCCTCGTAGCCGAACGCGAGCCCGGGGGCGCGAGAGATCCACTTGAAGCCGGTGAGCGTCTCGGCGTAGGCCTGCCCGGCGGCCGCGGCGATCTTGCCGAGCAGCGAGGAGGAGACGATCGATGCCGCGTACGTCCCCTTCACGCCCTTGCGGATCAGGTGGGTCGCGAGCAGCGCGCCGACCTCGTCACCGGTCAGCATCCGCCACTTCTTGCCGACGGGGATGGCGGCGGCACAGCGGTCGGCGTCGGGGTCGTTGGCGATGACCAGGTCGGCGCCCTTCTTGCTGGCGAGGGCCATCGCCCGGTCCATCGCGCCGGGCTCCTCGGGGTTGGGGAACGCCACGGTCGGGAAGTCGGGGTCGGGTCGCTCCTGCTCCTTGACCACGAACGGCGCGGGGAAGCCGGCGAACTTCATCGCCAGGTGCACCAGGTCGCCGCCGACACCGTGCAGCGGCGTGTAGACGGTCTCGAGGTCGCGCGGGCCGCCTTCGGTGAGAAGTCCGACGACCGTGTCGAGGTAGCTGTCGACGAGGTCCTCGCTGATCGTCTGGCCGGCCGGACCCTGCGGGACCGAGCTCACCTTGTCGACCGCCGCGATCCGCTTCGCGATCTCGACGTCGGCCGGCGGCACGATCTGCGATCCGTCACCGAGGTAGACCTTGTAGCCGTTGTCCTGCGGCGGGTTGTGGCTGGCCGTCACCATCACCCCGGCGCTTGCCCCCAGCGCCTTGACGGCGTACGCCAGCACCGGCGTCGGCAGCGAGCGCGGCATCACCAACGCGTGAAGGCCCGCTCCGGTCATCACCTCGGCGGTGTCCTGGGCGAAGACGTCGGAGTTGTGCCGGGCGTCGTAGCCGATCACCACCGGCCCCTGCGCGCCGGTCGCGAGCAGGTAGCGGGCCAGCCCCGCGGCAGCCTTGATCACGACCACACGGTTCATCCGGTTCGGCCCGGCCCCGAGCGCGCCCCGCAGCCCGGCGGTGCCGAACTGCAGCATGCCCGAGAACCTGTCGGCCAGCTCGGCCGTGGCCCCCGGGGCGGTGGAGTTCAGGAGGCTCTCGAGCTCTGCTCGGGTCTGTGCGTCCGGGTCATCGGCAAGCCATTCCCGGGCTCGGACGACGAGCGCGGAGTGATCTGTGGGGACCATGATCTGACCCTAGGTCATCGGGTGCCTGAGATCGACGATCGGCTTCGGGTTCTGTTGGGCTGATGTTCTTGTGGTTGGTGTTTGCCGCCGACCCTTTCGGGGTCGCCGAGAATTTTGGCTGGCTATCGGGTCGGCGGCAGGGGTTTGGTGCGGAGATGTGGGTTGGGTAGGGGCCTGGGAATGGGCTGATCGCTTCGCCGGTGGGGAGTGAGGTGAACGAATTTTCGTTCGCCAGGTGAGCCGGTCTCTTCCGGGTGTGGGTTCTGCTGGTGGAAGGAATTTTCTTTCCGCTGGAGGTGCCTCTGCTCGGTGGGGCGAACGAATTTTCGTTCGCCCGGAGAAGCCTTCCCCTGCCCGGAGCGGTTCCCGGCCCACCCCAACCCCGATGAAACGGTTAGAGGCGAACCAGGCTCAGATCTTGGGGACCAGGTTGCTCAACAACCCACCCATCCGAGCAGCCGCACTACGCCCAGCCTCCAGCACCTCCGCGTGGTTCAACGGCTGGTCAGAGATGCCGGCCGCCAAGTTGGTGACCAGCGAGATCCCGAGGATCTCCATCCCCGCCTCGCGGGCCGCGATCGCCTCGAGGGTGGTGCTCATGCCGACCAGGTCACCGCCGATGATGCCGGCCATCTTCACCTCGGCCGGGGTCTCGTAGTGGGGGCCGGGGAACTGGACGTACACGCCCTCGTCCAAGGAGGAGTCGACCTGCTTCGCCAGCTCCCGCAGACGCGAGGAGTAGAGGTCGGTGAGGTCGACGAAGTTGGCGCCGACCAGCGGAGAGGTGGCGGTGAGGTTGATGTGGTCCCGGATCAGCACCGGGGTGCCGGGCGACCAGGACGGGTTGAGCCCGCCGCAGCCGTTGGTGAGCACCATCGTCGAGCAGCCGGCTGCGGCCGCGGTGCGGACCGGGTGCACGACCGCGTCGACGCCCTTGCCCTCGTAGTAGTGGGTGCGGCTGAGGAAGACCAGCAGGTTGCGACCGCTCGCCGACCGGATCGAGCGGATCTTGCCGCTGTGGCCCTGGACCGCGGCGGCGCTGAAGCCGGGCAGGTCGGTGGTGGCGATCTCGGTGTAGTCCTCGCCGAGCGCGTCGACTGCGGGCAGCCAGCCCGAGCCCAGCACCAGCGCGATGTCGTGCTTCTCGACGCCGGTCTTCTCCGCGAGAGCGGAGGCGGCTTCCTTGGCGAGTTCGTAAGGCGTGGTCACTCGCTGAGTTTAGACCTGACCGGACCGGCTCAGTCGTTGGACCGGCAGGGCCGCGTACGCAGCGCGTGTACGTAGTCGGCCGGCGCCCCGGCCGCCTCGGCGGCGTCGGCCAGCGCGCCCAGCTGGCGGGCGTCCGGGATGCCACCCTCGTACGTGTCCAGGACATAGGTCTCGCAGAGGAGATCCTCGGCGAGCGCGGAGATCCGCACCTTGGTCTTGAAGTAGAGGCCGATGTCGGCCAGCTCCCACTTCTCCAGGGCTTCCATGTCCTGATCCACGACGTCGTAGACCGCGACGAAGACCTGCTCGAACGGGTCCTGGACGATCGTGGCCGTCGGCCCGTCGCCGAGCACGTTGTCCTCGCCCCCGAAGGTGAGCCGCCAACCGCCCAGCCACCCGGTGGTACGCAACGGCGAATGCGGGCACCGCTCGCTCATCAGCGCCGGGTCGAGATTGACGCCATAGGCCGCGTAGAGAGTCACAGGTCACGAGGTTACCGCCCAGTCCTCACCCGCTTGGGATCTATCTGGTATTGCCGGTCTACCCTTGATGTGTGACCCACTTTGATGTTCTCGTCCTCGGCGCTGGCCCTGGTGGCTACGTCGCCGCCATCCGTGCCGCTCAGCTCGGCAAGTCCGTCGCCGTCGTCGAAGAGAAGTACTGGGGCGGTGTCTGTCTCAACGTCGGGTGCATCCCGTCCAAGGCCCTGCTGAAGAACGCGGAGCTGGCCCACACGCTGAACGACCCGAAGGAGAAGCAGAAGTTCGGGATCGTCGGTGACGCCCACCTCGAGTTCTCCACGACCCACGCGCGCTCCCGCCAGGTGAGCGCCGGGATCGTCAAGGGCGTCCACTTCCTGATGAAGAAGAACAAGATCACCGAGATCGACGGCTGGGGCACGCTGACCGGTCCGAAGTCGATCACGGTCGCGAAGGACGGCGCGAACACCGACTACACCTTCGACAACCTGATCATCGCTGCCGGCGCCACCGTGCGCTCGGTGCCGGGTGTGGTGCCGAACGGCAAGAACATCGTCACCTACGAGGAGCAGATCCTCGACTCCAACGTTCCGAAGTCCATGGTGATCGGCGGCTCCGGCGCGATCGGCGTCGAGTTCGCCTACGTCATGAAGAACTTCGGCGTCGACGTCACCATCGTCGAGTTCCTCGACCGGATGGTGCCGACCGAGGACGCCGAGGTGTCCAAGGAGCTGGCCAAGCACTACAAGAAGCTGGGCGTCAACGTGCTCACCTCGACCGCCGTCAAGTCCGTCGAGGACACCGGCTCTGGTGTGCGCGTGACCGTCGCGCCGGCCGCCGGTGGCGAGGAGACCGTCATCGAGGCTGACAAGTTCCTGGCCGCCTTCGGCTTCGCTCCCCGCGTGGAGGGCTACGGCCTGGAGAACGTCGGCGTCGAGCTGACCGACCGCAAGGCCATCGCGATCGACGGCCGCGGCCGCACCAACGTCGAGAACGTGTACGCCATCGGTGACTGCACCGGAAAGTTCATGCTCGCCCACGTGGCCGAGGCCATGGGCATCGTCGCCGCCGAGACCATCGCCGGTGCCGAGACCATGGAGATCAACTTCGACATGGTGCCGCGGGCGACCTACTGCCAGCCCCAGATCGCCTCCTTCGGCTACTCCGAGGAGCAGGCCAAGGAGAAGGGCTACGACGTCAAGACGGCGAAGTTCCCGTTCTCGGCCAACGGCAAGGCGATGGGGTTGGGCGACGCTGTCGGCTTCGTGAAGATCGTCGCCGATGCCGAGCACAACGAGCTCCTGGGTGCTCACATGATCGGCCCGGACGTCACCGAGCAGCTCCCGGCGCTGACCCTCGCGCAGCAGTGGGACCTCACCGCCGACGAGATCGGGCGCAACATCTTCGCGCACCCGACCCTCTCCGAGGCCGTCAAAGAGGCCATCCACGGCATCGCAGGTCACATGATCAACCTCTGATCCTGCAGCGCCCGACGTGGCCGGTGCCCCTGAGGGGTGCCGGCCACGCGGCATTTCCCCGCCATGGCGGGGAAATGCCGCGTCGCGTCGTGCTGAACCGCCCGCTAAGGAGCGACGAGTCTGCGTACGGACTCGATGACGAACTCCCGCTGCTGAGCGACGGTGAAGTCCCGCTCGATCATGTCGAAGCCGGGCGGCAGGTCGGTCCAGGCCGAGGCGATGGTGACGATGAGGCCGAGGAGAACGGCCGCGGGTAGGCGGTTGGTGACGATCCCGTCCGACTGTGCCTTCTCGATCGCGCGGATCTTGGCCGCGTTGGCGTCCTCCAGCGCGGGCATCGGGGCGTCCAGGCTGGTCGCCTCGACGCGCAGCCAGTTGGCGAGGCGGGCGAGGTCGGGGTTGTCGACGAAGGTGTCGAAGATCGCCGCCGCGGTCTCGGGAAGTGCGGCGGCGTCGAAGTAGTCGGTGGCGAAGGTCGCCTCGACGTGTGCGCCGATGACGGCTGCGAAGAGGCCGTCCTTGCTGTTGAAGTAGTGGTAGATCTGCGCCTTGTTGGACTGGGCGGCGGCCGCGATCCGCTCGACCCGCGCGCCGGCGACGCCGTAGCGGGCGAACTCGGCTGCGGCAGCGGTCAGCAACCGGGTGCGGGTCGCGTCGGCGTCACGTGGCGGCATGAGGGCCAGAGTAGTTTCTAACCGGTTGGTTGAAAAAGGCGGAGAGGGCGTGTTCACTTCTAACTAACCTTTCAGTTAGGAGTTGGGACAATGACCAAGGTCGCCCTCGTGACCGGTGCCTCGTCGGGCATCGGCGCTGCCACCGCCCGCCGCCTGGCGCGGGCCGGATGGATCGTCTACGGCGCCGCCAGGCGCATCGACCGCCTGGCGGAGCTCGAGCCGGACGGCGTACGACCGCTGGCGCTCGACGTGACCGACGACGCCGCGATGGTGGCCGGCGTCGAGAAGATCCTGGCCGAGGAGGGCCGGGTGGACGCGCTGGTCAACAACGCCGGCTACGGGTCCTACGGCTCGATCGAGGAGGTGCCGCTGGAGGAGGCGCGACGCCAGATCGAGGTCAACCTCTTCGGCCTGGCCCGGCTGACCCAGCTGGTCGTGCCGGGGATGCGTGAGCGCGGCAGTGGCACGATCGTCAACATCACCTCGATCGGAGGCAAGATCACGACGCCGTTCGGCGGCTGGTACCACGCCAGCAAGTTCGCGGTCGAGGGTCTCTCGGACGCGCTGCGCGTCGAGCTGGCGCCGTTCGGCGTCGACGTCGTGGTCGTCGAGCCCGGGGCGATCGCCACCGAGTGGGGCGACATCGCGATGGAGTCCGGTCGCAAGGTCTCCGGCGAAGGCCCCTACGCGGAGCTCGTCGAGAAGATGGCGTCGTCGCTGGAAGGCGACGGCATGGCCCGGATGGCCTCCGACCCCGACGTCGTCGCCCGCGCGATCGAGAAGGCGGTGACCGCGAAGCGCCCCCGGACGAGGTACGCCGTCGGCTTCGGTGCCAAGCCGATCCTGGCCGCGCGGAAGGTGCTCCCCGACCGGGCGATGGACTGGATCCAGCAGAGGGTCGTCGGCTGACCCCTCAGCGCAGGCTCAGTGCCTCCTCGATGGAGGTCTCGCGCCAGGCGCGGAGCTCCTCGTGGAAGGCGACGGCTGAGCCCGGGTAGCCGGTGGGGACGTCGGAGCGTCCGGCACCCTCGGCGTTGTAGTAGCCCGGGGTGCACTCGGCGTGGAACCAGGCGTGCTTCGGGGCGCCCTGGGTGAGCCGGTGGGCCCAGGCGTCCTCGGTCTCGCGGGACGGCTCGATGACGGCTCCCCGGGCCTCGGCGGCGGCGACGAGCGCCGCGGCATGGACGGCCTGCTCGTCGAGGATGTGGCTGAAGTTCACGCTGTTGGCGTTGTGCAGCGAACCCATCTTGAGCAGGTTGGGGAAGCCGTTGGACGCGAAGCCGTGCAACGACCGCGGCCCCTCGGCCGCCCAGGCGTGGAGGAGCTGGACCCCGCCTCGGCCGGTCACCGGCAGCCTGCCCGAGGTGATCCCCGAGACGCCGACGGAGAAACCGGTCGCGAAGACCAGGGCGTCGATCTCGTACTCGACCCCGCCCACGACCACGCCGCGTTCGGTCATCCGCTCGATGCCGTGGGAGTCGGCGGTGTCGACGAGGGTGACGTTGTCACGGTTGAACGCCGGCAGGTACGTGTCGGAGAACGTCGGCCGCTTGCAGGCGTAGCGATACCAGGGCTGGAGCGCCGACGCGGTCGCCGGATCCTCGACGATCTCGGTGACCCGGGCACGGATCCGTTCCATCGTGGCGTGGTCGAGGTCCTCGTACGCGGCCTCGAAGCCCGGCTCGAAGTCGCGGCGGAAGCTGGGCAGCAGCTTCTCGAGCAGGGCCGCCGACTCGGTCCAGGCGTCGTCGATGAGATCCTCGTCGATGCCCGGGACGGCCTCGCCGGAGACGAGCCGCAGGAAGTTCTCGCGACGCTGCTCGGCCCAGCCCGGGCGGTCCGCGCCGAGGTCGGCGGCGGTGAGCGGGCGCTGGCCACGTACGCCGACGGTCGAGGGCGTGCGCTGGAAGACGTAGAGGTGCTCGGCGTCCTCGGCGAGCTTCGGCACCGCCTGGATGCCGGTCGCGCCGGTGCCCACGATGCCGACCTTCCGGTCGGCGAGGCCGGTCATGCCGCCCTCTGGCGTGCCGCCGGTATAGCCGTAGTCCCAGCGCGAGGTGTGGAAGGTGTGACCCGTGAATGACTCGATCCCGGGGATGCCGGGCAGCTTCGGCTCGGTCAGCGTGCCCGTCGCCGTGATGACGTACGTCGCCCGGAACTCGTCGCCGCGGTCGGTGGTCACCAGCCACTGCTGTTCGGCGTCGTCCCAGGTCAGCGAGGTCACGGCGGTCGAGAAGAGCGCGTTCTCGTAGAGGTCGAACTTCTCGGCGATGCGCACGGCGTGCTGGCGGATCTCCTCGCCCGGTGCGTACTTCCACCGTGGGATGTAGCCGGTCTCCTCGAGCAGCGGGAGGTAGACGGCCGCGTCGATGTCGCAGTGGATGCCGGGGTAGCGGTTCCAGTACCAGGTGCCGCCGAAGTCTCCGCCCTTCTCGACCACGCGCACCGACCCGATGCCCCGCTGGCGCAGCCGCGCGCCGGCGAGGATGCCGCCGAAGCCACCGCCGACGACCGCGACATCGACCACGTCGCGGACCGGCTCGCGCTCGGCGCGCTCGGTGTAGGGGTCCTCGGCGAAGTAGCCGAACTCGGCCGCGGCCGGCCGATACTGCGCTGTCCCGTCGGGACGCACCCGGCGCTCGCGCTCGGCGGTGTAGCGCTCGCTGATCTGGGCGGCGCGCTCAGGGGTGACCGGGTTCTGGCAGCGCGGCAGGGTCATGTCGCGGCTCCTCTCGTGGGGTGGGGTGTGCCCGGTGCGCCGACGAGGGTCGCGAAGTGCCCCGAGCGGCATTCGCGGTTACGATAGCCGAAACGGACAAGTGTGTCCGGATTGCCTCCGATGAAAGGCCGCCGCCATGTCGACCCTCACCCCCTCCTCGCCCGTGCGCAGCTTCCTGGCCCATCCGGTGGCCGGGAGAGTCCTGCGCGGCATCATCGCGGCCGGCGGCGGCACCGAGGAGGCGCTCGCGCCGGCGCTCGGGCTGCCGCTGGACAAGCTCGTGGAGATGTCCGGTGGCAGGTTCCCGGCCGAGGTCGTCGGGTTGCTGGTCGGTGTCGCCGAGACCGGCGTGATCCCGGACGGGGTGCCGACCGCCGATGCGGTGACGGCGACTGTGGCTGCGGCGCCGGCCGATCTCGGCGTCGAGATCGGCTCGCCTCAGCCCTGGACCGAGGCGCTCACCGGTGGCCGGTTCGCCGGCCAGACGGTGGTGGTCACCGGGGCCGCGGGTGGGATCGGGAAGGCGGTCGCGGCTCGGATCGTCGGGGAGGGCGGACGGGTGGTCGGGATCGACGTCTCGGCCGAGAAGCTGTCCACGACCGCGACCGAGCTGGGTGAGAGGTTCCACGCGCTGGCCGCGGACATCACCGCGCCCGAGACCGCCGCCGCGGTCCTGGCCGCGGCCGGGGAGCGCGTCGACGCGCTCGCCAACGTGGCCGGCGTGATGGACGACGACGCCGCCCCGCACGAGGTCGACGACACGATCTGGGCGCGCTGCCTGTCGGTCAACGTCGATGGGCCGATGCGGCTGATGCGGGCGGTGCTGCCTGTGATGCTCGCCGCGGGCGAGGGCCGGATCGTCAACGTCGTCTCCGAGGCCGGGCTTCGCGGCTCGGCGGCCGGTGCTGCGTACACGACCTCGAAGCACGCGCTCGTCGGTCTGACGAAGTCGGCGGCGTTCCAGTATGCGGGGACCGGGGTGCGCGTCAACGCGCTCGCTCCGGGCGCGGTCGCGACCGGCATCCACGTGCCCGAGGGCGCGCCCTACGGCTCGTCCCGGACGGCCGGGATGCGCGTCGCGATCCCGGGGATCGCCACCGCCGAGGAGCTCGCCGCGTCGATCACCTTCCTGCTCTCGCGCGACTCGGTGAACATCAACGGGGCCGTGGTCGCCTCTGACGGCGGCTGGTCGGCCGCCTAGTGGTCAGACCCCGGGGGTGACCGCGCCGATCTCGATCCCGAGCAGCCCCCATGCCCGGCGGGCGGCGGTCTCGCGCGCCTCCGGCGTCGGGCCGTGGACTCCGCCGGAGACCATCGCGACGGCGAGCATGAGGTCGTCGGTGCCGTAGGCCCCCTTCGGGAGTCCGTCGACGGCGGTGCGCACGCGGTCGGCCAGGAAGAGGGAGCTCTCCTCGCCGCCGTAACGGATGATGCCGAGGAAGGCGGTCGAGTGGATCATCTGCCAGGTGACGACGCCGAGCACGTCGGCCAGCGTGGCATCCGGGCGGGCGGCGACCTGCTCGATGTCGCGTACGTTCTCCTCCAGCACCGCGGTCGCCAGGGCGAGACGGTCGGGGAAGTGCCGGTAGAGGGTGCCCTGGCCGACGCCGGCGCGCTTGGCCACGGCCGACATCGGCGCGTCGAGACCCTGCTCGGCGAGCACCTCGCGGGCGGCGGTGACCAAGAGGTCCCGGTTGCGGACCGCGTCGCTGCGGGTCGGGTTCGCGGGGCTCGTCATCCCAGCAGGGTAATGGTCAGCGGATCTATTTCGGATGTCCGTCGAATACGGACAGAAACTGACCTGAAGGGCTTCTAGCGTTGTGGGTGTCAGAGGGACACATCACCAAGGAGCTGAGCCATGACCGCCACCGCCACCCTGAGCCGCGAGCGCACCGATCTGCTGGAGACCCTGGCCAAGCACCGCGGCTTCCTGCGCTTCGCCGTCCGCAACCTCACCGACGAGCAGGCCCGGCTCACCCCGACCGTCTCCGTGCTCAGCGTCGGCGGCCTGGTCAAGCATGTCGCCGCCGTTGAGCGAGGATGGGCCGACTTCATCGTCCGTGGCACGGTGGCCCAGGAGCTCAGCCCCGAGAAGTACGCCGAGTTCGCCGCCGACTTCGTGCTCGCAGAGCACGAGACCCTCGAAGGAGTGCTCAAGGCGTACGAGGACGTGGCCGCCGCCACCGACGAGCTGATCCGGACCGTCGACCTCGACGCGGACCACGCCCTTCCGGAGGCCCCGTGGTTCGAGTCGGGCGCGCGCTGGTCCAACCGCCGCGCTCTCGCCCACATCCTGGCCGAGACCGCGCAGCACGCCGGCCACGCCGACATCATCCGGGAGACCATCGACGGTCAGAAGACGATGGGCTGACTCTGCCGTTCCGGGCGCGTGAAAGAATGCGGCCCATGGCGCGGGTGACGATCATTGGTGGGGGTCCAGGCGGGTACGAGGCGGCGCTGGTCGCGCAGCAGCTCGGGGCGGAGGTCACGGTCGTCGACCGTGACGGCCTCGGCGGCAGCGCGGTGCTCACCGACTGCGTTCCCAGCAAGACCCTGATCGCCACCTCCGAGCTGATGTCGGACATGACGCTCGCCCGCGACCTGGGCATCAACTTCCGCGACCACCACGGCGACCCGGCCACCGAGCTCTACGCAGACCTCGGCCTGGTCAACAAGCGCGTGAAGTCGCTCGCGCTCGCGCAGTCGAGCGACATCGAGAGCCGGTTGACCCGCCGCGGGATCCGCATCGTCAAGGGCACCGGGCGCATCGACGCCGACAAGCGACAGGTGATCGCGACCCGGGCTCAGGACGGAACCGAGGAGGCGATCGAGAACGACGCGGTCCTGATCGCCACCGGCGCCCGCCCGCGGGTGCTGCCCACCGCCCAGCCCGACGGCGAGCGGATCCTGACCTGGGAGCAGGTCTACGACCTCGACGAGCTGCCCTCGCACATGATCGTCGTGGGCTCGGGTGTCACCGGTGTGGAGTTCGCCAACGCCTACCTCAACCTCGGCTCCCAGGTCACCCTGGTCTCCTCCCGCGACCGTGTCCTCCCCGGTGAGGACGCGGACGCGGCGACGGTCCTCCAGGACGTACTCGAGCGGCAGGGGATGAACATCCTCAGCAAGTCGCGGATGGAGTCGGTGACCCGTTCCGGCGACGTCGTCACGGTCAAGCTGACCGACGGCCGCGAGGTCACCGGCAGCCACTGCATCCTCGCGCTCGGCTCGATCCCCAACACCGAGGGCCTCGGCCTCGAGGAGGCCGGTATCGAGCTCGACGAGGGCGGCTTCATCCGCACCGACAAGGTGTCGCGCAGCTCCGCCTATGGCGTGTACGCCGCCGGCGACTGCACCGGCGGCTTCATGCTCGCCTCGACCGCCGCCATGGCCGGCCGGATCGCGATGCGCCACTTCCTCGGCGACGCGGTCATCCCGATGGACCTCAAGGAGGTCGCGGCCAACGTCTTCACCTCGCCCGAGATCGCCACCGTGGGCTACTCGCAGGCCCAGGTCGACTCCGGCGAGGTCGTCGCCGACACCCTCCGGCTCGACCTCAAGGGCAACCCGCGGGCGAAGATGCAGGGCATCTTCGACGGCTTCGTGAAGCTCATCTCCCGCCCCGGCACCGGCGTCGTCATCGGCGGCGTCGTCGTCGGCCCGCGCGCCTCCGAGCTGATCCACCCGATCACCCTCGCGGTGTCGACGGGCCTCACCGTCGACCAGATCGCCAACACCTTCACGGTCTACCCCTCGATCTCCGGCTCCACCGCCGAGGCAGCCCGCCGCCTCCACCACGTCGAGTAGTCACCCGCGTCGGCCGAGACGTCACCTACGCCGGTCGAGATGGCACAGAGATGCCACCTCGACCGACCGAAGTGACGCCTCGGCGTGGCGTTGTAAACCGTGTGCGCGCACAGCTGCTGCTTCGCTAGCGTGAGCGTCATGGGTAACTGCTGCATGACGTTCGTTCGGATCCGCCGCCGCTGACGGCGCGGATCCCACCGAAGCACTCGTTCGCATTCGCGCCGCCTCCTGGCACCCTGCCGGGCGGCTCTCGAGTGCTACCCACATGCCGCCCGGCTCCTTCTCACGAGGAGCATCCATGCCCGACGTACGCCCTGGCCGACACGAGCTCGGCCAGAACTTTCTCACCGACAGGTCGGTACTCGACCGCATCGTCCATCTCGTCTCACAGCGGCAGGGTCCGCTGGTGGAGTGGGGCACCGGAAACGGTGCCGTCACCCTGGCGCTGGCCGAGCTGGGCCGTCCGCTGGAGGGGGTCGAGATCGACTCCCGCCGGGCCGCCGAGCTGCGCCGACGGACCGGTACGCACGTGTGCATCGCCGAGGGCGACATCCTGCGGCACGCGCCACCGCGGGACGCGGTCGTCGTCTCCAACGTCCCGTTCCACCTGACCACACCGATCCTGCGCCACCTGCTCGCCTCGACGACGTGGCGCCATGCCGTACTCCTCACCCAGTGGGAGGTCGCCCGCAAGCGCGCCGGCGTCGGCGGCACCACCCAGTTGACCGCGCAGTGGTGGCCGTGGTTCACCTTCACCCTCGACCGCCGCGTCCCGTCGACCGCGTTCCGTCCGCGGCCGAACGTCGACGGCGGACTGCTGCTCATCGACCGCCGCCCGGAGCCGCTGCTCCCCGACACGGACGTCCACGACTTCCAGGCGTGGGTGGCGAAGGTCTTCAGCAGCCGCGGCCGCGGGGTAGCCGAGATCCTGCGCCGCAACGGCGTCCCGGTTCGCCTCGCCGATCAGATCGCGCGGCGCCGCCGGCGATCGCAGGCGCCGGTGCTGCCGCGAGACCTACGCGCGGAGGACTGGGGCGAGGCGTACGCGGCGGTCTGATCCTTCGTCGAGGTATGCGGGAAAAGGCGCACATCCCCAGCGGAACTCCGCTGGGGATGTGCGCCTTCGGCTGCATACCCTTCGACAGGCTCAGGACACCGCCTTGACGAAGGTACGCCCCGCCGACACGTCACCACGGCCGGCCGAGGCGGCACCGACGTGCCATCTCGGCCGACGCGGCTGACGTCTCGGCTCAGCCGAGGACGAGCACGAGGTCGCCGCCGTCGACCGCCTGGGTGCCGGAGAAGGCGAGGCGGGAGACGGTGCCGTCGACCGGGGCGGTGATGGCGGCCTCCATCTTCATCGCCTCGATGGTGGCGACGGTGTCGCCGGCCTTGACCGTCTCGCCGGCCGCGACCGCGATGGTCACGACGCCCTGGAAGGGCGCTGCGACCTGGCCGGGCACCGAGGGGTCGGCCTTCTCGGCAGCAGCGACCTCGGCGGCGACGGAGCGGTCACGCACCCCGATCGGGCGCAGGTGACCGTTGATCGTCCCCATGACGGTGCGGATGCCGCGCTCGTCGGGCTCGGAGACGGCGGTGAGCCCGAAGATGACGGTCTTGCCCTCGGAGAGCTCGACGACGTGCTCCTCACCCTCGCGCAGCCCGTAGAGGTAGTCGAGCGTCGAGATCACCGATACGTCGCCCCACTTCGAACGGGCCTCGGCGAAGTCCTTCGTCGGGCCGGGGAAGAGCAGCCGGTTGAGCGTCCCGCGGCGGTCGGAGGCGAGCCCGGCGGCGTCCTCGGCCGACAGGGTCGGCGACGGTGCCTTCCAGGTGCGGCCGCCGATCGCCTTGCTGCGGAACGGCTCGGGCCAACCGCCCGGCGGGTCACCGAGCTCCCCGTTGAGGAAGCCGATGACGGAGGCCGGGATGTCGTACGCGGCAGGGTCGGCCTCGAACGCGGCAGGATCGGCCCCGGCTGCCACCAACGACAGAGCCAGGTCGCCGATGACCTTGGACGACGGGGTGACCTTGGGGACGCGCCCGAGGATCGAGTTGGCCGCGGCGTACATGTCCTCGATCTGCTCGAACTTCTCGCCCAGCCCGAGCGCGATCGCCTGCTGGCGCAGGTTGGAGAGCTGGCCGCCCGGGATCTCGTGGCGGTAGACCCGGCCGGTCGGCGCGGGCAGTCCGGACTCGAAGGGCGCGTAGACGCGGCGTACGGCCTCCCAGTAGGGCTCGAGCGAGTTCACCGCGGCCAGCGAGAGACCGGTGGCGCGCGGGGTGTGGTCGGTCGCCGCGACCAGCGAGGAGAGCGGCGGCTGGGAGGTGGTCCCGGCCATCGACGCGGTGGCCGCGTCGACCGCGTCGACACCTGCCTCGATCGCGGCAGTCAGGGTGGCCAGCTGGCCACCGGCGGTGTCGTGGGTGTGCAGGTGGACCGGCAGGTCGAACCGCTCCCGCAGCGCGGTCACGAGCGTACGTGCGGCATGCGCCCGCAGCAGCCCGGCCATGTCCTTGATCGCCAGCACGTGCGCCCCGGCCGAGACGATCTCCTCGGCCAGCCGCAGGTAGTAGTCGAGCGTGTAGAGCTTCTCGTCCGGCGAGGAGAGGTCGCCGGTGTAGCAGAGCGCCACCTCGGCGACGGACGTCCCGGTCGCGCGCACCGCGTCGATCGCCGGCCGCATCTGCGAGACGTCGTTCAAAGCGTCGAAGATCCGGAACACGTCGATGCCGGTCTCGGCGGCCTCGGAGACGAACGCGTCGGTGACCTCGGTCGGGTAGGGCGTGTAGCCCACCGTGTTGCGACCGCGCAGCAGCATCTGCAGGTTGACGTTGGGCACCGCCTCGCGCAGCGCGGCCAGCCGCTCCCACGGGTCCTCGGAGAGGAACCGGAGAGCCACGTCGTACGTCGCGCCACCCCATGCCTCCAGCGACCACAGCTGCGGTGTCAGCCGGGCGACATGGCCGGCGACGCCGAGCAGGTCGGTGGTGCGGACCCGCGTCGCCAACAGCGACTGGTGGGCGTCGCGGAAGGTGGTGTCGGTGACCGCCACCGCCTCCTGGGCGCGCAGTGCGGCGGCGAAACCCTCCGGCCCGAGCTCGCGAAGTAGGTCGCGAGAGCCGGCCGGCGGAGCCACCGACAGGTCGAGCTTCGGCAGCTTCTCGACCGGGTGGAGCGAGACCGGGGCGGCGCCGTGCGGCTGGTTGACGGTCACGTCTGCCAGGTAGGTGAGCAGCTTGGTGCCGCGGTCACCGGAGGCCCGCGCCGTCAGCAGCTGCGGGTGGGTCTCGATGAACGAGGTCGTGATCGAGCCCGAGATGAAGTCGGGGTCGTCGAGCAGCGCCTGCAGGAACGGGATGTTCGTCGCGACCCCGCGGATCCGGAACTCCGCCACGGCCCGGCGCGCCCGCGTCACGGCGTCGGCGAAGGTACGCCCGCGGCAGGTGAGCTTGGCGAGCATCGAGTCGAAGTGGGGCGAGACCTCGGCCCCGGCGTACGTCGTGCCGCCGTCGACGCGGATCCCGGCACCGCCGGGGGAGCGGTAGGTGGTGATCATGCCCGTGTCGGGGCGGAAGTTGTTGGCGGGGTCCTCGGTGGTGATCCGGCACTGCATCGCAGCGCCGCGCAGCTGTACGGAGTCCTGGGTCAGCCCCAGGTCGGCCAGCGTCTCGCCGGCGGCGATCCGCATCTGCGAGCGGACCAGGTCGACGTCGGTGACCTCCTCGGTCACGGTGTGCTCGACCTGGATGCGCGGGTTCATCTCGATGAAGACGTAGTTGCCGGCCGGGTCGAGCAGGAACTCGACGGTGCCGGCACACGAGTAGCCGATCTCCTTCGCGAACCGCACCGCGTCCGCACACATGCGTTCGCGCAGCTCAGGGTCGAGATTCGGGGCGGGCGCGATCTCCACGACCTTCTGGTGGCGGCGCTGCACCGAGCAGTCCCGCTCGAAGAGGTGGATCACCTCGCCGGTGCCGTCGGCGAGGATCTGCACCTCGATGTGACGCGGCTCGACCACCGCCTGCTCGATGAAGACGGTCGGGTCGCCGAAGGCGGCCTCGCCCTCGCGCATACAGGTCTCCACGGCCTCCCGCAGCTTCTCGGGGTCGTCGACCCGGCGCATCCCGCGACCGCCACCACCGGCGACGGCCTTCACGAACAACGGGTAGGGGAGGGCTGATGCGGCGGAGACGAGCGCGTCGACGTCGGTGGACGGCTCGACGGACTGAAGAGTGGGTACGCCGGCGGCCTTCGCCGCCGCGATGGCGGTGGCCTTGTTGCCGGTCAGCGTGAGGACCTCCGCCGACGGCCCGACGAAGGTGATCCCCGCCCGGGCGCAGGCCTCGGCCAGCGCCGGGTTCTCGGAGAGGAACCCGTAGCCGGGGTAGATGGCGTCCGCGCCGCTCTGCTTGGCGACCTCGACGATCGCGTCTGGATCCAGATAGGCCCGGATCGGATGGCCGAGCTCTCCGATCTGGTAGGCCTCGTCGGCCTTCAGCCGGTGCTCGGAGCCCCGGTCCTCATAAGGGAAGACGGCAACCGTCTTCGCACCCAACTCAAAGCCCGCACGGAAAGCTCGGATCGCGATCTCGCCGCGGTTGGCTACCAACACCTTCTTGAACATGGCGGTCACGCTACCCATCCGACGTAGGCCGTCCCAGGTTATGGGACGTTTCCTTTCAGTTGGTGGACACCGGACCTGCGCGAAGTGTGCGGATTCGTTGGGACCGCGTGACGGCTCGCGTCGATACCGTCGGTGGAATGAGACCCAAGACTCGACAGCGTCGTTCAGCCCTGGTCGCCCTCGCGGGCACGGCCCTGCTGGCCGGATCGCTCACCGGGATCGGGGCGGCGGGCTCGCCGGCCGCCGCGGCCGGCACCGTGAACTGCTCCGGTTCGATCAACGGCAAGGCCAGCGGCTACGTCCGGAAGCGCTCGATCAAGAACAGCACCGTGACCCAGAACTACCGCAGCGCCGCCACTGTCAGCTGGTCCCCGCGAGCCTGGATCGAGGTCGGCGGCGCCGGCGACGAGACCACCTGGAAGACCAGCTACATCGTGCCCGGCACCGACGGCACCGGCCGCACCGTGACCATCGGCGGGACCAACGGACAGTCCGTGCTGAGCGAGACCAAGGCCGCGCAGCTCTACCGCACCAACGGCTCCGCGGTGACCGGCTGGAGCCCCAAGAAGGTCGTCAACGGCCCGACGACGGCCGTCTACAGCGTCACCACCTCCGGCGTCGTACAGCAGACCGCGATCTCCTACTCCAGCGCGGGTGCTCGTCTCGGCACCACCACGAACCTGCCGGTCACCCTGCCGAGCACCACGACCGTCGCGGGCGTGTGGACGAGCCACAACGGGGTGATGTACAACCTGCTCTACTCGATCAACCCGAGCACCAACAAGCTCGAGCAGATCGTCGTACGTCCCGACCGCCCGGCCGAGGCGAAGAAGTACGTCGTCCGCAGCCTCGGCACCGGCTGGCGCTACCTGTCGGTGCACAACTGCTACGACGCCGACGGGGCGGTCGCGGCCAAGGACATCGTGCTGATCAACCCGACGTCCGGCAACGCGGTGCGCATCCGCCAGAGCAGCGGGATCGGGCACAGCACGACCTTCTCGGCCTCGACCGCGGTCGGTACGAACGGTTCGTGGAAGTGGAGCGGGATCAGCAGCTAGGGGTCACCCTGGCCAGAGGTCGAGCAGGTCCCCCGGGCGCAGCCCGAGGGCGTGCTCGATGTCGCCGGGCGAGGTCTCGCGCAGATACTCCGAGACCAGCTGGGCCAGTTCCATCCAGTAGCCGCGCAAGGTCGACTCGGACAGGTACATCGACCGGCTCATCTCCGCGTACGTCAGTCCGCGGGCTCGATGGGCGAGGACCTCGCGTTGCCGCGGGGTGAGGACGGTGATGCTGCGGCGGCGTACGAGCACCTCGATGAGTCCGGTGATGCCCGGGGGGATCACCGGCTCGCCGGCGGCGACCGCGCGGAACGCGGTCGCCGCCTCGGCCAGCGAGGCCGACTTCGAGACCACGCCCGTCGCACCGGCGGCGAGGCAGGCCGCGAGCACGAACCGGCGCTCCTCCTGGGAGTAGACGCAGACCCGGTAGCCGGACTCGACGATGCGCCGGATGGCCGTGGTCCCCTGTGAGGCGTCGGGCTGTCCGGTGTTGGCGAGGTGGAGGTCCAGGATCACCACGTCGGCCTCGGGTCGCGCCGTGAGCAGTTCCTCGACGGATCCGTGGCTCGACACGAAGGTGAGATCGGGCAGGAGCAGGCTCAGCGAGGCGCGCATCACCGTCGCGTCGTCCACATGGGTGAATCGCGGCCCGGAGGTCACCTCAGACATCACGACACCTCCGCGACGGTCGTCCGCGTGAGCGTGACCGTGGTGCCGAGGTCACGGATGCTGCTGATCTCGACGGAGACGCCCGAGCGGGCCAGCTGCTCGACGACCACCTCCCGCAGACCGACGCCGAAGGCGGTCGCCGAGGTGTCGAAGCCGATGCCGTCGTCGTGCAGGGTGACCTCCCAGCCGGTGCCGTCCTCGTCCTCGGCGGCGTGCAGGACGACCCGGCCCGCCCGCGCGTGCTGGCGTACGTTGAGGAGCAGGCTGCGCAGCGCGGCGGCCAGGTCGTCGGCGAGATCCCGCGGGAGCGCGACGTCCTGGGCGAGGTCGGCGACGACAGTGATCGGGAGATCGTCGAACTCCGCGCCGACGGCGGTGACCACCGCGGCCAGGTTGGTCGCCTCGTTCACCGGCGGCGGGGTCTGACCGCTCAGATACGCGCGCATCCGGTTGAGCTCGACCTCGGCCTGCGACCGCAGCGCACCGTTGCCGTCGGCGGAGTCGGTCTCCACGAGCAGCCGCATCATCGCGGTGCCGTTGTGGATCGCGAGCCGGGCACGCCGCTCCTCCTCGGCCTTGGCCGCCTCGGCGGCATAGCGCCGCGCATCATCGGCCTCCGTCCCGATCCGCACGATCGTCTGACAGCCGAACCAGGCCAGCGGCCCGAGGACCAGCAGCGTCAGGCAGGTGCTCAGCGCAGCGGTGAGGTCGGCCCAGCCGTCCACGGTCGGCGCGATGTAGACCGCCTCGGCGACCGCCAGTGAGGCGAGCAGGAACATCCACAGCCACCGCGAGCGTACGGCCGAGAGCCCGCAGGACACGCACAGCGCATAGCCCAGCTGGAACCCGACCCAGGTGCCCGTACGCAGCTCCACGGGGACCGTCCACAGCCCCACGATCAGCAGCGCCACGGCCACGGCTACATCGAGCACGGCGTACGGCACCCCCGGCGGCCGCCGGGTCACCAGAGTGATCGCCGTGATGGCGACGAGCATGCCGGTGGCCAGGATCCAGCTCGCTCCGGTCAGCCACGGGTGGTCGACACGGGAGAGCGCGGGCATCGCCGTCAGCAGCGACGGCGCCATCTGCGCGAGGGTCGCCAGACGCATCCCGGCCACGAAGAACGCCACCAGACGCACGGCGGCTGCCCGAGTCGAATGTGGCACCCGTGAATTGTCGCTGATGGGCGGGGGAACGGCGGAGCATGGGGCCAGGATCTGGCATCCGACGCCGGGCCGGTACCAACGAATCCGCGGGCGTCACCGGCCGATCAGGGTGTCTCGCTGTTCGTCCATCTGCTCCCGCAGGCCACCCACGACGGCGGCCACGGCGGGCCGCCGCCAGGACTCCGGATGCACGACCGCCCAGTAGGGCAGCCGCTGGTGGATGTCCTCGTGGAGCATCCGGACGAGGTCGGGGTGCCGGTCGGCCATGAAGCAGGGCAGCAGGCCCAGGCCGGCTCCGGCCCGGGTCGCCTCGACGTGGACGAACACGTTCGTCGAGGTGACCGCGTCGCGGATGCCGGGCAGCAGCCGCCGGGGGATGTCGAGGTCGTCGACCTGGAGCATCGAGTCGACGAAGTAGACCAGGCGGTGGCGTACGGCCTCCTCGATCGTGCCGGGGGCGCCGTGACGCTCCAGATAGCCGGGGGAGGCGTAGAGACCGAGCTCGTACTCGCCCAGGTGCATCGCCCGGCCGCGGTTCACCGCCGGCTCGCCGACGACCACCTCGATGTCGACGCCGGAGCGGTGCTGCGCCGCCTGCCGGGTCACGGTGACGATCTCGACCGAGAGCTCGGGGTGGTCCTGCCGCAGCGCGGCCACCGCCGGCGAGGCGATGTACGCGGCGAACCCGTCGGTCGTCGACATCCGGACCACGCCGGCCACCGGGTCGGCCGGCTCGTCGGCCGCCAGCCGGGCCAGCGACTCGGCGACTCCTTCGGCGGCCCGCGCGGCGCGCTCACCCAGAGCGGTCAGCGCCCACCCGTCGGATCCGCGTACCAGGACCCGGCCGCCGAGGGCGCGCTCGAGGGCGGAGATGTTGCGACTGACCGTCGTGTGGGTCAGGCCCAGCGAGCGCGCGGCGGCGGTGAAGCGGCCGCTGCGGGCCACCTCCAGCAGCACCAGCAGCTGGTCGGCGGAGGGCGGCGTCGACGGAGGGGTGGCCATGGGGTGACCATATCCGCGAATGTGCATTTGCGTTCATGCTGTGTGCCAACATGCGCGTTGCAAGCACATTATGACCGCTGTCACACTCCCAGCCATGACCTCCACACAGCCGGGCGCCACCGCCGCCCCCAACGACCCAGTCGACGAGCAGGGCCTGCTCCGCAGGACCGTGGCGGCCTCCATGGCCGGCACGGTCGTGGAGTGGTACGACTTCTTCCTCTACGCCACCGCCTCGGCGCTCGTCTTCGCGAAGGTGATCATGCCGGCCACCGGCAACGCCTACGACGCGATCATCGCCGCCTTCGTGACGTACGCCATCGGGTTCGTCGCCCGCCCGCTGGGCGGCGTGGTCTTCGGCCACATCGGCGACCGCCTCGGCCGCAAGTACACGCTGCAGCTGACCATCATGCTGATCGGTGTCGCCACCGTGCTGATGGGCTGCCTGCCGACGTACGACCAGATCGGCCTCGCCGCGCCGATCGCGCTGGTGGTGCTGCGGTTCGTGCAGGGGCTCGCGCTGGGCGGTGAGTGGGGCGGTGCCGTCCTGCTGGTCGCCGAGCACGCCCCCGACGACAGGCGCGCGACCTGGGCCGCCTGGCCGCAGGCCGCGGTGCCGGTGGGCAACCTGCTCGCCACGCTGGTGCTCACCGTGATGACCCTCGCGCTCTCCGACGCCGCCTTCCTGGCGTGGGGCTGGCGGGTCGCGTTCTGGCTCTCGGCCGTGGTGGTCGTCGTCGGCTACTTCATCCGCCGCTCGGTGACCGACTCGCCCATCTTCGAGGAGGCGAAGGCGGAGCAGAGCGATGCCGCCTCGACCGGCTACGGAGTCTTCGAGGTGCTCCGCCGCTACCCGCTGGGCGTGCTGAAGGGCATGGGTCTGCGGTTCGCGGAGAACATCATGTACTACCTGGTGGTCTCCTTCTCGATCGTCTACCTCGTCGAGGACCAGAAGATGGACCAGGGCGCGCTGCTCGGCCTGATCGCGGTCGCGCACGCCTGCCACTTCTTCTTCATCCTCGCCGTCGGCCGGATCGCCGACGGTGTCGGCCGCAAGCCGGTCTACCTGCTGGGTGCGGTGCTGGGCGCGACCTGGGGCTTCTGGGCCTTCCCGATGCTCGACACCAAGAACAACCTCGCGATCGTCGCGGCGCTGATCGCCGGTCTGGCCATCCACGCGCTGATGTACTCCACGCAGCCCGCGATCATGGCCGAGATGTTCCCGACCCGGATGCGCTACTCGGGCATCTCGATCTCCTACCAGGTGACCTCGATCTTCGCCGGCTCGCTCGCGCCGCTGCTGGCCATCGCCTGGCTCAAGGACACCGGCACCTGGACCAACACCGCGATCTACCTCGCCGTGGCCGGCATCATCACGGCACTCGTCGTGCTCACCCTCAAGGAGACCCGGGGCACCTCGCTGCGGGCCCTGGACCGCGCCGACGCCGAGCGTGCTGCCGAGCGCGAGGTGAGCCCCGCGTGAGCTCAGCGACGACGGCCCCGCCTGCGTCGGTCGACTCCGGACGTACGCTGCGTGGCCGCCGCGCCCTGGTCACCGGCGGCGCCTCGGGGATCGGCGCGGCGGTGGCCCGCGAGCTCGCCGCCCGTGGCGCGCGGGTCGTCGTCGCCGACCTGGCCGGCGACGCCGCCCATGCCCTCGCCGAGGAGATCGGCGGCGAGGCGTGGGTGGTGGACCTGACCGCCACCGAGGCCTTGGACGACATCTCGCTGGAGGTCGACATCCTGGTCAACAACGCCGGCATCCAGCGGGTCAGCCCGATCGAGGAGTTCGACCCCGACGACTTCCGCACGATCCACTCGATCATGCTCGTCGCTCCGTTCCTGCTGGTCAGGGCCTGTTTGCCGCACATGTACGCCAACGGTTGGGGCCGCATCGTCAACATCTCCTCCGTGCACGGCCTGGTCGCCTCGCCCTTCAAGAGCGCCTACGTCTCGGCCAAGCACGGCCTGGAGGGACTCTCCAAGGTGACCGCCCTCGAGGGCGGTCCGCACGGGGTGACCAGCGTCTGTATCAACCCGGGCTACGTGCGTACGCCGCTGGTGGAGAAGCAGATCGCCGACCAGGCCAAGGTGCACGGCGTCCCGGCCTCCGAGGTCGTCGAGCAGGTGCTCCTGCAGGACGTCGCGGTGAAACGGCTGGTCGAGCCCGACGAGGTCGGCTCCCTGGTCGGCTGGCTCACCGGCCCGGACGCTTCGATGGTCTCCGGCGCCTCGTGGGCCATGGACGGTGGCTGGAGCGCCCGCTAGCCCTCTCAGGCCTGCGTACGCCACCAGTCCACCGTCGCCTTGGCCCCGGTCTCGAGCGGGGTGGGAGCCAGGCCGAGCAGGGCCTCGCTGGCCGAGGAGTCCAGCACGAACGGCTTGTCGAACTGGTAGATCATCTCGGCCAGCTCCCGGGTGCCGCCGTGCACCGCGCCGATCGCCTTCATCGTCCAGGTGGGGATGCGGCTGACGCGCGGGGCGGCGACCCCGGCCACGTCGGCGTAGAGCTGGACCAGGGCACGCTGGGAGATCGCCGGCGCGGTGGGCGCGTGCAGGAAGGTGTTCCACAGGCTCTGCTCATCGGCGGCCTTGATCATCGCGGCGCCCAGGTCGGGGACGTACGTCCAGGAGTGTGGCGCGTCCGGGTCGCCGAGGACGCGCATGGTGCGGCCGGCGAGGACCGTCGGCACCATCCGCTCACCAGCGTGAGCGGTACGCACCAGCGGACCGTAGAAGTCCGAGGCTGCGACGCTGACCGTCGGGGTCGGGGAGGCGTCCCGGGCGCGGAGGAGCTCGACCCGCACCGCGGGCTTGCCGAAGTCGGCGTCGCGCGGCGTCTGCTCGGTCATCGGCCCGGTGACGTGGCCGTAGGCATAGAGGCTCTCCGGGAAGACGACCACGGCGCCGGCCCGACCGGCCGCCTCCAGCACGACCTTCTCGGCCCGCGGGAGCTCGGCGCGCCAGGTGTCGGCGGCGTAGGCGCTGCCGTGCATGCAGTGGAAGACGGCGCTCGCGCCTGCCGCGGCCTGGGTGACGGTGTCGAGATCCGTGGCGTCGCCGCGGAGCCGCTCGATGCTCGCGTGCACCGGGCCGCTGCCGGAGCGGGTGAGGAGGCGTACGCGATCCCCGCGGCCGGCGAGCTGCTGGGCGATGGTCGCGCCGACGGGGCCGGCGCCGATGACGAGGTAGGTGCTGTTCATGGTTGTCTCCTTCGTGGTTTAGAGAGCAGTGCTCTCGGAATGAGTCTGACGCAGGTCGGCGACAAATGCAAGAGCAGTGCTCTCTTTTGTTGACAGTGCTCTCCTCGCCGGGTCACGATGGCCCCATGACAGCCACCTCACGAGACGGGACTCCACGCGAGCGGGCGCGGGCGCAGACGATGGACGAGATCGTCCGGATCGGTCGCGAGCACCTGGCGGTCGACGGCGCCGCCGCGCTCTCGCTGCGCGCGGTCGCCCGCGACCTCGGCGTGGTCTCATCGGCGGTCTACCGCTACGTGAAGAACCGCGACGAGCTGCTGACCCTGCTCCTCGTCTCCGGGTACGACGAGCTCGGCGACGCCGTCGACGCCGCCGTCGCCTCTGCCCCGACGGACGACTACCGCGCCCAGTTCCTGGCGCTCGGCCGCGCGGTCAGGTCCTGGGCGCTCGCCGAGCCGGCGACGTACGCACTGCTCTTCGGGTCACCGGTCCCCGGCTATGCCGCACCTGATGAGCGCACCAGCGTGCCCGGCACCCGGGTCCCGACCGCGATGCTGCGGGTGTGCGCCGGTGCGCTTGCCGCCGGGCGGCTGGCTGTTCCCGAGCGGCCGGCGGGGATCTCGCCCGAGCTCGAGGTGGGGCTCCAGGGCATCCGCGACCAGCTCGGTCTCGACCTTCCCGATGCCTCGCTCGCCCGCGGCGTACTCGTCTGGACGAGCCTCTTCGGCCGGGTCAGTTTCGAGGTCTTCGGCCAGTTCGGCCCCGACGCGTTCGGCGACCCCGCCACCCTCTTCGAGCTCCACCTGGCCGTGTTGGCCGACGAGCTCGGGTTGTGACGCGCGGGATGCTCACCGAGGTGACTCGGTGAGCGTGCACTGACTTCGTGGAGTTCCGCGAGGGAAGCGGCCGCTGACCGAGTTACCTCGGTGAACGGCCGCCGCCCGAGCTCGCTCGGGCGGTGACCCTTCAGCAAGGTATGCAGGAAAAGGCGCACATCCCTCGCGGAACTCCGCGAGGGATGTGCGCCTTCGGCTGCATACCTTGACGAAGGAACAGCCCGGACGAGCTACTTGATCTCGGCGATGACCGCGCCGTTGGCGACGGTTTCGCCGATGGTGGCGTTGAGGCCGGTGATGGTGCCGGTCTTGTGGGCTTTGAGG
>NZ_FNFN01000006.1 GCF_900101045.1 Nocardioides sp. YR527 | reverse complement strand
GACCGATTTGTGCTGGTCAGATGACAGTTACGCAGTCAGCGAACAAGACACGTGAACTCCGCGCCACTCTCTCGCCGCCGCCCCGATATAGGCGAGATCTTTCTCGATCGGGTGCCGGGTCAAGGATGGCCGAAGGCCACCGCGATAGCGGCGCCCGCAGGGCGTCCTTGACGCGGCGCACGATCGAGAAACACTCAAAGACCGGGTCGGCGGCGAACCCGAAACGAAAGAACAGTCGCTAAGCGAGCTCTCCCGAGCAAGAGAACCGTGTTGGTCTCGACACGCCTCCGCCTAGCGGCTCCGGCGGCTCGACCAGCAGTCGACGGCTCGACCAGCAGTCGACGGCTCGACCAGCAGTGGACGGCTCGACCAACGGAGCGGAAGCGGACCGACCACCGAGATGGCAGGCTCACCCCGTGCCCTTCACCCACCGAATCGCGACCCAAGCAGACATCCCAGCCTTGACAGAGATCATGGACAAGTCGATCGCAGACCTCCAGAAGGGCTTCCTGACACAAGCCCAGATCACCTCGAGCAGAACAGTGATGGGCATCGACACCCAGCTGATCGAGGATGGCACCTATTTTGTGGTCGAAGACGGCGATGAGATAGCCGGCTGCGGCGGCTGGAGCAGGCGCGCGACGCTCTACGGCGGCGACCATACCCCCGGCCGTGAACCGGCACTCCTGGACCCGACGCACGACGCGGCCCGGGTGCGGGCGATGTACACCAACCCGGCTTTCGCCAGACGCGGCGTGGGCAGGCTGATCCTGGAGCTGTGCGAGCGAGCAGCGGCGGCGGAGGGCTTCGCGACCCTGGAACTGATGGGCACCCTGTCAGGCGAGCCGCTCTACCGGGCGTACGGCTTCGAACCGGTCGAGCGGATCACCGACGACCGCGGCGGCGCGCCGGTCCCACTGGTCCGGATGCGGAAGGTCATCTGAGTCAGCGGCCGGCGAACCCGAGCCCCTCGAGCTGCGCCCGGAGCCGGTGTCGTCCGGCCATGCTGGCGGGACCGACGAGACGGGCGAGGACGCGCTCGGACCAGCCGCCGCCGAGTCCGTAGGTGGCGTTGTAGCCGCCGAGACGGGCGTCGTAGGTGGCGAGGTCGTCGGCGGCCGGGGGCGAGTAGGTCTCGTGATGCAGCACCACGGACTGAGGCAGCCGAGGCTTGACCGCGGCCGGCTCCGCCGGGTCCGGCACCCCGACGGCGAGCCCGAAGACCACGAACGCGCCGGACGGCAGACCGAGCTCGGCAGCGATCTCCTCGGGGTGATTGCGGGCGCCGCCGACGCAGACGGTGCCCAGACCGAGCGAGGAGGCGGCGACGATGGCGTTCTGGGCGGCGAGGGTGGCGTCGATGACGCCGAGCAGGGTCGACTCCAGGTAGTCGGTCGCCTCGACCCGCGTCCCGGCAGCGACCGCGAGCCCCCGCGCTCGACTGAGGTCGGCGACCCAGAGCAGGAAGAGCGGCGCGGCCGCGATGAAGGCCTGGTCACCGGCCAGCTCGGCCAGCCGCGCCTTGCGGGCCGGCTCGCGTACGGCGACCACGCTCCAGGTCTGCAGGTTGGACGAGGTCGGCGCCGAGGAGGCAGCCGCCACGATCGCGGTGAGCTGCTCGTCGGTGACCGGATCAGCCAGGAACGAGCGCACCGAGCGGTGCCGGAGCTGGTGCTCGATCACCGCACTGGTCGTGGCCAGAGTGGTGAGCGTGGGATCACGGTAGCGATCGGCGAGGGCGGAGTCGGTGGCAGTCTCGGTCACCCCACCAGAATAGTCGACCAAAACGCTCGACATTCACCCCGTCCACGAGGAACCCAAGCTGCCTATCCGCCGAGGCGCTCCACCTCAGCGGCCGCGGAGTCCCTGGCAGCAGCCGCCTCCGAGACCGCGGTCTCGGCCGCTTCGTGGGCGTCCTCCGCCTCGGTGAGCTCGTCGTCGACGTCGGCGGCGCTCGATTCCAGGTCCGCCAGCCGGCGGCGTAGGTCCTCGATCTCCGACTTCACCTGGAGCGATCTCGCCTCGACATCCTTGAAGGCCGATCTGGCCTTGTCACGCTGCTCCTCCGCACCGGAGAGCGCGGACTCCGCCTCCTCGAGAGCCTCGCGGGCCTCCTCGAGCGCGGCGGTGTCGGGCAGGTCCGGGACGGCCCGCAGCGGCTCCGGGGGCGGCGGGACGACCTCGGGGACCTCGAAGCCCAAGGCCTCCGGCAGCGCGACGGCAGCCGCTGCGTCCACGGCGTCGACGCCGGTGGCGGCCAACGCGGAGACCAGCAGGCCGCTGCGTACGGCCTGGGCGGCGGACTCGTCGATCATGGCTGCGGTCAGCGTCGCCTCGGCCTGGGTCGCCACCGCCTCCGTCACCCGCAGACCGTGCTCGCGCGCGAGGCCGCGCGCCCTGGTCGTCACCGCCGCGGTCAGCTGGCGCCGCTGCTTGGTGAGCTCGCGCAGCTGAGCCGCGTCCATGCCGGTCTGCGCCTCGCGCAGCAGGGCGCCGACCGAGATCACCTGCTCCACCTGCTCGGTCTCGTAGCGCACGAGCAGGTTCACCACCCACGCCGCGGTCGAGGGCTTCTTCAGCGCCTTGACCGGACCCGCCAGGGGCGTCCCCTTCAGGCTCTTGACCCGCGCGTCGCGCTCCGGAGTGAAGTCGGCCAGCGGCAGCCCGTAGAGCTCGGCGGCGATGTCGAGGAGCTCGCTCATCGGGTCAGCAACCACTCGTCGTAGTCGGCGGCCTGTCGCTTGTGGAGCTCGCGCAGGGCGTCCTCCTCGATCCCGGCGAACGAGAGCCCGAGGCCCTCCAGCGCTGCCGACCATTCCGCGAAATCACGCAGCTCCCGGGTGGTCGCGCCCTCGCCGATCCGGGTGTGGCGGATCGATCGGACCGTGTCGGCCCCGGTCGCGTCGCGCCGCTGCACCACGAGCTTGCTCGTGTAGGGACCTGGCGGGGTCGAGAGCGCTGGATGCCTCGACGCGACCTCGTCCAGATCGACCACACCACGGATCAGGTTGCCGTGGAACGAGCCTGCCGGATCGTGGTGGAACGTCCAGCCGTCCTCGCCCACCCGCACCAGCCGGTAGATGAAGCCGTTCTGCCGGAAGTGTCCGTCGACCAGCGGCAACGGGTCCCGGAAGGCGTCACCGAACCCCAGGTCGGGCCACCAGCGACCGCCTGGGTTCTCCGCCGTCGGCAGCCCTCGGACCTCGAAGGCGAGATGGTCGAGCTCACCGCTCGGACCGGTCGTCTCGATCAGCTGGCCGGGACGGCGTACGACATCGAAGCCCAGCTCCTCCGAGACAAGAGCGACCAGGCCGTTGTGGTGGAAGCAGTAGCCCGCGTTGCCGCCGGCGGCCACCCGGTCGAGCGTCTCCATCGGGTCCACCGGATCAGGCGTGCTCACCGCGCCGATGGCCGCGAGCATGATCGAGAGATTGTCGTAGGGAAGCGTGTCGAGATGGCGATGATGAAGCTCGACCAGCGTCTCGTACGTCGCCTCCGGCCGCTCCTCGAAGCCGAGCCGTCGCAGATAGCCCTCGATCATCGCTCATACCTTCCGTGCCGGTGGACCAGTGGGTCGGTGTCGTCACCGACCTCCAGCGCCACGATCTCGCACGTCGCCAGCGCCGACCAGCCGATTTCGGTCATCGACACCAGGCGTACACCGGCCCAGGTCGGCGCATCGGCGAGCCGAGCGCCGAACTCGGTCGTCTCCCACTCCCCCGAGCGGAACGCGCCGCCGGGAGCGGGGGCGGTGCCCCCGAACGCCTCGGCGAGGTCGCGATGGCGCCAGTGGAGCAGCGACACGACCCCCACGCCGGTCTCCTCGAGCTCGTCGCGCAGGTCGGAGTCGGGATCGAGCAGGCCGAGGACGGCTCCGGGTGACCCGTTGGCCACCATCAGCGAGGAGACCGTGAGCCCGGCTCCGGAACCGGCAGAGCCGGAGGTCCACAGCGACACCCGCCCACCCAGACGACCACGCAACCGGCGTACCGGATCCTCCGGCGTCGGGAACGGGTGGGACGAGTGGATCGTCAGGCGACGTCCTTGGTAGGTCCAGCCTTGGTGGGACCGGAGGACTTCTTCGCAGGCTTCTTACCGTCGGCCAGCTTCTTGGCCTCGGTGGCGTACATGTCGACGTACTCCTGACCGGAGAGCTTCAGGATCTCGTAGACGATCTCGTCGGTGATCGCGCGCAGGATGTAGCGGTCGTTGGTCATGCCCTCGTAGCGCGAGAAGTCCAACGGCTTGCCGTAGATGATCCGCGGCTTGACGATCTTGCCGAGCTTCTTGCCCGGGGGCGCGATCACGTCGGTGCCGATCACGGCGACCGGGATCACCGGCGCACCGGTGTCCAGAGCCAGCCGGGCGATGCCGGTCCGGCCCCGGTAGAGCTTGCCGTCGTGGGAGCGGGTGCCCTCGGGGTAGATCCCGAAGAGCTCGCCCTCCCCCAGGACCCGCTTGGCGGCGATCAGGGCACCCTCGGCGGCGGTGGCGCCGGAGCGGTCGATCGGGACGTTGCCGGTGCCGCTGAAGAACGCACGCTGCAGGAAGCCCTTCACACCCGTGCCGGTGAAGTACTCCGCCTTCGCCACGAACCGCACCATTCGCGGCGAGCCGAGCGGCATGAAGAGCCAGTCGGCGTAGGAGAGGTGGTTGCTGGCCAGGATGGCCGGCCCCTTGCGCGGGAGGTTCTCGACACCCTCCCAGGACGGGCGGAAAACGGTTCGCAGCAGCGGGCCGATCGCGACCCACTTCAAGAACGAGTAGAAGAGCTTCGTCGACACCCCATCGCCTTCCCTAATTGCCTTCGACCGGTCAGCCTATAACGAGACAGGTACTTCTACTCCCGCACCCTGTCATGAGATCCGGCTAGGCTGGAGGAGTGAGCGACCGAGACGACCTGCCTGAGGACACGACCGGGGCCTCCGACGACGCCTCCGTGCCCTCGGAGGACCACTCGTCGGACGACGAGGCATGGCGCGAGATCGTCGAGAACTACGGCGAACGCCCCGCTCTCGAGGAGGAGCCCGTCGCCCGCGATCTCTTCGAGAAGAAGATCGACATCGTCGAGACGGTCGACGAGCCGGACTCCTATGACGACATGTGGCGCGACGACGAGGAGGGCTACGTCCCACCGCCCCCGCCGCCGCTGCCGAGGCCGACCCCGGCGCGCCTGCTCGCGTGGATCGGTGTGCTCGGCGCACCGGTCGCCGTGCTGGTGCTGATCGTGGTCACCCAGATCACCGACCGGAACTTCAGCAGCTGGGTCATCGGTGGCCTGGTCGCCGCCTTCCTGGCCGGCTTCGTCTACCTGCTGGTGACCATGCCGTCCGAGCCCCGCGACCCCTGGGACGACGGCGCTCGCGTCTAGCTCTCGCCGGTCGCGCGGCGAGCCAGGATGCTTGCGCCCACGACTCCCGCCTCGGCACCGAACGCCGTCGCCACGATCGGCGGCACCTCGCGATGGAGGCGGCCGACGAGCGAGGCCTCCAGAGCGGTGCGCGCAGGCGCCAGCAGCAGGTCGCCCGCGGTCGAGACCCCACCGCCGACGACCAACAGCTCAGGGTCGAAGGCGGCCACCAGACCGGCCATCCCGACCCCCAGCCACGACCCCACCGACTCGTACGCAGCCAGTGCGAGCGCATCGCCGCGGGCCGCGGCAGCGGTGACCGCCGGGCCGGTGATCTTGAGCGGGTCACCCGCGGCGAGCTCGTCGAGCGCGCAGCCGGCGTACTCCTCGGTCTCCACGCGGGCACGCACGAAGGCGACCAGTGCGTTGCCGGAGGAGTACTGCTCCCAGCAGCCGGTGAGACCGCACTCGCATGGGAGGCCCCCGGGTACGACCTGCATGTGGCCGAACTCGCCGGCCATGCCGTTGCGGCCACGGACGACCCGGCCGTCCAGGACGACGGCGCCGCCGATGCCGGTGCCGAGGGTGATGAGCAGGGCCGAGTCGACGCCGCGGGCCGCGCCGAGCTCCAGCTCGGCCAGTGCGGCGCAGTTGGCGTCGTTGTCGAGCGCCACCCGGGTGCCCCATCGCGAGGAGAGCCGGGTCAGAGTCGGCTCGCCGCGCCAGGGCAGGTGGGGAGCGAACATGACCCTCTCCCCGACCGCATCGACGAACCCGGCGGCTGCCAGGCCGACGCCGGCGACGGGCCGGCCGGCGGCCACCTCGGTGACCGCCTCGGTCAGCGCGTCCTCCACCAGCTCGAGCTCGACCCGGCGTCCGGGCGTGCTCCGCTGAGCGGTGCGGAGCACCTCACCGGCCGGCGAGACCTCCGCCGCGAGCACCTTGGTGCCGCCGATGTCGACCCCGATGTGCAGGCTCACTCGAGGTCGCTCACTTGCGGGCCAGGTCAGCCGCGCCGATCAGGCCGGCCTCGTTGCCGAGCGTCGCCTTGCGGACGTCGAGCATCGGCCGGTGTCCGCGGCCGGTCAGCTGAGCCTGGAAGGCACGCCGCGCGGGCCCGAGCAGCAGGTCGTCGGCCTCGGCCACTCCCCCGCCGATGGCCACCACGGCCGGGTCCAGCACGGCGGCGATCGAGGCGATCCCCTCGCCGAGCCAGATGCCGAGGTCGGTCAGCGCCTCGATCGCGAAGGCGTCCCCGTCGCGGGCCGCCTCGGTGATCAGGGGACCCTTGATCTTGTCGAGGTCACCCTCGGCCCGGTCCAGGACGTCGCGGGCCAGCAAGGAGCCACCACGCGCGGCGGAGCGGACGTTGCGCACCAGGGCCGACCCCGAGGCGTACTGCTCCCAGCAGCCGCGGTTGCCGCAGCCGCACAGGTGGCCGTTGGGCACGACCCGCATGTGGCCGATCTCGGCGCCGACGCCGAAGGCGCCGCGGTAGAGCTCGCCCTCGAGCACCAGGCCGCCGCCGACACCGGTGCCGACGGTCACCAGCATCATGTTGTCGACCTCGGCACCCGCGCCGTACTCGAACTCGCCCCACGCGGCCGCGTTGGCGTCGTTCTCGATCACGACCGGCAGCTCGAGGACCTTCTCCAGGCGCTCCTTGAGCGGTACGTCACGCCAGGCGATGTTGGGCGCGAACATGACCGTCGAGCGGCCCTTGTCGATGTAGCCCGCGGCGCCGATGCCGACGCACTCGATCGGGTGGCGGGCCTTGAGCTCCTGGACCACCTCGATGATCGCGGCCTCGATGGCCTCCGGGCTCTTCGCCGGCGACTCGACGCGGTGGTCCTCGATGATGTTGCCGTCGTGGTCGACGACGCCGCCGAGGATCTTGGTGCCACCGACGTCGACACCACAGGCGAGCTTTTTCGTCGTCATGCCTCAGCTCCAGCCGTCGAGATCGATCCGGTCGACCCGCGTAGAGCGCTGCGCCCAATCTCGGGTCTCATCTTCATCAGCCCGCACGCCATCACTGTGAGCATCCTCGCCTTCACTAGGGCCAGCACCCGGACCCGTGGCCGCTGCGTTGAGCACCGTGACCGCGGCCTGCATCAACGATGCGGCAGCGCTGGCCAGGTGCACCTTGACCTCCGGACTCGACTCCCGGAGGACATGTACGGTACGGCACAGCGGGCAGTAGGCACACTCCGGTGCCCCGGTATCGAGATGCTCCCCGACCGCCTCGGTGAAGTGGCCGAACCGGGAGTCCTTGGCCCACTCGCCGATGGCCTCCATCAGCCGGCCGAGCTCCTCGGCGGTCGACCCCAACGGCTCCTCGGCCCATTCGTGGCGCTGCTCGCTCACGAACCCTCGCTCTCGGTGTTCGTAGTCTGGCGAGAAAACGTTACCCGTAGCTCCCCACCCTCGACCCGCGCCCCGCTGACGCGCATCCGGGCGAGTGCGGCGGGAAGGGTCAGCAGGCGCCGGTAGGCCCCCACGGTGATCGCCAGCTCGTCGCCGTTACGGCCCAGCTGCACCTGGTCGCGCTCGACCCACTGGGCCAGCCCGGGCAGCGCCAGACGGACGGTCGTGGACTCGCCGGTGGTCTCGGTGCGGAAGGGGGCCGCGGTCTCGGGAACGGCCAGCGGGTCGATGCTGCCGGACCAGGCGTACGCAGCCTCGGCGACCTCGCGCAGGTCCTCGACGCCCACCGGCTCGGTCGGTCGGTAGAAGGAGCGCCAGACGGGCAGACCCTCGAAGGAGGCGCCGACGTCGCCGAGCACGTCGTCCTGGGCCTTCACCCAGCCGGCCCGCCAGTCGTCGGAGCCGCCGGCCGGAAAGATCCGGTTGGCGACGACACCGTCGACGCGGTAGCCGTAGAGAGAGAGCGTCGTCCAGGACCGTCGTGCCTCGGCGAGCACGACCCGCTCGGGAGTCAGCACGATGCGTACGGACGCCTCGGGGCCGGACAGCAGGGCACGGACCTCCGCGAGCTCGTCGTGGAGCCGGACCAGGGCGTCGAAGACGGAGTCGCCGGGCATCGGCACCCCGGCGGCCTTGGTCAGGACCGGCTTGAGCGCCTTCACCATCTTGCGCTGCACCGGGAGGATGCGCTCCAGATACCAGCCCAGTGCCTCGGGAAGGGCGAGCAGCCGCAACGTCTCGGCGGTCGGCGCGCAGTCGACCACGATCGTGTCCCACTCCCCCGAGACCGCCATGCGGCGAAGCTCCAGGAGCGCGAAGACCTCCTCGGCACCGGGGATGATCGTCAGCTCCTCGGCCGCGATCCGGTCCACCCCGATCGTGTCCAGGACGCTCAGCAGGTAGCCCTGCACCTCCACCCACGACTCCTCGAAGCGGCGCTGGGCGTCGACGTGCTGGACGTAGAGGTGCTCGGTGACCGCGACCGGCTCCGAGCCGAGCGCCTGTCCCACGCCGAAGGCGTCACCCAGGGAGTGGGCGGCATCGGTCGAGAGGACCAGCGTGCGCAGCCCCCGGGCCGCGGACATCGCCGCGGTGCCGGCCGAGACGGTCGACTTGCCGACGCCGCCCTTGCCGGTGAAGAGGAGGATCCTCAAGCTTCGACCCTCTGCTTCAGGCCTCGCAGCGCGGTGTCGATCAGGACCTTCTCGCCCTTGCGCTTGAGCATGCCGATCAGCGGGATGCTCAGGTCGAGCGCGAGTCGATAGGTGACCTCGGTGCGACCACCGAGGTCGCGCAGCACGTAGGCGCCGTCCATCGAGCGCAGCAGGTTGCCCTTGACCAGCGACCAGGTCACCTGGCGGTCCCCGTCCCAGTCGTAGGCCAGGGTGTACTCGTCCTTGATCGGCGCGACGTCGAGCACGAAACGGACCTGCTCGGCCCGCCCGTCGACGCCGGTCTCGAGGACGCTGACCTCCTGCATCCCCTTCGCCCACGCCGGATAGGACTTGAAGTCCGCGATCACCGCCATCACTGCCGAGGGCGCGGCCTCGATCACGATCGTCGAGGTGGTCTGATCGGCCATCGGTGGTGTCCTCACTCCCTGACTTGCTAGGTGCCATGGAGCGTACCGGATAGCATCCCGGTGAAATGGTCGGGCTGTGACCGGGGTAACCTCCGGTTCGTACCCACCTACCATCAGTATGCGGAGGCCCCTGTGCGTGAGTTCTCCACGCCCGCGACGTACGTTGTTCCCCCCACCGGCAGCCTGAGCGACGACGTCGTACGCAACGCCGCCGAGGCACCCGATGTCGCTGTCCTCAGCCGACCGGGCGCCGACGGCACCTGGGTCGACGTGACCTCGTCCGAGTTCCTCGCCGAGGTCTCGGCGGTCGCCAAGGGACTGATCGCGGCGGGTGTGGGCGCCGGGGACCGGGTCGCGCTGCTCTCGAAGACGCGCTACGAGTGGACGCTGATCGACTACGCGATCTGGTTCGCCGGCGCGACGACGGTGCCGATCTACGAGACCTCCTCGGCCGAGCAGATCGAGTGGATCCTCCAGGACTCCGCGACCGTGGCGGTCATCGCCGAGGACGCCGGCCACATCAGCCGGATCAGCGAGGTCCGCGCGGGCTGCACCGCGCTCAACAACGTCTGGTCGATCAACGACAACGCCGTCGACCTGCTGGTCAAGCTCGGCACCGACATCACCGACGAGCAGCTCGAGGCCCGCCGCAGCGCGGTCACCCCCGAGGACACCGCGACGCTGATCTACACCTCCGGCACCACCGGCCGCCCCAAGGGCTGCGTGCTCACCCACGGCAACTTCATGTTCGAGCTCGGTGTCGTCGTCGACTCGCTCGACGCGCTGTTCAGCATCCAGGGCCGCTCGACGCTGCTGTTCCTGCCCCTGGCGCACGTCTTCGCGCGGATCATCCAGATCGGCTGCATCAAGTCCCGCACCCGGCTGGGTCACACCCCCGACATCAAGAACCTCGTCGCCGACCTCGGCACCTTCCAGCCGACCTTCGTGCTGGCCGTGCCGCGGGTCTTCGAGAAGGTCTACAACACCGCCTCGCAGAAGGCCGTCGCCGACGGCAAGGGCCGCATCTTCGACATGGCCACCGAGGTCGCCATCGAATACTCCCGGGCCACCGAGACCGGCAAGGCGCCGTTCCTGCTCACCGCCAAGCACAAGCTGTTCTCCAAGCTCGTCTACGGCAAGCTCCTCGCCGCGCTCGGCGGCAACTGCTCCTACGCGGTCTCCGGCGGCGCCCCGCTCGGAGAGCGTCTGGGCCACTTCTACCGCGGCATCGGCGTCACCGTCCTGGAGGGCTACGGCCTCACCGAGACGACGGCCGCACTCACCGTCAACCTGCCCGAGGCGTTCAAGATCGGCACCGTCGGACGGCCGCTTCCCGGCACGTCGGTGCGCGTCGCCGACGACGGCGAACTGCTCTTCAAGGGTGGCCAGGTGCTGAAGGAGTACTGGCAGAACCCCGCCGCCACCGCAGAGGCGAAGACCGACGACGGCTGGTTCCACTCCGGCGACCTCGGCGAGGTCGACGACGAGGGCTTCGTCAAGATCACCGGCCGCAAGAAGGAGATCCTGGTCACCGCCGGCGGCAAGAACGTCGCCCCGGCCGTCCTCGAGGACCGCCTGCGCGCCCACGTGCTCGTCGACCAGTGCGTCGTCGTCGGCGACGGTCAGCCGTTCATCGGCGCGATCGTCACCATCGACCCCGAGGCGCTGCCCACCTGGGCCGAGGCCAACGGCAAGTCCGGCAACATCGAGGACCTCGTCGAGGACGAGGACCTGCGCGCCGTGATCCAGGGCGCCGTCGACGACGCCAACAAGGCGGTCTCGAAGGCCGAGTCGATCCGCAAGTTCGTGATCATCCCCGAGTCCTGGACCGAGGAGGGTGGCCAGCTCACCCCCAGCCTCAAGCTCAAGCGCAACGTGGTCATGCGCGAGTTCAGCCACGAGGTGGACGCGCTCTACGCAAAGTAGTTAGCGTGGCGCCGAGTCGGCGCATCTGACCCCGTGTCTCGCGAAGCGAAGCGAGCCAGAGGGGTCGGATGCGCCGACTCGGCCGTTTTGTCCTGGATCAGTCGAGCACCCGATGAGCGATAGCGATGCGCTGCAGAGTCGTCGGGTGAGAGCCGAACCACCACTGCGACCAGGCCTGCGGCGACGGATCGGAGAGCGAGCGGGCGCCGAGGTCGTGCTGCAGCCGGATGAACGACTCGAGGTCGCCTGTGGCGTGGAGCGCGTCGACGTCCGCGCGGGCCTCGACGTGCCGGCTGAGGCCGTTCTGGATCGGCATCGCCAGCACGCTCGCCAGCGCGAAGACCGCCATCAGCATCGGGACGGCTTCGGGGGTGGCGTACTGGTCCTGGCGCCGGTAGGACAGCAGCAGGCCCAGGAGTCCGACGCCGGCGACAGCGCCGGCGGCGCCGATGACCGTGCCGACCAGGACGTCGTCGTGCTTGGCATGGGCGAGCTCGTGGGCGACGACGGAGAGGACCGCCCCGCGCGCGGCGGCACCCCGCTGCGAGTCGACGAGGTTGTCGTAGAGGACGACGCGGCGGGTGGAGCCGAAGCCGGTGACGTACGCATTGAGCGAGGTCGTACGCCGCGAGGCATCGACCACCAGGACATCGTCGAGCTCGACGCCCTCACGCTCGGCGATGGCCATCACCTCGGTGCGGAACTGGCCGCGCGGCAGCGGCTCGAAGTCGTTGAACAGCGGCTCGATGACGACCGGGTAGACGAACGAGCCGACCACGACCAGGGCCGCGACCAGGGTGGCGGCGACGGCCGGCCACCAACGCCGGGCGAAGCGGATGCAGGCGAAGAGGGCGAGCAGCGCCAGCGAGGTCGACACGATGCCGACGACCTGGTTCAGCAGCGAGTCGCCCAGCCAGGGCCCCCACTCCTGCCGGGAGAGCCCGTAGCGCATCTGCAGACGGTGGATCGCCACGCCGAACGGCAGCGTCGCGATCCAACCGAGGAGCGTGACCACGGCGACCGCGAGCACCACCCGGAGCAGCCACGGTCCACGCAGCCGCGCCACCAGACGCCGGCCCAGAGAGGTGAACCCGAGCACACAGGCGACCACCAGCGAGACGAGGAGCGAGGCCCGGCTGATCCAGCGAGCGGCGCCGGAGTAGGCCAACATCCGCTCCAGCTCGTCGGCGGTGAACACATCACGCTCGTCGGGCAGGTCGAGCGGGCCACCCGGGTAGGGATGCCATGGGATCAACGCCCAGGCGAGCACCACGAACGCGACCGCCCCGAGGACGAGAACCACCCAGGACACGCGTCGTGTTGTGATCACTTCGCAGATTCTGACAGATGGGTCCGCCAGCGGGCGGTCAGCTCGTCCTCCCCGAAGCCGAAGCCGGCCTGCAGCGCCTTCTCCAGACCGATGCCGCGACCGGTCTCCTCGTAGAGGTCGACCAGAGCCTGCTCGCCGCCGGCCTCGGCGAGCACCTCGCAGGCGAGCCAGGCGGCTTCGTACTCGGCGCCGAAGTGCTCCGAGCGCGTGTTGAACTCGGCCTTGCCCGGAAGGTGGTCGGGAGCACCGTCCTCGCGGACCTGGGCGAGGATCTGGCCGGCGGTCTTGGACAGCGGCAGCTTGGTGTCGCGGAGCGCGACGTAGTCGGCGAAGCCCTCGACCAGCCACATCGGCCGGCTGGTGTTGGTCGCGGCGTCGGTGGCCGCGTGGGTGGCCTCGTGGGTGATGACGATCTGGGCGCCCGGGGAGTCGAGATCGCCGATGACACCCTGGTTGACCCACACGTGCAGCGGGGTCCCGGCCTTCGTGGACCCGTCGACGGTCGCGGTCACCGCCGCGACGGCGGTGTAGGTGCCCGGCTGCGCACCGAGCGCCGAGTCGAGGCCGTTCGCGGGCACCTCGAGGACCAGGCGCGGGTCCTTCCAGGGAATGACCTTGCGGACCTCGGCGACCGCGGTGGTGGCCAGCTCGGCGTAGCGGTCGGCGACCTCGGCGGAGGCCTGGGCCACCACGAGGGTGGAGCCGGTGCGGCGCACCTCGACCGGGCCGCTGAGCCACAACGGCAGTCGGGTGCCCTGGGCCGCCGAGAACCCGGTGATCGCGCCGTCGGCGTCGAAGCCGACCTGGAGCTCCTCGGTCAGTGTCGGGTCGCCGGGGGTGCGCCACGACATCTCGACGTCGCCCGTCCAGGAGCCGTCCCGGTCCACGTTGCCCGACTCCGCGAGGTACCGCGCGGTGACGTCCCCGATGCCGATGGCCCGGGCGTTGCGCACCGCCACCGCGGCGGCGTCATCGCCCTCGGGCTCCGCCCCGTCTCGTACGCCTCCGACCAGCTCGTCCAGCGAGGCCCGGGCGCCTTCGGTGTCGGCGCGCACGACCGGCGCGGTGGTCGGCGTCGGTGCGACGTACTCGCCCCCGCCGGTCAGCCGCCAGCCGACGAACCCGGCGAGCAGCATCACCAGCACGAGCCCGGTCCCGATCAGGACCGGGCGGGAAAGAAGAGAGCCGACCGTTCGCACCTGCGAACGATCGGCCTCTTCGGGGTCCTGGGTCAAACTCAGCCCGGGCGAACGGCGCCCGTGTAGGGCATCTCGTCCATCGGGGAGACCTTCACACCGGTGCTCGGGTTGGACGCGTGCACGATCATGCCGTTGCCGATGTACATGCCGACGTGGCTGATCGGGCTGTAGTAGAAGACCAGGTCACCGGGGGCGAGCTGGTCGCGCGGGACCGAGGGGCCGCTGCTGTACTGCGCCGAGGAGGAGTGCGGGAGCCCCACACCGGCCTGGCCCCAGGCACCCATGGTGAGGCCGGAGCAGTCCCACGACTCGGTGCCGGTGGCGCCGTAGACGTAGGAGTCGCCGACCTGGGCGAGCGCGTAGTCGACGGCGATCTTGGCACGCCCCGACGGCGAGGGCAGGTTGCCCGGGATGCTGGTGTCGGTCGACTGGAACTCTTCGAGCTCGTCGGCCTCGAGCTCGTCGAGCTCAGCCTGGGCGGCCTCGAACTTCTTGTCGATCTCGCTCTTCTTCTGCTGCATGGTCGTCTTGACCTTGCTCATCTGAGACTTGGCGTCCTCGGTGGCCTCGCGGCGCACCTGGAGGGCCTCCGCCTCGGTGTTGTACCGAGCCAGCAGGTCGGCCTGCAGAGCGTTGTAGGACGAGACGGTGGACAGACCGGCGAGGAACTCCTGCGGGTCCTTGGAGGTGATCACCTGGCCGACGGCAGAGACGTCGGAGCCCTCGAACTGCCGCAGCACGGAGTCACGGAGCTCGGCGCGGATCTTGTCGAGCTCCTTGCTCTGACGCTTCTCGTCGGAGCTGAGGTCCTCGAGCTGGTCCTTGAGGTCCTGAAGCCGCAGCTTGGCGTTGCTGTAGTCCTCGTTGGCCGCCTCGGCCTGGGTGTAGAGCTTGTCGACCTTCTTGCGAACGTCGTCGATGTCAGGCTCTGCCTGGGCGGGGGTCGCTGCGGGAATGATCCCGGCGACACCGATGGCGGCGATGCCGGCTGCTCCGGCAATGAGTCGCTTCCGGTCGCGTGTCACGAGCGGACGGTCTCCTTGTGTGTAGTCGTTGACGCCTACCGGGTGAGCTGACGGGTTCAGGCACGACCTGCCCTACCACCGCTCCTCGATCCGGTCTCCCGGATCGCTCTTGCGGCGGATACACCCCAGATGATCGGTGTGGTTCCCCGGCTCCTGGCCCGCCCCGAAGCGGGCCTGGACTAAGCGCGACACCCGCGTGAGCCGGTTGACCCACTTCCACGAGCGCCAAGTTCCTGCGCACACTAGCCGACGCCATCCCCCACCTGCCAACCACCCACGCCCAAAAGTTCGGCTACATCCCTTCCACCATGCGCAGCGGCGGGACCAGTCCACCCTCGGCCAGCACGTCGAGCGCGCGGCGCTCGTCGTCCTCGATGGTCAGCTCCGGAGGCGGCCCCAGAAGCACGGTGACCACGCAGTCGTGGCACGCCAGTCCCCGCACGAGGCAGGTGTCACAGTCGATTCTCGTCGTCATGTTGTGACGGTCTCACCGAGCACCGACATTTTTGCTTTCGTCCGGTTGCGTCCGGCGTGTCACCACCATCGCAGCACGGTATTCAAGGCGGCGATCGCGGCCCGGGTCCCTACACTTGGAACATGGAGGTCTCCGCGTACGCGACGCTCCCCGACACGGTCCGGGGGCGCATCGTCGCGCTCACGGCCGGGGTGCTTCCCGACGTGGTGCGCCTGCCGCCCGCGCTCAAGCGGATCGCCGACTTCGCGCCCGCCCGGCGCGCCAAGGCCGGCGGCGCGATGATCGCCTCGGTGCTCGAGAGCGACGACGAGGTCCGGGAGAAGGTCGGGAGCCAGCTGCGCCCGGCGTACGTCTCCGAGGGCTCCTCCGACGACGTCGTCCTCCCCGAGGACCCGGCCGAGGCGGCCGCGGTCGTCTGGCTCATCCGCCCCGACGGCTGGGAGGTCTCGCTCAAGGAGGCCCTGGACCGGCTCGACGCCGCCGCGGTGCCGGTGGTCGACGCCGAGGTGGCCCGCCTGCGCGGCAAGCTCGCCGCGGCCGAGGACGAGCTCCGCGAGGTGCGTGCCGACCGCAAGGCCCGCCTCGACGACCTCAAGGCCGACAACACCACCCTGCGACGCAAGCTCGGCGAGGCCCGGGCCGCGGCCCGCGAGGCCGGCACCGGGCTGGACGAGGCCCTCAACGAGGCCCGCACGGCGCTCGCCCGCGCTGAGGACGAGCTCGCCGCACGCGACCGCCAGCTGCGCCAGCTCCGCAGCCAGATCGACAAGCTCGAGCGCGAGGCGGCTGCCGAACGGCGTACGTCCAAGACGGACCGCGAGGACGCCTCGCTGCGCGCCCGGTTCCTGCTCGACACGCTGCTCGACGCGGCCGGAGGCCTGCGTCGCGAGCTGGCGCTGCCGCCGGTCACCGGCACCCCGGGCGAGCGGGTGGAGGCCGAGCTGGCCTCCGCGGACGCCGCTGCCGGTGCCGGGGTCACCAGCAGCGCCCACCTCGAGCAGTTCCTGGCGATGCCGCGGGTCCGGCTGATCGTCGACGGCTACAACGTCTCCAAGGCGCTGTGGCCCGACTCGGCGCTCGATGCCCAGCGGCTGCGGCTGCTGCGGGGGATCGCGCCGATCGCCGCCCGCACCGGCGCCGAGACGACCGTCGTCTTCGACGCCCACTCCGCGTCCGTTCGTCCCACCGCGGTGCCTCCTCGCGGCGTCAAGGTCCTCTTCTCGCCCGAGGGCGTGATCGCCGACGACGTCATCCGCGACCTCGTCGACGCCGAGCCCGCCGGCCGCGTCATCCTGGTCGCCACCGACGACGCCGAGGTCGTCAAGGACGTACGCCGCGCCGGCGCCCGCACCGTGCCGCTCTCCTCGCTCTCGCCGCTGCTGGGTTGATCACGCAGGGTTCCTGCGCCGAACCCATCTGATTCGATAGGTTCTGCGGACATTCGAATCATCGGGAGTGGGAGACCAGCGCGTGCGGCACACCCTCAACGCGATCGTCAGGATGTCCCTGTGCGCCGCGGGATTCGTGATGTCCATCTACGGCAGCGTCCAGCTCAACGCCCTCAAGTCGCCGAGCTTTCGCGAGCTGCTGCACGAGTCGGCCTTCTGGGTCGCCGCCATCGGCGGCCTGATGACCGCGATCGCGTTCGAGGCGATGCGGCGGGCACAGGTTCCGGCGCCCGCCGCCCAGCCCGGCGAGACCACAGCGCCGGTCGTCGCGGCCAAGCCCGTCGAGCCCGCCCCCGGCGAGCCGGAGAAGGATGAGCGGCCCGTCGAGAACGGCGACAAGCTGAGCCTCGTCGAGGTCGTCGGTCTCGCCGCGGGCGGTGTGATCGGGTCCGGCTGGCTCCTCGCGGTGCCCACCCTCCACGAGAGCCTGGGCGAGGCCGCGCTCCTCGGCTGGGCCGCCGGCGGCGTACTCATGCTCACCATCGCGGTCGTGATGGTCGAGTTCGGGCTCATCTCGCAGCGTACGGGCGGGCTCCTGTTCCACCCGCACGACGCCTTCGGCCCGTTGGTGGTGATCATCCTCGCGGCGTCGCTGTGGATCTCGTACGCCATCAACCCGGCGGCCCAGGCGGCGGCCGCGGTCAACGGGCTGGCCGAGGTCCTCCCCGCCCTGGCCGACGAGGGCGGGCTCACCCGGGTCGGCTCCACGCTGGCGGTCCTGGTGACCGCGGGGATCATCGCCTTCGTCCTGCTGCCCCGGCGGCTCGTCCTCCGCACGAACGCCGCCCTGACCCTGCTCAAGATCGCCATCCCGGTGATCTTCGTGGTGTGCCTGGCGCTCGCCGTCCCCGCTCCCCTCACCGGCCAGGGACCTGCGGCCGGGCCGACGTCGACCGGTGTGCTCAGCGCGCTGATCACCAGCGGCGTGATCTACGCCTACATCGGCTTCCAGGCGCCCCTGGACGTGACCGGCGAGGTCCGGGGCGGCCGCCGCGAGGTGGCCAAGCGGGTGCGCTGGGCGGTGTACGGCACGGTCGTCGGCTCGTTCCTGCTCTACTCCGCCCTCCAGCTGGTCTACGCCGAGCACATGGCCGGCTCCGGGGCCGAGCACGGCACCTCGTACGCACGCCTGACCGACACCGCGACGCTGGCCGGGGCGCCGCTGGACTGGCTAGTCGTGCTGGTCCGCCTCGCCGCGATCCTGGCGCCGATCGGGTCCGGCATCGTGTTCACCTACGCGCTGAGCCGCGAGGTCTACGCGCTCAGCGCGGAGAGGTACGTCCCCAGCGGCCTGCACGAGCCGCGGGCCTCCCGGCTCCCGGGCCGCACCAGCGACTCCTTCTGGCTGATCCTGCTCGTGAACCTCGTCCTCGCGCTGGTGGTCCTGGTGGCGGTGGGCGGTGACTGGCAGACCCTGGCCGTGCTCAACACGATCCCGATCCTGATCCTCTACGCGGTCACCTGCGTCGTCCTGGCGGTGCGCTCGGAGCTGCTCGGGACGGGTCTCCAGCAGCTGCTCCCGTTCGCGGCGTACGCAGCCTTCGTCGTCATCGCGCTGGTCGTCAACGAGTCGGCGTGGGACCGGGTGTGGAAGGGCGTGGCGGTGATCGCCTGGGGATCGCTCGTCCTGCTCGTGCTTCCCTGGCTTCATCATCTCCGGATCCCCGGTCTGGGCTGGTACGACGCGAAGAACCACGGCGCGCGCCTGTTCTCCCGCGACCCGGCGAACCGTCCGTTCCTCGTGCTCGCGCTGTATCTGGTCGCGCTGACGCTGCTGAGCGCGGTCCGCCACCGGATCGACGACGACTCCGTGTGGAGCGTGTGGAGCCTGCGGGCCCTGGTGATGATCGTGGCCTCGGGCGCGTTCGTGCTCCTCGTCGGGGCCGGCCGCCGCTACCTGCGGCTGACCCGGCTCACGTCGACCCGGCCCTGACCCACTCGGCCTCTTCCTCCTGGCCGGCGGCGATGAGGGTCTCGACGACGGCATCGACCCGGGCCCGGTCCTGCCACCGCCCCACCGAACGACGCAGCACCGCGGCGCGGCTCGCCTCCGGGTAGCGGTGCAGACGCAGCCGCGTGGTGATGCCGACGATGTCGGTGGGCGTGACGCTCTGCGCCTGGTCGAGATAGCGGATCAGCAGCCGGTCGGCCGTGTCGGTGAGCTCCTTGCGCAGGAGCTGGTGGGCGGTCTCGGCGATCGTCGGACCGGCGCCACGGCGGTTGATCGCCTCGTCCGCGAGGTGATGCCACGAGGTACGCACCGCGTCGGTGAAACCGGCCGACTCGAGGGCGGCGAGGCACTCGGCGTACCAGGCGACGTACGTCTCCTCGGTCGGCGCCGGGTAGACGAGCAGGTCCTCGGCCAGCCTCCAGCCGACGTCGGCGGCGACGGCCGACCGGCCGCGCCTGCCGACCCGGGCGGGTACGTGCCCGAGCAGACCCACGATCTCCTCGGCCGGGCGGAGCCGGACCAGGGTCGCGGCCTGCCGCCGAAGGTCCTCGCCCAGCGTCCTGCCATGGCCGTCGGCGAGGTAGGCGGCGATGCCCTCCACGACGGCGGACGCCGTCGGCTCGCGGTCCTCGCCCTCCGGAGTGAGCACCCAGTGGAGCAGCCTGCGCGCGGTGTCGGCGGACGGCTGCGCCCACGACCACCGGTCGAGGAAGTCGCCGAGCCGCTCGATGTGGCCGCTGTGCGCGAGCGCGCGGACGAGCATCGCCGCCTGGGCCTCGTCGCCCTCCTCCATGAGGGTCTCGCAGATGCGTTTGAGGTTCGTCGGGGTCGCGTCGCCGGCCAAGGCCGCCAGGAGGCTGTCGCGGCCCGGACCCCGGCTCCCGCGCAACAGGAGCACCACGTGCTCACGCGCCTCCTCGGCGTTCTCGCTGCCGTCGAGGCGCAGCCTGAACCAGTCCTCGAGCACGCGGCCGCCCGGGCACAGCTCCCAGAACGCCGCGACGAGATCCTGCTGCTGGGCGGGACCGGGCGCCCGGCCGAGGTCACCGACCGCGCCGAGGGTGCGCCAGAGCAGGTCCAGCGCGATCTCACGCAGTCTCGGGCTGGCGTCCAGCGCGACGTACAGCAGGGCCTTGTCGAGGTTCGAGCGACCGCTGGACGGGGCCGCGAACTGCTTCACGGTGTCGTTGACCAGGTCGGGCGCTCCGAGCAGGTGCAGCGCCCGCAGGAACCGGGCGATGTCGGGGACGGTCCGCTGCCGGAGCACGTCGTGGATCACGGCGTGGGCGATGGAGGCGTCGTGCTCGGTCTCGATCGCGAGCCGGGCCGCGTCCTCGGGTGGGCGGTGCAGCGCGGCGGCCGCGATCAGGATCACCCGGTCCGCGGCGGACTCCAGCGAGGTCGCCACGGCGGCCAGGTCGCCGTCCGCGAGCCTGCCATAGGCATGCAGCGCCTGGACCGCGATCGCCGGATGGCCCTGCGTACGCAACTCAGCGAGCCAGGCGACGAACCGGTCGACACCTTGGGCCGAGACCCGGGCGAAGGCGTTGTCGATCAGCTTCTGGGTGTTGAGGACCTCCTCGGCCTTGGCGCCGTCGAGTACGGTGACGTACTCGACCAGGCCTGCCAGATCGCCCGTCAGGGTGTCGAGCACCCGTTCGTTGAACCGCAGCGCCGCCGCGTGCCCGTCCTCGCTCAGCAGGGTCCTGGCCTGCTCGCCGGCCTCGGCCGGCTCGACCTGCAACGAGCCCGAGCGGGCGAACCAGCGCGCCCAGGGACGGTCCTCGTTCCCTCCCGAGGACCCGTCGTTGCCGCCGTTTCTCGCCGCGATGACCCACACCTCCCATGTCAGGTGGCCACTCCCTCGTGCGCACCCTAGTGGCGACGGACTGTCGGTGGCACTCGCTAATGTGTTCGCATGAGCAGTACGGCGGCGGTGAAGGAAGCGCGCAAGGAGATGCGAGCCCGGGCCGTCGCGCGCCGCCAGCGTGAGCAGGCCGGCGCCTGGGAGGCCCAACGGGGATTCGACGAGCTCGGCAGGCCGCTGCGCGACCTGACCTTCTGCGTGGTCGACCTGGAGACCACCGGCAACAGCCCGGACAACGGCGGCATGATCACCGAGATCGGCGCGGTGAAGGTGCGTGGCGGTGAGGTGCTGGGCGAGTTCCAGACGCTGGTCAATCCCCACACCGGCATCCCGCCCTCGATCGCCCTGCTGACCGGGATCACCAACTCCATGGTCGCCTCCTCCCCCACCATCGAGTCGGTGCTCCCGGCGTTCCTCGAGTTCGCCGAGGGCTGTGTGCTGGTCGCCCACAACGCCCCCTTCGACGTCGGCTTCCTCAAGCACTTCGCCGCCGAGCAGGAGCGGCCCTGGCCGCGCTTCGAGGTGCTCGACACGGTGAAGATCGCCCGCCGGGTGGTCACCCGCGACGAGGCGCCCAACCACAAGCTCGGCTCGCTGGCCCGGGTCTTCGGTTCCCCCACGACCCCCAACCACCGCGCCCTCTCCGACGCGCGCGCGACCGTCGACGTCCTCCACGGGATGATGGAGCGGCTCGGCAACATCGGCGTGCAGACCCTCGAGGACCTCTCGGTCTTCTCGGCCAAGGTCACCACCGCCCAGCGCAAGAAGCGCCATCTGGCCGAGGACCTGCCCCACGCCCCCGGCGTCTACCTGTTCAAGGACGACAAGGGCCGGGCGCTCTACATCGGCACCTCCAAGGACCTCCGCACTCGCGTACGCACCTACTTCACCGCCTCCGAGACCCGCTCCCGGATGGGTGAGATGGTCGGGCTGGCCGCGACCGTGCAGGGCATCGAGTGCGCGACGGCGCTGGAGGCGGGTGTGCGCGAGCTGCGGCTCATCGCCGAGCACAAGCCGCCCTACAACCGCCGTTCGCGACGCCCGGAGAAGATGCACTTCGTCAAGCTCACCCAGGAGCCGTGGCCCAGGCTGTCGCTGGTCAAGCAGGTGCTCGACGACGAGGCCGACTATCTCGGCCCGTTCGGCTCCAAGAAGGTCGCCGAGAAGGCCATCCAGGCGCTGCACGACACCTTCCCGATCCGGCAGTGCGCCGACCGGCTCCCGCTGCTGCCGCGCAAGACCCCGTGCGTCCTCGCCGAGCTCCACCGCTGCCTGAGCCCGTGCGACCAGAGCGTCCCCGCGGAGACGTACGCGACCCTGGTCGCCCGCGTCCGCGAGTCGCTGCTCCACCGGCCCGACGAGGTGGTCGAGACCGTCACCGAGCGGCTCACCGGCCTGGCCGAGCAGGAGAGGTTCGAGGAGGCGGCCGTCCACCGCGACCGGCTGACCTCCTACCTGCGCGCCGCCGCGCGCACCCAGCGGCTCACCGCCCTGACCCGGCTGCCCGACCTCACCGCGATCCGGCGTGAGGACGACGGCCGCTGGGCGGTCCACGTGGTCCGGCACGGGCGCCTCGCCGGGGCCGGGGTGATCCCGCGAGAGGCCAACGCCCACGCCTACGTCGCCGACCTCCAGCTCAGCGCCGAGACGGTCCTGGCCGCCCCGGGTCCGGTGCCGGCCGCGAGCGCCGAGGAGACCGAGCTGGTGCTGCGCTGGCTCGAGTCCCCAGGCGTACGCCTCGCCCACATCGAGGGCGAGTGGACCTGCCCGATCGGCGGTGCGGGCCGTCGGGCAGCAGCGCTCTAGGCGGATCGGCTAACGTGACCTGCGTGATCACAGCGATCGTCTTCATCAATGCCGAGGTCTCCCAGATCCCCGAGGTGGCCGAGGCCGTGGCCGCCATCGACGGCGTCAGCGAGGTCTACTCCGTCACCGGCCAGATCGACCTGATCGCCCTGGTGCGCGTCCGTGCCCACGAGGAGGTGGCCAACGTCGTCGCCGACAAGGTCAACAAGGTCCCCGGTGTGCTCGAGACCGAGACCCACATCGCCTTCCGCACCTACTCCCAGGTCGACCTCGAAGCCGCCTTCTCCATCGGCCTGGACTAACGGGCGCAGCCCGTCGGGGTGTAGCCGAGTCGGCGCAACTGCACGCCTTGGAGCGAAGCGAAGCGAGCGAGGCGTGCGGTTGCGCCGACTCGGCGCGCAATCCTCTACATCAGCGAGAAGTAGCCGCGACCCACCGGTCGAGCACACCCTGAGCCGCACCGGAGTCGATCGACTCCGCAGCACGGGCGATGCCCCCGGAAAGCCGCTCGTCGACACTGCCGGAGCCGGCGTCGTGGACCGCGAGGGCAGCGCCGGCGTTGAGCACCACCGCGTCGCGTACGGCCCCCTTCTCCCCGGCGAGCAGACGGCGGACGACAGAGGCGTTGTAGGCCGCGTCGTCGCCGCGCAGGTCTTCGGCGGTGGAGCGGCCGATGCCGTGGTCGAGGGGCTCGACGCTCGCCTCGGTCACGACTCCCTGCGAGACCATCCACACGTGCGAGGTCGTGGTGGTGGTGAGCTCGTCGAGGCCGTCGTCGCCGCGGAAGACCCAGGCATCGACACCGCGGCGGGCGAAGACACCGGCCATCACGGGGGCCGCGGCAGTATCCGCGCAGCCGATCGCGGAGGAGGCGGGGCGTGCCGGGTTGGTCAGCGGACCGAGCAGGTTGAAGACGGTGGCGATGCCGATCTCGCGCCGCGCGGCGGCGGCGTGACGCATCGCGGGGTGGAAGGCGGCGGCGAACAGGAAGGTGATCCCGGCCTCCTCGGCGACCTCACCGACGCGGGAGACGTCGAGGTCGAGCCGGATGCCGAGCGCCTCGAGCACGTCGGCCGATCCCGACTTGGAGGAGGCGGAGCGGTTGCCGTGCTTGACGATCTTGGCCCCGGCACCGGCCGCGACGATCGCCGACATCGTGGAGATGTTGACCGAGAAGGACCGGTCACCACCGGTGCCGACGATGTCGAGCACTCGCCCGGGCACGAAGATCGGGTTGGCCTTGGCCAGCATCCCGTCGGCGACCCCGGCGAGCTCGTCGACGGTCTCACCCTTGGCGCGCAGCGCGACCGCGAAGGCGGCGATCTGCGCGGGCGTCGCTTCTCCCGAGAGGATCTCCTCCATCGCCCATGCGGCCTGATGCGCGGACAGTGACTGTCCCGCGACCAGCGTGGTGAGGACCTCGGGCCAGGAGTTGGGCGCGGACGTCATGCGCCAACGTTAACGGGCCGCAACAGCCCCACGACCGTCCGGGCCAGCTCGAACGGGTCGAGCGGGTGCGGCACGGTGGCTTCCGCACGCGACCAGGTGCCGAGCCACGCGTCCTGAGGACGACCGATGAGCACCACGATCGGCGGAGCGTCGCGCACCTCGTCCTTGACCGCCTTCGCGATCCCCAGCCCGCCGGCCGGAGCCGCCTCGCCGTCGAGCACCGCCAGCGCCAGGCCGCCGGCATCGAGCTGCGCGCGCACGGCCGGCTCGGTGGCCACCTCGACGTACTCCACCTCCGGGAGGGAGGGATGGGGGCGGCGCCCCAGAGCGAGGATCACCTGCTTGCGTACGTCGACGTCGTCGCTGTAGACGAGGATCTTCAGTGAATTCGAGGTGGTGTCGGTCACACCCCGATGCTAGCGCCAACACCATGCCCCGCGGCCACATGTCACACCCAGAACCTGAGCGGTGTCTCAAGGTGTAGCAGCACCCTGAAACACGACACACAGGGTCCCAAGAAGACTCTGGGAAAGGGGCAGGACATAATGGCGGGCGTGGCGACAGTATCGACTCTTCCAACAGCCCGCCTGCACGGGCATCACGACCGTCCGAGCATGGTCAGCGTGGGGACGATCATCTGGCTCTCCAGCGAGCTGATGTTCTTCGCGGCGCTGTTCGCGGCCTACTTCACGATCCGCGCGGTCAGCCCCGAGCAGTGGCAAGCCAACACCGACGGGCTCAACATCCCGTTCGCGGCGGTCAACACGACCATCCTCGTGCTGTCGTCGTTCACCTGCCAGTTCGGCGTCTTCGCCGCCGAGCGCGGCCAGGTCGGACGTAAGGGCTCCCTGTTCGCGGTCCGTCTGTGGGGCCTGCGTGAGTGGTTCATCCTCACCTACCTCATGGGCGCGGTCTTCATCGCCGGTCAGGCGACCGAGTACGCGGCCCTGGTGCAGGAGGGCATCGCCCTCAACAGCGGCATCACCGGCCCCGACGACCCCTACGGCTCGGTCTTCTACCTGACGACGGGCTTCCACGGTCTGCACGTCACCGGCGGCCTGATCGCCTTCCTCTTCGTGCTCGGCCGGACCTACGTCGCCAAGCGCTTCACCCACGAGCAGGCCGTCTCGGCGATCGTCGTGTCCTACTACTGGCACTTCGTCGACGTGGTGTGGATCGGCCTGTTCGCGACCATCTACCTCCTCAAGTGACCAAGGACTGAATGTGCGTCTACTGAACCGCTCCGTCGGTCGACTGTCGCGGCACCGTCGCCGCCCGTTGGCCGGTGCCGCCGTGCTCCTGGTCGCCCTGTTGAGCACCGGCGGCGCGTACGCCGCGCTCGCCCCGGCCTCCCAGGCCGAGCAGGAGAAGGACAACGCTGCTCTCGTCGCCGAGGGCAAAGAGCTCTTCATGATCAACTGCTCCACCTGCCACGGCTCCAACGGTGAGGGCATCACCACCCAGAACGGGAAGCTCTACGGCCCCTCCCTGATCGGTGTCGGTGCCGCCTCCGTCGACTTCCAGGTCGGCACCGGCCGGATGCCGATGGCCCAGCCCGGCGCCCAGGTCGAGGTCAAGGACCCCAGCTTCAACCAGGACGAGATCGACGCCTTGGCCGCGTACGTCGCCAGCCTCGGCCCCGGCCCGGCCGTCCCCGACCGGGAGCAGTACGACCCGGACACCTTCGCCTCCGAGGAGGAGCGGGAGGAGGCGGTCGCTCTCGGTGGCCAGATCTTCCTGACCAACTGCACCGCCTGCCACAACTTCACCGGCGCCGGCGGCGCGATGCCGCGCGGCGGCGAGGCTCCGAGCATCCTCGACACCGACCCGAGGCACATCTACCAGGCGATGCTGACCGGTCCGCAGTCGATGGACACCTTCTCCGACGGCAACATCAGCCCGGAGGAGAAGAAGGCCGTCATCGCCTATGTCGAGTCGATGAGGGAGCAGCCCGACTACGGCGGCTTCAACAACGGCGCGCTCGGCCCGGTGACCGAAGGTATCGTCGCTTGGGTGGTCGGGCTCGGCGTCCTGGTGGCCTTCGCCATCTGGATCGCCGCGCACACCACGCGCACCAACCAGACCAAGAAGGGATCTGCCAAGTGAGCAGCGACCTCAGCGAGATCGAGAAGCACGACGACTCGCACCCAGAGCTCAACGCGCACACCGACGCGCTGCTGCCCGACCCGGGTATGCACGAGCATCACTGGCGTCCTACCGACGTCGACCCCAAGGCGGAGAAGCGCGCCGAGCGTCAGGTGAGCCTCTTCTTCGCCCTCTCGGCGATCTGCTCGGTGCTCTTCGTCGTCGCCTACTTCGCCATCGAGCCCGGCTACGACGGTGACGTCTGGGCCGGCTTCGGCGCCTCCAACCTGGCGCTGGGATCGAGCCTCGGCTTCGCCCTGCTCTTCCTCGGCATCGGCGTCATCCAGTGGGCCCGCAAGCTCGTCATCGACATCGAGCACTCCGAGGACCGCCACCCGGCAGCCTCCTCCCCCGCCACCCGCGAGGCCGCCGTCGCCGAGCTCAAGGCCGCGCTCCACGAGTCCGGCATGGCCCGCCGCCCCTTCATCCGCAACGCGATGATCGGTTCGGCCGCCCTGCTCGGTCTGCCTGCGGTCGTCATCCTCAGGGACCTGGGTCAGACCAACGCCCAGATCACCGAGGAGCAGCCCTACCCGGGCGCCGGTCTCGAGCACACCGTCTGGGATGCCGGCGTGCGGGTCGTACGCGACGTGGTCGGCACCCCGATCCGCCCGGGCGACCTGGAGGTCGGTGACCTGGTCAACGCCGAGCCGGCGACGATCTTCGACGGCAGCCTGCACGGCGCGCCGCTGCAGATCGCCAAGTCGAAGGCGGCCACCATCCTGCTGCGGATGGACCCCGCCGACATCGACAACGACGTGACCCGCAACTGGTCGGTCAACGGCATCGTGGCCTACTCCAAGATCTGCACCCACGTCGGTTGCCCGATCTCGCTGAACGAGCGCACCACGCACCACCTGCTGTGCCCGTGCCACCAGTCGACCTTCGACCTCGCCGACCACGGCAAGGTCATCTTCGGTCCGGCCGGCCGGCACCTGCCCCAGCTGCCCCTGGGCGTCGACGCGGACGGCTTCCTCGTTGCCCTCTCGGACTACCCTGAGCCTGTGGGCGTCAGCTTCTGGGAGCGCAACACCTACGACATCGACGAGATCTTCGACGACTGGTCCAAGGACCACGCCGCGGACGCTGAGCAGTACGGCTACAAGGAGGGCGGCCAGTGAGCACCGACACGTCCAAGGTTGCCGCCAGCAACGGCACCGAAGCCGCTGCCCCGGCGGGCAAGCCGACCAAGGCAGGCGCGGCCGCGAACTGGGCCGACGAGCGCCTCGGCATCGGCGGTCTGAGCAAGTTCCTCTCCCGCAAGATCTTCCCCGACCACTGGTCGTTCATGCTGGGTGAGATCGCGCTGTGGAGCTTCGTGGTCCTGCTGGTAACCGGCACCTTCCTGACCCTGTGGTTCAAGCCTTCGATGGCCGAGATCACCTACCAGGGCTCCTACGCGCCGCTGCGCGGCATCGACATGTCCGAGGCGATGGCCTCGACGCTGGACATCTCCTTCGACGTACGCGGCGGTCTGCTGCTGCGCCAGGTCCACCACTGGGCGGCGATGCTCTTCATCGCCTCGATGATGATCCACATGATGCGCGTCTTCTTCACCGGCGCGCACCGCAAGCCGCGTGAGATCAACTGGGTCATCGGCGCGACGCTGCTGCTGCTCGGCACGCTCGAGGGCTTCACCGGCTACTCGCTCCCCGACGACCTGCTCTCCGGCACCGGCATCCGGGCCGCGGACGGGTTCATGATGGCGATCCCGATCGTGGGGACGTACCTATCGTTCTTCCTGTTCGGAGGCGAGTTCCCAGGCGACGACATCATCCCGCGCCTGTTCACGATCCACGTGCTGTTGATCCCGGCGATCCTGCTGGCCCTGATCGGTGCCCACCTGATCCTGCTGATCTACCACAAGCACACCCAGTGGCCTGGACCCGGACGCACCGAGAAGAACGTCGTCGGCTACCCGATGGTGCCGAACTACATCTCCAAGATGACCGGCTTCTTCTTCATCACCTTCGGTGTGACCGCCCTGCTCGGTGCCTTCTTCTCGCTCAACCCGGTGTGGAAGTTCGGCCCCTATGACCCGACCAAGGTCACCGCGGGCTCGCAGCCTGACTGGTACATGGGCTGGCCCGACGGCGCGCTGCGCATCATGCCGGGCTGGGAGTCGCACTTCTGGGGCTCGACCTGGTCGTGGAACATCTTCTTCCCGGTCATCGTGCTGCCGATGGCGGCCTGGATGGTCGTGCTGATGCTGCCCTTCATCGAGGCCTGGATCACCGGCGACAAGCGCGAGCACCACCTGCTCCAGCGCCCGCGCAACGCTCCGACCCGCACCGCCACGTTCGTCGCGCTGATGACGTTCTACGCGGGCTTCTGGGCCGCGGGCGGCAACGACATCATCGCGATCAAGTTCGACCTCTCGATCAACCAGATCACCTACTTCCTGCGGGCGTTCGTGTTCCTGGGTCCGATCGCGGCGTTCATCATCACGCGTCGTTGGTGCATCTCGCTGCAGCGTCACGACAACGAGAAGCTGCTGCACGGCTACGAGACCGGCACGGTCATCCGTACGCCGGAGGGCGCCTACCACGAGAAGCACCTGCCGCTTCCCGAGGACGAGGCCTTCGCCATGACCGTCCGCGACCGCGGCCGGGCCGGCGAGGAGCCGGAGCTGAAGAAGAACGGCAAGCTGTCGTTCCGCGCGAAGCTCCGGGCCTTCTACTACGACCACGACGTGGACAAGCCCACGCCCGAGGAGCTCAGCGAGGCGCACCACCACGCCGAGCACGAGGCCCACGCGCTGGCTGCCCACGAGGGTCACCAGGTCGATGGTCACGACTTCGACGATCACCGTCACTCGGCGATCGAGGAGCCCCTCAGCCACTGACGCTGAAGAAGTACGCCACGTGGCGCCGTTCCCTCCGGGGGACGGCGCCACGTGCGTTTCAGGGGCCGAAACCCGGTTGCCCGCGCCCGGTGCGCGATCCTAGGGTCGCCCACATGACCGGCCTCCAGGCTCGACTCCGAGCCGACCTCCTCGCCGCACGCAAGGCCCGCGACACCACGGCGACAGCCGTGCTCCGCTCCACGCTGGCTGCCATCGCCAACGCGGAGGCGCTGCCGGTGGCGGAGACGGCTCTCTCGGTAGACGGACCGATCGCCGGCGCCACGGTCGGCGTCGGCGCCACCGAGGCCGCGCGGCGCGACCTGAGCGACGAGGACATCCGCGGCATCATCACCGGCGAGCAGAGCGAGCGCCTCAGCGCCGCTACGGACCTGGAGTCCCACGGCGCGGGCGAAAAAGCAGAGCAGCTCCGCGCTGAGGCGGAGCTGCTCGCGGTGTATCTCTAGGGACTAGCCCTGCGGGTCGAGCTCGCCGCCGACGACCTCGAGCACCCGGGCACGTACGTTGGCCGCGGCCTCGGGGTCGCGGGCCGCCACGGCGGCGACGAGCGCGTTGCCGAGGATGAGCTGCGGGATCCGGATGATCGAGTCGAGCTCCTGGCGGAACCCGGCGCGACCGCCCTGCGGGGTCACCAGCTCGACCTCGGCGAGCTTGGTCAGCTGGGTGCCGGTGAAGGAGGTCAGCGCGATGACGGCCGCTCCCCCGGCGACGGCCGCCTGGGCGACCTGGATGGTGGGCGCGGTGGCACCGGTGCCGCTGACCACGACGCAGACGTCGCCCGGCTGGAGCAGACGGGCCCGGATGAGCTGGTCGAGGTGATCGCTGGGCGCGACGGTGCTCAGCCCCTGGGAGCCCAGTCTCATCGCGATGTCCTGGGCGACCGGCGAGGAGACGCCCGTGCCGGCGACCAGGATCGAGCGGGCCTCGGCGAGCAGCTCGACGGCCCGGGTGACCTGCTCCTCGGAGAGGAGCCCGACCATGTCGGAGGCGGAGTCGGCGATGTCGGCGAAGAAGGAGCGCACCACCGTCAGAGGGCTGCCTCCTTCGGTCGTCTCGGTCTTGGCCGTGCCCAGGTCGCGCGCCAGCAGCACCTTGAGGTGCGGGAAGCCGCGGAACCCGAGTCTCTGCGCGGCTCTGACCACGGTCGCGGTCGAGACGGAGGCCTCGGCGGCGATCTCGGCGGTGGTCGCCTCGATGGCCCACTCCGAACGGGTCAGCACGACCTCGGCGACCGCGCGCTCGGAAGGGTTGAGCCGCGGCATCGCGGCCCTGATGGCTGGGAGAACCGGCGCGCTGGTCATGCCGCCACCGCAGTGGCTTCGGCGCCGTGCAGGATCCGGTGACGCAGCGCTGCGGACAGCTGGTCTACCAGGATCGTCACGATGATGATCACAACTAGCATGATTCCACCCCACTCCCACTCTCGGCCCCGAAGGACACGGTTTAGTAACGCACCAATTCCACCGGCGCTCACGACGCCGAGGATCGCGCTTGCCCTGATGTTCACTTCGAAGCGGTAGAGCCAGAACGCCACGGTCTCCGGCATCATCTGCGGGATGACGGCCGTGCGGATCCGCTGCCACCACGTCGCACCGGCCGCGGTGACGGCTTCGACGGGGCGTGGGTCGACCGCCTCGATGTTCTCCAGCGTCAGCTTGCCGAGCGAGCCGATCGAGTGGATGCCGATCGCCATCGCTCCGGCCATCGGGTTGAGCCCGAACAGCGGCAGCATCACGATCACCGCGAGCAGGATCTCCGGGACGGCGCGGATGGCGTTGAAGAAGAGCCGCACCGGCACGCGCAGGACCAGCGGCGCGGTGGTGGAGGCGGCCAGGAACGCCAGCGGGAACGAGAACAGCGCCCCCACGCAGGTGCCGATCCAGGCGAGCGCCACCGACTCCCCCATCAGCTTCAGCGCCTGCAGCCACCAGTCCCCGTAGGTGAGGTCCGGGTCGGACTGGCCCTCGGGATGCCCTCCCGGCCAGGTGAGCACGCCGTCGAGCATCTGGCCGGCGTACTGCAGGATCTCGCCGGGGAACTGCGGCAGCCGCTCCCACTTGGCATCGTCCAGCGACCATCCGGCCACCAGCACGATGCCGATCAGCGCCAGCCCGGCCACGGTGTAGGGCCACTTCGGCGGCGGCTTCGGCCGCGTGGTCGCGGTCGCCGAGCTCATACCAGCCTCCGTCGCAGGAACTGGGAGAGCAGGTCGATCGCGATGACCACCACGAAGATGACGATCACGACCGCCGCCAGCCGGGCATAGTCGGCCCGGTTGAAGTAGAGCATGATCAGCTGCCCGACCCCGCCGGCTCCGACCGCCCCCAGCACCACGGAGGCGCGGATGTTGAGCTCGAAGACATAGAGGACGTACGAGGCGTAGTTGGGCAGCACCGCGGGCACGATCGCGACCCGGGCCCGCTGCCAGCGGGTCGCCCCGGCAGCGTCGAGCGCCTCCAGGGGGCCGGGGTCGACGGCGTCGATGCTCTCCGCGGTCAGCTTGGCGACGATGCCGATGTTGAAGATGGTCAGCGCCAGGATCCCCGGGAGCGGACCGGTGACGACGGCGACGAAGACCAGTGCGTAGGCCATGTCTGGCAGCGACCGGATCATCGACATCACCGACTTGGTGACCCGGAAGACCGCGGGCGGCGCACTGACCTTGGAGCCCAGCAGAGCCACGCCGAGGGCGATCAGAGAGCCGACGAAGGTCGCGATGACCGCGATGGCCGCGGTCTCCTTCATCGCGATCCACAGCCGCGAGGACGGGTCGGTGATCTCCGCCCACTCGGGGTGCACGACCTCCTCGAGGATCATCGTCAGCATGGGCCACTGCTCGATGACGGGCGCGAGCGAGAAGTCGATCGCCCAACCGGCCACGACGGTGGCGGCCACGGCACCGAGGACGCCACCGATGAGCAGCGGGCTCGGCGGCGGCTTCGCCGGACGTACCTGCTTCGGCGCGCCGTCCGCACGCTCGAGGGTGGCCAGGCTCATGCAGAGACGTCCTCGGCGGTCAGCGAGCGGCCGTAGATCCTCTCGAAGACGTCGTCGTCGGCATCGGCCGCCGGGCCGTCGAAGACCACCTGGCCCGCGCGCATGCCGATGATCCGGTCGGCGTAGCGCCGAGCCAGATCGAGGAAGTGCAGGTTGACCACAGTGGTGATACCGAGATCGCGGTTGATCCGTTGCAGGTCACGCATGACCAGGTTGGCCGTCGGCGGATCCAGGGAGGCGACCGGCTCGTCGGCGAGCACGACGGACGGCTGCTGCGCCAGCGCCCGGGCGATCGCGACCCGCTGCTGCTGCCCGCCGGAGAGCTGGGAGGCGCGTACCCACGCCTTCTCGACGATCCCGACGCGCTCGAGGGCCTCGAAGGCGATCTCCTTGTCGGCCTTGGTGTGCATGCCGAAGGCCGACCTCAGCATCGTCTGCGCGTGCAGCCGGCCGGTGAGCACGTTGCCCATCACCGAGCGCCGGGAGACCAGGTTGAAACCCTGGAAGATCATCCCGATCTCGGCGCGCAACCGCCGCAGTCGCCGCCCGCGCGCCGTGGCCACCTCGGTCCCGCCCACCGACAGCGATCCCGAGGTGACCGGCACCAGGCCGTTGATCGTGCGGATGAGCGTCGACTTGCCCGCCCCCGAGAGTCCGACGACCACGACGAACTCCCCTGCCGCGATGGTCAAGGAGACCTTGTCCAGGCCACGGGTGCCGTTGGGGTAGACCACCGAGACGTCGTCGAAGACGATGCTCATTCGCCGAAGTTCTCCTCCACTGACTTCGCCTTCTTCAGCGCGGCGGTGTCGACCTTCTCCAGACCCTCGATCTCGTAGACCGCCTCCAGCGTCTTGAGCCCCTTGGGGTCCTTCGCCATCGCGGTGAACGCGTCGGTCACCTTCGTACGCAGCTCCTTGGAGAGGCCGGCGGCGACGACGATGCCGTCGTTGGGGATCTCGGTGGAGTAGGCGAAGACCACGACCTCGGAGGCGACCTTCGGCTCGTCGGCCGCGACCTCCTCGCGGGCGTCGTCGAAGCTCACCCCGATCGGGTAGTCGCCGCGCGCCACGGCCAGGACCGCGGCGTCGTGGTCGCCGGCGAACTGGGCGTCGAGGTCGACCAGGGCGTCGCCACCGGTGACCTGACCCCACTGGGTGGCCGGGTAGTAGTAGCCCGAGGCGGAGCCCTGGTCGACGAAGGCGATGGAGGTGCCGGGCTCGATCTTGGCGATCGCCTCCTCGCCGACGGGACCGGTCTCGGCGGCGTCGGTGCCGTTGCAGTACTTGAAGCCCTCGACGACCTTCACCTCGTCGGCGCAGTAGGTCTCGGGGTCGTTGGTGAACCACTGGGTGTGATAGGTCCCGGAGCCGAAGCGCACCGACTGCAGGACCGGCACCGCACCGGCCTGGTCCTCGGCCTGGACCATGCCGATCGGGCCGAGCATCGCGACCTGGGCCTGGTCGGCCTTCATCGCCACGATCGCGGCGGCATAGCTCTCGGTCACCTCGGCGCGTACGGGGATCCCGATCTTGTCGCTGAGGAACGACTCCAGGCCCTTCGCGCTCTCCGTGATCGAGTCGACGTCGCCGGAGGGCACCAGCGACAGCACGATCTCCTCGGGGTCCTCCGCGGGCGCAGTGCTGTCCTCGCCGCAGGCGGCGAGCGAGAGGGCGAGCGATGCGGCGGCACCGACCGCCAGCAACCGGGGGGTTCTCAACATTGGACAGACTCCTTGAGGGGGTGAGCTGCTATGAAGGATGACGGGTCATTCGACCAGTCCGAGACTGCGGGGTACAGGTCCACGAACGATCCTGCACGAACATGGGCCGGTCCCTGCCGGCGGTCGAAGGCGTCAACGTATGCAGCAACACAACCACGCTCGACGGCGGGGGCAAGGTCATTGCGCCAGATGTCGCCCACCGACATCAACCACTCCGGCGTGTCGGCGGCACCGACGTGCTCGAGGAAGGCGTCCAGGTGCCCCTTCATCCGGGTCGGCTTGAGCGCGTCGGTGCGCACCTCGTCGACCACGTCGCCTACGCCGAGGTGCTCCAGGATCGCGTCCAGTCCGCTGCCGCCGGGCGAGTTGGTGAGGATCACCCGGTGCGCGTCGATCCCGCCGAGCAGATCGACCAGCCCCTCGGGCGTGCGGATGTCACCCGGGTGCTCGCTGATCGCCGCCCGGCTCGAGACGTACGCGGCACTGAGCTGCTCCTCGGAGACCCCGGCCGCCAGGCCCAGGATCTTGACCGCCTCATAGCCGTCCTGAGCGCCCGTCAGCGTCCTCGGAGCAGTCTCGGGCAGTCTCTGCCCGAGGAAGGCCTCTGCGGTCGCCAGAAGCGCCTCAGGGGCGTCGGTGAGGTCCGCCACCCGGGTGGCGTAGAGAAGTGCCGGTGTGTCTCCGAGACACACCGTGCCGTCCAGGTCGAGCACCAGCACAGGCCGAGGCAACGAGTCCACCTTCCAGGGCGGCGCGGGCCGTCGGGGTCAGCCCTGCGCAACGCGATTACGTGTCAGGTGGAACGTAGGTAAAGGCGCTTTCGGGCGCAAGCATCAACCACACGGTGTCGCACGCTAATTACTGCAATGCACAAGATCGACTCAGGCGAGTGCAGACCCCGCCCGGTATTCGTCGTAGGAGGTGTTCCAGTCGCCCCAGCCGTTGCTGAAGGTCATCTCCCGGTTGGTGCCGACGGTCTCGACGACGTCACCGCGGCGGGTCATGTCGTAGAGGAACTTGGCGTTCTCGTCGCTCATCCCGGTGCAGCCGTGGGAGACGTTGGCATTGCCCTGCTGCGCGACCGACCACGGCGCGCCGTGGATGAACTCTCCGGAGAACGTCAGCCGCATGGCCCACTTCACGCCCTCCATGTTGTAGTACTCCCGGTCGCCCTGGTTGATCCCGATGGTCTCGGAGTTCATGGTCTTGCGCTTGAACTTCTCGATGATCACCTTCACGCCGCTGCGGGTGATGAACCCTTCCTTGCCGGTCGTGATCGGGATGGTCTTGATCTTCTGCCCGTTCTTGAAGACTTCCATCTGGTGGGTCTGCGCGTTGGCCCGGTAGATGTGCGCGTCACCGGTCTTGAAGGTGATCTCACGGTCCTTCTGGCCGAAGATGCCGCCACCGGCAGGAACCGAGTTGATGTTGAGCTTCACGTTGATCGTGGAGTTGGCCTGCCAGTAGGTGCGCGGGCGGTAGTGCACTTCCTTGTCGCTGACCCAGTACCACGACCCGTCCTGCTTCGGGGTCGACTCGACGACCATCTTCTTCTCGAAGGCGGCCTTGTTCTTCACCGGCAGGTCGTACGTCACGATGATCGGCATCCCCACACCGACCGTCTCGCCGTCGAGCGGCGCGATCGACGGGAAGGTCTGGCGGTCCAGGCCGAGATCCTCGGTCGAGAACTTGATCTCGCTCGTCTGCTCCAGGCCGTCGTCACCGGTCGCGGTGACCGCCAGGATGTAGGAGGCGGTCGGCTCGAGCACCTCCCCCGCGCTCCAGCTGAGCCCGTCCTCGGTCATCGTGCCCCGCACCTTGGTGCCCTTGGCACCGGTCAGCATGACCTCGTCGAGACGCCCCTTGGCCACATCGACCTTGACGACCTTGTCGACCGCGACGCCGGTGGCGTCGTTCTCGATGTTGGGGGTGATCTGCACCGTCGGCTCGGCCGGCTTCTTGGGCTCCTTCGAGGCCGAGTCCGCCCCGCACGCGGCGAGCACCGGCGCGAGAGCCGCCGCTGCCGTGGTCAACAGCACCCGGCGGCGGGCGAGCAGGGACGAACGGTGAAACGGTGACTGCGTTGACACGGTGAGGCTGCTCCAGACCTGATTCATTTACCCCCGCGCCCCGAACCGGGGCGTGGGCGCGATAACCCTACCGGGCATCACCAAGAGCTGCCCAAGAATGGAAACGGGGCCCGATCCGTGTTGGATCGGGCCCCGTCGGCGTTCATCTGCTCAGTGCTTGAACTCGCCTCGGTAGTACTCGAAGTTCCAGCCGGCGAGGGCCAGCAGACCGAGCACGGCGGCGATGATGAGAAGCCACCAGGCCGCCATCGCGACCGAGAGGACGACCAGACCGAAGGTGAGAGCCGCCCACAGCGGCCACCACGAGAACGGCGGGAAGAAGCCGTACTCCCCGGCGCCCTCGGCGATCTCACCATCCTCGCGGTCCTCGGGCCTCGGGTCCATCTTGATGGCGTGGAAGCCGAGGTAGATGGTGATCATCGCGAACAGCAGCGTGCACATCACCAGCGCCGAGGTGCCGGTCCAGTCGCCGCCCTCCTCGGAGGCCGCGGTGATGAACCAGTAGGCCGGCGTGACCAGCACCATGAAGGCGGTGCAGACCACGAAGATCCAGGCTTCAGACTTCATCGGGGTCAGCCTTCCTTGTTGGAGCTGGTGGAGGCGAGGTCGTCCTCATCGTTCTCCAGCGCGGCGATCTCCGGGTGGTGGAGGTCGAAGGCCGGGGACTCCGAACGGATCCTCGGGATGGAGACGAAGTTGTGGCGCGGCGCCGGGCAGGCGGTGGCCCACTCCAGCGAGCGGCCCCAACCCCAGGGGTCATCCACCTCGACCTTGGGGGCGTTGCGGGAGACGTAGAGGTTGTAGAAGAAGGGCAGCATCGACAGGCTCAGCAGGAACGCGCCGACCGTCGAGAACTGGTTCAGGAAGGTGAACCCGTCGCTGGGCAGGTAGTCGGAGATGCGTCGCTGCATGCCCTCGACACCGAGCCAGTGCTGGACCAGGAAGGTCGCGTGGAAGCCGACGAACAGCAGCCAGAAGTGGACCTTGCCGAGGCGCTCGTCGAGCATCCGGCCGGTCATCTTCGGCCACCAGAAGTAGAAGCCGGCGAACATCGCGAACACGACGGTTCCGAAGACCACGTAGTGGAAGTGCGCGACCACGAAGTAGGAGTCGGAGACCTGGAAGTCGAGCGGCGGGCTCGCCAGGATGATGCCGGTCAGACCACCGAAGAGGAAGGTCGTCAAGAAGCCGATCGACCAGAGCATCGGGGTGTCGAAACTGACCGATCCGCCCCACATCGTGCCGATCCAGTTGAAGAACTTCACACCTGTCGGCACCGCGATCAGGAATGTCATGCCGGAGAAGAACGGCAGGTTGACCGCGCCGGTGACGAACATGTGGTGCGCCCACACCGCCACCGAGAGGATCGCGATGCCGAGGGTCGCGGCGACGAGGCCGATGTAGCCGAAGATCGGCTTGCGGCTGAAGACCGGGAGGATCTCGGTGATGATGCCGAAGAACGGCAGCGCGATGATGTAGACCTCGGGGTGACCGAAGAACCAGAACAGGTGCTGCCACAGGATCGGGCCACCATGGGCGGCGTCGAAGACGTGGGAGCCGAACTGCCGGTCGGACTCGAGCATCAGCAGCGCAGCCGCGAGGATCGGGAACGCGATCAGCGCGAGGAGCGAGGTGACCAGGGTGTTCCAGGTGAAGATCGGCATCCGGAACATGGTCATGCCCGGCGCCCGCATGCAGATGATCGTGGTGATGAAGTTGACCGAGCCGAGGATCGTGCCCAGACCGGCCATGTAGAGACCCATGATCCACAGGTCGCCACCGACACCCGGCGAGTACTGCGCGCTGGAGAGCGGCGTGTAGGCGAACCAGCCGAAGTCGGCTGCGCCGGTCGGGGTCAGGAAGCCGCTGGCCGCGATGAGGCTGCCGAACAGGTAGAGCCAGTAGCTGAACATGTTGAGCCGCGGGAAGGCGACGTCAGGTGCGCCGATCTGCAGCGGCATGATCACGTTGGAGAAGCCGAAGAACAGCGGCGTCGCGAAGAGCAGCAGCATGATCGTGCCGTGCATCGTGAACAGCTGGTTGAACAGCTCGTCGTTGACGACCTGCTGACCCGGGAAGGCCAGCTCCGAGCGCATCAGCAGCGCCATCAGGCCGCCGATCAGGAACCAGACGAACGACGTGACCAGGTACATCTTGCCGATCAGCTTGTGATCGGTGGTGGTCAGCAGCTGGTAGATCTGCTTGCCGAGCGGCTTGCGACCGCCGGCGACCGGGGGTGCAGCGGTGGCGGTCACTCGCCCTCCTCCTCGTGGTTCGCGATGTCGTCAGCGGGGCGGGTGGACTTGCCACCACCGAGCAGCGGGCGGTCGGCCTCGAAGCCGTTCTGCGCCAGCGTGTCGACGTAGGACTTGTAGTCGCTCTCGGAGAGGATCGCGACCTTGAAGATCATCCGGGCGTGGTAGACGCCGCAGAGCTCGTAGCACGCCCCGCGGAAGGTGGTGCCCTCGATGAGGTCCTCCGCGTTGGCGTCGAAGGTGGCCGTGGCCTCCTTCGTGGTGATCGAGTAGTGGTTCACCCGACCCGGGACGACGTCCATCCTCATACCGAACTCCGGGACGCCGAAGTTGTGGATGACGTCGGCCGAGCGCAGGTTGAACCGCGTGGTGGTCTTCTCGGGGAGGACCAGCGTCGGGATGTGCGAGCCGGTGCCCACGACGTAGCCGTACTTGTCGTAGGGGAACTCGTCGTCGACGAGGTTCTCGTCAGCGCTCAGGTCGGGCTCACCGATGCCGTGGTTGAAGGTCCACTGCCACTGCTGGCCGGTCACCTCGATCACGTTGGTCGGGTTGCCGTTGTCCAGCATCTCGTTCTGGACCTTGACGGTGTGGTCGAAGAAGACGATCACCATCAGGACCGGGGCGATCGTGTAGAAGATCTCCAACGGCAGGTTGTAACGCGTCTGGACCGGGACGTCGGCGTCGCTGCGGCGCCGGTAGCGCCAGATAGCCCAGAAGATGAGCCCCCAGGTCAGGGCACCCGTGATCAACGCGGCGATCCATGCGCCCTGCCACAGGGCGAGGTTGTGCTCCCCCTGCTCGGAACGTGGCTCGGGGAAGCCGAAGCGCGCCGCCTCGTCCGAACAGCCACTCAGCAGGAGGGCGCCGGCCGTCAGCGTCGCCACCAGCGCACCACGTCGGGCGCGGGCGTGGGACGGAGTCGATCCGGCCCCTGGCAAGTGCAGACCCACTACGAGCCTCTCTCTCATGCGAACACTCAGATGTCGGCAGACTACCGCGAGCGACTCCGGATTCATCTTCAGGGGTTCCTCATGTCGCGTATGGCTACCGTTGGGTTCTGTGACCGACCGCTTCACCTACCTCGACGCCGCCTCGGCCGAACCGCTCCATCCCGCCGCGCGAGAAGTGCTGCTCGCCGCGGCAGAGCAGGGGTACGCCGACCCTCGCCGCCTCCACCGGCCGGCCCGTAGCGCCGGGCTGCTGCTCGCCAACGCCCGCGAGGTCGTCGCCGAGGCTCTGGGGGTACGTCGCGATGAGGTGCTTTTCACATCCTCGGGCACCGCCGCCGTGCACGCGGGGCTGCTGGGGCTCGGATCACGTGGCATAGGTCACAGTGCCGTCGAGCACCAGGCGGTGATCGACGCCGCACGATGGTCGCAGCGCTCCCCCGTCACCGAGCTGGCCGTCGACGGCGAGGCACGGGTCGAGGGGGCCGCGGTGCGGGAGGCGGTGCGGGCCGGAGACGTCGATGTGGTCGCCGTCCAGCAGGCCAACCACGAGGTCGGCACGCTCCAGCCCCTCGACGAGGTCGCCTCGGCCGCAGGCCCGGCGTCCCTCTTCGTCGACGCCGGCGCGGCGATGGGACGGCTGCCGTTGCCCTCGGTCGGGGACGCGATCGCCGGCTCCGCCCGCAAGTGGGGTGGCCCCGGTGGCGTGGGAGTGCTGGTCGTGCGCAGGGCCGCCCGCTGGCGCTGGCCGTTCCCGGGCGATGAGTGGTCGCGTACGGATCAGGGGTTCACGAACATCCCCGGGGCGCTGGCCGCCGCGGCAGCGCTCCAGGCGGTCGTCGCCGAGCGCGACGAGGTCAACGCCCGCCAGCACGAGCTCGTCGCGCTGGTGCGGGAGCGGGTCAGGACGGAGATCCCCGACGTGGACGTCGCCGGCCCTGCCGAGGACCGGCTCCCCCACCTGGTGACCTTCTCGGCGCTGTACGTCGACGGCGAGGCGCTGGTGACCGCACTGGACCGCATCGGCGCCGGTGTCGCCAGCGGCTCGGCCTGCACGTCCGATACCCGCGAACCCTCTCGCGTGCTTGCTGCCATGGGAGCGCTGACACACGGTAACGTTCGGCTGTCGCTGACCCGCGACACGACGCGAGAGGATGTGGAGCGCGTGCTCGACGCACTGCCCGGGATCGTGAAGGACCTACGCGCCGAGGCTGGCCTGTGAGCGCGCCGATCGTCACCCTCGACTGCCGTGGGCAGGCCTGCCCGCGACCGATCATCGAGCTCGGCCGCCACCTCGGCGACGTCGAGGTCGGCGAGGTCATCGCCGTCGCGGCCGACGACGTGGCGGCCCACCACGACGTACCCGCCTGGGCCCGCATGCGCGGGCAGGAGTTCGTCGGCGAGGTGGAAGCAGAAGACGGCGTACCCGTATACCGGATACGCCGCCTCAGCTGAGATTGCTGGTCGAGCCGCGGTCAGTTCTTGATGTGCGGAGCGATCTGGTCCGCGGCCCTGTCGCCGTAGGACTCACGGACCCGGGCGACGAACTCCTCGGCGGTGAAGGAGTACTCCTGCGGGCCGACGGTCTCGACGCAGTAGGCGGCCAGGACACAGCCGACCTCGGCGGCCTGCTCCAGCTCGCAGTCCCAGGCCAGCGCGGCCAGGAATCCGGCCCGGAACGCGTCGCCGACTCCGGTGGGCTCGACGGCGTCGACGTTCTTCGCGGCCGGCAGCTCGATCGCGTCCTCGCCCTTGCGCTGGATGCGTACGCCGTCCTTGCCGAGCGTGGTGACCTGGGTGCCGACGCGGGCCAGGACCTCCTCGGCGGACCAGCCGGTCTTCTGCTGGAGGACGTGGGACTCGTACTCGTTGGTGAACAGGTAGGCGGCGCCGTCGACGAGCTCGCGGATGAGCTCACCGTCGCCGAAGGCGAGCTGCTGGCTCGGGTCGGAGATGAAGGTGTAGCCGCGCTGACGCGCCTCCTGGGTGTGGCGCTTCATCGCGTCGGGGTCGTCCGGCGCGATCAGCACGTACGACGGCTCACCGACCTTGTCGGCGATCGGGCCGAGCTCGATCTCGCGCGCCTCGGCCATCGCGCCCGGGTAGAAGCTCGCGAACTGCGCCATCGCGGTGTCGGTGGTGCACACGAACCGGGCGGTGTGCAGCGTCTCGGAGACGTGCAGGTGGTCGCAGTTGACGCCGTGACGCTCGAGCCAGGAACGGTAGTCGGCGAAGTCCTCGCCGACCGCGCCCACGAGCACCGGCGCGAGGCCGAGGTTGGCCAGGCCGAAGGAGATGTTGGCGCCGACGCCACCGCGGCGGATCTCGAGGTCGTTGACCAGGAAGCTCACCGAGAGCTTGTCGAGCTGGTCTGCGACCAGCGAATCGGCGAACTTTCCACCGAAGCTCATCAGGTGGTCAGTGGCGATGGAGCCTGCGATCAGGAGTGAACCGGACATGCGCGGAACCCTACCGGCGAGACCTCGGGCGATGTTAAGGCTCGGCCGTGGACGGGAGATGAAATATTACCGCCGAGTCCGCCTTCTGCTACCCGTTGGTAGTGCTTACCGTCGTTTGCATGACCGACATGCGCGTTCCGTACGACGACCTCGACAGCCCTGCGCAGCTCTGCGCCGACTGTGCCGCCGCCGACAGCGCGCTGCGCCTGCCCGCGCCACGGGTGCGCGAGACGGCCCGCCCGGCACCGGCCGTGCGGATGCAGGCCCGGGAGCCGGGTCACGCCGCCATGCTCGAGGCCTGCGGACACGTCGCCGACGACCTCGCCCTGACCTGATGGTTCTCGGCCTCCCGGACTGAGGAGGCCACCAAATACCAGCAGCCCCTGCCTGTGGCAGGGGCTGCTGACGTACTGGACCAGATCGGGCTCAGTGGAAGGAGTCTCCACAGGCGCAGGATCCGGTGGCGTTGGGGTTGTCGATGGTGAACCCCTGCTTCTCGATGCTGTCCACGAAGTCGATCATGGCGCCGTTGAGGTAGGGGACGCTCATCCGGTCGACGACGACGGAGACGCCGTCGAAGTCGGTGACGACGTCACCGTCGAGGGTGCGCTCGTCGAAGAAGAGCTGGTAGCGCAGGCCGGAGCAGCCACCGGGCTGCACGGAGATGCGCAGGCTCAGGTCGTCGCGGCCTTCCTGCTCCAGGAGGCTCTTCACCTTCCCGGCGGCAACGTCGCTCAGGTTGATGGAGTCGGCGCGGCGTTCGGTCGTCTGCTCGGTCATGTAGCTGGGCTCCCTGTGCGTGGGTGCGGGTGTGTCTCAGGGTCAATCGTCGCACATCCTCGGTTATTCCCGATGGTCGACGGACCAGGTCCGGGCCACTCTGGCCGCGACCCGAGCCAGTGAGTCGTACGCCTGGCCGATCGCCTGCTCCTCGCCGACGATGTCGACCAGGGAGTAGGCGGCGTCGATGCCGAGCGTACGCATCTCCCGCCCGCTCATGCTGACCTTGCCCGCGAGCACGATGCAGGGCCGCAGCGCCTGCTCGGCCAGCCTGGCGACCCCGGCCGGCACCTTCCCGGCGGCGCTCTGCGGGTCGAAGGACCCCTCACCGGTGATCACCAGGTCGGTCCGGGCGGCCAGCTCGGGCAGCCCCAGCAGGTCGGCGACGACGTCGAACCCCGGCCGGCGGGTGGCGCCGAGGAGCAGCAGTGCGAACCCGATCCCGCCGGCCGCTCCCGCACCCTTCTCGGTCGCGGTCTTGCGCGAGGTGGCGGCGGCCAGGTCCTGGAGCACACCGTCCCAGCGGGGCATGGTCTCCTCGGCCAGCCCCTTCTGCTCGCCGTAGACCTTGATCGCGCCGAAGAGCCCGGTCAGCGGGTTGTCCACGTCGCTGGCGATCACGATCTCGAGGCCCAGGGGCTCGGGGAGCGTGACCTCGGTGACGCCCTCGAGCCCGGCGACACCGGCATCGAGCGGCCGGTCTGCGGTGGCGCCCAGCGCGGCGAGCAGCCCCGCTCCCCCGTCGCTGGTGCCCGAGCCGCCGAGGCCGACCACGACCGTGCTCGCTCCGGCGTCACGGGCGGCGAGGAGCAGCTGGCCCACTCCGTACGAGCTCGCCTGCTCGGCCCCCTTCCCGCCGGTGAGGTGCAGACCGGCGGCCTGGGCCGACTCGACGTAGGCGGTCTCGCCCTCGACCAGCACCTGTGCCGTCACCGGCTCACCGTGGGGGCCTCTGACCTCGACCTCGTGGAGGTCGCCGTCGAGCACCTCGTGCAGCAGCTCGAGGAAACCCGGTCCGCCGTCCGCCATCGGCGCGAGCGAGAGATCGTCACGGGGCGCCGTACGCCGCCAGCCCTCCGCGATCGCGGCAGCCGCCTGGGCGGCGGAGAGGGTGCCTGCGTACTTGTCGGGGGCGATCAGCACTCGCATGGCCGAAACCTACCCGCGCACGGAAGCACGAGGCGTTCCACCTGATGTTCTCGGTGTCGTAAACATTCCGCATGCGTCGCGTTAAGGTCGTTTCGTGCGGATCTTCGGGCGGCGCAGTGCCGGCGAGTCAGAGACCAGGCGGATCAATGGCTTCTGGAGCTGGTGGGCCCAGAAGGGCGCCCTGGCCTGCGGTGCGGCGCTCGACGCCGACGACCAGAAGGCTCTGGTCGCACTGCTGGCCAGGCGGATCGACGCGATCGAGGCGGGCCTGAGCTGGGAGGTCGGACCCGGGCCGTTGGGGGGCCGGCTGCTGGTCGTCTCGGCGGGCGGCAACCCGGACCATCGCGCGCTGGCCCGCCGCTGGCTGCTCGCCGCCCCCGAGCCCGACGACGTCTCGGCCTGGGAGTTCAGCGACCAGCGCCCGCCGGTCGAGGATCCGGTCGAGGCGGTGCTCACCACCCCTGGCGGCGCCGCCATCCGGCTGGCCGACGTGCTGGTCGCCGCCCGGCAGAACGGCGCCCACTTCGACCTCACCCTCTTCCACCCGGCCTTCCCCGACCTCGACGACGACGCTCGCCTCCAGGTCGCCTTCCACGCCCTCGACACGGCGCTGGGCGAGTCCAGCACGGAGCTGTGGATCGGCGAGGTCGAGACGACCGCCGCCCGTCCCCGCGACGGCTTCGGCCTCGACGGGCTGCGCGTCGCCGTGGGCAACCTCCGCACCGAGTACGTCGACCCCGACGGCAACCCGGCCTGGGTGCTGCTCCACGCGGAGAGCCCGCAGGGACCGGTGGTCGCGAGCGCGGTCGTGCCCCTGCACCCGGTCACCGCACCCAACCTGACCCATCATGTCGGCGTGATGGTCCCCTACGTCGGCTTCGCCGAGCGGGGCCTCCCCTCCCCCGACGCCCTGCTCGAGCTCGACCAGCTCGAGGACCGGCTCGCCTCGACCCTCGGCCCCGACGGCCGCGTCGTGGCGCACGAGACCACCAACGGCGTACGCCTTCTGCACGCCTACGTCGACCCCACCACCTCGGCCCCGCAACGGCTCGAGGAGACGGTCGACGGCTGGGTCCACGGCGACGTCGTCACCCGGGTCGACACCGACCCTGCCTGGGAGGCCGTCCGGCCCCTGCGCGCCTGAGGCGGATCTCATCGCAGGTCGGCGATCACCTTCCGGGCGGTCGTGATCCCCGACTCGATCGCACCGTCGACGACGACACCGTTCCACCCCTGGGCGAAGTCGGCGCCGGCCAGATGGAGCCGGGTCGTGGTCTGGTTGAAGTGGCTCCAGCCGTCGACGAACCGGCCGGAGCGCACCGTGGCCCAGGTCTGGCCCGACCACGGGTCGGCGACCCAGTCGTGGCCGCCGCAGTCGATCACCGACAGGCCGGCGTCCCAGACGTCGACAGCACGCTGGGCCGACCCGATGTCCTCGAGGTCGATCCTCGTGTGGTCCGACCCGAACCCGACCAGGATCGTGGCGTCCTCCTCCTCGAGGAAGTACTCGCTGCGCAGCAGCGAGATCGGGTTGTCCCCCGGTGCCCCGGCGATCACGGAGTGCCGTCCGGCGACCTTGATCCAGATCTTGAAGCCGACCGAGTTGGTCCCCTCCGCGACGACCTCACGCTGCAGGTCGCTCAGCGGCGGGGTGAACTCGATGTTCCCCAGCGCCCCGATCGGGGCGGTCACGATGACCGCGTCGGCCTCGATCTCCTCACCGGTCGCGAGGACGACCCGGGCACCGCTCTCGTCGTGGTCGACGGACCGCACCGGCGTCGCGAGGGCGATCGGGCAGCGCAGGTCGGCCGCGATGGCCTCGTAGAGTCCGCGCATGCCACGGGTCAGCTTGAACCGCAGGGTCTGCTCGTCCATCAGGGAGCTGCGGTGGTCGCTGAGCGAGGCCCAGTGCTTCGCCATCAGCGGTGAGGCGGTCGCGGTCGAGCCCTGGTAGCCGGCCGACCAGTAGGAGTCGGCGAGGTCGATCTCCTCCTGGCTGAACCCGCCGGTGCGGAGGCAGTCGAGGACGCTGCCCTTGTCCGCGGCCAGGAAGCGCTCGCGCAGGTCGGGGTCGGTGTCCTCGGACTCGAGCACGAACAGCGGGTCGTGCGGGTAGGGGAAGAGCTCTCGCGAGCCCTCGAAGATCACCTCCTGCAGCCGCGCGAGCTTCTCGTCGAGCTCGTGCTCGGTGCCGCGGCGGACCGCGCCCTCGCTGACCCAGTACGCCTCCTCGATGTCGGGGCTGGGGTGGATCTGCTGGCCGTAACGGGTGATCTCGGTCCAGACGAAGGGCTGCATCCAGTGGACCCAGGTGGCACCCATCTCCAGGGCGTGCCCGCCGAGGCGTTCGTCGGTCCAGGCGCGCCCGCCGATCCGGTCGCGGGCCTCGTAGATGCGGACGTCGACACCCGCAGCCTCGAGCTCGCGGGCGGCGACGAGGCCGGAGAAGCCGGCGCCGACGACGATGACGGAGGGCCGGGCGGAGGTGGGGTTCATGGGTGCTCCTGTGGTCGAGTGGTCGGGGTGGGGTCGGAGAGGGCGGTCAGCCACGGCGTGCGGGGCGTCTGCGGCCGACGAGGGCGCCCAGGACGTACGTCACGACGACGGCGACGAGGAAGCCGTTGGCGAGCGTCGTGGAGCCGCCGATGAGGGTGGTGAAGTTGTCGATCACCAGCGCGGAGATGCCGAGCAGCCCGATCGCTCCCAGGACGGGCGCGATCCTGGTGTGCCACCACCGGGTGTCGCCGCCCTCACGCCGGAAGAACACGACGATCGCGACGCTGGTGAGGAGCATGACGGCGAGGATCGCCACGATCGAGACCCCGGCCATCCAGGTGAACAGCTCCAGGACCGGGTCGGCGCCGGCCAGCGCGAAGGCGCCCACGAGGACGACGGCCGTCGCCGTCTGGACCAGCGAGCCGACGTACGGGGACCCGTGCCGCAGGTGGACGCCCATCAGCGGTCGTGGCGCGTGCCCGGCACGGGCCAGGGCGAAGACGTAGCGCGCGATCGCGTTGTGGAAGGCCAGCAGCGCCGCGAAGAGGCTGGTCACGAGCATCACCATCATCACGTCGGCGGCGGTGCCGCCGAGGAAGGCGGCAGCGGCGGTGAAGGTGAGGCCGGCCGGGTCGGCCTGCGCGGCGGCCTGCACCTGGTCGCTCCCGAACGCGAGCACCAGTGCCCAGCTCGCGACCGCGTACAGGACCCCGATCGTGCCGACGGCGACGTAGGTCGCGATCGGCACGGTCCGCTTGGGGTCGCGGGCCTCCTCGCCGTAGATCGCCGTGGCCTCGAAGCCGACGAAGGAGCCGATCGCGAACATCAGGGCGATCCCCGGCGAGCCGGAGAAGAACGACGACGGGGTGAACGAGGCGACGTCGACACCCTGTGCCCCTCCCTGGAGCAGGACGGCGGCGGAGAGCATCACGATGAGCGCGATCTCCGCGACGAGCAGGATGCCGAGCACCTTCGCCCCGAGGTCGATGCTGCGATAGCCGAGGAGCGCGACAACGGCGATCAGGACGCCGGCCCACAGCCACCACGGCAGGTCCGGGCCTCCGAACCGCAGGACGACGTCACGCATCGTCGCGGCGGCGAGGCCGTAGATGGCGGCCTGGATGGTCGTGTAGGCGAGCAGTGCCAGCGCGGCCGCCCCCAGTCCCGGCGAGGTGCCGAGCCCCTGGGTGACGTACGCGTAGAACGCTCCGGTGTCCGTCACCGATCGGCTCATCGCGGCGTAGCCGACGCTGAAGACGAGGAGGACGGCAGCCGCGACGACGTACGCCATCGGGGCGCCCGCCCCGTTGCCGAGGGCGATCATCACGGGCAGGGAGCCGGCGACCGCGGTGAGCGGTGCGGCTGCGGCGATGACGAGGAACACGATGCCGGCGACGCCGATCGAGCCCTTCAACGACGATGCGGTGGCCGGTGCCTCCGCCGGTGTGGTGTCGACCATGGGTACTCCCTGATGCGTTATGGTTCAACGGACGTAGAACCAAAGATGTGACGCACGCTACATCGGCGACGCGTCCGCCGACATCGGTAAGACCTTTAGGCCGCCCCGGAAGGAGCCTGATGCCACGGTTGGTCGATCACGACGAGCGCCGCCGCGCGATCATCGCGGCCGCCTGGCGACTGCTGGCCGCGCGCGGCGTCGACGGCGTCAACATGCGTGACCTCGCCGCCGAGGCGGGCTACACCAACGGCGCACTCAGCCACTACTTCGCCGGCAAGGAGGAGATCCTGCGGGCGGCGTACGAGCACGTCCTCGATGCCACCAACGAGCGCATCGAGGCGTCCGTCGGCCGCCACACCGGACTCGCCGCCCTGCGCCGGATGTGCCACGAGATCATGCCGCTCGCGCAGGAAACCGCCCTGGAGGCACGGATCGCGATGTCGCTGTGGCAGCGGGCGATGAACGACGACGCCCTGGCCACGGTCAACAACACCGCGGTGGCCGCCTGGAAGCAGCGCATGAGGCGGCACTGGCAGGAGGCCGTCGACGCCGGGGAGGTGCCTGCGACCGACGTCCCCGGATCGGTCGACCTGCTGATAACGACCCTGATCGGGGCGCAGGTGGTCGCGGTCCTCGACCCGGGCTCAGGGTCACGGGCGGGCCAGGTCGCCATGGTCGACGCGATTCTGGGCGTCTAGCGGGCACCACCGGCGACCCATGTATTATCGTCATCATGACGACTGTCGACCTCCCGCTGCTCCCCCTGGGGCGCGGCACCGACCTGAACTCCGAGCGTGGCGTCGAGTGCCCCGGCGACCTGCCGGCGGCCTCCGACCCCGACCTGGTCAAGCGCGCGATCGCCGCCAAGGAGAAGCTCGGCGAGAAGGTGTTCGTCCTCGGACACCACTACCAGCGCGACGAGGTCATCGAGTTCGCTGACGTGACCGGGGACTCCTTCAAGCTCGCGCGCGACGCCGCCGCCCGCCCGGACGCGGAGTACATCGTCTTCTGCGGCGTGCACTTCATGGCCGAGTCGGCCGACATCCTCACCTCGCCGTCACAGGCGGTCATCCTCCCCGACCTGGCGGCCGGGTGCTCGATGGCCGACATGGCGCGGCTGGGCCAGGTCGAGAAGGCCTGGGCGGCGCTGGAGGAGGCCGGGGTGGCCGAGCAGGTCGTGCCGGTGACGTACATGAACTCCTCGGCCGACATCAAGGCGTTCTGCGGACGCCACGACGGCGTCGTGTGCACCTCGTCCAACGCGCAGGCCGTGCTGGAGTGGGCCTTCGAGCAGAAGTCCGACGCCAAGGTGCTCTTCTTCCCCGACCAGCACCTCGGCCGCAACACCGCCGTGCTCAAGCTCGGCATGTCCCTGGGCGACTGCGTGGTCTGGGACCCGCTCAAGCCCGGCGGCGGCCTGTCCGCCGAGGAGCTCCAGGCGGCCAAGGTGATCCTGTGGAAGGGCCACTGCTCGGTCCACGGCCGGTTCTCCCCCGACACCATCGACGACCTGCGCGCCGAGATCCCGGGTGTGCAGATCCTGGTCCACCCCGAGTGCCAGCACGAGGTCGTCCTCAAGGCCGACCTGGTCGGCTCGACCGAGTTCATCATCTCGACCATCGAGGCGGCTCCCGCCGGGTCGGCCTGGGCGATCGGCACCGAGCTCAACCTGGTCAAGCGCCTCGCCAACGCCCACCCGGACAAGCGCATCGTCTTCCTCGACCGCACCGTCTGCTACTGCTCGACGATGAACCGCATCGACCTCCCCCACTTCGTCTGGGCCCTCGAGTCCCTCGTCGAGGGTCAGGTCGTCAACCGCATCGAGGTCGACCCCGACACCGAGCGCTACGCCAAGCTCGCCCTGCAGCGCATGCTCGACCTGCCGGGGCTGGCTCCGGCCGCCGCCGCTGACGACTGACACCCTCGCCGAGGCGTCACCCCGGTCGGCCGAGGCGTCACCACGGTCGGCCGAGCTGGCACCACGGTCGGCCGAGCTGGCACCAGTTTGACGTCTCGGCCGACGTACGTGACGTCTCGGCCGACGTACGTGACGCCTCGGCCGACGTGGGTGACGCCTCGCTCAGGTGTCGTTGAGCCAGGCCAGGACGGCGAGGACTCGGCGGTTGTCGTCGCCGGCCTGGGGGAGGTCGAGCTTGGTGAGGATCGAGCTGATGTGTTTGCCGACCGCCTTCTCGGTGACGAAGAGCCGGGCGGCGATGGCGGCGTTGGAGCGGCCCTCGGCGATCAGCGTCATCACCTCGCGCTCACGCTCGGTGAGCCGGTCGAGCGGGCGTTCGCGGCGGGTGAGGAGCGCGGCGACGACCTCCGGGTCGAGCACGGTCCCGCCGCCGGCGACCTGGCGTACCACCCCGAGGAAGGCGTCGACGTCGGCGACACGGTCCTTGAGCAGGTAGCCGACCGCGCCCTCTCCCCCGGCGAGCAGGTCGCGAGCGTAGAGCGGCTCGACGTACTGGCTCAGCACCAGCACCGGAAAACCTGACCGCGCCCGTCTGGCCTCGATCGCCGCGGTGATGCCCTCGGTGGTGAAGGACGGCGGGAGACGTACGTCGACCACGGCCGCGTCCACGTCGGGCCGGACCAGGGCCCGCGCCAGGGCGGGCGCGTTGTCGACGGCCTCGACGACCTCGATCCCGCCCGCTTCGAGGATCCGGGTGAGGCCGACGCGGAGCAGCGCCTGGTCCTCGCCCAGGACCACCCTCAGATCCGGCAAGGCACCTCCAGCGTAATCAGGGTCGGGCCGCCGGAGGGGCTCTCGACCTCGACGGTGCCGTCGAAGGCCGCCAGTCGGGTCGCGACCCCGGCGAGCCCGTGCCCGGTCGCATCGGCGCCGCCGCGGCCGTTGTCGCCCACGACGATCCGCAGCCGCTGCCCGTTGTGGCTGCCGCGTACGAACGCCCGGTCGGCACCGGAGTGCTTGACCGCGTTGGCCAGGCACTCGGCCACCGCGAAGTAGGCCGCCGACTCGACAGGGTCGGGCAGGCGCCCGGGCAGGTCGATGGCGACGGTGACCGGCAGCGGCAGTCCGGCGGTGAGGGCCTGGACGGCTCCCACGAGGCCACGGTCGGCGAGCACGGGCGGCAGGATGCCGCGTACGACTCCACGCAGGTCCTCGAGCGCGGACACCGTGGTCTCGCGGGCCTCACGCAGCAGCTCGGCGGCGGCATCCGGGTCGGTCGACATCAGCTTCTCGGCCAGCCCGACGCTCATCCCGACGGCGGCGATCCTGGCCTGGGCACCGTCGTGGAGGTCACGCTCGATGCGGCGCAGCTCGGCCGCCGAGTGGTCCAGCGTCTCGGCACGGGTCGACTCGACCTTCTCCACCCTGGCGGCCAGCGCGGCGACCTGGTCCTGGCCGAAGATGCCACGCTCGGCCACCGCCCGCGCCCGGACGAGACCCGGCGTCGCCACCCACCACACCAGCAGCAGCGGGCCGGTGAGCAGGAGCAGCAGCCAGGCCACCCAGTTGATGCCGACGAACGCCAGGATCAGCCAGGTCAGCGGCGCGGTCACGAACGCCACGGGCAGCAGGGAGAGTACGAAGCCACCGGTCGCCGAGAAGCAGCAGAAGGCGAAGTCGCGCCAGCGCGCCTTCTCCCGAAGCCACCGGAACGGCCGGCTGAGGACGGGCCGCGCACTCAGGTCCGCGTACGTCTCCGGGATCCTCTCCCCCAGAAGCATGCCGCTCACCCGCCGATGCACTCCGGCGACGGCCTCGGTGGCCGGCACCGCACCCAGGGCGATCCCGATGCCGACCCCGAACACCAGCCCGAGCGGGATCGAGAGCACGGTGAGGATCACCAGCACCAGCGCGGGCGCCATCATCAGGGCATAGCCCAGCGACAGTCCGGTCAGCCGGAGCCGCTCGACGAGCGCCTGCCCGCTGAACGGCTCCGGTCGCAGGGTCCGGATCGGTGCATCCCACTCGGTCATCAGGAGTGAGTGTGACATCAGCGAGCGCCGGACGTCGTGCGTAATGCCCGGCTCGTCGCGCCGGCCGCGGAGACCAGCGTGAGCGCCACGGCACCGGCCACCAGCACGGGCGGCAGCCAGAGCTGTGCGTCGGGAACCAGGCCCTCACCCCGGACGTAGGCGAACGGGACGATCGTCGCCTGCGCGGCGAGCAGACCGATGACGGTGCCGACCGCGGCGACCACGCCGGCCTCGGCGAGGATGGAGCCGCGCACCTGACCTGGAGTGGCGCCGAGCAGCCGCAGCCTGTACAGCTCCAGGCGGCGGTCGGCGAGGAGGGCGGCGAAGGCGTTGACGACCATGATCGCGGCGAACGCGCAGATCATCGCGGTGACGACGTTGTTGAGCAGGTTGGCCGTCTCGAAGCCCTCGACGACCTCCGGGGGCAGACCGGTGGGCAGCGTTCGCTCGTCGATCCCGACCAGCATCAGGATGCTGACCGAGGCCGCGGAGAGCACCATGACCGGCGCGAGAACCCCGGCGAGCAGGTGGGACCTGCGCGAGGTGTTGTACGCCGCCAGGTGACCGCTCGTGCCGCCCAGCAGCGGCCGCAGCACCCAGCTGCCGGCCCGCAGCAGCAGCGGTGCCAGCGCCGCGAGACCCACCGCGACCACAAGGCCGAGGGAGCCGGTCATCGCCATCGCCTCAGACGGGTCAGCGGCGTCCTTGCCCGTGGCCATGGTCATCGCGACCGAGGACGAGGCGAGGCCGACAGCGACCGCGGCCACCACCCAGCGCCACCAGGCGAGCCGACCGGTGCCTGTCCTGGCTTCGGAGAGGACGACCGTCGCCGGTCCCCGGGAGGCACGTGACCCGGCCATGCCGGCGGCGGTCAGGGAGACGAGCAGGAGCAGGACGACGGTCGCGGCGAGCGCGGTCAAGCCGCCCGAGTGGGCGACCTGCTCGCTGACGACGCCGCCGGACTGCAGCAGGTCGAGGAGCGCTCGGCTGGTCAGGCTCGCCACGGCGGCTCCGAGGACGGCGGCGACGAGCGCGACCAGGAGAGTCTCCGCCCGCACCAGGGCGCGGACCTGACGGGGCTCGGCACCGACGGTGCGCAGCAGACCGATCTCGACCTCGCGCTGCCGGACGGTGACCCCGACGGTGGAGACGATCGAGAAGAGCGCGATGACGGTGCCCCAGGCTCCGACCACTCCCCCGAGGATGAGCAGGGTCTCCCGCTCGGCGCTCGGCGTGCCGGGTTCGAGGGCGACCTGGATCAACGGCGTGAACGACCCCATCACGGCCGTGCCCAGCAGGATCGCGACGAAGGTCGCGGTCATGGCGGTGGCGCGGTGGCGCAGCGAGCGCAGTGCCAGGGTCAGCATCACACGAGCTCCTGCTCGGTCCGGGCGGTGAGCTCGTCGAGATGCGCCATCTGGCCGGCGACGGCCTCGGCGGCGGGGTTCTCCATCCGCCCCACGGCGCGGCCGTCGACGAGGAAGACCACGCTGTCCGCGTACGCAGCGGCGACCGGGTCGTGGGTCACCATCACCACGGTCGCACCGAGCTCGCGGACGAGGCTCCGGAGCAGGGCGAGCACCGAGGCGGCCGTGTGCGAGTCGAGGGCTCCGGTGGGCTCGTCGGCGAGGATGATGTCGGGGCCGGTCGCCAGCGCCCGGGCGATCGCGACCCGCTGCTGCTGGCCGCCGGAGAGCTGTGCCGGCAGGTGCCCGGTGCGATCGCCCAGACCGACGCGGTCGAGCAGCTCGCGGATCCGGGGACGGGCCGCCGCGTCGATCCGGCCACCGGCCAGCCGCAGCGGCAGCGCGACGTTCTGCTCGGCGGTGAGGTAGGGCAGCAGGTGGAAGCCCTGGAAGACGAACCCGATGCGCTCGCGGCGCAGCCTGGTCCGGCGTGCCTCGGTCAGCTCGGTGACGTCCTGGCCGGCGATGACGACCCGGCCGCCCGTGGGCTGCTCCAGCGCTCCGGCACAGGTCAGGAAGGTGGACTTGCCGGAGCCGGAGGGCCCCATCACGGCGGTGAACGTGCCCGGCGCGCAGACCAGGTCGAGTCCGTTGAGTGCGGCCACGGCGGCCGCACCGGTGCCGTAGGTCCTGGTGAGGCCGGTGACCTCGAGGGCGGGTGTGGTCATGGGTGGCTCCTGCGGTTTCGGGTGGCTGATGTCACCCTTCGACGCTAAGGAACCGGCCGCTCACCCACGATGGGCTCAAGGAGCCGAACCGGGTAGGGAAAACCCCACCTCATCCCTCGGACGAGCGCGGGAGGCGTACGGCGATCGTGGTGTCGCCCGGAGCACTGGCGAGGGTCACGGTGCCGCCGTGGGAGGTGACGATGGCGTGGACGAGGGCGAGACCGAGGCCGGCGCCGCCGTCGCGCTGCCGGGCCTCGTCGGCGCGGGTGAAGCGCTCGAACGCGTGCGGGACCAGGGCCGGAGGGAAGCCGGGGCCGTCGTCGTGGACGTCGAAGCCGTCAGGACGTACGCGGACCGTGACCGTGGTGCCGGCGGGCGTGTGCCGGCGCTCGTTGGTGAGCAGGTTGCTGATCACCTGGTGGAGTCGCTGGGCGTCGCCGGTGACGATCACCTCGGCCTCACCGGAGTCGGCGCCGGCCGGAAGCTCGAGCCGCCAGGTGTGTGAGGGGTCGACGACGCGGGCGTCGTCGACGGCCTCGAGGAGCAGCCGGGTCAGGTCGACCGAGTCGCGGGCGAGCGGTCGGCCCTGGTCGAGGCGCGCGAGCAGGAGCAGGTCCTCGACCAGCGCGGTCATCCGCAGCGACTCCTCCTCGACCTTGCCGAGCGCCGCCGGGACCGCTTCGGGCCGCTGCTGGGCCAGCTCGGTGTAGCCGCGGATGGTGGTCAGCGGGGTGCGCAGCTCGTGGGAGGCGTCGGCGACGAACTGGCGTACCTGCTGCTCGCTGCGGTGACGTTCGGCCAGCGAGGTCTCGACATGGTCGAGCAGCGAGTTGAGCGCGGCACCGACCTGGCCGACCTCGGTGTCCTCATCAGTGAGTCGCTCGGGCACCCGCTCGCTCACCGAGACCTCCCCGGAAGAGAGCGGAAGCGCGGCGACGGTGTGCGCGGTGGCGGCGACCTCGCGCAGCGGGCTGAGCTGGCGGCGCACGATGACGTAGCCGGCGCCCGCGGCAGCCAGCACACCCAGCAGGGTCAGCAGGGCCTCCCAGAAGATCAGGCTCTCGATGGTGTTGTCGACCTCGTCGGTCGACATCCCGACGACCTGCACCGCCTGCTCACCCGTGCCGAGGAAGCCGGACTGGGCGACCACTCGGTAGGTGCCTTCGTCCAGATCGACATCGTGTGGTCGGGCATCGACGCGTACGTCCTCGAGGATGTCGAGGTCCGCCTCGGACAGCTCGTCCTCCGCGTCCGGGTCGAACCCGCCGATCTGGCTGTCCGTGGCAGAGGACTCCGGGAAGACCGCTCGGATCGCACCCGGCGGAATGTTGGGCATCCCCGCGGGTCGCGGTCGACTCACCGACATCGCCATCTCCTTGACGTCCCGGTCGAGACGGTCCATCAACGTCTCGCGCAGCGCGATCGTCGCGAAGGTGGCGATCAGGAGCGAGACGACCAGCACCAGGGAGACCGCGGTGATGACCAGGCGCGAGCTGAGCGGCGCGACCAGTCGCTTGAGACGGCCGCCGCTCACGCGACCACCTCCGTCGCGCAAGCGCCATGGTACGGACGTGGTCGCGTGACACTTTGACGGTTCACTCGCTGACGCTCGTTCACTCAGCGGCCTTCAGCACATAGCCGGCGCCGCGCATGGTGTGGATCATCGGCTCGCGGCCGGCGTCGATCTTCTTGCGCAGGTAGGAGATGTAGAGCTCGACGACGTTGGCCTGGCCACCGAAGTCGTAGGACCACACCCGGTCGAGGATCTGGGCCTTGGACAGGACCCGGCGGGGGTTGCGCATCAGGAAGCGGAGCAGCTCGAACTCGGTCGCGGTGAGGCTGACCTCCTCCCCGGCACGGTGCACCTCGCGGGAGTCCTCGTCCATCGTCAGGTCGCCGACGCGGATCACCGAGTGCTCCTCGACCCGCGTCGCACCGGCCCGCCGCATCAGCCCACGCAGCCGGGCGACGAGCTCCTCGAGCGAGAACGGCTTGGTCACGTAGTCGTCACCACCCGCGGTCAGCCCGGCGACCCGGTCCTCGACCGCGTCCTTGGCGGTGAGGAAGAGGACGGGTACGCCCGGGTTGGTCGACCGCACCCGGCGCAGGACCTCGAGCCCGTCGAAGTCGGGCAGCATCCAGTCGAGCACGATCGCGTCGGGAGCGGTCTCCTTCGCAGCGGCGACGGCCTTGGAGCCGGAGTGGGCCATGGTGATCTCCCAGCCCTCGAACCGCAGCGCCATCGCGATCAGCTCGGCGATGTTCACCTCGTCGTCGACGACGAGCACCCGCAGCGGCGACCCGTCGGCGCGGGTCAGATCCTGTCCTCCAGCAGTCATGACTCCATCATGCGGCCGTTTGCTGTGCGGTGCCTGTGAGGTCGCTGTGGCGTGTCGATGTCATCGCCGGGTCATCGCCGGGTCATCGCCGGGGTCATCGCTGAGCGCCACCTGGCATGCCGCCACCCTGCCCGCCGGGGCCACCACCACCCGGCATCTGCACGTTGTTGCCGCCGCCCGTACGTCCGAAGCTCCGCTCCTCGGAGGTATCGCCGCTCGGCAGGTCCTGGGAGAGGTCGGCCAGGACGACCCGCTGCCCCTTCTCGAGGCCGTCGGTGACCTCGATCCGGGTGGTGCCGACCAGGCCGGTGGTGACCTGCTTGCGCTCGGTCGTGTCACCGTCGAGGACCAGCACCGAGCCGTTGGAGAGGGCAGAGGCCGGGATCGTCGCCACGTCCTCCGCGGAGCCGACCACGACCTCGACGGTGGCCATGTTGCCGGCGAGGAGGTCGAGACCGGTCTCATCGAGAGTGACGGTCACCGGGAAGGTGCTGCTCCCCGAGGAGGTGTCGGGGACCTGGCCGACCAGGGTGACCTTGCCCGGGAGCGGCTCCTCGGCACCCGCCGGGGTGACGTCGGCGACCTGACCGGTCCGGAGCTGCTCGACCTGGGTGGCGCTGACGGTCAGCTCCACGCTGGTCAGGCCCTCGGCGATGAGGGTCACCGCCTCGGTGCCGGCTGACGCGCTCTCGCCCTTCTTCACGGCGACCGAGGCGACCGTGCCCGCGGCCGGTGCCTTCAGCACCGCACCCGCGAGCGCAGCCTTGGCCTCGGCGACGTCGGCCTTCGCCCGGTCGATCTCGGCCTGGTCCTTGGCCAGGGTCGCGGCGGTCACGCTCTGTCCTCCGCCGGAGCCACCCGATCCACCGGATCCACCGGAGGCACCCGACCCGCCGGTGGCGCCCGACCCGCTCTGGCCGCCGCCGCTCTGCTCGCCCTGGGCGCCGCCGGTGCTCGGCATCTGACCGGACCCACCGGAGGACTGCCCCGAATCCTGCTGGCCGCCGCCGGACTGGTCCGGGCCGTCCCCACCGGACGAACCGGCGCTCGCGAGCGTCTCGTCCAGCTGCGCGATGTAGTCCTTCAGGTCGGCCTTCGCGGTCGTCACCGCCGTCTTGGCCTCGGCGACGGCCGACTGGGCCGAGCCGAGCAGCGCGGTGGCCTCGGTGACGGTCCCACCGGCCGAGTCCTGGGCGCCGAGCGCGGTCTCCAGGTCCGCGTCGCAGGCCTCGGAGGTGTCCTGGCCACAGGACTCCTGGGCAGCCTTCAGCGCGCCGGCGAGCTCACCGTCCTCGTCGAGGGTGCCGCCGGAGGCGACCAACGCGGTCAGCTTCTCCAGGGCCGAGGCGAGGTCGGTCTGCGCGGTGCCGAGCTCGGTGTCGGCGGCGTCGAGCGCCTTCTGGGCCGAGACCACGGCGTTCTGCAGCCTCTTCACCGTGGCGACCAGATCGGCCGTCGCGTCGGTCGATCCGCCGGTCGAGACGCCGCTCGCGGTCGTCGAGGTCGTCCCTGTCCAGACTGCCGCGACGACCTCGTTCGAAGGCGAGGCGCCGGTCGCGGAGCTCGGCGAGGCGGTCGTCCCCGAGCCGGAGGCCGACGTCGAGGAGACACCGGAGAGCTGAGCCTCCTTGTCGCTCGCCAACTGCGCCCGGGCCGCGGCGAGCGTGGCCTTGGCGGCGGTGAGCGACTTCTTCAGTGACGTACGGTCCAACCGGGCCACCACCTGGTTCTTCTTCACGGTCTCGCCCTCGGCGACGACGGCCTCGACGGTCCCGTCGGTGGCGAAGGCGAGATCGGCGCGGCCGTTGGGCGCGACGGTGCCGGTCAGCGAGAGGGTCTGCTCCACGTCTGCGGTGGTGACCGCGGCGGTGCGGTAGCCGGCCGAGGACGAGGCGGTCGCTGCGTACGCCGTGTAGCCGCCGCCCGCGACCACGATCAGCGCCGCGGCACCGGAGGCCGCCTTGACCCAGGTACGGGAGACGCGCCTCACGAGGACGCCCCGTCCTGGCCCGGCGCGCCGCCCGGCATCCCGCCGCGGCCACCGAAGCCGGTGGTGCACTCACCCTCGACCGGGTCGGAGACCGAGATCCGCTCGGCGGTGACCGCCCCGGTGTCGTCGGCCTCGCCGGTGGCGGTCACGCAGGTGCCGACGACCAGAGCGCTCTTGGTGGCCGTCTTCGTGGTCGTGTAGGTGGTCTCGGAGCCGACCGTGACCGTGACCGATGTCGTCTCCTCGGAGTCGCGCGAGGTGGCTGCCACGGTGAAGCCCGAGTCACTGACCTCGGTCACCTCACCGGAGGTGCCCATGCCGCCGCCCATGCCACCGGGGCCGCCCGACGGCATCCCCTCGGGCATGTCGCTGGGCATGTCCGACGGCATCCCCTCGGGCGCACCCGAAGCGTCACCCTCGGGTCGCTGGCCGGCTCCGAAGCCACCGCCGCCCGCGCAGGACCCGTCGGTCTTCTCGGTGATCCGGACGGTCCCGGCGGTGACAGCGGTCTCGCTCGACTCCGAGTCGTCGGCGGTCGTCACCATGACGCAGCTGCCGACCGCGACGTCGGCCAGCGCGGCGCTGACCTGCTGGCTGATCGTGGTCTCGTCGGTGTAGGTGACCGCGGTCTGGGCATCGCTGCCCTGGACCTGCAGCGTGCTGCCGTCGATGGCGGCGATCTCGCCGGAGGTGCCCGGCATGCCGCCGCCCATCCCGCGGCCCTGTCCCTGCCCCTGGCCCTGGCCGTACCCCTGCCCCTGCTGGTCGGTGGCAGCGTCGCTGTCGGCACCACAACCGGTCAGGGCGATGAGCCCGACCGTGGCGAGGGCGGCGAGCGACATCACCCGGGAGCGGCGCGCGCTGGGCATGAACGTGTTGGTCATCGAGATTCCTTCGTACGTCGAGATGGTGGTGTCACTCGCTGCGGAGCGCGTCGATCGGGGTCAGGCGAGCGGCCCGGCCGGCGGGGTAGACCCCGAAGCCGACGCCGAGCGCCAACGAGGTGACCAGCGCGGCGGCGGTGGCGAGGAGGGACAGGGACACGGGCTGGTCGATCAGGCCGGGCAGACCCCAGGCGCCGATGGCGGCGATGACGATGCCGACGACACCGCCGGCCAGTCCGAGCAGGGATGCCTCGGCCAGGAACTGGCGCCGGATCACCGACGGGGTCGCGCCGAGGGCCTTGCGCAGGCCGATCTCGCGGATCCGCTCGGTGACGGAGACGAGCATGATGTTCATGACGCCGATACCGCCCACGAGCAGCGAGATCGCCGCGATGCCGCCGAGGAGCACCGTCAGGGTCTTGTTGGTGGCATTGGCGGTCTCGACCAGCGAGTCCTGCGAGGAGATCGAGAAGTCGGCCTCGTCGGCGCTCACCCCGTGGAGGTTGAGCAGCAGCGCGTTGATCTCCTGGTAGGCCGCCGGCAGGGCCTCGTCGGAGACCGCCTCGACGTAGACCGTCGAGACCGAGCTGCTGGTCGAACCGGTCAGCGACTTCGCGGTGCCCAACGGCGTGACCGCGGTGTCGTCCTCGGTGGAGCCCGACGAGCTCGCGCCGGTCGACTCCAGCACCCCGATGACGGTCAGCGCGGTGCCGCCGACCGAGACCGTCTCCCCGACGGGGCTGCCCGGTCCGGTGAAGAGCTCGGAGGCGGTGTCGGCGCCGAGCACGACCACCTTCGCCCCCGAGGCGACCTCCTCGGAGGTGAAGAACCGGCCGGTCGCGACCTCGCGCTTGCGCACCTGCGGCCACGTGGTCGTGGCACCGACCAGCGAGGTCGTCCAGTTGGTCGAGGCGGTGTCGAGCTGGGCGTTCGAGGTGGTCACCGGGGCGACCGCCTTCACGTCCGGCGCGGCCTCGGCGTCATCGAGCGCCTCGGCGTCGGGGAGGGTCAGCGTCGAGGCCGACCCGAAGCCGCCGCGTACGCCTTCCGAGGAGGTCGAGGATCCCGGCGAGACGATCAGCAGGTTGCTCCCCAGCGCGCTGATCTGGCTCTTGACCTCGTCCTGCGCACCCTGGCCGAGGCCGACGGTGAGGATGACGGAGGCGATGCCGATGACGATGCCGAGCATCGTCAGCAGCGACCGCAGCCGGTGCGAGCGCACCGCGTCCCAGGCGGTCGCGAGAGTCTCCGCCCAGCTCATCGAACCGCCTCCGTGGCGAGCACCAGCTCGTCGGCCGTGATCAGGCCGTCGCGGATGGTCAGCCTGCGGCCGGCGCGTGCGGCGACCTCGTGCTCGTGGGTGATCAGCACGATGGTCCGCCCGCTCGCGTGCAGCTCGTCGAGCAGCGCGAGCACCGCCTCGGTCGAGCCCGAGTCGAGGTTTCCCGTCGGCTCGTCGGCCAGGATGATGTCCGGCTCGGTGACCAGCGCCCGGGCCACCGCGACCCGCTGCTGCTGGCCACCGGAGAGCTCACCGGGCCGGTTCTCGAGCCGGTCGCCGAGCCCGACCCGCTCCAGGGCCCGGGCGGCGCGCTCGCGCCGCTGCGACCTGGGCACGCCGGCGTACATCAGCGGGAGCTCGACGTTGCGCCAGGCCGGCAGGCTCGGCAGCAGGTTGAACTGCTGGAAGACGAAGCCGATCCGCCGGTTGCGCACGTGGGCGAGGGATGCCTCCGACATCGTCGAGACGTCCTCGCCACCGAGGTGGTAGCTGCCCTGCGTCGGCACGTCGAGGCAGCCGAGGATGTTCATCAGGGTCGACTTGCCGGAGCCGGAGGGCCCGATCACGGCGACGTACTCCCCAGCCTCGATCTCCATGTCGACGCCACGCAGCGCCTCGAACTCGATCGATCCGGACCGGTACGTCTTCCGCACGCCGTCCACGGAGACGACCGGGGCGCTCGGGCTCACTGACCGCCGCCCATCTGAGGCATCCCGCCACCGGGGAACTGACCGCCGCCGGGCATCTGCCCCGTCTCCCCCTCGCCGCCGAAGCCACCGAAGCCGCCCTCCTGGCCGCCTTCCTGGCTCCCGGACCTCGAGCCGCCGGGACGGGTGAAGCCCTCGATCTCGACGGTGTCGCCCTCGGCGAGCCCATCGGTGATCTCGGTCGTGGTGCCGTAGACCTCGCCGATCGTCACCGCGGTCTTGACCGTCTTGCCCTCGACGACCTTCTGGACGTACGCCTGGTCGCCGTCGGTGGTGATGGCGGCGCTGGTCACGGTGAGCACGTCCTCGCGCTGCTTCACGGTGATCTCGGCCGTGGCCGAGGTGCCCGGGTAGAGGTCGTCGCGCTCACCGGTGACCGTGATGCTCACCGGGAAGACCGCGGCGCCCGAGGAGCTCGTCTCGGCGACCTTGCCGACCGTCGCGACGGTCCCGAAGACCTCCTCGTCGACCCCGTTGACGGTGACGGTCGCCTGCAGGCCCTTCTTCAGGGAGGCCGCGTCGTCCGCGCTGACGGTCGCCTCGACGACATGGTCTCCTGCGGAGACGATCGAGACGGTGCCGGTGCTCGTCGATGTCGAGGAGCTGTCGCTGCTGGTGCCGCCCGAGGAGCCGCCCATCGACGAGCCGGACCCACCGGAGTCACCGCCGGATCCACCGGAGGAGGAGCCCGAGGAGCCGGACGAGGAGCCCACGACGTCGCCGACGGCGATGTCGAAGCCGGTGATAGTACCGCCGATCGTGGCGCGCAGCACGGCGTCGTCCACGGCCTGGCGGGCGGAGTCGAGGTCGGCCTCGGCGGCCGCGACGGCGGCCTCGTCCGAGGCGATCTGTACGTCGGAGGCGCCCGCGGACTCGTCGGTGTCGAGCTGCTCCTGGGCTGCGGTGAGGGCCGACTTCGCTGCGGTGCGGCCGGCCACCAGGGTGGTGTCGTCCACCCGGGCCAGCGCGTCGCCCTTCTTCACGGTGTCGCCCTCGGCGGCGTAGATCTTCGTCACCGTGCCGGAGACCTCGAAGGACAGGTCGGCGGTCTCGGCCGCCTCCACGGTGCCGCTGGCCGACACCGTCTCCTTCACGGTTCCAGACGTCGCCTGGACCTGCATCGCCTGCGCCTGCGCGGTCTCCTCGCGGGTGAGCGCCCAGGCGCCCGCTCCGCCACCGACCAGCACTGCCGCCACTCCGGCGGCGAGCAGGATCCGGGCAGTACGCCCGAGCCTCCGCCACCGCTCCGTGAGTCTCTTGCGCACCACACTGCCTCTCTCCTACGCCCCGGCGGCGCCGGAGGTCTGACGAGAGGACTGTCGTGCGCGTGGCTGTGCGAGAGGTCGGCTCCGCCTGTGGAGAGGCTATGAATCGGTCGCGTCGCCGACTCGGCGAGCGGTGTGGACCATCAGGTCCGCACGCACCTCCACCTGCTCGGGGAGGACCGCGGCCAGGTCGGCGAAGAGCGCGGACCGGTCGGCGCCCGGGAGGATCCGGACCGCGGAGACGGTGTCGAGGTGGCGCACGTAGTCCGCACGAGCGAGGCTGAACCGGCGCGGCACCTCCCGCTCGCGTACGTCGCACAGCCGGCCGTCGGCCAGCATCTCGTCCCCGGGGAACAGCATCGGCGCGTCCACCGCTGACGGCGCCGGCACGTGGCGGCCCTTGGGGGCGTACGCCGCGATCAGCTCGTCCTCGACGGCCGCGACCTCGTGGTCGGCCAGCACGAACGGGCCGCCGAAGAAGGCCACCGCTCCCCCGTCGCGGACCAGGCCGGTGGCGAGGTCCCACCGCGTCGCCGGCGCCGTCCAGTGCCAGGCGGCGGCCACGTAGAGCAGGTCGAACGGCTCGAAGGCCGCCGGGTCGAGCTCCTCCAGGGCGGCGTGCACGGCGGTCACCGGCAGTCCGGAGCACTCGCGCCGGAGCACGCCGAGCATGTCGACGTCGGGGTCGGTCGCGACCACCTCGATCCCGGCGGCCGCGAAGGTCCGGGTCGCCTTCCCGGTGCCGGCACCGATCTCGATCGCCCGTCGCACCGGGCCGACGGCGACCTCGCTCACCAGCGCCACCAGCTCGTCGGGGTAGCCGGGACGGAACCGCTCGTAGTCCTCCGCGACCGCGCCGAAGCTCCGTGACCGTTCCATCGCTCAGAGCCCGGGGGCGCCCCAGACGGCAAGCCAGCGGGAGAGATCCTTCTCGACCGGAAGGTCGCCCTCGATCGCGCTGCGGACGTTGATCTCGAGCAGGTTGTCGCGCTGCTGAGGGCCGGTGGGGACGAAGGGGTAGAAGGTGCCCTGCTTGTAGAGGTAGATCAGCCCGACGCTGCGTCCGTCGGCGCCGCGGAAGGCGATCAGCGAGCACAGCAGGCCGGGGCCGAAGCCGTTCATCTCCAAGGTGGTGTTGACCGCGTGGAGGTCGGTGACCAGTCCGGTGATGTCGGGGTTGGCCGGGTCCAGCGACTCGTGGTCGACGCTGAGCCAGGTGAAGCCGAACTCGTCGACGCTCGTGGTCACCGTCGGCGCGCCCTCGGAGGCACCGAGGAGCTCGACGATGTCGTTCTGCGTGCCGGCGAAACCGGCCCCGGCCGCGGCCCGGTAGCAGACCGCTCCGTCGCCGGTCGGGACCAGCCCGAGCGAGGTCTGCATGGTCAGCGCGGCGGTCGGCACCGCGAACAGTGCGTCGAGGTTGGCCTGCTTCGGTCGCGTACGACCCGTGATGACGTCCCAGAAGCCCACGAAGCCGACCCTACTGGGTCGGGCGGCCGAGCTCGGCCTCGATCCTGGCGAGCTGCTCCAGGCGCTGCTCCAGCGAGGGGTGCGTCGATGTGAGCGTACGCAGCGACTGGCCGCTGATCGCCGGCGCGATGAAGAACGCGTTCATCGCCTGCGAGGACCGCAGGTCCTTGCTCGGGATCGCGGAGATGTCACCCGTGATCTTCTGCAGCGCGCTGGCCAGCGCACCCGGCTTCATCGTCAGCTGCGCACCGGCCCGGTCGGCAGCCAGCTCGCGGTAGCGCGACAGCATCCGCAGCAGCAGCCACGAGACGGCGTAGACGGCCAGCGAGACCAGCAGCACCACCAGCCACACCGGGAGACCGTTGTTGTTGTCACGGCGGCCGCCACCTGCGAGCGCGCCGTACTGGGAGCCGCGGCTCAGCATCCCGGCCACGATGCCGGCCGAGGAGGCGACCGTCATCACCAGCACGTCGCGATGGGCGACGTGGGACAGCTCGTGGGCGAGCACGCCCTCGAGCTCCTCGGCGCTCAGGCGCTGCATGATGCCGGTGGTCACCACGACCGCGGACCGCTTCGGCGAGCGGCCCGTGGCGAAGGCGTTGGGCATGTCGGTGTGCGCGATCCCGACCCGCGGCTTCGGCATGTCGGCCAGCGTGCACAGCCGATCGATCATCGCGTGCAGCTCAGGGGCCTCCTGGGCCGACACCTCGCGCGCGCCCATGGCGCGCATCGCGAGGGTGTCGGAGGCGTACCACTGCCACCAGGCGATGCCGAGCCCGACGATGCCGATGATCGGCGCCCACTGCGCGGGCATGACGAACATCAGCGCCACGATGAGCCCGACGAACAGCGCGCCGAGCAGGAACATCACCGTGGTCATCCGGGCGGTCAGCCCGGCATCACCTTGGAAGCGCGACATGGTTCTGGTTCTAGCCGGGGATGAGGCCCTCGTCGCCGAGCATCTCGGAGACCTCGGCGAGCGTGGAGCCGGGGCCCGGGAGGATCAGGTCGGAGGAGTCGATCGAGTCGACCGGGTGGGCGGTGCCCATCGAGCGTACGCCTTCGAGCAGCGCCTCCAGGGCCGCGTCGAAGACGGCCTCGTCGGTGCCTTTGCAGGCGGTCTCGACCGCGGCGTCGAGCTCGTTGAGCTTGTCGACGGAGGCCTCGTCGAGGTCGTACTGCCCCTCGCCCAGGATGCGTACGATCACTGCTCGGCCTTCTTCTCGGTCGACTCCACGTCGATGACCGGCGCGTTGGCGTCGGCACCGGGAAGCGCCTGCGTCTGCTGCGGGGCGCTGAGGCCCTTCAGCGCGGCGAGCTCGGCCTCGACGTCGCTGGTCGAGCTGAGCGCGTCGAGCTGACGGGTGATGTCGTCGGAGGGGCCGGCGGTGAGGTCGTCGAGCGCACCGGAGGCGAGCAGCTCGTCGACGGCGCCGGCGCGAGCCTGCATCTCCAGGGTCTTGTCCTCGGCACGCTGCATGGCCATGCCGACGTCGCCCATCTCCTCGCCGATGCCGGAGATCGCCTCGTTGATGCGGGTCTGCGCCTCGGCGGCGGTGTAGGTCGCCTTGATGGTCTCCTTCTTGGTGCGGAAGGACTCCACCTTGGCCTGCAGCCGCTGCTGGGCGAGGGTCAGCTTCTCCTCCTCGCCCTGGAGGGTGGCGAGCTGGGTGTTGAGGTCGTTCATCTGCTGGGTGAGACCGCTCTTGCGGGTGAGGGCCTCGCGGGCCAGGTCCTCGCGGTTCATCTCGATGGCCTTCTGGGCCTGCTGGGTGAGCTTGTCGGACTGCTGCTTGAGCCCGTTGATCTGCAGCTCGACGCGCTTGCGGCTGGTCGCGACGTCCGCGACACCGCGGCGCACCTGCTGCAGCATCTGAAGCTGCTTCTGGTAGCTGTAGTCGAGCACCTCCCGTGGGTCCTCGGCCTTGTCGAGCGCCTTGTTTGCCTTCGCCTTGAAGACCAGGCTCAGCCGCTTCATCACACTCATCGCTTCCCTTTACGCCTCTCATATGCGGCCGACCGCCGGCCGCCCCGCGTCGTCGCTTGCCGCTGGACTCTCGTCGTCCTAGGACAAGTGTTGCCTCTCACCTTAGGCCGGGTCCACAAAACTCGCTGTCAAGGCCCATCGGGATACCCTGTATGTGTCCCAGCCAACAGGTAAGAGGTCACTTAAGTTGTTCGGTCGCAAGTCCCCAGCCCCGCAGGTCGTCGAGCCCGAGAACCCGGTCAAGGAGATCGGCAAGGGTCGTCCGACCCCTTCGCGCAAGGAAGCGGAGGCGGCGCGCAAGGCGCGCCTCAAGCAGCCGCGTACGCGCAAGGAGATCAACGCGGCCAACCGCGCCCAGCGCTCGGACCAGGGCGACAAGATGCGCCAGGCGATGAAGACCGGCGACGAGCGCTACCTCCCGCTGCGTGACAAGGGCCCGGTCAAGCGCTTCATCCGCGACTGGATCGACGCTCGGTTCACCTTCGCCGAGATCGTGCTCCCGGTGCTGATCATCGCGCTCGTGGTGCCCTACATCAGCCTCGAGCTGGCGATGTACTCCCAGCTCTTCACCCTTGTCGTGATGGCCACCGTGATCATCAACCTGGTCGCGCTGCGCTTCCTGCTCCGCAAGGAGCTCAAGCGCCGCTTCCCCGACAACGACCTCAAGGGCACCACCTACTACGCGATCATGCGCTCCATCCAGATCCGCCCCCTGCGCCTGCCCAAGCCGCAGGTCAAGATCGGTTCCCAGCTCCCCGACGACTACCGCTGAGGCTCGCCCGACCCGGGCGGGTCCTCGACCTCGCAGACCAGGCTGGCGCTGCCACCGCGGTGATGGAAGCTCCAGCCGCTGGCCAGGTCGGTCAGCTTCTCGGCGACGTAGGGCTCCGGCTCGGCGGCCGGCATCGAGGTGAGCGTCCAGCCCGTGGAGAGCTCGACCCGGGTCGGCGTACGCCACGCCAGCTTGACCCAGATCTCGCCCGGCAGGTTCGAGATGGCCACGTGGACGCCGAAGGCGGCGAGCACCTCGAGCCGGTTGGCGGCGCGGTCGCCGACGACCCGTGAGTCGGTCCACGCCCGTACCTGGCTCATCGCCTGGTCCGGCGTCAGCAGCTCGACTGCTTCCTCGCCCTCCGTCTCGTGGACGTGGTTGCTCATCAGGTGACCTTTCGGGTGGGGGATGGTGTGGCCGGAGCCGTACGGATGTCCCAGATGGTGTCGAGGCCGGCACGGCGCAGCCGCCCGGCGAGCGCCGGGTCGGCGTTGCGGAGGCGAAGGGGTACGCCCCGCTTCCCGCAGCGCCGCTTGGCCCACAGCAGCGCCGCGACGGTCGTCGAGGAGAACCCGGTCAGACCTGCCAGGTCGACCACGACCGCCTCCGGACCTCCCGCGAGCATCTCCGTCAGCCGCCAGCGCAGGTTGTGGATAGCCCGCGCAGGCAGGTGGCGTCCGAGAACGGGACGACGACGGTCTCGTCGTGCGGGTAGAAGTCCTCCTCGCTCATGCGGCCCACACTGCCCACGCCGTATGGAGGGCCCTTCGCAGTTTCGTGTCAGTTTCGTGTCACTTGCGGCCGGTGGGCCGCCACGGCTCGGCCTCCTGGCCGGTCGGGTGAGACGATGCGGGACGTGCAAGAGGCAGCCAAGCGAGTGCTCATCCTGGAGGACGACTACGGGCTGCGTACCTCTCTCCGGCTCTTCCTCGAGCAGGAGGGGTACGTGGTCGGCGAGGCCGACGATGCCGAGATCGCCCTCGACCTGGACGCCGCCGAGCCGTTCGACGTGATGCTCGTCGACCTGATGCTCGGTGGCATCGACGGGTTCACCTTCATCCGCGGCGTTCGCCCACGGACGACCGCCCCGATCATCGTGATCAGCGCCCGCGACGGGTCCAAGGACGTGGTCGCGGCGCTGGAGGCAGGAGCGGACGACTACGTACGCAAGCCGTTCGACGTCGCCGAGGTCAGGGCCCGGATCAAGGCCGCGCTGCGGCGCCCGGACTACCCGCTCGTGTCCTCCGCCGGCGGCTACACCCCGATCGGGGGCATCGTGCTCGACTCGACCGACGGACCGCTGGTCTTCGACCCGGCCGCCGCCACCCTGCGTCGCGGCTCCGAGGACCTGCACCTGACCAGCACGGAGTTCAAGCTCCTGCTGGCGCTGACGGCCGGTCCCGGCCGGGTGATGACCCGCGAGAACCTGGTCAGCCAGATGTGGCCCGAGGGCCACCACGGCGACGTCCGGGTCGTCGACGTGCACGTCAGCCGGTTGCGCAACAAGGTCGACAACGACCCGGTGGCCGGCGGGGTCATCTCGACGGTCCGTGGACTGGGTTACCGGCTGGACCCGCGGTGATCCGGGGGCAGGTCCGGCGCGGGCTGCGCGCCAACGTCGTGGCGGCGTTCGCCGCCGGCGCGCTGTTGATCAGCCTGATCCTCGCCTTCAGCACCTACTTCTCCGCGCGTCACTACCTGATCGTCCAGCGCGAGCGCAACGCACTGCAGCAGGCCTACATCGACGCTGCACTGGTCAAGGAGCGGCTGCGTACGAACGGCGTGAACGTCGCCGAGGTCCTCTCCGAGATCGCCCCACCGAGGCGCACCACGGTCTTCGTCCACCAGGACGGCCAGTGGTACTCCTCCGATCTCGCCACGCAGGCCCACGACGCCACCAGCAACGTCGCGACCAGCGTCGAGGCCGGAGAGGTCGCGCTGTCCTGGACCGATACCGGCGACCGGCCCAACATCGTGGTCGGCGTCCCGCTCGAAGGTGTGGGCGCCGACTACTACGAGGTCACCCACGCCAAGGAGCTCAGCGAGACCCTCGACACGATGGGCTACGCGCTCGCGATCTCGGCGGCCGTCACGACCCTCGCCGGCGGAGTCCTGGGTTGGTACGCCGCCCGCCGGGTCCTACGGCCGCTGCGACAGGTCGCGCTGGCCGCCGCACGGATCTCCGCCGGGGAGCTCGACACCCGCGTCGAGGCGACCGACGACCCCGACCTGGCCACCCTCACCGGGTCGTTCAACACGATGGTCGACACCGTCGTCGAGCGTCTCGACCATGACGCCCGCTTCGCGGCCGACGTCAGCCACGAGCTCCGTACGCCGGTCGCCACCCTCACCACGAGTCTCGGCGTCCTGCAGGGCGACAGCACGCTCTCGCCGAGCTCGGCGACCGCCGTCGGGCTGATGGCCGGCGAGCTGGATCGGTTCCGTGGTGCGCTCGAGGACCTGATCACGCTGGGACGACTCGACGCGGGCGTGCGCGAGTCGGAGTGGGAGGTGCTCGGCGTCGCGGACCTGGTCGCCGCGGCCCTCGCCGAGGCCGAGATCAGCGGCAGGGCCACCGTCGAGGTCCCCGCCGACCTCGCGATCTATGCCGACCGGCTCCAGGTGCACCGGGCACTGGCCAACCTGGTCCGCAACGCGGAGACCCACGGCGGCGGACTGACCACGGTGCGCGCGATCGCCCGTCGGGGCTACGCCGAGATCCATGTCATCGACTCCGGACCCGGGGTCCCCGCCGCCGAACGAGAGCGCATCTTCGACAGGTTCGCCCGGATGGGCGCCCGCGGCGCGACCACCGGGAGCGGACTGGGGCTGAGCATCGTCGCGCAGACCGCGCAGCTCCACGACGGCTCGGTCTGGTGTCGTGAGGCCGACTCCGGCGGCGCCGACTTCGTGCTCTCCTTCCCGCTGGCGCCCACGGCGAGGACCGCCTCGGGACGAGAGGCGTCATGAGGGCGCTGCGTACGTCATGGGCGGCGGGCGCCGCCGGCCTCCTCCTGCTCGCGGTGGCGTCGTGCGGAGTCCCCACCGACGACGAGGTGCGCACCGTCGACCCCACGGAGGTGCCCTACCACCTGCTCGAGGACGTGGACGAGGTCCCCTCGGGCACGGCGAGCGGGCTCTCCGGGCCTCGGCTCTACTGGGTCGACGCCGAGGGCCGGCTCGTCGGCCGGCCAGCGGCGAGCTTCTGCTCGAAGACCCTCGCCGGGGTCGCGAGAGACATCCTCGGCCAACTCGGGGACGGGCCCTCGGCGCGCGACCTGGGCTCCGGCCTCGGCACGGCCCTGCCGCCGGACAGATGGCTGAAGCTCGTGGCGATCACCGACCGCACCGCCCACCTCCGCATCTCGACCGAGGACACGATCGCCACCAACCGGGTCGTGCTCGCGACGGCGCAGACGGTGCTGTCGCTGACCTCGATCCCCGGCGTGGACCAGGTGGAGATGGAGTACGACGCCGAGCCGCTGCAGGTGCCGCGGTCCTCGGGTGAGCTCGCCGACGGACCGCTGCGGCACGACGACTACCGCAGCCTGCTCGCCGATCCGGCCGAACAGCCCACGGACAGGCGGCTCCGCCGCGGCGACCTCTGCCCGGGCTGAGCCGGCTCTCCTCCAGGATCAGACGAGACCGAGGACTTCCTCCAGGCCGATCGTGAGCCCGGGCCGCGAGCCGATGCCGCGGACCGCGGCGAGCACGCCGTGGGCGAAGGAGGCATGCGAGAGCGAGTCGTGGCGGATGGTCAGGAGCTCGCCGACACCGCCGAGGATGACCTCCTGGTGGGCGACCGATCCGGACATCCGCAGAGAGTGCACCGGGATGCCCTCCACAGAGGCCCCACGAGCCCCGTCGAGGGCCGAGGTGGTCGCGTCGGGCGCCGGGTCCACCCCGGCCTCGCGGCGCGCCGCAGCGACGAGCTCGGCGGTCCTGCGTGCCGTACCCGAAGGAGCGTCGGCCTTCCGCTCGTGGTGGGTCTCGACGATCTCCACCGACGGGAAGTGGGCGGCGGCGAGCTCGGCGAACCGCATCATCAGCACCGCGCCGACCGAGAAGTTGGGCACCACCATCGCGCCGACGCCCGGGGTCTTCGCGAGCCAGGTCTCGAGCTGCTCGACCCGGTCGGGCCCGAAGCCCGAGGTGCCGATCACCGTGTGCACGCCGTGGGACAGGCAGAACTCCGTGTTGCCCATCACCGCCTCGAGCGTGGTGACGTCGACGGCCACCTCCGCCCCGGCGTCGGTGATCGCCGACAACGCATCGCCACGACCGATCCTGGCGACGAGCTCGAGGTCGTCGGCGGAATCGACGGCATCGCAGACCGCCGAACCGAGCTTGCCACGTGCACCGAGAACAGCCACCTTAGTCATGAGGCCACACCTTATAGATCACGCTCCAGCAACGATCGACCACCATCCGGTGAACAATTTGCGAGGCTCGTCCTGAGCTTGTCGAAGGGGCTGTGCACGGAACCGGAGGAGGATCTGGCAGTCTTGGACCCATGGTGGTGCAGACGATCCCTGCTCGGATCCGTTGGGCCGTTGATTTCATGGACATTCAACCGAACGATCATGTCCTTGAGATCGGCTGTGGCCCGGGGGCTGGTGCCGAGCTGATCTGTAGCCGGCTGGAGACCGGAAAACTGTTTGCGATCGACCGCTCGGAGTCGGGTGTCGATCGTACGAAGCGACGTTGCGCGAAGTACCTGGAGGCGGGCCGCCTCACCGTCCGCCAGATCGACCTCGCAACGCTGCGGGTCCCGGTCAAGCGGCTGACGAAGGTATTCGCGTTCAACGTCAACCTGTTCTGGGTGCGTGACGCATCCGCCGAGATCGCGCTGCTCCATGAGCGCGTGCTGCCCGGCGGCACCGTCAACCTCTTCTACGAGGCCACCCAGCGCGAACAGGTCCCCGAGATCATCGAGAAGTCGAGCAAGGCCCTGGCCGACGCCGGCTTCCGCGTCTCCATCGTCGACTCCAAGGTCCCCGCCGCCGTCGGGATCATCGGCAAGCGCTGACACTCACCGCCGAGTCGGCTCGTCCTGACACCAAATCACGCCGAGTCGGCTCGTCATGACGAGCCGACTCGGCAGGAAATCCGGTCAGAACGAGCCGACTCGGCGTCAGGCCGGTCCCACGACCGCGAGGATCTCCGGGCGCGTCAGGATCTCGGCCGCGACCTCACGGCACTCCTCGAGGGTGACCGCGTCGATCCGTGCCAGCACCTCGTCGATCGAGTAGAGTTCGCGGTGGACCAGCTCGGCGCGGCCGATGCGGGACATCCGGGAGGCCGAGTCCTCCAGGCCCAGCACGAGGCCGCCACGCAGCTGGCCCTTGCCGAGCTCGAGCTCCTCGGCGGTGATGCCGTCGCGGGCGACGGCCACCAGCTCGGAGCGTACGACCTCGAGGACCTCGTCGAGCTTGGCCGGCAGGCAGCCGACCTGGACCCCGAAGAGGCCCGTCTCGGCGTGGCTGTAGGCGTAGGAGTAGACCGAGTAGGCCAGGCCGCGGTGCTCGCGGACCTCCTGGAAGAGCCGTGAAGAGGTCGCGCCGCCGACAGCGGTGTTGACCACCTCGAAGGCGAAGCGCCGGTCGTCGCCTCGCTGCAGACCCTCGCGGGCCAGGATGACGTTGACCTGCTCCAGCGGCCGCTGGGCGCTGACCTGCCCGGGAGCGACCTCGAGCGGCGATCCCTCACGCGGAGGCACCGGCGCAGCCGGCACCTGCAGGAACTCCGAGCCGGAGAACGCCTTCTCCACCATCGCCACGACCTCGTCGTGGTCCAGGTTGCCGGCGACCGAGACGACCATCCGGGGCGCCACGTAGTGCGCCTGGTAGAAGTCGTTGATCTCCTCACGGGTCAGCGCGGAGATCGATGCCTCCGTGCCGGCGATGCCCCGCCCGAGCGGTGTCTCGGCACCCCACGCCTGCGCGGAGACCAGGTTGTGGATCACGTCGTCGGGGTCGTCGTCGTGCATCGCGATCTCGTCGAGGATCACGTCCCGCTCGGCCTCCACGTCCTCGGCCGTGATCAGCGAGGAGGTCAGCATGTCGCCCACGACGTCGATGGCGAGGGGCAGGTCGACATCGAGCACCCGCGCATGGAAGCACGTGTACTCCTTGGCGGTGTAGGCGTTGAACTCCCCACCGACGCGGTCCATCGAGGAGGAGATCTCCAAGGCCGTACGCGACGGGGTGCCCTTGAACAGCAGGTGCTCGAGGAAGTGGGAGCAGCCGTGCTGACGCGCGGTCTCGTCCCGGGACCCGACACCGATGAAGACGCCGACGGCGGCCGAACGGACCCCGGCCATCTGCTCGGTCACGATCCGCAGGCCCGAGGGATGGACCGTGCGGCGTACCAGCGACGTCACCGCGCCGTTGACCTCGGTCTGCTCGAGCGTGACGGTGGTGCCGGGCTCCTGGTTATAGCCGGAGGACCGGCCGACACCCTCGTGTCGACCGGTCCCCCGGATGCTGCGTGACGCCAAGGTCACTCCTCGTCTGCGGCCTCGGTGGCGGTCTCCGCAGGAGTCTCCTCGGAAGGAGCCTCCTCCTCGAGGACCGGGGCAAGCGAGAGCTTGCCGCGGTCGTCGATCTCGGCGATCTCGACCTGGATCTTCTGGCCGACCTCGACGACGTCCTCGACCGACTCCACCCGCTTGCCGCCGTTGAGGGCGCGCAGCTTGGTGATGTGGAGCAGGCCGTCCTTGCCCGGGAGCAGGGCGACGAAGGCGCCGAAGTTGGTCGTCTTCACGACCGTGCCGAGGTAGCGCTCGCCGACCTCGGGCATGGTCGGGTTGGCGATCGCGTTGACCGCCGCACGGGCGGCCTCGGCGGCGTTGCCGTCGGTCGCGCCGATGAGCACCGTGCCGTCGTCCTCGATGGAGATCTGGGCGCCGGTGTCCTCCTGGATCTGGTTGATCACCTTGCCCTTCGGGCCGATGACCTCGCCGATCTTGTCCACGGGGACCTTCACGGTGATGATCCGCGGAGCGGTCGGGGCCATCTCGTCCGGGGTGGAGATCGCCTCGGACATCACCTCGAGGATCGACATGCGGGCGTCCTTGGCCTGGTTGAGGGCCTGCGCGAGGACCTCGGCCGGGATGCCGTCGAGCTTGGTGTCGAGCTGCAGCGCGGTGACGAACTCCGGGGTGCCGGCGACCTTGAAGTCCATGTCGCCGAAGGCGTCCTCGGCACCGAGGATGTCGGTGAGCGCGACGTACTTCGTCTCGCCGTCGATCTCACCGGAGATCAGACCCATCGCGATGCCGGCGACCGGGGCCTTCAGCGGAACACCGGCCTGCAGCAGCGACATGGTCGAGGCGCAGACCGAACCCATCGAGGTGGAGCCGTTGGAGCCCATCGCCTCGGAGAGCTGGCGGATCGCGTAGGGGAACTCCTCGCGGCTCGGGAGCACCGGCAGGAGGGCGCGACGCGCCAGGGCGCCGTGGCCGACCTCGCGGCGCTTGGGCGAGCCCACGCGGCCGGTCTCGCCGGTGGAGAACGGCGGGAAGACGTACTTGTGCATGTAGCGACGGTGCTTCTCCGGGGAGAGCGTGTCGAGCTGCTGCTCCATCTTGAGCATGTCGAGGGTGGTGACGCCCAGGATCTGGGTCTCGCCGCGCTCGAACAGCGCCGAGCCGTGGACCCGCGGGATCACGCCGACCTCGGCGTGCAGCGGACGGATGTCGGCCAGGCCACGACCGTCGATCCGGACCTTGTCGCGCAGGACCTGCTCGCGGATGGCCTTCTTGGTCAGCGCACGGAAGGCAGCGCCGATCTCGCCCTCGCGGCCCTCGAACTGGGCGCCGAGCTTCTCGAGCAGCGCAACCTTGATCCGGTCGGCCTCTTCGTCGCGCTCCTGCTTGCCGAGCGTGCGCTCGCGCTTGCCACCGACGGTGTAGAGGTCGGTGACGTCGGCGCCGACGGTGGCCTCGACGGCCTCGTAGACGTCGTCCTGGAAGTCCAGGAAGATCGGGAAGTCCTGGACCGGCTTGGCGGCCTGCTTGGCCAGCTCGGCCTGAGCCTCGACCAGCTGCTTGATGAACGGCTTGGCAGCGTCCAGACCACCGGCAACGATCGGCTCGGTCGGCGCCTGGGTGCCGGACTGGACGAGCTCCCACGCGACCTCGGTGGCCTCGGCCTCGACCATCATGATGGCGACGTCGCCGGTCTCGGTGACGCGGCCGGCGACGACCATGTCGAAGACGGCGTGCTCGAGCTGGCTGTGGGTCGGGAAGGCGACCCACTGGCCCTCGATCAGGGCGACGCGCACGCCGCCGACCGGGCCGGAGAACGGCAGGCCGGAGAGCTGGGTGGACATCGACGCGGCGTTGATCGCGAGCACGTCGTAGGGCTGGTCGGGGTCGAGCGCCATGACGGTGATGACGACCTGGACCTCGTTGCGCAGACCCTTCTTGAAGGTCGGGCGCAGCGGGCGGTCGATCAGGCGGCAGGTGAGGATGGCGTCCTCGCCCGGGCGGCCCTCGGAGCGGAAGAACGAGCCGGGGATCTTGCCCGCGGCGTACATCCGCTCCTCGACGTCGATGGTGAGCGGGAAGAAGTCGAAGTGGTCCTTCGGCTGCTTGGAGGCGGTGGTCGCCGAGAGCAGCATCGTCTCGTCGTCGAGGTAGGCGGTCACGGAACCCGCGGCCTGCCGGGCGAGCAGCCCGGTCTCGAACTTGACGGTGCGGGTGCCGAACTTGCCGTTGTCGATGGTCGTCTCGACGGCAGTGATGACTGGTTCAGTCAAGGATTCGTCCTTGTCTAGGTCTCGGAGCGCCCCCGCGCCGGGCGTGTGCACTCGTTGTGCACGGGGCCGGTCTTCGATCGAGACCCTCAGGTCCGCGATGGACCTGGGAATCACTACCGAGGACCGAGCCGGACGGGCGGGCCGCTCCTGGTGATGTGTTCCATTTTCCGAGTGCCTGCGCGGCTGCGCTAGCACTCATCGCTCAGCCTATCCGTCCCCCGCCCGAAATGCGGAACGGAGGCACGCGCGTGCCTGCGGCGGGGCATCACACGACGGTGACGGGGTGACGTACGACGGCGTCGAAGAGGTAGCCACCGGGGTTGTGGGCGGCGACGTCCGGCTGGGTGCGCCCGGCCCGATCGGTGGCCCGGACGAGGATCTCGTACGCCCCCGGCTCGGGGTTGCGCCAGGTGTGGTCCCACTGCGCCCAGCCGAGCCCGTGGCCGCCGGTGGGGCGGCCGGGCGCGTGCTGGATCGCGCGCGCCCACGTCGCTCCCCCGTCGGTGCTGATCTCGACGCGTGCGATCGGCGCGGCGCCGGACCAGGAGCGGCCGCTCAGCACGATCCGGTCGCCGGCCGGGATCTCGGCGTTCCACTCGAGCTCGAGGGCGGAGCGGACCGGGTTGACGGTGAGCGGGCCGTCGACGTTGTACCACTTGGTGTCCCACGGCGAGGTCAGCACGCTCGTGGACACCTCCAGCGAGCCGAGCCACTTGATGCTCGCGATGCCGATCCAGCCGGGCAGCAGCAGCCGCAGCGGGAAACCGTGGTCGGGCAGCAGGGCCTCACCGTTGGCGCCCCAGACGAGCAGGGCGTCGTCGAGGGCCTTCTCGATCGGGAACGGGCGCCGCACCCGGCCGTGGTCGACGCCCTTGTCCACGTAGCCGGCATCGAGCCCGCTCGCCTGCACCGAGACCGCGTCCTGACGGATGCCGACGGCGGTCAGGACGTCCGCCAGGCGTACGCCCTTCCAACGGACCGCGCCCACCGCGCCCAGCGTCCACCTGGTGCCGCTGACCTCCTGGCCCTGCTGGGTGGTGAAGAAGCTGCGGCCGTTGCCGGTGCACTCGTGCACCGAGGTCGTCTCGACGTGCCGGAAGGCCTTGAGGTCCTCGAGGCTCAGCCTGACGCCGGCGGGCTCACGCAGCCCGTCGCCGAAGATCTCCAGCTCGTACGTCTCCGGGTCGATCCGCGGGGTCGCGGTGTGGTTGCGCACGAACAGGTCGGCCTGCGGGGTCAGGTAGCGGCGCGGGTCGACCGAGTCCCAGCGGGTCTCGGCGTTGGTGCCGTAGTCGACGAACCGCTCGGTGGGCAGCGGCTTGAGGATCGCGGGAGCACCCGCGGCGGCACCGGCCCTCACCGAGTCGGTGACCTGCGTGGTGCCCACCGCTGCGGCCCCGAGCGCCGCGGTGGCGAGGAAGGTGCGTCGGTTCAGACCTGGGGACGTCATGCCCGGATATTAACATGACCAACTTACTGTTGTTTAGGTTTCGCCAGTCGACTCGGCCACCAGATCCGGTCGCCGGCATCGAGATTGATGGCGGTGACCAGGATCGACCGCACGATCATCGTGTCGAGCATGACCCCCAGCGCGACGGTCACCCCGATCTCGGCCAGGAAGACCATCGGCAGCGAGCCGAGCACCAGGAACGTCGCGGCGAGCACGACGCCCGCCGAGGTGATCACACCTCCGGTCGAGGTCAGGCCGACGAGCGACCCTTCCCAGGTGCCGCGGACCTGCGCCTCCTCACGCACCCTGGTCATCAGGAAGATGTTGTAGTCGATGCCCAGCGCGACCAGGAACACGAAGGCGAACAGCGGGAACCCAGGGTCCGCGCCGGCGAAGCCGAAGACGAACTCGAAGATCAGCACCGAGATGCCGAGTGCCGCCCCGAACGAGAGGATCACCGTGCCGAGCAGGATCAACGGGGCGACCACGGCCCGCAGGAGCACCATCAACACCAGCAGCACGACCACCAGGACGATCGGGATGATCACCAGGTTGTCGCGCTGACTGGCCTCGAGGGTGTCGAGCATCATCGCCGAGGTGCCGGTGACCAGCGCGCCGGAGCCGTCCACGCCGTGCACGGCCGAACGTGCCGAGTCCACGATGTCGTACGCCTCGGGCGAGGTCACGTCCGCATCGACCACCGCCGCGATCGCGACGACACCGTCCTGCGGCGGGCCGAGGGGGAAGCCCTTCATCTCCCCCGCCGGGGTCTCGGTGGGCACCAGCCCCTCGACCCCGTCGAGGGCCTGCTGCACCTGCTCCTGCGCTCCCGAGTCGGCGACCACGAGCAGCTGGTTGGACTGGTCGGCCATGTCGTGGTCGACCAGCACCTGCTGGCCGGTGATCGAGTCGAACTCCTTCGTGTAGGTCTCGTCCGAGGCCAGCCCGTTGGCATCGAGCCGCAGCAGACCGAGGCAGGCGATCAGCAGGATGCCGGTCGTGACGATCCAGACCACGCGTGGGCGGACCGAGACCATCGCGCCCACCTTCGCCCACAGGCCGGTCTCGGTCGGCTCCGCCGATCCGTACGCCGGCCGCATCGGCCAGAAGACCCATCGACCGCAGATGACCAGCAAGGCGGGCAGCAGGGTGACCATCACGAGATAGGTCACCCCGATCCCCACGGCGACGACCGGCCCCATCCCGGCGGTCGAGTTCATCTCCGCGAAGGTCAGGCAGAGCATCGCCAGGATGACGGTCACTGCGCTGGCGAGGATCGCCGGAGCGGCGCGGTGCAGGGCATGCGCCATCGCGTCGTGGCGGTCCTCGAAGTTGCGCAGCTCCTCGCGGTAGCGGGAGACCAGGAGCAGGGCGTAGTCGGTGCCGGCGCCGATCGCCAGGATGCTCAAGATGGCCTGGCTCTGGCCGTTGACGGTCAGCCCTGCCTCCTTCGCCAGGAAGTAGACCAGGCCCATCGTCACGCCCAGGCCGACCACGACCGAGATGATCGGGAAGAGCCAGAGCACCGGGCTGCGATAGACGAACAGCAAGATGATCACGACCACCGTGAGCGCGGCCAGCAGCAGCGTCGTGTCGATGCCGCCGAACGCCTCCGCGGCGTCGGCCGCGGAGCCACCCTGGCCGGTGACGTGCAGGCGTACGTCGTCATGGTCGGCGATCTCGCGGATGTCGTCGACGATGCCCGGCATCTTGTTCCAGCCGTCCGAGCCGAGGTCGAAGGTCACCGTGAGCTGGGCGACCTCGCCGTCACTGGACAGCAGCGGCGGCTCGATCTCGCCCTCGACGCCGTCGAGCTCGCCGAGCGCGGCGATGTCGCCCGAGGCGACCGCGGCCAGGTCGGCTCCGGTGACGGTGGTCGAGGTGTAGACGAGGGTGGTGGGGATCGCGTTGGGGCTCTGGAAGGGGCTCATGCTCTCGAATCCCCGGGTCGACTCCGCCGACGCCGGCAGCCAGGAGCTGGCCTCGTTGTTCTGCACCTCGGTGAGCTTCCCGGCGAAACCACCGAGGGCCACCACCGCGAGCAGCCAGAACACCACGACGAGGTACTTGGTCCTGGGCCCGGTCAACGTGCCCGCAATCTGTCGATGCACGGTTTCAAGACTGCGCCCGATATGCCCGGGAGCGCATCCGGAATACCCCAGAGAGTGCCCCTCAGGCCCGAACCTCCCCAAAACAGGCGAACGGGCCGCCCCCAGATGGGGGCGACCCGCCGCGTACGAAGATCAGGAGATCAACGACGAAGGCCGAGCTTCTCGATGATCGAGCGGTAGCGCTCGATGTCCTTCTTCTGAAGGTAGTTGAGAAGGCGGCGGCGCTGGCCGACGAGCAGCAGCAGACCACGACGGCTGTGGTGGTCGTGCTTGTGCTCCTTGAGGTGGTCGGTCAGGTGGGAGATGCGGTGCGACAGCAGCGCGATCTGCACCTCCGGCGAACCGGTGTCACCCTCGGTCGTGGCGTACTCGGCGATGATCTTCTTCTTGGTCTCCGCGTCAGTTCCAACTGCCATGCGAAGGCTCCCTTCCGGCCCGTGGGCCTACTCGTTGCGCGGCGCGCCCGGGCCTGTTCACCGGGGCACTCTTGGTCCGCGGCCGATTTCACGGCTTGAGCTGCCGACCCCCATGGGTCGACAACCCGAGAAGATTAACAGCGAGCCGGCGTACGCCCCGAATCGCCGCCGGATCAGGCCACGAGCACGAGACGCGCCACCAGCCGACGCAACCTCCACCAGAACTTCATCGCTCTCCCCCTCTACTCTTCCGCCACTGAGTTCGACGCTGTGGAGCCGGGTTCGGTTGCATCGATCAGCTCATGGCTTCTCAGCAGCGCTCGGCGAGGCGCTCGGCGAGGCGCTCGGCGAGCTCGTCGCGATCCCGGGAAGCGACGCCTTCGGTACGGTCGCCAGCGGTGGCTCCTGGATCGCCGGTGCGTCCTGGCTCCCGTCCGCGAACGCGTTCGGGTCGAGCGCGGTGCCGGGCTGGACCCGGCCGGGCAGCGGGAAGACATTGTAGAGCTGCGCTGCACCGTTGGACCACGGGTAGAGGATCCGCGGCTGCAGCGGCTCGCCGGTCATCTCGTCGGTGCAGACGACCTCGGCCATGTCGGACTCGGCATCGGTGAGCGCCGGGAGCGGGGCGGCGGTCGTCGAGGTGCAGTCGGGCTGGGTGACCACGTCGATCGGCTTCCCCTCCTGGTCGAAGAGCTGGACGCCGGTCAGCGGCTTGCCCGAGGCGTCGTACGGGTAGATGTTGCTGACCCACTTCCCGCCGGAGTAGACCCCCGCCTGCTCGTCGATCGGCGCGCCGTAGCCGCCGCCGGCACCGGCCTCGTTGTAGCCGTCGCTCCAGCCGCGGTCGTAGTCGGTGCCGCCCCCTCCGCTCGCCCAGGTCATGAAGAGCACGAAAGCGGCGAACGTGTTCAGGCCCAGGAGCACGACACGTGCGCCGGTCCCCCGCTCCCCACCGGGCCAGACGCGCCCGGCGCCGATGAACATGCTGACCGCCACCGCGACGATGAGGAGCACCACCCCCGCAGCGCTCGACATGCCCCACCCGAAGAACGCCGAGACCAGCCAGACCGCGGCCCAGGCGCGCACGATCCACCACAGCGGCCGCAGCCAGGCGACCACGGGCCCCAGGTCCGTACGCACCAGCTCACCGGCCTTGGCGACCGCGTCGTCGAAGCGGTCGTGGCCGGCGTCCAGGAGCCCGTCGACCCGCTCCGCGAGCCCCCGAGGCGCCCTCACGCCCATCGGAATGCCCGCTGCCGCCCGCAGCTCCTTGGCGTACTCGACCGGGTCGCCGAGCGCATCGGGGCCGCGCTCGGCGACCAGCTCGGTGAAGTCGGCCTCGAGCCCGTCGGTGATGTCGCTGAGCACCTCCGGGTCGAGGTCGTCGAGCTCGCGGCGTACGCGAGCCAGGAAGAGCCGCACCTCCGGCGCGACGTTCGCCTCGGCGTCTGTGGTCGTCATGCGCGTGCCCCTTGCAAGATCTCGGTGACGGTGGTGGAGAAGTGGGACCAGTCCTCGCTCTGCTGCTTGAGCTGGCCTTGTCCGGCAGGTGTGATGCCGTAGTACTTGCGGTGCGGCCCGGACTCCGACGGGACGACGTAGGAGGTCAGGGCGCCGGCGGCGTACAGCCGCCGCAGGGTGCCGTAGACCGACGCGTCGCCGACGTCCGTGAGCCCGCTGTCGCGGAGCTTGCGGACGATGTCATAGCCGTACGCGTCCTCGCCGTCGACGACAGCCAGGACGGTCAGGTCGAGCACCCCTTTGAGCAGCTGGGTGGTATCCATGCTTGGCACACTACTACGCAGTGCGCACTACTTGCCAGAGCATTGCACCGCGCGCCGCCGAGCAGCTCGGCGGCGCCGGTCCGGCGGCAGTTCTCTAGGAGCGGCCGCGGACGTCGCGGACGAAGTCCTTCCAGGCGGCCGTGTCGCCGGCCGGGCCCTGGCCGCGCGCCGGGCCGGTGAAGGTGCGCACCTGGACCGGTTGGGTCGGTTGGCCGGTGGACACGCGGGCGAGGCTGGTCTGCGCGGTCGGCACCGCGACGCTCGTACGCAGCTGCTGGCCGTAGCCGCCGGGCGCTCCCCCGGGCCCACCGCCCGAGCCGCCTCCGGAGATCAGCGACGACATCGGCGTGTACTCCTCCACCTCGTCGATCTTGCCCGGGATCGCCAGCCAGATCAGCGCGATCAGGAGCCCGGTCGCCCACCCGTAGGTCAGCCCGTACGCGGCACCCAGCTCGAGCGCGTCGCCGAGCGTGGCCACGAACAGGTCGGAGCCACCGGTGAGGTAGGCGTAGAGACTCCCGGTGACCTGCCCCGCTGCGGTGGCGAGGATCGCCGCGAACCAGCAGCCGAGGAAGACCGGCCAGAACGCCCGCGGCCAGATGCCGATGGTGCTGAGCCAGGTGATCAGCCAGGTGAGCACGAAGACGGTCCCGGTGAGGACGGCGGAGCGGCCCAGGTCGTCACCGGAGAAGAGGCCGCTGAAGGAGCCGTCGCCGAAGTAGGTGAGCCGGTCACCGAGCAGCGCGGCCACCCAGCCGGCCGATTCGCTGCCGTTCTCCTCGATCCACGTCGAGAACGGCGCGGAGCCGGAGAGGAACTGAAGGGCCCAGAGACCACCGGTGACCAGGACCGCGTTGAGGAACGCCGGGATGCCGCCGCGGGGGCGCTCGGCCTCGACCTCGGTCTCGTAGACGGACGTTGGGGTGGAGTGGGGATCCATAACCGACAATTCAACCGCACCTGGACCCCGCTGAACAGGCCGCGGGGTCTACGGCTCGGTAAGACCTTGTTGGAGGATGGCGCGTGCCCGCACCACGTCGGCGCGCATCTGCTCGACGAGTGCGTCGATCCCTTCGAAGGCGACCATGCCGCGCAGCCGCTCCACGAAGGCGACCTCGACCTCGACGCCGTAGAGCTCGAGGTCGTCGCGGTCGAGCACGTAGGACTCGACGCGGCGACCGACCACGCCCTCGAAGGTGGGGTTGGTGCCGACCGAGATGGCGGCGGGGAACCGCTCGCCGGTGTCGCGCCGGGTCAGCCAGCCCGCGTAGATGCCGTCGGGCGGCACCGCGGTCAGCGAGTCGGTGGGCACGTTGGCCGTCGGGAAGCCGAGCTCGCGGCCACGCTGGTCGCCCTTCACGACGACGCCACGCACCGAGTAGGGACGGCCCAGGGCCTCAGCGGCTCCGGTGACGTCACCGGTCGCCAGACACGTACGGATGTAGGTCGAGGACCACACCTGGGGTCCGCCGTCGAGCGGGATCCCCTCGGCGGAGAAGTCGTGGATCTTGCCGTAGGCGACCAGGTCGGCCACGTCGCCGGCGGCCTTGCAGCCGTAGCGGAAGTTGGCGCCGACCACGCACGCCTCGGCGTGCAGCGCGTCGACGAGCACCCGCCGGGCGAAGTCGTCGGGTGACCAGTTGGCCATCTCCATGTCGAACGGCAGCGCGAGCACGGCGTCGGCGCCGGCCCCGAGCAGCAGCTCGGCGCGCTCCTCCATCGTGGTGAGCACACCGGGGGCGTGCTCGGGCCGCAGCACCGCCATCGGGTGGGGGTCGAAGGTGACCGCCACCAGGGTGAGGTCCTTGGCGTCCGCCACCTCGCGCCCTCGGCGCAGCACATGCTGGTGCCCGAGATGGACACCGTCGAAGTTGCCGATCACGACGGCCGTACGGCCCAGACCGGATGGCACCTCAGTCAGACTTCGCCACAACACCCGGACAGAATATCCGTGGTTGCTCACTGGGATCGGACCTGGGCCGACTCTCGGGCACGGAGGGCGAGGTAGACCGCGCGCATCCCGACCGCCCGTTCGATCTCGCGCAGCACCGTGCCGAAGAACTGCTTACGGTAGGTCTCGTCGGTGACCGTCGAGACCGTGACGTAGAGCGCGGAGAAGGCGGAGAGGAACAGGGCGACCTTGACCAGCTCGGCCGACACGTTGGGCAGCCAGGACAGGTTGTGCAGCGACTGCTGCCCGGTCCAGCCCAGCTGGACGCCGTCGGTCATCACGATCGCCCCGAAGACCAGGAAGAACGCGAAGACCGCAAGCGCGATCAGCACGACCTGCGTCGCCTGGATGACGAGCAGGGCAAGCACCAGGTTCCAGCGCTCGAAGCCGGTCACCTGGGCATACTCCGCCGGGTCGGTGCTCCCATCGTCGCGGGCTTCCGCGACGAGCTCCGCGCACGCGGTCTCCAGCGGCGTACGCGCGCAGGTGCGGAGGAGGAACGCGGCATCCACGTCATCGTCGATCCGGTCGACCTCCTCGGGCAGGCGGACCAGGAGGAACGCCACCGCCGACCCACCGAACAGCAGCGTGACCAGCCACAACGCACCCGGGTGAAGGTTGGCCGACATCTCCCAGACCTCGGCGTTGATGAAGAGGAAGGTCATGAAGAGCAGCAGCAGCGGCAGCGCGCGCAGGGCCATCGGCAGCAGCCGGTGCAACGATCCGAACGTACGCCCCATTGCCCACACCAGGATCGGCCGGAACCGCATCGCGGTCAGCGCGTACCACCCGGCAGCGGCGCCGCCCAGGGTCAGCAGCAGCGCCGGCCCGGTCCCGACGTCGCCGGTCACCCAGGCCAATGCCACCCCTGCCGCCACCGCGACGATCACGACCACCAGGCCGACCCGGACCATGCGCCGCGGCCGCATCGCCGCTCGCACCGCGACGCGCTCCTCCGGGACGAAGTAGGTGAGCCCGTGGTGCCGGAACCAGGAGTCAGTGAGCCGTAGAGTCTCGGCCGATCCGTTCTGCTTCACAAGAGGGTCATCCTCGCAGGCTTTACCCGTTCATCCCACGAAGACGGCGCTCGCCTTGGCGATCCCCGGAGCGACCGGCTCGTAGAGTGCCAGGAACTCACCGTCGGGCGCGAAGACGGCAGTGAGTCCGTCGACGTCGATCTTCAGCTTGCGCCCGAAGCGGACATCGCTCGCCTGCTCCTCGGAGAGGTCGTAGAAGGTGAAGGCGGCGCGGGCCGCGTCGGCCAGCGGCAGCACCGCGAAGTCGTCGCCGAGCTGGTCGAGGGTCCTGGCGACGTCGAGGTCGTAAGGCCCGACCGCCGTGCGGCGCAGCATCGTCAGGTGGCCACCGACCCCGAGCGCCGCACCGACGTCGCGGGCGATCGCTCGGATGTAGGTGCCCGAGGAGCAACGGACGAAGATGTCGACATCGACCACGTCTGCCTCGCGCCGGAGCTCGCCGACGGTGAGCTCGTGCACCGTGACCGGCCGCGCCTTCAGCTCGACCTGCTCCCCGTCGCGTACGCGCTGGTAGGCACGCTTCCCGTCGACCTTGATCGCCGAGACCGCGGTCGGAACCTGGAGGATGTCGCCGACCTGGGTGGCGAAGGCGCTGCGTACGCGCTCCTCCTCGATGCCCGCGGCCGAGCGGGTCTCCACGACATCGCCCTCGGCGTCGTCAGTGGTCGTCGAGACCCCCAGCCGCACCGTCGCCGAATAGGCCTTCTCGGTCAGCATCAGGTGGCCCAGGAGCCGGGTGGCGCGCTCCACCCCCAGCACGAGTACGCCGGTGGCCATCGGATCCAGGGTGCCGGCATGCCCGACCTTGCGGGTGCCGGCCAGGCGCCGAACGCGCGCGACGACGTCGTGGGAGGTGACCCCGTCAGGCTTGTCGACGATGACGAGCCCAGACAGTGCGCTCACTCCTCGTCGTCCTCGTCCCACTCGTCCTCGATCTCGCGAGGCTTCTTGTAGGGGTCGGCCTCGCCGGCGTAGGTCTCCCCGCGTGAAGCGGCGACCGCGTCGTCCTGTGCCTTGGCGCGCGCGAGCACGTCGTCGAGGTGGCGGGCGGTCTCCGGCAGCGCGTCGTGGATGAACTCCAGCGTCGGCGCGGTGCGGGTGCCGAGCTGCTTGGCGACCTCGGAGCGGATCAGCCCCTTGGCCGACTCCAGCGCGGCCGCCGTGCCGGCCAGCTCGGCCTCCGAGTCGGCGCCCAGCACCGTGTAGAAGATCGTCGCCTGCTGGCTGTCGCCGGTCACGCGTACGTCGGTGACGGTGACGAACCCGATCCGCGGATCCTTGATCCGCCTCTCCAGCATCTGGGCGACGATCACCTTGATCCGGTCAGCGATGCGGCGAACCCGTGGGCTACTCATGTTCACACTCTCTCAAATAATCGAAGTAAATCGAGACGTTGGCCGGGCCGCGACTGCGACCCGGCCAACGTCAGAGGCTTGCTTGATCAGCCTCGGGGAATCTCCACCATCTCGAAGGCTTCGACGAAGTCGCCTTCCTTGATGTCCTGGAAGTTCTTCAGGACCAGACCGCACTCGAAGCCCTCGCGGACCTCGGAGGCGTCGTCCTTCTCGCGGCGCAGCGAGGCCAGGTCGAGGTTGTCGGCCACCACGGCGCCGTCGCGCAGGACGCGAACCTTGGCGTTGCGGCGGATGAGGCCCTCGGTGACCATACAACCGGCGATGTTTCCGGCCTTCGACGAGCGGAAGATCGCACGGATCTCCGCCTTGCCGAGGACCTTCTCCTCGTACTCCGGCTTGAGCATGCCCTTGAGGGCCGCCTCGATCTCCTCGATCGCCTGGTAGATGACCGAGTAGTAGCGGATCTCGACACCCTCGCGGTCGGCCAGCTCCGTCGCCTTGCCCTGCGGGCGGACGTTGAAGCCGATGATGATCGCGTCGGAGGCAGCAGCCAGGTCGACGTTGGTCTCGGTGATCGCACCGACACCGCGGTCGATGACCCGGATGGAGACCTCGTCGCCACCCACGTCGATCTTGGCCAGTGCGTCCTCGAGCGCCTCGACCGAACCGGACACGTCGCCCTTGAGGATGAGGTTGAGCTCCTGGCTCTCGCCCTTCTCCATGGAGGCCATGAAGTCCTCCAGCGTGCGGCGTACGCGGCGCTTGGCCTGCTGCGCGGCACGCTCGCGTGCCTCGCGCTTCTCGGCGATCTGGCGAGCCATCCGGTCGTCCTCGACGACCAGGAAGCTCTGACCGGCACCCGGCACCGCCGAGAGACCCAGGACCATCGCCGGACGCGACGGGGTCGCCTCGGTGATCTCGTGGCCGTACTCGTCGATCATCGCGCGGACACGGCCGTGGGCCGGGCCGGCGACGATGGACTCACCCACGCGCAGCGTGCCGCGCTGGACCAGGATGGTCGCGACGGGGCCTCGACCGCGGTCGAGGTGAGCCTCGATCACGATGCCCTGCGCGTCCTGGCTGGCGTTGGCCTGCAGGTCGAGCGAGGCGTCGGCGGTGAGCACGACGGCCTCGAGAAGGCCATCGATGTTGATCCGCGACTTCGCCGAGATCTCGACGAACATCGTGTCGCCGCCGTACTCCTCGGGGATGAGGCCGTACTCGGTCAGCTGGCCACGGACCTTGGTCGGGTCCGCCTCCGGCTTGTCGATCTTGTTGATCGCGACCACGATCGGGACACCGGCCGCCTTGGCGTGGTTGAGCGCCTCGATGGTCTGCGGCATCACACCGTCGTCGGCCGCGACCACGAGGATCGCGAGGTCCGAGGACTGCGAACCACGGGCACGCATGGCGGTGAACGCCTCGTGACCCGGGGTGTCGATGAAGGTGATCTTGCGCTCGTTGCCGTCGACCTCGGTCGAGACCTGGTAGGCACCGATGTGCTGGGTGATGCCACCGGCCTCGCCCTCGATGACGTTGGCGTCGCGGATGGCGTCGAGCAGCTTGGTCTTACCGTGGTCGACGTGACCCATGACGGTGACGACCGGCGGTCGGACCGTCCAGTCGGACTCGTCGCCCTCGTCGCCGAGCTCGATGTCGAAGGACTCCAGCAGCTCGCGGTCCTCGTCCTCGGGGGAGACGACCTGGACGATGTAGTTGAGCTCCTCACCGAGCAGCTCGAGGGTCTCGTCGTTGACCGACTCGGTCGCGGTGACCATCTCACCGAGGCCGAACAGCATCTGCACCAGCTGAGCCGGGTCGACGTTGATCTTCTCGGCGAAGTCGGTCAGGCTCGCGCCGCGAGCCAGGCGAACGGTCTCGCCGTTGCCCTTGCGTACGCGGATGCCACCGATGGTCGGGGCCTCCATGGCCTCGAACTCCTGGCGACGCGCCCGCTTCGACTTCCGGCCACGGCGCGAGGGACCACCCGGGCGACCGAAGGCACCCTGGGTCGTTCCGCGACCACCGGGACGACCGGCACCGGGACGACCGCCACCGGGACCGCCGCCGAAGCCGCCGCCACCAGGACGACCGGCACCGCCGCCGCCACCGGGACGCCCACCGGCGCCCGGACGACCGCCGCCGCCACCGGGACGACCCGGGGCACCGGCACGACCGCCGGGACCGCCACCAGGACGGGCACCGAACGCGGCCGGGGACTTCGGCATCATCGCCGGGTTGGGACGCGGCATGCCGGGACGGCCACCGGCCTGGCCACCCTCACGGGCAGCAGCAGGACGCGGCGGACGCTGGTCGCCGCCGGCCGGGGCACCGCCCTGGCCGCCTTGACCCTGGCCTCCACCCTGGCCGCCGGGACGCGGACGCCCCATGCCCTGGTTGGAGGAGAACGGGTTGTTGCCCGGGCGCGGAGCGCCGGGCTTGCCGACCGGACGCGGTCCGGGACGACCGGCACCGGCGCCGCCGGCACCACCCGCGCCACCGCGAGCCGCGGGGGTCTGCGGACGAGCGCCGGGCTTGGGGGCACCAGGCCGGGGAGCACCCGGCTTGGGAGCGGCCGAACGCCGGTCGCCGGACGGCGCCGCGTTCGGGCTGGGCTTGGGAGCGGCCGGCGCGGCGGACGCCGCGGGGGCGACCGGCGGAGCCTCGGCCTTCTTGGCCGGGGGCTTCGGGCCGGGCTTGGGCGCAGCCGGCTTGGACGCCGCCGGCGCCTCAGCAGGCTTCTCGGGCGCCGCGTCCGCAGCCTTCTTGGGGGCTGCGGGCCTCGGCTCTGCCGACCTGGGGCCAGGCTTGGGGCCGGGCTTGGGGGCGGCCTTCTCGTCCGTGGACGAGGAACCACCATTGCCGCCGGCCTTCAGGCCGGGGCCGATCTCCTTGCGGAAACGCATCTCCGCAGGCAGCTCGACGGTCGAGCTCGCCGACTTGACGAACTCACCCATCTCCTTGAACTTCTCGAGAACAAACTTGCTCTCGACCCCGAACTCTTTGGCGAGCTCGTGGACTCGGGTCTTAGCCACAATTCTCCTTCTGGCCACAGACCCAAATCCTGGGTGAAACCTGTGACCGTTAGTGGTTGTAGAACACGCTCATCGCGAAGTACTCATCGAGTGCTCATGAGCTTTTGCTCCAGTTCCTGGTCGGTTGACCGTCGGCGACGGTCGTGGGTGTTTGGCGCGGGTCGAGGTAGTCATCCACCGGCGCGCTGGAAAGCCCACCGTCGGCCCGTAGGGCCCTGGTGAACGCCTTCCGGCGCACCGCGAGTTCGTAACACTCACGCGTGGGGTGCACATGCGCCCCTCGCCCGGGTGCGGTGGCAGTCGGATCGGGCACCACGGCCGGCTGGCCGTTGCGGTCCGAGCCGGCGGTCACCCGCAACAACTCGCGCTTGGCGGCCCGCTTCCGGCAACCCACGCACGTACGGACGGGTCCGTTCTGCGTAGTTTCTTCGAGGCGTGCCACCGATCCTTAACACTACCGCTTCCGGGGTTGGGTAGACGAAACCGGGGCACCGGTCGTTCTTATTCCGTGACCCGTCCTCAGCAGATGGCGGCGATCACAAGAGGGCCGCGATCTCCGGCCACGCCCGCAGGCCGAGCTCGCGGTCGGCCGCCTCCGAACCACCCCACGCGAGCCGCGGGCTGAGCGGGAGCACCGGCTCGCCGGGCAGCACGACCCGATGGCCGGCATCGGGATGGGTGACCACGATCGTCTCCAGGTCGTGGGCGGTACGCCGCCTCCGGACCGCCTCGGCGGAGAGGACCGAGGGCCACAGCGCGTCGTCTCCCCCGGCGACCAGAACGACGTCACCCGCGATGCGCTCGACCGGGACGGTCGCGGCGGGCACCCGGTCGGCGTACTTCTCCAGGGCCGAGAGGTAGGCCTCGCAGAACGACGGGAGCTCCCCGTGGGACTCCTCCACCGCATCCTCGATCGCCTCGTCGTCGAACGGGACGAACGGGACCTGCTCACCGCGCAGCGTCCACGAGGACCGCTGCGGGCGCTCCTGGCTCAGGCCCGCCCAGGAGACGTACGTCGGGGAGATCGCGACCACCGCGTCGATCTCGGGGTGCAGGGTGCCGAGCAGGAGCGCGGCCTGGGCGCCCCAGGACGTACCGAGCACCACCAGGCGCTGGTAGCGGGAGTGGAGGTCGGCGAGAACCTCGTCGAACGTCTCCAGCGGGATCAGCCGGGCCTCGTCCGGCTGCCCGGGACCACCGAAGTAGCGGATCGACGCCGCAGCCACCCCGTGCGAGGCGAGCATCCGGCAGCGGTCGGTCTCGATCCGTCCCGAGGACCCCGAGAGCACGAGTACGCCGGTGCTGGCCCCCTCGGGCTCCAGCAGGACGCCCTCGGGGTCGGTCAGAGCGATCTCACGCACGATCAGGCGACCGGGGTCTCCTCGTCGGAGCGGATGTCGATGCGCCAGCCGGTCAGGCGAGCGGCCAGGCGGGCGTTCTGCCCCTCCTTGCCGATGGCCAGGGAGAGCTGGTAGTCGGGCACCACGACACGGGCCGACTTGGTCGCCTCGTCGATGATCTGCACCGAGGAGACCCGGGCCGGCGAGAGCGCGGAGGCGACGAGCACCTTCGGGTCCTCGGACCAGTCGACGATGTCGATCTTCTCGCCCTGCAGCTCGGACATGACCTGGCGGACCCGCTGGCCCATCGGGCCGATGCAGGCACCCTTGGCGTTGACACCGGGGACGGTCGACTTGACCGCGATCTTGGTGCGGTGGCCGGCCTCGCGGGCGATCGCGGAGATCTCGACGGTGCCGTCGGCGATCTCGGGCACCTCGAAGGAGAAGAGCTTCTTGACCAGGTTGGGGTGGGAGCGCGAGAGCGTGATCTGCGGGCCGCGCATGCCCTTGCGCACGCTGACCACGAGCGCCTTGATCCGGGTGCCGTGGCTGTAGTCCTCGCCCGGCACGCGCTCGGAGAGCGGGATGACGCCCTCGAGCCGGCCCAGGTCGACGAGCACGTCGTCGGGGTTGCGGCCCTGCTGGATGACGCCGGAGAGGATGTCGCCCTCCTTGCCGGAGAACTCACCGAACTTCACGTCGTCCTCGGCGTCGCGCAGCCGCTGCAGCACGATCTGCTTGGCGGTGGTGGCGGCGATCCGACCGAAGCCCTCGGGCGTGTCGTCGTACTCCCCCACGACGTTGCCCTCGTCGTCGACCTCGGCGGCCAGCACGCGTACGTGCCCGGTCTTGCGGTCCAGGTCGACCCGCGCCTTCGTGTGGGCGCCCGCGGTCTTGTGGTAGGCGGTCAGCAGCCCCTGCTCGATCGCCTCGACGAGCACATCGAGCGAGATCTCCCGCTCCCGCTCCAGCATCCGCAGGATGCTCATATCGATGTCCATGGCCTACTCCCCCTCGTCGATCCGCTTGAACTCGATCTGCACAAGCGCCTTCTTCACGTCCGCGTACGCCACCTCGCGACGCTTGCCGCTGACCTCGAGGCTCGCCCGCTCGTCGTCGGACTCCTTGACCCGTCCGGTGAACGCGGAGCCGTCGGTCGTGGTCACCTTGACCAGGCGACCCTTGTTGCGGCGCCAGTGGCGCGGCAGGGTCAGCGGCCGGTCGACACCGGGCGAGGTCACCTCGAGCGTGTAGGGCTGCTCGCCCATCACGTCGGACTCGTCGAGGACCCGGTTGACCTCACGGGTTGCCTCGGTGACCTCCTCATGGGTGATCCCGCCGTCCTTGTCGACGGCGACGCGCAGGATCCGGCGCTTGCCGGCCGGCGTGATCTCCACGGCCTCGATGTCGAAGCCCAGGGCCAGAAGCGGGTCGGCGAGGGCCTTTTCGATGGCACTCGCGATCGCGTCCTTCCGCTCAGCACTCAACGCGATCTCCCCCTGCATCCTGTTGTCCGGTCCTGTTGTATGCGCCTTCGAGCACGCGGTACTTCTGGTGACACCATACCTGTACGCCTCGGGTGTCTCGAACAGCGCGCGGCGGTGTTGGAAAGCCGCTGACGCGACGCCCGCCGGGTGTCGTTAGGGTTTCTCACGTGGCCAGCGCACGTACCCTTCGCATGCTCTCGCGGCGCACCGCTGTGGGTGTCGCCGTGGTTGCCCCGCTGGCCGCCTCGGCGTGTTCGGCCTCGGAGATGCTGGATCCTGTCAAAGCACCTCCACCCAGCACTCCCCCGGCCCCCGCCAACCCCGACCAGAGTGTGATCGACGCCACGGTCGCGGAGATCCTCGGCGCCGACAAGGGCGCCCCGTCCGCGTTCGTGCAGCTCCATCGCGTGCACATCGAGGCACTGGCGCCGACCAAGGGCGTGAGCGCGGCGTCGGCCACCGGACGCTGGCAGGAGCGCCAGCTCGCCCTGGTCGCCACGCTCACCGCCGCGGCCGGGCGTGCGGCGGACCCGCAGCTGATCACGCTGCTCGCCTCGGCCGCCGCCGGCCAGCAGCAGCTCCTGCACGGACGGGGGTTGGCATGACCACGGCCACTTCTGCCTCGACCGAGGCGGTCCAGGCGGCGCTCGCGGTCGAGCACTCCGCGATCTACGTCCTGGGCGCCCTGGGCGGGCGCACCTCGGCGACGTCCTCCCCGGCCCTGGCGCGGGCGCTCACCGATGCCTACGACGACCACGTGAAAGCCCGGGAGGCGCTGGCCGCGCACGTGGTGGCCGCCGGGATCGAGCCGGTCGCGCCCTCCGCCGTCTACGACCTGCCCGGCCGGATCGGGTCGGAGGCCGGCATCAGCGCCGCGGCGCTGCGGCTGGAGCAGGACACCACCGCGACCTATCTCTCGCTGGCCCCGAAGGCGACCGGGTCCGACCGGACGCTGCTCATCGGTCTGCTCTGCCGGGCGGCCGCGCGGCAGCTCGACCTGGGCGCGAAGCCGCGGGCGTTCCCCGGGACCTGAGGCCCAAAAGCCGAGATGGCCCGCGAACCGTCCGGCGCGGGAGACTCCCGAGATGTCTCCCGAGACCGGGCGGCTCGCGGGCCAGGTTTTGGCCTGGACACGAGGCCTGAGAGCCGCCTGGGGGCGGTACCTCTCTTGCAGAAGTATGCAATCCCCGCTCAGACTGGCCCAGACCCGTAAAATCGCATTGCAAGAACTTGCAACTTTTCCCGGCGTCATTCCCAGGAGCGAACCACCTGGTGTATGTCGCTCAACCGTTGTGCGACCGCGTCCGGAGAGCCCTCGCTGTGGCCCAGCTGGCTGCTCGGGATGTTGCTGTGCGGGATGTGGATCGCCCGCAGACCGGCCTTCTGAGCACCGTACACATCGTCGAAGAGCCTGTCGCCCACGTAGACGCATCGAGACGGATCCGAGACCTTCACCGCGGCCATCGCCGCGTGGAACGCCTCCTCGGCGGGCTTCGTCCAGGGCACCTCGGAGGTGTAGACGTCACCGTCGAGCAGGTCGAGCACGCCGTCGCGCTCGAAGAACCCGCGGTGCCACGCGCGCGGCCAGATCGTGTTGGACAGCACCCCGACACGTACGCCGTCGGCGCGGAGCGCCTCCCACAGCGGCCCGACCTCGGGGTCGGTCAGGGTGTGCGGCTCCCAGAACTCGTAGTAGGCGTCGAGCAGCTCGGGATCGTGCTCGAGCCCGGCCTCGTCGAAGAGGTCGCCGATCACCGAGCTCTGCTGGGAGTCGCGGCTGCGGGCCCAGATCGTCTCTCCGGCCTGGTGCAGCCTGGTCGCATTGACCGGGTGGTCGTCGTCACAGGCGCCGCTCACCGCCTGGGCGAGCGCCAGCGACTCCGCGTGGAAGTCGATGTCGTGCCACTTCGTCAGCGTGCCGCCCCAGTCGAAGATCACCGCGTCGATCGCCATGGCCACGACCCTACCGACGCCCGACTCACATGTGTCCGGTCTCCACATAGGAGCGGTGCCAGGAGAGAGCCTCTCCGAGCAGGTGCGGTGTGTGCATCGCACCGGGACGCTCCCGCTGTGCCCGCTCGAAGTAGTCGGCGAGCCGGTCGCGGTAGTCGGGATGAGCACAGTTGTCGATGATCTTCCGGGCCCGCGCCCGCGGCGAGATACCGCGCAGGTCCGCCAGACCCTGCTCGGTGATCACGACCTGCACGTCGTGCTCGGTGTGGTCGACATGGCTCACGAACGGCACGATGCTCGAGATCGCACCGCCCTTCGCGGTCGAGGCGGACACGAAGAAGTTGAGGTAGGCGTTGCGGGCGAAGTCACCCGAGCCGCCGATGCCGTTGACGATCGAGGAGCCGGCGACGTGGGTGGAGTTCACGTTGCCGTAGATGTCGGCCTCGACCATCCCGTTGATCGCGATCAGGCCGAGCCGCCGGACGACCTCGGGATGGTTGGAGATCTCCTGCGGCCGCAGCAGGATCCGGCCCTTGTAGTGGTGGATGTCGTCGTTGAACCGCTGCGCGCCCTCCTCGGAGAGCCCGAAGGAGGTCGACGAGACGCCGATCAGCTTGCCCGAGTCGAGCAGGTCGAGGAGGCCGTCCTGGATCGTCTCGGTGTAGGCGGTCAGGTGCTCGAACTCAGCGTCCTGGAGGCCGGCGAGGACCGCGTTGGCGACGTTGCCGACGCCGGCCTGGAGCGGGAGCAGGCTCGAGTGCAGCCGGTCGTTGCGTACCTCGTGGCGGAGGAAGTCCACGAGAAGGTCCGCCATCGCGCGGCTGTCGTCGTCGATCGGGCGCAGGGGCGAGTTGCGGTCGGGCTGGTCGGTCTCGACGACGGCGACGACCTTGTCGGGATCGACCCGGAGGTACGGATCGCCGATCCGCTGCATCGGCGTGGTCAGCTGGATCGGCGCCCGCTGCGGCGGCAGCCGGGTGCCGTAGTAGATGTCGTGGAAGCCCTCGAACCCGCGCGGCTGCCAGTGGTTGACCTCGAGGATCACCTTGTCCGCGTTCTCCAGCCAGGTCTTGTTGTTGCCGACGCTGCTCGTGGGGACGAGCAGGCCGTTGGGCAGGATCGCGGCGACCTCGACCACGGCGACGTCGAGGTCGCCGTAGAAACCGAACCAGCTGTGCTGGGCGACGTGTGACAGATGTACGTCGACGTACTCGACCTCACCGGAGTTGATCTGCTGCCGCAGCAGCGGGTCACCGTTGTAGGGCAGCCGCTTGGAGACGCCGTGGGCACCTGCCAGCACCCCATCGAGGTCGGGCGCCGTCGAGGCTCCGGTCCACGCCTGGATCCGGAACTCCTCGCCCCGCTCGTGAGCCGACCGCATCCGCTCCGCCAGCGCCGCCGGCACCGCCTTCGGGTGACCGGCCCCGGTGAACCCCGAGAACCCGACCGTCTCCCCGGGCCTGATCTGCTCGGCCGCCTCCGCGGCGCTCACCACCCGCCAGCCGAGCTTACGGTCGAGAATCCTGTCCCCCGTCATGGGATCGATCTTGCCCTACGTCGACGAGATCAACCCCCGATTACGCGCTCGAAGCAGACGCGGTCGTACCCCGGACCGTCATAGTCGGGCTGCGGCTCGGACACGGAGAACCCCATCGAGCGGTGGAACCGGATCGACGTCGCGTTCTGCGGCCCGGTGATCGCCCGCACGACCTCGCCCCCACGCTCGCGCACCTGCCCGAAGAAGCGCTCGTACAGCGCCCGGCCCACTCCGGTCCCCCGCCGCTCCGGATCGATCCCGACGAAGTGGATGTACGCCGCGCGCGGGTCGTCCTGGGACATGAACCCGATCAGGAACCCCCGCAGCTCTCCGCCCTCGTCCTCGACGATCGTCGAGGTGTCGTTGAAGTGCTGGAAGAACAGCCGGGTCAGCATCAGGGTGCGCATCATCGTCGCGTGCGGGTCGCCCCAGTCGTCCCACCACTCAGCGAGTCGCGCTTGGACCCGCCTGTGGTCGTCCTCCGTCGCGGGCCTGAAGGTGAGGTCGGGGTGCTCGCTGCTCATGTCACACGATGCTCATGCAGTCAGCTGCGTACGACGCCGACCAGGTGAGCGACGGCGTCGGCGAGGGCGACCTCGGTCTTCTCGCCGCTGCGGCGGTCCTTGACCTCGACCTTGCCCTCGACCAGGCCCTTGCCGACGGTGACGATGGTCGGGACGCCGATCAGCTCGGCGTCCTTGAACTTCACCCCCGGCGAGACCTTGGGGCGGTCGTCGTAGAGCACGTCGATGCCGGCGGCCTCGAGCTCACCGGCGAGCGACGCTGCGGCCTCGAAGACGGCGGCGTCCTTTCCGGTCGCGACCAGGTGGATGTCGTACGGAGCGACGTTGCGGGGCCAGGCGAGGCCGATGTCGTCGAGGGTGCCCTCGGCGACGGCGGCCACGGCACGGGTGACGCCGATGCCGTAGGAGCCCATGGTCACGGTGACGAGCTTGCCGTTCTCGTCGAGCACCTGCAGCCCCAGCGCGTCGGCGTACTTGCGGCCGAGCTGGAAGACGTGGCCCATCTCGATGCCGCGGGCCAGCGTCAGCGGGCCGGAGCCGTCGGGAGCCGGGTCGCCCTCGCGGACCTCGGCGGCCTCGATGGTGCCGTCGGGGGTGAAGTCGCGGCCGGCGACCAGATCGATGACGTGCTGGCCATCGACGTTGGCGCCGGTGACCCAACGGGTGCCGGTGACCACGCGGGGGTCGACCAGGTAGCGGATGCCGGAGGCCGACTCCTCCCCCAGCACCTCGGGACCGATGTAGCCCTTGACCAGCTCGGGGTGCTTCTTCAGCTCGACGTCGTCCATGGGCTCGACCTCGATCGGCTCCAGCTGGCCCTCGAGGCGCTTGATGTCGACGTCGCGGTCACCGGGCAGTCCGATGGCGAGCGGCTCGACGGTGCCGTCGGGGTGGCGCAGCGTGACCAGCACGTTCTTGAGCGTGTCACCGGCCTCCCAGGCACGGTCCTCGCGGGGGAACGCCTCGTTGAGGTGGTCGACCAGCGTCTGGATCGTCGGCGTCGCCGGGGTGTCCTCGGCGTGGGCCGCCGGAACGTCCTCGTAGGAGAGCGCCTCGGGGGCCAGCGTCGTGACCGCCTCGACGTTGGCGGCGTAGCCGCCGGGCGAGCGTACGAACGTGTCCTCGCCGGCCTCGGAGACGGCCAGGAACTCCTCGGAGGCCGAGCCGCCCATCGCGCCGGAGGTGGCCTTGACGATGACGTACTCGAACCCGAGGCGGTCGAAGACCTTGACGTACGCCGCGCGGTGGGCGTCGTAGGCCGCCGACAGCCCCTCGTCGGTGTAGTCGAAGGAGTAGGAGTCCTTCATGATGAACTCGCGGCCACGCAGCAGCCCCGCGCGGGGACGCGCCTCGTCGCGGTACTTCGTCTGGATCTGGTAGATCGCCAGCGGCAGGTCCTTGTAGGAGCCGTAGAGGTCCTTGACCAGGAGCGTGAACATCTCCTCGTGCGTGGGCCCGAGCAGGTAGTCGGCCTCCTTGCGGTCCTTGAGCCGGAAGATGCCGTCGCCGTACTCCGTCCAGCGGCCGGTCGCCTCGTAGGGCTCGCGGGGCAGCAGCGCCGGGAAGTGCACCTCCTGGGCGCCGATCGCGGCCATCTCCTCGCGGATGATCCCCTCGACCTTGCCGAGCACGCGCAGGCCCAACGGCAGCCAGGAGTAGATACCCGGAGCGGCGCGGCGGATGTAGCCGGCGCGGACGAGCAGCTTGTGGCTCGCGACCTCGGCGTCGGCGGGATCCTCACGCAGGGTCCGCACGAAGAGCTGTGACATACGGGCTGTGGTTCCGGGCATGCGGGCAAGCGTACGGCTCGCAGGACCGCTGCCGCGAACCGGTTGGAATTGGCGTTGCAACCCCGTCGGCACCCCACGCATCTTTACTTTCATGAGAGGTATCCGAATCCCGGCACTGGCCACGGCCATCCTTGCTGCTCTCATGCTCCCGGTGACGCTCGTGTCACCGGCTTCTGCGGCGGCTCCGACCGTCGACGTACGTCCCCTGCCCCTGCCCGTCGGCGAGAGCCCGACGGTTCCCTACCTGCACCGGCCCACGGAGGCGTCGGTCTCGGTGGTCGACCCAACGAACGGCATGAAGACGCCTGTCGACCTGGTCGGCGACGAGAACGACCAGTTCACCCTCCTGGGCCGCTCCGGCAGCGGCTTCGTGCTGCGAGCCACCAACCGCAACATCGACAAGGTCATCCGGGTGCAGCTCGATGTTCCGCAGAAGACGCTCACCGACATGTACTACGCCGACAAGGCCAGGCTCTCGGCCGACGGCCGCTACCTGCTCAAGACGGCCACTCAGACCAGCGGCGCCATCCAGGCCCAGGTACGCAGCGCCACCACCGGCGCGGTCGTGGCCCGTCACACCTTCAAGGCGTCCACCAGGCCCGATCCGATCGATGTGAGCGGCACCCGCGTGCTCGTGGGTGGCTACAGCACCCCGCGCACGATGACCTGGGACTGGAAGACAGGCACGATCAAGACGATCGCCTCCCGGGCGGCGTACGCAGGCAGCTTCGCCACCAACCGGCTGGCGACGTACACGAAGGACCCGTCGAACCTTGACGCCTGCTCGGTGGTCTCGACCGTCACCGCACCCGCGACGACGCTCTGGCGTGGATGCTTGGAGGCGGTCGCGTCGTTCTCGCCCGACGGCGCCCGGTTCGCGACCAACGCGATCGAGCACCAGAACCACGCCGACGTCGTCCGTCGGCGGAGTCTCCACGGCACTCTGTTGACCACCTACCGCAACCCCAACGGGCTGTGGATGTACGCCTGGGAGACCAACACCCGGGTCCTGATGCGGTCCTACCCGGGTAACAGCAGTGGCGGCTGGCTGGTGCTCTGCGAGGTCGCCGACTGCGAACGGGCCTGGCGGGCGTACTCCTGAGCCGTCAGAACATGATGGTGGAGAAGCGGGCCGTCTCGAGGAAGCCGGCCCGCTCGTAGGCACGACGCGCGGGGGCGTTCCACTCGTTGACGTAGAGGGAGACGCGTGGGGCGATCTCGCTGCGGACGATGTCGCAGACCGCGGCCATCCCGCGGGCAGCGAGGCCCTCGCCGCGGCGGTGCTCGGGCACCCAGACCCCCTGGATCTGGGCGGCCTCGGGGGTCGCGCAGGCGACCTCGGCCTTGAAGACGACCTCGCCGTCCTCGATCCGGGCGAAGGACCATCCGCGCGAGATCAGCTGGAGCACCCGGGCCCGGTAGAGGTCGCGGCCGCCGCCGGTCTCCGGTGAGATCCCGACCTCTTCGGTGTACATCGCCACACACGCCGGATAGAGGGCGTCCATGTCGGCGCGGACGGTGCGGCGCACGAACGGGTCCGGATCGACCATGCTCTGCAGCTGCTGCTCGAGATGGGGCTGCTCCCAGCGCTGGTCGCGCGGTGTGCCCCAGGACTCGCCGATCGATCCCCACAGCGCCCGCACCGCGGGCTGGCGCCCGACGATCGTGGAGACGGTGCGGATGCGGCTGCGGGCCCGCTCACCGAAGGCGTACGCATCCTCCTCGGTGGCCTGGATGGGGACCAGGTTGGCGCCGACGTGACAGGCAGCGACCAGGTCGCCGCCGTCCCAGCGGCCCCAGATCTCTCCGCCGAGCCAGCGCGGCTCGAGGTTGGTGGTGCGCGCCCGGTACTCCGCGAACACGTTGACCACCGGATCCTGCGCGGTCAGGTCGAGGAACGCGCTGAGATCCCCCGCATGCAGCGGGCGGATCCCCTGGCGCGTCGTCAGCATGTCACCGAGCCTAGGGCCAATCCGGTCGTACGTCGCCCTGCGGCTCGCGGACCGGATCACGCGCTGGTCAAATCGCAAAGGTGCGTTCGATCGTGTGCATTCGCTCGCGGATGGTCTTCAGGCGTACGTCCTGGCCGGCCTCGCCGGTGTCTCCCCAGACCGCCCGGCCCACCATCACGCCGCGGGCGCCGAGTGCCCGGACCCGCGGGAGCCGCTGGCTGAAGTCGTCCCAGCCCATCCCGTCGGAGCGCGCGACCCAGGGAGCGCCGCCGATCTCGGCGCGTGCGATGGTCGCGAGGCCCTCGTCGTTGACCTTGAGCTTGAGCACGATGCCGCCGCACCGCGACCGCGCGGCGAGCGCGGCCAGATCCTCGAGGCAGTCCGGTGTCGCGCAGTACGGCTCGAGGAAGACCCGGTCATAGCCGGGGAGGCGCTCCAGAAGGGCCAGCACCATCGAGGCACAGCCGACCTGGTGGTCGTCGAACCCGATCTTCACCGCGTCGGTCGTCCGCTGCGGGACGACGAGCTCGTCGACGGTGTCGATGTCCGGGAGCCCGGCGCAGGCGAGCTCGCGGCGTACGTCGCCGTGCCCCTGCGTGGGACGCACGACGATGCCCCAGCCAGGGGTGGTGGCCACCAGATCGAGGATCCCGGACCTGATGTCGGTCGAGTCCGGGGTGCGGAACAGCGCGTCGTCCGCGTGATCGATGGCAAGCCAGAAATTGGTCACTGTTGTCGCCAGTCTGAGAAGGGAAAATGAAGACGTGTGGAGGCGCTAGGCGAAGCCTAAGCAGAGCGAGCGCGCATCATCGGCAACTCGCGTTAATTGATTATTTCGGGTCGCGCGTCAGTATTCGCCGCCGTCAGCGACGATGCACTGGCCGTTGATCGCACCGGCGACGTCGGAGGCGAGGAACACGCAGACCTTCGCGACCGCGTCGGCGGTCACGAACCGGTGTCCGGGGATGCGCGCGGCCCGGTAGGAGATGTACTGGTCGACGGTCACGCCCTCCTTGCGGGCGTGCTTGACGAAGACCTGTCGCGAGGACTCGCTCCACATCGGGCCGGGGGCGACGACGTTGGCCCGGACGATGCCCTCCTCCTCCTGCGCGATCGCCTGGGCGAGCCCGGTCAGCGCATGCTTGGACACGCCGTAGGCAGCCCGTCGTGACGGCGTACGGATCCCGAAGACGGAGCTGACCAGAACCACCCCTCCGGACCTGGCCGCTCGCAGCTTCGGCAGCGCGAGCGCGGCCGTGCGCCACACCGAGGTCAGGTTGAGATCGAGGGTGAGCTGCCACTCGGACCGGTCGATCTCGGCGACCGTGTCGGGAGTGGGGTTGATGCCCGAGCAGTTGATGAGCCCCGACAGCTTCTCGAACCCGGCGAGCGTCTCGGCCAGGGCATCCACACCGTCGTCGGTGGTCAGATCGCCCTCCACCCGCGCGACCGCACCGGTCTCGTCGGCAAGGTAGGCCAGCTCGGTGGTGCGGCTGTAGGCGTGCAGGATCACCGGCGTGCCCTCCGCGGTCAGCCGGCGCGCGACCGCGCTGCCGAGGTCGCCGGTCGCGCCGAGGACGAGCGTCGGCGATCGCTCAGTCTGGGTGCTGATGCTCATGGCGCTCCTTGATCCGGTGGATCGCCGACCTCACCACGTCCTGATGGGCGGGCGGCAGATCAGTGAGACCCTCGAGATGGCTCAGGCAAGTGATATCACCCATTTGCCCGAGCCGGTACGCGGTAATCGGAATCGCCGGGGTGAGGACCGGATGATGCAGGCGATGGACCAGGGCGTCGGTGATGTCGGTGCCCCAGCCGAGCACGTCGCGCTCGCGGGCGACCGCGCCCGGGTCCTCCTCGCGGTCCAGGATCTCCAGGTAGCCGTCGACCGGCACCCGGCCGCGCAGGATCAGCTGGAACATCGCCGCCTTCCGCAGGAACAGCGACCGGAACGCCTCCAGCACGAACTCCAGCTCGTCCCAGTAGCGCTCCGGCGCCTGGTCGAGGAGACCGCCGTAGTCCACGCGCTCCTCGGTCAGGTAGAGGCAGATCAGCCGGTCCATCCAGGACAGGCTCTCGCGTACGCTCAGCCGGGCCACCGCGTCGAGGTCACCGGGCTGGAACCCGGCCTTGAGGAACGTCATCACCAACGGTCCCATGTGCATGTCGGCGAAGCGGGCGCCGTCGAGCGCCATCCCGTGCCCGTCGCGCAGCCGGTCACGGATGCTCTCGGCGACGAAGTACTGGTAGAAGGTCTCGTGGGCGAACTCCGCCGACTCCGCCGAGTCCTTGGTCCGGCCGGTCACGCCGAAGACCTCGGAGTGGTCGAGCAGATCCGCGATCCATTCGTACGTCAGGAAGTCACGCTGCCGGGTGATGTCGAGGTCGCGCTGCAGGTTGGCGAAGAGCCACTCCGAGACGCGCGGGACCGGGATCAGGTCCTGCTCCTGCGAGGTCGGCTCGTCCATCCCGGTGAACAGGTCCCAGGCGATGTCGCGGTAGGTCTGGAACCGCACCCGGCTGGGGATGCGTGAGCTCTTCCGGTCCCAGGGCTGCCCGCAGACGTGCTTGAGATGGACGGTGTAGCCGTCCCACTGGGTCCGGGGAGCCGGGGCGCCCTCCTCGAGGGAGGCGTAGAGCTGCTTGAGGACCATCGGGGTCGCGGGGAAGAACCCACCGCCACGCTCCATCTCCGCGGCCAGGTTGCGCAGCCGGTCGTCACCGCCGCGCTCCTTGCCGAGAGCGCGCACCTCGACCGGGGAGATCGGCTCGACCCGTACGACCATCGCCGACTCGACCCCGAGGTCCTCCAGCCGGGCCGGACTGCGCAGCTGCTCGGCGAGCTCGTCGCGCTCGGTCTGCAGGTTGCGCTTGCTGATCACCACGAACCGTCCGCCACGCCCGAAGGCCGAGCGCAGCTCGCTCAGGTCGGGCCGGGTGACGCCGTGCTCCTCGGCGCTGGAGGAGATCAGGTCGAAGTCGTCGATCACGATCGGCGAGCGGTCCTCGTCGACCAGGGCGATGTAGTCGACCGCGCCGTCGCGCAGGCTGACGTAGCGCACCTGCTCCCTCGAGGCCGTCCACTCCCTGGTCTCGACCGTCTTTCCCGAGCCCGAGGGACCGGTGAGGAAGAAGAGGTTGGACTCAGAGTTCTCCAGCCACCGGCCGAGCGCCTCGATGAGCGGGATCGTGGGCTGCTCGGTCGTCAGTCCGCCCAGCGCCGCCACCCGAGCCCGCGGGAAGGTCAGGCGGGAGCCGGTGGCGGGCACCGGTGCCGCCGTCGTGGCAGGGTCCAGCACGGGCACGGGCACCGCGGTGTCCTCGCCACGCCAGGCGTACGCCTTCCACCACTTCGCCTGCCAGATGCCGGTGTTCTTCCGGATCCACTCGCCTCGATGGGCCGGGTCCAGGGTGCGGGGCACCGCGCCGCCGACCACGCGGATGAGCTCGTCGAGCGGCATCAGCTTCGAGCCGGACGTACGCCGGTAGAAGGTGCTCCGGGCCATGGCCACACCGGCGCCACCGTCAGCTTTTCCGGTCACCTGGCGGACCCAGGCGCGCAATTCGCCGTTGAACTCCTCTGGCGAGAGAGATTCGTCGGTCATATCCCCTCACCGAGTCGTCGCGGAAGCGCTTGAGAGTATCTCGCAGGCGTCCCAATTCTGTCCCAGAAACGTCCCAACTCACCTGGGACTGTCTTTACTTCGTCCCCACTCCCACCCGCCCTCTGGTGGGACATCTGTGGGCTCCGTCACCGTGGAGATGTCCCCAAGAGGGACAGCGCCGGCCCCTCTCCCGGGCCCCACCGCTGAAGGAGATGATGACCATGAGGAACCACAAGTTCAGCATCGCCACCTTCGCCGTCACGCTTCTTGTCGTGTTCGGCTTCAACCAGCTGCTCAGCGCCGAGCCGCCCACGTGCCAGGCAGCCGCCGGCACCTCGTCCGTGTCCGTCGTCCTCACGGAAGGAGTGCTGTCATGAACAGCTTCTTCCAGCGCCCCGGCGATACCGTCCGGGCCCGCGGCGGCATCCATTCCGGAAAGCGCGGTGTCGTCGTCGCCACCGCCGCAGGCCGCACCAAGGTCCGCTTCAACGGCAGCAGCGGCACCCGCTGGGTGCGCACCGGCAACCTGAGGTCCACCGGCAGCGGCTCGCTGTCCTGGATCCTCCCGGTCAAGGCCGCGCTCGTCCTGTTCCTGGTCATCCCTGGCCTCCGGTTCGTCGTCGTCCACCTGTGGACCCACGGCGGACTCGACGGCTTCGCCACGGCCCTCGGCAACCAGATGGGTCAGGCCGCCCTCGCCTGGGGCCACCTGATCACCACCGACCCCCTCGGAGCACTACTCCACCTCGGGTTCCTCGGCCTGGTCTCCAGGCTGATGCACTGGTGAAACCACAAGACCTTCGAGACGTACGCAGGGGGACGTCTCGGAGCAGAAGACGGAAGCCCGGTCCGTGTGACGGACCGGGCTTCCTGCGTACGTGGCCGGACTGACGGTGCGATATGTTCACCGAGGTAACTCAGCGAGTGCGCACTGCCCTCGTGGAACTCCACGAAGGAAGCGACCGTCCACCGAGTTACCTCGGTGAACATCCACACATCAGCCGCTGACCGACACCTGCGCGCCGGCGCCCTCGACGGGCTCCATGCCCTCGGCGATCTTCATCGCCTCCTCGATCAGGGTCTCGACGATGGCGGCCTCGGGGACGGTCTTGATGACCTCGCCCTTGACGAAGATCTGGCCCTTGCCGTTGCCGGAGGCGACGCCGAGGTCGGCCTCGCGGGCCTCGCCGGGGCCGTTGACGACGCAGCCCATGACCGCGACGCGCAGCGGGACCTCGAGGCCGTCGAGGCCGGCGGTGACCTGCTCGGCGAGCGTGTAGACGTCGACCTGGGCGCGACCGCAGGAGGGGCAGGAGACGATCTCGAGGCGGCGCGGCTTGAGGTTGAGCGACTCCAGGATCTGGATGCCGACCTTGACCTCCTCGACCGGCGGCGCGGAGAGCGAGACGCGGATGGTGTCGCCGATGCCCTGGCTGAGCAGGTGGCCGAAGGCGACCGCCGACTTGATCGTGCCCTGGAAGGCCGGGCCGGCCTCGGTGACGCCGAGGTGGAGGGGCCAGTCACCGGCCTCGGCGAGCAGCTCGTAGGCGCGCACCATCACGACCGGGTCGTTGTGCTTGACCGAGATCTTGAAGTCGTTGAAGCCGTGCTCCTCGAAGAGCGAGGCCTCCCAGATCGCCGACTCGACCAGCGCCTCGGGGGTGGCCTTGCCGTACTTCTCCAGCAGGCGCTTGTCGAGCGAGCCCGCGTTGACGCCGATCCGGATCGAGGTGCCGTGATCCTTGGCCGCGGCGGCGATCTCCTTGACCTGGTCGTCGAACTTGCGGATGTTGCCGGGGTTGACCCGGACCGCCGCGCAGCCGGCCTCGATGGCGGCGAAGACGTACTTCGGCTGGAAGTGGATGTCGGCGATCACCGGGATCTGCGACTTCTGCGCGATCGCGGGCAGCGCGTCGGCGTCGTCCTGGCTCGGGCAGGCCACCCGGACGATGTCGCAGCCCGACGCGGTGAGCTCGGCGATCTGCTGCAGCGTGGAGTTGATGTCGGAGGTGAGCGTCGTCGTCATCGACTGCACGGAGATGGGGCTCTCGCTGCCAACGCCCACCGAGCCGACCTTGATCTGGCGGGTCTTGCGGCGGGGGGCGAGCACCGGGGCGGGAGCCTCCGGCATACCGATGTCTGTCGGCGTGGGGATCGACGTCATGTCTACCAATCTTACGGGCGGGTCAGGCTTGCAGATGAAGCGGGACGACGAGGTCGGCGACGATCAGGACAACACCCATCACGAGCAGCGCCGAGGCCACGACGTACGCCACCGGCAACAGCTTCGCCGGGTCGGCATGTCCCGGGTCGGGCCGCCGGAAGACCTTGGCGAAGGCGCGGCGGATGCCCTCCCACAGCGCGGTCGCGATGTGACCGCCGTCGAGGGGCAGGAGCGGGACGAAGTTGAAGATGCCGATGAACAGGTTGAAGCCACCGACCAGGAACGCGAAGCTGGCGACCTTCTCGCCGACGTCGAGGCCCTCGTGGGCGGCGATCTCGCCGGCGATGCGGCCGCCGCCGACGATGCTGACCGGACTGTCGGCCGAACGCTCCTCGACACCGACGATCGCGAGCGCGACGTGCCAGACCTTGACCGGCAACCTCAGCAGCGAGTGGACGGCGTTCTCGGCCATCGCACCCATCTCCTGGAGCGCGTAGACCGGCCCCTCCTTGGTGGTCACCACGTGCGACTCGGGAGACATCCCGAAGAAGCCGACCTTCGCGGTCTCCGGGTCAGCACTGGTGTCGTCGAGGTCCTTGACCCGCTCCTGCACGACGGTCTGGGTGCGCAGCGTCATCTGCTCGCCGTCGCGCTCGATCACGATGGTGGCGTCGCCGTCCATGTTGTCGCGGATCAGCTCCTGGGCGACCGCCCAGGAGGTCAGCTCGGTGCCGTTGAACGAGATCAGCTCGTCACCGGGCTTGAGGCCGGCGTCGGCGGCCGGGGTCGGCTTGTCGCTCGCGCGGCACTCGCGGCCCTGGTCCTCCCAGGTCAGCAGGCACTCCTGCAGGCTCGAGACGACCGGATGCCCCTCGTCGACGACGTTCTCGTGGACGCCGTAGGTCCCGAAGACGCCCCACAGCACGAAGAACGCGATCGCGATGTTCACCGTCGGCCCGCCGGCCATCACGATGACCTTCTTCCACCACGACATCTTGTAGAACAGCCGCGGCTCGTCCTCGGGACGGATCAGCTCCCACTCGGCCGAGCGGGCGTCACTGATCAGCTGGGTGAACATGCCGGTGTTGGACTTGCGTACCTTGAGCGCACCGTCCTCGGTGCGCTCACCCAGCTGGTCGGCACCGGGCGGCAGCATCCCGAGGATCTTCACGTAGCCACCGAGCGGGATCGCCTTGAGGCCGTACTCGGTCTCGCCGATCTGCTTGGACCACACCGTCGGCCCGAAGCCGATGAAGTACTGGGTCACCTTCCCGCCGAACGCCTTCGCCGGGATCATGTGACCGAGCTCGTGGAGCCCGATCGAGACCAGGATCGCGAGAACGAAGCCGATCACGGCCAGCGTGTAGAGCAGAACACTCACGGGCGGGTCTCCAGGATCCGAGTGGCTTCCTCGCGCGCCCAGGCGTCGGCGGCGAGCACATCCTCGATGGTGAGGCTGCTTTCAGAGCGTACGCCGCTGTGGGCTGCCATCACCTCAGCAATCGTGTCCACGATGCCGGGGAACGGGATCCGGCCCTCGTGGAAGGCGTCCACGCAGACCTCGTTGGCCGCGTTGTAGACGGCCGGGTGAGTGCCGGCACGGGTGCCGGCCTCGCGGGCGAGCGCGACCGCGGGGAAGGCGACGTCGTCGAGCGGCTCGAAGCGCCAGTCGGCGGCCTTGGTCCAGTCGATCGGGGTCTCGGCGTCGGGCACCCGCTCGGGCCACGCCATCCCCATCGAGATCGGCACCAGCATCGTCGGCAGCCCGAGCTGGGCCACCACCGCGCCGTCGGTGAACTCGACCATCGAGTGGATGTACTGCTGCGGGTGGACGACGACCTCGATCCGGTCGAACGGTACGTCGAAGAGCAGGTGTGCCTCGATGACCTCGAGTCCCTTGTTGACCAGGGTGGCCGAGTTGGTGGTGATCACCCGCCCCATCGCGAAGTTGGGGTGCTTGAGTGCCTGCGCCGGGGTGACCTGGGCGAGCTCGTCGCGGGAGCGGCCGCGGAACGGGCCACCGGAGGCGGTCAGCACGAGCTTGCGCACCTCCTCGGCACGGCCGGCGCGCAGCGACTGCGCGATCGCGGAGTGCTCGGAGTCGACCGGGACGATCTGCCCCTCGCCCGCGACCCGCTTGACCAGCGGGCCCCCGATGATCAGCGACTCCTTGTTGGCCAGGGCGAGCGTGTTGCCCGCCTCGAGCGCGGCCAGCGTCGGGCGGAGACCGACGGCGCCGGTGATCCCGTTGAGCACCACGTCAGCGGGCTGAGCGGCGGCCTCGACCGAGGCCTCCTCCCCCAGCCCGGAGAACATGGGCGCGAACTCGGCCACCTGCGCCTCGAACAGCTCCTTGTTGGACCCGCCCGCGGTCAACGCCACCACCCGGAACCGGTCCGGGTTGGCCCGCACCAGGTCGAGGGCCTGGGTGCCGATGGACCCGGTCGAGCCGAGGATCACCACGTCGCGTGGCCGCTGATCGTTCACCCGCCCATCCTCCCAGCACAGGCTGAGAAGGCACCAAATAGCAGCAGCCCCGGACTCCCCCACGGGTCCAGGGCTGTGCATGAAACGTTTTGCAACGTCTGGTCACAATTAAGCCACAAAGAGGCACGTAAAGGCAAATCCCGAAATGAAAGTCCCAGTTAAATCAGCGGAGCCAGGATGACACCGAGCCGCGGCGTGACATGGCGGACCCAGGACTCGGTCAGGTGCGAGGAGTCGTAGTAGGTGACCTTCTCCCCCACGACGAGCGGGCAGCGGTCTTCGGCACACACGAAACGCTGGGTGTCGACGTACGCCGCCTCGGTGCCTTCCAGCGCCGACTCGGTGAGCTCGTTGCTGCTGGTCTCGCGCGAGTCCGGGTCGCTGAGGCACGAGCGCTGGTCGGCCTCGGGGGCGCTGATGCAGTCGGCGGGGTCGTGGTCGACGGCGGGTACGTCGCCGAGGACGACGACCTTGCGGGAGATCTCCCGATAGGCCTTCACCGTGCTGCGCACCGCCTGGGACCACTGCTCGTCACGGTCCATCCCGTCGTACGTCTTCGGCATGAAGAGCTGTCCGCGAGCCGTCGAGACGATCGTGTCGGGGTCGAGGCGCTCGAGGTGGTCCGCGGACCAGTCGCGGAAGTCGTCGCACTCGGCCTGGGTCATCTTTTTGCCGCGGTGCTGGACCGGGTAGGGAGCGCAGCCGACCTTCACGACCGGCACCACCCGGAAGCCGTTCTCCTTGCCGAGGTCGTCGAAGGCGGTCAGCCACATGCCGGCGTGGGAGTCGCCGACGACGGCGACGGTCTTCTTCGCATCCGTGTCGCCGAGGGTGCAGTCGGCGCCGCGGGTGTCGCCGTAGTTGGCGTAGCAGTCGCCGTGGGCCTTCTGCCACCGATCGTCCGTGATGTCCTCACCGAGCACGCCCGGCGGGATCGGGCCACCACGGTCGGCGATCTCGAGCGCGGCACGCAGCTCTCGCTGAACCTGCGGCGGGCCGCCGGTCTCGGCGGCGGTGTCGGGGACCTCGTGGGCCGCGAACCAGGCCTGGGCCTGGGCGGCCCGCTCCTTCTCGGCGTAGGCGGCATAGCCGGTTGCCAGCCAACCACTGCCGACCGCCAGCACCAGCGCGACGGGCCACAGAGCCAGCGCGCGCAACCCGTGCGAGAACACCGGCACCTGCTTGTGCTGGAACGGAAGCTCGACGAAGCGGTGGCTCAGGGCGGAGAGGAGCAGCGCGGCGGCGACCGCGACCGTCATCTCGAGCGCGGCGTTGCCCAGGTGCAGGAACTCGGGGGCCAGCACGATCAGCGGCCAGTGCCACAGATAGAGGGAGTAGGAGATGTCGCCGACGTACCGCAGCGGGCGGATCGCGAGCAGCCTCGCGGTCGGGGCGTTCGCGCCCGAGGCCAGCAGCGCGACCGTGCCGAGGGTGGGCACCAGTGCCTGCCAGCCGGGGAACGGGGTGGCCTCGCTGAACAGGACGGTGGCGGCGAGGATCGCCGCGGCTCCCGCCAGGCCGGCGATGATGCTCGCGGCGCCCTTGAGCCGGCCGCCCCAGCAGGCCAGCAGCGCGCCGGCGGCGAGCTCGTAGGCGCGGGCCGGGGTGGAGAAGTAGGCGGCGGTCGGGTTCTCGCCGGTGGCGTGGATCGACCACGCCAGGCTCACGACGGCGATCACCGCGGCGACGACCGTGAAGCCCTTGCGGCCGAGCCTGGGGATGAGCAGGAGGGCCAGCACCGGCCAGACCAGGTAGAACTGCTCCTCGACCGAGAGCGACCAGTAGTGCTGGAACGGCGAGGGCTCGCTGGGCTGGAAGTACTGCACGCCCTCGGCCGCGAAGTGCACGTTGGCCAGGAAGAACGCCGCCCAGGTGCCGTCGGTGGCCGCATCGGTGAGCCGGGTGGTGGGCAGCTGCCAGGCGGCGTACGCCAGGACGACCAGGATCACGAGAGTGGCTGCCGGCAGGATCCGACGGGCACGACGCGCGTAGAACTGCGGGATGCTGACCGTTCCCGACGTATCCGCCTCGCGCAGCAGCAGGGTGGTGATCAGGAAGCCGGAGAGCACGAAGAAGACGTCGACGCCGACGAAGCCGCCCTCGGTGTGCGGGATGCCCGCATGGGCAGCGACGACCAGGCCTACGGCAATGGCCCGGAGACCTTGGACATCTGTCCGCCATTGCTTGGCTGACATGTGGGGTGCACCTCGTGTGGGGGTCGACTGCTATCCATTGCTGGGTCCGAGTCGCGGAGGTGCGCGAAACGGCCCTCGATGCTTTCACGGACGTGGTCTGCTCGCACATCGAGGGTCGCCGACCGACCTGTTCAATTGCTGTCCCCGCTGATGTCTCAGCCCCCGATGTAGGACATCACGTGCTTGATCCGGGTGTAGTCCTCGAACCCGTAGACGGAGAGGTCCTTGCCGTAGCCGGAGTGCTTGAAGCCGCCGTGGGGCATCTCGGAGATGTAGGGGATGTGGGTGTTGATCCAGACGACACCGAAGTCGAGGCGCTTGCTGACCCGCAGCGCGGTGGCGTGGTCCTTGGTCCACACGCTGGAGCCGAGGCCGTAGTCGACGTCGTTGGCACAGCGGAGCGCCTCGGCCTCGTCGGCGAACCGCTGCACCGTGATCACCGGGCCGAAGATCTCGTGCTGGATCTGCTCGTCGTCCTGGCGGAGCCCGGCCAGGACCGTGGGCTGGTAGAAGTAGCCGTTCTCACCGCCCTCGACCCGTGCCGGCGCACCTCCGGCGGCGATCGTGGCGTGGTCCGGGAGGCGGTCGACCATGCCCTTGACGCGGGCGAGCTGACCGGGGTTGTTGAGCGCGCCGACGTCCGTGTTGTCGGCGGGGAGACCGACGGTGGTGTCGCGGGCCGCCTCGGCGAGAGCCGCGACGAACTCGTCGTGAATGCCCTCCTGCACCAGCACCCGGGTCGCGGCGGTGCAGTCCTGGCCGGCGTTGAAGTAGCCCGCCGCGGCGATGCCGGCGACCGCCTTGTCGATGTCGGCGTCGTCGAAGACGATCACCGGCGCCTTGCCACCGAGCTCGAGGTGGACGCGCTTGACGTCCTGTGCCGCCGTGGCGGCGACCTCCATGCCGGCGCGGACCGAGCCGGTGATGGCGACCATCTGCGGCGTCTTGTGGCGGATCAGCGCGCGGCCGGTGTCGCGGTCTCCGGTGACGAGGTTGAGGACGCCCGGCGGCAGGAACTCCTGGGCGATCTCGGCCAGCAGCGCGGAGCTGGCCGGGGTGGTGTCGGAGGGCTTGAGCACGACCGTGTTGCCGGCGGCCAGGGCCGGGGCGATCTTCCACGACATCATCGCGAGCGGGTAGTTCCATGGCGTGACCTGCCCGATCACGCCGATCGGCTCGCGACGGATCCAGGAGGTGTGGTCTGTCAGGTATTCGCCTGCGCTCGTCCCCTCCAGGGTCCGGGCCGCGCCCGCGAAGAACCGGAAGTGGTCGATCGTCGGCGGCAGCTCCTCCTCCAGCGTGAGCTGGAACGGCTTGCCGGTGTCCTTGACCTCGACGGCGGTCAGCTCCTCGGCCCGGGCCTCCATCGCGTCGGCGATCCGGAGCAGAGCCAGGCTGCGCTCCTGGGGCGTGGTCTCGCCCCAGGCCCCGAAGGCCGCTGCTGCGGCGGCGTACGCCTGGTCGACGTCGGCCTCCCCCGACATCGCGGCCTGCGCGTAGACCTCACCGGTGGCGGGGTCGACGACGTCGTACGTCGCGGCGTCAGCGGCCTCGCGCAGCTCGCCGCCGATCACGTTCCTGAAGGTCTGGTCAGCCATGCGGTAGAGACTAACTCCTTCCTGTAACAGGGATGTCACAACCGAATCCGAAGTGGAATTGATGGTTTGCTACTGATTCGCTTGCGGAAGCGAGATGCGTTGGGTGACCATGGAGTCATGACCGGCAACTACGAGCAGCTGCAGCGCGACGCCAAGGACCATCTCTGGATGCACTTCACGCGGCATTCGAGCTATGCGAAGACCGACGTGCCGATCATCGCCAGGGGTGAGGGCGCCTACATCTACGACATCGAGGGCAACCGCTACCTCGACGGGCTCGCAGGGCTCTTCGTCACCCAGGTCGGTCACGGGCGTGCGGAGCTCGCCGACGCAGGCGCGGAGCAGGCCAAGCAGCTGGCCTTCCATCCGCTGTGGTCCTACGCGCACGAGCCGGCGATCGAACTGGCCGCGCGGCTGGCCGCACTCGCCCCCGGCGACCTGAACCGGGTCTTCTTCACCAACTCTGGCTCCGAGGCCGTCGAGACCGCGTGGAAGCTCGCCAAGAACTACTTCAAGCTGCGGGGAAAGCCGGGCAAACACAAGGTCATCGGGCGCAACATCGCCTACCACGGCACCACCCACGGGGCGCTGTCGATCACCGGCCTGGCCGACATCAAGGCACCGTTCGAGCCCCTGGTTCCCTCGACCTTCCGGGTGCCGAACACCAACATCTACCGCGCCTCGGAGATCACCGGCGGCCTGATGGACGGGAGCGACCCGGAGGCGTTCGGACGCTGGTGCGCCGACCAGATCGAGGTCGTGATCCGCGCCGAGGGGCCCGACACCGTCGCCGCGGTCTTCCTGGAGCCGGTGCAGAACTCGGGCGGCTGCTTCCCGCCTCCCCCGGGCTACTTCCAGCGGGTGCGCGAGATCTGCGACGCGTACGACGTCCTGCTCGTCTCCGACGAGGTCATCTGCGCCTACGGGCGGCTGGGCACGATGTTCGGCTCGGAGCGGTTCGGCTACGTGCCCGACATGATCACCTCGGCCAAGGGGCTGACCTCGGGATATGCGCCGCTGGGCGCCACGATCATCTCCGACCAGCTGATGGAGCCGTTCCTCTCCGGGGACGAGACCTTCTACCACGGCTACACCTTCGGCGGTCACCCCGTCTCCACCGCGGTGGCGATGGCCAACCTCGACCTCTTCGAGGCAGAGGATCTGCTCGGCAACGTACGCCGCAACGAGGGGTCGTTCCGGGCCACCCTCGAGAAGCTGAAGGACCTGCCGATCGTCGGCGACGTGCGCGGCACCGGCTACTTCTACGGCATCGAGCTGGTCAAGGACCGCGCGACCAAGGAGACCTTCACCGAGGAGGAGTGCGAGCGGATCCTCTACGGGTACGTCTCCAAGGCGCTGTGGACCGAAGGCCTCTACTGCCGCGCCGACGACCGCGGCGAGCCGGTCATCCAGCTCTCCCCGCCGCTGACCGTGGGTCAGGCCGAGTTCGACGAGATGGAGCAGATCCTGCGCCGGGTGCTGGAGAAGGCCTCGACGATGCTCTGAGGACGCTCACCGCTGACTCAGTTGTCCTGGATCCGGGGCCACGGCGACTGCTCCTCGAGGGCGTAGGCGAGCTCGAGGAGGGTCCGCTCGTCCCCGTACGCCGCGGAGAGCTGCACCCCGATCGGCAGCCCCTCCTCGCTGAGCGCCATCGGCAGCGAGATCGCCGGCGCTCCGGTGATGTTCTGCAGCGGCGTGAACGCGACGTGTCGCCGGAGCCGGTCGACCAGCTCCTCGAACGGTACGTTCGGGGAGAGGTGGCCCAGCGGCGGGGTGACGCCGGCGACGACCGGGCACAGGACCACGTCGTGCTGGTCGAAGAGGGTCGCGTAGGCCGCCGCCGCCCGTCGTAGGCGGAGCAGTGCGGTGGGCGTGCGGCGCCAGCCGCCGGAGGCGAAGGCGCGACGCAGGCCGTCGGTGAGGCCGTCGAGGCGGTCGGTGTCGAGCGTACGGTCGATGGTCAGGCGGCCCAGGTTGCCGGCGAGGAAGGCGAGCAGACCCCAATAGCTGAGGAAGTCGTCGCCGAAGCGTGCGTCGACCGGGATCGGGACCGGCTCGACGGTGTGACCCTGCTCCTCCAGCATGGTCGCGGTGCGTTCCACGGCCGCCTTCGTCTGCGTGTCCACGACAGCTTCGGTCACCGACTCGATGATCATCGCTACCCGGAGCCGCCGTCGTGCGGGACCCTCGACCAGTCCGAGGGGCGGCAGCGCCGGGTTGCGCCAGTGCCGCTCGAGCGCGGCATGGAAGGTCGCGGTGTCGCGTACGGTCCGCGTCACCACCCCCTCGCTGACCATGTTGATCGGCAGGGTGCGGGCGGTCTCGCCGTCGAGGTGCCTTCCCCGGCTCGGTTTGAGTCCGACGAGTCCGGCGGCCGCGGCCGGGATCCGGATCGACCCGCCACCGTCGTTGGCGTGCGCGATCGGCACGGCTCCGGCTGCGACCAGGGCCGCGGCCCCGCCGGAGGATGCCCCGACGGAGTGGCGCGAGTTCCAGGGGTTGGGCGTCGGTGGTCCGCTTCGGAACTCGGTGGTCGCGTTCAGCCCGAACTCCGGCATCCGGCTCTTGCCCAGCACCGTCATCCCTGAGCTGAGGAACTGCGTGGTGTAGCGCCCGTCGCGGGACGCCGCCCGTGCGTCGAACGCCTCCGAACCGTGGTTGGTCGGCATCCCTCGCAGGTCGGTGTTGTCCTTGAGCAGGGTCGGCACGCCGTGGAGCAGGCCAGTCTCGGTGTCCGCTCTCCGGGGCGCGTCGTAGGCCTCGTACGCCATCGCGTGCAGCTCCGGGACGACGCGTCGCAGCCGGGCGACCGCCGCCGCCTCGACCTCTGCGGCGCTCAGCTCGCCGGTGCGGATGAGGCGGGCGAGCTCGACGGCATCGTGGGCGCCGAGGGCGTCGTCGGTGAAGGCGTGTACGCGGTCGGGTGCGGTCATGCCGACAGCCTTCTGGATCGACCCCAAAAAGTCTAGAAGATCTTCCAGACTTTGCGCTGGCCCCGTGAAACACTCTGCTCATGAAGCGACGGCACGGCGACAGCGCCCGGCAGCGGCGCGACGCCCTCGTCCGGGCCACGATCGAGGTGGCTGCCGAGAAGGGCATGGCCGGAGTCACCCACCGGGCCGTGACCGAGCGCGCCGGGCTGCCGCTGGCCACGGTCGGCTACTTCTTCGACTCCATCACCGACCTGGCGGCCGAGGCGCTGCGCACCGGCGTGGCCGAGGACGTCGCCCGGCTGCGTACGCTCGCCGACGAGCTCGCCTCGACGGGGTCGGGCACCGACGCGATGGCCGAGGCTTTCGCCGCGGCGCTGATGTCACCACCGACCGACTCGCTCGCCTTCCTCGAGGGGTTGCTCCACGCCGCCCGCGAGCCACAGTTCCGTCCGGTGGTTGCCGAGGTACTCACCGCCGGCCGCGCCGTCGCGGACCGTGCCGCCACCGTGGCCGGCGCGACCCGGACCGACCCCGACTCGCTGCTCGCCCTCGTGCACGGCTATCTGCTGCACGCCCTCGCGGCCCCGGACCTAGTCGACCCCGACGCGCTTCTCCGAGGGCTCCGTGCGCTCGTCATCGGCACGCTCGTCGAGAGCGGCGAGGTCTCACTCGCCCTCCGCCTTGCGGGCCGCGGGTCAGCCGACGACGCGTACCTCGCTCCCTAGGACCGCGCCGTCCTGAAGGGTCAGGTGGTCGCCGGACCAGAAGCGACCCGGGTCGTAGTAGTTGGTCGGGCGCTCGTCGTCGAGCAGGCCCATCTCCTGGTACGTCGCAGCCACGACCTCGGCACAGAAGACCTGCTCGAGCCCGGCCTTCGAGCGCACCCTCCCCCGCGCCCAGCGTCCGGCCAGTGCGGCGGTCGACGGGAAGGGCGTGCCGTCGAGCCGGGCGATCGTCCGCAGCAGCGCGTCCTCCCGCGGGCGATCGATGTCGGCGGTCAGCTGGCGCAGCCACACCTGCTGCTCGTAGCGCCCGGCCCACTGCTCGACCGCGGCGCGCAGATCATGGAGCTGTACGCCACGGTGGTGGGTGCCGGTATAGAGATCGAGCAGCCCCTTGCCGAGCTCGGCATGCCACATCAGCGGCGGCAGGTCGTCGAGCACCACCGCCATCCCGACATGATTGACCGGGGCGTTGCTCAGCATCCGGATCGCCCGGTCGGCGACCGAACGCCCGCGGAAGAGCCACAGATCACCGGTCCGGGTCTGGTCCACGGCGTCAGCAAGGGAGATAGTGGTGTCGTCAGACATCTAGCAGGGGGTCCTATGAGTTTCGGCAGTGCAAGCGTGTGGAAGATCGTCGGTCTCGCCGGACTGGCCGGGGTCACCGCGACAGGCGTCATCATCGCGCGCAACCACCGCCAGCGTACGCAGCGCACGCCGGAGGAGATCCACGCCAAGCTCCGTGAGCGGGTTGCGGCGGCGCAGGAGGGCTCTGCGGCATAGGTTTTTTCGGGGTTGGGGTGGGCCGCCGACCCTTGCTTTGAGGGTCTTCTCGATCTGCTCCGGCGTCAAGGACGCCCTTCGGGCGCCGGCTTCGCCGGCCGCCTTCGGCGGTCCTGGACTCCGGACCAGATCGAGAAAAGATTTGGCTGGCTATCGGGGCGGCGGCCCGGGTGTGGCGCAGCAGATTCACTCCTGGGACAGGTGATGTTGATGGGGCGGAAGGGTGGCCCTTCGGGCCACTTACCATCCACAGAAGCGATGCCGTTCGCTGAACGCGAAAACGGCGTTTGAACTGGGAAAATAGGCAGCCGCTTGAGGCTTTGCGGCGTAGAATGAGACCCATCACAGCACACCTCTGAGGAGGGGAATGGCGATGAGTCTCGGCCGCGAGATCGACCACTGGGGCACCAACCCCGGCGATGCGATCGACGCTGCCTTGAACGCCATCGAGTCCGCTCTCCACGAGCTGCTGGCCACCGATCCCGCCTATTGGCGCACGGGCCAGAAGAAGGACCTGTTGGAGCGGTTGGAGAAGCTCCAGGCCCAACAAGCCGCGCTGAAGCTGCGGGTGCTCGCGTCTGCCGGCGACATCGCCGAGGAGACGGGTGCGAAGGACGCCTCGGGGTGGATGCGGACCGAGCTGTTGGTCGACAAGGCGGTCGCCCGCTCCCAGATGAAACTTGCCGCAGGCGTGGCCAAGTACGACCTCGTGGCCGCTGGCCTGGCCGAGGGTGTAGTGTCCCAGGACAAGGCGAGGGTGATCACCCAGGCACTCGACGCCATCGAGGCCGACCCGGCCGCCAGCGCCGAGGACCTGATCCTGGCCGAGAAGCTCCTCGTGGATTACGCCGGTCGCCTGACCGCCAACGAACTGCGGATCGTCGGCAAACGGATCCTGGCCGAGATCGACCCCGAACGATTCGAGGCCGCCGAAGCCAAAGCTTTGCAGCGGGAAGAGGAGCACGCCCAACGGCGCACCTTCTACTCCTCCCGTGACAACGGTGACGGCACCATCGACATCCACGCCCGAGTCTCGCGTGCGGTCGGGCTGCGGCTCCGCACCCTGCTGGACTCCCTGGCCCAGCCCCGGAAGCTCTCGGCCGAGGACAAGGGCCGCAAGGTGCCCTACGACCAGCTCCTCGGCCAGGCGTTCGCCCGCGTCATCGAGACCTACGACGTCGACCAGCTTCCCCGCCACGGTGGCCACGGCACCACGGTGTTCATCACCATGAGCCTCGACCAGCTCCGTGCCGACCTCGGCACCGCGGCCCTCGGGTTCGACGGCGAGCAGATCACCGCCGCCGAGGCCCGGAGGATGGCCTGCAACGCCGACCTCGTCCCCGTCGTGCTCGGTACCGACTCCGAGATCCTCGACCTCGGCCGAACCGCCAGGCTGGCATACCCGGTCCAACACCGAGCACTCCGGCTCAGAGACAAGTGCTGCCAGGCCGAAGACTGCGACGCCCCCGCGGCCTGGACCGAAGCCCATCATCTGAAACCGTGGTCCGAGGATGGGAAGACCGATCTAGCGAACATGGTCCTGTTGTGCCCGAGCGACCATCGCCGGATCCACGATCCCGACTACACCTATGAGCGGCTCCCGGACGGTCGGATCCGGTTCACCAGGCGCGCCCTGACCGGCTGACAGCCGGGCTGGCCTGCGCCGCCGTGCCCACATGCGTGTCCGAGCGCACGAGGGCGCGATTGCTGATCTGCGCCCTGACACACCGTCTTGTCGTGCCACTCCTGCCGGGTGGCCAACCTGCCGATGCGCTGCAGTTGGTGGTGCTGCCAGTCTGCGGCGCATCAATCACCGTCTGATGACCCTGTCCGTCCGCCCAGACGACTCGCCTGAGACGGGCATGGCCAGAAGCCAGCTGAGGCCGCAGCGTCCGCCATCCCGCGGCCGTCGCCCCGTGCCGCTGACCCTGCTTGTGAACCGTTCACAAGGTGTCATCGTCTTGTAAAAGCACGCGGAGACCATCCGTCCCCAGGAATCACTGGCCCAAGATCCCAGGCCCGTACCCAACCCAAGGAATCCGCGCCAAACCCCGCCGCCGACCCGATAGCCAGCCAAAATTCTCGACGGAGCCCGGTGTCAAGGATCGCCGCAGGCGACCGGCGAAGCCGGCGGCCGCAGGCCGTCCTTGACTCCGGGATTCGGCGAGAACACCATCCGTAACGGGTCGGCGGCCCCAACATGAGAAGAACGACCAGCCACAGCGCCCGCCAAGAAGCCAGCCTTACGAGTCGAACCCCAGCCCCAGACGATCCATCGTCCGCAGGAACAGGTCGCGACGGCCACCGTTGGCGTCGGCCTTGCCGAGCGAGCGGACCATCATCTGGATACCGGCGTACCGAGCCGGCTCGGGCGGGAACGGCAGCGGCTTGGAACGCACCATCTCCAGGGACGTACGCTCCGTCTGCTCGCCGCTGAGGAGGTCGAGCATCACCTGGGCACCGAAGCGGGTGGCTCCGACGCCGAGACCCGTGTAGCCGAGGGCGTAGGCGACGCGGCCGGCGTACGCCTTGCCGAAGAATGCCGAGAAGCGGGTGCAGGTGTCGATGACGCCGGCCCAGCGGTGGGTGAAGCGCAGCCCCTCGAGCTGCGGGAAGGTCTCGAAGAAGTGGCCGGCCAGCTTGTCGTGGGTGGCGCCGGTCTCCAGCTCCGGTGAGATCTTCGAGCCGAAGTGGTAGATCGCGTCGTAGCCGCCCCACAGGATCCGGTTGTCCCTGGTCAGGCGGTAGTAGTGGAAGTGGTTGGCGGAGTCGCTGACGCCCTGCCGGTTCGCCCAGCCGATGGCGTCCAGCTGCGCATCGGAGAGCGGCTCGGTCATGAGTACGTAGTCGTAGACCGGCACGGTCATCATCCGCAGCCGCCGCAGCAGCGGCGGGAAGGCGTTGGTGGCCAGCGCGACCCGTCCGGCCCGCACCGACCCGGTAAGTGTCGAGACCATCATCCCCGCGCCGTCGCGGGCGAGGCCGCTCACCGCGGAGCCCTCGTGGATCACGACCCCCGCGTCCAGGCAGGCCTGACGCAGCCCCCAGGCCAGCCGCGCCGGCTCGACCGTGGCCGTGTCGCCGAGCACCTCCAGGCCACCGAGAAAGGTCGGCGAGCGAAGCTCGGCCCGCACCGCGGTCTCGTCCAGCAGCCGGTGCTTGATGCCGTGCTCGGTCAGCGCGGCCGACCACTCGGCGAGGTCGTCGACCTCGTGCGGGCGGGTGGCGACGTTCAGTGCGCCGGTCAGCCGCCAGTCGCAGTCGATGCCGTACTCCTCGATGGTCGCGGCCATCTCATCGAGGTTCTGCTGACCGAGCCGGTCCAGCGTCGCGAGCTCGTCGGGCCATCGCTCCAGGCCGTTCCAGAATCCATGGGTCAGCGACGCCTCGGCGAAGCCGCCGTTGCGGCCCGATGCCTGGTCCCCGCACTGACCGGCCTCCAGCAGCACCACCGACCACGACGGAAACCGCACCCGGGCCAGCAGCGCCGTCCACAGACCCGAATAGCCACCCCCGACGACGACCAGATCCGCCGATGTCACCCCGAGCAGAGGCGGCAGCGGCGCTGGCTTCGCGGGGTCGTCCAGCCAGTAGACGGCGGGCTTCGCATCGGTCAGCGAGACATGGTTCACGACGCCCACTATGACAACTTCAGAGGCCTTCAGCCACACACAACGTACGGAATCATGGAAATTGTTCGTTACACACGACGGATTTCGTTGCATCTGGCCACGGCGAACAGGTTGACTGGGCGCCATGACCACTCGCAAGCGCAACGGGGGCGCTCACCTCGACGAGGTCAACAAGCTGATCATCGAGCAGCTCCAGCAGGACGGGCGGCGCAGCTATGCCGCGATCGGCAAGGAGGTCGGCCTGAGCGAGGCCGCGGTGCGACAGCGCGTGCAGCGCCTCGTCGACAGCGGCGTCATGCAGGTCGTCGCGGTCACCGACCCGCTCGAGCTCGGCTTCGCGCGGCAGGCCATGATCGGCGTACGCACCTCCGGGCCGATCGAAGGGATCGCCGACGAGCTCGGCAAGCTCGACGAGGTCGACTACATCGTCATCACCGCCGGCTCCTACGACCTGCTCGTCGAGGTCGTCGCCGAGAGCGACGAGGCCTTGCTCAACCTCGTCTCCAGCAAGATCCGCGCCATCGAGGGCGTGGTGAGCACCGAGACGTTCATGTACCTCCACCTGCACAAGCAGACGTACGCCTGGGGAGTCAGGTGACCTCTTACCCCGAGATCAGCCTGTGGCACGCGACCGCGGGTGACGCCTGGGAGCCACGGCCGGCGCTGATTGGCGACATCGAGGTCGACGTCGCGATCGTGGGCGCCGGCTACACCGGGCTGTGGACGGCCTACTACCTGGCCGAGGCCAGGCCCGACCTGAAGATCGCGATCCTCGAGGCCGAGGTCGCCGGCTTCGGCGCCTCGGGCCGCAACGGCGGCTGGTGCTCGGCCCTCTTCCCCGCCTCGCTCGACAAGGTGGCTGCTGGTTCGAGCCGGGAGGCCGCGCTCGCCCAGGACCGGGCGATGCGGAGATGCGTCGACGAGGTGATCCGGGTCGCCGGGGCCGAAGGCATCGAGGCCGACATCGCCAAGGGCGGCACGGTCGTGGTGGCCCGTACGGCCGCCCAGCTCGAGCGCGCCCGCGACGAGGTCGAGCACGCCCGCTCCTGGGGGCTCGGTGACGCCGAGATCTCTCTGCTGGACCGAGCCGCTGCCGAGAAGCGGCTCGCCGCGACCAACACACTCGGTGCGACCTACACCCCCGACTGCGCTGCGCTCCACCCCGCGAAGCTCGTCCGGGGCCTGGCCCGCGCCGTCGAGGCCCGCGGTGTCACGATCTACGAGCAGACCCGGGTCACCGCGATCGAGCCGCACCAGGTGCGAACCGAGCGTGACGTGGTCACCGCCGACGTCGTCGTACGCGCGACCGAGGGCTACACCCCGACGCTGGCCGGCCTCGAGCGCGAGGTCATCCCGGTGCGTTCCCTCATCATCGCCACCGAACCCCTCTCCGACCTGGTCTGGTCGAGCATCGGCCTGGAGGAGCGCGAGACGTTCTCCGACGGCCGGCACCTGCTGATCTACGGGCAGCGCACCGCGGACGACCGGCTGGTCTTCGGCGGGCGTGGCGCTCCGTACTCCTTCGGGTCGAGGATCACCCACGCGGACGCCTCCGACCTGCGCACCCACCGCCGCCTGCAGGCGACCCTCATCGAGATGTTCCCGGCCGTACGCGGCCACAAGGTCACCCACCGGTGGGGCGGCGTGCTCGGCATCCCGCGCGACTGGCACGCCTCGGTCGGCTACGACCCGGCCAGCGGGCTCGCGCATGCCGGCGGCTACGTCGGCGACGGCGTCGCGACCACCAACCTGGCCGGCCGTACGCTGCGCGACCTGGTCCTCGGCACCGAGTCCGATCTCACCACCCTCCCCTGGGTCGGTCACATCTCACCGCGCTGGGAGCCAGAGCCGCTGCGCTGGCTCGGCGTCAACGCCGGGCTGCGTGCGATGACGGTGGCCGACGCGGAGGAGACCGCCACAGGCAAGGGCTCGCTGGTCGCGCGGGCCGTCTCTCCGCTCGTGGGCGGCCACTGACGCGGGTCAGGCTTCTCCATCGCGACGACTAGGCTGCGCCTGTCGATCTCGGAACTTCGGAGGAACCATGGCAGTCGCACCGGGCACGAAGAAGGCGCTCATAGCCGTCGGAGCGCTGGCCGGAGTCGGGGCGCTGCTCGTCGGTCTCGGCCACTGGCGGGCCCACGAACTGGTGGCCGGCGACGTCGCGTGGCACGCCGAGGTTGAGCACGGCTCCGACGAGGCGGTCGTCGTACGGGACCGGGTCTACACCTACGACGACGACCGGCTCACTATCCGCGACCTGAGATCCGGCAAGGTTGTGGCCGAGGAGCCCCTGGACGGGATCTGGGCCCATGTCGGGGATGGCGGCCATGTCGCGGCTGGCGGGATCGAGCAGATCGCGATGTACGACCGCGACGGCGATCAGGCGTGGCAGCGGGCCGTGGACGACAACTACCAGCCGATCGCCATCAGCGCCGACGGCGAGCTCGACGCCGTGGTCTGCACGGAGAAGGGGTGCTCCACGGTTCACTTCGATGCCTCGGGACGGGAGACATCGCGAACCCCGCGGCTCTCCCCCGACCTCGCGACGCCCGCATTCATCGGCTACGGCACGTTCGAGGAGAGATCCGTACGCCGGGTCCCGACGATCGCGACCGACATCGACCCAGCGACGCACACCGTCCGCCAGGTGCGCGATGGGAAGCCTCTGGGCAGCCCGATCCAGCTCCTCGACGACCACACCGCGGCCCAGGTCGGCGATCTCCTCGTCGGCGTCTCCCGTCAGAACGGCACCTGCACCTTCACCGCCACCCGGGCCGGCATCCGGGCATGGACGACCAGCACCCCTTGTTCGGACCTCGGATATCCCGCGGTCGACGTGTTCGCCGACCGTATCTACCTCAACGATCCCACCGACGACGGCTACGAGATCGTCACCACCGACCTGGACGGCCGACAAGCCAACAGCTTCAAGATCAGGACCGGGCCGACCGATGAGACGGACCGGATACAGCTGTCGCCGACCCCGGACGCGGTGGTGCTCACCCTGACCGACCAGGTCTCGGCGTACTCCCCCACGACCGGGGAGCGGCTGTGGACCGAGAAGCTGGACCGGACCTCCCACGACGTCCTCGAGAAGTCGACGAAGATCTACCCGGGCATCTTGGTGAGCGGGCCGGTCGTCGATCGCTACGCCAACGGGCCGCAGCCGCTGACGGAACTCGCCGTCGGTCGGGACATGCCCGCTTACAGGCACACCTTCGTCGACGCCGCGTCCGGCGACGAGACCGCGCAGCTCGCGGCTCCGTACGGCTCGCTCCCCTACGGGCTCGACGACGGCCGGGTCCTGATGCTCGGCGATGACGACATCTGGCTCGTCTCCCCCTGAGATAAACCTGTTGCGTACGCCGGTCGCGGTCCTCCACCATGGACCGCGACCGGCGTTCTCGTCCACGAGGCGCCCCTGATCGAGAGGAGCAGACCCATGACTGTGTCCGTCCTGTGCCTGCCCACAGACAAGAACTCTCGTATCAGGAGCACCCGAAGTGACTCAGGAGAACATCTCCGCTGATCCCGCTGTCCCCGATTCTTGGGGCGGGATCGACTCGAAATTCGTCTTCGACTTCCAGGTCTATGAGGACCTGGACGACGGACGACGCTGGTCCACCTGGCTCTCCGTGGAGCCGCTCTCACGTGGACCGGAGCCGCGGCCGGACTGGGTGGTGACCTCTCAGGGCGCCATCGACACCGACCTCGGCATCATCAAGACCGGCAAGGAGGCCGACGCCTTCCTGCTGGTGCGCGCAGACCCGCTGGAGCCGGAACGGGAGGCGGTGATGGTCGCCAAGCGATACCGCGACAGCGACCACCGCACCTTCCACCGGGCCGCGAGCTACACCGAGGGCCGTTCGGTCAAGCGCTCCCGTGACGAGCGCGCGCTGAAGAAGAACTCGACCTTCGGCCGCGAGGTCGCCAAGGCCGAGTGGGCCAACGCCGAGTGGAACGCGCTCGTACGCTGCTGGGAGCTCGGCCTCCCGGTCCCCTATCCGGTGCAGATCGACGGCACCGAGATCCTGATGGAGTGGATCGCGGTCGACGGCGGCAACGGGGAGCTGGAGACGGCGCCGCGGCTCGCCCAGACCCGCCCGGAGCACCACGTCCTGGAGATGTGGTGGGACGGGCTCGTCGAGGCGCTGGCCACGATGGTCCAGGCGGGGCTGGTCCACGGTGACCTCTCGCCCTACAACATCCTGGCGCAGCATGACCGGCTGGTGATCATCGACCTCCCCCAGATCATCGACCTGGTCGGCAACCCCTTGGGTTTCGACTTCCTGCTCCGTGACATCACCAACGTCGCGAAGTGGTTCCAGGCCCGCGGCCTGGAGGTTGACGAGCAGGAGGTCTACGCCGACCTGATGGCCCACGCCTTCTGACCCGCCGAGGCGTCACTCCGGTCGGCCGAGTGGGCACCCCCGGTGCCCACTCGGCCGACGTAGGTGACGGCTCGGCATTAGGGTGACGGCCATGAAGCATCACCGGGGACGCCGCGTCGACATCGAGTCGGTCGAGGAGCTGGACGGACGGGTGGCGGCGGGGGCGGGGAGTCTGCGGGGGTGGCGGCTGCGCGCGCTGGATCTGACCTCGCGGTCCGAGACCCTGCGGGACACCGAGCTTGCCGGGGCGACGTTCCTGGACTGCGCCTTCGCGCCCGGGGACGGCAACTACGCCGAGGACGAGGGCGCGTTGGTGATGCCGGTGATCCCGGAGACGCCGGTCGACGTCCACCGATCGAAGCTCTACACCGCTGAGGAGCTCTACGACGACCCGGTCTACGCCCGGAGCCTGGACGCGAGGGCGTACGCCTGGCGGCAACAGCCGCTCGATGCCGACGACTTGCTCGCGATCACCCTCCACGACCACGCGATCGACACTGCGCTGGAGGAATGGGTCCGCGCGCGCCGCGACGAGGGGACGCGCCTCGTCGGGGTGATGGGCGGGCACGCGCTGCAGCGCGGCGAGGACGGCTACGCGTCCGCTGCCCGCCTCGCTCAACACCTGGCGAGCCGTCACGTGATCGCCACCGGCGGTGGCCCGGGGGCGATGGAGGCGGCCAACCTGGGCGCCTTCCTCGCCGGGGCGTCGAAGAAGGTGCTGGAGGATGCGCTCGAGTCGCTGGCGGCGGTGCCGTCGTTCCGGCCCTCGATCCGTGCGTGGGCACAGGTGGCCCTCGACGTACGCGACCGGGTGGAGGGCACGCCCGGGAGGTCGCTGGGGATCCCGACCTGGCACTACGGGCACGAGCCGCCCAACGTGTTCGCCGGAGCGATCGCGAAGTACTTCCGCAACGCCACCCGCGAGGCAGTGCTGCTGGAGGTCTGCGACGGCGGGATCGTCTTCCTGCCCGGTGCCGGCGGCACCGTGCAGGAGATCTTCCAGGACGCCTGCGAGAACTACTACGCCGACGCGAGCGCGGTCGCGCCGATGGTGCTGGTCGGGCGCAGCTACTGGACCGAGGAGCTGCCGGTCTGGCCGCTCCTGCAGGCTCTCGCCCGCGGTCGCGCGATGGAGGGCCACATCCACCTCGTCGACACGGCCGAGGAGGTCCTCGACGTCATCGCGGCCGACGCGCCCGGATGACGTCGCGGTAGTGGTCGACCAGGGCGGCGTTCACCGCGCCCCAGGACTTGTGCGCGACGCTCTTGCGGGCCTCGCGTCCCATCCGCAGCCGCAGCTGCGGGTCGTTGTGGAGCAGCGCGACGTGGGAACCGAGATCGTCGCGGCTGCCCGGCTCGTAGAAGAACCCGGTGACGCCGTCGGCGACCAGGTCCAGCGGCCCGCCCGATCGCGGCGCGACGACCGGGACCCCGGAGGCGAGCGCCTCCTGGACCGCCTGGCAGAACGTCTCGTGGGAGCCGGTGTGCGCGAACACGTCGAGGGAGGCGTACGCAGCCCCCAGTTCCTCCCCCTGCAGCACGCCCAGGAAGGTCGCGTTCGGGAGCAGCTGGCGCAGCTCGCGCTCCTGCGGTCCGCCACCGACGAGCACGACCTTGTACGCCGGGTTGTGGGCCAGCGCGGTCAGCAGGTGGAGCTCCTTCTCCTGAGCGAGGCGGCCGACGTACCCGACGATGGTCTCCCCACCGGGCGCGAGCTGCGCGCGCAGGTCGTGGTCGATGCGGCTCGGGTGGAAAAGCTCGACGTCGACACCTCGCGGCCACAGCCCGGTGCGCTGTACGCCGAGACCCTCGAGCTGGGTCAGGGCCGACGAGCTCGGCGCCAGGGTGCGGTCGGCCGCCGAGTGCGCCTGACGGGTGAGCATCGCCGCGGCCTGCGGGCCGCCGACCGCCTTGTACTTGTCCCAGAAGCCGACCAGGTCGGTCTGGTAGATCGCCACGCTCGGGATGCCGAGCTCCTTGGCGACCAGCACCGCCTGCCGACCGAGCAGCGCGGGTGAGGCCACGTGGATGACGTCGGGGCTGAACCGGCGCATCACCGCCCGCAGCTTGCGCCGCGTCTCGAGGCCGACGCGGAAGTCCTTGTAGACCCAGAACGTCGCTCCCCTGGTCCGGGTCACCGGGAACCCGGCGTACTCGGTGGGCCCGGTGGGTGCCACGACCTCGACGGTGTGGCCGTCGACCGCGAGATGCTCCAGCACGCGGCGTACGGAGTTCGTCACGCCGTTGACCTGCGGCAGGAACGACTCCGTGACGATGAGGACACGGAGCGGCTCCGAGTTGGCGGCGACCAGCGGGACCCGATCGAGGCTGATGCTCATGTTTCTGATCGTGAGCGCCGTCCGGCAACGCGACCCCCGACTTGGTTGACGCGTCGGTGAACCTCCTGTGGCCAGAACTCCGTGCCGGGCGTCAGGTAGTCCAGGCGGTGTCATCAGCGGAAACGCCGCATGACCCTCAGAGATCTGTCACCGCACCTCGGTCGGCGACAGAAGCCGGACAGCCGGCGTTCCTAGGCTCGCAGGATCGCGATGTGCTGAGACGCGCATCGTGACAAGGGGGACGTACGCGGACCGGTGCACAACCGGGCCCGGTCCGCGTACGTGCTAGTCGGCGGCGGCCAGCTGGCCGCAGGCGCCGTCGATCTCGCGGCCGCGGGTGTCGCGGACGGTGGTGGAGATGCCCTTGGCCTCGAGGCGGCGTACGAACTCTCGCTCGTCGGCCGGGTCGCTCGCGGTCCACTTCGTTCCGGGTGCGGGGTTCAACGGGCAGAACATGAACTGACGTGCACGCTCCGATGCACGAGGTTATCGACCGTGGCGGTAGGGAGTTGGGAATCGACGACTCCTGAGGCATTGGCGTCAGCCCGTGGCCGCGGTTCCGGGAGGTGGCCATGCACGCGGGAATGGAACGTCGAGCGTGTGCTGGTCCACGTGCTCATGGGGCGCTGCGGCGAGGATACGCCCGTCGACTGCGACCGCAGCTCCGCTGCGCAGCATCGAATCTAGGAGTTCGTGGCTGATGTCCTCGGTTGTGCGGTGCAGTAGACGGGCGGCGTCCACGAGCCATGGCTGCCGGTGTAGGTAGGGCTCGACCTCGTCGGTCGTGATGCCGCTACGGATCATCAGGGCGAAGGCGAAGATGCGCCGCGCGCCGTACCAGACGGCACCGTCGGGGTCATCGACGAGGCGCTGGGCCCGGCGCAGGGCATGGTCAAATGCGGCTGGAGTGTCGGCTGGGAGGGGCCCGTGGGCCGTCAGCAGCACCCGCGGGCGTAGGTCGGCCAGCCGAACGAGCGAGGCCACCGCTGCCTTACCCGCATCGGGGCCGTCAGCGGCAAGGCTGACCCAGCCGACGTCGTAGTCAGACAGGGCATCCCCGACGACCAGGAGGCGTTCGTCGGGTTGCCAGAACGCCAGGTGACCGGGGGTGTGCCCCGGGGTGGTGATCACCTCCCAGTCGGCGTTGCCCAGCGTGAGGATGTCGCCGTCCCCAAGGGCCTCGTCCACGTCATATGGCGGAACCGGCTGGTCGAGGTACTCCGCCGCGCAGCATCCAGGATCGCGGCGTTTGAGGGCATCGGAATCGGGTGTGCTTGCGGCGATACCCACACCGCGTTGCTGCAGGAGGGAGTTGCCGCCGACATGGTCGGAGTGCCAGTGGGTGTTGACCACGCGGTGGAGGCGGCCGGTGTGCCGTTCGACCCAGGCCGCGGTCCGGTCGGCGTGACCGACGAAGCCGCTGTCCATCAGCGCCGGTTCGCGTCCGTCAAGGAGTAGGAGGTTGGCGTCGGGGAACGGGCGCTGCTCCCAGTGCACCCAGGTCGGCAGCTCGTGCGGCACCGACTCGTTCGTACTCACCATGATGCCTCGATTCCCTTGAGCTGCTCCCAGTAGCGGCGGTGGGCGTGCTGTGCGTCGGGGCTGGTCATCTCGTCGGGCAGATCGCGATCCTGTGGATCTGAAAGCGCCGCGATGTCGCGCAGTGCAGGGGCCTGGAGAGCGCGTTTGGTGTAGGCGTACTGGGCGAGGCAGTCCTGCGGCGTGAGGTCGGCAATCGCAACGGCGCGCTCGAGCAGGTTGTCGGCGGGGACGAGGTCGTGCACGACGCCCATCGCGTGGACCTGGGTGGAGGTGAACCTGTCCCCGTGCAGACTCAACCGTGCGGCGGTCGGCTCGCCCCAGGCGTACTGGAGCATCCGCAGGTAGACCGCCGGCATCGGAATCCCGATCGGGACCTCGTTGATGCCGAACCGGGATACGTCGTCATCGACGGCGATCCGGTGGTCGCACACCGCTGCGGTGATCAGCCCGCCTGCGAACGCGTGTCCGTTGATGGCAGCGACAGTGGGGCGCCGGTAGGTGAACAGACGCATGTTGGTGGCGCGGTAGTCGCTGAACCATGCCGCCACGGCGTCGCGGTCACCGGCGAAGAGCGGGAAGTGCTCGCCGAGGTCCAGGCCCGCTGAAAATCTGCCAGCGGTTCCGGTCAGCACCACCGGTGAATCCGGATGGTCCTGCTCAAGGGTGTCGAACGCCTCGTGGAGGTCGGCGAAGAAGGCCCGGTTCTGTGCGTTCACCACGTTGGTGTTCATGGTCACCACGGCCACGTGGCCGTGTCGATCGATCGTCCAGGTCATGACGGTCCCTCCGGGGTCCCGATCTTGAAGATGTGGGCAGCATTACCGTGGAGGAACGCCGCCCGGGTCGGCTCGTCCAACTCCAGATCGTCGAGTCCAGACATGCAGTCCGGGGCGGGCCAAGCCGGGTGGTTGGAGCCGAAGAGCACCTTGCGGCGGCCATGGGAGCGTAGGTAGTCGACGAGTTCGCGGGGGTAGCGGGTGGCTTTGTATGCCGAGGTGTCGATGTAGACATTGGGGTATTTCGTGGCCAGCGAGATCATCTCAGCGGTCCATGGTGCGCCGGTGTGGCCACCGACTATGCGCAGGTCAGGGAACTCCAATGCGACGTGGTCGAGGTAGGGAATCGGCCTGCCGGGTTCGGAGGGGCACAGCGGACCGGTGTGCCCAACCTGCGTGCAGAAGGTCAGGTCGAGATCACAGCATGCGGCGTAAAGCGGGTAGTAGCGTCGGTCGTCGGGCGGGAGGTCCCACAGCCAGGGAAGGATCCGCAGGGCCCGAGCGCCATATTCCTCGACGCAGCGACGAAGCTCCACGATGGCCTCCATCGGCCGGCGCAGGTCGACCGAAGCCGCCATGACGAACCGATCGGGGTGGTCACGCACGATCCGCCCGACCTCGTCATTGCTGATCATCGGCCCGGTCGGGCCGTACCATGCGTTCAGGACACCTATGCCGACTCCCGCCTCGTCCATCTTCTCCAGGGTCCACGAGATCGGAACGTCGCCCTCGGGAATGGTGCCCTTGGACCAGCGGCGCAACGAGTCCAGGAACGGCTGCCCCAGCCAGTATCCGGTCGGGTGCTGCATCCAAGCATCGATCACAGCGGTCGTGGATTCCGTCCTGGAGTTCGCCTCAGGCGTGGTTGTCAGGTCCTGCATTGATCACTCCTCCGGCGGTCGCCCATTCAGCGCCCGCGCTTCGTGCTGTGGCACCCAATGTGGCGTAGTCGGTCTGATGTGGGCACCCCCTAAAGAGGATTGCGGCGGGCGCCGGAGGCGGTTCAGATCACCGCTTGTTCGATCAGCAGGGCGGCACCGATGGCCACCATCGCCGCTGCCGAGAACCGGCTGACGGCACGTGCGGCGGAAGGCCGCGCGCGAAGCACCAGCCGCGCACCGGAACCGATGAGCAGGTAGACGACGCCACAGTTGGCGATGTGGACCAGGCCCAGACAGAGGATCTGCACCCCGACCGGCCAGAAGCTGTCTCGGTCGGTGAACTGCGGCAGCAACGCCAAGAACAGCAGGAACACCTTCGGGTTCAGACCACTGACCCCGAACCCTTTCGCCAACACGCCCAACCATGATGCGGCCTCGCTGGCATCGGCCCCAGCGGTCGCGTGTGGCTCGGCGGGATGGAGCCAACCGCGCACGCCCATCCAGATCAGGTAGGCCGCGCCGGCAACCGTGACTCCCGCCAGGACCAACGGGGCGCCGGCAAGAACTGCGGCGATCCCGGCTGCTACCGCCACCGTCGCAAGCAGGTGACCGCCGAGCAGCCCGGCCACCGCAACAGGCACGTTCGAGCGTCGTAAACCAGCGTCGATCACATAGGCCCAGTCCAGTCCGGGCGTGATCACGAAAAGCATCGAAACCACCCAGAACGCAGCCACATGTCCGATATCCACAGCCGGAAGACTAGGTCCAAAGACGCGCAAGGTGTTCCCAACTTTCCCCCGAACGAGGTCTGGTCATGGAAGAATCAACCGCATGGACGACGTAGATAGGAAGATTCTTGCTGAGCTTCAGCAAGACGGCCGGCTCACCGTCACCGAGCTCGCCGAACGAGTCCAGCTCAGCCTCTCCCCCTGCCATCGCCGGGTACGCGGCCTGGAACGCTCCGGCGCGATTGCCGGCTACCGCGCCTACCTCGACCCTCAGGCACTGGGACTCACCTTCGAATCCCTCGTATTCATCACCATGACCGCCGCGGACCGCCTCACCCTCGACGCCTTCGAGAGCGCCGTACGCGAACTCCCGAACGTCCTCGAGGCACAACGACTCTTCGGAGACCCCGACTACCTGCTCCGCGTCATGACCCGCGACCTACCCGCGTTCCAGCAGCTCTACGACGACCACCTCGCGACCCTGCCCGGCGTCCAGCGGCTCACTTCCACTCTGGTGATGAAGACCGTCGCCGAGAACCGACCTCTGCCGCTGGGATGACGCCCGTTCGCGACTCTGCGGTCTGCACACCGTCGTGGGACGGGGCCGCTCGAGCCGCCCGGAGCCGGAGAATCACCGCCGACTGGACGTTCGTCGCACCACCGAGCGGGCGGCGTCCTGACGACTCAGTGTTGTCTACTCGGCGGCAGCGAGCTGGCCGCAGGCGCCGTCGATCTCCCGGCCGCGGGTGTCGCGGACGGTGGTGGAGATGCCCTTGGCCTCGAGGCGGCGTACGAACTCACGCTCGTCGGCCGGGTCGCTCGCGGTCCACTTCGATCCGGGTGTGGGGTTCAACGGGATCAGGTTGACGTGGACCCAGCCCCAGTCGCCGTAGGAGTTGAGGACGTCGGCGAGCAGGTCGGCGCGCCAGGCCTGGTCGTTGATGCCGCGCATCATCGCGTACTCGATGGAGACGCGGCGCTTGGTCACGCGCGCGTAGTTCCAGGCGGCGTCGACGGTCTCCGCGACCGAGAAGCGGGTGTTGATCGGGACGAGCTCGTTGCGCAGCTCGTCGTCGGGGGCGTGCAGCGAGAGGGCGAGGGTGACCGGGATGCCCTCCTCGGTGAGCTGCTTGATCCGCGGCACGAGGCCGACGGTGGAGACGGTCACGTGGCGCGCCGAGAGCCCCAGGCCCTCGGGCGCCGGCGAGGTGAGGCGGCGGACCGCGCCCATCAGCGCCTTGTAGTTGGCCATCGGCTCCCCCATGCCCATGAAGACCACGTTGGAGAGACGACCGGGGCCGCCGGGGATCTCGCCGCTGGCCATCTGCCGGGCAGCGACGACGACCTGGTGGACGATCTCGGCGGTCGACATGTTGCGCTCGAGGCCGCCCTGGCCGGTGGCGCAGAACGGGCAGGCCATGCCGCAGCCGGCCTGGGAGGAGATGCAGACCGTGGCGCGGTCGGTGTAGCGCATCAGCACCGACTCGACCAGGGCGCCGTCGAAGAGCTTCCACAGCGTCTTGACGGTGGTGCCCTTGTCGGCCTCCTGCTGACGGATCGGCGTCATCAGGTCGGGCAGGAACGTGTTGACGAGCTCTTCTCGCTGGTTGGCGGGAAGGTCGGTCATCTGGGCGGGGTCGTCGACCAGCCGCTCGAAGTAGTGCACCGAGAGCTGCTTGGCCCGGAACCCCGGGAGCCCTGCCTCCTTCGCCGCGTCCTGACGGCCGGCCAGGTCGAGGTCGGCGAGGTGGCGCGGCGGCTTTCCGCGGCCCTTGGGCGGCGCCATCACCAGGGGCAGGCGGCGCCCCTCCATCGCGGCGGCCTCGGCCTCAGGGCTGTGCGGGGCCGGTACGTTCGCAGGATCGGGCTCGGTCACTGCTTCATTGTCCCACCGGGGTGCTGCCTACGGCTAAACCTGGATCCGGCCCGCCCGGTCAGCCCGTCTTCAGCAGGATCCAGAAGACCAGCGCGCCGACACCGACCACCACCAGCACGGTCAGGATGATCCCCAGCCAGACGAACTCGGCCAGGCGGCGGGTCTTGCGCGGGATGAGCAGGGCCAGGGGCACCAGCAGGGTCAGCGCCACCCACGGGAACAGCTCCTCGGCCCGCTCCTGACCGAGCACCCATGCCAGCAGGGCGCCCCAGGTGCCGGGCACCAGGATCGCGTACGCCAGGCCGATGTAGAAGCCGACCAGGGCTGCCACGGTCGGGTGCGAGTCGTGCAGCCACGCCCACACGCCGCCGGACCCCGAGGACTCCTCCTCCGGGCCGGGATCTGCCTCGACGTCTGGATCGGAGTCCACGTCGAGGTCCGCGGGACGCTGGTTCACTCGTCAACGGTAACGCCGAACCACGTCATCCTTGGTAAAGAATCGCTGCCGCGACGAACTCGACTCGGCAGGGTCGAGCTCTCAGTGCTCCGCGGCGACGCCGCGCACCTGGATGGGTCGGCCGTGGCGTACGAGGAAGAGCATCAGGCGGGGCCTGGTCAGAAGACGGCGTAGTGAAGGATCAGCCAGACCGGGGCGACGGTCGCCAGGAGGGAGTCGAGGCGGTCCATGATGCCGCCATGACCGGGGATGATCTGGCTCATGTCCTTGAGGCCGAGGTCCCGCTTGATGACCGACTCGACGAGGTCGCCCAGGACGGCCATCACGCAGGCGACCACGCCGAGCGCGACACCGATCCACCAGGACGCGTCGAGCAGCCATACGACCAGACCGACGCCGGTGGCGACGGTGAAGACCACCGATCCGGCGAAACCCTCCCACGACTTCTTCGGGGAGATCACCGGCGCCATCGGGTGCTTGCCGAAGAGGACCCCGGCCACGTAGCCGCCGATGTCGGACATGATCGTGAGCAGGACCCAGACGATGATGCCGCGTACGCCGTCGTCGGAGAGGCCGCCCGAGGTCCAGTCGCCGCCCTCGCCGAGCATGAGCGCGACGAACGAGCCGAGGAACGGCAGGTAGAACAGGGTGAGGACGGAGGCTGCCGAGGTGCGTACGTAGCCGTCCACGCCACGGCGCAGGACCCACAGCATGATCACCAGCGCGGAGACCGCCGTGGCGGTCACCAGCGCGTCGGCGCCGAAGAAATAGGCCGCCAGGACCATCACCGTGCCGCCGATCATCAGCGGCTGCTCGGGGACGTCCATGTCCTTGGCCATCAGGCCCCGGTGGAGCTCCCAGACCGCGGCCACGACGCAGCCGACGACGATCAGCATGAACGCCGTCTTCACGAACATCAGGCTCAGCGCGATGGCAACCAGGAGGACGACGGCGGAGCCGATCGCCGCGGGCAGGTTGCGGCCGGCACGGCCGTAGTCCTTCTTCGGCGGCTCGGAAGCTGACGGAGAAGGAGACGGCGGCGTCTGGCTCACAAGGGATTCCTTCATGCTCAGGTCCTTTTCTGGTCGCGGTCCGACTCGCTTGTGGAACTCGACCCCGTGCGGGTAGATCTCGACCCGCTTCGCGGCTTCGCAAGCTCAGCCGCTGCGCTCGCTCGATCTCTTCGCGTTGTGACCCTGCGACTTCGTCGCAGGGTCACAGGCTCAGACCTCGAGCAGCTCGGCTTCCTTGGACTTGAGCAGCTCGTCGATCGCCTCGGTGTGCTTCTTGGTGAGGCTGTCGAGGCGCTTCTCGGCACCGGTGACGTCGTCCTTGCTGGCCTCGCCGTCCTTCTCGAGCTTCTCGAGACCCTGCTTGGCCTTCTGGCGCACCTGGCGCACCGAGACGCGACCCTGCTCGGCCTTCTCCTTGGCGAGCTTGATGTATTCCTTGCGGCGCTCCTCGGTCAGCTCAGGGAAGACCGCACGCAGGATCTTGCCGTCGTTGGACGGGTTGACACCGAGGTCGGAGTCGCGGATCGCCTTCTCGACGTTGGCCATCGCGCCGATGTCGAAGGGGGCGATGTTGATGATCCGCGGCTCGGGGCTGGTGAACGAGGCGAGCTGCTGGATCGGCGTCGGGGTGCCGTAGTAGTCGACCAGGATCTTGCTGAACATCTGCGGGGTCGCCCGGCCGGCACGAATCGTGGCGAAGTCCTCACGCGTGGAGTCCACCGACTTCACCATCTTGCTGTCGGCCTCGTTGAGGATGTCGTTGATCACCGGATGCTCCTGTGCGCTCGTAAGTGTTGTGGGTGTGGGTGGCGTGTGGGCTCGTGCCGCTCAGCCAGCGGTGACGAGCGTACCGATCTTCTCACCCTGGACGATCCGGTAGACCGCCCCCTCGTCCTCCGCACCGTAGACGACGATCGGCATCTTGTTCTCCATGCAGAGGGCGAACGCGGTGGCGTCGGCGATCTTGAGCTGCTTCTGCAGCGCCTCACCGAAGGTGATCTCATCGTACTTCGTCGCCGTCGGGTCCTTCTTCGGGTCGGCCGTGTAGATCCCGTCGACGCCGTTCTTGGCCATCAGGACCACCTCGGCGTGGACCTCGAGGGCGCGCTGGGCGGCGACGGTGTCGGTGGAGAAATAGGGCATCCCGGAGCCGGCGCCGAAGATCACGACGCGGCCCTTCTCGAGGTGACGCATGGCCTTGCGCGGGATGTAGGGCTCGGCGACCTGGCCCATCGTGATCGCGGTCTGCACGCGGGTGTCGACACCCTCCTTCTCGAGGAAGTCCTGCAGCGCGAGGCAGTTCATGACGGTGCCGAGCATGCCCATGTAGTCGGCGCGGGACCGGTCCATTCCGGCCAGCTGGAGCTCGGCGCCGCGGAAGAAGTTGCCACCGCCGACGACGATCGCGACCTGCACGCCGGAGGCGGCGACAGCGGAGATCTCCTTGGCGATCGAGGCGACCACGATGGGGTCGACCCCGACCTCGCCACCGCCGAAGTTCTCTCCGGACAGCTTGATCAGGATGCGCTGGTAGCGGGTCATGCCGTGGCCTTTCCTGGGGCGACGTCGTGCGGGGTGGTGCGTGCGGGGGTGACGTACGAAAGGGCCGGTCCGATGATCACCATTCGGTTCATCGGACCGGCCCCTTTCGTCGTACGTTGTTGCTCAACCTAACTGATCGCGCGCTGTTCGCGCGGAATCAGGCTCGGTCAGGCGCCGACGTCGAAGCGGGCGAACTGCTTCACCTGCGTGTTGGCGGCGTCGAGGACCTGCTTGACGGACTTCTTCGACTCGAAGACCGACTCCTGGTCGAGCAGGACGATCTCCTTGAAGAACGCCTTGATCCGACCCTCGACGATCTTGGCGACGGCAGCCTCGGGCTTGCCCTCCTCGAGCGTCTTCTTGGTGAGGACGTCCTTCTCGGCGTCGACCACGTCGGCCGGCACCTCGTCGGAGGTGAGGTACTGCGCCTTGAGCGCGGCAGCCTGCTGGGCGGCCTGCTTCGCGGCCGCCTCGTCACCCTCGTAGGCGACCAGGACGCCGAGGCTCGGCGGCAGGTCGGAGGCCTTCTTGTGCAGGTAGACCGTGGTCTCACCCTCGAAGTAGGCAACCTGGCCGAGCTCGATCTTCTCGCCGATGGTGCGGGCGAGTTCCTCGACGGTCTCGCCGACCGTCTTGTCGCCGAGCGAGACGGCCTTGAGGGACTCGAGGTCGTTGGCCTTGTTGGCGTCGGCAGCCTCGGCGATCTGCTGGGCAGCAGCGACGAAGCCCTCGTTCTTGGCAACGAAGTCGGTCTCCGAGAGGAGGCTGACCAGCGCGTTGCCGGACGCGGCCACGAGGCCGGCCGAGGTGGTGCGCTCCGCGGCGCGAGCGGCGGCCTTGGCCGTGCCCTTGACGCGAAGGATCTCGACAGCCTTGTCGAAGTTGCCGTCAGCCTCGTCGAGCGCCTTCTTGCAGTCCATCATGCCGGCCTGGGTCAGCTCACGGAGCTTCTTGACGTCGGCAGCGGTGTAAGCCATGTGTGTCTTCCTCTGACTTGTTAAGTGGCTCTTGGGTGGACGATGAGGCTCAGGCCTCGGCCGGGGCCTCAGGGGTCTCGGCGGGGGTCTCCTCGGCCGGAGCCTCGGTGGTCTCAGCAGCCTCCGCGGCGGGGGCCTCAGCGGCCGGGGTCTCCTCGGCCTTGGCCTCCTCGGCAGCCGGGGTCGCCAGGAGCTCGCGCTCCCACTCGGCCAGCGGCTCCTCGGCGGTGGCGCCCTCGGTGCCCTCGGTCTTGCCACCGGAGCGGGCGATGAGGCCCTCGGCGACGGCGTCGGCGACCACGCGGGTCAGCAGGCCGACCGCGCGGATGGCGTCGTCGTTGCCCGGGATCGGGAAGTCGACCTCGTCGGGGTCGCAGTTGGTGTCCAGGATGCCGACGATCGGGATCCTGAGCTTGCGAGCCTCCTCGACAGCGAGGTGCTCCTTCTTGGTGTCGACGATCCAGACGGCGGAGGGGGTCCGGCCCATCTCGCGGATGCCGCCCAGGGTCTTCTCGAGCTTGTCGCGCTCCCGCTTCATCTGCAGGAGCTCCTTCTTCGTGCGGCCCGAGCCGGCGACGTCGTCGAAGTTGACCTCGTCGAGCTCCTTGAGGCGGTTGATCCGCTGGTGCACGGTCTGGAAGTTGGTGAGCATGCCGCCGAGCCAGCGCTGGTTGACGTAGGGCATGCCGACGCGGGTCGCCTGCTCGGCGATGGCCTCCTGGGCCTGCTTCTTGGTGCCGACGAACATGATCGTCCCGCCCTTGGCCACGGTCTCCTTGATGAAGGCGTAGCTGCGGTCGATGTAGGCCAGCGACTGCTGCAGGTCGATGATGTAGATGCCGTTGCGGTCGGTGAGGATGAACCGCTTCATCTTCGGGTTCCAGCGACGGGTCTGGTGTCCGAAGTGGACGCCGCTCTCGAGGAGCTGGCGCATGGTCACGACTGCCATGATGTTTTTTCTCCTAGGTGGTGGCCCGCGCGTGCACCGCTGGTGGCTCGACCTTGCGTTTCTCGAGGTCGGGCGGGTGTTGGCGCGAGCCGGTCGGTTTTCAGTTTCGCGCCCATCGGTGGTGATGGGCCCTGACGCCTGCGCGCGGTCCGACCTGAGCATGCTGCTCGGGACTGAGGGCCGCGCCCGCGGGCGACCGGTGTCTCGGAGCGAGGCACCGTCGCGGTCTGCTGGCGTGCGAAGTCAGCCCACAGGGGGCTGCCGGTCCAAGACTAGCCGCCGACCGGGTTCTCGGGCCAATCCTCCGTGACCAGCTCCGGCGCGGGCCGATCAGTGTCCACAGGGGTGTCTCGGGACGGGGTTGTCCACAGGACGTACGACGCTCGTTGTGCGGGTCCTCTATCCGGGGTTGTCTGCTCGTCATGACCTCGTACCGCCTCTCCGACCGGGCCCGCGCCCTCGTCGCGGCCCTGTTCCTCGTCGTCCTCATCGCCCCGGCAAGCCCAGCCCTCGGAACGCCACGTGCCGAGGTGGCGCCGTCCGGCGCCGCGCTGGGCGGGGCCGTGGGTCACGGCGAGGGTCCGAGCCCGGTCGGAGAAGCCGAGGAGGTCCCCCGAGGCGTATGGCCGCTGGCACCCCAGCCGGAGGTCGTACGCCGCTTCGACCCGCCAGATGCCCCGTGGGGTTCGGGTCATCGCGGCGTGGACCTGGCCGGGTCTCCAGGCGCGGTCGTACGCGCCGCGATGGCCGGGACGGTCGCCTTCGTCGGACTGATCGCCGGCAAGGCGGTGGTGACTGTCGATCACGGAGCCACGCGGACCACCTATGAGCCGGTCGCGGCCACCGTGGCCGTCGGCGACCCGGTCGCGACCGGAGCGCCGTTGGGCCGGCTCGGTATCGCCGGCTCCCACTGCTTCCCGGCCGCCTGCCTGCACTGGGGCTGGATCCGCAACGCGGACGATGTCTACCTCGACCCTCTGCTGCTCGTCGACGCGCCGGAGCCGGTCCGGCTCCTCCCCCTCTGGCGCAGCGACCCGGTCAGGTAGCCCGACTCACCGAACCGCGTCCGTCCCCAGGGTTTGTAGACGGACAAGACGACGGCGATCGTGAGGGCGGTCAGCGAAACGGCCGGTGGGAACCGAAGGTTGCTGACGTCTCCTGTCAGCTCGCCGGTCGCGGTCAGGACCTCGCCGATGATCCGCACCTGCTCCATGCCCGGCATCAGGACGAAGAGGATCAGCGCCACCAGCACGATATTGACGACCAGCTTCACCGCGACCCACCAGAACCGCACCAGCCCCCACTTGCTCCCCCAGCCGAGCACCGCCCCGGTCGCCAGCACGATCAGCCCCGCCGCGAGCATCGGGCCCGCGAGATAGGTGCCGATCACCTGCAGCGCCAGACCACGGTCGGCGGCGTCGCCTGATCCCGAGCCGACCGCGGCCATGATGCCGACCACCACGTCGATGCCGAGCCAAGCTCCCACCCCGAGGAGATGGAGCACGGGCACTGCCTTGCGTACGCCGGGCCGCAGCCGCGCCGGCCTGTTCGACATCGAGTTCCTGGTCATGCCCTCAGACTGGCCGGGCACCGCCGTCCCGGCGTCCGCGCGACCGCGGTGACTGCGTACGCGATCTGGCGTAGGCCCCGCCGAGTCGGCGATTGTGGCGGCCGAGAATTGAGTTGTGGGCCACGAAAGTCGAGTTCCGCCACCCGCAACCACGGTTTCGGCCACCACAACTGCCGACTCGGGCGACGCGGGTGACGTCTCGGCGGGTCAGGCGCGGGGGTGGGCCTGGCGGTAGGCCTTGCGGAGCCGGTCGCTGCTGACGTGGGTGTAGATCTGGGTGGTGGCCAGGCTCGCGTGGCCGAGGAGCTCTTGGACCGAGCGCAGATCGGCGCCACCCTCGAGGAGATGGGTGGCGGTGCTGTGGCGCAGCCCGTGGGGGCCGAGGTCAGGGGCGCCGGGGACGTCCGCGAGGCGGCGGTGGACGAGGGTGCGTACGGCGCGCTGGTCGAGCCGGCCGCCACGAGCGCCGAGGAACAGGGCCGGGCCCGAGGACTCGGTGACCAGCTGCGGGCGGCCACGGACGACCCACCGGTCGAGCGCCCGCACCGCGGGGCCCCCGAAGGGCACCATCCGCTCCTTGCGACCCTTGCCGAGCACCCGGATGACCCGGCGCTCGTAGTCGACATCGCCCAGGTCGAGGCCGACGAGCTCTCCGACGCGGGCGCCGGTCGCGTAGAGCATCTCGAGCAGGGCGATGTCGCGCATCCCCACCGGCGTGCCGTCCTCGGCCGCGGTGATGGCAGCGGCGATGAGGGACTCGACCTCGTCGGGGCGCAGTACCGGCGGAAGCGTGCGGTGGGCCTTGGGCGAGCCGAGCGCGGCACCGGCATCGACCGGCGCCCGGCCGGTTCGGACCAGCCATCCGCAGAAGACCCGGGCCGCGGTGGCCCTCCGGGCCAGGGTCGTACGTGAGTGGCCGGTCGTCTGCTGCTTGGCCAGCCAGCTGCGCAGCGTGCGCAGGTCGATCGCCTCGGGCTCGGTGCGGCCCATCCGGCCGGCGTGGTCGAGGAGGCTGCGGATGTCGCCCACATAGGCCCGGACCGTGTGGTCGGAGAGGCCGCGTTCGGCGGAGAGGTGTCGCTCGTAGTCCCCGAGCAGCGCGGCGTAGACCTCGGGGAGCTCCGCTTCCGTGGACCCGCCTTCCGGGTCCCCGTCGGGATCAGCGCTCACCGAGCCAGGATAGGTGTTTTGCCCAGTCCTCATGTGCGAGCCGCGCCCGGGGCCAGCTGCCACCCGTCAGGGAACCGCTCGGCAAGACCGAGCGCTTCGAGTCGCGACAGCGCGGTGCCGGCCGTCTTCGGGTGCAGGCAGGCGGATCTCGCGATCGCGAGCTGTGAGGATGGGCTGCCCACCGGCACGGCGTCGAGGACCTGCTTCTCGACAGAGGTGAGCGAGTCGCGGCGGCGTACGGGGCCCCGGGGTTCCTCGGGGACCGCCTCGCCCATGTCGCCGACGAGCTCGCGCACGTCGAGACCGTCGGTCACCAGGACGCCCTTCCCGCTGCGGACCAGCTCGTGAGTGCCGACCGAGGTCATCGCACCCACCTGACCCGGCACCGCCATCACGGGCGTGTTGATGCTGTAGGCCCAGTGTGAGGTGTTGAGGGAGCCGCTGCGCGCTGCGGCCTCGACGACCACGGTGCCCCGCGCGAGGGCCGCGATGATCCTGTTGCGGGAGAGGAATCGATAGCGGGTTACGGGGAACCCGGGCGCGATCTCCGAGATCACCGCTCCGCTCTCGGCGATCGCGTCGATCAGGCGCCGGTGGCGCAGCGGGTAGGGAACGTCGACGCCACCCGCGAGCACGGCGACGGTGCTCCCTGGCGGCCCGGTGAGCGCGCCCCGGTGAGCGGCCGCGTCGATGCCGACCGCTGCCCCGGAGACCGTCACGAAGTCGTTGACCGCGAGATCTGCCGCGATCCGTGCCGCGGCGTCGGCGCCGTAGGCGGTCGCGTCCCGGGACCCGACGATGGCGACCGACCGGTCGAGGTCGCTGAGCAGAAGCGGCCCGCGCACCCACAGACCGAGCGGCGTGCCGGTGCGGTATTGAAGCGGCTCCTGCCCGGCGAGCCGCTGGACCTGAGCGGGCCACTCCTCGTCGCCTGGGATGACGTAGCGGAACCCGGCGTTGGTCGCGCGCTCCAGGTCGCGGTCGGGGTGGATCTGGGCCAACCGCAGCCTCGCTTCGAGGCCGTCGTCGCCGAGCTCGGGATCCTCCTCCGCAAAGCGCTGGTAGACCTCGGTCGCGGTGGATCCCACGATGCAGGTGTCGAGCAGCGGGGTGCCGGGCTCGATCAGCTGGGTCAGCGCGATCCGGGCCAGGCGCTCGCGCTCGAGGTCGGTGAAGGGCGGTGCGACGGGCGCCGCGGTCATGCCGACCTCCCCTCGAACGCCGATACCGTGAGCGAGCCGCCGTTGCGCAGCGCGAGGGCCGTCTCGGTCTCGGTGACCCCCGGCCAGTCGACCCCGGCGAGGTCGGCGACCGTCCACGCGAGGCGATGGACGCGCACCGCGCCGCGACGGGTCAGGGCGCCGGAGAAGATGCGCGAGTCGATGAGCGCTTCGGCCGATGGGGGCAGCGGCCAGTTGTCGCGCAGCGCGATCCCGCTGGCCTGTCCGTTGAGCCGCCAGCCGAAGTCGGCGTAGCGCTCGCGCTGACGGCGCCTGGCAGCGGTGACCCGTTCACGGATGTCGGCGCTGGTCTCCGAGCCCCACGGGTCGTGGTTCTGCTCGGACATCGGCCGCAGCGTACGGATGATGTCGATGCGGTCCGTGATCGGTCCGGAGACCTTCCGCTCGTAGGACTGGCGCTCGTTGGACCGGCAGATGCAACCGTCCTTGGTGACCGAGGCGTCGAAGTTGCCGCACGGGCACGGGTTGGCGGCGAGCACGACCAGGGCCCGCGCCGGCAGCGTCACCGACTCCTCGCCTCGCGACACCGTGATGTCGCCGCTCTCCAGCGGCTCGCGCAGGCACTCGATGACGTCGCTCTTGAACAACGGGAACTCGTCGAGGAAGAGAACGCCGGCGTGGGACAGCGAGACCTGGCCCGGACGGACTCTGCCCGTGCCACCGCCGACGATCCCGGGTTTGGAGGCGTCGTGGTGCGGGGCCGCGAACGGCGGCCGGGTCAGCAGCCCTCGGTCGACGTCGAGCACCCCGGCCAGCGACTGCACCGCCATCACCTCCAATGACTCCTCACGGGAGAGATCGGGCAGGATCGTCGGGATCCGCTCGGCGATCGAGGTCTTCCCGCAGCCCTTCGGTCCCTTGAGCAGCAGGTGGTGTCCGCCGGCGGCCGCGACCTCGACCGCATAGCGGGTCTCGGGCATGCCACGAAGGTCCGACATGTCCATGTCGTCGAGCCTGCGATCACCCCGCCAGCCGAGCAGGCTGCCGCCGGTGCCGGTCGCGACCGGCGGCGCGTCGGGCACCGGCTCGCCGCGCAGCTCGGCGACCACTTGGCCCAGCGACCGGAACCCCAAGATCTCCATCCCTGGCACCATCCGCGCCTCCGCCACCTGCGGCTCCGGCACCACCACCCGAGCGATCCCGGCGTGGGAGGCGGCGAGCACCATCGGGAGCACACCGGAGGTCGGCCGCAGCCCACCGTCGAGCGCCAGCTCACCGATGAAGACCGTGCGTTCCAGCCCGGTCGTCTCGAGCTCGCCACCGGCCGCGAGGATCGCCAACGCCATCGCGAGGTCGTAATGAGACCCGCCCTTCGGCAGGTCGGCCGGTGAGAGCAGCACCGTGATCCGCTTGGTCGCGGGCCATTCGAGGTCTGAGTTGATGATCGCCATCCGCACCCGGTCGCGCCCCTCGGCCAGCACGCTGTCGGCACGCCCGACCAGCGTCACTCCGACCAGACCCGGGGAGACATCGGCCTGCACGTCGACCAGATGACCGACCGCGCCCCGAAGGGCGACGCCATGAGCTCGCGCGTATCCCATCACAGGCCCCTGACGTGATCGACCAGCGCCGAGCCACGGGGCGCGTGCATCACCGCGACGAGATCGATCCGGATCCCCGGAGCGCGCACGTCGTGCTGCTCCAGCCAGGCGATCGCCAACCGCTTGAGCCGGTCGAGCTTGGTCTTGTCGACCGCCTCGTGCGGAGTGCCGCACCCGTCATGGCTGCGGGTCTTGACCTCGCAGACGACGAGGGTGTCACCCTCGCGCAGGACCAGGTCGATCTCCCCGTCCGTGCATCTCCAGTTGCGGTCGAGCACGGTCATGCCCGCCTCGACCAGGTGCCTCTCGGCGACCGATTCGCCGTAGTTTCCCAGCGCGATCCGCGCCGGCGCCGTTGAACTCATCATGGACCTCCTGCCATTCGGCTTCGAGGTCCAGACTCATCGCGAGCACCGACAATCAGAGCTGGGTCCGGGGCGCCTGGGGATAACCCCGGATCGAGATCGCCCTGTGGACAGAAACTGGCCCGAGATCAGCCGGCCATCAGTCCAACGGCTGGTCGATGTCGGTCGGGTTGAGCGTCTCGACGTTGACGTCCTTGAAGGTGAGCACCTTGACCGCCTTCGCGAACCGGGCCGGCCGATACATGTCCCACACCCAGACGTCGTTCATCGACACCTCGAAGTAGACGTCCCCCGAGTCCGTACGCGCCCGCACGTCGACCTGGTTGCACAGATAGAAGCGGCGGTCGGTCTCGACGACGTACTTGAAGATGCCGACCACGTCGCGATATTCGCGGTAGAGGGTCAGCTCCATCTCGGTCTCGTACTTCTCGAGATCCTCGGCGCTCATGGCATCGCTCGCTGACGCTCGCTCATGCCTAGGACTCTAGGGCCAACTCGCGGGAAGTTCCGGGAAGACTCCACGAGCGCCGGTGATATGCCGACGGCCCCAGGCGCTCCAGCGCGGCGATGTGGGCGGGCGCGGAGTAGCCCTTGTTGTCGGCCCACGCGTACTCCGGGAACTCCGAGTGCAGCGCAACCATCAGTGCGTCGCGCGAGGTCTTCGCCAGGATCGAGGCGGCGGCGACGGCGGCGCACTTCATGTCGGCCTTGATCATCGTCGTCACCGGCGGCACCTCGACCTCCTCAACCATCGCTGAGACCTCACCGAAGAGCCCCTCCTGCACGGGCGGGGTCAGATAGTTGTGGTTGCCGTCGAGCAGCAGGGCATCAGGACGTACGTCCAGGGCATTCAACGCCCGCTGACCGGCCAGCCGCATCGCGGCCATGATCCCGACCTCGTCGATCTCGGATGCCAGCGCGTGCCCGACGGCGGAGTCGACGGCCCACCGGCGCACCTTCGGCGCGAGCATCTCGCGAGCCTCGGGAGTGAGCAGCTTGGAGTCGCGTACACCCTGGGGTGCTGTGCGGGTCACCGCGGAGATCACCACGATCCCGATCGAGACCGGCCCGCAGAGCGCGCCCCGCCCCACCTCGTCGACGGCACCGAGATGGGTGACGCCCTCGCGCAGCATGGACCGCTCGACTCGCAGGGTTGGCGCACTGCTCACTGTGACGGCACGTCCTCGAAGCTCTCGGGCCGGTGGATCCACTTCGCCCGGTCCAGCGGCCAGCCCAGCGCCACGACCTTGCCGACCACGTTGTCCTCCGGCACCCAGGGCACCAGCGCGCAGTCGGTCTCGTTGGCCGTGCACATGTGCACGGTCGAGTCTGCCGAGTTGGCCCGGTTGTCGCCCATCACGAACAGGGAACCCTCGGGCACCGGACCGGCCTCCCAGTGGCGGTTGCCGGGCATCGGCCCGAAGCACTCGCCCTCCTTGTTGGGGCGGCCGCACTTGGTCTGGGAGGGCCGGGCGTACGGCTCGTCGATCGGGACGCCGTTGACGATCAGCCGACCCTGCTTGTCGCAGCACTCGATGACGTCGCCGGGGACCCCGATGACGCGCTTCACCAGGTGGCCCCCCTCGGGGTAGAGGCCGATGACCGCGAGCGCCTTGCCGAAGATGTTGCTGGGGCCCGCCGACTCGTCGACACCGAGCCAGGAGCCCGGGTCGGAGAAGACAACGACATCGCCGCGCTTGGGCGTGCCGGCGAGCCAGTAGGACGGCTTCTCCACGAGCACCCGGTCGTCGGTCGCCACCGACGGGCCGCCCTGCAGGCCGGGTTCCATGGACTCCGAGGGGATGTAGAAGGCCTGCACGAACAGGGCCTTCACGACGACCGCGACCAGCACGGCCAGCACGACCAGGACGATGCCCTCCTGCCAGGCCGACAGACGGGGCTTGTGCTCCTCCTCGCGGCGCGGGCCGTTGGCCCGGCCCGGCTGTTCAGAGGCCCAGCGCGGGGCCTGAGGAGAAGACGAGAACGACCGCGATCCCCCTGTCTCGGGCCCGTCCCAGCGGGCCTGGGGCCCTACGCCGACGGAAGGATCGCGGTCGTTCGAAGTCACGCGGTGAGTCTAGAGACTCCCTCCACAACGAGCCTCATCGACTCGCTATGCTCAGGGGCTTCTCAGGCCTCGGTCTGGGGCAGATCGGGCGTCGCTTCGCTCCGCCGATCAAGCCCCAGCCGCTCATGCTTCGCGGCGCTCCTTGATCTTGGCCTTCTTGCCGCGCAGGTTGCGCAGGTAGTAGAGCTTCGCGCGACGGACGTCACCGCGGGTGACGACCTCGATCTGCTCGAAGATCGGGGAGTGCAGCGGGAAGGTGCGCTCGACGCCCACGCCGAAGGAGACCTTGCGGACGGTGAAGGTGCGGCCGATGCCGGAACCGTGGACGCGGATCACGACGCCCTGGAAGACCTGGACGCGGGACCGGTTGCCCTCGACGACCTTGACGTGCACCTTGACGGTGTCACCGGCGCGGAACTCCGGCAGGTCGTCGCGCTTGGAGGCGTTGCCGACCTCTGCGAGTACGTTGCTCATCATTTCTCCTCACGCTCGCCACAGGCCGATCGCGGTCATCCATGCCCCTATCAGGGCGATCTTTGGCGGTGGTCCAGCCACGCTGGCCGGCGGCGTACGGTTCCCCCTGTGGCAGGAGCCCGTCGCGACACCTCCGGGTGTCATCTTCGGAGCGTGCTTCGGCCGACTGGACCGGCTCACAAGTCTGCCACAGCGCCGCGGGCCGCCGGGAATCGAGACGGCGCGGAGCGCGGAGACGTACGCGGCGCGCCCGCGCCCCGTGCGAGGATGCCCTCCGTGACCGACACCGACTGGCCACCGCACACCTACGTGACGCGCCCCTACCGGCAGCGGATCCCGCGCGGTCCGCGCGTGGACCGGCTGCTCCGTGAGGTCACGGTGGCGCTGCCGCCTCACATCGCCGACCTCGACCTGGCGCTGGAGCGGCCGGTGGCGGCGATGACGACCGCCAGCGCGGGCGCACTCCGTCATCTCGACCTGGTCCACGGCCGGGCGATGGACGGGCTCAACCACCTGCAGCTGCGCACCGAGGCGATCGACTCCTCCAAGATCGAGCACGTCGAGGCCAGCATGGCCGACTACGGGCGGGCCCTGCTCGGCATCGGCGCCAGCTCCTCGGCAACCTCGATGGCATCCGCGACCCAGGCGATGCAGCGGCTGATCAGCGAGGCCGACACCACCCGCAAGATCACCTCCGACGCGATCCTGCGCGCCCACCGGGACCTGTTCGCGCGCCATCCCGACGAGGCGGCCAACGCCGGCAGGTTCCGCGTCGTCCAGAACTGGGTCGGCGGCTCCGACTACGCGCCCCGCGACACCCTCCACGTGCCACCTCCGCCGGAGACGGTCGACGACTACATCGAGGACCTGGTCGCCTTCGCCAACCGCGACGACCTCTCCCCCATCGCCCAGGCGGCGATCGTGCACGCCCAGTTCGAGTCGATCCATCCCTTCATCGACGGCAACGGCCGGATCGGTCGGGCGCTCATCCACGCCGTGCTCCGGCGACGCCGCGCCTCCCGGCACCTGGCCGTCCCGATCGCCTCGGCGCTCGTCGCCCACCGCGACCGCTACTTCGCTGCCCTCAACGACTACCGGGCCGGCACCGCGTCCACGATCATCGCCATGCTCGCCGCCTCGACGACGATCGCGACGACGGAGTCGTGGAAGACGGCCGAGACGCTGGAGAGCATCCGGCGTGGCTGGGGCGAGGCGGCCGGTGACCCACGGCCCGGGTCGGCTGCGTACCGTCTTCTCGACCTGCTGACCGAGGAGCCCATCCTCAACGCCGAGCTGGTCACCAAGAGCCTCGGGATCGAGGACGCCGAGGAGACGATCGACGGCCTGGAGCGGGCCGGGATCCTCACCCGCGCCAAGGGCACCCGCCGTTCCCCGGTGTGGGTCGCGGCGGCGGTGCTGGCCGAGATCGAGGACCTCAGCGCCCGCATCCAGCACCAGGCCCGGCAGCTTCCGTACGGCCCTCGCTGAGGCTGTTCGTCCAGGAAGAGTCGTCCAGGAAGGTATCCCGTACGCCGCGAGGCCCGCCCCGGCGAACCGGGACGGGCCTCGTGGTCGAAGCGATGGATCAGCCGAGCTCGGAGTAGCCCGGCTCGTGGAGAACGGTGTCGATACCGGCGACCTCGTCCTCCTCCTTGGCGCGGAAGCCGACGGTCTTCTCGATCGCGAAGCCGATGACGAAGGCGATCACGAACGAGTAGACGATCACGGTGAGCGAGGAGAGGACCTGGGCACCGAGGAGCTTGAAGTTGCCACCGAAGACGACGCTGCCACCGGTGAGCGTCTCCATGCCGAAGATGCCGACCCACACGCAGCCGATGAAACCGGCGACGAGGTGGATGCCGACGACGTCGAGCGTGTCGTCGAAGCCGAGCTTGAACTTGAGCTCGACGGCCAGGGCGCAGATGGCACCGGCGACGAGGCCGAGGACGAGGGCCCAGACCGGGCTGACGAACGCACAGGCCGGGGTGATGGCAACCAGACCGGTGACGATGCCGGACGCGGCACCGACGGCGGTCGGCTTGCCGTCCTTGAACTGCTCGACGACGATCCAGCCGATCAGGCCGGCGGCCGGGGCCAGCAGGGTGTTGAGGAAGATCAGCGAGGTCTGGCCCTCGTCGGCACCGAAGACACCGGTGTTGAAGCCGAACCAGCCGAACCAGAGGATCGCGGTGCCGATCAGCACGAGCGGTACGTTGTGAGCGACCGTCTCCTCCTTGGAGAAGCCGACCTTGCGACGACCGAGCACGAGCGCCAGGGCGAGCGCCGCGGCGCCGGCCGACTGGTGGATCACGGTGCCGCCGGCCCAGTCGAGGGAGCCACCGAGGCCGTAGACGTTGTTGGCGAGCCAGCCGTAGAAGTTGCCCTCGGAGTCCACGCCCCAGATCCAGCGGAAGGTCGGGAAGACCACGAAGGTCGCGAAGAAGACGGCGAAGATCATCCACGGCCAGAAGCGCGCGCGGTCGGCGACGGCCCCCGAGACCAGGGCGACGGTGATGATGCAGAAGGCGACCAGGAAGGCGTGGCCACCGAAGAGGTTGCCCGCGTCGCCGCTGCCGGCGGAGGTGACGAGGTCGGTCATCCCGAAGTCCTCGAACGGGTTACCGAAGAGCTTGCTGCCACCGCTGGTGCCGTTGCCGGCGATGCCGGTGCCACCGTAGAGGACATAGAGGATGGTGACGACGGCGATCGAGCCGAAGCTCAGCATCATCATCGAGACGACGGACTTGGCCTTCACCAGGCCGCCGTAGAAGAACGCGAGACCAGGGGTCATGAAGATGACCAGGGCCGCGCACAGGAGTTGCCATGCAAGTTCGACAGACATTCAGTGCCTCATAGATTTGAGTCTCGGGATGGGGCTGTGACGTCACGCGAGCCACATCGCTCGTCGTACGTATTGCCCGGCATCGTTGCGACGCTTCGTTTCAGGAACAGATGTCTGGTGTTACAGAAAAGTAACAGAGTGGTCGGTTGACGAACCGTTACCGTCGACGAGCGTGCGGCTTCGTCAGGATGACGGCACCTGGCGGGGCCTCGAGGTCACGTCGAAGCCGGAAACCGGCCTTCTTGTACATCTTCTGATTCCGCTCGCTCTTCGCCCCGGTGAAGAGCTGGTACGTCCTGGTGTCCTCCGGCGCGACCGCCTGGATGTGATCCAGCAGCTGACGCCCGAGACCCCGCCCCTGCATGTCCGGGGCGGTCATCAGCCGTCCGATCTCCCAGATGTCGCCCTCGAGCCGGGCACGGACCGAGCCCACCAGGCGCCCTGCGGAGCGGACCACGTAGACGTCGTGGGTCTCCAGCGCGCGCAAAGTGTCGTCGAGCGACTCGTGCAGCGGCGGGATCGCGACGCCGGGGTTGTCGTGCATCTCCTGCACCCAGCAGGCGAGCTGGAGTGTGTGCAGCTCGGGCACATCGGCGCGTACGGCGGGCACGATCTCCCACTCGGTGGCGGCCTGGGACGCGTGGAGCAGGTCGGGGCGGCGTACGGAGGTCCGGGCCACCGCCTGGTCGTGACGCCACTGCCCGATGCGCTTGTGGTCACCGCTGAGCAGCACCTTCGGGACCTCGAGGTCACGCCAGGAGGCGGGCTTGGTGTAGACCGGGTACTCCAGCAGGCCGTCCTCGTGGGACTCCTCCACGAGCGACTCGGCGTTGCCCATGAACCCGGGGAGCAGACGTACGACGGCCTCCGTGATCGCCATCGCGGCGACCTCTCCCCCGTTGAGGACGTAGTCGCCCAGGGAGATCTCGCGGACCTCGGCGCGGGTCGCCGCGTGGTCGAGCACGCGCTGGTCGATGCCCTCGTAGCGACCGAGCAGGAAGACCAGCCGCTCCCGGGTCGACAGGTCACGAGCCAACGCCTGGGTGAACGGCTCGCCGCTCGGGGTGGTCACGATCACGGTCGCGCCGTCGATGGCCAGCTCGTCGAAGGCCTCACCGAACGGCTCCGGCTTCATCACCATCCCGGCGCCACCGCCGTAGGGCGTGTCGTCGACGGTGCGGTGGCGGTCGTGGGTCCAGTCGCGTACGTCGTGGACGTGCATCTCCAGCAGCCCGGACTCGATCGCCTTGCCCGGCAGGCTCAGCCGGAGCGGCGCGAGGTAGTCGGGGAAGATGGTGAGGTAGTCGAGCCTCACCTGGCGTCGTCCTCGTCCTCGGCGAACGGCGTGACCAGGCCGGGGCGGTCGGCGATGACGACCTTCCTCTCGTTCAGGTCGACGACCGGCACCAGCGCCTTCACGAACGGCACCAGCGCATCGCGCCGGTCCGGGGTACGGATCGTCAGCAGGTCCTGGGCTCCCCCATGGACCAGCGCCTTCACCGTGCCCAGCTCACGGCCCTCTTCGTCGAAGGCGGTCAGGCCGACGAGCTGGTGGTCGTAGTACTCGTCGGGGTCCTCGGGGGTCTCCTCGGCCGGGACGTCGGCGAAGAGCAGCGTCCCACGAGCCGCTTCGGCCTCGTTGCGGTCGGTGATCTCCTCGAAGGCGACCTGGAGCACCTGCCCGTGCCAACGGGCGCCCTCCACGGTCAGCTCCTTGGCGGCGAACGCCGATCCCTTCGGCGGCTGCGCCCGCAGCACCGTGCCCTCGGCGAACCGCCGGTCGGGCTCGTCGGTCCGCACCTCGACGGTCACGAACCCCCGGATCCCGTGCGGCTTGCCGATCCGTCCGACCAGCACCTCGATCAATTCCACGAGGTGAGCCTAGAGGGTGGCGTACGTCGGGCCGAACTCCTCAGCGATGGGCGGCGCCGCTCGCTGTAACACGTCGTTCGTAGGACTACTCGCCCTATCAGATAGGGCGAGTAGTCCTACGAACGACGTGTTACACGAGTTCGGCGGCCCGAAAAGAGCAACAGGCGCCACCCCCGCGATGGGGATGGCGCCTGTCGTGAGTTGATGCAGCCGTGCTCAGCGACCGCCGTCGACGTCGACGAAGTCGATCCGCGCGCCGCCCTTGCCGGCCAGCGCTGCGATGACCGTACGGAACGCGGTGGCGGTGCGGCCGCCGCGGCCGATCACCTTGCCGAGGTCGTCGGGGTGGACCCGGACCTCGAGGACGGAGCCGCGACGAAGCTGCTTGTCGCGCACGCTCACCTCGTCGGGGTTGTCGACGACTCCTCGGACGAGGTGCTCGAGAGCTTCGGCGAGCATGCTGCTCAGGCCTCGGCCTCAGCGGCCGGGGTCTCCTCGGCCTTGGGCTCCTCGGCCTTGGGCTCCTCAGCCTTCGGCTCCTCGGCCTTCTTGGCGGACTTCTTCGTCACGGCCTCGGAACCGGCGGAGGCGTGCGCCTCGGCGAGAGCCTTGTTGAAGAGCTCGAGCTTGTCGGGCTTCGGCGGGGCGACCCGCAGGGTGCCCTCGGCGCCCGGGAGGCCCTTGAACTTCTGCCAGTCGCCGGTCACCTTGAGGATCGCCTCGAGAGCCGGGGTCGGCTGGGCGCCGACGCCGAGCCAGTACTGGGCGCGCTCGGAGTCGACCTGGATGAAGCTCGGCTCCTCCTTGGGACGGTAGAGACCGATCTCCTCGATGACAGCGCCGTCGCGCTTCTTGCGCGAGTCGACGATGACGATGCGGTACTGCGGAACCCGGATCTTGCCCAGGCGCTTCAAGCGGATCTTGACAGCCACTGTTGGTGGTATTCCTTTGGAATCGAATATGGGTGAAGAGGCCCGTGTCGGTGTGGGGACACCCGTCAGGCAACTTCGGCGGGCACTGTTGCGCTGGGTGAGAGGGTCCCTGCGCACAGGACACGCGCCTCAGTTTGCCAGAGGTGGACGGAAGCGGCGAAATCTCAGGCGTAGATCTTCCCGCGGAGCACGACGGCGGCCGGACGCGCCAGCACGGTGAGGTCGTCGAGGGGATTGGTGTCGTAGACGACGAAGTCGGCGGGGTCGCCCTCGGCGAGGCCGGGGTTGTGGCCGAGCCACTCCCGGGCGCGCCAGGACGCGGCGCCGAGGACGACGTCGGCCGGAAGACCGAGCCGGTGCATCGCGAGGACCTCGACCGGGAGTACGCCGTGCAGCTGGTCGCCCGCGCCGTCGGAGCCCGCGTAGAGGGCCACGCCCGCCTCGTAGGCGCTCATGATCGTCTCGCGACGGCGCGCGTAGAGGTCCTCCATGGTGGCGGCGTACGTCGGGAACTTGGGTGCCGCGGCGGCGGCCAGATCGGGGAAGATCTCCAGCTGGGCGACGGTGGGGACCAGTGCGGTGCCCTGCTCGGCCATGGCCTCGACGAGGTCCGGGGTCAACCCGGTGCCGTGCTCGATGCAGTCGATCCCGGCCTCGATCAGGCCAGGCAGGACCTCGTGGCCGAAGCAGTGCGCCGTGACCCGCGCGTCGTTGTCGTGGGCCACCTTGATCGCCTCGGCGAACGACTCCTCCGGGAAGGAGGGCTTCAGGTCTCCCTCGGCCCGGTCGATCCAGTCGCCGACGAGCTTGACCCAGCCGTCACCGGAGCGGGCCTGCCGCTCGACGGCCTCGGCCAGACCCTCGGGCTCGACCTCGTCGGCGTAGTTGCGCATGTAGCGCTTCGTACGTCCGATGTGGCGGCCGGCGCGGATCAGCCGGGGCAGGTCCTCGCGGGACTGGACCCAGCGGGTGTCGGCGGCGGAACCGGCGTCGCGCAGGAGCAGGGCACCGGCGTCCCGGTCGGCGAGAGCCTGCGCCTCAGCGGTGTCCTGGTCGACCGCGCCGTCGGGCCCCAGCCCGATGTGGCAGTGGGCGTCGACGAGGCCGGGGACGATCCAGCCCGAGGCGCCGGTCTCCGCCCCCGACGGCCGCTCGTAGGTGATGCGGCCGTCGAGGACGTAGAGGTCCCGCACCTCTCCATCGGGAAGGACCGGGCCGGAGAAGCGCAGAGCAGTCATGTGACGCAGGTTACCTAGTTTCCGGAGGTCGGCACCTTCACCCCGGCCGCCTCGAGGATCGGGAAGTGCTGGGCGAGCGGGATGACCTGGCCGGTGACGACATTGTTGTCGTCCCACCCGATGGAGGTCGGTACGCCGACGAGCTCACCGTCGTCGTTGACCGCGGCACCACCGGAGTTGCCGCTGGAGATCCGGGCGGTGACGTCGAAGACGGCCCGATCCTCCCCCTCGAAGGAGAGGATCGTCGCCACGTTGCCCTCGGCGACGGTCGGCGGCTGGAAGAGCACGCCCTCCTTGTCGGCGAAGCTCTCCTTCGGCAGCATCGGGAATCCGATCGTGGCGATGAAGTCGCCGCGGTCGACCGCGTTGGAGTCGCCGAGCGAGATCGTCGGCAGGTCCAGCGAGGACGGGTTCACCGGGTTGCCCTCGCCGTCGGCGATGATCTGCACGACCGCGCTGTCGACCTCGCCGTCGGACTGGATGACCTTGGCGAGGTAGTCGGGCTCGCCGACCTTGTAGCCCTCGGCCGGGTCGGTCAGGTGGATGTTGACGACCTCGGGAGACACCTCGCCCTTGGCGGCGTACTCCGGGATCTTCGCCGGGTCGGCGACGTGGGCGTTGGTGAGGATCTTGCCGTCCGCGGTGACGATCGACCCGGATCCCATCGCGATGGTGTCCTCGGTCGGCGCGTAGGTGATCCAGACGGCGGCCCGCTGCGCGCTGTTGAGCTCGTCCTTGGTCAGGCCGGTGTCCTGGGCGGCCGGGTCGCCGCCGGGCACCACGAACATCGCGACCACCAGTCCGATGACCACGACCGCGGCCGCGGCCCCGATCCCGCCCCACAGCAGCAGCTTGTTGCGGCGCTTGGCGGCGGCACGCGCGACCTCGACCTCGGCGGCGTAGATCGGGATGACCTTGAGGATCTCGCCGGCGACCGGGTGACCGAGGCGGATCTCGGTCTCCTCGTCGATCTCCTCCCGGATCAGCGGCTTCCCCTTCAGGAACGACCCGGTCTGGGAGCCGTTCTCGAAGGTCCAGCCGCCGGGGATGGCCACCAGCCGGGCGTGCTGGCGGGAGACGCCCTGGTCCTCCAGCACGACCGAGTTGTCGGCCGCACGGCCGATGGTGACCGTGACCGGGTGGCGGAAGCGGTGCTCCTTGCCCTCGGCGACCAGCAGCAGGTCGGGGCCGCTCGGCGGGGTCGGCGGCTGGCCGGGAGCGGCCGGGCGGGCCATCCCGGGCGCGATCGTCATCTCGGAGATGTCCTGGGTCGCCGAGGGCGCCGGGGGCGCGGGCGGCAGGTTGCCGGGCGGGGGCGGAGCCGCCGGCGCCACCCCGGAGGGCGGAGCCGCCGTGGCGCCCGCCATCGCAGGCGGAGGCGGCGGAGCCGGCGCCTGAGCACGCGGAGCACCCGCTGCGACCGGCGCGTCGTCGAGGGTGACCGTGATCGTCGAGCCCGGTCCCGCCGGGCCGAGCTGGATCTCGGTCGCACCGGTCAACGGCACCTCGGTGACGCGGCTGCCGGAGACGTACGTCCCTCCGGCGGAGCCGACGTCGACCAGCTTCCACCCGGACGGGTCCGGGCGCAGCTCCGCATGAGCGCGGGAGACCGAGGAGGACGAGAGCACCACGTCGGCATCGATCGAGCGGCCGATTCGGACGATCTTGTCGGGCGGGAAGCTGAGCGCACGTCCCGATACGTCTACGCGTAGCGTCTGCATGCACGAATCATGCACCGAAATGGCCCGATCCAAGCGTCGCGAATCGAAGATTCGCAGAACTCGGACCGGGCCAATTCCGCTATCGGTGGGTCTTCAGGCCGTGTCCGTAAGCAAACAGCGGGTCATAGTCGGAATCGCCGATGTTGATCGGCTCCTGGTCGACCGAACGGGGCCAGGTCACCGGGAGCTTCCCGGTGAAGGGGCGCTTGCCGAAGAGTACGTCGGCGACTCCCTTGCCCTCGCTGCCCGGCAGCCAGGAGGCCACCAGGGCGTCGATCTGCCCGAGCAGCTCGGGCGGGATGATCATCGGACGCCCGGAGACGACGAGCACCGTGCAGGTCGCCGCGGCCGCGCAGACCGTCTCGATCGCCTCCGTGTCGGCGTCGCTGAGCTGCATCGTGAGCGCCGGCCGAAGCACGCCACCCTCACCGGGGTCGTAGCCCCAGCGCGGGCCGCCGACGTCACCGAAGCCCTCGGCGTACGGGTGCTCGCCGACGACCACGACGCCGTGCGCCCCGGCCGGGACCGGCGCGGAGGCGTCGGGCGAGTGGGTCACCTCGCCTCGGGCCGCGGACTCGATGCCGTCGAGGATCGTGTCGCCGGGGATCTGGTGGGTCGAGTTGCCCTGCCAGGTGATCGTCCAGCCGCCGGCCTGGTCGCCGATGCTGTCGGCCTTGCTGCCCGCGACGTAGACGTCGTCGCGGCCGGAGAGCGGCAGCGCGTGCCTGTTCCGGAGCAGTACCTGCGACTTCGCCACCGCCTCGCGCGCGACGCGACGGTGGTCGGCACTGCCGATCTCGTCGATGTTGCGCCGGTCGGTGAACGGCTTCTCGAAGAGCCCGAGGTCGAACTTCGCGGTCAGGATCCGGGAGACCGCATCGTCGATGCGGGCCATGGGGACCTTGCCGTCCTCGACCGCAGCGGTCAGCGTCTCGATGAACTGCGGGTAGCCGACCGTGTCACCGGAGAACGGCTCCATGAACATGTCGAGGCCGGCATTGACCGAGGTGGCCACCTGCTCCGCGTACGTCCCCGGGATCTGGTGGATCCCCCGCCAGTCGGAGATCACCAGGCCGTCGAAGCCCTGCTTCTCCTTGAGCCAGCCGGTGACGAGCTCCTTATGGGCGTGCATCTTGAGCGGGTTGCCGAGTCCGTCCTCGGTCCAGTCGACGCTGGAGAAGGACGGCATCACCGAGCCGACGTCGTGCTTCTTGATGGCGGTGACGTACGGCGAGAGCGCCAGCTTGTCGAACTCGGCGCGCGAGGCCTGGGTGATGCCCTGGTCGATGGTGTAGTCGCCCTCACCCGTGCCGAACGTCGTGAAGCCGTCGCCGGCGAAGTGCTTGGCGGTGGCCAGGACGCGGTCGGGATCGTCGAGCTCACGCTTGTCACCCTGGAAGCCCTCGATCATCTGGGCCATCTGGGCAGCCAGCTTCGGGCTCTCGCCAAAGGACTCGTACGTCCTCCCCCACCGGTCGTCGCGGGCGACGCAGACGCACGGGGCGAAGGTCCACTGCGGCCCGGAGGCTCGGGTCTCCTCCGCGGTGATGTGCCCGATCCGCTCGGCGAGCTTCGGGTCGCGGGTCGCGCCGAGGCCGATGTTGTGCGGGAACACGGTCGCGCCGTTGAGGTTGCCGTGACCGTGGACAGAGTCGACGCCGTAGAGCAGCGGGATCCCCAGCCGGGTCGAGAGCGCCTGCTCCTGGAAGGCATCGACCGTGTCGGCCCAGGCCTCCGGGGTGTTCTCGGCCGGGGTCGAGCCGCCGCCGGAGAGTACGCTGCCGAGCCCGAGCTCGGCGATCTGTGCGGGGTTCGCGGCGACGTCTGCGCGCTCGGCCTGGGCCATCTGACCGACCTTCTCGGCCAGCGTCATCCGGGCGAGCAGGTCGGCGACGCGGGTCTTGGTCGCCAGACGTGGGTTCTTGTAGGGCAGCGTGTGGCCAGAGCGCGTGAGCGCATCGGTGGACACGCCGGCGGGCGCGCTGGTGGGCGCCGCACTGGATGCGGGGGCAACGAAGAGCGTGGCGCAGAGCAGACCGGCGAGAGCCGAGGCTCCACCGATCGCGCCGCGCCGTCTGTGTGATCGCACGGGACAGGCCTCCTGAGAGTGATCTGCCGGCACCTCGGCATTGGGGTGCCAGGACTCGTGAGAGCGCTCCCAGCGTGACGGCGATCACACCGTCGGTCAATGGCTACGCGTGCGTAACCCCGTGAATTTCCTCAGATCTGGTCAAGCAACCAGGACGGTCCCAGGGCCGTGGCACCGCCGCAGCGTGCCTGCAGCATCCGGTCGGCGGTCACCAGCGTCACCCGGTCACCCTTCTCCATCGCCTCACGGACGGCACCGACGATCGCGGCGTCCCCGTCCTTGGGCGCATGGACGGTGAGCACGTGGGCGTCGCGGCCGGGACGTACGCCGCCCTTGGCCTGTCCCTCCAGGACCAGCACGATCCGGTCGTGCGGGAGGTCGGCCACCAGGAGTGCCTCGTGCAGCCTGCGCGCGGCGCCGGCCCGGTCCTTCCACCAGCCGTCCGGACGGGCACCGACAACATTGGCGCCGTCGACGACCAGAACCGTAACCACGCCGCCAGGATATGCACCCGCCCCGGCGCAAGCCGCTGGGACCCTCAGCAAGAACCGCGCACATGCACCGAAGTCGCAGGCCGCGAGGGCCTCCGAGGTGCCACTTCCACGCATGTGCGCGGAAGTGGCTGGACCGTCAGTTCACGGCGATCCGGGCCAGCACCGAGGTGATGAACGGAGCTTTCCCTGCCCGGTAGGCCGGTCTGTCCTCGTCGTCGGCCGAGGCTAGCCGGCGTTTGATCGCGGCGTAGGTCTCGCGGTCCTCGGCGTTCGTGCGCAGGTGGTCGCGGAAGGCCAGCCAGGTCGGCCAGCCCTCCGAGGACTCCTCGACCACGTGCAGGTGATGGGTGCGAAGAGCGATCGACGGCGAGCACCACGACCACTTCCGCTGCTCGACATCGCTAGGCTCGGGGGCCGCGACCCAGGCAACGTCTTCCAGCGCAGGAAGAGAGCTCCCCACCGCCTCGTACGAGCTCACCACGGCGAGCATGTCGATGATCGGCTTGGCCGGAAGGCCGGGCACCGACGTACTTCCGATGTGCTCGACCGGGCGCACCAGGTGCTCGGCCAGGAGTGGTTCCACCAGCGACCGCGCCGACTCGAAGGACCGTGCCCACTGCGGGGAGTGGTCGACGACGACGATGCGGTCGAGGCGGGTCACTTCAAGAACTTGGAGAAGTCCCCGGGCAGGTTGAGCTCGGCGGCAGCCTTCTCGTAGTCGATCTCCTCGCCACCCGGCACGCCGAACGGGTTGGCGGCAGCCGGCTTCTTCTCGGCGTCTGCCTTCGCCTGCTGGGCGGCCTTGGCCGGGTTGCCGGACTTGCGCGCGCCCTTGCCCTTCTTCTTCTGGGCCACCTGCTTGGCGCCGGCGCGCTTGCCGAAGCCGGCACCGGGCGCGCCGGGCATCCCGGGCATGCCGCCGCCGGAGGCGAGCTGCTTCATCATCTTCGACGCCTCGGTGAAGCGCTGGATGAGCTGGTTGACGTCGGAGACCTGGCGGCCCGAGCCCTTCGCGATTCGGGCGCGGCGGGAGCCGTCGAGGATCTTCGGGTTGGCGCGCTCGGCCGGGGTCATCGACTGGATGATCGCCTGGATCCGGTCGATCTCGCGCTCGTCGAAGTTGTCGAGCTGATCGCGGAACTGGCCCATGCCCGGCAGCATGCCCATCAGCTTCGACATCGAGCCGAGCTTGCGCAGCTGCTGCATCTGCTTGAGGAAGTCCTCGAGCGTGAACTCGCCGGTCGCGATCTTGGCCGCGTCCTTTTCGGCCTGCCCCTGGTCGAAGGTCTTCTCGGCCTGCTCGATCAGGGTGAGCATGTCGCCCATGTCGAGGATGCGGCCGGCCATCCGGTCGGGGTGGAACAGGTCGAAGTCGGTCATCTTCTCGCCGTTGGAGGCGAACATGACCGGCTTGCCGGTGATCTGGACGATGGAGAGCGCCGCACCACCGCGGGCGTCGCCGTCGAGCTTGGTGAGGACCACGCCGTCGTAGCCGACACCGTCGAGGAAGGCCTGCGCGGTGTTGACCGCGTCCTGACCGATCATCGCGTCGACGACGAAGAGGACCTCGTCGGGGTTGACGGCCGCCTTGATGTCGGCGGCCTGCTTCATCAGCTCCTCGTCGATGCCGAGGCGGCCGGCGGTGTCGACGATGACCACGTCGTGGAGCTTGCGCTTGGCCTCCTCGACGGCGTCACGGGCGACGTCGACCGGGTCTCCGACGCCATTGCCGGGCTGGGGCGCGTAGACGGGGACGCCGACACGCTCACCGTTGACCTGGAGCTGGTTGACCGCGTTGGGCCGCTGCAGGTCGGCGGCCACCAGCAGCGGCGCCTTGCCCTGCTCCTTCAGCCACAGGGCAAGCTTCGCGGCCAGGGTGGTCTTACCGGCACCCTGCAGACCCGCGAGCATGATCACCGTCGGGCCGGTCTTGGCGTAACGGAGTCGGCGGGTCTCGCCACCCAGGATCGTGACCAGCTCGTCGTTGACGATCTTGACGATCTGCTGGGCGGGGTTCAGCGCCTGGCTGACCTCCTCGCCGCGCGCCCGCTCCTTGACCCGGGCGACGAACTCGCGCACCACCGGCAACGCGACGTCGGCCTCGAGCAGCGCGATGCGGATCTCGCGAGCGGTGGCGTCGATGTCGGCTTCGGTGAGGCGGCCCTTGCCCCGAATGTTCTTGAACGTCGTGGCGAGCCGGTCGGAGAGCGTGGCGAACAAAGCGGTCCTTCAGCAGAGTGGTGGTCTTGCCAAGACTAACGAACAGATGTGCGCGAGATGGCATCCGGCTGGGAAGGGGCGGTGGATGCTGACCGAGGTAACTCGGTCAGCGATCGCCTCCCTCGTGGAGTTCCGCGAAGGAGGCGATCGCTCGCCGAGTTACCTCGGTCAGCATTCGAGGGCCGCGCGGACCGCGTGCGCCGCCTCGGCCGCCCGATGCTCGGCGAGGACTCCGGCCGAGGCCTCCTGGAGGTAGAACACGTCGACGGCCTGCGGGCCGAGGGTGGAGATATGGGCGGACCGGACGGCGATCTCCATCCGCGCCAGCGCGACGGCGACGGTGTAGACGACCCCGGGACGGTCGATGGTGCGCACCTCGAGGACCGTGGCCTTGCTGGATGCCTCGGGACGTACGACGACCGAGGGCTCGCTCCCCCGCGCGGCCGCGCTCGGCGCCAGCCTGGTCGTCGGGTCGAGGCGGCCCTCGGTGATGGCGGAGAAGCGGGTGCGCAGCACCGCGGCGTCGACATAGGAGTCGTCGAGGTCCCACACGCTCACCCCGAAACCGCCCTGCTGCCAGGCACGACAGGCTCTGACCGGCAGCCGCGCGACCGCGAAGGTGGCGGCCAGGTCGGCGAGCAGGCCGAGCCGGTCGGTCGCGATCACCCACACCCGGGCGCCGTCGGCGAGCGGCTCGGCACGGAAGGAGGTCGAGCCCGAACGTACGCTCTCGGGGATCTCCACCGCGGCCTGCGACCGCTCCCCCGCGGCGACGCCGGTGTCGAGGACCCGCGCGGCCCGGCGGGCGAGGTCCAGGATGAGCCGGGCCCGCCAGCTGGTCCAGGCCTGGGTGCTGGTCGCCCGCGCGTCCGCCTCGGTGAGCGCGGTGAGCAGGGCGAGCGCCTCGGCGTCGCCCATCGTGTCGACCACCAGGTCGACGGTCGCCGGGTCGTCCGGGTCACGGGTGGTCGCGGTCACCGACAGCAGCAGGTGCCAGCGCACCAGCTGCGAGATCAGCCCGACCTCCTCGTCCGGGAACCCCATCCGGGTGGCGATCCGGCGGGCGATCGGCTCCCCCGCGACGCTGTGCTCGGTCAGCGAACCCTTGCCGATGTCGTGGAGCAGCGCCGCGACCAGCAGCACGTCGGGGCGAGCCACGCGCGGCAGCAGCGCGACCGCCTCGATGCAGGTCTCGATGGTGTGCCGGTCGACGGTGAAGCGGTGGATGATCGAGGCGTGCGGGAGGAGCCGGATCCGCTCCCACTCGGGCAGGATCCGGGAGACCGCGCCGGTCTCCTCCAGGGTCTCCCAGACCGCGAGCAGCCCGCGTCCGGACCCCAGCAGCCGTACGAAGAGCCGACGGGCGTCCTCCGGCCACGGCTCAGTCAGCGCCGGGGTGTCCTTGGCCAGTCGCGCGGCGGTCGGCGGCGCCAGCGCGACCCCGTGCTCGGCGGCCAGCGCCGAGGCGCGCAGCAGCATCAACGGATCCCGCGCGGGACGGGCGCCCGGGACCAGCACCACCTCGCCGGACGCGAGCGCCAGCCCGCCGCCCAGGGGCGTCAGCCGCGGGCGGCGCGGTGCTCCGGGCCGGGATCGCTCCAGGACCCCGTCGACCCGTCGCCAGGCCAGGCGGGAGAGGTGGGCGAGGCGGCGGCCGATGGTGCGTACGTGGGCCTGTGCCGTGCGGGCGTCGGCCAGCTCGAGCCTCTCGGCGAGCTGGTCCCACATCTCCGGCACGACCCGGTCGGTGGCCCGGCCGCCGATCTCCTGCACGAGATCACGGACGTCGAGCAGAGCGCGGCGCGACTTCTCCAGGTCGACCGCGGGTACGTCGACCAGCCAGGTCGCCACGATCGCCTTGATCACGACCGCGTCCCGCAGCCCGCCGTACATCTCCTTCAGGTCCGGCACCGAGGCGTGGGCGAGCTCACCGGCACGCCGGTGCCGCTCCACGCTCATCGTCCTCAGCTCGGGCAGCAGGGCCCGGGCGTGCTTGCGCCAGTGCGCCAGCATCGTCGTACGCAGCCGCAGCACCAGGCCGCGGTCGCCGGCCAGGTGCCGGATGTCGAGCAGCCCGAGGGCGACCCGGAGGTCACCGGTCGAGGCCGAGAGCATCTCGGAGAAGGAGCGCACCGAGTGGTCGAGCTTGGGGGCGGTGTCCCAGAGCGGATACCAGACCTGCTCGGCGACCGGGCCGACGACGATGTCGTCGTCGTGGACCAGGACCACGTCCCAGTCGGAGAAGGGCGCGAGCTCCCCGCGCCCGTATCCCCCGACCGCGACCAGGGCGACCCCGACCTCGGGGCCGCCGGCCGCGGCGTACGCCTTGGCGCACTGCTCGTCTGCCTCGGCTGTGCGCGCCGCCCGGCCCTCAGCGGTCACGCGCAACCTCCTTCATGGATTCAGATCGCGGCGTCGTCGCGGTCGCCGGTGCGGACCCGCACGATGGTCTCCAGCGGGGAGACCCAGACCTTGCCGTCACCGATGCGCTCGGTCTTCGCCGAGGTCTCGATGGCGCTGACCACCGACTCGACCTCCTCGTCGGGCACGGCGATCTCGATGCGGATCTTCGGCACCAGAGCGACGTCGTACTCAGCGCCGCGGTAGACCTCGGTGTGACCCTTCTGTCGGCCGTAGCCGGAGACCTCGGAGACGGTCATGCCGGTGACACCGACAGCTTCCAGGGCGACGCGGACGTCCTCCCACTTGTGGGGTTTGATCACTGCGGTGACGAGCTTCATTTCTCTCCTCCGGTGGGATTCGATGGACCGGCACTCGGACGAAGCCTAATGGTCGAGCGGTCCACTGGATCAGAGCGCCTCGGCGTCGCGCGCACCGGTCCGGACCCGGACGACGGACTCGATCGGGCTGAGCCAGACCTTCCCGTCGCCGATCCGTCCGGTCTGGGCGGTCTTCACGACGATCCCGACGACGTCGGTCGCATCCTCGTCCTCCACCACGATCTCGATGCGGATCTTCGGCACCAGGGCGATGTCGTACTCCGCGCCGCGGTAGACCTCGGTGTGGCCCTTCTGCCGGCCGTAGCCGGAGACCTCGGAGACGGTCATGCCGGTCACACCGAAGGCCTCCAGGGCCTCGCGCACGTCCTCCCACTTGTGGGGCTTGATCACTGCGGTCACGAGTTTCACGAGAGGGCGCCTCCAGAGGTCCTTGATCCTGTCATCTTCGCCGCCACCTTCACCCGGGGACGTTTCGACACCCCGAAGCGTCTGTTTCCACTGTGTAACAGACCATTTCCCCGTACGTCGCCGAAGCGTCGAAACAGCCGGGAATTCACCCGCGCCGAACCCGCGCGGCGCCACCAAAGGTCGCTACCCTCGTCGCATGTCGCACTACGCCGTCGAGATCGACCTCGATCACGCCAACACCAGCCATGTGCAGGTCATCGACCTGGCTGCGCCGATCGCCTCGGCGGACGGCGGGAAGCGGGTCCTCGACGTCGGCTGCTGGACCGGCGAGATCGGCCGGATCCTCACCGAGCGCGGCTGCGCAGTCACCGGCATCGAGATCGATCCCGAGGCGGCGAGCCTGGCCGAGAAGGTCCTCGAGCGGGTGGTCGTCGCCGACGTCGACGCGACCCCGCTGACCGAGATCGTCGAGCCCGGCTCCTTCGACCTGGTGATCTTCGCCGACGTGCTGGAGCACCTCGTCGACCCGCGGGCGGCGCTCGAGCAGGCTCGTGACCTGCTCGCCCCCGACGGGCGGGTGGTCATCTCGATCCCCAACGTCACCCACGGCTCGGTCCGCCTCGCCCTGCTCCAGGGCCGCTGGCAGACCACCGACACCGGTCTCCTGGACCGCACCCACATCAAGTTCTACTCCCGCGAGGGGCTGCTGCAGCTCTTCACCGACGCGGGCTACGCGGTCGAGGACCTGCGTGGCACCACCGCCGACCCGCTCAACGTCGAGGTAGCGGTCGACCCGGGCCTGCTTCCCGAGGTGGCCGTGGAGTGGGTACGCCAGCAGCCCGACGCGCTGGTCTACCAGTTCCAGCTCTCCGCCCGGCCGCTCGCCGACGGCGAGCTCGCGCCGGCCGCCCCCGAGCTCGTCCAGGCCGCGCCGGCCGACGAGGTCCGGCTCCGCGACGTACACACCCGGAAGTTCGAGGAGGTCACCCGCTCCCGGCTGGCCACCCGGGACCACATCCTCGGCATCCAGGCCTCCGCCAACTCCGCCCAGGCCCGGGTCGGCACCCTGTCCAAGCAGCTGCGCGAGGCCCGCGAGGTCAACCGGCGCCGCCGCGAGCGCATCGAGCGGCTGCGCGGCAGGGTCGCCGGCCTCGAGGCCGACCTGACCTACGCCACCCGCCACCCGGTGCGGAACTTCGGCCGACGAGTCGTCCGCCGCCTCCGTCGCGCAGCCCAGGGCTGAGCACCGAGTCGGCTCGTCCTGACCAAGATCCCGGCCGAGTCGGCTCGTTATGACGCGCCGACTCGGCGGTGAATCCGGTCAGTTTGCGCCGACTCGGCGTTCACGGGGTCAGCGGACGCCGTTGGAGTAGGCCTCGCGTACGTCCTTGTAGTTGCCCCAGCGGTTGTTGATGAAGTCCTTCTCCCAGTCGTGGACGGCGTTGTCGCGGCTGACGGACTCGAAGTGGAAGAGGGTGACGTCGTGGAGCCAGACGAGGCGCAGGCCCAGTGAGCGACGGACCTTGAGGCACAGGTCGACGTCGTTGTAGTTGATCGGCAGCCGCTCGCTGAAGCCACCGGCGTCGAAGAAGACCTCGCGCCTCATCGCGACGCAGGCGCCGGTCAGCGCGGAGGTCTCCCTGTTGATGTGCAGCTCACCGTGGTTGCCGCGCTCCTCGGGGCGGGCCCGGTAGTAGGCGTGGGTGATGGTGCCGCTGCCGTAGACCAGGCCGGCGTGCTGGATGCGGAAGTCCTCGAAGAGGAGCTTGGGGCCGGTCATACCGACGTCGGGCTCGCGCAGCGGCGCGATCAGGTTCTCGATGACGCCCTCGGAGTAGGCCTCCATGTCGTCGTTGAGGAAGACCAGGACGTCACCGGTCGCATGGGCGGCGCCGACGTTGCACTTGGCGCTGAAGCTGAACTTCTCGGTGAACTCGACCAGCTTGACGTCGGCGCCCTCGATCGCCCGCAGCGCCTCCAGCACCGGGGCCGGGGTCGGGGTGTCGTAGACGATCACGAACTCGACGTTGCGGTGCTCGGTGGAGGCCACCACCGAGCGGACGGTCTCGACGACCATCGCGCGCTTCTCGCCCCACACGATCGCGCTGGTGCCGATGGTCGGGATGATCACGCTCACCGGGGTGTCCAGGTCGGGCTCCCGCTCGACCCGGTAGAGCCCGGGCGAGACACCGTGCGAGGCCGTGGCCCGGATCCCGAGCCGGTCGAGATGGGCCTGCACGGCGCGTACGCCGGCGTCCCAGGCGTACGGCTTGGCGTGGTTGTCCGCGGCGGCGGAGCCCGGCACCTGGCGCCAGTGGTAGAGCGCGCCGGGTACGTGGACGATGCGTCGCGCGCGCTCGCTGACCCGCAGCACGAGGTCGTGGTCCTGGGAGCCGTCGAAGCCCTCCTGGAAGCCGCCGACCTCCTCCACGACGGAGCGGCGCAGCACCGAGAAGTGGGTGCAGTAGTTGTGGTGGCGCAGTCGCTCCGGGGACCAGTCGGGCTTGTAGTAGGCATCGCGGAGCTCCCCCGCGTCCGACATCAGGTCCTGGTCGCTGTAGGCGTAGTCGAGGTCCTCGAACCGGTCGTAGGCACGGACCATCTTCTCCAGCGCGTTCGGCTCGAGCACGTCGTCGTGGTCGAGCAGGGCGACCAGCTCGCCGCTCGCCTCGGCCAGCGAGGAGTTCGAGGCGGCAACGATGCCACCGTTCTCCGCGCGCTCCACGATGCGCACCCGCGGCTCGTTCGCGGCCAGCTCCCGCAGCCGCGGCAGCACCCACGCAGCCGGCGAGCGGTCGTCGCTGAGAACCCACTCCCAGTCCTCGTGGGTCTGGCCGAGAACCGACGCGATCGTGTCCTCGAAGGCATCGGCGGGCGGGTTGTAGACAGCGGTGATCAGCGATACCCGGGGCGATGGCATGGTCTTCAGCCTATGACCCCTGTGGATGGTTCGCAGCGCCCGACACGAGGCGCTCAGCCGTTTGTGGATGGTCGTCATCTCAACTTCTCGGCGGGTTCACCGAGTGTCCAGAAGACGACGGCAGCCGCCCCGGAGGGAGGGTCGGGGGCGGCTGCCGAGCCAGGGGTGGCGTACGTCAGAAGCGCAGGCCACGCAGGTAGGAGTAGCCCACCTCCGCGGTCTGGATCGGGGTGACGTCGGGGCTGTCGTTCTCCACGATGTAGTCCTCGACCTGGTGGGCGCGGAAGATCTTGGCGAAGTCGATGAACCCGGTGCCGAGATCGACGTGGTCGCCGGTGGCCTCGTTGCGGTCCTTGACGTGGTACTGGCGGACCTCGAGCGGAGCCCGGTCGACGACATCGATCGCGAAGTCGATCGCCTCGTCGCTGGACATGCCGAGGTTCACCCCACCGGTGACGGCCCAGTAGAGGTCCACCTCGAGGTGGACGTAGGCCGGGTCGAGCTCCCGCATGAACACGTCCCAGGGCGTGACCCCGCCACCGAGATCGGTGGTGAACTCATGGGCGTGGTTGTGGTAGCCGTAGCGGAAGCCGCGCCGCTTCGCGGCCGCCGCCTCGTTGTTCATCTGGTCGGCCCAGGCCTGCCAGTCGGAGAGCGAGCTGGAGGCCAGGTAGGGGACGTTGAGGTAGCGGACTCCGAGCGTCTCGGAGTTGTCGAACTTGGTCTCGAGCGCCGCGAAGCTGCTGCTCAGGCCGTCGTGGCTGGAGTTGGAGCGGATCCCGAGCCCGTCGAGGACGCCTCGGATGTCCGCGGCGGTACGCCCGTAGAGACCGGCCAGCTCGACACGGTCGTAGCCGATCTGCGCCAGCTTCTTCAACGTCGCGTCGACACCTGCCCCGGTCATGATCGAGCGCAGCGTGTAGAGCTGGATGCTGATCTTGTCGGCCGGGACCCGGCGACCGCCGTGTCCACGGCCGGAGCTGGCGGCGGCCTGTGCCGGCGCGGCCAGAGCACCACCGACCCCGAGTGCGGCTGCACCCGCGGCGGCGCCACGGATGAGGGAGCGCCGGCTCAGCCCGCGCTGTTCGAGTGAGCGCTGCAGCGCACCGTCACCGTCGAATCCAAAACACATCTCGTAACTCCTTCTTTTGTTGGTGTTGCGGGTCAGTCGGCGGTCGAGAACGCCGCGTCGAAGGAAGCCTCAGGGGCGTCGAAGGCGAGCCGGCGGACGAACTCGAGCGCCTCGGGAGCGCCGATGAGGCGGTCCATGCCGGCGTCCTCCCACTCGATCGAGATGGGGCCGTCGTAGCCGATGGAGTTGAGCATCCGGAAGCACTGCTCCCACGGCACGTCGCCGTGGCCGGTCGAGACGAAGTCCCAGCCGCGGCGCGGGTCGGCCCAGGCGAGGTGGGAGCCGAGCCGGGCGTTGCGGCCGTTGCCGGTCTGCATCTTCGTGTCCTTGCAGTCCACGTGGTAGATCCGGTCGCGGAAGTCCCACAGGAACCCGACCGGGTCGACCTGCTGCCACACCATGTGGCTGGGATCCCAGTTGAGCCCGAACGCCTCCCGATGACCGATCGCCTCCAGCGTCGCGACCGTCGACCAGTAGTCGTAGGCGATCTCGGAGGGGTGCACCTCGTGGGCGAACCGCACCCCGCACTCGTCGAAGACGTCGAGGATCGGGTTCCACCGGTCGGCGAAGTCCTGATAGCCGGCCTCGACCATCTCCGCAGAGACGGGCGGGAACATCGCGACGTACTTCCAGATCGAGGAGCCGGTGAAGCCGACGACGGTCTTGACGCCCAGGTTCTTGGCCGCCCGGGCGGTCATCTTCATCTCCTCGGCGGCCCGCTGACGTACGCCTTCGGGGTCGCCGTCGCCCCAGATCTTGGCGGGCAGGATGTCGCGGTGGCGCTGGTCGATCGGGTCGTCGCAGACCGCCTGGCCCTTGAGGTGGTTGGAGATCGCGAAGACCTGCAGGTTGTGCTTGGCCAGCAGGTCGAGCTTCGCCCGGACGTACGTCTCGTCCTCGGCGGCCTGCCAGGGGTCGAGGTGGTCGCCCCAGCAGGCGATCTCGAGGCCGTCGTAGCCCCACTCGGAGGCGAGGCGGCAGACCTCCTCGAACGGCAGGTCGGCCCACTGGCCGGTGAAGAGCGTGATCGGTCGGGTCATGGTGTGTGTCCTTCCTCAGGGGAGCAGAGATGCAAGCAGGTCGCGGACCTCGGTGGCCTCGAACCGGTCGCGCTTGACGGAGGCGTCGGAGCAGACGAGCACGGGTCCGTGCTCGGGGTCCTCCGGCAGCCGGCCGTGGCTGCCCGAGACCGGGGCGGGGTCGAGCGGCACCACGCTCATCGCGTAGCGCAGCCCGGCCGTCTTGCGGGCCAGAGTGGTGGCGGCGCGCAGCTTGACCCAGCGGTCCTCGGGGTCGAGGAACAGCTCGGCGGGGTCGTAGCCGGGCTTCTTGTGGATCTCGACGCCGCGGGCGAAGTCGGGTGCGTTCGCGTCTTCGAGCCAGTAGTAGTAGGTGAACCAGGCATCCGACTCGGCCACCACGACCAGCTCGCCCGCGCGCTCGTGGTCGAGTCCGTACGCCGCCTGGCCGGCGCGGTCGAGCACCTCGGCGACCCCGTCGAGGTCTTGGAGGAGCTTCCGGACCCGTTCAAGGTCGGCCGGGTCCTTGACGTAGACGTGGGCGATCTGGTGGTCGGCGACCGCGAAGGCGCGCGAGGTCCACGGGTCGAGCAGCTCGCCGGTGGCGTTGTGGTGGACGTGCAGGAGGCCCTCGCGGCGCAGCAGCCGGTTGACGTCGACCGGGCGGGAGGCCTTCGTGATGCCGTACTCGCTCAGCAGCACGACCCGGACGCCCGCGGCCTCGGCGTCGTCGAGCAGCGGTGCCAGGGTGGCGTCGACGTCGCGGGCGGCCTGGGCCGCCTGCGGGCTGTCGGGGCCGAACCGCTGCAGGTCGTAGTCGAGGTGCGGGACGTAGACCAGGGTGAGGTCGTGGTCGGGCATCACCTTGCGGGCCGCCGCGACGATCCAGGCCGAGCTCTTGATCGAGGCGGTCGGCCCCCAGTAGGTGAACAGTGGGAACGGCCCCAGCTCCTCGGTGAGGGTGTCGTGGAGCTCGGGCGGCCAGGTCCAGCAGTCCGGCGACTTCTTGCCGTCGGCGTGGTAGGCCGGGCGCGGGGTGACGGTGGTGTCGACGTCGGCGCCCATGGCGTACCACCAGCAGATGTTGGCGACCTTCGCGCCGGGGCGCCGGCGGCGGACGACGTCCCAGAGCTTCTCGCCCTTGACCAGGGCGTTGTGCTGGCGCCACAGGAGCACCTCACCCAGGTCGCGGAAGTACCAGCCGTTGCCGACGATGCCGTGCTCGCGCGGCAGCGCGCCGGTCAGGAAGGTCGACTGCACCGAGCAGGTGACCGCGGGCAGCACGGTGCCGAGCTCGGCGGTGAACCCCGACTCCCCCACCTGCCGCACCCGCGGCATGTGCCGGAGCAGCTCGGGAGTCATCCCGACCACGTCGATGACCAGCAGCTTCTCATTCATGCCGCCGCCTCCGTAGCGCAAGCGCCATCGTACGGACGCGGCGGCCTGAGGCCTATGGTCACTCGCTGACGCTCGCTCATGCGGAGGCCTCCTGCAGCTGTTCCAGACCGGCCTCGAGGAGCCGGTCGCGTGTCCAGGCCAGCTCGGCCGCGATGCCCGCGACCAGACCGGCGTCCTCGTTCGGGCGGATCCGCTCGGGCAGGACCCCCCAGGTGTACGTCTCGACCTCGAGGTGGTCGGTGTGGGCCACCGGGCCGCCGAGGAGCGCGTCGAGCGTGCCGGCGAGGTGGTCGCGGGTGCTGCGCAGCGGCGGGGCCGGATCGGCATGGAGAGGTACGTGGAAGTGCACCCGCCAGGGATGCTCGGCCGGCAGCGGGCGATGGCCGGTGAGCGCCTCGGGCAGGTCGTCGCGGCTGTCCACCCGTCCTCCGCGCGGCTCGCGGGTCTGGTGCAGGAAGCGGTCCTCGGCGTAGGACGCGAGCGCCTCCCGCGTCGCCGGATCGCTGGGGTCGTCGGCGTGCAGGGCCGCGGAGACCTGGACCTTGACGACCGGCAGCCCGGCCACGTGCAGCCGGTCGAGCGCCTCGGTGGCGTCCTCGAACTGGGTGGCGAGATGGCAGGTGTCGACGCAGATCCCGAGGTGGTCGGGGTCCAGCCCGGCGAGCCGGGTCACCGCGTCCCGGGTCGTCTCCACGACACAGCCGGGCTCCGGCTCGAACCCGACCCGCACCGGCCGGCCGTGCTCGGCCTCGATCCCGGCCAGGCCGTCGGCGAGCTCGCCGATCAGCTCCCGCGCCGCCCGGTCTCGGTCGGTGAACCACGGCGTACGCCAGCCCAGCGGGAGGGTGGAGATGCTGCCGCGTGCGGCATCGTCTGGCAGCAGCGCCGCCAGCACCCGGGCGCAGTCGAGGGTGTAGTCGAGGCGGCGTCGCGTCGACCAGTCCGGTGAGTAGACGTCGCGCTTCACCACCGGGGCGTGGAACCCGGCGTACGGGAAGGCGTTGAGGGTGACGACCTCGAGTCCGTGGCGGTCCAGGCCAGCGCGCAAACGCTCCAGGATGGACGGGTCGGCGGCCAGCTCGTGGGCGGTCGCGGCCGGGAGCCAGAGGCCGAGGCCGAGGCGGGAGACCCCGAGCCGGGCCCGCACCTCGCCGGCGTAGCGGCGCAGCTGGTCGAGGATGCCGTCGACGTCCTCGGCGGGGTGCACGTTGCTGCAGTAGCCGAGGTGGACGACCGTGCCGTCGCGGTGCCGGAACCTCATGCGCGCTCACCTCGCAGCAGCGAGTTGCCCGCGAAGGTGTCACCCTGGCCGGTCTCGGGAACATCGAGCAGGAGCCGTCCGCTCTGCCCGAAGAACTCCACCGGGTTGCGCCACAGCACCCGGTCGACGTCGTCCTCGGTGAAGCCGGCCGCGAGCATCGCCTCGCCGGTGGCCCGGGTGCGCAGCGGGTCGCTCTTGCCCCAGTCAGCGGCGGAGTTGACCAGCACCCGGTCGAGGCCGCGGCGCTGCAAGATGGCGACCATCCGGTCCGGATCCATCTTGGTGTCGGGGTAGATCGAGAAGCCCATCCAGGCGCCCGCCTCGTCGACGACATCGACGGTCATCTCGTTGAGGTGGTCGACGAGGACCATCCCGGGCTCCATCCCGGCCGCCTCGACCAGGTCGAGGGTGCGGCGGGTCCCGGCCAGCTTGTCGCGGTGCGGGGTGTGCACGAGCGCCGGCAGCGCGAACTCGCGGGCCAGCTCCAGCTGACGGCTGAACGCCTTCTCCTCGTCCTCCGTCATCGAGTCGAAGCCCACCTCGCCGACCGCGACCACGCCGTCCTTGGCGAGGTAGCGCGGCAGCAGGTCGAGCACCGGCGTGCAGCGCGGGTCGTTGGCCTCCTTCGGGTTGAGCGCGATCGTGCAGTGGTGGGCGATCCCGAACTGCGAGGCCCGGAACCGCTCCCAGCCGACCAGCGCGTCGAAGTAGTCGACGAACGAGTCGACACTGGTCCGCGGCTGGCCGAGCCAGAACGCCGGCTCCACCAGGGCTTGGACCCCGGCGGCTGCCATCGCCTCGTAGTCGTCGGTCGTACGCGAGCTCATGTGGATGTGCGGGTCGAAGATGCGCATCAGGACTCCCGAGTGGTCTGGGTGGGGGCGGGCAGGAAGGACAGCGCGTCCGCGGGCACCTCGCGGCCGGCCGCGCGCCGCTCGGCGGCGTAGTCGGCGACCATCCGGCGCAGCTCGTCGTCGGCTCTCTCCAGGCCGGCGACCAGCCGAAGAGGTACGCCGACGAAGAGGCACTTGAGCACCGCCTGGCGCCACGCGGCGTCGTCGAGCCGCGAGGCGTACGTCCCCAGGGCCGCGGCCACCAGGCGCGGGTCGTTGGTGCGCAGCGCGTCGTGGACCAGGTCGAGGGCGCGGTCACCGATCAGGTCCTCGATCTGCCCGAGGCCGAGCAGGACCGCCCGCCTCTCGTCGGCATCGCCGAAGCGGTAGAGGTCGTGCACCTCAATGCTCAACGCGTCCGGATCACCGGCCAGAGCACCGCCGAGCGCCGCCAGCAGCCGGAGGCGTACGCCGTCCTCGACCCGCTCCGCGCCGGGCTCGGCCGAGGTTCCGGGCGTGCGCCCGATCTCCCTGGCCGCGGCCGGGAATCGGGTCCGGATCCGGGTGGGCTCGGCCTCGATCTCGGCGCACCACGCGTCGAGTGTCCGCTCGTCGGCAACCGTGTTGGTCTCGACACGCTCGCTGGCGCTCGCGGCTCGACCGACGGGGGCATTGCTGGTCGAGCCGCCGGAGCCGCTAGGCGGAGGCGTGTCGAGCGTTGTATCGAGCTTGTCGAGATGACCAACACGGTCACCTTCAGCTGACGCGTTCATGCGCGCACCTCCTCAGGGTCGGGCAGCCCCTCGAGGGTCTCGCGCAGGAACGCGAGGGAGCGCTCGGCGACGACGGGGGCGGCGTGGGACTGGCGGGGCAGCTCGAGCGCGGCGAGCCCGGTGTAGCCGATCTCGACGAGGGTGCCGAGCGCGGCGGCGAAGTCGACCTCACCGGTGCCCAGCTCCAGATGCTCGTGGACGCCCTCGACCATGTCGTCGACCTGCACGTTGGCCAGCAGCGGACCGGCCAGACGGATGGTCTCGGCCATCCCGCGCGGCTCGTTGCAGACCACATGGCCGAGGTCGAGGGTGACCCGCAGCAGCTTCGGGTCGTCGAGGCGCCGGCGCAGCTCGAGCACGGCGTCGAGGGTGTCGACGAAGTGCCCGGGCTCGGGCTCGACGGCACACACGACGCCGCGACGGGTGGCCAGGTCGAGGACCCGCCACACGCCGTCGCACAGGCGTCCCCAGGCCCGGTCCTCGTCGACGCCGTCGGGCAGGGTGCCCGACCAGAACGAGACCGCCTCCGCGCCGAGGTCGGCGGCTACCTCGACCGCCCGGTGCAGGTAGTCGACCCGACGGGTCGCGTCCGGGCCCGCGTGCAGCAGGGTCGGGTAGTGCTTACGGAGCGGGTCGAGGATGTAGCGAGCGCCTGTCTCGATCACGACCGACAGGCCGAGCTCGTCCAGCCGGCGGCCGACCTGCGCGACCCGGCCCGCCAGGTTCGGTCGGAAGGGGTCCAGATGAAGGTGGTCCAGGGTCAGCGCGACCCCGTCGTAGCCCAGCGCGGCCAGAAGGCTCAGCGCGTCCTCGAGCCGGTGGCTGTGCATGCCGTTGGTGCCGTAGCCGAACCGCAACGCGCTCGCCGTGCTCATGTCGGTGACACCACCTTCGAGGCGGCCTTGACGATCGGGCCGGCGGCCAGCAGCGCGACCGCCGCGAGCGGGGAGCGGCGGGCCACGAGCGCGGCCTGGAGCGGGATCATCCCGCGGATCCCGGCGCCGGTGGCGTGCCGGACCGTACCGGCATCCGGCGAGGAGACCGCGGCGAGCTGGGCGGAGCCGACACTGTGGGCGTACGTCGCGGCGAGGGCGACGGGCAGCACCGCCCGCCCGTGGCCGGCCGCGACGGCCGCGGTCGCGACCGTGGCCGCACCTGCGAGACCCGCCGTGACGGGCCGGGTGCCGTGGACCTCGCCCCGGCTGAGCAGGGTGACCCCGGCGGTGTGGGCGGCGAGGAGGCCGGCAGGCACCAGCCCGGCCCGCGTACGTCCGCTCGCGCTCGCCCCGAGGAGCACGTCGAGCCCGCGGGCCGCGGCCATCGCGACCGGCCCGGCCGGGGTGTCCTTGAGGACGGTGTCGTAGGCCCACACCGTGCCGGCCAGGGCTGCCGCTGTCGCCGCGGCCGGACGGCCTCCGACCAGGGCGGCCAGCCCGACGCCCGCCGCGGTCAGCCCGACGGCGACCCCCAGCGCCTGCCGCGGGCTCACCCGCCCCGACGGGATCGGCCGCTCGGGGCGCTCGACGGCGTCGAGGTCCCGGTCGGCCCAGTCGTTGAGCGCCATCCCGGCCCAGTAGAGCGCCACCGAGGCGGCCGGCATCGCGACCGCCCGGACCGCAAGCGGACCGGCCGCGGCGGCCCCGGCCAGGGTGTCGCCCGGCACGGTGAGGGCCGCCGGCAGCCGGACGAGCTCGGCGAAGGCTCGGACGGAAGACGTCATGCGCCCACCTGGCCGACCCGGCCGCACCACGCGACCAGCTCCTCCCACTGGGTGCCGAGCCGGTGCTCGACCGAGCCCGCCGGGTCCTTGAAGAAGAACCCGAACGGAAGCGGTCCGCTCTCCCCCGCCTCCTGCGCGCGCAGCGTCAGCCGGGCCAGGTCGAGCACCAATGGTGCGGCCAGCGCCGAGTCGCAGCCGCTCCAGGTGAACTGCAGCGACATCCGTACCCCGAGAAAGCCCTCGAAGGAGACGTGGTCGATGGCGGTCTTCCAGTCGCCGTGGTCGGGGACGTAGTCGATGTGCATCGGCCCCTCCACCGGGTGACCGAGCATTGCCTCCAGCCCCTGGGCCTTGGTGACGAGCTTGCTCTGCGCGTTGGCCGGGTCGGCGAGCGTGGCGCCGTCCCCGCCACCGAGCATGTTGTAGGAGGCCCACGCGTTGACCTGCAGCGCCCGCGTCGAGAACATCGGCGCCAGCGCCGACTTCAGCAGCGTCTCCCCGGTCTTCCCGTCCGAGCCCGCCCACGGGAGCCTGGTCCGGTCGGCGAGGGCGACGAGCACCGGGAGCCGCGGCCCGGGACTGGGCGTGAACGAGACCACCGGGCATCCGGCCCGGTAGGCGGCCAGGACGTAGACGGAGCTGGCCGGCAGCGGCGACTCGCCCGCGGCCAGCGCCGCGTCCAGGGCGTCGGGATCGGCGAGCGGCCCACCGTCGGTGACCTCGGCCGGCGGCTCGGTGCTCGCCACGTCCACCACGACCACCCGCTCGAGCCCGTGCTCCTCGCGGAAGGCCACCAGGTCGGCGGTCAAACGTTCGACCGCGACACCCTGCGGTTCAGCGCTCGCCGGGTCATAGCCCGTACGCAGCCGCCTCTCGACCTCCGCCAGGTCGCCCGCGATCGCCGGCAGGATCCCGGACGGCACGACCCCGCCCGCGGCGAGCCGCTCGGCCCGCTTCACCAGCGGGTCCGCGCCCAGGTCGTGCCCGCCGATCACCAGATCGTCGAGCGAGGGCAACCCGGCGGCCGCGACCTCCGGCTGCTCGGCGACCAGCCCGACCCGCCCGGCGAGCCCGGCCCGTACGGCCAGCGCCCCGACCGTCGTGGTGACGCCGACCGAGCCGCGGGCGCCGACCAGCCAGAGCCCGACCCCGCCGCTCATCGGTCCGCCTCGCAGCGGAAGCGCGCGGCCCCGGCGACCATCTGGATGCCGCCGAGCACGTGGGAGAGGAACTCCGGCTCGGTGTAGGACTCCGAGGTGTGCCCCATGCCGGTGTAGAAGGCGCGGCCGCCGTCGTAGCGGTGGCACCAGGCGATCGGGTGCGGGTTCCCCATGGCGTACGGGGCCGGGTCGTAGCTGCGCTCGTCGAGGTCGGCGAGGACCCGGATCGAGTCGGCCGGACGGTCGCGGAAGCTGTACCACTCGTCCCAGCGGGTCCACCGCCTCGGCAGCTCGGCCGTCGCCGCGGTGTTGTGCGCGTGCACCTTCACCGTCGCGGTCTGCTGGGCGGGGTGACCGGCGAAGTAGGCACCGACGAGGCCGCCGTACCAGGGCCAGTCGTACTCGGTGTCGGAGGCGGCGTGCACGCCCACATAGCCGCCACCGCCCTGGATATAGCGCTCGAACGCCGCCTGCTGCCCCGCATCGAGCACATCACCGGTCGTGGAGAGCCACAGCACCGCCTCGTACGCCGCCAGGTCGGTGTCGTTGAACACCGCCGCGTCCTCGGTGGCGGTCACCGTGAAGCCGTTCTCCGCTCCCAGCCGCTCGATCGCCGCGATGCCGTCAGGGATGGATCCGTGCCGGAACCCGGCGGTCTTGGAGAACACCAGGACGTCGTACGTCCCGTGCCCATGACCCCCGCCAGGGCGGTCGGCGGTGGCGGACGGCGCCGGCGCCAGTGCGGCGACGGCCACCAGTGCCGCGCCCGCGATCAGAGTTCTGAACCTTCTCGATCCGTACTTCATGATGAGGTCCCTTCCGAGCTGAGTGGCTGAGTCATTCCAGAGGTCGATTCAGGGCGCGGGCGCGGCGGCGGAGTGGGTCAGGTGGGGATCTCCTGCCACGTCCTGGTGTCGGAGCTGGTCTCGACGGCGGCGAGCACGCGCTGCACCTGGAGTCCGTCGGCGAACGTCGGCGTCGGCTCGGTGCCCTCGCCGAGCGCCCGGACGAGGTCGACGACCTGGTGGGTGAAGCCGTGCTCGTAGCCGAGGCCGTGGCCCGGAGGCCACCAGCCCGCGACCCAGGGGTGCTCGGGCTCGGTGACCACGATCCGGCGGAAGCCGCCTTCGGCGTCCGGCAGGGTCGCGTCGTGGAAGTGCAGGACGTTCATGTCCTCGAAGTCGAAGGCCAGGCTGCCCTTCGATCCGTTGATCTCGATCCGGATCGCGTTCTTGCGACCGGTGGCGAACCGGGTGGCCTCGAAGGAACCGACCGCTCCCCCGGCGAACCGCGCCAGGAAGAGCGCGGCGTCGTCGACGGTGACCGGACCGCGCTCGGCCCCGGCGGTCGCGGAGAGCCCGGACGAGCTCTCCGCGACCGGGCGCTCCTTGACGAACGTCTCCAGCATCCCGGAGACCTCCAGGATCCGGTCACCGGTGATGTGCTGGGTCAGGTCGATGATGTGGGCGCCGATGTCACCGAGCGCACCCGAGCCGGCCTTGGTCTTGTCGAGGCGCCAGCTCAGCGGGGTCTCGGGGTCGGCCAGCCAGTCCTGGAGATACTGCGCACGCACGTGGTGGAGCTCCCCGAGCCTGCCGTCGGCGACCAGCTTCCGAGCCAGGGCGATCGCGGGCACCCGGCGGTAGGTGAACCCCACCATGGCCCGCACCCCGCGCTCGGCTGCGACCGCCGCTGCCGCGGCCATCCGCTCGGCCTCTGCCACGCTGTTGGCCAGCGGCTTCTCGCACAGCACGTGCTTGCCGGCCTCGAGCGCGGCGATCGCGATCTCCGCGTGGGTGTCCCCGGGCGTGCACACGTCGACCAGGTCGACGTCGTCGCGGGCGATCACGTCGCGCCAGTCGGTGACGCTCTCCGCCCAGCCGAACCGGGTGGCGGCCTCGGCCACGCGGGTCGCGTCACGGCCGCAGAGGACCTGCATCCGTGGGGTCAGGGGAAGGTCGAAGAAGCGGTGGGCACTGCGCCAGGCGTGGGAGTGGACGGCGCCCATGAAGGCATAGCCGATCATCCCCACCCCGAGCGTGGCGTTCTGCTCGGTCATCGGAACTCGATCCTGTGTTTCGGTGGTGTCGCTCCGTGCCCGAGCACGGAGCGATCTTGCGGTCTGGCTGGGTCGAGCTCGGTCAGGACTCGAAGGCCGTGGGCAGGAACTCGTCCACGTTCTCCTCGGTCACGACCGGGGCGTCCAGCTGGATCGTGCGCGGCACGGTCACCTCGACCAGGTCGGACATCGCCTTGTCCTGCACCAGGAGCCGGGCGAGCTTGATGCCGTCCGCGGCCTGCGTGGAGGGGTAGATGACCGTCGCCTTGAGGACGCTGTCTCCGGACTCGATCTCGCGCATGGCGTTCGCCGATCCGGCGCCGCCGACCATGGTGAACTCGTCACGGCCGGCGTTGTTGATCGCGGCCAGGACGCCGACGCCCTGGTCGTCGTCGTGGTTCCACAGGAAGTCGATCTTCGGCGCCGCCTGGAGCAGGTTGCCGGCCGCCTTCTCGCCGCCCTCGACGGTGAAGTCGGCGGCGACCCGGTTGTCGACGTCGAGCCCGCACTCGGCCAGCGCGTCCTTGAAGCCCTGGCTGCGGTCCTGGGTCAGCGGCAGCGAGTCGATGCCGGCGATCTCGGCGACGATGGCGTTCTCGTTGCCGTCGGCCTGCTCGCAGACGTACTCCCCTGCCGAGACGCCCATGCCGTAGTTGTCGCCGAGCACGGTGACGCGCGCGGCGTTGGCGTCGTTGAACTCACGGTCGACGTTGATGACCGGGATGCCGGCCTGCATCGCCTTGAGCGCGACCGGCGTCATCGCGGCGCCGTCGAAGGGCAGCAGCACGATGGCGTCGACCTTGTCGTTGATGAAGGTCTCGACCTGGCTGATCTGGAGGTTGACGTCGTTGGTGCCCTCCGCCAGGCGCAGGTCGACGTCCTCGTAGGAGTCACCCGCGGCCTTCGCCTGCTCGCTGATCGCGCCCATCCAGCCGTGGTCGGCGGCAGGTGCCGAGAAGCCGATGACGACCGTGTCGCCCTTCTCGTCGTTGGAGCCGGCCTCCGCGTTGGACGTACCGCCGACGTTGTCGGACTTCTCGGGGGTGTTGCTGATGCAGGCCGAGAGGGCGAGCACCGAGAGGCCGGCGACGACGATCTTTGCTGTGGACTTCAGTTTCATGAGGTGCTCCTAGAGCGTGGAAGGGTGGAAGTGGGATGAGTCCGAGACCCGAGGACGGCTGGCAGGGCTACGTCGGGCGGTCATGACCCGGGTTGTCGTGAGAACCGCTTCTGCAGCAGCACGGCGGCGATGATGATCAGGCCCTTGGTGAACGCCTGGGCGGAGATCGAGAGGTTGTTGATCACGAAGACGTTGGTGAGGGTCGCGAAGATCAGCACGCCGAACACGGTGCCGACGATGGTGCCGCGGCCGCCGGAGAGCAGGGTGCCGCCGATGACGACCGCCGCGATCGCCTCCAGCTCGTAGAGCTGGCCGTGGGTGGCGCTGCCGGTCGTGGTGCGGGCGATCAGCATCACCGCGGCGATGCCGCAGCAGAGGCCGACGAGCACGTAGAGGAGCACGGTGTGGCGGCGTACGTTGATGCCGGCCAGACGCGAGGCCTCCGGGTTGCCTCCGATGGCGAGGGTGCGCCGGCCGAAGGTGGTCCGGTTGAGCAGGACCCAGCCGATGACGGCCACGACGACGAAGATCCAGACCAGGACCGAGATCCCGAGGATGTCGCGGGAGAACGCGTCGGTGAAGCCCGGCACGCTGACGATCTGGGTCTTGCGCGCCGAGATGATCTCGGCCAGGCCGCGGGCGCTGGCCATCATCGCGAGCGTGGCGATGAACGGCACCACGCCGCCGTACGCGATCAGCAGCCCGTTGACCAGGCCGGCACCCGCGCCGACCAGGAGCGCGGTGGTCACGATGAAGATCCAGTGGATGTCGTTGGCCATCGTCTGGGTGGCCACCGTCGTGCACCAGACCGAGGAGAGCGCGACCAGCGCGCCCACCGACAGGTCGATCCCGCCGCCGGTGATGACGAACGTCATCCCGATGCTGACCACGCCGATCACCGCGGCGAACCGCAGGATCGTCATCACGTTGTCGACCGAGGCGAACCGCTCACCGCCGGTGGCGACGCCGACCAGAGCCAGCAGCGCCAGAGCCAGGACCAGACCGAGGTTGTGGCCGGCTCCGCTGCGCATCACCTGGCCGAAGCGACCTGGCTCGACCTGGCGGGCCGCTTCCTTCTCGACCCGAGCCGTGTCCTCCTGGGTCACAGCATCCGTGGGGGTGTCGCTCATGCGACCTCTCCTTCCATCACGAGGTCCAGGACCTTCGACTCATCGATCTCGGTGGCGGGTCCCTCGTGGACGACGGCGCCCTCGCTGATGACGAGGACCCGGTCGGCGAGACCGAGCACCTCCTCCACCTCGCTGGACACCACGACCACGGCGACACCTTCGTCGGCCAGGCGGCGGACGAGGTTGTAGATCTCGGTGCGCGCCCCGACGTCGACGCCCCGAGTGGGCTCGTCGAGGAGCAGCACCTTGCACTCGCGCAACAGCCATCGGGCGAGCACGACCTTCTGCTGGTTGCCGCCCGACAGATTGCGGACCGGCCGGTCGACCCCGGCCGGACGTACGTCGAGCGAACGGCTGAGCTCCTCGGCGGCCCGGCGCTCGGCGCCGCTGTCGAGGAAGCTGGCCTTGGAGAACCGGCTCATCGACGAGACGGTCACGTTGCGGTAGACCGCCTGGTCGAGCAGCAGCGCCTGACTCTTGCGCTCCTCGGGAGCCAGGCCGATCCCGGCGGCCACCGCGGCCCGCACCGAGCCTCGGCGCAGCCGGCGGCCGTTGACGGTGACCGTGCCCGCGCTGGAGCGGCGAGCGCCGTAGACGGTCTCGAGGATCTCCGAGCGGCCGGAGCCGACCAGCCCGGCCAGACCGACGATCTCGCCGGCGTGGACACGGAGGTCGACGTCGTGGAAGCGGTCGCCGGACAGGCCGGTGGCCTCGAGCACCGGCGCTGCGTCGCGGGCAGGCGGCGTCGTGGGGCGGTTCGGGAAGACGTACTCGATCTGGCGGCCGGTCATCAGTGTGATCAGCTCCGAGGTCGGCGTCTCCGCGACCGGGAGCCCGGTGGCGACGGTGCGGCCGTCCTTGAGGACCGTGATCCGGTCGCCGATCTGGCGGATCTCCTCGAGCCGGTGGGAGATGTAGATGATCGCGACACCCTCCGCGGTGAGGCCGCGCATCACCCGGAAGAGGTTGTCGACCTCCTCCTGGTCCAGGACCGCCGACGGCTCATCCAGGATGAGCAGGCGGGTGTCGTGGGACAGCGCCCGCGCCATGCTGACGATCTGCTGCCCGGCGGGCGAGAGGTCGCCGACCAGGCGGTTCGGGTCGACCTCGCTGTGACCGAGCCGGGCCAGGAGCGTACGCACCCGCTGGGTCGCCTCCGCGCGGCGGCTGAACCCGGCGGTGGCGAGCTCGTGGCCGAGGAAGATGTTCTCGGTCACGGTGAGCCCGGGCACCAGGTCGAGCTCCTGGTAGATCGTCGAGATGCCGCGCTTCATCGCGGCGACCGGCGTGGTCAGCCGGACCGGCTCGCCCTCCCAGAGGATCTCCCCCTCGTCGGGCTGGTACGCCGCCGAGAGCACCTTGATCAGCGTCGACTTGCCGGCACCGTTCTGACCGAGCAGGCAGTGCACCTCCCCCGCGCGGACGTCGAGGTCGACTCCGCCGAGGGCGAGCACGCCGGGGAACCGCTTCACGATCCCGGTCATCTCGAGCAGTACGTCACCCCCCTCTGCGCTGGCGGCGGGGCCGTCCGGCGACGGCTTCGGACTCTGGGTCATCGGGTTCCTCCGTGCAGTTCTGGCAGGTCGGCGAGGGTGGTGGGGTCGGAGAGCACCGGCTCCAGGGAGACCAGTGCGCCGCCGCGGACGGCGGCGGTGGGGCCGAAGGCCGAGATCGCGACCCGGGTGCCGCCGGCACGCGGCGCGAGGACGTCGGCGGCCAGCCGTGCCTCGACGGCCGGACGCAGCCACTCGCCGAGCACGGCGAAGTAGCCGCTGAGCACGACGGTGCCTGGGTTGAGCGTGTTGACGAGGACGGCTGCGCCGGTGCCGAGCCAGGTGCCGACCTCGTCCAGCGCGGCCAGGGTGCGGCCGTCGGCGAGCCGGGCCCGCTCGACCAGGGTGGCGAGCCGCTCCTCCAGGGTCAGCACGGGGTCGCGGACCGGGTCGTCGGGGTCGGTGGCCGCCTCGAGCAGCGCCCGCAGGCCGACCACGGTCTCCCAGCAGCCGGTGCGGCCGCAGCCGCAGAGCCGACCGCGAGGGTCGATCGGGAGGTGGCCGATCTCCCCGGCCCAGCCGTGCCGGCCCGGGGCCACTCGGCCGCCGCTGACGATCGCGCCACCCAGTCCGACCTCGCCGTAGAGCACCACCATGTCGGCGCGGTCGGCGTCGGTGGGGTCGAGCTCGGCGGTGGCGGCGAGGGTGGCTTCGTTGGCCACGCGCACCGGCGGCACGGGCCGCACCGACCCAGCCGCGGCACCCAGCCGACGGCGTACGTCCTCGGCGGCGTCGATGTCGCGCCAGCCGAGGTTGGGGGCGAGGGTGACCCGCTGCGTGGCGGTGTCGACGAGACCCGCGACGCCGACGGTCACGCCCGTGACGGTGGTGCCGGCGGTCCGTGCCTCGGCGAGGGCGTCGGCGACCAGCCCGGCGAGCTCGGCCAGTACGCCCTCGGGCGGAAGACTGCGGCCGTCGATGCCGCGGCGGGCCTCGGCGATCACGGTCCCGGCGAGGTCGACGGCGACGACGGCGAGGTGGTCGACGTTGATCTCCGCACCGACCCCGCACACCGAGCTGCCGATGAGCCGGACCTGGACGCCCGGGCGGCCGGCGCCGCGGCGGTCGGCGTCCTCGCAGGAGACCAGCCCGAGCTCGGCGAGCTCGTCGACCAGGCCGTTGGCGACCGTGCGGGTCAGTCCGGTCTCCTCGGCCAGGCGGCCCCGCGAGCGCGGCCCGCGGTCGCGCAGCGAGCGCAGGAGCAGGCCCATCCGCGCGGTCCGGACGGCGGCCGGGTCGGCGGTGGCGGAGACCCGCACGGTGATGTCTGCGTCGCGCACGGTTTCTCCTGTCCGGGGTATAGGCGTCCACCACAGACGCGGGCCTGTGATGGCAGTCACAGAATTCGGTGACCGAGAGACAAACTAGTGACCCCGCTCACGTTGTACAACCCTTTCGTGGCGGTTTCTGCAAAGTTTCTGTCGAACTTTGAAAAGTTATTGGACAAAGTAGCCGGAAGGGGCACCCGGCCACGATCGGCCGGATGCCCCTTCCTGAGGGATACCGAGGGTCACTCGCTGGGTGCGAGCACCACCTCAGCGGTACCGGTCAACGCCGGCAGACCGTCCTCGCCCGGGTCGGTGTACTCGGCCACGAAGACGGCGTGCAGCTCGTCGTTGCCGGGGTCGTGCCCGCCGGGCACGGTGGTCACGATCGAGCCGCTGCAGCCGTTCGCCGTGCTCTGCGGGTGGCCGTGCTCGTCGTGCCCGAGGACGTACGTCACCGAGACCCGGCTGCAGTCGACAGCCTGGTCGTCGCTCACCTCGACCTGGAACTGCACGGTGTCACCGAACTCGAAGGCCTCCCCCGGCGCCGGCGACGTCGTCAGGGTGACGACCGGCACGTCGTTGCCGACGACCACGTCGACGTCGGCCGAGGCGTGCTTGCCGCGTCCCTTGCCGCCATGGTCCGTGACGGTCAGGGTCGCCCGGTAGGCGCCCACCTCGTCATAGGAGTGGGTCGCGGTGGCCCCGGTGGCATCGAACCTGCCGTCGCCGTCGAAGTCCCACTGGTACGTCAGGTCGTCACCGTCGGCATCGGTGGTGCCGGCGCTGTCGAACGCGACCGTCAGCGGAGGCTGACCCGCGGTCTTGTCGGCAGTGATCACCGGCTTCGGGGTGTGGTTGCCGGAGCGGGCGATGTAGTCGATCCGGGAGACCTGGGCCTCCTCGTTCTCACTGAAGAACCCGTCGCCGTACTCGAGCATGTAGAGCGACCCGTTCCTGCCGAACTCCAGGTCCATGACGTTGTCGGTCGCGAAGGTGCTCAGCACGTCCTCGATGCCGGTCAGCTCACCGTCACGGTCCAGGCGCATGCCCTTGATGTAGTCGCGGCCCCACTCGGCGAAGAGCGGGATGCCGTCGTAGTACGCGGGCCAGGCGCCCGAGCGGGCCGACTTCGTGTTGCGCTTGTCGTAGTCGTACGCCGGGCCGGCCATCGGCGCGATGCCGCCCGCCGAGCCGAGCTCGGGGAACTCCGCCGAGGCACCGTAGGAGTACCAGACCGTCGGCTGGGTGACCGCGGGAAGCCTGGTCAGCCCGGTGTTGTGCCGCGAGTCGTTGACCGGAGCCTCACAGTCGAAGGCCGGTCCGGAGACGCCGGTCGCGAAGTCGTAGTCGCGGTACGGCAGCTCGGCGGTCGCGCACAGCGGCCAGCCGTAGTTGGCGGGCTTGGTGACCACGGTCCACTTGCCCTGGCCGGAGGGGCCGCGGTCCGGGTTGGCCGCGGCCGCGTCGGGCGAGTAGTCGGCCACGAAGAGCCGGTCGTTATTCGGGTCGATCTCGATCCGGAACGGGTTTCGCAGGCCCATCGCGTAGATCTCCGGACGGGTCTTCGGCGTGCCGGGCTTGAAGAGGTTGCCCTTCGGGATCGTGTAGCCGCCATTGCGGCCCGGCTTGACCCGCAGGACCTTGCCGCGCAGGTCGTTGGTGTTGGCGGCCGTACGCCGGGCGTCGAACGCCGGGCTGCGGTCCGCCCGGTCGTCCAGCGGGGAGTAGCCGTCGGACTGGAACGGGTCGGTGTCGTCGCCGGTGGCGAGGATCAGGTTGCCGTCGGAGTCGAAGACGATGTCACCGCCGACGTGGCAGCAGCGCCCGCGGTCGACCGGTACGTCGAGGATCTGCTGCTCGGTGGAGAGGTCGATCTTGCCGCCCTTGTACTGGTAGCGGGAGACCCGGATCGCACCCTTGAACGGCTCGAAGTCGGCCGGGGTGCCGTTCTCCGGCGCGTCGCCCTCGTTGACGTTCGGCGTGGCCGGGTCGTCGACCGGAGTGTTCAGCGGCGGGGAGTAGTAGGCGTAGATCCAGCGGTTTCGCTTGCCGTCGTAGCCGGGGTCGAGGGCGATGCTCTGCAGGCCCTCCTCGTCGTGCTGGTAGACGTCGAACTCGGCGGCCACGGAGTTGACGCCGGTCTCGGCGTCGTTGAGCCAGACCTTGCCGGCCCGGGTGCTGTGCAGGACGTCCCCGTCGGGCAGGACCGCGAGGTCCATCGGCTCACCGGGGCGGTCGTTGAGCGTCACCTTCTCGAAGTCGGTGTCCGGCGGTGGGGCGGCCGTGGGGGCCGCGTCCGCGGACGTGGTGATGGGGAGAACCAGGAGGCCGGAGACCACGGTGGTGGCGACGCTCCAGAGGGTGAATCTGCGCACGGTCCATCTCCTTCTCTCGCTGTCGTGGAGGGGAGCGAGATCGTTCGCGAACGTAGCGATGTGACGCCGGTCACGTCAAGTGACTTGCGTACTTTCGCAAGAAGATTTCGAAAGGTGGAACGATAGTGCGCCTCTGGGGCGGTCGGGAGCCGGGTCTACGCCTCTCCGCTGCTGGGTGCGTAGACCGAGGCGCTGATCAGGTGCGCGGCCCCGATGACGCCACCCTCGTCACCCAGCTCGCTGAGCACGATCGGGAGGTTGCCGGTCGCCAGCGGGAGCGAGCGGCGGTAGGTCACGCTGCGGATCTCGGCGAGCAGCCCGTGACCCAGCTTGCTGACCCGGCCGCCGATGACGATCAGGCCGGGGTTGAAGAACGAGACCAGGCTGGCGAGCACCTGGCCGATGCGGTGTCCGCTCTCCCGGATGAGCTGGACCGCCTGTGCGTCGCCGCGGGCCACCGCGACGGCGATGTCCTCCGCGCTCAGCTCGCCCTTCTCCGCGAGCAGCTCGGCCAGCACCGGAGAGCGTCCGGAGCGGGCCGCGGCGAGCGCCTCGCGGGCGAGCGCCGCCCCTCCGGAGAACGCCTCCAGGCAGCCTGTGTTGCCGCACGCGCAGGTGGGTCCGAAGTCCTCGACGCGGATGTGGCCGATGTCGCCGGCGCAGCCGTCGACGCCGCGGTAGAGCTCCCCGTCGACGACGATCCCGCAGCCGATGCCGGTGCCGATCTTGACGTAGAGGAAGTCACGAGCGGTCCTGGCGACGCCCGCGTGCTGCTCCCCCGCCGCGAGCACGTTCACGTCGTTGTCGAGCACGACCGGGCAGCCCAGCTCCCGCGCGACCGCGTCGCGCACCGGGTAGCCGTCCCAGCCCGGCATGATCGGCGGCGAGACCGAGACGCCACGGTGGAAGTCGACCGGTCCGGGTACGCCGATCCCCGCACCCATCGGCTCGGAGACGTCGTGCTCGTCCAGGAGCGCGCGGACCTCGTCGAGCGCGGTCGCGAGCACCTTCTCCGGGCCGCTGCGGATGTCGCACGCCCGGGTGCGGGTGCCGATCACCGACAGTCGGCCGTCGGTCAGGCCCACCGACATGCTGGTGGCGCCGATCGAGATGCCGACGAACCGGATGTCCGGCGCGAGGTCGACCAGGGTCGAGCGGCGACCGCCCCGGGAGGCCGCCGGCCCGACCTCGTGGGCCATGCCCAGCTCGGTGAGCCGGCCGACCTCGGCCGCGATCGTGGTGCGGGAGACGCTCAGCCGGTCGGCGAGCTGAACCCGCGACAGCGGGCCCTCGTCGCGGAGCTGGGCGAGCAGTCGTGCCTGCATGGAGGTCTCGGCCCGGCCGGCGAGTGAGTGGCGCATACCGGCGATCCTGCCATGTGGCACCGCCTGCTAGCCCAGGAGCGCGTCGACGAAGGCCTCCGGGGTGAACGGGGCCAGGTCGTCGGGGCCCTCACCGAGGCCGACGAGCTTGACCGGGACGCCGAGCTCGCGCTGGACGGCGACCACGATGCCGCCCTTGGCGGAGCCGTCGAGCTTGGTCAGGACGATGCCGCTGACCGCGACGGCCTCGCTGAAGACGCGGGCCTGGATGAGGCCGTTCTGGCCGGTGGTGGCGTCGAGCACGAGCAGGACCTCGGTGACCGGGGTCTGCTTCTCGATCACGCGCTTGACCTTGCCGAGCTCGTCCATCAGGCCGGCCTTGTTCTGCAGCCGGCCCGCGGTGTCGACGATGATGGTGTCGACGCCGGTGTCGAGCCCCTCCTTGACCGAGTCGAAGGCGACGCTGGCCGGGTCGGTGCCCTCCGGGCCGCGGACGACCTCGACGCCGACCCGCTCACCCCAGGTGGTCAGCTGCTCGGCGGCGGCGGCACGGAACGTGTCGGCCGCGCCGAGGACGACCTTGCGGTCCTCGGAGACCAGGATGCGGGCGAGCTTGCCGGTGGTGGTGGTCTTGCCGGTGCCGTTCACGCCTACCATCAGCACCACGCCGGGGGCGCCGTCGGTGCCGCTGACCTGGAGCCGGCGGTCCATGCCGGGGTCGACCAGCTTGATCAGCTCCTCGCGCAGCGCCGCCTTGGCGTCGGACTTGCCGCCCTCGACGCGCAGCCGGGTGCGCAGCCCGTCGACCAGCTCCTGGGTCGGGGTGACGCCGATGTCGGCGGTGAGGAGCAGGTCCTCGATGGCCTCCCAGGTGTCCTCGTCGAGCTGGTCGGACGAGAGCAGGTTGAGCAGCCCGCGGCCCAGCGCGTTGGAGCCGGCCAGGCGCTGGCGCAGCCGCACCAGGCGCGAGGCGGTGCTCTCCGGCTTCTCGATGACCGGCGCGGCGGGTTCCGCGATCGCCGGCTCGGCTTCCCCGGGGGTGGCCCCCCCGACCGTCGGCTCTTCCGGGCGGGTGATGGTGTCGGTCCCCGCCTGGGTCGGCAGCGAACGCTCCTTGCGGCGCCGGGTGCTGGTGACCAGACCGACGATGCCGCCGCCGATGATCGCGACAGCGGCGACCGCGATGATGACGATGAGGGTGACCATGTCCATGGGCCTCATCCAATCAAACTAGCGGTTCTTTTCCGTAGTTCCTGGCTTGCGCTCACCGAGCAGCTCGGTGAGACGGTCCTCGCGGCGGGTCTGCAGGCGCGTGGCCGGACTGAGCGTGGGGGCGGTGTCGACGGCCCGCTCCATCGCCGCACCGAGCTTGGAGACGTACGGCATCTTCTGCCCGCGGTGGGGGAAGACCGTGTAGACGATCACGAGTCCGGCCAGCGTGAGGATGAGCAGCATCGCCACGAAGATGACAAGGATGGTCAGCACTGGCTCGGCCAGCCCCCTTCTGGATACGCACGGACGGCGTCCACCCTTTCACATCGCGCCTCCGGAGCACACAACGCCGCGCGCCCGCGCGCATCCCGGCCTACGGCGCGGGATCTCGACAACCCGCACCGGCCCGGTAGGGTTTCACGGCATGAGGATCATCGGGACAATGATGGTCCGGGACGAGGTCGACATCGTCGCCGCGATGATCGAGCACCACCTGGACCAGGGTGTCGACACGTTGATCGTCACGGACAACGCGTCGGTCGACGGCACCACCGAGGTGCTCGAGCGCTACGCCGCAACGGGACGGGTCGAGCTCCACCACGACCCCGTCCACGAGAAGCAGCAGGGCAAGGTCGTCACCGCGATGGCCCGACGTGCCCGCACCCACTTCCGCGCCGACTGGGTGCTCAACCTCGACGCCGACGAGTTCCTGGTGCCCAAGGACAAGGGCCTGACCGTACGCCAGGCGCTCGAGGTCACTCCCCTGTCGCTGAACGCGTTCACCGTCGAGGTGGAGAACCTCGTCGGCCCGCCCGCCTGGACGGGCGGCGGCATCAACCGGCTCCAGTGGCGCGACCGACGCTCCGACGAGCGCCTCGAGGCGGTCGGGCTCCACGCCCACCCGACGCCCAACGCCATCCACCGCGGCGAGTCGGACATCAAGGTCGTCCAGGGCAACCACTTCGTCTCGATGATGAGCAACGGCCAGCCCGCCGACGAGGTCGCTCTCGAGGTGCTCCACCTCCCGTGGCGCTCCTGGGCCCAGCTCGAGCGCAAGGTGATCAACGCCGGCAAGGGCTACGAGGCCAACCCGGACCTGAAGCCGAGCCCCCGCCACCACGGGATGCGCGACTACCAGCGCTACCTCAACGGCACCCTGCAGGACGCCTACCTCGCGCGTACGCCCACCCGAGCCGAGCTCGCCGCCGGCGCCTTCTCCGGGGACTACTCCTTCGACGACTGGCTGACCAACCACCTGCACATCGTGCTCGGCCGCTCGCTCCTCCCCGACCTCATGCGTGACGTGCTCGACCCCGAGAACGACAAGGCCGTCCCCGACGACGAGCACGCCCTCGGTGCCGAGCGCGGCCGGGCCGCACTGGCCGCCGAGCCCTACATCCCACCCCGCAAACGCTGAAACTCTCATCACCAGGAGGACCTGTCTTGCCCACCTTCAGGGGCGCCGTACGCCGCGGCCTCGCCGCCGCGGGTCTGCAGACCGTCCGTGCCGCCGATGCCGAGGCCGCGCGCCTGCACGGCCGGATCGACGAGCTCAAGCAGCGCAACCAGAAGCTGCGTACGAAGGTGGAGGGGCTGCAGGGCGACCGAAACCGCACCACCGCGGTCCCGGCCATCCCCGGCCTGGACCGGCTCGAGCTGCGCCGCGAGCAGGTGCTCGCCGGGGTCAAGCCCGACGCCCTGATCCTGGAGATCGGCCCCGCGCACAACGCGATCCTGCCCAAGCGGGACGGCTATGACGTACGCATCGTCGACTATCTCGACCGCGGCGGTCTGGTGCAGCGCTATGCCGGCTTCTCGCAGTACGACCCCGATGACATCGAGGAGGTCGACTACGTCTTCCGGCCGGGAACTCCCTGGTCGGACGTGATCCCGGAACGCTTCGACCTCGTCGTCGCCTCCCACGTCATCGAGCACACGACCTCGATGATCGACTTCGTCAACGAGTGCGAGAAGCTGCTCAACCCCGACGGCGTGCTCGCCCTGGTCATCCCCGACCACCGCTACTGCTTCGACCGGTTCCGCGAGCGCGCCTCGCTCTCGCGCGTCATCGACGCCTCGCTCTACCCGTCGTCGGTGCACACGATGGGCGCGGTCATCGAGGAGCGTCTCAACGCGGCCAAGCACGGTGGCATCACCGCGTGGGGCCCGCGCCACAAGGGCGACTACACCTTCGCCAACGGCCTGGAGACCGTGAAGGCCAACGGCGAGGAGGCCCGGCGCGGGGAGCGCTACATCGACACCCACAACTGGGTCTGCACCCCCAACCACCTCCGCCTGCTGCTCCAGGACCTCGCCGACCTCGACTTCGTCTCGATGCGGGAGACCTCCTTCCACGACACCGTCAAGCACGAGTTCTTCATCAACCTCTCCCCCACCGGCGAAGGCACCGGCCTCACCCGCGAGGAGCTCGTCGTCCTGGCCGACGACGAGCGCCGCGTCCTGGACCAGGCAGTCTTCGAGAAGTAGGACAGCCGAGTCGGCGCAACTGCACGCCTTGGAGCGAAGCGAAGCGAGCGAGGCGTGCGGTTGCGCCGACTCGGCGCGAGATTCTCTACGTCAGCCCCGAGCAGCCCGAAGCTGACGGAGGGCAAGCGCAGCGGCGAGCCCGACGACGACCCCGAGGACCGTCTCGGCAAGACGTGACCAGAGCAGGGCATCGACAGGCTGCGGGTGGCCGAGCTGGACCATCAACAGCGAGAGCGGGGTGATGGCGACCAGCGCGAGGCCGTAGTGCCGCCCGACGAGCAGCTCGGTGACCGCTTGGAGCGCAGCGACGACCACCGCGACGACGAGCGCGGGGAGCGAGACCGAGAGCAGCACCGCGGCCAGGACGAGGCCGACCACGGTGCCGACCACGCGCTGCAGTCCGCGGGTCGTCTGCGCCAGCAGCCCGGTGACGCCGAACGGCACCGCCGCGGCCACCATCGCCCAGTAGGTGTGGCTGAGCCCGAGCGCGGTCGAGACCGTACCGGCGACCACGACCGCGACGACGACCGCGGTCGCATGGTCGAGCCGTACCTCACCGCGGCTTGCCTCGACCGAGGCCCCACTGCCGACCAGTCGTTCCTCGAGCAGGCCGAGGAGCACGGCGATCAGGGCCGCTGCGGCCGCTACGCCGACCGCGACCGCGACCCCTGCCAGGGTCACCGGGAGCGCGGCACACGTCGCCACCGCGAACACCGGGAACATCGGTCCCGGCGGCCGCAGCACGAACCGGTCCGAGAGCATCGACCCGGCCGCGGCCCATACCGCGGCGACGGGGATGACGAGCCAGGCCCGGTGCGGGGAGGTCGCGACGAGCGCACCGCACAGGACTGCCGCGCACATCAGCGCTCCGGCCGCGGCTTGGGTCCGCCACCGTCCTCGCAGCGGCTGGCGGCCACCGTAGATCGAGGCGAAGGTGCCGAAGCAGGCGTACGCGGCCAGCTCGATGTGTCCGGTCACGGCCAGCGCCACCAACCCGACGAGCAGCGTCACGCTCGCGCGCCAAGCGGGCGAGTGGCTCCACGGGGCCGGCGAGACCTGGACGGACTCCTGCATCAGCCGCTCGAGCCGGCCCCGGTCGCTGCCCAATCCATCTCCCCCGTGCCGCTGTGCCGTCATCGCACCAGACACCTTACGGCTACCCGAACCCGCCAGATGGTTCGGGACGTTTCCGCCCGTTACCGTCGGGTGGAGCGACCGAGTCGGCGCGTCAGCTCGGAGAGGCCGTCCCCGACGAGCCCCTCGAGCGCCTCGCGCCGGCCGGCCATCACCATCACCAGGTCGAGCAGCCGGCCACTGACCTCGGGGCCCTCACCGGAGACGTACGCCGCATCGTCCGCTCGGAGGCGAAGTCCGGCGACCAGCGACTTGCTGTTGACCGCGAAGTCCTTGGCGGCGAAGAACGTCGCGACCGCCAGCAGCCCTTCGGGGTCAGGGTCGTGCCGGATGCCGAGCGGCCGCCGGATGTCCTCGCTGTGCACGATCATCTCGCCCAGACCGCCGACGCTCTCCCGGCGCGGCAGCCGGATCGGTCCGATTCCGACGAACCTCGCGAGCGTCTCCTCCGGCGAGGATCCGCGGAACTCCTCGAGCCGCCGGCGGTTGTGTACGTCCGGATCGAACCGGGCCCCGATCATGCTGCGCAGCCAGCCCGGGAACGAGAGCCGTGAGGCCGCACCGAGGTGCGCCACGACCTCCTCCACGTCCCACTCCCCGCAGAGCGTGGCCGAGCGCCACTGGTCGGGCGACAGCGACCTCAGGTCATCGGCCAGAGCGTCCCGTTCCCGTAACTGGATCACCGACAGCTTCGTCATGCGGACACTCTGACAGTTCGCGGACCCTCACGAGTGACGCCTCGACCGACGTACGTGACTTCTCGGCCGACGCGGGTGACGCCTCGGCCGACGCGGGTGACGCCTCGGCCGACGCGGGTGACGCCTCGGCCGACGCGGGTGACCTCTCGGCTAGTGCTTGGCGCGCTCCTCGAGCGCGATGTCGAGGAGGGAGCGGGCGCGGGCGTCGAAGCCGTGGTCGCGGTGGATGCGGGCGGCCTCGGCGCGAATGTGCTCGTCGGTGCCGAAGACGACCGAGGGGTCGGGCATCGAGGACCACTTCACCAGGTCTTCGGGGGTCTCGTAGACCTGCACCGTGTCGCCGAAGACGTCGCGGAGGCCGACGACGTCGTCGGAGATGACCCGGGCACCGGAGGCGACGGCGTCGAAGAGCCGGTTGGAGATGAAGCCGTAGTCGCGCATGTCGGCCCAGTGGTCGTTGAGCACGACGCCGGCGGCCCGGTATTCGGCACCGAGCCGGGTGTTGGACATGTGCTGGGCCTTGACGTAGTGGCGCGGGATGTAGGGCTCCCAGCCGTGACCGTAGACCGACAGCGGCAGCCCGCCCGCGACGGCGTCGTGGATGATCGGGCGCTCGACGTCACGTGAGGTGCCGACGAAGAGCACCGGGTGACCGGAGTCGGGCAGCGCCCGGTCGGGGTTGAAGAGCTCTGGGTCGGTGGCCTGCAGCAGCGGGTCGATGCGGATCCCCCATCGCGCCGACATCCGCTCGGCCCAGATCGGACCGGCCGCCAGCAGCCGGTCGAACGAGGCCGCCTCGGCGCGGGTCACCGCGTCGGGGTGCGAGATCACCCAGCCGATGTTGATCCGGCCGTCGGGCGCGGGGAAGTAGCGCGAGAGGCCGCGCAGGGTGACCACGACATCGTCGTCGAGCGCGCTCGGCCGCTCCCACTCGTAGTGGTGGTCGACGACCGCCGACTGGCCGAGCTTGCGCAGCGAGCGGGCCAGCGCGCGGGCGAAGTGGGTATCCCCCCACCGCTCGCCCTCCGGTGCTCCGGGCGCGGAGATCTTGATCGACCAGCGCAACTGGGGCACACCCTCGATCACCGAGGTGCGCGGTAGAGGCGCGAGGATCGGGCGGGTGGCGGCGTACGTCTTCGCAGGACCGGTCGGGTCCCCGGCCGCGGCCCGGCCGACGACCTGGTAGCCGCAGGCCGCCCAGGCGGCCACGTCGTCGCGAGGCTCGGTGCGCCCGACCCAGCGGTCGAGGTAGATCAGCCGGTTGCGCGGGGCGCGGGCGAAGCGGCCCTTCGACTTCGACTCGTGGTGGACGACCTCCGAGGTGGTCACGACCCGGAAGGAGCCCGGACGTAGCCCGGCGAGCCGGTGGCACAGGTCGACGTCCTCCATGCCGTTGGTGAAGATCGGGTCGAAGCCCTTCAGCGCGACCACGTCGCGGTAGCGCATCACCAGCGCCGCACCCGTGAGCGCCGAGAACGGATGGCCCTCGAGGCCGGCGGCATCCTCGGGCGGATACTCGGCGAGCATGTTGTAGGGCAGCCCGCCGTAGGGCGGGAAGACGACCCCTGCCGACTGCACCGACCCGCTCGGGTAGAGCAGCAGCGGCTGCACCGCGAGCACCTCGGGGTCGGCGAGCGCGTCGACCAGCGGCGAGAGCCAGCCGGCCAGCGCCGTGGTGTCGTTGTTGAGGAAGACCACGGTCTCCCCGGTGACGTACGGGATGGCGAGGTTGTTGCCGAGCGCGAAGTTGTGGTTGACGGTGCTGTGCACCACCTTCACCTCGGGGAACCGCAGCGGCAGCGAGTCGAGCACCGCCGAGACGCGGTCCGAGGAGCCGTTGTCCCAGACCACGACCTCGAGCCGCTTCTCCCCCGCGCCGTGCTCCATCACGGCCTCGACCGCGCCCACGGTCAGCAGCGAGTCGTCGTAGGTGGGGATGACGACCGAGACCACGTCCGGGTCGGGGGTGTGCGAGCCGAGAGCTGCCCAGTCGACGAAGGTCCGGTTGCGTACGACGTCCTCCCACGACTCCAGGTCGTGGGGGTCGAGCGCGAGCCGGTCCTGGCGCGGCCGGCGCGGGTTGATGCCCTGACGCCGCTCGACACCGACCTCGGGCACGAGCTCGACGGTCGCCTCGGAGGTCAGCCGCAGCGCGAGGTCGTAGGCCCAGCCGAAGCCGATGTCGTCGCGGGGACCGCCGACCTCGGCCAGCAGCGGCGCCGAGATCAGCAGCCGCGAGAGCAGGGTCCGCATCAGCGGACCGGGCACGTCGGGTCCAGGCGAGAGCGGAGGTACGTCGACGGCGAACCGCTGCTCGGCCTGCCACGGGCGCTCCAGCACGTCGGCGACCAGCGGCCTGCCTGCCGCCTCGGCCACCGAGACCAGCCGCGCGAGACGACCGGGCCTCCAGACCTCTCCCCCGGCGACGTAGGCGACGAAGTCGCCGCCGGCCTGCGCGAACGCCGCGACCACGCCGGGCTCGCCACGGTCCGGGTCGCCGAGCACCACCTGCGCGCCGGGGATGAAGTCGGCGACCGACGGGGTCAGCCCGCGGTCGATGACGATGATCTCGGTGCTCACCCCGGTCTGGGCGGCGACGCTTTCCATCGTCGCCCGGGCGAGCTCGTCGGAGGAACCGAGGTCGACGACGACGGTGACCGTCCCGACCGGCTCACGACCGGCCGGGGCGGCCGGGATCGCCGGGCCGCTGTCGATGGCCGGCCGCCAGGTCTTCGGACCGCCCTGCCGGGCCTGCCACTCCGCGTGCCGGTCCCGGATCCAGTCACGCAGGTCGGGGAACCGGCCGTCGACCTGCTCCATCCAGTCGTTGGCGCGGCGTCCGTTGCGGGCGCCGCGGTCGACGTAGTGACCGATCGCGCCGCCGTAGAAGTTCTCGGTCCTGCGCCGTTCGGTGTAGCCGTCGGTGTCGAAGAGCGGGTGGGTCGGCTGCAGCCAGAGCTCGGCGCGCAGCCAGTGGAGGAACGGGTCCTGGTCCCCCATCTGCTTGCGCAGCCGCGGGGTCAGCCGCGCGACGAAGAACTCCGGGTCGAAGAGCGGGCTGGGCTGTGCCAGCGGCTTGGCCGGGTCCTGCTCCAGATAGTGCCGGGCGGCCCGCTTGCGGTCGAGACGCTGGCCGACCTGCTCGGCGTACCACTCATGGTCGAACAGCGGGCAGTCGACGAGCAGACGTACGTCGTCGGCCCGGCTGTAGAGGGGCGAGTCGTTATAGACCTTGCGAGCAAGGTCTCGCCCCCGGCGCAGGCCACCACGTGCGATGCGCTTCAACTCTTCGTCCACTAAAGGTCCCCCAAGACGCTCTAGATCGTGCTACGACGGTGGATCAGCCTGTCACAGTGCACGGCAACGGTGAATGGTGCCACGCAAGGTTTAGCCAAGCACGGTCAGTTCTGCCGCCACAGCGGCATGACCGCCTCCCGGATCTCGTCCGGCATCGGCGTCACCGGCCGCGACGGGTCGGTGTTGTCGACGTAGACGTGCACGAACCGGCCCTCGGCGGCGGCCTCCTCGCCCGGCCCCTGGAAGAGCCCGATGCGGTAGATGACCGACGAGCTCCCGACCTTGTCGACGACCAGGCCGGCCTCGACGGGCTCGGGGAACCCGATCTCGCGCAGGTAGCGGCACGAGGTCTCCGCGACGATCCCGATCTTCGGCAGCTTCCGCACGTTCACACCGGTCGTCTCGAAGAGGTAGGCGTTGACGGCGGTGTCGAAGTACTCGTAGTAGGTCGCGTTGTTGAGGTGACCGTAGGCGTCGTCGTCGCGCCAGCGGGTGGTGATCGTGCGCCAGTGCACGTAGTCGGCGCGGGTCGGGGCCTTGCGGTCAGGAGTGCTCATCGCCGCTGATCCTAGGAGAGTGACTCCTCGACGGCCTCGACCAGGTGGGGCGCCAGCGTCTTGGAGAAGGTCGCGGTGATGTGGGTCTGGTCGCGGTAGGCCAGCACGTGGCCGATCACCAGCGGGCACCGATCGTCCGTGCAGTAGGCGGCGGACAGGTCGACCAGCGAGGCCCCGGCGCCGGCTCGACGGACGGCTTCGGGGAGCGGGTCGGAGGTGGCGTACGCCTCCTGGCGGGTCATCTCGCACGCCGACGCCTCCGCGAACGACTCGGCGCCGTCGAGGCAGGTCATCGCCTCGGAGGTCACCATGGGGTTGTCGGCGAGCGCGACGACCTTCGTGCCCCGCTTCATCACCGGCCGCCAGGCCCCGACGAGCCGGTCGACGACCGGGTCGGGCTCACCGGCCGCCAGGGACGGGCTGCGCCGCTGGGTGACCAGCACGACGTCGTACGCCTCCTCGCCGGTGAGCCGGGCGAGCAGCGCCTCCCGGTAGGCACGGCGCTCGTCGCCGGCCTCGGGCGCGACCAGGCCGCCGCCGTTGGCGACCATCACGTCGACCGACCATCCCGAGTCCTTCGCGATCCGGGACAGACCGGGAATCAGCGAGGCCGCGTGGGAGTCGCCGACCAGAGCGACGCGGAGCGCGTCGGGCTCGGTCGAGCCGAGGTGGCAGACCTGGGGGCGGGCGTCGGCGGCGTAGGTCCGGCGCTCGGTGAGATAGCAGTCATAGGCGGTGCCGGTGTCGTCCTTGCGGGCGATCGGGGCGGGCAGCAGCACCCCGTCGAGCTCCGGGTTCTCGCAGGACTCCAGGAGCGCCGACGCACCGAAGCACGCGACGTCACCCGAGGCCAGCGCGTTCGCCTGCTCCCGGCTCTGCTCGACCAGGTTGCGGCCGTGGACGATCCCGGGCACGGCGACGGCGGCGACCAGCACCATCCCGACGATGGCGAAGAGGTAGGCCCGCATCGATGTCCCCAGGACCCGCCCGGTGCGGAACGGCGTCTCCACGAACCGATAGGAGAGCGCCGAGAGCCCGAGGGTGACCAGCAGGATCAGCGGCTCGCGCAGCCAGGTGCCGAGCACCGGACCGGTCGTCGGGACCACGACGACGAGCGGCCAGTGCCACAGGTAGAGCGAGTAGGAGACCGTCCCGACCCACTGCACGACCGGGTTGCCGACGACTGCTGCACCGGCGCCGCGCACCGCGCCCGCCCAGATGACCAGGGCGGTGCCGAGGACCGGCAGCAACGCCACCCAGCCCGGGAACGGCAGCGACTCGCGGAAGAGGATCAGCGCACCGAGCAGCCCGATCCAGCCGACTGCCGCGGCCGGCCCCGCCCACCGCGCGGGTGCCCGGCTCAGCGAGACCGGCAGCACGGCCAGGAGGCCGCCGACGGCGAACTCCCAGGCGCGGGTGTGGGTCACGAAGTACGCGGAGGCCCCGTCGGTCGCGGTGATGAGGACCGACGCCGCGAAGCTGGCCACGAGGACCGCGGCGATGATCGCCCGGATCGCCGGGAGCCGCAGCTCGGCCCGGCGCCGGGTGAGGAACGCGGCCGCGACGATGAGCAGCGGCCACAGGACGTAGAACTGCTCCTCCACCGAGAGCGACCAGTAGTGCTGCGCGGGCGAGGGCGGGTCCTCGGCGGCGAGGTAGTCGACCGCGGCCCAGGACAGCTGCCAGTTCTCCACGTAGAAGGCGGCCGCGACCGTCTCCCGCAGGAACTGCTGCCACAGGGCCTCCGGCACCAGGACGTACGTCGCCACCGCACCGCACACGAGCACCAGCAGCGCCGCCGGCAGCAGCCGACGGATCCGGCGGGCCCAGAAGGCGCCCAGCCGCACCCCGCCGGGCTTGGCGGCCTCCCGCACCAGGTGGGAGGTGATCAGGAATCCCGAGATGACGAAGAAGACGTCCACCCCGGCGTACCCGCCGCGGATCGCCCCCGGCCACAGGTGGAAGAGCACGACCCCCAGCACCGCAGCGGTACGCAGCGCCTGGATCTCCGGCCGCTTGTCCCGCACCGGCGTGGCGTGCTCGGCCGTGGCGGGTGCGACGGCGGTTGCGGTCACCGGCGCACCCTGCGGACGATCCGGCCCGCCACCCGGCGGGCCTTGCGGACGCCCCGTTCACCGAACGTCAGCGGGATCTCGATCCCGTGGCGCGGGCGGCCGTCGAGCTGGACGATCTGGGCGCGCTCGCCGATCCGCTCGCCGATGACGTCCTCGTGGATGATGACCGGCCCGTCGAAGTCACCCAGCGCGTCGCGGCCCTCGAACCGGACCCGCCAGCGACCGCCCGAGAGGGCGGCGGTCGGCAGGGCCACCTCGAGCTGCCCGGAGGCGAGCTCGGCGGCGGTGTAGTCCAGGGCTCGGCGTCGGCGGTCGTGGAGGAACACCACGCGGAGCCGCTCGGCGCCCACCATCGTGTGTGCCAGCTTCAGGTGCGCACGCCCGTCCACGAGCGAGAGCGAGGTGGCTGTCACCGGATCGGTCGCGCCCGAGACCACCTGGCGCAGCAGCTCGGGGCCGTCGTCGAGGGCGGCCATGATCCGAGCCAGCCGCCAGACCGGCGCCTCCTCCTCCGCTGCGACCGCCTCGGCGACCGCGGTGAACAGGTCGCGGTGCTTGAGCACCATGTCGGCGAGGTCGTCCGCGACCAGCGTCTCGTCGCCCAGCGAGATCGACGCGACGGCGTTGACAAGCGGCCGCTGGAGCGTACGCAGCGGCACCACGCCGCTGTCGGCGATCAGCTGCAGCGTCTCCAGGACGTCGGCGACGCTCCGGTCGCCCCAACGGACGTCGTCGCCGATCAGCCGGGCGGCGGTGGCCCACTGACCCGAGACGACCAGCCGCCAACCCCACCGTTTGTCGCGCTCCAGGTCGTCGACCACGCCGTCGTCGAAGAGCCCGACCAGCTCTGCGATCAGCGCCCGCGCCGGCTCGAGCGCCACCGGGTCGATCACGGCCATGCCGCGCAGCGCGCGCACGATCGCCATCCAGCCGTCGGCGTCGAAGATCAGCGAGGCATACTCCGCGCGCACCTCCGGGTCGCCGAGCGCGACGATCCGGCGGGCGCAGCGCAGCTCCTGCTCGAGGTAGCTGATGATCCCCGCCGGGGAGTGCGACTTCGCCGTCATCGACCCCGGCCCGGGCCGGTCACGGTAGACGTAGACCGTCTCGGTCACGATGTCGAAGCGGGCCGTGGTCAGCGCGTGCACCATCGGCTCGATGTCGTTGGACCGCGAGGCGTCGGGGAACTCGATCCGGGCGGAGTCCCAGAAGTCGCGCCGGAAGACCCGGTTCCAGCAGGCCCGGTTGCGCAGCGCCGACGGCGCGTCGGCCAGCCTCACCAGGGTGCGCTCCTCGTCGAAGGCCGGCCACGCCCGCACCGGCCACCAGACCCGGTCGCTGAAGAGCTTGAAGAACCGGCCGACGACCATGTCCGAGCCGGTCTCCCGGGTCTTGCGCAGCATCGCGGCGTACGCCCCACGGGGCACCAGGTCGTCACCGTCCGCGAACGCGAGGAAGCGTCCCCGCGCCAGCGAGACCCCGTGGTTGCGCGCCTGTCCCCCGCCCTTGCCGGGCGAGCGGACCACCCGCAGGCGCGGGTCGCGGGCGGCGTACGCCTCGACGATCTCGAACGTGTCGTCGGCCGAGGCGTCATCGACGACGATGACCTCCAGGTCCACCGGATCGGCAGGCGTGGACTGGTCCTCGAGGATCGAGGAGAGCAGGTCCCCGACCCACAGGCCGACATCGTGCGTCGGGACGACGACGGAGAGCTCGGGCGTGGTCATCGGGCGTCCTTCCCGTCGTGGCCCAGCCCGTCGAGCAGCCGCAGGTAGTCCCGCGACATGTCGTAGGGCGTGTACGTGCGTGTGAACTCGTGAGCGGCTCGATGCCGCGACTCCTGCCCGTCGAGGGCCTCCAGGATCGCCGCCGCCAGCGCAACCGGCTCATCGGGCTCCGGGGCGTACGTCACCACCCACGGCTGGTCGGCGAACTGCCGCGCGACCGGGGTGTCCTCGGGGATGAGGGCGGTGCGGCCGAAGGTGCCGGCGGCCAGCAGCGAGCCGGAGTTGAGGATGCGGCGGTACGGCAGCGCCACCACGTCGCTGGCCCGCATCCAGTCGGAGAAGTCGGCGGTCTCGACGAACCCGAGCCGCTTGACGATGTTCGGCGCCGAGAGCATCTCCTCGACCGTCTCCACGTCTGCGGCAGGCACCACCTTGCCGGCCACGACGAAGGTCAGGTCGGGCACCTGCTCAGCGGCGATCTCGACCGCCCGGCACAGGACGTCGAGGCCCTTGTACGCCCGGATCTGACCGATGAAGCCGACCGTCGGCACTCCCTGCGGGACCCCGATGCGCTCGCGCGAGGCGGCGTCGTCGCCACCGTCGGGATAGACGCCGAGGTAGGACGAGTGCGGCAGGTCGACGACCTTGTCCGGCGGGAGCGCGTAGTAGGCGGCGGTCTCCTCGACGGTGGCCGGGTTGAGCTGGATGATCCGGGTCGCGTAGCTCGCCAGCGCCTTGGCGACCGCAAGCTCGACATCGACGTAGTCGGCCTCGTGGGCGATCGAGTTGTGCACCGTCCACAGCACGTCGGCGCCACGGTCGCGCAGACCGCTCAGCACGTCCTCGAACCGCGCGGCGTTGGCCCAGGCCTCCTCGAGGCTCTCGCAACCGGCGGTCACCGGCGAGGTCCAGTGGACGTGGAGCACGTCGCCCCGCCCCATGTGCCCCGCACGAGCCTCGAGCCGGTGCAGCCCCTGCACTCCCTCGACCACGTCCCAGCCCGCCGCCCGCGGTGCCACGGTGAGCATCGTGAGGTAGGGGTTGCTCCGGTAGTAGGGGAACGACAGCAGGGTCGAAGGCATGTGGTGGGGTCCTCAAAAGTACTTAACCGTGACGATCCCCCGAACGCCGAGAACACGTCTCGCCGGTGCCCCGGTTGGCCGGTGACCGCAGGATTCTAGGCAGCGAAAAGACCCCAACTTGACCACTCGGAAGGCTTCCCTACATGCCTTCATCACGGGTTCATCGACGGTTCATCGAACCCACCCCCGCTAGTGGTCGAGCCGGTCGAGACCCGCCCTGCAGATCGAGTTCCTCCTGGGGCTCACCCTCACCCGGGCTCGCCGTTCGCCTGCACCCACTCGTCGTACGGCACCGGGTCGGCGTCCTTCTCCGCCTGACCGACGATGCTCTCGGTGAACCAGGTCCGCAGCGACACCATCTCCGGCGTGGAGCGCAGGGTGAGCAGCTGGTGGGTCTCGCTGATCTCGTCGGCCAGGTTGTCGGCAGCCAGCAGCTCTCGCAGCATGGGGCCCATCTCGCGGGGAAGGGTCATCTCGATGTCGACGTACTCCAGCCCCGCCGCGGCTGCGTCCAGAGCGATCCGACGACCCATGTGACGTGCGAAGGCCGGCCGGGTCACCAGCCGCTCGATGAGTTCGCCGAGCTCGCGCGGCGGGGTCGGGCCGTCCTCGGAGTCGATGAGCTGGAGCTCACGGACCAGATCGTCGAGCCGCTGGTCGATCTGGAGCCCCAGCTGCACCGGGCAGGCAGGCAGTCGCACGGTGACCCAGTCCGTGGGAAGGGCGACGGGCTCCGGCATCGCCTTCTCGCCGTACCTCACCGTGGGCGGTCGTACGTCGTGCTCGACGCCGTCGCCGGCGATCTCGGCCCAGATCCGTCGCCCGTCGACATGCTCCTCGATCCCCCACGACTTCGCCAGCACCGAGACGATCGCAAGCCCGCGCCCGGTGGTGCCCTGGCTCTGGACAGGAGGTGGGGCGACGGCTGGGAGCGGGATCAAGGCACCGTCGTCCTCGACGCTGAGCCGCACCGCCGGTTCGAGGTCGCACAGACGGATGTGCATATAGGGGCTGCCGCTGTGCAGGGCTGAGTTCGCCGCCATCTCGGTGATGCACAGGGCGGCATCGTCGACGAGATGCTCACGACCCCACTCCACGAGCCCGTCGGTGACGAATCTGCGCGCACCAGGCACGCTCGCGGCCTCGGCGGCAAGGCGCACCCGCAGCTCAGGACGGCCTCCGTCGGACACGGACTTCATGGGGCCAGTGTGCCCCGGGTCCGCCCCAGCCGTCAGCGACTCGACCTCACAGCGCCGATCAGGGGGCGGTCAGGGAGCGCCGGGCGCGGTGCCGGCGGACCGCAGCGCGGTTGGCACAGCGGACCGAGCAGTAGCGCTGCCGTCCGTTGCGGGTGACGTCCACGACCACCGACGAGCATGGGTCCCCCTCCACCATCCCCGCTTCGCACCTGCCCAGGCGATGGATGCCCCGAGTGGTCAGATGCAGCGCGGTGCCCACGCTGATCACCGCTCGCAGCACGTCAGGAAGCGAGTCGTTGGCGTCGTCGCGGAAGTGGAGGTGCCACCCCTCCCGGTCGTGATCGGTCAGCCTCGGATACGCGGTCGCCTGCGCCATCAGCTCATTGAGCAGTCGGGCCCTCTCCCCCGGCTCCGGCGCGTCGACGACGCGAAGCCATTCCTCGATCACCTGTCGAGTACGCCTGTGGTCGTCCGAAGCCTCGGCGAAGTCCATCGTCATCCCGAACTCCCGGGTCCGGGCCTCGATCCCGGCCCGGTCCTCGGGCCAGTCGTCGGCGAGCGAAGCGGCCATGAGCACGGCGTACTCACCGTAAGGGTTGAGATGCATAAGACCATTACAGCAGAGTGGCGACCATGACCGACAGCGCAACCGAGGAGTCCCGGCGCACGGACGCCACCCATGAGCACGGCTGGCTCACCGAGTCCAGCCATCAGACCTCGGAAGGCCTCATCCTCTATGTGCGCTGCGCGCAGTGCGGCGTACGTCGCGTCGACCTCCTGCCTCATCCGCACCTGCCGCCGCGGCCGCTGAGCCGCGAGCAGGGGTGATGGGCGGAGCCTCGGTCAGGCCGGCTGGGCGTCGCGGAGGCGCTGCGAGATGACGGTGGTGACACCGTCGCCGCGCATGGTGACGCCGTAGAGGGCGTCGCCGACCTCCATGGTGCGCTTCTGGTGGGTGATCACCATCAGCTGGGAGTTCTCGCGCAGCTCCTCGTAGATCTCCAGGAGCCGGCCGAGGTTGGTGTCGTCGAGAGCGGCCTCGACCTCGTCGAGGATGTAGAACGGGCTCGGCCGCGCCTTGAAGAGGGAGACCAGGAACGCGACGGCCACCAGGGACCGCTCGCCGCCGGAGAGCAGCGAGAGCCGCTTGACCTTCTTGCCCGGCGGCCGGGCCTCGACCTCGATGCCGGTGGTGAGCATGTTCTCCGGGTCGGTGAGGACCAGGCGGCCCTCACCGCCCGGGAAGAGCCGCGCGAAGACGTGGTCGAAGGCGACGCGTACGTCCTCCCAGGCCTCGGTGAAGACCTGCTCGACCCGGTTGTCGACCTCCTTGACGATGTCGAGGAGGTCCTTGCGGGTCTGCTTGAGGTCCTCGAGCTGCTCGGTGAGGAACTTGTGACGCTCCTCCATCGCGGCGAACTCCTCCAGGGCCAGCGGGTTGACCTTGCCCAGCGCGCGCAGGTTCTTCTCGGCGATCTTGAGCCGCTTGGCCTGCTCGGCTCGGACGTAGGCGATCGGCTCGCGCTCGTTGCCGTCCTCGTCGGGGTGCTGCGGGACCAGCTGGTCGGGGCCGTAGTCCTTCACGATCGCCTCGGCGTCGAGACCGAGCTCCTCGAGGATCCGCTCCTCGAGCTGCTCGATCCGCATCCGCTGCTGGGCGCGGGCCATCTCGTCGCGGTGGACGGAGTTGACCAGCTCCTCGAGCTCCTTGCCGAGGTTGCGCAGCAGCGAGCGGCACTCCCGCAGCGCCTGCTCCCGACCGGCGCGGGACTCCTCGATCTCGGTGCGGGCCCGAGCGGCCTGCTGCACCGAGACCTCCAGACGATCCAGCGCGTACGCCACCGCGGTCCCGACCGCTCGCGCGGCCTCGCCCTCGCGGCGCATCTGCTCGCGCCGGGCGGCCGCCTTGGCACGCTGCTCGCGCTCCTGACGGGCCGCGCGGAGCAGCCCGTCGGCACGGCCGGCCAGCGCGCGGGCGCGCTCCTCAGAGGTACGCAGCGCCAGCCGGGCGTCCATCTCACGCTGTCGTGCGTCGCGGGCCGCCTGGGCCAGCTCCTCGCGGGCGCTGACGTCGGGCTCGTCCTCGGGGTCCTCCTCGGCCATCGCGAGCCGCTCCTCGAGCTCGGCGAGCCCGGCGACGGCGTTCTCGCGGGCCTCCTGAGCCTGGGTGACGGCCGCCAGCAGCCGCTCGGCCTCGCCGCGCGCCGCCCGCGACTGCGCACCGAACTGGCCGAGCTCCTCGGCCACGGCGGCCAGGGTCGCGTCGGACTCGTGCAGCTTGGCCAGCGCGACGTCGACCCGCTTCTGCGCGGCCAGCCGCTCCGACTCCAGGCGGGAGGTCTCGAAGGTGGCCCGCTCGGAGACCGCGTGGGCCTCGGCGAGCTGGGCGGTGGCCTCGTCGACCGCGGCCTGTACCTCGATCAGGCTCGGCACCGACGAGGAGCCGCCGGAGGCGAAGTGGGCGCCGATCAGGTCGCCCTCGCGGGTCACCGCGGTGATCTCCGGCGAGGCCGCGACCAGCGTCTGTGCGGCGGCGAGGTCCTCGACCACCGCCACCTTGTCGAGCAGGCGAGCCACCGCGGGCCGCAGCACCGCCTGGCACTCCACCACGTCCAGGGCGTACGCAGCGCCGGCGGGCAGCGCCGGCCAACCGCCGGTCTCCTCGGGCGAGCCGCCCAGAAGCAGTCCGGCCCGGCCGAGGTCCTCGGTCTTGAGATGCTCGATCGCGCCGATGGCCTCCTCGGAGGAGGAGACGACGACCGCGTCCGACGCACTCCCGAGCGCGGCCGCGACCGCGGCCTCGTAGCCGGAGCGCACCGCCAGCAGCGAGGCGACCGACCCCAGCACCCCCGGGAGGTCGGAGCCGAGCAGCGCACCGGCGCCGTCCTTGCGGTTCAGACCCATCTCCAGGGCGTCCTTGCGGGCTGCCAGCGTGGAGCGGTCCCGGTCGGCCTGCTGAGCCTCAGCCTGCAGCTTGGCGAGTCGCTCCTCGAGGTCCTCGAGCACGGCCGCGGCGGCCTCGTGCTCGGCGTCGAGGCCCTCCTCGCCCGCGTCCAGCCCGGCGACCTTGGTCTCCAGGGCGGTGAAGTCGCGCTGCGCCCGCTCGGCACGCGCCAGCGCCTCCTCGCGAGCAGCGGTCAGGCGCCCCACCTCGTCGTCGGCGGCAGCGGCCCGCGACTTGAGCGCGTTGACCTGACCCGTCAACCGGGCCAGCCCCTCACGACGGTCGGCAGCGGCGCGCTCGAGGCCCTTGACCCGGCGCTCCTCCTCGGCCGCGGCATCCTCGGAAGCCTTGCGGGACTCGACCGCCTCCTCGAGGGAGTAGCGAAGCTCCTCGACCTCGGCGTCGGCCGTCTCCTCCTGCTCGCGGGCCACCTCGGCCTGGGCCTCGAGCTCCTCGGGGTCGCGCCCCTGGCGCACCTCCAGATCCTCGGAGCCGGCCGCGTTGCGCACCCGCTCGGTGGCCAGCGACTGCGTGCCTCGCAGCCGCTCGCGCAGGGAGTTCAGCGCGAACCAGGTCTCCTGTGCCGCGGCCAGCGCCGGCAGGTCCTCGCGCAGCGCCGCCTCCAGGACAGCCTCCTGCTCGCGCCCCTCCGTGATGGTCTCCTCGACCTCGGCGCGCCGGGCCAGCAGCGCGCCCTCGTCGGCGAGCTCCTTGTCGAGCTCGGTCTTGGCGGTGACCAGGTCGTCGGCGTAGATGCGGGCCTTGGCGTCGCGTACGTCCATCTGCACCGTCTGCGCCTGCCGGGCGACCTCCGCCTGGCGGCCGAGCGGCTTGAGCTGGCGGCGGATCTCGACGAGCAGGTCCTGGAGCCGGTCCAGGTTGACCTGCGTGGAGTCGAGCTTGCGCAGCGCCTTCTCCTTGCGCTTGCGGTGCTTGAGGACGCCGGCGGCCTCCTCGATGAAGCCGCGCCGGTCCTCGGGGGTAGCGCGCAGGATCGTGTCGAGCTGGCCTTGGCCGACGATGACGTGCATCTCGCGGCCGATACCGGAGTCACTGAGCAGGTCCTGGACGTCGAGCAGCCGGCATGGTTGGGAGTTGATCGCGTACTCCGAGCCGCCGTTGCGGAACATCGTGCGCGAGATGGTGACCTCGGCGTACTCGATCGGCAGCGCGCCGTCGGTGTTGTCGATCGTCAGGGAGACCTCGGCCCGGCCCAGCGGGGCGCGCCCGGAGGTGCCGGCGAAGATGACGTCCTCCATCTTGCCGCCGCGCAGGCTCTTGGCGCCCTGCTCGCCCATGACCCAGGCGAGCGCGTCGACGACGTTGGACTTGCCCGAGCCGTTGGGGCCGACGATGCAGGTGATCCCCGGTTCGAGCTCGAGGGTCGTGGCGGAGGCGAACGACTTGAAACCCTTCAGCGTCAGACGCTTGAGGTACATCGGCTTCTCCCCCGGCTCAGGACCACGTGGTCGTACACAGTTCGCAACACATCAGCGTGGCTGAGGTGAGCCAGCAAATCTAATCGCCGCTGCCCAGGGGAACCCCAGCGGGTCGAGGATAACCCGCCGGGGCTGTCGATCTGGGGACCTTGCGCCGTCGGTCGAGCCTCTCAGAGACCGAGCGTCTGCTTCACCTCGGCCCGCAGCTCCCGCAGGTGAGCGTCGGCGGCCGTACGCAGCCCCGCGACCGCCTCGGGATCCGGGACGACCCGGTCGGCGAACCTCTCGGCCAGGTCGGCGGCGTCGAAGGCGGAGACGTTGGCCTCCAGCCCGATGCGCTTCATGAAGTTGCGGTTCTTGTTGGTCGCGATCATCACGATCGACGGCACGCCGTACATCGTGGCCACCACCGAGCCGTGGAACTTCATGCTCGCGAACGCGGTGCACTCCCCGATCGTCCGGGTGAGCTCGTCGAGGTCCTCGGTGTAGACGACCTCCTTGCCCGGGATGTCGAGGTCGTCCGCGTTGGACACGTCGCGGCGGCCGACGTCCATCGTGCCGAGGATGAGGTGGCGTACGCGCCAGCCCTCCGCGATCGCCTTGCCGGCCATCTCCTCGATGCGCGAGTAGTCGTCGGGCTCCTCGAGGTTGGGGCGGTAGCGGGTGACCACGCCGAGGATCGGCGCGCCCTCGGGCCTGGACGCCGCGGGAAGGTCGAGCGAGCAGACCATGTCGGGGGCGACCTTGATGTCCAGGTCGGCGGAGATGTTGGCGAGGACCCAGTCGGCGGTCGGCTGGTCGCGGACGCCGATGAACTTCACGTTGGGGTGCTCGAGGAACTTCTTGTGCCGCTCGATGATGTGCGGCTTGATCTCGGTGTTCTGGTAGATCGGCACGCCGATGCCGACCACGAAGACGGGCTTGGCCAGCATCTTGTGGTTGAAGTAGCGCGGGTCGGCCTGCCACGGCTGCAGGATGTCGCCACCACCGATGAGGATCGCGTCGACCTCGTCCACGATCTCGGGCAGCGGCCGGTCGTAGTAGGGCTTGGTCATGTTGTCGGCGAGCACCCGCAGCTCGAACTCCTCGCCGAAGTACTGCTCGTAGACCGACAGGAACAGCTCGTCGCCGTAGTTGCCGGCTCCGAAGAACCCGGCGAGCCCGATGACCGGCTTGCGGCGGCGCCGCTCACGGCGGGCCAACGCCGCCCTGATCTGCTCCTTGAGCGGGTCGGGCAGGCGGCGGGCCGCGGAACGCAGGACCGGGTTCTGACGCAACGAGGACAACGGAGGGCTCCTGGGGGATCACGGTACGGGCCGCCGACGGCGGCGAACCGCGCGAGCGTAGCGACGCCGGGAAGTCCTGGACGCCCGCCGACCGAACCTCAGGTGAACGCTCGGCGACCATCCGCCCCCGGTGGTCGAGCTGCTCGATACCCGAAAAGGTCGAAACCGACCCTGCGTACAGAGTCGGTTCCCCCTGAACGAGGCCAGCCTTGGAAATAGCTCTCGCTCGTGGTGTTGCAGAGTTGCCCGCAGGTCAGGCGGGCTGCATCTCCTGCATCGAGGTGTCCAGGTCGGCGGTGTGAGCCGCGACCAGAGCGTCGTTCTCCGTCTTCAGCGACAGAACGAGATCCTCGAGCTCACGCACACGCGCACGAAGCCGAGCATTCTCGGCCGTGAGGTGGGCGGGAGTCCGCAGGTCGCTGCTCATGTAACCGATCAGCGCCTTCGCCATGAATACGTTTCCTTCGTTGGAATCACTAGAAGTTCCCGCGATACCGGGCCGTCTACAAGAGTGACACCGTAATCGGCGAGCGTCAACGTCGGGCGTCCAAAGCCGGGACTTCCGACCATGCGAGCCAGCGGATTCCACCGCATTTCGGGCAAAACTTGAGCGCATCGCACTCAACTTCGGCTCAGCCGCGGCGGCGGCGCTCACGCAGCTGCATGAGCTCCTTCTTCTCCTTGCTGGTCAGCGAGTCGGCGCCCTCGGCGTGGATCTTGTCGAGGAGCTCGTCCATCCGCTGGTCGTCCTTGGAGACGGTCGAGGACTCCCAGGGACCGGTGACCACGGTCGGGCCGGACTTGCGCTTCTTGGCCTTGGCGGGCTTGGCCGCCTTCGGCTGCCCCGGACCGCCGGCCACCTGTGGGATCCAGGCGAACCGTTCGAGCAGCCCGAACTGGCGCGCCACGAAGGCGTTGACGAAGAGGCCGACGACGAAGACCAGCAGCATCACCCAGCTGCGGTAGCCGAGGTACTGGATCAGCTGGATGCCGACGAGGATCACGCCGAAGAGCCAGGCCGGGATGTTGAACATGAACATCCGGTCGGGCCACTGCGCGATCCACAGCAGCACCACCATCATCTCCAGCATCCCGAGGCCGGCGAGGACGTAGGTCGGGTCCAGCACCGCGCCGAAGAGGACGGCCAGGAACGAGAGCACCGCGGTGAACGCCACCAGCAGCCAGGCGAACCGGACCCGGCCGAGCTCGTTGCGCTCGAGGTCGGAGCCGAAGTACCAGAAGAAGAAGATCGCCAAGACGTCGAAGATGCTGAACTGCGGGTAGGCGAACGGCCAGGTGATCAGCGTCCACAGCTTCAGATCGGCGAGGTTGGGCTGGATCAGGGCCAGCCCGGCCAGCACACCCTGGCCACCCATCACGGCGAACAGGACCAGCCCGACGATGCTCGCGAAGACCACGAGCCACGTCGTGGTCACCCCCAATGAACCGATGTGGAACCAGGGCTCGTGGGGGTAACGACCGCCTGGGGTCAACCGGAAACGTTCTCGCACGGGGCCGAGCCTATCCACGCATTGGTTGCCGCGTCAGCAGGGCACTCCCACCGACCTTCTCGATGTTGCCCAGAACCGGGGGCAGCGCCGGATCGTTGCGCCACGGATGCTGCCGAAATGCCGCCCGCGCGCCGTACCTGTCGATCATCGCGATCAGCGCGACGAGGTCCTCGGCCCGGTTCTGGGCGACCAGCCACGCCATCAGCCGCTGGGCAGGCGGAACCGCGGTCTTCTCGAACGGCACCCCGGCCTCGTACCAGAACTCCAGGACGGCGCCGCGCAGCAGCTTCCAGTAGCGGCTCGGGTCCTCGGTGTCGGGGTGGACTGCCGCGCGGAAGTGCTCCCACATGTCGATCGGCAAGACCTCGACGAGCAGCGTCTCCATGAGCTTCGCCGAGCCGGCCGCGCGTACGAGGTCGATCGTCTGGCGCTTGGTGTCGATCCGCTCGACGAGGTTCGCGATCTGCGCTCGCCGCTGCGTCGCCGAGGACCGGTCGGAGCGGACCTGCCAGTCGTAGACGATCTCCGTGATGACGTCGAAGGAGTCCGCGGCGAGGAACGCCTGGGTGAGCGCGACCTGGTCCTGGTAGCGAGTGCGCTCGGGGAAGGCGATCGCGTTCTCCGTCCAGAACGACCGCCGGAAGATCTTGTTCCACACGAAGATGTCGGCGAGCATCAGCGGTGCGTCCTCGATCCGGCACCTGAGGCGTTCCTCCGCGTGGTTGCGGCGCATCAGCGGCGTCATGAACCTGCGCTCCACCCCACCCTCGTCCGCGACCCGCTCGGCCGCGCCGACCGCGAAGTCCGAACCCGTACGCCGCAGCGACCGCACCATCGCCGACCACGCATCGTGCGGAAGGGTGTCGTCGGGGTCGACGAACGTCAGCAGCTCTCCGGTCGCGGCGTCGATCCCGGTGTGACGCGCTCGTGACACTCCCGAGTTCGGTTGGGTGATGACCGTGACGCGGGACTCCTCCGCGGCCAGTCGCCGCAGGATCTGCGCAGAACCGTCGGTCGAGCCGTCGTCGACGACGATCAACTCGAGCTTCGAGATCTCGGTTCGCGGCTGGGCCAGGATGCTGCGCAGGCTCTTCTCGACGTACGCAGCCACGTTGTAGACCGGCACGACCACACTGAGCGTGGGCCTGCCCCGCAGCAGCCCTCTCACCCGGCGGGCAGCCCTCACTGCGAGAGGCCCTTCTCCGCGGCCGACCGACGGTCCCGCTTCTCGAACTCGCTGATCTGGTCACGGAGCGACCGCTTCAACGAGTTCAGGCGGTAGATCTCCTCGGTCGCCGCCACCAGCGCTGCAACCACCTCTGCCTCCTCGGGTGTCCCCGTGGCGGGGCGGAAGACGTGGGTCGGGGTGAGGTTGTAGGTGCCGGTCTGGGAGTAGCCCATCCGACGCGCCCAGGAGGAGACCTCCTGGTATCCCGCCAGTGTCCCGCACTCGACGTAGAGGAGAGGGCGGTCGCGGGCGATGAGCTCGACCGCGCCGGCGAGCACATCGATCTCGGCCCCTTCGACGTCGATCTTGAGCGCCGCCACCCGGGTCGGGAACTGCTCGTCGTCGAGCGCGACGACCGCGAAGTCGCCCTCGTCGTCCGCGACTGCGACCGACTGCGCCCCCAGGTTCGTCGCATCGAGGTCCGCCAACGTGCCGCGCGCGGACTTCGCGTGGACGCCGACCTCGCGGACGACGACACGGCCGTCGAGCTGGTTGGCCTCGACGCTGGCGTCGATTCCGGCGACCAGCTCGGGATTCGGCTCGTACGCGACGACGTCGAGCCCTCCGACCACCGCCAGGTACAGGGTGTGGTTGCCGATGTTCGCACCGACGTCGACCACGAGCTCTCCTGGCTCGAGAGCAGCGACCATCGCCTCGAGCATCTGCTCCTCGTACGGGCGGCCGGTTCGCACCAGGTTCGACTGGATGTAGTCCGTCGCGGCGTGCGGGACACAGACCGCATAGCTCCGCCCGGCGGCCTCGATCGCCGTCATCTGGGCCGAGGATGTCGTGCTGTCAATCATTCGTGATCACTTTCGCAACGCAAGGATGGGACGCAACCGGTTCCGCGACGCTCGAGGCTTGTCACAAGGCGTCCTCGATGGCGCGGCCCAGGTACGGCGCAAGGGTTCGCGTATAGGTGAGGGTCAGGTGCTCACCGTCGTCACGGTAGACGATGACGTGACCGACGACCGGCCGGCAGAGCCTCGGTTCGCAGTAGAGGTCCGTGAGGTCCACGAGCACCGCGTTGGGGTCGATGGCCACGGCCTCTGCCAGCCCAGAGGGCGGAAGGACCTTTCGGCGCGGCTGCGCACAGGCTGAGGCCGCGTCGAGCAGCTTCGCCTCCACGCAGGCCATCGTTCCTTCCGGCATCGCCGGGTTGTCCTCGATCGCGATCACGGGCACCTTTCGAGGGGCTCGCCGGTGCGCCCACGCGCGGGCCAGCCCGTCAGCGGTCTCGGCGACCGAGGTCGTCACCTCGTCACCGGCCAGGATCGGAGAGGAGTTTCTCGCCTTGGAGGTCAGGATCGCGTCGAGGTCATCGGCCTTCTCGACGTACGCGCTGATGCCACGCCGCCACTCCTGGCACATCCGATGGTCCGCGGTGCTGTTCTTCTGGAGGTCCGACTCCGTCCAGTAGCAGCCGACTCGGCCGGCGACGTCGATCCGCCACCCGAACTCGTGCGCGATGTCCTCATACGCCCCGACCAGCTGGTCGTTGTGGGAGTCGCCGACCGCGAGCAGTCGCCTGCTGTAGCCGGTCTTCGGACCGAGCCGGCACATGACGACGTCACCGGTCCTGGCGGCCGAGCTCGACCAGCACTCTCCTCGGTTCGCCTGGTCTGCTTCGAGGTCGGACGGGTTCGGGACGAGGACGCCGTCCAGGTCGGGGTTCTCGCAGGTCGGATCGGCGAGCTCGGCGGCACCCAGACAGGGCAGGTTTCGGGAGAGCAGGGCGGTTGCCTTACGTTCCGACTCCGCTGCGCTGATCGCCTGCGTTGCCAGCCCCGTAGCCGCGACGGCCAGCACGACCACCATGGCCGCTGCACTCCACAGGCCGACCGATCGCGGCGAACGTCCGCCAAGAAGTCTTGCGGAGAAGCGCACACGGTTCTCCCACTGAGTCGTGCTGAGCCACGCGAGCGGGAAGGTCACGCAGAGGATCAGCAGCTTCGTCCCCACGTTCAGCGGCGCACCGCTGATGTACGGCACCAGGATGATGAGCGGCCAGTGCCAGAGGTAGATGGCGTACGAGGTGTCTCCGACGACGGACACAGGCCGCCACGACCCGATGCGGGCGAGGAACGTACCCCGGCCGAGCCAGATGGCGAGTGCGGCGCCGCTCACCGGAACCAGGGCGGCGACCCCTGGAAATGGCGTGCCGCTGGTGAAGCGCGTCGCCGCCGCCGCGATCAGAGCAAGGCCCAGCGCCACCCCCAGAGCGCGCGCCCTCCTCGAGGCGACCATCGGCAACAACCCGATGAGAACTCCGGCGGCGAACTCCCAGGCCCGGGTGAAGGTGGAGAAGTAGGCCTCCGGGGTGTTCGCAGTGAGCCAGACGCCGTAGGTGAAGGAGGCGCAGGCGATGAGTGCGAACAGCGATCCGGCGAGTCGCCGGGTCGTGACGTACGACCCGGGGCCGATCAACCGGGAGAGCACCACCACGAAGAGCAGCAGGAGCGGCGTGAACGCGTAGAACTGCTCCTCGACGGAGAGACTCCAGAAGTGCTGGACCGGGGAAGGCTTGTTGTCGGCGGCGAGGTAGTCCACGCTCGCCCAGGCGAGCCGCCAGTTCTCGACGTAAAGGCTCGACGCGGCGGTCTCGGTCAGGAACTGCGACCAGAGACTTCTCGGCACCCAGACGAAGGTCGCGACGGCGCTCACCAGCAGGACGAGGAGCGACGCCGGCAGAAGCCGTTTCGCTCGCCGGGCCCAGAACGCGCCCAGGCGAATGCGACCGGTCGTCTCCATCTCCCGGAGGAGGTGACTCCCGATGAGGAACCCGGAGATGACGAAGAACACGTCCACACCGACGTACCCGCCGCTCAGCCGGCCTGGAGCGAGGTGGTAGGCGAACACGGAGAGGACCGCGATCGCGCGCAGCGCCTGGATGTCCGGCCGGAACGCACCTGCCTGCGCCTGCGCGCTCGATGTCGTACGGGCATCGGCCGACCGCGGGCTCGTCACCGTCGTCATGAAGCTCACTCGTCCACGTGCATCGTCATGGCCGTCACAGAAGCGGCGCCGTGTCGACGTCGTCCGGGCCGATCACGCGACCGTCGTCCGCGACACCTCGGATGCGCTGCAGGAGGGCGTCGCGGGAGACCCCCACGCCCTGCTCGAGGTGGCCGAGCACCTTGTCCAGGACGAGGTCGTTGTTGCCCTGGAACGCGTTGCGGCGCCACAGGGCGACGGTCTGGGCCTCCTGGATCTGCTGGTAGCCGGCACGCTCGCGCGGCATCCAGACCGGGTAGCCGTTGGCGGTCGCCATCGCCTTGAGCCACAGGTCGTCGGCGTACAGCGCGGTCTCGGAGAGCGCCTCGAGGTCGAAGGTCGCAGCAGGCAGCGAGTGCGGCGGGTAGAGCACCCCGCCGATCCCCGTCGGCAGGAGCTGGTAGCTCGCCTTGCCACGCAGGTAGTTGCAGTCGTAGACCCAGCCGTCGTAGGAACGAAGGGTGCCGTCGGGCCGGAACATGGCCAGGTTGGCCCGCTGACAGATGATGGCCCGCGGGTTCGCCAGGTGGCCCTCGTACAGGGTCTCGACGAGGTTCTCGTCGTAGACGACGTCGTCGTCGACGGTGACGACGAGTGCGTCGGGATACTCCTGCACGGCGTAGAAGTACTTCTTGTGCGGCGCGATGTCGCCGTCCACCCAGCGGATCCGGAAGCAGTCGTCCTGACGTTCCAGGACCTCGCTCGGGACGTCGGCCTCTCGGTTGGGGAAGTTCTCCGTGGAGAGCCACAGGAGCACCTTGTCGGGCCGCTTCGTCTGCTCCAGCAGGGAGTCGATGCACTGGCCGATGGTGAGCATCCGGTGAGGAATCGAGGTCAGCGACACCACCACGTCCCGGGTGGCTGAAGGAGCTCCTCCACGGCGTCGCGCGGCCTTCGAGGTGACCGGCTGGATCCTGCGGCCGGAACCAGCGGCGATCCGGCGCTCGAAGAGGGCTCCCAGGTCCTTGGTGTAGGCATCCATGCTGGCCCGCTGGTCGTACGCCCTGCGGGACGCGCGGCCCATCGCCTCGAGCGTCGAGGAGTCCTTGTCCATCATGGCCATGAAGGCGGCGCGCAGCGACATCACGTCGCCGGTGTCGACCACCAGGCCGTTCGCGTCGCCGACCATGTACTTGGCGCCGACGTTCTCCGTCACGATCAAGGGCTTGGACAGCATCGCTCCCTCGAGCGCCACCAAGGAGCACGACTCATCGCGCGAGGCGACGACCACGGTGTCCATCTGTGAGAGGAGCTCGATCTTCTCTCGCTCCTCGGAGATCACACCGTGGTAGTGGATGTTCTCCTCCTCTGCGATCTGGCCGAACACGTAGGAGCTGACCGAGGTGCCGCTGTTGATGAACCCACCGGCGAAGTGCAGCTCCGCGCGAGCCCGGTACTCCTCCGGCATGGCCTTGTAGGCGGCGATGAAGACGTCGTATCCCTTGCGGTGCTCGATGGTGCCGAGCTGGACGAACTTGAACCGGCCGCCGGCGGCGATCTCGTACGGCTGGGCGTACTCCGAGACGTCCACGACGCTGTTGCGCACCACCTCGACGGGGCCTTCGGCGTGCTCCGCGACGGCCGCGGCGGCGTACTCGCTGACCACGCAGATGCTGCGGCTCTGGCGGAGCGTCTCCTGGCGCTCCGGGGCCGCGGCGAAGAAGTCAGGCAGGTTGGTCGCCTCACGGACGTACCAGACGAGCGGGATCCGACCCTCCAGGGCGCGCACGTAGTCGTCCGTCGCCACCGTGTTGCACACGACGAGCTCGACACCGCTCTCGATGAGCTTGTTGATCCGCTTCGGACCCAGCTGGCCGGCACGCATCACCTTCACGGAGATGCCGATAGCTGCGAACTCCTTCGAGAAGGGGCCGGGCTTCGCGGTCCAGACCACCGGCTCGTACCCCAGGGACATCGCCACCGTGCACATCCGGTGCAGGCTTCGGGGCGTGCCGGTGTAGGTCATCTCGGGCGACACGAACACGATGCGCCGCGAACGCGAGACCGGAGCGGAGTCCTCCGACGCGGCAGCAGGCTCGAGGGCCTGGATCGGTCCACCGAGGTCGAACAGGTCACCGAATCGTTCGGTGTGCGTCTCCTCGCCGAACAAGGCTGGGGTGGCGTCGTAGAGGAAGTCCTTGTAGACCTCGTGGGAGTACGACTCGTTCTCGATCGCCGCCTTCAACGGGTTGAACGCAACGTAGGCAGAGATCGGGCGGATGTCCCGGTAGCCCTTGGAACGGTTCACGTACGCCTCGACGAAGTCGACGATCCCGCGCTGCATCTCGGTGATCTGCTCGACGTTGCGCGGAGCGTTGTTCCCACGGAGGGCGACAGCCCGGCCTTTCTCGAACCCGTAGCCGACAACGCTGGAGGCGACCTCGGTGAACAGGTACTCGAGCGGGTGGTGCAGCAGGTCCGTCTTGCGCGCCGCCTTCGGCCCACCCGGCATCATGAACCTCGCCAGGTCCAGATTCGCCAGCGGCGAGTAGGCATAGGCGCTGATGAAGCCGTCCGAGACCATGTCGGTGACCTGTTCCGTGCGGCTCGTGCACATCAGCGCGCCGTGGACCTCGAGAGCGCGGTCAGCCAACGCGGTGCCGAAGAAGTGCCGAAGGGCGGTGATGCAGGTGCCGCTCCAGCCGATGTCGACGACCAGAACCCGCTCGGCATCGCCGACGGCCGCACCGAAGTACTCCTTCGCCGCGTCGATGCTGGTGCGGTTGTGCTCCTCGATGACCTGCTTGTGGTCCCAGAAGAACTGCTCCAGACGTCGCCGGGTGGCGCTGGCGGGGAAGAGGAACCGCTCGATGTCTGCCTTGTCGAGGTACGGCAGCAGGTAGTCGAACCCCGTGTCGATCAGGAGCTGCTCGATGGTCTTGGTGTTGTTGGACTCCTTGAACCAGCGGAAGAAGGAGCGCCCGACGAAGTCGTCGAAGTTCAGGTCGAGGGTGATCCCGGCGGCCGCGTAGCGGGAGATGTCGATGTAGACGCCGTCCGCGCTGCCGTAGAAGCGGTCGTAGACGCGCGAGATCACGTCACAGTCGCGCCCGCAGAACAGGATCCGGTCGATGCCCTTCTCGCGTACGACCGACTCGAGGAACTCACAGAATCCGGCGGCCAGAACACCGCCGACGCGGTAGCCGTGCGTGTAGTGCAGGCCCTCGGTCCAGATGCCGGACGCGATCGAGTTGTTGAGGGTCGCGCCGTAGAAGCTGCCGGCCAGCGTCTCCATGTACGGCTCCCGAACGAGGCGCCGCTGGTCCTGGTTGTACACAGCCGGAAGACCGACGCGCTCGGACTGCTCGACGTCTGCCTCGAGATTGTCGCCGACGTGGACGATCGACGTCTCGCTGCCGTAGTACTCCAGGAGAACCTGCTGCAGCGTGCCGTCGCCCTTACGGCGAAGGTACTCGTTCGACAGGTAGATCTTCTCGTAGCCCACGTATCCGTTGCGTACGAGCATCTCCTCGATGACCTCCCGCGAGAGGTACATGTCGGAGGTGAACACGATGGTCTTGCCCTGGGCGAGGAGCCGATCGAAGACCTCCTTGATGTACGGGTTCGCTTCGGCCAGCTCGATCTCGAGGTCCTGCTCCAGCACCTCCCACCCCGGGTCGGCGCCGTAACGGTCCTCCATCACGGCATAGATCTCGCGGAGGGTGACCTCGCGGGACCCCTTGTGGTTGTCGTTCTCCCGACGCGCGTGATCCTCCGCCTGCTTGCGGATGCTCGGGAACCGGTCGATGCCGAGCCTCGAGCCCAGGATCCGGAAGACATCCTTCGGGAACTCCACCGCTCGGTAGAGCGCCGTGTCGAAGACGTCGAAGGAGACCACGTCGTACGCGGCCAGGGTCTCGACCATCTCCTCGACGCTGAGCCGCTCAACGCTGTCGGGGCTGAGATAGTACGGCCGCCCGGCCTCTGGCTCGTCGCCCGCAGGCTCGCCCAGTCGAGCGCGTAGACGCTCGATCTTCGCGTTCAGACCCGACTGTCGGTCCAGGAGCCGGGTGTAGCGGGACAGGACCGGGCCACCGCTCGTCGGACGACCGAACAGCACCAGCTTGTGTTCGCCGTCCACTTCCGCGACGCGCACCATCCGATGACGCAGCCCGAGCTTGTTGGTCGGCTGCTCGCCCATACCGGCAGGCATGGTTCCTCCTTGTGTTTCTGGGGTGACGACAGTGCGGACGGACCCGCGGTTGGTCCGGTTACGATCGAGCCGGCTCACGGCTGCGGCGAGCGGACATCTCGCTTGAGCGAGTTGCGGATGACGCGAGGTCCAGACGTCATCAGCGACCCGATCCGGAAGGACACCGAGCCGCGGGTGTCGGCGAGCTCCTGATCACGGCCCTGGAGCTCCTGCTCGAGGTTCACCACCCGACTTCTCAGCCGCTTGCGGACGGCCGAGGTCGTCCCGGCTCCCTCGGAGACCGCGTCGGCGAGATAGGTAGCCACGATCTCGGCACACATCGGGCTCATGGCCGCGTACCGCCACCATCGTTCCGCGAAGTCGGCCGAGACATCCATCCACGGCTTGCGCTTGTCCGCGAAGTGGATGATGACCGGCGAGCTCATCGCCTCGTCGTACTCGTCGCGGGACCAGACCCGCTGGACGGCCGGTCTGCTCCAGAACTCCTCGACGTTCTTGGGGCCGTACTTCGTCATCAGGTTGAAGCGGAGCGGAAGATGGCGGAGGCCGTCGTAGCAGACGATGTTGATGATGTCCTGATCGTCGGAGTCGAACTCCTTCGCGGAGAGCTCGAGGAACTCCTCGACCAGGCCGTCGGCACGCATCTTCTCCAGGTTCATCACCATGACACCGGAGTTGACGTAGCGGTCGAAGGACGGGAGGCCCATCGCCCGGGCCGCCTCCGCCGAGCGGAGGTGGTAGACGGCAGCCGGCACCGCGGCGACGTAGACGTCACGCACGTCCTGCCCGTAGAGGGAGGACAGATCGCTCTCGATGATGGTGTCGACGTCGAGGTAGATGATCTTGTCGACGTCGGGGAAGAGGTCAGGCAGCTTGAGCCGGAAGTACGCAGGCGCCGTCAGGTGCGAGGTGCTGACCTTGACGTCGGCGAAGCCGTCCACGACGACGAACGTGATCGTGTTGCCCGGGTAGCGACTCTCGAAGCTGAGGATCTGGTCGCGGACGCCTGCCGGGTACTCCTCGGCCACCAGGATCTTCAGGTCGTATCTGGTGTCGGTCCCGGAGTTCTCCAACAGCGACGTGATCGCCACCGACATGGGCTTGGCGTAGTTGAGGTCGGCGGCCATGGCCACCGGGATCGTCCGGGTCCGCTCGGCCTGAGCGTTGGCTGCACGGGGGTGCGGTAAGTCCAGATCCTGCGTGCGCGTTGTGGGCGCATGATCGGATACGGCGAGCTTGTGGGGAGCCACCTGTTGTCCTTGTCGAGCTTGACCACCCCGAGGGCAGGGCATGGTGGTTCACGCCCGTGCCGGTATGGGTCGGCCGTGGTTTGTCTTCCCCGAGATCCGGATGGCCACGTCGCCACCCGTCAAACCGCCGGCCCGAACGCGGCGGTGCGTCGTCTGCCGGTGCAGAGCTGCACCCAGGACGAACGACCGAGAGACTAACCCAACCGATTCCGGTTCACTTAACTTTCGCCGGCGATTTTCGGAAGCGTCACAGTGCTGAAATACTCGCGGACCCGAAGGGGCCGTGAGCAATAGCCCAGGTGGACTATTTCGCCGGGATTCTCCGGGCTCGCGGTGCCGGCTGGCAGGTGGGGCAGAAGTAGGAGGAGCGGTTCATGAAGGCGATGCGGCGCATCGGGGAACCGCACCGGTCGCAGGGCTCGCCCTCACGTCCGTACGCAGCCAGCGAACGCTCGAAGTAGCCCGACTCGCCGTTCACGTTGACGTAGAGCGCGTCGAAAGAGGTGCCGCCCTGGGCCAGCGCCTCGGTCATCACGTCGCGTACGTGGCCGAGCAGCTCGCGCACCTTCGGGCCGGTCAGCCGGTCCCCCGGCCGTTCGCCGTGCAGCTTGGCGCGCCAGAGGGCCTCGTCGGCGTAGATGTTGCCGACGCCGCTGATCACGGTCTGGTTGAGCAGGATCCGCTTGATGCCGCTGGCCGATCGCCGGACCCGCCGCACGACCGCCTCCGCGTCGAAGGCGGCCTCGAGCGGGTCGGGGGCGATGTGGACGATCTCGGGTGGGAGGTCGGCTCCCCCGGGGCTGATCGAGAGGCCGCCGAACATGCGCTGGTCGACGAAGCGGAGCTCGCGACCCTCCGCGGCCCCTTCGAGGCGGATGCGGACGCGCAGGTGCCGTTCGTCGGGAGATGCCGGCGGCTGGACGAGGATCTGGCCGCTCATGCCGAGGTGGGCCATGAGTGCGTCACCGGAGTCCAGCGGCAGCCACAGGTACTTGCCGCGGCGGCGAGCACCGACGAGCACGCGGCCCTTCAGCTCGTCGGCGAAGGCCGAGGCACCGGCGAGATGGCGGCGTACGGGTCTGGGGTGCAGGACCTCGACGGCGATGATCCTCGCGCCGAGAACGTGGCGCTCGAGGCCGGCGCGTACGACCTCGACCTCGGGGAGCTCTGGCATAGGGCGTGTCCTTCAATCCGGCGTCGAGTTGAGCGTCGTCCAGCGCGTGCACTGGCAAGGCGGAGGAGGGAGGCGGCCCGGGGTTGGCCGTCGACCGACGACAACGCCGCCAGGGCGCGGGATGGGCGGCGCTCGGCCGGCGTGCCCGGATTGGAGGACACGCCCGTGGACCTCAGGCGGACGAGGCTGCGGCGGCTTGGATCTCGCCGTAGGCCGTCTCCGCGGCGGCCTGCTCGGCCTCCTTCTTGGAGCGGCCGACGCCGTTGCCGTAGAGCTGCTCGCCGACCCGGACCTTCGCGGTGAAGGTCTTCATGTGGTCGGGGCCCTCGTCGGTGATGACGTATTCGGGCACACCGAGAGCACGCTCGGCTGCGAGCTCCTGCAGGGACGTCTTCCAGTCGAGCCCGGCACCGAGGTCGGAGGCCGCCTCGATGAGGGGATCGAAGAGTCGGTGGACGAGGACGGTGGAGACCTCGATGCCACCGGAGAGGTGGACCGCTCCGATCACCGCTTCCACGGTGTCGGAGACGATCGACGCCTTCTCGCGCCCACCGGTGGCCTCCTCGCCACGGCCCAGCTTGATGTGCTGGCCGAGGCCGATGGCCTGACCGACCTCGGCCAGGGCGCGGGCGTTCACAACTGCCGCCCGCAACTTGGCCAGCTTGCCCTCGGGCAGGTCGGGGTGGGTGCGATAGAGGGTCTCGGTGACCACGACGCCGAGCACCGAGTCGCCCAGGAACTCCAGGCGCTCGTTGGTGGGCAGGCCACCGTTCTCGTAGGCGTAGGACCGATGTGTCAGCGAACGCTCAAGCAGCTCGGGGTCCAGAATCGGATCCCCGAGCGCTTTGCGAAGCTCGGCGTAGTTGGTCAGGAGACTAACCGCGTGTCAGATCAGAGGACCTGGCGACGCTCGGCGCGAGCGCCGTACTGGCCGCACTCGCCGCACGCACGGTGCGGGATGTGCTTGGCGCCGCAGGCGGGGTTCGCGCACGTCACCAGGGTCGGCGCAACGGCCTTCCAGGCCGAGCGGCGGTGGCGGGTGTTGCTGCGCGACATCTTCCGCTTCGGAACAGCCACTGTTATCTCCTCATAATTCGACCGGCCGGATCTCGGCCGGCTACTGAAAGCCTATTTGCTGGGTAAACCCTAGTTGCTGGGCTCATCATTCAGCGAAGTCAGCCCCGCCCAGCGCGGGTCGATCTTCTCGCCGTGGTCGTGCCCGGGCTCGTCCGCGAGCCGCACCCCGCACTCGGGGCACAGTCCGGGACAGTCGTCCTGGCACATCGGCTGGAACGGCAGCGCGAGCACCACCGCATCCCTGAGCACCGGCTCGAGGTCGATCAGGTCGCCCTCGGTCCGGCTGGTCTCGTCGTCCTCATCAGGGGCCTGGCCGTCACGAGAGTCGTCGTAGACGTACAGCTCCTGGATGTCGACCTCGGCTTCGTCCTCGATCGGCTCCAGGCACCGCACGCACTCGCCCTCGAGGCCGGCGATAGCCGTCCCCGTGACCAGCACACCCTCCATGACCGCCTCGAGCCGCAGGTCGAACTCGACCGGCGAACCCTCGGGGACGATGAGGACTTCGATACCAAGATCTGCCGGCGCCGGCACCGTCAGCTCCACGTGACGCTCGGACCCCGGACGTCGGCCGAGCTCGCGTGTATCGAGCACGAGCGGCGCTCTCGGGTCCAGCGCAGTCATGTTTCACTTCCGGATGAGGGCACGACAGATCAGATGAGATCTTACCGGGACCGGACGGCGGCGACCAAAAGGCCGGTCACCACACCGGCCACGAACGCGAGACCGGCGCGCGCTACCGGCGTCCGTTCCCGACTACTCATAGATTTCCAGATTGTGATCCCATCCGATCGGTGGCGCTCCGGCGTCGTACTCGCGCTTCTTCTCCTCTTCGTGGCGGTGACCTTCGGTCCCGCGCTGGTGGGTCAGGGGATGCTGCTGGACACCGGATGGCTGCACGCGATGATGCCGTACGCCGCCGACGGGCCGATCCCGCAAGGGACCCTGTGGTGCCGCGGCGACACCTGGGACTACTACCTGCCCGGCGTCGAGAACATCGTCGAGGGCGTACGCCACGGCAACTGGCAGACCTGGGCGCCCTACGAGGTGGGTGGCGCACCGCTGGCCTCGCTGCCGAACCACGCGGTGCTGAGCCCGGTCTCGTGGCCCTACTGGGTGATGCCGATGTGGCTGGCGCCCGCCTGGGTGAAGCTCACCGAGCTGGTGCTGGTGCTGGCCGGGATGGTGCTGTTCCTCGGTCGGCTCGGGGTGCGGCGCAGCATCGCGCTGGTCGCCGGGCTGGTCTTCTTCACCTCCGGGTTCATGATGATGTGGACCAACTGGCCGCACACCAAGGTCGCCTGCCTGATCCCGCTGCTGCTGTGGGCCCTGGACCGCGCGGTGCGCGAGCGCGGCGTGCGCGACCTGGCCGCCGTCGGCCTGGTCGTCGCGGCGATGCTGCTCGGCGGGTTCCCGGCGGTGACGATGTTCGCGCTGACCCTGGGTGGGATCTACGTGGTCGTACGAGCGCTCGCGCTCCGCGACCTGCGGCGCACGCTGGTCGCGGGCGGTGTCGCCGCCGGTGGCGTCGTGCTCGGGGTCGCGCTCTCCGCGGTCCAGGTGCTCCCCTTCGCGCTCAACATGAGCGCTCTCGGGCTCGACGGGCGGGCTCCCAACCAGGTCAAGCCGGCCAGTCTCGTCCTGACGACGGTGGCTCCCGACGTCTACGGCACCTGCGTCGACGGGCTCTGGTTCGGCGAGGACAACCCGATCGAGTCGATCTCCTTCATCGGCGTCGCGGCGCTGATCCTGGTCCTGTGCGCCCTGGTCGTCCGGCTCCCCGCCGGTCGCCGCCCCTCGACGCCGGCCCTGCTCGCGGTCGTCCTGGTCGCGGTCGTCTGGCTGCTGTGGATCGGCGGCCTGCCGCTCGAGCTGCTCCAGAAGCTGCCCGGCTACAGCTCCAACAGCTTCGGGCGGGCGAACTCGATCTTCGGGTTCCTGTGTGCGGTGCTGGCCGGGATCGGGCTGGAGCGCCTCGTCCAGCGGGCCGAGGCGTCTCCTGACGGGGAGGGTCGGTCCCGGCGTCCGCGTCTGGTGGTGTCGCTGGTCGTGCTGCTGGTGGCCGTGGGGGTGGCTGCGTACTTCCTGTATGCGGCGTACGCCTACATCGACGGCGCCCCGCGGCCGATCCCCGACGTCGCCGCGAAGCTGCGGGTGCCGGCGCTGCTGGGAGTGGCCTCGGTCCTGGCGGTGGCGGCGACGCTGCTGCTGCGGGGTCGGTTGCGGCTGCTGGGGCCGCTGGTGCTCGTGCTGGCGGTGCTCGCACAGAGCACGATGTTCGCGCGCGAGGTGCTGCCGCTGACCGACCGCGAAGACTTCTACCCGGTCACCCCTGCCCACGAGTTCCTGAAGGAGAACCTCGGAGCGGAGCGCTACGGCGCCTCCGGCTGGGAGCACTCGGCCGTCGCCGACCACTACCGGCTGCGTACGCCGACGGGCCACGAGTTCACCTCGCCCGAGTGGAAGGCCCTGATCGCCGCGGTCAGCCCGGATGCCCAGCTGTCCCCGACCTACACCGACTTCCCCGCCAACGTGCCCTCGCCGGGGCGTCAGCCGGTGCTCGACCAGCTCTCGGTCCGCTACTGGGTGACCCAGCCGCTGGAGGTCATCGGCGTCACCGAGCCGACGCCGGTGCCGGTCGAGCAGCGGCAGCCGCTGACCGTGATGCCGGGCCAGGAGGCGACGTGCCAGGTTCCGCCGGGCGACCTGCGCGGGATCGAGGTCACCGTGCCGGACGGTCTGAGGCCGCGGACGCAGAGGCCGACTGTCGTGCGGGTGAGCGTCGGGGCCGGCGCCGAGAAGGTCACCTCCGAGCGGGCCATCGCTGTGAACCGGCCGCTCAAGCGCGGCGAGAAGCTGCGCGTCGCCGTACCCGACCACCGCTTCACCGCCGGACCGGTGCCGGTCACCATCTCGTTCTCGGGGAAGCGGAAGCCCGTCCAGCTGGCCGGCCGCACCGACGGTTCCGCGGTCTGCGCCGCGGTCCGGCCGGAGCAGGGCGACGGCCTCAGGGTCGTGCACGCCTCGGCCGGCGCGATCGTCTACGAACGTGCGAGCGCCCTGCCCCGGATCCGCTGGGCCGGCACCAGCGAGGTCGTCACCGACGGGGCCACGCGAGTGCGGCGACTGGCCGAGGGCGTCGAGCCCGGCACGGTGCTCCTCGACGACGACTCGACGCCGGCCGCATCCGGTTCGACCGCCCAGATCGACGTACGCCGCGACGAGGCCGAGACGATCTCGGCCGAGGTCACCGCGGACGGAGCCGGCTACCTCGTCGTCGCCGACTCGATCGCCCGCCCGGGCTGGTCGGCGACGGTCGACGGCCGACCGGTGGACCTGGTTCCCGGCAACCACGCCTTCGCCGCCGTGCCCGTCCCCGACGGAACCCACACGGTCACGCTGACCTACGAGGCTCCGGGGCTGCGTACGGGCGCCGTGGTCTCGTTCCTCGGCGCCCTGGTGACGCTGGCTCTGCTGCTCGTTCCTCGGGTGCTGGACCGGCGCCGTGGCAGACGCCGCGTGGACCTCTCCTGAACGCCAGGTTTCCCTAGCACATACGCCTGATGACACCCGCGAGGGGGCGTGGGGCCGCGGAATCCACGCGGTAATGTGGCAGCTCGGAAGCCCCTCACCTGCCCCGAATCCGTTCGGTCCCACTACCTGTCCTGAGGTCCCTGTGAAGCTTGTCGTTCAAGTCCCCTGCCTCAACGAGGAGGAGACGCTCCCGTCCGTGCTGGAGTCGATTCCGAAGCAGATCCCCGGAATCGACGAGATCGTGATCCTCATCGTCGACGACGGGTGCACCGACCGGACGGTCGAGGTGGCCAAGGAGCACGGCGTGCGCGAGTTCGTGCACCACTCCCGCAACCAGGGTCTCGGCCGTTCCTTCCACGACGGGGTGGTTCGCGCGCTCGAGCTGGGCGCCGACATCGTGGTCAACACCGACGGCGACAATCAGTACCCGCAGGAGCGCATCACCGACCTGGTCCAGCCGATCATCAACGGCCAGGCCGACATCGTCATCGGCGACCGGCAGGTCGACCGGATCGAGCACTTCTCCGGGCTGAAGAAGAAGCTGCAGAAGGTCGGCTCCAAGGTGGTCAACATGGCCGCCGAGACCGACCTGCCCGACGCGGCCAGCGGCTTCCGCGCCTACTCGCGCGAGTCGCTGATGCTGCTCAACACCGTGACCCGCTTCTCCTACTGCATGGAGACGATCATCCAGGCGGGCAACAAGCGGATGAAGATCGCCTCGGTGCCGATCGAGACCAACGCCAAGACGCGTGAGTCGCGGCTGTTCAAGTCGATGCCGGAGCACATCATGAAGTCGGGCGCGGCGATCGTGCGCTCCTACATGATGTACAAGCCGTACGCCATCTTCGTCTGGCTCACCGCCTTCTTCTTCGTCCTCGGGGCGATCCCGTTCGTCCGCTACCTCGTGCTGTGGCTGAGCGGCGACAACGGCAACCACATCCAGTCGCTACTGCTCGGCGGCGTGCTGATCAACCTGGCCTTCATGTCCGCGATGCTCGGCGTGATCTCCGACCTGATCCGCACCAACCGGGTGCTCATCGAGGACGACCTGGAGCACACCAAGAAGGCTCGCTTCGGCAAGTCCGGCACCGAGATGCTCCGCGACCAGACCTCGGTCGCCGAGTTCGACCTGCCGCACACCCCGCGGACGAGCCAGACCCAGTCCGGCGAGACGTGGACGACCAGCCTGTGACAGTGACCCACTCCGACCCGGTCTCCGCCACGGAGGCCGGTTCTTCGGCTACGCCCGACCCCACGAGACCCAGCCTTGCGAAGCGACTGCTCAAGATCGGGCTCGCCCTCCTCGTCGTGCTCGGCGGCGCCTACCTGGTCTGGCGTCAGCGCGCCGACCTGGCCACCGCGGTCCAGGAGCTGAGCCTCGGCCGGGTCGCGATCGCCGGGGTCCTGGCGCTCGTCGGAACCATGCTGATCGGCCAGATCTGGGTAGCCCTCCTGCACGGCATGGGCATCCGGCCGTCGCTGCGTGAGTCCCACTCGGTCTTCTACGTCTCCCAGCTGGGCAAGTACCTGCCCGGCTCGGTGTGGCCGGTCGTCGCGCAGATGCAGTTCGGGCTGCGCTGGGGCGTCGCCCGCCGGACGATGCTCGGCGTCAACATCCTCTTCATGGGCGTCGTCGTCGCCACCGGCATCGGCGTCGGCGCGCTCCTGCTCCCCTGGTCCTCCTCCGAGGGCCTGGGTCGCTATTGGTGGCTCCCGCTCCTGCTGGTGCCGCTGGCCGTCTGCCTGCACCCGCGGGTCGTCCCCGGCGTGCTCGACTGGACCTTCGCCCGACTCGGCCGGGAACCCCTCGGCGTACGCCTCACCGCGCGGGGCCTCTTCACCGCCATCGGCTGGGCAGTGCTCGCCTGGGTCGCCTTCGGTCTTCACCTGGCCGTGATGATGCAGTCCTACGCCTCGATCGGGCCGCTCGAGGTCGCCGCCGCGACCGGCGGGATGGCCCTGGCGTGGGCCGCGGGGATCGCGTTCATCCCGGCCCCGGCCGGCGCCGGGATCCGCGAGGCTCTGCTCGCCCTCACCCTCGGCCCGATCATCGGGGTCCCCGAGGCACTCACCGTGGCGCTCGCCTCCCGTGTCCTCCTGCTCATCGCCGACGTGGTGCTGGCTGGTCTGGGAGCGATCGTCGGGCGGCGTACGTCGTCGGCCTAAGGGGTGGGCAGAGGCACGGAGGTCCTGGTGCCGTCGGGCTCGACCGTGACGCTCCGCTTCTCGAACGGCGCGAGGGAGCGGTGAGCCCAGATCCGGATGCGCTGACGATCCTTCGCGATCCAGACCTCGGCACAGGGCTCGTAGCCCTTCTCGATCGCGGCTTCCACCCAGCCGCCGGGGGTCATCGCGGTCATCTGCAGCACCGCCGGGACCTCGCCGCTCTCCATCATCGCCGTCAGCTGCTCCTGGTTGCGGCCGAAGTCGTAGTGGAAGAGGTAGAACGGCGTCGGGTTCTCGATGTCGAGGGCGTCGTACATCGACAACTGGTTGCCCAGCACGAAAGCGGTGCGGCCACCCTTCAGGCACCGTGTCATCTCGGGCCGTACCGCGTACGCCCAGGCATCGGCGGCCTCGATCTGACGACTGTCCCGGCTCAGGTCGTCGACGCGCTCGACGGCTGAGGCGAGGGGGACCGCCGCCAGGACGAGGCAGGCACCCGCCGAGACGGCGATCAGCCTCGCCGGCAGCCTCGTGCCGATCATCATGACGCCGACGACGAGCACGAGGATGACCGGCCCGATCAGACTGTGGGCGCCGAAACCGAGAACGAGTGCCGCACCCACCCACACTGCCCCCGCAGCGAACCCCACGATCGCGGTCACCACCTGCCGGCCGGTCACCGATGTCGGCCTGCTCGGCAGCGCGACCTGCTCCCTGCGGTCGTACACGTCGCAGAGGACGAAGATCAGAGCCGCGAACAGCAGCGCGCTCACGGTCTCGGTGTGCCCGGGGCCGGGACGCCGGATCGGGACGGTCGCGAGAAGAAGAGCGCACAACGCGAGGAACCGTGTCGGCTCGCTCGCCAGACGCCACACGACCGGCACGAAGATCAGCAGCAGGAGGAAGGGGTAGACGGCCACGATGAGATAGCCCTCTCCGTCCGACGGCACGTCGAAGAAGGGCCAGCCGAAGTGTTTCGGGAACTGCTGGGTCTGACCGAGGATGACTTGGCGGTTGAGCTCGCCGAGGCTCATCCCGTAGCCGATCCGGTAGAAGAGCACCTCCGAGACGAATCCGGCCAGGATTCCGACGGCGAGGGCGACACATCGCGCCAGTCTGTCCCGCATCGGCGCCTTCTCCCGCCCGATGAGCTCGTACAGTCCCGCCGCGCCGGTGAGCAGGATCGCCAGCTCGACGTGCTGCCAGAAGAGCGCGGCCGGGACGAGCATCCGCACCACCAACCCCCAGCGCCCGGAGTCGAGCCGGCCTCCCGGCAGGAGGAGGAACGCGAAGACGACCGGTAGGACGTACTTCACCTGCGCAGGCGAAGCGAGAGCGAGGACGGCCAGCGCCATGGCGGCCATCGCAGCCGGATGTACGCGTCTGCGCAGGCCGATCGCGGCCACGAGGACGGCCGACAGGGTCACCGCGAAGAAGCGCCCCAGGAGGAACTCCCACCACAGCGGGTCGCCGCCGGCCAGCCGGTAGACCAGGCTGTTCACCCACCAGGACCCGGCGTTCCAGCCGTGCTGGAAGTCGACCAGCGGGATCGCACCCTCGGCGGTGAGCTTGCCCAGGTAGTACTGCGCTCCCCTGTCCCCGGTCAACGGCTCCATCTGCGCGGTCAGGGTGTAGGCGGCCCGTACGACGGCGACGACGACGATCACAGCGAAGGTGGCCCATCTGACCAGGCCGATGGGTTCACGCACTCGGTGCGCATGCGATGGGCTCGCCGTCGCGGCCGACGCATCGGGCATGGTCCGAAGGTACGCGCTGCGGCAGGCTCCCGCAGGGGGATCGCCAGGACCTAGGTCATGGCGCGATGATGCTCGGGCTCGTGGTGATGGCGCTTCGCCTGCGCCGCGAGGCAGACGGCAGCCACACCGCACACGATCCCCACGGCGACCACGAGTCCGGCACCCCGGGCGTCGGAGTTCGGTAGCCGGCCCCCGTAGGTCACCGAGTTGATGAACCAGCCGAAGATGAGCAGTGCGTAGACGCCGAGCACGAGCGTGATCACGGCCGCCGCGAGCCGGCTCCGTGACTCGCGTGAGCCGGCCGGGGTCAGGTCGACGATCGCCATGATGCCGACGGCGAGCGCCGTGGCCAGCAGGGGCATGAGCGGCATCAGGTAGCGGTCGTTCGGGTTCCCGCCGCCCGCGACGAAGCCGACCAGGTTCGCCAGGACGAGCGCCGCGTGGGCCGTGAGCAGCAGCCATCCGGCCGCTGTCGAGGGCGCGTCCGTCGGCCGAGTGGTGCTACGCCGGACGAGCAGGATGAGAAGACCGAGCACCGCGACGACGGCGAGCACGTCGGCGCCCGTCGCGTATCCCTCGGCGAGCAGCGGCGCCCACAGGCGCTCGTACCAGTCCACCCAGAGCGAGCCGTCCGTCACGACCTGCCACCAGGTGCCGTTCGGCTCCCGGTCGAACTTGTCCAGCAGCGCGCCGGAGGCGGTCGGGTCGCCGTAGAGGACGATGTTGCGGACGTAGAACCATCCGGTGACGAGCGCGGGAACACCGGTGGCCACGGCCGAGGCGGCCAGGGCCCGGACCACCCCGCGACGAGTGCGGTCCCGCAGCAGCAGGGCCACCGCGATGGCCGCACCGCACAGGGCGACGGTCAGAACCCCCGGTGCCTTCGCCCCCGCCGCGGCCGTCCCGGCCAGCGCGACCAGCGTCAGGCGCCTCGGGGACAAGCCCCGGTTCAGGATCCTGAGCGTGGCCAGCAACGTCAGTGACGAGGCCGCGACCGCGACCCCGTCATTGGCGATGTGCCCGCCGGCGCTGACCAGCACGGCGCACGAGGCACTGATCCCGGTGGCGAGAAACGCGGTGGTCCCCCGCCGGGTCACCTCGAAGGCGATCAGGCCCACCAGCAGTAAGCACAGCGCGGAGCCGACCGCATTGATGAGCCGCATCCCGACGATCATCACCTGCGGTGCGTCGAGCGCCCCGGCCGCGGCCACGAACGGCAGCGACATCAGGTAGTAGAGCGGCGGGTGGTTGGCGGTCCAGATGTGGCGGTGCGGCTCGTCCACCATGGTTTCCAGCCCCGCGACGACCTGGGGATACCGACGGGCGTCGGTCGTCACGGGCGTGTCGATCGTCGGCAACCGCCCCGAGGCCAGCTCCACCGCGTAACCGGCGTTCGGCCCCTCGTCCCGGGTCTGATACTGCAGCACCCGGGTCAGCGCGACGTAGCTGCTCAGGCTCAGCGCGAAGAACGCCATCAGCACCATCGCCGCCAGCAGCCGCCTCGGAAGACGTACCTCGGCGTGGTCCTCGTGTGTGGAGTCGAGCATTCGGACCTTCGGGTGGGGCTTGCAGTCTTTTGGTGAGCCTATGTCGGTTCTCTGGTGATCTCCTGCTCTTGGTGCGTGTCTTTTGGGGTGGCTCTGGTCTTCGGGCGTACGAGGGGTTGTTCTTGTGTTTTTCGGCTGTTGTACGGGGCTGGTGTTGGGCCGCCGACCCGTTCTTCGAGGGTCTTCTCGACCTGCTCCGGAGTAAAGGACGGCCTGCGGCCGCCGGCTTCGCCGGCCGCTTCGCGGTCCTTGACACCGGACCACGTCGAGAAATGATTTGGCTGGCTATCGGGGCGGCGGCCCGGGTGTGGCCACGACACACGCACCCACGGCAGGTGACCGCTCCACGCCTAGGACAGACATGGGGTCTCCGGGTGGAAGAAAAATTCCTTCCACCAGCCAACCCCACCCCGGGCCAGGCTCCCTCTGAGGGCGAACGAAAATTCGTTCGCCTCACCGGAAGGAAAGTTCCTTCCGCCGATCGGCCCACCCCAGCTCCCAAGCCCCTACCCAACCCATACCGCTGCGCCAAACCCCTGCCGCCGACCCGATAGCCAGCCAAAATTCTCGGCGACGTCCGGTGTCAAGGATCGCCGCAGGCGACCGGCGAAGCCGGCGGCCGAAGGCCGTCCTTTACTCCGGACGACGGCGAGAACACCCTCCCCGAAAGGGTCGGCGGCAAACCCCAACCACAACAACACGGCACCCCTCAGCGCGTCGCCACGATCTCCCCACCCCGAACACTCAGATCCCTCTGCTCAACCCTCCCGCGAGACTTGTGAGTCCAGATCGTGACAGTCGTCGCCTGCTTCTCGATCCTCACGACCGAGCACGGCACATAGTTCGCACGGATCGCATCGGTGAGCCACGGCTGCGGCGTGTGCAGCGGCATGGTCTCGATGATGACCGGGATCGACCCGTCCTCGAGCTGAGGCACCAGCACGTCCTCGTACTGCGCGAAGTCGTAGTGGAACAGGTAGTAGGGCGTCGGGTTGGTGATCTCGAGGGTGTCGTAGAGCTCCAGATAGTTGGGCATCACCAGCGCCTCGCGGGTGCCGCCGCTGCAGCGCTCGTACTCCGGGCCCGCCCAGCGGACGATCGAATCGCTGACTGCGAAGGACTTCGCGTCGCGGCGCATGTCGCCGAGGTGGTCGACGGCGGCAAGAGCAGGTACGCCGCCCAACACGACCAGCGCACCGGCGGAGACAGCCGCAACAGCACCACGCAGGAACGTCGATCCGAGGACCGCACCCGCGACCGCCAGGGCCACGAGCAGTACGGCGCCGGCCATGCTCTGCAGGCCGAAGCCGATCCAGAGGGTGGCGGCCGCCCAGGCGGCGCCGGCCGCAGCAAGAGGTAGCGCGATCGCCGGCGCACGCACCCCGGCCTCGAGGGACGTACGGCGCTCGTAGAGCTCAGCCACCGCCAGGACCAGGGCGAGGAGGACGAGGGCGGAGACGGTGGTGGTGTGGGGGTTGTCGACGCGCCGGATCGGGACGACGACGAGGACCAGCCCGGCCAGCGCGACCAGCCGGGTGGAGTCCGAGACCCGCTGCCACACCAGCGGCACGAACGGGATCAGCAGCGCGAACGGGTAGAGCGCCAGGATGAAGAAGCGACCGGACTCGGTCGGCAGGTCGAAGAAGTTCCACACGGCGTACTGCGAACCCTCGTGGGTCTCGGTCTGCCCGAGGATCACCTGGCGGTTGAAGTCGGCGAAGGAGAGCCCCCACAAGACCCGGTACGCCATGGCCTGGACGACCAGCCCGAGCACGAATCCACCGGCCAGCTGAACGCAGTTGAGGATCCGGGTGCGCCAGGGCACCGCGCGCCGCGCGAACAGCTCGAAGAGCCCCGAGGCGCCGGTGAGGAGCACGGCCAGCTCGACGTACTGCCAGAAGACGAGAGCCGGGAGGAGCACCCGCGCAGCCGCGGCCAGGCGCGGGCGTGACTCGAGCGGCCCCACCGGGAGAAGGACGAAGACCCACAGCAGGCAGATCGTGTACTTGATGTGCAGCGGGGTGGCCAGCAGGAGCACCCCGAGCGCCAGCGCGATCATCACCGCCGGGTGCAGCCGGAGACGGAGGCCGATGGCGGCGGCGAGGACCGCGCCGAGGCCGGCGCCGAGCAGGCGGCCCCAGAGGAAGTACCAGATCGTCGGGGACCCGGAGGCGATCCAGTAGAGGACGGCGGAGACCCAGAACGAGCCTGCGTTCCAGCCGTGCTCGAAGTCGACCAGCGGGATCGCGCCGTGGGCGGTCATCTTCGCCAGGTGGTACTGAGCACCGAAGTCCTGGGTCAGGAACGTGCCGTTCTGGGCGCCGACCGAGTAGGCGGACCAGACCAGCGCCAGCACACAGACCCCGGCGAAGGTCGCCCAGCGCACGGTCCCCACACGTTCGGCCTGCTCCCCCGATGTCGCCATGAGGAGGACCCTAGGGCGAGCAGGTGGCGGCGCGGAAACTCCACGCCGTCACCTACGAGAATCAGCCTTTGGTGAGGACCGAGGTGCGCTCCGGGTAGGGCAGCGTCGGGGTGAGACCGGCGTGGATGGTCTCCTTCATCCCCGAGGCGGCGATGGCCTCGACGTAGCGCTTGCGGCGGCTGTTGTCGAAGACGATGATCCCGCCAGGAGCGAGCCGGTCCTTGGCCTTCTCCAGGCACGCCTCGCGGGCGCGCCCGTCGACGACCACGAGGTCGAACTCGCCGTCGACGTCGTCGATGGAGTTGACGTACGCCTCGAAGTCGAGGCCCGCGTGGCCCTCCTTCTGCGAGGGGACGACCGGGTTCTCGGAGGCCACCGGCTCGATGACCCGCAGCGAGATCTTCTCCTCGCCGGCGAGCTCGGCCTGCATCATCTCGCCGAAGCCCTTGTGGTGCTCGACGGAGTGGATCTCGTCGGCGCGGCGGGAGAGCCAGATGGTGGAGGCGCCAGAGCCGTACTCATAGACCCGGATCGGGCGCTCACGCTGGCTCAGCCAGGCGTCGACGGCGGTGATCGCGTCGTAGGTCCACCACGGCACGTCGAGCTTCGCCATCGCCAGGGAGTCGTAGACCTTGGTGAGCGAGTGGGCCCAGTGACGCCAGCGCTGCTCGACCGGCGGCGCGGTCTCCTTCGCGAGGCCCGTCTTCGTCAGCCCGCGACCGACTGCCTTGAGCGAGGCGGCATAGGACTGCTTGGCCAAGGAAAGCGGGGAACGACCTGAGGTGGACATTGATCTCCAGAGAAAGAATGGCGGGCAGCATTCGAAACGATACCGGCGAACCGTGCCCGCTACTCGGAACGTTCTGCCAAACGCTTGGTGAGTCGTGCGAGAACATCCGGCGGCAGGAAAGCCGACACATCCCCACCGAAATGGGCCATCTCCTTGATCAGCGAGGAGGAGACCGCGGCCCAGCGTGGGTCGTTGAGCAGGAAGACGGTCTCGACGCCGCTCATGTGGGCGTTCATCTGCGCCATCGGCGCCTCGTACTCCAGGTCGGGCGCCCCGCGCAGCCCCTTCACGATCGCCGGGGCGTCGATCTCGACACAGAAGTCGGTGACCAGACCGGTGAACCCCTGGACCCTTACGTTGCCCAGCGCAGCGGTCATCTCGGTGATCATCTCCATCCGCTCCTCGGCCGTGAACAGGCGCTTCGACTTCGACGGGTTGACCCCGACGGCGACGACGACCTCGTCGAACATCGCCGAGGCGCGGGTGAAGATGTCGAGATGGCCGAACGTGGGCGGGTCGAACGAACCCGGGCACACCGCACGACGCGTCATTGTCTCTGTCTCCTTCGATCGGTGTCGATCAGTCGGCTTTGGTTCATTCCGGCGCGTGGGCGTACCAGAGCGTGGTCTCGCCGTACTTCTTCGACTTCTGGTCGGTGAACCCGTCGGGCCAGACCGGCTCGGGGCTGCGCGCGGACCGCTCGACGACGATCAGGGCGCCCGGAACCAGCCAGCCGTGCTTCACCAGCAGCGCGATGTCCTCGGAGACGGCGTCGTCGGAGAGCGGGTAGGGCGGGTCGAGGAAGGCCATGTCGTAGGGAGCCGGCGGCGGCGTCACCAGGGTGCTGGCCACGGTGGCGGCGACCACGTTGGCCCGCGGGAAGCCGAGCTCCTTCGCGTTGGAACGGATCACCCCTGCCGTACGCCGGTCCGACTCGACCAGGGTCACCACCCCGGCGCCGCGGGACCATGCCTCCAGCCCGACCGCGCCGGTGCCGGCGTAGAGGTCGAGGAAGCGCAGCCCGGCCAGGGAGCCGTAGGAGGACTCGATCGCCGAGAAGAGCGCCTCGCGGACCCGATCGGTGGTGGGACGGGTCCGCACCCCCTTGGGAGCGAGTAGGCGTCGCCCTCCTGCGACGCCACCGATGATCCGAGTCATTGGGATACCTTAGGACTTTTCCAAGTAGTCGGCGGAAGCGGACTCCTCGATCTCGGTGACCCGCTCGGCCAGGAGCGGTGCGGTCGCGAGATCCGGGTCGTCCTCGAGCAGTGCCTCGGCCGCCTCGCGCGCCTCCAGGATCGTCTCCTCGTCGCGCAGCACACGAAGGCTCTCCAGGCTCGATCGCCGGCCGGACTGGGAGGCGCCGAGCACGTCTCCCTCGCGGCGCTGGTCGAGGTCGACCCGGGACAGCGCGAACCCGTCGGTGGTCTGGGCGACCGCGTCGAGGCGGGTCCTGGCCGGGGTGCCGGCCTCGGCGTGGGAGACGAGCAGGCACAGCCCGTGCAGCCCGCCACGTCCGACCCGGCCGCGCAGCTGGTGGAGCTGGGAGACCCCGAAGCGGTCGGCGTCGAGGATGACCATGGTGGTGGCGTTGGGTACGTCCACGCCGACCTCGATCACGGTGGTGGCGATCAGCACGTCGACGTCGCCCGCGGCGAAGGCGCTCATGGTGCGCTCCTTCTCCTCGGCGGGGAGCTTGCCGTGGAGCTTGGCGACGCTCAGCCCCTTCAGCGGACCGGTGGTCAGCTCCTCGGTGACCTCGTCGACGGCGGAGAGCTGGGCCGGGGCGGCCTTGACCTCGTTGCCGTCGGCGTCGAAGTCGCGCTGGTCGCTCTCCCCCTGCTCGGACTCGTCGCCGCTGATCCGCGGGGCGACGACGTAGACCTGGTGGCCTGATCCGACCTCTTCCTTGACGCGTTCCCACACCCGGGCGATCCACGCCGGATGGTCCACGAGCGAGACCAGGTTGGTCTGGATCTCGGCCCGTCCGGCCGGGAGCTCGGTGAGCGTGGAGACCTCGAGGTCGCCGAAGACGGTCATCGCGACCGTGCGCGGGATCGGCGTCGCGGTCATCACCAGCAGGTGCGGTGGGGTGCCGGCCTTGTCGGTCAGGGCGGCCCGCTGCTCGACGCCGAAGCGATGCTGCTCGTCGACCACGACCAGGCCGAGGTCGTCGAACATCACCTGGTCCTGGAGCAGGGCGTGGGTGCCGACGACGATCCCGGCCTCGCCGGTGGCGATCCGGCTCAGCGGCCCCTTGCGCTGGGTCTTGGTCATCGATCCGGTGAGGAGCTCGACATGGGTCTGCTCCTGGTCGCCGGCGAAGAGCCCGCCGGCAAGGCCGCTGGCGGCGAGGTCGCCGAGCATCGCGGTGATCGAGCGGTAGTGCTGCTGGGCGAGCACCTCGGTCGGCGCCAGCAGCGCGGCCTGGCCGCCGGAGTCGACGACCTTGAGCATGGCGCGCAGCGCGACCAGCGTCTTGCCGGAGCCGACCTCGCCCTGGAGCAGGCGGTTCATCGGGTGGGGCTGGGCCAGCGCCACCTCGAGCTCCTCCCCGATCTCGGCCTGTCCCTTGGTCAGGTTGAACGGCAGCCGCTCGTCAAAGGCCCCGAGCAGGTGGTGGACACCGCCGGTGCGGGCCGTGGTGCCCAGCGCCTGGAGCGCCCGTCGCCGTCGCCCCAGCACCAGCTGCAGGCCGAGCGCCTCCTCGAACCGGAAGCGGCGCTGGGCGCGCTGGACGTCCTTGAGCTCATGAGGCGCGTGGATCAGGTCCAAGGCGTCGCGCAGCCCCGGGACGGCGTACGTCTCCCGGAGCTGCTCGGGGAGCACGTCGGTGACCTCCTCGACGACCTGCCGGGCGAACCGCACCGCGCGCATCACGTCCCAGTGCTGGAGCCCGGCGGTGAGCGGGTAGATCGGGAAGAGCTCGGTCAGCTCCTCGACCGCCATCTGGTTGTCGGCCGCCTCGGCGGCGTTCTCGGAGTCGGACGGGTCACCGAAGACGACCATCTGCGGGTTGGCCAGCTGCCACTCGCCGCGGAACGATCCAGCCTTGCCGACGAAGACGCCGCGCACACCCGGGGCGAGCACGCCGCGGCGCCACTCGGCGATCCGCTGGGACTTGGAGAAGAAGGTGAGCTGCAGGTCGGCATCACCCGCGCGGAGCTGGGTCTCGACGCGGAAGGCGGGCCGGCCGGTGCGGCGGTCGGTGTGCTGTCGCACGACGCTACGGACCACCTCGCCGAGCACCGTGAGCATCTCGCCCTCGTGCAGCTGCGGGGTCTGACCGAGGTCGGCGGTGCGCAGGTAGCGCCGCGGGAAGTGGTAGAGCAGGTCGCCGACGGTGCGCAGCCCGAGACCCTTGGTGAACTTCGTGGCGTGCTTGCTGTTGCCCAGCACGGCCTCGATCGGCGACTCGAGGGTGATCGGCACCGTCTCTTCTCCTCTACTCCACCGACATCAGGAGGGGGTAGCGCTCCTGGCCTCCGTCGTACACCATCACATCAACGGCCGGATGGTTGGCAGCCAGCCACGCCGCGACGGCCCCGGCGAGCTCGCCGGTGGGGTCCTCGAGGCCGGAGACCAGCGTGACCAGCTCGCCGCCACCACCGATGAGCCGGGCGAGCACGTAGGTCGCGCACGTCTCCAGGTCCTGGCCGACCTTGACGAAGTCTCCGTCGAGCACCCCGAGCGCGTCGCCCGGCATACACGGCCCAGCCATCGTAATCGCTCGGGTGTTCGAGATGGTGACCGCACCGTGCCGCGCGTGTCGCGCGGTGGCGGTCATCTCGAGCACGTCCTTGTCGAACTTCCGGCCGGGCTCGTGGACCGCGATCGCCGCCAGTCCCTGCACCTGGCTGCGGGTCGAGATCACCGCGACGTTGATGTCGAGGTCGTCCTCGGCGGTGCGGGCGGCGGCCTCGGCCGACTGCCGGGTCGGGGCGTCGTTGGGGAGCACGATCACCTCGTCGGCACCGGAGGCGGTGATCGCCTCGAGCAGCTCGGAGGTCGTCGGGCGCCGATGCGGGCCGCCCTCGATCACGATCGCGCCGGCGCCGCGGAAGAGCTCGGCCAGACCCGGCCCGGCGGCGAACGCGATCACCGCACGGCCACCGCGGGTGGCGTGGCGATGGGCCTGGCCGGCGATCTGCTCGGCGAAGTGGGTCACATGGATCCGGTGGGGCCGCCCGGCGTTGATCCCGGCCTCGATCGCGGCGCCGACGTCGTCGACGTGGACGTGCACGTTCCAGATGCCCTCGCCTCCGACGACGACCAGCGAGTCGCCCAGCGGCTGGAGCCGCTTGCGGAGGTCGGGGATCGCGGCATCCTCGGCGTCGAGCAGGTACATCACCTCGTACGACGGGCCGCCGGGCTCCAGCGCGTGACCGTCGCCCGCGCCCATGCCGGTCTGGATCGGGATCGGGATGTGCGGGGTGCTCGCCATCGGCACCTGCGGGCTCGGACGGCGTCCGGTCAGGGCGGTCTCGAAGGCGTCGAGCAGCACACAGATCCCGCGGCCACCGGCGTCGACCACACCGGCGGCGGCCAGCGCCGGCAGCTGCTCCTGCGTGCGGGCAAGGGCGGCGCGGGCCGCGCTGGCGGCGACCGACATCACGTCGCGGGTCCGGGCGGTCTCGTCGATCTCGACGCATGCCTCGGCCGCGTCCGCGGCAGCCCGGAGCACGCTCAGCATGGTGCCCTCCTGGGGCTCCCCCACCGCGGCGTACGCGGCGTTCCCGGCCTTGCGCAGCGCGTCGGCGAAGACCACCGCGGTGCGCTCGTCCTCGGTGGCCTGGACCAGGCGACGCAGCAGGGCGCCGATCATCTCGGCCAGGATCACGCCCGAGTTGCCGCGCGCGCCCAGCAGCGCGCCGCGGGAGAAGGCGCGCAGTCCCTCGCGCCAGTCGGGACCGGTGAACTCGCGCAACCGGTCACGGGCCGCGGCGATCGTGAGATAGAGGTTGGTGCCGGTGTCGCTGTCGGGCACCGGGAAGACGTTGAGCGCGTCGATCTCCTCGCGATGCGACGCGAGCGCGTCGGTCGCCAGGTCGCCGAACCGGCGGAACAGATCGAGCTTGACCTCGGCCACGCTGCCCTCCTACTCCTCGACACCTGAATGTAGCCAGACACCGTGACGCCGGACACACTGCCCGGTATCGCGGCACCCAGGGTAGGCGGTGCCCGGGTACGGGGTAAACGACGGGTGAACAAATCCGAGGCCGCAGGAAAGACACGAGCGAGTAACACCTTCTGCCGAGTTACGCCCCACCTCGGTGACGATCATCCCTAGTGTGGAGGTGACCCCAACGCCGAAGGAATCCCGGATGTCGATCCCGACCCCGACCCCACGCGCCGAACGCGTCAACGAGATCTTCGACTTCTCCGCCGGCCGCGGCCTGGAGATCGGACCCCTGCACCAACCGCTCGTCCCCCGAGATGCCGCGGAGGTCTCCTATCTGGACCTCTACGACCGCGACCGGCTCTACGAGTCCTACGCCGAGCATCCCCAGGTGAACCACGACACCATCCCCGAGATCGACTATCCGATGTGGGACGGCACCCGGATGCGTACGCTCGAGGAGGCGGCCAAGGATGGCGCCCCCTACGACTGGGCGCTGGCCAGCCACGTCGTCGAGCACGTCCCCGACCTGATCGGATGGCTGGCACAGGTCGAGGCCGTCACCGCACCCGACGGAGCCCTCGTCCTGGTCGTCCCCGACCGGCGCTACACCTTCGACGCCCACCGCCCGCCCACGACGATGGGTCAGATCCTGCAGGCGTACGAGGCAGGCGACACGACCCCGTCGGTGCGTGCGGTCTACGACCACCACCGGTGTGCGGTCAACACCGACGCCAAGCGTCTCCACCACCGCGGGCCGAGCGAGGCCGAGACCTGTATCCACGACCTCGGCTACACCCGGAGCCAGCTCGAGCGGGCCCGCCGGGGCGAGTACGTCGACTGCCACGTGTGGACCTACACCGACCGCTCGTTCCCCGAGATCATCGCCGAGCTGCGCCGCCTGGGGCTGACCGGCTGGTCGGTCGAGTCCCTCCTGCCCGTACCCGCGAACGACATCGAGTTCTACGTCGTCCTGCGCCGCGGCCTCTCCCCCGAACTCCCCGCGGTGCCCGCCCTCCCGGACTGGGTCGAGCAGGGCCTCGAGCTGCGCGAGGAGGTCGCCAGGCTCCGCGAGGTCACCGCGGACCAACGACGACGGCTCGAGTCCCAGCGCAAGCAGCTCGCCGGCCAACGCGCGGAGATCGATGATCTGCGCGGGTCGAAGCGGTGGAAGCTGGCCACCGCACTGGCCGCACCTCTGGACAGGTGGCGGGATCGCCGCTCCGAGGACTGACGATTTCGCCGGGCGCAGCCGGACGGGCTACGCTTGTTCGGTTGTCTCGGCAGGGCAGCCGTTCATCGCGCCCGCCGACACCATTCAATCGTCCTCGATCATCTATTCAACCTCAGGAGTTCACGGTGGCTGCCGTCTGCGACATCTGCGACAAGAAGCCGGGCTTCGGCAACAACCGGCCGTGGTCCAAGAAGGCGACCAGGCGCCGCTTCGACCCCAACATCCAGCGCGTCCGCGCCGTCATCAACGGCACCCCGAAGCGCATGAACGTCTGCACGACCTGCATCAAGGCCGGCAAGGTTTCACGCTGAGGTAGCACGAAGGGGCCCCGCAGCAGCGCGCAAGCGCTGTAGCGGGGCCCCTTCTGCTACCTCATGAAAGGCGCCGAGTCGGCGCAACTGCACGCCTTGGAGCGAAGCGAAGCGAGCGAGGCGTGCGGTTGCGCCGACTCGGCGCAATCCCGACGCAAGCCAGACGGAGAAGCGAACCCGACACGGATATCTCTGCCCACTCAGAAGTGCGTCCACCCCGTAGCCCCCTCGTACACCTCCCCGTCGACCGTCACCGGCACCTCCCCCGGCTCGCCGATCGTCCCGATCACGGTCCACCCGTCCGGCAGCTCGACGTCAGGCGGAAACGCGGCGAGCAGGGAGTGGTCCTCTCCCCCGCCCAGCACGAACGCGAGCGCGTCGGCGCCCGTGGCCGAGGCGACCGCGTTGAGCTCGTCGGGGACGGTCAGCGCGGCGGTGTGCACGTCGATGGAGACCTCCGAGGCATCGGCGATGTGCCGGGCCTCGGACAGGAGACCGTCGGAGACGTCGATCAGCGCCGAGGCACCAGCCGCCGCGGCGGCGGGGCCGGCTGCGTACGGCGGTTGCGGGCGGCGGTAGGCGTCGACCAGCACGCGTGGTGAGCGGAAACCTCGCTTGAGGATCGCCAGGCCGGCCGCGGCCCACCCCTGGCGTCCACACAGCGCGAGTACGTCGCCCGGCTCCGCGCCGGAGCGCAGGACCGGTGCCTGGGCGACCGCGCCGATAGCGGTCACGGAGATCACGATCTGGTCGGCACCGGTGATGTCGCCGCCGACGACAGAGGCCCCGACCAGCGCGCACTCCGCGGCGAATCCCTCGGCGAAGTCGACCGCCCACTCGGCCGGGAGGTCCGCGGGAAGGGCGAGCCCGAGAGTCATCGAGTGGGCGACGCCACCCATCGCGGCGATGTCGGCGAGGTTCTGGCCCGCCGCCCGGTGGCCGATGTGGGACGCCTCGGCCCAGTCCCGCCGGAAGTGGCGGCCCTCGACGAGCAGATCGGTCGAGACCACCACGTGGCCCTGCTTGACGCGCACCAGCGCAGCGTCGTCACCGGGGCCGACCAGCACCTGCTCTCCCTGGGCGAAGTGCTTGGTCATCTCGGTGATCAGCCCGAACTCACCGATGTCGGCGAGCGTCGTGTCCCTCGGAAAAGCCATGGCTCCATCCAACCCTCCTCGCGATGCGCGGAGATACCGGGACACGCGTCGCCGTGTCTTATCCCAAGGGTCGGTGTAGGTCGATCGACAGATAACGCGATAGGTTACTTGCCTGACGTTGTGCCAAGGAAGGCACGGAGAACAGGAGCAGCACCATGGTCGTACAGGCGTACATCCTCATCCAGACCGACGTCGGCAAGGCCGCGGAGGTCGCCACCGAGATCGGCAAGATCCAGGGCGTGACCCTGGCTGAGGACGTCACCGGTCCGTACGACGTGATCGTCCGCGCCGAGGCCCGCAACGTCGACGAGCTCGGCAAGCTGGTCGTGGCGCGGGTCCAGAGCCTCGAAGGCATCACCCGCACCCTGACCTGCCCGGTCGTCCACATCTGATTTACGGCTGCACCCGGCCGTCTGTTACAACGAACTCATGAGCACACCTCCTCTTTCCGGGCCCGTCGCCGTCATCGCCGGCGGGCTGAGCCACGAACGCGACGTGTCGCTGGCCTCTGGCCGCAACCTCGTGCGCGAGCTGTCGGCGCTGGGCGTGGAGGTGGCTGCGTACGACTTCGACCGGGCGCTGCTGCACAACCTCGAGCGCGACAAGGCGGTCGTGGCGCTGCCGGCCCTTCACGGCCAGTTCGGTGAGGACGGCGAGATCCAGACGCTCCTGGAGCTGATCGGGATCCCGTACGTCGGCACCGTCTCCACCTCCTGCCGCGTCGCGTTCGACAAGACGGCCGCCCGCGAGCTCCTGCGCCGCGGCGGCATCCCGGTGCCGGACTCGGTCTCGCTGTCGTCCACGACGTTCCGCGACGTCGGCGCGCCGGTGCTGATGGAGCACGTCATCTCGCGGCTGGGTGAGCGGGTCGTGGTCAAGCCCTCGCGCGGCGGCTCGGCGCTCGGCGTCACCGGCGTCGACGGCCTCTCCGCCCTCCCCGCCGCCCTGGTCAAGACCTACGCCTACTGCGACGAGGCGCTCATCGAGCGCTTCTACGGGGGCATCGACGTCTCCGTGGTGGTCCACGAGACGGATGAGGGCGTCAAGCCGCTGACCCCGATCGCCATCGACTTCAGCAAGGGCCACGAGTTCGACTTCGCGGCGCGCTACACCGCCGAGTTCGTCGGCTTCGGCCGCCCCGACCTCCCCGACTCGCTGCTCGCCGAGCTCGGCGAGACCGCCGTACGCGCCCACGAGCTGCTCGGCATGCGCGACATCTCCCGCACCGACTTCATGGTTACCCCCGACGGCAGCTTCGTCGTCCTCGAGGTCGCCATCACCCCCGGCGCCACCGAGACCAGCGTCTTCCCCTTCGCCGCCAAGCACGACGGCACCTCGATGGGCGAGGTCACCCTCGCCCTCCTCAAGCGCGCCCTCGCCCGCTAGTACGCTGACCCGCTGGTCAAGCCGCCGGAGCCGCTAGGCGGAGGCGTGTCGAGACCAACACAGTCCCTATCGAGTGCCGATGGGACCGTGTTGGTCTCGACACGCTCGCTAGCGCTCGCGGCTCGACCAGCGGTGTGCTTCAGCTGAGGCCGGTGAGCTTGCCGGCGATGCCGCCGGCGGCCTTGAGGGCGACGCCCTCCTCGAAGTTCCGGGTGACCTGGGGGACGTGCTTCTCGGCCTCGGCGATGGCGCTGGTGAGCACCTCGGAGGCCGGGGTGTCGGGCCACAGGTAGAGCGAGAGGGCGCCGGGGATCGAGTTGACCTCGTTGATGAAGACCTCGCCCTTGCCGTCGGAGAGGAAGTCGATGCGCAGGATGCCGGTCAGGCCGGTGAGCTCCACGACGCGTACGGCGAGGTCCTTGATCTGCTTGGTGATCGACTCCTCGACCTGGGCCGGGAACTCGCGCGGGGAGGAGGAGAGGCCGTCGGTGTGGACGTACTTGGCGGAGTAGTCGTACATCTTCGCCTCGTCCGAGCGCAGCGGACGCTCGACGTCGCTCACCACGACCTCGGGCGCGGTGCGGACCGAGGCGTTGAGGTCGAAGAGGTCGGGGCGGTACGGCTCGACGACCGCGCCCGCACGCAGGTGCGGTGAGGTGTTGAGGAGCGCCAGGCCGGTCTCGTAGTCGTCGACGACCTCGATGCCGATCGAGGAGCCACCGAAGCGCGGCTTGACGATGTAGGGGCCCTCGAAGGACGGCGCGGCGTAGCGCGAGAGCAGCTCGCGCTGCAGCGACGGGAGGTCGGCGTTGAGCATGACCGCGCCGAAGGCGAGCTTGTCCATGCCGAGCGCGGCGGAGGCCGGGGTGGCGCCGGTGGCCTTGAGGCCGGCCAGCTCGAAGAGCCACTGGATGCCGCCGGCCTCGCCCGCGCCGCCGTGGAAGGCGGAGAGGATCGGGCCGGTCTCGAGGCGCTTGCCACCGCCGAAGCCGCCGACGGTGTAGAACCCGTCGCCCTTCTCGGAGCCGAGGCGGAACTCGACCGCCTTGGAGCCCTTCGGCTCGCCACCGATGAAGTCGCGCGCCTCCTGCTTGGCGGGCACCAGGAACCACTTGTCGGAACGCGCCCAGTAGAGGCACGTCACCTCGACGCCGGCCCCGGAGAGGACCCGCTCGGCCTGGAGGCCGGTGAGGATGCTGATGTCGTGCTCGGCGCTGGGACCGCCGAAGACGATGGTGGCCTTGGTTACGCTCATGGTGAAAGCTCCTGGGGGTCCTACGCGTAGTGGTCGGGGAGGTCGTTCTCGTACAGCACCACGTCGCCCTCCTTGGCGGCGGTCAGCGCATGATCCGCTGCCGCCTTACGGCTTTCGAACGCAGTGGTTCGCGCAGGCTCCCCCGCCTGCAGCGCTTTTCGGTTGGTGCGACCGACGATGCACAGCTGCATCTTGTCGGAGGCCGTGGCAGCCTGCGCGAACTCGATGTTGCGCGCGGCCTGCTCGGTGCCCAGCTCGACCATACCGGGCGTGATGGTCCACACCGTGCCCGACTCCCCTGCCAGCCGCTTGGCCTTGGCGAGCGCGGCGGCCGCGCCGGTCGGGTTGGAGTTGAAGGTGTCGTCGACGACCCACACGCCGCCGGGGGTCTTGTTGGCCTCGGCGCGGTGGGGCGTACCGGGGATCGACGCCAGCCGCTGGGTGATCGTCTCGATCGGCACCTCGACGGCGAGGGCGAGGCCGACGGCGATCGCGACGTTGATCGGGTGGCCGACCTCGTCGGGGAGGTCGACGGCGTACGTCTGGTTGTTGATGGTCAGCCGGCCGTCGGCGACCACGACCTCGGCGGCGGTGCCCGGCACGGCTGAGCAGGCGATGACGCGCTTGCTGGCGCGGAGGTTCTCGGCGATGAGGGCGAGCTCGGGTACGTCGATGTTGAGCACCACGGTCGAGGCCTTCGGCAGGATCTCCGACTTGGCCTTCACGATCGTCTCGCGCGACTTCATCCGCTCCAGGTGGGCCTCGCCGATCGTGGTGATGGCGGCGACCTCGGGCGGGAAGATCTCGGTCAGCTCGGCGATCTCGCCGGGACCGTAAGTGCCCATCTCGGCCACGAAGATGTCGGTGCCGGGCTGGAGGCGGTCGTTGACCGCGCGGGAGAGACCCATCGCGTTGTTGAAGCTCGCCGGCGAGGCCAGCGTCGACCAGCGGCCCTGCATCAGGTGGGTGGCGTAGTTCTTCGTCGAGGTCTTGCCGTAGGAGCCGGTGATCGCCACGATCCTCGGGCTGACCTTCTTGATCGTGGCGGCGGCCTGGACCTGCCACTTCTTCGCCATCGACTTCTCGATCGGCCACATGATCGCCAGCGCCGCCTCGGCCAGCGGGACCGCGAGGATCGGGAGCAGGCCGGCGGCGGCCGGCGCCGCCAGCGCGATCATGACGGTGACGACCGCGTGCAGCACGAACAGCACACCGGCCAGGCGCTTGACGCGGTCGGTCCACACCAGCCGCTTGGCGCCGCTGAAGCTCATCCCGGCCGGCCAGCCGATGAACAGCAGCGCGCCCACGAGCGCCCCGTAGGGCAGCACGAACGCGGCCAGACAGACCACGACCACCGCGGCGAGCAGGATCGCCTCGACCGGGCGGGCCTTGATCCAGATCCACTCGATCGCGAACAGCCGCATCGGCTCGTAGTGCTCACGCTGAGCGACCCGCAGCCAGCGGTAGTAGGAGACCAGGGTCAGCGCGGAGGTGACCAGGACGATCCACATGCTTCTTCTTCAGCCCCTCAGATTCAAAACGTACGCAGTTCGTCGATCGAGCCTCGAAGGCTCTTGACCAGCCCGGCATCGAGCAGGTGCGCCGAGCCGGACACGATCTCCAGGGTCGCGTTGTCCCCCAGGATCTCCATGGCCTCACCGGGCATCCAGACCGGTGCGGCGGTGTCGTTCTCACCCCAGATCAGGCGTACCGGAAGGTCCTTCGGGATCGCCGCCAGCTGGTCGCCGTAGGACTCGTTGACGACCTTCACGAAGATGTCGCGGATGATGCCCTTGGCGTTGCGGTAGTCGGTCGATCCGTACTTCTCCCGCAGCGCCTCCATCCTCGCCTCGGGGATCAGCCCCTTGGAGTGGAGCCAGCGGCCGACTCGATAGGCGAGCTTGGGCTTGCCGCCGGTCTTCGGACGGAACAGCGGCACGCCGGTGAGGACGATGCCGCGGACGAGCTCCGGACGGGTGGCGGCGAGCTGGACGGCCACTCGGCCACCGAAGCTGTGGCCGACGAGCACCGGTCGGTCGAGACCCTCGAGGATCTGGGCCAGCCACGCGGCATAGTCCTCGGACCCCCAGACCTCGTCCGGGGCGGGGGTGGCACCGAAGCCGGGCTGGTCGAGCGCGAGCGCGTCCAGGCCCTCGAGCGTCGAGCCCCAGTCACTGCGGTTGCGCGCCCAGCCGTGCAGGGCCACGACGGTGGCAGCATCCTTGCCGTGCTTCTCACCGAAGGCACGTCCATCCAGCAGGGTCGTCAACACGGCCGCAACCTTATCCGGGACCATGCCCTGACCCGTAACCGCGCGGCGCGTGGGGCTCAGTTGTCGAGGGAGCAATAGGGTCGAACACATGGATCACAAGCCCGCCACGATCGCCGTCCACGCCGGGCGGCCGGCCCACGAGCCCGACCAGCCGCTCAACGTACCGATCACGATGGCCTCGACCTATGTGGCCGGCGGGGACAAGGAGTACGGGCGCTACACCAACGACGCGTGGGTGGCCTTCGAGGAGGCGCTCGGGAAGCTCGAGGGCGGGCGGGCGCTGTCGTTCGCGTCCGGGCTCGCGGCGATCGCGACGCTGCTCGACCTGGTCAACGACTCCGTGGTCGTGGCCACCGAGCAGAGCTATCTGGGGACCATCGGTCAGCTGGCCGACCTCGAGGGGCGCGGCCGGCTGACCGCACGCCTCGCGGACTTCTCCGACACCGCCGCGGTCGTGAAGCTGCTCGAGAAGCTCGACGGCGAGGTCGCGCTGGTCTGGGTCGAGACGCCGACCAACCCCGGAATGCAGCTGGCCGACCTGCCGGCGGTCATCGCCGCGGCACACAAGGCCGGGGCGCGGGTGGTGGTCGACAACACCTTCGCCACTCCCCTGCTCCAGCAGCCGCTCGCGCTCGGCGCGGACATCGTCATCCACTCGGCCACCAAGTTCATCGCCGGCCACTCCGACGTCGTCATGGGCGCGGTCGTCGTCTCCGACGACACCCTGTGGGACGTGCTCAAGGCCCGTCGCGACCTGCTCGGCGCGATCCCCGGACCGTTCGAGGCGTGGCTGGCGCTTCGCGGGCTCCGTACGCTGCACCTGCGCGTCGAGCGCTCCGCCGCCAACGCGGCGACCCTCGCCGAGCGCCTGGCCGCGCACCCGGCGGTCGCGGAGGTCCGCTACCCCGGGTTCGGCGGCATGCTCGCGGCCGTCCTGCCGACCGCGGATCAGGCCGACCTCCTGACCCACTCGACCTCGCTGTGGGTCCATGCGACCTCCCTCGGCGGCGTCGAGTCCACCTTCGAGCGCCGTCGCCGCTGGAAGACCGAGTCGTCGACGGTGCCCGAGGGGCTCGTGCGGATGTCGGTCGGGATCGAGGACGTCGACGACCTCTGGGCCGACCTCCTTCAGGCGCTCGACCGCATCGGGAGCTAGTGCGTCGGGGTCACCGGGCTCACCACCAACGCGGACCCGCCACCACGTCGCCACGGCTCGGCGGTCGAGGTCAGCAGGCCGTCGGGGCCGATCTCGATCGCGGTGGCCGCGCCGAGCTCGGCGGTCGGGGCGAAGCTGTGCCCCAGCGATGTCAGCGGCCCTCCGTAGGCTTCGATGAACGCCGGCTCGGCACCCGTGCTCGCTCCGTTGCGCTGCGAGACCCGCGGCGCCGCCATCGCCTCGGGCAGGGTCCGGTCGCGCGCGTACCGCTCGATGAGGATCTGGAGCACCGTGGTGATGATCGTCGAGCCGCCCGGCGACCCGACCGCCAGCACGGGCCGGCCCTCGGAGAGGACGATCGTGGGTGCCATCGAGCTGCGCGGGCGCTTGTCTGGCTCGATCCGGTTGGGGTCGTCGGCCCGGTAGGTCGTCGAGAAGTCGGTCAGCTCGTTGTTGAGGATGAAGCCGCGGCCGGGCACGGTGATCCCCGATCCGCCGGTCTGCTCGATGGTCAGGGTGTATTCGACGACGTTGCCCCAACGGTCGACCACGGTCAGGTTGGTGGTCTCGAGGTTCTCGGTGTCCCTCGCCGTCTCGCCCGCGCCCGCCGCGCCGTCGCAGACCCCGTCGAAGTCGTACGCGTCCCCGGCGGCCACCGGCTTCGGCCGGGCCGCCGCGGGGTCGATCCCGCAGGCCCGCTCGGCGGCGAAGGTGTCGTCGAGGAGTGCCTCGACGGGTACGTCGACGTGGTCGGGGTCGCCGAGGTAGGCGCCCCGGTCGGCGAAGGCGATCGCGCTCGCCTCCAGCAGGTGGTGGTAGGCCTCGGTATTGCTCATCCCCGCCAGCTCGTAGCGCTCCAGGATGTTGAGCGCCTCACCGACCGAGGTGCCTCCCGAGGACGGCGGCGCCATCCCGTAGACCTCCAGGTCCCGGTAGGTCGAGCGGGTCGGCTCGCGATCGGGGGCGGTGTAGGCGGCTAGGTCCTCGGTGGTCACCCAGCCGGCCGGAACCGGCAGGTCGGTGTCGTCGGTCTTCGGCGGCTCGGCCACCGTCTTGGCGATCTGCGCGGCCAGCGGGCCGCGGTAGAAGGCCTTCACGCCCTTGCGGCCGAGCAGGTCGTAGGTGGCGGCGAGGTCGGGGTTGCGGAACCGGCTACCGACCTCGGGCGCCGATCCTCCGGGAAGGAACAGTTCCGCGGTGGAATCGATCGCTGCGAAACGTTCCGCGTTGTCGACTGTCTGCTGGCGGAAGGTCTCGTCGACGACGAACCCCTGACGGGCCAGCCGCGCGGCCGGCGCGAGCGACTGGCCGAGCGAGCGCGTACCCCACTTTCGAAGCGCCTTGTCCCAGGTCAGCGGGGTGCCGGGCACCCCGACCGAGGCGCCGCTGGTGACCATGTCAGGGAAGAACGGGTACTCCTTCCCGGTCTCGGGGTCGATGAACGCGTCGTGCGGCATCGCGGCCGGCGCCTTCTCCCGCCCGTCGATCGTCTCGACCTCACCGGTGCGCGCGGAGTAGTGCACGAAGAAGCCGCCCCCGCCGAGCCCGGCCGAGTAGGGCTCGGTCACACCGAGCGCCGCAGCCGTCGCGACCGCGGCGTCGACCGCGTTTCCGCCCTTGCGCAACACCTCGAGCCCGACCCGGCTCGCGTCGGCGTCGACGCTCGCCACCGCGCCGTCGTACCCGACCGCGGTGGGCATCTTCGGTGGTGGCGTCAGCCTGTCGTCCGGGGCGACGGCAGCCCCGGCGTACGGGACCAGGGTGGCCAGCGCGAGCGCACCTCCGGTCAGTGTGGCGACAACTGCAGAGCGGCGTCCGAGCATGGCGGTCTCCCAGAGATTGACGGCCCATCGAAGGTACTACTTCGCCGCCGACCTCGAATTACGTTCTGAAATTCCTTAATTAGTAAGGGTTGCTTACAAACAAACTGACTGCCACCATCGAATGGCGATTCGGGCGTCTGGTGCCCGAGCCAGCCATCACCTCGGAGGTGTCACCATGCATGTCGCTCTGCCCTCTCGAAGACCACGCCGGACAGCCGGCCTTCTCATCGGCGCACTCGCCGGAGCGCTCGCCCTCACCGGCGCGCTCGTCCTCACCAGCACTCCGTCCAGCGCATCGCTGAAGACGGCCGCCGCGGAGCCGACCGCGATCAACGGCTACCGCAACGTCGGCTACTTCGTGCAGTGGGGCGTCTACGGCCGAGCCTTCAAGCTCAAGCAGCTGGAGACGTCCGGGGTCGCGGACGACCTCACCCACCTCAACTACGCCTTCGGCAACATCCACCACCAGACGCTGACCTGCTTCGAGGCCAACAAGGCCCAGGGCGAGGGGCCCAACGGCTCCGACGGCGCCGGTGATGCCTACGCCGACTACGGGATGTCGTACGCCGCGGATGCGTCCGTCTCCGGCACCGCCGACACCTGGGACCAGCCGCTGGCCGGCTCCTTCAACCAGCTCAAGCAGCTCAAGGCGAAGCACCCCGACCTGAAGGTCCTGCTCTCGCTGGGCGGCTGGACCTGGTCGAAGAACTTCTCCCTCGCTGCGGCGACCCCGGAGTCGCGACGCAAGTTCGTCTCCTCCTGCATCGACCTCTACATCAAGGGCAACCTGCCGGTCATCGACGGCCGCGGTGGCGCCGGAGCGGCCGCCGGCGTCTTCGACGGCTTCGACATCGACTGGGAGTGGCCGGGCTCGCCCAACGGCAACACCGGCAACCATGTCGACCCGGTCAACGACCGCGCCAACTTCAAGGCGCTCCTGGCCGAGTTCCGCTCCCAGCTGGACGCCCTCGGCTCCACCACGGGCAAGGACTACCAGCTCTCGGCGTTCCTCCCGGCCAACCCGCAAGACATCGAGGCCGGCGGCTGGAACGACCCGGCGATCTTCAACTCCCTCGACTTCGGCAACATCCAGGGCTATGACCTGTGGGGCGCCTGGGACCCGACACTGACCGGCCACCAGGGCAACCTCTACCCCGACCCCGCCGACCCCCGCCCCGACGGGAAGCGGTTCAGCGTGGACGAGTCGGTCAGCGAGTACCTCGACGCCGGCATCTCACCGGCCCAGCTCGGCCTGGGCATGGCCGCGTACGGTCGCGGCTGGCAGGGCGCCAGCTCGGCCAACGCGTGGGGTCCGGCGACCGCCGCGGCACCAGGGACGTACGAGGCGGGCAACGAGGACTACGACAAGCTCAAGTCCCGCGGCACCGACCACTACGACGCCGCGGTCGGCGCCGCGTGGCGCTACGACGGCAACCAGTGGTGGAGCTACGACAACACCCGGACGATCGCCCAGAAGGCCTCCTACGCCATCTCCAAGGGCCTCGGCGGAGGCATGTGGTGGGAGCTGTCCGGTGACCGCCAGGGCGAGCTGGTCGGCACCTTCGCCGACGCGATGCGCAACGGCACCGGCGGCCCGGTCGAGGAGCCGGACCCGACCGACCCGCCGACCGAGGAGCCCACGGACCCGCCGACCGATCCGCCGACGGACCCGCCGGCCGCGGCCGCATGGTCGGCCGGCACGGTGTACGTCGCCGGTGACCGCGTCACCTACGGCGGTCACCTGTGGGAGGCCAAGTGGTGGACCCAGGGCAACACCCCCGGCACCGAGGAGTGGGGCCCCTGGAAGGACCTCGGCACGGCTTAGCCCGTCGGTCGAGCCGCCGGAGCCGCTAGGCGGAGGCGTGTCGAGACCAACACAGCTCGTTTCGCGACTGTGTTGGTCTCGACACCGCTCGCTGGCGCTCGCGGGCTCGACCGGCGAGTTACTCGGTCTCCGCCTTCGTCGGCCGCTCGAGCATCTCGTCCATGATCTCGCTGACGGTCTTGGCGCCGGAGACGACGTCGTCGACGTACTGCGCCAGCGGCACGTCCACCCCGACCTTCGCGGCCAGCTCGCGCAGCGAGTGCGACGACTTGGCGCCCTCGGCGACCTGATGGCTGGAGGCGAGGATGTCGGCGGTGGTCATGCCCTTGCCGAGCTTCTCCCCGAACGTACGGTTGCGAGACAGCGGCGAGGAGCAGGTCGCGGCCAGGTCACCGAGGCCGGCCAGACCCATGAGGGTCATCGGGTTGGCGCCGAGCTGCATCGCCAGCCGCGCGGTCTCGGCGAGGCCGCGGGTGATCAGCGACGCCTGGGTGTTGTCGCCGAACCCCATCCCGGCGGCCATCCCGGTCGAGATCGCGACCACGTTCTTGTAGGCCCCGCCGATCTCGCAGCCGACCACGTCGGTCGAGGTGTAGGGACGGAACGCGGGCGAGTGCACGCGCGCCTGGATCGCCTTGGCGACCTCCTCGTCGGCGCACGCCACCACACCGGCGGCGGGCTCGCGACGGATGATCTCCTTGGACAGGTTGGGGCCGCTGACCACCGCGATCCGCTCCGGTCCCGCACCCGTGACATGAGCGATCACCTCGCTCATCCGCTCGAGGGTGCCGAGCTCGACACCCTTCATCAGCGAGACCAGCGGTACGTCCTGGGGCAGGAACGGCGCCCAGTCGGTGAGGTTGGCGCGCAGCGTCTGCGACGGCGCCGCGAGGACGACCAGATCGGCGCCGTGTGCGGCCTTCTCGATGTCGTGGGTGGCGCTGATGTTGCGCGGCAGCTCGGTGCCCGGGTGGTAGTCGGGGTTCTCGTGGGTGTCGTTGATCGCCGCCGCGACCTCCTCACGTCGCGCCCACATGGTCACGTCGTTGCCCGCGTCGGCGAGGATGACCGAGAACGCGGTGCCCCACGAACCCGCTCCGAAGACCGCTACCTTGCCAAGCTCGCTCACGCCGCTGCCTCCGTAGCGCAGGCGCCAGAATACGGACGCGGCGGCGTGTTGTGCTCATGGTTCACTCGCTGGCGCTCGCTCAATTGTCGTCCTTCTTCTTCGTCTTGCGGGGGTCGCCGGTCGCGTTCACACCGGCCTTCTTCGGGTCGAAGAGCTCGCTGGGCGGCTCCTCCTGCCGGATGTCGGCCACCAGGCCGACGATCGCCTTCATGATCCGGTCGGTCGCCTCGTTGACGACCTTCGGCGTGTGTTCCTGGACCTCGAGATCCTTCAGCTCCACCGGGTCGCCGATCTTCATCTGGATCATCTTGCGACCGATCAGGTGCGGCTTGAGGGAGTACGCCGGGAGCAGCTCCTGGGCTCCCCACTGTCCCACCGGGTAGACCGGGGCACCGGTGGCGAGCGCGATCCGTGCCGCACCGGACTTGCCGCGCATCGGCCAGCCGGCCGGGTCCTTGGTGATGGACCCCTCGACGTAGACGACCACGATGCTGCCCTCGTTGACGGCCTTCACGGCCGCGTCGAACGCAGACGCGCCGGCCGTCCGGTCCACGGGGATCTGTCGGGCGGCCCGCAGGAACTTGCCCAGCGGCCCCTTGAACAACGCGGCCTTGGCCAGATAGCTCGGCCTACGTCCGTAGTCCCACACGATGTGCGCGGCGGTGAACGGGTCGATCTCGGAGACGTGGTTGATCGCGAAGACCGCTCCCCCGCTCTCCGGGATCTTCTCGCCGCCGACCCACTGGTGCTTGGTCGTGGCGAGAAGGACAGGCTTCACGATGCCGACAGCCACGGTCCACGGCCAGCCGAGCTTGCCCTCCTGGAACTTCCGGTACTTTCCCACGCAGGGCAGGCTACCGGGCCGTCTCCGCGTCGTTGTGAGATACCTGTCAGGATCTACCTCGATGCCTGTACCTGCACCCGGTTACGTCGTACTGCTGCCCGTCAAGCCTCCGGCGCGCGGCAAGTCCCGGCTGGTCGGAATCGAGTCGCACGAACGGGCCGATCTCGCCCGGTCGTTCGCCCTCGACACCGCCGAGTCATGCCTGGCCGCCTCCGGCGTCGGCGCCGTGCTGGTGATCACCGACGACTCCTACTTCGCCGCCGATGTCGCCCGTCTCGGCGCAGCCGTCATCCCCGACGGGGTCAGCGGGGACCTCAACGAGACCCTCGTACAAGGCGCGCTCGAAGCCCGGCGCCGCTGGCCGGGGCTCCGTCCCGCTGCCCTGTGCGGGGACCTGCCGGCTCTCCGCTCCGCCGACCTCGACGCGGCGCTGAGCGCCGCGGACGGGTTCGGGGCTGCGTACGTCGAGGACGCGGCCGGCGGGGGCACCACGCTCTACACCGCGCTCCACGACCGGTTCCGGCCCGCGTTCGGGCCCGGCTCCGCCGCCGCCCACCGCGACGGCGGCGCCCATCCGCTGGAGGGCGACCTCGACTCGCTTCGCCACGACGTCGACACTCTCGAGGACCTCGAGACCGTACGCAGCCTGGGGCTCGGGCCGCGTACGACTCTCGCGTCGGTGCGCGTCGGGAGTCTCGGCTAGGAGTCGGCCGGCGGCGTCTCGGGCCCGGTGGTCGGGCTGGCCGACGTCTCGCTCGCGGGAGCCTTCTTCGCCACCGGAGCCTTCTTGGCCGTGGTCTTCTTGGCGGCCGTCGTCTTCTTCGCCGCGGTCGTCTTCTTCGCCGCGGTCTTCTTCGCCGCCGGAGCCTTCTTGGCGGTCGTCTTCTTGGCGGTCGTCTTCTTGGCGGTGGTCTTCTTCGCCGCCGGAGCCTTCTTCGCCGCCGTCTTCTTCGCCGCGGTCGTCTTCGTCGCGGTGCTCTTCTTGGCCGTGGTCTTCTTGGCGGCGGTCTTCTTCGCCGCCACGGGCTTCTCGACCGTGGTCGTCTCGACCTTGTCGGCGGTCGGCTCGGGCTTCACGACCGGCTCGGCGGCCTTGGCCGGTGCCTTGCGCCCTGGCCGCGGGACCTTGACCTTCGGAACGGCGGGGACCTTGAGCTTGCCGGACACCACGTCGGCGACCAGCTTCCCGGCCGTCTCCCGCACCGTGCCGACTACTCTTCCGGCCTGTTTGCCTGCATCAGCTACTCGTTTTCTCACCACACGATCGACCTTAGGCCATCTCCGGGACTTCCGAACATACCGACGGCATGTGAAAACGGATTGTTCACCTGATCTCTCCTGATTCCGGCGCCTCGACGTGGTTACCGTGGAGAGACTCGGGGCACGTCCGCAGCATTGCATCGACGTCGCAGCCTTCGGGAGACAGGACGAGGAAGGTACGACCATCACCGACGTGCACATCGACGAGGAGCAGCCCACCGTGGCTCTCGAGGAGCCGCAGACCACGGCGAGGCACAGCCGCGCCGGGATCGTGTTCTCGGCCTGCATCGTCCTCGCCCTGATCGCCTCCGTGGCCTGGCTCGCCGTCCACACGACCCGGCTCGCCGAGGGGCGCACCGGCGCCAACGTCCCCACGCCCGCGCCGCCCGCCCCGACGGTCCGCAACAGCGAGCCGGCGATCCCGGCGACGTACGCGGACCTGCCTGTCGGCCCTGCGACGACCCTGCCCTTCGTCGACCGGGCCGGCCGGCTCCAGCTCGGTGCGAAGCCGCAGAAGGTCTTCGGCTCCCAGATGAGCGTGGCCGCGTGGACGGTGCTGATGTACGAGCGCGCGGACAAGCCCGGTCCGGTGTGGATCGCGCGGCGCGGGTCGACGATCCAGGTCCCCGGCCTGTGGACCCAGCCGGTCCTGAGCAAGGACGGCAACCAGCTCTTCGCGCTCCAGCAGACCGGCGACGCCGCCTCCGCGCTCGTCGCCGTGGACACCAGGACCGGCGAGGAGACCGATCGGCTCGAGCTCGAGGGCACCCCCGTCGCCACCGCGGTGCTGGGCACCGACCGCACCCGCGCCTACTTCCGCACCGGCATCGTGCCTGCCCCGCCGGCGGCGCCCGGCAACTACGGCGAGCTCATCGTCTCCCGGCCGCCGGTGACCGCCTGGGATCCCGGCGAGGCCACCCAGCGGATCTCGCTGCCGCTCGGCTACCAGCAGCTGATCCCGCTGCGCCGCGGCGTACTCCTGCACAACCCCAGCGAGTGGGAGGCCCGCTTCGCCGCGATCGAAGCAGACGGCAGCCTCACCCAGCCCGGCGTCCACGCACCGCTGCCCGGATCGGTCGCGGACTCCCCCGACGGCTCGATCGTCGCGATCGCTCGCAACCCCAGCGATCCCGGGATGATCAGCTACGGCGCCGAGCGCGGCATCGCGGTCAACATGAGCACCTCCGAGCACATCGACCTGCGTGTGCCCGACTCCGTCGAGAAGGTCCGCGTCGCGGGCTTCGAGTCCGACCGCAGCGTCGTCCTCTACACCGCCACCACCACCGACTCCTGGTACCTCCGCTGCTGGGTCAACACCGGCTCCTGCGACCGCGTCACCGGCTCCCAGCGTGCCGCCGACGGCCAGATCCGGATCCCCTGACCAGCCGAAAAAGCAGTTGTGGGCGACGAAAGTGTTCTTTCGTCGCCCACAACTGACGATTCGATCTAGGCGTGCTGGGTGACCGGCTTGAAGGAGGGCCGGGTGGTCTCGTACGCGGCGATGTCGTCCTCGTGGGAGAGCGTGATGCCGATGTCGTCGAGGCCCTCCAGGAGGCGCCAGCGGGTGTAGTCGTCGATGTCGAAGGAGTCCTCGATCGCGTCGGGGCCCTCGCCGGCACGGACGGTGCGCGACTCCAGGTCGACAGTGATCTGGGCGCCGGGGTTGTCGTCGAGGTGGTCCCACAGCTTCTGGACGACCTTCTCGTCGACCTTCGCGGCGAGCAGGCCGGCCTTGCCGGAGTTGCCGCGGAAGATGTCGCCGAAGCGGCTCGAGATGACGACGCGGAAGCCGTAGTCCATCAGCGCCCAGACGGCGTGCTCACGCGAGGAGCCGGTGCCGAAGTCGGGGCCGGCGACGAGGACGGAGGCCCCGGCGTACGCCTCGTTGTTGAGCACGAAGGTGGGGTCGTTGCGCCAGGCCGCGAAGAGGCCGTCCTCGAAGCCGGTGCGGGTGACCCGCTTGAGGTAGACCGCGGGGATGATCTGGTCGGTGTCCACGTTGCTGCGGCGCAGGGGTACGCCGGCGCCGGTGTGGGTGGTGAACTTGTCCATGTCAGGCCTCCACGAGGGTCAGGTCGGCGGGCGAGGAGAGGGTGCCGCGTACGGCGGTGGCGGCGGCCACCTCCGGCGAGACCAGGTGGGTGCGACCGCCCTTGCCCTGGCGACCCTCGAAGTTGCGGTTGGAGGTCGAGGCCGAGCGCTCGCCGGGGGCGAGGGTGTCGGGGTTCATGCCCAGGCACATCGAGCAGCCCGCGCCGCGCCACTCGGCGCCGGCGTCGAGGAAGATCTTGTGCAGACCCTCCTCCTCGGCCTGGAGACGTACCTTGGCCGAGCCGGGGACGACCAGGAACCGGGTGCCCTCGGCGACGTGGTGGCCCTGGATGATGTCGGCGGCCGTACGCAGGTCCTCCATGCGTCCGTTGGTGCAGGAGCCGAGGAAGACGGTGTCGATGTGCACCTCGCGCATCGGGGTGCCGGCCTCGAGACCCATGTAGGTCAGGGCCTTCTCGGCGGCGATCTTCTCGTCGGCGTCCTCGAAGTCGTCGGGGCTCGGGACGGCGGCGCCCAGCGGGACCCCCTGGCCCGGGTTGGTGCCCCAGGTGACGAACGGGGTGACCTCGGCGGCGTCGAGGACGATCTCCTTGTCGAAGGTCGCGTCCTCGTCGGTGACCAGGGACTTCCAGTGCGCGACGGCCTGGTCCCACTCGGCACCCTTGGGCGCCTCGGGCTTGTCCTTGATGTAGGCGAAGGTGGTCTCGTCGGGGGCGATCATGCCGGCCTTGGCGCCCCACTCGATCGACATGTTGCAGATCGTCATCCGGGCCTCCATGGAGAGCTCACGGATGGCCTCGCCGCGATACTCCACGATGTAGCCCTGGCCACCGCCGGTGCCGGTCTTGGAGATCAGGGTGAGGATCAGGTCCTTGGCGCTCACGCCGTCGGGCAGGGCGCCGTTGACCGTGACAGCCATGGTCTTCGGCTTGTCCTGCATCAGCGTCTGCGTCGCCAGCACGTGCTCGACCTCGGAGGTGCCGATGCCGAAGGCGATCGCACCGAACGCGCCGTGCGTGGAGGTGTGCGAGTCACCGCAGACGATGGTCATGCCCGGCTGGGTGAGCCCCAGCTGCGGCCCCACCACGTGCACGATCCCCTGCTCGGCGTCGCCGAGCGGGTGGAGACGTACGCCGAACTCCTCGGCGTTCTTGCGCAGCGTCTCGACCTGGGTGCGGCTGACCGGGTCGGCGATCGGCTTGTCCCAGTCGAGGGTCGGGACGTTGTGGTCCTCGGTGGCGATGGTGAGGTCGGGGCGACGCACCTTACGGTCGGACAGGCGCAGGCCCTCGAAGGCCTGCGGACTCGTCACCTCGTGGATGAGGTGAAGGTCGATGTAGAGGAGATCGGGCTCTCCCGCGGTCGACCGGACGACATGCTCGTCCCACACCTTCTCCGACAAGGTCCTGCCCATGACACTTCTCCATCTGGCATCTTTGGTCTGTAGTGGCCGGTGGCGGGTATTGCGCGCTGAGGTCGCAATGTCAGATCCGCCACTTCCAGTCTGCTTCTCTGAGCCTAACGTTGCATCTCAGGTTCTGAGAAGTTAGTCTTGCGATATGGACAGTTCCAGCGGTGTGGGCGTGCTCGACAAGGCCGCCCTTGTGCTCACAGCTCTCGAATCCGGCCCGGCGACCCTGGCAGGTCTGGTGGCCGGGACGGGTCTCGCCCGTCCGACCGCACACCGTCTGGCGGTCGCGCTCGAGCACCACCGTCTGGTCGCCCGCGACATGCAGGGCCGCTTCGTCCTCGGTCCGCGCCTGGCCGAGCTCTCCGCCGCCGCCGGCGAGGACCGGCTGCTGGCCACCGCCGGGCCCGTCCTGGCGCGTCTGCGCGACATCACCGGCGAGTCGGCGCAGCTGTGGCGGCGCCAGGGCGACTTCCGCGTCTGTGTCGCGGCCGCCGAGCGCCCCTCCGGCCTCCGCGACACCATCCCCGTCGGCTCGCAGCTGACGATGCGTGCCGGGTCGGCTGCTCAAATACTGATTGCGTGGGAGGACCCTGAGCGCCTCCACCGTGGCCTGCAGAACGCCGCCTTCTCCGCCGCCGCCCTCTCCGGCATCCGCCGCCGCGGCTGGGCGCAGTCGATCGGCGAGCGCGAGGCCGGCGTCGCCTCGGTGTCGGCTCCGGTCCGCTCCCCCGGCGGCAAGGTCATCGCCGCCGTCTCCGTCTCCGGCCCCCTCGAGCGCCTCACCCGCCAGCCCGGCAAGATGCACGCTCCCGCCGTCCTCGCCGCCGCCGACCGGCTCTCGGAGTCGCTGCGACGGGCGGCTGCCGAGTAGGGCGCCGGATGCTCACCGAGGTAACTCGGTGAGCACGCCCTTCCTTTGCGGAGTTCCACGAGGGAAGCGTCACCTGACCGAGGTAACTCGGTGAGCGCTCAGTCGCAGACCTCCCGAACCGCCTCACGTACGGCCCTGAAGTCCTCGGCCCGCGTCTGATCCTCGGACAACCCGACGATCACCGCGACGTGGTAGTCGTCGAAGAGCTGGGGCCGGGCATCCTCGAGGTCGCCGGCCACCAGCACGACGACCCCGGCCGCGGTGCCCTCGGCGAACCGCACCGACCAGGTCGGCTGCTGGAGCCCGCCGACGCGTTCGATCGTGTCCTTCGCCTCGTCGCTCGACACGTCCTGATCGCACCTCACCCGGCCGTTGACCAGCAGGGCGTAGTCGCCCATGCTCCGGCTCTCGCCGGTCGCGGGCTCCACAGGCTCCGCGGGCGAGCCCGACCCCGCGGGTTCCGTGGCCCCCTCACCGCACCCGGCGAGGGCGGCCACGAGCGCCACGGCCACCACCGACGTACGCCACATCTGCGGTCTCGGCATCAGAAGAGCGCACCGCTCTCCAGGCCGAGCAGCGTGGTCTTGCGGTCCAGGCCACCGGCGTAGCCGGTCAGCGAGCCATCCGCACCGACGACGCGGTGACAGGGGATGACGATCGGGATCGGGTTCTTGCCGTTGGCGAGCCCGACGGCGCGCGCGCCGTGGCCGGTCAGCGAGAGGCGGCCGGCGATCTGCCCGTAGGAGCAGGTCGTGCCGTACTCGATCTGCTGCAGCTGCTCCCAGACACGCGCCTGGAACGCAGTGCCCGAGGGCGCCAGCGGGAGGTCGAAGCTCGTCCGGTCACCCTTGAAGTACTCGGCGAGCTGCCGGCCACATTCCAGCAACAGCGGATCCGAGTCGGACCGGTCCCCGAGCACGCGGCCCTTGGCATAGTCGGCCGGCATGAAGTCGATCGCGGTGATCGCGCCGTCGTGCGCGACCAGCCGGAGCTCGCCGACGGGCGAGTCGATGATGGTCCACATCAGAGTTCCTCCAGGGCAGTCAGTGAAGTCCACAGGTAGAGCAGGGCGTACGAGCGCCACGGCCGCCACCCGGCGACGTCCGCCGCGGGCGCACCGAGCACTTCCAGCGCTCGTTTGATGCCGACATCGGTCGGCAGGAAGACATCGGGGTGGCCGAGCGCGCGCAGCGCGACGTAGTCGGCGGTCCAGGGGCCGACGCCGGGAAGGCCGATCAGCTGCTCGTGCACGACGTCACGGTCGGTGCCGCGGTCCAGCTGTAGCTCGCCGGAGGCGAGCGCCGCGGCCAGGCCGGTGACCGCACGCCCGCGCGAGCGCGGCATCGGCATGCCGGCCGGGTCGGCTGCGGCGAGGGTGTCCGCGGACGGGAACAGATGGGTGAGGCCGTCGATGTCGGTCGTGATCGGGCGGCCGTGCTCGGCGACGATCCCCGCCAGCACGGTGCGCGCCCCGGCGACCGAGACCTGCTGCCCCACGATCGTACGCAGCGCCAGCTCGCCCCCGTCGACGGTGCCCGGCACCCGGAGCCCCGGCAGCGCCAGGGCCAGCGGGCCGATCACCTCGTCCCCGACGAAGACGTCGCCGACCGCACGCGGGTCGCAGTCGGCGTCGAGCAGCCGGCGGGCGCGCTCGACGGCGGCGGTGGTGTCACGCAGGTCGGCGAGCTTGAAGGTCGCGTGGACGAAACCGGTCTCGCCCTCCGGGATGTCGGCGAGCTCGAGACGCAGCGTGCCCGGCCCGTTGGGCAGGTCGAGGGTGCGGGCGAACCAGCGCCGCCCGTCGTCGACCCCGGCGGCCTCGACGCCCGGCACCAGGTGGTCGCGCAGGAACGCATGCAGCGCACGGCCGGCGAACGGCGTACGGACGGCGAGTCTCAGCGCGATCGTCCCGTCGGCTCGGCGCCGCGAGCCGCGGCGGCCGCGGAGCTCGGTCGGCGAGGCCGCATAGACCTCGCGGACGGTGTCGTTGAACTGACGTACGCTCGAGAAGCCGGCCGCGAAGGCGATGTCCGCGAAGCCGAGCTCGGTGGTCTCCACCAACGTCCGGGCGGTCTGCGCGCGGCGCGCCCTGGCCAGCGCCAAGGGACCGGCGCCGAGCTCGGTGGTCAGCAGCCGGGTCAGGTGGCGCGGCGAGTAGCCGACCCGACGAGCCAGCCCCTCGACGCCTTCCCTGTCGACGACGCCGTCGGCGATCAGCCGCATCGCGCGCCCGGCCAGGGTCGCGGCCACGTCCCACTCCGGGCTGCCCGGGGTGGCATCGGGACGGCAGCGCTTGCAGGCCCGGTAGCCGGCGGCCTGAGCGGCCGCGGCGGTCCGGTGGAAGGAGACGTTCACCAGCGCCGGGGTCCGCGCCGGGCACGAGGGCCGGCAGTAGATGCCGGTCGAGGCGACCGCCGTGTAGAAGATGCCGTCGAAGCGCCGGTCGCGCGAACGAACAGCGCGGTAGCACGATTCGAAGTCGAGTCCGTTCACGCTCGTCGTCCCATCCATGTCCACCATGTTGCCGCGTTCGGAACGAAATTACGCGCGGTTTTCGGACAGTGCCTTCCTCATGGTTTCACAATGCCGTTACCTGAAGCAGCAACCTCTCGGCTCACTGGCGCGTACAACCTGTGTGGGCTGCACACGCAGACGGTCCGCTCAGGCGGATGGTGAGGGAGGGTGATGGGGACCGAATCGAGGTCGGGGAGACGTACGGTCGTGCTCACCGTCGTGGTCACGATGCTGTTCTTGGCGGTCGGCACCGGGGTCGGCACCTGGGCGTTCTACGACCATCTCAACAGCAACCTCGGCTCCGGGGGCGACATCAACCACCTCCTCGACGAGCCGGAGGACGAGGACGAGGGCCCCAAGCAGCCGCTCAACATCTTGATCCTGGGCACCGACGGACGGGACTGCGACGGCTGCTCGATCGACGGGGAGGGTGGCTCCGGCGGCTCCGACAGCACGATCCTGCTGCACGTCTCCGCCGACCGGACCTCGGCCTACGGTGTCTCGATCCCCCGCGATGCGCTCGTCGATCGGCCGGAGTGCACCGCCGCGGACGGCTCCACGATCCCCGAGGCGAGCGGCGTGATGTGGAACGAGGCCTACTCCCTGGGCGGCCCGATCTGCACCGCCCGCCAGACCGAGCTGCTCACCGGGATCCCGATCGACCACTACCTCGCGCTCGACTTCGCCGGTTTCCGCGGCATGGTCGACGCCGTCGGCGGCGTCACGATCTGCATCCCGGAGGCGATCGACGACGAGGAGCACAACATCTTCCTGCCCGCCGGCACCCACAACCTGCGCGGCAAGCAAGCCCTGGACTACGTACGCAACCGCTCCTCCACCCCCAACGCCGACCTGGGCCGGATGCGGCGTCAGCAGTACTTCCTCACCGCCCTGGCCACCAAGGTCCTCTCCGCCGGCACCCTGACCCGCCCGCAACGGCTGGCCACGTTCGCCACCGAGCTCTCCAAGTCGATCACCACCGACGTCGGCTCCGTCGCCGAGCTGGCCGCCCTGGCCGGCGAGATGCGCGACCTCGATCCCTCGGGCATCGAGTTCGAGACCGTGCCCAACCGGGCCTACCCCACCGGCGACCCCAACTGGGGCCGGCTCGAGATCCTGCCGGAGTCCGACGAGCTGTGGCAGCGGATGCTCGAGGACCGTCCGCTGCACGAGGCCACGGCCTCCGCCGCGCCCTCGCCGACGGCGTCCGCCACGCCGGAAGAACCCGAGGTCAGCGCCTCACCGGCCGAGGTGCCGGCCGACTCGGTGAGCCCCGAGGACCAGGAGAAGGACGCCGCCGAGAACGGCCTGTGCGCACCCGCGTGAATGTGATGTGATCCACTCTGATCATGACCAACACCACGGTTCCCGTCGGGGTCGGCGCCCTCACCTTCGATCAGGTGGTCGCAGTCGCCCGTCACAACACCCCCATCACCCTGACCGACGAGTCGCTGACCGCGATGGCCACGAGCCGCGAGCTCATCGAGTCCCTGGCTCACGACACCCGCCCCCACTACGGCATCTCGACCGGTTTCGGCGCTCTGGCCAACACCTCGATCCCGCCCGAGCACCGCGCGCAGCTGCAGGCCTCGCTGGTCCGTTCGCACGCGGCCTCCTCGGGCGCGGAGATCGAGAAGGAGGTCGTACGCGGCCTCATGCTGCTGCGTCTCTCGACCCTCGCCACGGGACGGACGGGCGTACGCCCCGAGGTCGCCCAGACCTACGCGGCGCTCCTGAACGCCCAGATCACCCCGGTGATCGGTGAGTACGGCTCGCTCGGCTGCTCCGGCGACCTGGCCCCGCTGGCCCACTGCGCGCTCGCGGCGATGGGCGAGGGCGACGTACGCAACGCCTCCGGTGACCTGGTGCCCGCGGCCGACGCACTGGCGGCCGCCGGGATCGCCCCGGTCGCGCTGCGCGAGAAGGAGGGCCTGGCGCTGATCAACGGCACCGACGGGATGCTGGCGATGCTGATCCTGGCCCTGGCCGACCTCGACGAGCTGGTGGCCACCGCCGACATCGCCGGAGCGCTCAGCATCGAGGGGCTTCAGGGCACCGACAGCGTGTTCGCCTCCGATCTGCAGGAGCTGCGTCCGCACGCCGGGCAGGCGACCTCGGCGGCCAACATCCGCGCGGTCCTCGCGGGCAGCGGCATCGTCGCCGATCACCGCGGCACCGGGTTCACCCGGGTGCAGGACGCCTACTCGCTGCGCTGCGCGCCCCAGGTCCACGGCGCGGTGCGCGACACCATGGCCCACGCCGCCCGGGTGGCCGAGGTCGAGCTCGCCAGCGCGGTCGACAACCCGGTGGTCACCCTCGACGGCCGGGTCGAGTCCAACGGCAACTTCCACGGCGCACCGATCGGCTACGTACTCGACTTCCTGGCCATCGCCACCGCCGACCTCGCCTCGATCTCGGAACGCCGCACCGACCGCTTCCTCGACAAGTCGCGCAACCACGGGCTGTCGCCGTTCCTCGCCCACGACCCCGGCGTCGACTCCGGGCACATGATCGCGCAGTACACGCAGGCCGGAATCGTCTCCGACCTCAAGCGCCTCGCGGTCCCGGCCTCTGTCGATTCCATCCCCACCTCCGCGATGCAGGAGGACCACGTCTCGATGGGCTGGAACGCCGCCCGCAAGCTGCGCCGCACGATCTTCGGGGCTCGGCAGGTCGTCGCCATCGAGATCCTTACCGCCGCCCGCGCGATCGACATGCGCGCCCCCGAGCGTCCCGGCGCCGTCGGTGCCGCGCTGGTCGCGCAGGTCCGCGAGCTGGTCCCGCCCCCGGGCCCGGACCGGTTCCTGGCGCCCGACATCAAGGCGGTCGTGGACCTCGTCGCCACCGGCGCGCTCCTGGACAAGGCGCGCACCCTCGCCGACATCCGCTGACCGCGGCGGCGCCATTTCCCCGCCATGGCGGGAAAGTGGCGCCGTACGGACCGTAGATCCCGCGACAGAATCCCGCCATGGCGGGAAAATGCACCGACACCCCCGCACAGAACGAGCTTTTCGCCGGGCCGGTCTTACGCCCGGTCCCGCGATGAGGTGAGATGGACCACATGAGCGAACCACGCACTGTCCGCGCACCGCACGGCCCCGAGATCACCGCCAAGAACTGGCAGACCGAGGCCGCCAAGCGCATGCTGATGAACAACCTCGACCCGGAGGTGGCCGAGCGCCCCGACGACCTGGTCGTCTACGGCGGCACCGGCCGCGCCGCGCGGTCCTGGGAGGCGTACGACGCCATCGTCCGCACCCTCGACGAGCTCGAGGCCGACGAGACGCTGCTGGTGCAGTCGGGCAAGCCGGTCGGTGTCTTCCGCACCCACGAGTGGGCACCGCGGGTCCTGATCGCCAACTCCAACCTCGTCGGCGACTGGGCGACCTGGCCGGAGTTCCGGCGGCTGGAGTCGCTCGGCCTGACGATGTACGGCCAGATGACCGCCGGCTCGTGGATCTACATCGGCACCCAGGGCATCCTGCAGGGGACGTATGAGTGCTTCGCCGCGATCGCGCGCAAGAAGTTCGGGGGCACGCTGGCCGGGACGCTGACCCTGACCGGTGGCGCCGGTGGCATGGGCGGCGCGCAGCCCCTCGCGGTGACGCTCAACGAAGGCGTCGTGATCGTCGTCGACGTCGACGCGACCCGCCTCCAGCGCCGGGTCGACCACGGCTACATGGACACCGTGGCCGCGGATCTCGACGACGCCCTGGCCCAGGCCGAGGAGGCCAAGAAGACGGGTACGCCGCGCTCCATCGGCCTCGTCGGCAACTGTGCCGCGGTCTTCCCGGAGATCCTGGCGCGCGGGGTCGAGATCGACATCGTCACCGACCAGACCTCGGCGCACGACCCGCTGTCCTACCTCCCGCTGGAGTACACCGTCGAGGAGTGGGCCGCGCGCGCCGAGGAGGACCCCGACGACTTCACCGAGAAGGCGCAGGCCTCGATGGCCAAGCACGTCGAGGCGATGGTCGGCTTCATGAGCCGTGACGCCGAGGTCTTCGACTACGGCAACTCGCTGCGCGAGGGTGCCCGTCTGGGCGGGTTCGCGAACGCGTTCGCCTTCCCCGGCTTCGTCCCCGCCTACATCCGACCGCTCTTCGAGGAGGGTCTGGGCCCGTTCCGCTGGGCAGCGCTCTCGGGCGACCCCGAGGACATCGCCAGGACCGACCGGGCGATCGTCGACCTCTTCCCCGAGAACGAAGGCCTCAAGCGCTGGATCACCCAGGCGGGCGAGAAGGTGCACTTCGAGGGCCTGCCGGCCCGGATCTGCTGGCTGGGCTACAAGGAGCGCCACCTCGCCGGGTTGAAGTTCAACGAGATGGTCGCCTCCGGGGAGCTCTCGGCGCCGGTCGTCATCGGCCGCGACCACCTCGACTCCGGCTCCGTGGCCTCGCCCTACCGCGAGACCGAGGCGATGAAGGACGGGTCCGACGCGATCGCCGACTGGCCGCTGCTCAACGCGCTGCTCAACACCGCGTCCGGAGCGAGCTGGGTGAGCATCCACCACGGCGGCGGCGTCGGCATCGGCCGCTCCATCCACGCCGGCCAGGTCTGCGTCGCCGACGGCACCCCGCTCGCCGCGGAGAAGATCGAGCGGGTCCTCACCAACGACCCCGGCACCGGCGTCATGCGCCATGTCGACGCCGGCTACGAGCACGCGCGCGACGTCGCTCGCGACCGCGGCCTGAACATCCCGATGCTCGACTCCTGACCTCGGCAGATGACCGTGTTGGTCTCGACACGCTCGACCAGCAGAACCGCTGGTCGAGCCGCCGGAACCGCAAGGCGGAGGCGTGTCGAGACCAACACGGCTCCCTCTCTGAACGACCTTAATCAAGGACCTGAATGACACTCGACGTCGTCACCCTGCTCGACGAGATCGCCGAGATCGGCCGCGACCCTGTTCGCGGCGGCTACTCCCGGCATGTCTACGAGCCGGCCGAGCTGGAGCTGCGCGAGTGGTTCCGGCGTACGTCCGCAGGCCTTGGGCTCGAGGTCGAGACCGACCGCAACGGCAACATCTGGGCCCACTGGGGTCCGCGCGCGGACGGGGCGATCGCGATCGGGTCCCACCTCGACTCGGTGCCGGGCGGGGGCGCCTACGACGGCCCGCTCGGCGTCGCCTCCTCCCTCGCCGCCGTCTCGGCGCTGATGGCGGAGGGCTTCGTGCCGGCCCGTCCGGTGACGGTCGCCGCGTTCGGCGAGGAGGAGGGATCCCGGTTCGGCATCGCGTGCCTCGGGTCGAAGCTGATGACCGGAGCGCTCCCCGGCTCGAAGGTGGCTGCGCTGGTCGACGAGGCCGGGGTGACGTACGCCGAGGCCTGCCGCGCCGACGGGATCGACCCGGCCGGGCTCGGCCGCGACGAGGAGCGGCTGGCGAGCCTGGCAGCGTTCGTCGAGCTCCACGTCGAGCAGGGCATCGGGCTCGCCGACCTCGATGCGCCGGTCGCGGTGGCCTCCTCGATCCTGGCCCACGGACGCTGGAAGCTGGTCTTCTCCGGCGAGGGCAACCACGCCGGGGCGACCCGGATGCGGGACCGTCGCGACCCGGTCGCCGCGATGGCCGCCGCGGTCCTGGCCGCCCAGCGCATCGCGTCGGTCCACGACGGCGCCGACTCCGCCCGGGCCACGATCGGCCGCCTCGTGCCGATCCCGGGCGGCACGAACGTCATCGCCTCCCGGGTGGATGCCTGGCTCGACGTACGCGGCGACACCGACCCGCAGACCCGAACCCTCCTCGAGGAGATCCTGAAGGCGTCCCACGCGGCCGCGCAGGAGCACGGTTGCACCCTGGAGGTGACCGAGGAGTCCTACGTCTCCACCGTCGACTTCGACCCTGACCTGCAACAACGCCTCCTCGGCGCACTGGGCGGGGTCCCCGTGCTCGCCACCGGCGCCGGCCACGACGCCGGCATCCTCGCCGCCGAGATCCCCACCGCGATGCTGTTCACCCGCAACCCCACCGGCGTCTCCCACTCCCCCTACGAGACCGCCACCGACGAGGACTGCCGCGCCGGGACGAAGGCGCTGACCGAGGTCGTCCGACTGCTGGCGAGCGAGCCCCGCGGATGACCCGGATCCATGCCGAGCGGGCTCTGGTCGAGGGTCGCGAGCTCACCGACGTCGTGATCGACGTGGCCGAGGGCCGGATCACCGCGATCACCCCGGGCGGGAGCGCCGAGCCCGCCGACCTCCGCCTCGGCACCGTGCTCGCCGGCTCCGGCAACGCCCACTCCCACGCGTTCCACCGCGCACTTCGCGGCCGGACGCACGATCAGGGAGGTGACTTCTGGCGCTGGCGCGAGCAGATGTACGCCGTCGCCGACCGCCTCACCCCCGACTCCTACGAGCGCCTGGCCGAGGCGGTCTTCGCCGAGATGCTGGTGACCGGCTGGACGACCGTCGCGGAGTTCCACTACGTCCACCACCGCCCCGACGGGACGCCCTACGAGGATCCCAACGCGTTCGGCACAGCGCTGGCCAGGGCAGCCGCCAGCGTCGGCATCCGGCTGACCCTGCTCGACACCCTCTACCTGACCAGCGCCCCCGGCCGGCCGCTCCTCCCCGAACAGCGCCGCTTCGGCGACGGCTCGGCAGCTGGGTGGCTGGGTCGCTGGCGCGACCTCCGGGCGGGAGACGGCCCGGTCACCATCGGCGCCGCGATCCATTCGGTACGAGCCGCCTCGCCCGACGACATCGCTCAGGTCGCCGCCGACCTCCCGCCCGATGTGCCCCTGCACGCCCATCTCTCCGAGCAGCCCGCGGAGAACGAGCAGTCGCTCGCGGCGTACGGGCGGACGCCTACGCAGGTTCTCGCCGACGCCGGCGCCCTCACCCCGAGGACCTGGCTGGTCCACGCCACCCATCTGACAGACGCCGACATCGCCCTCATCGCGGACAGCGGTGCCGGGGTGGTGATGTGCCCGACCACCGAGGCCGACCTCGGTGACGGCATCGGACCGGCCCGGGAGCTCGCCGACGCCGGCGTACGGATCGCCCTCGGATCCGACCAGAACGCGGTCATCGACCCCTGGCTCGAGGTGCGCGGCCTGGAGGCCGGCGAACGGCTCCGCAGCCGACAGCGCGGTCGCTTCTCCCCCGCCGACCTCGAGACCGCCCGCGCGAGCGCCGGCTACGCCGCCTGTGGCCTCCCGGGCGGCCTCCGGATCGGCGCCTGCGCCGACCTGGTGGAGATCGACCCCGAGTCCGTACGCACCGCCGGAGCCGCCCTCGGCCAGCTCGCCCTGGCGGCAACCTCCACCGACGTACGCCGCGTCGTGGTCGGCGGGCGCATGGTCGCCGAGGACGGTCGGCTGGCCGACGGTCGCGACCCGGCCACCCTGTTCACGCACGCACTGAAGGAGCTCGGATGAGCCTGTTGCTGACCAACATCGGCGAGCTGACCACCCACACCGAGGAGCACGGCACCCTTCGCGACGCCGCCGTGGTGATCGAGGACGGCCGCATCGCCTGGCTCGGCCCCGCTGACCGGGCCCCGGCCGCGGACGCACACGACGACCTCGACGGTCGTGCCGTGCTCCCCGGCTGGGTCGACTCCCACACCCACCTGGTCTCGATGGGTGACCGCGCCGAGGAGTTCATCGACCGGATGGCCGGCCGGCCCTACGAGGCCGGCGGGATCATGCGTACGGTCGATGCGACCCGGGCCGCCCCCGACGACGACCTCCGGGCGCGGGCGCGCCGGCTGCGCGAGGAGGCCTACCGCGGCGGCACCACGACGATCGAGGCCAAGACCGGCTACGGCCTCGACGTCGAGACCGAGCAGCGCCTTGCCCGGATCAGCGCCGAGCACGCCGAGGTGGTCACCTACCTCGGTGCTCACGTCGTCCCCGCGGGCGTGGACCGTCGCGCCTACATCGATCTGGTGACCGGCCCGATGCTGGCGGCCGTCGCGCCATATGTGACCTACATCGACGTCTTCTGTGAGCGGGGCGCGTTCGACGTGGAGGAGTCCCGCGAGATCCTCGTGGCCGGCCGGGCTGCGGGGCTCGGCGTCAAGATCCACGGCAACCAGCTCGGCGAGTCCGGCGGCGTCCGGCTGGCCGTCGAGATGGGCGCGACGAGCGTCGACCACTGCAACCACCTGAGCCCGGCGGACATCGACGCGCTCGCCGGGTCCGACACCGTCGCCACGCTCCTCCCCGCCTGCGACCTCTCCACCCGCGAGCCGTTCCCGCCCGCCCGCGACCTGGTCGACGCCGGCGCCACGATCGCGATCGCCTCCAACTGCAACCCCGGCTCCTCCTTCACGACCTCGATGGCCTTCTGCGTCGCCACTGCCGTCCTCCAGCAGCGTCTGACCTTCGAGGAGGCCCTGTGGGCGGCCACGGTCGGCGGCGCCACCGCGCTCGGCCTCGACGACTCCACGGGACGGATCCGCGAAGGCGGCCGCGCCGACGTGCACGCGCTCGACGCCCCCTCGGCCAAGCACCTGGCCTACCGCCCCGGGGTTCCGCTCACCCACAAGGTCTGGAGCAGGGGAAACCCGGTGTGACTCAGCCGCGTCGCTTGCCGATCACGACCAGATAGCGGCAGGGCTCGTCGGTCGGGTTGACGAAGACGCAGTCGGCAGGCGGCCCCAGCTGTAGGCAGTCACCCGCGTCGAGCTCGTGGACGAGGTCACCCTCGATGAACCGCAGATGCCCCGAGAGCACCCAGATCTGCTGCTCCTTGAAGTGGTAAGCCGAGGCGGGCGACGCCACCGAGGCACCGGCCGGGAACTCCACCTCGACCAGCTCCAGGATCCCGCGCGCGGGCGGCGAGACGGCGCGGCGTACGTAGCCGGTCTCGGGATCGGTCCACTCGGTCTGCTCCGAGCGCCGGGCCACCCGCACGGCATCCCCCTCGGCCCGCGCGATCAGCTCGGACAGGGTCAGCTCCAAGGCACCGGAGAGGCGGGTGAGCAGGACCGCGGTCGGCTGCGCCTCACCCCGCTCGATCTTCGAGATCATCGCCCGGGAGACACCGGACGCCTCCGCGAGCCCCGCGACGGTCATCCCGAGCGACTCCCGCGCCGACCTGATGTTGGACGCCAGGGCCTCACCGAACTTGTCACTATCGTCAGCCACGTGACTACTATAGGAGACATGCCTCCTGCCTGGACCATCCGCCACGCGACGCCGGCGGATGCCGCCGCCTGCGCGGCGATCTACGAGCCGTACGTCCGCGACACCGTCATCTCCTTCGAGACCGAGCCGCCGACGGCCGAGGAGATGGCGCGCCGCATCGAGTCGTCCCTGGCCGAGCACGCCTGGCTCGTGCTGGAGACCGAGGGCGAGGCCGGGCCGGAGCTGATCGGCTATGCGTACGCCACCCAGCACCGCACCCGGGCCGCCTACCGTTGGGCCTGCGACGTGTCCATCTACCTCGACCGGGACCGGCGCGGCAACGGCGCCGGGAAGGCGCTCTACGGAGCCCTGTTCCCGCACCTGAAGGAGCGCGGCTTCCACCGCGCGCTCGCCGGGATCGCGATCCCGAACGACGCCAGTCTCGGGATCCACCGTTCCTTCGGCTTCACCGAGGTGGGGACGTACCGTCGGATCGGCTGGAAGTTCGACGCCTGGCACGACGTCACCTGGATGCAGCTCGATCTCTGAGTCTGCGAAGCCGCGAAGCGGGTCGAGATCTACACCCGGAGAACCAAGAAGCCCCGAGTCAGTGACTCGGGGCTTCCCATGCGCTGTACCCCCGACCGGATTTGAACCGGCGTTACCGCCGTGAGAGGGCGACGTCCTAGGCCGCTAGACGACGGGGGCTTGCGGGAGAAACATTACCGGACGACCCGCCGATCCCCCACATCGGCACCACCCCTCCGGGGCGCCGCCCTGACACGAAATGACGAAGAGCCCGAGTCATTGACTCGGGCTCTTCCTGCGTTGTACCCCCGACCGGATTTGAACCGGCGTTACCGCCGTGAGAGGGCGACGTCCTAGGCCGCTAGACGACGGGGGCTTGCAGCGGGTGAAACCTTAGCGAAGCGCTTCGGTGACTCCCAAATCCTCCGGAGAGGATCCGCTGGGCTACTAGGACTCGAACCTAGAATAACTGGACCAGAACCAGTCGTGTTGCCAATTACACCATAGCCCATCGCCTTGCTCGACTAAGCTTCACAAGGACGATTCGGCCCTCAGGATTTCTCCCTCGAACCGAGAGTGAACATTACCGGCGAGGCCCCCGGGCGACGAAATCGGCACGCCCTCCGGCCTCAATTCACGGGCTCTTCGTCGTGGTCGAGAGGCCCGCCGACCGCGCGGCCCACACGGTGAGCGCCAGGAAGACACCCGACTGGACCAGCGTGACCGGGATCCGCCACCACGAACCCTCGGTGGTGTTGAGCACCGTCGAGATGTCGCCGAAGGCCACCGCCATGCCGAGGCTGACGAAATTGTTGAGGACATGCATCGCGATGCCCGCCTCGATGCCCCCGGTGGCGATGACGCAGATGCCGGCCACGATGCCGAAGGCGAACCGGTCCAGGAACAGCGGCAGGTCCTGGGAGCCGTGGGCGAAGGCGAACAGGAGCGCGGTGATCGTCACCGAGACGGTCCGAGCGCCCATCATTCCGCCGAAGAGCGACCCGAAGGTCTGGAAGATGTAGCCGCGGAAGAGGTATTCCTCCCCCGCCGCCTGCAGCGGGGTGAGGAGCACGATCACGAGCACGAAGTCGCGCATCGTGCTCGTGTAGGGGTTGAGCGTGCTGGGCCCGAGGTCGTCGCCCGGGATCGGCAGCCGGGAGGCGATGATGACGGTGACCACCATGGTGATCGCGGCGATCCCGAGACACTGCAGCAGCCACGGCCAGCGGATCCGTCGCTCGACCGAGGCCAGCCAGCCCGGCCGCAGGCCGTGCAGCCCCCAGCACAGCAGCATCGCCGCCGGGATCGCCCCGGCCAGCGAGAGCAGCAGGAAGGCCAGCGATTCCGGGGTGACGTTCTCCATGTCGGCGACGTTGGCCATCCCGGTGGCAACGTTGTCGCCGGTGAGCATGAAGAAGAGCTCGAACCCGACGAGCACCACCGCCGGAGAGACGAAGAAGACGCACAGTCCGATCAGGATGAGTCCGATCAGGGGTCGCCCCCAGCCGCTGCGCCCGCTGCGTTGCACCTGGTAGTACGCCAGTCCCGAGGGCGGCTCCATGACCGTGCTCATCCTGCCCGTCCTGCCACGTTCAGCCCTTCCCGAGAACCGCCTTCAGGCGCCCCAGCGTACGCTCCCGACCGAGCAGCTCCATGGATTCGAACAGTGGCGGGCTGATCCGCTTGCCGGTCACCGCGACCCGCACCGGGCCGTACGCCTTGCGCGGCTTGAGCCCGAGACCGTCGATCAGGGCCGCGGTCAGCGCGTCCTGGATCTCGGCGGTCGACCACGTGTGGAGCCCCACGAGCGCGTCGCGCGAAGCCCGGACGACGTCCAGACCCTCCTCGTCGAGCAGCTTGGCGGCGTCCTCCTCGTCGAGCGCGAAGTCGGCCTCCGGAACGAAGAGGAACCGCAGCATGTCGGAGGCCTCGCCGAGCTTGTTGATCCGCTCGGCGACCAGCGGCATCGCGGCTTCCAGCATCTGCGCGTCGGCGTCGTGCACCGGGTCGCCGATGACGCCGTCGGCCTTGAGGTAGGGAATCACCCGGTGGGTGATCTCCTCGACCGGCAGCAGCCGCATGTGGGAGGCGTTGATCGCCTCCGCCTTCTTGATGTCGAAGCGGGCCGGGTTCTTGACCACGTCGTGGATCTCGAAGGCCTCGACCATCTCCTCCATGGTGAAGATGTCGCGGTCGGCCGCGATCGCCCAGCCGAGCAGCGCCACGTAGTTGAGCAGCCCCTCGGGCAGGAACCCCTCCTCGCGGTACTTCAGCGCGTGCGCCTCCGGGTCGCGCTTGGAGAGCTTCTTGTTGCCCTGGCCCATGACGTAGGGCAGGTGGCCGAACGCGGGAGCACGCTCGGCCAGACCGACCTCGACGAACGCGTCGAAGAGGGCGATCTGGCGCGGAGTCGAGGAGAGCAGGTCCTCGCCTCGGAAGACGTGGGTGATGTTCATGGTGGCGTCGTCTACCGGCGCGGTGAGCGTGTAGAGCGGGTCGCCGTTGGCACGCGCGAGCGCGTAGTCGGGGACGTGCTTGGTCTCGAAGGTCACCTCGCCGCGGACGAGGTCGTCGAAGGTGATCGAGCCGTCGGGCATGCGGAACCGCGGGACCGAGGAACGGCCCTCGGCCTCGTACGCCTTGATCTGGTCCTCGCTCAGGTCACGGCAGTGGTTGTCGTACCCCTGCGCCGGGGCCTCGCCCTTGATCCCCTCCGCCTTCGCGGCCTTGTAGGCGGCCAGGCGCTGCTCGTAGCGGGCGGTGGTCTCCTCGCCCGTGCAGTAGCACTCGTAGACGTGGGAGGAGGCGCGCAGACGGCCGAGCGCGTCGGCGTAGATCTCCGAGCGCTCCGACTGGCGGTAGGGGCCGTAGGGACCGCCGACCTCGACGCCCTCGTCCCAGTCGAGACCGAGCCAGCGCATCAGGTCGATGAGCCCGTCATAGGACTCCTGGGTGTTGCGAGCCTTGTCGGTGTCCTCGATGCGGAAGACGAAGGTGCCGCCGTGGTGGCGCGCGAAGGCCCAGTTGAACAGGGCGGTCCGGACCAGACCCACGTGGGGCGAGCCGGTCGGGCTGGGCGCCATCCGGACGCGGTAGTCCTTCGGGTCGAGGGTGCCGATCAATTCATTGCCAGTCAACGCTGTGCCACCTTGTTCGTCAGAGCTCCGAGCCCCTCGACGAAGATCTCGATCTCGTCTCCGGGCTCCATGGGGCCGACACCCTCGGGGGTGCCGGTGAGGATCACATCGCCCGGCAGCAGCGTCATGACGCTGCTGATGTGGGCGATCAGCTTCGGGATGTCGTGGACGAGGTCCTTCGTGGACCCGTCCTGGACGACATCCCCGTTGAGGAAGGTCTGGATGCGTACGCCGGCGGCGAGCTGCTCCGGCTCCACGTCGGTCTCGATCCAGGGACCGAGCGGGCAGAAGGTGTCGTAGCCCTTCGCCTGGGAGAAGTGCTTCGTCCGCCGCTGGACGTCGCGCGCGGTGACGTCGTTGGCGACCGTCATCCCGTAGATGACGTCCTTCACCTTCTCCTCCGGGACGTCGCGGCAGATCCGGCCGATCACGATCGCGAGCTCGCCCTCGAAGTGCAGGTCCTCGACTCCTGCCGGGCGCTGGATCGTGTCGCCGGGGCCGCAGACCGCGGTGTTGGGCTTGATGAAGAAGAGCGGCTCCTCCGGAACCTCGTTGCCCAGCTCGGCCGCGTGCTTGGCGTAGTTGCGGGCGACCGCGACCACCTTGCTGCGCGGGATCACCGGCGCGAGCAGCTTGACGTCGTCGAACTTGTGGACCTGGTCGGTGAGGCTGATGCCCGAGAACAGCGGGTCGCCCTGGAGCGCGACGACTCCTCCGTCCTCGCTGAGCTGGCCGTAGGCGTCGAGGTCACCGTGGACGACGCCGAACTGGGGCTCGCCACCCTTGGTCGTGAATCTGGCGATACGCACGTGCTGAGCCTATCCGGACCCGTCGCCACGATTCACTTCACTATGCGCCGCCTTCGTAGGCTTGTACGTCGTGGAGGTGCTGTCGCGTTCGGAGTGGACCGCTCGCGCGGACGCCCACCGCGCGCGCCTGGCGCCCTACGTCGAGCCCCATCTCGCCCGCCGCGGCGCCCGGGTCAAGCACCCGGTCAACGACTTCCTGTTCACCTACTACTCCTACCGGCCCGCTCAGCTGCTGCGCTGGCACCCGGGGTTCGGGGTGGCCTTGGAGGACTCATCTGAGTACGCGTCGCTGAAGGGCTACACACCCGCCATCGCTGGTCGAGCCGCGAGGCCGGCCACGGCCGAGCGTGTCGAGACCAACACGGTCGATGCCTCGTACGTCTCCTCCAAGCGTCTTCTCATCGAGACGCTGTTGAAGCTGCTCCGCGCCACCGCCGGCCGCGACGGCAACTTCGGCTGCTTCGGCCTGCACGAGTGGGCGATGGTCTACCGGCTGACCCCGGAGCAGGTACGCCACGCCGACTGGCCGCTGCGCCTCGGTGCCACCGGCACCGACCGGGTCGTGGAGTCCCACCGCATCGCGTGCAGCCACTTCGACGCGTACCGCTTCTTCACTCCCCCGGCCGCGCCGCTCAACACGCTCTCCCCGCGATCCGAGGACCGGGCTGCCTTCGAGCAGCCGGGCTGCCTGCACGGCAACATGGACCTCTACAAGCACGCCTTCCGGCTCTCGCCCCTGGTCTCCTCCGACCTCGTCGCCGACTGCTTCGAGCTCGCCTGGGACATCCGCACCATGGACATGAAGGCCGCTCCGTACGACCTCGCCGAGCTCGACCTCGACCCGATCCGGATCGAGACCGCCGCCGGCAAGCAGGAGTACGCCGCCGCCCAGCGCGCCTTCGCCGAGCGCGCCGCCCCGCTCCGGGAGCGGCTCATCAGCGAGTGCGATCGTCTAATCGCCGCACCGAACTAGACGGACAGCCTGGCCACGACCTCGTCGGGCTCAATGTCGTGCCCGGTCGCCCGTTGGCCCGACCAATTGATACCGGCACGATGACCATCCTCGGTGAGCCCAGGGAGCCATCGCTCGCGAAACTCATCAAGTGGGATCTCCTGGACGTGGAAGCCTTGGTAAGCCTCGACGGACTCGATGATGCGCTCGGCACGACTGCGCTTGGACCAGAAAGGCATCGCACGGACACCAGATCCGTTCCTCGGAACCGGGACGCCGCCTGCATCGCGAATCGTCCACACCATTCCCTCCGCAGCGACCTCCTCGTAGAAGGCTGCGGCCTGCGCTGCGCTCACGGACATGCCACCGATACTTGCGCATAATTCCTGAGCGCTAGGTAGTGGCTCAGCACAGAGCGTGAGCGCACATGTAACACCTGATCAGTGGGGTTCGGCCTGAAAAGTCGCATCCCAGGATGTGCCTGCCTCCGATTCATGGTCGTACCAGTCGAAACTGATCGTCGCCGCCAGTGTGGACGAGTCGTAGATCTCTTGATGTTCGTCCCAAGCCGTATTGAGGTTCGCGTCAACCAGCGCATCGGTCACCGACTTCGGCGCCCGCGTCTCCGTCAGTATGCAATCGCCAACCCAGTACCCAAGGTTTCCAAGATCCTCGCCCTGGGTGCGCGGTGTCATGACGGTGATCGTGTTTCCATCGTCGCTCAACTGGACGACGTCATCCACGGGCGGGGCTTGGGAGCCGTACGCCTTCCAATCAACGACCTCGCCGGTTGAGCAGGCCGCGAACACATCCTCCAATAGACCTGCTTTCTGGCCATCCGAGGACGGGGATGACTTCGAGTCGCTTTCACCGTCCGAGCACCCCACGAGCGTGAGGACGAGAGCGAAGAAGACCATGAACACCAGCGGTGCGTTGTCACTCATTCAACCAGCGTGGCCATGTTGCGAGCCGGCGTGGGTGCAGCCACCGCGAGCCGTACCCGATCCGAGGTACTAGGTGACAGGGAGGATCTGTTCAGCCTGTCGAGCCGCGGTATCGATCTGGTCCTGACTGGCTCCACACATCCGAAGCCCGGAGGCAGCGATGGCGGCCTCTGCGGCCCCGCCGATCCTGTCTCCTGACCTCCGCATCAGGATCACGGTCTCCGCATGGTTGAGCAACCACTCCCCCGTCGTTCCCGGCACGACCACGTGAGACCCGACGGCCTGACGACCCAGCCGCTCGTACGCGTCTTCGAGCCCTCGACGGGTCTTGTCGTACGGCTCATATGCGGGAGACCTCGTGACCTCCGGTAGACGTGCTAAGAAGCCAGTGTTGTGCGGGAGCGACGCCAGCGTGCGGACATCGAGCAACATCAAGACATACAACGCGGTCTCGGGTGCCTCTGGCGGGCACATCCCCTCAATCTGAGCCACCTTGTCGACAGTGGGCCGTACCGACTGCTGTAGGAGCTCACCGAGGATCTCGTCCTTGCCGGACGCGAAGTGGTAGTAGAGCGACGCCTGGCGAATGCCAACCTTATCTGCGATCTCCCGCGTGGATGTGGCGGCGAACCCCTGACGGACGAACAGCCGTGCGGCTGCGTCGAGGACCTGGTCGCGGGCCGATAGGTCGGTGTCAGGTGTCTGAATGTGCCGTGGCCGGCCTGGGCGGCGGCTTCGCATAGCTGCGGAACTCACGATGCTCCGTGACTGTTGGGGTGGGGTGCGGATGACTCCTTGCTGACCCCGGCACCGGAGACTCGTACGTTCGGGCCGGTGCCGGGTGTCGATTTCAAGACTGCTCGCAGGCTCGGTTCCTAGGTACGCTCGACTGCTGCCCCTCCGCTGCCCTTCCCCTGCCTTTCATGGCTCAAACCTGATTCAATGCCGGAGGTGGAGACGTGGACGGGGGCAGAAGCGCGGCTGCTGCGGACAGTGGCGCTGCGCCTGAGCCTGCGTGACTTCGCTGACTGCCTCGGTATCCCGTCGCGCACAATCTCGAAATGGGAACAGGCTGGCGCGACTCGTGTGCCCCGGCCACATATGCAGGCCATGCTCGACACCGCTCTAGAACGTGCCGACCCTGCCGCTCGCGCACGGTTCGAGACAGCGCTCGCAGAACATGACGGCGCAATTCCGAGGGATGAACAGACATCGCCGGTGACTGATCTCGCCGCGGATCAGACACGAGGTCTCGAGTTTGACGACCTCAGCCGTCGTGAGTTGCTCCGACTGATGACGATGGCTGGCAGCCTCATCGCGATGCCAGGGTTCGGCGATGATCTCGACTGGGATCGCATCGAACACATGGCAGACGGCGCTCGCAGGATCGACCCCGAGTCTGTCAGTGAGTACGCAGCGCTCAACGGGCACCTGTGGCGGGTGTTCGCCTTGGCCAAGACCAAGCGCCACACCTATCCGCTCGTGCGAGAGCACCTGGGCGTCCTGGTCTCTGCACTGCAACGCTCACACGGTGAAGACGTACACAGCGAGCTGTGTTCCCTGGTCGCCGACCTGTTCCAGCTCGCCGGAGAGATCCTGTTCGACAGCAACCGCTACACCGACGCGGCGCACTGCTACACACTGGCGGCGTCAGCCAGCAGAGAGGGCGGCGCATATGACCTGTGGGCTACCGCCTTGACGCGTCAAGCGTTCATCGGAGTCTACGAGCGCCAGTTCGCCAGTGCGCGACCAATGCTCGCTCTTGCCGCTAGCGTGGCGAGGCGTGGGGATTCAGATCTGTCGACGCGATATTGGGTGAGAACTGTTCAAGCTCAAGTGTTTGCTGGACTCGGTGACCTCGCATCATGCCAACGAGCCTTGGATGATGCGGATCAGGTGCACCATCTGACCGGACGGATCCACACTGCCGGTTGGCTTCGGTTCGACGGCTCACGTCTTCCGGAGGAACGTGGCGCTTGCTATGTCGCGCTACAGCGCCCCGACCTTGCCGAGCATGCGCTCAATGCTGCCCTTCAAACGGAGCTCTCCGATCGTCGACGAGGCGGCGTGCTGACCGACCTCGCGGCTCTCGGACTCCAGCAAGGAGACCTCGACCAACTTGTCGTACATGCTGATGCAGCGGTAGAGGTCGCCCAGAGCACCGGTTCGGGATGGGTGGAACGCAGACTGACAGGCTTGCAGAAGCAACTCACTCCCCTGATGGGTGAACCACGCGTGAATCAACTCAGCCACAAGTTGGCTTCAGTCACGACTACATGAAGACATCCAAGGAGAAGACTTTGTCGGTAGAGCAGGGACGCGCCTTCCGTGAGGCATGGATCGCCGGAGTTCAGAAGCACTACCCCGGTGAGCCCAAGGCGGGCTATGTCACCCCGTGGGAGGAAACCCCCGACTGGGAACGTGCTAGCGCGGCGGCGGTATACGAACAGGTTCGTGCGTTCATCGAGACATCAGACGGTGCCACATCCAAGCTCACACGCGCCCAGAAGGGCCGATTCGTTGCCCTCTGCTGGATCGGCCAGATCTTCAAGCACTTCCCAGACCCGAAGCCTTCATACGTCGCGGACTGGGACGACATGCCTGAGTGGCAGCGCGAAACCGACTCCGACATCTTCGAGCGCATCGAACAAGCGGGGTAACACGCGTCGCACGGATCTTTCCGAGCGAAGGGTTCGAGTGTCGTCGTCAGTCCGTTACGGGCCAGAGAGACACGATGCACTTGCCATCGACCCTCTTGGCAGGCACATAGACCTCAACCGGCATCTCGGCGATGATCACGCCGTACGCCTGCCGGAACCGTGCTGCGTTGTCCCTAGACATGTACGCCACCTTGTGACCGTTGATCTCGACCCCTACGGCGTTTGCGTCGTAGGGGTTGTCTGTCTCACACACCAGTCGTGCGGTAGACGTCTCGCGAATCGCACGCGGAGACGACATCAGATCTATGTGCCCACGGATCTTGAGAAGTCCCATGAGCGCTTCCTAATAGGCCTTCTCACCTACGAACAGTTGTTCGCCGTCAATCGGAGTGAACGTGCCTCGAGCGACTTCTGACTCCGCCGGCCACTTCCTGCTGAACAATCCCATGCTGAGACCGCCCTCCCATCCCGTAGTCGCAACCTCGTTCGCTCCGACATTCCAGGTCAGCGGACGAGAGCGAACATCGATCACTTGTACGTCCCGCTTCGCGCGGGAAGACGACAAAGACTCCTAAGATTGTGCGTTCGGTCAGGCAGCCTGTGTGACCGACTCGGCCGGCGCTGCGAGAATCTCATTGGGCGCCATTCGAAGGAGTCAGACGAGCATCTCCCGGTCGGCCCCTGGAAACGCGGGGAGGGGCTGGAGAAGCAAGATCTCGTTGAAGACCTCTCCGACCTCTGCACCAACCCGATCCGCATCGAGACAGCCGCAGGGAAGCAGGAGCACGCCTTCGCCGAGTGGGCCGCTCCGCGAACACCTCATCACCGAGCGCGAGCGCCTCACCTCACACTTCGGGTGAGGTCGCCAGGACACCTGTCTGGAGCTCGACTGCGGCGGTGATCCGCGCGGCGTCACCGGTGGCGAGCAGATCGAGCAGGGCGCCGCGCAGGGTGGCCAGGGCGAGGGTGCGGAGGACGAGGCCCTGCTCGGTGGTCCGCTCGGGCTCCGGCTGGCAGGTGGCGAGGACGGCGAGCCAGTCGGTCACGGTCGATTCGGCGAAGCCGCCCCAGGGGCCGTCGGGCTCGACCAGGGAGCGGGCGTACGCCTCCGCCCACAGGCGCAGGAGTGGGCGATGCTCCTCGACCGCGAGCCACGTCCAGACATGAGCGACGGCCTCGGGCAGGCCACTGACCGAGGAGTGCAGAGGCTCGATCATCGCCAGCTCGTCGACGCGCGCGCGGGCCAGCAGGGCCTTGACCAGCCCGTCCTTGTTGCCGAACAGGAACATCAGCACGCGCGGGCTGGAGCCGATCGCGGCGGCCACCGGGCGCAGCGAGAGGTCGGCGAGACCGTGCTCGAGGGCATAGGCGTAGGCCGCCTCGAGCAGCTCGGTCTTGCGGGCCGAGGGAGTTGGCTCCGGTGCGGTCATGGACCTAGCATAACCTCTACTGAAACAGTCGTGTCAGTAGGAGGATCTGATGGCAGACCAAGAGCGAGACGCACAGGTGCGGGTCAGGCGCGCCGACCGCCCCGGCGACCTGGGCTGGATGGTGATGACGCATGGCGAGATCTATGCCGAGCAGTTCGGCTGGAGCACCGAGTTCGAGGCGCTGGTCGCCCGGATCGTGGCTGACTCCGCCGGCAATCACGACCCTGCGAGGGAGGCGGCCTGGATCGCCGAGGTCGACGGACAGCGCGCCGGATGCATTCTCCTGGCCGCCGGCGAGCAGCCCGGCGTCGCCAAGCTCCGGATCCTGCTGGTCACCGCCACGGCCCGGGGGCTCGGAGTGGGCTCCCGCCTGGTCGGGGAGTGCCTCGACTTCGCCCGCGCCTCGGGATATCAGCAGGTCACGCTCTGGACCAACGACATCCTCACCTCGGCCCGCCGGATCTATGAGAACCACGGCTTCACCCTCACCGACGAGGAGAAGCACCACAGCTTCGGTCACGACCTCGTCGGCCAGACCTGGACCCTCGACCTGGGCGCCTGATCAGGCGGCGTAACCGACGTCACACCCGGTACGGGGCTGCTCCCGCCGTGACCCCGATGGACGGGTTACGTTAACCCCACAATGGCCATCCTCCCCCACCCCCGACAAGCTGCCGCCTCGATCGCCACGACGGTCGGTGCCGCGGCGGGGAACGTCGCGCACTCGCTGCTCTACGGCGGGCTCGCCGACCTGCGGCCGATGCCGCGTACGTTGATCGACGACGGCAACCGGCGCGAGCTCTACCACTACCGGCCCGTGGCGGGAGAGACCTCGGAGGGCGACCCGGTGCTGCTGGTCACGCCGTTGGCGGCGCCGGCGATCTGCTACGACCTGCGGCGCGGCTGCTCGGTGGTCGAGCACCTGGTGGGGACGGATCGGCCGACGTATCTGGTCGAGTACGGCGAGGTGAACTTCGCCGATCGCAGCCTCGGCATCGAGCACTGGATCGCGCACGTCGTGCCGGAGGCGATCCGGTCGGTCTCCGAGCACGCGGGCGGGCGGCCGGTGCACGTGGTCGGCTGGTCGCTGGGCGGGATCTTCACGATGCTCACCGCCGCCGACGCCCCCGACCTCCCGATCGCCTCGCTGGCGGTGCTCGGCTCGCCCTGCGACGTACGTCAGGTGCCGTTGATCGCGCCGCTGCGGCCGCTGCTCAACCTGCCGCCGGGAAACCTGGTCACCACGGCCTACCAGGCCTTCGGAGGAGCCCCGAAGCCGCTGGTCAGGTGGGCTTTCCAGATCTCCTCGGTCGACAAGATGTTCACCAAGCCGGTCGCGAAGCTGTCCAACCTGGCCGACCGCGAGTTCCTCGCCCAGCTCGAGGCGGTCGACCGGTTCACCGACAACATCATCGCCTACCCGGGGCGTACGTTCGGGCAGCTCTATCACCACTTCTTCCGCACCAACGCGCTGTTCAGCGGGCAGATCGACCTCGGTGAGGACCACTCCGTCCACCTGCGCGACGTCAAGCAGCCCACGCTCGTCGTCGCCGGCGCCAACGACGGCATCGGCCCCGTCGCCTCGGTCCGGCCGCTGGTCGACCTGCTCACCGGCGCCGAGGAGCTCCGCTTCGAGGTCGTCCCCGGCGGCCATCTCGGCCTCCTCACCGGCCGCGCCGCGCGCAACAACACCTGGCCCCTGCTCGACGAGTGGTTCGCCCAGCACGACTGAGTTGCCCGGACTGTCGGTGGCGGGTGGCAGGGTGTGCGCCATGTCGAACCCACCCGCCGAGGCGACCGAGGAGCACTTCCGCAACGAGGACTGGTACGCGGCCGACCTCACCGGGGCTCGGTTCGTCGACTGCGTCTTCACCGATGTCGACCTCACCGAGGCGACGACGTCGGCGGCGCTCTTCGAGAACTGCACCTTCCACGGCGGCCGGTTCAACGCCTCCACCCACGTCGGCTCGGCGTTCGTCGGCTGTGACTTCCGGCGGACGAACTTCTTCGACTCGACGTTCGAGGGCTGCAAGCTCAGCGGGAGCGAGTTCTCGGGCTGCACCCTGCGGCCGCTGAAGGTGAGCGGCGGCGTCTGGCGCGGAGTCTCGTTGCGCGGGGCGAACCTGTCCCGGCTCGACCTGTCCGGGCTGGACCTGCGCGACGCCGACCTGTCCCTGGCCGACCTCACCGACGCGGTGCTGCGCGACGCCCAGCTCGCCGGAGCCACGCTCCAGGAGACGACGCTGCACGGCGCCGACCTTCGCGGTGCCGTCCTCGACCGGGTCGATCTCACCGTGGCGTCGCTGCGTGCGACGAAGCTCGACCTCGCCGGCGCCGTCATGCTCGCCGAGCTGCACGGAGCCGAGGTGGACGCGGTCTGACCGCGGCTCGCCTCAGCGGTCGGCGGAGGCCTCGCGGACGACCTTGGCCATCGAGATGCCGGCGGCGATCAGGCCCAGGCCGGTGACGAAGTCGTCGGTGTCGCGTACGTCGTCCTCGATGGCGCCCGCGGCGGCGGCCTGGAGGTGGGTCTGCTCGTCGACGGCGTGGCCGTAGACGAAGTGGAGCAGGGTGCGGGCGGCGACGGGGGCGAGGTCGCCGAGGCCGCCGTCGTTCAGGGCCGCGACGAGGTCGTCGTGGGGCTGGGTCGCGCCCAGCCCGAAGGCCCAGACCGTGGCGACGACCTCGGCGCCGTCGCGGTAGGCGAGCAGAGAGTCGCGCAGGTCGGTGCAGATGCCGGTGACGCGTACGTCCCAGGCTCCCGACGGCTCGTGCCGGCCGCGGAGCAGGATCTCGTCGGCCACCGCGGCCAGCAGGGACTGCTTGTTCGCGAAGTGGTGGTAGAGCGCGCTGGGACGTACGCCGAGCTCGGTGCCGAGGCGACGCATGGTCAGGTCGGCGAGACCGTAGTCGTCGAGGACCTGCAGCGCGCGGGCGACGACGTCCTCACGGCGGTATCGCATGTTGCTCCCAGGGGCCGGGTGGTGGGACGAAGTGGACGAAGACGTACGTCGACCTTAACCTGAACACCGTTCACCTGACCAAGGTTCAGGTCTGAGTACGCAGGAGCGAGTATGACCGAGTCCCCCACGAGCACCGACGAGACCCCGGCGACCCCGGCGACCCCGGCGACCCCGGCGACCAAGTCGTCGCGGCTCGACACCACCGACCTCGCACTGATCGCCGCGTTCGCCGCCCTGATCGCGGTCTGCTCCTACCTCGCCGCCATCCCGATGGGCGGCGCCGGCGTACCGCTGACGCTGCAGGGCTTCGCGCTCCTGCTGACCGGCGCCCTGCTGGGCCCGCTGCGCGGCACCGCCGCCGTGGTGCTCTACCTGCTCCTCGGCGTCGCCGGCCTCCCCGTCTTCGCCGGCCACTCCGCCGGTCCCGGCGTCTTCGTCGGGGTGACCGGTGGCTATCTGTGGTCCTTCCCGGTCATGGTGCTCGTCGTCGGCCTGCTGGTGAAGTACGTCCTGCGGTCCCGTCGCACCAACCCCCTCCTCGTCTTCGCCGCCTGTGTCGTCGGCGTCGTCATCAACCACGTCGGCGGCATCATCGGGATGGCCATCGTGCTCCACGTCAGCCTGCCCCAGGCGGCGGCTTTCGACGCCCCCTATTGGCTCGGTGACCTCATCAAGGCCGCTGTCGCCGCGGTCGTCGCCTCCCAGGTCCACCGCGCCTTCCCGAAGCTGCTCGCCCGACGTGCCTGAGATCCGCTTCGAGGCCGCCGAGGTCCGGGTCGAGTCCCCGGACCTCGGTGGCGAGCGCACCATCCTGCAGCCCACCACGCTGACCCTGACCGAGCAGCGTATCGGGATCGTCGGGAGCAACGGCTCCGGCAAGTCGACCCTTGCCCGGATGATCAACGGCCTGGTCGCACCCAGCGCCGGGAGCGTCTCCGTCGGTGGCCTCGACGTGGCGCGCAAGGGCGCCGCCGTACGCCGTCGTGTCGGGTTCACGTTCACCGATCCCGCCGCCCAGCTGGTGATGCCGACCTGCGTCGAGGACGTCGAGCTGTCGCTGCGCAGGACCGTGAAGGACCGCGTACGCCGCAAGCAGGTCGCCCTCGACACGCTGGCCCGCTTCGGGCTCTCCGAGCGCGCCGAGGTCAGCGTCCACGCGCTCTCCGGCGGCCAACGTCAGCTGCTCGCCCTGGCCGGTGTGCTCGCCACCGAACCCGACGTGCTCGTCACCGACGAGCCGACCACCCTGCTCGACCTGCGCAACACCCGCATGGTCGGCGACCTGCTCTTCTCGCTGCCGCAGCAGCTGGTCCTCGTCACCCACGATCTCGACCTCGTACGCCGCTGCGACCGCGTCCTCGTCGTCGAGGACGGCCGGGTCTGCTACGACGGCGATGCCGACGCCGCGGTTGCGCACTACGTGGGGGCGGTGAGCCAGGGGTGAGCATGACCGTCGGGCTCTACCGCCCGGGCGACACCGTGCTCCACCGGCTACCGGTGGGCGCCAAGCTGCTCGGGCTGGCCGCGCTCAGCGTGGCCATCGTGGCGCTGCGCGGCCCGCTCATCGCGGTCGGCTTCTTGATGGTGGCCGTCGTGTTCGCGCTCATCGGCCGCCTCGACCTGGCCGCGACCGCGCGGGCGCTGCGCGCCGTGCTGGTCATCGCCGTGCTCGTCGCGCTGCTGCAGTGGTGGCTGTTCACCTTCGACCGAGCGCTGGAGTCCCTCCTCGACCTCGTCTCGCTCGCACTGCTGGCGCTCACCCTGACCGTGACCACACCGACCACCGAGACGCTCGACGCCGTCGTCCGCTGGATCCGTCCGCTGCGCCGCGTCGGGCTCGACCCCGAGCGGGTCGCGCTCACGATCGCGATGGCCATCCAGGCCCTTCCCGGCACCCTCGCCCTGGGCGTGGAGACCCGCGACGCCGCCCGAGCCCGCGGCCTCGGCCGCTCCCCCAGGGCGTACCTCACCCCCTTCGTCATCCGAGTCGTCGCCCGCGCTCACGAGACCGGCGACGCCCTCAAAGCCCGCGGCCTCGGCGACTGACCCCAGCCGAAGCGTCACCCCCGTCGGCCGACGCGTCACCCCGGTCGGCCGACGCGTCACCCCGGTCGGCCGACGCGTCACCCCGGTCGGCCGACGCGTCGCTGCGGTCGGCCGAGGCGTCACGTACGTCGGTCGAGACGGCACCATGTGCCATCTCGCCCGACGCAACTGACGTGTCGGCCGACCTGACTGACGTGTCGGCCGACCTGACTGACGTCTCGGCGTGGGCGGGTTACCAGCCGGGCGGGAGGCGGTGGTCCCAGAGGGCGGCATCCTCGATCTGGGCCGCGAGGGAGAGCAGGAGGGGTTCCTCGGCGGGGCGGGCGGCGAGCATGACGCCGACCGGGAGGCCGGACGGGGTCCAGTGGAGGGGCAGGGAGATGGCGGGCATGCCGGTGACGTTCCAGGCGGAGGTCCAGGGGGTGAACTCCTTCTGGGCCTGGAAGTCGCGCGCGGGGTCGGCGTCGTCGCGGATCTCGCCGACCTTCGGGGGCGGGGTGGCGAGGGTCGGGGTGAGCACAGCGTCGTAGGGCGCCAGTGCCTCCAGCGCACCGGCGGCGAAGCGACGCAGCTCGGCGATCGCCAGCCCGAAGGCCGGACCGCTGACCGCCTCCCCCTGCTCGGTGAGCCAGCGGGTCAGCGGCCGGATCTGCGAGCGCTGCTCGGGGGTCAGGTTGACGACCGACATCGCGGTGCCGACGGCCCAGACCGTCTCGAAGACCGCGACCGCCTCGACCGGCAGCGGCCGCGGGATGTCGATGATCTCGTGGCCCAGCGACTCCAGCAGCACAGAGGCGTTCTCCCAGGCGGCGACGCACTCCGGGTCGACCGAGGTCGGCGCGATCAGCGGCTCGATGAACCGGGCGATGCGCAGCCGCCCCGGCGGCCGCTCGCACGCGTCGAGGAACGGCAGGGGTTCCTCGGGTGCCCAGAAGGGATCGCCCGTACGCCGCCCCGCGAGCACGTCGAGGAAGGCCGCGGCGTCGCGTACCGACCGGGCGATCGGACCGGCGGTGGCGAGTCCGGCCGCGTCGCCGTACATCGGCGACGGGGAGATCCGCCCACGGGTCGGCTTGAGGCCGACCAGCCCGCAGCACGAGGCCGGGATCCGGATCGAGCCGCCGCCGTCGGAGCCCTGGGCGACCGGAACGAGCCCGGCGGCGACCGCCGCGGCAGCACCCCCGGAGGAGCCGCCGGCGATCCGCGTACGGTCCCAAGGGGTGACGGCGGGCGGCGCCACATCGGGCTCGGTGTAGCAGGGCGAGCCGAACTCGGGGGTGTTGGTCTTCCCGAGGGAGATCATCCCGGCCGCCTCGATCGAGAGCGTCACGTTGTCGGAGACGTCGGGGACGAAGTCGGCGAAGACCGCCGACCCGAAGGTCGTACGCACCCCGCGGGTGAGGTTGAGGTCCTTGATGGCGGTGGGTACGCCCCACAGCGGCGAGGCGCCGACCGGTTTCACCGCGAGCTCCCGAGCACATGTGGAGATCCGCGACTCGGCCACCGTGACGAAGGCACCGACATCGTCGAGCCGGGCGATCCGGTCGAGATAGTGCTCGGCGATCTCTCCCGGGGAGATCTCGCATCGATGCAGCAGCTCTCCCTGTTCCAGGGCGGTCAGATCATGAAGCTCGGCCACACCTGCAGACTAGTGGCCCGAGCGCCACTCGTCCTCGAGCATCGCGTAGTGCACCAATGTCGTCCACTCACCCTTGAACCACTCGGCCTCACGCTCGACCGCCTCCTTGCGCATCCCGAGCCGCTCGATCACCCGGGCCGAGGCCTCGTTGCGCTCGTCGACCCGGGCGGTCACCCGGTGCAGGCCGAGCCCGTCGAACGCCAGGCCCAGCAGCGCCCGTGCGGTCTCGGTGGCGAAGCCGCGGCCGCTGAACTGAGGGTTGAAGGCATAGCCGATCTCCCCCGACCGCTGCTCCTTGCTGTGCCAGAAAAGGACCACGTCGCCGATCAGCCGGCCCTCGTGCTCGACGGCGAGGCAGAGCACCTCACCCTCCTGACGCAGGACGGAGAGACGCCTCTCGGGTGCGTACGCCTTCCGCAGCTGTTCGCGGTCACGCGGCACCGGCGGGATGTAGCGGCACACCTCCTCGAGCGAGAGGTAGGCGTGCAGGTCCTCGAGGTCGCGCTCGACGTCGATCGGGCGCAGCGCCAACCGCTCGGTGGTGACCGGGTAGTCCGGTGCCAGCGCGGGCTCGACGAGCTCCTGGAAGACACTCAGATGCAGACCCGCCGGCCCGTCGAGACGGGCGTTGAGCGACTCCCACGGGGTGCGGGTGGGCGGCGCAACAAGGGTGGCACCGCCATCGACGAGCCCGGAGGCGACGGCGGCGGAGTCCTCGACCTCGAACGCCACCCGTACGTGGCCGGCCGCCGGACGCCCGACCTCGACCTCGTCGATGTAGGCGTGCTGGGCGGAGTTGGCGAGCTCGAGCGTGGCCCGGCCGGCGTCCAGGATCGTCACGTGCGCCTCACCGGGGCCTGAGAACGCGGCCTCCTCCGGCAGGCCGAGGGTGTCGCGGTAGAACGCCACCGCCTCCTCGTAGTCCTTGGCCTCGACCACCAGACGGAGCTGCTTCACGGGTCCACTCATGGCCGCAACGTACGGCCGAATCGCCCGTCACGCACGCGATAAATGACGATGGTCAGGTCTCCCCCCGCAGAGACCTGACCATCGTGGTGCCGCCTGGATGGGGATCAGACAGCAGCAGGCTGGAAGCCCGCGAGCTTGGCGACGGCCTCGGTGAAGCGGGCCTGGGCGTCGGCGTCGGTGAAGACGTCGATCTCGTGGACCGGCTGGGAGACGATGGCGTCCTCGACGACGATCGCGCCACCGATGCCGGCCGAGCGGGCGGCGTCGGCGTGGGACCACTTGGCACCGTAGGGGGTCGGGGCGACGCCGACGACGGAGAGGATCTTGCCCTTGAGCACGCCGGCTGCGTAGGGGCGCGAGAGCCAGTCGATCGCGTTGTTGATGACGGCGGGCATCGTGCCGTTGTACTCAGGCGTCACGATGAGGACGCGGTCGGCCTCGTCGATCACCTTGCGGAGCTGGCTCACGGCCTCGCCCGGGTCGGCCTCGAGGTCCTCGTTGAAGAACGGCACGTCCGCCAGCCCGTCGACGATCTCCAGGACGACACCATCAGGCGCCTCGGCGACCAGCTTCTCGGCGAGCTTGCGGTTGATGGAGTCGGCGCGCAGGCTGCCAACGAGTACGGCGATACGGGTGTCGGTCACGGGTTCTCCTCGTAGGACGCGGGTAGTTCAATGTTGAAGTGTTCAACGCCCGCGTCCGGGAGGTTCATTCCGTGAAAGCCGCCTCCGGGGGTGTGGTCTCGCCCACATGCCGGCGCAGCCCGAAGGTCAGCCCGTCGACGAGGGCCTCCCACGACGCCTCGATCACGTTCGACCCGACCCCGACCGTCGTCCACGACGTCGAGCCGTCGGAGGTCTCGATCAGCACCCGGGTCCTCGCGTCGGTGCCGTGTCCCTGGTCGAAGAGCCGCACCTTGAAGTCGATCAGGTCGAAGTCGGCGACCACCGGAAAGGCACGCGTGATCGCGGCCCGCAATGCCTGGTCGAGCGCGTTGACCGGGCCGTTGCCCTCGCCGGTCTCGACGTGACGTACGCCGTCGGCGTGGATCTTCACGATCGCCTCGGTGGTCGACGCCGTCTCCTGGCCGCCGCCGCGAGCCTCGGAGATCACCCGCCAGGACTCGACGTCGAAGAAGGACGGACGAGAGCCTTCGACCTCCTCGATCAGGAGCAGCTCGAAGGAGGCGTCAGCCGCTTCGAAGGTGTAGCCACGCTGCTCGGCCTCCTTGACCCGCTCGGTCACCCGGGTCACCAGGTCGCGGTCGTCGGAGAGGTCGTAGCCGAGCTCGCGTCCCTTCAGCTCGATCGAGGCCCGACCGGCCATGTCCGAGACCAGCAGCCGCATGTCGTTGCCGACGCCGGCCGGGTCCATGTGCTGGTAGAGGTTGGGGTCCACCTTGATCGCGGAGGCATGCAGCCCGGCCTTGTGGGTGAACGCGGAGGCACCGACGTACGGCTGCCGGCCCGCGGGCGGCACGTTGGTCACCTCGGCGACCGCGTGGGCGACGCGGGTCGCCTCACCCAGCAGCCCCGTCGGCAGCACCTCGCGGCCCAGCTTCAGCTGCAGGTTGGCGACCACGGATACGAGGTCGGCATTGCCCGTACGCTCCCCGTAGCCGTTGATGCAGCCCTGGACGTGCATCGCGCCGGCGTCCACGGCGGCCAGCGAGTTGGCGACCGCACACCCGGTGTCGTTGTGGCAGTGGATCCCGACCGCCCCCTGGGTGGCGGTGCGGACGTCGTGGACGACGTCGGCCACCCAGCCCGGCAGCATTCCGCCGTTGGTGTCGCACAGCGCGACCACGTCGGCGCCCGCCTCGTAGGCCGTCCTCAGAACCTCCAGCGCGTAGTCGCGGTTGGCCCGGTAGCCGTCGAAGAAGTGCTCGGCGTCGAGGAAGACCTGCTGGCCCTCCTCGCGCAGGTGGGAGACCGTGTCGCGGATCATCGCGAGGTTCTCCTCGAGCGTGGTCCGCAGCGCGAGCTCGACGTGGCGGTCGTGGGACTTGGCCACGAGGGTGACGACCGAAGCGCCGGAGTCGCGGAGCGCGGCGACCTGGGGGTCGTCGGCCGCCCGCACCCCGGCCCGGCGGGTCGACCCGAACGCCGCCAGCCGCGCGTGCTTGAGGTCGAGCTCGGAGACGGCCCGCTTGAAGAACTCGGTGTCCTTCGGGTTCGCACCGGGCCAGCCGCCCTCGATGAACCCGACGCCCAGGCCGTCGAGGTGCCGGGCGATCGCGAGCTTGTCGGCGACGCTGAGGTTGAGGCCCTCCTGCTGCGCACCGTCGCGCAGGGTGGTGTCGTAGACGTGGAATTCCATGGCTCTTCTGTCCTCGGGTCGTCCTGCGGCTGGGCAACAAAAAACCCTCTCGGGAACGAGAGGGTGGCGCGTCGGGCGGTTGCTCGACGCGCTAGCGAATGATGATGACGTTGATCGTCATGGCCCTGATACTGCCACGAAATCTTCCTCCGTGGGACGGGCGTCTCACCAGCCGAGGAGCTCGACCCACCACGGCTCGTCGCCGCCGGAGAACTGCGAGCCCTCCTCGGAGAGGTTCTGGATCGGGAAGAGCGCCAGGGTGAGGACCACCGCGAACCCGAGGATCCACGGCACCCATCGCACCGAGATCCGGTGGACCGCCCTGGTCACCGGGTCTCGCAGCCGGTCGCGCCCCGAGCCGGTCCACAGCGCGACGACGAACGCCAGGCCGGCGAGTCCCAGCGCCACCTCCAGGGAGAGCTGCAGGGCGAAGCCGATCAGCACCGCCGCCACCACGAACCCGAAGCCCCACACCCCGACGACGAACGTCTTCGGGAGCGAACGGACCAGCCGCCACGGGGCGCCGATCAGGAGCCGGGGCGCGTCGTGCCACTTGCGGCCGCGATACCATCGCCAGCGGCGCAGGTCACCGGCGGCGAGCGTGCCGGCGCGGATCAGCCAGGCCGCGCCGAGCACGGTCCAGAACCCGATGCTCGGGAACGCGGCGATCACGCCGACCGCGAAGGCGAGCAGACCGAGCCAGAGGGCCCCGCGACGCAGCTTCTCCAGGCTCTTGTTGGGTGGCGGGGCGACCTTCGCGACCGGCGGGAACGGCGCGGCCGGGGTGGTGGCCTTCTCCCGCTCGGCCCGGTCGCTCAGCGAGAGCTGCTCGACCGGCCGGTGCACGAACGGCCGGCGCGGCGTACGCAGCCACTCGCGCACCTCGTCCAGCGTCGGGCGGTCGGCGGGGTCGGGAGAGAGCGCCTGGGCGAGCAGCCCGCGCAGCGGCTGCGGCACTCCCTCGAGGTCGTGCTCACCGCGCCGGGCGCGGTCCATCAGCTTCATCGCGTTGCCCTCACCGAAGGGTGGGCGGCCGGTCGCCGCGTACGCCACCACGGAGGCCCACGAGTGCACGTCCGAGGCCGGGGTGGCCGGGTCGCCGACGGCGATCTCGGGCGGAAGGTAGCCGGGCGTGCCGATCAGCAGGCCGGTCACGGTGATCTTCGGGTCGTCGGCGACGCGGGCCAGCCCGAAGTCGATCAGGATCGGGGTGCGCCCCTCGACGATGATGTTGGCCGGCTTGATGTCGCGGTGGAGGACGCCGACGGCATGGCAGTCGGCGATGCCCTCGGCCAGGTCGCTGGCCAGCTGCTCGACCTCCTCGCGCGAGAGCACGCCATCGTTGACGATCTTGTCGTGCAGCGTCGGCCCCGGTACGTAACGGGTCGCCAGCCACGGCACCTCGCCCCACGGGTCGGCGCCGACCACGCCGGCCACCCACCTGCTCCGCACCCGCTGCAGCGAGGAGACCTCGCGCGCGAGCCGATGGCGGCCCTCCTCATCGCCCACGAACTGGGTGCGCAGCACCTTCAGCGCCACCCGCTCGCCGCTCGTACGGTGGCTGGCCAGGTGGACCCGTCCCATCCCGCCCTGACCCAGCAGGGAGAGCAGGTCGTAGTCACCAACGGTGTCCCGTTGGTTCACCGGGAGCCGGCGAGGGGCTGTCGTCACGTGACAAACCTTATCGGCCGCAGCCGACACCCCGCCGAGGCGTCACCTACGTCGGCCGAGGTGGCACCACCGTGCCACCTCGGCCGACCGGAGTGACGCTTCGGCCTGCGTACCTGACGCTTCGGCCGACGGGAGCGACGCCTCGGCCAGGGCGTCAGACGATCTTGCGCATCCAGCCGAACGTGTCCTCGGCGCGACCGAACTGGATGTCGACGAGCTGCTTGCGGATGGTCTTCCAGACCTCGCCGTCACCGGCGGAGGCGATGGAGCCGCCGTTGTAGACGAGCTCGCCGACAGGGGTGACGACGGCGGCGGTGCCGCAGGCGAAGACCTCGGTGATCTCCCCGGACTCGACCCCGGCCTTCCACTCGTCGATCGCGAACCTGCGCTCCTCGACGGTGTAGCCGAGCTTGCCCGCGAGCTCGATGATGGACGCGCGGGTGATGCCCTCGAGGATGGTGCCGGTCTCGGGGGTGACGATCCGGCCGTCGGCGTGGACGAAGTAGAGGTTCATGCCGCCGAGCTCCTCGACGTACTTGCCCTCCTGCGCGTCCAGGAACACCACCTGGTCGCAGCCGTTGGCCGACGCCTCGGCCTGGGCGACCAGGGAGGAGGCGTAGTTGCCGCCGGTCTTGGCCGCGCCCATGCCGCCGCGGCCGGCGCGGGTGTAGTCCTCGGTGAGCCAGATCCGCACCGGCTTCACGCCGCCCTTGAAGTAGGAGCCGGCGGGCGAGGCGATGACCATGTACGTCACGTGCTGGGCCGGGCGAACGCCGAGGAACGACTCCGAGGCGAACATGAAGGGCCGCAGGTAGAGGCTCTTCTCGTCGGTCTCGGAGGCCTCGGGCACCCAGCGCGCATCGACCTTGACCAGGTCGAAGACGGTCTGCACGAAGTCCTCGATGTCGAGGACGGGCAGGGCGAGCCGCTCGCTCGAGCGGGCCATCCGGGCGGCGTTGGCCTCGGGCCGGAACGACCAGATCGAGCCGTCGGCGTGCCGGTAGGCCTTCATCCCCTCGAAGATCTCCTGGGCGTAGTGCAGCACGGCTGCCGACGGGTCCAGGCTGAGCGGTGCGTACGCCTCGATGCGACCGTTGTGCCAACCCTGTTCGGGAGTCCACTCGACGGTGAGCATGTGATCGGTGAAATGGTTGCCGAAGCCTGGGTTCGCCAGGACCTCCGCGAGCTGCTTGTCGGTGGCCGGTTGGGTCGACAATGTGGTGCTGATCTCCATGACCATGAGATTAGTCCTGTTCTACGTGGGAAACGTAAGTGATGGGGGCAGACGAAGGGCCGGGCGCAGGAGAATCTGCGCCCGGCCCGTCGAGGGGAGCGTCTAGCTGGTTACGCGGGCGGCGATCGCGTCGCCGACCTCGGAGGTCGTACGTGGCTCCGAACCGCGCTCGGAGAGGTCGGCGAGCACGGCGGCGTCGATGACGGCGGCAGCCTCGGGGTGGCCGAGGTGCTCGAGCAGAAGGGCCCCGGACAGGATGGCCGCGGTGGGGTCCGCCTTCTGCTGGCCGGCGATGTCGGGGGCGGAGCCGTGGACGGGCTCGAACATCGAGGGGAACTCCCGGGAGGAGTTGATGTTGCCGGAGGCCGCCAGGCCGATGCCGCCGGTGATGGCAGCGGCGAGGTCGGTGATGATGTCGCCGAAGATGTTGTCGGTGACGATCACGTCGAAGCGGGCCGGGTCGGTGGCGAGGAAGATCATCACCGCGTCGATGTGGAGGTAGTCCACGGTGACGTCGGGGAACTCCTCGGCGACCTGCTGGGTGACCCGCCACCACAGCGAGCCGGCGTTGACGAGCACGTTGGTCTTGTGGACCAGCGTCAGCTTCTTGCGCGGACGCGCCTGGGCGCGAGCGAAGGCGTCGCGTACGACCCGCTCCACGCCGTAGGCGGTGTTGACCGAGGTCTCGGTGGCGACCTCGTGCGGGGTTCCGACCCGCATCGCGCCACCGTTGCCGGTGTAGAGGCCCTCGGTGCCCTCGCGCACCACGACGAAGTCGATCTCGCCCTGGTCGAGCACGGCCGGCGACAGCGGGGAGGTCGCCCCCGGGAACAGCCGCGACGGGCGCAGGTTGACGTAGTGGTCGAGCTCGAAGCGGAGCTTGAGCAGCAGGCCGCGCTCCAGGATGCCCGGAGGCAGGTTCGGGTCGTTGGGCTTGCCGCCGACCGCGCCGAGCAGGATGGCGTCCTGCTCCTTGATCTCAGCGAGCACGGAGGACGGAAGCACCTCGCCGGTGGCGAGATAGCGCTCGGCGCCGAGGTCGTAGCGGGTCTGCTCGAACTTCACCGGCGAGGCGACCTCGAGCACCTTGAGAGCCTCGGCAGTCACCTCCGGTCCGATGCCGTCGCCGGGGATCACTGCGAGGTTGGTCGTAGACATACGGCGAGACTAGTTGTCGTCGGGCAGCTGGCCGCCGTTGTCCCGCAGGTCGAGCGCCTGCTGGACCGCGGCGATGGTGTTCTCGACGCTGTGCGGGTTGTCGGGGTCGTGGCTCGCCGGGCCCCACTCGCGGCCTCGCTCGTTGTAGTCGGCGGGGCTCTCGGGGTACATCGCGTACATGGCTTCTTCCTTCACACTTCGGGTCATCAGAGGGTGTGGGAGAGAAGCCGGGGTCTTTAGAAGACGGAAGCCACCGCGACGAGGTGGCTTCTCCTGCGGTCGTTACCGCTGGGCCCCGTCGCGGCACTCGAGTACGAGAAAAATGCTCCGCATGGTGAACTGACGGTAACCCGAGATGTCTCTTCCGTCATCGAATCTGGACCAAAGGTCCGACATCCGAGACACACATGCGGGTAAGTCGCCCGAACATCGGGAAGACTGGTCCCGTGAGCGCACCTCCAGAGCTTCCGGACATCGTGACCCGTGCCTTCGACGTCTCCCGTCGGGCGGGCTACGTGTCGTTCTGCCGCAACGAGACCGGGCGGCTGCTGGCGACTCTGGCGGCCACCCGGAGCGGCACGATGGCGGAGTTCGGCACCGGGTGCGGTGTCGGCACGGCGTGGCTGCGAAGCGGCGTACGCGGCAAGGCCGCCCAGATCGTCTCCGCCGAGCTCGACGAGCACCTCGCCAAGGAGGCCGCCGAGATCTTCGCCGACGACGCGCAGGTCGAGGTCATCGCCGCCGACTGGGGCATCCTGCGCGACCGCGGCCCGTTCGCGCTGCTCTTCCTCGACGCCGAGACCCCCGGCGGGGTCTCCCCCGACCAGCTCTCCGACCTCGTCGAGGAGGGCGGCATCGTCGTCATCGACGACCTCATCCCGACCGACCTGTGGCCGCCGATCGTCTACGGCCGTGTCGACAGCCTGCGCGAGTCCTGGCTCACCGACGAGCGCTTCACCACCGTCGAGGTCATGGTCGCCGCCGACACCAGCGTCCTGCTCGCCACCAAGCGCTGAGGCCGCCCGGGATGCTCACCGAGTTACCTCGGTGAGCATGCGCTTCCTTCGTGGAGTTCCGCGAGGAGAGCGCACCCGGACCGAGTTACCTCGGTGAGCATCCGGCCCGCCGACCTACCCGAAGAGCTCCTGAGCCAGGAAGTGGCCCGACTTCGGCGCGCGCGGGACGGCGAAGATCGCCGACCCGACGTGGGCGATGTACTCGTTGAGCAGGTCGACCCGTCCGAGCTTGCGCTGCAGGTCGACGAAGGTCGCGGGGTCCTTCATGAAGGCGATGAAGAAGAGCCCGGCGTCGAGCTGGCCGAGCGGGTTGAGCCCGTCGGTGAAGTTGTAGCCGCGGCGCAGGATCTTGGTTCCCCCGTTGTTCTCCGAGGCGGCCAGGGCGACGTGGGAGGTCGGGTCGATGACGGGCTCGCCGTCGCGTACGGCCTTGAAGTCCGGGGTGTCGAACTCCTTCTTCCCGGTCAGCGGAGCACCCTCGGCCTTGTCGCGGCCGATGGTGACGTGCTGGGTGTCGATGGTGGTGCCGTCCCAGACCTCGATGTCCATGTTGATCTTGCGGGTGACCAGATAGCTGCCGCCCCGCATCCACGCCGGCTCGTCCTCGTCCGCGACCCAGACGAACTCGTCGAGGTCCTCGTCGGTCGTGATGTTGCGAGTGCCGTCCTTGAGACCCATCAGGTTGCGCGGGGTCTTCTGACCCTTGCCGGCCGAGGCACGGCCGAAGCCGAGCACCGTCCAGCGGGTGGTGACAAGACCGCGTCCGATCCGGATCAGGTCACGGATGGCGTGGTAGGCCACCTGCGGGTCGTCGGCGCAGGCCTGCAGAGCCAGGTCGCCGCCGCACAGCTCCGGCTTGAGCTCGTCGGCGGGCAGCCGCGGGATCTCGGCCAGCAGCTTCGGTCCCCGTCCGGCGAGCCCGAAGCGGTCATCGAAGAGCCCGGGCCCCAGACCGAGGGTGACGGTGAGCGAGGCCGGCGAGAGGTCGTACGCCTCCCCCGTGTCCTGCGGCACGCCGTTGCTCCGCGACGGCTCCACGGACCCGACCGGGTTGCCCTTCATCATCGTGGCCATCGCCGCCGACCAGCGCGCGAAGAGGACCTTCAGCTGCTCGGCCGTGGTGCCCTCGACGACGTCGAGGGACATGAAGACCAGGTGCCGTTGGGGCGGCGTGGCGATGCCGACCTGGTGGTCGCCGGTGTAGAAGTCGTACGCCTTGGAGAGGTCGAGCCCGTCCGCGGCCGACGCTTCGGCGGGCGAGACGGCGCGGCCGCCGAGGAACCCGACCGCGGCCCCGGCCGCGGCGCCTCCCCCGGCGCCGGCGAGGAGCCGGCGCCGGGTGAAGCCCTTGCCTTCGGTGGCCATCAGGCGGTCGCAGCCTTCTCCGCCAGCCGGCCGAGCACGTCCTGCAGCGACTGCACGGTGGCCGAGAGCTTCTTGCCGTCGGAGGCCTTCAGCTCGGCGGTGTAGGGCTGGTAGCCACCCAGCGCCTCCGGGTCCTTGTAGCCCTCGAGGTCGTCGATGACGGCGGTGAACCGCGCGTCGATGGTCGTGACCAGCTCGGCGTCGATCTTCTCCAGGCCGGGACGGAGTGCGGCGTAGGCCTGCTGGGCACCCTCGACGTTGTTGGCGAAGTCGACCAGGTCGATGTGGCTGTAGGCCTCCTCCTCGCCGGTGATCTTGCCCGACTGGACCTCCTCGAGCAGCGCGGCGGCGCCGTTGGCGAGGTCCTCGGGCTTGAACTCCAGGCTCTTGCCGATCTCGGCGAGCAAGGTGGCGTTGGTGACCAGGTCGGCGGCGTACTTCTTGGTCTGGTCGGTGATCTTCTTCGCCTCGAACAGGTCGCGCTCGACGGCGTGGAAGCCGCTCCAGCCGACGGCCTCGTCGAGGTTGGAGGCGCGCATGTCGATCAGGTAGTCGAGGTTGCCCTTGTTGTCGGTCGGGTCGAAGCCCTCCATCACGAAACCCTCGACGTCGGACTCGATCTTCTCGTAGAACGGGCGCGCGTCGGCGTAGGCCTGCTGGGCCGCGGCGACGTCGCCGGAGTCGACGGCCTTGCGGAGGTTCTCGACACCGGTGACCATCGCGTCGAGCTGGGTGTTGACGTAGCCGGTGTAGTCCTTCGCGCCCGCGGCGAGCAGCTCGGCGGTGCCGCCGGTCGGGGCCGCGGCGGCCTCGCCCGTCACCGTGAAGGGGATCCGCTCCTCGGCGGCACCCGGGCAGTAGACCTCGTAGTCGCCGCCACCGAGAGTCAGGGTGAAGGTCACCTCGGGCAGACCCGGGGCGAGGTTCTCCTTCTCGCCGAGGATCTTCTGGCCGTCCATCAGCTCGACCTCGGTGACGCCGGCGGCCGACTCGTTGGCGACCGTGAAGGTCACCGGACCCGCGGCGGCGGTGTCGGTGTCGAGCTCGCAGACGTCGCCGTCGGAGCCGCTGACCAGCTTCACCGCGACCTGGCTGGCGCCCTTCTTCTTCGGGGCCGCCGAGTCGTCGCTCTCGCTGCCGCAGGCAGCCAGACCAGTGAGACACAGAGCGGTGAGTGCTGCAACGGAGATCGCCTTACGCGACATGGGTTGAACCTTTCACTGAAGACTCCGGGCGCCCTGCGCGGCCGGTGTCGTTGACGGCGCGCGGCGCGGTGTCGCGGCCGGGCCTGCGCCGGGACTGCCACAGCAGCACCCCGGCGAGGACGAGGAGGGCGACCGGCAGCCAGTGCTTCCACAGGAGCCGGTCGTGGGCGGCCCGGTCCGCCTCGGCGATCGTCGCGATCAGGTCCGTCGCGTAGGTCTCCTCGACCTGCAGCACGGCCCCGTCGACGGTGAAGGTGCGCGGTGAGGTCAGTCCGCCGGACTCGATGGTCAGCACGAGCTTGCCGGAGGTGCGTACGTCGACCAGACCGTCGTCGCGGGTGAGCACCGTGTGGCGGGTGGTGTCGGCCCAGCGGGCCTCATAGGGGCCCGGGGCGGTGTTGAGATTGAGCCCGACCGGGATCCGGTCGCCGGTGTAGGTCAGCAGATCCTGGGCGGTGAGCGTGGCCGGCAGCTCCCCGGAGCCCTCCGCGTGCCAGGCGGTGTCGGCGGCGCCGGTGTGGTCACCGGGATCGCCGAGCTCGATCTTCTCGCTGTCCGCGGTCAGGGTCGCCCGGTCGCCGTTGACGGCCAGCACGGCCGTACGTCCGTCCGCCAGCGGGGCCTCGCGAGGCACCTCGACACTCGGCAGCGGCACGAGGAGGAAGAGGGCGGCCGCAGCGACGATGGCGGCGACCGCACCGCCGATCCGCAGCCGTCGGGCGAGCGCCGTGCCTGGCCGCAGGTGTGCGGGCAGGAGAAGCATCGCGAGCATCGGCACCAGGTAGGCGAACCAGCCGAGCACCTCGATCACCCGCGGGTCGGCGGGGATGCCGAGGATTCCGGTGATCAGCGCCGAGCGCACCGAGCCGTTGGGGATCAGCCAGGACAGGTCGACGGTGGAGCCCTGGCCGACGGTGACCCAGCCGGCCTCGTGTCCGGTGCGCAGCGCGAACATCACCAGACCTGCCGCCACGAAGACCAGGAACACGCCGGTGACCTGGAAGAACACCTTCAGGTTGAGCCGCAGGCCGCCGGCGTAGATGCCCCAGCCGAGCCCGATGGCGATGGCCAGCCCGAGCAGGGCGCCGATGATGGCGGCCGGTGCGCTGGTCGCGTTCTGGATCGTCGCGAGCAAGAAGACCGAGGTCTCGAAGCCCTCGCGCAGCACGGCCAGGAAGCCCATCAGCGCCATCGCGGTCAGCGTGCCCGCGCCCAGCGCCGCCGCGGCCGCCTGCTCGAGGTCACCCTTCAGCGTGCGGGCGTGGGTGTGCATCCAGCGGATCATCCCGGTCACGAAGACGATGGCGATCACGCCGATCACGCACTCGAGCATCTCCTGCTGCCGCTGCGGCAACGCCTGCTCGAGGAGCCTCAGCGCGACGCCGACGGCGATGCTCAACCCGATGCCGGCGCCGACACCGATCCACAGACCACGCAGAGGGGCACCGTTACGGCGGAGGAAGGTGGCGATGATCGATACGATCAACGCCGCCTCGAGGCCCTCGCGCAGCCCGATGACGAACGTTGGCAGCATTCCCGCAGCGTAACCTTAGGCAAGCCTCACCTTGTAGACCGGGAGCGAGAACTTTGCCCTGGGTCAGATCGCGCAGCCGTCGGGGCCGCAGGCGTCGCCGTCACCGACGATCGTGAGGGCCGGCTTCGTCTCGGCGTGGACCTTCTCCAGGAGCTGGCCGAACAGGTCGGTCGGCTGAGCGCCGGAGACGCCGTACTTCCCCTCGACGACGTAGAACGGCACCCCGGTCGCGCCGTAGGCGCGGGCCTGGTCGATGTCGGCCTGTACGTCACCGGCGAACTTCTCGCCCGCGAGCACCTCGTCCACGCGGGCGGCGTCGAGACCGACGTTCACCGCGGCCGCCTTCAGGACGGCGTGGTCGCCCATCGACTCACCGCGGGTGAAGTACGCGGCGAGCAGCTCCTCCTTGAGCACCGCCTGCTTGCCCTCGGCCTTGGCGAGGTGGAGCAGCCGGTGGGCGTCGATGGTGCGCGCGTGCGGGGTGTCCTCGTGACGGAACTCGAGGCCGGCCGCGGCGGCCGGCACGTTGGCCTGCTTCATCAGCTCGCGGGCCTGGTCGACCGAGGCCCCGAACTTCTTCGCCAAAGCCTCGACCGTGGTCTCCACCGGCACCTGCGGTGCGCTGGGGTCGAGCTCGAAGGAGTGGTAGACGATCTCGACGTCGTCGCTGTGCTCGAAACCCTCCAAGGCTTCCTCGAGGTGGCGCTTGCCGATGTAGCACCACGGGCAGACAACGTCGGACCAGACATCAATACGCATACCTCGACAACGTTTAGTTCGGTAGGAAACATTCCGGAACGGACCGATCTACCCCGAGACGGTCTCAGGGGAGATCAGGGGAACCGCCAGGAACCCACCAGGGATCTGCCAGGGGTCTGCCGGACGCGCGCGGGGGCCGTGTCAGGCGAGGCTCGGAGCATGATCCAGATCGATGCCCTCTCCAAGAGGTACGGCAGGTTCACGGCCGTCGACAACGTGACCTTCACCGCCGAGCCCGGCCGGGTGACCGGCTTCCTCGGCCCCAACGGCGCCGGTAAGTCCACGACCATGCGCATCCTGGTCGGACTCACCGATCCGTCCTCCGGCAGTGCACACCTGCTCGGCCGGCACTTCTCCCAGCTGCCCAACCCCGGTCGCGAGGTCGGCGTCCTGCTGGACGCCTCGGCCCAGCACGGCGGGCGCACCGGCCGCGAGATCCTCACCCTGGCCGCCCGCACCATGGGGCTGGCGAAGTCCAGCGTCGCCGAGACCCTCGACCGGGTCAGCCTGACCGAGGAGGAGGCCGGGCGTCGCGTACGCAACTACTCCCTCGGGATGCGGCAGCGGCTCGGGATCGCGACGGCCCTGATCGGCGACCCCGAGGTGCTGATCCTCGACGAGCCGGCCAACGGCCTCGATCCGGCCGGCATCCGCTGGATGCGCGACCTGCTGCGTGGCTTCGCCGACGACGGCGGCACCGTGCTGCTCTCCTCGCACCTGCTGCACGAGATCGAGGTGATCGCCGACGACATCGTGGTCATCGGCAACGGCCGGATCGTGGCGCAGGGCACCAAGCAGGAGCTGCTCAGCAGCGGCGAGACGTACGCCCGTTCCAGTGATCCCACCTCACTCGGCCGGGCGCTCCAGCGGGCCGGCCACACCGCCGAGCTCACCACCGAGGGGGCCGTCCTCAGCGACGCCGACCTCACCACCGTCGGCCAGGTCGCCTTCGACACCGGCCTCGTGCTGAGCGAGCTCCGCGCCGCCGACGGCGCCGGCCTGGAGGAGATGTTCCTCCAGCTGACCGCCGAGACCCAGCGCGACCACCTCGAGACCCCGGAAAGGAACGCAGCATGAGCACCACGACCCTCGCCCCTGAGCCGGCCACCCCGGCCGGACGCAACCCCGAGGCGGTACGCCGCCGCGAGCGTGCCGTGCCCGCTCCGATCCCCTTCGGCCGGATCGCCGGCATCGAGCTGCGCAAGATGTTCGACACCCGTTCGGGGTTCTGGCTGATGGCCAGCCTGGTCGTGCTCTCGCTGGCCGCGACCGCGGTGACGATCATCTTCGTCGACGCCGACAACCTCGACTACGAGGGCTTCGCCAGCGCCTGGGGCATGCCGATGTCGGTGGTCCTGCCGATGATCGCGGTGCTGGCGGTCACCAGCGAATGGAGCGCACGCAGCGCCCTGACCACCTTCACCCTGGTGCCTGGCCGCGGACGTGTCATCGCCGCGAAGGCGCTCGTCACCGCCGTGGTCGGCGTCGTCGCCATCGCGGTCGCGGCGGCCGTCGGGGCGCTCGGCTACCTCGGCGTGGCAGCCATCATGGACCTCGACCCGGTGTGGAACATCTCCTTCACCGAGCTCGCCCAGGTGACCCTGGCCAGCGAGATCGGCATGTTCATGGGCTTCATGCTCGGCACGCTCTTCCGCAGCTCACCGGCCGCGATCGTGGCGTACTTCGTCTACGCCCTCGTCCTGCCCGGCGTCTCCTCGGCTCTGGCCTCGACCAACACCTGGTGGGCCGAGCACGCCACCTGGTTCGACCTCAACTGGGCGACGATGAACCTGTACTCCGAGATGACCGACAAGATGTGGGCCCAGCTCGGTGTCGCCAGCGTGATCTGGCTGGTGGTCCCGATGCTCGTCGGCCTCCGCCTCGTGCTCCGCTCCGAGGTCAAGTAACCCGCCGAGTCGGCGCAAACTGACCATAAATCATGCCGAGTCGGCGCGTTGGAACGCGCCGACTCGGCATGATTTCTCCGGGGGTCAGCGGGCGGCTGAACCCTCGGTGTAGTCGTCGTCGGACTGGCTCCACGAGAAGTGCGAGCGCAGGGTCTTGCCGGTGGCCTCGATCGGGTGACCGGCCTCCTCCTCGCGCAGCTTCTTGAACTCGGCGGCGCCGTTGTCCTGGTCGGCGATGAAGCGGGCGGCGAAGGAGCCGTCCTGGATCTCGGCGAGGATCTGCTGCATCGTCTCCTTGACGGCGGGGGCGATGACGCGCGGGCCGGAGACGTAGTCGCCGTACTCAGCGGTGTCGGAGATCGACCAGCGCTGCTTGGCGATGCCGCCCTCCCACATCAGGTCCACGATGAGCTTGAGCTCGTGAAGCACCTCGAAGTAGGCGATCTCGGGCTGGTAGCCGGCCTCGGTCAGCGTCTCGAACCCGGCCTGGACCAGGTGGGACACGCCGCCGCAGAGCACGGCCTGCTCGCCGAAGAGGTCGGTCTCGGTCTCCTCGGTGAAGGTCGTCTTGATGACACCGGCGCGGGTGCCACCGATGCCCTTGGCGTACGACTTCGCGAGGTCCCACGCGGAGCCGGAGGCGTCCTGCTCGACGGCGATGATGTCCGGGATGCCCCGGCCGGCGACGTACTCACGACGGACGGTGTGGCCCGGGGCCTTCGGGGCGACCAGGATCACGTCGACGCCCTCGGGCGCCTTGATGTAGCCGAAGCGCACGTTGAAGCCGTGGCCGAACACGAGGGTCTTGCCGGCGGTCACGTGAGGCGCGAGCTCGTCGTTGTAGAGACCACGCTGGTGCTGGTCGGGGGCGAGGATGACGATCACGTCGGCCTCGGCGGCGGCTTCGGCCGGGGTGAGGACCTTGAGGCCCTCCTCCTCCGCCTTGGCGGTCGACTTCGAGCCGGGCTGCAGGCCGATGCGCACGTCCACACCGGAGTCACGCAGGTTGAGCGCGTGGGCGTGGCCCTGGCTGCCGTAGCCGATGACGGCGACCTTCTTCGCCTGGATCAGCGCGAGGTCGGCGTCGTCGTCGTAGAAAATCTCAGCCACGAGGGCTTCTCCTTCAGTTGTTTGTTGATGGGGTTCAGACCGCGGAAGGCGGAGCGGGCACAGCCACGGATCGCAGGCTGCGCTCGGAGATCGACCGGGAGCCGCGGCCCATGCCGACCATGCCGGACTGGGAGAGCTCACGGATACCGAAGGGCTCGATGACCCGGAGGAAGTCGTTGAGCTTTCCGGTGTTGCCGGCCAGCTGGACGATGACGGTGTCGGTGGACACGTCGACGACCTTGGCCCGGAAGAGCTGGATGGTGTCGAGCACCTGGCTGCGGGTCTCCGTGGTGGCGGTGATCTTGACCAGCATGAGGGCGCGCTGGACGCGCGACTCAGGCTCGAGCTCGACGATCTTGATCACCTCGACCAGCTTGTTGAGCTGCTTGGTGACCTGCTCGAGGGGGGTGTTCTCGAGATTGACCACGACCGTCATGCGGGAGACCTCGTCGTGCTCGGTCGGTCCCACCGCGAGAGATTCGATGTTGAAGCCGCGGCGCGAGAAGAGCGCGGCCACGCGGGCCAGGACGCCGGGCTTGTTCTCGACCAGGACGCTCAGCGTGTGCTTGCCGCCGGTCTTCACGGGCTGGATGCTCATCACAGGTCGTCCTCGTCGAACTCGGGCGCGAGGTCGCGCGCGTACTGGATCTCGTCGTTGGAGGAGCCGGCGGCGACCATCGGCCACACCATGGCGTCCTTGTTGACCCGGAAGTCGACGACGACAGGCATGTCGTTGATCTCCATGGCCTTCTCGATGGTGGCGTCGACGTCCTCGGCGGAGTCGCAGGCCAGGCCGACGCAGCCCATGGCCTCGGCCAGCTTGGGGAAGTCGGGGATGCGCTTGGGCTGGCCGTGGGACTGCAGGTTGGTGTTGGAGTAGCGCTCGCCGTAGAAGAGCGTCTGCCACTGGCGCACCATGCCGAGGTTGTCGTTGTTGATGATCGCGACCTTGATCGGGATGCCCTCGATCGCGCAGGTGGCCAGCTCCTGGTTGGTCATCTGGAAGCAGCCGTCACCGTCGATCGACCACACCGTGGAGTCCGGGCAGCCGACCTTCGCGCCCATCGCGGCGGGGACGGAGTAGCCCATCGTGCCGAGGCCACCGGAGTTGATCCAGGTGTTGGGGTGCTCGTAGCCGATGAACTGCGCGGCCCACATCTGGTGCTGGCCGACGCCGGCGGTGAAGATCGTCTCCTCGCCGGAGATCTTGCCGAGCCGCTCGATGACGTACTGCGGCGAGAGACCGTCCGCGGGGAGGTCGTAGCCGAGCGGGTACGCCTTCTTGATCCCGGCCACGAACGCGATCCAACCCTCGTAGTCGCCCTCCTTGCCGGCTTCCTTCTCGGCGGTGAGCACCGCGATCAGGTCGGTGAGGACCTCACGCACGTCGCCCACGATCGGGACGTCGGCATAGCGGTTCTTGCCGATCTCGGCCGGGTCGATGTCGGCGTGGATGACCTTGGCGTTGGGGGCGAAGGAGTCCAGGTTGCCGGTGACGCGGTCGTCGAAGCGGGCGCCGAGGCTGATGATCAGGTCCGACTTCTGCAGGCCGGCGACGGCGGGGACGGTGCCGTGCATGCCCGGCATGCCGAGGTGCTGCGGGTGGGAGTCGGGGAAGGCGCCGCGCGCCATCAGCGTGGTCACCACCGGGATCCCGGTGAGCGTGGCCAGCGCCAAGAGCTCGCGGTGGGCGCCGGAGCGGATCGTGCCGCCACCGACGTACAGGACCGGTTTCTTGGCCTCCAGCATCAGGCGCGCCGCCTCGCGGATCTGCTTGGCGTGCGGCCTGGTCACCGGGCGGTAGCCCGGCAGGTGGAGCTCGGTCGGCCACCGGTAGGTGGTGGTGGCCTGCAACGCCGACTTGGTGACGTCGACGAGGACCGGACCCGGCCTCCCGGTGGAGGCGAGGTGGAAGGCCTCAGCGACCCGCAGCGGGATCTCCGCCGGGTCGGTGATGAGGAAGCTGTGCTTGGTGACCGGCATCGTGATGCCCTTGATGTCCGCCTCCTGGAAGGCGTCGGTGCCGATCATCGCCGCGCCGACCTGGCCGGTGATGGCCACCATCGGCACGGAGTCCATGTTGGCGTCGGCGAGCGGGGTGACCAGGTTGGTCGCGCCCGGGCCGCTGGTGGCCATGCAGACCCCGACCTTGCCGGTCGCGGCGGCGTAGCCCTGGGCCGCGTGGCCGGCGCCCTGCTCGTGACGTACGAGAATGTGGCGGATCTTCGAGTCCATCAGCGGGTCGTACGCCGGAAGGATCGCTCCTCCCGGAATGCCGAAGATGTTCTCGGCACCCGCTGCTTCCAGCGACTTGATCAGGCTCTGTGCGCCTGTCATCTGCTCGCTCATGTCCGCCGTCCTACTCATCGGAGCTTCTACTCATGGGCTGTATCGGTTGTCTGGCTTGGGCTGCTCGTGCAACAAAAAACCCTCCGGCCCGGCGGGCAACGGAGGGAGACGCGTCGTCTGGGGCCAGTGGCTCCTAGGCGACGCGCCTGATAAGTACGAGAATGCTGTTCAGCATGCCCACACGTTAACCCCATGTGTCGCGCCGTGTCACCTCACCCTATCGCGCGTCCCATGATCTGAGATCACCGTCCCAGTATCTGTCAGTCGCTCGGTTGGATCTCAGGGTTCTCACCGAGGCGGCCGGCCCGTGGGGATCGCTAGCCTGGACGTACCAAGTGGTTCTCGGGTCCGTCCTGTGGAGGCGACGATGTCGACCGACGAGAAGCACAGATCCGCGTGGCTGCCGCCCCGCTGGTTCATCCGCGCCGCGTGGTGGGTCCACCGCCGGCTGTACGCCGCGGGCGGAGCGCGATTCCTGCGCCGCCCACGCGCCGGCCGGGCCGGCATGCTCCGGCTGACCACCACCGGGCGCCGCACCGGGCAGGAGCGCTCGGTGATCGTGTCCTACATCCCCGACGGCTCGAGCTACGTCACGCTGGCGATGAACGGCTGGGCCGACCCGCCGCCCGCCTGGTGGCTCAACCTGCTGGCGAATCCCGACGCCGTAGCCGAGACGGTCGAGAAGGGCACGCAGCGGGTGCGCGCCCGCGAGGCGACCGGCCCTGACCGGGAGCGGCTGTGGGAGCTGCTCGCGGCCAGCGACGACGGGTGGGGCGAGCTGGACGACTACGCCGTCCGGCGCTCGCACCCCACTCCGGTCGTGGTCCTCGAGCTCTCAGACCAGGCCGAGCCGCTCGCGCAGGAAGGTCCAGGCGAAGGCGGAGAGATGGGCTGACTGGGCGTTGTTGGCGGCACCGCCGTGGCCGCCCTCGATGTTCTCGTAGTAGGTGACGTCCTTGCCGGTGGCCGCCAGGAGCGCGGCCATCTTGCGGGCGTGGCCTGGGTGGACGCGGTCGTCCTTGGTCGAGGTGGTGAGCAGGACGGGCGGGTAGGTCCGCGCAGCGTCGAGCAGGTGGTAGGGCGAGAACGTCCGGATGTACTCCCACTCCTCCGGCACGTCCGGGTCGCCGTACTCGGCCATCCAGCTCGCCCCGGCGAGGAGGTGCGAGTAGCGCTTCATGTCCAGCAGCGGCACCTGGATCACGACCGCGCCGAACAGCTCGGGGTAGAGGGTGAGCATGTTGCCGGTGAGCAGCCCGCCGTTGGAACCGCCCTGGATCCCGAGGTGCTGCGCGTCGGTCACGCCGGTCTCGACGAGGTCGCGGGCGACCGCGGCGAAGTCTTCGTAGGCCTTGTGCCGGTTCTCCTTCAGCGCCGCCTGGTGCCAGGCCGGGCCGTACTCCCCTCCCCCGCGGATGTTGGCCACCACATAGACGCCGCCCTCGCTGAGCCAGGACCGGCCCACACCGGCGGAGTAGCCCGGGGTCATCGGGATCTCGAAGCCGCCGTAGCCGTAGAGCAGCGTCGGGGCCGGGCCACCGCTCGCGTCGAGGGCGGCCTCGGCGCCGACGATGAAGTAGGGGATCCGGGTGCCGTCGGCCGAGGTGGCGAAGCGCTGCTCGGCGCGGAGCCCTTCGGTGTCGAACCAGGACGGCGCCGACTTCAGCGGCTCGATCGTCTCCGCGCCGATGGTCGTCAGACCGTACGTCGCCGGGGTCAGGTAGCCGCTGGTGACGACCCAGACCTCGTCGGACTCGACCGCGTCGACGGCACGGGTGCCGACCGCGGCCACGGGGTCGGTCGCGGGGAAGTCGGAGCGCGTCCACTCGCCGGACTCGGTCGGGGTCAGCACGCTCAGCTTGTTCTTGACGTCCTCGAACACGTTGAGGACGAGGTGGTTGCGGGTCCAGGTCGCGCCGGCGAGCGAGGTCTTCGCGGTGGGCTCGAAGAGCACGGTGAGGTCGCGCTCACCGGCCAGGAACCGCTCCGCGTCGCTCGCGAGCAGCGAGCCGGCGGCGTACGTCGTGCCCGCGACGGTCCACTCCTCGCGAAGCTCGATGACCAGCCACTCGCGGTGGAAGCCGGCCTCGGCGGAGTCGGGGATGTCGAGCTTGGTGAGGGTCTGCTCGGGGGTGCCGGGGTCCGTGGCGACATAGGTCTCGGACCTGTAGAACGCGATCGAGCGGCTGACCAGGTCGCGCTCGAAGCCGGGCGTGTGGATGCGGCGGGCGGAGATGTACATGTCCTCGTCGGTGCCCTCGTAGACCACCGCCGCGTCCTCGAACGGGGTGCCGCGGCGCCACAGCTTCACGATCCGCGGGTAGCCGCTCGGGGTCAGCGAGCCCTCGCCGAAGTCGGTGAAGACGTAGACCGCCTCGGGCCCGCACCAGGAGAGCGCGCCCTTGGCGCCGCCCTGCTCGACGGCACGGGTGAAGCCGCCCTCGGCCGGACTCACGAAGGCCTTCTCGACCAGGTCGAACTCCCGGGTCACGTCGGCGTCCGAGCCACCCTGGGAGAGGTCGACGAGCACCTTGCGCCACGGCTCGCCGGGCTCGGGCCGGAGCACCGAGGCGCCGTGCCAGACCCAGCTCTCGCCCTCCTCGGCGGCGAGCGCGTCGAGGTCGAGCAGGAGCTCCCACTCGGGGTCGTCGGTGCGGTAGGAGTCCGGCGTGGTGCGGCGCCAGATGCCGCGCTCGTGGTCGGCGTCGCGCCAGAAGTTGTAGAGATGCTCGCCGAGGCGCGAGACCTCGGGCACCCGGTCGTCGGAGTCGAGCACCTCGAGGATCTGCGCCTCGATCTTGGCGAAGACCGGATCGGCACCGACGCTCGCGTGAGCCTCCTCGTTGCGGGCCCGCACCCACGCCAGCGCCTCGACCCCCTCGACCTCCTCCAACCAACCGAACGGGTCCTCCCCGGCCGGGTCGAGCGGGGTCACGATCGTCAGCTCAGCGGTCATGCCACCGCCTCCGTAGGGCAGGACAAAGAGTACGGATGCGGTGGCCTGACGCTTGTCGTCGTTCGCTGGCGCTCACTCATGCCGGAAGGCTACTTCGCGGTGCGCAAGTTGCGGCCGACAGGCACAATTGCGACATGAGTGAGGCGGAGGGGTCGTCGAAGGGTCTGCCCCGGCGAGCGGCGACACGGACGGCGAAGCTGGCCGCGCTGCCGATGGGGTACGCCGGGCGCAAGGCGCTGGGGCTCGGGAAGCGGATCGGGGGCAAGCCCGCCGAGGCGGTGCTGGCCGATGTGCACCAGCGTACGGCCGACCAGCTCTTCCGCACCCTGGGTGAGCTCAAGGGCGGCGCGATGAAGTTCGGGCAGATGCTCTCGGTGATGGAGGCGGCGCTGCCGGAGTCGCAGGCGGCCCACTACCGCGCCCAGCTCACCCGGCTCCAGGACTCCGCTCCCCCGATGCCGACCGGGATCGTACGCGGCCTGCTGGCCCGGGACCTCGGACCGGACTGGGCATCGCAGCTGGTCGAGCTCTCCGAGAAGCCGGCCGCCTCCGCCTCGATCGGACAGGTCCACCGGGGCCGATGGGCCGACGGCCGCGAGGTCGCGGTGAAGGTGCAGTACCCGGGTGCCGACGAGGCGCTGCGCGCCGACCTGCGCCAGATCGGCCGGGTCGCGGCGATCGGCAACGCGGTGGTTCCCGGGATGGACGTCAAGGCACTGGTCGCCGAGCTGCAGGAGCGGGTGGTCGAGGAGCTCGACTACCCGAAGGAGGCCGAGGCCCAGCACGTCTTCGCATCGGCGTACGCCGACCATCCCCTCATCGACGTCCCCGATGTCGTCGCCGTAGGACCGTCGGTGCTCGTCACCGAGTGGGTGGAGTCGGAGGGCTCGATCGCGAAGGTGATCGCCGAGGGCACCCCCGAGGAGCGCGACCACTACGGCGAGCTGCTCGCCCGGTTCTGGTTCTCCGCACCCGGGCTGACCGGGATGCTCCACGCCGACCCGCACCCGGGCAACTTCCGGGTCCTTCCCGACGGCCGCATGGCGGTGCTCGACTTCGGGCTCGCCGCGCGGCTCCCGGAGCGGGGCTTCCCCGAGCCGATGGGGCGGCTGATCCGGATCGCCGCGACCGGCGACGCGGACGCACTGGTCGCGGGCCTGCGTGACGTGGGCTTCATCCGCGAGGGCATCAAGGTCGAGCCGCAGCACGTGCTCGACTATCTGGCCCCGTTCGTGACGCCGGCGCTGGAGGAGCGCTTCCGGTTCACCCGGGAGTGGATGCGGGAGGAGTTCAAGCGGATCAACGATCCCAAGGATCCCGCCTACACGGTCGGCCTCAAGCTCAACCTGCCGCCGTCCTACCTGCTCATCCACCGGGTCTGGCTCGGTGGTCTCGGGGTGCTGGCGCAGCTCAACGCGGAGGCGCCGTTCCGGGAGATCCTCGAGGAGTATCTGCCGGGGTTCGCCGACTAGGGAAGTACGACCTGCCCGACCGGACCGGGGTTGTAGGCGATCTCCCAGCGCACGCCGTCGGGGTCCGCGAAGTAGCCGGTGTAGCCGCCCCAGACCCGCTCCTCGGCGGCCGGGGCCGCACACCCGAGCGACCGGGCGAGCTCCAGGACGCCGTCGACCTCCTCGCGGGTGGCGACGTTGTGGGCCAGGGTGAACGGCGCCACGCCGTCGGCGACGGCGATCGTGCCGACCTCCTCCTCGAACTCGCGCCGGTCCCACAGCGAGAGGATGACGTGCTCACCGACGCGGATCATGAGCACGCCGTCGGCCTCCATCTCGGGGGTCCAGCCGAGGCCGTCGACATAGAACGACCGGCTCGCCGCCACGTCGGCGACGGCGAGGGTGACGAAGCTGATGCGCTGGTCCATGACCGTCACACTGCCACGGACCAGCGCGGGTGTCAGGCCTCCACTGTCAGGCTTCCTTGGGCCGGCCCGGCTTCTCCCGGAGGACGTCTCGGCGAGCGCGGTACTCGTTCTCGTCGATCTCGCCCGCGGCGTACCTCTCGGCCAACCTGGCCTCGCCCGCGCGCCGCGGCCCCTCGGCCGTACGTTTGCGGTTGTAGAGGACGACCGCGGTGATGATCGCGGCGATCACCAGGAACCACAGGATCGGGAAGATCGGCCAGAACGCCGGCGGCCCGCCCCCGTCCTGCCACGGTCCGTTCTCGCGCCACGGACCCCAGTGGTCGTCGGCCACCACGGTGGCCACCGTCTCGTTGATGCTCATTGCTCGTGTCCAATCTGTCGGGCTTGCCTATGCCCTCAGACTGCTGCCCACGAGCCGCCGGCACATCGGCTCAGGAGCGGGGGCGGCGTACGCAATCATGCGTACGCCGCCCCTAGGTGTACCTAGCCGATCCGGAGCCGGCTGAGCTGGCGCCCGTGCTCGTCGAAGTTCGCGGGGTCGAGCCAACGCTCGTGGCTATCGCGCACCTTCGGCCACTCCTCGGCGGTGATCGAGAACCAGTCGGTGTCCCGGTTGCGGCCCTTGACGACCATGTGGTTGCGGAAGCGGCCCTCATAGCTGAACCCGAGCCGCTCCGCGGCCCGCCGGGACGGTTCGTTGAGCGCGTCCAGCTTCCACTCGAAGCGCCGGTAGCCCAAGGTGTCGAACGCGTGCCGCAGGAGCAGGTGGATCGCCTCGGTCGCCGCCCTGGTGCGGGCCAGGGCGGACCCGAAGAGCACACCGCCGACCTCGATGCTCCCGTTGGCCGGGTTGATCGCGTGGTAGCCCGCGACCCCGCTCGCCCTGCCCTCCCGCTCGCCCTCCAACGGGGTGAACGTGAACGGCACGACGTCGGCCGCGTCGACGAGACCCGCCAGGTGCATCCACAGGTCCTGCAGCGAGGTCGGCATCGTGATCGGCCGGTAGGTCCACAGGTCGGCGTCCTCGGGGCCGCAGACAGCGGCGTAGAGGTCCGAGTACTGTGCCGACGAGAGCGGCGCGACCCGGACGTAGCTCCCCTCGAGGGTCACCGGCTCGGGCCACGGCCGCGCCTGCCAGTCTTCGACGACAGCACCCACGGGATAGGAGAAATCGGTCACGGCGGTCATTGTCTCCGACCGCCGTGACCGAGTCTCAGGAGGCTGTTCTCAGGAGGCTGCCGCGTCCACCGTGGCGAGCGAGCGCCGGGCACTGCCGAGGGCGAGCATCCCGACCAGGCAGCCCAGGAGCAGCACCCCGGCGAGGACCATCACCGACTCCACCGCGAACCGGTCCGCGAGCGGCCCGAAGACGATCATCGAGACGGGCATCGAGACCGACATCACGATCCCGTAGAACCCGAACACCCGCCCGCGCATCGCGTCCTCGACCTGCTCCTGCAGGACGGTCGCCGCGGGCACCAGCAGCGTCTGGAAGAGGATGCAGATCACCAGCCCGGCGACCGAGAACACCCAGAAGTCCGTCGAGACACCCAGCCCGACGACGAGCACCCCGACCCCGACCGAGGCGGCCACCATCAGCCGCACCCGACGCTTCACCCGGGGCCCGAAGACGGCCATCAGCGCGCCACCGAGGACCATCCCGACGCTCCAGAACAGCTCGTTGACGCTCAGCATCCAGACCTCGTCGCCGAAGCTGCGCGTGATCATCAGCGGCGTGAGGTGCGCCGGCGCGCCGGCCATGAACATCACGACTGCCACGAGCCCCATCACCCAGCGCACCGAGGGGTTCCCCTTGACGTACCGCAGCCCGGCGAGGAGGTCACCGAAGTAGCTCACCGGCCCTGACGAGCCCGCCGCGCGAACCGTCCGCGCCACCGGGACCAGAAGCAGCAGGAGTACGCCGGCCACGGCCGTCACCACGTCGATGAAGAAGACCGCGACGATGCCGGTGCTCGCATAGACCGCGGCCGCCACGGCGGGCGCGAACAGCATCATCCCCGACTGGATCGTCTGTTGAGCCCCGTTGACCCGCATCAGATGCTCGGCCGGGACGATCTGCGGGAGCATGGCGTTGACCGCGGGCCCCTGGATCCCGGCCAGCGCCGAGCGGACCGCCATCGCCACGAAGATCATCCACAGATCACCGACCCCGCTCAGCATCAGCAGCGCGAGAATCAAGGTCGCCACCGCGATGGCCGAGTCGGCGCCGATGATCAACAGCTTGCGCGAGTGCCGGTCGGCCCACACACCGCCGAAGACCGACACCACCGCCTGCGGCAGCATCCCGGCCGCCACGCTCAGGGTCAGCACCGCGGCCGACCCGGTCTCGACGGTGAGATGCCACATCACCGCGTACCCGACGACCATCGACCCCAACGACGACACCGTCTGGCCGCCGAGGAAGACCAGCAGATTCCGCTTCCATCGATCCGACATCGCAACCACTCCCGCACCCGGTGGGCCGCTCCGTCGGGCCCCTCACCCATGCCACGAACGGGGTCAAGCGAATCCGACAGGTTGTGAAGCTGAGAGTGACCCATAGGCCACTCTCAGCTTCACAACCCGCATCGGCTACTCCGGCGCCGGGTCGAAGTCGAACGCCGGGAGCCCGTCGAGACTGGTGAGGTTCTTGCGGCGCCGATACTCGGCCGAGCCGTCGACCCCCTTGCGCTCGAAGTACGCCGGAAGCAGGTCGCGCTCGCCGACGTACGACATCAGCGGGACGGCGAAGCCACAGGAGTCGGAGACGCGTTCGATGTCCACGACGACGACCGCGCGGGCACCGGGAAGGTCGGTGAAGCGGCCGGCCAGGTCGGCGTACTCCTCGTCGTAGCGAGTCACGACCCGACCGCGTCCGTGGAAGCGGACGATGTCCGGCGCCCCGTCGAAGGCACAGAACATCACCGTGATCCGGCCGTTCTCACGCAGGTGCGCGATCGTCTCGCTGCCGCTCCCGGTGCCGTCGAGCCACGCGAAGGTGAGCTCGTCGAGCATCCCGAAGGTGCCCGGGATGCCGCGCGGCGACAGGTTGACGTGACCCTCTCCGGAGAGCGGGGCGGTGGCGACGAAGAACACGACCTGGCGATCGACGAACTCCCTCAGCCGACCTTCGACGCGCGCATGAACCTTTCCCATGCGGCAGATCGTGCCAGCACGTACGTCACCATCGGCCGCAATATCCAGCGAACGGACCTGCTGCCTGCTCCGGGCTACTCCGACAGCAGGCGGGCCGAGTCACAACTAAGCGTATGCGGGAGATCGTGTCCCCTCCATGAGGAGCGGTCGCCGCTCGATCCAGTGCTCGTCGTCGCTCGGGGTATCGTCCCGACTCGACGACTGCCGAACTCACTCTCTATCGACAGTCGTGCCCATTCATCACTGGGGATGGATGGCCAGCGCGAACCGATTTGCGGGCGACGGCCCACGCACGGCGCCATTCGTCGGTGGACACCACCGTCCAGCGAACCCGCCACGTGTCAGCCCAGACTTCTCCAGCCGTGTTGGGAGCAAGCTCCGTCGGATGATCGTTGGCATCAGCGATATACACCTTGTCCCTTACGGGAACCACGGCTCCCGCCCATCCCTGGTCGGTGTCCTCCCAGGCTGCGCCGGTCGTCGGCAGCTGTGCGGAACTACCGTCATCACGGAGGATCTGGTCGGCGTGGTCGACCCAGGTGAAGGTTGCCAAGCACCACTCGTCCTCTGCATGGGCATGGACGTGCCATCCAAGAACGCCAGAGTCGATGAAGACAATCGTCACTCGCTCGGCTGGGCGCGCGTGGGCATACGGCAGAGAGACGACGGGCCATCCGAACTCGAAGGCATCGAGCACGTTACTCGGGCACGAGGCGGTAGGCGCCGTCGGAGGCCGAGGTGGCCATCGAGGCGTACGCCCGCAGCGCCGCGGAGACCTTACGGTCGCGGTTGGCCGGGGTGTAGGGCTTGTCCCGCTTCTCCTGGAGGGCTCGGCGCTCGTCGAGGACGAGGTCGTCGACGTCGAGCGAGATCGAGCGGCTCGGGATGTCGATCGAGATCTGGTCGCCGTCCTCGATCAGGGCGATCAGACCGCCGCCGGCCGCCTCCGGGGAGACGTGACCGATCGAGAGGCCCGAGGTGCCGCCGGAGAAGCGGCCGTCGGTGATCAGCGCGCACTTCTGGCCCAGACCACGGCCCTTGAGGAACGAGGTCGGGTAGAGCATCTCCTGCATGCCCGGCCCACCCTTCGGGCCCTCGTAGCGGATCACCACGACGTGGCCGGCCTCGACCTTCTTGGCGAGGATCCCGTCGACCGCGGCGTCCTGGGACTCGAAGACGATCGCGGTGCCGGTGAAGGTCAAGCAGTCGTCGGGAACTCCGGCGGTCTTGACCACACAGCCGTCGGGGGCGATGTTGCCCGACAGGATCGCCAGCCCGCCGTCGGCGGAGTAGGCGTGCTCGAAGTCGCGGATGCAGCCCTCGGCGGCGTCGGTGTCCAGGCTCGCCCAGAGGTTCTCGGTGGAGAACGCCTCGGTCGTACGCACCCCGCCCGGTGCGGCGAGGAAGAGGTCGAGCGCCTCCTGGCTGGGGTTCTCGGCGCGGATGTCCCAGGCGCCCAGCCACTCCTCGATGGTGTCGGAGTGGATGGTGTGGACGTCCTCGTTGAGCGCGCCACCACGGCGCAGCTCGCCGAGCAGGGCGGGGATGCCGCCGGCGCGGTGGACGTCCTCCATGTGGTACTTCGGGCTGTTGGGGGCGACCTTGCTCAGGCACGGCACCCGACGCGAGATCGCGTCGATGTCGTGCACGTTGAAGTCGAGCTCGGCCTCACGCGCGGCCGCGAGCAGGTGCAGCACGGTGTTGGTCGAGCCGCCCATGGCGACGTCGAGGGCGACCGCGTTCTCGAAGGCGCTGCGGCTGGCGATGTTCCGCGGCAGGACGGACTCGTCACCCTCCTCGTAGTAGCGGCGGCACAGCTCCACGATGGTGCGGCCGGCCTCCTCGAAGAGCGCGCGGCGCTTGGCGTGGGTGGCCAGGGTCGACCCGTTGCCCGGCAGGCTGAGGCCGATGGCCTCGGTGAGGCAGTTCATCGAGTTGGCGGTGAACATGCCGCTGCAGGAGCCACAGGTCGGACACGCGGAGCGCTCGACGGTGTCGAGCAGCTCGTCGCTGACCGCCTCGTTGACCGAGAGCACCATCGCGTCGACCAGGTCGAGCTTGTCGTGGACCAGACCCTCGACGGCGACGGTCTTGCCGGCCTCCATCGGGCCACCGGAGACGAAGACGACGGGGATGTTGAGCCGCAGGCTGGCCAGCAGCATGCCGGGGGTGATCTTGTCGCAGTTGGAGATGCACACGATCGCGTCGGCGCGGTGCGCCTCGACCATGTATTCGACCGCGTCCGCGATCAGCTCGCGGCTCGGCAGCGAGTAGAGCATCCCGGCGTGGCCCATCGCGATGCCGTCGTCGACGGCGATCGTGTTGAACTCCTTGGCTACTCCCCCGGCCTCCTGGATCTTCTCGGCGACGATCTTGCCGAGGTCACGGAGGTGGACATGGCCGGGCACGAACTCGGTGAACGAGTTGGCGATCGCGATGATCGGCTTGCCGAAGTCGTCATCGGTCATGCCGGTCGCGCGCCAGAGCGCGCGGGCACCCGCCATGTTGCGGCCCGAGGTCGAGGTTGCGGAGCGAAGAGTGGGCATGCCAGAAGGCTAGACCGGTTCGGGTGGATCGTTCGACCCAGCGCCGAACGGCGGACGTCAGGCGAGCCAGGCAAGCATGATCCGGCCGGTGCGCACGAGCTGGGCCGGGTCGACGACGTCGGGTGTGTCGGCGGGTGAGTGGTAGGCGGCGTATGGAGTCGAACCGAGGCGCACGCCGGGCAGGCCCGCCCGTACGAAGGACCAGTGGTCGCTGGAACGGTTGGGGGTCCGGGAGCAGCCGGTGGTCGGCACCTTCGCGCGCCTTGCCGCCGCTCGGAGGCTCGCCAGGGTGCGGTCGAGTCCTGGGCGTGCGCCGCACGCCGGGACGGCCTCCCCTACGCCGACCCGGTCCAGCGAGACCATGCCGGCCAGCGACCTGCGCTCGAGGGGCGTGAGGGACGCAACATACGCGCGAGAGCCGTAGTGGTGGTCGTCGTCGGTCTCACCTCGCGGCTCCTCGGAGCCGAAGACGACCAACCGCACCGGCACCCTCGTCGACCGTCCTGCGGCCGTCTCGGCGATCGCCAGCAGCACAGCCACGCCGGACGCGTTGTCCTCCGCACCCGGTGCCTGCGGGACGGTGTCGAGGTGGGCACCGACCAGGAGCCACGGCTGCCCGGGGCGTACGTCTCCTCTGTCGGCGACCAGGTTGACCGACTCCCCCGCGCTGACCGGGATGCCCCACGAGACTCCGGCAGGCGTCTGGAACCGCTGTCGGTGCACCTGCCAGCCGAACCCTGTCAACTGTCCCTCGACCCAGGCTGCGGCTCGACGGTAAGCGGGCGACGTCCCAGGTCTCGGGCCGATCTCACCCGCCAGATGGCGTACGGCGTCGGTCGCTGTCTCGACGCGGAACTGCTCGGGTGTCAATGGCGGGGCGGCCTGGGTCCCGCTCGGGGTGGGCGAGGGCCTGGACGCGGTGGCCGGCGCTGTCGCGGTGGTTGTCGGAGAGGTCTCGGGGGTCGGTGACGCCTCACCGCACCCGGTGAGGACGAGGAGGGACCCGGCCGCGAACGCGATACGACGGATCATGGCCTCGCCTGCCCAAGGATCCGGGCCGCCTCACGACCGCCCACCACGCGTGGAGCAAACGTCTCGGGATCCATCCGGTAGGGCACGAGGTTCAGATCCTCCAGCGTGGCGCCGCGGAAGGTCGCCTCGAGAACGACGCCCTCCATCGTCTGGGACATGAAGTCCATGTCGAAGACGAAGTTTCCGAGCGAGTGGATGACCGGTACGCCGCCGACCCGCTCGAGCGGCTGGACCCAGTGCGGGTGGCCGCCGGCGACAAGATCCGCCCCGGCAGCGACGAGACGACGGGCGACACGGCGCTGGATTGCCTCGGGGCGATGGGTGTACTGCGTACCCCAGTGCGGCAGCACCACCACGACGTCGGCAACCTTCTCGGCGGCTCGGATCTCCCGCTCGACCCGGCGCAGGTCGGCATCGACGAGAGGACCCGTACGTGGCGGCATCCGCACCGAGAAGGCGCCCGGGTCGCTCCTCGTCGCCCGAGGCGTCTCGCCGATCGCGTTGAACCCCAGGAACGCGAAGGTGATCCCGGCTCTCTCCACCACGGCCGGCCGGGCAGCCGCGTCGAGATCCCGCCCTGCCCCGAACGGCACGATCCCCGCCCCCGGTAACGCCTCGACCGTCTCCGTCAGCGCCCGGACGCCGAAGTCACCTGTGTGGTTGTTCGCCAACGAGATCGCATCGAACCCAGCGTCCCGCAGAGGCCGCAGCAGCTCCGGCCCGGCACCGAAGGAATCCCCACCCTGTGTCGGGCTCCCTGCTCTCGACAACGTCGACTCGAGATTGCCTACGGTGATGTCAGCGCCCGCCAAGCGCGCCTGCATCGGAGCCAGCGCCGCCGCCGCATCGGGCACCCCGCGGGTCAGCATCAGATCCCCGACGACGGTCAGCCGCACTCGCGGCTCCGCAGCAAGAGTGGGCCCCGGAACCGACGAGGACGAGGGAGGGGCCTGCGTCGTCGAGGACCCGACTGGTGTGCTGGCGCCACAGGCGGACAGCGCGCATACGAGCACGGCGGTGAGCCAGTGGCATCCCATACATCCAGCATGCCCCCGGACCAAGGGGCCTGTGCAGCCTCGACCGACCGCTCGAGGACGGCAACACGCTACGGATCCGTGCGCCTCAGATCTTCGCGGCCCTGACGACCATCACGTCGGGGATGTCGCGGAGGATCTCGCGCCAGGTCTCGCCGGCGTCGGCGGAGGCCCAGACGGAGCCGTTGCGGGCGCCGAAGTAGACACCGGCCACCTCGTGGTCGTCGGCGCACATCGCATCGCGCATGACCCCGACGTAGAAGTGGTCGGGCAGGCCCTTGTCGAGCGCCTCCCAGTGGTCACCGGCGTCACGCGAGCGCCACACGATCGGCTTGGCCTCGGGCGGGTAGCGGGACTCGCCGGCGCCGATCGGGAAGGTGAAGATCGTGTCGGGCTCCTTCGGGTGGACGACCATCGCGAAGCCGAAGTCGGTGGGCAGCCCGTCGGCGATGGACTTCCAGGACACACCCTCGTCGTCGGAGCGGTAGACGCCGCCGTGGTTCTGCAGGTAGAGCCGCTCTGGGCGGGAGGCGTGCCGGGCGACCTTGTGGACGCACTGGCCGAACTCGGGATACTGCTGCCCCTCGGGCAGGAAGACGGCGATGATGCCGTTGTTGCGCGCCTCCCAGGTCTCACCACCGTCGGCGGTCTGGTAGACGCCGCCGGTCGAGATCGCCGCGGTCACCGAGTCGGGGTCGGTCGGGTGCGGCAGGATCGTGTGGAACGCCTGCCCGCCGAAGCCCTCGTTCCACTCGGTGCGGTGCGGGTGGTCCCACAGCCCGCGCTCCAGCTCGAAGCTCGCCCCGCCGTCACGGGACCGGAAGATCGCGCCGGGCTCGACACCTGCCCAGATCGTGCCCTCCGGGAGGCCGGGCTGGAGCTGCCAGACCCGGGCCAGGCTCGCGTCGACGTCCTCGGGGAACGACATCGAGGTCTCGGTCCAGGTCTCGCCACCGTCGGCGGAGGCGCGCACCAGCGCACCCAGCCACAGCGAGGAGCATCCGGCAAGGACTCGCCCGGTCCCGGGCTCGATCATGGCGGAGTAGATCTCCTCCATGTCATGGTGCGGACCGGTGAAGTCCCAGTCCTGCCGGGCGTCGTCAGAGCGCCCTATCCACAGACCCTTCCGGGTCCCGACCAGCAGCTGCGTACCCATGCACTCCAGCATCCACCCGGTCGTGGTCTGTGGCCAGGAGATTTCGACGAAAGGACGTCGAGGGAAAACATCGTGCGTCGGCGACATCGGGCGGACCCGGGTTCTTCGGCCTGAGCGGCCCAGCCCCTAGCCTGAAGTCATGACCAGACCTGTTGCCTGGGAGACGTTCACCGCGATCCTCTTCGACCTGGACGGCGTGATCACGCCGACCGCGGTCGTGCACATGCGTGCCTGGGAGGAGATGTTCAACGCCTACCTGCAGGAGAAGACCCCGGGGGCGCCGGCCTACACCGACCAGGACTACTTCGCGTACGTCGACGGCAAGCCGCGCTACGACGGCGTCCGTGACTTCCTCGCCTCCCGCGACATCACCCTTCCCGAGGGCACCCCGGACGACGCGCCCGAGCTCGAGACCGTCTGTGGACTCGGCAACCGGAAGAACAACGCCTTCAACCTGGTGCTCGAGCGCGACGGCGTGGAGGCCTACCCCGGCTCGGTGCGGTTCCTGGACCATCTCGCCACCCTCGACGTCCGGCTCGGCGTGGTGTCCTCGTCGGTCAACGCGCCGACCGTGCTGAAGGCGGCGGGGCTGCTGGACCGGTTCGAGACGGTCGTGTCAGGAGCCGTCGCAGATGAGCTGGGACTGCCCGGCAAGCCTGCACCGGACACGTTTGTCTACGCCGGTAAGGTCCTCGGAGCCACCCCGAGCGAAGCCGTCGTCCTCGAGGACGCCGTCTCCGGGGTGCGCGCCGGCAAGGCAGGAGATTTCGCGCTCGTCGTCGGGGTGGACCGTGGCGCCGGCCACGACACCCTCACGGCCGCAGGCGCCGACCTTGTCGTATCCGACCTCGACGAACTCGTCCCTGATGAAACACAGTCCTGACCACCACAGCCCTGCTCAAGGAGCACAGCAGTGAGAACCAACGTCGGCCCGAACCCCCTGGACCGGGCCCGTTACCCCATCGACCCGTGGCGGCTGGTGGAGACCAGCTACTCCCCCGACGACCTCGGTCTGACCGAGACGATCTTCAGCGTCGCCAACGGCTATCTCGGCATGCGCGGCACCCCTGAGGAGGGTCGCCCGACCTACGCGCACGGCACCTTCATCAACGGGTTCCACGAGACCTGGCCGATCCGCCATGCCGAGAACGCCTACGGCTTCGCCAAGACCGGCCAGACCATCGTCAACGCCCCCGACGCCAAGATCATGAAGATCTACGTCGACGACGAGCCGCTCACCTTCGGCACCTCGGACCTGGAGGAGTACGAGCGGGTGCTCGACTTCCGCGAGGGTGTGCTGCGCCGGCATCTGGTGTGGCGTACGCCCTCGGGCAAGCGGGTCGCGATCAAATCGACCCGGATGGTGTCGATGACGCAGCGGCACCTCTCGATCCAGACCCTGGAGATCACGATGCTCAGCGGCGCCGCGCCGATCGTGATCTCCTCCCAGCTGCTCAACCGGCAAGACGGCAAGGACGAGTACCACGTGCCGTCGGCGGCGCTGGGCGAGGGCATGGACCCGCGCAAGGCCTCCGCCTTCGACACCCGCGTCCTGCTCCCGCAGATGTCGGTCGCCGACGAGGAGCAGATGACCCTCGGCTACCGGTGCGCGAACTCGGGGATGACGATCGCGGTCAGCGCCGCCCACCAGATCGACACGCCGGACCCGGTCGAGACCGTCGTCCGTGCCGAGGACGACCTGGCCAAGACCGTCTTCAGGGTCGACGCGACCGAGGGCAGCACGCTGCGGATGCAGAAGACGGTGACGTACCACACCTCCCGCGGGGTGCCGGTGCGCGAGCTGGCCGACCGCTGCGGACGTACGCTCGACCGGGCGATCCGGCTGGGCGTCGGCCACTTCGAGCGCGACCAGCGCAACTGGTACGACGAGTTCTGGTCGTCCGCCGACGTCGAGATCTCCGCCGCCGCGGACGACGACGCCGAGGACATCGCCGCAGCCCAGCAGGCGATCCGGTTCAACCTGTTCTCGCTGGCCCAGGCGACCGCGCGCACCGACGGGCTCGGCGTCCCCGCGAAGGGGGTCACGGGCTCCGGCTACGAGGGACACTACTTCTGGGACACGGAGTGCTACGTCATCCCGTTCCTCTGCTACACCCAGCCCGAGGTCGCCCGCAACGTGATGCACGCCCGCTCGGTGATGCTGCCCGCGGCCCGGCAGCGAGCCTCGGAGATGGCCGCGAAGGGTGCGCTGTTCGCCTGGCGCACCATCAACGGGCAGGAGGCCTCGGCCTACTACGCGGCCGGCACCGCGCAGGTGCACATCGATGCCGACATCGCCTTCGCGCTGATGAAGTACGTCTACGCGACCGGTGACGTCGGCTATCTCATCCGCGAGGGCGTCGACATCCTGGTCGAGACCTCGCGGATGTGGGCCGACCTCGGCTTCTGGCGCCACAACGGCGAGCCGTCCTTCCACATCCACGGGGTGACCGGGCCGGACGAGTACACCACGGTGGTCAACAACAACCTGTTCACCAACGTGATGGCCCGCTACAACCTCGAGAAGGCCGTCGAGACCATCGAGATGCTCCGGGCGGACCATCCGCGCGAGTACGCGCAGGTCATGGGCCGGCTCGACATCTCCCCCGACGAGGTCGAGGAGTGGGGTCGCTGCGCCGCCGCGATGCACATCCCCTACGAGGAGGGGCTCGGCATCCACCCGCAGGACGACAACTTCCTCGACCGCGAGGTGTGGGACCTGCCCAACACCCCCGACGACGTACGTCCCCTGCTGCTGCACTACCACCCGCTGGTGATCTACCGGTTCCAGGTGCTCAAGCAGACCGACGTGGTGCTCGCCCTCTTCCAGCAGGGCAACCGGTTCACCCCCGAGGAGAAACGGGCCGACTTCGAGTACTACGACCCGATCACCACCGGCGACTCGACGCTGTCGGCGGTCGTGCAGTCGATCGTGGCGGCCGAGGTGGGCTACCAGGACGACGCGCTGCGCTACTTCTACGACGCGCTCTACGTCGACCTCCACAACATGCACGGCAACACCGTCGACGGCATGCACATCGCCTCCACCGGCGGCGTGTGGGGCGGGCTCGCGTTCGGCTTCGGCGGGATGCGCGACTACGACGGCAAGCTCTCCTTCGACCCGCGCCTACCGGTGGAGTGGGGTTCGCTGGTCTTCCGGGTGCAGTGGCACTCGACCCGGATGCAGGTCGCCGTCACCCGGGACCAGATCGTGTTCACGGTCGTGGACACCCCGGGCGAGGAGTTCGACATCCCGATCAGCGTCCGCGGGGAGGAGTTCGTGGTCTCGAAGGGATCGCCGGTCATCGTGCCGCTCGCCGACCAGGGGCCGCGGATCGGCGCCCACGTGGACGAGGAACCGGACCGTGGCATCCGTCCCGACGGATCGCGGATCACCGCCACCGTGCCCCCGCCGATCCCGCCGGAGATCTACGAGCAGGACCACACCGAGCACGCCACGATCCCGAACGACTCCGTGCGCGGGTCCGAGCGGCTCGCGGAGGAGGCCAACATGGCCACCAACCTGTCCAACGTCTCGCAGACGGACTCGGCGCAGTAGCGGGTCTTTACGTGGACCTAGACTGACCGGGTGGTCGCCCGCTTCTCAACCGGTAGAGCCTCCTCTGTCCGGACGAGGCTGGCCCACCCGGTCGTTCTGGTTCTGATCGGGATCGCGTCGGTGCAGGTCGGCGCGACCTTCGCGAAGTCGCTCTTCGACGAGGTCACCCCGACGGCCATGGTGTGGCTGCGGCTGACGCTGTCCGCGCTGATCCTGCTGGCGATCACCCGGCCCAGGGTCCGCGGTCTCTCGCGCCGCGACTGGCTGGTCGTGGTCGCCTTCGGAGCCTCGCTCGGGCTGATGAACTGGGCCATCTACCAGTCCTTCGCCCGACTCCCGATCGGGATCGCGGTCACCATCGAGTTCATCGGTCCGCTCACGATCGCGCTGGTCACATCGCGTCGGGCCCGCGACCTGGTCTGGGTCGCGCTGGCGGCAGCGGGGGTCGTGCTGCTCGGTCTCGAGCCCGGCCGGATCTCGGTCGTGGGCGTGCTCTTCGCGCTGCTCGCGGGGGTCTGCTGGGCTGCCTACATCGTGCTGTCGAAGGCGACCGGCGCCCGCTGGGAGGGGCTCGACGGCCTCGCCCTGGCCTCCACCGTCGCGGCGGTGGCGCTGACACCTGCGGCGATGGCGTACGCGGACGGGCTCGGCTCGCCGCACGTGTGGCTGGTCGGGCTGATCGTGGGCCTGATGTCGTCGGTGATCCCCTACTCCCTCGATCTCGTCGCGCTGCGTTCGATCAAGTCCGGGCTCTACGCGATCCTGATGTCGCTGGAGCCGGCCGCCGGGGCTCTGGCCGCGATCCTGATCCTCCACGAGGGGCTCTCGGTCCTGCAGTGGCTGGCGATCGCCTGCGTCGTGGTCGCCTCCGCGGGGGCGACCCGCACCGGGAAGCCCGAGCATCACGTGCCGGCGGAGTCGACCCCGGTGTAGTGGGGCGTTTCACACAAGCGACATCGGAACGTCACTGACTCCGAACGTCAGGGTCACTACAGTTTGGTGACAACTCCCCCTCCGCCGCCCGGTCCCCCGCCTGTCCTTGGAGTTGCTCCGTTGTCGACCGTCACCGCCCCCGTACACACCGCTGCCGTCGCCCAGGTGGCCGCCCTCCTCGCCGCACGCACCGCGGGGCGAATGGTCGGCCCGTTCCTACGACCGATCCAGCTGCTGCTCGCCTGGCCGGTGACCTCCCAGCTCGTCGCCCGCCACAACGCCAAGGCCGCCGAGGAGGCCATCCTGCTGCGGCGTGCCGAGCGTGAGGACGTACAGAACTATCTCCAGCTGCTCGCTTCGGAGAGAATGTCTGCATGAGTGTGCCGCGGGCTGTTGCCGAGTCCACCGTCGCCTTCCGGGACGTGCTCTCCGACGACGGCACCCTGATCCGCGCCTGGACCAACGACCCCGAGGGTGTGATCGAGGGGCCGACGGTGCTGCTGTGCAACGGCCTCGGCACCAGCCCGTGGAACTGGCCGGCGCTGCTGCACACCTCGTGCGGCGTACGCGTCGTCTCCTGGCAACACCGTGGCACGTCCGGCTCGGCGCGGCCGAAGGACCCGGAGCAGACCACCTCGAGGCACTTCGCCGAGGACGCACTGTCGGTGATGGACGCCTTCGCGCTCTCCCGGCCGGTCGTGATGGGCTGGTCGATCGGGGTCAACACCGCCTTCGAGCTGGCCGCGGACCACCCCGAGCGGGTCTCCGGCGTCTTCGGTGTCGCCGGCGTGCCCGGTGACACGTTCAAGTCGATGCTGGGGCCGCTGCGGATGCCCGCCCCGGCGGCCGCGATCGTGACCCGCACGGCCTCGAGGGTGCTGCGTCGCACCGGCTCCCTGATCACTCCCGTGGCGACGCGCCTGGACCTCGGTCCGCGGGCGATCGAGGTGTTCTCCAGGGCCGGCCTGATCGGCAAGGTCCCGGATCCCGAGCTCGCCGCGGCCGCGCTGGCCGAGTTCCTGACCACTCCGGTCGAGTGGTACTTCCACCTCGCGCTGCGCACCTCGCAGCGTCGTTCGGTCTCGCTGCGCCGGATCAAGGTGCCGGTCGTGCTGGTCGCGGGCACCCGCGACCTCATCGCCGGTTCGCGCCACATGTCGCGGGTCGCCGCCGGGGTCAAGAACGGCACCTTCGTCGAGCTCGAGGGCACCCACTTCGTGCAGATGGAGCAGCCCGACCGGGTCCACCAGCTGCTGCTCGCCTTTCTCACCCGGGTCGCCGAGCACCAGCACGTCTGACCTGGTCGGTGGTGGAGCTCGTCGCAACCACCATTCCGGTGACCGTGGCCCGCCTGGCGACGCGGCGCAGGGTGGCGAGCACGGCGGGCCCGAGCAGGGCGATGGCGACGGCGGTGGTGATCGCGCGCACGGTGTCCCAGCTGCTGGTCGAGGTGATCAGGGTGTAGCGCAGGAACGTCGCCAGGTTCTCGCCGACCGGGGCACCGGGATCGTAGGAGAGGTTGCCGCTCGCGCCGGGCACCGTGACACCGGTGAGCAGCGGCCAGCCCTGCAGGTTGAGGAGGAGCCCGTAGGCGTAGGAGGCGAAGACCCCGTACGCCGCCAGCATCCCGATCTCCCGGCGGCCGCTCGCGCGCGGCAGGAACCCGGCCCCCATCGCCACCCAGGCGGCGCCGAGCATCTGGTAGGGCAGCCACGGTCCGACGCCGGCGGTCACGAGCGCGGCGACGAACAGGCCGGTGCAGCCGAGGACGAACCCGAAAGCCGGGCCGAAGACCCGGCCGCCGAGGATGAGCATGAAGAAGACCAGCTCCACCCCGCCGGTGCCGGCCGAGACGGCCCGCAGGACGGCCTCGATCGCGCTGAGCACGCCCAGGACCGCGATCATCCGGGTGTCGATGCCGCCCGTGGAGAGCTCACTCAACAGCACCACCAGCATCAGCGGCAGCAGAGCCAGGAAGATGAACGGCGGCTGCACCCGGTCGTAGCCGTGGAGCAGCAGCGGCCAGCAGAACATCATCAGCCCGGCCACGGAGATGATCGCGAGCAGGACCGCCGTGCGGGGCGAGAACCTGATCATCCCTCGCCCACCGCCTCGACGATCTCGCGTACGGTCAGCCGGCCCGGGCCGAAGACCTTGCTCACCTGGGGCGCGAACGCGGGCGACTCGGCCGTGACGGTGCGTACGTCACCGGCGGAGACCACCTCGCCGTCGGCGAGCACCACCACGTCGTCCGCCGCCTCGGCGACGAACTCGACGTCGTGGGTCGCCACCAGGACCGCCTTACCGGCTCCGGTGAGGTCGCGCAGGATCTCCGAGAGCGCGTGCTTGGCGGCGTAGTCGAGGCCGCGGGTCGGCTCGTCGAGGAGCACGACCGGCGGGTCGGCGCTCAGGATCAGCGACAGTGCCAGAGCCAGGCGCTGGCCTTCGGAGAGGTCGCGTGGGTGCTGGTCGTCGGGGATGCCCGGAACGAGGCTGTCCAGGATCTCCCTGGTCCGCGGCCCGCCGGCGTCGCACTCCTCGGCCACCGTCTCCAGGTAGAGCAGATCGGCCGCGGTCTGCGGCAGCAGTCCGACGAGCTCTCGGCGGGCGGCAGGGTCGAGGGCCGCCGGATCCCTGCCGTCCACGGCGACCGACCCGGCCAGCCGTTTCTGGGTCCCCTGCAGCGTCCACAGCAGCGTCGACTTGCCCGAGCCGTTGCGTCCCATCAGCGCCGTCACCCGCCCCGCGGGCAGCTTTATCGAGACGTCGTGCAGGACCGGCGTACGTCCTCGGGTGACCGTGACCGCGTCGGCGCTCAACGCGACTGTGTTGGTCTCGACACGCCTCCGCCTAGCGGCTCCGGCGGCTCGACCGGCAGCCCCGTCGGTCGAGCCGCGAGCGCTAGCGAGCGTGTCGAGACCAACACGGTCAGCAAGCAACACGCCGCGCGCCTTCCGTTTCGCATCCCGCACCGTCAGCGGCAGCGGGGACCAGCCGAGCTCGCGGCCGAGCTCGACGAGCGGCGGCGCGATGGGCGAGGTCTCCAGGACCTCGGCAGGGTCGCCGACGGCGACGGAGCCGTCGCCGACGAGGAGCGCGATGCGATCGGCGAACGGCACGACCCGCTCCAGGCGGTGCTCGGCGAGCACGACGGAGGTGCCGAGGTCGTGCACCAGCCGGGTGATGGTGGCGAGCACGTCCTCGGCGGCGGTGGGGTCGAGGGCGGAGGTCGGCTCGTCGAGCACGACGACGCGGGGGTGGGTGGTGAGCACCGAGCCGATCGCGACGCGCTGCTGCTGCCCTCCCGAGAGCGTACGCAGCGACCGCTGTCGGAGCTCGGCGATGCCGAGCAGGTCGAGGGTCTCCTCCACCCGGCGCCGCATGGTCGCCGGCGGGAGGCCGAGCTGCTCCATCCCGTAGGCGAGCTCCTCCTCGACCGTGTCGGTGACGAACCCGGCCACCGGGTCCTGCCCGACGTAGCCGATGATCCCGGCGCGCTCGCGCGGCGGGCTGTGGACGATCGAGGTCCCGTCCAGCAGCACGTCACCGTCGAGCACGCCGCCGGAGAAGCGCGGCACCAGGCCGGCGAGCACACCGAGCAGCGTCGACTTCCCCGAGCCGGTCGGGCCGGAGACGAGCAGCAGCTCGCCCTCCTCGATGGTGAGGTCGACGTCCTTGAGCACGTGTTCGGAGGAGTCCGGCGGGGTGAACGTGATGCCTCGCAGGTCGATCATGCGACTGCCTCCTCGTGGACGAGCGATGAAGCCGGTGGCGGGGCGGCGACGGCCGGGACCAGCCCGACGAGCACACCCAGCATGGCGCTCAGCGTGACGGGCGGGACGGTGCTCACTCCTGGAAAGGCGACCGGGACCTGGTCGCGGGCTACCCACCAGCCCACGGCGACGACCACGATCCCGCTCGTTGCCACCACGGCCTCGGGCCAGCGCCATCGGTCGGGCCGGTAGACGGTCCGCGTCACGCGGCGGCCGGCGAGCGCCAGCCCTCCGGCCGCGGTGCCGACGCCCAGGCTCAGCATGGTGACGGCCAGCCAGCCAGGCGTGGTGCCGTCCAGCACCGCGTAGACACCGGCGCAGAGCCCGACGAGCGAGACCAGCATGAGCACCGAGGTGATCCGCCGGGTGGCGACCGGGACGCCGGCCGTACGCCCGTAGCCGCGCGTGTCCATCCCCGCGGCCAGCGCCATCGACCGCTCCAGGGCGTCCTCGAGCACCGGCACCAGGAAGCGGCGCAGCCGCTTGACCTTCCCGGTCGCACCGGCGCGCAGCCGTTGCGCGGCACGTACCCGCTGCACCGACTCGGCCAGCTGCGGCAGCACCGTCACGGCGACCACGACAGCTGTGCCGATCTCGTAGAGCGCCGGCGGAAGCGAGCGCAGCAGCCGCTTCGGGTTCGCCAGTGCGTTGGCCGCGCCGACGCAGGTCACGATGACACCCAGCCGCAGCCCGTCGTAGAGGCCGGCCAGCAGCGCCTCCCGGGTGAGCGGCCCGAGCAGCCGGATCCCCAGCACCCACTCCGGGAGCGGGACCTCGGGCAGGTCGAGGAGCACGTGACCCGGCACGGCACCCAGGAGCACCCGGAAGAGCACCCGGGTCACGACGATGAACACCGCGAGGCCGACGTAGAGCCGGAACGCCTTCGCCCACGGCTGCTCACCGCGGCGCGCGGCGACCACGACCGACACCACCCCCACCACGAGCAGGAGCAGCAACGGGTTGGTGGTGAAGGAGGCGTACGCAGCCATGCCGATCGCCCACACCCACCAGGCGACGGGGTGCAGATCTCGGGGCAGGTACGCGACCGCGGCCGCACGAAATATGGCGCTCATCGCCGACGCCACCACACGGCGCCGGCGAGGGTGAAGAGTGCGAGGATCCCCGCGGGCGCGACCCAGGCGGGCAGATGCTCAGGCCCGGAGTCCGGATCCGTCGATTCCTCCGGAGATAACTCCGGCGACGGGCTTGAGGGCGCCCCCACAGCATCCCCAAGCTCCGTCGCCGGAGCGGTAACGACATCGTCGTCTATCCACGTGAACGCAACACCCTGCCCGGAGGTCACGCTGATTTCGGTAACATTTCTGGAGGCGTAGCTCCAGGCCCCCGAATCGTCGGTGATCCACAGCGACCAGTAAGCGTCGGCAGGCGGCATCTGGGCGCAACCGGCGGATTTCGGCCGCTCATCGACGCGACATACGACGCTGGGCATCGAGGTCACATAGGTGAGCGGATGTCCCGCCTTCTCGAAGAGATCGGCGCCGGTGTCGCCCTCCCCCGGCTGGACACAGGTGACCTCGGGGTTGCCGCCCAGGGCGTTGGGCTCGACGACGACGGTGACGCCGTCGCACCCCTCGGCCGCGGACGATGCGGAGGCGAGGGTGAGGACGGGTGCGGTGGCCCCGGCAAGGATCGCCAGGGCCACCAACGAGGACCGCAGGATCAGCACGAGCTCTTCGCGGTCGCGTCCTTGGGCAGGAAGACCAGCGACGGCAGCGCCTGAGCGGCCGCGAGGCGATACATCCCCTCGGACTCCTTGGTCAGCCCCTTGGTGTTGCCCTCGGTCAGCGCGGCGTCGTCGTAAGCGACCGCGCCGGCGTCGTCGCCGCAGGTCACGACGTGGTCGGCGACCCAGGTCGCCGCCTTCTCCGCGGCATCGGTCTCACCGGCACGCCCGAACGCCCACCCGGCCAGGCCGGTGGTGTTGGAGTTGGCGATGTTGCCGGTCGCCGCCTTGAACGAGCCGTCCTTCGCCTGGGTCTCCTTCAGCCACTCCACGCCTGTCTCGACGGCCTTCTCCGCCTCAGGCGAGGCCACACCGGAGAGGGCGATCAGCGCGAACGCGGTGGCGTCGGCGTCCGGGACGGCCTTCGGGTCGGCGTCGCAGGTCTGGTCAGCGGCGGCGGGGTCGGCGGCGAAGGTGACCCGGAACCACCCCTCCTCGCACTGCTGCCCGGCCAGGAACTCCGTCGCGGCCGCGGCCTTCTTGCTCTCGGCGTTGTTCAGCGCCCACACGGCGTACGACTGTCCGATGGTGTTGGAGTAGTCGGCCGCCTCCTTGTTCTTGGGGTCGAGCTTGTCGGCGATGCGGCCGTTGGCGGCGACGGTGCCCTCGAGCTGCTTCAGCAGACCGGGGTCGGAGGCATCCACGTTCTGCTGGAGGACCAGCGCCTTCGCGGTGGACCCGGCCGAGGTGACGGTGCCGAACCCGGGTGAGGTGTAGGCCTTCTTGTTCGCCATCACGGCCGAGGCGATCGTGGAGAGCTCCTCGTCGTAGCCGCCGACCTCTGCCAGCGCGATCCCGATGTCGGCGCTGAGCCCGAAGTCGTCGGTGCCGTACTGCGCGTTGTGGGCCACACCCTCCGGCGCCTGGGCCACGAGCCAGTCGGCCACCGAGGTCGACACCTTGGCGTCGTAGGTGGACTTCTCCCCCTCCTCGATGGCTTTCTCGCCACAGCCGGCGAGCGAGGTGAGGGCGAGAGCGGCGGCGATGCCACCGAGGACGGTCTTCTTCATGGTTCCTTCCGCGCTGTTCGTCGGGAAGGCCCAGGGCCGACCCGCTGCGTTCCACGACAGCGTCAGGTCAGTACGCGTCCGTCGGCAGGTGCTCCGGCTCGCCCAGGACACTCTCGGGTCCTGGGCCTACGGTTGCGGGTCAGCGCCGGGATTCGACCGGCTTCCCCCACCACGGCGTGTGTTGATTGAGACGCCCCATCCTATGCCGGGCGGTCGCCTCTTGCCGGATCGCCGACGAGCAGTCACTCTGTCCCCATGCGCCACAGGATTCTCGGCCTTGTCGCAGTATCGATCTCGGCCACCCTTCTCACTCTCTGCCCGACCACGACAGCGGTCGCGGAACCGGCTCGGACCTCGGTCACGTACGCAGATCTGGTCGCCATGTTCGGCGACAGGGTCGGCGACAGGAAGACCGTCGAGACCGGGCTGCCGACCCTCAACCGCGCCATGTCCGACGCCCGGATCACGACCCCCTACCGGCAGGCGGCCTACCTGACCACGCTTGCCCACGAGAGCTCCTTCCACCACGACGCCAAGGGCCGCGACAAGCGGAAGTACGCCGGCCGTGGCTACATCCAGCTGACCGGCGAGGCCAACTACACCGACGCCGGCACCTACCTCGGGATCGACCTGCGCCGCCGCCCCGAGCTGGCCAGGTCACTGGACCACAGCGCGCCGATCTCGCGGTGGTACTGGACCGTCGCCCGCGACATCAACCCGCTCGCCGACGCCCTCGACATGGGCGGGGTCAACGCGGCGATCGGGTATCCGTACAGCAAGGAGGAGGACACCGAGCGCTGCCGCGACTTCAAGGCCGCACTGAAGCACCTCAACGGGTCGGTGCCCAAGGGGATCGACTGCACCCGCCCGAAGAAGGCGAGCAGCCAGGACCGCACCGCGGACGCGTCCTAGCAGACGTACGTCACTTCTTGGTGCGCTTGTCGCTGACCGCGATCGCCGAGGTGCCCTCGTCCTTGAGCTCGAAGAGGTCGATCGCCTTGATCAGCTTGGTCCAGGTGGCGTACCCGTAGTTGCGAGGGTCCTCGGAGGACTGGTTGCGGATGCGCGAGACGACCGTGCCGACCAGGGCCCAGCCGTCGTCGTCGGCGGCCGCCGCGATGGAGTTGCGCAGCAGCTGGATCAGCCGGGCGTTGCGCTTCAAGAGTTGTCCCGAAGTCGCCGAGGAGGACGGCTTGCGGGCGGGCGTGGCGCCGGCCTCGGTGTCGGCCTCGGCCTCCTCCTCGGAGCCGCCGAGCTTCTCCACCACGGTGAACCGGGTACAGGCGCTCTTGAACGGCGCTGGCGTCTTCTCCCGGCCGTAGCCGTAGACCGCGCGGCCCTTCTCCCGCAGATAGTGCACGAGCGGCGTGAAATCGGAGTCGGAGGAGACCAGCGCGAACGCGTCCGGGACCGCCGCATGCAGCAGCTCGACCGCGTCGATCGCGAGCGCCATGTCGGAGGCGTTCTTGTGCGCGGTCAGGTCGAACTGCTGCATCGGCCTGATCGCGGCGTCGTGCAGCTCCTCGATCCAGCCCTTGAGCTCGGACTTGGTCCAGTTGCCGTAGGCCCGCCGGATCGTCACCTCGCCGTACTCGGCCAGGTCGTTCAAGATGTCGTCGATCTTCGAGGCAGGCGCGTTGTCAGCGTCGATCAGCAGGGCGATACGAAACGGCTCGGTCATGGTGCTCCTCAGCATCGACAGTCCGAGTGAGACTATCGGTTACGCCGCCGCGAGGGCTTGAGCCAGTCGATACGGCCGGTCCACGTCGCCCAGCTACCAACGACTGCCAGCAGCCCACCGATACCGAAGAGCCACGTCACCACATAATCAGGCTCGATGTCCGCGCCGACTGCGCTGTGTGGGCTCTTGGGGTCGAAAAGCACCTCGACACTGTCTCCGGGCGCTGGATCGTCCCACGTGTACGAAGAGATCCGGACCTCGGTCATCGTGCCTTGGCGGTCCTCAAAAGCCACGGTCACATAACTCGTCGAATAGCGCCCCGATGCCTCATGGACATCGACCACCTCGGCTGTTGTCCGCACACCGCGTTCCCGCAGCGCAGTGGTCTCGGAGTGAGTAATGAGCACGCCGCCGCAGCAAACAACCGCGGCGAGAAGCAGGATCGTGGTGACGACAGGTCTGCTGTTGACCCAGCGTACAAATGTGCCCTCCGCTGCACCGGGTCTCCTCGTCCTCGGGCCAGTACGCCTCGCCGTACCGCTCGTCTTAGTGCGGTCTGGGCGGTAGTCGATCCGCAAACCTGTGGGCGCGCCGCGGCGACGCCGAGACCTTCGACGCTTCGTCTTGCCCAACTGGTCTCCCGCCAAACTCGGCCGTCACAAGCAGCGCGGTCGTAGTAACTCGATTCTGGGGCACGACAACCCGCCGACGCAGGTTGTCGCAAACCGATACGCCCAGTCAATGCCCGCTGTCGGTCCTGGCCGTCACACCTTGCGTCGAGTCGGCTCATCCTGACCAAAACGACCGCCGAGTCGGCGCGTCATGACGCGCCGACTCGGCGGGCTTTGTTGTCAGGACGAGCCGACTCGGCGTGGGTTCAGGCGAGCTTCTCCAGGATCAGCTCGCGGACGCGCTTGGCGTCGGCCTTGCCGCCGGTCGACTTCATCACCGCGCCGATGAGCGCACCGGCCGCGGCCTGGTTGCCGCCGCGGATCTTGTCGGCTACGGCGGGCTGGGCGGCGATGGCCTCATCGACGGCGGCACCGAGGGCGCCGTCGTCGGAGACCACGGCGAGACCACGGGCGTCGATGATCTCGGCGACCGTGCCCTCACCCGCGAGCAGACCCTCGAAGACCTGGCGGGCGAGCTTGTCGGTCAGCGAACCGCCGTCGACCAGCTTCTGCACCTCGGCGACCTGCACCGGGGTGACACCGAGCTCGGCGAGCTCGACGCCACGGTCGTTGGCGCTGCGCGAGAGCTCGGCCATCCACCACTTACGAGCGGCCTGCGCGGAGGCTCCTTCGGCGACCGTCGCCTCGATCAGCGACAGGGCGCCGGCAGCCCAGACGTCCCGCATCTCCAGCTCGGAGTAGCCCCACTCGACCTGCAGGCGGGCCCGCTTGTCGGCGGTGCGCTCCGGCAGGCTCGCCCGCAGCTCCTCGACCCACTCCCGGGCCGGAGCAACGGGCACCAGGTCGGGCTCGGGGAAGTAGCGGTAGTCGTCGGCGTCCGACTTCGGCCGTCCGGCCGAGGTGGTGCCGGTGTCCTCGTGGAAGTGGCGGGTCTCCTGGAAGATCGCCTCCCCCGCGTCGAGGATCCCGGCGTGGCGCGACATCTCGAAACGTACGGCCCGCTCGACCGAGCGCAGCGAGTTGACGTTCTTCGTCTCGGTGCGGGTGCCGAGCTCGCCGGAGTCCTTCGGGGACAGCGAGAGGTTGACGTCGCAGCGCATCGAGCCCTGGTCCATGCGTACGTCGGAGACGCCGAGGCCCAGCAGGATCTCGCGCAGCGCGGCGACGTAGGCCTTCGCCACCAGCGGCGCCTTGGCGCCGGTGCCGATGATCGGACGGGTGACGATCTCGATCAGGGGGATGCCCGCACGGTTGTAGTCGACCAGCGAGTAGTCGGCGCCGTGGATGCGGCCGGTCGCGCCACCGATGTGGGTGGTCTTGCCGGTGTCCTCCTCCATGTGGGCGCGCTCGATCTCGACCCGGTAGGTCTCCCCCTCGACCTCGACGTCGAGGTAGCCGTCGTAGACGATCGGCTCGTCGTACTGCGAGGTCTGGAAGTTCTTCGGCATGTCCGGGTAGAAGTAGTTCTTCCGGGCGAACCGGCACCACTCCGCGATCGACCCGTTGAGCGCGAGGCCGATCCGGATCGCGCTCTCCACGGCCTTGGCGTTCACGACCGGCATCGAGCCGGGCAGGCCGAGGCAGGTCGGGCAGACCTGGGAGTTGGGCTCGCCGCCGAACGTCGCCGGACAGCCGCAGAACATCTTGGTGTTGGTGTTGAGCTCGACGTGTACCTCGAGCCCGAAGGCCGGGTCGTAGCGCTCCAGCACCTCGTCGAATGCCACAAGAGTCTCGCTCATCGGGCCACCTCCAGCTTGTCGATCGAGAGCACCGGACCGATGGCGGCCTCGAGGGCGGCACCGACGCGGTAGAGACGGGCGTCCTCCAGGACCGGAGCCAGGAGCTGTACGCCGACGGGCAGCCCATCCACGTCGGAGACCCCGGCCGGGATGGAGATTCCGGGCGTGCCGGCCAGGTTGGCCGGGATGGTGGCCAGGTCCTGCATGTACATGGCCAGCGGGTCGTCGAGCTTCGCCCCCAGCGGGAACGCGGTCGACGGGGACGTCGGCGAGACCAGCACGTCGACCTGCTCGAAGGCCTTCTTGAAGTCCTCGATGATCAGGGTGCGGATCTTCTGCGCCTGGCCGTAGTAGGCGTCGTAGTAGCCGCTGCTCAGGGCGTAGGTGCCGAGGATGATGCGGCGCTTGACCTCGTCACCGAAGCCGGCGTCACGCGACGCCTTCATGACGTCCTCGGCGCTCGGGTCGCCGTCGGGGGTGACCCGCAGGCCGTAACGCATCGCGTCGAACTTGGCCAGGTTGGAGGAGCACTCCGCCGGCAGGATCAGGTAGTAGGCCGCCATCGCGTGCTCGAAGCTCGGGGTGGAGACCTCGACGACGTCGGCACCCAGCTTGGTGAGCAGGTCGACCGACTCGTTGAACTTGGCCATCACGTCGGGCGCCCAGCCCTCACCGGCCAGCTCCTTGATGACGCCGACCTTGACGCCCTTCAGGTCGCCGGTCGCGCCGGCACGGGCCGCGTCGACCAGCCCGGTCACCGGGGTCGTCGTCGAGGTCGAGTCGAGCGGGTCGTGGCCGCCGATGAGCTCGTGCAGGAGCGCCGAGTCGAGGACGGTGCGGGTCACCGGACCGACCTGGTCCAGCGAGTTGGCCAGGGCGACCAAGCCGTAGCGGGAGACGGAACCGTAGGTCGGCTTCACGCCGACGGTGCCGGTGACCGCGCCCGGCTGGCGGATCGAGCCACCGGTGTCGGTGCCGAGGGCCAGCGGGGCCTCGAAGGCGGCGACGGCTGCGGCCGAGCCACCACCGGATCCGCCGGGGATCCGGTCGAGCTTCCACGGGTTCTTCGTCGGGCCGTAGGCGGAGTGCTCGGTGGAGGAGCCCATCGCGAACTCGTCCATGTTGGTCTTGCCCAGAATCGGCAGACCGGCGGCCTTGATCTTCTTGACCACGGTCGCGTCGTAGGGCGGGATCCAGCCCTCGAGGATCTTGGAGCCGCAGGTCGTCGGCAGGCCGGTGGTGGTCAGCACGTCCTTGACCGCGATCGGTACGCCATCGAGAGCATGCAGCGCGTTGCCGTCTGCCCGGCGCGCGTCGGAGGCGGCGGCCTGGCTCAGCGCACCCTCGGCGTCGATGTGCAAGAAGGCGTGCACGTCGCCGTCGACCGCGGCGATCCGGTCGAGGTGGGCCTGGGTCAGCTCGACCGAGGTGGTCTCGCCCGCGGCGAGCGCGTCGATCAGCTCGGCGGCGGTCTTCTCGATGATGCTCACTGCTCGTCCCCCAGGATCCGCGGCACCGAGAATCGCTGCTCCTCGACGGCGGGCGCACCGGAGAGCGCCTGCTCCGGCGTCAGGCCGGGCACGACGACGTCCTCACGGAAGACGTTGGTCATCGGAAGCGGGTGGGAGGTGGCAGGCACGTCGTCGCCGGCAAGCCCCTGGATCGAGGCGACGGACTCGAGGATCACCTGCAGCTGCGGGGCAAGGTGATCGAGCTCGGCGTCGCTGAGGTCGATGCGGGCGAGGTCGGCCAGGTGCGCGACCTCGTCGCGGGTGATTTCTGGCATGCCGCACATCCTAGGCGGCCGAACGCCCATCTCTCACCTCGGCCGGGCCCGTGCCCGACGGGAGATCTGCGCACATACAACCGATCAGTGGCCCCACCGCGTCCTCAACCCTGACAATCGGCTCGAGAGATCGGATGGATCGATGGCGAGACCCCCAACCAAGGAGCAGTTCGACGAGTTCGCCCAGGTTGCCTGGCCACGGCTCTATCGCTCTGCCTACCTGCTCGTCGGGGACCACGCCAGCGCGGAGGACCTGGTCCAGACGGCGCTGGCGAAGACCTTCGGCAACTGGGGCCGGGTGCGCACCCTCGAAGCCGCCCCCGCCTACGCCAGGCAGGTGCTGTTCAACACCGCGATGAGCTGGTTCCGGAAGGCTTCGTGGAACCGCGAGAAGCCCACCGAGGTCCTCCCCGACCTCGGCCACGAGACCGACCCGACCACCCGCTCGGTGCTGCTCGACGCGGTCGCCGCGCTGCCCCCGCGCCAGCGCGCCGTCGTGGTCCTCCGCTTCTACGAGGACCTCGACGTACGCCGCACCGCGGCCGTCCTCGGCTGCTCGGAGGGCACCGTGAAGAGCCAGACCTCCTTCGCCCTCGACAAGCTCCGCACCATCCTCGGCGACCCGACTCTCACCCTGGAGGTGACCCCATGACCGACAACGACCTGCGCACGCTGCTCCGCGACGCCGCCAACGAGGTGTCCGTCCCTCGTCTGGCCACCGACGAGCTCCACCACCGCACCCGCACCGTCCGCCGGCGCCGACGGGCCCGCTGGTTCGCCGGCACGGCAGCACTGGTGATGGCCGGCGCGGTCGGGACGTACGCCCTGAGCGGGACGCTCGGCGGCGACGAGCCCCACATCGCCGCGGCCCAGGGCGACCCCCGGGGCTGGGCCGTCGCCGAGGGCGACAGCGTCCACTTCGGCGACGGGAGCGTGGTGACGTACGGCGGCACGGTGAACGACCTGCGCTACACCTCCGTAGGCCTGCTGGCCCGGAGCACGCAGTCCAACGCACGCCTCTCGCTGATCACGACGGCCGGCGTACAGCCGCTCGACCTCGGCGACGTGAGCGACCGGCTGATCGGGACCGACCCCGACTCGCCCTACGTCTCCTGGACCGTCGAGGACGGCGACGGCTGGCTGGTGCGCGTCGTCGACCTCGGCACCGGCGAGAAGGTCGCCGACGTCCCGGTCTCCGGGACGTACACCTGGGCGGGCTGGACGACCCCGCCGGTGGCCGTCGACGGTGAGCACGCCTACGTCGCCCTCGACGACCGCACCCTCGACGTCGAATGGCGTGCCGGGCAGGTCTCCACCTCGAAGGGGCTTCCAGGCAGCTACACCACCGAGGTGATCAACGGCCGCGCCGTGACCCAGGATCCCACCGGCGAGACCAAGAAAGTCGTCGAGGTGGCCACCGGCGACGTGCTCCTGACCACTCGCTCCTCCGACTCCCCCGACGGTCTCTTCAGGCTCCAACTCTCGCCCGACGGCAACCACGCCTTGGCCGCTCCCTACGCGATGTGCGACGAGAACGACAACTGCCGCTACGAAACGGCCACCGCGCCGATCCACGACCTCGGACAGGGCACCGAGACCGCCGTCGCGCTCGGCGACCAGATCGGCTGGACCTCCGAGGGGCAGCTGATCCGGGCGACCGGGACGAAGGTGGAGACCTGCGACGAGGTCGGCCAGGGGTGCACCGACGCCCCGATCACCCTCGAGAAGCGCGTCTCGACCATCAGCGGGACGATGAACCAGTCCTGACCCGCCTGCGGGCCTACTGCGTCTTTTTCGGGCCTCCGCCGTTGGACGGCTTGTCGGTAGGCCTGCCGGCCGAGCCGGGCTGACCGGACGCGGCCTGGGTCGGGTCGGCCCCGCGGGTGGGGTCGGTCGACGGGGTCGGGTCGGCGGCCTCGGTCGGCTGAGTGCTGGCCGTGGCACCGGTTTGGCTCGGAGTGCTCTCCGGTGCCTGGGTCGGGTCCACGCTGGTCTCCGGAGCCGGGCTCCGCTCGGTCGACGCCTCCTCGTCCTCGGCCTGCCGCTTCTTCTCGAGCGCCCCGTGGACGTCGCCGACCTCGGGCACCTTCGGGCTGCCCACCGGCGCCGCGAGCGCGACCAGCCCGGCGAGCAGCACCGAGGTGAAGGCCAGTACCAGCCCACCGCGCCGGGCCGCGGGGGCGGCCGCGGCCGCGCTCCAGGCCCAGATCCGCTCGCGGCGGCGGCGCAGGTCGGCGGGCAGGTCACTGCGGATCGCCGCCCAGCTGTTGATCGGTGCCAGCGCGTAGCCGACTCCCTGGAAGGCGAGCAGCGCCGCGATGGCGACCCCAGTGGCCCCACCGGTCACGCCGACCAGGACCGCCATGAGAAGGCAGGCCGCGGCGGCGAAGGTCTCCACCAGGTTGCCCCGCACCACGTCGCGCACCCGTGGCTGCCCCTTGATCTTCGGCGTACGCAGGAACGTGCCCTCCCGCGAGACCAGTCCGAGCCAGGAGGCCCGCGTGACGGTCACCCCGAGGGCGAGCCAGAGCCCGAAGGCACCGAGCGCGTCAGCCCAGGAGGCACCACCACGGAGCCGGACCAGCGCGATCGAGCGGGCCGCACCGAAGAGCACCAGCGCGACGGTGGCGAACAGGAGGAGCCCGGAGAGGCGGCGTACGACCAGACCCCCGCCGAGCATCAGGTCGAGCGCACCCGAGATCAGGAAGAAGGTGAACAGAGCACCGGCGAGGTCACCGAACCACTGCAGCCCGCCGACGAGGTAGGCCCAGCGCTGCGCCATCGTCAGCTGGTTGTCCTCGGTGCGTTGCCCGGGCAGCAGCGAGCGCCAGTGCATCCGCAGGATCTGGATGCCGCCGAAGCACCACCGGAACCGCTGCTTCTTGAGCGTCTCGAAGGTCAGCGGCATCACACCGCGGCCGTAGGAGCGGTCGACGTGCATCCCGTTGTAGCCCATCTTCAGCAGCCGCAGCGACAGCTCGGCGTCCTCGGTGATGCACCACTCGTCCCAGCCGCCGGAGCGGACCAGCGCGGAGGCCCGGATGAGCCCCATGGTGCCGCCGAAGATGGCGCCGTTGCGCTCGTTGCGGGAGACCTGGCTGACGTCGAAGAAGTAGCCGTAGGAGTGGTAGAGGCGGCGGAAGTAGGGCGAGACGTCCCAGTCCCGGTAGTCCTGCGGCGTCTGCACGAAGGCCACCGACTCGTCGGTGAACAGCGGGGCGTTGTGGGCCAGGAAGTCCGGGGCGACGTGGTAGTCGGCGTCGACGATCCCGACGACCTCGGTGAGCGGGTTCATCCTGGTCAGCGCGTAGTTGAGAGCCCCGGACTTGAACCCCGGCCAGTTCGCCAGGTGGATGAAGGTGACGCCGTCGTACTGCTCGCAGAAGTCCTGCACCGGCCGCCACAACGCGGGGTCGTCGGTGTTGTTGTCGATGACCAGGATCTCGTACGCGTCGTAGTCCAGCTCGAGCATCCGCTGGAGCGTCTCGATGACCATCTCGGGCGGCTCGTTGTGGGTCGGGACGTGCAGGCTCACGAACGGCCGGCCCCAGCCCGGGTGGTGCTCACCCCGTGTCGGCCATCCGCGCCAGCGGCGCCGGGCGAGCACGTCGACCATCTCCCACAGGTAGCCGACGCCGATCAGGAAGACGAAGACCTCCAGCAGCCACAGCACGCTCGACAGCGTCGTCGTCCACACCCCGGGGTGGGTCGTGACCGTCCACAGCCCCACATAGGTCAGGTAGAGCAGGCCCACGTCGATGGTGAGCGCCCAGGCGACCAGGCCGCGTACGTCCCAGTCCCGCGCCGCGGGCAGCCAGGCCAGCAGCGAGGCACCGAGGACGAGGCCGCCGATCACGGCCCTGACGATGTCCTGGCCGAGCAGCAGACCGATCCCGAGGGCGACCACCGCGGTGAGGATCGCCACCTGGATCGCCGTGGCAGCCGCGAGCGAGCCGGTGCGCGGCGTACGGATCGTGAACAACAGCACGGTCGCCGGGACCAGCAGGACCGCGGCGACCGTGAGGAGTGGGGGAAGGGCATCGAGCACGACGCCACACTATGGGGGGTATTTTCTAGCTGAGTCCATTCGGGCCGGACTCCAGCAGGACCTTGAACGCCGCCTCGTCGAGGATCGGGAGGCCCAGCTCCTCGGCCTTGGCGGCCTTGGAGCCGGCACTCTCGCCGACCACGACGTAGTCGGTCTTCTTGGAGACCGAGCCCGCGGCCTTGCCGCCGCGGCTGATGATCGCCTCCTTGGCGCCGTCGCGGGAGAAGTCCACGAGCGAGCCGGTGACGACGATGGTCAGGCCCTCGAGGGTGCGCGCCACCGACTCGTCGCGCTCGTCGGCGAGAGAGACCCCGGCGTCGCGCCACTTGTCCACGATCTCCTGGTGCCAGTCGACCTGGCGCCACTCGACGATGGCCTCGGCGATGATCCCGCCGACGCCCTCGGTGCCGGCCAGCTCCTCCTGGGAGGCGGCCCAGATGGCGTCGAGCGAGCCGAACTCGGTGGCCAGCGCCCGGGCCGCGGACGGGCCGACATGGCGGATGGAGAGCGCGACCAGCACCCGCCACAGCGGGACCTGCTTGCGCTCCTCCAGGTTGGCCAGCAGCCCGGCGGCGTTGGCGTTGAGCACCCGGTCGCCGGCGCCGGCCTCCTTCTCGGCCTTCTTCGCGGCGCGCGTGAAGAACGCGGTCGTGGCCAGCTTGGCCTCGTCGAGCGAGAAGATGTCGCCCTCGTTGGTGATCACCTCGGCGGCCAGCAGCGCGTCCGCCGCCTCGTAGCCCATCCCCTCGATGTCGAAGGCACCCCGCCCGGAGGCGAAGAAGACCCGCTCCCGCACCTGCGCCGGGCAGCCCCGGTGGTTGGGGCAGCGCAGATCCTTGTCGCCCTCCTTCTGCTCGGCGAGCGTGGTGCCGCACGCGGGGCACTCGGTGGGCATCACCCACTCCGGCAGCCCCTCGGGCCGCAGCGGCAGCACCGGGCCGAGGATCTCCGGGATGACGTCGCCGGCCTTGCGAAGGATGATGGTGTCGCCGGGGCGTACGTCCTTCCGCTTGACCTCGTGGGCGTTGTGGAGCGTCGCGCGCTCGACGGTCGAGCCGGCGACCTTGGTCGGCTCCATGACGCCGAACGGCGTGACCCGGCCGGTGCGGCCCACGCCGACGTCGATGGCGAGCAGCTTGGCGTTGACCTCCTCCGGCGGGTACTTGTAGGCGATCGCCCACCGTGGCGCGCGGCTGGTCGAGCCGAGGCGGCGCTGCAGCGAGATGTCGTCGACCTTGATGACGACCCCGTCGATCTCGTGCTCGGTGACGTCGTGGCGGTGCTCGCCGAAGTAGCTGATGAACTCCTCGACCTCGGCGAGGCTCTTGAGCACCTTGACCCGCTTGGAGGTGGGCAGCCCCCAGGCCTTCAGGGCGTCGTACGCATGCGACTGGGCGACCGGTTGGAAGCCCTCCCGGGCGCCGATGCCGTGGCAGACCATCCCGAGCGCGCGGGTCGCGGTCACCCGCGGGTCCTTCTGGCGCAGCGACCCGGCGGCGGAGTTGCGCGGGTTGGCGAACATCGGCTTGCCCGCGTCGACCAGCGAGGCATTGAGCTTGTCGAAGGCCTCGATGGACAAGAAGACCTCGCCGCGCACCTCGACGAGGTCGGGCACCGGGAACTCGTCGGTGCCGGTGAGCCGGTGCGGGATGGACTTGATGGTGCGTACGTTCGGAGTGACGTCCTCACCGGTGCGGCCGTCGCCACGGGTCAGCGCCCGGACCAGGCGGCCCTTCTCGTAGAGCAGGTTGATGGCCAGTCCGTCGACCTTGAGCTCGCACAGCAGCTCGGCTTGCCCGGCGCCGTCCTTGGCGACCCGGGCGTGCCAGCCGGCGAGCTCGTCGAAGGAGAAGACGTTGTCGAGCGACTCCATCCGCTGCAGGTGGTCGACCGCGGTGAACTCCGTCGAGAACGTGCCACCGACCTTCTGGGTCGGCGAGTCGGGGGTGCGCAGCTCGGGGAACTGCTCCTCGAGCTCGTTGATCCGCCGCCACTTCTGGTCGTAGTCGGCGTCGGAGAGCGTCGGCTCGTCGAGCACGAAGTAGCGGTAGCGAGCGTCCTCGATCTGCTCGGCGAGCTCCTGGTGCTCGTTCTTCTGCTCGGGGCCCGCGTCGGTCACGTCATCGTTCACAGGCACCATCTTGCCTGGTCCCGCCGACATTTCTCGACGCCATACCCACCCGGGCGTTTTCGGCGTTTCCTCGACCCGAACGACACTCAACCCCCTCAATATCGATGCAACCGATCAACACCTGGGTGACGCGGGTCACGACGGGAGGTAAAGAGGGCTACCTTCCTCCCGAGTCGGGCAAGGCGGGCCGACACCAGTCCCCCATTGACCGCCTTGTGAGGTCTGCGTGTTCTCTCGGATCGTGGTGACGCTGTCGGTCGCGCTCGCAATCGTGATGGCTCCGGTCGGCGCTACGTACGCGCTCGGACTGGGGAGCGTCTTCTCCAACGCTGCCCTCGAGATCTCGCTCGTGTCGCAGTCGAAGGACGGCGTGGTGATCGATGTCCACGGCACCGACTACAACGGCAAGACACCCGGCATCGAGATCGCGCTCAACCCCTCCGGCTACCTCGGCTCCGGCACCAGGAACACATTCATCAAGTCGGTCGTCATCAACCCGGACGACCCCGAGGACTGGACCTACCGGTTCACCCTCGACGCCGCCCAGGTCGCCCAGCTCGACCCGGACACCAGCTACCAGATCATGACCATGCGTGGTGGCGGCCGCGACATCTACGACTCCTCCGAGTCGAGGCAGGCGAAGATCCCCTTCGACTTCGAGGCACTCGCCCAGCCCAGCAGCTCGCCGACCCCGGACGAGCCCTCGGACGACACCGGATCCTCCGACGGATCCGGCTCGGGCTCGGGTTCGGGCTCCGGCTCGGGAGCCGGCGGCGGTACGACCTCGGGCCGCCCCGCCGGTGGCGAGTCCGGCGATGGTGCCGGTGCCGGCTCCGGCGACAAGCCGAAGGCCAAGGCGTCCAAGAAGCCGTGGGTCGCGCCCGAGGAGCCGCCGACCGCCAAGGGCGTGACCCTCACCGGGGTCGACGACGGTTCCGTGGACGCCGAGGACGTCATCCACGCCGAGGCGTCCGGGTTCAAGCCCAACGAGACCGGCATCCGAGTCGTCGTCTACTCGACCCCGCTGGTCCTCTCGACCAGCGTCAAGGCCAACGGTCACGGCGTCGCGAAGTGGTCCGGCCGGCTTCCCAAGGACATCGGCCTCGGCAAGCACACCATCACCTTCCAGGGCTCGGTGAACCGCGGGATCTCGTTCGTCGTGACCGGCACCCCGAGCGACGGCGAGTGCGTCCAGAGCGGTTGCGCCCCGGCGGCGGGAGCCGTGAAGAAGGCGGCCTCCGCCGAGGAGGACGGCGTCGGCGCGCTGACCTGGATCATCGTCGCCTCGATGATCGTCCTCGCTCTCGTGGGCGCTGCGGTCGCCATGCTCTCCGGACGCCGCAGGCGCGACCCGGAGTGGGACGAGCCGAGCTACGCGCAGGCGCCTCCGCGCTATCCGTCCGACCCCCGGCAGGCGTCGGGGCCCTACCCGGCCCATCCGCGCCAGCCGCAGCGGCAGCCCCAGTATCCCGCGCAGCATCAGCCCCAGCCGCCTCGTCACGAGACCGAGCTTCCGCGCCGTCTGCCGGACGCGCAGCCGTCGATCCAGCGTCAGCCGAACCGCCGCCAGCCGGCTCCTCAGCACGCAGCAGCCTCCCAGCATGCGGCCCCGCAACACGCAGCACCGCAGCACGCAGCACCGCAGCACGCAGCACCGCAGCACGCGGCTCCCCAGCACGCGGCTCCCCAGCACGCGGCTCGTCAGCAGCAGCTGCCGCAGCAGCCGGTCCCCCAGCCGGTCCCCCAGCCGAGCCATCGTCAGCCGCGACCGCCGGAGTCGTTCGCCCCGCCGAGCCAGCGATCCCAGGCCTACGAGGGCCAGCGGGTCGCAGGACGCTGAGGGCGCTCAGCCGACCAGCGACTCACCCCGAGCGGCGGTCTCGGCCGCAACGGTCGGCCACAGCGTCTCCAGGGCCGTCTCGAGTCCGGCGAGGACCGGGTCGAGGTCGTCCCCGGGGAACGGAGCGGGCGCCTGCTGGCGTACGACCGCGCAGAAGGCACGGGCGTCCCCCTCCGCCGGATGGCAGCGGACGGTCTCGGCCAACCCGTCGGTCCAGCCGTCGTAGCCGTCGGTGTCACCCTTGGAGCAGGTGAGCGTCGAGGGACACTTCCGCTTCTCGGCGGGCAGGTTCGGGGCGTGGACCGCGGTGACGGTGCCGCCGCCGGGGGTGGTACCGACGACACCGAAGGCACCCTTGCCGTAGGCCGAGACGTCGGCCTTCTCGAAGGAGTCGATGTCGGCGTACGCCTTGGTCTCGAGCAGTCCCGCCGCGATCGCCCCGGCGGTCAGCGCGACCTCGTCGGTGCCGTTGGCGCCGGCCGTGGGAAAGCCGCTGACCTGTGCCTTCGTCAGCTTCGTGGTCGTCTTCGTGCCGAGACGCGGGTCGGTGACCAGTGCGACCAGATCGTCGACGCTGACCTCGAGGTCCAGCTTGCGGGGGTCGCCGGTGATCTTCTCGCCGACGTAGGCGGCCCGGCGCTCCTCCCCTCCGGAGGCGTAGGAGACCATCAGCTGACCGGGGGTGCCGTCGTCGGTGGCGAGGTCCCAGGCGACGGTGGCCGTGCCGGTCGCGGCCTTCACCTCGACACAGCCCGACATCCCGTCGCGGCACCAGGTCGAGAGGAGGTCGTCGTCGACCGGACCGGCCTTCACCTCCAGCGAGTGATCGGCTCCCCACAGGAGGACGGTGCCGACCTCGTCCCGCTCGAAGTAGAGGTCGCCACCCTCGAACGTCTCCGGTTCGACCGGCACACGCTGGAGCGTGATCGCAGCGATCGCCTCGGGGGTCGCGGGCTGGTTGCCGGGCTTCAGGTCGGCCGGGTCGATGCTCACCGACGGCGCGACCGTAGGTTCCTCGCTGGCGCTGTCGTCCGCCTCGGTCGAACTGCTGCCGCAGCCGGCGACCAGCCCGGCACACAGAGCGGTCGCAGCCAGCAGAGCCATCCCCCGTCGTCGCATGAGGGGAATCTACGCCAGGTGGCGCGCGCTTTCGGTGAGGATGCGCAGGACGGTGCGAGCCCATCGCCCATCGGCACCGGCGAGGCCGCACGCGGGCGTCAGCACGATGTCGTAGGCGGCATCCAGCCCGAGCATGTCGAGCCAGCGCTCCACGGTCTCGGTGACCGACTTGTCGGTGGGCGCGGTGCCTGCCGGCGCGACCGCGGGGACCACACCGAGAGCGACCGTGTCCCCGGCCTCCAGGGCGGTGGCCAGCTCGTCCTGGTCGGCCGCGGTGAGCTGGGTCAGGTCGACGCTGATCCCCGTCGCGCCGGACTTGCGGAGCAGGCCCAGCGGCGTCCCGGGCGCGCACGAGTGCACCCACGGGGTCGCGCCCTCCTCCGCGATCGCGCCGAGCACCCACTCCAGCGCCTGGGAGGCCTCGGGGAGATCGATGCTGCGGTGCTTGCCGAACCCCGAGGCGGTCGGTACCTGGGCGTTGAGCACGGCACTCAGCGCCGGCTCGTCGACCTGGACGACCAGGGTGTCCGCGCCCGGGAGGCGGCGGCGTACGTCACGGATGTGGGTGCGTACGCCGTCGGCCAGCGCCTGCGCCAGGTCACGCCGCGCGCCGTGGTCGGCGAGCAGCTTGTCACCGCGCGGCCGCTCGACGGTGGCGGCGAGGGTCCACGGTCCGGTGACCTGGATCTTGAACGCACCGCCGCCGGAGGCGAGCGGAGAGTCCTGGACCAGCTCCTCGACGGTGTCGAGGTCCTGGGCGAGCAGGCTGCGGGCGCGCCGGTGGTCGATTCCGGCGGAACCGGAGGTGCCGGTCAGGCGCCAGCCTGCGGGCTGCAGGTCGGCGTCGAGTCCCTCGAGCACCGCCAGCGCCCGGCCGGTCATGTTCGCGATCGCGCCACGCGCGGGCAGCTCGGGCAGGTGCGGCAGGTCGGTGAGCTCACCGAGCACGACGCGGCAGGCCTCTGCGTAGTCCTCACCAGGCAGCGACCCGACCCCGGTGGCCGCTGTCATCGAATTTCCTGGGCGAGAGCCACCCGGCGGGTCGTGGAGATGGTGACCGAGCCGACGACGCGGGTGCCCTCGTAGATGACCGCGGCCTGGCCCGGCGCGATGCCGTAGGCGGGGTCGAGCAGTTCGATCTCGGCTCCTTCGGGGACCACGGTCACCCGGGCCCGGTGCTCGTCGCCGTGTGCTCGCAGCTGGACGGTGCCCTCGAGGACGCCCTCGGGCGCGCGCCCTGCCCACCGCGGCCGGATCCCGGAGAGCCCGTCGACGGCCAGGTGCTCCCGGGGTCCGACGGTGACGGTGCCGGAGACCGGCTCGATGTCGAGCACGAACCTCGGCTTCCCGTCCGGCGCCGGCTTGCCGAGGCGGAGGCCCTTGCGCTGCCCAATGGTGTAGGCGTACGTCCCCTGGTGCTCGCCCAGGACCTCACCCGTCTCGTCGACGATGGGCCCGGACCCGTTCGGTGCCCGCTCGCCCAGCTTCTCGCGCAGCCAGCCGGCGTTGTCGCCGTCGGCGACGAAGCAGATGTCGTGGGAGTCGGGCTTGTCGGCGACGAGCAGGCCACGGCGAGCGGCCTCCTCACGCACCAGCGGCTTGGGGGTGTCGCCGAGCGGGAACAGCGAGTGCTCGAGCTGGGCCTGGTCGAGCACCCCGAGCACGTAGGACTGGTCCTTGCCGGCGTCGACGGCTCGGTGCAGCTCGACGAGCCCGTCGGCGCCGCTGCGAAGCGTCGCGTAGTGGCCGGTCGCGACGGCGTCGAAGCCGAGCGCGAGCGCCCGGTCCAGCACAGCGGCGAACTTGATCTTCTCGTTGCAGCGCAGGCACGGGTTGGGCGTGCGCCCCTCGGCGTACTCCGACATGAAGTCCTCGACCACGTCCTCGTGGAAGCGGTCGGAGAGGTCCCAGACGTAGAACGGGATCCCGATCACGTCGGCGGCCCGGCGGGCGTCGTTGGAGTCCTCGATCGTGCAGCACCCGCGTGCGCCCGAACGGTAGGACGCCGGGTTGCGCGAGAGCGCCAGGTGGACGCCGGTGACGTCGTGACCGGCTTCCTTCGCTCGTGCGGCGGCGACGGCGGAGTCCACCCCTCCCGACATGGCGGCGACGATCCTCATCGCTGCAACCCCGCCGCGCGGCCGCGCTCGACTGCCGGTCCGATCGCCGCGACCAGCCGGTCCACGTCCTCGGTGGTCGTGGTGTGGCCGAGCGAGAAGCGCAGCGAGGAGCGCGCCTGCTCGTCGCTCTGCCCCATGGCGAGGAGGACATGAGAGGCCTGAGGTACGCCGGCCGAGCAGGCCGCACCGGTCGAGCACTCGACCCCGGCGGCGTCGAGCAGCATCAGCAGCGAGTCGCCCTCGCACCCGGGGAAGGCGATCTGGGCGTTGTTGGGGAGCCGGTGGCGACCCAGCGGTTCCAGCGGTGGGCCGTTGAGGTGGGAGTCGGGCACGACCGCCAGCACCTGCGCGACCAGCTGGTCGCGCAGGGCACCGACCCTGGTCGCGTACGCCTCCTGCTCCTTGACCGCGAGCTCGACGGCTGCCGCGAAGCCGACGATGGCCGCGGTCGCATGGGTGCCGCTGCGTACGTCTCGCTCCTGGCCACCGCCGTGGACGAGCGCGGTCAGCTCGAGCTCGCGGCGCACGACGAGCGCCCCGGCGCCCACCGGGCCGCCGAGCTTGTGGCCGGTCAGGGAGAGCGCGTCGACGCCGCTGGTGGCGAAGTCGACCGGCACCGCGCCGACCGCCTGGACGGCGTCGGTGTGGACCGGGATGCCGTGCGCGGCGGCCAGCTCGGCGATGTCAGGGATCGGCTGCAGCGTGCCGACCTCGTTGTTGGCCCACATCACCGAGATGACCGCGACCGAGCCCGGGTCGCGCTCGATGGCGTCCTTCATCGCAGCGAGGTCGACGAGGCCGGTCTCGTCGCACGGGATCAGCTCGACGTGGGCGCCCTCGGTCGACTCCAGCCAGTGCAGCGGGTCGAGCACGGCGTGGTGCTCGACGGTGGAGGCCAGGATCCGGGTGCGCGCCGGGTCCTGCCCGCGGCGCGCCCAGTAGGCACCCTTGAGGGCGAGGTTGTCGGCCTCGGTGCCACCGGAGGTGAAGACGACCTCACCCGGCCGGGACCCGAGCGCCGCCGCGATCCGTTCTCGGGACTCCTCCAGCACCCGGCGGGCACGGCGACCCGATGCGTGCAGCGAGCTCGCGTTGCCGACCAGCGCCAGCTCCGCGGTCATCGCCTCGATCGCCGTCGAGGCCATGGGCGTCGTGGCGGCGTGGTCCAGGTAGACGGTCCGGGCATTCATCGTCTACCAAGGTTACGGCCCCATGGCGATGCTTGCTGAAACGTCGCCGCCAGTTCATCTCCTCTGCCTAAGGTCGTGAACATGTCCCAGGGATTCCGCGAATACATCGACAACCTGATCACCGAGGGTCACACCATCGGCGAGGATCACGATGACGACCCGGTGCTCCTGGATCCGGCCGGCAAGGCCGTCGACACCTGGCGCGAGAGCTATCCCTACACCGAGCGGATCGCCCGCGAGGTCTACGACGAGCAGAAGTACCTCCTCCAGGTCGAGCTGCTGAAGTTCCAGCGCTGGAACGACCGTGTCGGCGGCAAGCACGTGCTGATCTTCGAGGGCCGCGACGCGGCCGGGAAGGGCGGCACGATCAAGCGGTTCATGGAGCACCTCAACCCCCGCTACGCCCGCACGGTCGCGCTGTCCAAGCCGTCGGACCGTGAGGCGCAGCAGTGGTTCTTCCAGCGCTACGTCCAGCACCTGCCCACCGCCGGGGAGATGGTCCTCTTCGACCGGTCCTGGTACAACCGCGCCGGTGTCGAGCGGGTCATGGGCTTCGCCTCCGACGAGCAGTACGAGCAGTTCATGCACCAGGTGCCGCTCTTCGAGCGGATGCTCGTCGACTCCGGCATCACGCTCACCAAGTTCTGGTTCTCGGTGGGGCGCTCGGAGCAGCGGACCCGCTTCATCATCCGCCAGATCGACCCGGTGCGGCAGTGGAAGCTCTCCCCGATCGATGTGCAGTCGCTGGACAAGTGGGACTCCTACACCGCCGCCAAGGAGGAGATGTTCCGCCGCACCGACACCGACTGGGCACCCTGGACCACGATCCGCTCCAACGACAAGAAGCGCGCCCGCCTCAACGCGATGCGCTACTTCCTCGCCCACCACGACTACGACGAGAAGGACCCCGAGGTCGTCGGCACCCCCGACCCCCTCATCGTCCAGCGCGGCATCGACGCCGTCGGCGACTGACGGATCACCCCGGCCACAGGATGCTCCTGAGGTGGGTTTCGATGCTCTCCTCGAGCGCATCGGCCTCATCCGGCCCCAGCGGAACAACCGAGACGTACGCCTCGACGAACGCCTCACGCACATCCGCCGGTGTCGGGCGCCAGTCGTGATAGCGCGTCCCGAGCAGGACGGCGGCCTGAGCGACGTCGTCCACCCGGCGGCGGTACGTGGTCTCCTCCAGATCCAGGACCGCCGCGACCTTGCCCTGTGCCCAGAGGATGTTGGCCGACCTGAAGTCGTTGCCGACCAGCTGGGCGCCCGGTGCTGGTGGCTCGTCGGTGGGAATCTGCTCCGGATAGTCGGCCATCGCAACATGCATCCTCGCGAGCATCTCGCCCGCACGCCTGACCTGGACGGGATCGGCGATGTCCAACAGTTCGCCATCGACCACCCTCTGAAGCCCGAGCGAGAACCCGTCGACCTCCACCTGGCTCCTGCCGTCCCGAGCCGCCTGCGGCATCGACACAGGTATCCCACGCTCCCCCAGCCACACCGTCAGTCGTGCGATCGCCGCCAAGCGCGCGAACACGCGTTCCCGCATCGACCACTTGGCGACCATCCGACAGCCGTCGACAGTGATCCACGCAAGGCAGTTGGCATCGCTGATCACCAGCTGCTCGCAGGCTGTCACCTTCAGCCCCCACTGCGCGGCCAGTACGCCGCTCAACCAGTCCGTCGCGTCGGCCTCGGAGGCGAAACCGAACCGCTCCGTCAGCGCAGTATCTGGATCGGTCGATTCCCAGAGCATGCTGGTCGGCGTCGTCAGGCCCTCCGTTTCGTTCACGGTCGCAGTCAAGCAGGCAGGGTGTGATCTCAAGCTGGTGTCGCGTGGCGCGCGATCTCGTCAACTGGTGGCCGCCGACCCGTTTTCGGAGGGTGTTCTCGCCGAATCCCGGAGTCAAGGACGGCCTTCGGCCGCCGGCTTCGCCGGTCGCCTGCGGCGATCCTGGACACTGGGCTCCGTCGAGAATCTTGGCTGTATATCGGGGTCGGCGGCAGGGGTTTGGTGCAGAGACTTGGGTTGGGAGGGGGCTTGGGAACGTGGGCGGCCGGGCCGACCGATGGAAGGAATTTTCTTTTCGCCCAGGAACCGGGCCGGCAGACGAGGTCGGTAGGGGAACGAATTTTCGTTCGTCGCAGAAGACGCCTCGGGCCAGAGTGGTTGGCGGGTGGAAGGAATTTTCCTTCCCCGCAGCGACACCTTGTCTGGCCTAGGCGCGGAGCGGTCACCTGTCGTGGGTGAGTGTTCCGCGGCCACACTCGGGCCGCCGCCCCGATAGCCAGCCAAATCTATCTCGACATGGTCCGGTGTCAAGGACCGCGAAGCGGCCGGCGAAGCCGGCGGCCGAAGGCCGTCCTTTACTCCGGAGCAGGTCGATAAGACCCTCGAAGAACGGGTCGGCGGCCCAGCCCAACCCCGAAGAAGCCGCATCCGACGAACCAGAGCCGCGACCCACGTACGCCCAAAAGCCCCTGGCCAACCCCGATTCCCAGCTACGGTCCAACGACATGAAACCCCTCGGCGACGTGCCTTGGCCCCCAGACCCGATCAAGACAGACCGCCTGATCCTGAGACAGACCAAGCCCGAGGACCGACCAGGACTGGCAGAGCTGCTCTCCTCGGAGACCGTGCAGGCCTACCTCGGCGGCCCGCAGCACACCCGAGAAGAGTTGGAACAGCTGATCCCGGAGGATCCGAACACCAGGCCCGGAATCTTCGCCGTCGAGCACGCGGGCGAGTTCATCGGCAGGATCACGGTCCAGCGGCGGGATCGGGCATGGGCGCACCACGTACGCGAGGAGGGTGACGAGGTCGAGCTCGGCTACGAGCTTCTTCCGGCATCGTGGGGCGCGGGCATCGCGACCGAAGCGACCCGGGCGGCACTCGGTTGGATCGAGAGGACGCTCCCGGGTGAGCCGGTCGTGCTCACCACCCAGGTGGCCAACGAACGCTCCCTGCGGCTGGCCCGGAAGCTCGGGTTCGTCGAGGTGGAGCGGTTCCTGGGCTTCGGCGCGGAGCAGTGGTTCGGAGTGCTCAAGACCGGCTAGCCCGGCGGAGCCTCATTCCTCCGGAGTGCCGAGGTAGGCGACCAGCGCCAGGTGGTCGGACCGCGGCACCTCGACCGTCTCGGTCGCCAGCGCGACCAGGTCATCCCCGATCAGGACGTGGTCGATCGCGGTCGACGGCGGCAGGGGTACGCCGGCGAACCCCTCGGTCGGCCAGGTGGGCTGCCACCCGGCGTTGCTGGCCCGGGCCGCGTCCTGCATGTCGGCATCGTCGAGCAGCCGGCGGACCGTGTGGTGGTCGAGCGAGGCGTTCAGGTCGCCCAGGAGGAGGTCGGGTTTCTCGGCGGCCGCCTCCTCGATCATCAGCTCCTGCTCGGCCGGCCACGACGCGAGCGTGGGCGGCGCCGGATGCGCGACGACGACCCGCCGCTCCCCCACGTCGGCAACCCAGGACCCCATCGACGTCTCGATCCGGCGCGACTTCGTGATCGGCTGGTCGGCGAAGAGCATCGTGCCGGTGGTGCCGGGGGCGGCCTCGCCGATCCGGTAGGGCAGCTGGTCGCGCAGTGTCCTCGACAGCTCCGCGAACGCCTCCGGGGTGATCTCCTGGATGGCGAGCACGTTGACCTTGTGTGCACGCACCGCCTCGACCACCGCGTCGGTCTCGCCCTTGCCCTCGAACAGATTGGTGGTCATCACCGTCAGCGGCTCACCGGCGCTGGTCGCGCGCGATCCCGCATAGAGCGGCGCCTGCCAGGCCACGTGCACCGCCAGCAGCAGCGCGACGACGCCGGCGAGGACCGCGAACCGCATCCGCCCGGGACCGGTGGCCAGCCAGACCAGCACCAGGACCGCGACCAGGCACAGGACGTACAACCCGACGCCGAAGGGCGCGAACGCGGCCAGGCGCACCGCCCGCAGGTCCGTGCTCGCCAGCGCCCGGGAGAACGTGATCGCCAACGCGGGCAGGCCACAGAGGACGAGTACTCCCCACGCCAGCGCCAGCGGCACCCACCGGGCTCGGCTCATAGCACGACCAGGTCGTCGCGGTGGATGACCTCCCGGGCGTACGCAGCCCCCAGGTTGGCCTCGAGATAGCCGGAGGAACGCCCGGCCAGCCGCGGGATCTCGTCGGCGTCGTAGTTCACCAGGCCGCGCGCGACGGCCACGCCCGACGGGTCGACGACGTCGACCGGGTCACCGGCATGGAACGCCCCGGAATACCCGGTGACGCCCGCCGCCAGCAGCGAGGCGCCCCGCTTGCTGATCGCGGCGACCGCGCCGACGTCGACGGTGATCGAGCCGACCGGCTCGGTGGCGTGCTGGAGCCACAGCAGGCGCGCCGGGCGCCGCTTGCCGACGGCATGGAACAGGGTGCCGACCGTTTCGCCCGCGAGCGCGGCCTCGGCCTGAGCGGCCGAGGTCAGCACGACCGGAACACCGTCGTCGACGGCGATCCGGGCGGCTTCCAGCTTGGTCACCATTCCTCCGGTGCCGACTCCGGCGGCACCGGCCTTGCCGATGGTCACCCCGGCGAGGTCGGCCAGCGAGGCGACCTCGTCGATCCGCTGCGAGCCCGGCTGGGACGGAGGTGCGTCGTAGAGCGCGTCGACGTCGCTGAGCAGCACCAGCAGGTCGGCCTTGACCAGGTGGGCCACCAGCGCCGCGAGCCGGTCGTTGTCACCGAACCGGATCTCGGAGGTCGCCACCGTGTCGTTCTCGTTGACGATCGGGAGCACACCCAGGTCGAGCAGCTTCGACAGCGTCGCGTCGGCATTGCGATAGTGCGCCCGCCGGTTCAGGTCATCGACCGTGAGCAGCACCTGACCTGCGATGATGCCGTGCCGGGCAAGCTCGTCGGTGTAGCGGTGGACCAGCAGCCCCTGACCCACGCTCGCCGCCGCCTGCTGCTTGGCCAGCGCCCGCGGACGCTTCGCCAGCCCCAACGGCGACAGCCCGGCCGCGATCGCCCCGGAGGAGACCAGCACGACCTCCTGTCCGGCGGCCCGGGTCTTGGCGAGGACGTCCACGAGCCCTCTGAGACGGCCCGGGTCGATGCCGCCGGCCGCGGTCGTCAGTGACGAGGAACCGACCTTGACGACGATCCGCCGCGCGCCGGTGACCTGGACACGACTCACTCGGCCTCCTTGACCGTGGGATCGTCCTCGGCCCAGTCGCTGTCCGGGTCGTCCTCTCCGCCGATCTCGTACGCCACCGGGCCGGCCCCGTCACGCAGCCGGCGAGCGACGTCGGCCCGGGCCTCGTACTCTTCCTTGGTCTCCATCCCGGCGTCGATCTCGCGCCGCCGGGCGGCAGCGGGGCGCTCCTCGTAGAAGCGCTGGTCCTCGCCGCGGCGGCCGAGCATCTCGGCACCCGTCTCGATCGAGGGGCGGAAGTCGAAGACGACCGCGTTGGCCGGGTCGCCGATGATGACGGTGTCGCCCTCCTGGGCCCCGAGCTCGACCAGGCGCATCTCGACGCCGAGCCGGTTGAGGCGGTCGGCGAGGTAGCCCACGGCCTCCTCGTTCTCGAAGTCGGTCTGGCGCACCCAGCGCTCGGGCTGCGGGCCGCGGACGAGGTATTCGCCGTTCCTCGACACCTTGACCGTGAAGCCGTTCTTGCCCTCCGCACCCTCGGGGCGCAGCACGATCCGGGTCGGCGGGGCCACCGGTACGTCCTTGCGGGAGGCCGCCACCAGCTCGGCCATCGCGTAGATCAGCTGCTGGGTGCCCTCACCGGAGGCCGCGGAGATCTCGAAGACCTTCATCCCGCGCTTCTCGAACTCGCCGATCGTCATCTCGGCGATCTCGCGGCCGTCGGGGACGTCGACCTTGTTCAACGCGACCAGCCGGGGCCGGTCCTCGAGACCGCCGTGGCGGGAGAGCTCGTTCTCGATGACGTCGAGGTCGTCGATCGGGTTGCGGCCCGGCTCGATGCTCGCGGTGTCGATGACGTGGACGAGGGCGGCGCAGCGCTCGATGTGGCGCAGGAACTCGTGGCCGAGGCCGCGGCCGTCGGCGGCACCCTCGATCAGGCCCGGTACGTCGGCGACGGTGAAGGTGATCTCGCCGCCCTTCACGACACCGAGGTTGGGCACCAGGGTCGTGAACGGGTAGTCGGCGATCTTCGGCCGCGCGCGCGAGATCGCCGCGATCAGGGACGACTTGCCGGCGCTCGGGAACCCGACCAGCCCGATGTCGGCCACGACCTTGAGCTCGAGCCCGATCTCGCGCGCCTCGCCCGGCTCGCCGAGGAGCGCGAAGCCGGGGGCCTTGCGCTTGGAGGAGGCCAGCGCCGCGTTGCCGAGCCCGCCACGGCCGCCCTCGGCGATCACCAGCTCGGAGCCCGGGCCGACCAGGTCGGCGAGTACGTTGCCGCTCATGTCGGTCACCACGGTGCCGTCGGGGACGGAGAGCACCATGTCCTCGCCGTGGGCGCCGTTCTTGTGGTCACCGGCGCCCTGGCCGCCGTTGGAGGCCTTGCGCTTGGGACTGTGGTGGTAGTCGATCAGCGTAGTCACGTCGGGGTCGACGCGCAGGATGATGCTGCCTCCGGGCCCGCCGTTGCCGCCGTCGGGGCCGCCCAGCGGCTTGAACTTCTCGCGGTGCACCGACGCCACCCCATGTCCGCCGCGACCGGCCTCGACGTGGAGGGTGACGCGGTCGACGAAAGTGGGTACAGCCATGCCCTCAGCCTACCGACGGCGCGCCCCACACCTGTTATCCGCGCGACTCGGCGGGGCACCGGGTGCAGACTGTGCGCATGCGTGTGGGAACTGTGATGTGGCCGATCGAGGACTGGCCGGCGATGGGCGAGCGTTGGGCACAGGCCGAGCAGCTCGGGTTCGAGACGGCGTGGGTCTACGACCACCTGGCCTGGCGCGGGCACAGCCCGTGGGAGGAGGCGTTCACGTCGATGGCGGCCGCGGCCGCCCTGACCTCCACGATCCGGCTCGGAACGCTGGTGACCACCCCCAACTTCCGTACGCCGATCCCGACCGCCGCCGCGATCCGCAGCCTCGACCGGATCTCCGGCGGGCGGATCACGATCGGCATCGGCGCCGGCGGCGACGACCACACCTCCGACGGCGACGTGCTCGGGCGCGAGTTCACGCCTCGCGAGCGCGCCGACCGGTTCGCGGAGTGGACCCGCACCGTCGACATGCTGCTGCGCGACTCACCGGTGACGATCGACGGCGAGCACTGGCAGACCCACGAGGTCACCGTCTCCCCCGGCCAGGTGCAGCAGCCGCGCGTCCCGCTGTGGCTGGCCGGCAACGGCCCGCGCGGGATCCGGCTCGCCGCCGAGGTCGGCGACGGGTGGATCGCCAACCCGAAGGTCGAGAACCCGAAGGCGTACGTCGCCGAGCGGCTCGAGATGCTGCGGGAGGCGTGCGAGAAGCGCGGGCGTGACTACGACGCGATGCCGAAGCTGTTCATGTCCGGCTTCACCGAGGAGCCGTGGACCGAGTCTGCCGACGCCTTCGAGGACCTGGCCGGCGCCTACGCCGAGATCGGGATCACCGACATCGCGATCCACTGGCCGCGGCCGGGAACGCGCTGGGAGGTCTCGCAGCAGGTCTTCGAGGCGATCGCGGCACGCGCGGCATCTATCTGAGCCTTCGTCAAGGTATGCAGGTCAAGGCGCACATCCCCAGCGGAGCTCCGCAGGGGATGTGTTCCTTCGGCTGCATCCCTTGACGAAGGAGCACCCGAAAACGCCGAAAGGCCCTCTCCTGGTGGAGAGGGCCTTTCGAAAGCTTGCTCAGGCGTCGCCCGGAACGATGTTGATCACCCGGCGGCCACGGCGCTTGCCGAACTCGACCGCGCCCGCCTGCAGGGCGAACAGGGTGTCGTCGCCGCCACGGCCGACGTTGGTGCCGGGGTGGAAGTGCGTGCCACGCTGGCGGACGATGATCTCGCCGGCGCCGACGAGCTGGCCGCCGAAGCGCTTCACACCGAGGCGCTGGGCGTTGGAGTCGCGACCGTTCTTGGTGCTTGCCGCACCCTTCTTGTGTGCCATCTTCTCAGTCCTTTAAGTGTCTCTAGAACGCCGGAATCAGGCGTTGATCGCGGTGACCTTGACCTGGGTGTACTTCTGACGGTGACCCTGGCGCTTCTTGTAGCCGGTCTTGTTCTTGTACTTCTGGATGATGATCTTCGGGCCCTTGGAGGCACCGACGATCTCGGCCGCAACCGAAGCCTTGTCGAGGCCGGTCGAGGTCACGTTCTCGCCGTCGACCAGGAGGACCACGGGGAGCGAGACGGACGAGCCGTTCTCACCGTCGAGGCGGTCGATCTCGATGACGTCGCCGACAACGACCTTCTGCTGCTTGCTGCCAGCCTTCACGATCGCGTACACCGCGGTCTCCTTCATTGCTCCGAACTCAAAGTCTTGTGTCGACCCGCGGCAAGGCAGACCGGACCCCGAAGCGATAGGTGCCAGCAGATGCCTGCAGGAACGGCGCACTGCGCACGCCGAGATTCAATCTTACGTACGCGGCGAGGTAGCCGCAAAACGCCGCGACACCGTCCACCCGCACACTGCCCGCGACATGGTGCCCCAGAAGGCCCCGATCACGCCAACCGGGCGCCCGGTTCGCCCACAACCCCTACGAACCGGGCACGATTCCGGGCATGATGGCGCCCGTGACGTCGACCGAACCGCCGCTCGCGCAGAGCACGGAGACCCGGCAGGAGGAGATCCTGGCGCGCGCACGCACGACCGGCCGGGTCTCGGTGACCGACCTCGCGCCCGACCTCGGGGTGAGCGTCGAGACGATCCGGCGCGACCTCAAGGTGCTCGCCGACCGCGGCGTCGTGGAGCGGGTCTACGGGGGCGCGGTCGCCCTGGAGAGCGGCAGCTTCGAGACCTCCCTCGAGTTCCGCGCGGGCCGCGACGTCGACGAGAAGCACCGGATAGCCCGGGCCGCCCTCCAGCACCGGCAGGGCGCGGAGACGATCTACATCGACGAGGGCACGATGCCGCAGTTCCTGGCCGAGGAGCTCTTCGGCCACGGGCCGGCGACGATCATCACTCCCTCCCTTCCGGTGGCCACCCGTCTCTCCGCGGACCCGGAGCTCACCGTGATCATCCTGGGCGGGCGGGTCCGCACCATCACCCGGGGCGTCGTGGACCAGTGGGCGACCCGGATGCTCGCCGACCTGGTGATCGACCTGGCCTACATCGGCGCCAACGGGATCTCCCGCGAGCAGGGCCTGACCACCCAGGACCCCTCGGTGGCTGCCGTGAAGCGCACCGCGATCGAGCGCTCCAGGCGGCGGATCTTCTTCGGCGCCCACACCAAGTTCGGGGCCTCCAGCCTGTGCCGCTTCGCGGGCGTACGCGACTTCGAGCTGCTCATCACCGGCACCGAGCTCCCGGCCAGCGAGGCCCGCCGGTTCTCGGCGCTGGGCCCCCGGGTCATCCGGGCCTGAGAACGGGCCTGAGGACGCGCCGGAGAACGGGCAGCAACCGGGCGCCTCGCGCGCACCGACCGGGCTAGGGGGTCTAGCCCGAATTACGCCATCGTGGTCCGTGACGACAGTCACACTGCGAGGAGGCAGATCGATGCGGGTACGGAGACGAACCTCCGCAGCGCTGACAGCGCTCTCATTGGCCACCGTGTTGTTGACCGCATGCGGGACCGGCGGGCTGGGCGCCGGCGGGACGAGCGCGGGTGAGCACAGCATCACGGTGCTGATGGTCAACAACCCCCAGATGCTCGAGCTCCAGGAGCTCACCGCGGAGCACTTCACCGAGGAGACCGGGATCGAGGTGAACTTCGTGGTCAAGGTCGAGCAGGACATGCGCGACACCGCCAGCACCGAGTTCGCCAACCAGTCCGGGATCTACGACGTGGCGACGCTGTCCAACTTCGAGATCCCCTACTACGCCGAGGCCGGCTGGATCTCGGACATGGAGAGCATCGCGAACGACCCGGAGTTCGACCAGGACGACATCCTGCCGCCGATGACCGAGGCACTCTCCGCCAACGGCAAGGTCTATGGCCAGCCGTTCTACGGCGAGTCCTCGTTCCTGATGTACCGCAAGGATCTCTTCGAGAAGCACGGCCTCGAGATGCCGGCGAACCCGACCTGGGAACAGGTCGCCGGGTTCGCCGCCCAGATCGACGAGGCCGAGGCCGACATGCGCGGCATCTGCCTGCGTGGCCTGGCCGGCTGGGGCGACAACCTCGCCTCGATCACGACCGTGGTCAACACCATGGGCGGCACCTGGTTCGACGAGGACTGGAACGCCCAGGTCGACAAGGGCGGCTTCAAGAAGGCGGCCAACTTCTACGTCGACCTGGTCCGCGAGCACGGCGAGGCCGGCGCCGCGACCTTCAGCTTCCCGCAGTGCCTCAACGCCATGCAGCAGGGCAAGGTCGCGATGTGGTACGACGCCACCTCCGGTGCCGGGTCGCTGGAAGCCGAGGAGTCGCCGGTCAAGGGCAAGGTCGGCTACGTCGCCGCGCCGCACGACCAGACCGAGAACGCCGGCTGGCTCTACACCTGGGCCTGGGCGATCCAGAAGGCCTCCCGGCACCAGGAGGACGCCAAGAAGTTCGTCGCCTGGGCCTCCAGCAAGGAGTACGAGCAGCTGGTGATGGCCGACACCGAGAACGACACCGGCGGGCCGACCAACGTTCCAGCGGGCAAGCGCGCCTCGACCTATGCGGACCCCGAGTACCTCGAGGTGGCCGGCTCCTTCGCGACCCCGACCATGAACGCGATCAAGAACGCCCAGGCGGACAACCCCGGGGTCCAGAAGCGGCCCTACAACGGCATCCAGTTCGTCGGCGTTCCCAGCTTCACCGACTTCGGCACCGAGTGCGCCAAACAGCTCAGCAGCGCCATCTCGGGCTCGAAGACCACCGACGCGGCACTCGACCGCTGTCAGTCGCTCGCCCAGGCGTACGGCGACGTCCAGAAGGAGAAGCAGTGATGGCCACCGTGACCGCACCACTCCGCGAAACGACCGAGCCGGCGGCGAGCCGGCCGCCCGAGGCGTACAAGAAATGGGGCCGGGAGTCGTGGAAGCTGCGCGCGCCGCTGCTGCCCGCGCTGGTCTTCCTGATCGTGGTGACGCAGCTGCCGTTCGTGGCGACGCTGGTGATGTCGTTCATGAACTGGAGCGCCCAGCCCGACGCCCCGGAGCGCAGCTTCGCCGGCTTGGACAACTTCAAGACCGTGTTCACGACGCCGGCCTACCGTACGGCCGTCCTGAACACGATCGAGATGACCGTGGTCGTCGTCGGGGTCAGCGCCCTGCTCGCCCTCGGGATCGCGCTGCTGCTCAACCATGCGTTCATCGGCCGCGGTGTGGTGCGCACGATGATGATCGCGCCGTTCCTGATCGTCCCGATCGCGGCCGCGGTCTTCTGGGGCAACGGCATCCTGATGACCGGGTTCGGTCTGGTCGACGGCGTGCTCGGTCAGCTCGGCGTGCCGGGCGCCCAGGACATCGCCTTCCTCACCGACCATCCCAAGCTCGCCATCGAGATCCAGCTGATCTGGCAGTGGACGCCGTTCATGATGCTGATCCTGCTCGCCGGCCTGCAGTCGCAGGATCCTGAGGTCCTGGAGGCGGCGAGCATCGACGGCTGCAACGGGTGGCAGACGTTCGTGCACATGACGCTCCCCCACGTACGCCGCTATCTCGAGCTCTCGATCGTCCTCGGCACGATCTTCATCGTCCAGAACTTCGACTCGGTCCTGGGCATGACCGGTGGGCTGAACTCCACCAACATCCCCTACGCCGTCTACGAGACGTTCTACTCGGCCAAGGACTACGGGGTCGCCTCCGCACTGGGCGTCGTCGTGGTCATCGGCTCACTGATCATCGCGACCTTCGCGCTCCGCGTCGTGTCGTCCCTGCTCGAGGAGGAGAGCCGATGAACACATGGAACCGGCAGCGGGTGGCGAAGATCGTCATCCCGATCGCAGCGTGGCTGGTCGGCATCATCTTCGTGATCCCGATCCTCTACATGGTCCTGACCTCGCTGCACGCCCCGCAGGACGCCCAGACCTACCCGCCCAGCTGGGGTGCCCCGCTGACGCTGGAGAACTACAGCGGCCTGTTCACCTCCGCGAACCCGATCACCCCGGCACTGATCAACTCGGTGATCACCAGCGTGATCTCGACGCTGCTCGTGCTCGCCCTGGCCATCCCCGCGGCGTACGCCCTGGCGATCAAGCCGGTGAAGAAGTGGTCGGACGCGATGTTCTTCTTCCTGTCGACGAAGATGCTGCCGATGGTCGCGGGCATCCTGCCGATCTACCTGTTCACGACCCAGGTCATCAAGATGCCCGACAACGTGATCATCCTGATCCTGCTCTACACCGCGATGAACCTGCCGATCGCGGTCTGGATGATGCGCTCGTTCCTGGCCGAGGTGCCGCCCGCGATCATCGAGGCGGCATCGATCGACGGCGCCAGCACGCTCCGGATCCTGACCCGCATCGTGGCACCGATCTCGATGCCCGGGGTCGCGGCCACGTCGCTGATCTGCTTCATCTTCGCGTGGAACGAGCAGCTCTACGCCAAGGTGCTCACCAGCGTCGCCGCGCAGACCGGACCGGTCTTCGTGAACACCCTGATCCAGACCGAGCACGCCTACCTCGCCGAGCTGGCCGCCGGGGCGACGCTGATCTCGTTGCCCGTGCTCATCGCCGGCTTCGCCGCTCAGGACAAGCTGGTGCAGGGACTCTCCCTCGGGGCCGTCAAATGACCCAGGCTCGACTCACGACGGCTCGGCTCGGCGAGCTGTCCGCGGCTGTCGCCGTCCCCACCTACGACCGCTCTGCCGTCACCCCCGGGATCGTGCATCTCGGGGTCGGTGGCTTCCACCGCGCCCACCAGGCGCGCTACGTCGACGACCTGCTGGCCGCGGGCGTGACCGACTGGGGCATCGTCGGGGTGGGGCTGATGCCCCAGGACGTACGCATGCGGGATGCTCTCGCCGCGCAGGACCATCTCTACACGCTCGTCGAGCGGGCGCCGGACGGGGGCGTGCGAGGACGGGTGATCGGGTCGATCATCGACTACCTCTTCGCCCCCGACTCCCCCGCGGACGTGCTGAGGCTGCTCACCGACCCGCGGATCCGGATCGTGTCGCTGACCATCACCGAGGGCGGCTATCACGTCAACCAGGCGACCGGTGGCTTCGACGCGTCCGACCCCGCCATCCAGGAGGACCTGCGGCCGGGTGCGGCGCCCTCGACGGCGTTCGGCTACGTCGTGGAGGCGCTGGCTCGCCGTCGTGCCGCCGGGGTGGCGCCGTTCACGGTCATGTCGTGCGACAACATCGCCGGCAACGGCGAGGTCGCCCGGGCGATGCTGTCGGCGTTCGCGTCGCTGCGCGACCCGGACCTGGGTGACTGGATCGCCTCCGAGGTCGCCTTCCCGAGCTCGATGGTGGACCGGATCACCCCGGCCACCACCGACGCCGACGTCGAGGAGGTCGGCTGGCGGTTCGGGATCGGCGACGCCTGGCCGGTGGTCAGCGAGCCGTTCTCCCAGTGGGTGCTCGAGGACCGCTTCCCCCAGGGTCGGCCACCGTTCGAGCAGGCCGGGGTCGAGATGGTGCCCGACGTCGAGCCGTACGAGCTGATGAAGCTGCGGCTCCTCAATGCCAGCCACCAGGCGCTGTGCTATCTCGGCTACCTCTCCGGCTACCGCTACGCCCACGAAGTCTGCACGGACCCGCTGTTCGTCGACTTCCTGCTCGGCTACATGTCCCAGGAGGGCGCCCCGACCCTGCCGCGGGTGCCAGGGGTGGATCTGCCGGGCTACCAGCGGGAGCTGATCGCCCGCTTCGCCAACCCCTACATCCGCGACACCCTGGCGCGGCTGTGCGCGGAGAGTTCCGACCGGATCCCGAAATGGCTTGTCCCGGTCATCACCGCTCAGCTGGGTCGTGGGGGCTCGGTGCGCCGGTCGGCGCTCGTCGTCGCCTCCTGGGCCCGCTATGCCGAGGGGGTCGACGAGCAGGGTTCACCGATCGACATCGTCGACCGGCGCCGCGCCGACGTGACGGCCCGCGCGATCGCGCAGCGCGAGGACCCGCTCGCCTTCCTCCGCGACCCCGACCTCTTCGGCGACCTCGTCGACTCTCCCCAGTTCACCGAGCCGTACGCCGAGGCGCTGGCGTCTCTGCACTCCGTCGGGGCACGCAAGACTCTCGAGACCTGGGAGGACTGAGCGCTCGGAGACAGCACGACGCCCCGGTGACCGCGAGGGGGGGTCACCGGGGCGTCGTGGTTTCCAGCTGTCGTCCGTCGTTCGGGCGGTTACTCCGACGGCGTGGTGTCGCGGCTCACGCCACCACGGGTGCGGGTCACGACCTTGGGCGCCGGGGTCGAGGCGGTGCCGTTGCTGACGGTCGGCGCCTCGGACTTGGTCGCGGTCATCACCGCGCCCTCGCCCGTGCTCACCACCTCGCGGCGGGCACCGCGGCGCTGCCGGGTGACCACCTTGGGCTTGGAGTCGACCGGCTCGGCCGCAACCGGCTCGGCAACGATCGGCTCGGTTGCCTCGGACTCGGTCACCTCGGGCTCAGTCACCTCGGGCTCGACGGCCGGGGCCACGGGAGCAGGCTCCTCCTCGGCGACCGGCTCGGCTGCAACCGGCTCGGTCGCGGCCGGTGCCGGCTTCGACTCGGTCGAGCTGCCGACGACGGCGGCCAGGACCGGACGACCAGTCGTGGCGGCACGGCGGGTGCGCGTACGCGTGGTGACCTTCGGAGCCTCGGGCTCGGCCGGGGCCTTCGGCTCGGCCGGAGTCTCGGCGGCCGGGGCCTCGGCGGGCGTCTCGACCGGCGTGGTAGCCGGGGTCGACGCCTTGGACCGGCGCGAACGCGTACGGGTCGTGACCTTGGGAGCCTCGACCGTCGTCGGCTCGGCCGCCGCTTCGACGGGCTCGGCCACCGGGGATTCGGCGGGGATCTCGACCGGCTCGGCCACCGGGGCCGACGCCTTGGAGCGACGCGAACGCGTACGGGTCGTGACCTTGGGGGCCTCGGCGGGCTCGGCGGGGGTCTCGACGGGCTCGACGACCTGGGCAGCCGGCTCGTCGGTCTTCTCCGCGCCGTCGCTCTGTCCGGCCATGGCGGCGAACTCGGCGGGCGAGGGCGTCTTCGCGGACTCCTCGGCGGGCTCGGCGCGGTGCTCGGTGCCGACCTCGTCCTTGCCCTTGCCACGGCCGCCGCGGCCACCACGACGGCGCGAACGCGGCTCGTCGGGGGCGACACCGGAGGACTTGCCGGCCTCGACCGGGTGCTCGTGGATCACCAGGCCACGACCGCCACAGGCGTCGCAGTTCTCGGAGAAGGCCTCGAGCAGACCGGTGCCGATCCGCTTACGGGTCATCTGCACCAGGCCCAGCGAGGTAACCTCGGCGACCTGGTGACGGGTCCGGTCGCGGCCCAGGCACTCGACCAGGCGACGAAGCACCAGGTCACGGTTGGACTCGAGAACCATGTCGATGAAGTCGACGACGATGATGCCGCCGATGTCGCGCAGCCGGAGCTGGCGCACGATCTCCTCGGCCGCCTCGAGGTTGTTCTTGGTGACCGTCTCCTCCAGGTTGCCCCCGGAGCCGGTGAACTTGCCGGTGTTGACGTCGACGACGGTCATCGCCTCGGTGCGGTCGATGATCAGCGAGCCACCCGAGGGCAGCCAGACCTTGCGGTCCAGGCCCTTCGCGATCTGCTCGTCGATGCGGTACGCGGCGAAGGCGTCGGCCTCACCGTCGTACTTCTCCACCCGCTCCTCGAGGTCGGGAGCCACCGACTGGACGTAGTCCTTGACGGTCTCCCACGACGAGTCGCCGGAGATGACCAGCTTGGCGAAGTCCTCGGTGAACAGGTCGCGGACGACCTTGAGGGTCAGGTCGGGCTCGCCGTAGAGCAGCTGCGGGGCGTTGCCGCCGGCCTTCTTCTCGATGTCCTCCCAGCGTGCCTTGAGCCGCTCGACGTCGCGGGTGAGCTCCTCCTCGGCGGCGCCCTCCGCGGCGGTGCGTACGATCACGCCGGCCGTGTCGGGGACGATCTCCTTCAGGAGGGTCTTGAGCCGGTTGCGCTCGGTGTCGGGCAGCTTGCGGGAGATGCCGGAGGTGGTGCCGTCGGGCACGTAGACCAGGAAGCGGCCGGCCAGCGAGATCTGCGAGGTCAGGCGGGCGCCCTTGTGGCCGATCGGGTCCTTCGTCACCTGGACGAGCACCTTCTGGCCGGAGGTCAGCACCGACTCGATCTTGCGGGGCTGGCCCTCCTTCCAGCCGAGCGAAGCCCAGTTGACCTCACCGGCGTAGAGCACCGCGTTGCGGCCCTTGCCGATGTCGATGAACGCGGCCTCCATGCTCGGCAGCACGTTCTGGACACGGCCCAGGTAGACGTTGCCGATCAGGCTGGTCTGGCTCTCGCGGGCGACGTAGTGCTCGACGAGCACCTTGTCCTCGAGCACTGCGATCTGGGTGAGATCCTCGCGCTCACGGATCACCATGACCCGCTCGACCGACTCGCGGCGGGCCAGGAACTCGGCCTCGCTCACGATCGGGGCGCGACGGCGACCGGCCTCGCGGCCCTCGCGACGGCGCTGCTTCTTGGCCTCCAGGCGGGTCGAGCCCGACAGCGCGGTGATCTGGTCCTCGCCGGTGCGGCTCTGGCGGACCTTGGTGACGGTGTTCTCCGGGTCGTCCCCGGCGTCGCCGGAGGCCTCGCCGGCCCGGCGGCGACGACGGCGACGGCGCGAGGACGTGCCGCCCTCGCCCTGGTCGGCGTCGGCGTCCTTGCCTGCCTCGTCGCTCTCGGACTCCTCGGACCTGTCCTCGGCGTCGGCCGCGTCGGAGCCGTCGGCGTCGCCGTTGGCACCCTTGCGACGGCGGCGGCCGCCACGGCGGCGACGACGACGGCCGTTGCCACCGCCCTCACCGTCGTCGGCCGAGCTCTCGTCGGACTCGTTGCCGGACTCGGCCTCGGTGTCAGTCTCGGACTCGGTGGCCTCGGGCTGCTCCTCGTCGGCGGCCTTCTCCTCGACCGGGGCGGCGCTGCGTACGTTCCGCTTGCGCGTCCGGGTCGGGGCCTCCTCCTTCGCTTCGGCGGCGGGCTCGGCGACCGGCTCGGTGGCCTGCGGCTCGTCCTCGGCGGGAGCCTCGACGACGGCCTCGACCGGCTCGGCGACGGGCTTCGGCTCGGCCGTCTTGCGCGTACGCCGGCGGGTGGTCGTCTTGGTCGGCGCCTGGAACAGCACCGCGGGGGCCGGCGGACCGGCCTGCTCGGCCTCGGTCTCCTCGAGGGTCTCCTCGGCGACCTCCTCAGCGGGGGTCTCGACGGCCTCGACGACGGGCTCGAGGACAGGCACGGCGGCCTTCTTGGCGGCCGTCTTCTTCGTGGTGGTCCGCTTGGCGGTGGTCTTCTTCGCCGCCGTCTTCTTGGCCGGAGCCTCGACGGTCTCGGCGGGAGCCTCGGAGGTATCGTCCTCCGGCGCGGTGGTGGCCTCGGGGGTCTCGACCTCAGCCGGCGCAGGGGCGGCGACCTTCTTGGTCGTACGCTTCCGGGTCGTCTTCTTCGCCGCCGTCTTCTTGGCGGGGGCCTCGGCGCTCTCGGCAGCCTCGGCGGTCACTTCGGCGGGGGCCTCCACAGCCTCGGCCGGGGCCGCGGCAGCGGCCTTCTTCGTGGTGCGCTTGCGCGTGGTCTTCTTCGCCGCGGTCTTCTTCGCGGGAGTGGTCTCGCCGGTCGCTTCCGCGTCGGTCGTGGGGGTGTCGGTCACCGGAGCCTGCGCTGTTTCAGCGCCGTTCTCGGTGTTCTCGACAGTGGTCTCGTCGGCCATGCCGTTCTCCTCATCCAGGACCTTCACAGGTGCCGGATAGTCAGGTGCCGGGAAACGGGCGCTGCGCAGTATCTAACTTTTCCACGTAGCAGCCGCGTCGCGGCGCAAAGCTTGTCAGGGCGGCGGCATCCTCCGCAGCGGTGCGTCACAGGCAGCGGTTCGTCACCTGCCGCGGTCGCTCGGCCGTCCGGGACCTTCCCGGGCGAGTCGCTCTCACTGACCTGCTAGGCCTGCGTCGCGGTCTGGTGACGCCCTACCCCTGTGTGCCGGAGTGCGGCCCCGGAGGGCTCACGCCGGCGAGGCGTCGTCGGACTGTCCATTCCTCGGGGCGGGCCCGATTGTTTGAGCAGTCGTCTCGGAGTATCGCATACACCCTGTCAACAGACCGATATCTGGACGCCAACGAAACTCAGGGGAGCGTGGCTTCTTTCATCTGGCGCGACTTGTAGACGTTCACGATCACGACGCCATCGAGCCATTCGGTGAGCCGCTCGGCCTCGGCCGCCAAGGCCTTGCGCCCGTCCTCGCCGATGTCGTGGCGCACGATCGGCTGCACCCGGCCGTCCTCGTCCTGCGCCCAGGCCCCCACGATCCGGCCGTCCCACCAGGCGGTGTTGCCGGCGTTGCCGTTGGAGTCGAAGAGGTACGCCACATCCTCGGCGTCCAGATAGAACCCGCGTTCCTTCCAGCCCATGACGGTGGGGTCGAGAGTGGGCAGCAGCGCGGCCCAGGGCTCGATCTCGGGCTCCGGCGAGGTGGCGATCGGGTCGTCCGGAAGCACCCATCCGGTGCCACCGCCCTCGAGCCCGACCTCCACGGCACCGACCGCGGCGAGCGCGGCCCGCACGGCCGTCTTCGTGGACCCGAGCCACCAGACCAGGTCGGCCTCGGTGCCCGGACCGAAAGTCCCCAGCCAGCGGCGGACGAGCTCGGCGTAGCCGTCGGCGGGCGCGAGCGGGGACGGCACCTCACCGAGCCAGGACTCGGTGAGCGTCCAGGCCGGCTTGTTGAGCCGCCAGTGGCCGACGTTGGTCGCCCGCACGAGCCGACCCTGCGCGGCGAGGGTGCCGATCACCCAGCGGCCGATCGGGAACTCACCACCCCACTTCTTGCCGGGCGTGCCCATCCGGAAGCGGGCGTCGAGCTCCGGCACCAGCTCACGCAGCTGTGTCGTGGTGCGGGGCTCGCCGGCGGCCAGTGCCGCCAGCGTCGCCGCGTACGCCTTCTCGATCCAGCCGTCCTGGTCCTCCTCGATGCCACCCGCGGTCAGCCACTTGTGGAGGTTCTTCTCCTCCTGCGCCGCCACCCGGGACGAGGCGCTCCCCAGCGCAGCCGGCAGCAGATCACGTGGGAAGGCGAAGAGCGTGCGCCGCATCGCCAGCTGCTTGACCAGGCTTCTGTCCTCGTAGAGCGCGCGCTCGACGTCCTCGACCAGGAGATCCCGCACCCGCGCGTGCAGGGCGAGGTGGACGGTCGCGGCCTCGGTCGCATGCCAGGCGGTCATCGCCTGCGTCGCGGCCGCCACGTCGGCGTATCTGTGGGCTGGGGCGAGCCCGTGCCTGCGGGCCAGTCTCGCCCGGCGTTCACGGTCGGTGACCATTCTCATCGGCAGAGCCTCATCGAAGACAGGCTAGTGGAGCGGGTCGCCGATCGTGCCGGAGTCCTCGTCGAAGACTCCCTGGCTGAGCCGGGTCAGGAGCGGCAGTCCGCCGTGCTCGGGGCCCACCTTCAGGCCACCGATGCGCTCCAGGCCGGTGACGACGTCGTCGGGACGTACGGTCGGGGTGCCGTGCCTGAGCAGGAGCTCCAGCCGGGAGCCGCCCTCGCGGGGCGCCGATGCGAGGCGTACGACAGCTCCTCGGGCATCGAACTCGCGCAGACCCTTCTTGGTCATCCGGGACACGATGACCTCCTCGGCGCCGAGGAACGCCTCGACCGCCGCCGCGGCCTCCTCCGGTGCCGTCGGGAGGTCGATGATCCACTCGCTGCCGGTGAGCAGGTCGGCCAGCGCACCCTTGGGCGAGGTGGCGGTGTCCACGACATCGAGCAGGTCGAGACCGTCGGGCATGACCTCGTCCAGGGCAGCCTTGGTCGCGGCCGGGTCGACCGTCTCGCGCAGTCCCAGCTCGACGTACTCGGCCTCGCTGGCCGCTCCCGTCGGGGCCGCGCCGGCGTAGGAGATCCGCGGGTGCGGGTTGAAGCCCGAGGAGTAGGCCACCGGGATCCGGGCCCGCGCGACCGCGCGCTCGAAGGCGCGGCTGAAGTCGCGGTGGCTGGTGAACCGGAGCCGGCCGCGCTTCGCGTAGCGGATGCGGAGACGCTGGACCGGCGGGGCCTGCTGTTCGGGCTGTTGACGCACGAGGTCGATTATGGCGGTCCCCGGGCACGATGACCCATCCGGCGAATGCAAAGCCAACGGAATGTAACGACTTGCATACGAAAAATGGGAGACTCGCGCGGTGAGCCACCACAGAAGCAGGAAGTTCTCGGTACGCCTCAAGGAGCTGTTGCCGATCCTCGCGGTGGTCCTCACGGTCGGCGCCATCGCCGCGCTGACCGTCCTCGCGCCCCGGCTGAGCGACTCCAGGCAGGCCTCGGCCGAGGCCTCCTCCACGCCGACGGCCGAGCCTCTCGAGGCCAGCCCGTCGGCATCGGAGTCGGCGAAGGAGACGTTGCCGAAGTTCAAGACGCTCGACGCGCCGCCGGCGATCGACAAGGTACCGAAGAAGCCGAAGATCGACCCGTGCGCGGTCCCGCGCGAACTGACCGTGATGACCTTCAACATCAAGGGTGGCCGGGTCTCCCCCGGCGAGCTCGGCGGGATCGCCAGCGTGATCCGGGCCTCCGGCGCCGACGTCGTACTCCTCCAGGAGGTCGACCAGAACCGCCGCCGCTCCGGCAACGTCGACCAGCCGGCGATCATCGCCTCGCAGCTGGGGATGCAGTCGGTCTTCGGCGCCAACGACTACATCACCGACCGCGGTGGCTACGGCACCGCGATCCTGTCGCGCTTCCCCATCGCGGAGTCCGGCAACACCCACCTGCCCAACCGCGACGGCAAGGAGCAGCGCGGCGTGCTGCGGGCGAACATCATCGTCGAGGGCCAGCGCCTGGTCGTCTTCAACACCCACCTCGATCACACCTCCGACTCGCTGCGGCAGGCCCAGATCGGCGCGGTCATGTCCAAGGTCAACGCCTACGACGGCGCCAAGCTCCTCGGCGGCGACCTCAACGCCGGCGACGGCTCCGGCGTCCTGGGCACCGCCCTGGCCACGCTGTCCGACGCCGGCGCCTCTCTCGGCGCCAGCCACGACGGCGGGGGCCGGGTCGACTACCTGCTCCCCAACTCCTGGCTCTCGGCCGGCGACGGCAACGTCACCCCCACCGGCCTCTCCGACCACCACGCCGTCAGCATCGACTTCTCCATGCGCGGCGCCGCGGACTGCTGAGTCAGTAGCGCTCGACCGGCACAGCGCGCTCCGGCGGTTCGCACGCCTCCGGCCAGAAGTCGGTCACCCGGGTGATCCGCCCGTCCGTGATCTCGAGGAACGTCTGCGACTCCCCCGACTCCTCGCCCATGCGCCAGTCGAACCAGACCACGGCGCGCGCATCGTCGGCGATCACCACCTTCGCGGTGAGGTGCCACTCCCCGGGGTAGGTCTGGTTGAACTCGAGGAACGAGGTACGCCCGATGACCAGCTCACGCGTCTGCGGCATGTCGTAGACGACATCCTCGTCCAGCAGCCTCACCCAGGCGTCCCAGTCCCTGGCCTCGAGGAGCTCGAGATACCTGCGACCCAGCGCACTGTTGTCCGTCATGGCCGCAACCTATCGGGGGCCGGGCGCCCGCGTGGGACACTTCCCGCCGTGATCGAGTTGCGACCTGCCGTTCTTGCTGACGTCCCTGCGCTGATGGAGCTGTGGGAGGTGGCCGCGGAGAACGACTCGCGGCCGACCGACTCGGCGGCGAAGGTCGAGGCAGTGATCTTGCGTGACCCCGAGGCCTGCACCGTCGCGGTCACCGCCGAGGGCCGGGTCGTCGGCTCCCTGATCTCCGGCTGGGACGGCTGGCGCGCCCACCTCTACCGGCTGGCGGTCCACCCGGACGTACGCCGCCAGGGGCTCGCCCGCCGCCTGCTGTCCCACGCCGAGGACCGCCTCGTGTGCCTCGGCGCGAGCCGGATCGATGCGATGGTGCTCGAGGGCAACGACCTGGGCCAGTCGCTGTGGAAGAGCTCGGGCTACGAGTCTCAGGCCGATTGGCGGCGCTGGGTCCGTCCAGTCGGCTGAGCAGTCGGTAACTGGTCGCCAAAGAGACCGAGTCGGGTCTACCTTCGGCGGATGGATTTCCTGACCCCCGAAGACCTTCCCGCACCCGCCGGCTACAGCCACGTCGTGATCACCGATCCCGGCGCCCGGCTGATCGTGACCTCGGGCCAGATCGGCATCACCGCCGACGGCACCGTCGAGGCGGGTTGGGAGGCGCAGACCCGGCAGACCTTCATCAACCTCGGCGTAGCCCTGGCCGCAGCCGGCGCGACCTGGTCGGACGTCGTGAAGCTGACCTACTTCGTCGTCTCCACCACCGAGCTGCCGCTGATCCGGTCGGTGCGCGACGAGTTCGTCGACGTCGCCCACCCGCCCGCCAGCTCGTTGGTGCAGGTCGCCGGCCTCTTCCGCCCCGACGTACTCATCGAGGTGGAGGCGACCGCCGCCATCTACTGACGGCCGGCGAGGACGTCTGATCGTCCCGTCACAAGTCCGCATGTGAGGGGTTGTGACACCTGAAGCCGCGCTGACGGCCGGCACTTCCACACACGTGCGGGAAAGTGACAGCTACCCGGCGAGGGATGGTAGGTCACGGCACTCCGAACATGCCCTGACCGGTATGCCATCATCCGCCCATGTCGAACGACGCGCACCCCACGGCGCCTGGCCAGGACCCAGCACTTTCACCATCGTCGAACCTCGGGCGCCCTTCTCAGGCGATGGCGATCGCCGCCCTCATCTTGTGCTGCTTCATCTTCTTCCCGCTCGCACCGATCGTCGGTATCGGGCTTGCGATCGCGGTGCTCGTCAGGTCCCGCCGGGGCCGCAACCACGGCACCAAGAAGGCGATCACCGGAATCGCGATCGGAACCTCCGGCCTTGCCCTCGTCGTCGGGCTCGTGACCAGCGCCTGGTGGTTCACGACCGGCGCCAACATCGAACGCGACAGCATCGGAGCGGTGACGTCGAACGGGACGGGTTTGGTAGCGGATCTACAGGTCGGGGACTGCTACAACGACCCCAAGCCAGGCAGCGTCAAGCACACGATCGGCATCGTCGACGTCGTCCCGTGCGCCCAGGAACACCGTTGGGAGATCTACCAGCTCGCCCCGATACCGGGCACGAGCTGGCCCGGGTACGGCGAGGTCGAAGACCGCACCTATGAGTCATGTCGCGCGGCTTTCATCCGGCTCACTGCCGACAGCAACGATGGACTCTCGCTGTCCACCTACAGCTTCGCGCCCACGGAGTACGAGTGGAACGCCGGCGACCACTACGCGACCTGCATAGCGGGCAACGTCTTTCCCTCCACCGGTTCGATCAGCGACTGATCCGACAGGAACCCGCTACACGACCGACAGCGGCAGCAGCTTCTGACCCGTGGGGCCGATCTGGATCTCGGTGTTCATCTCCGGGCAGACACCGCAGTCGTAGCACGGGGTCCAGCGGCAGTCCTCGACCTCGATGTCCTCGCCGTCGGCGACGGCGAGGGCGTCCTCCCAGTCGGCCCAGAGCCAGTCCTTGTCGAGGCCGGAGTCGAGGTGGTCCCAGGGGAGGATCTCGTCGTACTCACGCTCGCGGGTGGTGAACCAGTCGAGGTCGACGCCGGTGCCGGCGAGGCCGATCTCGGCGGCGGTCATCCAGCGGTCGTAGGAGAAGTGCTCCGACCAGCCGTCGAAACGGCCGCCGTCGCGCCAGACCTGCTCGATGATCGCGCCGACGCGACGGTCGCCGCGAGAGAGCAGGCCCTCGACGATGCCGGGCTTGCCGTCGTGGTAGCGGAAGCCGATCGCGCGGCCGAACTTCTTGTCTGAGCGGACCACGTCACGCAGCTTCTGCAGCCGCTCGTCGGTGGTCTCGTGGTCGAGCTGGGAGGCCCACTGGAAGGGGGTGTGGGGCTTGGGCACGAAGCCACCGATGGAGACGGTGCAGCGGATGTCGTTGCGGCCCGACACCTCGCGGCCCTTGGCGATGACCTTCTTGGCGAGCTCGGCGATCTGGAGCACGTCCTCGTCGGTCTCGGTCGGCAGGCCGCACATGAAGTAGAGCTTCACCTGGCGCCAGCCGTGGGAGTAGGCGGCGCCGACGGTGCGGATCAGGTCCTCTTCGGTGACCATCTTGTTGATCACCTTGCGCATCCGCTCCGAGCCTCCCTCGGGGGCGAAGGTCAGACCGGAGCGCCGCCCGTTGCGGGAGAACTCGTTGGCCAGGGTGATGTTGAAGGCGTCGACGCGGGTCGAGGGCAGCGACAGGGACACGTTGGTGCCCTCGTAGCGGTCGGCCAGGCCGGTCGCGACGTCACCGATCTCGGTGTGGTCGGCGGAGGACAGGGACAGGAGCCCGACCTCCTCGAAACCGGACTTCCGGATCCCGTTCTCGACCATGTCCCCGATGGTGGTGATCGAGCGCTCGCGCACCGGACGGGTGATCATCCCGGCCTGGCAGAAGCGGCAGCCGCGGGTGCAGCCGCGGAAGATCTCCACCGAGAACCGCTCGTGGACGGTCTCGGCCAGCGGCACCAGCGGGTTGCGCGGGTAGGGCCAGGCGTCGAGGTCCATCAGGGTGTGCTTGCGCACCCGCCACGGGATACCGGGCACGTTGGGTACGACGGCCTCGATCGCCCCGTCGGCGGCGTAGGTCACGTCGTAGAACTTCGGGACGTAGACGGCGCCGGAGACGGCCAGCCGCCGCAGCAGCTCGTCGCGGCCGCCGGGGCGACCGTCCTGCTTCCACTCGCGCACGACCTCGGAGATCTTGAGCACGACCTCCTCGCCGTCACCGAGCACGGCGGCGTCGAGGAAGTCGGCGATCGGCTCGGGGTTGAACGCCGCGTGGCCGCCGGCGAGCACGACCGGGTCGTCGTCGCCACGGTCCACCGCGTGCAGCGGGATCTGGGCGAGCGAGAGCGCGTTGAGCATGTTGGTGTAGCCGAGCTCGGTCGAGAACGAGAGCCCGAACACGTCGAACGCCTTCACCGGACGGTGAGCGTCGACGGTGAACTGCGGGATCGGCCCCTGCTCGTCGCCCTCGCGCATGATCTTCTCGAGGTCGGGCCACACGGCGTAGGTGCGCTCGGCCGCGATCCAGTCACGCTCGTTGAGCACCTCGTAGAGAATCTGGACGCCCTGGTTGGGCAGGCCGACCTCGTAGGCGTCGGGGTACATCAGCGCCCACCGCACCTCGACCTCGTCCCACTCCTTGACGGTCGAGTTGAGCTCCCCACCGACGTACTGGATCGGCTTGGACACCAGCGCCAGGCGCGGCTCCAGCCGAGGGAAGACAGAATCAGGAACGAGGTCGCTCTGGGCGACGGTCACGATGGGCACCTCAAAGCTCGGGAACGATCAACCCCAAGCGTACGCCGCTCCGCCCCTCCCCCGCGAAACCCGTGGCCTCAGGCTTCCCGGAGGACCCAACGGTTGGCTCCAGACACTGGCCCACGTGGTCGTCGGCATGCGGGTGAGGATCAGCACTCGACCCGCAGTACATGGCGCCAGCGCATCCCATCCACCTCGACCGGGATCACCCAGACCGTCGTCCGGATGCGGTCACCAGGCTTGAGGCAAGCCGGGCGGCCCTCCCCATCGACTCCCGAGGATCCGTTCCGAAGCACGTCAGGAGAAAGCCCCACCGTCCAACCGTCGTCAAGTTGGCACGAGATGATCGGGTCCCCGGCGACACAGACTGCTGGCTCCGGCTTGGCCTGGGCGTTCCGCTGCCCGACCTGGTAGGTGACGAGCGGAGCGACGACGGCCGCGAAGACCGCCAGCCACACGAACCACAAGCGACGGGACCGCAGCCCGCTCATCGATTCAGACACGACGTGGGAGTCTCGCACAGCATCTAGACGAGCAGGACGGAAAGCCGTTGGGGCCGCCCCTCCCGGACGGCCCCAACGGATTCAGCTCGGGTTCAACTCAGAACCGCACCTCAGAACAGCGTGGTGAGCAGCAGGTTCGGGGAACCGGTGCCCGGGTTGGTAACCACGTCGGGGGTGGCGGCACCGGTCAGGCCCTCGGCGACGTCGGCCGGGGTGGCCGAGGGGTTCGCCTCGAGGAAGAGCGCGGCGGCGCCGGCGACATGGGGGGTCGCCATCGACGTACCGGAGATGGTGTTGGTCGAGCCGTCGTTCCAGGCCGAGGTGATGTCGACGCCGGGGGCGAAGATGTCGAGGCACTCACCGGTGTTGGAGAAGTCCGCGGCGGCGTCGGTGTCGTCGGTGGCACCGACGGTGATCGCCTCCGGAACGGCCGCCGGCGACGAGCCGCAGGCGTCCGAGCTCTCGTTGCCGGCCGCGACGGCGTAGGTCACGCCGTCGGCGATCGAGGCCTGGACGGCCGCGTCGAGAGCGGCGTCGTTGCCGCCACCGAGCGACATGTTGGCGACGGCCGGGCCGTCGGTGTGGTTCTCGGTGACCCACTCGATGCCCGCGACGACACCCTCGGTGGTGCCGGAGCCGTTGTCGTCGAGGACGCGGACCGGGACGATCGTGGCCTCCTTGGCCAGACCGTAGGTGGTGCCGGCGACGGTGCCCGCGACGTGGGTGCCGTGGCCGTTGCCGTCGGTCGGGTCGGTGTCGCCGTCGACGGCGTCGAAGCCCTCACCGATACGACCGCTGAACTCGGAGTGGTCGGTCGCGACGCCGGTGTCGATGATGTAGGCGGTCACACCCGCACCGGTCTGCTCGTAGTGGTAGTTCGAGTCGAGCGGCAGCGCGGCCTGGTCGACCCGGTCCAGACCCCAGGTCGGGTCAGCCTGGTCGCCCTGGGTGGTGTAGCGGTGGTTGGCCTGCACGTAGGCGACATCAGGGTTGGAGCGGACCTCGGCGAGCGCGTCCTTGTCGAGCGAGGCCGAGAAGCCGTTGAACGCCGTGTTGAAGACCTCCCGTACGTCTCCACCCGCGTCGCGGGCGTCGCTGCGCACCGACTTGGCCTCGGACTTGGCCACGTCGCTGCGGCCCTGCTTCTCCATCACGACGATGTACTGGCCCTCGATCGCGGTCGAGGCGTCCGCGCCGCGCAGCGGCGCCGGACTGTCGGCGGCACCGGCCGGGACGGCGAAGGCGATCGCCGAGGCTGCTGCTCCGACGGCTACGGCGGAGATGACCGCCGGCGCCTTGATGGCACGGTTCTTCATGGTTCGGTTCACGAACTGACTCCCGTCATCATGCGGCCCTGTGGGGCCACGGTGAACGCCCTGCGCCCTCCCTGCGGCCGCAGCCCGAAGCGTTCGGCCAACCACGTAATCACGTTACGTGGTGCTCGTAACGACCCAACTCTTCGCATTGCAGCAACGTGCAGATACCGATGATGAACACCTGTAAACAGCCCATAAACAGGGCATGAAAAAAGTCCTGACAACGGCAGACCGGGCCGCCCGCGTTACACGGGCGACCCGGCTGAGGTGTTGCCGGTGGTGAGATCAGGCGATGGAGGTGTCGTCGATCAGGAAGCTGGTCCCGAGGGAGGAGTCCTCGGTGCCGGTGAACGTCAGCGTGACGGTGCTGCCCGCGAAGGACCCGAGCGAGAACGACTTCAACGCGTAGGACGAGCTCGCGTTCAGGTTCGAGTACGTCGCCAGCGTCGTCGACCCGACCTTGACGGTGAGCTTGTCATAGGCCGTCGAGGTGGTCGTCTCGTTGGTGATCACCCGCAGGTAGAACGACAGGGTCTTGCCCGTCGTGGGCAGGGTGACCGACTGCGACAGCGTGTCGGTGTGAGCGGAGCCGTAGCCGTTCAGCCACGCCTTGTAGGAGCCCGTACGGGCCGGGGCGCTGCTCGAGCTGTCGATCACGCCCGAGGAGGCGCTCCAGCCGGTCGCGCCCGACTCGAAGCCCGGGTTGGTCAGCAGGTTGCCGGTGGTCGGCGGGTCCGTCGGGTCGGTGCCACCGCTCCACAGCGAGTAGAGGAGGCGGTTGGGTGAACCGGTCCCGGGCGAGGTGACCACGCCGGTGGTGGCGTTGGCGTTGATCGCCGAGGCGACGGCGGAGGCCGATGCCGTCGGGTTCGCCTGCAGGTAGAGCGCGGCCACTCCGGCGACGTGCGGGGTCGCCATCGACGTACCGGAGATCGTGTTGGTCGCCGTGTTCGAGGTGTGCCAGGCCGAGGTGATCGAGGAGCCCGGGGCGAACAGGTCGACGCACGAGCCGATGTTGGAGAAGCTCGACCGGGCGTCGGTGTTGGTCGTCGAGCCGACGGTCAGGGCCCCGGCCACCCGGGCGGGCGAGCCGTTGCACGCGTTCGCACCGGAGTCGTTGCCCGCGGCCACGGCGTAGGTGACGCCGTCCGCCATCGAGCTGGTGACCGCGGAGTCGAGGGTCGAGGAGACCCCGCCACCGAGCGACATGTTGGCGACCGCCGGGCCGGAGGTGTGGTTGGAGGTCACCCAGTTCACACCCGCGATCACACCGGCGGTCGTGCCGGACCCGGAGGCGTCGAGCACGCGGACGGGCACCAGGGTGACGTTCTTGGCGACGCCGTAGGTCGTCCCGCCGACGGTGCCGGCGACGTGGGTGCCGTGGCCGTTCTCGTCCTCGGTGCTGGACCCGATCGCGGTGTAGCCGGAGGTCACCCTGCCACCGAAGTCCGCGTGCGTGGAGCGGATCCCGGTGTCGATGATGTACGCCTTCACACCCGAGCCGGTGTAGTCGTAGTGGTAGTTCGAGTTCAGCGGCAGGTTGCGCTGGTCGATCCGGTTGAGCCCCCAGGTGGGGTTGGCCTGGTCGCCGCTGGCCTTCACGACCTGGTTGGCCTCGACGTAGTCCACGTCGGGGTTGCTGCGGAGCGCGTCGAGCGCGTCGGCGTCGAGCGTGGCTGAGAACCCGGTGATCGCCTTGTCGTAGGCGTACTTCACCGAGCCACCCTTCTCCTTGGCGAGCGCCCGGGCGTCGGCGGCGTTGGCCTTGGCGGCCGCACCGTTGCCCTTCATCACCACGATGTAGGAGTTGTCGATGGCCGTCGACTTCTCGGCACCGATCAGCGGTGCCGGACTGTCGGCTGCGCCGGCGGGACCGGACATGGCCAGGATGGTGGTGGCGACGCCGACGGCGGTGACCGTCGCTGCTGCCAGTGCGCCGAGGCGCTGGGTTCTGTGGGGTCGGTTCACGATTACTGCTCCCGTCGTCAAGCAGCCTCGGGTTGAGGGCTGCAAGGGGTAACAGATGCCCTGTAGGGCAACCGGGACGGAACGTAATCGAGTTTACTGACGATGAAACGCGACATCTTTTCGCACTGCAGCAACCTGCAGGCGATCGCGCGAACGGAGGTCTTGAAGTGGTCCGGACCGGTCCAGACCGGTGCGCCGCGAACGGGCCGAGATGCCGAGCAGCAGACCGACCGCCAGCAGCGCCGCGATCATCGAGGATCCGCCGTAGGAGATCAGCGGTAGCGGCACCCCGGTCACCGGCATGATGCCCAGGCACATCCCGATGTTCTGGAAGCTCTGGATGCCGAGCCAGCACACGATCCCGGCTGCCGCCACCCGCCCGAAGAGGTCGTCGGTGCGCGCCGCGATCCGCAGGCCGCGCCACAGCACGACACCGATCAGCCCGATCACCAGCAGCGAGCCGACCAGCCCGAGCTCCTCCCCCACGACCGTGAAGATGAAGTCGGTGTGCTGCTCGGGGACGAAGCCCGCGCGGGCCTGCGATCCCTGGAACAGGCCCTGCCCGAAGATGCCGCCGTCGCCGATCGCGATCCGCGCCTGCTGGACGTTGTAACCGGCCCCGCGAGGATCCAGCGACGGATCGGTGAACGCCATGAACCGGTTGATCTGGTACTGCTTCAGCACCCCGGTCGCGACCACCGTCGTGGCACCCGCCACACCGGTCAAGGCCAGCAGCGCCAGCCACCGCCGCGGTGTCCCCGCGGCCGCCAGCACGCAGAAGACCGTCACCCCGAGCACCAGCGTGGTGCCGAGGTCGGGTTGGAGAAGGACCAGGACGATCGGCACCGCCGCGACCAGGATCATCGCGACCACGTCGCCCAGCGACACCCGTGCCCGCCAGCGGCCCTCGCTGCGCTCGGCCAGGACCAGCGCCATCGCGATGACCACGGCCAGCTTGGCCAGCTCCGAGGGCTGGACCTGCACCGGCCCGAGATTCACCCACGACTTCGACCCGTTGACCGTCGAGCCCATCACGAGCACCAGCACCAGCCCGACCACCGCGGCCAGGTAGACCACGGGCGTCAGGAGCCGGACCCAGCGGTGGTTGGTCGCGACCACGCCCACCATCAGCACCAGCCCGGCGGCCACGTTGATCGCCTGTTTGCGCAGGTAGGCGGTGGTGTCGCCGCCGGTGATCGCGTCCCGGTGGATGGTCGCGGACCAGACCAGCAGCACCGAGAGCGACACCAGGACCAGCACCGCGCCCAGGAGGACCAGGTCGATGCGGCGTACGAAGGCCATCACGTCGTTCTTCATCAGCGCCTTCCTCAGTCCTTGGGTGCGACGATCGAGCCGTCCGCGCCGAAGGCCGGCAGGTTCCTCGGCGGGTCGACGCCCCTGATCGCGGCCTTGTCGGGCCGGACCTCGGCGCCGCCCTCCTCGATCCCGTAGAGCGACTCCCACAGCTTGCGTACGGCATCGCCCACCGAGCCCGAGCCGGTGCCACCCTGGGAGATGGTCATGATGACCACGTACTTCTTGTTGTACGTCGCGACCCAGCCGGTCGTCTGCTTGCCGGTGACCTCGGCGGTGCCGGTCTTGCCGCGCACCTTCACCTCGTCGAGCGGGAACCCGCCGAACTTCCAGGCCAGGGAGCCCGACTGAGGAGTGCCGAGCAGCGCCTCGTTGACGTAGTCGATGCTCTTGGCCGACATCTTCACCTTGCCGGCGACCTTGGGATCGATCTTCTCGACCACCGTCCCGTCGCCGCTGACGACCGCCTTCCCGATCCTGGGCTCGTAGAGGGTGCCGCCGTTGGCCAGGGACGCGTAGGCCCGAGCGAGCTGGATCGGGGTGACCATGGTGTCGCCCTGGCCGATGGAGAAGTTCACCGCGTCGCCGGTGCGGTAGTAGTTGCCCTCGATGCAGAACTCGTGGGCGAAGAGCTGCAGGAAGTCGGTGGGGGCGTTCTTCTTCTCGTCCATCCGGCAGTAGTAGCCCTTCATGGCCTCGTAGTACTCGGCCTTCCACTTCCGGTCCGCGATCCGGCCCGCCGACTCCCCCGGCAGGTCGATGCCGGTGCGCTTGCCGAAGCCAAAGGCCTTGGCGGTCTCCACGAGCGGGTCCTTGGCGTTGACGTCGGCGGGGTTGGCGCCGTACTTCTGCCAGTAGTGGACCCCGACCTGGTAGAAGAACGTGTTGCAGGAGACCTGGAGCGCCTTGGCGAAGTCGATGAACCCGTAGGCGCCCGACTCGTAGTTCTTGAACACCCGGTTGCCCACCTGGAGCCCGCTGGAACAGTTGAGCAGGGTGTCGCGGCTGTAGCCGTTGTTGAGCGCGCCGACCGTCATGAACGGCTTCCACGTCGAACCGGGCGCGAACTGGCCCTGCGTCGCCCGTGGCAACAGCGGGTAGCCCGCCTTCTCTGAGTAGAGCCTGTCGAGCTGCTTCTGGGTGATCCCGCCGACCCATTCCTCGGGGTCGTACGTCGGCTGGTTGGCCATCGCGACCAGTCGGCCGGTCTGCGCCTCCATGACCACGACCGAGCCGGAGTCGGCCTCGAAGTTGCGGCCGGAGATCTTGTCGAAGGTGTTGCGCGCGGTCTCGATCGACTCGGCGAGCAGCTTCTCGGCACGGCCCTGCACCTTGGCGTCGATGCTGGTCACCAGCGTGTCGCCCGGCTGGGAGGCGACCGAGTCGCCGCGCCCGATCTCACGGCCGACCGAGTCGACGGTGACGGTGTCGTAGCCGGGCATCCCGCGCAGCCACTGGTCGTACTCCTTCTCGACGCCGGAGCGACCCACCATCGAGGTGATGTTGAGCGACTCGTCGCCGCGCTCCTTGGCGTTGTCGTTCTCGTCCTCGGTGATCGGGGAGAGATAGCCCAGCACACCGGCGGCGTTGATACCGAAGGGGCTGGGGTAGGAGCGCAGCGTCTGCTTCTCCGCGACCACCCCGGGGAAGTCCTCCGGCTGCTCGAGGATGCGCAGCGCGGTCGACTCGGAGACGTCGGTGGCGATCGGGACCGGCTGGTAGCGGGTGCCGGACCAGTTGGCGATCGCCTCGTCCTGCTTCTTCGGGGACACGTCGACGGCCTTGGCGACGCGAGCCATCAGCGTCTTCCTGTCATCGTCGTCGAGGCCGTCGAGCACACCCTGATCGAGGCTGACCACCCAGGCGGAACGGTTGGTCACGATCGGCCGGCCCTGGGCGTCGACGATGATGCCGCGCACCGGCTGGCGCACGATCTCGCGCTTGGACTGCGAGGCCGCCGCTGCTTGGTAGGCGTCGCCGTGGCGTACCTGCAGGTAGAAGAGCCTGACCCCGAGCGTGGCCAGCAGCGAGAAGACGAGCGCCTGGATCACGATCAGCCGCAGCCGGCTGACCTGCGCGGTGGAGAGTCTGCTCGCCGGCATCTCAGGAGTCCCCCTTGCCGATCAGCCACAGCAGCGCCGGGATCAGCAACGGCGCCAGCAGCAGGTCGTAGCCCACGCTGATCGCCACGGTCGGCAGCAGCGTCAATGGTGCCTCGCCGAGGATCAGGCCGCTGACCGCGAAGATACTGACCCCGATGAACGCGCAGGTTGACACCGTCGCCATCACGGTCGTCGCGTTGGGACGGCCCTGGCCACCGTGGCTGCGGCTCTCGCCGACGCTGCCTTCGCGGACGCGCCCGGCGACGTAGCCGACGATCAGCAGCGCGAGGGCCCACCGGCCCGCGGTGTGGTCGGCGGGCGGTGCCAGATCGAGCAGTACGCCGGCGGCGAACCCGGTCACCAGACCGGCCTGCCCGCCGCGGGAGAGCGCGACCGCGAGGACGACCAGGAGCGCGAGGTCGGGGGTGATCCCGCGGATGGCGAAGGCGGGCGCCACGCTCAACTGGAGGACGACGGCGATGACGACCAGCATGCCGACCAGGACGTTGCGCAGCACCGGTGCGGCGCTCGAGGCGCGGCCTTCCATCTGGCTCATCGCAGCTCTCCTTCCGGCGTGATCACGGCGCGGTCGCTCATGGTGCCGCCCGGCACCACCACGCCGACGACGTCGAGCGAGCCGAAGTCGACGTACGGCTTGATCCGGGCCGTCTGCGAGGAGTCGCGCACGCTCTCGAAGCTGTCGGTCACCTCGCCGATCGGCAGCCCGGAGACGTACGGAGCGGCCCGGCCGTCACCCCAGGTGATGACCGTGTCGCCCTTGAGCGGGGCGGTGGACCGGTCGACGAGGTCGAGGGTCAGCAGACCGGAGCCGGCGACCACGCCGGAGCCCCGGACCATGCCGACCTGGCCCGACTTCTTGCCGCTGCGGTCCTCACCGCCGACACGACCGCCGACGACCGAGGCGGCGTCGACGATCAGCAGGACCGTCGCCGAGGTCTTGGTGACCCGCAGCACCCGGCCGACCAGGCCGTCGCCGGTCACCACCGACATGTCGGACCTGATCCCGGCGGCGCTGCCGGCATCGATGGTGACGGTGCGGCGGAAGGTCTGGGCTGGGCCGTAGGCGGTGACGCGCGCCGGCACCATGGAGTAGCCGAGGTCCTCGGCGGCGCGGGTGATCGACTCGTACTCGGCGAGCTTGGCCCGGCCGTAGTCGGTGACCTCGACCTGGCGGCGCAGGGTGGAGTTCTCGGCCTCGAGCTTCGCGACCCGGTCGCGCAGGTCGTCGCGGGTGTCGAACCACTCCGGGATGTCGGTGAACGGACGGGCGACCAGGGCAGCGCCGGTCTCGAGCGGGGAGATCACCTCGCCGACCGCGGCCCGGGCCGGCTCCAGGACGGGGGTCTGGTCGAGCGTGGCCAGCGTCGCGCAGCACAGGATGAGCGCGATCAGCCAGGTGCGCTTCGGCCCCCCGCCGCCGGGCTTGGTCTCGAGGCTGCCGCGGCGGTTGAGCCTCTCCCGCGGCGTACGGACCTTGGGTTTGGGGCCTTTGCGTTGTTCCAGCCCTTTGCGCAGACGTTCGCTGGGGCGGGGGCTCAGCAACGACACGTCACCATCTCCTGTTCTCGTTCACCAGGACGGGGCGGAGCACGTCGTAGTCCTCCACGCAGCGGCCGGCGCCCATCGCGACCGAGGTCAGTGGGGACTCGGCGACGTGGACGGGCATGCCGGTCTCGTGGCGCAGGCGCTCGTCGAGCCCGCGCAGGAGGGCACCGCCGCCGGTCAGCACGATGCCGCGGTCCATGATGTCGCCGGCCAGCTCGGGTGGCGTCTGGTCGAGGGTGGACCGGACCGCGTCGAAGATGTCGTGCAGCGGCTCCTCGATCGCCTTGCGCACCTCGGCGCTCGAGACGGTCACGGTGCGCGGCAGGCCGCTGACCAGATCGCGCCCCCTGATCTCGGCCTCAGGCTCGTTGGGCAGCGGCCAGACCGAGCCGAGCGTCATCTTGACCTCCTCGGCGGTGCGCTCGCCCAGGAGCAGCGCGTGCTCCTTCTTCAGCCAGGTCATGATCGCGTTGTCGAGCTGGTGGCCGGCGGTCCTGATCGACTGCGAGGTGACGATGCCGCCGAGGCTGATCACCGCGACCTCGGTGGTGCCGCCGCCGATGTCGACGACCATGTTGCCGGTCGGCATGTGCACCGGGAGCCCGGCGCCGATCGCGGCCGCCATCGGCTCCTCGATGATGTTCACCATCCGAGCGCCGGACTGGTAGCCAGCCTCCTTCACCGCGCGGATCTCGACCGCGGTGATCCCGGACGGGACGCAGATGACCATCCGCGGCTTGGCGAAGTAGCGGCGCCGGTGAACCTGCTGGATGAAGTAGCGAAGCATCTGCTCGGTCGCCTCGAAGTCGGCGATCACGCCGTCCTTCAGCGGCCGCAGCGCGACGATGTCGTCAGGCGTACGTCCCAGCATCTTCTTGGCCTCATGGCCGACGGCGACCATCTCGCCGGTGTTCTTGTTGAGCGCGACCACACTCGGCTCATCGACAAGGACACCCTTGCCGCGAACGTAGACGAGTGTGTTTGCGGTGCCGAGGTCCACCGCCATGTCACGTCCAATGATGCTCGCCATACGTCCTCGCGTTCCCGGGGCGCCGCGTCGGGGATCTGTGCTGCAGGATACGGGCCTCCCGACGAGGCTACGAAGGTCCGAGCCTCAATCCGGAGAGGCTCGCCGAAACCGCAACGATACGGGGTACGTCCGCGGCGTCGAAGCCGGGGATACCTGGTTTCGGACACCGTCGAAAGACCGTGAAAACGAGAGATCGCGCCGGTGGATCACCGGCGCGATCGGTCAGCGGATCCGCGCTTCGTGCGGTCGCTTCCTGCGGCGTCTCAGGCGCCGAACCAGAGCTTGATCTCGCGATCGGCCGACTCAGGCGAGTCGGAGCCGTGCACGAGGTTCTCGCGGTTGGAGAGGGACAGGTCACCGCGGATGGTGCCCGGGGCGGCCTTGCGGCCGTCGGTGGCTCCGTTGAGCGCACGGACGACCTCGATCGCCTCGTCGCCCTCGAGGACGGCGGCGACGAGCGGGCCGGAGGTGACGAAGTCACGCAGCGGCGGGTACCACGGCTGCTCGACGTGCTCGGCGTAGTGCTCGTCGGCCGTGCCCGCGTCGATCGTGCGGTGCTCCAGCTTCACGATCGAGAGGCCCTTGGCCTCGTAGCGGGACAGGATCTCCCCCACCAGGCCCCGGCGGACGGCGTCGGGCTTCAGGATCACGAACGTGCGCTGCGTCATGGGCTGAGCGTATCGGGGCGGGCCGGCCCGGGCACGTTCGGGCCGGTCGCGGCCGTGCCTCGTCAGCCTTGTTGAAACCATGTCGGTGGGATGCGGCAGGATGGCGTTCCGTGACGACAACCCCATCAGCTCCGACGCTCGCAGACTCGATGGCCGCCATCCCGGCCCGCATCGCCGAAGATCTCGGGGTGCGCCCGGCGCAGGTGACCGCCGCTGTCGCCCTGCTCGACGAGGGCTCGACGGTGCCGTTCATCGCGCGCTACCGCAAGGAGGTGACCGGCGGCCTCGACGACGCCCAGCTGCGTACGTTGGAGGAGCGTCTCGGCTACCTGCGCGACCTGGAGGAGCGGCGTGCGGCCGTACTCGCCGAGATCGCGAAGCAGGACAAGCTCACCCCCGAACTGCAGGCCTCGATCCTCGCCGCCGACACCAAGGCGCGGCTGGAGGACATCTACCTGCCGTTCAAGCCGAAGCGGCGCACCAAGGCGATGATCGCCCGCGAGAACGGGCTCGAGCCGCTGGCCGACGGGCTGATGGCCGACCCGTCCCAGGACCCGGTCGCTCTCGCCGAGGGTTTCCTCGGGGAGAACGTGGCCGACACGAAGGCCGCGCTCGACGGCGCCCGGGCGATCCTGGTCGAGCGGTTCGGCGAGGACGCCGACCTGATCGGCACGCTGCGCGAGCGGATGTGGAAGCAGGGTCGCCTGGTGACCCGCGTCCGCGAGGGCCGCGAGAACGACCCGGCGGCGGCGAAGTTCTCCGACTACTTCGAGTTCTCCGAGGCGTACGCATCGCTGCCGTCGCACCGCACCCTGGCCGTCCTGCGCGCGGAGAAGGAGGAGGTGCTCGACCTCACCCTGTCCCCCTACGCCGAGGAGCCGGAGCCCGGGGTCGCCACCGACTACGAGCGCTCGATCGCTGCCCGTTTCGAGATCACGGACTCCGGCCGTCCGGCGGACAAGTGGCTGGCCGAGACGGTGCGGTGGGCGTGGCGTACGCGGATCCTCTTCCGCCTCGAGCTCGACATGCGCACCCGGATCCGCACCGCTGCCGAGGAGGCCGCGATCGCGGTCTTCGCCGACAACCTGCGCGACCTGCTGCTGGCCGCGCCGGCCGGTACGCGGGCGACGATGGGCCTGGACCCCGGCATCCGCACGGGCGTGAAGGTGGCCGTCGTGGACGCGACCGGGAAGGTGGTCGACACCTCGACGGTCTACCCGCACGAGCCGCGGCGTGACTGGGACGGATCGCTGGCGACCCTGGCGAAGCTGGCCAAGAAGCACTCCGTCGACCTGATCGCGATCGGCAACGGCACCGCCTCGCGCGAGACCGACAAGCTCGCCGCCGACCTGCTGAAGCTGCTGCCGGACCTGAAGATGACCAAGGTGATGGTCTCCGAGGCGGGCGCCTCGGTCTACTCCGCCTCGGCGTACGCCTCCTCCGAGCTTCCCGAGCTCGACGTGTCGCTGCGTGGGGCGGTGTCGATCGCGCGCCGCCTTCAGGACCCGCTGGCCGAGCTGGTCAAGATCGAGCCGAAGTCGATCGGCGTCGGGCAGTATCAGCACGACCTGCCCGAGTACGGCCTCTCCAAGTCCTTGGACGCGGTCGTCGAGGACTGCGTGAACGGCGTCGGCGTCGACCTCAACACCGCCTCGGCTCCGCTGCTGCGTCGGGTCTCGGGGATCACCGAGTCGCTCGCCTCGGCGATCGTCGCGCACCGGGACGCCAACGGCCCGTTCCGGACCCGACGCGAGCTCACCAAGGTGGCGCGGCTCGGCCCGAAGGCGTTCGAGCAGGCGGCCGGGTTCCTCCGGATCCGTGGCGGCGACGACCCGCTCGACATGTCCGGCGTCCACCCGGAGGCCTATCCGGTGGTCAACCGCATCCTGGACAAGGCCTCCGCGGACATCGGGTCACTGATCGGCAACACCTCGACGCTGAAGTCGCTGAAACCGTCGGAGTTCGTCGACGAGCAGTTCGGTCTGCCGACGGTCACCGACATCCTCTCCGAGCTCGAGAAGCCCGGCCGCGACCCGCGCCCGGAGTTCCGCACGGCCACCTTCTCCGAGTCGGTGCACGTGATCGCCGACCTGCGTCCCGGCATGGTCCTGGAGGGCACCGTCACCAACGTGGCCGCCTTCGGCGCCTTCATCGACATCGGGGTCCACCAGGACGGCCTGGTCCACATCTCCGCGATGTCGGACAAGTTCGTCGAGGACCCACGCGACGTGGTCCGCTCCGGTGACGTGGTGCGCGTCAAGGTCCAGGAGGTCGACGAGGCCCGCAAGCGGATCTCGCTCACGCTTCGGCTCAACGACGACGCTCCCGCGGGTGCGGGCGCCAAGAGCGAGTCCGGCGGTCGCCCCAGCGGTGGCCAGCGCGGCAGCCAGCGTGGTGGCCAGCGTGGCGGCCAGGGCAAGGGCGGGCCCAAGGGTGGCGCCAAGAGCGGCGGCAACCGTGGCGGGCAGAGCAACCGCCCCGCCCCCGCCAACAGCGCCATGGCCGACGCGCTGCGGCGCGCCGGGCTCAGCTGAGCGCTGGATGTTCACCGAGGTAACTCGGTGAGCGGTCGGGGGGCACGCCGAGTTATCTCGGTGACGTTTCACTTCCTTCGCGGAGTTCCACGAAGGAAGTGTGCGCTCACCGAGTTACCTCGGTGAGCATCCCTCCGCCCCGAGCCCGGCGGCGCGGCGTACGACATCCTCCGGGGCCGGCCCGGAGGCGTCCTCGGCGGTGACCGGGGCGCCGGCGACGCGGTGGATCGGGATCACTCCGGCCCAGGTCCCGGAGTCGATGTCGTCGGGGTCGTCGACCGGGCCCTCGGCGCGCGCCTTCATCGACGCCTCGGCGAGCGGGAGGGCGAGTACGGCGGTCGCGGCGAGCTCCTTGCGGGTCGCCGGACGCAGGGTCTCCCAGCGGCCGGGGATCATCTGGTCGACGACCAGCGCGAGGGCGCGCTCGCGCTCCTCCGGGCCCTCGACCAGGCGGGCGCGGCCGATGACCACCGCCGAGCGGTAGTTCATCGAGTGATGGAACCCGCTGCGCGCCGCGACCAGGCCGTCGAGCTCGGTGATCGTGACGCACACGTCGCGCTCCAGCGCCCGGGCGAGCCAGCCGGCGGCCACCGAGCCGTGCAGGTAGAGCGACCCGCCCGCGTCCGGGCCGTCGAGATCGAAGCCGTACGCGGTGGGAAGGACGACCGGGTGGGCGTCCTCGCCCGATCCGACGGTGACGCCCAGATGGGCGATGAGCGCCTCACCGAGGAAGGTGTGGAGGCGCTCGCGGTCGGGGACGGCGCGGTTCTTCCCGCGGCTGACCCGGGTGCGTGGGGTGGGTGACAACGTCGTGCTCATGGCACCATCCTGGTAGCGAAGTGGCCTGCACGCACGGGCCAATTCGGACCTACTCCGACAGGCCATTCGACCGATGCTCCCCGTGACCCTCGACCGCACCTGCGGCGAGCCGCTCCCCGCCCAGCTCGCCGGCCAGGTCCGCACCCTGGTCCTCTCCGGCACCCTCGGGACCGGCGACCGGCTGCCGTCCAGCCGCGCGCTCGCCGCCGATCTGGGCGTCTCGCGCGCGGTGACCGAGCAGGCCTACGACCAGCTCACCGCCGAAGGGTGGCTGGAGGCGCGCCGCGGATCCGGGACGTACGTCGCCACGACCCACCCGAGAGGAGTGACGTCTCGGCTGACGCGCGTGACCTCTGGGCCGACCGGGGTGACGTCTCGGCCGACGGGAGCGACGCCTCGGCCGACGGGAGCGACGTCTCGGCTGGATACCGGCACCCCGTTCTTCGATCCGCGGCTGGAGTCGGGGTGGCGGCGGGCGTGGCGGGAGGTCTCGGTGGCCGCTCCCCCGCGGGGGTACGACGATCCGCGGGGGCTGCGAGAGCTGCGCGAGGCGCTGGCGGCGAGGCTCGGGCGCACCCGCGGCCTCGACCTCCACCCGGACGAGATCATCGTGACCGCGGGCACCACCGACGGGCTCCGTGCGCTCCTCCCCGAGCTGCGCCACGGGCCGGTGGCGGTGGAGGACCCGGGATACCGGGCGGCGGCCGAGACGGTGCTCACCTACAGTCGCGAGGTCATCGATCTACCGGCCGTGGAGAGGGTCACCGACCTGGGGCCTGCCGTCGCGGCGTACGTCACTCCGGCGCATCAGCACCCCCTCGGGCGCGTGATGCCGGCGGCCGACCGGCTGGCGCTGCTCGAGGCGGCCAGACGGGCGGACGCGGTCGTGATCGAGGACGACTACGACTCGGAGTTCCGCTACGACGTCGCGCCGGTGCCGGCGATGGCCAGGCTGGATCGCGGCCGGGTGGTCTATCTCGGCACCGCGGCGAAGTCGGTGGTCCCGACGCTGCGCCTGGGCTGGTTGGTCGCACCGCCCGACCTGCACGAGCTGATCCTGCGCCGCCGCACGATCACCCACGCCGGCGCCGCCTGGCCCTCGCAGCGCGCACTCCTGACGTTGCTCCGCGACGGCTGGCTCGACAGGGCCGTACGCTCCGCCCGCCGCGTCTACGCCGAGCGTGCCCCGAGGGTGGCCGAGGCGATGAGCCCCTACGCCACGCTCGCCGGACCGCTCGCCGGGATGTACTCGACCTGGCTGCTGCCAGAGACGGACGCCCTCCGAGCCCGCGACGCCGCGCGAGCCGCCGGCTTCGAGATCAACCTGCTCTCCACCTACGCCCGCACCAGCGGCCTGACCGGGCTGGTGATCGGGTTCGGCGGCGTGAGCGACGCGGAGCTCGATCAGGCGCTCGCCGCGATCACCGGCGCACTCAGCGACCGCTAGCGTCGTCCTCGATCAGGTCGAAGAGGTTCTCGAGGCTGTCCGGGTCGTCCTCGCCCCCACCGACGGCCCACCCGGAGCTGGTTCGCTTCAGCTGCGCGCCGACGAGCCGGCACGACTCCCCTGCCTTGTGCGCGTAGTGGGCCGTACGCGTCCGCGGCCGCCGCAGCACCAGCGCGTTGCCGCACGCGGGGCACAGTGCCCAGTCGGTGGCCGTCTCGTCGTCCGTCGCCATCTGCAGCTCGTCGCGCTCCTCCACGGCAGCCAACCTACCTGGGCTCGGCCTCTTCCCCGGCCACTTCCTCGGCCTCTTCTTCTGCGGTGATCCGGTCGAACGCCTCGAAAGCCGCGGCACGCTCGCTCTCGATCTTGCGACCGAGGATGTCGGCCATGCCCCACAGCACCGCGAAGATCACGCCGACGACGAACATGATCGGGATCAGGAAGCCCATCCCGATCGCGACGACCTGCAGCACCCAGCCGACCCAGTAGGCCCACGGGCGGCGCAGCATGCCGGCGACCACGATGCAGGCCACGAAGAACCCGAGGCCCAGCGGCAGCGCCAGCCCGGCGGAGACCCCGCCGATCGAGATCATCACGGGTGCGGCCAGCGCGACCGCGAGTCCCTCCATCGAGATGATCGCGGCGCACATCCCACGCCGCGGCGACTTCTCCCGCTCACTCGCCATCTGCGTCCGCCTCCAGGTAGGCCTCGAGCTCGGGGTCGGCGGTAGGCACGACGCGGGCGGTCGCAGCCGACCCGGCGGCCGGGCCACGAGACCCCAGCAGCGTACGCGCCTCCCCGGCGGTCACCACGGAGCCCGTCACCAGCACCGCGCCCTCGGAGATCGAGCCGCCGCCGGAGGACTCCGACAGGCCGATCGCGGCGTCGATCGCGTCGGCGAGACGCGGGACCACGGAGACGCGCTCCTCGCCGTAGAGGTCGACGGCGATCTTCGCGAGCTCGATGGCCGGAAGGGCACGCTCGGTCGAGTTCTGGGTGACGACGAGATGCTCCAGCACGGGCTCGAAGGCGGCGAGCAGACCCTCCACGTCCTTGTCGCCCATCACCCCGATGACCCCGACGACGCCGGAGAACGAGAAGGAGTCCTCCAGTGCGGCGACCGTCGCCTCGGCGCCGGCAGGGTTGTGGGCGGCGTCGAGCAGGACCGTTGGGGACGACCGCATGATCTCCAGCCGGCCCGGCGAGTCGACCTTGGCGAACGCGTCGCGCACCAACTCGTCGGCCAGCACGGTGTCGCCGAGGAACGCCTCGACCGCGGCCAGCGCCGCCGCCGCGTTCTGCGCCTGGTGGGCGCCGTAGAGCGGCAGGAAGAGGTCCTCGTACGTCCCCCGCAGCCCGCGCAGCGTGAGGATCTGTCCGCCCACCGCCGGAGTGCGGGAGACGACCGCGAAGTCGGTGCCCTCCCACAGCAGCCGGGCGCCGACCTCGGCGGCGCGCTGGTCCAGCACCGCGGCGACGTCGACGGACTGCTCGGCGATCACGGCGATCGCACCGGGCTTGATGATCCCGGCCTTCTCGCGGGCGATCGCGACCGGCGTGTCACCGAGGTACTTGGCGTGGTCGACCGCGATCGGGGTCACCACGGCGACGTCGGCGTCGGCGACGTTGGTCGCGTCCCAGCCGCCGCCCAGGCCCACCTCGACCACGGCCACGTCGACCGGCGCCTCGGCGAACTTGGCGTACGCCATGCCGACCATCGTCTCGAAGAACGACAGCGGGTGCGGCTGGTCCTCGTCGACCATGCCCAGATAGTGGGCGACGTCGTTGAACGCAGCCACGAACTCGTCGTCGTCCAACGGCGAACCGTCGACCGAGATCCGCTCGTTGATCCGCTCGACGTGCGGCGAGGTGAACCGCCCGACTCGCAGATCGAGCGACCGCAGCAGCGTGTCGATCATCCGGGAGGTGGAGGTCTTGCCGTTGGTGCCGGTCAGCTGGATGATCCGGAACGCGTCCTGCGGGTCGCCGAGAATCTCGAGCAGGGCACGGATCCGGTCCAGCGACGGCTCCAGGCGGGTCTCGGGCCAGCGCGACTGCAGCGCTTCCCAGACCTCTTCGATCGTGGCCGCCAGGCGCGGCGCGGGAGTCTCACTCATCAGCCCGAGTCTAAGGCGTGGTCCCTTCCCAGCGAATCGCCGGACCGACTACCCTCCCCCTCATCTCGGACTGACACCCCATCCCCCACCAAGGTCCCCCATTCATGCGTACGCTCCGGGCTGCTCTCGCGGTCTCGCTCCTGGCCGTCGCCTACGTCCTGGCTGCCTTCGCGCTGGTCGGTCGGCAGGTGGCGCCGCGACGCCACGCCCGGACCCCCAAGGATCCCGGTGGGCTCGTCCTCACCGAGCAGGACCAGCCGGGACTGTGGGCGGAGGTACGCCAGCTGGCCGCCGCCGCGGGGACCCGCGCTCCCGACGAGATCCGCCTGGTGCCGGACGCCAACGCCGCGGTCAGCGAGGAGACCAGCCTCCTCGGCCTCCGGACCGGGACCCGGCGGATGTTCCTCGGCGTACCTCTCCTCCAGGGGCTCTCCCGCAACCAGCTCCACGCGGTGCTCGCCCACGAGCTCGGTCATCACAGCACCACCCACACCCGGCTCGGCGCCCTCATCCACCGCAGCCGGCTGGCGATCGCCGAGGTCGCCGCGAGCCTGTCCAACCCGCTGGTGAAGCGGCCGTTCCGGACGTACGCCCGTCTCTTCTTCTCCCTCACCGGTCCCATCGCGCGGGCCCACGAGATCGACGCCGACCGGCTCAGCGCCCAGGTCGCCGGGCCGCGGACCGCCGCGATCGCGCTGCGCACCCTCCCCGCGCTCGACGCCGCCTGGCGCATCTACCTGGAGCAGTACGTCGAGGCCGGCACCCACTACGGCCTGCGGCCCACCCGCTTCTTCGACAACTTCACGAACCTGATGAGCGACCCCGAGCGACTCGAGGAGCTCGCCAGGATCAGCGCGGCGCCGCCGGAGGCGAAGACGTCCGCGTACGACTCGCACCCGCCGCTCTCCGAGCGGATCCAGCGGCTGGAGGCGATGCCCGAAGACCCCGATGCCCCCGATGGCAGGGCCGCGGAGGACAAGTCCGGCAACGCCACCAGCATCCTGCGCTACCCCTCACAGAACTTCCTCGCCCTCGAGGACAAGACGTTCGCCGGCTCCGGTCTGACCCCGGCGCCGATGGCCGAGATCGTCACCGTCGCCGGCGCCCGCGCCGCGGCCATCAACGCCGAGGCCCTGCTGAACGCGATGCAGGAGAACCAGGTCCTGCCGGCCACGGTCCGCGGCGCCCTCGACCTGATCGCCGCCGGCAACCTCGACGCACTCCTGGACCTGGTCGAGGTCGACGACGCGGAGGCGAAGCGGAAGGTCATCGCCCGGCTCCTCGGCGCCGCCATCGCCCATGAGCTGGTCGGCGAGGACAAGGCCCGCTACGAGCTCAGCTGGGCCGGCCCGTGGCGGCTGGTCGACATCGCCGGCCAAGAGGTCGACCCCGAGGACCTCGCCTACGAGGCCCTCGGCTCCCCCGGCTACGCCGCCGCCCTGCGCGCCTGGGTGCACCAGCTCGACGCGAAGGTCGACCCGAAGCCCGACAGCGAGGCCGGCCCGGCACCGACCCAGCCCGACGGCTACATCGGCGCCCTCGCCCCGATCTCCGGCGACGGCTTCCGTACGCTGCTGGTCACCGACGCCGGCCTCATGCTGCTCAAGCCCTCCGGCTCCGACCGCCTCGCCACCGGCCTGGCCTCGGTGACCGCCGGCTCCCCCGGCCGCAAGCTGATCCAGCGCGCCCTGGACAGGTCACCGGCCGAGCTGGCCGCCACCGCCAACGCCGCCTACGTCCCCTGGGACCAGATCCGCGCCCTCCACCTCAAGCAGAGCAGCAGCGGCCGCCGCTCCGCCGACATCACCACCGCCGCCGGCCAGGGCTGGTCCCTGCGCTGGACCGACGCCGCCGAGGCCGAGGGCCACATCTGGCCCGCCGTCGACCACTACCTGGGTCGCCGCTTCACCGTCGACTGACCTCATGCCGAGTCGGCTCGTTCTAACGCGCCGACTCGGCAGGTCAGGGGACGATCGTGTGGTTGGCCATGTCGACGACGGGGCGGTAGCCGATCTTGGCGTAGACGTGGTTGGAGACGGGGTTGTCGGCGTCGGTGAACAGGCACAGCCGCGTGCCGTCGGCGCCGAGGAGGCGTGAGGCCTCGGCGGTCACCGCGGTGCCGTAGCCGTGACCCCGCTGCTCCTTCGGCGTGTAGACCGGCGCGATCCGGACGACACCGTGAGCCGGCGGGGTCGCACCGACCAGGGACACGACCTCACCGTCGACCTCCCACAGCAGCAGGAACTCCTCGATCCGGCGCCGCACCTCGTCTTCGCCGACGGCAGCGTGCTCGTGGGCGTAGGCCTTGTTCGAGGACTGCTCCCGGGCGGCGTGCCCGAAGTCGGCCAGCCACTCCCGGCACAGCTCGAGGTCGTCGTACGTCGCCGGGCGGGCGTGCCCGGGCACACCGGACGGGACCACCAGCGTGCCGAGCTCGTGCAGACGCGACGCCATCGCGACGCTCACCCGCCCGCCCGCGAGCCGCGCGGTCTCCTCGGCCACCGTCCGGGCCGCCGGGAGCGCGCCGTTGGCCCCACCGGCGTACTCGCCCCTCGCGTGCAGCGCCCGCGCCAGCTCGAGCGCCGCCGGCTCGGGCATCGGGCAGACGTAGAGCGGGTAGGGCTCGAAGTTGGCCGTCCGCATCGCCGCCCCCACGACACGGGCACCGACACGGTCACCGTCGCGGGCGACCGCGAACCAGCGATACGGCCCCTCCTGCTCCACCCGGGTCGCCTTCTCCGCGTTGGTGGCGACCACGTTGGCGGTCACCGGCTCCGCGGCGAGATAGTCCTTCGCGACGGCGAGGAACTCGGCTGGGTCGGTGAAGAAGTCGATGGTGCCCATGACCGAAGCATGGCGAGGGCATGACACCGGTCTCAACCGGGTTTCGCGCCAGCAACCGCGCGCCCATAGGATTTGGTCCCATGACTGAGACCACGCCCACGCAGACCGCACCGGAGACGACTACGCCCGCTGAGCAGCGCGTAGTCGCCGTACCGGACAAGCCGGTCCTCGAGGGCCTGGAGGCCAAGTGGGCCGAGCAGTGGAAGAACGAGAAGACGTACGCCTTCGACCGCACCCAGCCGCGGGAGAACGTCTACTCGATCGACACCCCGCCGCCGACCGTCTCCGGCAGCCTGCACGTCGGCCACGTCTTCTCCTACACCCACCCCGACCTGGTCGCCCGCTTCCAGCGGATGAACGGCAAGTCGGTCTTCTACCCGATCGGCTGGGACGACAACGGTCTTCCCACCGAGCGACGGGTCCAGAACTACTTCGGCGTCCGTTGCGACCCGAGCCTGCCGTACGACCCCGACTTCACCCCGCCGGAGAAGCCCGACCCGAAGCGCCAGATCTCGATCAGCCGGCCCAACTTCGTCGAGCTGTGCAACCAGCTGGTCGTCGAGGACGAGAAGGTCTTCGAGGACCTGTGGCGCACGCTGGGTCTCTCCTTCGACTGGGACCAGCAGTACACGACGATCGGCAAGGTCTCCCAGACCGCCTCGCAGCGGGCGTTCCTGCGCAACCTCGCCCGCGGAGAGGCATACCTGCAGGAGGCGCCGACCCTGTGGGACGTCACCTTCCAGACCGCCGTCGCCCAGGCCGAGCTCGAGGCCAAGGACTACCCCGGCTTCTTCCACCGCGTCGCCTTCCATGCCCCTGACGGCGCGAAGATCCACATCGAGACCACCCGCCCCGAGCTGATCCCGAGCGTCGTCGCACTGATCGCCCACCCCGACGACGACCGCTACAAGCACCTGTTCGGGAGCACCGTCTCCAGCCCGATCTTCGGCGTCGAGATCCCCGTCCTGGCCCACGAGGCCGCGGAGATGGACAAGGGCGCCGGCATCGCGATGTGCTGCACCTGGGGCGACCTCACCGACGTCCAGTGGTGGCGTGAGCTCAACCTCCCCGCCCGTGCCCTGATCGGCCGTGACGGCCGCTTCTCCCGCGAGACCCCGGAGTGGATCACCACGCCGGCCGGCACCGAGGCGTACGAGGAGCTCAAGGGCAAGACCGTCCACTCGGCCCGCGAGGCCGTGGTCGCGATGATCCGCGACTCCGGTGACCTCGAGGGCGAGCCGAAGAAGACCCAGCGGATGGCCAACTTCTACGAGCGTGGCGACAAGCCGCTCGAGATCGTCGCCAGCCGGCAGTGGTACATCACCAACGGTGGCCGCAACCCCGAGCTGCGTGAGCAGCTGCTGGCCCGCGGCGGCGACCTGACCTGGCTGCCCGAGCACATGCGTCACCGCTACGACAACTGGGTCGGCGGCCTCAACGGCGACTGGCTGATCTCCCGCCAGCGCTTCTTCGGCATCCCGTTCCCGGTCTGGTACGCACTCGACGCCGAGGGCAACCCCGACTACGACAAGCCGCTGCTGCCCAGCGAGGACCAGCTCCCGATCGACCCGTCGACCGACGTCCCGGCCGGCTACGAGGAGGCGCAGCGCGGCAAGCCCGGCGGCTTCCAGGGCGACCCGGACGTCATGGACACCTGGGCAACCTCGTCGCTGACCCCACAGATCGCGGGCGGCTGGGAGTCCGACCCCGACCTGTTCAGCCGGGTCTACCCGATGGACCTGTGCACCCAGAGCCACGAGATCATCCGCACCTGGCTCTTCGGCCGCATCGTCCGCGCCCACCTCGAGGACGGCACCGTCCCGTGGAGCCACGCGATGATCGCCGGCTGGATCCTCGACCCCGACCGCAAGAAGATGTCGAAGTCGAAGGGCAACGTCGTCGTCCCGACCGAGATCCTCGAGAAGTTCGGTGCCGACGCGGTTCGCTGGCGCGCCGCGCTGACCCGGCCGGGCATGGACTCGCCGTTCGACGAGACCCAGATGAAGGTCGGTCGCCGCCTGGCGATGAAGATCCTCAACGCCTCCAAGTTCGTCCTCGGCAACGTCGGCGCGTCCACGCTGAACCCGGTCGCGATCACCCAGCCGGTCGACTGCGCCCTGATGGCCCGCCTCAAGGAGACGATCACCAAGGCGACCGACGCCTTCACCGCCTACGACTACTCCACGGCGCTGGAGACCTCGGAGAAGTTCTTCTGGGAGTTCTGCGACGACTACCTCGAGCTGGTCAAGGAACGTGCCTATGACGAGGACGGCGGTCTGGCCACCGAGTCCGCGCGCGCAACGCTGGCCACGGCTCTCCACGTCCAGCTGCGCCTGCTGGCCCCCTTCCTCCCGTACGTCACCGAGGAGGTCTGGTCGTGGTGGCAGACCGGTTCCATCCACACCTCCTCGTGGCCGCGTGAGCTCGAGCTCGGCACCGCTGCCGCCGCCGACCCGGCGGCGCTCGACGCCGTCGCGGCGACCCTGACCGGGATCCGCGGCGCGAAGTCGACCGCGAAGGTGAAGATGCGTCACCCGCTGGCCAAGGCCGAGGTCACCGGCCCGGCCAAGCTGGTCAAGGACGCCGAGGCCGCCGCGCCGGACCTCAAGCGGGTCGGCAACATCGTCGGTGACCTCTTCTTCACCGTCGACGAGAACGCCACCGAGATCACCGTCACCGCCGAGCTGGCCGAGGTCTCCCAGGAGGCCTGAGCCTCAGGCCGACGGAGCCCGAAACGACGGAGCAGGCCCCGGACCGCGATGCGGTCCGGGGCCTGCTTCGTCCCTCACTCCAGCCAAGCGCCCGGGGGGACTCGCTCGGCCGGTCACTCTGGCGTGGTGCGGTCGCCATCGGAGTGATCCCTACTGCACCGACTTCTCGGCACAAGTCTGGTCGTCCTTGCTGCCTTCCTTCGGCTCCTGCTCCGGCTCCGATGTATCCGACGTCCCAGTGGTGGACGGCTCGGTGTCGGACGGCTCAGCGGATTCGGTGGTGGCCTCGGGTTCGGCTGCGGGCGACGACCCTACCGGTGTCTTCGGCTCAGCGCACGCCTCGTCGCACTCCGGCGTGGCATCCGGTTCGCGATCCTTGTTCGATCCCGGCAGCGTCTTCACATCCTCGGCGATCGCGGCGGTGAGCTCGCAGGCGTCCTGGATGACCTGTTCGGCCTCGGACTCGTGCTTGGTCGACTCCGCGTCGGGGTCCTTCGTCTCTGCCGGCTCTTCGTCGGATTCCCGGTCGGCCTTGGGCTCTTCCAACGGAAGGTCCTCGACCGGGATGCCGGCGTCGGCGGCGATCAGCTGCCGCAGGAACATCGGCACGGCCTCGTCGACGGGGCGGGCGTCCTCCTCGGCCACGAACGGCCACAGCAGCGGCGCCATGATGCCCGGGATCGGTCCCACGGACGGGACCAGCGTGGGTGGCTTGCCGTGGCCCTCGTCCTCGCCGGGGTCGGCAGGCGTCGTCGGATCCGCGGAGGGCGGTGCGTCGGGCTGCTCGGCGGGCGCGGACGGCGCCTTGTCCGGCTTCTCGTCCTCGCGGCTCTTCGGCGGGGCCGGGTCCTCCCGGTCGCTCCCCCGGTCCGGATCGGGCGTGGTGCTGGGAATCGTCGACACCCCGGAGACGTCGGGAGACGGCGCCGGAGGGATCACGGTGAAGTCGGCCTGGCCCGAGAGCGTACGCGGCACCCGGTGCAGCGCGGAGACGTCCGGGCTGAGGGTCTGGATGACCACGAGCAGGCCGATGAGCACTACGGCGGCGTAGGCCATCACCGGGCCCCTCTGGAACCTCACGTGCCCACTTCCCTACCGAGTGACGGAGCTGGAAAGGTACAGATGCTCATCAGTGCGTATTCTGTCCGACCGCCCGGGCCAATACCGACCCGGGCAGCGAAAATGACCCAAACGGGCTACGCGGACTTCTTCTTGGTTTCCTTCTCGCGCGGCACCAGGGTCGGCATCTCGCCGTCATCGACCACCTCGCGGGTCACGATCACCTTGCCGACGTCGCCACGGGAGGGCACGTCGTACATCACGTAGAGGAGGACCTCCTCGATGATCGCCCGCAGGCCTCGGGCACCGGTGCCGCGCTCGAGGGCCTTGTCGGCGATGGCGGTGACCGCCTCCTCGGTGAACTCGAGGTCGACGCCGTCGAGGTCGAAGAGCTTCTGGTACTGCTTCACCAGCGCGTTGCGCGGCTCGGTCAGGATCTGGACCAGCGCGGCCTGGTCGAGCTTCTCGACGCTCGCGATCAGCGGCAGCCGACCGATGAACTCCGGGATCAGCCCGAACTTGGTGAGGTCCTCGGGACGCACCAGCTTCAGGAGGTCCTCGGACTCCTTCTCGGCCTTGCCGCGCACCTCGGCGGTGAAGCCGAGGGTCTTCTTGCCGACCCGCTGCTCGATGATGTGCTCCAGACCGGCGAACGCGCCACCCACCACGAAGAGGATGTTGGTGGTGTCGATCTGGATGAACTCCTGGTGCGGGTGCTTGCGGCCACCCTGCGGCGGCACCGAGGCGGTGGTGCCCTCGATGATCTTCAGCAGCGCCTGCTGCACGCCCTCACCGGAGACGTCGCGCGTGATCGAGGGGTTCTCCGCCTTGCGGGCCACCTTGTCGATCTCGTCGATGTAGATGATGCCGGTCTCGGCCTTCTTGACGTCGTAGTCGGCGGCCTGGATCAGCTTGAGGAGGATGTTCTCGACGTCCTCGCCGACGTAGCCCGCCTCGGTCAGAGCGGTGGCGTCCGCGATCGCGAACGGGACGTTGAGCATCCGGGCCAGGGTCTGCGCCAGGTAGGTCTTGCCGCAGCCGGTCGGGCCGATCACCAAGATGTTGGACTTGGCGACCTCGACCTGCTCCTCCTTGGCGTGCTTGCCGGGACCCTGCGGGCCGCCGGGCTGCAGGCCGGCCTGGACGCGCTTGTAGTGGTTGTAGACCGCCACCGCGAGCGACTTCTTCGCCTGCTCCTGGCCGATGACGTAGGAGTTGAGGAAGTCGAAGATCTCCTTCGGCTTGGGGAGGTCGGCGATCTCGACCTCGGAGCCCTCGTTGAGCTCCTCCTCGATGATCTCGTTGCAGAGATCGATGCACTCGTCGCAGATGTAGACGCCGGGACCCGCGATGAGCTTCTTGACCTGCTTCTGGCTCTTCCCGCAGAAGGAGCACTTCAGCAGGTCACCTCCGTCGCCGATGCGTGCCACGAGTGGCCTTCCTTCCCCGACTTGTGCTGCTAGGTCCGAATAGTTACTGACGGTACCCCGCACCGCGCCCTCAGTGTGGGAGCGGCGCGGGGCCCGAAGGTCAAACGAGCGCCGGCGTCTTGAGCGACTCGAGCACCGAGTCGATCAGGCCGTACTCGACCGCCTGGGCGGCGGTGAGGATCTTGTCGCGCTCGATGTCGTGGCTGACCTCGTCCATCGACTTGCCGCTGTGGTCGGCGATCATCTTCTCGAGCAGCTCACGCATCCGCAGGATCTCGTTGGCCTGGATCTCGATGTCGGAGGTCTGGCCGAAGGTGCCCTCGGTGTAGGGCTGGTGGATCAGGATGCGGCTGTTGGGCAGCGCCATCCGCTTGCCGTGAGCACCCGCGCCGAGCAGGATCGCGGCAGCCGAGGCGGCCTGACCGATGCAGACGGTCTGCACGTCCGGCTTGATGAACTGCATCGTGTCGTAGATCGCGGTGCAGGCCGTGAACGAGCCACCGGGGCTGTTGATGTAGATCGAGATGTCCTGGTCCGGGTTCATCGACTGCAGGCAGAGCAGCTGGGCGATGACCGCGTTGGCGACATCGTCGCTGATCGGGGTGCCCAGGTAGATGATCCGGTCCTCGAAGAGCTTGGCGTAGGGGTCGATCCGGCGGACGCCGTAGGACGTACGCTCCTCCCACTGCGGGATGTAGTAGTTCATGTCCTCAGTCCTTCTTGTGAGCGGGGCGGCCCTCGTCGGAGGCTTCCTTGGCACTCCGGATGACCTGGTCGACCAAGCCGTAGTCGAGAGCTTCGGCGGCGGTGAACCAGCGGTCGCGGTCTGCGTCCGTGGTGACCTGCTCGACGCTCTGGCCGGTGTGCTCGCTGATCAGATCGAGCAGCACCTTCTTGATGTGCAGCGACTGCTGGGCCTGGATCTTGATGTCGGAGGCCGAGCCACCCATGCCCGAGGAGGGCTGGTGCATCATGATCCGCGCGTGCGGCAGCGCGTAGCGCTTGCCCTTCGCGCCGGCGCACAGCAGGAACTGGCCCATCGAGGCGGCCAGGCCCATGCCGACGGTCGCGACGTCGTTGGGGATGTAGTTCATCGTGTCGTAGATGGCCATACCGGCATCCACCGAGCCACCGGGCGAGTTGATGTGAAGGAAGATGTCGGCCTCGGGGTCCTCCGCGGAGAGCAGCAGGAGCTGCGCGCAGATCGCGTTGGCGTTCTGGTCGCGGACCTCGGAGCCGAGGAAGACGATGCGCTCCCGCAGCAGTCGGTTGTAGATGTTGTCGTCGAGAAGGCTCAGACCGCCGCCGTTGCCGCCCAGGCTCGGGGAGAGCCCTGGGGCACCGGCATGAGCGTCAGCCGCGCTGGAGTCGATGTTCACAGGATCGACACTAGCCGCCACATCCCGTTGTTCCACGGCTGGTGTGCCATTGTTCGCCGACGGCAGAACTATTGGCGATCGCGTGGCAATCCGGGCGGCGCCGCGATTCCGACGGCTACGCCAGCCAGCGCAGCAGGGCGTCGTGGACCGCGGGATGGTTCGACAGCGGCGTGTCGGCGGTCGAGAGAGCGAAGCGCTCCGCCGTGGGGAACAGGTCGCGCACCCGGCGCGTCCGCAGCGGCGTCTTGTGCCGCCACCACAGCATCTCCCCGAAGAGTCGACCCACCCGGTTGGGGCGCGAGGTCGCCTTGTCGGTGACCAGCAGATAGTCGACATCCGGTCGCGGCGGGAGCATCGCCTCGTCGGCCCCGACGACCGCGATCCCGGCGAGGTGCTCGTCGATCTGCTTGCCGACCCCACCCGAGATCGGGGCGGAGGTGACCGCATAGGGGGTCGTGCCGAGGGCGATCAGCTCGGAGACGTACGTCGTCCAGGGCCGCGCGCCGGAGGTGGCCACCCCGAGCGCGTTGCGGGCGATCAGACCACCACCGGCGTAGGCGACCAGGACGATGCGTGGCGAGCCGGCAGAATCGATGTGCGGCTCCGCGGCAAGAGCGTCGAGGCACTCCTGGATCCGGCTGCTGAGCGCCACCGCGGCGGGCACCGACCTGCTGCCGGCCGACACGTGCATGTGCAGCGGCATCCAGCCGAGCAGTTCGGCGAGCCGGTCGGCGTACGTCGCCCCGGTCGCCTGCGAGCCCTCGTCCCAGACGGTCTCGCTCTTGCCCGCCGGCGGGATCAGGACCAGGATCCGAGGGCTCGTCCCGACCTGTCGCTGGGCGGCGGCCCACTCCTTCGGGCTGACCGCGCGGCCCTGGTGCCGGACGGTGACGGCGGGTCCGGAGTCGGCGTTGACGACGCCGCGGACGATCGGCGTCGCGAGTGCGAACGGGGCCGCGAACGGACGTCGCGCGAAGGCCGTGATGCGCCAGGCGAGCTTCGCCAGACCGACGAGGCCGGCAACCTTGCCCTGACCGCGGTCGAGCAGCTCCTCGGCGTCGGGGTCCACCGGGGCGTCCTCGACGTTGAGGACCACGGCGCGGACGGTCTCAGGGCTGGGGGTCACGCTGGCAGCGTAGGGCCTCCGCCCCGCCGACAGGATCACCTGTGGCCACTGTTCGGCCCGCCTGTGTCTCAGATCACACCGCGACGACCATATTCAGTCCGTTTGCGTTCACTCGCACGTATGGTGTCTGTGATGCTGTTGTTACTGGTGTTGCGTGACGACAGCGGTCTTCACGGGTTACCGTCGGATGGGGAAGGGGGTGTCCGGGGTGAGCGAGGAAAAGGAATCGCACTGCCTGTCGTGCGGCGATGCGCTGCTGCCGGGGGCCGTCTACTGCATCGGCTGCGGCACCCCGCTCCTGGCTCCCCCGGAGCGGCACCGTCCACTCTTCGTCGACGAGCTCGGCGAGGGGGCGACCACGGGCCGCAGCACGCGCGGGTACTTCTTCGACGAGGCTGCCTCGCCACCGCCGGCGCGACGGAAGGGTCGCACCGCCCCGATCCTGGTGATGATCGTGGTGCTGGTGCTCATCGCCGGCGTGCTCGGGTTCATCTTCGGCAAGGACGGGATCGGCCCCGTGCAGTCCGAGGCGGAGCCGGAGCCTTCGGCCAGCCCCACGAGCGAGCCGTCCAGCGAGCCCTCCGTGGACCCGAACGCCCCGCCCGAGCGCCAGCTGCTCCGCATCTCCCGCCTCGACACCGAGGCAGCCACCAAGCTCATCGGCACCTGGATCCCGCAGCTCGCGGCGGTCGGTGCCGGGGACGGCGGCGACACCGACTGGGACCAGGCGCTCACCCGCTACCAGAGGATCAAGACCGCCCACCCCGAGGCGCTGCTCCTCGACACCGGCGAGTGGCCGAGCTCCTACGTCAAGCCGGGGATGTACGCCGTCGTGGTGCCCCATCCCAGCGACACCTCCAGCCCCGCGCTGGAGTGGTGCGTCGAGCAGGGACTGTCGAAAACCGACTGTGCGGCCAAGCACCTGGAGGTCTCGGGCGACCCGACGGACAACTTCGACGCCCAGTAGCGCCGACTCACCCCAAAACGACAGCGCCCCCGCCGTGAGGCAGGGGCGCTGTGACGTACGTCAGAGGGTGATCAGGCGTCGGCCTTCTCGGTCTCCTCCGGAGCCTCGGCCTCAGCCTCGGGCTCGTCCTCACCGATGGTGCCGTCGGGGCGGAGGTTCTTCAGCTCGACGTGGTTGCCGGACTCGTCGGTGACCTTGGCGGCCTCGACGAGCTGGGCCAGCGCCTTGCCGCGCAGGATCTCCTGGACCAGCTCGGGCACGTGGTTGTGCTCGAGCATGTGGTTGACGAACTCCTGCGGGTCCTGACCGGACTGCTGCGCACGGCGCATCATGTGCTCGGTCAGCTCCTGCTGCTCGACCCCGATCTCCTTCTCCTTGGCGATCTGGTCGAGGATCAGCTGAGCGGCGACGGCGTCACGAACGCGGCGCTCGAGGTCGGCCTCGAACTCCTCGATCGTCTGCTCCTCGTCCTCGAGGTACTTCTCGAAGGTGAGGCCGGCGAAGCCGAGCTGCTGCTCGATGCCCTCGCGGCGCGCGTTGAGCTCGTCGGTGACGATGCTCTCCGGCAGCGGGATCTCGATCTGCTCCAGGAGCGCCTCGAGGACGGCGTCACGGGCGGCAGCGGCCTGCTCGAGGCGCTTGCCGTTGCCGAGGCGGCCGCGGACGTCCTCCTCGAGCTCCTTGACGGTGTCGAACTCGCTGGCGAGCTGGGCGAAGTCGTCGTCGTAGGCCGGGAGCTCCTGCTCCTGGACCTGGTTGACGGTGACGTTGACGTCGACCTCCTGGCCGATCAGCTCACCGCCGACGAGGGTGCTCTTGAAGTCCGTGGACTCACTGGCGGAGAGACCGACGATGGCCTCGTCGAGGCCGTCGAGCATGCCGCCCTTGCCGACCTGGTAGCTCATCCCGACGGCCTCGGCGCCCTCGACGTCCTCGCCGTCCTTGGTCGCCTTCAGGTCGATGACCACGAAGTCGCCGTCGGCGGCGGCGCGCTCGACGTCCTTGAGAGTGCCGAAGCGCTCGCGCATCGCCTGGATCTGCTCCTCGACGTCGGCGTCGGTGAGCTCGATGTCGTCGACCTTCGCCTCGATGCCCTCGTAGTCGGGCAGCGTGATCTCGGGCTTGATGTCGACCTCGGCGGTGAACTCCAGGGTCTCGTTGTCCTCGAGTTTGGTGACCTCGATCTCGGGCTGCGCGAGCGGCTCGAGCGAGTTCTCCTGGAGGGCTTCGAAGTACATCTGCGGGAGGACGTTGTTGACCGCCTCGGAGAGCACCGCACCGCGGCCGACCTGCTTGTCGATCACCTGGGGCGGGACCTTGCCCCGGCGGAAGCCGGGGACGTTGATCTGCTTGGCGATCTGCTTGTACGCCGCGTCGAGGCTCGGCTTGAGCTCCTCGAAGGGCACCTCGACGGTCAGCTTGGCCCGGGTCGGGCTCAACGTCTCGACGGCGCTCTTCACAGGGTGTCTCCTGTCGTTTGTTTCTGAGAATGATGTCGCGTGCAGGGCTATGAAATGTCGGGGCGACAGGACTCGAACCTGCGGTCTCCTGCTCCCAAAGCAGGCGCGCTAGCCACTACGCTACGCCCCGTCAAGGGCCCCTCCCCAATCAGCGGGAATGACACTTGGAGCGGATGACGGGAATCGAACCCGCGTAATCAGTTTGGAAGACTGAGGCTCTACCATTGAGCTACATCCGCGCACGCGAGAGCCAGCGCCCTCGTGCGACCTGGGAAATCCTGCCATAGATCTGGCTCACACCTGTAACCGGCTCCCCTACCGGCCGGTTCGCGGGGTCGGCCGGGTCACCTTCGCCCGACCGCGACGAGCGCGCGATCGTCGGAGCTGGCGCTCAGTCCCTCGAGCAGACGGCGCGCTCCCCCACCACGGCCGGTGACCGCGAGGTGGTCGGCGGTGGCGACCAGGTTGCCGATGCCGTGCTCGAGATCGACTCCTCGCGCCTCCACGACGCCGTCGGTGTAGAGCATCACCATGTCGCCCACCCCGAGCACTCCCTCGCAGGCGTCGAACTCGACGTCGTCGATGAGCCCCAGCACCGGGCCGTTGCTCTCGGCCTCCTCCCAGCGACCGGTGGCGGCACGGCGCAGGAGGGCGGGCGGGTGGCCGGCCGAGCGGATCTCGTACGCACCGTCGGTCAGGTCGATCGAGAGGTAGACCGCGGTCGCGAAGCCCTCCTGCCAGTCCTGGCGGATCAGGTAGCGGTTGGCGGCGGGGAGGAACTCGCTCGGCGGGAGTGCGCCGAGGAGGCCCCCGAACGCGCCGGAGAGCTGGAGCGCCCGGGTGCCGGCGCGCACCCCTTTTCCGGAGACGTCGACGACGACGACCTCGAGCCGGTCCTCGACCCGCACCGCCACCACGAGGTCGCCGGCGAACTGGGTGCCACCGGCCGGCAGGACCGCGGAGTCGGCGAGCCATCCGGGAGGCATCGGCGGGATCGCACCCTGATCGAGCTTGCGGGTCAGGTCGCGGAGCATCACCTCGTTGCTCAGACCGCCCACCCCGAGGTCGGTGCGGCGCTCCCCCACGAACAGCAGGATGAAGCCGAGCATGAAGTGGACGCCGATGGCGACGGCGTCCCGGTCGGAGAGGGTCAGGCGGCTGGCGGCGACCACGATCATGACCATCACGAAGACGACGAACCAGCTCAACGTACGCGGCCCGAGCAGCACCCCGCCGAGCAGCAGCGGGACGGTGAGGACCGCCACCGGGACCACCTGCAGCCAGCCCGTCTGAGCGGCCGCGAGGACCGTCAGGACGATCGTGAGCGGGCCGAGCCACAGCACCGCTCGCAGCTCCGGGTCACGGAGTCTGCGGCGAAGGGAGTTGCTTCGCAGGCGGTCCGCGAAGGCATGGCTCGACATGGCCTCACTCTAGGTCTCGGGGTGGGGGCTGCGTGGTCGTTCTCGCAGGCCGGAGAGTAGTGCGGGCTACTTCTTTACGGTCGTCCGGGGCCGGTAGGTGCGCTGGCACTTCGGGCACCAGAACAGGTTGCGCTGCTGCAGCTCGGTGGTGCGTACGCTCGTGCCGCACACCAGGCACGGCTGGCCGTGGCGGCGGTAGACGTAGACCTCGCCGCCGTGGTCGTCCTTGCGTGGCGGACGGCCCATCGCCTCGGGGGTGTGCTCGTCGCGGACGGTGTCGATGCGGTTCCTCTGCACGCCGAGCTTCATGAGCTCGACCAGGTCGTCCCAGATGGCGTCCCACTGCTGCCTGCGCAGGGTGTTGCCCGGGCGCATCGGGTCGATCCGGTGCCGGAAGAGCACCTCGGCCCGGTAGACGTTGCCCACCCCGGCCAGGACGGACTGGTCCATCAGCAGCGCGCCGATGGTCGTGCGGCTCCGGCTGATCCGCAGCCACGCCCGACCCGGGTCGGCGTCGTCGCGCAGCGGGTCCGGGCCGAGCTTCGCGACCACCGCGTCCCGCTGGGCCGCGGTGACCAGGTTGCACGTGTTGGCGCCGCGCAGGTCTGCGTACGTCTCGCTGCCGGCCAGGCGGAGCCTGACCTGGCCGACGGGCAGCGGCGGTTCATCGACGTACGGCTTGAGGTCGAGCTTGCCGTAGAGGCCGAGGTGGATGTGGACGAACTGCTCCCCCGGGAACTCCAGGAACAGCTGCTTGCCCCATGCCTCGGCACCGGTGAGAACCTGGGCGTCGAGGAGCGCGGCGGAGTCGGCGAACCGGCCCTGCGGGCTGCTGACCCGGACCTGCTGGCCGGCGAACGCGTCGCTCAGATCGAGTGCGAGACGATGGAGGGTGTGCCCCTCGGGCATCCCCGGATCAGTCCTGGTCCTCGGCGGGCCCCAGGCCCTTGGCCGAGTCGGGAAGCGGCGGCCGTACGCCGTCCGCGTCGTAGGCGTGGAGCTGGTCGATGCGGCGGACGTGCCGCTCGTCCTGGCTGAACGGCTCGGCCAGGAAGATCTCGACGAACTTCGTCATGTCCTCGAGGCTGTGCATCCGGCCGCCGACGGCGACCACCTGGGCGTTGTTGTGGTCGCGGGCGAGCTTGGCGGTCTCCTCGCTCCACGCGAGCGCGCAGCGGATGCCGGTCACCTTGTTGGCCGCCATCTGCTCGCCGTTGCCCGATCCGCCGATCACGACACCGAGGCTGTCGAGCCCCTGCTCACGCTCACGAGCCACGCCCTCGGCCGCCCGGATGCAGAAGACCGGGTAGTCGTCGAGTGCGTCGTAGACGAACGGGCCGTGGTCGACAGGCTCGTAGCCGAGCTCGGTCAGACGGTTGATCAGGTGGGACTTCAGTTCGAGACCGGCGTGGTCACAGCCGATGTGGACGCGCATGCCTCCATCCTCTCCCACGGCTGCTGGTTCTTCGGATTCGGTGGCCGTAAAACCACCCCCACGAGCACCCCGTCCACCGATAGATTGCCCGACCGTGGACCAGTGGAAGACGATGGACGACATCCTCGCGGCGCGAACCAGGTTCGAGACGGCCATCGACGGCTGGGCTCCCCCGGCCGCCCACGGCGTGGGCCTGCGGCCATCGGCCGCCCCCGACCACCAGCCGGAGCACTTCCCCCTGGTCAACGCCTACGGCCACCGCCTCCCGGCAGTGGTGATCGCGACGGTCGTCGGCCACACCGCCGGGACGGCGGCGTACCGGCTGACGCGGGAGGAGCTCGAGCGGGCGATCGAGCTGATCTCCCCGGCGGAGGCGTACCTCGACTACGACCATCCCAACCTGGGGAGCTGGCGCGACCGGATCCTGCCGGCGCTGACCGAGGATCCGGAGGCCGAGGTGGTGGCGGTGTTCATCGGCGAGGAGCCTGAGGAGTCCCCCGACCCCGCGATCGACGCCTTCCGGGCGGCGTTCCCCGACCATGCCGTCGCGATCGCGGCCGCCACGGCAGGTGCGGAGGTCGTCAGAAAGATGTACGGCACCGACCTGAGCCACTTCGACAAGTCGCCGACAGACTTCGCGACCGAGGCGGACCTCGCCTCGGAGAAGGCGATCCGGGAGACGATCGCGACGTACCGGCCCGAGGACGCCTTCGAGGGCGAGGAGACCGGGCGCAGCGGCGACAGCGAGCGGAGATGGCTGGTCGACCCGCTCTGCGGGACTCTCAACTACGCCGCCCAGACACCGCTCGCCGCGGTGAACGTCGCGCTCGTGACACCCAACGGCGTCGAGACGGCAGTCTCGGCGGATCCGATCAGCGAGGAGATCTTCTGGACCGATAGCGCCTCGGCCTGGTTGCGCCAGGGCGGCGGCGACACCGTCCTGACCCCGAGCCCGCGCACCCGGCTCGTCGACATCCAGTGCGACGGCATGCTCGACCGGCCGTTCGTCGGCGGGCAGCTCGTCGCCGACCCGCGCCTACGAGCCCAGTTCGGCCCGCGCGTGATGTCCTCCGCCCTCGCGGTCGCCTGGGTCTCGGCCGGCCGGCGGGCGGCGTACGTCACCGACGGCCACCTGGACGGGAGCGTCCACTTCACCGCAGGCATCGCGCTGTGCCAGGCCGCCGGCTGCGTCGTCACCGACCTCAACGGCGACCCGATCCACACCGGTCGCGGGATGATCGCCGCGGCCGACGCGGCCACCCACCAGCTGCTGCTGGATCTGGTCCGCCCGCACCTGGCGGCGGCGGACGGACCCTGAGCTCGGCTCAGCGCTGCATCAGCGCGTCCATCGCGACCGCGAGGGCAGCGGCGACCCGGAAGTCGACGCGCGGGTCGTGGACGGTGACCGTGTACTTGTCACGGAAGGCGAAGCGGCGCTCGATCGAGATCAGCGGCTGGCCCTGCGAGGACACGTAGTCGAAGTGGATCGGAAGGAAGTCGAGCTCGGTGAAGCGACGCAGGATGGCGACCACCTGGTTGCGCTCCTGACCGGTGCCGGCGTAGCCGGGGCCCTCGACCTGGAACGTCGAGCGCAGCAGGCTCTTGCCGAAGTCCTTGCGGAAGAAGCCGAGCGCGGCACCGCTCGGGTCGGTGACGTCGTAGCCGGCGTTGAGGTCCATCACCGCCCGCGCCTTGAACGCGAAGACGGCCTGCGACTTCGACTCGTCGGCGTAGAACGTCACCTGCTCCTTGAATGCCAGCCGCTTCTGCTGCGCGAAGGCGAGCACCTGCCCCTCCGAGCCGTCGGCGTTGGCGGCCTGGGCGACGTACTTGTTGGCGAAGGGCGTCACCTTCTGGCGGAGGAAGAAGCGGGGGACGTGGTACGGCTGCTGCGTCATGCGCGCAACCTATCGGCCTCACCGCCGGCGCGCGACGAGATAGGCCTGCGGCGTGCGCTCCCAGTTCTCGGCGGAACGCACCACGGTCGCGGTGACCTCGAAACCCGCCTCCTCCAGCAGGGCGCTGGTCGCCTCGACCGGGAGCCGGTAGCCGTCGAAGGTGACGTCGTGGCCGTAGGCGCCGATGTGGCGTACGTGCTCGTCCCCGACCTGGAACGCGGTCACGAACCGGCCGCCGCGGCGGGTGACCCGGGCGAGCTCGGCGATGACGTCGGGCCGGCGCGCGGGCGGGGTGTGGATGAGGGAGTACCACGCCAGCACCCCGGCGAGCTCACCGTCGCGAAGCGGGAGGCGGGCCATGTCGCCGACCTCGAACCGGAGCGTCGGATGCCGCTCCTTGGCCTGCGCGATCATGCCGGTCGACAGATCGACCCCGAAGACGTCGAGCCCCCGCTCGGCCAGATAGGCCGTCACCCGGCCGGGCCCGCAGCCGATGTCGCCGACGAGCCCGCCACCGTCCTTGCGTACGTAGCCGACGAACGTGTCGAGGACACCGGCGTCGAACGAGGTCTCGGTGACCGTCGGGTCGACGATCTCGGCGTACGCCTTGGAGACCGTGTCGTAGGCAGCCCGGACCTCGGTGACGTCGTAGGGCTCCGTCACGGGCGACTCCTCAAGCTGTGCTGGTTCAAGAAGGCAGCGGTCATCGCCATCACCGACTCCGCGGCCGGGAAGGTCTGGCCATGGCGCCAGAAACCGTGGATCTGGCCGACGGCGCGGAAGGCGACCACCTCGACGCCGAGATCGGCCAGCCGGAGCGCGAAGTCCTCGTTCTCGTCGGTGAGGATGTCGCCCTCGGCGCTGACGATCAGCGTCGGCGGCAGGCTGCGAAGCTCCTCGTCGGAGGCGAGGTAGGGGCCGAGGTCGGGGTTGCGGAGATCGGCCTCGGTGGCGGCGTACTGCTTCCAGTACCAGGCCGCCTCCTCGTTCCAGCCGTCCTCCATCGTGTAGCCCGGGGTGCTCATCGACGGGTCGAGGAACGGGTAGACCAGCACCATCGCGCCGAAGACCCCCGGGTTGCGCAGCGCCGCGACGAGGGCGAGGTTGCCGCCGGCGCTGTCGCCGTGGACGTACGCCGGCAGGGTGCTCAGCAGCGGGTCGTTGCCCAGCCACTTGAGGACCGTGTCGACGTCGTCGGGAGCCGCGGGAAAAGGGTGCTCCGGAGGCCTGCGGTAGTCGACCGACAGCACCCTCAGCCCGCTCCGGTTGGCCAGCCGCCGGCACGCGGCGTCGTGGACCTCGACGTCGTTGAAGACGAAGCCACCGCCGTGGAGGTGGACGATCACCCCCTCGCGTACGTCCTCGGGGGTGTAGAGCCGGCACGGAACGCCGTCGGCGTCGATCCCGGCGACCTCCGCGACCTCCTCCTTCGCCTCGGCCGCGGCCAGCTTGCGGGCCTGGTCGCGCTGAGCGGCGACGTCGACCTCCCACACCGGCGGCGAGGCCTCCTCGGCAGCGATGGCACGGCGGGCGGCAGGGAAGAGTCGAACCATGCCAGAAGATTCCCACACGAGTGGCCGTGGTGCATGCTGATGCGCATGACAGTGGCGGGGGTCATGGGGACCTCGATCTACATCATCGACCTGCTGATCAAGATCATCGCGCTCGGGGTTGTGCCGAAGAACCGGCGTCCGGGGACCGCGATGGCCTGGCTGCTGGCGATCTTCATCGTCCCGGGGCTCGGCCTGATCGGCTACCTGCTGCTCGGACAGACGCGGCTCGACCGGCGGCGTCACGAGCGGCAGCGGGCGCTCAACGACGAGGTGACCAGGTACGTCGACGGCCTACCGAGGCCGCCGTACCCGGACTCGATCACACAGGTCGACGCGACCACGATCGAGCTCAACGAACGGCTCGGCTCGCTGCCTGCGACGACCGGGAACAAGATCGAGCTCATCGCCGACTACGGCGCCTCGATCGAGGCGATGACCGCGGCGGTGGACCGGGCCGAGAGCTTCGTGCACGTGCAGTTCTACATCACCGCCTGCGACCACGTCACCGAGCCGTTCTTCGACGCCCTCGACCGAGCGGCCGCGCGTGGGGTGCGCGTGCGCCTCCTCCTCGACCACCTGGGTTCGCGTGGCATCCCGCTCTGGCGTCAGCTGGTCAAACGCCTCAACGCCTCCGACATCGACTGGCACCCGCTGCTGCCGATCAACCCGCTGCGCGGCCAGATCCGCAGGCCGGACCTGCGCAACCATCGCAAGCTCCTGGTCGTCGACGGTCGGGTCGCCGTCACCGGGTCGCAGAACCTCATCGAGCCCGGCTACAACAAGCCGAAGAACCACAAGGCGGGCCGCGAGTGGGTCGAGCTGACCGCTCTGATCGAAGGTCCGCTGGTCTCGGCGCTCAACGTCATGTTCGCCAGCGACTGGGACACCGAGACCGGCGAGCTGCTCAGATCCGAGCTCGCCGTCTCCGCGTCGGTGGCGACGGCCGGCTCGCGGGTCGGCGACGTCACCGGCCAGATCGTGCCGAGCGGGCCCGGCATCGACGCCGAGAACAACCTGCGCGCCTTCACCTCGCTGATCTACGCGGCCAAGGAGCGGATCTCGATCACCAGCCCCTACTTCGTGCCCGACGAGTCGCTCCTCTACGCCGTCACGACCGCCGCCCAGCGCGGCGTCGCGGTGGAGCTTTTCGTCAGCGAGGGCAAGGACCAGTTCATGGTCTACCACGCCCAGCGCTCCTACTACGAGGCGCTGCTCCGGGCCGGGGTCCGGATCTACCTCTACCCCAAGCCCGCGGTCCTGCACGCCAAGCACTTCAGCATCGATGACGAGGTCGCCGTGCTCGGCTCGAGCAACATGGACATGCGTTCCTTCGCCCTCAACTACGAGGTCTCGCTGATGCTCTTCGACGGCGACCCGGTCACCCAGATGCGGAAGGTCGAGGACAGCTACCGGGCCATGTCGCGAGAGCTGCTGCTCGAGGAGTGGCTCGCCCGGCCGAAGGTCGCGGCGTACGTCGACAACGTGCTGCGCCTCACCGCCGCCCTCCAGTGAGCCCGAGGAGCACGGCGACTCCCGCGAAGAATTCGGCGGCGGGTTCGGCGGCGGCTCCCTAGACTCCCGCCGTGGACCTTCGAGCACGCGCTGCGACGCTCGCGGTCCTGGCCTTCCTGGGCTTCGTCGCCGCCGGCTGCGCGGATCTTCCCGGGAGCGCCGGGCCTTCCCCAGCACCGTCGCATCCTCCGTACGACCCCACCCCGGCCGACTTCGAGGCGGTCGAGGACCTGCTCGCCGAGCGCGCGACGGCGGCCCTGCAGGGCGACGAGGCGGCCTTCCTCGCCACCGTCGACCCCCGCGACGACAAGCTCGTCGACCAGCAGCAGACGATCTTCACCAACCTCCAGCAGCTTCCGCTGAAGTCGCTCGCCTACCGGGTGAAGACCCTCGACCGCACCCCGGACGAGGTCCGCAACGACGGGGCCCTCTTCGCTCCGCAGGTCACCGAGGTGGCCCAGCTCGAGGAGGCCCACCGGGCACCGGTCGCCAACGCGACGGACATGACCTTCGTACGCCACGACGGTGGCTGGGTGATCGGACGGGACCGCGCCGCACCCGAAGACAGGTACAGCCGGCCGTGGTTCGGCGGGCCGGTCTCGGTCGCGACCGGACGGTCGGTCGTCGTGGTCACCGAGCGCGACGGGCCGACCGTTGCCGCCGAACTGTTGGACCGGGTCGACACCGCCCGCGCCGACATCAAGGCGGCCCTCGCCTCCGTCTGGACCGGCGAGAAGAACGAGACGCCGCTGCTCGTCGACGCGACGTACAACGGCCAGCCACCCGCGGACAGCTTCAGCGACGACAACGGCGCCGCCGCGGTGACCTACTGGGTCGACGCGATCGGGCCCATGTCAGGTTTCGCCGGAGCCGTCGTCAAGGACAACCCGGTCGCGAACAACCGGCTGGCCACCGACGAACACACGCTTCGTCACGAGCTGACCCATGTCTACGGCCCGGCGGTGGTGCCGACCTGGGTGAGCGAGGGACTCGCCGAGTATCTCGCGGGCTGCAAGGCCAACATCTGTGGCGAGGACGAGCAGCGCGACGTCCTGTTGGAGCACGAGCGAGCCATTCCGTACGACGTCGAGTGGGGCGATGAAGGGTCGATCGACTATGCCATCTCCCATGCGGCGGTCTCGTGGCTGATCGACGAGAACGGTGGCCTCGAGAAGTTCATCGCGTTCTGCAACGACTTCTATCTCCACCTGCCGAGCAACTCCGGGGACCTTCACGACGGCACCGGCAAGGCTCTGAAGGCGTCGTACGGCCTCTCCGAGAAGCAGCTGATCAACGGCACCTGGTCGTGGCTCGAGGATCTTCCTGTGAACTGACCCGAACCCATCCTTCACCGAAAGTGCTCCGAACCCAGACACGTGAACTCTCGAATCATCGCCGCACTCGCGCTGCTCTGCCTCGTCGTTGCCGGATGTGGCAGCGCTGGCACGGACGCCGCCGACACCGCAGCCCCGCCGGACTCCTCGATGTCTGCGAGCGTGTCGGCGAGCAGCGCGGCCGAGACGCCCATGGACGAATCCGCCTGCGCAGGCCGCTACGTCGACTACTCCGAGACGGCCGTCGCCGAGGAGTGCTACACCGACACGATCCTCTTCTTCCACGCATCGTGGTGCCCGGAGTGCCGTGCGTTCGAGAAGGCGATCGAGAACGGGACCGTGCCGAAGAAGGCCCAGATCCTGAAGGTCGACTACGACTCGGCCACGGACCTGCGGAAGAAGTACGAGGTGACCATCCAGTCCACCTTCGTACGCGTCGATACGACCGGCGAGCGGGTCAAACTGTGGTCGGGCTACGGCCAGGACAAATCGGTCGACGCCATCCTCGAGAACACCCGGTGACCCTGCTGCTCGCGTCGTTCCTCGCCGGCGCGCTCTCGGTGCTCGCCCCGTGCGTGGTGGCGTTCGTGCCGGCCGTGTTCTCCCGCGGGACCGGCGAGCGCCGGCCGTGGGTGGCGGTGGCCGCGCTCGGCGTCTCCGTCATCGTGTTCAGCGTCGTGCTCAAGTCCACGACCCTGCTGATCGACGTCCCACCACGGTTCTGGAGCCTCGTCTCCGGCTTCATCGTGGCACTCTTCGGCGTCGTTATGATCTGGCCACGGCTGTGGGACGCGGTGGCCTTCCGCCTCGGGCTCGGATCGCGCGCCCAGGAGCGTCTGGCCCGGGCGAGCACCCGTCGCGGGATCGGCGGCGACATCCTCCTGGGCGCGAGCATGGGTCCGGTCTTCAGCGCCTGCAGCCCGACGTACGCCCTGATCGTGGCAGTCATCCTGCCCGCCGAGCCGCTGCGCGGGCTCGGCTACCTGCTCGCGTACGTCGCGGGCCTGACGCTCCTGCTGGCCGCAGTCATGGCGGGCGGACGGGCGCTGATCGCCCGGCTCAGGTGGGCGATCGACCCCGAGGGCGCGTTCCACAAGGTGCTCGGCGTCGTCCTCGTGCTCATCGGCGTCGCGATCGCGACCGGGCTCGACAAGACCCTGCTCACCCTGCTCGTGGAGCAGGGGCTCTTCGACTGGCAGATCGGTCTGGAGGGCCGGCTCAGCGCGGATCGGTGAGCCCGTCCGTGGCCGCCCGGAACGACCGGCCGCAAAGGAGCGGCACCACCGACGAGCCGTCCATCTCGGAGGCGACCTCGACGTCGTCGGCGTAGCCCTTCGCGGTCAGCTCCCGGCCACCGGCGCAGGCGTGGAGCGCATCCGGGAGATCGGCCGCGCGGAAGGCGTCGCGTGCCATCGCGGCCTCGGGTGAGAGATCGCCCGCGAAGCCGGCGCAGTCGAGAGCGGCCAGGACCGCCCCGGCACCCCAGAGGTCCTCGACCGCGGGGCGGAGCGTGCCGTCCGGCCACCGCTCCCCCGACGCGATGAAGGCGACGCTCGCACCCTCGGCGCAGCGAGGAGCCAGCCACTCGGCGACCGCGGCGCGGTTGCGGAGCGACGCGCCGAGGACCGTGGCGCCGCCGTCAGCGAGCAGGGTGCTGATCGTCGAGCCGTTGGGTGAGGGCAGCACGAGACGACGGACTCCCTCGGCCCGGTGCAGCGACGCGGGCGAGAGCGAGGGCCGGCCCGGGACCGCGTCCTGACGTTGCACCGCGAGAACGGCGCCGTGCTCACGTGCGTACGCCTCCGCGCGGTCGTCCCGCCACCGGAACGGGAGCACCTCGATCCCGCGCTCGACCGCGACCGTCAGCGTCGTGGTGAACGAGAGCACGTCCACCACGACGGCGATGTCCACCGGCCCGACCGCCTTCGCGCCCACCGGCCCCCACTCGAGCCGGACTCGATAGGCGTGCTGCCGGTGCTGCTGGTCGAAGTCGGGCTGACAGTTCACGAGCCGTGAGTGTAGAAGTCAGCCAGACGTTGGATGGCTTCCGCCTTGGTCATCGCCCGTACCTCCGCCTCGGGGATACGCGCCTCCTGGATCAGGACCCGGAGCACTCCCATCGGGATCGCCTCGCGCGGCTCCGGCACCTGGCTGCGCGAGGGGAGAGCCCGCGGCGGCTCAGGCCAGCAGCTTGGCCATCTGCGGCGCGATCTCGCGCAGGGCGCGACCGCGGTGGGAGATGGCGTCCTTCTCCTCGATCGACAGCTCCGCAGACGTACGTCCGTCCTCGGTGTCGACCGCGACGAACAGGACGTCGTAGCCGAACCCGCCGTCACCGCGGACCTCGCGGATGATCCGGCCGTCCATGCGGCCCTCGACCACGATCTCGCCACCGTCCCAGACAAAGGCGATCGCACAGGCGAAGTGGGCGCCGCGGCGCTCGTCGGGGACGTCGGAGAGCTGAGCCAGGAGAAGCTCGTTGTTGCGCTGGTCCGACTTGGGCGGGCCACCCCAGCGTGCCGAGAGCACCCCGGGCATACCGTTGAGCGCGTCGACGCAGAGCCCCGAGTCGTCGGCGACGGTCGGCAGGCCGGTGGCCTTGAACCCGGCCCTGGCCTTGATCAGCGCATTGCCCTCGAAGTCAGGCGCGTCCTCCACCGGCTCGTCGTAGTGGGCGACGTCGTCGAGGCCGACGACCGAGACCCCGGGCACCAGCGGCGAGAGGATCCGGAACATCTCCTCCAGCTTCTTGGCGTTGCGCGAGGCGACGTGGACCTTCGGCTCAGCCGGCAAGTGCGGCCTCCTGCAGCTTGGTCAGGTCGGCGCAGCCCTTCTCGCCCAGCGCCAGCAGGGCGTCGAGCTCGGCGCGATCGAAGGCGACGCCCTCGGCGGTGCCCTGGACCTCGACGAACTTGCCCTCGCCGGTCATCACGATGTTCATGTCGGTCTCGGCGCGCACGTCCTCCTCGTAGGGGAGGTCGAGGCGCGGCACACCGTCGATGATCCCGACCGAGATCGCCGCGACGGAGCCGGTCAGCGCCTTGGAGACACCCAGCGAGGCGACCGCGTCGGCCAGCGCGACGTAGGCGCCGGTGATGGCAGCCGTGCGGGTGCCGCCGTCGGCCTGCAGTACGTCGCAGTCGATGTTGATGGTGTTCTCGCCGAGCGCCTTGTAGTCGATGACGGCGCGCAGCGAGCGCCCGACCAGTCGGGAGATCTCGTGCGTACGTCCGCCGATCTTGCCCTTCACCGACTCGCGGGAGGAGCGCTCGTGGGTGGAGGCGGGGAGCATGGCGTACTCCGCCGTCACCCAGCCCAGTCCGGAGCCCTTGCGCCAGCGCGGCACGCCCTCGGAGGCCGAGGCGGCGCACAGGACCCGGGTCTTGCCGAACTCGATGAGGACGGAACCGGCCGCGTGGTCGAGCCAGTTGCGGGTGATCTTGATGGGGCGCAGCTCGTCGTCGGCGCGCCCGTCAGCTCGTGTGGTCACGAGACCACCCTATGCAACCGGCGTCCGCTCCGGTCGAGCCGGTCGCGCCCAGGCCCGGCGCACCACCCAGGGCACCAGATCCCGCGCCCGCCGCCCCATCCACGGCACTCCCTCGCCGGCCATCCAGGCCAGGTCCTGCCGCCAGGTGGTCGGCAACCCGCCGGCCGGCTCCAGCGAAGGAGGCTCGAAGGTGAGGCCGTACGTCACCAGCTGCTCGCCGAGCTCGCGGGCGAGCCGGCGGTGGCCGAGCTCGGACGGATGCAGCCGGTCGGTGGACCAGTACATCCGCTCGTAGACGTCCGGAACGGCCCCGAAGTCGATCCGCAGCCCGCCGTAGGTCTTGTACGCCTCGTCCCACACCGCGTTGAGGTCGCCCGTACGCCGCTGCAGCGACCTCCGCATCCACCCCGGCAGCGGCCACAGCAGCGAGTGGTCGTGGAAGCGCGGCGTCATCAGCAGCGCACCCTCGCCGGAGAGCGCCTCCGCGCACGTCATCACGTCCTGGCGCAGCCGTACCGGATCCCAGCCGGAGCGCATCAGGTCGTTGAGACCGACGATCAGCGAGGCCAGATCCGGCCGGTGCGCGACCGCGTCGGCCAACTGGCTCTCCACGACGACGGCAGCGGTGCCGCCGATGCTCGCGGTGTTGCAGAACGAGACGTCGTACGTCGTTCCCAGAGCCTCGGCGAGGAGCCGGGCCCATCCTCGCCATCCTGTCGGGACAGGGTCGCCGAGGCCAACGGTGGCGCTGTCGCCCAGCGCCGCATAACGCAGGTAGTTGCCCACGGCTCACAACGGTGACGGGGGTGGGTGCCGAAGCACCCACCCCCGCGTGTCGTGTCGCGAACAGTCCGATGAACTACTTCAGCTCGGACTTGAGGACCCGCATCGTGCCGAGCACCAGCGGCAGCCCGACCCACAGCGCTATCGAGGTGGCCAGTCGGGCGATCCCGAGCGCTCCGTCCTCGACGGCGACTCCGGCCGCCTGCATCTCGTTGCCGGCGATGAAGGGCATCATCGCGACCTGCATCGAGATCCACGGGAAGACGTCCTGCGCCCAGTCGAAGATGAAGTAGAGGGCGCTGAAGACGGACGCCTCCAGGATCAGCGTGTAGCCGTAGTAGATGACCAGGGCGGCCGGGGTGTTGAGCAGCAGCATCGCGAACCCGAAGCCCATGAGCAGGTAGAGGATCTGCGTCGCCAGGGTCCAAGCGAGCGCCTCACCGGTCACGTTCCAGCTCGGGTCCGATCCAGCGATCGCCGCTCCCGCCACCGTCCCGATCGCACCGATGCCGACCGCGATGGCCATGGTCACGATGCCGAGGACGAAGACCGCGAGGAGCTTCGCGAAGACGACCTTGAGCCGGCTGGGCTCGAGGGTGAAGGTGACCATGTGGGTGCGCTGGCCCCACTCCTGGGTCACGATCATGATCGCCAGCACCGGCACCAGGAGCGAGACCGGGAACGAGAGGGCGCTCATCCAGGTCGATGCGTCCAGCGCGGACATGTCGGACAGCGCCGTGACGAGCAGGATGATGCCCGCGACCAGGGCGATGAGGCCACCGGTGATCATCAGCATGACCCGGCCGGCGCGCGTGTCGGTCATCTTGCGCCACTCGACCATCACCAGGCGCCCGAACGGCACCTTGGTGGCCGTGGGCAGCGGGGTCGACGGCGCTACGGATACGGCGCTCATGCGGAGGCTCCTTCGGGGTGGGCCGGCGCGATGGCCTCGCGCTGGGTCTCGGCGGTGAGCTGCAGGAAGATGTCCTCGAGCCCGGCGCCGCCGTCACGCAGGTCGGTGAGCACGACGCTCGCCTCCAGGGCCGCCTTGCCGACCTCGGCCGGTGCGGCGGAGACGCGCATGCCGGTGCCGATCGGCTCGACGCTGTAGCCCTTGGCCTTGAGCGCGACGGTGAGCGCCTCGTTGTCCAGCGCGGTGACCAGCGACTGGCCGACGGTGCCCTGGCTGGAGAGGATCTCGTCCTTGGTGCCCTCGGCCACGATGCGGCCGTTGCCGATGAGGATCAGCTCGTCGGCGATCTGCTCGACCTCGTGCAGCAGGTGGGAGGAGAGCAGGACGGTGCCGCCGCGGTCGGCGTACTCCTTCAGCAGGCCACGCATCCAGCGGATACCGGCCGGGTCGAGGCCGTTGGCCGGCTCGTCCAGGATCAGCACCTTGGGGTCACCGATCAGCGCGTGCGCGATGCCGAGGCGCTGCTTCATGCCCAGGGAGTAGTTCTTGATCCGGCGCTTGGCCTCCGACGGCGTCAGCGAGACCAGCTCGAGCATCTCGTCGACGCGCGACGTGGGCAGGCCCATCGTCATCGCGGCGAGCGTGAGCACCTCGCGGCCGGTGCGGCCGTCGTGCTGGGCGCTGGCGTCGAGCAGGACGCCGACGTGGCGGCCGGGATTGGGGAGGTCGGCATAGAGGCTGCCGTTGATCGTTGCCCGACCCTTGGTGGGGTTGGTCAGTCCGACCATGATGCGCATGGAGGTCGACTTGCCCGCGCCGTTCGGGCCGAGGAAGCCGGTGACTTTGCCGGCCTCGGCGGTGAACGACACGTCGTCGACCGCGGTGAAGGTCCCATAGACCCTCGTCAGTCCTTCGACTTTGATCATGGCGTACATCCTGCCGTGCCTCCGGCGCAGACTGCATCGGACATACGGATGACCCTCAACCCGACGAAAGTATGGGGCCGGGCGCGACCGCGGGATCCTGTGTCCCCGACCTCGGTTGACTAGCGTGTACGCCGTGCAGCAACCGTCGCCTGAGGCCTATCAGCCACGCCTGAGTCTGTGGGGGCACGTGTGGCGGTATCTCCTCGCGCTGGGGATCAGCGCCGTCGGCCTGGTCTCCAGCACCGACGGCTGGCCGGAATGGCGCTTCGCACTCGATCTCGGCCTCGGCGTCCTCTCCATGGTCCTGGTCTTCTGGCGCCGCCGCTGGCCGGTGGCGATCGCCACCTTCACCACGGTCGCCGGGGCGTTCTCGATCCTGTCCGCCGGAGCGTCCACCCTTGCACTGGTCTCCCTGGCGACCCGGCGCCGTTGGCGCGAGATCATCCCGATCTCCCTGCTCAACTTCGCCGCGGGCATGTTCTGGTTCGCGGTGATGGAGACCACCACCGCGGAGGAGATCCCGGGCATCCCGTTGTGGGGATTCAACCTCGGCGCCAACGTGGTGATCGTCGCCGCGATGGTCGCCTGGGGCATGTACATCGGCTCGCGACGCGAGCTGATCGCCACGCTCCGGCTCCGCGCCGAGACCGCCGAGGCCGAGCAGGCGCTGCGCGTCTCCCAGGCCCGCGAGACCGAGCGCCGGCGGATCGCCCGCGAGATGCACGACGTGCTCGCCCACCGCATCTCCCACATCTCCATGCAGGCCGGCGCGCTCGCCTACCGCGAGGACCTCTCCGCCGACCAGGTCCGGGGCGAGGTCGGCACCATCCGCGACGGCGCCCACCGGGCGCTCGACGACCTGCGGACCGTCCTCGGCGTGCTGCGCGGCAACGGTGAGGATCCCGAGACCGCGCCCCAGCCGACGTACGCCGACCTCGGTCGCCTCGTCGAGGAGGCCCGCACTGGCGGCATGAACATCACCTTCGAGGACGACGTCGAGGGCTCGCCGCCTGAGGCGGTCGGGCGGTCGATCTACCGGGTCGTGCAGGAGGGCATCACCAACGCGCGCAAGCATGCGCCGGGGGCGGCCCTGCAGGTGTCCTTGCAGGGCTCGGAGGAGCACGGGATCGACCTGTTGCTGCGCAACCGGCTCGGCTTCGACTCCAACACACCCGGCGCCGGGCTGGGCCTGATCGGGCTCACCGAGCGCGTCGATCTCGCGGGCGGACGGCTCGCGCACCGAACGGAAAAGGATGTCTTCATTCTCGAAGCATGGCTACCGTGGGGCCAGTGAGCAGCCCAGGGACCAGCCCAGAGACTCCGGTCAAGATCAAGGTGGGGATCGTCGACGACGACCCGCTGGTACGTTCGGCCCTCGGGCTGATGCTCGGCGGTCAGGCCGACATCGAGGTCGTCGGCGAGGCGACCGACGGCCAGGAGGCGCTCGCTCTGGTGCGTACCTCCGCGCCTGACGTGGTGCTGATGGACATCCGGATGCCCCGGATCAACGGCCTCGAGGCCACCCGGCGGGTGCTCACCGAGTCCCCGTCGCCGAGGGTCATCGTGCTGACCACGTTCGGTGCCGACGAGTACGTCGTGGACGCTCTCGCCGCCGGCGCCGACGGGTTCCTGCTCAAGGACACGCCGCCGCCCGAGATCGTTGCGGCGATCCGCGCGGTCGCCTCGGGCGAGCCGATCCTCTCCCCCAAGGCCACCCGCACCCTGATCACCCGGCTCCGCGCCGAGCCGACCGGCGAGCGCGCCGCTGCCGCCGGCCGCCGGCTCGAGGAGCTCACCGAGCGCGAGCACGAGGTCGCTCTCGCCGTCGGTCGCGGGCTGAGCAACGCCGAGATCGCCAAGGAGCTCTACCTCTCGATCCCCACCGTCAAGGCGCACGTGTCTCGCCTCTTCGACAAGCTCGGCGCCACCAACCGGGTTCAGATCGCGATCACCGTCCACGACGCCGGGCTGGTCTGAGCGCTCCCCCGCTGGTCGAGCGACTCAGACCGTGTAGACAGCTCCTGTCGCCGCCAGCTCGGTCGGCCCGTCGTACGCCGAGCGCGCTTCGCGGAGGGCGTCGGCGGAGTCGTGCCAGGGCGGGACGTGGGTGACGACGAGCTTCTTCACATGGGCCTTGGTGGCGTACTCGCCCGCGTGGACGCCGGTGATGTGCACCCCGGGCGGGTTCTCGACGCCGTCGCGGAAGGCGGCCTCGCAGACGAACAGGTCGGCGTCGGTGGCGATGTCGAGCAGCGCCTCGGTCTCGGCGGTGTCGCCGCTGTAGGCGATGACCTTGCCGTGGGCCTCGATCCGGAGCCCGTACGCATCGACCGGGTGCTCCACGGCCGTCGGAATGATCCGGAAGGGACCGAGATGGATCGGCCCGGTGTAGGTCGAGAACGCGAACTCCTCGCGCATCCCGGGGCGCTTGGGCAGGTCGTAGGCCTTCGCCAGGCGCCGGCCGGTGCCCTTGGGGCCGTAGACGGGGATCGGCGGCTGCGGGCCGGTCGGGTGCCACTTGCGGAGCACGTAGTAGGAGGTCATGTCGACGCAGTGGTCGGCGTGCAGGTGCGAGAGCAGGACCGCGTCGATCAGCAGCGGGTCGATGTAGCGCTGCAGGACCCCGAGCGCGCCGTTGCCCATGTCGAGGACGATCCGCCACGTACGTCCGGCATCGTCGTCGGCCTCGACGAGATAGCAGGAGGCGGGGCTGTCGGGCCCCGGATAGGAGCCGGAACATCCGATGACGGTCAGCCGCATCCCGGAGGTCATCCCATCCCCCCGGCGAACTGCTGGGCGGCGGCGAGCTCCGGGCCGAGGAAGCGGGCGCCGATCGCCTTGAACTCGGCGGGGTTGCCGGTGGTCAGGAACGTGTACGTCGGCTCCCCACCCTCGCGCATCAGGTCGTGCTCGGCCAGGACGCGGTAGACGTCCTTCGCCGACTCCTCGGCACTGCTGACCAGCGTCACGTTGTCGCCCATCACATAGGAGATCACACCAGTCAGGAGCGGGTAGTGGGTGCACCCGAGGATCAGCGTGTCGACCCCGGCACTGGTCAGCGGGTCCAGATACTCGTGCGCGGCGGCCAGGAGATCGTCGCCGCCGGTGATGCCGGCCTCGACGAACGGGACGAACTGCGGGCACGCCCGGGTGTGCAGCTCCACGTGCGGTGCGGCGGCGAAGGCGTCGTCGTAGGCCATCGACTCGGCCGTCGCACGGGTGCAGATGACCCCGATACGGCCGGTGCGCGACGCCGCGACGGCGCGGCGGGTCGCCGGCAGGATGACCTCGACGACGGGCAGCGGCCGGTAGCGCTCCCGGGCGTCGCGCAGCATCGCGGCCGAGGCCGAGTTGCACGCGATGACCAGCGCCTTCACACCCTGCGCGACGAGATGGTCGAGGCACTCCAAGGCGTACTCGCGCACCTCGGCGATCGGCTTGGGGCCGTAGGGGGCGCGGGCGGTGTCGCCGACGTACAGGATCGACTCGTGGGCGAGCTGGTCGATCACCGAGCGCGCCACGGTGAGACCACCGAAGCCCGAGTCGAAGATCCCGATCGGGGCGTCGCGATCGGGCTGGGCTGAACCCAGGGGCGAGGTCGAACCCAGCGGCGAGACGGACTGCACGATCGTCAAGGCTAGGCCCAAACACCGCCACTTCGCAGTGCTGGGGGTCACTCGAGACATACCCGAGATCCATCTCACGTTCATGAGCAGCGCACGAAACTGTTGTTAACGTCCGGTTATGACGATTTCTCGACGGTCGCTGGTGCTGGTGGTCATGATCGCCCTGCTGGGCGTCACGTTCGCGGTCGTCGAGCTGCCCGGGCGGCCCGCGCAGGCGGCGACGGCGAAGCGGGTGCTGGCGATCTCCGTCGACGGCCTGAGCGTGACCGCGATCGACAGGCTGGGTCCCAAGAGGCTGCCCAACATCTACCGGCTGATGCGTGGCGGCGCCTCGACCCGCGAGGCCCGCAGCGAGTACGAGCAGAACGTCACCCTGCCCAACCACACCTCGATGGTCACCAGCCGCCGGATCACCCGGGCCACCCACGGCCACGGGGTCACCTGGAACACCGACCGGTCGTGGATGACGGTGCAGAAGGCCGCCGGACACCCGGTCTCGTCGGTCTTCAGCCAGGTCGAGCGGACCGGCCGGAGCAGCGCCCTGTTCGCCTCGAAGTCGAAGTTCGGCCTCTTCGACCGCTCCTGGCCCTCGATCGACCGGTTCGTGGTCGACGGCGACGCCGACCTGGCCGCCCGGGCCGCCCGCGACCTGGCGAGCAAGAAGCGCGCCTTCACCTTCGTCCACCTCGGCTCCCCCGACCACTACGGCCACCGCGACGGCGGGATGAGCGCGGCCTACCGCGCCTCGGTGATCCGCACCGACGCCCGCATCGGTCGGCTGCTGAAGGCGATCGACTCCTCGACGACGCTGAAGCGGTCGACGTACGTCGTCCTCACCGCCGACCACGGCTTCAAGGCCGGGGCGAAGGACCACAGCGCGCACGTCTACGCCAACTACCGGATCCCGTTCGTCGTGTGGGGCCCCGGGGTCGCCCGCGGTGCCTCGCTCTATCGCCTCAACCCTGACTTCCGGGCGCCGGGGACGAGCCGGCCGACGTACGCCGGGAAGCAGCCGATCCGCAACGGCGACCTCGGCAACCTGGCCCTCGACCTGCTCGGCCTGGGTCCCATCCCCGGCAGCACGTTGAACTCAACTCAGTCACTAGACATTCGCTGAGCGTTCGCCCGGGGCGCCATCGGGTTCACTTAGGGTGTGCCGGTGCGTCGCCTCTTCCCTCTCCTCTCCGTCGGGATCTTCCTCGTCGTCGTGCTCGTCGTGGCCCTCACCGCGCTCCCGGACCGGGACGGCGAAGGCAGCAGGCGCGCGGAGCGTACGGCCACCCAGGTCGACCGGAAGGTGCTCGCGATCTCGATCGACGGGCTCAACCCGGATGCGTTGACGACGCTGGGGCCGGGGAGGACGCCCAACATCCACCGGCTGATCGACGAGGGCGCCTCGACGCTCAACGCCCGCACCGCCTACGAGAAGAACATCACCCTGCCCAACCACACCGGCATGGTCACCAGCGACCCGATCGACGCCGACGAGGGCGGCCACGGCGTCACCTGGAACGTCGGCGACCCGACCAGGTCCATCGCGAAGGACGAGGACTCGGTGTTCACCGTCGCCCACGAGGCCGGGCTCAGCACCGGGGTGTTCGTGACGAAGCAGAAGTTCGAGCTGTGGCAGCGGACCTGGGAGGACGACATCGACCTCTATGTGCCGATCGACGACCACGCCGAGCTGGTGCCGGAGGCGGTGAAGGACCTCGCCGACGAGCAGCGGGACCTCACCTTCGTACATCTGTCCCTGCCCGACGTCGCCGGTCACGAGTTCGGCGGGATGTCGCCGGAGTATCTGGATGCCGTCGAGGAGTCCGACGCCCAGGTCGGCGAGTTCCTCGACGTCGTCGACGCCGATCCCGGGTTGGCGAAGGAGCTCGACGTCATCCTCACCGCCGACCACGGCTTCAAGCCGGGCATCACCAACCACTCCGAGAAGGTCTACGAGAACTACCGGATCCCGTTCATCGTCTGGGGGCCGGACGCCGGCGCCGGCACGGACCTCTACGAGCTCAACGCCGATGACTACCGCGACCCCGGCAAGGGGCGCCCCGACTACGAAGGCCCTCGGCCCGTACGCAACGCCGACCTCGGCAACCTGGCCCTGGATCTCCTCGGCCTCGGACCCATCGGGACCAGCGACATCGGCAAGGACCAGACGCTCGACGTCAAATGACGTTTGCCTTAACCGTCCACGAGCACACACGCCCCTGAGGTACGTTTCGAACGTAACCTCCCCAAGGAGCGTGCGATGTCAGTCACCCGGATGGCTCGGGCAGCTTTACGCAGGGATCGTCGTACCCGACGGGTCACGATCATCGGCGCCGGCATCGGTGGCCTGACTCTCGCCATCGAGCTGCGCCGCCGGGGTGTCGAGGTCGAGGTGTACGAGGCCGCGACCGATCCGCGCCCGACCGGCGACGCCGTGCTGCTACCGGCCAACGCGACCAGGCTCCTGGAGCGCATCGGACTCGAGCCGCGCCTCGGCGAGGCGGCGGCGACCGTGAACGGCTGGGTCTGGCGCGACGGCCACACCGGCGCCACGATCGGCCGGGTGCTCTCCGCCGCGGAGTACGCCAACCGCGCCGGGGCGCCCTGCTACGGCATCGGTCACGCCGACCTGCACGCGCTTCTGAGCGAGACGTTCGGCACCGAAGGGCTCCACCTCGGCCACCGTCTGGTCGAGCTCACCGACTCCGACGACGGCCCCGTGACCTTGGAGTTCGCCTGCGGCGAGTCGGTCGAGGCCGACCTGGTCATCGGCGCCGACGGCGCCGGATCGATGCTGCGTGAGCACGTCGTCGGCTACGACGACGCCCAGTTCTCCGGCTGCATCGCCTGGCGAGGGATCGTCCCGCGCTCGCAGCTCACCCTGCTCCCCGATCCTGGCCGGGTGCAGGTGTGGACAGGTGCCGACCGTCACCTGATGCATCATCCGGTCGGCGACGGTGACCACGCGTTCCTGCTGGTCAAGCGGCAGCTCGGGCCCTGGGCAGCGGACTCGTGGTCCTGGCCGGCCGACCCGGACGAGCACGTCCATGCGTACACCGGCTGGCATCCAGCCGTGGTCCAGATGATCTCCGCGGCACCGTGCTCGGAGCACTGGGGCCTCTTCCACCGTCCGCCCCTGGCCACCTGGTCGCGCGGCCGGGTCACGTTGCTCGGCGATGCCGCTCACCTGATGGTTCCCCACCACGGCCAGGGTGCCGCCCAGGCGATCGAGGACGCGGTCGTCCTCGCCGACTGCCTCGCCACCGACGACGACACGGACCGTGCCCGCACGACCTACGAGGTACGCCGCCGCGACCGCACCCGCCGGATCCAGATCGCCTCGCTGGCCGCCGCCGACGTCCTCCACCTCCCCGAAGGTCCCCGCGCGCAGGCCCGCAACAAGCGTCTCGGGTCAGGCGATGCCTACGACCGTCATCTCGCCTGGATCCACGACCACGACGTGGCCGAGGTCCCGTAACCTCCGCGACCGCTGCCGCGTTGCCTAAGCGTGAGAGCCTTCCTCGGACGAAAAGGCTTCATGGCGCTCAGCATCTGGATGATGTATGCGGCAGCCGTCGCTGTCGCGTTGGCCCAGCTCGGCTCCGCCCCCGCCGACCGCCCGCTCGCTCCTGGCAGCCCCGCCGCGCTCATCCAGAAGCACGACTGCTGGAGCGCCGAGGCCCCGCGCGACATGACCGGCAGACTCCCCGCCCACGCCATCGTCGCCACCGGCCCCGCCCCGCGCTACGTCGACGCCAACCTCACCGGCAAGGCCCTCGACCAGGTCTTCACCGGCGAGGACCACGGCCTCGTCGTCTACGCCTTCTGCCGCTGACGCCCGCCGCCGGTGGTCGGGGCGGGTCAGGCCCAGAGCTGGCCCTCGAGGCCTTCCTCGGCCTCGTCGATGGTGCCTTCGTACGCCCCGGTGGAGAGGTACTTCCAGCCACCGTCGGCCACGACGAAGGCGATGTCGGCCTTCTCGCCGGCCTTGAGGGACTTGGCGGCCTGGGCGAGGGCGGCGTGGAGGATGGCGCCGGTGGAGATGCCGGCGAAGATGCCTTCCAACTCCAACAGCTCACGGACCCGGCGGACCGCGTCGCGCGGACCCACCGAGAAGCGGGCGTCGATGAGGGAGGCATCGTAGAGCTCGGGGACGAAGCCCTCGTCGAGGTTGCGCAGGCCGTAGACGAGCTCGCCGTAGCGAGGTTCGGCGGCGACGATGCGTACCTCCGGCTTGGCGGAGCGGAAGTAGCGGCCGACGCCCATCAGCGTCCCGGTCGTGCCGAGCCCGGCGACGAAGTGGGTGATCGCGGGGAGGTCGGCGAGGAGCTCGGGGCCGGTGCCCTCCTCGTGCGCGAGGGCGTTGGAGGCGTTGCCGTACTGGTAGAGCATCACCCAGTCGGGGTGCTCGGCGGCGAGGCGCTTGGCGACGCGGACGGCCTCGTTGGAGCCGCCGGCGGCGGGCGAGGAGACGATCTCGGCGCCCCACATCCGCAGCAGCTGGCGCCGCTCCTCGGAGGTGTTCTCGGGCATCACGCACACGATCCGGTAGCCCTTGAGCTTGGCCGCCATGGCCAGCGAGATCCCGGTGTTGCCGGAGGTCGGCTCCAGGATCGTGCAGCCCGGGCGGAGCCTGCCGTCCTTCTCGGCCTCCTCGACCATGCGAAGAGCCGGGCGGTCCTTGATCGAGCCGGTGGGGTTCCGGTCCTCGAGCTTGGCCCACAGACGTACGTCGGGAGAGGGCGAGAGGCGGGGAAGCCCCACCAACGGGGTGCCCCCGACCGACGCCAGCAGGTTGTCGTAGCGCATGGGGTCCATCGTCGCATCAACCGATCGACTGATGCCCACTCGCGCCGATCGCCCGATCCGTGAGATCGCGTCACCGACCAGGCTGAAGGTATGCATCAGGAGCGAGAACCAGCGGTCGTCGTGGACGGCCTGCGCAAGACCTATGGCGAGAAGGTGGCGGTCGACGAGATCAGCCTTCGCGTCGAGACCGGCGAGATCTTCGGCATCCTCGGGCCCAACGGGGCGGGCAAGAGCACGACGGTCGAGTCGATCGCCGGTCTGCGGGTGGGCGACAAGGGCCGGATCCGGGTCCACGGGATCGACCCGTGGACCGACCGCGCCGCAGTGACGGAGGTGCTCGGCGTACAGCTCCAGGAGGCGAAGCTGCAGCGCGGATCACCGTCCAGGAAGCCCTGGAGCTGTGGAGCGCCATCCACCCCGACCCCGAGCCGTGGGCGCCGCTGGCCGAGCGGCTCGGTCTCGGGGCCAATCTGCGGCAGCGGTTCGAGAACCTCTCCGGCGGACAGCAGCAGCGGCTCTCGATCGCGCTTGCGCTGATCGGCCGGCCGCGGGTCGTCGTGCTCGACGAGCTCACCACCGGCCTGGACCCACGGGCGCGTCGCGAGGTGTGGGACCTGGTGCGCGACGTACGCGACCGGGGTGTGACCGTCCTGCTGGTCACCCACTCGATGGAGGAGGCGCAGACCCTCTGCGACCGGATCGCCATCGTCGACGCCGGCCGGATCCGGGCGCTGGACACCCCGGCGGGGCTCATCGACTCCGCCTCCGCGGCCACGATCACCACCTTCGAGACCTCGGTCGCGATCGACCTGGCTGCCCTGCGCGAGCTCGACGGCGTCACCGCCGCGCGCAGCGAGAACGGCACCGTCACCGTCGAAGGCGCCGAAGGAGTCGCGCTCGCGGTCGTCGAGGCGCTGCGTACGCAGGGCGTGGCCCCGCAGCGGCTCCGGGTCGCCGCCGGGAGCCTCGACGCCGCCTACCTCGACCTCACCGACACCTCGCCCGAGACCGACGCCATGGAGGCACTCCGATGACCAGCCCGACCGTCGCCGTGATCCGTACGGAGTCCCGGCTCTTCGCCCGCGAGCGGCTCTCGCTCTTCTGGATCGTCCTGTTCCCGAGCCTGCTGCTGGGGGTGCTCGGGCTCATCCCGAGCTTCCGGGAGAGCAGCACCGACCTCGGCGGCCGGAGCCTGATCGACATCTACGTCCCGGTCACCGTGCTGCTCTCGATGATCATGGCGGCGATCATGACGATGCCGCCGACGCTGACCGGCTACCGCGAGAGCGGGGTCCTGCGGCGACTCGGGACCACGCCGGCCCGCCCCGCCTCGATCCTGCTCGGCCAGGTGCTGGTGCACGCCGTCGCGGTCGCGGCCTCCTCGGTGATCGTGATCGTGTTCGGCCGGGTGGCGTTCGGGACCCCGCTCCCGGAGTCGATCGTCGGATACGTCGTCGCGTACGTCCTGGCGCTGGCCGTCTCGCTCGGGATCGGAGCCGCGATCACCGCGGTCTCCCCCAACGCGAAGACCGGGCAGGTGGTGGGGATGGTGGTCTTCTTCCCGTCGATGTTCACCGCGGGGGTCTACTTCCCGGTCGAGGCCCTCGGCGGCACCGCTCGCGACATCATCTCGTTCACGCCCTACGGCGCGGCCTCCAACGCGCTCAACGACGCCGCCGGCGGCGCCTTCCCGCACCTGGTGGATCTGGCGGTGATGGGCGGCTGGGCGGTCGGGCTGTACCTGATTGCCGTGCGCGCCTTCCGCTGGGAATGAGAAGGTCCTTCCTGTGACGTCGGCCGTCGAGCGCGAGCAGCGCTGGGAGCGCAACCTCAAGGTGCTGCCGTTCGTGCTGCTCACGCTCGCCACGGCGATCTGCGTCGCGACCTTCCCCGAGGTCGGGCCCCAGTCGCGCGGCGCGCGCGTGATCTTCGGGATCCTCGTGGCGGCGACCGCGGTGTGGACGTGGCGATGGATGTACGTCTACGGCCGCCCCCATCCGGTCGGCTACATCGGCCGCACGGCGCTGACCGCGGTGCTGACCGCGATGCACCCGCTGTTCTGCATCTTCGGCTGGATCGGGTTCCTGGACGCCTTCGACTCCTTCCGCGGTCGATGGCGATGGGTGGCGATGGCGGCAACCGCAGCGATCATGGCGATGGGTCAGACGGGTGGTCCGCCGCCGTACGACAACCCATGGCAGAGCCTGCTGCTGCCGCTGCTGTTCGTGCTCAACTTCGGTCTGGCCTCCCTGATGGGCCGCTACAGCGAGCACCTCGACGCCGTCAGCCGGGAGCGCGCCGCGACGATCGGGCGGCTGGAGGAGGCACTCGCCGAGAACGCCCGGCTCCAGGAGGAGCTCCTCGCCCAGTCGCGCTCGGCCGGTGTCCGCGACGAGCGCGAGCGTCTCGCCCGCGAGATCCACGACACCATCGCCCAGTCCCTGGCCGGGGTCGTGGCCCAGCTCCAGGCCGCCGAGGGCTCCGCGGACGCCCAGGACGTACGCCGCCGGGTGGCCCGGGCCACCGAGATGGCCCGCACTGCGCTGGTCGAGGCCCGGCGCTCCGTGCAGGACCTGAGCCCCGCCGAGCTGGCCGAGGCAGGACTCGCCGATGCGCTGGCGGCGCTGGTCGCGGCCTGGCGCGACGACCACGGGGCCGAGGCTTCGTTCGTCGTCGTCGGCGATGCCGTCGCCCTGCACTCCGAGGTCGAGGCGACCCTGTTGCGGATCGCCCAGGAGGCCCTCGCCAACGTCGCCAAGCACGCCTGTGCGCAACGGGTCGGCGTCACGCTCACCTTCGACGCGGCCGAGGTCATCCTCGACGTACGCGACGACGGCTCCGGCTTCGACCCCACCGCTCCGGTCCGCGGCAGCTCCTTCGGCCTGGGCGTCATGCGCGACCGCGCCCGGCGCCTGACCGGCAGCTTCACCGTCGAGTCCGCCCCCGGCGACGGCACCGCCGTCTCCGCGCGCATCCCCGCCCTCCCCCGAGGACCCGCCTGATGCCGAGACGTCACTTACGGAGATCGAGACGTCAGTTGTGCAGATCGAGACGTCAGTTCCGACGAACCGAGGAGGCCGCATGATCCGGATCGTGGTCGCCGACGACCATCCAGTCGTACGCGACGGAGTGGCCGGAGCGCTGCAGACCGAGTCGGACTTCGACGTCGTCGGCCAGGCCGGCGACGGGGCCCAGGCGCTCGCTCTGGTGGATTCACTGGCGCCGGACGTACTCGTCCTCGACCTGCGGATGCCCGGCACGGGCGGGGTCGAGGTGATCGAGCGGCTCCGCGCACAGGAGTCCGGGGTCGGCGTACTCGTGCTGACCACCTTCGACACCGACTCCGACGTCGTCGCGGCCATCGAAGCCGGAGCCACGGGCTATCTCCTCAAGGACGCACCGACCGCCGACCTGGTCGCGGCGGTCCGCGCGACCGCGGCGGGCGAGACCGTCCTCTCCCCCGCGGTCGCGACCCGGCTCGCCTCGAGGCTGCGATCCCCCGGCCCGACGGCGCAGCTCAGCCCCCGCGAGCGCGAGGTGCTCACCCTGGTCGCCCGCGGCACCACCAACCGCGCGATCGCGGCGTCGCTCTTCGTCAGCGAGGCGACGGTCAAGACCCACCTGGGCCACATCTTCGACAAGCTCGGGGTCACAGACAGAGCAGCCGCGGTCGCACGAGCGTACGACCGCGGCATTCTGGGCTGAACAACTGCCGGATGCTGACCCAGATAACTCGGTCTGGGGTCACTTCCCTCGCGGAACTCCGCGAAGGGAGTGCGCGCCGACCGAGGTAACTCGGTGGGCGCTCGCCGGCCCGCCCCGGGATGCTGACCGAGATAACTCGGCGAACGGGCGCTTCCCTCGCGGAACTCCACGAAGCAAGTGAGTGTTCACCGAGTTACCTCGGTGAACATCCGCACAGCTCAGCAGCCGCCGGCGACGGCGGGGAGGACGACGACCTGGTCGCCGTCCTTGAGCTCGGCGTCGAGGCCGCCGATGAAGCGTACGTCCTCGTCGTTGATGTAGACGTTGACGAAGCGGCGCAGGTCGCCGTTGTCGATGAGGCGCTCCTTGATGCCGGAGTGGTTCGCCTCGAGGTCGTCGATGAGCGCGCTCAGGGTCTTGCCCTCGGCGCTGACTGCCTTCTCACCGGCGGTGTAGGTGCGGAGGATGGTCGGGATCTTGACCTCGATGGCCATGGGTTCGTTCTCCTAGATGTAGGTGGTGCGCGTCACGACAACGTCGCGACGATGCTGATTTCTTCCTCGGTGACGTTGCCGTCGACGATCCGGTAGGACCGGAACTCGACCGGGCCGGCATCCGGCCCGTGCTCGCGGGTGCTGACCAGCACGTAGTGAGCGTTCGGCTCCATCGCGAGGCCGATGTCGGTGCGCGAGGGGTAGGCCTCCGTCGCCGTGTGGGAGTGGTAGACCACCACCGGCTCCTCGTCGTTGGCGTCCATCTCCTTGTAGAGCTGGAGCAGATCGGTCGAGTCGAACTCGTAGAAGGTCGGCGAGCCGGCGGCGTTGATCATCTCGATGAACCGCTCGGGCCGATCCGAGCCCTCAGGCCCGGCGACGATCCCGCACGCCTCGTCGGGATGGTCGCGCTTCGCGTGGGCGACGATCGCGTCGTACGTCGCCTGGTCGATGGTCAGCACAGGATCAGCCTAGGCGGACCCGAACCTGATCCTGAACGTGACCGGCCCTCGGACTCCGGCCTACCACCGCCCGCCGACCGTGCTAGGCGGCCGCGGTCAGGCCGCCGCGTACGAGGTCGGCGTAGGCACCGCCCCGAAGCAGCAGCTCCTCGTGGGTGCCGACCTCGATGACCCGGCCGTGGTCGAGCACCGCGATCTGGTCGGCGTCGCGGACGGTGGAGAGGCGGTGGGCGATGGTGATCGTCGTACGCCCCTCGGCCAGGCGGTCCAGGGCCGCCTGGACCTCGCGCTCGGTGGTGTTGTCGAGCGCGGAGGTGGCCTCGTCGAGCACGAGCACGCGCGGGTCGCGCAGCAGCGTGCGAGCGATCGCCAGCCGCTGCTGCTCACCGCCGGAGAAACGGTGGCCGCGGGAGCCGACGAGCGTGTCGTAACCGTCGGGGAGCCCGACGATCAGGTCGTGGATCCGGGCTGCGCGAGCAGCTTCCTCGATCTCGGCGTCGCTCGCGTCGGGGCGCGCGTGGCGCAGGTTGTCGCGAACGCTCGCGTGGAGCAGGTAGGTCTCCTGGGTGACCATGCCGACGTTGGCGGCCAGGTCGGCGAGGGTCAGGTCGCGCAGGTCGACCCCGTCGAGCAGCACCCGGCCGGTGGTCGGGTCGTGCAGTCGCGCGACCATCCCCGCCAGCGTCGACTTGCCCGATCCGGTGGCCCCGACCAGGGCCAGCGAGCCGCCCGCGGGCACCCGCAGCGAGATCTGTTCGAGGACGGGCTGATCGCCGTCGTAGGAGAACCCGACGTCGTCGAGGACGACCTCGCCGCGAGCCCCGCCCAGCGGCACCGGGGAGACCGGGTCGTCGATCTCGACCGGCAGGTCGAGGTACTCGAAGATCCGCGAGAAGAGCGCCAGCGAGGAGGTGACGTCGACCCCGACGTTGAGCAGCCCCATCAGCGGCCGGAAGAGCGAGCCCTGCAGCGATACGAAGGCGACCAGCGTCCCGATGGTCAACGCACCGGAGGTCGCCGGGAAACCCGCGGCGAGGTAGAGCGCGGCCGGCACCACGGCGAAGACCACCTGCATGGTCGCCATCCGCCACCTCCCGGCGAGCTGGCTGCGTACCTCCAGACCGACGAGGTCGTGGGAGGTCTGCTCGAAACGGGAGGCCAGGGCCGGCGCGGCACCGAGGGTCTTGGTCAGCAGGATGCCGCTGACCGAGAGCCCCTCCTCGACCTGCACGTGCAGGTCGGCCATCTTCGCCTGACGCTGCGTCGTGACCGCGTAGCGCATCTGTGCCACCTTGCGGGTGGTCCACACCGCCGGCGGCAGCACCACCAGCGAGATCAGCGCGAGCCGCCAGTTGAGCGCCATCATCGCGACCACGGTGCCGGCCACGACCGTGACGTTGGCCGCGATCGAGGTCGCGGTGGAGGTGACCACCGACTGCATCGAGCCGATGTCGTTGACCATCCGCGACTGCACCTCGCCACCCCGCGTGCGGGTGAAGAAGTCGAGCGACTGGCGCTGCAGGTGCCCGAAGAGGTCGGTACGCAGCCGGTGCATGACCCGCTGGCCGATCTCGGTCGAGATGAGCGTCTGAGCCACCCCGAGGGCTGCGGAGGCGATGGCGACGAGCACCATCGCGGCGACGCAGAGCAGGAGCAGCGTGGTGTCGCCCTCGGGCAGGGCGGTGTCGATGACGTGCTTGACCAGGAACGGCTGGGCCAGCCCGATCACCGAGCTGACCACGATCAGCGCCACGACGAGAAGCAGGCGCCCGCGGTAGGGCGCGAAGAGCCGCGCGATCCGCCGCAGCGAGACCGGCTGGGCCTCGAGCTGGGCGCGGTCGGCGCGCTTGGAGCGGGGATCACGGCCGGAGCGGCCGGACTCACCGGAAGACTTGTACGGGTGCGGGTCACTCATCCGAACACCTCGATCCTATTTACTGAGGTTGACTCACAATGAGGCTAACGCACGATGGGTTAGGGTTATTCCTGTGGACGAGACCGCCGACCTGCTGATGGCGGCAGCACGCACCCTTCGCCGCCGCTTCGGCGAGGCGACCGCCCGTTGGGGGATCACCCCCTCGCAGAGCCGAGCCCTGCGGATCGTGCTCGCCGCCGACGAGCCGATACGGCTCTCGGCCCTCGCCGAGCGACTCCGCATCGTCCCGAGGTCGGCCACCGAGGTCGTCGACGGCCTCGAGGGCCACGGCCTGGTCGCACGCCGGCCCGATCCGGCCGACCGCCGGGCGGTCTGCGTGGTCGCGACCGAGGAGGGCGTACGCCTGGGACGGCTGATCGAGGATGCCCGTCAGCAGGCCGCCGACGAGCTCCTGCGGCCCCTGCCGGAGGAGGACCGGGCGACGCTCACTCGCATCCTGGTCACCCTGCTGGACGGTCGTACGGCCGGACGCTAGGGCGCGTCGGTCAGGACGCCGCCCACAGCGCCTCGACCATGGTCTCCTGCAGGATCCCGACCCACTGGTAGATCCCGTAGACCTGGCCGGCGGGGTCGTCGTCGGGCAGCGAGTCCCAGAAGTCCTCGTCGCCCTCCTCGACCCCGAGGCGGGTCGCGAGCGCGAGCCGGATGTCGGTGAAGGAGCGCATCCACGCCTCGGCGTCGGGGATCGGGAGCTCGACGTCGATGACCAGCCCGTCCTCGTCGAGCTCGGGCGGGAGCCCGGCCTCCTCGAGGGAGTCGATGATCGTGGATGCGGCCCGCGCCTTGCCGTCGCGCAGCCCGCCCTCGGTGAACCGCCGAAACTCCCCGGCGGCCTCCTCGTCGTTGCCGTAGGCGGAGGGGAAGAGCCGCTTCAGCACCGGGTCCTCGGGCTCGGTCGTCGGTCCCGAGAAGTCGAGCAGCGCCTCGAGGGGGTCATCGCTCTCGGCCGGGGCGGCGACCTCGTTGCGCAACAGCTCGACGAGCTGCGAGGCCAGCGAACGGAGCAGGTCGGCCTCGAACCCGGAGAAGGTCGCGATGATCTGCTTGCTGCGGCGGTGGTAGCTGAACCCGCCCATCAATCCTGCTTCTCCAGGGTCGCCCACAGCCCGTATTCGTGCATCGCCTGAACGTCGCGCTCCATCTCCTCGCGACTGCCCGCGGAGACCGCCGACTTGCCGTCGTTGTGCACCTCCATCATCAGCTTCTCCGACTTCTTCTTGGAGTAGCCGAAGTACTTCTGGAAGACGAAGGTGACGTACGACATCAGGTTGACCGGGTCGTTCCAGACGATGGTCACCCACGGGGTCGCGGGCGCTACGAGGTCGTCGACCTCGGGCTCGTCGAGCTCCACGGGGCTTGGCGCGCTCATGTCGCCGCCTCCGTAGCGCAGGCGCAAGAGTACGGACCCGGCGACATGAGGACCTTGATGGTCGCTCGCTTGCGCTCGCTCATGCGGTCCATCGTGCCACGATGTGCCCGTGGACTCGACAGCGGACTCGACCGCGCTCCTGACAGATCACTACGAGCTGACCATGCTCCAGGCCGCCCTGAAGGCGGGCACCGCGGAGCGCCGTGCCGTCTTCGAGCTGTTCCCCCGGCGCCTGGCCGGCGGGCGGCGCTACGGCGTGGTGGCCGGCGTCGGCCGGGCGCTCGACGCCCTCGAAGCCTTCCACTTCGACTCCGAGCAGCTGGCGATCCTGGAGGGCGTCGTCGACGGCCCGACCCTGGAGTGGTTGGCCGGTTACCGCTTCACCGGCGACATCTGGGGGTACGCCGAGGGCGAGACCTTCTTCCCGCAGTCGCCCCTGCTCGTGGTGGAGGCCAGCTTCGCCGAGGCGGTCGTCCTGGAGACGGTGCTCCTCTCGATCTACAACCACGACTCGGCCATCGCCACCGCGGCCTCCCGGATGACGATGGCGGCCGGTGAGCGCCCGTGTATCGAGATGGGCTCGCGTCGCACCCACGAGGCGGCCGCGATCGCCGCCGCCCGAGCGGCCTACGTCGCCGGCTTCACCGCCACCTCCAACCTCGCCGCCCGCGCCCGCTTCGGCGTGCCCACGACCGGCACCTCCGCACACGCCTTCACCCTCCTGCACGACACCGAGGAGCAGGCCTTCCAGGCCCAGGTCGCCTCCCTCGGACGGGGCACCACGCTGCTGGTGGACACCTACGACATCGCCGAGGCGGTGGCCAAGGCCGTCGAGATCGCCGGTCCCGAGCTCGGTGCGGTGCGGATCGACTCCGGTGACCTGGGGCTCCTCGCCCATGACGTACGCCGCCAGCTGGACGACCTCGGCGCGACCGAGACGAAGATCATCGTCACCAGCGACCTGGACGAGTACGCCATCGCCGGCCTCGCGGCCGCCCCGGTCGACGGCTACGGCGTCGGTACCCAGCTGGTCACCGGCTCCGGCCACCCGACCGCCGGGTTCGTGTACAAGCTGGTCGCCCGCGAGGGCGCCTCCGGCGACCTGGAGCCGGTCGCCAAGAAGAGCGCCTCCAAGGCGTCGATCGGCGGCCGGAAGTACGCCCTGCGCCGCCGCAACCGCAAGGCCACAGGAATAGACACGGCGGACGCCGAGGTGATCGGCATCGGCACCGCACCCGAGGGCGACGGCAACGACCGTCCGCTCCTGACCCAGCTGGTCCACAAGGGCGAGGTCGTAGGCCGCGAGCCCCTCGACGCCGCGCGCGACCGCCACCGGGCCTCGGTCGCCGAGCTCCCGGTCATCGCCCACTCGCTCCTGAAGGGCGACCCCGCGATCCCCACGCTCTTCCAGTAGAGCCGGTCTAGGCTGACGACCATGACGCGTGCACTGATCGTGGTCGACGTACAGAACGACTTCTGCGAGGGCGGGTCCCTGCCGGTCGACGGCGGGGCCCGGGTGGCCTACGACATCGGTCAGCTGCTGCGGGAGCGGGCGGCGAGCAAGGAGCCGGAGCAGACGTACGGGCTGGTCGTGGCGACCAAGGACCACCACATCGACCCGGGCGACCACTTCGGCAACCCACCGGACTACGTCGACTCCTGGCCGGCGCACTGCATCGTCGGCACCGACGGCGAGGCCTTCCACCCCAACCTCGACCCGGTCACCTTCGACGAGATCTTCCGCAAGGGTGAGTACGCAGCCGCCTACTCCGGCTTCGAGGGCGCGGCCACCGGCGGCGCCACCCTGATCGACTGGCTCCGGGCCCACGGTGTGGAGGAGGTCGACGTGTGCGGGCTGGCGACCGACTACTGCGTACGTGCCACCGCGCTCGACGCCCGAGCCGCCGGTCTCCGCACCACGCTGCTCGCCGACCTGGCCGCCGGCGTGGCTCCGGCGAGCACCTCGGCCGCCATCGAGGAGATGCGCTCGGCCGGTGTAACGGTCTCGTGACAGAATTGGGAATTTTCGGCAGATAGAAATAACCCGACGGTCTATTCTCTCTCGAATGGCTCGGATCTCGGCGACAGCCCCACTTCACGAACCCCACTTCCGCTGGTTCTTCGCTTCTCGATCGATCAATCTGGTGGGCAACTTCATGGCGCCCGTCGCCCTGGCCTTCGCGGTCATGGAGGTCAGTGACGCGCCGATCGCGATCGGCGCCGTCCTTGCCGCCCGCACCATCCCGATGATCATCTTCATGCTCATCGGCGGCGTGCTCGCCGACCGGATGGGCCGAGCCCGGATCCTGTTCGCCTCCAACCTGGTCTCGGGGCTGAGCCAGGCTGTCGTGGCCGTCCTCGTCATCACCGGTGTCGCCGAGCTGTGGCACCTGATCGCACTCTCCGCGCTCAACGGCATCGTCTCCGCCGCCGGCCTGCCCGCCCAGCAGGGGATCATCCCGCTCGTGGTGCCTCGCACCATGCTGCAGGAAGCCAACGTGCTGTTGTCGCTGACCCGGGCGGTCGTCGCGGTCGCCGGTCCCGGCACCGCCGGCCTGCTCGTCCTCACCGTCGGCGCGGGCTGGGCGCTCGCGCTCGACGCCGCCACCTGGATCATCGCGGCGCTGCTGTTGCTGCCGGTCAAGCTCAGCGGCGCGGTCGGCAAGGCCTCACTCATCGGCGATCTGCGCACGGGGTGGGACTACTTCCGCTCGACGAGCTGGCTGTGGCTCTGCGTCGGCGCCGCGACCATGCTCAACGCGCTCTACGAGGGCGGGCTGCTCACGCTCGGCCCGCAGCGGGCCGAGGGCTCGGCGCTGGGCGCCGGCGGCTGGGGCCTGATCCTGACCTTCCAGGGGATCGGCGTGCTCGCCGCGACCCTCGTACTGATGAAGGTCCGGCTCGAACGGCCGCTGTTCTACGGCATGATCGGCATGGCCCTGTTCGGGCTGCCGATCGCCGCTCTCGGCTTCTCCACCGAGCTCGCCGTACTCCTCCCCGCAGCCGCCCTCTCCGGTGCCGGGATCCAGGTCTTCAGCCTCGGCTGGCAGCTGTCGATGCAGGAGAACGTCCCCGCCGATCTGCTCTCCCGAGCGTCTTCCTACGACCAGCTCGGCACCTACATCGCCATCCCCGTCGGACAGCTGGCCATGGGGCCGCTGGCCGCTGCGTACGGGATCGAGAACATGCTCGCGATCGCCGGCATCGCCTACGTGGTGATCTCCCTCGCCACGCTGCTGAGCCCCGCCGTACGCCACCTGAACCGGGTCTCCTTCCCGGCCCCGGAGCGCAACGGCGCCCCGGCCCACTAGGTCTCGCGCACTACGACGCAGGCGTCGCGCTCTCCAGGAGCGACCGCAGCAGGTCGACCAGGCTGGTGACCGAGAGATCGGGGTCGAACGCACGCTGGACGCCGAGCCCGATGCCGAGGGAGAGCAGCTGGACAGCGGCGTCCTCGGCCGGTGAGGCGAGGCTCAGGCCGAGGTCGGCGGCCTGCTGCTCGATGAGCCCGGCGATGGCCGCGGTGAGCTCACGGCGCCGGCCGGCGAGCTGCTGACTCACCCCCGGGACGCGGCGGGTGCTGGTCGCGAACTCGACCTCGAGCGCGGTCCAGCCGACGTCGCCGATGTTGGCCTCGGCCCACGCCGCGAAGGCGTCGATCCGGCCCTCGACGGTGTCGACGCCGCTGACGGCGTCGGCCAGGGACTCTGCCCGCTCCCGGTGGATCACGTCGAGCACGGCGAGACCGAGCTCGTGCTTGGTGGAGAAGTTCGAGTAGACCGCGCCCTTCGAGAAGCCCGCCGTGGTGGCGACCTTGTCGAGCGAGGTCACGTTGTAGCCGTCCGAGATGAACAGCCGGTGCGCGGTCGCGACGAGCCGCTCGCGCGTCTGCGCGTGCGACTCCTTGCGCGTGATCCGGCCCACGGGCCAGATCTTACCAGTTCGGGCTACCGCCGGTATTCAAATACCGTTAGTATCCGAATATGGCTCGACGACGCGCACTCGCCATCGGCTGCGGCGGCACTCTCGGCTTCGCCTGGACGGCCGTGGCCCTCCGCGTCCTGGAGGAAGCGCTGGACTGGGACGTCCGCACGGCCGATGTCCTCGTCGGCACCTCCGCGGGCTCGGAGATCGTCGCGGCCCTCGGGTCCGGCCGTACGCCGCAGCACCTCCTCGACGCGCTCGACGAGGCACCGGGCGCCGACCCGGTCCTGGCGGCCCACGTCGCCGTCCATCCCGGCGCGGCGCCACCGGTGCCGGCACCCTCGCTGCCCGCGCTCGGTCTGGTACGTCCCGGCCTCTCCCGCCGCTCGCCCTACAGCGCACTGGCCGGCCTGCTCCCCCGCGGCCGCGGCGACGCCACCTGGCTGCGGGCGTACGGCGACGCGCTGGCCGGACCCGACGGCTGGGTCGACCACCCCGCGACCTGGCTGGTCGCGGCGGACGCGGCCACCGGCACCCGGGTGGCGTTCGGCTCCGCGGACGCCCCCTCGGCCACCCTGGGCGCGGCGAGCGCGGCTTCCTGGGCGATCCCCGGCTGGTTCCCGCCGGTCGAGATCGCGGGCCGCCGCTACGTAGACGGCGGTGCGGTCTCCTCCGTCTCGGCCGACCTCCTCCTCGGCCAGGCGGTCGACGAGGTCGTCGTGGTCGCCCCGATGACCACCGAGGGCGGGGTTCCCGCCCGTGGCCTCGACCGGATCGAGCGCCTGCTGCGCTCCCAGATGACCGCCGTGCTCGACCGCGAGGTCGCGCGGCTCCGGGACGCCGGCATCCGCGTCGTCCGGGTCGAGCCCGGGCCTGCGGAGCTGGCCGCGATGGGCCCCAACTTCATGGATCTCGGCCGCCGCGAGGCCACCCTCGCCGCAGCCCGCCGACACCTCCCCGGCCGCGTCGCGGCCGCACTCGAAGGAGCAATCGCATGAGCAACCATCATGAGGTCGTCGTCATCGGCGCCGGCATCTCCGGCATCGCGGCCGCGATCAAGCTGCGCGAGGCGGGCGTCGAGGACGTCGTCATCCTCGAGAAGGCCGACACCTACGGTGGCACCTGGCGGGCCAACACCTATCCGGGGTGCGCCTGCGACGTACCGTCCAACCTCTACTCGTTCTCGTTCGCGCCCAACAGCGACTGGTCGCGGGTCTACGGCAACCAGCCGGAGATCCTCGCCTACATCGACGGCGTGGCCCGGGAGCGCGGCCTCGAGGACATCACCCGGTTCGGGGTCGAGGTCCGAGGCGCGGCCTGGGAGGCGGAGAGCGCGACGTGGCTGCTCGACACGAGCGACGGCGAGGTCACCACGCGCTTCCTCGTCGCGGCCGCCGGCCCCTGGAACGAGCCGAAGATCCCGGACCTGCCCGGCCTTGCCGACTTCCCCGGCGAGGTCTGGCACTCGGCCCGGTGGAACCACGACCTCGACCTCGATGGCAAGCGGGTGGCCGTGATCGGCACCGGGGCGTCGGCGGTCCAGTTCGTACCCGAGGTCCAGAAGCAGGTCGCCGGCCTGCACCTCTTCCAGCGCACCGCCCACTGGGTGCTGCCCAAGGTCGACCATCCGGTGCCGGACGCGGAGAAGTGGGTCAAGCACAACGTGCCCTTCTTCGAGAAGGCGCTCGGTGCGGTCGAGTACGCCGCCATGGAGGCCGTCGGCATCGCCTTCCGTCGCCCGCAGCCACTGATGCGGGGCCTGCAGCAGGTCGGCCGCGCCTATCTGCGCGCCGCGGTCCGGGACAGGGAGCTACGGGCGAAGCTGACGCCCGACTACCTGCTCGGCTGCAAGCGGATCCTGTTCTCGAACAGCTACCTCCAGTCGCTGACGAAGCCCAACGTCGAGGTGCACGCCACCGGCGTCGAGCGGGTCGAGGGCGCGCGCGTGATCGGCTCCGACGGAAGCGCGGCGGAGGTCGACGCGATCATCCTCGGCACCGGCTTCCACATCCTCGACATGCCGGTCGCCGACCTGATCCGTGGCTCCGACGGCCGCACGCTCGCAGAGCACTGGGCCGGCTCCCCCGAGGCCTACCAGGGCACCTCGGTCACCGGCTTCCCGAACGCGTTCGTGGTGCTCGGCCCGAGTCTCGGCACCGGTCACGGCTCTGCCTTCGCCGTCGCCGAGTCACAGGTGGCGATGATCACCGAGGCCATCACGACCGCCCGCGCCCAGGGCTGGGCGAATCTCGACGTCAGTCCGCGGGCCCAGGCCGCGTACGTCGAGGACGTACAGGCCGCACTCGCCGGCACCGCCTACAGCGGCGCGTCCTGCCACAGCTACTTCATCGACGCCAACGGCCGCAACAGCTTCTCCTGGCCGCGGTCCACCGGCGAGCTGGTCCGCCGGATCAGCCGCTTCGACCCGGCTGACTTCGAGATCACTCGCCATTCGGTGGTCGAGCCTGCCGCGACCGAGGTTCCCGCCTGATCGCATCGAGGCGCAGTAGGCCTCATGCCCACTTGTCGGCGAGCGTGCGGATCACGTTGATGTTGCGGTTGGTGCTGATGGCGATGTGGCGCTCGACCACGGCGTTGGTGATCTTCGTCTGCTGGAAGCTCTCGGTGAGCAGGTGCACGGCGCGGCCGATGACGTAGACCCGCTCGCCCTCCCCCGCCCGGGCGACCAGCGCGTCCCGGGAGCCAGAGTCGGTGAGCTCCTTGCACAGGAAGACGAACTGCTTGCCCTCGTGCCCCATCCCCACCGCGGCGGCGTCGTTGGCGATCACCTTCAGCTCGGCAGGCGTCACGCAGATCGTCGGCACCTCGAAGAAGCGGTCGGCCGCGAAGGCCTCCTCCAAGATCGCCTCCATCTCGGCCCGGTCGCCGACCGGGTGGTCGAAACGTACGTTGCCCGTGTTGATGTAGGTCTCGACATCGGTCCCGCCCGCCCTCACCACGGCGGCGGAGATCGCCTGTTTCGGGAATTTCCGGTTCGCGCCGAGGTTGATGGCGCGCAGGAACGCGATCCAGGTGTGCCGTTCCGTAGTCATTCTCAGATAGTCTCCACCCGTTCACCGCGCCGCAACCCCCAACTCTGGATTCCGATCGATGCCTTCACAGCAGCTGCTTCCCTCGGAAGCGACACTGGACCTCTCCAGCGACCTCGTCGTCTACGCGGCGCGCCTCATGCGGCTGGTCCGCCGAGAGCTCGACCTTCCGGCCAGCGTCCGGGTCCTCACGATCCTCGACGCCATCGGCCCGCTCGGCATCACCGACCTGGCCCGCGCCGACGGCTGCTCGCAGCCGACGATGTCGGCCCAGATCGCCCAGCTGGTGGAGACCGGCCTGGTCAGCAAGGAGCCCAACCCCGCCGACGCCCGCGCGAGCCTGGTGACGCTGACCGACGCCGGCCGCGCCGACCTCGCCGACGTACGCGAGCGCATCTCCCACCTCATCGCCGAGCGGCTGGAGTCGCGTCACCGCACCCAGGCCGATCTGGAGAGCGCCGTGGCGGTGCTGCGCGACCTCGTCGAGGGCGACTCCCCCGCCTAGGTTCACCCTGCCAACGCCGCTGCCGCGGCGGCGACCACATCAGGATCGGTCACCCAGTGACCACCGTCGTCGGCGACTCCCAGCGCCACCCGGCCGCTGGTGAGGACCCGTCGCTTGGCGGAGAGATGTACGCCCTCGACACCGAGCGCCGCGAGCGCTCTGATCGCCTCGACGCTCACGCCCCCTCCGGCAAGTACGTCAGGTCCGCCGACCGCGACCATCTCGGCGATCGTCGCGGCACCCGCGGCGGCGGCCGGCGCGCCTCCCGAGGTCAGCACCCGGTCGACCACGCCGTCCAGTGCCCGGATCGCCGCGACCGGGTCCGCGCTGAGGTCGATCGCCCGGTGGAACGTCACCGTCGCCCCGTACGCAGCGGCAGCGTCCGCCAACTCCCGGACCAGCTCCAGGTCGGGCTCCCCGTGCGGAGTGAGCGCGCCGATCACGATCCCGTCGGCTCCTGCCTCCAGCACCGTCTCGGCCTCGCGGCCCAGAAGGAAGCGCTCCTCGGCGGAGTAGCCGAACCCGCCCGGCCGAGGCCGGACGAGCACATGCACGCCCTGCCAGCCGTCACCGGCGTCGACGCCGCCGACCTCGTCGAGGACTCCCTCGACCAGCCCCTGCGACGGGGTCACCCCACCGACCTCGAGGGCGGAGCAGAGCTCGACCCGGGTCGCTCCGGCCGCACGCGCGACGAGCGCGCCAGCCACCGACGTCACGGCGATCTCGAGCGCTGTCATCGTCTCTCCCACCCGCGACAGTGTGCCCTCAGGCCGAGCCCTTTGCGGCCCAGTCGCGCAGGGTGTCGATGCGGGCCTTGAGCTGATCGGCGTTGGCGACCGCGGCCGGCGGGCCACCGCACTCCTTGCGGAGCCGGTTGTGGGTGACGCCGTGGGGCGCCTTGGTGCGGTGGTGCCAGGCGGCGACCAGCCCGTTGAGCTCACGGCGGAGCACGGCGAGCTGCTCGTGGGCGGCGACCGCGGCGACCGGCTCGTCGGCGGCTACCGGGGCGGAGGCGGACTTCTGCTTGCGCGCCCGGTCGCTCTGCCGCTGCTGAAGGACGGTGCGCATCTGGTCGGCGTCGAGCAGCCCCGGGATGCCGAGGAAGTCCATCTCCTCCTCCGAGCCGACGTGCACCTCCCCGGAGTGGCCGAACTCGCCACCGTCGAAGAGCACCCGGTCGAAGCGCGCCTCCGACCCCATGGCCTCCCAGGCTCCCAGCTCCTCCTCGGAGGCGCCCTCCTCGGCGTTGGCCGCGGCCATCAGCGCATCCTCGGCGGCGAAGATGTCGTCCTCGCTGGTGACCTTCTTGCCGAGCACGTGGTCGCGCTGCAGCTCCAGCTCGGAGGCGAAGCCCAACAGGTTGGGGACCGAGGGCAGGAAGACGGAGGCGGTCTCGCCCCGCGTACGAGCACGTACGAAGCGCCCCACCGCCTGCGCGAAGAAGAGCGGCGTCGAGGTGGTGGTCGCGTAGACCCCGACCGCGAGCCGGGGCACATCGACGCCCTCGGAGACCATCCGGACCGCGACCATCCAGCGGTCCTCGGACTCGGAGAACTTGGCGATCTTCTTCGAGCCGGCCTTCTCGTCCGAGAGCACCACGGTGGCACTCTGCCCCGTGATCTCGCGCAGCGTCTTGGCGTAGGAGCGCGCCGAGTCCTGGTCGGTCGCGATGACCAGGCCGCCCGCGTCCGGGACGTGGCGCCGCACCTCGGTCAGGCGCTTGTCGGCTGCTGCCAGCACCGACGGGATCCACGATCCGGCCGGGTCGAGCGCGGTCCGCAGCGCCTGCGAGGTCAGGTCCTTGGTCAGCGGCTCGCCGAGGTGGGCGGCGATCTCGTCGCCGGCCCGGGTGCGCCACTGCATCTGTCCCGAGTAGGCCATGAACAGCACCGGCCGGACGACGTGGTCGCGCAGCGCCTCGGCGTAGCCGTAGGTGTAGTCGGCCGCCGAGCGCGGGATGCCGTCCTCGCCCGGTGCGTAGGTGACGAACGGGATCGGGTTGGTGTCGGAGCGGAACGGCGTGCCGGTCAGCGCCAGCCGGCGCGCAGCCGGCTCGAAGGCCTCCCGGACGCCCTCGCCCCACGAGAGCGCGTCGCCGGCGTGGTGGACCTCGTCGAGGATCACCAGCGTCTTGAACCGCTCGGTGCGGATCCGCATCGCGAGCGGGTTGACCGCGACACCCGCGTACGTCACCGCGATCCCGACGTAGTCGGCCGAGGTCTTGCCCTGGCCCGCCGAGTATGTCGGGTCGATCGGGATCCCTGCCCTCGCGGCCGCCTCGGCCCACTGGACCTTGAGGTGCTCGGTGGGCGCGACGATGGTGATCCGGTCGACCAGGCGCCGCCCGAGGAGCTCGGCGGCGACGGTCAGCGCGAAGGTCGTCTTCCCGGCGCCGGGAGTAGCGACGGCGAGGTAGTCACGGGGCTGTTCGGACAGATACTTGGACAGCGCCTCCTGCTGCCAAGCACGCAGCTTGGGCGCAGTGCCCCACGCGGCCTTGTTGGGCCACGCGGGTGTGAGGGCGCCGGGAAGCTCGGCGCTACTCACTCGTCGTCGCCCTCGCCACCGCCTGGCGGCATCCCCTCGAAGATCTCCTTGCAGTCGGGGCAGACCGGGAACTTGGACCCGTCGCGGCTCGGCACCCACACCTTGCCGCACAGCGCGACCACGGGCGTGCCCATGACCATCGCCTCGGTCAGCTTGTCCTTCTCCACGTAGTGGGAGTAGCGGTCGTGGTCACCCTCCTCGGTGGGGACATCCTGCTCGCGGATGTCCTCCCGTTCCTTGACGGCTTCTTTCGTGCCGAATCCCAGGATGCCCATGCCGCCCAGTCTACTGGTCCTCTAGTTGAGTTCCGGATCGGGCGGTCGCGTGGCGTGGAAGGCCAGCTCACCGGGCTGACGACGGAGCACCGCTGCCCACATCGAGCTCACGTCGTCGAGGAAGGAGTCGTACGGCTCGCTGTCGACGACGTACCAGGACCCCTCCTCCACCTCGCCCTGGAGCTGGGCGGCGCCCCAGCCCGCGTATCCGGCGAAGATGCGCAGCCGCGCCAAGGTGCCGTCGACCAGCTCGACGGGCGTGTCGAGGTCGAGCAGCCCGAGGCGCCCGACGACGGGCCTGAAGCCCAGAGGTGGGTCGTCGGAGTCGACCAGGAGCGCGACCGCGATCGCGGCGTCCTTGCTCACCGGGCCGCCCTGGAAGAGGACGTCGGGATCGGCGACGGAGGTCGCCCACGGGTGCAGCACCTCGGCGACCGGCACGGGCGAGGGACGGTTCAGCACCACGCCCAGCGCACCGTCGTCGTTGACCTCGATCAAGAGCACGACGGTGTCGACGAAGTTGGGGTCGCGAAGCTCCGGGGTGGCTACCAGCAGCCGCCCGGCGCGTACGTCCTTCTGCTCCGTCATGACGCCATGATCGCATCACCTGGGTCACGTCAGCCGCAACAAGAAACCAACAAAGCCCGCCGATCGGATCGAGACGGGAAAAGGACCCGGGGCCGGCACTTAGGGAGGTGCGGAGGGAGTCCGCGGAGGGAGCGCACCGGCACCCGGGCCTGGTCAGGCTGCCGAGCGGACCGCTCGGAGCATGTCGACGAGGCCGGCGAAGGGCCCACGCTCGGCGACCTCGACTGCCGGTACGTACTCGGCACGGGCACGCGCCTCGATCATCGAGCCGAGACGGACGCACTCGGCGTCGGCGAACGCGCCGCGGCCGGCCATGACCGCGAGGGTCAGGTGCTCCTTGGCCTGCGACTTGGCCAGCGCGGTGGCCATCGCGTCGTCGACGGGCAGGGCGTGGTAGCGGTCGAGGACCGTGCGGATGCCGGGCAGGTCGTCGGCGGCGCCGTGCCAGGCCCGGACGACGGCGTCCTCGAGGTCCATCGGCTGGGTGGCGAGCTCGGACTCGATGCGGCCGGACAGGCGGGTGTGCCAGCGCAGCTGCAGGGCGGCGAGCAGGTCGAGCTCGTCAGTGAAGGTCTCGGTGACGCCGGGGAGATCCATGGGCAGCAGGCCGTCGCGACGCTCGTCGATGACGGCGACCACGCCGCGGAGGATCTCTCCGCGCTTGTGATGGCTGGTCCAGCTCATTTGTCGGCTCCTTGCGGAAGGTGAGCACTCACATACTGTGAGTACGTACCTATAGTACGGGACATACCGACAGTATGGCCAACACCTGGGACGGTGATTCCGGACACGGCCGTTAGAGTGGACGGGTGGCAAAGTCGTCCGTGAGCAAGCTCGTCCCCAAGGTTCCTCCGCTTCCGTCGGTGCCGGGGATGTCACGGAGGCAGCAGTTCTCCGCCTCGACCAAGAAGACGCTTGTCGAGGTCGCCGAGAGGCTCTTCACCGAGCACGGCTACGCGAGCACCTCACTGGACGCCATCGTGGCCGGGGCCGAGGTCACCAAGGGCGCGCTCTACCACCACTTCAGCGGCAAGCAGGCGCTCTACGAGGTCGTCTTCGAGAAGGTCGAGGCCGCCACCGCGCAGAGCATCGACGCCGCCATGCGCGAGTCGAAGGACCCCTGGGAGCAGGCCCGGGCCGGGCTGCGTACGTTCCTGGAGGCCGTCCAGCAGCCCACCTACCGCCGCATCGTCGTGCAGGAGGGGCCTGCGGTCCTGGGCTACCAGCGCTACCGCGAGCAGGAGGAGCGCTCCACGTTCACCGTCGTCGAGGACATCGTCGCCGCCGTCCTGCGGGCCGGCGACCGGAACGTCGACGACGAGATGGTCGCGACCTTCGCCCGGCTCTTCTTCGGGGCGATGTCGGCGGCCGGCGAGTCCGTCACCGAGGCCAGCGACCCCGAGGACGCGGCCGAGCGCATCGAGCTGGCCGTGACCTACCTGCTGACCGGGGTGCAGACCCTGGCCAAGCAGGGCGTCAAGGTCGAGGACATGCGCTGAGCCGTCCGGCTACTTGACGGTGACGCCGCCGGGCTCGACCTGGCCGTTGCCCTCCGGGATCAGGTCCAGCCAGACCTTGCCCGGCGGGATCTCGATCGCGGCACCGCTGGCGTCGCTGAACGTCACCGCACCCTTCTCGCCCTTCTTCACCCAGGTCGCCTCGACGATCTGGCCGGCGCGCATGATCCACGCCTTGCCCCGGCCGGTGAAGTGGGAGACCGGGACGATCGCGCCGCCCGGGTCCTTGTAGGGGGCGATGGTGGTCTTGGTCTGCGCGACCACGACGGTGTCGGCGAGGAACTGGCCGCTCTTGGACATGTAGTTGTTCTGCAGGCGGTACTTGCCGCCCCTGAAGACCCAGTTGTCCGTGCGCGCCGGGGAGAACTTCACGTCCACGGCCTTGGCGGGCTTGCCGCCGGCCAGCGTGGTGGTCGCGTCGCCCCAGGGCATGAAGTCACCGGGCCGCTTGGCCTTGCCGTCCTTCGCGGCGGCCTTGCCGGCCTTGGCGACCTTGCCGACCACGCTGTGCAGGAAGTCGTGGGGCTTGCTGGTGTCGCGTACGACGTAGGGGGTCTCCATGTCGATCCAGGAGATGTTGTGCTTCTTCAGCTGCGCGAACGTGTAGGGAGCCGCGCCGCTGGTCATGATCTTGGCGCCGATCGGCGCGGCGATCCCGGCGTCGGTGGCCCGCATCGAGCGGACCGGCCCCGCCTCCTTCGGAAGCTGGGAGTAGTACGCGACGGCCAACCGGGTCACGCCACCCTCGACCAGCTCCTGGACGACCATGTCGGCCTTGGCGAGACCGTACTGCGGGTCGCTGGCCGAGGTGTTGTCGATCTTGACGATGTAGGCGGGGTGCTTGCGCGCAGCGGTCTGCCCCTCGGGGAGCTCGACGCCCGTCAGCGGCTCGTGGTCGGGCTCAGCGGGCGCGGACGGCGACGGCTTCGCGTCCGTCGGCTCCTCCGTGGAGCCACAGCCGGTCAGGACCAGACCCGCGGCGGCCAGCGTCGCCGCTGCTCGCAGGAGGAACCCCGGGCGGGACGTACGCATCATCGATCTCCATCTGCATCGGCTCAATACCAAGACGAGTGGTAGACGGTAATCGTTGCGCCCAACGAGGCCGCGCCCGGGGTTCTTCCTCGAAGGACTCAGGCGACCGTGGCGCCGCCGTCGACATAGAGGGTCTGGCCGGTGATGTAGGAGGACTCGTCGCTGGCCAGGAAGGCGGCAGCGGCGGCGATGTCGGCGGGCTCGCCGACGCGCTTGACCGGGTTGGCGTCGGCCGAGAGCCTGCGGAACTCGTCGACGTCGAGCCCGAGGCGGGCCGCGGTCTGGTCGGTCATCTCGGTGGCGATGAACCCCGGCGCGATCGCGTTCACGTTGACGCCGAACGGGCCCAGCTCGAGCGCGAGGGTGCGGGTGAAGCCCTGCACGCCGGCCTTGGCCGCGGAGTAGTTGGCCTGACCGCGGTTGCCGGTCGCCGAGGTGGAGGAGACGTTGATGATCTTGCCGTACTTCTGCTTCACGAAGACGCTCTGCGCGGCCTTCGACATCAGGAAGTGGCCCTTGAGGTGGACGTTCATGACCAGGTCCCAGTCGTCCTCGGTCATCTTGAAGAGCAGGTTGTCGCGGGTGATGCCGGCGTTGTTCATCAAGATGTGCAGGCCGCCGAGCTCCTCGACGACGCGGGCGACCGCGGCCTCGGTGTCCTCGGCCTTGGCGACGTTGGCGCCGATGCCGACCGACTTGGCGCCCTCGGCCAGCGGAAGCTTGGCGGCGGCCTCAGCGGCGGCCGCCTCGTCGAGGTCGATGATCGCGACCGAGGCACCCTCCTCGGCGAAACGCGTGGCGACTCCGAAACCGATCCCTCGCGCTGCCCCGGTGATGACTGCGACGCGTCCGTCGAAACGACCCATGACTCAAACTCCTTTGGTTGTGACCGGGCCCACGAACACGTGCGGCCCCCGCCGACAATAGCGAGGGCCGTACGTCATGTCGCGAGGTGTCTACTGATTGGTAGGTTCTACCGATTCGCCAGCCAGGCGTCGCGCGCGGCGACGCCCAGGTCGGGGTGGTCGGTGAAGAACGCGTCGACACCGGCGTCGAGGTAGGCGCCGACCTCGCAGGCGAGGTCACCGATCGCGATCGGGTCGGTGCCCTTGCGGCACTCGACCGGGAGGTTCTTGTTCTCGGCGCGCATGGTCCAGATGACGGTCGGCAGCCCGACGCGTTCGGCCCGGCGGCCGAGGTCGGTGGGCTCGCCGAGCGTGTTGTCGGCGTTGCGCGGGATGAAGTAGTACTTGTAGGGCGCCACCTGGTCGGCGTACTTCTTGATGCTGCGCAGGCCCTTGTCGGTGACCAGGTAGTCGTTGGTCACGCCGGTCCCGGCAACCACCTGGTCGTAGGGAGCACCGCCGAAGTCGACCAGCTGCACCAGCTTGGTGTCGACCATGCGGTTGAGGTCCTTGAGGTTGCTGACCTCGAAGGACTGGATGACCGCGGCGGCGCGCTTGCCGCCGAGGCCGTGGCGCTTGAGGCTCTTCGCGAGCGGTTCCTCCAGGGAGAGACCGATGGAGTCGAAGTACGTCGGGTGCTTGGTCTCCGGGGCGACACCGATGGTGCGGCCGGTCTCGGCCTCCTTCCTCTCGACCAGCCTGAGGACCTCCTCGAAGGTCGGGACCTGGAAGAGGCCGTCGTAGGCGGTGTTCGCCGGGCGGTCGCCCGGGATCCGCTCCTTGGCGCGCAGCGTCTTCAGCTCGGCGAGGGTGAAGTCCTCGGTGAACCAGCCGGTCAGCGCTTTGCCGTCGATGGTCTTGGTGGTCTTCCGGCCCGCGAACTCGGGGTGGGCGGCGACGTCGGTCGTGCCGGAGATCTCGTTCTCGTGGCGGGCGACGAGCACTCCGTCCTTGGTCGAGACCACGTCGGGCTCGATGAAGTCGGCGCCCTGCTTGATCGCCAGGTCGTACGCCGCCAGGGTGTGCTCGGGACGGTAGCCCGAGGCACCGCGGTGTCCGAAGACGAGCGGGTCGGCGTGCTTGTGCTTGGCCGCCTCGGCCGCCTTGGCCGCCTGGGCGGAGGTCGTGGTGGTGGCCGTCGCGGAGTCGGGGTGCGAGACCAGAACGGTCCCGGCGGCGAGCGCCGCGGCGGCGGCCAGCGCGAGAGTACGCATACATGTGGGGTTCAGCGTGGTCATGCCCCGATCCCACCGGCCCCGAGAGTCTCCGGGGCCGGTGTGCGGTGAACGTGGCGTGACGATCTGCCGAAGCGCCTCAGGCGGCATCAGCCAAGTCTAGGGAAAAGGTGCGCCGCCCACCGATGACTTCGCGCAGCACGTCCGGGTTGTTGGTGATGATGCCGTCGACACCGCGGTCCAGCACCGCGCCCATGGTCTCCGCGTCGTCGACCGTCCAGGAGTGGATGTGCATGCCGAGCGCGTGCACCCGGGCGACGTAGCCGGCGTCGAAGGAGCCGAAGTGCGGGTTGATCTGGTCGGCCCAGGTGAAGCTGTCCAGGTCGGCGTAGGCCGGGGTACCGAGCAGGCCGACCGGCATCTCGGGCTGGACGCGCTTGTAGGTCTTCATCGAGTCGAAGTCGAAGCTCTGCACCCCGAGCCTCCCGGCACGGACCGCGGAGCGTACGTAGCCGGGAAACGAGTCGAACTCGGCCGCGACCTGCTTCTCGATGCCCGGGTAGAGCTCGGGCGACTTCAGCTCCATCAGGATCCCGGACCGCGTCGGCCGCACCAGCCGGACCATCTCCTTCAGCGTCGGCACCTTCTCGCCGGCGTACTCCCGGCTGAACCACGAGCCTGCGTCCAGCGTCCTGATCTCGGCGAGGGTGAAGTCTCGGACGTTCCACGGCGAGCGGCCGGGGAAGCGCTGCTCGACGTCGGTGGTGCGCGCCAAGGTGGTGTCGTGCATCAGCACGAGCTCGCCGTCCTCGGTGGCCTGCACGTCCGACTCGATCCAGTCGGCTCGCTGCTCGATGCCGAGGGCGAAGGCGGCGAGGGTGTTCTCCGGGGCGTACGCGCTCGCGCCGCGGTGGGCGGTGATCGTGATGTTCTTGGCCCGGTGGGCCTCGACGGCGTTGACCGCCACCGGAACGATCATCGTGCCTGCGGCCAGCGCCACGCCGGCCAGTGCAGAGGTGAAGGTCTTGGACGCGACGGACGACAGCGACATTGCGCACTCCCGAGATCAGTGGATGACGACTGACCTCGAGTGAATCGACCTCCGCCGACATCACCCCGACCCCTCGATGGCCGAAGCCGTACGCCTCGGTGAACTCGGTTCGGTGCCCGCCGCTCGGCATCGACCTCGCCGCCCGCTATGACGGAGGGTCCGACCTTGTGAATGCTTCACAAGGTCGGACCCTCCGTCATAGCGGGTGATCTCAGCGGCGGCCCACCAGTCACTGCATGTAGCGCGCGATCGGATGGGTCCAGTCTGCAGTGCAGTAGTAGGTCTGCAGGGCGTACCCGCGGCCGATGTCCAGATCCGCGGCCAACTGGCTGAGTCGCCGGTCGTCGTAGGAGGTCTTCCCCTCGTCCTCGATCGGCCGCCAGAACACCTGGAGATGCCCGTCCGCCGTATGGTCGTCCGCTTCGATCCCGAGCGTCGGACACCACATCATCTGAGGCAGGTCGACGCCGGGCGGGTGCGGAAGGGACGGAGCATCGCGCAGATACACCTGGACACCCGCGATGAGCGGGAGCGGGTCCGGGCCGTCCTGGTCGAGTGCATGGTCGCCGGGACACAGCGGCCAAGGCTCATCGGCAGGCCACAGCATCGGCCCGCCGACCGAGCTCTCGAGCACAGTCGGGCCGCCGGGGCGCGGATGCAGCCTGGCCGCATCTCAAGCCAGCCCAACGATCCGGGGATCGATGTCCGCGAACGCCACCGGACGCGGGTTGGTGGTCAGCCCAGGCACGTCGATCTCCTCCGATGGTCGGGCACGGGTCGCGGCGCGCGATCGTCCCACAACCTCACCGCCCACACCAGTCAGCCAAGGACCGCGCGCAACCGGTCGGCGTACTCCTTCTGCTCACCCTCGCCGTACTTGTGGCGGGGCCAGAAGAAGCCCTTGAGGCCGTCGCCGCGGGTGCGGGGGACGACGTGCAGGTGCAGGTGGGGGACGGACTGGCTGACCACGTTGTTGACCGCCACGAAGCTGCCCTGGGCACCGAGCCCGTCCACGACCGCGGCGGCCAGGTGCTGGGCGTTCACGACGAAGCGTCCGTGCAGGTCAGGAGGGAGATCGAGCAGGGTATCCAGATGCTGCCTGGGCACCATCAGGATGTGGCCCTTCTGCACCGGGCGATGGTCGAGGAAGGCCAGGAAGCCCTCGTCCTCGAAGACCACCTCCGCCGCCACGTCGCCGGCGACGACGTCACAAAAGACGCAGTTCACGACTCATCTCCCCACGACAGCGTCGCGATCACGAGGTCGACGGTCGGCAGCGCCAGGTCGGCGAGGTCGGGGTGTGGGAACGAGTAGATCAGCCGCGACTCGTAGAGCCGGTCGGGCGAGGCCACCCACCGCTCCCCCACCGTCGTGGTCTCGGCCTGCAGCGGGTGCCGCACCATGCCGAACGGAGCCGGCCGGCTCAGCGCGACCGCCAGCCCGGCCGGGCGCCGTCCGACTCGCTGCATCCAGTAGGCCAGGAACGCCGCGTTCTGCTGGGCGGCCGCGTCCTTGGCGGCAGCCATCCACCGTGTCCAGTCGGGCTGCTCGACCCTGGACCGCTGCACCTTCGGAAGGACCTTGGCGGCCAGGTCGGCGAGCTGGTAGTCGCGTACGTCCTCGTCGGACATGTCGACGACGTACCACTCCTGCGCCTTCGGCAGCCGCAGGTCGACGTGCGGCTTGGGGCCGAGCGTCTTGAGCACGTCCTTGATGCCCGCCCGGTACCGGTTCGGCCCGGCCGGGTCGAAGGTGACGTACGCGATCTCCTCGATGTTGGCGGTGAGGAACTCACGCAGCGCGTCGGCGTTGCGCAGCTGCGCGCGCCGGCGGGTGTCCTCGGCGAGGAAGGTCTCCAGCGCCTCCTGGGAGGAGAAGAGCATCGCCTCGTACGGTGGCCGGTTGCCGCGATCCCCGGGAAAGACCCTGATCCGGGCCTCGTCGAGCTGGGGAACGACAACCTGCCCCGTACGCAGCGCGGCTCCGACCGCGTCGGCGTCGGCGGCGGCGAGCGCCACCTCCAGCGCGCGGTTGCGGTAGCCGTCGTCCATCTTCCGAGGCTAACGCCTCGGACCGGGCCGAATCGGCCTAGACGGCGCCGAGACGCTGTGGCGTGTCGTCGTCGCAGGTCGCGAAGAAGTTTCCGACCTCGTCGACCATGTGGCTGAACGACTCCGCGGCGAAGAGCACCGGCTGGTAGTGGGTGATGTCGTAGTCGACCGTCGCCATCTGGGCGAAGTCGATCGGCCGCACCTCGACCTCGTGCATCTCCTCGATCTCGCCGTAGGAGGAGAGCAGCCCGGCACCGTAAGCCTTGATGTCACCGTCCTCGTGGAGCACGCCGAACTCGATCGTGAACCAGAAGACGTCGGCCACGACCTGGAGCGCCTCCCTGGTCTCGACGCGACGCGCGGCGGCGCCGGCGAGGCGCTTGACCTCGGCGACCTGAGGGTCGGCGAGGAGGTTCCCGTGGCCGATCACCTCGTGGATGATGTCGGGCTCAGGGGTGTAGAGCGGCACGGCGTGGTGACGCAGATACTGCGTCGAGTGGAACTGCCCGTCGGCCAGGCTCCCGTAGAACTCCTCCAGCGGGACGATCCCTGCGGCCGGGACGTACTCGAACCCGGTCAGCGGCTTCAGGCCGGCGCTGACCTCGTCGAGCTGTGGCACCCGGTCCTGCGGGAGGTTGAGGGCCTCCACGGCCGCGATGAAGTTGCGGCAGGCGTACTTCGCGTGCAGCGGTGCGATCTCGCGGCACACCGTGCGCCAGATCTCGTTCTCCGTCTCGGTGTAGTCGATCCGGGGCACCGTCTCCCCCGGCTTCCAACCCAGCGCCGCGGCAGCGATCTCGCTCCGACGTGCCCGGTAGTCCTGGTCTGCGAACCCGGGGTGGTTGTCCCCCAGATGCACCTCGACCTGCCCATCCTCGCCCACGGTGACGGGTGAGTAGAGCTGTCCTTCCTCGAACATCCTTACCTCCATGTGACGTACGCCTCACAACCCTATCGCGCACGCAAGAGAAGTCATCTCGCGAGGGAGATGAACAACAGGAAGTCTTCCGTCCTCGGTCAGCTGATGCCGTTACCGGGTCTCGTGAGCAACCACCGTGCATTTTCCCGCCATGGCGGGAAACTGGGGGCTGCCCCTCGCTCCCAACGCGTCACTTCCCCGCCATGGCGGGAACCTGCCTCGGCACCCGCCGCCAGCGATACGGACCCAAGGGAGCGAGACCACCGCATCCCCCTAGGAGCCTCAGTCACACCCAGCATGACCAGCCCTCCTAGGGGTGCGCGCGACATCCCCCGCGCCGCACAGGCACCAGCCACGTACGCCTATTCCCCACCAGGACGCGGCACACACCAGCGGCGAACACGGACAAAGGGGTGCGGGTGGCGAAGCCCCCGCCTCCGCGCGAAGCGCGGACAAATGACGAGAGCGACGTGGCTCGCGTTTCCGCGAGCACACGTCGCCCTCGATCGAGTGGAGCTGCGGGGAATCGAACCCCGGTCCTCGAGCGCCGTGCCAGGTCTTCTCCGGGTGCAGTCTGTGGGTGGCGTTCTCTCATCCCCGGGGCTCGACGCAGACACGTCCCCGACAGGCTCAGCCGACTAGATGTCCCTCATGCCCCGTCGGCATGTGCATGAGGTGGAGTCTTCTAGATGACGCCTGGGTCCGAGCCGAAGACGGATACTCGGTCAGACGCTTCGATCACCGCGTCAGGCGGCGAGAGCGAAGGAACTGCGCTTAGCGTTGGCAGTTATTGGTTTCCAGCGATCGTTTACGAGATGACGCTGGCTCCTCGACCCGCTTCCCCTGGGAGCAACGTCCCAAGTCGAAACCGATCAGCCCCTTTTGAATTGTCAATGCCCGTGGTGCAGGCAGTAAGAGAACACTACAGCCCCAGGCGGGCATTCCCCACTCGGTTATCCGGTCATGCCCTTGAGCTTGCGACCGACCTCGACCTCGGCCTCCCGCTTGGCCGTACGCTCGGCGATGGTGTTGCGCTTGTCCCACGACTTCTTGCCCTTGGCGACGCCGATCTCGACCTTGGCGCGACCGTTGAGGAAGTAGAGGGCGAGGGGGACGACGGTGAGGCCCTTCTCGGAGACCTTGCGCTCGATCTTGTCGATCTCGGCGCGGTGCAGGAGCAGCTTGCGCTTGCGGCGGGCGGCGTGGTTGGTCCAGGTGCCGTTGAGGTATTCGGGGATGTGGATCCCGTGGATCCAGGCCTCGCCACGGTCGATGTCGACGAAGCCGTCGACCAGGGAGGCGCGACCCTCACGCAGCGACTTCACCTCGGTGCCCTGCAGGACCATGCCGGCCTCGTAGGTGTCCTCGATGTGGTAGTCGTGTCGCGCCTTCTTGTTCTGCGCGATCATCTTGCGCCCCTGCTCCTTCGCCATTCCACCATTCTCTCAGGCGCACGGTCATGACCGCGAAACGTTTAGCGCCCGAGTCACAGACCCAGCAGAGGCATCGGGTCGATGATCTCGCCGTCCTTCAGGATCATGAAGTGCAGATGGCACCCGGTGGACCAGCCGGTGGTGCCGGCGAGCCCGATGACGTCGCCACGTGCGACGGTGTCGTCGACCTCGCTGCGGTAGGCCGAGAGGTGGTTGTAGATGGCCGTGTAGGAGTGCCCGTTGATCTTGCCCAGGAAGAGGTGCAGACGGTTCCCGTACGCGTCGTTCCACTCCTGCGCGATGACCGTGCCCGACTCGGCGGCCAGCAGCGGCGTGCCACAGGGGGCGTGCAGGTCGACGCCGTCGTGCAGCTTGTACTCACCCGTGGTCGGGTGGGTCCGCATCCCGTAGGGCGAGGTCACGTAGGAGTCGGCGACCGGCATCTCCAGCATGCCGACGAGCGTGTCGACGGTCCGGTTCTGGGCGCCCTCGGCGAGCGCGGCGATCTTCTCCTCGATCGCCGCGTCCTGCTTCTCCAGCTCGGCGAGGACCTTGCGGTCCTCCTCCGCCAGGGCGGCAGCCTTCTTCTTCGCGGCGGCGGTCCGGGTCACGAGCGCGGCGATCTCGTCGCGGGCCTCGGTCGCACGGGCCCGGAGACGCTTGACCTCCGCGACCTTCTGGGCGGCGGTCCGCTCGGTCGCCGCGACGGCGGCGGTGGCCCTGCGCTGGCCGCGCTCGCGACGGGCGACCAGCCGCTCCCCGGCCTCGAGCCGCTCCAGGGTGCTGGCCTTCGAGGAGGTCACCGCGTCGGTGTAGTTGCGCCGTCGCATGAGCTCCTCCAGCGTCGCTCCCTCGAGCAGCGCCGAGAACTCCTCCAGCCGTGGGTCACCGACGGCGGTGAACTCCTCCAGGATCGTGTCGCGCAGGTCCTCTCGCGACTCGGTCGCCCGCTTCCGGGCGGTCCGGAGATCCGTACGCGCCGCCTCGAGCACCGCCCGCTGCCGCTCCAGGGACGCCTCGGCACGTCGGTGCGCGCGGGCGGCGGCCCGCAGGCGTACGTCGGTCTTCTCGAGCCGATTCCGGGCGCCGGCCAGCTTCTTCTGGGCGGTGGCGAGGGTGGCGGTGGCTCGCTGCAGGGCGTCGCTGGAGTGCTCGACGGCGTTCTCGGCCGCCTCCTTCTCCTTCTCGATCTGCTCCTGCTGGTCCTCGAGCGAGTCGTCGGCTCGGGCGAGCGGGGTGATCAGGGTCCCGGCGAGCACGCAGCCGATGAGCAGCGCGAGGAAGGGACGGCTCAGACGGGTGGCGCCGAGTCGCGCGGGGTGCAACGGATTGCCTCCGGTGGCAGTGGGGGATGACCGGACGAGCAGGAGACGATACCCCCACGGGCTCCCGCGTCAACCCGGCAGGGCGACTCGACCGACGCCGAGATCAGCCCAGCAGCGGTGCCGGGTCGACCGGAGTGCCGTCACGCAGGATCGTGAAGTGCAGGTGGCAGCCCGTGGACCAGCCGGTGGTCCCGGCGTACGCCACGGTCTCACCGCGCCCGACGGATCCCGAGGTCCTCGCGTAGCTCGAGATGTGGTTGTAGACGGCGGTGTAGGAGTGCCCGTTGACCTTGCCGAGATAGAGGTGCAGGCGGTTTCCCCACACGCTGGAGTACGAGGTCGAGATGATCTGCCCCGAGTCGACCGCGAGCAGCGGGCGGCCACAGGGCGCGTGGAAGTCGGTGCCGTTGTGCAGCGAGACGTAGCCGTAGATCGGGTGCTTGCGGATGCCGTAGGGCGAGGTGACGTAGGTGTCGGTCACCGGCGGCCCGAAGAGCCCGCCGACCGAGCCGACGTTGCGGTCGGTGCCGGAGCCTGCCGAGGCGAGCGACCGGATCTTCGTACGCAGCGCCGACTCCTGGGCCTCGAGCTCGCGCAGCTCGGCGGCGTCCGCGGCCCTGGCCGACTCGGCCGACCGCTTCGCGGTGGCTGCCTGGGCGGCCAGCGTGGACATCTCGGCGTGGGCGGCGGCGGCCTGGTCGCGGAGCGAGTCGACCTCGGCGACCAGCTCCCGGGCCTTCTTCTCCTTGGCGGCGATCGCGTCGGTCGCCTCCTGCACCTCGCCCTCGCGGACGACGAGCATCGTCTCGGTCGCCTCCATCCGCTGGAGGGTGGCGTCCTGGCCCGCGGAGGCCGCGTCGACGTACGTCTGCTGGCGCATCAGGTCCTCGAGGGAGCCTCCGGAGAGCAGGGCCGCCGCCTGGGCGAGCCGCGGGTCTCCCCCGGTGAACCGGGTCAGGATCGCGTCGCGCATCTCCTCGCGCTGCGCCTTCACCTCGGCCTTGCCCGCGGCGAGCTCCCGCTTCGCCTCGGCGAGCAGCAGCTTCTGCTCGGCGAGCTCGGCCTCGAGCTCGGCGTGGGCCGCCTGCGCCTCGGCGAGCCTGGTGTTGAGCTCGTCGAGACGGGTCTGGGCCTGGTCGAGTCTCTTCTGCGCCGCGGCGTACGCCGCCGACGCCTTGCGCAGGCCGGCGCTGGAGTGCTCCAGATCCTCGGCCGCGGCCTTCTGGTCCTGCTGGACCTCACGCTGCTCCTGCTCGAGGCGGTCCTTCTCGTCGGCGGAGGAGGGAAGGGTGGGCGAGAGCAGCACGGCAGCCACCACGGCGCAGCTGAGCGCAGCGGCAAGCGAACCGGCACGGGGGAAGACGTGCACGGCTCTGACGGTAGGGGATCCGGGTCAGACCTTGATGTATTTGCGGGTGAGCAGGAGTGTCGGGACGAGCGTGAGCAGGATGCCGAGGATCGCGACGATCGCGAAGGAGCTGAAGAACTCCTCCCAGCCGACCCACTGGGTCACCGCGGTCGAGGAGAGCCGCTGCTCGACGCCGAAGTACATCACCGCGGCCAGCGCGATCCCGGACAGCCCGATCCCGACCAGGGCCACCACGAGCGACTCCAGGAGGAACGGCAGCGCGATGTAGAGGGTCGAGGCACCCACCAGTCGCATGATCCCGATCTCACGACGGCGGGCGAAGGCCGCCAGCCGAATGGTGTTGGCGACCAGCAGCAGCGCCGCGATCACCAGCACGATCGCGCCGACCAGTGCCGCGCTCTGCAGCCCGTCGACGGCGGCGAGGATGGGCCCGGTGACCTCGTGGACGTCGCCGACGTGGTCGATGCCGTCCAGGCCGGCGACCGCCTCGATGATCTCGGCGGAGTGGTGCGGGTCGGTCATCGTGACCCAGTAGGACTCCCACATGTCGCTGGACTTCACCACCGGGTCGGGACCGCTGACGCCTTCGACGTCGAGAGCCTGCAGCCGCTCGTAGGCCTGCTCCTGGCTCTCCTCCTCGATCTTGTCGACGTACCTGTTGTCGTCGAGGGCGTCGGTGATGACCTTCTTCTGGCTGTCGTCGACGGCCCCGGCGCACTGCGGGTTGCGGTCGTTGGCGCCGTTGCACATGTAGAAGGTGATCTGCAGCTCGTCGCCCCAGACCTCCTCGGTCAGCTGGGCCTGCTCACGCAGCAGCAGGCCGACGCCGGCGAGGGTGAGCGAGACGAGCAGGGTCAGGGCCACCGCGACGTGCATCGACAGGTTGCGGCGTAGCCCCTGGCGAAGCTCGGTGAATACATAGCGCAGCTGCATGGCGGGTCGAGGAACCTTTTCTGGGTTGTAGAACCTGGTCGAAGGTGAGGGGGTCCGGGGCTCAGAACTGAGCGCCGTAGCCGCCCTGGACCTGGTCGCGTACGAGGTGGCCGTGCTCGAGCTCGATGACGCGCTTGCGCATCTGGTCGACCATCTGGACGTCGTGGGTCGCCATCACGATCGTGGTGCCGGACCGGTTGATCCGGTCGAGCAGGCGCATGATGCCGACGGTGTTGCCGGGGTCGAGGTTACCGGTCGGCTCGTCGGCGATCAGGATCATCGGCCGGTTGATGAACGCGCGGGCGACGGCCACCCGCTGCTGCTCACCGCCGGAGAGCTCGTCGGGCATCCGGTCGCCCTTGCCGTCGAGACCGACCAGCTCGAGCGTCTCCGGGACGCGCTCCCGGATCTCGCGGTTGGAGTGACCGGTGACCTGCATCGCGAACGCGACGTTCTCGGCGACGTTCTTGTTGGCCAGGAGGCGGAAGTCCTGGAAGATCGTGCCGACCTGGCGGCGCAGCCGCGGCACCTTCCAGCCGGCGAGCCGGTTGATCTCCTTGCCGGCGACGTAGACCCGGCCGGTGGTCGGGCGCTGCTCACGCAGCATCAGCTTGAGCGCCGTCGACTTCCCCGAGCCCGATTGGCCCACGAGGAAGACGAACTCCCCCTTCTGGATGTCGATCGAAAGGCTGTTGAGGGCGGGTCGCGCCTGCCCTGGGTAGGCCTTGCTGACCTTCTCGAAGCGGATCACCGCACCGAGGGTAGTGCAACGGTGGTGGGCTCAGCACTTCGGCTCGGAGATACCTGCCCCTGTACTCTGACGGCGTGCGCTCTGCAGTCCGGATCCTCATCGGTGCCGTAGTCCTCACCGCGGTCGCGGTCGGGGTCGGCGTACTCACCCTGAAAGACGACGAGCCCGAGGTCGCCGAGGTGAAGGGCGATCTCAGCACCGCGGACACCACCACGATGCAGGTACGCCGCGGCGCGTTCTGCGACCGCGTCCCGGCCGAGGACGCGACCGAGGCCCTCGGCGGCACTGCCGCCGAGAAGAAGGCCTACGGCGACGGCGACCAGACCGCCATCTCGGGCGAGGTCAACGACGTCTCCCAGGAGTACGGCTGCATCTGGACCGGGCCGGAGGGCTCGGCCACCTCGGCCCGGGCCTGGGTCTTCGCCCCGCCGGTCACCCTGGACTGGGCCACACAGATGACCAAGAGCGTGCCCAAGGGCTGCAAGGCCGCGTCGACCCCTGCGTACGGGAAACCGTCGGTCGCCCTCACCTGCACCGACGCGAAGAAGCAGACGAAGGTGGTCTACAGCGGCCTCTTCGGCGATGCCTGGCTCTCCTGCGAGCTCACCGGCAAGGCCGGTGAGGCGCCCGCGACGGTCCAGAAGCGCGCCTCCCGCTGGTGCCTGGTGACCGCCACCGCAGCCTCCGCCTGAGAAGCATTTGCATCAGCCCAAAGTCGAGTGCTTTAATCGACTTAGTCGCTCGGGTCGGGTAGGCACCTCACCGGGCGGCGCGCGCCGCCGCGGGCACTGAGTCAGAGCAGAGCCGGTCGGCGAGAGCGGGTGGGGTCCTTAGGGATGGGGATCCCACCCGCGACGCGAGCCAGGCCAGGACGGTGTCGGCGAACTCGGCGGGCTGGTTGCGATGCACGAAGTGACCGACGTCGAAATGGACGAGGTCTGCCGCAGGGATCCGCTGGGCGACCTTCTCCAGGTCCGACTGCGGGATGTGGCTGTTGCCGCCACCGGCCACGATCAGGGTCGGCATCGGCAGCAGCTCGAGCTGCTCCCACATCCACGCGTCGTACATCGTCGCCTCGACCAGCAGGGACGCGATGCACTCCCAGTCGTGGGGCATCGGCCTGGCTGCGCGCCCGGGCGACCTGCGCTCGCGCGGCGCGGGTGGCACCACGTCCTCGATGATCAGCCGGGAGACCAGGTCGGGGCGGTGCATCGCGACCAGGAGGGCGACGTTGCCGCCGGTCGAGTGCCCGACGACCACGGCGCCCGAGATCCCGAGCGCGTCCATCGCCGCGATGACGTCGTCAGCGATGAGCCGGTGGGAGTACTCCGCGGCCCAGTCCGAGTCCCCGTGCCCACGCATGTCGAAGGCATGCACCCGGTGATCGACCGCGAACGGCGGCACCACACCCTGCCACCTCTTCGCACTGCCTCCGAGCTCGTGCAACAGCACCATCGGCACCCCGTCCTCGGGGCCGTAGGCGTCATAGACGTACGCCGCCCCGCGGCCCGGGAGTGGAAGCCTGGTGCGCGTCAGCGCAACCATCAGGTCAGTTCTGTTCGGCCTTCTCGGCGCCACGGCGCCACCGGATGCCGGCCTCGAGGAACCCGTCGATGTCGCCATCGAAGACCGCCTGCGGGTTGCCGACCTCGAAGGTCGTACGCAGGTCCTTGACGATCTGGTAGGGGTTGAGGACGTAGTTGCGCATCTGGTCGCCCCAGGAGGCGGCGACGTCGCCCTTGAGCTCCTTGAGGTGCGCCTCCTCCTCGGCCTTCTTCAGCGCGAGCAGCTTGGCCTTGAGGACGATCATGGCGGCGGCCTTGTTCTGCAGCTGCGACTTCTCGTTCTGGCAGGAGACCACGGTGCCGGTGGGGATGTGGGTCAGCCGGACCGCCGAGTCGGTGGTGTTGACCGACTGGCCACCGGGGCCCGAGGAACGGTAGACGTCGACCTTGATGTCGTTCTCGTCGAGCTCGATCTCGTCGGTCTGCTCCAGCACGGGCACGACCTCGACCGCGGCGAAGGAGGTCTGGCGGCGACCCTGGTTGTCGAACGGGCTGATCCGCACCAGGCGGTGGGTGCCGGCCTCGACCGAGAGAGTGCCGTAGGCGTAGGGAGCGTGGATCGCGAAGGTGGCGGACTTGATCCCGGCCTCCTCGGCGTAGGAGGTGTCGAAGACCTCCACCGGGTATTTGTTGCGCTCGGCCCAGCGGACGTACATCCGCATCAGCATCTCGGCGAAGTCCGCGGCGTCGACGCCACCGGCGCCGGAGCGGATCGTGACCAGGGCCTCGCGGGCGTCGTACTCCCCCGAGAGCAGGGTGCGGATCTCCAGGCTCTCGACAGCCTTCTTCACCCGGCCCAGCTCGGCCTCGGACTCGGCGAGCGAGTCGGCGTCGCCCTCCTCCTGGGCCATCTCGACCATCAGGCCGAGGTCTTCGATGCGGGTGTTGAGCTCGGTGAACTTGTTGAGCTCGCCCTGCAGCAGGGAGAGACGGCCGGTGACGCGGGTGGCGTTGTCCTGATCGTCCCAGAGGTCGGGCGCGGCGACCTGCTCGCCGAGGTCGGCGATCTCCTTGCGCATCGCGTCCAGGTCCAGCACCTGGCCGATGGTCTGCATCGTTGCCTGGAGCTGCTTGATCTCGGTGTCGAATTCGGGGCCTGCCACGTCTTACAGGTTACTTGACGCGTGGTGCTGCACCGATTCGCCGGCCCCACATATGCGCTCGCCCTCCGGCATGGGGAACCGGAGGGCGAGCGCCAGGGGGATGTGTGGGGGTGTGCCCGCCGAAACGGGCCCCGAGACGGGGAGGGGGAAGGGGTCAGGCCTGGTGGGTCGAGCCGGCGAACCAGCCGTCCCAGGCAGCCTCCTCGCGAACGCTGGCGCCCGGCTTGGGGGCGTGCAGCATGATCGCCTGGCCGTTCTCCCAGCGCAGGAAGATACCCACGTGGTAGACGGGGCTGCCCCAGAACATCAGGTCGCCGCGCTGGATCTGGTCGTTCGGGACCGTCGGCAGCGAAGCGGCCTGGTCCCGCGAGACCCGGGGAAGCTCGATGCCGGCGGCGCTGAAGGCGTACTGCGTCAGGCCGGAGCAGTCGAACGAGCTCGGACCGGTGGCACCCCAGACGTACGGGTCGCCGATCTGCTCGCTGGCGACGCTGATCGCCCGATCGATCTTGCCCTGCCGGCTGGCGGCGTAGGCCTTCGCCTCAGCCTCGGCCTTCTTCTTCGCCTCGGCGGCCTTCTTGGCGGCGATCGCTGCCTTGCGCTTCGCCTCGGCGGCCTTGCGGGCGGCCTCGGCCTTGCGCTCCTGCACCTCGACAGCCCTCTCGAGCTGCTTGATGTCGGTGAGCATCGCCGTGGGGGTGGCCGAGGCCTCCAGGGTCGGAGCCTCCACCACCTTGGCCGGCTCGACGGTGGTGGTCTCGTGGGAGACCGGGGCGGCGTTGGCGGCGGGCACCGCCACCAGGGCACCGGCGGCGATGCCGCTGGCGAGGGTGACACGACCGACGAACTTGCCGTGGGCTCTGAGGGATCCTGCGATCGTCCGGGCGATCGAGACGTTCGGCGACCGGAACGGCCGGGGCGCGCCTCGATGGGCAGGATGAGATACGGACTTGGACATGCGTGAGTTCCTTCCCACGCCTGCGAGGTGAGCTGTCGGGTTCGGGCTAGAAGGTTGCCCGGCCATCCTGCGATGGCTTCACCCCAAGCGACCGTCCGAGTTAGTCGCGTGGAACTTGGGTCCCCCGCTCCTGTCCCATACGTACTGCTGAGTGTGAGGGTAAAGGGGGTTCAGTAGTCGGGGCCGGCGTCCGGAGGGACAGGATTCGGCGTGTACCGGGGCCGGTCGTGCGTTGTGCACAGCCCAACCAAGGTGACATGCCAACCAAGCCGGATCAAAGCCCGAACGGCCGAATCTCGAGCACAACTCCCGTATTCACGCGTGACTTTGCCGTCGTTTGTGAAACATCTCACGCACTGAACACGCGTGTGACGCCGTGTCGAACTTGCGTTTACTCCGCTGCTTCGAGCCGGAAACCGACGCCGCGGACCGCGACGACCTTCTCCTGCACACCGGCCGCCTCGAGCTTCTGACGCAGGCGCCCGACGGTGACGTCGAGCGTCTTGGTCGAGCCGTACCAGTTCTCGTCCCAGACCTCGGCCATCAGCCGGTCGCGGGAGACGACCTTGTCGCGGGAGGCGGCCAGGACGGCCAGGAGCGCGAACTCCTTGCCGGTCAGGGTCACCTCACGCTCACCGGCGTAGACCCGGTGGGCAGCCACGTCGATGCGCAGGGCGTCGTCGTCGGCGCCGGGCTCGACCGGACCCGAGCGGCGCAGGAGGGCGCGGACCCGCGCCTGGAGGACGGCCAGCGCGAACGGCTTGGCCAGGTAGTCGTCGGCACCGGCGTCGAGACCGACGACCAGGTCGATCTCGGCGTCGCGGGCGGTCAGGATCATGATCCCGCCCTCGTAGCCGTTGTCGCGCGCGGCCTTGCAGACCTCGAGCCCGTCCATGTCCGGGAGGCCCAGGTCGAGCAGCACCAGCTCGGCGTCGTACGGAGGCGCCAGCAGCTCCAGCGCCTTCTTGCCGGAGTCGACCCAGGTGACGTCATAACCCTCACGCTGGAGCGTGCGCACCAGGGGAGCAGCGATGTCCTCTTGGTCTTCTACGACAAGCACGGAGTTCGACATGAAGAGAACAATAGTTACAGCCCCGTAGGGCTTGTGAAGAGATCCCCCCTTTCAGATAAGCGCGTGATCACATTGTTAGGTCCGAGCTGGTCGATACCGAGCGGATCCTCGGCCCCCTCCGTGACCTCGTGCCAGGTCACCGGGGCCGCGACCGTGGGGATCTCCTTGCCCCGCAGCGAGTAGGGACAGATCGTCGTCTTCGATCCCGAGTTCTGCGACCAGTCCAGGAAAACCTTGCCTGACCTGCGACTCTTGGTCATCGTCGCGGTCACCTTGCTCGGGTGGGCCTTCTGAAGGTCCTCGGCGATCTCCTTGGCCAGCGCCGTGGCGACCTCCGGTTCGACGGGTTCCGGCAGGGCGGCGTACAGGTGCAGACCCTTGCTCCCGCTGAGCACCGGCGTCGCGGCGAGGTCACGGGCACCCAGCGCCTCGCGCACCAGCAGCGCCACCTCGCAGCACTCCTGCAGGCCGGCGGGCTCGCCCGGGTCGAGGTCGATCACGATCCGGTTCGCACCGGCCGGGGTGCCGTCCTCGGCCACCGTCCACTGATGGACGTGCAGCTCCAGCGCGGAGAGGTTCGCGGCCCAGGTGAGTGCGGCGAGGCTGTCCAGGATCGGAAAGGTGAGTGTTCCCTCCTTGTGGTCCGCGGTTCGAGAGCCTGTGGTCGGCACGGTGACGGTGCGTACCCAGCTGGGCGTGCCGGCCGGTGCGTTCTTTTCGAAGAACGACATGTCGCCGATGCCGTGCGGCCAGCGGATCCTCGTCACGGCGCGGTCCTGGAGCTGCGAGAGCAGCGCCGGCGCGACCTGGGCGTAGTAGTTGAGCACCTCGCCCTTCGTCATGCCCGTGCGCGGATAGAGCACCTTGCTGAGGCTGGTCAGGGTCAGCACCCGGCCGTCGACCTCGACGCGTACCTCTTCTCGTTCGACCATCACAGATCCTCCGGCTCGATGTCCTCGCGAATGCCGATGAAGCTCGGCTGCCGCAGCCGGCCCTTGTAGCTCGCCGCCGCGACGGCGCTGCCGTGGGTCTCCACCTCGACGACGAGGAGCGGCTCGACCCAGTGGGTTCCCTTGGCGTCCACGGCCGGCACTCCCCCGTCAGGGTCGACATCGGGCCCGGCAAACGGGCTTCGTCCGGTCTCGCGGAGCAGCCCCCCGAGTCGCTGCGCCCGCTTGCCGGTGATGCCGCTGCCGACTCGCCCCCGGTAGATCAGCCCGTCGGGTGTCGGCTGACCGACGAGCACTGCGCCCAGACGCTCGGTCCCACCCTCGGTGCCCACCTCCGGCCGCCAGCCGCCGACCACGAGCGAGGCCCGGTAGCGATGGGGCAGCTTCACCCACTCCTTGCTCCGCTCACCGGGCCGGTAGCGACTGGTGCGCCGCTTCGAGACGATCCCCTCCAGCCCCTGGTCGCGGGTGACGTCGTGGAGCATCCGGCCGTCGTCGTACGTCGGAGGCACCTGCCAGCTCGCCAGCTCACCGCTCTCGTGGAGACCCTCCAGGATCTGGCGCCGTTCGGTCCACGGCTTCTCGATGAGCACCTGTCCGTCGAGACGGAGAAGGTCGAAGACCATGTACGTCGCCGGGATCCGTTCCGCGAACCGCGCCGCCCGGCGGACGTCGCGGTTGTGCATCCGGTCCATCAGCACCCGGAAGTCGGGCAGGCCGGCGTCGTTGAGCGCGATCACCTCGCCGTCGACGACGATGTCGCGGGTCGGCCCGGTCGCGATCTCGGGCCAGGCGGGGGTGGCGTCGTTGCCGTTGCGCGTGGCGAGCCGGGTCTGCGTACGTCCTTGCTCCGATTCTCCGACGAGTCGGATGCCGTCCCACTTGACCTCGTGGACCCACTCCTCCCCCGGCGGAACGTGGGTGCCAGGGGTGGCGAGCATGGGGCGCATGCGTCCATCTTGCCTCCACCGAGGCGTTGTGCCGGGCAGATCCGGCTCGCTCCTCACGGCCAGTCGACGTCCACCCTGCACGCCTTCCGGGCATGCGGCAGGGTCAGCACCGCACCGTACTCCCACCCTTCGGTGGTCAGCTCGAGACGTACCTGATCGTCACCCGATCCTCTGGCCAGAACGGCTTCCATTCGGCTGGGCACGTACTCATCGCCCTCGATGAGTCCCTCCGACTCGACCCGCCACCGGTCCGACCAGGGCTCGAGGTCCTTCATCACCTGCTGCTCCACGGCCGGGTCGACCGAGTACACCCTCGGAGCGATCTCCCAGGAGATCGCGACCGCGATCCCGACCATCATGGCGACGAAGGCGAGGAGCGACCCGATACCGATGAGCCAGATGGTCCGAGCACGGAGCTCCATGGACGGTCTCCTTCTACAAGCCGACGCTGAACGCGAGAGAGGCGAGATTCGCACACATGTGCCGAAATGACGGCCCTTATCGGGAATCGACAGGTCAGATTCAGACATGTGCACGGTTCATGCAGATCGGCGTCACGGGTCTGTCGCGGGCGAATGGGGTACCGGTATCGGAGAATCCGACAGATACTGGGGACGTTGTTGCCGTTGCGGAGGGAGTTCAGCATGCGGGCGATCTGGAAGGGCGCGGTGTCGTTCGGGCTGGTCAGCGTGCCTGTGAAGCTCTATTCGGCGACGGAGTCCCACGACGTCTCCTTCCGTCAGGTGCACCAGTCCGACGGTGGCCGGATCCGCTATCAGCGGATCTGCTCGATCGACGGCGAGGAGGTGCCCTACTCCGAGATCGCGAAGGGCTATGAGACCGAGGACGGCGAGATGGTCGTGCTCACCGACGACGACTTCGCCAACCTGCCGACGACATCCTCGCGCGAGATCGCGGTGGAGAAGTTCGTGCCGAGCGACCAGATCGACCCGATGCTCTTCGAGAAGAGCTACTACCTGGAGCCGGAGAACACCGGGGTCAAGCCCTACGCGCTGCTGCGCCAGGCGCTGCTCGATGCCGACCGGGTGGCGCTGGTGACCGTCGCGCTGCGGCAGCGCACCACGGTCGCGGCGCTGCGGGTGCGGCCGACCGACAACGGTGACGTGATCGTGCTGCAGACGATGATGTGGCCCGACGAGATCCGGGTGCCCGACTTCAAGGTCGAGGCCGGCGAGATCAAGGACTCCGAGATCAAGATGGCCAACATGCTCGTCGAGACGCTCGCGGGCGACTTCCATCCCGAGGAGTTCTCCGACGACTACGCCGATGCCGTCGAGGAGATGGTGAAGGCCAAGATCGAGGGCGGCGAGGTCGAGCGGACCCCCACCTCCACCAAGACCTCGGGCGAGGTCGTCGACCTGCTCGCAGCCCTGCAGCGCTCGGTCGCCGCGGCCAAGAAGTCGCGCGGCGAGGAGGTCCCCGAGGAGGCCGAGGAGAAGAAGACCAAGAAGTCGAAGGCGTCCTAGGGCGACACGTACCGAAATCTCTGGTGCAGGCGTGTCGAAAGCGGCAGGCTCTCCTCGACGCGTAGGCGACGACGCGCAACGGACGCGACGCCGACACGCAAGGAGACGCAGATGCGCTACATGATGTTCGTGAAGATGGCCCCCGAGGCCGGGCCGCCGCCGGCCGCGCTGATCGAGGCGGTGGAGGCCGAGATCAAGCAGCAGTACGCCGACGGCATCCTGCTCGATGCCGACGGGCTCGGTCCCGCGGTGGAGATCCGGCTGACCGCCGGAGAGGTGACCCACGTGGACGGGCCTTTCGCGGAGGCCAAGGAGGTCGCCGGTGGGTTCTCGCTCTTCGAGGTCCGCTCGACCGACGAGGCCATCGAGCTCGGCCGCCGGATGATCCAGCTCCACGAGGAGCTCTGGCCGGGGCAGGACGTGGCGGTGGAGATGCGGCCGCTGTTCGGTCCGCCGACCCCTGCTGAATGAGCTCTCCCACCGAGGACGCGATCGTCGCGGTCTGGCGCAACGAGTCCGTACGCCTTCTCGCCGGCCTGGCGCGGATGACGCACGACCTCGACCTGGCCGAGGACCTCGCCCAGGATGCCCTCGTCGCGGCCCTGGAGCAGTGGCCGCACGAGGGCATCCCTCGCAACCCCGGCGCCTGGTTGATGTCGATCGCGAAGCGGCGCGCGATCGACGGGTTCCGCCGTGACGACGTGCTGCGCCGCAAGGTCGCCCTGCTGGGCCACGAACTGGAGGAGGGTGAGATGCCTGACCTGGCTGCCGCGGTCGATCACATCGAGGACGATGTGCTGCGGCTGATGTTCCTCTCCTGCCATCCGGTGCTGGCTCCCGACTCCCGCACCGTGCTGACGCTGCGGCTGGTGGGCGGTCTGACGACCGCCGAGATCGCCCGGGCCTACTTCGCCAAGGAGTCGGCCGTCGGCCAGCGGATCTCACGGGCGAAGCGCACCCTGGCGGAGGTCGGGGCCTCGTTCGAGCTGCCGGTGGGTGCGGAGCGGGCGGCTCGTCTGCGCGATGTGATGCAGACGATCTACCTGGTCTTCAACGAGGGCTACGCGGCGACGTCGGGACCGTCGTGGACCCGGCCCGAGCTGTGCCTGGAGGGGATGCGGCTGGCCCGCATGCTGGCCGCGCACGCCCCGGGCGATCCCGACGCGCAGGCGCTGCAGGGGCTGCTGGAGATCCAGGGGTCGCGGCTCGCGGCACGGGCCGACGCCGAGGGTCACCCGGTGCTGCTCGAGGACCAGGACCGGACCCGCTGGGACCAACTGCTGCTGCGGCGCGGCCTGGCCGCGGTCGACCGGGCGACAGCGCTCGCCTCCGCCGGCACCCCCGGCGGGAGCTATCTGGTGCAGGCGATGATCGCCGCGTGCCACGGCCGCGCCCGGCGGGCCGAGGAGACCGACTGGGCCGAGATCGCGCGCCTCTACGACATGCTCGCGACCGGCGTCCCGGGTCCCGTCATCGAGGTCAACCGGGCGGTGGCGCACGGGCGTGCCTTCGGTCCCGAGGCCGGGCTGGCCATCCTGGCGGCACTCCCCGAGGGAGCCCTTCCTGGGTCGCATCTGCCTGCCGGCGTACGTGGTGACCTGCTGCACCGCGCCGGGCGGCACCTCGAGGCCGCGGCGGCGTTCGACGAGGCGGCCTCGTTGACCACCAACGTCGGGGAACAGGAGCTTCTCGAGAGACGTGCGGCCGCGTGTCGAAGCGACGAGGTCTCGTCCGACGGGTAAGTATCAACCGGATCTTTCGAGGAGTGAACCATGACCACAACCACCACCTCCGCCGACGGCACCACGATCGCCTACGACGTCGTCGGCACCGGCCCGGCGCTCGTCCTGGTCGACGGGGCCATGTGCTACCGCGGCTTCGGGCCGTCGAAGGAGCTGGCCGACGCGTTCTCGGACCGGTTCACCGTCTACCGCTACGACCGTCGCGGCCGCGGCGACAGCAACATCGCCAAGCCGGCGGCCGCGGGCACCATGGAGGCGGTCGAGCAGGAGGTCGCCGACCTGGGCGCGGTGATCGAGGCGGCCGGCGGGCACGCCCAACTGCTGGGCCTGAGCTCCGGCGCGTTCCTCGCTCTGGAGGCCGCGCGGGCCGGGCTGCCGATCGACAAGATCGTCGCCTACGAGGCGCCGCTCATCCTCGACGACACCCACCGCCCCAACGACGCCGACCTGGCGCAGCAGGTCGAGGCCCTGGTGGAGAAGGGCAAGCGGGCCGCCGCGGTCGAGCGGTTCATGCGCGTGGTCGGCATGCCGCTGGTCGCGGTCAAGATCATGCGTCTCACCCCGGCTTTCAAGAAGCTCACCCCGATCGCCCACACGCTCGTCTACGACCTGGGCATGTGCGTGCCGTTCCAGCAGGGTCTGCCCCTGCCGGGCGGCTACTTCAAGAACGTGTCGGTGCCCGTGCTGTCGGTGGCGGGCAGCAAGAGCCCGACCTACATGACCAATGCCCAGCAGGCCATCGCCAAGGCCGTTCCCGAGGGCCGCTACGTCGTCCTCGACGGGCAGGACCACATGGTCAAGGCGTCGGCGTTGGCCCCGGTGGCGGCGGAGTTCTTCACCGCCTGAAGCGCCGAGTCGGCTCGTCCTCACCAACTCCCGCGCCGAGTCGGCTCGTCATGACGAGCCGACTCGGCGGGATGATCGGTCACGATGCGCCGACTCGGCGGGATGATCGGTCACGACTCGCCGAGTCGACGGAAAATCGGGTCGTCTAGGCTGCGGAACATGGCGCAACTGTGGGACATCTCACCACCCGTTCACGTCGACTCGCCGGTCTTTCCCGGCGACCACGCGACCGAGGTCGACTGGACGTTCCGGATCGGCCCCGGGTGCCCGGTCAACGTCGCCGAGATCTCGGTCTCGGCGCATGTCGGCGCACACGCGGACGCCCCGCTGCACTTCACCGACGGCGGCACGTCGGCCGGGGAGATGCCGCTGGAGCCGTTCCTCGGTCCGTGCCGTGTGGTCGACGTGTCGGGGGTGCGTCCGCTGGTCACCGTCGACGACATCGGCGACATCGACCTCACCGACCTTCCGTCGCGCGTGCTGTTCCGGACGTACGCCTCCCAGCCGACGACCTGGGACGACTCGTTCTGTGCGCTGGACCCCGCGCTGATCGACCTGCTCGCCGCCCACGGGGTGCGGCTGGTCGGCACCGACGCGGCCAGCCTGGATCCGTCCTCCTCCAAGGATCTGCCAGCCCACTTCGCGACCCATCGTCATGACGTACGCATCCTGGAGAACCTGCTGCTCGACGAAGTGCCCGCGGGCGACTACGAGCTGATCGCGCTCCCCCTCAAGCTCACCACCGCCGACGCCGCGCCCGTGCGGGCCGTGCTCAGGGCGATCACCACCCAGGAAGGTGCCGAATGAACCGCGACGACGCTGTCGCACTCGATCAGGCCGACCCGCTCGCTCCGCTGCGGGACCTCTTCGACCTGCCCGAGAAGACGATCTACCTCGACGGCAACTCGCTCGGCGCGCTCCCCCGCGCCACCGCCGGACGGGTGGCCGAGGTGGTCACCCAGGAGTGGGGTCAGGGGCTGATCGAGTCCTGGAACACCGCCTCCTGGATCACCCTCCCCCAGCGCGTCGGCGACAAGATCGCCCGGCTCGTCGGCGCAGGTGACGGCGAGGTCGTGGTCGCCGACTCGACCTCCCTCAACGTCTACAAGGTGCTCGCCTCGGCGCTCTCGATCGCGGCCGTCGACTCACCCGAGCGCCGGGTCGTGGTCAGCGAGCGCAGCAACTTCCCGACCGACCTCTACATCGCCTCCTCGCTGTGCCGCGAGCGTGGCTACGAGCTGGTGCTGGTCGACTCGCCCGACGAGATCGAGGGGCTGCTCGACCGGACCGCGGTGCTGATGCTGACCGAGGTCAACTACCGCACCGGCTACCTGCACTCGATGGCCTCGGTGACAGCAGCCGCCCACGAGCACGGTGTGCTCGCGGTCTGGGACCTGTGCCACTCGGCCGGCGCGGTGCCGGTCGACCTCCGTGGCGCCGATGCCGACTTCGCGATCGGCTGCGGCTACAAGTTCCTCAACGGCGGCCCCGGCTCGCCCGCCTTCCTGTGGGTCAACCCCCGCCACGTCGACCGCTTCGAGCAGCCGCTGTCGGGCTGGATGGGCCACGCGGCACCCTTCGAGATGTCGCCGGGCTACCGGCCCGCGGAGGGGGTCTCGCGCTACCTGTCCGGCACCCCCGCCGTCATCGGCATCTCCGCCCTGGAGTGCGGGGTCGACACGCTGCTGGCCGCCGAGGCGTACGGCGGTCTCGAGGCGCTCCGGGAGAAGTCGCTGGCTCTGACCCGGCTCTTCGCCGACCTCGTCGCCTCTCGGCTTCCCGGCTTCACGATCGAGTCCCCGCTGGACGACGCGCAGCGCGGCAGCCAGCTCTCGCTGAGCATCGGCGAAGGTGCGTACGCGATCGTGCAGGCGCTCATCGAGCGCGGAGTGGTCGGCGACTTCCGAGCCGGGCCCAAGGATTCAACACAGCCCGACATCCTGCGCTTCGGCGTCACCCCGCTCTACACCCGCTACGTCGACGTCTGGGATGCCGTCGACCACCTGGTCTCGGTGATGGACAACGACGAATGGCGCGACGAGCGCTTCTGGACCCGAGGAGCAGTCACATGAGCAGCACGCAGGACCTTCCGATGGACTACTCCGACTACCTCCACCTGCCGGAGGTGCTCGGCGCGCAGCACCCGCTCTCGGGCGACCACAACGAGATGCTCTTCATCGTGCAGCACCAGGCGATGGAGCTGTGGATGAAGCTCGCGCTGCACGAGCTGACCGAGGCGCAGCGACTCCTCGCCGAGGACGCGGTACGCCCGGCGTTCAAGGGGCTGGCCCGGGTCTCAAGGATCATGGAGCAGCTCGTGCACGCCTGGGACGTCCTCTCGACGCTGACCCCGACCGAGTACGACAAGTTCCGCCCCTACCTGGCCACCGGCTCGGGCTTCCAGTCGTGGCAGTACCGCTGCATCGAGTTCGCGCTCGGCAACAAGGCCGCCTACACGCTCCGCGTGCACGAGGGACGGCCGCACGAGCAGGACGTGCTGGCGGCGTACGGTCGGCCCTCGCTCTACGACGAGTCGCTACGACTGCTGGCCCGGCGCGGCTTCGACATCCCGGCCGACCATCTCGACAGGGACTGGAAGCACGAGTACGCCGCCTCCGACGCCGTCGAGGCGGCCTGGGGCGAGGTCTACCGCGACCCGGAGAAGCACTGGGACCTCTACGAGCTCGGCGAGGAGCTCACCGACCTGGAGACCGCCTTCCGGGTCTGGCGGTTCCGGCACGTGACCACCGTCGAGCGGATCATCGGGTTCAAGGTCGGCACCGGCGGGACCAGCGGTGTCTCCTACCTGCGCAAGCAGCTCGACATCATCCTGTTCCCGGAGCTGTGGGGGATGCGTACGGGGCTGTAGCGGTCCCTTCGTCAAGGTATGCAGGTCAAGGAACACATCCCTCGCGGAGTTCCGCACGGGATGTGTTCCTTCGTCTGCATACCTTGATGGAGGAACACGCCGACCTCAGCGCGCGAGCTTCCCCCGGAGCCGCTCGGCGAGACGTACGGACGCCTCGATCTCGACCTTGCGGATCGAGACCGACTCGATGTTGATGCCGAACGGCACCCCGAGCTGGCGGCAGAAGGACATCAGCTCGATGGCCGTCGCCTCGGCCTGCTCGAGCGAGGCGTCGAGGGTGTCGGTGGCGTGGCGCAGCTCGTTCTCGATCCAGCGCGGTACGTCGACGCCGAGCCAGCGGAGGAACTCGAGGGTCTTCATCGAGCCGCACACGGAGAAGGTGAACACGATCGGGACCGGCGCCAGGCCGCGGGTCTCGCACTCGTAGCGGTAGTCGGAGACGAGGTTCTTGGCGGCGTTGACGTCGTAGACGACCTGGGTGACGAAGTAGGAGCAGCCGGCCTCCTGCTTGGCGATCAGCCGCAGGTGCTCGTCGCCTTTGGCCGTGTGGCGCTCGGGGATCGCGACAGCGCCTAGGAGCAGCTCGGGGTTGGTCTGGTTCCGGATCTCCTGGGCGCGGCGCAGGCTGGTGGCGACGCGCTTCTCACCCGAGGAGGCACCGACGAAGACCGAGAGCGCCTTGGCCGGGTCCTGGGTCTTGACCCAGTCGCGCAGCGTCGGCTCGTCGTACTTGCCGGTGGCCCGGTAGACGACGGCCGGCACGTCGAGACCGGCGAGGTTGCGCTCGAGGAAGTCGGCGGGGTCGAGGGTGCGTACGAACGGGAACGGCCGCTCCTCGGGGTTGCGGTCGGACTCGTCGTCGATGTCGTAGAGGATCAGCCCGTCGACATCGAGGGGCCGGATCCGCTCGAGCGTGATCTCCGCGATCTGCTGCACCCGCTCGGGCGCCGTCGTCACTCTCGGCGGGGTGACGGCGAAAAGCAGAATCTCACCGGCCCGGTCATTGATGCGCTGCTGCAGATCCACGGCCTCAACGCTAGCCGAGTACGTGGGGACCCGGCGCGTGCGTCCAATCACACGCCGGGTCGGCGTCGTCAGTAGACGCTGGGCCCCGAGACCGGGTCGCCGTATGTGTCCGGCTTGATCTTGAACAGCTCGGCACGACGCTTGATCGTCTCGGCACGAGCCAGGCGCGGCTTGTCGCTGCCGTCGCGGATCACGCGGCCGCCCTCCTCGAACTTGTGCAGGAAGTCGTAGGCCCAGGTCACGTCCGACGGGGACGGGCTGAACGACTCGTTGATCACCGCGGGCTGCTCGAGGTCGAGGCAGAGCTTGCCGGTCATGCCCATCGAGACGCCGTCGGCGCCCTGCTCGCGGAGCAGCGGGTGGCTGCTGCCGACCGTCGGGCCGTCGATGGGGCCGGGCAGGTTGCCGATCCGCGAGCCGAGGACGAGCTTGGTCCGCGGGTAGGCCATGGCGAGCGGGTCGTTCTCCGCACCCGTGTCGCGGCGGTAGTCACCGGAGCCGAAGGCGAGCCGGTAGGCGCCCCGGGCGCGCGCGATCGTCGCGGCGTCCTCGATCCCGAGCGCCGACTCGAGCAGCGGGATCACCGGGGTCGAGCCGCCGAGCCGCTGGAAGGTGTCGGTCACCTGGTCGGGCGACTCGGTCTTCGCGAGCATCACCCCGGCGAGCGTCTCGATCCCGGCCAGCGCCGCGAGGTCCTCGCTCCAGTCCTCGGTGGTCCAGTCGTTGATGCGTACCCACGCCCGGCCGCCGCCCTTGAGCCAGCTGGTCACGTTCTCGCGCGCCTGCGACTTGAGCGAGGTGTCGATCGCGTCCTCCATGTCGAGGATGATCTGGTCGGCTCGGCTCAGCTGGGCGTCGTCGAAGATCTCGGTACGCATCGCGGAGACCAGCAGCCATGACCTGGCGTTGTGCCCCTCGACTCGGTTGGCTTCGCGCACCTCGCGCTTCTCGGCGATCTGGCTCGTGCTCATCGTTCGTCTATCTCCCTACTGGCGTCCTGGGCTGGGCGCGATTTGGACGGTAAACCAACGCGCGGGTGACTCGCGAGTAGGGAGCCTGCGGGCCGAGGGTGTTGAGACGTAACCCACATCAGACCGGATCATGCTCGCCGGCCAGGTCCGGCATCGGCTGGATGAGCTGGTAGACGGAGTAGAGATCCAGGTCGTCGTCGGACCGACGTCCGGCGTCTCGGTAGCGGGCGACGACCTCGTTCAGGTCTCGCCGCAGCTGGTCGGCATCGTCCTTGGTCAGCCGCAGTGACGTCTCGGAGACGATCCGCTTGGCTGGATCCTCGCCCTCCCCGGGAAGCTGAAACGCCTGGTCGACCAGGTGATGGCCCCAGGCGACGGAGCTGCGCTGGAACACCGTGTAGGCGGCCTCGCCACCGGGCTGTTCGACGATCTCCCTGGGATTGAGGGTGATGTCGTCGTCGACGAGCTTCCAGACGCGGTCGCGCTTGTCGCGGCCCGCATCCGGGGCGACCTCGACCAAGCCGTACTTGGCCAGCTGTCGCAGGTGGAAGCTCGCCTGGTTGGCGGGGATGCCCGTGCGCTTCGCGATGTCCGCGGCCCGCAGGGAGCCGGCTGCCGACAGCTCGTGCAGCACGCGGTTGCGCGTCGGATGGGCGATCGCCCGCAGGATCCGCGGATCGTCGTACGTGGCCATGACCCCACCCTAGCCGAATCCCGCACGACTTAGTGCGCAAGAACTATTGCGCAATATATGTTGCGCACTCTACGGTGCGGGTATGCCCTCCTACCGTGAGCTCGCCCGCAACCACGACTTCACCGCTCTCTGGATCGGCGCCACCGTCGCCGAGCTCGGGACCCGGGTGAGCCTCTTCGCGATGCCCCTGGTCGCCTACGCGATGACCGGATCGGCGTTCTGGGCGGCCACGGCGGAGGCCGCCCATCTCGTCGGCATGGTCGGCATGCTGCTGCCCGCCGGGGTGATCGCCGACCGGCGCAACCGGCTGCGGATCATGCGGCTCGCCCACGGGTCAGGAGCGGTGCTGTACGCCTCGCTCGCGCTCGCCGGGCTGCTCGGGTCGCTCACCCTCCCCCACCTGCTCCTTGTCGCCCTGCTCACCGGAGTGCTCAACGGGCTCTTCGTCCCCGCCGAGAACTCGGCGATCAGATCGGTGGTCAGAGCCGAGGACCTACCCACGGCGCTCTCCCAGCAGCAGGCGCGTCAGCACATCGCGGGCCTGCTCGGCGGGCCGCTGGGCGGCGTACTCCTCGGGTTCTCCCGATGGGCACCGTTCGCCGGGAACGCGATCGCGTACGCCGCCGGCTGGCTGCTGCTCGCCCGGGTCCGCGCCGACCTCTCGGCGCCCGCGATCGACGAGCAGGGCTCTCGGGGCAAGCCGCTGGCCGACCTGCTCGCGGGGCTGAGCTACAGCTGGCGACAGCCGTTCCTGCGTACGCTGCTCTTCTTCAGTCCCGCCGCCAACCTGGCCATCAACGCCCTCTTCTTCCTCGCCCTGTTGCGGCTGGTCGAGGCCGGGTTCCCGGCGTGGCAGATCGGGCTGGCGGAGGCGGCGATCGGCGGCTGCGGCATCCTCGGGGCCATCGCCGCGCCCTGGCTGATCGACCGCCTGCCGACCGGCCGGCTGACGATCCTCGTCGCCTGGAGCTTCGTGCCGCTCTCGATCCCGCTGGCCTTCTGGACGCATCCCGCGGTCATGGCCCTGGCCGCGTCGGTGGGGCTCTTCCTGAACCCGGCGGGCAACGCCGGGATCGCCGCCTACCGGATGGCGACCACGCCGCAGGAGCTGATCGGCCGGGTCCAGGCGGCCGCGCAGTTCGTGGCGATGCTCTCGATCCCGCTCGCGCCCGCCCTGGCCGGGGCACTGCTCGCCGTCACCGATGGCGCCACCGCCGTGCTGGTGGTGACGGCGATGACCGCCGCAGCGGCCCTGATCCCGACCCTCGCTCGGTCGGTCCGGTCGATCCCGCGTCCCGCGAGCTGGCAGCACCACCACGCGAACGAGGACAACCCTCACCACACCAGCGATTCAGAGCACAAAAGCGGGATGTTGCTCGGATAGTCTTCCTGAGTCCCCCAACGCAATGTTTGCTGCTCGGAAGCAAAGGATCCCCTCCCATGTTGACTAGGGCCTGCTTGGCGTTGGCACTCCTGGCCGGAGCGTTCGTCATGGTGCTGTCCCCCGGACCGGCTCACGCCATGACCGACTCGTGGTCCGAGTGGGCGCCCGTCTCCGGGACGTCGAACGACTACTCCACGACGATGACCCAGCGGTCGGCGGGCTTCCCGGCGGCCCAGATGGCCAGCGACTCGCGGGCCAACGTCGCCCTCCCCAGCGGCGCCAGCACGTTCCTCGACGCCACGACGCCGCCGGGTGCCAAGTACGGCTCGAGCCGAGGGTCGGCCTACATCAACCTGCGTCCGAAGGCCGACACCCCGAGCGGCGCCTCGACCACCACGTACGCCTTCGAGAACCCGACGCCCGACACCGGCTGGGCGTTCGTGCTCGGCGACATCGACTCCGACCAGGTCCAGGTCCAGGCGACCGACGAGAGCGGCGCAGACGTTCCGGCCGCGGAGATCTCCTCGTGGTTCCAGGGCTCGTTCAACTATGCCGGCGGCGCCGACCAGCCCACCTGGAACCCGGCCACCTCGACGCTGACCGGCAACCCCACCGCCACCGACACCAACGGCGCCACCGGCTGGTTCGAGCCCGACATCCGGCTGACCAGCCTGACCTTCGTCTTCACCCGTCGCGCCGGCTTCCCGGTCTACCAGACCTGGTTCGTCAGCCGCGCGCGGCCGATCGGCGGCACCGTCGCCGACGTGTCGACCTCCGGATCGTGCCCGGTCGAGGGCTCGGTACTCACCCTCGTCTCGCCGTCCGGCGAGACGCTGGCGACCACGAGCCCGGCCCCCGACGGCAGCTACTCCTTCGGCGAGTTCGCGACCCAGGACGGCTACACCGTCCGGCTGAGCCACCCCGACGGCTGCGTGACGGTCGGGCAGACCGAGGCGGCCGTCAGCAACCGCGGCAACGACGAGGATCCCCCCTCGCGGGCCGACTTCGAGGTCCGCCAGGTGATCCCGCACGTGATCAGCGGCACCGTACGCGACGACGCGGGTGCGCCGGTGCCGGGCGCGACCGTGACCCTCACCCGGCCCGACGGGTCCACCGCGACCACGACGACCGAGGCGGACGGCAGCTACCTCTTCGACGACAACACGGTCGGTACGGGCTACTCGGTGACCCTCACGGTCCCCGACGGCTACACCCCGGGCCCCGACGGCACGACCCGCACCGACATCACCGTCATCGACAGCCCGGTCACCGACCAGGACTTCGTGGTGAACCAGCTGGCCAGCGTCTCCGGCACCGTGACCGGCGGCGGCAAGGGTCTCGGCGGCGTCCAGGTGCGCCTGATCCCCACCGATGGCGGGGACCCGATCACGACCGTCACCGACGGTGACGGCAACTACCTGCTCGACGGGGTGCCGCCGGGCGACTACACCGCCGAGATCGACGCACCTGAGGGCTACACGGGCGCCACGACGCGACCCGTGACCGTGGCCACGGGCGACGTGACCGGGGTCGACTTCGACCTCACCCGCCCCGGCGCGATCGGCGGGCGGGTCACCGACGCCTCGAGCGGCGACCCGGTCGCCGGTGTCACCGTCACCATCGAGGGTCCCGACGGTCCGGTCAACGCCACCACCGACGCGGCGGGCGGCTACTTCGTCGAAGGCCTCCCGCCGGGCGACTACACCGTCACCGTCACAGCTCCCGAGGGAACGCAGGTCGTGGGCGAGACGTCGCGTACGGTCACGATCACCTCGGCCGGCGAGATCGAGGGCGGCCAGGACTTCCGGATCGACGAGGTCGCCTCGCCGAGCCCGACCCCGGACCCGACCCCGACGCCGACCCCGGACCCGACGCCAACCCCCGATCCGACTCCGGCGCCGGAACCCACCGACGTGCCGACCCCGGGCGGAGACGAGAATCCGCCGGCGGCCCCGAACCCGGGACCGCCGACGGATATCTCACCTCAGAGCTCGCTGCCCGATACCGGCGGCCCGACGTGGGTGTTCGCCGCGCTCGGCATCTCGCTCCTGCTCGCCGGCACGGTGCTCACCGTGACAGCGCGTCGCGCGTCCCGAATGCGAGGTTGACCTCCTCGTTGACCACCGACGTCGCCCAGATCTCCCACCGCAGCGGGTGATCCAGGATGGCCTCGGGGAACCGCTCGCGGATCGCGGTCGGGAAGTACGCCACCAGGCGCTTCGTCATCTCGGGATCCGCGGCGGGGTCGGGGACTCCCTCGGCGACCAGCTCGCGCCGGCGCTCGATCTTGGTCCAGGCGAGCACGACGGCGAGCTCGGGGGCGGTGAGCCCCTCCCCCGCCTCCAGGCGACGCGCGACCTCGGTCGCGGAGGGCAGGCCCTCCACGTCGCGGTCGAGCAGCCCGGCCGTGACCCACTCCGCGATCTGAGCCTCGTGAGCCTCCAGGAGCTGCGGGGCCGAGGCCACCGCGCGGGTCAGGGTCACGTTGTGGGCCTCGTTGTCGGCCAGCACCAGCGCGGCGACCTCGTCGGTCATCTCCTCGAGGAGCTCGTCACGCGCGGCCAGCGTCAGCGAGCCCGCACGTACCTCTCGTTCCAGCAGGATCTTGAGGTTGACCTCGTGGTCGGAGGTGTCGACACCGGCGGAGTTGTCGATCGCGTCGGTGTTGATCAGCCCACCCTTGCGGGCGAACTCGACGCGGCCGGCCTGGGTGATCCCCAGGTTGCCGCCCTCACCGACGACCCGCACCCGCAGCTCGGCGGCGTCCACCCGGACCCCGTCGTTGGCGTGGTCACCGGCGTCGGCGTCGGTCTCGCCGGACGCCTTGACGTACGTCCCGATCCCGCCGTTCCACAGCAGGTCGACCGGGGCGCGCAGGATCGCGCTGATCAGCTCCTGGGGAGTGAGCCGCTTGACGTCGGTCGCCAGACCGAGCGCCTGCCGCACCTCGGGGCTGATCGGCACCCACTTCAGCTGCCGCGACCACACGCCGCCGCCCGCCGAGATCAGTGAGGCGTCGTAGGACTCCCAGGTCGACCGGGGCATCTCGAAGAGCCGCTTGCGCTCCTGGAATCCCACCGTCGCGTCGGGCGTGGGGTCGATGAAGACGTGCCGGTGGTCGAAGGCGGCCACGAGCCGGATGCGGTCCGAGCGCAGCATGCCGTTGCCGAAGACGTCACCGGACATGTCCCCGACGCCGACCGCGGTGATCTCGTCGGTCTGCGGGTCGATGCCGAGTCGCTTGAAGTGGTGCTGCACCGAGACCCAGGCGCCACGCGAGGTGATGCCCATGGCCTTGTGGTCATAGCCCGCCGAGCCGCCGGAGGCGAACGCGTCGCCGAGCCAGAAGTCGTACTCCGCCGCGACCGAGTTGGCCAGGTCGGAGAACGTCGCGGTGCCCTTGTCGGCGGCGACGACGAGGTAGGAGTCGTCACCGTCGTGGCGCACGACGTCGGCCGGCGGCACGATCTCGCCGTCCACCCGGTTGTCGGTGACGTCGAGGAGACCACGCAGGAACGTGACGTAGGCGTCCGGACCGGCCACGCCCTTGGGGACGAAGCCGCCCTTCGCGCCGCCCGGCACGATCACGGTGTTCTTGACCTGCTGCGCCTTCGCCAGCCCCAGCACCTCGGTGCGGAAGTCGTCGCGCCGGTCGCTCCATCGCAACCCGCCACGGGCCACGGCGTCGAAGCGCAGGTGCACGCCCTCGACGTCGGGCGAGTAGACGAAGATCTCGTACGCCGGTCGCGGCAGCGGCAGGTCGGGCAGCTGCTGCGGGTCGAACTTGAAGGCGAGATAGCCCCGATTGCGGTAGTAGTTCGTCCGCGTCGTCGCCTGGATCGTGGTGACGTAGCTGCGCAGGATCCGGTCCTGGTCCAGGCTCGCCACGTCGTCGAGGGCCTCGATGATCGCCTCGGCCCGCTTGGCCTCGTCACGCGCGGTGAGCGAGGGGTCGAAACGGGTCTCGAACAGCTCCACGATCTGCCGGGCGATGCCCGGGTTGGTGCACAGCGCGTTGCCGATCGAGAAGAACGAGTTCGGGGTGCCGGCCTGGCGCAGGTAGCGGCCGTAGGCACGCAGCATGGAGACCTGACCGTGGTCGAGACCGGCAAGCACCAGCGCGTTCAGCCCGTCGATCTCGCTGCGACCGGACCACGCCTGGTGCAGGGCGGCGACCAGCTGGGTGGGCGCGCCGACCGGGGTGCCGGCGTAGGCGAGGCCGAAGTCGTAGATGAACCACTCCTCCGAGCCCGAGGTGCCGACGCCCTCGATGTCGTAGGGCCGCTCGTCGGTGACCTCGAAGCCGAACGAGGACAGGATCGGGAGCATCAGGGACAGCGAGAGCGGTCCGCCGGTGCGGTAGATCTTGATCCGGAACCCGCCGGCACTCTCCGGGTCCTTGTAGAAGGAGAAGTCGACCGCCTCGCCCTGGTGCGAGAGCATCTCGAGCCGGGTCAGGTCGGCGGCGCCGGTGTCGGCGTCGAAGTCCTCCTTGTAGGCCTCCGGGAAGGCGTCGAGCACGTGCGAGAGCCGCGCCGCGCCGTCCTCGCCGGCGTGGGCGATGACCGCGCTGACGAGGTCGTCGCGCCAGCTCCGCGCGGCCTTGCGCAGCCGCGACTCGAGGCTGTCGACCAGCCCCGGGGTGTCCAGGGCCTTCCCCAGCGACTCGGTGGTGCCATGGACCACGAAGTGCACCCGGGCGGTGGTCGACTCGCTGATGCGTACGGTGAACTCCAGGTCGGTGCCACCGAGGACGTCGAGCAGCACCTTCGAGAACCGCTCGCGGACCGTCGTGTTGTAGCGGTCACGCGGCAGCGAGACGAGCACCGAGACGTAGCGGCCGTACGTGTCGGGCCGGACGGCCACCCTCAGGATGCGACGCTCGATGGCTCCCAGCGCGGCCTCGGCGAGGTCCATCAGCTCCTCGGTGGAGGCGTGGAAGAGCTCCTCGCGCGGGTAGGACTCCATCGCGTCGAGCATCGCCTTGCCGGTGTGGCTGCGGGCGTCGTAGCCGGTGTGGTCGAGGACCGCGGCGACCTTGCCGCGTACGACCGGGATCCGGGTCACCGACTGCCGGGCCGCCTTCGTGGTGAAGAGGCCGAGGAAACGGTGCTCGCCGATCACCTCGCCGGCGCCGTTGAAGATCTTGATGCCGACGTGGTCGAGGTAGGCGGGCTCACCGACGGTCGAGCGGGAGTTGGCCTTGGCCAGGACGAGCATGACCTTGTCGCGCGCGTGGGCGGCGACCTTGGGCGGCATCTTGCCGTGGTCGGCGGCCTGCGGCGGGTCGGCACGCAGGATGCCCAGGCCGGTGCCGGAGCGACCGCGCAGGTAGTCGCCGTCGAGGCGATACTCGCGGTAGCCGGTCAGCAGGAAGTGGTCCTCTGCCAGCCAGGCCAGCAGCTCGGCGGCCTCGGCGGCCTCCTCGCGCGGCACGCTGTTGGGCGGGGTGTAGCGCAGGCCGGCCGCGATCTCCGCCAGGCGGCGGTGCAGTCTCGGCTCGTCCTCGACGACCTCGCGTACGTCCTCGAGGACTCCCTCGAGACCCGAGACGATCTCCTTGGCCGCGTCGGGAGCGAGGCGGTCGATCTCGATGTGCATCCAGGACTCGCGGATGTCGCCTTCGTTCACCCCCTCGAGCGCACCGGTCACGTCACGGGCGACGTCGATGACGGGGTGGACGACGAGATGTACGTCGAGGCCACGACGGTAGAGCTCGGTCTTGACCGAGTCCACGAGGTAGGGCATGTCGTCGACGACGATCTCGACGACGCTGCGGCCTCCGGCGGACCAACCGTCTGCGGCGGTGGTCGGGGTGAGGATGCGCACGGCGGCGGTGCCCTGCGGTCGGTTCGCTGCCAGTGCCAGGTGCGATCCCACCGCGCCCGCGAGGTCGGTCTCGCTGCGGCCGGTGAGCTCCTCGGGGGCTACATGGCGGAAGTAGGTGGTGCTCGGCAGGCGGAACTGCTGGACGTTCTGCAGAGCTTGGACAGGTTTGATATGCGTCTCCGTTGACACATCTGTCACGGTATCCCGCGGCGACACCGAGTAGGCGGCTGGATCCGAAGGAATCGCCGATGTGAGTCATAGGCTCACCGACCACCTGCCGGCCCAGGGGTAAAGAGCATACTCACAGAATGTGTCGGTTCTCTCGGTCGCTCCGCTGGTGACTCTGGCGGATCTAGGCGTCATGATGTGTGGTTATGAGCAAAAACGTGTCGATCGACCTCGCCTACGACGCGCCGATCGCAGCCGTCTCCGGGATGCTCGCCGACGCGGCGTTCCGCGAGCAGGTCTGCGACGCCCAGCACGCGCTGTCCAAGAGCGTTGCGATCACCGGGTCGACGGTGAGCATCCGCTACGCCCAGGCGGTCACCGGGGTGCCCGGGTTCGCGAAGAAGTTCGTCGGCGACACCATCGAGGTGCACCAGGACGAGATCTGGTCGGCCGACTTCACCTCCGGCGACCTCAAGCTCACCCTGCCGGGCAAGCCGGGCTCGCTCTCCGGCATCGCGCGGCTGGCCGAGAACGGCACGAAGACCACCGAGACGGTCACCCTGACCGCTACCGTGAATGTGCCCCTGATCAGCGGAAAGCTCGAGGATCTGATCCTCTCGATCTTCAAGAGGGCGCTCGAGAAGGAGCATGAGGTAGGCACCCGCTGGCTCGCTGTCCGAGCCTCCTGATCCACCGTCCCAACCCGCAGAAGAGCCCCAAAGGATTCGGCAATGACGACGACCCTTCAGTACGAGCTCGTCTACGACGCCCGCATGGGCGAGGTGTCCGCGATGCTCGCTGATCCGGGCTTCCGCGAGCGGGTCGCCGACGCCCAGGGAGCGCTCCGTCGCCGGGTGACCATCGGCGGTGCCCCGCGGGAGGTCCGGATCGACCGGGTGCAGTCGACCGTCGGCGTACCCTCCTTCGCGAAGCGCATCGTCTCCGGCGATGTCACCGTCCGTCAGAGCGAGGTCTGGTCCTCCGACACGGTCGCCGTCGTCGACATCACCGTCCCCGGCGGCCTGGCCACCCTGCGCGGCAACATCTCGCTGTCCGAGTCCGACGGACGCACCACCGAGAGCGTGCGACTGAACATCAAGGTGCCCGTGCCGCTGGTCGGCGCCAAGCTCGAGGAGTACGTCGAGGAGCTGATGCTCAAGGCCTTCGACCTCGAGCAGGCGGTCGGCGCGGCGTACCTCTCGCGATGAATTCTCCTCGGTCCGATGCAACCGGATCGAAAAGTTAACCGTCCCCATATGTGGCCGGCAATAAATTGCCGGTACTCGGGCCTCGGATCAGGAGGGATTCGGGCCACTCACTAGGGGGCATCTCGATGGTCAAACCTCGTACTCGCACGCGGCAGCTGGTCTCGGCCGGCATCGGGCTGGTGGCAGCCGCGCTCGTGGTCACGACGACGGTGACGGCGAACTCCGGTCCCGCGAGCGGCAGCACCGGCAAGGGCGCACTGAAGCTCGTGGCCGCCTCGGACACCGTCGAGGTCGAGGCCTGGGGCGGGGAGGCGTTCGTCCAGCCGTCGGTCTGGCTGGCCGCCTATGACGCGGCCTTCGAGTTCCGCGCGACCCAGTCGTCCTACGACAAGCCGGTCAAGCTGACCAAGACCGTCATCCGGGGCAAGAAGCGCACCACCACGACCGCGCCGGCCTCGATCGTCGACAGCATGAAAGGCTTCAAGAACGGCCTGCGGGTCACCCTGAAGAACAAGTCCGGCAAGGTGATCCTCGACGAGAGGCGCCCGCTCTGCCCCGGCGGCTACGACCGGCAGCGGGTGCAGACCGACGGCGCCACCGGCCCGGTCTACCCCGAGTTCTGCGGCGGCAACTGGTTCACCAAGGGGATCCTGTACGGGATCGAGCGCGGCATGGCGGTCCCGACCGTCTCCGACCTCGGCTTCCAGACCAAGGGCGAGACCGAGCTCATCATGACGATGAGCATCGACAAGCCGGTCGCCGACTTCCTCGGGCTGTCGAAGTCCAACCGCACCGCCAAGCAGAACCTGGTCATCGTCGACCAGTGCCCCGACGGCAACTGCGAAGGCGAAGGCGAGGAAGGCGTCGGCATGGGCGCCATGGCGGCCGACGGAGCCCACGGAGCCCACGACCAAGGCGCCCGCACCGTGGTGCCGCGAGAGAGGCTGGAAGGCGGCGAGAACGGCCGCGGCCGGCTCCCGCTGGGCGGCGCCCGCGGCGAGATCAAGCCGGGCAAGCCCAAGAAGGACACCCTGCCCGACCTCATCTCGCTGCCCGCGTGGCAGATCTCGACCGAGGTCGACGAGGGTGGCACCGACCGCCTCAACTTCGCCGCCAACGAGTGGAACGCCGGCCCCGGACCGATGATCGTGGAGGGCTTCCGCCGTGGCACCGCACCGGTGATGGACGCCTACCAGATGTTCTATCGCGACGGTGAGCAGGTCGGGGTCAAGAGGACCGGCACCATGGAGTTCCACGAGGCTCCCGAGCACAACCACTGGCACTTCCTCGACTTCGCCAAGTACGAGCTGGTCGACGCCAAGGACAAGGTCGTCTCGACCAGCGGCAAGCAGTCCTGGTGCCTGGCGCCCACCGACCCTGTGGACCTGACAGTGCCGGGCGCGACGCTGCGACCGGGTCAGACCGGCCTGGAGTCGGCCTGTGGCGCCAAGTCCGCGCTCTGGCTGCGGGAGAGCATGCCGACGGGCTGGGGCGACACCTACGACCAGTCCCAGACCCAGGCATTCGACCTGCGCAAGGTCAAGAACGGCACCTACCGGATCAAGGTCACCGTCAACCCCGACGGCAACCTCTACGAGCGGACCCGGTCCAACAACGTCAGCTACCGCACCGTCACCATCGGCGGCAAGGCCGGCGCCCGTACCGTCAAGGTCCCGCCCTACCAGGGCGTCGACACCGAGACGTGGTGGAACGAGGAGGAGTGAGCTAGCCGATCAGGTCGGGGATCTCCTGGGTCGCGAACCAACCCAGGTCCTCGTCGGGGTCCGCGTCGGCCGGGCGATCAGCCAGGTCGGCGTGGACCGCGGCGACGAGCTTGAGCGGAACCACCTGGTCGCCCAGCGCCGCAGGGGCCTCGACGACGATCACGACCCGCCGTCCGGGGCCGGCCAGGAGCGCCGCCGAGTCGTCGGCGGCGCTCATCAGCGCGGCGTACTCGGCCTCTTCGCTGTCGTCGGGGGAGGCATAGCCGTCGGCGGTGCCGGGCAGCTCGCCCTTGGCGTACCAGTCAGCGAGGAGCGCGAGCGTGGCGGGTACGTAGATGCGGGTCACGGTGGGATTCTGCCTCACTCGCCGGAGTTCTTGACCACGCGCAGGCCTCGGGGCGCCCGGAACCGCCGCCCCGAGACGGTGTCACGCAGCTCGTCGAGGGCCTCGCTGATGCATTGCCCGACCAGCGACGCATCGGGCACCAGGTCGCGGTCGGCGGTGATCGCGAAGAAGACCTGGCCGTCGTAGGAGGTCACCCCGATCGCGAGAGTGTGCCCCTCGGCCAGCGGGTGGATCGGGTAGGAGGCCACCAGCCGGGAGCCGGCCGCATAGCGCGGCTCCTGCGGGCCGGGCACGTTGCAGACCGAGAGCAGGTAGTCGTGCTCGCTCTCGGCGGCCACCCGCGAGCCGACCACGTGGAAGGTCGCCGGGGCGAAGCCGCTGATCCCGGCCAGCCGCTGCGCACTGACCGTGCGGGCGTTGGCGTTGTGCTGCTCGAAGGAGTAGGACACCTGGTGGAGCCGGACCACAGGCGACGGCTCCGCGACCGGGAGCACCACGAAGTGTGGCGCCACCGCGGAGCCGAGCTGGGTCGGGTCGAGCTCCTCGTCGATCACCGAGACCGGCACCAGCGCCGGCACCTGACGTACGCCCGCCAGGGACTGCTGCCGGGTCATCAGCCAGGCGCGCAGACCGCCGGTGACCGCAGCCAGGATGACGTCGTTGACGGTGCCGCCGTGGGTGTCCCGGATGCGGCGGAAGTCGGCCAGGTCGGCCTCGAGCGTGACCACGAGCCGCTGCTGGGACAGCGTCCCGTTGAGCGGCGTCGGCCGCTCCGGAGCCCGGCGGGTGAGCACCCGGGCGATGCCGGCACCCGCGTTCTGGACGTCCCTGGCCACACCGGTGACCCGGCCCAGGGCGAAGCCGCCCAGGCTGCGCGCCGTGCCGGTCAGGCCGCTGACCGAGGTGACCGCGTCGAAGACCGCGCCCGCGACCAGGCGCGCGCTCGACTGCGCCTCAGGCGGTTTCCACAGGTCCGGCACGACCGGCCCGACCTCGGGCTTGTCGTCGAGCAGCAGCTGGACCAGGTCGACGGTCTCGGCGCCGTCCACCAGCGCCTGATGGGTCTTGGTCACGAGCGCGACCCGGTCGCCTGCCAGCCCCTCGATGACGTACAGCTCCCACAGCGGCCGGGAGCGGTCCAGGGGCCGGGAGACGATCCGTCCGGCGAGGTCGAGGAGCTGATCCATCGAGCCCGGGCGGGGCAGCGCGGAGCGGCGTACGTGGTAGGTGAGGTCGAAACGGTCGTCGTCGGCCCAGACGGGGTAGGCGATGCGGCCGGGCACGACCCGGACCCGTTGGCGGTAGCGGGGCACGAAGGCGAGCCGGTCCTCGACGTGCTCGAGGAAGGCGCCGTAGTCGAAGCCCTCGGCCTTCGGTTCGATGAGCTCGATGCTCGCCACCTGATGCGGGACGGAGAGCGTCTCCCCGTCCAGAAAGCCCACTTCCCGTGCCCTCAGCCTGTCGCTCATGCCCTCTCAGCCCCCTCTTTGGTTCATGTGCGATTGTGGCAGAAGCCAGCTTGAACTTAGCCCACGAAACGGGGGAGTAATGCGCCTCACGGCCCGGATCATCGCGGTCGTGGCAGCAATCTGCGGGATCGCGTCCATAGCGACAGCCTGCGGAAACAACGTCGCCACCGAGCCCAGCAACGACAGCGACCCGGTGGTCGTCGAGATCAACTTCTCCGGTGACTCGGTCGACCCGCACGGGACCCAGATCGACGTACCCGTCGGCCATGCTGTCGAGCTCGACGTGACCGCCGACGCGGCCGGCGAGATCCACGTGCACTCCGACCCCGAGCAGTCCGCCGCCTACGGCGTGGGCACCACACGGATCAGCCTGGGCGCGTTCGAGATCCCCGGTCAGTACGAGGTCGAGTCACACACTCTCGGCAAGACCATCGTCACCCTCGAGGTGCAGTGAACCTTTCCTCGGGGATCCTCACCCACGGGGTGGGTGGTCGACAGGACCTCCCACTACCGCTCGAGTACGTCATCGCGGGCGCGGTCCTCGCCCTCCTCGTCTCCTTCGGGCTGCTGGTGCTGACCACCAAGCGCGCCGCCGAGGGCCAGGTCGTGGGCGTACGAAACCCACGCGGCTGGCCATTGCCGCGTCTCGGGCGTGTCGTCGACTCCCCCGCCTGGACCGCACTGTGGCGCGTGGTCGGGCTGCTGATCTTCGCCTACTTCGTGCTGGTCGCCTTCGCCGGCTCCGACAACGCCAACAACCCCATCTTCGGGATGACGTACGTCTGGCTGTGGGTCGGCCTCGTCCCGTTCTCCCTCCTCTTCGGACGGGTCTGGAGGGCGATCAGCCCGGCCCGCACGATCGTGGCCGGACTGACGTGGCTGCGCGGTGCCGGCGATCCGCCGCTGCGCCTGCCCGAGCGTCTCGGCTACTGGCCGGCGGCGTTCGCGCTGCTCGCCTTCGCCTGGCTCGAGCTGGTCTACCCGGAGAACAACTACCTCGGCCCCGTACGTCTCTGGCTGGCCGTCTACCTGGCCGTGATGATCCTCGGCGGTGTGCTCTTCGGGGAGGAGTTCCTGGAGCGCTGCGACCCGTTCGAGGTCTACTCGTCGCTGACCGCCCGCCTGTCGGTGTGGGGACGCACGCCGGCCGGCAACCTGGTCCTGCGGACCCCGCTCGGCAACCTGGACACCCTGCGGCCGACCCCGGGCCTGGTCGCGGTCGTCTCGGTCCTCTTCGGCACCATCGTCTACGACTCCTACCGGGAGTCGCCGCCATGGCTCCAGTTCGTGCAGAACCCGGAGATCTCCGGCAACACCGCCTACCTGATCAGCAACGTCGCACTGATCGCGTTCCCGCTGCTCGTGGCCGGGTTCTACTGCGCCGGCACGATGCTGACCGGCGTCGGCGACGTGCCGCGCCGGGCCCTGCCCGGTGAGCTGGCGCCGTCGCTGGTGCCGATCATCGTCGGCTACGTCGTGGCCCACTACCTCAGCTACTTCTGGGAGAGCGGGCTGGCAACGCTGCGCAACGCCTCGGATCCGTTCGGAAACGGAAGCGACTGGTTCGGAACCGCGGACATGCCGGTCTCCTACTTCTTCGCCTTCCACGCCACGCTGCTGGCCGTCATCAAGGTGGCCGCGGTGATCACCGGACACGTGCTGGGAGTCTGGTCGGCACACATCCGCGCGCTCCAGGTGCTTCCGCCCCAGCACCTGGTGACCGGGCAGATCCCGCTTCTGCTCACGATGGTCGGCTTCACTGTCGGTGGGTTGTATCTGCTGTTCGCCGCATAGCGCCTCTGCTTCTCGGTTCACCCACCACGCATCCACAAAGCAGCGCAACAGTACCTAATGCGGACTAACAGGTTGGCGCGATGGTTTACGGCCGCTTGCAGAGTCTGGGAGACTGATACTTATGTCTGGTACCCCCCGCTTCCTGACTCTTGCCGACGTCGCCGAGGTGCTCAACACCTCGAGCGCACAGGTCTATGCCCTTGTCCGCCGTGGTGAGCTCCCCGCTATCAAGATCGGCGGTCGCGGCCAGTGGCGCGTTGAGTCCAGCGTCCTCGAGAAGTTCATCGATGACATGTACTCGCAGACCAAGGCCTTCGTGGCCGACCACCCGTTCGTCGAGGCCGAGGCCCCCGCGCCCGCGGCCACGCCGGACGCTTCTTGAGTCAAAGCACCCTCAACCCCCACAACTAAACCTTCCCCACAACAACGCGAAGAGCTGCCAGGCATGGTGCCGAGCAGCTCTTCGCGTCTTTTCTGGCCGGTCAGGCGAGGTTCTCGGTCTGCGCCTCCAGCTTGATCTTGAGCTCGTGACGGGCGCCGTTGCGCATCACCGTGAACTCGATCGTCTCCCCCGGCTGGTGAGCACGGATGGCGACGATCATGCCGATCCCGTCGGTCACGGTGACATCTCCCACCTTGGTGACCCGGTCGCCGTCCTTGAGCCCACCGGCGGCAGCCGGCGAGCCGGCTTCGACCACCGAGATCAGCGCTCCGTTGTGGTCGGCGGCCTGCACGTCGACGGAGGCCCCCACGATCGGGTAGGTCGCCTTGCCGGTCTTCAGGATCTGCGCGGCGGTCACCTTGACCTGGTCGATCGGGATCGCGAAGCCGACGCCGATGCTGCCGCTCTCTCCGCCCTCTCCCCCACCAGCGGTCGCGATGGCCGAGTTGACCCCGATGACCTGGCCGACGAGATTGACCAGCGGACCACCGGAGTTGCCGGGGTTGATCGCCGCGTCGGTCTGGACGGCGTTGATGTAGGAGGTGTCGTCCTCGGTCTGCCCGGTGCTCACCGGGCGCTGGAGCGCACTGACGATGCCCGAGGTCACCGTGGAGCTGAGCCCCAGCGGCGACCCGATGGCGACGACGCCCTCACCGATCCTCAGCCGGGACGTGCTACCGAGCGAGGCCGGCTCGAGCTCCTTGACCTCGGGAACGTCGAGGACGGCCAGGTCGTAGACGGCGCTGCGGCCGACCACGTCGGCCTTGTAGCGGCGACCCTTGTGGTCGACCACCTCGATGCTGCCCTTGGCCTTGGCCGCGTCGGCGACCACGTGGTTGTTGGTCACCACGTGGCCGTTCCGGTCGAAGACGAAGCCGGAGCCGGTCGCGGCGTCCTCGACGCCCTGGTACTCGGCGAAGATCTGGACCGTCGAGGGCAGCAGCGTCGCGGCCACCTTCACGATGCTGGCGTCGTCGCCCTCCAAGGGCGCGTCGGTCTCGATCGAGCCCGGGTCGAGCCCACCACCGGCCAGGCTGGACATGTCGTCCTGGTCCTCGAGCACGCCGCCCGCATAACCTCCCAGCACGCCGAGCAGGAACGCGACGGCAGCGGCGAGCGCCCAGATCGGGCCGGGGACGCGGCGTCGCGGCGAGGAGTCGGTCCGGGGTGAGGGCGGTGGCGCAGGCGGGGCGTCGAACCCTGGCAGCGATCCACCCGGCGGTGGCGGCACCATGGGCGGCAGCGGAGCGGTGTCGGCTGCCGGAACCGACGCGGCGGCGGGTGCGGGCATGCCCGGCAACGGCACCTCGGCCGTGTCCCGCTCGTCGTCGACAAGGTCATCAGGGGACGGCTGCCCGGCCGGGGGCACGTCGGACGGTGGTGCCCAACGGGAGATCGGCCGAGACTGGTCGTCTTGTGGTTCCTGCGTCACGACACCCATTCTTCCCACTCGCCCCAACAATCGGCAGCCCGGGTCTCGTGTCGCGTCGCCGGGGCGACGCTCAGCGGCGTACGTGGGCGACGACAGGAGCGCCCGGGGTGCCCGGTACCTGGGTGACCGCGGTGATCGGGAGATTCCTGGGGACCGGCGCGTCGGCCGGCGCGGCAGCGAAGGTGAACATGCCGAAGACGGCGGCGCTGACGGCACCGCCACCGGCGGCGACCATCACCAACGTACGCCGCATCGACCGGGGGTCGGAGTAGGCCTCGTCGAGGTCGTCGGCCGGCCACACCGAGGCGGCCAGGGCGCCGCCGCGGAGCGAGCCCTTCAGGTCGGCAGGCGCGGTGACTCCGGGATCGACGCTGAGGCCGGCGAGGCGTCGCTTGAGCCAGCCCTCACGCTCCACGGCGCGGCGGCAGGCGCAGCACTGGTGCACGTGCGCCCAGGCGCGCTCCTCCTCCACTGCGGGGAGCTGTCCGTCGAGAAGGGCGCTGGTGCGCGCGCCGAGGTGGTTGCCCAGAAGACTCATGAAGCCCCGCCCCACAACACCTTGGGCCCGGAGTGGCGCAGTCGTCCGCCGCGCGGGGCGCGGTGGGCGAGGGCGTCACGGAGCATCGCCCGGCCGCGGTGGATTCGCGAGCGGACGGTGCCGAGCTTGGCACCGAGGATCTCGGAGATCTCCTCATAGGAGAGCCCCTCCACGTCACAGAGCACGACCGCGGCCCGGAAGTCGGGTGGCAGCGTGGCCAGCGCGCGCTCGATGTCGTCGTCGAAGCGCTGGTCGGTGTAGGCCACGTCCGGCGTCGGGCCGCTGCTCGTCAAGCGCGAGGCGCGCTCGTCGGAGAGGGCATCGAAGCGGATCCGCTGCTTACGACGGGCCTGGTCGAGGAAGAGGTTGGTGGTGATCCGGTGCAGCCAGCCCTCGAAGGTGCCGGGGCTGTAGGTGTCGAGAGAGCGGAATACGCGCACGAAGACCTCTTGGGTGAGGTCCTCCGCGTCGTGGCGGTTGCCGGTGAGACGGTAAGCGAGCCGGTAGACCCGGTCGGAGTGCTTCTCCACGATCTCGTCCCACGTCGGAACACCCGGCTCTACGGTCGGGGTCTGCGTGGGCTCCGCGGTCATGGTGCTCCTGTCGTCTGTCTCGCTGATCGCTGACATCTCCTACGTTAGATCGCCTGGGACCGGAAGGGCTGAGAGTTGCCTGTGAGGCTCCTATTTTTCCTCTTCCCGTGCTCTTCCAACGCACAAGGTGGATCAGGCGTTCCCGCACCGTTGCGCGAAACAGGTTAGGTTTTACGGTGTGACCAGCCCTGTTTCGACCGCAAGTTGGACCTACGCCGACGAGTTCGTCGCGGAGGACGACCTCCTCGCAGCCGCCCGATCCCGGGCCGAGGAGGTCGGAGTCGCGCCGATCGGACCGGGCGGCGGTGCCACGCTGCGCTTCCTCGCCGCAGTGCTCGACGCCAAGAACGTCGTCGAGGTCGGCACCGGCACCGGCGTCTCAGGTCTGTGGCTGCTGCGCGGCATGCGACCCGACGGGGTCCTGACCACCGTCGACATCGAGACCGAGCACCAGCGGCTGGCCCGGCAGAGCTTCACCGAGGCCGGCTTCGGCCAGCGGCAGGCCCGGTGCATCGCCGGCGCCGCCCTGGACGTACTCCCCCGCCTCACGGACGACCACTACGACCTGGTGTTCGTGGACGGCGACAAGACCGAATACTCCGCCTACCTCAAGGAAGCGCTGCGTCTGCTCCGTCCCGGCGGCGTCGTCGCCTTCGACAACGCGCTGTGGCACGACCGCGTGGCTGACCCGTCCGTACGCGACGAGGAGACCGCGACCATCCGCGAGCTCAACCAGCAGGTCGCCGACAACGATGGCCTGATCCCGCTGCTGCTCCCGGTGGGCGACGGCCTGCTGCTCGCCCGAAAGATATAGCCGAAGCGTCACCCACGTCGGCCGAAGCGTCACCCACGTCGGCCGAAGCGGCACCGCAGTGCCATCTCGGCCGACGTACGTGACGTCTCGTCAGGAGGGGACGGCGGCGAGCGGGTCCGGGCTCGCCAGCCAGCTGAGGAGGACCCGGGCACCGAAACCGGTAGGGCCGGGAGTGAGCTCGTGGACGTCGGCGTACGCGTCACCGCAGGCGACGTCGATGTGGGCCCACGGGGTGCCACCGGTGAAGTGATGCAGGAACAGCGCGGCGGTGATGGCGCCGGGCCCACCGGGGGCGTTGTCGGCGTCGGCGACCTTCGAGGAGAGCTTGTCCTCGTAGTCGGCGACCAACGGCATCCGCCACAGCGTCTCGCCGGAGACCTCCGACGCCTCGGCCAGCCGCGTGGCCAGCGCGTCGTCGTCGGCGAAGTAGCCGGCCATCGTCTGCCCGAGCGCCACCCGCATCGCACCGGTGAGGGTGGCGATGTCGACCAAAGCGGCCGGCTTGAGCTTGTCCACGGCGTACGCCATCGCGTCGGCCAGCACGAGCCTGCCCTCCGCGTCGGTGTTGGTGACCTCGGAGGTGCGGCCACCGTAGTGGGTGACCACGTCGCCGGGACGCATCGCCGATCCCGAGATGGAGTTCTCGGCCGCGGCGATGAGTCCGATGACCTTGACCGGGCAGCCGATCTCGGCCAGCGCCGCCATCACGGCGAGCACCACCGCGCCGCCGGTCATGTCCCGCTTCATGTTGAGCATGCCGTCGCTGGGCTTGATGTTGAGCCCACCGGTGTCGAAGGTGATGCCCTTGCCGACCAGCACCACCGTCGGCGTCTTCCTCGACGAGCTCAGCCGTCCGGCCTTGCGGGGGCTGTAGTCGAGCCGGATCAGCCTCGGCGGAGTCACCGAGCCCTGGCCGACCGCGACGATGCCTCCGAAGCCGTCCTTCTCGAGCTCGTCCTCGTCCCAGACCGTGATCTGCAGGCCCTTCTCGGCCGCGAGCGCTTCGGCCTGCTCGGCCAGCCAGACCGGGTTCTTCAAGTTGCTCGGGACCGAGGAGAAGAACCGCGCGCGCCAGCTGGCGCGCGCGATCGCCTGAGCCCGGTCCAACGCTGCCGCCTGGTCGTCGCCGAGATCGGCCAGGGTGATCGTCTCCACCGGTTTCCACGGCGCGCCCTCGGAGCGCCAGTGGAAGAGGAAGGACCCCAGCGTCGCGCCGGCCACGAACGGCTCCAACCCGACCTCCGGGTCGACCGCCGGAATGGTCGTGACCACCTCGGACCGGTCCCGCACGGCGCGAGCCAGCGCGGCCCCCGCCCTGCGGAAGTCGTCTCGACGCTGCGCGCCGACACCGATCAGGAGGATCTGTCGCAGGGTGCCGGAGCCGGTGACGGCGTACGTCGTCACCTCACCGGCACTGCCGGTGGCACCTTCGAACTCGAGATGACCCAGCAGATCGTGCTGGTCGCCGAGGTCGGCGGCCCCGGGACCGATGGTCAACACATCGTCGCCCGGAATGACCGGCAGCGCGATGATCTCGGCATCGAGGCTCTCCGGGCCGAGCGGGTTGAGCATGAAGGTGGGCGGCCCGACCTGCGACGGCAGAGCCGGTGACGGCAGCGTTGTGGTCATCTACGCGTTCAGCCCAAGACCTTTGATCTCTTCGCCGAGCGCGGCGGCCTCTTCGGCATTCAGTTCGACGACCAACCGGCCACCACCTTCGAGCGGGACGCGCATCACGATGCCCCGACCTTCCTTGGTGACCTCCAGCGGACCGTCTCCCGTCCGCGGCTTCATCGCCGCCATGCGGCACCTTCTTCCGTGTCTCGCGTGTCGGCGCTCACCTGCCGGATGGCCTCGGAGCGCGCATTGCACGTCCATTATCCCTCATCAGGTCCGCAGACCTGACGGCAAGGTGGGAGTTTCGGCGGGTTGACCTGCCTTCGAACCTGTCAGATGACCGATGTTCCGTAGGCCCAGGTCAGCCAGATCGCCAGGATCACCAGCGTGACGTGCACCACGATAGCCGCACCGGAGGACTCGTAGAACGCTCCGCCGCGGTCTCGACGATCGCCTCCGACGGACCGGTCATAGGCATCGTCGTAGCGCTCGTCGTAGTGCTCGTCGTAGCGCTGGTCGTAGCGCTCCTCATAGCCGCGGTCGTAGGCATCGTCGTGGTCGTAGCCCTGCGCGTACGCCTGGTCGTAGCCCGCATAGGCAGGCTCGTCGCGATGTCCGGAGGTCGTCGAAGGGTAGCCCTGCTCCCGCTGACGTCGACGTGGCTGGGCCTCGGGCGTGGGCGGGGTCTGGGCCGGGGGCTCGGCCCGTTCCCGGTCGCGGTCCCGCGGGCCGTAGGACTCGAAGGAGTAGGGGTCGTACGTCTCGGGCTGCTGCCCCGGACGGCGGCCTGACGGCCGGCCCGGCGCCTGCGGCGCAGGCGTGGGCGCGGGCTGGGGTGCCGGTCGGGAGTCGGGCCGGGGCGCCGGGCGTGGCGCGCGCGGCGGGCTCGACTGCTGCTGGCCCGGCTGGTCGGAGTAGCTGCTGTCGCGCCGGTAGCGACGGTCGGCGAACTCGTCGCGGCTGTCGTTGCGGCGGTCGTCGTAGCGATCGTCGTAGCCACGCGAGCGGCGCTGCGGCGGCTCCTGACGGCGGCCCCACGGGTCCTGGCCGCCGCGGCCAGGCTCGCCCTGACCCGGCTGGGGCTCGGGCGCGGGACGCGGTGCCGGACGCTGAGGAGCCGGACGCTGGGGGTCCGGACGCTGAGGAGCCGGACGCTCGCGCATCGGCTGCTCCGGGGCTCGCCGCTCCGGTGCGGGTCGCGCGGGCGCCGGGCGGTCCTGCCGCGGCCGGGCAGGAGCCTCCGGGGCCGGGGGCTGGGGCACGGGCTGGTGACGTACGGGCTGCTGGGGAGCCGGCGGCTGCGGTGCGGCCGCCCGCCGCGGAGACCGCTGCGGGGAGGGCTGCGGCGACGGCTGGGTTTGCGGCGCCGGCGGGGGCGGTGTCTGCCGCCCGGCCACGCGGCGACCGATCTGCCCGTCCCGCGTCGGCGCAGGAGCCGGAGCCGGGGCCGGAGCAGGCGCCGGAGCAGGGGGCGGAGCAGGCGAGGGGTCACGGTCGACCGGCGCCATCACGGCGGTCTCGTCGACGCCCGATGCCGCTCGCCGGGGCTCGGGCCGGCGAGGCGCCGGGCGTCCCTGCTGAGCGACGGGTTGGGCGACGGGTTGGGCGACGGATTGAGCGACGGCCGGGGCGATGGGTTGAGGAACAGGCTGCTGAGCCGGTCGGCGTGGGTCCGCGTAGCCCGCCCGCCCGTCGGGCTCGGCATAGTCGTCGTAGCCGGCCTCGTCGTAACCGCTCTCGTCGTAGCCGTAGCCGTCCTCTGCGTACTCCTCGTCGTAGCCGTCGTAGCCGTCGTCGTAGTCGTTGCCGTAGCCGTAGTCGTCGTGGCCGGCAGCCCCGGCGCGGTTCTCCTTGAGCCGACGCAGCAGCAGGTAGATGCCGGCGATCGCGGCGAGCCAGATCCCGAAGAGACCGATCACACCCGGGACGTCACCGCCGAGGAAGAACGAGGACGGCGAGACGAGGAAGAGGACCCAGACCAGAAGGCCGGCGGCACCGGCGTACAGGTGGATCTTGGGTGGTAGACCCGGCTCCCGCGGCTGCAGGAGATGGGGCTTGAGGTAGGTGAGCGCAACGATCACCGCGACCAGGGCGGTCACGGCGTAGACGAGTACGGCGGCGAAGCTCACGGCAGCGATTCTGTCCTAGACGTCGGGCGAGCCCGAATCGGGCTCGGGCGTTGGTGATGTGAGTCCCCCGACTCCGACCTCGGCATCGGCATCGCCGGCCGCGGTCGACTCACGCCATTCTGCCTCCTCGGCAAGGCGGGCGATCAGAGCGTCCACCTCGTCCATCCGGTAGCCACGGATGGCCACCGAGAAACGTACGTGACGCAGGTCTGCCGCCTCCAGGACGCGGTCGCGGGGCACCAGAGCATCGGGCTGGTCGCCGTACTCCTCTCCCATCGGCGCGCCCGTCCCGGCGGCTACGAGGGCGACTCCTCCGAGAGCCAGCACGATGAGTGCCGCGAAGATCCAACCCATCGCCTCAGTCACGCGCCTTCAACATCAGCTCGACCGCCTCGTCCACGTCGTCGGTGAGGGTGATCATGTCCAGGTCGCTCTGCTTGATCCGGCCGTCGGCCAGCATGGTCTCGCGCATCCAGTCGAGCAGGCCCTGCCAGTGCTCCACGCCCATCAGCACGATCGGGAACTGGGTGATCTTCTTGGTCTGGGAGAGCGTCATCGCCTCGAAGAGCTCGTCCATGGTGCCGAGTCCGCCGGGCATGACGACGTAGCCCTGGGAGTACTTCACGAACATCATCTTCCGCACGAAGAAGTAGCGGAAGTTCAGCCCGAAGCTGACGTAGTCGTTGAGCCTGGCCTCGAAGGGCAGCTCGATGCCGAGGCCGATCGACTCGCCACCGGCCTCGAGAGCACCCTTGTTGGCCGCCTCCATCGTGCCCGGACCACCGCCGGTGATCACCACGAAACCGGCCTCGGCCAGACCCCGGCCGATCGCCTCGGCCTGGGCGTAGGTCGGGTGGTCCTTGGGCGTGCGCGCCGATCCGAAGACGCTGATCGCCGGGCCGATCTCGGAGAGGTCGTTGAACCCCTCGACGAACTCGGCCTGGATCTTCATGACCCGCCACGGGTCGGTGTGGACCCAGTCGCCGTGGCCGGAGCTGTCCAGCAGTCGCTGGTCGGTGGTGCTGCCGGCGGGGCGCCCCTTGGTGGGGCGTGGGCCGGAGCCGCTGCGTCGGGTCATGCGGTCAACCAATCACGAAGGGCCTGCTCGCAGGTGGTGATCTCGGAGATCCGCACGTGCTCGTCGGCCTTGTGGGCGAACATCGGGTCACCTGGACCATAGTTGACCGCCGGTATGCCGAGGACCGTGAACCGCGCCACATCGGTCCAGCCGAACTTGGGTCCGACCTCGCCACCGACGGCGGCGACGAAGTCCTTCGCGGCCGGACGGTCCAGGCCCGGGAGCGCACCCGGGGCCGAGTCGGTCAGGGTGACGTCGTAGCCCTGGAAGAAGTCGGTCACGAACGCCAGCGCCTCCTCCTCGCTCCGGTCCGGCGCGAAGCGGTAGTTGACCGTCACGACGCATTCGTCGGGGATCACGTTGCCCGCCACTCCGCCCTTGACGAAGACCGCGTTCAGACCCTCGTGATACTCCAGCCCGTCGATGACCGGCTTGCGTGGGACGTACGCCTCCAGGCGGCGCAGCACCTCGCCGGCCTTGTGGATGGCGTTGACACCGCGCCAGGCGCGGGCGCTGTGGGAGCGCTCGCCGGTGGTGCGTACCTCGACCCGAAGGGTGCCCTGGCAGCCTGCCTCGACACCGGCGTTCGAGGGCTCCATCAGGATCGCGAAGTCCCCGGCTAGGAGGTCGGGCTCGCTGGCCGCGAGCTTGCCGAGGCCGTTGTGGACGGCCTCGATCTCCTCGGCGTCGTAGAAGACGTACGTCACGTCGCGGTTGGGCGTCAGGAGGGTGGCGGCGAGCTTGAGGATGACCGCGTCACCGGACTTCATGTCGCACGCGCCCAGGCCGTGCAGGATGCCCGTGGCCTCGTCCAGTCGGCTCGGGAAGTTGCCGTTGACCGGCACCGTGTCGAGGTGGCCGGCGATGACCACGCGCTCGGGAAGACCGAGGTCGGTGCGCGCCACGATCGAGTTGCCCCGCCGCTCGACGACGAGGTGGTCGTACGCAGTCAGCGCTCTCTCCACGGCGTCGGCCAGCTCGAGCTCATCGAGGCTCACCGAGTTGATGTCCATCAGCTGCCGGGTCAGCGTCACCACGTCGGTCGTCAGGTCGATCTCGGAAGTCTCAGGACTGGTCGTCACAGGCGCTAGTCAACCAGCCCTTCATGAGACTCCGCCCGGGGACCTCGACTCGCACGCTAAATTCTCTAGTTAGCAACTCGACTTAATGGAGAGAGGGGTGTCGATGACCGCCGTGCGCCGTGCCCGTCTCTTCGACGAGCCCAGCCCGTTGCCGCTCGCCGGCGGCGGCACAATCGCACCGGTCGACGTCGCCTACGCCACCTACGGCGAGCTGGCGCCCGCCCGGGACAACGTCGTCTTCGTCGCCCACGCCCTCACCGGCGACGCCGAGGCGGCGACGTGGTGGCCGACGATGGTGGGGCCCGGGCGGCCGGTCGACACGGACCGGTTCTTCGTGGTCTGCGCCAACCTCCTCGGCGGTTGCCGGGGCACCACCGGGCCGTCATCGACCGATCCGACCACCGGCCGCGCCTGGGGCCTCTCGTTCCCTCAGATCGGCGTCGCGGACCTGGTCACCGTCCACCGCCGGCTGCTGGTCCACCTCGGCATCGAGAGGCTCTACGCCGCCGTCGGCGGATCGCTCGGCGGCATGCAGGTCCTGCAGTGGGCCGCCGACGCGCCCGGCCAGATCGAGCGGGCGGTCCTGGTGGCCGCCTCCGCCCGGCTGAGCGCCCAGAACATCGCGCTCTCGAACGTCGCCCGGCAGGCGATCCTGCGCGACCCCGACTTCCGCGGCGGGCGCTATCCGGACCACGGCGTCGTCCCCGCGAACGGGCTCGCGGTGGCGCGGATGCTCGGCCATGTCACCTACGTCTCCGAGCCGGGGCTGGAGGCGAAGTTCGGCCGTTCCCGGCGCGACGGTTCGGCGCCGGGGTTCGGTATCGACTTCGAGATCGAGAGCTATCTCGACCACCAGGCGAGCTCGTTCGTCGACCGCTTCGACGCGCTCTCCTACCTCTACCTCTCCCGCCTCCTCGACTACTTCGACCCGTTCGCCGTGCCGGGCTTCGCGGCGGCGATCAGGGACACCCGGTTCCAGGTCATCTCATTCGACTCCGACTGGCGCTTCGCCACGTCCCACTCGGCCCTGATCGAGGAGGAGCTGCGCCGCGCCGGCGTCGACGTCGAGCGGCACGAGATCGCCTCGACCTGGGGCCACGACTCGTTCCTGCTCGACCCGCCCGGCTATCTCGACCTCGTCCGAACCTTCCTAGGAGCTTCATGACAGACCATGCCTACGGCTTCAACACCCGTGCGATCCACGCCGGCAACATCCCCGATGCCGCCCAAGGTGCCCGGGCGCTGCCGATCTACCAGACGGCGTCGTTCGTCTTCGACGACACCGCCGATGCGGCGGCGCGCTTCGCGCTGCAGAAGTACGGCAACATCTACACCCGCGTCGGCAACCCGACCGTGGCCGCGTTCGAGGAACGGCTCGCCTCGCTAGAGGGCGGGATCGGGGCGGTCGCCACCGCGTCGGGCCTCTCCGCGGAGTTCGTCACCTTCGCGTCCCTCGCCGGCGCCGGCGACCACATCGTCGCCTCGGCCCAGCTCTACGGCGGCTCGGTCACCCAGCTCGACGTCACCCTGCGCCGCTTCGGGGTGTCGACCACCTTCGTGTCCTCCTCCGACCCCGAGGCGTACGCAGCCGCCATCCGCCCCGAGACCAAGCTGGTCTTCGCCGAGACCGTCGCCAACCCGTCCGGCGACATCGCCGACCTGGAGGGGCTGGCCGACGTCGCGCACGCGCACGGGGTGCCGTTCGTGGTCGACTCGACGATCCCGACGCCGTACCTGTCGCGGCCGATCGAGTGGGGCGCCGACATCGTGGTGCACTCGGCGACCAAGTTCCTCGGCGGCCACGGGACCACGCTCGGCGGGGTCGTCGTCGAGTCGGGCCGCTTCACCTACTCCCCCGAACGCTTCCCGCTCTTCCACGAGCCGGTCGAGCACTACGGCGGCCTGTCGTGGTGGGGCAACTTCGGCGAGTACGCCTTCCTCACCCGCCTCCGCGCCGAGCACCTGCGCAACGTCGGCGCGACCCTGTCGCCTCAGTCGGCGTGGCAGCTCGCCCTCGGCGTCGAGACCCTGGCCCTGCGGGTCCAGCGGCACGTGGAGAACGCGCAGGTGGTGGCCGAATGGCTTGCCGCCGACCCTCGGGTCGAGCACGTCCGCTGGGCCGGGCTGCCCTCGCACCCGCACCATGCGCGGGCACAGAAGTATCTACCCCAGGGGCCCGGCAGCGTCTTCTCCTTCGACGTCCGGGGCGGTCGCGCCGCCGGCGAGCGGTTCATCGAGTCCGTCGAGCTCGCCAGCCATCTGGCCAACATCGGCGACGCCAAGACCCTGGTGATCCACCCGGCGTCCACCACCCACCGCCAGCTCAGCGAGTCGCGGCTGGTCGAGGCCGGGGTCTCCCCCGGCCTGGTGCGGATCAGCGTCGGCATCGAGGACGCCGATGACATCATCCACGACCTCGACCAGGCGCTGACCGCCGCGACGAAGGAGATCTGATGGCCGTTCCACGGATTCCCCACGAGCCGACCGCACGCGAGCGGCAAGGGCTGCTCCGGGCGGCGAGGTCGATCGCGATCGTCGGCTTCTCCCCCAACACCGCTCGGTCGAGCTACTACGTCGCCACCTACCTCACCCAGGACACCGACTACCGGCTCTACTTCATCAACCCGAACGCCGCGGGCCGCGAAGTTCTCGGACACACCGTCCACGCCTCGTTGGGCGATCTCCCGGAGACCCCCGACATCGTCGACGTCTTCCGCAGGGCCAGCGACCTGCCCGCGGTCGTCGAGGAGGTCGTCGGGCTCGGCTCCCCGGCGGTCTGGCTCCAGCTGGGGCTGACCAACGACGAGGCGGCGGCCACGGCACGCGCGGCCGGAGCGACGGTCGTCCAGAACCGCTGCCTCAAGATCGAGCACGCCCGGTTCCACGGCGGCCTGCACCTGGCCGGGTTCGACACCGGCGTGATCTCGGCACGCAAGACACAACGCTGATCTATTTAGTTGACTAAGTTACTGGGCTATAACTGGTTCATCACCTACCTCAGGAGACTCAGATGACCGAAACCACCGTCGACAACGGCGTCAACGTCGAGGCCCTCCTCGGCGCGCGGGCCGCACTGCAGGAGACCCCGGAGGCCGCCAGGTTCACCTGGCGCGCCACCAACACCTGGGTCAAGGGCACCCACTCCAAGAGCAAGGTCGAGGGCTTCTTCGGCCTCGGCGAGGAGCAGGAGACCCAGCGCTCCTTCGAGTCCGACGGCGACCACCCGCCCCAGTTCGCCGCCGACAACCAGGGCCCCACGCCGGTCGAGACCGTCCTGGTCGCGCTCGGCGGCTGCTTGACCGCGGGCGTCGCCGCCGTCGCCCAGCAGCGCGGCATCCAGCTCAACTCCGTCACCGCGACCATCGAGGGCGACCACGACATCCGCGGCATCCTGGGTGCCGACGCGGACGTACGCAACGGCTTCACCGGCGTACGCGTGAACTACTCGATCGACGCCGACGCCTCCCCCGAGGACGTGGAGGCGCTGGTCGCGCAGTCGCAGAAGCGCTCGGCCGTCTTCGACATCCTCACCAACCCGACCGCGGTCAGCGTCTCGGTCTCATGAGCAACGGTGTCCCGTCTCGCCGCACCACCGTTGCGGTGATCGGGGCGGGGCACAGTGGCCTCGCAGTGAGCCACCGGCTCAGCGCCGAGGGGATCGACCATGTCGTCCTCGAGCGCGGGCAGGTCGCTCACTCGTGGCGCACCCAGCGCTGGGACTCGCTCCGCCTGCTGACCCCGGGCTGGATGAACCGGCTGCCCGGGCTCGCCGACCCGCTGCTCGGCCCTGCCGAGGCCGACGAGTTCCTCACCGCCGCCCAGGTCGCCTCGCTGGTCACCGGCTATGCCGACCTGATCGCGGCTCCGGTGCACGACAACGTCGAGGTCCACCGCATCTCCCCCGGCCCGAGCGGCTTCCTGGTCGAGACCTCCACCGGTCCGTGGTCGGCGGAGCAGGTCGTGCTCGCCACCGGATCCGTACGCGGCGTCCTGCCCGCCCTCGCCGCCGAGCTCCCACCCGGACTGCCCTCGGTGCACGCCATCGACTACCGGCGCCCCTCGCAGCTCCCGCCCGGCGGCGTACTGGTCGTCGGGGCGGCCGCCAGTGGCGTACAGATCGCGGCGGAGCTGCAGGCCTCCGGACGGCCGGTGACCCTGGCCGTCGGTGAGCACGTCCGGGTGCCGCGCCGTTACCGCGGGCGAGACATCTTCGCCTGGATCGAGGAGGCCGGCATCCTCGAGGAGCGTTGGGACGAGCTCGACGACATCACCCGCGCCCGGCGGCTCTCCTCCTTCCAGCTCGTCGGCGGCACCACCACGCTCGACCTCAACACGCTGCAGGACGCGGGGGTCCGCATCGTCGGCAAGCTCGCCGGTCTGCGCGACGGTTCCGCGCTCTTCTCGGGCTCACTGACGAATATGGCGGCTCTCGCCGACCTCAAGGCCAACCGGCTGCTGGCCGGCATCGACCAGGCCGTCGGCGGCTCCGGCGAGCGGCTCGAGCCGACCCGCATACCCGAACCGCTGCTGTCGCTCTCGCTGACCTCCGGCGAGATCGGCTCCATCGTCTGGGCGACCGGTATCAAGCCCGACCACCGCTTCCTCGACGCCGACGTCTTCGACCACAAGGGCGCGATCCGTCACGACGGCGGCATCACCGACCTGCCCGGCCTCTACGTCACCGGACTCCCGGTCCTGCGGCGCCGGCGCTCGACCTACATCGACGGCGCCCGCGACGACTCCGCCGACCTGGTCTCCCATCTCGCCGAGTCGGCTCGTCCTCACCGAAACCGACGCCGAGTCGGCTCGTTCTGACCCAAACCGACGCCGAGTCGGCTCGTTCTGACCCAAACCGACGCCGAGTCGGCTCGTTCTGACCCAAACCGACACCGAGTCGGCTCGTCACAACGAGCCGACTCGGCGGGCTCGACGGTCACAACGAGCCGACTCGGCAGAACTGGTCGCGCGGCTCCGGCTAGCGGCCCACGTGCGCGAGGACGCCGTCGATGATCCTGGCCAGGCCGTAGTCGAGCTCGCGCGCGGGGTCGGTGGCCGCCTGGTAGGCCTCGCCGGCGGCGGTGCCGACCCGGTTGGCCAGCGGATAGTGGCTGCCCGCCATGACCTCGCTCAGCGTGTCGTAGTTGGCCTCCCACCACTCCGCCTCGGTCATCTTGGTGACCTGCTCGGCGCGGCGCTTCATGAGCTCGCTGCGCGCGATGTTGCCCGCGAAACCGATCAGTACGGCGACGGTCTGGTCCATCTCCAGGTCCGAGAGCCCGAGACCGTCGACCGCCTGCAGCTGCCACTCGTAGCGGTCGCTCATGTTGGGCCCGAGCCAGGGGCGTACGTCCTGCACCTCGAGCAGCCACGGATGGGCCCGGAGCTCGTCGTGGGTGAGGTTGGCGACCAGCTCGAGGCGCTTGCGCGGGTCCGCGGGCAGCTCCGGCAGCTCGGCGCGGCCGGTCACCTGGTCGGCCATGAGCACGAGCAGCGCGTCCCGGTTGGGCACGTAGGAGTAGAGCGTCATCGCCCCCAGACCGAAGCGCTGGGCGATCGCGCGCATCGTCACGGCGGCCAGGCCCTCGGCGTCGGCGAGGTCGATCGCGGCATCCACGATCTCGTCGACACTCACCTTCTGCTTCGGCCCCCGCTTCGACCTCGGCTCCTCGCGCACTCCGCCCCGATGGCGCCACAGCAGGCGAAGGGAGGGGTCCGACTGGTCTGGCTGGTCCGGCACGTCGCCCATCGTAACCTCATCCGAAATAATTTCGTACGTCGTACGGAACAAATGCTACAGTCACTCCGTTGAGATCTTCGTACAGCGTACGGAATTGGAGGAACGTAGATGCCGAACGATGCGAACTCGCCGCTCTCCGCGGCGGCAGCGAAGCCGGTGCCGCCGCGCTGGCTCAAGCCGATGAACAAGGTCTTCATGACCCTGTCGAAGACCGGGCTCGGGATGAAGGAGCTGCCGGTGCTCACCGTGCAGGGCCGCACGAGCGGCAAGCCCCGCAGCACCCCGCTCTCCGTGCTGGACCTGAACGGCGGGCGCTACCTGCTCGAAGGCTTCCCGGGTGCCGACTGGGCCCGCAACGTACGTGCCGCCTCCGGCCGCGCAACCCTCCGGATCGGGAGGAGCACGGAGGATGTGCGCCTCGTGGAGGTGGAGGGGGACGAGGCACTGACGGTGCTCCGGCTCTGGCCCGACCGGATGGCCGACGGGGCCAAGATCATGCTCGACGCCGGGGTGGTCACGGACCTGACGCCAGAGGCGTTCGAGGCGGTCGCCGGCCGCTGCGGCGTGTTCCGGATCGAGGTGGCGCGATGAGTCCGCTCTCCGCCCGCGGTGTGCGCAAGCGCTACCGCGACACCCAGGCGCTCGACGGCCTGGACCTCGAGGTCGGCGCCGGCACCGTGCACGCCCTGCTGGGGCCCAACGGTGCCGGCAAGTCGACCGCGGTGAACGTCTTCGCGACCCTGACCCGGCCCGACGCCGGCGAGGTGCGCGTCGGCGGCCACGATGTCGTACGCCACCCCGCCCGGGTCCGCTCCACGATCGGCCTGGTCGGGCAGAGCGCCGCGCTCGACGAGGCCCTCCACGGCCGCGAGAACCTGGTCATGTTCGGCCGCCTGCACGGCCTCTCGAAGGCCGATGCCGTACGCCGCGCCGGCGACCTCCTCGACGCCTTCGGCCTCACCGACGCCGGCGACCGGAAGGTCTCGGGCTACTCCGGCGGGATGCGCCGCCGGCTCGACATCGCCGCCGGCCTGGTCACCCGGCCGCGGATCCTCTTCCTCGACGAGCCGACCACCGGGCTGGACCCGCGCGGCCGCCACGAGGTGTGGGAGATGGTGCGGCAGGTGGTCGCCGACGGGACGACGGTGCTGCTGACCACGCAGTACCTGGACGAGGCCGACCAGCTGGCCGGCATGGTCACCGTGCTCGGCGCGGGCCGGGTGATCGCCGAGGGCACGCCGTCGGCGCTCAAGAGCGACTTGGGCGGCGACCGGGTGATCATCACCGCGACCGGGCCCGACGACCTCGCCCGGATCGCCGGCGTCCTCGGCTCCGCCGCCGTCGTCGACCCCGACCGGCTCGAGGTCACCGTCGAGGCCGGTGCGGCGGGTGGCGGTGCCGCGGTCGTCGAGGTCGTACGCAGCCTCGACTCCGCCGGCATCACGGTCGACGACGTGCTGCTGCGCAGGCCGACCCTGGACGAGGTGTTCCTCCACCTGACCGCCCCCGAGACCGAGCACCACCACGAAGGAGCCGCCCGATGACCGCCCTCACCTCGACCCTGCGACAGACCTGGGTGATCACGCTCCGCGACCTCAAGCACTGGCAGCGCGAGCCGTGGGGCCCGGTGTTCGGGATCCTGTTCGCGATCATGATGCTGCTGATCTTCGGCTACCTGTTCGGCGGCGCGATCGAGATGCCGGGCGGCGGGTCGTACCTGCCCTATCTGCTGCCCGGAGTGCTCGCGCTGACGATGATGTTCGGCATCGACGGCACCATGGCCGTGGTCACCGAGGACACCAAGCGCGGCGTCACCAACCGGTTCCGGTCCCTGCCGATGAGCGGTCTCGCGGTGCCGCTGGGGCGGGCCATCGCCGACCTGGGCAACTCAGCGGTCCAGCTGGGTGTCCTGATGCTCGGCGGGCTGCTGATCGGGTGGCGGATCGAAGGCACCTTCCTCGAGGCGGCGGCCGCGGTCGGGCTCCTGCTCTGGCTGCGCCTGGCGATGCTGTGGTTGGGCATCTTCCTCGGGCTGACCCTGCGGATGGAGGGTGCACTGACGATGGTGCAGGTGCTGGTGTGGCCGCTGGGGTTCTGCTCGAGCCTGTTCGTCTCGCCCGAGACCATGCCCGGCTGGCTCGGCTTCATCGCCGCCTGGAACCCGGTCTCGGCGACCGCCACGGCCTGTCGCGACCTCTTCGGCAACCCGACCGGGATCACCTCCGGCGTGCTCGCCGACCACGCGACGCTCCTGGCCCTGGCCTGGCCGGCGGTCCTGCTGGCGATCTTCGTACCGCTCTCCGTCCGCGCGTTCCGGCGCCTGGGCTGAGAACGGAGGAACGGGCCCTGGAAGGCGATGCCTTCCCGGGCCCGTCGATGAGTGGGTGGGGGTCAAGCGGTGGCCGGTTCGAGACCGTCGGTCTCGTCCGTGGCCTTCTCCTTCGCCGGTGCGAGGGCCCGGGTCAGCGACCCGAGAGCGAAGGCGACGAAGAGCAGCACGACGCCGAGGCCTGCGACCAGCGCCGAGAGACCGAAGGCGGTGACCGCGGTCAGCAGGGAGGCGCGTACGAACGAGGACTCCGCCGCGACCGGGCGGATCGGGTCCTCCTGGTCGAGCTCGGCGTACGTCTTGCCCTTGGTGATCCCCAGGGCGTGCTTCTCGACGGTGGCCGCCTGGACGTAGGCCGAGAACGGGCCGTCGACGATGTCTCCGGCGAGGAAGGAGGCATCGTCGGCGACGGTGATCTCCTGCGCCTTCAGCTGGGTGTGCGCCAGGTAGTAGGTGGCGGCGCCACTGGCGATGAACAGGAGGCCGAACAGCCCGATCAGGGGGCTCAGCAGCTTCGCGATCCGAGGTTTGCGGGTCATGCCGACAAAGGCTCACCGGCCTTACCTTGGATGGGAAGCCCTGGAGGGTGTGATCTTCGTCGTGCGGAAACTTTTTTCGCGGGAGCTGTCGGATCGGTGTCGAGCCGTTCGTGGAGTGAGTGAGAAGCGGCCGTACGAGCCGCGACACACCACCACCAGCGAGAGGCACCATCATGAGCACCAGCACCAGCACCTACACCCAGGCCACGACCACCTCCCGCGGCCAGTTCGCTGCGCGGATGCCGGTCTGGTTCGTCAGCGTCGCCGCCGTCCTTGCCGGCGCCCTGGTCACCGGCGTCTACGAGTTCTTCGCCCGCGCGGTCGGCGTACCGTTCAACGTCGCACTCCCGGGCACCGGCGTCGATCCCGCCGCGATCCCCGCGACCGGGCTCGCCTGGGCCGTCGCCGAGCTCGGCCTGATCGGCATCATCACCGCCGTGTGCCTGGCCCGCTTCGCCAAGCGTCCGCGCTCGACCTGGAAGCGCACCGCCTGGACCCTGACGGCGCTCTCCTTGGTGCCGAGCCTGATCGCCGTCACCGACTCCTACGCCACCAACATCATGCTGGTGATCTCCCACCTCGTCGCCGCGGTCGTGATCGTTCCCGTCATCGCCGCCCGGCTGGCCGAGCGGAACCCGCGCCGCGCCTGAGGTGTCGGCGAACGTCAGCCCGGTGATCGGCGAGCGATGATCAGCTCGCCGACACCGGGCATCGGCGTCGTCTCGACGATGAACCCGGCGTCGGCCAGGTCGGCGAACAGCGCCGGCCTGGGGTGGGTGCGGTAGTACATGACGAACTTCGGCCGCCACACCGCGTTGCGCACCCGCATCACCAGGTCGAAGCCGGTGAGCAGCCAGTAGGCCGGGTGGGTCGGTCCCGGCGCCCGGCTGACCGGCAGCGCGAACACCCCACCCGGCCGCAGCGCCCGGTGGATGCCCTCGAAGAGCGCCGGCCGCTCCTCCGGCAGGAAGTGCCCCAACGCCCCGAAGGTCACCACCAGGTCGTACGCAGCCTCGAACGGCAACGCTCGAGCATCCGCCCGCACCAGGTCGGCGCCGGGGTGAGCGGCTCCAGCCTGCTCCAGCATCCCGGCACTGAAGTCAACCCCGGTCGGCGGCTCAGCGGTCGCCTCCTCGAGCAGCTCCAGCCCCGCCCCCGTGCCCGTGCACACATCGAGGCCCCGCTCGAACGGCCCGTGCTCGCGCAGCGCCGTGATCGTGGCGGCGAGCATCCAGTCCGGCGTCCGGAACGGCGTCGCGTCGAACTTCGGCGCCAGCAGGTCGTAGCCGTGCTCCACCGACGACAGCGCCTGGACCGCGAGCTCCTTGAGCGTAGGACCCTCCACGCCCTCAACGATAGGGGGCGCCTGCCCGCCGTGCCGTCGCTACTACGAAACCCTAGGAGGCTCAATCACGCCACACGTGACTCGGTCTCCTGGGGTTCCCGAACGACCAGGCAGTCGTCGCCACACGGCGCCGGAGTGCCTGCCCACCCGCGGGACGCCAGGACCCTCGCGATCCTCTGTGCGGTCCGGCACGGCGTGTCGAAGACCTGGTGCCAGCGAAGCCGCGCGGTGACCGTGCCCGTTGCGGCGAGGTCGTCGAGCACCCGGTCCGCGTCGCGAGCCTGAGTGCGCCACGTGTCATGCCCCAACGCCCCGTCGAGCTCCACGACGAGTCCGTACGCCGCGTACTCCACGTCTCGAAACTGGCTGCCCTCAGGAGTCGCCCGCACGGTCTGTCGTTCGGCCTGCGGCAGTCCATGGGCACGCTCGACCTTCCTGAGATAGCCGTGCTCGAGCACAGAGTTCGTGCCGGATTCGAGGTCGTCGAGGATCTTGGCGATCCACGCCCGACGACGCAGGGACGGGAAGCGACTCAGTGCTCCACGAAGTGAGCCGGGCGTGACATAGGTCCGGCCGGCAACGTCAGCGAGACTCGCGATTGCGTCGATCTCCGAACTGGCCTCATGCGCCATCAGCATCGCGTTGTCCTCGAGCCTCAAGCGAGGAGGGACGCCTCCGTAGGCGTGGGTCTCGAGGTTAGTGAGCCGGTGGATCACGATGCCGGGCTGGGGCATGACACGACGGGTCTGGTCGATGGCGACATGGACAGGGTCGGGGATCATCCCAGGCAGGAGCGGCTTCTCCACCCGTGGAGCCTCCACACTCGGACCACACACATAGGCGGACCCGGCATAGAGCACGGCGGCCCAGGCGCGCTGGTGCCAGGTGAGCGGACCGGTGTGGTCGACGTACACCCGCGGATGCACTCGCACGATCTCCTTGCGCCGCTGCATCCTGATCAGATCAGCGCGCGTCACACCGCCGGTCGCGAACTGCGCATGGCTGAGCACACCGTCCTGCTGGCGTCGCTGCGCCTCCATCAGCCGCGGCGCGTGCTCCTCGTCCCACGCCTGTCTCTGCTCGGCACCGGACCCCGAGATCTCCACGCACCAGTTATCGCACGCTTCGGACGTCTGCGCCTGCACGACAACTCCGACGCGAACGAACCCTAGGAGGGTGAGTCACGCCTGGCGTGACTCACCCTCCTAGGGTTCACAGATCCTCAGGCCTTGGCGACCGCGATGGTTGCCTTCTCGCCATCGCCCAGGTCGACCGGGTTGCCCTCGAGGGAGTCGACCACGTCGTACGTCGTGGCAAGGGTCTCGCGGGCGATGAGGTCGGCGTGGGTGGTGGCGGCCTCGCGGACCGTCGAGGAGCCGGCCACCGAGAGGGTGACGCGGTCCTCGACGTTGAGGCCGGAGTCCTTGCGGGCCTGCTGGACCGCGCGGATCAGGTCGCGGGCGAGGCCCTCGGCGGCGAGCTCGGGGGTGACGACCGTGTCCAGGACGATGAAGCCGGCGGGCAACATGGTGACTGCGATGTCGTCGGAGGCGGCACCGGCGACGGTCTCCAGGGTGTATTCACCCTCGACCAGTGCCAGGCCACCGGCAACGACCTCACCGGACTCGGAGACCGACCAGTCACCGGACTTGGAGCCCTTGATGGCCTTCTGGACGTCCTTGCCCAGGCGCGGACCGGCGGCGCGGGCGTTGACGGCGAGCTTCTGCTCGATGCCGTAGGTGCCGGCCTCCTCGGAGTCGGCGGGGAGCAGTCGGACCGACTTGACGTTGACCTCGTCGGCGACGATCTCCTCAAAACCCGCGATGTCGGCGCCGACCACGGTCAGGCCACCGAGCGGCAGGCGGTTGCGGAGCTTGCGTGCCTTGCGCAGGGCAGAGGTCGAGGAGCAGACGGCACGGACCGCGTCCATCCGGGCGACCAGGTCGTCATCGGCGGGCAGATCGGAGACGACCGGGTAGTCGGTCAGGTGCACCGAACGGCCGCCGGTCAGACCACGCCAGATCTCCTCGGTGGTCAGCGGCAGCAGCGGCGCGACCAGGCGGGTCACCGTCTCCAGCACCGTGTAGAGGGTGTCGAAGGCGGCCTTGTCCTCGTTCCAGAACCGCTCCCGGCTACGCCGGATGTACCAGTTCGTGAGCACGTCGATGAATCGCTGCGTCGCCTCGCACGCCTCGGCGACGTAGTAGCTGTCCATGGCCGTGGTCATCTCGGCGACGTAGTCGCGCAGCTTGGCCAGGACGTAGCGGTCCAGCGGGTCCGTGGACGCCGTCGAGCCGGTGGTCTCCAGGTCGGCCGCGTTGGCGTAGAGCTGGAAGAAGTACCAGCTGTTCCACAGCGGGATCATCACCTGGCGTACGGAGTCCCGGATGCCCTGCTCGGTGACGACCAGGTTGCCGCCGCGCAGGATCGGCGAGGACATCAGGAACCAGCGCATGGCGTCGGCGCCGTCGCGGTCGAAGACCTCGTTGACATCCGGGTAGTTGCGAAGCGACTTGGACATCTTCTGCCCGTCCGAGCCCAGCACGATGCCGTGGCTGATGCAGCTCGAGAACGCCGGGCGGTCGAAGAGCGCGGTCGCCAGGATGTGCAGGGTGTAGAACCAGCCGCGGGTCTGGCCGATGTACTCCACGATGAAGTCGCCCGGGAAGTGGTGCTCGAACCACTCCTCGTTCTCGAAAGGGACATGGTTCTGGGCGAACGACATCGAACCCGAGTCGAACCAGACGTCGAGTACGTCGGAGACCCGGCGCATCATCGACTTGCCGGTCGGGTCGTCCGGGTTGGGGCGGACCAGGTCGTCGATGTAGGGACGGTGCAGGTCCGGGTTGCCCTCGGCGTCCTTCGGGAGGGTGCCGAAGTCACGCTCCAGCTCGGCGAACGAGCCGTAGACGTCGAGGCGCGGGTAGGTCGGGTCGTCCGACTTCCACACCGGCACCGGCGAGCCCCAGAAGCGGTTGCGGGTGATCGACCAGTCGCGGGCGTTCTCCAGCCACTTGCCGAACTGGCCGTCCTGGATGTGCTCGGGCACCCAGCGGATCTGCTGGTTGAGCTCGAGCATCCGGTCCTTGATCTTGGTGACCTCGACGAACCAGCTCGAGACACCCTTGTAGATCAGCGGCTGCCTGCAGCGCCAGCAGTGCGGGTAGGAGTGGTTGTAGGACTCGCGGCGCAGCAGGATCGTGCCCGGCGAGACCGATCCCCCGGCCTCGCCACGGGTGACCGCCTTGAGGTGGTCCATGATCTGCAGGTTGGCGTCGAAGACGAGCATCCCGGCGTACTCGTTGACCGGCGCGGTGAACCTGCCGTCCTTGCCGACCGGCATCACCGCCTCGATGTTCTCCCGGTCGGTGACCTCCTTGTCGACCTCACCGAACGCACCGGCGGTGTGCACGACACCGGTGCCGTCCGTGGTCGTGACCGCGTCGTCGGCCGCCACCACGCGGAAGGCGTTCTCGCGCCCGGCGTAGTAGGAGAACGGCGGGGTGTAGGCGCGACCGAGCAGCTCGGCGCCCTTGTAGCGGCCCAGGACCGTCGCCTCGTCGGCGTCGGGGAAGAGCTCCTTCTTGTACGCCGCGAGCCGAGCCTCCGCGAGGACGTACTTGGCCACCTCGTCGGTGCCCGGGACCGGGCCCTCCACGACGACGTAGTCGATCTCGGAGCCGACCATGACGGCGAGGTTGGACGGCAGCGTCCACGGCGTGGTGGTCCAGATCAGGATGTGGGCGCCGTCGAGGACCTCGTCCTCACCGGTCGCCTCGAGCGCGTAGCCCACCGTGACCGCGGGGTCCTGGCGATCCTTGTAGACGTCGTCGTCCATCCGCAGCTCGTGGTTGGACAGCGGGGTCTCGTCCTGCCAGCAGTAGGGCAGGACGCGGAAGCCCTCGTAGACCAGGCCCTTGTCGTAGAGCGTCTTGAACGCCCAGATCACCGACTCCATGTAGTCGGGGTTGAGGGTCTTGTAGTCGTTGTCGAAGTCCACCCAGCGCGCCTGGCGGGTGACGTAGTCGCGCCACTCACCGGTGTACTTCAGCACCGAGGCGCGGCTGGCCGCGTTGAACTTGTCGATGCCCATCTCGACGATCTCGTCGGTGGTCTTGAGGCCGAGCTGGCGCATCGCCTCGAGCTCGGCGGGCAGGCCGTGGGTGTCCCACCCGAAACGCCGCTCGACGCGCTTGCCGCGCATCGTCTGGTAGCGCGGGACGATGTCCTTCACGTAGCCGGTCAGCAGGTGGCCGTAGTGCGGCAGGCCGTTGGCGAACGGCGGGCCGTCGTAGAAGACGAACTCGTTCTCGCCGTTCTGCCCGGCGTCGCGGTTGTCGATGCTCGCCTGGAACGTCCCGTCCTTCTTCCAGTAGTCGAGAATCTGCGTCTCGATCTCCGGGAATCGTGGGCTGGCCGGGACAGTGGCTGAGCTGACCTTGGGATAGGCCATCGGCGGCATCTCCTGCTGGGTGGTAGTGGGTTGTTGTCACCACAGGGACGATCTTGCGACCGCGGTACCACCCTGCTTACCCATGCCTGGGCCACTTCGTTTCGGCTGTGACGGGCCACTCCCGCCGGGTTCTACTGAGGCCCTGCCGAAGCTGGACCGGTTCTTCCCGGAGCTCGCCGCTGATAACGGCTCAAATGCTGGTAAGGAAAGAGTACGCCGCCCGACGCCCGCCGCGCGAACCCGATCACACCGCGCGCCACATCCGCACGTGCGGGCCGATCTCGGGGTCGTCCCACGGCTCACCGATCTCCTGGAAGCCGGCCCGCTCGTAGAACGGCACAGCCGGCGTACGCGCGTTGCACCAGACCAGCCCACCGCCCTCGGCTACGACATGGTCCAGCGCCGCCTGCAGCACCTCGGCTCCGACACCCCGCCCGCGCCACCCGTCCGCCGTCGCCATCCCCCGGATCCGCCACCCTCTCCCCGGGTGCTCGGCCAGATCAGGGCAGCTTTCGGGGAACAGCCCCACACACCCGATCAGGCTCCCGTCCACATCCAGCGCCGCGTACGTCGCGACCTCGGGACCGTCGTCCCCCGGAACCTTCGCCGCCTCCGGCGGCCCACCGTTGCGCAGCACCTTCGCCCGCAACGGATACGTCTCCTCGACCTCCACCCGACGCACCGTGATCACGCTGCGACCCTAGCCGCGCACCTGGCAGGATGCGCGCATGAGCCTGATTCGCTACGAGTACGCCGACGGTTGCGCGCGCATCACGATGACCAACTCGGACCGGGGCAACGTCTTCTCCCCCAAGGCGGGCGAGGAGCTGCTGGCCGCGATCCTGCGGGCGAAGGCGGACTCGGCGCGGGTGATCGTGCTCGCCGCGGAGGGGAAGTACTTCTCGGTCGGCGGCGACCTGGCCGGGTTCGCGGCCGCCGACGATCTCGGCCCCTACATCCTCGAGCTGGCCGAGGGCGCGAACCGGATGATCACCGAGCTGGTCCGCTGCGACGCGATCGTGGTCAGCGCCGTCCAGGGCACCGCCGCCGGGGTCGGCTTCCCGCTGGCCGCGGCCGCCGACATCGTCATAGCCGCCGACCGGGCGAAGTTCAGCCTCGCCTATGCGAAGGTCGGCCTCTCGGTCGACGGGGGCGGTTCGCTCCTCGTGCACACCCTGGGGCTGCACCGGGTGCTCCGGCTGACCCTGCTGGGCGACATGCTCTCCGCGACCGAGGCGCTCGAGGCCGGGCTGGTCGCCCGCGTCGTACCTGCCGACGACCTCGCCGCCACGGTCGACGAGGTCGTCGCGACCCTGCTCTCCGGCTCCCCCGAGGCGCTGGCCCGCACCAAGCACCTGATCCGCGACGTCGCCGACCCCAACCCCGAGTCCGCGCTGCGCCGCGAAGCGCAGTCCATCTCCGCGCTCGGCGGCTCGGCCTCGGGCCGCGAGGGCATCAACGCGTTCCTGGAGAAGCGGCCGCCCAGCTTCACCGCCTGAAATCGCTGGCTGAAATCGCTGGCCGAAAGGCGCTCGTTCCGCGAGGGTGGGCCCATGAGCAGCGAACAGCGGCAGGTGGGTTTCGGCGGCATCTGGCTCCCCGAGGGCGAGGATCCGCGCCACCAGGACGAGCAGGCCGTCGGCGAGCTGGCGACCTACCGCGACTACCTGCGCCACTACCGGCTCACCCTCGAGCTCAAGGGCCAGGACCTGACTCCGGAGCAGCTCGCCCGCCGAAGCGTGCCGCCGAGCACGATGAGCCTGCTCGGGCTGGTCAGGCACATGGCGAAGGTGGAGCACGGCTGGTTCCAGCGCGCCTTCCAGGGGCGGCTCGACGAGCCGCGGCCCTACTGGAGCGCCGATGCATCCGACGTCGACTTCGACGGCGTCGAGCCGACCCAGGCCTGCGTGGATGAGGCGTACGCAGCCTGGAAGGAGCAGATCGCGCGGGCCGACGCCTGGCTCGACACCCAGACCGACGAGTCGATGGGCGATGTCGTCGTCTACAACAGCGACGGCGAGACCTCCTCCGTGCGCGACATCCTGGTCCACATGGTCGAGGAGTACGCCCGCCACGCGGGTCACGCCGACCTGCTGCGCGAGGTCATCGACGGGCGTACCGGGCAGTAGCCCCTCCCCCGCTCCACAGGCGGTTTCCTGAGACTAGGCTGAGACAGCGGTCACAACGACCGTACCGCGCTGAATCAGAGGGAGACCATGTCGACGTCGACCGCCAACCCCACCAGCTCGGGCCCTGGGTCCGGGCCCAACGTGCCCCGTAGTTGGAGGGCCATCGCCATCTGGACCGCCGTCGCTGTCGTCGGCGCCGTCTGCTGGGCCGTGCTCGCCCTGTCCCGAGGCGAGGACGTCTCGGCGCTGTGGATCCTGTTCGCCGCGCTGGCCTCGTACGCGATCGCCTACCGGTACTACTCGAAGTTCATCGCCAACAAGGTGCTGAAGGTCGATGACACCCGGGCCACCCCGGCCGAGCGGCTGGAGAACGGGCAGGACTTCGACGTCACCGACCGGCGAGTGCTCTTCGGGCACCACTTCGCCGCGATCGCCGGCGCGGGCCCGCTGGTCGGCCCGGTGCTGGCCGCGCAGATGGGTTACCTGCCGGGCACGATCTGGATCATCGTCGGCGTGATCTTCGCCGGTGCCGTCCAGGACATGGTCGTGATGTTCTTCTCGATGCGCCGCGACGGCAAGAGCCTCGGTCAGATGGTGCGTGAGGAGATCGGCACCGTCGCCGGCGTGGCCGCGCTGATCGCCGTCTTCGCGATCATGATCATCATCTTGGCCGTGCTCGCGCTGGTCGTCGTCAATGCGCTCGCGGATTCGCCATGGGGTGTCTTCTCGATCGGCCTCACCATCCCGATTGCGCTCTTCATGGGCTTCTACCTGCGCTACCTGCGCCCCGGCCGCGTCAGCGAGGTGACCGTCATCGGGGTCGCGCTGCTGCTGCTGGCCATCATCGGTGGTGGCTACGTCGAAGAGATGGGCCTGGACGGCGCACTCACCCTCTCCCACGAGACCTTGGTGATCTGCCTGGTCGTCTACGGCTTCATCGCCTCGATCCTCCCGGTGTGGATGCTGCTCACCCCGCGTGACTACCTCTCCACCTTCATGAAGGTGGGCGTCATCGTGCTGCTGGCCGTCGGCCTGGTCCTCGCGGCCCCGACGCTGCAGAACGAGGCGGTCACCGACTTCGCCACCACCGGCGAGGGTCCGGTCTTCGCCGGCAAGCTGTTCCCGTTCGTCTTCATCACCATCGCCTGCGGCGCCCTCTCCGGCTTCCACGCGCTCATCGCCTCCGGCACCACGCCGAAGATGGTCGCCAAGGAGAGCCAGGTCCGGATGATCGGCTACGGCGGCATGCTGATGGAGTCGTTCGTGGCGATCTCGGCCCTCATCGCGGCCTCGGTCATCGACCAGGGCATCTACTTCTCGATGAACGCCGCCGCCGGCGCGACCGGCGGCACCCCGGAGACCGCGGCCGCCTTCGTCAACGGGCTCGGCTTCACGATCACCCCGGCCGACCTCGAGGCAGCCGCGGCCAGCGTGGAGGAGACGATCATCTCCCGCACCGGTGGCGCCCCGACCCTGGCATTCGGGATGTCGCTGATCTTCACCGAGGCGTTCGGAGGCGGCCTGGCCGCCTTCTGGTACCACTTCGCGATCATGTTCGAGGCGCTCTTCATCCTGACCGCCGTCGACGCCGGCACCCGGGTCGGCCGCTTCATGCTCCAGGACACGATCGGCAACGTCTGGAAGCGCTACGCCGACACCTCCTGGCGGCCGGCGGCCTGGTCGGCCTCCGCGCTGGTCGTACTGGCCTGGGGCTACATGCTCTGGATCGGCGTCGGTGACCCACTCGGCGGGATCAACCAGCTGTTCCCGCTCTTCGGCATCGCCAACCAGCTGCTCGCCGCGATCGCCCTGACCCTGGCCACGGTGCTGATGTTCAAGCACGGTCTGGCCAAGTACGCCTGGGTGCCTGGCATCCCGCTGATCTGGGACCTCATCGTCACCATGACGGCGAGCTGGGAGAAGGTGTTCAGCGACAACCCCGCGATCGGCTACTTCGCCCAGGCCTCGGCCGCGCGCGAGGCACGCGACGCCGGTGAGCTCTACGGGGTGGCGAAGACCCCCGCGGACGTCGACCAGATCATCTACAACTCGACCCAGAGCGGCATCCTGCAGGCAGCGTTCGCGCTGCTGGTGATCGTGATCGTCGCCGGTGCCGCGGTGACGGTGATCAAGGCGATCCGCGCCGGCGGGCTGCCGACCACCGAGATCGCGAAGGTCGAGTCGAAGATCGTCGCGCCCTCCGACTTCTTCGCCACCAAGGAGGAGAAGGAAGCCGTACGCGAGTGGGAGGCCTCCCAGAAGGCGTCGGTCTGATGAGTGTGCTCGCCGATCGTCTCTCCGACCGCTTCTCCGGCGCCTGGCGGCTGCTCCGCCAGGCGACCGGGGAGGCGAAGTGGGACGAGTACGTCGCCCGATGCGAGCGCGACGGCGCCGAGCCGATGAGCCGGCGTGCGTTCGAGCGGCACCGGGCCGACGAGAAGGAGCACAACCCGCAGGCCCGCTGCTGCTAGCGGCTCCGGCGCTCTAGCGGGGGCTGTCGTCGGCGAAGGCGGCGTCGAGCCAGGCGTACACCTGCGAGTCACCTCGGGTGACGAGCAGGACCACCTGCTTCTCGGCGTCGCTGACCGGTTGGGAGTTGATCCAGCTCCGGACGATGTCGGAGGCGGCACGGCGTACGACCTCGACGCCCTTGGCCATCGCCCACTCCGGCGCCGGATGACCCTTGCTGGTCGCCACACCGGGGATCTCCAGGGTCCAGGTGCCGTCCTCGGCCTGGATCAGGCGGGGCGTCGGCGGCGCGCTCTTCTTGCTCACCCCCTCATGTTCGCACGTCGAGACTGTCGATAAGGGACCACTCAGGCTCGGCCACTAGACTGCGCCCCGTGACGAATGCAGCTTGGGCCTTCGGCCTCGTGACGTACGCCGCCGACAACTCTGTTCTGGACGTGTGGTTCCCCGCGCCGCAGCTGGGCGACAAGCCCGCCGACGCGACCGCGCCGGCCGAGCTGACCGCGCTCGAGGGCACCGACGAGGTGCGTCAGGTGACCACGAAGGTCACGCTCGTCGAGGTCAAGGACCTCGACACCGCGCCCGTGACCACCGAGGACGTCTGGCTGCGACTCCACCTCCTCTCCCACCGCCTCGTGCAGCCGCACGGGCAGAACCTCGACGGCATCTTCGGCCTGCTCACCAACGTGGTGTGGACCAGCGCCGGCCCGTGCGCCGTCGAGGGCTTCGAGCTCACCCGCGCCCGGCTGCGCGCAGCGGGCCAGCACGTCACCGTCTACGGCGTGGACAAGTTCCCGCGGATGGTCGACTACGTCGTGCCTTCGGGGATCCGCATCGGCGACGCCGACCGCGTCCGCCTCGGCGCCCACCTGGCCGCCGGCACCACCGTGATGCACGAGGGCTTCGTCAACTTCAACGCCGGCACCCTCGGCGCCTCGATGGTCGAGGGCCGGATCTCCGGCGGTGTCGTCGTCGGCGACGGCTCCGACGTCGGTGGCGGCGCCTCGATCATGGGCACCCTCTCCGGCGGCGGCAAGGCCGTCATCTCCATCGGCCAGCGCTGCCTGCTCGGTGCCAACTCGGGCATCGGCATCTCCCTGGGTGACGACGCGGTCGTCGAGGCAGGGTGCTACGTCACCTTCGGGACCAAGGTGACGCTCCCCGACGGCACCGTGACGAAGGCCGGCGAGCTCTCCGGCGCCTCCAACATCCTCTTCCGTCGCAACTCGGTCAGCGGCGCCATCGAGGCCGTTCCGTGGAAGGGCGAGGGCATCGAGCTCAACGCCGCCCTCCACGCGAACTGACTCTCGCCGAAGAGCAGAGTGCCGAGTTGAAGAAGCTTCTCACCGCCCTGGTGGTGCTCAGCGTGGTCGCCGGCGGCATCTACTGGGTCGTCCAGGCCGCGACGGACAAGCTGGACTCGATCCTGCCCGACCTCCAGCAGTGCACGGCGGTCGCGGGCGAGTACGAGGCGCGCTTCGACCCCGAGCAGATGGGCAACGCCGCCGTGATCACGGCGCTCGGGCTCAAGCGCGGCCTGCCCGCACGGGCGGCCACGATCGCGATCGCGACCGCGATCCAGGAGTCGAAGCTCTACAACATCAGCCACGGTGACCGGGACTCGCTCGGCCTCTTCCAGCAGCGTCCATCGATGGGCTGGGGCACCGAGGAGCAGGTCCAGGACCCCGTCTACGCCACCAACAAGTTCTACGACGCGCTCGTGAAGATCGAGGGCTACGAGGACATGGTGGTCACCGAGGCGGCGCAGGAGGTGCAGCGCTCGGCCTACCCCGAGGCGTACGCCGACCACGAGGGCGAGGGCCGCGCGATCGCCTCCGCGATCAGCGGCTACTCCCCCGCCGCGCTGACCTGCCGGATCGACGAGCCCGAGGCCGGCTCCGGCAAGCCGCAGGCGACCAAGACCGAGGTCAACCAGCTGCTCGGCCAGATGGTCGGCCGCGCCCGGGTCGACGGCAGCACCGTGGTCATCCCCGTCGACGCCGGCGAGACCGGCCAGCGCAACGGCTGGGCAGTCGCCCACTACGTACTCGCCCGGGCCAGCGAGTTCGGCGCCTCCGCCATCGCCTACGACGGCCGCACCTGGTCCGCAGGCAAGGACGAGGAGTGGGCCGACACCCCCGACGCCTCCGGCGACCAGATCCTCGTCACCCTCGCCTGAGACCCCCTGTCGAGGCGTCACCTACGTCGGCCGAGGCGTCACGCACGTCGGCCGAGTTGGCAACCATGTGCCAACTCGGCCGACGTAAGTGACGCCTCGCCATGCTTACCGAGCCGTCGCTCGCACCGATCGAGGCGTCAGGTACGTCGTGCGAGATGGCAATCGATTGCTGACTCGGCCGACGTACCTGACGTCTCGGCCGACCTGCCTGACGTCTCGGCTTAGTCGGCTACGTCGACGTGGACGTGGTCGCGGTGCTCGAGGATGGCCTGGTCGCCGCCGCGGGGTGGGACGTCGTAGTCGCGCCAGCCGGCGGCGGAGCGGCGCTTGGTCCAGATGCGGTCGTCGAAAATGACGGTCTCGATGTCGAGACGGTCGGCGTTGGCGACGAGGTACTGCGCCAGGGACCAGCCCCTGATGTTGTTGCGGGCGTTGATGGGTCGGAAGAAGTAGTCGACGGCGCGGCCCTCGTAGTGGGCAGAGCCGACCATGTGGCCGGTGGTCACCCCGCCGGGCTGGAAACCGCCGTCGGGAACGTCCCCGAAAGCCGTGCGTACGTCACCACGCACCGTCTCCGCACGCGAGGTGAGCCCGGCCGCACTGAGCTGGTCCGAGACCTCGTCGGCACCGCCCTTGACCACGCACGAGAACGCCTCGGGGGTGTTCCCGGTCAGCGCCGAGGCGAGGGCCCGTGCCTCGGGCTCGGCGTCGCGGTAGCCGTCGCGCGAGCCGTCGCTGATCTGCTGGGCGACGCCGGGTACGGACTGCTGGCGGTAGTCGGGGACCCCGGAGAGCCGGTCGTAGAGGCCGGCCGCCTTCGCCGCATCCCGCTCGAGCGAGTGGTCGGCGATCTCGACAGCGAGCACGACCGAGGCGGCGCGGGCCGGGAGCCCGCGGCGTACGGCGATGGCGGCGATCGCCGAGGCCTGCTCGGCCTCGTCGATGGAGAGGTCGTAGGTCGTGTCCTCGGCCGTGACGGTGCAGGCCTCACGGGAGAGGACCGGGATGCCGCTGACCCCGACACCGAGGAGCCGGAGGCCGGCGAAGACCAGGGCGACGGCGATGACGACACCGAGGACGATGAGGTGCTTGCGCACCGGACGCAGCTGCTTGCGGGCCTCCCGTGCCGACTTCCGCAGTGCCTCACGCGCCGGCTCCGGGAGCCTCGGCCCCGGAGGTCCCGGAGGACTCGGAGGCGGGATGGTCGGCGGGCCCGTCGGGGTCCCCGGCTGTGCGCTCACTCCACCAATCTTCACGTATAGGGCAAACCCCGGCCGGCTACGCCGTGAGGCGGGCGACGGCCGCGTCGACGCGCTCGTCGGTGGCGGTGAAGGCGATGCGTACGTGCTGGCTGCCGGCGCGGCCGTAGAAGGCGCCGGGAGCGGCCAGGATGCCGCGCTCGGCGAGCCACTCGACGGTGGCCCAGCAGTCCTCGTCACGAGTGGACCACAGATACAACGAAGCCTCGGAGTGGTCGATGCGGAAGCCGGCCGACTCCAGCGCCGCCTTGAGCTTGGCGCGCCGAGCGGCGTAGCGGGAGTGCTGCTCCTTGGCGTGCTGGTCGTCGGCGAGCGCCGTCACCATGGCGACCTGCTGCGGGCCGGGCATCATCAGGCCGAGGTTCTTGCGGACCGCGAGGAGCTCGGCGAGGACCGAGGCGTCACCGGCGACGAAGGCCTCGCGGTAGCCCGCGAGGTTGGAGCGCTTCGAGAGCGAGTGGACGGCGAGGATGCCGTCGTAGGAGCCGTCACAGACGTCAGGGTGCAGGATCGAGACCGGCGAGGCCTCCCAGGCGCACTCGATGTAGCACTCGTCGGAGATCAGCAGCGTGCCGCGCTCGCGCGCCCACTCCACCGTCTTGCGCAGGTGCTCCACCGGAAGCACGCGACCCGAGGGGTTGGAGGGCGAATTGATCCACAGGATCTTCGGCGCCTTCGGCCCCAGCGCGACCAGCGAGTCGGTGGCGACGGTGTCGGCGCCGACGAGCGCCGCGGAGACCTCGTAGGTCGGGTAGGCGAGCTCCGGGTAGGCGATCAGGTCACCCTGGCCGATGCCCAGGTGCAGCGGCAGCGAGCCGATCAGCTCCTTGGAGCCGATCACGGGCAGCACGTTGTCCAAGCCCAGACCCGAGACCCCGTGGTTGCGCGCGAGCCAGTCGATCGCGGCCTGACGCACCGCCGGCGTACCGATCGTGGTCGGGTATCCGGGTGAGTCGGCCGCCTCGGCGAGCGCCTTCTGGATCACCGCCGGCGTCGGGTCGACCGGGGTGCCGATCGAGAGGTCGACCAGACCGCCGGCGTGCGCGGACGCCTTCTCCTTGAACGGGGCGAGCTTGTCCCAGGGGAAGTCAGGCAGCCTCTGCGAGACCGGGATCGAGGCGGGCATCGGGGCCGGCATCAGTCCTGGTTCTGCGGGGGCAGCGCGGCGACGAACGGGTGGTCCTTGTCGATCTCACCCATGCGGGCGGCACCACCGGGCGAACCGAGGTCGTCGAAGAACTTGACGTTGGCGTCGTAGTACTCCTTCCACTCCTCCGGGGTGTCGTCCTCGTAGAAGATCGCCTCGGGCGGGCACACCGGCTCGCAGGCGCCGCAGTCGACACACTCGTCGGGGTGGATGTAGAGCATCCGCTTGCCCTCGTAGATGCAGTCCACCGGACATTCGTCGACGCAAGCCTTGTCCTTCACGTCAACACAGGGCTGGGCGATGACGTACGTCATTCGGGGCTCCTCCAAGCGGGGTATCACTAAAGTCAGAGGGGCACTGCTGGCCCTTCAGGGGACAGCCTAGTATCCCCACGTGCCTGCTCATCTCCTGGGACCACATGTCGTCGGCCAGCGGATCGTCATCCGCCGCCTCGTCCCCGGTGAGACCGGCCCCACCGGCGGCCCGGCCTTCACCGACATCCTCGGAGTCTGTACGTCCTGGGCCGGCGGAACCGCGGTCATCGAGCGTGAGTCCGGGGAGCGGGTCAGCGTGCCCGTCGCCGAGATCGTCTCCGGCAAACCGGTGCCGCCGCGGCCCAACGTACGCCTGCGTATCGGGGTACGCGAGGCCGAGCTGCTCAGCGCCGCGATCTTCCCCGGCACCACCTCGGAGCCGTTGGGCGAGTGGGTGCTCTTCGACCACGAGGTCTCGATGCGGCGCCGGCCCAACTCGGCGCTGGCGATCGGCGACCCGGGGGTCGGGCTCGAGGAGGCGATCGACAAGGTCGAGAGCTACTACCGGAGCCGCCACAAGCGCCCGCGGGTGAAGATCGAGGTCGGCTCCGCGGCCGAGGAGGCCGTGGTCGCGCGCGGCTGGTTCGAGGACGTGACCGTCGGGTTCCAGCTCGCCGGGCTCGCCACCACCCGCCGCATCCTGCCTCCGCCCGTCGAGGACGCCCGCGTCGAGGTCCAGACGAACACGGCACAGGTGCTGATCACCCTCGGCGACACCGCCCGGATCATGGGCACGATGGAACGCGACTGGCTGGCCATCCACGACCTCGAGGTCGCCGAGTCACACCGCCGCCAGGGGCTCGCCACCAAGGCACTCGCCACCCTGCTCGAGTGGGGCGCCGAGCGCGGCGCCCGCGCCGCCTGGCTGCACGTCGAGACCACCAACGGCCCCGGCCTCGCCCTCTACGAGGGCCTCGGCTTCACCGAGCACCACCGCTGCCGCTACTACGCCTCGCCCACGCCGTAGAGAATCAGTCCGCCAGCAGGTCCCACAGGTTGCCGAACGGGTCCCTGAAGACCTGGAGGGTGCCGTAGGGCTCCTCGCGCACCGGCCCGACGAGCTCGATCCCCGCACAGACCAGCCTCTCGTACGCCGCCGCGAAGTCGTCCACCCGCAGGAAGAACGTGACTCGGCCGCCGGTCTGGTCGCCCACCCTCGCGGCCTGTGCCGGGCCGTCGGCCCGGGCGAGCAGGAAGCCGGTGCCACCGCCGGGCGGACGTACGACCACCCAGCGCTTCGGGCGGCCGTCGTTCGTGGTCGACGGGGAATCCTCGGCGACCTCGAAGCCGAGGACGTCGCGGAAGAACCCCACCGCCTCGTCGTAGTCGGGAACGACGATCGTGACCAGGTCCAGGTGCATGGGTGAACGGTAGTCGGGCCCCCAGGGCGGTCAGCAGGTCTTCAGACCCGGGGAGGCGGGGCCTTCGTGGGTGAGCGCGTCGAGGGTGAGAGCGATGGCGGAGGCGCTCATCGGGATGAGCAGGTGCTCGGAGAGGTCGAGGGCGCAGGCGTCCTGGATGCGTACGTTGGTGGTGTTCGGGCCTTCGGCGAGGAAGCCCGAGGTGGAAGGGACGACGACCTCGTCGGTGGCAGAGATGATCTGGGTGTAGGAGACGTCGCCCGGGGTCTCGTCACCGGCGTTCAGGTCGGCGAGGAACTGTGAGCCGGCGGCCTGCTGGGCACAGGACATGCAGAGTCCGGTGGCCTCGGTGGCGCCCTCGTCCGGGATGATCGAGGTGCCGTGGTTGGACGGGGCGAGGCCGACGAGGTCCTCGACGTAGGCGGCGCCTCCGAGGTTCTTGATGTAGTAGCGCGGCATCATGCCGCCCTGGGAGTGACCGACGAGAGACACCTTGTCGGCGTCGGTGACCTCGCGTACGCGCTCGATGAACTCACCCAGGTGGGCCGCCGAGTCCCGGATGTCGCCGGTCGCGCGGTTGCCGTAGTCGAGCGAGTAGACGCAGAAGCCGGCTCGCTTCATGGCAAGCGAGATCGGGTCCAGCAGCGAGCGGCGGTCGCCGAAGGTGCCGTGCACCAGGATCACCGGCGTCGGGCGCGCTGCCGACGGCGCGCACGCCCAGTCGTTGGACCCGGCGGGGTCACCGTAGGGCGACCCCGGCAGCGGGATCCCGGTCCGGCCCTCCCCTGCCGCGGCGGGGGCGGAGATCGGGGCGAGGACGAGTGCGACAGCAGCGAGAAGACTCAGCAGGAACGGGCGCATGCCCGCTTCAACGAACGGTTGTGATCCACGTCACGGCCATATCGCCGAGTCGGCGCGTCGTGACGCGCCGACTCGGCGAAGGATGGTGTCAGAACCGGCCGACTCGGCTCAGTTGGGGTCGGCGGGCGGCGGCGGCTTCTCCGACTCGTCGGTGCACTCGACCTCGTCCTGCGGGATGTAGGTGGTCTTGAAGGTCTCGGTGTCGACCTTCGAGCCCGATCCGGCGTTGTAGAAGTCGCGCCAGACGTTGATCGAGAAGCCCTGGGCGCCGACGGTGTTCTCACAGTTGCCGTCGGTGATCTTCTGCTTGCCGGGCGACTTGAAGTCGTAGCGATCGCCGGTGCGGGCCTTGATGTCGTAGATCTTGGTGGACCACATCTCGACGGTCACCGAACCCTGGCTGCTGCCGCTGGCGGGGTTGACCCAGGAGCGGATGAGGACGCCGTACTTGGTGTTGTTCTTGAACTTCAGGTCCAGCGAGGGCCAGGCGACGGTCGCCTCCCGACCGATCGGGTAGCGGTCGATGTAGAGCGAGTGCGCCTTGTGCTCGACGTCCTGGAGACCCGCGAAGAACATCGCGTTGAACGTGGTCGTCGCCATCTGCGAGACACCGCCGCCGTAGTCCTCACGGAAGACGCCGTTCTGGATCATCCAGCCCTTGGTGAACCCGTTGGCGGCCGTACGCTCCCCGACGATGCCGTTCATCGAGAAGGTGTCCCCCGGCGCGAGCACGGTGCCGTTGACCAGCTCGGCGGCGCGGCCGATGTTGACGTTGCGGTATTCGGCGTAGGGGAAGTTGGTGGTGAAGGTGGAGACCTTCTCCTTCACACCCCAGGCCTTGGCCTCCTCGGTGGTGACCTTGGGCTTGGCGACCTTCGACTTCACCTCGACGGTGCGCTCGCCCTGCGGTGCGGTGACGACGTCGAGGAAGACCGCCTCAAGGTCCTTCTGGTTGAAGGTGACACCCGGCTTGGCGGGAATGACCTTCGGGGCGCCGTTGACCATCTTGATGGTCGCGTCGACCGGCTTGGCGGCGTCGTCGGCGAGGGCCTTCTTGAGCACCTTCTTGAGCTTGCTGGGCGCGACCGAGGCCTGCAGCTCGCCGTCCTTGGGGTCGAACCGGATCGCGTCGCCGAACTCCTTCGGGGACAGCTCCACCGGGGTCTTCTCGAACTTCAGCGTGATCGGCCCGGAGACCGCGGGGGTGGCGACCTTGTCGACCGCCTCCTGGACGTCGGCCTCGTCGACGTCGGGGGTGAGCTCCGCGAGCGGTACGTCGGCCTTGCGGTCGCCCTCGACGAGGAGCTGACCGGCGAGCGCCGTCCGGAGCGCATCGTCGCTGACGCCCTCGCCGGCGACCGGCTGGGTGGTCTTGACCTTCCCCTTCTTGATGACGACGTCGCCGTCCTTGAAGGGGGTGCCGGCGCGCTTGTTGACCTTGGCCGCGACCTTGGCGATCAGCTTGTCGTCGGCCTTGACGACGGGCTCGATCTCGCCACCGCCGGTGAAGTGCTTCCACAGCTTGACCGGGCTCCAGCTGCGTACGGCATTCGCCTTCTCGATCGTCGCCTCGGCGTCGAAGCTCAGGCCGGCGTCGGCCGGGTTGACCTCGGTCGTGCTGTCTCCGGCGGTCACGTTGATCGGCTGGCTGTGGGCGGGAGCGAACTTCTGGTCCAGCAGCGGCGTCGCCTCGGCGGCCGTCATGCCGCCGATGTCCACGCCCGCGACCGTGGTGCCCTCGGGGATCTTCTCCCCGGCGACGGCGTACGCCGCAGCCCAGCCGACGAAGGCCAGGACGGCGACCCCGCCGGCGACCGCGACCGCGACCTTGGCGCCGGTGCCGAGCGGCTTGCGCTCAGCCGCGACCGGCTGGGCGTAGTCGGGCTGCTCGAACGCGGTCTCGAAGGGAGACGGCTCGGTTGTGGCCTGCTCGTTCACGACGAACGGCCCGACGCCCATGACGGTCGCCTCGAGAGGCTCGTCGTCGAAGTCAGGGACGTCTTGGACCTGACGGTCGAAGGCGACCTCGGTCGCCGCGTCGTCAGCCAGGTCGGGGGCGGCGTCGACCGCGTCCGGCTCCGGGGCGAACTTCCGGTTCTTCGAGACGAACAGGAAGTTGTCCTCCTCGGGCAGCTCCGCACGCTTCGGCAGCTCCGAGCGCAGCATCGTGCTGCGCATCAGGGTCTCCTCGGCCAGATCCTCGTCGAAGTCGCCGGCAGGGACCACCCGGGTCGCACCGTCGGGCTCGGCGTCGTTCGGAACCGGCTTGGCACCCGTGGACTCGGCAACACGGGCGTCGATCTCGATCTGAGGAATCATGATCGTCTCGATGGCAGCATCGTCCGCGCCAGCTTGGCTGGCGTTGGACCCGGCCGCGTGAGTTTGCTTCGCGGGCTCGGGGGCCTTGAAGGCCTCGGGCTCAGTGGACATGCGGGAGAGCCTAGGACCTATACCCCCCTAGGCCGAACCCGTAGCCCATCTTGGGACGTTCGTCACTTCCCGGGGAGGTCCTGATCAGCACGGGAAGCGACCCGCGACACGGTCGCGGTGGCCACGACGATCATCAGCACCGCCCAGAAGATCATCAGGTATCCCGCCACGTCGCCGGCGACGGCATACCCGCCCGTCGGTCTCGGCGTCGCGGCCAGCGCGATCACGATCGCCCAGGCGGCGGCGTACGCGATCCTCGAGGCTCCCCGCGGCAGCACGATCAGCATCGCCGAGGACGCGGCCACGGCGAGCAGCAGACCCCACCACCAGGGGTGGACGGCGACCGCCGCGACCCCGACGAGGAGGCCGAGGAGAAGACCGGCCCCACCACGACCCAGGCCGCTGCCGAGCAGCCTCACAACCCGGCGAAGAGATCGGTCAGGGTGGTCGCCTCGACGTCTCCCTGGGCGATCCGGAAGTGCTCGTGGGACCACGCGGTCGTGCCGAGGCTGTTGGTCATCGCGAACATGCCCTGCTCCATGTCCATCTGGGTGGGGTAGGCGCGCATCGCGGCGACCTTCTGGTCGGCGTAGGCGGTGCCGTCGATCGCGGCGGCGATGTCGACGTCGGGCGTGGCCATCGGCAGCGGGCCCTCGGGGTCCATCCCGCCGAGCGCGTCCTCGTCGCCGGCCGCGCGGGCCGCCCGGAGCCCGTCGCGGATCCAGCTCTCCGCGATCGCGGTCCAGAAGATCCGGTCGATCTCGTGGGCCTCGCCGAGCTCCTTCTTGTAGGTCGGCACGGCGGCGAGATGAGCGGCGTACGTCGCGACCCGGTGGGCCTGGATGTGGTCGGGGTGGCCGTAGTTGCCGAACTCGTCGTAGGTGACCAGCACCTGCGGGCGCACCTCACGGATGATCGTGACGAGGTGGTCGGCAGCCTCGTTGAGGTCGGCGTACCAGAAGGCGTTCTCGCGAGCGTCAGGGTCAGGCAGCGCGTGGGTGCGGTCCTCGCTCCAGGTCATCCCGGAGTCGCGGTAGTTGCCGAATCCGCCCAGCCAGCGGTGGTCGACCTCGCTGCCGTCGGGCGCCTTCAGGGCCGCCATCGCGTCCTCGATCTCGCCGCGGCGGTGCTCACCCAGGGCGTCGTCCTGGTCTGCGGCGAGGTGGGCCAGGCCGGGGACCAGGATCTCGCCCATCTCCCCTGCCGTGCAGGTCACCAGGGTGACGCGGGCGCCCTCGGCGAGATATCTCGCCATCGTCGCTCCCGTCGCGATCGTCTCGTCGTCGGGGTGGGCGTGCACGAGCAGCAGGCTCTTCTGAGAAGTCACGAACTCGATCCTAGGTCGGGGCGCTTTATCCGCTTCGGGTTGTCGGGGAGGTCGACGGGCTCGGGGGCGATCGAGTCGTCCGGTGCGTCCTCGGGGATGTCGAGCCAGCCGTCGTACTGGTCCACCAGCAGCTCCAGGACCATCTCCGGAGCGTCCGTCTCCACCGACCACGGGTGGTCCTCGTCGTCGTCCTCGCCCTGGTAGCGCTCCCGGCTGACCCGGGCCGTCCAGCCCTCGCGCTCCAGAGTCGCCGCCGCCGACCTGGCGTACTCCTCCTCGAAGAAGATGCCGCGCAGGGTCGATCCTTCAGGCACGCCGAGTACGTGGCGGAGCGCGTCGAGGAACGGACGGTCGGGCTCCAGCCAGTCGACCGAGTCGAGGTCCTCGGCGGCCAGCCAGAGGACCTGGTCGTGCTCGCGCGGCCTCGGCTCCCCCGCGACCACCCGGGCGGTCGCGGCGACCAACCTGGCCTCGTCCCCGATGGGCGACTCCCCCTGCATCCAGTCGAGCACCTCGATCAGGCAGCCGAGCTCCTCACCGATCTCCCGGACGAGCGCCGCCTCGGGCGTCTCCCCCTCCTCGACCTTGCCACCGGGGAGCTCCCAGCGTCCGGCGGCCTCGGGCGGGGACGTACGCCTCGCGGCCAGCACCTGCTTGCCGTCGGCGCTGAGGATCGCCGCGGCTACTACGGTCTTGGGGCTGTTCACGTGTGAGATTGTTCCCTAGACACCCGGAAAGTGGTGTCTCTTGGGTACGCTCCAACGCCGTGCCCCGCCGTCTTCTGCTCATCGCCTGCCTGCCCCCGTCCGGGGCCCGATCATGAGCGATCAGCAGTGGCCCCCGCGGCGCCCCGGCGAGCCTCGCCCGCCCTACCAGGGTCAGCAGCCCTTCCCCGGGCCGCGGCAGCCCCAACGACCACCGGCGCCGCCGGGACGGCCGCAGCAGCCCCACCCCGGGCAGCAGCGGCCTCATCCGGGCCAGCAACAGCCCTACCCGGGCGGGCAGCGCTACCCCGATCGGCGGCCTTATCCGGCTCAGCAGCAGCCGTACCCACCGGCGCAGCAGCCCTATCCGCCTGAGCAGCCGCCGTACGGCCAGCAGCCCTACCCGGAGCAGCCGTACCCGGACCAGCAGCCGTACCCGGAGCAGCCCTACCCCGACCAGCCCTACCCCGACCAGCCCTACCCCGACCAGCCGTACGCGGGGCAGCCGCCCCCGGCGTACCCACAGGGTTTCGGGCCCGGCCGGTTCGGGCCCGAGCCGCCGAAGAAGCGGCGGTGGCCGAAGGTGCTCGCGGGGCTGCTGGTGCTCGCGCTCGTCGGGGTCGGCGGCTACGGGGCGTACGACTTCTACGACCAGATGCAGAAGTGGGAGCAGACCACGACCGATGACCTCAACGGCGTCGGCAGCGACCTGTCGGTGGCCATCGCGTCGCTGCGCAGCGTCGGCTGGGAGGTCACCGCCGCAGACATCGGCACCTGGCTGGAGCAGCCGGGCGCCTACGGCGACGGCCTGAGGCTGCGTACGCTGCAGGCCGATCCTGCCGGCAACAGCTTCTCGGTGGCGGGCTACCGGACCTGGCAGGACACCTACGCCAAGCGCGACCACACCACGGTCGTGTGCGCGAACATCACCCTCGCGGCCGGAACCCAGAAGCCCCTGGGCGAGACGATCGCGACCTGCCCCGAGGACGTCCCGAAGACGGCACCGGACGCCGGCCAGACCGACCCCGACGCGAACGCAGGCGGGGTCACCGGTCACCTCGCCGACCTCGCCGTGGAGGCCTCCGAACAGCGCGCCGCCGGCGCCACCGAGGGCAAGCTCCTCGGGGTCGCGGCGCCGACGAAGCCGGTCGGCGACGTACGCGCCGACTCGACCGCGCTCGTCTGCTCGCCGGGGACGAAGGACCTCGGCGAGGGCGAGGGGTATGACGAGGGCAAGCTGATCCCGGTGCGGCTCTGCGCAGTCGAAGGCCTGCCCAACACCGGCACCGAGAGCACCAAGGGCGACCCCTACTACATCGACGGCTCCGACGGCCTGACCGTCGTCAACGCCCGCATCTCCGGAGCCGCGGCGGCGCTGGTCAAGAAGGCCTCGAAGCAGGGGGTCGACCTGGTCGTGGGCAGCTCGTTCCGGACGATGAAGAAGCAGAAGGCGCTGTGCCAGACGGACGTCACCGGCGGCTGCCCGGCCGGCGACTACACGCTCACCGCGCAGCCCGGCCACTCCTCCCACCAGCTCGGCATCGCGATCGACTTCGAGGAGCCGAGCGCGACCGGCGGCAAGACCTGCGCGACGCGGGCCTCGGAGCCGGCCAGCGCGGTGTGGCGGTTCCTGAACAAGACCGCGCTGAGTGTCGGCCTGAAGCAGTACTCGGCCGAGGCGTGGCACTGGGACGCGTACGGCGGGAAGGACCGCTGCGCCCCGATGTGAACATCGTGGCGCCGAGTCGGCGGATCTGACCCCGTGCCGACCCCCTCAGGCGCGCGGCAAGCGAGCAAGCTGACGCGCCTGCGCGACCAGCTTGCCCTCGGAGTCCCAGACCTCGCAGTCCTCCTCGAACATGCCGCCGGAGAGGTTGCGTGAGAAGTGGGTGACCTTGAGCCAGCCCGGCGCCGGCTTGTGGCGGATGTGGCAGGTGAGCTCGAGCGTCGGCGCCCAGCCCGGCAGCTCGAGCCCGAAGGTCACAGGCGGGAGCGCGTCGAGCACCTGCAGCAGCGAGAGCGGGTCGGGCTCGCGGTCGTGGTGTCGGAACCAGCCGGTGAAGACGGCCTCGCCGGTCGGTGCCGCGCCACCCCAGACGAACTGCTCCTTCGGCACGCAGAGCTCGTAGCGGTCCAGCATCGGCACGAACTTCTTCATCTCCTCGGGTGCCGTGGTCGAGGAGAGGCACTCATCGAGCGGCGGCAGCTCGGGCTCGGTCGCGGTGACCCGCTCGAAACCACTGCTCTTGGCGTGGAGACCATCGAGGTCCGCGTACGTCGCCGTCGTGGTGATCCGCAGCTCCTCGCCCTGCCACAGCTCGGCGGTCGCGATGGCCAGCGAGCCCTTGTCGCGCTTGGTCTCGATGCGGACCTCCGCCGGCCCCGGGGTGCTCGCGCCCGCGTAGAACGCACTCAGCACGATCGGGTCCGGGTGGTTCGGCAGGTGCGCCCGCAGGGCGTTGGCGATGACCGCGAGCAGGTAGCCGCCGTTGACGCCGCCGCCGACCACCCAGCCGGGGGCCAGGTCGGCTGCGTATGTCTTCTCATCGATCCGGCGGACCGCGATGTCGCGATCGAACTCTGCCTGTTCGCTATTACCCATGGGTAATAATCTAGATCGGCACCCGATGTGGTGGACGATGGGGGCATGACCGACCCCCGACACCCGCACTGGGTCTACGACCACGGCTCCGAGCCGGATCCCCGGTTCACGCTGGCCAACGAGCGTACGTTCCTGGCCTGGGCCCGCACCGTGCTCGGCCTGCTCGCCGGTGCGGTCGCGCTGCACTCGTTCCAGGTGCCCACCGCGGAGGGCGTACGCATCGGGGTGATCGCCCTGCTGGTGCTCACCGCGATCCTGTGCACGGTCCTCGCGATGGTCCGGTGGGCACGGGTCGAGCGTGCGATGCGGGAGCGGCGCCCGCTGCCGGCCTTCGCCACCGGGTTCATCCTCGCCGGGGCCCTGCTGCTCATCGCGGTGCTGCTCGGCGTCGCGCTGGTCTTCTGAACCACCGGCTGATCCGCTCGTCACGAGCCTGAAACATCCGTTCCATACGGTTCGGCCATGACTGCCCCCACCGTGTCGGCACTGCAGCCGGGAACCGGACCGATCAGCTCCACGACCTACCTTCCGGCCGAGGTCGACAACGTGCTGTGGGGGCGGCTGCCGTGCGCGACGGACTCCCCCGTGCTGAGCATCGCGCCGGGGACCTCGGTGACCGTGGACACGATCTCCCACGAGGGCATCCTCGAGGACCAGGGGCGGAACCCGGAGAAGTTCTTCGCCGCGCACGGGGTCGAGGAGGTCCTCTCCGACGCGGTCGCCCTGGCTGCCTCCGGCTATGAGCGGACCTTCGGCGTCGACGGCCCGCATGTCGTCTCGCGGCCGATCGAGGTCGAGGGTGCCGAGGTCGGCGATCTGCTCGCGATCACGGTGCTGGAGACGCTGCCACGGGTGCCCTACGGGGTCGTGTCGAACCGGCACGGGCGGGGCGCGCTGCCGGGCGAGTTCCCGCGCGGCGACGAGCCGGTGCACAGCGTCTTCACGCCCGTCGTCGACGGGCGCGGGGTGATCGGGCCGGCGTCGTTCGCCCTCGACCCGTTCCTCGGGATCATGGGGGTCGCGGTGCCGGGGTCCGAGCGGCCGCACTCGGTGCCGCCCGGCTCGCACGGCGGCAACATCGACATCCGGCTGCTCACGACCGGGGCGACCCTCTACCTGCCCGTCCAGGTCGCCGGCGCGTTGGCGTACGTCGGCGACCCGCACTTCGCGCAGGGTGACGGCGAGGTCTCGCTGACCGCGTTGGAGGCCTCGCTGCGGGCGACGCTCCGTTTCGACCTCGTCGCTCGCGAGGAGGCGGCCGCGCGGTTCGGCGAGCTCGCCGGGCCGTTGGCGGAGACGTCGGAATTTCTCATCCCCACCGGGCTCGACGAGTCCCTCGACGTGGCCACGCAGAACTGTGTCCGCGCCGCGATCGCCCTGCTCAGCGCGCGGTTCGGGATGACGCCGGAGGACGCCTACGCCTATCTCTCGGCGGCCACCGACTTCCGGATCTCTCAGGTGGTCGACGTCGTCAAAGGCGTACACGCCACGATCCGCAAGGCAGACTTCGCCCTATGACTGAGCTCAAGCCTGTCCCGCACGGGCTGCTGCAGGCCTTCCGGGCGTACGAGAGCGCGCTGATGTCCGACGACATCGCCGCCCTGGACGCACTCTTCGCCGACTCCCCGACGACCTTGCGTGGCGATGCCGCCGGGCTGCTGGTCGGACACGAGCAGATCGCTGCTTTCCGGGGCGCGCGCGGTGGCGCGCCGAAGCGGCGCATCGTGCAGACCCACGTACAGGTGATCGACGAGGACCACGCGCTCATCGTGGCCGTGACCGAGCTCGACCGCGGCGGGCGCGGGCTGCAGACGCAGCTGTGGGCGCGGGACCCGGTGCGGATCGAGTACGGCGGCTGGCAGGTCACCGCGGCCCACGTCTCGGTGCCGGCGCCGGCCTTCGACACCCGGATCTGGCGGGTCGTCGGCGACCCGCTGGTCTCCTCGCACACCGCCGACGGCGCCCTGTCGGGCGAGACCGTCGCGGTCAAGGACCTCTTCGCGGTCGCCGGCTTCGCGGTCGGCGCCGGGAGCCCGGCATGGCTGGAGCAGGCGCCGGTGGCAACGTCGCACGCCGCCGCCGTCGCCGCCCTGCTCGACGCCGGGGCCTCGGTGCGTGGGATCGCGCGCACCGAGGAGTTCGCCTACTCCCTCTCGGGGCTCAACGCCCACTACGGGGCACCGCCGAACCCTCGCGCACCCGGCCGGATTCCTGGGGGCTCCTCATCCGGCTCGGCGACCGCGGTCGCCCTCGGCCACGCCTCGATCGGGCTCGGCACCGACACCGGTGGCTCGATCCGGGTCCCGTCCGCCTACCAGGGCCTCTACGGGATCCGTACGTCCCACGGGGCCGTCTCGCGCGAGGGGCTGCTTCCGCTCGCCAAGGCCTTCGACACCGTCGGGTGGATGACGCGTTCGGCGTTCCTGCTGCAGGCGGTGGGTGACGTACTGCTGCCGGAGGCTCCCGGATCATCGACTGTGTCGCTGGACGAGATCCACCTGGTGCCGGCGCTGGTCGGACTCGCCTCGGAGGACGTCGCCACCGCCGTGAGCGACGCGCTGCCCGAGGCCAAGCCGCTGACCTGGGAGCCGGCCAGGCTCGACGAGTGGCGCCAAGCGTTCGTCACCGGGCAGGCCTACCAGGCGTGGCAGGCCCACGGGGCCTGGTTGGAGACCCGGCTCGACACGCTCGGGGAGGCGGTGCGCGGTCGGTTCGAGATGGCCCGGTCGGTGACCCGGGAGCAGGCCGCCGAGGCGCGTGCGGTGCTCGCGCAGGCGCGTACGGAGATCCTCGACGTCGTCGGCGACCGCGTCCTCGCCTACCCCAGCGCCTCCTCGGTGGCACCGACGGCTGCCGAGGCGGCCGCAGTGCGCGACGACACCATGCGCCTCACCTGCATCGCCGGTATCGCCGGACTCCCCGCCGTCTCGGTCCCGGTCCGCACCCCCACCAACCTCCCGGCAGGCCTCTGCCTGGTCGCCGCACCCGGCCGCGACCGCGACCTCCTCGCCCTGGCCCAGGGCTTCGCGGGGTAGCCGCCTCGGGCGTTACACAACGGCAACCTGCGTTGCGGACACCGAAACGCTCGTTTCATAGGCTGCTGTGGTGACCATGACGCTCGCCGAGTTCGATGCCCTGCCCGCCGACGAGGCGGAGAGTGTCGTCGTACCCTGTGTGGCGATCCCCTCGTGGGCGGCCGGGCTGGTCGCGCGGCGGCCCTATGCGGACGTGGGTGACCTGCTGGCAGCCGCGGAGCGGCTGGCGGCGGCCTGGACCGACGAGGAGGTCGAGGGAGCCCTGGCCGACCACCCCCGGATCGGGGAACGCCACGCCGGGGACGGGGAGAGCGCAACGCTCTCCGCCCGTGAGCAGGCCGGGGTCGACCCGGCCGACGCCGAGGTGCAGGCGCGGCTGAGGGCGGGGAACGCGGCCTACGAGAAGCGGTTCGGCCGGATCTACCTGGTGCGGGCGGCCGGACGCAGCGCCGAGGAGATGCTCGCGCTCCTCGAGGAGCGGCTGGAGAACGACCCGGCTACCGAAATCACGGTGACCAGGGGCCAGCTCGCCGAGATCGCGTTGCTCAGGCTGCGAGGCTTGATCACATGACGCAGCCTCACCCGACCACCGTCTCCACGCACGTCCTCGACGCCGCCCTCGGCCGGCCCGCCGCGGGTCTCGACCTGATCCTGGTCCTTCCCGACGACAGCGCGCGCACCGCGACCACCGATGCCGACGGGCGGGTGCGGTTCGAGGGCGAGGTGCTCCCCGGGCCGCACATCCTGACCTTCGCGACCGGGCCGTGGTTCGCCGAGCAGGATCGCGAGACGTTCTTTCCCGAGGTGAGCGTCGGGTTCACCGTCACCGCCGGTGAGCACCACCATGTCGCCCTCCTGCTCAGCCCGTTCTCCTACACGACCTATCGAGGAAGCTGATGTCGATCACTCTTGGCCCCAACCAGCACGGCAAGGCGGAGGTACGCCTGGTCAAGGTCGACCGGGACGGCGCGCGGCACACGATCCACGACCTGAACGTGTCCACCCAGCTCAGGGGCGACTTCGCGACGGCCTTCACCGAGGGTGACAACGTGCACGTGCACGCCACCGACACCCAGAAGAACGTGGTCTACGCGAAGGCCAAGGAGCTCGGCATCACCTCGCCGGAGGCGTTCCTGCTCGACCTCACCGCCTACTGGGCCGAGCAGCCGTGGGTCACCGGGTCGGTGATGAAGGCGGAGTCCTACTCCTGGGACCGGATCCCGGCGAACGAGCATTCATTCGCACGGCGCGGTCAGGAGACGCGTACGGCGGTGGTCAACCGCTTCGGCGAACGAACCTTCGTCTTGTCCGGGCTGAGCGACCTGGTGGTGCTCAAGTCGACCGGGTCGGAGTTCCACGGCTTCCCGCGCGACCGCTACACCACCCTCGCCGAGACGACCGACCGGATCCTGGCAACCGAGGTCACCGCGTGGTGGCGGTGGGAGAGCCATCCGGAGGATTGGAACGAGGCCTACGACCGGATCCGCGCGATCATGCTCGACACGTTCGCGCAGGTGCACTCGCTCGCACTGCAGCAGACCATCTACGAGATGGGCCGGGCGGTGATGGAGGCGTTCGAGGGGATCGCGGAGTTCAGGATCTCCTGCCCCAACAAGCACCACTTCCTCGTCGACCTCTCCCCCTTCGACCTGGAGAACCCGAACGAGGTCTTCTTCGCCGCCGACCGTCCCTACGGACTCATCGAGGCGACCCTGCAGCGCGACGGGTCGACCGAGCCGGACGCCTGGGCGTCAGTGCCCACATGAGCCCGGTGGACCAGCGGATCGACCGACGGATCGCCGCGACCTATCAGACCCTCTCGCCCCAGGAGCGCAAGGCGGCCGACACGCTGCTGGAGCATCTCGACGACCTGGCGACCTACCGCGCGGCCGAGCTGGCCTCGCTCGCGGAGGTGTCCAAGGCGACGATGAGCCGGCTCTTCCGGTCGCTGGGGTTCGACGGCTTCGACGAGGTACGCGACCACCTGCGGGGGCTGCGTACGGCCGGCGAGCCGCGACGGGTCGAGGGCGCCCCGGACCTGAGCGCCCACGCCGAGGGTGAGGCAGCGGCGATCGCGCGGGTCATGGAGCAGGCCGGCATCGCCGAGGCGATCGAGGCCATCGCCGGGGCGAGCGAGGTGATGGTCGCGGGCTGGCGCAACTCCTACCCGGTCGCGCTCCATCTGCGCCAGCAGCTCACCCAGACCCGCGAGCGGGTCACGCTCGCGCCCGCTCCCGGCCAGGTCATCGGCGAGGAGCTGGCCGAGCTCGGCGAGAGATCGGTGGTGGTCGCGGTCGGGCTGCGGCGCCGGCCCGCGGGCTTCGGCGGGTTCGTCGATGCCGCCGCGGCCTCAGGGAGCACGGTGATCGTGATCGCCGACCCGACCGGGACGGTTCATCTGGGCCGCGCCGACATCGCGCTGGAGTGCCCGGTCCAGGGTGCCCTCGCCTTCGACTCGCTGGCGGCACCGATGTCGCTGACGAGCGTGCTCGCCGACGGCGTACTCCACGAGCGCGGACGGGCCGGACGCGACCGCGTCTCGGCCATCAGCGCGACCTACGATCGCCTCCACGAGGTCGAGTGATGTCGGGGGCAGAATGACAGTGGAAACATCGATCCTCGGGCCTGTGCAAGGGGGAATCGGCATGACTGACACGATGTGGTTGGAGCAGGCGGTCGCGCTCGCCGTGCGCAACGTCAACAACGGCGGTGGCCCGTTCGGCGCCATCATCCTCCGCGACGGCATCCTGCTCGGAACCGGCCAGAACCGGGTCACCCGCGACCTGGACCCGAGCGCCCACGCCGAGATCGTCGCGATCCGTTCCGCGTGCAAGGAGGCCGACAGCTTCTCGCTGGCCGGGTGCACCCTCTACACCTCGTGCGAGCCCTGCCCGATGTGCCTGGCGACCGCGCTGTGGGCGCGGCTGGACCGCGTCGTCTACGCCGCCGACCGTGACGACGCGGCCAAGGGCGGATTCGACGACCTCGCCTTCTACAACCTCTTCGGCACCGGCCGCGCCAACGAGCACCACGACTGGCCGACCAAGGTCGACGAGCTGCGGATCCCGCAGGCGTACGACCCCTTCGACGCCTGGCTCGCCAAGCAGGACCGCACCGACTACTGACCCGCCGAGGCGTCACCCCCGTCGGCCGAGGCGTCACTCCCGTAGGCCGAGGCGTCACTCCCGTAGGCCGAGGCGTCACTCCCGTAGGCCGAGTGGGCATCTGATTGCCAACTCGGCCGACCTGAGTGACGCCTCGGCCGACGTACGTGACGCCTCGGCGCTAGCGGGACGTCATCCCCATCCGCTCGAGCGCGACGGACTCGAGGAGCTGGACGAGGTTGTAGAGGACCAGGGTGACCACGGTGATGATCGCGACGGCGGCCCACAGGTCGTCGAAGCGGGCGGCGGCGGGGAACTTCTGGATGTTGCCGCCGATGCCCTTGCCGGTCGAGAGCCACTCGGCCAGCAGCGCTCCGGTCACCGCACCGGGGACCGAGACCCGGGCAGCGGCGAAGATCGACGGGAGCGCGCCGGGCAGCGAGACCTTCCGGATCGCGGTGAGCCGCGACCCGCCGTAGACGGCGACCAGGTCCAGCGACTGCGGCGAGGCCTGGGAGAGTCCGAACAGGACCGCGGCCAGTGCCGGGAAGAGCACCACGATGATCCCGAGCACCACGACCGACGCGGTCGAGGCACGTCCGGTGATCAGCATGACCACCGGAGCGATCGCGACCAGCGGGATCGAGCGCAGCAGCAGGGCCAGCGGCATCACGCCGGCCTCGACCGTACGCGACAGGTTGAACAGCACCGCCGCCACCACCGCGATCGCCATCCCGGCAAGGAAACCGAGCGCGGCATCCCTCAGGGTCACCCACGTCAGCGGGAGCAGCTCCGCGCGATGGGCGGCGGCGTCCGGCCCGGTGAAGAGATGGTCGACGACATCCAGCGGGCCCTTCGCGACGAACTCCGAGACGCTGGAGAACGACACGAACCCCTGCCAGAGCACGACCACGATCGCCAGCGCGGCGACGGTGTGCAGCACCGGTCCCAGGACCGCCCGCGACAGACCCTTCGCACCCGACCTCATCCGGACCTCCCGGCGACCCACGGCGTCACCAGACGCGAGACCAGCCCCAGGAGCAGATAGCCGGCCAGGGCGACCAGGGCACAGACCAGGAAGACGGCCCAGAGCCGCTCCGGGTCGGGCTTGCCCTGCAGGACGATCAGCGTGCGCCCGACGCCGCGGTCGGTGGAGCCGAGATACTCGCCGAGCACGGCACCGAGGATCGCGGTCGGCACCGCGATCTGCAGCGCGTTGAGGATCGCCGGCACGGCCGCGACGAGGCGTACCTTCACCAGCTGCGTCCACACCGACCCGCCGTAGACCCGCACCACGTCGAGCGAGGCGCGGTCGGCCGACTTGAACCCGAGCACGGCCCCCACGACGGTCGTGAAGAAGACCATCAGCGCGGCCAGGAAGATGGACGTGCGAGACGGGTCACCGGGCTGCTCGGCGCCGCCGAGGACCACGATCGAGATGCCGCCCACGGCGACCACGGGCAGGCAGTACGTCGTCACCGCGATCTGCATGATCATCGGCTCCAGCCACGGCACCAGCAGCACCAGGGAGGCCAGCAGCAGCGCGATCAGGTTGCCCCACAGGAACCCGATCGACGCCTCCATCAGCGTCTCCCGGAGCACGCCGTCCCAGAACGCCGACGGGCCTGCGGCGGCCATCTCGGAGAGGACCGTCCACGGCGGCGGCACCGGTGTGAACCCGGTGCCGGGGTCGGGCGGGAACGCGGCCACGGCCACGACCGCCCACAGCACGAAGAGGGTGACCACGCCGATCAGACCGGCCACCCAGCCACCCAGCTGTTGACTCAGTCGCATCAGGCTTCCGCCTCGGCGCGCCCGTCGTCACCGAAGAGCAGCTCGGAGGCCCGGTCGGCCAGCGCGTGGAACTCAGGGGTACGCATCATGTCGGGCGTGCGCGGCCGGGGCAGGTCGACCTCGATGATCTCCTTGATCCGGCCCGGACGCGGCGACATCACCGCGACCCGGTCGGAGAGGAAGATCGCCTCGTTCACACCATGGGTGACCAGCAGGGTGGTAGCCGGCTTCTCGGTCCAGATCCGCAACAGCTCCAGGTTGAGGTTCTGCCGGGTCATGTCGTCCAGCGCGCCGAACGGCTCGTCGAGCAGGAGCACCGACGGCTTCAGCGCCAGCGCCCGGGCGATCGAGACCCGCTGCCGCATCCCGCCGGAGAGCTGCGCGGGGCGGGACTTCTCGAAGCCCTCCAGCCCCACGAGCTTGATCAGCTCGTGGATGTAGGACATGTCAGGACGCCGCCCGGCGACCTCGAAGACGAGCTTGATGTTGCCGACCACCGAGCGCCACGGCAGCAGCGCGTGGTCCTGGAACGCGATCCCCAGCTCGGAGTCACGTCGCAGCTCGGCGGGAGCCTTGCCGTCGACGTACGCTTCTCCGCTCGTCGGCGCCTCCAGGCCCGCGAGGATCCGCAGGATCGTCGACTTGCCGCAGCCGGAGGGGCCCAGCAGGGCCAGGAACGAGCCCTGGTCGGTGTGGAGCTCGGTGTCCTTGAGCGCGGTGACGGCCTTCGAGCCGGAGCCGAAGACCTTGCTGATTCCGGAGATGTGGATGCCGGTGCCGCCACCGGTCTCCGCCGCGGGAGCACCGGCATCCATGAGCTTGTTCTCGGCCATGACTACTTCTGGTAGGCCTTCAGCTCGGGGTTCTCCTCGTAGATCTCGTCGATGATCGAGGTGTCGAACAGGTCCTCGGTAGAGACCTCCCAGCCGGCGGCCGCGAGCGAGTCGACGGTCTGCTGCTGGAGCTCCTCGGAGATGGTGAAGAGGCCGTTCTTCTCGGTCTCCGGCGTCGAGATCAGCGCCTGCGACTCCTCCAGGCCACGCTTGGTCTTGACCGGGTCGAGCTCGCCGAAGCTGGCCTCGAGACCGTCGGAGTCGCTGGCCGCCTCGTTGTAGTGCTTCGTGACGACCTTCACCACCTCGTCGGACGGGTTCTTGAAGGTCTCGGTCCAGCCCTTGATCTCGGCGGTCAGCAGCGCCTTGAGGAGGTCGCGGTTCTCGGCGAGGTACTGGTCGGTGACGGTGTAGGTCTCGGCGACGTACGGCACGCCGTTCTCGGCGTAGGGCAGGTTGGTCACCTCGTGGCCGGCGAGCTCGACGGTGATCGACTCGTTGGTCAGGTAGGCCATGAAGCCGTCGACCTGACCCTCCATCAGCGGCGTCGGGTCGAACTCGACCGGGACGACGGTGATGTCGTCCTTCTTCTCCTCCAGGCCGTTGGCGGCGAGGATCGCCTTGAAGACGTTGACGTTGGAGTCCTGGACGCCGATCTTCTTGCCCTTGAGGTCGGCCGGCGTCGCGATGTTGCCGCCGTCCTTGAGGGAGAGGATCGTGAACGGGTTCTTCTGGAAGGTCGCGCCGATGATCTTCAGCGGCGCCTCCTGCTCGGCGATCGCGGAGCCGACCGAGGCGGCGTCGTTGATGGCGACCTGGACCTTGCCGGAGAGCAGCTTGGCGACGCCGGTGTCGGGGCCGGAGATGCCGTTGACCGCGTCGAAGCCGGCTTCCTCGTAGTAGCCCTTGTCCTCGGCGTAGAACTCGCCGGCGAACTCTTCGTTCTTGATCCAGGAGTACTGCATCGAGATGGTGCCGAAGCCCTCCTCGCTGCTGCCTTCTTCGGAGTCGGAGCCGCAGGCGGCCAGGGTGGTGGCGGCGACCACGGACAGGAGGGCCGCGGCGGCCCGGCGTTGAACTGACGTACGTCGCGAGGTCCGAGAGGCGGGGGTAGACATCGAAACGAGTTCCCTTCGAGGAGTGTCACGCATAGGTTTCGGGGACCGTAGCGAGCGGAGGTTTCAGGGGCTGACACCGGCGTTTCGGCGTTGTAACGACCCTTTCAAGACGAACCTCTCGAACAGGGCGTACGGTCCCGAGACACGGCGTCCGCTGGACAACAATGCCGTGGCTGTTGTCTAGTTGCGCAACACGCCTCGGCCACGTCGCATGTGCCGTCGGCCACACCGGATTCGCCGTTATCGGTTCGTGATCAGCCCGAGACCATTCGGTGATCAACCTCAGGTCGTGCGGCGCAGCAGCGGCGGATGCAGGTGCTCGGCGGAGCCTCGGCGGAAGAGCTGAGCCGGCCGGCCGCCGTCCCGGGTCGTCGTGGTGCCAGTGGGCTCGAGGAAGGCCTCGGTCTTGGTGACCTTGCGATGGAAGTTGCGGGGGTCCAGGCGCTCGCCCCAGACGATCTCGTAGACCCGGCGCAGCTCGGCGACGGTGAACTCCTCGGCGCAGAACGCCGCGCCGAGCGGCGAGTACTCCAGCTTGGAGCGGGCGCGCTCGACGCCGTCACGCAGGATCGCGGCGTGGTCGAAGGCGAGGCCGCCGCCGGCCAGGAGCGAGTCGACCGGCCACCACTGCGCCTCCGCCGCGTCCGACCCCGCCGCGGGCACCGGCAGGTCGGGCGCGAGCGCGAGATAGGCGACGGTCACGACCCGCGCCCGCGGGTCCCGCCCCGGGGAGCCGTACGTCGCCAGCTGCTCGACATGCACGCTGCCCGGCCGGATCCCGGTCTCCTCGGCGAGCTCGCGCGCCGCTGCCTCCTCGAGGCCCTCGTCGTCGAGGACGAACCCGCCCGGAAGCGCCCAGGCACCGACGAACGGCTCGATGCCGCGGCGTACGACCAGGGCGCAGAGCGCCTCGTCACGGACGGTGAGCACGACGAGGTCGACGCTGACCGCGAACTTGGGGCACTCCACGTGGCAGACCCTAGAGGATCCGGGCCTAGATGATCGCGCGGTGCACCCGGGCGTGCCAGGCACCGACGGCCGTGGCGGCTCCGATGATGATGCCGGCGAGCAGCAGGCCGCCGCCGGTGTGCCACAGCAGCATCCCGGCACCGGCGGAGGCACCGAGCAGGATCAGCAGGACGGCGATCGCACGGCGCGCGGTGCCGCCGCCACGGAAGGACGCCTTGCCGGAACCGATCGGCGAGTCGGCCGCGAGGCCCGTGATCGTGCTGGTGACCACGACGGTGGTCACGTCCTTGACCGCGATGTGACGAGCGGCCGCCGCCTGGGTGCCCATCGCGACCGCGGCCAGGGTGGTGGTCGTGATCATCACCGCGCTCGAGGGCTCGTCCCCGGCGACGAAGAGCAGCCCGGCCAGCGCCAGCATGACCACGGCGACCAGGGAGAACAGCAGGGTCGTGCGCCCACTCCAGGCCTGCTTGTCGGCCTTCAGCACCCGCCCACCGAGCGCGGCGCCGGCCATGAACCCGACCAGCGCCAGCGCCGGCCCGAGGACCGGCAGGTCGGTGTCGCCGACCAGCGCCATGCCGAGGATGACCACGTTGCCGGTCATGTTGCCGGTGAACACCTTGTCCAGGCCGAGGTAGCCGACGGCATCGTTGATGCCGGTGGTGAAGGTGAGCACGAGCATGAGCCACAGGTGCATGCGATCGGCGGGGATGGTCTTCAGCAGCGAGTTCACCCGCGCATTGTGTCGGACCCGGCTCACGCCGCGGCGATCGCTCCCGCGGCCACGGCGAGATCGGCCACGCCGGCGGCGAGCTCGTCAGGCCGGTCGGTGGCCAGGTCCAGGTGGAAGCCGAACAGCGAGGAGTCGACGAGCGTGACGATCCGGCCGGCACGCTCGGGCGGCGCGCCACAGGCGGTGACATAGTCGCGCAGCGCGGCGTACCACAGCTCGTTGGTCTCCCGGACGACCGAGCGATAGGGCTCCATCCCGATCAGCCCGGTCGCGGCTGCCTGCAGATAGACCTGCAGGCAGCTGTGCAGGGGCTCGGTGCGGTAGGCCCGCCACAGTGCCTCCACCCCGGCGCGTACGTCCTCGGCCGGCTCGAGCGCCGCGACCGCCGCGACGGAGAGCTCGTTGGTGCGCGCCACCACCGCGGCGACGAGCTCGTCGCGGCCGCCGAAGTGGTAGATCAGCATCCGGTCGCTGGTGCCGATCGCGGCCGCCAGCGGACGCAGGGTCAGCCCGATCAACCCGTGCTCGAGCACGTGGTCGACCACCTGCCCGAGGAGCTCTTCCTTGCGGTCCATGAAAGCATTATGCCCAACATGTAGCGACTGCTACATTTGGCGGGATGTAGCAGTCGCTACACGCGCCTCAGGAGGACACGGAAGATGTACGCCGCCATTCTGCTCGTCGCCGCGATCGCGATCGAGGTCGTCAGCACCGCCCTCCTCCCCCGCACCGAAGGCTTCCGCAACGTGCCTTGGTCGGTTGCGGTCGTCGCCGGCTACGGCGCCTCGATCTGGCTTCTGTCGATCGTCGTGGAGCGGATGCCCGTCTCCGTCGCGTACGCCATCTGGTCAGGCCTCGGCACCGCCCTGGTCGCGGGCATCGGCGTGATGTTCCTCGGTGAGCACCTCACCGCCGCCAAGGCCGGCTTCCTGGCGATGATCGTCATCGGCGTGGTCGGGCTGAACCTCTCCGGCGCCCACTGACCACGCCGATGCGGCGTCAGATCGCCGCGGCCGCGGCCCTGCCCGCCGTACGTCCGGAGAACAGGCAGCCGCCGAGGAACGTGCCCTCGAGCGCGTTGTAGCCCATCATCCCGCCTCCGCCGAAGCCGGCGACCTCGCCGGCCGCGTAGAGCCCGGGAAGCGGGGTGCCGGCGGCGGTCAGGCAGCGGCCTGACAGGTCCGTCTCGAGCCCGCCCAGCGTCTTGCGGGAGAGGATGTGCAGCTTGACGGCGATCAGCGGGCCGGCCTCGGGGTCGAGGATCCGGTGGGGCTTGGCGGTGCGCTGCAGCTTGTCGCCGCGGTAGTGGCGGGCGGCGTACAGCGCGGTGATCTGGGCGTCCTTGGTGAAGTTGTTGGCGATCTCGCGGTCGCGGGCCTCGATGATGCGGCGCAGCTCGCTCTCCTTGATCTGCGGGCCGGTCGGGTCCTTGTCGGCGAGGCCGTTCATGCCGTGGACCAGCGCGGTGAGGTTCTCGGCGACCACGAAGTCCTCGCCGTGCTCCATGAAGCTCTTCACCGGGCCGGGGCCCTTGCGTGCGCGCTCGGCGAGCAGCTTGATGTCCTTGCCGGTCAGGTCGGGGTTCTGCTCCGAGCCGGAGAGCGCGAACTCCTTCTTGATGATCTTCTCGGTCAGCACGAACCACGAGTAGTCGTAGCCGGTCTGGCGCAGGTGCTTGAGCGTGCCGAGGGTGTCGAAGCCGGGGAAGAACGGCGCCGGGAGGCGCTTGCCGGTCGCGTCCAGCCAAAGGCTCGAGGGGCCGGGGAGGATCCGGATGCCGTGGTTGGCCCAGATCGAGTCCCAGTTGCGGATGCCCTCGACGTAGTGCCACATCCGGTCGTCGTTGATGATCTTGGCGCCGGTCGCTCCGGTGATGGCGAGCATCCGGCCGTCCACGTGGGCCGGGACGCCGGAGACCATCGACTTCGGCGGGGTGCCGAGCCGCTCCGGCCAGTGCTTGCGAACCAGGTCGTGGTCACCGCCGATGCCGCCGGAGGTGACGATCACGGCCTGGCCGCTGAGCTCGAAGTCCTCGACCTCCGTACGCGAGGAGGCATGGCCACGCTCGATGTCGCTGGGCTCGAGCAGCTTGCCGCGTACGCCGACGACGGCACCGTCCTCGACCACGAGATGGTCCACGCGGTGCCGGAAGGCGAAGGTGATCCGCCCGCTGTCGGCGTGGGCACGCACCCGTCGCTCGAACGGCTCGACCACGCCCGGCCCGGTCCCCCAGGTGATGTGGAAGCGCGGCACCGAGTTGCCGTGGCCGTCGGCGCGGCCGTCGCCACGCTCGGCCCAGCCGACGACCGGGAAGATCCGGTGGCCCATCTGGTGCAGCCAGGACCGCTTCTCCCCGGCCGCGAAGTCGAGGTACGCCTCGGCCCAGCGCCGCGGCCACAGGTCCTCGTCCCGGTCGAACTGAGCGGACCCCATCCAGTCCTGGAGCGCCAGCTCGGGCGAGTCCTTGATCCCCATCCGGCGCTGCTCCGGGCTGTCGACGAGGAAGAGCCCGCCGAGGCTCCAGAAGGCCTGGCCGCCCAGCGACTGCTCCGGCTCCTGGTCGACCAGGAGGACGCTCTTTCCCGCGTCCGCGACCTCGGCCGCTGCTGCCAGGCCGGCGAGGCCGGCTCCCACCACGATCACGTCGGCGTGCCGTTGAATCTCCGCAGTCATGTCGGCAGATCCTGCCACCATTACTACCCGCGAGTACATGGAACCTGTCGCCCGACCGTTCCGTCAGGTGGACAGTTGTCGGACTCGCGCCCCGAAGCGACCGCCGATCGGTGTCCGAGCGGATAGATTTTTTGATCGTGATCGACCCCAAGGTGATGGCCAAGAGGCAGCAGAAGTGGGTCCAACGCGGCATCGACCGCACCGAGACCTGGCTGGGCCGTAGCGGCAGCAGACTCGGTCCGCTGATCCCGCACATCGCCACCGCCGGGGTGCTCACCGGGGACGAGGACCACGGCTGGATCCCGCAGGGCCTGGCGTACTCCCCCGAGACCGAGCTGCTCCTGCAGGGCTATCACGGCGACAAGCTCGGCTCCGCCCTCGCTCTGGTCGACAGGCCGTCGGGCGAGCTCATCAACGCCGTCTACCTCGGCGGGCCGAAGGGCAGCGTCAGCGGCCCGGTCAACGCCGGCGGCGTCGCGGTCATCGGCGACGAGGTCTACGTGTGCCGCGAGGGCAACCCGCCCCGGCTCTACCGCTACTCACTGACCCAGATCGTCCACGCCGAACCGATCTCGACGGTCTCGACCGTCGCCCCGCTGGTCGCACTCGCCGCCGGCTCCTACCTCGCCGCCGCGAAGGACCTGCTCTACGTGGGGTCGCACGCGAACAACCGCCTCTACAAGTACATCCGCAAGGACGACACCTGGCAGATCAAGACCCCGATCGGCGTACGCACCCCTGTCGGCACCCAGGGCGTCGTGGTCCGCGAGGAGGAGTACGTCTTCAGCGTCAACCGCGGCCCGACCCGACGCAGCCAGCTGGTCGTGCAGGACCGGGTCACGATTCGGTCGCGTGCCGTGCAGTCGCTCCCCAACCTGGCCGAGGGTGTCGCCGAGGTCGGCGACGAGTTCTTCGTGACCTACCAGTCGGGTGCCAGGCCCTACTCCCGCGGCTCCACCCGAGGCCAGACCTGGCCCTCGGCCCATATGACCCGCACTCCCCTGGCCAAGCTCGGTCTGGAGCCGCGGAAGTCGGCAGACTCCCTCTGACTCTCGAGATCAGGCCGGCCAGTCGGTGATGTCGGCGTACTCCTCGCCGTGCCGCTTCAGCCACCCCGCGACGTACGGGCAATGCGGGATGATCCGCTTCCCCTTCGCCCTCACGTCGGCCAGCGCGAACGCCACCAGCTTCGAGGCGAGCCCCTGCCCGTTGTAGGCCTCCTTGACCTCCGTGTGCACGAAGTCCACATGCTCGTCGTCGGGCAGCCGGTAGGCCGCCAGCCCCGCGACGGTCTCGCCGTCACGGATCTCGTAGCGGTGCCTGGCCGGGTTGTCTACGTACTCGATCTCGCTCACGCGCCTATTCTGCGCATATTCGGCCAAACCCTCGCCAGGAGCATCTAACCCAGGGTGCTGTTATTCCGGGGACCGGATCATGGGCGTCTGGTGAATCGGATCGTGCCATCCGGTAGCCGCTCATGAACGTACGCCGCGTTGTGGGCCAGCCGGTGATGATGGGGGCACAACAACGCCCCATCTTTCAGATCGGTCTTGCCGCCTGCCGCCCACGGGTCGAGGTGGTGGGCATCGCACCACTCCGGTGGCATGTCGCAGCCCTCGGCTTGGCAGCACTTCTGCTGCAACCGGAGCGCTTTGCGCTGGATCGGCTGGAAGAACCTGCTCGCGCGGCCGGCGTCGAGGACCTCCCCGTCACCGCCCAGCACCCAGGGAATGATGGTCGCGTTGCACGCCAACTTGCGTGCCTCCGCCGCTGAGATCGTCGCACCGTTGGTCTCGTCATAGCCCAGGGTCGCGATCCCGAGGTCCTTGCGGAGCTCCTCGAGGGAGATCACCACGTTGATCGTGGTCGCGTCACCGCCATGCCGGGGCAGGGCTGCCGGGTCGACGGTCTCCAACAGCCGCGAGAACCCCTGGCCCATGAGCCGTTCCCACGGCGGTAGCGGGGCACCCTTGGCGACGAGTTGTTGTTTGCGGGGTTGGGCGTAGGCCTCCACCAGCCGCTTGAACCTCATCCCGATCGAGACCGGCAACACCCCGTCGAAGCCGATGGTGCCGTCGTGGTTGTCCCAGACCCGCAACGCGGTCTTTTGCTGGCCGCGTTCTTCTTCGGCGAGGAGGGCTTTGGCTTCGGCGTCCTCGAACCGGGCGGGGTCGATCTCGACCAGGATGCGTTTCCCGACGATGCGGAGTTCGTTCGCGGTCAACCGGCCGGCGTAGTCGACCAGGAGCTTCTCGGCCAAGGCCATGTCGTCGCTGTTGGCGACCGGGTTGGCCTCGATCTTGTCGAGCGCCTTGGTGATCACCCGGGCCTTGTCCTGGGATACGGCACCGTCGGCGAGGCCGGCGGCCGAAGGCCGTCCTTGACTCCGGGGTTCGTCGAGAAGACCCTCAAAACAGGGTCGGCGGCCCACACCAACCCCGAAGAAGATCAGCCGACAAAAGATAGAGGAGATGCGCCCCGCAGGATCCGCATAACCACGCAGAGGCTCATCAGGATCGTCAGACCGATCAACCCGGAGAGAAGCCCCCAACCCGAGCACACGAGCATGCTCAGCGTCGACCTGCAACAGAACGTACGACGGTGAGATGCATGTGCCTGACCGCCCCAGGAGCGGGCCAAAACAGACGGTGCCGTCTCGGACTCGCCGACTCCGCTGAACGCCTGGAGGAGCTCAGCCCCGCGAGGCACCCCACGGCGGGCCGAGCCAGCGAGGCGTAGCGCTCAGGTAGGAGTCGTACGCCTCCCCGAAGCTCCACGACAGCGCGTGCTCCTCCGCGGGGATCTGGGTGCGGTCGATGACGGCGACGAAAGCGGCGACGGGGACGAGCGGAAGCCAGCCACCGCGAAGGACGGCGTGGGCGGTGAGGAGGCCGGCCATGCCGACGTACATCGGGTTCCGGGTGTAGCGGAACGGCCCGTCGGTCACGACCGCGGTCGCGCCCTCGGGCTCGAGCGGGTTGAACGTGGTGTCCTTGTGCATGAACGCCCGGGCAGCAGCACCGGTGACATAGACCGAGCCGGCCGCGAGGAGTCCGGCCGCGACGGACCGGACGACGGTCGGCCGGCGGCTCGGAGCGAGCAGATGCTGGGCTGCCAGCCCCGCGGCGACGTAGACGGGCGGCGGCACCTTCGGCATGCCCTCCACCGTAGCCCGACCCACGGAGGCCCACGCCCTCTTTCTGGGGTAAAGAAGGAGGTCAGTGCAGCAGCGCGCGCACCAGACGCTCGGCGACGTCCGGAGCGGGCTCGGTGCGCTCGAGGGAGTGGAGCACGAATCCACCGACCAGAGCGCGTACGAACTCCGTGACCGGCAGGTCGGCGGGCAGCTGGCCGGCCTCGACGGCTGCCTCGATACGGGTGGAGACGGTGGCGGTGATGCCGAGCGCGTCGTTGAGGCGGGTGCCAATGTCGGGGTTCTCGCACGCGGCCGCGACGAGCGAGCGGACGAGGCCGTCGTTGCCGGGCTGGGCGACGAGGTCGATGAGGCTCTGCATCCAGGCGATCAGGTCGGCGCGGATGTCTCCGGTGTCCGGTACGACCGGGTGGTCCGGCAGCAGCAGGTCCTCGATCAGGGCGTCGGCGACGACCGCGCTCTTCGAGGACCACCAGCGGTAGATCGTCTGCTTGGAGACACCTGCTTCGGCCGCGATGCCCTCGATGGTGAGATGGTCATAGCCCTGGGTGGCGAAGAGCCGCCCGGTCGCGTCGAGGATCGCCATGCGAGCCTCTTCGCTGCGTACGGCACCCCTGCGGCGCACTCCTGCTGACGCTGGCATGAACGGCATCCTAAGAGCCCGTGGCATCTCATGGCCACGGCACAGGTGTGACACATCACTCGCTCAGCAACCCTTGTCCGCAGACGTACAGGTGATTAACTGGACGGACCGTTGCGAATTACCGGAGGGATGCCGCCATGGCGGAGCTGTTGTACCGATTGGGCAAGTCGGCCGCGCGCCGCGCCTGGCTCGTGATCCTCGCCTGGGTGCTGGCACTGTCCGGCGCCGCCGGGGCGTACGTCGCCTGGTCAGGCGAGCTCACCACCAGCTTCGACATCCCGGGACTGCCCTCGTCCGAGGTGGTCGACGAGCTCCAGCAGGGGCTGCCCGACCTCGCCGGCGGCTCCGGCACGATCGCCTTCCAGACCGAGGACGGCACCCCGCTCAGCGCGACCCAGAAGCGGGAGATCCGGGCGCTGATCACCAGCGCCGAAGACCTCCCTGACGTCGCCGCGGTCACCGACCCGTTCCAGACCGAGGCCCAGCGCACGGCGCAGGCCGAGAAGGTCACCGAGGGCCAGGCCCGGCTCGAGGCCGGCCGCAGCCAGCTCGACGGCGCCCAGGCCAAGCTCGACAAGGCGCAGGCCGACATCGACAAGGCCCGTGCCCAGCTGCAGGCCGCCGGGATGCCGACCACCCAGGTCGACGCCCAGCAGGCCGCCCTCGACAAGCAGCAGTCCAAGCTCGACGACAGCGCCGCCGACCTCGAGGCCAACACCGCCAAGGCCGAGAACGGCGCCGAGCTGCTCGAGCTCGCAGACGGGATCCGGATGGTCTCGGAGGACGGCTCGGCCGCCCTCGTCAACGTCGCCTACTCGGTCGGTCGTCTGGAGATGTCCGAGGAGACCAAGAAGGCGACCGTCGACCACTTCACCGACAGCCCGATCGACGGGGTCGAGATCGGCGTCTCCTCCGACATCTCCCAGGAGGCGCCCAACCCGATGGGACCGGGTGAGATCGTCGGCGTCGGCGTCGCCGCGATCGTCCTCCTGGTCATGCTCGGCACGATCATCGGCGCCGGCGTCCCGCTGGTCACCGCGCTGACCGGAGTCGGCATCGGTGCGCTCGGCGCGCTCTCCCTCTCCGGGGTCGTGCAGATGGCCTCGATGACCCCGATCCTGGGTCTGATGCTCGGCCTGGCCGTCGGCATCGACTACTCCCTCTTCATCCTCAACCGGCACCGCAAGCAGCTGCTCCACGGCTCCGACGTGAAGGAGTCGATCGCGCTCGCCAACGGCACGGCCGGCACGGCGGTCGTCTTCGCCGGCTCGACCGTGATCGTCGCGCTGGTGGCCCTCAACATGACCGGGATCCCGTTCCTCGGCCTGATGGGCTCGGTCGGAGCGGCCTGCGTCGCGATCGCCGTCCTGGTCGCGATCACCCTGACCCCGGCGATCCTCGGCCTCGTCGGTGGCCGCATCGTCTCCAAGCGCGCCCGGAAGAAGGTCGCCAAGCAGGACGCCGCCGAGGCCCACGCCAAGCCGATGCCGACCTGGCGCGCGCTGGTCACCGTCGTCGCCTCCGTGGTCGCCCTGCTCGCCCTCGCGGTCCCGGCTCTCGACATGCGCCTCGGCCTCCCCGACGGCGGCTCCGAGCCCGAGGGCTCGCTGGCCAAGACCGCCTACACGATCACCGAGGATAGCTTCGGTGCCGGCGCCAACGGCCCGCTCCTGGTCGCCGCCGAGCTGCCCGACGGCCTCAATGAAGCCGGCATCCAGCGGGCCCAGCTGACGGTCGCCAAGGCGCTGGCGGACCTCGATGACGTACGCGCCGTGGCTCCGGCCGCCGTCTCCGAGGACGGTCGCACGGCGGCCTTCCAGGTCGTCCCCGAGGAAGGCCCCAACAGCGTCTCGACCAACGAGCTGGTCAACGCGATCCGGGACATGCCGGCGGTCAACGGCGACATCACGCTCGGCGTCGCCGGCGCCACCGCGGTCGCGATCGACGTGTCGCAGGGGCTCAACGACGTACTCCTCCCCTACCTCGCCGTCGTGGTCGGCCTCTCGCTGCTGATCCTGATCCTGGTCTTCCGCTCGATCCTGGTCCCGCTCATCGCGACCGGTGGCTTCGTGCTCTCACTGCTGGCGACGTACGGGGTCGTGGTCGCGGTCTTCCAGAAGGGCATCGGCGCCGAGTGGATCGGGATCGACAGCACCGGGCCCATCCTGAGCTTCCTGCCGATCCTGCTGGTCGGGATCCTCTTCGGCCTGGCGATGGACTACCAGCTGTTCCTGGCCTCCGGCATGCGGGAGGCGTACGTCCACGGCGACCCGGCCCGCGTCGCCGTCGCCCGCGGGTTCCGTGCCGGGCGCTCGGTCGTCATCGCGGCCGGCCTGATCATGGTCTCCGTCTTCGGCGGGTTCATCTTCGCCGAGTCGGTGATGATCCGCTCGATGGGCTTCGGGCTCGCGCTCGGGGTGCTGCTGGACGCGTTCATCGTCCGGATGCTGCTGATGCCGGCGCTGATGCACCTGCTCGGCCGCTCCGCGTGGTGGCTGCCGAAGTGGCTCGACCGCATCCTGCCGAACGTGGACGTCGAGGGTGCCGGGCTCGAGCGCGCCCACGGCCCCGCCGCCGCTGACGGGGCCACGGTCAAGCGGGAGAAGATCTCGGTCTGAGGAGATTGTGAAGCCGAGAGTGACCTATGGACCACTCTCAGCTTCACAACTCCGGATCGTCGGTGGCGGCCGATAGGGTCACACCCGTGAGTGAGACGACCCCGGAGCTGGATGTACTGCGCCGCGTCTTCGGCTACGACGAGTTCCGCGGCGAGCAGGCGGAGATCATCGCGCACGTCGCCGGCGGCGGCGATGCGCTGGTCCTGATGCCGACCGGCGGCGGGAAGTCGCTGTGCTACCAGATCCCGTCCCTGGTGAGAGCCGGGACCGGGGTGGTCGTCTCGCCGCTGATCGCGCTGATGCAGGACCAGGTCGACGCGCTCTCCGCGCTCGGCGTGCGCGCGGGCTTCCTCAACTCCACCCAGATGCCCCACGAGCGGCAGCAGGTGGAGAAGGCGCTGCTCGCCGGTGAGCTCGACATGCTCTACCTGGCTCCGGAGCGGCTGCGGGTGCCCGAGACCGGCCGGCTGCTCGACCAGGCCAAGATCTCGCTCTTCGCGATCGACGAGGCCCACTGTGTCTCCCAGTGGGGTCACGACTTCCGGCCCGACTACCTGCAGCTCTCCCACCTGCACGAGCGCTGGCCGGAGGTGCCGCGGATCGCGCTGACCGCGACCGCTACCGCCGAGACCCGGCGCGAGATCGCCTCCCGGCTCGACCTCGAGGACGCCCGCCACTTCGTGGCCTCCTTCGACCGGCCCAACATCCAGTACCGGATCGCCCCGAAGGACAAACCGGCCAAGCAGCTCCTCGACCTGATCCGCACCGAGCACCCCGGCGAGGCCGGCATCGTCTACTGCCTCTCCCGCAACTCGGTCGAGCGCACCGCCGCGACCCTGGTCGGCGCCGGGATCGACGCGCTCCCCTATCACGCGGGTCTGGACGCCAGGACCCGTGCGCAGAACCAGTCCCGCTTCCTGCGCGAGGACGGCATCGTCATGGTCGCCACGATCGCCTTCGGGATGGGGATCGACAAGCCGGACGTACGCTTCGTGGCCCATCTCGACCTGCCCAAGTCGGTCGAGGGCTACTACCAGGAGACCGGCCGCGCCGGGCGTGACGGCCAGCCGTCGACCGCGTGGCTGGCCTACGGCCTGGCCGACGTCGTCCAGCAGCGGCAGATGATCGAGACCTCCGAGGGCGACCGGGCCCACAAGCACCGGCTCGGCCAACACCTCAACGCGATGCTGGCGCTCTGCGAGACCGTCGACTGCCGGCGGGTGCAGCTGCTGCGCTACTTCGGCCAGACCGCCGAGCCGTGCGGCAACTGCGACACCTGCCTGGCCACGCCGGAGTCCTGGGACGGCACCGTTCCCGCCCAGAAGGTGCTCTCCACCGTCATCCGGCTCGACCGCGAGCGCAACGGGCAGCGCTTCGGGGCCGGGCAGATCGTCGACATCCTGCGGGGCAAGGAGACCGAGAAGGTCCGCCAGTTCCGCCACCACGAGCTCTCGGTCTTCGGGATCGGCACCGACATCGCCGAGAGCGACTGGCACTCCGTCATCCGGCAGCTGCTGGCCCGCGAGATGCTCGCCGTCGACACCCGCTACGGCGTCTTCTCGGTCGCCGACGCCGCCGGGCCGGTGCTGCGCTCTGAGCAGCAGCTGATGCTCCGCAAGGAGCCGCCGCGACAGGCTCGCCGCAGTGGCTCCGGGGAGCGGAAGCCGAAGGTGGCCGCCGCGGATCTCTCGCCGGAGGCCAGCGAGGTCTTCGAGCGGCTGCGGGCGTGGCGCGGCGAGGTCGCCAAGGAGCAGGGCGTGCCTGCCTACGTCGTCTTCCACGACGCCACGCTCCGCGAGATCGCCACCCGGTTGCCGGCAAGCCGCGACGAGCTCGGAACGATCAGCGGGATCGGCGAGGCGAAGCTGGAGAAGTACGCCGAGGGAGTGCTCGCCGTCCTCTAGGCAGCGAGCTTCTCGGTCCGCACCCTCGGTAGGCTGCGCCGCGATGAGCTCCGAGGTCTGGTACGTCAGCTATGGGTCCAACATGTGCCGCGACCGTCTCGGCGCCTACCTCCTCGGTGGCCGGCCCGACGGCGCGCGCCGGTCGTACGTCGGGGCCCGTACGCCGGTCATGCCGATCGAGGACGTCGCCGTCGACCTCCCCGGGGCGGCTCTACTTCGCGGGTGAGTCGACGACGTGGACCGGAGGGATGGCGTTCTACGACCACGACGCGACCGGGTCGTGGACTGCGGCCCGGGCCTTCCGGATGACCGCCGAACAGTTCGCCGACGTCGCCGCCCAGGAGATGGACCGGCTGCCCAGCCCGGGCGACCCGATCGAGAAGGTCGTCATCGACGGGCTCGAGGCGGGCCGCCACGAGGCAGGCCCGGGGCACTACGAGACCCTGATCGAGGTCGGGCGCCGCGACGGTCTGCCGATGCTCACCTTCACCGCGCCGCACGGCTTCGACGCGGTCCCGCACACCCGTCCCTCGGCCGCGTACGTCTCGATGCTCGTTCGCGGGCTCCACGAGGCGCGCGGCTGGGATCGGCGGCGGGCCGACGCGTACGTCAGGGAGCGCTGCTGAGCGCCTCGTGCAGCAGGCCCACGGCCTTGGGCCCGACGCCGTGGAGCCTCAGCAGCGCGTCCAGGTCGTCCGGCAGGTCCGGCAGTGTGCGATAGCCCGCAGCGAGCAGGGCACCGGTCGCGGGCCGTCCGATCTTCACGCCATCGAAGACCGGCCCCGCGTCGTTCGTCGTCGACATGGCGGACAGGCTACGGCCCAGGCACCGTGCACCGGCGGACATCCGATGAGGCCGTGTCTCCCAAAGACACGGCGGCCGCAGCGGGCGTGGATTTGGGAGACACGGCCTAACCTGCCCGCATGAAGATCGGACAGGCGGACGAGCGCGGGCTTCTCGAAGGAATGGTCGACATCCAGCGCGACGAGATCACCGGCATCCTCGAGGACGTCGACGAGGAGGAGGCGCGGCTGAGGCTGGTCCCGTCGCTGACCACGCCGTTGGCGCTGGTCAAGCATGCGACCTTCGTGGAGAAGGTGTGGTTCCACGCCCGGGTCGCCGGTGTGCCGCGCAAGGAGATCGGGCTGCCCGACACCGTCGAGGAGAGCTTCCTGCTGTACCCCGAGGACACGGTCGAGTCCGTCCGTGCGGCCCACCGCGCGGCCTGCGAGCGTTCCCGCGAGGTGGCCGCCGGACATGAGCTCGACGAGCAGTTCGACTGGCACGGGAATCGGGTGAGCCTGCGGTTCGTCTACGTCCACATGATCCAGGAGCTCGCCCGCCACGCCGGGCACGGCGACATCCTCGTCGAGCAGATCCGGGCTGCCCGCGTCGGCTAGCCGCGAGCCCTAGCCCGGCTCGGCACCGGGTTGCCTGATGGGCACGCGGCGGGCGAAGAACAGGGCGACGAGAGAGATCAGCGCGAGGACCGACAGGGCGGCCCGCAGCCCGTCGAGGCGGGAAGCCGTGTTCTCCTCGATGATCGCGGCCGACGTACTCTCGGGCACGCCGGCGTCGGCCAAGGCGTCCTCCAGCGCGTCGTCAGGGACGAAGGGGATTCCTCCGGCGAGCTCGACCGCAGCCGTCGAGGAGAGGCTGTCGGGGACGTCGGGGTTGTTCTGGATCCCGGTCAGGAACGATGAGGTCAGGGCAGAGATCAGCACGGCGCCCGCAAGGGCCGTGCCGATCGACGCGCCCAGGTTGGTGACCGTGTTCTGCAACCCGCCGACTTCCGGGCTCTGCTCGTCGGGGACCGCTGAGACGGTGACACTGCCCAGCTGCGAGGCCAGCGCGCCCACGCCGAGTCCGGCCAGCAACATCGGCCAGGTGACGACTTCGGGCCCTACGCCCACCTCGAGCGAGACCAGCAGAGAGACATTGCCGGCGAAGAGGGCGGCGAACCCGACCCTGACCACCCTGCGGGGCGAGGCATTCGGAAAGAGCTTCGGGATGCCGACCGCGGCGAGCAGCAGGGTGAGCGACAGCGGAAGGATGCGCACCCCGGTCTCGACCGCGGACAGTCCGAGGGCCACCGACAGGAACAGCGGCACCGAGAAGAACAGGCCGGCCTGCAGGAGATACTGGAAGAAGAAGGACGTCAGGCCGCCACGTAGCACTCCGTTGTCGAGGATCGCCGGGTCGATCAGCGCCGGCATCCCCTCCCGTTGGCGCCGTCGCTCCCATCCCAGGAACGCCCGCAGCACGAGTCCACCGGCGATCACGAGCCAGAGGACAGGTGAGACGCCGAGCCATGACGGCGCCCCCTCCTTCGGAATCAGGAAGCCCCAGGCCCCCGCGCGCAGGATCCCGAACACGACCAGGCCGAGCCCGAGCGCCGACATCGCGGTGCCCACCAGGTCCAGGCGTGCGCTCGGATCAGCCGGCGCGTCCGTCATCCTCCTGGTGAGGAGCAGGATGCCCAACACGATCAGGACCTCTCCGGCGAACACCCACCGCCATGAGGCGTACGTGGTGAGCAATCCGCCGATCAGCGGCCCGGCGGCCACTGCGATCGCGCCCGCTGCCGCCACCAGTCCATAGGCGCGAGGTCGTTCGGCCCGAGCGAAGTTCGTGGCCACGAGCGAGACGATCGCCGGCATGATCAGCGCGGCGCCGACACCCTCCAGGAACGACCATCCGATGAGGAGCACGGTCAGGTTGGGGGCCAGTGCCGTCGTCATCGAGCCGACACCGTAGATGACGCAGCCGATCGCGAAGGCCCGCTTCGTGCTCAGCAGCTGGCCCACCTTTCCGCCTGTGATCATGAGGCTGGCCATCACCAGCGTGTACATGGTGATGGCCGTCTGGATCCCCGTGACCGTCGTGTCGAGATCCTCGGCCACCGTTGCGATGGAGACGTTCATGACCGAGCTGTCCAGGGTCATCAGGAACTGCGCCGAGGCGAGCGTGAACAGAACGGCGCCTGATCCGGCGGTCACCGCTGCCCCCGTCACGTTGCTCATGACAGCCATTGGAGACGACCTGCGGGGCTTGCGAATCACCCACAGCGCGTGATCCCGACCGGGACCGTGCGCCCGAACCTCGTCTCACCCGCCAGAAATGGTTCGTACCTGTGGCCTGCCGTGCCGGAGAATCAGACTCGTGCCGTCCCTGAGCCAGTTCGCCGCCTTCGCGCTCGCGTCCGTCATCTTCATCCTGATCCCCGGACCGAGCGTGCTCTTCGCCCTCGGCCGAGCCCTGACCGCGGGCCGCCGCGAGGCGGTGCTCGCCGTCGGCGGCAATGCACTGGGCCAGTTCGGCCAGGTCCTGGCGGTGGCCGTCGGGCTCGGCGCGCTGGTGGCGGCCTCGGCGACCGCCTTCACCGTCGTGAAGCTGATCGGCGCTGCGTACGTCGTCTACCTGGGCATCCAGGCGATCCGCCACCGTGCCGACGCGCGGGCCGCACTCGACGGCGAGGACGTCGCGCGGACGACCGCGTGGGGCGCGATCCGCACCGGGATGATCGTCGGCGCAACCAACCCGAAGACGATCGTCTTCCACCTGGCGTTCCTGCCCCAGTTCATCGACACCTCCGCCCCGGCGGTGCCCCAGATCCTGCTGCTCGGGGCGATCTTCTCGGCGATGGCCTTCGCCTGTGACTCGGGCTGGGTCCTGGCCGCCAGCCGCGCCAAGGCCTGGTTCGCCCGCAAGCCCAAGCGCCTCGACGGCCTCGGCGCGGGCGGCGGCGTCATCATGATCGGCCTCGGCGCGACCATGGCCACCGTCTCCCACGGCGCCTGACGAATTTCGAAGACAGGAGCGCCGCGGTCGCAGAGACTGGGACCCATGCGGACTCCACTCTCGGGCCTCGTCGCGGCCGCGATCGCCTCACTTGCCATCACCTCGGGGGCCTTGGCGACTCCCGCCCACGCCGAGGAGGAGGCGCGGCCTGACCCGCTCCTGGCCTTCAACCACGCCTGGGCGATGGTCGACCGGGAGACGGCTGACGCGATCGAGCACTCCGAGTACCTGGGCGAGTTCGCCGACCGACGGATCAACACCGGCAACGACGGGACCTCCACCTGGACGGGGCGCTACCTGCTCGGCAAGGAGACCTATCTGGAGTTCTTCGGGCCGGGCGACGCCCCCGACGCGGTCGCCGGGGACACCGGGCTTGCGGTCTCGGCCGACAACGACGGCGACCTGGCCGTCGCGACCGACAACCTGCGCAAGCTCGTCGTCGACCCGGTCGAGTTCACCCAGGTGACCGACCTCGGCGACGGCAACCCGATCCCCTGGTTCGACGTCACCTACACGACGGCCACCTACGACACCTTCTTCTCCTGGGCGATGGAGTATCGCGACGAGTTCCTCAACGACCCGCGGCTCACCTTCCCGCCGCCCGCCTACGAGGGCGACGTCAGCCGCGACCGCTACAACCGCGACCGCTACCTCGACCACCAGATGCGCGACGTCATCGGCATCCAGATCGCCACGACCGCGGAGGACATCGACAAGATGGTGCCCCTGTGGCGCGCCGCCGGGATCACGATCCGCACCCTGAAGGACGGCGGCATCCTCGCCTTCGACGGCATGACCACGATCCGCCTGCTCCCGGTCCCGGCAGAGGAGGCAGGCGTACGCCACATCATCCTCGCCCTCAACGAGGCAGCCGAGGAGCCCCACACCGAGACGATCGGCAACTCGACGCTGCACGTCGGCCCGGGGGCGTACGCGCTGTGGACCTTCGACCCGATCGAGCCCGAAGCGACCGCCCGGTCCCAGGGAAAGGGCAAGCCGCTCCACCCGGCCTTCGGGGGCTGAGCCCGGCGGTCGGCGTCGCGACCGAAATACGTTGCCCGCGACGCCGGCCTTTGCCAATCTCGACCCGTGACGACGACCACGCAGGCCACCCGAACCACGACGTCCGCACGTGTTGCCCTCGCCCTGGTCGTCTGGCTGGCGGGATCGATGGTCGCCGCGATCGCGCTGCTCGCACTCCAGCCGAGGACCGGTCCGGACCTCGAGGTGCTCTCGCTGGTGATGCTGGCGCCGGCGATCGGTGCGGCGGTCGCCTGGCCGCTGATCCGCGGCCGTGAGCCCTGGGCGACCCGCCCGGTCTCATCCCCCGTCCTGGCCAGGTCGATCGTGCTGGCCCTGGCGGTGGTCGCCGCGTACTTCGTGGTGATCTCCGTGGCCTGTGGGAGCGCGCCGACCGTGCCGGCGCAGGTCGGCGGGGTCCCGGTCGTGCTCTTCGTGCTCCTGCAGGCGCTCGGCGCGCTCACCGAGGAGATCGGGTTCCGCGGGGTGCTGCTCCACGGCCTGCAGAGCTGGCTGCCCCGACCCCTGGCGGCGGTGGTCACCGGCGTGCTGTTCGGCCTGTGGCACGTCCAGTACTACGCCCTGCCGCCGCTCCAGCTCGCCGCGTTCATGGTCGGCACGACCGCGCTGACGCTCACCATGGCGTACGTCATGACCGGCTCGTTCTGGCAGCGGATGGCCTCCTGCACGCTCATCCACCTCGGCGCCAATCTCGCCCTGGCGTTCGTCGGTGACGACGCGGTCCCGATGACCACGTTCGCGGCCGCGATCGTGGTGGGCGGCCTGGTCGCAGCGCTCCTCGCGTACGTCCGTCGCCCTTAGGACAGGCCGCCCTCGCCGAGCGCCGGGTGGAGGTGCTCGGTCTCGATCGCGATGCGCGCCTGTTCGGCGGCGGCCCGCAGGGCGACGTCGACCGGGGCGGCGCGCAGCCACGCCGCCAGGAAGCCCGCCATGAACGCGTCGCCGGCGCCGTTCGTGTCGACGACGGCGGCCGGAACCGCGGCGACCTCATGCCGGGTCCCGTCCGCCTCGAGTGCGATCGCGCCCTTCGCACCGAGGGTGCAGACCGCGAGACGCGGGCCGCGATCGAGGCAGGAGGCCATCAGCTTCCAGGGGTCGTCGGTGCCGTCGTCGTTCATGAACACGCCTGCGGCGGCACGTAGGAAGGGCTCGTGGAACCCGGTCGCCCCGTCGTAGTCGTGCAGGTCCATCCACAGCGGCGGGCGCTGCTCCGGCAGCCCTTCGAGCACCAGCCGGCCGAGCTCGCTCAGGTCGATCACCGCGAGGTCCGCCGCGGCCACGGCTGACCGGGCGGCCTCGACCGCGTCGGCGGACGGGGCCGAGGGAGTCGAGACGTACAACGAGACCCGGCCCCCGCCCTCGGCCATCAGGTTGACGTGTCGCTCGGTCTGCTCGCTGGTGATCGCCTCCACGACCACGCCTGCCTCGCCGAGCCGCTTCCGCAGCAGCGCGCCGTCCTCGTCGTCGCCGACGGGCGCCCACAGACGTACGTCGACACCGAGCCCGGCCAGATGCAGCGCCTTCCCCGCCGACGTGCCGCCGATCGTGTGCCACGAGCGGCGCGCGAACTGCATGTGCGGCACCGGCTCGGGCAGCCGGTCGAGCTCGATCAGGTGGTTCCAGGACGCGGGGCCGCAGACGATGACGCGGGGAGCAGACGACATTGCCCTATTCCAGCACCATCGCGGTCAGTAGGTGATGACGTCGACCGAGACGGACGACGCATCCCGCAGCGGCGCCATGCGCTCCGCCTCTGTGGTCAGGGCCTCCTGATGACGTCGGCCCAGTGCCTCGAACGCCTTGAGCTCGACTCGCAGCCTCCGCCCGCTCTTGCGTGCGCGCCAGGTGCCGACGATCTCGCCGTCGGCGAGCATCGTTCCGGGGTCGCCGACGGTCCTCCAGACGTCCCGGTGATGGACCTTGTCCACGATGGTGTCTCGGTCGCGCAGCTGGGTGTAGGCATCCCGGGGCGGAAGAAGCCGCACGCCCGTGGGCATCCTCGCCGCTCGGAGTGCGTCGAGGTCGGCGGCGAGGGCCCAGGTCGTGCCCCCGAAGTCCGTCTCGACCAGCTCGTCCTCGAGGCCGCTCCACCACGGGTCGACATCTCCTGTTCGCACACCGAGCCACGTCGCGAAGTCGCTTCGTGTCGACGGGCCGTAGCAGCGCAGGTAGCGCCGAAGCAGCTCACGGCGGCAGGCCTTGGGATCCGCCTCCGCAACGGGGCGTCCGAGCCACTCCTCGGCCAGGACGAACGGAGCCCTGTTCCCGGTGCGCGGCGCGAAGCAGACGGTCCGTTGCAGCGCGAGCAGGCGGACGCAGAAGTGCACCACCGCCTCCCCGATGGGCTGGCCTTCGGCGTAGGGCCCTTCCTCGTTCCAGACCGCTCGCTGCTGGGCCGTCAGCTCGGGCGCGATGCGCACGGCCACCTCGGCTCCGAGCTCGTCGATCGCGAGCTGCCGTCCCGGCAGGACGTCGCGCGTGGCCCCCGTGACCATCTCGACCACCGTCGCGAGACTCAGCCCGAGTCGGTCGACGGCCTGCTCGACACCCAGCACGAAGTGCCGCCGCGCCCCCTCGGTCTCCGGGAGCACCCCGGTCGTGTAGATCTCGGCCTCGGCGGTGGGGACGTAGTACGGGGCGCCCCGCATGCTCCACGTCAGCAGCATGCTCCTGTCCTCCACCGCCCCGGCGACCACATCGGCCGAGACGCCCTCCACACGGGCGTTGAACGCCAGCAGCGCCGAGCCCGGTGGAGTGTTCTGGATGCCGCACTGCCCGGCGGCAGTCAGCAGATCCCGTTCACCGAGCCGGACATCGAGATGGTGCGACGCCAGCCGGAACGCCACCACGTTCGCCCGCTCGATACGCTCGGCCACCGGTCCAGCGTACGGCCCGGGCTCACTGGCCGAGACTCACGGTGACGTGCGGGCGAAGGCGATCGCGGCGAGGGCAGCGGCCTGGTCGCCCAGCAGGGCGTCATCGAAGACCACGCGCGGGGAGTGGTTCCACTCCACGGTGGCGAGATCGGTGTCCGCGGGCGAGGTGAGCAGGCCGATGAAGGTGCCGGGGACCTCGTCGAGGACGAAGGAGAAGTCCTCCGAGCCCATCATCGGCGTCGGCATGATCATCACGCGCTGCTCGCCGAAGACACCGCGGAGCACGTCGACCGTGTCGGCCGTCTCGGCATCGGCGTTGACGGTGACGGGATACATCACCTCGAACCGCACCTCGGCCGTCAGCCCGTGAGCAGAAGCGACCCCCTCGATCACCCGCGGGAGACCCTCCTGAAGGATCGCGAGCGAGGCGGGTGACATGTTGCGTACGGTCGCGGCGAGCTCGACCGTCTCGGGGATGACGTTGATCGCGCCGTCGCCCGTGGACAGGCGCGTCACCGAGAGCACGACCGGGTCGAACGCATCGAAACGCCTGGTCACGAAGCTCTGCAGGGCGAGCACCATCTCGGCGGCCGCGGGCACCGGGTCGAGGGTCTGGTGCGGCTGGGAGCCGTGGCCCCCGCGCCCCTTGACGGTGACGGAGAGGTGGTTCGAGCCGGCCGCCATCGCGCCGGGCCGGGTGGCGAAGAGACCGCGCGGACCGGGGCCGACGTGGATCGCGTACGCAGCGACCGGCCGCTCCCCCGCGACATCGAGCAGGCCCTCCTCGAGCATGACCTGGGCCCCGCCGTGGCCCTCCTCGCCGGGCTGGAACATGAAGATCACCGAGCCGTGCAGCTCGTCCTGACGGGCCGCGAGGAGCTTGGCCGCGCCGACGAGGCCGGCCGTGTGCAGGTCGTGACCGCACGCGTGCATGGCCCCGTTGGTCGAGGCGAAGTCGAGCCCGGTCGCCTCCTCGATGGGCAGCGCGTCCATGTCGCCTCGCAGCAGCACCGCGGGCCCGGGGCGTGCCCCGCGCAGCACCGCCACGACCGAGGTCGTCGCGGTGCCCGTGGTGATCTCGAGCGGCAGGCCCGCCAGGGCGGCGAGCACCTTCTGCTGCGTACGCGGCACGTCGAGGCCCAGCTCCGGGTCGGCGTGGATCGCCCGGCGGAGGGCGACGAGGTCGGGCAGGATGGCTTCGGCGTCGGCGGCGAAGTCGGGGATGGTCATGGATCAGCCTTCCGGAGTGACGGCGGTGGGGGCAGGAGTGACGACAGGGTCGGCGGCGGTCTCGCGCGGCATCCGCATGAAAGCGAGCGCGAGGGCGGAGAGGACGAAGGCGGCGGCGCAGACGCCCCAGACCGAGACGTACCCACCGATCGAGGAGCTCAGCGAGCCCGCTGCGGTGAACGCGGCGAGCACGACGGCGAACACGGCCCCGGCGGCCGATCCGCCGAGCGTGCGCAGCGAGTTGTAGACGCCGGCCGCGATGCCGGTCTGGTCGCTCGGCGCGAGCTCGGCGACCAGGGCGGGAAGGGCTCCGAGGAGCAGCCCCATCCCGACGCCGTTGATCGCGGAGACGAGGAAGATCTGCCACAGCTCGGAGTGGAACGCGATCTGAACGAGGAACCCGCAGGCCGGCAGCACAGCCCCGGCGACCAGGACCGCGCGGATGCCGACGCGGCGGGCGATCGGCGCGAAGACGGCCGCGCCGACCGTGGCCAGGATCGTCACCACGGCGGTGACCGCGGATGCCGTGCCCGCCGTGGCGGCGAACCCGTAGCCGGCCTCGGCCGGGTCGGCGGTCAGAAACGTCGTCGACGGCGACTGCGCACCGAACATGACCATGCCGAAGAGGAACGCGGTGAGGTAGACCGGCCCCATCCGCCCGGACACGACGAGGCGTACGTCGATCGCCGGCGCCTCCGTGCGCAGCTCCCACGCGACCCAGAGCGCGAAGATCACCAGGGCCACGGCGATGGTGCCGATGGTCGCGACGGAGGTGAAACCCTCGCTGGAGGCCAGTCGCAGCCCGAAGAGCAGGACGACCATGGCGAGCCCGATGCCGACGAACCCGAGCACGTCGATCCTGGTCCGGGTGCGGGTCGTGGACTCGGGCACCTTGACGAAGACCGCGTACACGCTGACCAGCACGAACAGCACCGGCACCAGCAGCGTCAGGGTGAGGCTCGGCAGCAGCGCGGAGAAGACGCCGGCCGAGATCGTGCCGAGGATCGCGCCGCCGGTGAGACATGAGACGAGCAGGCCGATCGAGGTGCGCGCGGTGTCGCCCTTGATCCGGTTGTGGACCAGCGCGATCTCCAACGGCAGCCAGACGGCGAGCGGCCCGACGAGGATGCGCGCGGCCAGCACGAGCGGATAGCTGGGCAGGAACGCCGTGACGACCGTGCCGATGAGCACGGAGACGACGCCGATGCGCAGCATCCGGCGATGCCCGAAGATGTCGCCGAGCTTCGAGAGCAGAGGTACGCAGACGGCAGCGGCGAGCGTCTGCACGGTGAGGAACCAGGTGATGTCCGAGTCCGAGACCCGAAGGTGGCCGGCGATCTCGCCGAGCAGCGGGGCGTAGAAGCCCTGGACGAAGCCGCTGGCGAGCTCGCAGAAGACGAGGAAGCCGACGATCGCGCGAGCGTTGATCTTCGGCGGGGACTGGGTGGGGGCGTCAATGGTCATGGTTGGCCTGTTTCGTCGGAGCCGTCGAGGCGGCGCGGCGGTCGGGTGACGAGAGCGTCGATGATGTCGACGTAGTGGCGCTCGTCGATGTGGATGCGCTTGACCGACTGCCGATAGAGGGTGAGTCCGGCGATCGTGTCGAGAATGATGTCGTGGTGGACATCGGCAGGGAGCTCACCTCGGGCGATGGCCCGGTCGATGATCTCGATCCCCTGCTCGCGGCGGTGCTTGAAGAACCCCTCCCACAGGGCGGGGAAGACATCGGGCTCGAACATCGCCCGCATGCCGTGCACCCGTTCGGGAGAGAGCTCCTGGTTGCGCTGGTTCTGACGAGCGTGCTCGAGAAGGTCGGCGCGTACGTCGCCACTGTCAGGTGTCGCCCCGAGCTCCACCCGTGACCGAAGCACAGCTGCGACCAACGCGCCCTTGTCGGCATGGCGCCGGTAGATCGCGGCCTTGCCGCAACCGACGGCCTTGGCGACCTTCTCCACGCTCAGACCGGCGTATCCCTTCTCGCCGAGCAGACGTCCCGCCGCCTCCAGGATGCGACGCGTGAGGTCCTCATCCGTGGGCCGGCCGAGCTTCTCGTCAGATGCCATGCCCAAAACAATACGATACGACCTGTTTCGTATGTGTAAAAAGCGTCGAGGCCGACGCCGACTGGGCTACTTCCGATCGAGCCCCGCGATCAGCACCAGCGCGGCGAACCCGTCCTCAGTGCCCGGCCACTGGGCTCGAACCGCGTCGATCCCGGCTCGGCGGACGACGCCGCGCAGGACGGCGGCGACGATGATCGCGTCGTCGGCGTAGCCCAGCACCGGGATGAAGTCGGGCACCAGATCGATCGGCAGCGCGAGATAGACCATCAGCAGCCCGAGCCTGATCCGTACGCCGCGGGGCATCGAGCTGTCAGCCGCGAGCCGGCGCAGCAGCCGCACCACGTCGGGCAGGATCCGCAGCGCCTCGCGTAGCAGGTCGCCCCGCGGACGGACGACCAGCAGCGCGACGACGAGGCAGAGCCAGGTGAGCAGCAGCGCCGCCGCAACACCGATGGCCAGGTCCCACCAGAACGAACCGGTCATTCTCACCCTCCGAGCGCCGCCGCGCTCCGTGGTGGCGCCGCACACCTGAATTCCATCACGGCGCCACACCGGGCCGGACGGTCAGGCCGCGACGACCGCCACGCCCGTACGTCCGCCGTCGACGTCCAGCACGGTGCCGTGGACGAACTCGGCCTCATCGGAGGCCAGGTACGCAACGGCCGCGGCGATCGCGTCCGGACCGCCCGAGCCACCCGCCGGCGTGCCGGCCATGAAGCCTTCGGCAGGGCTGGGGCCGCCCAGCGCCGGGTCGCGGATGACGCCGGGCGAGACCGCGTTGACCCTGATCCCGCTGTCGGCGAACTCGGCGGACCAGGCGCGCGCGAGGGTCTCCATGGCTGCCTTCGTCGAGGCGTACAGGGCTCCGAGGGGGAGGCTCAGCCGCGCGACCCAGCTTCCGAGATTGACGATGACACCTCCCCCGGCCGCCTGCATCTGCGGCGCGAGCGCCTGGGTCAGGAAGAACGGCGCCTTCACGTTGACGCCGTACACCTGGTCGAACATGATGCCGTCGGCCGTGAGGGTGGTGGCCGCCGGGAAGATCCCGGCGTTGTTGACGAGGATGTCGAGCCGGCCGCCGAGCGCGGACAGGGCCTGGTCGGCGAGCGCCAGGCTCGCCTCGGGGCTGCCGTCGAGGTCCGCGGCGACGAAGTCGGCGCGGCCGCCGGCCGCACGGATCGCCTCGACGACCGCCGCTCCACGCTGTTCGTTGCGGCCCGACACGATCACGTGCGCGCCCTCGGCGGCGAGACGCTGAGCGATCGAGCGCCCGATGTTGCTTGTCGAGCCGGTGACGAGAGCCGTCTTTCCAGAGAATCTGTGTGTCATGTCGGCGACGGTAGAGAGGGCAAATTGGACTCACAAGTCCAATTTTTCGATTGAGCAGTACGCTCGACCAGACGACGAGCGGACCTCGACGCCGTCATGGTTCACGGAGGAACCGATGCCACTCACCAGAGTCCACAATCTCTCGATCTCGCTCGACGGCTTCGCGACCGGGGAGCCACAGTCGGCCGAGGCGCCGTTCGGGCACGCCGGCGAGCGTCTGCACGAGTGGATGTTCGCCACCCGCTACTGGGACGCCTCCGGGGCCGCGGGCGCGGACGACGCCTTCGCCCAGCGACACAGCCAGGGCATCGGCGCCGAGATCATGGGCGCGAACAAGTTCGGCCCTCCGGGCTGGCAGGACGACCCCGAATGGAAGGGCTGGTGGGGTTCCAACCCACCGTTCCACTCACCGACCTTCGTCCTCACCCATCGGCCGCGGTCGCCGCTGGAGATGGAGGGCGGCACCACCTTCCACTTCCTGGACGCACCTCCGGCCGAGGCGCTCGCGGCCGCGCTCGAGGCGGCAGACGGTCAGGACGTACGCATCGGGGGCGGCGCCACCGTGGTGCGCGACTTCGTCGCCGCCGGGCTCGTCGACCTGATGCACCTGGTCCAGGTCCCGATCGTCCTCGGCCGCGGCGTACGCATCTGGGACGGCCTCGAGGGCGCCGAGAACGACTACGACATCGAGGCCGTCTCGACACCGAGCGGCGTCACCCACCTGACCTTCACCCGCAAGCCTGCCGACTCCTGACGCGGGCGAACGGTCCGTCGAGAGCGGCCCACTGCAGGAGCATGACCGTCTTGCCGTCGATGATGCGGCCGTCCCGGGTCATCGCGAGCGCCTCGGCGAAGTCGAGCTCGAGCACCTCGATGTCCTCGCCCTCCTCGGCGACCCCTCCCCCGTCTCCGACGCGGCTCGCCGGCGTGTAGGCCGCCGCGAAGAAGTGGAGCCGCTCGGTCACCGACCCAGGACTCATGTAGGCGTCGAAGACCTGGTGGACGTCGGCGAGGCTGATGCCGAGCTCCTCGGCGCTCTCCCGGCGGATGGCGGTGGCCGGGTCGTCGGCGTCCAGCAGCCCTGCGGCCGCCTCGATGAGGAGCCCGTCGGGATGACCGTTGACGTAGGCCGGGTATCTGAACTGCCGGGTCAGCAGGATCGTGCCGCGCTCCACGTCATAGGGAAGGAGCACGGCCCCGTTCCCCCGGTCGTACGTCTCGCGCTGCTGCGTCTCCCAGCGCCCGTCGCGTCGGCGGTAGTCGAACGTGGTGCGCCTGAGCACGTGCCACCCCTGCGAGGTCAGCTCGACGTCCCGGACCACGACGTCGGGGTTGCGGGTCAGGTCCCGCCCGGCGCGGTCGAGACCGGTGCGGCCACGATGGTCGGGGACGTCGATCCCTGGACGTCGGCTCACGCGGTCTCTGCCTCGACCGCTGGGATCTCCGCGATGTCGTAGTAGACCGGAAGCCCGCGGCTCTCGGCGATCGCCACATCCTGGTCGGCTCCGGCCGACTCCCCGGGAAGCCGAAGGACGGCGTCACAGCGCTGGAGCAGCCGCTCCGCGGTCGGGTAGAGGACCTCCTCCGCCAGCGGGTCGGTGGGCCCGGCACCGGCCGAGCTCAGCACGGGCAGCGCGACCCATTCACCGATCATCGGAGTGTGGCCGGCGGCGAAGATCGGCCAGGCGGCCGTCTCGAGCCGCTCGAGGTTGGCGGCCATCGCCTCGGGGTCACCGTCGGTGCCGGAGCGATAAGGGCCGGCAATGAGGATGAGCATGGACTTGGTTGTCGTCATGGCGGCAGCGTACATGCAATACTGTGCAGAAACAGAAAGGAATGTGCATGCTCGTCGGGCAACGCCGCGCTCATCTTTTGCGTCTTCTGGATGAAACAGGCAAGATCGTGGCAAAGGACGCAGCCGCGGATCTGGGCATCTCCGAGGACAGCATCCGCCGCGATCTGCGCGATCTGGCCGGTGAAGGTCTGTGCCAGCGCGTCTACGGTGGTGCGCTCCCCGTCTCCCCGGCGGTCGTCGATTACACCACCCGTCGCAGCGTCGAGCCCGGCGGAAAGCGTTCGGTGGCGGCCACGGCTGCGGCCCTCGTACGCCCCGGAAGCACGCTCATCCTGGACGGAGGCACCACCGCCCTCGCCGTCGCGGAGGCGCTTCCCAGCGACCTGGAGTGCACCGTCATCACCAACAGCCCGACCGTCGCCTCGGCCCTCCTGCAGCACCCGAGCGCCGACCTGTTCCTCCTCGGCGGACGGATCTTCAAGCACTCCGCGGTCGCCTGCGGAGCCGCGGCAGTCGAGGCAGCCCAGAACGTCTCCGCCGACCTCTGCCTCATCGGCGTGACCGGCGTCCATCCCGACGCGGGTCTCACCACCGGCGACGCCGAGGACGCCGCGATGAAACGCGCCCTGGCCGCGCGTGCGGCCGAGACGTACGTCCTCGCCTCCTCGGAGAAGATCGGCACCGCCTCCCCCTACCGGGTGCTCCCCTGGGGTCAGGTCACCGGCATCATCACCGACGCCGCCCCGACCGATGACGTCATCAAGCAGCTGTCAGCACTCGACGTCGAGATCCTGCACGCCGGCGTTCTCTAGGAACCGTTCGACGTCCCGCCTCGAGCGAAGCCGCACGAACCGCAGGTGAGAGTGACGCGGATCGGCCATCGCGGCCTCGTAGCGCTTCACCTGCGGAGCATAGGAGTCCCACGCCCAGCGGATCACCGAGTCGCTCGGATCCCAGAGACGAAGACCGCCCCAGCCCTCGCGGTTGCCGTTCCAGAGCTCCTCACGCCCCGCGGCTCTCCGCAACGTACGCAGGGTGACCTGCACCATCACCCGCCACCGCGGCGGATTCACCCACACGACGAGTTCCGCTGGCTCCCACACCAGGGTGCCGACCTTGCTCTGATAGTTCCCGTCGATGACCCAGGCATCACCGCGGGTCGCCTCGCGGACCTGGTCCGCGAACACGTCCGGATCTTCCTCGACCCATCCCGGCCGCCAATGGATCGCGTCGAGCTCGACGTACCGGACCCCAAGAGTCTCCGCCAGCCTCCGAGCGACCGTCGACTTACCCGAACCCGAGGATCCGACCACCGAGACCCGCATCAGAGCGTCTTCCTCATGAACACGCGGCGGTATCCACTCTCGACGACGTACGCCGCGCCGCGGGCCATCGCGCGGGCCTCGACGTGAGCGATCAGCGCTCGCCCGATCCCCCGCTCCTGGTGACCAGGTGCCACCGCGAGGTTCTCCAACAGCACACCGTCGCCCACTGGATGCCTCGTGACCGCGTACCCGGCGACATCGCCATCAACGATCCCCACCCAGACCTCCGCGGACTCGATCGCCTCCTCGTAGTCCGCCCCCATCGGCGCGGGCTCGAGCCCGATCCGCTCGACGTACCTCGCGTACGCCGCCCGCGCGATCTCCCTCAGCCGCGGCGCATCCGCCGGCTCCGCCTGTCTGATGCCCGCAGGGCTCGGCCCGATCGGGGTGGCGCTCATGGTGGCAACCGTACGTCGCAGGCGCTCTTGGCTCGGCCAAGTTAGACCGCGGTCTACGTTCGTCGGGTGAAGCGGACATCGCCGCTGGGCAAGCGCTCGTGGAGGTAGGTGGTGTCGTGGGCGCGGTGGTGGTGATGGGAACAGAGCAGGGCGGCGTTGTCGAGATCAGTCGCCCCGCCTTGGGCCCATTCGATCCAGTGGTGGGCCTCGGCCCAGGTGCCGGGGATGTCGCAGCCCTCGGCCTCACAGGTCGCTGACCTGAGCAGCAGGGCTCGGCGTTGGGCGGCGGTGAAGAAGCGTTCCTTACGCCCCAGGTCGAGGACCTCGGAGTCGCTGCCGAGGACGGCGGGGAGGATGCCTGCGGTGCAGACCAGACGCCTGGCTTCGGCGGCGATGATCGGGCTGCCGCCAACGATCTGGGCGATGCCGGCCTCTTGGCGGAGCTGATCCAGGTCGATGGTCACGATCACCGTGGTCGCATCGCCGCCGTGGATCGGCAGGCGGGCCGGGTCGAGGGTTTCGAGCAGCTGGCACAGCGCGCGTCCCAGGCGGCGGTCGTAGGGCAGGTACTCGCCGGTCTCGGTGCGGGTCCCGTCATCGCGCCGCGGTGAGGCGAACGCTTCCAGGTTGGTCGCCAGCCGGTCGGCGGCCGCATCCGGGACCACCGCCGCGATCCGGGTGGTGCCGTCCCCCAGCCGCCGCATGCTCAGGCGGGTCTTGTTGTGGGCGTGGGCTTCCTCGGCCGCCAGCCGTCGGGCTTCTTCGGCCTCGGCGATCTCGGGGGCGATGACGTCGAGGATCCGGCGTCCGAGGCGGCGGAGCTGGGTGGGGTCGAACCGGGTCGCGTAGGCGACCAGCGCTTCTTCGGCCTTGGTCTTGATCTCCGGGTCGAGGTCGGTCGGCAGGTCGTCGAGAGCGTGCACGATGACGTGGGCCTGGGCCGGGTTGCAGTCCCCGGCCCGCATCGCGGCCGCCACCAGCGCATAGGAGCGGTCGAGCGCTTCGGCGAGCCGGAGGTCGGCACGCAGGGTTTCGGGGCGCTGGTGGGTGTGGTGATGCAACCAGGCCGCGACATCCCG
>NZ_FNFN01000004.1 GCF_900101045.1 Nocardioides sp. YR527 | reverse complement strand
CGAGCTCGATGGTCGTCAGGCCAACGCGATCGCTCAGGCGACCGAGCGTCATGCCCAGGAACGCGCCGCGGCCGGCGCCACCTCCTGACCCGAACACAGCTCGAGCCGGCCGGTCCTGTCGGGCCGGCCGGCTCGATCGTTCTCGGGCTTGCGTCCACCAGGTCAGCTGGTTGCCGTGCCGGCGCTCCGACGCTTCTTGATCGCCTCACCCACGATCGGGACGATCGAGACGGTCGCGATCAGGATGAGCATGATGAACAGGATGGTGTCGACGTTCTCGCTGACCCACGGAATCTGGCCGAGGAGGCCACCGAGGAGCGTCATGCCCGTCGCCCACAGCACGCCGCCGACCGTCGAGTAGATGAAGTAGGTCCGAGCGTCCATCCGCCCGATGCCGGCCACCACCGTGATGAGCGTTCGAGCCAGAGGGATGAACCGAGCCAGCACGATCGCGCGCGCACCGTACTTCTCGAAGAATCGTTCGACCTTCTCGACCTGGCCTTTCCGCAGGAGCTTGGCGTTGGGCCGGTTGAACAGCGGTGGCCCCACCTTCACCCCTATCCAGTAGCCGCAGATGTTGCCGAGGACCGCGGCGACGGTCACGGTCACACAGACCAGGCCCAGGTCGGGGCTGATCGCCCCGGTCGCGGCGAGCAGGCCCGCGGTGAACAGGGTCGGGTCGCCCGGCAGCACGACCCCGATCAGGAGCCCGCACTCGGCGAAGATGATCAGGAAGATGCCCAGGAGCACGAACGGGCCGAGCCAGTGGAGGATGCCCACGATGTCGTACATCACTTCACCTCCTGGCCTGCGATGCTGCGCAGAAGCTGGGCGATCTCCTCGCCAGGACTCGCAGGGGTCGTGAACCCGGTCTCGTCGCGGATCTCGGCCAGGTGATCCCGCACGTCCTCGACCGACAGCGCCGGATGGTGGTAACCGCGGGTCCGGCCGGTGAAGAACGTGGCGACCTGTCCGGCGCCTGCGGTGTAGGTCTCACCGCTGACAGGACAGTCGGCATGGCACAGGAAGGCGACGACGGGAGATACGAGCGCGGGGTCGAGCCTGGCTGTGATGGCCGCCATCATCGCCTGCGCAGCAGGGTCGAGTCGTCGCTCGTCGGCCGCGCCCACGGAGTGGGCGAGCATCCGGGTGGCAGCGATCGGAGCGACCGCGTTGACCTTGATGCCGTGGCGGGCGCCCTCCTGGGCCAGGACCCGGGTCAGGCCGACCAGCCCGGCCTTGGCCGCGCCGTAGTTGCTCTTCGTCTCGGTGCCCAAGATGCCGGCGGCTGACGTGGTGTTGACGATGCGGCCGTACCCTTGTGCCCTCATCGCGATCCATGCCGGGCCGGTCACATGGAAGGCTCCGCGCAGGTGCACGTCGACCACAGGATCGAGCAGGTCCGAGGTCATGGCCTCGAACGGAGCGTCCCGCAGGATTCCGGCGTTGTTGACGAGGACGTCAAGGCGACCGTAGGCCTCGAGCGCGGTCCGGACGATGGCAGCGCCCCCTTCCGGAGTGGCGACGCTGTTGGTGTCGGCGACCGCGGTGCCGCCGAGGTCGCGGATCTCGTCGACCACCGTCTCAGCCGGATCGGCGTCGATCCCGTCGCCCGTCACCGAGCCACCGATGTCGTTGACGACGATCTGCGCGCCGCGGGACGCCAGGAGCATGGCATGCTGGCGGCCGAGGCCGCCGCCCGCACCGGTGACGACAGCTACCTTGCCGTCGAACCCGAGATGTGTCATCGAAACTCTCCCCTTCACCAGGTGATCGGAAGCTCGTGGACGCCGTAGATGCTCATGTCGCTCCTGAACCTCACGTCCTCGATCGGGGTGGCGAGCTGCAGGCCTGGCAGGCGGCGTAGCAGCGTGGGCAGGGCGATCTGAAGCTCTGCGCGAGCCAACGTCTGGCCGAGGCACTGGTGCACGCCGTAGCCGAAGGCAAGATGTCCGCGCGCGGAGCGGCCGAGGTCGAGCGTCTCGGGTTCGTCGGTGAATCCTGGGTCCCAGTTCCCGGCGGGCAGGTTCATGATCAGGCCTTCGCCGGCTCGAACGAGCTGGCCGCCGATCTCGACGTCCTCCTTGGCGACGCGGGCGACGAGACTGTGCACGATGGTGAGGTAGCGCAGCAGCTCCTCGACGGCGTTCGCGATCACGACGGGATCCTCGCTGTCTCGGAGGACTGCCGCCTTGTCCGGCTCCTGGAGCAACGCCGCGGTGGCCAGGGCGATCATGTTCGCGGTGGTCTCGTGGCCCGCGTTGAGCAGGATGACGCCGTTCATCGCCGCCGACTCCCGGCGCAGCTCCCCGGTCTGCACGTGCTCGCGGACGACACGGCTGATCAGGTCGTCCCCCGGCTCGTGCTCCTTGCGTGCCACCAGATCCATCATGTATCCGAAGAACTCCCGGGAGGCCTGTGCCTTCTCCTCCCGTGTGGAGCTCATGTTCATCAAGGTGCCGGTGACCCGCTGGAAGAAGTCGTGATCGGCGTAAGGGACGCCGAGCAGGAGTGAGATCACCAGAGACGGGATCGGCAGCGCGTAGTCGGCGACCAGGTCGGCCGGCTGGCCCTTGTCGATCATCTTGTCGATGAAGTCATTGGCCATCTCCTCGATCTGCGGACGCATGGCGTTGACCCGCTTGACCGTGAAGTCCTTGGTGAGCATGCGCCGAAGGCGCGCATGCTCGGGGTCATCCATCCGGGGGAAGATGTCCGGCGCACTGGGTCCGTCGTGCGCACCGTTGCTCTGCAGCGCAAGGGCTTCGGCGCTGATCGCGGAGTGGGCCATGGCGGTCTTGATGTCGTCGTATCGGCTGACGGCCCAGACGGTGTGGCCGTTCCAGCTCACTCGCCGCAGCCCGGGCTCCTCACGCCAATGGGTGTACTCGGCAGCCGGGTTGAACGGGCAGCGCGCAGCTCGCGCCCCGGGAAAGACGGGCAGATCATGGGCATCGGTGGTGGTCATGGGATTCTCCTGTCAGGCGGCGATGGTGCGGTTGAGTACTGCGGTCCACGCGGTGCTGCCCGCGATGAGGGCGCGCCATGCGCGCAGAACCTTCGGCGACGCGCCGACGGCGAGGACACCGACCAGGCGGTCGGCCTTCCGGTAGATCACCAGCAGTCGGCCGCTCGCCGATGTGGTGTTGTCGAGAACGAGAGCTTCGTCGTGGTCGCGGAGGTAGCCGTAGGCCTGCACCTTGACGTCGTACTGGTCGGACCAGAAGTACGGCACAGGGGCGAACGGCCTGCGGGTCTCGGGGCACAGCAGGTTTCGGGCGACCGCCAGGCCCTGCTCCGCGGCGTTGGTGCGGTGTTCGATGCGCATGGTCACGTCGAACAGTGGGTTGTGCCAGCGGGCTACGTCACCAACGCCGTAGACACCGGGGCCCGCTGCGCTGTACTCGTCGCACACCAGGCCCTCCTGGACGGCCAGGCCGCTGTCGGCGAGCCACTCCGTGTTCGCGACCGAGCCGATCGCGACCAGCACGTCATCGGCGGGCAGGACGGAACCGTCTTCCAGCCGGACCCCGCTCACCTGGCCACCGTCCTGGACGATCTCCGTCACCCTCACGTCGGCGCGGATCCCGACACCGTGATCGCGGTGCATGGCCGCGAGAAAGCGGCCCGTAGCATCGCCGACCGCCGCTGCGAGCGGGACCGGTGCCGATTCGAGCAGGGTCACGTGGACGCCTAGGCCGTTCGCGGCAGCCGCGACCTCGGCGCCGACGAAGCCCGCACCGACGACGACCAGCCGCCGTCCCGGGCGCAGGCGCTCCTTCAGTGCCAGCGCGTCCGACACGGTGCGAAGCGTGTGCACACCGGCGATGCCACCGGTACCGGGTAGCCGGCGGGCCCGAACTCCGGTCGCAACGACGAGCTCGTCGTAGTCGAGCCTGATGCCATCCTCCAGCAAGACCTCACGGCGGCCGATGTCGAGCCCGGCGGCCGGAACTCCAAGCCGAAGGTCGAGATCGAGAGCATCGATCTCGGCCGACGAGCGGAGCGCGAGCTCGTTCGGCCCGCGCTGACCGGTCAGCACCTGCTTGGACAGCGGCGGACGGTCGTACGGCATCGCGGGTTCGGCGCCCACGAGCGTGATCGGACCCTCGTGACCGGCTCGGCGCAACGCCTCCGCCGTCGCCAGCCCGCCCGTGGAAGCCCCCACGACAACCACCCGTTTCATGACTCCGCCAGATGGATCACGGCCGCCGGGCACACCAGCGCCGACTCACGGACTGGGTCGTGCAGCTCTGGCGAAGGTGACTCATCCAGCAGCACTACGACGCCGTCCTCCTCCCGTTGGTCGAACACCTCCGGTGCGAGCAGAACGCACTGACCCGCGGCAACGCACTTGTCTGCGTCGACACTCACTCTCATGTGAGCCTCCCTAGAAATGACAGTGATGTGACATTTGCTTGAGTCGCCGAACGTAGCACAAGTGACAGTGCACTGTCGTTTTGCTACGCTGGCGCGGTGAAGGCAGAGACAGAACGACAGCCACGAGCAGACGCGGCGCGAAACGCCGACCGGATCCTGCGCGCGGCGCGCGCGGTGTTCGCGGAGACTGGCCCGGACGCGTCACTCGAGGACGTCGCCCGCCACGCCGGAGTCGGCAGCAGGACTCTCTATCGACACTTCCCGACCAAGAAGGACCTGGTCCAGGCGGTGTTGGGCCAGAGCATTGCGCAAGACCTCGCGCCGGCCATCGACACGGCACGTGAAGACCCCGACCCACGGCACGCGCTGGTCGGGTTGGTCGAAGCGGCGATGTCGCTCGCTTCCCGAGAACACGGCACCTTCACCGCTGCACGGATCACCGATTCCCTTCCGCTGGACATCACGACGGCGTTCTACGAGACCCTGAGCGAGCTGCTGCGCCGCGCCCAGGACGGTGGAACGATCCGCGCCGACCTCGTCCCGGACGACCTGGCCAGGATCATGGGCATGCTGTTCAGCACGATGTGGAACAAGGACGCTGACGGCGACGGCTGGCGGCGCTATCTCGCCCTCATCCTCGACGGGCTTTCTCCCGCGGCGGCCAACCCGCTGCCGGACGCTCCCGAGCGCGAGTCGGGGCTTCGTTCAGGTCGCCGAGCCGAGCGCGTCGTCGTGACCGCTCGAACGGTTCCTGTGGCGCCCGACCAGGCTCCCGAGTCCTAGGTGACGACGCCTGGCTCCGCCTCGCGCTCCCGCCAGTCCGCGACGGCGCCACCGTGGGTGATCCTGCTCGTGCTTGCGCTGAGCACATTCACGATCGTGGTGATGCAGACCATGGTCATGCCGATCATGGCGGCGCAGGCCGAGTCACTCGACGTGTCGATGGCCGACATCTCCTGGATCGTGACGGTCAATCTGCTCTCGGCCGCGGTGTTCACCCCGGTGCTCGGGTCGCTGGGCGATCTGATGGGCCGCAAGCGGGTACTGCTGATCACGCTCGGTTCGGTGACCACCGGTTCCGTCCTCGTCGCCATGGCGCCGACCTTCGCTCTTGTGCTGGTCGGCCGCGTGCTCCAGGGCATGGGTTTCGCGGCGATGCCGCTGGCGGTGGGCATCGTGCGCTCGATCTTCCCCGCCGATCACGTGCCGTCGGGCCTGTCTCTGCTCAGCGCGCTCACCGGGATCGGGGCGGGCGCTGGCCTGCTCATCGCAGGCTTCCTGAGCGAGTGGGGTGTTTCCACTCAGAGCATGTTCTTGATCGCCGCGGCCGGGACTGCCATCGGCATGCTCGGCGTCGCAGTGCTCGTCCGACTCCCAGAACGCGCGCAGGGCTTCCATGTCGATGTCGGGGGAATGCTGACGCTCGGCGGCGGGCTCGCCTGCCTCGTACTCGCGATCAACCGCGGGCCGCGGTGGGGCTGGACCTCGCCCACGGTGCTCGGACTCTTCGTGGCCGGCCTCGTGCTGCTGGTTGCCTGCTACTACGTCGAGCAGCGGGTCAGCAGGCCACTACTGGACATCGCGACGATGCGCAGGCCGGTCGTGCTCGGCACCAACCTGACCGCATTCCTCGTCGGCGCAGGCATGTACGGAGCGTTCATCCTCGTCATCCAGTTCGTGCAGACACCGAGCCGACTCGGCTACGGGTTCGACGCCGACGCGCTGAGCGCGGGCCTCACCCTCCTGCCCCTGACCGCCGGCACGCTCGCAGCGTCCATGACCGTGTCGCTGCTGATCCGGCGCATCGGGCCGAAGTGGCCGCTGTGCACGGGCACCATGGTCGCAGCGGCCACCTTCGGGTTCCTGTTGGCCTTCCACACCGAGCACTGGCATTTCTTCGTCGCCACCGGACTGCTCGGTCTCGGGCTCGGACTGGCCATGGGTGCCATGCCCACGCTGTTGAACAGCGGGGTGGAGCCGAGTCAGACCAGCGTCGCGAACGGCATCAACCAGACCTTGCGCTCGGTCGGCGGGTCGATCGGAACGGCCGTCGCGACGGCGATCCTCGCCGTCAACACGATGCCTGACGTCGGGCTGCCCACGCTGGACGCGTACCCGGTCTCCTTCGCCGTTTCGGGCGCCATCTGCTTGGTTGCGATCGCCGCAGCCGTCGCGATCCCCTACCGACACCCGCCGGAGCCGGCCTGATGCGACAGGGGCTCACATCAGCCGGCCACCTGTGACCTCGAGAACCGTCCCCGTCATGTAGGACGAGAGATCGCTGGCCAGGAACAGCGCGACCTTGGCGATCTCCTCCGGCTCACCCGCCCGACCCATCGGGATCTCTGCCATCTTCGCCTCCCAGATGTGCTCGGGCATCGCGCGGGTCATCTCGGTCGCGATCAGGCCCGGCTGGATCGAGTTGACCCGGATGCCGTCCTTGGCGAGCTCCTTCGCCGCCGCCTTGGTGAGGCCCACCACGCCCGCCTTCGCCGCGGAGTAGTTGGTCTGACCGAAGAAGCCGACCTTGCCCGAGATCGAGGACATGTTGATGATCGCGCCACCAGTCCCCTGAGCTCGCATCGTCTCCGCGGCCGCCTGAGTGCCCAGCCAGGCACCGCGGAGGTGCACGGCGATGACCTGGTCGAACTGATCCACGGTCATCTTCTTCAGCGTGGCGTCCCGGGTGATCCCGGCGTTGTTCACCACGACGTCGACACTGCCGAGCTCCTCGCGTGCGTACGCCAGCAACGTATTGACCTGATCCGGGTCGGCGACGTCGCAGCCGAAGCCCCGTACGCGCTCCGGATCGATCTCCTTGGCCGCCTGCTCTGCGGCCGCCTGGTCGAGGTCACCGATCACCACCCGTGCGCCGTTCTCGACGAAGAGGCGAGCAGTCGCCTCCCCGATTCCGCGGGCGGCACCGGTGATGACAGCGACCTTGTTGTCGAGCAGATTCATGCGATCACGCTTTCGTTCAGGGTTTCGGTGTGGTCGTTCTGGCGGTGCTGGACGGCAGCGCCGGAGCTGAGGAGGGCCGAGATCTGGTGATCCGGGACACCGGCTTCACGCAGCACGGCGACGGTGTGCTCGCCGAGCGCAGGCACAGCCCGCATCGGAGCCTCTACGTCCGAGAAGGTCGCAGGCGGAAGCAGAGCGTCGACGACGCCTCCCTCGGTCTCGACGGTGCGCCACCGGTCGCGCGCCTTGAGCTGGGGGTGCTCGACAAGGCCGCTCAAGGAGTTGACCTGCGCCGCAGGGATCCCTGCCTCGGCAAGCCGCGCGTCGAGCGCGGCGGTCGTCCAGGCGCGGGTGTGCGTCGCGACCTCCGCATCGCAGGCGGCCCGGTTCTCGACCCGCGCGATGTTGCTGCGGAACCGGGGGTCGTCAACGAGGTCAGGGCGCCCGAAGACCTCGGTGACGAGAGCGCGCCAGCCGCGGTCGTTCTGGATGCCGATCAGCACCTCGCCGTCGCGAGTCGGGTAGGAGTCGTACGGCGCGATCGCGGCATGGCTGAGGCCCATTCGCGGCAGCTGCCGATCCGCGTACATCTGAACGTACATCGGGTGGCCCATCCACTCCGCGGTCGCTTCGAGCATGGTCACATCGATGGTGGCTCCCTCCCCCGTCCGCTCACGGCGCAGCAACGCTGCGAGCACGGCCTGCGAGCAGTACATCCCGGAGGCGATGTCCGCGGTCGGGATGCCGGTCTTGACGGCCTCGTCGGTCGTTCCGGTGATCGAGACCAGTCCGGCTTCCGCCTGAACGAGCATGTCGTAGGCCTTGCGGTGGGAGAACGGTCCACCTGCGCCGTACCCGCTCAGGTTCACCACCACCAGGTCCGGGTGCTCAGCTCGCAGGACATCGGCACCGAGGCCGAGCCGCTCGGCGGCCCTGGGTGCGAGGTTCTGCAAGAACACGTCGGCTTGGCTGATGACGGCGTGCACAGCGTCCAGACATGCCGGATTCTTGAGATCGAGCGCCACCGACTCCTTGCCGCGATTGAGCCAGACGAAGTGAGACGCGGTGCCATGGACCACGTGGTCGTAGCTGCGGGCCAGGTCGCCGGTGTCGGCGCGCTCGATCTTGATCACCCGAGCACCCAGGTCGGCGAGGTTGCGAGCGGCCAACGGCGCCGCCACCGCCTGGTCGATCGAGACGACGGTGTAGCCCTCCAGCGGCAGCGTCATGACTGGGCCTTCCGCTCCCGGGCCACCAGGCCACTTCCGATGATGAGCCGCTGGATCTCGCTGGTGCCCTCGTAGAGGCGGAGCAGACGTACGTCCCGATAGATCCGCTCCACAGGAACCTCGCGCATGTAGCCGGTGCCACCGTGCACCTGGACCGCAAGGTCGGCGACCTTGCCCACCATCTCGGTACAGAACAGCTTCGCGACCGACGGGGCGATGCGGCGGTCCTCGCCGGTCACGTAGAGCCGAGCGGCATCGCGCACCAGCGCCTTGCCTGCGGAGACACCCGTCTGCTGGTCGGCCAGCATTGCCTGCACGAGCTGGAAGTCGCCGATCGTGTCGTCGCCCTGCGCGGCCGACGAGGCATAGCTGACCGACTCGTCCAGGGCTCGCTGAGCGGTGCCGACCGAGAGCGCGGCGATGTGGACCCGGCCGCGAGCCAGCGACGTCATCGCGGCTCGGTAGCCGACCTCGGCCGCACCGCCGACCAAGGCATCCGCTCCGACCCGCACCTCGTCGAAGTTGACGTCCGCCGTCCACGCTCCCTCCTGGCCCATCTTCTGGTCCTTCGGACCGACGGTCAGTCCCTCAGCGTCGGCGGGCACCAGGAAGACGGCGATGCCGTTGCCCACCTCGGGGGCCGGATTGATTCGCGCGAAGACCACGAACAGGTCCGCGATCGGAGCGTTGGTGATGAACCGCTTGTCACCGCTGATGACCCAGTCGTCGCCCTCGCGAGTCGCCGTGGTGCGCAGGCCGGCCGGATTGGATCCCGCTCCTGGCTCGGTGAGGGCGAACGACGCGACGACGTCGCCAGTGGCGATCCCGGGCAACCATCGCGCCTTCTGCTCGTCGGTGCCGAAACCGACGAGGACCTGGCCGGCGATCCCGTTGTTGGTGCCGAACATCGAGCGCAACGCGAGGGATGTGTACCCCAGCTCCATCGCCAGTTCGACGTCCTGGACCAGGTTCAGCCCCAGACCGCCCCATTCCTGAGGGATCGCGTAGCCGAAGAGCCCCATCTCGGCTGCCTGCTTTCGCAGGTCGTCCGGGATGGCGTTGTTGTTGAGGATCTCGAGCTCCCGAGGCACGACGCGTTCCCGCACGAACTCACGGATCTGAGAGAGGACGTCATCGAAGACGTCGTCGGGAACTTCGGACTGGATTTCTTGGACGGCGGTCATTGCATCAGCATGACTCCAAAGATTGATGGCAGTCCAATACCTAATCAACTATTCTGTTTTCCTATTTCGACATGAAAGGGGGGTGCACCGTGGAGAACTCGCAACTGAGGGCTTTCCTCGCTGTCGCCGAGGAGCTCCACTTCGGGAGGGCGGCGGAACGGCTGCACATCGCGCAACCGCCGTTGAGCCGCACGATCCAGCAGCTCGAGCGTCAGCTCGGAACGCGGCTGTTCGACCGGAGCACTCGCTCGGTCCGGCTGACGACCGCCGGACAGGCCCTGGTGGAGCCCGCAAAGAGCGTGCTCGAGGCGGTCAGACGTGCCGAGAACGCCGTCGAGGCGGCAGAGCTCGGAGAGACCGGGGTCGTGCGCCTGGCTTTCGCCGGCGTCTCGACGTACCAGCTGGTCGCCGAGTGGGCGCGGCTGGTCCGCCAGTTCCGCCCGGGTATCCATCTCGAGCTGTCGAGCCAGAACTTCGCGCAGCAGGGCATGCGCAAGCTGCTCGAGAACGACGCGGACGCCGCACTCGGCCGTTGGGATCTCATCCCTGCAGGCGTCTCCTCCAGGATCGCCGCTCGCGACAGCCTCGTGCTGGCCATGCCCGACACCCACCCGTTGGCGCAGGCGCCCAAAGTATCTTTCGCCGACCTCGCCGGCGAGGAGTTCGTCTCTCTCCCCACCTCAGACGGCGCCGTCCTCCCCGATCGACTTCGTCGACTCGCACACGCTGCCGGGTTCGCCGCCAAGGTCGCCCAGGTGGCGCCCGACACCCAGTCGGCGCTCGCTCTGGTCAGAGCCGAGGTCGGCTGCCATCTGACACTGGCGTCGGTCGCGGAGAACGCCTCTCAACCTCAGGTGAACTTCGTGCCGATCAGCGACGAGACGATGGATGTGAACCTCAGGCTCGCCTGGCGTCAGCACGACGACAACCCGGCCCTCGCTTCAGTGCTCGCCCTCGCCGAGGATCTGCTGTCGACCGACTAGGCAGCTGATCGTCACAGCGTTTCCCCGTCGACCTCGACATGAAGCTGCCGCATCCGCCGGTAGAGCGTCGTACGTCCGATGCCGAGGAGCTCCGCAGCAGCGGACTTGTTACCGTCCGCCATCTCCAGTGCCCTGATGATGGCATCGCGCTCGGCCGTCTCCATGAGCGTGAGCCGGCGACGGGGCGCCGGATTCCGCAGGTGCGCGGGCAGGTGCTTCCTCTCGATGACGGGCGGCACTCCCCCGCCCAGCACTCCAGCCAGTGTCAGCCGGAGCTCCCGCAGCTCACCGGGCCAGTGGTGCTGAAGCATGGCTTGAAGGGCCGACGGCGCCAGCGAGTGCCGGCCCTCCGGGTCCAGCTCGAGGAGGAGATCACGCACGAGTGTCGGAATGCGCTCACGAGACTCGGCAAGGGGACGAATCACATGCCGTGTGGCGATTCGTTCGAGCAGCTCCGTCAGTGAGGCAGCTGCTCGGGCAGAGGCGACGGTGAGCGCGAGCACGTTCGACGACTCGCCGCGATCGACGGCGCTCGTGTGGTCGAGCATCAGCCGTTCCAGATCGGCTACGTCGCCCGGACCCAACGCTTCGAGCCGGCGGACGACGACGTCTTCTCCTCGAGCAAGGTGCTCGCCTGCCTGGGTCAGCCACCCCGGCATTCCCGCCACGATGACGGCGGGCTCGGCACCCGTGCCGACCGCAAGCAGGTCCAGGGCGACGCCAAGTCGCCCCGATCCGCTCGGCCCGTCGACCAAGACCACAGCATCACGTCTCGACGACGCGACCTTGACCAAGGGCAGTGGGACTTCGCTCGTCGCCTGAGGAAGATCGCCCGGGCCGGGATCGAAGAAGTGGACCACGTAGCGGGGCTCGGTGGTGTCCCCGATCGGTCGCCCCGAGATGGTCACGCCGGTGGGCAGCGTGAACTCGAGCGTGTCATGGCGGCGCCAGTCATGGCCGGTGAGGAGCTCCCAGAGGACGAGATGGGTATCGACGTTGACGAAGGGAAGCCCTGGAGTGTTGGCCATGAGCGAGTGGCGGTCCACGACCACGGTGGGACGGCGCGAGTTCTTGTAGCGCATGAACGAAAGCGCCAGCGCCAGGTCCTCGGGCCTGGTCTGGGCACGCAGCCGCTGCTCGATCTGCTGACCGATCTCCTGGGTCAGGGAGAGCATGAGCGAACTGGTGTCCTTGACCGGACCACCCAGGGACACCGACCCGACCACAGAGCCTCCGGGAGCGACGACGGGCGTCGCTGCGCAGGTGAGCGAGGAGAGCAGGTCGTTGTAGTGCTGGCTGCCAGAAACCAGCACCGGTCGCCCCTCGGCCAGAGCCGTACCGAGCCCGTTCGTGCCCATCGTCTCCTCGGAGAAGTCGAACCCCTCGGCGGCATGGACCTGGTCGAGCCTCGAGCGCAGGTCACGCTCTCCGAGACGCCGCGCGACGATGCGTCCGGCGCGATCGCTCAACAACAGCGTCATGGGCGTGTCGGCGAGATGCCTCTCCCAATGCTCCAGCACCGGAAGCGCCGCACGGAACAGGGCGGCTTCAGGATCGACCTCACCTGCCTGGTCCGCCACCCGGTCCGTCGACACCCGGTGACTGATGGAGCGTCGCCAGCTCCGCTCGATGACTTCGGGGACGACGTCACCCACGCCTGGGTGACCGATGAGACCAGCTCTCATCAGCTCCTCCCGAGCGGCCCTCACGGGATCTGATTCGGCCACGGACACCCCCTTGTTGCGTCATGTTCATTGTTCCACGCGCGTGTCACTGGTCATGCCGGCCGTCCCAGGAGCATCAATACGGGGCCCATTGTTGTCGATATCGAATCACTGCGCCTGTAGGCGCAGGCGATCCGAGTGTTTCAGAGTGAAACGCCGCGCCGGCTGTGGCGCGCGTCACGATCGATGTGCAAGGAGCCACACGGTCCCGGAAGGGGCTGGGATCTCAGAAGGAGCACATCATGGACGCACACCCGAACACCGCGGGTTCCCAGGACCTCGACGCCCTCGTCGTCGGCGCGGGCTTCGGCGGCATCTACATGCTGCACAAGCTGCGCAACGAGCAGAACCTGAACGTGGTGGCGATCGACAAGGCCGGTGGGGTGGGCGGCACCTGGTACTGGAACCGTTATCCGGGCGCTCTGTCCGACTCCGAGGGCTTCGTCTACCAGTACTCCTTCGACCAGGAGCTCTACAACGACAACCCGTGGACGACGAAGTTCGTCCGTCAGCCCGAGATCCTCGCCTACCTCAACGGCGTGGTCGACCGCTACGACCTTCGCCGCTCGATCCAGCTCGAGACCGCCATGACGAGCGCCGAGTTCGATGAATCGACCGGACGCTGGACGGTTCGGACCGACACGGGCGACACCTACACGTGCCGTTTCCTCATCACCGGTCTCGGCCTGCTGTCCGCGACCAACCTCCCCGAGTTCCCGGGCGCCGACCGCTTCCAGGGTCAGATCGTCCACACCGGCGCCTGGCCGGCCGACCTCGACCTCACCGGCAAGAAGGTAGGTGTCATCGGCAACGGCTCCACCGGCAACCAGGTCATCACCGCCACCGCGCCGGTCGCAGCGCACCTGACCAGCTTCCAGCGCACGCCTCAGTACAGCGTTCCGGCCGGTAACCGGACGCTGAGCCCGGAGGAGATCCGGGCACAGCGAGAGAACTTCGACGTGAACTGGAAGCAGGTGCGCGAATCGAGCGTCGCCATGGGCTTCGTGGAGAGCGATCGCCCGACGTTCAGCGTCAGCGCCGAGGAGCGCGAGGCGATCTTCCAGCGCGCATGGGACGAAGGCGGCGGCTTCCGTTTCATGTTCGAGACCTTCTGCGACATCGCGACCGACGCCGACGCGAACGAGGAGGCGGCGAAGTTCATCCGCGGCAAGATCGCCGCGATCGTCAAGGACCCCGAGACCGCTCGCAACCTGACGCCCACCGACCTCTACGCCCGACGTCCTCTGTGCGACTCCGGTTTCTACGAGACGTTCAACCGCGAGAACGTCACGCTCGTGAACGTCAAGGAGAACCCGATCGCCGAGCTGACCGAGACGGGCGTACGCACCGCCGACGGCACCGTCCACGAGCTGGACGTCCTGGTGTGCGCGACCGGCTTCGACGCGGTCGACGGCAACTACAAGCGCATCGACATCCGCGGCCGCGACGGCGAGCTCCTCCGCGAGCACTGGGCCGACGGCCCCACGAGCTACCTGGGCATGGCGACCGCCGGCTTCCCGAACATGTTCATGATCCTCGGCCCCAACGGCCCGTTCACGAACCTGCCGCCCTCCATCGAGACTCAGGTCGAGTGGATCGCCGACACCGTCTCCGACCTGCTTCCCGCCGAGAACGGCTGGCTGGATGTGGATCCCGAGACCGAGGTCGCGTGGACCGAGACGTGCGCCGAGATCGCGGACGCGACCCTGTTCCCGAAGGCCGCCTCCTGGATCTTCGGCGCCAACATCCCTGGCAAGAAGCGGACGGTGATGTTCTACCTGGGCGGCATCGCCGCGTACCGCGAGATTCTCGGGAAGGAGTCCTCGAACGGATACCCGGGATTCCTCAACCAGTCCGCTTCGGAACTGGCCTGAGCAGGAACCTCTTCGACGGGGAGGGTCGGCAGATGCCGGCCCTCCCCGTGCGTTTTCGTCACAGCAGCACCTCTCCCCCGCCACCACGACCCGCTCTCCGAGCGGGTCGTTGCGCTGAATGGATCCCTCCTTCGCCGCATGGATGGGCAGGCTCCGATTGCCCGCCTAGCGTCAAGGCACCGGATCGAGATGAGCAGAAGGGCGGCGGCGATGACCTTCGAAGTGACCTTGTTGCCTTCTGGAACGACCTTCCTCGTGGAAGCAGATGAGACCGTCGTCGACGGCCTCAGACGGCACGGCCTTCGTACGCGTTACAAGTGCCGCCGAGGGGGATGCGGCGTGTGCCGCGCGACCCTCGTCAGAGGGGAGATCACCTACCCCTCCGGGGTCTGCGCTGCGGTCCTCGAGGAGGATGAGCCGACACCGGAATCCGGCCCGCACGGGGGTGCATGTCTCCCCTGTCGGGCCGTTCCGGTCAGCGATCTCGTCATCGAGCTCGGTCCGCACGACTCCGTGGTCGACGTCCTCGGGGCCGTTGCCACGGGATCGACCAAGCGGTTGGAGGTCGACGCGACCACGCGCGACCATGATTGAAAGGAAGCAATCGTGAGTGTCTTGAGACTCGGTTACGTGCACATCAACGTGACCAACCTCGCCGAGGCGAGGGACCACTACGTCAACACCCTCGGGATGGACGTCATCCATGAAGACGACGGGACCGCCTACCTCAAGTCCTGGGACGAGGCGGACCACCATTCCGTCGTTCTCCACGAGGGAGGCGTCGGTCTGGTCAAGCTCGGTTACAAGGTCGCCGACGACCAGAGCCTCGCTGACATCGAGAAGAGGGCGCAGGCGTTCGGCGCGACCGTCGACCGGATGAGCAAGGGCGACAACGCGTCCGTCGGCGACGGGCTGCGCATCACCCTGCCCTCGGACCACACGCTCGAGCTCTACAGCGAGATCGAGTACGTCGGAACAGCAACAGGTCTGTGGAACCCCGACCCCTGGCCCCGCGGAGGCCTGCGCGGGATCGGCGTGCCGCGCCTCGACCACACGTTGATCACCACCGAGGACCCGGCGCTCCTCGAACGCTTCTTCGAAGACGTACTCGACTTCCGTGCAGCGGAACGACTCGTCGGCGGTCCGGACAACGACGACCTGGTGGCGTCGTGGATGTTCTGCGGCGAGCAACCGCATGACATCGCCTTCGTGAAGGGTGCCAACGGCAAGCTTCACCACTTCGCGTACCACATGCCGGACTGGTCGGCGCTCCTCCACGCCAGCGACGTCATGTCGATGCACGACGTTCCCATCGACTTCGGTCCGGCACGGCACGGTGTCACCCGAGGCGAGACCGTCTACTTCTTCGATCCCTCAGGCAACCGCAACGAGGTGTTCTCGGGCGGGTACCGAACGGGCAAGGACTGGCGGACCATCACCTGGACGATGGACCAGGCCGCCAGGGGGATCAACTACACCCACCGAGAGATCGACCAGCAGTTCCTGAGCGTCGTGACCTGAGCACTGTCGAGACCAGAGGCTGCGCTTCCCGGCCAGCCACGCAATCGCCCTCGACAGAACGGAAACAGCGTCATGACCATCACGCCCACCTCCACTCCGGAGATCGCCGAGACGATCGACGTCTACGGCATCTCGACCAACTACCACGACGTCGGATCCGGCGACCCCGTCGTGCTCATCCACGGATCCGGACCGGGCGTCACCGCCTGGGCCAACTGGCGCCTGACCTTGCCGGTGCTCGGCGAGAGATATCGTGTGGTCGCACCCGACGTGCTCGGCTTCGGATACACCCACCGACCCGCCGACGTCCGGTACGACATGGAGACCTGGACCGACCACCTGATCGGATTCCTCGACGCGCTGGGGCTCGAGCATGTCGCGATCGTCGGCAACAGCTTCGGCGGAGCCCTCGCGTTGAGTCTGGCCACCCGTGCACCCGAGCGGGTCAGCAAGCTCGTCCTGATGGGCAGCGTCGGGGTTCCCTTCGAGCTGACCGCAGGTCTCGACGCCGTCTGGGGTTTCGAGCCGTCGATCGAAGCCATGCGTGACCTCCTCGAGGTCTTTGCCTACGACCGCACGTTGCTCAGCGAAGACCTCGCGCGCAGCCGACTCGAGGCCGCGACCCGCCCCGGGATCCAGGAAGCCTTCCACTCGATGTTCCCGGCGCCCCGTCAGGAGGCCATCGAACGGATGACCGTCGAGGAGCGCCTGATCCGAAAGATCGCCTCACCGACGCTCGTCGTGCACGGACGAGATGACCTCGTCATCCCCATGTCGAACTCGCTGCGGTTGCTCGAGCTCATCGACGACTCCCAGCTGCACGTCTTCGGCAGGTGCGGTCACTGGGTGCAGATCGAGCACGCCGACGAGTTCGCGAGAATCGTCGGAGACTTCTTGGCCTGACCTGACACACCACCAAGGGGTCGCCGTTCCGTATGGACGGCGACCCCTTGGCGTGCTCTGTCGTCGGGTGGTCGTTATCGATCGGCGAGGGCAGCTGACGGCGACCGGCCGTAGCGACGGCGATACTCGGCAGCGAACCGGCTGGTGTGCAAGAGGCCCCATCGCAGCGCGATGTCGGTCACGGTGTCGTTGTCGTCCGCGGTGATCAGATCGTGGTGCGCGCGCTCCATCCGGAGGTCGTGCAGGTACTGGAAGGGTGTCTGGCCGACGTACTCCCGGAAGCCTTGCTGCAGTCGCCGTACGCTCACGCCGGCGAGCTCGGCCATGTCCGGCGGCGTCCAGGCCCGTCCCGGATCCTGCTCGAGGGCGTCGATGACGCGACGGACGATCCGCGGTCGCGTACCGATCTTGTCTGTTCTCTCGTCCGGTGTGATCGCGAGCAGGAGGCCGGTGATCAGCAGAGCACTCATCTGCTGGGCCATGCGCGGGTCCTGCATCAGCCCCGCGTGGCCCCCGCGGACCTGGTCGAATGTCGACTGCACGAGGCCCAACCAGTCCTGACCGTCATCGGTGTTCAGGTCGAGCTGGTCCGAAACAGGGCGAGGGCGCCGCGCCAGCACGCGCTCGTACTCACGTTCCAGGAAGTCGGAATCGGCGCGGAAGCCCAAGAGCAGGCAGGACGGCTCCCAGGCAGGCAGGTGGGTCGGGGTATCGGGCGGACACACCGTGGCCTGACCGACCTCGGACAGGATCGAGGCACTCCCGATCCGTGACTCGAAAGCGCCCCGGAGCGGAGCGTTGATGGCATAGGCCCCCGGATGATCGCTGCGGATCGCCACCGTCGCACCCAGCGCCATCCTCGTCACCCGGCACGGACCGAGGTCGACCAGCTCGAGCGCGGAGCGCGAGGGTGGACCTGCCGACAGCGGCTGGAGCAAGTGCGGAAAATACGCCTGCGCGACGGCATCGTGGACACCGTCCCAGTCATCGAACGACGCCGCCGATGCGAATCGATGCTGCACAGATCCCTCCTCTCTCACGACCATGGGTCGCCTCCATTCTCACCACTGTGACTCCGATCACTCAAGCCGCGCGGACGGGGTCGGCGGCTGACTGCTTCGCTGGATGGCTCGCGCTTTCGCTGAGCGGATAGTGCGCTCCCACGGCGACCGGTCGGCGCCGCCCACGCTGCGCTGAGCGGATCGCGAGTGCGTCGAGTGGATGGCACGGACCGACGGCGGCTTCTTACGGTCACTGGACTCGCTCAAACCCGAGGAGGAGCCCATGGATCAGCGAATGCTGCGTGATGTGTTCGGACTGTTCGCCACCGGCGTGACGGTCGTGACCTGCACCAGTGACGACAACCGGCCGCACGGTGCGACGGTCACCGCCTTCACCCCGATCTCGCTCGACCCGCCATTGGTCCAAGTGGCGATGACCCGAAGTTCCAAGGCCTGTGCCTACCTGGGCGGTGAGTCCTTCGCCGTCAACGTGCTCTCCGAGCACCAGGTCGACGTTGCGTGGCACTTCGCCGGTCGCCCTTCTCCGGTCGCGCCTCGCCTGCTCGACGGACCCACCGCACCGGTACTCGCCGACGCCGCGGCAACCATCTCCTGCACGCCGTGGGCGACGTACGACGGAGGTGACCACCTGCTCTTCGTCGGACACATCGAAGACGTGGTCATAGCCGAGAGCGACCCGCTCCTCTTCCATCGCAGCAGCTTCAAGTCCATCGGCCCACGCCTGGGGGCTTCGGCATGGCTGGGCTGCTGTGACGACCCGAGCACGGGCTGGTTCGACGCATCGACGTCCTTCCAGCCGGCACACATGGCGGCAACCGCGTCCGTGTGAACACCACCCACCACCACCCGAAGGGATTCACCATGACTGCCACGATCGAACCCGGCGATGACACCCTCGTCGACACCAGTCGGATCAATCCGGCGGCTTCCTCCCCCGTCAATCAGCAGACGAACTTCGCGACGCGGCCCATGAACGGCGACGAGTACGTCGAGTCGCTCCGAGACGGGCGGGAGGTCTGGATCCACGGCGAGCGGGTCGACGACGTGACCACCCACCCGGCGTTCCGGAACTCGATCCGGATGATCGCGCGCCTGTACGACTCCATGCACGACGGGCCGATGAAGGACGCCGTCACCACCCCCACGGACACGGGCAACGGCGGCGTCACGATGCCGTTCTTCCGCACTGCCACGTCTGCTGAGGACATGCTCAAGGACCGCGATGCGATCGCGGCCTGGGCCCGGATGACGTACGGCTGGATGGGCCGCTCCCCCGACTACAAGGCCAGCTTCCTCGGCACCCTGCACGCCAACAAGGAGTTGTACGCCCCCTTCGAGGCCAATGCCGAGCGCTGGTATCGCGAGTCGCAGGAGAAGGTCCTGTACTGGAACCACGCGATCATCAACCCGCCGGTGGACCGCCAGCTGCCGCCGGACGAGGTCGGCGACGTCTTCATGAAGGTGGAGAAGGAGACCGATGCCGGCCTGATCGTCTCCGGCGCCAAGGTGGTCGCGACCGGCTCGGCGATCACCAACTACAACTTCATCGCCCACTACGGGCTCCCGATCAAGAAGCGCGAGTTCGCCCTGGTGTGCACCGTCCCGATGAACGCGCCGGGGGTCAAGCTGATCTCTCGGACGTCGTACGCACAGAACGCCGCCATCGTGGGCACACCGTTCGACTACCCGCTGTCGAGCCGGATGGACGAGAACGACGCCATCTTCGTCTTCGACAAGGTGCTGGTCCCCTGGGAGAACGTCTTCATCTACGGCCAGGCGGATCGGGTCAACTCCTTCTTCCCCCAGTCCGGCTTCCTCCCCCGAGCGATGATCCAGGGCTGCACGCGGCTGGCCGTGAAGCTGGACTTCATCGCCGGCCTGCTGATGAAGGCACTGGACTGCACGGGCGCGGCGGACTTCCGTGGCGTTCAGACCCGGGTCGGCGAGGTCATCGGCTGGCGCAACCTGTTCTGGTCGCTGACCGAGTCGATGGCCCGCAACCCGGAGGAGTGGATCGGTGACGCGAAGCTGCCGAAGCTGGAGTACGGCCTCACCTACCGGCTCTTCATGATGCAGGGCTATCCGAGGGTGAAGGAGATCATCGAGCAGGACGTCGCCTCCGGACTGATCTACCTGCCCTCCTCGGCCGCCGACTTCCAGTCCGCCGAGGTGCGCCCGTACCTCGACAAGTACGTCCGCGGAAGCGACGGGATCACCGCCGTCGACCGGGTCAAGGTCATGAAGGCGCTGTGGGACTCGATCGGCTCCGAGTTCGGCGGCCGTCACGAGCTCTACGAGCGCAACTACTCCGGCAACCACGAGAACGTGAAGGCCGAGCTCCTCTTCGGCGCCCAGGCGACGGGAGTCGTCGACGGGATGCGTTCGCTGGCGGACACCTTCCTCGGGGAGTACGACCTCGACGGCTGGACGGTCCCCGACCTGATCGACAACAAGGACGTCAGCTTCTTCACCAACCGGTGAGGAGGACGGGCCGACGGTGGCTCTCGAGCCACCGTCGGCCCGTGCCGAATGCAGGTGCTGGCCGGTCCGGGCCGCCCTCGATGTCACACGGTCGATGAACCGACCGTCAGCCCTCCGCACACGTAGAGGGTCTGACCGGTCACAAAGCCGGCGCGGTCTCCGAGGAAGTACGACGCGGCTGCCGCGACATCGTCCGGCTCGCCGACACGGCCGACGGGCACAGCGTCGATGATCGCCTGCGTTCTGGCGCTCCCGGGCGGGTTCGCCCGATTGAACAGCTCGGTGGCGATCGGTCCCGGCCCGATGGCGTTGACCGTCACGCCGTGCTGCCCGAGCTCGAGCGCCCAGACGCGCGTCAGGCCGATCAGGCCCGCCTTCGCCGCCGCGTACGCGCTTCGAAGCTCCTTGCCCAAAGCCGCACGTGAGGACATGTTGAGGATGCGACCGAAACCGGCTTCCTTCATCCCGGGGAGGAGTGCCTGGGTGCACTGCACCGCGGCGCGGAGGTTGAGATCGAACGACGCTTGGAACGAGCCCAGGGTCTGCTCCTCCAAGGGGGCAGGGAAGACCGCACCGACATTGTTGACCAACCGGGTGATGGGTCCGTCTGCCAACGCTTCGGCCAATGCCGCCGCGGTGGCGTCCGCGTCGGAGAGGTCAGCGGTGATCGACCGCCCCACAGGAGAGGGGTCGCGGTCGATGACGACGACCTCCCAACCCTGGCTGCGCGCCTCCTCGCTGATGGCAAGGCCGATACCGGCGGCGCCGCCGGTGATGAGGATCCGGGGTGGGTTCACGTTGTCTTCCTGTGTGCTCATGTCGTAGCGATGGGGGTAAGAGGTGAGCCGGTCGCTCCCGGCAGCCGTAGCGGTGGTGCGGTGAGCAAGAGGCGGGAGCGCCCGTTCTCGCGTAGGTGCTCGGCCAGATCGCTGAGCCACCAGAGCTCGCCCAGGTGGATGCCAAGGCGGAAGAGGCAGAGCTCATGGAGCGGCAGGACCGGCTGCCCGGCCTCATGGCCCGGCGGCGGGAATGCCTCGACCGCATGGTTGTCGGCCGCGATCGCGGCGACTCCGGAATCGCGGATCCAGGCCTGCAGGCCGGGATCCGCACCATCCAGCATCGCGCCCGTTGCCTCTCCGGGTTCGCCGCCGCCCATGTACGCCCGGGCGAAACCTGTGTGGATCAGCAGGAGGTCCCCCGGTTCGACGGTGACCTTCAGTGCGTCGAGAGCATCGAGCCACCGCTCGCCGGTCACGACGGTCCGGCCTGGGCCGAGATGAGCCTCGAGGTCGACCAGGACCGCCCGCCCCTGGACTCCGTGAGCAGCCATCGCGTCGATACCGACCGGGCCGGCATCGCTCGTCGATGCCGCTCCGTTCTCCGCCCCCTCGACGTCGGCGAGGCTGGCCAGTCCCGCGAGAGCCGGGGAGCTGGGGCCGCGTACCTCACGGTCCGCCCGCCATCCGTTGTAGTAGACGATCTCGGGGGTCCCGTCGCCGTCGGCGTCGAAGTGTGCGCCGATGTGACCGAACGCGTCCCACTGTGTGGAGTACTGCGTATGCAGGACGACCAGGTCGTCGCCGACGATGTCGGTCGCTCCGGGGTGGGCCACGGCCATCTCACAGTTGAAGTTGACCCGGCCGGACCTGATCGTGGGACGTACGACGGGTGGCAGGCGATGCTTGCTCAGTGCGGTTCCGCCCGGCCGATCGAGGGGAAGGGAGAGCGGGAACACCCGCCCCTCCCGCACCTCCGCGACGCCCTTGCGGACCTGCTCGGGACCGACGAGGTTCAACCGGCCGAGCCGGTCGTCTACGCCGAAGTCACCCCACGTGGATCGGTCGGGGCGATTCACCCAGCGAGGCGAGCTGGGCGGCGCCGGCGAGACCGCGTCGTCGCGCGTCATGCTCAGCGAAGCAGCTGGTGGATCTCGATGACGTTGCCAGCGGGGTCGGTGAAGAAGATCTGGTCCCAGTCCTTGACGGCCCACTCGCCGTAGTCAGAGAACGGGATGCCCTTGTCGTTGAGGTGCTTGCGCACCTCGTCGAGGTCGTCGGTCCGGAAGGCGAAGTGGCCCGTGAGCAGCGGGTTGACGCCGTGCCCCATCTGCGGACCGAGGTAGGCCTGGCGACGTCCGGCGTGAATCTGCAGCTGGTCACCCTCGCCTGCGTCGAAGAAGGCGACGTTCTCGCCCCAGGTCTCGTCGTCGGGGTCCGCCGCCTCGGCGGCGGGCTCCTCATGTCCGATGTGGTCGATCATCGGGGGAAGCGGCATCTTCTCGAGCCCGAGCACGTCTGAGTAGAACGCGTGGAGCTCCTCCATGTTGTCGGAGACGACGTTGACGTGGTGGAGGCGGAGCTTCATGGGTCTGTTTCTTCCTTACGTTTCGCGGATGGGCACCGGGTGCGCCGACCTCTGAGAGCGGGTCGGAGCGCGTTGTGCCTCCCATCACACAACCATGGGTTACATTCGGCGTCCAATACCAATCCACTCTGTTTTGATAGCGACTCCAGAACAATCTCACCGGAGGAAACCATGGAACTGCGCGACTTCGAGGCGTTCGTAGCAGTCGCGGAAGAGCTCCACTTCGGGCGCGCCGCGGCAAGGCTCCACATCTCGCAACCACCGCTCAGCAGCCGCATCCGAATGCTCGAGCAGGATCTGAAGCTCAAGCTCTTCGAGCGCAGCACTCGCAGCGTGACGCTCACCGACGCCGGCGCGCGCCTCCTCGACCCGGCTCGTCGCGTCCTCAACCAGGTCGAGGACGCGCTGCAGGTCGCTCGATCGATCAACTCCGGCGATCAGGGCCGGGTCCGCATCGGGTTCGCCGGTGCATCGAGCCAGCGCGTCCTGCCACAGATGGCCAACGCCGTTCGCAAGGCCCACCCCGGGATCGAGCTCGAGCTGCAGTCGCAGACCTACGTCTACACCGCCTTGGAGCTCGTCCGCGACGGATCCCTCGACCTGGCGTTCGCGCGACTGCCGATCCCCCATGCCGAGCTCGCCTGGCGGGTCGTCGAGGTGGAGGAGCTGATCTGCGCCCTGCCCGAAAGCCACCCACTCGCCGACCGGGACAGCATTCGGCTCGCAGAGCTACGTGACGAGGACTTCGTGAGCCTTCCGGACGACCAGGGGTCGATCCTCCAGTCGACCATGTACTCGCTCTGCGTCACCGCAGGCTTCCGGCCCCGGGTCGCCCAGGTAGCACCGGACTCCAGCACCGTTCTGGCACTGGTGGCCGCGGGTGCCGGCGTCACGATCACCCTCAGCTCGGTCAAGCCGGTCCAGTCCGTCGGACTCGTCTATCGACCCATCGAGGGCATCAGCCCGAGCCACATGTTCGCCACGCTCGTATGGCGAAAAGACGACCCCTCCCCTGCGCTGGCCAAAGTGCTCGAATCCGGTGAGGCAGCGCTGCCCACCCCTGATCTTTCTGGTTTGGCAATGGATAAATCCGCAATTGGTATTGGAAATGGATAGGTCCTGGGGGTTAGCGTCGCCCCTGTTGTGGCGAACGTCACTGAGACCTCAGGAGGAAATGCATGGCGACCAAGAACGACGACCTCGGCGCGACCGGACAGCCCGGACTCACCGGTGACGACCGGGATCGCCTGCGCGTCGCCGTGGTCGGGCTCGGTGCGATCGGCTTCCCGATGGCGCACCGCCTGAGCGACGCGGGCCACGACGTCGTCGGGATCGACCCGGCCCCCGCTGCCCGGGAGCGGGCGGAGGCTGTCGGGATGACGTCCGCAGCCGACGTCACCGACACCAAGGGCTGCGACGTGGTCCTGGTGCTCGTCGCAACTGGCAGCCAGGCGAAGGACGTAGCGACGGCGGCAGCCCGTCACCGCGGATCGCTCGAGGGTGAGACCTGGGTCCTCGTCTCGACGATCGGCCCCACCGACGCCCGCGCCGCGCAGGAGAGCTTGGCGTCCGCCGGCGCCAGCGTGGTCGACGCCCCGGTGACCGGTGGCGTGCCCGGCGCCGAGCAGGGCCGCTTGAGGTTCTTCACCGCCGGACCGGAGGACGCCATCGACCGCCTTGCCGGCGTGTTCGGGATCCTGGGCGAGGTCTTGCTCGTCGGCGGGACCGTGGGCGACGGACAGTCCATGAAGCTCGTCAACCAGCTCTGCAGCTCGACCCACCTGGTGGTCGCTGCCGAGGCCATCGCGCTCGCGACCTCCTTCGGCCTCGATCCCGTCCGCGCCGTCGAACTCATCAGCGGCGGCTCCGGCGCCTCGTGGTTCTTCGACGACCGTGGCCCGCGCATGGCTGACGGCGCGCCAGATGTTCTGACCCGACTGGCCATCCTCGCCAAGGACAACGCGCTCGTCGCAGCCTTGGCCGCGGAAGCCGGGGCGTCGGTCCCCATGCTGGAGACGGCCCGCCGCCGCTACCAGGCAGCGGAGGCCATGGGCCTCCTCGACGAGGACGACAGCCAGATCATCCGGACGTACGACCCGCGCAACTGAGCGGCGGGCGGCCACCACGAACGGCGGCCGCCGCCCCACCGCCTGCGCCGACGCCGCGACTCGGTCGTGGCGCGCTGCGCTGTACCCGAAATCAGCCGATAACCCCGAGAGAGGTCCCCCTCATGGCCACCGAGCAGCTGTCTCCCGAAGCAATGGAGGCCGGCATCTACAAGAAGATGCTGGCCCGAATCCTCCCGATCGTGATGCTGGGCATGTTCATCTCCTACATCGACCGCGCCAACATCGGCATCGTCGCCGGTCCCATGTCGGAGGACCTCGGCCTCACCGCCGCGGCCTTCGGCCTCTCGGCCGGGCTCTTCTACATCGGCTACCTCGCCTTCGAGATCCCGTCGAACCTGGCCCTCGCCAAGGTGGGCGCCCGGAGGTGGATCGCCCGGATCATGGTCACCTGGGGCGCCGTGACCATGTGCATGGCGCTGGTGCAGAACGAGCTGACCCTGCACATCCTGCGCATTCTGCTCGGCGTGGCCGAGGCCGGGTTCTCCCCGGGCGCACTGCTCTTCCTGGCCTTCTGGTGCCCGCCACGGCTGCTTCCCCGTGCGTACTCCATGCTCAATCTCGCCGTGCCGATCGCCCTGATGACCGGCGCACTCCTCACCTCGTCGCTGCTCCTGATGGACGGCGTGCTCGGACTGGCTGGCTGGCGCTGGGTCTTCCTCCTCGAGGGACTGCCCGCGATCGTGCTGGCCGCATACATCTTCTTCCGGCTTCCCGAGCGACCCGAGGACGCCGCCTGGCTCACCTCCTCGGAGAAGTCCTACCTGGCCGAGACCGCCACCCAGGAGGACACCTCCAGCCACGGGGTCAAGCAGATGCTCTCGGCCATGCGACTGCCGTCGGTATGGCTCTTCGCGCTGACGTACTTCTGCGTGCTGATCGGGTTCTGGTCGATCACCTACTTCCTGCCCACCATCGTCGGCGAGCAGTTCGAAGTCGGCGCCGCTGCGGCTGGGTTCATCTCGGCTGTCCCGTGGCTGTTCTCGACCATCGTGATGATCGTCGTGGCCCGCAGCGTGGTCCGCACCGGCGACCGGCGCTGGCACATGACCGGACTGATGGCGGCCGCCGCAGTCGGCCTCAGCGTCGGCGTGCTGTCCGGGAACCCGTTCATCGCGATCTGCGGAGTCGCGTTCGGTGCCGCCGGGTTCTTCGGCGTGCTGTCCACCTTCCAGGCGACGGTCGCCCAGGTCTATGCCGGCGGACTGGCCGTCGTCGCGATCGCGCTGGTCAACAGCTTCGGCAACCTGAGCGGGCTGGTCGGGCCGTACGTCCTGGGCCTGATCAAGGACGCAACGGGCTCCACGGAGTCGGGCCTGCTGATCATGGCCGGCTTCTTCGCTATCGCCGCCGTGCTCGTGAACATCATGTTCCGCTGGGCCGACCAGCAGACCGGCGGAATCGCGACCAACGTCCAGCGCACAACCCACGTCTCAGCAGGCTCGACGACTGCGTCCAGGGCGTAGCCGGGGGTTCCGACGAGGCGAGCATTGATTCGCATCAGCGAATAACCACCCTCGGATCAGTACTTCAGCGCGACGCTGATCAGCCCTAGCGTCGCCGCCACCCAACCCAGGAGCAACCTCAGCATGAAGATCGTCTCCGTACGGGCCGTTCCGTACGCCATCCCCTTCAGTCGCCCTCTGCACTTCGCGAGCGGCTTCATCGACCTCGCGGACAACGTCCTCGTCCAGGTGACGACCGACGACGGCGTGGTCGGGGTGGCCGAAGCACCCCCGAGGCCATACACCTATGGCGAGACCCAGGTCTCCATCGTCGGCGTGATCGAGAAGCTCTTCGCCCCCGCCGTCGAGGGGCTCACCCTGCTCGACCGCGAGGAGGTCCGGGCCCGCCTCGGGCGGACGGTCGGCAACCCCACCGCCAAGGCCGCGATCGACATGGCCATGTGGGATGCCTGGGGCAAGACGGTCGGCCAGCCCGTCCACGAGCTCCTCGGGGGCTACGCCGACCGGCTCCGGGTGAGCCACATGCTGGGCTTCGAGGCGCCCGAGATCGTGGCCGACCAGGCCATCGAACTGCGGGAGACACTCGGGATCACCAGCTACAAGATCAAGGTGGGACGCCAACCCATCGATCTGGATGTCGCTGTCTGCCGCGCGGTGCGGACGGCCGTCGGTGACGACGCCGAGATCTACATCGACGGGAACCGCGGCTGGACCGCCCCACAGGCGGCCGAAGCGGTCCGGCAGCTCGAGGGGGTCGGCCTGTCACGGGTCGAGGAGCTCTGCCGAGCCGACGACGTGATGGGGCGGCGCTGGCTCGTCTCGCAATGCCCGGTCCCGTTCGTCGCCGACGAGAGCGCACCGACACCCGCCGACGTCACCCGTGAACTGATGGCCGGTGCGGCCACCGGTGTCAGCATCAAGACCGCGCGTACAGGCTTCTCCGACTCGCTCCGGGTGGCCCATCTGGCCGAGGGGCTAGGTGTCGAGACCGTCATCGGCAACCAGATCGACGGCCAGGTCGGCACCGCGTGCTCGCTGGCGTTCGGCGCTTCCCAGGCATGGACCGCGCGGAACTCGGCCGAGCTGTCCAACTACCTCGACATGAGCGACGACCTGCTCGCCGACCCGCTCACCATCATCGACGGCGCGATGCACGTCCTGCCAGGACCCGGCCTCGGCATCGAGATCGACCCGGACAAGCTGTCGAAGTACCGGACGGACGTATGAGCACCTGAACGAGCTCAGGAAGTGGACAACTTGTAGGAACAACCATTTCCATGGCAGGGTTACTTGTAGCGACAACCAAAGTGGTGGGGCTCAGCGCCCCACCACGTCGGCTTCGGCCGCAACACCGACCCCAGCCCGAAAGGTTCCTCACATGCGCAAGCTGCTCTCCCCCGCCGCCAACTCCCCGGCCGCGACCGACCTCGCCCTGCTGATCTCCCGCGTCGCCCTCGGCGTCATCCTGGTGGCTCACGGCTGGCAGAAGTTCAGCACGTTCACGATCGCGGGCACCGCCGCCTCGTTCGGCGACATGGGCATCCCCGCACCGGACGCAGCTGCCGTCTTCGTGACCGCGGTCGAGGCGATCGGCGGCGTCGCCCTCATCCTCGGCGTCCTCACGCCGATCGCGGCGGTCCTCAACGTGATCACGCTGCTCGGTGCACTCGTCCTCGTCCACGCCGAGAACGGGGTGTTCGTGGACCAGGGCGGGTTCGAGCTCGTCCTGGCCCTCTTCGCCGGCCTAGCGGTGATCACCATGCTCGGCGCCGGCCGCATCAGCGTCGACGCTCTCCTCGGGCGCACCGCCACCGCACAGTGACTGCGGACACCGACGATCGCAGAAAGGTGACCTCGTGAACATGGAACGTGAGCCGGTTGTGGCTTGGCGGTCCCCGGACGATCCGAACCACCCCCTCGTAGTGCTGCTGCACGGGCGTGGAGCCGACGAGCAGAGCATCCTGGGACTCGCCGACCACCTGCCCGACGGCCCCTCGTACGTCGCGGTCCGCGCGCCGATCGCCGAGAACGGCGGCTACGCCTGGTTCGCCAACCGTGGGATCGGTCGGCCCGTGGCCGAGTCCCTTGCCGAGACCATGTCCTGGTTCAGGACCTGGCTCGACGACGTCGCCCCGACGGGCCGTCCGGTGATCCTGGTCGGCTTCAGCGGTGGCGCTGCGTTCGCCGGTGGTCTGCTGCTGGCAGATCCGCGCCGGTTCTCGGGTGCCGCGATCCTGTACGGCACCCTGCCTTTCGACGCCGGCGTTCCCGTGACGCCGGCGCGATTGGCCGGGGTTCCGGTCTTCGTCGCCCAGGGCGAGACAGACACGGTGATTCCGCGCGAACTGCTCGACCGCACCTGGACCTACCTGCTGAGCGAGTCCGGGGCCCCGCCGTACGCCCGGCGCGACCCAGGTGGTCACGGGCTCACGCAGGGCACGGTCGCCGAGCTCGGCGGTTGGATCGCCGAACGCGTCGGCTTTCTCAGGCACCGCGACGCGAACATCGACAGTCCGGTGACCTGGAGGGCCATCATGGGTGGCGAGCTGCCGGTTCGCGCCGGCCACCGGCCGGAGGTGTCCTGGACCATTCCCCAGGAGCAGAGGTCGGACAACAGCCCTACCGACATCCAGGAGCAGCTGTTCGCCCGAGTCGCGGCCCTGCCCGGGGTAGCCAGCCGCCAGTCCGCGATCTCCGTGCCTGGCGCCCGAGGCTTCATGGTCGATCCCGCTCCGGAGGTGCCGCTCGATGCGTTCCTCGTGCCTTCGGCCGGAGAGTTCGCGCATCTCCACCCCGGTTACGACGGATCGCTGCACCTCGCGCTCCCACCGGCCCTGGCCCGGGACGCAGTCGCCAAGGGCTGGGCCGTTGCCCACCCCTTGGCCGGTGTCCGACTCGCACGCGGCATGGTGCTGGTCTACGGTCCCCGTGACGAGACTGAGCTGGACATCGTGACCGCCGTCGCAACGGCCAGCCACGCCTTCGCCACGACCCTGGGAAGCCGGCACATGGGCCTGTGATCCTCGTCCGTGGGGTGTCATCCGCTGGACGTCACTCCAAGCGGCACCATGTGTAAGGCCCTCCCATGCTCGTCGAGGATCCAGCCCATTCTCTTGCGCGTCCGCACAGCCACGGAGCTGTTGATGATCTGGAGCCATGGCAGCCTCTCGCCCAAGATGAACTCGAGGTCCAGGAGGCGTTCGAGCGAACGGACCCACACCGTGAACATCAGGTTCGTCGACCCGGTCGTCGCCACGCATTGGCGCAGCTCCGGCAGCGTCCGCAGGGCCGCGACGGTCCGGTCATGCTGGTCTGCCGCGATGCGTACGAAGTAGGTGCAGTTGACCGGCCAGTGCGACGCGACCTGGGAGACCTCGCACCGAAACGTCAACATCCCGGAAGCGAGCAGCCGCGGAAGCTGGCGGCGAACCGAGGCCGGATTTCGGCCCGTCGCTCGTGCCAGATCCGCCGCCGTTGCTCGGCCGTCCTTCGACAGAGCCTCTATCAGGGGACCCGCGTCGAGCGGCGGCGTCACTCCTGGTTCGGAACGCTGCTCAGCGGCGATGGCTTCGAAGCCTCGCCGCTGAGCAGCGTCCAACGCGTCCAACCGCCAACTGGATCCGTGCTGGTGAACGGTCGTGGCGAAGTAGGTCTGACACCGAACGCGTGGACTGAGCGCAGCAAGATCTTCGCGCATGAACGAGGTCAGCTCCGAGAGATCGCGGGCGAAGACGGTGGCGCGAACCTCCCAGTTGCGCGCTGTCTCCTCGACGCTGGCGACACGCGGGTCTGCACAGAGAGCGCGCACCGTCGCGGGCCAGTCCTCCGGGGGACACTCGATCTCCATGAATCCGATCACCGGCCAGCCGGGAAGTGGTGACGGGTACGCGGTGACCCAGGCGAGTCCCTGTGATCGCAGACGAAGCCATCTCTCCGCAAGACGGGCGGCAGAGGTCTCGAGGATCTCTGCCGCCGCCGTCCAGGTTGTCCTCGGTGCGATCTGTAGCGCATGAAGAAGTGCAAGATCCTGCTCGTCCATGTCACTCACATCACAGATCTTCTCCTATTTGCGACAGATGATCACGAATCTGTCGATCTGACAGGTGTGCGCGTATCGATGCTGACACTCGATGTCACCGGTACACATCGTGTCGTACCCAGAGAGGAGTCGGGATGGATCTGCTCAGCGATGCCAAGGCTTTGGAGCCCGAGATGACGAGGCTTCGGCACGACGTGCACAAGCAGCCAGAGATCGGGCTGGACCTTCCGCGGACCCAGGAGCGGATCCTGAGCGCACTGGAGTCGCTGCCGCTCGAGATCACCTTGGGGAAGACGAGCACGTCGGTGACGGCTGTCTTGGAGGGCACCGCGCCGGCCATGTCCGGCCAGGACACACGGAGCGTGTTGTTGCGCTCGGACATGGACGCGCTCCCGATCGATGAGGCAGCCGACGTCCCCTACCGTTCGGAACGTCCCGGCGTGATGCACGCCTGCGGGCACGACATGCACGTCGCCATGCTCGTGGGAGCAGCGCGCCTTCTGGCCGCTCACCGCGACCGCCTCAAGGGCAAGGTCGTCTTCATGTTTCAACCCGGAGAGGAGGGATGGGACGGCGCCCAGCACATGGTCGACGAGGGCGTCTTGACCGCCGCGGGCCGCCAGGTCGATGCTGCGTACGCGCTGCACGTCTTCTCGTCCCTGGCACACAACGGGGTGTTCACTCACAAGGGCGGACTCGTGCTGTCGGCGTCGGACGAGCTTCACGTCACGGTCACCGGGGTCGGTGGGCACGGCTCGATGCCGCACCGGTCCAAGGACCCGATCTCGATCGCCGCGGAGATGGTGCATGCCTTGGAGACGATGATCACCAAGAGGTTCGACGCGTTCGACCCGGTCGTCATCAGCGTCGGGCTGTTCCAAGCCGGCACCAAGGCCAACGTCATACCCGACACCGCACACTTCGAGGCAACCGTCAGGTCCTACTCTCCAGAGGCGCGGGAGCGGCTCCGTACCCTCAGCGTGCAGCTGATCGAAGGGATCGCCCACGCCCACGGTGTCACCGTCGACGCCCGCTACGTCGACCAGTACCCCATCACGGTGAACGACGAGTCCGAAGCCTCCTTCGCCGCGACAACCGCGATCGACCTGTTCGGCGAGGACAAGAACATGCACCTCGCGCGTCCGCTCAACGGATCTGAGGACTTCTCAAGGGTCCTGGCCCACGTGCCGGGAGCCTTCATCGGCCTCGGCGCCATGCCGGTGGGCGGAGACCCGAGCACCGCTCCCTACAACCACTCCGCTCTCGCGACCTTCGACGACGGCGTCCTCCCGATGGGAGCAGCGTTCAACGCTCAGTTGGCTCTGCGCCGACTCGACCAGCTCGCGACACTCTGACGACCGGGACACATCATGGCAATGACCAATCATTCCGCCGCGGCGGACAAGAGACCGACCACCCCTCTGCGGAACCTGTTCGCCGCCAGCGCCGGCAACGCGGTCGAGTGGTTCGACTGGACCATCTTCGGATTGTTCTCGACAATCTTCGCAACCCAGTACTTTCCCGACGACGAGCCGATCCTGGCGTACCTCTACACCGCTTCGACCTTCGCCCTGGCATTCCTGTTTCGGCCCCTCGGCGGGATCGTCATCGGTCGCCTTGCCGATCGTCGCGGGCGCAAGCCAGCGCTCCTGCTGAGCATCTGCCTCATGTGCGGGGGTTCGCTGGTCATCGGCCTCACCCCGACCTTCGACACCATCGGCTGGGCGGCGCCGCTGCTGCTACTCCTGGCTCGCGTCGCGCAGGGAATCTCGACCGGAGGTGAGGTCGGCAATTCCTATGCCTACCTGTACGAGATCGCACCCAGTGACCGTAAGGGCAGGTACGCCTCGGTCGCCTACATCTCTACGGGAAGCGCGACCCTGGCCGCCTCGCTCCTTGGCTACTGGATCACGACCAGCTTCGACGCTGACGCCGTCTCGGCGTGGGGCTGGCGGGTTCCCTTCATTCTGGGAGCCGTCTTCGGCCTCGTCGTTCTCTGGCTGCGGACATCCATGGACGAATCCCCCGAGTACGCGGACAGCGTGGCCGACACCGAACCCGTAGCTCGGCCGCTCTGGACGACCGTGCGCGACCACCCACGCTCCGTCCTCCAGATCATCGGCATGGTGAGCATGACCACCGTCGTCTACTACACCCTCACCAACGCACTGAAGATCTACGCCACCATCGACCAGAATGAGGGCGGCGCCGTCGGCGCGAGCGAATCGGACACGTTCCTCGCACTCTCGATCGGGATGTTCGTGTTCGTCCTGCTGCAGTACCCGTTCGGAGCTCTAGCGGACCGGATCGGGAGGAGAAACCTTCTGTTGGCCTGCGCCATCGTCTTCACGGTCATCACGGTTCCGCTCTCCACGTTGCTCACCAGCGACAAGCTCAACCTCGTGGTCGTCTTCGGAGTCGGGCTCGGCCTGTTCGCTATGGCTACCTCGATCGCCCCGGCCGTACTTTCCGATCTACTACCGCCGAATCTGCGGGGCGTAGGGATCGGAGCCTGGTGCAACCTCGCTGTCGCGCTCTTCGGGGGGACTGCGCCGCTCGTCATCACCACTCTTACCGCCGCTGGCCATCCGGAGTACTTCTTCTGGTACATCACTGCCGTCTGCACCCTCGGTGTGCTGGCTCTGTTCACCATGTCGGACGAACGGCGAGAGCCCCTGCCTGCGCTCGCACGGGAGCCGAGAGGACAGCTCAACGGGTGAGGCGCGCATCAGGCTGTGGCGCGGCAAGGCGCTACGGCTGAGGCGCAATCAGGTGGATCTGACGGACTGGTTTGATGCGACCGTGCCGCACCGCGGTCGCTATGCTCCCGCCGCCGTCCTCTAGGTGGCAACGTTGCCGGGTCGTGGCAGCGAAAGCCTCTCGACCCGGCAACGCGGCACCAAAATCCCTACCTGTTGGATCAGCGGTGCGGGCGGTCAACCGGCTGCCTCGCCATCGCCGTGCACCAGACGTAGGGGCGGCGGAGACGAACACGAAGTCGTTGGCAGCCTTGCCCTCGATGAGTTTCTCGAGGATGGCTGCGATGCCGGGCGAGATGGAGACCGTACGCCGCGACTTCGGGGTCTTCGGGTTGCCCAGGTAGTGCTCCCGCATCGTGTGCTTGTCCCGCACCTGCTTCTTCAACCACGAGGGGATCTCGGTCTCACCGTTCTCCCCCACCCGCTTCCAGGCCTTGCTGACCCGGACTGTGCGGTTACACAGGTCGACATCACTGACCCACAACGCGGTCACCTCACCGAACCGCAATCCAATGCCGGCGGTCACCCGGATCAGGTCGGCAGAGTCATACCCATATCCCGCCGCCTTTCGCGGCAACCTTTCCGAACTCGTCCTCAGTCAGGAACCGGAGCTCGGCCTGCGACTGCTTGACCCGTCGCCGCTCGGGCGCGGTCCGCGCACAGGGGTCGACCGTGAGGAATCCCTGCTCGACGGCATAGTTGAAGACGCCGTACATCAGTCCGTGTAGTTCGCCTTTGTCTTGAGCGCCCTGTCCCAGTCGATCAGCACCGCGCCACGGATCTCGGTCTTCGCCAACGTCGACACCTGCGAGAGGTAGCGCTTGCGCTGGCCCGGCGTGATATCGACGATCTGACGTACGTACTCCTCCCCGATCGCCTCGAAGGTCGGTACTTCCGCCAGCGGGTCAACACCGTTCGGGCGCACGAAACCCTCGCCCTTGATCCACCCCTCGGGCCAACGCTGCCCTGCCGACACGACCATCCTCAGGAAGCCTTCGGCCCTGGCCACGTTCTCCTCGCTCCTGCCTGCGCTGAACGTCTCGATCTGACGCTCACCCGCACGCCCACCACCGAGTCGCCAGATCACGTGCGCCGAAACAATCCCGTCCCCACGCTTCTTCTTCTCGATCCATGCCATGGTCTGCACCTCCACCGGATAGGTGGGGATGCGTGCCCAACCGTTGGGCACATCACCGGTGAGAACCGGAGGTAACGGCGTGCAACGGGAGCCAGATTCACGCCTGAAGCGCCAGTACCAGGGCCTGACCTGGACGTTTAGAGCGGTTCAAGTCCCCCTCGCGCACGCATTGTATTGTGGCCCTGACCTGAGGAAACTCAGGTCAGCGCCACTCTTCATTTCAGTCTGTTCGGGCACCGTTCGGGCACATCGACTGGCACGGACCCGCTGTTGAAATCCATCAACGTACGGCGCCTCAGCGCAAGTTACTGCTGAAGAACTTGCCGATCGTGGCGTAGCTGAGCGGCGGCTCGGTGGAGGTCGTCGTCTTTCTGCAGCCCTTCGAGGTCTGTACGGTCCGTGCGGGGAACGGCTCGAGGAAGGCGCCGAGGGTGGCGAAGAAGTGGTCCTGCCCGGCCAGCGTGTACATGCTGACGTTGTCGCACGACTCCTTCAGCGCGGTGAAGAACCGCTGACTCTGCGCCAACGGGACCACCGTGTCGACGTCACCGTGCGCGATGAGGAAGGGCGGGACGTATCGCGAGGAGGCCAGGTACGTGGTCGGGTCGGCCGACTTCAGCGCGGCGGCTGAGCAGGACTCCACACCGGCCGAGCAGCCGAGGTAAGCGGTGACTGCACCTGACAGGGTTGGGACGGCGGCGGCCAGTGTGCCGAGATCGGTCGGCCCCGCGATGTCCATCACCGCGTCGACGCAGCTGGAGGTCCGGGTCACGCCGATGGTGCCCTCAAGCGAGCGGACAGCGCAGCTTGTGCCCACCACGTTGGCGATCTGGCCACCCGCGGAGGCGCCCATCAGCCCGATCTTCCCGTTGAGCTTGTACTTGGGGCCGACGGAACGCAGGAACCGGACGGCGGACTTCACCTCGTGGATCTGCGTCGGGTACTTGGCGGCGCCGCTGAGAGTGTAGTTCACGGAGGCGACCGCGAAGCCCTGGTCGAGCAGGGCTTCCCAGCCGAGGGTCCGCTTGAGCTCGGCCTTGTCGCTGCCGAGCCAGGCACCACCGTGGACGTAGACGATCACCGGGAGCGGCCCGCGGGCGCCGTTGGGCACGTACAGGTCGAGAGCCTGGCTGGCGCCGGACGCGTACGCGATGTCGGTGTACGTCGTGTAGCCGGTCGTCGCCTTCGACGAACTCACCTGCGGTGCGGCGGCGTTGCCTCCCTCGGCGGTGACGAGACCGCCAACGCAGGCGGTGGTCGCCGCCAGGGTGGCTATCAGGTTTCGCATACAGCGCCGGGTGCGTGGTCTCCGAGGGGACGGAAGGGCAGCAGACATCAAGGAACTCCTCATCGAGTCGGTCGCGCTTGGGGGTAGAGAAAGGCTAAAGCGGATAGACCTATCCGCAAGGAGCGTAGAGCGGATGAACCCCATCCACAAGAGGTCGCACGCCCACTTCCGTTGTCTTGCTTACACCGGCTTCACACCGCCTTCATTCCGGCCGCCGCGCCAGCCACCCTGCCCGCTCCGTACTTTATGAGCCGCCGCTCCCACCCAGACACGCCGAGATCGAGACCGTACGCCCTGACTTCGGTGTCTTTGGGTCGCGGAGGTAGTGCTCGCGCATCGTGTGCATGTCTCGAAGTTGCTTCTTCAGCCACGACGGAACCTCGGTCTCGCCGTTCTCGCCTACCCGCTTCTAGGCCTTGTTCACCCGGGTCGACCGGTTACCCAGACGAACCTCGGTTTGCTCGTCCAAACCCATTCCCACCAGTTCGGCGGTCGGTGCATTCACATGCTGGTTGCGGCGATGTAGTGCTCAGCGGTCATGGCGCGTGCCCGCCCACAAGACGATGCAGGACAAGACGGAGAGGACCACCATGACCAACCCCATGGCCGCCGCCGCGTTCAGGAAGAGCGTCATGAGTCCTACGAGGGGAGCGCATGATGCGGCAAGGACGAATCGGGCCGCACCCAATACCGCGGCCGCGGACCCGGCCCCGCTGTGGACCTGGGTGAGGGCGAGCGCAGTCGCGATCGGCGTTGCGCATCCAACGATTCCCAGCATGGTCCAGATGAGCACGACGGCAAGCTCGACCTCGAGCAGATCAAAGTAGGCGGTCACCAAGAGCGCGGCGGAGGCGCAGACCGTCCCAGGCAGGAGGACCAGGAGGAGCGTGGTCGGACGGTAGTGACGAAGCATGAGGGGAGTCAGCTGGGGCGTGACCGTCAAGACCACCGCTCCGCCACCGAAGATCCATCCGTACGCACGCTGTGACGCACCGAACTGTTCTTGGAGCACGAATGGCGAGCCAGCGATGTAGATGAACATGAGTGTCGCGCAGCCAGCGACGATCCCGACGTAACGGACGAATCGGGTGTTGGCGAGCTGCTGGTGATAGGTCCTCGTCACGGTTCGAGCACGGAAGGGAGTACGTTGGGTCGGCGGCAGAGTTTCGGGTATCAGGAGCGCTGCGACGCCGAAGACCAGGGTCCCGATGCCTGCGAGCCCGAGAAAGATCCCTCGCCAGTCGGCGACCTGTAACAGTTGCGCTCCGAAGCTGGGCGCGACTGTCGGCGCTACCCCGGTTATCAGCATGAGCCGGGAGAGTGTGGCGGCCAGTCGTGCTCCGTCGTATAGATCGCGCACGATGGCCATGGCGATCACTGCGGCTGCTGCGGAGCCGACGCCTTGGACGAAACGAAGGCCCACCAGCACTTCTGTCGAAGGGGCCATCGCAGCGGCGATCGATGCACCGATGTGGAGGAGGATTCCGAGAAGAAGCGGCCGCTTCCGCCCGAGGGAGTCCGACAACGGGCCAAGCAGGAGCTGCCCGGCCCCGAGCCCGACAAGAGCGCTGGTGAGTGTCAGCTGGATCTGGGCCGGACTCGCGCGGAGGTCCGTGGCCATCTCGGGAAACGCGGGAAGATAGGCGTCGACCGTCCACGGCCCCATGGCGACCAGTGAACCGAGTACGACCAGCACCCACCAGCGAGTCGGCGCGGGTCCCTGCTCAAGGACCGATCGGCCGCGATTCACCTTAGCCTGGCTAACAATTTTCGCGCTCCTCCTGCTCGCGCTCAGTCGTGTCAAACACGGTCTTGACGTTGCTCATGCCGGAGCCGAGCGAGCCGTGTCGCGCGATGATCTCGAAGAGGACGGCGAGTCGCTCTTCGTCGGTCAAGGTGTTGTGGCGTTTCATGCACTGCCCTTCTGTCACGATTTTCGAGTAGCGAGTTCGAGTCGTTCCCTACTGACAGGCCGAAGCCGGACGATTGATCGGATGTATCCGCCGAACAGCGCGCCTGCCTCACACGTCGAAGAACAACTTGTCCGCTGATGACACGAGGATGAGACGCCTGTCTTCGGTGTCCGGCGCCCAGTCGGCAAGAAGGTTCAGCTGCTCGCCGGTGTCGCGCTGTCCGTTGGGTAGGTGCGGCCAGTCCGACCCCCAGGTCAGGCGCCCGGCGCAGGTCATGACGAGAGCCTGTCCGAGCTCGGCGACCGTCGAGAGCGGCCGGTCCTTCGCGATCCGGTAGGCGCCGGAGAGCTTGATCCAGCAGTTCGGGTTGTCGCGGAACATCGCGAGCATCCGGTCGGAGTCGGCCGGGGTCAGCCCTTCCTCCTTCTTCATGTAGCCCATGTGGTCGATCACGAAGGTGTCGTCGAAGTCGGACAGGAACGGCAACAGGTCACGTACGACGCGACCGGGCGTGTAGAACTGCAGGTGCCAGCCCCGCGGCCGGGTTCGCCCAGCCATGGCGCGGACGTACTCGACGATCGCTTCGGTCGGCTCGTCCTGGCGGGCGAACAGGTCCAGGCGGAGTGCGCGGACCCCGCGCAGGTGGAACTCGTCGAGCTGTCGGTCGGTCACGTCCTCCTCGACCTGGGCGACGCCTCGGCAGCGGGAGCCGGCGCGGTCGAGCGCGTCGAGGAGGAGCGAGTTGTCGGTGCCGTAGAAGGACGGCTGTACGAGCACACCGCGAGCCAGACCGAGGAAGTCGCACATCGCGAGGTACTGCTCCAGGGTCCCGTCCGGGAAGGTGTACAGCGGCGCCGGGACGTGGGGGTAGCCGGGTTCGAAGACGTGGAAGTGCGAGTCGCAGGCCCCTTCTGGCATCTCGAACGTAGGTGTCGTGTTGGTCGAGGCGGTCCGCATCGGGGTCGTTTTCAGCGGCAAGGTCGTCATGGCGTCTTCTCAGGAGCGGTCAGCAGGGATTCCGCGCGCTGCTGCATCGCGGAGTAGAGGAGCTCGGAGTCCATCCCGGTCAGCAGCAGCGGGCAGGCCCCGAGGGCGGCGAGGGAGTCGTAGGTCGCGCGGTCGCCGATGCCGGCCAGCATGAACAGCTTCCCGTGGCGCTGGCATGCCTGAGCGACGATCGCGACCGCGTCCCGTACGTCCGGGTGCCCGTGGTCACCGGGTCGACCCAGCTCCGCGGTGAAGTCGTTGGCCCCCATGACGAGGATGTCGACGCCGTCCACGGCGGCGATCTCGTCAGCCGCGTCGACACCGGCGGGCGTCTCGACGATCACCTGCACGACGGTGGACGCGTTGGCTGCCGGGTTCAGGATCCGGGCCGGCGTCGGTCTCATTCCGTACATCGGCAGCGACGCGAGCTGGGAGCGCTGGCCGTCCGGCGGAAACCGGCAGGCCCGGGCCAGCATGCTGGCTTCGGCGGATGACTCCACTCGTGGCGCCACGATCCCGTGCGCTCCCCCGTCCAGCAGTCGCCCGATCACGCCGTAGTCCCGCTCCGGGGCCCGGACGAATGCCCGCAGCCCGAGATCGTGGGCTGCGGCGCACAGCTCGGTTGCGGTCTGCACAGACATCGCCGAGTGCTCGAGGTCGACCAGGATGGCGTGGTGGCCGGTCGACGCCGCCATCCGCACGACGTCGGTGGTCCGCGAGGCGCGGATGCCCAGCATCAGTGTCTTCTCGCCTGCACGGAGGCGCTCGAGGAACGGACTGGTCATGCCGGCCCCCCGGGCACGTCGACAGCGGGCTCGGTCGGGGCGGCACCAAAGAACATCGAGGCCATGTCGGAGCGCCCGAGCAGCACATCGGCCGGCTGGGAGATCAGCACCTGCCCGCGTTCCATCACCACACCGTGGTCGGCCAGCTGTAGCCCGAAGCGGACGTTCTGCTCGACCATGAGAACTGTCGTTCCCAGGGCGTTGACCTGCTGGGTCGTCTCGAACACGGTCGCGCAGGTCTTCGGGTCGAGGCCGAGCGTCGGCTCGTCGAGCAGGATGACGCTCGGTTCGGTCACCAGTGCCCGCGCGAACTCGACGATCCTGCGCTGCCCGCCGGAGAGGTCGGCTGCCTTGTCGAGCGCGCGCTCGGCGACGATCGGGAAGACCTCAGCGAGCTCGTCGATGCGCTTGTTCAGCTCGCGACGTTGCCGCCGCACGAGGTAGCCGCCGAGCAGCATGTTGTCGCGGATGCTCAGGCCGCCGAAGAGCCCGCCCTGCTGCGGCACCTGGGCCACACCGGCGGCCAGCACCTGGGCGGCGGACAGCGTATGCAGAGCACGACCGTCCAGCAGGATCTCGCCGACGCGCGGGCTCAGGAGCCCGCTCAAGGTCCGCAGCACGGTCGACTTGCCCGCGCCGTTCGGTCCGACGATGCAGGTGATGCTCTTGTCCTCGACTCTCAGGTCGAGACCTTGCAGTACGTCGCCGCCGCCGTAGCCGGCGCACACGTTGCGGAACTCGATCATGTGGTGGCACCTCCCATCGTCTTCTCCAGCACGAAGTCGTCACCGAGATAGGCCTCCATGACCTTCGGGTGGCGGCTGACCACGTCCGGCGCGCCCGACATGAGTACCTGGCCCCGTGCGAGCACGGTCGCCCTGTCGGCGAGAGCGAGCACGAACTGCATGTCGTGCTCGACGATCACGAACGTCCGGCCCGACTCGTTGAGGGCCCTGATCAGATCCGCCAGCCGGCGCAGCAGCGTCGGGTTGATCCCCGCGGCCGGCTCGTCGAGCAGAATGACTGCTGGATCGAGCATCAGCACCTGTGCGAGCTCGACCAGCTTCTTCTGCCCGTACGACATGTCGGTCGCCTTGACGTCCAGATAGTCGCCGAGGCCCACGAACTCGAGCAGCTCGGTCGCACGCGCGGCCTCCTCGCCCGACACGGCCGAGGCCGCGAGGCGGCGCACGCTGAAGCTGGAGTTCACAGCGGCAACGTTCTCGAGAACGGTCAGGCTGTTAAAGAGCCGCGGCAGCTGGTAGGTGCGACCGATACCCCGGAACGCGCGTCGTGTGCGGTCGGCCCGGGCGAGCGACTTGCCCTCGAGGACGATATCCCCGGCGGCCGGGGTGTAGGTGCCATCGATGGCGTTGAACAGCGTCGTCTTGCCCGCACCATTGGGCCCGATGAGCGCGGTGATCGAGCCCCGCGGCACCGAGAACGACGCCTGGTCGATGGCGAGGACGCCGCCGAACCGCATCACCACGTCCTCCACGCGCAGCACGTCACCCCCAACCGCGGCGGACTCGTCGCGCAAACTGGGCGGCACGGTCGGGAGCCCGCTCTCGACGAGACGCGCGCCGGTCCGGCCGGTATCGCCGGCTTTCAGCTTCGTCAGCCAGGCCCCTGCCGTCGGCAGGATGCCGCGGGGAAGGAGCATCGTGACGAGCAGGAGCAGACCGCCGAACATGAGGAGCCGGAAGGCACCTGCGTCCAGGCCGCCGATCGTGGTGTTCGTGAGCTCGGTGAGGGGCACGACGATGAACGCGCCGAGCACGGGTCCCCAGAACGTGCCGCGGCCGCCGATGAGGACGGCCAGCACCACCTGCATGCTCAGCACGATGTCGAACATGGTGCTGACCGACAGATAGCTGACGTAGTAGCCGTAGACGGCACCGGCGACGCCGACCAGCACGGCGCTCGACATGAAGGCGAGTGACTTGTAGACGGGGGTGAGGACCCCGATGCCGGCGGCCTTGTCCTCGTCGTCGCGGATCGCGACCAGGCCGAGGCCGAACTTCGAGCGCCGGATCGCGCGGGTCATCCAGAGACTGAGGAGCACGAGCGCGAGCAGCGAGTAGTAGAACGGCCAGTTGTAGAAGGTGAGGTCCCAGTCGGGTAGCGGCATCGCGAGCCCCTGGCTGCCACCCGTGAGCGACGACAGATTGCGGGCGAGCAACCCGAGCAGTTCGAGGAGCGCGAACGAGACGATCACGAACGCCGGGCCGCGGGTGCGCCGTGTAGTCAGCCCGAGCAAGAACGCGACGAGCGCCGCCGCCACCCCGCCCAGTGGTGCGACGAGGAACGGCGAGACCTGCCAGCGCTCGGCCAGAATGCCGGCGGTGTAGGCGCCGATCCCGATGAAGGCGCTGTGCCCGAGGCTGATGTAGCCGGTGTAGCCGGACATGATGTTCCAGCCCAGACCCAGGACACACATTAGGAACGTCAGGATCATCACGTTCTGGATGTACGCGCTCGAGGTGAGGAGCGGGATGCAGCCCACGAAGACGATTCCGCCGGCGATGAGCCATTTCCGGGCGCTGGCGACCCGGTCGGCGGCACGGGTGACCACTGCGGCAATCATGCGTGTGCCCCGTCCGCGCGCATACGTTCTCCCAGCAGGCCCTGGGGCCTGAGAACGAGGATCGCGATGATCAGGATGTAGGGCACGGTCGTGGCCCACTGGGTGTCGATGTAGATCGCGGTGATCGTCTCGCCGACGCCGAGCACCGCAGCCCCGAGCGCGGCGCCGGCCAGGCTGCCCAGGCCGCCGAGGATGACCACGCAGAGGATCCGGCCGATCCACACGAAGTGCGACTCGGGGAAGAACTGGTAGATCACCGACAGCGCGGCGCCGCCGAACCCGGTGGTGGCGGCCCCGATCGCGAACATCTGAGCCATGGTCCGCTCGACGTTGATGCCGACGAGCTCGGCGCTGTCACGGTTCTCGGCGCAGGCCTTGATCGCCCGTCCGATGAACGTACGTCGCAGCAGCACGTAGAGCCCCAGCAGGAGCGCGACGGCGCCGCCGCACGCGTACAGCTGGGCGTGCGGCACCACGATCGAGCCGATCTCGAGAGAGGTGTTGAAGTAGCTCGGCGTCGCCGCCCTCAGTTCGGTGCCCCAGACCAGCGACATCACCCCGCTGGCGGCGATGGCCACCGCGAACGAGGCGACCATCGCCAGCTCATGATCGGCTCGGTGCACCCGCGCGATCACGGTCTTGTAGAGCACCCACCCAAAGCCGTACATGACCGGCGTGGCGACGACCCCGAGGAGAAGTGGGTCGATGCCGGTCAGGTCCCAGACCCACCAGGTGAAGAATGCCGCTAGGACGATCATCGCAGCGTGGGCCAGGTTGATGATCTTCATGACGCCGAAGACAAGCGTGAACCCCGAGGACATCAGCGCGTAGATACCACCGATCAGCAGACCGAGGATGAGTGTCTGGACTAAGAGGGTCATGCAGGGTCTCCCATGTGGATCGACAGAGTGCGGAAGGATGTATCGACAGGTGCGGATGCGCCGACGACTACTGCCATTCGGGCTTGGCGTAGATGACCTCGTCGGTGGTGGCCGCCGAGTCCGGGCCGACGATCTTGATCTCGCCGTCCTGGAACTGCCCGAGAAGCATGTCGCCCTGCGGGCGACCGGTCTCGTCCCAGTTGAGGGGGCCCACGATGGTCTCCACGCTGTTTGCATGCAGCCAGTCCTTGATCGCCTCCTGGTCGAGGCTGCCGACCGAGTCGACCGCCTCGGCGAGGACCTGCCCCGCGGTGTAGGAGTTCGCCGCGTCCTCGCTCGGTGCGGCGCCGTACTCCTCGGTGTAGCCGCTCACGAAGCCGTCGTTCGTCGGGTACGCCGCCTCAGGGCTCCACGCGAGGTAGGTGAAGATGCCCTCGGTATTGGCCTCGCCGATCGTCTCCGCGTACGTCGGGTCGGTCGGAGCGTTCATCTGGTAGAGCATCGGCGGCGAGAAACCGACCTTCTGCATCGATCGGATCAACGACATGCCGTCAACCGCGATCGCGCCGTTGATGACCAGGTCGGGGTCGGATTGCTTGATGTCGCTGGCGATGGCGTCGAAGTTCGACGTGTCCGGGGAATAGGTCACGTCGTAGACCGTCTCGATCCCGAGCTCGGCAAGCTGGTCGGAGAACAGCTTGGCCGCTTGAGTCGTGTTCGGGTCGTCGAGCTGCACGAGACCCACCGTCTCCGGCCGTTCGGCCTCGGGCATCGTGGACAGCAGCTCGACGAACCGGTCAGGCAGCTTCTGCGTCGTCGCCGGCTGGGCGAAGAACAGGTACTCGAGGTCGCGCTCGAAGATCTCGTCGGCGCCACCGGACGGCTGCACGTAGGCGTAGCCGAACCGTTCGGCCACCGGCGCGACCGCAACGTTGAGGTCGGAGGAGAAGGTCCCGAGCACCAGGTCGACCTTGTCCTCGGAGATCAGGCGGGTGTAGTCGGAGATCGCGGTCTGCTGGTCGAAGCCGTCGTCCAGCACCTTGAGCTCGACCTCCCGTCCGAGCAGCCCGCCGTTCGAGTTCAGCTCGTCGACCCAGTACTGGTATCCCTCCATGCCGGGCTTGGCCCGGTCGGCTACGGGGCCGCTCAGCGGGAGGGACATGCCGATGACGATCGGCCCGTCGCCGTCTGACGGATCGCTGCCGGACAGGCCACAACCTGCGCTGAGGACCAAGAGCGAGACCACGGCCACGGCGGCACCGCCGCGAGTTCCGCGGAACGGTGAGCGGATGTTTCGTTTCATGATGATTCTTCTCCTTGGATGACCGAGAAGCAGTGCGTACTTGGGTCGTTGCGCCCGAACGATGGCGGTGTCAGCGAGAACTCGACCTCCCGTGGTCGCTGACGACCTGCGGCGAGAGAGCGGGGTACGGCTCCCCGTCGAGGCCAGGCACGACAACCCGCCTAGGGTCGTTGTCGTGATCGACGAGCTGTTGACTCGCGTAATCGGTGACGGCTCCTGACAGCAGCTGACGAGGGTCCTCCAGGACCATCCGCAGGCGTGCCGTCAGCGAGAACCAGTCGTCGACGCCGTGGATGGCCGGCATCTGCGTGATCGTCTGCGCGTCGTAGGCAGAGGACTCGGTGGGGGGATCGGGCTCGAACCGTGGGTAGTCGGTGAACATGTCCGCTCCGAGGTCGGACGTCGCGATGATGGTCGACCACATTCGCCGGTACTCGCCCTCGAGCGCCGATGCGGCCGCGAGGTCGGTGCCGTCGTACAGGGGGAAGACGGGCGCGTGCGGGGCGATCAGCAGGTGGCGGTGCGGTAGACGCCCTCGGGAGATCGTGTTGATGACTTTCGCGACACTGTTGCTGTCGCGGGTGACGCCGGCAGTCGGGCGTCCCTGGCGGCCGGCGATGATCACCATCGCCTTCTCCCACGGCAGGTCCAGGGCGTCGCACCACCGGATCAGACGGTGGGAGGTGTCCATCCCGGTGAGGAAGAACGTCGCGACCATGATCCGGTTCATCGGAACGGGTAGGTCGTCGGCCGGCCCCTCCAGCAGGTAGCGACGTACGTGGTCGGCGCTGAGGTAGGTGTCGTCGTCGAGTGACCGCTCCAGGAAGCGCTCAGTCACGACGCACGCGTATTGCGTCATCCGGGCGATCGACTCCTCGCGGCCGACGAAGGCCTCGACTGCGATCTCGTCGGCCCAGAGTCGGCGAGAGTTCGATGTGTGCACGGCGCGACAGGCGTCGAGCAGCGTCTCGGCCGAGCGACGCCAGTCTCCGTCGGGCTCGAGCTCCTTGAGTCGCGCGAGCGTGGAGACGGCCGGGCCGAGGTGGGAGATCGCTGCCAGCTCCTTGAAGCCTCGCGCTCCGAGCCGGAAGCTCTCGATGATCGGCGGGGCGCCGTTGCCCAGGTACACGGCGATGTCGCCGTGCGTCGCCACCAGGAGGGGGCGCGAGGAGTCGAGCCGCTCGGCCGCCAGCCCGAACCTGGCGCCGATGCTGTGGGCGGACGCCGTGTAGGCCCGGTAGAGCGCCAGCAGGGCGGGGTTCTCGACGTACTCGGTGGTCATGCCGCCCCCGCTTCGAGGAGCTCGAGCCGGTAGATGACCGACTCACCGGCGAAGCGGACGTCGGCGGACAGGCCGTTCGACACGGCGAACGTCACGACGGCCCCATCGACCCGGAGGATCTCGGAATCAGTGCCGCCGACTGTCGGGAACTCGGTGAGCACGTCGAGCGCGCCGTCCCGCCACTCGTAGATCTGCGACCACAGGCTGGGCTCCGGGGCGGCCGGGCTGCCGGTGATGAAGTTGACCCGGATGATCAGAAGTCGGCCCGCGGACTCGATCAGGGTGAGCTCGCGCGCACCCGTGCCGGCGAGTTCCTGGACGGAGACGAACACGGTGCCGTCCCACCGCAGGAGGCGCGGAGGCTCGGTTATCGCGGCTGCCAGGAGGTAGACATCGCCATCGCGCTCGAAGTGGACGAACGCCCTTCCTCCGCTGGCGATCAGCTCTTGGTGCGGCTCAAGCCGGTCGTTGGCCCAGCGGTAGAGCACGCTCGCGCCGACGTGGTCGGCGTGCGCGACGTACAGGCGGCCGTCGATCTCGAACGGGTACCAGTTGTAGCTCCAGTGCGACGGGATGGTCTGGAAGGGCACGAACGACGCGCCGTCCCACTCGAGGACCAGCGAGTTGCGGTTGTGGCCAGCGCCAGGCAGCTCGAGGCCTTGGGCTAGGCCGAGGAAGTGGCGCCCCGCGACCTGCCAGTGCTTCCACTGCTTCGCGGCGAACGAGGGGAACTTCTGGAACAGTTCGAACGCACCCTCGCGCCACTCGTAGATCAGCGAGTCTGTGTCGAAATCGTACGGGCCCGACCCGGTGCGGATGCATGCGATCGCCAGGAACGACCGTCCGTCGATCTGGAAGAACTCGGCGTCCTCGCCGCCCGGCCCGATGAGCGAGCCGAAGGGCTCGTAGCGGTCGCCGGCCAGACGGTACAACAGCACCTCGGTGTCGCTGTCGCCGTCGTTCATCCCGGCCGGCTTCCCCGCCACGTCGACGGCGAGCTGAGGGATGGCGAGCAGGTCCAGGCCTTGCACGTTGAAGGCCTTCGCGGCGCGGGCGCCGGAGGTCGGGATCCTCTGCTGTTCGCTCAGGGAGAACGTCATGGATTCATGGAACTCGACATGTGATTTGCGTCGCAAGTAGGCTGCGTTAACGCTTGGCAGCATCCACCGTTAACAAGGATGACGCATGTTGAACACCGACCGGCTGCTGGTGCTGCGTGCCGTGGCCGCCCACGGCTCGATCGCCGCCGCGGCTCGGGAGCTCGGCTACACCCGGTCCGCCATCTCGCAGCAGATGTCGGCCCTGGAGCGCGCGGCTGGCGCAGCGTTGCTGATCCGTGGCGGCAACACCGTCACCGTGACCCCGCTCGGCCGCAAGCTGCTCGAGCACACCGAGCGGATCCTGGTCGAGCTCCGCGCGGCAGAGGCGACGCTTCGTCAGGCCGACGGTCAGGTCTCGGGCAGCCTCCGGATCGGGGTGGCATTCCGCGAGGGGCCGCCGATCATGAGCACCGCGCTCACCCACATCCGCCAGCGCTACCCCCAGCTCGAGATCACCCTGGCCGCCGTGACGGACGAGCAGGCCGCGGAGGAAATCCGCCGTGGCCATCTCGACGCGGCGATCGTGTCCCGGTTCGAGACCCGGGAGCCCGAGGCCGAGCAGGGACTCATGGAGTGGACCCTGGGCAGCGACGCCCTGCGGCTCTGCGTGCCCACCGGCCACCGGCTGGCGACGACGAAGAAGACTGCCTTCGCCGACCTCGTCGACGAGGGGTGGGTCGTGTGCCAGGCCAACTCGCTGGGCCGTTGGGTGCTGCGCCACTGCGCCGACGCGGGCTACCGGCCTCGCATCGTTGCCTCGGTGCACGACGTCGCGACCGCGATCGGCCTGGTCAACGTGGGCTGGGGGATCACCGTCGCACCCGAGCTCACGCCGATCGGCGGCGACGGCGCCGTCGTGCACGTCCCCATCGACCAGATGAACGTGCGCCGCTACAGCACCTTGATCGTGCGGGACGGCGAGCAGGCCCTGCCGGAGGTCTCAGCGGTGGTCACCGCGGTGCACAAGGCCGCGGCGGCGACGGATCTCGAGCAATGAGAAAACATCCGACTCAGGCCGGTTGGGCTACGAGCCGACCGTTGAGGTCTACGCGTCGTTCATCTTTGAGGGTCCAGGCATGGCGTAGATCAACCGGCAACTTCTCGACGTGGACGAACGACAGGGCCTGACCAACGTCGCATCACTGTTCGGCCACTGACCCATGACGGCGCGTGGCACTTGATCGAAGCCGAGTACCCAATGATGCTGTCTGAAGGTGAGCAGCGTCTCGCGACCAGACCTCTCCGCAAGTTGTAGACGTCGGTGCTGGCGAAATCTTCACGGACGGCACCGGCTGCAAGCGCGCGTTCGACAAGGTTGTCGACAGCCCGCCCGAGGTCATCGCGAATCTGTCCGATCGGACGCTCGTCGAGGCTCGCATTGGCGAGAACTGTGCTCACGATGCGGTTCTTCAGGACCCAGGATCGCGCCCCGCGGCCGGTGAAAGCGGTCGCGACGAACGAGGCCTGACCGTGGCCCCGGCCCCGAACGTCGGCAGAGCCGACTACGCGACGGATTCGTAGTCTTCGTCGATCTCGTACGCGGCGTACCTCTCGGCCAACCGTGCCTCGCCCCCGCGCCGCGGCCCTAGGCGCCACACGCTTGCGGTTGAAGAGGACGGCCGCGGTGATGACCGTCGCGATCACCGGATCCGAACATCTGCCAGAACGCCGGCGGCCCTCCCCACCGTCTCGCTGATGCTCATTGCTCGTGCCCTATCTGTTGGGCCTGTGCGCACCGAGCATCGGCACATCGGTTCAGGAGCGGGGGCTACGTACGCAACCATGCGTAGGCCGCCCCGCGAGGACGAACGCGGTGCAGGCGATGACCGCCGCGGTCACCATCACGAAGGCGGCCGGTACGGCGGCGCTCTCCCCGCCGATGCTGACCAGCGGTGAGACCAGCGCGGCGAGGCCGAACTGGAGCGCACCTAGGATCGCCGAAGCGCTGCCCGCAGCCCGGGGCACCGACTCCAGTGCGAGCGCGGTCGCGTTGCCGAGGACCAGGCCGAGTGGCGCGACCGCGACGAAGACCGCGACGGCGAGCAGCCCGACAGGTAGACCGGCGAGCGCGATGACCAGGAACAGCACGGTGCCGGCGAGCGAGACGGTGAGGCCCAGACCCACCATGCGGCGTACGTCGACGCGACCGGCGAGGTTGGCCGAGGCGGCGCTGACGATCATGAGCGCGAAGGCGTTGAGGCCGAAGAGCATGCCGTAGGCCATCTCGCTGAGGCCCATCATCTCCTGATAGAGGAACGGCGAGGCCGAGATGTAGGCCATCATCACCGCGAACCCGAACGCGAAGGCCAGCGTGTGGCCGACATAGCTGCGTGAGCGGAGGTCGCCGACGACCGACCCCTGCTCGGCACGGGCGACGCGGAGCTCGGCACGGCGCGTGGGCGGCAGCGACTCACGTACGACCACGAGCACGGCGACGAGCATCAGCACCGCGATCGCGAGCACGACGGTGAGCACGCCGCGCCAGCCGAGCGGCCCGGCGATGAAACCTCCCGCCAGCGGCGCCACGACCGGGGCGACCCCGCCGGCGACCATCATCAGGCTCATCGCGCGTGCCGCGGCGGGCCCCTCGGCGCGGTCGGAGACGATCGCGCGCCCGAGCACCATGCCCGCGGCCCCGGACAGACCCTGCACGAGCCGGGCCACGACCAGGAGCTCGACCGTCGGCGCGAAGACGGCGGCCACGCTCGAGACCACAAAGACCGCCGCACCGACGAGAAGAGGCGTACGTCGCCCGATCCGGTCCGAGAGCGGCCCGAAGGCGAGCTGGCCCACGGCGACGCCGACGAGGAACGCCGTGAGCGTCAGCTGGATGCTCGTCGCGTCGGTGCCGAGATCGGTGACCATCGCCGGGAACGCCGGCAGATAGAGGTCGGTGGCGAAGGGCGCGACGGCGGAGAGCAGGGCGAGTACGAGCAGCAGCGCCGGCCCGATCGCGGAAACGGCAGGCCGCGGCGGCTCGATGGTGGCGGTGGGCGAGGTCATGACACGATATTAATTATGTTTTCATAATTATCCAAGCGCAACCACTAGAGTGTGAACATGCTTACCCGCGCCGATGCCGACGAACTCGCCGACCTCGCGGAGATCGTCACGACGCTCGCACGCGACATCGACCGCCACCACCTCCGTGACCCCGGGATCACCGAGCTCTCGACCGGAGAGCAGGCGGTGATGCGTTACGTCGACCGCCACCCCGGCGCCACTCCCAGCGAGATCGCCCAGGACGTCGGCATGCAGCGCCCCAACATGAGCGCGACGCTGCGCAAGCTCGAGGACAAGGGCCTCGTCGTACGTTCGGAGGGCGTCGGCGACAGACGAGGGAAAATCGTCACCCCGACCCCGCACGCCGCCGAGAACCTGCGCCGGCTGCGCGCGGTGTGGAGCGACGCGCTCGCCCCGGCCGCCGGCGAGCCGGACCTCGCCGACCTCACCGCTCGGCTCAGCGCGATCCGCGACCTCGTGGCGGCCGGCCGCGGCAGGAGCTGCGCCGAGTCAGGTCGCTGAGCGAAACCCGCTGACCACCGTCGACATCGAAGTTGTCGAGGTCGAGCCAGCGCCCGTGGGCGTCCCGCACGCCCGCCCACTCCTCGGTGGTGACCGAAAACCAGGCGATATCCCGGTTTGGGACTTTCAGCGCGATGAAAGTGCCAGACGGCGAGGAGGTGGGGGCCTCGACGTCTCCCGCGGAACGGTCCGATCGGTCGTCCTGCGGCTCGCTCGGGAGGGCTACCTCACCCGGGAGCCCAACCGCGGAGTCCGAACACGGGCCTTCACTGTCGAGGAAGCCGTCAAACGTCCTCGAGGCCCACGATGTCCTCGAGTCCGCGCTGGCGGGAAAGTGCGCGGAGCTGGCAACCGAGGAGGAGATGGCGATGCTCAGATCCATCTGGGAGGAGATGGGCGAGCGTTAGCCCGACTCGCGCTCGAACGGCTCGACGGCGGTGCGACCGCGTTGATCACCGGCCCCAAAGGTCCTGAACCGCTCACGCGCCGGTGAACGTCGGCTTCTCGCGACCGATGAACGCCGCGACCGCGTTGGCGTGGTCCTCGGTCCGGCCGCACCGGGTCTGCGCGGCAGCCTCTGCCTCGAGACAGTCTTCGAGCGAGCGTCCCGGCGCCTCGGCGAGCAGGCGCTTGGTATCGGCATAGGCGGTGGTCGGCCCCTGCGCGAGTTGACCAGCCAGCTCGCCGGCCCGCGCCAGAACGTCCTCCGGTGCGACGACCTCGCCGGCGATGCCCCAGTCCACGCCTTGCTCGGCGGTGAAGGTGCGGCCGAAGAGGATCAGCTCACGCGCCCGGGACTCTCCGACGGCACGTGCCAGGGTCACCGACAATCCGGAGTCGAAGGTCAGCCCGATCGCTGTGAAGGCCGTCCCCAGCTTCGCGCCGGTAGCAAAGACCCGGTAGTCGCAGGCGAGGGCGAGGCCGAGCCCTGCCCCCACGCACGCGCCGCCGACGGCGGCCACCACAGGCTTGGGCATCGTCATGAGGTCCCTCACGATAGGCGAGTAGTGCTTCCGTACGGTCGCGAACGCCGCCTCCGCGCCGCCCGCCAGCGCCGTCGCATGCTCGCCGAGATCCTGCCCGACGCAGAACGTCGGCCCCGCCGCGGCCAGCACGACGGCGCGCACCCGCCGGTCCCCGGCGACAGACGCGACGGCGTCCCGCAGCGCCTCCTTGGTGTCCCGGTCGAGCGCGTTGCGCTGCTCCGGGTGGTTGAGCGTGATGGTCGCGACCGCTGCCTCACGGTCGACGAGAACCGGCGTGTCGTTCATCGTTCCTCCTCCAGGATGGATCGCCCCAGCGATCGGCTACGTCCGCGAAATTCGGCGATCACGATGCCTGCCCGTCGCACTGTAACGTCGTAGATGCCGGACCGGCCCCGCAGCGCCACCTCGCGGGCGTCGGCGACGAGGACGTCGCCGAGAAACCCCGGCTCGAGGAAGTCGACCTCGAAGCCGGTGGCCACCGTCACCGTGCCGTGGCTGTTGCAGGCGACCGCGAACGCACTGTCAGCCAGTGCCGAGACGATTCCTCCATGGCAGAGGTCGTACCCATTGACCATGTCGGATCGCACCCTCATGGAGAGCCTGGCCCTGCCTGGCGCGACGTCCTCGAGCACCATGCCGAGCGCCCGACTGGCGCTGTCCGACGCCCACATCGCCTCGGCGCAGGCGCGCGCATGAGCGACCGAGCCGGTCATGCTGGTCACCATGTGTAGAACCCCTTGCCGGACTTGCGGCCCAACTCCCCCGCCTCGACCTTGTCGCGGAGCAGCTGCGGCGGCGCGAACCGCGGCCCGAGCTCGTGCTCGAGGTGGTCGGCGATGTCGAGACGTACGTCGAGACCGACGAGGTCGGTGGTCCTCAGCGGGCCGACCGGATGCCGGTAGCCGAGCGTCATCGCGGTGTCGATGTCCTCGGCGGTAGCCACTCCCTCCTCGAGCATCCGCATCGCCTCCAACGCGATCGCCACCCCGAGACGGCTGCTGGCGAAGCCGGGTGAGTCGGCGACGGTGATCGCGCTCTTGCCCAGGTCACCGACCCATTCCTGTGCCTGTGCCACCACAGCTGCCGCGGTCGCCTTGCCGACCACGACCTCGACCAGGGCACTGGCCGGAACCGGGTTGAAGAAGTGCAGACCGACGAACCGCTCGGCTGCGGCGAGGCCGGCGGCCAGACCGTCGATGGAGAGCGAGCTGGTGTTGCTGGCGATCACCGCGTCGCGGGCCGCGAGCTCGATGCTGGCGAGCACCGAGGCCTTGAGGCCAGGTATCTCGGGCACGGCTTCGATGACGAGGCCGGCTCCGGACAGATCAGCGGCATCCGTCGTGACCGACAGGACACCAGTGGCGGTGATGCCACGCTCGACCGACCTGGCCAAGTTCGCGTCGATACGAGTGCGTGCCTTCGCGGCGGCCTCGGGATCGGTCTCGACGACGACCACGTCGGCTCCGGCGACCAGGAGCGCATGAGCGATCCCGGCACCCATGCGACCACCCCCGTAGACGCCGGTCTTGTCGGGCAGACTCATCGCTTCTCCTTGCGGTCGAGGAAGGCTGTCATCCGGTCGAACTTCTCCTCGGTCTCGAAGAGCACGGCCTGCGCGATGTCATCGATGAGCGGATGGGCATCGCGCGGGGCGTGAAACAGCTGCTTGGTGAGGCGTACGGCGAGTGGACCCTGTCCCGCGATCCGGTCGGCCAGGCGGTGCCCGGCGGCCTCGAGGTCGTCGACGGGCACCACCTCCGTGAGCAGGTTGGCCGAGACCGCCTCGTCGGCGCCGAGGATCCTTCCGGCCAACAGGATCTCCTTGGCGAGCGGTTCGCCGACCAGCTCACGCAACCGCCAGTTCGCTCCCGCCGCAGCGAGAATCCCGAGGCCAGCTTCGGGGCTCCCGATCTTCGCGGTCGGCGTGCCGATCCGGAAGTCGCACGCGTACGCCAGTTCCGCACCCCCGCCCAACGCGTAGCCGTCGATGAGTGCGATGACGGGCATCGGCAACCGGTGGATCCGGTCGAAGATGCCGGAGTTGATGCCACGCAACGCGTCGTCGCGACGACGTTCTCGGAGCTGAGCGATGTCGGCGCCGGCCGCGAAGGTGCCACCCGAGCCGACGATGAGCGCGATCTTGAGGGAGCGTTCGAGGTCGGCACAGGCGTCGTGCATAGCCTCGACCATCGCGAGGTCTATCGCGTTGCGCGCTTCCGGGCGGTTCAGCCGGAGCACGACGCGATCGTCGTGATCCTCGATGAGCAGTGGCGTCGTCACGGGCGCTCCAGCAGCAGTGCCGTGCCCTGGCCGACACCGACGCACATGGTCGCCAGGCCACGGCGGCCGCCTGCTCGCTCGAGCCTGCCGAGGAGCGTGATGGCGATGCGCGTTCCGGAGGCGCCGAGCGGGTGGCCGAGGGCGATCGCGCCTCCGTCGGCGTTGACGATCGCCGGGTCGAGGTGGAGGTCGCCCATGCAGGCCAGCGCCTGCGCGGCGAATGCCTCGTTGAGCTCGACGGCATCCAGGTCCTCGATGGTCCAGCCCGCTCGGTCGAGCACACGGCGGGTCGCCGGCACCGGGCCGATGCCCATGATCTCCGGCGCCACGCCAGCGCTGGCGCCGGCCACGAGGCGGGCACGCGGCTGCAGCCCGTGACGCTCGGCGAACCGTTCGCTCACGACTACGACCGCGGCGGCGCCGTCGTTGAGCGAGCTGGAGTTTCCGGCGGTGACGATGCCGTCCGGGCCGTTGACCGGGCGGAGCCGGGCGAGCTGTTCCAGACTGGTGTCCTCGCGCGGGCCTTCGTCCTCGGTGACATCGCCGACCGCGACGATCTCGTCCGCGAAGCGCCCGTTCTTCCGGGCGTCGACCGCCCGTTGATGCGACCGCAGGGCGAACTCGTCCAGCTGCTCGCGGGTCAGCTTCCACTGTTCCGCGACGCGTTCAGCGGTCTCCGGCATGGACAGGGTGGTGTCCGCGGCGAAGGCAGGGTTGGTGAACCGCCACCCGATCGAGGTGTCGTACGACGTACCGGGCTTGGCGAAGGCACGAGTGGGCTTCGCCGTGACCCATGGTGCTCGGCTCATCGACTCCACTCCCCCTGCGACGACGACATCGGCGTCACCGGCGGCGATCATCTGGCGGGCGGTGATCAGGGCGGTGAGGCCGGAGGCGCAGAGCCGGTTGACGGTGAAACCGGGCACCGTATCGGGAAGCCCGGCCAGCAGGGCCGCCATGCGAGCCACGTTGCGGTTGTCCTCCCCTGCCTGGTTGGCAGCTCCCAACACCACCTCGTCGATGAGGTCGGGTGCGATACCGGCACGGGTCACCGCCTCGCGCACGGTGAGCGCGGCCAGGTCGTCGGCGCGGGTATGGGCGAGCGCACCGCCGTATCGGCCGATGGGCGTGCGCGCACCGTCGAGGATGAAGGCTTCGGTCATGTCTGCTCCAGGGGTCAGGCGTCGAAGTCGACGTTCACGGCGTCGCTGACGGGGAAGGTCTGGCAGGTGAGCACGAAGCCGCGCTCGACCTCTTCGCGCTCGAGTGCGTAGTTGCGCACCATCTCGACGTCCCCGCCGGTGACCTTGGCCCGGCAGGTGCCGCAGACACCGCCCTTGCAGGCGAACGGAAGGTCGGTTCGGGTCTCCTGGGCCGAGTCGAGGATGGACTGGGTGCGCGGCATCGGCGTGGTCGTGCTGCGTCCGTCGAGGACGACGGTGACTTCGCTGGTCACGCCCTCGACCAGCTTGTCGGCGTGGCGCAGCTGCGGGGGCGGAGCGTCGACGAAGAAGAGCTCGAAGTGCACCTTCTCGGCGGGTACCCCGAGGTCCTCGAGGATCGCCCGCGACTCCTCGATCATGGCCAGGGGGCCACAGAGCCAGACGTGGTCGACATCCTGCAGGGGGACGAGCTCGGTGAGGATCGTGCGCAGCCGATCACCTTCGATCCGGCCCGTGAACAGCTCCACGTCCCTCGGCTCTCGCGAGAGCACGTGCATGAGGTCGAAGCGCGAGCAGTACCGGTTCTTGAGGTCGGCCAGCTCCTCGGCGAACATCACCGAGCTCGTGGTCCGGTTGCCGTAGAGCAGGCTCACCTGGGCCTTCGGGTTGCGCAGCACGGTCGATGCGACCGACAGCATCGGGGTGATTCCCGAACCGGCCGCGATGCACAGGTGGGTTCCTCCCCCGTCGGGGTCCGCACGGAACGCGCCGGAGGGCCCCTGGACGTCGATCTCGGAGCCGGGGCGCACGTCGCGCACCAGCCACTGCGAGAAGAGCCCGTCAGGGATCTCTCGTACGCCGATCCGGGGACGCTCGCCCGCCGGCGCGCAGATCGAGTAGCTGCGGCGGTGCTCGACCCCGTCGATGACCCGGCGCAGGGTGAGCGCCTGGCCGGCGGCGAAGTCGAACTCCGCCTCGAGGTGGTCGGGGACGTCGAACGTGACCGCCGCCGAGTCATCGGTGAGCGGCTCGATGGATCGGACGGTGAGCGTGTGGAAACCGGGCACCTCAGATCTCCTTCACATGGTCGAACGGCTCGAGGCAGGTCAGGCAGCGATAGAGCGCCTTGCACGCCGTGCTGCCGAACTCGCTGGTGACCTCGACGTCGACCGAGCCGCACTGCGGGCAGTGGACGGCGCGTCGGAGCGGCGAGAGGGTCAGCGCGACCGGGCCGGCAACCGGTGTCGCCCGACCCGGTGGGGAGATGCCGTGCTCGGCCAGCGCGGTGCGGCCTCGCTCGCTGATCCAGTCGGTGGTCCAGGCCGGGCTCAGGGTGAGCCGAACCGTGGCCTCGAGGCCGGCCTCCTTCAACGTACGCACGATGTCGTCACGCATCGTCGCCATCGCCGGGCAGCCCGAGTACGTCGGGGTGATCGCGACCGTCACCGTGCCGTTCTCGTCGACGGACACGTCGCGGAGCACGCCGAGGTCCTCCAGGGTGAGCATCGGGAGCTCCGGGTCGGTGACTGTCGCGACGAGCTCGCGGGCCCGGTCGAGCAGGGCAGCCATCACCACACCCCCATCGGGTGCTCGCGGGCGACGACCTGCATCTCGGCCAGCAAGCGACTCAGGGCCTCGCTGTGCATGCCGTCGCGCCCGGTCTGGCCCTCTACCCCGGCCAGAGCGCGGGCGGTGGGACGTTCGACCCCGCTGACCGCGAAGACCTGCTCGAGCACCACGTCGACGTCCGCGGCGATGCTCGCCGGGTCGACACCGATTCGTGCCTCCACCTCGTGGGAGGCGAACAGCTCCGCCCGCAGCGGCCACACGGTGGCCAGTCCGGCCAGCAGCCGCCGGCGCGACTCCTCGGTGCCCTGAGCGAGCGTGAGGAACCAGCGACCGGCGAAGTCTCGGTGGTAGGTCAGCTCCTTGACGCCCTTGGCAGCCACGGCCGCGAGCACCGCGTCCGGGCTCTGGGTCAACCGCTCGAAGAGCGCGAGCCGGTACGTCGCGAAGACCAGCAGGCGGCTGATCGTCTCGGCGAAGTCACCGTTGGGAGCCTCGACCAGCCGCAGGTTGCGGAACTCCTGGCAGCTGCGGAAGTACGCCAACGCATCCTCCGCAGGCACCGGTGAGCCTTCCGGCAGCGCCGGCACCACCGACGGGTCGGCGGCCGCAGCCCGAGCCAGCAGCAACCTCGCCTGCCCCAGGAGGTCGAGAGCGATGTTGGCCAGGGCAATGTCCTCCTCGAGGTCGGGCGCGCTGCTGCACCACTCGGAAAGGCGGTGGGACAGGATCAGGGCGTCGTCGCCGAGCATCAGGCAGTAGGCGGCCAGGTCACCGGGTTCCATGCCCTCCGGGACGGTCGTGTCGACACCGGCGAGCGGGTCCTCGAAGTCGGTGCCGAACGCCCAGTGCGCGTCGTTGACCAGCAGGCCGTCGTAGACGGAGTCGTGCGGATCATGGGCCACCGGGTTCGCGTCGGTGTTGTGCGAGGGATTCGTCATCAGGACCTCACATGTGGGGAACGTTGTCGGGGATCTCGTAGAAGGTCGGGTGGCGGTAGACCTTGTCGCCGCTGGGTGAGAAGAGCGGGTCCTTCTCGTCCGGGCTGCTCGCCACGATGGCCTCGGACCTCACCACCCACAGACTGACGCCCTCGTTGCGACGGGTGTAGACGTCGCGGGCGTGCCGCAGTGCCATCTGGTCATCGGGCGCGTGCAGCGAGCCGACGTGCACGTGGTTGAGGCCGCGCTTGCCGCGCACGAACACCTCGTAGAGCGGCCAGTCAGCACTGGTCATCGGGCTTCCTCCGTGCTCGCCATATCGGACTTCGCGGCGTACGCGGTGGCTGCCTCGCGTACCCAGGCACCTTCGTCGTACGCGCGTCGGCGGTGTGCGATGCGCTGGTCACTGCACGGCCCGTCGCCCTTCACCACCTGCCAGAACTCGTCCCAGTCGGGGGCGCCGAAGTCCCAGGAGCCGCGCTCCTCGTTCCAGCGCAGATCGGGGTCGGGAAGGGTAACGCCGAGCGCCTCGGCCTGCGGGACGGTCATGTCGACCATCCGCTGTCGCAGCTCGTCGTTGCCGTGCCGTTTGATGCCCCAGGCCATCGACTGCGCCGAGTTCGGGCTGTCATCGTCGGGTGGGCCGAACATCATCAGGGCGGGCCACCAGAACCGGTTCACCGACTCCTGCACCATCGCGCGCTGCTCATCGGTGCCGCGCATCATCGTCATCAGCAACTCGAAGCCCTGACGCTGGTGGAACGACTCCTCCTTGCAGATCCGGATCATCGCCCGGCCGTACGGTCCGTAGGAGGTACGGCACAGCGGCACCTGGTTGCAGATCGCGGCACCGTCGACCAGCCAGCCAATCGTGCCGACGTCGGCGTAGGTCAGGGTCGGGTAGTTGAAGATCGAGGAGTACTTCTGGGTGCCAGCGATGAGCCGCTGGGTCAGCTCGTCGCGCGTGGCACCGAGCGTCTCGGCGGCCGAGTAGAGGTAGAGCCCGTGCCCGGCCTCGTCCTGCACCTTGGCGAGCAGGATCGCCTTACGCCGCAGCGAGGGCGCACGGGTGATCCAGTTGCCCTCGGGCTGCATCCCGATGATCTCGGAGTGCGCGTGCTGGGCGACCTGGCGGATCAGCGTCTGCCGGTATCCGTCAGGCATCCAGTCACGGGGTTCGATGCGCTCGTTGTGGGCGATCGTCTCGTCGAAGCCTCGTTCGAGGTCCTGGGTCGTCATGCCGGGCACACCTCCGCGGTGAACATGATCTTGTCTGCGGGCAAGGTCTCGGCGTCGGCGGCGACCTCTGCCATCTCCGGCGACCGCAGCGCGACCTTGAGCGCATCGGCGTCGTCGAAGTCGAGCTGGGTGACCAGGTACGGGGTGGGGCCGGGGCCAAGCGGCCGTGGCTTGGACCAACTGACCGCACGCAGGCCGGGGAGCGGCTCGCACAGCAGCAGATGCCGATCGAAGTAGTGCGCATCGAACGCCTCCGGATCGGCCGGCGCGGCGTACTGGATGGTGAGGCGATGAGTCATCGCTGTTCCTCCTTGGCGACGAGCGTGAGGACGTCGTAGGTCGCGACCGGCTGGTCCTCCTGGTTGGTGACCACGCTGTCCCAGCGGACCTCGCCGTACTCGGCGCTGTTGCGTGGGGTGATCTGCTTGACGGTCAAGGTGACCCGGATCGCGTCTCCGGCCTTGACCGGCGTGAGGAACCGCAGGTGGTCCACGCCGAAGTTCGCGAGCACCGGACCGGGGTTGGGCTCCACGAAGAGGCCGGCTGCCAGCGAGACCACCAGATAGCCGTGCGCGACGATGCCGCCGAAGAGCGGGTTGGCCGCGGCGGCGTCGGGGTCGGTGTGGGCGTAGAAGGTGTCGCCGGTGAACTCCGCGAAGTGGTCGATGTCCTCGAGCGTGACCGTGCGGGTGGCTGACTCGACGGTGTCGCCGATGCGTAGCGTGGCCAGGCTCTTGCGGAACGGGTGTTCCTCGTCGACGTGGCGGGCAGAGCCCTTCGTCCAGCGTCCGGTGATCGCGGTGAGCATGTCGGGAGAGGCTTGAATCGCGGAGCGCTGCAGGTGGTGCAGCACGCCGCGGATGCCGCCGAGCTCCTCGCCTCCGCCGGCCCTGCCGGGCCCGCCGTGCACGAGGACCGGCAGCGGTGAGCCGTGTCCGGTCGACTCGGCGGCGTCGTCGCGGTCGAGGACGAGGATCCGCCCGTGCCAGGGAGCCAGCCCGAGGACGAGGTCCCGCGCGACCCCGGCGTCGTGGGTGACGACAGAACCGGCGAGCGAACCCTTGCCGCGGGCGGCCAGGGCGATCGCCTCATCCAGGGTGTCGTAGCCGATGACGGTGCTCACCGGGCCGAACGGCTCGACGTCGTGGACCTCGGTGGCGTCCGCTCCGGCCCGGAGCAGGACGGGCGCCATGAACGCGCCGGGGCCGTCCGGAGCCTGGCCCCGGAAGACAACCTCGGCCGAGGCAGTCAGCGCCTCGACGGCCTTGCCGACGTCGTCTCGCTGGGCCAGCGAGGCCAGCGGGCCCATCCGGACACCTTCGTCGGCGGGGTTGCCGACGGTGATGCGGGCGAGCTTCGCCGAGAGCGCCTCGATGACCGCTTCGGCCATCCCGGACGGGACGATCGTGCGGCGGATGGCGGTGCACTTCTGGCCCGCCTTGACGGTCATCTCGGCGACGACGCCCTTGACGAACAGGTCGAACTCCGGGTCGTCCACCGTCACGTCCGGGCCGAGCACCGAGCAGTTGAGCGAGTCGGCCTCCACATCGAGACGTACCCCACCGTGCAGGACACCCGGGTGCGTACGCAGGATGCCGGCGGTGTGCGCAGAGCCGGTGAACGCCACCGAGTCCTGCACGTCGAGCTCGTCCAGAAGGCCCGCGGCGCTGCCGCTGAGCAGCTGCAGGGACCCCTCGGGAAGGATGCCCGAGGCAATGATGCGGCGGACGACGGCCTCTGTGAGGTAGGCCGTCTGTGAGGCGGGCTTGACGATGGTCGGGAGACCGGCCAGGAACGCCGGTGCGAGCTTCTCGAGCATCCCCCAGACCGGGAAGTTGAACGCGTTGATCTGGACCGCGACACCGGGTCGGCTGGTGTACACGTGCTGTCCCACGAACCGGCCCTCTCGGCCGAGCTGCTCGAGGTCGCCGTCGAGCAGGACCCGGTCGTTGGGGAGCTCGCGGGTGCCCTTGCTGGCATAGCTGAACACCGTGCCGAAGCCGCCATCGATGTCGACCATCGAATCGCGCTTGGTCGCGCCTGTCCGCAGGGACAACGCGTACAGCTCGTCCTTGTCGGCAGAGAGCGCCTTGGCGAGCTGCTTGAGCAGACCGGCTCGCTCGTGGAAGGTCAGCTCGCGGACGGCCGGCCCACCGACGGTCTTCGCGTGCTGGACCATCGCGCCGACGTCGAGCCCCCGGCTGGAGATACGAGCGACCACGTCGCCGGTCGAGGCATCAAGGAGCGGTTGCCCCTCATCGTCCGCCCGAAACCAGGCGCCGTTCGCGTAGCTCTCGAGAAGTGAAGTCATGTCCTGTTGTCTCTCTCGAAGTGGGTATGGACTGTGCTGGGCGGCGTTCAGCGCGGGGACCGCTCGTCGACGATGCGCCGCATCTTCCCGACGGAGCGCTCGATCGCCCCGGGCTCGACGACATCGACACCGACGGTGACGCCGATGGTGCGCTTGACCAGTCCGGCGACGTGGCGGCCCGCATCCCGCGCGGCGTCCGAGGTGGTGTGCTCATCGCGCTCGATGCGCACAGTCAGCGCGTCGAGGTTGCCGTCACGGGTGAGTACGCACTGGAAGTGCGGTGTGAGCTCGGGGACGGTGAGCACGAGCTCCTCGATCTGTGTCGGGAACAGGTTCACACCGCGCAGGATGATCATGTCGTCGGTGCGACCGGTGATCTTCTCGATGCGGCGCATCGGCCGCGCCGTACCCGGCAGGAGGCGGGTCAGGTCGCGGGTGCGGTAGCGCAGCACCGGCATCGCCTGCTTGGTGAGCGAAGTGAAGACCAGCTCGCCCTTCTCCCCATCGGGGAGCACCTTCCCGGTGACCGGGTCGATGATCTCGGGATAGAAGTGGTCCTCCCAGACGTGCAGACCGTCCTTGGTCTCCACGCACTCCTGGGCGACCCCGGGGCCGATCACCTCGGACAGTCCGTAGATGTCGACGGCGTGGATGTCAAGCCGCTCCTCGACCGAACGGCGCATCTCGTTGGTCCAAGGCTCTGCGCCGAAGATGCCGATGTTGAGGGAGGTCGCACGTGGGTCGATCCCTTGACGCTCCATCTCGTCGATGATGTTGAGCGCGTACGACGGCGTCACCATGATCACGGTGGGCCGGAACTCGTCGATCAGCTGCACCTGGCGCTCGGTCATCCCGCCCGACACCGGCACGACTGTGCAGCCGAGCTTCTCCGCACCACCATGGGCGCCGAGCCCGCCTGTGAACAGGCCGTAGCCGTAGGCGTTGTGCAGCATGTCGCCTGGCCGCCCGCCGGCCGCACGTACGCTCCGTGCCACGACGGTGGCCCACATGTCGAGGTCGTCGCGGGTGTAGCCGACGACGGTGGGGCGACCCGTCGTGCCGGAGGAGGCGTGGACACGCACCACCTGCTCGCGCGGCACGGCGAACATGCCGAACGGGTAGTTGTCACGGAGGTCGGCCTTGGTGGTGAACGGCAGCAGCGTGAGGTCGTCGAGCGAGCGGACGTCGTCGGGATGGACCTGCACGGCCTCGAGCGACTTCCGGTAGTGCTCGACGTTGTCGTAGGCGTGCCGGACGGACCACTGCAAGCGCTCGAGCTGAAGCGCGCGCAGCTCGTCGACGGACGCTGTCTCGATCGGCTCGACGCCGTTGTCGACGGTAATGGGGCGGGGCATGGAAACCTCCATCGGAATTACTGACCTATCGGTCAGTAATAGTCGATTCAGGGTGCCTCTGTCCAGAGGTTGCGGCGAAATTTGTGCGAGAATCACGACATGACCGAGCCGACGCCCCAGACACGCGCACCGCGCCGAGGACGGCCGGGCTATGACCAGGAGACGGTGATCCGCCGGGCGACCGAGCTGTTCAACCAGCAGGGTTACGAAGGCACGAGCATGAACGACCTGGCCAAGGAGTTGGGTCTCACGAAGTCGGCCCTGTACCACCACCTGCCCAGCAAGGAGCACATCCTCGGACTCGCCCTCGAGGAGGCGCTCACCGAGCTGACCAGCGCCGTCGAACGGGCGCGCGCCACCGGCACCGACAGCTCGGCGTACGAGCGTGTGCGGCACCTCGTCCAGGAGAGCGTCAAGGTGCTGGTGGCGCACCAGCCCGCGGTCACGCTGCTGCTGCGCGTCCGAGGCAACAGCGAGCTCGAGCTGGCCGCACTGAAGCGACGGCGGTGGATCGACGACGAGGTCGCCGCCATTGTCCAGGAGGCCATCGACGAGGGCAGCCTGCGCGGCGACGTCGACCCCGCCCTGGTCAGCCGCCTACTCTTCGGCATGGTGAACTCGCTCATCGAATGGCACCGACCGAACGGCGACGTCGACGCCGAGACGCTGGCAACAGCGATCGCCACCATCGCCTTCGACGGCCTCAAGCGCTGAGATCGCCCGAGAACTACTCGCGACAAACACCACCCTCGCGCCCAACCGAGACGCGCCCACCCTCGTCCGAGCCGCCCTCCCACACTGCCGCCAGCTCCGCCGACGCCCGACCCCGGCGGCAGGAAAACTTTCCGAGATCTGGGGCTTGCGCCGGAGTGTGACGTGTGCCACGGTATTCCCGAACGATCGGTCAGTAAAGTCTCGGACGTGAAATCCAGGAGGCACAACCCGTCGGGCGCAGCGGTGACGGCGGAGGAGCTCTCGTAGCTCCTCGTCACGATCGCTGCGTGCCCATCATCGAGCCTCGCACCGGCAACGTGTCCGGTCGGCAAGCCCGAGCGCATCATCGACGAGCGCTCGCGCCGAACCCGGGGCCCGTACGGCAGTTGCGCCCTCCGGCGGCCCCACGGGCCGCACGCACTTCGTCGCATTCCGCACGCCTTCGCCACCCTCAAGGAGTCCTCGTGTCCGCAACCCCCGACCGCCCTCACCCGGCGGTGCGTCGCTTCGAGATTCTGGCCCGCCGCCGCTCGGTGCTGGTCCGTCGCCTCGCGCTCGTCACTCTCGTCGCCTTCTTCACACAGCAGGTGCTCACCAACTTCACCGGAGCGCTCGATCACTTCATCGTCGACGGCCTGTCCTGGGCCTACCTGTACGCCTTCGTGCTGTTCGGCCTGATCGTGGTGCTGACCGCGGTCTACACCCGGTCGATGGACAAGGTCGAGCGTGAGCTCGCCACGGACGAGGACGGTGCGCTGTGAGCAGCGAAGCCTCGATCATCTTCGTCCTGCTGGTGGCCGTCACCCTCGGCATCACCTGGTGGGCCGGCCGCCGCAACACCTCGGTCGAGTCACACCTCGTTGCCAAGGGCTCGGTCTCGGGCCGCAAGAACGGTGTCGCGATCGCCGGCGACTTCATCAGCGCGGCAACCTTCCTCGGCACGACAGGCGCCATCGCAGTGGGCGGGTTCAACGGCTTCTACCTCGCCGTCTACATCCCCGTCGCATTCCTGCTCGCGCTGCTCCTGGTCGCCGAACCGCTGCGCAACCTGGGCCACTTCACGCTCGGCGACGTGCTGGCCACACGGTTCGGCAGTGACGGCGTACGCGGCGCGATCGCGATCAGCTCGGTCGTCGTCTCACTCCTGTACATGGTCGCCCAGTTCGTCGGCGCGGCACTGCTGATCCAGCTGCTCTTCGACATCGACTATCTGGTTGCCGCCATCGCGATCGGGGGCCTCACCCTGCTCTACACGCTGGTGGGCGGCATGCTCGCGACGACGTACATCCAGATCCTCAAGACCTGCCTGTTGCTCCTGTGCGGCGTACTTCTCCTGGGGTTCGCACTCTCGCACTTCGGCTGGAACCCGTTCACCGTCTTCACCCAGATCCACGCCGCCAGCGACGGCACCGCGCTACAGCCGTTCCGCGGCGAGGGAGCGGCCCCGTGGGACCAGTTCTCGCTCATCTTCGGTGTCACCCTCGGCGTGCTCGGCCTGCCACACGTGATGATCCGGTTCCTCACCGTGAAGGACTCAGCCGAGGCGCGGAAGTCCGCCGTCACCGCGATCTGGATCTTCGCCGCCTTCCTGATCACGCTTCCCGTGCTGTCCTACGCCGCCGTACTGCTGCTCGCTGACGACCCGCAGTTCCAGGCCAGTGCCGCCGCGGGTGGCAACATGACGATCCCGCTGCTGTCGGCCCACCTAGGTGGCGACGCACTGCTCGCCTTCGTGTCAGCAGTGGCCTTCGCGACGATCCTCGCGGCGCTGTCGGGCCTCGTCATCGCGACCACCGGCTCGGTGTCGCACGATCTGTACAGCAAGCTGCTGCGGAAAGGCAAGGTCGGCCATGCTCAGCAACTGGTGGTCGCCCGCATCGCCACAGTCGCCAGCGTCGTGGTCGCGCTTCTCATCGCACTTCTCGTCAGGGACCAGAACGTCGCGTTCCTTGCGACCTTGGCGATAGCCGTCGCCGCGTCGGCCAACCTGCCAGCCCTGCTCTTCACCATCTATGTCCGCCGCACCACCGCCGCGGGCGTCACCTGGGGCATGGTCGCCGGCCTGGTCACCGCAGTCGCGATGATCCTCATGAGCCCGGTCTTTCACCCGGAGAACCCCGAGGCCGCACTGATCCCGTTGAAGTCCCCCGGCCTCGTCTCCATCCCGGTCGGCTTCGTCGTCATGCTCTTGGTCTCGGTCGCCACGCAGCCACGTGGCGACCGCAAGGGCGAGGCCGACCGTGTCTTCGACCGCGTCCGGTTCCAGGCAACCACCGGCATCGACCCCCGCAAGCTCGAGGGCGACACGGTGGACGCCGTCTGATCATTGCCACGGCAAGAGTCTCTGCCTACTCTAACTGGATGAATCTATCCAGTTAGAGTAGGCTCGGCTCATTCACATCTCCAGGAGGTTCGATGTCACGCAAGGTTTGGCTACCGCTCGGAGCGGTCGTCCTGATACTGAATGCTGTGCAATGGATGGTCGCCGAAGCAGTCACCGCGGCCGCCTGGAACGACCCGCCGTACAGCTACGCCACCAACTACATCAGTGACCTCGGCGTACCCGACTGCGGTGCACAGTTCCAGGGGCGAGACCTCTGTTCGCCGCTGCACCAGGTGATGAACCTGTCGTTCATGGTGCAGGGGATCCTGTTCGCCGCCGGCGTGCTGCTGCTGGCGAATCTGCTGACCGGCCGAACGCGCCGCGTCGTGGCCACGCTCGCGGTCGCCCACGGCGTGGGATTCGTCCTGGTCGGGTTGTTCCACGGCTCCGCCGACGGACCGAGCTTCGGACTCGTCGTCCATGTCGCGGCTGCGGCGGTCGGGATCCTGTGCGCCAACGCGGTGGCGATCATCGTGGGGTCGACGCGGAGCCTTCGCCTGCCGACCGCCTACCGCGTGTTCAGCATCGGGATCGGCGTCCTGGGCCTGCTGAGCGAAGCATTCGTCGGCATGTCGACAGCCACGGCCGGGGTGTTCGAGCGCGGTGGCGTCTACTCGTGGTTGCTGTGGAGCGCCGTGACCGGAGCGCTGCTCCTGGTGGGCTGGCTGCGCGGCACCGTCGTGGAGGAGGATTCCCTCCGTGCCCAGAGAATCACAGCGGCCGCTGCGAGCCGACGCTGAACGCAACCGCCGGCTGATCATCCGCACCGCCGAGGACATGTTCGCTCGGCGGAGCGCACTGGTCCCGCTCAACGAGATCGCGCACCAGGCAGGCCTCGGGGTCGGCACCGTCTATCGCCGTTTTCCCGACCTGCAGGCACTGATCCAGGCGATGTTCGTCGAACGGTTCGCCGGCTTCGTGCAGCTCGCGACAGCGGCCGCGCAGCAGGCGGAGCCGGGCCAGGCGCTGCGTCACTACATGCTCGAGGCTGCGCAGCTGCGCGCGCGGGATCACGCGCTCGATGTCGTCGTGGCGAATGCCGACACCGATGCAGAACCGCTCGCCCAGCTGCGCGACGAGCTCGCCCACCTCATCGACGGCCTCGCCTCAAGAGCGACCACCACAGGTGCCGTGCGCGAGGACTTCACGAGCGCCGACGTCTACGCCTTCATCTACATGATCGGCGCCGTCGCCGACCGTACCGAGGACATCGCACCGGAGGCTTGGCGCCGTTACGCCGACGTCCTGCTGGCGGGCTTCGGTCTGATGCAGGCTCCCTCGGAGCACACCGCCGCCATGTCCGATGGGCAACTCAGGAAGGCCAGGCCCCGGCCACCTGACTCCATCTAGTCCCGCCGGACCGCTCTTGTCGTACGTCACGGTCAGTCGGCACTCGGCTCCCCAGATCCTGGGTTGTTGAGGCGGTTGGCGAGCTCGGTCCGTGAGCGTACGGCGAGCTTGCGGTAGATGCGGGTCAGGTTGGCCTCGACCGTCTTGACCGAGATGAAGAGCTCGGCCGCCGTTTCCTGGTTCGAGTGCCCCGAGGCAACCAGCTCGGAGACTCGACGCTCCGTCTCCGTGAGTCCACCGCTCGACGGGTGCAGGCCGACCCGGCCGGCATCGTGACGGGCGCGCTCGGCCCATCGCGGGATGCCGAGTTCGTCGAAGGCCTCCGCGGCCGTGCCCAGCGTCTCCGTGGCGATGGCCTTGTAGCCCGCACGCCGGTAGACCTGACCGAGCGCAAGCCGGGAGCGGGCAGCCTCGAACGGACACTCGAGGCCCCGCCTGTCGACCACCTCCACGAGATCGTGGAGCGCTGCATCGACCTCGCCTCGCGACGCGGTGAGCAGCGCTTGGCAGCGATCCGCTGCGGCGAGCGCCTCGGGATGGCCCGCCTCCCCCTGGCGGCGCAGCACCGCGATCGCCCGCTCGACGTCAGCCGTCTCCCCGAGCTGGAGGGCCGCGTCGGCGTAGTCGACGGCCCATAAGAGCTGCTCGAGATCGACCATCCCGGTGCGTTCGAAGATGGCCGCCACCTCCCGCAACGGCTCGATCGCGGCCTGCCAGTTCCGCGCGGAGGCCTCGACGAACCCGAGCTGCGCGAGGAATGCCGCACGCCAGTAGGTCGAGGCCCGGATCTCCGGGTCGTTCGCGGCGTTGCGAGCCAGCTCCCGCGCCTCGTCGAGGTTTCCGGCGTACTCCTGCACGAAGATCCGGACGATGTGTTCCTGCTGGCCCTGCGAGGGCGCCCAGGCACCCGCGCGGTCCGCCTCTGCCAACGCCAGCTGGGCATCGAGGATCCGGGACGCCCGGACGAGAACGACGACGAGCGCGGTGTAGAGGCCGGACAGGTCGCCGTACCGGCCGCTCTCGATCGCAGCGGCGATTCCGCGTCGGACGTACGTCTCGGCGTCGGGGTCGTCCCAGCGCGCATGGAATCCTCTGATCCAGGCCAGCTCGGCAGAGCGCGCGTCGAGACCCATCGTGATGGCGAGGCGGTCGATATCGCCAAGGGTGCTCTCCACGTCCCCGGTTCCCCAGTGACGCTCCGCCGACAGGCGTCCGGAGAGCGCCGCCAGACGGACCTCGTCGAGTCCCATCGCGGCTGCCTCTTCGACAGCTGCCCCCGACATCTCCATGGCCCGGCGACCTTCTCCCTGTAGTCGCTCCACGGAGCCGAGGAGGTGCTGCAGCCGCGGCCGTACGGCGGTCCCGACCGGCGCCACGGCCAGCGCCTCCTCCGCAAGGGACCGGGCCACGGCGACGTCGTCGGTGAGGGCGATCCGGCGCACCGCCAGTTCGGCCTGCTCCTCTCCGGACAGCGTCAGCGTCACGAGGCTGCTGTCGATGACCGCCTGCGCCGCCAGCCCGTCGCCGGCGGCCAGGTAGCAGTCGATGGCAGCGAACCAGCGGCCGAACGCGGCGCGACCTTCCCCCGGGGTGGCTCGGGCGGCCGCCTCCCACAGTTCGCCGGCGAGTGCCTGCGCTCCCCTGCTACGGGATGTCTCGGCGGCACGCTCGAGCTCCTCGGCCACAGATTCCAGCGGGGTCGTCACCGTCCGCGCCCGGTGTCGGGCGCGCTCGACGGGATCGCCGATCAGGTCGGCGAGAACCTTGTGCGCCCGCCGCCGCTCAGCCGGGGAAGCGGCGTCGTAGATGGCCGACGCCAGCATCGGGTGGGTGAACCCGACCACGGCACCCGGGCCGACGGTGGCGACCTCCCAGTCGGCGGCGGCGTCGAGGGCGTCGACCAGTTGCTTCTCGTCGAGGACGGCGGCCAGCTGCGCGACCGTCAACCGTCCCGCGGCCGAGACCAGGAGCAGCACCTCGCGGGCCGTGGCCGGCAGCAGCGAGACCTTCTCGCCGAGGATCTCGGCGAGGCTCGGAGGCACAGGGAAGACCGGGTCGCTGCCGTCGTGCGGGTTCCACCACCATTGCGACAGGTCGGACTGCATCGCCTGGGCGATCATCAGGCCCAGGAACGGGTTGCCACCGCTGGCTCGCGTCACGCCCCTGCTCATCGGCGGCGTCCAGCGCGCGCCGAGGTGCTCACGAAGCAGCTGACCCATCGCCCAGTCCTCCAGCGGCGCGAGCCGGATGTCGTTGACGGGCCCGGGAAGACCAGAGGTCAGCTCCGTACCGATCCCCGCGGCCGGCCGCGTCCCGACCAGGACGCTGAGCCGAGCGGCCTCCACGGCGAGCCGTCGCATCGCGAAGCCCAGGCTGGCGGCGCTCGCCGAGTCGAGCCATTGCAGGTCGTCGACGATGAGCGTCACCGAGCCGGAACCGCACAGCTCGGTAAGCAGCGTGCGCACCGCCAGCTGCACGGCGAGCGGGTCGGCCTCGTGCCCCTCGGAATCCTGCTGACGCAAGGCCACAGCGAGCGCGCGACGTTGCGGCTCGGGCAGTGCCCGGTCGACGCCCTTGGGGATCTGGGCGACGAGCTCGGCGAGTCCGGAGAACGGCAGACCGCGGTCGAACAGGGTCGGGGTGACCGCCAGGACCCGATGCGCGGCGCGCTGAGCCAGTTGGTCGGCGACCTTGAGCAAGCTGCTCTTGCCCAGCCCCGGCTCGCCGGTGACGACCACGCTGCCGCCCTCGAGGAGCGTCCGGTGCAACGACCGCAGCACCTCGTCCCGACCGAATAGCCCATAGGCGGCTGCCGACACGTCGTCCACCTCCGCATCATCCACCACTCCTCGCCCTGCGGGGAGGGTTTCGAGGGTCCTGGCGAGGGGTTCCCCCGATGCCTCGAGGGTCCCTCCCTTCATAGCTTCCTACCTGTCAACACCGACACCCCGAAACCAGGAGGAACCATGAACACCACACCGTCCGACACCAACCGGCCCGCCGTCGTCCTGATCCACGGTGGCTTCGTCGACGGATCGGGCTGGCGCGCGGTCTACGACCGGCTCCGTGCCGAGGGTCACCGAGTGGCGGTCGTCCAGCACCCGACGGTCTCACTCGCCGGTGACGTCGACGCCGTCAAGCACGTCCTCGACGAGATCGACGGCCCGGCCGTGCTCGTCGGCCACTCCTACGGCGGCGTGATCGTCACCGAAGCCGGCAACGACCCCCGCGTGACCGGCCTCGTCTACATCGCAGCGTTCGCCCCCGACAAGGGCGAGTCGGTCAACACCCTCATCGCCGACCCGGCTCCCGGAGCTCCGGTGCCGCCGATCCTGCCTCCGCGCGACGGCTTCCTGCACCTGGACCGCGACAAGTTCCACGAGTCCTTCGCCGGCGACCTGCCCGCCGACGAGGCCGACTTCATGGCCGACTCGCAGCTTCCGTGGGGCCTCGACGCCCTCGGTGGTGCCGTCAGCGACGCGGCCTGGCGCACCAAGCCGAGCTGGTACCTCGTAGCCGGCGACGACCGGATGATCCCCCCGCCGGCCCAGCGGGCCATGGCCGAGCGCGCCGGCGCCACCGTCCGCGAGGTCCCCGGCAGTCACTCCGTCTACGTGTCCCAGCCGCAGGCCGTGGCCGACCTCGTCGAGCAGGCCGTCGCCGCCGTCACCGCCTGATCCCGCCCCGTCCTCACCTGTCATCCCCAAGGAGAATCGTCATGCGCACTCTCATCCGGAGCCGGTACTCCGTCATCCCCACCCTGCTCGCCGCACTCTTCGCGGCCCTGTTCCTCACGACCGGCCCCTCGACCGCGGCGGGCCACGTCGCTCGCACCGCCCAGGCGGCGGAGTCCGGCACCAAGCCCACGATCGTCTTCGTCCATGGCGGCTGGGCCGACTCCTCCGGCTGGAACGCCGAGGTGGCCGCCTTCCAGGAAGCGGGGTACCCGGTGATCGCCCCCGCCAACCCCCTGCGAGGGCTGGCCTCCGATGCGGCGTACTTGCGCAGTGTCCTGGAGACGATCGAAGGCCCGATCGTGCTCGTCGGCCACTCCTACGGCGGCGCGGTGATCAGCAACGCCGCGACCGGCCTCGCGAACGTCGAGGCACTCGTCTACATCGCGGCCTTCGCCCCGGACGCCGGTGAGTCGCTGGCTCAGCTGGTCACGAAGTATCCCGGCACCCAGATCACGCCCGACGCCCTCATCGAGCGGCCGTACCCGACCGCCGACGGCGGCCAGGGTGTCGACCTCTATCTCAAGCCGGAGATCTTCCGCCAGGCCTTCGCCGGCGACCTGCCGCGCAGGGTGACCACCCTGATGCAGGCAACCCAGCGCCCGTTCTCCGTGGCAGCGTTCGGAGAGCCCTCCGCCGAGCCGGCCTGGAAGACCATCCCGTCCTGGTACCTCGTGGCCACCGCGGACCACGCCATCCCGCCCGCTGCCCAGGAGTTCATGGCCGACCGCGCCGATGCCACGGTCGCCCGAGTCAAGTCGTCCCACGTTCCGATGCAGTCACAGCCCGACGCGACCATCCGGATCATCCGTCAGGCGATCAGCTCGGTCGACTGACCCGCACCGCCGCGAGTGTCCCCGCCCGAGGGCGGGGACACTCGCACGTCCACAGCAGCCGTCGACGAGCTCGTCGACAAGTTTCCCAGCGCGTCCTTCAGCTCGCTCTCTCGTTCACCGCTGGCATCAGTAAGGGCGCAAGGGTCCCTCGCTCCTACCCCTTGTCGAATCTGCGATAGCACCTGGATCAGGGCGGATGTGCGATATTCCGATGCATTGAAGTATCGATATTGCGGTCAGCCGACAGCCTCGGCATCACTTTGCACAAGACGCAGCGGCGGGCGGACCTGCTGTCCCTTCAGCACTATGTCGACGATGTCAGCGATCAGCTCGTCGCCCGCCGACAGCAGGTGACCGTAGGTGTCGATGGTCGTGGTGATCGACTCGTGCCCGAGCCGCGCCTGGATGTGTGGGAGCGGGGCGCCGCGGGCGATGAGCCATGAGACATGGGTGTGGCGCAGGTCGTGGAACCGGAAGGGCGCCATCCCGTCCTCGCCAAGGTCATTCATCAGCGGCTGCCACACCCGGGTGTAGAAGTCGGCGTTGTGGATAGGCAGCCCCGTCGGAGAGACGAACACGAAGTCGTTGGCAGCCTTGCCCTCGATGAGTTTCTCGAGGATGGCTGCGATGCCGGGCGAGATGGAGACCGTACGCCGCGACTTCGGGGTCTTCGGGTTGCCCAGGTAGTGCTCCCGCATCGTGTGCTTGTCCCGCACCTGCTTCTTCAACCACGAGGGGATCTCGGTCTCACCGTTCTCCCCCACCCGCTTCCAGGCCTTGCTGACCCGGACTGTGCGGTTACGCAGGTCGACATCACTGACCCACAACGCGGTCACCTCACCGAACCGCAATCCAGTGCCGGCGGTCACCCGGATCAAGTCGGCGGCGTCGTACCCGTAGCCCACCGCCGTCACAGCAACCGTTCCGAACTCGTCCTCAGCCAGGAACCGCAGCTCGGCCTGCGATTGCTTGACCCGGCGCCGCTTCGGAGCAGTCCGCGCGCAGGGATTGACGGCAAGGAAGCCCTGCTCGACGGCATAGTTGAAGACGCCATACATCAAGCCGTGGTAGTTCGCCTTCGTCTTCAGCGCCCGGTCCCAGTCGATCAGCCATGCCTTGACATGCTGCTCCCCCACTGTCGTCACCTTCTGAGCGAACGGCATCGCGCCACGGATCTCTGTTGTCGCTAAGGTCGAAATCTGAGCGAGGTAGCGCTTGCGCTGGCCCGGCGTGATGTCGACGATCTGGCGTACGTACTCCTCCCCGATCACCTGAAACGTCGGCGCTTCCGCCATAGGGCCACCACCCGTCGTGCGCACGAACCCCTCACCCTTGACCCACCCGTCGGGCCAACGCTGCCCCGCGGACACGACCATCTTCAGGAAGCCTTCGGCCCGGGCGACGTTCTCCTCGCTCTTGCCCGCACTGAACGTCTCGATCTGACGCGCACCCGCGCGCCCACCGCCTAGCCGCCAGATCACATGCGCCGAGACGACCCCGTCCCCGCGCTTCTTCTTATCGATCCATGCCACGATCTGCACCTCCACCGGATAGGTGGGGATGCGTGCCCAACCGATGGGCACATCACCGGTCAGAACCGGAGGCAACAGTGCGCAACGGGAGCCTCATTCACGCCTGAAACCGCAGAATCTAGGCCTGACCTGGGCCGTTTGATCCGGTTCAAGTCCCCCCTCGCGCACAGAGAGAAACCCCAGGGAGACCTGGGGTTTCTCGCATTTCCGGGAAATCCCTCAGAGCTCCAGGGGAGCACATCCGGTCGAGCGGAGAGACGCGAGCTCACCGGCAAGAAGTCGAGTCGAAATCTGATGGCAGTACGACAGGGTTGGTGCCAATCTCGGTGCCATGAACGTCGAGGTACGCACCATCACCGCCGATGACTGGTCTCTCCTCCGCGACGTCAGCCTGCGCGCGCTGGCCGACTCACCCGATGCCTTCAGAACGACGCTGCCCGAGGCCAAGGCGTTCACGGACGACCTCTGGCTGCAGCGGGCCGAGGGGCCATCACCGATCCGGATGGTCCTCGAGGACGGCCGAGGAGTCGCGATGGGCGGCGCCTTCACTCCCCCGGACAGCACCGTCGCCTACATCTGGGGCATGTGGACCGCACCCGAGGCACGCGGCCGTGGGTACGCCGCCGGGCTCCTCACCGATCTCGTGAACTGGTGCCACGCCCGCGATCTCGGCGTACGTCTGCACGTGACCGAGGGCAACGACGCCGCGCGTCGGCTCTATGTCGTCCACGGCTTCAAGCCCACCGGTGTGTGGGAGCCGCTTCGGGAAGGATCCACGCTGCGGGTCGAGGAGCTACAGCTCGTGAAGTGACAACGTGCTTCGACGCCACGGCCGTGGGCGAGCCGACTCTGCACATGAAGAAGACCCCGATAGCGTCTGGGGGTGGCCAGTCCTCGCCGATCCAGTGCTCGTCGCCGCGGCGGGCGTCCGCGCCGGAGCGGGACGCGACAACCGAAGCGGCCGTTGCCGGCCGTCGGTCCGGGCGAGCGGCTGTGGGTGCTCGACGTCCCTTACGGCACCCAGGTCGAGGGCGCCACGTGGCACCCGGGGGTCAAGACCCATCTGTACGTCGGGCGCGCTGTGCCGGCGCATCTCGCGCCCTACGTTCCGGGTCCATACACGCTCGGTCGGTTCATCGAGAGCACCCTCAATCCCGACATTCCGACGCAGAGCCTCTGGGCGACCGACGCGCTCGAGCCGCGGCAGATCCAGTACGAGGCTGCTGACGCTATCGCGGCGCGCGCTACCGCGGGCGGACGGCTGTTCCTGCTGGCCGATGAGCCCGGCGTGGGCAAGACGATCTCGGCGGTCCTCGGGGCGACGGCGGTCGGCGACCTCCGCGGTGCGCGACGGGTGCTGGTCGTAGCCGACCGTCCCGCCGCGATCACGATCGGCCACTGGTGCCGCACGATCACGGCGCTGGGCGACGGCGGTCTCGAATGGGTCGTGATCACCTGGGACCGCCTGGAGAAGGTCAAGGATCACGCGTGGGACGTCATCATCGCGGACGAGGCCCATGCGCTGCGACGTACGACGACGAAACGGTGGAAGCTCTGGGCGCGGATCTCGGGCCACGGGCGGCCGCACGACAAGGCACCCTTCGTCATCGCGACGACCGCGACGCCCGGACACACGCCGCTCGACCTGCCATACCTCGCCCCGGCCTATGCACAGGTCCTCGGCGAGCCGATGCAGGAATGGACCTCGGCGACCCAACCCGGCGCAACGTTCGCCACCGCGCTCGAGCGCAACGGCGTCGGGGTCGAGCGGGGACGCTACGGCGCAACGTGGACCACCGACCCGGCGCGGCGCGCCGCGGACCTCAAACTGGTACGCGGCTGGCTCGAGGACGAGCGGCCGCCCGCGATGCTGCACCGCGCGGCGCCGTGGGGGCCGGTGCCGATCTCCGGCATGCCGGTGGCACTCACGCCGTCGGAGCGGGCGGCGTACGAGGCCGAATGGGGAGAGTTCTGCCGCGAGATGGACATCGCCCGGCGTGGCCGCAATGTCACAAAGGGGCGGGCAGCGCTGCTGCGCTTCCGGCAGAAGGCCGGGCTGATACGCGTCGATTCCACGGTCGCCTGGATCGTCCAGCAGGTCGAAGCCGAGCGACAGGTGGCGTGCTCGGTCGAGTTCGTCGCGACCGCCGCCGACCCGATCGCCGACCGGCTGCGTGAGTCCGGCCTCGAGGTCGCCACGATCTACGGCCGCGACCGATTCGACGCAGAGGCCGAACGGCTCCGGTTCCAGACCGGGCAGGCGAAGGTCTGCGTCTTCACCACGGTCGCCTCGATCAGCCTGCACGCCGGCGAAACCCTCGCCGACGGTCGCCGGGCGAGCAGCGAGCCGCGGGTCGGCGTCTTCCACCAGGCTCGCTTCTCGGGTATCGCCGGACGGCAGGTGACCGGCCGCACCCACCGCGACCACCAGCTCTCGCCGTGGCACATCGCCTACGCCGAGGGCACCGTCGAGGAGCAGGTCGGCAGGGTGATGGTCGAGCGGATCGCTGCGGCCTCTGCCACCGTGGGAAGCGACACCACCGGCCTCACCGCCCTCGCCCAGCTCCTCGGCGCCGACTGGCTTCCCTCCACGACCCTGACCGAGGACGGCGCCTGACCTCAGGCACACTGCAGGAGTGTCCGACCCTCTGCGCAATCTGCTCGCCGCGCCGCCCGATCTCCCGGTCACCGCCGGCTTGGCCGCTCTCGACGAGGCGCTTCGTGCCCGCGGAGTCGCGGTGGTCCACGCACCGCCGGGCACCGGCAAGACGACCTTGGTCCCGCCGGCGGTCGCCGAGGTCGTCGCCGGACGGGTCCTCGTCACGCAGCCCAGCCGCATCGCAGCCCGTGCTGCGGCCCGTCGGCTGGCGCACCTGCTGGGCGAACCGGTTGGCGAAACGGTCGGATACTCCGTGCGCGGGGACCGACGCACCAGTCGACGTACCCGTGTCGAGATCGTCACGACCGGCGTGCTGCTCCGGCGGATACAGCACGATCCCGAGTTGGTCGGCGTCGGTGCCGTCGTGCTGGACGAAGTACACGAGCGCCACCTCGACGCCGACCTGACCCTGGCGCTGCTCATCGACGTCCGGGCCCACCTGCGTGAGGACCTGTCCCTGGTGGCGATGTCGGCCACCATCGAGGCCGAACGGACCGCCGCGCTGCTCGGTGGGGTCGACACCGCTCCGGTGATCCGCGTCCTGGGTGCTCTACACCCGGTCCGAGCGGTCTGGTGCCCGCTGCCTGCTGGGGTGCGCCGCACCGACGACCGGGGCATCACCCCGGGCTTTCACGACCATGTCGCAGCGACCGTACGTCGTGCGCTCGTCGAGCACGAGGGTGACGTCCTGGTCTTCGTGCCGGGTGTCGCGGAGGTCGAGGCGATCGTACGCCGCCTTGCCGGCGTGGAGGCGGCCGTGCACGCCCTGCACGGACGGCTGTCCGGCGCCGAGCAGGATCGTGCGCTCACCGAGGGCCCGCGCCGACGAGTGATCGTCTCGACCGCGGTCGCCGAGTCTTCGCTGACGGTGCCCGGCGTACGTGTCGTGGTGGATGCCGGATTCTCACGCGAGCCGCGCACCGATCACCGTCGCGGACTGGCTTCTCTGGTCACAGTCGCGGTGAGCCGGGCAGCGGCCGAGCAGCGGGCGGGTCGGGCCGGCCGGCTGGGGCCGGGCGCCGTGCTGCGCTGTTGGTCCGAGGCGGAGCACGCGCACCTGGCCGCGCACCCGGAGCCCGAGATCGCGACCGCCGACCTGACGGCCTTCGCCTTGGAGGTGGCGTGCTGGGGCAGTCAGGAAGTACAGGACCTGGCGCTGCTCGACCAGCCGCCGGTGCACGCGATGGCGGCGGCCAAGGACGTGCTGGTGGATCTGGGGGCGATGACCGCCGACGGGAGAGCCACCTCGCGGGGCCGGGTGATCGCTGGCGTGCCGGCCGACCCCAGGCTGGCGCGTGCCCTCATCGACGGGGCTGGTCTCGTCGGGGCCAGGCGGGCCTCAGAGGTGGTCGCGATGCTGAGCGATGACGTACGCGCTCCCGGCGGGGACCTGGTTGCTGCGCTTCGGTCGCTCCGTGGCAACCAGCGCGCGGGCTCGTGGCGCAGCCAGGCCACCCGCCTGGAGAAGATCGTCGAGAAGCAGGGCCCCACGGGCGGCCGGAGCAGCGCGTCGGACCATACCCACGCAGCCCGAGCACTCACCGATGACGTGGCGGTGGGGCTGGTGGTGGCGCTGGCGCATCCGGACCGGATTGCGCGCAAGCGTTCGAGTGCCCCGAGCTACCTGATGGCGTCTGGGACGGGCGCGGCGCTCGACCCGCGTGCCCCGGGGCCCTTGGTCGGACTGGAGTGGCTCGCGGTCGGAGACGCGGAGCGGCGGCCCAGGCAACGTGACGCCCGGATCCGAGCGGCGGCCCCGCTCACCGAGGACCTCGCGCTGGAGGCGGCCGGGTCCCTGTGGACCGAGGTGGACGAGGTCACCTGGACCGAAGGGAGGGTGCTGGCTCGCCGACGTACGCTGCTGGGCGCGATCGAGCTCCGCTCCGTACCGCTCAGCGATCCACCGGCCGACGCCGTGACCGGCGCGATCCGAGAGGCGGTGGCGAGCGAGGGAATCGCTCTCTTCGCCTGGTCGGAGGCGGCGACGGCGCTGCGCGCCCGCCTTGACTTCCTGCACCGTGCGCTCGGCGACCCGTGGCCCGATGTGAGCGACGTGGCACTGACGCAGAACCTCCAGTCGTGGCTCGGGCCCCAGCTGGCGCGGGTTCGCTCGGCCCAGGATCTTCGTCGCGTCGACGTGGCTGCCGCGCTGCGGGCGATGGTGCCGTGGCCGCAGGCAGGCAGGCTGGACGATCTGGCTCCTGAGCGGGTGCAGGTCCCCAGTGGGTCGAGAGTGCGGGTCGACTACTCCGCCGAACAACCGGTGCTCGCTGTGCGAATCCAAGAGGTCTTCGGCTGGACCGCAGCGCCGGCCCTCGCGGACGGCCAGGTCCCGCTCCTGCTGCATCTGCTCTCCCCCGCGCGACGCCCCGCAGCCGTCACGGCAGACCTGGAGTCCTTCTGGGACAACGGCTACCCCGGCGTTCGTGCTGATTTGCGCGGGCGCTACCCCAAGCACGCCTGGCCGGAGGATCCCCGCAGCGCACCAGCCACCGCGCGTACGAACAAACCCCGCCGAAGGTGAGCGGCGGGTCGAGAGCTGGTCCTGACATGCTGAGCGCATGGACAACGCCTCGCTCGCTCCCGTCGGCACCCTCTTCGGGGTTCCCGCCCGCCCGGCGGACGCAACCAGCTCGGTCGCCGTCATGGGCGTGCCCTTCGACATGGGCTACCACCCGACCCGGGTCGGCGCGCGCTCGGGCCCGGCCCACGTACGCACCCACTCCGCCCTCGTCGCCGAGCACCTGGACGGCTTCGACGTCGACCTGCTGGGCGAGCTCGGCGTCGTCGACACGGGCGATGCGAAGGTGCTGCCGGGCAACGTCGAGCAGAGCTTCGACGCGGTCGAGGCCGGAGTCGCCGCGATCCTCGCCGCCGGCGCGACCCCACTGACCTTCGGTGGCGACGGCGCCGTGACGCTGCCGCAGCTGCGCGCGCTCAAGAAGACCCTCGGGCGCGAGTTCGCGGTGCTCCACTTCGACGCCCACACCGACGCCTACGAGGGCATCTACCCCTACGAGTACAACAACGCCAACACATTCGTGCACGCGGTCCGCGAGGGACTCATCGATCCGGCCGGGTCCCTGCACGTCGGGATGCGCGACACCGCCTACGACGGGCGCCCCGGCATCGTCGGCGTGGCGACCGATCTCGGCTACGAGGTGATCACGATGGACCGGATCGTCGCGATGGGGATCCCCGCGCTCGTCGCCCGCCTCCGGGAGCGGCTCGCCGGTGTGCCGATCTACCTCTGCTGGGACATGGACGTCTTCGACCCCTCGGTCTCGCCCGGCGTCGTCACCCCGTCCTGGGGCGGCATCACCGTACGCGAGGGGCTGACGATCCTGCGCGGACTGCGCGGGCTCGAGTTCGCGGCCTTCGACATCAACACCGTCAGCCCGCCGCACGACCACCTGGGCATCACCGCGAGCCTCGCCGCGCAGGTGGCGATGGAGTGCCTCTTCCTCCGCCACGCCGAGCTCGTCTAATGGCGGTCGACGTAGATGACTTCGATCGCGTTGTTCCCGTAGCCCAGGCGGTTCCACGGCGGTACGTCGGGCTGTACGTTCCCGGCGGCGTCGGTCGCTCTGGCCCGAAGGGTGTGCCGGCCGACGCCGATCCCGTCCCAGGTGAACCTCCAGTCCTGCCACCCGAAGTCGCCCGGGGCGGCCGGCTCGAGCTGAGCCGGCTGCCAGTCGCCCTCTCCCGTGAGGCTGACCTCGACCTTCGTGACCGGACCGGTTCCTGACCACGCCTTCCCACGGACGGTGCAGACGTCACGGGTGAGGACCGAGCCAGGCCTGGGGTCGGTGATGCGCGCGCGGACCCGCATGAGAGTCACCGGCTCATGGGGCCGGTCGGGCCATTCGTAGATGTAGTGACCGGTCTGGAACTCTCCGGTGTACGGCTCGGTGAGGACGTCGAGGCGTCGGAGCCACTTCACCGACGCGACGGCGTACCAGTGCGGGACGATCAGCCGGAACGGGGCGCCGTGGTCACCTCCGAGGGGCCGGCCGTTCATCTCGTAGGCGATGAGGATCCCGGAGTCGGGGTCGGTGGCCTGCGCCAGAGGCAGCGCGCGGGTGAAGGTGAGGTCGTCCTGGTCGGTCTCCGGAAGGACCGCCTGCAGGTGGTAGGGCCCGTGGTCGGCGCCGGTGGCGAGGAGCTCGACCCCGTCGACCGCCGGCTGGACCTTCGCGAGGACGTCGTGGAGCAGGGCTCCGGTCCACCGCGCCGTGGAGACGGCGAAGTCGCCCCACGGCTCCCCGGTCGGCAGCGGCCTCATCTCCAGACGGCCGTTGCCGGCGCACTCGAGGGTGACCGTGCGGTCGTAGGCGGGCATCGCACGAAGGTCCTCGAGCGTCAGAGTCGTGGGCTTGCCGACCGCGCCGCCGATCTCGAGGGTGCCGTCGTGGTCGGGCACCGCGAAGTTGCTGCGCACGTAGTGGAGCTCGGTCGGAGTGACGTCCGTGGTCAGGCCGGCCGGCGGCGCCTCGGCGTTGTACGGCGCGGGGTTGATCATCACCAGCGCGGCGCGGGCCGCCTCGAGCTCATCGGCAACGGTCATGGTGGTTCATCCTCCTTGGGGCGGATCGCGTATCGGGTCAGAAGTCGGAGTCGGCGAAGGTGGGTTCGCGGCCGTCGTTGAAGGCGCCGATGCCCTCGACCCGGTCGGGGTGGACCGCGGAGCGCCAGTGGGCATCCATCATGATCGCGACGGCCTCCTCGATCGGCTGCCCCTCACCCAGGTGCACCGCCCGCTTCACCGCCTGGACCGCGGTCGGCGAGTTCCCGGCGATCTTCTCCGCGATGCCCAGCGCCGCTGAGGCGAGGTCGCCGGGTTCGTGCAGCTCGTTGACCATGCCCAGCCGGTACGCCTCCGCCGAGGAGACCGGATCGCCGGTCATCAGCATCTGCAACGCCTTGCCGCGCGGCAGCAGGCGAGGCAGCAGCGCCGGCGAGCCGCCCCCGGCCGCCAGGCCGAGCATCGCCTCGGGCTGGCCGAACCTCGCGGTGGTCGAGGCGATGATGAAGTCGGTGCTCTGCGCCAGCTCGCAACCTCCGCCGTACGCGATGCCGTTGACCGCGGCGAAGATCGGCTTGCGCAGCTGACGCACGGTGTACAGGGTGCGGTCGAAGGCCTGGCGCTGACGCAGCCAGTCCTCCTTGGTCATCGCCTTGCGCTGTCGCAGGTCGCTACCGACCGAGAACGCGCGGTCCCCGGCACCCGTCAGGATGACGACACGTACGCCGGTTCGCACCGCGATCTCCTCGACGGCCTCGGTCAGCCGGGCGCCCATCTCGGTCGAGATCGCATTGTCGGCGTGAGGACGGTTGAGAGTGATCCGGGCGACGCTTCCGTCGGAGAGATAGTCGAGGAGGACCGGCGGTTCGGTCTCCTCGATGTCGGGGGCCGGTGGGGCGAAGTCGAGTGCGGCCCAGCGGTCGGTGCTCGAGGTGCTCATCTGCTTCCTCTCTGGGTTGCCGGGTCGTCAGGTTGCAGGTCCGCGAGCCAGCGCAGCGCGCTCAGGCTCGGGGCGAAGCAGTACTCGCCGCCGCGGGTGACCACGAACGGCGGCAGGTCCTGGAGCCGGCGCCGGATCGGTCGCTGCGGGATCGTGAACGTCCCGGCCTCGCCGTGAGGGCCGACGAGCGGGTCCGCCTCGAGCGGGGCGCCGATGAAGATCCCGTCGTTGAGCCATTGGGTCTTCACGAACTCGAACTGCCGTTTCAGGTGCGCACCGGCGAACACGAACATGATGCCGCGCTCGGCCCCGTCGTCCTCGAGCACGCCATCGGGCAGTGCCGGGCCATAGCTGGTGCCGCGGCGGATCATCCGGTGCAGCCGCACGTCGACGCTGCCCTCCTGGTCCAAGGCGTCGCGAGGGTTGGCGCGGCGCGCATGCGCACCGACCGGGCACTTGAAGCCGCGCGGGTCGTCGCCGTAGGCGAAGTCGTTGTTGCGGAGCGGGTCGCTCCCGAGCTCCGGGTCGTCGCGTTCCGGGGCGAGCGCGAGCGGGGCGCCGCTCTGCCAGCGACCGACCATCTTCGCCCCGAGCAGATTCTCCTCGGCGCGCGAGTGCGCCCGGCTTCGCAGATAAGACCGGTACGCCGCCACCTTGGTGTGCAGCTTGCGGAACACGACGTACGTCCCGTTTCGCCCCAGCACCTCAGGGAACGGCATCGGAGCGAGCTCGCCCGTCTCGTCGGGGTAGCCGAGGAGGATCTCTCCGGCTTTGAGCGGGGGCTCGCGCGAGTCGGTGGCAGGGCGGCCGCTGCCTTCGACCGCCGGTTGGCCGATGCCGTCCTTGAAGCCGAACGACGTACGTCCCGTCGCGAGCTGGTAGCAGTCCTGGCGCCAGATGAGCTCGATCCCGGGCAGCTCGGCATGGGCTCGGCGGGCCCGGTCGGCGACAGCCCGGAGCCGGTCCTCGTCCGGGGCGAGGACGGAGATGGCGACGTGCACGTCGGCGCTGCCCAGGGGTTTCTCCCAGTGGTCGGGACCACTCTCACCGACGTCGCCCAGGATCTCGGCCCGAGCCGCCATGCCCTGCCGGAACTCGGGGGCGAAGCTGTCGAGGGACTCCTCCGGCACGCCGAGCGCCTTCAGTCCGTGGTAGGTGAACGCGACGGTCAGCGAGGTCTCCCCCGCCTCGCTGGCCTCGCCGGCGGAGGCGAGGAGCCGGTGCAGCCGCCGGACCAGCTCGCGGCCGTCGCGGCCGTCGCGGATGCTGAGCAGCAGGTAGACACCGACGTACGGCGAGGGGCGCTCGAACAGCGCACCGGACTGGATGTCGTCCAGCTCGAGGGAGATCTCGTCCATGTCAGTGGTGCTCCGGAGGTTCAGGCGGGTCCGGGTTCGCCGCGACCAGATATGGGAACGCGACGGTGGCCGGGCGGCTTGCGGAGTCGACGCCGTCGCTGATCGTGGGGCCGAGGCCCGCGTTGACGAGCTGGGTGAAGAGCGCGTCCATCACGTCGTCGTTCAAGGCCCGTCCCCCGCACGTCCGGTGCGGCTCGCCACGTCGGGCGGCCAGCTCGATCTCGAGGAAGGACCCCTGCTCGGCGTACGGGAAGCTGGCGTCGACGACCAGGTAGTCGGCGAGGACGAGGTCGGTGAGCGGGTGGCTCCCGTCTTCTCCGAGAGGCCAGTCCCGCTTGCCGTCGAGGCAGTCCCAGAACGCGAGGTTGGCATCCAGGCGTGCCCGGAATGCCCCGTAGTACGACTCCCCGAGGTGGAAGGCGTCCTCCATGTTGTAGAGATCGCGGATCTCCAGATCCCGATTGACCTGGTCGAAGTCCTTCGGAGCCAGCATCATGTTCTTCACCTCGGGCCGGCCGACCCGCTCGATGCGGACGTTGAACTCGCCGCGGGTCAAGGTCTCGGCGACAACGCCCACGAGCATCCCACCGGGCAGCAGACCGGAGTCGATCTCGACCACGATGCTCAGCACGTTCTTGCCGTCCAGGAAGATCGAACCCTCCTCGGTGAAGGCGAGCTTCCGTGTCGCGATCGTGGCCAGCGCTGCGCGGGCGTCCATGATGAACGGATCCCAGCGCACCCCGGCGAAGACTCGTAGGCCGCCGCCGGTACCTCCGATCTCGTCGTTGACACCGAAGGTGACCGTCTCCCCGGTCGGAGTCACGCAGCTGCCCCGCTGCTCGTGGTCCGGTCGACCGGTATCCGGGTCCGTCACATGTTCCGGCGGGTCGAAGACGCAGTCGAGAACCACTTCGTCGTCGCCCGGGACGAACATCCAGCCGGCGGCAGGTGCGCTCAGCGGCCGCAGTCGGAAGCGGTAGAGCAACCCCGCTGAGAACAGGTCACCGGGCTTCGCCATCGGCAGCGTGTTCATCACGAGTACGAGGCGACCTGGAGAGTCAGGGCTCGGGAAGGCGTAGAAGTCGGTGATGTCCGCGATCGGATCGGCGAGGGCGCGCGGCCCTGAGATGTGGTCAGACACTGCTGCTCCTCGACCGGCCCGCGCGGCTAGTCGGCGGCCTCGTCGAGCAACGGCTGCATCGCGGGGTGCTCGAGGATCTCGGCAGCCTGCGGGTGGTCGAGGACCTCCTGGAAGGCGCTGTTCACGCGTTGCGCCTTGCGGATCTCCTTGACCGTGCCGCCGTAGTTTCGGGCGTACGCCGCGGCGCTCTGCTCGGCTCCCAGGACGAACGAGCGCACGGCCGCCAGGTCTGGCAGTCCGTCATACCCCTCGACGTGGCTGAAGATCACGTCGAAGAGGGCCAACGTCGGACCCGAGGTGAAGAAGTCCTCCATGTAGGCGTCCCACGGCCCGTCGAAGCTGGTGATGAACGCCAGCCGGGTGTCGTCGTCGAACAGGACGAATCGCGCCTCGTGGATCGTCTGGATCGCCATCCCGTAGTCGCCCGGCCGGTAGCCCGGCGTCTCCTGGAGGGCGTGCAACGCCTGGCGCAGGGAGGCCGCCTCACCGGGCTTGACCCGGAAGAACAAGCTGAACTCGCTCGTCGGCCCGACGCTCAGCCCAGGCTTGGGGGCGCTCACGTCTGATGTGGTCACGGTCTCCTCCAGGTCTCCGGCAGGTCGAACTCCAGCCGTCTGACCGTAGGAGCATGACCGCGCCGGTGACGTCACCCTCTGCGGATGAACCGACCCGGGCCCGGGCCACGGCGACGACTCACTGCGGCAGGAGGCCGAGCTCGCGTGCACGCCTGACGGCGGCGTTCCGGCGGCTGACACCCAGCTTGCGAAGGATGTTGCGTACGTGGGTGCGAATCGTGTTGACGGAGATGTACATGACGCCCGCGATCTCCTCGGTGGTGAGGAGGTTCGCCAGGTGACCCAGGACCTCCATCTCCTTCTCCGTGAGCTCTTCGAAGACGGGGGCGGGAGGACGCGCCGGGGTGGAGGCCGCGGCACCCTTCTGGACGGACGGCCTACGCGAGGGCGCCCCCGAGATCTCGAAGAGCCATTCGTGCTCGGCGCTCAGCTGCTTGTCCCGCACGAGCAGCTGTCGCACCACGGATGGCGCCTCGTGGAAAGGTCGTCGCACTCGTTCCGGCGAGGCCAGCGTGAGGGCCCGGTCGAGCGCCGCGTGTGCCCGCGCTGATGGTCCGTCGTGGAGCCGGCGCGCGCACTCCACCAGCCAGCCGGAGACCTGGACCGGCACAGCCGCCCGCTTGGACAGGACCGTGGACATCGCGGCGTCGGCGGCCTTCGCATCACCCAGGTGCAGCTGCATGAGCCCGACGACGAGGGCCGCCTCGGGCTGGTCGCCCAGGCCGTCGACCTCAACCGCCGCCGGCTCACCAGCGGCGACTCGAACGTGGGCGAGCTCGATGCGTAGCTGCTGACCGAGCCAACCACGCTCGTCCTTGGCTCCCGCGACCGCGTCCTCGAGTTTGCCGACCGCGCCGAGCCGGTCACCGTGCGCCACCTGCAGGCGCGCCCTGATCAAGGCCAGGAAGGCATGCGGAATCGGATCGCGCAGCGCCAGGTCCTGTCGCTCGACCGCCTGGACGTGATCGGCTGCGGCGCGCAGGTCGTACCGCTCCATCTCCACCCAGCCGAGCGCTATCCGGGCGGCGGCCGTCCGGTCTGCTGCGTTGACACCGATGCACTCGGCCGCGCCGATCGCTCGATCCCCGAGCCTCGCGGCCCTGGAGAGCTTGCCCCGGCAGCAGGCGATGACGGCCTGGTAGCCCAGACACTCCGCCACCACGGCCTCGGATCCGGCTCCCATGGCAGCTGCGACGCCGGACTTGAACATCGCATCAGCCGCCGCCAGCCTTCCCTGGCGCAGGGCCGCGATGCCCTTGCTGAGAAGGACGAGCGCAATCAGCTCGGGACGGGACGTCCCCTTCGGCCCGCGGTCCGGCGCTTCCAAAGCCTGTTCGGCCGCGGTGGCGAGGGACATCGCTTCGCTCGGGTCCGCCGACGCCCGCGCGCCCACGGCTTCCAGCACCCGGACAGCTACGTTCGTGGCCCATGGACGAGACCCTGAGGACGCACCCGGCTCGGTCCGCACCTGAGCCAGCTCGTTCGTGAAACCGGTGGTGTCGCCGGCGCCCAACGCGAGGGTCGCTCTCACGACGGTGGATGCGGGGTCCTCCAGCTCCGACGGGATCGACCGCAACGACTGGGTCAAGGCGCTCGTGCTGTCGTCGAGCAGCAGCTGGCCGACCGCCAGGTCGTCGACCACCTCTGCGGCCGCCTCTTCCCAGGCCTCGATCGCGACGAAGTGCCCGACGGACGCAGCGACCTGGCCGTCTCGGGCGTACCACTCGGCCGCCGCTCGCTGCAGCCGTCTCATCTCGTCAGGCGACTCATAGGCGAGCACGGCGCGTAGAAGGTCCCGGAAGAGCGGGTTGTAGCGGTAGCACCCAGGACGCTCCGACACCGGCTCGATGAGCACGTTGTCCCGGGTCAGAAGGTTCAGCGTACGTTCGGCCGTGGGACCGGCGAGCGCCTCGGCCAGTCCCGGTTGGATCGTGTCGGGAACGCTCGTCGCCAGCAGCAGGGCACGTACGTCTGGGCTCTGGGCGGCCAGCATCTCGCCCACGAGGTACTCAGCGATGTTTCCGGTGTCGCCGACGATCTCCGAGACGGTGTCATCCGGGTCCTGCCGCATCCGCAGCAGCTGTGCGCCGAAGCGCAACCCGGCTGCCCATCCCTTCGTCCGGAGGTTGAGCGCGTGCACGGACTCCGGTGTCAGAGTCAGTCCCACCCGCTGGGTCAGCTCACCGGCTTCCTCATCGGTGAAGGCCAGGTCCGACATCCGCACCTCGACGACCGTGTCGTCGAGCCGGTACCGGTACATCGGAAGCACCGGATCGGCCCGCGTCGCCAGCACCAGCCGGAGACGGTCGCCGGTATGTCGCAGCAGGAAGTCCAGATCTTCCGCCACCTCAGCAGAGAGCAGGTCGTGTCCGTCCACCACGACCGTCATCCGTGACGGGTGGTCACAGACCGCCTCCGCAACCGCCCGGCGAACCTGGCGGTCGAGCGAGCCCTCGTCCCTGCGGACCGTATCGGGTGACACCGCTACGCCCAGGCTTTCGAGGCACCCGAGGAGACCGGGCCAGAACGCAACATCCGTCTCCTCGAAGGTGATCCACGCTGTGCGATCCTGCTCCCCGCCTGCCGCGACCCAGTCCACCAGCAGGGCCGTCTTCCCGGTCCCAGCAGGGGCACTGACCAGCACGAACGGACAGTCGTCACTGCGATCGAGCATCTCCAGGAGACGGGGCCGCGGCACATATCCCGAGGGAACCGTCGGGACGCCGAACCAGCCATCGCCGGGGTGAGGTCCCATCGCGTCGACGCGCCTCCTAGATCGAACCAGTGCGCAAGAGCGCCCAACGGATTGAACAAGGGGGAACAGCGGACCCGAGGAACTCACCACGCTAGTACGGCATCCTGATGCCGTACATAGCCCGTATGCGTCAGCACGCCTGGGTCAGTGGAGAAGGACCTTCATCCAGGTCAGGCCCAGGCCGAGCAGCCCACAAGCCCCGGACGCGACCAAGGACCCAAACCACGAGCGGCCCGTCCGACGAAGCCAGAAGAGCGGGACCAGAACGAGGAGCACGACGCCGGACCACATGGACCAGGCGATGGCCCGTCCGTCCTCGATCCACCCGATCGCGCCGAGGAGCAGGATGAGCAGCGGAACGAAGACGCCCTCCACGATTCCGATCTCGTGACGCACGCCCGCGATGAGAACGCTGCGCCACGGTGCGAGCTCCGACCCCGATTCGGCCAGTATCGACGCGTAGACGTGCACGGACCAGATCACCACGCTGGAGACCACGGCGAAGGCGAAGACTCGGCCGGCAGAGTCGTCGAAGTGGGACGCTCCGACGATGACGGCGATCACCGAGACGAGACCGTAGACGGCACCGGCGACCGCCCGCGGCCCGCGTCCGAACCGCTGATCCTCGCTCGGGTGCGGCTCGCGGACCTCGCGACCCACATCCTCGCTGTTCATCGGAGCCCGGCCACACGGATGCTCTCCACCGTCAGCCCCTCCGCATCCAGCATGCCCACGAGGTCAGCCACGCCGAGACCCGCGCCGGCTGTGGCTCGAAAGGTGGTTGATGGCTGCCGCTCAACGGCATCCGGTTGCAACGCACAACGGAGCACCGGACCCAGCTCGCCCTCAACGGTCAGCTCGAACACCACCTCTGCGTCGGGCCCAGCCTCACTCATGCGTCACCTCCGGTCGGCTCCTCGTCCGCAGTCCCGGTGATGAGCCGCCGGACCTCCACGACATCGAGACCGAAGGTCCGAAGTCTCGCGAGCAACCCGTGGAGCTCGGCCTGGTCTCGACACCGGCAGATCAACACGGTCCTCATCTCGCGCGAGGAGGTTTCGACGTCGGCGAGCTGCAGCAGGACCCGCTGCGGGACCAGTCCGGCGACCCGTATCTCGAAGGCCTGGGCATCGGCGGCACCGGCGGCTCCCTGCTCCCGCGGGTTCTGATCCATGATCTCAACTCGACTTCCCGCGCTCGGTGCGTCCTCGTCAGCCATAGCTGAACCAAGCCTGGTATGGAAGCACCGATCGGACGTCGTCCGTGGTGGATGAGGACCACGGCACCACCGGTGCGGCTATGCGGTCAGTTCGCTCGCGAAGTACGCGAGCGCTGTCGCGGTCTTGGTCTGCTGGTCGCCCGAGATCTCCAGTCCGCGCCCGGCCAGGAACGCCTTCAGCTCCGCGGCGACCTGGAAGGCGTTCACGGGTGCGCATCTGGAGGAGAGCTCGAGGACTCGCGCGCCATCCGGGTAGAACCACAGCTCGGCGACCAGGCGGCCGGCGTACTCCTGTGGTCTCAGCTTCTGCTTCAGGACAGTGATCGGACCCAGCCGCACCAGATCATCGAGCTCGATGTCCGAGGCGGCGTTTGCCCGGAAGAAGCTCTGCTGTTCCTTCGTGTACAGCTTGTGGATCGGGCGCGTGCCCGCGGCGACCTCCTTGACGTCGGTCCGGCCACGGGTCGCCTTCATCGAGGCCGAACAGACGAAGCCTCCTGGCATCGCATCGACCTCGACGGTCAGGTTCTTGGACTTGCGCGCCGCCGAGAGCTCGGTCGGGTTGACCGGCCGCACCTTCACGACGGAGTCGTCGTTCCGTCCCTGGATCCGACGCGCGCGGACGACGAGCCCACGTTGGTTGAGCGCCAGGTCGGCGGTGTCGAAGAAGTACACCTGCCGGATCTGGGCGTCCAGGGGGTCGAGCCCCAGGGCGGCCACGGCCAGAGGCCGTTCGGCCTTCGGCACGGTCATCTTGAGCTCGACGCTGTCGGCCTGCTTGGTCAGCTCGAGCAGCTCACCGAGCTGTTCGGCGGAGAGCAGTCCCGGTGGCTGGGTACTTGTGGACATGGAATGTCACGTTTCCACGCCGACACGGCCGGGGCATCACCCCGGCCGGACGACTGCGCAGCAGATGTCGGTCAGGTGGCCATGGCCTTCGCCTTGAGGGCGGCGAACTCCTCCGGTGTGATCGTCCCGGCATCGAGCAGCTGCTGGGCCTTGGCGATCTCCTCCGCGGGAGATGAGCCGGCGACCGAGCGGATGTAGTCGTCCTGTGCCGCCCGGACGTCTTGGTACGCCTGGCCCTGACGCTCCGCCATCCCCTTACCCCGGACGATCAGGTAGATCACGGCGATGAGGAACGGCAGGAAGACCAGACCGATCATCCAGACGGCCTTGATCCACCCGGAGACCGACTTGTCCCGGAAGAGGTCGGTGACGATGTTGAACAGGATCATCAGGTAAGCCACGAAGGCGAAGGACACGATGATGAACCAGATGATGTCCCAGAAGCTCATGTGAGTAGTTCTCCTTCATTCGGGATGAGGCAGAGAATGCTGGCCAGCACCCGAGGTCGGCTCAGCAGCATGGACCCATGGTTGGGGTTCGGGCAGGAGTTCCCTTCACCCGCAACGGGTGATAGCCGACTCCGCTCAGTGGCGGGAACGACACGGGTGCCTCACCCGAGTCAGGTGAGGCGGCCCCGCGGCGGCAGCGATGCGATGGTGCGGTGCTGACCTGGCTGCGCGAGCGGGTGACTCTGCCTCGCCATCTCTTCGATCGGCGTACGGCACGACGCGATGCCGCTGCCGGAGCTGTGCTCGGCATCGAGTCGGTCCCGGACGGGCTCGCCAGCGGACTGCTCGCCGGGGTGAACCCGGTCGCGGGGCTCTACGGCTACCTGTTCGGGCTCGCCGGCGGGGCGCTGTTCACCGGGACCGCCGCGATGGCGATCCAGGGCACGGGGGCGATGGCGATCATCGTCGCCGACGTGGACCTCGACGCGTACGACGACCCGGTGCGGGCACTCGCCACCCTCTCGATCCTCACCGGCGTCGTCATGATCGTCGCCGGTGCCCTCCGCCTGGGCCGGCTGCTGCGGTTCGTGTCCAAGTCGGTGATGACGGGGTTCATCTCCGCGGTCGGGATCAGCATCGTGCTCGGACAGCTCGACAACCTCACCGGCTACGACTCCCAGGGAAGCAACCGCGTCACCGCGGCGCTGGACCTGCTCCTGCACCTTCGCGGGGTCGACCTCGCATCCCTGGTCGTCGGCCTGACCACTATCGCGGGCATCCTCGTCCTGCAGCGAACCCGCCTGGGCGCCACCGGGCTGGTGGTGGCCGTCGCCGTGGGCTCCGCGCTGGCCGCCGTGCTCAACGCGCTGGGAAGCGACACCGTGGCGCTGGTCGCCGACGTCGCCGAGGTCCCCGGCTCGCTGCCTCTTCCGGTGTTCCCCGACCTGTCGGCCACGCTCGACCTCCTCCTCCCTGCCGCAGCGCTCGCGTTCGTCGGGATGGTCCAGGGCGCCGGGGTCTCGGCGGGCTTCCCGAACCCGGACGGCACCACCAGCCCCTCGCGCGACTTCATCGGGCAGGGAGCGGGCAACATCGCCTCCGGCCTCTTCCGCGGCGTACCGGTGGGCGGGTCGATGTCGGCCACCTCGCTGGTCGTCGGCGCCGGCGCCCGGAACCGGTTCGCGCTCCTCGTCGCGGCAGCCGTCATGGCCGCCGTCATCGTTCTCTTCGCCGGCGTCGTCGAGCTCGTCGCCATGCCGGCGCTCGCCGGACTGCTGATCGTGGTCGGCGTCAGCACCGTCAAGCCGGCCAAGCTGATCGCGGTCGGCAAGACCGGGCCGGTGCCGCTGACGGTGATGCTGACGACGCTGGTGCTCACCTTGCTGATGCCGTTGCAGTACGCCGTGCTGGTCGGTGTCGGGCTCTCGGTGCTCCTCTTCGTGATCGGCCAGTCCTCACGGCTGGTGACGCGCCGGCTGGTGATGGGCGCGGACAACCGGGTCATCGAGACCAACCCGCCGGGGAGCCTCGGCGAGCGCGAGGTCGTGGTGCTCCAGCCGTACGGGCCGATCTTCTTCGCCACCGCCAGCTCGCTGCGTTCGCAGATGCCGGACCTGACACCGGCCTCGCGCAGGTCCGTGGTGATCCTGCGGCTGCGTGGCGCCGACGATGCCGGTGCCACCCTGCTCGAGGTGCTCGGGACGTACGCCGCCGGGCTCGCCGACCTCGGCAGCAGGCTGGTGATCGTCACCGACAACGAGCGGCTGGTGCGCCAGCTGCAGATCGACGACACGCTCGGCTCGGCAGGTTCCGTCTACCAGGGCACCGCGGTGATCTGGGAGGCGACCCGCGAAGCCTACGACGATGCCGTCGCCTGGGTGGCGCAGGACACCGAGGAGGCCGGCGACCGAGGGTGGCCGTCGACCGGGCGCACCTACCGCGACGCGCACGAGGGCGACTGGCCGCCGGACCAGATGGCCCTCTAGACCGAGCTGTTCGCACGGATCGGCTCGTTCACCCCTTTCCGGCGATCACCGACACCCCCCGGCGTACGCACCATGGGATCGTGACGACCACTGTGGCTCCTGAGCACTCGCGTACGGACTGGCGCGAGCTGATCGCGATCCTGTTGCTGTCCGTGACGGCGATCCTGACCGCCTGGACCGGCTTCCAGGCCAGCAAGTGGAGCGGCGCCATGTCTATCTCCTTCTCCCAGGCCTCGACGAACCGGATCGAGGCCGCCCGGATGGAGGCCACGGCCAACCGCAAGCTGTCGGTCCAGGTCTCCCTGTTCACGCAGTGGCTCCAGGCCTACCAGAGCGGTGACACCGAGCTCACGGAGTTTCTCCAGGCGCGCTTCCCGGAGCCGCTGGCCACGGTCTTCCCGGCGTGGCTCGACGCCCGGCCGCTCAAGGACCCCGACGCCCCCGCCACGCCGTTCGACATGGAGGAGTACGTCATCCCCGAGTCCGTTCAGGCCAGGGCCGCGGACGACACCGCCGACCGCAAGTTCGACCAGGCGCTCCGCAACAACCAGCGCGGCGACAACTACACGGTCCTGACCATCGGGTTCGCCTGCGTGCTCTTCTTCGCGGCCCTCTCCGAGCGCATGCGCCGCCGCCGCGCTCAGTGGGCCCTGCTCTGTGTCGGCGGAGTGGGTTTCGTGATTCTGGCGGTCGTCCTCATGACGTTTCCGAAGATGATCTGAACCCGGTCACCTGAAATAGGTGATCCTTCTCTATTTTTTGCCGTTTACTTTGAGTAGCATCGCAGGATGACCGGACGGGTATGCCGATCATCTACGGCGCTGTGACGCTCATCAGCACTCTCCCCCAACGAGCACACGACGCCGACGTGGTATCTGAGCTCTGACCGAGGGGAGAGGTTGTGCAGCGCAGCAGGCCGGCGCCCGCTACAGACCCGACGACAGCAGGACCCGCACCGATGTCGCGCCGTGAGGCGGCGGTGATACCCGCGGCCAGGGACGGGGACGCCGCGGCCAGCGCCCCCTGGCCCCGCCTCCCGAGGGTCTACGTGCCACGCCGCTCACTGTGGGCCGACCTCGACCGCTCTGCCGATGCCGCGATCACCCTGCTGATCGCACCCGCCGGCGCCGGCAAGACCCTGGGGGTCGCCGGATGGCTGCGGCAGCAGACCGACGACGGAGCTCCCCGCGCCCAGCGCTGGGTGGACGCCGACGGCACGATGACTCCCGACCAGCTCTCCGCGATGCTCGACGAGGCTGCTGAGGGCACGCCCCCTCGCATCGTCATCGACGACGCGCACCTGCTTCGCGCCGCCACGCACCGGATGCTCAACGAGCGGCTCAACAACGACCCCGACTCGATGCGGCTGGTGATGATCAGCCGTTGGGACCTGCCCTTCACCAGGCTCGTGCCCGAGCTGCTCGGCAACTTCTCGGTCGTGCGAGGCAACGTTCTGCAGCTGAGCGATGCCGAGGCCGAGGCGCTCATCGTCGAGCACGCCCGCACCCATTCCAGGCCTGTCATCGACGCCATCGTCCAGCAGGCCCGCGGCTGGTGCGCAGCGGTCGTGCTCGCGGCCCGGTCGGCCCATGTGAGCCCTCCGGGCAGGGCGGGCGAGACAGCCTTCGAGGACGGCACCATCGGTCTCGGTGACCGGGTGGCGAGCGAGGTGTTCGCGTCGCTGTCCGCACGCGCGCGGCATCTGCTGCTGTGCACGTCCGCCGAGACGCTGGTGACCGCCAGGACCGCCGCACACCTCTCCCAGAACCCGAGCGCCGGAGAGACGCTGACCGAGATGGAGAGCACCGGGCTGCTGGTGACCCGGGCGGTCCCGCTCGTCCCCGACGCCGGGGGTGAGGAGGCCTACCGGATCCATCCGCTGCTCGCCGAGGTCGTACGCCGCCGGCTGGTCGCCGGCGGCGTCGACGTCGCCAGGGCGCGATCGACGGTGGTGCGTGCCGTCCGGATCGACCGCACGCGCGGCGAGGCGCAGGGCGCACTGCGCCGCCTCGAGGCCGTCGGTGCCTACGAGGAGATGGCGGTCGTGCTCGCCGACGACGGAGTCAGGACGGCGATACGGGGCGACGGCGACCGCCTCCGCACCTTCGCACGCAACCTCGCCGAGCACGTCGAGACGACCCCGAGGGCCTGGTTCGCGCTCGCGGTCGAGGCCTGGCTCGACGGCGACGTACCCGAGGCCGAGCACTGGCTCGACAGGTGTGTGGCGGAGTCGGCGACGATGTCGGAGGAGGAGCTCGCCTGCATCGGGCTGATGCGGGCACGACTCGGCCTCGAGCCCCTGCGCGCCGCGGCCGACCGGGCGGCGGAGGTGGTCCGGGGCACGCACGGCGCCGGCGGCGAGGCCGACATCCTGCCGCAGCTGCTCATCGAGCTCGGCGTCACCCAGAGCTGGCTCGGTCAGCTGCTGGAGGCCGAGCAGAGCCTCACCTCGGCGATCGGGCTCGCCCGCACCTGGGACATGCCGGCGGTCGGGGCCGACGCCTCCAGCCACCTGGCGATGACCGAGTACATGCTGGGTCGCGAGGCCGCCTGCGGGGAGATCGCCGAAGAGGCCGCCACCCTGCTGGAGCGGGCCGACCACGGTCGGCCGCACGGCGCCCGTAGCAACTTCACCCGCACCCGGACGGCGCTGGCAGCGGCCCTGGCGCGCACCGCACGGCTCCCCTGGCTCGAGCTGGCGCCCGTCGCGGACGGCAAGCTTCATCCGGCAGACCTGTGCACCCGGTTCTGGATGAGGCTCCGGGAAGCACACATCACCCTGTCGAGTCACTCGGTCGTGCGCGCCCGCCAGATCCTCGGCGAGCCGTTGGACCTGCCCGGGGCCTTCCAGCTACCGGACCACCTGCAGGTCACTCTGCTGATCAACCTGGCCGAGCTGGCCGCGCTGGCGACCGACCGACGTTCGCTGAAGTCCGTCGAGGACGAGCTCACCGAGCACGGGATGACCGGCGAGGCGGCCCTGGCCAGGGCGCTGCGCGCGGACCTCGACGGAAACCGGCGCCTCGCCGCGGACCAGTTCGACGTCGCGGCGCAGCACGCGACCTGGTCCCAGCCGATGACCCGGGGGATCGCGCTCGTCGGGCGCGCGGAGCTGCTCCACGAGCTGGGGGACGCCGACGCGGCGGCCGAACATCTCCAGCAGGTCGCGATCGAGACCGAGGTGCGCCAGAACGCGATCCCGTTCCTCGGCTGGACCCGGCAGGGGACGCCTGTACAGACCATGCTCGGGCGGTTCCCTGCGCTCCGGCCGCATCGCTGGGTCGGCCGGATCTCGGCCGGCATCGCCGACATGCCCAGCCTGACGACCTACTTCGACCAGGGCACTCCCCGACCGGCCGAAGCGGTCGACGAGTCGGCCGGGCCGCTCCCCGGCCTGAGCGCCCGGGAACGGGACGTCCTTCGTGAGCTCGCCCGCGGATCGACGTACGCCGACATCAGCGCCGCGCTCTTCGTCTCCGAGAACACGGTGAAGACCCACGTCAGCAGCCTTTACGCCAAGCTCGGGGCCTCACGGCGCAGCGAGGCGCTGGCCGTGGCGCGGAGCCTGAACCTCATCTGAGGCTTGCGCCGGCTTACGCGGCGACTTCGACACGGAGCCGGCCGAGGCGATCGAGCTCGCTCTCGGCCGGACTGCCGTGTTCGCGAGGTCCCGGACCTCGCTCGTGCTGAATCTCAGCTCTTGGCCTCGGAACGGAGGCGGAAGGCCATCACGATGGCGATGATGCCGACGGCGATCAGCCAGATGCAGGAGACCAGCAGGAGCGCGCCCAGCGACAGCTCCGGGTTGATGAGGAGCACGGCGCCGGCGAGGACCGTGATGACACCGGCGGTGATGTCCCACACGCGCCGCCCAGGGGCCGGCCGGAGGATGGCGCCGATGATGTCGACGACGCCTCCGATGACCCACCAGACCCCGAGCAGGATGGTGACGATGAGCAGCGTCTGGACCGGGTCCCGCAGGAAGAGCAGGCCGACGACGATCGCCAGCGCCCCCGAGAAGCCGACGACCGCTCGCAGACCGCCGTCCATGGACCTGCCGGCCACCGCGGCGATGAGCCGGAACACTCCCGACACGATGATCTGGATCGCGACGATCACCGCAACGACGACGATCGTCTGCTTCGGCCAGACCGCCAGGATGACGCCGAGTGCCGTGGAGACCAGCCCGTAGGCCAGGACCACGCCCCAGTAGTCCCCGAGGCCCTCGAACACGGAGCCGGAGCCCACCGGACGCTCCTGGGTCGGTGTGGCCTCGTACGGATCCTGGCCGGCACCCGAGCTCCGTACGTCGGGGCCCGGAGGCTCCGAGCCGGAGACGTCGGGGCCCGGGATGTCGGAGCTGGCCATCTCAGAGCTCGGCACGACTCGACATCAGCTGCGCGAGCGACCAGATGACGAAGATGTAGAGCGCCAGCATCGCGAGCGCCCAGAACGGGTAGTAGGGCATGAAGGCGAAGGCGGAGATCGAGCCGATGACCGCGATCACGATGCCGGCGATACGGGCCCATGTCTGTCCGAGGAGCAAGCCGACGCCGACGGCTATCGCGATCGCGCCCAGGACGATGTGGATCCAGCCCCAGGCGGTGAGGTCGAACTGGTAGACGTAGTCGATGCCTTTGACGTAGACCTTGTCCTCGGCCACGGCAGCGATGCCGGTGAGGATCTGGAAGATGCCGACCGTCGTGAGGATGGTGCCTGCGAAGATCGCGCCGGAGAAGGCGAAGGCGGTCTTGACCGGAGAGTCGTAGCCTCCGCCTTGTGGTGTGGTGGTGCTCATGATGGGGTACTCCCTGTAGTCGTGAGCGGTTTTCTCGTCGACCCGCTTCAGTGCACCAGAAGTTAGGCCGCTTCGGCCCCGGCGGGCTCACCCGCAACGGGCGATCCTCCGGCACCGAAGACGTCATGCAGCGCTGCTTCCTGGCCGTCGGTCAGGTCGGTGAAGATCGGGTCGGACGGCAGTCGCCCTCCGATCGCGTCCCTGACCGAGTCGACGACGCTGTCCGTGGCCAGCACGAACAGGGCCGAGGTCCCCGGGGTGACCCGGTCCCGGACCCTGTTGATGAAGCCGTCGTCGATCCCGACGGCGCTCAGCGCGTCCGAGACCAGCCCGGTGGCGGTGCCCAGGGCGGCGCCGAGCAGCGGCACGAAGAAGATGAAGCCGAGCAAGAGACCCCAGAAGGACCCGCCCAACGCTCCCCCGGCCGCGCCCGAGGCTGGATGCAGCTCGGTCGTCCTCAGCTTCGTGCCGCTCGACGGCCAGGAGAGCGCCGCGGCGTCGTGGACGTCGATGACGCCCTCACGAGCCAGCTCCTCGAGCGCATGCATGGTCTCCTCGGCGCCCTCAGGAGTGTCGAAGCTCCACACGGCAAGAGTTCCTGTCGACATGTCCTCCCCCGCTCCCGGTGTCCGTCAGCCGAGCAGCTGCTGCTTGGCGGCTGCGAACTCCTCGTCGCTGAGCACCCCTTGGTCGTGCAGCTCCCCAAGTTGCTTCAGCTGCCCGATCAGGTCGCTCTGCGCCGGTGCCGCCGGTGCCGCCGGAGCGGGCGCCGGCGGAGGTGGCTGGGCCGCTGCGTACTGCTGTTGCTCGTACGCCTGTGCCTCGGCCTGTTCCTGGGCCTTGGCCGCCTGCCGGCGGTTGATGGCGTTCGAGGTGGCGGTGGCTGTGCCGGCGATGACGGCCGTACGTGCGGCGGCACCGATGAGACCGGGCCGGCCGATGCGTCTGCGCAACATGACGTGTCTCCTCTCTAGCGGGCGGCGGATGCGAAGGCGACGTCGACGTCCTCGGGTGGCACCCGCAAGAACAGCTCGACCTCGGCACCGACGCCCCGGATGCGTCCGACGGCCTCCCGCGCCCAGACCTGCTCGTAGACGACCGCGAGGCCGGCCTGGCCGGGCTCCAGGGCGGTGGCGAACGTTTCGATGTCGGCGTCGCTCAGCAGGTCGTTGGCGTCGATCTGAAGCCCCGACAGCTCCGCAGGCAGACCCTCCGCCTCTTCCAGGTCGAGGGCCCGGAAGCTGCCGCCGGTGTCCTTGGCCATCAGTACGCAGTCGATGATCCGGATCACTCCGCTCTCGACGGGTTGCCGAAGCACCGCCGCGAGGTCGCCGAGCTCGACATCCTCCGCCATCGAAAGAAACAGGATCTCGACCGGGCCGCGTTCCATCGTGCCTCCCACGTATCGCGCGCCTGCCGGACGGCAGGACGCTTCCGACGCTAGGACGCGTCGCGCCCGTGCTGATCACCCGCATCGGGTGACTTGGGCCGGTTCATTCCGGCCGGTCGGCGGGTGGCTCCTGCGACGCGACCACCGCAGCGTGCGTGGACTCCCCCAGGATCTGGGTGGCCGGCTCGATGTGGACCCCGCTGAGCCGTTGGAGCGTGCCGTCCGCCGACCAGCGCTCGACGAGGTCGGGGTCGACCCCGGACAGATACAGACGCGCGCCCGCTCCGTCCAGGTCCCGGGCGTAGTCCCCCACGACCTTCAAGAACGTGGCGCCCAGGGTCGTACGCCCTCGCAGCCGCAGCACCACCGCGGTGCCCGCCTCCTCGCCCCGGTTCGGCTCCGGCCCTTCGGGCGGGAGCGGCAGCCGACGCTGCAGCGTCCTCGCCCCGGCATAGAACAGCGAGCCGTAAGCCTCGAGCACGACGAGCTCGCCACGCCTCAGCGTCCGCGGCACCGGGCTCTCGATGAAGCGCCCCTCCTCGTCCCGCTCGATGCGCACGAGCCTGAGGTCCAGGGAGTCCTGTCGCAGCTGCAGCAGGAGCGAGGCGATCACGCCGATGCCGACCGCCTGCGCGACCGGCAGCAGGAGGACCGCGACGAAGGTCGCCGTCATCGCGACGGCGGGGATGACACCGGTCCGCGCGACGGCCACCACCTCGCGGGGGTGGATGGACGCGGCGCCGGCGTAGATGAGCACAGCGGCGAGGGTCGGCATCGCGACCTCGCCGACGACGCCGGAGAGCAGCACGAGGATCACCACCATCCAGATGCCCGCCCAGATCGCGCCCCAGCGGGAGACGGCGCCGGCCGTCGCGTTGAGGGCCGTCTGTCCCACGGACCCGCCGACCGGCTGGCCGCCGAAGAACCCCGAGGCGACGTTGGCGAGACCCTGAGCGGTGAAGTCGCGGCGCATCGAGGATCTGCTGCCGTCGAGGTTCGGGACGGCCTCGGCCACTCCTGCTCCCTGGATGAGGACGAGCGCAGCGATGGCGATCCCACCGGTCACCATGTCCATGTCGAGCAGGCTCAGGTCGGGCAGCTGCGGGACGGGCAGGCCCTGCGGGATCTTGCCGGAGTCCTTGACCCTGACGACGTCGGCCCCGGTCACCAGGACGGCGAGGGTCGGCAGGACGAGCGCGACCAGCGACGAGGCCACCGCCAGCCGGGTCGGAGCCAGCACCAGCAGCAGGAGCAGCGCCCCCAGCCCGGTCGCGACGGTGGGCAGACTGCTCTCGTCGAGCCGGGTCAGGAGGTCCCACGCCTTGGCCGCGGCGAAGGGCCCCTCGGCGTCCACGCCGGCGATGTCCGGGAGCTGGCCGAGCACGATGTTGACCGAGACCCCGGTGAGGAAGCCGAGCATCACCGAGTAGGACACGAACCTGATGTAGCGACTGAGCCTCAACAGTGCGGCCAGGAGCATCACCGCGCCCGCGACGATCGTCAGCAGCAGCATCGCCGCCGACCGGTCGTCGGCGTCGTGACCGGCCAGGACCGAGCCGGCGGCCAGCGCCGAGGCGCTGGTGGTCGTGACCACCATCATCCGGGTCGAGGAGGTCAGACCGCCCGCGATGGGACCGGCGAAGGAGGCGTAGAGCCCGTGGGTCGGGTTGACCCCGGCGAGCACGCTCGACGCCATCCCGTCGGGCACGCTGGCGATGGCCCCTGGCAGCCCGGCGACGAGGTCGCGGCGCCAGTGGCGCTTCTGCGGGGTGATCTCACGGACCTCTCTCCGCAGCACTCGTTGCGCACGTGCCTGGGCGCGACGCAGCGGCCCCGTGTAGAGCCGCTGCAGCGACGTACGACCGTCCGGGTCAGGTTCCATATCGCCCTTGGCCACCGGCGCTCCAATCCAGGCAGGAGGAAGGCGTACGGACGTCGGGCCCACGCCGTCAACGCATCCTCCACCGGCGGGGTGACCCCAGGCTCACCCCTTCCGGGCGATCCCGGAACGGGCCCGGCGTAGCAACCTCACCGATCGTGGCCAGACTCATCGCTCCGTCGTTCAGCGGCTACTCGCCGTCCTGGATCAGGTCCGACGTCCTCGCCGGGCTCACGGTCTGGGCCGTGCTCGTACCGGAGTCGTTGGCGTACGCCACCATCGCCGGCGTGCCGCCGGTCGTGGGCCTGTACGCGGCCGTGCCCGCTCTGGTGCTCTACTGCCTGCTCGGCTCCTCGCGGCACCTGATCGTCGCACCGATGTCGGCGACCGCGGCCCTCTCGGCCGGGATCGTGGCGGACTTCGCGTCCGGTGGGGCCGACGTCGTCGCGCTCACCGTCGGGCTGGCCATCGCGACTGGGATCGTCGCGCTCATCGCCGGCCTGATGCGCCTGGGTTTCCTGGCCGCCTTCATCAGCGAGCCGGTCCTGCGAGGCTTCATCATCGGGCTTGCACTGACGATCATCATCGGGCAGCTACCGGCGCTGGTGGGTGTAGAGAAGGGCTCGGGCAACTTCTTCGAGAAGGCCTGGGACCTGCTGCTCCACCTCGGTGACGTCGACGCCTTGACCATCGCCATCGGGGCGGGCAGCCTCGCTGTCCTGCTCGTCCTGCGGCGGATGGTGCCGCTCCTTCCCGCCTCCCTCATCGTCGCGCTGGTCTGCATCGGGCTCACCGCACTGCTCGGCCTCGACGAGCACGGGCTCGCCATCGTCGGCCACATCGACGCCGGCCTGCCCGCGATCGGCTTCCCGGATGTGTCGGCTCCCGAGTTCCGCGACCTCCTCGCGGCGGCCGTCGGCGTGATGCTCGTCGGGTTCGCGGAGGGCCTGGGCGCTGCGAAGACGTACGCCGCCAAGAGCGGCTACGACATCGACCCGAACCGCGAGCTGCTCGGTCTGGGCGTCTCCAACCTCGGCGCCGGCCTGGCCAGCGGCATGGTGGTCAACGGCTCGCTGTCCAAGACCGCCGTCAACGGCTCGGCCGGGGCGAGGTCGCAGCTCTCGGCAGTGACCGCCGCCGTCCTCACGCTGCTCACGCTGCTGTTCATGACCAAGCTCTTCGCCGACCTTCCCGAGGCTACCCTCGCGGCGATCGTGATCGCCGCGGTGATCGAGCTCGTCGACATCGCCGCGCTGCGCCGGCTGTGGCGGATCCGGACCGGACGGCTCACCAAGGTCTACCAGCTCACCGCGCGCGCCGACTTCGTGGGCGCCGTCGCGGCGCTGGTCGGCGTGCTCGTCTTCGACACCCTGCCCGGTCTCGTGATCGGCATCATCGCCTCCGTCGTTCTGCTCATCGCGCGGACCTCGCGGCCGCACATCGCGCCGCTGGCGCCCGTCGACGGTCCCGAGAACGGCGGCACCTCGCCGCACCGAGGCCTGTGGGTGGACCAGATCCGCAACCCGGCGTACGCGGGGGTCCCGGGCTTCCTGGTGGTCAGGGTCGAGGCGCCCCTGCTGTTCGTCAACGCCGACTTCGTACGCGAGCGGGTCCGCGACCTCGCCACGGGCGTGCCGGACCTTCGACTCGTCGTGCTGGACGGCCGGGCCACACCGTCGATCGACGTCACCGCCACCGAGATGCTGACCCAGCTGCGTGCCGATCTACAGCGTCTCGGCGCCGACCTGACGCTCGCCGGCGACGTGGGCCAGGTGCGCGATGTCCTGACCGAGGCCGCCGAGGAAGGACCGCCGTCGGTCTACCCGACCGTGGAGGCCGCCCTCGCGGCGGCCGCCGACAAGGCAGCTACTGAAGAGCCGCCGTCAGGCGCATGACGTTGTCGACGTACGCGGCCCCGCGCCCGCGTCGCGACCACTCCTCGGCGCTGAGCGTGCTCGACCGCTCCCGGTAGTCGTCGAGCACGCTCTGCAGGTCGTCGACCACCTGTTCGCTCTCGAGCAGCACGATGACCTCGTAGTTGAGCGCGAAGGAGCGGTAGTCCATGTTCGAGGAGCCGACGACGGCGATCGTGTCGTCGACCGTGAAGAACTTGGTGTGGAGGACGTACGGCGCCGGGTAGAGCCGGATCCGGACACCGGCGTCGAGGAGGTCGGCGTAGTAGGAGCGCTGAGCGTGGAAGACCATGAACTGGTCGGCGCCCTCGTTCACGAACAGCTCGACCTCGACACCGCGCTGGGCGGCGGTCGTGACGGCGTAGAGGAGCGACTCGTCCGGAACGAAGTAGGGGCTGACCAGGCAGATCCGCGACTGCGCGCCGTAGATCAGCGTGTTGAACAGGCGCAGGTTGTTCTCGGTCACGAAACCGGGACCGCTCGGCACGACCTGGCATGCCACCTTCTCGGCGGCTCGTTCCGTCTGCTCCACCTCCACAGGCGCACGTGGGACGAGCATGTCGCGGATGCTCTCGGCGGTCTCGGCGTACCAGTCGGTCGCGAAGACGACTGCCAGGTCCCGCACCGCCGGCCCCTCGATCCGGATCATCAGATCGACCCACTCGCGCCCAGCCTTGTGGTTCTTCGGCTTGTTGTAGCCGGGCTCGATGAGGTTCTGCGAGCCCGCGAACGCCACCACGCCGTCGACGACGAGGATCTTGCGATGGTTGCGCAGGTCCGGACGGCGGAGCTCACCGCGCAGCGGCCGGACCGGCAGCATCGGCGCCCACTTGATGCCGGAACCCTCGAGCCGCGACAGCATGTCCTGGTGGCCGGGGATGCCGCGCGAGCCGAGGTGGTCGAAGAGGAAGCGCACCTCCACCCCGCGGGCGACCGCGGCGACGAGTGCGTCGAAGAAGTCGCTGGTGGAATCGTCCCAGGCCGAGATGTAGAACTCGACGTGCACGAACCACCGGGCACCGCGTACGACCTCGGTCATGGCCGCGAACGTCCGCGCATAGTCAGGATGGACCTCGATCCGGTTGTCCCCGGTCAACGGCAGGGACCCCAGGCGCTCGTTGAGCCGCACTGCGCCGCCGGAGGGGCCCGCCGGAGCGGTCTGTGCCGCCGGGTCGTATCTGATCTCCGCGCTGACCAGCTCGTTGACCTGCCGCTGCCAGGCCCGGCGCTTGCGGCCGACGCTGGTGCTCCCGAAGAGCAGGAACGCGAGCAGACCGAACGCCGGCAGCGCCAGGATGAGGAACAGCCAGGCCAGGCCCGTGGACGGCTTCCGGCCGCCGGGGATGACGCCCAGAGCCACCACACAGATGGTGATGTGGGCGATGACAAGAGCTGCGCTGAGGAGGCTCGCGACCCAGGTCGCCCCGTCCATCAGAGCGAACCCACCCCGTCGCCGATCATCTTGACCCCGAGCACGACGAGGAGGACCGTCATGATGGCGGCGTTGTGGGCGATCATCCAGGCCTTGATGCCCTCCAGCAGCCTGGCCGCGCGCTCACCGGCCAGCAGGTAGATGCCGAACGGCACCAGCACGCCCAGGCTGGCGACGAGGGTGAAGACGGCCATCGCCACGATCCGCTCGCCGGTCACCGCTGTCGCCGTCGCGATCGTGCTGGCCCCCGAGACCACGAGCAGCAGGTTCTTGGGGTTGACCGATCCCAGGAGTACGCCCGTGCCGAACGCCTTGAACGCGTTGAACTCGTCCAGCGCCGCCATCCACGACGGCGTCGGCGCGGGCTCCCCCTCCGCCGGCCTGCCCCGCCAGCTGCGTACGGCGAGCAGGAGGAGCAGAGCTCCGAGCACGATCTTCAGCAGTGCCGCCCACGTCGGGGTGTCCGCGTCGCCCGATCCGGCCGCACCGACGAGCAGCGCGACGAGCGTGCCGAGCACGAAGATGCCCGACAGCCACCCGGCGACGAAGGCCGCCCCGTTGGAGCCGGCCCGGCGGCTGACCAGCATGAGGACCAGTGCGACGATCGGCATGGGGCTGACGAGCACACCCACGGCGATCGGCAGAGACTCGCCTATTGCTTCGCCCATGGACCGACTTCAGCGCGGACCGGCGTCGGCCGGCCTCACCTTTCCCGGGTGAGAAACGTACGCACCCGTTGCACGAACCAGGCGATGACCGGGTCCTCGACGAGCAGCCGGCCGAGCAACGCCCCGCCGACGACGATGCCGCCGAAGCCGATCAGCCAGGTCGAGAGCGCGAGGATCACACCGAGCATGCCGAACTGCTCGGCGTTCGACTCGACGTAGGCAGGCATCAGCCACGCCGAGCCTCGGCTGTAGAGGACCTGCACGACGCCGGTCAGCACCGCACCCGGGAGCAGCAGCCATCCACGGGTGCGTCCGAACAGCAGCACCCAGCTGCTCCCCCACCAGACCAGGCACGCTCCCAGGATCTGGAGCAACGTACGGAGCAGGTCCCCCGGATCGGTGAGCAGGCTGACGACCGTGTTGACCACCCCGAGGCAGGCCAGCCAGGCGACGACCCAGAGCAGACAGCGGCGGGCTCCGCGCAGGCCTCCGACGTGCTCCTGCTCCCAGACCCGCTCGAGCATCCGCTGCACGGCACGGCCGAAGGACGTCGCCGACACGATCGTGATCGCCAGGCCCAACGCACCGGTCTCGGAGCGCACCTGGTCCAGGTCGACCTCCCCCGACACCTGGCGTACGGCCTCGTCACCGACTCCGGTGACCTGCGAGACCTGCTCCAGGGCGTTCCCGGTGAGGTGGGGCAGGAAGGCCGCCAGCACGACCAGCATGGGCACCATGGCCAGGAGCGCCTGGGCGGCGATCAGCATGCACCGGTCGATGAACTCGATCCGAATGGTCTCCGTGGCCAGCTTCCGCAGCAGAGGGACGTGGGCGATGAAGGCGTCCACCCGGTCCCGCAGGTCAGCCACGTTCACGTGAGCAGTGTTCCCCGGGGCACGACGACTCACCCTCGCCCGTTTCCGGTGACCGCTCCGGGCACCCGGCCGCTTACCTTGGTCAGACCATCGTCCAGGCCACTGGCTGGAGCCAACCATGAACGAACACATGATCGACGTGATGCGCTCATGACCCGGATCCTCATCCGGGTGGGCTCATCGGTGTCGGACGACGTCATCGAGACCTTCCCCCACCTGACCCGGGCCACGCAGCGGGCGACCACCACTCTGGTCGGTGACCTCGCCGACGCCAAGGAGCTGCAGGGTGTGCTGGACCTACTCAGCTCTTTGGGGGTCGACGTCATCGAGATCGTCACCATCCCCGAGTAGCTCCACCGGAGCGCTTCCCGCGATGAGCGGCATCAGCCAGCGCTTCGCCGGGTCCGACTCCACGAAGACCGCGCGTACGAACAGGGTGAACGGGACCGCCATCACGGCACCGATCGGGCCCATGATCCACGACCAGAAGATCAGTGACAGGAACGTCAGCGTCACCGAGAGGCCCACCGCCTCACCGACGACCTTCGGCTGGATCACCGACTGGATCACCACGTTCAAGAGGCAGTAGACGGCGATGACCGCGAGCATCAGCGAGAGGTCGCCGTCGAGCAGCGCGAGAACCGCCGGCGGGATCAGCCCGATCACGAAGCCGATGTTCGGGATGTAGTTGGTCAGGAACGCGAGCAGGCCCCACACCAACGGCGCCGGGACACCGAGCAGGTAGAGCGCCAGCGTGTCGAGGGCAGCCACGATCAGTCCGAACACCGTGGAGACCAGCAGGTAGCGACGGGTTCCGACCGAGAACGATGACAGGGCACCGACGAGACCCGGGCGCCGGCGGCTGATCGAGTCCAGCTGGCGTGGCAGCGCCGTCGCGTCGATGGCCATGAACAGGCACAGAGCGATGATGAAGACCATCGTGGACAGCAGCCCGAACATGCCGTTGAGCGCACCCGAGACCAGGGAGAGCAGGTTCGAGAGGTCGAACGACTCGATGATCTTGAGCACCTCGTCCGTGCCGATGCCGACCTTGGAGAGCCAGTCGGTCAGATCATCGACACGCTCCGCGGCGACATCCCCGTAGGTGCCGAGCAAGGTGGCGAAGCGAGCCACCGCGAGCAGGACACACACTCCGAGACCGACGATCCCGACGACGACCGCGATGATGGACAGAGCGGTGGCGACGCCGGCCGGGAGGCGCTTGGCCAGCCAGTTCCGGGCCGGGTGGACGACGATGGTCAGCACCATCGCGAGGAACAGCGGTCCGATGATGCCGCTGGCTGCCTTCAACCCGGCCACGAGGATCACCACCGCCGCGGATCCCAGCAGGACCGCCAGGACTCTGAACTGCAGTGGCCAGCTCGTGGCCGTGTTTTCCGGGCTCTGTGTCCTGGGGCTCACAGCACCCATGGTCCAGACCGCCCGGCCCGGCTGTATCGCCCGATAAGGGTGATCGCCACGACCGTGCCACGCCTATGCCCCTCATGGTATCTGGGCCCTTTGCCCCCTTACTTGACTGGAATGCCGCTGATTGGATGGTCGTTGCCCGTAGAGTCTTCCCCGAAATGGGAAAAGCGAAAGTTTGCGGATGATAGACACCGGTTCTCGCGCCTACGTGGCGCCGACAAGGTTGCGCGTTCCGCGGATACTGCCCACGTTCGTCAGCCGGGACCGGTTGGTCGAGGACGCCGTCGGTCGGTGCCGGTTGACTCTGGTCTGTGCCCCCGCCGGTTACGGGAAGAGCATGCTCGTGGCCGACTGGGCCACCCGCGCCGCTACCCGCGGGGAGCCGGTGGCGTGGTTGTCGCTGCACAAGCAGGACGACAGCCCGTACGAGTTCTGGTCGGCGCTCATCGAGGCCCTCGTCCTGGCCGGACTGCCCGGGAGGACCGAACAGCTCGACGGGCTGACCCCGCCCGCACAGGGGACCGAACCTAGGTTCGTCACGAAGGTCGTCGAGTCGCTCCTGGTCGCGGGCGTGCGCTGGATCGTGCTGGACGACGTACATCTGCTCCACGACGACGAGGTGCTGCGCGGGCTCGACATCCTTCTCGCCGAGCTGCCGCCCGAGGTGGGGCTGGTGATGGCGTGCCGGTCCGAGCCCTCGATCGCCCTGCACCGGCTGCGGCTCGACGGGTCGCTCTCGGACGTACGCGGCAAGGACCTCGCCTTCACCGACGGCGAGGCGCTGGAGCTGTTCGCGGCCAGCGACCTGTCGATGACGGCGGACGCGATCTCCGATCTCGTCGGTCTGACCGAGGGCTGGGCCGCCCCGCTGCGGATGGCAGTGGTCGTGGCCACGATCGGTGGCGGCAACCCCGCAGAGGTCGTCGCGTCCTTCGACGGCGACGTCCGAGCGGTGATCGAGTACGTCCTGACCGAGGTCGTCCACCGGCTCGACCCGGAGCTGGTCGAGTTCCTCTACGCGACCTGCGCGCCCCACCACCTCTCCATCGACCTGGCTGCCCACCTCTCCGGCAGGCCCGACGCCGGCGCCCTGCTCGACCGGCTGTGTGCGGCGAACGCGCTCGTCAGCCAGTCGGGCGACTCGGCGTGGTACCGCTACCACGCCCTTCTGCGGAGCTGCCTGCTCGCCGCCCTGGCCCGTCGTGACGTCGATGCTCCGGCACGCCAGCACCGGGCCACCGCTGTCTGGCTCGCCGCCCACGGCGAACCCGCTACCGCGCTTCGACATGCGTTGCGGAGCGGCGACCGAGACCTGCTGAACCACCAGCTCCGGGCGCATGGGCTCCACATGGTCCTGTCGGGTCGCGGCGACGTCGTACGGGAGGCCGTCGCATCCCACGACTCGCTCGTCGCCGACCAGCGAGTCGCGATCATCGCCGCGCTGGCGGCGCTGGACGTCAGCGACTTCGCCGCCGCCGACGCCTGGCTGAGCGCCGCGTTGTCCAGGGATCTCCCGTCCGAGCCCACCTACGCTGCGATGCTCGCCGCTGCCGTCGTCCAGCGATCGCTCGCCGGGGGCGACGTCGTCGCGGCACTCCAGGACAGCGCGATCCTCGATATCGCCATGACCGGGGACGGAGACGTGAACCTGATCCTCCTGGCCCATCGCGGGCCCGCGCGGATGCGCACCGGCGACTATCCCGGCGCGATCGACGATCTCGAACAGGCACTCGCTCTTGCCCGGAGCCGGCGTTTCGACCAGATGGTGCTCGAGACCATGTCGCAGCTGGCCGGGATGACCGGGTCCATGTGCGACTTCAACGTGTCGCTCGACTGGGCCAATCAGGCGATCGCGTTCGCCACGCAGCACGGATGGCGAGACTCCCCCAGACTCGCCTACTCCTACCTCCTGGCCGCTTGGACGGCCTTTCAGACAGGCGATCCCCTGGCACAGAAGGGCTTCGCCGAGCTCGGCCTGCGGGCGTTGGAGGGCGTCAACAACGTCGAGGTCGAGGTCGGCGTACGCAGCATGCACGCACTGGCGACCTTCGAGGCCACGACCGGGCGCGACCGCACCGAAGCGGCCGAGACGTTCCGGCGGATCTGGCAGCTCGACTCCACCGACCATGTCTCCCCCGCGCTCATCAGCTTCTCCACCCCGCAGGAGGTCAGGCTGGCCCTCGCCGTCGGCCACGTCGACTGGGCGGCCGAGGCCGCCGCGCGTGTCCGTGACCAGATGCCGGGCAGCGCCGAGTACACGTTTCTGAACGCACAGATCCTTGCCGCCACCGGCGGGACGCGCGACGCCTTGGCCGAGCTCGGGCCGGTGCTCGACCGGGTCGTGCCGGCCCATGTACCGACGACGGTCGTTCATGCGCACGTGCTGGCCGCGGCGCTGGAGTCATCCCTGGGCAGCCACGTCCGCGCGTTCGACGCACTCAGGAAGGCGCTCTTGTGGGCCGTCCCCAACAACTTCCGCCGGCCGTTCATCGACCTGTGGCCGCATCTGGAGCCGCTGCTGTCGAGCAACCGCTCACGCTTCGGGCCCGCCGAGGACTTCGTCACGGCTCTGCTCACCGACCACGCCGACCCGGAGGACGGCAGCATCGGGGTGATCGGCACGCTGCTGAGCGCACGCGAGCTCGACGTGCTCCACGACCTCCCCTCGCGGCTGACGATCCCCGAGATCGCGCAGGCCGAAGGGGTCAGCGAGAACACCGTGAAGACACATATCCGCTCGATCTACCAGAAGCTCGGGGTCAACACGCGGTCGGCGGCGGTGAGATCTGCGCGCGAGCGCGGGCTGATCTGACGCCGAGCATCAGCTCTCCTTCCGGCCCCGCCTGCTTCCGGCGGCGAGAACCACGCTTCCGGCGAGCAATAGGGCCAGGCCCAGCAGACCAGCGACGGCGAGCCACGGGCCCGAACCGGTGTCCGGCAGGGAGCCGGTGCCCGGGCCGTCGTCGTCACCGCCGCCGCCCGAGGCCGGCGGGAAGTCGTTGACCACCTCGAGCGTGACCTGCGCGCCGTCCGCAACCGTCACCACACCGACCGTGGGGTCACCGTCGTTCGGAGTGATGGTGGTGGACCGTGCCCCGCCGTCGTCGGTCTCCTCGAGGGTGCACTCGGCGCCAGTGGGGAGGTCCTCGTACGTCGTGGTCATCGACCCCTTCTCCAAGGTGCGGATCGCGCCGCCCGGGATGTCGACATCGGTGGCGGTGCCGTCGACGTCATAGGTGCAGGCCAGCTCGACCTCAAAGGGTCCGTCCCCCGGGCCGTTCACCGTCTTCTCCACCTCCACAGAGCCGGTGTCGAAGGTGTTGGTGACCTCGAACTCCAGCGGCTCGACGGTGAGGTCCTCCCGGTTGGGGACCGGCTTCACCGTGAACTCGCTGACCTCGTTGCCGTCGGCGTCGGTGATCACCGAGCTGTTGGCACCGCCGGTCTGGGTCTCCTCGATGGTGCAGTTCGACCCGATCAGCAACGGGTAGTAGGTCGCCGTGTAGTCGTTGTCGGCGGACAACTCCCGGGTCTCACCGCCAGGGGTGTTGAGCGGCTTCTGCTCGCCGTTGACGTCGGTGTAGGTGCACGTCACGGTGACCTCGAACGGACCGGCACCGTAGGTTTCGGCGCCCGCGCCCTCCATCGCCTTGGTCACCGTGAGCTTGCCCGCGCCGAAGAAGTTGGTCACCACGGCCCGCTTCGTCTCCGGCTCGTGGGTCTCCTCGTCGGCGGAGATGGTGACCTTCTTCGGAGTGACGAGGTGCGCGTTGGCCGCGCCGTCGTCGGTCTCCTCGACGGTGCATTCCGCTCCCGCGGCGATGTTGTCGAGCCGGTAGTCGATCACGTCGTTCTCGACGTTGTCCTCATCCGGCAGCACGATCTCGTCGTCGACGTAGACGACCTCGCCGTCCGGATGAGAGGCATCGGTCAGGATGCAGGTCACCGAGAAGGTGAACGGGCCCTGGCTGATCGGGTAGTCCCGCACCTGCTCCGGCACGAACTTGCGCAGGTGCAGGGAGCCGACGTCGTAGGAGTTGTCGACCGAGACCTCGACCACGTCGCCATCACCGACCGTCACAGGCTGGTCGGGAGAGATCGTCACCCCGGTGGCGTCGGCCGAGTCCGGCTCGGTGACGGCGCACCTGGCTCCGGTCGGCAGGCCGGTGAACTCGACCGTCTCGCCGTCATCGATCGTGGCCGTCATCGGGTTCTCCTCGTAGCCGTCGGCTACGACGGGACGACCGTTGAAGGTGCAGGAGACCGCGACCTCGAACGGGCCGTAGGCGATCGGCTCGCCTTCCTGGTCGACCGCGTCGGTGGTGACCGACTTGGTGACCGCGAGGTCGCCGGTGGCGAAGGTGTTGGTCGCGGTCACCGTCACCGGCTCGGTGTTGTCGTCGCCGATGGTGGCCGGGCTTCCTTCGATCGTGTGGCTGGTGGCCCCGCCGTCGCCGGGTTCGGTCACCTCGCACGTCGCACCGGTCGGCAGGTTCTCGATGACGTAGTCGAGCTGGTCGTTGTCGACGTTGTCGTCGCGCGGCAGCAGGATCTGGTTGTCGTAGACCTGCTCACCGTCAGGGTGCGAGGTGTCGGTGAGGTCGCAGGTGATCCGGAACCGGAACGGCCCGTCAGCAAGCTGCGGGTTGTCCTCCAGCGCGCCACCGGTGGACTCCTTGACCAGCTCGAGCGAGCCGACGTCGTAGGAGTTGGTCACCGTGACGACCTGGGTCGGCTCCTCGTCCTCGCCGATGATGATCGGCTCCTGCGGCGAGATGCTGGTCTCCACCGCGTCCGCGGCGTCGGTCTCCGCCGTGATGCACTCGGCACCGACCGGAAGCCCACTGATCACCCAGGTCTCACCCGTGTTGATCCTCTGCGTCATCGGGCTCGACTCGAAGCCGTCGCCCCAGACGTCTTGGCCCTCGAAGGTGCAGGTGACCTGCATCTGGAAGGGGCCGTCGTAGGTGATCGGGTTGCCGTCCTCATCGACCGCGTCGGTGTCGACCTGCTTTGTGACCGCCATCCCGCCGGCTCCGAACGTGTTGGTGGCGGTCACCTCGACCGGCTCGGCCGGGTCGGTGCCGATGGTGACCCGGTTGGGGTCGACCGAGTGGCCGGTGGCCCCACCGTTGTCCGTCTCCACGATCACGCAGCTGGCTCCGCTGGGGAGGTCGTCGACCTGGTAGTCCATCTGCTCGTTGTCGACGTTGTCATCCTCGGGCAGCGTGATGCTCTGGTTGTAGACAACCTCGCCGTCGGGGCGGGTGGCGTCGGTGAGCCGGCAGGTGATCTGGAACGTGAACGGCCCGTTCGCGAGGTCGGGGTCGTTCTCCAGGGCGTCGCCGGTGACCTCCTTGAGGAGGTGCAGCGATCCGGTGTCGTAGACGTTCTCGACCTCGACCTGGACCGGGTTGGCCGGGTCACCGTCGGGGTCTTCCCGCGATCCGATGGTGACTTGTGCTCCGGGCACGTCCGGGTTCTCGTCAGGAGTGATGTTCACCTCGGCCGCGCCTGCGTTGTCGCGTTCGGTGATGGTGCACACCGCTCCGGTCGGAAGGTCGCCGACCGGGATGGTCTGATCGTCCCGGATCTGGACGGGTAGAGCACGGACCACCTCGCCGCCGTACCGGCAGATCACCTCGACCATGAACGGGCCGTAGGTGAGCGGGTCCCCGTTGGCGTCGACGGCGTCGGAGGTGACCGCCTTGGTGATCTCGAGGTCGCCCAGGGTGAACACGTTCTCCACCGTGATCAGCCCGATCTCGTCCTCCGGGCCGCCGACCGTGGCCGTGCCGATGGTCTGGTCGTACTGCCCCTGGTCGGTCTCGGTGGCGGTGCACTCCGCACCCCAGGGCAGGCCGTCGACCTGGGTCGGGTCCGCCCCCGGAGTCAGCGTGATCGGGTTGACGCCGGAGAGATCCATCGGTTCGGTCTGACCGGGAACGGTGCAGGTCAGGTCGACCGTGAAGGAGTCCGGTGCGTAGTCGGCACCCTCGCCGGAGACGATCTTCTCCAGCTGGATCGATCCGGTCGGGTAGGTGACGCCGACCTTGCGGCCTTCGGTGGGCAGCACGGTGCCGCGGGTGCCGTTGTCGTTGGAGGCACCACCTGTGGCGACGGTGTTCCACGCCACGGGATAGCCGACCTGCCCGGGGTCCGCCGGCGTGGTGCGGGTCTTGAACTGGATCGTCGCCGTCTCGCCCGGGGCGAAGAGGTCGGCCCCGTCGAAGGTGATGACGGTCTTGATGCTCTTCACCTGGGCCGGGTCGACACCGTCGTCGTACGGCAGCCACTCCCCCTCCGGACACGGGTCGCCGTCCAACGGGCTCAGGTCGGCGGTGCAGGGTTCGTAGGTGTTGGCGTAGAACGTCTGGAGAGTGGCGGGGTTGCCGCTGTCGTCGACCAGCTCGATCTCGTTGGCCCAGGTCGGGGTCCACTCCGAGTTGCGTGGCAGCGACACGATCACGCCGTTGTCGCCGACGTGCGGGAGTACGTCGACCGAGACCAGCTCGTCCAGCGGCAGCGTGCCGGAGTTGGTGATCGTGTAGCGCCAGGTCTCGGTGTCACCCGGATAGGTCACCGGAACGCAGGCGCCGCGGTAGAAGCCGTCCTCGTCGGCCTGGTCGTCGCAGTAGTCGTCCGGGAGGTCGGCCCCTTCGGGAAGCGCCCGGCGGTCGAGGTAGATCTCCGGGATCCCGGCCTCCTCGACCGGCACGTCGGCCTTGACCTTCTTCATCGTGCTCAACGCGGCCACGCGAACCGGGGAGACGCTGGTGTCGTCCCAGCACTCGCCGGTTTCGGCGTCGTAGTTGGGTGCGCAGCTGTCCGGGTCGAACGGCTCGTCGGCGATGATCTTGTCGGTGTTGGTGACCACGTCCTCAGGCGTCAAGCCCGGCCGCAGCATCAGCTCGATGGTGATCGTGTACGTCTGACCCGGCTCCAGCACGGTGCCCTCGGGCATCGCGAAGGTGATCGTGTCGCCGTCCTCGGTGATCGTGATCTGGTCCTGGTCGGTCGGCAGCGGATCACCGTTGGGCGGCTCCGGTGCGGCACCGGTCAGGTCGAAGCCGTAGGGCGAGGTGCCAGGTGCGGCGTCCGGGTCGAAGATCAGCTGGTTGCCGTCGGCGTCGGAGGGCAGCACGTCGGTGAAGACCGGGTTGGTCAGTGCGTGCTCGCCGGTGTTGGTGTAGGTCAGCTTGAACGGGATGACCTCACCGGGCTGCACCTGGCCGGTCGGGGTCTTGTCGACCTCGACCCCCACCGTGAGGTGCTCATAGGTGTAGGTCGCATCGGCGCTGTCATCGGCCTCGAGCCGGTCGTCGAGCCCGATCAGCACCGTGGTGCCGTGGACGTCGACGGAGTCGGTGAAGACACCGGCGTCCGCCTCACCCGGTGCGGCTTCCTGGTCGGACCGGGTCGTCGGCACCGGGCCGCCGCTGCGCAGCTCGTCGCGACGTACGACCTGGAAGGGCACCTGGATGTTCGGGTGGGTCGGGTTGACCCAGCCGTCCTCGTTGCCGGCCATGAACCTGAACCTGAGCCCGTGGATCTCACCGGCCGGGGCGGCAGCGAGGAAGTCCTTCGCCTGCTGCAGGGTGAGCTCGTCGTCGTCGAACGGCGGGCCGCCGCCGGGGATCTCCTGGCAGGTCCAGGTGCCACCGACACCGCCCTCGTCACCGGCCAGGCCGGTCTCGACGGTTGTCGGGATGAAGATGCCGCCGGTCAGGTAGCAGGCCTGGACGTGCTCGACCGGGGTGGGCAGCGCCCAGGAGGGGTCCATCTGGACGAAGTCCACCGCGTTCCAGAAGGTCGGGTCGTCGTCCTCCTGCTCCTCGATGTAGGGACGGGCCGAGCCGCTGCTCTGGCTGCCGACGGTCACAGTGATCGGGGACTTGTCACCCTCCTTCTGCGAAGCGGGCTGGATCGTCTTGGTCGCCTCGATGTCGTACGTCGCGTCCGCGATCTCGATGGTCGCCGTGCCGTTGTCGCAGGCGTACCGGTCGCCCTGGGCCGGCGGGCAGGGCTGGATCGCGTCGACGTCGGCGACGATGCCCTGCGCGGTGTTGGCGACCGGTGAGTCCTCCGGGGTGACCGGCTCGCCGGTGCTGCGGTTCTCCTGCCGGATCTGCATGTCCAGGGCGAGAACACCAGTGCCGGCGCTGGCGATCCGGCCGTCGAAGAGCACCTGCACCCCGGTGACGTCGCACGGCATCGTGCCAAGAGTGAGTGCGAGCGCTTCGTCGCGGGTGTATTCGCTGGTGCTGCCGTCCGGGCAGGTCAGGGTGACAGTGGTGCTCTCGGTGCCCTCGGGCTCGGTGACCCCGCTGATCTTGTAGAGCCGGAAGTAGTCGAACGGGTCCTGCTCGGTCGTCGTTCCCGGACCAGGGTCGGTGATCTGCAGCTGGTCGACCTTCGCCGGCGTGGTGTTCTCCGTGGTGACGGTCATCCGGCTGAGCGGATAGTCGTCCTCAGGGACGCCGGGACCGGGGACCGAGATCGGTCCGCCGTCCCAGGTCTTGTCGGTCGTGGTGGTGATCGGCGCGTCGTTGATCACCACGTCGTCGAAGTCGGTGTCGGAGACCGGGTCTCCGTCGGCCGGGAAGCCGGTGGCGTTGGCGGTGTTGCGCACCACGCCGGGGTCCGGCCGGTTGTAGTCGTCGACCGCGAGGGCGGGTGACCCGTCGGAGCGCTTGGTGTCGCGCACCTGCCAGACCAGGGTGAGCGACCGGTCGTCGTCGATCGAGCGGGCCACGCCCGAGCCGACCGGCGGGGCGTCGAGGTCGCCCTCGATGACGTCGGCACGGTTGGGGCTCTCGGCGTAGATCAGCTTGACCGCGAGGGTGGACTCCTGCTCGTCGGCGGTGAGGTCCATGCCCGGGAAGGTGCCGCCACAGGCGTCCGGGCACGGGTTGTTGGCGGCCGAGGTCCAGGTGGACCCGTCCCACAGCTGCACGTCGGTGATCTGGTCGTAGACCATGTAGGGATCGGTCTCCGGCGTGATCGGCTGGACCCGGATCAGGTTGAACGCGTCGTAGACGCTGTCGGCGACGGCGGTGTTCTCCGGGTCGTCGATGTCGGTCAGCTCGACGGTCTCGAAACCGGAGTAGCCACCGGTCGACCAGTGCAGGGTCGAGGGGATCGTGTCACCGGAGCGCTCGAAGACGGTCTTGTCACCGCCCGAGCTGGACTGGCCGAACTCCTTGTCCATCAGGTCGGCGGTGCCGGGGTCGGTCGGGATCAGCTCGACCTCAGGGCAGTCCTCCGGATCCATCTGGGCCTCGCCACCGGGTACACCGTCGGTCGACGCGGTGGCGCTGGACTGGGCGCAGTTCGGAATGAAGGTGTGGTCGGCGTCGGTGGGCTCGGCGTAGGCCGGGTCGGTGTAGCGACCGTCGTCCTGCGGACGCAGCGTGGCGGTGAAGTTCGGCTCCACGTCGGTGCCGGGAGCGAAGCCGTCGCCATCCCCGGTGTAGTCGTAGACGAACCGGACACCGCCGGCCACCTCGGAGACCTCTGCGGGGACGTCGGAGGAGTAGATGGTCGGACCGGCGATCGGACCGTCCAGGAGGACCCACTCCCCGGTGGTGGTGTCGTAGTACTCCACCGTCAGCGTCGCGTCAGCCGGGACCGGGGTCTGCGCGATCGTGTCCAGGTCGAACGCGTTCCACCACAGGTTGCCCTCGACCGGGTCCATCGGGTCCTGGACCACGATCTGGCTCGCGTCACCCGTGGTGCCGGTCGGGGTCTCCGGCGGGTTCGGACGCTCGGTGGTGCCGCCCTGCAGGCTGATGGTGACGACGTTGCCGGGGTAGGCCAGGATCTGGCTGGGACGGATCTGCTTGTCGATGTACGGCTCGATGACCTCGTCGTAGATGTAGAGGTCGTCGTCGGCGGTGGCATCGCCGGTGGCGCCGTCGTTCTCACCCTCGATGGCGACCTCGTTGTTCACGGTCTTCGGCAGGCCGCTGGCGTCCGGGTCGGTGTCGACGTCGAACGGCACCGAGGTCTCGGCGCCCGGCTCGATGTCACCCTCGAAGACGATCTGGAAGGAGGTCACCGACTCCGCTCCCCCCGTCGGCGGTGCAGGGGTCTCGCCGTCGGCGAAGGAGACCTCTTCCCCGGAGGGCTGGTAGACGACCGTGCCGGAGGTGGCGCCGCTCGGGTAGTCGACACCGCCGGTGAAACCGCCGAAGGTGTAGTCCTCCGGGAACGAGCCGGCGGACGGTTCGGTGATGGTCAGCGAGTCGATCGCGATGGCGGAGTCGTTGCTGCCGCCGATGGTCACGGTGCTGGACTCGCCGGCGACGACGACATCGGGGTCGAACACCTTCGTCGCGCCGGCGGTGATGGTGTTGGCCCGCAGGGTGAAGTCGGCCTCGGCATCGGCGGTCGCGTTGTCGCCCTCGCGGGTGACCTCGGTCTGGATCTGGTTGTTCACCACCGTGTCCTCGGAGACGCCGGCGGCCTCCTCGGTGGTCTCCAGGTCCAGATCGACGGACGCGGTGGCGCCTGCGGGGATGTCACCGGTGAAGGTGACTCGCGTGCCTTGCACGGCCGCGGGGTCGACGCCGGGACACGTCGGATCCGCGCACTCGATCCAGGCGCCGTCGACGTACACCTCGTACGTCGTGCCGGTGGCTCCCTCCGGTGGGGTGACCGGGCCGAAGCCGGTGAAGCCCAGGTAGGTGAACGGGTTGGGCGTGGCGGTCGGATCGGTGGGGTCTTGGACGACCAGGGTCTCGACCGCGCCGTTGGTCTCGTTGGTGCCACCGAGATGGGCGGTCACCGGGGTCCCGGCAGCAGCCAGCGCGGAGGTCGGCTCGAAGCTCTTGGTAGCGCTGGTCGCCAGCTCCAGCGGGATCGCGAGGGTGACGTCGGCCGCGTCGGTCACGTCGTTGGCGTTGGTCGCCTCGGCGGTGGCCTCGTTGGTGAGGGTGGCACCGTCCCACTGGTCGTGGTTGATGTCCTCGGGCACCTGGACGGTGATCTGCACCTGGCTGGTGGTGTTGTTGACCATGCCCTCGCCGCCGGAGTCGAGCGGCTCGGTCCAGTCGACCCGGACGTTCTGTCCGTCGATCACGGGCTCGGCGTGGCTGTTCGGGCCGGACGGTGTGACCTGCTGGACCACGAGCGGCTCCGGGATCACGTCGGTGGTGATCGCATCGCTGCAGTCCACACCCACGTCGATCGCGGAGCAGCCCACCTCGATGGTGTAGACGATCGTGTTGCCCGGACCGTACGGCCCGGGGTCCTCCACGCTCTTGGTGATGTCCAGCTGCGCGTTCGGACTCTCCGGGTTCGGCAGCTCGTCCGCCATGGCCGGCGCGGCGACCACGCCGACGGCGAGGACCCCAGCGAGTAGGACAGCAAGCCAGCTACGCCTGCCGTTCGACAGCTCCCGAGATGTCTGCATGGCTGGCTGTGTTCACCGGACCTCGGGAAGGACCGCGCTCCGAGCGACGTTCGACACCAGCGAGCCGATGGCGATCCCGATCACCAGGTTGATCAGCATGGTGACGAGCTTGGTGTCCAGCCCCGCGTCGGACGTGAAGGGCCACAGCGCCGCGATGACGGTGGCCAGGCCGACGATCCACCCGAAGAAGGTCCGCGGCTGCGGTGTGGTCAGGAGGAGCACATGGGCGACGGCCGTGGCCAGCAGCCCGGCGACCGCTGCCCAGACGGCGTACCACCACGTCGAGGCGTCTCCCCAGACCCCGTCGCCCTCGGGGGCGAGGATGGGTATGTCGAAGATGCCCCTCGCGATCACGATGCCGGCGACCGCGAGCAGCGCGGCCACGACCGCGGCGGCGGCGCCGCCCGCCCAGAGCCGGCCGGCGTTGACCGTGGGCTTCAGTCGTGCGGTGGGAGGTTGGTTCATCGCCATGATCAGTCTCCGTCGTCGGTCGGTTCTGTGGTCTCTGCGCGGAGGAGCTCCTCGAGCTCCTCGGCGACCTCGTCGTCCAGCTCGGCGTAGACGAGCGTGGGGTTTCCGTGCTTCATGGCCGCGGCGACCGCGTCCGGGTCCCCGCCGCTGCTCAGCACGACGAGTGCGGACTTGCCTGGCCCGAGATGGCCGGCGACCTCGGTGAGCAGCTCGTCACCGATCCCGGCCCGCCTCAGACGTTGAACCGCGGCCGCGGACGCCGCCCCCACAACGGCGCCCGCGACCGGGTTGAACACGAGGATCCCGAGAAGACCACCGACCAACGAGCCCTTGGCCGCGGCAGCCGTCGTACGGTGACGGAGGTGGCCGATCTGCGGCTCCTCCGCTCCCGGGAACCAGGTGAGCGTGATGGCGTCGTGAACCGTGAGCGCACCACGCTCCTGCAGGTCCTTGAGCCAGACCTCGGCGTCGGTGGCGCCCATGATCCGGTCGTAGACCCACGCGGTCAGGCTGGCCATGACGTCACTCGGCGAAGACCTCACGCAGCGCGGTCTCCTGCTCACTGCTGAGGTTGGTGAAGATCAGCTCGCCCTCGTGACCCTTCATCGCCTCGTGCACCTTGTCGATCACCGCGTCGGAGGTCATCAGGAACAGTGCCGAGGTGCCGGGAGTGACCTGGTCGCGGACCTTGTTGATGAAGGCGTCGTCGATGCCGACGTCGGTCAGCGAGCCGGTCAGGGCGCCGGTCGCAGCCCCGACCGCTGCTCCCAGCAGCGGTACGAAGAAGATGAGTCCGAAGAGCATGCCCCAGAAGGTGCCGCTCATCGCCCCCATGGCTTTGGTGCTGGTCAGCTGCCTGGTCTTCGGCTTCTTCTTGCCGACCTCCCAGCGCACGGTCGCGGCGTCCTCGAGAACGATGAGGCCCTGCTTGACGAGCCCCTCCAGGTTGTTCACAGCCTGGTCTGCGCCTTCGGTCGTGTCGTACTTCCATACCGTCAGGGTCGCCATCTCAAGTCCTTGCTGTCGTTGACTGCGTTCCTCCTCGACAATCCCGGCACGGCCGATGCCCAGCATCACCCGAATTCGGTGAACCACGGTGCCGGTGCGGTTCGTAGCGTGCCGTACGTGAGCAGTCGAGGAAGACCATGACGAGGGTCCTGATCAGGGTGAACGGTGAGCTCTCCAACGAGCTTCAGAAGGCATTCCCCCAGCTGTCCGTCCAGGCGCACCGCGAGCAGTCGACGCTCACCGGCGAGGTTCCCGACCAGGAGGCTCTGCAGGGCGTCCTGCACGCGCTGCGCGCCGATGACATCGACGTCATCGAGGTCGTCACCATCCCCGACTGACGCGGCTCGACCCCGACCGTCCAGTGACCCGCCGAGTCGGCGCTAACTGACAAGATTTCCCGCCGAGTCGGCTCGTCTTGACGAGCCGACTCGGCGGGAAATTCGGTCAGGATGAGCCGACTCGGCGAGTCAGTCGAAGATCGTCTCCCAGTCGCGAGCCATGCTGATCACGGTCCAGCCCAGCCGGGCGCCGACGTCGGTGATCGGCTCGGGATCGGTGAAGGTCTGCGCGGTACTGACGTAGGAGAACTCGCGCTCGGCGTCGTCGTGGTTGACGAGCAATGCGAGCGTCGGACCGTCGCCGCCCGCCGCCCACTCCAGCATCTCCCGGTCGCCGCCGGAGTTGCCGACGGCGAGGATCGGGCGCCGTCCTAGCTGGGTCTGGATGTTCGACACCTTGGCGGTGCCCTCGTTGGCGGCGCCGACCAGGCGCCCCGACCGGCTCAGACGCGGCGGGTCAGCCTCGTAGTCGTACTCGATGAGCGTGCCCACCACCGCCTCGGGCGGCACTCCGTAGAGCTCCTGGCTGACGGCCCGGACGAACTCGGTCCCTCCCCCGGTCACGACGGTCACCGAGAAGTCGCGGCGCCGCAGCTCGTCGATGAGCTCGAGCATCGGTACGTAGGTGCAGGTCCGATGCGGCCGCCCGAGGGTCGGGTGGTCGGCGCGAGCCATGAACTCGCGTGTCCGCGCGGTGAAGTCCTGGGGCGAGAGCCCTACGAAGAGGCCGGTGAGCGCCATCGCGATCCGCTCCAGGCCGATGTCGCCGATCGCCTGCTGGTCACCCGAGAGCAGCGCCGCGAACTCCGCCTGCTCCTTGACCGACGGGTCGGCCGCCGCGCTCGTGCGCAGCGCGTCGAGGAAGAAGTCGAGCTGGACGTAGGACGGGCGCTCGCACCACAGGGTGCCGTCGTTGTCGAAGCAGGCCACCCGGTCGGCCACGGGTACGTCCTCGGAGGCGTCGAGGAAGGCCAGGACGGCGTCGCGGGTGGCACCCGGACGCCAGGACGGCAGCAGTTGGTCGCTCACGGTGTCTCCTTCGGTTGCTGGGTCCCGGGGCGGCGTACGCATCGGAAGCCCATGTGGCTGGTGCCGGTGTCGACCATCTGCGGGCGACGGGCCGCTGGTCGGTAGCGCAGGCAGTAGGTGTCGGCGCACAGGTGCGAGCCGCCCTTGACCACCTTGCGCGCGATCCGGAACTGCGGCTGCGCGGGATCGAAGCTCTGCTCGGCGTCGCCACCGCGCGGGTCGACGGGTACGCAGCACGGCTTCGCGACCTCGTCGGGGTGCCGGTCGGTCCACCAGTCGCTGGTCCACTCCCACACGTTCCCGGCCATGTCGAAGAGCCCGAAGCCATTGGCCGGGAAGCTCCCGACCGGGGAGGTGCGGGAGAAGCCGCTCTCGCGGGTGTGCCGCCACGGGAAGTCCGGCCCGTCCCAGGTGTTGGCCATGATCCGGCCCTCCGGGCGCGGCTCGTCGCCCCAGGTGAAGGCGGCTCTTTCGAGCCCGCCGCGTGCGGCGTACTCCCACTCGGCCTCGGTGGGCAGGTCGCCGCCGGCCCAGGAGGCGTACGCCAGGGCATCCTCCAGCGCGACGTGGACGACCGGATGGTCGGGCCGGCGTTTGACCGAGCTGCCCGGCCCCTCCGGCGCCGACCAGCACGCCCCCGGCGTCCAGGTCCACCACTGGCTCACGTGCCGGAGGTCGACCGGCCCGGGGGTCGGCGCGAAGACGAGCGAGCCCGGCTGCAGGTTCTCCGGCGGCGCGCCGGGGAAATCGGCCGGGTCGACCGGCCGCTCGGCGACGGTGACGTAGCGGGTCTTGCGCACGAATCTCGCGAACTGCTCGTTGGTGACCTGGTGCGCGTCGATGGAGAACGCCCCGACCCGCACGCGGTGGGTCGGGGCCTCCTCCGGATAGTGGTCGTCCGACCCCATCGTGAAGGTGCCGCCGGGCAGGTCGACGACCGGATGCCTGGAGCTGGGCTGCCTGGTGAAGGGCCGGCTGGTGAGGGGCTGGCTGGTCATCAGCTGCTCGGCATGCCGGCCTTGAGCTTCTCCATCAGCTGGTCGACGCTGAACGTCGCCGGCGTCTGCCGGGGCGGGAACTCGACCAGCGAAGACAGCATCTGCGCGACGTACGTCTGAGCCGGGATGAGCAGCCAGGCGTGGTCGAGCATCCAGTCGAAGTAGGTGTTCGACGTACCCTCCGCCTTCTCGAACGGGTCCAGACGCAGGTTGTAGATCTTGGGGGCTCGCAGCTCCACCAACGGGTCCAGCCAGATGGCCAGCGTCCCGGTCCGACGCTGCTCGAGGAAGATGAACTTCCAGTTGTCGAACCGCATGCCCGCAAGATCGCCGTCGTCGGTGACGTAGAAGAAGTGCTTGCGCGGGCTCTCCTCGGCCTCGCCGGTGAAGTAGTCGAGCTGGTTGTGGCCGTCCAGGTGCACCTTGTACGTCGTGCCCGCCAGCTCGGTCCCGGTCTTGAGCCGTTCGGCGACGTCGGTGTCACCGGCCGCGGCGAGCAGCGTGACGAACCAGTCGTTGTGGCTGACGATCCCGTTGCGTACCTCGCCTGCGGGGATGCGGCCGGGCCAGCGGACCATGGCCGGGACCCGGTAGGCGCCCTCCCAGTTGGAGTTCTTCTCGTTGCGGAACGGCGTCATGCCGGCGTCGGGCCAGCTGTTCATGTGCGGGCCGTTGTCGGTGGAGTACATGACGATGGTGTTGTCGGCCAGCCCGTTCTCGTCGAGGAAGTCCAGGACCGACCCGACCAGCTCGTCGTGGTCCATCATCGTGTCGTGGTATTCGGACTGCCACCGGCCGGCCCTGCCGCGGCTGCCGTCCTTGACGTGGGTCCGGAAATGCATGTGGGTGGTGTTGAGCCACACGAAGAACGGGGTGTCGTTCGAGCTGGCGTCGCTCATGAACCGCAGCGCCTCGGGCACGACCTCGTCGTCGATCGTCTTCATCCGCTCCTTGGTGAGCGGGCCGGTGTCCTCGATGCGCTGGGTGCCGTCGCCGTTGGCCCACGAGTGGATGACCCCGCGCGGACCGAATCTCTTGCGGAAGTTGGGGAACTCGTCCTCCCGCGGGTAGTCGTACTGCTCCGGCTCCTCCTCGGCGTTGAGGTGGTAGAGGTTGCCGAAGAACTCGTCGAAGCCGTGCATGGTCGGGAGGAACTCGTCGCGGTCGCCGAAGTGGTTCTTGCCGAACTGCCCGGTCGCGTATCCCAGCGACTTCAGCGCCGTCGCGATGGTCGGGTCCTCGGCGCGCAGGCCGAGGTCAGCGCCGGGCATGCCGACCTTGGTCAGCCCCGTGCGGTAGGGGTTCTGCCCGGTGATGAACGCCGCGCGTCCCGCCGTACAGCTCTGCTCACCGTAGGAGTCGGTGAACCGGATGCCCTCGGCAGCGATCCGATCGATGTTGGGCGTGCGGTAGCCCATGAGCCCATCGCTGTAACAGCTCAAGTTGCTGATACCGATGTCGTCGCCCCAGATGATGAGGATGTTGGGCTTGTCGGACATGAAGAGCCTCCTCGGGTATGTATTCGGAGGCTAGGCAGGCCCTCACGCGCGCGACCTCCCCCGACTCGGGTGACCTGTCGGAGCACCCGATCGCGATGGAGTGGGGCCGTGAAGACATGGCTGATCCCGACGATGCGCGGCTATCACCGCTCGTGGCTGCGCGGCGATGTGCTCGCCGGGCTCGCGACGGGGACGGTCGTGATCCCCCAGGCGATGGCGTACGCCACGATCGCGGGCATGCCTGCCAGCGTCGGGCTCTACACGTGCCTGCTGCCGATGGCGGCATACGCCCTGCTCGGCGGCTCACGCGCGCTGAGCGTCTCGACCACGTCGACCATCTCCGTCCTGGTGGCCAGCTCGCTGGCCACCCTGCCCGAGCATGAACCCGACGAGCTCATGCGGGCCGCGTTCACGCTGACCTTCCTCGTGGGCGTGTGTCTGCTGGTGATGCGGCTGGCCCGGCTGGGCGCGCTGGTCGAGAGCATCTCCCCCGCCACCATGACCGGCATCCGGCTCGGCGTCGGCCTCACCGTCGTCGCCAGTCAGCTGCCGGCTCTGCTCGGCCTCTCGGCGGACCCGGAGGCGGAGGGCTTCGTCGAGGAGCTGGTCGCGGTCGCCCGCGAGCTCCCGGAGCTCTCGGCGGTGACCGCGGTCGTCGGGATCGCCGCGATCATGGTGCTCCTGGTGCTCCGGCGGGTGGCGCCGGCCGTGCCCGGGCCGCTCGTCGTCGTCGCGGCGGGCATCGCGCTGGTGGCCGCCAGCGGCGTGGAGGACCGCGGCCTCGCCCTCATCGACCCGGTGCCCACCGGGCTGCCGTCGCTGAGCCTGCCGGTCGTCGACGACGTGATCGGGCTGCTCCCCGGCGCGATAGCCATCGCGCTCATGTCGTTCCTGGAGACGGTGCTGGTGGCGCGGACCAACCGGCGCCGCCGGGAGCCGGCCATCGACGTGGACCGCGAGCTGGTCGCCACGGGCATCGGCGCCCTGGCCGGCGGGCTCACCCAGTCGCTGCCCCCGGCCGGCGGGTTCTCGCAGTCGGCCGTGAACCTCCGATCGGGCGCCCGCACACAGCTCGCCGGGCTGGTGACGGTCGGCCTGGCGCTGCTCGTCGCGCTCGCGCTGGCGCCCCTGCTGGCCGACCTGCCCCAGACCATCCTGGCCGCCATGGTGCTGGTGGCGGTGGCCGGTCTGCTCGATCCACGCGAGCTCAGGACGTACGCCGCTGTCGACCGGGCAGAGCTCTGGGTCGCCCTCGCCGTCGCTGCCGTCGGCCTGACCGGCGGGATGCTCCTCGGTGTCGCGGTCGGGGTCGGTCTCACCCTGCTGCTGGTCATCCGCGCGGTGAACCAGCCGCGGGTGCGACGGCTCGATCGCCCCTCGGCCTCGGCGGAGGTCCTCCCGCTCGTGCTCACCGGCGACCTCTACACCGGCAACGCCCAGGCCACCTACGACGCGGCGCTCGGGCTGATCCAGGCCTCCGGGCCCCGAACGGTCACCCTCGACGTCTCCGCGCTCACCCACGTCACCGTCCCGCTGCTCAACACTCTCCGCTCGCTGCGCGACGACCTCGCCTCCAACGGGACCGATCTGGTTCTCCTCGACGTGCCCGACGACGTGCTTCCCACTCTCCGCCAGGCGCCGTGGTTCGCGGAGGCGGAGCAGGCCGGGTTCGTGGGATGAGCGGCGCCGCACGGCTGATAAAGTGAAGGGGTGGGACTGATCGAGGTGGACAAGATCTAGCCACCGGACTTGCCGGTGGCTTCGCCCGTGCGGGCATCCCGCATCGGTGAACGATCACTTCTCGACGCACGCGCGCGTCCGCCCTTGCCGGGCGTCGCCGCGTGAAGCTCTCCGGCACGTTCGCGTTCCTGTCGACACGTACCTGATTCCCGTCGCGCCGCTCGGCGCTCGACGGGAGAGACGAGAGAACACAGCTATGTCCACCCCATCCGCCATCACCCTGCGCGACCTGAGCTTCGAGTGGCCCGACGGCAGCGTCGCGCTCGACCGCGTCAACGGCACCTTCGGCACCGACCGCACCGGTCTGATCGGTCGCAACGGCGCCGGCAAGTCCACCCTGCTCCGCCTCATCGCCGGCGAGCTCTCCCCGACGTCCGGTCACATCGACGCCGGGGGTGAGGTCGGCTACCTGCCGCAGACGCTCACGCTGCGGCGTGAGACCACGATCGCCGGCCTGCTCGGCATCGCCGGGATCCTCGCTGCGATCCGGGCGATCGAGTCCGGCGAGGTCGACCAGCGTCACTTCGACGCGATCGGCGACGACTGGGACATCGAGTCCCGCGCCGACGAGGCTCTTGACCAGATCGGCTTCTCCGCGGCTGACCTCGACCGTCGTGTCGCCGAGATCTCCGGCGGCGAGGGCATGCTGATCGCGATCACCGGCCTGCGCATCCGCCGGACCCCGATCACGCTGCTCGACGAGCCCACGAACAACCTGGACCGGGCCACCCGCGCCAAGCTCACCGAGTTCGTCGACCAGTGGCCGGGAACCCTCGTGGTCGTCAGCCACGACCTCGAGCTGCTCGACCACATGGACAGCACCACCGAGCTGTACGCCGGGACGCTGACCACCTTCGGCGGCCCCTACAGCGCCTGGAAGGAGCACCGGGAGCAGGAGCAGTCGGCCGCCGAGCAGGCCGCTCGGTCCGCTCAGCAGGCGCTCAAGGTCGAGAAGCGACAGCGCATCGAGGCCGAGACGAAGCTCGCCCGTCGCGAGCGGACCGCCAAGAAGACCCAGAAGGACGGCGGGATCCCGAAGATCCTCGCCGGCAACCGGGCCAGCAAGGCTCAGGCGTACGCCGGCTCGCTCCGCTCAACGCTCGACGACAAGGTGAAGGCCGCCCAGGCCGCGGTCGACGCGGCCGGGTCTCGCGTACGCAACGAGGAGCACATCCACCTCACCCTCCCCGATCCCGGAGTACCGCGCGGTCGGCGGATCGCGGAGCTGGAGGACGAGGGCCGGACGGTCGTGGTCCAGGGGCCGGAGCGGGTCGCGCTGATCGGCGCGAACGGCTCCGGGAAGTCGACCCTTCTCGCGCATCTCGTGCGGGGATCCGAGCCTGTGGAAGGTCGCCCGCACGGCCGTCTCCTCACCGATCTGGTGGGTCTCCTCCCCCAGCGTCTCGACGGACTCGACGACGAGGCCAGCGCGATGGAGAACGTACGCGCCGTCGCCCTCGAGACGCCGTCCGGCACCATCCGCAACCAGCTCGCCCGGCTTCTCCTTCGGGGCGACAGCGTCGACCGCCCGGTACGTACGCTCTCGGGCGGCGAACGCTTCCGCGTCTCGCTCGCCCGTCTCCTCCTGGCCGACCCGCCCGCCCAGCTGCTGATCCTCGACGAGCCGACCAACAACCTCGACATCGCCAGCGTCGAGCAGCTCGCCGAGGCTCTCGACGCCTACCGCGGCGCACTGCTCGTCGTCAGCCACGACTTCGGGTTCCTGGAGCGGATCGGCATCGACATCGTCATCGAGCTCGACGGCGCCGGGCGGATGCACCAGCGGCGGGACCTGGAGGAGATCGCCGGACCCACCTCACCCGCCTGACAGGTCGCGGACGGTGCGCTCGTAGAAGGTCTGGTGGGCGCGCGCGGCGCGATTCCAGGTGTAGCCGGCGGCGAGCTCGCGCCCCGCCGCCGGCTCGGGCGGCGTGTCCAGGACGCTGCCCAGCGCCGCGGCGATCTCTGCCGGGCTCGAGGCGTAGGCGACCGTCTCGGCGAAGACCTCGCGGAGCACCGGCAGGTCGCGCGCGACGACGGGTACGCCGGCCGCCAGCGCCTCCAGGGCCGCGAGGCCGAAGCCCTCCTTGGTCGAGACCATCGCGAGTGCGCCGGCCTCGGCCACCAGGGCCGGCAGCTCGTTCTCGGCGACCATACCGGTGACGACGACCGGCACGCCCAGCTCGCGGGCCCGGGCGTCGAACGCGGCCCGGTAGTCGCGGTAGTCGAAGAGCGTCTCGCCGCCGCCGAAGACCAGTGTCAGGTCCTCGTGGCGGGGGTCGGAGGCTCGCAGGCCGGCGTACGCCTCGAGCAGGTCGATCGAACCCTTGCGCGGCTCGATCCCGCCGAGCGCGAGGACGTAGCGGCCGAGGCGCGATCGCCAGGCTTCGCGTCCGGCGGCGTCGCCGGCACCGGCGGCGAACCGGGCGGCGTCGACGCCGTTGGGGATGACGGCCGGGGTGAGCCCCCAGCCGGCCGAGACCTCGTCGGCGACCGACTGCGAGACGCAGACCCGGGCGTACGGCTCGACGACGGCCCGCTCGTGGCAGGCGGCTAGCTGCGGGGTGGTGAAGTGGTCGAGATGGTGGATGGTGCGGAGGCACGGAAGGGCGGCGTTGGCGCTGATGCAGTCTTGGGCGTGCACGATGTCGTAGTGGTCCCGCTGCTGCGCGAAGGCGGCCCTCAGCACGTCGATGGACCGCACGATCCGCTCACCCACGGACTCGTCGTCCCGAGCCTCGAACGGCACCGCATGGACGGTGACCGCCGGATCGACCGGACGGAAGAACGCCGTGTCGCCGTGGCGCCCGAGGGTCCAGACGTGGACGTCCTCGCCGAGTGCGGCCAGCGCCTCGGCGAGCGCCAGCGTGTGCACGACACCACCTCGGGGCCGGGTGGAGTAGGTGAGCAGCGCGATCCTCATCGCGCTGCCCGGGGAGGCTGGTAGGCCGTCGGGGTCAGCTCCTTGAGGTGGTGCAGGACCCGACGGGACCGGGCGATCTCCGCCTCGACGTCGATCTCCGCGACGGCGAGGCCGCCCTTGGACGTGGTGCGAGCAAGGATCTCGCCACCGGGGCCGACGACCTTGGCCTGTCCCAGGAAGCGCAGCCCACCCATCACCCCGGTCTGGTTGGAGGAGACCCAGACGACCTGGTTCTCGGCCGCCCGGGCCTGGTCGTAGAGGTCGAAGAGCCGCGACTGCCGGTCCTGCGGGAGCCGCGAGGCCCGGTCGGTGACCGAAGCCGGCCAGGCCGACAGGCAGGCGATCACCGACGCCCCGTCGAGCGCAAGGGTGCGGGCCGCCTCCGGGAAGGTCTTGTCGTAGTCGATCAGCATCCCGAGCCGCCCGACCGGGGTGTCGAAGGCCGCGAACCGCTCTCCCGCCGCGTACACGAGCGACTCACCGGCGGGCTGATGCACCTTGCGATGCCGCCCGAGGATCCCGTCCCCGCTGAGGCAGACGGCGGAGTTGTAGAGCCGTGCCTGGCCCTCGGCGACGACCTCCTCGGCGTAGCCGAGGCAGATCACCATCTCGCCGGCCATCGCGATCACCCTGCCCAGCTCGAAGGAGTCCTCGGTGAGGGCCGGCGGCAGCGTGTGCGGGTCGGGGTGGCGTAGGTCGGAGAGGTAGCCGCCGAGGGTCGCGTCCGGGAGGACCAGCAGGCCGACCCCGTTGCGGCGGGCGTCGTCGACGATCCCTTCCAGCTTGGCGACCGCCCGGGGCAGATCCCGGCCGAAGTGGGCCGCGACCGCCCCGATGCGAACGTTCGACATGGTCCTCAACCTATCCGTCGTCATGGGTCCGGGACAGGACCACCTCAGGCAACCGCGGCGGAGGCATCGAGGAGCCCCGGCGAGCGCCGACGCGCCAGATCGGCGGCACGCTCGGTGGCCTGACCGGCTCGACCGGCGATGATGCCGGTGACATGCTCGGCATCCGCGGCGACACCGAGGAAGCGGCCGGAGCCCCAGGTGTGCAGCCAGGGCAGACCGAGGAAGTGGAGACCGGCGACGGCGGTCGCGCCCCGGGTGTGGGTCGGCCTCCCGGTCCCGTCGAAGACGCCCGCGCGGACCCAGCGGTAGTCGGGCCGGTAGCCGATCGCCCAGATGATCGTCGTGATGCCTGCCTCGGCGAGGTCGAGGCCCGTCGGGTCGGCCTCGGGCTCCCAGACGGGGCGGTAGGCCTCGGCGGGTGCGACCTCGAGACCCTGCGTCTCGAGGTGGGCGTCGATGTCGCGACAGATCGAGCGGTAGACGTCGTCGGCGGAGTCGAGCGCGTCGCGCAGCGTGGGTGCGATCGCGAGATCGGTGCCTGCCCCGGACTCGAGCCGCCCGTAGAGCCGCATGCCCTCGGCGGCGAACTGGCGCAGGTCGATGTCCCGGCCGCCGTCGCGGCCGGTGACGTAGTGGTTGGTCTTCTCCCGTGCGGCGAGTCCGCCCGGGTAGCCGGTGACGGGGGTGTCGTAGAGCCCCATCTCGGCCAGCCAGGTCATGCAGTCACGCCCGCGGTGGAAACGGGCGACCCGGGGAGCATCGCCGATCGCGAGGTGCACCTGGCGTCCCTCCAGGTGCAGGTCCTCGGCGATCTGCGCCCCGGACTGCCCCGAGCCGACGACCAGGACTCCGCCCGGCCGGAGCCGCGAGGCGCTCCTGTAGTCGGCAGAGTGCAGCTGGTCGATGCCAGGGTCGAGCGCGGGCGCCCAGGCCGGCACGACCGGGACGTGGTAGCCGCCGGTCGCGACCACGACGTGCTCGACCTCCCAGGCTTCGGCGCCATCAGGTCCCTCGGCCTCGACCAGGAACCCTCCCTCGGCGCGCTGGGCCAGCGAGGTCACCCGGGTGTGCTCGCGCAGCGGCGGTCCGAAGGTCGGCGCGTAGCCGGCGAGCCATCTCACCACCTCGTCGCGGGTCATGAAGCCGTCCGGGTCGGGCCCGGCGTACTCGTAGCCGGGCAGGCGGCAGTGCCAGTTGGGCGTCACGAGGGTGAAGTTGTCCCAGCGGGTGTCGGCCCACTCGTGGCCGGCGGTGCCCGCCTCGAGGACGACGTGGTCCACACCGTCGCGAACGAGGAACCAGCTGGCGGCCAGGCCTGCCTGGCCGCCGCCGACGATGGCGACGGTGGTGCGGTGGGTGGTCATCGGGACTCCTGCGGGCTCGGGGTGAGAGGAAGAGGCGGGTGCATGGCGAGGACGGTGACGAGCTGGCCCGGTCCGTACGCAGCGGAGGAGGCCCGCAGCTGCTCGGCGGTCGCTATCGCGCTGGTGCAGGCGAAGCCGAATCTCGCGCGGACCCGCTCGGAGGCGGCGGCCAGGGCGGTCAGGCTGCGGTCGAGGAAGTCGTCGACGGCGTACGTCCGGCCGACCGCCAGGTGGTCGTGCACCACCAGCGAGGGTGAGTAGCAGTCCTCGACGCTTCCGTCGGGCCAGCGCACGGTGAAGGTCATCTCAGGCATGTCCTTCACCCACCTGGGAGAACGGCTCGGCGGTCGCCAGCGCCGAAGGGTACGCCTCCGGCCGACGGTCACGGAGGTGGAACATCGCCCGGCGTGCGGTCGCCAGGGCGCTCGGCACGTCCAGCTCTGCCACGGCCATGCCGGCGTCGACACCGGTCGTCGCCAGGACGTCGCCGCCCGGACCGACCACCTTCGCGTTGGCGACGAAGCGAAGCTTTCCGAAGGTCCCGTGCTGGTTGGAGGCGAGCCAGACCACCTGGTTCTCGAGCGCCCGCGCGGCGTCGAAGAGGTTGAAGCGCTTCGTCCACCGGTCGTCCTCGATCGACGCACTGGTGCCGGTGCGGGAGGCCGGCCATGCGGAGATGCAGGCGATGACCTCGGCGCCGTCGACGGCCAGCGCTCTGGCTCCCTCGGGGAACGCCTTGTCGTAACAGATCATGGTGCCGATCCGACCGGCCGGCGTGTCCACGCAACCGAACCCGTCGCCGGCCGCGTAGTAGAGGTTCTCGCCGAGCGGCTGGTGCACCTTGCGGTGGGTACCCAGCACGCCGTCGCCGGTGACGACGGCGGCGGTGTTGTAGCGGTCGGCGCCGTCGGACTCGCACAGGCCCACGACAACGGTCATCTCGCCGGCCAGTGCGGCGACTCGGGCGAGCTCCGGGCCGTCGACGTCCATCACGGGCGGGAGGTCCTCCGGTGCCTCGTCGTGGTTGCCGTCGCGTCCGGCTCCGAGCACGGAGAGGTATCCGCCGAGGGATGCCTCGGGCAGGGCGAGCAGGCCGACCCCGACCTGCCGCGCGTCGTCGATGAGGGCGGCGATCTGAGCGAGGTTCTCGTCGACGTCCCGGCCGAAGCCGGCGCAGACGGCGGCCACGGCGGTGCGATGGCGCGAGTCGTTGATGGTCATGTCGCGGGTCCTAGTCCGGTGACGGTGTGGTCGATGGCGTCGGTGACGGTGCCGTCCGGCCAGCGCAGGCCGACGCCTGTGCCCGCGACCAGCTCGCCGCAGACGGCGGAGGAGACGAAACCGGGCAGGCCGGGCGGTGCCTCGATGCGGCCGGGCTCCTCGGCGGTGAGCATCGCGAAGCCCGGGAAGCAGGTGAACCAGTCCGCGGTGGAGGCAGCGTCTGGGGTGGGGACGGCGCCGACGTCGATGATCGCGCGGCAGCCGCTGGCCTCGGCCAGCATTCCCGCGGTGCCGACGAGGCCGGCCATGCTGACGTCCTTCGCCGCCGCTGGTGCCAGCACGGGCACTACCCCGGACAGCGCCCGCAGCTCGGCGGAGGTGCGGTGCGAGGACGAGTCCCACTGGCGGCCGTGGTAGCCGGGCCGCCATCCTCCGCCCAGGTCCGCGCTCAGGCGGAGCCGGTTGCCGGGTGCTCCCCCGCCGCCCGGGACCGGCCGTTCGGTTCGCCCGAGGGCGGTGACCGAGAGGGCGGCGGGGACGCCCAGCTGGGTGTGCCCGCCGAGGACGGGTACCCCCCACGCCTGCGCGGCCTCGGCCAGCCCACGCACGATCCGGCGGGCGAAGGACGCGTCCCGGGCACCGATGGCGTCGAGCAGGCCGACCGGCTCCGCGCCCATCGCGGAGAGGTCGTTGACGTTGACCAGGACCGCGCACCAGCCGGCCCACTCGGGGTCGCGCTCGACCATCGAGGGAAGGATCGCGTCGCAGGCCGCGACCAGGTCGCTGCCGGGGACGGGTGCGCCGTCGTCACCTCGGAACCCGGGGGTCGACCGTCCGACGAGCGCACCGACCAGGTCGCCCAGGGGTGACTTGGTGGCCTCGGACAGCTGCCGGATGCGTACGAGCGGCCACTCCATCACCACATGGGTCATGTCGTGGAGGTGGATCCGCTCGCGCGGGGTCCAGCCCAGCCTGCGGAACAGCCCCTCGTTGCGGGCTTGGACGGTGGCGTCGAAGCGGAGCGCACCGGCGTGCTCGGCCGCGGCGCAGGCCGCTCGGACGAGCGCCGCGCCGACCCCGAGAAGCTGCCGGGCATCGGGCTTGACCGCCAGGCGGCTGCCCCGCCACCAGCCCACGTCGCGGGCGTCCGGCTGCGCCGGATGGAGGCGTACGCCGCCCAGGATCTCGCCGTCCTCAGCTCGGGCGAGCAGGACGATCCGGCGCGGGTCGTCGTCGACCTCGTCGACATCGGAGCCCGCGAAGAGGCTCTGCTCGGTGACGAAGACCTCCCGGCGCAGCCGGAGGTAGGCCTCCATGTCGGCCGTGCCCTCGGCCCGGACCACGGTGTAGCCCTCCAGGCTCGGCGAACGGTGTACGCCACCGGCCAGGATGACGTCGTCGAGCAGCTCGGTCATGCCGACTCCTCCCCGCAGGCACCGAGCGCGGAGCAGGCGCCGCACGACGCGCAGCCGGCGGCCTGGTCGGCGCCGGCCATCCCGGCCCGGCGCAGCGCCGCGGCCACGCGGGACGTGACCCGGTAGACGTCGGCGTGCGGCGGCGCGGGGACGGCGTCGACGTCCTTGGCGAGCGTGCCGTCCAGCGGGCGGTAGGGCACGACGAACGGATAGACCCCCATCGCGATGAGCTCCTCACAGCCGGCGACCAGCTCGTCAGGGTCCTCGCCGAGACCGACGAGGAGGTAGGTCGAGACCTGGTTCCAGCCGAAGACGCGGACGGCCTCGGCCCACGCCGCCTGGTACTCGCTCAGCGGGACCGAGCCCTTCCCCGGCATCCAGCGCAGCCGGGCCGCCTCATCGAGGGACTCGACGTGGATGCCGATCGAGCGGGCACCGGCGTCGTACAGCTCCTGGATCGAGGCGAGGTCAGCGGGAGGCTCGCACTGCACTTGGATCGGCAGGTCCGGAACGGCCTCGTGCACGGCACGTACGCAGCGCGCCAGATGGGTCGCCCCGCGGTCGCGGCCCCGGGAGGTGCCGGTGGTCATCACCATCTGGGTGACGCCGTCGAGCTCGACCGCCGCCCGGGCGACCTCGGCGAGCTGGGCGGGCTGCTTGACCGCGATCGTGGAGCCCTGGCGCAGCGACTCCTCGATCGCGCAGAAACGGCAACGCTCCTCGGCGGCGTAGCGTGCACACGTCTGGACCACGGTCGTGGCGAGCACGTTGGCCGAGTGCAGGCGGGCGATCTTGTCGTAGCCGACTCCGTCGGCGGTGACCAGGTCGTAGAAGCGGGGCCGGGCGACGGCCTCGACGCCGAGGCCGGTGTCGGCCCCGTCGAGGAGCAGCTTGCCGCCGCGTACGGAATAGGGGCTGCGGGGGTTGAGCGGGATGGCCGCGCCGACCCCGTCCAGGAGGACGTGGCCGTCATCGCTCGGCCCCGCGCCCGAGCGGCGGGCGACGGGGGCGTCGAGCAGGCGGATCCCCTGGATGGCGACGTCGACGCGGGTGCTGGACGAGATCGGCGAAGTCATGGCCGGTCCCTCAGAGGTTGTAGGTCGAGTTGATGATGGCGCCCTTGCGGGCGTAGTGGATCAGCGCGTCCTGCACGTCGAGCGGGTGCGAGGGCACGACGCCTTCGATCAGGTCCTCCTCGCGCAGACCGTGGAGTCCCATCCCGAAGCGGCAGCAGAAGACCGTGCCGCCCTCCTTGATGAAGGTCTCGATGGCGCCGTTGGTGTTGAGCTCTCCGGGGAACCCGGCATCGCCCATCGTCGGGAAGCCACGCGAGGCCATGCAGGCGAGCGTGCCCGGCCCGTAGAAGTAGATGGCGGAGTCGAAACCCTTCCGCAGCGCCCGCGTCGCCTGCAGAACGGCGACGAAGCTGACCGAGGACTCGTGCGGGATGCCGTGGACGAGGGTGAAGTACGTCTCGCCGTCCTCGGCCTGGTAGTCGGGGAAGATCTTCGTCGAGCCGTAGATGTTGGTGCCCGGCTGCTGCGAGGGGTGCGGGATCTCGCCGAGCGACTTGGCCATGTTCTCGGCGATCTGGGCGTCGATGTCAGCGGTGTCAGCGGTCACAGGAGTCTCCTGAGAAGTCGAAGGGAGCGGAGGGGATGCTGGTGGAGCGAGCCCGTCGTCGTTGACGTGGCGGGGGCAGCAGGTGCCGCCGGTCTCAGCCGTAGAGGGCTGAGAAGTTGTGGTGGAAGAAGGCATCGGCGAGCTCGCCGTCGCCGGCGGCGTCGGACAGGCGGGCGTGCTCACCGGCGAAGTCACCCCACGGAGCGTCCGTGGCGAAGAGGATGCGGTCGTGCCCCACACCGCGGCGCTCGATCTCCTGGACCAGCCAGGTGGGCGCGAAGCCGATCGCCCAGCTGGTGTCGGTGTAGACCTGCATCCCGGCCTCGATCCAGTCGAAGAGCCGGCCACCGATGAGCTTCATGTGGCCGCTCATCCCGCCACCGAGATGCACGAGATGAAGGCGTACGTCCCGGGCGTAGCGCTCGACGAGCGTGCCGATCTGGTCGATGTCGGAGGCGGCGCCGGGAGAGGTGTGCACGTGCACGGTCAGGTCATGCTCGCGGGCGGCGGCGAAGACCTTGTCGAGCTGCTCGAGACAGTCCGGGTCGGTGGGGTGGCCGCCGAGCAGGAAGCTGGTCTTGAGGGCGGCCACGCCGTCCTCGCCGGCAAGGGCGAGCGCCGCGTCGTTGCGGGCGGCGTCGGTCGGCTTCGGCGAGACCCACAGGCCGCACCGGATCCGGTCGTCGCTCTGGGCTGCTTCGATGGCCAGGTGGTTGAGGCCGAAGGCGGCGTCCGGGTCCGGGACGCCGTAGTTCGGCAGCACCAGGGCACGCTCGATCCGGTCGGCATCGAGGTCGGCGACCAGCTCCTTCACGGTGGCTCTCGCGGTCACGTCGGCGTTGATCGCCGGCCCTCCGTAGAAGGGGTACGCCGGCAGCCGGCCGATGTGGCGGTGCGCATCGCGAAGGGGCTTGGTCATGGCATCAAGCCTTCGGCCCAGGCGTTTCGGGCTGGTTACCCCTGGAATACGGAGTGCGCGTCAGCTCGTAAGTTCGAGGTAACGCGGATCGCGAGCCCTCAGGCTCCTTCGTCCTCGAGGGCGGCGACCGCGGTGGCGTACATCGTCGACTTGATCTTCCCGAGCGTCTCGGCGGACTTGCCCGCGAGCGGCGCGACGAGCGCGATCGCCTGGGAGACGAGCTCGGCCTCCGGCGCGGTCCCGTCCACGATCCCGGCGGCGAGCGCGTCGGGGCCGGGGAATCTCCGGCCGGTGGTCATCGAGTCGGTCGCCGCGCGCGGGGTGAGCTTGGCCTGGATCAGGGCGGCCATGCCGGGGGTGAACGGGATCTGGATGTCGACCTCGGGGAAGCAGAAGAAGCCGCGGTCCTCGCGCATGATCCGCCAGTCGAAGGCGATCGCCAGCATCGCGCCGGCGCCGAAAGCGTGCCCGTTGATGGCGGTCACCGTCGGCACCGGGAGGACCAGGATGCGGGCGAGCAGCGCCTGCACCTGGGTGACGTACGGCCCGAACTGGTCGGCGTTCTTCCCGAGCCAGTCGAGGTCGAGGCCGTTGGAGTAGAACTTGCCGGTCGCGGTCAGGACCAGCGGCGCGGGCGCGGCCACGACCTGGTCGAGGGCTTCGTTCACCGACGTCAGCCAGTCGGGGCTGAACCGGTTCTCGGTGTCGCCGATGTCGAGGACGTACACATCGTTCTGCTGGGTCAGGGTCACGGTCATGGTGTTCCTTCCGGGTCAGCTGCGCGGGGAGCGCAGGCTCTCGAGGCCGTTGTTGAGGAGGTACTGGGTCACGTTGAGCGCGGCGTGCCGGTCGGGCGCCGGCTCCTTACCCTTCGCCATCCGCCACATCTGGACGCTGTAGTAGGTCAGCTCGGTGAGGCTGTCGAGCATCCGGATGCCGCTGCGCCGCGGGTTGACGACGCTCTCGTCGGCGCGGCCGTCCAGCAGCTGTGCCGGGAAGTCGGGCTGCACGGTGAGCGGTCTTCCCAGGCCGACGAGGTCGACCGCTCCGGACTCGACCGCGTCGACCATCCCGGCTGCTGTGCGGAACCCGCCGGTGAGCATCAGCGGCAACGTCGGGAGCTCGGCGCGGACCCGTTCGGCGTAGGAGAGGAAGTACGCCTCCCGCCGCCGGGTGCTCGCCTTCAGCGACGGGTCCACGCCGAGCATGGCCGCCGAGGTGTAGGTGCCGCCCGAGATCTCGAGCAGGTCCAGGCCCTCCTCGGCGAGCGCGTGGACGACCTCGAGCGACTCCTCCTCGCCGAAGCCGCCCTTCTGGAAGTCGGCGGAGTTGAGCTTGATCGCGACGGGGGTGCCGGCTCCGACCTCTTCCCGGATGGCCCGGAGGACCTCGAGCACGAAGCGGCGCCGCTTCTCCGCGTTGCCTCCCCAGTCGTCGGTGCGCTGGTTGGACAGCGGCGAGAGGAACTGGCTGATCAGGTAGCCGTGCGCGCCATGGATCTGTACGCCGTCGAAGCCCGCCCCGGTCACGATCCTCGCGGTGGTGGCGAAGCGCCGGATCAGGTCCTCGATCTCGTGCGTGGTCAGCGCGCGGGGCTCGGCGAAGAGGCCGCCCGTGCCGGGCACGGCGACCGCCGAGGGCGCCACCGGGTGAGCGGTGAGCGTACGCGGCGTCTGCCGCCCCGGGTGGTTGATCTGGACCCACACCCTCGAGCCGCCAGACTTGGCGATCTGTGCCCACTCGGCCAGATCATCGAGGTGGCGGTCGTCCTCGACCACGACGTTGCCGGGCTCGCCGATCGCGGTGCGGTCGACCATCACGTTGCCGGTGATCGAGAGGCCGACACCGCTCCCGGCCCAGCGCCGGTAGAGGTTCTTGATGCGGCTTCCCGGGGTGAAGTCGCGACGCCCCAGGCCCTCGCTGAGGGCGGCCTTGGCGAGCCGGTTCGGGATCACGAACCCGTTCGGCAGCTCGAGCGGCTGGGCCAGGATCGACTGGTCTCGGGTCACGGGTTGCTCCTCGTTGGGTTCGGTGATGCCTTGGCCGGACGCGGCTCGAGCGGGACCGTGAGGATGGCGCGGACCGCGGCCTCGAGCCGGGCCGCCGTCGCCTCGTCGGCCTCGCGGTCCTCGAGGAGACAGCGGCGCAGGATCCCGCCGGGAAGGTCGACGACGCAGACCGCGATCGCCTCGACCGCGATCCGGTCGCCGCGGTCCCACACGCCCCGCGCCAGCGCGATCAGCACCTCGACGAACCTCTCCTGGACCGAGGCCAGCTCTGTCTCGATCTCGGGCGGAAGGTCGGCGGAGAAGAGCTGGTCGCGGCGTTGAGCGAAGAAGAGCCGCGCGCTGGCCGGGAAGCGGCGTACGAACTCGACGGGGGTCAGCGCCACCGCAACGACGGCGTCCTCCCCGCGGGCCCGGGCACGCTCCCCCATCGCCTCCGCCATCAGGTCGCCCAGCCGGCACCACGACCGCAGCCACAGTCGTGCGAGCAGCACGTCCTTCGACCCGAACGCGTGGTAGATCGTGCCGTTCGACGCCCCGGACGCGGTGGCCAGCGACCGCAGCGTCAACCCGGACGGGTCGCCGCTGGTCACGATCTGCTCGGCGACATCGAGAAGATCGTCGAGGGTGTGGCGTCGCTGCCGGGACATGCGGACAACCTAAATAGAGCAAGTGCTCTAGATCAATGGTTACAGGTGTGTCGCGCGTCACGTCGCCGCTCCGGCTGATGTACTCGAACTGCCAGCGGCAACGACGAGCAGCGAGGAGTGCAGGCGTGAGCAACGACGAGTCTTGGGATGGAACAGTCGTCAAGAAGTCGCGAGCGATGCTGGACGGTTCGAGCCTCTACCGCCGGCTGACGATCCGGACGGAGTCCGGGCAGACCCAGAAGGTCCGCGTCGACCGGGCTCTGTGGAAGGAGCTCGAGGTCGGAGACCGCATCCTGAAGGAGGCGGGGGCCGACCCGCACCGCGCCTGAAGTCATCGCACGGCGACGAGGACCCCGATCTTGTCGATCCTGTGCTCAGGGTTGTCGAACTCGTCGGACCAGTAGTTGCCGGCCGCGTGGTCCTCGGGAGTGGCGCAGGTCGACAGCGTGATCATCGCGCGGGTGGGCTCCTCGCCGGGCTTGCCTGGGACCGGGGCGCGTTGGGCGCGCAGCGACGCCTCCGAGCGGAACGAGGTCTCCCGGGTACCGCTGATGCGATAGACGTACGTCGCCTCCTCGGTGCGCACGGAGACCCGGTCGCCTCGCCGGAGCTCGGGCAGCCTGAGGAACGCCTGCGTCGAGGAGAGCCGGTGGGCGGTCACCTGGTAGTTGCCGATCCCTCCCGGCCCGGTGCCGCCGCGCGGACCGTACGGACTGGCCGCGACGCCGTTGTTCTGGATCTCGGTGCCCGGGGCATCGTCGGTCCATCCGCGGTAGGGCACGACCTCGAGGTCGGTCAGGCCGATCCTGCGGATGGACAGCTCGCCGCGCATCGGCCGGCCCTCGGAGGACAGCGGTGGCGTCTCGGTGACAGTCGGTGAGGGCGTCGGGGATGTCGAAGCCGGCGAGCTCGATGGCCCCGGCGGCGTGCTCGTCACCGACGGCGTCTCCGTGCCGCACCCGCCGAGCGCAATTGCGCCGAGGACCGTCGCGACGGCCCGGAACGATGTGATCTTCATGGCGCCGCCTCAGGCGTGCTGCTGGGTCCCGATCCACGGTACGCCCGCAGCGAAAGCCCGTTCGGCCCCGAGGCGGTCAAGAGAGCCGGTCAGAGCATCCGGGGCAGCCACCAGATCCGGCCGCTGCTGCTGTCCACCAAGGCGGTGCGAATCGCATGCAGCTCGAGCGGGAGGACATCCGCGACGGCGGTGACGATCACCGGAAGCTGGCCCGCCGAGGCACGGGTCGCCACCGACACGTGCGGCAACCACAGCCCGGGCCGGTAGTGCTTGTGCAGGTCTGCCCCGGCCTCGAGGAGTGCTCTCGCGACACGGTCCTGCCGCATCGCCACCGTGGCGGGGAACGAGGGCGCCAGCGCCACCCGACCACGTGGAAAGATCACGGAGCCATGACTGGAGCACCGGAACGGCTCACCCTCCGGAAGTCCGTCCAGCATGTCGCGTACCGGACCGAGCTCCCACGTCCGCAGGACCGCGAACGAGAGGTGCGGATGGTGGCGGCCGTGGGTGTGGCTCGCCATGGTGCCGACTCCGGCCTCCTCCAACCGCGCCCAGAGCTCCCGCACCAGGCGGTCGGACCGGGCGTCGAAGAGCTGGCACACGGCGAGCGCCATGAGATCAGCGTGACACAAGCCGCGCGCGTACGCGTGCCCTGAACGGCTCGCCCCGACGACGGATCAGAAGAGCCGGTAGAACCGCCAGAACCCGAACCCCTCGATCGGGAGAACCTCGAACCCGCTGAACCCCGCCGCCTCGCTGTAACCCTTCAGCGTCGAAGGCCGCATCACCGTCCCGGTCCCGACGCTCGGGGGCGAGGAGAGCCCGTCCGGCAGGCACACCAGGAGGCTGAACCCGTACATCATCCGCTCCAGCTCGTCGCCGTCCGGCGCGAAGCTGTCCGCCACGGCCTCGTCCATCACCACCATGGACCCACCCGGCGCGAGCGTCTTCCGCACCGCACTGAGCACGTCGACCGGCCGTGGCATGTCGTGGACGCACTCGAAGGCGAAGGCCATGTCGACCGCTCCCTCCGGCAGCGTCGCCGCGTCCTGGCACAGGAACCGCACCCGCTCCTCGACCCCTGCCTCGCGCGCGTTCGCCACCGCCATGTCGACCGAGGGCTGGTCGATGTCGATCCCGAGCACGGTGGCCTCGGGGTACGCGCGAGCCAGCGCGATGCTCGACCATCCCCCACCGCAGCCCACGTCGAGAATCCGGCATCCCTTCACGGAGAGGGCCTCGTGGACTTCCGGCACACCGGCCAGCGCCGGCCCGAGCTGCTTCTCGTACCACGGCCGGTTGGCATCCGCCTGCGACTGCCTCGCATCATCTCCGAGCTCGTCCCAGCTCACCCCACCGCCATTTCGGTACGCCTCCAGCAGCCGAGGCAGCGCCGGCCCCACCGCCGCGAACATCCGGCCGATCGGCGCCAGATAGGCCAGGCTGCTCGTATCGGTCATCACCTCCGCCGTGCTCGCCGGGATGGCGAAGCGTCTCTCGTCAGGGTCGCCATCGCTCTCGACCACCAGCAGCCCCACCACCGCCTGCTGCTCCAGCCACTCCCGTGCGTACCGAGCCTGCGTCCCCGTACGCCCCGCCAGCTCGACCGCACTCGCCGGCCCGTCATCCACCAGGGACCGATACCAACCGAGCCGGTCCCCGATGAAGATCGAGACCGTCTCGACCGTGCCGAGGATCGACCCGAAGAGTCGCTCCGCCACTTCGTCTGCCGTCTGCTGCGATGCGTCCATCGATCCACCATCCGCCGCCCGACGTCCACCTGAGCAGTCCTGTTCGAGCCCTACTTGGTTTGAGGTACGTCGCTTCGACCGACACGACGAACAAGACGCCAGGATGGAGCAATACGACCGCGACCGGCCGCTTCACAGGCCCGCCGCGCCCACCCATGCACGGCCTGTTGTCGCTCAAGCGACCGACCCCAAATGGGTGATGAGACCTTCGCGGCGGTATGACGCGGGACCTTTCTCTCAGCCGGGGTTGCACGCCAGATCAAAGTTCGATGCGTAATGGCAAGATGACCACATGGCATCGGACTCCCGGATGGTGGCATTGGGTTTCGGAAAGTTCGCGCGCGCCGACCGTATCTTCGCGCTGGAGCGCATCACTGGGGAGGAACGCGGCGATGGCCATCGCACTCGAGTCTGGATCGACGGGGTCACCGACCCCTTGATCGCGTCCAGGACCGAGATCACAATCCTTCGCGATATGGGCCAGGAGTCCGCGGTCACAGCACCCGAGCTCGACGAGGCAATGGACCTCGCCGTGCGTCTGGCGGCCGCGGCTGAGGAGGGTCGGGTGGATCTGAGTGATCTGGGTCGTCGTGCGCGACGCCTCCTCGCTACGACGACGCCATAGGAAGGGAGACCTCGACAGCCCGCCCTTCGGTGAGTGACCATCGCGGCGATGTAGCGCGCTCGCGGCGAATAGACGCGCCCACGGGCTACGGGACTGGTGTGTTCTGACCCGACTGGTGTGCCAAGTTCTCGCGCTACGGGACGAATGGGCGCTCACCGACGTCGCCCGATCAGCTATCACGGTCGCGCGTCTCGGCTATCTCCTCCGCTCGCGCCTCTCGTCTGGGACAGTGTGAGCATGACGGCAGCGTTCGTTAGCTTGTTCTTGTCGGCAGCGGCCATAGCGATCTCGCTCTTGGCCGTGTGGTACACGCGCGTCCAAGCAATCGAGGCGAAGCGCGCAAACGACCTGTTTGAAGGTGAGCAGGCGGCGCGGCGTGAGCGGGATCTGGTGGAAGAGCTCGCGAATCGGGTGCGTTGGCAAGTCGAGCCGTTAGAGAACGGCAACTACATTCTGCGCAACATCGGTACTCATGCAGCAAATGACGTCAGGGTTTCGTCCCCATCAATCCAATTCCTTGGCGGCCCCTTGGTTGAACAGGGCTTCTCAGCGAGCGGTTCTGGCATGCTCACGGTGCCAGTCGTTGAGTCCCAGGGCAGCATTAAGTTCACTGCGACGCGGCCGAGCGCCCACATCGGACAGGGGAATGAACTGATCGTCACCTGGGACGGTGGCTCGCCCCTGCGGGTCCCGATGCCAGGAGGGGCACTTGAGCCACGCGGGACAGGTCGGAAGGGTCTGCTTGGGGAATGACAGAAACGGCTACTAGACACTCGACTGCACGATCGGTGTCTGGCCAGACTCGGTCCAGGTGATCGGCGGGCAGCTCTCTATGCGGCTGCCCACCGGCTAACGGGTGTGGCTCTCTTCCGGTCTGCGGCCCGCCGGTCATCGTGACGAGGCGTGGCTCAAGAAGGGACTGCCCTGCGTGATGCGGAACTACGTCAGGGCATGGCCGGATCGAGTCTGGGCTGTCGAGGAAGCCAACGGTGCTGGTCGTCCGCTCGCCCATCGCCTCCTCGAGGCTTGTGAATGGGTCGTTGATGTGCCGGCTTCTGCGTCGCTTTTGAGGCCGGGTCCAACGGTTTCCGTAGGATAGTGTGAACGCGTGGAAGATGCTAACTCACTCCTATCTACGCTAAGTCAGTCAGCTGCCGCGATGGTAGCGATTATCGGCGGATTCTTGGTGAGCCGTCTGGTTGCGCTTTCGTCGGAGCGCGAGGGAATCGCTCGGCAACTCAAGGCGGCCGAGCAACGCCTCGTTCTACATAGAGCCGAATACGAGCCTGCCCATGAGTACCGGCTAGGCAACTCGATCGAAACGATGGAGGAGTGGCTTCTAGACAAACTCATTGATGAGCGCTTGGAGTCAGAGGGCAAGGGCACGGCGGAACTCGTTGACGTGCCTCGCGGTAGTAGCCTGGAGGAGATGCTTCCGTATGCGGAGGAACTTCGGAAGCGTGTTGATATTTCCTTTGCTGACGTTACGGATCTGATAACCGAACGTGACCACAGACGTCTCTCCTTCGACTCGCTCGTCGAGCGAGGGCTCACGTTTGCTGAGGAAGATCGGGACCTGTTTATTCGCGTCGCGTCATCTGTCATTGGAGGGCTGCGTCCAAGCGCGCGCTACGACTTCGGAAACATAGGTACCGACACTCTTAGGTTTGTCACTTCGCCCACTAGCCATGAGATCGAGATGCGCCGGCTAGACGAGTCGATTCGTAGCGAGTCTGACCTTCACGCGCTGGTCGTGGCCGGCGAGCACGAAGTGGAGCGCCTCGGTCGTGACTTGGATGACTTCGCTCAACCAGTAGGTGTTACCTCGGCCGTATGGATTCTTGCGGCCTTTTCAATCGCGGGGATCATGGCGCCACTCCTAGTGATGGCCTTCTGGTCAAAGCCGATTCCAGTCTGGCTCCTATTTGTTCTTGTCGTTGGATTTGGAGCGGGCCTTGCCGCCGTTCTCGGTTATATTGCGTGGTATCAGCGTGAAATCTCGGGCCGATCGGTCCCGGATGAGTCAGATTATGACGATGTGGCACCATCTGACGCTACTTCTACAGATGGCTTCTCTGGCGACCAGACAGCCTAGCTGTGCCTCTTCAGGTCTCCTGGCTTCGTCGAAGCGCTGCGCCGGGCGGTCCAGTTCGGCAACCTGTCGGTTCGGCCATCTACCCTCAGGTCCGAGGGGGATCACCGCGAGAGGGATATAGCATGTCAGATCTGCTCGAGGAACGGCTCAAAACACCGCTACATCTACGTGCCGCGCGGCTGGTACTGGCGTACTCACGTATGACGAAGTAGGAACCCGCCATCCAGCGCCTGGAGAAGATTATGGACAAGCACGAATCCGCGAGCGACGTTCTGCGAACTGTTGGAACAAGGGACGAGCGATGAGTTACGGCATGCACATCGAGCGCAGCCTCAGCGGTCGGCGGATCGAACCTGGTGCGACCTGGCCGGAACCTATGCAGCAGGTGATGTTTCAGACCGTCATCGTGTGCGATGCCGTCAGCCCAGACCAATGGCACGCGGAGGTTCGTCTCGGACGCCACGTACTGATCTCCACACCGCAAGTCGATAGCTAAGGAAGGGCTTCTCGACTGGCACGCGATGCCTTCGAGGCGAAGATAGTCGAGCTGTTCCGCGGAGACTGACTTCGAGCTTCAGTCTGCGCGGAGGTGGCGGCTTCGAGCATTCGGCGGCGTCCGCATGATGAGGGGGTCAGTCCTCGTCGATGAGGGCGCGGAACTGGTTCGTCACGCTGTCGGAGTCGTCTACCTCATGATCGATGTCGGCCCGGATCGCCGCATGGAGATCGGGCAAGCTCGGTGGGCCGTACTGCGGCCTCTCCATGAGCTTGGGGATTTCCTTCACCACGCCGCCCCACCACTTCTGCGTTCCACGCCCCTTGTCCCTGGCTTTGCGTTCACCGAGGAGAGCCTCCCAGAGGCCAAGCTCCCAGGCGTTGTGGCCGGCGTCGATGGCGACGTCGCCTTGAAGCAGGTCGCGCAACTCCTTCGCGAGGCGCGTCGCTCGGAGAGAGGTGTGCTCGAATGTATCCACGGTGAAGGCCCACCAGATCTTCCGGCGCGACGAGATAACGCGGGATGCGAGGCTCTGCGGGTCCTCGTCCTGGATCTGCTCGACCACGCGATGAAGGTCCTTGACCAGCCGCTGGACATCCTCGACCTCATACGACACCGAGCCTGCTGCTGCTTCGGCTGAGTCGGCGGACGAGGCTGCGGAATGAGCGGCATCTGCAGCTTCGGCCGCGGTCGCAGTCATTCGTTCGATTGGCTTGGCGATGTTCTTCTCGATGGCGTCGGCGATCTGGTCGACCTGACTACCGACCGCGCCAACCGCTGACTGCAACTCCGTCGTTGTCTGTCGGAAACGCGTCGCGAAACTCCCCGCCTCCCGATCAAGGTAGATGCCGAGTAACTCGTCATCGGTGAGTGCACGAGTGGATCGACCCTGCCTGGTTTGGCGGCGCCCCTCGTCGTCGAAATGCGGAGCCATTGTCGGTCGGATCTCGACTCGGATGAACGGCGTAGGTTCTTCGACGCCTTCCTCGACGATGCGGACGTCTACTGGGATCGGTCGGGTCTTGCTCGCCATGTCTTGAATACGCGCGACGGCTTTGTCGAGTCCCTTCGCCAGCCCGCACGGCACGCCGTAGACGAGACCGGTGTCCTTGTCTTCGGTCTCATCGACGCCTACCAGCAAGTGAGCAGCGTCGCGCTCCGGATCGAGGGACACCCAGTTCGCCAGTCCCGCGAGGAGTTTCGGGGTGACCGCATCGACGTCGCGCTTGAACTCGTAGCGATCTGATTCTCCGACCGCGAGGATCTGTTTGGCCGCGGGGCTCACGTTCTTGAACCGGCACGGCTGAGGATCCTTGCTCATAGGACAGTTCTAGCAGTGAGCACCGACGAACCAGGGTGTGGCGATGCGCTGTCCCAGGGGGAGTCCCATCTCGCGAGCACTGATCGATGTCCACGGGCTCGTCAGGCAGTTGCGGCGAGATGCCTCCCGCCGTCTTCCATGTGCGCTACAACAGTTGCATGGAACTCACGCTGCGCGGCGAGCGTTTGGACCGCATGCTGGGACCGAGCCCTGCGCGGCTCAACGATCGCATCCGCGAGGAGCCCTGGGTCGGGCCCGAGGAAGACCGATTGCCTGCGAAGCAGGTCATCTCATGCCTTGCCAACACAGATGTTGACGTCACGGCGGCCGATGCGCCGGGTGAAGGAGGGCATGGGGCTTGCCCGTTCAGTATCGGAGACGAGACGTGATGAGGTCGCAGGCCGACCCGCGTGGGTCGGTGTGGAGGCGATGGGATCCCCACATCCACACTCCTGATACTGCGATGAACAACCAGTTCGGGCCGGACGCGTGGGACGACTACCTGACGCTCATCGAGCATTCTGAACCCCGGATCGAAGCCCTTGGAGTCACGGACTACTGCAGCATCGATCAGTACGAGAAAGTCCTCGAATATCAGATGGCCGGTCGGCTTCCCGACGTCGGGCTGATCTTCCCGAACATCGAGCTGCGTCTTCCGACGGCCACGGCCCGTGACCACCCCGTCAACATCCATCTCCTGGTCTCGCCCGAAGATCCGAGCCATGTCGATGAGACTCGGCGATTCCTGCGAACGTTGAGGTTCTTATCTGGACGCGAGTCATACGTCTGTGATCGAACAGATCTGATCCGACTCGGCAAGGCACACGACGGGTCGATCACGGACGAGACGGCAGCTCTGACTGCAGGTACCAATCTGTTCAAGGTGACCCTGGAGAACCTCAAACAGTCCCTGGAGGAAAGCGCTTGGGCGCGACACAACATCATCGTTGGCGTGGCAGCCGGCACTACGGATGGCACCTCCGGTGTCCGTGATGCCAGGGGCTCACTTGAGGCTGTCCGAGTAGAGATTGAGCGCCTCGCGCGCGTGATATTCGCGAGTTCTCCGGCGCAGCGTGGCTTCTGGATCGGAGAAGGCGTCCTCGGTATCGAGGATCTCTTCAACAGGTACGACGGTCCCAAGGCCTGCATACACGGCAGTGATGCACACAGGCTTGCGGACGTCGGGAAACCCGATGAGAATCGGTATACGTGGATCAAGGGAGACGCCGCCTTCGAGGCTCTGCGACAAGCCTGCCTAGAGCCGAAGGAACGCGTGATCGTCGGCGATCAGCCTCTCAAGGGGGCGCTCGACTACCGGATCATCGACTCGGTGACCGTGTCCGGCGCGGACTGGGTTACGACGCCAGAGTTGCCACTCGCTCCGGGCTTGGTCGCCATCATTGGCTCCCGTGGTTCGGGCAAGACTGCGCTCGCTGACTTGATCGCGGCTGGTGCTGGAGCAGCCAGCATCGACATGTCCGACCAGACGTTTCTTCAGCGCGCTCGCAAGCACTTGGCGGGAACGAGTGTCGCCGTCGCATGGGGCGATGGAGCTACCTCCGAGGCCGAGCTTCCGCCGGATCTCGTCGATGACGGTGACACGCCGCGCGCTCGGTATCTCTCGCAGCAGTTCGTAGAACGCCTCTGCTCGTCTGAGGGAATCACGGATGAACTGATCGCTGAGATCGAGCGGGTCATCTTCGAGGCACACCCCTACGAGGAGCGACTGGGCGCATCTACCTTCCGTGAACTTCTCGATCTTCGGGCGAGCCATGGGCGAGACTTGCGACGCTTTGCCCAGAGCGAGATTGACGGCCTCGCCGCGCAGATCGAGTCTGAACACGCGTCGCGCGACGAGTTGCCGGGCCTGATCAAGGAAAGGGCAAGGCTTGCAGGAGTTCTCGCGGAAGACAAGCGGGCTCGTGGTGGCCTCGTCGTAGTGGGCGGGGAGGTCCGCGCCCAGCGCCTCGAAGCGCTGAACGCTGCTCTTGTCATAAAACAGGCCGAAATCGATTCCCACAGACGACGGGAGCAGGCGTTCGATGGCCTGGCTGACGCCGTCAAGGACATTGCCACTCGACGCCTCCCAGCCATAAGGGCGGAGTTGGAGCGTGACTATTCGGGGGCGGGTCTCTCGGCTACTGAGTGGGAAAACTTCAACCTGAAGTTCGCTGGCAACCCGGCCGAGCTCGTGTCGGAGCGACTGAAGACGATACGGGAGTCAATCACTGATCTCACAGGGCCAGCTATCCCGAAGCCAAGCCAGCCGGCAAACGAGCTTCCCCCATTCGTAGACGATGCAGTCGACCTATCGACCATCCCGCTCGCGATGTTACGGGCTGAAGCCTGGCGCATAGGGGAGCTCATCGGCCTCGATGCCAACCGGCAGAAACAGCTCCGAGCGCTCAATGACAAGATCGCTAAGACAGAGTCCGCGCTTGCTTCAGCAGATCGAAGCATCAAGGATGCCGAAGGCGCCAGCGACCGTGTCAAGGCGCTGATGCTCAAGCGGAAGCAGGCGTACGCGTCCCTCTTCGACGGGTTTGCTGCGGAGCAGGAGCAACTCGAGACGATGTACGGGCCCCTCAAGGACATGCTCGGCGCCGAGGCTGGAACGCTCGGCAAGTTGACCTTCAGTGTCAGACGGGTGGTCGACATCGAGGCATGGGCGGCTCGGGGAGAGTCTCTCCTTGACCTTCGTACCGGCGTGTTTCGCGGCCGTGGCGAGCTCCTCAACCAAGTCCACGAGAAGCTGCTGCCCGCCTGGGAAAATGGTGCGAGCACCGACGTCGCCGAAGCCATGGCGATGTTCCGGGACGAGCACGACCAGCACTTTATCGAGCAATCCAAGGTCCCATCCTCGGACGTGCAGGCGTTCCGCCGGTGGGCTGCGGATGTCTCGACCTGGCTCAACGGCACCGAACACATCTCGGTCGCGTACGGAGTGGAGTATGACGGTGTCGCGATCGAGCAACTGTCACCGGGCACACGGGGGATCGTGTTGCTGCTTCTCTATCTCGCGGTTGACCAAACGGATGACCGGCCGCTGATCATCGACCAGCCCGAGGAGAACCTTGACCCGAAGTCCATCTTCGATGAGCTGGTCGGCCGGTTCGTTGAGACTCGGCGCCGTCGACAGATCATCATCGTGACGCACAATGCAAACCTGGTCGTCAATACTGACGCTGACCAGGTGATTGTCGCCACCGCAGGCCCGCATCGGCCGGGTCGTCTGCCTGAAATGACGTACACGAGTGGCGGCCTGGAGAATCCGGTCATTCGACAGCAAGTCTGCGAGATCCTGGAGGGTGGACAGCAGGCGTTCGAGGAGCGGGCGCGGCGTTTACGGATCCGCTTGACCTAGGGGCGGTGCTGTGCGTGCTGTACGCCGCGATCACCTGCACCGCTCTGAGACGGGATTACGAGCCTCTTGTTACTACGCAGGCTCGGCGCCCTCGAACTCGACGTAGTCAACGCCGACGCCTTCTTCGACTTGGAGTTGAAACTTGAGAACGACGGCGCGAGTGAAGGTCACGTGGGCGACGTGGTCATTCCAATCGAACTCGCGGATCTCGAAGCCTTCGGCGTGAAGTGCCTCAAACTTGTCTGCAAAGCCTTCGAAAGACAGGTTGGCCCCGATCGTGGCGGCGATCAGCAACGTAGTGCCGTCAAAGGCCTCGTAGACCTGCCACTGAACGGTCCCCGGGTCAGCGTCGACATATTCGATCGTCATTTCGCTGACCGCACTTGGAAGACCGATCTCGTCGAATGATCCTCCGTCGTCGTATGCCGCGTACGGGCCCTCGACGGTCTCTCCAAGGAGGCGCTCAGCAGCGTCGACGAGGGCATCGCGAATGAAGTCGTCCGTGGTTTGCGGTGCAGTCTCACTCCCGGCAGTGACGAGCGTCGTTGCTAGGTACTCCTCCAACTCCTCTGGACTTGCGGCGAGCCCGCCAACGAGCGGAGCGATCTCTGGACGCTTGAGGAGATCGGCAAGTGTCGAAACCCAGATAACCTGATCAGCATCATCGAGTTCCTCAACGAGGTCCGGGTGGAGTCCTCCCTGGCCATTGCCGAAGTCAGCCGAGTTCTTCGACACCCAGTAGATCGAGCCACTGCTTGGCTTCGCGGCGAACTCGAGGATTGTCTCCCAGTTCAGAGCGTCTCGAAGCCCCTTGCCGGAGGACGCGAACGGCTTGCGCTCACGGAGGTCCCGCTCCAAGAGTTTGGCAGGTGTCGCAGCCTCGGGCAATCCATGAAGGTCGGCGCCGACCTTCATGAGCCGCTCTTTGAGATACTGCTCGTGTTCCTCGACGTCCACTAGGTCGGGCGGTGGCGCATCACCTGCAGCGAGACCAAGGCCGCTCAGCTTCTTGATGCTGGACTGGAGGTCCTTCACGGCTTGGTCTGCCTGCCGCCTCCAATGACGTACTGACTCGAGGAAGACAGCATGAGGCACCACAAGGCTGATCTCGTCCTTCGCGCATAGCGCCAGGATCTGCATCCAGTTGAGGCGTCGGAGGCGCAGGTCATCGTAGAGAGTGGTGGTGTCGACGACAACGATGAACTCCGACGACTCGTCTGCCATCTCGACAACCCCTCACCCTGCTTGTGTTGCCAAGTATGCCGCCTGGCCGTCGATTGTGTTCAGCAACAGCGACCTGCCGACAGCGTTGCGGCAGTAGATCACCTCGGCACGCCCGACAGAGGTACGCGGAGGATCCCCAGCGGGAGGCCAGCGATTGGTACACCGTCGTCAAGGCGTCCCGTTGGCTCGGAGATCGTCAACGGTCCGACTACTCCAGCTCCTCATTCTGAGGGCGAACTTTGCGCAGCCTTGACGTGTCGGTGCCTGCTGTCATAATCAGGCGCAGTATGGGGAACACAGTAAGTCACGACGATGCTGCTGAGGTGCTGAGGCAGTCCAGCGAACGCAAGGCGAGTCAGACCAATGGAAACGGTCCGTGGACCGTGGTCTGCGACAGCTGGCACGAGTCCGGCGAAAGGAATGGTGGGCGCTTCGCGACGTTCGCCACGCCAAGTTACCGCGAGCGTGCGATGCAAAGCGCCGGGTGGGACATGTCAACAGGGGGCGGCTTCCCCGGATTCTCCCAGCATTACGACGGCGACGGAGCGTGGGTCACTGCTTACCACCGCAACATCGACGGGCCGGATCTCGAGCCCCTCGTCCTGGTGCAGCGGATGCACGGCGTCGTGCCGGACGCATACCTCATCTCCGAAGAGTTCCGTCTTCTGCTGCAGCTTTGGGAAGACAAGACCACCGGAAACTTCTACAGCCTTAGTGAAGACGGCTCGAAGGAGCTCGCGATCGAGTTCACCGGGTCCCAGATCCGTGTCCGTACTCCACTCCTGCGCCGTTACCAGGCTGCCCGTCAACTCGACCTACTTCTGTTCTCAGACACCCGTGTGTTCGTTGACACGGACGAGGGGACCGACACCTTCGAGGACCTGAGGGAGGAAGACCATGTTGAGAACGACTCAGTCGTCTTCTTGGGGGTTGGCGACATCGACCTCGATCAAAGTCAGGTGTTCTCTCGACTACTTGTGAAGCGGATCCTGCCGCCACCGCCGCAGGAGAAGAGCAGGATCTGGCCCTGGGACCGTGATGACGAGGAGTACCCGGAGTTCATCATCGGCGAGGATGAGGATGGACGCCCGGTGAGGTTCACGTGCGAGGAAGACAAGCTTGCTAACTACTTCGGCATGAACCCTGATGCGCCGAACTACCTGACCCCTGTCTTCTTCAAGCCTGAGGTGCTCAAGCGGTACTACGATGACCCGGCACTGTATTCGGTGACCGACGGTCGCCTTCGCTGCGGGCATCTCTGGGGTGTGCATATTGACAATGGCAACCCGGCTGCCGTCATGGTGTTCCTAGGCGACATCGGTCGAGACATCCCGAGCAGCCACCGAGATCACTGGCGCGCCTACAATGTCCCTCCTCTCGCGAAAATGAGCGAATCCGCCTTCCGGAGATCGTTCCTCGCCCAGTTCGCTGAGTCCGAGAACCCGGAGCACCTGTTCAAGAACGCATACCTCGCCATTCAGCGGAACTGGATCGAGAAGTGGGGATGGGGTCTGTACCGCGCGGCCGATGGAAGCGATGCCGAGTTGATTCAGCGCGTCCGGATACCACTAAATAGCACTGACTCTGAGTTCGAGGCGCAGCTGCTGAGCCTCGCAAAGCTACTCATCGACCTACTGAACGAGGCAGCGATTGCGAAGGACTTGTCGCCCGTCAAGGACGAGAAGGGAATCTCCAAGCTCAAGCGATTCCTCCAGGCCAATGGCTACGAGCATGTCGATCGTGACATCGCGCTTCTACGTCGTATCCAAGGGCTCAGGTCACGTATCGCTGCGCACACTTCAGGTTCGAGCGGCCAGGCGTTCCTGGCGGAAGAACTAGACGGCCTCAGTAAGACAGACTTCATCGAGAAGCTGATGCGCGAGGCTACTCAGATGTTTGCCGACCTTTCGGAGCTCGGTCCTAACGGATGACGCCGAAGCTGAGGCGAGCAGCCTTTGACATGGACCCAGGTCGAGCTGACGTGGCCTAAAGCTCGTTGAGGATGAGCCGGACAGCCGTCTCGGACCGCCCGGCCTCACGAGCAATCTGAGTCACAGACATGCCGTCGCGTCGTCGCTCCGAGATGGTGCGACAAGCCTCGTCTGTGGCCGGGCTGCGCTTCGGCTTGACGCCAGCTCGCCGCAGTACCTTGCGGTTTGAGTAGTCGCTGACGCCAAACTGCTTACCGAGCTCGACCAAGGACACCCCACCTGCTCCATACGTCGCCACGATGGTGGCGCAGTCCTGGTCAGTCAGCCTGTCGATGAGACGCCACGGCTACGAGGTCCGAGGTGCGCCAGCTTGTCCTCGGCGGCGACGCGGGCACCCCGGCGATCCAGAGGCGGAGGCGAGGCTGAAGGACGTTCTCCATACGATCGCCGTCATTGGCAGGCAAGTCGCCTTGAGTGAAGGCCGGTGGGGTGGCCTGAGTCGGAGAAGCTCACAACGTACCTTGGCAAGCCGTAGCGCGGACACCTCAACGCCAGCCCCTATCGGCTGACGGTTCTCACCGACGTCGGCGAGTGGTCTGCCGCCGGTGTCACTTTGCCGCGGTGCGCGCTCCACTCAGAGGTCACCGCGGAAGGTCGTTGGCGCGACCGCGGGTGCAGGCCGGCGGTGCCGCTGTGTGTCCTGTTCGGACAGGAGCTTCCTGCGGGCATGGGGACACTTTAGTCGAACTCTGGACCCGTGCAGATCACACGGACGGGCGGGCTGGTCGTTGCTGGCCCCACCCACGATCGGGGCGGTCTCAGCAACGCGGCCGATCGGAGCTGCGTCATAGTGGGCGGATCGACGCACTCCCCGCACGTAGACGCGGCAAGGCTGCGCAGACGCGGTTCGGCTAGGCCCGATGCGTGATACTTCCGCGGCGGCCAAGAGCAAAGCAGCCGAATCGACCTTTGTGGTACGAGGAACTGGCGGCGAATGGTCGGGTCGAGTTCGCCATCTCCAAGAAGCGGCCGTGGCTGATGACACTAGGATGTCTAGCCTTCGCGGGGATCGGCCTCGGGATCGTTCTCTCTTCGATTCGGTGACAGAGGCTCAGGTGTGGGGCCGGGCAGCTGTCGTGTTCTTTGGTGTCGTCTGCGTTCCGGCGCTGGTTCTCCTAGCAATGCGAGCTAGCGTCGTGGTCGTCGACGCCGACGGGGTCAGACCTTCCGTCGGTGGGCGGCGCGGCACAATGACTTCCTGGCCTGATCTGGTTCCGTGGCACCACATCGAGGGGACCGGAACCAACGACGTCCGGGGCACGAGACTCGTCATCCTCTACATCACGGACGAGTTCGAACGTGACTGACTGGCTGGACGTGGTCCGCTCCTGCGCGGACTGATGCGTGCGATTCGGGCGACGCACGGCACAGCATCGTTGGCGCTCCCGGCCAACCTTCACGGCAATGTCAACGAGATCGCAGACTGGATCGAGCGTCAAGCGCCGTACCAGGTCATTGGTCAATTGCTCTGACTCGGCGTCGTTTGGTTGTTGGTCTTGTGCCCGTCTCCGTCAGTGCGGGCCATCACCCACCGTGGCGCAACGGAAGCCGGTGTCGTTGTCGTGCATGGCGTCGTCGGCATCGTTGGAGGTGCTGGGTCGGCCGGTGAACAGCGGGCTGGTCCAAGCACCGCCTTTGAGCTCGTGGCGGCCGCTGGTGGTGGGGGTCTGCGTCCATTCCCAGACGTTACCGACCATGTCGTAGGCATATACAGGGCTGATGCCGGATTGGAAACGGCTGACCTTGGAGGTCGTGCCGAGCCCGGTCTCTTTCACATTGCACTTGGCGGCGGTGTGTTCGTTGCCCCAGGGCCAGATGTTGCCGTTGGGCCCGCGGGCTGCCTTCTCCCACTGCGCGGAGGTGGGGAGGATCTTTCTGGCCCAGTTGGCATAGGCAGCGGCGTCGTGCCAGGTCACGTGGGTGACCGGGTGGGTGTAGAGATCGAGGGGGCAGCGGCCGTCGGGCCAATGCTCGGGCGCACGGTGCCCGGTTGCTGCGATGAAGCGTGCATAGTCGGACCCCGTTACCGGGTGGGCATCGAGCCAGAAGGTGTCTTCCCAGCGGGGTTCGTCCTCCGGGCCCGCGAGGTAGATACCGCCGGTGACTTCGACCATGAGCTTGCCGTCTCGTGGGTGCTTGACGAAGTGATCACCGAGGACGGGATCGGGCTCGGGGTCGGCCACGACGGGGTAGGTGGTCTCGCCGTCACGGGTCAGGAGGTTGATCAAGCGGGCGTGGACGTCGGAAGGAGCTTGACGAAGGAGGTCGTCGAGCATGGCCTGAGTGATCGGCCGCAAACTGTGACGTGAGCCGGCGGCTTCGGCTTTGGCGATCCCCCGCTCGGAGACCTCGAGCCTGGCCGCCAGGTCTGCCTGGCTCCATCGTGCGGCGACCCTGAAGGCACGCAGTTCCACGCCTGACCACTCCGGCACGATCGCCATCTCGCGTCCCTCAGATCCGTTGGGTCGGGATGGCTGCGTAGGTGCGCTGCAAGTCAGCGATCACTGGGTGCTCGGGATCGAAGCTGTGGTGGTCGATCGCACTGATCGGACGTACGCCGATGCTGGCGTTGGTGGCGAACGCGGCCGGGATGTCACCGATCTGGTCGAGCGGGACACTCCGTTGTTCGTCCGCACCAGAGGCTTGGAGCAACTTCATCGTCACCCCGGGCAGGACGGGTGCGTCGGGCCAGATCACGGTCCCGTCGGCGGTGATGAAGCCGATGTTCCAGGTGCTGCCCTCGGAGATGTTCGTGCTGATCGGATCGGTGAAGAGCACGTCATCGAAGCCGGCCTTCTTCGCGGTGACACGGTGGTGAAGCGTGCTGAACAGGCCGACATGCTTGACCTCGGGGGTGTCGCGTTGGAAGGCGATCGTCTTGGCCCGCAGCGGTGGCAGCGACCCGCCTCCGCTGGGGCGTGAAGTGATCAGCGGGACCGGCTGAGCGGCCACCGTACCGATGTTTCCGAGATTGATCGTGGGATCGAACATCGTCACCCGCAGCGTGTAGGACCCGCTCGATCCGGCGATCGCAGCACGGATGTCGGTGACCAGGCTGTCGCGGTCGAGATCGGTATCGAAGACAGTCTTCGCGTTGCTGACCAGGCGCTCCAGGTGGAGGTCGAAGCCGCGTACGGCGCCGTCTTCGACGTGCATCGACGTGAAGTGACCGTAGCCGGTCAGCGCGAGTGCATTCAGTTGGGCGGCGGTCGCTTCGATGCCATGGATGGTCGCCATGGCGATCACCCTCCCATGGAAGTGCAGAAAAGTTCAGGAGGTGGTCGAGGTCGGATCGTTCCGGAGTCGAGCGAGACAGACGAGCGTGAGAGTCATCCACTCGCCATCTCAAGGACATCGATCATGACAACGATCCAGATGGGGCCCGGCCGCCCACGGCACACCGGGTCACGATCATCCGAGCGCCCAGCGCGGGAAGAGATCCTCGACCACGCGGCGCGACTGTTCGTCGAACGCGGCTTCTCCGGTACGTCGACGCGTGAGATCGCCGAAGCGTGTGGCATCCGCCAGGCGTCGCTCTACTACCACTTCACGGGCAAGGACGACATCCTTGCTGAGCTCCTGCATCTGTCGGTGCGGCCAAGTCTCGACAAGGTCGAGAAGATCGAGGCGGAGTGCGCTCCCGACATCCCGGAGCGGACGCTCTACCTACTCGCGTTGATCGACGTGAACACGTTGACGATGGCCCCTCACAACATCGGGAAGCTCTACCGGATGCCTGACGTCCGCAACAGCAGAGTCTTCCAAGAGTTCAAGCCTGCGCTCCAGGAGTTGAATGCGGCGTACGGACGGCTCGGGGCCGAGATAGCCAACGAAGCTGTGGCAGCAGCGATCAGCGTCAACCAGTTGGGTGGCCTATTGATCCAAGTGGTCGAGGTCGTGATCCGAATCCGCTCCGGCGGCTGTGACGTCGTCACTTCCCAGGCACATGCCATCGCCGCAACGTGCCTGCGAGTGTGCGGCGTGCCCGAGAATCGGATCGCGCTGGCGGCAGCAACCGCTGAAGATGTCATGACGGTTCTGGACGCAACACCTCGATCGGTCAAGACCTTCATCACCAACGAGAACGGGACACATTGAGCACCCTGATCCTCAGCGACCTCGACGGCACTCTCCTCGGCCCCGGCGCGACTCTCTCGGCCACAACCCGGAACGGCATCAACGACCTCGTCGCCGACGGCCTGCTGTTCACGTACGCAACCGCCCGCTCGTACGTCTCCGCCTCCCGTGTCACCGACGGGCTCGACCTGCGGATCCCGGTCACCGTCTCCGGTGGCGCGTTCCAGCTCGACCCGCAGACCGGCGCGATCCTCAACGAAGAACGTATCGCGGACGACGACCTCGACACGGTGATCCGGCTCTGCGAGAAGCACCGGGTTCCGCCGGTCGTCTACAACGGCACCCCGACGGCCGAGCGGGCGACGTGGGTGGAGGGCGAGGAGTCCGAGGGGATGCGGCGCTTTCTCGCGGACAGGGTCGGGGACCGACGGTTTCAGCCGGTTACGGACTGGGCCCGTCACCCCCGTGACGGCATCTTCTACGCCACGATCATCGGCGAGGCAGCGGCGATCACGGCCCTGACCGCCGACATCGCGGCGGCCACCGGGGGCCGGCTCTCGCTCATCGCGCAGATCGACACGCACCACCCGCAGGACACCTACCTCGAGCTCAGCGCCGCGCGCGCCACCAAGGCCCACGCTGTCGCATGGCTGCGCGACTACCTCGACGTCGACCAGGTCATCGCCTACGGCGACAACCTCAACGACCTGCCCATGTTCGGGGCAGCGGATCAGGCGTACGCGGTCGCCAACGCTGCCTCAGAAGTCCTTGCCGCCGCCACTGGAGTCATCGGCGCGAACACCGAGGACGGTGTCCTCCGCCACGTCATGAGGACCTGGTCAGCGCGCTCGACCCGCGACGAAGCGATCTGAGACATCGCTGACCTTCCCGCCTCGACCGAGTCCCGCGCCCGCGAGACCAGCGACGAGCATTTCGACCAGATCGGCGGCATGCTCCCCGGTCGGATCGAGGTCCGGGTCGAAGACCGTGATCTCGAGGCCTCGCGCGACCGGCACTGAGCAGAGCGTGGCCAAGAGGTCGACGAAGTGCTGCTGATCGAGGCCGCCGGGAGCCGGAGAGTCGACCGCAGGCAACACCTCGGGATCGAGCACGTCGACATCGATGTGGATCCAGGCGTCACGTACGCCTCTGGTCTCCAGATGCTCCAGCGCCCGCGCCGTGCATCGCTCGACGCCATCTCGAAGAATGTTGCCGCAGGTCTCGACGTGCATGCCCAGGTCTGCGATCTCGGCGAGGTGCTCGTCATCGTCGCGTACACCGAGAACGACGACGTCGGCGGGATCGACGAGCGGACGGTCCAGTCCCAGCCCTGGATCGGCGAGCCCGCAGGCCATCGCGAGGTCCTCGCCAGCCGCAGCTTGAAGGACATCCGTGTTGCCCGGGTGACGGAAGTCGCTGTGCCCGTCGACGAAGACCAACCCCGGGCGAGGCTCGCTCCCCTCCCCGACCGCGAGGAGCGAGCCGATCAAGATGCTGCAGTCCCCGCCCAGAACGAGTGGGAAGCCCTCGGTGGCGAGCAGGGCGGAGAGCCTGCCGGCCAGCCGCCTGCTGTAGTCGGCGATCGCCCCCAGGTTGCGTGTAGTCCGTCCGTCCCAGGAGCCGTGGTAACGCGGCGGGACGACTACGCCTGCGTCGACGGCACCCAACCGTTCAAGCAGTCCATGGTCCCGCAACGCGCCGGGCGCTTTGTAGCATCCTGGCACCGCATCCGGCTCTGGTGGGCGTAGGCCCAAGTTGGTCGGGGCATCGAGAAGAAAGACCGACATCGCGTCATCCTAGCTAGCTGCGTACCACGTCCTGGGTACGCAACATCTGCAGCCGAGGCGTTCTCCACCATTCACGGCGGCGTGGTCGCCGCGAAGGTGCGCAGCTGAACGCCCACCGGTGCCGCGCGTCCCTGACACCACCACCCCGAGTGGTTGACTAAGGATGTGTCCACCAAACCAGCCCCGCACGTACTCGTCCTCTTCGGCGCGACAGGCGACCTGGCCGCGCGGAAGCTGTTCCCCGGGCTGTACCGGCTCGCGCTGGCGAAGCGGCTTCCGGAGCAGCTCGCGGTCATCGGCAGCGGGCGGCGCTCGCCGGGCACGGACGAGGACTTCCGAAGCCACGTGCACCGGGCGCTGACGGAGTTCGTCGGAGAGGTCGACGAGACCGTGGCCCGGCCGCTGCTGGAGCGGATCCGGTTCGTGCCGTCGTCCGCGGAGGACGGCAAGGCGCTGGCCGAGGCGGTGCACGAGGCCGAGGACCGGCTGGCGCTGGACAGCGGGCAGACCGTGGGGGACGTACAGCGGCTCCTCTATCTCTCCGTGCCCCCGCAGGCGGTGGAGCCGATGGTCGCGATGCTCGACCGGGAGCAGCTGAACGTCCGCAGCCGGCTGGTCGCGGAGAAGCCGTTCGGCACCGACCTGGCGTCGGCGCGCGAGCTCGACGCGGTGCTCAGCGAGGCGTTCGACGAGAAGCAGATCTTCCGGATCGATCACTTCATCGGAAAGGAGGCCGTGCAGAACCTGTTGGCGCTGCGGTTCGCCAACGGCCTCTTCGAGCCCGCGTGGAACCGGCACAGCATCGAGTCGGTGCAGATCGACGTACCGGAGAAGCTCACCGTCAAGGGGCGCGGCAACTTCTACGAGGGCACCGGCTGCCTGCGCGACATGGTCACCACCCACCTGTGCCAGCTGCTCGGGTTCGTCGCTATGGAGGACCCGCACGCCTTCCGGGAGGGCGCGATCCGCGCGGCGAAGGCCGCCGCCTTCGCGGCTGTGCGGCCGCTGGACCCCGAACGCGTGGTCTTCGGGCAGTACGACGGCTATCGCGAGGAGCCCGACGTCGCCGCCGACTCCGATGTGGAGACGTACGTCGCCATCGAGGCGTGGATCGACAACGACCGCTGGCGCGGGGTGCCGTTCTACCTGCGCACCGGCAAGGCGCTCGCGGCCGGGCGGCGGACGATCACGATCCGGTTCATCGACCCGCGGCACCGGTGGCTGCAGGCGGCGGATCCTGGTTCGACCGAGCCCAACGAGCTGGTGATCGAGCTGAGCGACGACCCCCGGATCGAGATCGAGGTCCGGGCCAAGCGCCCCGGTCCAGGCATGGCGTTGACAGATGCCGTCTTCCGCCTCGATCTCGCAGGTGACGCCCCGGACTCCGGGCCCCTGGAGGCGTACGAACGGCTGATCCTCGACGTCATGAACGGCGACCGGACCCTGTTCACCAGTGCGCGCGAGGTGGAACGGCTCTGGGAGATCTGCCAGCCGGTCCTCGAGCATCGGCCCGACGTGGAGAGCTACCCGCAGGGATCCTGGGGCCCGGAGTCGGCGCTCGAGCTGCCTGTCGGCGGCTGGCGGCTGGGAAGGAACGCGTGACCGGCTCGCGCCGCCTCCTGCTCGTCGTCGACGCCCCGTCGCTGCTGCACCGCAACCATCATGCCCGGGCGCACACCCGGATGATCGACCGTGCCGGCCGGCCCGCCTGGGCGCTGCACGGCATGCTGCGGCAGATCCTCGACTCGATCGACGCCTTCGCTCCCGACGCGGTGCTCTTCGGTCTCGACGATCGCACCGCGTCCCTGCGCCGAGACGCCTACCCCGACTACAAGGCCGGCCGCCCCGAGAAGGACCCGACGCTGGCCGAGCAGCTCGACCGGGCCGGGGCGATGCTCGACGCCCTCGGGCTCGCGACCGTCACTCCCCCGGGCCTCGAGGCCGACGACGTCAACGCCTCGGCCGCTGCCTGGGCCGGCCGCAACGGCTGGGACTGCGTCGTGATCACCTCCGACCGCGACGCGTTCGCGCTGATCAGCTCGCACACCAAGGTGCTGCGGCTGATCAACGGCGGGATCAACGGCTCACCGCTGCTCACCCCCGCCCGGCTGTATTCGATGTACGGCGTCCCCGCCTCCCGCTACCTGGAGTTCGCCGCCCTGCGTGGCGACGCCAGCGACAACCTGCCCGGCGTGAGCGGCATCGGCGAGAAGACCGCGGCGGCCTTGCTCGACCAGGTGGGCCCGATGGAGGGCGTCTGGTCCGACATCTCCGACAACGACGGTCGGAAGGTGACCGAGGTCCTCGACGCGTGGGCAGCCGACACCGGCGTACGCCGCATCGCGCCGCGCATCGTCCGCGCCCTGTCCGCGCCCGGCGCCCGGGAGCGCTACGACTTCAACCTGCGGATGATGTCGTGCCACGAGGACCTCGACCTCCGCCTCACCCCGGACATCCCCGGCACCCCCGGCCTGCTCCCGCTCGACATCGACCGGGTCACCCGGGTCGTCGGCTTCCTCGGCGTCGAGGCGACCACGGCGGTGGCGCAGCGGGTGCTGAGCACCAATCCCGCCTCGGTGGTCTCGTAGACCCCTAGCTGACCGCCCTCGAGGTGCGAGGGCCCGAGGTGACCCAGACGGATACCGCGTACGACCTGGTGCTGGTCATCGTCACCATCGTGCGGCGACCTGATAGTGCCCGTCCCAGAGCCTGCCCCCGGCTTCGCCGAGAATCACCGAGCCCCCGAGCCACGCCTGGGTCGCAGCCGGGAACCGCTGACCGACCAGGTCGCGGGCGGCGTCGAGGGGTTCTGGGAGTGTCATGCTTGTCAGCCTGATCGCTCCTAACCCGCCGGCACAATCGGGTTTCCTGCTGGATGGCCGGCCTGCGTACCCGATTTCAGCGAGTGCGTTCGCTTCGGCCACGTACGCCCCGCCTGCCCCCGGGTAGAACGAGCCCGTGACCGTAACGGACGCCAACCTGCCTTGGACCAGCCCGGAGTGGAGAGAGCGCAACGACTCCGTCTGGCAGCGGACGCTGCGGCTACAACAGTCGTGGTGGCGGCAGGCCCGAACGGGAATGGCTGCCGGGCCCTCGACCGGCGGCACCAGACTCGTCTCCTCGATGCTTCCGGTCGGCACCGAGTGGAGCCCCAATCTCATGACGCCGGCGGCGGTCGACGCAGCACGACGGGCGAGGCTCGATCTCGAGACCGAGCAGAGGCCGGGGATCATCCAGATCGACCGCCTCCACCGAAACCTCCTCTCCTCCCAGCCCTTGTGCTTCAACCTCTTCGGGCATCTCTCCGCCGAACCGTCGACGCTCCTGGAGTGGGTTCGCACGTTCCATCACGACGCTGAGAGCGTCGATGGCGTACGGCTCGAATGGGCGCCGCTCACCGGGAACACCGGGGGCTCCGCGTTCGACGCCTTCGTCACGTACACACGGAACGGCGGCGCGCGGGGAATCCTCGGGATCGAGTGCAAGTACGCCGAGAATCTCACCAAGGCACAGCCCAGACCGGCACCTGAGAAGTTCAAGGTCGAGACGGTCAACGGTCCCTGGCGCGACGGAGCGGAGACACGCCTGGACCGGCCCAGCCTTCGCCAGTTCTGGTACAACCAGCTTCTCACCCAGCGAGTCGCCGCCGGCGACTTCACCAGCGGGATCGGCGTAGTTGTCGCCTGCCACGACGACAACCCCGCTCGCAGAGCCGTTGAAGCGGTCCGTACCGAACTGGCCGACCCGAGCTCACTCCGCTTCTCGTCGATCAACGACGTGATCGACGCCGTCCCCGGCCACGAGCGCTGGCGTCGGGCCTTCACCGAGCGCTATCTGACGTACGACCAGATCCCTGCGCGGTTGGCTCAGGGCAACGAGCCACCAGGTCGGCGGTCAGCAGGTCCCGCTCACGCCCACCGGTCTTGAAGGTCGGCGACCAGTTTCTCGGCTTCGCGTGTGTCGGGGGCACGTACGGCGTCGAGGCTCGATTGCGGAAGCACGACATATCGACCGGCGCCGTTCAGACCGAGGTCGCTCAGCGCCTCGATCGAGTCGGTCCGGGACAGGTCGAGAACCTGGATGTCCTCGCCGATCCTGTCGAGGATGTCCTGGCCGGAGGCGGCCTTCACCCTGGCGATCTGCGAGGCAAGCTCCGACGCGGCGGCGCGGGTGTCGCCTACGGCGAGCTCGGCGACCTTCATGTTGTTCTCCGCCGCCTGCATGTTCTGGATGGCCGCGTCGTGCTGTTTCTCGGCTTCCTTCTTGTTCTGGTCGGCAGCGTTTGCAGCGCCCTTCGCCGCGGCGCCGGTCACCGAGACGCCGAGGAGCGCACCGAGCACGAACAGCGCGATGTTCTGCACCCGGTCGATGATGCCGAGCAGCTGCTCCCAGTCCGCCTGCTCCTGTGCCTCATCGTGCTGGACGATGTAGTTCCAGCCAAGCGCCAGCACCGCCAGCACGGCGATCAGAGCGACCCCGGCGATCGCTGCGGAGACCTGCCATGGCCACTTGCCCAAGGCCGGAGGACTCTGCACGGCCGGGCTCTCCTCGACAGGTTCCGGCTTCTGGAGCTCGGTAGGAGCCTCGGCATTCACGTCCGCGTTTGGCGTCATCGCGTCTCCCCTGGGCCGTAGAAGTGACGATGACGCTCCTCCCTGGAGAATGCGTGGGATGGAACCGCGGGCCGAGGTACCGAGTATTCGGCACGCGGAGACCGCGACTCCTCCCAGGTCGCTCAGGAGAAGTCGGGTGAGCGTCGAGACCGCTTGACCGGGGGCACGGAAGCGGCCGAGAGGGCGTGGTCGAGGTCGGCGATGAGGTCCTCGGGGCTCTCGAGGCCGATCGAGAGGCGTACGAGGTTGGCGGAGGGCTTGGCGTGGGCGGCGACGGGGCGGTGGGTGAGGCCGGCGGGGTGCTGGATGAGGGAGTCGACGCCGCCGAGGGAGACGGCGTGGGTGAAGAGCTGGACCGACGACGTGAGGCGGGCGGCGGCTTCGTAGCCGCCGCGCAGGGCGATCGCAATCATGGCACCAGGACCACTCATCTGCTTCCCGACCAGCCCCCGGTCGTCGTCCAGCCCCGGAAAGTAGATCTGCTCGACGGCCCGGTGCGACCGCAGCCACTCCGCGATCTCGACGGCGGCGGCCTGCTGGGCGCGGATGCGGGTCGGCAGGGTGGCGAGGCCGCGGTGAAGGAGGTAGGCGCCGAGGGGGTGCAGGAGGCCTCCCGTAACGGCACGGACCCGGCGAAGAAGCGCCGCGGTCTCCTCGTCGCAGGCGATCACGCCACCGACGACGTCGCCGTGGCCACCGATGTACTTGGTGGCGCTGTGCAGCGACATCGCCGCGCCCAGCTCGATCGGGTTCTGCAGGACCGGGGTGGCGAAGGTGTTGTCCACGAGCACCGGTACGTCACCGGCAACCGCCACGACAGAGGCGATGTCGACGAGGTCGAGGGTCGGGTTGGCCGGGGTCTCCAGCACCACCAGCGCCGTATCGGCACGCACGGAAGCGGCGACCTCGTGCTCGGCGCAGAACGTCACCTCCACACCGAGCAGACCGGAGGCGAGCAGGTGGTCCGTACCGCCGTAGAGAGGCCTGACGGCGACGACGTGCCGCTTGCCGCTGAAGGACGTGCTCGCGATGATCGCCGCGGTCATCGCCGCCATGCCCGAGGCGTAGGCGACCGACGTCTGGGCCTGCTCGAGCTGGGCCAGCGCCGACTCGAACCGCGCCACGGTGGGGTTCCACAGCCGCTGGTAGACGTACCCGCCGTCCGGGAGCGGCTCGCCGCCGGTCGCCATCGCCTCGTAGGACGCTCCCCCGCGCTCGATGTCGGGCAGCGGGTTGGTCGAGGACAGGTCCAGCGGCAGGGCGTGGACGCCGAGCATCGCCAGGTCGTCCCGCCCGGCGTGGACGGCGAGTGAGTCGAGGTGAGGGTTCGCGATCGGCATGAGGCGATGCTGGCGGGAACCACAAGATCAAGCCAGATTGATTGTCGAAGATCCCAAGGAACCCCTGATACTGACATCTTCGAGCAACTCGGCCCCAGACCCAGGTAGGAACCGTTGGCGAAAGAACAACCCTCCGCAACCACTCTCGACTCCGTGGACCGCCGCATCCTGAGCGAGCTCGGTGCCAACCCCGAGCTCACCAACAAGGCCCTCGCCTCGCGTCTCGGTCTCGCCGAGTCGACCTGCGCCTACCGGCTGCGCGCCTTGCGCGACAACGGCGTCATCACCGGCCGCCGCCTCGACGTCGACGTCCGCGCCCTGGGCTACCCGTTGCAGGCCGTGATCAAGGTGCGCCTCGGCAGCCACAGCCAGGAGCACGTCGAGAAGCTGTACGACGAGCTGGCCTCGACCCACGGCGTGATCCAGGCCTTCCACGTCGCCGGCGCGGACGACTTCCACCTCCACGTGGCCGTCGAGGACGCCGAGGCCCTGCGCGACTTCGTGCTGCAGCACGTCACCGTCCATCGGGTCGTACGGCAGACCGAGACGCAGCTCGTCTTCGAGCTGCGCGAGGGGCCGGGCGTGCTGCCGCGCGACCCCGCGTAGCCCCCGTTCAACGCTGCAGCGCGGTCACTCCTCCTCCATCCGGAAGCCGACCTTCAGCCCGACCTGGAAGTGCTGGATGTCGTTGTCGTCGACGTGTCCGCGGATCTGGGTGACCTCGAACCAGTCCAGGTGACGAAGCGTCTTGCTTGCTCGCCCGACCCCGTTGCGGATCGCCTGCTCGAGCCCTTCGTCGGAGGTCCCGACGATCTCGGTGACGCGGTAGGTGTGTGAAGACATGCTCCTGGCCCCTTCTCTCGATGCTCGCTCTACCCACCATGAGCGCGACGTCGCGACCGTGCAAGAGGTGCCCTCCCAGGAAATGCCGTTGTCGTACACCGATGTTCGAGTTAGCATCTCGTACATCAGTGTTCGACTTGTGCTCGAGGAGGAGCGCCATGACTTCAGAAAGCAACGAAACCGTCGACCAGTCCGCCGGTCCGCGCCGATGGCGGCTGCTCGGGCTGCTGGGCCTGGCGCAGTTCATGCTGATCCTCGACGTCACCGTGGTGGCGATCGCGCTGCCGCACATGGGCGCCGGCCTCGGCCTGGGGCGCGATGCGCTGACCTGGGTGGTGAGTGCGTACACGCTCGCGTTCGGTGGGTTGATGCTGCTCGGCGGCCGGGCTGCCGACCTGTTCGGCCCGAAGCCCGTGGTGCTCGCCGGGCTCGCGACGTTCACCGCGGCCTCGCTGGCCACCGGCCTCGCCACCAGCGCGGAGCTGGCGATCGGCGGGCGGGTCGCACAGGGGGTCGGGGCGGCGATGCTCTCCCCCGCTGCCCTCTCGATCGTGGTCCGGCTCTTCGACGGCGAGGAGCGCAACCGCGCGCTCGGGATCTGGTCGGCGCTGGGCGCCGGAGGGGCGGCGATCGGCGTGCTTCTGGGCGGTGCCCTGACCGCCGGGCCGGGTTGGGAGTGGGTGTTCCTGATCAACGTGCCCGTCGGCGTCGTCGTGGCAGTCCTCCTGGCCCGTCTGCTCCCGCCGCTGCCCGCCTGGGGAGGCGACGTACGTCTCGACCTCGTCGGCGCTCTGATCGTCACCGCCTCCACCGGGCTGCTGATCCTCGGCTTCATCGAGGCCGGCGACGAGGGCTGGGCCTCGAGCCGCACCGTCGTGCTCGTCCTCGCCGGGCTCCTCGGGTACGCCGTCCTGGCCGGCTGGTTGCGACGTACGCCTCATCCCCTCATCGACCCGGCGCTGCTCACGCGGCGACCGGTCCTGTCCGGCACGTTCGTGCTGTTCGTCGCGACCGGGCTGATGGTGGCGGTCTTCTTCCTCGGCACGTTCTACCTGCAGAGCGCCGCCGGGCACGGGCCGCTCACGACCGGGCTGCTGTTCCTGCCCGTCGCCGCCGCGACCATGGTGGGTGCGCAGCTGGCCGGCCGCCTCATCGGCCGCGTCGGCGCTCGCACCCTCGGCGTCGTCGGGCTCCTCGTCGCCGCGGCCGGGCTCGTCGTACCCGCGATCAGCATGAGCACGGCGTCCACCGTGGTCGCGGTCAGCGTCGGCTCCGCCGGCCTCGGCGTCCTCTTCGTGGTCGCGGCCGCGACGGCGCTGAGCCAGGTCGAGCCGCAGCTCGCAGGCGTGGCCTCCGGGATCCTGAGCACCTTCCACGAGCTCGGCGCCTCGCTCGGCGCCGCGGTGATGTCCGGCGTCGCCGCCGCCAGCCTCGTCGAAGGCACCACCGACGGCTTCGAGAGGGCCTATCTGGTCGCGGCCGTCATCGCCGCGCTCGCCGCCGTCCTCGCCGGGGCACTGATCCCCGGACCGACCCCCACCACGACCCACCAGGAGACCGCGTCATGACGAAGACTCCGAGATCGCCCAGGCTCACCTTCGCGCTCCACTACCTCCAGATGATCGTCGCGATGGTCGTCGGGATGATGGTGCTCTACCCGCTCTGGATGCTCGCCACCGGCAACCAGCCGGCGGACGCCTGGGTCCATCGCACCGACGTCGAGTCGCTGGTCATGGCCACCACGATGGTGATCCCGATGGCCGCCTGGATGCGCTTGCGCGGCCACGCCTGGAGGCCGGTCGTGGAGATGTCGGCCGCGATGTACGCAGGCTTCGTGGTCCTCTTCCCGTTCCTCTGGCTCGGGGCCATCGACGCCGACGGCCTGATGCTGCTCGGCCACGTACTCATGCTGCTCCTCATGCTCGCCGCGATGCTCGCGCGCCCCGGCGAGTACTGCGGCAGCCACGCCCACGCACACCACCCCCATACCTCCACCGACCAGGAGCCGGCATGACATCCACCCGCCCCGACCTCGTCGTACGCGAGGCCACCCCGGACGACGCCGAGACCGTGCTGAGGCTCGTCAAGGAGATCGCGGCCCACCAGGCCCAGTCCGACTCGGTCACCGTGACCGCCGAGCAGTGGGCCGGCCACCTCGGGCGCCCCGACATCACCGTCCTGCTCGCCGAGATCGACCGGCAGCCGGTCGGCTACGTCTCCTCCGTACGCCGCCTGCACCTGTGGTCGGGCAGCGACATCGTCGCGCTCGACGACCTCTACGTCCGCCCAGGCCATCGCGACGCCGGCGTCGGCCGGCTGCTCATGACCGAGCTCGCCAGACGCTCCGGCGGCCTGACGATCACCTGGGGCGTACAACCCGACAACGACGCCGCGATCCGGTTCTACCGACGCCTCGGCGCCGCCGTCCGGGCGAAGGTGATGTGTGCGTGGAGCAGGGCCGCCCAACCTGTACAATGATGTTCAACATCTCGTGGGAGGTTCAGGCCGTGACGACCCTCAAGCGCGCCGACGCACGTAAGAACATCGAGTCGATCATGGACGCGGCCACCGCCTGCCTCGCCCGCGATCCCGACGTCAGCGTCGCCGACATCGCCAAGGCGGCCGGCGTCGGCCGGGTCACGCTCTACGGCCACTTCGAGTCCCGGGCCATCCTCGTGACCCAGGTCGCCGAACGCGCGATCCAGCAGTCCGACGAGGCGCTCGGAGCGGTCGATCTCGACGGCGACCCACGTGCCGCCCTCAGCCGGCTGCTCGAGGCGTCGTGGCGCCTCACCCAGCAGTACGGCGCGCTGATCGTCGCGGCCGAGCAGAGCATGCCCCACGAGCAGTTCCAGGCGGTCCACCTCGGGCTGATCGACCGCTGGAAGCCGCTCATGGAACGCGGTCGCGGCGACGGCAGCTTCCGCGACGACCAGCCGCTCGGGTGGCAGCTGACCCTGCTCCAGAGCGTCCTCCACGCGGCCTCCGGCGCCGTCTATCGGGGCGAGATCAAGGCGGCCGACGCGGCGACCCTCATCGACGGCACCCTCCAGGCCGCCCTCACCCCGCCCGGTGCCACCCGCCACTGACGCTCACTCCGGCAGATTGCCGACCGCCGCGCGCTCACGGCCGAAGTAGCTGGCCAGCAGCGAGTCGGCGTTGCGGGCACCTCGTCTCTCCAGGCGGGCTCGGCCCTTCGCGGTCCGGCCGAGGACCCGATACCTGACCACGTTCAGCGGCAGCAGGTAGGCGTGCGCCCACGGGGGTCTCGTCGGAAGACCGAGCTCGCGCATCGAGGTGACCCCGAGGAAGACGGTCAGCATCGAGAGGAGCCGCTCGGTCTCGTACCAGCCGCGCACCCGCTGCAAGGGACCCGGCCAGCCCGGATAGCTGCGATCGCGCTGGACCTCGACCGCCGCCTGCGCCAGCTGCGGACCGGCCTCGGAGATCTCCGCCTGCGAGAGCAGCACGTGATAGTTGATCCGGTGCCGCTCCCACTCGTCGTCGACGAGGAAGTCCTCCTCGACGCCCATCAGCCAGCCGACGTACTTCCACAGATGCATCAGCGCCCGGGCGTCCCGCCTGGAGACCGGAACTCCCAGCGCCCGGCACCCGATGATGAGTACGCCGTCGAACAGGCCCAGCGTGGCCGCCTGGTCGGCCTGGTTGATCGGCAGGCCCCACCGGCCGGTGTCCCACCTCTGCTCGAACCCGGCGTTGACCAGTGCATGCATGGCTCGTACGTGGACGGTGAGCCGCCACGCCTCCCCCGAGCTCGAGCCCGATCCCGGCCCCGGCGGCCGCAGCCCGCCAGGCGTACGCAGGCTCACCGCCCAGTGCTGGGTCTCCCCCAGGCGCCTCCGGGTGGTGCTGCCGGTCAGGCCGCCGGTGGCTACGAGCAGGTCCGGCGGGCCGCCGAACCGGTAGCCGCTGATGAGCGAGAGCTGCAGGAGGACGTCGGCCGCGTTCTGGCCGAGTCGCGCGAACACGCGGCCGCCCTCGTCGACGAGGTCCCAGTCGACCCAGCCAGGCGTGGCCTCGACCTGGGCGAAGAAGTCGGCGAGCGCCGGAGGCGGATCCTTGACCCCCGCGACACCGTGCTCCAGGGCCGTACGCAGCTGGGTCATCGTGACCTTGCCCGTCGTCCCGGCTCGCATCCGGATCGCCTCCGCCAGCCGCGCTCCGGGCTCGTCCCGCTCGCCGAACGCCCGCCCGATCCGCTCCATCAGGTCCTCGTCGACCTCGTCGATGCGGCCCAGGAGGCGCAACGGCCGGCCGAGACGGCGCCCGCGCGCCTCGCCTTCGCGAAAACGTGTCGGGAATCCGGTGGGTTGGGTGCCCTGCGCGAGAGTGGTCACACCTCCAGCGTGATGCGAGCAGGAGCTCGCTTTCAATTCGCGTTCTGCCTAACGTAGAGGCATGCGCAAGACACCCACCCAGGCCCGTTCGAAGGCGACTGTCGAGCGCATCCTGGAAGCCGGGCGCCAGGTGCTGGTCGAGGACGGCTACGAGACGTTCTCGACCAACCGCGTCGCGGCCGCCGCCGGCATCAGCCCCGGTTCGCTCTACCAGTACTTCTCCGACAAGGCCTCGATCCTCGACATCGTGATCAGCCGCTACTGGGACGACGTCTCCGAGCGCACCGCCTCGGCGCTGGCGCTGCAGGCGACCAGCACCGGCATACCGGCGATCCGGTCGGTCGCCGACGCACTGCTCGCGGGACTGGAGCAGGATCCGACCCTGCTGCGCGTCCTGATCGAAGAGCTCCCCGCCTCCCGCAACCGAGATCGCCACGCGGCCCTGGTCACCCGCGTACGCGACCTCACGGCCGCCTATCTGCACGCCGGATCGGTCGCGAGGACCCGCCCCGACCCACAGCTCACCGCATGGGTGCTGGTGGTGGCGATGGAGAACATCGCGCTGCGCTGGGTGCTCGACCGACCGCCCTACCCGCGCGAGGCCGTGCTGGAGGAGATGGTGGCGCTCACCGCCGGCTACCTGGGCCAGACGCCCTAGGAATCCTCCGGGCGATACAGCGCGGTCATCTTTCCCTTCGGGTCGAGACGGGCGAGCAGGGCGTCCCCGACCTGCCTCAGCTGCCGGACCTGCTCCGCGGTCAGCCCGTCGATCACGTTGCCGCGTACGTTCGCGACATGGCCGGGCGCGGCCGCGACGACCGCGTCCCAGCCGGCGCCGGTGAGCCGCGCGTTCGTCGCCCGCGCGTCCTCCGGGCACGGGAACCGCTCCACCAGCCCCCGCTCCTCGAGGCGCCGCACCACGTGGGACAGCCGCGCCAGGGTCGAGTTGGTGCGGTGGGCCAGAGCGGTCATCCGCAGCGTGCGGTCATCCGCCTCGGACAGCATGGCCAGGACGAAGTATTCGAAGTGGCTCAGGCCGGCATCACGGCGCAGCTGGGTGTCGAGCACCCCCGGCAGCAGCTCCACGATGGCGATCAGGCGCAGCCAGGCCGCCATCTCGTCCTCATCCAACCAGACATCGTCCACGTGCCCATTTTAGCTCGGCTGCTTGTCACTACAACCAAAAACTTGACGCTACAACCTTTTCGTGAGAGTTTTGTTGTAGCAACAACCTTTCATCCGAGGAGAATCCGACATGACAGACATCTCGATCATCGGCACCGGCAACATGGGCCAGGCCATCGCGGCGCTCGCCGGCCGCGGCGGGCACTCGGTCCAGCTGCTCGGCAAGGCAGACGCCGCCACCTCCGCAACCGGCGACGTCGTCGTGCTCGCCGTCCCCTACCCCGCGCTGAGCGAGCTCGTCTCGCAGCGCGGCGCCGACCTCGCCGGCAAGATCGTCGTCGACATCACCAACCCGGTGAACTTCGAGACCTTCGACTCCCTCACCGTCCCCGCCGACAGCTCTGCCACCGCGGAGATCGCCGCGGCGCTGCCGGACTCGCGCGTTCTGAAGGCCTTCAACACCACCTTCGCCTCGACCCTGGCCACCGGCACGGTCGGTGACCTGACCACCGCCGTCCAGATCGCCGGCGACGACGCCGACGCCAAGGCGACCCTGGCCGAGGTCGTCACCTCCGCCGGCCTGCGGCCCATCGACGCCGGCGCGCTCAAGCGGGCTCGCGAGCTCGAGGCGCTCGGCTTCCTGCAGATCTCCCTGGCCGCGGCCGAGCAGGTCTCCTGGACCGGCGGCTTCGGCGTCGTCGCCTGATCGCGCGTCCCAGGAGGAGTCCCACGATGACCGTCAGCCCGGTACGTCTCAACCACGCCGTCCTGTTCGTCTCCGACCTCGAACGCAGCATCGCGTTCTACGAGGCAGCCTTCGGCATGACGGTCATGGCGCGCGAGCCGCGTGCCAACGCCGCCTTCATGCGGCTGCCCCTGTCCGGCAACCACCACGACCTCGGCCTGTTCGGGGTCGGGCCGCAGCCGCCGCGGCCGCGCGGGTCCCTCGGCCTCTACCACCTCGCCTGGCAGGTCGACACGATCGACGAGCTCGAGCAGGCCCGGATGACGCTGGCCGAGCTCGAGGCCTTCACCGGCGAGTCCAGCCACGGCGCCACCAAGAGCGTCTACGGCTCCGACCCCGACGGCAACGAGTTCGAGGTGATGTGGATGCTGCCGCGAGCCGACTGGGGCGACTTCGAGAACGCCGCTCCCGTCGACCGGCTCGACCTGGCCAAGGACGTCGCCCGCTGGAGCGGGGTCCGTACGGCCGCCGAGCTGAACCGGCCGGAGGAGCGATGAGCACCCCGGTGCACACCGCGAACCACGGCAGCACCGACCCCGGCGCTCCCCTGGTGGTCCTGCTCCACGGCCGCGGGTCGCACGAGCACGAGATCATCGAGCTCGCCCAGCGTCTTCCCGCCGGCCCGGCCTATGTGGCCGTGCGAGCCCCGATCGCCGAAGGCGGCGGGTACGCCTGGTTCGCCAACCGCGGGATCGGCCGCCCCGTCGCCGAATCCCTGACGGCGACCATGGGCTGGTTCCGGGAGTGGCTCGACAGCGTCGCGCCGCAGGGTCGTCCGGTCGTCCTCGTCGGGTTCAGCGGCGGCGCCGCGTTCGCCGGCGGGCTCGCCCTTCAGGAGCCTGGACGCTTCGCCGGCGCCGCCATCCTGTACGGCACGCTTCCCTTCGACGCCGGTGTCCCGGTCGAGGCCGATCGCCTGGTGGACCTGCCGGTCATGGTCGCCCAGGGCGAGGCCGACCAGGTCATCCCGCGCGAGCTGCTGGAACGAACCTGGCGCTACCTGGTCGAGGAGTCGGGTGCCCCGACGGTGGCGCACCGGGACCCCGGCGGGCACGACATCACCGCGGCCGCGCTCGACGAGCTCGCCTCCTGGGTCGCCGCCCGCGTACGCCCCAGCTGAACACCCCCTGCACACCAAGAGAAGGAACATATGAAACTCGGACGATCGCTCCCCGCTCCCGCCACTGACCTGGGTCTGCTCGCCGCCCGGCTCCTCGTCGGGACCGTGCTCATCGCCCACGGCTGGCAGAAGTTCGCCACCTACACGCTCGACGGGACCGCGCAGTCCTTCGAGGCGATGGGTGTCCCGGTCGCTCAGGCGGCCGCGACCTTCGCCGCACTCGTGGAGCTCGCCGGCGGCGTGCTGCTCGTGCTGGGTCTGCTGACGCCGGTGGCCGCCGCCCTGGTCATCGTCGACATGATCGGCGCGTTCTGGTTCGCCCACCGCGGGGCCGGCGTGTTCGTCGACCAGGGCGGCTGGGAGCTGGTCGCGGTCGTCTCCGCCATCGCGATCGCGCTGGCCGTGGCCGGCCCGGGCCGCGCCAGCATCGACCACGCCATCGGTGGGAAGGCCCGGGCCGAGGCCTGAGGCTCACACGGTGCCACCTCCGCCGTGCCCCCACCCTCGCGCACTCGCCGCGACGCGGAGGCACGGCGGATCCGGTGACGGTCGTGCGTGACGCTCACGGACCTCGAGCGCGACCCCGCTGCGGAAAGTGTTCGACAGGCGTACCCAGCCCTGCCAACGTTGCGTCCATGCACGTCAGACCCGGGTCGGTCAGCGACCTCCCAGACGCCCTGGACCTTCTCGACGCCGCCGTCGCCTGGCTCGCCTCGCAGGGCCGCACCGGGCAGTGGGGCGAGGTTCCGTTCTCCGCCATCGAGGCCAGGGTCGAGCAGATCCGGACGATGCTCTCCGAGCGCACCGCCCGCATAGCCGAAGAGGACGGGCAGGTCGTCGGAGTCTGCGTCCTGGCCGACCAGCCTCTGCCGTACGTCGATCCCGCACCGGTCCCCGAGCTCTACCTGCAGCTGCTCGTCACGGACCGAGCCCGAAGCGGTTCCGGCATCGGCCGGATGCTGGTCGAGGACGCCGTCGAGATAGCACGGCAGCGGCGTGCGACGCAGATGAGACTCGACTGCTATGCCGGCGACGACCAGGCGCTCATCCGGACGTACGAAGGATTCGGGTTCGTCCTCGAGAAGCACTTCACGGTCGACACCGGGCAGCCCGAGCCCTGGCCCGGTGCGCTTCTCCGGATGGAGATCTGAGCCCCGCGGCTTTGTAAACTGCCCCGGGCCGGCACGTCGAGAGAGGGGGAGGCGATGACCGAGCTCGATGCCTGGGTGACGGCGTTCGCCGCCGAACAGCGCCGGCCCGAGGAGGTGGCCCGCTGGGCGGCCTCGACAGCCGACGCGATCCTGGCGGACGGCGAGGTCGACCTGGCCGATCTCCGTCCGCTGCTGCTGGCGGCCGTCGAAGAGCACTGGTACGCCTTCCTGGACCGCCTCACCCAGCCGGAAGGATCCTTCGAGCTGGTGCCCACCGCGCGCACCGTGGCGCTGGAGATCGCGCGGCGCCATCTCGGTCTCCCGCTGCTGCTCAAGATCTACCAGCGGGCGCAGGAGGCGAGCTGGGACTTCGCCGTGCAGGTCGTCGAGGAGGCGCCGAGCGACCTCGACCGCGCGGGCCTGCTGGTCTGGTTCTGGACGAAGGCGACCGCGTGGTTCGGCTCCTCGGTCGAGCAGTCGGTGCTGCTGCACCAGACCGAGACGGACCGGATCAGGCAGCGTGGCGACGCCCGCCGCTTCGAGGTGGTCTCGCAGGCGCTGGGCGACCGCAGCGTCTCACCCGCCGAGCTGTCCGCCGCCCTCGACGGCCACCCGGTCGGGATCCCCGGTCATGTCGCGCTGGTCGCGCACGCGCTCACCGCCGACGCCATCGAGCAGCTCGAGCCCGCGATCAGCGCCGTCGCCCGCCGCGCGGCCCACCCCCGGTCCGTCCTGGTGCGCCCCGGCGGCCGGGAGGTGTGGGCCTGGCTCGCCCTGGGCGAGCTGCCCGACACCATCGACGAGACCGGCATCGATCCCACCGCCGTCCGGGTCACCGTCGGTGTCGGCGGAGGCGGCCTCGACGGCTTCGTCGCCGCGCACCGCGACGCCCGGGCGGCCCAACGGGTGGCGCTGGCTCCGGGGTGCCAGGAGCCGGTGACCGCCTACGGCGACGTCGCCGCGCTGGTGCTCGTCGCGCACGATCCGGCTGCCGCCGAGCGGTTCACCCGGTCGACGCTGCGCGGCCTGGCCGAGGCCCACCACGACCGGCTGCGTGAGACCGTGCGGGAGGTGCTCACCTCCGCCGAGACCGCGGACCGGCTCGCCGAGCGGCTCGGCATCCACAAGAACACCATCCGCTACCGCATCACCCAGGCCGAAGGGCTCTTGGGCCACCCGCTGCGCGAGCGGGCCGGTGACCTGCTGCTGGCGCTCGACTACCACGACGCGTTCCTGCGGCCGTGACTGTGACGGCGACTGTGAATATGCACAGTTATCCGTGACCGATTCGGCCTGATCGCCCAGAGACTTCCCTGCTGCGTACGTCCATTCTGACAGGAGACGTAACCGACCTCACAGGAGGCAGCAGATGACACTCGACGCCAGCGGCACCGTCGACAGGGGCTCCACCGAGAGGTGGCGGGACAGGAAGCGCTATCTGTGGCTCCTCGGGCTCGTGGTCCCCTCCTTCGCCTTCATCGCGGTCGGTGGCTACGCCCTGACCGGCTGGGGTGTGTTCCTGTGGACGGGTCCGATCGTGGTCCTCATCCTCGTCCCGGCCATCGACTTCGCGACGGGCCTGGACCGCTCCAACCCGCCCGACGACGTCATCGAGGAGCTCGAGGCGGACAGGTACTACCGCTACATCACCTTCGCGTTCCTCCCGATCCAGTACGCCGGGTTCGCCTTCGCGATGTACCTGATCGCGACCCAGGACTGGCCGCTCGTGAACAAGATCGGCCTGGCCCTCACCATCGGGTTCATCGGCGGCATCGGCATCAACACCGCCCACGAGCTCGGCCACAAGAAGGAGAGCCACGAGCGCTGGCTGTCCAAGATCGCCCTGGCGCAGAGCTTCTACGGCCACTTCTACATCGAGCACAACCGCGGCCACCACGTACGCGTCGCGACTCCCGAGGACCCGGCCTCCTCCCGGATGGGCGAGAACCTCTACGGGTTCTGGTTCCGCACGGTGCTCGGGTCGCTGAAGAGCGCCTGGGGTCTGGAGGCCAAGCGCTACCGGCGCAAGGGCACCCACCCGTTCCATCTCGGCAACGACGTCCTCAACGCCTGGCTGATGAGCGTGGCCCTGTGGACCGCCATGACGCTCTGGCTGGGCGTCGGGATCCTGCCCTACCTCGTCCTCCAGGCGGTCATCGGGTTCTCCCTGCTGGAGGTCGTCAACTACCTGGAGCACTACGGGATGCGGCGGCAGAAGACCACCTCGGGACGCTACGAGCGGGTGCTGCCGATGCACTCGTGGAACTCCAACAACATCGCCACCAACGTGCTCCTCTACCACCTCCAGCGGCACAGCGACCACCATGCCAACCCGACCCGGCGCTACCAGACCCTGCGTGACTACCGGGAGTCCCCGGCACTGCCGACCGGCTACGCCGGGATGATCGTGCTGGCCCTGGTCCCGCCGCTGTGGCGCCGGGTGATGGACAAGCGCGTGGTCGCGCACTTCGACGGCGACGTACGGCTGGCCAACGTACGTCCCGCGCGGCTCGAGAAGCTGCTCGCCGCGTTCCCGCCGCCCGCCGAGCCGGCGGACGACGAGACCGTGAAGACCGACGTGACCCGGCAGACCTTCGACGACGAGGTCGCCGCGGGGCGGTGCCCGGGCTGCGGCTACGTCTACGAGGTCGCCGTCGGCAACGAGCTCGAGGGCTTCGCGGCCGGCACCGCCTGGCGAGACATCCCCGACGACTGGTGCTGCCCGGACTGCGGCGTACGCGAGAAGGTCGACTTCGTCCCGCTGAAGGAGTCCGTGCTGTGAGTGTCATCGAAGCGGACAAGACGGTGTGCGAGGGCATCGGCATGTGCGAGACCCAGGCCGACACCTACTTCCAGATAGGCGACGACGGCCTCGTCGAGGTACTCGTCGACGAGGTGCCCGAGTCCGACCGCGGGTACGTCCGGGCCGCCGTCGACTCCTGCCCGGTCTCCGCCCTCCGGCTCCAGGGCTGAGCATGTCGTCCTTCCAGAACCGTCATCTCCTGGTCGTCGGCGCCGGGCTGGCCGGACTCCGCGCCGTCGAGGGCGCGCGCGGGGCCGGCTGGTCGGGGCCGATCACGATCGTCGGCGACGAGCCCCACCCGCCCTACGACAGACCACCGCTGTCGAAGGCGGCCCTCTCCAGCGAGGAGGAGCCCGGCGTGCCGGTACTGCGCTCGAGCGAGGTGCTCGAGGAGCTGCGGGTGCAGCACCTCTCCGGGGTGATGGCCCACGGCCTCGACACCGAGCGCCGCACGGTGACCACCAGCGCCGGAGACCTGGGCTACGACGCGCTCGTGATCGCCACCGGCAGCACCGCGAGGACCCTGCCGGGGCTGACCGCGCTGCCCAGCGTGCACGTGCTCCGTCGCTACGACGACGCACTGGCCGTGCGGGTCTCGCTGGCCCGTGCGCGCCACGTGGTGGTCGTCGGGGCCGGGTTCATCGGCTCCGAGATCGCCTCGGCCGCCCGTGCCCGCGGCATCGAGGTCACCGTCGTCGAGGCGAGCGGCCGCCCGCTGGAGCGCGCGGTCGGCCCGCTGGGGGCCGCGCGGCTGATGCAGCTGCATGCCGACGCCGGCGTCAGGCTGCTCACCCGGACCACCGTCTCCGGCGTACGCACCTCGGACCGCGGCGTCGAGAAGGTCGAGCTGAGCACCGGTGAGACCCTGGCCGCCGATGCCGTGGTCCTGGGCATCGGCGCCCGTCCGGCCACCGCGTGGCTCGCCGGGAGCGGAGTCGCGCTGGACGACCGTACCGGTGGAGTCCTCTGCGACCGCCGGCTCGCCACCGGCGCGCCCGGGGTCTGGGCCGCGGGTGACGTGGCGTGCGTCGACGGCGAGCGCAGCGAGCACTGGACCGCTGCCGGCGAGCAGGGTCGGGTCGCCGGGGCGAACGCCGCCGGAGCAGGCGATGTCTTCGCCTCCGTCCCGTTCGCCTGGTCGACCTGGCACGGTCGCCGGATCCAGGTCGTCGGCGAGACCACGGCGGCCGAGGAGGAGGAGCGCGAGGACGGGTTCATCCTCTACCGGCGAGACGGCAGCGAGGTGGGCGCGGTCGGCATCGACAGCCCAGGCCCGATCGCCAGGCTCCGGCGCGCGCTGGCCGGCCGGCGCTGAGCCCGCACCGAGCGCCGCGGCGTCGTCCCGCGCTCACACGGCGGTCGCCGGAGGCGAGGTATCGGCGTGGGAGAGGGCTGAGGGAACCACGGCGACGACGCTGTGCGCGTGGTCCAGGAGGTGGCTGGCCACGCCTCCGTTCCCGCCGACCACGACCATGTGCATGGTCTGGGACTGCTCCGCCAGCGCGTGCGTCAGGCTTCCGGACTCGACCCGCAGGCGTGGATGCAGGTCCGGATAGCGCTCTCGAAGTCCTGCCACGCACTCCGCGGCCAGCAGCCGATACTCGTCGCGACGGTCGGCGCCGTGGAGGCGGTAGCAGTACAGCACGGTGACCGGCAGGTTCCGCAGCGCTGCCTGGGCGAAGCCGAACTCCAGGGCGGGAGCCGAGTCGACGGTCCCGTCGATACCGACGAGCACACCCCGGCCCACGGCTCCCCCACCCGGACGCAGCACGACCACCGGACACCGTGCGTCCTTGACGGTGGACCTGCTGACCGAGCCGAGGATGCGGCTGCGGATCGTCCCTCTCCCACGCGACCCGAGCACGAGCATCGACGCGTGCCTCGAGGCTTCGTCCAGCCCACGGGCCGCCGATCCGACCTCCAGCACGACGCTCACCGCAGGACGCCGGTGGCCGACGAACGTCGTGGCTCTGGAGAGCTCGTCGAGGCGAAGCTCGGCGTAGTTCCTCACACTCTCCAGCACGCTCGCCGCATGATCCTGCTCGGGCTCCGAGGGACCGCCCGCCCGGAACCCGGGCGGGGTGTCCAGCGTCGTCGCGGACACCACATGGAGCAGACACACATCGCGGCCGTCCCGGAACGCCTGCTCGGCCGCCCAGGACACGCTCTCGGCCGCCGCCGGCCAGCTCTCGACGCCGACCAGGACGGCGCCTACAGGGATGATGGCTTCGTACGTCATCTCGACTCCTCGACACCTCAGACCGGCACGACGCGCCGGCCGGTGATCTGGCTGGGGGTGATGCAGACGAACAGCGTCCGCCGGCCGTCGGCCCACGGCTCCGGCTCGAGGTCGTGCGCGGCCAGCCAGACGCCGTCGACGAACTCCGCGGTCCCCCGAGCCAGCACGCTCCAGCCCGAGGAGGTGTAGGAGTCGAACTCGTCGATCTGGTACGAGACCTGTCCGGCGCCGACGTGGTCCGCGAGGGCCGTGCGCGGGGCGGTGCGAAACACGATCCGCTCGCCGACCATGACGTGGTTGACCGGTAGGACGATCGGTCCCTCGGAGTCGCTGAAGGCGACCCGTCCGACCTCGCTGCGCTGCAGCAGCTGCAGGCATTCGTCCCGGTCGATCGTGGTCAGGTGTCCCGGGAACCATCGTGCTGCCAGGTACATCCTCTGCTCCTTCGTCACGGGCGTCCGGAACGGGCCGGCTCGTCGGCTGTCGTGCCGAGGCCCTCGGTGGCCTCGGCGGCCCCGGCGCCCCCCTCGAACGCCGGGGCCACGTGTGTGTTGATCTCGACCGGGCAGCTGCTCTCCCGAAGCACCGCCCGGGAGGTGCCGCCCAGCTGTCCCAGGCCGAGGAGGTGCCGTCCCCGGCCCAGGATCAGCAGCCCGGCGTGCCGGGACGCCTCCACCAGGGCGTACGCCGCCTGCGCGTGCACCACCTCCACCCGGGCATCCACCCGGGCGGTGGACGGGTCCGAGGCGTTTCGGGCGGCCTCGAGGGCCGCGCTGAGCTCGCGCTCGGCCCGGTCGGTCCATGCCTGCTCCTCGCTCCCGACGGTGAGGTAGTCCTGGTAGGCACCGAACGAGTGCCAGGCGTGCAGCAGCCGTAGTCGGGCCCCGCGCGCAGCCGCCACCTCCAGCCCGCGGCGTACCAGCGTGACGGAGGTGGTGGCTTCCTGGACGCCGACGACGATGTTGCGGGGACCGTCGTCTCCCCGCCAGGCGGAGGGGACGACGACCATCGGCACAGCCGAGTGAGCCGCGACCGGGCCGAGGATCGAGGAGGTGATGAGCCGGTCGAACGTGTTACGTCGCTGGTCACCGAGCACGAGCAGTCGCGCCTTGGCGGCGGCCTGGACCAGCACCGACGCCGGGCGGCCGAGCAGCAGGTAGGTGCTCACGACCGCGCCGCTGTCCGCGACGGCGTCCTCCGCCTCGGCAAGGATCGATCGCCCCAGCTTGCCCATCCTCGAGTCCGGGTCCGTGGGTGCCGGCGGCCAGGTCGGCAGCGGAGGTGCGTACGGGTCGACCACGTAGACCAGGTGCAGCGCGATGCCTGCCCGGGCCGCCTCCGTGGCGGCGTAGCGAGCGGCGGCCAGTCCGCCATCGGTGCCGTCGACCCCTGCCAGGATCAGATCCCTGCTCTCGCTCATGACTTCAAGACTCGGGGAGCGCGGTGATCGGCGGACAGGGACCGTCGGCCCGAACCGAAGGCCTTTGGTCGTTCAGGACCGGCACCGTCGCGGCCGCTCAGCCGATGCTCTGGTGGCCAGGGGTGATCAGGACCTTCGCATCGACGATCGACAGGCCGCGCTCGTGGACGATGACGGGATCGAGCTCGACCTCGGCGACCTGTGGCAGGTCGTCGGCGAGACGGCCGATGCTGAGCAACAGGTTCTCCACGGCTGCCACGTCGGCAGCAGGGGCGCCCCGGTGCCCGAAGAGCAGCGGTGCGGTCCGCAGCTCCCTGAGCGCCGAGGCGGCATCGGTGTCGCTCAGCGGCGCCAGCCGGTAGGACCGGTCGCCGATCAGCTCGGTCGCCACCCCGCCGTAGCCGCACATCACCAGCGGCCCGAACACCTGGTCCTGGGTGACACCCACGACCAGCTCGGGTCCCGGCCGGACCTGGCGCTGCACCAGGAGGCCCGGCCGCTCCGTCGAGATCTCCAGCAGCTCGCGGGCCGCCGCACGAGCACGGTCGGGGTCGGTGATGTCGAGGCGTACCCCACCCAGATCGGTGCGATGGACGATGTCCGGGTCGGCGAGCTTCAGCGCGACCGGGTAGCCCAGCCGACCGGCAGCCTTGACCGCGTCGTCCACCCCGTCCACCTGTGCGCCCGGCACCACCTCGATCCCGTACGCCCCCAACAGCCGCCCGACCTCGGCCGGTGAGAGCCGCCGGCTGATCGGCGAGCCCGCAAGGACCTGCCGCACGACCGCCCTGGCTGCGGCTCGGTCCGTACCGTCGACGGAGCCCGGCCGACCGGGTGGCCTGGCCCGCCATTCGGCATGGCGAGCGATGGGGGCGAGCGCCCGGGCGGCGTCCTCGGGGAACCAGAACATCGGCACCCGATGTCGACCTGCGCTGACCGGCCTGGTGGCGCCGATGCGCCCGAGCATCACTGCGACCGTGGCCACCGGGACCTGCTGTCCCTGCCCGGTCGAGTCGAGTCCCCGGCACCCCGTTCGCACCGCCCGCTCGAACCCGGCGTCGCTGAGCGCGGGCAGCGGGGTGTGCAGGGCGATCAGCATGTCCACCTCGCCGCTGTGCCCGAGCGCGGCCAGCACCTCGGCGTACGCCTCGGAGGTGACCGCGGAGCCGAGGTCGACCGGGTTCTGTACCGACGGGGCCCCCGGGACGATCTCCCGGATCCGGGCGAGCAGCGATTCGCTCAACGTCGCCGGACGCAGCCCCTCCACCAGGCAGGCGTCGGCAGCCAGGACCGCGGGACCGCCGGCGTTGCTCACGATGCCGACCCGGCCCCCGAGCGGCAGAGGCTGGTTGGCCAGGACGCTCGAGGTCTGCAGCAGCTGCTCCAGCCCCTCGGCGCGGATCACACCGCACTGCCGGAAGAGCGCATCGACCTCGACGTCGAAGGCCGCGGCACCGCCGCTCCCCCCGATCAGCGCGACGATCGGCTTGCGGCGAGACAGCAACCGGGCGACGCGGGAGAACTTTCGCGGGTTGCCGAAGGACTCCAGACAGAGCGCGACCACCTCGGTGGCGTCGTCCTCGGCCGCGTACATGAGCAGGTCGTTGCCGCTCACGTCGGCCTTGTTCCCCGCCGAGATGAAGCACGACAGGCCGACACCGAGGTCCGCGGCTCGGCGCAGCGCGGCGATGCCGACGGCACCCGACTGGGCCATCATCGCGATCCGGCCGCGGTGCAACGGCGTGGCGGAGAAGGTCGCGTCCAGGCGTACGTCCGGGTCGGTGTTGGCGATGCCCAGACAGTTGGGGCCGACCAGGCGCATGTTCGCGGACCGGGCCGCGGCCAGCACCTCGTCCTGCAACCTGGCTCCCTCCGGGCCGGACTCGGCGAAGCCGTCGGCGAGGATCACCAGGTCTCGGACGCCGCTTCGGGCGCACTCGCGGACCACCCCGAGGACCTCGACGGTGGGCACCGCGATCACTGCCAGGTCGACCACCTCGGCGATCTCGCGGACCGAGGAGGCACACGCCAGGCCGAGCACCGTCTCGCAGTGCGGGTTGACGGGGTAGATGCTCCCGGTGAAACCCGCCTGCAGCAGGTTCTGCACGACCAGGTGTCCCGGATGGTTCTCCCGCCTGCTGGCTCCGACCACCGCCACCGACTGTGGCCTCAGCAACGCCCGGACGGAGGAGGCGTCGGCACTCATCTCCCGCGCAGTCGCCGCTGCGATCACACCCTCGATCGGCCAGACCGGGATCCGCACCTCCACGGTCTCGCGGTGCGGGGTCGAGGCGAGCACGAAGCCGGAGTGCCGCAGGACGTCGAAAGCGGAGGCGTCCTGGGCCAGGACGTGGGCCACGAACGTGGAGACGCCGGCCCGACGCGCGGCCAGCGCCAGGTGCTCGAGCACCAGGGTCTCCAGACCGCGCCCGGTGTAGCGGTCGGCGACGACGACCGCCAGCTCGGCCTCGCTGTCGCGCACGCCCAGTCCGCTGGCGAGGGCGACGGCTCGGTCCTCGACGATCGCCACCTCGGCGACCGCCTCCCCCGCGGTCAGTGCCGACATCAGGTCGTCGACGAAACGGGAGGCGTCGGTGCGGCCGAGGTGGAAGAACCGCAGATAGCGCCCACGGTCGGAGAGACCTTCGTGGAGTGCGATCAGGGCGTCGCGGTCGTTGACGTCGACATCGCGGACGTGGGCGATGGTGCCGTCGCGGAGCAGCACGTCGCCGGCCACGGCTCAGCCCTCCGCGGCCAGGACCGTCCGGGTGACGGCGAGGACCGAGTCCGGGGTGACGCTGATCGAGTCGATCCCCAGCCCGACCAGCGCACGGACGACCTCCGGGTGGTCTGAGGGGGCCTGGCCGCAGATGCCGGAGTGGATGCCGTTGCGGCGACAGCCCTCGACTGCCAGGCGGATCATCCTCTGCACCGCCGGGTCACGCTCGTCGTAGTCGAAGTCGACCAGCTCGCTGTCCCGGTCGACCCCGAGGGTCAGCTGCGTCAGGTCGTTGCTGCCGATCGAGAACCCGTCGAACCTCTGCGCGAAGTCGTCGACGAGGATGACGTTGGCCGGGATCTCGCACATCGCGTAGACCTTCAGCCCGTGCTCGCCGCGGCGCAGCCCGAGCTCGGCCATCCGGGCCAGCACGCGGTCGGCCTCGTCGAGCCGACGTACGAACGGCACCATGACGACGACGTTCTCCAGGCCCATCGTCTCGCGCACCCGGCGCAGCGCGGCGCACTCGAGGGCGAAGCCCTCGGTGTAGGCGGGGTGGGCGTAGCGGGCGGCACCCCGGAAGCCGAGCATCGGGTTGGCCTCGGCCGGCTCGAAGGCCGCGCCGCCGAGAAGTGCCGCGTACTCGTTGGTCTTGAAGTCGGAGAGCCGAACGACGACGGGCTTGGGGTGGAACGCGGCCGCGATCGTGCCGATCCCCTCGGCGAGTCTCTCGACGACGTACGCCGCGCCGTCGCCGCCGACGAGGCGCTCGACCTCGGCCCGTTGGCGGGCGTCGGCGATGCGCTCGGGGTGGAGCGCGGCGATCGGGTGCACGCGGACGTGCTCGGCGAGGACGAACTCCATCCGTGCCAGCCCGACCCCGTCGTTGGGCAGGAAGGAGGACTCGAACGCGATCCCGGGGTTGCCGAGATTGAGCATGACATGCGTACGTGGGCGCGCGGTCATGTCGCCGGCGACCTCGATCGTGCGGAAGTCCGCCCGGCCGCGGTAGACACGGCCGTCGTCCCCCTCGGCGCAGGAGACCGTGACCAACTCGTCGTCGGTGATCGTGCGGGTGGCGTCTCCGGTGCCGACCACGGCCGGGATGCCGAGCTCGCGGGCGACGATCGCGGCGTGGCAGGTGCGGCCGCCGTGCTCGGTGACGACCGCGGAGGCGATCTTCATCAGCGGCTCCCAGTCGGGGCTGGTGCTGGGTGCCACCAACACGTCGCCGGGCATGAAGCCTTCGTCCTCCCCGGCGCCGCGGACGATCCGCGCCGGTCCGGCCGCGACCTTGGCACCGACCGCGCGGCCGGTCGTGAGCAGGTCGCCGTGTGCCTCGACCACATAGCGGGTCGTCGCTGCCGGCCGTCTCCTGGCGGCGACCGTCTCGGGCCGCGCCTGGACGACGTACAGCAGCCCGTCGGTGCCGTCCTTGGCCCATTCGATGTCCATGGGTCTGCCGTAGTGGCGTTCGATGGTCATGGCCGAGCCGGCCAGCTCGAGCACCTCCTCGTCGGAGAGGCAGAAGCGGCCGCGGTCGCGCGGCGGGGTGGGCTCCTCCCGCACCGGCTCGGTCTCCCCCAGGACCATGCGCACCGCCTTGCTGCCGAGGTGTCGGCTCAGCACGGCGCGGTGGCCGGCGGCGTAGGTCGGCTTGTGCACGTAGAACTCGTCCGGCTCGACCAGGCCCTGGACGACGTTCTCCCCCAGGCCGTAGGAACCGGTCACGAACACGACGTCCCTGAATCCCGACTCCGTGTCGAGCGTGAAAGTGACTCCCGAGCAGGCGAGGTCTGACCGCACCATCTTCATCACCCCGACCGAGAGCGCCACCGAGAGCTGGTCGTAGCCGTGCCGGGCGCGGTAGTCCACTGCCCGGTCGGTGAAGAGAGAGGCGAAGCAGCGGCGTACGGCGTCGAGCAGCGCCTCCTCATCCTGGACGTGGAGGAACGTCTCGTGCTGTCCGGCGAAGCTCGCGTCCGGCAGGTCCTCGGCGGTCGCCGAGGAGCGGACGGCGAGCGCGACGTCATGGCCGTACTCCTGCTGCAGCGCCTGGTAGCCCGCCACGATCTCCTCGGCCAGGTCCCGGGGAAGCTCCCCGTCGAGCAGCAGACCCCGCGCCCGGGCCGACCGCTCGGCGAGGTTCTTGCGGTCATCGACGTCGAGATCGGCGAAGACCGTCACCAGCGAGGAGCCGATCCCCGACTCACCCAGGAAGTGGCGATAGCCGTCGGCCGTGACGGCAAACCCGTCCGGCACCCGGATATCGCGATCTCGGAGGCGTCGATACATCTCACCCAGAGAGGCGTTCTTGCCGCCGACGAGGGGAACGTCGTCGATGCCGATCTCGGCGAAGGTACGCAGGTGGCTCATGATCCGGCCGTCATCGCAGCCATCCGTGATGCATCACGACCGGTACCCGCGCCCACTGCTTGCCGAAGCCCCAGGTGTCCCCGGCGTACGTCAGCGCCAGCACGCCGACGGTCAGGGCACCGAGCAGGTGGTCGTCGATGATCGGGTTCTGCTCCAGCGGGAAGCTGGAGAACCACATCAGTGTGTACATCGCCGCGCCGGCGATGGCCCCGACCCGCATCCCGATCCCGAGCGTGAGCGTGAGGCCCACCCCCAGCAGGCCGATCATGAACAGCCAGTCGACCCACCACACACCGGCCATGTCGTTCCACATGCCCTGCAGCCAGTTGTGCTCGGGCACGTTCGACAGGTAGCCCTCGGTCGGGCTGCCCCCGTTGATCCAGGCCTGGCCCTCGGCGAAGAAGTCGATGCCGGTGCGGGTGCCCGCCTCGTTGGTGATCGCGCCGGTGTGGAAGCCCAGCGCGAGCAGCTTGTCGAAGAAGGCCCACAAGAAGGTGAGCCCGAAGGCGATCCTCAGCACCGCCAGCAACCGAGCCGCGGGCATCGGGTAGTGCCCGGGCAGCGTTGTCGCCGAGCCTGGTGTGGAGATTGAAGTCATGGTTCCTCCCACGGTCACGCCGGCCGGTCGTGGCCGGACGCCTTCAGCCAACCTCCGCCGAGGCCGTCGCGGCGAGGGAACGGGGTCCGCCCAGGGCAGGCCCTTCGTCCCCGGCGCCTCAGGACGGTCGACCTCCACGTGTGCACGAGGACGGGATCGCCGCCAACCGCTCGGCAGGGACCGATGCGTAAACAGTCCCTACCGAGCGCCTTCCCCGGGTCCGGCCCACCCCCTGTGGCCGGCTCTCCGGAGGCTCTTCGGCCACTCACATGCTCGTCATCGCCACACTCCAGGCGCCGATTCAGCCGCCTCGGTCGACCGGGTCGGAGTGACAGGGCACCACGGCGACAGGCACCTCGGCGTTGTGGATCACCTCGCGCGCGACCGGACCGAGGCCCCAGGTGCCACGCGCGTCATGGCGTCGTCCGAGCACGATCAGCTGAGCGCCGATCGACCGGTCCGAGATGATGCCGGCGGCGTCGCCACGGTCGCGCTCGATCGTGACCCGGACCTGCGGATACTCCTCTTGCAACGGCTTGATCTCCGCCTCGAGATCCATGCTGCTGCGTTCCTGTCCGTCTCGTACGAGCGGTGCGTTGACGGTCGGGTCCCACACGAGCACGGGATGCAGGTTGACCGAGTGCATCACCACCAGCTCGAGCTGGTCGCGGCGGGCGCGCTCGAACGCGGCGCGCATCACCGGCTCATGGAGACCGTCCGGGTCCACGCCGACGACGACCGGTCCTCCGACGTGGTCCGCAGGGCTCCAACCGGGTGGCACGACCACCACTGTCCCGAGGGCCCGTCCGGCGACTCTCATCGCCGTCGATCCGACCTGGAACCGATGAGAGCCCCCGAGACCACGCTTGCCGACGACCAGCAGATCCTCCACGTCCGCGTATCCGAGCAGCGCCGGCACCGGGTGGTCGAACTCGATCAGCGACACCGTCCGGACGTCGGCATGGGCAGCCTCGACCTGGCGCTCGATCCGCCCCAGCACGGGCCAGAGGCGCCCGTCAACAGCGCCGTCCTGGTGCCGCACCGGATGCCGAACGGCGCCGATCGGCACGAGCGGCCGGCCAGAAGCTGCCACCTCCGCGATCGCGTAGGACACCGCGGCCCGGTTGGCCTCGGAGCCGTCCACGCCGACCACGACCCTCGGTTCCAGCGGCAGTGGTGGATGGGCCAGTCGACCCGAGGGCTCCCCACTCACAGTGGTCGGCCAGCCCGGACTCGAGGTCGCGGTCATGTATAGGTCCCTCCATCGCGTGATCGCTCCTGTGGTCTCAAGCGAATCCCGCACGTGCGCGCGGGGCCAGGGACGTAGGTCGGGCAGGTCGGGTCGAAGGTCCTCAGGCCTGAGGCTCGGTGCGCGCTTCGTCACCACCCGGCGCCGCACGCCGGAGAAAGCGCTCCGGGCCACCCGCCGCCCGGGCACCGGAGCGGAACCACGCCTCCAGTCCTCGCGCGTCTCGCCGCTCGAGCTCGTCGAGGAGCACCTCGCGGATCTCGACCGCGCGCAGCTTCGCGCGCAGGTCCGTGACCCGGTCGAGGGCGACGTAGCTGGATCGCCAGGCCCTGCACAGGTCTGTGTCGGTCAGCCCGTCGGTGACCGCCAAGACGGCCTCCACCGGGTCGACCGCCTGGGGTCCGACGGCTTCGGCCACCGGTCCTGCCACCGGTCCTGCGCGCGACCTCCGCCCGGTGAACCGGTGGCGGCTCTTCGGCAGTCGATCGGTGCGCGGCGGCCAGCCGAGCCATCCCAGTTCCCAGGCAGAGGCCAACCCCGCCGTCATCACCAGCAGTGCGCTGGTCAGACCGAGCGCGAGGACGAGCCCTGCGGCGGCCAGCGCGGCGCTCGGCCACAGCAGGCTCCTGCTGAGCAGGGCGGGCCACGGGATCGACCTCTCCTCGGGCCCGAGGCACATCAGCATCGTGAAGGTGACGAAGCTCCCACCCGTCCACCACCCGAGGGTCATGGGCACCGACCACGCCATCAGCGCGGCCACACCGCAACCGACCACCAGGCCCAGCACAGCGGCCCACACCCAACGTCTCATGAGGTCACTTTCCCGGCAGGCCGGGGCCGGGCGGAGGGGCCACGATTCCTCCCGGTCCGGGACCAAGGCCCCGACACCGTCAGTCGTTGGCCACTCGCTGGGTCTCCCCCGCAGGGCGCACTGTCGGGGCATTCGGTTCGGAGGCGACGAAGGAGCTCGCGATGATGTACTGGTACGGCTCGGGAATGAACGGCTGGGCCTATGCCCTGATGACCATCAGCATGATCCTTTTCTGGGGATTGATCATCGCCACGGCCATCGTGGTCGGTCGTAGGCTCCTCCGCGACGAGCGGCCGCCGGCCGGAGCACCGAGCACGCCCGAGGATGTGCTCGCGATGCGCCTGGCGCGCGGCGAGATCGACGAGGACGAGTACGAACGGCGCACGGCGACACTGCGGGCACGGCAGATCGCCGGACCACGCTGACCGCCTCGACCTGGCCGGCTCAGCTCGGCGCCGGCCGGCCCGTCATGCCCGATCTCCGGGCGCTCGACCACCCGATGCCGACCAAGGACGCCGCGACGACCGCCATGACTCCCTGAAGCGGGTCTCGCCCGACGAACGGCAGCTGGACCATCAGCTCGACAGCCAGCAGTGAGCCGGCTCCGATCGCCGCGGGCCCCATCCACCTCGACCGGCGCCAAGACAGGACAGCGGTGGCGGCGCACGGAACCGCGACACTCGCCGCCAGCGCCAGTCCAGGCAGCGCCCACGAGTCCAGGCCCAGCGGTCTCAGGTCGCTGACGGGTGGTGTGAAGGTGCCGGTGAGCAGCTGGACCGATCCGACCGTCGCCGCAGCGGCGGTCAGCCCGGCGAGGACACCCGTCGTACGCCGCCACGCCGGCATCTCGACGCTCGCACCGTCGCCCGGCCCACTCACCTGTCTCGCCTCGACACCGTCGCCGCGTGCGCTCCGGCGAGATCGAGGGCGACCGCCAGGATCAGGGTGCCCGTCCACACATTGACCGGGTCGGCCTGGAGCGGCTCGTTCGCGCCCACGTTGTTCGCGATGAGCCAGATGATGAACCAGATGAACGTCATCGAGATCCCGCCATCCTGGTAACTAACACCATGGGTCTGTTCAGACGACGGAGGCCGGGTCCGCGCCGGCCCTCTCGAATCGACCCTCGCGCTCGAGGACGAGGTCCTCGACCGTCAAGACGTCGGGGGTCGGCGGCTGGACCTCCACCGGGCAGCTGCTCTCGCGGATGACCGCGCGGCCGGTGCTGCCCAGATGACCCAGAGGGAAGGAGTGGCGGCGGCGGCCGATGACCAGGAGATCGGCATTCCTGGTCTCCTCGGTGATCTCCCTGGCCGGCTGGCCGTGGCGGACCTCGATCCGGACGTCCACGTCCGCGGAGTGCGGGACCCGGCCACGGGCGCTACCCAGCGCGTCGTCCAGAGTGCGGCGGGTGGTGTCCTCCCAATCGCTCATGTCGAGGTGGGCCACGGTCATGTCGTCGTAGACCGTGTCGAGCTGCCAGGCATGGAGCACGACCAGCTCTGCGGCCCGGTCAGCCGCGTGCCTCAGTGCCTGGGCGAGCAGCCCGGCCGAGCTCCTGCAGTCCTTGACCGCGACGACCACCCTGCGAGCCGGATACTCGGCCGACCAGCCGCTGGGCACCACCACGACCGGGACCGGCGCATGGCCCGCAACCCGGTTCGTGACCGACCCGGTCATGATGCGCTCCAGGCCCTTCCGGCGATCGTCACCGAGCACCACCAGCCGGGAGGCGGCAGCGCAGTGGACCAGACCGGGGACGACCGAGCTCTGCAGGAGGGTGGCCGTCACGCGCTCGGATCCGACATAGGCGACGGCTTCATCGGTGGCCCTCTTCAGCAGCTGGTTCCCGGCCCGGCGGACCTCGTCGCCGAACATGGAGTACGGATAGACCGGCGCCGACGGGGTCGCGTGGACGAGCCAGAGATCAGCGTCGTCCAAGCCCGCCTCGGCAGCCGCGTACGCGATCGCGGCCCGTCCGCCCTCTCCCCCGTCGATGCCCACCAGGATCCGGTTGTCCTCGTTCATGTCGTCTCCTCACGGCACGACGCACCCCGCCGTCCCTCGAGCCCAGTCTCATCGGCCCCGAGGCCGCGGGGCAGGGACGTCGGAGGTCGATCCCGAGGACCTTGGTCCACCCATCACCGCTCGCGCTCCCGGAAGGCCTCGACGGCGGTGGGGAGCGTCGGGAAGAGCCGCTCCTCGCCGATCCGGTCCAGGATGCCGGAGGGGGCCAGCGAGTCGCGCAGGTCCTGCTTGATCCTGGCGATCGCCAGAACGATGCCTCGCTCGCTCAGCGAGGTGCGCAGCGCCTCCAGCGCGTCCACCGCGGTGACGTCGACCTCGGTGTTCGCCTCGGCGTTCAGCAGGAACCACTCCACCCCCTCTGCAGCCTCGACCGCGGCGAGCGCGCGGGTGCGGAAGTCCTCGGCGTTGGCGAAGAAGAGCGGCGAGTCGTAGCGGTAGACGAGCAGGCCGGGCACCTCCTCGGCGTCGGGATAGTCGTCCACGTCGTGCATCCCCGCCAACCCTGGTACGTGGCCGAGGACCGCGTCGTGCGGGTGTGCGACCCGGCGCAGCAGGTCGAGCACGGAGAGTCCGACCGCGATCAGCACGCCCCACATCACGCCGGCGACGAGCACGGCCACCGTCGTGACGAGGGCGAGGACGAGCTCGCTGCGCCGGAAACGGGCGAAACGACGCAGCTCGCCCACCTCGACCAGCTTGGTGGCGGCGTAGACCACCACGGCTCCGAGCGCGGCCTCGGGGAAAGCCTCCAGCACCGGCGCCAGGAGCAGCACCGCGGCCACAGTGGTGGCCGCGGCGACGTACGAGGTCAGCTGCGTACGCCCGCCCACGGCGTGGCCGATGGCGGTCCGGCTGCCGCTGCTGCTCACCGGGAACCCGTGCACGAGCGCCGACCCGAGGTTGGCCCCGCCCAGGGCGAGCAGCTCGCGCCGCGCGTCGACGCGTTCGCCGCGGCGGGCGAAGGCGCGGCCGGTGAGGATGTTGTCGGTGTAGCCCACGAAGGCGACGCCGAGCGCCGGGCCGAGCATCGATACGATGGCGTCCGGGTCGAGCGCCGGGAGGCCCGGGGCGGGCGGCCGGCTCGGGATCTCGCCGACCAGCCGCAACCCGGAGTCCTCGCCGAGCAGTGCCACCAGCGCGGCGGCGGCCAGCATCCCGATCAGCGCGACCGGGGCACGCGGGGCGAGCAGGGAGCCGGCGATCATCGCGGCGGCCGCGCCGCCACCGAGCAGCAGCGTGGGTATGTGGACCTGGTCGAGGTTGCCGAAGAAGCTGCCCAGCTCCGCGAGCACCCCGTCGCCGGTGACCGTGACGCCGGTGAGGTTGTCGAGCTGGGAGATGACCATGAGCACCGCGATCCCCGCCATGTAGCCCACCAGCACCGGCCGCGAGAAGAGCTCGGCCAGCACCGAGACCCGCAGGAACCAGCCCACCACGCAGATCGCGGCGACCACGAGCGCGAGCGTGGCCGCGAACGAGGCGGGGTCCTGGGCCGCGGCCGGGATGGCGCCGATCGCCGCCGCCGTCATCAGCGCGGTGGTCGACTCCGGCCCGACCGAGAGCAGCCGGGAGGTGCCCAGCAGCCCGTAGACCACCATCGCCCCGACGCACGCCCACAGCCCGGTCTCGGGAGGGAGGCCGGCCAGCTCCGCGTACGCCATCACCTGGGGCACCAGGTAGGCGGTGATCGTCACCCCGGCGAGCAGGTCGAGCCACAGCCACCGCCGCTCGTAGCCGCGGGCCCACGGCGGCATCATGCGGCGTACGTCCATGGCAGCACTGTCCCACGAGCCACCGGTCCGGCGGCGCGGTCAGGATGAAGGACCTCTCACCGGCTCCGTGAGGCGGGGAGGGTCAGGACCAGCGACGAGCCGGCGCCGGGTCCGCCGCTGGTCGCGTCCAGACTGCCGCCGTGGGCGGTGGCGATAGCTCTGCTGATGGTGAGGCCGATCCCGGAACCCTGGTGCTCACGATCGCGGGCGCTGTCGCCTCGATAGAAGCGTTCGAAGATGTGGGGCAGCTGGACGGCGGGGATGCCGTCGCCGGTGTCGGTGACGCGGATCGCGACGCGCCGGTCCGCATGCTCCCGGTCCATCTCCCAGGCGATGCTGACGCTGCCGTGCTCCGGCGTGTGCCGACGGGCGTTGTCGAGCAGGTTGGTGAGTACCTGGAGCAGTCGGGACTCGTCGGCGTCGATCACGACGGGTGGTCCGCCGGCGACGCCGAGCGCGACACCCTTCGCGGCGTACGCCCCTTGCTGGGCTCGAACGGCCGTCCGCACCAGGTCCGCGACCGCAACCGGCGCCAGGTGGAGACTCAGGCGGCCCTCCTCCGCACGAGACACCGCATCGATGTCGCCCGCCAGGCGGTCGAGGCGGTGCACCTGGTCGGCCAGCAGCGCGCGGGTCTCCTCGTTCCACGGCGTGACGCCGTCCTCGAGTCCCTCGAGGTAGGCGGCGAGCGTCGCCACGGGGGTGCGCAGCTCGTGAGCCAGGTCCGAGAGCAGCCGGCGCCGGGTGTCCTCGGTCCGGGCGAGCTCGCCGGCCATCGAGTTGAAGGCGACGGCCAAGGAGTCCATCTCGGGGCCGGCGTCCCCGACCGGGACCCGGGCGTCGTACCTGCCGCCCGCCATCGCGGTGGCGGCGCGGGTCATGTCCGTGAGCGGGGTCTGGAACCGGCGGGTGAGGTACCAGGTCACGAGCAGGGCGATGAGGAGGGCGGCGGCGACCGCGAGGCCGAGCGAGATCGCGCTGGCGGTGCGATAGGCCTCCTCGACATGCATGCGCTCGGACGGGTCGGGTGCGCGGTCGGCCCGACGCATGTGCGCGTTGAAGGTCGGCGGCCCGACGAGGGCGGCGATCACGGCCGCTGTGAGGATCGCGGCGACCAGGACGAGCGCCTGCGCCAGGAGCAGGCGCGTGCCGATCCGCCAGGTGTGCCGCTTCATCCGCCGGCCTGTCTCGACGGCTCGGCGATGAACCGGTAGCCGACGCCACGCACGGTGTCGACGTAGCGCGGTGTGGCCGGGTCGTCGTCGATCTTCCGGCGCAGGTGGGCGACGTGGACATCGACGATGTGCGCGTCGCCGCCCCACCCCTCGCCCCAGACCAGGTCGACGATCTGCTGGCGGCTGAAGACGCGACGGGGATGCTCGGCGAGGGAGGCGAGGATGTCGAACTCGGTGCGGGTCAGCGCGACCGGTACGCCTGCCCGGGTCACCTCACGGGCGGCGGTGTCGACCGTCAGCCCGTCGAAGATCCACCCGTGCTCGGCATCGGACGCGGCCGGGAGCCTGCTGGCGCGCGGTCGTCGCAGGGCGGCCTGGACGCGCGCCACCAGCTCGCGCAGGGAGAAGGGCTTGGTGAGGTAGTCGTCGGCGCCGACACCGAGACCGATCAGCTTGTCGATCTCGTCGTCGCGGGCGGTGACCATGATGATGTAGCAGTCGGAGAAGGTGCGGATCTCGCGGCAGACCTCGACGCCATCGAGTCCTGGCAGGCCCAGATCGAGGACGACGAGGTCCGGGTCGAGGGCACGGGCGGCGCTGACACCGTCGGGACCGGTGTGGACCTGGGTCGCGTCGTAGCCCGCCGCGGCGAGGTAGTCCGCGACGATCTGTGCGAGCGGGCGTTCATCCTCGACGACGAGCACCGGGCCGCCCGACGAGGCGCGAGTGTGCATGGGTCCAGTGTGGGGGGCAGTGCGGCCGGACATTCTCAGCCGATGCGCTCGGTGCGTAGGCGCAGGGCGTTGGTGATCACGCTCACCGAGGAGAGCGCCATGGCCGCCGCGGCGATGATCGGTGAGAGCAGGAGGCCCGTGAACGGGTAGAGAACGCCCGCCGCGATCGGGATCCCGGCGACGTTGTAGACGAACGCGAAGACCAGGTTCTGCCGGATGTTGCGCATCGTCCTTGCGGAGAGGCGGCGGGCTCGGGCGATCCCCATAAGGTCGCCGTTGAGCAGGGTGACCCCGGCCGACTCCAGGGCCACGTCGGTGCCCGAGCTCATCGCGAGGCCGACATCGGCGGCGGCCAGGGCCGGTGCGTCGTTGACACCGTCGCCGGCCATCGCGACGACCTTGCCCTGCGCCTGGATCCGTTGGACGACCTCGGCCTTGCGGTCCGGGAGCACACCGGCCTCGACGTGCTCGATCCCCAGCGTACGGGCGACGGCCTCGGCGGTCGTGGGGTTGTCGCCGGTCAGCATGACGACCTCCACACCCTGGCTCCCGAGATCGGCCACAGCGGCGGGCGTGGTCGCCTTCACCGGATCGGCGATCGCCAGGACGGCGGCCACCGTCTCGTCCACGGCGAGGAAGATCGCGGTCGCTCCCTGAGCGCGGAGCTGCTCGGCCGCCTCGGCGAGCGGGCCGACATCGACATGCTCGCCGCCCAGGAAGTCGGAGCTGCCGAGCCGGATCGTGCGGTTCTCGACGGTTCCGATCACGCCAAGTCCGACGGATGAGTCGAAGTCGGTCACCTCCGTCAGGGTCAGGTCGCGGGCCCGCGCGGCCTCGACGATCGCGCGGGCCAGAGGATGCTCGGAGGCGCGCTCGACCGCAGCAGCCAGACGCAGCAACTCCTCGGCCGAGGGACCGCTCGGATCGGCGACCTCGACCGCCGTCACTGCCGGCCGGCCCTCGGTGAGAGTGCCGGTCTTGTCGACCACTACGACCTCGACCTTCTCCATCCGCTCCAACGCCTCTGCGTTCTTGATGAGGACGCCGCGCTCGGCGCCACGGCCGACACCCACCTTGATGCTGATCGGGGTGGCCAGCCCCAGCGCGCATGGGCAGGCGATGATGAGGACGGCGACGGCGGCGATCATGCCGTGGGCGAACCTCGGGTCCGGTCCCACCAGGAACCACACCGCGAAGGCCAGTAGCGCGATCACGATCACCGCCGGCACGAAGATCCCAGCGACCCGGTCGGCGGTACGCTGGATCGGGGCTCGGGAGCGCTGGGCCTCCGCCACCAGGACCACGATGCGCGACAGCACCGTGTCAGCCCCGACCCGCTGGGCATCGATCAGCAGCGCACCGGTGGTGTTGATGGTGCCACCGATCACCACGTCGCCGGCCGCCTTGGTCACCGGCATCGACTCGCCGGTCACCAGCGACTCGTCCAACGCCGAACGACCCTCCAGGACTGCACCGTCGACGGGGACCTTCTCACCCGGGCGGACCCGCAGCCGGTCACCGATCTGGACCTCGCCGAGGCCGATCTCCTCGTCGGTGCCGTCGGCACGCACCCGGCGTGCGGTCTTCGGCGCCAGGTCGAGCAGAGCACGGATGGCGCCGGAGGTCTGCTCCCGTGCCCGCAGCTCCAGCACCTGTCCCACCAGGACCAGCACGGTGATGACGGCCGCCGCCTCGAAGTACACATCGACCGCACCGTCCATGCCCTCGGCCATGTCCTTGCGGAAGGAGGCGGGAAAGATGCCGGGCGCGACCGTGGCGACCACGCTGTAGAGCCAGGCCACGCCGGTGCCCATCGCGATCAGGGTGAACATGTTGAGGCTCCGGGTCCGCACCGAGGTCCAGGCGCGGACGAAGAACGGCCAGCCGCACCACAGCACCACGGGCGTCGCCAGCACGAGCTGAATCCAGTTCGACGTCTGGGGCGGGACGAGATCCCCGATGGCCGAGATGAGGTGGCCGCCCATCTCCAGCACGACCACCGGCACGCTGAGCAAGACACTGATCCACAGCCGGCGGGTCATGTCGCGCAACTCCGCGCTCGGACCGTCGTCCAGGCTCACCGTGACCGGCTCCAGCGCCATCCCGCAGATCGGGCACGCTCCCGGACCGGGCCGCCGGATCTCGGGGTGCATCGGGCAGGTCCACTCGGAGGCCTCGGCGGACGACCTCCTGATCCGTTCCGCGGCGGCAAACGGCGTCGAGCCCCCTGCGGGTCCGTGCTCGTGGCTGCTCATGAAGCCATGCTCGCGCACCGCCGACCGCCGGTCGAGTGATCCGCTGCTCGCGAGGCCAACCTTCGTCAAACCTTCATGGAACCTCCCGGAGACCTCAAGAACCCAGCGACAGGATCGAACTCGTGATGGGCATGGGCGGCATGTGGCTGTGGACGACCATCGGCCTGATCGGACTGATCGGCCTGTGGGTGCTGGTCGCGTGCGCGATCGCCTGGGTCGTCGGACCACGGCGCACCGGCGCCGCGCCGGACGCGCTCGAGGTGCTCGAGGTGCTCGAGGCCCGGCTTGCCCGCGGCGAGATCACCGCCGAGGAGTACCGCCGAATCCGCCGGCTCATCGCCACCGGCCACTGACCCGACAGGAGAGGACACCGACCATGACACCGACCATGAACGTGTCCAGGCGAACCCTGCTCCGCGGCGGCCTCGCCGTCGCCGCCGGAGGCCTCGTCGCGGCCTGCTCCGGCAGGCCCGGCGGGAACGGGATCGTGGTGCCCGCACCGACTGCGCTGACGCCGAGGCCCGGCCAGAGCGTGGTCGCCAAGACCCTGACCGCACGGCCCACCACCCTCGACCTCGGCGGGCCCACCGTTGCCACCTGGGCGTACGACGACATCGTGCCGGGACCCCTGGTGCGGGCGACCGCGGGCGACCTGGTGCGGATCACCCTCGAGAACCAGCTGCCCGACGAGACGAGTGTCCACTGGCACGGGATCGCCCTGCCCAACGCCGCCGACGGCGTGCCCGGCCTCACCCAGAAGGCCACGACCAGCGGGCAGAGGTTCACCTACGAGTTCGTCGCCCCCGATCCCGGCACGTACTTCTACCATCCGCATGTCGGCGTGCAGCTCGACCGTGGCCTCTATGCCCCGCTCATCGTCGACGACCCCCACGAGCCGGGTGCCTACGACGCGGAATGGATCGTCGTCCTCGACGACTGGATCGACGGCACCGGAACCACCCCCGACGAGGTGCTCGCCGAGCTCATCGCCTCCGGACGGTCCTCCGGCGGGATGATGCACGACATGGGCGGCATGGGTGGCATGGGCGGCTCATCCTTGGGGGACGTCGGCGACGTCACCTACCCACACTTCCTGATCAACGGTCGCCTCGGCACCGCGCCCGACGTGCTGCGGGCCGAGCCCGGGCAGCGGGTCCGGATCCGGGTCATCAACGCCGCGGCCGACACCGTCTTCGCCGTCGCGTTGGGCGATCACCGGATCACGGTGACCCACACCGACGGGTTCCCTGTCCTGGAGCAGGAGGCGGGTGCCCTCTACATCGGGATGGGTGAGCGATACGACGTCGTCGTGACCTTGGCCGACGGCGTCTTCCCGCTCGTGGCCAGGCCGATCGGCAAGGAGGGCACCGCTCTCGCCGTGGTCCGCACCGGCTCGGGCCCCGTCCCGACCCCGGAGCGCGCGGCGGCGTCGAGGGAGCTGACCGGTCCGGTGCTCCTCGGCTCCCGGCTACGGCCCGCCGACTCCTCCCGCCTCCCGGACAAGGACATCGGTCAGAGCGTCGATCTCGCCCTCAGCGGGCGGATGAGCACCTACGAGTGGGCCATCAACGGCGCGCCCTACGGCGAGAACGAGCCGATCGCGATCGAGCCCGGCAAGCGGGTTGCGGTGCAGATGACCAACATGACGATGATGACCCACCCCGTGCACCTGCACGGCCACACCTTCGCTCTGTCCAACGGCCTGCGCAAGGACACCGTCCTGCTCACACCCATGCAGCGGATGGTGGTCGAGCTCGAGGCCGACAACCCGGGCAACTGGGCCGCGCACTGCCACAACATCTACCACGCCGAGGCAGGGATGATGGCCGCTCTCGTCTATGAGGACCAAGGCCCTCTCACCGGTGGCCGATGACCACTCCTGCACAGGCCCGGTCAGGCACAGGATCGAGGCAGACCAGACCTGTGGAGGGAACCATGAAAGCACTCGTCTACGACGGCCCGGGATCCCGAAAGTGGACCGAGGTCCCCGATCCCGTCATCACGGACTCCGAGGATGCCGTCATCCGCGTCGACGCCGTGACGATCTGCGGCACCGATCTGCACATCCTCAAAGGTGACGTGCCGAGCGTCTCCCCTGGCACCGTGCTCGGCCACGAGGCCGTCGGGGTGATCGAGCAGACCGGGGCCGGCGTTCGCGACTTCGCGCCCGGTGACCGCGTGCTCATCTCCTGCATCAGCAGCTGCGGGCGCTGCCGCTACTGCCGGTCCGGCAGCTACGGCCGGTGCATAGGCGGCGGTGGCTGGGTGCTCGGACACCTGATCCACGGTACCCAGGCCGAGCGTGTCCGGGTGCCGTTCGCCGACCACTCGCTGCACCACCTGCCCCGCGAGGTCGACGACGCGACGGCTGTCCTGCTGGCCGACATCCTGCCGACGTCCTTCGAGGTCGGCGTACGCAACGGCTCGGTGGGGCCCGGTGACACCGTCCTGATCGTCGGGGCCGGTCCCATCGGGTTGGCCGCGGTCGCGACCTCACGGCTCTATGGTCCGCTGCGCATCGTCGTGGTGGACCCGGCCCCGACCCGACGCAAGACCGCCGAGGTGTACGGCGCCGAGGTGACCCTGGCCGGTGCGGAGGAGGCGCGCGCCTGGGTCCGGGACAACACTCCCGACGGCGTCGACGTCAGCATCGAGGCCGTGGGCGTTCCCGAGACCTTCGAGCTGTGCGCCGAGCTGGTCCGCCCCTGCGGACGGGTCGCGAACGTCGGTGTCCACGGCCGCAGCGCCGTCCTCAGCCTGGAATCGCTGTGGGACCGGGACGTCACGATCACCACCGGCCTGGTCGACACCAGCTCGACACCGATGCTGCTGTCCATGGTCGCCGCGGGGCGGATCACGCTGCCCGACCTGGTGACCCACCGGTTCGGGCTGGGTGAGATCCAGGAGGCGTACGACATCTTCGCCGACGCCCAGGAGACCGGTGCGATGAAGGTCGTGATGCTCGGCGACGAGGCCGACCTCAGCAGAGCGTGACCGGTCAGCCCAGCGGAACCGACCACTCCACCAAGGTCCCCTTCGGGGTCGCCGGCTCCACGGTGCACCGGCCCCCGTGGACCTCGGCTCGATGGCGCATGTTCGCCAGACCGCTCTCCATCGCGTCCTCGGGAATGCCTCGCCCATCGTCGCGCACGCGAAGCACGAGGTCGTCGGCGGCGGAGAGCGACACCTCCACCTCGCTCGCGTCCGCGTGACGCACCGTGTTCGACAGCGCTTCGCCGAGGACGGCGACGACGTCCTTGGCCAGCTCGGGTGAGGTCCGCAGCCGGATCGGACCGCGGAAGTCGAGGCGCGGGCGGAACTTGAGGGATGCCGCCGCCCGGTTGACCAGATCGGTGACCTGGGACTGGATGTCACCGCTGTGGGCGGGGGCGCCGAGCTCGAAGACCGCTCGCCGGAGATCGCGGATGGTGTCGTCGATGTCCTCGACCGCCTGGTCCAGGCGGGCGCGCAGCTTCGGGTTCTCGGCCAGGTTGAGGCCACCCTGGAGACGTAGGCCGATGACGAAGAGCCGCTGGATCACGATGTCGTGCAGGTCGCGACCGATCCGGTCACGGTCGTCGTAGACGGCCAGTCGCTGCCGCCCCTCACGGTCCTGAGCCAGTCGGATGGCCAGCGCCACCTGGCCCGCGAACGCGTCAGCGACGGCCAGGTCGATGTTCTGGGCCTGCTCGGCGTTCGCCCGCCGCCACGTCAGGGCGAGGACGCCCACCGCGTTCATCTCCTCCGACGGGTCGGTACGTCCCAGCGGCACGAGCACGCCGGGGCCCAGGTCGCTCATGTCGATGACCGCCGCGGCACTTCCACCCGCGGCGGCGCTCGCGATGTCCTCCACCACCATCGGCACGCCGTCGCTGATCGCCCGTCCCGCGACCGACTCTCGCAGCGGGGCACGCTTCAGCTCGTCGACGTCGACATCGGTGCCGGAGACCACCTCCACCCGCAGACGGTCGGCAGCGGGCCCCGTCACGATCCAGGCGACGTCGGCGCCCGAGATCTCACGAGCCCGGTCGACCACGAGCTGAAGGGCGGTGCCGCGGTCGATGTCCCCCATGAGTGCATTGGTGATCTCGGCGCGCGCATCGAGCCAGCGACTGCGGCGCGCGGCCTCCTCGGCCAGCAGGGCGTTCTCGATCGCGACGCCGGCAGCCGCTGCCAGGGCGACCACGATGCTCTCGTCCTGGTCGGTGAACTCCGCGCCGTCGGTCTTCTCGGTGAGGTAGAGGTTGCCGAACACCTTCTCACCGATGCGGACGGGTACACCCAGGAAGGAGCGCATCGGCGGATGGTGCGCGGGGAACCCGTAGGAGGCCGGATGCTCCTCGATGTCGTGCAGACGGACCGGCTCCGGATGGTCGATGAGCAGGCCGAGCAGACCGTGCCCGGTGGGCAGGTCTCCGATCCGGAGCTCCTGCTCGGGGGTGAGACCGCGGGTGATGAACAACCGCAACCGCCGCTCGCCGCCGCTCGCCAGGACCCCGAGCGCCGCGTACTTCGCCCCGGCCAGCGCCTTGGCGACTTCCACGATCCGGTTCAACAGGTCGTCGATCGACAACCCGGCGCCCATCGTGACGATAGCGTCGAGCAGCAGCCTCCACCGCACCTGCTCGTCTCGAGCGACGGTGACCCGGTCGAGCACTTCGGTCAACAGCTCGTCGAGCGGTGTGTTGCTCAGCGTCTTCTCTGCCGCGTCATCTCGTGGACGGCGTGGCCGTGGTGGCGTACGTCCCACGTCGACCCTCCACGTCCCATGAGTGGTACACCTCTTAACGTATCAGCCCTGCAACGTCTTGGTGACAAGTATCGCGGCCTGTGTTCGGCTCTCCAGACCCAGCTTGGCGAGCAGGGAGGAGACGTAGTTCTTGACCGTCTTCTCCGCCAGATGCATCTCCTTGCCGATCTGCCGGTTGGTCATGCCCTCGCCGATGAGCTCGAGGATCCGGCGCTCGTGGTTGGTCAGGTGCTCGAAGACCGAGTTGGACTTCGGCCCGCTGCGGATCCGCTCGAGGACCTGTGCGGTGACCGCAGGGTCCAACGTCGATCGGCCGGCGGCGACCTGGCGCACGGTCTCGACGAGGTCGGCGCTGCGGATCTGCTTGAGCAGGTAGCCGGCCGCGCCGGCCATGATCGCGGAGAACAGCGCGTCGTCGTCGTCGAAGGAGGTGAGGATGAGCGCGGCGATGCTGGGGTCGACCGAGCGGATGTCGCGACAGACATCGATGCCCGACCCGTCGGGAAGCCGGCCGTCGAGGATCGCGACATGGGGACGCAACGCGGGAATCCGGTGCCGGGCCTCCTCGGCGAGCCCGGACTCGCCCACGACGACGATGTCGTCCTCGTCCTCGAGGAGATCCTTGATCCCCCGGCGGATCACCTCATGGTCGTCGAGCAGGAAGACCCGGATGGGCTCTGCTGCGCTCTCGGGCTCTGCAGATTCGGTCACCTGCTCAACCTACGACCGATGACGGCGCTCGCCAATGCTCGTCTTACCCGTGCGCCGAGGACCAAGGTCCCGCGACGCACCCTCGGGAGCGCGCTCACGGCTGCCTGGTTCCGACCGGGTCATCGACGGGCTGCGACACCAGTGCCTCACCCGTCGGCGCGGACGGTTCCGGCGGGACGAGCCCGACCGGGTCGCTCCCGCCCTGGTCGAGCCGGAAGGGCGGATAGCTGTCGGTCATCAGGAAGACGTACGCCCCGACCCGGGCCGCCCACCGGTCCATCCCGAGGACGAGGTCGAAGATGCCCCGTGGGTAGCCGCGCCCGAACAGCAGCGCCACGCCGGCGAAGAGGACCAGAAGCCCGACGATCCCGCTCCCCCAGGCCCAGGTGGCGGGATCATCGCTGCCCTGCGCCACGTACAGGCCCCCGCCCAGGAAGAAGCCCAGGAGCAGCATGTGCGGGATCGCCAGCAGCCACGACTTCACCAGCACCAGACCGCGCGAGAGCCGCTCGGGGTAGGCGATGTGGAGGCGGGCCGGGTATCCGGGGACGTCCTCGAGCGTGAACGGCGGGTAGGCGTCGGTGCCGAGCGCGGCGTAGCCGTAGTAGTCCACCCGCCAGGTCCAGCGCAGGACGCCGAGGTTGAAGTCGAAGATCGCCCGCGGATAGCGGGCGGTGAACAGGATCGCGAACCAGGCGACGACGGTGAGCACGCTGAAGGCGATCCAGAGGAAGAGCAGGATGATGTAGTGCGGGATCAGCAGCAGCCACTTGACCAGCCACAGGGCTCGGCTGACCCGGGTGTCGAGCTGCCCCTCGAGCACCACCGGGGAATCGGATGAGTTCATGTCTTCAGCCTCCGCGCGGCCTGCCACGACGGCATCGGACCAAGGTCCTCTGGTCGGGGACGTGTGCCACTGCCTGCGTGCGTACGTTCGGCCGCAGCGTGGTGCCAACGGCACCGCGCAGGGGGCGCGGCGCCGACGGAAGGACGTGAACAAGATGCGAGCAGCCGTCGTCTACGAGTCGATGTTCGGCAACACCGCGACCATCGCCACCTCGGTCGCCAACGGTCTGCGCAGCGCCGGCGTGCACGTCCGGGTGATCCCGGTGACGGCGGCCGGCGACGACGTGCTCCGCACCCACGATCTGGTCGTGATCGGCGCCCCGACGCACGCGTTGGGCCTGAGCAGGCCGAGCACGCGCGCCGACGCCGTCCTGCGCGGCGCCCCCGCGGAGGTCGAGGCCCGCGGTGTCCGCGAGTGGCTCGAGGATCTCCAGGACGCGCACTCGGTACGCATCGCCGTCTTCGACACGCGGGCGCGGGCGATGCGCCACCTCCCCGGCTCGGCCGCCCGGCACGTCGCCCACCTGCTCCGCCGGCGGGGCTACGACGTCGCCCCCTCGACGAGCTTCTACGTCGGCGGCACGGAGGGACCCCTGGGCCGCCACGAGGAGGCCCGCGCCGGTGACTGGGCCACCGATCTCGGCCACCAGATGATGCGGCAGGTCGTGGTCTGAGATGTCGCCGCTCCCCGACGAGACGACCCTGCGGACGATCCTGGCGCTGGCGTGTCGCGCACCGTCGGTCCACAACACCCAGCCCTGGGCATGGGTCGTACGCGACCGGATGCTGTTGCTGCGCGCCGATCCGCATCGCAAGCTCCTCCACGCCGACCCGAACGAGCGCGATCTGGTGATGAGCTGCGGCGCTGTGCTGCACGAGCTCGTCGTGGCCGCGGCGGGCACGGGCTGGCACTGCGAGGTGCGCCGCACCCCCGAGGGGGGCCGCACCGATCTCCTCGCCGTGGTGACCTTCGCACGCCGCGAGCCCGACGTCGCCGATCTCGGCAGGCTCGCCGCCATCGAGCAGCGGCACACCGACCGTCGTCAGGTCTCGTCGTGGCCGGTGCCCCCCGAGCGCCTCGATCATCTCTCCGGTCTCGTGCGTGAGTACGGCGTCGTGGCCGGCACCGTTCCCGACTATCTGCGCCCGGTCGTCCTGGCGGCGCTGGAGAGTGCCCGTGCCCGACAGAGCACCGACGAGGCCTACCTGGCCGAGCTCTACTCTTGGACGCGCGGAGGCAGCGAGGACGGGATCCCGGAGTCCAGTCTCCTGACCGCGGACAGCGACCCAGCCTCCTTCACGCGGTTCCCGAGCGGCACCCTGGACGACGGCCACCGCGACACCGGTCCGTCCGCCGAGGAGTGGCTCGTCCTGGCGACCGCCTCGGACGACCCGGGCTCCTGGCTCCGCGCCGGTGAGGCGCTGGACGCGATCTGGCTCTCCTGCACCACCTCGGGGCTGGCCCTGGTGCCCTACACGCAGCCGATCGAGATCGGCACCACCCGGCGTACGCTGCAGCACGACCTGCTCGGTGACAACTCCTGCCCACAGGTCCTGGTGCGGATCGGCTGGCCACAGCGCCGGCAACCATCGCTGCCGCCGACCCCGCGGCGCTCGCTCGACGACGTCCTTCACCACGAGAGCGCCGCCTCTTCGTGAACGGACCCCGATCAGCTGCCGTTGTGCTCGATGGCGACGCGTGTGGTCTTCGGCTCCTCGATCGCGTACGGCACTCGGACCTCCAGCACGCCGTTGATGTAGGTGGCCCGCACCTCCTCGGGCTTGGCACCGGCCGGCAGCGGAAGCGTGCGCTCGAACGCGCCGTAGTGCAGCTCGCTCCGGTTGCGGGCGTGCTCCTCCTCCCGGCGCTCACCGCTGATCGTCAAGAGGTCACCGGCGACGTCGATCTGGATGTCCTTGTTCGGGTCGACCCCGGGCATCTCCGCGCGAATGACGTAGTTGTCGTCCTCGATGAAGTCCTCGACCCTGATGTAGGGCGTCGCACCGAATGAACGCATCGCCGCCGACTCCGACTCCAGCCAGCCCAGCAGGTCCGCGAGCGGGTTGGCCGGGCGCTTGATGATGGTGCTCATCTTCTTCTCCTCGGTCTGCGGGCGCCCGTGCGGCAGCCCGTGCGATCCCCAGTCTTGTTCCGATCGAGCCCGGCCTCACGAGACGTTGGTCATCTGTTCCGGGACCTCCGCCACCTGCCTCGTCCAGCCCGCGATGGTTGCCTGGGAAGGCAGCCCCGACGACAGCAGGAAGGTCCCTGATGCTCGCCTCATCCGACGTCGTGACCATCACCCTGAACCCGGCACTGGACGACTCCTTCTCCGTTCCCCGACTGATCCCGGGCAACAAGATGCGGTGCAGCTCACCCCGGATCGACCCCGGCGGCGGCGGCATCAACGTGGCCCGGGTGCTGCACGTGCTCGGGATCCCCACCCTGGCCGTCTTGCCGATGGCAGGCCATATCGGCCGAGCCCTGAGCGAGCTGCTCGAGATCGAGCGACTTCCGTTCGCAGGGGTCGAGGTGCCGGGCGAGACCCGGCTGAGCCACCACGTGACCGAGCTCGAGACCGGGTTGGAGTACCGATTCGTGCTACCGGGGACGGCGCTCTCCCGCACCGACCTGGATCGCTGCCTCCAGGTGGTGCGGCGCGAGGGACGCCACGCGGCGTACGTCGTCCTCAGCGGCAGCCTGCCGCCGGGAGTCTCCGCCGACGTCGTTCCTCGGGTGCGGTGCCTCAGCGATGCCCTCGGCGCCCGGCTCGTCGTGGATGCCTCCGGCGGCGCCCTCGCCCAGGCTCATGGGGCCTATCTGATCAAGCCGAGCGTGCGTGAGCTGGCGGAGCATCTCGGACGCGACCTGGACACGATCGCGGAACAGGTGGCGGGAGCACGGCAGCTGCTCGGTGCCACTGGCGCGAACGTCGTCGTTCTCTCCCGCGGTCACCTCGGGGTCGCGCTGGTGACCCCGACGGGTACGCAGCTGCTCCCCGCGGTCGCCGGAGATCTGGTCAGCGGCGTGGGTGCCGGCGACGCCCTCGTCGCCGGGATCATCGCCGGACTGACCCATGGCTGGGACCTGGCGAGGGCTGCTCGGCTCGGCCTCGCCTGCAGCGCGGCGATGATCGCGACCGCGGGCACCTCGATGTTCTCCCGCGACGATCTCACCGCGTTCACCGACGTCCTCCCGGACCAGATCGTCGGAGGGCGTCCAGCCCGGCTCGACGCGGTCTGAGCCCGGTGGCTTGATGCCCCACCTGCGGGGACCTTCGACACTGATCGGGAAGGCGTGGACGACGAAGACTGGAGGGCAAGAAAGGGGTTCGGCATGTCTCGCCACGCCGCCACACGAAGGTCCACCTCCCCTCCCCCGAGGCCCGGAGGCGACCGGCCCGGGCAGGCAGTGCCCCTGAACTCGCTGCTCGAGACGTGGGTCGCGGATCAGCTCATCACCTCCGAGCAGGCCGACAGGATCCTCGTCCGGGGTGACGTTCTCGTCCGGACACCCGCTGCGCGGCGGGAGCGCCCGCACGAGGAGCGTTCCTCGCTCGTCACCGAGGCGCTCGGCTATCTCGGCGGTGTCATCATCCTGGTCGCTGCGATCCTGATCGCGTCGCTGTACTGGGACCGGGTCGGCACGACCGCCAGGCTCCTCATCGCGGGCGGCGTCGCGGTCCTCCTGCTCGCCGCAGGGTTCGCCGTCCCTGAGCGTATCGGCGAGGTCGGGACCCGGCTTCGCTCGGTGCTGTGGCTGGTCTCCACCGGCGCGCTCGCCGGCTTCCTGGGTCTGCTCGGCACCGACGCTCTGGACCTGGCCGGCGAGCACGTGTTCCTGCTGGTCAGCTCGGGTGTCACGGCCTACGCCGCCGGCCTGTGGCTCATCAGCCGCACACTCGTCCAGCAGCTGGTCATGATGGCGGGCACCATGCTGACCGCGGCGGCGCTCACCAACGAGCTCGGGGTCGGTGACGCGCTCCCAGGTTTCGCCGTCTGGGGCGTCGGCCTGATCTGGATGGTTCTCGGCTGGGGTGGCGTACTGCGGCCGAGACAGCTCGTCATGGCGTTCGGGGCCGCCGGGGCGTTCGCCGGCGCGATGACGACGATCCCGACGTATGCCGGCATCGCCCTGGCCCTGGTGACCTCGGTCGCCGTCGTCGCGACCGCGGTCCTGTGCCGCGACCTCCTGCTGCTCGCCGTCGGCGCGCTCGGAACGCTCTTCGCGCTGCCCTCGGCGGTCATCGAGCTGTTCCCCGGCGACCTGGTGGCACCGATCGTGATGCTCGTCGTGGGCGCCCTGCTCCTCGGAGCCGGGTTGTTCATCGCGCGCCGCCGGCACACGGGGCCGCGGACGACGGCCCGGGGCCTCCCCGCAGGCACGCCCGCTGCCGCGATCAAGGCGGCCACGGTGGCCGGAGTCGTCGTGGCGGCCGTGATCGTGACCCTGGCCGTGACCTGAGACGCCGCCGCGTCCCGGCGCGCGGCCGGGCTGCTACCGGTGTCGACCGCGACGGCTCTTCGGCGTTCGTCATCGGGTCGCGTCCAGGACCGCGACGCCACGCACCCGGTCCTCGGCGAGGTCGGTCAGCGCCCGGTCGGCCTCACTCATGGCGTACGAAGTGACCTCGGCTCGCAGGTCCAGCCGGCCGGCGAGCCGGAAGAGCTCGGCCCCGTCGGCGCGTGTGTTGGAGGTGACGCTGGTGAGTGTTCGCTCGCGGAAGAGATGGCGCTGGTAGTCGAGAGGTGGGAGGTCGGAGAGGTGGATGCCGGCGACCGCGCAGGTCCCGGAGGGGCCCAGACCGGCGAGCGCCTCGCGGACGACCTCGCCCGCCGGCGCGAACACGATCGCGGAGTCGAGCGGCGGGACTGCACCGCCGGGCGCGACCGCGGAGGCCGCGCCGAGGTCGAGCGCGAGCCCGCGTGCCACCTCGCCGCGGCTGACGACGTGCACCTCGGCTCCCTGACGGATCGCGATCTGCGCGGTCAGATGTGCGCTCGCCCCGAACCCGTACAGCCCCAGGCGGCCTCCCGGTGGGAGGGCCGAGCGCCGCAGGGCCCGGTATCCGATGATCCCCGCGCACAGCAGGGGCGCCGCCTGGCTCGGTTCCAGCGAGTCCGGGATCCGGTAGAGGTACGCGGTCGGGGCGACGGCGTACTCGGCGTAGCCGCCGTCGGCGTCCCACCCGGTGTATCGGGACTGCTCGCAGAGGTTCTCCGCGCCCGTCCGGCACCAGCGGCAGTGCCCGCAGGTGGAGCGCAGCCACGGCACTCCGACCCGGGTGCCGATACGCGGCCCGCCGGCGTCATGGTCGAAGCGGACCAGCACGCGGCCCACGATCTGGTGCCCCGGCACCACCGGGCTGCGGCGCGCGGGAAGGTCGCCGTCCACGACATGGAGGTCGGTCCGGCACACACCACACGCCTCCACCCCGATCAGGACCTCGCCCGAGGTCGGCTCCGGGACGACGAGCTCACCGATCGACAGGCGGCCGTCGCCTCTCGTCCGCCACCCCCTCATCGTCGTCATCAGGTGTCCTCACCGGGACCGACGGGCGGGAGCAGGCTTCTCAGGGCGGGCTCCGAGACCGGCGGCACCGGTTGCAGCCGGACCTTCGCATCGACGACCGAGACGCCACGCTCGTGCACGATCAGGGGATTGAGGTCGATCTCGGCCACCTCGGGCAGATCGTCTGCGAGACGCCCGAGGGACACCAGGAGATGCTCGACGGCGGCGGCGTCCGCCGGCGGTGCGCCGCGGTATCCCGCCAGCAGCGGCGCGGTGCGCAGGTCCCGGAGCGCGGCAGCGGCATCGGAGCGGCTGAGCGGAGTCAGCCGGAAGCTGCGGTCGCCGATCAGCTCGGTGTAGGCGCCGCCGTATCCCACCATGACCAGCGGCCCGAAGAGCTCGTCCTGGGTGACGCCGGCGATCAGCTCGACGCCGGCGGCGACCTGGCGCTGGACGATCAGGCCCGGATGCTCGACCCGGACGCCGAGGAGCGCGTGCGCGGCGACGCGTACCTCGTCGGGACTCCTCAGACCGACGCGAACGCCACCCACATCGGTGCGATGCGCGATGGCGGGGTCGGCGACCTTGAGCACGACCGGGTAGCCCACCCACTCGGCTGCGTCGACGGCTTCCTCGGCACCGTCGGCGAGCACGCTCGGCAGGACCCCGATCCCGTACGCAGCCAGCAGCTGACGCGTGTCCGGCTCGGCCAGCCGGCCCCCTTCCGGGCTCACCCGCAGCGTCCGGGCGATCACATCGCGAGCAGTCGCGCGGCTACCAGGAGGCGCCTCGGTGACGGGGGTGTGGGGCCGGGCGCGCCAGTCCGCATACCTGACGATCGGGCCGAGGGCACGCGCGGCATCCTCCGGGAACGCGAAGACGGGTACATGGCCGCTCCCGACGCTGATGGGTCGGCCCGGACCGTGCGGGTCGAGCATGACGGCCACGGTCGCGACCGGCGGTGCGGTCTGTTCCGGATCGGCACGCACCGCGGTGCGCAGCGCACGCGTGAAGGCTGCGTACGGGAGAGCCGGCAACGGTGTACGCAAGGCGATCAGCATGTCGACCTCGCCACTGCGGGTGAGCGTCGAGAGCACCTCGGAGTAGGCCTCCCAGCCGATGCCGGAACCGAGGTCGATGGGCATCTGGACCGACGACGCGTCGGGCACGATCGCCCGGATCGCGGCCATGGTCTCCGCGCTCAGCGTGGCGAGCCGCAACCCTTCGCTCTCGCAGGCGTCGGCGGCCAGGACGCCCGGCCCGCCGGCATTTCCGACGATCCCGACCCGGCGCCCACCCGGCAGGGGCTGGTTCGCGATCACGCTGGTGGTCTGCAGCAGCTGCTCGAGGCTGTGCACGCCGATCACCCCGCACTGCCGGAAGAGCGCGTCGACCGCCTCCGCGGACGTCACCGCCGAGGCGGTGTGGCCGACCGCCGCCCGCCGGCCGGCTTGGCTGCTGCCCCCGACCAGGGCGACGACCGGCGTGTGGTCGGCCAACCGCCGGGCCAGGCGCGAGAACTTGCGCGGGTTGCCGAACGACTCCAGATAGAGCGAGACCACCTCGGTTGCCTCGTCCTCGGCGGCGTACATGAGGAGGTCGTTGCAGCTGACGTCGGCCTTGTTGCCGGCGGAGATGAACGCCGAGAGCCCCACGCCGAGCTCGTCGGCCCGTTGCAGCGCGGCGATCCCGACCGCCCCGGACTGCGCCATCATCGCCACGCTCCCGCGACCGGTCGAGGTGGGCGAGAAGGTGGCGTCCAGGCGGACGTCGGGGTCGGTGTTGGCGATCCCGAGACAGTTGGGCCCCACCACGCGCATGCCCGACTCGCGGGCGACCGCCAGGACCTCGTCCTGCAGGCGTCGCCCGTCCGGGCCCGCCTCGGCGAAGCCGCTGGAGAGGATCACCAGGTCGCGTACGCCGCTGCGGGCACACTCCTCCACGACCTTCAGCACCTCGGCCGCGGGCACCGCGACCACGGCCAGGTCCACCGGCCCGACGTCGAGCACCGACGGGTGGCAGCGCTGTCCCAGCAGGAAGTCGCAGTGAGGGTTGACGGGGTGGACGGTGCCGGCGAACCGCGCCCGCAACAGGTTGCGCACGACCTGGTGGCCGGGGTGGTCCGCGCGCCGGCTCGCGCCGATCACGGCCACCGAGCGCGGCCGCAGCAGCGCGGCGACGGAGTCGGCGTCCGTCCGCTGCTCGCGGGAGATCATCGCCTCCAGCACGCGCTCGGTGAGCCGCACCGGGAAACGTACCTCGACGGTGTCCTCGTGCGAGGTCGAGGTGAGGTCGAACCCTGCGTGCCGCAGGACGTCGAACGCGGGGGCGTTGTCAGCCATCACGTACGCCACCAGGTCCGTCACGCCCGCTCCGGTCGCCGCGACGGCCAGGTGCTCGAGGAGAAGAGTGGCCACGCCGTGATGGGCATACCGGTCGGCGACGACCAGGGCCAGCTCGGCCTCCCCGTCCGCGCCCGTCCTCGTGCCGCTCGCCAGCCCGATGATGCGGCCCTCGACGACGATCACCTTGGCGACCGCCTCGCCCGCGGCCAGCCGCGGCAGCAGATCCTCGACGAAGCGGAGGCCGTCGAGCTCCCCGACGTGGAAGAACCGCTCGTAGCGATGGCGCTCGGAGAGCAGGTCGTGGAGCTCGACCAGCTGGTCCCGGTCCCCCGCCACTGCATCGCGTACGCGCGCGATCGTGCCGTCCCGCAGGAGCACGTCCTCCCCGGTCATCCTTACCTCCTGCTGTCGTTCTCCGCGCAGTGCCATGTCGTCGGGTAGTGCCATGGGCACCAGCGAACCGCCTGAGGACCGCCCGCCGTGAGAGAACGGAGTCCGAGGGCTCGGGGCCGTACGTCCTCCGCAATGGGGACGTTCGGCCATCCGAGCCTCACCCGGTGAGGATCCGGCGGCGAAGTGCCCACGAGCCGACCCCGAACAGGACCGCCGCGAACGTGGCGAGCACCCCCAGCTCGGGCAGGACGTCGAGCACCGTTCCGTCGTGTCGCACCAGCGTCGCGAAGCCGTCGGCGGCCCAGGCGTGCGGGGTCAGATGGGCGATGGTGAGCATCGTGGGCGAGTAGAACTCGAGCGGCATCATCGAACCGCCGAGAGCCGAGATCCCGAGCCCGGCCAGTAGGCCGATCGCGACGGACTGCTGGGTGTTTGCGGCGGCCGCCCCGAGCACCAGCCCGGCTCCTCCCGCGACGGTCGCGAACGACAGCAGCATCAGCGCAGCGGCGACCGGGTCGCCCCACGAGACGCCGAACAGCACGGCGGCGCCGACCATGATGACCAGACCCTGCACGACCGCGATCGCCACCCGGCCGAGAGCCTCCCCCGCCACGATCGTGGAGACCCGGGTGGGAGTGGCGAACATCCTGCGCGCGACTCCGAGCCGCCGGGTCTCGATCAGTGACGCCGCCGTCGTCATGGACGTGACGAAGGTGAACAGCAGCAGCTGGCTGCTCGCGCCGAGGTCGAAGCGGCCGAGGTCCTCGGGGAGCGGCGCGGACCCGACCGTGGTGGTCGACACGGCCACGTCGGCGACTCGGCCCGCGAACGCGTCCCCGCGGACGAGATTCTCATCGAGCCCGCCCCCGAGCTCGCGCTGCAGGGTTCTGGCCACCCGGTACCGCCCGGCCTGGTCGTCGACGACGGCACGGACGATCATGCCGATCTGCTGGGCGTTGCGGTCTGCGCGCGAGAGGTACCGCACCGCGGTGTCCTGTCCGTCCTCGAGCCGGGTGTCGTACGTGTTCGGGATGAGGACCGCGGCCTCGAGGCCTCCGTCCTCGACCGCCTCGACCGCCTCGGCGCGGCTCTCCACGCGGCGTACGTCGATGCCCTCGGCGTCCTCGAGAGCCACGACCAGATCACCCGCGAGCGCGCCCGTCGCCGGTGACACCACCCCGACCCGGGGCTCGTACCCGCCACCGAACGCGACACCCAGGACCGTGATCATCAGCAGAGGAAAGAGCACGAAGAAGAAGGCACTGGTGCGGTCCTGCAGGGAGCGGCGGAGGTTGGTCCACGCGATCATGAGCGCGGTCACGGCGCCACCGTCCGCCCGATCCGCAGCAGCGCGACTCCCGTGGTGACCGCGGCGATGCCCAGCAGGACCGCGACCGACGGGAGCGCCCCAGCGGCCCCACCGCCGCCCGCGAGGTCGCCCAGACCGCCCAGGAACCAGGCGTGCGGCGTCACCAGGCTGAGGTTCGCGATCACCGCACCTGCCTGCCGCACCGGGAAGAACGCGCCGCCCAGGAGGCCCAGGGTCACGGCGACGACTGCCTGCCAGGTCCCGGCCTGCTCGGAGGTTCTCGCCAACGAGGCGATGACGGAGGTGATGCCGGTCCCGGCCAGCACCCCGGAGACGACCAGGAGTCCGACGCCGAGCGGGTCGCCCCAGCGGGCACCGAGCATCGCCGCGCTGGCCACCAGCAGGACCGTCAGGCTGACGATGCCGAGGACCACGCTGGTGAGCAGCTTCCCGGCGAGGATCTCCCAGCGGCGTATCGGTGCCGCCAGGAGGCGGGCCAAGGTGCCCTCGCCACGCTCGTCGATCAGCGAGGAGACGCCGAACTGGACCGTGAACAGCAGGAAGAAGACCGCCATCGCAGCCGCGAAGTAGGTCTTCGCGTCGAGCACCCGCGCGGTCGCGGAGACATCCTCGACCACCACCGGCGAGACGTCGTGCACGGTCTCCTGCGCGACCCGCTCGATCTCGGCGGGGGTCAGCGCAGGGCGCGCGGCCCGGACCGCGGCCACCGCCACCCGGGCCGCGTCGAGGCCCTCGACGTAGGACCGGGCGACCGAGCGCGCCACGACGGTCGCCGTGGGTGAGTCGGCGCTGCCGATCACCCGCAGCTCGGCGGGACGTGGGCTCGCGACGTCCGCGGCGAACCCCGGCGGCAGCACGAAGGCGGCGTCCAGGTCGCCGTCCCGAACGCCGGCCCGGGCCTCCGGCTCGTCGACCTCGCTCACCTCCGCGACGCCCTGTGCCTGCAGTGCACCGAGCACGTCGACCGTGAAGGCCCGCGACGCGGCGGTGCCGTCCAGATCGACGACGGCGTAGTCGAAGGCTCGTGGGGTGGCCGCAGGCCCGAACAGCAGGCTGAAGACCGCGGCCAGCACGAAGGGAACCACGATGGCGAGCAGGAAGGCGGACCGGTCGCGGGCGCGCTGCCTCAGGTCCTTGGCCGCGATCTGCAGGCTGGGGTGCATCGTCAGTCACGCAGCCGCTTGCCGGTCAGGCGGAGGAAGACCGTTTCCAGGTCCGGCTCGTCCACGCTGACCGAACGCACCGTGCCCTGGGCGGCGGCGACCTGGATCACCTGCGGGAGTGCCGACTCGGCGTCCGGCACGAGCACGTCGATCGCATCGTCCGTCGCGGTCGCACCGGTGACGCGCGGGAGGTCACGTAGGGCGGCGACCGCACGGGTCGAGTCACCCTCGAGGGTGAGGCGGATGTGCTCGGAGTCACCCAGCCGCGCAGTCAGCTGCCGAGGCCTCCCCTCGGCGATCAGGCGCCCGAGGTCCATGATCGCGACCCGGTCGCAGAGTCGCTCGGCCTCCTCCATGTAGTGGGTCGTGTAGAGAACCCCCATCCCCTCGGTGCTGAGCCGCTCGACGCTGCCCAGGATGGCGTTGCGGCTCTGCGGGTCGACGCCCACCGTGGGCTCGTCGAGCACCAGAAGACGGGGTCGGTGGATCAGGCCGACCGCGATGTTGAGCCGACGCTTCATTCCTCCCGAGTACGTCTCCACCCGGTCGCTCGCCCGCTCGGTCAGCCCGACGATGTCGAGGACCTCCGCGACCCTGCTCCGGGCCCGGCGGCGACCGATCCGGTACAGCGAGGCGAAGAAGAGCAGGTTCTCCCGACCGGTCAGGTCGGGGTAGAGCGCGACGTCCTGGGGCACGTACCCGATGGCCGCCTTGGCCGTGAGGGCACCGGGATGCATCTCGACACCGTCGACCAGCACCGAACCCGAGTCGGCCTCCAGTACGCCAGAGACCATCGAGATCACGGTCGTCTTGCCGGCCCCGTTCGGGCCGAGGAGGCCGTACGTCTCCCCTGCGTGTATCCGGAACGAGACGGCGTCCACCGCCTGGACCGCTCCGAAGGACCGGCGCAGATCGGTGCACCGCAGCACGTCCCCCACCGCCGTCGGCGGCGCGACCTCGGCCGCGTGCGTCGAGGAGGTCTCGACGTTCATGGTGTCGAAGAAACCGGAGGAACGACCTCGACGGGACATGCGGACTCACGCAGCAGAGCATGGCCGGTGCCGCCCAGGCGGCGCAGCGGGAACGCGTGCCCGCGTCGGCCGATGACCAGCAGGGCTGCCTTCTTCGTCGCCTCGGCGACCACCCGGGCCGGCTGACCCCGGCGTACCTCGATCCACGCGTCGACCCCGGCAGAGTTCGGAACCAGCTGCCGGGCACGTTCGAGGGTCTGCATCAGCTGATGACGCGCGTCCGCCGCCAGGCCTGCCGCATCCAGCTGCCCCAGCGTCGACTCGTAGTAGACGGCCGGGACGTCCCATCCATGGACGATCACCAGACCGCCACCACGGTCCACCGCCTCTGCGAGGGCTCGGGCGACCAGGTCCGTGGAGGTGTCGCAGTCGGCGACAGCCACGACCACCATGCGGGCGTCGCGGGCCTCGCGGGCGTCGGGCCAGGCGGCCGGCACGATCACGACGGGTACCGGTGCGCGTGAGGCGACCCGGCCGGTCACCGAGCCCGTCACGATGCGGGACAGGCCGTGGTGGCGCTCGTCGCCGAGAACGACCATCGTGGAGTCGGCCGCCGCGTGCACGAGCTCCGTCACCACTCCCCCGTCCAGGAGCGTCGTGGTCACGTTCTCCGCCCCGACGAGCTCGGCGGCTTCCTTCTCCGCGTGCTCGAGTGCGGTCGCCCCGGCCTCGCGAATCTGGTCCGCGAGGCCCGAATAGCCGTAGGGGTAGAAGACGCCCGTCGCGATGGCGAGGTCGATCACATGGACGAGCCACAGTCCGGCACCGCTTCGACCGGCTCGCTCGGCGGCATGCCGGATCGCGGCTCGGCCGCCCTCTCCCCCATCGATGCCGACCAGGATCCGGTCGTGCTCGGCCATCTTCCCTCCTGCGGGCTCAGTGTGTGCGTCGGGTGTTGCTCCCAATCTCGCCGGGCCTCTTCACGGGTGTCAGGGCCATCGGTGCCGCGAGTGCGGGACCTAGGTCCGGCAGCAGGACGGATGTCCGGCCGGCCGAGGACCAATGGACCTGCGGCAGTGCACCTGGGTCGGCAAGAGTCGGGCGGAGGGGCTCGAGCGAAGTCCCGCGGAGGAGGCGACCTTGACCGCCGGGCAGGCCGAGGGCGACGTCGTGGACGAGGAGAACGGTGGGCTGAGCTCCGCCGAGGCCGCGGCACAGCTCGACCGGTTCGGGCCGAACGAGCTCGCACGCCCGCCACGGCGCCCCTGGTGGCGGCTGCTCGTCTCCCAGCTCACGCACTTCTTCGCGCTGCTCCTGTGGGGTGCCGCGGCCCTCGCCCTGCTGGCCGGGATGCCGACCCTGGCCGTGGCCATCGCGGTCATCGTCCTGCTCAATGGCGTGTTCGCCTACGCCCAGGAGCATCGTGCCGACCGGGCCGCCCAGAAGCTGGGCTCCCTGATGCCCGCCAGCACGCGCATCCTCCGCGACGGCCGGATGCAGGAGGTCTCGGCGGCCCAGGTGGTCCCCGGCGACGTCGTGCTGCTCGAGGCGGGCGACAGGGTGCCCGCCGACGGGACCCTCCTGCGCAGCGAGGAGGTCGCCGCCGACGAGTCGATGCTCACCGGCGAGAGCGTGCCGGTGCACAAGCCCGTGGGCACCGAGATCCGTGCTGCCACGTTCCTGGTCCAGGGAAGCGGCCGCGCCCTCGTCACGGCGACGGGCGCACGGACCGAGGTGGCTTCGGTCGCAGGCCTCATCTCCAGCGCCCGAAGGCCACCGAGCCCGCTGGACCGCGAGCTCGACCGGCTCGTCAGGATCATCGCCGCCGTCGCACTGACGGTGGGAGTCGTCCTGGGCGTGATCTCGCTGCTGCTCGGCGGGACGGCGACCGGCGCGCTGCTCTTCGCAGTCGGGGTCAGCGTCGCCCTCGTCCCCGAGGGGCTGCTGCCCACCGTGACCCTGTCCCTGGCCCGAGGTGCCCAGCGGATGGCGGAGAGCAAGGCCCTGGTGCGGCACCTGGAGGCCGTCGAGACGCTCGGTTCCACCACGTTCATCTGCACCGACAAGACCGGCACGCTCACGCGCAACGAGATGACGGTGGTGGAGATCTGGACGCCGGCTGGACGCGTGGTGCCGCAGGGCGTCGGCTACGAGCCCACGGGCAGCGTGTCGGGCGAGCAGGCCGCGGTACGTACGGCAGCCGAGGCCGCAGGCGCCGCACGCGCCTGCGTCACCGGGCGTGCCGTCCTCGAGGACGGGGCGTGGCACCCCGCGGGGGACCCGATGGAGGTCGCCATCGATGTCGTTGCGGCTCGCTTGGACACCGACCGCACGGACCCGAGGATCCGGGTGCCGTTCGTCACCGAGCGGCGCTTCAGCGCCGCCGTGGTCGGCGGTCGCGGTTACTTCCTCGGGGCCCCTGAGCGGATCCTGCCCGGGTGCGGTCCCCCGGGTGAGGCCGCTGCTCCGGTCCTGACGGCCTACGCCGACGAGGGACGGCGGGTGGTCGCCGTGGCCAGGTCCGGCACCCGTCGAGAGCCCAGCACGTCCGCGGAGCTCGCCGACCTCCTGGAAGGTCCGATGGAGCTGCTCGCTCTGCTGGCCATCGAGGACCCACCGCGAGACGGCGTACGCGAGGCCCTGGAGTCGTGCCGGACGGCCGGGATCCGGGTGGCGATGATGACCGGTGACAACGCCCGTACGGCCGCAGCCATCGCCACGGAGGTCGGCCTTCTTCGACCGGGCGGTGTCGTCGTGGAGGGTGCCGGGCTTCCTGCGGAGGACGCGGCGCTGGCGGACCTCCTCGACGACGCCAGGGGCGCTGTGGTCGCCCGGGTCACGCCCGCCGACAAGCTCAGGATCGCGAACGCGCTGCGGCTGCACGGCCACGTGGTCGCGATGACCGGCGACGGCGTCAACGACGCCGCCGCCCTCCGCGGCGCGGACGTCGGCGTGGCGATGGGGCTCGGGGGCAGCGACGTCGCCCGGGACGCGGCCGACCTGGTGCTGCTCGACGACCACTTCGCCACGATCGTCAAGGCGATCGAGCTGGGCAGGGCGACGTACGCCAACATCCGCCGGTTCCTGACCTTCCACCTGACCGACAACGTGGCCGAGCTCGCGCCGTTCGCGGTGTGGGCGCTCTCGGGCGGCTCGATACCGCCCGCGCTCGGTGTGCTCCAGATCCTCGCGCTCGACATCGGAACGGACATGCTGCCCGCCCTGGCTCTGGGGGCGGAGCCTCCCAGCAGGCGGACCATGGACGGTCCTCGTCCGCGGGAGCGGGTGGCCAGTGGCTCGGTGCTGCACCGCGCGTTCCTGGTGCTCGGGCCTGTCGAGGCCGTCGCCGCCGTCGCCGCCTTCGTCTGGGTCCTGACCGGTGGCGGGTGGGAGCCCGGTGCGACACCAGGCGCCACCTTGCTCACGCAGGCCTCGGGGACCGCCTTCGCGGTGATCGCGATCAGCCAGGTCGCCAACGCGTTCGCGTGCCGCAGCGAGTCGCGACCGGCATGGCGCGTCGATCCGCGCCGCAACCCGCTGGTGCTGGCCGCCGTCGCGGTCGAGATCGTGCTGCTCGCGGCCTTCCTCGGTCTGCCGTGGCTCTCCGAGATGCTCGGCGGCAGCTGGCCCTCCGCCGAGGGCTGGTGGTGGGCGCTCGGCGCGGGGTCGGCCCTGCTGCTCGTCGACCGGGTCCACAAGGCCTGGCGCAGCATCCGCCGCCGATCGACCACGGCTTGAGGACCAGGTCGGAGATTCGGGTCAGCCGTCGTGGCGGCGGGACAGGTGTCCGATCGGCCGTCCCACAGCGATCGCGAGTCCCGGCAGGCCGGGACGGCGTCGCCCGCCTCGAGACGTACAACGTCGCCCCGCACCAGCTCGGCCGCGTCGACGTCGCTCACCCGTCCGTCCCTGAGCACCTGGGCGCGCGGAGCCGCCAGCCTGCTCAGGGCCGCCATGGCCTGCTCGGCACGCCGCTCCTGCACGACTCCGATAGCGGTGTTGACCACGACCACGACCGCGATGACGCTCGCGTCCGGCACATCTCCCAGGGCGAGGACCACCACGAATGCGGCCCCGAGCAACAGGATCATCGGGTCCCGCAGCTGCGTCACGACCCGAGCGGCCAACGTGGTCGGCGGAGCCGCAGGCACCGCATTGGGGCCGTCCCGCGCCAACCGGAGCGCCGCCTGCGCGGCCGTGAGCCCACCGGACCGAGGGTCTGCGTGTGTCGGCACCGGCCTCAGCTCCGCACCTGAGTGCCCGCCGTGCCCGCGAGCACTCCGTCGACCTCGTCGAGACCCCCGATGGCCGCGCGTCGACCGGTCCGACGGGTGAAGGCGCAGACGGCGGCCACCTTCGGTCCCATCGATCCTGCGGGGAACCGCATCGAGGACAGCTCGGCAGGACTCACCTCCCGCAGCAACGTCTCGGCGGGACCGCCGAAGTCCCGGAGCACGCCCTCGACGTCGGTGAGGACGAGCAGCAGGTCGGCATCGAGCGTCTCGGCGGCGAGGGCCGCGACGTGGTCCTTGTCGACCACCGCGTCGACGCTCTCGTATCGATGGTCACGGACCACGACAGGCACTCCGCCGCCGCCGGCGAGCACGACGGTGACGCCCGCGTCGAGAAGGCGCTCGGCCACGGGGAGCTCGACGATGCCGCAGGGAAGCGGAGACGCCACGACCCGTCGCCAGCCATCCTGGACGGCTCGGAAGGCCCAGCCGTGGCGGCCTGCGAGACCGCCGGCCGCCGACTCGTCGTAGAACTGGCCGATGAGCTTGGTCGGCTCCTGGAACGCCGGGTCCTCGGGGTCGACGACGGTCTGGGTGACCAGGGTCACCACGTCGCCCGCGCCCTCATCGACGAGTGCCTGCTGGAGCCAGAGTCCGATCAGGCCCTGGGACTCAGCGACGAGGTCGGCGAGCGGATAGGGCTCGGACAGGCTCGTATCGGCACCGCTCTGGAGCGCGAGCAGTCCGACCTGGGGTCCGTTGCCGTGAACCACCACGAGCTCGTGCTCGCGGGCGATCCCCGCGAGCGCGGCCGCAGCAGTCGCCACGTGCCGGCGCTGGGGTGCGGCGTCCGGCCGCTCACCTCGCCGCAGCAGGGCGTTGCCGCCGATGGCGACGACGATCCTCATCTCATCTCTCCTCAGCCGGCAGCATCAGCCATCACCAGGGGTCTTCCGTCATGGATCGCGACTGCTCCAGCACACTCCTGACCGCGACCCGGCAGGAGTGCCGGGTGGTCCGGACCGTGATGACGTTCGTCCGTCGGCTCGATGACGAAGGTCCTTCCGTCGGGCCGAAGGTCTTGTGCCGACGGGACCTTGCACTCATGACCGCTTTCGCCCTGCTCCACGAGGCTCTCCCCATAGCAATCGAAACCTTGCCACGGAGTTGATCATGCTGGTCCGAGAGATCATGACCTCATCGCCCGTCACCGCACGGAGAGACACTCCCGTCCGGGAGGCGCTCGCGCTTCTTCGTGACCATCACATCACCGCGATGCCGGTGGTGACCTCCTCGGGACAGGTCTGCGGCGTCGTCGCCGAGATCGACCTGATCCGCGACCGTGTCCTGCCGGACCCGCGCGCCCACCTGCTCTCACCGGATCCGGTGACCGAGCTGCCCCCCGCGTACGTCGAGCGGGTGATGAACCCGGTGACGGTCGCCGTGCGCGATGGCTCGGAGGTGTCGGTCGCCGTGGACATCATGGCCGAGCGGGCTCTGAAGAGCCTGCCGGTCCTCGATGACGACGACGTCCTGGTCGGTGTGATCAGCAGAAGCGACGTGGCGGCCGCCCTGGCCCGCGACGACGACACGCTGGATCAGGAGCTCACCACGCTCATCACCAAGCTCGGGCACCCCGACTGGCTCGTCGTGGTCGCCGACGGGAGTGTCGTGATCAGCGGGCCGAACACGCCGAAGGACCGCGCCCTGGCCGAGTCCGCCGCGGCGACGGTCGCCGGAGTCACCCGGGTGCGGATCGACCAGCCGGAAGCCTTGAACACCGAGGAGTGACCTCACCATGAGACGCCTCGCCATCGTCGTGGTAGCGGCGGCAGCCGGCACCGCTCTCCTCCTCCCGACAGCAGCCGCTGCGGCAGACGGGCGTGAGTTCGGGCAGCATGTCGTCCACTACACCCAGGCCGTCGGTTTCGACGGCACGCACAACCCGGGCATGCACCAGGGATTCCACGGCTTCACCGCCGACCACGTGTGCGTGATGACATGACCACCCCGGCCGAGCCCGTTCCCGCCGCGCCCGTCCTCGTCGGCATCCTGGACCCGTCGACACAGACCGCGCTGCTGGAGCATGCCGGTCGCCTGGCGGCGACCGGCGGACACCCGCTGCGTCTGGTGTACGTCGTCCAGGCCAATGTCCTGTTCGGGGATCCGATCCTCGGGCTCCCCGGCGCGATGGAGCCGCGGTCGATGATCATCGACGACTCCGCGGTCGGACGGCTGGCCGAGCAGCGTCTGTCCGAGGCGACCGCTCGCATCCGAGACATCGTCGACGGCGCGGTCGAGGTCACCGGCGAGCTGTTGCGCGGCCATGCGGCGCACGTCCTGATCAAGGAGTCCGAAGGCGCTCACCGGGTCATGCTCCAACGCCGGGCGATCTCCCGCGTCCGCCGGGTCTTCACCGGGTCCGTCTCCGCCCACGTCGCCGCGCACGCCCACTGTCCGGTCACCGTCGTCCCCGAGGGTTGGTCGGCCGATGGACGCACCGGCGTCGTCGTCGGCGTCGGCAACGACAAGACCGACGACCAGGTGCTGGCTCATGGCCTCGACGAAGCGAGCCGCCTGGACGAGCCGGTGACAGTTCTCCACGGTCTCGACCTGATGGCTCTCCACGGCGAGTTCGCCGACCACGTCACGACCCACGAATGGAAGACACGCGCCGAGCGATACCTGGCGGACCTCATCGAGAGAGCTCGGTCGCAGGCGCCCGAGAACGCTCGGACATCGCTCGAGGGCCGGGTCCTCGCCGAGGCACCTGCCGATGCGCTGGTGGCAGCCGGGGACGCCGCCACCCTCCTCGTCGTGGGACGCGCATCGCACCTTCTTGCCTTCCCACATCTGGGTGGCGTCACCCGGGCCCTGCTGCGTGAAGCTGCCTGCCCGGTCGACGTGCTTCCGCTGCCGGGGTGACGGACTCGACCGTCCCGAACCGCAGGCCCGATCGCTTGGCCTATCCCTTCACCGCCCCCTCGAGCCCCTCGCTGTGCAGGAAGAGCCGCTGGAAGAGGAGGAAGAAGAGGATCGGCAGCGCCGCGGAGATCGCCATCGCGGCGAGCAGGACGGAGAGGTCGGTGGTCGGGGCGATGGACGGCAGCCGGACCGCGATGGGCTGCTTGGCCGGGTCGGGCAGCACGATCAGGGGCCAGATGAAGTCCTTCCACGCGGCCAGGACGGCGAAGACCGACACCACACCGAGCACCGGCCGCGACATCGGCAGGACCACCGACCAGAAGAGCCGGTACGGCCCGGCGCCGTCGATCCGCGCGGCGTCCAGGATCTCGCGGGGCAGGCTGTCGAAGAACCGCTTCATGATCACCACGTTGAACGCCGAGGCGCCCGCGGGCAGGAAGGCGCCTGCGTACGTCCCGACCAGGGACCAGTGCACGACCGGCAGGCTCAGCACGGTGAGGTAGAGCGGGACGAGCAGCAGCACGATCGGCACGAACATGGTGGCGAGCACGGCTGCGTAGATGATCCGTCCGAACCGCGGCCGAAGCACCGAGAGCGCATAGCCCGCGGTCGTGGCGACCAGCACCTGGACGGCCCAGGACCCGGCGGCGATGACCACCGTGTTGACCAGGTAGGCCGACAGGCCGAGCTCGGTCCACGCCTGCGTCACGATCGAGAGGTCCGGCCCGTTCGGCCACAGCGAGATCGGCGAGCGCAGCGTGTCCTGGGTGGGCGTCACCGCCGACTTCGCGAGCCACAGCAGCGGCCCGAGACAGACCACCACCAGTGCGAGCAGCATCGCCGCCTGCACACCGCGGAGACCCCAGCGCACCGACGTACGCCGCCGGTCGAGGGAGGAGACGAAGCTCATCAGTCGCTCCAGCCGCGAGTCAGCCGGAAGTAGATCCACGACAGCAGCGCCAGCCCGACCGCCATCATCAGGCTCAGCGCGGTCGCCGGGCCGTAGTCGCCGCCGCCGGTGGTGCTGCCGAAGGCGTACTCGTAGATCAGGAGCAGCAGCGTCAAGGACGCGTGCGAGGGACCGCCGCCGGTGAAGAGGTAGGGCTCCAGGAAGACCTGGGCGGTGCCGATGATCTGGAGGATCAAGGTGATCAGCAGGACCGGGCGAAGGTGCGGCAGGGTGACGTGCCAGACCTTGCCGAGCACGCCCGCGCCATCGGCCGAGGCGGCGTCGTAGAGCTCCTGCGGCACCGTGGTCAGCGCCGCGAGATAGATGATCACCGTGCCGCCGGCCGCGGCCCAGGTCGCCTCCATCACCAGCGAGGGCAGCACCCAGTCGGCCGACTCCAGCCACGGCACCGGCCCGAGCCCGACCCAGCCCAGGACCGTGTTGAACACTCCCCCGGACCCGGCGTCGTAGAAGGTCTTCCACAGCAGCACCGCCACCGCCGGCGGCACCACGACCGGCAGGTAGGCCAGGCAGGCGTAGAGGCCGCGCAGCTTCCGCAGCGAGCTGAACACCACCGCCATGACCAGCGGGATCGGGTAGCCGAAGACGAACGCGATCGCCGCGAAGACGGCCGTGTTGCGCAGCGCCACCGGGAGCAGCGGGTCGCTGAGCACGGTGCGGAAGTTGTCCAGGCCCACCCATGCCGCGGGCCCGACGAGGTTGGTCTCCTGCAGGCTCATGACCACGGTCCGGGCGATCGGCCACCACGAGAACAGCCCGAAGACGAGGAGCATCGGCAGCAGGAAGACCACGGTCGCCGCGCTGCCGCGCCACCACCTCGCGAGCCCGGAGACGAAGGACGTACGCCGGCGAGCCGGCCCTCTCACGAGGGCCGGCCCACTCACGCGGGAGATGTCGACGGCCACCCTCACCCCTTGTCCAGGATCTGCTGCACCGAGGCGTCGGCGTCCTTCAGCAGCGCGGGGATGTCTGCGTTCTCGTCGCTGAGCACCTTCTGCACGACCGGGTCGAGCGCGCCGTACACGGCCTGGGTCTGGGCGGGCGGCTCGGCGACCAGGGTGAGGTCGAACATCCGCGAGGTGTAGCCGGTCATCTGGTCCAGCGGCACGTTGACGTAGTCCTTCACCCAGCCCTGGTAGGTGGTGTAGGAGGTCTCGTCGAAGATCGGGAAGGTCGGCGTCCCCACGGGCTGCTCGGCAGCGGTCTGGGTCTTCGCGTCGGCGACGGCCGCCGACTCGTCGGTGTACTTGCGGACCCGGAAGAAGTCCGCCCAGGCCACGGCCGCCTCGGCCTCCGCCTCGCTCGCCTTGGCGCTGACGACGTTGACCGAGCCGCCGCCGAGCGCGCCGGCGTCGGCCGAGTCCCCCATCGGGACCGCGGTGAGCCCGTACGACTTCGGGTCGATCGCCGCGGTGGTGACGAGGGAGTTGTAGACGTCCGAGCCGCTGATGAACATCGCGACCTTCCCCGCCGCGAACGCCTGGTTGATGCTGTTCCAGTCGTAGGCCGTGCTGCCGGAGAAGGACTTGTCGGTCCAGCGCATGTCGTGCAGCAGCTGGAGCGCCTCTTCCGTCTGCGGGTTGTCGACGGTCGCGGTGAACGTGTCCCCGTCCTGCGTCTCCATCCGGCCGCCGAGGGCGTAGGTGAGGGTCGTGAGGATCCAGCCACCGGTGTTGCCCGTGGTCATCTCGGCATAACCGGTGGCACCGGTCCGCTCGTTGATCTGCTTGGCCGCGGCCCGCAGCTCCTCCCACGTGGTCGGCGGCTTGTCGGGGTCGAGGCCGGCCTTCGTGAACAGGTCGCGGTTGTAGTGGAGCGCGTTGGCGTAGACGTCGGAGGGCAGCCCGTAGACCTTCCCGTCGGTGCCCTGCGCCGCGGCCAGCACCGTCGGGTTGAGCTGGTCGAAGTAGGGCAGCTCACGGACCTCCGCGTCGACGTCGGCGACCTGCTTGCGCTCGACGAGACCCTTGGTGTCGGTGAACGGCACCCGGAACGAGATCGGGAGCGTGCCGCCGGAGAGCTGGGCGGGGAAGGTCTGTGCGTTCCACTGCCACTCCACCGGTTTCACGGTGATGTCGGGATGCTCCTTGTTGAAGGCCGCCGCCTGCGCCTTGACGGCGTCGATCGTGGCCTGCTTGTCGCCGGGGCGCCAGCCCTCGACGGTGATGGTGACGCCGTCGCCGTCGTCCGACGTCTCGCCGCAAGCGGCGAGCGAGCCGAGCACGACAGCCGCGACCGCGGCGAGCGCGACGCTGCGCAACCGAGTGGTTCTCATGGTCTGTCTCCTGGATGTTGTGGTGGGGTCTCAGGTCGTGGGCCGCAGCCAGACCGCGGCATCGGGAAGGAGCCGGCCCGCCTCGAGCGGCGAGCTGGCGAGCCAGACGTGGTCGCTGCTCGGCAGCTCCACGGGGGTGTCGGTCAGGTTGACCACGCAGGCGAAATGGGCGCCGCGGCGGAAGGCGAGGATCCCGGGGGCGGTGTCGATCCAGCTGAAGTCGCCGGTGACGAGGTCGGGGTGCGTACGCCTGATCAGCAGCGCCATCCGGTGCAGCGAGAGCATCGAGCGCGGGTCGGCCGACTGCGCCTGCGCCGTCCGCTGCGCCCAGCCCTCGGGCTGGGGCAGCCAGGTCTTCACGCCTGCCGGGCTGAAGCCGTACGGCGGCCGGTCCCCGCTCCACGGCAGCGGCACCCGGCAGCCGTCCCGGCCGGGGTCGACGCCACCGCTGCGGAAGTGCATCGGGTCCTGGATCCGGTCGGGCGGGATGTCGGCCTCGTCCAGGCCCAGCTCCTCGCCCTGGTAGAGGTAGTACGCCCCGGGCAGCCCCATCGCCAGCATCGCCGCCGCGCGTGCCCGCCGCTCGCCGAGAGCTCGGTCGGTCGGGGTGCCGAAACGCTTGGTCTCGAAAGCGAACGCGGTGTCCGCGCGGCCGTAGCGGGTCACCGGCCGGGTGACGTCGTGGTTGGAGAGCACCCAGGTGGCCGGCGCATCGGCCTCGCCGTGCACGCGCAGCGTCGTCTCGATGGAGGTACGCAGCGCCTCGGCGTCCCACGGCGCGGTCATGAAGTCGAAGTTGAACGCCGCGTGCAGCACGTCGGGGCGCAGGTAGCGGATGAACCTGGCGGTGTCGGGGAGCCAGACCTCGCCGATCAGGGCGCGGTCGGTGCCGTACTCCTGGGCGATCCGGCGCCAGCCGCGGTAGATCTCCTGGAGCTCCTCGCGGTCGACGTAGGGGTGCTCGCCCGGTCGCGGGTCGGCGGGGACGTCGGGGAGGTCCGGGTCCTTGGCGAGCAGGGCGGCGGAGTCGATCCGGATCCCGGCGACTTCCCGGTCGAACCAGAACCGCAGGATCTCCTCGTGCTCGAGGCGTACGTCCTCGTGCTGCCAGTTGAGGTCGGGCTGCTCGGCGGAGAAGAGGTGCAGGTACCACTGCTCGGGGACGCCGTCGGGGGTCGTCAGCCGGGTCCATGGCGTGCCGCCGAACTCCGAGGTCCAGTCGTTGGGCGGCAGCTCGCCATCGGCGCCGCGGCCGTCTCGGAACCAGAACCGCTCCCGCTCGGGTGCCCCGGGCCCGGCGGCGACCGCGGCCCGGAACCATCGGTGCTGGTCCGAGACGTGGTTGGGGACGATGTCGATGATCGTGCGGATGCCGAGCTCGAGGGCGTCCCGGATCAGCGCCTCCGCCTCGGCGAGGTCGCCGAAGACCGGGTCGATCGCACGGTAGTCGGCGACGTCGTAGCCCCCGTCCGCCATCGGCGAGGGGAACCACGGGGTGAACCAGATCGCGTCGACCCCGAGGTCGCGCAGGTAGGTCAGGCGGGCCCGCACCCCGGCCAGGTCACCGGTGCCGTCGCCGTTGGCGTCGGCGAAGCTGCGCGGGTAGATCTGATAGATCGCCGCGGAGCGCCACCAGTCGGCGGGGCGCTCGGTGAAGACCGGGAGCGACGCCGGTGCCGGCTCGCTCCGTCGAGATTCCGTGGCGGTCACGGGCACTCCGTTCTCGGCAGTTCACACTCATGTGATCGCCATCACCTTGACGGCGTGCAGCGACCGTAGAGCCAGCCACAGAAGGAGCGCAAGAACTTGACAGTGCGTAATTAATTTCAGGACTTTGCGCGCCGGCTTGCGGGTCCGGTAGACCGCCGGACCACCAGCTCGCCCTCGAAGAGCAGCTCGTCGACCGGCCCGAGGGTGCCGTCGATCTGGCTCACCAGGAAGTCGACCGCCGCCCGGCCCATCGCCTCGATCGGCTGCCGGATGGTGGTCAGCGGCGGGTCGGTGAACGCCATGAACGCCGAGTCGTCGAAGCCGATCACCGACACGTCCGCAGGCGTCGAGAGCCGGGCCCGGCGCACCGCCCTGACCGCGCCCAGCGCGAGCGGGTCACTGGCGCACACGATGCCGGTCGCGCCCTGCTCGACCAGGCGCGCCGCAGAGGCCTGTCCGCTCTGGAGCGAGTAGAGGCTGCGTACGACCAGATCCTCGTCGAACGGCACCCCGGTCCGGTCGCAGACGGCGCGGAAGGCAGCCAGCTTGCGCTCGGAGGGAACGTGGTCACGCGGGCCCAGTACCAGCCCTATCCGCTCGTGCCCGAGCGCGATCAGGTGCTCGGCGGCCTGCTCCATCGCATCGGCGTCGTCACAGACCACGCGGGGAAACGGCAGGTCGTCGATGGCCGCGTTGATGAGCACGACGGGAAGGTTGCGGCCGGCGAGACGGTCGTAGTGGGCATGGCCCGCGTCCCGCTGCGCGTAGGCGCCGCCGGCGAAGACGACCCCGGCCACCTGCTGCTCCAGGAGCAGGTCGACGTACTCCGACTCGGTCACACCGCCGGCGGTCTGCGTGCACAGCACCGGGGTCAGCCCCTGCTGGGCGAGGTGGGCGCCGAGGACCTCGGCGAGCGCCGGGAAGATCGGGTTCTGCAGCTCGGGCAGCACCAGACCCACCAGCCTGGCGCGCTCACCGCGAAGCTTCACCGGCCGCTCGTAGCCGAGCACGTCGAGCGCGGTCAGCACCCGTTCGCGGGTCGCCTCCGAGACCCCCGGCTTGCCGTTGAGCACCCGGCTCACGGTCGCCTCGGAGACCTTGGCGCGGGCGGCTGCGTCGGCAAGACGTCTACTCATGAGCGCAAGAATATAACCGCTTTACGCAAGCTGTCTGCAAGCGTCGTCGCCCTTGACGCGTAATTCAATAAGTGATTTAGTCACTTCCTGTGACCAGCAACACATCATCGCTCTCTGAACGCATCGCCGACGGGATCGTCGCCATGATCGAGGCCGCGGGCCTGGAGCCGGGCGACGCCCTGGCCTCCTCCCGCGAGCTGGCCAAACGGTTCGAGGTGACCACACCGACGATCCGGGAGGCGCTGCGCCGCCTGGAGGCGACCGACGTGATCCGCTTCCGGCACGGATCGGGCACCTACGTGAGCGGCGGTGTGAACCGGCGGCTGCTGGTCAACCCGCATGTCTCGGAGTCGCGCAGCGAGTCGGTCCTCGAGCTCCTCGACGCCCGGATCGTGCTCGAGCCGCCGGTCGCGGCGGCCGCGGCCGCGCAGCGCACCGACGAGGACCTCACCGCGCTGACCCTCTCGGCCGACAACTCGCTCAAGCCGCAGTACGCCGACGAGCGGCCCGAGCTGCACTTCCACGTCGCGCTCGCCGGCGCCTCGGGCAACCTGCTGCTGCGCGAGACCGTCGAGGCGCTGCTGCAGGTGAGGGCCCGCGACCAGATCGAGATCCGGCACCGCTACACCGACCGCGACCGCGACCACGCCGACCACCTCCGGATCGTCGAGGCCGTACGCGACGGGGACGCCGACGCTGCGGCAGCTCTGACCCGCGAGCACCTGGTCGCGATCCGCGAGGCGATCGCCTCCACGCTCGGACCGGAGCAGGCCCGATGACCGCGAAGCTCGCGGAGATGACCACCCTCGAGGCCGCGGCGGCCGCCGAGAGCGGGACGGTCGTGGTCATCCCCGTCGGCGCGTTCGAGCAGCACGGTGCCGGACTACCCCTGGCCACCGACCAGATCCGCGCCGAGGCCCTCGCCGACGCGGTGGCCGAGGCCCTCCCCGGCAAGGTCGTCATCGGTCCGGGCGTACCGGTCGGCGTCTCGCCCCACCATCAGGCCTTCGCCGGCACGGTGAGCCTGCGCCCGGCGCTGTTCGCCGCCGTCGTACGTGAGTACGTCGAGTCGCTGGCCGCTCACGGCTGGCGCCGGTTCCTGGTGGTGACCGGGCACGGCGGCAACAACGCCACCCTCGGCACCCTGGCCCAGGAGCTGCTGCGCGACCGCCCCGAGCTCGAGCTCGCCTGGGCGCCGGTCACCGTCCTGGCCAGGGACGCCGTGGCCACGATGGAGCTCAGCCCGGTCTCCGGTCACAGCGGCGAGGCCGAGACCGCCCAGATGCTGCACATCGCCCCTCATCTCGTACGTCAGGAACTGCTCGCCCCGGGCACGACCGCGCCCGACCAGCTCGACCCGTTCGCCCGGCTGGCCCGCTCGGTGAGCCATCCCGCCGTGGCGCTCCCCTACGACCGGCTCTCCCCCACCGGTGTGCTCGGCGACCCGCGTCGCGCCACCGCCGAGGACGGCCGCGCGATCCTCGCCGAGGCGACCGACCGCCTCGTCGCCTTCATCAAGGAGTGGCTCGACACCTAGGCCACCCGCCCCTCCAGCTCGGGACCCGACCGGGACGCGCACCGCGTCGCCGGGCGATCCAGCACACCCTCATGCCCCCCAGATGATGCCCCGAAAGGAGCACGACATGTCCCCACGACACCTCCGCCTGCTGGCGCCGGCAGCCGCGGTCGCCGCCGTGGCCGCGCTGTCCCTGGCCCCGACCGCGACCACCGCGCTGACCTCGACCTCGGCCCCGGACCGTGCGGCCGGCGAGACGACGCGCTGTGCCAAGCCCACGGACCAAGAGCCCGACAGCAGCCAGAAGTACGAGCTGACCAGCGGAGACCTCGAGCGCAGCTACGTGCTGCGCCTGCCCGAGGGCTACGACCGCCGCGACGACTGGCCGCTGATCCTCGCCTTCCACGGCCGCGGCAGCACCGGCGTCGAGGTCGAGGGCTTCTCCGAGCTCTCCGACCTCCCGGCCGTGGTCGCCTACCCCGACGGTGCGATCGGCACCGGGTCCGGCTACCGCAAGGCCTGGCAGGGCGCACCGTACGAGGCCCCGGACGTCGACGACGTCGCCTTCACCCGCGACCTGCTCGCCGCGATCGAGGCCGACCACTGCATCGACACGACCCGCGTCTATGCCACCGGTAAGTCCAACGGCGCCGGCCTGGCCGCACTCCTCGCCTGCCAGCTGCCGGACACCTTCGCGGCCGTCGCCCCGGTCGCCCCGGCGCTCTACCCGGGCACCCGGACCGGCTGCGCAGAGGCGCCACCGACGCCGATCCTGGAGATCCACGGTGTCGCCGACGCGACCATCCCCTACGCGGGCGACGCCGACCGGGACCTGCCCGCGATCCCCGAGTGGGTGCAGGGCTGGGCCGAGCACAACGGCTGCACCACCTCCACCACCCGCACCCGCCGCGACATCGCGACCACCCGGTGGACCGGATGCGACCAGGACGCCGAGGTCCAGCACGTAGCCGTCGCCGGCGGGGGCCACGTCTGGCCGGGCGGCGACATCTACTCCGGTGGCGGCCACGTCACCCACACCATCGAGTCCGCGACGGTGATCTGGGACTTCTTCTCCCGCCACCGCCTCACCAGCGAAGGGTGACTGACATGACCAGCACCGCAACCCCCACCAGCAGCGAGAGACTGCCCTGGATCATCCGCGCCATGGGCGTCGTCGAGCGCGTCGGCAACGCCCTCCCCCACCCGTTCTGGCTCTTCTGGATCCTCGCCGCGATCCTCGCCGTGATCAGCGCGATCTGTGCCGCCGCCGGCGTCTCGGTCATCTCCCCCAGCGACGGGGAGGAGGTCGTCGTCCAGAGCCTGCTCAGCGGAGAGGGCCTGGCGATGGCGGTCTCGACGATGGTCTCCAACTTCGCCGAGTTCCCGCCGATGGCGACCATCGTCGTGGTCATCATGGGCGTCGCCGTCGCCGAGCGCACCGGTTTCCTCACCGCCGCGATGAAGACCGGCATCTCCCGGGTGCCCGTCGGCTGGGTGGTCTTCGCCGTCGCGTTCACCGGAACCGTCGCCCACGTGGCCTCGGCCGCTGCGTACATCATCCTGGTCCCGCTCGGCGGGCTCGCCTTCCGGGCCGTGGGGCGCTCGCCGATCCTCGGGATCGTGGTCGCCTACACCGCGATCGCCAGCGGGTACGACGCCAGCCCGATCCCCACGCCCAACGACGCGATCTTCGCCGGCATCACCACCGCCGCGGCCCAGATCGTCGACGAGAGTGCGTACGTCTCCCCCGTCAGCAACTGGTTCTTCAACATCGCCTCCTCGCTGCTGCTGGCCGCGGTGATCACCCTGATGACCAAGTTCGTCCTCTCCAAGCGGCCCGACCTCGACGCCGACGAGGATGCCGACGACGGCGACTTCGGCACGCTCGAGCTCGACGGCCGCGAGCGCCGGGCGCTGCGCTGGTCCCTGGTGAGCCTGCTGGTCGCGATCGTGGTCGTCGCCGCCGTCGTGATCCCGCCGTCCTCTCCCCTGCGCGGCGAGGACGGGTCGCTGACCGAGTCGCCGTTCCTCACCGGCATCGCCGCGATCGTCGCGGTGCTCTTCGGCCTCGCCGGCACCGTGTACGGCACGCTGTCCGGTTCGATCACCAAGGCCGGCGACGTACCGGCGCTGATGGGCCAGGGGATCAAGCAGATGGCGCCGGTGCTCGTGCTCTTCTTCGCGATCGCGCAGTTCCTGGCGTACTTCGAGTGGTCCCACCTCGGTGACGTGCTCGCGGTCAACTCCGCCGAGGCCCTGGAGACCAGCAACATCCCGGTGTGGGTGGTCTTCCTGCTCGTCCTGGCGCTGCTCAGCGTCGTCAACATCATGGTCACCAGCGGCTCGGCGATGTGGTCCATCGCCGCGCCGGTCCTGGTGCCGATGCTGATGCTGCTCTCGGTGCCGCCGGAGACCACCCAGGCGCTCTTCCGGATCGCCGACTCCGGCTCCACCGCGATCACCCCGATGAGCCCGTACTTCGTGATGGCCCTCGGCTTCCTGCAGCGCTACCGCAAGGACGCCGGCATCGGCACCCTCGCCTCCTACACGCTGCCGCTGGCGATCGCGATGAGCCTGGCCTGGACTGCCCTGTTCTTCCTGTGGTGGGCGCTCGGGATCCCGCTCGGGCCGGGCGCTCCGGTCCGCTGATCCCTCTCCGGCAGGGCCGGCCGGGCTCGCCTCATGCGCGCCCGGCCGGTACCGGCTCAGGTGACGGTGAAGGCGAAGGCGCGAGTGCTGCCGCCTGCTCCTCGGCGAGCTTCTTGTAGAGCCGCCGCAGCCGGACCACACCGAGGTCGTGCTGGTAGAGGTTCTCGGCCTGGTCGGCGTCCTCGGCCATCGCCTCGAGCATGACCCGGTCCTGCTCGAGCACGTGCCAGTGGCGGGCCTCGAGCTTGGTCCGGTAGAGGAAGCGCCACACGTCGCGCTCCCAGCCGCTGACCTTGCGGTAGCGCCAGAAGAACACCGCAGTGGTGCCCGCGTCGATCGGGGTGCCCATGCCGACGATGCCGAACGAGCCGCCGGGGCCGGCGGTCGGCGGGTACGGGATGGAGAGGTCGACCCAGTCGATGCCGGTACGGCAGAACTCGACCCAGTCGAAGTTCACGCCACGCTGGTCGGTCTTCTCGAAGAAGAACCCGCGGTCGGTCTCGCGGATCCGGAACCTCGCCTCGACGTCACCCCCGAACATCGAGTGCGACTCGCGGTGCAGGAAGGCCCCGTGCATCGGGTCGAGGAGGTTCTCCATGGCGTAGCGCCACGGGGTGTCCCACTCGGCGTAGCAGAGGAAGGAGGAGATCTCCTCGTCGACCAGCGGGTCGGGCAGCGCGACCGGGGCGGGGTCGGGGTGCTGCTCGTCGCCGATGTAGGCGAGGATCGCGCCGCCCAGCTCCTGCAGCGGCGGGCTGGGGACCAGCGTCTTGCCCTCCAGGTTGCAGCCGGGCAGGCCGGGCACCGAGACGACCTTGCCGGTGCCGTCGACCTGGACACCGTGGTAGGCGCAGGCGATCTTGCTACCGAGGTGCTGGCCCTGCGAGAGCGGCGCGCCGCGGTGGGGGCAGCGGTCCTCGAGCATCCGCAGGGTGCCGTCGGACTCCCGGAACAGCACCCAGTCGATCCCGAGCCGGCGCACCTTGTGGACGCCGCCCTGCGGCACCATCTCGGAGGGGCAGATCGCGTACCACTGGTTGCGCAGGCCGGTCGCGAGGATCTGCTCCGCGCTCAGCTGTCGTTTCACCATCGGTCCCATGGCTCAGTCCTCCTGCTTCCCCGCCGCGGCGAGCTCGGCGATCGCTGTCGTGAATCCCTCGGCGGTCCACTGACCGCCGCCGGGGGCCGGGATGCCGAGCTCGTTGAGCCCGTCGACGAGACCCGGCAGGTCGTGCCGTCCGCCGCCGAAGACCTCTTCGATGGCACCGGCGAGCTTGGTCTCCCACGGGGTCGTCTCGGTGACGGCCGCCTGGATCGGCGCTAGATAGCCCATTGCTGTGTTCTCCCTCGTGTGCAGTCGATGCGGCGCGTCAGATGTCGAGCGCCAGCTCGGGGGTCCGCGCCCGGGAGACGCAGATCATCATGGTGGTTCCGGCCGCCTGCTCGGTGTCACTGAGCAGGGAGTCGCGGTGGTCGGGGGTGCCGGCCAGCACCTTCGTCTCGCAGGTGCCGCAGATGCCGTCGCGACAGGAGCTCGAGACCGTGATCCCGGCGCCCTCGAGGGCGTCGATGACCGGTACGTCGGCAGGCACCTGTACGACCCGGCCCGAGCGTCGGCAGTCGACGGCGATCGGCTGCTCGCCGTCGGGGTCGACGTCGATCTGCTTGGCCTTGAAGCGCTCGACCTGGAGCGTCCCTTCGGGCCAGCCGGCGGCGTGCTCCTCGACGGCGGCCAGCAGCCCCTCGGGTCCACAGCAGTAGACCAGCGTGCCCGGGTCGGGCGTCGGCAGCGCGGCGGCGAGGTCGAGCCGGCCGTGGGTCTCCTCCGGGATGACCCGCACCCGGTCCTTGTACGCGGCCAGCTCGTCGAGGAACGCCATCGAGTCCTCGCGGCGGCCGCCGTACCACAGCTCCCAGTCGGTGCCCTGGCGCTCGGCCTCGGTCAGCATCGCGAGCAGCGGGGTGATCCCGATGCCTCCGGCGACGAAGACGTACCGCTTGGCGGGCAGGAAGTCGAAGTTGTTGCGGGGGCCGACCACCCGGAGGCGGTGGCCGGGGCGCAGGCCTTCGTGGACGTACTCGGAGCCGCCGAGGGCGGCCTGCTCGCGCAGCACCGCGACCCTGTAGCCACTCCGGTCGGCGGGGTCGCCGCACAGCGAGTACTGCCGCACCAGCGACCCCTTCAGGGTCAGGTCGACGTGGGCGCCCGGGCTCCATTCCGGCAGCTCGTGGCCGTCGGGGTGGACGAGCCGCAGCGACAGTACGCCGTCGGCCTCCAGGGTCATCTGCTTGACCAGGAGCTCCAGCTCCTGCTCCTCGGTGGCGGCACTCATGACGACCTCCTCGTGGTCGGGTCGGGAACCTTGACCGGCGGTGTGAACGGCCGCGGCATCGGGCCGAAGGAGGCCAGGTCGACCTCGACCAGCACCGGTCCGCGCCGGGCGACGGCCCGCTCGAGCTCGGTCGCGGCCTCGGCGGCGGTGCCGATCCGCTGGTAGTCGAGCCCGAGAGCGCCGGCGAGCGCGGCGAAGTCGGGCGTAGTGAGGTCGACTCCGGCCCGGTCCACGCCGCGCGCCTCCTGCATGTTGCGGAGCACGCCGTAGCCGCCGTCGTTGAAGACCAGCAGCACCAGCCACGGCCGTTCCTGGGCGAGCGTGAGCAGCTCACCGAGATGTACGGCCAGGCCGCCGTCACCGGCGATCACCACGGTCGGCTCGTCGGGACGGCCCATCGCGGCACCGAGTCCCATGCCAAGCCCCTGGCCGATGCCGCCGCCGCGCGGGAAGACGTTGTCACGGGGGTCGTAGACCTCGAAGAGTCGGTTGCCCCAGGACGAGGACGCGATGGTGACGTCGCGGGCGAGCACCGACCGGCGCGGCAGCGCGGAGCGCAGCGCGTCGGCGAGCACGGCGTGGTCGCCGAGCCCCTCGCGCTGGGTGGTGCGTACGTCCTCGCGTGCCCGCGTCACCCGGGCCCGCCACTCCCCCGCGACCGCGCCGCGGCGGCGGACCGCGGCGGTGAGGGACGGGAGCACGTCACGGGCGTCCGCGGCCACCCCGGCGGCGATCGGGAAGACGCGTCCGAGCGCGGCCGGATCGAGGTCGACCTGGACATGCACCGCGGGCAGGACGAGGTCGTAGTCGCGGGTCTCGTTGGAGCGGAAGTGGGTGCCGATGCTGAGCAGCAGGTCGGCCTCGGCGAGCAGCACACCGCCACCAGGGGTGGCGCCGTAGTTGCCCACCACGAGCAGGTGGTCCTCGGGGACCGCGCCGCGGCCGGAGTTGGAGGTCAGCAATCCCGCGCCCCAGGCGTCAATGAGCTCGGTGAGTGCCGCCCCGGCCTCGGCGACGCCGCCACCGGCCCAGATCAGCGGGCGTTCGGCGGCGACGACAAGGTCGATCAGCTCGTCGATCCCCGCGGGAGCGCCGGGGCCCGGCTCGGCAGAGGACTCCTCGACCAGGGTGACGACCTCACGCTGCGGCAGGTACTGCAGGTCGATGGGCCACTCGACGCTCACCGGGCCACCGGCCCGGCCGGGACCGCCGAGGGCCCGGTCGACGGCGGCGCGCAGGATGCCGGCCGACTCCTCGAGCGAGGGCACGCAGACCGCGTCGAGCGAGACCGCCTCGAGCATGCCGAGCTGGTCCTTGGTCTCATGGATGAAGCCGCGTCCGGAGCCGAGGTAGGCCGACTCGACCTGCCCGGTCACGTGCAGCACGGAGGTGGCCGAGCTCAGCGACTCGACCAGCGAGCCGGCCGCGTTGCCCGCGCCGGTGCCGGTGCTGGTCAGGGCGCAGCCGAGGCCGCCGGTCGCCCGGGCGTAGCCGTCGGCGGCGTTGACGGCGCTCGCCTCGTGGCGTACCGGCACGAACCGCAGCTCGCGCGAGACCGCCTCGACGAGCGGCAGGTTGTGCACGGAGATGACGCCGAAGACGGTGTCGACGCCCACCTCGCGGAGCACCGCGACGAGCAGGTCGCCGCCGTCGGCGTAGGTCACCACATCGGGTGCGGGGGCGGTGGTCAGGTTGGTCATCTCGGTCTCCTCAGGCCACATAGCGGGCAACGCCGCCACACACGTCGAGCGCCGCACCGGTGACGTACGAGGCGCGGGGGGACAGCAGGGTCACGACCATCGCGGCGACCTCCTCGGCCCGGCCGAATCGGCCCAGCGAGATGCCGCGGTCGTCGGCGAGCTCACGCTCGAAGGCCTCGTACGAGTCCGCGTGCTCGTCCGTCTCGAAGCGCCGACGCCACTGGCCGGTGTCGATCAGCCCGAGGCAGACGCTGTTGACGCGGATGTCGGGTGCGTACTCCGACGCCATCGACTTGGTCAGGTTGAGCAGCCCGGCGCGCGCGGCCGAGGTGGTGACCAGGCGCGGCTCGGGCTGGCGGGCGAGCACCGCGTTGATCGTGACGATCGCGGCGGCGTCGGAGGCACGCAGGTGCGCAAGCGCGGCGCCGGTCACGTTGAGGACACCACCGAACTTCAGGTCGAGCTCGTCGCGGAAGTCCTCGACGGTCGCCTTGTCCAGCCCGAGCATCCGGGACTGGCCGGCGTTGTTGACCAGCCCGTCGATCCCGCCGAACCGGGCCACGCCCGCCTCGACCAGCGCGTTCACCTGATCGGCGTCGCGTACGTCGCAGCCCATCGCGAGCACCCGGTCGGCCGGCGCGCCGAGGTCGGCGAGCGCCTTCTCGAGCACGTCGAGACGGCGGGCGCAGGTGATCACGTTCGCGCCCTCCTCGAGGAGGGCGGCGACGGTCGCGAGGCCGACGCCGGAGCTGCCGCCCGTGACGAGCACGGTGCGATCGGCGAGGTGGAGGTCCATGGTGTGTCCTGTCAGTGGAAGACGAAGCCGCCGTCGACGACGAGCTGCTGGCCGGTGATGTACGCGGCCTCGGGGCCGAGCAGGAAGGCCGCGGCCCCGACGACGTCGGCGGGCTCCTGGTCCCGGGTCAGCGCCCGGTTGTCGCGGTAGAGCTGGTGGCGGTGCTCGGGGATCTGCTGCGCGGCCTCGGTGGTCGTCAGACCGGCAGCGAGGGTGTTGACGGTGATCCCGTACGGGCCGAGGTCCCGGGCCATCGCCCGGGTCAGCGCCGCCAGACCGCCCTTGGAGGCGATGTAGTGGGCGAGGTTCGCCGAGCCGTAGAGCGCCGAGTCCGAGCCGATGTTGAGCACCCGGCCGCCGCCGGCCTCGATCATCCCCGGGACGACCTCGCGGCTGACCAGCCACGGGCCACGCAGGTTGACCGCCATCAGCGAGTCCCACTCGGCGGGGTCGATCTCGTGGACCGGCTTGCCACCGACCCCGTCGGCGCGGGCGGCGTTGTTGACCAGGCCGTGGACCGGCCCGGTCTCCTTCACCATCGCCCGCACCGAGGCGTGGTCGGTGACGTCGACCGGGACGGTCGAGACGTCGTGGCCCTCCTCGCGGAGGGTGGCACCGGCCGTCTCCAGCCAGTCCTCGCGGATGTCGGCGAGCCACACCCGGGCCCCGGCCTGGGCCAGGCGCCGGGAGATCGCCAGCCCGAGGCCGCGACCCGCGCCCGTGACCAGAACCGGTGCACCGTCGAGACTCATGGGTCAGTCCCGGGTGACGCCGTGCATCGCGGAGGTCTCCGGGTACGTCGGGACCTGCGGCTTCTGGGCACCGATGATGACGCAGAAGAGCGCGTCGGTGTCGCCGTTGTTCTTCAGGCTGCGCGGCACCCCGGCCGGCACCACGATCATGTCGCGGTAGCCGAGGGTGCGCTTGACGACCTGGCCGTCTCGGTGCACGCCGACCTCCACCTCGCCCTCGAGCACGAAGAAGGCCTCCTCGGCGTCGTGGTGGGTGTGCTCGGGGCCCTCGCCGCCCGGGGGCAGCAGCATGTTGGAGAAGGTGAAGCCCTGGGACTTGATGGTGCGGTTGTCGTTCTCGTGGTTGCCGGTCGCGCCGGAGCCGACGTAGCGGACCTGGGCACGCTTGAACTGGTCGCCCGCCTTGGCCTGGAAGCCGAGGGTGTCCCAGTCCTCGTGGCGCGAGGCGCGGGTCAGGATGATGGAGTCGGTGAACTCCTCCAGGCTCTCGGCCGTCTCGTACGTGAGGGGCTGCTGGGTGATCGACATGGGGTCGTTCCTTTCGTGCGGTGTTCGTTTTCGGTTCGGGGTGGGTGAGGACCGTCAGCCGTAGAGGCGCTCGACGATCCCGACGAAGGAGGAGAGCCAGGCGTTGAACGCCTCGGGCGACTCCTGGTTGGCCAGGTGGCCGGCGCCGCGCAGCGTCACCAGGACCGCGTCCGGGATACCGCCGGCGAGCGCCTGCGACTCGGTGATCCCGGTGACCTGGTCCTGGTCGCCGCAGAGCACGAGCGTCGGGGTGTCGATCGCGCCGAGCTCGGCGGTCAGGTCGGTCGCCGCCATCGACTCGGCGGCCAGGGCGTAGCCCGGGACCCGGATCGAGTCCCGCATCGTGGCGACCACCCGGTCGACCAGCTCGCCCGGGGCATCCGGACTCACCAGCCGCGGCCCGCGACCGCTCGCGAAGCCGGCGCTGCCTGCGGCATCCAGCTCGGCGGCCCGCGTACGCATCGCCGCAGCCTTCTCCGGCGACGTGCCGGAGCCGCGGCTCGCATCGGCGAGCACGAGGCTGCGGACCAGCTGCGGGTGGCGGGAGGCGAGCCGGACCGCGATAACCCCGCCCCAGGAGACACCCAGGACGTGGACCGGGCCGGCTGCTGCGTACTCCTCGATGACGGCGGCCGCCGCGTCGGCGAAGCCGTCCAGGTCGAGCGCGGTCTCGGGGTCGGCGGAGCGGGCGTAGCCGGGTGCGTCCCAGGCCAGCAGCCGGAACTCGCCGGCGAGCGCCGCGACCTGGGGTGCGAACGAGGCCGAGCTGGAGCCGATGCCGTGCAGGCACAGGATGGTCGGGCCGCTGCCGGTGTCCTCGACGTGGACCCCGGTGGCGCGGAGCGTGGTGGTGGTCATCGCGGGCCTCAGATGATGCTGACCGCGCCGACCGGGCGGCCGACGAGCATGGACAGGGACCGGACCACGGCACGCGAGACGACGCCGCTGGTACGCGGGTTGGCCGCCGAGGGGTGGTTGCGGATCTCGAAGCGGTAGCTGCCCGCGTCCGCGTCCGCCTCGATGACATGGCTGGTCAGCGAGGCGGCCGGGTCGGCGACAAGGCGCACCTCGACCAGCTCCAGATCGCCCACGGCCAGCCCGACGGTCGCCGCGACGTTGAGCGAGCGCGGGAAGTAGAGCGCCGCCTCGGCGGCGGAGCCCTCGAAGATGGTCGTCGGCCCGCTGGTGGCGCGGATCCGCTCCTGGGTCTCGTCGTCCATCCACGGCTGCAGCAGGGTCGCGGGCAGCTTGGTGGTCGTCACCGACGCCCGCTTCACGGCACCGTGGCTGGCAGCGCTGACCAGCAGGTCGATACCGCCGATCGCGCCGGAGGTGATGAACATCCGCCCCGGACCAGCAGCCTTCAGTGCGCCGACCAGCTCCTGGTCGGCCAGCGCTCCCGCCGAGGTGATCAGCAGGTCGCGACCGGCCTCGAGGATCTCGACCCCGTGCCGGGAGACGACCGCCTGACCGGCGCACTCCACGATCACGTCGCTGCTCTCGATCGCCTTGGCGAGCCTGATCTGCGGCACCGGGCACTCGCCGACCGGGGTGTCGTTGACGACTCCAACGACCTCGACGTCCTCGACCGCGCCGGCCACCAGGGCCTCGATCACGGGCCGACCGATGGCGCCGGCGCCGATGATGCTGACCTTCGTCATCGGGCCACCTCCGCCAGCTCGCGGGCCGTCGCCGGGGCGTAGGCCGCGGCCAGCTCGGGACGGTCGGCGAAGACGCCCGCGTCCTCGATGCCGGCCATGTGGCTGCGTACGTCCTTGGACGGCGGGCCCGCGGTCCCCCACAGGTCGGACAGCTCGGGGACCCGGCGCCACACCTTGCACAGCCACTGGTCCTCGACGACCTGGGCGACGTCGGAGGTGTACTCGCACACCAGCCCGGCGGGGTCGGCGAAGTAGGAGAAGGTGTTGTTGCCCGGACCGTGGCGGCCAGGACCCCACAGCGGGGTGACGCCCTGCTGCTTGAGCGAGCCGATGCCCCGCATGAAGTGGTCCATGCTCGGCATCTCGTACGCCACGTGGTTGACCGAGGTCCACGCCGCCTGGTTGAAGGCGATGCTGTGATGGTCGGTGTTGCAGCGCAGGAACGCCATCTGGTGCTCGGACCAGTCCGAGACCCGCATCCCGAGGACGTCGGTGTAGAAGGCCACCGCACGGTCGATGTCGACCGTGTTGAGCACGACGTGCGTCACCCCGATCGGGACCGGACGGTCCCGGTCGAGCGGCTTCACGGCGTGGACGTCGGCGACGAGCTCGATCACCCTGCCCTCGGGGTCGGCGAAGCGGATGCCGTAGCCGCCGCCCGCCTGGTCCAGGGCACCCGGCTCGGTGAGCATCGGGATCCCCCGGAGAGCGAGCCGGCGCGCGGCCTCGTCGACCTCGGCCGGCGTACGCACCGCGAACGAGATGGCGCCGAGGCCGTTGCGTGCTGCGCGGGTCAGCTGGAGGACGTGGTGGTTCTCCCCCGTGCCCCGCAGCCAGGTGTCGTCGTGGTCCTGCTCGATGACCGAGAGGCCCCAGACCTCGGAGTAGAAGTCCGTCGACTCGGTGAGGGTCGGCACCTGCAGCTGGACGCTGCGCAGCGAGTGCAGTGTTGCGATCGACATTCCGACTCCTTTCTCTTTGTGGTTAATATTTAAGTGCTTAGTCTTTTTCGTGTCAAGAGGAACCCATGACCCAGGTCACCTTGCGGAACCCCTTTTTGGTGCCCGGTCAGCCGGCCCAGGGGTGCGGCGCCTCGTCGAGTCCCCAGTAGAGGCTCTTTTGGCGCGTGTACTCCGCGATGCCGCGACGACCCTTCTCGGTGCCGAGGCCGCTCTCCTTCATCCCGCTGAACGGGGTGGAGATGCTGAACTGCTTGTAGGTGTTGATCCACACCGTGCCGGCGTCGATCCGACGGGCCACTCGCCAGGCGGTCCGGTAGTCACCGGTCCACAGGCCGCAGGCCAGCCCGTAGACCGAGTCGTTCGCACGGGCGACCAGGTCGTCCTCGTCGTCGTAGGTGAGCACCGAGAGCACCGGCCCGAAGATCTCCTCCTGGCAGGTCGGCGAGGAGTTGTCCAGGCCGGCGATGACGGTCGGGCGGTAGTAGGCACCGGCTTCGTACGCCTCCCCGTCGGGGACTTCACCACCGACCAGCACCTCGCCGCCGGCCGCGCGGGCACGATCGACGTGGCCGGCCACGCTGTCGCGATGCCGGTGATGGACCAGCGGCGCCACCTGGGTGAGCGGGTCGAGCCCGTGGCCGATGCGCAGGCGCGCGACGGCCTTGACCAGGCGTTCGAGGAACTCCTCGGCGCGGGCGGAGGGCAGGAAGAGCCGCGATCCGGCGATGCAGCTCTGCCCGGAGCTGGAGTAGATGCCGAACAGGATCCCCGCGATCGCGGCCTCGACGTCGGCGTCCTCGAACACGATGGTCGGGGACTTGCCGCCCAGCTCGAGCGTGACCGGCATCAGCTTCTCGGCCGCGGCGTGCGCGATGAGGCGGCCGGTCGTGGTGCCTCCGGTGAAGGAAACCTTGCCGACGCCGGGGTGGCGCACGATCGCGTCGCCGACGACCGATCCCCGGCCGGGCAGCACCGAGACCAGGCCGGAGGGAAGCCCCGACTCGGTGATGATCCGGCCCAGGGCGAGCGAGACCAGCGGGGTCCACTCGGCCGGCTTGAGCACGACCGCGTTGCCGGCGGCGAGCGCGGGCGCGATCTTCTGGGCGTCGCTGGCGATCGGCGAGTTCCACGGGGTGATCGCGCCGACCACGCCGATCGGCTCGTGGACGCTCATCGTGAGCGAGTGCCCACGCGGCGCGGTCAGCTCCTCGTCGAAGGTCTCCAGCGCGGCAGCCAGGTAGCGAAAGGTGCCCGCAGCGCTGGCGACCAGCGCCGAGGTCTCGGTCAGCGTCTTGCCGGTGTCCCTGGTCTGCAGCCGGGCGAGCCGCTCGGCCGAGCCCTCGATCCCCTCGGCGATCCGGTGCAGGTGGCGCGCCCGCTCTTGCGGGAGCAGCCTGCCCCACGCGGCGGCGGCCTCCGCTCCGCGGGTGACTGCCTCCTCGACATCGGCCTCCGAGGCGTGGTGCACGGTCGTGATCACGCCGCCGTCGGCGGGGTCGATGCTCTCCGACCCCGATCCGCCGCCGCGACGCCACTCCCCCGCGACCAGGATCTCGTCGGCCGGGACGACCGTGTCCGTCAGGTCCGGAGCACTCACTGGGAGATCTCCTCCAACGTACGCTCCCGGGTCTCGACCGCGAACACGACCGTGGTGAGCGCGCCGACGACGGCGACCGCACCCATCACGATGAACACGTCGGCGATCGAGAACCCGCGGCCGATCAGGCCGCCGACGACCAGCGGGCCGACGATGATGCCGAGACGGCCGAACGCCCCACCGACACTGACGCCCAGCGCCCGCATCCGGGTCGGATAGAGCTCTGCGGTGTAGACGTACAGCGCGAGGTTGACCGCGAAGATGAACATCGCCGAGGCCGCCGACCAGAACAGGACGGTGCTTGCGCTGGTCGCTCCGGTCGAGGCGAGCACGAACAGGGTGGCCGCACTGCCCAGCATCGCGACCGTGATCGCCGCTCGGCGACCGACGATGTCGATGGTCAGCGCGATGACGATGCAGCCGAGGATGCCGGCGACGCTGGTGGCCACGCTGTAGCGCAGCGCGGTGTCGACGTCGAGATGGAAGACCCGGCCATAGATGGTGGGCAGCCAGGCGGCGATGCCGTAGTTGACGAAGTACGCCGTGAGCCAGGCCGTCGCCAGCATCAGCGTGCGCCGCAGATAGACACCCTGGAACAGCTCCGAGAGGCGGGCCCGGCCCTGCCGGACCGCCTGCGTCGCGCTGGTCGCAGGGGCGGGCAGCTCACCCTTCTGCGCGGCGACCTCCGCCTCGATCCGGCGCGTCGCCTGGTCGGCCTCCTCCAAGCGACCGCGGGCGGCGAGCCAGCGGGGCGACTCCGGGACGCGACGCATGAACGGCACCAGGATCAGCGGGATGGCGCCGAGCGCGAACAGCCAGCGCCACCCGAAGGCAGGCACGACCCAGGCCGCCACCAGCGCCGAGGCGACCAGTCCGGCCGGGAAGATCAGCTCGTAGATCAGCACGAAGCGACCGCGGCGGTGGGCGCGGGTGATCTCACCGATGTACGTCGCCGCGACCGGGACCTCCGCACCGAGCCCGAAGCCCTGGACGAAGCGGAGCACCAGGAAGATCCACAGCGTGGAGGTGCCCGCCATGAGCAGGCTCATGACGGCGTACAGCACCAGCGAGCCGACGAGGACCGGCACCCGGCCGACCCGGTCGGCCAGCCAGCCACCTGCCAGCGCGCCGAGCAGCATGCCGATGCCGCCGATGGCGATCGTCCAGGCGATCATGCCCGGGTTCAGACCGAAGAACGGGATGAGCACCGGCAGCGCGTAGGCGATCATCAGCTGGTCGAAGCCGTCGAAGAAGGTGGCCACGCCGACGAGCACGCGGGTCTTGACGTGCCAGCGCGAGAGCGGCAACCGCTCGAGCCGGGCACTGATCTGCTCGGCCGTGACGGCCGGCGGCACCGGGGTGATGTTGACCATGTGAGGGTACTTTCGGTTCGCAGCACTCTACAGACGAATAATCCCTAAGTGCTTAATCGTTAAGTGCTTAGAGTGTGCGGTGCGTCACGATCCGCCGTCAACCCCCTTCGTGTTAACTTCCTGTCTCGCGGAGCCCGAGTCGGCTCGTACACTGCGACCATGAGTCACACCGGATCCAGCGTCGATCAGCCCTCGGGCGGCGATGACGCGGTCGACGCGATCGTCTCCCAGTGGACACACGAGCGCCCCGACCTCGACCCCTCTCCCATCGCGCTGTTCGGGAGGGTGCACCGGATCTACCTGCGCTACCAGTCGGTCCTGACCACGGTCTTCGGCCGCCATGACCTCAACTCGGCCTCGTTCGACGTCCTTGCCGCGCTGCGCCGCGCGGGCGCGCCCTACCGCAAGACCGGCCGCGAACTCGCGAACGGATCGCTGCTCTCCTCGGCAGGCGTGACCTTCCGGCTCGACCGCCTCGAGGCCGCCGGACTCATCACCCGCCAGCGCGACGCGGAGGATCGCCGCGTCGTCTACTCCCAGCTCACCGACCAGGGCCTCGAGGTGATCAACCGCGCGATCGAGGACCACCTGCGCGCGGAGAACGCACTGCTCCACCACCTGACCAGGGAGGAGCGCGACGAGCTCGCCAGGCTGCTCAGCAAGCTCGAGCGCTCCATCGTCGAGGCCGACTTCGACACCGACGGCGAGGTCGCCTCCTGAGACGTCCCCGGCCGTGAGCGAGGCCGATGCCTGCGTGGACCAGCAGGCCGGCCCGTACCTGACCGGTTTCCTGAAAGACTTCACCCGTGAACGTACTCATCAGCGCCGACGAGCTCGCGACCGCGCTCGCCTCCGACCGGCCCCCGGTCCTCCTCGACGTACGCTGGCAGCTCGGCGGCCCTCCCGGACACGAGTCCTACCTCGGGGGCCACCTCCCTGGCGCCGTCTACGTCGACCTCGACACCGAGCTGGCCCGCCACGGCGCGCCGACCGACGGCCGCCACCCGCTCCCCGAGCTCGCGGACCTGCAGGCCGCCGTCCGCCGCTGGGGCATCTCCGCAGATGACACCGTGGTCGCCTACGACGCGGTCGGGAACACCTCCGCCGCCCGCGCCTGGTGGCTGTTGCGTTGGGCGGGCGTCGCCGACGTACGCCTCCTCGACGGCGCCCTCGGCGCCTGGACCTCCGCCGGGCACCCGCTGGCCACCGACGACGTCGTGCCCGCGCCCGGCACGGTGACGCTCACTCCGGGCCACCTGCCCGTGCTGCCGTTCGAGCAGGTCGAGGCGTACCAGGGTCTGCTGCTCGACGCCCGCGCCGCCGAGCGCTACCGCGGCGAGGTCGAGCCCGTCGACCCGAAGGCGGGACACATCCCGGGTGCGGTCTCCGCCCCGACGGCCGACAACCTGGGTCCCGACGGCCGCTTCCTGCCCGCCGATGAGCTCCGGGCCCGCTTCGCGGCGCTCGGTGTCGAGGCGGACTCCCCCGTGACCGCCTACTGCGGCTCCGGCGTCACCGCCGCCCACCAGATCGCCGCACTGGCGATCGCCGGCCACGACGCCGCCCTCTTCCCCGGCTCGTGGAGCCAGTGGAGCAACCACGACCTCCCGGTCGCCACCGGCTGACCCACAGGCCCGCGCGATGCGGGTCATGGCTCGCTCACAGGTGGCGGGGCGACGGTGGGAACACCGACACCCCACAGGAGCCCCGATGCCCGACCACCTCGACACGTTCGCCCTGACCATCTCCACAGGCACCGCGCCGACGCTGATGCCGCTCGGTGCCGGCTCGGCCGACCTCACCGCGCTCACCACCGCCGTCCTCTTCTACGACGCCGGCGACCCGGCCACCGCGGCGGAGGTCGAGTGGGCGACCGCCGACGGCACCCTCCAGCACGCCGTGCTCAGCCACGACCTCGTCTCGCTCGGCTGAGGACGGCACCGTGTCCGAGGACCCCGACACCCCGGCCAGCTCGACGCCGATCACCCGACGCAGGCTCCTCGGCGTCGCCGCGCTCGCACTCGGCGCCGGTGCCTTCGCCGGCGCGATCGCGGCCAACGACGCGGAGCTCACCGAGGCGACCGAGCTCCCTTGACCTCAAGTCGGCTTCATCTTCGACCATGAAGACACACCGACGAGAGATGGAGCTGCACCATGACGGAACCCAACGACCGACCCGCCGTCACCGTGATCGGGATGGGAAACATGGGATCGGCGCTCGCCCGGGCCTACCTCGAGCGCGGCTATCGGACCACCGTCTGGAACCGGACCGCCGACAAGGCCGAGGCGCTCGCCGACGCCGGCGCCGTGGTCGCCTCGACCGCCGCGAAGGCGGTGACGGCCAGCCCGATCACGATCCTGAGCCTGCTGGACAACACCGCGGTCGAGGACGTGCTGGATTCGGTCGGCGAGGCAGCCGCGGGGCGGATCCTGGTCAGCCTGACCAGCGGGTCCCCGGCCCAGGCGCGTGCCAACGACGCCTGGGCGGCCGGGCACGGGGCGGCGTACGTCGACGGGAAGGTCATGGGTGACCCGCCCGACGTCGGCACGCCCAGGATGTCGCTGGCGTTCAGCGGGAACCGCGACGCGTACGAGATCGCCCGGCCGGCGCTGCAGGAGCTCGGCTCCGTCCTCTACCACGGCCCGGACGCGGGGTATGCCGCTGTCGAGTTCAACGCCCAGGTCGCGATGGGCTACGAGTTCCTGATCGGATACCTGCACACTCTCAGCCTGGTCGAGGCCGAGGGCATGGACCTGGAGGCGTTCACCGAGCGGCTGGCCGGGTCGCTGAACGGCTATGCCGGGCTGTTGCAGCTGATGGCCGGCGCCATCAAGAGCGGGACGTACGGCCCCGACCTCGGCGACCTCGACGTCCAGGCCGCGCTCATGGCCGACCTGATCGGGCACCGGGAGTCGACCGGCGTCGAGGCCGTACGGATGCGGGAGGTGAAGGCGCTCATGGACCGCCGGATCGGCCAGGGCCACGGCGACCAGGGGTTCTCCAGCATGTATGAGCTGCTACGCCCCTGACGTCTGTGCCTCCCAGGCGGCGACCTCCGCCTCGGAGCGCAGCACGCAGAGCTGGTTGCCCTCGGGATCGGCGAAGATCACCCAGCCGGTCCCGGGGCCGTACTTCCCGCGGTGGTCGGCGATCTGGGTCGCGCCAAGCTCGAGGAGCCGCTCGACCTCCTCGTCGCGGGTGCCGGTGCGCGGGCGCAGATCGAGATGGATCCGCTTGGCGGGCAGTTCCTCGGCGGGCACCTCGATGAACAGCAGTCGGTGGCCGGTCTCCGGGTCGAGGATCATGCACTCCTCGTGACCGGGGAGGTTCGGATCACCCTCCACGTCGACGTAGCCGAGCAGGGCCTTCCACCACTCCGAGAGCGCGTACGCGTCGTGGCAGTCGATGGTGGTGTGCGAGACGAAGAGGGTCATGCCCACATCGAAACGTACGCGCACACCCGAGTCCACCGGTTATGACGGTCACACAGGCGGGGTCAGGCGGGCTCGACGACCTTCTCGTCGATGAACTGCGGGAGCAGCTCGATGGCGATAGGCGCGGCGGCGTCGATCTTCTCCTGCGGCACGTCGCAGATCCGCAGGCAGGTGGCGGCGATCGCCCAGGCCTCGCGGCACGGGATCCGACGGGTCGGGTCCTCGGTGCGCATGTTGATCACGCCCTCGACCTGCTGGATGAGCAGGTCACCCAGTTGCTTGCGGCTGACCGTCGAGCGCACCGTCTTCGAGGCGATCTCACCGGCCAGGTGGGCGTAGTGCCCGGCCAGCTCCGCGTGCTCGTTGCGGAACTCGTCGTAGACCTCGCACTTGGCCACGTCGGGGAGCTGGTAGAGCATGCCGACGTTGTGCGGAACGTCGGCGAGGGTGCGCACGTCGACGAGGACCAGCAGGTAGAGCGCGGTCTCGTAGTCGAGCGGCGGCACCCGGTCGAGGATCTTCTCGACCTTGTCCGTGGTCGGGCGGACCGACCGGCGGAGCAGCTCGCCGAGGATCTCGTCCTTCCCCGCGAAGTGGTAGTAGAGGGATGCCTGGCGGATGCCGACCATGTCGGCGATCTCGCGGGTAGACGTCGCCGCGAAACCCTGGGAGACGAACAGCCGCGATGCGGCATCCAGGATCTGGTCGCGCGGTGAGGTCGTACCTGAATCGGGAACATGCCTAGGGCGGCCGGGCCGAGAACGCCTAGTTGTCATGTTGCCCATCTAACTCCCATCCAGACTTTCAAGGAAGACTTGAAAGGACTTTATCCTCTACAAAATATGAGCCATAAGACCTATAGGACATAGTTCGATCGGGCTATGTCCACGATGTGCGTGTTTGCGTCCGCCAACACCCGGACACATACGCCGGAAGCCCCCATGCACGGCAGGCACCGGGTCGCGCCACTCGGTTCGGCGCTGTCATCCGGCTGTTACCCACCGTCAGAGTGGCTAACGACGATGTGGGTGACAGGTCACGCATCTGTTGGACATTCGTGTAACGCCTGTGGCGACCACCACATGATCTTCGAGCGACCCGCTCGACTTACTCGTGCTTAGATCCTCAGCATGATCCGCCGGACCGCGCCCGCCACCGTCCTCTTGGCCCTCGTCGTCCTCGTGACCGGCCCCACGGCCGGTCCTGCGGCCGGCGCGGCGATGCCGCCGAACCCGTACGCCGGGCCGGACGGCACCTGGAACATGCACGGCGACGCCGGAGCCTCCGACACGACGCCGTTCGAGGGCCCGGGCGCCGACCCCTCCCCCGCGCAGCCGGTCCCGCTGCCCGCGGTGTGCCCGACGATCCTCAGCGGAGCCGACGGGATGGTGCAGGCACTGTGCACCGAGTACATCGACCGGGCGCCCAGCCTCTACCTCCTCGACCCGACCACACTCCTCCCCGTCGCCCGGCGCCATCTCTCCGCCGGCTCGCTGCTCGGTGGTGTCTATGCCTACATCGACGACGAGTCGCGACTCGTCACCGTCGACGGATCCGGCTCCCTGCTCTGGCTGGCGCACTCCAGGTCGGGCCTCGGCTGGTCGATCGACGTGGAGCGCGAGGTGCCGCTGACCCTGCCCGAGGGCGACGCGGTCACGACCGTCGGACCGGGTTACGACGCCAACGTCTGGTTCGCGACGGCCCAGGGCCGCGCCGGGTACGTCACGCCCGATGGCGACGTCGTCACCGCGAGCCTCGGGACCGGCGAGGAGAAGGTCGCCAACTCCATCTCCAGCGCCCCCAGCGGCGTCGCGGTGACGACCGACCACGCGACGTACCTCCTGCGCGCCGAAGGCGACGAGGTGCGGACCGTCTGGCGGCAGGCCTACGACCGCGGGGAGGCCCGCAAGCCGGGACAGCTCAGCCACGGCAGCGGGTCGACGCCGACGTTCTTCGGGGAGCGTACGGGCGCCGAGCTCGTGGTGATCACCGACAACGCCTCCCCGCGCGAGAGCCTTCTCGTCTACCGGGCCCGCGACGGTCGGGAGGTCTGCCGGCTGCCGATCCTCACCGAGGAGAGCAGCGGCACCGAGAACTCGCCGGTGGCCTGGGGGAACTCGGTCTACATCGCCAGCACCTACGGCTACCCCTATCCGGCGCAGGCGACCGAGGACGCAGGCGAGTCCGTGCCTGCGAAGGCGGACTTCGCGGGCGGCATGGAGCGCATCGACGTCGATGGGCGCGCCGGCACCTGCACGTCGGTCTGGCGCAACGAGGTGCCCTCGGCCGCGGTCCCCCGGCTCTCCCGCGGCGAGGACGTCCTCTACACCGTCACCCGCCGCGGCAGCGGGCTGACCTGGCGCCTGGCCCGGATCGACCCGGCCGACGGCGAGATCCTCTCCGAGACCTTCCTCGGCCTCGGACCGCTGGCCAACACCCTGCAGATGGTCGGCACGATCCTCCCCGACGGCACCCTGCTCCAGGGCACGCTCGCCGGACTGGTCGCCGTTCGACGCTGAAACCTCCGGTTCCGGTCCTGATGCTTCGCGAAACCCTCGGAAGCGACCATATCGATCGGATCGCTGCGATTTGGCTTCGGTCACATGTACGCTCGCACGAGCGGCACAGCCGGTCGTGTCGCGCAGAGGCAACAACTCCCCCACACACCGACAAGTGAAATCTCACGGTGCCTGTAGCACCCGTCTCGGGACTCCCCCGCCACGGGTGCGCACCGGCAGGGGGAACGCACATGGGGCAGAGCGACGCGGTCGTCCGGCGGATGGGCGGCCACGCGAGTGCGGCGCAGACGCAGGCGCCGCCGGCAACCGACCAAGTAGGATCCGCACTCGGCGGGAACGGTGATCCCGATGGTCCGGAGCAACCACTCTCGACCCGGAGACGCGTCAGTAGGCGGGGCTTCGGCAGCATTCAGTCCAAGCTGCTGCTGATGCTGGTGCTGACCAGCGTGCTGTCGACGATCGTGGTGGGCTACTTCGGCTATCGCAGCGGTACGCAGGCGCTCGAGGACTCCACCCGCAGCCGGCTCCAGGACGTGCTCGACGAGCGCGCCTCGCGGGTCTCGGCGATGATCAACAACGTCTCCGGCGGCGTGACTCTCGACAGCCAAGGCGTCGGACCCGAGTCGATGGCCGACTTCAGCTCGGCCTACGACGAGCTGGCGCGCGGCACGGTGAACCCGGCCGACACGGCGGCGCTGACCCGCTACTACAACGACTACTACGCACCTCATCTGCAGGAGAACCTCGGCGGTGAGATCAACGCCGAGGCGTTCATCCCGACCTCCCCCGCGCGGACCTACCTGCAGGCGCGCTACACGGTCGAGGCGACCACCGAGACCGACACCTCACGTCCAGTCTCCGACATCGACGACGCCGGTGACGGCTCGGCCTGGACCGCGGCCAACAAGAAGTGGAACCCCTACTGGCGGGCCGTACGCGACTCGCTCGGGCTCGACGACGTGATGATGATCGACACCGACGGACGCATCGTCTACACGACCGACAAGGGTTCCGACCTCGGCAGCGACGTCGATACCGGCGAGCTCCGCGACGGGGCGCTGGAGTCGCTGTGGCGCGAGGCGCTGAGGTCCAACAATCGCGACTACGTGGCGATCTCGGACTACGAGAGCTACCAGCCGGCGTTCGGCAGGCCACGGATGTTCGTCGCCTCCCCGATCGGCACCGGCGGCGACGCGACCGGCGTGCTGGTCTACGAGGTCTCCTCCAACGCGATCACCATGCTCACCACCGGGTCCGGCACCGCCGAGAAGGTCACCGGCCTCGGCGAGACCGGCGAGTCCTACATCGTCGGCACGGACGGCGTCCTGCGCACCAACTCCCGCCGGCTGCTCGCCGATCCGAAGGCGTTCGCCGGGCAGATGCGCGAGAACGGCGCCAGCGAGGAGACGGTCGACAAGATGCTCCGGATGAAGCTGGCCGTCGGGCTGCTCTCCGCGGGGCCCGACATCTCCGCGGTCGCGAAGGACGGCAGCACCGGCGTCGCTGAAGTGACCGACTACGCGGGCAAGGAGGTGCTGGCGGCGTACGAGCCCCTCGATGTCGAAGGCCTGGACTGGTCGCTGGTCGCGACCATCGAGACCGAGGAGGCGCTCGCGCCCGTGCAGGGGTTCGCCCGCAACGTACTGGTGGCCACGGCCGCGGTGATCCTGCTCGTGTGTGCCATCTCGATCCTGCTGGCGCGGGTCTTCACCCGCCCGGTCGGGCGGCTGATGCGCGGGGTCCGCGCCGTGGCCGGCGGTGATCTCGGCGCTCAGGTGGACGCCGGGTCGCGCGACGAGTTCGGCGACCTGGCGACGGCGTTCAACGACCTCAGCGCGAACCTGGCCGCCAAGCAGGAGCTCGTCGACGCCCAGCAGGCGGAGAACTCCCGCATCCTGCGGTCGCTGATGCCCGAGGCCGTCGCCGACCGCTATCAGCACGGGGAGACCACGATCTCCGCCGAACATCAGAACGCCTCGGTCGTCTACACCGAGATCGACGGCTTCGACGCGTTCGCCGGCAAACGACCCGCCGAGGAGTCGCTGGCCATGCTCAAGGAGCTCTCCGCCGGCTTCGACGCGGCCGCCCACCGCGCCGGGATCGAGAAGGTACGCAGCGTCGGCACCGGCTACATCGGCAGCAGCGGCCTCATCGTCCAGCGCGTCGACCACGTCCGTAGGGTCGCCGACTTCGCCGTCGACGTGGCGCGGATGGTCGAGCGCTTCAACGTCACCAACGGCGCCAACCTGGTCCTGCGCGCCGGGGTCCACACCGGTGACGTACGCGGTGGGCTGGTCGGTCAGGGCGACATGGTCTACAACCTGTGGGGCGAGGCGGTCGACCTCGCCTACCGGGTCCGCACCATCGCCGGCGAGGCCGGCATCTACGTGACCGACGAGGTCAAGAACCAGCTCTCCTCGGCGTACGACTTCGAGAAGGTCGGCACCATCGACGACCGGCCGGTGTGGCAGGTGGTGCTGTCATGACCCACATCGTCGACGTCGGCGGCACGTCCTGGTTCGGGTGGGCGATGGCGCTCATCGTCGGGCTGCCGATCCTGCTGCTGGTCCTCTCCGAGGTCCACCTGCGCCTGGTGCGCCGCGGCAGCGGGCTCGCGGCCCCTGTGAACCGGCTGCGGCTATGGCTGCTGCCCGGAGCCGGGCTGCTGGTGCTGCTCACCCAGGTGGGCAGCCTGCCGGCCGACAACAACGGCGTACGCATCGTGGCGACGGTCGTCGGGGTGCTGGCGGTGAGCATCGCGCTCGGCGCCCTCAACGCGCTCCTGTTCGACAACGCCGACCGGGGCAGCTGGCGCGAGCGGCTGCCGGGGATCTTCGTCGACCTCGCCCGGCTCGTCCTGGTCGTAGCCGGCGCCGCGATCGTGGCCTCGATGGTGTGGGGCTTCGACGTCGGCGGGCTGTGGGCGACTTTGGGTGTCGGGTCGATCGTGATCGGCCTCGCGCTGCAGAACGCGATCGGCAGCGTCGTCTCCGGGCTTTTGCTCCTCTTCGAGCAGCCCTTCCGGCTCGGCGACACCCTCGACGTCGCCGGCGCCAGGGGCCGGGTCGTCGAGATGAACTGGCGCTCCACCCACCTCGACACCGGCAGCGGGGTCCAGGTCATCCCCAACTCCGCGCTGGCCGCGGCCTCGTTCACCAACGACAGCCGTCCCACCCGCGCTCACGACCACACCTTCAGCCTGGACTTCGGGGCGGCCGACCCTCCGCACGAGGTCGTGGAGACGGTGACGACGACCGCCGCGGCGCTGCCGTCGCTCCGGCCCGGGTCCGTCGCGACGGTGCGCGCCACCGGTGGCGGCGCCTATGACGTGACCCTGCCGCTGGCCAGCGCCTCCGAGGCCGGCATCGCGAGCTCGACGCTTCGCACGCAGCTCTGGTACGCGGCCCGCCGGGCCGGCCTCACCCTCGACGGCGTCACCCCGGTGACCCGCCCGACGGCCGATGTCGAGGCGGCGCTCCGGTCGGTCTCGACCACGCTCGAGCTCACGGATGAGGAGGTCGAGGCGCTCGCGCCGCAGTGCCGCCTGAACACGTTCGGCGCCGGCGAGCACATCGTCCGCCCGGGACGAGTGCCGACGACGTACGGGTTCGTGGCCAGCGGCGTGGTCGAGGTGACCGCTCCCGCCGGCTCCTCGGGTGGCTCCGGCGGCACGGTCGTCGTGGCGCGCCTCGACCGGGGCCAGGTCGTCACCGCCGAGGCGCTCCTGGGCGAGAGCGCCATCCTGACCGCGACGGCGCTCACCCTGACCGAGGTCCTGGAGCTGCCGCTCGTGGTGGTCGACCAGCTCGTCGTGGCCAAGCACGGCGTCGCCCGGCGGCTCAGCGAGGTGGCCGAAGCGCGGCGCGCCAACACGGCGGATGGTCAACGCGCCTAGGATCCCCCTGTGGGGAAACAGCAGACGAAGTGCCGGCGTGACGACGACCTGACCGGGCAGCTCGGCACCAGGCTGCGGCACTTCATGCATCTGGAGTCGACCAGCGCCACGCTGCTGGTCATCGCCTCGCTGCTGGCGCTGGCCTGGGCCAACTCGCCGTGGTCGCACGGCTACGAGCACCTGTGGGAGACAGTGGTCTCGGTCCGGTTCGGCGACGTCGGCCTCTCGATGAGCCTGCACCACTGGGTCAACGACGGCCTGATGGTGGTCTTCTTCTTCGTCGTCGGCCTGGAGGTACGCCGCGAGCTCGCCGTCGGCGAGCTCACCGACCGTCGCCGCATGGTGGTCCCGCTGATCGCAGGCGCGGGCGGCCTGCTCCTGCCGGCGCTGATCTACGTGCTGCTGAACCCCTCCGGTGAGGCGGCCCGCGGGTGGGGCATCGTGATCGGCACCGACACCGCGTTCCTGCTCGGCATGCTCGCGCTGGTCGGGCCGGCGGTCTCCACCCAGCTGCGGATCTTCCTGCTCACGCTGACCGTCATCGACGACATCGTCGCGGTCAGCGTGATCGGCGTCGCCTACACCGAGCAGCTCGAGATCGGGCCGCTGGTGGTGGCCGGGCTGGCCCTCGTCGGGATCTTCGTGCTCGACCGGGTGAAGGTATGGCGGGCCGGGCCCTACGTACTGCTCGTCCTGATCGCCTGGGTGGCCACCCTCGGCGCCGGCCTGCATGCCTCGATCGCCGGGATGCTGGCCGGTCTGCTGGTGCCGGCGGCGGAGCCGACCCGGGCCCAGATGGAGGTCGCGACCTCGCGGTTCCGGGCCTTCCGGCAGTCGCCGCTGCCCACGCTGCAGCGGGAGACCCGCGACGAGCTGACCCGCACGATCTCGGTCAACGAGCGGCTCCAGGAGACGCTGCACGTACCGACGAGCTATTTCATCGTGCCGGTCTTCGCGCTCGCCAACGCAGGCGTCGACCTGCGCGACGGCGTGCTCGGGGAGGCGCTGAGCTCGCCGGTGACCTGGGGCGTCGTGGCCGGCCTGGTCCTGGGCAAGACGCTCGGGATCGGCGGCGGCGCACTCGTGGCCACGCGGCTGCGGCTCGGGCAGCTGCCCCAGGGCGTCGGCGGCGGCCATGTTCTCGGCGGCGCGGCGCTGTCGGGGATCGGCTTCACCGTCGCGCTGCTGATCACCACCCTCGCCTTCGACTCCGAGACGCTTCAGCGCGATGCGATCGTCGGCGTACTCCTCTCCGTGGTGCTCGCCTCCGCGCTGGGCTGGGTGATCTTCCAGCTCTCCGCGCGCTTCCTCGGCCAGCGCGACGCGGCGCTGCCGAAGGTGCTCTCGACTCCGGTCGACCCGGAGCGCGACCACATCTACGGGGCCGAGGACGCCGAGATCACCCTGCTCGAGTACCTCGACTACGAGTGCCCCTTCTGCGCCCGCGCCACCGGCACCGCCAACGAGGTCCGCGACTACTTCGGGCCGCGGATCCGCTACGTCGTACGCCACCTGCCCCTCCCCCAGCATCCGCACGCCGAACTGGCCGCGGTCGCCGCCGAGGCCGCGGGACGGCAGGGTCGGTTCTGGGAGATGCACAAGCACCTCTTCGACCACCAGAACGAGCTCGAGCACCAGGACCTGGCCGGCTACGCCGGAGCCCTCGGGCTCGACGTCGAACAGTTCCTCCGCGACCTCGAGGACCCGGACCTGGCCGAGCACGTCCGCGAGGACATGGCCTCGGCCAACGACAGCGGCGCCCGCGGCACGCCGACGTTCTTCGTCGGTACGCACCGCCACGAGGGTCGCTACGACGCCCGCACTCTCATCGCCGAGCTCGAGCGCTCAGCTACCGGCGAGACCGCTCGGCTCGGGATCCGCTCGCGCCGCTGAGGTTCTGCCTCGCTCCCTCGCTGGTCTCGCCGCGCTCCATCGCTGGTTGAGCGGCGCTCCATCGCTGGTCGAGCCGCCCGCCCCGCTGGTCGAGCCGCGAGCGCCAGCGAGCGTGTCGAGACCAACACGGTCGCTTCCGGGTCTGGTCGGGGTGTTTCGACCTTGTTGAGTTCGTTCTGGCAGTTGTCGGGGACTGTTTCTTCGGGGGACCGTGGGCCGCCGACCCTTTCTGGAGGGTGTTCTCGATCTGGTCCGGCGTCAAGGACGCCCTGCGGGCGCCGGCTTCGCCGGCCGCTTCGCGGTCCTGGACTCCGGACCAGATCGAGAAAAGATTTGGCTGGCTATCGGGGCGGCGGCCCGGGTGTGGCGCGGAAGATTCTTGATGGGATTGGTGGGGCTTGTAGGGGTGGAGGGGTGGCCCTTCGGGCCACTTACCATCCACAGAAACGAGGCCGTTCGCTCACCGCGAAACTGGCATCTGACCTGCACCTATAGGTGGCTAGGTATCCCCTCGCGGGCGTAGACTCAGACCCATCACAACACACCTCTGAAGGGAGGGATCACGATGAGTCTCGAGCACGACCTCGACCACTGGGGCAGCCACCCCGGTGATGCGATTGACGCTGCTCTGGCTGTCATTGAGTCCTCCCTCCGCGACCTGCTCGCCACCGACCCCACCTACTGGCGAACCTCGACCAAGAAGGACCTGCTGGCCCGGCTGGAGACCATCCAGACCCAACAGGCCGCGCTGAAGCTCCGGGTGTTGGCCACGGCCGGCGATATCGCCCAGGAGACCGGCGACAAGGACGCCTCCGCCTGGATGCGCGCCGAACTCTTGGTCGACAAAGCCGTGGCCCGATCCCAGATCAAACTCGCCACCAAGATCGCCAAATACGAGCTCGTCGCCGACGGTCTCGCGGCCGGTGTCGTCTCCCCGGACAAGGCCCGGGTGATCACGACGGCCCTGGACAAGATCGAGGCCGACCCGGTCGCCAGCGCCGAAGACTTGGTCCTGGCCGAGAAGCTGCTGGTCGACTACGCCACCCGGCTCACCGCGAACGAACTGGCGATCGTGGGCCGGAAGATCCTGGCCGAGATCGACCCGGCCCGGTTCGAGAACGCCGAAGCCCAAGCCCTCCTCGCCGAGGAAGAACGCGCCCAGCAGAAGACCGCGCTCCGGGTGTGGGACAACCACGACGGAACCGTCGGGTTCGACGGGGTGCTGCCGGTCTCGATGGGGTTGAGGTTCAAGCGGCTGGTCGAGGCCTACGCCCAGCCCCGCAAGCAACAGCTTGTCGAGAAGGGCGCGGGACTGCCGCCCTGGGAACGGTTGATGGGGCAGGGGTTCTCCCGCCTGTTGGAGACCCTCGACCCCGCCGCGCTGCCCCGCCACGGCGGCGACGCCACCACCCTCAATGTGGTGATCTCGCTCGAGGAGCTCCGCAAAGACCTCGGGATCGCCAGCCTGGGCTACGACGAGGCCAACGGCACCGCCATCAGCGCCGCAGAAGCCCGGCGGATGGCGTGTAACGCCACCATCATTCCCTGGGTGTTGGGCAGCGAGGGCGAGGTCCTCGACGCCGGCCGAGCCAGCAGATTCTTCCAACCCATCCAACGCAAAGCGCTGCGGCTGCAGGCCAAGTGCTGCCAAGCCGAAGGGTGTGACATGCCACCCGAATGGTGCGACGCCCACCATCTCAACCCGTGGGCGGCCGGCGGCAAGACAGACCTCAAAGACGGCGCACTGCTCTGTCTCCATCATCACCGCCTAGCCCACGCCCCGGCGTACCTCCATGAACGCCTACCGGACGGCACCATCAGATTCACCCGCCGCCCCTAACCAGCCGGCAGAGCGGTGCGCTCCGCAGGCGGGGCCATAGCAGTACGACCCCGCAGGGCGAGCCATCCCGCGAGCGCGACGACGAGGAGCATGGACACGTTGTGGGCGTACTTCGGGCCTACCGCGACATCACCGATGAGGGGGAAGTAGGTGAACGCCAGCAACCCCCGCTCGAGCAGGAACGCAGCACCGACCGCCGCGGTGTGCCGGATCGTCCAGGCTCGCGTCTGGGCGGCAAGAAGGAGCAGCACTCCGACCGTCGCCGTCGCGGTCGCCGCGCCGATCACGCCCAACCAGGTCGCAGGCATGAGATCAGGAATGAGCGCGAGGACGAACGCGACACCGAGGACCAACCAGATCGAGACGCCAGGCTTCCCGGGACCGGCGTGGTCCTCCTGGTGGCGCCGACCGACGATGACGGCGAGGATCACCAGAGCACCGACCAGCCCTGCCATGGCGAGCAGCTGAGCCTTGCTCCCCGACCGTGACTCCGGGTCGGTCACGATCAGCACGGCGGCGACGGCGTACGCGATCGCGGCAAAGGTGATGCCGACCGGACCCAGCCACGGCTTCCTGGCCCGTGCGGGCACCCATGCCTCAGCCAGTGCAACAGGCGCGGCGAAGCTGAAGATCACGTGCCCGACGATGAAGGAGTAGGCGTTGTAGCCGCTGAGCCCGACGGCCGGGATGAGGGTCGGCTCACGGTTCTCCTCCCAGCCCTCGTAACCGCCGTAGTCGACGCTGAACAGCGACTGGTCGATGAGGCCGGCCTGTGCCGTGCCCAGAGCTGCGAAGATCAGCAGCAGGCTCGGCCAGCCCCAGCCGAGGCGGCGCACCAGGTCTCGGGCGAGCAGCGCCGGCGCTCCGTAGAGCGCGCCGAAGAAGACCAGCGCGAAGGCGATCCCTCCCGGGTCCCCCGTGCTGTCCCCGTACGCTGCCAGCAGCTCGGCTCCGATCCCGCACAGCACCAGCAGACCCGTGACCTGGAGTACTTTGCTCCGGTCACGGCGAGGTCGCTCACCGGCTGTCCCCACCGGCGACCGTCCTGCCACCAGCCGCCGGACCAAGGCGTACGTCGCGGCAGCCAGCCCCACCACCTGGACCCAGCGTGCCACGGCAACCGGCAGCCCGCGGTCACCGACCAGGTCCGACCCGAGTCCGGCGCCGATCGAGGCTACCGTCACGACGGCGACCGCGACCACACCGAGGACGGCGCCGGCACTCCCCCGCCACCACCAGCTCACCCCTGCCGCGACCAGCAGGATCGGCAACCCTGGCGTGATCCGGATGCCGCCATCCGCCGTCGGCGGGCCGACGACACCCAGTCCGAGCAGACCGACCGCGGCGACCAGGAGCGCTACCGGGACCATCTGTTGCCGACGCATGAATCCAGGCTAGGAACGAGCCGGCGTCGCGGCATCGTCCTTCCGTCGCGACCTCGCTCGACTTTGGTCGCGCCGAGTCGGCTCATCCTGACCGACTCCCCCGCCGAGTCGGCTCATCCTGACCGACTCCCCCGCCGAGTCGGCTCATCCTGACCGACTCCCCCGCCGAGTCGGCGCGTCATGACGAGCCGACTCGGCGTCGGACCTCGTCAGTTTGCGCCGACTCGGCGTCGGGCCTCGTCAGTTTGCGCCGACTCGGCGTCGGACCTCGTCAGTTTGCGCCGACTCGGCGTCGGGCCTCGTCAGTTTGCGCCGACTCGGCGTCGGACCTCGTCAGTTTGCGCCGACTCGGCGTCGGACCTCGTCAGTTTGCGCCGACTCGGCGACGGGCCTCGTCAGTTTGCGCCGACTCGGCGTCGGACCTCGTCAGTTTGCGCCGACTCGGCGACGGGTCAGGCGTCGTCGGCGGGGGCTTCGTCGGCGGGGGCTTCTTCGGCGGGGGTGTCCTCGCGCTGCGGGCGCCAGAAAGCGGCGAGGAGCAGGGCGGTGCCGGCGACGCCGCCGCCTAGCGCTACCGCGCCGCCAACCCAGCCGTCGTAGACGATGTCGAGGGACGCATCGAGCGAGATCGTCCCGGGTCCTGTGACGCCGAGCACGACTGCGACGACGGCCAGGATCATGACGTACTCCCAGCCGTCCTTGAAGACGAAGAACCCGTTGGGGCGGTGCGCCAGCAGCGCGGCCACGAGCATCACCGCGACGACGGCGGCTGCGGCCAGCGGCGTGATCAGGCCCAGGATCAGGAGTACGCCGGCCCCGATCTCGGTCACCACGCTGGCCCACGCCTGCAGGGTGCCGTGGCGAAGGCCGAGGCTCTCGAACCAGCCTGCGGTGCCGGCGATCTTGCCGCCTCCGCGCCAATGGTTGACGCCGTGGGCGATCATCGTGCCACCCACCGCGAGCCGGAGAAGCATCAGAGCCAGGTCGACGGGGTCCATCACAGAGTTCCTCGGTGTTGTGGGGTTGGAGTGGCCCACCCTAGGAGTAGTCCGGTCATGATCCGCGCAGCGACGCCGTAGGCTCACCCGAATGCTGCTGCTCGGAGTCGTTCTCGCCCTGGGCTCGGCGATCGCCCACGCAGCCTGGAACACGGCGTCGAAGACCATCGCCCCCGCGGGGAGACCGGCGCTGTGGGCGGTTGCGATCGTGGAGAGCTGCCTGGTCGTCACGGTCACCTCGGTGGTGATGATCGTGCGCGGGCACGGCATCGCGGTGTCCTGGGAGCTCCTCCTGCTCTCGCTCGGCAGCACCGCGATGCACGCGCTGACCATGGGCCTGGTCCAGGTCGCCTACCAGGACTTCGACGTGAGCCAGATCTACCCGCTCTCCCGCGGCCTGGCCCCGGTCGTGGTGGCGCTCACCGGCATGGTGGTGCTCGGGCAGTGGCTGAGCTGGGCGCAGTGGGGTGGCGTACTCCTGATGGCGGCGGCGGTCGGGGCGCTGCTGTTCGAGACCGTCCGCACCAGGGGCTCACTGCAGGCGAAGCCGCTGCTGTGGTCGGGCTGCATCGCCGTATCGATCGCCGGCTACACGACCTACGACGGCTGGGTGGTCGTCGAGCGCGGCCTCGACCCGATCGCCTACTACGCGGTCGGCACGGTCATCCAGGTGGTGCTGTGGAGCGTGATCGTGCGCGGCAAGTACGCCGAGGGGCTGCGCCAGGCGAGGATCCATGCCCGGACCGTGGCCGTGCTCGCGGTGCTGATCCCTACCTCGTACGTCCTCAGCCTCTACGCCACCTTGCACGCGCCGGTCTCGCTGGTGGCGGCCGTCCGCAGCTCGAGCCTGATCTGGGTCGCGCTCTCGGCAGCGTTGGTGCTGCACGAGCCGATCGGGAAGGTACGCATCGCCGCCACGGTCCTCGCCGCGGCGGCCGTGGTCGCGATGGTGGTCTGAGCGGGACCCGTCGGTGCGGAGCCTCAGCGCAGCGCCAGGAGTCGCAGCTGGAGCGCCGCCCCGAAACGTTGCTCGGGGTCGGCGAGGTCCAGGCCGCTGACCTGCTCGAGCCGGCGCAGCCTGTAGCGCAGCGTGTTGGGGTGGATGAAGAGGGCGGCGGCAGCGGCGCGTACGTCGCCGTTCGCGTCCAGCCACGCGTCCAGGGTCTCGGCAAGACCGGAGTCGTTGCGCTCGTCGTAGTCGAGGAGCAGCGCGATCGGGCCGACCGGACGCTCGTCCCGGGCGGCGGCGAGGTCGCGGAGCTCGAGGAGCAACGACTGGGTGTAGACGTCGGCGAGCCGCGCCACCGAGCGCGTCTCGCCGCCCGGGGCGACGCCGTCGCGAAGCACCCGCATGGCCCGGGTCGCGGCCTCGCGGGAGGCGACGATGGCGCTGATGTCCGAGCCGGCACCACCGACGCCGACGACGACCGGCAGCCGCGTGCCGAGACGCTCGCAGAACTCCCCGGCCAGCCGGGCGGCCCGTTCCTCGGGCTCGGAGCCGTCGCCGGGGAGCGGGACCAGGGCATGGACGATGCCGCCGACGACCGCGACCGCCGAGGCCGGCACGGCGGCCGAGAGGTGCACCGCCAGCGCGTCGGCGGCACGCTCGAGCGTGCTGGCGCCGCCCGGGTCGGGTTCGTGATCGTGCTCGGCCGACGGCTCGTGCCGCAGGGCCAGGGCGAGCACGACGACCGGCCGCCCGGCGAGGCCGAGCCGGCCCAGCGCGTCTCGAGCACCGGCCGCGCCCTCGAGGACCGAGCTGACCAGATCCGTACGCAACCGCCGGTGCACATCGGCGCCGGCCCGCACGCGCAGCATGTGGAGCGCGACCAGGCTGGCGGCGTCGCGCAGCGCCGCGCTCCGCTCGGGCGTGACCTCACCGTCCATCGCCGCCCAGATCGAGCCGAGGACCTCGTCGCCGGCACGGACCGCGATCGCGACACGCTGCTTGCTGATCCTGTCCTCGTCGAGCCGGGCCGGGTCGACGACGACGGGGCGGTGCTCGCGGTAGAGCTCGCGGAAGACGCCTAGGTCGGTGAGCATCCGGGCGTAGCGTTCGGGAACCTGGCGGCCGATGACCGTCTCGACCCGCGAGGCGTCGGCCTCGTCCTGACGGCCGGAGAAGGCCAGCACCCGCGAGCTGCGGTCCTCGATCGTCACCGGCGCGTCCAGCAGCGCGCCGATCGCGTTGGCGACCGCGAACAGGTCGCCGGAGGGCAGACCACCGAGCGTCTCCGCCTCAGCCGGGCCGATGTCGCCCTCGGCGAGGAGCGAGCGCAGCAGTGCGGTCAGCTGCGCCCAGGTCGCGCCGCGGCGCAGGCCGAGCAGGGCGGTCCGGCTCTCCTCGACCGCGGCAGCCAGGGCATCGGTCAGCACGACGGGGGCGCGGACGACCAGCCCGACCGCCCCGCGGCGGCCCACCTCGCGAACGAGCTCGGGCAGCTCGCCCGACCGCACCCCGACGGCCAGCACCAGCGCCCCGGCGGGGTGCACCGGCTCGTCGTCGGGATCGTGGATCACCACGCCGCCGATCTCACCGTCGTGGGCCGGGTCGCCGGCCAGCAGCTCCAGCAGGGTGTCGCCCAGGTCGTCGAGAACGCGGCCCAGACTCGCGCGCGGACGCTGGCTCACGCCCGGAATACTAGTGCCGGATCCCAACACGACGCATCAGGGCTACGCACCGAGCGGGATCCATTCGGTCGAGGTGGTGAACGACTCCAGGACCTCCGGGATCGGAGTGACTCCCAGCCCCGGTCCGGTCGGGACGCTCATATGGCCGTCCTCGATGGTGAGCGGCTCGGTGATGTCGGTGCGATAGAACCGGTCGGAGGCGGAGATGTCCCCGGGCAGGGTGAACCCCGGCAGCGCGCCCAGGGCAGCGTTGGCGGCGCGCCCCAGCCCGGTCTCGACCATGCCACCGCACCAGACCGCGAGTCCGTGCGCGGCGGCGAGGTCGTGGATGCGTACGGCCTCCAGGTAGCCGCCCACGCGGCCGGGCTTGATGTTGATGATCGAGCAGGCACCGAGCGAGATCGCGGCGGCGGCCGTCTGTGCGGAGACGATCGACTCGTCCAGGCACACCGGGGTGCGGATCTCGCGGGCCAGCTTCGCGTGGCCGAGGACGTCCTCCTCGTCCAGCGGCTGCTCGATGAGGAGCAGGTCGAACGGATCCAGCTTCGCCAGGTGGCGGGCGTCGCGCAGCGTGTAGGCGGTGTTGGCGTCGACCTGCAGCGGGATGTCGCCGAACCGCTCCCGGACCGCGGCCACCGGCTCGATGTCCCAGCCCGGCTCGATCTTGAGCTTGATCCGCACGTAGCCCTCGTCCAGGTAGCCGCCGACCACGTCCAGCAGGTGGGGTACGGAGTCGAAGATGCCGACCGAGACACCGCTCGGCACCCGGTCGTGCACGGCGCCCAGCTCGCGGGCCCAGGACCTCCCGGCCGCGCGCAGCTCCGCGTCGAGCAGCGCCATCTCCAGCGCCGCCTTCGCCATCCGGTGTCCCTTGAACGGGTGCAGCACCTTTCCCACCGCGCACGCCCCGTGCCGCTCCAGCTCACCGCCGGCCGCGGCCAGCGCGGGGAGCAGGAACCGACGGAGCACGTCCGCGGTCGCCTCGACGTACTCGGAGGAGTAGAGCGGGTCGGCCATCGCGACGCACTCGCCCCACCCCTCGCTCTGCGAGGTCACCGCGCGCAGCAGCAGGATGTCGCGCTCGTTCTGGGTGCCGAAGGACGTCCGGAAGGGCGACACCAGTGGCATCGACACCCGTCGCAGCTCCATCCCTTCCAGCTTCATCCCTTCCAGCTTCATTCGGTTCCTTCCTTCGGGGCTGTGCCGGTGAGCAGATATCCGTGGTCGCGGTCGAAGCCGGCGACCCGGCCCGACTCCAGCCCGCTCAGAAGCTGGTCACGGACCTTGGTACGCCACGCCCTGGCCTCGCCGGGGTCGGAGAGGCGCATCGCCTCGATGTCGCGGGGCACCTCGACCCAGGACGCACCCGGCCCGGCGGCGGCCGCAGCGACCTCGGCGATCTCGACCGGGCTGCCGTCGCACGCGGACGCGACCTGTGGCGAGTCCAGGTCCCAGTGCACCAGGATCCGGTCGCTGGCGTCCTCGGCGTCGTTGATGCCGTCGCCCATCGAGCCGTAGAAGTCGGGGAGATACTCCGCGACCCGGGTGCCGAGCTTGGCCAGGTTGAAGTAGGCGTTGCGGGCCACGAGCGGGTCGAAGGTCCACTCCATCAGCGTGATCCCACGTTCCAGGCACCAGGCCCGCTGGTGGAGCTTGAGCGCGAAACCCGCATGCCGACCGGCCATCTCCGGGACCACGCCGGCGATATGGCTGTGCATCGTGCGGGCGGCCGGCACCGAGTGGAACCCGACGCAGACGCCGACCATCTCCCCGCCGGCATCGTCGAACGCGCCGGCGACGTAGCCCTCGGCCTTGCGCATCGCGCGCATCAGCTCGGACCCGAGCGGCGGATTGTCCGGAACACCCCAGATCCCGCCGAGCACCTTCTCGGCCCGCTGCAGCTCGGCGATCCCGTCGAGCTCGCGGACGGTGACCCGGGCGGCCTCGGCGGCCCGGACGTACGCCCCCCATGCCCGCGTCACGGCCGGCCTCTCGATCCGTCGGCCGGACCGCCGGCCACCTGCTCCTCGAGCAGGTCGTGCAACAGCCCGTGCAACAGCAGCGTCCGGTCGATCAGCCGGTCGACGAGCACGTGCTCGTCCTCGGCGTGCGCCCCGCCGCCGACCGCGCCGAGCCCGTCGAGCGTCGGGGTGCCGACCCCGGCGGCGAAATTGCCGTCGGAGGCCCCGCCGACCGCGGCCTGACCCGGCACCGGCAGCCCGAGCCGGGTCGCGACGGCGACCGCCCGGTCGAACAGCCGCGCCGACATGGACTCCTCCAGCGGCGGCCGGTTGATCCCGCCGTGCACGACCAGCTTCGCGCCGTCGAGCGCCGGCTCCAGAGCACGCATCCCGGCGTCGACCCGTTCCTGCTCGGCCGCGCTCCAGGCGCGTACGTCGACCGTGAACCGGGCCGCGCCCGGGACGGTGTTGAGCGTGGTGCCTGCGGATGCGGACGTCGGGGTCACCGTCGTGCCCGCGGACGGGTCGGCGAGTGCGGCCACCGCGGGCACCTGGTGGGCCAGCTCGATGGTGGCGTTGACGCCCTTGTCGGGCTCCAGGCCGGCATGGGCGGCACGTCCGACGACCTCGACCTCGTACATCGAGGTGCCTTTCCGGGCCGTCTTGAGGTCTCCGTCGCCCACCGATGCCTCCAGCACGAGGACCGCGGACGCCTCTCGGGCCTCGGCCTCGATCAGCGCGCGCGAGGACGGCGAGCCGAGCTCCTCGTCGCCGGTGACCAGGAGGCAGATCCCGTCGGGAGCCGGCAGTGCGGCGACCGCGTGCAGTGCCATGACCAGACCGGCGAGCATGTCGAAGCAGCCGGGGCCGCGCAGGACACCGTCGGTGACGGCGTACGGCATCCTCTCCAGCGTGCCGTGCGGCCACACCGTGTCGTGGTGGCCGAGCAGCAGGACGTGGGGTCCGGGCCCGAAGCGCCAGCGCAGATGGGTGACCCCGTCGACGACGATGCGCTCCGGGGGGACGCCGAGATGGGCGGCGCCGAGGCGGGCCACGACCTCGGCCGAGCGCGCCACGGCGCCCAGGTCGGTGGAGGGCGACTCGGTCTCGACCAGCTCCCGGATGTCGTCCAGGAGCCGGTGGAGATCGATCTGAGGTCGACGCATTCAGGCCTTCTTCGGGGTCGCGCGGGCGCCGAAGTGGAGGTATCGCTCGCCGGTCGGCAACGTGTAGAAGCGTACGGGGAAGTAGGCCGCGGACTTGTCGGGCTTGACCGCGAAGATCGCCTCCGCGACCGGCACCAGCTCGTGCACCTCGGGCTCGGAGGCACCTTCGAGCTCGGCGACGGGTCCGGAGACGGTCGTCCGCATCACCGGCTTGCCGTCGAGGACCAGGACCTCCTCCAGCACCGACTCGCGCGAGTACTCGCCGAGGAAGGGGGTGATGTCGACCTCGGGCGCGTCGTCGGGGATCTCGAAGCGGTCAGGGAGGCGGACGTCGGCGAGCTCGGCGAAGATCTCCTCGAAGAGGTCCTGGTAGAGCGCGATGGCGCTGGCGACGTTGGTGTTGAGCGAGACCGCGATGCCGGCCTCGGGAAGCAGCCTCAGGAACGCGGCCTGCCCGATGGTGTTGCCGTCGTGGCCGATCGCACGCGCCCCGTGCCAGTCGCAGCGGAACCAGCCCAGGCCCCACGAGTCGCCGAGCAGGTCCTTCTCCGGACAGTCGACCTGGAAGTCGGCCATCGCCGCCACCGACTCGGCGGAGAGCACCCGGGTGCCGTCCTTCGCCACTCCATCGCTCAGGTGCATCCGGGCGAAGGCGAGCACGTCGGCAGCGGTCGCGGTGATCAGACCGGCCGGGCCGCACGAGCGGGGCAGCCCCCATACCGGCGCCGGAGCGATCTCGTCGCCGGTGCCGAGGTGGCCCATCGCCAGCGCGTGGAGCATCGCCTCCTCGGGCAGGGTGCCGGTGTGGGTGAGGCCGAGCGGCGTGAAGAGCCGCTCACGCATCGCCTGGTCCCAGGTCTGACCGGTGACGACCTCGATGACCCGTCCGAGCAGCACGTAGCCGGAGTTGCAGTAGGACCAGGTCGCGCCCAGCGGGTGGTTCTGGGCGGCCTCGCCGAGTCGGGCGACGTACTTCTCCAGTACGTCGTCGCCGCGTCCGGTGTCGGTGAAGACGTCACCGTCGATGCCGCTGGTGTGGGTGAGCAGGTGGTGGATCGTGACCTTCTCGGTGACCTCGGGGTCACGCAGATCGAGATCACCGATGATCTCCTTGACCGGGGTGTCGAGGGCGAGCCTGCCCTCATCGACCAGCTGCATCACCACGGTCGCGGTCCAGACCTTGGAGATCGAGCCGATCTGCCACACGGAGTCGGTCGTCGCGGGCTGGCCGGTGCCGAGGTGGAGCACGCCGGTGGCGAGCGTGACCTGCTCGTCCTCAGCGCCGTCGCGGCCGACCCGGAGGATGCCGAGCTGGGCCCCGGGGACGCCGTGCTTCTTCGTCAGCTCGGCGAGCCGGGTCTGCCAGTGAGCGGAATCGATGGTCATCAGGTCTCCTTGGTGAGGGTGTTCGAGGTGCCACCGGGGACGGCGGCGAGAAGCTCTTGGGTATAGCGATGACTCGGGTTCTCCAGTACGTCGGCCGCCGGCCCGTGCTCGACGATGTGTCCGTGGCTCATCACCGCGACCGTGTCGGCCACGTAGCGCACCACGGCCAGGTTGTGGGAGATGAACAGCATCGAGAGGCCGAGCTCGCGCTGCATCTCGCGGACGAGGTTGAGGACGGCGCCCTGGACGGAGACGTCGAGCGCCGAGGTGATCTCGTCGGCGATGAGCACCTGGGGCCGGCCGGCCAGCGCGCGGGCCAGGGCGACCCGTTGCCGCTGGCCGCCCGAGAGGCTCCCCGGGCGCTGGCCGGCGCGGCCCGGGTCGAGATGGACCAGCCGGAGGAGGCGGGCGACCTCGCCGGCCCGTTCTGACTTCGAGGTCCGTCCGGGGATCGCCTCGGCGATGCTCTCGCCGATGCTCATCCGCGGGTCGAGGGAGGAGTAGGGATCCTGGAAGACCATCTGGACCCCGGATCGCCGTCCGGCCGGGACGCCGTCGACCAGGACGCGACCGGTGCTGACCGGCACCAGCCCGACGGCGGCCCGGGCGAGCGTCGACTTGCCCGAACCGGACTCCCCCACCAAGCCCATGATCGAGCCGTCGGGCACTTCCAGACTCACCTCGTGGAGCACCTGGGTGCGCCCGAACCGGACGCTGACCTGCTCGAACCGCATGCTCATACGCTCACCTGCTTCGTCTGCTCCATCGGGAGCGGGTCACCCGCACGCCAGCACGCGACCCCGTCGAGGAGCGCGGGCTCCTCGCTCAGGCACTGGTCGGTCGCGAGCGGGCACCTGGCGGCGTACGCACAGCCCGGGGGAAGCGCGGCGGGGTCGACCGGCTGGCCGGGGATGGTGGCCAGCGGCTCGTCCCGCGATGTGCTCATCGACGGAACCGCCGCGACCAGTGCCCGGGTGTAGGGGTGCCGGGCGTCGCCGTGGAGGTCGCCGGCGGCGATCTCCTCGACGATGCGCCCGGCGTACATCACCAGCACCCGGTCGCAGATCTCGCCGATGACGGACACGTCGTGGGAGATCAGCAGGATCGCGGTGCCGTGCTCGCGGCGTACGTCCTCCAGGAGCGCCAGGACCTGCTTCTGGACGGTGACGTCCAGGGCGGTCGTGGGCTCGTCGGCGATGATCAGCCGCGGCGTGCCCATCAGGCCCATCCCGATCATGGCGCGCTGACGCATGCCGCCGGAGAGCTCGAACGGGTACGCTTGGGCCGCCCGCTCCGGGTCACGCAGCCGCACCGCGCGCAGGCGGTCGACGGCGCGGGCCAGCGCCGCACGCCGGCCGAGGCTCTGGTGGAAGCGGCTCACCTCGGCGAGCTGCGGGCCGACCCGCATGGCCGGGTTGAGCGAGGTCATCGGGTCCTGGAAGACGACCGCGAGCGAGGTGCCGAGCAGGTCCTCGTGGTGGCCGCCGTCGTTCAGGTCGGTGCCGCAGAGGGTGACCTCGCCGGTGACCCGGCCGGGTTCCTCGACGAGCTGGGCGATCGCGAGCGCGGTGAGCGACTTGCCCGACCCCGACTCCCCCACGATCCCCACGGCCTCACCGGAACGCAGCGAGAGGGAGACGCCACGGACCGGGGTGACCGGGGCCGACGGGCCGGGGAAGGCGACAGCGAGATCGCGTACGTCGAGCACCAGGTCCTCTCCCTGCGCCGGCGACCTCGCCGGAGTCGAGCGAGCCGGCACCGACCAGGCCCGTGGCCCGACGACCGGCGTCACGCCCAAGGCACCGGCGACCGCCTCGCCGGTGAGGTTGAAGGCCAGGCCGGCGATGACGACCGCGATCCCCGGCGCGAGCGCGGCGAGCGGGTGGAGGTAGACCCCGGCCAGACCGTCCTGCATCAGCCGCCCCCAGTCGTAGGCGGGCGCCTGGACGCCGAGGCCGAGGAAGGAGAGGCCGGCGAAGGCGAGCAGCGCGCTCCCGGCGCCGATGGTGGCGTTGACGACGAGCGGCTCCGCGACGTTGGGCAGCACGTGCCGCACCAGGATCCGGATCCGGCCGAGGCCGGCGATCTCGGCCGCGGCGACATAGTCGCGAGCGGCGATCCCGGCGATCAGCGTCTGGCAGAGGCGGGCGAACGTGGGCGCACCGGCGAACCCGATCGCCAGCACGGCCCCGCGGGCACCGACTCCGAACACGGTGGCCAGGGAGAGGACCAGGAGCAGTCCGGGGAAGGCGACCAGGATGTTGACCAGCGCCGTCACCGGTCGCCCGAGCCGTGGGCCGAGCAGCCACGGCAGCGAGCCGAGCACCAGCCCGGTGAGCACCGCGATCGCGGTCGCCAGCAGCGCCAGGGTGATCGAGAGCCTGGTGGCGACCAGGACCCGCAGGAACAGGTCGCGGCCGGCGTTGTCGGTGCCGAACCAGTGCTCCGCCGAGGGCCCGGCGAGCAGGTTGTCGGTGTCGACGGCGGCCGCCCCGTCGCCGAACGCGACCGGAGCCAGGACGGCCAGCAGCAGCACCGTGGCGAGCAGGCCCGCGCCGGTCGCCCCCACCGGCGTACGCAGCGCCCTCATCACGCCTCCCCCACCGTCGAGCGGGGATCGAGCACGGCGAGCGCGACGTCGACGAGCGTGTTGACCAGCAGCACGATCACCCCGTAGACGAGCACGGTGCCCTGCACGACCGGATAGTCCTTGGTGACGATCGAGGAGACGATGGTGCTGCCGAGCCCGGGCCAGGCGAAGACGTTCTCGACCAGCACCGTGCCGGCGACCATCGAGGCCAGCAGCATCCCACCGAGGGTCAGCGTGGCGGTGACCGCGTTCGGCAGGGCGTGCACCAGGTGGATCCGGCGTGCCGGGAGCCGCTTGGCCCGTGCGGTGCGGATGTAGTCGGACTCCAGCACGGAGATCATCTCGACGCGGACGATCCGGGCGAGCATCGCGGCCGGGCCGATCGCCAGGGCGAGGACCGGCAGGACGTAGGACGCGGCCCCGTCCTCGCGGCCCGCGACCGGGAGCCAGCCGAGGCCGACCGCGAAGACCGCGACCAGCACCACGCCGATCAGGAAGTCGGGGATCGAGCCGATCACCACGCTGCCGGAGGCGAACCCCAGCGACGTACGTTGGCGGCGCCCGCGGCGCGTCGCGACCGCGACGCAGACGCCGAGCGGTACGGCGATCAGGAGAGCGAGGACGAAGGCGATCAGGCCGAGCGAGACGGTGGCGCCCAGGCGCCGGCCGATGGTCTCCCCGACAGGCAGCTGGGTCTGGATCGACTCGCCGAGGTCACCGCGGAACAGGCCGCCGAGATAGTCCAGGTACTGGGTCAGGAGCGGGTCGTCGAGGCCGAGCGCGTGCCGCCGCGCCTCGACGAGCTCGGTCGGCGCGGTCATCCCGAGCGCGGCCCGCACCGGGTCGCCGGGCACCAGATGGATCATCAGGAACGATGCGGTGACCAGCACGAACAGCGACACCAGCAGCCGGCCACCGCGGCGCAGGGCGAACTGGGTCCACCGCCCGCCCAGGGTGCCCGGCGCCCCCGTCGTCGGAGGCGCAGGCGCCGCTGGTGTCGCTGTCATCGACGCCTGCCTCAACCCAGCATCCGGATGCTGGTCGGGACGACACCGCCGACGACCTCGAGCTCGGCACCCTGGGAGAAGAACGGCAGCAGGTTGTTGGCGAACGGCACCACGTCGTACGACTCGAACAGGCTTGCCTCCGCGGCCAGCCAGTCGGCGCAGCCCTCGGCGCCGTTCTCGGCCATCGCGGTCTTCACCGCTGCGTCGTAGCCGGTGTTGGCGATGCCGGCGAAGTTGTTGCCGCCCTCGGCGGGCGCCGGCCCGGAGAGGAACGGGACGATCTGGTCGGGGGTGTTGATGTTGACCGGCTCCCAGGCGACGTCCCAGTCCCCCGTGCCGAACATCGCGGTCTGGATGGCGGTCTGGTCCAGGGACGTGGCCTTGGCCTCGATGCCGACCTTCTTCCACGCCGCGACGGCCAGCTCGGCGGCGGCGGTGCCGGGCGCGCCGAGCGAGGAGTCGTAGACGAACTCGACCACGAGCGGCTTGCCGGCCTTGGTGCGAACGCCGTCGGCACCTGCGGCCCAGCCGGCATCCTCGAGCGCCTTCTCGGCGGCAGCGGTGTCGTTGTCGGCGAGGTTGCCTTCGACGGAGGAGCCGGTGCAGCCGGCGGGCTCGACGACGGCGAGCTGGGTCGCCGGACCACCCTTGTCGGCGGTGATCACCTTCTGCAGCTCGGCCAGGTCGAGCGCCTGGGTCAGCGCGGCACGTACCGCGGGATCAGCGGTCGGGTGGCCCTCGTTGTGGTTGAACCACTGCTCGCCGACCACGGCCTGCGCGTCGACCCGGTTGAGCTTCGCGGCGTCCAGCCGGGCGGCGTCCTGACCCATGATCGAGGCGGCGTTGAGCTCCCCGGAGAGCAGCTGGTTCGCGACCGTGGTGTCGTTGGCGACGATCTTGGCCTCGATGGTGGCCGGGGTGCCCTCCGCCGCGGTGGTGGCGCCGTCGGGGCCCCAGGTGTAGTCCTCGCGGACCTCGTAGGTGTAGCGGTCGCCGGGAACGGCGTCCTTCAGCACGTACGGGCCGGTGCCGGCGGTCCCGGCCTTCAGGACGGCCCGGTCCGCGAGGCCGCTGTCACAGATCATCGGCAGGCTGGAGAAGGAGGACAGCACGAAGGGCGCGGGCGCAGCCAAGGTGACCGTCACGGTCTGTCCGGACGCCGTCGCGGTGGCGCCGGCCGGGATGAAGACGCCCAGGTAGGGGCTCTTGTTCTTCGGGTCCTCGACCCAGCTGATGTTGTCGACGACGGTCTGCGCGGTGAACTCCGAGCCGTCCGAGCAGGTCACGTCGTCCTTGATGTCGAAGGTGACAGTGGTGCCGTCCACGCTCCACTTCTCCGCGAGCTGCGCCTGCACCTCGCCGTCGCGGTCGACGCTGACCAAGGAGTCGTACGCGAACCGGCTCAGCTGCAGCAGGGTGCTCGTCACGCCGCCGTGCGGGTCGAGGGCACCGGGGTCGGAGGCGATCGCCATCGTGAAGGACTCACCGTCGACGTACGCCTCGGACCCGGTGCCGCCGCCCGATCCGGAGCCGCACGCGGCCAGGCCCGCGGCGGCCAGGGGAAGGGTCAGCGCCGCGAGGGCGGGTCTCAGGGCTGCTCTGGCTCGGCGCTGGTTCATGGGACGTACCTCTCTCGGCAAGGTTCTGGGGGGATGGTCAGTCGGCGCGCGCGACGACGCGGCCGTAGTGGACGTACTTCGCCGGGGCGTCCGCCTCGCCGAGGAAGGCGAAGACGACGTGGATGCCGCGGACGGGCTCGGTGGCGATGAAGGAGTCGCCGTCGAGGTGGACGAGGGAGAACCGCATCGGCTGCTCGCCGATCTCGGCGATGACGTCCTTGGGGGTGCGGTCGAGGACGAGCCCACCGGCGCCGTCGGCGGTGACCTCGATGTCGTAGATCGTGTCCGCGTAGTGCCCCAGGAACCTGTCGACGTCGACCGTCGCCGGCGCGACCGGTGGCGTGGGCCGTTCGGGAAGGCGTACGCCGCCGAGCTCCTCGAGCAAGCGTGCGACGGCCGCGTTGAAGAGCCCGAATACCTCGCCACCGTTGGTGAGGAGCGCGACGGCCAGCCCGTGCTCGGGTACGACCCGGAGGAACGCTGCCTGGCCGATGGTGCCGCCGTCGTGCGCGATGACCGTGCCCTGCGGGGTGTCGATGAGCTCCCAGCCCAGGCCCCAGGCGCTGCCCATCCCAGAGAGCAGCGGCAGCTCGACCTGGCGCTCCCGCATCGCCGCGACGGCCGCGGCGGAGAGGACCTGGGTCCCGTCGGGTGCGGTGCCGCCGCTCAGGTGCATCCGCACGAAACCGAGCAGGTCGCTCGCCGTCATCGCGAGCATCGAGCCGGCCGGCGCGTTGGACCTGGCCAGCGCCCAGGTCGGCGCCGCCTCCGGGGCACCGTCCGCCCCCGGCATGTGACCGGTGGCGGCACGGTGCAGGATCGCCTCGTACGGACTCGGGGAGACGCTGGCGAGGCCGAGCGGTCCCGCGATCCGGTCGAGGAGCACCCGGTCGAACGGAGCCTCTCGCAGCACCTCGACGAGGCGACCGAGCACGACGAAGCCGGTGTTGTTGTAGGAGAACGTCTCACCGGGGGCGAACAGCTGCGGCAGGTCGGTGAGGGTCGCGACGTAGCGTTCGACCGCGTCATCGCCGCGTCCGGTGTCGGTGAAGATGTCACCCTCGAACCCGGCCGTGTGGCACAGCAGCTGGCGGGTCGTGATCCTCTCGCCTGCCGCGCGGTCGCCGATGACGAGCTCGGGCAGGTAGTCACGCACCGGCCGGTCCAGATCGAGGAGACCGTCGTCGACCAGCTGCATCACCAGCGTCGTGGTCCAGATCTTGGTGATCGAGCCGATCTGGAAGACCGTCTCGGTGTCGACCTCGACCCCGGTGGCCAGGCTGGTCGTGCCGGCGGCGGCGGTGATCACCTGGTCGCCGGTGAGGACGGCGATCGACGCACCGGGCACGCCGTGCTCGGCGACGAGGTCGGCGAAGCTCTCCTGCAGGAACCGGGCGGCGTCCGGGCGGGTCTGGTCGTGGGGCATGCCGAAACCGTAGGGAGTCCCGACGGGGTCCGTGTTCGTCGTATCGGACAGTCAACAGGCCGTGCTGTTGTCCGATCGGACAATGGCCCGCCATGGCCGGGACGGTTTGATGGCGGGATGCTGATTCTCCGTGGTGGCCTGGTCGTCGACCCCCGAGCAGGGACGGAGCAGGTGGCCGACGTCGCCGTCTCCGACGGGTCCGTGGTGGCCGTCGGGAGCGTGCCCGACGATCCGGCCGCCGAGGTGATCGACGTGACCGGGCTCGTCGTCGGCCCCGGGTTCGTCGACCTGCACAGCCACGTCCACTCGATCGCCGGCCAGCGACTCCAGGCGATGGACGGGGTCACCACTACCCTCGACCTGGAGTCCGGGCTGCTCCCCCTCGACCTCGCCTACGAGCGAGCCGCGGCCGACGGCCGGGTGCTCCACTACGGCTTCTCGGCGTCGTGGGGCGATGCCCGTGCCGTCGCGCATCTCGGGATCACGCCGGCCGCCGACCTCGAGACCTCGTTGTCGATGCTCGGCGACCCGGCGTGGCAACGTACGTCCTCGGCCGCGGAGCGGCACGCCTGGCTCGAGCTGCTCGAGTCCGAGCTGGCCGCGGGGGCGCTCGGGATCGGGGTGCTGATGGGCTACGCCCCACGCTCGGACCCCGCCGAGTTCCTCGACGTCGCCCGGCTCGCTGCCCGCAGCGGAACCGCGACCTTCACCCACGTACGCGAGATCGTCGAGGCCGACCCCACCACCCCGGTCGACGGCTCGGAGGAGATCACCCGCGCGGCCGCCGAGACGGGCGCACGGATGCACCACTGCCACGTCAACAGCACCTCTCGCCGCCACGTCGACCGCGTCCTCGGCCTGCTCGACGATGCCCGCACGGCCGGGTCCGACGTCACCGTCGAGGCCTATCCGTACGGCGCCGGATCCACGGCCGTCGGCGCCTTCTTCCTGGCACCGGAGCGGCTCGGCGCCTGGGGCCTGACGCCGTCCTCGATCACGATGGTGACCACCGGCGAGCGGATCGCGTCGGTCGCGCGCCTGGCCGAGCTGCGGGCCACCGACCCCGGCGCCGTCTGCGTGGTCCACTTCCTCGAGGAGGACTCCCCCACCGACGACGCGATGCTGCAGCGCGCCCTCGCCTTCCCCGACGCGATCGTGGCCAGCGACGCGATGCCGGTGGAGTGGACAGGCGGGGTCACCGACACCCGGGAATGGCCGCTGCCGCCCGGCGGCCAGACCCACCCGCGGACGTCAGGCACCTACGCCCGCTCGCTGCGCCGCATGGTCAGCGAGACCGGCGCCTGGACCTGGCCGGAGGCCTTCCGCCGCTGCTCCTACCTTCCGGCTCAGGTGCTCGCCCCGTTCACCCCGGCCATGCGCAGCAAGGGCTACCTCGCGCCCGGCGCCGACGCCGACCTGGTCGTCCTCTCCCCCGACCGGATCACCGACCGGGCCACCTACCTCGACCCCACCCGGCCCTCGACCGGAGTCGTCCACCTACTGGTCGACGGCACCTTCGTCGTACGCGACGGCAGCCTCGACCCGGCGGCGTACCCCGGCCGGCCGATCCGCCGCTGACAGGGGCCGACCGGGCTCTACCGCTTGGGCGCCAGCAGCATCGGCATCAGCCCGACGACCTGGTCGCGCAGGTCGTCCAGTGCCCCGTCACGGCCGTTGAGGTAGCCCAGCAGGGCCTGCTGGAAGACGCCGTCGAACATCCCGTAGGCGACCGGCGCCGGGATCGCGGGCTCGGTGTCGGCGAGCTCGGCATAGCGGTTCACGACCCGCGCGATCATGTCCTCCAGGCTCTGGTCGATCTGGGTGACCGCCTCGCGCAGGCTCTCCTCGAACATGGACTGTGAGCGCAGGTCGTACCAGAGTCGGTGCATCGGCGCTTCCTCGACGATCGTCTCGACGAGCTTGTCGCCGAACCGGGTGACGAGGTCGTCCGGGGAGGTCGCCTCGGCGACGACGCCGTCGTAGCGGTGGACGCAGGTCTGCTTGTAGTAGCGCACGCAGTAGACGATCAGCTCGAGCTTGTCGTTGAAGTAGTAGTGCACGACGCCGTGGCTGAACTCGGAGTTGTTGGCGATCTCACGCAGGCTTGCCCGCGCGTAGCCCAGCTCCCCCAGAGTGCGCAGCGCCGACTCGGCGAGCGCCTTGCGGCGTTCGTCGTGCTTGTCGGCGGGCGTGCGGCGGGGCGACTTGGGTGCGGCGACCTGGGTCATGGGCGGCACGATACCCCCTCCCGTGCGTCGGCCGATGCCATCCATGCCAATTTCTGGTCAATCGTCAAGAAAACTCTTGACACTCGTCAAGATTCGCGATTGCCTGTGAGCCGGATCACAGCGACATCACAGCGACGAAGGAGTCACAGATGACCGATCTGAGCGGACGTACGGCACTCGTCACCGGCGGGGCCCAAGGCTTGGGCGAGGGGATGGCCAGAGCGCTCGCGGCAGCCGGCGCCAAGGTGGCCGTTGCTGACCTGAAGGACGACCAGGGTGTGAAGGTGGCCGAGTCCATCGGCGGCACCTTCGTGCACCTCGACGTCACCGACGACGCCTCCTGGGAGGCCGGCGTCGCCGCCTCGGTCGACGCACTCGGCGGCCTCGACATCCTGGTCAACAACGCCGGTGTCGAGATCACGAGCCTCGTCACCGAGCTCGACCCGAACGACGTGAAGAACATGCTCGAGGTCAACGTGCTCGGCACCGCCCTCGGCCTCAAGCACGGGCTGCGTACGATGCGGCCCGACGGCGCCGCGGGCAACGGTGGCGTGATCGTCAACGTCGCCTCGGTCGCGGCCACGATCGCTTTCCCCGGCATCTCGGTCTACTCGGCCACCAAGAGCGCCGTCGACCGGCTGACCCGCGTGGCGGCGATGGAGAGCGGCAAGCTCGGCTACGGCGTACGCGTCAACTGCGTCTACCCCGGTCTGGTACCGACCGAGATGGGCGCCGGCCTGGCCAACGACGTGGCCCAGCTCGGTCTCTTCGAGTCTCCGGAGGCGGCGGTCGGCGGGGTCGTCGAGCTGACCCCGTCGGGCCGGCTCGGCACCGTCGAGGACATGTCCGACGCGGTCGTCTTCCTCGCCTCCGACCAGGCGAGGTTCATCAACGGAGTCGGCCTGCCGGTCGACGGCGGAATGGGGATGTGAGCATGAGCGAGAACAAGCCTGTCGTCGTCTACGGTGCCTCCGGCTACACCGGCCGGCTGGTCTGTGAATACCTGCGCGAGCTCGGGGTGCCGTTCGTGGCCGCCGGCCGCTCCAAGGACAAGCTGGTCGCCTCGATGGCCGCCCACGTACCCGGCATCGAGACCGCCGACTACGAGATCGCCGAGGTCGAGCACACCGTCGAGGCGCTGACCGAGCTGCTCACCGGCGCCCGTGTCGTCCTAAACACCGTCGGCCCGTTCTCCCAGTACGGTCCCGAGGTCGTGGAGGCCGCGCTGGCCGCCGGCGTCCACTACACCGACACCACCGGTGAGCAGGACTGGCTGATCACCTGCGACGAGAAGTACGGCGCCGACTACGCGGCCAAAGGGCTGCTGCTCGCACCGGGCATCGCGCAGATGTACACCACCGGCGAGATCGCGGCCGAGATCTGCCTCGAGCAGCCCGGCCTCGACACCCTCGACATCGCGGTCTTCTGGGGTGGCTCCCCCACGATCGCCTCGACCCGCACGATCCTGGTCAACGCCGCGACCTCGAAGGCGCACTACCTCGAGCAGAACGCGTACGTCGAGTTCGACCCCACCGCCGGGCTGGTCCCGCTCGTGGTGCCGGGCCAGCACGAGCTGGCGCTCTCGCTGCCATGGGGCGGCACCTCGCACCCGGTCTGGTACCGCCGCGACCCGAAGGTGGCCACCTGCAAGGCCCAGGGCGGCGTCTTCAACGCCGCGCTGATGAACGGCGTGCCGCAGATCGTGGCGGCTGCGCTGGAGGCGACCAAGGACATGGACGCCGAGCAGCGCGACGAGGCGCTGACCGCCACGGCGGCCCAGGTGATGAACCAGATGCCGCCGCGCGAGAACCCGCGCCTGAACAAGTCGCTCGACTCGGTCCACGCCTCCGGCCCGCTGGGGCGTGCACACTGCGTCATCCACGGCAACCAGAACTACAAGCAGACCGGGCTGATGCAGGCGTACGTCGCGTACTCGCTGCTGCAGCAGCCGCCTCGCCGGGTGGGCTTCGCCTCGGGCTGCCAGGCGTTCGGTCACCGCGAGCTCCTCGGCCAGCTGCAGGCCTTCGGGCTGGTCTCGGAGCCGGTCGTGACCCGGCAGCGCGGCTGAGGGCGGCCCGATGCAGCTCGTCGACTATCTGGACAAGGGTGCCTCGCTGGGGGGCGACGCGCCCTGTCTCGTCTGCGGCGAGGACACCTGGTCCTACGCCGAGGTCGTCGATCTCTCGGTGCGTGTCGCCGCGGGCCTCCGGGCCCGCGGCGTCGCCCCGGGCGACAAGGTCGCCATCCTCTCGGCCAACGACCCGGTCGCCTTCGCCTCCGTCTTCGGGATCAGCCGCGCGGGGGGCGTCTGGTGCCCGATCAACCCGCGCAGCGAGGCCGCCGAGAACCGTGAGCTGCTGGACCTGTTCGGCTGCTCGGCGCTGATCTTCCAGTCGGCCTTCGCCGGCCTGGTCGACCAGATCCGTGGGGATCTGCCGGAGCTGACCACCTTGGTCTGCCTCGACGCGACCTATGAGTGGGCGATCGGCTGGGACGACTTCCTCGGCTCCGCCGAGGAGGTGTTCGAGCCCGTCGAGGTCGTGGACGACCTGGCCATGGTCGTCGGCACCGGCGGGACCACGGGGCGTCCCAAGGGCGTCATGCTCACCGGGACCAACCTGGAGACGATGTCGGCGATCACCCTGATGGCCTACCCGTGGCCGGGGGCGCCGGAGCGCCCGACCTACCTCGCGCTGGCCCCGCTGACCCATGCCGCCGGGGTGCTCTGCTTCCCGGTGCTGTGCCTGGGCGGCACGATCGTGGTGATGCGTACGCCCGACGTGGGTGCGTTCCTCGAGCACATCGAGCGCCACCAGGTCACCCACACGTTCCTGCCGCCTACGCTGATCTACCTGGTGCTGGACCACCCGGCGCTGAAGTCGACCGATCTCGACTCGCTGCGCTGCTTCTGGTACGGCGCGGCACCGATGTCGGCGACGCGCCTCGAGGAGGCGCTGACCCGGATCGGCCCGGTGATGGCGCAGCTGTTCGGGCAGACCGAGGCGCCGATGATGATCGCCACCATGGCGCCCGCCGACCACTTCCACGAGGACGGCACCGTCGCCGCCGAACGGCTCTCCTCGGCCGGTCGTCCGGCGCCGCTGGTGACCGTGTCGATCATGGGCGAGCGTGGCGCGATGCTCGGCTCCGGTGAGCGTGGCGAGATCGTCGTACGCAGCTCCCTGGTCATGCGCGGTTACCTCGACAACCCCGAGGCGACCGCCGAGGCGAGCGCGCACGGCTGGCACCACACCGGCGACATCGGCTTCCTCGACGAGGAAGGCTTCCTGCACATCGTCGACCGCGCGAAGGACATGGTGATCACCGGTGGTTTCAACGTGTACTCGACCGAGGTCGAGCAGGCGCTGATGACCCATCCGTCCATCGCCGACTGCGCCGTCGTCGGCCTGCCCGACGAGAAGTGGGGCGAACGCGTCACCGCCGTCGTCCTCCCCCGACCCGGCGCCTCGGTCGACGTCGCCGACCTCAAGGCGTACGTCAAGGAGCGGATCGGCGCGGTCAAGACCCCCAAGCAGATCGAGGTCTGGCCGGACCTGCCGCGCTCGAAGGTCGGCAAAGTGCTCAAGACCGAGATCAAGAAGACGCTGACTGACTAGTCAGCCTCGTGGTGCCGAGTCGGCGGATCTGCCCCCGTGCCTCGCGAAGCGAAGCGAGCGAGAGGGGGCGGATGCGCCGACTCGGCAGTAAGTATGTTCAGCCCACCGGGAACAAGGCTGCGTCCGCGGCGTACGCGACCATCCAGCTCGGCTCGATGGTCGCGTAGACCACGCCCGGCCCTTCCCAGGTCTGCGGGTCCGAGCCGTAGAACTCGGTGAAGTAGGCGTTGTGGGCGTCGAACTCGGGTCCTTCGGAGACCACGTGCGCGGCGCCATGGGTGAAGAAGCCGATGCGCTCCCCGTCGACGTGGGTCGCGCTGACGGCCGGGCGGGCGAGCATGTGCTTGGCCTTGACGGCGGTAGGAGAGGTCCCGAACAGCCAGCGACCGTGTACGAAGTGGCCGTCGACGCAGCTCGTGCGCGGCTCGCCGCGGGCGGTCACGGTGGCCAGCACCAGCACCTTCATGCCCGTCAGCTCGGTGACGAGCTGACGGGCGTTCAGGCGGTGTTCGTCGTTGACGATGCCGGTCAGATGGCCGCTCGCGCGCCCGATCGAGGCGTCCAGGAGGCGTTGCAGGTCGGCGATCTCTTCGTCAGTCTCGAGCACCCGACGAGTCTCACACCCGAGATCCCCCGCTCGCTTGACCGTTCTTGCGGCTATCCGAGCGCAGCGGCGATCTCCGACGGGACGGCGGTCGAGCCCGAGCCGTCGGCGGCGACGACCACGTAGACGACCGAGACGGCGCAGGTGACCTCCTCGCCCCGACGGAACTCGAACTCGAGGGTGAAGCTCTTGGTGCCGATCCGGGTGGTGCGCACCGGCACCTGGACCCGGTCGCCGAAGCCGATGCCGGCCTTCCAGTCCAGGTCCGCGTGGACGAGCTGGACGTCGATGCCGAGCTCCTCCCAGCGCGGGTAGGGCACCCCGCACGCATCGATGAAGTGGTTCATCGCCTCGTCGACGTAGGCGAGATACCAGCCGTTGAACATCACCCCCTGCATGTCGACCTCGAGGTAGCGGGGCGTGAACTCGTAGACCGTCGTCATCGGCGCTCCTTCGCGGGCAGGATCCGTCCGCTGACCTCGCCGAGCGCGATCCGGCCGCCGCCCGGCGCCGGCGCCGTCGCGGTGATGGTGACCTCGTCGCCGTCCTCCAGGAAGGTACGGGTGGAGCCGTCGTCGAGCTTGAACGGCTCGGCCCCGGACCAGCTGAGCTCGAGGAACGAGCCGCGCTGACCCGGATCGGGTCCACTGATCGTGCCGCTGGCGAACAGGTCGCCCACACGGAGCGAGGCGCCGTTGGCGGTCATGTGCGCGAGCATCTGCGGGGCGGTCCAGTACATCGTGGCGTAGGGCGGCTCGGAGACCAGCGAGCCGTTGAGCCTGACCTCGAGGGCGAGGTCGAGCGCCCAGGGTTCGAGCGCCGAGTCGTCGAGGTAGCCGGTCAGCGGAACGTCACGTTCCGGCGGGCTCACCCGGGCCGCCTCGAGCGCCGCGAGCGGAAGAACCCACGGCGAGATCGAGGTGGCGAACGACTTGCCGAGGAACGGGCCCAACGGGACGTACTCCCAGGCCTGGATGTCACGCGCCGACCAGTCGTTGAGGAGCGTGATCCCGAAGATGTGGTCGGCGGCCTCGGTGAGCGGGACCGGAGTGCCCCGGTCCGAGCCGACCCCGACCACGAAACCCATCTCGGCCTCGATGTCGAGCCGGATCGAGGGACCGTCGACGATCCCGTCCGGCGTCTTCCGCAGCCCGGTCGGCCGGACCACCTCGGTGCCGGAGACGACCACCGTGCCGGAGCGGCCGTGGTAGCCGATCGGCAGGTGCTTCCAGTTGGGCGTCAGCGGCTCGGAGTCGGGGCGGAACATCTTCCCGACGTTGGAGGCGTGGTGCTCGGAGGCGTAGAAGTCGACGTAGTCGGCCACCGTGAACGGCAGCAGCAGCTCGGCCTCCTCGATCGGCACCAGGTGCGGTCGCACGTCGGCCTCGCTCGCGGGGTCGCTGAGCAGCCGGGTCAGCTGGGCGCGTACGTCCTTCCAGACCGCCGGCCCGGCGGCGAGCAGCGCGTCGAGGCCGCCTTCGCCGACACCGGTGACCGCGGCGACGTCGAGCACCAGGTCACCGATCCGCGCCCCGAGCCGCGGCGCGGGGTCCGCGGCGGTGCGGAAGGTGGCGTACGGAAGCGCCTCGAGGCCGAACTGACTGTCCTTGATGTCCAGCCAGGTCACTGGCGACCTCCCGCCCAGGTCCAGGCGTACTTGCCATCGTCGACCGCGGCACCCGCCTCGCCGACCTCGAGCGGCCGGAAGGTGTCGACCATGACCGCTAGCTCGTCGAAGAACTCCGCGCCCAGGCTGCGCTCCGTCGCGCCGGGCTGTGGGCCGTGGGCGTGGCCACCAGGGTGGAGCGTGATCGAGCCGATGCCGATCCCGGAGCCCTTGCGGGCCTCGTAGTCGCCGCCGACGTAGAACATGACCTCGTCGGAGTCGACGTTGGAGTGGTAGTAGGGCACCGGCACCGCGAGCGGGTGGTAGTCCACCTTGCGGGGCACGAAGTTGCAGATCACGAAGTTGTTGCCCTCGAAGACCTGATGGGCAGGCGGCGGCTGGTGCACCTTGCCGGTGATCGGCATGTAGTCGGCGATGTTGAAGACGTAGGGGTAGAGGCAGCCGTCCCAGCCGACGACGTCGAACGGGTGGTGCGGGAGGACGTGGACCGAGCCGGCGATCCCGCCGGCGCCCGGGCCCCGGTGCTTGATAAGGACCTCAAATCCTTGGGCCTCCGCCTCGCTCTCGTCGACCGTCCGCGGATCGGTCGGGAGCCGGAGGTCCCGCTCGCAGTAGGGGGCGTGCTCGAGGAACTGGCCGAACCGGGAGAGATAGCGCTTCGGCGGGGCGATGTGGGAGTTCGCCTCGATCGCGTAGACGCGCAGCGGAGCCGTGTCATCCGACGAGCCCCTCGGCACCCATCGGTGGGTGGTGGACCGCGGGATCACCACGTAGTCGCCCTCTCCGACCTCCAGGTCGCCGAAGACCGTCTCGACGACCCCACTGCCGGACTCGACGTAGACACACTCGTCGCCGATCGCGTTGCGGTAGAGCGGCGAGGCCTCCCCCGCGACCGCGTAGTGAAGACGTACGTCGCTGTTGCCGAGAACCAGCCGGCGACCGGTCACCGCGTCGTGGCTCTTCCATTCTTCGGCTTCAAAAAGATCGTGAAGCCCCAGGTGCATCGGGCGCAGCGGATGGTTGGGGGTGGTGCCGTGGTCGGGCAGCTCCCAGACGCGTACGTCCTTCACCGCCGAGGGGATATGGCGGTGGTAGAGCAGGGACGAGTCCGAGGAGAACCCCTCCTCGCCCATGAGCTCTTCGTAGTAGAGATTCCCTTCTCCGTCGCGGTGTTGGGTGTGCCGCTTGGGCGGGATGTGCCCGCGCTTTTGGTAATGCGCCATACCTCGGATCGTACGTGACCTGGACCACACCGATCACTGGGGCCGAACGTCCTGACTTTGTCTCAGATACCGGGTAGGGCATGCTTCCTCCCCTAGGCTCCGGAGATGCCCTCCGACACCCCCGAGACCCTCTTCGTCGCGCACGCGACGGGTCGTCTCCTGCATGTCCGGGCCTGCCCCCAGCTCCTCGGTCTCGACGCCCCGATCAGGGCCACCGCCGAGCAGATCGACTCCTTGGGCATGTGTGCCTGGTGCGCGAAGGAGCTCTCCGAAGACGGCCGAAGATACTTCGACTCCGTCGAGCAGGCCGTACGCACTCTCGACCCCTCCGACGATGCCGTTCGTGCCACGGAGGTGGCCTTGGGTGGTGTCCCCTATGACCTCGTCTGGGTGCCGCCGAGCTACTCGTACATCGCTGTCGGGGACAAGGAGCATGCTGTTGCCTGGATCGGGCGAGGGTGTGTCATGCATGCGGATGGGCGGCTTGTGGACTTCGCCTGACGGTTCTTCGTGGTTGGGGTGGGCCGCCGACCCTTGCTTGAGGGTCTTCTCGACGGGCCCCGGAGTAAAGGACGGCCTTCGGCCGCCGGCTTCGCCGGCCGCCTTCGGCGGTCCTTGACACCGGGGACCGTCGAGAAAGATTTGGCTGGCTATCGGGGCGGCGGCCCGGGTGTGGCGCAGCGGAATCCTGCCGGGATCAGTGGGGGTTGGTGGGGCGGAAGGGTGGCCCTTCGGGCCACTTACCATCCACAGAAGCGACGCCGTTCGCTCGCCGCGAAACTTGCCTCTGACCTGCACCTATAGGTGGCTAGGTATCCGTTCGAGGCGTAGAATCAGACCCATCACGGCACACCTCTGAGGGGAGGGATCACGATGAGTCTCGAGCATGACGTCGACCACTGGGGCAGCCACCCCGGCGACCCGATCGACGCTGCTCTGGCTGCCATCGAATCCTCCCTCCACGACCTGCTCGCGAGTGACCCCGCCTATTGGCGCACCGGCCAGAAGAAGGACCTGCTCACCAGGTTGGAAGCCATCCAGACCCAACAGGCCGCGTTGAAGCTCCGAGTATTGGCCACGGCCGGTGACATCGCCGCAGAAAGCGGCGACAAGGACGCCTCCGCCTGGATGCGCGCCGAGCTCTTGGTCGACAAAGCCGTGGCCCGGTCGCAGATCAAGCTCGCCACCCAGGTCGCGAAGCACGAGCTCGTCGCCGAGGGTCTTGCCGCCGGTGTCGTCTCCCACGACAAGGCCCGCGTGATCACCAAAGCGCTGGACAAGATCGAGGCCGACCCGGTCGCGAGCGTCGAGGACCTGACCTTGGCCGAGAAACTCCTGGTCGACTACGCCACCCGGCTCACCGCCAACGAACTGGCGATCGTCGGGCGGAAGATCCTGGCCGAGATCGACCCCGCCCGGTTCGAAGAGGCCGAAGCCCAAGCCCTCCTCGCCGAGGAAGAACGGGCCCAGCAGAGGACGGCGTTGCGGGTGTGGGACAACCACGACGGCACAGTCGGGTTCGACGGGGTCCTGCCGGTCTCGGTCGGGATGAGGTTCAAGCGACTGGTCGAGGCCTATGCCCAACCCCGCAAACAACAACTGGTCGAGAAGGGTCCGCCGCTGCCGCCGTGGGAGCGGTTGATGGGCCAGGGGTTCTCCCGCCTGGTGGAGACCATCGACCCTGCCAGCCTGCCCCGCCACGGTGGGGATGCGACCACCCTCAACGTGGTGATCTCGCTGGAGGAGCTCCGCAAGGACCTCGGCACCGCCACGTTGGGCTATGACGAGACCAACGGCACCACGATCACCGCAGCCGAGGCCCGTCGGATGGCCTGCAACGCCACCATCATCCCCTGGGTCCTCGGCGGAGACGGCGAGGTCCTCGACGCCGGCCGCGCGAGTAGGTTCTTCCAGCCCATCCAACGCAAAGCACTCCGGCTGCAGGCCAAATGCTGCCAAGCCGAAGGGTGTGACATGCCACCTGAATGGTGCGACGCCCACCACCTCAACCCCTGGGCCGCCGGCGGCAAGACAGACCTCAAAGACGGCGCACTGCTCTGTCTCCACCATCACCGCCTGGCCCACACCCCGGCGTACATCCATGAACGACTACCGGACGGCACCATCCGGTTCACCCGCCGCCCCTAGACCCAGCGGGTCACGACCACGTCACCAGAGTCAGCCATCGCAGCGCGCGGCGGCCTGCGCTACTCCTCGGTCAACGACGGTATCTGTGCGTGCCGCTGCTGACCCCAACCGACCGAGGTCTCACAGAACCAGTCTTCGACCCACCCGCCCAAGTCGAACGCTGCCTGCCTGACGACGTCCAGGTCGTCGAGTTCCCCGGCCGCGCACAGTCGCCACTGCGCAACCTCGCCACTCGGACGCAGCTTGAACTTCACCCATACCCACCACAGCGTCCCGTCCCGGCGCGCGGTCTCCTCCCAGGCTCCGCCGTCGCCGGCTCGCAACTCCAAACCCCAGATGAGCGACACACACAGGCCCCTGCGCTCCTCCTCGGTGAACACGCTGCTCACGATCGGCTCGACAACCCGGTCGCCGACCCAGTCGAGATCTCGTTCACCCATGACACAGATCATGCCCGTCAGCAACGACCAGGCCTCAGGGTCTTCGCAAGGTGTCATCGGCTTGTGTTGCGACGTGACCAGACCCCAAGCCCGTACCCAACCAAAGCCTCCGCGCGCCCTAACGAGACCAAGCCAGCCCCAGCGATCAGGCGGTATCCTCGAAACATGACCGCGTTGCCCGACTGGATGCACCCTCCCCGCGAGGAGGGTTGGTACTCCGAAGACCTCGACATGCTCGTCGAGGCGCCGCGTCATACCGAACTCATCGACGGAGCCCTGGTCTTCAATATGTCACCGCAGCGCCGCTGGCACAGTCGGCTCGTCACGGCCCTGACCAACGCGCTGACGGCGCAGGCGCCCGACGGGTTCGAGGTCGATCGGGAGCTGACGGTGGTGCTCGACAGGCGCAACCGGCCGGAGCCGGACGTGCTGGTGAGCACGACCCGGATCTCCGACCAGGCCTCCTTCTACGATGCGAGCTCGGTGGCACTCGTGGTCGAGGTGGTCTCGCCGGAGTCCGAGCACCGCGACCGGGCGGTGAAGCCGCAGAAGTACGCAGAGGCGGGCATCGCCCACTACTGGCGCATCGAGAACGAGGACGGCGCGCCCGCGATCCATGTCTACGAGCGCGACGACCTCACCAACACCTATGTCCCGATCGGGATCTTCCGCGACCGGCTCGACGTCCCGGTGCCGTTCCCGGTCAAGATCGATCTCACCGATCTGCTTCGCTGAGGTTCGCCACCGGCACCTCGGGCACCTCAGCCGGCTGCTGCTCCTGCTGGACGAGGTGGAGGTAAGAGAGGTGGCGCTCGTACTGGTCGAGGACGTCACCCGTCAACTGCTCGCGTGAGTAGCCGTTGACGTCGTAGCCCTGGGTGCCCTCGGCGAGGTGGACCTCGGTGCGGAAGTAGAACTCGCCGGTGACGCGGCCGACGGCGAACGTCGGGGCGGGGCAGGGCTGCGGGGTGAGCTTGTAGACGAACGCCGGGGCATCCTCGAGCTCGGTGTGCAGCTGGACGCCGTGGACACCGCGTACGGCCTTGGTCTCCGAAACCACCGAGGAGAGCCCGTGGGAGCAGAGCTCGGCGGCGACCTCCTCCAGGACCGGCGTCGCGACAGTTTCGATGAACCGCTCGGTGTCCCGTGCGGTCGGGTAGGTGACCGAGCGGCGCAGCCGCTGCGACAGCGAGGGACGTACGCCGCCGTCGGCCGCCCCGGCCAGGCGCGCCGAAGAGATGGCGGCAGGCAGGGAGTACCGCGCGCTGTCGGTCTTGAACGACTCCAGCCGTAGCGAGCGGTGGAGTCCGACGGCGACCAACGCCAGCACGATCGAGAACGGCAGTCCCATGATGATCGTGGCGTTGGTCAGTGTGGTGAGCCACGCGTCTCCGCCGGCGAACATCAGGGCGAGGGTCAGGGCGCCGATCGCGAACGACCAGAAGATGCGTACCGGGATCGAGCAGTCCGCCATCGGGTGCGGCAGGCGCGAGGTGAAGTTGCCCATCACCAGGGCGCCGGAGTCGGCGGAGGTGACGTAGTAGAGGAAGCCGGTCAGCGTCGCGAGCGCGGCCAGTGCGATCGCGCCCGGATAGTTGTCGAGGAAGGCGTAGAAACCCTGTGCGTAGTTGGCGTTGGTCATCTCGCCGAACTCGGCGTCGCCGCCACGGATCCGACCGATCGCGCTGTTGCCGAAGATCGAGACCCACAGCAGGATGAAGCCGAACGGAATCATCATCACCCCGACCAGGAACTGCCGGATCGTCCGCCCGCGCGAGATCCGCGCCAGGAACAGCCCGACGAACGGCGACCAGGCCACCCACCAGGCCCAGAAGAAGAGCGTCCACAGGTTCTTCCAGACCCCCACGTCGGGGTTCTCCACGGTGTCGTACGGCATCGTGTCGAAGCTCATCCCCGGCAGATGCACCAGGTAGTCGCCGAGGTTCATCACCAGCGAGTTGAGCAGGAACGCGGTGTTGTCGGAGAAGAGCACGTAGAGCATCAGCGCCAGGGACAGCAGCACGTTGAGCTCGGAGAGCCGGCGGATCCCCTTGTCGACCCCGGAGACCGCCGAGGCGGTGCCGAGCAGCACGGCGACCACGACCAGGCCGACCTGCGCCCCGCGGCCCTCGGGGATGTCGAAGAGGACGTTGAGCCCCGCGTTGAGCAGGGCGATCGAGATGCCGAGCGAGGTGGCGATGCCGAAGATCGTGCCGAGCACCGCGGCCATGTCGATGCCGTCACCGATCCGCCCGTGGACCCGCTTGCCGAAGATCGGGTACAGCGCCGAGCGGATCGAGAGCGGCATCCCGTGACGGAAGGAGAAGTAGCCCAGCGCCATGCCCATCACGGCGTACATCGCCCAGCCGGAGAGGCCGTAGTGGAACAGCGTCCAGGTCACCGCCTGCTCGGCGGCGGCGACGGTGCCGCCCTCGCCGGTCGGCGGGGTGAGGTACTGCGAGACCGGTTCGGCCACCGAGTAGAACATCAGGTCGGCGCCGATCCCGGCCGCGAAGAGCATCGCGGTCCAGGTGAACATCGAGTACTCCGGCCGGGACTCCTCCGGGCCGAGCCGGATCCGCCCGTGGCGGGAGAGGCAGATGAAGAGCACGAAGGCGATCAGTGCCGCGGCAAGCGCGAAGTACCACCAGCCGAAGTACTTCGAGATCCACCCGACCACGTGCCCGATCGCGGTCCCGGCGGTATCCGGCGCGAGCAGGGCGAAGAGAGTGAACGCGACGACCACTCCGGCGGATCCGAAGAAGACGGTCTTGTTCAGCTCCGGTTTCGTCGAGGGAATCTCGTTGGGGGCCGCGGCAGGTTCGCCCAAGGGCGTACGCGACGGATCGATGGTCTCCGGCATGAGCTGTCTCCTCCGGTTGGGGTGCCCGGCAGGCTAGTCCGCCCGGCGCCGGTGTGGGTCACGATCGGGTTTCAGAGCAGGTTGCGCGGATCTCCGGGCGGCCACAGCGGCGAGTCGTCGCGATGGCGGTAGTAGGGAGCGTCGGAGGGCGCCAGCGGGGTGTTGCCCGCGATCAGGTCGGCCGCCTTCTCGGCGACCATCATCACCGGCGCGTAGATGTTGCCGTTGGTGACGTACGGGAAGACGCTGGCGTCCACCACCCGCAGTCCCTCGGTGCCGTGCACCTTCATCGAGGCCGGGTCGGTCACCGACATCTCCCCGGTGCCCATCGCCGCGGTGCAGGACGGGTGCAGCGCGGTCTCGGCGTCCTTGCGGACCCACTCGAGGATCTCCTCGTCGGTCTCCACCGACGGCCCCGGCGACATCTCGCCGGCGTTGAACGGCGCGAAGGCGGGCTGGTTGAGGATGTTGCGCGCCACCCGGACCGCCTCCACCCACTCCTTGCGGTCGGTCGGTGTGGAGAGGTAGTTGAACAGCATCGAGGGGTGCTCGAAGGGGTCCTCGGACCTGATCCGAACGTGGCCGCGGGTGTCGGCGTACATCGGGCCGATGTGCACCTGGTAGCCGTGCTGGCCCTTCTCCTGCCCGGGCGCCATCGAGCCGTCGTAACGGATCGCGATCGGCAGGAAGTGGAACATCAGGTTCGGCCAGTCCACGTCCTCGTTGGACCGGGCGAACCCGCCGCCCTCGAAGTGGTTGGTCGCGCCCAGGCCCTTCTTGCCGAAGAGCCACTGCCAGGCGATCTTCGGCCGCTGGTGCCACACCAGACCGGGCGCGATGGAGACCGGCTGCTTGGAGGCGTACTGGATGTAGACCTCGAGGTGGTCCTGGAGGTTCTCCCCCACCCCGGGCAGATGGTGCACGACGTCGACGCCGTGCGAGCGCAGCAGGGACTCCTCGCCCACACCGGATAGCTGGAGCAGCTGGGGCGTGTTGATCGCGCCGCCGCAGCAGATGATCTCTTTCGCCTTGACGGAGTGTGGCTTGCGGGCCCGGCCGACGCCGCGTACGTAGTCCACACCGGTTGCTCGCGGGACGTCGCCGGAGGTGTCGAAGCGGATCTTCGTCGCATGTGCGAAGGTCTCGACGGTGAGATTGGGACGATCCATCACAGGGTGCAGGTACGCCCGGGCGGCCGACCAGCGACGGCCGTTGTTCACGTTGCGGTCGAAGGGCGCGAAACCCTCCTGGCGGTAGCCGTTGACGTCGTCGGTGAGCGGGTAGCCGGCCTCCTGAGCGGCCTCGAAGAACGCCGAGAAGAGGGGGTTGGAGGCCGGTCCGCGCTCGAGGTGGAGCGGGCCGGAGCCGCCGCGCCACCGGTCGGCGCCGGAGGTGCCGTCCTCGAGGAAGCGGCTCTCCATGCGCTTGAAGTAGGGCAGGCAGTGGCGGTAGTCCCAGCTCTCCATGCCGGGGTCGGCCGCCCAACGCTCGTAGTCCATCGGGTTGCCGCGCTGGAAGATCATCCCGTTGATCGAACTCGAGCCGCCGAGCACCTTGCCGCGGGCGTGGTAGACCTTCCTGCCGCCCAGGTGGGGCTCGGGATCGGTCTCGTAGCCCCAGTCGTAGAACTTCGACCCGATCGGGAACGGCAGCGCGGCCGGCATGTGGATGAACGGGTCGATCTTGAAGTCGCTGTGGCCGGCCTCCAGCACCAGGACCTTCGTGGACGGGTCGGCGCTGAGCCGGTTCGCCAGCGCTGAGCCGGCCGATCCACCGCCGATGATGACGAAGTCGTACGTCGCGGGCATCGCTCACTTCTCCTTCGGGCTGGTCTCGCCGGGCGCGAACCAGTGCTGGGGGCTCGGGTCGATGTTGTGCCAGATGTGCTTCGTCTCGCGGTACTCCTCCAGCCCGGCCCGGCCAAGCTCGCGCCCGATGCCGGACTGCTTGTAGCCGCCCCACTCGGCCTGGGCCACGTAGGGGTGGTAGTCGTTGATCCAGACCGTGCCCATCCGCAGCCGGGCGGCGACCCGCTCGGCGCGGCCGGCGTCGCGGGTCCAGAGGGCGCCGGCGAGCCCGTAGATGGAGTCGTTGGCGATGCGGACGGCGTCGTCCTCGTCGGTGAAGGTCTCCACGGTGAGGACCGGACCGAAGGACTCGTCCTGGGTGACCGACATGTCGGTGGTGCAGTCGTCGAGGATCGTGGGCAGGTAGTAAAAGCCCTCGGCGAGGGCGGGGTCGTCGGGGCGCCTGCCGCCGGTGCGGAGGGTCGCGCCCTCGGCGATGCCCTTCGCGACGTACGCCTCGACCTTGTCGCGGTGGGTGCTGCTGGTCAGCGGGCCGGTCTCGGCATTCTCGTCGAAGGGACCGCCGAGCCGGATCTGCTCGGCACGCGCGACCAGCTCGTCGACGAAGCGGTCCTTGATCGACTCCTCGATGATCAGCCGTGCGCCGGCCGAGCAGACCTGGCCGGAGTGCAGGAAGACCGCGGTCAGCGCGAAGTCGAGCGCCGTCTCCAGGTCGGAGTCGGCGAAGATGATGTTGGGGTTCTTCCCACCGAGCTCGAGGGCGACCTTCTTCACCGTCGTGGCGGCGTTGGCCATCAACCGCTTGCCGGTGGCGAGACCACCGGTGAAGGAGACCAGGTCGATGCGGGGATCCTCGGACAGCGGTGCACCCGCGGTCGGACCCTCACCGAGGACCAGGTTGCCGACACCCGCCGGGAGCCCCGCCTCCTCGAGCACCTTCATCAGGTGGATCGCACTGTGCGGCGTGATCTCGCTGGGCTTGAGCACGAAGGTGTTGCCCGCGGCCAGACACGGCGCGACCTTCCACGCCACCTGGAGCAGCGGGTAGTTCCACGGGGTGATCAGGCCGCAGACCCCGACCGGCTCGTGCACGATCCGGCTCTTCACGGCGGCGTTCCCGGTGTCGATCACGCGGCCGGCGTCCTCGGTGGCGACGTGTCCGAAGTGGCGGAACACCGAGACCACGTCGGCGACGTCGTACTCGCTCTCGACCAGACGCTTGCCGGTGTCGAGCGACTCCGCCCTGGCGATGATCGCGGTGTCGCGCTCGAGCAGGTCGGCGACCTTCAGCAGCAGGTCGCCCCGCTCCCGCGCGGGCGTCGCCGGCCACTCGCCGCTGTCGAAGGCGTTCCGTGCTGCGGCGATCGCGGCCCGGGTGTCGTCGGCTCCAGCCTCCGCAACGGTTCCGACCACCGCGCCGTCGGCGGGACAGCGGATCTCCCGCTGTTCGCCCGACCGGGCGGGCAACCAGCGCCCGTCGATGTAGATCTGGCTCATGCAACCTCCAGCGTCGGATTGCTCAACAGGCAACCGCGGATGAATTGCAGATGATCCTGCGCGGACATAAAGGGCCAGGTCAAGGGCTTCGAGGACAAAATTGTTGCAAGTGGTACAAATTTGTTCCAGCTGGTACAACTGACGTCAGCCAGTTGTTACAGTCACCGCATGACGATCGCGAGTGCCGCGCCCGCCAAAGATCCGCAGCGCCGTGCTGCCTGGGCCGAGCTGGCGACCGACTATGTCCACGACCACGGCCTGATCGGCCTGAGCCTGCGCCCGCTGGCGGCCGAGCTGGGCACCAGCAACCGGGTCCTGCTCTACCACTTCGGCACCAAGGACCAACTGGTCGCCGACGTACTCCGCACCTCCAACCAGCGGTCGGTCGCCGAGGTCGCCGCGCTCGAGCCCTCCAAGGACCTGCGTTCCGCGGTCCATGACCTCTGGGCGGTGATGGAGGGCGACCGGTGCAGCAGGATCTATGTGGAGGCGGCTGCGCTCGGCCTCTTCGGCAGGGAGCCGTACGTCGCGGCGGTCCAGGAAGCCAATACGCTGTGGATCGCCGGGCTCATCGCGCATCTGGACAAGTCCGGCGTGGATCCCGCCGTCGCCGAGCGGGCAGCCCATGTCATCGACGCCGCCTTCATGGGGTTCCAGCTCAGCCAGGGTCCCGACGGCCACTTCCCCGAGCGTGCCCGGTCCGTCGATGATCTGGCGGACGCCGTCGCCGCGCTGGCCTGACCCACGCGGTTCCCGTTCGGCTCCACCGACCTGTCACGGATCGGCGACCGCCGGTGTCCCATGGGTATGAACCTCGACAAGCAGGAGGAACCCATGAGCAAGCCCCGCGTGGTGGTCGTCGGTGGCGGGTACGCCGGCGTGATGGCGGCCAACCGGCTCACCAAGCGCGACGACATCGCGATCACCCTGGTCAACCCGCGCGAGCACTTCGTCGAGCGGATCCGGCTGCACGAGCTGGTCGCGGGGTCCTCGGAGGCCGTGGTGGCCTACTCGGACGTCCTGGCCGAGCGGGTGGGTCTGGTCGTCGACACGGTGAGTGCCATCGACGCGGGCGCACGGACGATCGCGCTCGGGAGCGGGCAGGAGATGGCGTACGACTACCTGGTCTACGCCGTCGGCAGTGCCGGCACGACCCGCGCCGCGGGGGCGGCGGAGCACGCCTTCGGGATCTCGACCTACGAGGAGGCGACCAGGCTGAAGGCCGCGCTGGAGACGGCTCCCGCCGACGCTCCGGTGGTCGTCGTCGGTGGTGGCCCGACCGGGATCGAGGTCTCCTCCGAGCTCGCTGAAGCCGGCCGCAACGTCTCGCTGATCTGCGGAGACCGTCTCGGACCGTGGCTGCACGAGAAGGGTCGGGCCGTCGCCGAGCGCGACCTGCGCCGCCTGGGCGTCGGCATCATCGAGGGCGCCCGGGTCGACGAGGTGCTGGACGGTCGCGTACGCCTCGACAACGGCCGGGAGCTGACCAGCTCGGTGACGATCTGGACCGCCGGGTTCACCACGCCGGACCTGGCGCGCCGCAGCGGGCTGTCCACCGACGACCTCGGCCGGCTGATCACCGACGAGACGCTGACCAGCGTCGACGACGACCGGATCGTCGCGACCGGCGATGCCGCGGCGCCGTCGGGGCTGGCGTACCGGATGAGCTGCCAGGCCGCCAACCAGCTCGGGCCGCTGGCCGGGGAGACGGTGCTGGCCCGGCTCGCGGGCGAGACCCCGGAGCCGGTCAGCATCGGGTTCGTCGGCCAGTGCATCAGCATCGGCCGCGGCCTGGGGCTGGTGAACCTCGCCCGCCGTGACGACTCCGCGGTCGCCGGGCGCATCCGGGGCGTGCCGGCGGCGAAGGTCAAGGAGCTGGTCTGCCGCAGCACGGTATGGGTGCTGAGGATGGAAGCACGTCGCCCGGGATCCGCTTTCGGCCTCAAGGACCGCTCGCGCGCCGCACGAGTCCAGGCGGCGGCCACGCCGCTGGTCCGGGAACCCAGCCGGTGAGCCTCGGCTGAGGTCGCGATGTCACACTCCCGGGCGCTGTCTCGTCCCAAGATGGAAGATGTCTACCGAGCCTGGAAATGAGGACGACCGTGACGCCTGAGAACGAGATCGAGTTCGAGGAGCTGCGCCCGCTGCTGTTCTCGATCGCCTACCGGATCCTCGGCAGCGTGACCGAGGCCGAGGACGCGGTGCAGGAGACCTGGATCCGGCTGGAGGGGGCCTCGACCGAGCCCGAATCGCTCAAGGCCTACCTCTCGACCGTGGTCACCCGGATCTCCCTCGACGTGCTGCGCTCCGCACGCGTGCGGCGGGAGACGTACGTCGGGCCGTGGTTCCCCGAGCCGCTGCCGACCGACACCCACACCGCCGAACGTGACGACATCTATGCCAGCCCGGAGCGCGCGCTGGAGCTGGCCGACTCGGTGTCGATGGCGGCACTGCTGCTGCTCGAGCGGCTCAGCCCGCTGGAGCGGGCGGTCTTCGTGCTGCGCGAGGTCTTCCACTTCGGCTTCGCCGACATCGCCGCGGCGGTCGATCGCTCCGAGGCGGCCTGCCGTCAGCTCGCCTCGCGGGCCCGTCGCCACATGGACGACGGCAAGCCGCGGTTCGAGGCCGATCGCCACAAGCGGGTCGAGCTGTCGGACCGGTTCTTCGAGGCGTTGCGCGACGGCGACGTCGACCGGCTCCAGGCGCTGCTGGCCGCGGACGTGGAGACCGTCAACGACGGTGGTGGAATGGCTGGTGGCGTGGGCGGCCGGTTCGGTGCGGCGAAGGCCGCGCGCATCCTGATCGCGGCCGTGCCGCCGTTGCTCGCCATCGGCGCCCGCCTGGAGCAGCGCGAGCTCAACGGCGAGCCGGGAGCCATCCTGCGGGACGCCGACGACGCCATCCTCGGCACCTGGACCCTCGACATCCTCGACGGCCAGATCCAGCGGATCCGCTCGGTCACCAACCCCGAGAAGCTGGGCCACCTGGGCCCGGTCGCCGACCTGAAGGACGTCGTCCGCCGCCGCAACCGCCACCGCCGCGGGCACTGACACCGCTGACCGATCCGCGCCGAGTCGGCTCCTCCTAACCAAAACCGACGCCGAGTCGGCTCCTCCTAACCAAAACCGACGCCGAGTCGGCTCCTCCTGACCAAAACCGACGCCGAGTCGGCGCGTCATGACGCGCCGACTCGGCAGGTTTCAATGTCAGGATGCGCCGACTCGGCGGATCGGGTCAGGCGACGGCGCTCTGCGGGGTCGGTGACGGGCGCAGACCGAGGTCGGCGGTGCGTACGTCCTTGGTCTCGCGGGCGGTCAGGGCAGCGATCGACGCGACGAGGCAGACGACCGCGGTGTAGCCCGAGGTGACGACCCACCCGCCCTCCTGCACGCCACCCAGAGCGGTGACGATCGACGGCGTGAACCCGGCCAGCAGGAAGCCGATCTGGGTGCCGATCGCGACGCCGGAGAACCGCACCGGGGTCGAGAACATCTCGCCGTAGAACGACGGCCAGGTCGCGTTCGCGGCCGCGTAGCCGAACGAGAAGGTCACGATCGCGAGCGCGAAGACGAGCAGCTCGCTGCCCTGGCTCATCGAGAGCAGGTAGAACGGCATCATCACCGCGCTGGCCACGGCCCCGTAGATGAAGACGGGCTTGCGTCCGATCCGGTCCGCGAGCCGGCCGAACATCGGCTGGGTGAACAGCGCGACGACGTTGGCCGCGACGACCAGCCACAGCGTGATCGAGTCGACCATGCCGACCGCGACACCGTAGGCGATGGCCAGGTTGCCGAAGACCGTCGAGACGGCCGCGATGAAGGCGCAGCAGATGACCCGCAACACATCGGTCCAGTGGTCACGCAGCAGCACCGCGAGCGGCAGCTTGGCGACCTCGTTGTTGGCCTTGGCCTCCTCGAACTCCGGGGTCTCGTTGAGGCGGCTGCGGATGAAGAACGCCACCATGACCACGATCGCGGAGAGCCAGAACGGGATCCGCCAGCCGATGCTGTACTTGATGTCGTCCGGCAGCGCGACGACCGGAATGAAGACGAGCGCGGCCAGGATCTGACCACCCTGGGTGCCGGTGAGCGTCCAGGAGGTGTAGAACGAGCGCTTGTCGTCGGGGGCGTGCTCGAGCGTGAGCGAGCTGGCGCCGGCCTGCTCGCCGGCGGCCGAGAGCCCCTGGAGCAGACGGCAGAACACCAGCAGCGCGGGCGCGAGCCAGCCGACCTGGTCGTAGGACGGCAGGCAGCCGATCAGGAACGTGCCGCCACCCATCAGCAGCAGGGTGAACAGCAGCACCTTCCGGCGGCCGATCCGGTCGCCGAAGTGACCGACGAAGACCGCGCCGACGGGCCGGGCGACGTACGCGAAGGCGAAGGTCGCGAACGACATCACCAGGGCTGCGTCGCCGGCCGTGGGGAAGAAGACGTGCGGAAAGATCAGCGCCGCGGCAGAGCCGAAGATGAAGAAGTCGTAGTACTCGACGGCACTGCCCATGAAGCTGGCCAGCGCGGCCCGGACCGGGGTCTTGCCTTCTTGGTTCTCGGTGTCAGGTCCCGCCATCGGGTCCTCCTCGGGTAGGCCCGCGGTTCCTGACCGCGGACGGGTGGGGGGGTGGAGTTTGTCTGGCTCTTCGATTTCTTGGGGAGAGGTCAGCCGGCCGCGGCCAGCTCGCGCAGGTGGGCGAGCATCCGCTCGGCATCGGGGTCGATGCCGGTGATCAGCCGGAAGGCGTCGACGGCCTGGTAGACCGCCATGTGACCTCCGTGGAGGGTCCGGCAGCCGACCTCACGCGCTGCCTGCAGCAGCGCGGTGTCCAGAGGCCTGTAGACGATGTCCGCCACCCACAGCTCGGGGCGGAGGAGGCTCGTCTCCAGCGGCGTACCGGGGTGGTCGGCCATGCCGACCGGGGTGCAGTTGACCAGTCCGTCGGCGTCGGGGACGAGCGCCGCCAGCTTGTCGACGTGGCTCGCCTCGACGGTGCTCTCCGGGTGGTGACGCCGGATCTCCTCCACGCGCGCCTGGGCGCGGTCGAGGTCCATGTCGGCGATGACCAGCCTGTCGACGCCCTGGCTCACGAGCGCGTGAGCGACGGCCGAGCCCGCCCCGCCCGCGCCGAGCTGCACGACGGTGTCAAGCTTGGCATCCGGCATCCCGGTACGCAGTGCGTGCCCGAACCCGGTCGTGTCGGTGTTGTGGCCGACCGCCTCGTCGCCCTCGAAGACCACGGTGTTGACCGCACCGAGCCGGGCCGCGGTCTCGTCGAGCCGGTCGAGGTGCTCGATCACGAGCTCCTTGCACGGGTGGGTGATGTTGAGCGCGTCGAAGCCGAGCCGCCGGGCGTCCCTCATCAGGTCGCCCACACCCTCGGCGGGGATCCCCAGATCGGTGATGTCGAGCGTCTTGTAGACGTAGGACAACCCGTGCTCGAAACCTTCGCGCATGTGCAGCGCCGGACTCAGCGAGGGTCCGACGCCCGCGCCGATCAGGCCGACAAGAAACGAAGACTTCATCTGGGTGATCCTTAATGTACGAACTAGTACGTTACGAGAGTGAAGGGGATCACATCCCGCCCCGGCCCGTCAACCCCCAGACGGCAAAGAGCCCGTCCCCGCGGCGCGGGGACGGGCTCTTCGGTGGCTGTGTCAGCGAGCGGTGAGCCAGCCGACGACGATGTCGCCGAGGATGCGGCGGTGACGCTCGCGAACCTCGGGGGCGAGCATGTCGCGGCCGAACAGGAAGCCGAAGGTGGCACTGTTGGCGACCTGGAAGACGCAGTAGGCGCTGATCATCATGTGCACGTCGACCGCGTCGACGTCGGCGCGGAGCTCACCGGACGCGCGACCGCGGGCGAGGACCTCGTCGAGAACGCTGGCGGCCGGGGCGCCGAGCTCGCGCAGCGACTCGACCTTCTCCATGTGCCGGCCACGGTGGATGTTCTCGACCGAGACGAGGCGGATGAAGTCGGGGTGGTTGACGTGGTGGTCGAAGGTGAGCTCGGCGATACGACGGATCGCGTCAACCGGCTCGAGATCACCAGCGTGCAGGCTCTGCTCGAGCTCGCGGATCCGGCGGTAGGCAGCCTCGAGCACAGCCAGGAACAGCCCCTCCTTGCCGCCGAAGTAGTAGTAGATCATCCGCTTCGTGGTGCGGGTGCGCTCGGCGATCTCGTCGACCCGGGCGCCCGAGTAGCCCTGCTCCGAGAACACCTCGGTGGCAACCTCGAGCAGCTCGGACCGGGTGCGTTCGGCATCACGCGACTGAACCATGCCCCGAGCCTAGAGCACGATCCACTTCCCAACACGCGACAATGTATGTACCGTTTCGTACATTAGCCACGAACGGAGAACCATGCGCACCTCGATCGCCACCGTCTGCCTCAGCGGCGGCCTGGTCCAGAAGATGTACGCCGCGGCCGAGGCGGGATTCGACGCGATCGAGATCTTCGAGCCCGACCTCATCGCCGCACCCCAGTCCCCCGAGGAGATCCGGGCGCTGGCCGACCGGCTCGGGCTCACCCTCGACCTCTACCAGCCCTTCCGCGACGCCGAGGGCGTCGACGAGTCCACCTTCGGCGACGTGCTGCACCGGGCCGAGGCGAAGTTCCGGCTGATGCGCCGGCTCGGCATCGACCTGATGCTGGTGTGCAGCAACGTCGGCACCGCGACCGTCGACGACGACGAGGTCTCCGCGGGGCAGCTGCGGCGGCTGGGCGATCTCGCGGCGACGTACGACATCCGGCTCGCCTACGAGGCGCTCGCCTGGGGACGGTTCGTCGACGACTACCGGCGTTCGTGGCGCATCGTGGAGCTCGCCGACCACCCCAACGTCGGGATCTGCCTGGACAGCTTCCACATCCTCTCCCGTGGCCACGACCCCAAGCAGATCGAGGACATCGCGGCCGAGAAGATCTTCTTCCTCCAGCTCGCCGACGCGCCGGCGCTCAGCATGGACGTGCTCTCCTGGAGCCGTCACCACCGGCTCTTCCCCGGCGAGGGCAGCTTCGACCTGCCGGCCTTCCTCGGCCACGTGCTCCGTGCCGGCTACGACGGACCGCTCTCGCTGGAGGTCTTCAACGACACCTTCCGCCAGACCGACCCGGTCCGCACCGCGCGCCAGGCGCAGCGCTCGCTGCGCTGGCTCGCCGACCGCACCGCCGACCTGCTCGGCGAGGAGGCCGGCCACCAGGTCGGCCCGCTCCCCCGGCTGCCGGAGGTGGCCGCGCCGGAGGCCTTCGACTTCGTGGAGATCAAGGCGCCGGACACCTCCGGCGTCGAGGTGCTGCTCGAGCAGCTCGGCTTCGACTTCGGCGGCCGCCACCGCAGCAAGCAGGTGCGGCTGTGGACCTGGGGCTCGGCCCGGATCGTGTGCAACGACGTGCCGAGCGCCTCCCCCGAGCCCAGGATCGCCGCGGTCGGCTTCGACGTCGCCGACTCGGACCCGGCCGCCGAGCGCGCAGCGCGACTGATGGCGCCGCCGGTCCACCGCAGGACGTACGCCGGCGAGCAGGCGCTGCGCGCCTTCACCTCCCCCGACGACACCGAGGTCTTCCTCTCGCACGCCGAGGACTGGATCGGCGAGTTCGACGGCGGGGCCTCGAGCAGCGACCGGCATGGCGCCCACATCGACCACGTCAACCTGGTCCAGCCCTGGCACAGCTTCGACGAGGCGGTCCTCTTCTACACCAGCGTGCTGTCACTGACCCCGCAGCCGACCCAGGAGGTCGCCGGCCCGTCCGGCCTCGTCCGCAGCCAGGTGATGAGCTCGCCGGCCGGCGGCGTACGTCTTCCGCTCAACCTGCTCCCGACCGGGCAGCTCCCCCACGACCAGCAGGGCCCTGCCCAGCACGTCGCGCTCGCCTGCCACGACATCATCGGGGTCGTCGCGGCCGCCCGCGAGCGCGGTCTGCGGCCGCTGAAGGTGCCGGGCAACTACTACGACGACCTCGTCGCCCGCTTCGGCCTCGCCGACGACCTCGTCGCCACCCTGCGCGGGCTCGACCTGCTCTACGACCGCGACGCCGAGGGTGAATACCTGCACTGCTACACCGAGACCGTCGGCGAAGTCTTCTTCGAGCTCGTCGAGCGCCGCGAGCGCTACGACGGCTACGGCGCCGGCAACGCCCCCGTACGTCTGGTCAGCCAAGCCAGCTGACCCAAGACCCGCCGAGTCGGCTCGTTCTGACCAGAAATGCCGCCGAGTCGGCGCGTCATAACGCGCCGACTCGGCGTGGAGTTCGGTCAGGACGAGCCGACTCGACGAGCGATGGCTCAGAAGTTGCCGCGGCGCTCCTGCTCGCGCTCGATGGCCTCGAAGAGGGCCTTGAAGTTGCCCTTGCCGAAGCCGAGGGAGCCGTGGCGCTCGATCAGCTCGAAGAAGACCGTGGGGCGGTCGCCGATCGGCTTGGTGAAGATCTGCAGCAGGTAGCCGTCCTCGTCGCGGTCGACCAGGATGCCGCGCTTCTGCAGCTCCTCGATCGGCACGCGCACCTCACCGATCCGGGCGCGCAGCTCGGGGTCCTCGTAGTAGGAGTCGGGGGTGTTGAGGAACTCGATCCCGGCGTCGCGCAGCGCGTCGACGGTGGCCAGGATGTCGCCGGTGGCCAGCGCGAGGTGCTGGGCGCCGGGGCCGCGGTAGAACTCCAGGTATTCGTCGATCTGCGACTTCTTCTTGGCGATGGCCGGCTCGTTGAGCGGGAACTTCACCCGGTGGTTGCCGTTGGCGACGACCTTCGACATCAGCGCGGAGTAGTCCGTGGCGATGTCGTCACCGATGAACTCGGCCATGTTGGTGAAGCCCATGACGCGGCCGTAGAAGTCGACCCACTCGTCCATCTTGCCCAGCTCGACGTTGCCGACGACGTGGTCGAGGGCCTGGAACAGGCGCTTCGGGGCGCCCTCGGGCTTCTTCAGCGTCGAGGTGCGGGTGACGTAGCCGGGCAGGTAGGGACCGTCGTACGCCTTGCGGTCGACGAGCGTGTGGCGGGTCTCGCCGTAGGTGGCGATGGCGGCGATGCGTACGGTGCCGTGCTCGTCGCTCACGTCGTGGGGCTCCTCCACGACGCGGGCGCCCTGCTTGCGGGCGTGCTCGATGCAGCGGTCGACGTCGGGCACCTCGAGGGCGATGTCGACGACGCCGTCACCGTGGCGGGCGTGGTGGGCGATGATCTCGCTCTCCGGCGCGACGCCGCCCTTGATCACGAACCGCACTCCCCCGCTGCGCAGCACGTAGGAGTGGTGGTCGCGGTTGCCGGTCTCGGGACCGGAGTAGGCGACCAGCTCCATGCCGAAGGCGCTCTGGAAGAAGTGGGCGGTCTGGGTGGCGTTGCCGACAGCCCACACGACCGCGTCCCAGCCGGTGACCGGGAAGGGGTCGGAGGTGTCGTCGTAGGCCACCAGGCCGACGAGCTGCTCCAGCTCGGCCAGCCCGAGTCCGGCGAGCTTCTCTTGGTTGGTCAGGGTGTCTGCAAGCGTCATGCGGGCAAGTCAAGTGTGCCGAGTCACACCAAACAAGTTGACCACTGGGCACTGGTCAATCTGTCAGATCGGACCAGCATTAACCGAAGACGGATAGACAATCTGACTACTATCGATGCATGAACCTCGATGACCTCGACGTCACTCTCCTGGAGACCCTGCACGCCCACCCGCGAGTCGGCGACCTCGAGCTCTCCCGGGTCGCCGGCGTCGCGCGCGCGACCGTGCAGAGCCGGCTGCGCAAGCTGGCCGAGGCGGGCGTGATCCGCGACTGGGCGCCGACGATCGACCCGGCCGCCGCCGGCCACACGGTGCAGGCATTCGTGACCCTGGAGATCTCCCAGGGAGCCCTCGAGGACGTACGCCGCGACCTCGCCGAGATCCCCGAGGTGCTGGAGGCGTACGTCACGACCGGCTCCTTCGACGTCTTCTGCAAAGTCGCGACCGGGTCGCACGCGAAGCTCCAGGAGGTGCTCGTGCGCATCGACCAGTCTCATGCCGTCGTCCGCTCGACCAGCGTGGTCACCCTCTCCACCCTCATCGAGCCGCGCACGCTCGACCTGCTGCGCACGGGAGCCACGCCGCGCTGACCACCCGCTGAGACTTTTGTCGACGAGATTGCTAACAATCTTGTTGATGATCTATCGTCTGTGACGTGCGTCATGCCCCACACCCCCGAACCCAGACACCCGTGCGGTGTCTCCTCATGCGCGGCGGGACCTCCCGCGGCCCGTTCTTCGACGCCCGCGACCTGCCGGCCGACACCGCACAGCGCGACGCGGTGCTGCTGGCGGTGATGGGCTCGCCCGACCCGCTCCAGGTGGACGGGCTAGGTGGCGGTCACCCGCTGACCAGCAAGGCGGGCATCGTCGCGCCGGGGAGCGATGGCATCGATGTGGAGTGGACCTTCGCCCAGCTGCAGCCCGACTCGGACCGGGTCGACACGACGCCCAACTGCGGCAACATGCTGGCCGCGGTGCTGCCGTTCGCGATCGAGACCGGCATGGTGATCCCCGACAGCGACACCACCACGGCCCGAGTCCTCACCCGCAACACCGGCGCGGTCGCCGAGATCACCGTGCAGACGCCTGCCGGCCCGGACGGGCAGCGCTTCGTACGCTACGACGGCGAGGCCCGCATCGACGGCGTCCCCGGCACGGCGGCGCCGGTGCGGATCGGGTTCCTCGACACGGCCGGCTCGGTGGCCGGGAGCCTGCTGCCGACCGGCAACGTACGCGACACCCTCGACGTCCCCGGCCTCGGCGCGATCGACGTCACCCTGATCGACAACGGCCAGCCGCTGGTGGTCGTCGACGCCCGAGACCTCGGCGCGACCGGCGCCGAGAGCCCCGAGAAGATCGACGCCGACGACGCGCTCCGGGCGCGGATCGAGGCGCTGCGGATCGTCGCCGGCCACGCGATGGGCCTGGGCGACGTCACCGAGAAGAGCTATCCCAAGATGACGCTCGTCTCCGCCCCGAGGCACGGCGGCGCGATCGGCACCCGCAGCCTGATCCCCCACCGCACCCATCGCTCGATCGGCGTCCTGGCCGCCGTCACCGCCGCGACCGCGGCTGTGCTGCCTGGCTCCGTGGCCCATGACCTCGCGGAACTGCCGGAGATCACCGGCGACGAGACGACGCTCAGCGTCGAGCACCCCACCGGCGAGTTCAGCGTGACGCTGGGGCTCGACCCGGACGACCCGACCCGCGTGACCCGATCCGCCCTGCTGCGTACGGCTCGGCTGATCATGGCCGGCCGGGCCATGGTCCCGAGCTTCCTCTGGACCCAGGAGACCCCCGCATGATCATCGACGTCCACGGCCACTACACGACCGCGCCGGCTCCGCTGGGCGAGTGGCGCGACGCGCAGGTCGCGGCCCTGACCGACCCCAGCGCCACCCCGGACCCGGCCGGACCGCGGATCTCGGACGACCAGATCCGCGAGACCATCGAGGCCAACCAGCTGCGCCAGATGGACGAGCGCGGCATCGACGTGACCGTCTTCTCCCCGCGGGCCTCGTTCATGGCCCATCACATCGGCGACCTGGAGACCTCCACGGCGTGGGCACGGATCTGCAACGACCTGTGCGCCCGGGTGGCCGATCTCTATCCGGACCGGTTCGCGGCGGGCGCCATGCTCCCGCAGTCGCCCGGTGTCGACCCGGCCACGACGGTCGCCGAGATCGAGCGCGCCGTCACCGAGCTCGGTGCCGTCGCGGTCAACGTCAACCCCGACCCGTCCGGCGGCCACTGGACGGCGCCGCCCCTGACCGACAGATCCTGGTACCCGATCTGGGAGAAGCTCTCCGAGCTCGACGTACCGGCGATGATCCACGTCTCCACCAGCTGCAACCCGGCCTTCCACACCACCGGCGCCCATTACCTCAACGCCGACACGACCGCGTTCATGCAGCTGCTGACCGGCGACCTCTTCGCCGACTTCCGCGACCTGCGCCTGGTGATCCCGCACGGCGGCGGTGCGGTCCCCTACCACTGGGGCCGCTTCCGCGGTCTCGCCCAGGCTCTCGGCCGCCCGGATCCGCGGGAGACCCTGATGCGGAACGTCTTCTTCGACACCTGCGTCTACCACCAGCCGGGGATCGACCTCCTCCTCGACGTCGTCCCGCACAGCAGCGTCCTGTTCGCCTCGGAGATGATCGGCGCCGTCCGCGGCATCGACCCGGACACCGGCCACCACTTCGACGACACCCGCCGCTACGTCGAGACGTACGCCGCCGATCACGGCCTCCCCGAGGCCGACCTGGCCGCCCTGACCGAGACCAACGCCCGCCGCGTCTACCCGCTCTTGGACCGGCGACTCGCCGACCAGGGCCGCTGACGCCTCCCCTGTAACACGTCGTTCGTAGGACTACTCGCCCTATCTGAACGACCGGATAGTCCTACGAACAGCGTGTTACACCGCGCGAACCCAGCAAGGAGATCAACACCGTGCACGAGCTCGGAGTAGTTCACACCAACATCAAGCGCGCCGACCGCGCGGCGGTCGACGCCCTGGCGCAGTTCGGCGTCGCCACCATCCACGAGGCGATGGGACGGCTCGGGCTGCTGCGGCCGTACATCCGACCGGTCTATGAGGGCGCGAGGCTGTGCGGCACGGCCGTGACCGTACTGCTCCAGCCCGGTGACAACTGGATGCTGCACGTCGCCGCCGAGCAGGTCCAGGAGGGCGATGTCGTCGTGGCCGGCTGCGTGACCGAGTCCGAGGACGGCTTCTTCGGCGAGCTGCTGGCCACCTCGCTCCGCAGCCGCGGCGCCCGCGGGCTGGTCATCGACGGCGGCTGCCGCGACGTCGACGAGCTGCGCGAGATGGACTTCCCGGTCTTCTCCCGCGCGATCAACGCGAAGGGCACCGTCAAGGCGACCCTCGGCTCGGTCAACGTCCCGGTCGTCGTCGCGAACGCGCTGGTCAACCCCGGAGACGTCGTCGTCGCCGATGCCGACGGCGTGGTCGTCGTGCCGGCCGCCCTCGCCGCCGAGGTCGCCGAAGCCGCCGGCCGCCGCGAGGACGCCGAGGCCGGCAAACGCACCCGCTTCCAGGCCGGAGAGCTCGGCCTCGACATCTACGACATGCGCCCGAAGCTCGCCGAGCTCGGCCTCACCTACAAGGACTGATCGATGGTCACCCCCGGCTGGCTGCACTGGTTCGAAGGACCCACCGAGCCCACCTTCACCCTCCCCGAGGGCGCGGTCGACGCGCACTGTCATGTCTTCGGCCCGGCCGACGAGTTCCCGTTCGCGCCGGAGCGCAAGTACACCCCGGTCGACGCCTCCAAGGACCAGCTCTTCGCGCTCCGCGACCACCTCGGCCTGGCCCGCAACGTCCTCGTCCAGGCGACCTGCCACGGCGCCGACGACAGCGCCCTCGTCGACGCGCTCGCACACTCCGCTGGACGAGCCCGCGGGGTGGCGACGGTCCGCGCCGACATCACCGACGAGGAGCTGGACCGGCTCCACGAAGCGGGCGTGCGCGGCGTACGTTTCAACTTCGTCAAGCGCCTCGTCGACGTCACCCCGACCAAGACGCTGGAGACGATCGCGGCCCGGATCGCCCCGCGAGGCTGGCACGTCGTCATCTACTTCGAGGCCGCCGACCTGCCGGACCTGAAGGACTTCTTCGCCGGTCTCCCGGTGCCGCTGGTCGTCGACCACATGGGCCGTCCCGACGTGACCAAGGACCCCGACGGACCCGAGTTCGCGGAGTTCCTCGACTTCGTCGCGGCCAACGACGTGTGGGTCAAGGTCTCCTGCCCCGAGCGCCTCACGGTGACCGGCCCCGCAGCCCTCGACGGGCAACGACACGCCTATGCAGACGTCGTCCCGTTCGCCCGCAAGGTCGTCGAGCGCTTCCCCGACCGCGTGCTGTGGGGCACCGACTGGCCCCACCCCAACCTGAAGGACCACATGCCCGACGACGGGCTGCTGGTCGACCACATCCCGCACATCGCCCCCACCCCCGAGCTGCAGCAGGCGCTGCTCGTGGACAACCCCATGCGCCTGTACTGGCCCGAAGGAGAGCACAGTGCCTGACCTCACCCCCACCAACGCAGCCAACCGGCTCGACCGGCTGCCCATCTCCAGGTTCCACAAGCTCGCCACCGTCGCGCTCGCGTTCGCCTACTTCTTCGAGTTCGCCGACATCAACACCTTCGCCACGACGGCTCCGGTGATGCGCGAGCAGTGGGGCGTGACGATCAACCACATCGCGTACGTCACCTCGCTCTCGTTCGTCGGCATGTTCCTAGGGTCCGTGGTGGCCGGCGGCCTGGCCGACCGGCTCGGCCGGAAACGTACGCTCGTGGCGACCACCATCTGGTTCTCGGTCTGGTCCTTCGCCAGCGTCTTCGCCTGGGACATCGTCTCGATGGGCGCGTTCCGGGTGATGACCAGCGCCGGGCTCTCCGCGATGACCGTGGTGGCCGTGGTCTACATGAACGAGCTCTTCCCGCGCGCCAAGCGCGGCAAGTTCCAGGCGTACGTCATCATGATCGGCATCTGCGGCACGCCCGCGACCAACCTGATCGCCTCCGCGGTCGTGCCGATCGCCGACTGGACCTGGCGCCTGGTCTTCCTCTGGGGTGCCTTCGGTGTGCTCTTCCTCTTCTTCGTACGCCGTCTGGTGGAGTCGCCGCAGTGGCTGGAGTCGCGCGGTCGCCATGCGGAGGCCGAGGAGATCCTGGTCGGCCTGGAGCGCGACGCGGCCGCCGAGCACGGCCCGCTCCCCGCGGCGCTGGCACCGGTCGAGGGTGGGCCCGTCACCAGGGCCGGGCTGGCGATGCTGAAGGACAAGCGGTTCCTCTACCCGACGATCCTGCTCTCGGTGCTGTGGATCTCTCAGACGATCGGCTTCTTCGGCTTCTCGTCCTGGGCGCCCACCCTGCTCGCGGCCGAGGGCGTCAGCGTCGAGGACTCGATCTTCTACGTCGCACTGACCACCATCGGCGCCCCGCTCGGCTCCTTCCTGGCCTCGCTGGTCACCGACCGCTACGAGCGCAAGTGGTGCCTGGTCGTCTTCGGCCTGATCATCGCCGGTTCCGGTCTGCTCTACGGGCTGACCTTCACGCCGCTGCTGATCGTCGCCTTCGGGTTCCTGGTGAACCTGTTCGAGCGTGGCTACACCGCGCTGGCCTACGCCTACTCCCCCGAGCTCTACGACACCAGGGGCCGCTCGCTCGGCACCTCGCTCTCCTACGGTCTCGGCCGGCTCTCCAACGCCGCCGGCCCGCTGATCATCGCCGGCCTCTACAGCGGGCTGGGCTACCAGGCCGTCTTCTACTTCATCGCCGGCACCTGGGTGGTCGGGGCGCTCGCCCTGGCGATCTTCGGCCCGGCGACCCGCAAGGCCCGCCTGGCCGCCGAGGCCGGCGCCGTCCCGGTGCGCTGACGGAAGGACCGATCATGCCCAACCCTGTTCCGGAGAACCTGACCTCGCTCAAGCAGATGGTCGCCGACACCCCCACCCGCCCACCGCTGGGCGACGTGGCGCACATCGGCCACGCGCAGCTCTTCACCCCGACGCCGGCCGAGACCGTCGGATTCTTCACCGACTTCCTCGGCCTGACCGTCTCGGCCCAGGAGGGCGACCACACCTACCTGCGCACCTGGGACGACTACGAGCACCACAGCATCGTGGTCACCCGGCGGGACACACCCGGCATCGGACGTACGGCGCTGCGCTGCTCCTCCCCCGAGGCGCTCGAGCGCCGGATCGCCGCGGTCGAGGCGACCGGCGCGATCGGCGAGTGGACGAACGACGAGCCGGGCATCGGGCCGCTGTGGGTGACCCAGGACCCCGACGGGCACGAGTTCGCGCTCTACCACGAGACCGAGTACTGGGAGGCGCCGGACGAGCTCCGCCCGGGCCTGAAGAACCAGCCCCAGGCCAAGCCCGGCCACGGCGTCGCGGTGCGGCGCCTGGACCACATCAACTACCTGGCCCGCGAGGTCGAGACGACCACCGGCTTCGTGATCGACGCCCTCGGTGCCCGCCCCACCGAGCAGATCCGGCTCGACGACGGCCACATCGGTGCCCGCTGGTCGACCTTCACCCAGAAGTCGTACGACCTCGTCTACACCGAGGACTGGACCGGCTCGACCGGCCGGCTGCATCACCTGGCCTTCGCCACCGACACCCGCGAGGACATCCTGCGGGCCGCCGACCTCGCCCTGGACACCGGCGTGTTCATCGAGACCGGGCCGCACAAGCACGCGATCCAGCAGACGTTCTTCCTGTACGTCTACGAGCCCGGCGGCAACCGGATCGAGCTGTGCAACCCGCTGACCCGACTGGTGCTCGCCCCCGACTGGCCGCTGATCACCTGGACCGAGGCCGAGCGGGCCAAGGGCCAGGCATGGGGACTGAGGACGATCTCGTCCTTCCACACCCACGGCACCCCGGTCGTCGACGCCCCGGTCGACTGACCCGTTCTAGGCGCAACAGGGCGATGCCCCGGTGCTGTCGCACATCACCGGGGCGTCGCCGAGGACGGTGTAGACCTCCCAGCGCTCCCCGTTCGGGGTCCCCTCGACCCAGAACTTGTCCTGCTTGGCGTAGCAGCACTCGGTGCCGCGCTCGTCGATCGAGGCGAAGCCGGCTTCGGCGAGCCGGGTCTGCTCGGCGTCGACGGTGTCGGTGTCGGAGACCTCGACCCCGAGGTGGTTGAGCGAGCCGCCCTTGCCCGGGTTCTCCATCAGGACGAGCTTGAGCGGCGGCTCGGCGACGGCGAAGTTCGCATAGCCGGGACGGATCTTCGCCGGCTCGGTGGCGAAGAGCTTGGTGTAGAAGGCGATCGACTCCTCGAGGTCGTCGACGTTGAGGGCGAGCTGGATACGTGACATCGGGTGCCTCCTCAGGCTTTACATAGACGAATGTCTATATCTGCAGATTGCCACTCGCATCGATATCCGTCAATATAGATACATGTCGAAATCCGAGGCGGTCCTGGAGCTCACCCCCGTCGGCGAGGCGCCCTGCTGCCCGCCGCTGACCAAGCAGCCCCTCACCGCCGACCAGGCCGCGTCCGCGGCCCCGATGCTCAAGGCGCTCGCCGATCCCGTACGCCTCCGGCTGCTCTCGCTCGTCGCTGCCCACCAGGACGGCGAGGCCTGCGTGTGCGATCTCAACGACGCCTTCGAGCTCTCCCAGCCGACGATCAGCCACCACCTCAAGGTGCTCCACGGCGCCGGTCTGCTCGACCGCGACAAGCGCGGGACCTGGGTCTACTACCGCGTCCGCCGCGACGCGCTCGCCGGCGTGGCCGCCTTGCTCGGCTGAGCGAGGGTCAGGAGGCGCGGGGCAGCTCGACCGAGACGCGTAACCCGCCGCTGGGGCGGGCCAGGACGGCGAGGTTGCCGTCGTGGGCGCGGGTGATGCTCTTGACGATCGCCAGGCCGAGGCCGACACCGGCCTGGTCACCGTGGATGCGCTGGGTGCCTCGTTGGAACGGCTCGGTGAGCGTGGCGACCAGCTCGCGGGAGAGCACCTCGCCGGTGTTGGCGACGGCGAGGACCACGCTGCGCTCGTTGGCGGCGATGGTGACCGACACCGACCCGTCCTCGGGCAGGTTGTGGACGATCGCGTTGTGGATCAGGTTGGTCGCGACCTGCAGCAGCAGGGCGGGCGAGCCGTTGACCGACGCCTGATCGCCGGAGGTCTCGATCCGCACGCCACGCTGCTCGGCCAGCGGCAGGAGTGCCTCGACCGCCTCCTCGGCGACCAGCGACAGGTCGACCGGCTCCCGGACGAAGGAGCGCTGGTCGGCGCGGCTGAGCACGAGGAGCGCCTCGGTGAGGTCGATCGCCCGGGAGTTGATCAGGCGCAGCCGGTCGAGGAGCTGGTCGACATCGCGGTTCGGGTCCTTGCTCGCGACGTCGAGGAGCGTCTGCGTGATGGCGAGCGGGGTGCGCAGCTCGTGGGACGCGTTGGCCGCGAACCGCTGCTGCTCGGCGACCTGCGACTCGAGCTTCGTCAGCATGTCGTCGAAGCCGTCGGCGAGCTCACGGAACTCGTCCCCGGGGCCCGCGAGCTCGATCCGGTGCGAGAGCGACCCGTCCGCGGCCGTACGTGTGGCCTCGGTGATCTTCGTCAGCGGCGCCAGCATCCGGCCGGCGAGGATCCAGCCTCCCACCAGGCCGAACACGAGGAGGAACCCCATCATCGTGGCCGCCCGTGGGACGAAGGCACGCTCCAGGTCCGAGCGGTTCGGGACGAAGGGCGCACTCGGCCGCCCCGGCTGCTGCGGCCACTCCATCCACACCCCGTCGGGGACGTAGCGCAGCAGGAAGACCCACACGACGGCGAGCAGCAGCACCCCCGTGACCACGATGACCCCGGCATAGCTGAGCGTCAGCTTGAGCCGGACACTCATCCCGGGACGTCTAGGAATCGACATCGATCCGGTATCCGACGCCCGGCACGGTGGCGATGATCGCGGGCTCGCCCAGGCGTTTGCGCAGGGCGGAGACGGTGATGCGTACGGCATTGGTGAAGGGGTCGGCGTTCTCGTCCCAGGCCCGCTCCAGCAGCTCCTCGGCGCTGACCACGCCGCCCTCGGCGGCGGCGAGCACCTCGAGCACCGCGAACTGCTTGCGGGTCAGCGCCACGTAGCGGCCCTCGCGGTAGACCTCGCGCCGGAACGGGTCGACCCGCAGGCCGGCGATCTCCCGCACCGGGGGCCGGTTGTGGGCGCGCCGCCGGTCGAGAGCCCGCAGCCGCAGCACCAGCTCACGCAGCTCGAACGGCTTGGTCAGGTAGTCGTCGGCGCCGAGCTCGAACCCGGAGGCCTTGTCATCGAGGCGATCGGCCGCGGTGAGCATCAGGATCGGCATCCCGGTACCAGAGGCGACGATGCGCTTGGCGACCTCGTCCCCCGAGGGCCCCGGGATGTCGCGGTCGAGCACGGCGATGTCATAGGCGTTGATGCTCAACAGCTCCAATGCCGTGTCGCCGTCGCCGGCGATGTCGGCGGCGATCGCCTCCAGCCGCAACCCGTCCCGGATCGCTCCAGCCATCAACGGCTCGTCCTCGACCACCAGCACCCGCATGCCCTGATCCTAGGCGTCGTCGACATATCGCCGACGTATCCGAAAGGCCATACGCCCTGACGACATCGGCGCGGGTTGACTGGCACGGTGACCTTCACTGTCCGACCGATCAGCCCCGCCGAGCACCTCGACCACGTCCGGTCGCAGCGATCGGTCAGCTTCCTGCAGACCCCGGCCTGGGCCGAGGTGAAGACCGAGTGGCGCAGCGAGTCGCTGGGTTGGTACGCCGGCGGCCGGCTCGCCGGGACCGGGCTGGTACTGCACCGGCCGGTCCCGCGGCTGGGCTACACGCTGGCCTACCTGCCGTGGGGCCCCGACATCGACTGGGCCGGTGCGCTCACCGTCTGGTTCCCGCCGCTGGTCTCCTACCTGCGCTCGCAGGGCGCGTTCGCGATCCGGGTCGCTCCACCGGTGCCCACCCACACCTGGGACGCGGCCCAGGTCAAGGAGGGCGTCGCCGACCCCGACGTCCTGCGGCTCACCGACCTCCCGGGGCAGCCCGATCCGGTCGGCACCGAGGTGACCCGCTTCCTGCGCGAGTCCGGCTGGATCCCGCAGAACCCCGAGGACGGGTTCGGGGCGGGACAGCCGCAGTTCACCTACGAGATCCCGCTGCGGCACCCGGACGGGACCGCCCGGTCCGAGGACGACGTGCTCGCCGGGATGAACCAGCTCTGGCGGCGCAACATCAAGAGGGCCGCCAAGGCCGGCGTCGAGGTCACCACCTCCGCCGGCGGCGAGGACCTGAAGGCGTTCCACGACCTCTACGTCCACACCGCCGAACGCGACCACTTCACGCCACGGCCCTTGGCCTACTTCGACAAGATGTTCGCCGCGCTGTCCGCCGAGGACCCGGGACGGATCACCCTCTACCTCGCCCGCCACGACGGCGACCTCGTGGCCGCGACGATCTATGTCCGTGTCGGCACCCACGCCTGGTACGTCTACGGCGCCTCCTCGACCGAGAAGCGGGACGTACGCGGCTCCAACGCTCTCCAATGGGCGATGATCCGCGACTCGCTGGCCGCCGGGTGCGACGTCTACGACCTGCGCGGCATCACCCCGACCCTGTCCGCCGACGACCCGCACGTCGGGCTGATCCAGTTCAAGGTCGGCACCGGCGGGCAGGCGGTCCGGTACGTGGGCGAGTGGGACCTGCCGCTGCGACCGATCCTCTACCGGGCGTTCGACCTCTACATGACGCGGCGCGGACGCTGACACAGCGCGAGCACAGCGCGTACTCACGGAACGGCCGGCTCCGGCGGCTACGTTCCACACCACGAAGGAATGGGGAAACGGATGATCGTGAACGAATCGGGCACGCTGACCGAGACGGGCGTCGTCCTGCTGACGATGCTGGCGTTTCCGGTCGCTGTGCTGGCAGTCCCGGTGCTGGCGGCGCTGCGCCGGATCTTCGGGGTCGCATGGCGCAGGGCCTGGCGCCACTCGTTGGCGGAGGTCGCCATCGTCTACGGCACCGTGCCGGGTGTGCTGCTGACCCTGTTGCCCGGAAACAACGGCATCCTGTCGGGCAACGTGAGTCTGGTGCCCTTCGAAGACATGTCGACGATGGGCCCCATCGGGCTGTACGGCAACCTGCTGATCTTCGCCGCGCTGGGCTTCTTCGGCCCCATCCGCTTCCCGGCCCTGCGCTCGGTGTGGCGGGTACTGGTGCTGGCGACCGCCGCCTCGGTGTCGATCGAGGTCCTGCAGCACCTGCTGCCGATCGGCCGGGTCTCCTCGGTCGATGACGTGATCCTCAACGCCGGTGGCGCCACCGTGGCCGCGGTCCTGTCGTGGCCCTGGTGGCGCCGTCGCCGCCAGATCTCAGCCGAGCGCCCCCGCGACCTGGTCGAGGCGGGCTCCGCGTGAGGCCTTGACGAGCACGACGTCGCCGGGAGCGAGGTGGCTGCGGAGCCACTCGATCGCGGCGGCGTTGTCGGGCAGGGCCACGGCCCGCTGTCCCGCGCCGTCCGCGATGACAGCAGCGGCCTCGCCGACGGTGATGACCAGGTCGGCCCGGGCGGCGGCGTACGTCCCGATCTCGTGGTGCGCGGCGCGGCTCGTCTCGCCGAGCTCGAGCATCTCGCCGAGCACGGCGATGCGGCGTCCGGCCTCGATCGAGGCGAGCGCGTCCAGACCGGCGCGGGTCGACTCGGGGTTGGCGTTGTAGGAGTCGTTGAGCAGGGTCGCGCCGTTGGACAGGGCGCGCAGCTCCATGCGCCACTTCGAGATCGAGGCGGTGTTCAGCGCGGTCGCGGCCTGCTCCAGCGGAACCCCGGCGGCCAGGCCGGCCGCTGCCGCGGCCGCGGCGTTGAGCGTCCAGTGGGCACCGACGAACGGGAGCGCGACGACGGCCTTCTCCTCGTCGTGCTGCAGGGTGAACGTGGGCCGGCCGAGCCGGTCCAGGGCGAGGTCGCGCACGCGTACGCTCGCCCGCTCGCCGGCACCGAAGGCCAGCACCGGACCGTCGGTGAGCTCGCCCATCGCGAGCACCCTCTGGTCGTCGGCATGGAGCACCGCCGAGCCGCCCGGTGCCAGGCCCCGCACGAGCTCGCTCTTGGCCACGGCGATGGCCTCGCGCGACCCGAACTCACCCAGGTGGGCCTGGCCGACGTTGGTCACCACGGCGACGTCCGGCGCGACCAGACCGGTCAGCTCGGCGATGTCGCCGATGTGGCGGGCGCCCATCTCCAGGACCAGGAATCTGGTGGTGGCCTCGGCGCGCAGCATCGTGAGCGGTACGCCGAGCTCGTTGTTGAACGAGCCGGAGGTCGCGACGGTCGGTGCCGCGCTCGCCAGCACCGCGGCGATCATGTCCTTGGTGCTGGTCTTGCCCTGGGAGCCGGTGACCGCGACTACGGTCATGTCGTCGCGCAGCAGCGCGACGACATGGGCGGCCAGCCGCTGCAGCGCGGCCCGCGCGTCGTCGACGACGACGGTCGGGAGCGCGGTCGGGCGAGAGCCGAGCACGGCGACGGCACCGGCCTCGGCCGCCTGGGGTGCGTACTCGTGGCCGTCGGTGTGCTCGCCCGCGAACGCGACGAAGAGGCCGCCCGGGTCGGCCTCACGGCCGTCGATCACGGCAGGGGCGTTCACGGTCACCGAGCCGTCGCCGACGACCTTCCCGCCGACCAACGAGGCGATTTCGTCCAAGCTGAGGGGAATCATCCCCTCAGTCTTCGAAATCCCACGTTGCCGGCGTGTATCCGCTAATCGATATGCGGACGATAACTCTGCCCGAAACGGCCAAGCGATTCAACGCAGCCACCTATCGTCGGCATATCGGAAATTCCATACGGGACCGCAACCGCTTCTGGGGTTTGCTGGCCGAGATGATCTACCACGAGCCTTCCCTGACGGCACCGACCGAGCCGATGGAGCAGACCGCGATCTCGCCGACCACCGGGATCACGGTCTACGGCTGCGCCCCTGATGAGAGCCGCATTTTCGACTCCTTGGCGCCCGCTCTCGGGGTCTCGCTGAGGACCACGGCCGAGCCCGTCTCCGAGGAGAACGCCGCCCTCGCGGCCGGAGACCGGTGCATCAGCGTCAGCCATAAGTCGCCGATATCGAACGAGACGCTTCTCGCTCTGCAGAGAAGTGGTGTCCGCTATATCTCGACGCGAAGCGTCGGTTTCAACCACATCGACGTCGACTTCGCGACAAGCATCGGGATAACGGTCGGAAACGTCTCCTATTCACCCGACTCCGTGGCCGACTACACCTTGATGCTGATGCTGATGTCGCTGCGCCGGGCGAAGTCGACGATCCGGCGCACGGATGCCCACGACTACCGTCCGGCGGCCACGCGTGGCCGCGAACTGCGCGACCTGACCGTCGGCGTGGTCGGGACCGGACGGATCGGCGCTGCGGTCATCGACCGGCTGCGGGGCTTCGGCTGCGACGTACTCGCCTACGACATCCGGCCCCGCCCGGCGGCCGAGGGGGCGGAGCACGTCGATCTGGACACGCTGGTCGAGCGCAGCGACATCGTCACGCTGCACGCGCCGCTCAGCCAGGAGTCGCACCATCTCCTCGACCGGCGGCGCATCGACCGGATGCGCCCCGGTGCGTACGTCGTCAACACCGGTCGCGGCGCGCTCGTCGAGACGCCGGCGCTCATCAGCGCGCTCGAGGAGGGCCGGCTTGGCGGTGCGGCGCTGGACGTCATCGAGGGTGAGGAGGGCATCTTCTATGCCGACCTCCGGGGACGCGAGCTCCCCAACCGCTGGCTGGAACGGCTCCAGGAGATGCCGAATGTGCTGGTCAGCCCACATATCGCCTACTTCACCGACCATGCCCTCATGGACACGGTCGAGAACTCCATCATGAACTGTCGCGAATTCGAAAGCAGGTTTCCGCATGTCTGAGCTCAAGGTCGGCATCATCTTCGGTGGCGTCTTCGAGGAGCACCCCGTCTCGGTGAAGTCGGCACAGGAGGTCGCCAAGAACCTCGACGCCGACAAGTACGAGGCCTACTGGATCGGCATCACCAAGAGCGGTGACTGGCGCCTGTGCGACGGCCCCGAGGCGAGCTGGGAGGACGGTGCGCACCGCCCGGTCGTGCTCTCCCCCGACCGCAGCGTCCATGGGCTGCTCGTCCTCGACGAGGGCAACGAGGGAGGCAGCTACGAGACGATCCGGCTCGACGTCGTGCTCCCGGTCCTGCACGGCAAGCTCGGCGAGGACGGCGCGATCCAGGGGCTTCTGGAGCTCTCCGGGATCCCGTACGTCGGCTGCGACGTGCAGAGCTCGGCGCTGTGCATGGACAAGTCGCTGGCCTACACGGTCGTCGGCGAGGCCGGGATCCCGACGCCGAACTTCTGGATCCTCGGCCCCGGCGAGTCGGTCGACCCCGACGTACTCCCCTATCCGGTCTTCGTGAAGCCGGCCCGCTCCGGGTCCTCGTTCGGTGTCAGCAAGGTGACCTCGGCCGCGGAGCTGGCAGAGGCGGTGGCGACGGCGCGGCAGTACGACGACAAGGTGCTCGTCGAGGAGGGGGTCGTCGCCGAGGAGATCGGCTGCGCGATCCTCGGTAACGGTGCCGAGCTGGTCACCGGCGAGGTCGACCACGTCGCGCTCTCGCACGGTTTCTTCAAGATCCACCAGGAGGACGCCCCCGAGACCGGCTCGGAGAACGCGACCTTCATCGTGCCCGCCGACATCCCGGCCGAGGCGCAGGAGCTGGTCAAGACCGAGGCGCAGCGGGTCTACCGCGCACTGGGCTGCCGCGGTCTGGCTCGCGTCGACATGTTCCTCCAGGCCGACGGCACCGTGGTGCTCAACGAGGTCAACACCCTGCCCGGGCTCACCTCCTACAGCCGCTACCCGCGGATGATGGCCGCGGCCGGGATCTCGATGACCGAGTTCCTCGACCGCGCGGTCACGCTCGCGCTCGAAGAGTCCCCGCGATGAGGGACGGCTTCGGCTTCGTCGACGAGCTGGCGCCGGGCATCCGCTGGGATGCCAAGTACGCCACCTGGGACAACTTCACCGGCAAGCCGGTCGACGGCTATCTGGTCAACCGCATCGTCGGGACCCGCGAGCTGTGCGCCGCGCTCGCCGAGGCGCGGGACAAGGCCGCCGCCCTCGGGTTCGGCATCCTGCTGTGGGACGGCTACCGCCCCCAGCGCGCCGTCGACGCGTTCCTCCGCTGGGCCGAGGAGCCCGCGCCGGACGACGACGGGCGCAAGCGCGTGCACTATCCCGCGATCACCCGCCCGGAGATGTTCGAGAAGGGGTACGTCGCGACCAAGTCCGGCCACAGCCGCGGCAGCACCGTGGATCTGACCCTCTTCTCCCTGGCCTCGGGGGAACTGCTGGACATGGGTGGCGACCACGACCTCATGGACGAGATCTCCCACCACGGCGCGGCCGGGGTCTCCGAGGTCGCGGCGCGCAACCGGTCGCACCTGTGCTCGGTGATGGAGTCGTGCGGGTTCAGCCGCTACGAGAACGAGTGGTGGCACTACTCGCTGATCGAGGAGCCCTACCCGGACACCTACTTCGACTTTCCGGTCGGACAGGGCCCGATCGGCTGACTCAGGGGCCCAGCCAGCCGTGGACCTTCGAGCGGTTCGTCTTCTTCCACACGGAGGCGAACCGCTCCTCGGCGTCTGAAGCCGTGGCTTCCTCGGCTTCACGGAGCATGCCGAGCGCCTCGTCGCGGGCCGGGATCTCATCGACCGTCCGGATCATGACGGCGGCGTCGTTGAGGTCGCCGAGGGTCGTCTGGATCGACTTCGCGGCTGCCGCGAGACGCTCGGCGTCGTTGCCGAAGATCTCTCGCAGCGACTCGGCCGCGTAGCGGGTGCGCTTGGCCTTCTTGCGGACCTCGTGGAGCCGGCGGCGACGCTCGTCGGGAGCACCAGCCTGCTCGGCGGTGGCGACCGCAGCCGCCAGCCGTCGCCAGTCGCGGCGGACCCGCTTGCGCAGCGCCTTCTTGCCCGGCTCACCTCCTGACCAGGGGAGATCGTCGGTGGCGGCGAGAGCGGCGGTCAGGGCGCGGTAGCGCTCACCCTCCAGCTCCGGCAGCAGCCGGGCACGCGCCTCGGCCTGGCGCTCCGCGAGCGTGGCGCGGAGCGCGTCGACACCCGACGGGCCCGGACCGTGCTCGGCCGCCCAGCGGCGGAGTCGTCTGCGGAGCACCTCTGCGTCGCGTACGTCTCCCAGCAGGGCGCCCAGCCACGCCAGCTCCTCCCGGAGCGGCTCGGTCCGCGAGGAGTCGAGAAGCGGGCGGTAGGTCGCCAGGACGCTGCGCAGCCTGCGTACGGTCACTCGCATCTGGTGGACCGAGCCGTCCTCGTCACGCAGCACGAGCCGGCCCCAACGGTGGAGCGCGGCCACCTGGCCGCGCCACCACTCGCCGACCGGCTCGTGCGAGGAATGACTCATCCCCACAGTTCTACCGTGCGACGGGCTCGAGGTCACCCGCCTTGTGCTCGACCTCGGAGTCGGCCTTCTCACGGTGCGGGAGCAGCGTCAGGAGCAGACCGGCACCGGCCCAGCAGGCGAGCACGATCAGCGGGGTCGTGGTGCCGGCGCCGTCGAAGAAGGACAGGCCACGAAGCGCCGATCCGGTCGCCCCCGGGGGCAGGAGCTGGCCGAGCCAGCCGAGCGGGATCATCTCCGGGGCCGAGGAGATGCCGGAGAGCGGGTTGCCGACCAGCATGACCAGCAGGGCGATGATCCCGACGCCGGCCATGCCGATGAAGTGGCGCAGGCCGATGATCGGGAGCGCGACCGCGAGGATGCCGAGCGCGACGACGCCCGCGTTGACGAGGTAGTTGCCCTCGAGCGCGCCGAGCCAGCCCTGGATGACTCCGGTCATCGCCAGGCCGCCTCCGATCGCGATCAGGAACGCGGCGGCTACGCGGTCACGGGTGCGCTTGAGCGCCAGCGAGGTGATCGCGCCGGCCATGATGCCGCCGAGCGCGAGCGGCAGCGCCGCGGTGCCGAAGACCAGTCCGCGGGGGTCGTCCTCGGGGGCGGCCACGACGTCGGTCACCGTCGGCGCGGTGCCGGTCTCGGCGCCCATCGCCGTTGCCATCGCGGTGAGCTGCTGGGCGACGTTGGCGCTGGCGGCAGACGCGGTCAGCACCTCCTGGCCCTCGGGGCCGACGACGATCGCGCCGTACACATCACGGTCCTCGATCGCCTCGACCGCCGCGTCCCGGTCGGCGACGGCGGTGATCTCGAAGGCGTCCTCCCCCGCGGTGGCGGCGAGCTGGGTCTCGATCTGGGCGACTGCCTGCTCCGGGCCGGCGACGGCCAACGGCAGGGCGCGTGGCTCGATCTCGCTGGAGGGCCAGGCGAATGCGGTGATGAGCAGGGTGAGCAGGGTGACCAGACCGAGGCTGACCCCGATCACGGCTTTCACTGACTTGGACATGTCGGTTCCTTCTTGAAAAACGAATGTTCATTCTCTTTGAGAGAAGACTCCTCCTTCCTCCGGGATTTATCAAGAATGAATATTCGTTTTCTTTTGAGGTATGCTTCGGGAATGCCGAAGATCAGCGACGAGCACCGCGCCGAGAAACGCCAGCAGATCATCGCGGCCATGCTCCGCTGCGTGGAGCGCGACGGCTTCCACAAGACCACGATGGCAGCGGTCGTCGAGGAGTCCGGCCTCTCCGCCGGCTCGGTCTACACCTACTTCCGCGGCAAGAACGACATCATCCGGGCGATCGCCGAGTCGGGCCTGACCGGCATCTCCGCCGCGATCCAGCGGCTCATCCCCGAGAAGGGCTCGGACCAGACCGCTCCCCCGCCCGAGCAGGCGATCGAGGCGGCCACCCAGCACCTCCTCGACCTCGCCGAACACCTCGGTGTCGACCTCCCCCGGATCGCCATGCAGACCTGGGCCGAGGCCGCCCGCGACCCGGAGATCCACGCGGTCATGGCACCGGAGGCCCGCCGCATCCGCGCCTCGTGGCGGACCTACGCGGAGAGCGCCATCGACTCCGGCCTCGTCCGCAGCGACGCGGACCCCGAGCGGATCGCGATGGTCCTCACCGGCCTGCTGCCCGGCTTCATCCTGCAGCGGATCATGCTGGGAGACGTCACCCCGAAGGTCTACGCGGCCGGACTCGCCGACCTGCTCAGCGGACCCGGGGTAGTCCGGTAGCGAACTGCCTATTATCCGCCAGTAAATGGGCAGTTCGCTACCGGACTACCCCGCCCCTCACTCCCAGCGAGCCACCCAGTAACGCACGCCGTAGGGGTCGTCGTCGTAGTCGACCGCGACCGTCGCCACCCGGCTCAGCAGGTCGGCCGCCTCCACGATCGGGCCGACGTCGGCCCACAACTCACCAGCGAGCCCGAGATCGAGCGCACGGAGGGCATCGGGGTCGGGCTTCTCCAGGGATCTGCCCAGCGCCTCGTCGAACTCGGCGGCACGTGGGTCGAGGTGACCCGGCGCCTTCTCGGTGCGGCGGGCCGAGCCGTTGCCGACGATGAGGTAGGCCGCCTCGCCGCTGGTCACCGGAGCGGTGCCGACCTCGGCCAGCAGCGAGGCGGCCACCCGGGCTCCCTGCGCACCGGCGATGACGCGTACGTCCTCACCCAGCCAGGCCACGGCGGCCAGGCAGGCGGAGCGAAGCTCGTCGACGGGGTCGTCGAGCGAGGCGTGCTCCGGCAGCAGGGCCAGACATCCCGGAACCAGCGCCACTCGAGTCACTGCAGCCCCCTGATCGCTCGCTTCGGACGCCGCCGGCCGGCGATCGTCCAGGCCATGTCGACGGTCTGCCGGGTCTCCGGCACCTGGTGGACCCGGTAGATCCGGGCGCCGGCCATCGCGCAGACGGTCGTCGCGGCCAGGGTGCCGAGGAGACGCTCTCCGACCGGCAGGTCGAGCGTCTCCCCCACGAAGTCCTTGTTGGAGAGCGAGACCAGCACCGGCCACCCGGTCGCGACCATCTCTCCGAGCCGGCGGGTGATCTCGAGGGAGTGGAAGGTGTTCTTCCCGAAGTCGTGGGCCGGGTCGATCACGATCGATTCCTTGGCGACGCCGGCGTCCAGGGCGCGCTGGGCGTAGCCCAGGGTGTCGTCGATCGCGGCACGGACCACGTCGTCGTACTCGATCCGGTAGGGCCGTGTCCGTGGCGTCACGCCTCCGGTGTGGGTGCACACGATCGCGGCGCCATGGGCCGCGGCCACGTCGACCAGCTCCGGGTCGGCCCCGCCCCAGGCGTCGTTGAGGAGGTCGGCGCCGGCCGCGCACGCCGCGTCGCCGACCTCGGCGCGCCAGGTGTCGACCGAGATCACCAGCGCCGGGAACTCCTCGCGCACGCGGGCGACGAAGTCCACCACGCGGGCCTTCTCCTCCGAGGCACCGATCTCGGCTCCGGGAGCCGCCTTGATCCCGCCGATGTCGACGATCTCCGCGCCCTGGGAGGCCACCAGGCGTACGCGCTCGAAGGCCGCGTCCTCGGCCCAGGTCGCTCCCTTGTCGAAGAACGAGTCCGGGGTGCGGTTGACGATCGCCATCATCAGCGCGTCGTCGTCACCGAAGGCATGTCGTCCCAGGCGCAGCATCAGGCGACCCTATCGTCCGAGCCGCCGCGCAGCGGCGGCCGCTCCACAAGGCTCACGGACCGGTCGACGACCTTGGTCGACCCGTCGATCGGGATGTACTGCCGCAGCTCGACGTCGTCGCCCGCCGGGCCGGTGCCGAGGCGACGCGACATCATGCCCACGATCTGGGTCGCCATCAGGCCGAGGTCGAAGAGGTCCTGGTGGCTGTGGTCACGCCGGCCGAGGTCGACCTGGGCGATCGCGTCCATCCCGCGCATGTCCAGCGTGTCGACGAGGGCGGCGAGCTCCACGCCGTAGCCGGTCGGGACCGACAGCCGCTCGAACAGCGAGCGCCGGATCGACCACTCCCCCGCAAGCGGCTGGATCAGGTCGCGCAGCGGCGTGCGGTGGAGGGCCAGCAGCGGTCGGGCGACGAGCTCGGTGACCCGGCCGCCGTCGAGACCGTGCTCCCCCGGGCGCCGGTAGAAGCCCTTGACCAGCTCGATCGTCGGATTGTTGACAAGGGGGCCGACCAGGCCGCGTACGAAATGGGTGTCCCAGTCGGTCAGGTCGGCGTCCATGAAGACGATCAGCTCGCCGGTGGTCACGAACTGCGACTTCCACATCGCCTCGCCCTTGCCGGGGTAGGAGCCGAGCTCGGGCCGGATCGCCGCCGAGGCGTAGACGTCGGCTCCGGCGTCGGCGGCTATCCGCGCGGTGTCGTCGGAGGAGTCCGAGTCGATGACGACGAGCTCGTCGACCAGATCCGAGGTCTCCATCAGGCTGGTACGCAGCTTGTCGACCAGGCCTCCGACAGTCGCTGCCTCGTTGCGCGCGGGCACCACGAGGCTCACCCGCTGCCCCTGCTTGGCCGCGACGAGGTCGGCGAGCGACCAGTCGTCCCAGTGATGGGTGTTGCTCTGCGACCACGACATGCCCAAACCCTATCGACGGCGTCCTCGAACACCGGATCGATACCCGGTCCGTACGGCTGATCCGTACGGCTGATCCGTACGGCTGGGCCGTCGGCTACCGCGCGTCCTCGTGCGAGCGCGCGAAGGTGAGGGTCTCGTCGGTGGCGCCGTTCATCCAGACGTCCTGGCAGGCCTGCGCCATCTCCTCGAGGCCGTCGACGACGGTGCCGAAGACATTTCCCGGCACCCACCCCTGGTCGCCGTTGATGAGGAGGTTGTTGCGGCCGTAGAAGAGGGCGAGGTCGACGATCTCGGTCATCGCGCCCGGCCCGCGGTCCTCCGGGTAGCCGTAGGAGGGGTTGCCGAGGTCGTCGGAGGAGAAGGCGAAGTAGCACAGGTCGCCGGGGATCGGGGTGACCGTCGTGTTCTCCTTGCCGGGCTCCTTCGCGGCGAAGGCGGGCACGAGGTTGTAGATCTCGTTGCGGGCGTACTTGCCGTGGAAGACCTGGCCACCGAGCGGCAGTGCGTCCCACACGGCGCCGGCGGTGCGTGGTGCCTCTTCGTCGAGCAGGCGGGCGAGGCAGGAGACACCGCGGCGCTCGAGGGTGACGGTGATGTAGCGGCTCATCGGTCTCCTCGTGGATTGTCGACAGGTCGGACGAACAGCTCACCGCTGGCCCGCTCGTATGCCCGCGCCGCCCGCAGCACCCGGGCGTCGTCGTGGCGGGCACCGACGATCTGGAGGCCGACGGGCAGTCCTGCCTCGGTCGTGCCGCAGGGCACGCTCGCCGCCGGCTGCTGGGTCATGTTGAAGGGGTAGGTGTAGGGCGTCCAGCTCGGCCACCACTGCGAGGGCCAGCCCTCGGGCGCCTGCAGCCCGCGCTCGAAGGCGGTGATCGGCATGGTCGGGGTGACCAGCAGGTCGTACGTCTCGTGGAACCGCCCCATCAGCCGGCCGAGCTCCATCCGGACCGCGGTGGCGTCCAGGTAGTCGGCAGCGGAGCCGCGGCCCTTGGTCTCGATGCCTTCGCGCAGCAGGGGGTCGATCCTGTCGATCGCTCCGGACGGATAGGCGTCGATCACCTTCGCCGCGCCGCAGAACCAGAGCACCTCGAATGCCTCGACCGGGTCGGCGAAGCCGGGGTCGACCTCGTCGACCCGGGCGCCCTCGGACTCGAGCACCGCGACCGCCTCGCGGACCAGCCGCTCGACCTCCGGGTCGCTCTCGACGTATCCGAGGGTGGGCGAGAACCCGATCCTCAGCCCTGCGACCCCGTCGTCCAGGCCGGCCAGGAAGGAGACCTCGGGTGTCGGCATCGCCGACCAGTCGCGGGAGTCGAAGCCGGCGACCACGTCGAGCAGCGCCGCCGCGTCGGCCACGGTCCGGGTCATCGGACCGGCGTGCGAGAGGGTCCCGAAGGGGCTGGCGGGATAGAGCGGGATCAGTCCGTAGGTCGGTTTGATGGTCACCGTGCCGGTGAACGAGGCCGGGATCCTGACCGAGCCCCCGCCGTCGGTGCCGAGCGCCCACGGGCCCATGCCGAGACCGACCGCCGCGGCGGCACCGCCGCTGGAACCGCCCGAGGTCAGACCGGGGTCCCAGGGGTTGCCGGTGGAGCCGTACCGGAGCGAGTCGGTGACGCCCTTCCAGGCGAACTCGGGAGTCGTCGTCTTGCCGGTGATCACGGCACCGGCCTCGCGCAGCCGTGCGACCGCGGGAGCATCCTCCGGCCAGGGCCCGGCCTCGTCGATGAGCCAGGTGCCGCGGATCGTCGACAATCCTGCGGTCCACAGGATGTCCTTGACCGAGGTCGGTACGCCGTCAGCGCTGCTCAGCGGATGCCCGGCCCGCCATCTCTCGGTGGACGCGGTCGCCTGAGCCAGCGCGCCATCGGGGTCGACCCGGACGAACGCGTTCACCACGGGGTTGCGCTCCTCGATCGTGTCGAGCACCGACCGCGTCACCTCGAGCGGTGTGAAGGCGCCCGAGCGATAGCCGGCCACCAGCTCGGCGGCAGTCAAGGCGCTCAGCTCGGGCTCGGACGCGGCCCTTGGGTCGGCCATCGGGTCGGTCATGGCCTCTCCCCCCGCTCCGCGACGACGAAGCCGCGCCGCTTGTCGACGACGTTCAGCAGCGGCCGGCCGCTCAGCCAGCGCCGGGCGTTGTCGACGAACTGCTCCGCCAGCGCCTCTCGCCAGCCCTCGTAGTCACCGGACATGTGTGCCGAGACCGCGACGCCCGGCATCGTCCACAACGGGCTCTCGGCCGGAAGCGGCTCGACCTCGAAGACGTCCAGGGACGCCGCCTCGACCGGGCCGTCGCGGAGCGCGGCGACGAGCGCGCCCTCGTCGACGATCTGCCCGCGCCCGACGTTGACCAGGTGGCTGCCCGGCTTCATCGCCGCGAGCACGTCCTCGCTGATCAGGCCACGGGTCTCGGCGGTCAGCGGGGCCGTGATGACGACATGGTCGGCCCAGCCGACGTGTGCGGCCAGATCGGTGCTCGCGAGGACCTCGCCGAAGTCGGGATCACCGGTGCGGGCGGTGCGGCCGGCGCCGCGTACGTCCATCCCGGCCGCGCGCAGCAGCCGGGCCGTCTCGCGACCGATCGCGCCGGTGCCGACCACCAGCGCGGTCTCGGCGCTGATCAGCCGGGTCTCACGGCGCAACCACTTCCGGGCCGACTGCAGGTCGTGGCTGAGGTGGATGTCCTTGGCCACGGCCAGGATCGAGCCGAGCACGAACTCCGCCATCGCCCGGTCGAAGATGCCGCGGGCGTTGGTGACGACCACGTCGGAGGCGACCAGCTCCGGGAACAGCAGCTTGTCGACCCCCGCGGCGGCGACATGGATCCAGCGCAGCGAGCCGGTGCTCGGCCAGGCGTCACGGACGGCCTCGGAGAAGAAGTCCCACAGCAGCAGCGCCTCGGCTCCGCGAAGCGCGTCGGCCAGGCCCGCGGCATCGGTGAAGACGAGCTCGGCATCCGCCTCCAGGCGCTCCACGTCGGCGGGTCTGCCGCCGGCGGACGGACAGAGGATCGTGATCACGGGGCGCCGGGACGTCTCCAAGAAGAATCCTCCGTCGCATCGACACACCTCCGCAATAATCCGAGACTACGCTAGGAGCGCAGGTTGAAGATTGTCAACAATCCTAGCGAGGTGCGATGTCTCCGACAGTACGCATCGCCGTGGTCGTTCCCCATGACATGGTGCTCGACCACGAGCTGTGGCGGTGGGCGCCGCCTGACACCAGCCTGCTCTTCAACCGGACGCCCTACACCGACCGTGCGGTCACCCTCGAGATGGCCGAGGAGATCAGCGAGACCGCGGTCCTCGAGCAGGCGGTGCGCGACCTCTCGGCCGCCGATCCGCACGCCTACGTCTACGCCTGCACCTCCGGCAGCTTCGTCCACGGCCGGCACGGCGAGCGCCGGTTGGCGGCGGCGATGAGCCGTGCCGGCGGCGCTCCCGCGATCACCACCTCCGGCGCCTTGCTGGAGTCGCTCTCCACGCTCGGTGTCTCCCGGGTCGCGGTCGCCACGCCCTACGACGTCGCGCTCGCCGCCCGGTTCGGCAGCTTCCTTGCCGAGGCCGGGGTCACCGTGGTGAGCACCGGCGACCTCGGGCTGGGCCACCACATCTGGGAGGTTCCCTACGAGACCACGCTCGAGCTGGTGCGGGCGGCCGACGACGACGCTGCCGAGGCGGTCGTCGTCTCGTGCACGAACCTCGCGACGTACGACATCATCGGCCGGCTCGAGGCAGAGCTCGGGAAGCCGGTGATCTCCGCGAACCGGGCGACCATGGAGGCCGCGCTCCGGATGGTCGGGCGCACCCCGCCGGCCGCCGAGGACCTGTTGGGGCATGCCTCATGACCCGGCCACCGGTCGTCGGACTGCTCTATCCCGGCTACGCGGCCGAGGACGACTTCCCGGCGCTCGAGAACGCGCTCGGCGGTGCGATCTGGCTGCCCCTGGTCCATACCTCCTTGGGTCGTGACGAGCACACCGTCGAGGCTCTCCTCGACACCGGCTCAGCGACCCGGCTCGCGCAGGGTGCCGACGCGATCGCGGCCCACTCCCCCGACGCGGTGATGTGGGCGTGCACGTCGGGCAGCTTCGTATACGGCCAGGACGGCGCCGCGGCACAGGCGGCCGCGATCAGCGAGCGCCTGGGCGTACCCGCCTCGTCGACCTCGATCGCGTTCGTCGAGGCGGCCCGCGCGCTCGATCTCGCGAAGGTCGCCGTCGCCGCCTCCTACCCCGAGGAGCTGGCCGTACACTTCAGCTCCTTCCTCGATGCCGGCGGGATCGACGTCGTCTCCTTCGGCGCCAGTGGGATCTTCTCCGCCGTCGACGCCGGCCGCCTGGGCCCGGACGCGGTCTTGGAGATGACCCTGGCCGTCGACGTCCCCGAGGCCGAGGCCGTCTTCGTCCCCGACACCGCGCTGCACACGCTGACCTGTATCGATACGTTGGAGAAAGCCCTCGGGAAACCCGTGCTGACTGCCAACCAGGTGACCGTGTGGGAGGGCCTGCGACTCGCCGGGAGCCCCCTCCCCCTGCCCGGGCTCGGAGCCCTCTTCAGGTAGCGTCGCGGCTTTACCTAAACCTTCCGTCACACCCCGCGCCACCTTCAGCGCGCCTAGCCAGGGCGCGCAGAGAGCGCTAACGTGGCGCGAATTGTTGACAAACCTACTGTCGACACTGCGGGTCAAACGCGGTCCCCAGCCATCAATCACACCGAATAGGTGAGAAGAAATGTCCGGAACCCCAACCATCCCCTCCGACGAGGCACAACCCGACAAATCGAAGCTTCGAAGAGCCATCACCGGCTCAGCGGTCGGCAATGCGACCGAATGGTTCGACTACGGCGCCTTCGCCTACGTCGCCACCGAGATCACCGCCAACTTCTTCCCGGAGACGGGCTTCGCCGGCACGGCTCTGACGTTCGCGATCTCGTTCATCCTGCGACCGCTCGGCGGCATCTTCTGGGGCCCGCTCGGCGACCGCATCGGGCGCCAACGCGTCCTTGCGATGACGATCATCCTGATGGCCGGCGCGACCTTCCTGGTCGGCTGCCTGCCGACGTACGACTCGGTCGGCATCTGGGCCGTGGTCCTGCTGGTGCTGCTCCGGGTGATCCAAGGATTCTCGACCGGCGGCGAGTACGGCGGCGCCGCGACGTACATGGCCGAGTGCGCACCCGACAAGAAGCGCGGGTTCTACGGCAGCTTCCTGGAGTTCGGCACCATCGTCGGCTTCACCGCCGCCATCGCCGTCGTCTTCACCACCGAGTCGATCATCGGTGACGCGGCGATGACCGAGTGGGGCTGGCGCATCCCGTTCCTGATCGGTGGTCCGATCGGCCTCATCGGCCTCTACATCCGGACCAAGCTCGAGGAGACGCCGGTCTTCCAGGAGCTCGAGACGCAGGACGCCATCGAGGGCGGCGCCGGGGCAGCACTGAAGGATCTCTTCGCGCTGTTCTGGAAGCCGATCCTCACCCTGATCGGCCTGGTCGCCGCGCTCAACATCGCCAACTACACCCTGCTGGCCTACATGGCGACCTACCTGCAGGAGGAAGCCGGCTTCAGCAGCTCCGATGCCGACCTGCTGGTCATCTTCGGACAGATCGCGATGCTGGTCTTCCTGCCGATCGCCGGATCGCTCTCGGACAAGGTCGGCCGCAAGCCGATGTGGGGCGGTTCCTTCATCGGGCTGATCGTGCTGTCGGTCCCGATGTTCCTCCTGATCGGCCAGGGATTCTGGCCGGCGGTCCTCGGGTTCACCGTGCTGGGCATCGTCTACGTCGCCCAGCTCGCGACGATCTCGGCGACCTTCCCGGCGATGTTCCCCTCGCAGGTGCGCTACGGCGGCATGGCGATCGGCTACAACATCTCCACCGCCGCCTTCGGCGGCACGGCCCTGTACGTCAACAACGCGCTGATCGATGCCACCGGCGACGTGCTGATGCCGGCCTACTACATGATCGCCGGATCCGTGGTCGGCCTGATCGCGCTGTTCTTCGTCGTCGAGACCGCGGGCAAGTCGATCCGGGGCACCGAGATCCCGGGTACGCCGGAGTCCGAGGCGGAGCTCGCCGAGCTCGACAGTCTCGACAAGACCGTCTGACCGGCGGCCGCGAACAAGCGGGCCGGGAGCATCTCACGCCCGGCCCGCTCGCGGTCCATCCGCTCGCCGCCGACCCGGCCACATGCAATGATTGTCAACAATCAAACTCTTTCTCGGTGACCCATCGGAGACCACGTTGACAGTGACATCGAGCTTCGAACCCGTGCACAGGGAGTCGACGGCCTCGGTCATCGCTCGCCAGCTGCGTACGGCGATCATGGAGCGCACCCTGCAGCCCGGTGCACAGCTGAGCGAGACCGCGCTCTCGGCCCAGTTCGGCGTCAGCCGCGGCCCGCTGCGCGAGGCGATGCAGCGCCTGGTCCAGGAGGGCCTGCTCCGCAGCGAGCCCAACCGCGGGCTCTTCGTGATCGAGCTGGACGAGGCCGACATCCGTGACATCTACGTGGCGAGGACAGCCGTCGAGGGTGCCGCCGCCACGATGATCGCCAGGGCACGGGTCCCCGCGGCGCTGCGCGAGCTCCGCGCCGCCTGCGATGCGATGACCACGTCGCTCGAGCTCGGCGACCCGGCCGCGCTCAGCGATGCCGACTTCCACTTCCACGACGTGCTCGTGCAGTGCTCCGGCAGCAGGCGCCTGGTCCGGATGCACCAGACCCTGATCGTCGAGACGAGGATGTGCCTGACCGCGCTGGAGGGCACCTACCAGCAGCCGCTGGAACTGGTCGAGGAGCACAACCAGATCGTCGCCGCCATCGAGGCGGGCGACGTGAAGCTGACCCTCAAGCGCGTCGAGCTGCACATGGACGAGGCGCTGCGGCGCCTCATCCACGCCGAGGACGACGACAACCAGGCCTACATCTAGGCCGACCTCTGGGCCTACATCGCGATCCCGACGTACTTGGTCTCGAGGAACTCCTCGATCCCCGTACGCCCGCCCTCCCGCCCCAGTCCCGAGGCCTTGACGCCGCCGAAGGGCGCCGCGGGGTTGGAGACCACGCCCTGGTTGAGCCCGACCATGCCGGACTCGAGCGCCTCGGCGACCCGGAGGCCACGGCGCAGGTCGTTGGTGAAGAGGTAGTTGACCAGGCCGTACTCGGTGTCGTTGACCGCCGCTACCACCTCGTCCTCGGTGTCGAACGGGGTCAGCGGCGCGACCGGCCCGAAGATCTCCTCGCTGCCCATCTTCGCCGACGCGGGGACCCCGGTGAGCACGGTCGGTGGGTAGAAGTAGCCCGGCCCGCCGGGAGCCGTGCCGCCGGTGAGCACTCGGGCGCCGCCGGCCACCGCGTCGTCGACGAGGGTCTGCACCTTCTCCCTGGCCGCCTCGTCGATGAGCGGCCCGACGCGTACGCCCTCCTCGACGCCACGGCCGACAGGCAGCTCGGACATCGCCTTGGCGAGCCGGTCACCGAACTCCTCGATGACCGAGCGCTGCACGTAGATCCGGTTGGCGGCCGTGCACGCCTCGCCCGTATTGCGCATCTTCGCGGCCATCGCGCCCGCGACCGCCTCGTCGATGTCGGCGTCGTCGAAGACGACGAAGCCGGCGTTGCCGCCGAGCTCCATGGACGTACGCAGCACCTTCTCCGCGCTCTGGGCGAGCAGTACGCGCCCGACTGCCGTGGAGCCGGTGAAGGAGAGCTTGCGGATCACGCCGGAGCGCAGCAGCGGCTCGGTCAGCTCCCCCGGCCTGGTGGTCGGCAGAATGTTGACAACCCCCTCGGGCACGCCTGCCTCGCGCAGGATCTCGCCCAGCGCCAGCATCGAGAGCGGCGTCTGCTGGGCGGGCTTGACGATGCTCGTGCAGCCGGCTGCGATCGCCGGCCCGATCTTGCGAGTGCCCATCGCCATCGGGAAGTTCCACGGCGTGATCAGCAGCGCTGGACCGACCGGCTGCTTGGTGATCAGGAAGCGGGCGCCGCCGGCGGGCGCGGTCTGATAGCCACCCTCGACCCGCACGGCCTCCTCGGCGAAGTGTCGGAAGAACTCCGCGGCGTAGGCGATCTCGCCCTTCGCCTCGGCCAGCGGCTTGCCCATCTCGAGCGTCATCAGCAGCGCGAGGTCGTCGATCCGCTCGTGGAGGAGGTCGAAGGCTGCCATCAGCATGTCCGCCCGGGCCCTCGGCGCGGTCGCGGCGAACTCCTTCTGGGCTCCCGCCGCGGCATCGAGCGCTCGCCGCCCGTCCTCGGGGGTGGCATCGGCGACGGCGCAGAGCACTTCCCCCGTCGACGGGTCGAGCACGTCGAAGGTCTCGCCCCCGCTCGCATCCACCCACTGACCCGCGACGAGGAGGCTCTTCGGCACCCCTGCCACGACCCGTGCCTCGTTCGGTTCTCCACCCATGCCGTATCACCCTCCAAGGGTCAGCATCCGGCCGTCCGGCTGACAGCCAGCCAACGCTGGCCTAGTGTAGTAGCGGGTCAGATTGTCAACAATCGACAGGAGTCCACGGTGGCCAAGCTCTCCCCGATCCTCAAGCAGGCAACTCCGGTCGTGGCGGCTCGCGGCGAGGGCGTCCAGCTCTTCGACGAGGACGACCGCCGCTATCTCGACTTCACCGCCGGCATCGGCGTGACCAGCACCGGCCACAGCCACCCGAAGGTCGTCGAGGCGACCCAGCGTCAGATCGCCAACCTGATCCACGGGCAGTACACGACGGTCAGACACCGCCCGCTCCTCGAGCTGGTCGACCGCCTCGGCCCCGTCCTCCCGGCCGGCCTCGACAGTCTCTTCTTCGCCAACTCCGGCTCGGAGGCCGCCGAGGCGGCGATCCGGCTGGCCCGCCAGGCCACCGGCCGGCCCAACATCGTCGTGTTCCACGGCGGCTTCCACGGCCGGACCGTCGCGGCCGCCTCGATGACCACCTCGGGCACCAAGTTCCGCGCAGGCTTCAGCCCGCTGATGGCCGGCGTCGTGGTCTCCCCCTTCCCCGACGCACCCCACTTCGGCTGGCCGCAGGAGCAGGCCACCGAGTTCGCGCTGCGCCAGCTCGACTACACGCTGCAGACCCAGAGCGCCCCGGCCGACACCGCCGCGTTCCTCGTCGAGCCGGTCCTCGGCGAGGGTGGCTACGTGCCCGCGGACAAGTCCTTCCTCGACGGCCTGCGCGAGCGCGCCGACCGGCACGGCATCCTGCTCATCATCGACGAGGTACAGACCGGCTTCGGCCGCACCGGCGAGTTCTGGGGACACGACCACTTCGGCTCCCGGCCCGACATCATCATGAGCGCCAAGGGCCTGGCCTCCGGGTTCCCGCTGTCCGCGATCGCGGCGAGCGAGGAGCTGATGTCGAAGGCCTGGCCCGGCTCGCAGGGCGGCACCTACGGCGCCAACGCCGTCGCCTGCGCCGCAGCCCTGGCCACCCTCGACGTCATCGAGGAGGAGGGCCTGGTGAAGAACGCCGCCGAGCGCGGCGCCGAGCTCCGCTCCGCCCTGGAGCAGGTCGCCAGCAAGCACGAGGCGATCACCGACGTACGCGGCCTCGGGCTCATGCTCGGCAACGAGTTCCGCACCCCCGACGGTGAACCCGACGGCGCCACCGCCACCGCGGCCCAGCAGGAGGCCGCCAAGCGGGGCCTGCTGCTGCTCACCTGCGGGGCCTGGGGTCAGGTCGTGCGGTTCATCCCCGCCCTCGTCGTGGACTCCGCGGCCGTCGACGAGGCCGCCGGACTCTGGGCCCAGTCCGTCGACGCCGTCCTCGGCTGAGCGCACGGACCACACGGGCCACCCGGACCCACCCGATGACGTACGACCTCGAGCGTCTGCTCCGCTGGGAGCAGGCCGGCGCGACCTGGGAGGCGATCTGGCCGCGCGCCGGCGAAGTGACGATCGTGCTGTGCACCTGCGACAGCGGCGAGGAGGTCGACCGCTACACCTCGGCAGCGGCCGACCTGCTCGACCACGTCAGGAGTCACTCCGAGGAGTGACATCGGGTCCGCCGCCCGGCGTGACCCGGCTCAGCGCAGGAAGCAGAAGACGAAGACGGCCACGCACATGACCAGTGACAACGTGGCGTTGAGGGCGAGGTTGCGGCCGAAGTCGCGGGCCCGGACGTGCGCCGAGACGGCGCAGACGAAGTAGACCACCAGCGCCGCGCTGGTCAGCGCCCCGACGTACGGCACCCACAGCCCGGCGACCAGGCCGGCGGTGGCGGCGACCTTGACCCACGGCATGACCGGCCACAGCGCCCGCGGCAGCCCGACGTCGGTGAAGCACTGGGCGATGAAGCCGACCGGCTTGAAGCACATCGCCGCGTCACCGATCTGGATCACCGCGAGCACTACGACCGGCCACCACGGGTCCGGCAGATCGTTGACGTACGCGGACACGACCCCGCCGAGATCGTCCCGCCCCGCCGCCCACGTGGCGGTGACGAGGAGCGTCGCCGACGCCAGCGCGAGACCGGCCACGGCACGCCCCAGGCTACGGTCCCCCACCCGCACGTGCGCCCCGATCGCGAGCACGAAGAGGGCCACGAAACCCGCGGCGGCGACGATCCCGACCGCCGGCACCGCCACCCCGACAAGCAGACCGAGGAGGCCCAGGGCGTACGCCACCCCGATCGGGAACCTCAACCATTCCATCGGCACCGAGAGCCGTTGGGCCTCGGTCACCGGTATCCGGTGACCGGTCAGGTTGAGCACCGCCCCGCCGAGCGCGGCGATCGAGGCGATCAGGGTCACAGTGAGATAGGTGGTCGTCATGGCCATCAAGACACCGGTGGCCCCACCGCTGTGACGCGGACCTACCTGCTCAGCAGCCCCGCGATCGCGCCGAGGCCCGCGATGCCGGCATCACGCACCGCCACCACCGGGCCGTTCTCGACCTGACCGAGCACCCCGACGAGCCGGGATGCCCGCACCAGCCGCTGGGTCGCGGGCCGCCGGGTGCGGTCGTAGGCCACCAACGCACTTTCGATGCGGGCGTGGCCGGCGAGCTGCGCGGCCAGCACCGCGGCATCCTCGATCGCGGCGCAGGCACCCTGGCCGAGGTTGGGGGTCGTGGCGTGCGCGGCATCACCGAGGAGCACGACCCGCCCGTGGTCGAACCGCCTCAGCGGCAGCCGAAGATCGCAGATGTCTCCGCGGAGCACGGCGCTCGGCGGAGTCGTCGCCAACAGCTGCGGGATCGGCTCGTGCCAGTCGCCGACCAGCGCGGTGACGTCGGCGTGGTGGTCCCCGCTCGTCTCCCCCGCCGGCCGGTTGGCGGTCACGAACCAGTAGGTCCGGCCATCCACCAGCGGGACATGGCCGACGCGCACCCCGGTCCCCCAGGTCTCCCCGCCCGTGGTCGAGGCCTCTCCCGGAACCGGCTCCGCGGTCACGCCGCGGTAGGCGGTGTAGCCGGCATAACGTACGTCATCGCGCTGGTGCAGCTCGTTCCTGATCGTGCTGCGGATCCCGTCGGCGGCGACCACCACGTCGGCCGGGCCGCGGGCGTCGATGTCGTCGAGATCAGCCAGACAGGTGACCGTCACCCCGGTGCGTACCTCTATCCCGTCGCGCGTCCCCAGCTCGGCCACCAGTGCCTCGTGCAGCCGGGCCCGGTGCACCATCACCGGGGTCCGCTCGGCGGCGTCGGCACCCACCTTCGCCAGCCAGCGCCCGTCGGGCCGCCGCAACCCCGCCTGGATCGCCGGCCGGGTCCCGTCCACGAGGCGATCCGCGACCCCGAGATCGGCGAGGATCTTCCACGCCCGCGGCCAGATCGAGAGGCCGGCCCCGACCTCGCCGAGCTCCGGCGCGCGCTCCAGCACGCTCACCTGCCACCCCACCCGCGACATCGCGAGCGCCGCGGTGAGCCCGCCGATCCCCGCACCGACCACCAGAGCACGCCGACCCGCTGAGCTGTTCACGCCTCGAATCTAACCGGATGAGTATTCGCACTCATGCGCCCGGCGTCTCGATCGGGGAGGCTGGAGACATGAAGCTCCTCGTACGTCTCGCCGCGATCCTCGGCGCCAGCCTCCTCTACTCGATCGTGATGACCAACTTCTTCCCGACCGAGGACGCCGACATCGGTGCCGGCCTGATCTACTTCGCGGCCCTGATCGTCGTCTCCGGGGCCTGGGGTCTGTGGGACGGCTACCACTCGACCGTCCTGCCGCCCGTGTTCGTGCGCTGGGCCGTGGTCGCCCTCGTGGTCGGCCTCAGCGGCCCGCTCAAGATCTGGTTCGAGGAGGGCCGAGACGCCGGCGTCCTGTTGAGCGACCTGCGGTACCTGACTCCGTTCGTCGCCGGCCTGGTCCTCGCTCCCGCGGCGGTCGGGATCGCGCTCGGCTACGCCCTAGACGGCCGGGACCGGAGCCTGCCGCAGAGCACCTCGCGCCACCCGTCCCTCTAGGCTCTCCTCCATCACCCGACCCAGGAGGAGCCCAGATGACCACCTTCCGCGAGGCGATCGAGGCCAAGGACATGGACGCCGTGGAGGCGATGCTCGCCGACGACGTCGTGTTCACCAGCCCGGTCGCGTTCAAGCCCTACCCCGGCCGGGCGATCACCGCAGCGATCCTGCGTGCCGTGGTGAAGGTGTTCGAGGACTTCACCTATGTCCGCGAGATCCACGACGGGGCCCACCACGCCTACGAGTTCACCGCCAAGGTCGACGGTCTCGACCTCAACGGCTGCGACTTCCTCACCTACGACGAGGAGGGCCGGATCGTCGACTTCAAGGTGATGGTCCGCCCGCTGCGTGCCGCCGAGGCCCTCGCCGCCCGGATGGGTGAGCAGTTCGAGGAGATCAAGGCCGCCGCGATGCGGGGCTGAGACCAGCTACTCGGCCGATCGGCCCTCGCGCCGCTCCTGCTGCCTCTGCTGTGCCTCGGGCAGGAACTTCAGGCACGGCGCGTCCGCCTCGGGATGCTTCTGTGTCAGGTGGAAGATCCAGCGGTCCATCGCCGCCATGAAGCCGTTGTCCTCGCCGGCGCGATAGGTCGCCCACTTGATCCTGTCCCTGACGACGCACTCGGTGCAGGTGATCTTGTAGACGAACTGCTCCTGCGCGTCGAGGTCGATCTTCACGGTGGCCAGGGGCCCGGCCTGCGCGGCTGCCTTCCGCTCTCGAGCGGACCTGCTCGCCGTCATGCTGCACCTCGTTCTCGTCGGGAGATGAAGCGTACGTCAGCTACGCCGGACAGGCGTCAGCGGATCTGGAAGACGAGCCCCTTGTCGCCGACGGTCACGATCAGCACGTTCCCGTTGAACTCGACGTGGTCGGTGGTCTGGTCGTCGACGACCGCGAGGACGGCCTCCTCGTTGAGTCGCGCGGCCCCTTGGCACCTGCCGCGTGTCACGGTGGCGGGGCCGAAGGCGATCTGGTCGTCCACGACCCGCACTGTCGTGCGTCCGCTGTTGCATCCGGTGAAGAGGCGGGAGAGCCCATCCCCACCGACGGTCAGCCACGGGCGGCGCGTGTTCACCGGGAGTCGCGCGGTGGCACCGTCGGCGATCGTGCCGACGACCGTCCAGACCTTGCCGAGCAGGGTGTCGAGCGGTGGGGCGGAGGTGCTGGCGAGCTGGATCGTGACGGTTCCGCTGGTCAGGGTCAGGGTGGGCCCCTCGCCCGTGCCCTGCATCCCGTTGGTGAACAGGTCGGTCAGCCAACGATCCTGCTCGTCAAGCTCCGGTGAACAGGCCATCATCGAGCTGGCTGGTGGCTCGGTCCAGGCGAGCGTCCCGTCGGTCGCGGCGTACGGGCCGAACAGGGTGTTGCACCCGGCCGAAACCGACATCGTGTCGTCCTCGAACGCCACCTGGATGGTCGACCCCTCGACCAGGTCGTGGCCCTCGACCGAAGTGGACTCGTATGTCTCTCCCTCGAGGGCCGCTGCGTCCACGGCCGCCGGCGACGACTCGCTCGCCGTAGTCGGATCGTCGCCCGACGTGTCACCGGAGCCCCCGCAGCCGGTGAGCACGCCGAGAACGAGGACGAGGACGGCCCCGAGCACCAGGACGTCCATGCTCCGCCGGCCGGCCATCTGAACGTCACCGGGTCGCGGACGGCTCATCTTCGCGACGGCCGTCGGCGCCGTGTCAGTCTTCGTGCTCATTCCTTCTCCTCGAGTTGTGTCGGATCGGTCTTCTCGACGCGGAAGCCAGTCACGCCGTACAGCACGCTCAGCGCGGGACTGGCGTAGCAGAAGACGGCGTACGGGAGGTACAGCAGCGTGGAGACTCCGAGAGTTGCGCCCATGAAGGCGCCGCAGGAGTTCCACGGGACGAGTGGAGAGGTGACGGTGCCGCTGTCAGCGGCGAGCCGGGACAGGTTCGTCGGCGCGAGCCCACGGCGGGCGAACTCGGCACGGAAGATCCGGCTGGGCAGCACCAGCGCGATGTACTGGTCACCGGCGACCACGTTCAACCCGAAGGCGCAGGCGAACACGGTGAGGAACAGGCGCCCGGTCGACCGCGCGGCCCGGATCATGGGCTGCACCAGTCGGTCGATCAGTCCGAACTCCTCCAGCAACGCCCCGAACGTGACCGCCCCGAGAATCAGCCAGATCGTCAGCAGCATGCTGTCCATGCCGCCGCGCGAGAGCAGCCGGTCGACGTCGGGAATGCCGGTGGCGATCGAAAAGCCGTTTGCCATCGCCAGCCAGACCGCCTTGACCGACTCCACGACGACGTTCCCGGCGCCGGCAACGAAGTCGGCGTACACGTCGGGCTGGAGGAAGGCGCCGAGCACTCCGGCGAAGAGGGTGGACGCGAGCAGGGCCATCGAGGCCGGCACCTTCCGGATCGACAGATACCCCAGCAACACCATGGGCAGCAGCGCGAGCGGCGTGATCCAGAAGACCTCGTCGAGGCGGGACAGGTCGGAGTCGGTCTCGGCCTGGCTGACCGTGTCTGATCCGGTGATACCGAGAACCGCGAACACGACGAGCGCGATGAGGAACGCCGGCACCGACGTCCAGACCTGGCGGCGGATGTGCTCGTGTACGTCGACACCGACGATCTGCGCGGTCAGGATCGTCGTCTCCGACAGCGGTGAGGTCTTGTCGCCGAGGTAGGCGCCGGAGATCACCGCGCCGGCGGTGATCTCCGGGGACACCCCGATCAGGCCGGCGATGCCGACCAGTCCGACGCCGATCGTGGCCGCGGTGGTCCACGAACTGCCGATGCACAGCGCCACCACGCCGCAGATGACGGCGGTGGCGACGTAGTACCAGCCCGGGGAGAGGATCTGGATCCCGTAGTAGACCAGCGTCGGGATGGTGCCGCTGAGGTTCCACACGCCGATCAGGGCGCCCACCGCCAGCAGGATGAAGATCGCGCTGGTCACCGAGGCCAGTGCGCCTCGGCCGGTCTCCTGGACGGCGGCGAAGTCGTGTCCGTTCTTCATCGCGATCAACGCAGCGATCGCGCAACAGAGCATCAGCGCCACCTGGATCGGCCCGTCAAGGGCGTCGAGGCCGAACAGCGTGAGCGCTCCGCCGATCAGGAGCGCCAGGGCCGCCAAGGGCAGAAGCGAATCGATCAAGGAGGGCTGGCGACCACCGACGACGCGTTCCTTCGACACTGAGCTCACCCCCAGGGATCCCAGACTGTGCCCGGCGGCGCGGTCTCGTGGGTGTGGATGCAAGCCTCACCAGAGTCGAGGACTTGACGTGCCGCGCTGATGCTGTATGAGCATAAACCAGGTCGCACTGAAAATTGAGGAAGACGACTTTCGCCCATTCGGTCGCAGAACTCGGCCCCAATAGTTGAGTTCGACGGTCACGACGCCGGGCTGGAGTGGCGGCGCAGCACGGTCGCGGTGTGCTAAGGATTGTTCATGGCGAACTGTTCCAGACGCACTCGCTGGCCCGTCAATGTCTGACGCCCTGCTGGTCATCGGTGGGCTCCTCGCCCTTCTCGGAGGTGCAGAGCTCGTCGTCCGTGCCGGGACCGGTCTGGCCACCAGGCTCTCAGTTCGCCCGATCATCATCGGGCTGACTGTCGTGTCGGTCGGCACGAGCGTGCCCGAACTCGCCATCGGGATCGACGCGGCGGTGAACGACAGCCCCAACCTCGCGGTTGGCAACATCGTCGGCACCAACCTCCTCAACTTTCTGTTCATCCTCGGACTCAGCGCCCTACTCATCCCGATCGCGATCGACCGGAGGACGCTCAAGTTCGACCTGCCCGCGATGATCGCCTCGACGCTCGTCCTCTACCTCATGTCCCTCGACGGCATTCTCACTCGTCTCGACGGCGCCCTCCTCGTGGCGGGCGCAGTCGCCTACACCTTGGGTCTGCTGCATGTCAGCCGCCGTGAGACAACCGAGGTCCAGGAGGACTACACAGACACTGTGTCGGCGTCCTCGGAGCATCGGCTGACACGCATCGGTCTGTCACTCGTGCTCGGGCTCGCGTTGGTCGTCCTCGGTGCCGAACTGCTCGTCGAAGGGGCCGTGTCCGCTGCCCATGCGTTAGGCATCAGCGACGCGGTCGTCGGACTCACGATCATCGCGATAGGCACGTCTGCACCCGAACTCATCACCACCATCATGTCGACCGTTCGGGGTAACCGGGATATCGCGATCGGCAACCTCCTTGGGTCAAGCATCTATAACATCGCGGCCGTACTGGGTCTGACCGTCCTGATCGCACCCAACGGCGTTCCAGTCTCCGAGGAGGTGCTCAACGCCGATCTCGTCCTCCTCGTGGCCGCCATGGCGGCCGCGTTGCCAGTTCTCGTGAGCGGCGCCCGGATCACTCGAGTAGAGGGCGGGCTGTTCGTCGCCACCTACGTCGGTTACCTGGCGTGGCTACTCCTGACACGTACCTGATAGGTACGTCAGCACCCCGTGATCACGTCGAAGCGGCCGCCGGCCGACTCCTGGAGGGTCGTGACGGTCGCGTCGCCCTGACCCAGGTAGTCCTCCGAGACCTCGGCGTAGAAGGGGTTGTAGGGGTTGGTGCCGTACGAGTGGGCGCGCCCGGCCGCCTCGTGCTGGGCGTTGGTCGCCGAGCCGCAGTAGAGGCCCGGCTCGGTCGGTGGGTCGGTCGGCTCCTCCGTCGGCGGATCCGTCGGCGGGTCGGTCGGCTCGGTGCCCCGCTCGACCCGGCGGTTGTTGTCGAAGAAGAAGTCGGTGACGTACGCCGGGTAGTCGATCGAGTTCGTCGTGACGTACGAGCCACCGGGGCCGCCGCCGGCCGGCCAGTTGTGTCCCATCCCGGTGTTCTGGACCAGCGAGACGCGCGGGCCGCTGCCGTCCGACCAGAGCGTGCCGGAGCCTGCCTTGTTGTTGCCGGCCAGGCCGGACAGGGAGAAGGACGACTGCGACCCGGCGCCGTAGATCCCGGCCATGACCTGCGCGTTCAGGGTGTTGTAACCGGGCGCGACGGTGGTGTCGTTGGAGCCGTAGATCACCGAGGTGAGCTGGCTGCCGAACCCCGAGGAGGCGGAGCCGGCGAAGGTCCGGCAGGTGTTGGTCACCTGCGACTGGGTCACCGCCACGGACCCGATCTGCCCCGAGGTCGTCCCGACCGAGGGGCCCGCATTGATCCCGATCCCGGCGAACACGTCGGGCGCGAGGCAGCCCATCACCATCGTCTCGCCGCCGCCCGAGGACAGCCCGGACAGATAGACCTGGTCGGGGTCGATGTCGAGCGCCGGGTCGGCCAGCAGGTCGCTGACCAGCTGGAGGAGGTTGTCGTCGTGACGCCCCGGCGAGGTCCGGGAGTGGTTGCCGTCGTAGTAGTCCCAGCACCCGAGGAGTACGCCGCCGTTCGGTGCCGCAGGGATCGCCACGACCATGCCGCGCGCCTCCGCGGTCGCTGCCCAGTTGCCGCCGTCGCGCAGGGCCGCCGAGGTCTGGACGCAGCCGTGGAGATTGACCATGAGCGCACGCCCGTTGCCGAGCGTCGGCGCGGTGCCGGGGACGTACAGCTGGGTCGTCATCCCACCTGCTGTCCGAGCCGACCACGTGCCCGCCGCGGCCGTCGAGCTCTCGGCCGAGGCGACCGCCACGACCGCTCCGCCCGCCAGCACCAGTCCGAGGCCCGCGATCGCGGCGCCGATCCGTTGCTGCCGTAGCTGCCGAAACCTGGACGAGATCCGTGACCCGAGACGCATGACCGATCCTCCTGTGGGAGCCCCGCCCGCCGCCTCCCGGCAGGCAGATCGACGGTAGATGTGACGGTCACCACAGGTCTATGTCGACCCGCACCACATTCCTGCGCTCGGACGTGTCGGTCCGGCGCCGGTCACCGGTAGAGCTCCTCGTCGATGCTCGCCAGCCGCGACGGATGGACCCGCTCCCCCAGCCCGTAGAACTGCTGAAAGCTCATCACCAGCGGCCGCCAGCGATCCGGGTCGATCCGGTGGGGATGACCCTCGAGGCGCAGATCGGGCGCAACCCGCACCGCGGTCACCGCGACCTCCACCGCCAGCAACTTCGGCTCCCCGAGCTCGTGCAGCGCTCGCACCGTCCCCTCGATGTGCACCGGACACTCCGCGACCGACGTCGGCAGCACGGTGTCCGAGCCGTACGCGGTCAGCCCGGCGTGTGCGTACTTGTCCGACACGTGCACGTATCCCCGCTCCGCCTTAGCCGCCGACATCGCTGCGTTGCCCGTGCTCAGCGCGAGCCGGTCGACCTCGGTGACCAGGTCGACGCTCGGGAGGTTGAGCACGATCTCCGGCCGCTCCCGCACGTTGAGCGCCGTCTGCGACGACGCCCCGATCCCGAGCACCGCCGTACGTCCCAGCCAGAAGACCGACGACATCGGCATCAGGTTCGTGGTGCCGTCCTCGTTGAGAGTCGAGAGCACCACCACCGGCGTGCCGAAGTAGAGGATGGCCGGATCGATGTCGACGTGCGTACTCATGCCTCGAACCTAGGGCGCGACGCGGACGACTTCCGGCGGGTATCCGACGGCGCAGTCAGGGGCGACGCGTGAACCGGATCGTGCCATCCGGCAACCGCTCATGGACGTACGCCGGGGCGTGCGCCAGACGGTGATGATGCGAACACAACAACGCCCCGTCCTTGAGATCGGTCTTCCCGCCTGCAGCCCACGGATCCAGATGGTGGGCGTCGCACCACTCGGGTGGCACGTCACAGCCCTCGGCCTGGCAACACTTGGCCCGCAGCCGCAGCGCCTTGCGCTGGATCGGCTGGAAAAACCTGCTGCCTCGGCCGGCATCGAGGACCTCGCCCTCGCTGCCCAACACCCAGGGAATGATGGTCGCGTTACACGCCATCCGCCGGGCCTCCGCGGCGCTGATGGCGGTGCCGTTGGCCTCGTCGTAGCCCAGGGTCGCGATCCCGAGGTCTTTGCGGAGCTCCTCCAGGGAGATCACCACGTTCACGGTGGTCGCATCGCCGCCGTGGCGGGGCAGCGCGGCGGGATCGATGGTCTCCAACAGCCGCGAGAACCCCTGCCCCATCAACCGCTCCCAGGGCGGCAGTCCCGCGCCCTTCTCGACAAGCTGTTGCTTGCGGGGCTGGGCGTAGGCCTCGACCAGCCGCTTGAACCGCATCCCGATCGAGGTCGGGATGACCCCGTCGAACCCGACGGTGCCGTCGTGGTTGTCCCAGACCCGGAGTGCGGTCTTCTGCTGGGCGCGTTCCTCTTCGGCGAGGAGGGCTTGGGCTTCGGCGTCGTCGAACCGGGCTGGGTCGATCTCGGCCAGGATCTTCCTGCCGACGATGGCCAACTCGTTGGCGGTGAGCCTGCTGGCGTAGTCGACCAGGAGCTTCTCGGCCAGGGCCAGGTCCTCTGTGGTGGCGACCGGGTCGGCCTCGATCTTGTCCAGGGCCGTCGTGATCACCCGGGCCTTGTCCGGGGAGACCACACCGGCCGCGAGACCGTCGGCGACGAGCTCGTACGTGGCGATCTTGGTGGCGAGCTTGATCTGCGACCTGGCTACCGCTTTGTCGAGGAGGAGTTCGGCGCGCATCCAGGCCGAGGCGTCCTTGTCGCCCGTCTCCTCGGCGATATCACCGGACGAGGCCAGCACCCGCAACCGCAGGGCGGCCTGCTGGGCCTGGATCGCCTCCAACCGGGCCAGCAGATCCTTCTTCGTCGAGGTCCGCCAATAGTCAGGGTCGCTGGCGAGCAGGTCGTGGAGGGAGGACTCGATGGCCGCAAGAGCGGTGTCGATCGCATCACCAGGGTTGGCGCCCCGGTGGTCAACGTCATGCTCGAGACTCATCGTGATCCCTCCCCTCAGAGGTGTGCCGTGATGGGTCTGATTCTACGCCTCGAACGGATACCTAACCACCCATAGATGCAGGTCAAACGGCGTTTTCGCAGTGAGCGAACAGCATCGCTTCTGTGGATGGTAAGTGGCCCGAATGGCCACCCCTCCACCCCCACAAGCCCCACCAATCCCATCAAGAATCTTCCGCGCCACACCCGGGCCGCCGCCCCGATAGCCAGCCAAATCTTTTCTCGACGGACCCCGGTGTCAAGGACCGCGATAGCGGCCGGCGAAGCCGGCGGCCGAAGGCCGTCCTTGACTCCGGGGACCGTCGAGAACACCCTCAGAAACGGGTCGGCGGCCCACCCCAACCACGAAACAACAGTCCACCTCAACAGCCACCCTGACCAACCCACACCCGCAACCGACGGACGATCGCGTCAACAGAACCATCCTGAACCGCCCGCCCGAACACACCATCGTTGAACCTCTCACCCCGGACGTACACCGTCGCCAACCGAGCAGCATCAGCAACCGGCGCGCCGGCAAGCAACGAAGGATCGGAGACCAGCGGATTCCCGCGCATCCACTTCATCCAGTCGACCGACGCCCCCGGAAGCGATCGGTAGAGCCTGCGGACGCGGTCGGGGTAGACAGGCCGGGCGACGTCACGGTCCTCGTCCGTCAGCGCATCAGCAGCGTCGAAGAGCTCGAGCCACGTCGCGTCGGGCAGGCTCCGCAGCCAGGCCTCGACCTGAGCGTCCGAGGGATCGAGGGCCTCGCGGGCGCGGTCGAAGGTGTCGTACGCCTTCTGGTCGAAGAGCACCAGGCGAACCTCCTCGACAGACGTCGGTGTCCGGGCGAGGGTCCACAAGGAGACGCAGGCGGCCTCCTCGAGCGGGTAGCGGTAGACGCCGGTCGAGATCGCCGGGAACGCCACCGTACGCGCCCCGAGCTCGTCGGCCACCCGGAGCGATTCGCGAAAGCACGAGGCCAGCGGGCCGATGTTGTCCTGGCCGTCGGTGTGGACCGGGCCGACCGTGTGGATGACCCACCGCGCGGGCAGGTCACCGGCGGTCGTCGCGACGGCCTCGCCGACCGGCAGCCCACCACCGAGGTGCCCCGCCCGTAGCCGTCGACACTCCTCGAGGATCGCCGGGCCGCCTCGCCGGTGGATCGCCCCGTCGACCCCTCCCCCGCCCAGCAGGGAGGAGTTGGCGGCATTCACGACCGCGTCGACCTGCTGCTCGGTGATGTCGCCGCGTACGACCGTGATCCTCACTCCGTCAATCTAGATGACGGCGGCCGGTCCAGTCGGCGGCTGTCTGTGCGCTGCCACCGCAAGCGACGAAGGTGTGCGATAGCGCTTTGGCCTAGTGGTTGTCGCACAATTGGCGCTCCTCCGGTAACCAGGAGTTCGGGGCACCGGAGCGATGCAGCCGGCCACCTCGTTCCGGCAGTCATCGATTCTGCCGATGCATTACGCCAAAAGGATTCGTTTGCCAGAGGAACCCGAGGGTCACGACCATTGGTGGTGCGCCTCACACCCTTTGGAGAATGAAAACATGCCAGACCAGCCAGTCGTCGAGAAGCACACCATCGGCTACGTCCCACCCGAGGACCGCCATGGCAAGGTACGCGACCTCTTCACCCTGTGGTTCGGGACGAACATCGCTCCCCTGCCCGTCGTCACCGGTGCCGCCGGCGTCACCGTCTTCGGGCTCGATCTGTTCTGGTGCGTCGTCGCCATCGTGGTCGGCCACCTCGTGGGCGGCGTCTTCATGGCGCTGCACTCGGCCCAGGGCCCGCAGATGGGCATCCCGCAGATGATCCAGAGCCGCGGCCAGTTCGGCTCCTACGGGGCATTGATCGTCGTGGTGATCGCGGCCGTGATGTACCTGGCCTTCTTCGCCTCCAACATCGTCCTCGCGGGCCAGTCTCTGCACGGCATCGCCGACCCGATCCCGGTCGAGGCGGGCATCGTCCTGGGGGCGCTCGGCTCAGGCCTGATCGCGGTGATCGGCTACAAGGTGATCCACTCGCTCAACAAGGTCGCCACCTGGGTCCTCGGCATCGGCATCGTGCTCGGCACCGCCGCTATCTTCGTCGCCGGCGTGCCCGCGGGCTTCTGGACGCAGGGCGGCTACAGCACCGCCGGGTTCCTCGCGACGGTGTCGCTGGGTGCCCTGTGGCAGATCGCGTTCGCGCCGTACGTCTCGGACTACTCGCGCTACCTGCCGGCCAGCGTCGGGGTGAAGGCGACCTTCACCGCCACCTACCTCGGCTGCACCCTCGGCTCGATCCTGCCGTTCGTCTTCGGCGCGATCGTGGCGCTGGCGATGAAGCCGGGCGTCGAGGTGATGACCGGGGTCCGCGACACCACCGGTGCGTTCGGTACGCCGCTGCTCATCCTGTTCCTGCTCTCGGTGATCAGCCACAACGCGCTCAACCTCTACGGCACTGTGCTCTCGATGATCACCTGCGTACAGACCTTCCTCGCCAGCTGGATCCCGACCGCGCGCAGCCGCGTGGTGCTGTCGCTGCTGGTGATGGCCGCCTCGACGTACTTCGCCATCGGGGTCTCCGGCAACTTCATCTCGCACTTCGTCGACATCGTGCTCGCGCTGCTCGTCGTGCTGGTCCCGTGGACCGCGATCAACCTGATCGACTTCTACCTGATCCACCGCGGCAACTACGACCTCGACTCGATCTTCGCGGCCGACGGCGGCATCTACGGCCGCTTCAACGGCCAGGCGATCCTCGCCTACGTGATCGGCATCGTCGTCCAGATCCCGTTCATGGCGACGCCGCTCTACACCGGCCCGGTCGCTGACAAGCTCGACGGCGCCGACCTGAGCTGGATCATCGGACTGGTCGCCACCGCGCCGATCTACTACCTGCTCGCGCGCGGCCGCAAGCTCGCCCCGAGCGAGCTGGCGCTCGCCTCGCACGCCTGAGGCACCCAGCACTCCCACGGCGGGGAGGTCGCGTCAGCGGCCTTCCCGCCGTCGTGCTGCCCGGCCCGAGGAGCGGACGAACGCCTGGGCGCGGGCGGTGAGGCGTACGCCCTTCATCGAGGCCAGCACGACCTCGAGCGGCTCGACCGGATCGCTGATCTCGAGGGTCACGATCTGCGCACCGTCGTACGTGGTCTCGCTGGCCGGGCGCTGGTTGAGGACCGACCACCCCTGGCCGTTGGCGACCATCGCCCGGACGGTCTCGAAGCCGGCGCTGCGGTGGCGGATCTGCGGGCGGAAGCCGGTGGACTCGACGAGCCGCTCGAAGTACTGGCCGCTGTGCGGCAGGTCCAGGAGCACCATCGGCTCCTCCTCGAGCTCGGCGAGGGCAACCTTCTTGCGGCGCGCCAGCCGGTGGCCCTTGCCGACGAGGACGTACGGCGCCGCGAGGCCGACCTGGACGTGGTCGATGTCGTCGTCGAGGTCGTAGCCGTACATGAGCGCCAGCTCGCAGCTGCCCGAGCGCAGCGCGTTCTTGAGCGCCGCGTGCTCGTCCTCGACCACGGAGACGTGGATGCCGGGGTGGTCGGCCTCGCAGGCGGCCAGCAGCCGCGGCAGCTCGAACGGGCCCAGAGTGGTGAAGCAGCCGATCGTGAGGTCGCCGACGAGCGCCTGGCCGGCGGAGCGCGCCACCTCGACCAGCTCGCTGGTGTGCACGAGGTAGCTGCGCAGCTCGCGGTAGAACTCCTCGCCGGCCGCCGTCAGGGTCAGCCCGCGCGCGTGGTGGCGGAGAAGGAGCTGGACACCCAGCTCCTTCTCCAGCTGCGCGACAGCCGTCGAGACGGCCGATTGCGAGACCACGAGCTGCCGTGACGCGGCGGTCATGGAGCCCAGCTCCGCAGCCGCGGCGAAGTAGCGCAGCTGTGTCAGGGTGAAGGACGGCTCGGCCATGCGAGCCATCCTGCCCGAAGTCACTCCCGTTTCGCCCCGTTCGCCCCGTCGGCACCGGAGGCGTCGAGGTTGGCGAGCGTCTCGGGACGCAGCAGCGCGTCGAGGACCGCGGGGTCGAGACCACCGGCCGCGAGCGCGAGATCCCGTACGGCGCCGGCACCGCTGAGCGCGGCCTTGGCGATCTCCGCGGACTTGGCATAGCCGAGCAGCGGGGTCAGGGCGGTGGCGAGGCCGGCGTTGCCGGCGGCAGCGGCGGCGAGCTTGGCGGCGTCGACGGTGATCCCCTCGACGCACATCTCCCGCAGCGAGTCGAAGGCCGCGGCGGTCCAGGTGAAGCCCTGGAGCAGGCCGTGGGCCATCACCGGCTCGAACGCGTTGAGCTGGAGCTGGCCGCCCTCGGCCGCCATCGTGACGGTGAGGTCGTTGCCGATCACCCAGAAGGCGACCTGGTTGACCATCTCCGGGATGACCGGGTTGACCTTGCCGGGCATGATGCTGGACCCGGCCTGGCGGGCGGGGAGCTGGAGCTCGGCGAGCCCGGCCTGCGGACCCGAGCTGAGCAGCCGGAGGTCGTTGCAGATCTTGGAGGCCTTGACGACGATCCGCTTCAGCACGCTGGAGACCTGCACGAACGCACCGGTGTCGCTGGTCGCCTCGACGAGGTCTCCGGCGCCGACGACCGGCAGCCCGGTGATCTCGGCGAGGTGCTGGACGGCCAGGCGGCGGTAGTCGGGGTGGGCGGTGATCCCGGTGCCGATCGCGGTGGCACCGAGGTTGATCTCGCACAGCAGCACGCGCGAGTCGGCCAGCCGGGCCAGCTCCTCGCGCAGCGTGATGGCGAAGGCGCCGAGCTCTTGGCCGACCGTCATCGGGACGGCGTCCTGGAGCTGCGTACGGCCGATCTTGGGGACCGCGCGGAACTCGGCCGCCTTGCGGGCGAACGAGTCGGCGAGGGCCTCGGTGGCCTCGACCAGGCGGTCGATCGCGCCGACCAGGGCGAGCCGGACCGCGGTCGGGTAGACGTCGTTCGTCGACTGGCAGCGGTTCACGTGGTCGAGCGGGTGGATCTCGTCGTAGCTGCCGAACGGCAGACCGAGGATCTCGAGGGCCCGGTTGGCGACGACCTCGTTGGCGTTCATGTTGGTCGAGGTGCCGGCGCCGCCCTGGATCACATCGACGACGAACTGGTCGTCGAGGGCGCCGTCGCGGACCTCCTGCGCGGCGGCCACGATGGCGTCGTGGCGGCGGTCGTCGAGGAGGCCGAGCTCGTGGTTGGCGCGCGCGGCGGCGACCTTGACCGCACCGAGGGCGGCGACGAGCGAGCGGTGGCGCCCGACGGTGGTGCCGCTGATCGGGAAGTTCTGCAGCGCGCGGGCGGTGTGCACGCCCCAGTACGCGGTCGCCGGGACCTCGAACGGGCCGAGCGAGTCGTGCTCGGTGCGGGTCGGTGGGGCGTCGAGGGTGGTCATCGTGCGGTCGCCTCCTCGGCGACGTCGAGCGCGGTCCAGGCCAACGCGGTCGCAGCGTCGAGGAGCGCCTTCTCGGCGTCCCCGCCCACGCAGTGCGCGGCGAACTCGGGCTGGTGGTTGAGGGCGGTCCCGGAGTTGATGCCGACGTAGGGGTGGATCGCGTTCACGACCTGGGAGACGTTGCCCATGTCGGTGGAGGCCCGGTTCATCCGGCGAGCGGGGGTGCCCGGGTCGAAGACCCGGCCGATCTCCTCGGCATTGCGCCGGTACGCCGCAAGCGCGGGTGTGAAGGTGCGGAACTCGGCGTACGGCTTGCTCTCCGGTTCGACGGTGAGCTTCGCGCCGGTGGCGAGCGCACCGGCCTCGAAGCAGCGCCAGACCTTCTCCTCGGTCTCGGCGAGCTGGGCCAGGCTCTCGGCGCGGACGTACCAGCGGCCCTCGGTCCGCGCGGGGATGGCGTTGGGCGCCTCTCCCCCGTTGGTCATCACGCCGTGCACGCGCACGGTCGGCGGCAGCTGCTGGCGGAGCAGACCGATCGCGACCTGGGCAATGGTGAAGGCGTCGGCGGCATTGACGCCCTGCTCGGGATAGGCGGCCGCGTGAGCGGCCTTGCCGCGGTACTCGACGTGGGAGTGCGACACCGCGAACGGCTCCGCCTCGGCGACGTCGACCGGCGCCGGGTGGGCCATCATCGCCAGGTCGAGCCCGGCGAAGGCACCCCGCTCGAGCAGCTCGATCTTGCCGCCCCCGCCCTCCTCGGCGGGGGTTCCGTAGACCTCGATGGTCAGGCCGGCGGCGTCGGCCAGCGGCGCGAGCGCTCGGGCGGCGCCGACCGTGATCGCCGAGATCAGGTTGTGGCCGCAGGCGTGGCCGAGACCGGGGAGGGCGTCGTACTCGGCGCAGAGACCGAGCCGGAACGGGCCACTGCCGAAGGTCGCCAGGAACGCGGTCTCCAGGCCGAGATAGGCCGGGGTCAAGGTGAACCCGGCCTCCTCGAGGGACTCCGCGACCCAGCGGGAAGAGTTGTGCTCCTCCCAGCCGGTCTCGGGGTTCGCGTGCAGCTGCTCGGAGAGCCGGATCAGGCGCTCGGCGTCGCCGCGGACGGTTGTTGCTGCGTACTGCTTCGAGGTGGTCATCACTCGTCCCCGGGGACCCCGTAGGACGGGGCGGCGGTGGGGTCGAGGCCGCGGGTGACGTAGTCGTCGCGCTGCGGCAGCCAGACCTTCAGCAGGTCGCGGAGCTCCTCGACCGGGCGCTCGCTCCAGTCGACGCGGAGGTCGGTGACCCGCCAGGCGACGTCGCGTACGACGGACAGGCCCGCCGAGTGCAGCGGTCCGGCCTCGCCGCCCGCGGCCAGCCCGGCCTCGAGCGCGGCGAGCAGCCGCTCCTCGAGGTCGCCGGTGGCGGCCTGGAAACCCGCGACGACGGCGTCGACGACCTCGGTGCCGGCCAGCATGTTGCCGGCGGCGACGACCTGGGGTGCGACGGCGTGGTGGTGGATGCCGAGCGACCCGGACCCGCTGTACGCAGCACCGGCGCCGTCGAGCGACAGCACCGTCAGCTGGCGGTGCTCGATCAGGTCGCGGCCCTGGGTGACCGACGCGAGCGCTGCCCGGGCGTCGAGGCCCGAGGCGAGAGCGTCGAGCAGCTCGGTGCCCAGGCGCGGGTCGGTGATGTTCTGCGAGGAGGCGCCGCCGACGCCGGGACGCAGGTGGATGCAGCGCGCGGCGACGGCCGGGCTGGAGGAGGTCACGGCGATGCCGACGGCGCCGTTGCCGTCGGTGGCGAGGACGGAGAAGGTCACTTCGTCACCTCGGGGATGACGGCGATCGCGTCGACCTCGACCAGCCACTCCGGGCGGGCCAGGGCGGAGATCACCAGACCGGTGGAGATCGGGTGCACGCCCTTCGTCCAGCGGCCGATCGTCCGGTAGACCGTCTCGCGGTAGCGCGGGTCGACGATGTAGATGGTGAGCTTGACCAGGTGCTCCATCTCGGCACCGGACTCCTCGAGCAGCATCTTGATGTTGGCCATCGCCTGCTCGGTCTGCGCCTCGACATCGCCGATGCCGACCGACTCGCTGGTGTCCAGGTCCTGCCCGATCTGACCGCGCACGTAGACGGTGTTGCCGGCGACGACGGCCTGGCACAGGTCGTTGTCGAGGTTCTGCTCGGGGTAGGTGACGCTGGTGTTGAACGGGCGGATCCGGGTGTGTCCGCCGACGACGATGCTGCTGGGTTTGTTGGTCTCCACGACGACCAGTCCACCTCGTCGCCGAGCATGTGTCCAACAGATGTTTCCGCGGACTACCGTCAATGAAACAGATGCAATGGCGGCGACGACGATTGCATCGGTTGATCCGATCGGTAAGGCCAACAACATCTGTTGGACACGAGCAACGTGGCGGCTCAGGATCTGAGTATGTCCAACGAACAGATCGAGGTCCTCGTCGTCGGCGCCGGTCAGGCCGGCGTGGCGATGAGCGAGCACCTGAGCGACAACGGCGTACCCCATCTCGTGCTGGAGCGCGACCGGATCGCCGAGCGCTGGCGCACGATGCGCTGGGACTCGCTCGTCGCCAACGGCCCCGCCTGGCACGACCGGTTCCCGGGCCTGGAGTTCCAGGACGTCGACGCGGAGGCGTTTGCCACCAAGGACCAGGTCGCGGCCTACTTCGAGGCGTACGCCGAGAAGATCGCCGCTCCGATCCGGACCGGCGTCGAGGTCACCTCGGTGACCCGCCACGAGGGCCGTCCGGGCTTCCGGGTCGAGACCTCCGACGGCGTCATCGACGCGCGGTTCGTGGTCGCCGCGACCGGCCCGTTCCAGCGGCCGGTCTACCCGCCGATCGTCCCCGACGGCGCGGTCGCCCTCCAGATGCACTCGAGCGACTACCGCAACCCCGACCAGCTTCCCGAGGGCAACGTCCTGGTCGTCGGCGCCGGTTCCTCCGGCGTCCAGATCGCCGACGAGCTGCAGCGCTCGGGCCGCCAGGTCCACCTCTCGGTCGGCCCCCACGACCGGCCCCCGCGCAGCTACCGCGGCCGCGACTTCTGCTGGTGGCTCGGCGTCCTGGGCCTGTGGGACCTCGAGACCCCGGCCGCCGGCGCTGAGCACGTCACGATCGCCGTCAGCGGCGCTCGCGGTGGCCACACCGTCGACTTCCGCGCCCTCGAGGCGCTTGGGATCCAGCTCGTCGGGATGACCGACCGGTTCGACGCCGGCACGCTCACCTTCCGTGAGGACCTGGCCGAGAACATCGCCCAGGGCGACGCCAACTACCTCGCCCTCCTCGACGCCGCCGACGAGTACGTCACCCGCAACGGCATCGACCTGCCCGAGGAGCCCTCGGCCCGTGACCTCGGCCCCAGCCCTTCAGCCGCGACCACGCCGCTGCTCTCCGTCGATCTGGCCGAGGCCGGCATCACCACGGTGATCTGGGCGACCGGCTTCGCGACCGACTACGGCTGGCTCCAGGTCGACGCGCTCGACGAGAACGGCCGCCCCGCCCACCGCCGCGGCGTCTCCACCGAGCCCGGCGTCTACTTCGTCGGCCTCCCCTGGCTCTCCCGCCGAGGCTCGTCCTTCATCTGGGGTGTCTGGCACGACGCCAAGCACGTCGCCGGCCACATCGCGACGCAGCGCAGCTACGCGGCGTACGACCGCCAAGCGCACTCCTGACCGACCTCGGCTGACCAACGACGCTCAGCCGGCGTCACCCCGATGGCCCGGATCCCGCCAGGGATCCGGGCCATCGTGCATCGCGTCCCACCCCACGCCGAGTCGGCCCGTTCTAACGCGCCGACTCGGCGCTTGGAGTGGATAGAACGAGCCGACTCGGCACGGGACCGGCGACGACCAAGCCAACCCACATCGCGCCTGACTCGCCCGCGCCGAGAGGTCGCCCCCGTCGGCCGACACGTCACGTAGGTCGGTCGAGACGTCACATACGTCGGTCGAAACGTCATCTCGTGCCAACTCGGCCGACGCAAGCGCCAACTCGGCCGACCCAAGCGCCAACTCAGCCGACCGCAGCGACGTCTCGGCCGGCGCCGAGTCGGCTCGTTCTAACGAGCCGACTCGGCGCTTGAACCGGTCAGGACGAGCCGACTCGGCGGGGCATGCACCGCACCCCGGGCTCACGAGGAGACCGGGGTGCGGATCTGTGCCCAGCTGACGTGGTTGCGCCTCAGGCCAGCTGGGTGACCTCGCGCCGGAACGGCACCTCGTCGTTGGAGGGCAGGACGGCGTCGAACTCCTCGGCGGCGCGGCGACCGGACCAGACCGCGGCGGCGATCGTGGCGGGGGCCCAGGAGTCGCCGATGCCGCGTACGGAGGCGATCTCGCCGGCGTCACGGCGGGCCACCAGGTCGAGGTAGAGCTCCTCCTTCGGCAGGCGGGCGGTGACCATGACGACCGCGTCGCAGTCGAGCTCACGCTCGATGCCCGCGTAGGTGTCGCGTACGGTCACGCCGCCGAGGCCGACGGCCGTCACCGCGTGGTCGGTGACCCGGGTGATGCCGTTCTCGATCAGGCGACGCTGGATCCGGTTGACCTCGAAGGTGTTGTTGGTCCACGACGAGACCTGCGAGCCGGTGGTGACGATCGAGACGTCGTAGCCCTTCTGCGCGAGCAGCTCGGCGAGGACACCGCCGAGGTAGTAGTGGTCGTCGTCGTAGACGACGACCTTCTTGCCGTCGGGCAGCCGGCCGGCGAAGAGGTCGTCCGGTCCGAGCACCTGGGCGCCCTCCGCAATCGGCATCGGCGTCGTGTGGAACCGCGCGACGCCATCGGTGCGCCAGGTGGCCCCGGTCGCGGTGATGACGTGCTCGAAGCCGAACTCGACGATGTCCGCAGCCGCCATCGGGCTCTCGCGGTAGATCTCGACGTTGGGGAGCTCGGCGAGGACGGCCTCGCGGTACTCCTTGACGCGACCCCACGCGGAGAGACCCGGGAGCCTCGACTCCGCGGTCACCCGGCCGCCCAGGTCGCGGCCGGCCTCGGCCAGCACGACGTCGTAGCCCCGGACCCCGAGCGCCCGCGCCGCCTCCAGGCCGGATGGACCGGCACCGACGACGAGGATGCGGGAGTCGCTCTCCTTGGCGCGGATCTTCTCCGGGTGCCAGCCGCGGCGCCACTCCTCCCCCATGCTCGGGTTCTGGGTGCAGCGGATCGGCGACATGGTGAGGTCACCGGAGACGCAGATGTTGCAGCCGATGCACTCGCGGATCAGGTTGAGCCGGCCATCACGGATCTTGTTCGGCAGGAACGGGTCGGCGATCGAGGGACGCGCGGCACCGATCAGGTCGAGGATGCCGGCCTTGACCTGGCGCACCATCGCGTCGGGCGAGGTGAACCGGCCGACGCCGACGACGGGCTTGGAGGTCAGCTTCTTCAGGCCGGCGACGAACTCCTCCTGGCGCCCCTCGGGCGCGAACCGGGAGGTGACCGAGTCGCCCTCCCAGCTTCCCATCGCGAAGTCCCACAGGTCCGGCAGCTCACCGAGCTCGCGCAGCACACCCTCGATGTCCTCGCGGGTGATACCGCCGTCGATCTCCTCCTCGACCGTGATCCGGCAGGCCACCGCTGCCCGGCCGGCGACCTCCTCGATGGTGTCCTCGAGCAGCTCGCGCAGCAGCCGCATCCGGTTCTCCAGCGAGCCACCGTACGCGTCGGTGCGGTTGTTGTAGCGCCGGGAGAGGAAGTGGTGCGGAGTGCCGTAGCCGTGGGCCCCGTAGACGTAGACGACGTCGTAGCCGGCCTCGAGCGAGCGGCGTACGGCGTTGCGGTGCCAGCGCCGCAGGTCCTCGATGTCCTGCAGCGACATCGCCCGGGCCTGGACCGGCGCGATGGTGTCGGGCGCGACCGGGAGGTGCGCGGGCCCGAGCGGGGTCTCGCGGCTGAGCTGGTTCGGCGCGTTCATCCCGTTGTGGGCGAGCTCGATGCCGGCCAGGCCGCCGCCCTCGTGGATCGCGTCGGCGATCCGCTTGAGCGCGGGCAGGTCCTGGTCGTCCCAGATCCGCAGCTCGATGAAGGGCGCGATGTCGGAGGTCGCGTGGATCTCGACCTGCTCGGTGCACACCACCGACCAGCCGCCCTCGGCCTTGATCTTGCGCATCGCCGCCTGGGCGCTGGGGTCGCGGTAGCCCATGCCGTTGCAGTGGGGCACCTGGTAGAAGCGGTTCTTCGTGGTGAACGGCCCGATCTGCACGGGCTCGAACAGGATGTCGTACGAGCTCATCGGGTGGTCTCCTCGGTGGGAACGGACGGGACGGGGGCGCCGACCTCGGCGCGGACGCGGGCGCCGCGGACGTACCCGACGGCGCAGAGCAGCAGCAGGCAGGCGAGGGTGCCGAGCGTGAAGACCTCGAAGGTCAGCTGGCTCACGCCCCAGATCTCCTTGAACGGGTACGCCTCGCCGAACAGCCGCTCGAGGGTGCCGGGGAACACCGCGACCCACGACCCGAGCAGGACCCAGGCGAAGGCCAGCCAGCCGAGCACCGCGAAGCCGCGGTCGGAGACCGGCACACGGAAGGGGCGCGGGCGGTCGGGGTAGCGGGTGCGCAGCCGGATCGCGGCCGGGATGACCAGCAGGTAGCTGAGCAGGAAGGTCGAGATCGAGATGGTCAGGACGACGCCGAAGATCGAGGCGCCGTCGCCGGTCACCTGCATGGCGACGAGCAGGAAGACGGTCGCCACGACGCCGGAGAGCATGTTGACCCGCACCGGCGTACCGAGGCCCTCGTGGAAGCGGCCGAAGAACCCGCCGAAGAACGCCCCGTCGGCCGCGGTCATCGCCTGCATCCGGTCGGAGATGATCATCCACGCCGCGCCCTGGCTCATCAGGATGTAGACGAAGACGACGGCGGTGAGCGTGAGCAGCGGCTCGGCCGCGGCCCCGTAGACGGAGTAGACGGTGCCGACGGCGTCGAGGAGGCCGCCGATGCCGGTGATGTCGTCGCTGGGGACGACGAGCAGGATCGCGAAGATCGGCACCAGGTAGCAGACCGCGGCGGTCGCACACGAGCGGAAGATCGAGACCGGTACGTCGCGGGCCGGGTTCTCCATCTCGCCGGCGGCGCTGTTGGAGGACTCGAAGCCGAGGTAGGCGAAGAGCAGGATCGGAACCGACCCGAACAGGCCGAGCAGGGTCGGGCTGAAGTCGCCGCCGCTGAGGTCGACGACGCCGTTGTGGGTGGCGTAGATGATCGTGGTCAGCACGAAGAACGCGAGCAGTCCGACCTTGAGGATGGCGCCGCTGGTCGGCAGCCACTTGCCCTTGGCCAGGCTGGCGATCGCCGCGACCACGGTGATCCAGATGAACACGATCTTGAAGAGGTAGTCACCGATCGAGCCGTGCTCGAGCGGGGTGATGTAGGTGCTCACCGTCTCGGCGGCGAGAAAGGCCATCGAGCCGCCGACCCACACCGGCTGGGTGATCCAGGTCAGGATCGCGGCGACCGCGGCGGCCGGGCGCCCGAAGGCGTCCCGGACCCAGGTGTAGGCCCCGCCCTCCTCGCTGAACGCGGCGCCGGTCTCGGCGAAGATCAGGCCGTACGGCACGAGGAAGAAGACCGCGAGCACGAGAGCCCACGTGAACGCCTCGGCGCCGTAGAGCGAGACCTGCCCGAGGGTCTCGAGGCCGACGACGGCGGCGATGAGCAGGAAGACGATGTCGAAGCGCCGAAGCGTCTTGCGGAGATGTGACTGTTGCTCGGCCGCGAGGGCGGTCGGCTGGTTGGTCTGCGTCATGGTTGATGTCCCTGTTGGTGCGGGCAGGTCAGTGGTTGATCCAGACGGTCTTGAGACCGACGTACTTGTCGAGGGCGTGCAGCGAGAGGTCGCGCCCGAAGCCGGAGCCCTTGAACCCGCCGAACGGGGTCCAGGCGCTGAAGGCGTCGACGCCGTTCACGGTCACGGTGCCGGCGTGGATCCGCTCGGCGAGCCGGTGCGCGCGGCTCAGGCTGCCGGTCGAGACGGAGGCAGCCAGGCCGTACGCGGTGTCGTTGGCGAGCGCGACGGCCTCGTCCTCGGTGTCGAAGGCAGTGACGGCCAGGACCGGCCCGAAGACCTCCTCGCGGGCGAGGGTGGAGGCCGGGTCGACGCCGTCGAAGACGGTGGGCTGGACGTAGCAGTCGCTGCCGTCGCGGGTGACCCGCTCGCCGCCGGTGACCAGGCGCGCTCCGGAGTCGCGGGCGCCGTCGACGAACTCCATGATCCGGTCGGTCTGCTCGGGCGAGACGATCGCGCCCATCCCGGCGGCCGGGTCGAGCGGGTCCCCGGGGGCGTACGCTGCGGACTCCTTGGCGACGAGGTCGACGAACTCCTCGTGGACCTCGCGCTGGACCAGGACGCGGGAGTGCGCCGAGCAGACCGCGCCCTGGTTGAACCAGATGCCGAAGGCGGTCTGTCTGGCGGTGGTGGCGAGGTCCTCGGCGTCGGCGAAGACGACGTGCGGGCTCTTGCCGCCGCACTCGAGCCAGACCTGCTTGAGGTTCGACTGGCCGGCGTACTGCAGGAAGTACGCACCGACCTCGGTCGAGCCGGTGAAGGCGAGCACGTCGACGTCGGGGTGGAGGCCGAGCGCCTTCCCGGTGGTCTCGCCGAGCCCGGGGACGACGTTGAGGACACCGTCGGGGATCCCGGCCTCGACGGCGAGCTCGGCGATCCGCAGGGCGGAGGACGGCGACTGCTCGGCAGGCTTGAGCACGACACTGTTGCCGGCGGCCATCGCCGGGGCGACCTTCCACGCGAGCATGTCGACGGGATAGTTCCACGGGACGACCGCGCCGACGACACCGAGCGGGACACGGCGGATCAGCGCCGTGGTGCCCGGCGGGGTCGGTGCCACCTCGTCGTTGATCTTGTCGATGGCCTCGGCGTAGTAGCGGAACAGGTTCACCGAGAACGGCAGGTCGAGGTCGTACGCATCCACGACCCGCTTGCCCATGTCGAGCGCGTCCAGGACGGCCAGCTCGGCCGCGTGGTCGGCGAGGAGGTCGGCGAAGCGGAGCATCCGCTCGCGACGGAATCCGACCCCCGCCCGCGACCACCCGCCGTCGTCGTACGCAGACCGCGCGGCACGCACGGCCGCGTCGACACCCGCGGCGCCGGCGTCGGCGACCTCGGCGAGCAGGGTGCCGTTGGCGGGGTTGCGGTTCTCGAAGGAGCCCTCCGCGGTGTCGACGGAACGGCCCCCGACGAACGGTTGTGTCCGAGGGCGGACCTCGGCGGCTAGATCGAGCCAGTCCTGGTGGGTTCGCACGTGCAAGTCCTTTCTTTGCGCTTCACCGCAAATATGAGCCCCGCCACACCAGGTGTCAATCATCCGCCCGCAGATTTCACATACGCGTTACGGTTGAGCATGGCTCGACGCAAGGACCAGGCCGCTCGGCGCGAACACCTGACCGCGGCAACGCTCACCGTGATCGGCACCCACGGCCTGGCCGGCGCCACGATGAAGAACATCGCCGCCGAGGCCGGCATCTCGCCGCGCCTGATCGCCTACTACTACCCCGAGCTCGACGGCCTCATCGAGGCCGCCCACCAGGCCGCGACCGACCGCTACTACTGGTCGCGGCAGCGAGCGATCGAGGGCGACCTCTCCCCCGCCGAGAAGCTCGGCAGGCTGATGTACTCGGGTCTTCCCCGAGGTGAGGACCTGCTGCTAAGCCAGGTTCTCGACGAGATCTCGGTCAACGCGAGCCGCAGCCCGATGCACGCCACCTTGATGACGCTGCTCTTCGACCGCGAGGTCTCGCTCTACGTCGCCGTGCTCGAGGTCGGACACGCGACCGGCGTCTTCACGCTCACCGACTCGGCCGAGGCGATCGCCCGCAACTTCGTCGCCCTCGAGGACGCCTTCGGCCTCCACCTGCTCGCCCACAACTCGTCGCTGACCCTGGAGCGGGCCGAGCAGCAGCTGGCCAGCTACGCCCACTCCGCGCTCGGCGTCAGAGTCACGCCGATCGACCCTGAGTTGCCCAAGAACGCAAAGAATCCTGGCGTACGACCCTGACCTCAGGCAGGCTCGACGGTCTTCACCATGACACAGTTCTTCAAGCCCTTGGGCCGGTCGTAGGTGAACCCGAGCCGCTCGTAGAGCCGACGGGTGCCGTTGTAGAGGAACGACGACGACATCTTCTTGGTCTGCTCGGTCAGGTCGTGCGGATAGCTCTCGACCCGCCCGCCACCAGCCTGGGCGATCTGCTCGAGCGCACCGTTGATCGCCAGCTCCGTCACGCCCTGTCGCCGGTGCCGCTTGTCGACGAAGACACAGGTGATCCGGTAGTCGGGCTCCGAGGTCTTCGTGGCGTCGTACTGCTTGAGGTGGTGGAGCGTGGGCAGTTCCACCGGGGTCCCGTACTCGGCCCAGGCGATGGCCTCCTCGCCGTCCATCACCAGCGCGGCGTGCGCCTCGCCCTTCTCGACGTAGGCCTTCTTCAGCGCGCGGTTCGCCTCCGCGCCCTGGCCACGCTCCGGTCCGTCCGGATGGAACCAGATGCACCAGCAGCCGCCGAAGATCCCGTTGTGACGCTGCACCAGCGCATCGAACGCCGGCCAGGTCTCAGGACCGAGTGGCTCGATGGTGTACGACGACAGCCCGGTAGCCATGCCACCCACGGTATTCGATCCCGGCCGGTCGATCCTCGAAACGGCGATCAGTCCTCGGCGAGCGCCCGACGGACCGCCATAGCCGCAGAAGGTCCAGCGCATCGCGCCAGCGTGTCGAGCAGGTCCTCCTGGTCCTTCTTCGAGTGCCGCAGCGTCATCTCGTGCGCTGATCGAATCTTGCCAGGCATCGATTCAGCGAGATGGATGATCAGATCCCCGGACCCGATCAGCTCGATGCCACGCTCGTCCATCCACGCCTTCGGAAAGTGCCGGATGTTGTCGGTGAGCAAGATGTCGGCGTCCGCCGAGAGCGCGGCAGCCAGGACGTGTCGATCCTTCGCGTCCATCTCGACCTCTGCGGCCTCACTCTCCGCTTCGTCACTCACATCCACGAGGGCGAACTCCAGGTAGGCGTTCATCAGCCGTTCGAGGCGGTCGGTGTCCTCGATCTCGAGTCCGATGCTCGCGCGCAGGTTACGTGACATCTCATCCAGGATCTCCTGAGACCAGTGGAGTTCGATGGCGCCCAGATCCGCGGCGTACAGGAAGTAGTCCCGCAGCGTTCGAGAAAAGAGGATGTTGGCATCCGCGAGCACAACGCTGAGAGTCAATCGACGAAGCCGATCTCGTTGGAGAAGTCAGCCAGCGCCTCTGCTGCCTTCGCCCGCCGAGCCCGTCTCGCCCGCTCGAACGCCACCAGCGGCTCAGCTGGGATCCGATGATGGGAGCCAACCATGACGTGCTCGACGTCGCCGGCGGCGATCAGCTTCATCAGGGTGGGACGCGAGACCCCGAGGAAGCTGGCTGCCTCGGTCGTCGTGAACGCCTCCTTGATCGGCACGACGACCGCGCCGGACGTACGCTCCGCATCCAGGAGGGCGAGCACCTTCTCAGCGCTGGCTCGCGGCAGGCTCAACGAGACATGCACCGTCTCGTCCGCGTCGTCGAGTGCAGCACGAAGCATCCGAACGTCGTCATTCAGCATCTCTGACATCTCAGCGTCTCCCTACGCACATCTGAAGCCAACTGAAGCAAGTGTAACCCGAATATCGAGCGCTGCCGAGAGTTCAGTCCTCGGCGCCGGCTCCGATGGCGACCGGGCGGCCCGCGACGTACCCGGCACAGATCTGGACGACCGCGAGGCCGAGCAGGAGCGCGATCGGGACCGACCAGGAGCCGGTGGACTCACGCAGCAGGCCGACGAGGAACGGGCCGCCGGCGGCGAGCAGGTAGCCGATGCTCTGCGCCATCGAGGACAGTGCGGTGGTGCCGGCGGTGGTCGCGGTGCGGATGCTGAACAGGGTCAGCACTACCGGGAAGACCGCGCCGCCGATGCCGATCAGCACCGCCCAGAGCCAGGCGCCGGTGACCGGAGCGAGCCAGAGCCCGGCGAACCCGATCGCCAGCAGCGCGGTCAGGACCGCGACCAGGTGGCCCTGCTGGGGCGACCGGATCGCGAGCGTCGGCGCCAGGAAGAACACGGGTACGCCGACCAGGATGCTCACCGCGAGCAGCAGCCCCGCCGTCGCGTGGCTGAAGCCGGCGTCGGCGTAGATGCTCGGCAGCCAGCTCATCACGACGTAGGCGAACAGCGACTGGGTGCCGAAGACGACGGTCACGGCCCACGCGACCGGCTCCCGCCACAGCGACACCCGGGCTCCGCCGTCGCGGCGCCGGCCGTGGTCGCGCAGGTGCGGCACCCACGCCAGCAGGGCCAGGACAGCGAGCAGCGCCCAGACGCCGAGACCGACCCGCCAGCTCCCGGCAGCGTGGGCGATCGGCACCGTGACCCCGGCCGCGATCGCCGCACCCAGGGACATCACCGCGCTGTAGGCACCGGTGACCGCGCCGACCCGGTTCGGGAAGCCCTCCTTGACCACGGCGGGAAGCAGCACGTTGGCCAGCGCGATGCCGGCACAGGCGACGAACGTGCCGAACAGGAGCAGCCAGGGGTCACCGATCACCCGGACCAGCAGACCGGCCACCAGCAGGCCGAGCGCGACGCCGATGCCACGGTGCACGCCGAGCCGGCGCGCGAGCGTCATCCCGGTCGCGCCGACGACCGCGAAGCACAGGACCGGCAGCGAGGTCAGGAAGGATCTGGTGCCGGCCGAGAGCCCGTCGAGACTGTCGAGCAGGGCACCGAGGGACGTGATGCCCCCGCGCAGGTTCGCGGCCACCAGCAGGACCGCGATCAGCAGCCACATCGTCGACCGAACGGCGGTGTTCGACGGCGGTGACTCGGGGCGGGACTGGAGACGCGACTTCACGCCCACTAGGATGCCAGACATCGGATGATTGGATGAAAGGACGGCATCGTGCCGCTCTCCACCACCACGCCTCGCTCCCTGGTCGACCAGGCGATCGACGGCATGCGCGAGCTCCTCGCCGACGGCGAGTGGGCCGTCGGCACCCGCATCCCGCCCGAGCCGGAGCTCGCCGCCGCGCTCGGCGTCAGCCGCAACACGGTCCGCGAGGCCGTAAGGGCACTGGCCCACACCGGGGTGCTGGAGGTGCGGCGCGGGGACGGGACGTACGTCGCCGCCTCGAACGAGGTCGCCGCGATGATGCGACGCCAGGTCGGCCGGGTCGACCTGGCGCACGTCCTCGAGGTCCGTCATGCGATCGAGACCCGCGCCGCGGCGCTTGCCGCCGAGCGTCGCTCCGAGGACGACCTGCGATCCCTGACCGCCATCATGGAACGCCGCGCAGCCTCCGTCACAGCAGGGGACGCCGACGCCTTCGCGGACGCCGACGCGGAGTTCCACCTCGGTGTGGTCACCGCGACCCACAACCCGCTCCTCATCGAGCTCTACGCCGGCTTCGAGGACACCCTTCGCGCGACCATCCACCTCGACGACGAGACCGCCGAGATCGCCGACGAGCACCTCGCCGTCTTCGACGCGATCCGCGCCCAGGATGCCGCGGCCGCCGCGACCGCGGTCACCGGCCTCCTCCACACGCTCGCTCACTGACACCAGCTAGAACATGTTCCAATTCTTCGAAAGGTCCACTACCTTCGAGCGGTGAGCAAGAGAGAGTCTCTCGTCCGCGTCGCCGCGGCGTACGTCATCGCCCTCGCTGTGGCTTCGGCTTGGCTGATCTGGGGACCCGACACGCCTCACCTGTGGCTCGACGCCCTGATCGCAGACGTCCTCGCGACGCTTGTCATCTTCGCTGCAAGCCGGTTGCACAAGAACTCCAGCTTCTACGACGCCTACTGGAGCGTCGTTCCTCCACTTCTCCTTCTCTATTGGTGGGCCTCGGCCGGCGAGGACGTCCCCGACGCCCGCGTCATCCTCGTAGCTGTGGTGGTCCTCGGTTGGTCGATCCGGCTGACCGGCAACTGGGTGTACTCGTTCCCCGGGCTCCATCACGAGGACTGGCGCTACCCGCTGTTTCGCGAACGTGCCGGCAGATTCGCGTTGATCGTGGACCTCGTCGCGATCCACCTCGTCCCGACCCTCCAGGTCTTCTTGGGATCCTTGCCGATCTACCTCGCGGTCACCCACACCGGTCAGGACGTCGGCTGGCTCGACATCGCCGCCTGCGCGCTGGGCCTTGGTGCCGTGGCCCTGGAGTTCGGCGCAGACCTTCAGATGCACCGGTTCACCCGCGAAAGCCAACCGGGCCAGGTGATGGACCGCGGACTCTGGGGCTGGTCGCGGCACCCGAACTACTTCGGAGAGATCGGCTTCTGGTTCTCCCTCGCTCTGTTCGGCCTGGCCGCCTCGCCCGACGACTGGTGGTGGCTCTTCGCCGGCACCGTCGCGATGACGGCGATGTTCCTGGGTGCGAGCATCCCGATGATGGAGAAGCGCAGTCTCGCGCGGCGGCCCGCCTACCAGGACGTCATCGACCGGGTGCCCCGCCTCGTGCCGAGACCACCCAAGGCGGCAGGGTGAGGCGCAAGCGGGTCGTCATCGCGGGGCTCGGCGACACGGGTGTCCTGACAGCGGTACGCCTCTCGAAGCACGCCGACGTCGTCGGGATCTCCACCAAGCCAGGGCTGATCAGCGGCCAAGAGCTCGGCGCTCGAATCAGCAGACCGGCCGAGTGGGAGCGCGACTACCGGATCTCGTTCGACCGGTTCCGCGGACTTGATCGGGCCGATGCCATTCACGGCACTCTCGTCGGTCTCGACCTTGCGCACCGGGCCGTCCATGTCGAGCGGCCGGACGGCACGACCTGCCCTGAACCGTACGACCTGCTGGTGATCTCGACGGGGGTCACCAACGGGTTCTGGAGAAAGCCGGGCTTCCAGACGGACGACCAGATCGATGCCGACCTGCAGCATGTCCACCAACAGCTGCGGAGAGCGGCCTCGGTGATCGTCGTCGGCGGTGGCGCAGCGGCTGTCAGCAGTGCGGCGAACATCAGCGGCACGTGGCCCGACAAGCAGGTCGACCTCTACTACCCGGGCGAGCGCGCCCTCCCCCAGCACCATCGAAAGACGTGGCAGAGCGTGGAGAGACGTCTTGTCGAGAGAGGCGTCGGGCTGCACCCGGGCCATCGCGCCGAGCTTCCGCGCGGCTTCGTCGGGGACGAGATCACCAGCGCCGCGGTCACGTGGAGCACCGGCCAACCACCGTCGAAGGCCGACGCGGTCCTCTGGGCCATCGGCCGCGTGCACCCCAACACCGGCTGGCTTCCCGCGGAGATCCTCGACGACCGCGGATTCGTCGTGGTGGATCCGAATCTCCAGGTCAAGGGCCAGAACGGCGTCTTCGCGGTGGGCGATGTCGCGGCCACCGACGAGCTGAGATCCTCCGCGAGGAACCGCGCCGACCGGCTCCTCGCTCGCAACATCAAGGCAGTTCTCGACGGGAGGCCGCTCGACAGCTACCAGCCACCCCGTCGCCGCTGGGGATCGGTGATCGGCGTTCAGCGAGACGGGCTCCAGATCTTCGCGCCCAACGGACGCCCGTTCCGCATCCCCGCGTGGACGATCAACGCCGTCCTGCAGCCTTGGATCGTGCGTTGGGGCATCTACAAGGGAGTACGCCGCGGCCGCGGCTGAGTCACCGGGCTGCTCCACACGCTCGCGCACTAGTCACCGTGTCTGTGTCCATGGCGTCGCCCGACTGATAGCCTGCTGTTGACCTCGTGATTCCGCCGTGACCACGAGTAATGCCCCTGACCCCGGTAGTCGATCCGTCATGTCTCGGCTCTCAGGGGAGCAGCGATGTCAGCAATCACCGCGGCCAGCGGTGCTGGCCGAGACCTTCTGCAAGAGCGCGAGCGCATCGCCGACGAGCTTCGGGATGTCGCGATGGCGCGTCTACTCACCCTCGGCTTCAAGCTCGTCTCGATCAACACCTCGGTCCAGGGACCCGCCGGGGACCGGCTCAGAGACGCTGTCGGCGACATCGACGACATCATCCGGGGTCTTCGCAGGCTGGCGTTCGGACTCGACCGACGCGACAACTACGAGGACCACGAGGCGAACGGACTCATCCTGCAGACACTGCTCGACGCGAGCACCGACCTGGCGGCGCCCGGCGCGAGCGTCTCGGTGCACGGCGACCTCGCCCGGCTTCCGGCGACCGTCGCCCGAGGCCTGGGCGAGCTCCTCGGGGGTGTGGTCGTCTCGGCGGCCGCGAACTCGGGCCGGAGCCGGCCCGACATCACGATCGCGATCGGCGAGCACGCCATCGACGTGATGGTCTCCGACGGCGGCGCCTGGCAGCGCCGTGACGGTGCCGGTCTCGACCTCGTCGGAATGCTCGACCGCGCCCAGCACCTCGGTGGACGCTGCACCTTCACGCTCGACCCGGACGGCGCCTCCGTCGCGCACTGGGATATCCCGTTCACCCCGGTGGACCCCACCTCGATGCCTGCTCCGCGTGCCGACCACCCGGCCCGGTGATCACGTAGCGGGTAGCGCGACGCGTCCTGACGGGGCATGATCAGGGCGAGGGGAGGGACACGAGAGTGAGCACCCCGGAGATGCCCTGGCCAGACCTGAGCGACCTTGTCACCGTGCTCGCTGCCGGCGAGTCACCGTCCAGCGACCTGGACGTGATCACCGCAGCGACGTGCCGTCTCCTCTCCGTCGACGGGGCGGTGCTCAGCGACGCCCACGACGCCGTGCTCTCTCGGGCCACACCCCGGCTCAGCTCGCTGGGAGACCTCCCTGTCCCACCGCTGCTCGGCGACCGCCTCCTGGCGATAGCCGACACCCGCACGGCCACCGTCGCCGTGGTGCAAGACCTGCGCGACGTTTCCGTCACCGACGCGGTGGTGACCGCCGAGCTCGAGGTCGCAGACCGTCTCGGCATCCGCACCATGGCGCACGTCGTCCTCCCCCTCGGCCAGGAGGACGGCGAAGGCAGCCTCACCCTCTACTCCGGACAGCCGCATCACTGGAACGAAGAGGATCTCGGTCTCGCCGGCTTCATCGGTGCGCTGACGTCGGCGTGCCTGACCTCGGCGACGCGGTTGGCCCAGGAGAAGGACACCGTCGGCCAGCTCCAGCACGCACTCGACTCCCGGGTCGTCATCGAACAGGCGAAGGGGGTCCTGGTCGCCAGCGAGTCGATCGGCGCCGACGAGGCCTTCGGCAGGCTCCGCGACCAGGCGCGCCGCCGGGGAGTCACGGTGAGAAGCATCGCTGAAGCAGTCGTGAACAACGGATATCGGCCAGGCCCACAGCGGTCGCCGATACCCCCTCGGCCACGCTCCCCGCGTACGCCAGAATAGATGTTCCGGACACCATGCCGGAGGCCCTCTATCACACGGCTCCTCGGCTATGCTCGATAACGTGTCTGCGGCAGCCCCAGCGCGATCCACAGCGTTCGATGTCATCGCGATTGGCTCCTCAGCGGGCGGGGTCACCGCATTGGGTACGCTGCTCGCTGGTCTCGCTGCGGACCTACCCGTCCCGCTCCTCGTCGTCGAGCACCTCGACCGGCGCCACAAGACCGTCATCGCCGACGTTCTGCAACGCCGGTCCCGGCTGCACGTCAAGCTCGCCGAGGATGGCGAGAGCGCAGCACCGGGGATCGTCTACATCGCGCCGCCCGACCGCCACCTCCTGGTCCGCGAAGGCGGCGTGCTGACCCTGACCGAGAGCGAGCTGGTCCACTTCGTGCGTCCCTCGGCCGACCTCTTGTTCGAGTCGGTCGCCGCGACGTACGGCGACCGCGCGATCGCCTGTGTGCTGACGGGCACCGGAGTCGACGGCTCGATGGGGGTGACAGCGGTCAGCGACCGTGGCGGTACGGTGATCGTCGAGGACCCGCGGACGGCTGAGTTCAACGGGATGCCCGAGGCCGCAGCGACCACCGGGGCGGGCGACTTCGTCCTCCCGCTCGACGAGATCGCCAGCGTCCTCGACGGGCTGGTCAGGCAGCGGGGAGCATGATGACAGACGACCAGGACCCCAAGGACCAGGATCCCCAAGACCGGGGCCTACGCGCCGAGTCACCGATCGATGAACAGCTCGAGGAGCTGCTGGTGTTCATCCGTGACGCGCGCGGGTTCGACTTCACCGGTTACAAGAGGTCCTCGCTTGCGCGGCGGATCCAGAAGCGAATGGCTGACGTCGGCGTCGGGAGCTGGACCGACTATCGCGACCGGCTCGAGATCGACGCCGACGAGTTCAGCTTCCTCTTCAACACCATTCTCATCAACGTCACCAGCTTCTTCCGTGATGCCGAGGCTTGGACGTACCTCCAGGATGAGATCATCCCGAAGATCCTCGCCTCGGTCGAGGGGGACGAAGAGATCCGGATCTGGAGCGCCGGCTGCTCCAGCGGCGAGGAACCGTACTCGCTCGCGATCGCGTTCGCCGAGGCCATGGGCCTCCAGGAATGTCTCGACCGGGTGAAGATCTACGCCACCGACCTCGACGGGGAGGAGCTGCAGCGGGCGCGGGCGGGTATCTACGGTGCGCGAGCGCTGAAGAATCTGCCCGAGGAACTGCGGGACCGCTACTTCGAGCACAACGGCACCAGCTACGGCTTCCGCGCGGACCTTCGTCGCAGAGTGATCTTCGGGCGCCACGACATCACTCGGGATGCGCCCATCTCCCGGCTCGACCTGCTGGTGTGCCGCAACACGCTGATGTATTTCAACGTCGAGGCCCAGCGCGACATCATCGACCGGTTCAACTTCGCTCTGAGCGAGGGTGGCTTCCTCTTCCTCGGCAAGGCCGAGATGCTCACCTCGAGCGACCGGTTCAGTGCCGTGAACATCCGTCAGCGGATCTTCCGACGCACCAGCCGCCACGCCGGGGGAAGGTCGCCGTCGGTACGGCAACGAACCGATTCCGCTCACGCCGAGGTCAGCACTGGAGCCACCAGCCGAAAGCGACAGCTGCGTGACATCCTGATCGACGTCGCGCCGTACGCCGTTCTCGGCATCGACCACGACGGCATCCTGGTCTCGGCGAGCAGCGCCGCACGGACCCAGTTCGGGATCGGGGTGCACGACATCGGCCGGCCGTTCCGCGATCTCGAGATCTCCTACCGACCGGTGGAGGTGCGCTCGGTCATCGAGCTGGCGACCAACGAACGTCGAATGATCCGGCTCACCGGGGTGGAGCGCCGCAACGCCGACTCCACCGAGTCCCAGTTCTACGACGTCGTCGTGCAGCCGTTGATCACCGGCGGCGGCGAGCTGCTCGGCGCCTCGATCTCGTTCATCGACTGTTCCACTCTGGTGCTGCTCCAGCAGGAGGTCAAGCGCGTACGCGAGGACCTCGAGACGGCCTACGAGGAGCTGCAGTCCACCAACGAGGAGCTCGAGACCACCAACGAGGAGCTCCAGTCCGGGATGGAGGAGCTGGAGACCACCAACGAAGAGCTCCAGTCCACCAACGAGGAGCTCGAGACCACCAACGAAGAGCTCCAGTCCGGCAACGAGGAGCTCGAGACGATGAACGAGGAGCTCCAGATCCGCTCGAGCGAGCTCGATGAGACGCGCACCTTCTTGCAGAGTGTGCTCTCGAGCATCGGGCTCGCGGTGGTCGTGCTCGACGACCGGTTGACCGTACGCAGCTGGAACACCGCCGCTGAGAACATGTGGGGGCTGCGCGCGGACGAGGTGCGGGACGAGGCGTTCTTCAGTCTGGACTTCGGGCTGCCTCTCGCCGAGATCCGCAGCATCGTCGAGCAGGCCCGCGCGGACGACGTCCGCACCGGCCCGGTCGAGGTGCCGGCGATCGACCGCAAGGGCCGCGCCCTGGGCTGTCAGATCACCTGCTCCCCGCTCGTGGGCGAGGCCGGCGGCGTCGTCATCATCATGGAGCCGATCGACCGGTCCTGACCCGCCGGCAAGGGCGTACCCTGGACGGGTGGCCCGCTCCGGTCGATGGGATGTCAACCTGCTGCTGACGCGTGCGACCGCCGAGGACACCCGAGCCGACACGGCGGCTGCACACGCCGCCGAAGCCGAGCTGCGCGCCACGAGGTGCACTCCGGAGATGCACGAGCTCCACGTCGCGGCCGCGAGCGTCCACCGTCGCAACGAGGCGCTCCACCGCGCCACCGCCCGGCTCCACCGGTCGCTTGCACGCCGAGTCACCACCCAGGCCGTCGGCGCGTCTGTCGTCATGGCCATCTCGGAGGAGACGGAGGCACCCGACGTCGCACTGCTGCTCCTCACCAGCGACGGGGCAGCGGCGGGTTCTCAGGCCACCGACGGACTCGGCGAGACGGCGCAGGACCTGGAGCTCGTGCACGGGGAGGGCCCGTCGCGCTCGGCCTGGAGCTCGCGGCAGCCGGTCCAGAACGAGGGCGACGAGATCGTCCATCACTGGCGCCACCTCGGACCGCCGCTGCGCGGTCTTGGGATCAGCACGGTCCTCGCCGTCCCGATCCGCGCTCGCCACGGGGTGCTCGGCGCGCTCACGCTCTACAACCCTCCCGCCCGGATGCTCGGCGGCAGCGCACTGCAAGGGACCGCCGACGCCTTCGCACTCCTCCTGGCCCGCACGATCGATGTCGGCCAGACCCCGGACTCCATCGACCTGGCCGACATCGATGGCGTCAGCCGGCTCCACCGAGCGGCCGGCGTCGTCGCGGTCGACTGCGACTGCAGCATCGACGACGCGCTGGCACTGATCCGCGCGCGTTCCTTCGTCGAGGACTGCGCCACCGGCACCATCGTCACACGCGTCCTGAGCGGCGACCTGCGACTCTGACCCGATAGCCCAGGAACGAGTGCCTCCGGCGCTCTAGGATCGCCGCATGATCGAGTTCGTCAAGCTCATCGTCGACGTGGTCCTCAAGGCCGTTCCGGGGATCGTGAGCAGGAACGAACGCGACAAGGCGGCCTACCTGGGGGCTGACCTGTTCCTCATCTACGTACAGATCAACGACGTGCTGGTGCGGGCCGAGCAGATCGTCACCCAGATGGAGCGCTACGACCGGGCCTCGGACCACGAGGCGGCCACCGCGCGCGGAGATCTGCTCCAGCTGGTGCCGGAGCAGATCTCCGACATCAAGGCGATCACCGAGCGTCTCCAGGCGCTGAGCTGGGAGCTCCAGGTGCTCGACGGCCAGTCAGTCGTCGCCCTCGACTTCCTCCTCGGCATCAAGAGCTCGGCGTTGGACGCGCTCTCCTATGCGCTCACGCTCGACCATCTTCCACTCGGAACGACGAGCGTCGAGGTGGGCGAGGAGGGAGTCCGGTGGCCGGATATCCGGCCTGCGTGGGACGCACGCTGGATGGTGCTCCACAGCTTGCGCGAAGAGCTCGGCGGGGACAACCCCACCCGAGAAGACGAGGCACGCCGCATCCGCGCCTATCTCGAGCACCGGCAGCCGCGGGAGGAGATGCGGGCGATCCGGGAGAACCTGGAGAGGCTGCGCGAGGCGATCGCAGCCAACTTCACCATCCAGGACATCCTGATCCGGGCGGGCGACCCACGCCTCGAACGCAGGCGTGGGCGGCGCTAGCGGCCGGGGAGGTCGACCCGGATGAACTTCGGCCGGTAGAGCAGCGGGTCGCGCAGGACCGCACCGAGGTCGGTGCTGTTGCGGCTGTAGGAGACGATCACCGAGCCGGGTTGCTCGAGGATGTCGGGATGGGCCAGTGGCATGTAGCGCAGCTCTCCACGTGCCACCCCGGAGGGAAGGGTGCCGACCGGAGGCTGTGCCCGGAACGGTCCCGTCGGTGACGAGGAGGTCCAGAAGACCAGGTCGTCACCGAGGAACTCGTTGCTCTTGCTGAAGGCGTACCAGCGTCCGTCGCGCTCGAAGACGCTCAGTGTCTGGGAGACGCCGTCGGTCGCGGGGATCAGCTCGGCCGAGGCCGCTGCCCGCTTGGTCCAGGCGGTGCCGTCCCAGTAGGTCCAGCGGTCGGGGTCCGCGACGTGGTCCGGGGCCACCCGGGCGACGTGGAGCGCGAAGCCGGTGCCGAGCTCCGGGTCGGGCTCGCGCGCGGTGCCGTAGAGGTAGAGCCACTCCCCCGAGACCGCTGCCGCGGCGCCCCACATCGGCCGCCTCGTGTCGGCGTCGTCGGCCCCGATGTCGGTGACGGCGATCAGCTGCGGGACTCCCCCGTCCGGGACCACGAACTGGGCGATGGCCGGCCCGAGCGCCTCGAAGCCGAACACGTCGTCGGAGTCGGTGGTACGCACCCGCTGCGCGGCCACGACGACGAGCGCGTAACCCGGCTTGTCGAGCGAGGTCACCGACATCGGCCAGTAGCCCACGCCGTCCTCCCGGTCGGGGATGACGGCACCGCCGGACTCCGGGAGCACGACCTGCAGGCAGTCGGGCTCGACGAGCAGCATCGAGTTGCGTACGAAACCGGCGCCGGGAAGCTTCTTGTCGCGCAAGGTGTCGCCGAACATCCAGATGCTCCGCCCGTCCCCCAGCGTGGCGCTGACCCCCACGTCACCGCCCTGGAGGGCCGGCTCGGCGCGCAGCCTGGTGATCCGGTTGAGGTCGTCGACGTCCTCGACCGGACCCGAAGGTACGCACTGGGTCGTCGAGGCGAGACTGGCCAGCGGTCGTGGCACGGCCTCGCCGTGCAGCGCGGAGGTCAGCGCGGTCGCAAGCACCGTGAGGCAGGTGGCCGAGACCAGCACCAGGCCGAGGGCCCTGCGCCACCCTCCCACTGAGACCTGAGCGTCCTCGGGTGCGGCGAGACCTCGCACCAGCCATCGGGTCGCCACCAGCACGACCAGACCGAGCAGCGCCGAGCCGGCGATGGTCACGATCGGCTGGACGATGCCGTCGCGACCGGCTCCGGACGCGGCCCAGAGCAGAGCCTCCGCGGCCCCCGCGATCGTCCATCCGGCGCCGGTCGACCACGGCTCGGAGAGGAGCAGCCGATCACCGGCGAGGACGAGGGGCAGCGGCCCGGCGAGGATCAGCGCCGCTGCGAACAGCAGGCCCGGCAGTCCGCCGACGATCTCGCAGGCGAAGGTGAGGGCACCCGCGGCGACCACCGTGGCAGCGAGGACCAACCCGACCGGCACCGACCCGGCGAGCAGCCAGCCGAGGACGCCCGCACCCACCGCCAGCGCGGCGAGGGCGGTCAGTCGCGCCAGTAGCCGAGGAAGCGTACGTGCCAGCGGTCCCCACACGAGCGAGACCACACACACCAGCAGGAAGCCGGCCAGGGCCGTCGCGAAGGTGATCGGCGAGAAGGACCGCGCCTCGTGTCGGTCAGCGGAGGAGGAGACGAGCGCGACGCTCCTCCCCCGCGTCTTCTCGATCCGCGCGACCTCCGCCCGGATCGCACGAGCGAGCGCCGGCCGATGAGCGGTGGCCAGCCGCAGCTGGTCCTGCGTGCCGGAGAGATCGAGCTCGAGCACCGCGACGACGTCTCCGCTCGCCAGCAGCTCCGCCGCCTCGGCCGGGTCCTCGACCGCGCCGGCCGAGAACGGCCGCCCCGGCACCGCGCTGGCCTGCTTCACGAGCGGCGCCGTGACGACGTCGGGACCGACCAGCACCACCGGAGCCTCGTGCAGCTCGCCGGAGTCGGCGCGGAGCCCGGTGAGGATCCACCCGAGGGCGATCAGCACGAGGACAGCGCAGAGCGCCACCTCACGACGACTCCCCGGCCGCACCTCTCACCACCCTCCCCGCTCACCGCACGACGCGGTGCCTGAGGGTCATGTAAGCAGTGCGACCGGGGTGCCCGCCACCGCCCTAGTTCGGCGTGGCGCGCCAGCGCTGGGACCCGGTCGCGCTGTCGGTCTGCTGGATCACCAGCCCCTCGGCGCCGGCGGTCAGGCTGAGGCCGCTGTGCTTTGCCGCGATCTTCAGTGCCGCGCCGTCGGCCGCGATCACCCAGCGTTGGTTGGGCGTGCCGGTGCAGGTGTACTCCACGACCGGGTCGCCGCTCGTCGTCGAGCTGTAGGCGACGTCGGCACACAGACCCGTGCCGGCGTTCTTCAGCTGATAGCTGCCGTCGTCCTCGTTCCGGGTGACCACCCACTTCTGCGAGGCCGCCGCCCCGACGGCCGACGTGGTCAGCTGGCCTTCGGTGGTCGCACCGGCGGCATCGAGCGCGAGCCCGGAGGCGACGTTGCCGAGCGAGTACTGGCCGTCGGCCAGGGCCGGCGGAACGACCTCCTCGTCGCCGACGGTCATCGCGAACACGTGCACGGCGGCGTTGGCGGGCAGGGTGACCGCGGCGATCTCCTTGGCCGGGTCGGTGCGCAGGGTCTTGGTGAACAGGCGGTAGGAGACCGTCGGGTACGCCGGTCCGTTCGGGGTGTTCTTCCCGAGCGTGGTGACGGCCACCTCGGCGCCGTAGCTGTCGGTCGCCGCACAGCACCAGTTGGGGAAGCCGAGCGTCCCGGTGCCGGAGGTGCCGTCGGTGTAGTGGACGGTCGCCTTCGCGGAGGCCGAGAGGCTGGTGCCGGTCCCCAGGAAGGCCAGCGCGTTGCCCCGGCCGTTGATCCGGATGGTCTCGCCACCGGAGGCGACGTTGTCCTGGGTGCCGGGCTCCGAGTCCGGCCAGGTGAAGTCGAAGCCGTTGGCGCTCACCGTCGCGCCGGGAGTGACCCCCTTCTCGGCGAGCTTGTCGGCGAGGAAGCTGCTGCCGCCGCCGTCGATGTCGCCGGGTCCGGGATCCTCGGCCCTGGTGACACCCACGTTGTTGAACGCCGAGGCCAGGTCCGGGTGGGCGAGCGTGGTCGTGGCCGAGTCGGTCACGGCATACGTCCGGTCGTGGGCCACGTAGGTCGCGGTCGTGTCGATCTTCACCCGGCCGGGTGAGGCGTCCGCCGGGGGCGTGACGCTGAACGTCGCGGTGCGGGAGGCACCGGGCGCGAGCGACCCCGACACCGCGGCACCCGGGCGTACGTCCCAGCCCTCGGGGGCCGTGGCCGTGATCGACTGGAGCTTCACGCGGGAGCCGGTGTCGTTGGTGAAGGTGGCGCTGACCTCTCCGGCCTCACCGGCGACCGCGATCGCGGAGGTCGCTGCGTCGAGGCTCACGTCGCGGTCGCCCGGGTGGGCACCGCCGACCGCCGAGGACCCGTTCAGCGCGACCACGGCCGCTGAGGACGTGGGCAGCTTCCCGGTCTTCACCGACGTGATGCCGGTCGTGGAGTCGTGGAACCATCCGGTCGCCGCGCCCTCGAGCTCCTCCTTCGAGGCCCGCTGCGGCAGCTCGTCTCCGCCCAGCTCCACGCTGCCCGGCTCGGCATCGGCGTGCACGCTGAGTCCGTACGCACGCGAGGCGGGCTTGCCGGCGTAGGAGCCGTCGACCTCGCCCAGCCGCACCACGACGCGGCCGCGGCCCTGCTCGGGGGCGTCGACCTCGAACTCCTGGGTGGCGGACTCGCCCGAGGCGTGCGCCTGGCTGCGCCCGTCGTCCTCGTAGTTCACGAACGAGGAGGATCCCTGCGGGTAGATGTCCAGATCGAGCCGGCCCGACTTCTTGCCCTGCTGCCAGTCGAGCGTGCCCTCGGGGAACTGCGGCACGACCGCGCCGGCGCGTACGAACAGCGGCAGCGTGTCGAGAGGGGCCTTGTAGCCGTCGATCGTGGTCGGTCCCTGGTGGACCCGGCCGCTCCAGTAGTCGACCCAGGTGCCCTCGGGGAGGTAGATCCCGTCGCGGGTCGTGGCGTCCTCGTAGACCGGGGCGACCAGGAAGTCGTCACCGGCGAGAAACTCGTACTTGACCTCGTCGCCCCAGGTCTTCGGGTCCTCGGGGTAGTTGAGGTAGAGCGGCTTGACGGCACCGACACCGTTGCGGTTGGCCCGCATCGTGTGCGTGTAGAAGTAGGGCAGCAGCCGCTCGTGGAGGCTCAGGTACTTCCGGTTGATCGACGTGTACGGCTCGCCGTAGCGCCACGGCTGCTTGTCGGAGGCCGCCCAGCCGCTCATCAGGTAGGTCATCGGCAGGAACATCTTCCACTGCATGTCGCGGACGTACGTCTCCGCGCTGCCGCCGAAGATGCCGTCGACGTCGCCGGTGGCCAGGTGCTGGCCGGACATGGTGGAGCCGGCGTACGTCGGGATCTGCCAGCGGATGTAGTCCCAGCTTCCGGACTGGTCGCCGCTCCACACCGCGGCGCAGCGCTGGGTGCCGGCCCAGCCCTCGACGGTGAGGACGGTCGAGCGGTCGGCGCTGTTGGTCTCGATGCCGTCGCGGGCCTGCTCGCAGGCGTCCAGCGCGAAGCGGTAGCCCGGGCCGACCCAGGCGACGTCGGTCTTGCGAACCCGGACGCCGGCCTTGACCTCGGTCTCCTGCTCGGTCAGGTCGTCCTCGGTCCACAGCCCCAGCTCGGCGCCGTGGTCGTTCAGCATGTCGCCGGTCTCGGCCAGGTCCTCGTAGCCGCAGCCGTAGCCGTCGTTGACGAGCATCCAGCCCAGCGGCAGGTCGTGCTCGGCGTAGCCCTCGGCGATCGCGGTCGAGTCGCGCAGGGTCTCGCGCTCGCCGCGGTTGGCGTTGTGGAGGTAGCAGTCGGCGTCGCCGACCTCCAGGGCGTACATCGGGACCGCGACCGGGCGGCCGGTCAGCTCGGTGTAGGAGTCGATGACCCGCTCGGCGTCACCGACGAAGTAGTAGGCGTCGAAGCGCTGCTCGTCGTGGGTGGTGGTGGTCGGCGCCCCGAAGTCGTAGCTGCCGGCCGCGAAGGTGTTGCGCAGGACCCCGTAGCCACGGGAAGAGAGGTAGAACGGCACCGCGTTCGGGTTGCCGCCGTCGTTCCAGTTGAAGTCGCGCGAGATCTTGATCGTCTCGCCACGGTGGCTGAACCGCCCGTTCTGCATGCCGCCGCCGAAGAACTGCTCCTCGGCGCCGCGTTCCAGGTGCTGGGCGGTGCCCTGGTCGTCCCAGGTCAGCGGTGAGGCCTCCGCCATCAGCACCTTCCCGGCCGGATCGGTCAGGCGCAGGGTGATCGGCTGCTTGGTCACGGTCAGCACGGCCTTGGCGGTGCTGATGACGTACGCCGCGCCGCTCTCCTTCACCTCCGACCGCCCACCGGGATAGTCGCGCTTGACGACGATGTCGGCGTCCGGAGCCCCGGGCTCGGTGGGGTCGTCGTTGGCCGGGTCGTCGAACTCGCCGTTCGGGGCCAGGCGTACGCGCACCATGTCGGCGTCCTCGAAGGTCACGCGCAGCGCGGCCTCGCCGGACTCGAAGGTGTAGCTGTCGCCGTCGCGCTCGAAGCCGGTGACGCCGCCGAGCTCGCTCGTCGCCTCGGCGGCCACGGAGCTGACCGGGCTGAGTGCGACCAGGCCCGCAGTCAGCGCGACTCCCGCGACCAGCGCCCGTCTCAATGATTGATTGAACATGATCACATCACGCCCTAATTAGTCAGAATCAATCGAAGTCGAGGGCGACTGTAACGTAGGTCACACAGCCCGGTCCACCCTTGGTCCACCGATGAGCGCGAGCAGTCGCGCAGCCTCGCCGGCGACCGCGTCGCGGCCGACGCCGAGGTACTTGCGCGGGTCGACCAACGCCCCGTCGCTCAGCGCCGCGCGGACGGCACGGGTGAAGGTCGCGTTGAGATGGGTCGCGATGTTGACCTTGGTCATCCCCGCGGCGATCGCCGCGACGATGCCTTCGTCGGGGACCCCGGAGGAGCCGTGCAGCACGAGGGGCACCTCGACGGCAGCGGCGAGCCGGGCGATGAGGTCGTTGTCGAGCGAGGCCGTACGCGTCGTCATCGCGTGCGAGGAGCCGACCGCGACCGCGAGCGCGTCGACCCCGGTGGCCTCGACGTACGCCGCGGCCTCGGCCGGCTGGGTGCGGACCCCTGGCGCGTGCACACCGTCCTTGCCGCCGACCTCGCCGAGCTCGGACTCGATGGAGGCGCCGCGCTCGTGGCACCAGGCGGCGACCTTGGCGGTAGCGGCCACGTTCGAGTCGTAGTCGAGCTTGGAGGCGTCGAACATCACCGAGGGACAGCCCAGCTCGACGGCCTCTTCGACGAGCTCGACCCGGGTCGCGTGGTCCAGGTGCACGCACACCGGGACCGTGGCGCGCTCCGCGATCGCGATGGTGGCGCGCAGCAGCGGCGCGAGGGCGCCGCGGTAGTCGGCGGTGTTCTCGGAGATCTGCAGGACGACGGGACGGCCGGCCTGCTCGGCGCCGGCCACGATCGCCTCGGCCAGCTCGAGCTGGATGACGTTCATCGCGCCCAGCCCACGTCCGGTCCCGCGGGCGTCGTCGAGCAGGAGGGACATCGGTACCAGGGGCATGTCAGGGCTCCTTGCGGTCGATTCGTCTGACCCTGACCTCCGCCAGGAACGACGGGTACGCATCGGGGTCGATCTCTCCGGCCACCGGCGCGACCACCGCGCCGGCACCCAGGGCAGCGGCGTCGCGCAGGATCTCGGGCCACGGCCGGCCCCGGGCCAGACCGCGGGCGATCCCGGCGGCGGTCGCGTCGCCTGCGCCGGTCGGGTTCCCGCTCACCCCGGCGGGCGGGCGCACCTGCCAGCAGCCGCCGTCGGCGTAGGCGACCAGCCCGTGGTGGCCGCGGGTCAGCACGACCGGGCCACCGTGGCGGGCGGCGAGCTCGGTGACCGCGGCGGCGGGGTCCTCGAGGGCATGCCCGAGCAGGCGCGCGGCCTCGTCCTCGTTGGGGGTCAGGACGGCGCCGGTGCCGACCGCGGCGGCCAGCGCCGCGTCGTCGAGATCCAGGAGAACCGGTACGCCGGCGGCGGCCGCGATCCTCGCGATCCGTGCCGGGAGGTCGGCGGGCACACCGGGTGCCAGGCTGCCGGAGACGACGACGGCCGTCGCGGCCGGGATCCGGTCGGCCAGGAGGTCGAGCAGCCTGCCGTCGGCACCGGCGGCCGCCTGTTGGCCCGGCTCCCACAGCGAGGTCGTCGACTCTGCGACGACGACCAGGGTGCGGCGTACGTCCTCCAGCTCGGGCAGGAAGGTCGAGGGCAGCTCCTTCGCGAGGGCGTCGGCGAAGGCCTCGTCGGCGAGGCCGACGGCGTGGGTCGGCTCGCCCAGCTGGTGGAGCACCCGGGCGACGTTCACGCCCTTGCCCCCGAGCCGGGTGCTGACCTCGGCGACCCGGTGGACCTCGCCAACGGTCAGCCGTGGGAGCCGGTAGGTCACGTCGATCGCCGGGTTGAGGGTGACCGTGATGATCATGCGCGCTTCCCCCGGGACTCCGGCCCCGTCGCGGCGAGTGCCAGTCTGGCGGCGCCGATCAGGCCGGCCCGGCCGCCGAGCGAGGAGAGGCGCACCGGCGGGACCGCGGTCACGCCGGCGCGCTCGCGCATCCGGTCCCGCAGCGGGTCGAGCAGGTCTCCCCCGGCCTCGGCGACGCCGCCACCCAGGATGATCTCGCCGGGCGCGAGCAGCGCTCCTACGGCGAGGAAGCCGTCGGCGAGGGCGGTGATCGCCTCGGACCAGACCTGGGCGGCGAGCGGGTCGTGCCGAGTCCGCGCGACCAGGTCGGCGACGCCGGTGACCCCGGTGTCACCGCCCCGCGATGCGTACGTCTCCAGCATGGCGCGGGCGCCCGCGCGCGTCTCCACGCAGCCGCGCAGCCCGCAGACGCACGGCGGCCCGGCCGGGTCGACCACCAGGTGGCCGAGCTCTCCGGCCTGCCCCGAGACACCGACGACCGCCCTCCCCTCGACGTACGTCACCGCGGCGACGCCCGTCCCGAGCACGGCGACGAGCGCGGAGGCCGGTGACCCGGCGTCCGCCCAGATCGCGGCCGCGGCGGCGGCCGTGTCGTGCGCGACCGTGACCGGGAGGCCCAGGCGCTCGGCGAGCGGGGCCGCCACGAGGGTGTCGACGAGACCGAGGTTGACGGCCCTGCGGGAGATACCGGCGTCGGTGTCGACGAGACCGGGGAAGGCGATTCCGACCCCAGCGACCCCGGCCCGGGCCGTGGGGCTCAAGCCGGCGAGCAGTTCCTCGCCCATCCGCCCGATGTCGTCGAGGACTGCTGGACCGGGTCGGGTGGCGACCCGCGACTCGGCCAGCACCACGTCGGCGGCGCCCACCACGGCTCCGCGCACCGAGGTGCCGCCGACATCGAAAGCGAGGGCGAGCATCACGCGGGCGGGGCGTCAGCCGGGCTGAGGATGATCGAGCGGGTGAGGTTGCGCGGCGCGTCGGGGTCGAGGCCGGCGCGACGGGCCCGCGCCAGGCAGAGCAGGTGGACGCGCACCAGGTCGGCGAGCGGGTCGATGTCGGCGTGCATCAGATCGGCGCCGGTGACCGCGACGTCCTCGGCGAAGCCGGGCACCAGGTCGCCGAAGGCCCACACGACCCGGCCGGGGGCGCTGATCGAGAGCGGACCGTGGCGGTATTCCATCATCGGGTAGGACTCGGTCCACAGCTGTGCGGACTCCCGGAGCTTGAGCGCCGCCTCCTGTGCCACCCCGTTGGTCCAGCCTCTGCCGACGAAGGTGAACTGGTCGGCGCTCAGCGCCGGACCGAACGCGCTCTCGCCGGCCTCGATGATCCGCTGGGCATGCTCGGCGGCCCGGCTCAGGTCCTCACCGAGGTGCCAGCGCAACAGCGCGAGCGTCGTGGTCGCGAAGCGGGTCTGGACCACCGACTTCTCGTCCACCTCGGGCATGAGGATCGGCTCGGCGACCTCGAGCGCCGGAGTGCCGGGCGAGGAGGAGATCACCGTCGCCGGGATCCGGCCCGCCACCTGGGTGAGCAGGTCGACGACCTCGGTCGTGGTCCCGGAGCGGGTGATCGCGAGCAGCCGGTCGTAGCCGCGGCCGATCCGGGCCTCGGTGGGCGTCCAGGCGTCGGTGATGCCGTGGCCCTGCTCCTCGCGCAGCGCGGCGTAGGCCTGCGCCATGTAGAGCGAGGTGCCACAGCCGACGACCGCGACCTTCTCCCCCGCCTGCGGCAGGGAGGCGGTGAAGCGCTCGGCGGTCTCCCGGGCGGCCAGCCAGTTGGCAGGCTGGCTCGCCACCTCGGTGGCGAGATGCGTCGTCGGTGCGGATGCGGTCATGCGTCGGGTCACTCTCCGATGTGTTGCCGGCTGGAGCCGAATCATCCAACGTGCTGCGCGTTTTTGTCAATAAAGCGTGTCAAATGATCATTATCGCTCACTTGCGATCACGATCTCCGCCCCACCGTCGGCCAGCGCCTTCGCGAGCGGCTCGGGCACGGCTCGGTCGGTGACGAGCATGGAGACGGCGGAGAGGTCGCGGATGCGCGCGAAGGTCGGATGCTCGAGCTTGGTGCTGTCGGCCACGACGATGGTGCGCTGGGCGGCCGCGATGAAGTCGGCGCTGATCTTGGCCTCGGCCGGGTGGATCGTGGTGAGTCCGGCCCGGGTGCTGATGCCGTCGACGCCGAGGATCGCGGTGTCGATGTGGATCTTCGACAGCACCCCCTCGCTCAGCGGACCCACCAGCTCGTAGGACTGCGTGCGAGCGGCCCCGCCGGTCACCACGATGTTGACGTTGGGCCGGATCGAGAGCTCGTAGGCGATGTTGAGCGCGTTGGTGACCACGGTGATGCTGTCGTCCTCGGCCAGGTCGGGGTGGCGCCCGATCGCGCGGGCCACCTCGCTGGTGGTCGTCCCGCCGTTGAGCGCGACCGTCTCGCCCGGCACGAGCAGGTCGGCCACCGCGGTCGCGATCGCCCGCTTCGCGTCGGCCTGGCGACCGATCTTGTACTGCAACGGCAGCTCGTACGCCGAGCCGAGCGCGGTCGCGCCGCCATGTGTCCGGGTGACCAGCCGCTGGTCGGCGAGGTGCCCGATGTCGCGGCGGGCGGTCGCCGCCGAGACACCGAGCGCGCTCTCCACCTCCGCGATCGACACGTGCCCGTGCTCGCTGATCAGCTCGAGCAGCTGGTTGAGTCGCTGTTGCCTCATGGGCCCCCTTCCTGGGTCCCGGACAGCCTACGCAGTTCCGGCCCCTCAGGACCCGCAGTGGAAGGTCGCGTCGGCCCAGTCGGCATGGTCGTTGCCGTTTCCGTCGCCGGCATCGCCGACCACCAGGTCGACATAGTCGGCACCGGTGACGTCGGCGGTGATCGTCTCGGTGGCGCTGGTGGGCCCCAGGGTGCCGGTCTCGGTGACCGTGGTCCCGTCCGCGACGACGGAGAACCTCACCGAGCCCCGCGAGGTCTGCACATCGTCCACCCCGACGTCGGCCGTGAAGCTGGTGCAGTTGCCGGCCAGGTAGTAGCGCACCTTCGCGACCGCGTGCGTGCCCAGCCCCTTGGCGTAGACCTTGCCGGCGAGCGTGATCGGCCCACCGTCACCGGCACCGCTCTCCCCCACGCTGGTGTCGCGCTCCACCGGTCCCCAGCCGTTGGTGGCCGAGATCCAGCCGAGGTCGCTGGCGTAGGTGTCCGCGGTCGGCGGGGGCGGCGCGGTCTGCACCGTGACCGAGCGGGTCACCGTGCGGGTCTCACCGCCGAAGTCGTACGTCGCCGAGCCGGTGAGCGGATAGCTCGACTCGGCCGCGTCGGCCGGCGGCGTGACCTTCCAGGTCACCGAGTGGCTCTTCCCGGGGGCGAGCGATTCGAAGGTCTCCGGCGTGGTGGGCTCGGCCGTCCAGCCCTCCGGCACCTCGAGACCGACCGTCCCGGCGCCGGTCTCCGACGCCTCGTCGCTGGTCAGCGTGGTGGTGACCTCGCCGGCCGCGCCCGGCAGCAGCTTCTCCTCGCCGGCGTCGACGGCGAGGGTCGCGCAGGCCGGCAGGTCGCCGGCCGCACCGAGGTCCTCGACGGTGAGGTCGTCAATGCTGATGTCGCCGTTCGCGCCATTGTCGTCGGCGGTCCGCAGACCGACCCAGTAGTCGCCGCAGCCGCCGGCCACGAACTCCTCGCTGAACCGGTCCGTCTCGACCTGCTTGCCGATCGGGCGGGCACCGACCTCGACCGAGCGCGGGTCGCCACTCGCGACCGAGTCGTAGCCGGTGACCCACTCGTAGTCGTCGGCCCGCTCGGTCTGGTGATCGAAGGAGACCCGGTAGCGGTGGCCGGGCTCGAAACGTACGGTCTGCGGGACGGTGCGGTAGACGAGGCCGCCGTTCTCGGCATGCGACTTGAGCGACCAGTCGCCGCTGATCACGTCGTCGGTGACCTTGCCGTTCCAGCCGCTCTGCGTGTACGGCTGGTGCCGCTCGGCCAGATGGGTGCGCGGGTCGGTGACGCCGCCCGAGGTGCCCTTGACGAAGGGCGACCAGCCCTGGACGACCTCCTCGAAGTCCTCCTGCGCGATGACCTTCGCACCGGGCGCGGCCGGCAGGTCGCGCTTGACCGCGACGACGCGTACGTCATCGAGACGGACCTTCGCCGCGCCTGCCGCGGCGGAGACCTTCACGGTCGCGGTCCCGTCGCCGCCGGCGTCGAAGGGGACCTCGACGCGCTGGAAGTAGGTGCTGTGCAGCTCGTCGGCGGCGACCATGTTCTTCGCGGTCGAGCGCTCGACGCGGTTGGTGTAGGTCTTGCCGCCGGAGGTGACGGAGACCGTGGTGGCGCGACTGCGGCCGGGTTCGACCTCCACCCAGATCCCCAGCGCGTTGCGCCCGCTCCGCAGGCCGCTCAGTCGCTGGCTGATCGTGGCCCGCCCGCCGGCACCGAGGACGGCGACCTGCTGACCGGTCGAGGTCCGACCGGTCGTCGCCGGGCCGCTCGGGTGCCACGCGTCGAGGTCGCCGGCGTTGAAGCCGGGGTCGGCGACGTGGCTGCCCTGACCCCACTGCGGCGCGGCCGACCTGCCGGGAGCCTTGGTCAGGACGTACGCCGTTCCGGCCTTCGCATCGAGGGTGACCTTGCCGCTACGAACCGGGACGCTGCCCGCCGCGACCCGGCCCTGCTCGGTGAGCTCGTAGACGTTGAGCCGCGTGCTGGTGCTCCACGCGTCGGTCAGGTCCCAGGTGGTCCGGCCGCCGTCGGTGTTGTGGTGGTAGAGCTTCGTGTCGTCCTTCCACGGGAGGAGGTACGCGTCCCCGTCGAGGACGAGGTCACCGTCCTGGTAGATCTTCCGGGTCGTCTCGGTGGTGCCCGTGTTGACCACGCGGACGCCGCCGTCCTGGACGATCTCGTCCGCGCTCCAGCGCAGGATCGGGTTCTGCTGCAGATACTTGGTCGGCAGGTTCGTGCGCCAGATGTTGTCGTAGAAGGCGTCGACGTCGTTCTCGCCGGTCCACCCCTCGAACTCGACGATCTCGGTGTGCCCGAGCAGCTTGTCGGGATTCCAGGTGTCCTTCTGCCCGTTGCGTACGAACCGGATCAGCTGGCTGTTGAGGCCCTTGTTGGTGGCACCGCCGTAGGACTCGTCGTTGGCCCAGTGGGACCAGAGCGCGTCCTCCTCGAAGTGGTAGGACCACTCGGTGCCGATGTTCCAGCCCTGGCCGCGCAGCTCGTGGGCGAGGCGTTCCTGGAGCCAGCCGTAGGAGTAGTAGACGTCGATGTAGAGGAAGTCGAGGTTCGGGTGCGTCTCGCGGCGCAGCTGGGCGAAGCGGTCGACGATGTTCTTGGTCGCGAGGTCGGTGCGCTGGTCGATGTAGTAGGACTGGTCGATCCAGTCCCAGCCGGGGCTGTCCTCGTCGACGAGCGTCTCGTCGAAGGTCTTGGCCTCGGGGTACGCCTCGGTCGCGTTGACGTGGACGCCGAAGTCGGCGCCCCACTTCTCGCCCTCACGGGCCAGCGTGTTGAGGTCCTCGAGCCCGCCGGCGCGGGTGTTGTAGTTGCCGCCGTAGTCGGGGTGCGCGGAGTCGTGGCCCTCGGAGCCGTACCCCTTCAGCACCGCCAGCTGCCCCAGCCCGTCGGTGGCCAGCGAGACCCGCTTGACGTCGTCGAGCGTACGCAGGAACGGATGCGTCGCCTGGCTGGCGAAGTTGAACGGGATGTGGGTGACCACCCGCTCGGGGGTCTCCTCCGCGCCGTTCATCGGCCGCTGGATGTCGCGCAGCGCGATCGCGCCGTCCTGCCAGTCGACGGTCTGGTCACCGTTGGCGTCGGGGGTGATGGTGACCTTCGCCCACGGGAGCTCCTCGGTGTAGGGCGAGCCCGTGGCCCGGTAGGTCCACTGGCCGCTCCACAGCCCGACCCGGCGGCCGTTGTCGGTGGCGCTCACGCGGCGCCAGATGCGGCCGCGCTCGTTGGTCGCGTCGCCGCCGCTCTGGTCGTAGACCGAGTTGGTCTCGATCGCGGCCGCCACCTGGTCGGTGTCGACGATGGCGTACGCGGATCCGACCGGCGTCTCGGTCGTGGCCAGGTCGGGAGTGACCTCGGTGTGGGTGTCGCCGCTCTTGGTGCGGTCCGCGCTGACGACGGCGGTGTTCACCGTCGCCCCGGCCTGGTCCGAGCTGACCGAGAGGAGATCGTGACCGGGGATGTCGAGAGTGCCGACCCGGTGCTCGGCGGTGTCGGTCACCTTGGTGACCGCGAAGGTGACGACGTCGCCGGCCACCTCCAGCTTCGCGTCGAGCTCGATGCCGGGCAGGTCGGCGAAGGTCAGCCGGTAGGTCGCGGTGTCGGCGTCGACCTGGCTGCCGGTCACGGTCGCCGTGTGCGCCGTGCCGTTGATCCGCACGGCGGTCGGTGTTGTCGCGGCGCCGCCGATCTCGCCGCCGGCGGTGTGCCGGTAGCCGAGCACGGCGGGGAAGTCGTCGGCCACCCGCACGCTCAGCACGGGCGAGGTCAAGGTGAAGCCGCCCGCGGGGGCGGCATGGCTTTCGGGCGCGATGGCAACCATGCCGGCAAAGGCCGTCACGGACGCGAGGAGGGCTGTGGGGAAACGTTTCGGCATCGTGACTCCCGAGGGTGGGGGTGGGCCTGACGAGGTCCGACCATCATGCAGAGTTTTGCGCGAATTGGCTACGTTGTGAGCAAAAGTTGTCATACCCTTCGGCGAGTGACTCCCACCTTGGCCTGGCGTGACGGCGAGTTCCTGAAGCACGGCGTCCCCCACCGGATCCTGTCCGGATCCATCCACTACTTCCGCATCCACCCGGACCTGTGGGAGGACCGGCTGCGCCGGGTCGTCGCCACCGGGTTCAACACCGTCGACACCTACGTCGCCTGGAACTTCCACGAGCCGGACGAGGGGTCCCCGGACTTCACCGGACCGCGCGACCTGGCCCGCTTCGTCGCCATCGCCGGCGACCTCGGGCTCGACGTGATCGTCCGCCCCGGCCCCTACATCTGCGCCGAGTGGACCAACGGCGGGCTGCCGTCGTGGTTGACCGCGCGCACCCGGGCACCGCGCAGCAGCGATCCGGTCTATCAGGACGCTGTCTCGCGCTGGCTCGACATGCTGCTCCCCCAGATCGTCCCGCTCCAGGCAGGTCACGGTGGGCCGGTCGTGGCCGTGCAGGTGGAGAACGAGTACGGCTCCTACGGCGACGACGCCGCCCATCTCGCCTGGCTCCGGCAGGGACTCCTCGACCGCGGTGTCACCGAGCTGCTCTACACCGCCGACGGCCCGACCGAGGTCATGCTCGACGCCGGGATGCTCGAGGGCACGCTCGCCGCGGCGACCTTCGGGAGCCGCGCTTCGGAAGCCCAGACGATGCTGCAGTCACGACGGCCCGGCGAGCCCTTCCTGTGCGCCGAGTTCTGGAACGGCTGGTTCGACCACTGGGGCGAGAACCACCACGTACGCTCCCCCGAGAGCGCCGCCGCGACGCTGCGCGAGATCGTCGACCTCGGTGGCTCGGTCAGCGTCTACATGGCCCACGGCGGCACCAACTTCGGACTCTGGGCGGGCGCCAACCACGACGGCCGCCGCATCCAGCCCACCGTCACCAGCTACGACTCCGACGCCCCGGTCGGCGAGGACGGCCGGGTCTCGGAGAAGTTCCGGCTCTACCGCGAGATCCTGGCGCCCGCCACGGGGCGCACGGTCGACGAGCTCCCCGCGCTGCCGCCCGCTCCTGCTCGCCTCGGGTTCTCCTCGGCGCCGATCTCGCCCGGCATCGACCTGCTGTCGCTGGTGACCCGCGGGGCGGCGACCCGCGCCGCTCAGCCGCTGAGCTTCGAGGAGCTCGGCATCGAGGCCGGGCTGGTGACGTACCGGTCCTCGGTCACTCTCCCCGGCCACGACGTCCATCTCACCGTGCGCGGGCTGCACGACAGGGCGTACGTCTTCCTCGACGGGGACGCGCTCGGCATGCTCGAGCGCGACGACGCCAAGGCTTCGGTGCTGACGCTTCCCGGCCTCGACACGGTCGCCGAGCTGACCCTGGTCGTGGAGGCGCTCGGCCGGGTCAACTACGGCCCGCTGCTCGGCGAGCACAAGGGGATCCTCGGCGGCGTCCAGGTCGACCGGCGCCTCGTCCACGGCTGGGACCACCACCCCGCTCCCCTCGACCGCTGGGACGCCCTCGACGGCCTCCCCCGCGCCACCTTCGACATCGACGCCCCCGCCGACGGCTGGCTCGCGGTCCCCGGCGGCGGCGACCGGTTCGTCTGGCTCAACGGCACCCTGCTCGGCCGCTTGTGGGCCCGCGGCCCCCAACGACGCCTGTACGCCCCCGCTCCCCTGTGGCGCCCCGGCGCCAACCACGTCGCAGTCCTAGACCTCACCGCCCCCGCGACGCACGTCGAGGTCCACCCGGACCCCGACTTCGGGCCGACCGAGGAGTACGTCGAGACGCTGCCGACCGGCGTCGACGATGTGGGCGAGGCCGCACCAACGGACTGACGCGCGCCCGCGTCGCCGAGAAGCCCGTGAACCTGGGGAGGGTTGTCCGAGCCGGGTTCGGACAACCCTCCCCAGGTTCACTGGGATGCCACCGCCCAGCTGGCTTGACCATCCCGGGTCGACCCTTTACGTTGCGCCAGGGGCACGCTGGATGCCTACGGTTACGTTCTCGGGGGATCAGATGCGTGGGTTGGCTTTCAAGATCGGCGGAGGTCTTGCCGCACTGGCGATGGCGGTCAGCGCCTGCGGTTCGACCGGTTCCGGCGACTCCAGCGGCGACGAGGCGTCGGCATCGAAGCAGGCCAAGCCACGCGAGTCGCCGGAGTACGAGGAGGTCGCGGATCTCGCGGCCATGAAGGTGGTCAAACAGCAGTACGTCTTCGGCGACACGCTCTACCTCGACGACTCGCTACTGCTGATCCAGGCCCGGCCACATCCCAAGATCAACTACCTCAGCGTGGTCACCGGCATCGACCCGACGAACGGGAAAGTCAAGTGGGAGATCGACGAGAGGGACCTCCCCACCTCGGTCGTAGAGTCAGGCGTCTTCATGGGACGCGGTCGTCTGCTTGCCTCGGACGGGATGGCGTACGTACCTCTCAGCTCCTCGGCCGGCACCGAGAGCTACTACGGCTTCGTGGCGCTCGACGGCGAGACCGGCGAAGCAAAGTGGGTTGCGCGGCACCCTGTCTGGGAGCCGAAAGGGACCGGACCTGACGGCCGAAGCGCCAGAACGGTCGTCGACATCGTGGGCGCCGTAGGCGACACGGTCGTCTACTCGGCGCACAGCTATTGGTCCGACGGCGACCTCTCGGGGCTCAACGATCCGAACGACAGGATGAAGCCGAACATCCTTCACCGTGCCGAGACAGTGGCGCTGGACGCCGAGACCGGCAAGGTGCGCTGGAAGAAGAACGGCTTCCTCGGCAGGTACGTCACCCGGAGTCACGTGATCGGGACCATCCCGGCCAAGCAGGAGGCGCGCCGCAACAAGCCTTTGGCGGCAGTCGAGGCGGGCACCGGCAACGACGCGTGGAAGACAACCTGGAAGTCCAACGTCGCGGACCTTTCCAAGGACTGGCTGCTCGTTCGCCAGTCGGCCTCTCCGGACATCGGCCCTCACGACGGCGTCTACGAGGCAGCCACCGGCCGACTGGTCGCGAAACTGGATGCCGATACCCCACCCCTCCTGGGCGCGGCCTGGGTCAACGAGATGCCGGAGGCCAAGGGCCATGGCGTCGCCTGGATCGTCACCGAACAGGACAAAGACGGCCCTCAGACGCTGTACGTCGCCAAGGACGGTGAGTCCGAGCCGCGCAAGGTCGCCTTCCTACCGAACGACAGGCTCGAGATCGGCCACCCGATGGTCACGGAGGACGATTACGTGATGGTCCAGTCGGCGGCGATCGATCCCATCGGTCAGCAGTTTGCAGACCTGGAGAATGGCGAACTCGACTTTCCGGTCGATGCGACCGAGGACGACCGCGAGCCGATCACGTACTCCGATAGCTACCTCATCACCGGCGGACTCCACGTAGAGGAGACCATCCTCTACAAGCGCGTGCCCTGACGCCCTGTCGAAGTCCTACAGCAGGTCCGTCAAGGCATCCTCGAACGCCTGCCGGACGCCTGCTCCCGGCGTACGGTCCAGGATCCCGAACACCACCTGCTCGAAGGTCCCCTCGAACCGGCCGCCCGGGCCGAGCAGGTCCCGGAACGACCCGGCGACCATGGCGGGGTCGTTCTGGAACACCCCGCATCCCCAGGCGCCGAGGACGAGGCTGCGATAGCTGTTGGCGGCCGCGGTCTCCAGGACCCGGGCCGCCCGGCCTGCGAGCACGGCCGGGATCTCGTCCATGCGCTCGGGAGCCTTCCTGCGGATGACGCCTGCGTTCGGCGCCGGCGAGGTCAGGAAGCCGACCTCGGCCGGCTCGTCGAGAAGCTGGCCGCGGTCGTCGCGAAAGACCGGCACGCCCGGCGAGTGGATGACGCGGTCGCTGTAGAACGGGTCACGCATCGCGCGATGATGCACGTAGTAGGCGGGCGCCTCCAGCAGGCAGGTGTAGAGCGCCGATGCCCGGCACAGCGCCTCCTCCTGCGCCTGGGCTCCGTTGACGTACCCGCCGCCGGGGTTCCTCGCCGAGGCGAAGTTCAGCACCGCCACCGATCCCGGCAGCCGCCGCGCCTCCCACAGGCTGCTCCCGCCGGTGACCGCGAACCGGGTCTTCACCGGCTCGGTCGCAGGCACCTCGACCGGCTCCGGCCCATAAAGCCGGGTTCCTTCTCGCGCCGCCCGGACGGCCTCGCCGATGACCGCCTTCGTGCCATCCGTACGCCGGTAGTACCCGGCCTCGATGAGGTGCTGGTTCTCCCGCGCGAGCGCGCGCAGCCGCGCGCTCATCCGGTCACGCTCGTGGTGACCGCCGTCGCCCCTGCTACGGAGCGTTCGATCTTCTTCACGGTACGCATCGTCCGACCCTCGAGGTTTCCATCGCAACCAGGTTAATTCGACGGCGCGGTCGCCAGGCACGTCATGATCGTTCGGTGAACACCGTGGCCACCCCGACCATCGCCGTCATCGGCGTCTTCTTCCTCGCTATGGGGACGTACGCACTGATCTCCCCGGGCGCCCTCGTCGCCCCGTTCCGCCTCTCGGCTCAGGCGCCCGAGTCCCGGTCGGAGGTCCGCGCCGTCTACGGCGGGTTCGGCATCGCGATGGCCGGCGTGCTCGGCGCCGCCGCGCTCGACATCGGCGACATCCGGTCCGGCGCCGTCATCACCGTCGGCCTCGCTCTGATCGGGATGGCCGGCGGCCGACTCGTCTCGCGACTGCTCGATACCCCCGTAGGTTTCTATCCGATCTGGTTCTACTTCTGGATCGAACTGGCGGCCGGGACAGCCCTGTTTCTTTGCGCTTGACCCCGACTGTTTTCGGCTATGCTCGCCACCGTGGGATCTCGGCCGACACTAGACGCGTCTGTATATCCGCCGCGCCCTCGCTCCCCTGAGGTGAGCAGCACGGGCCGACGAGTCGACTGGCACAACGATCCCTCGGCGCCCGAGGTGAACACCATCAGGCCGAGCGCCGGCGTCTTCGTACTCGACGACCCGGGCCGGATCCTGCTGGTACGCCGCGACGACACCGGCAACTGGACCATGCCCGGCGGCGCGATGGATCCGGGCGAGTCACTCACCGCCTGCGCGGTCCGCGGGACGCTCAAGGAAACCGGCATCACCACCGAGGTGATCGGCCTGGTCGGCATCTGGACCGACCCCCGCCATCGCATCGAATACACCGCCAACGGCGAAGTACGCCAGGAGTTCAGCATCATCTACGCCGGCCGCTACCTCGCCGGCGAGCCCACCCCCTCGGCCGAGAACACCCACGCCGAGTGGCTCTATCCCGAGATGGTGCCCAGCCTCCAGATGGACCGCAGCCAGCGCGTACGGATCGACTGGGCCCTCAACCGCAACTTCCCCCACCTCGACCCCAACCCCTGAGCACGTCAGGGCAGGGTCACCGTCGGAGCAGGTCGGCCAGGACTACGGGGCCGCTCGCCGCCCCCAAAGGAAATAGATCACCGGTCCCACGAAGTTCACCGCGATGACCGCAGCCCACTTGCCCTTGTTCCCGTTGACCAGCTCCGGTTTCCGAACTGCCAGGTCGGTCCACGCTGTCGCAGCCAACGACAGTTGAATCGAGGCCAGAACCAGGACGGCTGCCTGCTGGCGATTGCTCAGCTCGCTCCACCGTTTCAACTCCATCACTTCCTTCCGAACGCAGGGGGCGCTCCTCGATGTGGTTCAGCCGACGTGGCGGGTCGCGCTGTTGACGTAGGCGTGGGTGGCGCACAAGGCGCCGAGGGCGGTGTTGAGGGCCGCAGGCAGGTGGAGCTTGGCGTAGTTCTCCTTGCCCTTTCGGCGGGTGGTGCGTGGTTCATGGGGTCTCTCCGCGATGGTGCTGGTGGCCCGGGCAGGCTGGCGGTGAAACGACCGCGCCCGGTCGACGACTCACCACCAGCCTGCCGACCGTCGGCCGAGCGGTCGTAAGGTCGTTGTGCCCGACCTGCAAGTCCTTGGTCACACTGATCGACGCGACCCATCGCAAGCCCGACGGGGGCCGAGAACCACGGAGCTTGGGTATGGCGTGCCCGCCCCCAGATGAGTAGACAGGGAACAACCGGCGGTGCCGGTCCGGGGCGAGTGCTTCCGAGTCAACTGCAGGGTGACCTCGACGCCATGGCGGAGACCTTCCAGGTCGGGATCTGGCCGAACCGCGAGCGACGCCAGCGGCGAGATCGTCGACGTGCACGAGTTCGACCTCGCGTGCGCGCACCTGCATGTCCCCGAGATGGCCTGAGGTCCACATCTCTTCGCCGAGCCCGCCCAGGCCGGCTCGGCGAGCATGAGGGGTCTCCGCGCCAGGTTCAGCGTGCGTCGCTTCGCCGCATAAGGTCGGCACCCACGCCCCATGCGTTCCATAAGAGGTCGTCGGCCGTGGTCGTTGCGCGTACAACCCTCTCCTGAGGTGCACCACATATCCGCAGACAGGTCGCCGCGATCGCTCGCGTCTGCGCAGGTGTGACATCCTCACCGCGAGACCGGATCCGGATCACCACCTCGACCACCTGGATCAGTAGGCCACCCAGCTGGTCCATGCTCACCGTGGCAGCGACAGGGCCGCTGACGACGCCAGCACCCAACCGACCGTACGCATCAGTCAGCTCCTGCAGTGCAGGCTGGAACTCCTCGAAGACCTCGCTGTTCCTGACATCGGGCATCCGGTAGAGCTTGCCGATGTTGTGCGGCACGGTCGCAAGGGTGTCCGCGTCGACCAGCGCGAGCAGGTAGAGCGCCGCCTCCGGGACGTCGGCCGGGCACCCCAACTCGATCCTCTCGACCTTCTCGAGACTGGGCCGCACCGAGAGCTCCAGGAGCTCGGCGAGGATCCCGGGCTTGCCCGCGAAGTGGTAATAGAGCGACGCCTGCCGGATCCCGACCTTCTCCGCGATATCCCGGGTCGAGGTCGCCGCGAACCCACGGTTGACGAAGAGCTCGGCCGCCACGTTGAGGATCTCGTCGCGGGGCGCTGCTGCGCTCGCCGCGCGCGGGATCACCCGAGGCCGGCCTGGCCGGGTTGCGGTAGCGAGCGCGTACTGGCTCATCGCGATCCTTTCGTCCGGAGTCCTGTCTCGTTCACGATCGCCGCGGACGGGCACGGGCAGGAGAGAGCAACTAGGGAGCATCGCCGTTGATCCCAGTGGTCCCCCGCTCTGCGGACTTCGTTGTTAGGTTTGTGCGAGTCGTCCCGTCGCCTCGGCACGCGCGACGAGACACCGAACGCATCGGGAGGCCGGATGGCTGAGCAGTGGCACGAGAGGCTGGTACGTCTTCAGGCCGCCAAGGGCTGGAGCAACCGGGAGACGGCGATGCACTACATCGCGCTCTCGCCGTTCCACGAGGAGACTCAGCTGGACTCGGTCATCGCGACGTTCAAGCGCTACCGGCGTGGGGAGATCGCCAACCCCTCGCCCGAGACTCAGCAGGCCATCGCAGCGATGTTCGACCTGCCGGTCGCAGACTTCTTCGCCCAGCGCCCGCTCGCGAACCAGAACGTCCCGGACCGGTTGAGCCCGACCGAGTTCACCGACCTGGTGGCCGCGCTGCGCATGCCGAAGGTGGGCGAGGCTCATCTAGCGCAGGCCGAGGCGGAGGTCGAGCGCCTGTGCACCGCCTACTCCGCCCAGGACGCCCGATCGCTGACCGTCGAGGTCGACGACTGGCTCAAGGAGCTCGCCTCTCTCGTACACGAAGGGCGGGTGTCCCTCGCCGGCCACGAGCGCGTCATCCACCTCACCGGCTGGCTCTCGCTGCTCCGGGCGTGCCTGATGTGGGATCAGGGCGACGAGCAGGCCACCCACCAGGCCCGCGTCGCGGCCGAAGGCTTCGCTGCCGACTTGGGCGACAACGTGATGGCCGCCTGGACGTGGGAGATCCGCGCCTGGATGGCGCTCACCCAAGGCGACATGCCCAACGTGATCGCGGCCGCCGACGCCGGCATCCGCTGCGCCCCCAATGCGTCGGTCGCCGCGCAGCTTCACGCGCAGAAGGCCAAGGCGTACGCCCGGATGAAGGACAGCCACAAGACCGAGGTTGCGCTCGATCGAGTCCGCGAGGTCCTCGATAGCAACGACCTGCCGTCGAACGTACGCAACCACTTCAACGTCGACCCGACCAAGGCCTCCTTCTACGCGATGGACGCCTACCGCACCCTGCACGGCCGCGAACGCATGGCCGACGCCATGGCCGACACCGTCATCGCCACCAGCGTCCGCCCCGACGGCGCCGTCATCAGCCCGATGCGACTCGCCGAGGCGCAGCTGACCAAGGCCGTCCTCGCCGCCCGCGACGGGCAGCCCAGTAACTGCACTCGAGCTCGCCGAAGCGGCGCTCAACCACGAGCGGCGATCGCAACCCAGCCTGTTGCTCGTCGCCGGCGAGGTCGCCCACGAGCTCGAGTACCGCTCCCCCGCCGACGGCGCCGACTTCCGCAACCACCTCCGCGCCCTCAGCGCATCCGGCAGCTCGCCCAGCTGATCAGGACGTACGCAGCAACCTGAACTCGTGGCGCTGCAGCACCTGCAGAACCAGCTTGGCCGGATAGCCGAAAGCGTCCCGGCCTGCGTCGGACGGATAGGGCTCGATCGCGGACACCTGATGCCACTGGCCGTCGACCAGCACCTCACAGCCGCCGGCGGCGACGATGTTGCGGTACCAGTTGACGTCCTCGCCGTAGGTCAGCTCCGCGATGAACCCTTCGGGCACCCGCGCGACCATGATCGGCGTCTCGTACGTCTTCCCCGACTTCCGCCCCACGTGACGCACGAGCGAGAACGGGCCGTGGCCCGAGCGGGCCACCCGGGTCGTCACCCGGTTGAGCGTGTTCTTGATCAACCACAGCCACCTGCGACGCATCTCAGTCTCCTTCGAGCTTCAGGTTCACCGTCGGCAGTCCCTCGACCTCGTGGCCGACCGCCGCCTCGATCGCGCCGCGCAGTCGCTGCCAGGCCTTCGGGTGTGCCTGCTGATAGCGACCCAGCGCAGCGGCAGACTCCTCCTCCGTGAGGAACCGCGCCCTCGCCGCGACGCCGTTCCGCGTCCCGATACTGACGCGACAGGCGGGGTCGGCGCGAAGGTTCTGGTACCACTGCGCGCCGGTGCCGAAGCCGCTCACCACCACGATCTCGTCCGCGCTCGGCCGCTCGACGACCTCGAGGCACACGTACCGCGGCGCCCCTGACCGGCGGCCAATGTGTTCGAGCATCAGCATCCGGGAGCCGAAGAGCCACCCGGCGTGGTGTCGATAGAGCCAGATCGGCGCACGTACGACGGCGCGCGTCCGCAGCAGCCGGGATGCGATCGAGTCGATCATCGACGTCACGCCAGGGACCTTACTCACCCACTCGGCCGATCCGGTTCAAACCAGCAGATCCAAGAGCTACGCTCCGAAGATGGCAACCCTCGAAGACCTCGCCCGGGTCATCGGCGAACTGCCGGAGGTCACCGAGGGCGAGCGCCACGGACACCAGACCTGGTCCGTACGCGGCAAGGGCATCGCCTGGCTGCGACCGTTCAGCAAGGCCGACCTCAAACGCTTCGGCGACCAAACTCCCCCGGACCCTCCGATCCTCGCAGTCAACACAGCCGACTTGCACGAGAAGGAAGGCGTCCTCGCCGCCGGCATCGACGGCGTCTTCACCATCGAGCACTTCAACAACTACCCCGCCGTACTCATCGAGCTCAACGTCATCGCGCCAGGAGACCTCCGCGACCTGCTGGTCGACGCCTGGCTGGCCGTCGCTCCAGCCGACCTAATCGCGGCGTTCGACGGCTGAGGCACTGGCTCCTCTCGCTGAGATTGCGGCGAACCAGGCGCGACATACCGCCCACATTGACGCGGTCCCTGTTACGAGACGGAACGCGTTTGTCAGGTCATCAGCGCCACCGGCTTCCGCCCAGCAAGTCGGTGGTTGGGACACGCGCAGTGACGGTCTTACGTTCGCCCGCGGGAACTTGGTTCGTTCAGACTGACGGTGAAGTAGCGCTGGCAGCAAGAGAAGCGAAAACTCCAAACGCTGAGCGCCGCAGTCGGTACTCTCTCCTCGTCGGAGTTGAACGGACCGCAGTCAAGCGGGGGCGGAGGCCATGGAAGTGCTTGGCCTTGACCTCGCAGAAATGTCCACGCTCCTGGTCGAGACAGCTCAGGAACACCACCTGCTCGTCGAGGTCTCGACCGACAGCGTCGATGCGTGGGCGACCCGCCTGGGCGTGCCGGTGCGAAGATGCTACTTCGCCGACGAACACCTTGAGGCTCGTGCCGCAGCAGGCATCGATGCCGGCGCATTGGCCGGTACTTACGTCCCAGACAACCCGTCGGTGATGTCTGGAGACTTTGGCGAGATGCTCGCCGCGTTCTACCTGGCGTCGAAGCAAGCCGAAGCAATCGATCCCCTCAAGTGGAGGTTCAAGAACGATCGAAACCAGTCGGCTCCCAAGTCCGACGTTGTCAGGTTCTCCCTACCGACCTGGCCGGCCGCCTCGGGCGAGGACAGAATCGAGTGCGCTGAGGTCAAGTCTAAGGCCAGTCGCGGGAACTCGAAGCCGATTGCATCAGCGCTCAAGGACTCCGCAACCGACCGTGGCGGACGTCTCGACAAGACACTCAACTGGCTGAAGGAACTGGCCATCAAGGGAGAGTTGACGCAGTTGACCGTCGAGCAGCTCGAACGTTTCATCACTCCGACCGACTCTGTCCACGGGCCGTACAGCAGGGACTTCAAGGCGATCGCTGTAATCGACGCCAAGTACGTCGCAACGGAAACGGAGAACATCCCCGGAGTTCCGGATCAATGCACCCTGATCGTTCTGTCCGTGACTGACCTCATGCAGATCTACACCGCGACCTTCACCGAGGTAGTCACCAGTGCCGAGACGCATGTCTCGGCTCTTGGCGCCACTCAAGGCGGGGCGTCGTGAGAGACGAATTGCGCCATTGGATCGCGGACGCGGATACCCGAGGAAACGCCGAGATCTTCGCTCTCAGCGAGCTGATGCCTGACCTCGCGTACCAGGAAGGCCGGGACTCGGATCTGCAGTCCTCCTTGACGGGCGAACTCTTCGACCTAATTCGCACCGGCCCCGCTGACTCCAGGGACTGGGGAACGGTGGCCAATGGATTCACCCGACTCGGGCGCAGACTGCAGGGACCAGGTCGATCTGACCTGCTGCTCTACGCTGCGGCTGCCTTCTACCTCGGAGGCTTCTCCGCATCTGCGTATCTAACGATGCGTCAAGCCACCCGAGATCACCTTGAGACCGACGTCTACGATGCGTGTTACGACCTCCTGGCCCGACCAACAGCTGTGCGGTCCGAGCAGGTCGCCGAACTACTCGACGCGCTGCGCTCGGGAGACCAGCTCACTATCTTGCAAGCACGGGACGCCGCTGCCGAGGCCGTCGCGGACGCACGTGCCACCGGGCCGGATGCCTGGGTTTCCTCAGTCCTGCTTGCAGCACTGCTGCAGACGTTCGTCGCAACGAACGTGCGGGCTGTCCTGCCCAACGGCGAAGACCGGTCTTGGGACCCGCTGGTCGAATCGTTCATCAGCAGGCGACCACCGGTATGGGACTTTTTTCCCTCTCAGCGGGTCGCGATCGAAGCCGGCCTTCTCAACCATCAAGAGACCTACTCGCTGCAGATGCCCACCGGGGCGGGGAAGACAGCCCTAACTGAAACGCTCATCTTCAGCCACTTGAACCGGCAGGAGGGGCACGACCTTGCGGTCGTGCTGGTCCCGTTCCGGTCGCTAGGCACTGAGCTACGGACATCGCTTGGCGAGAACCTTACCTCTCTCGGCTACCCGACCCGGACGATCTACGGCGGCATCGTGCCCTCGCCAGAGGAGACGGATGACCTCGATGCTGTACGAGTCATCATCGCGACCCCGGAGTCTCTGACGGGGCTCCTTGATAACACCCCGGAACTTTCCGATCGGCTTAGCATGTTGGTTTGCGACGAGGGCCACCTGCTGGACTCCAAGGGCGGCCGAGGCGTCGGTCTTGAACTACTGCTTGCGCGGTTCCGCGCCCGCGAAGAGCCGCCGCGCATCGTGTTCGTCTCCGCGATCGTTCCCAACATCGACGAGATCAATGCCTGGCTTGGCGGCACCGACGAGACCGTCGTACGCAGCGACTTCCGGCCTGCCGACGCCGAGTACGCAGTCCTGCGCCCCAGCAAGAAGACAGGTCGGTCATTACGAATCAACCTACGGATGCATGCCCCGAGCGACACCAACCTACCCTCACGGGTCCTTCCGGGGTTCCTGACCGCAGATGACTTCGACTACGTGAACCCAGCGAACGGACGACACAGGATCTGGCCCAACGCCTCGATCAAGGCCCACGCAGTCGCGGCCGCCAGAAAGTCGCTGCTGCTCGGCTCGGTCGCCGTGTTCGCCACAGCGAAGACTGGCAACCAGGGAGTCCTCAGCCTCGCTGAGGAACTCATTGCGCAGCGGGCCGCCGGCCTGCAGTTGCCGGACCCGGCCGACCTGATGCCTGAAGAATCGCAGACCCGCGTCTCTGAAGTCGTCGAATACCTCACCCAGGAGTATGGGCCAACCTGGACGGGCACCCTGGCCGTTGAGAATGGCGCTGTCGTACATCACGGCGACATCCCGCAGGAGACACGTGAAGTTCTGGAAGGGCTCCTGCGCGGCAAGCACATTCGACTCGTGTTCTGTACGAGCACGCTCGCGGAAGGAGTGAACCTGCCCATCCGCACACTGGTGCTCTACTCGACGGAGCGCATGGAGGGCAGAACCCGCGTGCGCATGCTGACGCGAGAGATCAAGAACTTGGTCGGCCGAGCCGGCCGAGCCGGAACGGAGACCAAGGGCCTCGTGATCTGTGCCAACCCCGACAGCTGGGCCGCCGTAAAGGCGGTTGCTGACGGGGCGTCCGGGGAACGCGTCAACGGCGCTCTTCTTACGCTCATCCAGGAGGCGAATCGGAGTACCGGAACTCGTCTCGACAACCAGCTGCTCGAAACCGAGGAGTCCTGGTTGGCCGTAACCGACGGCATCGACGCCACGCTTCTCGAACTCCTCAGCGACGAGCTTGGTCGTGACGAGTTCATCGAGCTCGCGCGGGAACTTGCCGACAGCACCTTCGCTTACCAGTTGGCGAACAACCATGCCCGGGACAACCTCGAGCAGGTCTTCACTCTGCGAGCCCAGCGTCTCATAGCCCTGCGCGCTAATGGCAGACTATCGCTCTCGACCGGGACCGGTGCCCGCGCACGGCTTCTCGACAGTGTCTTGGACGACCTTCTCCCGCGGTACGACTGGACAGCAGCCGAGGCCGCCATCGACGGGCCCCTCCTTCGTGCGATCCTGGAGTGGGCTTGGACGCAGAGCGAGATGCGCCGGTCCCTGATTATGAGCTACCCACAACCGGGACGCGACCCGGTGCTCCCGCCCGTCGATGATCTTTACGACCAACTCGTCCCCTGGTTGAGCGGCGACACATTCGCGGAGATCGCGCGAAGACACAAGTATGATCTCGATCGCATCCTGCGGATTCACGCTGGCGTCGTGTCTTTCACACTGGCGACCCTCGTCGAGCAAGCCATCGCCGTGCTGGTCAGGTACTTCGAGCAGACTGGCGAGGAGATCGCGCCAATAATGACTCTCCTGCCGGACTTCCTCCGGTACGGAACATCTGATACCGACGCCCGAGACCTCCTGGCAAACGGCATGCGCCACAGGCGAGCCGCGGTCCTGCTCGGGGCCGAGTTTGTCCATGACCTCGACACCTTCCTGCTCACGCCGACCGAACAGGCAGCGCGAATCATCGAGGCCGATTCTGACCGCTGGCACGAGACTCTCGGCTCGTTCGTATTTGCCAGGACTGTGAACGATGTTGGCGCCGTTCTGGCGTAGGTATGCCGCGGGCAGAGTGGAGACAGTGCTCGACTTGATCCGTGCCATCTGCGCTTGCCGGCGCCACACGCGACTCCGCCAGAGCACTTCGATACGGCTGAACGAGATTGTTCAGGTCGTGACTGTGCAGCGTGACAGTTCGGAGCATGGTCGTGCGGCTCCGCCTGTCGGCGCGACCTCGAAGCGAGCGCCCGCGTTCGGGGCAACTTCACGATTCTGTCGAGAATCGTGCGACGTCGCCACGGAACTGAACTAGGCCTGCGAGTCGGGCCACCCTGCTGAAGGTCGGCAACCGAACTACCGGGAAGCTCCCGAGCCCCTTTCGGTATCGCCGGGACGTGTCGCTGCTAGCGGGTAAGCCTGGAGTTGCGCACCGCGAACATGCTTCGGAACACGCTGGAGGTGAACTCCGTACATGCCAAAGGAGAACTGGGGCATACTCGGGACCATGTCTCGCTTCCCTGTCGGCTTAGCCGCCGCGTCGGCTGGTTGCTATGAAGCGTCTCGTGCCGCTGCACTGTCTGGGGTTCCGACGCGGACCGTTTACGACTGGGCGAGCAAAGGGATCGTTGTGCCTAGCGTGTCTCCGGTACAGGAGAAGCTTTGGTCATTCGCTGACCTCATGTCGCTGCGGATAGTGGCGTGGCTCCGCAAGCCCAAGGGCAGTGAGGACGATCGGCTGCCCGCGAGTCCGATGACGCAGGTGAGGTTGGCGCTAACGCAGCTCGCACAGATGAACATCGACTTGTGGAGCGAACACGAGCCAGGAAACGCGTCCCTCGTTGTCGATCAGCGAGGCGACATTTTCCTTCGCATGCCGACTGGCTTCGCCGACACGAGGGGCAATCACGCACTGCCCCACGACAAGCACTTCGGACTTCTCGATCCATTCGAGTTCGAGGGGCACACCGGCCCCGACCTCGTACGCCCTCGATCACACTTGCGGATCGTCCCCGAACGTGTGGCCGGCGAGCCGCACGTGGAGAACACGCGGCTCACGACTCAGACGCTCGCCGGTCTAGCTGCGCGCGGGTACAGCATCGCGAAGGTCGCAAGCATGTATGAGGTGACCGAGGACGCGGTCTGCGAGGCAGTCGACCTAGAGACGACACTCGGCGCCGCCTGATGTCAGAGTCAGTGCTAAGGCTGGTACTGGACCAGAACTTCCCTCAGCCCCTGCTCAGAGACGTAAGGGAATGGATCCCCCCGGAGGTCGAGATCGTCCACCTCGGCAATCTTGATGATCGGCTCCGCACAGTAAGCGACCGCGAACTCTTCATCGCACTGCACCAACTCGGGTATGACGGGCTGATCACGAGCAATTGGAAGATGCTCAACATTCCCATGGAGGTGGCCGCGATCATCGCCACAAAAGCAGTTGTGATCGCGATGAGGAGCATGGGCCATGACCCGATTAGAGCAGCCGGAGCCCTCCTGCTCGAGCTACCGGGATTGGTTGATCGAATACGCCCAAATCGCGCCAACGTCTTCTTACTTCACTACGAGCGCCGCCGACCCGAGGACGCCTGGGAGTACCTCAAGCGAATAGCAGATCGCGAATCTCTCTCCGCTCAGGATCTGCTCGAGCGTGTCCGGGTAACCAGCGATGAACTCGCGAACCCAATCCTCCAGCGACCCCGATCAACAGCAGCATCAGGAGTTCCTCGAATCGGCGCCGACTAGCACGCGGCATGGCGTTCAAGTCGGGAGCGACCAATGACCAGGGCAAGCACAGCAAGACAACCAGCGACAACTACCGTGAAAGCCAAACCCAGCGTCACTACATGCAGTACGCATTAGAGACCGTATGGACGGCCGCAGCGGGAGCAGCAGGCGGGCGCTGGCTCTCCTGAACCAACGAGGCGCCGCCCAGTGGTCCTGCACTTTTCGCCGCGTGCTGGCGGTCAACTCGAACTGACGACGGCAAGGATCGTACCGAGCGCGCCCGCGGACGCACCGAGGATCACCAAGGTCAGACCCCACCGAGAGTGGCGCTCAGACGTGGAGATGGAGAAGGTGCCCGGATCGGGCTCCTCAGATAGCTTCGCGGCCCCATGATGCACGAGGATTGCGCCCAGTACACTGGTCAACCAGCCTGCGGCGGCCAGGATGAGCAAGGTTGTCTCTAGCACGTCCCAGTTCTACATCCTGTGCGATTTCTGCCGTCGGGCAGGGTGGCGCATCATCGCTCGCAGGCTGGTTGCTGGCCATCCGCGCAGGCTATTCGTCGTTGGCGATGCGGAGCCGATCTCGGTTCTTGAAGTCGCGCCTGATCCATTCTTCTTGGGCGTCGTCCGCTTCGGCGATCTCTTGCGCGAAGTCGCTGCGCCGTTCGTCAAAGTCGTCCTCAAGGGCAAGCTCGTACTGTTCCGCGATGGGTGACAGGTTTGGACTTGGGCGGCCGCGTAGGAACGCGGAAAGCTGCATCTCGAGTTCGATCTTGCAGTTCTGAAGGATCGTCGGCTGGCTTTGCCAGTGGTGACCTGTACCGAGTCGGCCGGGGGCGAGTTCATCTGCGTGGTATGCGACGTCGGCCAATAAGCGCACGTGGCCGGCGAGATCATTGGGCAGATACAACGCCTTCTGTTTCAGCTGGTTGTACAGGTCGTATCGTTGCTCGGCAGGCGATGGGGAGATGTCCTCGGTCATCAGTCGTGTTGCCTCGATGGCTTCGATGAACCGCGAGAACAGAGTGAGGATCTGTTCGGCCACTCCGTGTTGGCGGTCGCGTTCCGATCTGGTTTTCTCGCGCGTTTCGGCGCGTGCTTCTTCACGGGACTTGAAGTAGTTGGTGACCACGGCACCGACTATGCCTGTGACCACGGAGATCGCGCCGCCGGCGAGGACCAGCCACACTTCCTTGCTCACTAGCTTGCTCCTCACACGACGCGGGCTGTTTACACCAACCTATCTGCTGCTGGGGGCTCGCATGGCGGGAAGCCAAGCCTCCAGCGGAGCATCGGGCTCAGCCTCGCCGCACACACACTGGAGTACGCCTCCAGGGATCTCACTGCGACATCCATGTAGCTAGCGTCTGAGCCCGAACCAGGATCGCGTTGCGTCGCGAGCGCGCGCGGTACATCGCCATGGGCCGCCCAAAAAGGGGCGGGCTGTCGAGGTGCCCCTTTCCTATGGCGTCGTCGTGGCGAGGAGACGTCGTGCACGACGGCCCAGGTCGCTCAGATCCACCCGACCCTCCTCAGCCGCGGCCGCCAGACGCGCGGCGAGGTCCATTGCCACGTCGAGCTCGGGTGCGGTGACCGCGGATTCCTGGCCCATATCGCGAAGGATTGTGATCTCGGTTCTGGAGGCGATCAAGGGGTCGGTGACCCCGTCGATCCAGACTCGAGTGCGGCGGCCATCGCCGCGTTCCTCTCCGGTGATGCGCTCCAGGGCGAAGATGCGGTCAGCGCGCGCGAACTTTCCGAAACCCAATGCCACCATCCGGGAGTCCGATGCCATGTAGTCATCTTGCCATTACGCATCGAACTTTGATCTGGCGTGCAACCCCGGCTGAGAGAAGGCGTCCCGCGTCATACCGCGCGAGCGGGACACGCTGGAGTGGGTGCGTACGCCCATGCCTGAAACCTACGACGAACTGGGGTCGACCCTGTCGATCAATGCTGTCCATCCGAGAACAATCCAGGCCACGCCAAGACAGGTGAGCGGAACCTCCAGCAGCCGCTCGTCGAGCTCGGGCAGGATCCCTCCGACCAACAGTGCGGGCACCGTGACCGCGCCGATCCACCACGCGAGGGGAGCCGGCGGGTGGCCGCGCCGTGGGAGCAGCAGCAGGCCGATCAGCAACGCGATGGAAGAGATCGCCAGCGCCATACCAGCCACCTCGCCGACCAGCTCGCTGACAAGCGCCACGAGGCCGGCGATAACTGAGACTGCAGCGAGCCCCAAAGCGGCCGTGCGCCGTCGGCTCGGCGGCAGTGTCGAGTACGCGATGCTCAGCAATGCGACGCCGAACAGCATGGGAGCGACCTCGAAGAGCAGCGGCGGCTGGTCACCTCCGCCAAGGATCACCGTGCCCTTCACCGCCCATGCCAACCCACCCACGAGCGCCGCCACCCCTCCGAGGCGGGCCACGTTCCTCCGTCCAACGTCGTCGGCTGCCGTACGCTCTGGCACGCTTCCAGGATCCCACCGACGACATCCAGGTAGCCAGCGTCCAAGTTCCCACCTCCATCGCCGGCGTCCGACCGCTGAGCAGGGACACGTCCACTTCGCCCAGATAGGGCATGACTCCGCACATCAGCGGCAGTTCCATGGGTTATGGCCTTCTTTCCTGCGTCTTTGGCCGACTTCGGCCACGGCTCCATGACTCTGGGCGACGGGACGAAGGCTCTGGGCAGTCGTCCGCTGATGGCCCTTCTTGTCGACTGGGACAGCAATCCGAGCAAGATCGCGAGTTTCCATGGGCTCGGCTACTACGAGCAGTTGGCATTCGGCAACCCGGCGCCGCCGTTCTCGACGGCCAACCCGGTCAACCCGGCCAGCCTCTCCGACTACTTTCGGGAGAACAGCCTGGGCCGCTTCGGCTACACCCGGGTGGGCCTGTTCGAGGTCACGATGGGATCAACGATTCCGGACGGGGTGCCGTCCAAACGCTGCAGGCAGGTGCTGGAGAAGTTTCCGCCCAACATGCTTGCGCAGCACAACGTCGACGCTGACGCCATGCTCGAGGAGAGCGAGCTGAGCATCGTGATGGTGGAGAACTTCGCCGGCGCCTTGCCGGGCATCGCCTTCAACGAGGTCTTCACCCTGACCGGCAGCACCACCCCTTTCCTCCCTGACGGCATCCAGGTTCGGATCCGATTGGCGGGAGGCGGCCCCCTGACACCCTTCTATCAACTGGCCCACGAAACTTCCCACCTGCTGCGCACGATCGACATGTACAACATGGGCCAGCAGCCCAACAACGGCAACGTGCTGATGACGCTGATGAGCTCCTTCTCGTTCACCAGTGACGATCAGGTCATCGTGCACCTCGACATGTGGCACAAGATGCAGCTCGGCTGGGCGGAACCACGCCGGTTCGCGCTCAAGAGCCAACGGTCCGAGGACGTACGCGACGACACCGCCGACGGGGCCTTCATCCTCTGGGACGAGACCCGGCAGGACAGTGAGTACTTCCTGGTCGAGCGCCGCAGGTCCGCCGGGCCGGCCCGGCGCTACGACGCTGACTTCCCCGGTGACGGTGTCTGCGTCTGGCGAGTGCAGAAGTCGACCCCGAACGGACCCATCGTCCAGAACCTGCGCCCGCCGGACCTGCTGGCCGGCGTCCAGGGAGTCTGGCAGGTGGGCCAGGAGACGCCCCCACTTGCCTGGTCCGACGGGACGACGACAAACGTGACCCTCAAGTTCGCCGCGGCCCCGGACGGCCGCGTGCGCGTCTCCTGGGGTGAGGCGCTGACCCACACCAGCTCGGTACGGCACCTACGGCTGTTCCACGGAGGCAACGGCTCCGACGGCGTCGGTGGTCTCACCCGGCAAGGGGTCTTCTTCGGGGTGACGACCGAAGGCAACCTGGAGTGGAACCGCTACAACGGCCAGGGCGAGCAGGCCGGTGACCCGCTGGCTCTGCAGTCGTGGTCCCCCAACACCGGGAACCTGATCGGCCGCGGGTTCACTCACCTGAAGCAGGTCGTTGGCGCCGGGAACGGGGTGATCCTGGTGGTCCACCCCGACGGGACGCTGCGCTGGTTCGGCTACGACGGCAACGGCGAGCCCGACATCACCGGCGCGGCGGGGTTCGTACCGAACTCCGGCAACACCATCCGCAGCGGGTTCGAGAACGTGACCAAGATGTTCGTCGCCCCGCGCATCGGCATCGGCATCCACGGAATGAACGTCTTCACCGTCGAGACCGATGGCTTCCTGCGCTGGTACCGGTACACGGGCAACGGCGAGCACGACCCGGGCGGCACGATGGGCTGGCACCCCAACTCGGGAAACATCGTCGGGCAGGGCTGGCAGGGCGTACGCCTGGTGTACGCCTCGGCGAACGTGTTCTTCGTCGTCACCGAGGACAACCTGCTGCGTTGGTACTCCTACTCCGGCAACGGTGAGGAGGACCCATCCGGCGTACTGGGCTGGGCCTCGAACACCAGCAACCCGATCGGCCGCGGGTTCGGTGATGTGGTGCACCTCTTCGGCGGAGTCACCAATCAGGGTGGCTTCGGGCACAGCATGTTCGCAGTCAACCGGGCCGGGGACCTCCGCTGGTTCCACTACCGAGGTCAGGGCGAGCGGGACGAGACCGGCGCGAGCGGGTTCATCGCTCGCTCGGGAAACGTCATCGGCACCGGCTGGTGACGAGCCCCCGGTCTAGGAGGACACTGACCATAAGGGAGTCCTTTGAAGCGAGGAGCCGAGGATGAGTCGCCAGATGACCATCACGATCCACGATCCTGATGTGGAGCGTCTCGATGAGCTCAGTTCGGTCTTGCGCCGGGAGCTGCTGGACCTCGGCGTCGATGATGTCGAGCGCGCGAGCGCGGGCGAGGCGCCTGCTGGCGCCCGTGGCATCGACGTCGGGGCGATCGGAGTTCTGCTCGTGGCCTTCCACGAGCCGCTGGTCGCCGTGACCGCCATCGTGGGGGTGATCCGGGGGTGGGTGTCCTCTACTCGCGGGGCCCGCGCGGTCGAGCTCACCATCGGCGACCAAACACTCAAGATCGACTCGGCGTCGCTGGAGCAGCAGGATCGACTCATCGATGAGTTCGTCGCGGCCCTGCACGCTTCAGGGGAGCCGGACCCACCTGCTTCCTCACCGGTGTCATGACTGCGGGGCGGCGCAGCGCCCTGGTGGTGGCCAACGACACGTACCACGACCAGCGGTTGAGCAGGCTTCGCGCGCCCGCCAGCGACGCCGAGCAACTGGCAGGCGTGCTCCGGAACGCCGAGATCGGGGGCTTTGATGTCGAGGTGTCACTCAACGAGCCGGAGCATGTGGTCCGACGCAAGGTCTCGACCTTCTTCGATGACCGCGGGCCTGACGATCTCCTCCTGCTGCATCTTTCGTGCCACGGGGTGAAGGATGAGGACGGGAGGCTCTACTTCGCTACGCCGGACACCGAGATCGATCACCTCGACGCCACGTCCCTGCCCGCCGACTACGTGAACAGGCAGATGACGAGGAGTCGATCCCGGCGCATCGTGCTGTTCCTGGACTGCTGCTACAGCGGCGCGTTCGCGCGTGGGATGATGAATCGCGGCGACGAGCGCATGGACATCATGGAGCGTTTCGATGGCCGCGGGCGGATCGTGCTGACGGCGTCGAGCGCGATGGAGTACTCATTCGAGGGCGACCAGCTTGCCGGCCAGGGCAAGCCGTCGGTGTTCACCTCGGCTCTGGTCGAGGGTCTGGCCACTGGCGAGGCGGACCTGGATCGTGACGGTCTTGTGTCAGTCGACGAGCTGTACGAATTCGCCTTCGACCGGGTGCGGACCGTCACGCCGTCGCAGACTCCGGGCAAGTGGGTCTTCGACGTCCAAGGAGACTTCTACATCGCCCGTAGCAACCGCCCACCTGAACCGGTGGACCTGTTGGCCGATCTGCGTGGTGCCATCTCGAGCCCCTTCACCAACGTACGTCTCGGTGCGGTGGAGGAGCTGGCCGCGTTGCTGGACGACGCGGACTCGGCTCGCGCCGCCGCGGCCCGCATGGCGCTGGACGACATGGCTGAGCACGACACCGAGCGTCTCGTACGAGGGTCGGCCGAACGAGCTCGCCGACCCGCCGAGCCGCCGCCTCCACCGCCGCCGCCACCCGACACACCCCCACCGGCGGCCGAAGCCGCTGTCGCGCGCGAACCCGCGCGCGAGCCCGAGCCCCGCCCGCGGCCGGTGGCGGCTACCGAGCCCCAGCCCGCCGCGTGGGTTCCCGCCGTCGCGTCACTCGCTGCCGTGGGGCTGCTGGCCGCGATTCCGTTGCCGTTGCTGGCCGAGGCCCCGACGTCCTGGAACTCGTTCGCGGTCGTCACGCCGTTCGAGGTCGCGCTTGCTGCCCTTGCTCTCCTCGTCGCTGCGAGTCAGCTCCGCCGTCAGCGGCTGGCCGCCGCCAACGCAGCGGGACTGTTCATCGTGGTCGGGATCCTCCTGGGCGCCGCCGGGATCGGACTGGTGAAGTTCTCCCTCGAGGACATCGGCGCCGTCGGTGTCGTACTGAGTCTCCTTGTCGTGTGCGGCGCAGCGGGGGCTGTCGTGGCAGGCCGGGCGTGCCTGAGCGTGTCGTCGAGGGATCGCGACCTCGGTCTCGTCGAGCCCGTCTGGCTGGTCGTGGCCTTGGCGGGCGCCGGACTGGCCATCGTCGCGCTGTTCATCCCGTACGACGGCTTCAGTTCGTACTGGACCGAGGTCGAGGAAGGCGCAAGCGCCGAGTACATCTTCGAGCCAGCGGCAGTGGTCGGTTGCCTGGCCGTCGGCATGCTGTCGCTCTCCTCCCGTCGTCGGTTCGCCACCGCCGTCCTGATCTCTACCGGCGCCCTCACCGCAGTCCACTACGTCGGGGTCGTCATCGCGTCCTGGCAGGCGATCGGCGAGGAAGGCGAGGTGGGTTCCGCCGGGTGGGCCGGCATCGCCGGAGGCCTGCTGGCCGCCTTCGCCGCATGGCAGATCCAGCAGTCGTTGACACGGGGCGGCGCGGGGTCTGGCACGACCTGACCCGGATTCGCCGAGGTGGGGCCGGGGACCGACGAACGGGCTATTGCATCCTCGCGTCGGAGGGCGTAGGCAGGGAGTAACCGGCAGTGCCGGACCGGGCGCTGCCCCGTTCCGAGAGGAGTGGGCCGTGTACGCGCGTTCCACCACATTCCAAGGCAGGCCCGCCAACATCGACGCGGGCATCACGTTCGTCAACTCCGAGGCCGGGCCGATGCTCGACCAGACCGAGGGCTGTCGCGGTCTCTCGATGCTGGTCGACCGCGAGACCGGGCAGTGCATCGCAACGAGTTCCTGGGACGACGAGGCGACCATGCGCGCCAGCGACGAGCGGCTTCGCCCGCTCCGCGACCGCGGCCGAGACATCCTGGGCGGCACCATGCAGGTCGACGAGTGGGAGATCGAGGTCATGCACCGCACCCACCACGGCGAGTGCTGCCGAGTCAGCTGGGTTCAGGGCGACCTCGACGCCATGACGGAGACCTTCCGTGTCGGCATCCTTCCCGAGCTCGAGCAGACTCCCGGATTCTGCAGCGCCAGCCTGCTCCTGAACCGGTCGACCGGCCTGGGTTGTGCGACCACGGCCTGGGAGACCCGCGCCGCGATGGAGGCCAGCCGTTCGGCGACCGACGAGATGCGCAAGCGGGCCGCCAGCGACGCCGGCGGCGAGATCGTCGACGTGCACGAGTTCGACCTCGCCTACGCGCACCTGCACGTCCCCGAGATGGCTTGAGGACGACCGCCGGCTGACCTACCGCAGCAAAGCTGAGCGGTAGGTCCGAGGCGTCACAATTTCGCTAGCGGAAGACCGATCGAACGTGGTCAGGAAGCCCACTGGCGGCCTGGATCGCGGATGTGAGTGCCTGGGGAGTGAGATTGTTCTGCGCGAGTCCTTGGAGCCCTCCTCCCACATCTGCGACTCCGCCGATCAGTCCGGCAAGCCCCCGGAGCCGGCGCGTGGTCAGGTCGGGGCCGAGCTCGAGAGTCCCCGGCAGCTTGGTGAACCAGTCGAAGGTGCGCACGGCCACCGATAGAGCAGTGACGATCAGGTCCTCGACCTGCGCCGGCGCGATGTCGTGCCGAGCTTCACCGGCCACGACGTCCGCGACCATCCACTGTCGGCTGTCGCCGACGTCCACCGCGAGAAGGAGCCTTCGGCTGAGATCGCCCGACGTACTCGCTTCGAACATCGAGTAGATGTCAGCCCAGTCTCTCCTCAGGATGTCGGCGAGGGCATCGCCGTAGTCGCGTCCCGAGCGCACCTGAAACAGAGACTCCGGAGCGTCATTGATGCATGCCGCCAACAGTTCGAAGTCCGTGCCGACGACCGGCATGCGGTTGATGCACCACCAGGTGTCGATCGGTTGGCCTTGGCGATCGGAGTAGCGTCCGACGATCTCAGCGAACCAGGGAAATGAATGCAGGTTGATGCCATCTTCGACGTGGGTGACGTCGCCCCGCGGTGTGTATGCGTCCAGGGCGACGAACTGGAACCGAGGCATGCCCGGCTCATCTGGAGACAACACGATGGGATTGCATACGCTGTCGCGTCGGTTCACGTCGACCTCCTGAACGTTGAGTGGTGACACTCGTCGGGCTACATATCCGATGTGCGCGTCTCGCGCGGCTGGGAGCGATCAGTCACGTGCGGGGCCATATCCGTGAGACTGATCCTCGCTACCTCCTCGATCTCGACCGGCTGGTCTCCGCGTACGCGGTGGATGTTCACCACGACCTCGGTGGGTGAGGTCTCGAACTCGAGGAAGTGCTTGAAGAACGGCGGCTCGTCCAGCGAGTAGATCTCGGAGACGAATCTCTGGATCGGCCCGAAGGGCGGGTTCAGGCCGGGGAAAGCGATCTGCGCGCGCCGTCTGGTGCGCCGATCGACGCCCTCGACGACGGCGGGTTCGCCACCCATCTCCTCCTGCTCTGCCTCGATGATGGACGTCGCGTCCGCCTCGCTGATGAAGTCGAACGGAGTCGGGCCACCCGGGCGGTAGCGGGGACTCACCCACGCCTTGGGGTCCGCGATCAGCAAGTAGGCGCCGACGAACACCAGGTGAGCGAGGAGGACAGCCGCGCCGACCGCGACGACGGTGAAGAGGGCGCCGCCGACCGCCACGGCCGGCCACCACGTCCTGAGGTCGTCGGCGAGGCGGCCCGGATCCTCGAAGCCCAGAACGTCGAGCAGGCCCGGCTCCGCCGCTCCCAGCAGAAAGCCCCCGAGGGCCAGGACGGCGACGATCATCAGCGGTGCGTACAGGAGCTCGTGCTCCCGGCGTACCCAGTCGATGACCAGGAGGCCGATCGCTGTCACCGTGATGAGCGTCGGCAGGGCGAAGGCGGCTCGCATCCAGTCCGAGTCGAGGGCGCCGGCGGCCCACGCCCAGAGCACCAGCGTCACGGGCGCGGCAAGGAACACCAGGGGCTGAACCATCCAACGCCGCCAGCTGAGCCAGGCCTGCGCACGGCGTACGGGATCGTCTCGCAGGTGGCGGGTCAGGAGATCCGGGGCCAGAAGCGCTGCGAGCACCACCACCGCGATCACCGCCAGCGGCACGAGTCCGAGCAGGCCGCTGAAGAACAGCAGGGTCCGGCCCTCGCCGCTGAGCACGCGCAACATCTCGCCGAACACGACGGCCGCCTGCGCGAGCACGGCCCACGCGACCGATCGCTCGAGCCAGCTCGCCGCTCTCGCGCCGTTCACGGTGGTGACGATCCGTCTGCGCCACCCGACGATCCCCACGATGGCGTAGATGCCGACCGCGACGACCAGGAGCCAGGGCACCGTACGTCCGTCGTCCGAGCCTCGTCCCGCCAAGGCCCACGGCACCAGAGCCAGGACCACGAGAGCCGCCAGTACGCACCCGAACGCGACGTGATGCCAACGGGAGACCGTCTCGACAGGGCTCCACCATCTCGACCAGCGCATGCACCAGGCGTTCAGGCAGATCCACAGGGTGCACGACCCGTACAGCGCCAGCAGCGCTCCGGACGCATCAGGCAGGTACTGGTGCAGGAACAGCGAGGCCAACACCCCGATGACCAGCGCTTCAAGACACACGAGCAGGCGGCGTACGAAGCGGCTGCGGCCGGGACGTTGCGGCAGCTGGTGCAGCAGCATCAGCACCATCATCGCGGCGATGGCCACTCCCCCGGCGCCGGCGAGCCACGGGCCCAAAGCCACGCCAGCTCCGAACAGCACGACGGTCAGCAGCAGCCGCCAGATGCTGGGGACCAGCTGCTGGGCGAAGTACGACAGCGACTCCGCCGACCGTGGGAAGAGCTTGGTCGGCCGGAATCGTAGATCGGCTCGCGCGTCCGCGGCGGCCGTCCGGATGGGATGGGTGGCGTGCGTGTACGCGCCGCCGCCACCACTGACGAAGTGCCACAGGCCGTCGCGCGAGCTGCCCTCGCTCTGCGGGTCGTACAGCTGGAAGTTGTGCGTGTCACCGCCCAGCGTCGCGACGTAGCGGCGCTTGGTCTCGGCTACCACGTCGTAGACGGTCTTGCCGGGTCGTCCGGAGACATCACGCTTGTGGCGCTCACCGTTGACGAGCAGCGGCTTGCCGGTCATCAGGATCTTCGGGATCTCACCACGCAGCGAGCTCAGCCAGTCGAACTGCGGCCCGTCGATCATCCCGTCGATACCGGTGTCGATGCACACCAGGTCCACATGCTCGGTCTCGATGACGAAGTACGGCCCTGGCTGCAGCCGAGCCTCTTGTGCCGGGCGGCCCTCGTCGGCCGGCTCTCCCCATCGCGCCGGCGCGGTGGTGCCGGCCGGTTCGCTGGGCGTACGCCACATGCTCCGGCCGAACCGGTCCCGGATCAGGCGCCGCGGCCCGAGGGTGTCGTCGAACGACGGCGCCAGGAGATCGCTGGGCCAGGTCGGAGGTTCGTTCGCCGCGTACAGGAACTGGTGGGCGAAGCCGTAGAGGCCGTCGTACCAATCGTGGTTGCCCGGAATCGCGTAGATCGGAACGCTCTCGGGAAGCGCGAACCTGTCCCGCACGTCGACGGGCGCCCGCAGGCCCTGCACCCGGTTCGCCCGGTACGGCTTGTAGAAACCGTCCACGTAGTCGTTGACGTTGCCCGACGGGTAGATCACGTCGCTCAGGACGAGCACGAAGCCGGCTTGTCGCTGTTCCACGCGCCCATGCCGGTCCACGCGCTCGGCCGCGGCTCGGGCCAGGGCGGGCGCGACCACGTACTGGGACGGGTCCTGCTCGCCGGTGTCGCCGATGACCAGGAACCTCGAGACCCCCGGGCGACGTATCGTCAGGTCCTCGTCGTTCTTCGTCCAGTGCGCACGCAGGTTCTCGACGAGCCCTTGCGTACCTCGCCCCAAGATGTCGTTGACCGAGTCGACGAGGGAGCGTGCAGTGATCCAGGAGAGGCTGTTCCACTTGGTCGGGTCGCTCTGCAGATAGGCCTTCGTAAGCCCCCAGTCCGTGGTTCCGGTCTCGGTGTCATCGCCCTGAGCCATGGACATCCCTTCCGTAGGACGGAACTGGTCGGTGTGGACCCCGCGCGACCGCATGCAACAGGTGTAGACAGATCGCCACCCGGCAGATCGGTAGCGCGTGGGACTCCCCCAGATTGGCGTATGACAACACGTAGACGCCGGACAGATGATGAAAATCCAACCCCCGAACGCCAACCGAATCTCGGTGCCACGGCAGGTCAGGGTCAGGGGCACCGAAGACGGAAGGACAGAGGTCATGAAGCTGTTGATGAAGAGCTGTGCCATCGCGGCGGGGCTCGTGCTGGCAGGGGCCGGGGCCGCGAGCGCGGCAGAAGTGAACGGCAACGGCGAGGACATCCCCGCGCCGGAGCGCGCCTCCTCGGAGTGCGTCTTCTCGGGTCAGGACACCGCAGACTCCATCGAGGGCAACCCGCCGGGCTTCGACGACGACGCCCTGGCCGTACGAGGCAACCAGAGCCCCGCCGGCGTCGACCGCTACAACGGGGTGCAGAGCTACGGCATCTTCGTGCGCGCCGGACTCAAGGAGTTCGTGCCGTCGCCCGGCGAGGCATGCAGGGGCCACTGACGCTCACCTCAGTCCGGTGGGGAGTTGCGGAACTGGAACTGGACCCGTACATCATCGTCCAGTCGGACCATGATGGTGGTGCCGCCTGCGCTCCAGGTGTCGGGCACGAGGAACATCCGGTCCTCGCCCTGGATCAGGAGTCTCAGTCGCCAGTAGCGGAAGCGGTACTCGTCCTCACCGGCTTCGGCTCGGACGGCCTCCTGGACGCCGGCGCCGGCCGGGATGTAGAGCCGCTCCTTGGTGTCGAGGACGACGCTGGGCAGGCTGCGTAGGTTGCGGGCCTGCTCCATCGCCAGGCCACGACCGGTCCACTGCGCGGTCGTGGCCGTCGCCCAGATCACGCAGGCGGCCACGCCCACCCAGAGCAGCACGATGCGAGGTTCGAGCCTGCCGCCCAGCCGCAACCGCAGGGCGTACGCCACCAGGGCCGCGCCACCACCGAGCAGGACCGGCGTCACCAGCGAGTAGTAGGCCCAGCCGCCGACGAGGGTGAACCCCGCCAGCAGCACCGTCCCCGCCGCCAGCAGGACCAGCCCGGCGCCGAGGACGGCCGTGACCAGCCGGCGGAACCACCCCTTCGTGGCATGTCCGCGGACCCAGCGGTGAAGGGCCACGACCGCGACGCCACCCAGCACCAGGACCAGCATCGGGGTCAGCAGCGGCTGCGGGCTGCGCATGACGTAGGCGCGGGTGCTGAGCCCGATGACGTCGACGTCGAGGCCGAAGTAGTCGTACTGGGCGCGGGCGGCGACGTACCCGAAGTAGAAGAGGACGGCGCTGATCACGGTCACCGGCGCGACGAAGCTCGTCGCCAGGCTCACCCAGCGATCGACCCCTGACGGCGGCGTCTCGGACATGACTCAGCCGGATTCGGGCGAGTCCGTGGCGTCCGTCGACTCCGACTCGGTGGACTCGGTGTCGACCTCCGGCGCATCCAGGAACACCTCGGTGTCGCCGCCCTCGGCGTCCTCGAGCACACACGGCACGGCATCGCAGGTCATCTCACCGCTGAGCCGGAGCACGGCGTCCTCGCCCTCCTGCTCATCGGTCCACGGAACCAGGGAGAGCATCGCGACCTGACAGCTGAGCGAGTCGGCGGTGAAGACGAATCCGTCCAGGCAGGACGCGCCGTCGCAGGCCGCGTCGGCAGGCTCGAAGACCTCCGGGTCGACGACGTAGCCGGTGACCAGGACCGAGACGCCCTCGGGGACCGCCGGGTCGTCGCTCGGCCAGAGCCAGCTGACGTCGGCGCAGACCACGCCGGGAGTGCCGTCGAGCGGGTAGGACCCGCCACCGATCGGGAGCGTCGGCACGGCCACCACCGGGTCGTCGGGATCGGTCGGGTCGTCGGGATCAGGATCGACCTGCCCGTTCGTCGCAGAGCTCGCGTCCGTGACGTCCACCTCCGACCCTTCGTCGGTCGAACCACAGGCGGAGAGGAGCAGCAGTGTGCTGGCGATGACAGCGAGGAGTGAACGACTCATCCACATGATCAACACCTCCTGAGAGTTAGGAGGTGTTGCCGCCGACCGCTGATACGGCCGGGCAGGGCGCTCATGACGGCCCGATCGGGCACCACCAGTCGGGGGCCGAGGTGCCGGCTTCGAGCAGGCCGGGATCCGCGAGGACCTCGTCGCGCCGCAGCCCGGGCACGACTCGGAAGTCGATCGATCCCGGCTCGCTCACCAGCGCGAGCACCCTCCACAGAGACCGGGCGTAGTGCTCGGCGCGGTCGGCTCCGTCCCACTCGTAGATGCCGCGGTAGCGGCCCTGCTCGTCGGCGGCGAGCCAGAGCTTGGAGACGAATCCCGGAAACCCCACGAACAGCGGGGTGTTGAGCCAGCTCTCCCACCGGAACAGGACGTGCCCGCGGCCGCGGACCAGGCGGAGCCGGAAGCACACGACCAGCAGGCACGCCTCGTGAGGTGCCCGTGAGACCGCGGTCTCTCGATACACCTCACCGGTGGTCCCGTCCGCGAACCGCAGTCGGCGGCCGACGTTGATGCGTGGCCAGTGCACCGCCCGAGAGGTCAGCATCCGCACCGACTCGACGACGCAGCGAGCCACTGCGCGCCACGCGGTCGAGTGCGGCAGCGGACCTGATCGTGCGCCGACGGGGGTCGAGCTCGGACTGTCCGTGTTCATCGGCGGATCCTCTCGTCCGGCGGGTGGGACGTACTGCTTCCAACACAACGCCACGACGACGTGGCCGACGAGGGGCCTTCGTCCCCTCGGTGTGTGACCGACGCCCGTCACGCCGCTCGCTTGGTCGAGGCGACCGGTCCCTCCGGCAGATCAGGAGCTCAGGAGCAAGGCCCCGTCGGGCACCGTGGTCCAGCCCTGCGCCTCGGACAGCGCGCGTGCGCAGCGCCTCAGCACGTCGAGACCGGGGTGGTCCAGATCCGCACGCCAGCGCATCGTCCAGGGGAACAGCGCGACGGGCTCGACGAGCGGACGCATGACGAGGCCCTCGACCGGCGGCTGGCTCTCCAGGGCCAGGCCCGGCGCACCGTGCAGCCGCAGGTGCGCGCCCAGCTCGGCGCCGCCGAGGACATGGGGATGCCCGTCGGTCGGGTCCACGCCGAACGGCGCGAGCAGCTGACCCATCGCGCGGGCCCATGCCGGAGTCACGTGGTCGCCGGAGCGCGTGCACACCTGGGCCGTCCGGAGGGCCTCGAGCGGGACCGCGTCGAGCGCGGTGAGCTCGTGGTCCTCGGGCAGCAGCACGATGATCCGCTCGTGACATACCGCCTGCCGGCGCGGGGCCGAGGCGCCCTGCGGGGTGGCGCCGAAGCCGACGTCGGCCCCGACCACCGTGTCCGCGGATCCGCCGCCGTAGCGGACGATGAACTCGATGTCGGGGGCTGCTCGCCGAGCCGCGTCCAGTACGCGGGCAGGCGTCGTTCCCGGCGCGACGGCGTCGACGACGAGGCTGCCGGTATCGGCACGCAGGTCGCGTACGGCACGGTCGTGCAGCGCGATGAGCTCGCGCGCCCGGTCCAGGAGACGACGGCCCTCCGGCGTGAGTGCGACCCGGCGCGAGGAGCGGTCGAGGAGGCGGACACCTGCGGCGTCCTCGAGCCGGCGTACGTCTCGACTGAGCGCCTGCTGGGCGATGAAGAGCCGGTCGGCGGCACGCCCGAAGTGCAGCTCCTCCGCGACCGCCACGAAGCGGCGCAGGAGCCTGATCTCGAGGTCGCCCGCCACGGGCCCATTCTGTCCGGTCGGCCGTCCGGGCGAGAGCGGATCGACAACAGAAGTGCGTCGATCCGCGCTTCGCCGGTGTTGGACGCGCGTCCGGAGCCGCGAGCAACCTGGAGGCATGTCCTCGTCGAGCCCCGCGCCGGAAAGCCCTCGCGTGATCACCGCGCTGCACGGTGGGGTGGGCATGCTCGTCGCGGTCTGGGGCGCGGGGCTTCCCGTCCTCGACGCCCGCGTCGATCTCGGCCCCACGCGACTCGGTTTCCTGCTCCTCGCCCTCGCGCTGGGCGCGGCGATCGCGATGCCGTTGGCCGGACATCTCGCCCACCGCTGGAGCGACGCCGCCGTGCTCCGCGTCGCCCTCCCCACCGCCGCGCTCCTCCTCGCCGCGATCGGCGCGATGCGTGCGGCCGAGCCGATCATCGCGCTCGCCGGCGTCTTCGGCCTCTGCTGCGGCGCCATCAACGTCGGGCTCACCTCGCGAGCCACGGCCGCCGAGCGCGCAGCGGGCCGACCCGTGATCGCCCGGATGCACGGATTCTGGACGCTCGGCGCCGTCCTGGGTTCCTCGGCACTGGCAACGGCGCTGCGCGCCGGCGGGGCCAGCCTCCTGCTCCTGCCCGCCGCCGCGCTGAGCGCCGGCGCCATCCTCACTCTGCTGGCGCTGCGGCTTCCGGTCGGCCGCACCGGCACCGATCCGGGCGACACCGCCGACCAAGACGCTTCTCCGGGGCCGACCCGCGCGGCCAACCCGGTCCTCCTCGGCGCCGGCGCCGTGGCTGCCGCTGCCTTCGTGGTCGAAGGTGCCGCCACCGACTGGGCGGGGATCCACACCACTCGCGTCCTCGGCGCGGAACCGGCCGCCGGAGCGACGATGTACGCCGTCTTCTTCGCCGCGATGACCGCGGTCCGCTTCGCCGGAGACCGTCTGCGCGACATCGTCGCCGCACCGATCCTCGTGGCCGCGGCCGCCGGAGTGACGATGCTCGGATTCGTACTCGTCCTCCTCTCCCCCGTCGTCCCCGAGGAGTCGCGGGTCGTGGTCGCGACCGGCGGATGGGCGCTCGCCGGCGCGGGCACGGCCCTCGTCTGGCCGATCGTGATCGGCAGCCTGGGCGCCACCCGGATCGACCCGCGGCGACTCTCGCTCGTCACCACGATCGGCTATCTGGGCGGGTTCGTAGGCCCCGTTCTCATCGGCGGACTCGCCGCCGGGGTGGGGCTGGCCGGCGCGATGGTGCTCCCTGCGGTGCTCACGGTCCTGCTCGCGGTCGCCGCGCCGCCGCTCGTCTCCCGGCTCCTGCGCCCAGCCCAGACCCGCCCACTGTCATCACCGATAGCGACACCGAGGAGAACGCCATGCACGCACCCGTCCAGATCGACCTGCCCGAAACACGCCTGAGCTACCAGCTCCGCGGATCCGGGCCTGCCATCGCGCTCGTCGGATCGCCGATGACCGCCGAGGAGTTCGCGCCGCTCGCCGAGGCGCTGGCCACCGGCCACACCGTCCTCACCCACGACCCCCGAGGCCACGGCGGGAGCGTCCTGGCCGACCGGTCCGTCGGCTCCACTCCCGAGCAGCGCGCGGACGATCTCGCCGAGCTCGTACGCCGCACGGGCCTCGGACCCGTCGCGATCCTCGGGTCCAGCGGCGGTGCCGTGACGGCCCTCGCCTTCGCCCAGCGGCACCCCGAGCTCGCCACGACGGTCGTGGCGCACGAGCCCCCGCTGCTGGAGCTTCTCGACGACCGGGAGCAGCAGCGCACGCTGACGGACGCGATGAGGCGTCGTCACGCCGACGGCGACGTGATCGGCGCGTGGGGCATGTTCTTCGAGCAGGCGAACATCGTCGTGCCGGACGGCATGCTCGAGGCCATGTTCGGCGGCGAGCGCAGCTCGCGCGCCCTGGCGGAGGAGGCGTTCTGGTACGCCGACGAGCTGCCCGCGTCGGTGCGGTGGGAGCCGGACGAGGAAGCGCTGCGCCGCGCCCCGCGGATCGTCCTCGGCATCGGCGAGGAGTCGGCCGGTCAGCTGTGCGAGCGTACGACCGAGGCGCTCGCCGCTCGGCTCGGGCTCACCGCGACGCGGTTCCCCGGCGACCACACCGGTTTCGTGGACCATCCGGAGGCCTTTGCCGCGCGGCTGAAGGACGCGCTCGTCTGACCGAGCGGCGTCCCGGCGTCGTTCGGTGGTGTGGGCGGCCGCCGCCAACCCTGGCGGCCCCGCCACCGTGACCTCGCGCCCGTGCTCGGCGAGGCGCTTCAACCAGGGCTTCATCGGGTTGAAGTGGCCGGCAAGGGTCTTGACCTCGCCGGAGCGACACTTCCTCGATCTGAGCGATGCCGACGAGCGCCGCCACTGACACGCTGACGAACGAGCGAAGGCAGCGGGCGATCGGAGGCCGACCCATGCGACACATCTTCTACACCGGTAACGGCACCGCGCCCCCGGGCGTCGCGCGCCCCCACGTCGGCCGCTTCTTCACGGTCGAGGACGATGGTGCTCTGCGCTACTTCCGATACGACGGGTTCGGCGAGCTGGACCCGACGGGCGCGAACGGCTTCGTGGGAAACGGCTCGGGCAACCAGATCGGCCGAGGCTTCGACCACTTCCTCCACGTCCTGGGCGGCGGCAACGGCATCATCCTCGCGGTCGCGCCGAACGGAGACCTCACCTGGTTCAGGTACACCGGAGCGGGCGAGCACGACCCGTCCGGAACGAACGGCTTCGTGGAGAACAACCCCGCCAACGTGATCGGCAACGGCTTCCACAGCTTCCGCCACCTGTTCGTCTCTCCCCGTGAAGGACAGAACATGGCGACGACCATCTTCGCCGTCGCCGAGAACGGTGATCTGCTCTGGTTCCGGTACGAGGGCCACGGCGAGCACGACCCCACCGGGGTTCGCGGATTCCCCGGACCCAACCAGGGCAACCAGATCGGCAACGGCTTCCTCGGCTTCCGCCGCATCGTGGGCGTCGGCGACGGCGCGTTCATCGCGGTCCGGGACAACGGCGACCTGATCTGGTTCCGTTACACAGGCAACGGTGAACTCGATCCGTCCGGGACGAACGGGTTCGCGGAGAACAACTCGGGCAATCAGATCGGCAACGGCTTCGGCACGGTGCGCCACCTGTTCGGCGGGCTGACCGACCGCCCCGGCCTCGAGGGTCAGGCAGCGCCTGCGCGCGTCTTCTACTTCGTCGACGCGAACGGCGACCTGCGCTGGCTCCGCTACGGCGGCAACGGCGAGCAGGACCCAACCGGGTCGTTGGGATTCGACGGACCCCATCAAGGCAACCAGATCGGCAACGGCTTCTCCGCCAGCAGGATGGACACGACCAACATCCCGCGCGACCCGGTGGATCGCCTGGGATCAGCCATCGAGTCCGCCAACCAGAAGTGGGAGGCGTTGCCGGAGGAGGAACGGCACGAGCCCGAGTCGCTGCCCGCGCCCCAACCGCTGGCAGTCCTGTGCTCGCAGTACAAGGAGTCGGCCGCCCTCATGCACGCCGAGGCCCGCAGCGCCAGCCAGGCCGGGTTCGCTCAGCTCGCGGAGGTCGCCACCGAGCTCGCGCACGAGTACGACGAGTTCGTACGCATCGCCTGTCCCCCACCGGTCGAGTGACCCGAGCCCTCCCGTCGGCTCAGATCGAGCCGGCCAGCTCAGCGAGCCGGGCGAGCGCGGGCTTGGTGTGCCTCGCCAGGCGCTCGCGCGCGTCGTCGAGGGCCGGGGATCCGGGATGTCCGGGCGGGATCCGAGCCGGGTTGAGCGCGACCCCGTCCGACCAGGCCTTGATGTCCGGCTCGGACGAGAACGACATGGCCGCCTGGGTGCCCAGGAGGTTCATCAGCGCCCAGGTCGCCATCGAGTCCGGGAACGGACTCGGCGGGCAGAGCCGGTTCTTCTGGGCGTCGGTGTCGCGGGTGGCCTCGACGTAGCCGGTGACCGCGGCGCCGAAGCAGGGGAAGCCGGCACGGATCGGCTGCAGCGTGATCGCCTCGGGGCGCCAGACCGGGAGCAGGGGCGGATACTTCAGGCCGTCCGCGGCACAGTGCACGACGAGGGCGTCCTCGGCGACGGCGACGGATCCGTCGACGAAGGTGAGGGACCCGCGGTCGACCTGCTGGATGTGGCCGCGGCGTACGACGTTCTCGACCGTACGCAGCTTCTCGAGCTCCCACGTCGCCAGCGTCGGCGCCTTGGCCATCGTCGGCATGACCGACCGGTCGATGCGGAGCATGATGCCGGCGTCCTCGAGCCCGAGGAACAGGTCCTCGGGCGAGGTCGACTTCTCGGCGACCTGCATGGTGTCGGCGGCCATGCCGAGGAAGATCGCGGGATCCGGCTGGATGAGGGCACGGTTGAGCATCCACGGGTCACGTGGCCGCACCCAGCAGATCGCGTCGGGGTCGACGCCATGCGCCAGCAGCCAGATGCACGCGTCGGTCGCGGTCTTGCCGGAGCCGACGACGACATACTGGCTCGGCGTCTCCTCGAGCCGAGCGAGATCGTTGACCGGCAGCACACGGGCGCCGTCGGCGACCCCGAACGGCGTCGGCTTCTCGGCCGGGATGCTGGGGGCCAGGTAGCGGGCATCGACGATCCGGGCGCCGGGCATCTCGAGCCGCTCGCCGGAGATGCGCGAGACGACGGTGCCGTCACCGACGTAGTCGCTGTTGGAGAAGAACTCGACGTTGCCCGACTCCACCATCCGCTCGAGGATCCGCGCGTAGTAGGCGCAGATCTCCGGCTGGTTGGCCCGCTCCTGAAGGCCCTCCTCGGGTCCGCGCTGCTGCAGCTGCCCGCCACCGAGCAGGGTCGAGGCGACGCCGTAGAAGGCGGAGGCCTGATGCAGACGGACGAACGGGTACGCCTCCAGCCAGTGCCCGCTGACACCGTGGCGCCGGTCGACCAGCGCCACCCGCACGTCGGCGTGGTCGATCAGAGCGTCCGTGAACGCCATCCCCATGGCGCCGGCACCCACCACGAGATAGTCGACCTCGACCGTGCGGCTCATATCTCCACCCAAGCACGGCGCCGAGGTTCAGGGTCAATAGGCAGATGGAGCTATACCCGGTCTCGGGCACACGCGACGAGCGCTCCGAGGTCGAGCCCGTACGTCGGGCCATCGCCCCGCTCGTACGTCTCCAGCCGCCGCGCCGCCCGCTCGATCAGTCGCGCGGCACCGACGGCGTTGCCGCGCTCGTGATGGGTCAGGCCGACGCACAGCTGGGCGAGGCCCTGCCACAGCTCGCGCTCCTCCTCCGGGCACGACTTCCACCGGACCTCGAGGGCCTCGTGGGCGGCGAAGGGGCGCCCCTCGTCCAGCAGCCTGCGGGCGTACGCCAGGGTCTCCGCCGGCGGGAGCGGCTCCTCGGAGATGGGCCCGACACCGACCTCGCCGTACGGCAGCGGGCGGCCGAGCGCGTCGCGGGGTCGTGCCTGCTGTGCCCGTCCCTGCTCGTTCCGGTCGCGATCCATGTCAGCCCTCCTCGGCTCCCACCCTACGGACCCGCCGAGATATCCGATTGCGCGGGACGGCGGGGCCGGTGAGTCTCAGCCCATGGAGTTCTTCTGCTACCACCGCGACCGCCCGGGGTCGACACCGTTGCGCACCCAGATGGTGGAGGAGCATTGGAGCTACATGGACCGGTTCGCGGCGACGATGATCGCCCGAGGACCGACGTTCACCGACGACGAGACCCTGACCGGGAGCGTGCACATCCTCGACCTTCCCGACACCACCGCGGCTCGCGCGTTCGCCTTCGAGGAACCCGGCTACCAGGCCGGCGCCTACCGCGACGTGCTGCTGCGGCGGTGGCGCAACACGCTCGGTCGCACCATGTGGGACTTCGGCGACAGCCGGCCGGACGACACCCGCTACCTCGTCCTCGGCTTCTGCGAACCGACGACGGACGACATCGATCTGCCCGACGGCGAGGAGCTGATCGCCTGCGGACCGCTCCTGTCCGACGACGGAGCCGTGGTGGTCGGAGCGGCAGTGCTGCTCGCGGCCGCTTCGGCGGACGACGCACACAGAGCCCTCTCCCCCGCTCGCTTCACGACGATCGAGGTCCACCAGTGGGACTTCGGCGGGCGCCCCGCATAAGCGGCCCCACACGCACGAAGTGCCCCGACCGCAGCTGCGGTCGGGGCACTTCGTGGTCAATCAGGAGACGCGGACGTTCTCAGCCTGCGGGCCCTTGGGGCCGGCGGTGACGTCGAACTCGACCTTCTGGTTCTCGTCGAGCGACTTGTAGCCGTTGCCCTGGATGGCGGAGAAGTGAACGAACACGTCCTCACCGCCGCCGTCCTGCGCGATGAAGCCGAAGCCCTTGTCAGCGTTGAACCACTTGACGGTTCCCTGAGCCATGATCTTTTCCTCTGTTCGGTGCTAGGGACACCGTGCCCCTAGCCGCTGAAGACATCCATCTGTGCTGATGTCCAGCGAACCGAAAACCAGATAAGAGATACAAGCCGCAACGTGGTGTGCGGCCAGGACGGCTTACAGAGCCGTCCCTTCAACGAGACCAACCTTAAGCCATCGGGCCCGGGATCATGGTTTCCCGAGATCCCGGGTCCGTCGGATCAGACCCGCGCCGGCTCCTCGCGCGATCCGGCAGGGTCCAGCAGCCGGATCGCCTCGTCGAACTCGGCCTCGATGTCCGGGTTCTCCTTGTAGGTGGCGAGGCTGACCACCACCGCGACGATCGCGTTCAGAGCGAAGCCCGGCACGATCTCGTACATCTGCGAGCTGAGCGCGTCGATGTTGCCCCACACCACGACGGTGACGGCACCGACGACCAGACCAGCCAGCGCGCCGGCCGCGGTGAGCTTCCGCCACCACAGCGCCAGCAGGATGATCGGGCCGAAGGAGGCACCGAAGCCGGCCCAGGCGTACGCGACCAGGTCGAGCACCGTGCCGCTCTTCGGCCACGCCAGGACGGCAGCCACGATCGCGATCCCGAGCACCGCGAGCCGGCCGAACAGGACCAGCTGGCGGTCGGAGGCGTCGTTCTTGAAGACCGCCTTGTAGAGGTCCTCGACCAGCGCCGAGGAGGTCACCAGGAGCTGGGAGGAGATGGTGCTCATGATCGCGGCGAGCACCGCGGCCAGCATGATGCCCGCCACCAGCGGGTGGAAGAAGATCTGGCCCAGGACGATGAAGACCGCCTCCGGGTCGTCGAGCTTCTCGCCGGGGTTCTGCTGGTAGTAGGCGATGCCGACCAGGGCGGTGCCGACCGCGCCGAAGAGGCTCAGCAGCATCCAGCCGATGCCGATCCGCCGCGCGGAGGCGGCCTCCCCCGCCGTACGCAGGGCCATGAACCGGACGATGATGTGCGGCTGGCCGAAGTAGCCCAGGCCCCACGCGACCGCCGAGATGACGCCGAGGGCGGTGGCGCCCTCGGTCATGCTCAGCCGCGAGGGGTCGACGGCGCGGATGCTGTCCAGGGTCTCGGCGGGGCCACCGGTCACGAAGACACCCACGACGGGCACCAGTACCAGCGCGAGCAGCATGATCGCACCCTGCACGAAGTCGGTGTAGGAGACCGCGAGGAAGCCGCCGAAGAGCGTGTACGCCACCACGACCCCGGCGACCACGAGCATGCCGGTGTGGAAGTCCGTGCCGAAGGAGCTCTCGAAGAAGACGCCGCCGGCGACCATGCCCGAGGAGACGTAGAAGGTGAAGAACACCAGGATGACGGCCCCGGAGGCCATCCGCAGCAGCCGCGAGGTGTCCTTGAGCCGGTTCTCCAGGAAGCTGGGCACGGTGATCGAGTCGCCCGAGACCTCGGTGTAGGTCCGCAGTCGCGGCGCCACGACCTTCCAGTTGAGCCAGGCGCCGACGGTCAGACCGACAGCGATCCAGCCCTCCATCAGCCCGGTCGCGTAGATCGCGCCGGGCAGGCCCATGAGCAACCACCCCGACATGTCGGAGGCACCCGCGCTCAACGCACTCACCATCGGGCCGAGATCGCGCCCGCCCAGCATGTAGTCGTCGAGGTTCGAGGTGCGCCGGTACGCCCAGGCGCCGATGCCGAGCATGGCGACCATATAGGCCACCAACGCCAGCATTTGATAGGTCAGGTCTGACATCGAGAGAACTCCAAGATCGGGGAAATGCCGCCGCAGAACCTAACCCGTAGACCGCGTTTGCCTGCGATCGCCGCCCGCTCGGAGGTTGGACACCCGATTGTGTGATCTGTGATCACAATCTACGGTGTGATCAGCCCCACTCTTCCGACGACGAAAGCGATCCGATGACCCTGACCGACCTGAAGCCCGCCACCGTCCAGCGCGCCACCGGCGACAGCCTGCTCACTCCCGCAGATCTCCCGCCGGCCGGACACTTCATCGACGGCTCGTTCGTGACGTCGGAGGCGGCCGACACGACCGAGGTCGTGGACCCCTCGACCGAGCGTGTCATCACCCAGGTGGCGAACGGCACCGCGGACGACGTAGACCGCGCGGTGACCGCCGCGCGGGCCGCCCAGCCGGCGTGGGGTGCGCTCCTGCCCAAGGCCCGCTCGGAGCTGCTCCACCGGGTCGCCGACCGGATCGCCGAGCACGCCGAGGTCCTCGTACGCCTCGAGTCCGCCAACACCGGCAAGCCACTCTCGGTCGCCCAGGACGACGTCGACGGCACCGTCGACACCTTCCGCTTCATGGCGGGCGCGCTGCGGGCGACGACGTCGATGGCCGCCGGAGAGTACGCCGAGGACCACCTCTCCCTGATCCTGCGCGAGCCGCTCGGTGTGGTCGGGGTGGTGACGCCGTGGAACTACCCGCTGCTCATGGCGGCCTGGAAGATCGCCCCGATCCTGGCCGCGGGCAACACGCTGGTCATCAAGCCCTCGGAGCAGACCCCGCTGTCCACGCTGAAGCTCGCCGAACTGCTGGCCGACATCGTCCCCGCAGGCGTCCTCAACGTCGTCACCGGCCTCGGCCCCGTCGTCGGAGCCGGCCTGACCGCCCACCCGGAGGTCGACATGGTCGCCCTGACCGGATCGGTCAACAGCGGACGCGCGGTGGCACGCGGGGCGGCCGAGAGCCTCAAGCGCGTACACCTCGAACTCGGCGGCAAGGCACCCGTCGTCGTCTTCGCCGACGCCAACCTGAAGGCGACCGCCGAGGCGCTGCGCGTCGCCGGCTTCTACAACTCCGGACAGGAGTGCGGCGCGGCGTGCCGGGTCCTGGTCGAGGAGTCGGTCGCCGACGAGTTCGTCGCCCTCTTCACCGCGCAGGTGCAGCAGATCGTCGTCGGCCAGCCCGGCGCGGGCGACGACGTCGAGGTCGGTCCGCTGGTCTCCAGGGCGCACTACGACCGGGTCACCGGCTTCCTCTCGCGTGCCGCGGAAGCCGGTGTCCGCGCCACCGTGGGCGGCGCCGCCCTCGAAGGGACCGGCTACTTCATCGCCCCGACGGTCCTCGTCGACGTACCGGAGGGTGCCGAATGCGCCCGGGACGAGATCTTCGGGCCCGTCGTGACCGTCGAGACCTTCTCCACCGAGGACGAGGCGATCCGCCGCGCGAACGACACCCCGCTCGGCCTCTCCGCCTCCGTCTGGACCGAGAGCGGCCGCCGCGGCCACGACGTCGTCCGCAGGCTCGACGCCGGAACGGTGTGGGTCAACGCCCACCTCGTCCTCGCCAACGAGGTCCCCTGGGGCGGCTTCAAGGGGTCCGGCTACGGCCGCGACCTCTCCCTCTACGCCCTCGACGACTACTCCCGCACCAAGCACGTCATGCACAACCACGCCCGCTCCTGACACCGGCCGCGGCCGGCATTGCACCCCGGATCAGGCGGTGTCTGCGAGTCTCCCGAAGCCGCTGCGGTGAAAGATGAGGGGGTTGCCGGTGCCGGGGTCGGTGACGGCGTGCAGCTGCAGGAGCACGATGATGTGGTCACCTGCCTCGACCTCGCGGTAGACGGTGCAGTCGAACTGCGCGACCCCCTCGTCCAGGCCGACCGCGCCGTTCTCGGAGATGCTCACGGCGATCCCGTCGAAGCGGTGATCGACCGGCCCGGCGAGCTGACGGCAGACCTCGTCGTGATGGTCGGCGAGCACGCTGACCCCCAGGTGCGAGGAGCGACGCAGGTCGGGCCAGGTCTTCGATGTCGTGGCGACCGAGAACGAGACCAGCGGCGGATCGAGACTCACGCTGGTGAACGAGCTGGCGGCCAGGCCCGTCAGCGCTCCGTCGACCTCGGCGGCGACGGCGACCACCCCGGTGGGGAAGACGCCGAACGCCTGACGAAGGGCGGCAGGGTCCAGGTCCTGGTTCGTCCGCAGGGTCGTCATGACGCCTTCCGGCGTGGTCACGGTGCGTCCGATCGGGTCGGTTCGTCGGCCGCGTAGACGATGGCGGGCAGGTCGCTGCCGAGCTTGAGGGACTCGAGGAAGAGGATGATCGTGGCAGCGACCGACCGGTGCGAGAGGTCGTTGAGGATGTCGTGGCGCCCACCGGCGACGAGACGGCGGCGCACGCCGGGCGCGTCGGCGTACGCCTTGGTGACCTGCTCGACCGGAGTGACCGGATCCGCATCACCGTGCACGACCAGCACCGGCTTGTCGGGGACCGGGAGGGTCAGGTCGGACCATTCGCCACCGAGGCCGCTGGACAAGGTCCCTCGGCCGAAGGCCCTGTCTTGTCCGATCACCTGGCGGTGTACGGGACATGCGCTCCTGGCGTCGATCTCCTCCTCCCAGCCATCGATGGCGGCGGACTCGGGCAGCACGATGCCGGCGATGACCGCGGCATCGGCGGCAACCTGGTCGACCAGCGTCGCGGCGAGGGTGGCACCCGTGTCGCTGCCGACCAGGACCTTCGGTGCGGGCAGGGCCGCATCGGCCAGGTGCTGTTCGATCTCGGCGCGCGCCGCGGTCACGTCGTCCAGGTCGGCCTCGACGAGACGTACCTTGTAGGCGTCCGCGGAGATCCGCCTGCCGAAGCGCTGGTAGGTGGCCGCGGTCTCACCGCGTCCGGTCAGCAGGATCAGGGTGCCGCGTGGCGTACCGCCGGGCGGCTCGTCCCAGCCGCTCGCCGTGCTCGCCTCGGAGGTGATGGTCATGTGTGCTCCAATCGGTGGTACGGGTCGGACTCGGATCAGACCGCGACGCTCGGCCGGGCCGCGGCGCGGTGGGCGAGTTCCTGGCGGACCAGCGGGAGCAGGTCGCGGCCGTAGTCGATGGCGTCCTGGAGCGGGTCGTAGCCGCGGATGAGGACGGTGTTGACCCCGATCTCGACGTAGTCGAGGATCGCGGCGGCCACGGTCTCCGGTGAGCCCACCAGGGCGGTGGAGTTGCCGCCGCCACCGACCGCTGTGGTGGTGGGGGTCCACAGGCAGCGGTCGTGCAGGTCGCCTGTTTCGGCGACGGCGAGCAGGCGCTGGGACCCGGCGTTCTCCGGGGCCGAACCCTGGGGGTGAAGTTTGTTGACCTTCTGCTTGAACTGGGCGCCGACCTCGCCGTTGATCGTGTCGAGGATGCGGTGAGCGCGCTCCCAGGCCTCCTCGTCGGTCCTGCCGAGGATCGGCCGGAAGGAGACCGAGACCCTGGGGCGCTGCGTACGTCCGGCGGCGGTGGCCCTCTCGGTGATGGTGGCGATCTGCTCGCCGGTCTGCTTCAGCGGCTCGCCCCAGAGCATGTAGGTGTCGGCGTGCTTGGCCCCGACGCCGTACGCCGCGGGTGAGCTGCCTCCGAAGAAGAGCTCGAGGTGGCGGTCGGCGTAGGGGAAGACCTGCGGGGTGAATCCCTCGAAGCGGTAGTAGGTGCCGTCGAAGTCCCGTGGACCCTGGGTGTCCCAGGAGGCCCGCAGGATCTGGAGGTACTCGTCGGTGCGGGCGTACCGCTCGTCGTGGGGAACGTAGTCGCCCTCGCGCCGCTGCTCGACATTGCTGCTCCCGGTCACGATGTTGAGCGCCACCCTGCCCTGGGTGAACTGGTCCAGCGTGGTGAAGGTGCGCGAGGCGAGGGTGGGGTGGACGACCCCGGGCCGGTGGGCGATGAGCAGGCCCAGGCGCTCGGTGTGAGCGGCCGCGTACGCGGCCACCTGGGTCCCCTCGGACCAGCCGGAGCCATAGCCGATGAGTACGCGGTCGAAGCCGCCGTCCTCGTGTGCCTTGGCGAAGCGGGCGGTGTAGTCGGGGTCGATGACGGTCCCGTCGGACGGGCGGATCTCGGAGGCGTCGGCGGTGCCGATCATGCCGAGGATCTCGACGTCGTCGTAGGTCATGCTCGGTCCTTTCGTCAGCCGGCAGCTGCCGGTTGGTCTGCGGCGGTGGAGGTGGAGGTGGTTGCGATCTGGCTGGGCCATGTGGTGGCGGCGTGGCAGGCGGCGGTGCGGTCGGCGGTGCCGGGAAGCGGCGTCGTGAGCGGCTGCTGGTGGCAGGCCTCGTGCGCGAACCGGCATCGGGCCAGGAACACGCAGCTGTCAGGACCGCCCTTCGGCGGCTCGGCGCCCTGTTCGAGGCGGAGATCGGCCGGCCGGAGCCGGTCCTCGTGGGCGACCGAGGGAGCGGACGCGGTCAGCAGCCCGGTGTAGGGGTGCGCCGGCCTGGTCAGGACCTCCTCGACCGGTCCGCTCTCGACCAGACGGCTGCGGTAGAACACCGCGATCCGGTCCGCGACGCCGGCCAGCGAGGACAGGTCGTGAGCGATGATCACGACCGCGAGGCCGAGCTCGCGGCGAAGCCGGTCGAGCAGGCTGAGGACGAGGTTCCGGTTGGAGACGTCCAGGGCACTGACCGGTTCGTCGCAGAAGAGCAGCTGGGGGCGGGTGACGATCGCGCGGGCGAGCGCGATGCGTTGCCGCTGGCCGCCGGAGAGCTGGCGTGGGAGCCGGTCGTGGATGGTGCTCGGGTCGAGGCCGACGAGCCCGATGGCCTCCTCGACCCTGACGCGCTGCTCGCTGCGGGGCACCCCGGCGATCGCGAGCGGCTCGGAGACGAGCTGGCCGACGGTGAGATCGGGGTCGAGAGAACGCAGCGGGTCCTGGAAGACGAGCTGGACCTGCCCACGTCGGCGGAACCCACGCAGCGCGGATCCTTGGAGGCCGCCGATGTCGACACCGTCGAACGTGATGGTGCCGGTGGCGGGGGTGACCAGGCCGACCGTGGCTCTGGCCAGGGTGGTCTTGCCGGATCCGGTCTCCCCCACGATCCCGAGGATCTCGCCGGCGCGTACGTCGAGACTGACCTCGCGCAGCGCGGCCCCGGTGCCGAGTCCGGTGCCTCGACGTGGGAGCGCGTAGCTGACCGAGAGGTCGGTGATGCGCAGCAGCGGTGTGCTCATGCGGTGGCCTCGATCCGGTCCTGGACGAGAACGGCACCGGGCTCGGTGTCCAGCTCGTCGAGACGTACGCAGCGAGCGCTGCGCCCCGGGCCGATCTCGGTCGTCACGACCGGGGCGCTGACGCACGCCTGGGTGGCGTAGCGGCAACGCGGCGCGAACCGGCAGCCGGGCATCTCCTCCCCCGCCGAGGGCGGCTGGCCGGGGATGACGTCGAGGGTGCGGCGCGTCCAGTCCCCGATGGTGGCGACCGCGAGCAGCGCACGGGTGTAGGGGTGCCGCGGGTCGGTGAGCACCTGCTCGGTCGGGCCGGACTCGACGATCTCGCCGCCGTACATGACCAGGATCCGGTCGCAGGTCTCGGCGACCACGGCGAGGTCGTGCGTGACCAGCAGCAGGGAGAGCTCGTGATCGCGACGCAGCCGGGCGACGAGCTCGAGGATCTCGGCCTGGATCACGACGTCGAGGGCGGTCGTGGCCTCATCGGCGATGAGCAGCTCGGGCTCGCAGGAGATCGCGATGGCGATCAGGACGCGTTGGAGCATGCCGCCCGAGAGCTGGTGGGGGTAGAGCTGGAAGACGCCGGCGGGATCGTGGAGACCGACCTCCGTGAACAGGCCGACCGCTCGCTCACGGGCCTCGGTCCTGCCGAGACCTCCGCGTACGCGGAGCTGCTCGACGAGCTGGCGGCCGACGGTGATGCCGGGATTGAGGTAGGAGCCGGGGTCCTGGAAGACGGCGCCGATCCGGGACCCGCGGACGCGGTCCCAGACGGTGCGCCCTGCCGCGATGAGGTCGACACGGTCATCGCTCTCACCGAGCACGATGGACCCGCGGTCGACCTCGCCGGTCTCCGGCAGCAGCCCGAGGACGGCTCGGCAGGTGAGGGTCTTGCCGCTACCTGACTCACCGACCAGGCCGACGGCCTCGCCACGGCGGAGCTGGAAGGAGACGCCACTCACGGCGACGAGATGGTCACCGACGCTGACGTGCAGGTCCTCGACCTCGAGGGTGCGGGGGCTGGCGGCGTACGCGTCGTGCTCAGGCTGCGACATCGATGGTCTCCTTCCGGTGGAGCCTGGCGACAAGGCCGGGCCGGCGGCGGCGCGGGGATCCGGCGTCGCGGATGCCGTCGGCCAGGATGTTGAGGGAGCCGACGGTCGCCATCATGAGCAGCGCCGGGAAGATCGGAGCCCAGCTCTGCTGGGCGAGGTAGCCGAGGTCGGCCGAGAGCATCCCGCCCCAGGTCGGCGTAGGTGGCTGCACTCCGATCCCGAGGAACGAGAGCGACGCGACCACGAGCAGGCTGGCGCCGGTGGCCTGCGCCGCGGCCACGGCGACGTTGGGAAGCACCTTGCTCCAGATGTGCTTGCGCAGGGTCCACCACTGGGTGGCGCCCATCAGCTCGGCCGCCTCGACGTACTGCGTCCTTCTCAGACCGAGCGCCACCGCCCGGGTGACCCTGAAGAACATCGGGCTGATCAGCACCCCGACCGCGACCATGGCCTGCTGCAGGCCGTTGCCGATGGTGCCGGCGACGGCGATCGCGAAGACGGTGAACGGCAGGATGATCAGGGTGTCGGCGATCCGCAGCGAGACCCACTCGCCGATCCGGCCCATCCATGCCGAGGCCAGCCCGGACGGGACGCCCAGGACCGCGGCGATCACCACCGCTTCCAGGGCTCCGACCACGGAGAGCCGGGTCCCGGCGAGGAGCCGGGAGAGGACGTCGCGACCGACGTAGTCGGTGCCGAGCAGGTGCTTGGCCGACGGTCCTTGGAGGACCTCGTCGCTGAACTGCCGCAGTGGGTCGTACGGAGCGACGGCACCACCGAAGACGACCAGGAACGCGATCACGCTCAGGATGGCGAAGGCGAAGCGGCTGGCGGGCTGCGCCCACAGAGCCTTCAGGGTCCTCATCCGAGACCACCCTTCGCCGGCTCACGGCGGGAGGCCGGGTCGAGAGCGGTCTGGGCGACGTTGACGACCAGGCTCGCCAGGACCACCACGACGGCGGTGACCAGGAGAGTGCCGAGAACGACCGGGACGTCCCCCTTCTCCGAGGCCTGCAACGCCAGCTGGGCGATCCCCGGCAGCCCGAAGAGCTTCTCGGTCATCACGGCGCCGCCGATGACCAGCGGGATCGCGAGGCCGATGACGGCCAGGGCGGGAGCAGCGGCGTTGCGGAGAACGTGGCCGAAGAGGACTCGCCTGCGGCTGAAGCCGCGCATCTGCGCACCGATCGCGTAGTTCTCCCGCAGCGCACCGACCAGCGAGGTACGCAGCTGCCGGGCGATCGAGGCGGCCACGTCGAGACTGAGCGCGAAGGAGGGAAGAATGGCGAAGCGCAGCCATTCGGCGGGGTCCTCCTGGATCGGGACGTACCCGCCGGCCGGGAGCAGGTCGGCCTTCACCGCGAAGACCACGATCAGAGCCATCCCGATCACGAACGGCGGCAAGGTGCCGAGCAGCGAGCAGACGATGGTGACCGTCCGGTCGAAGATGCCGCCGTTGCTCAAGGCCGCGCCGATCCCGGCGGCTCCTCCGATCAGGATCGCCAGCACGATCGCGAGCAGCGCGATGGACAGGTCGACGGGGAGCGCCTGGGCGATGCTGTCGGAGACCGGGACGGTGGTGAACCAGGAGACCCCGAGATCACCTCGCACCGCGGAGCCGAGCCAGTCGGCATACTGGACCACGAGCGGCCGGTCCAGACCGAACTGGCGGTCGAGCCTGGCGATGTCGGCCTCGGTCGCGGTCTCACCGAGCACCGCGGCAGCCGGGTTGGTCTTCGCCATCGCCCCGAGCGCGAAGGTGATGACCGAGGCCAGCAGCAGAACCGCCGCGGTGATCGCCACCAGGTTGAGGATCCGCCGCACCCAGCTTCCGACGGCATCGGCCGACGGCCGTGCCACGACCGGATTCGTGGCCTGAGCCACGCTCACGAGGTCGTCACTCCCTCGAACCGCTGCAGGCTGGGCGAGGCGGGCAGCTCGGAGACCTTCTTGCGGACGATGATCCGCGGAGCGTTGTAGAGGAAGGTGTTGGGGAAGCTGGTGATCGCGATCTTCGTCGCCTCCTGCAGGATCGCCGGGTAGGCGGGGTCGTCGGTCGGCGTCGCCCGGACCTTCTTGAGCTGCGCCTCCAGGGCGGGGTCGGTGCGGCGGCCGGGGTTCATCAGCCCTTCCTTGCCGAAGAGGACCTGGAACGCCTGCACCGGCGACTCGCGACCGGCGAAGCCGTCGTAGGTGAGCGCCTGGGAGTGCTCGATGTAGACCAGCTGGGTGTGCTGGGTCGCCGGGATCGACTTGATCGTGAGCTCGATCCCGACCTCCTTGAGCTGGGCCTGGATGAGCTCGACGGCGGCCACGGGCTGTGCGCTGGTGAACTCGCCCTTGACGGTGCCGGTGTGGCCGGCCTCGGCGAGGACCTGCTTGGCCTTCTCCGGGTCGTAGTCGTAGATGCCCTCGAGCTCGGGGTTGTAGCCGACGTACCCCTTCGGGAAGGGCTGGTAGTTGACGTCACCGATGTCGAAGTTGGCGACCTTCTTGATCTTCTCGCGGTCGATGCCGTACTTGAGCGCCTCGACGACGGCGGGGTCGTCGAAGGGCTTCATCCCGGCATGAACGTCGAGGCACGAGACGAACATCGAGTCGAGGATCTGGACGTCGAGGCCGGCCTGCTCGGCCTGCTCGACCTGGGCACCGGAGATGCGGGCGACGTTGTACTGGCCGGACTGGACCGAGGCGACGGCGGTGGCCGGGTCGGGCTGGGGGTAGAGGTGGAACTCGTCGACCTGGATGTCCTCGGCGAGCTGGAAGTGCGAGTTCTTCACCAGCTCGGCGTGGTCGTTCTCGACGAAGGTGGTCAGGCTGAACGGACCCGACCCGGCCGGTGCGGTGGCCAAGGACGCGGGGTCCTTCTCGAAGGCGGCCGGGTTGACGACCATCCCGGTCTTGCCCGCGAACAGCGCGGGGATCTGGTAGTCGACCTCGGCCAGGTCGAGCACGACGTCGAGGTCGCCGGAGGCGGTCACCGTGGTGATCCCGATCATCTGCGGTGCGATCAGCGACCCGTCCGCGGTCCGGCCGCGCTCGATCGACTTGGCCACCGCGGTGGCGTCCAGCGGGGTGCCGTCGCTGAACCTCAGGTCCTTCTTCAGCGTGAAGGTCACCTGGGTGCCGGCTGGGTCGTACGTCCACTTCTCGGCCAGCCACGGCACCGGGTTCCCCTTCTCGTCCAACCCGGTGATGCCTTCGTAGACGAGAGCCAGCATCTGTACGTCGGAGCCGGCCGAGGAGGTCACCGGGTCCCAGGTGGTGGGCAGCTGCCAGGCCCAGGTGATCCGGCCGCCGGCGGCGCTGGCACCGCTCTCGGACCCGCAGGCCGCCAGCGCGAAGGCGGCCGCGGCGCCGAGGCTGATCCCGAGCAGGCCCCGCCGGGTCATGGCCACAGCGGGGGTCGGGGACGATGCGGTCGGGTTGTCGGTCCGGGTGAGTGCCTTGTTGGCCATGGGGTGATCGATCTTCCTGTGTGTCTGACGGTCAGGTACGTGTCGTGGCGCCCGAGCGCGTCGGGGTCAGCTCGGCTGAGCGCGGCGAGCGACCGTGTGGCGGTTCTCCGGGATCGGCAGGCCGAGATTCCCGCGCAGGGTGGTGGCTTCGTACTCGCGACGGAAGACGCCCCGCTCGGTGAGGATCGGGATGACCTCCTCCACGATCCGCCGGAAGTTGGCGGGGTGATCGACGCCGATGTTGAAGCCGTCGCAGGCTCGCGCCTCCCACCACTCCTGCAGCTTCGTGGCGACGGTCGCGGGGCTGCCGACGAACTCGGACTTGCGGAAGACCCGGGCGGCCTCCACGGTCTGCCGAAGCGTCCAACCGTTCGCGACCGCACGCTCGGTGATCCTCGTGGCCTGGGTGAAGAAGGACCGCTCGCCGTGCGCGAGCGCCTGGGCCGGGAACGGCGCGTCGAGGTCGTACTGGCCGAAGTCGTGCCACCCGAAGGGCCGGCCGAACTCGGCCAGCGCCTCCTCGAAGCCGTGGTCACGCTCGTGGTTCGCGGCCTCGATCTCCCGGGCCTCCTCGTCGGTGTCGCCGACGACCACCTTCACGCCCGGCATGATCACCAGCTCCTCCGGATCGCGGCCGAAGCTCTTCGCCCGCGTCTTGAGGTCGTCGTAGAAGGCCTTCCCGCTGGGGACGTCGGGGGCGTGGGTGAAGATCCCCTCCCCCACCGAGGCGCCCAGGTTGCGTCCTTGGTCGGAGTCGCCGGCCTGGAAGATGACCGGATGACCCTGCGGGCTGCGCTGCAGGTTGAGCGGGCCGGCGACGTCGAAGTAGGTGCCCTCGTGGTTGAGGGCGTGCTGCCTGGCCGGGTCCAGGAAGGTCGCGGTCTCACGGTCGCGTACGAACGCGTCGTCCTCGTAGGAGTCCCACAGTGCCCGGGCGAGCTCGACGTACTCCTGGGCGCGGCCGTACCGGGTGTCGTAGTCGTAGTGCTCCTCGAGCCCGTAGTTGGTCGCGGTGCCGGCGTCACCGGTGGTGACCACGTTCCAGCCGGCGCGACCGTGGCTGATCAGGTCGAGGGACCCGAAGCGGCGCACGAGGTTGAACGGGCTGTTGAAGCTCGTGGTCGCGGTGCCGACCATGCCGAGGTGGCTGGTGTGGGTGGCGACGGCGGAGAGCAGGGTGAGAGGTTCGAGCCGGTTGAGGTAGTGGGGCGGGCTGTGCGGGGTGATGAACTGGCTGTCCACGATGAACATCAAGTCGAAGCGGCCCTGCTCCGCGAGCTTCGCGGTCTGGATGAACCAGTCGATGTTGACACTCGCGTCACCGGGGATCTCCGGGTCGAGCCAGAGCCGGTGCTGGCCCGGACCGCCGGTGCCGTACGGAACGGCGCCGAGCTTGATCGTCCGTCGCGACATGCTGCCTCCCTGATGGTCGACCGCGGCCTGATGCCGGCCACGGCAGCCCTCCGTTTCAGAGAGCCTTATGTCTATGAGTTTGATAGACAAAACGTGCTCGGTCCAACGACGTTCCACGATGTTGAACCATCACGAACGCTCATCAATTGTGTATTAGTCTGATCGACATGAGTCAGAATCTGGATATCGCCCCGCTGCGCAGCCTCGTCGCTGTCGCAGACTTCGGCGGATTCCAGCGCGCCGCCACCGCCCTGCACCTGACCCAGAGCGCCGTCAGCCAGCACGTACGCCGCCTGGAGTCCGTGATCGGCCGCCCACTGGTCGAGCGACACGGCCGCGGCTCACGGTTCACCGCCGACGGCGAGCTGCTGCTCACCCAGGCACGCCGGATCATCACCCTGCACGACGAGACCGTCGCGGGATTCCTGCCCGATGGCGTCAGCGGCCCGACGACCATCAGCATCGGGTCGACCGAGCATGCCGCCGCCCAGCTGCTCCCCAGCCTGTCCAACGCTCTGACGCAGTCGGTGCCGAAGCGGGACTTCCGGTTCCGGATCGACCGGGGCAACAAGCTGCGCGACGGCCTCGCCTCCGGGAGCGTCGACCTGGCCCTCCTTCTCCAGCAGGCCGACGACTCCAAGGCCCTCTACGTGGGCGACCTGACCCTCGCCTGGTTCGCCTCCCCCCTCTGGCGGCGCCCCACACCCTCCGAGCCGGTCCCCGTCGTCGCGTTCGACGAACCGTGCGCGCTCCGGAGCCGAGCGCTCGACACCCTCGCCGAGCACTCGATCCCGGCAGCCATCGGCGCCGAGGCCTTCCAGCTGGCAGGCGTTCAGGCGGCGGTCGGCGCGGGCCTCGGGGTGGCGCTCATGGCTACGCTCGGAGAGGTTCCCGACGGCCTGGCACCGGTAACGGACCTGCCACCGCCGGACCCGCTCCCCCTCTACGTCTGCGCCCGCCCGGGCCTGCCCAAGGAGACGGCGACGCAGGTCGCCTCCGTCCTACGGCCACTGCTCACCACACCCAGAAACGACACCGTCCTCACACTCGCAAAGGGAGCCTGATGCCCGCGATTCACATCCCCGCCGGATCCTCGGACGGCGAGCACATCCGGACCCCCAGCGGCGTCCTGGTCCCCGCCGAGATCGACCCGTTCCACCGGCACCTCCACCACATCGCCCCCGCCGGTCTGGTCGACCAGACCGGGCAGACCTCGGGGATGAGACGCCTCGAGGCGGTCAGCGGCAACACCGTCGGCGCGAAGAACCTGTGGATGGGCCAGACCCACGTCCCGGCCTCGACCGCCTCGGCCAACCACCACCACGGCGCCTCCGAGACCGCGATCTACATCGTCTCCGGAAACCCGGTCTTCGTCTTCCTCGACGTCGAGGGCGAGGAGCCCGTCGAGACCCGCGTGGAGACCAACCCCGGCGACTACATCTTCGTCCCCCCGTGGGTCCCCCACCGTGAGGAGAACCCCGACCCGGACTCCGAGGCCGTCGTCGTGATCGCCCGGACCACCCAGGAGGCGATCGTCGTCAATCTCGACGGGCTCGACTGGTCCGAGGTACGCCTCACCGAGGACGCGCAGCCCTAGAACCCCGTCCTCAGGGGACCATCCAGCCGAGCACCGGGGTGGACTGCAGGGCGACCAGGACGCACATGAAGGCCAGCATGGCGATGCTCCAGCCGAAGACCTTGCGGAAGATCTCGCCCTCCTTGCCGGCCATGCCCACCGCCGCCGCGGCGATGGCGAGGTTCTGCGGGCTGACCATCTTGCCGAGCACGCCGCCGGACGAGTTCGAGGCGGCCATCAGGACCTGGTCGAGCCCGGCCTCCTTGGCGGTGGTCACCTGGAGGAGGCCGAAGAGAGCGTTGGAGGAGGTGTCGGAGCCGGTCACCGCCACGCCGAGCCAGCCGAGGATCGGCGAGAGGATGGCGAACGCGCTGCCGGCGCCGGCCAGCCAGGCGCCGATCGAGCCGGTCTGCCCGGAGAAGTTCATGACGTACGCCAGGCCGAGGACCGCCATCACGGTGACGATGGCGGTGGCGAGCTGCCGATAGGTGTCCCGGTAGATCGCCGCGACCGCACCGAGCCGGATCCTCAGGCAGATCGCGGTGATGATGCCCGAGAGCAGCAGCATCGTGCCGGCGGCCGGGAACCAGTCGAACTTGATGCCGCCCTGGGCGCCGGCGACATCGCCGAGCCCCGGGAAGACCACCGTCGGGGTGTAGTCCGTCCCGGAGAGGGTGAACGGCCGGTGGGCCAGCGCGTCCTTGACCGCGGGGATGCTGACGATCACGAAGATCACGATGATGATCGCGTACGGCAGGAAGGCCTTGAAGATCTCGCTGCTGCTGTCCCGCACCTCATGCGCCTCGGCGCCCGGTCCCGAGCCGGCGCCGACCAGCGACTCGGCACGGATCTTCTCGCTCGGCTGCCACACCCGCAGCAGGCCCACGATCACCACGGCCGAGAAGAGCGAGGCGACGATGTCGGCCAGCGGGACGGAGATGTAGTTCGAGGCCACGAACTGCGCGATGCCGAAGCTGACGCCGCAGAGCAGCGCCGGGATCCAGGTCTGCCGGAGACCACGCTTGCCGTCGACCACGAAGACCAGGATGAGCGGCACCACGACCGCCAGGATCGGGGTCTGGCGACCCACCATCGCACCCAGCGTGTCGACGTCGAAGCCGGTCTGGGTCGAGAGCGCGTTGATCGGAGAGGCCATCGCGCCGTACGCCACCGGGGCGGTGTTGGCGATCAGCGCGACCGCGGCCGCCTTGACCGGCTTGAAGCCCATCGCCATCAGCATCACGACGGTGATCGCGACGGGCGTACCGAACCCGGCCAGCGCCTCCAGCAGCGCTCCGAAGGAGAAGGCGATGATCAGGGCCTGGATCCGCTGGTCGTCGCTGACCTTGCTGAACGCCCGGCGCAGCACGTCGAAGTGGCCGGTGTGCACGGTCAGGTTGTAGACGAAGACCGCGTTGATGACGATCCACATGATCGGGAAGAAGCCCGAGAACAGGGCACCTTGGGCGCTGGACAGGATCGCGTCGTCGACCGGCATCTCGAAGAGGGCGACGGCGACGACCAGGGCGACGCCCAGGGAGATGAGGCCGGCCAGCCAGGCCCTCATCTTGAGGCCGCCGAGAAGGACGAACATGGTGATCAGCGGTAGGGCGCCGCACAGGGCGCTCAGGACGAGCGAACCGCCGACCTGGTCGGGTACTGGCTCAAACATGGCGACTCCGAGAGTGTGGGGGATTGTTGAGCTGTCGGGTGGATCAGATGGTGCGGTGGCGCAGCCCCTCGGGTGAGGAGCCGCTGATCGAGGCGTCGAGCACCTCGACGAGATGGGCCATGCCGAGCTGGTGCCCCTGTGCGGTGATCGCGGAGGCGACCTGGAGCAGACAGCCCGGGTTGGCGGTGACGAGCACGTCGGCGCCGGTGGCGACGATGTTGCGCGCCTTGCGCTCGCCCAGCTCGCGGGCGGGCTCTGGGTTGAGGATGTTGTAGATGCCGGCCGAGCCGCAGCAGATCTCGCCCTCGGCGATCTCGCGCAGCTCGATGCCGGGGACGGCCTTCAGCAGGGCCCGCGGCTGGGTGCGTACGCCTTGTGCGTGGGCCAGGTGGCAGGCGTCGTGGTAGGCGACGGTGAGGTCGAGCGGGTGGCGCTCGGCGACCGGGCCGAGCTCGTCGAGGATCTCGGCGATGTCGCGGACCTTGCCCTCGAACTCCTCGGCCTTCGCGGCGTAGAGCGGGTCGTCGGCGAGCAGCCGAGCGTAGTCCTTGAGCGTCGAGCCGCAGCCGGCGGCGTTGATGACGACGTGCTCGACACCGGCGTGCTCGAACGCGTCGATGATCCGGCGAGCGTAGGTCTGGGCCTCCTTCTCGCGGCCGTTGTGCACCGAGAGCGCGCCGCAGCAGCCCTGGCCGGGCGGGATGACCACGTCACAGCCCTCGGCGGCGAGCACCCGGGCGGTGGCGGCGTTGACGCCCGGGAAGAACGCCCCCTGGACGCAGCCGGTGAGCATGCCGACCACCGCACGCCGCTCCCCCGCCGCGGGCACGAGCTCGGGCAGCGGGGCCGCCTCGGTGATGGTCGGGGTGAGCCGCTCCATCGCGGCCAGGTGCGGCGCCATCCTCTCGAGCAGGCCGGTCTGCCGCAGGCGCCGGTCCAGGCCGGTGCGCTGAAGCAGCCTGAGCGGACCGCGCATCGCCCGGAGGCGTTTGGGGTGCGGGAAGATCGCGAAGATCAGGCTCCGCAGCGCCTTCTCCCGGGGCGTACGCGGATGGTTGCGCTCGACCTGGGCGCGGGTCTGCTCGATGAGGGTGTCGTAGCGGACGCCGGAGGGGCACGCGGTCACGCACGACATGCAGCCCAGGCAGTTGTCCCAGTGCTGCACCATCGAGTCCGACATCGGCTCGCCCTCCAGGCCCTCCTTCATCAGGTAGAGCCGCCCGCGCGGGGAGTCCATCTCCTCACCCCACAGCAGGTAGGTCGGGCAGGTCGGCAGGCAGAAGCCGCAGTGCACGCAGTCGTCGAGCAGCTGCTGGTCGGGTGGGTGCTGCTCGTCGAAGGCACCCAACTGCCGGATGTCGATGTCTGCCATGTCGGCTAGATCCCTCCTACGAAGCGGCCCGGGCTGAGCCGGTGGTCGGGGTCGAACTCGTCCTTCACCCGGCGCATGAGATCCACGGCCGGGACCGGTCCCCACAGGTCCAGCTGCTGCTTGACCGCGCCGGGAGCGTCGAGGACGACGGCGCTGCCGCCGTGTCGTCCGGCCGTCTCGCGGAGCCTCGCGAGCGTCGCCCGGATCTCGGTGATGTCGCGATCGGCCGGGACGGCGACGTACGCGACTCCGACGCCGGCCGAGCCGCGCAGCCCGTGCTCGCCGGCGGCCTCGACGACGTCGGCCAGGCCGGAGAGCCGGAAGGTCACCTTGATCCCGAGGTGCTCGTCGGCGGTGTCCTCCCATGGATATCGACCCCAGCCGGCGGGTGCCCGCTCGTCGACCTCGGAGCCCGGGAGCAGGTCGGTCAGGACGGCCGTACGTCCCGCCACGCCCTCCGGGCGTCCCTCGACCAGGACATCGACCCGCACCCCGCCGGCGGTGACGTCCACCTCGAGGCCTGAGGGCACCGTCTGGGAGTGCAGGACCGCCTGGGTGAGCTCGGCGGCGTGCGCGGCATCGCGCGCGTCAAGACTGACCCAGCGAGAGGTCTGCGGGACCGGGTGGAGCCGGAACGTCGCCTCGGTGACCACCGCGAGGGTGCCCATCGAGCCGACCAGGAGCTTGCCGACGTCGTAGCCGGCGACGTTCTTGACGACCTTGCCGCCGGCCTTGGCGACCACCCCGTCGGCGCGCACCATCGTCACGCCGATGAGCAGGTCGCGCATGGTGCCGGCGAGCATCCGCAACGGGCCGCTGGTGTTGGTGGCCAGGGTGCCGCCGACGGTCGCGCCGGAGATCGTCTCGTCGAGCGCGAGGCGCTGGCCGGCGGCGGCGACGTGGTCCTTCAGCCGGGCCAGGGGCGTCCCCGCCCCCACGGTGGCGATCAGGTCACCGGAGGCGTGCTCGCTGACCTGGTCGAGTGCGGCGAGGTCGAGCAGGATGTCGGCGGAGGTGGGCGGGTTTCCCCAGCCCAGCTTGGTGCCCGCTCCGGTCGGGACGACCGACTCCCCCGCGGCCGCCGCCGCGCGCATGACCTCGGCGACCTCGGCGGTGCTCGTCGGGCGCTCGATGCGGCCGGGGCGTACGCCGGAGATGGACTGTGTTGGTCTCGACACGCTCGCTTCGCGAGGGTCTGAACGGAGTGGCCCTCGACCAGCGAAGGAATCGCTCATCAGAAGACCTCCGCCACGCCGGCCTGCTGCAACGGGTGCGCTCCCTGCCGCCGCCCCGGTCGCTCGCCGCACAGCCGCGGGGTCGGGAAGATCTTGCCCGGGTTCGAGATCCGGTCCGGGTCGAAGGCGCAGCGGACCAGCTGCATCGTGTCGAGGTCGTCGGGGGCGTACATCTTCGGCATGTGGGCGGCCTTGTCGGCGCCGACCCCGTGCTCGCCGGTGATCGAGCCGCCGTGGCGCAGGCAGAGGTCGAGGATCCCGCGGCTGACCTCCTCGGCGGCCTCCCCCGCCCCGGGGACGGCGTCGTCGAAGAGCACCAGCGGATGCAGGTTGCCGTCGCCGGCGTGGAAGACATTGGCGACGCGTACGCCGGAGCGATCGGAGAGCTCCGCGATCGCGCGCAGCACCTCGGGCAGGGCGGTGCGCGGGATGACTCCGTCCTGGACGATGTAGTCAGGGCTGATCCGGCCGACGGCGGCGAAGGCGGACTTGCGGCCCTTCCAGATGAGGACCCGCTCCTCGGGGGTCTTGGCGGTGCGGATCTCGAAGGCGCCGGTCTCCTCGCAGAACCGGACCACGTCGGCGTACTCCGCGTCGACCTCGGTGGCCGGGCCGTCCAGCTCGATGACCAGCACCGCGCCCGCGCCCGCCGGGTAGTCGCAGTGCACCGCGGCCTCGGCCGCCTCGATCGCGAGCGCGTCCATCATCTCGATCGCCGCCGGTACGATGCCGGCCGCGATGATCGCGGACACGGCGGCACCGGCGCGGTCGGTGGAGTCGAAGCCCACCAGCAGGGTGACCACCTTCTCCGGCAGCCGGACCAGCCGCACCGTCACCTCGGTGACGATCCCGAGGGTGCCCTCGGAGCCGACGACGGCGCCGAGCAGGTCGTAGCCGGGGCTGTCGGGCGCGTCCCCGCCGAGGCGTACGCGGTCGCCGGCGGCGGTGACGAACTCGGCGGCGAGCACGTGGTTGGTCGTGAAGCCGTACTTGAGGCAGTGGGCGCCACCGGAGTTCTCCGCGACGTTGCCGCCGATCGAGCAGACCTGCTGGCTGGAGGGGTCCGGCGCGTAGTAGTAGCCCTCCGGCGTCGCCGCGCGGGTCACGTCGAGGTTGATGACCCCGGGCTCAACGACGGCACGCTGGTCCGCCCGCCGGACCTCCTTGATCGCCCGCAGCCGCGAGGTGACCACCAGCACGCCCTCGGCATGGGGCAGGCTGCCGCCGGAGAGCCCCGTGCCGGAGCCTCGCGCGACGTACGGGATCCGCTGCTCGGCGCAGCACCGCACGATCTCGGCCAGCTGCTCGGCGGTCTCCGGGATCACGACCAGCGCCGGCGTCACCCGGTAGTGGGCCAGCCCGTCGCACTCGTACGTCCGCAGCCGGGCGCGGTCGGTGATCACGCCCTCGTCGGGGAGGAGCGCCCGCGCCCGCCGGATCAGAGTCTCCAGTGGTGCCACACCGGCCCCCGTATTCCGTATCGTGGAAGCGATCTTCTACCCCCTGGAACTTTAGAGGACAGGGTCGCGAAGGGCAATGGATTCGTGTGACTCAGGTCACCGAAATTCCGCGCGCGTCGCTCGCGTTCGAGGCGGGCCGTGCCACCCGGCGCTCGGCCTGATCGCCGCCGAGGCACGCGCACTACTTAGGTGAGGCTAACCTGGACCCGCGTCCTCCCCCAGAAAGGCCCCGATGGTCACGTCCGTCCCCGTCCCCGGCAGTACGAAACGGGAGCCACTGCGCCGCGAGATCCTCCGGCGGCAGCGGCCCCGGGTCGTCGGCTCGGCCCTGTGTCTCGTCGGGCACCAGTCGTGCGAGGCCCTCGTGCCGGTCGCCATCGGTCTGGCCATCGACGCGGCCGTGGTCAGCGGGAGCGTGCCGCTGCTGACGCTCAGCCTGGCCGGCATCGCCCTGCTCTTCACGGTCCTCACGATGTGCTACCGCTGGTTCGCGCGGCTCGCGCAGGGGGCGGTGATCGACGAGAGCCACGCGCTGCGCGCCGAGCTCGCCAGGAAGGTCCTGACTCCTGGCGCGAGCCGGCGCAAGCACGGGGAGCTGCTGGTGATCGCCTCCTCCGACGCCGACCAGTCGGCGGACAGCATCATCTGGGTCTCCGGGCTCGTCGGCGCGAGCGCAGCGCTCGCCGTCAGCTGCGGCGTACTGCTGAGCATCGACCTGCGGCTCGGCGCCATCCTGATCGCCACCGCGGTCGTGGTCACCCTCGCGCTCAACGCGCTCTCGCCGCTGATCTCGCGTCGGGTCGGAGACCAGCAGGAGAGCCTGGCCGGTGCCTCCGCGCTGGCGACCGACCTGATGGCAGGACTGCGGGTCCTGCACGGCCTCGGAGCCCAGGACAACGCGACCGCCCGCTACCGGACGGTCAGCCACGCGGCCGAGGTCGCGGGGATCCGCGCCGGCATGGCGAAGTCGCTGCAGCAGGGTGCGAGCGTGCTCGCCGGGACGATCGTCCTCGCCGTCTCCGTCGGCGTCGCCGGCCTGCTCGCGCTCGACGGGGCGATCACGGTCGGCGCGTTCGTGGCCGCCGTCGGCGCCGCCCAGTTCATCGCCGAGCCGTTGACGGCGATCGGTCTCTACCTGCAGGTGGGCGCCTCGGCCAAGGCGAGCGCGGGCCGGATGGGCGCGGTGCTGGCCGAGTCACCGGCACCCGCGGTCGAGCAGCCCTCGGAGGACAGCCGGATCGACCTCAAGCCCGGTGAGTTCGTCGGGATCGTCGCCGAGCCGGGCGACCTGGACCGGGTCGCGGCGGCGCTGCGTTCCCCCGACGGGGCCCGGATGCACGTCGAGCCGCACCGGGCCGACCTCTTCGCGGGATCCATCGCGGAGAACCTCGCCCTCGGCCGCGCGGACACCGACCCCAGCGACCCCAGCGACGCCGTCGACGCTGCCGGGGCCCGCGAGTTCATCGACGCCCAGCCCGCGGGTCTCGACGAACGTCTCCGCGACCGCGGGCTGACCCTCTCGGGCGGCCAGCGTCAGCGGCTCGCGCTCGCTCGGGCCCTGCACACCGACCCCGAGGTGCTCGTGCTGGTCGAGCCGACGACCGCGGTCGACTCGATGACCGAGAACCTGATCGCCGACGGGATCCGAGAGCTGCGCCACGGCGAAGCTCGGCCGGAGCGCACGACCGTGGTGGTCACCAGCAGCCCGGTGCTGCTGGCGAGGACCGACCGCGTGATCATCCTCCGCGCCGACGACGACCCGATCGACGGCACCCACCACGAACTGCTCGCGAGCCACGACAGCTACCGCACGAGGATCCTCGGATGACCGCCACCGAACCGCAGCACGTACGCCTGCCCCTGGCCACCGCGGGCGAGGTACGCCAGGCCCTGCGGCACTACGTCCGATCCCATCGGGTGCTCACCGCCACGACGATCGTGCTGGCCGCGGCCGCCGCGCTCTCCGGCCTGGTCGCCCCGTGGGCGATCGGGCTCATGGTCGACGCGGTCCTGAGCGGCGGCGAACGGAGCGAGATCATCACTCTCGCGGCCTGGGTCGCCGGGGCCGGCGCGCTCAGCGCCGTGCTCACCGCGGTCAGTGCCGCGCTCGTCGCCCGAGTCGGTCAGCGGGTCCTCGCCCGGATGCGCGAGGACGTCGTGTCCACCGCACTACGGCTGCCACCCGGACAGCTCGAGGAGGCCGGGCGCGGCGACCTCGCCAGCCGTGTCGGCGACGACGTCGGCGTCGTCAGCGAGGTCATCGCGAGCCTGCTGGCGCCGTGGGTCGGCGCGGCCCTGACGGTCGTCCTGACGATCGCCGGTCTCGGTGCGCTCAACCCGTGGCTGGCGCTGGCCGGCCTGGCCTCGATCCCGGTCTACGTACTGTCCCTGCGCTGGTACCTCCCCCGCGCCGCCCCGCGCTACAGCGCCGAGCGCGCCGCCTTCGGCGACCGCGCCGAGGCGCTCGTATCGTCCCTGGACGGCCGCCAGACCGTACACGCCTACGGCGCCGAGGACGCCCACGTCGCCACGATCACCGCCGCCTCCGACCGCGCGCGGAAGCTGTCGCGCGACGTACTCTGGTTCGCCACCGGCTGGGGCAAGTGGATGAACATCGCCGAGGCCGTCGGGCTCGGCGCGATCATCGCCACCGGCTTCGTGCTGGTCTCGACCGAGGCGGCGACCGTGGGTGCGGTGACCGCCGCCGCGCTCTACTTCCACCGGCTCTTCAACCCGCTCGGCCTGATCATCTTCAGCTTCGACGAGATGCAGTCCGCCGCCGCCAGCCTGCAGCGGATGATCGGCGTCATCGAGGCCGGCCGGTCCCTGGAAGCCGTCCCTCCGGTCGCCGAGAAGCCGTCCGGCACGATCGAGGGCCGCCGGATCACCCATCGCTACGGCGACCACGAGGTCCTCCACGAGGTCTCCATCGAGGTCGCCCCCGGCGAGCAGATCGCGCTCGTCGGCCCCAGCGGCGCCGGAAAGTCGACGCTCGCCACGATCCTCGCGGGCCTGACCGACCCCGACGAGGGCGCCGTCTCCGTCGGCGGAAGCCCGATCGAGCGGTACGCCCGCACGCACCCCCGCCCGGTCGTGCTCGTCTCGCAGGAGGTGCACGTCTTCGCCGGGCCGCTCGTCGACGACGTACGCCTCGGCCGCGCCGACGCCACCGACGAGGACGTCTCGAAGGCGTTGACGTTGGTCGGCGCGGACGGGTGGGTCGCGGCGCTGCCCGAGGGCATCCACACCCCCGTCGGCGAGCTCGGCCACGCGCTCACCGCCGAGCAGGTCGCGCACGTGGCGCTCGCCCGCGCCGCCCTCGCCGATCCCGCCGTACTCCTTCTCGACGAAGCCACCGCCGAGTCCGGCAGCCGCGGCGCCTCCCGCCTCGAGTCCGCCGCAGCCGCCGTCCTCGCCGGCCGCACAGGACTCGTCATCGCCCACCGCCTCCAGCAGGCGCAGCACGCCGACCGTGTGCTGGTCATGGCCGACGGAGCGATCACCGAGACCGGCACGCACGAGGAGCTGCTGGAGGCCGACGGCGTCTACGCCCAGATGTGGAGCGCCTACGACTCCGGCCGCTGAGGCATCCGCCGAGATAGTCCCAGACGTTCCAGCCCCTCTACCGAGCGGTAATGGGCCGGACCGTCTGGGACTACTCGATCCCTATCCCTGCAGCGAAGCCATGTGCCGACGGATCCCCGCCGTCACTGCTTCTTCACTCGCAGCGTCGCGAACACGTCGTTCGCCAGCTTCGCGCACTTCTTCTCTGAAAAGAACTCGCCCCGGCACTCGACGACCGTGTTGATGCCGGCGGCCTCGTTGCCGCCCTTTCGCATGACAACCCCGACGTACTCCCATCGCCAGGTGTCGATCTTGCCTCGCTCGTCTTTCCACGACGACTCCTGGCCCGAAGCGATGACGTCGTAGACCACACCGTCCTTGGTGATCGACGGCTTCTGAGCCACCGGGCCTCCACCCTCCCGGATGTCCAAGGCGATCTTGACGACCTCGCGACGCATGTAGTCGACGTCGAGGTCATTGCCCTCGGCGTGCGGGTCGTAGCTGTGGATCTCCAGACTGACCGTCGCCTTGCTCTTGCGGCGGTCGGGATCGCTGTCGTCGTAGACGAGGGCGGCGCTCTTGGAGATCCTTTCGTCCAAGGCTCCTGCCGGCATCACCGCCATGTCCTCGCCCTCCGGCACCGCCGTCCACCCCTTCCCCGGCAGTCTGACGGCGGCGGACTTGTAGGACAACGTGGACAGCGCCGGCCATACGTCGGGCGTGGGCGACCCCGACGGTCCCCGAGAACAGGGCACCGACCAGGAGAGGCATCCCTCCTCCGACGGACTACTCGACGGGCTGCTCGTTGGCCCGCCCTTGCCGGCCGCGGCCTCCTCGCCCCCTTGGCATGCCGTCGCGAACAAGGAGAGCGTGACAATCGTCGCCGCTACTCGCCATGACTTGAACTTGGCCACCCGATTGACCCCTTCACAAGCGCTCATGTATGTAAAGCCGATTCAATCCGCGGTCGAACTGATGGTCAAGCACAGACCTGCACCTGCCCGCCCTCGAGGTCCTCGGCGACGACCGTCCTTCGACTCGGCATCGACCTCGACGAGGCGACGGCAGCACTCGACGACCTCGGCTCCACCGGATTCGCAGTCGCCTCCTACAACAACGACGTCGCCACCGCGCTGCTGTCTGCGGCGACCCTGCGGACCTGGCGGGTGCCCGAGGACCTGGCACTCATCGGCATGGACCACACACCACTCGGCCAGGTCACGGTGCCGCCCCTGATCACGATCTCCTACGACCGTGCAGCGACCGCGCGATCCTCGACCGCGCACGTGCTCGCCGATCTCGGGCTCCGCGACCCCGAGAACACCCCGCGCCGCCGGAGTTCACGATCGTGCAGGGCGGCACCACCTGACCTGACCTATCCCGCCATGTGCCAGCGGATCCAGGCGGCTTGGCCGCCGTCGATGAGCAGGTCGGTGCCGGTGACGTAGCGCGACCCGGCGCCGGCGAGATAGGCGACCGCCTCGGCGAGCTCGCCGGTGGAGCCCATCCGGCCGATGCCGCAGGCGTCCAGCATGCCGAGCATGTGGCCGCCGGATCTCGAGGCAGCCTCGGCGCGGGCCATCGCGGTGGAGATGACGCCGGGGCTGACGGTGTTGATCCGCGCTCCCCGCCTGTTCCAGGCCAGAGCAGCGGCCTGGACGCGGAGCTGGTTGGCCCGCTTGGCCAGGATGTAGGCCTGGGTGGGGTCGGCGAGCGCGCGGACGAACGGAAGGGTGGCGAGCTCCTCGGTGGGCGCGGTCGCCAGCTGCCGTTCCTCCTCCGCGCTCAGCTGCGCGTAGTGGCCGGCCATGCTCGCCACGCACACCAGCGACGTGCCTGGGGTGGCGACCGGCTCGAAGGCGTCGATCACGTGGGCGGTGCCGACCAGGTCGACGGCGACCATCTGGTCGACCCCGGCAGTGGCCGCGGACACGCCGGCCGTGTGCACCACGGCGGCGATCCGTCCCCGCTCCTCGGCAGCTCGGGCGAGCTCGTCCAGCGCCGCTCGGTCGGAGACGTCGGTGACTCTGCCGTCAACGGCGTACCCCTGGTCCCGCAGGCCTGCGACCACGCGGTCGAGGGCCTCCTGGGAGTAGTCGGCGAGGAGTACGTCGCGACCGCTGCCGATGCGGCGTACGACCGCCTCTCCCATCCCGCCCGCTCCGGTGACGACCAGCACCTCATCGTGTGCCACTGCTGACTCCCTCCTCGACGACGTCCGTCAACGCCTGCTCCCAGGTCGCCGCGTCGGCCACCTTCTTGCGCCACTCGCGCAGCGTGCGCGGCGTCGTTCCGATCCCGAGCACACCGACGAGCCGATCGCCGGTACGGTAGGCCGCGACGAAGCGACGCTCGTCGAGATTCCCGTCGACGATCCTGACCTCGTCGTGGCCACGCAGATAGCCGTAGGCCTGGATCCTCATGTCGTACTGGTCGGACCAGAAGTACGGCACGGGTGCGAACGGGCGGCGCCGGTCGGGGTCGAGGATGGCGCGGGCCACGGCCAGGCCCTGCTCGGCGGCATGGGTACGGTGCTCGATGCGCATCGAGGTGCCGAACAGGTCGTTGTGCCAGCGGGCGACGTCGCCGACACCGTAGACGCCGGGCGCGGCCTCGCAGTAGCGGTCGCAGACCAGGCCGTCGTCGACCGGGAGGCCACCGGCCGCGAGCCAGCCGGCGTTCGGGACCGACCCGATCGCGACCAGGACCTCGTCGGCCTCGACCTCGGTCCCGTCGGCCAGCGTCAGGCCGCCATCGTGCACGGCGCTCACCCCGGTGCCCGTACGCAGATCCACCCCGTGATCGATGTGGGCACGTGTCAACATCGCGCCGATCTCGGTGCCGACCGCATGGGCCAGCGGCACCGGGGCGGGCTCGATCATGGTGACCTCGCACCCCAGCCTCCGCGCGACCGCGGCCACCTCGGCACCGAGGAACCCGGCGCCGACGACGGCCAGGCGCGTCCCGGGACGCAGCCGGTCCCGCAGCGCGACGGCGTCCTCGAGGGTGCGGAGCACATGTCCCTGACCGCCCGGCAGCCGCCGGGCCCTCACCCCGGTCGCCGCGACCAGGGCGTCGAACCCGATCTCCTCGCCGGAGTCCAGCACCACCACCCGACGCCCCAGATCGACGCCGGTGGCCGTGGCGCCGAGCCGGAGGTCGAGCGAGAGCGCCTCGATGTCGGCCGATGGCCGCAGCGGAAGCCGGTCGAGGTCCCACTCCCCCGCCAGGAGCTCCTTGGAGAGCGGCGGCCGGTCATAGGGAAGGTGCGGCTCGTCACCGACGAGCGTGATCGTCCCGTCGAACCCACCGCGACGCAGCGCCTCGCCGGTCGCCAGCCCGCCGGCGGAGGCACCGACGATCACCACCTGCCGCAACGACGACGTCACGAGCGGACCACCCGCAGCGCAGCGGCCGGACACACGGCTGCCGCCTCCTCCACCTCGTCGAGCAGGTCCTCGGACGGCGTCTCGTCCAGCACGATCGCGACCCCGTCCTCGTCGCGCTGGTCGAAGACGTCCGGCGCGACCATCACGCACTGACCGGCCGCGACACACTTCGGCTCGTCGAACTCGATGCGATACGTCATCACAGCCTCCCCGTTCACCAGGTCACCGGAAGCGAGCGCAGCCCGTAGGCGACGCCCTCGAACGCGAACTCCACCTCCGCGGCCGGCACCGCGAGCGCCAGATCGGGTACCCGGGTCACCAGCGCCCGGAAGGCCTCCTGGAGCTCGACCCTGGCCAGGGTCTGGCCGAGGCACTGATGGGCGCCGTACCCGAAGGCGTGATGGGTCCGCGCATTGCCGCGGGCCAGGTCCAACCGCTCGGGCACCGCGAACCGGGCGGCGTCCCAGTTCGCCGCGGCGACGTCGAGGACGACCCCGTCCCCGGCCTTGATCACGGTGCCACCGACCTCGATGTCCTCGCTCGCGATCCGGCGTACGCCGGTGTGCACGATCGTCAGATAGCGCAGCAGCTCCTCGACGGCGACCGCCACCTTCTTCGGCTCGTCGGCGACCGAGCGCAGGTAGTCGAGCTGGTCGGGGTTCTGCAGCAGTGCGAGGGCGCCGAGCCCGATCATGCTCGCGGAGGTCTCGTGGCCGGCGATGAGGATCGCGGTCGACATCGTCAGCGCCTCGTGCGGCGACATCTCCCCCGCCTTGACCAGCGCAGCGAGCTCCGACATCACATCGTCGGCAGGCTCGGCCAACTTGGCCTGCATCGCGGCCCCGATGTGGCCGCCCAGGACCGCACCGGCGGCCGCGGACTCGTCCGGGGTCGCGTCGTGGCTGACCAGCGTGTGGCTGGCGTGCTGGAAGTCCTCGCGGTTGTCGTAGGAGACGCCGAGCATGTCGGTGATGACGATGGTCGGCACCGGCAGCGCGAAGGCCTGCACCAGATCCACGGGGCGCGGCCCGGCGAGCATCTCGTCGAGCAGCTCACCGACGAGCGACTGGATCCGCGGCCGGAGCGCCTCGATCCGCTTGACCGTGAACGGCAGGTTCACCATCCGGCGCAGCCGGGTGTGCTCGGGGGCGTCGGTGTTCGTGATCAGCGGTGGGGTGTGCTTGGCCGACTCGCTCCGCCCGCGCGTCATGTGGGGATAGCCCTCGCGTGTTTCGTCGATCGAGAGACGCGGGTCGGTCAGCAGCGCGTGCTGGTCGGCGTACTTCGAAACCAGCCACGGCGTGGACCCGTCCCAGATGCGGACCTTGCCGAGCGGAGCGTCCTCACGCGTTGTCGAGAGTACGTTCTCGGGCTGGGCGAACGGACAGCTCAGGTCGCGCGGCGAGGGATAGAGCGGATAGTCGTCGAGGATCGTGTCGGTCACGAACGGCCTCCTGTGATCGGGTGTCCCCCATCACAGCAGCCGGTTCTGACACCACCCGGACACGAACCTGACGGCAACCTGACAGTTGCCCCTGCCGCCGGAGATCACCCTCTGACCAGCGAGTATCCGAACCCGCGCTGCGTACGGATCAGGGCCGGATCCTCTCGGTCGACCTTGCTCCGCAACCGGGAGACGAGCCGCTCGATGGCGTTGTCGTCGCGCGAGTTGCCCCACACCCGGGCCGCGATCTGCTCCTTGGAGAGCACCAGACCGGGGTTACGGGCGAACTCACGCAGCAGGCGGTACTCGGCGGGGCTCAGGCCGAGCTCGCGATCCCCTCGCCAAGCCCGGTAGGAGCTGTCATCGATCCGCAGCTCACCACGCTCGAGCACCGACCGGCGCGCGGCCGCGACCCCGTCGCGCACCAGGAGATGGACCCGGGCGAGGAGGTCGGAGACCCGGAACGGTCTCAGCAGATAGTCCTCGCCACTGAAGCCGACTTCGTCGAGGAGGCCCGTGAACCTCTCCTCGGTGGCCAGGAACAGGATCGCCGCCTCCCGCTCGGCGGACTTGAGCCGCGGGATGTGCACGAGCCCGGGCGTGGAGATGTCGACCACCAGCAGGTCGATCGCCTCGGCCCGCATCCGGGCGACGGCCGCCTGGCCGGACGGCTCGTGCGAGGCGTCGTACCCGGCCAGAGTGAGCGTGCTCAGCAGCAGGTCGACGAGCTCTTCGTCGGCCGCGACGACAAGAACCCGTCCTTCCCCGCGCGCCAACTCTGCTGCCATGCCCGTCCTCCCGAGAACCGTCGCCCGAGTGTAGCCAGCCAGACAGGGCGAAGGCGCCCAGGAGAGCAGTCGGAAGCCTGGCCCAGCGGACACGTGGTTGGCGCAGGAGGAACTAGACAACTATCGCCTCTGACCTGTTATTCCAGGTCAGAGGCGATATCTGAGGTGGTGCGTGATACTGGGTTCGAACCAGTGACCCCTTCGGTGTGAACGAAGTGCGCTACCACTGCGCCAATCACGCGTTGCGGGTGAAACATTAGCGCATGCGCTTGCCGGACCCACATTCGGGACATGCCGGGACGTAGGCTCGCGGCCACCGGGCGACACCCGGATGCGACCGAAGGAGCGAGGATGCTCGCGTACGAACGGACCGGCAGCGGGGAGCCACTGCTCCTGATCCACGGCATCGCACACCGCAGGCAGGCGTGGGCACCGGTGGTGGAGCGGCTGGCCGGGGAGTTCGAGGTGATCACGGTCGATCTGCCGGGGCATGGTGAGTCGCCGGCGTTCGAGCTGGCGGGGCGTACGGTGCGGGAGGCGGTGACCCACGAGCTGAACGCGCTCCGAGAGGAGCTCGGGATCGAGCGGCCGCACGTCGTGGGCAACAGCCTCGGCGGGCTGCTCGCGCTGGAGATGGCCGACGCGGGGCACGCGCGGTCGGTGACGGCCCTCTCCCCCGCCGGCTTCTGGGTGAACGATCTCGACTACCTCTACGTCCGGGGTCTGTTCGCCGGGATCCAGGCGGTCGCGCGGCCGCTGGCGCCGGTGGCGGGGACGGTGCTGCGGTCGAAGGTGGCGCGTACGGTCGCGATGGGCTGCTTCTTCGCCCACCCGGACCGGATCGACCCGGCGACGGCAGCCGCCGACACGGCCAACATGGTCGCCTCGCGGGAGGGGATCAAGACGTTCTTCACCAGCGCCTACCGCTACCCGGGGGCGACGCGGCGCGACGTACCTACCACCGTCGCCTGGGCCTCCCGCGACCTCACCCTCCTCCCCTACCAGGCCATCGTGGCCGAGCGGCGGCTACCGCACGCGACCCACCGGTGGCTGGCGGGCTGCGGCCACGTACCGATGAACGATGACCCCGACCTGGTGGCCGGGGTCATCCGCGAGACGGCAGGGGCTCAGCAGGCCCGCCAGGACTAACCGCGCGCGGCGAGGATGCCGCGCGGGTCGAAGGCGACCCGGATCTCGGTGATCAACCCGTCCTCGACGCGCATCCAGTTGGCGGTCGGGGCGGGCTCGGCGACGGTGGTGTGCAGGTCGAACCAGGTGATCACGCTCGGCCCGTCGGCGAGCCGCTCCTTCACCTCGATCTTGTCGAGCACCTGCGCCATTCCCTCCAGGCCGGCGACGCAGCCATCGGCGCCCTCGATCGTGGCGAGCGGGCCGGCGAAGCTCACATCCTCGTCCAGCAGGGTGCGCAGGTGGGCGAAGTCGCGCTCCTGCCAAGCAGTGAAGTACGCCTCGGCGAGCTCGGCTGCGGTTGCGGTCATCGGGATCTCCTCAGGTCTGTCGGGCTTTCACCGTCCAGCCTGACTCCGATCGACTGAACACTCAAACAGATAGTTCTGCTGGTTGCTAGCATCAGAGATTATGGAGATCGGACAGCTCCGCTATTTCGTCGCCGTCGTCGACCACGGCTCGTTCACCGCCGCCGCGCAGCGGCTCCACGTCAGCCAGTCGGGCATCAGCGCCCAGATGGCCAAGCTCGAGCGCGAGCTCGGCCACGACATGCTCGTCCGGGGTCCCCGCAGCGTTCGGCTCACGCACGCCGGCGAGACGCTTCTTCCCCGTGCACGCGACGCGCTCCGAGCGATCGAGGGAGTGCGCCAGAGCGCGGACGAGCTCAGCGACCTGATCCGCGGTCACGTACGCCTCGGGATGATCGCCGGCTGCACCATCCCCGGCTTCCTCGACGCCGTCGCAGCCTTCCACCGGGAGCATCCCGGCGTCACCGTCGAGCTGGTCGAGGACACCTCCGACCGTCTCCAGCAACGTACGCTGGCCGGCGAGCTCGACCTGGCGCTGATCTCTCACGCGGGTCCGGTCCTCGACGGCCTGGCCACCGAGTCCGTCAGCGACGAGCGGCTCGCGGTGATCGCGCCAGCCGATCACCGGCTCACCGGCACCCGGCCGCGGCTCGCCGACCTCCAGGAGGAGACGGTGCTGTGCATCCCGCCGGGGACCGGCGTACGGACGGCTCTGGAGCAGTCGTGCGCCCGGGCGGGAGTTGCACCGAAGGTCGACCTCTCCGGATCCAACCCGGAGACCCTGCTCGGGCTCACCGCCCGTGGGCTGGGGGTCTGCGTGCTGGCCGAGTCGATGGCGGCCGGGACCGACCTGGTCGCGACGCCGATCGTGGATGCCGACGTGCGCGCTGGGCTGGCGCTGGTGATCCGGGATGGCGACCAGCAGCGCGCCACGCGCCGGCTCCACGACCTGCTTCAGGCCGCGCTGACCTGAGGGCTGACCTGAGGATGCCGCAGCCCGGGATGATCCTCGGGCAGCGAGCGCCGCAGGACGACCCAGCTCACCAGCAGGCACAGCGCGACCAGCGGCCAGCTGAGCGCGACCCGCGCGATCGCCAGTGCGAGCACGTCGCCGGACCACCACAGCGGACCGAAGATCGCCACCCGGATGACGTACTGGCAGACCCAGACCCAGCTCGCCAGCGAGTAGCCGCGCAGCAGCGCCGGGTCGCGTCGCCAGGCGCCGCGCTGGCGCAGGATGAGGCCGACCACGACCCCCAGCAGCGGCCGGCGGAAGGCGATGCTGACGACCCAGACCAGGGCGCTGGCCGCGTTGGCGGCGAGCTGGACCACGAAGAAGTCCTCCGCCCGGCCCGTACGCAGCGCGATCATCGCCGCGACCGCGACCCCGGCCACGCCCAGCAGCACGGCGCGCGGCTTGCGGCCCTTGCGCCACTGCCAGAGCGCGACGATCGCGGCCAGCCCGAGCGCCACCACGGTCGCGACCCACAGCTCTCCGCTGACCAGCCAGCCGGCCACGAACGCGACGGGCGGGACGGTGGCGTCGATCGCACCTCGCGCGCCTCCGAGGAGGTCGGCGAGGGTCTCGGCGTCGTCGTTGCGGCGGTCCGTGGTGGTCACGTGAGTAAGGCTAGCCTTACTTCGGTTACGACGTCAGCCCGCCTCCGTTCACCTGTCGGGCGACCTCGTGACGTACCCCGGCCACCCGGTGCCGATTGGCTCGGAGCGCCGCTGCTCGGGCACGCGGAGACGCCTTATCTCACGCGGAGGTTTCAACGTGTCACACGAGCACCACCCCCACTCGCACGCTCATCCCCACACTCACTCCCATGAGGTCGACGAGATCACCCTCGCCGCCTCCTCGGACGCGTCCGACAGCGACCTGCGTCCCGCCGAGGTCACCCGGCGCAACCTGCTCCGCGCCGCCGGCATCGCCGGCGCCGTGACCGCCGGGATGGCCGGCATGACCGGCGTGACCCCGGCGATGGCCGAGACCGCCACCACGGCCACCGCGAAGAGCGGCAACCGGGCCACGATCCGGCACTGGCTCGCCGGCGACCACCACATCCACACCCAGCACAGCTCGGACGCGATGTACCGGGTCATCGACCAGGCGCAGCACGGCGCCGCGTACGGCCTGGACTGGCTGGTCATCACCGACCACGGCGGCGCGACCCACGCCAAGCTCGGCGTGGACCTGGTCAACCCCGACATCGTGGCCGCGCGCAAGGTCCTCCGCGACACCCTGATCTTCCAGGGTCTGGAATGGAACATCCCGGCCGCCGAGCACGGCACCGTCTTCGTCGCCCCCGGCGCCAACGAGGTCGCGGTGCTCAAGCAGTTCGAGAACGACTACGACGGCTCGGTCAAGGGGGCCAGCGGGAACTCCCCGGAGAACGAGGCGCTCGCGGTCGCCGGCATCCAGTGGCTCGGCAAGCAGGTCGACAAGCGCCGCGTCGCGGACGCGCTCTTCCTGGCCAACCACCCCGCGCGCAACGGCATCGACAGCCCCCATGAGGTACGCGCCTGGCGCGACGCCGACCCGCGGATCGCGATCGGCTGGGAGGGCGCTCCCGGACACCAGGCGGCGGGGCTGCCCGCCGGCTACGGACCCGGCAGCGCCCGCGGCTACTACGGCAACTCCGCCGGTCCGAACTCCTTCCCCGGCTATCCCGCCGAGTCCTACCGCTCCTGGGGCGGCTTCGACTGGTTCACCTCGACCGTCGGCGGCCTGTGGGACTCGCTCCTCGCCGAGGGCAAGCCGTGGTCGATCAGCGCCAACTCCGACTCCCACGTCAACTGGGGCACCACCTCGCGACGCCCGGACGGATCGGACTCGGCCTACTTCAACGCCAACGGCCGCTACAGCGACCCGGTCTACGCCGGCTCCCTCAACACCACCGCCGGCGACTTCTGGCCGGGCTACTACAGCCGCACCCACGTCGGCGCCTCCGAGCGCAGCTACGGCGCGGTCATGAAGGGCCTGCGCAACGGTCGCGTCTGGGTGGACCACGGAGCCCTGGTGAAGTCGGTCGACGTACGCGTCGTCTCCTCCGACGGCGGCTCGGAGAGCCTCGGCGGCACCCTGAAGGCGAAGAAGGGCAGCCGGATCTCGCTGGTCGTCACCATCGCCGCCCAGGACGTCCCGAACTGGTCGCAGTTCCTCCCGAGCCTCAACCGGGTCGACGTGATCCGGGGCGCGGTCGACCCGACGTACGTCTCCGACCGCGACACCTGGAAGGCGCCCGACACGAAGGTGATCGAGCAGACCGACACCTCGGGCCGCACCGGCACCTTCCAGCTGCGCTACGACCTCGGTCGCGTCGAGGAGGCGTTCTACGTGCGTGTCCGCGGCACCGACGCCAACCGGTCCCAGCCCGGCTACCTCGGCGCGGGCATCGACCCGGCCGGTCCGGCCATCGACGTCGTCGGCGACGCCGACCCGTGGGTCGACCTGTGGTTCTACACCAACCCGGTCTGGGTCGTCCCGACTCGATGACCACCGCACGCCTGGCCGTCGATGCCGACGCCCGGGACCTCGCCGCCGCCGAGCACCTCGTCCACCGACTGGACGAGGTGCTCGGCGCGGGCCAGCCCGAGGATGCGTACGTCATCAGCACCCACGTCGTCCGCGAGCCGACCGCCCGCTTCGTCGCCGTGCTGGACTGGCCCGGCGGCCCGGCGGTCGAGGAGCTGACCGCACTCCTCGCCGACCGGCTCTCCCACGCGTACGTCTCCCACGACTCGCCCGCGATCGAGGAGGCCGCCGACCGCACGGCCGGGCGGCTGGCCCGTTATCCGGGACGCACCAGGATCGAGACCGTGACCACGGTGGCGGCGGTCGAGGCGGACAGCGTCGTCGACGACGTCGAGGGCCTGGCCGGGATCGAGCTCGAGCCGGGCGACACCCTCGATCTCACCGGGTTCGCGCGGCCGGTGTGGCGCGCAGGGCGCTGCGTACTCCTGGTCCAGCGCTCCGCCACCGGTCTGGTGCCGTTCGAGGTGCGCAACCAGATCCGGTGCTGCTCGGACCACTGAGGTTCAGACCGACGCGGAACCCCGCGGTAGCGGCGCCTCCCAGTGCTGCCACATCGCCAGCAGTCGCCAGCCGGCACAGACGGCGAAGGCGGCAGCCATCACCAGCGGCTGCGGCAGCGTGAGGAACAGACCGAACGCCACGATCGCCGCACCTGCGAAGGCGGGGATGGCGTAGAAGACGCTGCGGCGCAGGATGATCGGCACCTGGCCTGCGAGCACGTCGCGGATCACGCCGCCGCCCACGCCGGTAGCCAGCCCCATGACCGCGGCCGCCAGCGGGGAGAGTCCGAAGTCGAGGGCCTTGACCGCCCCGGCGATGACGAACAGGCCGAGGCCGAGGGCGTCGAAGACGTTGATCATCGGCCCGAGCCGGCCGAGCGCGGGATGGAAGTAGAAGGCCAGCAGACCGGCCGCCATCGGCACCACGAGATAGCGCCAGTCGGAGAGCGCGGCGACCGGCGTCGCACCGATGGCCATGTCACGCAGGAAGCCGCCGCCGAGACCGGTGACGCAGGCGAGGACGATCACGCCGAAGATGTCGAGCTCCTTGCGGACCGCCATCAGTCCGCCGGAGATCGCGAAGACGAAGCACCCGACCAGGTCGAGCACGAGGAGTGTCAGCGTCTGTTCCACGGCCAAATGGTCGCCTCGTTCGTCCCGAAAACCCCAAATGCCACGGCCACGCCGCACGGCCACCCAATACGATGCAGGTCTGTGGCGTAGGGTCGTCACAACCGTATCTAGAATTGAGAAGAGGATGTCAGCCGAAGGATTGCCCCTGACTCCGGGCCAGCTCGAAGAGCAGGCACCGGATGAGGCTGGTCCCGTCCTTCTGCGGCTCATCTCGGTCAGTGACGATGGTTTACGCATGCTTCTCGTCGATGACGAGGACCGTGAATACACCGCCGACATCGACGACCGTCTCCGTGCAGCACTCGAGGCTGTGTCGACCCGCCGATCGGAGCAAACCGTGAACAAGACCCCGAGCAGCAGCCTGCGGCCCCGTGACATTCAGACCCGTATCCGTTCGGGCGAGAGTGCCGAGGAGGTCGCCGCTGTCGCCGGCACCACGGTCGAGAAGATCTTGGCCTTCGCCGGTCCCGTCCTCGCCGAGCGCGAGCACATGGCACAGCGCGCCCAGCAGGCTTCCGTGCGCCGTCGGCCCGGTGAGGCCGCCAGCACCGCCCGCACCCTGGGCGAGGCGGTCAGCGCCCATTTCCAGACGATGTACGTCGACCCCGAGTCGGTCAACTGGGACTCCTACCGGCGTCCCGACGGGCGCTGGAAGCTCACCGGCGAGTACGAGACCCCCGAGCGCTCCGGCATCGCCGAGCTGACCTACGACGCCCCCGGCAACTTCGTCGAGATCGACAACGACGACGCCCGCTGGCTGACCGGCGAGAAGCTCGAGGCCCCGGTGCCCGAGCCCGAGCCGATCACCGACGACATGCTCGCCGCCCGGCGTCGTCGCGCACAGAGCTCGACCCCGTCGACCCCGGCTGCGCAGGCTCCGGCAGCGCCGGCCCCGCCCGTCGAGGCGCCGGCTCCGGTCACTCCTCCCCCGGCTCCCAAGCCGGTCAAGGAGGCCAAGGCTGCCACGACGGCTCACGTCGATGTCGACACCCCGCTCGAGGCGTTCCTGGGCGACGAGTCCCCGACCGGCAAGCAGGCACCGGTCCCGGCAGAGCCCGAGCCCGAGCCAGCGGTCGTCGAGCCCGCGGCCGCCGAGGCACCTGCCGAGCCCGAGCAGCCCGACGAGGCTCAGCCGAAGCCGGCCAAGAAGTCGTCCGCGCGCCGCAAGCGCGCCTCGGTCCCGAGCTGGGACGAGATCATGTTCGGCGGCGGCAAGTCGGAGTGAACCAACTGGTGTGAACCCGTTCACGGACCGGCCATCGGCCGGTCCGTGATACGTCGGCGACCCGACCCGACAGAGTCGGTAGCGGGTCAGGCGCAGTTCACGCGCCCCCGATGAAGTGAGTGGTGGCAAGCACTTCCACCCTTCTCGGAGGCCCCCCGATGCTCCTGCCCGACTCGCTGAGCCGACGCTCCCTCCTCTCCAGCACAGCCACGACCGGCTTCGCCGCATCCGCAGCCATGCTGCTCGGCACCGGCTCGATCCCCGCCGACGCGGTTTCCGTCAAGGGCGCCACGTCGCTCTCCGGATACCCGTTCACCATGGGCGTCGCCTCCGGCGACCCGCTCCCCAACTCCGTCGTCCTCTGGACCCGTCTCGCCCCCGAACCGCTGGCCGCCGACGGTCTGGGCGGCATGCCGCAGGAGCCGGTCAAGGTCCGCTGGCAGATCGCGGAGGACCCCGGCTTCCGCAAGGTCGTGAAGTCCGGAACCGTCACCGCGACCCCGAACTTCGGCCACTCCGTCCACCCCGAGGTCTGGGGCCTGCGTCCCGGCCGCGACTACTGGTACCGCTTCCTGGCCGCCGGCGAGGTCAGCCAGACCGGCCACACCCGGACCGCCCCGGCGTACGGCTCCTCGCTCTCGCAGATGAGCTTCGCCTTCGCCTCCTGCGCGCTCTACAGCCACGGCTTCTACACCGCCTACCGGCATCTGGCCGACGAGGACGTCGACGTCGTCTTCCACCTGGGCGACTACCTGTACGAGTCCGGCGTCACTCCCGAGAACAACTGGCGCAACACCACGGTCTCCCCCGCCGTCGCCGGGGAGACGCTCGACCTGGCGCGCTATCGCCTGCAGTACGGCCTCTACAAGTCCGACCCGGACCTGATGGCCGCCCACCAGTCCCACGCGTTCGTGGTCGCACCCGACGACCACGAGGTCGAGAACAACTGGGCCGACGAGACCCCCGAGGAGCGGAGCCAGTCCCAGGGCGAGCTGTGGATGCCGCGACGTACGGCCGCCTTCCAGGCCTACTACGAGCACCTGCCGTTCCGGGCGAGCGCGCTGCCGGAGGGGCCGGACATGCAGATCTACCGGCACCTGCGCTACGGCGACCTGGTCGACGCACATGTGCTCGACACCCGGCAGTACCGCGACGACCAGGCCTACGGCGACGGGTCCGACCCCGCCTCCCCGGAGCTGACGCCGGACATCTACGACCCGTCGCGCTCGATGATGGGCTTCGACCAGGAGAGGTGGCTCCAGCGCAACTGGCGCCGGTCGACCGCCCGCTGGCAGGTGCTCGCCAACCAGGCGCCGATGGCCGAGACCGACCTCGACGAGACCGAGAAGAAGACCCTCTACATGGACCCGTGGGACGGCTACGTCGCCAACCGCAACCGGCTCCTCGAGGGCGCCCGGACCAGCGGGATCGAGAACCTCGTCGTCATCACCGGCGACCGGCACCACAACTACGCCAGCAACCTGCTGGCCGACTACGACGACCCCGAGTCGGCCGTCGTCGGTAGCGAGTTCGTCGGCACCTCCGTGGCCAGCGGCGGCGACGGCGCCGACATGACCACCGGCGGCGAATCCCTGCTCCGCGCCAACGACCACCTGAAGTTCTTCAACAGCCAGCGCGGCTACGTCCGGGTCACGGTCACCCCCGAGGAGCTCTCCAGCGACTTCCGGGTCGTGCCGTACGTCCAGCGTCCAGGCGCCCCGATCTCCACCCGCGCGACCTATGTCGTCGAGAACGGCCGCCCCGGCGTCCAGCTCGACACCCAGAGCACGCCCGTCGGAACGAGGTACGCCGACGTGCCGATGCCCTCGCTCAACCGCTGACCCCCGTCGGTCGAGCCGCCGGAGCCGCTAGGCGAAGGCGTGTCGAGACCAACACGGTCCCAATCCCATCGAGCGCCGACGGGACCGTGTTGGTCTCGACACGCTCGGCCGCAGGCGGCCTCGCGGCTCGACCGACGAGCGAGTCAGCCGAACGGCAGCGGCTCGGGCACCAGTGAGACCGACTGGGCCCGGGCCGCGGTCAGCCGGCGGCGGTGGTGCTGGCGGCAGAGGACCTCGTAGGAGACCGCGCTGGGTGCTGTGTCGGATTCACGGTCGGTGTCGCCGACGACGACCTGGTCACCCTCGGTGACCATGACCCCGTCCTCGACCCGGGCGTTGTGGGTGGCCCGCTTGCCGCACCAGCACAGCGCCTCGACCTGCAGCACCTCGGTCCGGTCGGCGAGCTCGACCAGACGAGCGGCGCCGGGAAAGAGCCGGGTGCGGAAGTCGGTGAGGATGCCGAAGCAGAAGACGTCGATCTGCAGCTCGTCGGTGATCTTGGCCAGCGCCTCGATCTGCTCGGGCGTGTAGAACTGCGCCTCGTCACAGATGAGGTAGTCGATCCGGGCGCCGTGGGTCAGCGCGTCGACGGCGTGACGCCAGAAGTCGAAGTCGTCGGTGACCTCGATCGCGTCGTGGGTCAGACCCAGCCGCGAGGTGACCACCGCCTCCCCGCCGCGGTCGTGGACGGTGAAGATCAGCCCCACCCTGCCGCGCGCGGCGTGGTTGTGGTTGGTCTGCAGCGCGAGGGTCGACTTCCCCGCGTCCATCGTCCCGGTCCAGAAGGTCAGCTCAGCCACTCACGGAAGCCTAGTGGTCCGCGTCGCGGCTCGTGGCGGGACCCTCGTGGCTGGACTTGTTCCGCCGATGGTGGCGCGCGACCCGTGCCCGGTTGCCGCAGCCCGCCGAGCACCACTCGCGACGGGGATGGTCGCGGACGAAGTAGAGGACACAGCCCGGGCCGCCGCACGCCTTCAGCTCCTGGGTCAGCACCTCGGCACCCTCCAATGCGACCAGATTCAACTCCCGCTGCAGGCCGGAGCAGTCGGTCAGCCACTCGCGTGCATAGCCGCCGCCCCGGCGGTGGCGCAGGACCGGCGTGCAGCGGGAAGCGAACTCGTTGAGCACCGCCAGCGCCATCTCGGCGCTGATCCCCTCCGGGATGCTGTGCGGCCTGCTGTCGCCGGTCACGTCCGCGGCAAGCCGGCGCAGAGCGTCCCGGAGGGCCCGAGCCCTGGCCAGGTCGTGGTCGTCGACGTCCTGGTGTCGCCCGAGACCCGCTTCCTCGGCCCAGGCCCGCAGGTGCGCCACGCTCCCCAGGGAGTCGTGGACGGACCTCCGGTCGGCCCAGATCGTGTTCATGAGGCGTACGGCCCGAGGCTGGGTCGGGTACAGCACCGGCACCTGCAGCTCCACGGGCATCTCCTCCGTCATCGATCTAATGGCAGTCTAGGTCTCGGTCGTTACATGGCCTCGCGCGCGGCGGCCAGCTGGGCCTCGAGCTCGCTGATCCGCTCGGTCAGCTCCGCGACGGTGTGCCGGGCAACCGCCAGGGGCACCAGCTGCGGGATGTGCTGCTTGCAGTTCCAGTCGTACGCCTCGACGTCGATCAGGATCGCCCGCTCGACCCGCACCGGATGGCCGACCGGCGCGAGCGAGTCGACCAGCTCGGGATCGTCCTCGGGCTCGACGACCCGCGCGCGTCCGAAGATCTTCATCCTGGCCTGCAGCTGGTAGTCGATCAGGAAGAGCGAGACCCGCTCGTCGTGGTCGAGGTTGCCGCGGGTGATGTACTGCCGGTTGCCGCGGAAGTCAGCGAAACCCAGCGTGGTCTCGTCGATGACCTTCAGGAATCCGGGCGGCCCGCCGCGGTGCTGGACGTAGGGCCATCCGGTCTCGCTGACCGTGGCCAGGAAGAAGCTGTCCCGCGACGAGATGAACGCGGCCTCGGCCCTGCCGATCCGGTCCGGCACGCCGTCGACGTCCGCCATGCGCGCGTACGCCGCCGCGCTCCCGTGAATCGACTGCTGCTCCGCCACCAGCGGCGTGAACGCGACCTGTCCGTAGTGCCCGGTCATCGCCGGCCCTCGACCCTGTGCTCACCCATGACAACCCCTTCCCGCCAGACTCGGCGAGTCTCTAATGGTTATAGAGGTTCTAACCGTTAGAGCCGGGAATCATTCCCCGATCAGGAGACAAGCAGGGGGATCAGCATCTCGTCCGGTGTCAGAGAACCGTGCAACCCGACCAGAGTCGTCTCGTACTGGAACAGGCTCGTCGAGACGACCGCGTGCTCGCCGTGGGAGGCGACGATGACGTCGCCGAGCCGCGGCAGCACCGACGGGGTGACCGGCCCGAACCAGCCGCGGCGGATCGCGGTCTCCCGGGTCATCACCTCAGCCTTGTCGCCCAGGGTCTCCGACCAGGTCGCGACCACGTCCTCGACCGCGCCGCGCGAGCAGTAGAGATGCCGGAAGCGGGCCTCGCCGCCGACCAGGGCGACCCCGTCGCGCAGCTCGGGGAAGTCGTCGATGTCGGTGCGGGAGGTGGCGGGCGAGTCGACCATGCCGTGGTCGGCGAGCACCAGCAGCCGTACGGACGGATCCAGGGCGTCACGCAGCTGCTCGGCCTCGGCGTCGATCATCGAGAGCTGCTGCAGCCAGGGCGAGGAGGCGACACCGTACTTGTGGCCGGTCCAGTCCAGGTCGCCGTCGTAGAGGTAGGTCAGCGACCCCGGCACCCGCGAGAGCGCGACCGCCGAGGCGATCCGCTCCCCGACCCGGTCGGCGCCGACGAACTCCGCACCCCGGTGGGCGGCGATGGTCAGGCCCGAGCCGCCGAAGGCCCGCTTGTTGATCACCGTGACCGGCACCCCGGCCTCGCCCAGCCGCTGGAAGACGGTCTGGTTGGGCTGCCACTCGACCGGGTCGACGTCCTTGCGCCACTGCAGCGCGTTGAGCAGGTGCTCGGTGCCGGGGATCCGGGAGGTGTAGCCGACCAGCCCGTGCCCACCGGGCGTGAGCCCGGTGCCGAAAGAGGTCAGGCTGGTCGCAGTCGTCGAAGGGACCCCGGCCGTACCGTCCTTCTGGTTCTCGCTCAACGAGGCCAGGAACGGCGCCGCGTGAGCGTAGCGGCGCAGCAGGTTGGTGCCCATCCCGTCGACCAGGAAGACGACGTACGCCGCAGCCGAGGGCAGCTCGAGACCAGGTCGCCCGTTGCCCAGCGGGATGTCCATGGCAGCCGCGACCGCCGGCAGGACATCACCCAGTGAGCGCTCCCCGTAGGCGGGGGCGAGAAACCCGGTCACCGCTCCGTCACCGGTTATGGGTGCGAGCCGAGAGCGATTCCGCGAAGGAGAGCAGGCGGGCGACCGAGTCGTGACCGTCGGCGGCGGCCGAGACGCGCAGCGAGAAGTCGTCGGGGGTGAGCACCCCGGTGTAGCCGTGGTCGGCGTCGCAGTTGGGGTCGGAGCAGCCCGCGGGCTCGAGGTCGACGCGGTTGACGCCGCCCCAGCCGATGGTCATGACCACCTCGGCCGGCTTGCTCGAACCCTTGGTCGGGTTGGTGATCATCCGGGTCACCACCACGGAGTTGACCGAGTCGATGCGTACGGCCTCGGTCGAGGTCGAGGTGTAGGGCTCGGGCAGCAGGTCGTCGCCGGCGTGCTCGTCGGTGTGGGCCAGGATCAGCCGCGTCGGGGTCAGCACCAGCACGGAGAGGTGGCGGCGCACCTCGTCACGGTCGAAGGTCGGCTCGTGGTGCAGGAAGAAGGAGGACACCTTCTCCCCCGCCACTGCGGAGGCGACGCAGTCGGCCACCACCTCGGGGTAGTAGCCGGTGCGGTCGATCTCGGCGCGCAGGTCGTCGGCGCGGTCGGCCGAGTCCGAAATAGACGGATCGGTGCGGGTGCTCATGGCGCCCATCCTTCCATGGGGTTCCACGGTGGCCTAGCCGGGCAGGGTGTCGCCCACCGCAGGGTTGAGGCGGCGTACGAACCAGTCCGAGCGCGGATCGGCGACCAGGTCGACCCTGGCGCCGGCGGTGAGGACGGCGGATCCCTCGAGCCCGACGAGGACCAGCGAGAGGTCGAGGGAGGAGATCTGCGGCAGATCGTTCTGCAGCTGGGCGACCCTGAGCACGAGCCGCTCGATCTCGTCGACGTCGACCATGTCGCCGCCGCGGTAGCCGAAGAGCATCGGCGCGGCCTTGATCTCACGCACCATCGAGGCGGCGTCGCGCTCGGACAGCGGCGGGATCCGGTAGGCCTTGTCGGCCACCAGCTCGGTGATCGGGCCGGCGATGCCGAAGGAGACCACGGGGCCGAACAGCGGGTCCTCCATCGAGCGGATCGCGACCGGCACGCCCGGGGGCGCGGTGCGCTGCACCGTGAACCCACCGGTCTCGGGCGGGATCCGGCTGGTGATCAGCTCCCAGGCCTCGGTCATCTCGTCGACGTCGTCGATGTTGCGTACGACATGGGCCTGGTCGGGGCGCTCCCGGACGCTCTCGACGGTCGCCTTGAGGACGACACCCCAGCCGAGGTCCTCCGCGGCGGCGGTCGCCTCCTCGAGGGTGCTGACGCTATGGGTGTTCCACAGCTTGATGCCGTAGGCGGCCAGGACCATGCCCAGGTCCTCGCGGCTCAGGTCGCCCCCGGCCGGGCGCGCGGCGAGCACGTCGGTCACGATCTTGCGCGCCGTGCGCGAGTCGCACTCGTCGGTGCTGAACCACGGGGTCTCGCCGTCGGCGGAGCGCAGCCACACGGCGTACTCCACGACCTTGGCCAGAGCGCGTACGGCCGACTCCACCGAGGAGTAGGACGGCACCGAGCCGCGACCGGCGGTCGAGCCGGCGACGTCGGGGACGCGGAGCAGCTCGGGGACACCCTCGGCACCCAGGAAGCTGGTGACCAGCGGCTTGTCGGACTGCTCCCCCACCGCGGCGAGCACGTTGGCGATCTCCTCGCCGGAGACGTTGAGCGGCGGGATGTAGACCGAGATCACCGCGTCGACCTCTGGGTCGTCGATGGCCGCGTCGAGCGCGTCCTCGAAGTCCTCGGCACTCGGCTCGGTGGGGAGCGGGACCTGCTTGTTGACCTGCAGCCCCGCCGAGACGGCGGCGTCGGCGGCCAGCAGGCCCAGGGCGTCGGAGTTGCCGACGATGGCCACCCGACGGCCGCGCGGAAGCGGCTGGTGGGCGAGGAGCTGGGCGACGTCGAACATCTCGTCGAGGGTGTCGACCTGGATGATCCCGGCCTGGCGGAACATCGCGTCGACGGCCGCCGGCGGGGCGCTGATCTTGCGGACCGCGTGACCCATCGGCACACCCTGGGTGGTGCGGCCCGAACGGACCGCGACGATCGGCTTGCGCAGCGAGACGCGGCGGGCGATGCGGGAGAACTTCCGCGGGTTACCGATCGACTCGAGATACATCATCACGACCTCGGTCGAGACGTCCTCCTCCCAGTACTGCAGGAGGTCGTTGCCGGAGACGTCGGCGCGGTTTCCGGCGCTCACGAAGGTCGACAGGCCCAGGCCCCGGTTGTTGACCTTCTCCAGGATCGCGGAGCCGAGCGCACCGGACTGGCAGAAGAAGCCGGCGCGGCCGCGCGGCGGCATCGTCGGGGCGAGGCTGGCGTTGATCTTGACCTGCGGGTCGGTGTTGATGACACCGAGCGCGTTGGGCCCGATCAGCCGCAGCCCGTAGGAGCGCGACAGGTTCACCAGGCGCCGCTGCCGCTGCCGGCCCTCCTCACCGGTCTCGGCGAAGCCGCTGGAGATGACCACGAGCCCGTGCACACCCTTGGCGGCACAGTCGAGCACGACGTCCTGGACCGCATCGGCGGGCACCGCGACGATCGCCACGTCGACGTCGTCGGGGATGTCCTGGACGCTCTTGTACGCCGGCATCCCGCTGACCGCGGTGGAGCTGGGGTTGACCATGTAGACCCGGCCGGTGAAGTCACCGATCACCAGGTTGCGGACCAGCGCCTGGCCGATGGTCTCCTGTCTCCGGCTGGCGCCGATGACCGCGACCGAGCGCGGGTTGAAGAAGCGGTGGATCGAGGCGGACTCGGCCTCGTGCTCGCGCAGGGCGAGGCGGCCGACCGCGGTGTCGGTGACGTCGATCCCGAACTGCAGCGAGATGACCCCGTCCTCGTAGACGCTGGCGACCTTGTAGCCGGCGTCTCGGAAGGTCTGGATCATCCGCGCGTTGTCGGGGAGCACGTCCGCGGTGAACTTGGTGACCCCACGCTCACGCCCGGCCTGGGCGAGGTGCTCGAGCAGGATCTGCGCGATCCCCCGGCCCTGGTAGTCGTCCTCGACGAGGAAGGCGACCTCGGCCTCTCCGGGCTTGACCACGTCGTAGCGCCCGACCGCGATCATCCGGCCCCGCAGGGTCAGGATGAACGCCACCCGGTCCTTGTGGTCGACCTCGGTGAAGCGCGCGACATCACGCGCGGACAGGTGCGGCATCGGCGAGAAGAAGCGGTAGTACTTCGACTCGTCGCTGACCCGGTGGTCGTAGAAGTCGACCAGCAGGTCCTTGTCCGCCGACCGGATCGGCCGGATGTGTGCCGTCCGCCCGTCGCGCAGCAGCACGTCCGCCTCCCAGTGGGAGGGGTACGGCGGGGTCTGCTGCGCGGTCACGAGAGAAATCTAGCGGGAGACGCCAGCCCCTCGCGCGCAGCAGCCGCCGTCAGTGACGTACGACGTTGGCGCGGTCGCGCTCGTTGAGCACCCGCCAGCCGTCATAGTCCCAGTTCCGAGCCAGCTTCTGGGCGTGCTTGGGAGCGTCGCCCTCATGGTTGCGGAGGACGAGTTCGCGCACGGCGAACTCCACCGCCTCCTGGGGCGTGGTCGCGCCGGAGATCCGCTGGATCTCGGCGAGCAGCTCGTCGTCGATCTCGATCTGGGTGACAGCCATCTTCAAGCACCTCCATGTGCGTTGAACCGGTGACTCCTGGACGGTTTGTTCTCTACAGCCAATGTACGCGGATGTGCGGCGTACGGAAGACCGACCGGGCTCGGATCCGATCCCAGAATTCGGCACAGTCGGCGAGCCCGATGTCGCACTCGCACAGGGATTCGAGACAATGCCCCTTATGGCACGCGGCAAGACCACCCAGGACGTACCCGACGACTTCGAGGAGCACATCCTCGACACCGACATCGGGGACGAGATGCGGTCCTCATTCCTGGAGTACTCCTACTCCGTCATCTACTCCCGGGCACTGCCCGACGCCCGCGACGGCCTCAAGCCCGTGCAGCGCCGGATCCTCTACACGATGAACGACATGGGCGTACGTCCCGACCGCGGCCACGTGAAGTGTGCCCGCATCGTCGGTGAGGTGATGGGCAAGCTGCACCCGCACGGCGACGGCGCGATCTACGACGCCCTGGTCCGGATGGCGCAGCCGTGGGCGATGCGGCTGCCGATGATCGACGGGCACGGCAACTTCGGCTCCCCCGGCGGCGACGACCCGGCGGCAGCGATGCGATACACCGAGGCCCGGATGGGTCCGGCGGCGCAGGCGATGACCGATGACATCAAGGAAGACACCGTCGACTTCCGGCCCAACTACGACTCGCGGGAGATGGAGCCGAGCGTGCTCCCCGCGGCGATCCCCAACCTGCTGGTCAACGGCGCCACCGGTATCGCGGTCGGCATGGCCACCAACATGGCCCCGCACAACCTGATCGAGGTCATCTCCGCCGCGCGTCACCTGATCAAGCACCCCGGCGCCGAGCTCGACACGCTGATGAAGTTCATCCCCGGCCCCGACCTCCCCACCGGCGGCACCATCGTCGGCCTGGACGGGATCCGGGATGCGTACGAGACCGGCCGCGGCTCCTTCAAGATCCGCGCCACCACGCGGATCGAGCCGTTCGGGCGCCGCAAGGGCATCGTGATCACCGAGCTGCCGTTCAACATCGGCACCGAGAAGATCATCGAGCGGGTCAAGACGCTGGTGCAGTCCAAGAAGATCCAGGGCATCGCCGACCTCAAGGACCTCACCGACCGCGAGCACGGCACCCGCCTCGTCATCGAGGTCAAGAACGGGTTCGTGCCCGAGGCCGTCCTCGAGCAGCTCTACAAGATGACGCCGCTGGAGGACTCCTTCGGGATCAACAACGTCGCGCTCGTCGACGGACAGCCGCGCACGCTCGGCCTCAAGGAGCTGCTCGAGGTCTTCCTCGGACACCGCTACGACGTCGTCCGCCGCCGCAGCCAGTTCCGCCGCGACCGGGCCGCCGAGAGGCTCCACCTGGTCGACGGGCTGCTGATCGCGATCCTCGACATCGACGAGGTCATCCAGCTGATCCGGTCCTCCGACAACGCCGGCGAGGCCAAGGAGCGGCTGATGTCGGTCTTCGACCTGAGCCAGCCGCAGGCGGAGTACATCCTCGACATGGCGCTGCGCCGGCTGACGAAGTTCTCCAAGATCGAGCTGGAGAAGGAGCGCGACGACCTGCGCTCGACGATCGAGTACCTCGACTCGATCCTCGGCGACGACGAGATGCTGCGGAAGGTCGTCTCCGACGAGCTGGGCGAGGTGTCCAAGACGTTCGGCACCCCGCGGCGCACCGTGCTGCTGGCCTCCGCCGGCACCCCGGCGCTCGAGGCGATGAGCCTCGAGGTCGCCGACGACCCGTGCTTCGCGCTGCTCTCCTCGACCGGACTGCTGGCCCGCTCCTCGGACGCCGAGCCCTTCTCGACCAGCTCTGCTGGTTCTGGGGGGAGCCGCGCCAACCACGACGTGATCGCCTCGGTGGTCCCGGCGACCGCCCGCGGCCAGATCGGTGTGCTCACCTCCCGCGGCCGTCTCGTACGCCTCGGGGTGCTCGACCTGCCGGCGCTGCCGCCGACCCACGGCGACCCGAACCTGTCCGGCGGCCTGCCGCTGTCCGCGCTGCTCTCGCTGGAGTCCGACGAGCGTGCGCTGGCGCTGACGACGCTGGCCACCGACGGTCCCGGCATCGCGCTCGGCACCAGGCTCGGCGTCGTCAAGCGGGTCAACCCCGAGGTGCTGCTCAACAAGGACGAGTGGGAGGTCATCAAGCTCGCCGACGGCGACGAGGTGGTCGGCGCGGCCCAGCTGCGCACCGGCACCGAGTCGCTGGTCTTCGTCACCTCCGACGCCCAGCTCCTGCACTTCCCGGCCGATGTCGTACGTCCCCAGGGCCGCAGCGCCGGCGGGATGGCCGGCGTCCGGATGGCGCACGGGTCCAAGGTCGTCTTCTTCGGCGTCGTCTCCCCCGACGCGCCCGAAGGGGCCGCGGTCGTGACCGTTGCCGGGTCCTCGAGCGCTCTGCCCGGGACCGAGACCGGCTCGGTGAAGACCACGCCGTTCAGCGAGTACCCGGCCAAGGGCCGGGCCACCGGCGGCGTACGCGCGCACCGGTATCTCAAGGGCGAGGACTCGATCGTCTTCGCCTGGGTCGGTGCCGCTCCCGCGATGGCGGCTGCGGCCTCCGGGGCGCCCATCGACCTGCCCGAGATCGACCCGCGCCGCGACGGCTCCGGGATCCCCCTCGAGCAGCCGATCGACGCCGTCGCCGGGCCGGTGGCCAACAGATAGCCATCGCTGGTCGAGCCGGATTCGTGAGGAACGAACGAATCCGGCTCGACCAGCGGGGTCAGCGCAGCGCGATGGGGTTGACCGGCGCGCCGACAGCTCCGGTGACACGCAGTGGTGCCGCGGTGAGCAGGAAGTCGTAGCGACCGTCCTCCGCGCACGCTGAGGCGAGGCCGTCGAGGTCCCACATCTCACCCAGGAAGAGCCCGAGGTGCGGGATGGCGACCTGATGGAGCGGCTGGAAGGCGTCGTCGAACTCGTTGGGCCGGACCTCGAAGCCCCAGGTGTCGGTGGCGATGGCGGCGATCTCGGTGCGGTGCAGCCAGTCTGCGGTGGTGAACGACAGACCGGGAGCCGAGCCTCCGGCATAACCGCCCCAGCCCTCCCCCGCGGCGACGCCGCGGCGGGCACGGGCGAGCTGCCCGGTGCGTACCACCACGATGTCGCCCCGTCCGACGGCTGCGCTGGCGCCTTGCGCAGCGATGGTGCGCTCGAGGTGCTCCTCGGTGATCGCGAAGCCGTCGGGGAGCTCGCCGTCGGTCCCGACCGCGCGGCCGACGTCGAGCAGCACGCCCCGACCGCAGACCACGTCGGCGACCGTCTCGATGCCGGTGACACCGTCGCCAAGCGAGGTGACGACCGACTCGGCCGGGCGGCCGTTCCAGGCGCGCCCGTGGTCGAAGATGTGGCCGAGCCCGTCCCACTGGGTCGAGCACTGCAGCGGCATCGCGATGACGTCGTCGGCTCCGCCGATCCCGTGCGGGAAGCCCTGGATGCCGGTGACCGCGTCGGTGCCGGTGTCGAGCATGGTGTGCACCGGGTTCGTACGCCGCCGCCAGCCGTTCTGCGGCCCGTCCATGTCGAAGGGCAGCGAGAGGGAGTAGGACCGACCGGTCCGCACCAGACCCGCGGCCGCGACCCGGCTCGCGTCGGTGAGGAAGTTCATCGTCCCGCGGACGTCGTCCTCGCCCCAGCGCCCCCAGTTGGAGACCCGGGCGACCGTCTTCGCGATCTCGCCTTCGGGGTCGGTGCGATCCAGGGTCGTCACGAGGCGTCCAGCTCGGCGAAGGTGTCGGCGACCCAGTCGGCGATGAAGCCGATGACGTGCGGGAAGTGGTCCAGACCGATGTGCTCGGTGGCGCCCTCCTCGGGCGTGAAGATCCGCAGCTCGCGCTTGGGGCTGTTGACCGCCTGGTCGTAGGAACGATGCGCGTAGGCGAGCGGGATCTGGCGGTCGTTCTCACCGTGGGCGATGAGGAACGGCACGGTGATCTCCTCGACCACGCCGTCGAGATTCACGTCCTCGGCGAAGTCGATGAAGGTGTCGATGTCGGGCTGCCCCCAGACCCACAGCACGTGGTCCCAGTAGTGCGGCACCGGGTTCTCGCCCTCACGCTGCAGCCGGCGCTTCTGCACCGCACCCCAGTCGTGGTTCGCACCCCAGGCCACACACAGCGCCAGCCGCTTCTCGTACGCCGCGGCGCGAGGCGCGTAGTAGCCACCCAGCGACCAGCCCACCAGCCCGATCCGGTCGGCACGGACGTCCGAGCGCGTCTCGAGCCAGTCGACACAGGCCGCGGCCCAGGCCTCGGTGTCGACGCGCGCGGTGAGCCCGTCGAGACGCAGCGCCTCGCCGGCACCGCCGCAGTCGACCATCAGCGTCGAGATGCCGCGAGCGGCGAGCTCGGTGTGGACACCGGCGCCGACCATCATCTCCTTGGTCGAGTCGAGCCCGTTCCACACGATCATGACCGGCGTCGCCTCGCCGTCCCGACCAGCCGGGTGGAAGTAGGCGGGCAGGCTGGTCTCGCGGCCGTTCTCGACGTACGGGATCGCGACCTTGACCGTCGGCTGGTCGAGCAGCTCGAAGGAGCGGACCAGCAGGTCGACGCTGCGCTGGTACTCGGCGTTGCGGCCCGGGTCCTTCGCGCTCTGCATCCGCTCGGCCTGGGAGACGTAGACCGAAGCACGGAAGAGCTTCTGCCCCGCCGTACGCCGGTGGCCGGCCTTCTCGGCCTCGCCCGCCTGCTCCTCCAGCTGATCGGCGACACCGCGCCAGGCGGCCATGAACTCGGCGGTGCCCACGTCAGAACCCTGCGCGGCCAGTTCCTTCAGCGGCCGGCAGGCACGGTCGACCTCGTCGATCAGGCCGCCGGAGTTGAGCGTGGCGACCACGCCCAGGTTCCACACGTAGTTGCCGGGAAAGTACTCGAACATCTCTTGTCCTCTTCTGATGGATGGATCTCAGCGCAGCGCGTCGGAGACGGCTTTGGCGCCGGCGTGCGAGGCGACGCCTCCGTCGACGGGGATCTCGGCGCCGGTGACGTACGCCGCTTCGTCACCGAGCAGGAAGACCACGACCGACGCGACCTCCTCGGGCGTGCCGACGCGGCCGAGCGGGGTCGAGGCCACCGAGGCCGCCCGGAACGCATCCGGCGCGGAGGCGGTCATCGCGGTCTCGATGAAGCCCGGGTGGACGGCGTTGACGCGGATCCCCCGCTCCCCCAGCTCGAGCGCCGCGGTGTGGGTGAGTCCGCGGACGGCCCACTTGCTGGTGGTATAGGCCACCGGGTAGTGCCCCTGCAGTGCAGCGAGCGACCCGATGGTGACGATCGACCCGCCGGCCGGCATCAGCGGCGCCAGCGCCTGGATCCCGAGCAGCGGCCCGAGCACGTTGACGTCGTGGGCGTCGCGCATGTCGGCGACGCTCACCGCGCCGACGCGGGCCCGGCGGGTCACACCGGCACAGCTCACCAGCCCGTGCACCGGGCCACCGAGCTCGCCGACCAGCGCGGCCCAGGCATCCTGGTCGCGGACGTCGAGCGTCCGCACGCCGGGCGCCGGCTCTCGGTCGACGCCGACCACGGTCCCGCCCGCGGCGGTGACGGCGGCAGCGACCGCCGCCCCGATGCCCGAGGCGGCGCCGGTCACGACGACCGTACGTCCGGCCAGCGAGCTCATCGGGACACATCCCGGGCGGCTGCCCGGGCGGCACCGTCGCGGCGGCGTACCGGCGGCAGCTCGGGGGCGGGCGGCGCGACGCCGACGGTGTTGGTGAGGGTGCCGATGCCCTCGACCTCGAGGGTGACCACATCACCGGGCTGCAGCGGCTTCGGCTCCTGCGAGCCATGACGGCCCCACAGCTCGGCCAGGCACCCACCGTTGCCGACGGTGCCCGAGCCGAGGACGTCGCCGGCGACCACGCAGGAGTCGCGGGAGGCGTACGCGATCATCGTCTCGAAGGTCCAGCCGACGTTCGAGAGCCGGTCGCGGCCGACCTCGACGCCGTTGACCGACACCGTGCACAGCAGGTCGAGGAAGCCATCCTCGTCGCGGTGGGGCTCCAGCTCGTCGGCCGTCACGATCCACGGCCCGAGCGTGGACGCGAAGTCCTTGCCCTTGGCCGGCCCGAGGCCGACCTGCATCTCGCGGCCCTGCAGGTCACGCGCGGACCAGTCGTTGAGGATCGTGTAGCCGAAGACGTACGCCCCGGCCTCCTCCGGCGGGACCGACCGGCCCTCGGCCCCGACGACCGCGGCGACCTCCAGCTCGAAGTCACGAGCCGCGCAGGCCGCCGGGAACGGGACCTCCGCCCCCGGCCCGAGGATCGCGTGCGGGTTGGTGAAGTAGAAGGTCGGGGCGTCGTACCAGGCGTCGGGGACCCCGCTGACGCCGTCGACCGAGCGGCGTACGCCCTCGACGTGCTCCTCGAAGGCGACGAAGTCGCGCACCGAGGCCGGCTCCAGCGGCGCCAGCAGCTCGACCTCCGCGAGGTCGATGGCCGCCGCTGCCCGGGCATGGTCGGCGGCACGGTCGAGCACGTCCCGACCGCCGGCGATGAGCGAGCGCATCGAGTGCCGGACGGCGAACGGATGCAGACCTTCGTCGGTGACCAGACCGACGCGCGGCGCCCGCAGGTCGCGGTCGAGATAGGTGGCGAGCTTCATCGAGTCCTCCTCAGACCGGCGGGGCGACGAAGACGCCCTTGTCCGGGTCGTTGAACGACTTGCCGGCGACCAGCTCGTCCATCGGGTTGGCGGTGCCCCACTGGTCGGTGACGTTCGGGTCACTGAAGTCGTGCAGGTGCGGGTGCCAGCTGTCCTCCTCGAGCTCCTCGAGCTCGGTGGTGTACTCGATGGTGTTGCCGTGCGGGTCGAGGAAGTAGCTGAAGGTGTTGTTGCCGGCGAGGTGGCGACCGGGCCCCCAGATCTTCTCGACGCCGGCGCGCATCAGCCGCCCGGTGCCGCGCATGTACTCGTCCAGCCCGCGCATCTCGAAGGAGGCGTGGTGCAGCGCGACGTGCGGACCGCGGGCGATCGCGAGGCTGTGGTGGAACCGGTTCGTACGCAGGAACCACATCATCGAGCCCATCCGCGGGTGCATCAGGGTGTCGGAGAGCGCGAAGCCGAGGTGGCGCTGGTAGAACGCCACGGTCTGCTCGGGGTTGGGCGAGTTGATGACGACGTGGGAGAGCTTGACCGGGACCGACTCGCCCTCCTCGATCTTGCGATGCTGCCGCACGGCGACGTCGCAGGAGACCTCGACCGTACGTCCGTCGTTGTCGAAGAAGCGGAAGCCGTAGCCGCCACCGGGCGTCAGGACCGGGCCCGGCTCGCTGACGAGCTTCACCCCGGCCCGGCCGAGCCGCTCGGCCATCGCGTCCACGTCGGCCGGGCTGGCCGCACCGAACGCGATCAGGTCCAGGCGCTTGTCGTCGGCGCGGCGCAGGCGGACGGAGTAGTGCTCCGGGGAGCCCTCCGCGGCCAGGAACGCCAGCCCGCTGTCGGTCGTCTCGGCCTTGAGCTTCCAGGTGTTCGTGTAGAACTCCAGCTGCCGCTCGTAGTCCGGCACGGCCAGGTCGACGTGGCGCAGGTGGGTGATCAGCCGCTCGGCGGGCGGGGTCTCGATGATGGTCTCGGTCACGGTGTTCTCCTCGTGAGTTGGGGTGGTCAGGCGGGCTGGGTGACGAGGGCGGCGACGCGGGCCATCAGCCCGGGTACGTCACCGCGCTCGTGCGCCTTCAGCCAGGTGCAGAGTTGGAGCGAGGCCTCGACGACGGCCCGCGCGCGGGGCAGCCGGCGCTCGGTCAGCGCAGGCCAGACGGCGGCCAGATCGTCGGCAGCGGCGAGCAGCTCGGCGAGCACCGCTGCGTCCTCGAGCGCCTGGGCGGCGCCCTGGGCGAGGGTCGGCGGGCAGCTGTGCGCGGCGTCGCCGATGATCACGACCCGGCCGCGGTTCCAGGGGCCGTCGACGACATGGCTCTCGAAGTGGGTGTGGTTGACCCTCGTCGGGTCGGTCAGCGATCCACGGATCTCGTCCCAGGGCCCGTGATAGGCCTCCGCGAGCTCACGCATCACCGCGAGTCCCTCCTCGGCCGACAGCCCGGACCGGTCCTGGGCGGGCTCGACGATGTAGGCGTAGAGGCTCTCCTCCGAGGTCGGGCAGTAGCCGGCGATGTAGGACGGTCCGCCGTAGATCAGGTCGGTGCGGGTGACCGAGGCGGGCCGGCCGGTGAAGGCGCGCCAGATGCCCATGCCGACCGGCTCGGGCTCGACGTCGATACCGATCGCCCGGCGCGTCCAGGACCGCACCCCGTCGGCGCCGACGACGACGTCGTAGCGCCCGCTCGACCCGTCCGCGAAGGTGACCTCGACGCCGCCGTCGTCCTGCGAGAGCGCGGTCGGGACGACCCCGAAGCGCACCTTGGCGCCGGACTCGACCGCTCTCTCGAGGAGGATCCGGGCGAGGGTCGGGCGGTACATACCCATCGTCGCGGGCAGGTCCGGGCCGCCGGTGCGATGGTCCTCGAGCTCGACCAGCAGCGTGCCGGCCGGGTCGGGAGCGCGCAGCCCGAGGGTGTCGTAGCCGTAGCCCTCCGCGCGCACCTGCTCCCACACGCCGAGGTCGCGCAGCACCCGCAGCGCGTTGCCCTGCAGGGTGATCCCGGAGCCGAGGGCGGAGATGTCCGGCTTGGCCTCGACGAGGTCGACCGAGACGCCGCGCTCGGCGAGCAGGATCGCGGTCGCCGTCCCGGCGGTTCCGGCACCTATGACGAGAACCGAGGTGATGGCGGGCATGAGGTCTCCCTGATGTGCGAGGTGGTGGAGTGACGAGCACCACTCTGACTCGCGCCCAACTATTCGGGAAGAGCAGATTTCCTATCCCGCTTATACACCACGTTTATACTTGGACCATGGCGACCGATCCGCTCCGCAACCTCGATCTCAACCTGCTGCTCTCCCTGGACGCGCTGCTCGAGGAGCGCAACGTGACCCGGGCGGCGGAGCGGCTCGGGCTGAGCCAGCCCGCGGTCTCGGCCGCGCTGCGGCGCCTTCGGCGTCACTTCGGCGACGAGCTTCTCGTCCGCACCGGCAACCGCTACGACCTCACTCCGCTGGCCACACAGCTGCGCGGGACCACCACGACAGCACTGGCCGGCGTACGCCGCGTCTTCGAGGCCGAGCCGAGCTTCGACCCGGCGACCTCGACCCGGGAGTTCACCGTGGTCGCCTCCGACTACTCCACGACCGTGCTCGGCGACCACCTCGCCACCGAGCTGGCCCGCGAGGCCCCCGGCGTACGCCTCCGGTTCCAGATGCAGACCCACGACGACGTCGACCAGGCACCCGAGTCGCTGCGACACGTGGACGGGATGGTGCTCCCCCACGGGTTCCTGCAGGATCTGCCGGCCGTCGAGCTCCACACCGACGGCTGGGTGCTGGTCGTCTCGGCCGACAACGAGGCCGTCGGGGACACGATCACGATGGCAGAGCTCGCCGAGATGCCCTGGGTCGTCACCCACCACGCCCCGACGGCCTTCACCCCGGCCGTACGCCAGCTCAGCATGATCGGGGTCGAGCCCGACGTCCACGTCGTGACCGAGAGCTTCCTCCCGGTCCCGTTCCTGGTCGCCGGGACCCCTCGGGTCGCCCTCCTGCAGCGGCAGCTCGCCAACCGGCTGGCGGGAGCCGCCGGCGTACGCACGCTGGAGTGCCCCTGGGACGTCGTCCCGCTGAAGGAGGCGTTCTGGTGGCACCCCGCCCATCGCGCGGATCCGGCGCACGGCTGGCTGCGCGGGATGATGACGCGCGCGGCCGCGCGACTGGAGCAGTCGGACTGACGTCTGACTATCGACGGGGCTGATACCCGGCAGAAGCAAGTTTGGCTTCCGCAATACCTCCTGGATCTCCCACGATGCTGTGACTGCTGTCACACCCTCTCGGCCCGACCATGGAGAACCCATGCCCGACACCCTCTCGCCCGTCCGGCGAGCCGGACGCCCTCAGGGCTTCCTGCTGATGTTCATGAGCTGCCTGCCGATCCTCGGCGCGGTGCTGCTCGCCCCGGTCCTGCCACGCATGCAGGACCACTTCGGGGACGGCGGCGCGGCCACCGCGCTCGTCCCGCTCTCCCTCACGGTCCCGGCGTTGATGATCGCGCTGCTGGCACCGTTCGCCGGCCGCATCGTGGACAGGTTCGGGCGCAAGCGGTTGCTGCTGACCGGCCTGGCGGTCTACGCCGTGTTCGGCACCGCGCCGCTGTGGCTGGACGGACTGGCCGCGATCGTGCTCAGCCGGGCGGGTGTCGGAGTCGCCGAGGCGGCGATCATGACCTGCTGCACCACGCTGATCTCCGACTACTTCTCCGGCACCGAGCGCGACCGCTGGCTCGGCATGCAGACCGTGTTCGCGTCGTTGTCGGCCACGGTGTTCTTCGCCCTCGGCGGGGCGCTGGGCGCCCAGGACTGGCGCACCCCGTTCTGGCTCTACGCCTCCAGCCTGGTCTTCCTCGTCCTCGCCGCAGCCCTCATCTGGCAGCCCGCCGGCGAGACCGCCACGACCGAGGAGCACGCCCCGCTCCCGCCGCTGCCCACCCGCGCCCTCGCACTGCCGTGCGCGGTCACGGTCGTCGGCGGCATCGTCTTCTACACCCCGATCGTGGAGCTCCCCTACATGCTCGACTCGGCCGGGATCACCGCCGTCCCCACCATCGGCGCGTTCACCGCGCTCGCCTCGCTGGCCACGGCCGGCGGTGCGTACGCCTTCGGCCGGGTCTCCCGCCGCGGCACCGCCACGCTGCTGCCCATCGCCTTCGGGCTGGCCGGGACCGGTCTGGTCGTGCTCGGCGCCACGTCCCTGGTGCCGGTCATCGTGCTCGGCGCGGTCATCGCCTCGGCCGGCACCGGCCTGATGCTGCCCACCCTGCTCGTCTGGGCCCAGTCCGGCCTCACCTTCGAGCAGCGCGGTCGCGGCACCGGCCTGTGGACCGCCGCGCTGTTCCTCGGCGAGTTCGTCTGCCCGCTCCTGGTCGTCGCCTTCACCGGTGCGCTCGGTGGTCTCGGTGCCGCCGTCGTCCTCGTCGGCGTCATCGCCGTCGTCCTCGCCCTGCTCACCCGCCGCGTCCTCACCAGTGACGCAGCCGTCACCGCCTGACCCAGGAGCCGATCCACATGTGTCATGTCCTCAACGAGGCTGTCGCCTCGATCCCCTCGACCGACCGGCGCCGGCTGCTGTCGATGATCGGCCTCGGAGCCGCCGGCGCGGTGACGGCGACCGCCGTGGGTTCGCCGGCGGCGGCAGCCACGCTCGCTGCCGGGACCGCGCGCCGCTCCAAGGCACGGACCCGTGTCGTGCTGCTCGGCACATCAGGTGGCCCGGCCGTGCTCGACGGCGGCCGGCACGGGGTGTCGACCGCGATCGCGTTCGAGGACAAGGTGTACGTCGTCGACCTCGGGGTGGGCGCCTTCGGCCGCCTGCAGCAGAGCGGCCTTGCCCCGGACACCGGCCTGGGGTCCGCCCTCTCCTGGGTGCGCGGCATCTTCTTCACCCACCTCCACAGCGACCACACTGTCGACTGGCCCACGACGTACGCGATCGGGTCGATGAACATCGTCGGGCGCTCCGGCGGGCCGGTGCAGGTGTTCGGCCCGGCTCCCCGGGACACCCTCAGCCGGGTCTTCCCGCCCACCCGGCCAGCACCCGCCGTGGTCAACCCGGACGAGCCGATGCCCGGCATCTCCTCGATGACCAGGCATCTGCGCAACGCGTTCGCCCAGGACTTCAACGACCGACTGCGGGACAGCAACTTCCCCGACCCGGACACGCTCTTCGACGTCCACGACATCGACCACTCGGCGGTGTGGTCGATCGATCCCGAAGGCGTCCCGCCGCGGCTCGAGGCCCCGATCCAGGTCTGGAAGGACGGCGAGGTCACCGTGACCGCGACGCTGGTCGATCACCACCCCACCGCTCCGGCCTACGGCTATCGCTTCGACACCCCCGACGGGTCGGTCGTGGTCTCCGGCGACACCTGCGTGAGCCCGAACCTCATCGATCTGGCGCGCGGCGCGGATGTCCTCGTCCACGAGGTGATCGACCCCGAGTTCGTCGATCGGCTCACCGCGGCGCTACCGTCCGACACCGCCGAGGCGCTCCGCAAACACCTGCTCGAGTCGCACACCACCATCGAGCAGGTCGGCCGCGACGTCGCCGAGCCTGCCGGCGTCAGCACGCTCGCCCTCTCCCATCTGGTGCCCGGCAACAACCCCTCCGCACGCTGGCGCAAGGCCCAGCGAGGCTTCTCGGGAGAGCTCGTCGTCGGCGAGGACCTGATGGTGATCCCCGTCGGCCGTGCGCACCGAAACCGCTGACCGTCTGCCCCTGCCCAGCACGTCCGACCCGAGAGAAGCCATCATGCACTCATCCGACCGTCTGCTGCCGAACGTCACCGCCGACCGCCGCCGATTCCTCACCATGGCCGGCGCTGGTGCCGCCGCGGCCGCTGCCCTGCCGGCTCTCGGGCCCGTACCTGCCGAGGCCACGCCTGCTGCCGCGTCGGCGCGACGTAGCGTCGAGGTCTCGTCAGGGTGGTCCTTCCACCTCGGGGAGGATGCCGAGGGGGTGAGGTGGGAGCGGGTCGATCTGCCGCACACCTGGAACGCGCTCGATGCCCAAGACGGCGGTGGGAACTACCACCGCGGCACCGGCTGGTATCGCCGCCACGTGCGGGTGCCCGCGGAGATGCGCGGCCAAGAGCTGTTCCTCGAGTTCGGCGGGGCGAGCCAGGTGGCCGAGGTATACGTCGACGGCACCCTGGTCGGGACGCACGCCGGAGCGTTCGGCAGGTTCCGGCTCGACGTCACTGAGGCGCTCCGGGACGGTGGGACGGTGGCGGTGAAGGTCGACAACGCGTTGCGCGCGGATGTGGCTCCGCTGGCCGGCGACTTCAACGTCTACGGCGGCCTCTACCGCGGCGTACGCCTCATCGGGACCGCCCGATCCCACCTCGATCTGCTGGACTCGGGCGGGCCCGGGGTGATCATCCGGCAGCGCTCTCTGACCGATGCCCTCGCCACCGTCGAGGTCACCTCGCGGGTCGTGAACCCGGTAGGCACCGAGGTCATCACCCGCGTGGTCGACCGACGCGGGCGCACCGTTGCGACGAGCAGGAAGTCCGCAGCAGCGACGGTCCAGCAGATCGTGGACATCCCGAGGCCGCACCGCTGGGACGGTCCGGCGGATCCGTATCTCTATACGGTCGACGTGTCCATAGTGCGTGGTGGGAAGGTGCTCGATGCCGTCGCGGAGCCGTTGGGACTGCGTACGATCGATGTCGACGCCAACCTCGGCCTGCTCCTCAACGGCCGCCCGTACCGGATCTACGGCGTCAACCGCCATCAGGACCGGGCCGACCAGGGCTGGGCGATCTCGCAGGAGCAGACCGTCGAGGATTTCGCGCTGATGCGGGAGATGGGCGTCACCGCGGTACGCCTCGCCCACTATCCCCAGGACGACTTCGCCTACGCCCTCGCCGACCGGTACGGGATCCTGCTCTACTCCGAGGTGCCTTATGTCGGGGGTGTACCGAGTCCGACTGGATCGAACGACAGCCCGGAGCTCACCGCCAACCTGGTCGCCCAGGCGCGGGAGATGGTGCGCGGCCTCGGCAACCATCCCTCCGTCGCCTGGTGGAGCATCGGTAACGAGCTGGGCGACACCGCCGACGTCAACGCCAACCTCGCCGCGATCCAGGAGACGATCAAGGCCGAGGACCCGAGCCGACACACCTCCTACGCTCACCTCAGCGGCCTCTACCCCGACGAGTCCGGCGTCCTCGACCACGCGGATCTGTCCGGCTACAACCGCTACGACGGCTGGTACGCCGGCACAACAGCCGACTTCGGCCGCTGGGCAGACGAGCTGCACGCCACCGATCCGGCCCGCCGCCTCGGCATCACCGAGTACGGCGCCGGCGCGAGCGTGCGGCAGCACCAGGAGTGGCCCGGCGTGGCAGGCGGCCTGGACACCAGGGCGCCACACCCGGAGGAGTATCAGGCCTACCACCACTCGCAGCTGTGGCCGCAGATCGCGGCGCGGCCCTTTCTGTGGGGCGCGTTCGTGTGGGCCATGTTCGACTTCGCCAGCGACGCCCGGCACGAGGGCGACGCCCATGGTCTCAACGACAAGGGCCTGGTGACGTATGACCGTGGCACTCGCAAGGCGGCCTTCTACTACTTCCGCTCGGCCTGGACCCGCACACCCACGCTGCGGCTGGTCGAGCGCGGGTGGACCGAGCGGTCCGAGGCGGCGACGACCGTGCATGTCTTCTCCAACGCCGATGAGGTGACACTGCGCCTGAACGGCAGGGTCATGGGCACCACGAAGGTCGAGAACCACACCGCCGCGTTCCCCCTCAACCTGCGTCCTGGCGCCAACCGGGTCGTCGCCACCGCGGTAACCAACGGCCGGAGAATCAGCGACGCAGCGACCTGGACACTGTGAGGGTTGCGGGGCGTGGCATTCTGACCCGCATGCCCATGAGCCTGCCACGCCTCGCCTTCGCTCTCCTCGCCCTTCTGGCCGCGCTTCTCGTGATGACCTCCTGCGGGGACGAGGACCCGGCCAAGGGACGTACGCCGCAGCAGGTGCTCGCGGCGGCACAGAAGAACCTCGACGAGACGAGCGGGATCAACTTCTCGATCGCCTCCGACGACCTGCCCGAGGGCATCACGACGCTGAAGGCCGCGACCGGGACGCTCACCCGCGAGCCCGCGTTCCAGGGCAAGCTGACCGTCCCGGTGATGGGCGCGGAGGCCCAGGTCGAGGTGGTCTCGGTCGGTGGCGTCGTCTACGCGAAGCTGCCGTTCACGACCGCGTTCCAGGAGCTCGACCCGGCCGACTACGGCGTGCCCGACCCGGCCGCGCTGATCGCGCCGGAGACCGGCATCTCCTCGCTGCTCTCGGCGACCCAGGACGTGAAGATCGGCAAGTCGGTGCGCGGCGGCGCCGACAACGACGAGATCCTCTCGACCTACACCGGCACGCTCCCGGACACCGCGGTCCAGAAGATCCTCGCCGGCGCGACCGGCGACTTCGACGTCACCTACATCATCAACGACTCCGACGAGCTCACCGAGGCCACCATCGAGGGCAACTTCAGCGGTGAGGGCGAGGCGGCGTACTCCTACACGATCGACGTGACCGAGTACGGCGTCGAGAAGGAGATCACCAAGCCGTGAGGGCCGTCCTGTGGTTGGCGGCCGTCGCGGTGGCGTTCGCCGCCGCGGACACCTATGTCGTCGTGCTGGCGCTGCCGGACATGATGGCGGGCGTCGGGCTCTCGATCGAGGAGCTGCAACGGGCCGCCCCGCTGATCTCGGGCTTCCTGCTGGGGTACGTCGCGGTGCTCCCGCTGATCGGACGCCTCGCCGACCTCCTCGGGCACCTGCCGGTGCTCGTCGGGGGTCTCGTCGTCTTCGCGTTCGGCTCGTTCCTGACGGCGCTGTCGTGGGACCTGGCCGCGATGGTGGTCGGCCGGTTCTTCCAGGGACTGGGCGGCGGTGCGCTCGTGCCGGCGACCCTCGCGCTCGTCGCGGCGCTCTATCCCGCCGAGCGCCGTGGGGTCCCGCTCGGGCTGGTCTCGGCGGTCCAGGAGCTCGGCTCGGTGCTCGGGCCGCTCATCGGTGCGGCCGTGCTCGCCGTCGCGGACTGGCGCGCGATCTTCGCGCTCAACCTCGTGGTGGGCCTCGTGCTGGCGGTGGCGATCCGGCGTCTGGGCCGCTCTGACGCCGCGCGGGATCGCCCACGACGGCCGGACCTGATCGCGCTGCTGCTGTTGCTGGTCGCCGGCGCCGCGTTCGTGCTGCTGGCGATCGAGCCGACCGCCCTGGTCCAGGACCTGACCTGGGGCGCGCTCTACGTGCCCGGGGCCGGGTCGACCCGCTGGCTGACCCCGCTGGGCCTGGTCACGATCATCGCCACGCTCGGGTTCCTGGTGAAGTGCGGCCTGCGGCCGGGCGTACGCCGTGTGCTCGGCCGGATCGCCGACGAGGTCGACCTCCTCGGGGCGCTGCTGCTCTCGTTCGCCCTGGCCGGGGTGATCCTGGCCTTCGCGACCGCCGACCCCGAGGTGGCGGTCTTCTCCGAGCAGGGCACCTGGTACCTGGTCGCCGGCGGGCTGGCGCTGCTCGGCTTCGTCTTCCACCTGCGCCGGGCGCACGACCCGATCGTGCCCCGCGGCGCGTTCGCCCGGACGCCGGCGTGGGGCTCGGTGCTGATCTCGTTCTTCGTCGGTGCCGCGCTGGTTGCGGCGCTGATCGACGTGCCGCTATTCGCCCGCACCACGATCTACGGCGACAGCCAGCTGAAGGCCGCGCTGGTGCTGCTGGAGTTCCTGGTCGCGCTACCGGTGGGTGCCGTCGCGGGCGGCTTCCTCACCCGGCGGCTGCCGGCGGGGGTGATCGCGGGTGGCGGGATGCTGCTGGCCGCGGTGGCGTTCGTGTTCATGGCGCGCTGGGACGCCGACGCGCTGCGCTCGCTGTCGGCGACCGTCGTGCTCGTCGCAGGCGGCCTCGGCTTCGGTCTCGCCCTGGCGCCGGTCAACGCGGCGATCCTGGCCACGACCGAGCAGTCGATGCACGGCCTGACCACGTCCTTCACCGTGGTGGCCCGCATGGTCGGGATGCTTGTCGGCATCTCGGCGCTGACCACGATCGGCCTGCGCAGCTACTACGCCGCCCAGGCCGACCTGCCGTCGCTGTCGTCGGTGTGCACCGGCGGCGGCATGTGCGAGGACTATCAGGACCTGCTCATCGGCGCCGCCATCGCCCAGGAGCACACCGTCTTCGCCGGCGCCGCGGTCTGCGCCGGGATCGCCGCACTGCTCTCGGTGGTGCTGCTGTGGGGCGCTCCGACACGCGCGCTGTCGCCGAGCGCGACGGTCACCGCGCTGTAGGGGTCACGTCTCCACGTACTCCGGGCGGGTGGATCCCATCCGCGCGTGGGTCTTGTTGCGCCGGCCGGCGGACCGCTCGACGACGCCGAGCGCTGCCCCGAGGCCGAAGGCGGGCATGTTGCCGTAGAGGGTCTCGACCTGGTCGGCGGGGACCCGGTAGGTCTCGTGCCAGATCCCGATGTCGCCGGTGGACGCCGCGCGCCGGTTGAAGGCGGCCCACGCCGGGGCGTGCGAGAGCGCCGGGTCCTTGGCGAACCTGCCGAGGTCCTCCACGCTGCGCCAGTACTGCACCGTCAGCAGCGACCGTCCCGACCAGTAGCTCCGCGCCGAGAGCAGGCCGAGGTCGGGGTTCTTGGCGAGCTCGGCGAGCATCCGCGGCATCGCGACGAACGTCGGGAACCAGCTGCGCACCTTGTGCCAGCGGTGGATGTGCATACCGATCAGGAACACGACGACCTCGTCCGTTCCGACATCGGCGACGCTGTGCCCGGGCGTGACGCCGTCCGGCACGTTCTTCGGGGCCTCCCGATAGGCCCGGGCGATCTTCGACATTCCCGTCCCCCTAACTGGATAGCGATAGTATCTAGGATAGGATAGTGCTCCTATCCAGCACTGCTGTCAACCAGTCCACGGAGGAACGATGCGGATCTCCGAGCTCGCCGACTCGACCGGCGTGAGCGTCGCGACCATCAAGTACTACGTCCGCGAGGGCCTCCTCTCCCCCGGCAGAAAGCTCTCCGAGCGCCTGGCCGACTACGACGACCAGCACGTACGCCGCCTGCGCCTGCTCCGCGTCCTGCGCGATGTCGGCGCCGTCCCCGTCGGAGCGCTCAAGGCGCTCGTCGACGCGACCCAGGACCGGAGCGCGTCGGTGCACGACATGTTCGGCGAGGCCTGCGACGCGCTCCGCACCGAGACGACCATCCCCGGAGTCCGCGACGACCACACCCGACACCTCGCCGACCAGATCGTCGACCAGGCGGGGTGGACGAACGTGCGGCCGGACGCCCCCGAGCGGAACCACCTGGCCGGCATCATCAAGGTCATCCTCGACAGCGGACTCCCCACCGACCCCGAGGGGGCGGCGACCTACCTCCCCCTCGTGGACGCGATCGCCGGCTACGAGCTCGCTCAGATCGACGACACCCAGGACCGCGAGGCGATGATGGAGCAGATGGTCCTGGGTCAGGTGGTTCTCGGGGAGTTCCTGCTCTGCCTGCGCCGGCTGGCCCACGAGCACCACAGCGCTCTGCGATTCGCCGAGCGCAGCTGAGCGATCCGGCCGGGGCGTACGCGCTCAGGAGCCGCTGGTGACCCGGTCGCGCACGCCCGTCACGCCGAACGAGTGAGCACAGTGGGCACAGCAGAACATGTGCTCCTCGTTCTGCACCCCGTGCCCGAGGATGCGGCTGCCGCAGTTGACGCACACGGGCGCGATCACCGACACGGCGCACTCGATCGAGTCGAAGACATGATGCTCGCCCGAGGCCGTCGTCACCTCGAAGCTCTCGTCGTAGTCGTTGCCGCACGTGGCGCACTTACCCATGGTTCGTTCCCTTCCTTCGCTTCGTACCGGACTTCGACCCGGACGCCATGCGGCCCGGGCCTCGAAGGCCCGGGCCGCATGGTGTCTAGGTGAAGATGCTCACCCCACCGGGGCCGACCAGCAGGCCGACCACGATGAGGACTGCTCCCCACAGGATTTGGCCTCGAATCAGCGCCAGGATGCCGCCGATGACCAGGACTGCCGCGATCAGCCAGAGAAGTAATGCCATATGGATCTCACCTCGGTGTGTGTAGTTGTTCCTGCACTCGGTACCCATCAGGCGCCGGTTCAAACCTCCGAGATGCGCTGAGCTCGTCCGGGATCGTCCGAGATCACGGTGCGGTCCCCGCGACGACCGTGCGGAGCACGTCATCCCACTCATCGAGGAACCGGTCCAGGCCGTAGCGTCTTCTCGCGTGCCGGCGCCCGATCAGCCCGGCCTCCTCGGCGACGTCGGGATCCTTCATCAGATGGCGTACGGCCGGGACGATCTCGTCGCGTCGGGTGGTGACGTAACCGGCCTCGTGCGGCACCGCGAGCGGAGTCTCGGCGGTCGCCAGCGCGACCACCGGCATACCGAGATGCATCGCCTCGATCAGCGAGAGGTCGAGCGAGGTCCAGCGGTTGAGGTGGACATAGACCCGGCGTCGCGGGAGGTGGTCGTGCAGGTCGGGCTGCGGCAGGTTCTCGTACGTCCGTAGGCCCCGGTACGCGGGCAGGTGCCCGACGCGCATGCCGAAGACGTCGGCGCCGACGCCCTCGGCCAGCGGCGGGATCAGGTCGGCGCCGACCGAGCGGCCGCGGCGTACCGGATCGTTGACGACCATCCCGGCACGCTCGATGTCACCGGTGTAGCGGCGACCCGGGTCGAGGATGCCGTGCTCGATCACGGTGGTCGGGGAGCCGGAGCAATCCCAGAGAAGGTCGTTGAAGCCGGTGACGTGCACGATCAGGACATCGTCGTCCGCCATCGGGTGGCGAGTCTCAGGGACAGCACCGGCCGGGGTGTCGTGCTCCAGGTAGACCGCGGGTACGTCACGCCCCGGACGGCGGCCGCCGAGCCACTTCTCGGCCAGCTCGACCTCGTGCGGCCGCTGCAGGAGAACGACGTCGACCTCCTCGTCCGCCAGGGCCTCGGGAGAGACCTCGCGCGCTGCCGCGGGCCACTCGCAGGTGCGGGCGCGTCCTCGCCCGTCGGGGCCCCGGTCCGCAGTGGTCGGGAGGAGGTAGTCATGGCGACCGTGCACGAACGCCGTCGTCCAGGCCGCGCGCACGTGCCAGATCAGGATTCTCATTCCCTCTCGGTGCCCGGAAGGGCCCGCCAGGATGCGGAATCGCCGGACAAAACTCTTCTGACATTCACCCGAAGGGGTGGTTGCGGCTACGAAGTCGCACACCCGCAGGGGTGAAGTTCGCTCTGGAGCCGTTGGAAGGCGGTCGAGACCGGCACTACCTACACATGACGACGACAACTTTCGAGACAGACCTACCCCGAGCCGAGCGACAGCGTCTGACCTCGGAGCTGTTGGCGAAGGCACACAGTGCCGAAGGAGAGGAGCAGGACCGGATCCTCGAGGAGGTGATTTTGCTCAACGCCGCGGTCGCCCGCTCGATCGCGCACCGCTACACCGGCCGAGGCATCCCCCGTGCGGACCTCGAGCAGGTGGCGTACACCGCCTTGGTCCGGGCCGCGAAGAGCTTCCATCCCGATCGCGCCGATGATTTCCTCACCTATGCGGTGCCGACGATCCGCGGTGAGGTGAAGCGCTGGTTCCGCGACCACGGCTGGACGGTGCGGCCGCCGCGCCCCATCCAGGAGCTGCAGAGCACACTGCTGCGGATCGGGTCGGAGCGAGGCACCCTGCCCACCTCCGAGCTGGCCGAGATCGCCCAGGTGCCGGAGCAGAAGGTACGCGAGGCGCTCGATGCCCGTGGCTGCTTCACCCCCTCCTCGCTGGACGCCCCGCTGCGCCCCGGCGAGGCCCCGTCCTCGGCCGCGGCGACCATCGGCGACATGCTGCCCGGCACCGACGGCGGGATGGCCGACTGCGAGACCCGACTGGCACTGGAGCAGGCGATCGAGTCCCTGTGCCCGCGCGATCAGATCGTGGTGAGGCTGCGCTTCGTCGAGGACCGTAGCCAGGCTGAGATCGGCGAGGCCATCGGAGTCACCCAGACCCAGGTCTCCCGGATCCTGACCCGGGTCATCGATGAGCTGCGTGGGCAGCTCGAAGGCGTAGGAATCGCCGCATGACCTGCACCCTCGACGGGTACGGGACGAGAAGAGCCGACCCCGACACAAGGAGATCTGGCATGACGTACTCAACGATCACCGGCGAACGCACCGACACCGCCCAGCGCTCGCTGTGGAACGGCACGACGCCCAAGACCACGTGGCAGGAGTCGTCCTGGGGCAAGCGGATCGCGGCTATCGCCGCGTTCGCGGTCCCGATCGTGATGGCCGTCGCCACCACCGTCATCCGCAAGAAGGGCACCGATGCCGTGCTGCGACGGATCAAGGGAGGCAAGAAGAAGTGAGGACCAAACGGAACCTCTTCACCTTCGCGCTGGGTGGGGTGGCCGGCTACCTCGTCGGCCGCTACCCCCGCGAGACCCTGGAGAAGGTACGCGGCGGTGCCGGCATGACCGTTGGCCTGGCCCGTGAGCGGATCGGCATGATGTCCCAGGCCCTCCCGTTCGCACGGGCCGGCGACCACCGCGCCGTCACCACGCAGCCCCCGGAGACCGGCGACGACGTCGTCGATCGCACCTCGACCGCGTACGTCTCTCGACCTCACCCCTGATTCCGCAGACAAAATGTGCCGCCGACCCTGTCCTTGACGGGGTCGGCGGCCCACTCCCCCACGGGGAGCCAGGTGGGAACTAGCGCCCCACGGCCTTCTCGAGCTCGGCCTTGTTCATCTTCGAACGCCCCTTGACGCCCTTGTCCTTGGCCTCTTCGTACAGCTGGGCCCTGGTACGCCCGCCCGGGCCGCGGTGACTGCGCAAGCCACCGCGGCGGCCTGAGGAGATGTCGTTGGTCGAGGTGCGGCTGCGTTCGCGGGACTCTCCCCCGCGGGCGCGCTCCTTGTTCACCGTACGAGCCGCGATCTCCTCGGCGGTGTCCTCGTTCTCACCGCGCTCGAGCAGGCCTTCCTTGATGTGCTCGTACTGTCGTTCTCGCTTCTTGCTCCAGGCGCGCTGCGGCATCTCAACTCTCCCTTCTCGGCTGGTCGAGACGTTCATCGTCCTCGGCCACGTGCTTGTTGCGGCGGGCGTCGAGCGCCCAAGCCGCGATACCGACCATGACGACGACCAACCCGATCACACTGAAGATGACAACTTGGGTGCTCATGGTCTCTGCGGTACCCAGAACGCCTCCGGCCTACGCGGCAACGACCACGCGCATCCGGCGGATGATCCGGGCGAGGGCGCGGGAGACCTGGGCCTGCGTGGCGCCTATCCGCTCACCGATCTCGGCCTGGCTGAGGCCGTCGACGAAGCGCAGTCGCACGATCGTCCGGTCTGCCTCGTCGAGCCGGTCGATCGCCTCCTCGACCATCACCCGCGCCTCTGCGTGCTCGAAGCCCGGGTCGGGCGCACCCAGCTGCTCGGCGAGCGGCCCCTGGGTGTCGTCGTCGAGGTGCTGCGTACGCACGCCGCGGGCCAGGTCACGGAAGCAGTGACGCATCTCGCCGTTGGCCATCGGGACGGCATAGCTCAGGAACTCGCCCTGCGAGGGGTCGTAGCGGCGCGCGGCCTTCACCAGGCCCATTCTCGCGGCCTGGCGAAGGTCGTCGATCTCGATGCCGCGGCCCGCGTAGCGGGCGGCCAGGGAGCGCGCCACCGGGAGGTGGCGTACAACCAGCTCCTCCTGCCGTTGCAGCGGCACCTGAACGGCTGCTGGGTCCTGTGTCGTGTCCATGACCCGAGTCTGCCGAACGAACCGGTCAGAAGCTCCGTCTCAGAGAAGAATTGGCCCCCAGGGGTGAGCTCAACCCCCAACAGCACCGGCACGCTCACCCCTGAGGGTTAGAACCGCGGTCCCGGGTCCGTTGCCGAGACCGCGGCACCGACAGCGCGCATCGTGGTGTCAGCCCGCTGCCGTGGCAGACGGAAGTCACCCAGACTGCTCTGTCGATACGGCATCGGTAACCATCCGGGCGCCGACCGATGCGCCCGACTCCACGGAATTCTCGTCGGGCGGCGCGAATCCGTGCGTGATCGCCCAGCTGACCGCCTGGCTGCGGGTGGTGACCTCGAGCTTGCGGTAGGCCTGCCGGATGTGGCTCTTGAGCGTGTTGACGCTCACGACGAGCTTGGCGGCGATCTCGTTGTTGGAGAGCCCTTGGGCGATCAGCGCGATCACCTCGACCTCCCGGGTGGTGAGCCCGGCGACCGTCCCCAACCGGTCCTGCTGCTCGCCGATCGGCTCGCCCGCGGCGGTGAGCTCGATGCTGCGTACGAGCTCTCCGGCGTGCACGCTCATCGAGACCCAGGCCTTCGCCCCGAGCGAGTAGGCCTTGGCCCGAAGGTCGGGGCGCATGTCACGGCTGAAGATCAGCACCTTGGCGTCGGTCTCGTGCAGCAGGTGCTTGAGATCGGACCCGTCGGTCAGGTGCAGTCCGAGGGTGTCGTAGAGGATCACGTCGACACCGGATGCCCGGCTGCGTACGGACGGAAGAGCGGTCACGACCAGGCGGTCCGGATAGTCGGCGAGCATCGTCGTGAGCCCGCGCATGACAACCTCCTGTGGGCTGACCACCGCTACCTGCAACACCCCCACCCTCATCATGCTTGAACCTTCTCAGATCGGTGGTCGGTTGGACAGGTGTACGGGGATGACACACCCCGGGTACCAGGGGTCCACACAGATCTCTGAGACGGGAGCAACCCATGTCCCACGTGACCGAAGCCCTCACGAGGGCTCCACCGGATCCGTGCCCAGCAGCTGGCCACCATGCCGTTCCACTCCATCGTCGACCGGGTCAAGGACGCACTGAGCCGAACGTGACGTGGCACAGTGGATGCCGAACGGCATCGACGACAGCACCGAAGTCCTCAGATGGGAGTGGAACCATGGAAAACAACAACACCCGGGATGACGACGTGACCGGCGCGGACGAGAACGCCGAAGGCACCATCCCTGCCCCGACCCCGGAGTTCGTCAAGGAAGCGGCCTCCGACTACGACCCGCAGGACGAGACCGAGGAAGAGACCTTCCCCGCCAGCGACCCGCAGTCCAGCTGGGCCGGCCCTGCGGACCCTCGGGACCGTTGAGGCTCAGGCCAGGCCCCGGCGCTCCAGCAGCGGAGCGATCGGGGCCGGTCGACCGCGCCACTCCGCATAGGACTCCAGCGGATCCCGGGTGCCGCCGATGCCGATCACATAGCGTACGTACGTCTCGCCGTTCTCCCTGGTCAGGCCGCCGTTCTCCTTGAACCACGCGACCGTGTCGGCGTCGAGCACCTCGGACCAGATGTAGGAGTAGTAGGCCGAGGCGTAGCCGCCGAAGATGTGCTTGAAGTACGCCGTGTAGTAACGCGCCCGCACCGCCGGGTTGTCCAGGCCGACCGCCGCGAGCGTGGCCGCCTCGAACTCCTCGACCGCCTCGGGCGAGGTCGGCACATCGGCCGGACCGAGCTCGTGCCACGCCAGATCGATCAAGGTGGCGGCGAGGTACTCGGAGGTCGCGAACCCCTCGTTGAACGTGGCGGAGGCCTCGAGCTTGCCGAGCACGTCGGCCGGGATCGGCTCACCGGTCTCGTGATGCACCGCGTAGTTGGCGAGCACCTCGGGCCAGAGCATCCACATCTCGTTGACCTGGGAGGGGTATTCGACGAAGTCGCGGTAGACCGAGGTCGCCGCGAACCGCGGGTACGTCGCCCGGGCCAGCAGCCCGTGCAGCGCATGCCCGAACTCGTGGAAGAGCGTGTTGACCTGGTCGAAGGTGAGCAGGGTCGGCTCCCCCGGCGCCGGCTTGGGCACGTTGAGGTTGTTGGTCACGATCGCCGACGGCTCGCCCAGCAGCGTGTTGGCGGTGACGTAGGAGTTCATCCAGGCACCACCCTTCTTCGAGTCCCGGGTGTAGAGGTCGAGCAGGAAGAGCCCGATCGGCTCGCCGTCGCGGGAGACCTCGAAGACGCGTACCTCGGGGTGGTAGCCCTGCAGGTCGGGGCGCTCCTCGAAGCTCAGCCCGTAGAGCCGGCCGGCAGCGAAGAAGACTCCGTCGCGCAGCACCCGGTCGGCCTCGAACCACGGCCGCAGGACGGCCAGGTCGACGTCGTACTCCGAGACCCGGACCTTCTCCGCGTAGTAGGGCCAGTCCCAGGCTTCGATGCTGGTCCCGGCGGAGGCCTCGAGCGCGGTCTGCTCGGCGCGGGCGTTGCGAGCCGCCGGCGCGGCCAGCCGCTCCAGCATGTCGCGTACGGCCTTCGGCGTGCCGGCGGTGTTGTCGGCGGTCACCAGACCGGCGTAGCTGTCGAACCCGAGCAGCTGTGCCTTCTCGGCCCGCAGCCGCAGCGCGTCGAGTGCGATGCCGCGGGTGTCGTTGGCGTTGCCGCGCGAGCCGCGGGCGAGCTGCGCCTCGAACAGCCGCCGGCGAAGCTCTCGGTTCTCCAGCACCGACAGGTAGGGGTGGGCAGTGAACAGGGTCAGCGTGATCAGGAACTTGCCCGCCAGCCCCCGGCCCTCGGCGGCCGCCGCGGCCGCGGAGATCTCGCCCGGCGTCAGCCCGGCGAGCTCCTCGACGGTGTCGACGACCACGGCGAGGTCGTTGGAGTCGGCCTGCGCCGCCTGCCCGAAGGCCGCCTCCAGGCCGGAGATCTCCTGGTTGAGCTCGCGCAGACGCGCCTTCTGCTCCGCGCCCAGCGCGGCGCCGGCGAGGACGAAGTCGCGGTGGTAGCGCTCGACCAGATAGCGGTCCTCCCCCTCGAGGTCCTCCCTCTTCTCGTAGACCGCGTTCACCCGGGCGAAGAGGGTGTCGTCGAGGAGCAGCGCGTCGTGGTGGGCCGCCAACCGCGGAGCGTACGCAGCATCGAGCTCGTCCAGATCGTCGTCGGAGTCCGCGGAGAGCAGCGAGAAGAAGACCCGCAGGACGCGGTCCAGCCGCTCGCCGGACCGCTCCAGGGCGACCAGGGTGTTCTCGAAGGTGGGCTCCTCGGTCGAGGAGGTGATCGCGGCCAGCGCCGCCAGCTGCTCGGCCATCCCCTGCTCGATCGCCGGGCCGTAGTCCTCGATCGAGATGTCCGCGAAACGCGGCAGACGGTGGGGCAGGTCGCTGGGCTCGAGTAGGGCATCGATCACATCGCGCACGCTATCTGACACAGGTCGAGGTCGTCGTCGCGATATCGGATACCTTGGCGTCATGGCCGATTTCGATGACCTGCTTGCTGCGAACCGCGACTATGCCGAGAAGTTCGACGACGGAGGCTTCGACGGCGTCGCCCACGCCGGGGTCGCCATCGTGACCTGCATGGACTCGCGCATCGAGCCGCTCGCCCTGCTTGGCCTGAGCCTCGGCGACGCCAAGATCTTCCGCAACCCCGGCGGCCGGGTGACCCCGCAGGCGATGGAGGCGCTGGTGCTCGGCGTGCATCTCCTCAACGTCAAGCGCATCCTGGTCGTGCCCCACACCCGCTGTGCGGTCGCCTCCAACTCCGAGGCCGAGCTGCGCGCCAAGCTCGCCGAGTCGGCCGGCCAGGACGCCTCCTGGCTCGACCTGACCGTCGTCGTCGACGACCAGGTCCGCGCGCTCGCCGAGGACGTCGCCAAGGTCCGCTCGCACCCGTTCGTCCCCGAGGACGTCAAGGTCGGCGGGTTCATCTACGACGTCGACACGGGTCTGCTCAACCAGAAGATCTGAGTCCGAGCCTGCGACCCTGCGAGCGAAGCGAGCAGGGTCGGAACGCGAGGAGATCGAGCGAACCCGCGAAGCGGGTCGAGATCCACGCCCGAAATGCCATGCGCCCCAACCACCCATAGGCAAGAGTTGAGGCGTGAGCCTCACAGACCCGGCACAGCGCGAGATCGCCGCCCAGGCGATCGACCTGCACAAGACCTACGGCAAGGGCGCCGCGGAGGTCCGCGCGCTCGACGGCGTGAGCGTGGACCTCTACGCGGGTCAGTTCACCGCCATCATGGGCCCCTCGGGCTCGGGCAAGTCGACGCTGATGCACTGCCTGGCCGCGCTCGACAAACCCACGACGGGCGAGGTGATCGTCGGCGGCCGCAAGCTCGGCAAGCTGCGCGACCGCCGCCTGACGTCGCTGCGGCGCGACAAGATCGGGTTCGTCTTCCAGGCGTTCAACCTGGTGCCGACGCTGACCGCGCAGGAGAACATCCTGCTGCCGCTCTCCCTGGCCCGGAAGAAGCCGGACCCGGGGTGGTTCGACCAGGTCATCGACACGGTCGGCCTGCGGCCTCGGCTCTCGCACAAGCCGAGCGAGCTCTCCGGCGGTCAGCAGCAGCGGGTCGCCTGTGCCCGGGCGTTGGTCTCCAAGCCCGACATCGTCTTCGCCGACGAGCCGACCGGCAACCTCGACTCCACCTCGGCCGCCCAGGTGCTCGACTTCCTGCGCCACAGCGTCGACGACCTGGGCCAGACCATCGTCATGGTCTCCCACGACCCGGTGGCCGCCTCCTACTGCGACCGGGTGATCTTCCTGGCCGACGGCCGGATCGTCGACGAGCTGGCCAAGCCGAGCCGCGAGGAGATCCTGGCCCACATGGCCGACCTGCAGGCTCGGGCGATGGGCCTGGCTCCGATCGGTGACGGTGCCTGAAAAGTGGACGAGCGTCAGCGAGTGAACCCAACGATCGGCACGCCGCCACGTCCTAACTCTGGCGCTTGCGCAACGGGGGTGGCGGCGTGCTCCGGCTGACGCTGCGCAACCTCGCCGCGCACAAGGTGCGCCTGCTCATGTCGACGCTCGCGATCGTCCTGGGGGTGGCGTTCCTGGCCGGCGTACTCACCTTCTCGCACGGGCTCGACCGCACCTTCTCCGGAATCATCAACGGCTCCACGCCCGACGGCCAGGTACGCCCGACCAACAGCGCCAGCTCGGCCGAGGCCAGCCGTCCCGGAGCCGGCGGCGCGGCCACGCTGGAGCCGGAGGCCATCGAGAGGCTGCGTACGCTGCCGGAGGTCGCTCGCGCCGACGGGGTGGTCCAGGGTGCGGGGCTCTATGTGCTCGACACCGACGACAAGCTGGTCAGCAGCTCGGGTGCGCCGACGCTGGCCTTCAACCACACCGGAACCCCCAACCTGCTCGGCGAGCCGTCGCTCGAGCTCATCGAGGGAAGCTGGCCGACCGGGGAGAAGGAGCTCGTCCTCGACGAGGCGACCGCGGAGAAGGCCGGCTACCGGGTGGGCGACTCCGTCACCCTGATCGCGCCCCAGGGCGAGACCCGCCGCAAGGTCACCCTCACCGGTACCGCCTCCTTCAACGGCGGTGGCACGGCCGGCGCGCAGCTGCTGATCTTCAGCACCGCCGGCGCCCAGAGCCTGTTCACCGAAGGCAAGGACGTCTACTCCGGGATCTCGTTGACCGCCGCCCCCGGAGTCAGCCAGAAGGAGCTCGTCGCGGCGGCGAACACGGTGGTACCGAAGGGTTTCGAGGCCGTCACCGGCGACAAGATGGTCGAGGAGTCCGAGGACGCGATCGGTGAGTTCCTCGACGTGATCTCGGTCTTCCTGATCGTCTTCGCGGTGATCGCGGTCATCGTCGGCGCCTTCATCATCGTCAACACCTTCTCGATCCTGATCGCGCAGCGCTCCCGCCAGCTGGCGCTGCTGCGCGCTCTGGGCGCCTCTCGCCGCCAGGTCACCACCTCGGTGCTCTTCGAGGCGCTGGTGATGTCGCTGGTCGCGGCCACCATCGGCGTCCTCGCCGGCTGGGGGCTCGCCCATGCCCTGGCCGCCGCCTTCCGTCAGGCCGGTCTGGAGATCGCCTCCGACGTCCTCGTCCTCACCCCGCGCACCATCTGGATCTCCTACGCCGTGGGCGTCCTCGTCACCCTCGCCGCGGCGCTGCTCCCCTCCCGCCGGGCCGGGAAGGTCCCGCCGGTGGCGGCGATGCGCGAGGACACCCAGCCTCCGGCCAGATCCACCATCCTGCGTACGTCGGTGGGGCTCGTCCTGCTGGCCGCCGGGCTCGCGATCGCCGCGGTGCCACGGATCGGGGTTCCGGAGATCAGTCTTCCCGGCGGGTTCGACGTGCCGACGAGCCCAGCGCTGTGGGTGGGTGTCGGGGCCGGGATCTCGATCCTCTCGGTCGCCTGGATCAGCGCGTTCCTCGGCCGCCCGGTCCTGGCGGCGCTGCGTACGGTCTCGGGGGCGCTCTTCGGGATGACCGGCAAGCTGGCCGGCCAGAACGCGATGCGCGACCCACGGCGCACCGGCGCCACCGCGTCGGCGCTGATGATCGGGCTGGCGCTGGTCTCGCTGATCGGCGTGCTCGCCGCCTCGATGAACGCCTCGATATCGGACGTGGTCGAGGAGCAGTTCAAGCCCGACCTGGTCGTGCAGAGCCCGACCTTCACCCCGTTCCCGACCTCGATCGGCGACGAGATGGAGAAGGTCGAGGGCGTGGCCACCGTCTCGCGTTCGCAGATAGCCCAAGCCGTCGTCGGCGAGGTGGACCTGCAGAACCCGAAGAAGAACGAGGTCGCGTTCCTCTTCGGCGTCGACGAGCACCTGTCGCAGGTCTACGACCTGGACGTGCTCGAGGGCAGCGAGGACCTCAAGCCCGGCCAGGTGCTGGTCACCGACGAGGCCGCGAAGGAGCACGACTGGCGCCTCGGCGACCGCATCGACCTCACCTTTGTCAGCGGCCGCCAGCAGCACCCGCAGATCAGCGGGATCATCGCCCGCACCCAGGTCACCGGCGACATCACGATGCGCATCGAGGACCTCGTCACGGCCAAGGTGCCGCGCGAGGACGCCTCGCTGAGCATCATGCTCGCCCGCGGAGCCGACCCCGCCGTCGTCCACGAGCGTCTCGACAAGCTCGTCGAGGATCGCCCGGTGGTCGCGGTGCAGGACAAGGACGAGTTCGCCGAGTCGATCAAGGGGCAGGTCAACCAGCTGCTCTACATGATCTACGGCCTGCTCGCGCTGGCGATCGTGATCGCCGTGATCGGCATCGTCAACACCCTCGGCCTCAGCGTGATCGAGCGCACCCGCGAGATCGGGCTGCTGCGCGCCATCGGCCTCTCCCGGGGCCAGCTGCGCCGGATGATCACCCTGGAGTCGGTGACGATCGCGGTCCTCGGCGCGGTCCTCGGGCTCGTCCTCGGGGTGCTCTTCGGGGTGCTGCTGCGCGACGCGCTGCGCGAGGACCTCACCAGCCTGTGGGTGCCGCTCGACCAGCTGGCCGTCTTCTTGGCGATCGCCGTCGTCGTCGGCGTCCTGGCCGCGCTCCTACCCGCCATCCGCGCAGGAAGGGAAGACGTCCTCAAGGCCATCGCCTCGGAGTAGTGTGCTTCGGGTGAGCACCGAGCACACCACAGACCTGCCCGAACCCACCCTCCGCGTCCACGAGCCGGAGACGGCCGCGGTGGGGATTCCCGGGGTGGCCCACTCGATGGAGTACGCGCTGCGCGAGATGGGCCCCAGGCGCAGCCTGCAGACGCTGCTCCAGGTCAACCAGGTCGGCGGCTTCGACTGTCCCTCGTGCGCCTGGCCGGACCCCGACCACCGCAAGGCGGCCGAGTTCTGCGAGAACGGCGCCAAGGCGGTGGCGTGGGAGGCGACCCGCAAGCGGGTCGGCCGCGACTTCTTCGCGGCCAACTCGGTCTCCTCGCTCAACGAGCGCGACGACCACTGGCTGGAGTCGCAGGGCCGGCTGACCGAGCCGATGTACATCGCCCCCGGCGAGACCCACTACTCCCCCATCACCTGGTCCGAGGCGATCTCGCTGATCGCCGATCGCATGCGCGCGGCCGACCCCGACCGTTCGGTCTTCTACACGTCGGGCCGCGCGTCCAACGAGGCCGCGTTCGTCTACCAGCTGCTCGCCCGCCAGCTCGGCACCAACAACCTGCCCGACTGCTCCAACATGTGCCACGAGTCCAGCGGCACCGCGCTCGGCGAGGTGATCGGCATCGGCAAGGGCACGGTCACCTACGACGACCTCGCCGAACACTCCGACCTGATCTTCGTGGTCGGCCAGAACCCCGGCACCAACCACCCACGGATGCTGACCGCGCTGGAGTCCGCCAAGGAGAACGGCGCCAAGATCGTCTCGATCAACCCGCTGCGCGAGGCCGGGATGGGGCGGTTCCGCAACCCCCAGACCGTACGTGGCGTCAGCGGCGTCGGCACCCAGCTCGCCGACGTCCACGTGCCCGTGCAGGTCAACGGCGACCTCGCGCTGTTCGCCGGGATCAACAAGCTGCTCGTCGAGCGCGACGCCGTCGCGCACCCGTTCCTCGAGGAGCACACCGACGGGTTCGAGGTCGCGGCGCAGGCCTGGGCGGCGATGGAGTGGGACGAGATCACCCGGCTCAGCGGCATCTCACGGGAGGAGATCGAGTCCCTCACCGACCTGGTCGAGTCCCGCGAGCGCGTCATCGTGTGCTGGGCGATGGGCCTGACGCAGCACAAGAACTCGGTTGCCACGATCCGCGAGATCGCCTCGTTCCTGCTGCTGCGGGGCAACATCGGCAAGCCCGGCGCGGGCGCCTGCCCGGTCCGTGGCCACTCCAACGTGCAGGGCGACCGCACCATGGGCATCTGGGAGAAGCCGCCGGCGCGGTTCCTGGACGCGATCGGTGACGAGTTCGGCATCACGCCGCCGCGCGAGGACGGTTTCGACGTCGTCGCCGCCATCGAGGCGATGCGCGACGGCGCCGTCGACGTCTTCCTCGCCCTGGGCGGCAACTTCGCCGCCGCGACCCCCGACACCGCCGTCACCACGGCGGCCCTGGCCAACGTCGGCCTCACCGTCCAGGTCTCGACCAAGCTCAACCGCAGCCACCTCCACCACGGCCGCGAGGGCCTGATCCTCCCTTGTTTGGGCCGCACCGAGCGCGACGAGACCGGCGGCCGCGAGCAGTACGTCACCGTCGAGGACTCGATGGGCATGGTCCACGCCTCCCGCGGCCGCCTGCTTCCGGGCTCCAAGGAGCTGCGCAGCGAGGTCGGCATCGTCTGCGCCATCGGCGAGGCGCTGTTCGGCTCGGCCCAGGGCATCGACTGGGCCACGATGGGCGTGGACTACTCCCGGATCCGCTGGCACATCTCCGCGGTGGTCCCCGGGTTCGAGGACTTCGAGACACGGCTGAAGTCGCCCGGAGGCTTCGCGCTTCCGAACGGCCCGCGCGACTCGCGCACCTTCGACACCGCGACCGGACGAGCCCGGGTCACCGCCAATCCGCTGACCGCGGTCTCGGCTCCCCCGGGCCACCTGCTGCTGCAGACGCTGCGCTCCCACGACCAGTTCAACACCACGGTCTACGGCTACAACGACCGCTACCGAGGCATCAAGGGCGGGCGCCACGTCGTCTTCGTCAACCCCGAGGACCTCCGCGAGCTCGGCATCGCCGACGGCGACACCGTCGACATCGTCTCGGTCTGGACCGACGGCGAGCGCCGCGCCGAGGGCTTCCGCGTCGTCGCCTACGCCACCCCTCGAGGCTCGACCGCGGCGTACTTCCCCGAGACGAACGTCCTCATCCCGCTCGACTCCTACGCCGACGGCAGCCGCACCCCGACCTCGAAGTCGGTCGTGGTTCGCCTAGCCCCGCGCCGAGTCGGCTCATCCTGACAACAAACCCCGTCGAGTCGGCGCGTCATGACGCGCCGACTCGGCGATGAATCACGTCAGTTCGCGCCGACTCGGCCGACAGGAATTACTTTGCCGCGGCCGACGTTGATGCCTATCGTGATCCGCATGTTCCGCGTGGTTTCCGAGTTCGACCTGTCAGGCAAGAGCCTGACGGGCGCTCCCACGTGGGCTCCGTCAGTCGATTGCACCGGCGCTCGAAGCTGACCCTCCTCCTGCCTCGCAGGACCCGCGGAGGAGGGTGGCCCGCACCGGCCCCCTCACCGCGGTGACAGCGCTGTGAGGGCTTGCCGGAGGGTCCTGGCTCACCCCGAAACCAATTGATCAGACAAAGGAACACTCATGGCCAAGGGCCAGTTCGTGCGGACCAAGCCGCACCTCAACATCGGGACGATGGGTCACGTCGACCACGGCAAGACCACCCTGACCGCCGCGATCACCAAGGTGCTCGCGGAGCGCGACCCGAGCGTGAACCGCTTCATCGCCTTCGACGGCATCGACCGTGCTCCGGAGGAGCTGCAGCGCGGGATCACGATCAACATCTCGCACGTCGAATACGAGACCGCGACCCGGCACTACGCGCACGTCGACATGCCTGGGCACGCCGACTACGTGAAGAACATGATCACCGGCGCCGCCCAGGTGGACGCCGCCATCCTGGTCGTCTCCGCGCAGGACGGCGCCATGCCGCAGACGCGTGAGCACGTGCTGCTCGCGCGCCGGGTGGGTGTGCCGTACCTCGTGGTCGCGCTCAACAAGGCCGACACCGTCGACGACCCCGAGCTGCTCGACCTGGTCGAGCTGGAGGTCCGTGACCTCCTCTCCGAGTACGGGTTCCCCGGCGAGGACGTACCTGTCGTCCGGGTCTCCGGACTGAAGGCGCTGGAGGGCGACCCGGAGTGGACGGCCGCGATCGGTGACCTGCTGGACGCGGTCGACGGCTACGTGCCGGTGCCGGAGCGCGAGCTCGGTGAGCCGTTCCTGATGCCCATCGAGAACGTCGTCACCATCACCGGTCGCGGGACGGTGGTCACCGGTGCCGTCGAGCGCGGGTCGCTGAAGGTCGGCGACGCGGTCGAGGTCGTGGGCCTCGGCGCGACGCTCACCAGCACGGCGATCGGCCTCGAGACGTTCGGCAAGTCGCTGGAGTCCGCGGACGCGGGCGACAACGCAGCGGTGCTGCTGCGTGGCGTCAAGCGCGACGAGGTCCGTCGCGGCCAGGTGGTGGCGTTGCCGGGCAGCGTACGTCCGCACCGGAAGTTCCGGGCGAACCTGCACGCGCTGTCCACCGCCGAGGGTGGCCGGCACACCCCGTTCGCCGCGGACTACCGGCCGCAGTTCTACTTCCGGACCACGGACGTGCCCGGCGGGATCGACCTGGGTGAGATCGCCCTGGTCATGCCCGGCGACACGATCGAGCTCGGAGTGGAGCTGGAGAAGCCGATCGCGATGAACGTCGGACTCGGCTTCGCGGTCCGCGAAGGCGGTCAGACCGTCGCCGCCGGCACCGTGACCGAGCTTCTCGACTAGAAGATGGGACGGCCCTCACCTGGTGGGGGCCGTCTCCCATTTCAGCTGCGAGGGCGCCAGCGCTTCCACAGCGCCTCGCCCTCGGCGCGGACCTTCCCGTCCCACTCCAGCCGCACCAGCGAGGTGATCTGGTCCTCGCTGGCGTCCTTCGTGGACGCGACGAGCGTGACCGGCTCCCGCAGCGGTGCCGGCCGTCGGTAGCGTACGTCGATCCCGGCGGTGACGTAGGCCAGGGATTCCCCCTCGGCAGGCATCCAGCCGTTGAGGAACGCCTCTTGGTGCACCGCTGCGGCGCTGTGGCAGTCGAGCACGGTCGCGATGATCCCGCCGTTGAGGAACCCGCCGCCGTTGTCGTGCTGCGGCCACGGCTGGAAGGTCGCGGTCACGCTCCCGTCCAGCTGCGGATAGCTCTTCAGCTGGAGCCCCTGGGCGTTGGCCGGCCCGCACCCGAAGCAGGTCATCGTCGGCCACCACTCGTCCTGCAACGCGATCATCTTCACCGCGCCACCATAACCACGATCAGCCGATCCCGGTCCGGAAGCCCTCGCGCCAGGTGGCGTAGGACGGCGTCCAGCCGAGCTCCCGCTTCGCCTTGGCGTTCGAGGAGCCGCGCACCGAGGTCATCAGCGCGACCCCGAACTCGCCGATCAGCGGCCGGGCGAGCCAGGCGGGAAGGCGCATCGGGTTCCGGCCGCCGACCTGCTCGGCCAGGAACGGCATCCACTGGTTCACCGGTGCCGGCTCGTCGTCGACGATGTTGTAGATGCCCGGGGCGCCGCGTTCGATCGCCGCGGCGGTCGCGGCGCCGACGTCGTCGATGTGGACGAACGACCACACCCCGGTACCGCCGCCGACCACCGGCATCTTGCCCGCACGCAGGAGCTCGCCGATGGCGCCCTCGCGCGAGGCGGCGTTGCCGGGGCCATAGAAGTTCCCGTAGCGCAGCACCAGCCCCTCGAGGTCCGACGCCGACGTCACTGCGTCCTCCAGGTGACGGATCGCCGCGAGGCTGCTCCGCGCCTCCTTTCCGGGGTCGCCGATGAGCGGGGTGGTCTCGTCCTTGACCCAGCCACCGGTGCGCTCGTAGGTCCAGCCACCACCGAAGCTCTGCGCGACGAACCGCCGCACCCCGGCGGCTCGGGCCGCCGACAGCAGGTGGTCGGTGCCCTCGGTACGCAACCGGTTGGTCATCGCGAACTCCTGGTCCCACTTCTTCAGGTTGCCGGTGAGACCGGCCAGCGCGGTGAGCTGGTGCACGATCACCTCGGGCTCGACCTTGGCGACGGCGTCGTGGACGCTCTGCGCGTTCAGCGGGTCCATCACGATCCCGGTCGCGCCCATCCCGGCCAGCGCCTCGCACCCGGTCTCGTGGCGGGTCGAGCCGTAGACCTCGTGCCCGGCAGCCACCAGCAGCGGCACCATCCGGATCCCGACCGCGCCGGTTCCGCCTGCGATGAAGATTCGCATTTCCTTGTCCTCTCCTCGTTGTTGCCCCCACCGACGAAACAACCTGCGCTCCTGTGACAGCTGGCGTAAGGTCCTGCGATCGTGGACCTCGCAACCGCCCATGACGGGCTCCGCCCGCTGATGTTCTCGATCGCCTACCGGATGCTCGGCAGCGTCGCCGAGGCGGAGGACGTCGTGCAGGAGGCGTTCCTGCGGATGCACCGCAGCACGCAGGTGACCGGGGACGTCGAGAACCTCGATGCGTACGCCACCACCGTCACCACCCGGATCGCGATCGACACGCTGCGCTCCGCCCGCCACCGCCGCGAGCAGTACGTCGGACCGTGGCTGCCCGAGCCGATCCTGGTCTCCGACGAGGACCCCGCGCACCGCTTCGAGCTCGACGAGACCGTCAGCACCGCGTTCCTGGTCCTGCTGGAGTCGCTGACACCGGTCGAGCGTGCGGTGTTCGTGCTGCGCGAGGTGCTGGGCTACGACTACGAGGACATCGCGCCCGTCGTCGACAAGAGCGCGACCAACTGCCGCCAGATCTTCACCCGTGCCCGCAAGCGGATCGCCGACGGCACGCCTCGCTTCGACCCGTCCCGCGAGCGCCGCGACCAGCTCGCCTCGCAGTTCGTCGCCGCGCTGTCAGCGAGCGACATCGCCGGCCTGGAGCGGCTGCTCGCCGACGACGTCGTGTTCGTCGCCGACGGCGGTGGCCGGGCTCCTGCCATCCAGAAGCCGATGCTGGGCGCCGTCGCCGTCGCCCGCTTCCTGCTCGGGCTCATGCGCCAGGGCGAGCGCTTCGGCGTACGTCTGGAGCTCTCCTACGCCAACGGTCAGCCGGCGATGCTCACCCGCGGTGCCGACGGCGCCCTGCTGGGCGTCATCGCGCTCGACGTCGACGGTGGCCGGATCGTGCGCATGCACAACGTCCTCAACCCCGACAAGCTCGGCCACCTGGGTGAGGTCGGCGACCTCTTCGCCCTGCTGGCCGAGCGCTGACCGACGAGGTCACCCGTCCCCACTGCCGAAGCGTTGTGACGCCTCGGTCAAGAGATGTCGGCCTTGCTGATGATCCCGTGCACCCCGACCGTGCGGTCGACGACCTGCGAGACCACGAAGTCAGAGGCGGCGGAGAGGTAGGCGTACGCGATCGCCCGGTCCAGACCCATGTCGTGCTCGAGGAAGTCGAGGGCGTTGACGACCGCTCGCCTCATCGCGACATCGAGATCGCTACCCTGGCCGCCGACCGACCCGTCAGGGTCGGAGAGGCCGATCGGGATGTAGGCGCTGTCCGTCTCGGCGAACGGGTAGTCGTAGGCCACCGATGGAGCCTCACCCGACCCGGGCTTGCACACCGTCAGCCGGAACGTGCCCCGAAGGGAGCCCTCCAGCGCCGTGAGCGCGACCTCGCCGTTGCCCATGGCCATGTGCGGGTCGCCGACGTAGAACAGCGCTCCCTCGGCCTTGACCGGGAGGTAGAACGTCGAGCCCACCCCGAGCAGGTTGATGTCGATGTTGCCGCCGCCGAGCGTCGGCGGGATCGAGTTCGCCTCCGGAGCGGTCAGCTCGGTCGTCTCGGCGTAGGCCACGCCCATCGTTCCGAAGAAGGTGTTCACCGGAAAGCTCACCCGGGACCTACCGGCGCCCATCCTCACCTTGTCGCCATGGAGCTCGGCGAAGACCGACACGTTTCCGTACGCCGTGGGCTCCCCGGTACCGCGACCGTCGGTCGCCACCGGCGGCATCACCTCGTCCAGCGTGATCCCCGCGGGCGCAACTCCGTCCTTGGTGAGCGCGAGCGCGCCCTTGCCGTGACGCGAGGAGACGATCCCGTACGGCACCCGCGGCGCCGCCTCGAGCGTCTCGATCTTGAGCACGTCGCCGGGCTCGGCGCCCTCGACGAAGACCGGCCCGGTGATGACATGAGGCCCGTCGACGTCGAAGTTGCGCCGGGTACGGTCATAGGAGGCGGCGACCTCTACCGCGTCGCGGAGCACGTCTTTGCTGCGTACTCCGTGCTCACCGAACCACGCGACCGGGTCGCGGCCCTGATCCTCGAGAATGCCCTCGTGGGAGATGGAGTCGATCGTCACCGTACGCCCGGACCGCACCCGCGCCACCGCCGTGGCGTGCACCGAAGGGACGTAGCCCCACAGCACGTCGTCCGGCTCCGAAGGCAGATAGACGTCGCCTGCGATCCGGCCCTCTCCCGGCTGCAGGATGCCGCCGAAACGTCCTGGCTTCCGCGGGGCCGCGGAACCATGGGCGTGAGCCGCGGCCGGAGCACCGACCGCTGCCGCACCGGCACCGGCGACGCCCAGCGCCGCCTGCACGAGCCTCCGTCGTCCCAGACCCGCTGCCAAGTGCTCGGCAGCTCTGCGTCCATCATGGGTCATCATCGTCTCCTCAACGTCGGCTACAGCGAGCCTGACGCTAAGGAAGCCGCATTTCGGACCTGTGACACCCGCGGGTCAGCGACGTGTCTACTCCTCCAGGAAGGTGCGCAGCGACTGGTCGACCAATGGACGACCCAGCTCGCCCGAGGTCAGCGCCGCCCCGAGGGCACTGACCGAGTCGAGGCGACCGACGAGCTCGACCAGCTCGCCGACCTCGTCGGCCAGCTCGGTGGGTGTGGCCGCACCCAGCGGCCGGTCGAGCAGCAAGGGACAGTCGACCGGACCGCCCTCGGGCTCCGGGTGGCCGAGGGCGGCGACCCAGCAGCCGATCTCGAACTTCAGCGGGGCGCTCGGTCCGGCACCCTGGGCGCGTAGGTCGACGTACCAGACGATGTCGTCCTTCTTCGGGTCACCGAGCCGGTGGTGGCCTTTGCGCAGCGGCATGCCACCGGCCTTGAACGCCTTCGTCGCCGCTGTCCGTGCTGCCTTCTGATCCACCGTGGCGCCTAGAAGTCGAGGTCGGTCTCGGAGAGCTGACCGCCTCCGGCGACGATGAACTCCTTGCGCGGAGCGACGTCGGAGCCCATCAGCAGGTCGAAGACCGCAGCGGCCTCGTCGGCGTCGTCCAGCGTCAGCCGGCGCAGCGTCCGGTGGCGCGGGTCCATGGTCGTCTCGGCCAGCTGGTCGGCGTCCATCTCACCCAGACCCTTATAGCGCTGCACCGGGTCCTTCCAGCTGACGTTCTTCTTCTTCAGCTCGGCGAGCTTCCGCTGCAGCTCCGGGTCGGAGTAGGTGTAGATGTACTTCTCCATCCCCTTCTTGGGGTTGGAGATCTCGATCCGGTGCAGCGGCGGGACCGCGGTGTAGACCTTGCCGGCGGCGATCAGCTCGGGCATGTACTTGAAGAACAGGGTCGCCAGCAGCGTACGGATGTGGGCGCCGTCGGAGTCGGCGTCGGCCATGAAGATGATCTTGCCGTAGCGCGCCGCGTCCAGGTCGAAGCCCCGACCGGTGCCCGTCCCCACGACCTGGATGATCGAGGAGCACTCGGTGTTCTTCAGCATGTCGCCGACCGAGGCCTTCTGGACGTTGAGGATCTTGCCGCGGATCGGCAGCAGCGCCTGGAACTCGGAGTTGCGGGCCACCTTGGCGGTGCCGAGCGCGGAGTCACCCTCGACGATGAACAGCTCGGCGCGGTCGTCGGTGGTGCGGCAGTCGGCAAGCTTGGAGGGCAACGCGGAGGACTCCAGAGCGTTCTTGCGCCGCTGGTTCTCCTTCTGCTGGCGCAGCGAGAGCCGGGTCTTGGAGGCGGCGTACACCTTCTCCATCACCAGCTTGGCCTGCTGCTTCTGGGCTCCGCGGGACTCGGTGAGGAACGCCTTCATCTCCGCGGCGACGACCTTGCGCACCACGCTGCGAGCCGCCGGGGTGCCGAGGATCTCCTTGGTCTGACCCTCGAACTGCGGCTCGGCCAGGCGCACCGTCACCACCGAGGTCAGCCCCTCGAGGACGTCCTCCTTGACGATGTCCTTGTCGTTGACCTTGAGCACCTTGGCAGCGCGCATGGCGTCGTTGAACGTCTTGGTCAGCGCGTTCTCGAAACCGCTGACGTGGGTGCCGCCCTTCGGGGTGGCGATCACGTTGACGAACGAGCGGATCTCGGTGTCGTAGCCGCTGCCCCACCGCACCGCGATGTCGACGCCGAGCTCACGCTCGACGTCCTGCGGGGTCATGTGGCCCGCGTCGTCGAGCATCGGCACGGTCTCGGTGAAGGTGTCCGAACCCTGCAGACGGAGTACGCCGCTGACCGGCTCGTCCTTGGCCAGGAAGTCGACGAACTCGGCGATGCCGCCGTCGTGGCGGAACTTCTCCTCGACCGGGCCCTCGGCGCCGGTGCCGGACTGATCGCGGATGACCAGCTCGAGCCCCGGGACGATGAAGCTCGTCTGCCGGGCCCGGCCGAGCAGCCCCTCGAGCTCGAAGCGGGCGTCCTTGGTGAAGATCTGCCGGTCCGGCCAGAACCTGACCCGGGTGCCGGTCTTGCCCTTGGCGACCCGCTTGCCCTTGCGGGTCAGACCGCTCTGCGGCGTGAAGCCGGCCGTCGGGCCGTCGCCGTCGAACACACCGGGCACACCACGGCGGAACGACATCCCCTGCTGGGCCGGCGAGCGGTCCACGTCGATGTCCATCCGGCTCGAGAGCGCGTTGACGACCGAGAGGCCGACACCGTGCAGACCGCCGGTCGCGTTGTAGGAGCCACCGCCGAACTTGCCGCCCGCGTGCAGCTTGGTCGCGACCACCTCGACGCCGGGCAGCCCGGTGCGGGGCTCCTTGTCGGTCGGGATACCGCGGCCGTCGTCGTAGACCTCCACCGAGCCGTCGGGGTGCATCGTCACCTCGACGTGGCCGGCGACTCCGGCCAGCGCCTCGTCGACGCCGTTGTCGATGATCTCCCACAGGCAGTGCATGAGGCCGCGGGTGTCGGTCGAGCCGATGTACATACCGGGACGCTTGCGCACCGCCTCCAAGCCCTCGAGGACGAGGAGGTGCGCGGCGTTGTAGGTGTTGTCAGAGATGATCGGCTCCTGCGTTACTGCGTTGTTCGCGGGGGTGTTGCGTGGGGGGTGTTGCTCGGATGAAATCTACCGTGCGACACGCCCGGGTCTCACGCAGGCACGCGGCAACCGGCCATGCGCCATCGGGCGGCACATGTACGTCGTGATCGGTCCGTTACGTGGAACTTGCGGGTTTCGATGCACGAAATGGTCGGTCGACAGGTAAGAATGTCTGTCACGGACAGCGATGTCCCGCGGGGTAGGTCCGACCCGGATCCCCAACCCGGAGCGACAACTGCAAGGATTAGAGGTGCGACCGCGGTAAGAGGCCAGGGAATCTTCTTGGACTCACGTACGTTATCCCGGCGCAATCATGATTCAGAAATGAGGCCGATGTGACCACTGCCGTTGCCACCAGCTCGCCGCTCACGTCCGAGGACCGTTGCGACCGGTGCGGAGCGCAGGCCTACGTACGTGCGGAGCTCCACTCCGGCGGCGAACTGCTGTTCTGCGCCCACCACGCCCGCGAGCACGGTGAGAAGCTCAAGGAGATCGCGAGCTCGATCACCGACGAGACCCACAAGCTCACCGAGAAGAGCTGACCCCACCCATCTACTCCCCGAAGGCCCGGACCCCGACGGTCCGGGCCTTCGGCATGTCTGCGGGATCACAGGGCTAGGGTTCGCTCCGTGAGTCTCGTCGAAGTCCTCGTCGCGCTGGTCATCGCCTTCGGCATCGCCGGCATCATCGTCCCTGTCCTCCCCGGCGGCGCGCTGCTAGTCGCCGGCGCGATCCTCGGCTGGGCCATCTGGCTGGGAGAGTCCACCGGATGGGTGATCTTCGGCATCTCAGCCGTCTTCATCGCCATCGGGCTGATCACCAAGTACGCCATCCCCGGCAAGCGCCTCAAGGACTCCGGGATGCCGCTGTCCACCCAGATCGTCGGCGCGATCCTGGCCATCATCGGCTTCTTCGTGATCCCCGTCGTCGGCGTCTTCGTCGGCTTCCCCATCGGCGTCTTCCTCGCCGAGCTCCGCCGTCACGGCGGTGACGTGGGTGAGGCCTGGACCTCCACCTGGACCGCCCTGAAGGCGATGGGCCTGTTCATCCTGATCGACGCCATCGCCGCCACCCTCGCCACCATCACCTGGGTCGTCGGGCTCATCCTCACCTGACCCCGACCCCGCCCGGCCGAATCGGCAGTTGTGGCGAGCCGAGAATGTAGTTGTGGGCGACGAAGCTCGAATTTCGTCGCCCACAACCACATTCTCGGCCGCCGTTTCTGCGGTCTCGGCCGAGGGTCAGCCGTCGGTCACCGTGACGTCGTCGGCCTTGACGTACGCGATCCGATGGTTGAACCAGATCTGGTAGTAGGTCGTCTCGCCGCTGATCACGATGCAGTCGGGGACGCCGTCGACGGTGGCGCAGTTGAAGTTGTTCGCCTTGTAGTAGTCGGTCGGGATCCTGGCGTCGGCCAGGACGTACTTCTGACCTGCGGGGATGGTGTACTGCAGCGGCGCGATCGTCCGCGGCGTCACGCCGGCGGGGTAGTCGCTCGCCTCCGTGGGATAGGCCGTCCCGTAGATCTTGGCGGTGGTGCCGGCCTTCGGCGTGACGACCTTGCCGTCGGAGGGCAGGAGTACGTCACGGGGGTTCTGGATCCAGCCCTGCTTGCCGCCGAACCAGACCCCCCACCACGTCGGGCGGGTCCGGTCGTTGACGACGACCTTCTGCCCGGCCGCCAGGCGCGGGCCCCAGTTGGAGACCTTGGCGGAGCCGCCGACGACGGTGTCCGGCAGCAGCGGAGCGTCGGTGGAGGGCTCGGCATAGACGTTGACGAAGTTGGTGCCCCGGTCGCTCGGGCACGGGACGCCCGCCTCCGTGCAGCCGGTCATCACGTTGCCGGTGTTGGTGTCGAAGTCGGGGTTGACCGTCCAGATCTCGCTGCGTGAGTGCCGGTCGGGCTTGATCGGCGACCGCAGCAGGTCGAAGTAGTGGCTCCAGTCCCAGTAGGGGCCCGGGTCCCAGTGCATCCCGGCGACATTGGCCGGCGCGACGCCCTGGACCTGGTCGTGGCCGATGATGTGCGCCCGGTCCAGCGGGACCTCGTAGCTCGCGGCCAGGTAGCGGACCAGGGTGGCCGAGGTCTGGTACATGGCTTCCGTGTACCACGCGCCGTCGGCGGCGTAGCCCTCGTGCTCCAGCCCGATCGAGTGGCTGTTGACGTACCAGTTGCCGGCGTGCCAGCCGACGTCCTTGCCGGGGATGTGGTGCGCGACGTGGCCGTCGACCGAGCGCAGCGTGTAGTGCCAGCCGAGGTAGGTCGGGTCCTGGACCAGCCTCACGGTGCCGTCGTAGGAGGTCTCGGTGTCGTGGATGACGATGTAGTCGACCGAACCTTCCTCGGGCCGGCTGCCGAGGTCGTGGTTGCCGTAGTCGCCCACCGTGTCGCCGGTCTGTTCGTAGGGCGCCGGCAGCGACTCACATCCGAGCACCGCCGGGCACTCGACCGTCCCCGCCCCCGCCGTCGCGGCCTCGGCGAGGTCGAGCCGTCCGATCGCCTCCTCGCTGGCGGTGACCGGCTTCGCGGCCAGGGTGACCCGGTGGCCGTCGTTGGTCGTACGCGACTCCCCCGCGCTCAGCGTCGCGAACACCTGCCGCGCGAACTTGAGCGCGGTCGCCTCGTCGGCGGCTCCGCTGTAGCGACCGACTGCCGCAGTCCAGTCCGCGAGGCTCTCCGCCCCGCCGGCAGCCTCCTGGTAGTCGGCCAGCACGGCGGCGCCACCACAGATGTTGGCGACCGCGTCCTCGCGCAGATCGGCGACCGGGATCCCCGTGATGTCATTGGCCGTACGCAGCGTCTCGACCTCACCCAGCCTGACCGACTCCTCGCGCTGGCGAGTGGTGCGGGCCTGGTTGGAGCCGTCGCCCTTGCCGAGCGGGTCGGGATGAGCCTCGGTGTCCTTCGCCAGGGCCGGCAGGTCGGTCAGATGCATCGGTCCGTAGCCGCCGGACGTGCTCGGCGCCTCCCCGTGGGCATCCCAGCGCGACTCCATGTAGGAGACCGCGAGCAGCACGTCGGCCGGCACCCCGCTGGTCTCGGCTGCCCGATCGAAGACCGCCTCTCGGTCGGTCGTGCCCTCCAGGCAGGCGCTCCAGTCGGGCTCCGACGCGGAGGCAACCGCCGTGATCGGCACCGCGACGAGCAGACCGCCGAGCAGTGCTCCGGCCGCGGCCAGAGCCGGCCGGTGTGGACGTGAGAGACGCATAGGCACGAGAAACCTCCCGGGACGCGGAAAACCGACCCGTGCAACCTAGCCGACTCTGCAGTTGTGGCGGGCGAGTCTGCAGAAATGGCGAACGCCCTCCCAGAGATCCGGGAAGGCGTTCGGGGTGATCTTAGCCAGGTTCAGTCGAGATAGTCGCGCAGAACCTGCGATCGGGACGGGTGTCGCAGCTTCGACATCGTCTTGGACTCGATCTGGCGGATTCGCTCGCGGGTGACCCCGTAGACCTTGCCGATCTCGTCTAAAGTCTTCGGCTGACCATCGGTCAGGCCGAAACGCATGCTCACGACGCCGGCCTCACGCTCGGAGAGCGTGTCGAGCACCGCGTGCAGCTGCTCCTGGAGGAGCGTGAAGGAGACCGCGTCGGCCGGGACGATCGCCTCGGAGTCCTCGATCAGGTCGCCGAACTCGGAGTCGCCGTCCTCACCCAGCGGGGTGTGGAGCGAGATCGGCTCGCGGCCGTACTTCTGGACCTCGATGACCTTCTCCGGGGTCATGTCGAGCTCCTTGGCCAGCTCCTCCGGGGTGGGCTCGCGGCCGAGGTCCTGGAGCATCTGGCGCTGGACGCGCGCGAGCTTGTTGATGACCTCGACCATGTGCACCGGGATACGGATGGTGCGGGCCTGGTCGGCCATGGCGCGGGTGATCGCCTGACGGATCCACCAGGTGGCGTACGTAGAGAACTTGTAGCCCTTGGTGTAGTCGAACTTCTCGACCGCACGGATCAGACCCAGGTTGCCCTCCTGGATCAGGTCCAGGAAGAGCATGCCGCGGCCGGTGTAGCGCTTGGCCAGCGAGACCACCAGTCGGAGGTTGGCCTCGAGGAGGTGGTTCTTGGCGCGCTTGCCGTCCTCGGCGATCCACTCGAGCTCGTCGAGGATCTTCGGGGTGATCTTGCCGCCCTTGCCGAGCTTCTCCTCCGCGAAGAGACCAGCCTCGATCCGCTTGGCGAGCTCGACCTCCATCTCGGCGTTGAGCAGCGGGACCTTGCCGATCTGCTTGAGGTAGTCCTTGACCGGGTCGGCGGTCGCGCCGGCGACCATGACGGTCTGCTCGGGCTCGTCGGTGTCGTCGGAGGTGGAGACGACGAAGCTCTGCTTCGAGGCCTCTTTCTCGTCCTCCTTGATCGTGGGATCGGCGGCGACATCCTTCTCGAACTGCTCGTCGGGGATGTCGGGCAGGACCTTCTTGCCGTCGGGACCGAGCTGGATGACCGGGGTCTCCTCGTCGGTGTCGTTGTCCGAGTCGTCGTCCTCGATGTCGTCGACATCGACCTCGACGTCCTCGAGGACGATCTCCTCGCCGTCCTCGTCGATCTCGGTCGTCTTCTTCGGCTGGGGCTCGTCGGCCTTCTTCGCCGCGACCTCGGTGGCCGGCTTCGCGGGCTCAGCCGCCGCCTTCTTGGCGGCGGCCTTCTTCGCCGGCGCCTTGGCCGTGGTCGTCTTGCGGGTCGAGGTCGTCGCCGCCGCGGCACGGCCGGTGACGGCGGTGCCGAGGTCCACCGAGATGCCGAGCGTGCTCAGGTGACCGAGCAGTGCCTTGAGGTGCCTGGGCTCGACCGCAGCATCCTCGCTGGCCTGGCGGACCTGGTCGGGACTGACCCGTCCGGTTGGCTTGGCCTGGTCGATCAGTGCCTTCACGGCAGGGTGGGCGAGTACCTCAGCGGGTATCTTGCGCGCGTTCGAGGACACGAACACCTCTCCGTCGAACTTGGTCGAGACTTAACAAAAACTGAGTTTGGGCGCGGCAGGGCCCGGGGTCGTCAAGAGCCGCAGATTCATTCTGCCACGATGGTGGTGAACATTCCCCATCCGGGGCATCATGTCCCCCAGCAACTCATCCGGCTGCTTTGGCTGCGGCTTTCTTCTGCTGTTTGTAGTCGCGTACCTTCTGCAACGACGCAACGTCGACGACGTCAGCCACAGAACGGTAACCATCGAGTGCGTAGTCGCCGACGGCCTCCTGCCAGCCCTCGGGCCGCACTCCGAGTTGCTTGGCCAGCAGCGAGACGAAGATCTGCGCCTTCTGCTTTCCGAAGCCCGGGAGCGCCTGGATCCGCTTGAGCAGTTCCTTGCCGCTGGTGGCCTCGGTCCACAGCCGGGTGACGTCGCCGCCGTACTCGTTGGTGACGATCGTCGCGATGCCCTGCACCTTCGCCGACATCGAGCCGGGGAACCGGTGGATCGCCGGCGGCGTCGAGGCGATCGCCTTGAACTCCTCGGGGTCCATCTCGGCGATCTTGGCGGGATCCAGATGGCCGAGGCGGGTCACCAGCTTGTGACCTCCCTTGAACGCATCCTCCATCCGATACTGCTGATCCAGGGCCATACCCAGCAGCAGCGCGAACGGATCCTCGGAGAGCAGCTTGTCGGCGGCCTCGTCGCCGGTGATGTGGAGAGAAGGCATAAGGGACATCCTGCCTCATCCGGGGAAGCAACACGCGGTCGAAGCCGAAGGCAGCAGTCGGGGAGGCGATACGGTTTCGCGCAGGCGGCACAACGGACGTGAGACCACCTGCGTCCAGGAAGGACGTTTCGATGGCGACCGTGCTGTTCTGTCCGGTGACCTTCAACCTCGCCGAGACCACGCGAATGATCCAGGTCGCTCGCGCGTTGAGTACGAGCCACCGTGCCGTGTTCATGGGCTATGAGGATGACTACGTCGACCTCATCCGCGATGCCGGCTTCGAATACATCTCGCAAGCTCCTGCGTTCACGCGCCGGGAGCGCGAGCAGCTGATCGCGTTCGATCAGGGCAAGACGTTGAAGAACCCCTTCACCGAGCGGGTGGTGGCCGACCGCGTCTCGATCGAGCGCCAGGTCATCCGCGAGCAGAGCGCTTCGGCCGTCGCGACCGGATCGAACCTGACGTCCTACATCTCCGCCCGTGCCGAAGGCGTACCGCTCTACTATCCGGTCCCGTTCGCACTGACCGAGCCGCAGGTGAGGCAGGCACGGCACCTGTTCCTCGTGGCGAGGAGAGGGCGCGCGGCGCGATTCGCGGATCGGTTGGCCACGGCCGCGTTTCGGTGGATCTACACCAAGGCACCGCTCGCCCCACGCTCGTTCACGACCGTAGCGGTCGCGAACGGCGTGTCTCCGATGCGGACCATCTCCTCGCTCCTGACCGCTGATCGCAACCTGATCACCGAGATGCCGTGGGAGCTCGACGGCTTCACGCTGCCGGAAGGCTTCGAGCGCGTCGGGCCGATATTCGCCCACATCGAGGTGCCGATGCCGTCGATCGTCGAGGAGCTGGCGGCCGCATCGCGGCCGCTGGTCTACCTCGGCCTGGGCTCCTCGGCCAACCGTCGGCTCGCCGTCGCCGCGGCGCACGCACTCGGCACACTTCCGGTGAACGTGATCGCCTCGATCTCCCACTACCTGGACGGTGGGGAGAGCCTTCCACCGAATGTTCACGTGACCGGACTGCTGCCCGCGCACCGGCTCGGTGGCCTGGTAGACGCGGCTGTGCTGCATGGCGGACAAGGCACGATCCAGACGGCCTGTGCCACCGGTATCCCTTTCGTCGGAATGGGGTTGCAGCCGGAGCAGACCTGGCACGTGCGTATGTGCGAACAGCGCGGAAACGCAATCGCGGTATCGCCGAAGCGCGTCGGGTCACCTGAGTTCGTCAGGGCCGTACGTCGCATTCTCGCCGACCCGGGCATCCGCGCCGCCGCCTCGGAGGTTCAGCGGGCGTACGTCGGGGCGGATGGTGCCGCGGCGTCCGCCCGGATCATCGAAGCCGGGCTCTGAGCCGGCCGGGCGAACCCAAGGACGTCACGCGTCTGTGGTCCGGACCCTGTGGAAAGACGGTCGCGGGAATCCGGCATCCGTTGCACGCTGGGCCCATGGCCTCCATGCCCACTCTGTCCGAGACGTCCGTCGAAGGGCTGCACGAGCCGCTCTCGCCAGTGCTCGAGAAGCGGCTGCGACGTGCTGTGCTCGACCACACCGCCACTGAGCACCGGCGCTCGTTCCTTGCGCTCGTCCATCTCGGCATCCCCGGCGGCAAGGAGGTCGCGCACGCGCATCGCGAGGACGAGCCCACCGACCAGTGGCTGCGAACCGACATCATCCACAGCATGCGCCGCCGAGTCGGCGTGCCCGACCCGATCGTGTGGCTGACTCGCTCGACCGCGGCGACGCCCGAGGAGATCGGTGCCGGCCACCTGGAGATCGAGGACGTCGACCTCCGCTGGCTCTCCGCCGCCCGGCAGGCGTTCCGGGAGATCGGGGCACCCCTGACGTACGTCGTGGTGACCCGCAACGCGTGGCTCGACCCGCGCTCGGGGCTGAGTCGCCGGTGGAAGCGGCTGCGCTACCGCAACGGCTAGGCAACGACTAGGCGGGACGGTCCGACCGGAGCGCCTCCTCCCAGGCCGTCGGAGGAACGGCACCTTCGAGCATCTGCGCGACCAGCACCCCGAGGCCGTGGTGACGCTCGCTCGCGAAGCACCTGTCGAGGGCACACCAGGCGAGCGCGCCGTCACCGCCCAGCCAGGCGGCGAAGGCCAGCACCGCGGCCGGGTGGGCGACGTGGTCCTCGGGGCTGCGGCGTACGACATCGGTCCACAGACGTACCTGAGCCCTGGCCTCCTCCCGGGTCATCCCACCCCAGGCGGCGTCGCGCCGCTGCGGGTCGCGCAGTGCGAGCAGCAGCGAGGCGATCTGGCCGGCCGACAGCACCGTCCCGGCGACCGCGTCGTCGACCAGCCGGCCGACCTCGTAGATCTTCATCGACGCCGCCTGCCCCAGCGCGGCGTCGGTCTCGGCGACGGCCGTTGGGACTGCCGCGATCGAGGCGGCCAGCTCGGTGCGCGAGCGGCGCACCAGATGGCCGTCGTAGACCGCCTGGGCGCGGAACGGATGCGCACCGACGTCGAAGGGCACGCCGTCGTCGGGAACGCCGTGGAACCCGAGCGGGTCGAACCATCGGCCGTCCTGCACGCGCAGGCACCCGATCAGGTCGATCTCGCACTCGGCGAGCCTTTCGGCCAGACGGCGGGCGAGCTTCATCCCGAAGCGCGGGCCACTGTCGTAGAGGACGAGCAGGACACCGCGAACCTGGTGGCGGACGGCGGGCAGCAGCAGGCTGTCCAGGCAGCCCTCGACCTCGTCCGGCGGAGGTAGGTCGATCCTGCCGTGGACCTGATGCTCACCGCCGAAGGTCAGCATGACGAGCGACTTCTCGGGCTGGAAGCCGAGCAGGACGGGGACTGCCGCCAAGACGTCCTCGGGACGGGCGATGGAGAGTTTCGTGGTCATGCGGACCACGATCGCCGCGACCCACCGACAGTTTCGGCGCCAATAACCGTGCCTGTGAACAACCGCCTCCCCAACCATTGCTGTGGATGGTCAACGGCCCGAAACAGACTGTCCCCGCCGCCAGATAGGTTGCCACCATGAGAGCGCACGCGTCGGTGATGCATCTCGACCTGGACGCGTTCTTCGCCTCGGTCGAGCAGCGCGACAAGCCGTCCCTGCGCGGCAAGCCGGTGGTCGTGGGCGGCATCGGCGGACGCGGCGTGGTCAGCACCGCCTCCTACGAGGCCAGGACATTCGGCGTCCGCTCGGCGATGTCGACCCGCGAGGCCCGTGCGCTGTGCGGCCATGCCGCCTTCCTCTACCCGCGCTTCCACGCCTATAAGAAGGTCAGCGAGCAGGTCTTCGGGATCCTGCGCGACCTGTCCCCGCTGGTCGAGCCGCTCTCGCTCGACGAGGCCTTCGTCGACCTCGCCGCTGCCGACCTCCCCGACCTCGAGGTCGAGACCGTGACCGAGACCGCCTCGAGGATCCGCGAGGCGGTCGCCGAGGTCACCGGTGGCCTGAGCGCCAGCGTCGGTCTGGCCAGCTCGAAGTTCATCGCGAAGATCGCCAGCGACCTCGACAAGCCCGACGGCCTGGTCGTGGTGGCGCCCGGCACCGAGCTCGACCTGCTCCGCCCGATGAACGTCAAGGTGATCCCCGGCGTCGGCCCCGCCACCGCCGAGCGCCTGCGCCGCGCGGGCATCCACACGGTGGCCGATCTGGAGCAGGTCAGCGTCGAGGAGCTCGTACGCCTGGTGGGCAGGTCGCACGGCACCAACCTCTACCAGCTGGCCAGGGCCCAGGACGACCGCCGCATCGAGCCCGAGCGCGAGACCAAGTCGGTCAGCGTGGAGGGCACCTACGACACCGACCTGACCGACCGGCCGCTGATGGAGCAGATCCTCACCCGGCAGTCCGGCGAGGTCGCCGCCCGGCTGAAGAAGAACGGTCTCTCCGGTCGCACGATCACGATCAAGGTGCGGCTCTACGACTTCACCACGATCAACCGCTCCTCGACCCTGCCGGCCCCGACCGACCAGGCCGGCACCATCGCCCGCCTGGCCAGGACCCTGCTCGGCGAGCTCTTCACCGCGGGCGAGACGGCCGGGGGCGTACGCCTGCTCGGGGTCGGCGTCTCCGGGCTCGCCGACTGGATCCAGGAAGACCTCTTCGGCGACGACACCGACGAGGACGCCGAGCCCGACCTCCCCCTGCCCGAGCCGGTGCGGCGGCCGACCTGGGCGGCCGGGATGGACGTCGTCCACGCCGAGATGGGCCGCGGCTGGGTCTGGGGCTCGGGGCGCGGCGTCGTGACCGTGCGCTTCGAGACGGCCGAGACTCCCGCCGGGCCGGTGCGGTCCTACGCGGCCGACGACCCCGATCTGCAGCCGTTCACCGAGTCCTGAGGCCCGCCCCCCAGCTCGATGGTGCCGTCGCCGCGTGCGGGTGCGGTATCGCGCCAGGCGGCGAAGGTGTGCGATAGCGCGCACCGATGCACCCGGCGCGTCCCTCCTGTGCTCGGGGCTTCGAGGGTGGCGGGGATAGGGTCTCGTTCATGTCTGCCGCCCTTCCCTCGACGCCCTGGCCGATCGCCCCCAAGAAGCCCTCGTCCAAGCAGTTCCACGGCCTGACCCGGGCCGATGACTACGAGTGGCTCCGGGAGAAGGAGAACCCCGAGGTCATCGCCTACATCGAGGCCGAGAACGCCTACACCAAGGAGCAGACCGACCACCTCGCCGACCTGCGCACGCAGATCTTCGAGGAGATCAAGGCGCGCACGCTCGAGACCGATCTGAGCGTCCCGACGCGGTCGCGTGGCTACTGGTACTACGGCCGCAGCTTCGAGGGGAAGCAGTACGGCGCCAGCTGCCGGGTGAAGGCCACCGACCCCGACGACTGGACCCCGCCGAACCCCGACGAGGTGACCGGCGAGGAGGTGCTCCTCGACCTCGACGCGCTCGCCGAGGGCCACGACTTCTTCAGTCTCGGCGGCTCCTCCGTCAGCCCGTCGACCACCCTCCTCGCCTATGCGACCGACGTCGCCGGCGACGAGCGCTACACCGTACGCGTCAAGGACCTCACCACCGGCGAGCTCCTCGAGGACGAGCTCACCAACGTCCACGGTGGCGCGACCTGGGACCGCGACTCCTCGGCGCTCTACTACACGACCGCCGACGAGTCCTGGCGCGCCGACAAGATCTGGTGCCACCGCCTCGGCACCGGCCAGGACCAGGACGAGCTGGTCTTCCACGAGACCGACGACCGGTTCTGGGTCGGCGTGGGACGGACCAAGTCCGACCGGTTCATGTTCATCGGCACCGCCGCGAAGATCACCGCCGAGTACCGCTTCCTCGACCTCGACGACCCCGACGCCGGCTGGCAGATCTTCGCCGCCCGCGAGGAGGGCGTCGAATACTCCGTGGAGCACGCCACCATCGCCGGCGAGGACGTCTTCCTGGTCACCCACAACGCCTCTGGCCCCGACTTCGAGATCGCCACCGCGCCGATCGCACCGACCCCGCGGACCGAGTGGCAGCCGCTCCTCCCCCACACCCAGGGCGTACGCCTGGAAGACGTCGATGCCTTCGCCGGCCACCTGGTCGTGCACCAGCGCAGCGACGGCCTGACCCAGGTCCGCATCCTCGAGCTCGGCGAGGACGGGGTGGCCGACGACTACCTGGTGAAGTTCGACGACGAGCTCTACACCATCGGATCCGGCTCCAACCCCACCTTCGAGAGCCCGGTCGTGCGGCTCGGCTACACCACGATGCGCACCCCGGCCTCCGTCTACGACTACGACGTACGCAGCCGCGAGCTGACCCTGCTCAAGCAGGCCCCGGTCCTCGGTGGCTACGACCGCGACGACTACGAGGAGCACCGGCTGTGGGCGACGGCCGGGGACGGCGTACGGGTGCCGATCTCGATCGTGGCGAAGAAGGGGCTCCACGAGTCGGGGCCGATCCCGGTGCTGCTCTACGCCTACGGCTCCTACGAGGCCAGCATGGACCCCTACTTCTCCATCGCCCGGCTGAGCCTGCTGGACCGAGGGATCGGGTTCGCGATCGCCCACATCCGCGGCGGCGGCGAGATGGGCCGGGCCTGGTACGACGACGGGAAGATGCTGAAGAAGCAGAACACCTTCTCCGACTACATCGCCTGCGCCCGCCACCTGGTCGAGTCGGGCTGGTCGACCCCGTCCACGATCATCGCGGAGGGCGGCAGCGCCGGCGGCCTGCTGATGGGCGCGGTCGCCAACCAGGCGCCGGACGCCGTGGGCGCGGTCGTCGCCGCGGTGCCGTTCGTGGACGCGCTGACCACGATGCTCGATGCGACGCTGCCGCTGACCGTCACCGAGTACGACGAGTGGGGCAACCCGGAGGCCGACAAGGAGACCTACGACTACATGTCCTCCTACGACCCCTACACGAACGTCACCGCCCAGCACTATCCGCCGATCCTGGCCGAGACCAGCATCAACGACACCCGCGTCCTCTACGTGGAGCCGGCGAAATGGGTCGCCAAGCTGCGCGCGACGGCAGAGAATCCTGGTGACGTACTCCTGAAGACGGAGATGGCGGCCGGACACGGAGGAGTCTCGGGACGCTACAAGGCGTGGGAGGACCGGGCGTTCAGCCTTGCCTGGATGATCGACCAGGTGAGCTCTTCGTAGGGCATATCTGCGGGAATCTCGGGGTACTCCATGAGAAACCCCTGAGATTCGCCTCATGATGCAACTTATCGCCCGCGGCGTACGTCGAACCGGACAAGAGATCGAAGACGGATTCGATGACAAGGCGCTCTACCAGGGAACACCTGGGAGGGGCGAAGCGTTGAAACCACCGTGAGGCCACAAACCTCACCGTGAGGAGGTTCCCATGGCGACACGCACCGCCACTGCCACCCGAGAGATCGAGGGCCGTGACAGCGTCGGGCTGTATCTCGACGAGATCGCCCGCAACGAGCTCCTGGATGCTGCCAAAGAGGTTGAGCTGTCCAAGGCGATCGAGGCCGGCCTGATGGCCGAGCACCTCCTTGCCGAGGGCCGCGTCGGCCGCAAGAAGGCACCCGGTGGAGCCACCCGAGCCGAGTTGGAGTGGCTGGCCGAAGAAGGCCACCGCGCGACCCGTCAGTTCATCAACGCCAACCTGCGACTGGTGGTGTCCATCGCGCGGAAGTACGGCCGCGCGCAGATGCCGATGCTCGACCTGATCCAGGAAGGAAACACCGGCCTGATCCGGGCCGTTGAGAAGTTCGACTACACCAAGGGCTACAAGTTCTCGACGTACGCGACGTGGTGGGTGCGCCAGGCGATCACCCGTGGCATCGCCCAGCAGGCGCGTGTGGTCCGGCTCCCGGTCCACGTCGTCGAGGAGCTCAACCAGGTCGGCGGCGCCCGCCGCACCCTGGAGCGTCAGCTCGGCCGCGACCCGGAGCCGGAGGAGATCGCCACCGAGCTCGGCATGGACATCGACCGCGTCCTCGACCTCCTCTCCTGGGGCCGTGACCACGTCTCGCTCGACACGCCGATCGACGAGGACGGCGACACCTCGCTGGGTGACCTGATGGCTCAGGAGTCCTCACCGTCGCCCGACATGGACGTCATCGACGTCGAGTCGCGCGAGCGGCTCAACTCGCTGGTCGGTCAGCTCGACGAGCGTTCCGCCGACATTGTCCGCTCCCGCTACGGCCTCACCGACGGTCGTCAGCACAAGCTCGCCGACATCGGCGTCAAGCACGGCATCTCCGCCGAGCGCGTACGCCAGCTCGAGCGCGAGGCCCTGCAGAAGCTGCGCCGCTTCGCCGACCCGGATCTCGCGGCGTAGCCGCTAGATCCCGGTCGCGTCCCGGTCAGCGATCCCAACCGATGACTCGGCGCCCCTCCTGGAGGGGCGCCGAGTCTTTTTCTGCCGAGACGTCACTTGCGTCGGCCGAGTTGGCACCGCGGTGCCAACTCGGCCGACGCAAGTGACGTCTCGGCGGTCAGTAGCCTTCCGGCGGCGGAGCCATCTCCAGGCGTACGCCGATGAGGCGGACCGGGCGGTCCTTCTCGACCCGCTCCAGGAGCGCCTCGGCCTCGTCGGCGAGGCGGTCGGGGTCGAGGGTGGGCTCGGGGAGCTTGTGGCCACGGGTGACGGTGAAGAACGGTTTGAGCCGCACCTTGATCTCGACCCTGGTCACCGGGCGGCCCTCCTTCACCACGTCCACCAGGCACTCGCCGCACAGGCGGCGGGTCGCGGCGACGATGTCGGACCACTCGACGAGGTCCTGCTGGAAGGTCTCCTCGTGGCCGTGGCCGCGAGCGACCCACGGCGAGGGGTCGACGGGGCTGGTGTCGGCGCCACGGCCCAGACGGCGCAGCCAGGGGCCGGTCGTCGGGCCGATCTCGGCGGCCAGACGCTCCGCAGAGGCCGCTCCCAGGTCGGCGACCGTCTCGATCCCGAGCCCGCCGAGCCGCTTCGCGGTCTTCGCCCCGATCCCCCACAGCGCGTCGGTCGGGCGATGGCCCATCTCGGCGTGCCAGCTCTCGTGGGTGATCCAGTAGACGCCGGTCCCCCGCGGCTGACCGTCCGGACCGGGCTCGTGCCCGCCCGCCCCGGCCTCACGCGCGAGGGCACCGTCGACCCGCTGCTTGGCGAACCCCGTGGCGAGCTTCGCCTGCAGCTTGTTGTCACCGACACCGACGCCGCTGCGCAGCCGGGTGCGTTCGAGCACGAGGTCGCGTACGTCCTGGGCGAAGGCCACCGGATCACCGAGGTCGCCGTGGTCGGGGCCGGGTCCGAGGAACGCCTCGTCCCAGCCGAGGACCTCGACCAGGACCGGTGGGCCGCCCCACTCCAGCGATCGCAGGGTGTCCATGACGCCCGCGGAGGCCTCGTCGTAGGCCACGTGGTCGACCGGCAGCAGCACGGCGTCGGGACACTTCCGTACCGCCAGCCGCAGCGGCATCCCCGAACCCACCCCGTGCGCCCGCGCCTCGTAGGAGGCGGTCGAGACCACCGCCCGCTCGGTCGGGTCTCCGCGTCCACCGACGATCACCGGCTTCCCGGCCAGCTCGGGCCGGCGTAGTACCTCCACCGCCGCGATGAACTGGTCCAGGTCGACGTGCAGCACCACGCTCATGCCCCGATGGTGCCACGAACAGGCGCGGCGAGGGGTCAGCCCTCGGAGGCGGCCTCCGAGAGAGCCGCGGAGGCCTGCTCGGCCTGCTCGCGTACGTCACCGGGAACCGGCACCTCACCGGCGGTGCGCTGCTGCCACATCTGCATGGCCACGACCTTCGCGGCGGCGTCCTCGACAACAGCGCGGTCCAGGCGACCGGAGCGCATGGCCTTGACGACGCTGCGGTGCGCGGCCCTGGAGTTGGCCGGCATCAGCAGCAGGTCGGCGCCGGCCTCGAGGGCGGCCACCGAGGGCTTCTTGGTGGTGGTCGTGACCGCACCCATGCCGAGCGAGTCGGTGACGGCCACGCCCTCGAAGCCGAGGTCGTCGCGGAGCAGGTCGTAGATCGGGGCGGCCATGCTGGCGGGCTTGCCGGGAGCCACCGCCTTGACGTCGACGTGGCTGATCATGACGGCCGGCGCGCCGGCGTCGACCGCGGCGTCGAACGGAACCAGGTCACGCCGCTTCAGCTTCTTCATCCTGAAGTCGAGCTCCTGGAGCCCGAGGTGGGTGTCACCGGTGACCGCGCCGTGGCCCGGGAAGTGCTTGGTGGTGGAGACCAGGCCGGCGGCGTTGTAGCCCTGCACGGCCGCGGAGACCGCCGTCGCGGCGATCCTCGGGTCCTGACTCGGGGAACGCGAGCCGATCGTCGGATCGGCCGCGCCGACGGTCACGTCGGCCACCGGCGCGAACGCCCAGGTGAAGCCCAGATCGCGCAGCTCGAGCGCCGTCGTCCGCGCCGCCTCGGTCGTCGCCGCGACGCCCTTGCGCGGCTTCGCCTCGATGGCGTCCCCCGTGCGCTCGAACTCCGGGAACTCGGTGGCCACGCCGCGCAGGTGGGAGACGACGCCACCCTCCTGGTCGACGCCGATCACCGCGGGGAACGAGCGGCCGTCAGCCGCCACGGCACGGGAGACCGCGGCGGTCGTCTCGCGCACCTGGGCCTCGTCGACGACGTTCTCGCCGGTCACGCTGACCCCGGCGAGGTGGAGCTTGCGCACCATCTTGGCCGCCTTGGCCGGGTCGGTGCCGTGGTATCGGCCGACGATCACCTGTCCGGCGAGCTGCTTCTCGTTCCAGCCCGCCACCAGCTCGCGGGCGGTCGCCAGCTCTCCGCGCGTCGGCCCCCAGGCCAGCGGCGTGGTGTCCTTCTTCGGGTCGGTCCTCGTGGTGGCGGCTGCCGGCTGGTTCGGCTCTTCCTCGGCCCTCGTCGGCATTCCGACGGTCACCGCCGCCGCACCCGCGCCGGCCGCCAGGGCCAGCACGGCCCCGGCGATCACCGGTCGCATCCAACGCCTCGGACGACGCTGCTGGTCCTCTGAATCGGTGTGCATGCCCCCAGTCACGCGGCCGAGTATGTCAGCAACCCCCGCCCATCACCGCGTTCCGGCGAGTGCGTCGTAGATCTCCCGCACCCGCTTGCGCAGGTCGTCGAGGGTGCCGGTGTTGTCGATGACGTACGTCGCCGCGGCGAGCCGATCCTCGCGACTGGCCTGCGCGGCGATCCGGGCGCGGGCGTCGATCTCGGTCATCCCGCGTGTGATCGCCCGCTCGACCTGGGTCTCGACCGGTACGTCGACGACGATGACCTCGTCGAAGAAGGGCGCGTAGCCCACCTCGACCAGCAGCGGGATGTCGTTGACGACCAGCTTGCCGGCCGCCCGGCCGGCCTCCTCGAGCTCCGTGGAGCGCGCCCCGACCAACGGGTGCACGATCGCGTTGAGCCGCCCGCGGGCACCCTCGTCGGCGAAGACGATCTCCCCCACCTTCGCCCGGTCGAGCGCACCGGACTCGGTCAGCACCGTCGGCCCGAACTCCGCCACGACGTGGGCGAGCCCCGGCGTACCCGGCTCGACGACCTCCCGGGCGATCTTGTCCGAGTCCACGATCACCGCCCCGAACCCGGCCAGCAGCTCCGACACCGTGCTCTTCCCCGAGGCGATCCCGCCGGTGAGTCCTACGCGCATGGCCCCAACTTAGTGGGGCCGCTGTCGGCGCCCGGCGCCGCCTAGGCCGGCATGGCCGAGTCGAGGCTGTCGCTGCAGGCGAACCGGCGCCGGTAGGCCTGCGGGGAGAGCCCCCGCACCCGGGTGAAGTGGTGGCGCAGGGCCGCTGCGTTGCCGAAGCCGACCTCGCCCGCGATCCACTCCACCGACCGGTCGGTGCGCTCCAACAGCTCCTCGGCCCGGCGTACCCGCTGTGCGGTGATCCAGGCATAGGGTGTCGCCCCGGTCTCGGCGCGGAACCTGCGAGCGAACGTACGCGAGGACATCAGCACTCGATGGGCCAGCGAGTCCACGTCGAGGTCTTCGTGGAGGTTCTCCACGATCCAGGCCAGCAGCGGGCCGAGCGTCTCGGCGTCGACCTCCGGCACGGGGTGGGAGATGAACTGCGCCTGGCCACCGTCACGCTGGGGCGGCACGACCATGCGGCGGGCCACGGCGGAGGCGACCGCCGCGCCGTACTCCTGGCGCCAGATGTGCAGGCACGCGTCGAGCCCGGCAGCGGTGCCGGCGCTGGTGATGATCTGCCCGGTGTCGACGTAGAGCACCTCGGGCACCACCTTCGCCTCGGGGAACCTCGCCGCGAGCTCGTCGGTGTACTTCCAGTGGGTGGTGCACTCACGCCCGTCGAGCAGACCCGCCGCACCCAGCGCGAACGCCCCGCCGCAGACGGTCAGGATCCGGGCACCACGCTGATAGGCGCGCAGCAGCGTCTCGGCCACCTGAGGCGGCACGGGATCGCCCCGGCGCATGGCCGGCACACACACCAGGTCGGCCTCGTCGGCCCGCTCGAGACCGTACGTCGCCTCGATCCCGAAGCCCAGGTTCGTGCGCACCAGGCCGGGCTCGAGCGAGCAGACACCGAAGTCCAGCAACGGCACCCCGTCGTCGCGCCGATCGAGCCCGAAAGCCTCGCACACGACCCCGAACTCGAAGGGGGCGACACCGTCCCAGATCACCGCAGCGACGTTCCTAAGCACCTCAGAAGGGTGCCAGTTGGCAGGAAATCACGCAACTTAGGCATTTCTGCCAATGTGGCAGGAATACCTGGTAGCGAAGAATTACTGCCATGACCACAGCACTGATCCTCATCGCACTGTTCGCCCTCGTCACCTACGCCACGCTCGCCACCGTCCACGGCGACCGCCCCAAGGCCGCTCCCCGGTCCCACGACGTCGACCCCGACTTCTTGCCAGCGGTCAGACTGCCCTAGACGCCGAATGCCCGGCCCCTCGAAAGGGGCCGGGCATTCGTGCGTTTCAGAGCATCAGCTCCGCGTTCACTGACCGCCGGTCAGCTTCTCGCGCAGAGCCTGCAGCGCCTCGTCGGAGGCGAGGGAGCCGCCCTCGTCCTCGGAGACGGTCTCGTCGACCGAGCCACCCGAGGAGTAGGAGGTGGCCTCGCCGGCCTCGGCAGCCTTCTCGGCGGCCTCCTGCTGCTGCTTGATGTGGGCCTCCCAGCGGGCGTGGGCCTGAGCGTACTGCTCCTCCCACTTCGCGCGCTGCTCGTCGTAGCCCTCGAGCCACTCGCCCGTCTCCGGGTCGAAGCCCTCGGGGTAGATGTAGTTGCCCTGGTCGTCGTAGGTCGCCGGCATGCCGTAGAGCGTCGGGTCGAACTCCTCGACGTCGGTCGAGGTGACCGTCTCGTTGGCCTGCTTGAGCGAGAGCGAGATGCGACGACGCTCGAGGTCGATGTCGATGATCTTGACCATGACGTCGTCGTTGACCTGGACGACCTGCTCGGGGATCTCCACGTGGCGCTCGGCCAGCTCGGAGATGTGCACCAGGCCCTCGATGCCCTCCTCGACACGGACGAACGAACCGAACGGCACCAGCTTGGTGACCTTACCCGGGACGATCTGGCCGATCTGGTGGGTGCGGGCGAAGTGCTGCCACGGGTCCTCCTGGGTCGCCTTCAGCGACAGGGAGACACGCTCGCGGTCCATGTCCACGTCGAGAACCTCGACGGTGACCTCGTCACCGACGGTGACGACCTCGGACGGGTGGTCGATGTGCTTCCAGGACAGCTCCGAGACGTGGACGAGACCGTCGACGCCGCCGAGGTCCACGAACGCACCGAAGTTGACGATCGAGGAGACGACACCCTTGCGGATCTGACCCTTCTGGAGCTGGGTCAGGAAGCCGTGGCGAACCTCGGACTGGGTCTGCTCGAGCCAGGCACGGCGCGAGAGGACCACGTTGTTGCGGTTCTTGTCGAGCTCGATGATCTTGGCCTCGAGGGTCTGACCCACGTAGGGCTGCAGGTCGCGGACGCGACGCATCTCGACGAGGGAGGCCGGGAGGAAGCCACGCAGGCCGATGTCCAGGATGAGACCACCCTTGACGACCTCGATGACCGCGCCCTCGACGACGCCGTCCTCCTCCTTGACCTGCTCGATCGTGCCCCAGGCGCGCTCGTACTGCGCGCGCTTCTTGGACAGGATCAGGCGGCCTTCCTTGTCCTCCTTCTGGAGCACCAGGGCCTCGACCTTGTCGCCGACCTCGACAACCTCGGACGGGTCGACGTCGTGCTTGATCGAGAGCTCGCGCGACGGGATGACACCTTCGGTCTTGTAACCGATGTCGAGCAGGACCTCGTCCCGGTCGACCTTGACGATGACACCGTCCACGATGTCGCCGTCGTTGAAGTACTTGATGGTCTCGTCGATCGCGGCGAGGAAGTCCTCTTCCGACCCGATGTCGTTGATCGCGACCTGAGGCGCGTCGTAGTCGGGAAGAGGAATGTTGAGCGTGCTCGTCATAAGGGAGGTGGTTTCCTTGGGTGGACAGATATCGTCGGGTCACACACGGCTCAAGTCTCGGGTCGGCAGCCCCTCACCGGCACCAGCACAAACAGGCTTCGTCGCCCGGCGTGAACCGGCGGTCGAGGTAGCAAGCCAAGGTCCACTAGGTCTGGGACCCGGGCAGACTTCAGACGCAGTTTCTTAGCCTACGCTCCCGCCACAGGCTCCGTCCAACTGTCGACGTCACCGCGCTGGGCCTACGCTGTAGGGGTGGACCAAGCCATCAGCCCGGTCGTTCGACCGGAGGCGCCCATCGATCCCCCTTCGACAGGCTCAGGACATCGCTTCGGCGCGATCGAGACCTTCGAAACGTCCGGCCCCGTGGTCAGAGCCGAGCGGCGTACGGTCGGTGAAGCCGAGTCGCGCCACGCGAACGGCCCCGACTGGGACCGCTATGCCGACGAGTACCAGGCGACCCACGGACCGTTTCTCGGCGAGGCCGGGTTCGTCTGGGGCCCGGAGGGCCTGACCGAGGCCGATCTCGGCATCCTCGGCGACGTCGACGGCTCAGACGTGCTCGAGCTCGGCTCCGGGGCGTGTCAGTGCTCCCGCTGGGTGAACACCCAGGGCGGGCGCGCGATCGGCCTGGACCTCTCGGGCCGCCAGCTCCAGCACTCCCGGCGCCTCGACGAGCAGACCGGCGTGGTCGTCCCCGCGGTCCAGGCCACCGCGACCGACCTGCCGTTCGCGGACGGCTCCTTCGACGTGGTCTTCTGCTCCTTCGGCGCGCTGCAGTTCGTCAGCGACATCGCCCACGCGATCGCCGAGACCGCCCGCGTCCTGCGGCCCGGCGGCCGCTTCGCGTTCTCGATCACCCACCCGACGCGGTGGATGTTCCCCGACGACCCCGGCCCCGAGGGCCTGATCGCCGCGCAGTCCTACTGGGACCGCACCCCCTACGTCGAGGTCGACGACGAGACCGGCAAGGTGTCCTACGTCGAGCACCACCGCACCCTCGGGGACTGGGTCTCGCTGCTGGCCGGTGCCGGGTTCACGATCACCGACCTGGTCGAGCCCGAGTGGCCCGAGGACCACGAGCGGGTCTGGGGCGGCTGGTCGCGCACCCGGGGACTGTTGACCCCCGGGACCGCGATCTTCGGCGCCGACCTGACGCGCAGCTAGGCAGAGCCGGCTCCGACGAAAAGCCGAGCGCGGACCCGGGGGCTGTCAGCCTCCGGGTCCGCGAACGTCTATGCCTGTGTGATTGACCGTCAGGCGTCAACCAGCGTCTTGTCGTCCGCGGCGGCGTGGGAGCCACCGTTGGGCTTGCGGCCGCGCAGGACCAGCCAGAGGCCGATCAGCAGGAAGATCAGCCCGGCGACGAGGCCGACGACGGGAATCCAGACCCCGATCAGGTTGAGCTGGGCGATGTTGCCCTTCGCGTCCTCGGCGTTGTTGGAGACGGTCTCGTCGGAGTAGCTCATGTCGGCGTCGATCAGCACCATGCCGGTGCTGGTGACCATCTTCTGGGTCGCGCTCTGGTCGATGTAGGAACCGGTGGTCGGCTCGACGTAGATCGTCTGGGTGGCCTCGTAGGTGCCCCGGATGTCGTCCTCGGTGTCCTTGACCCCGTCGTCTCCCGCCGAGAGCGACGCGTCGTCCTCGGAGGCCGAGACCTCGAACTGGTAGGTCTTGACGCCCTTGACGTCGACGTCGTCGACGTAGGTGGCGATGACGGTCGTGCCGAGCGTGTCGTCCCAGTACTCGTAGTCGTGACGCTCGGTCTCGAACGGGAACTTGCCGGCCAGGCCGGTCATTCCCTCGACGGCGCGGTCCTCACCGACGTACTTGGCCTGGTCCTCGACGACCTCGGAGGTCTTGCGGTCCATGGCGTAGGCGCGCTCGGTCGTGGTCACCACCCGGTCGTCGTCCTCGGCGCGGGCACACGGGGGCGTGTCGCCCTCCTGGATCATGATGCAGCCGGCCTCGACGAAGACGACGACGTCGTCGGTCGACTCCTTCGGAGCCGCCTCGGTGGTCCGGGTGTATTTCACCGGAACTGGGGTATCCGACTTGGCCAGCGCACCGCTGGCGGTGCCGTCCAGCACGGTCGTGGTGTTGACGTTGAGCGGCACGGTCGCCGCGGCGTCCCGGCCCCAGAAGCCCGCTACCGCGGCAGCGACCAGCGCAAACGCGCCGACCAGCAAGAAGACGTAACCAATCACTCTTCGCATGTTTTTGCCCCTCCCAAGGCCTCGGGTCCCCCCTCGATCCGCGAACCGTAGCAGCAATACCGGGAGAGGTGTGCAACGGGTCACAAACCACTGTGCGACACTTCCTCTTCGTGTCACACCCCCACACCACCTCCACCGCTGCCGAGCCCGCCGACGGGCCGGCCGGCGACGGCATCCTGGCCACGCCGGGCAAGGTCGTCGCGGTAGCGCTGGCGATGATCGCCGCCCAGCTCGGCTTCCGCGCCTGGGCGCTGAGCGGATCGTGGTACCGCTTCGACGACGCCAACTTCATGTCGAAGCTGATGTCCGACGGGCTCTCTGCCGACCTGCTCTTCCACGGCTTCGCCGGACACCTGATGCCGGGTGCGTTCGCGCTGACGTCCTACAACTTCAGCCTCGACCCGTACGCCTGGGTCTACCCGGCCGCCGAGCTCCTCGTGCTGCAGGCGATCGCGAACCTGGGCGCACTGGTCTTCCTTTGCTCCGCGTTCGGGAAGCGGGCCGGGATCCTGCCGCCGCTGGCGCTGTTCCTGTTCAGCTCGATCAGCCTGCCGGCGTTCCTGTCCTGGGGTCCCGGGATCACCCAGCTGCCGTTCCTCGCCGCGATCTTCTGGGGGTCGTGGGCGCACCTCAACTACCTGCGTACGCGGCGGTTCGGCTGGGCGCTGCTGACGATGCTCATCACGCTGGCCGCCATCGCCTTCGGCGAGAAGGCCATGCTGCTGTTCTGGCCCTACGCCGTGCTGGCGCTGGGCTGGTTCGCCAGCGGTGACATCCTGACCCGGCTGCGGACGATCCTGGGCCGCTATCTGCCCGGTGTGCTCCTCTACGGGGTCGTCTCGATCGGCTCCGTGGTCGCCTACCTGACGCTGGGCGCGGGATCGTCGAAGGCGTCGGGCAGCTCCGACGCCAACGGGTTCGCGCTGGTCGCGCAGCGGTTCCTCCTGGAGTCGTGGGCGCCGGGCGTGGTCGGCGGGCCGCTGCGCTGGAAGTGGATCGAGGGCAACTCTGCCGGCTGGGCCGAGCCGGGCGCGGTGGTCTCGGTGCTCGCCGTCGGCGTGCTGGCACTGCTGAGCTACGAGCTCGCGCGCACCCGCTCGATCGCGCTGCGGGCCTGGTGGCTGGTCGGCGGGATCCTCGTCATCGACATCGCCCTGATCACCGCCATCCGGGCCGGCGGGGTCGGTGCCGACATCGCACTCGCCTACCGCTACCTCACCGACACGATCGCGGTCACCGCGATGGCGCTCGCGCTGGCCACGCTGCCGCTGCGCGGGGCGGTGGAGACGCTCACCCCGACGCGTACCTCGCCCTTCCTCGACGTCCCCCAGCGGGTCGCGGTGGCGACCGCGGTCGTCACCGCGCTAGGGCTCTTCTCGTCCTACTCCTACGCCCAGGGCTGGCACGAGGACGACAACACCCGGCGCTACGTCGACACCGTCCGCGCCGACCTGGCCGACGTCTCAGAGCCGCTGCCGATGGCCGACGGGCCGGTGCCCGAGTGGATGGTCTGGGGCGCGTCCTACCCCTACAACCAGGTGAGTCGGGTGCTCCGGCCGCTGTCGGACAAGATGGCGTTCCCCAAGGCCAGCACCGACAATCTCTACCTGGTCGACAAGGACGGTCACATCCGGCCGGCGCTGGTGGACCCCGAGCGACGCTCGGTCGGCGCCGTCGACCCGACGCCGAGCCTGGACAAGTGCCCGCTGCGGGTGCGGCAGACACCGCTCGAGGTGAGCCTCGACGGTGGCGTCGACGGCGCCGGGTGGTGGATCCGGGTCGCCTACGTGGCTGCGGCCAAGGACTCGGGCCGGATGCGGGTGACCGCCGGCGACCATTCCTACGATGTCGAGGTCGAGCCCGGGTTCCGCAGTCTCTACCTGCGTACGGGCGAGGGACGTTTCGACACTGTCGGCTTCCAGAGCCTGACTCCGGGATCGAAGCCGTGCCTGGGTGGCATCGAGGTCGGCAGCGTGGTGCCGTTCGGCGACCCGATCTCAGGGCCTGAGGAGGATGGCTGATGGCTGACCAGAGCTACCTGGACCGCCGGTTCCTCACGCTCGACGCGCTGCGCGCCGTCGGGGCGCTGATGGTGGTGCTGACCCACGTCGCGTTCCACACCGGCCGCTACCCGCGGGGCTGGACCGGGGCGATGCTCGCCCACTTCGACCTCGGCGTTGCGCTCTTCTTCGTGGTCTCCGGGTTCCTGCTGGCCAGGCCGTGGTTCGCCGCCAGCGCCGCCGGAGCTCGGCCGCCGAGCACCGGTCGCTACCTGTGGAAGCGGGCCCTGCGGATCCTGCCGCTCTACTGGGTGGTCGTGGCCGTATGCCTGATCGCCGCGCCCGCGAACTCGGATGTGGGTGTCGGGGGCTGGATCGCCAACCTGACCCTGACCCAGATCTACACCCAGGACACCCACGCCTACGGCCTGGCGCACATGTGGAGCCTGTGCACCGAGGTCGCCTTCTACCTCGCGCTGCCGCTGGTGGTGCGGCTGCTGACGCCGCGGGACCGCCTGGATCTGCGCCGCGTGCTGGTGCTCTGCCTGCTGCTCTCGATCGGCGGCGTGGTCTTCGCAGCCGGCGCCCGGACCTGGTTCGACCAGCCGTTCGCGGCCGAGTGGCTGCCGGCGTACCTGCCGTGGTTCCTGGCCGGCACCGCGCTCGCGGCCTGCTCGGTCGACGCCCGGATGCGGGCACGGTTGGACGCGGCCGCGCGCGACCTGGCCGGCTGGTGGCTGCTGGCGCTGGGTCTCTTCGTGGCGGCCTGCACGCCGATCACCGGCCCGACCGGGCTGGTGGACGCCCCGACGCCGGCCGAGTCCGCGCTCAAGTGCGTGCTCTACGGTGCGGTCGCAGTGTGCGTCATCTTCCCGCTGGTCTTCGGGCCCGAGCTCGAAGGACCCGTACGCCGGTGGCTGGCCCGTCCGGTGCCCAGCGCGCTGGGCGAGATCTCCTACGGCGTCTTCTCGATCCACATGTTCGTGCTGCTCATGGGCATGGAGCTGCTCGGGTTCGGCACCTTCAACGACCGTTTCTGGACGGTGCTGGGGATGACGCTCGCGGTCACCATTCCGATCGCGGCGCTGTCCTACGTCCTCTTCGAGCGCCGGGTGATGCGGCTGCGCAGCTGGCGTCCTTCCGGGCGCCGGCCGAAGCGGCGGCCCGAGGCCGCGCCTGCTTCTGAGTCCGCTCCTGAGTCCGCCTCCGAGCCCGGTGTCACCGAGGCGGCCGCGGCAACCAGCACGATCGCGACCAGCGAGAGCGCCTGAGCCGTCCAGGCGGGCGGGTCCCAGGGCAGGTCCCAGGCGGTCGGGAGGATCTCGACGGCCAGGGCGCCGGCGAGCAGCGCTGCTCCCGACCCGGCGGCCAGGAGGCGTACGAGACCCGGCCGGCGGCCGGTCAGGCGTGGCAGCAGCCAGGCGACCACGGCCGCCAGCGCGCCCCACCAGCCGGCCAGCAGGCCGGCCACGAGGACCAGCAGCCCGGCGTCGTACCACCGCCACGGCGCGGCCACCGGGAACAGCTCCAGGCTGTGCGGCGTGCCGCGGCGGCGCCATGAGGTCACCAGCGCGAGCGCCAGGACCAGCGCCACGCCGCCCGCACCGGCGATCAGCCCGGCACGGTAGGTGCCTTCGGGCGCGAAGCCGAAACGTACCTCTCCCCCGGCGCCGGCGGGCACGATCCAGCCCTGCTGCCAGCCGTCGACCCGCTGGGCGCGCAGGACCTTGCCGTCCAGGGTCGCGGTGGCGCCGGTGTTGATGTTCTGCGGGAGCACGAGGACCCGGTCGTAGGCCTCGGCGGAGACCGTCGCCGAGACCGCCGCGTCGCGCTCGTCGCGGTCCACCTCGACCGCCTCCGGGGACTCCGCGTCCGCGATCACCTCCGCACTGAGCTCGAGGCTGTCGACACGGAGGGCACCCACGGGATCTGCCAGCAGCGTGTTCTCACCGGCGCTCAGGTTGATCGGGGCCGTACCGCAGACTCTCAGAGGCACCTCGCCGCCGCGCAGCAGGTCGGAGAGCGACCCAGTGACCGACGTACGCAGCACCCGCTCGCCCACGCGGATGTGGGGCCCCTCGGCGCAGCCGGCGCGGAGCGTCCCGTCGCCGAGCGGACGGCCGTTGACCTCCAGCTCGGAGATGCCGGCGGGCAGCTCGGTCGCGTCGGCCCTGCTGGAAGGCTGGTCGTAGGCGGCGTCGGTCTCGGTGATCCGGATCCGGAGCCGGTCGGTGCGCCAGCCGCTGGGCACCGCGACGTCGCCGTCGGCGTCGACCTCGCGGGTCACCGTGCGCTTGGGGCGGCGCAGGTCGGTGATCTCGACCTCGGTGGGGATGCTGACCGGGGCGGCCTCGTTGACCGCGAGCCGTAGCGACCTGATCCGCTGCCGCTCGGGCAGCCGGAGGCTCACCGTGGCCGGCTCGGTCGACGGCGCCCGCCAGGAGGTGCCCTCGTCACCGTCGGCCATCGCGAGCGCCGACTGGGCGATGTCTCCGCTGCTCGGTGCGGTGATGTCCACGCCGGCGAGCTCGGCGGCGGCCGCGGCGTAGGCGTGGTCGCGGCGCAGCGACACGGTCCCGGTGACGTCGAACGTCTGCCCGCGGGTGAGGGTGATGAGCCGGTCCAGGTCGTCTCCGTCGTCGCCGGTGCCGGCCAGGAACGGCTCGCAGTAGAGCACCCCGTCCTGGCTGATGCAACCGCTGCGATCGGCGTCGCGACCGAGCCGGATCTTGCGGATCGTGGCGTCCTCCGGTGGCACGGGGAGCGCGACCAGGCGCTGGGCGTCCACGCCCTCGATGGAGAGCTCGCTGATCCCCCAGGGGCCGTAGGCGGTGGCTCCGCGGGCGGTGATCGTCAGGTTGCGCGCACTGAACCCGGTCAGGTCGTACGTCGCCTCCTCCCCCGGCTGCGGGGCGTAGACCTTGCGCATCTGGGCGCCGGCGACGAGCTCGAGCCGCTCGACCCCGACGACGTTGCTCGGGAGCGAGATCGTGATCTTGCCGAGGTCGGTCTCGTCCTCGAACCTCACCCGGAACCAGGCGCCCTCGGGGTTCTGGTCCCATCCGGTCTCGGTGCGCCACGCGGTGTCGGGGTCGCCGTCCAGGGCCGCCGAGGGCGCCCGGCCGCGATCGACCGGGACCTCCTCCGGGGTCGCCGCCGAGCTGGAGGCCTCCACGGCCTCGACCCCGCGCCAGACCATCGTGCTCTGCCACCGCTCCTGGTCGGCCAGGTAGCGGTGGAAGTTCTCGGGCTGGTCGGAGTCGACGCCCTCCTCGGCGGTGCGGGTCGCGGAGGAGTTGGCGCGGACGCCGGAGAAGAGGGTCGTCCGCCGCCGCTGGCCGTCGGTCAGGATGACGTCGGTCGACTCCTCGGAGGCTCGGGTGTCGTCGGCGGTCAGCACCGCCGGCGCCCCGCTGGCGGGCTCGCCCGGGTCGCCCATCACGGTCGTCTTCGCCGGGATGAGGGTCCCGTCGGAGGTGGCGTCGTCGACCTCGTAGATCTCGATCGGCGGGTACTCCCCCGCCAGTCCCCCGTCGACGAGGACACGGGTGCCCTTCTCGCGGTGGTAGGTGGTGTTGCCGAACTCGGTGCCGAAGCTCGCCTCCCGGGTCAGGCCCGGTGACTGGGCGAGGGTGGCGTGCACCAGGGAAGGCGGCGGGGCGCCGGTGGTGCCCCAGTGCAGGTCGTTGCGTACCAGCAGCCGGGTCACGCCCGCCTTGGCCAGCATCGGCGCGAGGTCCGCGCTGGGCGTGCCACGCTCGATCTCCTCGGTGACCCGGTCGAGCCAGACGACGTTGCCGGGCTCGGCCAGCGGCACCACGCCGCGTACGGCCCAGCGGGAGTCGGCGTAGGGCTGCAGGACCTCGTCGTGGGTGCTGCCCCACAGGTAGTCGCCGAAGCGGGCGGCCGGGACCACGAGCGTGACACCGCCGTCGTCGTTCTCGGAGAGGTAGTCGGCGGCGTCGGTCCAGAAGCCCGGCACGTTCTCGATCGACCCGGGCGGCGGCACCTGGCCGCGCACCCAGGGCACCGCGAGGCCGGCCAGCGCGGCCACCACAGCGATGACGAACACCCTCCTGAGCCACTGGGCGGCCTTCGTGGCCGTCCCGGAGGTGCGCGCCAGCTCGGCGCGGAAGAGGATGGTCTCGACGGTGAGCACGACGCCGGCGGCGAGACCGAGGCGGAGCACGGCGTCATACTTGTGGCTGTTGCGCACCGCGGCCAGCGCGCCGTCGACGAGGTCCTGACGGGCCTCGGCTCCCCAGCCGGCCAGCGCGCCGGTGTAGCCGATCCCGACCAGGACGGCGCCGGCCAGCACGCAGCCGATCAGGAACCGGGTCTCGGGGTGGCGCCGCGCGCGGCCCACCCCGGCCAGACCGGCGAGCCCGATCGCGACGACGGCGGCCGCGTCGAGGACCAGGTAGGGCGTGGCGTGCAGGCTCTGCCCGGCCGGGTAGTAGAGCGGGTCGGCGTAGGCGACCCAGTCGGAGGTGCCGAGCAGCGTCGGAAGCAGGCCGGTGGTCGAGGCGGTCACCGCGGCGGTCTCGATGTAGTCGAGGAAGGGCGGGATGTAGCGGCCCTGGAGCACCAGCGGGATGGTCCACCACAGGGTGGCGAGGACGGTGAACACGCCCCACAGCGCCAGCGCGGCGAACCGCCGGGCGCCGGTCCTGGTCAGCAGGAAGACCACGCCCGGGACCAGCACCGCCGAGACCGCCGTCGCGTTGACGCCGCCCGCGCAGGCGACCGCGAGGGCGGCCACGGCACACCAGCGCGCCAGGTCCTTCGTCGTGGTGGTGCCGCTGGCGCGGATGACGGCGAGCAGCACCCACGGCGCGATCGCGGTCGGCCACAGCTCGGCCGAGTTGGCGCCGAGGATGGTCATCACGCGTGGCGTCAGGACGTACGCCGCCGCACCCGCGACCTGCGCCCACGGCCGCCCCAGCTGCAGCTCCCGGGCGACCATCAGGACTCCCAGGAACGCCAGGTTGAGCAGCAGCGCCCACCACAGCCGCTGGATCACCCACTCCGGCAGCTGGGCCAGCTGGCCCAGCCCGTAGAAGGGACCCATCGGCCACAGGTAGCCGATCGCCTGGTTCTGCACCTGGCCGAAGGCGCCCTGGGCGTCCCACATGTTCAGCGACCGGGCCAGGAAGGCCCACGGGTCGGCGCTCAGGTCGAACTTGGTGTCCGCGACGATCCGGCCCGGGGCCTGGGTGAACGTGATCGCGGTCAGGATCGCGACGTACGCGATGAGCCTGAGCTTGGAGGTGGCGGAGGGTGGGGTCACGTCTTGCGCAGCACGAGCAGGAGGTTCCATGAGAGCACCTCCCTCACCACCGGGACCCGCATCAGCCACGCCGCCCACGCAGGGTGGTAGCGCGGAACCGCAGCCAGGATCTCGGCGTTGCCGGCCCTGCGCTGAGCACGCGCCCAGCGCAGCCCCGCGGATGCGGTCGCTGCGTACATCGACTCGCCGAACTTGTTCTTGGGCTCGTGGCCGTGCTTGCGCTGGTAGCGGCGGCGCGCGAACCGGCCGCCGAGCAGGTGCCACGGGCTGGTCTCATGGCCGCCCCACGGACCCCACCACAGTGTGTAGGAGCAGAAGACGACGCCGCCGGGCTTGGTCACCCGGAGCATCTCGTCGAGCATCGCGGTCGGGGTCGGGACGTGCTCGAGGACGTTGGAGGAGTAGCAGGCGTCGACACTTCCGGTGCGGACCGGAAGCCGCATCCCGTCGCCGAGCATGCTCCCCTCGGCGACGATCCCGGCTCCCTGCATCTCGCCGGCGTCGGCGTCCAGTGCCAGGTAGGTCGCGCCGGCCTTCATGAAGGCGTCGCGGAAGTAGCCAGGGCCACCGCCGACGTCGAGCAGGACGGTGCCTTCGAGGGTCTCTCCGTCGGTGTAGTGGGCCAGCTGGCCGACCGAGTCGGCCGCCAGGGCGGTGTAGAAGCGCGCCGGATCGGTCTGCTCGACCCGGAAGTCGCTGAAGAGACGTACGGAGCGCCGCAGCGTCGCGCTCCAGCCGCCGCCGGTCGGGGCGTCGCGCTGGGAGTCGAGGAGGTTCGGCACGGCGGGAACCCTAACCGATTACCCCAACGGGTGTGCATTCCATCACGAAATGTCCTACTCTCCAGTAACTGCGTGACCCTGGGGAGGGAGCGCTCAGCAGCGGGGAACTGCGAGATTGCAGGGGAGCACTCTATTTTGCGCGCTACGGAGGGAGCGCAGCTGAACGGCAGCCATGTGGCCGTGTTCAGCTGGCGCGATTCTGACAACCCTGAAGCCGGTGGTGCCGAGCACTACCTCCATCAGATCACCGCCGGTCTGGTGGGCGCGGGAGCGCGGGTCACCGTGTTCACGGCCGCCTATCCCGGTGCGCCTGCCCGCGAGGAGCGCGACAACATCCGCTACGTACGCCGCGGCGGCAAGCTCAGCATCTACCTGTGGGGCGTGCTGCTGCTGGCGCTGGGGCGGCTGGGTCCGATCGGCCGCGTCGACGCGGTCATCGACGTGCAGAACGGGCTCCCGTTCTTCTGCCCGCTCGGCACCAGGGCACCGGTCACGGTGCTCGTCCACCACGTCCACCGCGAACAGTGGCCGGTGGTCTACCCCGGCCTGTCCGGGCGGGTCGGCTGGTGGGTCGAGTCGTGGCTCGCGCCGCGGCTCTACCGCCACAAGCAGTACGTCGCGGTCTCCCGCGCCACCCGGGCCGAACTGGCCACCCTCGGCGTCGACCCCGCCCGGGTCGCGGTCGTGCACAACGGCGCCGCGCCGGCGCTGAGCGACCGGCCGGCGAAGACCGAGCACCCCTCCATCTGTGTCGTCGGGCGGCTGGTGCCGCACAAGCGGGTCGAGCTCGCCGTCGACGCCGCGGTGGCGCTGCGGGCCTCCTACCCGGACCTGAGGCTGAGCATCGTGGGCGGCGGCTGGTGGGCCGACGAGCTGGCTGCGTACATCTCCCGGGTGGGGGCCGAGGACTTCGTCGAGATGCTCGGGCATGTCTCGGAAGAGACCAAGGAGGCCGTCTACGAGCGGTCCTGGCTGATGGCGCTGCCGTCGCTGAAGGAGGGCTGGGGGCTGGTCGTCACCGAGGCCGCCCAGCACGGCACCCCCACCGTTGCCTTCCGCGACGCGGGCGGGACGACCGAGTCGATCGACGACGGCGAGTCCGGGGTGCTGGTCGACGACCAGCCCGGCTTCGTGGCCGCGCTCGACCACCTGCTCGGCGACGAGATCCGCCGCAAGGAGCTGGCCGAGGGTGCCCGGTGGCACGCCCGCAAGCACACCTGGGAGCAGAGCCAGCTGAACTTCAACGCCGTGCTCGCCTCGGCGCTTCAGGGGCACGTGGTCAGCGCGGACTGACTGCTCTGCACGGTCGTAGAACTGTCGTAGAGACGGAGAAGAGGCCCGGCGGATCACCGCCGGGCCTCTTTCAGCTTTGTCTGGCTCAGTCGTTGGTGCCGTACTGAACCGTCGACTCAGAGACGCTCGGAGGATTCTCGACGGTGTTGTCCGTGCTGCTGGTGACGACTCCGACGATGGTCGCTGCGGCGACTCCGCCGCCGACAAGAATGCTGGCGACGATGGCAATGATGTTGCCCATGGATATGTGACCTCCCTCTCCTAGTCGCGAACATTAGCAGCCGGCCGGCGAACAATACTGATCAGTAGCAGAACTGTTGATGTTGTGGCTCCCAGCCAGGCCACGCCGTACGCCACCCATGCCACGGCCATCGCCGTCAGCCTCACCGGACCCATGGTGTAGGCCGCCGGCCGGGTCGCCTCTTCCGGCAATCGCTGCAGGAGCAGGTCGCCGCTGTCGTGGACCGTCTCCCCCGCCAACGGCGGCGCCTCGCCCGCAGTGCGGTCGGTGATGACGTACCCGATCCCGAGGCGGCTCAGCTCGGCTGCCCGTGCGCTGGGCTCCGGTGCGGCGAGAGCCTCGGCGGCCGCTGCCGCGCGCGGGTCCTCGCCCGCGATCTCGGTGCCGCCGATGACGAGGTCGCCGTTGATGACGCTCGCCCTGGGCAGCATCCTCGGCAGTGGGTCGAGGACGGGACGACGTCCGTTCCACGCCGGGGCTCGGTAGGCGGACCAGGGCAGGACGAGTACGTCGCCCGGTGCCGTCTCCTCGGCGAGCGCCGCGCCGGCCTGATGCCATGACGCCGGGTAGTCGGCCGTGCCGATGCCGCCGGCGAGACCCCAGGCCGCGTCGGGAAGGACGGCGATCGGGGCGAGGGCCAGGACGACCGCAGCGGCCCATCGGGGCGCGGTGCCGCGAAGCCGCTCGCGCAGGGCGTCGACCCCGGCCGCGACGGTCAGGACGAGCAGCGGCAGGCACAGCGGTAGCAGGCGGCTGCTGTCCCGCATCAGCGCTAGACCGGGGATGTTCTGGGCGAGGCCGTCGAGGGTCTGTGGTGCGGCCCAGCCGAGGATCGCGATCGCCATCCCCGCGACCCACAAGCCCAGGATCGCGATCCGTTGGCTGTCGCCGACCCACCATCGCCGGAGTCCGGCCCCGACCAGCCCCACCAGGAGCGCCAGAGCCGCCCAGGCCTGCCAGCCCTCGCGGCTGGCGGGGATGACCGAGGTGTTCCAGATCCCGCCGAGGGTGAGGGCTGCCAGCGGGGCGGGCAGGGCGTCGCCGCGCAGCGCGAAGACCTCGAACCCGGTGGCCGACGCCGCCTCCCCCGCATGGGTCAGGCCGGCGACCACCCAGGGCGCGTTGACCGCGGCGACCATCGCGAGCAGCAGGACCGGACGTCGGCCCCGGCGCAGACCGGTCGCGAGGACCACCGCTGCCGACACGATCCCCGCACTGGCGCTCAGGCTCCCGACGAGCAGGATCGGGAGCATCCACACCGGGCCACGCCCCACCGGCCCGCGCTCGACCGGACCGGGTCCGGCCGCGGCCCACCGGCGGCCGGCCAGCACCAGCCAGGGCACCGCGGCATAGGCCAGCAGCATCGGCCAGTGGCCCATCCACAGCCGCTCTGCGACGTACGGGCTCCAGACGGTCAGGCTCACCACCACCAACCGCGCGGCGAGCGAGCGCTCACGCACCAACTCCGCGGCACCCGCACCGGCGAGCACGAGCGCTCCCACCAGCACGAGCTTCTGCAGCACGAGCCCCGGCACGACCTCGTCCAGCACCGCGATCACGGCGTCCGAGGGCACCGCCCGCGGCAGCCCCGACCCCAGACCGAGCACATCCCGGGTCAGCGCGAGATCCGGCACCCACACCATGTCGTAGCTGAGCACGAACCCAGCCCCCAGCGCCGGCCCCAGCATCAGCACCGCGAGCACGCCCGCCCACACGGTAGGCACCACCCGATCCCTCACCCGGCCACCCTAGAACCCCGCCCCGCCGTGAAGGCACTTACGTCGGCCGAGACGGCAGTTGTGGCGAACGAGTTTCGATCCTGGGCGGATGCCGGTGCCGGCATGTGACCCGCCGCGCCCTAGGCTTTCCAAGTGCCCACGATGACCGCCAGCCCGATCAGCGCCCGCCGGCGCAGGCTGTCCGCGCTCATCCGCAGCAGCGGCTTCCTGGCCCTCTGCATCATGGTCACCAACATCGCGACCTACGGCTTCCAGATCATCGCCGCGCGGATCCTCGGACCCGGACAGTACGGCGGCGTCGCCGCGATGATGTCGCTGCTCCTCGTGGTCGGCGTCGTCCAGCTCGGGATGCAGGCGACGGCGTCGCGCCGGGTGACCGGGAGCCCCGGGCAGGAGCGGCCCATCGAGCGGACCGTGCTGCGAGTGACCTACCGGGCGGCCATCTTCGTCGGTGTGGTGATGCTCGCCGCCTCGCCGCTCGTATGGCGGGTGTTGCGGCTGGACTCGATCTATCCCGCGCTGCTGGTCGCGGTGTGTGCCGTGCCGCTGACGATCATGGGCGGTCAGGCCGGGGTGCTGCAGGGCGAACGCCGTTGGCTCGCCCTGGCGTTGGTCTACCTCGCGCTCGGCATCCCCCGCGTCATCGTCACCACGGCCGCGATGTGGATCCGCCCCACCGAGGGCGCCGCCATGGCCGGGGTCGCCCTGGCCCAGTTCGCGCCGGCTGTCGTCGGGTGGTGGGTGCTGCGACGGCGTACGTCTGCGGTCGATGCGGCGCCCCGGAGACACGGCGCAGGGGTCGACCGAATGCGTCCGGTCGTCGTCGAGATGCTGCACGGCTCGTTCGCGCTGCTCGGCTTCTTCGCACTCTCCAACGTCGACATCCTGATCGCGCGCAACGTGCTCTCCGACCACGTCTCCGGCCTGTACGCAGGGGGCCTGATCCTCACCAAGGCGGTGCTGTTCCTGCCACAGTTCGTGGTGATCATCGCCTTCCCGTCGATGTCGGCCGAGGCGAGCCGTCGCTCCGCGCTGATCAAGTCCCTGGCCTTGGTCGGCGGGCTCGGCGTCTGCGCGATCCTCGGCTCCTGGCTGCTGTCGGGGCTCGCGGTGGTCTTCATCGGCGGTGACAAGTACACCGAGATCCAGGACCTCCTCTGGGTCTTCGCGATCCTCGGCATGGTGCTGTCCGTGCTCCAGCTGCTGGTCTACTCGGTCCTGGCCCGGCGCAGCCGGCTCTCGGCGTACCTTCTCTGGATCGCCGTCGCCGCCGCCCTCGCCCTCGGCGCGATGCAGACCACCGTCGAAGGCCTCGTCTGGGCCGTCCTCAGCGTCGACGCCGTCCTCGCCGCCGTCCTCCTGGCAGTCACCTTCTGGCGACTCAACCAGACCCCTCACCGCAGCTGACCCCAGCCGAGGCGTCAGCCGCGTCGGCCGAAACGTCACTTCTGGCGGTCGAGACGTCACTTACGTCAGCCGAAACGGCAGGTATGGACGACGAAGGTGGAGTTTCGTCGCCCACAACGACCGATTCGGCCTTCCAGAACTGCCATCTCGTACGCCACAACTGCCGCCTCGGCCGACGCGAGTGACGTCTCGACCGACGTACGTGACGCCTCGGCGATCAGTGGGCGGCTTCGTGCCAGGACAGGCCGGTGCCGACGGAGACGTCGAGGGGGACGTTGAGGTCGGCGGCGGAGCCCATCTGCTCGCGTACGAGCGCCTCCAAAGCCTCCCGCTCCCCCGCGGCGACCTCGAAGACGAGCTCGTCGTGGACCTGGAGGAGCATCCGGGAGGAGAGGCCGGCCTCGTCGATGGCGGCCTGGACGCGGAGCATGGCAACCTTGATCAGGTCGGCGGCCGAGCCCTGGATGGGGGCGTTGAGCGCCATCCGCTCGGCGGTCTCACGCCGCTGACGGTTGTCGGAGAGCAGGTCGGGCAGGTAGCGGCGGCGGCCCATGATGGTCTCGGTGTAACCGGTGCGCCGCGCCTCCTCGACCAGGCTGCGCAGGTAGTCGCGGATGCCGCCGAAGGTCTCGAAGTACTCCTCCATCAGCCCGCGCGCCTCGCTCGGCTCGATCCCGAGCTGCTGGGAGAGGCCGAAGGCGGACAGGCCGTAGGCCAGGCCATAGTTCATCGCCTTGATCTTGGCCCGCTGCTCCACCGAGACCGCGTCGGGGTCGACGCCGAAGACCCGCGCGGCGGTGATCGAATGGAAGTCGCGTCCGGAGCGGAACGCCTCGATGAGCAGCTCGTCCTCGGACAGGTGAGCCATGATCCGCATCTCGATCTGCGAATAGTCAGCCGTCATCAGCGACTCGAAGCCGTCGCCGACGATGAAGCCCTTGCGGATCCCGCGACCCTCTTCTGTGCGCACCGGGATGTTCTGCAGGTTGGGCTCGGTCGAGGAGAGCCGCCCGGTGGCCGCGATGGTCTGGTTGAAGGTGGTGTGGATCCGGCCGTCGTCCTGCACGGTCTTCAGCAGTCCCTCGATGGTGACCCGCAGCCGGGTCACGTCGCGGTGGCGCAGCAAGGCGAGGAGGAACGGGTGCTCGGTCTTCACGTAGAGCTGCTGCAACGCGTCGGCATCGGTGGTCCAGCCGGTCTTGGTGCGCTTCGTCTTCGGCATGTCGAGCTCGTCGAAGAGCACCACCTGCAGCTGCTTGGGCGAACCGAGGTTGATCTCCTTCCCGATCACGCCGTACGCCTCGTCGGCCGCCTGTTTCATCTGGCCGGCGAAGTGTCGCTCCAGGGCGTCGAGGTGCTCGGTGTCGACCGCGATGCCGGTCTTCTCCATCCGCGCCAGCAGATGCAGCAACGGAAGCTCGACCTCGGAGAGCAGCCGGTGTCCGCCGGCGGCCTCGACCGCCGAGTCGAGCTCGACGGCGAGGTCGATCACGGCCCGGGCGTAGAGCATCGAGGTCCTGGCCACGCCGTCGCCGCCGACCTCGTCGTCGCCGAAGAGCGACTCCTGGCCGCCGTCGTCCTCCTGCTTGAGCTCACGCTTGAGATAGCGCAGGGTCAGGTCGGCGAGGTCGTAGGAGCGCTGGTCGGGCGCCACGATGTAGGCCGACAGCGCCGTGTCGGTCACCAGCCCGCCCAAGGTCCAGCCGTGGGCGTCGATCGCCAGCTCGGGCCCCTTGGCGTCGTGCATGATCTTCGGCCGCGAGGGGTCCGCGAGCCAGGCCGCCAGCGCCGCCTCGTCCTCGGGGGTGAGCTCCTCCACCCCCACGTACGCAGCCCGCTCCTGCGTCGCGAAGCCGAACCCGTCCACGCGGCCGGTGCCGGAACCCCAGGTCCCGCGCACATGCACCCCGACAGGCGTGGCGCCGAGCTCCTCGAGGAAGGCCGCGACGGCACCTGGAGCCAGCGTCGCGCCCTCCAGCGCGAACCCGCTCTCGTCGACCGGGACGTCGTCCTCGGGAGCGAGCACGTCGGTGATCCGGGTGCGGATCTCGCCACGGAACTCGAGCTCGTCGAGGAGCTCCAGCGCGGCTGCCCGATCCCACTCGACCCGCCCGAAGTCCGCCGGCCCGACCTCCAGGCTCAGGTCCCGGACCAGCGCGTTGAGCCGCCGGTTGCGCATCACGTCGCCGAGGTGGGCGCGCAGGTTGTCGCCGGCCTTGCCCTTGACCTGGTCGGCGTGGGTGATCAGGTTGTCGAGGCCGTCGTAGGTGTTGATCCACTTCGCCGCGGTCTTCGGGCCGACGCCCGGGATGCCGGGCAGGTTGTCGGAGTCCTCCCCCACCAGCGCGGCGAGCTCCGGATAGCGGTGCGGCGGGACCCCGTACTTCGTCTCGACGGCCTCCGGCGTCATCCGCGCCAGGTCGGAGACACCACGCATCGGATAGAGCACCGTCGAGGACTCGGTGACCAGCTGCAGCGAGTCGCGGTCACCTGTCAGGATCAGCACCTCCATCCCGGCCTCGAGCCCCTGGGTCACCAGGGTCGCGATGATGTCGTCGGCCTCGTAGCCCGCCAGGGACAGATGGCGGATGTGCAGCACGTCGAGCAGTCGCTGGATCAGCGGCAGCTGCGACTTGAACTCGTCGGGGGTCTTGTTGCGCTTGGCCTTGTACTCGGAGTACTCCTCCAGCCGGAACGTCTGCCGCGACAGGTCGAAGGCGACCGCCACATGGGTCGGGGTCTCGTCGCGCAGCACGTTGACCAGCATCGAGGTGAAGCCGTAGACGGCATTGGTGTTCTGCCCCGTGACGGTCGAGAAGTTCTCCACCGGCAGGGCGAAGAAGGCCCGGTAGGCCAGCGAGTGTCCATCGAGAAGGAGCAGTCGGTCACGCGTCACGTCAGGCACGGTCCGACTCTATCCACGACCACCGACAACAGCGCGACCGCGGGTCGAGACCCGCGCGTCCCCTGTGCTCAGACCCCGCGCAGCACATGCGACGATGCATCTATGACCGATGCATCGACCACCGACCAGCCCGTCTCGCCGACCGACAAGACGGCAGGCGAGACGTTCTTCGCCTCGCTCCCCCACGGCATGGGTGGCCTCAACGACAAGATGGGCGTCAAGATCCTGGAGATCTCCGCCGAGAAGGTCGTCGGCACCATGCCGGTCGAGGGCAACACCCAGCCGTACGGGCTGCTCCACGGCGGCGCCTCGGTCGCGCTCGCCGAGACGCTCGGATCCACCGGCTCCGGCATGCACGCCGCGTCCTTGGGCAAGATCGCCGTCGGCGTCGACATCAACGCCACCCACCACCGGTCCGCGACCTCCGGCATCGTCACCGGCACCGCGACGGCCATCCACCTCGGCCGCAGCTCGGCGGCCTACGAGGTCGTGATCACCGACGAGCGCGGCAAGCGGGTCTGCACCTCGCGGATCACCTGCTCGCTCATCGACGCCGACCGGATCTCGATGTAGGAACGTACGTAGAAGGGCCCCGGAGCGTGTCGCTCCGGGGCCCTTCACTGGGTGGATCAGACTTCCCCAGCGATGTACTTGACAGGGGCGTAGGTCGCCTTGTCGTTGTACTGGTAGATACCGATGGACGCGGCCGTCGGGCTACCGGTCTCGCCGAGCTCGATCGGACCGGACTTGCCGTCGTAGTCGATGTCCTTGCCGTCCTCGATGAGCTTGACGCAGTCCGCGTACGTCTCGCACTTCTCACCACCGGTGGTGATGTCGACGATCTCCTCGGCGATGGCCTCGCCGGCGTCGCTGTCGGCCTGCACCGCGGCCAGCGCGGAGACGATGGTGGCGTCGTAGGACTCGGCGGCGTAGGAGTAGTCGGCCAGCTTCGGGTCGACCTTCAGCAGCTGCTCCTTGAAGTCACCAGTGGTCTCGGCGCCCGGGAGGGTGCCCTTGACACCCTTGAGCTCACCCTTGGTGAAGTCCTTGGAGTAGTCCGACAGGTTGCCGTCGACGAAGTACGTCGGCAGCTTGGCCGGACCGGCACCCGCGGCGATGAGCTGCGGGATGAGCTTCTTGGTCTCCTCGAAGGCCACGACGACGACGGCGTCGGCACCCGAGCCGGCGACCTCGTTGATCTGGGCGTCGAACGAGGTGGCGTCCTCGGAGTAGAACGCCGTGGTGGCGACCTTGGAGCCGGCACCCTCGAGGTTGGCCTTGATCTCCTCGGCAAGCGTCTCGCCGTAGGCGTCCTGGCGGGCCAGGATCGCCACGTTGGTGCGCTTGTCCTCGAGCAGCAGGTTGGCCATGACGGCGCCCTGCAGGATGTCGGACGGAGCCGTGCGGAAGTAGAGGTCCGCCTTCGCGAAGTCACCTTCGTCGAACTCGGTCGAGGTGTTGGCCGGGGAGAACATCACGGTGCCCGACGACATGATCTTGTCGATCACGGTCATCGACACGCCCGAGGACGCGGTGCCGACGATGACGTCGGACTTGGCGTCGATGAGCTTGTCGGCCTCGGTGGGGGCGATCGCGGAGGTGGTGTCACCGGAGTCCGCTACGACAGGCACGACGTCCTTGCCGAGCACACCGCCAGCGGCGTTGATGTCCTGGATCGCCAGGTCGGATCCGGCGAACTCGGGCGGGCCGAGGAACGCGAGGCTGCCGGTCTGCGGGAGGAGCTGCCCGATGGTGAGAGTGCCGTCGCCCTTGGCGGCAGCCTTCTTCTCCGGCTCCTCGGAAGCGGTCTCGCCACCACAGGCGGCGAGGGTGAAGCTGAGCGCCAAGGCGCCGGCGCCTGCGGTCAGCTTCATCCAGGTAGAGGATGATGAGTTCACTGCTTTAGTCCCTCTTTCGTATGGGCTGGCCCGGCTCACGTCGGACCTTGCGGAGACACATTAGAGACGCTCGGAGGGCGAATCACCCGAGGGACCTGTCTTTTCACCAATCCGTTACATCTCCCCCATGGCATCATTGCCTGGGTTGCCGCCATCATCGGCTCCGTAAAGTCGGGGCCGTGGTGACATGATCACTCGGGAAACCCGATTCCGCCCGGGAACAGCCACGATCGTGGAGGAATTGTGATGATCTGTACGCACGGCACCCTTGGAGGACGGACTCGATGAGGGTGCCGGTGACGATGCGAGAGGCACGAGCCGATGACGCGCTCTTCCTCCTCGGCATCTGGCAGGACGCGCTGCGGATGGCGGACGCCCAGGAGCAGCTGGGCGACCTGGAGACGATCATCGGCGCCGCCGACGCCTCCCCCGACCAGCGCCTCCTGGTCGCCGAGTGCGGCAGCGAGCCCGTCGGAGCGGTCTACGTGCGCGCGACCACCTTCGGTCCGCTCAACCTGGAGCCGACGGTGCAGATCTTCGCGCCCCACGTCGTTCCCAGCTTCCGCCGCCGAGGTGTGGGCCGGATGCTGATGGAGGCGGCCGTCGCCTTCGCCGAGGAGCGCGGGATCAGGACGATCGCGGCCGCGGCCTCCGCCGGTGGCCGTGACGGCAACCGGTTCCTCGCCAGGATCGGCCTCGGCGCCCAGGCCGTCATGCGCGTGGCCCCGACCGCGGTCGTACGCTCCCGGCTCAACGTCTTGGGCCGGGCCCTGCCCCACGCCCGCCTGCAGCGCGGCCCGAAGCAGTCCAGCGCCGTCGGCGAGCTGCTCGCCGCCCGGCGCTCCCAACGACGCTCGCACACCGTCGCCTGACCACCGACGGCCAGGGCCCCGGAGCATGCTGCTCCGGGGCCCTGGCCGTTTCAGGACGTACGCCCGGTCTTGGCGCTCCTCAGTCCTCCTTGGCACCCAGGGTGCCGAGGTAGAGCTCGATCACCTTCGGGTCGTCGGCGAGCTCACGCCCTGCCCCGGTGTAGGCGTTACGACCCTGGTCGAGCACGTAGCCGCGATCGCAGATCTGCAGGCAGCGACGGGCATTCTGCTCGACCATCACGACCGAGACACCCGCCTGGTTGATCTTGCGGGTCTGCACGAAGACCTCGTCCTGCATGACCGGCGAGAGCCCCGCGGAGGGCTCGTCGAGCAGCAGGACCGACGGCTCCATCATCAGCGCCCGGCCCATCGCGACCATCTGACGCTCACCGCCGGAGAGGCCACCGGCGCGCTGCTTGCGACGCTCGCCGAGGGCCGGGAAGATCCCGGTGACGAACTCGAACCGCTCCGCGAACTTCTTCGGCGCCTGGTAGCAGCCCATCTCGAGGTTCTCCTCGATGGTCAGGCTCGGGAACACGTTGTTGTTCTGCGGAACGAACCCGATACCCCGCGAGACCAGCTCGTCGGCACGCTTGCCGGTGATGTCCTCACCCTTCAGCTTGACCGTGCCCTCGTGGATCTTCACCAGACCGAACAGAGCCTTGAGCAGGGTCGACTTGCCGGCGCCGTTGGGGCCGATGATGCCGACCAGCTCGCCGGGCTGGCAGTAGAGGTCGGTGTCGTTGAGGATGTTGACCCCGGGAAGGTAGCCGGCGATGAGCCCGTCGGCGCGGAGCACCGCACCCTCGGCCTCGCTCAGGTGCTTCTCGCGGAACTCCTCCGCTTCGGTGGAAGTCACTTCGAGTCCTCCTCTTGGACGATGTCGCCCTCGAGCTCCGCCTCGACCTCGGCCTCGAGGACCTCTTCGTCGAGCTCGCTCAGGTCGGTGTCGTGGTGGGCCCCGAGATAGGCGTCGATGACACGCTGGTCGGCCATGACCGAATCAGCAGTGCCCTCCGCGACGATCTTGCCCTGGGCCATCACGATGACCCAGTCGGAGATGTCGCGGACCATGTCCATGTCGTGCTCGACGAAGAGGACCGTGCGGCCCTCGTCGCGCAGCGACTTCACATGGCCGAGCAGCGACTGCTTCAGAGCGGGGTTCACACCCGCCATCGGCTCGTCGAGCATGACGACCTCCGGGTCGACCATCAGCGCGCGGGCCATCTCGAGCAGCTTGCGCTGGCCGCCGGAGAGCGACCCGGCGAAGTCCTCGCGCTTCTTGTCGAGCAGGAACCGGGCCAGCAGGTCGTCGGCCTTCTTGGTGACCTCGTCCTCCTGCTTGCCCCACAGGAACTTGAACGGCGCGGCCCAGAACCGCTCACCCTTCTGTCCCGTGGCGCCCAGCCGCATGTTCTCGATCACGGTGAGCTTGGCCAGCACCTTGGTGAGCTGGAAGGTGCGCACCATCCCGAGGCGGGCGACCTTGTAGGGGGCGACGCCCTTGAGCGACTTGCCCTCCAGGCTCCACGATCCGGTGTTGGGCTGGTCGAAGCCGGTCAGCAGGTTGAAGAACGTCGTCTTCCCGGCTCCGTTGGGGCCGATCAGCGCGGTGATCGCACCACGCTGGATCTCGACGTGGTCGACGTCGACGGCGGTGAGTCCTCCGAACGTACGCGTGATCTTGTCGGCGACGATGATCGGGTCGGACTTCTTGCTGCCCGGCTCCGTGCTCGCCCCGACCAGGCCCGCGGGGCCGGTCTTGCTCGCAACGGCGTTCGTCTCGGTGCTCGTCTGGTCTGTCATGTCAGCGTCCATCGATCGCGATCTCCCTACGGTCGCCGATGATCCCCTGGGGTCGGAAGATCATCAGCAGCATGATGGCCAGCCCCAGCATGATGTAGCGGATCACACTGGCCTGGGTGTCGGTCATGATCACCGTCGGGATCCATCCGCCCTTACCAGCTGACTGGCTGAAGAACGAGCCTAGCCCCGCGATCAGGAACCAGAACAGGACCGAGCCGATGACCGGGCCCATCACCCGGCCCGCGCCGCCGAGAAGCAGAGCGGCGAAGGCGTAGAACGTCATCAGCGTGGAGTAGTCGCTCGGCACGACCGAGGCCTGCTTGAGCGCCAGGAACATGCCGCCCAGACCACCGATGACACCACCGAGGGCAAGCGCCTGCATCTTGTACGCGAACACGTTCTTGCCCAGTGAGCGCACCGCGTCCTCGTCCTCACGGATGGAGCGGAGCACACGGCCCCACGGGCTGCGCATGAGCGCCCACACCAGCAGGCAGCACAGCGCGACCAGGACCCAGCCGACGGTCAGCGACCACAGGTCGTTGCGCCCGAAGGAGATGAACCCCAGATCGATGCCGCTGCTGTAGGGGTTGGCGTCCTGGAACGGCCCGGCGTACCCGTTGAGGCCGTTGGAGCCACCGAAGGTGTCCTTCATCTCCACCGAGCCGAAGACGAACCGCAGCACCTCGGCAGCGGCGATGGTGACGATCGCCAGATAGTCGGCGCGCAGACGCAGCGTCGGCACACCCAGGATCACGGCGAGCACCAGCGGGGCCACGATCGCCATGGTGATACCGAGCCAGAACGGCGCCCCGAAGGTGACCACGGAGACGGCCAGACCATAGGCGCCCACCGCGACGAAGCCGGCCTGGCCGAAGTTCAGCAGCCCGGTGTAGCCGAAGTGGATGTTGAGGCCGATGGCGGCCAGGGCGAAGACGATTGCCTGCGGGCCCAGTGCCTGCTGCAACGCCGCCCGGAGAATGTCGAGAATATCCATTGTCTCTCCTACCCGAGCCGCTCTTTGCGACCCAGGATGCCCTGGGGCCGTACCAGCAGGATCACGATCATGATCAGCAGCGGGCCGATCTCCTTGATCGAGGTGGGTACGCCGAACAGCGGCCCGAGCTCGTAGACGAGCCCGATCACCAGCGAGCCGACGAGAGCACCCCAGATCGTGCCGAGACCACCGAGGGTGACCGCGGCGAGGATGACCAGCAGGATCCGCATGCCCATGAAGGCGTTGACCTGCAGCTGCATCGCGTAGAGCACACCGGACAGCGCGGTCAGCGCTCCACCGATGACCCACGCGTTGGTGATGACGCCGTCGACCCGCAGGCCCGAGGAGGCGGCCAGTGCCGGGTTGTCCGAGACCGCACGCATCGCCTTGCCCATCCGGCTCTTGGCCAGCCACAGGCAGACCGCGGTGATGGTGACGATCGAGATGAGCACGATGATCGCCTCGCGGTCGGCGAGCGAGAGCCACAGGTAGTACCAGTGCTGCTCGCGCTGCTGGCCGTTGTACTGCGACAGCGACCGCGTCGAGGAGCCGTAGAAGTACTGGAACAGGTAGCGCAGGAAGATCGCCAGGCCGATCGAGACGATCATCATCGCGATCAGGCCGGTGCCGCGCCGGCGCAACGGACCCCACAGGATCTTCTCCTGCGCGAAGCCACCCAGGCCACCGAGAAGGACCGCGATGATGCCGGCGAGGAGCACCGAGACCGAGGCCAGGGCACCGGTCTTGAAGACCTGGTCGAAGGTCCAGGCCATCAGCGCACCGAAGGTGAGCATCTCACCGTGGGCGAAGTTGGACAGGCCGGTCGTGCCGAAGATCAGCGAGAACCCGAGGGCGGCCAGGCACAGGACCAGGGAGAAGACGATGCCCGCACGCAGGTTCTGGGCGAGGTCCTTGCCGAAGTTCGACTCCTCACCGGCGGTGACCCCGATCGGGAAGATCGCCCGGTTGTTGGGTCCCTGGAAACGTACCTGGACCGTTGCCTCGCCCTTGGTGTTCTCGTCGAGGACCGTCCCTTCGGGGAGCGTCTTCTCGTCGAGGGTCACGGTGTACTTCCCGAGCTCATCGACGACGATGATCGCCACACCCTTGTCGTCGGTGACGCCCTCGCCGGCCTTCTCGCCGTCCTTGCTGACCTCGAGGGTCACTCCCGGGATCGGTTTCGGATTGCCTTCGGCATCCTTGTTGGCCTCGTCCTGAAGCGTCACCTGGATCGCGGTGGCGTCCGGCGGTGGGGTCTCGGTTGCCTGTGCGGCACCCGGGCTCCCAACCAACAGCACCATCAGCGCACCGATGAGCGCGACGAGGACTCTGTAGAGCCGCTTGCGCACGTGGGTACTCCTGCCTGTGTGTCCTAAAAGACGGGTCCTGACACCAGCTGAATACGCTGGTCAGCCGGATCCGCGCGGGCAGTCTAGGCCGACATCACCCACGAACAAGCCACAGGTTGACCCTCATCAGAGACCGCAACCGATCTGTGACGTGCCGTTTACACGGATTCAGGTACGCGGGCCGCTCACGCCGTGCTCGATAACGCCCTCGGCGACCTGGCGCATCGAGAGTCGCAGGTCCATCGCGGTCTTCTGGATCCACCGGAAAGCCTCGGGCTCGCTCAGCGTGAGACCCTCCTGCAGGATGCCCTTGGCCCGGTCGACCGCCTTGCGGGTCTCCAGCCGGTCGGTCAGACCGGCGACCTCCCGCTCGAGCTGGGCGAGCTCTTGGAAACGGCTCACCGCCAGCTCGATCGCGGGCACCAGGTCGGTGATGTTGAACGGCTTGACGAGGTAGGCCATCGCACCCGCGTCGCGGGCCCGCTCGACCAGGTCGCGCTGGGAGAACGCGGTCAGCATGACCACCGGGGCGATCCGGTCGCGCGCGATCGCCTCCGCAGCGGCGATCCCGTCGAGCACCGGCATCTTCACGTCGAGGATCACCAGGTCGGGTCTGTGCTCGGTGGCGAGCTCGATCGCGGCCTTGCCGTCGCCCGCCTCGCCGACGACGTGGTAGCCCTCCTCGGTGAGCATCTCCTTGAGGTCCATCCTGATCAGGACCTCGTCCTCCGCGATGACGACGGTACGCCGCGCCTGGCTCTCCGGGGTGCTGCTGGGGTTGCTCTCCGTCACGAGCACAGACTAGGCCATCGAAGGTACGTCCCGGTGCAGTGATTCCGCCCACGGTCCGGTAGATTTTCTTCCGATCCAGCCGGATTGGCGGAACGGCATACGCGGCGGTCTCAAACACCGCTGCCCGAAAGGGCTTGTGGGTTCGAATCCCACATCCGGCACCAAGATTGTCGGTGGTCGCGCGCATGATGCTCGCATGCCGCACGTACGTCCTCAGTCGGTCGTCGATGGCGCCGGCTCTACCAACGTCGCGGGATCGTCCGAGGCCAGACCCATCTCGCGCCGCCATGTCCACGATGCGACGGAGCGGACCTTGACGAGGCGGCGTACGCAGAGCTTCGTGGCTGGTATCTCGGGGACGGACACATCAGCGAAGGCCGCCGCAGTGTGTTCAATCTGCACATCCTCCGACGACATCCGCGGTCTGTGCACCTGGGCACTCGACCTGGTCGGGATCCCATGGCGTCAGTCCAGCTGGAAGACGATCAGCGCCTCGCGCCGCGAGGCGGTCGCGGCGCTCGAGGCGCTGATCGGACCGAAGACCTAAGCCTTGCGCTCGTAGGCGGGCGCGACCTCGTTGATCGCGTCGCCGATGCGGTGGATGCGCAGGGCGTTGGTGGAGCCGGGGATGCCGGGAGGCGAGCCGGCGATGATGACGACGAGCTCGCCCTCCTCGACGCGACCGAGCTTGAGCAGGTTCTCGTCGACCTGGCGGACCATCTCGTCGGTGTGCTCGACCTCGTCGGTGCGGAAGGTCTCGGTGCCCCAGCTGAGCGCGAGCTGGCTGCGTACGGCATCGGAGGGGGTGAAGGCGAGCAACGGGATCGCGCCGCGCAGCCGCGAGAGGCGGCGGGCGGAGTCGCCGGAGGTGGTGAAGGCGACCAGGTATTTCGCACCGACCCGGTCGGCGACCTCGGCGGCGGCCTTGGCGATGACGCCGGAGCGGGTGTGCGGGTCCCAGTCGATGCGGGTGAGCTCGGCGGCGGCGGAGCTGTCCCGGGAGAGGGCGTGGCGCTCGGTGGCGGCGATGATGCGGGCCATCGTCTCGACGGTGTGGATCGGATACTCCCCCACGCTCGTCTCGGCGGAGAGCATCACCGCGTCGGCGCCGTCGAGGACGGCGTTGGCGACGTCGTTGGCCTCGGCGCGGGTGGGCGCCGGGTTGGAGATCATCGAGTCGAGCATCTGGGTGGCGACGATGACCGGCTTGGCGTTGAGGCGGGCCAGCTCGATGATCCGCTTCTGCAGGAACGGCACCTCCTCGAGCGGGCACTCCACACCGAGGTCACCACGGGCCACCATGAACATGTCGAAGGCGGCGATGACCTCGTCGAGGTTGTCGATCGCCTGCGGCTTCTCGATCTTGGCGATGACCGGGACGACGCGCCCCTCCTCGTCCATGATCTTGCGGACGTCCTCGTAGTCCTTCGCGTTGCGCACGAAGCTGAGCGCGATCATGTCGACGCCGAGCCTGAGCGCGAACCGGAGGTCCTCCTCGTCCTTCTCGGACAGGGCCGGCACGGAGACGGCGACGCCGGGCAGGTTGATGCCCTTGTTGTTCGAGACCGGCCCGCCGACCAGCACCTCGGTGTGGACGTCGGTGTCGTCGACCGCGGTGACCCGCAGGCGCAGCTTGCCGTCGTCGATCAGGATCGGGTCGCCGACCTTCACGTCACCGGGAAGCCCCTTGTAGGTCGTCCCGCAGATCTCGTCGTCACCCTGCACATCGCGCGTGGTGATCGTCCAGGCCTGGCCGCGACGCAGGGTCGCGGAGCCTTCCTTGAACCGCTCCAGGCGGATCTTGGGCCCCTGCAGATCAGCGAAGATGCCGACGCTGTGACCGCTCGCAGCGGCCGCCTCGCGCACCAGCGCGTAGTTGCCGGAGTGGTCGTCGTGGGACCCATGGCTCATGTTCATCCGGGCCACGTCCATGCCTGCGTAGACGAGCTCGCGGATGCGACGCTCCGTCCCGACGGCGGGTCCCAGGGTGCAGACGATCTTCGCTCTTCTCACGGGAGCCCAGACTACCCCTCTGGAACGTTCAAACCAGCACCCGGCCGCGTCCTGATCAGGCCGTTCATCCAAGGTTTGCGCCGTGGTCCGGGTCAGATGCGGTCACTCCGCGCTGGGCCCGGCGTGAGGTCGCCGTCGGCTAGCCTCCCGCCGCACGCTCGGGCAATGGACGTGTGCCACAAACTCCGCGCCACAAGTGTGTACGAACACCGTCGGATCCTACGATCCGATGGCTGAGACCCGACTGGCCCGACACCTCCGGGATGGAGGTGCCGGGCCAGTGGTCGGCACGCCGTTGTGCCTCAGCCTGTAGGCCTCAGACCATCAGCTGCCGGTCCGTCGGGCGGATCGGCGCGGGCAGGTTGGTCGAGCCGGTGAGGAAGGTGTCGACGGCGGCCGCGGCGGCGCGACCCTCGGCGATCGCCCACACGATCAGCGACTGTCCGCGACCCGCGTCACCGGCGACGTACACGCCGGGGACGGAGGTGGCGAAGGAGTCGTCGCGGGCGACGTTGCCGCGAGCGTCGTACTCCACACCCAGCTGGGTGAGGAGGCCGTCCTTCTCCGGGCCGGTGAAGCCCATCGCCAGCAGCACCAGGTCGGCGGGGATCTCCTTCTCGGTCCCCTCCTTCTCGGTGAGCTTGCCGTCGATGAACTCGACCTCGACGAGCTTCAGAGCGCGTACGCGGCCGTCCTCGGTGCCGAGGAACTCCTTGGTGGAGACGGCGTAGACCCGCTCGCCACCCTCCTCGTGCGCGGAGGCGACCCGGTAGGTCATCGGGTAGGTCGGCCACGGCTGAGCGTCGGGGCGCTCCTCCGGCGGACGCGGCATGATCTCGAGCTGGGTGATCGACTCGGCGCCCTGGCGGATCGCGGTGCCGAGGCAGTCGGCGCCGGTGTCACCGCCACCGATGATGACCACGTGCTTGCCCTCGGCCAGGATCTGGTCCTCCACGGCCTCGCCGATCGAGGACCGGTTGGACTGGGGCAGGTACTCCATCGCCTGGTGGATCCCGGCGAGCTCGCGCCCGGGGACCGGCAGGTCGCGGCCGACGGTCGAGCCGTTGGCCAGCACGATGGCGTCGTAGCGGTCCCGGAGCTGCGCGCCGGTGATGTCGGTGCCGACGTCGACGCCCGGGCGGAAGACCGTGCCCTCGCGGCGCATCTGCGCCAGGCGCTGGTCGACCTGCGACTTCTCCATCTTGAACTCGGGGATGCCGTAGCGAAGCAGCCCGCCGATCTTGTCGGCCCGCTCGTAGACGGCCACGGTGTGGCCCGAGCGGGTGAGCTGCTGGGCGGCAGCCAGGCCAGCGGGGCCGGAGCCGATGACGGCGACCGCCTTGCCGGAGAGCCACTCGGGCGGCTGCGGCTTGACGTGGCCCGCGTCCCAGGCCTTGTCGATGATCGCGACCTCGATGTTCTTGATGGTCACCGCGGGCTGGTTGATGCCCAGCACGCAGGCGGCCTCGCACGGAGCCGGGCAGAGGCGACCGGTGAACTCGGGGAAGTTGTTGGTCGCGTGCAGGCGCTCCGAGGCACCCTCCCAGTCGTTGCGCCAGACCAGGTCGTTCCACTCGGGGATGATGTTGCCGAGCGGGCAACCCTGGTGGCAGAACGGGATGCCGCAGTCCATGCAGCGCGAGGCCTGGGTGTTGATGATCGGCAGCAGAGCCTTGCCGATCTTGCCCGGGTAGACCTCGTGCCAGTCCTTGACCCGCTCATCGACAGGACGACGGGTCGCGACCTCGCGACCGTTCTTCAAAAAGCCCTTGGGGTCAGCCACAGTAGGCCTCCTTCTTCACCTCAGCAGGGTCAGCCATGCTGTGTTGGATGTTCATGGACTTCGCAAGCTCATCCATGAAGTACCTCCATAATCCGAGCGGCTGCCTCGTCCTCGTCGAGACCCTCCTCGAGGGCCTCCTCCTGGGCTTCGAGCACGCGCTTGTAGTCACTGGGCATGACCTGCGTGAAGCGGGTCAGTGAGTTCGGCCAGTCGGCCAGGAGCGCCTCGGCGACGGCCGAGCCGGTCTCCTCGAGATGGTCGCGGACCAGCTGCTCGAGCTCGGCGGCGTACTTCTCCTCCACCGCGGTGGCATCGTCCAGCTCGCTGTTGAGGCGCTGCTCCTCGAAGTCGAGGACCCAGGCGACCCCACCGGACATGCCGGCTGCGAAGTTGCGCCCGGTCGGGCCGAGCACGACGACACGACCGCCGGTCATGTATTCGCAGCCGTGGTCGCCGACACCTTCGGTGACGATGCTGGCGCCGGAGTTGCGGACCGCGGCCCGCTCCCCCACGCCACCGCGGATGTGGATCCGTCCGCTGGTGGCGCCGTAGGCCAGCGTGTTGCCGGCGATGATGTGCTCCTCGGCCTTGAACCCGGCCGTACGCTCCGGGCGGATGACCACCCGGCCGCCGGAGAGGCCCTTGCCGACGTAGTCGTTGGCGTCGCCCTCCAGGCGCAGCGTCAGGCCGCGCGGGATGAACGCGCCGAAGGACTGGCCCGCCGACCCGGTGAAGGTGATGTCGATCGTGCCCTCGGGCAGGCCCTCACCGCGGTAGCGCTTGGTGATCTCGTGACCGAGGATCGTGCCGACGGTGCGGTTGACGTTGCGGATCGGCAGCTGGGCGCGTACGGGCTCGCCGCGCTCGAGCGCCGGGGCCGCGAGCGGCACCAGCTCGTTGATGTCGAGCGACTTCTCCAGACCGTGGTCCTGGCCCTTGGTGTTGAAGAGGGCCTGGTCGGCGAACTGCTGCGGCGACTCCACGCGGGTGAAGATCGGCGAGAGGTCGAGCCCGGAGGCCTTCCAGTGGTCGATCGCGTCGCGGGCGTCGAGCGCCTCGGCGTGGCCGACGGCCTCGTCGATGCTCCGGAAGCCGAGCTCGGCGAGGAGCTCGCGGACCTCCTCGGCGATGTAGCGCATGAAGTTGACGACGTACTCCGCCTTGCCGGTGAACCGCTCGCGCAGGACCGGGTTCTGGGTGGCGACGCCGACCGGGCAGGTGTCGAGGTGGCACACGCGCATCATCACGCAGCCGGAGACGACCAGCGGCGCGGTGGCGAAGCCGAACTCCTCCGCACCGAGCAGCGCGGCGATGACCACGTCACGGCCGGTCTTGAGCTGACCGTCGGTCTGCACCACGATCCGGTCGCGCAGGCCGTTGAGGAGCAGCGTCTGCTGCGCCTCGGCGAGGCCGAGCTCCCAGGGACCGCCGGCGTGCTTGAGCGAGGTCAGCGGGGAGGCACCGGTGCCTCCGTCGTGACCGGAGATCAGGACCACGTCGGCGTGGGCCTTGGAGACACCCGCGGCGACGGTGCCGACACCGACCTCGGCCACGAGCTTCACGTGGACACGAGCGCTCGGGTTGGCGTTCTTGAGGTCGTGGATCAGCTGAGCCAGGTCCTCGATGGAGTAGATGTCGTGGTGCGGCGGCGGTGAGATGAGGCCCACGCCCGGCGTCGAGTGACGCGTCTTGGCCACCCATGGGTAGACCTTGTGGCCGGGCAGCTGGCCGCCCTCACCGGGCTTGGCGCCCTGGGCCATCTTGATCTGGATGTCGTCTGCGTTGGTGAGGTATTCGCTGGTGACACCGAAGCGTCCCGAGGCCACCTGCTTGATCGACGAGCGTCGCTCGGGGTCGTAGAGGCGCTCGGGGTCCTCCCCGCCCTCGCCGGTGTTGGACTTGCCGCCGAGGATGTTCATCGCGATTGCGAGCGTCTCGTGAGCCTCCTTGGAGATCGAGCCGTACGACATCGCGCCGGTCGAGAAGCGCTTGACGATCGCCTCGACGGGCTCGACCTCGTCGATCGAGATCTTCTGGCGGCCCAGCTCCTCGGCGCCCTTGAGCTTGAAGAGTCCGCGCAGGGTCATCAGTCGCTCGGACTGCTCGTTGACGCGGTCGGTGTACTGCTTGAAGACGTCGTAGCGGCCGCTGCGGGTGGCGTGCTGGAGCCGGAAGACCGTCTCCGGGTCGAACAGGTGCGGCTCGCCCTCGCGGCGCCACTGGTACTCGCCACCGATGGGCAGCGCACGGTGGGCGTTGGCGACGCCGTCGCGCGGGTAGGCGGTGGCGTGTCGCTTCGCGACCTCCTCGGCGATCACGTCGAGGCCGATGCCGCCGAGCTTGGAGGTGGTGCCGGTGAAGTAGCGCTCCACGACCTCCTTCGAGAGGCCGACGGCCTCGAAGATCTGCGCGCCGGTGTAGGAGGCGACCGTGGAGACGCCGATCTTCGACATCACCTTGAGGACACCCTTGCCGAGCGCCTTGATCGTGTTGGCCATCGCCTTCTCGGCATCGGCCTTCACGTAGTAGCCCTCGTAGGCGAGGTCCTCGACGGACTCCACCGCCAGGTAGGGGTTGACCGCGGCGGCGCCGTAGCCGATCAGCAGGGCGACGTGGTGGACCTCGCGTACGTCTCCGGCCTCGATCAGCAGGCCGACCTGCGAGCGGGTGCGCTCGCGGACCAGGTGGTGGTGGACGGCGCCGGTGAGCAGCAGCGACGGGATCGGCGCCATCTCCTGGGTGGAGTGGCGGTCGGAGAGGACGATGATGCGAGCGCCGTCCTCGATCGCCTGGGAGACCTCGGCGGAGATCTCGTCCAGGCGCGCCTGCAGAGCCTCGGCTCCTCCGTCGACCTCGTAGAGGCCACGGACGATGTGGACCTCGAAGCCCGGCATGTCGCCGTCACGGTTGATGTGACGGATCTTGGCCAGGTCGTCGTTGGAGATGACCGGGAACGGCAGCACGATCTGGCGACACGAGGCCGGCCCCGGGTTGAGCAGGTTGGACTCGGCGCCGATGGTGCCGTTGAGGCTGGTGACCAGCTCCTCGCGGATCGCGTCCAGCGGCGGGTTGGTGACCTGGGCGAAGAGCTGGGCGAAGTAGTCGAACAGCATCCGCGGCTTGTCGCTCAACGCCGCGATCGGGCTGTCGGTGCCCATCGAGCCGATCGGCTCGGCGCCGGTGTTGGCCATCGGCGCGAGCAGGATCCGAAGCTCCTCCTCGGTGTAGCCGAAGACCTGCTGGCGGCGGGTCACGCTCGCGTGGGTGTGGACGATGTGCTCACGCTCGGGGATGTCCTCGAGGCGTACGAGACCGGCGTGGAGCCACTCGTCGTAGGGGTGCTCGGCGGCGAGCTCGGACTTGATCTCGTCGTCCTCGATGATGCGGTGCTCCGCGGTGTCGACGAGGAACATCTTGCCCGGCTGGACCCGGCCCTTGCGGACCACGGTGGCGGGGTCGATGTCGTCGAGCACACCGGCCTCGGAGCCGAGCACGACCAGGCCGTCCTCGGTGACCCAGTAACGGGAGGGGCGCAGACCGTTGCGGTCGAGGACCGCGCCGATCTGGGTGCCGTCGGTGAACACGACGCTCGCCGGACCGTCCCAGGGCTCCATCAGCGAGGAGTGGAACTCGTAGAACGCCTTGCGGGCGGAGTCCATCTCCTCGTGCTTCTCCCACGCCTCCGGGATCATCATCAGCATGGCGTGCGGCAGGCTGCGGCCGGCCAGGTGGAGGAGCTCGAGGACCTCGTCGAAGGAGGCCGAGTCGGAGGCGCCTTCGGTGCAGATCGGGAAGAGCCGCTCGAGGTCGCCGGGGATCAGCTCGGACTCGAGCAGCGACTCGCGCGCCTTCATCCAGTTGCGGTTGCCCATCACGGTGTTGATCTCGCCGTTGTGGGCGATGAACCGGAACGGGTGGCTCAGCGGCCAGCTCGGGAACGTGTTCGTCGAGAACCGGCTGTGGACGACGGCGATCGCGGAGGCGACGCGCTCGTCGACCAGGTCGGGGAACACCTCGGCCAGCTGGGGCGTGGTGAGCATGCCCTTGTAGACGATGGTGCGGCTCGACAGCGACGGGAAGTAGACGTCGGTCTCCTTCTCCGCGCGCTTGCGCAGGCAGAAGGCGAGCCGCTCCAGGGCCAGGCCGGTCACGCGCTGCTTGCCGCCGGCGACGAAGAGCTGGCGGAAGGTCGGCATGACCGCCTTGGCGGTGGCGCCGAGGGAGTCGGGGTTGACCGGTACGTCGCGCCAGCCGAGGACGTCGAGGCCCTCCTCGGTCGCAATGTCCTCGACCAGCTTGATGGTGCGCTCGACCTGGTCGACATCGCCCGGGATGAAGGCGGTGCCGACGGCGTAGGCACGCTCGGCCGGTAGGTCGAAGTCGACGACCTCACGCAGGAAGGCATCGGGGACCTGGAGCAGGATCCCGGCGCCGTCGCCAGAGTTGGTCTCGGCGCCGGCGGCGCCGCGGTGGTCGAGATTCACCAGGGCACGGATGCCCTGCTTCACGATGTCGTGGCTGGCGACGCCGGTCAGTGTTGCGACCATGGCGACGCCGCAGGCGTCCTTCTCGAACCTAGGGTCGTAGAGGCCCTGGGGGGATGGATACGAGTGCTCGTACGGCACCGGGATCTCCCGTCTGTCCGGGCTCAGGCACGCACCGACCGACGCAGCCCGATAGCCCCGGATTTCCGACTCTGCTTCGAGTCGGGTCCGGAGTGAGGGATGTCTGCGACGAGTGCGCGCGCCCTTGCGGGGATGAAACTGGCAATCTGCAGGGGACAGCGTTGGCCCGCGCGAGTGCGGCTAGGTTACCACTGTGTCACGCGTAGGTTGCGAACGAGGGTCGATCGGCGGACACCCTCCCGGCAGGCGCTACGTTGCGCCTAAAATCTGCTCCTGATCAGGCCTTTGTCGAGGATTCCTCGTCGCCGGTCCCGTTCTCGGCTGCGTCGCCGTCGGTGTCGCTCGCGGGCTCGTTCTCGATGTCGTTCTCGGTGTCGTCGACGTCGTTCGCCGGGGCCTTGGCAGGATCGCTGTAGACCTCCTCCTCGACACTACCCCGGCCGGTGACGGTGGCGTACGTCCACCACGCTGCCGCCAGGACGAACAGGATGATCGACATCCACTCGCTCCAGCGCAGACCGAGCACGTTGACCAGCTGCACGTTGTCGATGCGCAGGGTCTCGATCATGCCGCGGCCCAGGCAGTAGGCCATCACGTAGAGAGCGACGACGCGGCCACCACCCAGACGCAGCTTCTTCTGCAGGTAGACGATCACGAAGAAGGCGAGGATGTCCCAGCAGAACTCGTAGAGGAAGGTCGGGTGGAACGTGGTGCCGACCGGGAACTGGCTGGGACCGTCGGGGAAGCGCGAGGGATCGATCTCCAGACCCCAGGGCAGGTCGGTGGGCCTGCCGAAGAGCTCCTGGTTGAACCAGTTGCCCCAGCGGCCGATGCCCATCGCGAGCAGGCAGGTCGGGGCGATGGTGTCCAGCAGCGGGATGATCTTGATGCCCTTGGTCTTCGCGCCGATGATCGCGCCCACGGCGCCGAGCGCGATCGCGCCCCACACACCGAGCCCGCCGCGCCAGATGTAGAGCGCCTCGATCGGGCTGCCGCCGTCGCCGAAGTAGAGCTGCCAGTCGGTCATGACGTGGTAGATCCGGCCGCCGACCAGACCGAACGGCACCGCCCACAGCGCGATGTCCTGGATGTCCCCGGCCCGTCCGCCGCGGGCCTGCCAGCGCCGCTCGGAGACCCAGACGGCGACGATGATGCCGAGGATGATCGCGAAGGCGTAGCCGCGCAACGGGACCGGCCCGAGCCAGAGCACACCTTCGGCCGGGCTGGGGATGGACATCGGGAGGATCATGCGGGGCCCTTCTTGGCTACTTCTGAGTGAGAAGGCGGTGGATGTCGTCGGCGAACTGCTTGGGAGAGGTGTTCATCGACCACACCACGCTGGCCTGTCCCTGGGAGACGGCCGAGACATGGGTGTCGTGGACCCCGAGATCGTAGCCCCCACTGGGTAGCCGGTCGGCCTCCCCCATGTAGAGCCGCATCGACTCGGCCAGGGTGACGACGTCCTTCATGTCACCGGTCAGGCCGATGAAGTCCTCGTCGTAGCGGTCCAGGTACTTGCGCAGAACCTTCTGCGAGTCACGCGCGGGGTCGGTGGTGACGAACACGACCTCGACCTTGTCCCGGTCCGCGTCGTCGAGGCGGGTCAGTGCCGCGGTCAGGCTCGACATCACCAGCGGGCACTCGTCAGGGCAGCTGGTGTAGCCGTAGAAGACCAGCGTCAGCGGCTTGTCGGCATCGGTGGCCAGCGAGAACGGCTCGCCCTCGGTGTCGGTCAGCGCGGTGTCGGAGAGCTGGTAGGGAGTGTGCTCCTGGCCGGTCATCGCCGAGGCCGGCGCCTGGCCGGTGCCGGCAGCACCGCAGCCGGTGAGCACTGCGACGAGGACGAGCAGGACAGGAAGAGCCAGGAACCTCAACGCGAGCGGACTCCCGCGGCCAGGTCCTCGGTCAGGCTCGCCAGCGCCTTGAGCGCCGCCTGCTCGTCGGAGCGGTTGTCCAGCAGCGTACGCACGAAGGCGGAGCCGACGATGACCCCGTCGGCGTAGGCAGCCATCTCGGCGGCCTGGGCACCGTTGCTGACCCCGAGGCCGACGCCGACGGGCAGGTCCGTGGTCTGTTTCGTCCGGGCGACCAGCGGTGCGGCCAGGTCGGAGGTCTTGGCGCGGGCGCCGGTGACGCCCATGACCGCGGTGGCGTAGACGAAGCCGCGGCAGGCGGCCGTGGTCATCGCGATCCGCTCGTCGGTGCTGCTCGGCGCGACCAGGAAGACCTTGTCGAGGTCACGGGCATCGGCGGCCTCGATCCACTCCGGCGCGAAGTCCGGGGTGATGTCGGGCGTGATCAGCCCCGCGCCGCCCGCGTCCTGCAGCTGCTGGGCGAAGCGGTCCACGCCGCGGCGCTCGATCGGGTTCCAGCTGGTCATCACCAGGGTCGGCACCCCGGTCGCGGCCACGGCCTCGACGACGCGGAACACGTCGTCGACACGTACGCCGCCGTCGAGCGACTGCTGCACGGCATCCTGGATGGTGGGGCCGTCCATGACCGGGTCGGAGTAGGGCAGCCCGATCTCGATGATGTCGCAGCCGGCCTCGACCATCGTGGTCAGCGCCTCGATCGAACCGTCGACCGTGGGAAAGCCCGCCGGGAGGTAGCCGACCAGGGCGGCGCGGCCCTCGGCCTTCGCCTTCTCGAACGCAACCGACGTACTCACTTCTCGTCTCCCAACCCGAAATACTCGATGGCCGTGCCCATGTCCTTGTCGCCGCGACCGGACAGGTTGATCAGGATCGTGGCGCCCTCGCCGTGGCGCTCCTTGATCTGCGGAGCGATCTTGATGGCACCGGCGATCGCGTGGGCCGACTCGATCGCCGGGATGATGCCCTCGCTGCGCGAGAGCAGCGCGAAGGCGTCCATCGCCTCCTTGTCGGTGACCGAGGTGTAGGAGGCGCGGCCGGACTTGGCCAGCCAGGCGTGCTGCGGGCCGACCCCGGGGTAGTCGAGACCGGCGGAGATCGAGTGGGACTCGATGGTCTGGCCGTCCTCGTCCTGGAGCACGTAGGTGCGGGCGCCGTGGAGCACGCCCGGGTCGTTGGCCTGGATGGTCGCGGCGTGGCGACCGGTCTCGAAGCCGTCTCCCCCGGCCTCGAAGCCGTGGATCTCGACGTCCTCGTCGTCCAGGAACGCGGTGAAGAGACCGATGGCGTTCGAGCCACCTCCGACCGCGGCGAGAACGGCGTTCGGGAGGCCGCCGAACTGCTCGAGGGACTGCGCCCGGGCCTCGTCGCCGATGCCGCGCACGATGTCCCGGACCAGCGTCGGGAACGGGTGGGGCCCGGCGGCGGTGCCGAACAGGTAGGCGGTGTGGTCGACGCTGGCGACCCAGTCGCGCAGCGCCTCGTTGATCGCGTCCTTGAGGGTGCCGCTGCCGGAGGGCACCGGAACGACCTCGGCACCGAGCAGCCGCATCCGGGCCACGTTGAGCGCCTGGCGGTCGGTGTCGACCTTGCCCATGTAGACGGTGCAGTCGAGACCGAAGTAGGCGGCCGCGGTCGCGGAGGCCACCCCGTGCTGGCCCGCGCCGGTCTCGGCGATGACCCGGGTCTTGCCCATCCGCTTGGTCAGCAGCGCCTGGCCGAGGACGTTGCGGATCTTGTGGGCGCCGGTGTGGTTGAGGTCCTCGCGCTTGAGGAGGACGCGGCAGCCGAGCTGCTCGGAGAGCCTCGTGGCGTGGTAGAGCGGGCTCGGCAGGTTGGCGTAGTCGCGCAGGATCGCGTCGAACTCGGCCACGAACTCCGGGTCGGCCTTCGCCTTCTGCCAGGCGTCGTCGAGCTCGATGAGCGCCTTCATCAGCGCCTCGGGCATGAAGCGGCCGCCGAATCCCTCGGCCTCGCCGCCGAACCAGCCGAACTCGTCGGCGTCGTAGCTCGTCGTCTCGTGGATGTGAGTTGTCATGGCTGGTCCTAGCCTTGGATTCCGGTGAACTCGGCGACCGTGCCTTGCGGGTCGCCATGCTTGACCAGCGCCTCGCCGACCAGGACCGCGCGGGCCCCTTCAACGACGTGGCGCTTGACGTCGGTGGCGGTGAAGATGCCCGACTCGGCGACCTTCACCCGGTCCTCGGGGATGAGCCGCGCGAGCCGTCCGAAGACGTCCTGGTCGATCTCCAGGGTCTTCAGGTTGCGGGCGTTGACGCCGATCAGCTCGGCACCGAGGTCGACCGCCCGGGCGACCTCGGCCTCGTCGTGAGTCTCGACCAGCACGGTCAGCCCGAGCTCACGAGCCTGGTCGTAGAGGCTGCGCAGCGTGTCGTCGTCCAGCGCGGCCACGATCAGCAGCGCCAGGTCGGCGCCGGCCGCCCGGGCCTCCAGCAGCTGGTAGGGCTCGACGATGAAGTCCTTGCGCAGCACCGGGGTGTCGACGGCCGCGCGGACGGCGCGCAGGTCGGCGAGGGAACCGCCGAAGCGGCGCTCCTCGGTGAGCACCGAGATCGCGGCGGCACCGCCGGCGGCGTACTTCTGGGCCAGCTCGGCCGGGTCCGGGATGTCGGCCAGGGCACCCTTGGAAGGGCTCTTCCGCTTCACCTCGGCGATCACGCTGCTGCCCGGCGCACGGAAGTGCGGCATCGGGTCGCGAGGCGCGTCGACGTCGGCGAGCCGGGCCCGCAGATCCGCCTCGGACACCGTCGCCTGGCGCTGCGCCAGGTCCAGACGTACGCCGTCGATGATCTTTTCGAGCACCGACATGTTTAAACCTCTCGTTTCCGGGTAAGACCCACGTGCAAAGCCTCTCACCCGAACCGTGACACGCCCGATTTGGCGCCACAGTGCGGGCGGGAAACGTTAAGTTTCTCCCATCTCAACCCAACTCGCCTGACTTTGGAGGTCAGACACATGAGCTACGGAACTCCGCCGCCGCCGCCCCCGTACGGTTCGCCGGCACCCGGGCAGCCCGGCCAGCCTGCGGGCAACAACAAGAAGGCGATCTGGGCACTTGTCCTCGGCATTCTCGGTTGTGTCTGCTGTGGTTTCTTCACCGGTATCCCGGCGATCATCCTCGGCAAGATGGCCCAGAACGAGATCGACGCCTCCGGCGGCGCGCAGAGCGGGCGTGGCATGGCCACCGCCGGTTTCATCCTCGGCATCGTCGCGGTCGTCTTCGGCATCATCGGGATCATCCTGAACCTGTCCGGTGCGCTCGACTTCAGCGGCAGCGCCACCACCTACTGAGCCCGGCTCAGAAATCAGCGAGGCCCCCGGCGGATCCGCCGGGGGCCTCGCTGTCTCACAGGCTCAGTGTGACTCGACGTTGAAGCCGAGCTTGGAGAGCACGATGAAGAGCAGGCCGCCCACGACGGTGACGGCGACGCCGATCCAGAAGACGAACCAGCTGATCGGGTCGAGCATCATGGCGACGCTGCCGATGAGGAAGCCGAGGAGACCGACCGCGACTGCGATCCAGGCTGCCGGGGTGTTGCCGTGGCTGGCGGACATGCGATGACTCCTCTACGAGTTCTTTGTGCTTGGCTGCAGTGTATTCATTGGTCGCCCGTTGTCGGGTCCCGACCCTCGTCCAACGACTTCCAGACATCGATCGTGGACTGCTCCTCCAGCGGCTTCTGCTCCGGCGACGCTGCCGCCGGGGCGTCGTACCGGCGTCCCATCTCGGGCCACGAAGGAGCAAGGCGTACGGCCGCGACGGCCGCCGCGACGGTCAGGACCGCGCCGAGCAGCGCGAGGTAGGGCCAGGGGGTGGTGGCGTGTTCGGTCTCACCCCACACGACCTCGGAGTCGATCGCCCGGCCGAGCGCGTCGATCCCGGCATGGCCGAAGAAGGTGACGATCACGCCGATCCCGGCCAGGCCCGCGAGGGCGGCCACCAGGCGACGTACGAGGCCACGGGTGACCAGGACCACGCCCCAGGCGGCGAGGGCGACCAGGGCCAGGCCCGTGGTGGCCGGGGAGTCGTTGAGGTCGGTCGGCATCTGGGCGGGGGCGGTCACCTTCACCCACTCGTTGGAACCTGCCCAGGCGGCCAGAGCCGCTCCGGCGAGACCGGCGGTGACGGTCGGTCCGAAGGTCTTCACGAGATCAGGCCGGCGTCGAAGCAGGTGTGGTCGCCGGTGTGGCAGGCCGGGCCCTCCTGGTCGACCTTGAGCAGGATCGTGTCGCCGTCGCAGTCGAGGCGGACCTCCTTGACGTACTGGTGGTGGCCGGAGGTCTCCCCCTTCACCCAGTACTCCTGCCGGCTGCGGGACCAGTAGGTCGCCCGGCCCGTGGCGAGCGTGCGCGCCAAGGCCTCGTCGTCCATGTAGCCGAGCATCAGCACCTCGCCGGTGTCATGCTGCTGCGCCACCGCGGGCACCAGCCCGTCGGGGTTGCGCTTGAGCCGGTCTGCGATGGCGGGGTCCAGTCCCTCGCTCGTGGGTCCAGTAGTCACGGCTCCAGTATCCCGCTGGGCAACAGTACGGACACAACTGGCATGTCGCGGCGATATTCCGGGGCTGCCGAAGCACCGGGCTGGCACACTCGCCCGGTCATCTGGGCCGGTCTCGGTACGGCCCTGTCAGCCGACCCCACAGGTCGACTATTCAAACTGGAGAACACCGCACCATGGCTAACCCCACCCCGCAGCCGGCACCGGCGAAGCAGACCGACACCGGCGCCCTCGTGATCGGCATCCTGGTCACGATCTTCTGCTGCCTGCCCTTCGGCATCGTCTCGATCGTCAAGGCCGTCCAGGGCGACGCCGCGGGCGCCAAGAAGTGGGGCATCATCGGTGCCGTCACCGGCGTCGTCGTGATCGTCATCTACATCATCGCCTCGGTCGTCCTCGGCCTCGGCATGGCCGCCCAGTCGGGGACCATGTGACCACACCCTCACGGGTGCGCGCGGGGCTCGTCCCACTGGCCGTCGTGGCCGGAGGGGCGGGCCTCGCGGCCGTCTTCACCACTTCTCCCGGGCTCGTCGCCTACGTTCCGCCCTGCCCGATCCACGCCCTCACGGGCATCGACTGCCCCGGCTGCGGGATGACCCGCGGCACGATGTCGCTCCTCTCGGGCGACCTCGTCGGCGCGATCGGCCACAACGCGCTGATGTTCCTGCTCGGGCTGCCGCTGCTCGGGCTACTCTGGTTCTTCTGGCTCCGCGACCGCGTCGGCGGCCGCCCCGCCCCCGGCTGGGCCCGTTCCCGCGCCGCGCTCTACACCTGGCTGGCGCTGACCGTCGTCTTCACGGTCGTCCGCAACCTCCCCTGGGCGCCGTTCACCGCTCTCGCGGCCTGAGACCGCTTCGCTCAGCTGCCCTGTTGGGCGACCCAGGAGGCATGCAGGCGGGCGTAGGTGGATCCTGCCTGGGCCACCAGCTCGCTGTGCGGTCCGCGCTGGGCGAGGTGACCGGCATCGACGACGATCACCTCGTCGGCGGCCTCGGCGGTGGAGAGGCGGTGGGCGATGGTGACCGAGGTGCGTCCGCTCATCAGGCGCTCCAGCGCCCGGTTGATCCGCATCTCCAGGCGCGGGTCGACGGCGGAGGTGGCCTCGTCGAGTACCAGCAGGTCAGGGTCGGCGAGCTGGGCGCGCAACAGCGCCACGAGCTGGCGCTCCCCCGCCGAGAGCGACTCGCCGCGCTGCCCGACGCTCGTGCGTACGCCATCGGGGAGACCGGCGAGCCAGTCGCCCAGGCCGAGCACCCGGGCAGCCTCCTCGATCTCCTCGTCGGTCGCGTCCAGCCGGCCGTAACGGACGTTGTCGGCCAGCGTGGAGTCGAAGAGGAAGCCCTCCTGCGGGACGAGGACGACGCTGGTGCGCAGCGAGGCGTTGCCGATCTCGCGTACATCGACGCCGTCGAGGCGCACCCTGCCCTCGGTCACGTCCATCACCCGGGTGAGCAGCTTCGCGATCGTCGACTTCCCCGACCCGGTCTCGCCGACCACGGCGACCCGGCGGCCAGGGGCGATCTCGAAGGAGATGTCGTGGAGGACCGGACGGCCGCCGGGGTAGGCGAAGGTGACCGCGTCGAACTCGATCGAGAGCGGGCCTCGGGGCAGAGCCGTGCCCGCGGCGCCCGGGTCGACGAGGTCCGCGGGCGTGTCCAGGATCCCGATCGTGCGCCGCCAGGAGGCGATCGCGTTCTGCGCGTCGGTGAGGATCTGCGTACCCATCTGCACGGGACCCACGAAGAGCGTCACCAGGAACGCGAAGGCCAGGATCTCGCCGACGGTCAGTGCGCCGCCGGTGCCCCGGTAGGCGAGCGCCAGCAGGACGCCGCCGACGATCACGCCGGCGTTGGCGAGGCCGCCCGAGAGGCCACCGAGGCTGAAGAAGACCGAGGTGTAGGCCTGCGCCTTGATCTGGGCGGCGCTGGTCGCATCGATCTCGCGGTCGATGCGCTCCTGGGTGCGGTCCTCGACCGCGTACGCCTTCACCACGGCTGCGCCGACGACCGGCTCGGAGACGGCGGAGAGCATCTTGGCGACCTGGCGGCGGGAGAGGGTGTAGGCCGCGGACAGCTTGCGCTGGAAGAACCGCAGGCTCAGGAAGAGCGGGCCGAAGCAGAGCCAGACCAGGATCGCGAGCTGCCAGGAGTAGATCACCATCACGACGGTGGCGATCAGCATCTGCCCGATGCTGACGATGAAGAGCAGACCGCCGAAGACGATGAACTGGCTGACCTGGTCGACGTCGCTGGTCACCCGTGAGACCAGCGCCCCGCGGTGTTCGGTCGACTGGGTGAGCATCGGCAGGTCGTGGACGTGCCGGAAGGCTTTCGTACGCAGCGTCGCCAGGCCCCGCTCGGCGGCGGTGAAGAGCCGGCTCGTCATCAGGAACGACGCCACGCCCGTGACGGCGATGGCGACCACCGCGATGAGACCGGCGCGCAGGACGTAGCCGAGGTCGGGGCCGTCCGGACCGCTCAGGCCGTTGTCGAGGGTCTGCTGGACGACGACAGGAACGACGACCTGCCCGACGCTCGCGATCACGGCCAGCGCGAAGGTGCCGCGGATGCCCTCGACCAGCTCCGGGGAGTGCTTGATGCCCCGGCGGATGGTCTCGATCGCGCCGAGCTCCTCGCCGCTGTCGACCCGGGTCTGGGGTTCTAGGGTCGCCGTCACTGGATGGCCTCCGGGGTCTCGTAGGCGTTCACCAGGCGGGCGTAGGACTCATCGCGAGCGAGCAGCTCGGTGTGGGTGCCGCGGTCGCGGATGCGGCCGTCCTCGAGGTGCACGACCTCGTCGGCGAGCGCGATCGTGGCCTTGCGGTAGGCGACCACGACGAGGCTGGTGTCACCGCCTCCGTCACGCAGCGCGGCGAGGATGCGCTGCTCGACCTCGGGGTCGACCGCGGAAGTGGCGTCGTCGAGGATCAGGAGTCGTGGGCGGCGTACGAGTGCCCTTGCCAGCGCCAGGCGCTGGCGCTGCCCACCGGAGAGGCTCGCACCGCGCTCGCCGAGGGTGGTGTCGAGGCCGTTGGGCAGTGCGGTGACGAAGCCGTCGGCCTGAGCCGCCTTGAGCGCTGACCAGACCTCGTCGTCGGTGAGGTCTGCGCCGAGGGTGACGTTGCCGCGTACGGAGTCGTCGAAGACGAAGGCCGTCTGCGGCACCAGCGCCGCGACCCGGGCCCACTCCCCCACGTCCAGGTCGCGCAGGTCGGTGCCGTCCAGGGTGATCCGGCCGGACTCCGGGTCGACGAGCCGCGCGAGCAGCATGGTCAGGGTGCTCTTGCCGGCGGCCGTCTCGCCGACGATCGCGACTGTACGCCCCGGCTCGACCTCGAAGTCGACGCCGTCGAGAAGCGGCGGACCGTCGGCGTAGGCGTAGGCGACGCCGTCGACCCGGACGCGAGCGCCGGCCGGTTCGCGGCTGGTCTTCGCGGTGCCGTAGGCCAGGCGTCCGGTCGCGTCCAGGACCCGCTGGACCCGCCGGTAGCCGACCACGCTGCGCGGGAACTCCCCCAGAAGCCAGCCGAAGGAACGGATCGGGAAGGCGACGATGGTGAGCAGGAAGGCGATCTGGACGACGTCACCGGGCGCGGCGGATCCGCTGGATACGCGGCCGACGCCGACGGCCAGGACGGCGAGGACCCCGACGTTGGGCAGCGCGGCCAGGATCGGGTCGAAGGCGGCGCGGAGGCGGCCGGCGCGGATGTTGACGTCGCGCAGCTCCTGGGCCTTGTCCTGGAAGCGGGTGGTCTCCTCCGCCTCGCGGCCCAGGGTCTTGACGACCAGGGCGCCGTCGAAGGACTCGTGGGCGATCCCGGAGAGCTCCGCGCGCAGCTGCTGGGCGCGGGTCATCAGCGGCGAGGAGAAGCGCTGGAAGACCAGGTTGGCGACGACGACCGCTGGAAAGACGAGGATCGCGACCGAGGCCAGGACGACGTCGGTCCAGAACATCTGCCCGATCGCGATCACCATCATCGCGAGGGTGCCGACGGCCATCGGCAGCGGCGCGATCGGCGCCCAGGACGCCTCGACGTCGGAGTTGGCGTTGGAGAGCAGCTGGCCGGTCGGGTGCCGGTGGTGCCAGGCGAGGGGAAGCGCCAGGTACTGCCGGGTGACCGCGCGGCGCGAATGGGCCTGCATGCGGTACTGCATCACCCCGGCGCCGAGCCGCCGTGCCACCACCCCGACGGCCCGCAGGATCGCGACGCCGACGAAGAGCCCCACCACGGCCCACAGCCAGCCGGCGCCGATCTCGCCGTCGCGCAGCGCCGGCACCAGCACGTGGTCGGTGGACCAGCCCAGCACCCAGGCGTCGGCGACGGTCAGCGCACCGAAGAGCGCGGAACCGAGGGTCGAGAGCGTGAAGACCGCCCACTCGCGCCGGATCGCGACTCCGAGAACCTTGAACCCGTCGGTCGTCGTGGCCCGCTGGGGTATCAGATCCTCGTCGCTCATCTCGAGGTAAAGCCTAGGTCAGCGCCGTTCCTGCGACGAATTTTTTTGGAACCACCCAGCGCCCGACGGCTCGATAGAGTGCAAGCCGTGGCTTCCTTCGCGCGCTCCGAGCGCATCGCCCTGTGCGACACCGCCGTCTCTCTCGGGCCGACGGCCCCCACGCTCTGCGAAGGCTGGGAGGTCAAGGACCTGCTGGTGCACCTGCTCGTCCGCGAGCGCCGCCCCTGGGCAGCGGCGGGCAACTTCCTCACACCGCTCGCGCCCGTGCTGAGGAAGGCGGAGGCCGCCTACGCCGCCCAGCCGCTCGAGGCTCTCGCCGACCGCCTCCGCGACCCGAAGGGCACCCCGTTCGCGCTCGGACCGATCGACAAGGCGGTCAACACCGTGGAGTTCTTCGTCCACCACGAGGACCTCCGCCGCGCCCAGCCGGGCTGGGCGCCGCGTACGCTCCCCGCGGCTGCCGAGCGCGAGCTCTGGCGCACCCTGAAGCTGTTCGGCAGGAGCCTGGTCCGGTCCGCCGACACCCCGCTCGTGGTCAGCAACGGCACCGACACCGCCACCCTCCGGGCCGGCGAGGAGCCGGTCACCATCACCGGCCCCGTCAGCGAGCTTCTGCTCTTCTGCTTCGGGCGTCACCAGGTGCGGGGGCTCTCCTTCGACGGGCCGGCCGAGCAGATCACGCTGTTGGAGAACGCGAGCCTCGGCTTCTGACCACGCCGACCCACCACGCCACGTACTGCCCGTAACCTCCCCGGGTCTCGAGACGTTGTGTCTCAGATAACCGAATCCCCCAGGAGGTCCCGCGATGCGTCGTGCGGCAGCAGTCACCGTCGCCATGCTCTTCGTCTTCTCGCTCACCGCAGCCGCGCCGGCGATCAGCGCGAGCGCGACCCCGGAGCTGCGGGACGTGATGGTCGTGGGCAACAACTGGGACGGGACGGCCTCGATCGTCGACGCCCGCAGCCTCGAGGTGCTGCGCAAGGACATCGACCTGGTGCCCGACAAGAAGCAGGAGATCGCCGAGATCCACCAGGATCCCGAGCGGCTGGCGATGTACTACCTGGTCCGCTACGGCCCCGGTGAGGGCAACGACCAGCTCGTGGACGACATGTTCACCACCCGGGACGGCAAGCTGCTGGCGGTCTCGCGGCCCAGCCTCGCCGACGTGGTCTGGATCGACATCGAGAAGGCGCTCGCGGGCGCGCCGGACTCCGTCGTGGTCGAGCAGCAGATGGACGGCCACCGCACCGACCACATGGGCCTCTCCCCCGACGGCACCAAGCTGCTGGTCTCGGACTCGACCTCGCGCTCGGTGCACGAGTACTGGATGGGCGGTGCGGGCGACCCGCGGACGGGTGAGCGGCTGCGTACGTTCGAGTCGGGCGAGACGCCCCACGAGAACAACTACTCCGAGGACGGCTCGCGCATCTTCCACGCCTCCATCGGCCGCGTCTACCTGCCCGGCGACCAGAAGGAGATCTCCCTCGAATCGCTGCCGCTGATCAACCTCGACCAGCTCGGACTCGGCACCATCCCCGGCACCGACCTGCTCCCGCCGATCAAGATCGGCCCGATCCACGACGCGATCAAGGGCGACCGCTGGTTCGAGATCGTCGAGGAGGCCTCGTTCGGGATCGAGAAGCGCTGGGAGATGGGCAAGGAGCTGGAGGAGGCCGGCTACCCCTCGATCTCCTCAGCCGTACGCCCCATGGCGGTCGCGCCCGGCGAACGGTTCATCTACTTCCAGATGTCGTTCCTGCACGGCATCGTCGAGTTCGACACCCAGGCCGCCGACATCGACGGGAAGGTCGGCTACTCCACCGGCGCCTTCGAGGAGCCCCGCACCGGCGCCGTCACCCGCGTCATCCAGCTTCCCAAGCACACCCAGCTGCCCCGCGAGCTCTACGTCAACGACTCCGCCCACCACGGTCTCTCGATCGACTCCAAGGGCGAGACCCTGTGCGCGGCGGGCACGATGGACGACTACGTCGCGATGGTCGACCGCTCCAGCGGCGAGCACACCATCCTCGACGAGGAGACCACCGGCCACTACTACGGCAAGCCCTACTGGACCACCGAAGGCCTCGGCAACACCTGCTGGGCATCACTCTCGGGCGCCGACGCGGTCGCCGTGATCGACTTCCGCACCGGCGAGGAGCTCGCCTACCTCGACGTCGGCAACCACCCCCAGCGCGTACGCCACGGGCAGATCCCGAGCTCGCTGCTGAGCTAGCGGGCGGCGCCCGGGGGCGTCAGCGAACGGGCGCGCCGGCGCCGGAGAGCGCCTGCTTGACCTCGCCGATCCGCACCTTGCCGAAGTGGAAGATGGTGGCCGCCAGGACGGCATCCGCGCCGGCGTCGACCGCGGGCGGGAAGTGGTCGGCCCTGCCGGCGCCACCGGAGGCGATGACCGGGACGGTGACCTCGCTGCGTACGGCCTTGATCAGGTCGATGTCGAAGCCGTCCTCGGTGCCGTCGGCGTCCATGGCGTTGAGCAGGATCTCACCGGCACCGAGCTCGACGGCCCTCGCCGCCCACTCGATCGCATCCAACCCGGCGGACTTGCGGCCGCCGTGGGTCGTGACTTCGAAACCGGAGTCGGTCCCCGGCGCCCGGCGGGCGTCGACGGAGAGCACGAGCACCTGGTTGCCGAACCGGTCGGCGATCTCGGCGATCAGCTCGGGGCGGTCGATGGCCGCGGTGTTGACCGCGATCTTGTCCGCACCGGCACGAAGCATCCGGTCCACGTCGTCGACGCTGCGGATGCCGCCGCCGACCGTGAGCGGGATGAAGACCTGCTCGGCGGTGCGGGTGACGATCTCGAGCGTGGTCGCCCGCCCCTCATGCGAGGCGGAGATGTCGAGGAAGGTGAGCTCGTCGGCGCCTTCCTTGTCGTACGTCGCGGCCAGCTCCACCGGGTCGCCGGCGTCGCGAAGCTCCTTGAAGTTGATCCCCTTGACGACGCGACCTGCGTCGACGTCGAGGCAGGGGATGACGCGTACGGCCAAGGTCATGACTGGTCCCCGCGCGGTCGCCCCAGGGTGAGGTCGAGTGCCTCGGCGAGGTTCAACGAGCCGGTGTAGAGCGCCGTCCCGGCGATCGCACCCTCCACGCCGACCTCGACCAGGCCCATCAGCGCCTCGATGTCGTCGATCGTGGTCACTCCCCCGCTCGCCACGACCGGTCGGTCGGTGGCCTCGCAGACCGCGCGGAGCAGGTCGAGGTTGGGGCCCTGGAGCATGCCGTCCTTGTTGACGTCGGTGACGACGTAGCGCGCGCAGCCCTCGGAGTCGAGGCGAGCGAGGGTCTCGTAGAGGTCGCCGCCGTCCTTGGTCCAGCCGCGCGCGGCGAGGGTTCGGCCGCGTACGTCCAGGCCCACCGCGACCCGGTCGCCGTACTCCGCGATCGCGGCACGGGTCCACTCCGGGTTCTCGAGCGCGGCGGTGCCGATGTTGACGCGACGGCAGCCGGTCGCCATCGCGGCCGCGAGGGACTCGTCGTCGCGGATCCCGCCGCTCATCTCGACCTTGATGTCGAGCTTGCCGACGATCCCGGCGAGGATCTCGCGGTTGTTGCCGTGGCCGAACGCCGCGTCGAGGTCGACCAGATGGATCCACTCGGCGCCGGTCTCCTGCCACCTCAGCGCGGCCTCGAACGGATCTCCGAACCGCTTCTCCGACCCGTCCACGCCCTGGACCAGCTGCACCGCCTGCCCGCCCTTCACGTCGACGGCCGGCAGGAGCTCGAGGTAGTCACCCATGGGGACGATCCTATGTTCTGTACGCCGCCACTCCTGCCCCGCCGTCCGGCTGCGAGACGGTTCCTCCGTCAAGACACGCTCAGCGAGGCGCCAGCAACGTGAACTCGTACGCGTCCGGGTCGGTCATCCTCGCCCACCGCCCGTCCCCGTACGTCTCCTCGACAACGGTCGCACCGAGACCGACGAGGCGGCTGATCTCGGCGGCGGGACCGGTGTCCTCGGGCGCGATCAGGTCGAAGCGGAACCGGTCCCGCGGCCCGCGCGGCACCGGCGGCGGCCCGCCCCAGGCGATCTTGGCGCTGCCCGACGGCGTCGCGACCGCGGTCTCGCCGTCCTGGTCCCAGACCAGCGGCCAGCCGAGCGCCGCGCTCCAGAACACGCCGGTCTCGCGCGACCCGTCCGCGGCGACCTCACCCAGCAAGCCGGTCCCGGCGAGCCAGCTGTTGCCGGCCGGGATCACGCACAGCTCGTTGCCCTCCGGGTCACCGAGCACGATGTGGTCCTCCTCGGGCAGCTGGCCCACATCGAGGTGGGTGGCGCCGAGGCCGAGCAACCGGTCGACGGTCCGCTGCTGGTCGTCCGGAAGCGTGCTGGTCAGGTGGAGGTGGTGCGGGTTCTCCAGCGACTTCGGCGCGTCCGTGGCCAGGAACCGCATCCGGATGTCGTTATCCGTCCGTGGCAGCAGCCGCACCTCCTCGCCGACGGCCTCGATCTCCCGGCCGAGCACCGCCGCCCAGAATCTCGCGACCCGCTCCGGGTCGTTGGCGTCGATGCAGATCCCGAACCGCCGAGGTGTCATGCCCGGCAACCTAGGTCGCGCCGGGCTTCCTACGCAATCGGATTCGGGCCCGCTGTCGCGGTCGCCAGGTTGGCGAGCCCCTTCTCCATGTCGGGCGCGATCGCCTTCTCCATCGAGTAGAACCTGGCCATTACGCCCATCACGCCGCTCACGGACCCGGCATGGGTCCAGGTCAGCCGGGTGCCGTCGACGACGGTGGCCAGGTCGAAGCTCACCGTGCTGCGGCTCTTGAACGGCTTGAGGAACTCCAGCGCGACCTCGATGTGCTCGGGCGTCGACTCGGTGATCTCCATCGCACCGGCCCCCGCGCGCTTGTTGCCGGACCAGGCATAGCGCGCGCCGACACCGGAATCGGCACCCGAGTAGGTGCGCGACATGTCCGGGTCGAGCCCCTCCCAGGGTGACCAGGAGGGCCACTCGCGGAAGTCGTCGATCAACGCGTGGACGCGCCCGATGTCACCCGGCAGGACTGCGGACCTGGAGACCTCGTAGTCGGTCATGTCACGACAGTACGCCTGCGGCGAGGAGTTCGAGGACGTCTTCGGTGCTGCGTACGTCCCCGAAGGTGCGATAGATCGTCGTCAGCGTCGCATTGTGGGACTCGTCGTCGCGGCCCGCGGTCGCGTCAGCGACCAGGAGCGTGCGATATCCCAGCGTGGCCGCGTCGCGCGCCGTGCCGGCGACGCAGACCTCGGTGAGCGTGCCGGTGACGACGACGGTCTCGATGCCTCGGTCCTGGAGCTGTTCGTGCAGCGTCGAGCTGCCCGGGAAGAGCGCACTGGTCGCGGTCTTCTCGACGAGGAGGTCACCATCGCGCGCCTCGAGACCAGGCCCGAGCCGACCCGCGACCGGCCCGGTCCCACCGCTACCCCGGAACATCTCCGCCACCTCCTCCCCGCGGAACTCCCGCGCCCACTTCATCGGCCCGGGGTCGCCCGGAACGACCCACGCGACCACGCCGCCCGCCTCACGAAGCGCAGCCGCCAGCAGGCCTACGTTCGGGGTGATCGCGAAGCAGGTCGCATTCGCCTCATAGAAGAACGGGACCAGGTCGACGACCAGCAGCGCCGTCCTGGCCGGGTCGAGGGACTCGTACGCATGGCGCCTACCGCGCCGAGCCTCCTGCCGCGCGTACTCCCGCTCGGGGATCGCCCACCTGTGCACCGCAGGTGCCGACAGTCGCATCTGGGTGGATCTGCTGCGTTCCTCGTCGACCTCGAAACCGAGCCGTTCATAGAGGCTCCGTGCGCGGGGATTGATGTGGAGGACCCGGAGCACAACGTCCTGGCCGGCCAACGCAGCACGCGCGGCGACCAATGCGACGGCCGCGCTGCCGAGACCACGACCCTGCTGGTCCGGTTCGATGGCGAGGTCTCGGAGGGTCAATGCCGTGCCGTCGTCGGTGACGCGGATGAAGCCGACCCGTTGGCCGTCATCGTCGACCAGGGCGGAGAACGATCCGGACTCAAGCCCGGCGACCTGTGCCGCGTACAGCTCGCTCTCGGGACGCCCGGTGACCTCGACCTGATCGGGCAGGAGAGTCGTCCGATAGAGGTCCCAGACCCAGTCGATGTCGTCCGTCGTCAGCGAAGAAGCGCGGAGGGCCACCGTCGCGACGCTACACGTGAGACGCGACTCGGCTAAGTGGCGCTCCCGGGATTGACGCCCACGGAGCCGTCGATGCTCTCGCGGAGGATGTCGGCGTGGCCGGCGTGACGGGTGGCGTCGCAGAGGCGGGCGGCCATGACGTTGAAGAGCATGACCTCCTCGTCCCACCACGGTACGTAGCCGGGGGCGTCGATCGGGAGCGCCTCGATGGTGGCGTCGACGTGGGACCAGACGCGGTCGGCGAGGTCGAGAACGTCGCTGCGGCTCTCGTGCTCGCCGGCCCGGTGGGTGGCGTCCCACCAGCCGGCGGTGTCCCACGGCGGTAGGTCGAGCGGCGGCGTACGACCGAAGACCTCGCCGAAGTAGCGGGCGTCGGAGAGGGCGTTGTGCTTGACCAGCCCGAGCAGGTTGGTGCCGGTCGGGGTCATCGGACGACGGACGTCATCGTCCGAGAGCCCCTCGAGCTTCCACACCAGCGCGTCGCGGACCCCGCGGAGCTTGTCGTGCAGGTGGGCCTTGGCGAAGTCGTCGATCACGACGCTCATCCCTCTGCGGCGCGGTTGCCGTAGGTGCCGCTGGTCAGGGTGGCGTACGAGCGTCGGACGATCTCTTCGAGGATCTCCAGGTCGACCGCGTCCAGATCCTTGAGATAGAGGCAGCCGACGCCGTTGGTGTGTGGGCCGAGGCGGGCGAGGAGGTTCTCGTGGGCCGAGATGCCGTCGTTGAGGTAGACGACCGAGGCGGCCTTGCGCGGCGAGAAGCCGGCCGCCGGGGCATCGCCCTCGGTGCCACTGGCGTACTTGTAGTGGTACTCGCCGAAGCCCACGATCGCGGTGCCGAACATCCGCGGCTCCGCACCGGTGACGCGTCGCATCAGCTCCAGCAGCACAACCGCGTCCAGGCGACGCTTCTGTGGCGAGACAGCCTCGATGAAACCCACCGGATCGGCGTCGGTCCAGGTCGTCTTGGCTGCCATCGGGCCACTCTAGCGGCGGAACAGCAGCGTGTAGACCACAGGCGCGACCAGCACCGACGCGATGGCCGCGAAGACGACCGTGCCGACGTCCTCGGTGACCAGGTAGACGAGCGCGTTGAGGAGGAGAAGGACGACGATCAAGATCCGTACGTTGCGCCGCCGGCGCTCCGCGAGCGCACTGACCGGCCGGGACCGGCGAGCCGGAACCCACCTGGCCAACCGCTCACGGCGCGCTCGGCGCTCGGCGGACCTGGCCGCCCGGGCGGCCCGCTGCTCGGCGGCCTCAGCCGCCAGCCGCTCGCGCTCGGCACGGGCCTTCGCCCGGGCTCCGGTCTGGGCCACCTACGCCGCCTTCAAGGAGAGCACCCAGTTGCGCAGGACCGCGGCGCCGGCGTCGCCGGACTTCTCCGGGTGGAACTGGGTGGCGCTCAGCGGGCCGTTCTCCACGGCGGCCACGAAGCGGTCGCCACCGTGCTCGGCCCAGGTGACCAGCGGCGCGACGGTGCGGTCGTTGGTGACCAGGGTCCAGTCACGCACGCCGTAGGAGTGCACGAAGTAGAACCGCTCCTTCTCGACACCCGCGAACAGGGACGTCCCGGACGGTACGTCGAGAGTGTTCCAGCCCATGTGCGGCACGATCGGCGCCTGCAGACGCTCGACGACACCGGGCCACTCACCGCAGCCCTCGGTCTCGACACCGTGCTCGATGCCGGTCTCGAAGAGGATCTGCATGCCGACGCAGATCCCCATGACCGGACGGCCGCCGGCGAGCCTGCGGGCGATGATCCGCTCGCCGCGGATCGCCCGAAGCCCCTTCATGCAGGCCTCGAACGCGCCCACGCCCGGCACCAGCAGCCCGTCGGCCGCCATCGCGGCGTCGAGGTCACCGGTCAGCTCGACCGAGGCACCGGCACGCTCGACGGCGCGGACGGCGGAGCGTACGTTCCCGGATCCGTAGTCGAGCACCACCACCGACGGCCCAGTCACAGGGCACCCTTCGTCGACGGGATCCCGGTCTCGCGCGGGTCGTAGGCGATCGCGTCGCGGAAGGCCCGCGCGAACGCCTTGAACTGGGTCTCCACGATGTGGTGCGGCTCGCGCCCGGCGAGCACGTTGACGTGCATCGTCAGGTGGGCGTGGTGGGCGATCGAGTCGAAGACGTGCTGGGTCAGGGAGCCGAGGTAGGGCACCCCGGAGCCGCCGAGCAGCACGTACTGCTGGCCCTCGGGCTCGCCGGTGTGAACCGAGTAGGGGCGCCCGGAGACGTCCACGACGCATCGCACCAGGGCCTCGTCGAGCGGGACGGTGGCATCGCCGTAGCGGCGGATGCCCTTCTTGTCCCCCAGCGCCTCGCGCAGCGCCTGGCCGAGCACGATCGCGGTGTCCTCGACGGTGTGGTGGGCGTCGATGTGCACGTCGCCCTCGGAGTGCACGGTCAGGTCGACCAGCGAGTGCCGGCCGAAGGCGGTCAGCATGTGGTCGTAGAACCCGACGCCGGTCGCGACGTCCACCCGTCCGGTGCCGTCGAGGTTCACCTCGACGACGACCTTCGACTCCGAGGTCTCCCGCTCGATCCGCGCGGTGCGTGCGGTCATGCTCGTTCTCCATTCACATCGGTCAACGCTTGCTTGAAGGCGGCCATCTCCTCGGGGGTCCCGACCGAGACCCGAAGCCAGCCGTCGGGGCCGGTCTCGCGGATGAGCACGCCGTGGTCGAGCAGCCCCTGCCACACGGCGTGCCGGTCGGCGTAGCGGCCGAAGAGCACGAAGTTGGCGTCCGAGTCGGCCACCTCGAGACCTTCTCCGCGCAGCCAGGTGACGAGGGAGTCCCGCTCCCGGCGAAGCGAGGCCACGTAGCCGAGCAGCTCCGGCGCGTGCCGCAGGGCCACGCTCGCCGCCGCCTGGGTCACCGCGGAGAGGTGGTAGGGCAGGCGTACGACGCGGATCGCGTCACAGATCGCCGGGTCGGCAGCCAGGTAGCCGAGCCGCAGCCCGGCCCCGGCGAACGCCTTCGACATCGTGCGGGTGACCACCAGGTTGCGGTGCTCGGAGAGCAGCTCCAGCGCCGAGGGCACCCCGGTCCGCCGGAACTCGCCGTAGGCCTCGTCGACCACGACGATCCCGCCGTCACCGACCGCCTCGCACAGCACCGTGACCGCCTCCAGCGGCAGCGCGGTGCCGGTCGGGTTGTTGGGGCTCGGCAGGAGCACGACGTGCGGCCGGGTCTCCTCGACCAGCGCCCGCGCCTTGTCGAGGTCGATCGCGAAGTCCTGCTCGCGGTGGCCCACCAGCCACTCGGTGTTGGTGTCGCGGGCGTACTCCGGATACATCGAGTACGTCGGCGCGAAGCTGATCGCGGTGCGCCCCGGGCCACCGAAGGCCTGCAGCAGCTGCAGCATCACCTCGTTGGACCCGTTGGCCGCCCACACCTGCTCCGGCGTGATCTGCGCCTCCACATCCGAGGAGAGGTACGCAGCCAGCCCCTCCCGCAGCGCGACGAACTCGCGGTCGGGATAGCGGTTGAGCGTTCGTGCCGCCTGGCCGACGCTGGCCGCGATGTCGGCGATCGTCTCGGCGGAGGGCTGGTAGGGGTTCTCGTTGACGTTGAGCTGGACCGGGACGTCCAGCTGCGGAGCGCCGTAGGGCTCGATCCCGGCGAGCTCGGCACGGATCGGCGGCCAGCTCACGGGAACCTCACCGACACGGCCGCGCCGTGGCCCGGCAGGTCCTCGGCCTCAGCGAGGGTGACCACGTGGTCCTTGACCGCGGCCAGCCCCTCACGGGAGTAGTCGACGACGTGGATCGACTTGGTGAAGGCCCGCACCGAGAGACCCGAGGAGTGGCAGGCACAGCCGCCGGTGGGCAGCACGTGGTTGGAGCCGGCGCAGTAGTCACCCAGCGACACCGGAGCGTAGGAGCCCACGAAGATCGCGCCGGCGTTGCGGATCCGGCCGGCCACCCGTGCGGCATCGGCGGTGTGGATCTCGAGGTGCTCGGCCGCGTACGCGTTCACGACCTCGACGCCCTGGTCGACGTCGTCGACGAGCACGATGCCCGACTGCGCACCGGTCAGTGAGGTACGGATCCGCTCGACGTGCTTGGTCACGGCGACCTGCTTGTCGAGCTCGGCCTCCACGTCGGCGGCGAGGGTCTCGGAGTCGGTGACCAGCACCGAGGCCGCGAGGGGGTCGTGCTCGGCCTGGGAGATCAGGTCGGCGGCGACGTAGGCGGCCTCGGCCGTCTCGTCGGCGAGGATCGCGATCTCCGTCGGGCCGGCCTCCGAGTCGATCCCGACCTGGCCCTTGAGCAGGCGCTTGGCGGTGACGACGTAGATGTTGCCGGGTCCGGTGACCATGTCGACGCGCTCGCACGGCTCGACGCCGTAGGCGAACATCGCGATCGCCTGGGCACCACCGACGGCATAGACCTCCTCCACGCCCAGCAGCGCGCACGCGGCCAGGATGGTCGGCTGCGGGAGCCCACCGAACTCCTTCTGCGGCGGCGAGGCCAGCGCGATCGAGGGCACCCCGGCGACCTGGGCGGGGACGACGTTCATCAGGACCGAGGAGACCAGCGGAGCCAGACCACCGGGCACATAGAGCCCCACACGCCCCACCGGCACCTTGCGGTGCGTCACCCGGGCGCCGGGCGCCAGGTCGGTGACCGCGTCCTGCTCGAGCTCGGCGGCACAGGTCGTACGCAGCCGCGCGATCGACTCCTCGAGCCCGGCCCGGATCGCCGGGTCCAGCTCGTCGAGCGCCTTGGTCAGCGCCGCGGCCGGAACCCGGATGTCGTCGACACGCACGCCGTCGAACTTCTCGGAGAACTCCGCGATCGCCTCCTGGCCGCGCTCACGCACGGCCTCGATGATCGGCTGCACCGCATGCGTGGCCGCCTCGATGTCGAACTCGGCGCGCGGCACGGCGGCGCGGTAGTCAACGGTGGGGTCGGCACCCCTGAGGTCGATGCGGCGAATCATGATCGCAATTCTAGGCGCGTCGATGACCAGACCCCGACTCGCGACGAGTGCCGGACCGGTATGGTCTGGCCTGATGACAGACCGGCTGCCGATGTTCCCGCTCAACGCGGTCCTGTTTCCCGGCGTGACGCTTCCGCTGCGCGTCTTCGAGGACCGCTACCGGGCGATGGTGCACCACCTGCTCCGCCAGGAAGAGGAGGACCGCCACTTCGGCTCCGTCGCGATCCGCGAGGGCTACGAGGTCGGTGAGACCGGCGCCCAGTCGCTCTACCGCGTCGGGGTCAAGCTGCTGATCACCGAGGTGGAGCGGCACGACGACGACTCCTTCGACCTCGAGGTGCTCGCGGTCGACCGGATCCGGATGGACAGCCTGGTCAGCTCGGGCGACTTCCCCGTCGCCGATGTCGAGGACCTTCCCGAGGACCACGTCTCGGTCCCGAACGCCATCGTCGACACCGCACGCGCGACCTTCACCGCCTACCGGGCCGCGCTGCTGGAGTTCCGCGACGACCCGTTCACCGGCGCGCTCCCCAAGGACCCGGAGTTCCTCTCCTGGACCATCTCGGCCACCACTCCCCTGCCCATGCCCGACCGGCAGGCGCTCCTGGAGGCACCCGACGCCGGCGTGCGCCTCGGCATGGTCACCGACCTGCTCCGCTCCGAGCTCAAGGCGATGAACGTCATCCCCTCGCTGCCCGCGACCGAGGTCGCCCGCACCAAGTGGTCCCCCAACTGATGGCGAAGAGACAGCCCGGAAAGCAGCCCGGAAAGCAGGCCGGGAAGCGGGCCGGCGGCGGCACGCCGGCGACCGTCGCGCTGACCCAGGCCGGCATCGACTTCACCCTGCACCCCTACGAGCACGACCCGCGTGCGGAGTCCTACGGCCTCGAGGCCGCCGAGGCCCTCGGCGTCGAGCCGGAACGGGTCTTCAAGACGCTGATGGCCTCCCTCGACGGCAAGCTCGTCGTCGGCATCGTCCCGGTCACCGGCCAGCTCGACCTCAAGGCACTCGCCCGTGCGCTGGGGGGCTCGAAGGCGCAGATGGCCGAGGTGACCGCGGCCGAGCGTGCGACCGGCTACGTCGCCGGCGGGATCTCACCCGTCGGCCAGAAGCGTCCCCACCCGACCGTGGTCGACGAGTCCGCGACGGCGTACGACTCCGTCTACGTCTCCGGCGGGCGACGCGGTCTGGACATCGAGCTCTCCCCCGCCGACCTGATCGAGATCACCTACGCCACCGCGGCCCCGATCGCCCGCTGACCCCGCCGAGTCGGCGCGTCATGACGCGCCGACTCGGCTCGGCAGGTCAGTCGACGGTGATACGAGCCAGGGCTCGCGAGGTGTCGCCGTCCTGGTAGGCGCTGAAGCCGAGCTGACCGAGCGCCTCGATGTCGTCGGCGACCTCGGGAGCCTCGGCCGTCACCAGCTCGTCGAGACCGTCGAAGTCGACGTAGACCACCCCGGAGGCATCCTCCGCGTTGGGGACCGCGTTCTTGAACTTGTCGGTCTCCGCCAGGCCACCGTCGGCGAGCAGCTCCTTGCCGTAGTCGCCGATCCCGACGGAGGTCACCTCGCCCTCGCTGTCGACGCTGACGATGCCCTCGGCACCGAAGCCCGCAGTGAGGCCCTCGACGAACTTCTCGACGTCGGCCGAGTCGGCACCATCGAGCTTGATGCCGATGTCCAGGGAGTCCGGAGCGCTCAGGTCGATCTCGCCGGCCGCGATCGCGAAGCTGTCACCGAGGAGCTTCTCGAGGTCACCGGGAGCCATTCCGAGCATCTGGTCGAGCTGGTCGCCCGCACCACTTCCGGCCAAGCCGGTCGTGAGCCAGCCCTCGGCCGGGTTGGCCGCGATCACCGCGGTGGTGTCCTTCGGCAGCGTGCCGGCGAGGGTGCCGGCCTCCATGGACTCGGCCTGCTCGCCCATCGAGGAGGCGGCCTCGAGCTCGAAGGCGTTCTCCTCGGCGCGCACGGTGAAGGCGGCGCCACCGAAGTCCTTCGTCGCCGACCGGATCGTCTCGGCCAGCGCGGCCGGGTCGGGCAGCGGCGCGATCCCACCCATCGGGTTCTCGGCAAAGTCACCCTCGGCCTTGTCGAACGCGCCGTTCTCAGCGGCCTCGGCGATGGCGTCCGGCAGCTCCTTGGCGGCGTACGCCGTGATGAACCCGGTCCCGCCGACGTCACCGGTCCACTTCTCGAAGCCGGCGTCTTCGGCCAGGGTGCCGGCGGCCACCGCCTTCTCGATCACGGCGAGGTCGTCCTCGGTCTCCGCGATGAGCGCCCACCCGTCGCCGACCGACCAGGCGGACTCCGACCCGCCACACTCGGCGAGCTTGGGAAGGCCGGCCTCGGCGTCGGACTCGTCGGTGACCTGCAGGGCGAACGCGAGCACCGGCTCCGCGTCCGCGGGGACTGCGCCGACGGCGGCCTTGTAGCCGATCCAGGGCTCGATGTCCTTGGCGAAGTCGAGGTCGTCACAGGCGTCGGCGAACAGCGCCTCGCGCGGGTCCTCGCCCTCCTCGAGGCCGAGTTCCTTCTCGATCGAAGGCAGCTTGCGCAGCGTCGGCAGGGCGTCCTTGGCCTCGGTCAGGTCGATCTCGGCGTACGCGAGGGTCGAGGCGGGGAATGCCTCTGCCGGGGACCCGCCGGCGTTGCTCAGCGCGACTGCGGTGAGGGTGCCTGCGGTCGCCAGCGCAGCGACGCCCACGACGGCTGCCGCCCCGATGATCAGCGGCTTCCTGCTCTTTGTGGCAGAGTCCCCGCCGAGTTCGAGGATCTCTGTCGCCTCCGGTCCGGACGGGTTCTGACCGGGAGTGATTTCTGACATCAGTGACTTTCAGGTTCTGTCGGTCAGCACCGCGCCGACCGTCCAACCTGTTGAATCTACGCCGACCAGGGACGACTGTCCGCCGAATTTACCTTTCGGTCGCGACCTGCTGACCGTCGAGCTCGTGCTCCTCGCGAGGGTGCGGGGCCCACATCAAGAAGATCACCATCAGCGCCAGCATCGCCGAGCCCGGGACGAGCAGGACCAGCCATGGCGACGCCAGCTGGAAGCTGTCTTGCAGGACGGTGCCGTCGGCGGCGCCCTTGGCGAGCGGGTTGGGGTCCTCGGGTGAGAGCAGCGAGGTGACCAGCAGCATCAGACCGCCACCGATCGCACCACCGATGATCACCGCGCCGAGGGTGACCAGCTCGGAGCGGTTGAGCCAGACCGCGGCGGCGATGCCGACCAGCAGGCCGAGCACGATCGCGCAGACCGAGAACCAGGCGGTCGCGGCGAAGACGCCCTGGTCGATGTTCTGCCCGATGGCGGGCGGGTCGATCGAGATGAGCCCCCGGTACCACTTGTCCTCGAGGACCATCCCGGTCGGCGGGGTCCACAGCGTCGCCGCGGCGAGACCCGCCGCGAGGCCGCCGACGATGAAGGCGGCCACGATGATGGCCACCTGGACCAGCACCGGTCGGGACAGGTCGGGGCGGGCGGAGCGGTGGCCGGTCGCGTAGAGGCTGGGCGGCGGCGGCACGATCAGATTGTCAGGCATCCTGGTCCGAGGAGTTGTTTGAGGTCGGCGAACAGCTCGGGAGTCGGTGCCACCCGCAGCCGGTCATCGAGCTTCATGACCCGGGTCGCGTCCCGTGTCATCAACCGTAGCCTGACCTCGGCTACTCCGGGATAGGTGGTCAGTACGTCACGCAGCGATGCGATCACCTGCGGCGTGCACCGCGTCGACGGCAGCGAGATCACCACCGGCCCCCCGGCGGCACCCGGACCACCGGTCAGGTCGGGGACGGTGACCTCCTGGCCGCGCAGCTCGGGCTGGTCCTTGTCGCGGGAGAGCTGGCCCTTGACCCGGATGATCGAGTCCTCGACCAGATGCGGCGCGGCCAGCTGGTAGGACGACGGGAAGAGCAGCACCTCGACCGAGCCCTCGAGGTCCTCCAGGGTCACCGTCGCCCAGGCGTCGCCCTTCTTGGTGATGCGCCGGTTGACGTTGGTGACCAGCCCGGAGACCGTGACGGTGGTGTTGTGGGGCCGCGTCTCATCGGTCATCAGCTGTCCGATGGTGCAGTCGGTGCCGTTGGCCAAGACGTGCTCCAGGCCCATGAGCGGGTGGTCGGAGACGTAGAGGCCGAGCATCTCCCGCTCGTGGCCGAGCAGGGTCATCTTGTCCCACTCGTCCATGTCGGGGATGGCCACCGAGACGCCGAAGCCGTCTCCGCCGTCCTCGTCGAGGCCGCCGAAGAGCGAGTCCTGGCCGATCGCCTCGTTGCGCTTGATGTCGATGTACTGGTCCACCGCGGTCTCGTGGATCGCCACCAGCGCGCGGCGGCGGTGCTTCATGTCATCGAAGGCACCGGCCTTGATCAGCGACTCGATCACGCGCTTGTTGCAGGCCCGCTCGGGCACCTTGGAGAGATAGTCGTTGAAGTCCTCGAACCGGCTCTTGGCCGTGCGGGCCTCGACGATGCCGTCGACCACCTGGGCGCCGACGTTGCGCACGGCGGTCAGACCGAAGCGGATGTCGCTGCCGACGGCGGTGAAGTCGTGGGCGGACTCGTTGACGTCGGGGGGCAGCACCGCGATCTTCATCCGGCGACACTCGTTGAGGTAGATCGCCATCTTGTCCTTGTCGTTCTTGACCGAGGTCAAGAGCGCGGCCATGTACTCCGTCGGGTAGTTGGCCTTGAGGTAGGCGGTCCAGTAGGTGACCACGCCGTAGGCCGCCGAGTGCGACTTGTTGAAGGCGTAGTCGGAGAACGGCAGCAGGATCTCCCAGATCGTGTCGATCGCCTTCTGGGAGTAGCCGCGCTCGAGCATGCCGGCCTGGAACCCGGCGTACTGCTTGTCGAGCTCGGCCTTCTTCTTCTTGCCCATCGCGCGCCGCAGGTTGTCGGCCTGTCCGAGCGAGAACCCCGCCAGGACCTGGGCGATCGACATCACCTGCTCCTGGTAGACGATCAGGCCGTAGGTCTCCCCCAGCACATCCTCGAGCGGCTTCTCGAGCTCGGGGTGGATCGGCACGATCGGCTCGCGGCCGTTCTTGCGGTGGGCGTACTTGTTGTGGGAGTCGGCACCCATCGGGCCCGGCCGGTAGAGCGCGGAGACCGCGGTGATGTCGGCGAACCGGTCGGGCAGCATCGAGCGCAGCAGCGCCCGCATGCCACCACCATCGAGCTGGAAGACGCCGAGCGTGTCGCCGCGCTGCATCAGCTCGTAGGTCGGCTTGTCGTCGAAGGGGACGTCCTCGAGCACCAGGTCGATGTCTCGGTTGGCGCGGATGTTGCCCAGCGCGTCCTCGAGGGTGTGCAGGTTGGAGAGGCCCAGGAAGTCCATCTTGACCAGGCCGAGCGACTCACAGGTCGGGTACTCGAACTGGGTGACGACCTGACCGTCCTGCTTGGGCTCCATCAGCGGGACGACGTCGATGATCGGCTCGGAGGCCATGATCACACCCGCGGCGTGGATGCCGGTCTGCCGGATCTGGCCCTCGAGACCGAGCGCGGTCTCATAGATCTTGCGGACGTCGGGGTCGGTGTCGTGCAGGGCGCGGAAGTCGCCGCCCTCGCCGTAGCGCTTGTGGTCGGGGTTGAACAGCTCCTTGAGCGGAACCCCCTTGCCCATCACGTCGGGCGGCAGCGCCTTGGTGATCCGGTCGCCGATCGCGAAGCCGTGGTCGAGGATGCGGGCGGCGTCCTTGATCGCCTGCTTGGCCTTGATCCGCCCGAAGGTGGCGATCTGGGCGACCTTCTCCGCGCCGTACTTCTCCGTGACGTACTTGATCGTCTCGCCGCGGCGGTGGTCGTCGAAGTCGATGTCGAAGTCGGGCATCGAGGGACGCTCGGGGTTGAGGAACCGCTCGAAGAAGAGTCCGTGCTCGAGCGGGTCGAGGTCGGTGATCTTCAACGCGTACGCCACGATCGACCCGGCACCCGAACCACGACCCGGGCCGATCCGGATGCCGTTGTTCTTCGACCACTGGATGAAGTCGGCGACCACGAGGAAGTAGCCCGGGTAGCCCTTCTGCAAGATGACGTCGATCTCGAACTCGACGCGGTCGCGGACCTCCTGGGTCGTCTTCTCCCCGGGGTAGCGGATCTCGATGCCGCGCCAGGTCTCCTTGCGCAGCCAGGACTCCTCGGTCTCCCCCTCGGGGATGTCGGCGAGCGCCATGTAGCCACCGGTCGACTCGGTGAACTGCACGTCGCAGCGCTCGGCGATCAGGAGGGTGTTGTCGCAGGCCTCGATCAGGTCTTGTCGACCCCACAGCTCGCGCATCTCGGCAGCGGTCTTGATGTAGTAGCCGCTGCCCTCGAACGCGAACCGCTTGCCGCCCTTGGAGTAGGGCGGCTCGTTCATCCGGCTGCCCGACTGCACACACAGCAGCGCCTCGTGGGCGCTGGCGTCCTCGGGGTTGTTGTAGTGGGAGTCGTTGGTCGCCACCGGCGGGATGTTCATCGCCTTGCCGAGCTTGAGCAGGTCGTCGCGGACCCGCTTCTCGATCGAGATGCCGTGGTCCATCAGCTCCAGGAAGACGTTCTCCTTGCCGAAGATGTCCTGCAGCTCGCCAGCCTCCTTGAGCGCCTCGTCCCACTGGCCCAGCCGCAGCCGCGTCTGGATCGCGCCACTGGGGCAGCCGGTGGAGACGATGATCCCCTTGGAGTGCTCGGCGAGGATCTCCTTGTCCATCCGCGGCTTGAAGTAGTAGCCCTCGAGGCTGGAGCGGCTGGAGAGCCGGAAGAGGTTGTGCATCCCCTCGGTGCTCTGGGCCCACATCGTCATGTGGGTGTAGGCGCCACCACCAGAGACGTCGTCGCCGCCCTCCTGCGCCGCGTCGCCCTTGCCCCACCGCACCCGTTTGCGCTCGCCGCGTGGGGTGTTCGGCGTGATGTAGGCCTCGATGCCGATGATCGGCTTCACGTCGTGGGCCCGCGCCTTCTTCCAGAAGTCGTAGGCCCCGTGCATGTTGCCGTGGTCGGTCATCGCGATCGCCGGCATCTCGAGCTCGCTGGTCCGTTTGAACAGACCGTCGAGGAGCGAGGCACCGTCCAGCATCGAGTATTCGGTGTGGACGTGCAGGTGGACGAAAGAGTCCTTGGAGCCGGCCGCCATTGGCGTGGAGCCCTCCTCGAGGTCGAACGGATGGAGCGGGCGCAGGGGCCCGCGCAAACGGACGACCTGGGGGAAGGACTACAGACTATCTGGCGCCACCGACAGTTTTTCGGGCGGCTGGCCGTACAGTCTTGAGTTGTGGTGACGATCATCGACGGCGGCCTGTCCAACGCGCTGGAAGCCCGCGGCCACGACGTCTCCGGCGCCCTGTGGACGGCCCGGCTGCTGGACGAGTCCCCCGCGGAGATCGCCGCCGTCCACCGCGCGTACTACGCCGCCGGCGCCGATGTCGCCACGACCGCGAGCTACCAGGCCAGCGTGCCCGGTTTCGTGGCGGCCGGGATGACCGAGACGTACGCCACCGAGCTCCTGCGCCGCAGCGTCCGCGTCGCGCGCGAGGTCGCCGAGGAGGCTCCCGGGCGCCTGGTCGCCGCCTCGGTCGGACCCTACGGCGCCTATCTGGCCGACGGGTCCGAGTACCGCGGCCGCTACGGGGTCTCCGCAGCCGTCCTGCGTGACTTCCACGCGCCCCGGCTGGCGCTGCTCGAGACCGAGGACCCCGACCTCATCGCGGTCGAGACCATCCCCGACATCGAGGAGGCCGAGGTGCTCGTCGACCTCCTCGACGACATCGGCCTACCGGTGTGGTTCTCCTACTCCTGCGCCGGCACCCGCACCCGTGCCGACCAGCCCCTGGCCGACGCGCTGGCGCTGGCCGCGGGCATCCGCTCGGTGGTCGCGGTCGGCGTCAACTGCTGCGACCCGGCCGACGTACCCGCCGCCGTCCAGCTCGCCACCGCCACCGGCGAGCCCGCCGTCGTCTACCCCAACACCGGGGAGGTCTACGCCGACGGCGCCTGGACCGGCACCCCTCACTTCCGCCCCGGCGAGGCCCTCTCCTGGATCCGTTCCGGAGCCGCGTACGTCGGTGGCTGCTGCCGCGTCGGCCCGCGCGAGATCGCCCTCATCGCCGCCGAGGCGTCACGTACGTCGGTCGAAGCGTCACTGCCGTCGGCCGAGTAGGCATCGACGCGCCATCTCGGCCGACGCGAGTGACGTCTCGGCCGACGCGGCCGAAGGCTCGGCTAGGGCCAGGCCATCCGTACGTCGGGAGTCTTCTCCTGGTTGGCGGAGCCGTCGGTGCGCTCGACCTCGCGCAGCCCGTGGCGGGCGTAGAAGGCCCGCGCGGGGGTGTTCATCTCGAAGACCCAGAGGCCGAAGCCGTCGGGGGCCAGCGACTTCACCAGATCGAGCAGCATGGTGCCGAGGCCGGTGCCCTGGGCGCGGGGGTGGACGAAGAGGTCGTCGAGCCAGGTCGGGGTGAAGGCGACGAAGGCCGAGACGGCGCCGGCGACCTCCGTGACCCAGACCTGCGACCCCTGCTGAGGCGCCAGGACCTTGACCGCGAGCCACTCCCGGATGTCCGACTCCGGGTAGATCGGCGCCGGCATCGGCGCGGCTGCACGGGCCTCGACGTAGGTGCGGACGATCTCGGCGATGTCCTCGGGCTCCGCGGGACGGAGCACCGCCTCAGTCGGAGTCGCGGATGACATCGAGCGCGTGCTGGAGGTCGTCGGGGTAGGTCGACTCGAAGGTGACGTACTCGCCGGTCTCCGGGTGCTCGAAGCCGAGCTGCACCGCGTGCAACCACTGCCGCTCGACCCCGACGCGCCGCGCCAGGGCGGGGTCGGCGCCGTAGGTGAGGTCGCCGACGCAGGGGTGCTTCAGCGCCGACATGTGGACGCGGATCTGGTGGGTGCGCCCGGTCTCGAGGTGGATCTTGAGCAGCGAGGCGAACCGATGCGCCTCCAGCGTCTCGTAGTGGGTGATCGAGTGACGCCCGTCCGCGCGGACCGCGAACTTGTAGTCGTACTTCGGGTTGCGCCCGATCGGTGCGTCGATCGTCCCCTCGAGCGGGTCGGGGTGGCCCTGGACCAGCGCGTGGTAGGTCTTGTCGACCGTACGCTGCCGGAACGCGTTCTTGAGGACGGAGTAGGCGTGCTCGGACTTGGCGATCACCATCACGCCGGAGGTGCCGACGTCGAGGCGCTGGACGATGCCCTCGCGCTCCTTGGCCCCTGAGGTCGAGATCCGGAAGCCGGCCGCGGCCAGGTGGCCGACGACGGTCTGCCCCTGCCAGCCCGGCGAGGGGTGGACGGCCACGCCGACGGGCTTGTCGATCACCACGAAGGCGTCGTCGTCGTAGATGATCTTGATGCCCTCGACGATCTCGGGCTTGATCTCCAGCGGGTCCGCCTGCGACGGGATCGTCGCGTCGAGCATCGACCCGGCGCTGACCCGGTCGCTCTTGGCCACCACCGAGCCGTCCACGGTCACCAGGCCATCGGCGATCAGCTCCGCCGCGCGGGTGCGGGAGAGGCCGAACAGCCGCGCCATGGCGGCATCGACCCGCTCCCCCTCCAGGCCGTCCGGGACGTGCAGCGTGCGCTGGTCGGCGTGACCGAAGTTCACTTCTTCTCGCCCTCGGACTCGCCGTCGGACTCGTCCGCAGCGCCGCCGTCGATCGACCCGTCCAGCCCGATGCCCTTGAAAGAGAAGATCACGATCAGCACCGCGGCCACGTTGATGCACATGTCGGCGACGTTGAAGATCGGCCAGTTGGGCAGCTGGAAGAAGTCGACCACGTGCCCGACGTAGAAGCCCGGCTCACGCAGCAGCCGGTCGACCAGATTGCCGCTGATGCCGGCGATCAGGATGCCGAGCGCGATCGCCCAGCCCCGGTGGCGCACCCGGCGAGCGAACCAGAGCACACCGATCGTGGCCACGATCGAGAGCGTCGTGAAGACCCAGGTGTGGCCGGTCCCCGTCGAGAAGGCCGCTCCCGGGTTGCGGATGATGTTGAGCTGGAGCACCGAGCCGATCAGCTCCTGCGGCTGCCCAGGAACGAGCGTCGCGACCGCCCAGAGCTTCGTGATCTGGTCGATGACCAGCAGAAACACTGCGACGGTCGCGAACTCTGCCCACCGAACAGGGCGCACGTCGGACTCAGGACCGGTATGTGCGTCGCTCAGCGACGCTCCTCGCGCTGCTTGCATGTCATGCACAGTGTGGCACGCGGGAACGCCATGAGCCGCATCTTGCCGATCGGCTCCCCGCACGACTCACAGATGCCGTACGAGCCATCCTCGAGGTATCCCAGGACGCGCTCGATCTGGGCGAGCTTGTCCTTCTCGCTGTTGACCACGGTCAGCTCGTGGTCACGCTCGAAGCTGGTCGCCCCCATGTCCGCCTGGTCCTGGCCGGCGCCGTCGCCGGAATCCTTCATCAGGCCGGAGAGCTCGGTCTCGAGAGCGGTGAGCACCTCGAGGCTGTGAGCCCTCATCTCGTGAAGCTCGTCGATGACCTCGTTGAGCTCATCCTTGGTCCACGGGTCCTCGCCGTCCTTGACCTTCAGCTGGTCAGGAGAGACGACGGTCTTGGTTGCTTTCTTAGGCACGGCACTCGCTTTCTGGTGTGTGACACGGCCCCCCGGGCCGCAGGGTGGTCAGGTTTGGCTAGGCGCTCGCCATGGCGCTTCGGACAGCCATGACGTAGGAGCTGGTATTCCCAGAAAGCTCGGGCGTCGTCACCTGGACGCGCCCGACTGCCGCGCTGGCGCGACACCTCATCGGTACAGACATGGAGTCCCCTTTCTCCTGCCGTCACTTCGCGCCGCCGAGTCGGTGCGGAGTGCGTGCCCGGAATGTAGCCCGGGAATCGGCTCCGCTCAACTAACACACCGAAACTGAACGCATATTGGTCCGCAGCGCGGAAAAACTCCGAAATCCTCTTACAGGACCCGTCTCACCTGCTACAACGCGTTTCTGCCTCAGCCGGCGGACCGGGACAGGAAGCAGCGGACATACGCATCGGCCGGCCCCGCGATGCGGGACCGGCCGACGGAAGCCTGACTACGAGGGCCTCAGCCCTCGTCCTCCCCCAGGATGGAGCGCAGACGCTTGGGCGCCGGGCCCGACTCGTTGACGGCGGCCGCCATCACGGGCGCCTGTGACTCAGCCGAGTTGTTGAGCGCGTCGAGCTGCTGCGTGAAGTAGCTCTTCAAGCGGGAGCGGTACTCACGCTCGAAGTTGCGCAGGGTGTCGACCTCGGTGGTCAGGTTGTCCTTCTCGCGCTCGAGCTCGCCGAAGAGCTGCTGGCGACGCTCGGCGGTCTCGCTGTCGAGCATCTGCGCACGAGTGCGCGCATCGGCCTCCATGCGGTCGGCCTTCGACTTCGACTCGCCCTCGAGGCGCTCGGCCTTGGTGCGGGCCTCGCCGACGATCTTGTCGGCGTCGTTCTTGGCCGTGTCGATGAGCGCGTCGTGGTTGCGCGTGGCCAGCTCGAGCAGGCGCGCGGCGGCGTTGGACGCCTCCGGCACGGTCTCGACCCGGATCGTCTCGATACCGCCGGTCTGCGGTGGCTCCTGATACATCGGCATCTGGTGCGAGACCGGCTCAGGAGCCGGCATCGGCTCAGGAGCAGGCGGCTCGGGAGCCATCGGGAAGGACGGACCCCCACCCGACTGCGCAGATGCCAACTTCCCGCGAAGGTCGTCGTTCTCCCGGGTGAGACGTGCCAGTTCGGCCTCGACCTCGTCGAGGAACTGGTCCACCTCGCCCATGTCGTAGCCCTCGCGGAGCCGGACGGGAGTAAAGCGCTTGTTGCTCACGTCCTCTGGCGTCAGCGGCATGACCTCACCCATTCATTACTCGGTTGACTCAGACGTACGGACTGCACCGCCGGGGGGCGGCATCAGGTAATGCTGTCGAAACTCTAGCGCCTGTCCGTAGACATGCCAGATGCGGACCGCATCCAGGCACCCACGAGCAGGTGTCGAAGGCCTCAGCTCTGGTTGAAGAAGCCGCCCTCAACGATCCTCTGCTTGGCCTCAGCCGTGACCGAAACGTTCGCAGGTGAGATAAGAAACACCTTGTTGGTGACCCTCTCGATGTTCCCATAGGTAGCAAAGATCAGGCCCGCGGCAAAGTCGACAAGCCGTTTCGCGTCGGCATCGTTCATCTCGGTGAGGTTCATGATCACCGGCGTGCCGTCGCGGTAGTTCTCGCCGACTTGACGCGCTTCGTTGTAGGACGTCGGGGTCAGCGTGATGATCTTGGAAAGCTCGGCCACCGCAGGCACCACCGTTGCTCGTCGCCGCTCGGAAAGGTCGGCCACCGGGGCCGGACGCGACTGCTTCGACCGCACCGGCGCCTTGACGGCCTGGTGGGAGCGGGTCTCGTCGTCGTCGCCCTCGTAGACATCGTCGTCGTACCCGGTGTCCTCGAGCAGGCCGAGGTATTCACCGAACCTGCGCATCGCGCCGCTCATGTGTGTCCCACCTTCCCCAAAGTATTGCTGTCCGAGACATTACTTGACAGTTGGCCTCTGTCCGAGGACCGCAGACCCGACACGTACGTGTGTCGCGCCATGGGCAATCGCCTGCTCCAGGTCGCCGCTCATCCCCGCCGACAGCACCGTCGCCTCGGGATACTCGACCAGGAAGTCCTCGCGGATCCGCGCCAGCCGGACGAACGCCTGCTCCGGCTCCTCACCCAGCGGCGCGACCGCCATCAGGCCCCGCAGCCGGAGCCCGTCGGTCGCCTCGACCTCGGCAGCCAGGTCGCGTACGTCACCGGGATCCGCCCCGGCACGACCCTCGCGACCGGGCGGGTCGAGGGAGACCTGCAGGAGCACGTCGAGGATCTGGCCGCGCTCCCCCGCGCCACGGCTGAGCCGGGGCAGCAGGGAGGAGCGGTCGACGGACTCGACCACGTCGGCGTATCCGGCCACGGCCGCCGCCTTGTTGGACTGCAGCCCGCCGACGTAGTGCCAGCGCAGCCCGAGGTCGGCGCACTCGGCCGCCTTGGCCGCCGCCTCCTGGTGGCGGTTCTCGCCGACGTCGGTGACGCCGAGACCGGCCAGGATGCGTACGTCGGAGGCGGGGAAGAACTTGGTGACCACGACCAGGTGGACGTCGTCGGCGGGGCGACCGGCGGCCTTGGCTGCCACCGCGATCCGCTCGCGGGTCTCGGCGAGCCCCGCGGCGATCTCATCGGCGCGATCGGTGGCCATCAGGCACCACGCAGCCGGATCAGGGCACCCAGCGACATGCCGGCGCCGTCACGGCGGTAGGAGTAGAGGTCCTCGGACTCGCGGGTGCAGCGGCTGGCGTCGACCGTCTCGACGCCCTCACGGGCGAGCTGGGCGAGCACTCCGGCGCCGACGTCGAGGCTCGGGGTGCCCCAGCTCGTGGTGGCACGCGTGGCCGGCTCGACCGCGGCGATCTCCTCCTGCATCTCGGCAGGCACCTCGTAGCACTTGCCGCACACGTGCGGTCCGACCCAGGCGGTGATCCGCGTCGCGCCGAGCGCGCGCATCCGGGCGATGGTCTCGGGCACGACCCCGACCGCCATCCCCTTGCGTCCGGCGTGCGCCGCGCCGATGACCCCGGCCGCCTCGTCGGCGAACAGCACGGGTACGCAGTCGGCGGTGCGGACCAGGAGCACCAGGTCACGCTCGGTGGTGACGATCCCGTCCGCCTCGGGGCGGGTGCCGCACGCCGCGTCGACGACCGCGTTGCCGTGGACCTGGTAGAGGTCGGCGTAGGGCGCACCGTCGGCGAAGTCGGCCAACAGCAGCCGATGGTTCTCGGCCTTCGCGTCGGCCGAGTCCGAGCCGCTGACCGCCAGGTTGAGCTCGGCGTACGGAGCGAGGCTGACCCCGCCGTACCTGTCGGTGAACGCCAGGTCGACGAGGCCTGCTGAGGCTCGGAACGAATACAACCGGGGACCTACTTCAAGAAATCGGGAACGTCGAGCTCATCATCGCTGAACTGGACGCTGGGAGCGGGCTTCTTGGCGACCGGGGCGGGCTCGGCCGGCGGAGCCGCGGGCGGAGGCGTGGCCGGGGCCGGCTGGGCGGGCTTGGCCGGCGCAGCGGCAGGGGTCTCCTCGGGCTCCTCGGCGCGACGGGTCGCGACCGCGGTGGCCACGGCGGCGGTCTCGCCGTTGCCGGCGGACTGGGCGCCGCTGGAGCGGCCCTGCACGCTGCCGAGCGCCGAGGCGCCCTCGCGGCGCTTGGGCATGCCGCCGTCGAAGCCGGCGGCGATCACCGTGACCCGGACCTCGTCACCGAGCGCGTCATCGATGGTCGCGCCGAAGATGATGTTGGCCTCCTGGTGGACCGCGTCGGCGACCAGCGCAGCAGCCTCGTTGATCTCGAAGAGGCCGAGGTCGGAGCCACCCGCGATCGAGAGCAGGACCCCGTGGGCGCCGTCGATCGACGCCTCCAGCAGCGGCGAGGAGACGGCCATCTCGGCAGCCTCGACGCTGCGGTTGTCGCCGCGCGCCGAGCCGATGCCCATCAGCGCCGAGCCGGCGTTGGACATGACCGACTTCACGTCGGCGAAGTCGAGGTTGATCAGGCCGGGCGTGGTGATCAGGTCGGTGATGCCTGAGACACCCTGCAGCAGCACCTGGTCGGCCTGGCGGAACGCGTCCATCACCGACACGTTGCGGTCCGAGATCGACAGCAGCCGGTCGTTGGGGATGACGATGAGGGTGTCGACCTCCTCGCGGAGCTTGCTGATCCCCTCCTCGGCGGAGTTGGCGCGACGACGGCCCTCGAAGGCGAACGGGCGGGTCACCACACCGATGGTCAGGGCGCCGAGGGAGCGGGCGATGCGGGCCACGACCGGAGCACCGCCGGTGCCGGTGCCGCCACCCTCGCCGGCGGTCACGAAGACCATGTCGGCGCCCTTGATGACCTCTTCGATCTCGTCGGCGTGGTCCTCGGCGGCGCTCTCCCCCACGCTCGGGTTGGCGCCGGCACCGAGACCGCGGGTCAGCTCGCGACCGATGTCGAGCTTGACGTCGGCGTCGCTCATCAGCAGCGCCTGGGCGTCGGTGTTGATGGCGATGAACTCGACCCCCTTGAGGCCGACCTCGATCATCCGGTTGACAGCGTTGACGCCGCCGCCACCGATGCCGACGACCTTGATGATCGCCAGATAGTTCTGTGCAGCTCCCACGGTGGTCGCCCCTTCGATCGCTGGTTGGTCCTACGGTGGTTCTTAACCCTTACCCTCAACCTGAGGGTTATAGTTATGTCAACCTCGCCGTTCTCAGAACAGTAGGCAGACGTACGTCCTCAAACTGGCGCGACACGCGGACGCGGATCAGTTGTGCCCATCCGTTGCCGTCCGGTAGGGGAGATCCCTACGCAGGATCAGCCGACGGTCTTGCTGGTGACCGGCTGGCCGGGCACGGAGACGTCGTAGCGGGCCACGTCGGGCTCCGCCTTCATCAGCGCGACCAGCACCTCAGCCTTGGTGTCGGACTGGGCGCTGCTCCCCCACACCACCCGCTTGTCGTTGCGCAGCTCCAGGGAGATCGAGTCGACGGTGGTCACCTCGACGTGGTCGACCCTCTTGGCCAGGTCGGCCGGGAGCGCCGAGGCCACCGCGGCGGCCTCGCGGAGCGCGTCGGAGTTGGTGCCGGTCACGGTGTTCACCATCGGTAGGCCCGAGGGCGCCTTCTTGTAGTCCCAGAAGACGGTGCCGGTCTCGTCGAGCGCGCGGAGCCGGCCGCCGATGGAGACGACGGCCACCGGCGTACGCTCGGTGACGTCGACCCGGATCTTGTCGGGCCACTCGCGCGAGACGTTGACCGAGCGCACCATCGGCAGCCCGTTGAGCACCCGCACCTGCACCGCCTCGAGGTCGGCGGTGGCCAGCGGCTCGCCGACCGGGACCGCCGCGAACTCGACGACCTGCTTGGCGCTGGTCATCTTCATCGAGCCGTGCACCGAGGTGCCCTTGACCTGCAGCCAGGTGGAGAAGTAGACCGCCCAGATCCCGCCGAGCAGGAGGGCGATGACCAGGGTGCCGACGATGAGGTAGCGCCAGGCGAGCCAGCGCCGACGCCACTGGCGCCGGGCGAAGGCCTTGCGGCTCTTCAACGTCGCCGGATCGACCGCGGCAGGCTCGTCACCAGACTCCTCCGGCTCCGGTTCGGTGCTCGACTCCGCCCCGGCCTTGGCCTCCTCCGACGCAAGGTCGATCTCGCGCTCCGCGGACGCCGACCGGGCGATCTCCAGAGCCTCGGCGATCTCGGCGTCCGCGCCCGGCCCCTTCTCCGCCATGCTCGCCTCCCCCAGCGTTACTGCTCTGCCTTACGTAGCCTGGCGAGCACCATCGGGCCCACCTCGGTCACGGTACCCGCCCCGAGGGTGAGAACCAGGTCACCCGGTCGGGCGCGGCGGGCCAGCTCGGCGGCGGCCTCCTCGAGCCCGGCGACGCTGACGACCCGGTCGGGCGGCAGCGGCACCGCGTCGGCGACCAGCTTGCCGGTGACCTCGGGGTCGTAGTCCTCGCGGGCGAGGTAGACGTCGAGGACGACCACCTCGTCGGCGGCGCCGAGCACGCGGCCCATCTCCTCACCGAAGATCCGGGTGCGGGAGACCATGTGCGGCTGGAAGGCGACGATGAGCCGCCCCTGCCCCGCCACGGACCGGCCGGAGACGAGGTCGCCGGCGATCTCGGAGGGGTGGTGGGCGTAGGAGTCGTAGACGCGTACGCCTGCGGCCTCGCCCTTGCGCTCCATCCGCCGCCGGGTGCCGGTGAACGACTCCAGCCCCGCCTTGAGCAGGTCGAAGGAGTGACCCAGGCGCAGGCCGACCGTCAACGCGGCCAACGCGTCGGCGACGTAGTGGCGCCCGGGGATCTGCAGGGTGATCCGGCCGAGCTCGTCGAGTCCGTCGACGACGGTGAAGGAGGAGGTGGTGCCCTCCAGGACGACGTCGACGGCGCGTACGTCGGCCAGCTCCGACTCACCGACGCCGATGAAGCGGCGGCCGAGCGAGTGGGCGACGTGGCGCAGGTCGGCGGCGCCGGGGTCGTCGATGACCGCGACCAGGAACCCGTCGGGAGCCAGCCGCCCCACGAACTGGGCGAACCCCTCCCGGTAGGCCTCCTCGGTCCCCCACTGGTCGAGGTGGTCGGCCTCGACGTTGGTGACGACCGCGGCGTAGGGCTTGTAGACCAGGAAGGCGCCGTCGGACTCGTCGGCCTCGGCCACGAACAGGTCGCCCGAACCCTCGGCGGCGTTGGTGCCCGAGGCGGCCAGCTCGCCACCGACGGTGTAGGTCGGCGCGGCGCCCGCGGCCTGCAGGGAGACGGTCAGCAGCGAGGTGGTGGTGGTCTTGCCGTGGGTGCCGGCGACGGCGAGGACGCGGCGGCCCTCCATCACCGAGGCCAGGCCGGCCGAGCGCGGGTAGATCCGCAGACCCTTCTCGACGGCCGCGACGTACTCGGGGTTGTCCTCGCGGATCGCCGTGGAGACGATCAGCGTGTCGACACCCTCGACCTGCTCGGCCGCGTGGCCGACGTGGACGGTCGCACCCTCCTCGCGCAACGCGGCGACCATCGAGGAGTCGGCGCCGTCGCTGCCGGAGACCTGGATCCCGCGGGCCAGCATCACCCGGGCGATCGCCGAGAGGCCCGCCCCACCGATGCCGATGAAATGGACCCTGCCCAGCTGCTCGGCGGGAAGGATGTGCTCGGGAACCGGAACTCTCATCGGGAACCTCCTTGCGCGGTCTCCATCACGATCCGTGCCAGCCGCTCGTCCGCATCCCGCGGCACCAGGTCGCTGGCGGCCTTGGACATCGCCTCCAGCCGGGCGCGGTCGGTGACGATCGGGGGTACGTGGCTGCTGACCCACGCGGCGCTCATGTCGGCGTCGGAGACCAGCATCGCGCCGCCGGCGTCGACGACGGCGCGCGCGTTGAGCGACTGCTCGCCGTTGCCGATCGGGAGAGGTACGTAGACGGCCGGGACCCCGACGGCACTGGCCTCGATCACCGAGTTGGCGCCGGAGCGGCAGATCATCAGGTCGGCCGCGGCCAGCGCGAGGTCCATCCGGTCGACGTAGTTGAGCACGTGGTAGCCGGGGCCGGGCGAGGCCAGCTCGTTCTTCGGGCCGATCACGTGGAGCACCTGGATCCCGTTGCGGGCCAGGGCCGGGTAGGCGCCGGAGACCGACTCGTTGATCGTCCGGGCGCCCTGCGAGCCGCCGGTGACCACGATCGTGGGGCGGTGCTGGTCGAGCCCGAAGAAGCTGCGCGCCTCAGCGCGCAGCGCCCAGCGGTCCAGCGTCGAGATCATCCGGCGGATCGGCAGCCCGATGTATTCGGCCTTGGGCAGCTTGGTGTCCGGGAAGCTCACCGCGACCCGGTCGGCGACCCGGGCTCCCGCCTTGTTGGCGAGACCCGGCATGGCGTTGCCCTCGTGCACGACGATCGGGATGTGGCGCCGCTTCGCGGCCAGGTAGGCCGGCATCGAGACGTACCCGCCGTAGCCGACGACCACGTCGGGCTTGACCCGGTCGAGCACCTCGTAGGTCGCGTCGACCGCGCCCTTGAGGTTGGCCGGCACTTTCAGCAGGTCGCTGCTGAGCTGGCGCGGCATCGGGACCGGCGGGATCAGCTCGAGCGGGTAGCCGGCGGCGGGAACCACCTGGTTCTCCAGGCCGCGAGGCGTACCGAGGCAGGTCACCTCCACGCTGGGATCCAGACGGCGCAGGGCATCAGCCGTGGCGAGCAGGGGGGATGTGTGTCCGGCGGTGCCACCACCGGCGAGGAGGGCCTTCATGATGCGTCCGAACTTATCGGTTGCGTTGAGCGGACCGGTAAGCGGCTGCCTGACGTGCCCGATCCTTTGCCAAGGCTTTACGCTGCTTCAGCGCCGCGGCTGCCGCCGGTTCACGACGGGCGAAGCCGATCACGACGCCCAGCGCCACCATCGACGGGATCAGCGCGGAGCCGCCGTAGGAGACCAGCGGCAGCGGGATGCCGATGACCGGCAGCAGCGCGAGCACCATGCCCACGTTGATGATCATCTGGCCCAGCAGCCAGACCAGCACGCCGAAGCTGAAGTAGCGTACGAACGGCCGGTCGGTCTGGCGCGCGACCTTGACCAGGGCGAAGGCGAGGGTCAGGAAGAGGCCGACGACGAGCAGGGTGCCGACCAGGCCGAGCTCCTCGCCCAGCACCGCGAAGATGTAGTCGGTGTGGGCCTCGGGCAGGTCGCCCCACTTCTGCTGCGACGCCCCGATCCCCTGCCCCAGGACACCGCCGGAGCTGAGTGCGTAGAGACCGTGGGAGGGCTGCCAGCCCTGTCCGTGGTAGTCCTTGAACGGGTCCACGAAGCTGGTCAGCCGGGCTAGCCGCTCGGTGTCGGTGCTGATCAGGAACAGCACCGAGACGCCGATGATCGAGATCGCGATCCCGAAGAGCCGCCCGGGCGCCCCGACCACCCACAGCATCCCGAGCACGATCGCGAAGAAGACCAGGGCGGTGCCGAGATCGCGGCCGGCGAGGACGAGCCCGGTGGCCAGCGCGATGCCGGGCAGGACCGGCATCAGCACCTCGTGGAGACTGTCGAGCCGGCGCTCCTTGAGCGCGTAGACGTGGGCCGCCCACAGCACGATCCCCAGCTTGGCGATCTCGCTCGGCTGGATCTTGACCGGGCCGGCCCCGATCCAGTTCTGCTGGCCGTTGACGTCGTGGCCCAAGAAGATGGTCAAGAAGAGCAGCACGCAGGCGATGACGTACCCCGGCCAGGCCAGCCGTCGCAGGTGCTTGGGTCGGATCCTGGAGGCGATGAACGCGCACGGGATGCCGATGAGCACCCAGAGCACCTGCCGCCCGACGATCGCATAGGAGTTGCCCATCTGGGTGTAGGCCCACACGCTCGAGGCGCTCAGCACCATGATCAGCCCGATGGTCAGCAGCAGCGCTGTGCTGGTGAGCAGCAGGTAGTAGGCGGCCAGCGGCCGGTTCAGCGCAACCCGGAGCGCGTGGAACCAGGCCTTGAGGTAGCCGAGGACCGACTTCGGGTACGCCTTGGCCTGCTCGGCCGAGCCGGTACCGGTCTGGTCGGGGCTGGTGGTCGTCACTGCCTACCTCCCAGTTGCGGTGCGACGTACGTCGATTACATTCTCGCCGCCGCCTCGGCGATCGCCGCGCATCTCCCCCGCGCGTGTCGCCCTCACGCTGGTCGAGCCGCCGGAGCCGCTAGGCGGAGGCGTGTCGAGACCAGCGAATCACAGCTGGCGGCGTACGGCGTCGGCGAAGGCGTCGCCGCGGGCCTTGTAGTCGCGGAACTGGTCCTGGCTGGCACAGCCGGGGGCCAGCAGCACGGTGTCGCCGGGCTTGGCCAGCGCGGCGGCGATCTCGACCGCCTCCGCGAGCGCGGACACGCCGTCGGGGTCGTCGAGCTCGACGACCTCCAGGTCACCCGCGTGGGCGGCGAGGGCGGAGGCGATGACGTCGCGGTCCTGGCCGATCAGGACGACGGCCCGCAGCCGGTCGTGGATGGAGGCGACCAGGTCATCGAACCGGGCGCCCTTGGCCAGCCCGCCGGCGATCCAGATCACCGGGTCATAGGCCTGCAGCGAGGCCTGGGCGGCGTGCGGGTTGGTCGCCTTGGAGTCGTCGATCCAGGTGACGCCGTCGGCCTCGGCGACGACCTCGATGCGGTGGCCGTCGGGGCGGAACGACTTCAGCCCGTCACGTACGGCGGCCTGGGAGACCCCGTGGGCCCTGGCGAGCGCGGCCGCGGCCAGCGCGTTCTGGACGTAGTGGGGCGCGGCGGAGGCGAGGTCGGAGATCTGGCACAGCTCCGCGGCCGAGGTCTGGCGCTCCTCGATGAAGGCCCGGTCGACCAGGATGTCCTCGACGACCCCGAGCTGACCCACCGCCGGGGTGCCGAGGGTGAAGCCGATGGCGCGGGCGCCCTCGACGACGTCGGCCTCCTCGACCAGGTGCATCGTGGCCTCGTCGGCGACGTTGTAGACGCAGGCCCGCTCGACGTGCTCATAGACGCGGCCCTTGTCGGCGGCGTACTCGGTCATCGAGGGGTACCAGTCGAGGTGGTCCTCGGCGATGTTGAGGACGACGGCGGCCTCGGCGCCCATCGAGGAGGTGTAGTGGAGCTGGAAGGAGGAGAGCTCCACGGCCAGGACGTCGTAGGGCTCGGGGTCCATCACGGCCTCGACGATCGGCAGGCCGACGTTGCCGACGGCGACGGACCGGAGCCCGGCCGTACGCAGGATGTTGTCGAGCATCTGCACGGTCGTGGTCTTGCCGTTGGTGCCGGTGACCGCCAGCCAGGGAGCGGCGTTGTCGGGGTCGCGCAGCCGCCAGGCGAGCTCGACCTCGCCCCAGATCGGGATCCCCCGCTCGCGCGCCTGGGCGAGCAGCGGCGCGGTCGGGCGCCAGCCGGGAGAGGTGACCACCACGTCGACGTCGTCGGGCAGCACGTGGGTGGCGCCCTCGCCGAGGCGTACGTCGGCACCCAGGATGCCGAGGAGCTTGGCCTTCTCCTGGCGCTCCTCGTCGCCCGGGGACTCATCGAGCGCGATCACGCTCGCACCGAGGTGCGTCAGGTTGTCGGCGGCGGCGAAACCGGAGACGCCGAAGCCGGCCACGACCGCCTTCACGCCTTCCCAGGAGTCGTTGCGGCCGAGCTCGTCGAGCTGCTCAGGAGACATCAGATCGTCGCCACCCATTCGGCGTAGAAGATTCCGAGGCCGGCCGCGACGCAGAGGCCCGTGATGATCCAGAACCGGATCACCACGGTGACCTGCTCCCAACCGAGAAGCTCGAAGTGGTGATGGATCGGTGTCATCCGGAAGATGCGTTTCGGGGTGCCGGTCAGGCGGCGAGAGAGCTTGAACCAGCTGACCTGCAGCATCACCGCGGAGGTCTCCATCACGAACAGACCACCGAGGATGATCAGCAGGAACTCGGTGTGCGACAGGATCGCGAACCCGGCCAGCACGGAGCCGAGGGCGAGCGAGCCGGTGTCGCCCATGAAGATCCGCGCCGGGCTCGCGTTCCACCACAGGAAGCCGATGCACGCGCCGCTGATCGCGGCGCCGAGGATCGCCATGTCGAGCGGGTCGCGCACCTCGTAGCAGGTGCCGATCTCCACGCTCGGGCGGCCGCAGCGCTGGTTGTTCTGCCAGATCGAGATGATCGTGTAGGCGGCGAAGACGATCGCGGCGGAGGCCGCCAGCAGTCCGTCGAGACCATCGGTGAGGTTGGTGGCGTTGGAGGTGCCGGTGACCATGATCCAGAAGACGGCCAGCAGCAGGGCGCCACCGAGCCAGTAGAGGATCCCGTCGCCGCCGAGGAAGTGCGGCCCGAAGTCGCGGATGAAGGAGAGCTGGTCCGCCGCCGGCGTGATGCCGTCGGCGTTGGCCAGGCCCGGATGGATCGCCACCACGCCGAAGCCGACCGCGACCAGTGTCTGCCCGACCATCTTGGACCAGGCACGCAGACCCAGGTTCCGCTGCATGAAGACCTTGATGTAGTCGTCCACGAAGCCGACGGCCGCCATGCCGACGAAGAGGAAGAGCAGCAGGTAAGCCGTCGCGCTCGGTGCGTCGCCGGTGAGCAGCTTGGCCACGACGTAGCCGACGATGACCGAGATCACGATCGCGACACCACCCATCGTGGGCGTGCCGCGCTTGGTGCGGTGGGTCGTCGGACCGTCCTCGCGGATCTCCTGGCCGAAGCCCAGCTTCGTGAACTGGAGGATCGCAAATCGAGTGCCGAGCAGCGAGAACAGAAGCGCAATCGCTCCGCTCAGCAAGATCGCTCTCATGTCAGCCGGGTGCCTTCCTTGCCATGCCGTTCCATGTCCTTGCCCCCGGGCCGGTGTGCATAGCGAAGACACCGGCCCCCGGCATTCTTCCCTACGGGTTCGCCGGCTCTGCGGCACCCCGCCGTATCAGCACATCGATCACTGTGACGCCAACGCCGCACGCACGACCTCGCGGTCGTCGAACGGGTGGGTGATGCCGTTGATCTCCTGGCCCGTCTCATGGCCCTTACCTGCGACAACGACGATATCCCCGGGTTCGGCGAGGTCGATCGCCCGGGCGATCGCGGCACGCCTGTCGCCGATCTCCTCGACGCTCGCGCTCCCGCCCTCGGTGCCTTCGAGGACCTGGCGCCGGATGCTCGCCGGGTCCTCGGTGCGGGGGTTGTCGTCGGTGACGATCACGTGGTCGGCCAGGCGTGCGCTGATCTCCCCCATGATCGGCCGCTTCCCGGTGTCGCGGTCTCCCCCGGCCCCGATCACGACGATCAGCCGGGACTCGGTCAGCGGGCGGAGCGTGCCGAGCGCGGCCTCGACCGCGTCCGGCTTGTGCGCGTAGTCGACCACGACGGTGAACGGCTGGCCCTCGTCGATCCGCTCGAGGCGTCCGGGGACGCCGGAGCCTTTGGCCAGGGCCGTCGCCACATCGCGTACGACGGACTCGTCCTCGTACGCCTGGTGGATGCTCGCCAGCGCGGCCAGGGTGTTGCTGACGTTGTAGTCGCCGGCCAGCGGGCTGGCGGCCGGGAAGACGAGCCCGTCGGGGCCGTGGACGGTGAAGCTGGAGCCGTCGGGGCGCAGCTCGACGTCGGTGGCGCGCCAGTCGGCGGTGTCGTCGTGCAGCGCGTAGGTGAGGATCGGGATCCTCGCCTCCGCGGCGAGTCGGCGGCCGTGCTCGTCGTCGATGTTGACGATGCCCAGCTTCGCCCGCTCCGGGGTGAACAGGTCGGCCTTCGCCGCGTAGTAGTCCTCGACCGTCTCGTGGAAGTCGAGGTGGTCGCGGCCCAAGTTGAGGAAGACGGCGACGTCGAAGACGACCCCGTCGACACGGCCCATCACCAGTGCGTGGGAGGAGACCTCCATGGCGCACGCCTCGGTTCCCTCCTCGACCATCCGGGCGAAGAGGCCGTGCAGGTCGGGAGCCTCGGGCGTGGTCAGCGGCGTCTTCACGTCGCGTCCGCCGATCCGGGTGCCGACGGTGCCGATGACGCCGGCGCGGTGGCCGGCGTCGAGCAGCGCGCTCTCGGCCAGCCGGGTGGTCGTCGTCTTGCCCTGGGTGCCGGTCACGCCGATCAGCCGCAGACGCCCCGAGGGGTTGCCGTAGACGCGGGCCGAGAGCGAGCCGAGCACCTTGCGGGGCTTCTCGACGAGCAGCACGGGCACGTCGGCGAGGCCCTGGGCCTCCAGCTCGGCGGCGCCGGCGGCATCGGTGAGCACCGCGACCGCTCCTGCCTCGACGGCACCGGCGGCGTAGCCGGCCCCGTGCGCCCGGCTGCCGGGCAGGGCGGCGTAGAGGTCACCGGGCAGCACCCGTTGGGAGCTCAGCGTGACCCCGGTGACGCGGGCCTCGCCGCGCACGTCCAGACCGAACTCGCCGGCCAGCTCGGCCAGCGTCACCGGCTCGGTCACTCGCGGGCGGGTCGGACTCTTCGGCTCCGCCGTCTCGTACGCACTGCTCACCAGGCGAAGGTTATCCGCCCGGCGGGACCAGGTCCCGCCGGGCCGACATCAGGCGTGGCGCAGCTGGGTCAGCGCCGCGGCGCTGAGCTCGTGCGGCTCCTGGCCGGGAACGACGAGCACGACGGGTACGCCGGCGTTCCGCACGACCGCTGAGGTGATCGAGCCGTCGGCGAGCTGCACGGCACGGCCCCGGGGCGAGGAGCCGATCGCGATCGTGCGGACCCGGGCCTCGTTGGCGTACCTGGCCAGCACCATCCCGGCGCTGGCGTGGTCGCCGACGCTGTGCAGCACCAGACCGGTGGCGGTCACCCCGCGGGCGGCGAGGCGGTCCAGGTGGGCACGTACGGTCGCGGCGGCCATCTCCGGCTCCTCCGCGTCGATGGCCAGCTCCTCGACGACCTCGGTCTCGCGGACGTGGACCACCTCCAGCGGCGCTCCCTCGGCGGCGGCCATCTCGGCGGCCCGGTCGACGACCTCGTCGGCGTCGAGCGTGGCGCCGACGGCGACGAGCACCGGCCGGCCCTCACCGCGAACCGGCCCGATGGGCTCGAGCGTCGGCGCGACGGGCTCGGCGGTCTGCGCCGACTCGGCGGCCGTGATCAGCTTGTGGCCGCTGGCCAGGACAGGGATCGCGATCAGGAACGCCGCGGCGCCGACGTAGAAGGCCACCGACTGGTCGGTCGCCTCGGCGATCTTGCCCGCGGCGAACGGGGCGAGGCCGCCGCCGATGAAGCGTACGAACCCGTAGGCCGAGGATGCGATCGGCCGTTCCACCGGGGAGACCAGCATGACCGCCTGGGTGGTCAGCGTGTTGTTGAGACCGACGAAGATCCCGGACAGGATCACGGCCACGATGACCACGGTCGGCGAGGAGACGCCCAGGCCGATGATGGCGAGCAGGGCGCCGAGACCGAGCAGGTTGACGTAGAGGGTCGGCGCGGTGCCGAAGCGGCGCTGCGCCCACGGCGCGCCCCACACGGCGAAGACGGCGACCAGGATGCCCCAGGCGAAGAAGACCCAGCCGAGCTGGAGCGGGTCGTGCAGCCCCATCGGGTAGGGCGCGTAGCCGAGGAGGGTGAAGAAGCCCCAGTTGTAGAGCAGCGCCATGATGCCCATCGTCAGCAGCCCGCGGTGGCGCAGCGCGGCGAGCGGTGCGAGCAGGGTGACCTTCTTCTCCGGCTTGGGCGTCGGTGGCAGGAAGACCAGGGTGGCGACCAGCGCGATCGCCATCAGCGCGGAGACGCCGAAGAACGGGCCGCGCCAGGAGATGCCACCGAGGACGCCGCCGAGGAGCGGGCCGACCGCGATGCCGAGACCGAGCGCAGTCTCGTAGAGGATGATCGCGCCCGCGAACCCTCCGGTCGCCGAGCCGACGATGACGGCGAGGCTGGTGGAGATGAACAGCGCGTTGCCGAGGCCCCAGCCCGCACGGAAGCCGACGATGCCGTCGACACCGTCGACGGTCCCGGCCATCCCGGCGAACACGACGATCAGGACCAGGCCGAGGATCAGCGTCCACTTCGCGCCGATCCGGCTGGAGACCCAGCCGACACCGATCATCGCCACGGCGGTCACCACGAGGTAGCTGGTGAACAGCAGCGACACCTGCGCCGGGGTCGCCTCCAGCTCCTCGGCGAGCACCGGCAGGATCGGGTCGACGAGCCCGATCCCCATGAACGACACCACGCATGCGAACGCGACCGCCCACACGGCACGTGGCTGCTTGAACGGACTCGCGGTAGCTGCCCTGTGTTGGGAGCTCATTCTTCTTGCCTCTTCTCAGACGTTTGTTTCGTACGCGTCGCCGGCAGGCCGGCGCGTCAGGAATCGAGCACGGCGTCGACGAGCCGGTCGAGAGCGGGCAGGGCCGCCGCGATGGCGGTCCGGTCGGCTCCGTCGAGGCGCTCCAGCGCCGCCTCGAGCACCTCGGCCCGCTGCGTACGCCTCGCGGTGGTGACCTCGCGACCGCGGTCGGTGGTCTCGACGAGGACTCCCCGGCGGTCGGCCGAGTCAGACGTACGCAGCACCAACCCGTCCTGCTCGAGCCGGTTGACCAGCTGGGTCATCGCCGGCTGGGACACCCCCTCGGCCCGGGCGAGGTCGGTGATCCGCTGCCCACCGAGGCGACCCAGCCGCGCGAGCACCGCGGCCCCGGTCGTGGAGACCTCTCCGGCCGTCGACACCTCTCGCACGAGTCGCACCAGTCGCTCCATGGTCGGTGCCAGATCTCGGCCGGTGACTTCTGCGCTCACCCCAACAACATAACACACTTATGTATTGGTTGCCAATTGAAATCTGGGTCCGCAGCGCGCGACGGCGCGGCGTACTCACCAACCAGTCGGCATCTTCGACGGCTCGGTGCCGGTCGGCGGGACGCCGTAGCGGCGCAGGGCGAAGGACATGATCTGGGAGAACACCGGACCGGTCACGGTGCCACCGCCACCACCGTTGCCGGGGTTGTGGATGGCCACGTAGACGGTGAACCGCGGGTCGTCGGTCGGGGCGAAACCGCCGAAGGAGACCGTGGTGGTGCCGTCGTAGCACTTGCACTCGGAGTTGACCCGCTGGGCCGTTCCGGTCTTCCCGGAGGCACGGTAGCCGTCCACTGCGGCCTGCGGGGCGACACCGTTGACCGGGTCGTTGATGACCCGCTCCATCATCTCCGCGGTCTGGGAGGCGGCCTCCTCGGAGACGACGCGTGTGCGCTGCGCGGTGTCGGTGCCGACCTCGGCGCCGGAGTTGTTGGTGGCGCTCCCGGCGATGAGGCTGGGGTCGATGCGTACGCCGCCGTTGGCGATCGTGTTGAGCGCCGCGGTCATCTGCACGGCGTTGACCGAGATCGACTGACCGAAGTCGATGCGGTCCTCGTCGGCCGGGTTCCAGCTCTCCGGCGAGGCGAGCAGGCCGGCCGACTCGGTGTCCAGGCCGAGGCCGGTGCGCCGGCCCTGGCCGAAGGCGGAGAGGTAGTCGCGCAGCTGGCCGTCCTCGTACTTGTCCGCGGCCATCACGGTTCCGATGTTGGAGGACTTCGCGATCACCCCGGCCAGGGTGAACCTCTCCGTGCCGTGCTCGTACCAGTCGTGGATGTCCGCGTCGCCCGAGCGGTAGGACCCCGGCACCTTGAGCCGGGTCGAGGGCGAGACGAGCCCCTGGTCGAGCAGGCCGGCGACCGTCAGCACCTTCTGCACCGAGCCCGGCTCGTAGACGTTGGACAGCGCGGCACTCCCACGCAGAGTCTTCGGCGAGGCCGCCGGGTCGCGTGCATCGAAGGTCGGGTAGTCGGCCAGGCTCAGGATCTCGCCGGTCCGGGTGTCCATGACCACGGCCATCCCCGACTCCGCGCGCGACTTCTGCACGGCGTCCATCAGGGTCTGCTGCACGTAGTACTGCAGGTCGCGGTCGATCGTGAGGGTCAGGTCGTGGCCGTCGACCGGGTCGACGCGGTTGTTGGTGCCCAGCGGCATCCGGGTGCCGCTGACCTGGCTGGTCGCGTCGTACTCGGCACGGCCGTCCTTGCCGGCCAGGTGCTTGTCGAAGGCAGCCTCGAGGCCCGCGAGGGGACCATCGTTGCCGACCCAGCCGACGAGGTTGGCCGCGACGTCGCCGTTGGGGTAGTTGCGCAGCGGGTCGCGGCTGGTCCACAGGCCCTGGTAGCCCTTGGCCTTCGCGCGCTCCACCACATCGGTGGCCTTCGTCGCGACGACCTGACGGTCGATGTACTGGAACCGGCTGCCGTCCTTGCGGAGCTTGGCGAGCGCGGAGGCGTAGTCGACCCCGAGCTCCTTGGCCAGGAACGCGGCGATCGCCGGGGCGTCCTTCTTCGTCTGCTTCGGGTCGGCCAGCACCATCAGCCCGTCGGAGGAGTCGGCCAGCGCCTCGCCGTCACGGTCGAGGATCTCGCCGCGCTCGGCCGGCAGCACGACATCGACGACGTTCTCCGCGGCCGCCATCGCGGCGTACGAGTGCGGGTCGATGCCCTGCAGCTGCACCAGCCGGCCACCGAAGACCGAGAGCACCATCGCCACCAGGATGAAGCCGACGCGGAGCCGGATGTGCACCGGCCCGCGGCTCCGCTCCTTCTGAGCGGGCCGCCGGGTCCGGCGCACACTCCGCTGAGCCATCAGCGAGCCTCACCCGAAGGCGTACGCTGCTGCTCCTCGGCCTCCTGCTTCTCTGCCATTTCTTGGGCGCGCGCCTCCTGGGCCTTCTTCTTCTCGGCGAGCTCGGCGGCCTTCTGCTCGGCGACCAGCACGCTGTAGGGCTTGGCGACCTTCGGGTGCAGCGGCGGGGTCGCGGAGCGGTCGGCCGGGGCCGCCTCGCCCTCGACCTTCGCCGCGGGGACCCGGAGCATGGCCGCGTTCTGCGGGACGACCATGCCGAGCTCCTTCGCCTTGGCGGCGATCTTGTGCGGGTCCTCCATCGTCTTCAGCTCGCCGTCGAGCGCCTGCTCGCGGGCGGCCAGGGTGGTCGCCTGCTCCTGGAGCTTCTGCTCCTGGAAGGCCGACTGCTGCATGGAGGTGTTGAAGACGAGCAGACCCACGACGCCACCGACGAGCAGCATCGAGACGAGCACGACGAACGGCAGCCGCGGAGCCGTCGGGCCCGGCAGCGGCGCCGGGACGGCGGTCAGGCGCGTCTGGGTCTCGGGGGCCCGGTCCGGGCTGCGCCCGGGCGCCTGTGGCGCGGCGGCGATGCTCATCTGGTTGCTCCAGGGTTCGGCTTGGCTGTGGTGGCTCTTGGGTGGTCTCTTGGGCTGTTTCGGCGCTTGACGCGCTCCACTGCGCGCAGTCGCACCGAGGCGGCGCGCGGGTTCTCCTCGATCTCTGCTTCGTTGGCCTGCTCGGCACCACGGGTGAGCAGGCGGAACGCCGGCTCGGCCTCGGGCGGCACGAACGGCATGTCCGGAGGTACGTCCAGCTTGGTCACCTCGGCGAAGGCCCGCTTGGTGAGCCGGTCCTCGAGCGAGTGGTAGGACTCGACCACCACCCGGCCACCGACGCCGACGGCCTCGAGCGAGTCCGGCAGTGCCTGCCGCAGCGCCCCCAGCTCGTCGTTGACCTCCATCCGCAGCGCCTGGAAGGTGCGCTTGGCCGGGTGTCCGCCGGTCCGACGGGCAGGTGCCGGGATCTCTGCGTAGAGGAGCTCCACCAGGGGCCCGCTCGTCGTGAACGGGACGTTCTCGCGGCGCTTGACGATGGCGTAGGCGATCTTCTTGGCGAACTTCTCCTCGCCGTAGTCCCGCAGGATCCGGGTCAGGTCCGCCGCGGAGTAGTTGTTGAGGACGTCCGCCGCGGTCTGACCCCGGGTGGCGTCCATCCGCATGTCGAGCGGCGCGTCCTCCGCGTAGGCGAAGCCCCGCTCGCGCTGGTCGAGCTGCATCGAGGAGACGCCGAGGTCGAAGAGCACCGCCTGGACCTCGTCCAGACCCTGCCCGGCCACCACGTCGAGGATCTCGTCGTAGACCGCATGGACGCCTGTCCACCGGTCGCCGAAACGGGCCAGCCGCTCCCCCGCGATGCCGAGGGCGTAGGTGTCTCGGTCGATGCCGATCACGCGTGATCCCGGGATCCGCTCGAGGACGGCCTCGGTGTGACCGCCGTGACCCGTCGTGCAGTCGACCAGGACGCCACCATCGGCGAGCGCCGGGGCGAGCAGGTCGACGATGCGGTCGAGCATCACCGGCACGTGCTTCTGGTTCGTCACCGCCTCGACCCCCATCGCACGGCTTCGTCTGGTGTGTGTTCTCCCGTGTCTCTGTGGCAGGGCCACGGGCTGACAACGCCACGGATCCGCAGAGCCAGGTCTCATGCCCGCTCCCTCACCACCGAGCGCCGTCCGGAACCGGGGAAGGTGCCCCGGATGGCTGGATGGGTGGAGCGGGACTGAGACCTCGTCCTGCGGATCCGCTGTTGACTTGTCTTGTTTCTGATCAGCTCTGTCGGTTTGTCGATCTGTCCCTTTATCAGTCCGTCGACTCGTCGAGGTCTGCGAACTTGGCCTGTGCACCCGCGGAGTACTCCGCCCACTTGGCCGGGTCCCAGATCTCGATCCGGTCCATCACACCGATCACGACCACGTCCTTGACGATCCCGGCGTAGTCGCGCAGGAGCGGCGGGATGCCGATCCGGCCCTGCTTGTCGGGTGTCGTCTGCTCGGCCCCCGCAAAGAGGACACGGGCGTAGTCGCGTGCGTCCCGAGAGGTGAGCGGCGTCTGCTGGGCCCGCTGTGCCTCCTGCATGAAGACGTCCTCGGGCCACACCACGAGGCAGTTCTCCTGACCTTGCGTCACGACAACCCCCTCAGCCAGTCGATCTCGGAACTTTGCGGGGAGGAAGATCCGGCCCTTCTCGTCGAGCTTCGGCGTGTACGTGCCCATGAAGAACATGTGCTCGCCCCCGCGGTCAGCTCAACGTGGATCGTTCCTCCACTTTGCCCCACCGTACCCCACAATCCCCCACATTCAAACCACCTTCCTCCCCCACGCGACGATTTCCCACCACTCCCCGCTCCCCCGTCCTGCGTGCGGCGGAAGCCGGCGACATACCGTTTGCAGGTCACAGTCGGGTCAATGCCACAGACGCCCGTAGGCGCTACCCCGTACGGTGTTCCCATAAGCAGGTTGAGTCGGAAGGACGCGACGTGACGACGCCGTTGGAGGCCTCATCGAATGGGGCAGAGATCGAGACATTGGTGCGGGTCGCGGGCCGCATTCGCGACAGCATCGAGAAGGTGATCGAGGGGAAGACCGACGTCGTCGACTCCACGCTGACCGTGCTGCTCGCCGAGGGACACCTCCTGATCGAGGATGTGCCCGGGGTCGGCAAGACCCAGCTCGCGAAGGCGCTCGCGCGCTCGATCGACTGCTCGGTCCGCCGCATCCAGTTCACGCCCGACCTGCTCCCGAGCGATGTCACCGGGGTGTCGATCTTCAACCAGAACACCCGGGAGTTCGAGTTCCGCCCGGGCGGCATCTTCGCCAACATCGTGGTCGGCGACGAGATCAACCGTGCCTCCCCCAAGACCCAGTCGGCGCTGCTGGAGTGCATGGAGGAGCACCAGGTCACCGTCGACAACGTGACCTACCAGCTGGAGTCGCCGTTCATGGTGATCGCGACCCAGAACCCGATCGAGATGGAGGGGACCTACGCCCTCCCCGAGGCGCAGCGCGACCGGTTCATGGCGCGGGTCTCGGTCGGCTATCCGCCGGTCGGCTCCGAGATCGCGATGCTGGCCAACCACAGCGCGGCCAACCCGCTCGACGACCTCGACCCGGTCACCGACGCCGTGGAGATCCGCAAGCTCGTCGGCGTCGTCAACCAGGTCTACGTCTCGGAGGCGGTCCGCCGCTACACCGTGGCCCTGACCGCGGCGACCCGCACCAACAACGAGCTCGCCCTGGGCGCCTCGCCGCGAGCGAGCCTCCACCTGCTGCGGGCCGCCAAGGCCCATGCCGCCCTGCACGGACGCGAGTTCGTCCTCCCCGATGACGTACGTAGGCTGACCGGTCCGGTCCTTGCCCACCGTCTCCTCCCCAGCGCCTCCGCGGCGATGCACGGCCGGTCGGTCACCGACATCCTCGAGGCCGTCGTGTCCGCCGTGCCGGTGCCACAGACCTGATCCACGAGGGAACCGTCCGATATGCGTGAGGCACTGTCCGGACTGACCGTGCGGGGCCGGGCCTTCCTGGCCGCCGGGATCACCGCGATCGTCTGCGGGGTCCTGCTGGACCAGTCCACGCTGTCCCGGATCGGGATGCTGCTGGTCGCGCTGCCGCTGGTCACCGCGGTGGTCGCCGCCTGGGGTCGCTACCGGCTCGCGCTCGTCCGCCACATCGAGCCGCACCTGACCGAGGCCGGCCAGCCCGCCAAGGTCGAGCTCACCATCGCCAACGAGGGCCGGATCCCCACCGGGACCCTGCTGCTGGAGGAGACGGTCCCCTACGCCCTGGGTGGGCGCCCGCGCTTCGTGGTCGACCGGATCGGGTTCGGGTGGCGCCACAAGCTCGGCTACCAGATCCGATCCGAGATCCGGGGCCGCTTCGACATCGGCCCGATGCGCGTGACCGTGGCAGACCCGTTCGGCCTGGTCGAGCTCAATCGCGCCTTCCAGTCCACCGTCCCGTTCACGGTCACGCCGAGAGTGATCGCGCTGCCCCCGACTCCCCTGACCGGCAACGCGACCTCGTCGGGAGACTCCCGGCCGAGGGCGTTCCTCGGTGGCAGCGCGGAGGACGTCACCGTGCGTGAGTACCGCCGCGGCGACGAGCTGCGGCGGGTGCACTGGCGCAGCTCGGCCCGCCTCGGCGAGCTGATGGTGCGCCGCGAGGAGCAGCCCTGGCAGGCCCGGGCCACCGTCTTCCTCGACAACCGGCGCTCGGTCCACCGCGGCCAGGGAGCGAGCTCCTCGTTCGAGCACGCCGTCGTGGTCGCCGCCTCGGTGGCGGTGCACCTGGTCGAGGCCGGCTACTCCGTGCGCCTGGTGACCTCCGGTGGCAGCACCCCCGGCGCCGCTTCGGCAGGTGGCGGTGAGCTCAACGCCGGCTGGCACGACCGCGAGGGCCAGGCCGACGCGGCCGCCCTGCTGGAGGCGCTCGCCGTGGTCGAGACCGTCCAGCACCACCGCATCGACGCCTCCTGGATCGGCGAGGCCGGACAGGGCGGGGTCACCGTTGCGGTGCTCGGCTCCCTCGACGAGGAGGACGCCGGAGTGCTTCGCCGGGTACGTCATCGCACCGGGGCCGCGCTCGCCTTCTCGCTCGCCGTCGACGGCTGGAGCGCGGTGCACCTGGCGCCCGAGCAGCGGCGGCCCAGCGGCGTACCACTGCTCATCCAGCACGGCTGGAAGGCGGTCGAGCTCGGCGTCGGTGACTCGGTGGCCGCGCGCTGGCGCGAGCTCGGCACCCGCGGCACGGCATCGGGCGCGGCGGCAGGAGCGGCGCGATGATGACGTCCCGAGACGCGCGCGGCGTCGTGCCCGCCATGGCGGTCCCGCTGACCTGCTTCGCGACCGTCCTGTTCGCGCTGTCGTCGTGGGGTTCGTTCACGAGCACCCGGTTTCCCTACCTCGGCCCGATCCTGGTCGCCGGCCTGCTCGTGGTCGGCACCGGGATCTCGGCGCGGCTGCTGCGCGTGCACGCCTCGGTCGTGGTCCTGCTTCAGGTGCTTCTCGGCACCATCGCGACCAGCCTCCTGGTCGTGCAGCACCCCTTCCCCGTCACCGGCGGCGGCCGGGCACTGGTCGCCGCCGAGATGGCCGAGGCGTACGTCGCGTTCAACCCGTTCGACCTGCCGATGTCCGGGGCGGGGGTGGCGCCCTACCTCATCCCGGGCGGTGTCGCGGCGGTGCTGCTGGCCGACATCCTGGCCGTCTCGCTGCGCCGGCCGCCGATGATGGGGCTCGTGGTGCTGGGGGTCTTCACGGTGCCGTTCAGCATCATCGGCGCCGGTGGCTGGGGCGGCGTCTCCTGGGTCGTCTTCGCGCTCACCGCGACCTCGTTCCTGGTCATGCTGCGCCTCGACCGTGCCCAACAGCTCGGCCGTTGGGGCCGTCGCCTCGATGACGATCTACCGGTGGTGCCCGCGGCCGGGCCGGCGGTCATCGGGGTCTCCGCGGTCGTGATCGCCCTGCTCACCCCGGCGTGGCTGCCCAGCCCGAACGTCTCTCTTCCCGGCCTGGGTCCGGGCGACGGCGACGGCCCGCTGCGAGTGATCAACCCGACCGTCGGGCTCTACGACGACCTGCGCCGGCAGAGCGACCAGGTGATGGTGTCCGTCACCCCCGTCTACGGCGACACCGAGACTCCCCCGTCCTATCTGCGGGTTGGGGCTCTGACCAAGTTCACCGGCACGGAGTGGACCTCGGGCAACCGTGACGTACCCTCCGACCACAGCGGGGTGGCCACCTTCGAGCCGCCGATGTCCGACCCGACCCTGCTGGGCGAACCCACGACCTACCAGCTGCGGGCGAGCGCCAAGTTCCAGTCGACCTGGCTACCGATCTTCACGCACCCTCTCGACGTCACTGCCAGGGGGCCGTGGCGCTACGACGACGACACCCTCGACTTCATGTCCACCGAGGGCAGGGACCAGACCGTGGCCGGGCAGAGCTGGCGGATGACCGCCGCCCCCGTCGAGCCGTCCCAGGAACGCCTCCTCGCCGCCGGCGACCCCGGCGTCGGTGCCCCGCCGGGCATGACCGACCTGCCGCTGCTCCCCGACGAGATCGAGGAGATCGCCCTGGAGCGGACCGCCGGCCAGGACCGGCCGTTCGCCAAGGCGGTCGCCCTGCAGAACTGGTTCCGCCACAGCGGCGAGTTCACCTACAGCCTGGAGCGTGACGTCGGCTCCGACAGCGCGGCCCTGCTGGACTTCCTGACCGACAACAAGATCGGCTACTGCCAGCAGTACGCCACGGCCATGGCCGTGCTCGCCCGCGAGCTCGGCATCCCGGCCCGGGTCGCCTTCGGCTTCCTGGGCGGCGACCAGGACGAGGACGGCGTGTGGCAGTTCCGCGGCCGCGACCTGCACGCCTGGCCCGAGCTGTGGTTCGAGGACATCGGCTGGATCCGCTTCGAGCCGACCCCGTCGGCCGCCGACACCAGCGAACCCGGCTACACCACGGGTGCGCTGAGCAATGCCAGCAACGAGCCGGACGCCCCTGTTCCCAGCGCCGGCACGAGCGTCGCGCCGGTGCCCAACCGGCCGCAGCGCGAGGAGCCGGACACGCCGGAGGTTGCCGACACCGGCACCGAGGAGTCCAACGCCGGCGCCGTCTGGACCGGTCTGGGGATCGTGACCCTGGTCGGCCTGATCGCGCTAGCAGCGCCGGCCGTCATCCGGCGCCGGCGGCGTACGACTCGGCTCGCGGGCGACGCCGAGGCCGGCTGGACCGAGCTGGGCGACACCGCGATCGACCTCGGTCTGCCCTGGTCCGGGACCCGTTCACCACGGGAGGAGGCCACCAGCCTGGCCCCGCATCTGCAGGGTCGCGAACCGATGCTCGCGCTGCAGCGGATCGTGACGGCCGTCGAGCGCAACCGCTACGCCGAGCATCGCGACGCCGCGGCGGTCGGGGACGACGTACGCCTGGTCTCGGCCACGCTCAGGGAGCACGCCGACCGGCGTGCCCGGCGCCGGGCACGCCTGTGGCCGGCGTCGGTCTTCCGCCGCCGGCCGGTGCCAGCCACCGACGGACCGGTTGCCCGGTCCGAGCGGGAGCTGATCTCCTCTTAGAGGTCGTTGTCGCGGCGGCGCTGCTTCCAGCGCTCGCTGGCCCGGTCGAGGAACGAGCTGCGGGGCGTGTGGTCCCCGTCGTCCTCCTCGACCGCGGCAGCACCACGAAGAGCGGTGAGCAGCACGGAGGTCGAGGCCAGCATCACCAGGAAGCCGACCACCCCGACGATCCACATCCGTGAGATCACACCGGTCATCAGCAACGCGACTCCACCGGCGAGCACGATGCCCGCGATGACCGCGTGTCGACGTTGGGCACGGCGCAGAGCCGTGCCTCGGAGGGCGGAGGCGAACTTCGGGTCCTCCGCCGAGAGCGCGCGCTCCATCTGCTCGAGCAGGCGAAGCTCCTCTTCCGAGAGTGGCACCGTACCTCCCATGTCCTGTTGGGGTGTCTCCAAGTCTAGGCTGGCCACCCTGAAGGCGGTAGTAAGCCCAGAAAATTCTTGCCCCTTGACGTTCTGCCCCATGGCACAACCAAGTCCGATTGTGTCAACCGAACAGGCAGGTGCGTCAACCCCGCCCCTGATCGAGCAGGCTCGCGCGGCGCACGAGGCTGGATCCGAAGCGTTCGGCGACCTGGTCGATGGCACGGTCGGCCTCGGACCAGCCGCGCTCGCGTTGGCCGAGCACCAGCTGCCGGTCGGTGCCTTCGCGGGCAACCAGATGCTCGACCCGGACCCCGACCAGCCGTAGGGCCCGACCCCTGAGGTCGAGCTCGTCGTAGAGGCGGACGGCGGTGGCATGCACCTCCTGGGTGACGTCGGTCGGATCGGGCAGCGTGCGGGAGCGCGAGATGGTCTTGAAGTCGGTGAACCGCACCGTCAGCGCGATGGTGCGGCCGACCGTGCCGGCGCGCCGCATCCGCCGGGTGACGCGGGCCGAGAGGCGCAGCAGCTCGCGGACGATGTCCTCACGGTCGCACAGGTCGTGGCCGAAGGTCTCCTGGGCGCCGGTGGACCGGTCCGGCAGGTCCGGGCCCAGCCGCCCGGTCAGCTCGCGCCGGTCGGTGCCGGTGGCGAGGCGGTGCAGGTGGCCACCGAGGCGCGGGCCGAGGATCTGGTGGAGGGTCGGCACCGGGGTGCGGGCGATGTCCCCCACCGTCTCGAAGCCGAGCCGCCGCAGCCGGGTCCTGGTGCTCGGGCCGACGCCGTAGAGCTCACCGACGTCGAGCGGGTGGAGGAAGCCGGGGACGTCCTCCGGCCGGACGACCACGATGCCGTCGGGTTTTGCCTTGCGGCTGCCGACCTTGGCCACGCTCGGGGTGGGCGCGACGCCGACCGAGCAGGTGATGCTCAGCTCCTCGGCGATCTGGCGGCGGATCCGCTGGGCGATCGCCTCGGGGCTCCCGAAGAGCCTGGTCGCTCCCCGCACGTCGAGGAACGCCTCGTCGACGCTGACCACCTCCACCAGCGGGGTGGCACGGCGGAAGATCTCACGGACCTGATGAGAGACCTCGGAGACCTCACCGAAGTCGAGTCGGACCGAGACGAGCTGAGGACACAGCCGTCTCGCCATCGAACCCGGCATCGCGGCCCGCACGCCGTAGGCCCGCGCCGGATAGTTGGCGCAGGTCACCACGCCTCGTGCATGACCCCCGACGACGACCGGCTGGTCCCACAGCTCGGGCTGGTGCCGGATAGCCACCGAAACGAAGAAGGCGTCCATGTCGACATGGAGGATCGGGGTGACCTCCGGAGCGCCAGCGGAGGAGGTCACCCCGATCCTCCAAGGACGCGGACCAGCGCGCCGTCAGCGAAGCGAAGCGAGCAAGTGCAGCTGCGAAGCGAACGGCAGGTAGTCCGGCCGCGTGGAAGCAGCTTGCTCGAGCTCGACCAGCGCCGAGGTAGCCGCCGGGTCGACATCGAGCAGCGACCCGGGAACGTGATCCACGAAGACACGTACGCCACGAACGTCCGTGACCTCGAAACCGGCCACGCCCAGCAGCCCGGTGACCTCGTCGAGGGCGAAGCGGCGACCGGAGCGTCCCTGCGGGGCGGTGTCGTCGAGGAGCTCGGCGGCCTGCGCGAAGTGGCCGGCGAGGGCACGGGAGAGGACCGCGGCGGTGCGCTGGGCGACCAGCAGGCTGAGCGTGCCACCGGGACGGAGGACCTCGCGGATCCCCGCCAGTGCGGCAGCTGGGTCGGGAACGACCTCGAGGACGCCGTGGCAGAGCACCACGTCGGCACCACTGGGGTCGGCGACGTCGGAGAGTGCGGACAGGTCGCCCTGGCGCGCGTCGACGGAGACACCGGCCTCACGGGCCCGGCGGTCGAGCGCGGCCAGCGCGTCGGGGCTGGGGTCGACGACGGTGACCCGGTGGCCGAGCGCGGCGATGCGTACGGCTGAGGTGCCGGTGCCGCCGCCGATGTCGAGGACGTCGCGCGGGCCGGAGGCCAGGACCGGGTCGAGCGCGTCCCAGACGGCGACGGTCCGGGCGCCTGCCCGGCGACTGGTGGAAGCGGAGCCAGCTGACATGAGGCCAAGCGTAGGCCCTGCTTCCCACCCTGCGTACGCCACACCTGAATCAGCCCACGAGGCGGTCGTGTCGCAGCCGGGTGGCCTGAGTGGTGTGGGCCATCAGCCCGAGCGACTCCTCGACGACGGCGAGGAACCGGTCGGCGTCCCGCACCTGCTCATCGGCCTCCTCCGCGGTGACCGCCCGGATCGAGCCGGCCTCCGCGGCGGCACGCTTGGCGGCGCCGGCGGCGAAGTAGTCGGCCCATTCGGAGAGCTCCGGCGCGACCTTCTTGAGCCGGACCCAGGCGTTCCACGGACGACGGCGCCCGGCGCGGCTCGCGGCCTCGACGGGGTCGGTGCGGGCGGCGATCAGCGCGGCGGCGGCCTGGAGGGCGGCGACATGAGCGATGGCGTACCTGCTCGGCACGTCGTCGGCCACGATCGCCTCCGCGAGGGTCTCGGTGGCTCGGAAGAGGTAGCTGTGCGTCGTGGCCGGCAGCAGATGCATCGGGTCGTCCTTCTCGCTCACGGTCGACCCCGCAGTGGACGGCTCCGACGGGCGTCGGGGGTCGAGGACGACGCCCGCCAGAGCCTGGTTGTTCGAACATCTGTTCGAACACGTGATCAAACTACACCCCGCCACCGACAGTCACAAGACGTTTCGGTGACGGGGCGTGTCGAGCCCTGCCGGGGTCGCTCAGTCGTCGGCGACGGCGCCGCGGATGAGGTGCGGCGGGTGGATGTAGCGGGTGTTGGCCGGCAGCCACATGACCACCAGCAGCCCCGCGGCGATGACGATCGCGATCGTCGTCAGCACACTGATGATCACCGGCGGGCCGGTCAGGATGCCACCGACGCTGGCCACCGCGGAGATGAAGACCAGGAACGTGATCACGATGCGGGCCCACTCGAAGCCGTTGCGGAGGAAGACCGTGAGCACGCCGAGCATGATGGCCATCACGCCGAACAGGGTGATCGCGGGGGCGATGAACGCCGGCGCGCTGACCCGGTTGTCGGTGGGCGGGTTGATGAGGGCCTCGAGCCCCTCGGTCTCCAGGATGCGCTTGGCCGAGGCGTTGCCCTCCGCCCACGCGCGCACCAGGTCATCGGAACGCAGCACCATCACCACGACCACGACGGCGCTGAACGCGATCAGACCGACGATCAGCCGAACCGCCCACGTCATCTCCCGCGGCACGGGCTCAGCAGCGAGGGCAGCCACCTCGACGGTGGTCTCCAGGTCCTCGTTCACGACCACACCTTCGTTCTCGTCGGGTGTCGTCATGGTCATCCGGTCTCCTTGCGACGTGGGGGAACTCTGCGTTGATCAGCCCATTCTGCCGCACGGGGCACAACGGAGGTAAATACGGGATCGCGTGCGCTTGGTCTCGGGCCGACGCGACTCGGTCTCGACCCGCTTCGCGGCTTCGCAAGCTCAGTCGCTGCGCTCGCTCGACCTCCTCCCGTGTGCGGCCGCGCTCGTTCCCTTCGACAAGCTCAGGACATCGCCTCGCGCGGTCGCAGGCTCGGATGTCGGTGCCGTACGCCAAGATGTCCCCATGGAATCTCTAGCGCTGACCTTCTCCAGCGGGTGGGCCAGTGGCATCAACGCCTATCTGGTCGTGCTGGTGCTCGGCATCGTGCAGCGCACGACCGGGGCCGAGGAGATCCCCGACGTGCTCGGCACCTGGCCGGTGCTGGCGGCAGCGGGGGCGATGTTCGCGATCGAGTTCGTCGCCGACAAGGTGCCCTACGTCGACTCCACCTGGGACTCGATCTCCACGGTGATCCGGCCCACGATCGGCGCGGTGATCGGCGTTCTGCTCGCCGGTGAGGCCGACTCGCTCAGCGCGGCCGTCGGCGGCGTCGTGGGCGGCACCTCGGCGCTGATGTCCCACCTGGTCAAGGCGAGCGAGCGGCTGGCGGTCAACTCCTCCCCCGAGCCGGTCTCCAACTCGGTGGTCAGCCTGGCCGAGGACGGCCTCGTCCTCGGCGTGGTCTGGTTCGCGACCGAGCACCCGTTGGCCGCCGCCGGCATCGCCGCGGTCCTGCTGGCGGCCGGTCTGGTGCTGATGTATCTCCTCCTCCGCGCCGTTCGCGGGGGCTGGCGCAGGCTGACCCGGCGCGGAAGACGGGGCGCGCCACCGTCGCAGGGCCCCTCCGACGGCACCACCAAGCCCTACCCCGTCCAGTGACGGGCGTCGTCGTCCTCGGGGGCGGGTACGCCGGGATGGCCAGCGCCGCCAGGCTGGCCAAGCTCGGCCACTCGGTGACCCTGCTCGAGGCCTCCGGTGAGCTCGGCGGCGCTCTGGTGCCGGTGCGTGAGGAGGGGTTCACCTGGGACGCCTCGGCGACCTCGACGCTGCTGCCCGCGGTGATGCGCGACCTGTTCCGCAAGTCCGGGCGGCCCGCGGAGCGTGAGCTCGAGCTGGTGCCGATGGACGTCGTCCGCGAGCACCGGTTCGCCGACAAGACCTCGGTCGCGGTGCCCGGTGGCACCCGCGGGGCGCAGCTGGCGGCCTTCGACGAGCTGGGCCCGGGCATGGGCCAGCACTGGACCGACTACGTCGCCAGGTTCAGCGAGGACTGGGAGGTGCTGCGCCAGCACTACTTCGAGGTCCCGTGGGAGCCCTCGGCACTGCCCTCGGCTGTCGCGGAGCGGTTCCGGTCGCGCGAGACCCTCCACAAGCGGCTGCGCAAGACCTTCAAGGACGAGCGGCTCCGGCTGGTCGCGGCGCACCCGTTCGTCGCGGCGGGGCAGGAGCTGCGTGACGTACCTGCCTGGGCGGGGCTCACCGCCTACCTCGAGCAGCGCTTCGGCGCCTGGCGGGTCGAGGGCGGGATGGGGGTGGTCGCGGAGGTGCTCGCCGCCCGGATGACCACCCGCCGGGTCTCGGTGCAGACCGCGACCCGGGTGGAGGACATCGTCGTACGCGAAGGACGAGCGGTCGCGGTCAGCACCACCTCCGGCGAGATCGATCTCGGCGCCGACGGAGCGGTCGTGGTCGCCTTCGACCCGCGCTCGCTGCCGGCCCTGCGGCCGCTGGTGGACCGCACGTTGCCGGCGATCCCGCCGATGACGTTCCACCTCGGGCTCTCCTCGCTGCCCGAGCATCTGGTCGATCTTCCCGACGAGCTGGTGCTCCACGGCGAGCCCACCCTGGTCGTACGCACCCGCGGGCTCGCCCCCGAGGGACAGCACGCCTGGACGATCCACTCCTACGGCAAGCTGATGGAGGACGTCCTGCTGGCGCTGGCGCGCCACAAGATCGACCTGCGCGAGCACGTCGTGCACCGCGTCGACCTGGGCGCCGCCGAGCTCGTACGCCGCTGGCGCGGGTCGCCGCTGGGTGTGAAGTGGGCGGGGCGCGGGACGGTGTTCCAGCGTCTCGGGCCGCGCACCCCGCTCCCCAACGTCTACGCCGCCGGCGCGCACGCCACCCCGGGCTCCGGGCTGCCGTACGCCGGCCTCTCCTCGGCGCTGGTCGCGCAGTCGATCGGGCCTGCTCGTTAGACCGTCACGTTGAGCTTGGCGAAGATCTCCAGCGTCGCCTTGGAACGGTTGAGCGTGTAGAAGTGCAGCCCGGGAGCGCCGCCGTCGAGGAGCTCCTGGCACAGCTCGGCGGCCACGACGATGCCCTCGGCACGGATGTCGGCCGCCTCGGGGCCGGCAGCACCGAGGCGCTCGACGATCTCCTCGGGGACCTCGGCGCCGATCAGCTCGCTCTGGCGCCGGATGGCGGCGAGGTTCAGGATCGGCATGATCCCCGGCAGGATCGGGATGTCGACGCCGCGGGCGCGGACGCGGTCGACGAGGCCGAAGTAGTCGGCCGCGCGGAAGAACATCTGGGTGACCGCGAACTCGGCGCCGGCTTTCGCCTTGGCGACCAGCACGTCGGCGTCGGCCTCGAGCGACTCCGCGCTCGGGTGGCCCTCGGGGAAGGCTGCGACGCCGATGCGGAAGTCGCCGCGCTCGCGGGCCAGCTTCACCACATCGATCGCGTAGTCGAGCCCGCCCGCGGTCGGGGTCCACTCGGCGCGCGGCCCCTCGGCGGGGTCGCCGCGCAGCGCCATCACGTGCGCGACTCCCTTCGCCGCGTAGGAGTCCAGGATCCCGGCGACCTCGTCGCGGGTGTGACCGACGCAGGTCAGGTGGGCGACCGGCAGCAGCTCGGTCTCCGCGGCGATCCGGCCGGTGATGGCGACCGTCTTGTCACGGGTCGAGCCGCCGGCACCGTAGGTGACGCTCACGAAGGTGGGGCGGTAGGGCTCCAGGGCGCGCACCGCGTTCCACAACTGCTCCTCGCCGGCCTCGTCCTTCGGCGGGAAGAACTCGAAGGAGAAGGAGCGCTCGCCTTGGTTGATCAGCTCCGCGAGGGAGCGTCCACGTCCAGTCACCATCGGGCCATCGTAGTGAGTGCCCTAGGCTCGGAGAGTGAATGAAACGTGGGACGCCGATGAATTCCGCCGTCGCGTCCAGGGGGCGCTGGACACCTTTCTCGAGACCCAGTCCGAGCGGCTGGTTCCGCTCGGCGACGAGGTCGAGCCGCTGCTGCGCCGGGCTCGGGAGTCGATGTCCGGCGGCAAGCGGCTGCGGGCGGCGTTCTGCTACTGGGGCTTCCACGCGGTCCGCCCCTCACCCTCGCCGGGAGAGGAGGAGTCGCTCGTGCGGGCGGCTGCCGCGCTCGAGCTGCTCCAGGCCTCGGCGCTCGTCCACGACGACGTGATCGACGACTCCGACACCCGGCGCGGAGCGCCGGCCGCCCACCGCGCGTTCGAGGCCGACCACGCCGCCGCGGGCTGGCCGGGCCGGTCCCGCGCCTACGGCGATGCCGCTGCTGTGCTCCTCGGGGACCTGCTGCTGACGTGGGCCGATGAGCTGCTGCGTACCGCTGGGTTCGGGGCACCCGAGACCGCCGCCGCGCTGTCGGTCTTCGACCACACCCGCAGCGAGGTCATCGCCGGGCAGTTCCTCGACATCACCGTCCAGGCGCGCGGCGCGGCGGACGTGGAGGCCGCGATGAAGGTGGTGCGCTACAAGGCGGCCAAGTACTCCGTCGAGCGCCCGCTCCACGTCGGCGCCGCCCTGGCCGGAGCCTCCCCGGAGCAGATCGAGGCGCTCTCGGGCTACGGCCTCCCCGTCGGCGAGGCCTTCCAGCTCCGCGACGACCTCCTCGGCGTCTTCGGCGACCCCTCGGTCACCGGCAAACCCGCCGGCGACGACCTCGTCGAGGGCAAGCGCACCGTCCTGGTGGCCCTCGCCCTGGCCGGGTCGACCCCTGAGGACGCCGACCTGTTGGACCAGGCCCTCGGCCAACCGCTCAACGCGGACCAGGTCGCGGCGCTCCGTGCGCTCATCACCTTCTCCGGCGCCGAGCAGCAGGTCGAGAAGACCATCACCGAGCTCGCCGCCCAGGGTCTCACCGCCCTCGACGACGCCAAGGCGTCAGGTGTCCTCGACGCGAACGCCGCCGAAGTCCTCCGCGCCCTCGCCACCGCCGCCACCCAGCGAACGGTCTGAGGCCGAGCCGTCACCCCCGTCGGCCGAAGCGTCACCTACGTCGGCCGAGTTGGCGCACTGATGCCAACTCGGCCGACGTAGGTGACGTCTCGGCCGACCTAGCTGACGTCTCGGCGTCAGAGGCTCTCGGCGGGCATCTGAAAGATGACGTTCGCCGACGGTTCGTCGGAGCCGCCCATGGGTTCCATGGTGACCATGAGATCCCCGTCCTCGACGGGTACGGCGACCGACATCTCCTCGTCGAGGACGCCGGCGGACTCCATGCCGGCCTCGGTGTGCCACCAGACCTGGTAGGTCATCCCGGCGGGGCGGTCGAGATCGGCGGTGTCGACGGCGACCATGCGCATCTCGTTAGACATCGCGACCATCAGCTCGCCGTCGGAGGTCTCCTCCTTGTGCATCCGCGCATCGGGGGCCGACATCACCTCGGCGGCGGTCATCGCGGGCGGGTCGTCATCGCCTACGACGACGCCGACCGTCACGCCGACACCGACGACCAGGGCCGCGACCGCGGCGATCACGCCCGCGATCCGGCGACGACGGGGGCGGCCCGCGGCGACGGCGGGCGGGAGCTGCGGAGTCTCCGAGGCCGTACGCATCACCCGGGCGCGCAGCGATGCCGGCGGCGTCTCGGCGACCTGACCGGCCAGCGAGGCGGTCGCCGACCGCAGCGAGTCGACCTCCTCCCGGCAGTCGGGGCAGGCAGCCAGGTGCGCCTCCACCTCCGCGCGCTCCTCGTCCTCCAAAGAGTTGAGCAGGTAGGCCCCGACCAGGCCATGCACGTCAGGCGCCATCCTGCACCTCCAGGCAGTCTCGAAGACGGATCAGCCCGTCCCGCATCCGCGACTTGACCGTCGGCAGCGGCCGGCCGAGCAGCTCGGCGACCTCGGGATAGGTGAAGCCCTGGTAGTAGGCCAGCCGCACGGCCTGGGACTGCAGGGGCGTGAGGGAGTCCAGGCAGCGGCGTACGCCCTCGTGCTCCGACGCCGTGACGACGGCGTCCTCCGGGCCGGCGACGTCGGTCGGCTCACGCCGGGCGGCGTGCTCCTCCCGAGCCCGCGAGGCCTGCGTGGAGCGCACGGTGTCGACCGCGCGACGGTGGGCGATCGTCAGCACCCACGTCCGGACGGAGCCGCGCGAGGGGTCGAAGCGGGCCGCCTGGCGCCACATCTCGGTGAACACCTCCTGGGTCACCTCCTCCGCCCGCGAGGGGTCGCGAACGACCCGCCGGGCGACGCCGAAGACGAGCGGAGCCAGGTCGTCGTAGAGCCGGCCGAAGGCATCGAGGTCGCCACCGGCGACCGCGGCGAGCACCGCCGCCGGGTCCAGGGCGTCATCGGGGTCCGGCGACGACTCCTCGCCCACGACCCGCAGCGCTCTTCGCATGCGCACCCCTTTCGACAGATGACCGATCTCGTCACGGGTTCGCAGCCGAAGAGTGGGAGGATTGGTCCCATCCGACCATCGATCGGCCACGAACCCACAGCATGACATCTCGCAATGTCCTCGGACGTCCTCCCTACGCCCCCCTCGCGGGGATCGCCGCCGGTGTGCTCGGCCTCGGCGTCGCCGAGCTCATCGCCGCCCTCGCCGGTGGTGCCTCGCCCCTGCTCGCGCTCGGCGACCGGGTCATCGACCTCACCCCGCGCTGGCTCAAGGAGGCGGCGGTCGCCACCTTCGGCACCGCCGACAAGCCGATCCTGCTCGCCTGCGTCGGACTGGTCACGCTGGTCCTGCTCGGGGTCGCCGGCGCCCTGGCCGTACGCCGCCCCGCCCTCGGCGTGGGCATGCTGCTGCTCCTCGGGGCCATCGACATCGCCGCCCTCCTGGCCGACCGGGCCGACAACGGGAGGACCGGGGTCATCGCGCTGGTGATCGGCCTCGCGGTCGGCATCACCGCACTGATCCTCCTCACCCGGACGCTGCGCGACACCGACGGTCCGGCCACCGAGGCAGAGGCACCCGAGGGCTTCGACCGTCGCAGGTTCCTGGTCGCCGCGGCGGCCGTGACCGCTGCGGGCGCGGCCGGCGGCGTCGGCGCCAAGGTGGTCACCGGACGCCGGCTCCCGGTGACGAACGTGGCCATCCCGGCAGCCGTCTCCCCCGCCGCGCCCCTCCCGGCAGGCGCGGAGCTCCGGATCGACGGGCTGACGCCCCACCTGACCCCCGTCGACGACTTCTACCGCATCGACATCGCCCTGCTCACCCCACGCGTCGACGTCACCGACTACCGCCTCAAGATCCACGGCCTGGTCGACAGACCGATCGAGCTCACCTACGAGGACCTGCTCGCGATGCCGCTCTACGAGCGCCGCGTGACGATCTGCTGCGTCTCCAACGAGGTCGGCGGCGACCTGATCGGCAACGCGACCTGGACCGGCGTACGCATCCGCGACGTCCTCAAGCGCGCCGGCCTCTCCCCCGACGCCGACGCGGTGAAGTCCACCGGTGCCGACGGCATCACCATCGGCACCCCGCTCGAGGCACTCACCGACGGCCGCGACGCCCTGCTCGCGATCGCCCAGGACGGCGAGCCGCTGACCCGGGACCACGGCTTCCCGGTACGCATGGTCGTCCCCGGCCTCTACGGCTACGTCTCGGCGACCAAGTGGCTCACCGACCTCGAGGTCACCCGCTTCGCCGACTTCCGTGCCTACTGGACCGACCGCGGCTGGTCCGCCGAGGGCCCGATCAAGACCGAGTCCCGCATCGACCTCCCGGGCGAGGACACGATGCCCGGCGAGGTGACCGTCGCCGGGGTCGCGTGGGCGCAGCACCGCGGCGTGAGCAAGGTCGAGGTACGCATCGACGACGGCCCCTGGCAGCCCGCCACGCTCGCCGCCGAGGACAGCATCGACACCTGGCGCCAGTGGACCTACCGCTGGGACGCGACCGAGGGCGAGCACCGGATCCAGGCGAGGGCGTACGACCGCACCGGGACTCCGCAGACCGCCGACGAGGCGCCGCCCGCTCCCGACGGAGCCACCGGCTACCCCACCCGCACGGTCAACGTCGGGTGATCAGCCCAGGTCGGTCAGGTCGGTGTCCGGACCGTCCCCGCGCAGCAGCACGGTGAACGCCGGCCGGCTCTCGGAGATCTCCGCCGACCGGTCCTGGAGCACCCGGACGATCTTGTCGAAGCCGGCACGATCCGCGTACGCAGCGCACCCCCACGTCTCCCACAGCAGCACCGTGGGCGCGGCGAGGTCACGAAGCGAGTCCCAGAGCGCGTCGAGGTTGCGGCCGAAGTGGGCCGGGAACCCCAGCGCGGCGCCGATGGCGCCGAGCACCTCGTCCTTGGTCTCGGCCACGTCGGCGATCTGCGCCAGCGACCAGCCGGCGCCGGTCACCGACTCGGAGAGGTCGGCCGCGGCCAGCTCGGTGTGCCAGCGATACACGCCGGGATCGACCTTGCCGGCCAGAAGCCCTGCCAGTCCACTCATGTCTCCATCACCCCCGGTCGATCCGTGAGAACGACTCGTAGTGGTCCTCGGTGAAGTAGAACTCCCCACCCTCGCCTGTGACGATACGCCGTGCGCCGCGGTCATCGGAGCCGGGCGTCGGCACGGTGTACTCCGCGTAGTAGCCCGACGCCTCCTGCGGCAGGATCCCTTCGCGGTTGCCGAAGGTGCTGCCGTCCTTGCCCGGGTAGGGGAACGGGCCGCCGGCGTCGATCAGCTCGAGCGTCTCCACGCCCTCCGGCGGCAGGTCGGCCTCCGCGATCCAGGCGAGCCCACTCTCGGGGTCGGTGCCGGTCCTGCCGCCACCTCCCGAGCCGGAGTCACCCCCGGAGCCGCCTCCGCATCCGGCGACCAGCGCCATCAGGACGGCGAGCAGCAGACCAACCAGGGCAGACTTCGACCTCACGAGGTTCCTCCGAGACGTACGGAACAGGCGGCCTTCAGAGTGCCATGGCCTGGGCCCGGCGCTTGACCTCCGACCCGCGGTTCTCCCGAAGCGCGTCGATCGGGCGACCGGGAAGGTCGTCGTCGAGGAAGAGCCAGGCGATGATCTCGCGGTCGTCGTAGCGTCCGTCGTGGAGCACGTGCAGCAGCCCGCTCAGGCCCTTGACCGGCAGTCCGTCCTGGATGAACAGGGCCGGGATGTGCTGGCCCTTCACCCCCGGAGGCACCGCCGCGGCGAGCTCGTGCTCGCGGATCATGGTGCGCACCTTCCCCACCGTCACACCGAGCTGCGACGCGGCCGTGGCCCAGTCGATCCACTCGTCCACCAAGACCCCAAGATCCTGCTCTGCCAGCCGCAACTCGCTCATAACGATCACATTACCGGCCCGGGTAGCCGGTCCGGAAAGTCGTGAGTGGGACCCGCTGGTCCGTACCATTGCCCGGTCCGGAATACTTCTCCGACCGGAGACAGGAGGATCGCGTGGCTAGTGAGGCGGACCCCCGTGACGACGTCATCGGGCGCCACGGCGGAGGCTCGGCTACCGCATCCGACCCCCTTCTGGGCAAGGTCTTGGGGATGCGTTACCGGATCGTCGAGAAGGTCGCGAAGGGCGGTATGGCGACGGTCTACGTCGCCCACGACATGCGGCTGGACCGCATCGTCGCCGTCAAGGTCATGCACCAGGACCTCGACGAGGAGGGCAACTTCGCCGAGCGGTTCGTACGCGAGGGCAGGTCGGCCGCGAAGCTCTCCCACCCCAACGTGGTCGCCGTCTACGACCAGGACGAGGACGACGGCGTCGCCTTCCTCGCGATGGAGTACATCGAGGGCCACACGCTTCGCGACACCATCGCCTCGCAGGCTCCGCTGGGCGCGGCGAAGGCGCTGGCCTACATCGAGCCGATCCTGAGCGCGATGACCGCCGCCCATGCGATCGGGATCGTGCACCGCGACATCAAGCCCGAGAACGTGCTCATCACCACCGGCGCCGCCTCGATCTCGCAGCGGGTCAAGGTCGCCGACTTCGGTCTGGCCCGGGTGATGAACAACAACTCCAACGACGCCACCACCGGCAACCTGGTCGGCACCGTCTCCTATCTCGCGCCCGAGCTCGTCACCGAGTCCAGGTCCGGGCCGCGCACCGATGTCTACGCCGCCGGCGTCGTCCTCTACGAGCTGCTCACCGGCCGCAAGCCGCACAGCGGCCCCTCGCCCGTCGAGGTCGCCTACAAGCACGTCCACGAGGACGTCCCACCGCCGTCGAAGGCCGCTCCCGGCATCCCGCGCTACGTCGACGCCCTCGTCGCCCGCGCGACCGCCCGTGACCCCGAGCTGCGCCCGGCCGACGCCGGCGTGCTGCTGCGCATGGTCAACCGCGTCATGGCCACCCTGTCCGCGGGCATCTTCGACGACCCCGACCTCACCGCCGACCTGGCACTCCCCAGGGCCGGCGCACCCGATCAGGGCGCCCAGGCCGGCGCCGACTCCCCGGCACGGTTCCACGACGAGTCCGGCTCCGAGACGACCGCGGTGCTGCCCGCGCTCGGCCTCAGCCCGTCAGGACCCTCAGGGCCTGCCGGACCGTCCGGTCCGCCGCCGGGTCGTCCCCCGGGTCCGCAGGGACCGCCCCCGGGCGTCGGACTCCCCGCGGGCGCTCGGCTCTCGCTGAGCGAGCCCGAGGAGAACGTACGCATCGCCCCGACCCCCACGCAGCCGAAGCAGCGCTGGAGCATGCCGGCGACGTGGAGGGGCCCGATCGCGATCGGCGCCGCCGTGGTGGCCGTCGCGCTGGTGGCGGGCGGGCTGTGGTGGTTCATCGACGGCCGTTACGAGCGGGTGCCGTCGGTGGCGGGCCTGAGCAAGGCCGCCGCGACCACGCAGCTGCAGGACGCCGGCTTCGAGGTCTCGGCCAACACCGAGTTCTCCGACACCGTCGAGAAGGGCGTGGTGATCGACTCCGACCCCGGCCGCGACGACAAGGCGCTGCCCGGATCGACGGTCGAGATCAGCGTGAGCAGGGGCGTGGAGGAATACTCGGTGCCCAAGGTCAAGGGCATGCTCGCCGACGAAGCCCAGGACGAGATCCGCGACATGGGTCTCAGCGTCGGCGACCCGATCGAGAAGTTCAACGACAACGTCCCCGAGGGCCACGTCATCAACTCCCAGCCGCGCCCCGGCACCCTGGTGCGGCCCGGCAAGGCGATCGTGCTCGTGATCAGCAAGGGCCCGGCCCCGGTCGCCATCGTCGACTGGACCGGCCGCAGCGCCGACCGCGCCAAGAAGTCGCTGGAGGCCGACGGTCTCAAGGTCGAGATCGAGGAGGAGGAGAGCCAGGAGATCCAGCCGGGCACCGTGCTCAGCCAGAGCCCCAACTCCGGCACCCTCCCCCGCGGCGAGACCGTGACCCTCGTGGTCGCCAAGGGCCCCGACTCCGTCCCGGTTCCCAACGTCGTCGGCAGCCACAAGGACGCCGCGAAGCAGGCACTCGAGGCCGCCGGGTTCAAGGTCAAGGAGGAGCAGGAGGATCTCTCGCTCGGCCTCGGCTACGTGACCCGTCAGGAGCCCGCCGAGGGCGAGGCGCCGTACGGCTCCGAGATCACGATCTGGCTGAACTGACCTTGACCCCTGCCACACGCAATCCGATCGGCACCCACGTACAGGTCGGCAAGGGCCTGGTCGCCGGTGCCCTCGCCAACACCGACGCGGTCGGCGGCGAGACCCTGCAGATCTTCGTCGGCAACCCACGCGGCTGGGCGCTCTCGGCCGGGAAACCGGCCGAGGACAAGGCGTTCCGGGCGGAGATCGAGCGACGCGGCATGCGTGCCTTCGTCCACGCTCCCTACCTGGTCAACCTCGGCTCGCCGACCCCGGCGACGTACGAGAAGTCGGCTGCCCTGGTCGCCCACAACCTCCGCCGCGCCGCCGACATCGGCGCCGAGGGGGTCGTCGTCCACACCGGCTCGTTCGTCTCGCCCGACGGCGATGCGAGCGAGAAGTACGCCGTCGCGATGAAGCAGGTGCGCGAGGCGCTGCTGCCGGTGCTCGACGACATCGAGGCCGAGACCGCGCCGTGGCTGCTGCTGGAGCCGACCGCCGGCCAGGGGCGCTCGCTGTGTGCGGGTGTCGAGGACCTGCCGGCCTACCTGGCGGCCGTCGACTTCCACCCCAAGGCCGGGATCTGCCTGGACACCTGCCACGTCTTCGCCGCCGGAGCCCCGCTGGACGAGCCCGGTGGCGCCACCGCGTGCGTCGAGCGGATCGTCGAGATCGGCGGCCCGGGCCGGCTCCGGCTGATCCACGCCAACGACTCCAAGGACGTACGTGGCAAGCACCTCGACCGCCACGAGCAGATCGGCCGCGGCCACATCGGCACGACGGCTTTCGAGGAGCTCTTCGCGCATCCGGCGACTGACGGAGTCCCCTTCATCCTGGAGACTCCCGGCTCTCGCGACGCCGACAACCCCGATATCCCCCTGCTCCGTGATCTGCGGGCATCAGCCCAAGGTCAAGGGCGGGTGACCTAGGCTTGGGAACGCACGGGAGTGATCTTCGACGCCATGGGGGTGGCATGAGCAGCTGCGCACAGTGTGGACACCGACTGTCCGATGAGGCGGCGTGCCCGATGTGTGGTCTCGAGGTTGCCGCGGAGCCCGACCGAACAGCCGAGGCTGACTCCACCGATGTAGAGGAAAGGACGCCACCCGTGTCCGCTGCTGAAGCGAAGCCCGAAGCCATCAACTCTGCTGAAGCGAAGCCCGAAGCCATGAGCTCTGCTGAAGACGAGCCCAACGAGGCCACCGTGATCCGGAAGCCCGTCGAGTCGACCGCCCCGGAGGCCGTCGAGGACGTGCCTGACGCGGAGCAGACCTCACTGAGCCTGCCTCGGATCAGCGCCTACGGCGACGACGACTTGCCGGGTCCGGCATCCTCGGCGGCCTCCACGGCCCCGAACGACGAGCCCACCGAACGCACCTCGCGGCGCCAGGCGCCCTCCGTCGAGGAGAAGCTCGACACCGACGACGAGCCCGACGGGACCACCGCGGTCCGCCCGGCGTACGCACCGCCGACCGCCCCGCCGCCGACCACTCCCCCGCCGGCACACGAGCCGGCCGTCGCGGAGCAGGCCGTGATCCCCGACCCCGAGCCCTCGCCCGTCCCGGACCCCTCGCCCTTCCCGGAACCGACCCCGGTCCCGGAGCCCGAGCCGGTCCCCGACCCGACCCCGGAGCCGGGTCCCCTTCCCGGGCCCGAGCCCGTCCCCGAGCCCGAGCCGGTCTCCGAGGCCACCGCCGAGGCGGCGTACCAGCCGTTCGTCCAGCCCTCCGGGATGCTCGTCCAGGAGTCGCCCAACGGGCGGGCCCGCCACTGGGCCCCGCCCGAGGAGCAGGAGACTGCGGCCGGGCAGATCTACGAGACCGAGCCCGCCTACGCGACCGGCTATGCGGAGGACGCCTACGCAGGCGAGGACGCCGGCGACTGGCAGACCGGTTACGGCTACGTCGGCGAGCAGGAGCCGATCGAGCAGGACTTCGGCGACTACGGCGCGCAGCAGGAGTACGTCTCCTCGCTGATGGCCGCCGAGGCCGAGGACAACCCCTCGACCTGGATCGTGCTGCTGTGGGTGGGCGCGATCTTCATGATCGTGATGCTCGTGCTCGGCATCTGGCTGATGACGCTGTAGCCGCCTAGATGCCGAGAATCATCGTCGCCGAGATCGACAGCGACGAGCAGCGCGCTCTTGCGCTCGACGTCTGGCAGGCAGCCAACGCCGCCCGCCGACGCACCGCCACCGAGGCCCGGATCCGCCGGGTCCGCGAGAAGCTGGACGCCGCCGAGCTGGCACTGCTCGCCCACTACGGCACCCGTCCGGCAGGGATGCTGGTGGCCGAGACCTACCTGGTCGAGGGCGTACCCCTGCCGGGCTACGGTCACATCTCGATGGTCTTCGTCGACCCCGCCGTCTGGGGCTCCCACGTCGGCACCGAGATGATCCGCGACCTCCAGTCACGCGGCTGGGAGGGCCTCAGCGTCTGGACCCGCACCGACAACCGGCGCGCCCAGCGCCTCTACGAGCGCACCGGCTTCACCGACACCAGCAACCGCAGCACCCTCCACGACGGCGACGAGATCATGCAGCTCGCCTGGGCACGGGGCTGAGTGCCGGGCAAGAATTAATTTGTTGAGCGAATTTACGAAAACCCTGTCGAGGGGCCGGCGCGTCACTACGCTCGCCCGGAGCAGCACAACTTCTTGATACTCGCCGCGTCGCCGCGGCAGAGAGGAATGTTGAATGTCTCGCTCGATACTCGCCGCAGCTGCCGCTCTGAGCCTCGCCGGCTGCCTGGTCGCCATGGCCCCGGTGGCCACCGCATCCACCCCCACCTCCGCCCCCGACTCCCCCGTCCCCGGCCTGGTCCCGCTCCCGGTGCAGGTGGCCGAGCAGTCCGGCCCCGACTTCGTCCTCACCCCCGGCACGCGCATCCTCGCCCGCGGGGAGGCCGCAGCGGTCGGGCGCCTGCTCGCCACCACGCTCCGTACGTCGACCGGCTATGCCCTGCCGGTCGTCTCCACGCGCCCGAAGCCCACCGATCTGCAGCTGGTCATCGACCCCGGTGCCGACTACGGCCAGGTGGCGGGAAACCCCGAGGCGTACGCCCTCTCCTCCGGCCGCTCGGGTCTGCGGATCAGCGGGGCGACCCGGCACGGGCTCTTCAACGGCACCCAGACGCTGCGCCAGCTGCTCCCGGCCTTCGCCAGTTCGCCCGTACGCGTGCACCAGAGGTGGAGCGTGCCGGCCGTGAAGATCCTCGACGCGCCCCGGTTCGGCTACCGCGGGATCATGATCGACGTCGCCCGGTCGTTCCAGACCGTCGACGAGGTCAAGCAGATCATCGACGCCGCCGCCTCCGCAAAGCTGTCGGTCCTGCACATCCACCTGGCCGATGACCAGGGTTGGCGCATCCAGATCACCAACGACGGGCGCGCGGCCGGCGACGACATCGACTACACGGCGCTGACACGGGAGTCGGGCGGCACGGCGGTCACCTCCAACCCCTACCAGGCCCTGGACGGCCACACCGGCTACTACACCCAGTCCCAGTACCGCGACCTGGTCGCCTACGCCGCCGAGCGCGAGATCGAGATGGTCCCCGAGGTCGACATCCCGGGCCACACCAACGCGGCGCTGCACGCGATCCCGCAGCTCAACACCGCGGGCTCGAGCCACACCGGCACGGCCGCGGAGCCGGTGGCGCCGGTCAACAGCACGATCGACGTCGGCTACTCCTATCTCGACCCGTACGCCGAGGTCAGCTACACCTTCGTCCAGCACGTCTTCGCGCAACTGGCCGAGATGACCCCCGGCGACTACCTGCACATCGGTGGCGACGAGTCGCATGCCATGACCGCCCGCTACGGCCACCAGGGCTATGTCGACTTCGAGAAGCGGGCCGTGGAGATCGTGCACGACCTCGGGAAGAAGACGCTGGGCTGGAACGAGTACTCGGAGACGACCCTCACGCCCGGCGACGGGGTGCAGTACTGGGCCGGCTCGACCGACTTCGCCAAGCGCGCCATCACCGAGGACGGCGCCAAGCTGCTGGTCTCACCGGGCAACAAGTCGTACCTCGACATGAAGTACAACCCCAAGACGCCGATCGGGCTGTCCTGGGCGTGCTCGGGCTCGTGCGACTTCCCGGACTACTACGCCTGGAGCCCCGAGAACGTCATCCCGGGGGTCGGTGACGACGACATCCTGGGCACCGAGGCGCCGCTGTGGTCGGAGACCGTCCGTGGCGTGAGCGATGCGGAGTTCATGATGTTCCCGCGCGCCCTCGCGCACGGGGAGGTCGGCTGGACCCAGGAGTCGCTGCGCGACGGGGCCGACTTCGCCCGCCGAGTCGCCGACGTCGGCACCCGACTCAACACCGCCGGCACCAACTTCTACGACGGCCCCCACGCCGCCTGGTCCACCGCCGTGACCGGCACCGATGCAGTCGTACGCCACGGCTCCCCGGCCACGATCGCGGCAGGTCTGCTCGCCGCACCGGGCACGAAGACGGACGGATCCACGGTCGCCGTCGACGCGGTCGACGACGCCGACGGCCTGGGCGGCTCCGCGCTCACGGGCGCGCTCGACGCGACGGTCCGCTTCGGTGACGGCACCCCCGGCGTACCCGCGACCTTCACCACGACCGCCCCGCGCGACGGGCTCCACGCCGCGGGCGTCTACCGGATCAGCGCCTCGCACCGCTACGCGCGACCGGGCACCTATCGCGGCACGGTGACGACCTCGGACGGTCGCACGGCCACCTTCACGGTCAGGGTCCGCTGACAGATCCCCGCAGCCGGCGCGTCCTGTCTCGCAGGACGCGCCGGCTCGGCGTGCGGGGCTACTTGTTGCGGAGCATCTCCGCGACCTGGAACGCCATCTCCAGCGACTGGACCCGGTTGAGACGCGGGTCGACGACGGACTCGTAGCGGTGCACGAGACCGGCCTCGTCGAGCTCCTCGCCGCCACCGATGATCTCGGTGACGTCGTCGCCGGTGTTCTCGACGAGGATGCCGCCGGGGACGGTGCCGAGGGCGTGGTGGACGTCGAAGAAGCCCTGGACCTCGTCGAGGACGTCCTCGAAGCGGCGGGTCTTGTAGCCGTTGGAGGTGGAGAAGGTGTTGCCGTGCATCGGGTCGGAGATCCAGGTGACGTTGACGCCTTCGGCGGTGATCTTCTCGACCAGCCCGGGCAGCCCGTCGCGCACCTTCCCCGCGCCGAAGCGGGTGATGAAGGTGAGCCGGCCCTCCTCGTTCTTCGGGTTGAGCTTGGCGGCCAGCGCGAGCGCGTCGTCGGGGGTCGCGGTGGGGCCGAGCTTGCAGCCGATCGGGTTGTTGAGGTGGCGGAAGTACTCCACATGGGCACCGTCGAGCTGACGGGTGCGCTCGCCGATCCAGACGAAGTGGCCCGAGACGTTGTAGGGCGTCTCGGTGCGGGAGTCGATGCGGGTCATCGCGTGCTCGTACTCGAGCAGCAGCGCCTCGTGGGAGGAGTAGAAGTCGACCCGGTGGAACTCCTCCGGGTCGGCGCCGATGGCCTCCATGAACGCGATCGCGCGCTCGATCTCGGAGCCCATCGCCTCGTACTTCGCGCCGACGGGCGAGTTGCGCACGAACTCGGAGTTCCAGGTGTGCACCTGACGCAGGTCGGCGTAGCCACCGGTGGTGAAGGCCCGCACGAGGTTCAGCGTCGAGGAAGAGGCGTGGTAGACGTCCAGCAGCCGCTGGGGGTCGGGGATGCGGGACTCCTCGGTGAACTCGAAGCCGTTGACGGCGTCACCGCGGTAGGCCGGCAGGGTCACGCCGTCGCGGGTCTCCATGTCGGAGGAGCGCGGCTTGGCGTACTGCCCCGCGAGCCGGCCGATCTTCACGACCGGGACCGAGGCGGCGTACGTCAGGACGACGGCCATCTGCAGCAGCACGCGCAGCTTGTTGCGGGTGTTGTCGGCGGTCGCCTCGGCGAAGACCTCGGCGCAGTCGCCGCCCTGCAGGATAAACGCCTCGCCGCGGCCGGCGGCGGCGATCGAGCTCTTGAGCTGGTCGCACTCCCCCGCAAAGACGAGCGGCGGCTGGTTCCTCAGCTTCTCGACCGCCGCAGCCAGCGCGGCCGGGTCGGAATAGGTCGGCTGCTGAAGGGCTCCGATGGCGTGCAGCTGCTCGAGGGAGGGGAAGGCGTCGTTCACGAGCCTCAGGGTACGCGGCTCACCCGGTTGTTACGAAGTCATCTCAGACACGACAGGGCCGGCGTACGTCCTCAGCAGAACGTAGGCCGGCCCTGATCGAGGTCACCCGGTTACTTGTCGTCCTCGGGGTTGACGTCCATGTGCTCGATGTCGCTGAAGTGCGGCGGCTCGTCGTCCTTGTTGGCGAACTTGTTGACGAGCCACGTGATCGCCCACAGGATCACGCCGATGACCATCAGGCCGCCGGCGATCTCGTAGACGATCCCGTCGCGGTCGACCCACGGGCCGGCCAGGTAGATGCACAGGATCGCGGCGATGGGCGGCAGCCACCTCGGCGCGGTGAAGAACGCCTTTTCGGTGTCGGCACGTCGGTTGCGCAGGACCACGCAGGCGATGTTGACGATCGCGAAGACGCACAGCAGGAGCAGCGCGGTCGTCGAGCCGAGGTTGGAGACGATGTTGCTGTCCGGGTCGCTGGAGACGTACCAGATCAGGCCGAGCGCCAGCACCGTGGTGAAGATGATGGCGATGTAGGGCGTGCGGCGGCCGGGTAGGACCGCGCCCAGCTGCTTGGGCAGAACCCGCTGCTTCGCCATGCCGTAGACGAGCCGGCTGGCCATCAACATGTTGATCAGCGCCGTGTTGGCGACGGCGAAGACCGCCAGGAACGGGAACACCTTGTCGATCGGGAAGTCGGGAGCACCCTTGGCGACCACCTCGAGCAGAGCCCGGCCCTCGGACTCACGGATGGTCTCGAGCTCTCCGGGGGTCAGGACGCTGACGACGGAGACCGCGACCAGGATGTAGAGGAGCGCGGCGGCACCCAGGCCCATGAACATGGTGCGCGGGAAGATCCTCTCCGGCTCCTTGGTCTCCTCGACCATGTTGACCGCGTCCTCGAAGCCGACCATCGCGAAGAAGGCGACCGAGGTCGCAGCGGTGACCGCGAAGACGACGCCCATGTTGGAGTAGTCGTCGAAGGAGATCAGCTCCGACATCTCCGCCTCGCCCTGGGCGATCACGTAGAAGCCGACGCCGATGACGATGCACAGGGCGACCATCTCGACGAGGGTGAGGACGATGTTGAACTTCACGCTCTCACCCACGCCACGCAGGTTGATCAGCGCGAGCAGGACCATGAAGCCCAACGCGACCAGAGTGACGACGCCCTCGCTGGGCGCATCCATCCAGCCGTTGATCTCCAGACCGCCGAAGAAGTTCTGCGCCAGCGTGTTGGCCGAGGTCGACGCGCTGGTGATGCCCGAACAGGCGACCGCGAAGGTCACCATGAAGGTGAGGAAGTGGATGCCGAACGCCTTGTGCGTGTAGAGCGCGGCACCGGCGGCGCTGGGATACTTCGTCACCAGCTCGAGGTAGGAGAACGCGGTCATGGTGGCCACCACGAAGGCGAGCAGGAACGGCAGCCACAGGATGCCGCCCACGTAGCCGGCCATGGTCCCGGTGACGGCATAGACGCCGGCTCCCAGGATGTCACCGACGATGAAGAGCAGAAGGAGCCAGGGCCCCATCACTCTCTTCAGCTCGGGTGCTTCTTCTTTCGCCAGGGTTGTCATGATGTCCTTCCTGGTCACGTTCGAAACTCAGTTCCGAAATTGGGATGAAGGGATCCCTCAATCAAAGCCCAAGCTCGCCGTCAGGTGTACGACAATTCGTCAACACGCCGTAACCGGACGAAATTTCGCGGATAGGGTCGCGCCATGACCTTCTCCATCGTCGCCAGAGCAGTTGATCCAGGCACCGGGGAGCCCACCTGGGGTGTGGCCGTCGCTTCGAAGTTCCTCGCCGTCGGATCGGCCGTTCCGGCCGCTGTCGCGGGGGTCGGAGCCATCGCCACCCAGGCCGAGGCCAACGTCGCCTACAAGGGTCTTGCGCTCGCCCACCTCGACGAGGGTGCGACCGCTTCGGTCGCCCTCGAGAGGCTGCTGGAGGAGGACGAGCGACGGGACCACCGTCAGGTCGGCATCGTCGACGTCGACGGCAACGCCGCGTCCCACACCGGATCCTCCTGCTTCGACTGGGCGGGCGGCCGGACCGGATCCACCGAGGATGGGGCGTACGCGATCCAGGGCAACATCCTCACCGGCCCCGAGGTGGTCGAGGCGATGGAGGCCGCCTGGCTGGCCTCCTCCCCCGAGGAGCCGCTGCAGCACCGGCTGCTGGCGGCCCTGGCCGCGGGCGACGAAGCGGGCGGCGACAGCCGCGGGCGGCAGAGCGCGGCTCTCCTGGTGGTGCGCGAGGAGGCCGGCTACGGCGGCAACGACGACATCGCGGCCGACCTCCGGGTCGACGACCACGCGGCGCCGATAACCGAGCTCAAGCGGCTCCTGGACCTCAGCGACTTCTACCTGACCGCCTCGACCGAGGCCGAGAAGGTGCAGGTCACCCCCGAGATCGAGGCCGAGGTGGAGACGTACGCCGCGGCGAACGGCGCTTCGGGCTTCCTCGCCTGGGTCGCCACCGAGAACTACGAGATGCGGGTGGCGGAGGACCTGTCCTGGATCGACCGGCGCATCCTCGACATCGTCAGGACGCCGAAGTGAGTGCGATCCTCGCCATCGACGCCGGCACCACCGGTGTCACCGCCCTGATCGTGACCGAGAAGGGCGAGGTCGCGGCCCGGGGCTATGAGGAGTTCGACCAGCTCTTCCCGAGCCCGGGCCGCGTCGAGCACGTGCCCGAGGGGATCTGGCAGGCGACCCTGGAGGCGTGCCGTACGGTCCTCGCGGCCCACGGCAAGGACGACCTCGTCGGCATCGGGATCACCAACCAGCGCGAGACGGTCGTGCTGTGGGACCGGGAGACGCTCGGCTCGCCGCGGCGGGCGATCGTGTGGCAGGACCGGCGCACGACCGCGATGTGCTCCTCGATGGCGGACCACGACGCTCGTGTCCGGGAGCTGACCGGGCTCCGTCTGGACCCCTACTTCAGCGCGACGAAGCTGGTCTGGATCCGTGAGAACGAGCCGCACACCTGGACGCACGTGGAGTCGGGGCGCTACGCGATCGGCACCGTCGACTCCTACCTCATCGCCCGGATGACGCGCGGCCTGCACCACGTCTCCGACGTCTCGAACGCGTCGCGGACGCTGCTGTTCGACATCAACACCAACGACTGGTCCGACGAGCTGTGCGACCTGTTCGGGGTGCCGCGCGACGCGCTGCCCGAGATCGGCCCCAACTGGGGCGAGGGCGTGGTCACCGACCCGCGCTCCTTCCTGGATCTCTCGCTGCCGATCGCCGGGGTGGCCGGGGACCAGCAGGCGGCGCTGTTCGGGCAGGCCGCGTTCGAGGTGGGCGACTCCAAGTGCACCTACGGCACCGGCTCGTTCGTGCTGACCAACACCGGCACCACGCCGCAGCGATCGGACTCCGGCCTGCTCACCTCCCCGGGTTGGATGTCGCCGTCCGGTGAGGTGACCTACGTCCTGGAAGGCTCGATCTTCGTGACCGGCGCCGCGGTGCAGTGGCTGCGCGACGGCCTGCAGATCATCGGCTCGGCCGCGGAGACCGAGGCCCTGGCGCGCACCGTCACCTCGTCCGAGGGCGTCGTGTTCGTGCCCGCTCTGACCGGTCTGGGCGCTCCGCACTGGGACCCCGACGCCCGCGGCACGATCATCGGCATCACCCGCGGCACCACCCGCGCCCACGTCGTGCGGGCGACCCTGGAGGCGATCACCTTCGAGGTACGCGACGTGATGGCCACCATGCCGACACCCGTCGCCTCGCTCAACGTCGACGGGGGTGCGGCCGCCAACGACCTGCTGTGCCAGCTGCAGGCCGACCAGCTCGGCGTCGACGTCTCCCGGCCCCGCTACGTCGAGACCACGGGTCTGGGCGCGGCCTTCCTCGCCGGCCTCGGGGTCGGCGTGTGGTCCTCCTTCGACGAGATCCGCGAGACCTGGGCCCTGGACCGCACCTTCTCCCCCGACGCCTCGCGTCGCGAGGCGGCCGATGAGGCGTACGCCTCCTGGACCAGGGCCGTCGAGCGCTCCCGGCAGTGGGCGTGAGCACATCACGGCGCACGCTCCCGTGGTGGGGGTGGGCGCTCGTGGCGGTCGCCGTGTTCGTGGTGATCACGGTGATCGGGCTCATCGGACTCGTCGGGCTGCTCGCCACGTTCGACTCGGACGTCCGCTCCTCGGCCGAGCCGACGAAGGCCGACTGTGCCGATCTCGCGCAGTCGGTCGGTCAGTCCGGCCTGCCGACCGGGACGTCGGCCGCGACCTGCACCTACCTCGGCTTCCAGGACTGGCGGATCGAGGGCACGATGACCGTCTCCCGCGCCGATCTCGACGCCTGGCTCTCGCAGCTTCCTGGCGCCCCGGTGCTGGGCGAGGCCGGCTCCATCGACGCCGACGCGGTCGCGTGCGTCCAGGTCGACCTCACCCAGGTCGGGGACGAGGTCGACGCTCACTACCTGGACGTCGCCGTTCTGAGCCAGAACGACGGCGTCGCCGAGGTCCTCATGGCAGCCTTCACCACGTGACCCGGATCCTGCATCTCTCCGACACCCATGTCTCCGCGAGCGGCGTCGACATGGATGGTGTCGATGCCCTCGCCGCTCTCGACGCCATCCTGCGCGACGCCCGCCACGTACCCGGCCTGGACGCCGTCGTCGTCAGCGGTGACATCGCCGACGATGGCTCGGCCGCCGGATGCGGCGCGGTGCTGGAGCGGGTGGGCGCGTTCGCGGCCGAGCGCGGCATCCCCCACCTCTACTCGACGGGCAACCACGATGCCCGCGGCCCGTTCCGCGAGGTGCTCGGCAGCGGACACCGGGACCCGGACGGGAGCGACCGCGGTCGCCTGCTGGACCCGGACTCGGACCTGTGCGCGGCGGTCAGCTTCCTGGGCGACCTCAGGGTCATCACCATCGACAGCCTGGTCCCCGGCAAGACCCACGGCTTCCTCGACGAGCACCAGCTGGCCTGCCTCACGAACGAGCTGGCCACTCCGACACGCGACGGAACCGTTCTCGTCCTCCACCATCCGCCCCTCCATCTCGCCTCGCTCCCCTACGTCGCCGATGTCGTCCTCCGAAACATCTCCGCCCTCGGCCGAGTGGTGCGCAGCAGCGACGTACGCGCCATCCTCACCGGACACCTGCACTTCCAGGTCAGCGGATTCCTCGCCGGCGTACCCGTCTGGGTGACCCCCGGCATCGTCACCCGCATCGACACCACCGCTCCCCCACATCTCGTACGCGGCGTGCTCGGTGCCGGCGCGAGCGTCGTCGACCTCGCCGACCCGGCCTCCCCCACCTTCCACGTGCTCTCCGCCCGCGACCCCCGTGCGGGTGAACAGGTCTACCTCTACGACCCCGCCTCCGGAGAGGACGTCGCCGACGAGCTCTGAGCGCTCGCTCAGGCCGCGGCCTCGTAGTCGAGCAGCAGGTCACGCAGCCCGAACTCTGCCCGGGACAGGGGTGGTGGGGATTGTGCCCAGGTGTCTGGTGGCGGGCTCGTATAGGTGTGGCCCGTGGGTGTGACGGTGGTGATGCTGCCGTCGGGTCCTGGTCTGGCCTGCCAGCCGAGGGCTTCCTTGGCTTGGTTGCACCTTTCGCACAGGCCCTGCAGGTTCTGGGCGCTGGTTTCGCCACCGTCGGCATGGCGTTCGATGTGGTCGATGTTGCGGATCGGGGCATCACAGCCGTTGGTGCGACAGATCCCGCCGTCACGGGTGGTGATGAACTCGGCCAGTCCGTCGGGTGCCTTCCTCGACTTCGACTCCATGGCGACCAGTTGCCCGGCCGGGTCGGCGAACAGACGCCGGACGAACACCTCGGCATCGGTGAGCGCGTCGCGGGCCCAGGCGGCGGGGACGGGTCCGTAGCCCTCGACCACGGCGGGCTGGTCGGCGTCGTTGGTGAGGGAGTCGGCGGTCATCACGAT
>NZ_FNFN01000003.1 GCF_900101045.1 Nocardioides sp. YR527 | reverse complement strand
CTCGACCGCTCCTACGCACTGGTCGCGGCCGCGATGCGGGCCGGGGACTGCAACCCGGCCCAGGCCCACGTCATCGTGAATGCCCTCGACGACCTCCCCGCCGATCTCGATCCCGAGATCAAGACCAAGGCCGAAGAAGCGCTGGTCGCCTACGCGACCCGGTTCGACCCCACCCAGTTGCGTCGTCTGGGGCGCCGGATCCTCGACGTCATCGCCCCCGAGATCGCCGAGGCCGAAGAAGCCCGACGCCTCGCCGCCGAGGAAGCCCACGCGAGGAAGAAGACCCGCCTGGCGATGCGGCGTCTGGGGGATGGCACCACCCGGATCGCGGCGGTGGTCCCGGATGCGGCCGCGGACCGGCTGGCCACCAACCTCGAGGCCTTCGCCTCACCGCGGCGCGATGACGGTGTCCGCACCGAGACCGGCGAGTACCTGCCCTACGACCGCCGCCTGGGACGCGCGTTGTGCCAGCTGCTGGAGACCCTCGACCCGGCCCGCCTGCCGATCCACGGCGGGGACGCGACCACTGTGATCGTGACCATCGACCTGGATCAGCTCCGCAAGGAGGCCGGCATCGCCCAGATCCTCGGCGGGTCCCCGATCACCGCCGCCGAGGCACGCCGCCTGGCCTGCACCGCCAACATCATCCCGGCCGTCCTCGGCGGCGCCTCCGAGGTCCTCGACCTCGGCCGCAAGGAACGCTTCTTCACCGCCGCCCAACGCCGCGCCCTCCTGCTCAGGTCAGCAACCTGCGAAGCCGAGGGCTGCGACATCCCCGGCACCTGGGCCGAAGCCCACCACTGGATCGCCTGGGCCCAAGGCGGTGTTACCGACCTCGACAACGCTGCCCTGCTCTGCTCCCATCACCACCACCGCGCCCACGACGACGCCTACCTCCACGAACGACTCCCCAACGGCGACATCCGCTTCACCCGACGCACATAGATGGTTCTAGCCGCGGCCTTTGAGCCGAGCGCGAAGGACGAGCCGAGCCGCAGGCCCGAGATCCTCGATGACCTCGACGAGCGCCCCGAGCTGCTCGAGCGACGCGAAGGCCGACTCGGCGCCGGGGCGGTCGACGCCGTCGTACATGAGCAGGCCGATGAATGCCGAGCTGATCGCGCGCGACAGCCCAGGCGCGTCGACCACACTTTCGACCGGACTGCCCTCCAGAGCACGAGCGACCGCGGCCTCGACCTCGTCGTTCCACCGGCCCAACGCGTAGCGCGCTGTCTCGGCCAGCGTCTTGTCCCGCTGCGCACCGGCCAGGAGCTGAGCCATCACCGTGATGTTGCCGGCGGCCCGCTCCCGCTCGTGGAGCCCCCGACCGAGCTCCAGCAGCTCGCTCAGCGAGGTCACCTCGGCGAGCTCGTCGCGGTAGGACGCCGCCGCCTCGTCCGTCGCCGCCCGGCACGCCTGGTCGACCAGGTCCATGACCGTGCCGAAGTGGTAGAAGACCAGCGCCTGGTTGACCTCCGCCCGAGCGGCGATCGCCCGCGCCGAGAGTCCCGCGATCCCGTCCTCCTTGAGCAGGTCGGTCACCGCCAGCATCAGCTTGGCCTTGGTGGGGTTCATTCTGCGGCGGGCTCCTTGGTGACGAGCAGGTTGTAGCCGATCAGGACGAGACCGAGTATGCCGCCGCTGACGAAGCCTACGACCACGCACAGCAAGGCGATCCACGGCCCGGCATCGACCGATCCTTCCAGCGTCACGAATCGAGCAGTCGACACCAGCGTTCCCGCCAACGCAAAGTAGACGGAGTTCTCAGGCGTACGCAGCGCCCGGATCCGCGCGCGTCGGGTGATCGCGCGACCGAAGATTCCCGCGATCAGTCCGGCTGCGGCAGCCATGCCGACGAAGATGGCGAGATCCTCCGCGACATCCAGGTTCGCCCCCGAGAACATGACCTCACTGAACAGCACGAACGACAGTCCCGCGGCAACGATCGCCGGCCAGGCTCGGTCAGCGAACGACGAGGGCGGAAACAGCGACACCGGAGCCATCAGAACCGCGAAGGGCAGCCCGGTCATCGCCCCCATAACGGCTCCGGTCACTCCGCCGAAGACCGGGCCGAGCACCGGGACCAGCAGCATCCCGACCGAGCCACCCATCACCAACCCGAGCACGACTCCGAAGAACCATCCCCGAAGAAAGGCCCAGAACAGAGCACACACCCCACCAGCCACGTACGCCTCCTTCAAGCCATTTGAGCGATTGCTCAAATTCAAGGTAGCGCATCCCTTGAGCGACCGCTCAAATAGGTCATATGGTCGTTCCCATGAAGATCCTCATCCCCGGAGGGACCGGCCAGGTCGGAGGCATCCTGCGGCGTGCCTGGAGCGCGCGCGGCCATGAGGTCGTGGTGCTCTCCCGCCGTCCCGAGCAGCTGGAACCCGGCGTACGTCATCTCGCCTGGGACGGCCGAACGATCGGTCCCTGGGCGGACGAGATCGACGGCGCGGATGCGGTGGTGAACCTCGCGGGACGGACGGTCAACTGCCGCTACACCGACGCCAACCTGAAGCAGATGATGGACTCGCGGGTCGAGTCGACCCGCGTGGTCGGGGAGGCGATCAGGAGGGCGGCCGCGCCGCCGCCCGTCTGGCTCCAGATGAGCACCGCGACGATCTACGCCCACCGCTTCGACGCACCCAACGACGAGGCCACCGGAATCATCGGCGGCGAGGAGCCGGGCGTACCGGCCTACTGGGAGTTCTCGACGCGGATCGCCAAGCGATGGGAGGCCGAGCAGGCCGCCGCGGACACCCCCGGCACCCGCAAGGTCGCGCTCCGCTCGGCGATGGTGATGAGCCCTGACCAGGGCGGTGTCCTCGACGTACTCCTCGCCATGGCCCGACTCGGCCTCGGTGGGCCGGTCGCCGGAGGCAGGCAGTTCGTCTCCTGGATCCACGAGGCGGACTTCGTACGCGCCTGCGACCTGCTCATCGAACGCCACGACATCTCCGGGCCGGTGAACACGGCAGCACCGGGACCCACTGCCCCAACGCGACCTGATGCGTGCGCTGCGCGCCGAGGCCGGGATGCCGTTCGGGCTGCCCGCGACCGCTTGGATGGCGGAGATCGGCGCCTGGGCGATGCGCTCGGACACCGAGCTGCTCCTCAAGAGCCGCCGGGTCGTACCGGGCCGGCTGCTGGATGCGGGCTTCGAGTTCGAGTACGCCACCTGGGAGCCCGCCGCCCACGACCTCGTCGCCCGCGCCCGGAGGCGGAGGTCCGGCCGGACAAACCAGTCGCATCGCCCGGCCGCGTCGACCACGATGGAGGGATGACCCGCGCGACCTGGCAGCCCCGACCCGACGACGCCGAGACCCTGAGACGGTTCTTCGGCAAGGACGGGCGGCTGCTGACGATCCCGTCCAAGCACGTCAAGAAGCTGGTGGTGCTCAACGAGCTCGCGCAGTCCTTCGAGCTCGGGAAGGTCTACCCCGAGCGCGAGGTCAACGAGATCCTCGGGCGGTTCCACGAGGACGTCGCCGCGCTGCGCCGCTACCTCCACGAGGAGGGGTTCATGATGCGCGAGGGCGGCTTCTACTGGCGGGACGGCGGGAGCGTCGACATCTGACTGTGCGGATCGGGCATGATTCGCCGCATGACGATGCCGGAACAGTCGGGCCAGCAAGTGCCCGGACACCCGCCCGCGGGGTGGATCGACCTGACCATCCAGGGCAGCCACATGACCTCGAACATGATCGTGCCGACGGTGCTGCTCAACGGTCACCAGATGCCGACGCAGTACGGCCGGAACGTCTTCCCCGTGCCACCGGGACACTGGAACGTCGAGATGTACGCCCAGTGGACCTGGAAGTTCGGCAAGGCGTCGCTGAGCTTCGACGTCGCTGAGGGCCAGACCGTTCCGGTCTTCTACGCCACGCCACTGACCGGGTTCAGCAAGGGTGCCATCGGCCACGAGAAGCAGCGCAAGCCAGGAGTCCTCGGATTCGTCCTCCTGATGGCCGTCCTGCTGCTCTTCATCGTCGGCATCGTGGCTCTGGGCGTGGTGTCGGGCTAGCTCCGCCCGCAGGGACACCGGGCCGGGACTGTCGGTGCTCACCGATACGGTCAGCCTTGTGACCACCACCGATTCACGCGGCCGAAGCGAAGCCCGGCGCCATCGACAGGGCTACGCGGTCCTGGACGTCGAGACGACCGGGCTCGACCCCTACCGCGACCGCGTGATCCAGGTGGCGATCCGCCAGATCGCCGCCGACGGCACCGCCGAGTCGGAATGGGAGACGCTGGTCAATCCCGGCGCCGGCGTCGACCCGGGCCCGGTCGAGGTCCACGGCCTGACCAGTGCCGACCTCGCCGGCGCCCCAGCCTTCCGGGACGTCGCCGCCACGATCGCCCAGCGCCTCGCCGGCCGGGTCTTCGTGGCCCACAACGCCCCGTTCGACTGGACGTTCGTGGCCGTGGAGTCGGACCGTGCCGGCGTGCGCCTCGAGGTCCTGGAGTGGCTGTGCACGATGCGGTTCGCGAAGGCGCTCGCGCTGGAGGTGCCGGACAAGTCACTGGCCACCATTGCGGCCTACTACGCGGTCGAGCAGCTGAAGGCCCACGACGCGGGTGACGACACTCGGGTGGCCGCGGAGATCCTGCTGCGTGAGCTGGCCGACGCCGACCGGGCCGGTCTCGCCCTGCCGCTGGTGGAGTGCAACACCTCGCGACAGCGGCTGAAGCGGACCCTGCGCCGCTGGTTCAGCCGCTTCCGGCAGCCCTATCGCTGAGAGATCGTCCCACCATCCGGGACATTTCCCGCAGAAATGCAACCGGAGGACCCGGTTCGGACATCAGTATGTCGTCAGCCCGATTCAATCTCGAGGGCCCTGGTCCGAAGCGAGGCGATGAAGATGGTCATGCGGGGAATGATCGCCGGGGCGCTCGCCGCCCTCCTGGCAACGACGTTCGCGGCCTGCGCCGTGGAACCGGACGCCGCGCCTGCGCCCGAGGCGACAGCCTCGCCGGCCGCGGGCTCCTCCTCCGCAAGCCCCTCGGCATCGCCGAGCGCCACGCCGACCCCATCGCCCAGCGCGAGGCCGAAGCCCGAGCCGAAGCCGTCCCCGACCTCGGGCCCGCGGCTCTTCGGCAAGGGTGACAGCGGTGACGACGTACGTGACCTGCAGGCGCGCCTGAAGCAGATCGGCTGGTTCAACGCGGGCGTGACCGGGTTCTACGGCAATGTCACCACCGAGGCAGTCTCCGGTTTCCAGGCCAAGCGCGGCATCGCGGTCACCGGCTTCGTGGACCAGACCACGCTCGACCGGCTGCACGCGATGACCCGCGAGCCGACCGAGGCCGAGCTGACCGACGCGCCGCCGCCGGTGCCCGCCGGCAAGCTCGACCCGCGCTGCCTGACCGGCCGGGTGATGTGCATCGACAAGTCGACCTCGGTGCTGCGCTGGGTCGTCGGCGGCACCGTCCAGACGAGCGTCGAGGTCCGGTTCGGCTCGCAGGAGCTGCCCACCCGGGAGGGTCGGTTCTCGGTCTTCGCCAAGAGCCGCGACCACGTCTCCTCGATCTACAAGACCCCGATGCCGTTCGCGATGTTCTTCTCCGGCGGCCAGGCGGTCCACTACTCCCCCGACTTCGCCGCCAACGGCTACAACGGCGCCTCCCACGGCTGCGTGAACGTACGCGACTACGCCGCCATCACCTCGCTCTACGACCAGGTGAACATCGGCGACGGGGTCGTCATCTACTGGTCCTGAGGACCTCCGCGAGCTGACGTCCGGCCCTCGGGCAGGATTGAGGAGGCGTACGTCCGGAGTCTTACCCTTGAGCCATGAAGGCGCTGCTCCTGGAGAACATCCATCCCGTCGCTGTCGAGAACCTCGAGAAGGCCGGCTTCGAGGTCGAGCTGCGCAGCAAGTCCCTCTCCGAGGACGAGCTGGTGGCCGACCTTCCGGGCGTGACGCTGCTCGGCATCCGATCCAACACCCACATCACCCCGCGGGTCCTGGACGCGGCCACCGACCTCAAGGCGATCGGCTGCTTCTGCATCGGCACCAACCAGGTCGACCTGGCCGCAGCCGCCGAGCGCGGCGTGGCCGTCTTCAACGCCCCGTACTCCAACACCCGCTCGGTCGTCGAGCTGGTCATCGGCTACATCATCTCCCTGGCCCGAAGGCTGCCGGAGAAGACCGAGAAGATGCACGCCGGCGTCTGGGACAAGTCCGCGAAGGGCTCCCACGAGGTCCGCGGCCGCACGCTCGGCATCATCGGCTACGGCAACATCGGCACCCAGCTGTCCAACGTCGCCGAGGCGCTGGGGTTCTACGTCATCTTCTACGACATCGCCGACCGGCTGGCCCACGGCAACGCGCGCCGGATGAAGTCCCTCGACGCGCTCCTGGCCGAGGCCGACGTGGTCTCCATCCACATCGACGGACGCCCGGGCAACCTGGGCATGTTCGGCGAGGAGGAGTTCGCGAAGATGAAGCCGCGCTCGCTGTTCATCAACGCCGCGCGCGGCTTCCTGGTCGACAACGACGCGCTGCGCAAGCACATCGAGTCCGGCCACATCGCCGGCGCCGCGCTCGACGTCTTCCCGATCGAGCCGAAGGCCCAGGGCGACGCCTTCGAGAGCCCGCTGCAGGGCCTCGACAACGTCATCCTGACCCCGCACGTCGGCGGCTCGACGCAGGAGGCCCAGGAGGAGATCGGCTGGTTCGTCTCCGGCAAGCTGCGCGACTTCGTCGGCTCCGGGTCGACCGCGCTGAGCGTCAATCTCCCCGCGGTCCAGCCGCCGCCGCTGGCCGCGGGTGCGCGCCTCGCGCTGCTGCACGACAGCGTTCCGGGTGTGCTCGCCGAGCTCAACGCCCTGCTCGCCGCCGAGGGCGTCAACGTGACCGGCCAATACCTCGCCACCGCCGGCGAGACCGGCTTCGTGGTCACCGACGTGACCGACGTACCTGCGACGACGCTCGAGAAGATCACGGCCAACCCGCACACCAGGTGGGTGCGCGCCTACCACGCCTGACGCTAGCGTTCTGGCTCATGGAGCTCCCGCAACATTGGCCGCTGCCAGCGGCGACCGACCTTCTCGGTGATGTCCTGGCAGCGTACGACGACCCGACCCGCCGCTATCACGACCGCCGGCACCTCACCGAGGTGCTGGACCGGATCGAGGAGCTGCGGGCGGAGGGAGAGCGCTTCGACCCGCTGACGGTCACCCTGGCGGCGTTCTTCCACGACTCCGTCTACGACGGCGAGCGGGACGCCGAGGAGCGTTCGGCCACCTGGGCCGAGGACGCGCTGGCCGCCCACCTGGATGTCGACGCGGTCGCCGAGGTGGTCCGGCTGGTGCGGCTGACCGAGACCCACGACCCTGCGCCCGATGACCGCAGCGGCCGGGTGCTCTGCGACGCCGACCTGGCGATCCTCGCCGCGCCGGCGGAGCGCTATGCGGAGTACGCCGCGACCGTCCGCGAGGAGTATCAGCACCTGTCCGACGAGGAGTTCCGCGCCGGTCGCGCCCAGGTCCTGGAGCGGCTGCTGGAGAAGGAGTCGCTCTTCTCGACACCCTTCGCCAGGATCAGCTGGGAGGCCGCCGCACGGGCCAACATCTCGGCCGAGATGGAGACCCTGACCACATACCTGTCATCTGACCAATAACGATTAGTGAAGCACCGCTCACCGGTGACAGAATCTCGTGGTGAGCTTCCAGACCTACGCCGACCTGTGGCGGCTTCCCGACGTACGCCGCATCCTCGTGCTGGGTCTGTTCCTGCGAATTCCGATGCCCGCCTCGGCAGTCATCGTGACCCTTCACGTGGTCGGCCCGCTGGACCGCTCCTACGCCGAGGCCGGACTCGTCTCGACGGTCCTCGCGATCGCGATGGCGATCTCCGCGCCCTGGCTCGGTCGGCTCCTCGACCGCCTCGGCCTGCGACGTACGCTTCTGCTGCCGCTGGCCGTTCTCCCCATCGCCTGGTCGATCGCCCCCTGGGTCGGCTACCTGCCGCTGCTCGCACTGGTCGCCATCGCGGGTCTCTTGACCGTCCCGTCGTTCTCGATCGTGCGCCAGGTGATGCTCCGCTCGGTCGGGCCCGGGCAGCGCACCGCCGCGCTCAGCGCCGACGCGATCATGACCGAGCTCGGGTTCATGGTCGGTCCGGTCATCGGCGTCCTGGGCGCCAGCTACTTCGGCACCTCCTGGGCGTTGCTGCTGATCCAGTGGCTCGGCATCGCCGCAGCGGTCGTGCTGTGGCTGTTCAACCCGATGATCACCGAGGGCGAGCCGACCCTCCCGAGCGACGCCGTCCGCAGTGACGCCGGCTCGCCGAGGCGCCGCTTCGGCCTCCCCTCGTGGGTGAACCCGGGCGTCGTACTCCTGCTCGCCGGCACGTTCACCGCCTCGCTCATCCTCATCGCCGAGGACCTCGGCACCGTGGCCGCGATGCGCGACTTCGACCGCACCGCCCTGCTCGGGCTCGTCATGGCGATGTGGGCGCTCGGCTCGCTGCTCGGCGCGCTCATCTACGGCGCCCTCAACAGCCACCCCTCGACCGCGGTGATGCTCGTCCTGCTGGGCGCGACGACGGTGCTGACCGCGTTCGCCTGGGACCCCATCTCGTTCACCGTGCTGCTCCTGCTCAGCGGCTTCTTCTGCGCCCCGACCCTGACCGCCGCGCTCGAGGCGATCACCAGCAGCGTCCCCTCGACCGTACGCGGCGAGGTGATGGGCTGGCACGGCTCTGCCATCACGCTCGGCAGCGCCGTCGGCGCCCCCACCGCCGGCTTCGCCATCGACCTGATCGGCTGGCAGGGCGGCTTCGTCCTCGGCGGCGGCCTCGGCCTGCTGATCGCGGCGGCCATCTGGCTCACCACCCGACGGATGTCCACCCCGGCCGAGGCGTCGCTCCCGCCGGGCGAGAAGTCGCCCGCGCCGGCCGAGTAGTCGCTCCCGCAGGCCGACACGTCACCGCGATGCCACCTCGGCCGACGTACGTGACGCCTCGGCTATCGGGGTTTGCGACGGCGCAGGCCGGCGGCAAGGAGAGCGGAGACCAGGACCCGAGAGGTGACCTCGACGGCACCCGCCGCGACCATGTCGTCGTAGGCCTCGGCAGGCACGTCGTAGTGGTCCCGGTCGAAGCCTCGGGGCGGGATGCCCAGCCGACTCGCGAAGGCGTGCAGCTCCTCGTAGGAGGTGTCGCTGGCGAGGTGAGACCACATCCGGCCGCGACTGGGTACGTTCGGCGGGTCGATGAGGATCACGGGGCATTCTTACCTCATGCCCCAGTTCCTTCCTGGTGTCGCCGCCTTGACCGGTCGGCAAGAATGGTTCGTGATGAACACGACAGTGCTGTTCGAGGCTCGGGCGAGGGTGCTCCATGACCTCGATGCCCGCGGACTCGCCGGTGCGGCCGCCGTCTCCGCCCTCGAGGACGCGATGACCGAGCGCGGCTGGTGGGTGGAGCAGTGGCCGGAGGGCAAGGCGTACGTCGCCGGCCTGGTCGCCCAGGACGTGCAGGACCTGCTCTTCGACGGCGAGGCCGCCGCGCGCTGGCCGGTGTGCACCTCATGCCCGCCCGAGTCGCCGGTGCACTCGCTCCACATCACTCCCGACCTGGGAGGTCCGGACCCGATCTGGGTCTGCGAGGAGAGCGGCGACGCGGTCGCGCCGCTCGGTGCCCTCTGACCGGCCCGGGAACGTCAGGACGGGCCGAGCTGCAGGTGCAGCGCATAGCGGTCGGCACGGTAGACCGAGCGGCACACCTCGACGTAGCGGTCCCCCGCGACCGACTTCCGCTGCCGACGGAGCACCGGGACACCGACCGAGAGGCCGAGCAAGGTGGCCTCCTCGATGTTGGCCACGTCGGCGCGGAAGGTGTCGTCGACCCACGAGGGTCGCATCTGCCGAGTGGCCAGCTCGGCGTAGAGACTGGTCGGCGCGGTGCGCTCGAGCATCCCGGGCACGATCGCCTCGTCGAGGTAGACGTCCTCGATGCAGATCGGCACCCCGTCGCCACGACGTAGGCGCCGCCAGTGGACGACGGCCGCGCCCTCCTTGATGCCCAGCGCGCGGGCGATGGTGGGTCCGGCCTTCTCCCGGCCGAGCAGCAGCGTCTCCGACGATGCCTGCATGCCCCGGCGTGCCATCTCCTCGCTGAACCCGAGCACCGGGCTCGCCGCCCGCGGCGGGCGCGCGACGAAGGTGCCCCGGCCCGGGATCCGGACCAGCAGACCGTCGGCGACGAGCGCGTCGAGCGCCTGCCGCACGGTGGCCCGGGCGACGCTGAACTTCTGGACCAGCTCACGCTCCGAGGGCGCGGAGGCGCCTGGGCTCTCGCCGACGACCAGCTCCCGGACGTACTCCCTGATCTGGACGTGCTTGAGCGACCGCTCACCCTCGACCGACCGGACCATGACCAGAGCGTAGGTGTACACCTCGCGTACGTCCCGAATTTGGTCAAGTTGTGACATTGCAACGAGATGAGGCAGACCTTCTGCAACGAAATAAGACGGCCGGATTTCACTAGAACAAGTGTTCGATCACGAGGTACGCTACGACGGTGGACTTCCAGGGAACACTCTTCGCCCCTACCGACGACGAGACCACCGAGACGGCCTACGAGCGGACCCATCTGGACCGCGGAGCCTGGGTGGACATCGCCCGCGGCTGGCTGCCCGATCCCGACGACGTCTTCGCGGCCCTGGTCAACGACGTCCCGTGGCACGAGGAGCGCCGGCAGATGTACGACCGGATGGTCGACGTGCCGAGACTCCTGCACACCTACCTGCAGGGCGACCCGCTGCCCCACCCCCGTCTCGCCGAGGCGCGCGGCCGCCTCACCGCCCACTACCTGCCAGAGCTGGGTGAGCCGTTCGTGACGGCAGGCTGCTGCTACTACCGCAACGGCCATGACTCGGTCGCCTGGCACGGCGACAAGATCGGCAAGGGCCGCACCGACGACACGATGGTCGCGATCGTCTCCGTCGGCGACCCCCGCCGCCTCGCCCTCCGCCCCCACGGAGGGCGAGGCGGCAAGGGCATGAGCATCGAGATGGGGCACGGCGACCTCGTCGTCATGGGCGGCTCCTGCCAGCGCACCTGGGAGCACGCCATCCCGAAGGTCTCCTCGGCCGGCCCCCGGATCTCGGTCCAGTTCCGGCCCCGCAACGTGTTCTGAGGCGGCCCCCAGATGCGTTCCGTACGCTGGTAGGAAAGGATGGGACCGACAGCCGACGCCCCTGGAGCCGCCTTGACCACCACCGCACCAACCCTCGCCCCGCCGTCCGCTGAAGAGATCGCCAGGGCGAAGGAGATCGTCGGGCGGGTCAGCACCGCCTTCAGCAGCCGTGTGGTCGGCCAGGAGCGGCTCCGGACGGCGCTGCTGATCGCGCTCCTCTCCGAGGGTCACGTGCTGCTCGAGAGCGTGCCCGGCCTGGCCAAGACGCTTGCCGCGAGCACGCTGAGCCAGACCGTCAAGGCGCAGTTCTCCCGGATCCAGTGCACCCCCGACCTGCTGCCCAGCGACATCATCGGCACCCAGGTCTACGACCAGCGCAACCACGCGTTCGAGACCCAGCTCGGCCCGGTGCACGCCAACTTCGTGCTGCTCGACGAGATCAACCGCTCCTCCGCCAAGACCCAGAGCGCCATGCTCGAGGCGATGCAGGAGCGCCAGACGTCGATCGCCGGCCACATCCACCCGCTGCCGCGCCCGTTCATGGTGCTCGCCACGCAGAACCCGATCGAGGAGGAGGGCACCTACGTCCTGCCTCACGCGCAGATGGACCGGTTCCTGCTCAAGGAGATCGTCAACTACCCCAGCGAAGGCGAGGAGCTCGTCGTCCTGGAGCGCATCGAGGCCGGCACGCTCGGCCCTGACCACGAGGAGACCCGCCCGGTCGCCGACCCCGACGACGTGATCTGGCTGCAGGAGCTGACCAAGCGCGTCTACGTCGACCCGGCGATCAAGCGCTACATCGTCGCCCTCGTCCAGGCCACCCGCAACGCCCGCCAGCTCCTCGGGCCGGAGACGGGTTCCTACGTCGAGATCGGCGCGTCCCCGCGTGCTTCGATCGCGTTCCTGCAGGCGTCGCGAGCGGCGGCGCTGCTGCTCGGCCGCTCCTACGTGACTCCCGAGGACGTGCGCGAGCTGCGCCACAGCATCCTGCGTCACCGGCTCCACCTCAGCTTCGAGGCGCTGGCCGAGAAGGTCCAGCCCGAGATGCTGGTCGACGCGCTGGTCCGCGCTGTCCCGAGCCCCTGAGTGGCGCCAGGAAATCAGGCACAGAATGGCGACGTACCTTCCCCGGATCCGCACGCGGTTGATGATCCATGCCCACCGTAAGGTCGTGGGACTGCTCGACGGGGAGTACGCCAGCCTCCAGACCGGCCGCAGCATGGACTTCCACGACCTGCGGGAGTACGTCCCCGGCGACGACGTGAAGGACATCGACTGGAAGGCGACGGCTCGGTCCCGGAGCCTGCTGGTCAAGCGGTTCACCGCCGAGCGCCAGCATCTGGTGCTGCTGGCGATCTCCACCGGCCGGAGCATGGCGGCCCAGGCGACCGGCACCACGACCAAGCGCGAGCTGGCGATCTTCACCGCCGGTCTGGTCGGCTGGCTGGGCGTGCGCCACGGCGACAAGGTCGCGGTCGCCTACGGCGACTCCGAGACCCAGAAGCTCACCAAGCCCGCCGACACCGAGGTCGCGCTCGAGCGGGCGCTGGGGCAGGCCCACGACGCGATCACCCCCGATTCCGCCGAGGCCGACATCGTCGCGGTCCTGCGCCACATCGCCACCAACGTACGCCGCCGGGCGATCCTGCTCGTCGTCACCGACGAGCACTCGGTCAGTGACGAGATGGCCGCGGTCCTGCGCCGACTCACCGTCCAGCACGAGGTCCTGGTCGCTGGGATCGACGACCTCGACCCCACCACCGCCGTGGCCGGCGGCGCGCCGACCGTCGACGTCGACACCGTCTCCGCCCTGCCCGGGTGGCTCACCGGCGACGCGGTCCTCCAGGCCCAGTACGCCGAGCTGGCCGCCGCCGAGGAGCACGGCCTGCGCGGCACCCTGGACCGCCTGGGCATCGCCTACCAGCGCGTCCGCGACGACACCACCGCCATCGGCGCGGTCTTCCATCTCCTGGAGAGGCACCGCCATGCGCGCCGGTAGCGTCCCCGAGGAGTTCCAGCAGCCGCTGGCGCACTCGGGCTGGTGGCTGGTGCTCGCGCTCGCGCTTCTCGCCGCGGTGGCGCTCTACTACCTCGTGGTCATCCTGCTGACCCGTAAGCGCAAGCCGGTCGTCGAGGTCGAGACGCCCTGGGTGCCCGAGCCGCGTGACCTCCGTGCCGAGCACCTGGCCGAGATCGACCGGATCGAGCGGGCGGTGCATCGCGGCGACGTCCCGGCGCGGGTCGGTCACCAGCACCTGAGCCGCACCGTGCGCGACTACGTCGCCGAGGTCAGCCAGATCCCGGCCGACAAGATGGTCCTCGCCGACCTGAAGGCGACCGTACGCAGCGACCCCCGCACGCGCCCGCTGGCGATGGCCGTCGAGGTGATGTACCCGCCCGCCTTCGCCTCCGAGGAGGAGGGCAAGGCCTCCGAGCGCTTCCCCGAGGCGCTGAGCCGGGCCCGCCAGGTGGTGACGACATGGACCTGAGATGGCCCGTTCTCGGCGCGATCGTGCTGATCCTCACCATCATCGCGATCGCCGCCATCGTCGTGTACGCCGCCCGGGTGCATCGCCGCCCGGCCGACGCGGTGCTCGTCGCCCACACCGCGCGACTCAAGCGGCTCCCCCGGTTCCGCGAGCTCGCGACCCAGCAGCGGTGGCTGTCGTGGTGGCAGACCGCGGGGATCGCGCTCGCGGTGATCGGCTGCATCTGGCTGATCGCCAGGCCGCAGACCACCGACATCACCCAGAACCGCTACTCCACCCGCGACATCGTGCTCTGCCTGGACGCCTCGACCTCGATGTTCGACGAGGACACCCAGGTCACCCAGGCCTACTCCCAGCTCGTCGCCGGTCTCAACGGGGAGCGGGTCAGCCTGGTCCTGTGGAGCGACGCCGCGGTGACCGTCTTCCCGCTCACCGACGACTACGGCTGGGTGCAGGACGAGCTGGCGCGGGCCGGCCGGGCCTTCGCCCTCGGCGACCAGGAGTACGTCGCCGGGACCTATCTCGGCAAGGAACGGGCCTCCTTGATCAGCGACGGCATCGTCTCCTGCGTCAAGCGCTTCGACCTCTCCAACTCCGAGCGCGGCCGGGCGGTCATCGTCGCCTCCGACAACGACCCGCAGGGCGGCCCGCCGGTCTACACGTTGCCCGAGGCCACCGAGTTCGCCAAGGAGCGCGACGTCCAGCTCTACGGCATCGGCTCGGCCGACCTCAGCTTCCAAGAGGACAAGCGCGCCACCTTCGACAAGGCGATGACCGACACCGGCGGCACCTTCTCGCTGCTCGGCGACGACGGGTCGATCGAGTCGATCCTGGCCGGCATCGACCGGCTCTCCGCCGATGAGGTCGTCGAGCCGCCGAAGTACCAGATCCGTGACGCTCCCGGCTGGCCGATCGTCACGATCGTCGTCGGGGTCCTCATGCTGATCGCCGGGTGGGTCTACGCCCTGATCCGCTCCGGAAGGCTCTCCCCGGGCTCCCGGCCGACCCCGCCTGTCGCGTGGCCCCAGCAGACCCAGCCGACCCAGCAGACCCCACCACGGAGCGAGGTGGGTCGATGAGCGCTCTGGGATGGCAGATCCTCACCCTCGTACGCCGCGTGCTGATCGTCCTGCTCACCGTCGTCGTCCTGGTGCGACCGACCTGGGGCGCGGCACCTGCGGAGATGCGTACGGCCGACCTCGACGTCCTGGTCGTGGTCGACCGGACCCGGTCGATGGTCGCCGAGGACGCCCCCGGCGGCGAGGCCCGGATAACCCAGCTCAAGAAGGACCTCAAGGCGCTCTCGGCCGCGCTGCCATCGGTGCGGTTCGGCGCGATCACCTTCGGTGGCGAGGTCGTCCGCACCGAGATGCCGTTCACCTACGACACCACCGCCTTCAATGCCTGGGTCGACGGGCTCTACGCCGAGCGGGCCTTCGACGGGTCCGGCTCGATGGTCGACGCCCCACGCGACGTGGTCATCGACGCCCTCGAGCGTGACCAGGAGCGCTTCCCCGAGCGGCGCCGGATCGTGGTGTTCGCCTCCGACGGCGAGAACACCCGCGAGGGCGTCGACCAGCAGTCGTTCGCCGAGGTCGACGACCTCTCGGCCGGTGGAGTGGTGCTCGGCTACGGCACCGAGGAGGGCGGTCGGATGCCCTGGGACGACGAACGTCCCCAGGACGGCTACCTCAAGAACGGCGAGGGCCAGGACGCCCGCTCCCGGATCGACCTCGCCAACCTGCGCGAGATCGCAGGTCAGATGGGTCTTCAGACGCTTCACCGCACGACGAAGGAGACCAAGGAGATCACCACGGAGGCCTCGACCTGGGACTCCGAGATGCTCACCGAGGAGACCTCCGCCGGCGGCGAGACGTCCCGGGCCTGGATCTTCGGCTTCCCGCTCCTGGCACTCTTGCTGTGGGAGCTGTGGGGCCATCGCCGCCGTGCACACGAGGCCGAGGAGGTGTTGGCATGACCCTCACCGAGACACCTGTCGACTCGACCGAGCCGCAGCCGCTACGCACTCCTCGCGAGCAGGTGCGGCGCGCGCTGCTGCTCGCCGGGATCGTGCCGGTGGTGATCGGCCTCGCCTTCCTGGGGAAGGTGATCCTGATGGATCACCACGACCGCGGCGGCCGGGACGCCTGGGACGTACGCGACGCCGCGACCGCGATGGAGCACTACTCGGCCAACCGCGACCTCAACTTCCTGCAGCCGTGGATCGCCCACTTCGACGCCGGCAACGCGGCCTTCCTCCTCGGCGAGAACGCCCGTGCGATCGCCTACTACGGCGAGGCTCTGGAGCGCGTGCCCGAGGACCACGAGTGCACCGTACGCATCAACATGTCGCTGACCCAGGAGGCGATCGGCGACCGCGCCCGGGACGCCGGCGACCAAGCCGGAGCGAAGGCGGCCTACGAGGAGGCGCTGGCCACCCTGCGTGAGGGCGACTGCCCCACCGACGCCGGCCAGGGCCCCGAGCAGTCCCAGCAGGGCGAGTCCGTCGAGGAGCGCCTGAAGGAGAAGCTGACCCCGAAGGTGCGGATCAAGCCCAACGAGCAGGAAGACCCGCCCGAGGAGCCCCAGAGCCAGGACGAGAAGGAGGACAAGCTCGACCGGCGCAACGGTGACGGTCAGGACTACCGCCGCGACGACGCCGACCTCGACGACTACGGCGGGTTCAGCGACGAGCCCCAGTGGTGAGTCCCAGTGGTGAGTCCCAGTGGTGAGCCCCAGTGGTGATCCTCAGCGCATGAGCGTCTGAGACGGGAGCTCCTGGAACTGCGCCCGGTACGCCTGGGAGAACCGGCCGAGGTGGAAGAAGCCCCACTGGGCGGCGATCTGGGTGACCGAGGTGGCGGTGGCGTCGGCGGTGAGCAGGTCGGTGTAGGCACGGTCGAGCCGGGTCCGTCGCCAGTACTCCAGCGGGGTGGTGTCGAGGTCGCGCTGGAACGCCTCCTGCAGCGTGCGGGTGGAGACTCCGACCGCCAGAGCCAGCTCGGCGACCTTCCACGGGCGCTCGGGGTGGGCCTCGAGGAGGTCCACTGCCATGCGTACGGCTCGGGAGATCGTGGGCGTGACGTTCTCGGAGACGATCTCCAGGGACGTGTTCGCCTGCACCGTCAGCAGTCCCCCGATGAGCGCCTGCTCGTAGGGGGCGGCCACCAGCGGCGAGCTCATCAGCGAGCCCCCGGCCTCGACGTTGTCGTAGGCCAGCCGCACCATCTTCAGCCAGTCGCGCACCTCGGGCCGGCCGAGGTCGAGCGTGGGGTCGAAGACCACCGGCCCGGAGCCGCCGATACCTGCGGCCGCCTCCTCGACGGCGCTGCGCCGGATGTAGACCTGAAGCTTCTCGCAGCCGTCGGACCAGAGCATGTCGACCGCCTCGGTCGGCGAGCCGATCGAGGCGCGGGTGCGGTCGGCGAGGACGACCTGCTCCCCCACCTTGACCTTGGCGGTGCCGGCCAGCGGGAGCTGGATCAGGTAGAAGTCGTCGAAGGTGCCGGGGGTGATCCGCACCTCGTCGCCGTAGCGCATGTAGTTCAGCATCACGTCCTCGCCCAGCGGCGCGGCGTTGTGCACCATGTCGAGGTGGGAACCAGCCTTGGTCAGCGCCAGGTAATGAGCACAGAACCGTTCGGCTACGGCTTCTCTGGCCTGGTCCACGTCAGTGGTGGCGACAACGGTGTGGCGACCCAGCAGGGGACGGGGCAAGGCAGGCTCCTGGCGCGCGGCTCGATTGACCGAAGAGCGTAGCGGAGCCGCCGCCGCGTCGACGCGAACGCGGCGCAATCACTGCCAAAAGTCCCGGCCTGGGTCCGGTCCCAGACCCGAACGAGATGCCGGTCCCACCCAGGAGTACCGGCATCTCGCCGTACTAGCTCCTCGCTGCCAGCTTCTCCACGAGTCTGGGAGTGATGGAGGCGTACGCCTTCGGGTTGATGGGTAGCAACCACTGCACTGCCTTGACCCGCTTGCTGACGTCGATGCCGACGTCACCGAGAACCTCGTCGATGTTGTGCATCGAGAACGGGATGATGTTGGTGCCGCGGGCGTGGTGGCCGTCGGTGCGCTCCCGCATCCAGGCCAACCGCTCGGTGACGTGGGCCTCCATCTCCTCCACCGGCGGGACCTCGTGGCCGCCACCGAGGTGCGAGCCGATCCAGACGGCGCTCATCTCGGCCGAGAGCGGCGAGAAGAACGAGGAGTTGTAGCCGGCGAAGGTCAGGTCCTTCACGCCCAGCGGGAGGATCTGACGGTAGAGCTGGTAGTCGCCGTTGTCGTCGGTGAGCTGGTCCTGGATCTCCTCGGAGAAGAACGGCAGCTCCTGCTTGAAGCCGGTCGCGGTCACCACGACGTCGGCGGGCACCGCGCGCCCGTTGGCGAGCTCGGCGTACGGCTTGCCGTCCTTGGTGACGAAAGCGGCGATCTCGGTGTCACGCTCGACGGCGATGTCCCCGGCCTCGACGCCCTCGAAGAAGCCCTCGGTGGCCAGCGAGACCGTCGAGCGAGCGATGTCGGTGAACTGGCCCTTGGGCAGCAGCCCGAGCTTCTTCAGCTTGAGCTGGCTGCTGGTGACCGACTCGACGCTGCCGACCATCGAACCGGCCATCTTCGAGCCGCCCGCGTGCAGGACCTTCTCGGCCCCGCGGATGCTCTGGTAGGGGAAGAGTCCCTCCCCCATGCGAGTGAGCAGCAGCACCTTGTAGTTGAGGACGCCCTTGATCTTGCGGGGCATCTTCCACAGCAGCTGGCGCGCGACGACGGTGGTCGAGGCCGCCTCCTTGGCGATCTCGACGGCCACGTCGCAGGCCGACTTGCCGTAGCCGACGACCACGACGTTCTTGCCCTTGACGGTCTCCAGGTCGAGCAGCTCGCTGGCCGCCAGGATCCGGCCGCCGGCGGCCTCCAGCTCCTCGACCCCGTCGTACGCAGGGGCGAACGGCTCCGAGAAGACGCCGCTTGCCACGATCAGATGATCGTGGTGCTCGGTCGTCTCGCCGTCCGCACCCGCGAGGACGATGTCCCAGCCGCCCCCTCCAGCCGGCTGGGCACTCCGCACCTCGGTCGAGAGCTTGATCATCGGGGTGAGCTCGTACTTCTCGACGTACATCTCGAGATAGCTCTGCACCTGCTCGCCACTGAGCCACTCGGGGAACACCTTCGGCATCCTCAGGTCCGAGAGCGTGTAGGAGTCCTTGTTGTTCTGCGTCGTCAGGCCCGGGTAGCGACGGGTCCGGCTCCAGACGCCGCCGATGTCCGGGGCCTTCTCGTAGACGGTCACGTCATGACCGAGCTCGGTGAGCACCTTGGCCGAGGCAACGCCTGCGAACCCGGCACCGATGACCGCGATCTTCACTTTTCTGTTTCCTCTCGCAGTGGGGTCTGCGTCATGGAAACGCTAGAGAGGTCGGACGGCCCTCGCTATCCGCGTTGCGCGGGTGGTATCCGGTTTGCGCGACGGGTTCAACCTCGCAGGAGCTTGTAGCCGATCACCACCGCCGCGATCACGGCTACCCCGATGGCGATCTTCTTGCCGTAGTTCTTGATCAGCACCGGTACGACCGTGGCGCCGAGGTCGATCGCCTCGGGCTGCTGAGCGTGCTTCGGCTCCGCGGCCCGCGGAGCGGATGCCCCCGCCGGGGTGACAGCCTCCGAAGGTTCGGGACTTGCTTCACCCGACGGCTCCTCAGCGGCGGCGGGCTCCGCGGCCGGAGCCGACTTGGACTCCAGGCAGGCGACGAACTGGCCGAGCAGCTTGTCGGAGACGTCCTGCATCACCCCGCGGCCGAACTGGGCGGGCTTGCCGGTGACGGCGAGATCGGTGACGATCTCGACCTTCGTACCGGTGCCCTCCGGGGCCATCGTCAAGGTGGCGTTGGCGCCGGCGGTGCCGTTGCCGCGCTTGTCGCGTCCCTTGGCCTCGACCACCAGGCGGCGGGCGGCCTCGTCCTTCTCGACGAAGGTGCCGGAGCCGGCGTAGACCATGGCGATCGGGCCGAGCTTGACCTTCACCGTGCCGGTGAAGGTGTCGCCCTCGGCCGAGGTGACCTGGGCTCCCGGGAAGCACTCGGCGAGCGAGCCGATGTCCAAGAAGCTGTCCCAGGTCTCCTCGACCGAGGTCGGAACCGTGAACTCGTGCGTCAGGTCCACGCCTCAGCCCCCGAGGGCCTTCGTGATGGCGCGCCGGGTCAGGACCATGACCAGATGACGCCGGTAGTCGGCATCACCGTTGAGGTCGGAGGGCGGCTCGGCGCCGTCCGCGGCCAGGGCCGCGGCGTTGCGTACGACCTCCTCGGTGGCCTGCTGGCCGACCAGGGCGGCTTCGACGCCGGCGGCCCGCAGCGGGGTCGCGCCCATGTTGGTGAGACCGATCGCCGCACCCTCGATCACGCCACCGGAGACCTTGAGGGTCGCGCCGACCGCGCAGATCGGCCACTGGTGGGCGACCCGGACGAACTTCTCGTAGTGGGCCGTCCATCCGGTGTGCTTCGGGATCCGTACGCCGACGAGCAGCTCGTCCTCGGAGACGGCCGTCTCGAAGAGCCCCTGGAAGAACTCCGACCCCGGGACGACCCGCTCGCCGGCCGGCCCGGCGATGACGAACTCGGCGTCCAGGGCCAGGGCCGGGGCTCCGAGGTCGCCCGCCGGGTCGGCGTGGGCGAGCGCGCCACCGAACGTGCCGCGGTGGCGTACCTGCTCGTCTGCGACCGTCGCCGTGGCACGGGCGACCAGGGTCGCGTGCTCGGCGACCAGAGGATCGGTCGCGACGTCGCAGTGGCGCGTCATGGCGCCGATCAGGATCGAGGCACCCTCGTCGCGTACGCCCTTGAGGGAGTCGATGCGACCGAGGTCGATGACCCACTCCGGGGCGTTGAGGCGCATCCTCAGCACCGGCAGCAGGCTCTGCCCGCCGGCGATGATCTTGGCCTCGTCGCCGTACTGCGCGAGGGCGGCCAGCGCCTCCTCGACCGTGGTCGGGGCGACGTAGTCGAACGATGCGGGAATCATCCTCAGGCTCCCTTCTGAGCAGAGTTGATGGCTCGCCAGACCCGCTCGGGCGTACACGGCATCTCGATGTCGTTGATGCCGAGCGGGCGGATGGCGTCGACGACCGCGTTGACCACGGCCGGCGTGGAGGCGATCGTGCCGGCCTCGCCGACACCCTTGGTGCCGAGCGTGTTGGTGGTCGCCGGTGAGGTGGTGTGGTCGATCTCGAAGCTGATCGTGTCGGCGGCGGTCGGGAGCAGGTAGTCGACGAACGAGCCCGACACGAGCGTGCCGGCGTCGTCGTAGACCGCGTCCTCCCACAGCGCCTGGGCAATGCCCTGGACGAGTCCACCGTGCACCTGACCTGCGACGATGAGCGGGTTGATGATGTTGCCGATGTCGTCGCAGCAGACGTACTTCCGCATCTTCACCTGCCCGGTCTCGGTGTCGACCTCCATCGCGCACAGGTGGGTGCCGTGCGGGAAGTTGAAGTTCTCCGGGTCGAAGGTGGCCTCGGAGTCGAGGTTGGCCTCGACACCGTCGGGCAGGTTGTGCGCGGCGAAGACCGCCGTGGACAGCTCGCCGATGGACATGCCCTGGTCGGTGCCGCGCACCGTCCACCTGCCTCCGGTGAACTCCATGTCGTCGACGCTCGCCTCGAGCAGGTGGGCCGCGATCGGCTTGGCCTTCTCGAGCACCTTGTCGGCGGCCCGCACCAGCGCCTCGCCACCCACGACCAGCGACCTGGACCCGTAGGTGTCGTAGCCCTTGGCCGCGATCTGGGTGTCGCCGTGGAGCACCTCGACGTCCTCGAAGGGTACGCCGAGACGGTCCGCCACGATCTGGCTGAACGCGGTCTCGTGCCCCTGCCCGTGCGCGCTGGCACCGGTGATGACCTCGACCTTGCCGGTCGGCGTCAGTCGCACCTGAGCGTGCTCCCAGCCGCCGGCGCCGTAGTCGAGGCTGCCGAGGACCCGGGACGGAGCCAGGCCGCACATCTCGGTGAAGGTGGAGATGCCGATGCCGAGCTGGACCGGGTCGTTGTTGGCGCGACGCTCGGCCTGCTCGGCCCGGAGCGCGTCATAGCCGAACATCTCCTTCGCCTTGGCGGTCGCCGCCTCGTAGTTCCCGGAGTCGTAGGTCAGGCCGGCGATGGTCGTGAACGGGAACTCCTCGTGCTTGATCCAGTTCTTCTCCCGGATCTCGAGGGGGTCGACCCCGACCTCGGCGGCCAGCTCGTCCATCAGCCGCTCGATGGCGTACGTCGCCTCCGGCCGCCCCGCGCCGCGGTAGGCGTCGGTCCAGGTGGTGTTGGTGAGCACCGTCTGGCAATTGAACTGGTAGGCCGGGAACTTGTAGATCGCGTTGAACATGAACGCGCCGAGCACCGGGACACCGCCGCCGACGATGGCGACGTACGCCCCCAGGTTGGCGTCGAGCTCGACCTTGAGGCCGGTGACCTGGCCGTCCTTGGTGGCCGAGAGGGTCAGCTTTTGGATCTGGTCGCGGCCGTGGTGGGCGGAGAGCAGCGACTCGGAGCGGGTCTCGGTGTACTTCACCGGCTTGCCGAGCCGGCGAGCCATCGCGAAGACGATCATCTCCTCGGGCGTCTGCTGGAGCTTGCCACCGAAGCCGCCGCCGACGTCGGGGGCGATCACCCGGATCTTCGACTCGGGCACACCCGTGGTCGCGGCGAACGCGAACCGCAGGATGTGCGGGATCTGGGTGGCGCTCCACACGGTGATCTGCTCCCCGGTCGGGTCGCACACCACGCTGCGGGGCTCCATGAAGGCGGGGATCAGCCGCTGCTGGCGGTAGGTGCGCTCGATGACGATGCCGTCGCTCTTCGCGGAGGCGATCGCCTCGTCGACGTTGCCGCCGGTGCCGGCCTGGGCGCTGTCGAAGACCCACAGGGCGGACTTGTTGGTGCCGAGGTCGGGGTGCGCGAGCACCTCGTCCTTGACCGCCTCCTCGAGGGAGACGACCGCGGGGAGCTCCTCGTAGTCGACCTCGACCAGCTCGGCGGCGTCACGGGCCGCGGCCGCGGACCGGGCGGCCACGATCGCGACGATCTCACCGGCGAAGGTGACCCGGTCGATGGCGATCGGCGGATGGGCCGGCGTCTTCTGGTCGGGCGTGATCGGCCAGGCGTTGATGCAGACGCCGAGGCTCTCGTCGAAGTCCTTGGCGGCCAGCACGGTCACCACGCCCTCGGAGTCCTCCGCGGCGCTGGTGTCGATGCCGGTGATCCGGGCGTGGGCGAAGGGGCTTCGCACCATCGCGAGGTGCAGCATCCCGGGCAGGTTGATGTTGTCGGTCCAGCGGGTCCGTCCCGTGATCAGGCGCGCGTCCTCCTTGCGGCGCCGGTCGCGGCCGATCTCGTTGGTCTGCTCCGGACGAGCGTCGACGGCGGTCACAGCGCGTCCACCTCCTCGGTGGCGCCGCGCGGGTTGGCGGCGGTGGCCAGGTGGCCACTGGCGTACTGCACCGCGCGGACGATGTTGTGGTAGCCCGTGCAGCGACACAGGTTGCCCTCGATGCCCTCGCGGATCTCTTCCTCGCTGGGCTGAGGGTTGCGCTTGAGCAGGTCGACGGACTGCATGATCATCCCCGGCGTGCAGAATCCGCACTGCAGCCCGTGGCACTCGCGGAATGCTTCCTGGACGGGGTGGAGGTCGCTCTCGACCGTGTCGGCGAGGCCCTCGATCGTGGTCACCTCGCACCCGTCGGCCTGGACCGCGAGCACGTTGCACGACTTCACCGAGTCACCGTCGAGATGGACCGTGCAGGCGCCGCAGTTGCTGGTGTCGCAACCGATCACCGTGCCGGTCTTGCCGAGTCCTTCGCGAAGGTACTGCACGAGCAGCGTTCGCGGTTCGACGTCGTCGGTGACCTTCATACCGTCGACGCGCATGCTGATCCGGGCCATGTTGTCTCCCTGCCAGACGTCACTGTGTGGGCCAGATCACAGTAGGACGCGCAGGGTTGGGCTCCGGTTGGCTGCTGGGTTGGCGTACCCGTTCTTGGTCAGCGGCTGGCCGCCAGGCGTGCCCTGAGCAGGGGCAACGCGGGGTGGGCGCTGCTGCCGAGGCGGCGCAGGCAGACGTCGACGACCTCGGTGTCGTAGGGGGCCAGCTCGCTGTAGCTGAGCACTGCATCCGGCTGCGGGTCGGCGATCAGCGCCTCGCGCAGCGCGACCGCGACGTACTCGGCCATCTCGGCCAGCGCCGGGCTGTTGGTGCCGGGCAGGAGGTCACCGCCGTACGCCTCCACGGCAGCGGCCACCCGGCCGTGCCGGATCAGGGCGAGGACCTGCTCGACGTCGGTCACGACCGGCATCAGCAGGCGGTAGGGCCTGGATGCGACCTGGCCGCCGAGGGCATGGCGCAGGTGGGAGACCTCAGCCTTGAGCGTCGAGAAGGTGACCGCCTGGTCGCCGTAGACCATCGCGTGCAGCCGCTCCAGGGAGAGGCCCTCGGGGTGGAGCGCGAGCAGGGCGAGGATCTCGGTCTGGCGACGGTTGAGCAGCAGCCGCTGCCCGTCGAGCCAGGTCTCGGCGGTGCCGAGCAGCGTCAGCACCAGCCCGGGCTGCTCGATCGCCTCGTCGCCGCCTCGCTGGGTCGGCATCTTCGGCAACGCACCCTCGATGAGCCGGGCCATCACGCGGGCGGTGGCCAGGCCGATCGGGTGGGTGCGGTCCCAGGTCGTGGAGAGGTCGAGGACACCGAGGTGCTTGCCGGTGACCGGATCGTGGAGCGGCGCAGCCCAGCAGACCCAGTTGTGCACGACCTCGGCGTAGTGCTCGGGGCCGAAGACCATCGTCGGGGCGTTGGTGCGGTTGGCGAGGTCGAGCGCGTTGGTGCCGGCGCTCTCGTCGTCCCAGCGGCCGCCCGGCACGAAGTTGACCGACTCAGCCTTCCGCCGCATCACCCGGCCGCCGTACGTCCACAGCACCCGGGTGTCCGGGTCGGTGACCGCGATGACCAGGTCACCGTCGTCGGCGGTGCACCGCAGCTCCTCCTCGACCCGCTCGACCGCCACCTGGAGCGGCGAGCCGCGCCACATCTCGCGCGTCTCGTCCTCGTCCGCCAGCGGCGCCTCGCGTACGTCCGTCCTGACGGTCGTCGCCGAGCGCGTCCAGCTGCTCAGGATCTCGGGTCTGACGAAGTCCTCGGCGGCATCGCCGCTCTCCACGAAGGCGGTCCACGCCCGCGCCGCGCTGATGCGGCGCTCCTGCAGATCGCTACGAACCATCACTCCCCCTTCGGAGCTCGGCCCTGAGGCTCGGTTCTGCCAAGGTAGCACCCTGTGACCCACCTCACGATCCCCTCCGCGGTACCCACTCGCGCCACGCCCCATCGCGGCTCCCGCGGCGGTGTCACAGTGGGTGCATGGACACGCGCACCGCCACGACCCGGGTCGACTTCGAGACTGCGGCCAGGCTGCAGGTCGACTTCAACACCGAGTACGACTACCCCGCCCCGTCCGCCGACGAGCTCGCCCGTCACCTGAGCCGGCTCGTCGAGAACGGCGACACGACCGTGATGCTGATCGGGGACCCCGCGGTCGGCCACGGCATCACCCGCTTCCGCCTGCAGACCACGGCCGACGAGCTCGAGGCCTACCTTGCCGAGCTCTACGTCGTGCCCGACCGCCGCGGGCACGGCCTCGGCACCATCCTGCTGCAGGCGATCATCGACGAGGCGAAGGCCCGCGGTGTGACGTACATGGATCTGGGGACCAGCGAGGACGACTCGTCCGCCCGCGCGCTGTACGAGAAGTTCGGCTTCGACAACCACGAGGGCCGCGGCTCCGGGCCGCGGGCGCTCTACTACGAGAAGGAGCTGTAGAGCTCCTGCTCAGCCCGGCGTGCCGACGGTCAGGTCGGAGCGCTTTCGGTGCGGTAGCTCGTACGACAGTCCGCGAGCGAGCGCGTGGACGAGCATCGCGACGATAAGGATTCCGGCGCAGACCAGCGCCACGATCGCCACCGACGTGCTCTGCGAGAGCTCGATCTGGCGGACACCGATCGCGACCAGCGCCCAGGCGCAGGGAATCAGCAGCTCTCGCAGGTTGCGCTTGAGCAGAAGCGCCAGCAGTGCGACGGTGAGCACCGCGATCACCACGATCGAGGCCAGCGGGCTGATCGTCACGTCCAACGAGTCGAGGTACGTGGCGACGTTGACGATGCTCGCCGCGGTCACCCATCCCGTGTAGAGCATCAGCGGCAGCCAGACCATGAGGAAGTCCTTGGTGGACGGCCGGGTCGTGCCTACCCCGAGGCGCCACAGCGCGGCATAGAGGCTTGCGGTGAGGGCCAGCAGAACGACGACGGAGAGGCCGACCCACTCCTTCACGAAGACGTAGGTCCACAGCCCGTTGCAGATGCTGGCGACGATGAAGAGCGGCCCGAGCAGCTGCGGGATCTGGTTGTCGTCGCGCGGATCACGCAGGTCCCTCGCCTGGTAGACCGCGAAGACGATCAGCAGCAGATAGATGAGGGTCCAGATGGAGAACGCATACCCAGCCGGGGTCAGGTAGGTCGCGTACTTGTCCGATATCTCGCCGATCGGTGGCAGATCGAGAATCTGCGCACCGGTCAGGAAGTTGGCCACCAGGGCAAAGACGAGGGCCAGAACATTCCCGAGCTGCCATGTTCTCTTCACCCTTCGACCGTAACAAGCCAGATCGTGGCTCGATCGCAGGTGCGCCGAGTGTCTGCTGTCTAACGGTCCTCGTGGATCCGTCCTGTGGTGGTGGCCAGGCGCTCGCCGGAGCCGCCCCAGCGGCCGGCGACGATCTCGGCGGCGATGGAGATGGCGGTCTCCTCCGGCGTACGGGCACCGAGGTCGAGGCCGATGGGGCTGCTCAGGCGGGCGATCTCCTCCTCGGCGAGGCCGGCTTCGACCAAGCGGGCGAGGCGGTCGTCGTGGGTGCGGCGCGAGCCCATGGCGCCGACGTAGGCGATGTCGGGGAGGCGGAGGGCGACCTCGAGCAGGGGTACGTCGAACTTCGGGTCGTGGGTGAGGACGGCGATCACGGTGCGCTGGTCGATGCGGCCGGCCTCGACCTCGGCACCCAGGTAGCGGTGGGGCCAGTCGACGACGACCTCGTCGGCCGAGGGGAAGCGGGAGTTGGTGGCGAAGACCGGACGGGCGTCGCAGACGGTGACGTGATAGCCGAGGAACGCACCGACGCGAGCGACGGCGGCGGCGAAGTCGATCGCACCGAAGACGAGCATCCGGGGCTTGGGCGCGAAGGACCAGACGAAGACCCGCATACCCTCGCCGCGGCGCTCGCCGTCGATCCCGTAGGACAGCGTCTGGTTGGTGCCGTGAGCCAGGAGCCCCAGCGCGTCGTCGTGGACAGCGTCGTCCATCCGGGCGCTGCCCAGCGAACCCTTGACCCCTTCGGGGCGGATGAGGACGCGGCGCCCGAGGATCTCGGGGTCCGGGTGCTCGATGACGGTCGCCAGGGCGACCGGGCTGCCGCTGCGTACGTCCTCGGCGAGCTCGCCGAGCTCGGGGAACGTCTCCTTCGACACCTTCTCGACGAAGACGTCGAGGATGCCGCCGCAGGTCAGCCCGACCGCGAAGGCGTCGTCGTCGGAGAAGCCGTAGCGGTTGAGCTCCGGGGCTCCGGTCGCCGCGACCTCGCGGGCGACCTCGTAGACCGCACCCTCGACACAGCCGCCGGAGACCGAGCCGACCGCGGTCTCGTCGGGACCGACGAGCATCGAGGCGCCCGGCGGCCGGGGAGCCGACTGGAACGTCGCCACCACGGTGGCCACCGCCACGGTCTCGCCGGAGTCCCACCACTTCATCAGATCGTCGAGTACGTCACGCACGCGCGATCACCTCCACCAGATCTTCGTACGTCGCCAGGGAATGTCCGGCGACGAAGTCGTCCACGTGCGGCAGCACCGCGACGATGCCTCGCTGCAGTGGTTCATATCCAACTTTGCCACGGTGTGGGTTGGCCCACACCACGCGGTGTGCGAGGCGGTGCAGCCTCGCCACCTGTTCCTCGAGGAGTGCGGTGTCGCCGCGCTCCCAGCCGTCGCTCGCGATGACCACCACCGCGCCTCTGGCCAGTCCCTGGTGTCGCCGCAGGAACGCCTGCAGGTCGTCACCGAGCCGGGTCCCGCCCGACCAGTCGGGCACCGTCTCGCCGGCCGCGACGAGCGCGCGGTCGGGGTCGCGATGACGCAGCGCGCGGGTGACGTTGGTGAGCCTGGTCCCCATGGTGAACACCGCCCCGTTCCCGGTCGTCGAGCTCACCCGGTGGGCGACCCGCAGCAGCACGTCGGCATAAGAGCTCATCGAGCCGGACACGTCGATCAGCCACACGACACGGCGCGGCCGCTCCCCACGCCTGCGGTAGTGGATGCCGGCCGGCTCGCCGAGGTGTCGCAGGCTGGCCCGCAGGGTGCGATGGGCATCGACGCGCCCTCGCCGCCACGGATCCTGGCGCGGCGTACGTCGGCGCGGGGCTCGCGGACGGAGGCGAGCGATCAGCGCGGCGACCCGCTCCTGCTCGGCCGGGTCGAGGCCGGCGACGTCCCGGTGGCGCAGGGTCTCGAGGTCGCTGGCCCGCGCCCTGATGAGGTCGTCGGTCTCCTCGCCCTCTCCTTCGCCTTCCTGCGGCTCGGTCTCGGGCAGGGTCGAGGTGACCGAGACCGTACGCGGCGGCCCCTGCGGCCCCGGCAGCGTCGCGGTCGACCCGAACCAGGCCTCGAAGACCTGGTCGTAGCGGCGCAGGTCGTCGGGGCCGGCGCACAGCGTGGCCCGTCCGGCGGTGTAGGTGGCGGTCGGGTCGCCGGCACCGACGATCGCGGTCGCCTGCAGGAAGCCGTGGGCGCGGTCCTGGGTCACCTGTACCCCTGCCGCCCTGAGCGCCCGGGTGAAGCCGAGCAGGATCTCGGGGCCTTCGTGTGCCGTCATGCCAGCAGCCGGTCCAGGGCAGCCCGGACGCGGTCGGCGTCCTCACGATGCTTGACGAGCGCGCCGAGCGTCGCGGCGGCGGTCTCCAGGTCCATCTCGGCCACCCCGAGATGGTGCAGGGCGCGGGCCCAGTCGAGGGTCTCGGCGACGCCCGGGGGCTTGAGCAGCGCGTTCGCGCCCTCGGCGCCGCGCAGCTGCTGGACCACCGTGACCACCTGGCGGGCGAGCTCATCGGCGACCTCGGGGGCCCGGCTGCGTACGATCTCGATCTCGCGGGCCAGGCCCGGGTGGTCGATCCAGTGGTAGAGGCAGCGGCGCTTGAGGGCGTCGTGGAGCTCGCGGGTGCGGTTGGAGGTGAGGACGACGACCGGTGGGACCGTCGCCGCGACGGTCCCGAACTCCGGGATCGTCACCTGGTAGGTGGACAGCACCTCGAGCAGGAACGCCTCGAACTCGTCGTCGGCCCGGTCGACCTCGTCGACGAGCAGCACCGACGGGGCCTGGCGCAGCGCGGCCAGCACCGGGCGGGCGAGCAGGAAACGCTCGTCGTAGAGAGACTTCTCCGCCTCCTCCACCTCCCCCGCGCCACCGGCCGCCTCGAGGGCACGCAGGTGGAGGATCTGGCGGGCGAAGTCCCAGTCGTAGAGGGCCTGGGTGTCGTCGATCCCCTCGTAGCACTGCAGCCTCACCAGCGGCAGGTCGAGTGCCTCGGCGACGGCCTCCGCGAGCGCGGTCTTCCCGGTCCCGGGCTCGCCCTCGAGCAGCAGCGGTCGCTGCATCCGCAGCGCGAGGAAGGTCACCGTCGCCAGCTCCGGGTCGGCCAGGTATCCGGTCGCCGCCAGGCGGTCAGCGATCTCCCGGGGCGTCAGGTCCATGACCTGAGCCTAGAACGCGAAGCGTTGGCTCTGGGTTGGACAACCTCGAACGAGGGGGCGGACGAGTGTCGTTCAGCGGCGGTCGACGTCGTTCCCGCCGGCCAGGTCGCCGCACTCCACCAGGCGTACGTCGTGGGTCTTCAGGTAGCTCCGGGCGCCCTGGTCACCGACGGCTGTCTCGATGACCCCCGCCCAGTGGTCGCGCCCGATCAGCACCGGATGGCCCGGAACCCCGGCGTACGCCGCTCGTGCCAGCCCGCCGGTCGAGCCGGCGGCGATCACTCGGGCCACCACATCGGCCCCGACGTCCGGCAGATCGACGAGATGAACCACGGCAGCCTCGGCATCCGGCTCGAGAGCCGCGAGGCCGACCCGCAGCGAGGCCCCCATCCCTTCGTCCCAGTCCTCGGCGACGACGGCCCGCTGCCCCTCCGGGAGGCGTGCTCGGGCCTCGTCGGCGGCGGCGCCGAGCACGACGAGCACGTCGTCGCAGCCGCCCTCGCGCAGCACCTCGATCGACCGCACCAGCCAGTCCTCGACCAGCGCCTTGGGCATCCCCATCCGCCGCCCGGCGCCGGCGGCCAGGAGCAGGCCGGCGATCATCGTCACTTGAACGCGGCGGTGTAGAGCTTCTGCAGCTTCGCCGCCTTGACGTCGCTGTAGCCACAGCCGATGACCTTGGCATCGCCCTTGGCCGCGACCAGGTAGGTCTTGCCCTTCTCGAACTCGGGCATCGGGATCGTGCTCGGCGCGGGCCGGATGATCCGGACGGTGTCGGTGCCACCGACGCCGTCGGCGTACATCCACGTCTTCACCCGCAGCACGGCCTCGGTCTCGGTCACGCTCTCCGCGGTGCCCTCGAAGGCCAGCGCAGCGTTCTGGGAGAGCCACTTCGAGGTCGGCGGGATGCACCGGGCGGCGTCCGCCACGACGGTCAGCTCGGTCGCCCCCGCACCTTCCGCCGGGGCGGATGACGAGGGGACCGGCGCGGTCTCGGTGACCGTCGCGGTCGGCGAGGGAGGTGCGGCCTCCGGGTCCTCAGCGGTGTCGTCGGAGCTGAGGAGGCCGAAGGAGGCGACGATGGCGACGAGCACGACCGCGGCGGCGATCACGGCCGCGACCCAACGCCACGGTGACCGCGGCGGCCTGAGACCTGTTGTCGCTCGCTGGCCCTCGCTCATGCCAACATCATGCCTCATCGCTGGGTGCCATCCGTGGACCCCGCTGAGCACCAGCACGTTGACACACGCAGGCGGGGCCCTGGCTTCGAAGAGCCCTGACCCCGCCCGCCGCTGCAGAACCTCACCCGGATATTCCCTTGGGCTTCAAAGCCCCCCAGATCCAGACGCTTCCCCGCAGTCGGCCACTGTGTGGAGCACCAATGTTGCGTTACCGAGCTGTTGTCGAGACAGTGTCGAAAGTCCCCAAAAGGATGGGGCCGCTGGGCCTCTTCTCATCGTCCGATCAGGTCATGCCAGATGACGATCGAGGAACCCGATGACGCGCCGGATCGAGAGATCCCACTGCGGCCCGAAGGCGTGCTGCTCTCCGGGGTAGACCCACAGCCGCTGGCGTACGCCCGCGCCCTCCAGCAGGTCCCGGGTGGTGTAGGCCCACCTGATCGGGCAGGACTCGTCATTGGTCCCGTGATGCATCTGGAGCGGGACCTCGATGCGGTCGAAGTACGTCCGCGCCGACAGGCCGTCCCAGAACTCCGGCTCCGTCTCGGGATCGCCGTACTGCCGGTAGAGCCTGGCCACCTCGTCGGGCCGTGACGGCACCGCCCACCGGTTGATGTTGTCGACGATGTCGGAGGAGACCGACGCGTACGCCACCCCGACCCGCACCAGCCCCGGCTGGGCGACGAGCGCGTTCATCACCACTCCTCCGCCCATCGAGCGGCCGAGCAGCGCGGTGCGGTCGGGGTCGACGTACGGAAGCCTCTTCATCGCCTGGACGGCGTTGATGGTGTCGCGGGTGTAGCCGAGGCGGCTCTCGTCCTCCTCGGTTCCCTCCGGGATGGGCGACGACCCGGCATGGCCGCGGTAGTCGGTGTGCAGGACGACATAGCCCTCCCGCGCCAGCCGGTCCTGCTCGCGCTTCAGGCCCTGGCCGGTGACGTAGATGTCGGTGTCGATGTGGCCGTGCGCGAAGACGACGCCAGGGAACGGCCCCGCACCCCGCGGCCGGAAGAGCACCCCGGTGATCGTCAGCCGGCCGCTCGGATAGCTGACCTCGAAGCGCCGGTACGCATCCGTGCTCCCCGACTCTCGCAGCACCTTCACCTCGCCACCGGGGAAGTCCTCCCGCATCAGCTGCGGGAGAGAGACCTTGTCTGTCACCGGCGGCAGCGTCTCCGACGGGCTCGGTGACGGCGTCGCGGGTGCCGACGAGGTCGTCGGGCTCGCTGCCCGAGACGACGGCGCAGCGGCCGGCTCACCACCACACCCGGCGAGAAGCACCGCCGAGATCGCCAGCGCCGCCATCGCCTTCGGGCTCATGCCGTCGAGCGTAGCCCGGTGATCCTGGGGCGGCGTGCGGTTCCTTCGTCAAGGTATGCAGCCGAAGGATCACTCCCCCTGCGGAGGTCCGCCGGGGAAGCGGTCGTTTCCCTGCATACCTTGATGAAGGAAATTCCCCATCGAAGCGAAAGAGGGCCCCTCCCGAAGGAGGGGCCCTCTTGTGGCGCTAGCGGGACGGGCTCAGAAGCCCATGCCGCCCATGTCACCCATGCCACCGGTCGGGTCGCCACCAGCGGCGGCCTTCTCCGGCTTGTCGGCCACGACGGCCTCGGTGGTGAGGAACAGCGCGGCGATCGACGCGGCGTTCTGCAGCGCAGAGCGGGTCACCTTGGCCGGGTCGATGATGCCCGCGGCCAGCAGGTCGACGTACTCGCCGGTGGCGGCGTTGAGGCCGTGACCCTGCGGGAGGCCGGCGACCTTCTCCGCCACGACGCCGCCCTCGAGGCCGGCGTTGATGGCGATCTGCTTCAGCGGCGCCGAGATGGCGGCCTTGACGATCGAGGCACCGGTGGCCTCGTCGCCGTCGAGCTCGAGCTTCTCGAAGGCAGCGGCAGCGGCCTGGATCAGCGCGACACCACCGCCGGCGAGGATGCCCTCCTCGACAGCAGCCTTGGCGTTGCGGACGGCGTCCTCGATGCGGTGCTTGCGCTCCTTGAGCTCGACCTCGGTGGCCGCGCCGACCTTGATGACGGCCACGCCGCCGGCCAGCTTGGCGAGGCGCTCCTGGAGCTTCTCGCGGTCGTAGTCGGAGTCCGACTTCTCGATCTCGGCGCGGATCTGGTTGACCCGGCCCTCGATCTGACCCTGGTCGCCCGAACCCTCGACGACGGTGGTCTCGTCCTTGGTGATGACGACCTTGCGGGCCTGGCCGAGCAGCTCGATGCCGGCGGTCTCCAGCGAGAGGCCGACCTCCTCGGAGATGACCTGACCACCGGTGAGGATCGCGATGTCCTGCAGCATGGCCTTGCGGCGGTCACCGAAGCCCGGAGCCTTGACGGCGACGGACTTGAAGGTGCCCTTGATCTTGTTGACGACCAGCGTCGAGAGAGCCTCGCCGTCGACGTCCTCGGCCAGGATGACCAGCGGCTTGCCGGTCTGCATAACCTTCTCCAGGACCGGGATCAGGTCCTTGACGCTGGAGATCTTCGAGTTGACGATCAGGATGTACGGGTCGTCGAGGACGGTCTCCATACGCTCCGGGTCGGTCACGAAGTAGGCCGAGATGTAGCCCTTGTCGAAGCGCATACCCTCGGTCAGCTCGAGGTCGAGCCCGAAGGTGTTCGACTCCTCGACGGTGATGACGCCTTCCTTGCCGACCTTGTCCATCGCCTCGGCGATGATCTCGCCGACGGTGGTGTCAGCAGCGGAGATCGAGGCGGTAGCAGCGATCTGCTCCTTGGTCTCGATGTCCTTGGCCTGGGCGAGCAGCTGCTCGGATACGGCGTCGACGGCCGCCTCGATGCCGCGCTTCAGGCCGGCCGGGTTGGCACCCGCGGCGACGTTGCGCAGGCCCTCGCGGACCAGCGCCTGGGCGAGAACGGTCGCGGTCGTCGTGCCGTCACCGGCGACGTCGTCGGTCTTCTTCGCGACCTCCTTGACCAGCTCGGCACCGATCTTCTCGTAGGGGTCCTCGAGCTCGATCTCCTTGGCGATGGAAACACCATCGTTGGTGATCGTGGGGGCACCCCACTTCTTCTCGAGCACGACGTTGCGGCCCTTGGGACCGAGGGTGACCTTGACGGCGTCGGCGAGGGTGTTGAGACCCTTCTCCAGACCCCGACGGGCCTCCTCGTTGAAAGCGATGAGCTTCGGCATTGCTCCTGCGATCCTTCACTTGGGAAGTTCGTTGGATCCGGTCCGATGGGCTGCCCGCGACGGACGACGCCACTCCCGGCAGAACCCTTCCCTGCCGCTCGCGACGCCTCAACGTCATCGGTCCGGTTGTTGTCACTCTCATGGTAAGAGTGCCAGCGTCATGTTTAGCACTCGACCCCCGAGAGTGCAAGAAAATCCGCTTCAGAGGGCCTTCGTGAGCTCGGCGAACTCGAGGTCGTCGCGCAGCGGAAGACCGAAGCGCTCGTCGCCGTAGGGGAACGGCTCGAAGCGTCCCGTACGCACGAACCCCCGCCGCTCGTAGAACGCGATCAGGTCCTCGCGCTGGCGGATCACCGTCATCCGGATCTCAGCCGCACCCCACGCCCGCGCGATCCGCTCGGCCTCAGCGATCACGGCCTTGCCGACGCCCGCGCCCTGCAACGCCGGCGAGACGGAGAACATTCCGAAATAGACGTACGCCTCCCGCTTCTGCAGCTGGCAGCAGGCGACGATCTCACCGGCGCGCTCGACCACCAGGAGCCGGGACCCCGGTGCGGTGATCACCTCGCGTACGCCCTCGGGGTCGGTGCGCTGGCCGGCGAGCAGGTCGGCCTCGGTGGTCCAGCCGGCCCTCGAGGCGTCGCCGCGGTAGGCCGACTCGATCAGCTCCACCAGGACGTCAACGTCGGTGAAGGTGGCATCACGGAAGGTCAGCTCAGGCACGTCGCCGAGGGTAGCCGGAGTGAGCACCCGCTGGTCGAGGCGCGCGGCCGAGCGTGTCGACCAGCGGCGCGAGTATCTTCAGGCAGGCAGGTCCGGCAGCGCCGCCCGCCGCAGCCAGGCGTCGAAGAGCGCGGTGAGGTCCCGGCCACTGACCTCGGCGGCGAGGGCCTCGAAGTCGGCGGTGCTGACCGATCCGCCGCTGTGCCTGGCCACCCAGGTGCGCAGGATCTCGAAGAAGGCCTCGTCGCCGACGGTGCGCCGCAGCGCGTGCAGGGTGAGTGCTCCGCGCTTGTAGACGCGGTCGTCGAACATGTCCGCGGGACCGGGGTCGACGAGGACCAGGTCCTGCGCCAGGGCGGAGAGCCGGCGGTGGTGGTGACGGGCGTGCTCACCGCACGAGCGGCCCCCGGAGGCGTCGGACCAGAGCCACTCGCTGTAACAGGCGAAACCCTCGTGGAGCCAGATGTCGCGCCACTCGCGCAGGGTCACCGCGTTGCCGAACCACTGGTGGGCGAGCTCATGGGCCACGAGGCGTACGTCCGACCACTCGCCGGTGAGGTGGTTGCGTCCGAAGGTCGACAGCGACTGCGACTCGAGGGGGATCTCGAGCTCGTCGTCGGTGACCACGACGGAGTAGGAGCCGAACGGGTAGGGGCCGAAGACGGAGGTGAAGTAGGCCATCATCTCCCGCTGGCGCCCGAAGGACGCCTCGAACCCGGCGGTGGCGTCGACCGGGTACGCGGCCCGGATCGGCACCCGGCCACCCGGCCCTTCGGTCGGCGCGATGTCGACGACCCGGTAGCGCCCGATCTGCACCGTGGCGAGATAGGTCGCCATCGGCTCGGCCTGCCAGTAGCGCCAGGTCTCCCCGCTGCCGCGGCGTACGCGGGAGGTCAGCTCGCCGTTGGAGACGACCGCATAACCCGGCGCGGTGGTCACGCTGATCGCGTAGCGGGCCTTGTCGGAAGGGCGGTCGTTGCACGGAAACCAGGTCGGCGCACCATGCGGTTGACCTGCGACGATGACACCGTCGTCGAGCTCCTCCCAGCCGGCGTCGCCGTGGTGGGAGAGCACCACCGGGCGGGGCTTGCCAGAGTATCGGACCGTGACCACGAACTCCTCGCCGGCCGCTATCCGCGAGCGGAGGTTCAGCACCAGGCGGTGGTCGTGGTGGGACCACTTGGCGGGCGGACGGCCGTCGATCGCGACCTTCTGCACCCGCAGGTGGGAGAGGTCGAGGACGACGCGGCTGAGGTCGTCGACGGCGACCGCGCGGATCGTCGCCGTCCCCGCGAGCCGGTTGCCGACCAGGTCGTAGGTGAGCTCGAGGTCGTAGTGGGTCGCACTCCACGACGGGTCCCCGTGTCCCGGGAGGTAGGGGTCGGCTGTGGGGAGCTTCGGCACGGCGGTCATGGTAGAGGCATCCGCTCAGCCGGCCTGGTCCCAGGGACCGATCGGGTTGCCGATCCACAGGGTCTTGTCCGGCAGGCTCTCCCCGCGCATCACCAGCGAGACCGGTCCGACGACCGCATGCCTGCCGATGGCCGCGGCCGGCAGGATGACCGAGTTGGGCCCGAGCGTGGCGCCGCGCCTGAGGACGACCTCGTCGAGGGCCAGGACGCGGTCGTGGAACAGGTGGGTCTGCACGACCGTACCGGCGTTGACCGTGGCACCGTCGCCGAGCTCGACGAGGTCGGTCTCGGGGAGCCAGTGGGTCTCGATCCATACACCGCGGCCGATCCTCGCGCCGAGCGCGCGGAACCAGAGGTTGAGCACCGGGGTGCCGGAGACAGCGCCGGTGAACCAGGGCGCGGCGAGCACCTCGACGAAGGTGTCGGCCAGCTCGTTGGCCCACACGAACCAGCTCCACAGCGGGTGCGAGCCGGCCCGGATGCGGCCCACGAGCAGCCATTTCGCCGCCACCGTGATGCCGGCGGCGACCGCTCCGGCCGCCGCGAGCACCGGCCCGGTGACCAGGAGCGCGACGAGGACGTCGGTCGCCTCCCAGATCCTGACGAGAACATAGGCCACCCCCGCGTAGAGCAGCACCGCGAGCGTCTGCGGCACCAGCCGGGCCACCTCGACGAGCGCCCGGGCGATCTTGAGCCCGGCCGGCGGGTCGTAGGTGCGCCCCGAGTCGGTCTCGCCGGCCGCCCGGCGCAGCGGCGCCGGCGGCGAGCCGAGCCAGCTCTCCCCCTTCTGCGCGCGTTTGCGGCGCGGGGCCGCGCTGAGTACGGCGACGAGGGACGCCTTCGGCACCTTGCGGCCGGGCGCCGCCATACCGGAGTTGCCGACGAAGGCGCGTTTGCCGATCTTCACCCGCTCGACCCGCAGCCAGCCTCCGCCGAGCTCGTAGCCGCCGATCAGGGTGTCGTCGGCCAGGAAGCTCTGGTCGTTGACCTGCGTCAGCCCGGGGATCATCAGCACCGTCGACGCCTCCACGTGCTTGCCGATCCTCGCGCCCAGCGCCCGCAGCCACAGTGGTGTCAGCGTCGAGGAGTAGAGCGGGAAGAGCCAGGTGCGGGCCTCGTCGAGCACCTGCATCGTCGACCAGACCGCGACACCGGCAAGGCTGCGTACGGGATGTACGCCGGGGCTGATCGCCAGACCGGCGAGCCGCACCACCGCCCAGATCAGCGCGGCCAGGGTGGCGAAACCGGCCGCCACCGCGACCGGGCTCCAGGCGAGCAGCGCACCGATGTCGGCGTAGGAGTCCGGAACACCGGCGAGGGCGACGCCGACGACGGTCCCGACGCCGATGGCGACCGCGGGAAGCAGGGCGAGGACGGCGGCCGCGATGCCGTAGAGGAGCATCCAGACCCGGGCCCGTGCCTGGGGTGGCTGCCACGGCCCGCGCGCCTCCCGGGCCGCACGGACAGCCGGTGAACCCGACCAGAACTCGCCCGCCGGCACCTGCCCGAAGACCGCCGATCCGGGCCCGACCTCGGCATCGTCGCCAACCGTCGCGCCGGGCAGGAGCGTCGACCGTGCCCCGACCCGGGCCCGTTCGCCCACCTCGACCTCACCGAGATGGAGCACGTCGCCCTCGATCCAGTGACCCGAGAGGTCGACCTCCTGCTCGATCGAGCAGCCCTTGCCGAGGGTGAGCATCCCGGTGACCGGCGGGAGGCTGTGCAGGTCGACGTTCCTGCCCATCCGCACGCCGAGCAGCCGGGCGTACCAGAGCATCCACGGCGCCCCGGCGAGACCGTGGGCGCCGAGCTCGTCGACGGCGTGCGTCGCCAGCCAGAGCCGGAGATGGACCTTGCCGCCGCGGGGATGCTCCCCCGGACGTACGCCGTGCAGGATGAGCCGCGCCGCGCCCGCGGCGAGCAGCATCCGGCCGGGCGGGGTCAGGAAGGCCAGGACGGCCGGTACGAGGACCCACCAGCTGAGCGAGGGCAGCCAGGGCGTCCACGGCTGGGCGAGCGTCGTCCCGAGCGCGATCCAGGTCAGCCAGCGCGGTGCCGCGAGGCAGCGCAGCAGGATCGTCGCGACCACCTGAGCGACCTGGGTCTTGAGGCGTACGGCCGGCACCTCGCGCTCGGAGAGCGCGGCAGAGCTGCCCATCTCGTCGATGTAGCCGGCCAGCGCGCCGAGCTTCGGCTGGTCGTAGATGTCGCCGAGCGCGACCTCCGGGAAGCGCTCGCGGATCAGGCTGACCATCTGGGCCGCGGTCAGGCTGCCGCCGCCGAGGTCGAAGAAGTCGGCCGCCGGCCCGGTGACCTCGGCGCCGAGGACGTCGTTCCAGAGCCCGGCCAGCCAGGCCTCGGTGTCGCTGAGCCCCTCCCCCGAACCCGCGGCCGAGGCGAGCGGCCACGGCAGTGCGTCGCGGTCGACCTTCCCGCTCGTACGCGTCGGGAGACTGTCGACCACGGCCAGCCGCGGCACCAGCGCAGCCGGCATGTCGGCCCGGAGCCGCGCGACGGAGGTGGCCTGGTCGAAGGTGTCGTCGACGGTGACGTAGCCGACCAGGAGGCTGTTGCCGGCCGTGCTCCTCCGCACGGCGGCGGCCGCCCCGACGACACCGGGAAGCTGCAGCAGGGCACTGTCGATCTCGCCCAGCTCGATGCGCCGCCCACCGAGCTTGATCTGGTCGTCGGCGCGACCGCCGAAGAGCAGCCCGGCGGGGTCGTTGACGACCAGGTCGCCGGAGCGGTAGGCGCGCTCCCAGCCGAGGGTGGGCAACGGGGCGTACTTCTCGGCGTCCTTGGCCGCGTCGAGATAGCGCGCCAGGCCGACGCCGCCGATGATCAGCTCGCCGGTCTCGCCCTCGGGGACCGGGACGCCGGTGGCAGGGTCGACGACGGCGAGGTCCCAGCCGTCGAGCGGGAGACCGATCCGGACCGGTCCCTCGGCGGTCAAGCGGGCACCGCAGGCCACCACCGTCGCCTCGGTCGGACCGTAGGTGTTCCAGACCTCCCGCTCGGCGGTGACCAGGCGGGCGGCGAGCTCGGGCGGGATCGCCTCGCCGCCGGTGATCAGCAGCCGGACCCGCTCGAGCGACGACGGCGGCCACAGCGCGACGAGTGTGGGCACCGTCGAGACGATGGTGATCTGGTTGGCGACCAGCCACGGGCCGACGTCGACCCCGGACCGCACCAGCGCTCGCGGGGCCGGGACCAGGCAGGCGCCGTAGCGCCACGCCAGCCAGATCTCCTCACAGCTCGCGTCGAAGGCCACCGAGAGACCCGCCATCACCCGGTCACCGACCCCGATCGGGGCGTCCTGGAGGAAGAGGCGCGACTCGGCGTCGACGAACGCCGCGGCGTTGCGGTGGGTGACCGCGACGCCCTTCGGGGTGCCGGTCGACCCGGAGGTGAAGATCACCCACGCGTCGTCGCCGGTCGCCGGCTCCTCCGGCTCGCGCGCCTCGCCGGTCCCGCCCGTCGTGGTGACCCGCAGGTCGTTGGTCACGATCGCGGCGACCTGGGCCTCGCCGAAGACCAGGCGGGCCCGCTCCTCGGGGTCGTCGGCGTCGACCGGCACGTAGGCAGCGCCCGCGCAGAGGATCCCGAGGATCGCGACGTAGAGGTCGGTGGTGCCGCTCGCGATCCGCAGCCCGACCTTGTCCCCCGGCCCGATCCCGGCGGCGTTGAGCTCGGCGGCCAGCCCGTCGGCGGCGTCCTCGAGCTCGGCGTACGTCAGCAGCCCGTTGCCCGCCTCGACGGCCGGCTCCTCGGGCACCTGGGCCGCGGTCTCCCGGAAGATGTCGACGAGCGTCCGAGGCTCGGGCGCGAGCTCGCCTCGCAGCAAGGGGTCGGTCACACCCGGAGCCTTCCGGGGTCAGTTGAACGCATGACATACATCTTCCTTCTTTCTCGCTGTCGATTTGGCCTTGTTCCAGCCGTCATCCCCGGTGACAGACTCATTCCGAGACAAGAAGGGAATCCACCATGACCAGATACATGGTGCTGTTGCCGGCGAACGAGGCCTTCTGGGCCGAGTCGACGCCGGAGGAGAAGGCAGCCGGATACGAGGTGCACGGCAGGTTCGCCAAGCTGCTCGCCGAACGCGGCCACAAGGTCAACGGTGGCGCCGAGCTCCACCACTCCAGCAAGGCCAAGACGCTGCGCAAGACGGGCAACGGCGTGTCGATCACCGATGGTCCGTACGCCGAGACCGTCGAGCACGTGACCGGCTTCTACACGATCGAGACCGACGACGTCGACGACATGCTCGAGTGCTGCAAGGTGCTCGCCGAGCTCGAGACGGCGCTCGAGGTCCGCGAGATCGTCGAGCACGAGGGGATGTCCGCATGAGGTACTACCTGCTCATCCCCAACGTGGAGGCCGAGTGGCAGGCGAAGACGCAGGCCGAGAAGGACGCCGTGTTCGCCACGCACGAGAAGTTCGCCGCTCTGCTCGAAGAACGCGGACACACCAACCTGAAGGGGTACGGCGCGGCGCTCGCCGATCCGGCGACGGCCGTGACCGTGCGCGGGTCCGGGGTGACCGACGGGCCGTACACCGAAGCGGCCGAGCACCTGGCCGGGCTCTACGTCGTGGAGTCCGAGGACCGCGACGATCTGGTCGAGTGCTGCCGACTGCTCGCCACGGCGGAGTCGGCAATCGAGATCCGCGCGGCCGAGCTGGACTGACGACCGACGATGCTGGAGACGTTGCTGCGCGAGGAGTGGGGCCGGTTGCTTGCCCTGCTCGTCGCGCAGTTCCGGCGTCTCGACCTGGCCGAGGACGGTCTGGCCGACGCCTTCGAGGCCGCCGCCCGGCGCTGGCCGGTCGACGGCGAGCCGGACAACGGGCCCGCCTGGCTGCTCACCAGCGCCCGGCGGCGGATCGTGGACCGGATGCGGTCGGAGGAGGTGCTGGCCCGCAAGATGCCGCTGCTCGTGGTCGATGCCGGACTCACGCAGGAGGCGCTGCAGGTGATGGCCACGGTGCCGGCCGGGGCCGGCGGCGAGACGATCACCGACGAACGGCTGCGGCTGGTGCTGCTCTGCGCCCACCCGACACTGTCTCGGGAGGCCGCCGCGGCCCTCACCCTCCGGCTGGTCCTGGGTGTCTCCACCGAGGACATCGGGCGGCTCTTCCTGCAGTCGAAAGCGACGATGGCGGCACGGCTGACGCGGGCACGGAAGCGGCTCGCAGGCGCCCGTTTCGAGGTGCCCACGGATCTCGACGATCTCGCCGACCGGGTCGGCATCGTCGCCGAGGTCGCCTATCTCGCGTTCACGGCGGGCTACGCCCCCGGCACCGGCCCCGATGTCGTACGCAGCGACCTGGCCGGCGAGGCGATCCGGCTGGCCCGCGTGCTGATGACCGTGCTCCCCGGCCCGGACCCGGAGATCGACGCCCTGCTCGCCCTGATGCTGCTGCAGCACTCCCGGCGGGACGCGCGGATCGGGCCGGACGGCGCGCTCGTCCTGCTTCCCGACCAGGACCGCACCCGCTGGCGCACCGACGAGATCACCGAGGCCCTCTCGATCCTCACCCCGCTCGCCCACTCCGCACCGGCGCCCTACCTCCTCCAAGCCCTGATCGCCGCGGAGCACGCCGTCGCGCCCACCTCCGAGACGACCGCCTGGGACCGCATCGTCGAGCGCTACGACGAGCTGCTCGCGCTCCGGGACACCCCGGTCGTACGTCTCAACCGGGCCGTCGCGGTCGCCGAGGCGGAGGGTGCCGAGGCCGGACTGAAGGCACTGGAGTCCGTTGCCCTCCCCGGGCACCGGCTGCCTGCCGTACGGGCACAGCTGCTGGAGCGGTCGGGGCGTCACCTCGACGCGATCGAGGCCTACGCCGAGGCGATCGCGCTCTGTACACACAGCCCGGAGCGGGCCGACCTCGACCGGCGGCGGGCCGCTCTGGAAGTTTTGAACCCCGTTCGCTAGACGAGAACACGTTCTAGTTGCGACACTCGGTGCTGTGACCCCGATCACTCTCCCCGACATCCTCGAGGCGATGGCCGACGCCATCCCCGACCGCACCGCCGTGTTCACCATGGAACACGCCTACAGCTTCGCCGAGGTCGACGAGCGCGCGACCAGGCTGGCCAACCACCTCCTCGGGCAGGGCATCAAGCCTGGCGATCACGTCGCCGTCCACTCCCGCAACCGGATCGAGTGGGTCGACGCCTTCTACGGGTGCATGAAGGCACGGGCGGTCCCGATCAACATCAACCACAAGTACCTCCACGACGAGCTAGACCACCTCTACCGCAGCTCCGACGTGGTCGCCGCGATCATCGGGCCGGAGCACGTCGAGGCGGTCGCCGCGCTCGGCCTGGACATCCCCACGCTGGTGCTGGGCGAGGAGTACGACGCCGCGGTCGCCGCCGCGTCGAAGGAGCGGCCCGACATCGAGCGCAGCCCCGACGACCGCTACGTGATCTTCACCGGCGGCACCACCGGGATGCCGAAGGGCGTCGTGTGGCGCCAGGAGGACATCATCCGGGCAGCGATGAACGCGAGCCGGTTCGGGGCACCGTTCGACACCGTCGAGCAGCTCGCCCAGGAGGCGGCGGCGCAGGAGACGCCGATGGTGCTGCTGGCGTGCGGCCCGATGATGCACGGCGGCAGCCAGTGGATCATGGGCAACGGCCATGTCGGCGGCTGCACGGTCGCGCTCTTCACAGAGCCGACCTGGTCACCCGAGGCCATCCTGGATCTCGTCCAGGCGGCCGGGGTCAACTCGCTCACCTTCCTCGGGGACGCGATGGGGCGCCCGGTGGCCGAGGCGATCCTGCGCGAGCCCGAGCGCTGGGACCTGAGCAGCCTGTTCGCGGTCTCCAACGGCGCCGCCCCGCTCTCCGCGGGGGTTCGCACCCAGCTCCGGGAGGCACTGCCCGGCCGCTACATCCTCGACTCCTACGGCGCCTCAGAGTCCGGAGCGACCGGCATGCAGGTCGACGAGGGCAACGAGGGCGCGCAGGCCGCGCCGAAGTTCCAGGTCGGGATCGACGTACAGGTCTTCGACACCGACCTGTCGCCGTGCGCCCCGGGCGAGACCGGGATGCTCGCGCGCACCGGGTCGATCCCGCTGGGCTACTACAACGACCCGGTCAAGACCGCGGCGACGTTCAAGGAGATCGACGGGCAGCGCTGGTCGATCCCCGGCGACTTCGCGCGGCGCGAGGAGGACGGCTCGATCACCGTCCTGGGCCGCGGCTCGGGCTGCATCAACACCGGCGGCGAGAAGGTCTTCCCCGAGGAGGTCGAGGCGGTCCTGCTGCGTCACCCCGACGTCTTCGACACCGCGGTCGTCGGCACCCCGCACGAGCGCTGGGGTCAGCAGGTGACCGCTCTCGTGCAGCTCCGCGAGGGCACCACGACCTCGGACGATGCGCTGCGGGAGCACTGTCGCAGTCTCATCTCCGCCTACAAGGTGCCCAAGGACATCCTGCTCGTGGAGCGAGTCCCTCGCACGCCCGTGAGCAAGGTGGACTATCGTGCGAGCGCTACGGTCGCTGCCGAGCTGCTCGAGGCGCGTAGGTGACGACCGGCTGATCCGACGTACGGTTCGGTGCCGTACGGCCCTACCCCTGGAAAGCCTACGTCTCTGTGTCCGCCGTGATCCCCCTCACACTGCCCGACATCCTGGAGGCGATGGCCGATGCGATCCCTGATCGCACGGCTGTCGTCACCTCCGACCGCGCCTACTCCTACGCCGAGATCGACGAGCGTGCCACGCGCCTGGCCAACCACCTGCTGAGCGTCGGCCTCGAGCCTGGTGCCCAGGTCGCCGTCCACGCGACCAACCGGATCGAGTGGGTCGACGCGCTCTACGGATGCCTCAAGGCCCGCACGATCCCGGTCAACATCAACCACGCCTACCGGCGCGACGAGCTCGCCCGGACGTACGCCGCCACCGACTGCGTCGCGGCCATCGTCTCCCCCGAGTTCACCGACGACCTCGACGAGCTCGACCTGAAGCTGGACCACCGGGTCGTCCTCGGCCCCGACTACGACGCCAAGGTCGCCGCGGCGTCCAAGGAGCGGCCGACGGTCGGACGTACGCCCGGTGACTGGCACATCATCTTCACCACCGGCACCACGGGCACCCCGAAGGGTGCGGTCTGGCGCCAGGAGGACCTGATCTGGGCAGCGCTGAACACGGTCCGCCGCAACGCGCCGATCCCGTCGGTCGAGGGCCTCGCCGCCGAGGCGGCCGCTCGCGACTCGGGTGTCGTCCTGCTCGCCGGCGGTCCGCTGCTGCACGGGCAGAGCCAGCTGCTGCTCCTGCGGGCGCTGGTCGCCGGTGGCACCGCGGTGCTCGACACCTCGCCCACCTTCTCCGCCGAGGCATTCCTCGACCTCGCCGAGGAGGCCGGCGCGACCGCGATCACGCTGCTGGGCGATGCCCAGGCGCGGCCGGTGGCCAACGCCCGGCTGACCGGCAAGAAGCGCTGGCCGCTGCGCTCGCTCGCCGGTGTCTCCAACACCGCCGCACCGCTCTCCGAGAACGTCCTCGGGGTCCTGCGCAACGCCTTCGCCCGCCGGGTCATCGTCGACTCCTACGGCACGCTGGAGACCGGCGTCACCGGCTCCCGCGCCGACGACGGCTCCCCCCTCGTGCCCGGCGAGGCGCGGTTCATGGTCGGCCCGGAGGTGGAGGTCTTCAACCCCGACCTCACCCCGGCGGCTCCCGGGGTCGAGGGTCTGCTGGCCCGCTCCGGCCCCTCGGCTCTCGGCTACTACAAGGACAACGCCCGCTCGGCCACCGCGATCAAGCTGATCGACAACCGGCGCTGGACCTTCCCCGGCGACCTCGCCCGTCGCGAGCAGGACGGCTCGATCACGCTGCTCGGCAGGGCCGCCACACTCGTACGCACCGGTGACCTCGAGATCCACCCCGAGACCATCGAGGGCGTGCTCCTCGCCCACGGCGACGTCGTCGACGCCGCGGTCTTCGGCATGCCTCACCCGCGCTGGGGCCAGCAGGTAGCGGCGCTGGTGCGGCTGGCTCCGTCGTCCGAGACGACCGCCGCCGACCTGCGCAAGCACTCCCGTGACCTGCTCGGCGAGTCGCACGAGCCCAAGCTCGTCCTGCTCGTCGACTCGGTGCCGCGTACGCCTGCCGGGACCGTCGACTACCGCGCCGCCACCGGCCTCACCGCCGACCTGCTCAGCACCGGCGGCAAGCGCCCGGACGACGACACCGAGGCCGAGACCGGCGCCTAGGCCGCACCGAGGGGCGCCTCAGCTCTCGCTGGGGCGCCCCTCGGTGACGTCCACGACCTCGGGCAGGTGGTGGCCGAACGGGACCCGCTCGACCTGCCCCAGCGCGGCGAGGACGGAGGGCAGCATCGCCTTCGCGGTGCGCTTGTAGCCCATCGCGCTGGGGTGGAAGTGGTCGATGGCGAACATCTCGTCGGGGTTCGTGATGAAGAACGGGCCGACGACCTCGGAGAGCGAGACGACGTGGGCGCCCTTGGCCAGCGCGGTCTCCCGCTGCCCGTCGGCCAGCTGCTTGGCGATCCTGCGGCCCAGCGAGCGCAGCGGCTGCGGCAGCGGTCGGACCGCACCGACATCGGGACACGTCCCGACCACCACCTCGGCGCCGCGCTCCCGCAGCGCGTCGATGACCTCCCCCAGCACCCGGGTGGAGTCCTTCTGCGGCACCCGGTGGGTGACGTCGTTGCCGCCGACGATGACCACCGCGACGTCGGGCCGGTAGCCATCCGGGAGCGACTCGAGCTGAGCGGGAACCATCGACGTCTCCGCCCCGACCACCGCGGCCGTACGCAGCCGCACCGGCCTCTGCAGGACCTTCGCCGTACCCTTGGCCAGCCGTGCGCCGAGCGTGCCGCCGCGGGTCTCCGCACCCAGCCCGGCGGCGATCGAGTCGCCCAGGACGAGGAGCTCGACCGGCGTACCGGTGTAGGTCTTCTTGTAGACCTTGTCGGCGTAGATCGCCTCCTCGCCGAGCGGCTTGCCGATCACGTCGCGCGCGTGCGCCGCCTGTCTCTTCAGCAACGTCACGAACCCGGCACCGGCCGCCGCCCCCACCACGCCGATCGCGCCGGCGACTCCGGCGGTCGCGGCGACCACACCGAGCCACCTGGCCTCTTCACTCGTCTTCGCGCTGCTCACATTCCTTATCTGTAGCGCACGAGTGTGAACACAAACCTTCGCGCGCGTGCGCCGTGCGTCACCGGAACCGATGAGCGATGCATAGTTTGTGCGGTGACCATGTCTCGGGCGCAGGCGATCACCGCTGCAGTCATGCTTGCCGGCGGAGTTCGTCGGCTTCGCTGCGGTCGTCCAGGAACGCCCTGCCCCGGTCTCAGGTGTCGTCGTCGCCCACGGATGATCGGCGGTCGGGTACTACGGAGACGGTGCACTCACCTGGAGCATGCTCGACGGGACAGCGACGGCCAGGTGGGCCGACACTTGCCAACGGTGGTGTGATCGTCACCGGCACCGACTTGTGGTGGGACTTGCACTTCACCTCTGGGATGCCCTGGCTGATCGAGCAGGACCGCTATGTCGGAATCCGCGACGAGGTCACGTACCGGCGCCTCATGATCGTCGACGTCGCCACCGGCACGGTCGTGCGCACCGAGTCGTTCGCATTCCAGAGGGATCCAATCGCTCTTGCCGGTGACTTCCTCTACACCGCTGACGCCGACAGCACAGGCCAACCCACAGGGCGGTCTGGTGCGCCGGGTCCTCACGCGTGGTCAGGATCGAGGATGCGTACGTGAAGCTCCTCGCCTCCGTCTACGACACCTACCTCCAGCTCGTCGCCGACCGCGACGCGGTCGGCACCCGGGTGTATCGACTCGATGCGGTGCGCGGGCGCACGGTGGAGAGCTACACGGTAGATCTCGCGGAACACGCCGAACCGACGCTGTCGTTGCGCAACGGCTTGGCCTGCGTCGCCGGCGAGTGCCGACGACTGAATGATTGATGCACCACTACATCAGTGGGCCTGACCTTGTGAACGATTCACAAGGTCAGGCCCACTGATGTAGTGGCCGAGGAGTCGTCAGGCCTGGGAGAGCCCGGCATCCTCGAAGGCGTCGTAGTTGGGGGCGATGGTGGCGCGGGGGCCGACGATGCCGCTGATCGCGTCGAGCGTCTTGAGGCCGTGGCCGGTGTTGATGATCACCGTCTCCAGGCTCGGGTCGAGGGCGCCGGTCTCGACGAGCTTCTTGGTGACCGCGAGGGTGGTGCCGCCGGCGGTCTCGGTGAAGATGCCCTCGGTGCGGGCCAGGAGCACGATCGCAGCGCGGATCTCGTCGTCGGTGACCTCCTCGACGGCGCCGCCGGAGGAGCGGGTGGCGTCGAGGACGTAGATGCCGTCGGCAGGGTTGCCGATGGCCAGCGACTTGGCGATCGTGTCGGGCTTGACCGGGCGGATGGCGTCGACGCCGGCCTTGAACGCGGTCGCGACCGGGTTGCAGCCGGTCGCCTGGGCGCCGAAGATCCGGTAGGGCTTCTCCTCGACCAGACCGAGCTTGATCAGCTCCTTGAAGGCCTTGTCGACCTTGGTCAGCTGGGATCCGGAGGCCACCGGGATGACGATCTGGTCGGGCAGGCGCCAGCCGAGCTGCTCGGCGATCTCGAAGCCGAGCGTCTTGGAGCCCTCGGCGTAGAAGGGACGTACGTTGACGTTCACGAACGCCCAGCCGTCCTCTTCCGCGGCGATCTCCTGGGCGAGCTTGTTGACGTCGTCGTAGTTGCCGTCGACGGCGATCAGGTTGTCGGTGAAGACGGCCGAGTTGACCTGCTTGGGCTGCTCGAGGTTGCTCGGGATGAAGACCGCGGTCGGGATGCCGGCCCGCGCTCCAGCCGCTGCCACCGCGTTGGCCAGGTTGCCGGTGCTCGGGCAGGCGAAGACCTTGGCGTCGAGCTCGCGGGCGGCGCTCAGCGCACAGGCGACCACGCGGTCCTTGAAGGAGTTGGTCGGGTTGGTCGAGTCGTCCTTCACCCAGATCTTCTCGATGCCGAGCTCCTTGGCGAGGTTCTTCGCGTCCAGGAGCCGGGTGAAGCCGGGCTCGGTGTTGGGGCTCTGCTCGATGTCGTCGGGCACCGGCAGCAGCGCCTTGTAGCGCCAGATGTTGCGGGGTCCGGCCTCGATCTCCTCGCGGGTCACGGCCGGGAAGTCATAGGCCACCTCCAGTGGCCCGAAACACTCCGGACAGGCGTAATGCGGTCCGAGCTCGACCTGGTTGCCGCACTCCCGGCACGACAGGGCCGAGGCGTTGCCGAACGCACCCTCGCGCAGACCCTTCTTCTCGGTGGTCGTGCCGTAGGGCTCCGATGTCACAGCGCTCATGAGAAACCTCCTCCTCATCTTCCCCGATCACGTCTCTCGCGCCGGGCCGGAATTAGCACCTGCTCCGCTACCCGCCCTGGCATGGGAGGAGGCTCGCGGTCGGTTGCCGGGACTTCACTGGGCCGTTCCCTCAGTCCCTCTCGATGAGCAGTAGCGATCGTACGGCAGGTATCAACCGCCAAACACACCCGGGTTCCACTCCGCGGACCCAACGTCCACGATATGGACAGTCAGCGAGCACGGAGACGCCGCAGCATGCGGGCGTCATCGAACCCCACCGCACGGGCGGCCGTCTCCATGGTGGTGCCCGCAGCGAGCAGGTGGTCGGCGCGCTCGCGGCGAAGAGCCTGCTGGTAGCGGAGCGGCGTGAGACCCGTCGCGCTCACGAAGGCGCGGGTCAGGGTGCGCTCGCTCACGCCCGCCCCCTCGGCGAGGCCGGCGAGCGGGAGCGGCTCGGCGAACCGGGTGTCGATGACATCCTGCACGTGGTGGACGGTGTCATCGAGATGGTTCCGGTGGCGCAGCAGGACGCTCTCCTGCGGCTGGTCGCCGTTGCGCCGCGCATAGACGACCATGTCGCGGGCCACCCGGGCCGCCAGCGCCGGTCCGTGGCGCATCGCGAGGAGATGAAGGCTCAGGTCGATGCCGCTGGCGATACCGGCCGAAGTCACGATCCGGTCATCGCTGGTGAAGAGTACGTCGCGCACCACCCGGGCCTTCGGATAGCGCCGGGACAGCGCGTCCTGGAGGTCGTGATGGGTGGTGCAGCGGCGTCCGTCGAGGAGACCTGCCTGGCCAAGGGCGTCAGCGCCGGCGCAGACGCTCGCCACCTCGCCCCCGGCCGCATGGTGGGCACACAGCCGCTCGGCGGTCTCGCGGCTGAGCCGGGGCCCGGCGACGAGGTCGTACGCCGCCCGCCAGCCCGGCACCAGGAGCAGGTCGCCGGGGTCGAGATCGGGCCACTCCCCGCGGGCCGCCAGAGGCAGCCCCTGTGCCGAGAGCACCTCCCCCGGCTCGGCACCCGCGACGTAGACGAGGTCGTAGGGGTGCCCCAGGTTGCCCGCGGTGTGGAACGCCTGCGCCGGCCCGGCGAGGTCGAGCAGATGTACGCCGGGCAGCAGCACGAACACGACGGCGCTCATGCCACAGATGCTGTCACGGCCTCCAAGTCGGCAATGGTCGCGATCTCGGCGAACCGGCCGCTGAGCACGAGTTTCGTACGCTCGACGACCTCTTCGGCCGACAGCCCGCCCAGCGGCTCGGTGGTGACCGCGTCGGCGACGTAGGTGACCCGGAAGCCGAGGTCGGACCCGACCCGGGCGGTGGTCTCGACACACTGCTCGGCGCGGATCCCGGACACCACGAGCTCGGTGATCCCGCGCTCGGTCAGGACCTGCTGCAGGTTGGTCGTGGTGAAGGCGTTGTGGGAGGTCTTGCGGACCTCGACCTCGCCCGGCTTCGGACCACTGAGCCCGTCGAGGTAGCGCACGTGACCGGAGGCCGGGTCGAAGGCGTTGCCGCTGCCGGGCTCGGTGTGCAGCACCCAGACGACCAGGTCGCCCGCGGCGCGCGCGAGGCTCACCAGCCTCTCGGCCCGCTCGGCGATGTCGGGGTGGAGGGTCTGGGGCCAGGCCTCCAGCTGACGGAAGGACTCCTGGATGTCGATGACGAGAAGGGCTCGGTTGCTCATGCTTCCAGTGTGCGAGCTGCCCGCTCGACGCACGAGGCATCAAGCGGGCAGCATCCGGAACGATCCGGTCAGGCAGCAGCTACCGAGTTCTCGGTGGCGGCACCACCCTGGGCGGGCGCCAGGGCACCGCGTACGACATCTCGGACATCGCTCACCAGGTTGATCTTCAGCGCCTGCTTCACCTCCTCGGGCACCTCGTCCAGGTCGGGCTCGTTGCGCTGCGGCACGAAGACCTCGGTCAGGCCGGCCCGCTGGGCGGCGAGCAGCTTCTGCTTGAGGCCGCCGATGGGCAGCACCCGGCCGGAGAGCGAGACCTCACCGGTCATCCCGACCTCGCCGCGCACCGGGCGCCCGGTCGCGAGCGAGGTGAGCGCGGTGACCATGGTGATGCCGGCGCTCGGACCGTCCTTCGGCACCGCACCAGCCGGCACGTGGACGTGCAGCGATCGGTCGAGCACGGCCGGGTCCACACCCAGCTCGGCCGCGTGCGATCGGACGAAGGAGAGCGCGATCTGCGCGGACTCCTTCATCACCTCACCGAGCTGGCCGGTGATGTTCAGGCCGGTCTGCCCGTCGGCCGCGGACGCCTCGATGAAGAGGACGTCCCCGCCCAAACCGGTGACGGCCAGTCCGGTGGCGACACCCGGGACCGACGTACGCTCCACCGACTCCGGCGTGAACCTCGGCCGTCCGACCAGGTCCTTGAGGTTGTCCAGGTCGACATCGACGTGCTCGGTCCCGGTGGCCAAACGTGTCGCCGCCTTGCGCAGCGCCTTGGCGAGGAGCCGCTCGAGCTGACGTACGCCCGCCTCGCGGGTGTAATTGGCGGCCAGCTCACGCAGGGCGTCGTCGGAGACCGTGACCTCCTCCGCGGTCACCGCGGCGCGCTCGAGCTGCCGGGGCAGCAGGAAGTCGCGGGCGATGGCGACCTTGTCGTCCTCGGTGTAGCCGTCGATGGTGACCAGCTCCATCCGGTCCAGCAGCGCGCTCGGGATCTGCTCCACGACGTTGGCCGTCGCGATGAACAGGACGTCGGAGAGGTCCAGGTCGAGCTCGAGGTAGTGGTCGCGGAAGGTGTGGTTCTGCGCCGGGTCGAGCACCTCGAGCAGGGCGGCGGCCGGGTCGCCCCGGTAGTCGGAGCCGACCTTGTCGACCTCGTCGAGGAGCACGACCGGGTTCATCGAGCCGGCCTCCTTGATGGCCCGCACGATCCGGCCCGGGAGCGCGCCGACGTAGGTGCGCCGGTGACCGCGGATCTCGGCCTCGTCGCGGACACCGCCCAGCGCGACCCGGACGAACTTCCGTCCGAGCGAACGCGCGACCGACTCACCGAGCGAGGTCTTGCCGACTCCCGGCGGGCCGGCGAGGAGCACCACGGCGCCCGATCCTCGGCCACCGATGACCTGCAGGCCGCGCTCGGCACGTCGGGTCCGCACCGCCAGGTACTCGACGATCCGGTCCTTGACCTCCTCGAGGCCGTGGTGGTCGGCGTCGAGCACCTCGCGAGCGGCGACCACGTCGGTCGAGTCCGAGGTGACCACGCCCCACGGCAGCTCCAGCACCGTGTCCAGCCAGGTGCGGATCCAAGCGGTCTCCGGGTTCTGCTCGGAACCACGCTCGAGCTTGTCGACCTCTCGCAGCGCGGCCTCGCGTACGGCCTCGGGCAGGTCGGCTGCCTCGACCCGGGCCCGGTAGTCGTCGGACCCCTCGGGCTCGCCCTCGCCGAGCTCCTTGCGAATCGCGGCGAGCTGCTGGCGCAGCAGGAACTCCCGCTGCGTCTTCTCCATGCCCTCGCGTACATCCTCGGCGATCTTGTCGGTGACCTCGGACTCCGCGATGTGGTCCTTGGCCCAGGCGATCACCTTCTCGAGGCGCTCCTCGACCGACGGCGTCTCCAGCAGCTCACGCTTGGCCTCGTCGTCGAGGTAGGGCGCGTAGCCGGCGGTGTCGGCGATCTCGGACGGCTCGGTGAGCCGGTTGACCTGGTCGATGACCGGCCAGGCCTCGCGGCGCTGCAGCACCGCGACCACCAGCCGCTTGTACTCCTCGGCCAGCTCCTTCGCGTGCTCCGTCGTGGTCTCCTCGGCCGTCTCGACCTCGACCCACAGCGCTGCGCCGGGCCCGGTCACGCCGGAGCCGATCTTCGCGCGGCCGACGGCCCTCAGCACCGCCGCGGGCTCACCGCCCCGGAACCGGCCGACACGCTCGATCGTGGCCACAGCACCGTACGTCGCATACCGGTCCCCCAGCCGCGGCGCGACCAGCAGCCGGCTCTCCGAGCCGGCCCGAGCGGCGTCGATCGCGGCCTGCGCGGCCTCGTCGAGCTCGATCGGCACGACCATCCCCGGCAGGACCACGGCATCCGAGACGAACAGCACAGGAAGCTTGTCCATTGCGGACCCTCCTAGAAAGTTGAGTGATACCCGCTCAACTTCTGGGGGCAACCGGATGTTCCCTCCGGTTATCGTGTTCGCTGTCAGCGGACGGCGCGAGGTGTAACACGCTGTTACACCGACTATCCGGTCGTTCTCATAGGGCGAGTAGTCCTACGAACGACGTGTTACACCGCCGCCGCGTCGGCCGTCAGCCGCTGCAACAGCTCCAGCACGCCGTCCGGCCCCTGGACCTCGAGATCGGCAAGATCCGCGAGCGGACCACGGTCGGGCCCGGCGTGGGAGTAGACGAGCAGCGTCGCCGACCCGGTGGTCATTCCCCAGGCCCTGACGGCCTCGAACGCCTCGATGTCGCCCAGGTCGTCACCGCCGAACAGGATCGCGCCGGGCGAGACCTCCGAGATCAGCGTGTCGATCGCGTGGCCCTTGTGCATGCCGGGGGCGCGCACCTCGATGACCTGCTTGCCGGGCTCGATCATCAGCCCATGCTCCGCGGCCAGCGACGTCAGCGGCGGGAGCAGGCGCGCGGCGACGCCGTCCGGGTCGGGGAACCGGCGGGTGTGGACGCCGACGGCGAGACCCTTCTCCTCGATGTAGGCCTCGCCCGCGCCGTTCGCCTCCAGCACGCCAGGCAGCGCCGCCTCGAAGGCGGCCAGCCCCTCGGGCGGCGGCGGGCCGACGACGACCCGGTCGGCGCCGCTCCAGCGCTCGTTGCCGTACTGCCCGAACACGTACAGCTCCTTGCCCAGCTCCGCCAGCGCGTCGGCGATCGCGGCCAGTCCGCCCAGCTCGACGACCTGGCCGGCGGGTCGGCCGGTGACGATAGCCAGCGCCTTGACGTGGGGCGCGAGCGCGATCAGGACCGCCGCCGCGTCCGGATGGATGCGAGCCGAAGCCGGGTCCTCCACGATCGGGGAGAGCGTCCCGTCGAAGTCCAGACCGACGAGGGTCTCGGCGGCAGCAGCCGCGATCGCGTCGTACTTCTGCTCTCCTGCGGTGCCGTCAGGCTGGAGTTCGGCCATGCCTCAACTGTGACACGGCAACCACCTCGCAGCCGACCGGGAGGGCACAGCCGTGTGGCAGATCACACACCGTCGAGAACGACCGGAAAGCCTCAGAGAGCCCCGGTCAGAACCACCGTCAACCGGTCGCCCTTCATCGAGCCTTCGACCGACACATGGGTGCGTTTGATGCCGAGGTCATCGGCGAGCTGCTGGCCCTCGCGCTTCATCTCAGCGGGGAAGTAGACGGTGTTCTCCGGGACGGATCCCATCCAGTTGTCCTCGCCGACGACGTTCCAGCCGACCGTGGTCGCCTTCGCCGCGACGTCGCCGGCAAGGCCGCCGATGTTGGACTGGTTGTAGACCTCGACGCTGACCTTGGCCCGGTCGACGGGCGACGGCTCCGCCTTGGCCGGCTTCTTCTCCTCGGTCTTGGCCGGCTTCGGTGAAGCCGATGCCGAGACGGAGGGGCTGCCGCCGGCTTGGGCGATCTCCTTGCCCTCGTCTCCGTCGCCACCGGTGATCCAGAAGATGATCACGGCAACGACGATGGTCACCACGCTCAGCGCGATGACGGGTGTGGGGAGCGCAACGCCACGCTCACCCTTCGAAGGACGTACGCAGCCGGTCATTCAGACCTCGAAACCGAGCCGTCTCGCCGAGCGCTGACGCTGCCGGGCCGCGCGGAGCCGACGCAGGCGGCGTACCAGCAGGGGGTCGGCCTCGAGGGCCTCCGGCTTGTCGATGAGAGCGTTGAGCACCTGGTAGTAACGGGTGGCGGACATGTTGAACGCCTCGCGCACAGCGGCTTCCTTGGCGCCGGCGTACTTCCACCACTGACGCTCGAAGTCGAGGATCTGCTTGTCACGCTCGCTGAGGCTCGCGGGGTCCTCGCCTGGGCCTGTGACCTGCACGTTGACAGCGCTCATTCCTCGTCCCCCGGTGTCGTCTGCATCTGACCACACCCTAACGCGCCGAACTACACCGCTGTGGTTCACCCTGTCGGCGTGTTACTCGACAGGTATTCCGTTCGGGGCCGGAAGTCACTGGCGGAACGACACCGCGCCGAACCTGGCCCCGGTCCATTAGAGTCGGAGATGTGCAGGCTGACCTGGTAATCGTGGCCAATCGGCTCCCCGTCGATCGAGTGGAGATGCCGGACGGCACGAAAGCGTGGCGACGCTCCCCCGGAGGCCTGGTCAGCGCCCTCGAGCCCGTCCTGCGCGCCAACGACGGCGTCTGGATCGGCTGGCCCGGCGGCACCGACGAGGACCTCGAGCCGTTCGAGGACGACGGGCTCCACCTGCTGCCGATGACGATGACCGCCGAGGACATCCAGGAGCACTACGAGGGCTTCTCCAACGGCACCTTGTGGCCGCTCTACCACGACGTCGTGGCCAAGCCGGAGTTCCACCGCGAGTGGTGGGACGGCTACCAGCGCGTCAACCAGCGGTTCGCCGAGAAGTGCGCCGAGGTCGCCGCGAAGGGCGCGACAGTCTGGGTCCAGGACTACCAGCTCCAGCTGGTCCCGCAGATGCTGCGCGAGCTCCGCCCCGACCTGCGCATCGGTTTCTACCTGCACATCCCGTTCCCTCCGGCCGAGCTCTTCCAGCAGGTCCCCTGGCGCCGCCAGCTCCTCGAGGGCCTCCTCGGCGCCGACCTCGTCGGCTTCCAGCTCCCCCAGGCGGCCCAGAACTTCGTCCGCCTGGTGCGTCAGCGCGTCGGCCACAAGACCCACCGTGACCTGGTCTATCTCCCCGACGGGCGCACCGTGCACGCGGCCGCCTTCCCGATCTCGATCGACTTCGTCGGTTTCGACGAGATGGCCCACGACGAGGCCATCAATCAGCGTGCCAAGGAGATCCGCCAGCAGCTCGGCGACCCGAAGAAGATCCTGCTCGGCGTCGACCGGCTCGACTACACCAAGGGCATCTACGCCCGGCTGCGTGCCTACGGCGAGATGATCCGCGACACCGAGCTCGACGTCGAGGACGCGATCTTCGTCCAAGTGGCGGTGCCCTCGCGCGAGCGCGTCGAGCAGTACCGCAAGCTGCGCGACGACATCGACCGCCTCGTAGGCCGCCTCAACGGCGATCTCGGCCGCATCGGCCGCCCCGCGATCTCCTACCTCCACACCTCGCTCCCCCGAGCGGAGATGGCCGCGCTCTACCGCGCCGCCGACATCATGGTCGTCACCCCCTACCGCGACGGCATGAACCTGGTCGCGAAGGAGTACGTCGCCTGCCGCTACGACAACGACGGCGCCCTCGTGCTCTCCGAGTTCGCCGGAGCGGCCGAGGAGCTGCGCCAGGCATGGCTCGTGAACCCCTACGACATCAACGGCATGAAGGCCGCGCTGCTCGAGGCCTACCAGGCCGAGCCGAAGGAGCTGACCCGGCGGATGAGGGCCATGCGCAAGCAGGTCGCCTCCAAGGACGTACGCCACTGGGCCGACACCTTCCTCGAGGAGCTCGCCGCCGTGGAGGGGAGCCACACCAAGAACGTGCTCCCGCCCAACGCCCACTAGACCCTCCCAGGTGGCTAGAGTCGAGGCGTGACCACCAACTCTGACCCGATCAGGTGGGGAATTCTCGGCACCGGCCGGATCGCCCACTCCCTAGCCACCGATCTGATGCTCGTCCCCGACGGTCGCCTCGTGGCCGTCGGCTCACGCAGCAAGGAGTCCGCGGACACGTTCGCGAAGGAGTACGAGACACACGGCCCGGTCCGCACGCACGGCTCCTATGAGGAGCTGGCCGCGGACGAGGGCGTCGACGTCGTCTACATCGCCTCCCCCCACTCCCACCACCTCGAGCACGCCACCCTCGTGCTCAACGCCGGCAAGCACGTGCTGTGCGAGAAGGCGCTGACCCTCAACGCCGCCGACTCGCAGACGATGGTCGACCTGGCCACCTCCAAGAAGCTGTTCCTCATGGAGGCCATGTGGATGGCGACCAACCCGATCATCCGGCGCCTCGTCACCGACGTGAAGTCGGGCCGCTTCGGGGTCCCCCGTCACGTACACGCCGAGCTCGGCTTCGTCGCCGACCCCGAGCAGAACCAGCGCCTCCTCGACCCCGCCCTCGGCGCCAGCGCGCTGCTCGACATGGGCATCTACCCGCTCACCTTCGCCCACCTGCTCTTCGGCGAGGCCCGAGCGCTGACCGCTCAGGCCAACCTCGGCGAGGGTGCCGACGGCGCCACCTTCGACCTCGACCTGGTGATGACCGGGAAGTACGCCGGCAACGAGCTCTCCACCATGGTCTCCTCGGTCACCTCCTACTCCTCACGCTCGGCCGCCATCGCCACCGACCAGGGCCGCATCGAGCTGACCGACTTCCACCACCCGTCCTCGGCGGTCTTCAAGCCCGCCAACGGTGACGAGCCCGTCGAGATCGTCGGCGACGAGCCCGTCATCGGCGCTGCGTACGGCAACGAGATCGTCGAGGTGCAGCGCTGCCTGCGCGAGGGCCTCCTGGAGTCCCCGCTGGTGCCCCACAGCCAGACGCTCAGCCTGATGCGCCAGATGGACATGATCCGCGAGTCCATCGGCGCCCGCTACGCCACCGAGGCCTGACGAGAAGTCACCCCCGCAGGCCGAGACGTCAGCTGCGTCGGTCGAGTCGGCATCGGGCGCCAACTCGGCCGACGCGAGTGACGTCTCGGCCTGCGGGGGTGACGCCTCGGCTCTCAGGCGGTGGCCGGCTTCTCGTTGAACGTGCGGTGCGGTTGCACGACCGCGAGGAGCTCGCGGGCCACATCGGGGCCGAGGGCGCCCCAGTGGTCCTTGTAGCCGTAGACGCCGGCGAGGGTGCGTGACTCGTAGTCGCCGTTCATGACCTCGATGTCGTGCGGCGTGAGGAGGCCGGGGTGGGCGACGCCGACGGCGGCGGAGACCTTCGTCAGCTCCCTGCGCAGGGTCCTGAGATAGCTGGCACAGCGATCGCCCTTGTCCAGCGGGTCGAGACCGCCGGAGAGCCACTTGCTCTGCGTGGCGACGCCGGTCGGACAGGTGTCGTCATGGCACTTCTGAGCCTGGATGCAGCCGATCGACATCATCGCCTCGCGGCCGACGTTGATCATGTCGGCACCGAGCGCGAAGGCGACGGCGGCGTTCTCCGGAAGGCCGAGCTTCGCCGACCCGATGAAGGTGACCGAGTCGGTCAGGCCGAGCTCTGCGAACGTGCCGTAGACCCGCGAGAAGCCGATCCGGTACGGCATCGCGACCGCGTCGGAGAAGATCAGCGGCGCGGCACCGGTGCCACCCTCGCTGCCGTCGACGGTGATGAAGTCGACGCCCCGCTCCCCCGACCGCATCTGGCCGGCGAGCTCCTGCCAGAACTCCATCTCACCGACCGCCGACTTGATGCCGACCGGTACCCCGGTCTCGGCGGCGATCTTCTCGACGAAGTCGAGCATCGAGTCGACGTCGTGGAAGGCGGAGTGCCGAGACGGCGAGGCACAGTCCTTGCCGAGCTCGATGCCGCGGATCTCGGCGATCTCCGGGGTCACCTTGGCCGCCGGCAGCAGTCCACCGAGGCCGGGCTTGGCGCCCTGCGAGAGCTTGATCTCGATCGCCTTGACCGGCGCGGTGGCGACCCGCTCCTTGAGCCGATCGATCGAGAAGGTGCCGTCGGCGTTCCGGCACCCGAAGTAGGCGGTGCCGACCTGCATCACCAGATCCGCGCCGCCTTCCAGGTGGTAGGGCGAGATGCCGCCCTCACCGGTGTTGTGCATCGCCCCGGCCCGGCGTGCACCCAGGTTGAGCGCCTTGATCGCCGGCCCGGACAGCGACCCGAACGACATCGCCGAGATGTTGACGATCGACTCCGGCCGGAACGCCTTCGCGCGCCCGCGCGGCGCTCCGAGCACCTTCGCCGACGGGAGCTTGGCAGCCGGGTCGTGGTCGTCGGGCAGGGAGTCGGCGAACGTACGGTGCTTGATGTGGATGTGGCCCTGGGTGTGCTCGATGTCGTTGTCGGTGCCGAAGCCGAAGTAGTTGTTCTGCTCCTTGGCCGAGGCGTAGACCCAGCGCCGCTGGTCGCGGCTGAAGGGCCGCTCCTCGTCGTTGTCGGCGACGATGTACTGCCGCAGCTCCGGCCCGATCTTCTCCATCAGGTACCGCGCGTGCCCGATCACCGGGAAGTTCCGCAGGATCGCGTGCTTGCGCTGGGTCAGGTCACGCGCGGCGACCACGCCGGCGGCAACTGCCACTCCCCCGAGGAGGGTCGTCATCTTCATGTACGTCTTCCTACCGGGCGGCCACCTCGTTGTAAAAGTCCGCGACGGTGTCGCCGGGCGTCGCTCAGGCGAGCTCGGGGATGACCTGCGACTCGAAGAGCTCGATGGAGGAGCGGTCGTAGGCGGCGTCGGCGAAGTAGCCGATGGCGTACGTCATCCCGAGCTCTTCCACGACCTTGAGCTTCTCCACGGCCTGGTCCGGGGTGCCGACCAGGGAGGTCGGTCCCTCGACGGCGCCGTTGACGACCTCGGCCGCCCTGGCCGCGCCCAGGTGCGGCACCAGCCGCGCCTCCCAGGCCTTGACCTTCTCGGCGACCTCGGCGTCGTTCTCCCCGAGCAGCACGTTGAAGTTCGACGAGCGGGTGATCTCCGCGAAGTCGCGCCCGAGGCTCTCGCAGTGGCCGCGCAGGATGTCGGACTTCGCCTTGAAGGTCTCCGGGTCACCGAGGAAGTTGGTGTAGTCGGCGTACTGCGCCGCGATCTTGAGGGTCACCTTCTCGCCGCCGCCGGCGATCCACAGCGGGATGCCGGAACGGCCCTGCTGGAGCGGCAGCGGCTGACAGATGGCGCCGTCGACCTGGTAGTACTTCCCGTCCAGCGACGAGACGCCCTTGGTCCAGGCCTGCTGGAAGATCTGGACGCCCTCGCGGAGCATCCCGAGGCGGTCACGCGCCGCGGGGAAGCCGTAGCCGTAGGCCCGCCACTCGTGCTCGTACCAGCCCGCGCCGATGCCCATCTCGACCCGGCCGCCGCTGATGTGGTCGGCGGTGGCGGCGACCTTCGCCAGGTAGGCCGGGTTTCGGTAGGACATGCACGAGCACATCTGCCCGAGGCGCACCCGCGACGTCACCGCGCCCATACCCGCCATCAGCGACCAGGCCTCGTGGGTCGCCTGGTCGGACGGCTCGGGTGTGGTGTGGAAATGGTCGTAGACCCAGATGCTCTCCCAGGGCCCGGAGTCGGCGTGGATCGCCAAGTCCTTCATCGTCGTCCACTGGTCCGCCGGGTCGATCCCGACGAGGTCGAAGCGCCATCCCTGCGGGACGAAGAAACCGAACTTCATGTCTACTCCTTGATGAGTCCAACCTGAGTGCCACGGACAACTTAACCGTCGGTCCCAGCCGATACCCTCATCATTTATGAGCGCACTGGCAGGACTCGTGGACAAGGGCCTGATGGCAGCCGACTGGGCCGAGGCGCTGGCGCCGGCCGAACCGCAGATCGAGCAGATGGGCCGCTTCCTGCGCGACGAGCTGGCGGCCAGGCGTCCCTATCTTCCCGACGGCGACCGCATCTTCAACGCCTTCCGGCGACCGCTCCGGGACGTGCGCGTCCTGATCGTCGGCCAGGACCCCTACCCGACCATCGGACACCCGATCGGGCTCAGCTTCGCGGTCGAGAAGAACGTACGTCCCCTGCCGGCGTCGCTGAAGAACATCTACGCCGAGCTGACCACCGACCTCGACCTGAAGGTGCCCGAGCACGGCGACCTCTCGACCTGGGCCGACCGCGGGGTGATGCTGCTCAACACCTCGCTGACGGTGCGCCCCGGAGCTCCCGCATCCCACTCGAAGAAGGGCTGGGAGGACGTCACCGGGCGAGCGATCGACGTACTCGGCCGTCGCGGCGGACCGCTGGTGGCGATCCTGTGGGGCAGGCACGCGCAGAATCTCGAGCCGCGGCTCAACGGGGTCCCCGCGATCAAGTCCGTCCACCCCTCGCCGCTCTCCGCACGCCGGGGGTTCTTCGGATCCCGGCCGTTCTCCCGCGCCAACGCCCTCCTGGTCGAGCAGGGCGGTTCCCCGGTCGACTGGTCCCTTCCCGATTAGGATCGGCCTCATCGGCACGTTGAAACGGGGGTCAGGTGGGCGAGAACGCGACCGGACCGACGCTGGCGGTCTCACGCCGGCTCAAGATCGCCGGGACCATCGTCGTCGTCCTGCTGGCGACCTGGGCAGCCGTGATCGGCGGACGGATCCTGCTGGAGCGGGCCGGGCCTCCGGAGTTCCCCGCGACGGACGTACGCGACTGGGCGACCTTCGCCGACCACCTCGTCCTGGGCACCCCTGACCCTGACGACGCCGACCGGCTCGAGGTCACGACCATCCTGTGGAGCCGGCAGGGAGCCCACCAGATCGGCCGCGGGATCGACCTCGACGCCGACATGACCGAGGGCGAGGCGTACGCCGTTCCGGTGGCCTGGCTCGAGGACGGCGGTGGACGCTGGGTCGCACTGGCGGCCGAGGCGGTGCTTCCCCTCGACGGCGGGCGGATCACCGGGGGTGGCAGCACCTGGGCGGCCGACCACACCGGGGAGTCTCCCCGGAGGCTCGCCACCGAGCTCTACGAGACCGGACCGCATCCGGCCGCCGTCCCCTACCTCTACGAGAGTCTCGAGCAACGGCTCGCCGCTGTGGAGCGGTAGGTAAGATTTCAGGCGTGAGCCAGGACTCTCCCACGCGCCCCCAACGCGCCGACTGGATTCGGGCCGGCATGTGGTCGCTCGGCTTCGTCGCGCTGCTGTGGGTGCTCGAGGCCACCGACTACATCAGCGGACACCAGCTCGACTCGCTCGGCATCCAGCCGCGCACCGACGCCGGCCTGCTCGGCATCGTGTTCGCCCCGGTGCTCCACTTCGGCTGGGCCCACCTCTACGGCAACACCCTGTTCGCGCTCGTTCTCAGCTTCCTGGTGCTCGCCTCGGGCGTCGGCCGCGGGATCGTGGCGACGCTCATCATCTGGGTGGTCGGAGGAGTCGGCGTCTGGCTGATGTCGCCCCCGGGCAGCATCACCGCCGGCACCTCGATGCTGATCTTCGGCTGGCTGGTCTACCTGATCCTGCGCGGGCTGTTCAACCACCGCGTCGGCCAGATCGTCATCGGCGTGCTCATCTTCCTGGTCTGGGGCAGCCTGCTGCTCGGCGTACTCCCCGGGCAGACCGGCGTCTCCTGGCAGGGCCACCTCTTCGGCGCGATCGGCGGCGCGCTGGCGGCCTGGCTGCTCAACGACCCGCCCCGGAAGAAGGCTGCCTGAGCCAGCTGATGGAGACTGGCTGCATGCAGATCCTCTCCATCCAGTCGCACGTGGCCTTCGGCTACGTCGGCAACTCGGCGGCAGTCTTCCCGATCCAGCGCCTCGGTCACGAGGTCTGGCCCGTGCTCACGGTCAACTTCTCCAACCACACCGGCTACGGCGCGTGGCGTGGACCGGTCGTGGCCGCCGACCAGGTCGCCGAGGTCATCGAGGGGATCTCCGAGCGCGACGGTCTCTCCACCGTCTCCGCGGTCCTGTCCGGCTACCAGGGCGACCCGGCCGTCGGCGCGATCGTCCTGGATTCCGTACGCCGCGTGAAGGCGCTCAACCCGCGGGCCCTCTACTGCTGCGACCCGGTGATGGGCGACGTCGGGCGCGGGATGTTCGTCCGTGAGGGCATCCCGGAGTTCATGCGCGACCAGGTCGTGCCCGCCGCCGACGTCATCACGCCCAACCACTTCGAGCTCAACTTCCTCGCCGGCGTCGAGACCACCGACACGCTCCAGGAGGTGCTCGCCGCGGTCGACATCGTCCGCGAGTCCGGCCCGTCGAACGTGCTCGTCACCTCGGTGATCACCAAGGACCCCACCCACATAGACCTGGTCGCGGTCTCCGACGAGGGTGCCTGGTCGGTCACCACTCCGCTGCTCCCGATCTCCCCCAACGGCGGCGGCGACGTCACCGCCGCGGTCTACCTCTCCCACCTGCTCTCGACCGGCTCCACCCCGGCCGCGCTGGGCCGCACCGCCAACACCCTCTTCGCCATCCTCGACCGGACGCTGAAGTCGGGTCGCCGCGAGCTCGAGCTCATCGCCTCCCAGGACGACATCGCCAACCCGCCGACGACGTACGAGGTCACCCAGCTCCGCTGATCAGTAGGACTTGCCGTCGGCGTATCTCTGCCGGCGCCAGGCCCTGCCGCTCCCCCGGTTCTTGGCCTTGTACGTCGGGAGCTGGCTGTCGCAGTTCGGGCACAGGAGCCGAAGGTTATCGCGGCGGTTGTTCGAGGCATCGCCGTCGATGTGATCAAGCACGAAAGCGAGTTCCAGGCCGTTCCACTCCGCTCGGATCACACAGATCGCGCAAAGGCCTTCTTGCTGCTGCAGGACATAGTCGCGGATGCAGTGGCGCCGCTTGCTGAGAGCCTTGCCTGTCCCCGTCGCCAGCCACTCCTCGACCATGCGCTTCTGCTTGACCCGCATCTGGCAGGCGTTGCTGCAATAGATCTTCTGGTGGCGCTGGGTCAGTTCCTGCCCACACCCCATGCATCGAGTCATGGCAATGACTGTACGGCGCACTATCGGAACTTTTCTGGAGCCGCGTAGGAGAATCGAACTCCTGGCATCCAATTTACAAGATTGGCGCTCTGCCAACTGAGCTAACGCGGCATGCCAACCACGAGGTGACCGGCGGGGACATCGTAGCCAGTCGTCCACCGATGTGCGCAGCCGACGCGGCTAACGAGCGGGATCGAGCGGGACGTACTCGTGGGCGGTGAGGACTCCGTTGGTCTCCAGCTCGACGGACTGGATGCCGACGGGCTGCCCGTCGGCGTAGGTGATCAGGCTGACCTCGGCGGTGCGGCGGATCTTCCCCATCGCGAAGGCGTACGCCGCGCCGCCGGTGGTGCCGTTGGTGTAGGTCCAGCCGATGTTGCCGTTCTCACCGGTCACTTCGCCGGGTCCCAGGTGCACGTGACGGTGGCCACCGACGACGAGGGTCGCGCAACCACGGCGCAGGGTCTCGCGGCCCAGCGACGGGTCGTGGACGAGGAGGGTCGCGACGGGCTCACCCTCCTCCTTCGAGGCACAGGCGATGTCGGCCAGCTTCTCTCCGGCCTCCTCGAGGGTGACGCCCTTCTCGTCGATCCAGTTGCCGAGGCCGCTGGTGCGCGGATCGGGGACGCCCAGGAGCGTCGAGCCACCGGGGCCGTCGACGACCTCGCCGTCGAGCACGGTCCAGCCCTGGTCGGCCAGATAGTCGCCGACCGTCGGACCGTGGTCGTGGTTGCCGGTGACCGCCCACTTGTCCAGGCCGTCGCTCGCGTCGGTGAGCGAGTCGAGGGAGAAGGTCTCCCACTCGGACCCGGTCGAGGTGTCGTCCCCGGCGTCGAGGATGCCGGTCGCGCCGCCCTCGTCGGCGATCGCGCGCACCACCGAGTCCATGCCGACGTTGTCGTGGCGATCGGAGACGAGTACCGACACGGTCTCGTCCTCGCCAGGCTCGCGCAGCGCCAGGTCCGGCACCTTCGCCACGACCTTCTCGTAGAAGGTCCGGCTGGAGTTGTAGGTGTCGACGGCGCTGGCCACGAGCCGGCGGGTCTGGTTGGCGTAGGCGTCGCCACGGACCTCCACATCGGCCAGCTCCTCGGGCACGGGGATCTCCGCGCCGAGGAAGTCGGCCAGCGGGGTCCAGTCGCCGGCGACCGGTCCGGCCTCCTTGTCGGCGGCCGGCGCTCCGGGCTCGCCCCAGGGCTGCCAGACCGCGACCGCGAGCACCGCCACCGTGACCACGCCGACGCCCGCGGTGGTGATGCCGCGCCGCGTACGGACTGCCTCCTTGACGCGTCCGCGCAGGTCAGCCCGGCGTTGGGCACCAGGAAGCCACCACAGCAGGACGCCTCCGGCGACGATCACCGACGAGACGGCGGCGCCGCGGAGCACGGCCGCGACGAGCATCGACTCGACCTCCTCCACCACGACCGCGCGCTGGCCGTCGGGGGCCGAGCCGAGGACCGCGTAGCGCTCGAAGAGCTCGTCCATCGACCGCAGCTCGGTCTTCCCGAGGGTGACGTCGACACCGATCGGGCCACCCACGTCCAGGCGTACGTCAGGCAGCACCGGTCCGGTGTGGATGATCGCCTTCCCCGACAGCGTCGGGCGCAGGACCGAGTCGTGGCCGGCCAGGACCACCTGGCGTTCGCTGGACAGGAAGAGCCACGCGCTCAGCGCGACGGCCAGCACGAGCCACAGCACTCCGAGCCCCGCCCAGACGGCGAGGCCCCGAAACAGAGTGCGGCGAGAAATCAGCTGCGCGCCTCCGCGACCGCGTAGAGCACGACCGACGCAGCGACGCCGGCATTGAGGGACTCTACGGAGTTGGCCATCGGGATCGACACTATCTGGTCGCAGGTCTCCTGGACCAAGCGGGAGAGCCCACCACCCTCGGCACCGACGACGATCACCAGCGGACCGTCGGCGAGGCCATCGGGGGCGCCGAGCTCGGGCAGCGTGACGTCACCCTCCATGTCGAGCCCGACGACCATGCAGCCGGCCTCCTGGTAGGCCTTCAGCTGCCGGGTCAGGTTGACGGTCTGCGCGACCGGGATCCGAGCCGCAGCACCGGCGGACGTCTTCCAGGCGGCCGCGGTCATGCCCGCGGCACGCCGCTCGGGGATGACCACGCCGTGCGCGCCGAAGGCGGCCGCGGAGCGGACGATCGCACCGAGGTTGCGCGGGTCGGTGACCTGGTCGAGCGCCACGATCAGCGCCTTCTCCCCGGTCTCGGCCGCCCGGTCGATCAGGTCGTCGGCGTGGGCGTACTCATAGGCGGGGATCCGCGCGGCCAGCCCCTGGTGACCGTTGAAGCCGGTCAGCCGGTCGAGCTCGACCTTGGTCACCTCGAGCAGCGAGATGCCCTTCTCGGAGGCGAGCATGAACGCCTCGCGCAGCCGCCCGTCGCGCTCGGCACCCTCGGCGACGTAGATCCCGTTGACAGGTACGTCCTCGCGCAGCGCCTCGACCACGGAGTTGCGTCCGATGATCCACTCGGCGTCACCGGCGGCCCGCTTGCGCGGACCCTTGCCGGCTCGCTTCTCGGCGGCCTGGGCCGCCTTGTGCGCCTTGTGGTACGGCCGGTCGACCGCCCTCGGCGTCGGGCCCTTGCCCTCCAGACCCTTGCGCCGGTTGCCGCCGGTGCCGACCTGGGCACCCTTCTTGCGTCCCTTCGCGATCGCTCCGCGACGCTGGGAGTTGCCTGCCATCAGTTAACGCTCCATTTCGGACCCTCAGGGGTGTCCTCGATCTCGATCCCGGCGTCCTTGAGCCGGTCTCGCATTGCATCGGCGCGGGCCCAGTCCTTGGCGGCGCGCGCCTCGGCGCGCTCGTCCAGGACCCCGCGGACCAGCACGTCGAGCGCGCCGGTCAGTTTCTCGTCATCACCGCTCGCCGGACCCCATGCCGGGTCGGCGGGGTCCAGACCGAGGATGTCCAGCATCGCCCGGACGCTCGCGGCGACCCCGCGCAGCGCCGGGCTGTCACCGTCGGCGAGCAGCTTGTTGCCCTCGCGTACGACCTCGTGCAGCGCGGCGACGGCCGCGGGAGTGCCGAGGTCGTCGTCCATCGCGTTGACGAAGTCGGCGCACGCGACACCGTCGGAAGGAATCTCCCCGACCACCGACGCCGCCCGCTCCAGGAAACCTTCGATCCGCTGGAACCCGGCGGCCGCCTCTCCGAGCGCCTCGAAGGAGAACTCGACGTGGGACCGGTAATGGGCCGCGACCAGGTAGTAGCGCAGCTCGATGCCGCGTACCTTCTTCAGCACCTCCGGGATGACCAGCGAGTTGCCCAGCGACTTCGACATCTTCTCGCCGGAGGTGGTGATCCAGGCGTTGTGAAGCCAGTAGCTCGCGAAGGGGCGGCCGGCAGCGCGCGACTGCGCCTGCTCGTTCTCGTGGTGCGGGAAGCGCAGGTCGAGGCCACCGCCGTGGAAGTCGAAGGCGGGCCCGAGGTACTTCCCGGCCATCGCCGAGCACTCGATGTGCCACCCGGGCCGACCCAGCCCCCAGGGCGAGGGCCAGGAGGCGGTCTCCGGCTCGGAGACCTTCCGGCCCTTCCACAAAGCGAAGTCACGCGGGTCGCGCTTGCGCTGTGCAATTTCTTGGGGGGTCGCGTCGGCAGCGGCCTCCATGTCGTCGACCTTCTGCCCCGACAGCTCGCCGTAGGCGGGCCAGGAGCGTACGTCGAAGTAGACGTCGGCCGAGCCGTCCTCGGCGGCGTAGGCGTGCCCCTTCGCGATCAGCTCCTCGATCAGCGCGATGATCTCGGGGATGTGACCGGTGGCCAGCGGCTCGTAGGTCGGGCGGGCGACGTTGAGCGAGGCGTAGGCGGTGTCGAGCTCGCGGTGCATCTCGTAGCCGAGGTTGTACCAGGGGCGTCCCTGGTCCGCGGACTTCGCCAGGATCTTGTCGTCGATGTCGGTGACGTTGCGGATGAACGTGGTCTCGTAGCCCGACGCCCGCAGCCACCGCTGCAGCACGTCGAAGTTCACCCCGCTGCGGACATGTCCGACATGCGGCTCGCTCTGCACGGTCAGGCCACAGACATAGAGCGACGCCTTGCCGGGCTGCAAGGGGGTGAAGTCACGTACTTCACGGGTCGCCGAGTCGTAGAGCCGAAGTGCCATACCCCAAGTCTAGGGACGTACGCGGGTTCCCTAGCTATCGCGACGCACGACGAGCGCGGTTGCGATCGCGGCGACGCCTTCGCCGCGTCCGGTGAGCCCGAGGCCGTCGGTGGTCGTGGCGGTCACGGTGACGCTCGCTCCGGCCGCCGCGGAGAGCACCCGGTTGGCCTCGTCGCGCCGCGGACCGATCTTGGGCCGGTTGCCGATCACCTGGACGGCGACGTTGCCGATCTCGAAACCGGCCTCCCGGACGCGGCGCGCGGCCTCGGCGAGCAGGACGACTCCGGCGGCCCCGGCCCACTCGGGCTCTGAGGTGCCGAAGTTGGACCCCAGGTCGCCGAGTCCTGCGGCGGAGAAGAGCGCGTCGCAGCAGGCGTGGGCCGCGACATCCCCGTCAGAATGCCCCGCCAAGCCCTGCTTCTCGTCAGGGAAGGCCAGACCGGCCACATGCATCGGGACACCGTCGGCCAGGCTGTGTACGTCGGTCCCGATGCCGACCAGAGGAAGCTGCACGTTCCGCAGTCTCCCAGACGGCCCTTCTCAGGCGACCTTCCGGTGCCCGACGTGGATCAGCCCGTCGACGACCCGGACCTCGTAGGCGGGGATGCTCACGTGCGCGTCGTCCAGACACTGTCCGGTACGCAGGTCGAACCCGTGCCGGTGAGCCGGCGAGGCCACGAACGGCACTCCGTCGCGCACCCCGACGATGCCCTTGGCGATCACCGACGCCTTGGCGAACGGGTCGTGGTTCCCCAGGGCGTAGACAACGTCGTCAGGCATCCGGAAGATGGCGATGGCCTGCCCGTGGACCAGCGCCGTGGCACCGCGCTTGACCTCAAGCGCGTCGACCGGGCAGACGGACTGCCAATCCTCCTGCATACGCTCACTCATGACGTCGTCGGCCCGAGCCGCTTCGTCGACATTCGTCGGGTCCTTCCGTCGGTGGATTTTGAACGCTATGGGGCGTCGTGGTCACCTCCTGTTTCGGTTTGTTACGGGTGCGTAAACACCCCACCGAACCGCTAACCTCCAGGGGTGCCCGCCGCTCTCGTCCTCCTGGCCGCCGGATCCGGCACCCGCGTCGGAGCCGCCACCAACAAGGTGCTGCTCCCGCTCGACGGGTCCGACGATCCGGCCTCCTCAGCCCTCGGCCTCTCGCTCCGGACCGCCCTGGAGGTGCCCGACGTGCGCCGCCTCGTCCTGGTCGTACGCAGCGGCGACGAGGAGGCGGTCGCGGCCGTCGCCCAGCCCCTGCTCGGCGACCGCGAGGTCGCGATGGTGGCCGGCGGCGACACCCGCCACGCCTCCGAGCAGGCCGCGCTCGCCGTGCTCCGGGCCGACATCGAGGCCGGCGAGATCGACGTGGTCGCGATCCACGACACCGCCAGGCCGCTGGCCGCACCCGAGCTCTTCGTCGCGGTCATCGCCGTCGCCGGCGAGCACGGTGGCGCCATCCCCGCCGCGCCGCTCACCCACCTCTCGACACGCGACCTGCAGCCGGTGGCTGGTGCTCTCGTCGGCGTACAGACCCCGCAGGCGTTCCGGGCCTCCGACCTGCTGGCCGCCTATGCCCGGGCCGCGGCGGACGGCTTCGACGGCACCGACACCGGCGCGACGCTGGAGCGTTATGCGTCCGGGGTACGCATCGTCGCCGTGCCCAGCTCTCCGCTGAACCTCAAGGTGACCTTCGCCGACGACCTGCAGGCGACCGCGGCTCTACTCAGCTGACGGTTCAGCTGCGCGAGAGCGCCTCGAGCAGGCGTACGTCATCCTCGGACGCGACCCGGCGACCGACCGGTGGGGCCTCGACCGAGACGACCGGGAACCGGCGGGCCAGGGAGGCCGCGATGTCGGCGAAGTCTCCGGCCGGCCACTCGTCCAGGGCGGCGACGACGGCCGGGGGCAGCACGATCGGCGAGGTGACCGAGACGAGCGCTGACCGGTCGACGGTCTCGCCGAGGACCGGCACCCCGTCCTCGATGGCGAGCTTCTTGACCGTGTCCGTCACCGGGCGTACGCCGACCACGACCGCCTCGCGCGCGAGCGCGGTCGAGACACAGTGGGCGATGAAGGCCGGCGGGGTCATCGGGCACAGCGAGTCGTGCAGGACCAGCGGCTCCTCGGCCGCGACCATCCCTTCCCACGAGGTGGTGAAGTCGACGGGGGTCACGCCGGACTCCCCGAGGGACCAGGTCGCCGCGGCGACCAGCGCCTCACCGTGGATCAGCGCGAACGGCAGCGAGCCGCGCGCGTCGTCCGCGACGATCCCGAGAGCCGGCGGGACCTCTACGGTCTCGTCGATCTCGTCGTAGTCGGCGTAGGGGTCCTCCATGGGAGTCACCGTATCCGCAGCACTGCGCCTGCCTAAAAGCGCGAAACAGGCCCCGGGTTTCCCCGGAGCCTGTAACGCAGACCGAAACCAGCCTCAGCTGGCCAGCACCTCGTCGAGGAGGACTTCAGCCTTGTCTTCGTTGGTGTGCTCGCACAGCGCGAGCTCCGAGACGAGGATCTGGCGTGCCTTGGCGAGCATGCGCTTCTCCCCGGCGGAGAGGCCACGGTCACGCTCACGACGCCACAGGTCACGCACGACCTCGGCGACCTTCATGACATCGCCGCTGTGCAGCTTCTCCAGGTTTGCCTTGTAACGACGCGACCAGTTGGTCGGCTCTTCGACATGCTCCGCACGAAGCACCTCGAAGACTCGATCAAGCCCGTCCTTGTCTACGACGTCTCGAACTCCGACGAGCTCGAGGTTGTTGGCCGGAACACGCACCACGAGGTCCTGCTGAGCGATGATGCGGAGGACCAGATACTGCCGCTCCTCGCCCTTGATGGTGCGCATCTCGATGTCTTCGATGACGGCCGCGCCATGGTTCGGGTATACGACGGTCTCGCCGACGGTGAAAGTCATATTTTTAGGTACCCCTTCCTAGGTCCATAAGTCTACCACGGATCTTAGAATTCGGATTCCGCGTTTGCGCAGGTCAGGGGCTCAATCTGGGGTTGACAGATGGACAACTTGTGTGGTTCCGCGCGCGCAGGCCCGTCGAGCGTGGCAGCATGGCTGATTTCGAAACGACGCCGAAATCTCGCCGTAGCCAGCCTGTTGTCCTGCGCGGGTCGGCCGAGTGCCCGATACTGCCGCCATGGCGAATGCATCGCAGAGCGCCCCCAAGACCATCTTCACCGTGTCGTCGCACGCCCAGGATCAGGACCCGGAACAGACGCAGGCCAGCGCGTCGGCCGTTCCTGATGCCCCGGCAGGCAGAGCAAGCGTCATGGACAAGATCGGCAACTGGGCCCCGTTCCTCCTCATCCGCTCCACCCACCCCCGTCAGGCGGTACTGACCGCCATCGGCCTGTCGGTGGCGGCCGTCCTCGCCGGGCTGACGACACGCGAGGTGACGCTGATCGCGGTGACCGTGCTCGTCGGCCAGGCCGTCCTCGGCTGGCACAACGACCTCGTCGACCAGGTCGTCGACCGTCGTCACGAGCGCGAGGGCAAGCCGATCTCGGACGGCCGGCTCGAACCGGGCGGCGTCTGGTTCGCACTGTGCTGCGGCGTACTGCTCGTCATCCCGCTGTCGGTCACCTCGGGCACCGTCGCGGGGCTGTTCTACCTCGGCTCGCTGGTGCTCGGGATGCTCGCCAACGTACTGCTGCGCAAGGGCCTCTTCTCCTGGGTCCTGTGGGCGGCGGCCTTCGCCTGCTACCCCGGATACCTCTCGTACGCCGGCTGGGCCGGTGAGTCCGCGGGCGGACCGCCCCACTGGGTGATGGTCGCGCTCGCCGCGGCTCTCGGCGTGGGCGTGCACTTCCTGACCGCGCTGTGGGGCCTGGTCGCCGACAACCAGGACAAGTGGACGTACCTGCCGCTCAGGGCGGGACTGAAGCTCGGCGCCGGCAAGCTGCTCCTCGTCACGCTGGTCTACATCGCCGCAGTGATCGGCGGGATGCTGTACGCCGCGAGCGCCGTCGGACTACGTGCCTGACCCTTTTCCGAGATTGCAGGATCGGGCGGATAGAGTGTCGCGCGTGACGACCAAGGTTATGCAGAAGCGGCTCGCAGTGACGGGCGCACTCGTGGCTCTCGCCCTCCCGGCGCTCACCGCCTGCAGCAGCTTCGACTACGCGACCGACCGGCCCAACGAGATCACCCACGGTGGCTCGACGCTCGACGGTGCCATCCGGATCAACGCCGCTCGCATCGTGACCGCGCAGGAAGGCTCCGGCGTCCTGGTCGGCACCTTCTCGCTCGACCCGGCGATCAACCCGGCGGTCGCCGGCGAGGCGATGCCGTCGGTCACCTCCATCGCCACGGGGTCCGAGGCCGAGGAGACGGTCACGCCCGAGTCGTTCACCCCGATCGAGCTGCCGAAGTCCGGCATCATCAACCTGGCCGACCCGACCGTCGGTGGCATCGCGGTCACCGGCGACTTCAAGCCGGGCGACAGCATCCCGATGACCTTCACCTTCTCCGACGGTGAGGAGCGGACCATCAACGTCCCGGTGGTCACCCAGTGTGGTCCGTACGTCGACGTCGTCGCCGCGGCCGCCGACGAGACCACGAAGCCCGCGAAGAAGGGCAAGAACGCCGATGACCAGGCGTCCGAGGACGCCGCCGGCGAGAGCACTGCCGAGGGCACCGAGGAGGCGTCGACCCTGCCGGCCGACGAGTCCGCCGAGGGCGAGCACGCCACCGAGGCCGAGGGTGAGGCGCACGGCACCAGCTCCGAGGACCCCTACTCGTGCGAGTTCCCCCCGGCCGCCCTGCCCGGCGCCGAGGAAGGTCACTGATGACCTACAGGCTCGTCCTCCTGCGTCACGGCGAGAGCGAGTGGAACGCGCTCAACCTGTCGACCGGCTGGGTCGACGTCGACCTCACCGACAAGGGCCGGGCCGAGGCCGTCAACGGTGGGAAGCTGCTGACCGATGCCGGGATCCTTCCCGACCTGGTCCACACGAGCCTGCTGCGCCGCGCGATCAACACCGCCAACATCGCCCTCGACGCCGCCGATCGCCACTGGATCCCGGTGCGCCGCGACTGGCGCCTCAACGAGCGTCACTACGGTGCGCTCCAGGGCAGGAACAAGTCCGAGACGCTGAAGAAGTTCGGCGAGGAGCAGTTCCAGCTGTGGCGTCGTTCCTATGACGTACCGCCACCGCCGATCGAGGCCGACTCCGAGTACTCCCAGGCCGGTGACCCGCGCTACGCCGACATCGACGTGCCCGCCACCGAGTGCCTCAAGGACGTCGTCGCCCGGATGATCCCCTACTGGGAGTCGGCGATCGTGCCCGACCTCCAGGCAGGCAAGACCGTCCTGGTCACCGCCCACGGCAACAGCCTGCGCGCGCTGGTCAAGCACCTCGACAACATCTCCGACACCGAGATCGCCAAGCTCAACATCCCCACGGCCCAGCCGCTGGTCTACGAGCTCGACGAGTCGCTGAAGCCGGTCGTCGCCGGCGGCACCTACCTCGACCCCGAGGCCGCGGCCGCCGCGGCCGAGGCCGTCGCCAACCAAGGCAAGCAGTAACAACACCGATCCCGCCGAGTCGGCTCGTCTTGACGAGCCGACTCGGCGGGATTTTCGGTAAGTACGAGCCGACTCGGCGGGTCAGGAGTCGGCCGGGGTCTCGCCGGTCACGACGAAGACGACCCGGTTGGCCACGGTGACGGCGTGGTCGGCGATGCGCTCGTAGTAGCGGCCCAGGAGGGCCACGTCGACCGCGGGCTCGACGCCGTGGGTCCAGTCCTGGCCCAGCAGCTCGGCGAACGACTTGCGCCGCAGCTGGTCCATCTCGTCGTCGTCGGCGACCAGGTCCTGAGCCGCGGAGACATCACGCGTGCGGAGGATCTCGCAGGTGCGCTCGACCATCTGCTCGGCGATCTCGGCCATCTTGGCGATGGTCGGCTGGGCCAGCTCGGGGACGGCCTTGTTCGGCGTACGCAGCCTGGCGATCTTGGCGACGTGGACGGAGAGGTCACCCATCCGCTCGAGGTCGGAGATCATCCGCAGCGCGGCGACGACGACGCGGAGATCGCCGGCGACCGGCGACTGGAGACCGAGCAGCTCGAGGGCGTTCTCCTCGATGCGCTCGCGGGCGTCGTCGATCTCGACATCCTTGTCGATCACCTGCTCGGCGAGGTCGTTGCGGGCCTCGAGGAGAGCGGTGGTGGCGTCGCGTACGGCCACCGACACCAGCTCACAGACGTTGGTGAGATCGGTGAAGATGGCATCGAGGTCCTCATGGAAAGCAGCGCGCATGAGCCCGATCCTAGACACACCAGATGTACTGATCTCCATCCCGAGTGAACCGACGGTGAACGTTCGGCGCGGAGACGTCCAGAGGCGAAGTTTGGGTGTTTGATGGGCTTACCCTGATCGTGTGGACTCGACGACGCAGGCCTTTCTTGCTGCGCTCCTCGGCGCTGTCGTCGCCGGAGCGGCGGTGCTTGCGTGGGCGATGAGCGAGCGTTCCCGCCGCCGGATCCCGGAGGTCGAGCCCCCGAAGGTTCCCTCCGAGGTGGCCGCGGTCCTCTCGGTCCTGCGCAGCAGCGCGGTCGTCGTCGACGAGCACGACACCGTGCTCAAGGCCAGCGCACCGGCGTACGCCCTGGGCCTGGTGCGCGGCACCTCGCTGGTCTCACCCGAGCTCTCCGAGCTCGTCCACGGTGTGCGCCGTGACGGCCAGATCCGGGAGACCGAGCTGGTCATCTCGCGCGCCAACGGGGCCTCGCGACACGTCACCGCCCGCGTCGCTCCGCTCGGCACGCGCCTGGCCCTCGCCCTGGTCGAGGACCGCACCCGCGAGCGCCGCGTGGAGGCCGTACGCCGCGACTTCGTCGCCAACGTCAGCCATGAGCTCAAGACACCGGTCGGCGCGATCAGGGTGCTCGCCGACGCGGTCACCGAGGCCTCCGACGACCCCGAGGCCGTACGCCGCTTCTCCCACCGGATGATCACCGAGTCCGAGCGCCTGACCGAGCTCGTCCAGCAGATCATCGAGCTGTCCCGGCTGCAGGGTGACGAACCTCTGGAGGCACCGGTCGCGGTCGACGTCGACAAGGTCATCGCGGCCGCTGTCGACAGCTCGACCGTCGACGCCAGTGCCAAGGGCATCAACGTGGTCAGCGCCGGCACCGCCGGGCTGCACGTCTTCGGCAACGACGAGCAGGTCTCGACCGCGGTCACCAACCTGGTCTCCAACGCGGTCGCCTACTCCGACCCGGGCTCGACCGTGACCGTCTCGACCCGCGCGACCGACGGCTCCGTCGAGATCTCCGTGGTCGACCAGGGAATCGGGATCCCGTCCACGGAGATCGACCGGATCTTCGAGCGCTTCTACCGCGTCGACCCGGCTCGCCACCGCTCCACCGGCGGCACCGGGCTCGGCCTGTCGATCGTCAAGCACGTCGCCGCCACGCATGGTGGCGAGGTCAAGGTCTGGTCGCAGGAGGGTCAGGGCTCCACCTTCACCCTCACGCTGCCCCAGCACCTACCAACTGCCGGGAAGTCCGGCACAAGCAAGGAGGAACGCCCGTGACCCGGGTACTCGTCGTCGAAGATGAAGCCAGCTACAGCGAGGCACTGTCCTACATGCTCCGCAAGGAGGGCTTCGAGGTCGCCGTCGCCGAGGACGGCACCGACGCACTGAAGGAGTTCGACCGCAACGGGGCAGACATCGTGCTGCTCGACCTGATGCTTCCCGGCCTCTCCGGCACCGAGGTGTGCCGGCAGATCCGGGCCACCTCGTCGGTCCCGGTCATCATGGTGACCGCCAAGGACGACGAGGTCGACAAGGTCGTCGGCCTCGAGCTCGGCGCCGACGACTACGTCACCAAGCCCTACTCCCCGCGCGAGCTCGTCGCCCGGATCCGCGCCGTCCTGCGGCGAGGCACCGAGCCCGACGCGGCCCCCGCGACGCTCGAGGCCGGCCCCGTCCGGATGGACGTGGAGCGCCACGTCGTGACCGTCGACGGGTCCGAGCAGCGCCTGCCGCTCAAGGAGTTCGAGCTTCTGGAGATGTTCCTGCGCAACCCCGGCCGCGTCCTCACCCGCGGCCAGCTCATCGACCGCGTCTGGGGCTCCGACTACGTCGGCGACACCAAGACCCTCGACGTCCACGTCAAGCGCCTGCGCGCCAAGCTCGAGCCGGATCCGTCCGAGCCGAAGTTCCTGGTCACCGTGCGCGGGCTGGGCTACAAGCTCGACCTCTGAGGCGGTTCCTTCGTCAAGGTATGCAGCCGAAGGCTCACTCCCCCAGTGGAACTCCGCTGGGGATGTGTTCCTCGGCCTGCATACCTTGCTGGAGGTGCACCCCTCTCGGCACCACCAGCGACATCAGCGCGGCGGCGGCGCAGAGCGCGCCGGCGGCGTACCAGACCAGGTCGTAGGAGCCGGTGACGTCGCGTACGACGCCGCCGACCCAGGCGACCAGGCCGGCGCCGACCTGGTGGGAGGCGAGGACCCAGCCGAAGACGATCGGGGCGTCCTCGGGCCAGACCTCACGGCACAGGGCGAGCGTCGGGGGCACGGTGGCGACCCAGTCGAGGCCGTAGAAGACGATGAAGAACACCATCGGGAGGTGCACCTCGGGCGCCAGCAGCATCGGCAGGAAGATCAGTGAGATCCCGCGCAGCGAGTAGTAGACGCCGAGCAGCACGACCGGGTTGAAGCGGTCGGTGAGCCAGCCGGAGAAGATCGTTCCGGCGACGTCGAAGATCCCGATCACGGCGAGCAGCGAGGCGGCGGCGACGGTGGCCATCCCGTGGTCGTGCGCGGCGGGTACGAAGTGGGTCCTGATCAGGCCGTTCGTGGTGATCCCGCAGATCGCGAAGGCGCCGGCGAGGAGCCAGAAGGCCTTGGTACGCATCGCCATCCCGAGCACCCGCACGGTCCGGAGCGCGGCGCCGGTCGCGGGTGCGGGCCGGGGCACGATCTGCGAGGCGCCGTAGGGCGCCAGGCCGATGTCCGCCGGGTAGTCGCGGAGCAGCAGGAGCACGAACGGGATCACCGCGGCGGCGACCAGGGCGATCGTGACCGAGGCCGCCCGCCAGCCGAACTCCCCGATGAGCACTGCCAGCACCGGCAGGAAGATCAGCTGTCCCGAGGCGCCACCGGCGGTCAGCAGGCCACTGACCAGGCCCTGCCGCTTGACGAACCAGCGGGTGGTGATCGTCGCGCCGAAGGCGAGCGCCATGCAGCCGCTGCCACCGCCGACCAGGACGCCCCAGCCGAGCACGAACTGCCACGAATCGCTCATCCAGACGGTGCCGAGGGAGCCGAGGGTGATCATGGTGAGCGCGACGGCGACCACCGGGCGGATCCCGAAGCGGTCCATCAGGGCAGCGGCGAACGGGGCGGTCAGGCCGTAGAGCGCGAGCTGCAGCGTGATCCCGACACCGATCGTGCCGCGCGACCAGCCGAACTCGTCGTGCAGCGGACCGACCAAGAGGCCCGGTGCCGCGGTGAAGGCCGCGGCACCGACGATGGTCACGAACGCGATGGCGGCCACCCACCAGGCCGGGTGGATGCGGGGGCGGCGCGCGGAGGTGCGGCCGACAGGCGGCGGGGTCGTCGTCTGGGACATGGGGATGATCCTTACGCGTGCGCGGCCCGCTGGACAGTGGCCTGATTGACATCTATCGGTAAGATCCAGCCATGAGCGACGTTGGGGTGACTTCTCCGCACCGGGTCGCGGTGCTGATCCAGGACGGATTCATCCCGTTCGAGATCGGCATCCCGCACCGGATCTTCGGCAAGGCACGCGACAGCGAGGACCGGCTGCTCTACGAGGTCGTCACCTGCACCACCGGCGGTCCGGGACCGGTGCAGTCGGACTCGGACGTCGTCGTGCTCGCGCCGCACGGACCCGAGGCGCTCGCGGACGCGGACACCGTGGTGATCCCGAAGTTCGGGGCGTACGACGAAACCGTGTCGGACGGCGTACTGACGGCGCCGTTGAAGGAGGCGCTCGACATGATCCGCCCCGGCACCCGGATCATGTCGATCTGCACCGGTGCCTTCGCGCTCGCCGCGGCAGGCCTTCTCGACGGCCGACCGGCGACCACCCACTGGGCGCACACCGACGACTTCCGGGCCCTGTTTCCGCAGGTCAAGCTGGACCCTGACGTCCTCTTCGTCGACGACGGCGACATCCTCACCTCCGCCGGCGTGGCCTCCGGCCTGGACCTCTGCCTGCATGTCGTACGCCGCGACCACGGCGCCGCGGTCGCCAACCGCGTCGCCCGGGTGACGGTCGTACCTCCCCACCGCGACGGTGGGCAGGCGCAGTTCATCCGGCACCACGCACCCGCCTCCGGCGACACCGGCATCTCGGCCGCGACCGCCTGGGCCCTCGCCCATCTCGACCAGCCCCTCAGCCTGGAGGCGATGGCTTCCCAGGTCTCGATGTCCGTACGCACCTTCACCCGGCGATTCCGCGACGAGACCGGCGACTCCCCCGGCCGCTGGCTGCAGCGCCAGCGCATCGAGCTCGCCCGCACCCTCCTCGAGACCACCGACCTGAGCATGGAACAGGTAGCCGCTCGCTGCGGCCTCAACACCGCCCAGTCCCTCCGCCTCCACTTCCACGCCGCCCTCGGCATCACCCCCACCGCGTACCGCCGCACCTTCCGCGGCTGACAACACCAGCCGAGGCGTCACTCCGGTCGGCCGAGATGGCACCGACGTGACCTCTCGGCCGACGCAAGCGACGCCTCGGCCGACGCGAGTGACGTCTCGGCGGGGGTGGGATGGCGGGATGTCGGACATGGTTGGCCGATATCCGCTCGCCTCGAGACGTACGGGTCTTTAGCCTTTTACCGTGACGACGACGATCGACCCGGCCCCCTCCACGACCACACCGCTCTGGAAGCCGCTGGTGGCTTGCGGGATCACGCTGGTGCTGTGGGCATCGGCGTTCGTGGGGATCCGTCACCTGGGCGACACCGTCCCCCCGGGAAGCCTGTCGCTGGGCCGGCTGATCGTGATGGTGGCGGCGCTCGGGGCCTATCTCGCGCTGAAGGGTGGGTTCCGGCTGCCGACCAGGCGCGAGTGGCCGCTGATCGCGCTGGGCGGCGCTTCGTGGCTGGGCATCTACAACCTCGCGCTCAACGAGTCGGAGCGACGCATCGACGCCGCCACCGCGGCACTGATCGTGCAGGTCGGACCGATCGTGGTGGCGCTGCTGGCCGGCCTCGTGCTCAAGGAGACGATCCACCGGTGGATCCTGATCGGCACCGGTGTCGGCTTCGCCGGGGTCGTCGTCATCGGCCGCGCCTCGGCCAACGGTGACACCGGCGACTGGATCGGCGTCGCCCTCTCGGTCGTCGCGGCGCTCACCTTCGCGGTCGGCGTTCTCACCCAGAAGAAGCTGCTGCCCACGATGAGCGCACTGCTGCTGACGTTCTGGTACGCCGTCGCCGGCCTCGTCATCTGCCTGCCGTGGTCGTTCGAGCTGGCCACCACGATCCCCGACATCAGCGTCGGCAACATCGGCTGGATCGTCTACCTCGGCCTCTTCCCGAGCGCCCTGGCCTTCGTGACCTGGGCGTACGCCCTCTCCCACTCCGACGCCGGCAAGTTCGCACAGTCGACGTTCCTGGTGCCGTTCATCACCGCGCTGATGGCGTGGCTGGTGCTCGACGAGGTGCCGCCGGCGCTCGCCTTCGTCGGTGGCGCGATGTGCATCGCGGGTGTGCTGATCACCCGCCGCCGGCCGCGCTGATCAGTCGGGCTGATCAGTCGGGCTGATCAGTCGGGCTGATCAGTCGGGCTGATCAGTCGCCTCGAGCCAGCCCCGGAACGCCTCGAGGTTGGCGGTGGACTCCCCACGCAGCTTGCGCCACTCCCACTCCTTGCGGATCGAGGAGGCGAAGCCGAGCTCGAGGATGGTGTTGAACGACTCGTCCGCGTACGTCAGGACCGAGCCGAGCAGCCGGTCGAGCTCGTCTGGGTCGACCATGGCCAGCGGCAGCCGGCCGTCGAGGTAGATGTCGCCGAGCCGGTCCAGCCCGAACGCGACCCCGTAGAGCCGCAGGTTGCGCTCGAGCAGCCAGCGGTAGACGGTCTCGAAGTTCTCGTCGGGCCGGCGGCAGACGAAGGCGTGTACGCCCAGCGCATGCTGTCCCAGGTCGATCCGGACCGGTGTCTGCAGCTTGCGCTCGCCCGGGAGCGAGAACGAGAAGGTCAGGTCGCCCGACGGCAGCGACGTCTCGTCCCAGGTCAGGTCGTTGGACTTCAGCCAGCCGCGTACGACCTCTTCCAGGTCCGCTCGCGAACCATCCGTCATGCCGTCAGCTCCTCACGCATCAGCATCTTGGCCTCTTCATAGACCTCGAGCGTATTGCGTGCGGTGAGATCCCAGGAGAAGTCCTGGGCGTGTTCGCGGGCGCCGTCGGCCAGCGCCGACCAGCGCGAGTGGGACGAGACGGCGTTGGTGAGCGCGTCGGCCCACTGCGCCGGGTCGTGCCCATCGACCAGGAGACCGCTGCGGCCGTGGCGCACCGCCGTGGTCAGACCGCCGACCGCTGCCGCGACGACGGGCGTGCCGCAGGCCTGGGCCTCGACGGCGACCAGACCGAACGACTCGTTGTAGGAGGGTACGGCGACGACGGAGGCGGCCGAGTACCAGAGCGCGAGCTCGTCCTGGCGCACCGGCGGGACGAACCGGACCACGTCGGATATCCCCAGCTCAGCGGCCAGATCGGCCAGCCCGGTCGGGTGCTCGAGACCGGAGCCCGAGGGTCCCCCGACGATCGGCACCACCAGCGACCGGCGCAGCGACGGGTCGCGGGCGAGCATGACCGCGGCCGCCCGCAACAACACGTCCGGAGCCTTGAGCGGCTGGATGCGACCGGCGAAGAGGAGCACGTGAGCCCGGGCCGGGAGCCCGAGCGCGGCACGCGCCTCGGCCCGCCCGCGCGGACGGAAGACGCGCAGGTCGACCCCGGGGTGCACGACGGCGACACGACCCGGCTCCGCGTCGTACATGTTGATCAGCTGCTTGGCCTCGAGGTCGGTGTTGGCGATCAGCATGTCGGACGCCTCGACGACCTGCTCCTCCCCGATCACGCGAGCCTCCGGCTCGGGGTTGTCGCCCTCGGCCAGCGCCTCGTTCTTGACCTTGGCCATGGTGTGCATCGAGTGCACCAGCGGCACACCCCAGCGGTCGCGGGACAGCGCCCCGACCTGGCCGGAGAGCCAGTAGTGGGAGTGCACCGCGTCGAAGTAGCCCGGCGGGTTGGACGCTTCCGCGCGGAGCACCTCACGCGCGAACGTGCACAGCTGTCCGGGAAGGTCACTCTTGGCCAGCCCCTCGAACGGACCCGCATGGACGTGGTGGACCGCCACCCCGTCGTACGCCTCCACGACCTGCGGCAGGCGCGAGGAGGTCGCGCGCGTGAAGATGTCGACCGCGATGCCCTGGGTGGCCAGCCGCCGGGAGAGCTCGAGCACGTAGACGTTCATGCCGCCGGCGTCACCGGTGCCGGGCTGGTCGAGCGGAGAGGTGTGCAGACTGACCATCGCTACGCGGTGGATCATTCCTGCCCCTTTGTGTGTACGCCTGTGGTCCCGTCTCTCAACACGCGGACCTCGTCCATCATTCCCGGCTACGCGAACCCGCGTGAAACGTCTTCGATCGTGGGACCCGGTGGGCAAAGTCGAGCGAGCGACGAGAGAATGGCTCCATGTCGTCCAAGAATGCTGTCGTCACCGGCGCCTCGAGCGGGATCGGCGCCGCCACCGCCCGCCAGCTCGCCAAGGAGGGCTACCACGTCTTCCTCGCCGCTCGCCGCGCCGACCGGATCGAGGCGCTGGCCGAGGAGATCGGCGGCACCGCGATCGCGACCGATGTCACCTCCGACGACTCCGTCGCCGCGCTCGTCGAGGCGGTCGGGGACCGTCTCGAACTGCTGGTCAACAACGCCGGCGGCGCCTTCGGCGTGGACCAGGTGGCCGAGGCCGACCTGACCAAGTGGCAGGCGATGTTCGAGGTCAACGTGATCGGCCTGACCCGGGTGACCAAGGCGCTGCTCCCCGCGCTGGTCGCCTCGGGAGCCGGCGCGGTCATCAACGTCGGCTCGATCGCCGGCCGGCGCGCCTACGAGGGCGGCGCAGGCTACAACGCGGCCAAGTTCGGCACCCGCGCGGTCACCGAGGCGCTGCGTCTGGAGATCGTCGACAAGCCGGTGCGCATCATGGAGATCGCCCCGGGCATGGTCCAGACCGAGGAGTTCTCGCTCGTACGTCTCGGCGGCGACCAGGCGGCGGCCGACAAGGTCTACCAGGGCGTCGCCGACCCGCTGGTCGCCGAGGACATCGCGGACGCGATCGTCTGGATGGCCACCCGCCCGGCTCACGTCAACATCGACGAACTGGTGATCAAGCCGCGCGCCCAGGCCGCCCCGCACAAGGTGCACCGCGAGGGCTGACCGACATCTGCGCTGGTCAGGGGCGCCGAGGATTCCGTACGCAGCCTCCGACGGTGTCACACTCGATGACGTGCAGACGATCGGACTCATCGGCGGCATGAGCTGGGAAAGCACCGCCGCTTACTACGAGGGACTCAACAAGGGTGTCCAGGAGCGGCTCGGCGGTCTCCACTCCGCCAAGATCGTGCTGGCCTCCGTCGACCTGGCCGAGCTGACGGCCCTTCAGGAGAAGGAGTCCTGGGACCAGGTCGCCGAGATCCTGACCGCCGCGGCCCGCAGCGTGGTGGCCGGCGGCGCCGACTTCATCCTGTTGTGCACCACCACCTTCCACAAGGTCTACGACGAGGTGGCGGCCGCTGTCGACGTACCCGTGCTGCACCTGGCCGACGAGCTCGCCGCGAAGGCCAAGCAGCTCGGCATCACCAAGGCCGGGTTCCTCGCCTCCCGCTACACCGTGGAGAACGACTTCTTCGCCCAGCGCATCTCCGACCACGGCGTCGACGTGAACCTGCCCGACACCCTCCACGTGGAGATGCTCGACTCGATCATCTACGAGGAGCTCATCCACCGAAACGTCGTCGCGGGCTCCCGCAAGCGGGTCCTCGAGGTCGTCCACGAGCTGTGGGACGCGGGCTCCGACGGCGTGATCCTCGGCGCCTCCGAGCTCAGCCTCCTCGTGCGGCCCAGCGATGTCGACGTACCCATCCTCGACGCGATCACCGTGCACGTCGAGGCCGCGCTGGACCGCGCCCTCCCCTAGGGATCAGCTCTCGAGCAGCTCGTTGGCGACGGCGCGCAGCTCAGGGCTCATGTCGCCCTCGTGCACGACGGCGGTCCGGCCGTCGACCTCGAACTCGTAGATGTAACGGTCGGCCCCCTTCGGCTTCGACGGAGTGGCTCCGCCGGCGACCAGGTTGCGCACGGTGGCCACCTGCGCGGCCGAGGGCGCGAGCTCCGCGGCCCCCTCCTTGGTACGCCCCAGGAAACCGCCGCTACGGCGCACCCGCACCAGGGTCGGCCCCTCACCGTCGGGCGCCGGGGTCCCGGAGGCCGGGGTGACCCCGACCTCGGACCAGGCGGTGGTGACCGCCTCGGCCTGATCGCCGGCCTCGGCGACGGTCACCGCGGCGAACCCGGCGAAGTCGGTGTCGGTGGTGACGGCGCCGTTGGTCAGCGCCGCGTACCAGATCTTGCCGGCGCCGTCCCACGAGTTCCCACCGATCGCCTTGGCGGCGAGGGCGAAGGCGCGGTTGGGGATGCCGGAGTTGATGTGGACGCCGCCGTTGTCGTCGGTGCCGTCGTAGATGTCGTCCATGTGGGCAGGCTGCGGGTCCTTGCCCAGGGTGGGGTCGTCGTAGGCGGTCCCGGGCTCGAGCATGTGCCGCAACCCGACCCCCTGGACCGACTCGGTGAAGAGGCCCGCGCCGATGATCCAGTCGGCCTCCTCGGCGCTCTGGCCGAGCAGGCGCTGCTTGAGGCAGGAGCCGAACACGTCCGACATCGACTCGTTGAGCGCGCCGGGCTGGCCCTGGTAGACGAGGCCGGCGGTGTGCTCGGTGACCGCGTGGGAGAGCTCGTGACCGATCACGTCGACTGCCTTGGTGAACCGCTGGAAGATCTCGCCGTCGCCGTCACCGAAGACCAGCTGGGTACCGTCCCAGAAGGCGTTGGCGTAGTCGCGGTCGTAGTGGACGGTCATCACGACCTCGATGCCCCGGCCGTCGTAGGAGTCGCGGCCGTAGACCTCCTCGAAGAGCGCCAGCGAGCCGGTGATGCCGGTCGCCGCCTCGTCGACGCTCTCGTCGCCCGACTCCGGGTCGCCCGCGGCGCGGACCTTCTCCCCGGGCAGGTCGGTGCCGTTGTTCGCGGTGTAGACCGTCCAGTCCCCGGCCTCGGCGGTGGTCTCGACCGCCTCCGGGCTGGCGCCTTGGGCGAGGAACCTGGTCAGGTGCTCGGTCCGGGCGGCTCGGAATGCGTTGTCCTGGTCGAGGCGACCAGCGTTGAGCCGCTGCACGAGATACGGGGGCACGATCTGGCAGAGGTGTTTCCGAGAAGTCATGTGCCTCAGCCAACCGTCATCTCCGGATGCGGGTCAAGGAGGTCACGGCGGATAAGATCAGACGTCCCGTCCCGCGCCAGAAATCGAGCCGCTTCGCACATGTCCGAGATCCTCAAGGCCAATCTCCGCAACGTCGCCATCGTTGCGCACGTCGACCACGGCAAGACCACGCTGGTCGACGCCATGCTCAAGCAGGCCGGTGCTTTCTCCGAGCACGCCATGGAGTCGGTCGAGGACCGCGTCATGGACTCCGGTGACCTGGAGCGCGAGAAGGGCATCACCATCCTCGCGAAGAACACCGCCATCCACTACAACGGGCCGAGCGCGCCCGAGGGGATGACGATCAACATCATCGACACCCCCGGCCACGCCGACTTCGGTGGTGAGGTCGAGCGCGGCCTGTCGATGGTCGACGGGATCGTGCTCCTGGTGGACGCGAGTGAAGGTCCCCTCCCCCAGACCCGCTTCGTGCTGCGCAAGGCGCTCAACGCCGACATGCCGGTCGTGCTGGTGGTCAACAAGGTCGACCGCCCCGACGCCCGCATCGAGGAGGTCGTCGACGAGACGTACGAGCTCTTCATGGACCTGCTCGACGACTCCCACAGCCAAGACGCCCTCGACTTCCCGGTGATCTACGCCTCCGGCAAGGCGGGCGTCGCCTCCCTCGTGCAGCCCGGCAACGGCGAGCTGCCCGACTCCAAGGACCTCGAGCCGCTCTTCTCCACGATCATGGAGACCATCCCGGCCCCGACCTACGAGGCCGGCGCGCCGCTGCAGGCTCACGTCACCAACCTCGACGCTTCCCCGTTCCTGGGCCGCCTCGCGCTGGTCCGCATCCACCAGGGCACCCTGAAGAAGGGCCAGAACGTCGCCTGGATGCAGCGCAACGGCGAGGTCAAGAACGTACGCATCACCGAGCTCCTCATCACCGAGGGACTCGAGCGCAAGCCCGGCGAGCAGGCCGGCCCGGGCGACATCGTCGCCGTCGCGGGCATCCCCGAGATCACCATCGGCGAGACCCTCGCCGACCCGGAGAACCCGGTCGCGCTGCCGCTGATCCACGTGGACGAGCCCGCCATCTCGATGACGATCGGCACCAACACCTCGCCGCTGGTCGGCAAGGTCAAGGGCGGCAAGGTGACCGCGCGCCTGGTCAAGGACCGCCTCGACTCCGAGCTCATCGGCAACGTCTCCCTGAGGATCCTCAACACCGAGCGTCCCGACGCCTGGGAGGTCCAGGGCCGCGGCGAGCTGGCGCTGGCGATCCTGGTGGAGCAGATGCGCCGCGAGGGCTACGAGCTGACCGTCGGCAAGCCGCAGGTGGTCACCAAGGAGGTCGACGGCAAGCTCCACGAGCCGTTCGAGCGCCTGACGATCGACGCCCCGGAGGAATACCTCGGGAGCATCACCGAGCTGCTCGCCAACCGCAAGGGCCGGATGGAGGGCATGACCAACCACGGCACCGGCTGGGTCCGGATGGAGTTCATCGTGCCGGCGCGCGGCCTGATCGGCTTCCGCACCGAGTTCCTCACCGAGACCCGCGGCACCGGCATCGCCCACCACATCTCCGAGGGCTATGACCGCTGGGCCGGCGAGATCCGCTCGCGCAACAACGGTTCGCTCGTCGCCGACCGCTCCGGTGCCGCCACGGCCTACGCGATGACGTCGCTGCAGGAGCGCGGGGTCATGTTCGTCGAGCCGACCACCGAGGTCTACGAGGGCATGATCGTCGGCGAGAACTCCCGCGCCGACGACATGGACGTCAACATCACCAAGGAGAAGCAGCAGACCAACGTCCGCTCCGCCACCTCCGACAACTTCGAGAAGCTCATCCCGCCGAAGAAGCTCTCCCTCGAGCAGTGCCTGGAGTTCTGCCGCGAGGACGAGTGCGTCGAGGTCACCCCCGAGCAGGTCCGGATCCGCAAGGTCATCCTCGACCAGAACGACCGCGCCAAGATCGCGAGCCGAGCGCGCAAGGCCAACAAGTCCTGATCGGCTTCTCCTAACGGCCGCCGACCCCATGGGTCGGCGGCCGTTCACGTCGTGGGCTGCCTGCGACACTTCGACCATGACCCTCACGACCACCGCCTCGCTGATCCGCTCGGCCTACGAGGAGGGCCGCGGCGTCGCCGCCTTCAACGCGATCAACCTGGAGACCGTCGAAGCGATCGCCACCGGAGCCGAGACCGCGAACCGGCCGGTCATCGTCCAGATCAGCGAGAACGCGGTGCGCTACCACGGCGGCCTGGCACCGCTGGCACACGCCGCGATCGCGGTCGCGTCGGCGTCCACCATGCCGATCTCGCTCCACCTGGACCACGCGACCGACGAGCGTCTGGTCGGGATCGCGGTCGATCTCGGCTTCTCCTCGGTGATGTACGACGCCTCCCAGCTCCCCTACGAGGACAACCTCACCCGCACCGCTACCGTCGCTCGCCGCTGCCACGACCGTGGCGCCCACGTGGAGGCCGAACTGGGCGAGGTCGGCGGCAAAGCGATGTATCGAGCTTGTCGAGATGACGGTGTACATGCTCCCGGCGTACGCACCGACCCGGCCGAGGCGGCCGCGTTCGTCGCCAGCACCGGCGTCGACGCCCTCGCCGTGGCGGTCGGCTCGAGCCACAAGATGACCACCCGCGACGCGGCCCTGGACGAGGCGCTGATCGCGGAGATCCACCATGCCGTCGACGTCCCGCTGGTCCTGCACGGCTCCTCCGGCGTGAGCGACGACGGGCTCCGGGCCGCCATCGCCGCCGGGATGACGAAGATCAACGTCGCCACCCAGCTCAACAAGGCCTTCACCGCCGCGGTCCGCGAAACCCTCGGGGCCGACTCGAACCTGGTCGACCAGCGCCGCTACCTCGGCGCCGGCCGCGACGCGATGGCTGCCGAGACCGCTCGGCTCCTCACCGTCATCTCGGGCTGACCCACGCCCGGATTCCCCATTCTGGTGGAAGCGCTCCCACAATCACGAAATCGTTACCACCCGGCTACTTGACAGAAGGCTGTGAGCGCAATCACACTCTCCGTAACCCCGAGAGTGGAAGCGCTCTCACTCCCCACACAGACGTGCAGGAGCACTCCCGTGTCCAACAACTCCAAGCCCTGGCACCGCCGGCCCAGAACCGCCCTGGCCGCATGCGCCGTCGCCTCTCTCGTCGCCGGCCTGACGGCCTGCGGTGGCGGTGACGGCGACGAGCAGTCCTCTCTCGGTAAGGACGACACGCTCACCATCACCACCTTCAGCGAGTTCGGCTACGACGAGCAGATCGAGAAGTGGAACGCCGACCCCGAGCGTCCCTTCAAGATCAAGCAGACCAAGATCGCCGAGTGGGACACCTGGAAGGAGTCGATGACCAAGGCCCTCCAGGCCGGCACCGAGCTCCCCGACGTGATCGCGGTCGAGGGTGACGCCATGGCGGCGCTGGTCGCCGAGGGCGCGAACGAGCAGTTCGCCGACATCTCCGATCCCGAGCTCGACGGCCGCTGGGTCGAATACGCCTACAAGGCCGGCCAGACCACCGACGGCAAGCAGATCGGCTACCCGACCGACATCGGCCCCGAGGCGATGTGCTACCGCGCCGACCTCTTCGAGAAGGCCGGCCTCCCGAGCGAGCCCGCCGACGCCGCAGCCCTATTCAAGGACTGGGACACCTACTACAAGACCGGCGAGGAGTTCACCAAGAAGGTCCCCCAGACGAAGTGGTACGACGCCTCCGGCTCGGTCGCACAGGCCATGCTCAACCAGGTCGAGTTCCCGTTCCAGACCGAGGACCAGAAGGTCAACGTCGAGAACGACGAGCTGAAGGCCGTCTACGACACCGTCACGAAGTACTCCCCGACCCTGTCCACCAAGGTCGTCCAGTGGGGCGAGGACTGGCAGGCGAACTTCACCAACGACGGCTTCGCCACGATGCCGTGCCCGGGCTGGATGTTCGCCAACATCAAGTCCTCCGCGCCGGACGTGACGGGCTGGCGGATCGCTGACGCCTTCCCGGGTGGCGGCGGCAACTGGGGCGGCTCGTTCCTCGCCGTCCCGGCCAGCGGCGCGCACACCGAGGAGGCCCAGGAGGTCGCCAACTACCTGACCAACGCCGACTCGCAGGTCTCCGCGTCCAAGGCTGCCGGCAACTTCCCGGGCAACCTCGAGGCGCAGAAGACCCTGCAGTCCGAGAACGCCGAGGACCCCTACTTCGGCAACGCCAAGACCACCGAGATCCTGACCAACCGCGCCGCTGCGGTCACGCCGGGCGTCCCGTTCAAGGGTGACAAGTACTCCGACGTGCTCGGCCTCTTCCAGACCGCGATCCAGCGTGTCGACGAGGGCGAGGACCCCGAGACGTCCTGGACGACCTTCGTCGGCGCCGTGGGCAACCTCTGATCTGAAGATGCTCAAGACATCCCCTCAGGCGAGCCGCTCGCCGCAGGGCCCCTCGGCCCTGCGGCAGCGGCTCAGCCGCTGGGACGTGAAGTACGCGCCGTACCTCTTCGTCGCGCCGTTCTTCATCGTCTTCGCGGCGATCGGCCTCTACCCGCTGCTCTACACGGGCTACCTGTCCTTCTTCTCCTGGCCGCGCTTCGGTGGCACGGTCGGCGACCCGGTCGGCTGGGCGAACTACGTCCACGTCATCACCGACCCGGTGTTCCACAAGGCCCTGGTCAACACGGTCGGGATCTTCCTGCTCTCCTCGGTGCCGCAGGTGATCATCGCGACGGTCATCGCGGCGCTCCTCGACACCAACCTGCGCGGACGCTCCTGGTGGCGGATGTCGGTCCTGCTGCCGTACGTCGTCGCCCCCGCCGCGGCCGCGCTCATCTGGAGCGCGATCTTCGCCGACAAGTCCGGGCTCGCCAACCAGATGCTCGGCGTGATCGGGATCGACCCGATCGGCTGGCACACCGACCGCTTCGCCAGCTGGACGGCGATCGCGACGATGGTCAACTGGCGCTGGACCGGCTACAACACGCTGATCATCCTGGCGGCGATGCAGGCGGTCCCCCGCGACCTCTACGAGTCCGCCTCCCTCGACGGGGCCGGCAGCGGACGCCAGTTCTGGAACATCACCCTGCCTTCGATCCGCCCGACGATGATCTTCGTGATCGTCACCTCGACGATGGGCGGCCTGCAGATCTTCACCGAGCCGCGACTCTTCGACACCAACCTGCAGCACCAGGGCGGAGCGAACTACCAGTTCCAGACCCTGACGATGTACGTCTTCAACACCGCCAACAGCGCGACCGATCCCTATCCCCGGGCGGCCGCCGCGGCCTGGCTGCTGTTCCTGCTCATCGTCGGGGTCGCCCTGCTCAACTTCGTGATCACCCGCGCGATCCAGAACAGAGGTGCCCGATGAGCGGCAAGGTGCACAGCATCAACAAGCCCGGCTTCCTGGTCTACGCGCTGCTCGCCGCGTTCGTCCTCGGCTCCGTCTTCCCCCTCTACTGGTCCTACGTCATGGGCACGGTCACCAAGGAGAGGACCCTCCAGTCGCCGCCCCCGCTGGTGCCCGGCGGCCACTTCATCGACAACGCCAAGCGGGTCTTCGACCAGATCGACTTCTGGTCGGCACTGCTCAACTCGGTCATCGTCTCGAGCATCGGCGCATTCTCGGTGGTGGCGTTCTCGACGCTGGCGGGCTACGCGTTCGCGAAGCTCCGCTTCAAGGGGTCCAACGTGCTGATGGCGTTCATCGTCATGACGCTGGCGGTCCCGACCCAGCTGGCGCTGGTGCCGATGCTGAAGCAGTTCAGCAACCTCGGCCTCGACGGCACCCTGACGGCGGTCACCCTGCCGTGGCTGGTGACCGCGTTCGGGGTGTTCTTCATGCGTCAGTACCTCGTCGACGCGATCCCCGACGAGCTGATCGACGCGGCCCGCGTCGACGGCTGCTCTCAGATCCGCATCGCCTGGACAGTTGCCGTCCCGGCAGCACGTCCGGCTATGGCGATCTTGGCGCTGTTCACGTTCATGAGCGTCTGGACGGACTTCATGTGGCCCCTGCTGGTGCTGCAGAACTCCGACGTCCAGACCCTCCAGACCGCGCTCGACAAGCTCAAGATCGCACCCGGGCAGGGGCTGAGCGACCTCGCTCTGCTCCAGGCCGGGACCATCATGGCGACGATCCCGTTGCTGCTGTTGTTCATCGCCACCGGACGCCACCTGGTGTCCGGCATCATGCAAGGAGCCGTCAAGGGATGACCCTCTCGACAAACCCCACCCACGCCGAACGTACGTTCCCGAAGGACTTCCTCTGGGGCGCGGCGACCGCGTCCTACCAGATCGAGGGAGCCATCGACGAGGACGGACGTACGCCCAGCAACTGGGACACCTTCGCCAAGGTGCCGGGAGCGATCCTCAACGGCGACTCCGGCGAGGTGGCGTGCGACCACTACCACCGGGTGCCCGAGGACGTCGCGCTGATGAAGCGCCTCAACCTGGCCTCGTACCGGTTCTCGACGGCGTGGCCGCGGATCCGTCCCGATGGCGGGAAGGTCAACCAGGCGGGGCTCGACTTCTACAGCCGTCTCGTCGACGAGCTGCTCGAGGCCGAGATCGCGCCGTGGATCACGCTCTACCACTGGGACCTGCCGCAGGCGCTGGAGGAGCAGGGCGGCTGGACCAGCCGCGACACGGCCTACCGGTTCGTGGAGTACTCCACGACCGTCTACGACGCGCTCTCCGACCGCGTCGACAACTGGACGACGCTGAACGAGCCCTGGTGCTCGGCGTTCCTCGGCTACTCCGGTGGCCAGCACGCGCCGGGTCGCCAGGAGGGCGTGGCCGGCATCGTCGCGGCTCACCACCTGATGCTCGGACACGGCCTGGTGGTCAACGAGCTGCGCAGCCGCGGCGCGACGCCGGAGAACGGGAAGTCGCTCGGCATCACCCTCAACCCGACGGTCGTCGACCCCTACGACGCCGACCGTCCCGAGGACGTGGACATGACCCGGCGGATCGACGGTCTGCACAACCGGGTGTTCTTCGAGCCGCTGTTCCGAGGCAAGTACGCCGACGACCTGGCCGCCGACACCGAGGGCCTCACCTTCCAGGGCCGGCCGTGGCAGGACTGGGTGCTCGAGGGCGACCTCGAGGTCATCTCGGCTCCGCTCGACGTGCTCGGGATCAACTTCTACTTCGGCAACGCCATCGCGGCGGAGCCGTTCGAGATCGACCCCGACCAGGTGCTGGGCAGCCGGCTGGTGCACTCCGACCTGCCGCGTGGCAACCCCTACCCCGGTGCGGAGTTCGTGACCCCGCGCACCGGTCGCCCCACGACCGCCCGCGACTGGGAGATCGACCCGGTCTGGCTGACCCGGCTGCTGACCCGGCTCAGCGACGAATACGGTGCCCCGCCGATCTACATCACCGAGAACGGCGCCTACTATGACGACGTGGTCGAGGATGGTGCAGTGCACGACACCGCCCGGCTCGACTACATCGACCAGCACCTGCGCGCGACGCTCGACGCCATCGAGCAGGGCGCGGACATCCAGGGCTACTTCGCCTGGTCCCTGCTCGACAACTTCGAGTGGAGCTACGGCTACGCCCACCGGTTCGGGATCGTGCACGTGGACTTCGAGACCCAGGTGCGTACGCCGAAGGACAGCGGCCTCTGGTTCGCCGATGTCGCCGCCAACAACCGGGTGCCGGCCCGGAAGGAATAGGCACTGTCGTGAACATGCCCACGCTCGACGAGGTCGCCCGGATGGCTGGTGTCAGCCGGGCGACCGCGTCGCGCGCGATCAACGGCGGCTCTCGCGTCTCCGCGAAGGCCGCGGAGGCCGTCGCCGAGGCCGTCCGCACGCTCGGCTACACCCCCAACCCGGCGGCGCGGTCGCTGGTGACCCGGCGTACCGACTCGGTCGCCATGGTCATCCCCGAGGCCGACGAGCGGGTCTTCGCCGACCCGTTCTTCGCCCGTACGCTGCGCATCGTCACCCGGGCCCTCTCGGCGCGCGACCTGCAGGTGGTGCTGCTGATCGCCCGCCCGGGTGATGAGGAGGAACGGCTGCTGCGCTACCTGCGCGGTGGCCACATCGACGGCGCCATCGTCGTCTCCTCGCACCGCAGCGACCTGCTCGCCGACCACGTCGCCGACCTCGGTCTGCCGGCGGCCTTCGTCGGCCGCCCGTGGACCGGCGCCCACCGGGTCTCCTACGCCGACACCGACAACTTCGCCGGCGCGCGCGAGGTCACCCAGGTGCTCATCGACCGCGGCTGCCGCCGGATCGGCACCATCACCGGCCCCGCCGACATGAGTGCGGGCGCCGACCGCGTGGCCGGCTGGCGGGCCGCCCTGGACGCTGCCAGTCTCGCCGCCGACGCGGTCGTCGAGGGCGACTTCACCGAGGACGGCGGCGAGGCCGCCTGCGAGATCCTGCTGGGCAGGCATCCCGACATCGACGGCCTCATGGTCGCCTCCGACCTGATGGCCGCGGGTGCGCTCCGCACCCTCGAGCGAGCCGGCCGCCGCGTCCCGGACGACGTCGCGGTCGTCGGCTACGACGACCTCGGCATCGCCGAGCGCACCACTCCCCCGCTCACCACGGTCAAGAACCCGATAGGAGACATGGCCGAGGAGGCCGCCCGGCTCCTCCTCGCCCAGCTCGACGGCACCACCACCATCCCGCGTCGGGTCGTCTTCGCGCCCGAGCTGGTGCGGCGTACGTCTGCCTGATCGAGTTCGGTCAGGCCCTGCCCACGATGCGGCCGCGGGCCTCCCCGAACCCGATCCGGGTGCCGTCGGCACCGGGTGCGGTGGCGAGAAGCGTGATCTCGTCGCCGTCCTCCAGGAACGTACGTGGGGTGCCGTTGACCTCGACCGGCTCGGCGCCGCCCCAGGTCAGCTCGATGAACGCTCCGCGCTGGTCCGTGTCCGGGCCGGAGATCGTCCCGGAGGCGAACAGGTCACCGGTACGACTCGGGGCACCGTTGACGGTCTGGTGGGCGAGCATCTGCGCGGGTGACCAGTACATGGCGGCGTACGGCGGCCGGGACACGACCTGCCCGTTCCAGACCACCTCGAGCTCGATGTCCAGCCCCCAGGGACGCGGCATCTGCAGGTAGGGCAGGACCGCGGGCTCCTGTGCGGGCGTCGGGACCTGTGCGGACTCCAGCGCGAGGAGCGGGACGACCCAGGCCGAGACGGTCGAGGCGAACGACTTGCCGAGGTTCGGGCCGAGCGGAACGTACTCCCAGGCCTGGATGTCGCGCGCGGACCAGTCGTTGAACAGCACCACGCCGAAGATGTGTCGCTCGGCATCGCCGGCGGGGATGCTGGACCCCATCGCGCTCCCGGTGCCGACGACGAAGCCCAGCTCGGCCTCGATGTCGAGCCGGGTGGACGGGCCGAAGACCGGCAGCTCGTCGGCGGCATCCTTCCGCTGCCCGGACGGACGGACGATCTCGGTGCCGGAGACGACGATCGAGGAGGACCTGCCGTGATAGCCGACGGGCAGGTGCTTCCAGTTCGGCATCAACGGCTCAGCGACCTGCGGGCGGAACAGTCGACCGAGGTTGGCGGCGTGGTGCTCGGAGGCGTAGAAGTCGACGTAGTCGGCGACCTCGAAGGGGAGGTGGAGCGTGACGTCCCGCAGGTCGTGCACGGCCTCGTCGGGCACGTCGCCCTGGACCCTCTCGGTGATCGACGCGCGCACCTCGACCCAGCGCTCGTAGCCCTGCGCCATGAACGGGTTGAGGCTGCCGGCGGCGAACACGTCGTCACCGAGCAGAAGGGCCAGGTCGACCACGTGCTCGCCCAGACGGACGCCGACCCGTGGGTCCTGGCCGGGGACGGAGTAGACCCCGTAGGGAAGGTTGGCCAGGCCGAAGAGCGAGCCGTCGGGAATGCTGATGGTGGTCACGCGAGATCCTTCTTGTATCGGGGGTCGAGCAGGCCGAGGTCGACCAGCTCGGTGACGGGTTCGTCGATGGAGCAGGTGCCGAAGGAGCAGAACGCATCTCGCACCGAGGGCTCGAGCGCTCGGACCTGCTCGGCGAGACGGCCTCCGTCCCGCTCGGCGAGCAGCTTCGCGACCTCGGTGTCGTCGCCACCGTCCTGCGCGCACCCGGTCGCCACCAGGACGTTGAGGAAGCCGTGCTGCTCGAACCCCGTCGCGGGATCCGTGTTGCGCACGGCGTGGTGCAGGCCGGCGGTGGCCTTGAACGGCACCCCGAGGGAGACCGCTGACCTGACCGCTGCGGCCAGCTCCGTCTCGTCCGGGTAGAGGTCCGCCCGGACGCCGCCGGTGCGCAGCTTCGCGCGATAGCTCGTGCGTGCCAGCGACGCGAGCAGGTCGGCGCGGCGACCGTCCCGGGGCACCTCGACATAGGTGGTCAGGTCGGCGTCGAGGTCGGCGGCGTCGAGCGCCGCCAGGGCCTCAGCGGCGGTGACCCCGTCGGGAAGCGCCACCTCGAGTCCGAAGAGGCGGACGGACCGGACGGCTCGTGCCGTGGCGACCGCCGCGACGAGCCCCGGCAGCGGAACCGTCAGGGTGAGGTCGACGGAGTGCCCGGGCCGATCTCCCAGGACGACCTCGAGCGCACCCAGGTCCTTGGCGGCCAGGACGAGCGGCCCGACCAGGCCGGCATGGACCGACCGCAGGTGACGTACGTGAGCGTCGACGGCCTGCTCGAGCGGCGCGTTCCCGGGCGGAAACACGGCCGCGTCGTCGAGCAGCCCGGCCAGCGTTCTCATCGGTTGCGCACCCAGGAGTAGGCGTACTGTCCGTCGTCGGTCGCGCGGCCGGCCTCGCCGAGCAGCAGCGGCCGGAAGGTGTCGACCATGACGGCGAGCTCGTCGAAGAACTCCGCGCCGATGCTGCGCTCGTACGCGCCCGGCTGCGGGCCGTGCGGGTGACCACCCGGGTGCAGCGAGATCGACCCCTGGCCGATGCCGGATCCCTTGCGCGCCTCGTAGTCGCCGCCGCAGTAGAACATCACCTCGTCGGAGTCGACGTTGGAGTGGTAGTAGGGCACGGGGATCGCGAGCGGGTGGTAGTCGACCTTGCGCGGCACGAAGTTGCAGATCACGAAGTTGTTGCCCTCGAAGACCTGGTGCACCGGCGGCGGCTGGTGGATCCGGCCGGTGATCGGCTCGAAGTCCCTGATGTTGAAGACGTAGGGGTAGAGGCACCCGTCCCACCCGACGACGTCGAACGGGTGGTGGGGCAGCACGTGGATGCTGCCGGCGATCCCGTCCGGCCCGCGGTGTTTGATGTGAACCTCGACGTTCTCGCCCTCGACCACCTTCGGTCCCTCGGGCAGCCGGAGGTCGCGTTCGCAGTAGGGGGCGTGCTCGAGCAGCTGACCGTGCTTCGACAGGTAGTTCCGGGCCGGCCCGATGTGGGAGTTGGCCTCGATCGCGTAGATGCGCAGCACACCGTCGGGAACGACCCGGTACGTCGTCGCGCGCGGGATGATCACGTAGTCGCCGTCCCCCACCTCGAGGTCGCCGAACACGGTCTCCACCCGTCCGGCGCCGTCCTCGACGTAGAGGCACTCGTCGCCGAGCGCGTTGCGGTAGTAGGGGCTCACCGCGTCGGCGACGACGTAGGACAGCCGTACGTCATCGTTGCCGAGCAGCAGCCGACGACCCGTCACGGCGTCGATGCCGGTCGCACCCTCCGCGAAGACCTTGTGCGTCGACAGGTGCCGCGGGATCAGTGGGTGGTTGGGCACGAGGGACTGGTCGCTCAGCTCCCACGCGCGGTACTCACTCACGGCTGAGGGGATGTACCGGTGGTACAGCAACGAGGAGTCCGAGGAGAAGCCTTCCTCCCCCATGAGCTCCTCGAAGTAGAGGTTCCCGGCCTCGTCGCGGTGCTGGGTGTGCCGCTTCGGGGGAACGGCGCCGGCGGAGTGGTAGTACGGCATGAGTGCTCCTTGTGCGTTGAACGCACATTTATGTGCGCTCTAAGCGCAAAAGTAGGACGACGGCCTGTGCGCCGTCAAGAGAGGGCCGACTCAGCCCAGGCCGAGCTCGGCAAGGCGCCGAGCGGCGGCGCCCACCAGCGGTCCGACCTCGGTCGGGTCGATGTCGTCCATCGTGACGATGCCGACGGACGCCCGCAGCGACCCGGGAGCCTCGAAGCCGACGGCGATCCCGACCGCGCCGCGCTGCAGCTCGCCCGCGGTGTGGCTGTAGCCGAGCTCGCGCGCCTCCCGAACCGCCGCGGAGTCGTCCGGCTGCGGCCCGGCGAGCGCGAGGATCGCGATCCCGCTCGCACCCTTGTCCAGCGGGTAGCGCAGCCCGATCCGATAGCCGACGCGCACCGGCCCCTGGCCGACCTTCGGGTCGGCCTCGAGCACCGGGACGCACTCGTCCTCGCCGTGCGCGAGGGTCAGGAACGCCGGGGCGCCGACCGCGTCGGCGAGATCCTGCAGCGAAGGCTCGGCCGCCTGGATCAGCTGGGCCGAGAAGCGACCCGCCAGCGCGACCACGCCGGCGCCGAGGCGCAGGCGCTTGTTGCTCCCCTGCGTGACGAGGGCACGCGCCTCCAGCGTGGCGACGACGCGATAGGCGATCGCGCGGTCGACGCCGAGGTGAGCGGCGACGTCGGCCACCGTGACGCCGGCCGGGTTCTGGGAGACGAAGGCCAGCGCCGCCAGCCCACGATCCAAGCCTTGAAGCGTGGCCATCATCATCCTCCCGATCCGGGTCGCCGACGGGGACGCAGCAGCCCCCAGCCGCAGACTAGAGCACGTCTCCACGCACAACCATCGCCACCGGCCACGGCGCCGAGCGCGGCCACCGATCCGCCGGCAGGTGTTGCGCCCATCACACATTGGTGGTTATGGTGACGCATAATTGAACGCTTCGTTCGTTATTTGAACGTCCGAGAGGCAGTAATGAGTCCTTCCGTCACCGCAGGCAGTCCGACCGAGACCAGCCGTCCCACCCAGTCCACCGCCAAGGTGATCCGGGCGGCCGTGCTCGGCACCGTGGTCGAGTACTACGACTTCGCGATCTACGGCTACATGGCGACGATGATCGCCAGCCACTTCTTCATCGAGAGCGACCCCACCACCGCGCTGCTGAACACGTTCGCCGCCTTCGCGGTCGCGTTCTTCCTGCGCGTCCCCGGCGGGATCTTCTTCGGGCACATCGGTGACAAGTACGGCCGCAAGCGCTCCCTGACCTACACGATCCTGCTGATGGCGATCGCCACCGCCGGGATCGGGATCCTGCCGACGTACGCCACGCTGGGCGTCTGGGCGACGGCGGTCCTGGTCCTGTGCCGCTGCCTGCAGGGCTTCGCGGCGGGCGGCGAGCTCAGCGGCGCCAACGCGTTCGTCGCGGAGAACGCCCCGGCCAGGCACCGCGCCTTCCAGACCTCGTTCGTGAACACCGGCACCTATCTGGGATCCCTGCTGGCCGCGCTCGTCGCCCTCGGCGTCAACACGGCCTTCAGCGAGGACACGATCAGCCAGTGGGCCTGGCGCGTGCCGTTCCTGATCAGCCTGGTGATCGGCTTGGTCGGCCTCTACATCCGCAGCCAGCTCCACGAGACCGACCAGTTCGAAGCCGTCCAGGAGTCCGAGGACATCGAGCAGTCGGCGTACCCCATCACCGACGTGCTCCGGCACGCCTGGCGCCAGGTCCTCCTCGTGGTCGGGCTCGGCGCGCTCATCGTCGGCGGCTACTACATCTGCTCCGTCTACGCGGCCAGCTACCTGCAGACCGAAGGCGGCCACTCCGCGGACGTCGCCTTCACCTCCACGTGCATCGCGATGGTCGCCGCCGTCATCAGCCTGCCGATCGCCGGCTACCTCGGCGACAGGTTCGGACGACGACCGGTCTTCTTCACCAGCTCCGGCCTGGTGGTCGTCCTGACGATCCCTGCCTTCCTGCTGATGCGTGACGGTTCGGTGGGGGCCGCGATCGCGGCCCAGGCGACCCTCGCCTTCGTGATCGGCTGCAACAACGGCGTCTCGTTCTCGACGTACGCCGAGATCTTCCGCGCCCGCTACCGCTACAGCGGCATCGCGCTGGCCAACAACTTCACCAACATGACCCTGGGCGGGACGGCTCCCTTCATCGCGACGCTCCTGATCAGCCTGACCGGCAACAACCTCGCGCCGGCCGGCTTCCTGCTGTTCACCGCCGTGCTGTCGTTCGTCGCCACGTTCTTCCTCCCCGAGACCCGCGGCAAGGAGCTCGAGCTGTGACCGAGACCCGCGACTTCGACGGCAGGTCCGTCTTCATCACCGGTGCCGCCGGCGGACTGGGCCGCGCCTACACCCTCGCGCTGGCGGGACGCGGCGCACACGTGTGGGTCGCCGACCTGGACGAGGACGGCGCTCGAGGCCTGGCACAGGAGGTCTCGGCGGCCGGCGGCTCGGCGCGGGCGGTCTCCCTCGACGTCGCCGCCCCGGAGTCGTGGGCCCGGGTCGCGCAGGAGGTCGAGCGGGAAGGCCCCCTGCACGGCCTGGTGAACAACGCCGGCGTGAGCCTGCGCCTCGGCATCGACGAGACCAGCGTCGAGCAGTGGAACCAGGTGATGGCGATCAACCTGTCCAGCGTCTTCTACGGGATGAAGTTCCTCGCTCCGGCCCTGACCAGCGCGAACGGCGCCTCGGTCGTCAACGTCTCCTCCATCGCCGGGCTGGTCGGCTACTTCTCCGCGACGTACGGCACCAGCAAGTGGGGTGTGCGGGGGCTGTCGAAGGTCGGCGCCCTGGAGTACGCGGACCGTAAGGTGCGGGTCAACTCGGTCCACCCCGGGCTGACCGGCACTCCGCTGCTGCATCAGGCACCCGACAGCAGCTTCGTGGACGCGAGCCTGCGGGCCGTGCCGGAGGGGCGGCTCGCATCACCGGACGAGATCGCCGCCGTGGTGTGCTTCCTGCTCTCCGATGCGTCGTCCTACGTCAACGGAGCCGAGCTGGTCGCCGACGGCGGGCTGACCTCCGGCGGGCTCTACCACCGGATCCTCGCCGACCTGGAGGCCGAGTGATGAGTCCCGAGCTCGAGGCCTTCGTCGAGGTCCAGCACTTCTACGGACGGCAGTCCCTGGCCATCGACCGGGGCGAGGCCGCCGACTGGGCCGCGATGTTCACCACGGACGGCGTCTTCGACTCCCCCACCTACCCCGATCCGGTCGTCGGTACGTCGGCCCTGGAGGAGTTCGCTCGGACGGTGCACCGAGGCAACCCGCATCTGCATCACATCGTGACGAACGTGGCGCTCGACGAGGTCACCGGCGACACGGTCCTCGTACGAGCGAACCTCCTCATCGTCACCACCCACGACCTCACCACCGGTGGAGCGCGCATCGAGCGCATCACCACCATCACCGATCAGTTCCGGCGGCTGCCGGAGCTGCGGCTTCACCACCGTCTGGTCGTCCGCGACGGACAGCCGGACCCACTCAAGAAGGAGCTCCACCCATGACTGACGAACGTGCCACCTCGAATCCCGGCCGCGTCGACTTCTCCCCGCTGCCGGCCCTCAACCCCGAGCTCAGCGGACGTACCGTCGTCGTCACCGGGGCAGGCCGAGGGATGGGCGCTCTCTTCGTCGAGGAGCTCGCCCGTCGCGGTGTGAACGCCGTCGGCGGCGATCTCGACGGCGACGCGATGGCTGCGGTCGCGGACAAGATCAATGCCAACCTGTCGGGGGTCCCCGACGCGGGCCGCGTCGTCGGGATCGGCGCCGACGTGACCGACCCCGCCGCTCACGACGCGATGGCGGCCACGGCGCTCGACGAGTTCGGCCGGCTGGACATGTGGGTCAACAACGCCGGGGTCTTCCCGCAGGCCGAGTTCACCGACATCTCCCCCGATCAGCTCGCCCTGACCTACGGGGTCAACCTCAACGGAGTCGTCTACGGCGGCCAGACCGCCGCCCGTCACTTCCGCACCGTCGGCGGCGGCGTGATCGTCAACATGGGCTCGGTCGCGGCTGTGCGTGCTCGGGTCACCCGGGCGACGTACAACTCCTCCAAGGCCGCGGTGAAGCACCTGACCACCTGCATGTCCGTCGAGCTCGGCCCGGACAACATCCGGGTCAACTCGATCGCTCCCGGCTTCATCGACACCGAGATGACCCGGTGGGTCCAGGAGGACCCGGTAGCGCTCGACCGCGCGCTCAGCACCGTCCCGCTGCGCCGCCTGGGCGCCCCGATCGAGGTCTTCAGCGCCCTCTACTTCCTGCTCTCCGACAGCGCTCGCTACATCACCGGAACCAACATCCCGGTGGACGGTGGCTCGCAGCATGTCTGAGCCGTACGACTACGACCTGATCGTCGTCGGCGCCGGCGGTGCCGGGCTGGCCGCGGCCATCGCGGCCGCCCAGGACGGGGCCAGGGTCCTGTTGCTCGAGTCGGAGGCCGAGATCGGCGGGTCGACCCAGCTCTCCGCGGGCCTGCTCACCGCGGCCGGCACAGGAGTCCAGGACGCCCTCGGCATCGAGGACTCCCCCGCTCGGATGTTCCAGCACTACATGGATCTCAACCAGTGGCGCGTCCTTCCGGGCCCGGTCCGGATGTTCTGCGAGGAGTCGAGCACCATCGTCGACTGGGTCGTCGACCTGGGCGTCGAGATCCCCGCGCAGATCTCCCACAACGCGCACATGCCGGGCCTGACCCGAGCCGGTGTCGAGGACGTCTGGCGCGGCCACGTACCCAAGGACCAGGGGTACGGCCTGGTGCAGGCGCTGGACAAGGCGCGCCAACGACTGGGCGTGGACCTGGCTCTCGGCAGCCGGGTGGAGGACGTGCTCATCCGTGACGGCGAGGTCGCCGGCGTGGTCATCGAGGACACCGAGATCACCGCACCGTGTGTCGTGATCGCCTCCGGCGGTCTCGCGGCCGACCCCGGGCTCGTGGCGAAGTACTTCCCCGAGACCTCGGTCGCCGGCGACGCGCTCTTCGTGGTCGCCGCTCCGGGCTCGCGCGGCGACCACATCGGCATCGCCGAGCGGCACGACCTGTCCCTGTTCGGCGACGGCTGGGGCCTGCTCCTGGTCACCGCCGAGTTCCAGCGCTTCCACCACTGGCAGAGCGGGTTCCCGCCGGCGTCCCGCATCCACGTCAACACCGACGGCCGTCGCTGCATGGACGAGGACGCGCCGTACGCGGTCAGTCCGGGGATCCTGAAGGACCACGGCGGGTGGGTCTGGTCGGTCTTCGACGAACGAGCCCGGACGTCCCTGCCGGACGGGTACGCCGACTGGACGCCTGACCGCATCGCCGAAGAGGTCGGCACGGGCGTGGTTCGCCGGGCCGAGACCCTCGAGGAGCTCGCGGGCCTGATGGAGGTTCCGGCCGAGAACCTGACGGCGAGCGTCGAGCGGTTCAACGAGCTCTTCCGGGACGGGCGCGACGAGGACTTCCTCCGGCACGAGACACTGGCGGCGAAGGGCGCCGGACCGCATCTGGACCCGATCGGGTCCGGCCCGTTCTACGCCGTCCGGATGCTGCCGGCCGAGCTGGTCTGCACCCACACCGGACTCCAGATCGATGCGCGCACGCGCGTCGTGAGGACCGATGGCCGCGCGGTTCCGGGGCTGTTCGCGGCTGGTGAGGCCGCCGGCGGCATCCTCGGCGAACGCTACGTCGGCGGCGGCAACTCGGTCGCGCACGCGCTGGTGCTCGGCCGGGTGGCCGGACGCGAGAGCGCCCGGCGCGCGGCAGAGATCACCCCGAGGCAGAAGGAGGTCGCGGACGCATGAGCCGCATCGAGGACCGGTTCGAGATCCAGGACGTCCTGTTCCGGTATGCGCGCGCCGTCGACCGGCTGGACTACGACGCGATCGCGGCGTGCTACTTCGACGACGCGATCGACGTGCACGGTGGCTACACCGGGGACGCGGCCGGGCTGGTCGAGGACATCCGGCAACGCCATCGGACGATCGACTCGTCCCAGCACTTCATCAGCAACGTGCTGATCGACTTCGTCGACGACGACACGGCAGGCGTCGAGTCGTACTGTCTGTGCTTCCTGCGCCAGCAGCCGGCGCCGGGGGCGGCCGAACAGGATCTCGCGGTCATCCGCTGCCGCTACGTCGACCGGTTCGAACGTCGTGACGGCCGGTGGGCCATCGCCGACCGTGTCGTCGTCTTCGACGAGTCGCGCACCGTGTCGATGGTGGACCAGCTCGATCCCGCGTGGGTCGCCTCCCGGCGTGACATGAGCGATCCGGTCTACTCCTGACCGAGGCACGGCCCCGGATCGGATCCCGGGTCTCGAGGCACGTCGCCCGAGGCCCGGGATCCTGCCGTTCTCAGCGTTGGCCACCGTGCACGAGCAGCAGCGACCTGAGCTCCTCGGCCGCCTCGACCACCAGCGGGGCCGCGCGATCGGCCGCGTTCCGGTCCACGAGCGAGATCCCGATGCACGCCTCCGGCATCTTGGCCGGGGTGGGCACCGGCACCGACACCCCCGCGACTCCGGGGATGATCTGCTCGAACGACAGTGCGTACCCCAGGCGTCGGGCCTCGCGCACCTCCTCGGAGTCGTCCTCGCTCGGTGGCCGGCCGGCGAGGATCGCGATCCCACCCGAGCCGCGATCTATCTGGTGACGGTGCCCGGTCCGGAACGAGAGATGGACCGCGGCGTTGCGTGGCTCCACGACGGCGATCGCCTGGACCTCGTTGTCGCTGACCGGGACCATGATGTGCGCGGTCCCACCGGTCGCGTCCGCCAGCTCGGCCAGCACCGGGTAGGCGATGCGGTGCAGGTCGCTGTCGACGTGCGAGGCGAGCTGCACGAGCCCGTAGGACAGGTGGAAGCACTTGTTCTCGTCGCGGCGGACGATGTCGTGGGCTCGGTAGGTCTCCATCAGCCGATGCAGGGCCGTCCGGTTCATCCCCATGTCCCGGCTCAACGACGCGAGGGTGACCCCCAGAGGATGCTCGGCCAGGTACCACAGCACCCGCAGACCACGATCGATCGTTTGCGCACCGGCCGGCGGCGCGGACTCAAGCATCTGAAGACGACCCTTCTCAAATGTGTGCGTTATATGAACACCCTACCCGTTCCCGCGGGAGACCGGCACCCGATATGCGACTCATCCGCCCCACATATCGGAGTGCGGACTCGCCGCGGGCCTCAGGTCCTGCATCCTGTTAGCGTCGTGGAGCGATGCCACATCGCAATTCGAATGGCAGCGTGCCCCGCCCGGAGTCGGCCACCCGAGTCGACTTCCGCTCACCGAACCTCGAGGACGGTCAGCATCTGTGGCGGATGGCACGGGACTCTCGGGTACTCGACGTCAACACCTCGTACGCCTACCTGCTGTGGGCGCGCGACTTCGCGGCGACATCGATCGTCGCGACCGTCGATGACGATCCAGGAGGATTCGTCATCGGCTACCGCCGTCCGGACGAGCCAGAGACCCTGATGATCTGGCAGGTCGCCGTCGACGAGCGGCACCGCGGCCAGGGCCTGGCCCGCCGCATGCTCGACGAGCTCGTCGACAGCCTCTCCGGCGACCCTGCAGTACGTCGCCTCTCCGGCGACCCTGCAGTACGTCGCCTCTCCGGCGACCCCGCAGTACGTCGCCTCTCCGGCGACCCCGCAGTACGCCGCCTGGAGACGACCATCACCGCGGACAACAGCGCCTCCATCGCGCTGTTCACCTCGTTCGCGAACGCCCGCAGCGCCCCGATCGAGCGCACGCCGCTCTTCGAGGCCGCGATGTTCCCCGACGGGCACGACCCGGAGCTGTTGTTCCGCATCGGCCCGTTCTCGACCGCACGATCGACCACACCCGGAGGTGTCATGTCCATGACGACGACCACCGAACCTGCCACCGCGATCTTCGACTCGTTGGAGTCGCAGGTCCGCAGCTACTGCCGCAGCTGGCCGGCCGTGATGACCCACTCCCAGGGCTCCACCCTCACCAGCGAGGACGGGCGTGAGTTCCTGGACTTCTTCGCCGGGGCCGGCGCTCTCAACTACGGGCACAACAACCCCGCCCTGCTGGATCCGCTGCTCGACTACCTGCGCGAAGGCCGGATCCTGCACTCGCTGGACATGCACACCAGCGCGAAACGGGACTTCCTGCAGGCCTTCTCCGACCTGATCCTCGAGCCGCGCGGCCTCGACTACAAGGTGATGTTCCCCGGTCCGACCGGCACGAACTCCGTCGAGGCCGCTCTCAAGCTGGCCCGCAAGGTGACCGGGCGCCAGCACGTACTGTCGTTCACCAACGCGTTCCACGGGATGACGCTCGGTTCGCTGGCCGTGACCGGCAACTCGATGAAACGCAAGGGCGCGGGCATCCCGCTGACCAACAGCTCGAAGATCCCCTACGACGACTACTTCAACGGGGCCGTCGACGACTTCATGTGGCTGGAGCGGGTGCTCGAGGACAGCGGCTCCGGCGTCGACAAGCCGGCCGCGATCATCGTGGAGTCCGTCCAGGGCGAGGGCGGCCTCAACGCCGCCCGGCTGGAGTGGCTCAAGGCGCTCTCGGACCTGTGCCGCGCGCACGACATCATCTTGATCGTCGACGACGTGCAGGCCGGCTGCGGGCGTACCGGCACGTTCTTCAGCTTCGAGGAGGCCGGGTTCTCCCCCGACATCGTCTGCCTGTCGAAGTCGATCTCCGGCTTCGGTCTGCCGATGGCGCTGACCCTGATCCGGCCGGAGCTGGACCAGTTCGAGCCCGGTGAGCACAACGGCACCTTCCGCGGCCACAACCTCGCCTTCGTCACCGCCAAGGTGGCGTTGGAGACCTACTGGGCCGATGACTCCTTCCAGAACGAGGTCCAGGCGAAGGCCGCCGAGCTGCGCACGGGGCTGACGGAGATCGCCGAGCGGTACGAGGGCGCGACCGTCCGCGGTCGCGGCCTCCTGACCGGCATCGCCTTCCCGGACGCCAGCTCGGCCGGGAAGATCGCGACCGCGGCCTACGAGTGCGGCCTGCTGGTCGAGACCTCCGGACCCGAGGACGAGGTGCTCAAGACGATGCCGCCGCTGACCATCAGCTCCGAGGAGCTCGCCCGCGGCATCGCCATCCTCGAGGAGGCCACCGCGGCCGTCCTCGGCGACAGCGCTGCCTGAACTCCCCCGACACCTGAAACGAGACAACATGCGCGTCACCTATCTGGAAGACCTCGACGACACCGACCGAGACGTACGCGTCGAGTCCGAGCACGGCACCTGGCGCAGCCGCCGGATCGTGCTGGCCCGCGAGGGCGTCGGCTTCTCCTTCCACGAGACCAACATCCCCGCCGGGACGACGAACGAGTTCTGGTACGCCAACCACATCGAGTGCGTCTACTGCGTCGGCGGTGAGGGCGAGCTCCTCGACCGCGAGACGGGAGATACGTACGAGATCCGCGACGGGATGTGCTACCTGCTCGACAAGCACGACAAGCACACCGTCACCGCGAGGACCGATCTGCGCCTGATCTGCACCTTCAACCCACCGGTCACCGGCCGCGAGGTTCACGACGACGACGGCGTCTACCCACTTCTCACCGAGACCGAGGAGGTCACTGCATGACCGCTGCAACCGAGCACGTCGAGGACGTGTACCCCACCCGCCTCGAGGAGGGCTTCAGCACGCTCCCCCGCCAGGACAAGGTCGTCTGGGGTACCGCGGCCGACGGGCCCATCGACCAGCAGACGCTCGACTCCTACGCCGAGCGCGGCTACCTGACCGTCCCCGACCTCATCACGCCCGAGGAGGTCGCGGAGCTGCGCGCCGAGCTGCACCGGCTCAGCAACGACCCCGAGATCCGGGCCGACCAGCGCACCATCATCGAACCCGCCTCACAGGAGGTGCGCTCGATCTTCGAGGTGCACAGGACCAGCGAGCTCATCGCCCGGCTGGCGGCCGATCCGCGCGTGGTCGGCCGGGCCCGGCAGGTCCTGGGCTCGGACGTCTACATCCACCAGAGCCGGATCAACCTCAAACCCGGCTTCGGCGGCGGTGACTTCTCCTGGCACTCCGACTTCGAGACCTGGCACGCCGAGGACGGTCTGCCCCGGATGCGGACCGCCAGCATCTCGATCTCGCTGACCGACAACCATTCCTACAACGGGCCGCTGATGATCATGCCCGGCACGCACAGGACGTACGTCTCGTGCGGGGGCGCCACTCCCGAGGACAACTACAGGTCCTCGCTGGTGATGCAGGGCGCCGGCACCCCGGATCAGGAGACGGTGACGAAGATGGCGGACACCTACGGGATCGACGTGCTGGCCGGGGCCGCCGGCAGCGCGGTCATGTTCGACTGCAACTGCATGCACGGGTCCAACGGCAACATCACGCCATACCCGCGCTCGAACGTCTTCCTGGTGTTCAACAGCGTGGAGAACACCGCGGTCGAGCCGTTCTCGGCGCCGAGGCCGCGGCCCACGTTCATCGGGGCGCGCGACTTCGCTCCGGTGGGCTGACCCCTCGGCCGTTCGCGTCTTCGCGTCTTCGCGTCTTCGCGCCCGAGCGGGTGCGGCGTACGTCTGCCTGATCTTTGCCTACCCCTAGGCTGAGCGCATGACACGTACCCGCGCCTTCTCGGGCGCCCTGACCGGCGCGGCTCTGCTCGTGCTGTCGCTCGCCCTGACGGCGTGCGGCGGCTCGAGCGAGGACTACGTGCAGGAGAAGACCGTCGAGCGAATCGCGACCGAGCAGCTCACCAACGCCATCGGCGTCACCCCCCAGGACCTGGACTGCCCCGGCGACCTCGAGGGCAAGGTCGGCACCGAGATGACCTGCGTCCTCACCTCCGAGGGTGAGAAGTACGACGCGATCATCACCGTCGACGACGTCGACGGTGGCCGGGTCCACTTCCAGATCGACGTGCCGCCCAACGCCACGGAGTGAGCCCACGGAGCTCCCGGAACAGATAACCTGTTGATTCGTGTCCCCTCATGCGAGGCCCTTCTTCGACCATGTCGCGCGCGTGTGCGACGGAACGCCCTACAAGGCGACCGAGACGGCGCGCGGTTTCGACGTGGAGCTCGACCTGGCCGACGAACGCTGGCACTCCACGCTGCTGGCCGCCAAGCTGCACTGGGTCTTCACCTACCACGTCTCGATGCCGACCCGGAGCTCGTACGCGATCATCGAGGACACCCGCAGCCTCGTCTGGTTCGGCGACGTGCCCCACACGCAGAGGACCGGCGTACGCCGCATCGAGGCCGATGACGAGCAGACCGACCAAGGCGTGTGGACCGTGCACGACCCCGAGGCCGTCCCCGACCTGGACCAGTTCCGCTTCGACGCCGAGGAGGGCCGCACGCTGATCACCAGCGTCGCCCGGCTCTACGCGCTGCAGCAGCGCGGCGCCCGGCACGAAGGGGCGGGCTTCTCCGTCGCGGTCGGCCTGGTCGTGACGCTCTCGGTGATCGCGACGGTCATCGGCCTCGCCGTGATTCTCAACCTGCTCGGGACGTTCGGCACGCCGTCGTAGGACGATCATCAAGCCAACTGTGTGATGCTGGCCCGCATGGATCCGATCCGCGAGGCAGAACGGCAGTGGATCGCGCACGGCTGGGCCGACGCCGCTGACGGGATGGCGTTGGTGACCTCGCTCGTGCGCGTGCACCAGCTGGTGATGGAGCGCGTCGACTCGGCGCTGCGACCCCACGACCTCTCCTTCGCCCGCTACGAGGTGCTCCGCCTCCTCTCCTTCACCCAGGACGGCCAGCTCCCGATGGCCAAGCTCGGCTCCCGCCTCCAGGTCCACCCGGCCTCGGTGACCAGCGCCGTCGCCCGGCTGGAGAAGCAGGGCTTCGTACGCCGCAGCCGCTCCGCCGCCGACGGACGCGTGGTCCTCGCCGCCATCTCCGACACCGGCCGCGAGACGGTCGAGGCGGCCACGATCTCGCTCAACAGCGAGGTCTTCGAGAAGCCCGGCATCGAGGACGTGCACGACCTGACCGCGCTGCTCACCCAGCTCCGTGCGGCCTCCGGGGACACGGTCGGCTGAAACTTAGTCTTCGCGTACTGGCGAGTATGCGAAGGACGACCTATCCTGGAAATACTTAGACGTCCAACTATTCCCTGGGAGCACCGCCGATGTCTGACCTCCACATCCCCCAGCATCACGTACGGATCGTGACCGCGAGCAGCCTGTTCGACGGTCACGACGCGGCGATCAACATCATGCGCCGGATCTTCCAGGCCCAGGGGTGCGAGGTGATCCACCTCGGCCACAACCGCTCGGTGACCGAGATCGCCGACGCTGCTGTCCAGGAGGACGCCCACTGCGTGGCGGTCTCGTCCTACCAGGGCGGTCACGTGGAGTTCTTCGAGTACCTGGTCACCGCGCTCAAGGAGCGCGGCGCCGGTCACGTCAAGGTCGTCGGCGGGGGCGGCGGCGTCATCGTGCCCTACGAGATCGAGCGACTGGCCAACTCCGGCGTCAAGATCTTCTCCCCCGAGGACGGCCAGCGGCTGGGGCTTCCAGGGATGATCAACACGGTCGTGCGCGACGTCGACCGCGACCTGTGGCCCACCTTCAACTTCGCTGCCGAGGACGTGCTCGCCGGCTGCCCCCTCTCCCTGTCGCGGTCCATCACCGCGGCCGAGCAGGGCCGGCTGCCCGCGGAGATCGCGGACCCGCTGCGCGCGGCGGGCCAGGCGGTCGTCCTGGGCATCACCGGCACCGGCGGCTCCGGCAAGTCCTCGCTCACCGACGAGCTGGTCCGACGGCTGCGCACCGACCAGGAGGACAAGCTCCGCATCGGCGTCCTCGCCATCGACCCGACGCGTCGCCGCGGCGGCGGGGCGCTGCTGGGCGACCGGATCCGGATGAACTCCCTCGCCGCCATCACCGACGGCGGTTCGACGACGTTCTACCGCTCCCTGGCCACCCGCGGTGGACACACCGTGCCCGAGCACTTCGCCGACGTGCTCGCCGTGATGAAGGCAGCCGTCGACCTCGTGATCGTCGAGACGCCGGGCATCGGCCAGGGCGACACCGGGATCAGCGACTTCGTCGACGTCTCGCTCTACGTGATGACGCCCGAGTTCGGCGCCGCGTCCCAGCTGGAGAAGATCGACATGCTCGACTTCGCCGACGTGGTGGCGATCAACAAGTTCGAGCGGCGCGGGGCCGAGGACGCGCTGCGTGACGTGTCGCGCCAGCTCGTCCGCAACCGCGAGGCCTTCACCTCCTCCCCCGACGACATGCCGGTCTTCGGCACCTCGGCCGCCGCCTTCGACGACGACGGCGTCACCGCGCTCTACCAGCACCTGCGCGGGCTCCTCGCCGAGGCCGGGCTCACGATGGGCGAGGGCGTCCTCCCCCGCGTCTCGACCCGCCACTCGACGGGCCTGCACCCGATCATCCCCGAGAAGCGGGTGCGCTACCTGGCCGAGATCGCGGGCGACGTACGCGACTACCACGCGCGCACCGACGAGCTCGTCACCGCGGCGCGCAAGGAGCAGGCCTACGAGATCGTCGCCGAGGACCACCCCGAGCTCGAGGCACCCGCCGGCGACCTCCCCGACGACCTGCGCACACAGCTCTCGTCGTGGCAGGAGACCACGGAGACGTACGCCGCCGACGAGAGCGGCCGGACATCGCTGGCGGGCAACTACATCCCGCGGGTGGCGACCCCTCGTTACACCGACCGCGGCGAGCTGACCCGGTTCCTGCGCAACGAGAACCTGCCCGGGTTCTTCCCGTTCACCGCGGGCGTCTTCCCCTACAAGCGGGCCAACGAGGACCCGGCGCGGATGTTCGCGGGCGAGGGCGACCCGTTCCGCACCAACCGCCGCTTCAAGCTGCTCTCCGAGGGCCAGCCCGCGACCCGGCTCTCGACCGCGTTCGACTCGGTGACGCTCTACGGCCGTGACCCCGACGTACGCCCCGACATCTACGGCAAGGTCGGCACCTCCGGCGTCTCGGTGGCGACGCTGGACGACATGAAGGCGCTCTACGACGGCTTCGACCTGCTGGCCCCGACGACCTCGGTGTCGATGACGATCAACGGTCCCGCGCCGACGATCCTGGCCTTCTTCCTCAACACGGTGATCGACCAGGCGCGCGAGCGCGGGGTCGACCCGGCGAAGGCGCTGCAGACGGTCCGCGGCACGGTGCAGGCCGACATCCTCAAGGAGGACCAGGGCCAGAACACCTGCCTGTTCTCCACGGAGTTCTCGCTGCGCTGCATGGCCGACATCCAGGAGTGGTTCATCGAGCAGGGGGTGCGCAACTTCTACTCGGTCTCGATCTCCGGCTATCACATCGCCGAGGCGGGGGCGAACCCCATCTCCCAGCTCGCCTTCACGCTGGCCAACGGGTTCACCTACGTCGAGTCCTACCTCGCCCGCGGGATGTCGATCGACGACTTCGCGCCCAACCTGTCGTTCTTCTTCTCCAACGGCATGGACCCGGAGTACTCGGTCATCGGCCGGGTCGCGCGCCGCATCTGGGCGGTCGCGATGCGGGACCGCTACGGCGCCTCGGAGCGCTCGCAGAAGCTGAAGTACCACATCCAGACGAGCGGCCGGTCCCTGCACGCGCAGGAGATGGACTTCAACGACATCCGCACCACGCTGCAGGCACTGATCGCGATCTACGACAACGCCCAGTCGCTGCACACCAATGCCTTCGACGAGGCCGTGACGACCCCGTCCGAGGAGTCGGTACGGCGCGCGCTGGCGATCCAGCTGATCATCAACCGCGAGTGGGGCCTGGCGTTCAACGAGAACCCGCTGCAGGGCTCGTTCATCATCGACGAGCTCACCGACCTCGTCGAGGAGGCAGTGCTGAAGGAGTTCGACCGGATCTCCGAGCGCGGCGGCGTGCTCGGTGCGATGGAGACCGGCTACCAGCGCGGCAAGATCCAGGACGAGTCGATGCTCTACGAGCACCGCAAGCACGACGGCACCCTGCCGATCGTCGGCGTCAACACGTTCGTACGCTCCACCGACGGCGAGCCGGCCGGTCCCGTCGAGCTCGCCCGGGCGACCGAGACCGAGAAGAAGTCCCAGCTCGACCGCGTCCACGCCTTCCAGGCCGCCCACTCCCGGGAGGCGGAAGAGGCGATCGTACGTCTCAAGCAGGCCGCCACCTCCGACGAGAACGTCTTCGCCGCGCTCATGGACGCAGCTCGGGTCTGCTCGCTCGGGCAGGTCACCGAGGCGTTCTTCGAGGTGGGCGGGCAGTATCGGCGGAACGTGTGAGGTGTGGCTGTTCACCGAGGTACCTCGGTGAACAGCCACTTCCCGCGTGGAGTTCCACGAAGGAAGCGAGCGTTGAGTGAGTTACCTCGGTGAGCATCCGGCCACGCGCGACGACTTGGGAACCGCGTACGACGGCCCGACCCCCGCGACCCGGGTGGTCTCGCTGGTCCCGTCACTGACCGAGGCGCTCGCCTCGGTCGCGGCGGACCGGCTGGTCGGCGCGACGGACTGGTGCACGCATCCGTCGGACCTGGACGTGCCGCGCGTGCGGGGCACCAAGAACCCCAATCTGGCCGCGATCGCGGCGCTGGCGCCGGACGTGGTGGTGGCCAACAAGGAGGAGAACCGGGAGCTGGACGTACGCCGGCTGCGGGAGCGCGGCGTCCAGGTCTGGGTCACCGACATCGAGACGGTCCCCGATGCCATCAGCTCGATGGAACGGCTCCTCGACGGGCTCGGCTGGGACCGCCCCGACTGGCTCACCGAGGCCCGTCAGCAGTGGTGCGGGCCGCTCCCCCGGGTCACCCGCCGGGTCGTCGTGCCGATCTGGCGCGACCCGTGGATGGTGGTCGGCTCACGGACCTTCACCGGTGACCTGCTGCGGCGGCTGGGCTGGGAGAACGTCTTCGGCCGTCACGCGGACCGCTATCCGCACGTCGACCTGGCCGAGGTCGACGGCGCCGGGGCCGACGTCGTTCTGCTGCCCGACGAGCCGTACGTCTTCACCGAAGCAGACGGCCCGGAGGCCTTCACCCGGACGCCGACCGAGCTGGTCAGCGGCCGACTGATCACCTGGTACGGACCGAGTCTCCTCGAGGCACGTCGGTGGGCAGCCGGCTGATCGCCGGTATCTGGGCCAGACCGTTGACGACGACCGAGAAGACCAGCAGCGCGAGCGCCCAGCCGGGGTGACCGGCATCGAGGAGCGCCAGCGAGGCGAGCCCGAAGACGATCACCTTCACGACCGGCCGGATCACTGGCCCGCCACGAGCCGCCTTCGGCGAGGCGAACAGCCACCAGACGAACATCGCCGCAACCGGCAGCAGCCAGACCAGCAGCCACCGAGGCTCCTGCTGCCAGCCCCACACCCCGAAGGCGGCCATGGCCAGCAGCTCGTCGAGGAACACCAGGGTCAGCACGGACCATCCGAACACCTTCATCGTCGCCCTCAGCCCGCCGCGAGAACGGCCAGGTCACGCGCGGCGTAGCGGTGGTGCTCGGCTTCTTCGGCGAGCACGACCTTGAGGCAGCGGCGTACGGAGTAGTCGGCCTCGGGGTCGTTGCCGATCGGCTTGCGGGTGCAGAGCCGGTCGAGGTCCGCATCGGTGACCGTCGCGACGTAGGCCCGGATGGTGGCCATCCGGGCGAGACGTGGCGCCAAGATCTCGTCGAGGGACGGGTCGGCGTCGACGGTGATTCCGGGAACTCCGTCAGGATCGCCGCCGGGACCGTAGCCGAGCGGGTGGTAGGGCGCATCCTCCTCGAGGACCGGGTTGCCGAACCACTTGTCGCTGGCGTAGAGCAGATGCCGCAGGGTCTCGACGAACGACCACTCGTCGTCGACCCGCCGGCGGTGCAGCTCCTCGGGCATCTCCCGCACCTGGGACACCGTCGCCGCCCAGGTCTCCTCGACCGCCGTCCACGCCGCACGGATCTCGTCGGCGGTCCGCGCCTCGCGGGCCAGCACCCGGTTGGGCTCGACCCGGTCGAGCTCGGCCTGGACGTACGCCGTCACGTCGACGTCGTTGACCACGATCCGCCCGATGTCCCCGGCGAGATAGACCTCGGGGCCCCAGCAGTCGACGATCTTCACCCGCTCCTCGAACCAGCAGTCGCGGATCTCCAGGCCACCGACATCGCTCTGCTGGATCAGCGCGTCGCGGAACCGGTCGCTGTCGACGTACGTCTTCGTCTGTTCAGACTGCTCGGAAGGCATACGCCATCGTCGGCCCACCCAGCGATGCCGTCAACGGACTAAACGGACTACCGGAAGGCGGGCTTCTCCTTGGCCAGGAACGCGCGTACGCCCTCCTTGAAGTCGGCACCCGTGTAGACCTCGCGCAGCAGGTCCTCGTCGCCCTCGGGCGAGGTCTCGGCCCGGGCGGCGAAGGCGGCGAGCTGGCTCTTGGTGGCACGAACGGTGACGCCGGAGAGCGGCAGGATGCCCTCGACCAGGGCGTCGACCTCCTCGGCCAGCGAGTCGGTGACGGCGGTCAGCGCGCCGGTGGCATAGGCACGGTCGGCGCCGACCAGTCGGGCCGCGAGCAGCATCTCGCGCACGACCGGCTCGCCGAAGACGGCGGCGGCGCGGTAGACGATGGACGCCGCGAGCGCGTTGCCGAGGGTCTTCGCGATCGGGTAGCCGAAGCGGGAGTGCGGCGTCGCGACCCGCAGGTCGCAGTGGGTCGCGACCGCGAGCCCACCGCCGACGCAGACGCCGTCGACCGCGGCGATGGTGACCTGCGGGAGCGCGAACAGCTTCTCGAGCAGCGAGCGGATCCAGTCCTCGTAGTCCACCGCGTCGCGGGAGAGGAAGTCGGAGATCTCGTTGCCGGCGGCGAACGCCCGACCGCCGGTGCCGGTCAGCACCAGCACCTTCACCGACTCGTCGGTGGCCAGCTCGTCGCACAGGTCGTGCAGCGCGCCGTACATCGCGTGCGTGAAGGCGTTGTGCTTCTGCGGCCGGTTGAAGGTCACCTGCACGACGCCCGGGCGCCGCTCCACTACCAAGTCCTCGCTCACGAGAACCGAGCGTAGGGCACCCCGTGGGGGTGCCCTACGCCGTGTTCATCAGATGTGCGGCTTGACCTGGTCGGTGTAGATCTTCTCCAGCGCCGTCTTCAGGCTGTCCATCTCTGCCTGGACGTCCTTGTTCTCGGTGAGGATCGAGGCCATGTGGTTGGCCATCTCCAGGTCGCCGCCGGGCAGGAAGACTCGGGCGTAGTCCTGCGAGCGGGTGTTGGGGAGCTGGTCGATCGCGACCTGGGCCTGCGGGGTCTTCTCCAGGATCGCCGCCGGGTCGGCGGACTTGCGGATCGGCACGTAGCCGGTCGCCTCGGAGAACTTGATCGCCTGCTCGGGCTCGGTGAGGAACTTGATGAAGGTGCCAGCCGCGAGCTGCCGCTCGGGGCTGATGTCCTTCGGGATGCCGACGCCGGATCCGCCGGTCGGGCAGATCCGCTCGCTCTCCGCCGGCCCTGCGGGCAGCGGCGCGACGCCGACATCGAACTTCGCCGAGGTGATCGCGTTGATCAGGTCACCGGTCGAGCCGACGGTGGCGCTGGCGACACCCGCCGCGAAGTCCTGGATCTGGTCGACGCCGGCGACCCCGGCGACCTTGTCCTTGTAGACCCAGTCCTTGAGGAAGGAGAGCGCCTCGACCGCCTCGGCCGAGTTGCAGGTGATGTCGAAGGACTCCTCCTTCGACCAGCCGCCGCCCCAGCCCCACAGGTTGTTCTGCAGGGTCCAGCCGGCGTAGCCCGCCAGGGCCGGGAACTGGAAGGCGAACTTCGCACCGCTGGTCGCGGCGAGCTTGGTCTTCCACTCGTCGAACTCCTCCCAGGACTGCGGGCCCTGGTCGGAGAGTCCGGCCTTCTTCCAGTGGTCCTTGTTGTAGTAGAAGAGCGGCGTCGAGCGTGCCCACGGAACCGCCCAGTGGGCGTCGTCGTAGAGGTAGTCGCCCAGCAGCGAGTCGACGTAGTCGTCGGTGTCGAACTCGAGCGCCTCGAAGAGGGAGTCGAGCGGGATGATCTGGTCGTTCATCTTGTAGCGGAACCACCACACGTCCGACAGGTTGATGATGTCGGGCAGGTCGCCTCCGGTCTGCGCGGTCTGGAACTTCTGCGCGATCTCCTCGTAGTCGGCCCCGGCCGTGACCAGCTTGACGGTGATGTCGGACTGGGAGGCGTTGAAGGCGTTGACGATCTCGGTGCTGACCTTGATCGAGTCACCGGGGTTGGAGGTCCAGAAGGTGACCTCCTTGGCCGGCTTCACGCCGCTGAAGTCGATCTGCTCGACAGCGCTGGCACCTCCGCCGCCGCTGGTCGAGGGCCCGCCGCCGCAGGCGGACAGCGCCGCCGCCGAGATGCCCAGGGCGCTGAGGCCGAGGAACCGTCGTCGGTCCAGGATCAGACCCGAGCGATGCAGGTTGGACGAGGTATTCATGAAGCATCCTTTCCCTGTTGTGCCAACTGTGGGCTGAGAACGTCAGCCTTTGACGCCGCCTTGGGTGAAGCCGTTGACGATGTGACGCTGCAGGAACGCGAAGACGACGAGGATCGGCAGCAGCACCATCACGGTGCCGGCCATCAGGACGCCGAACGAGCTGGCCGCGGACTCGCTGTTCTGCAGCAGCGTCAGACCGCGCGGCAGCGTCATCATCGCCGGGTCGGTGATGATGATCAGCGGCCACAGGTAGTCGTTCCACTCGTAGACCACGTTGACCAGGGCCACGGTCGCGATCGACGGCAGCGACATCGGCACCACGCAGTGCCACAGCCTCCGCCAGTGGCCGGCGCCGTCGAGGTGAGCCGCCTCGATCACCTCGTAGGGCAGCTGCATGAAGGCCTGGCGCAGCAGGAACGTACCGAAGCCGGTGGCGAGGCCCGGCAGGATGAGTCCCCAGTAGGTGTTCTCGCCGCCGAGGCTGCTGATGAAGACGTAGTTGGGCAGCGCGGTGACCTGCGGCGGCACCATCATCGTGGCGAGCACGCCCCAGAAGACGTACTTCTTGCCCGGGAACTCGCAGAAGACCAGGCCGTACGCCGTCAGGATCGCCAGCAGCACCTTCAGCCCCGCGCCGACGACCGTGACGATGGTGGAGTTGAGGAAGAGGCGTCCGAAGGGGACCTTCACCGCGGCCTCGGAGTAGTTCTCCGGCTTCCAGACCTCGGGGAAGACGACCAGGTCGGTGGTCGCCAGGTCGCCTGCGCCCTTGAAGGAGGCCAGGATCATGTAGCCGAGCGGCAGCACGACGACGAGCACCGCGAGCAGGAGCACCAGATAGTCGCGTACGGTCAGCGGCGTCAGCCGCAGCTTGCGTGAGGGAGCCGTCGTCGTGCTCATCGGTAGTGGACCCGCCTCTCCACGACGATCAGCTGGATGAGCGTGATCACCACGAGGATCGCGAAGAGCACGGTGGACAGCATCGCGGAGTAGCCCGCCTGGCTCTGCTCCTTGAAGCCGGTCAGGTAGGCGTCGAAGATCAGGGTGCGGGCGCCCCGGCCGAGCTTGTCCATCGCGATCAGCAGGTCGAAGGCCTGCAGGCTGTTGAGGATCGTGGTGACCAGCAGGAAGAACGTGGTCGGCGACAGCAGCGGCAGGGTCACCGTGAAGAACCGCCGCACCGGACCGGCACCGTCGAGATCGGCCGCTTCCAGCACGTCGCCCGGCACCGCCTGGAGGCCCGCGAGGTAGATGACCGCGGCGTAGCCGAGGTTCTTCCAGACGTAGACGATGATCACCATCGTCAGCGTCCAGCGGGGCGAGTTGATCCACTCCGGGCTGTTCAGGCCGACGTCGCGCAGGATCGCCGAGAGCGCGCCGATGTTGGGGTCGAAGATGTACAGCCAGGCGAGCCCGACGCCGTAGCCGGAGAGGATGTAGGGCGCGAAGACCGTCGCCTGCGCGAACCCGGCGCCGGGAAGCTTGCGGTTGAGCGCCAGTGCGACGCCGAGGCCCAGGGCGAGGGTGAGACCGACGGTCGCGACGGTGAAGATCGCGGTCGTGGTCAGCACCTCCCTCGCCTCGCCGGAGGTGAAGAAGTCGCGGTAGTTGCCCAGCCCGACCGGGGTCGCGAACTTCGATCCCAGCGTCCAGTTGAGCGTCGAGTAGTAGATGTTCTGAAGGAGCGGCCGATAGGTGAAGACCACGATCAGCGCGACGTTGGGTGCCACGAACGCCAGAAAGATCAGCCACTCCCGTAAGCGTCTTCCCGAGAGTGCCTGACGTGGTCGCTTGGTCGTGACGGCCGTCATACCTGGCACGATCGGTGAGTCAAGCGGCTGGGTCGGACCCCGTCAAGAGTAAAACTCTCGGTCTCAAGATTTCGTTACCGGAAACTGACCGTGAACGTCATCTGATTACGAGCCAACGTCCGAGCAACGTGCCCTCGTGCTCGATGAGCGAGCCGAGCGACACCGGTACGTCGGTGGGCGGCCCGGTCACGATCCGTCTGCCGTCGCCGGCGAGGAGCTTGGGCGTGATCGTGTGGCAGAGCTCGTCGACCACACCTGCCTCGAGCAGCGAGCCGAGAAGGCTCGGCCCGCCCTCGCAGAGCACGTGACGCATGCCCTCCTCGTGCAACCGGTCGCGGAGCGCCTGCAGGTCGACCTCGGAGGTGCCGGTGACGTAGACGTTCTCCTCGCCGATCTCGTCGCGCGCGGCGTCGAGGCCGGGCGCTTCGGCCACCGTGGCGAGCCGGACCGTGCCGGGCTCGCAGCCGCGCAGGTCGTCGGGGACCCGGCCGCGGCGGGAGACGATGACGATGGGCGCCCCCGTGGCGGCGTACGTCTCGGCGACGGCGGTCCCTGCACCGACCAGGACGGCGTCGGCGAGGTCGCGCAGGACGTGGAAGACGTCGACGTCGACGGCGTTGTTGACCGTGCCGGAACGGCCGTCGGAGCCGGTGGCCGCACCGTCCAGGGAGCTGACCATGTTGACCCGCAGCCACGGCAGGCGCGGCGGGGCGTAGATGGCGCGCAGGCCTTCGGGGGTCGTCGGGTCGCCGTCACCGTGCAGGAGCCTCACCCCGCAAACCTAACCGCTCAGGACAGCCCGCTATCTTCATCGCATGAGTTGGTTGGTTACCGGAGGCGCGGGCTACATCGGATCGCACGTCGTGCAGGCACTGCTCGACGCAGGCATCGAGCCGATCGTCATCGACGACCTGTCCTCGGGATTCTCGAAGTTCGTGCCCGACAACGTCGCCTTCGTCGAGGCGACGCTGCTGGACAGGTCCGCGATCGAGCAGGCGATCTCCGACCACGGCGTCGAGGGAGTCATCCACCTCGCCGGCTTCAAGTACGCGGGCGTCTCGGTGCAGCGGCCGCTGCACACGTACGCCCAGAACGTCACCGGCACCGCCAACCTCCTCGAGGCGATGACGGCCACCGGTGTCGACAAGCTGGTCTTCTCGTCCTCCGCCGCCACCTTCGGCACCCCTGACGTCGACCTGGTCACCGAGACCACGCCGACCAACCCGGAGAGCCCCTACGGCGAGTCGAAGCTGATCGGCGAGTGGCTGATCGCCGACGTGGCGCGATCCGAGGGGCTCGCGCACACCAGCCTGCGCTACTTCAACGTCGTCGGCTCGGGTTCGAAGGACCTGTACGACACCAGCCCCCACAACCTCTTCCCGCTCGTCTTCGACGCGCTGGCCAAGGGCAAGACACCGCAGATCAACGGCGACGACTACGCGACCCCCGACGGCACCTGCGTACGCGACTACGTGCACGTCGCCGACCTCGCCCACTCCCACGTCGTCGCCGCCAAGCGGCTCGCCGAGGGCAAGGACCTCGAGCCGGTCTACAACCTCGGCTCGGGCGACGGCTCCTCCGTACGCCAGATCATGGACGCCATCCGCGAGGTCACCGGCATCGACTTCGAGCCGGTCATCAAGCCGCGTCGTCCCGGTGACCCCGCCCGCATCGTCGCGACCGGCGAGCTCGCCCGGCGCGACCTCGACTGGGAGATGCGCCACGACCTGCGTTCCATGGTCGCCACCGCCTGGGAGGCCCGCCAGGCCGCGGGTGCCGACTACCCGAGCTGACCCTTCGACAAGCTCAGGACATCGCCTCGGGCGGGATGTTCACCGAGGCAACTCGGTCAACGGTCACCCACCTCGTGGAACTCCACGAAATAAGCGACGGCTCACCGAGTTACCTCGGTGAGCCGTCGGGCGTACAGGGCCAGGATCAGGCCTTCTTGGCAGCCGTCTTCTTCGCCGGAGCCTTCTTGGCGGGGGCCGGCTTCTCGGCCGGAGCAGCCTCGGCCTTGGGGGCCTCAGCCTTCGGAGCCTCAGCCTTCGGAGCCTCGGCAACGGGGGTCTCGGTCTCGGCCTTCTTGAACTTCGCGACGAAGGTCTCACCGCGGGTGGCGAGCTTGTCGTAAGTGCCGGTGGCGGAGCCGGTGGTCTCGTCGAGCTTGGCCTTGACGGTGGTCTTCAGCTTCTCGGGCAGGACGGCGTACTGCTCCTTGGCCAGGGCCGGGAGGGACTTCGGGTCGAAGCCGGTCACGGTGGACTTGGCAGCGGTCGCCTTCTCGGTCGCCTGGGTGCGGTAGGCGGTGGCCTTCTCGGTCGCCTTGGAGCGGGCGTCGGTCAGCTTGGTGGTCGCCTCGGAGCGGTAGTCGTCGACCTTCTTCTGCAGGTCGGTGGCGTAGCCCTTGACGGTCTCGTAGGCGAGGTCCGCGACGCCGGCGACGGCGTTGAGGGGCTTGGTGGTCTCAATCTTGGGCAGCGTGGGCATCTGGGTTCTCCTCGTGATGGGGTTCAGCGGTTTCATCGGCGGCCGGCGCATCGTCGGTGACACGACTGTTGAGAGCAAGGAACGAGTGATAGACGTCGAGCAGCGAGTGCTTCTGCCGCTCGGTCAGGTTCGGGTCGGCGAGCACCGCGAGCTCCACGGACCCCCCGACGTTGGAGTCGGGGCTGAGGATCCCGGCACGGACGTAGACCTGCTCCGCCGAGATCCGCAGCGCCTTGGCGATCTGCTGGAGGACCTCAGCCGATGGCTTGCGCAGACCGCGCTCGATCTGACTGAGGTAGGGGTTGGACACACCTGCTTGGTCGGCGAGCTGACGCAGAGACATCTCGGCCGAGATCCTCTGTTCCTTCAGATACTCGCCGAGAGTGCCTACCGCACTCGTGACCTTGCTCTTGACCATGACTCCAGTGTGCTAACAATTGCTAGCAATCACAAGTCCTGGGCAACCGAAGTGACACACATCACCCACTAGTTGCTTCGTCAACCGGGGCAAACACGCGCAGTCACGGCATCCCCGACTCGCTAGCGCGCCGCTAGCAGGTCACAACAGCGCGCGGATCTCCCCCACCCTGAGCCCACCACCGAGGACCGGTGCGTCCCCGGTCGCCCGCAACGCGTCGGCGTCGACCCCGTCGAGGTCACCGACCCCGTCCCGCAGCAGCGCGGCGGCCATCACCGCCGCCCGCGCCCGGTCACCGCCGTCGTCGGCCTTCAGCGCCCACGCGCGGCCGTCCGGAAGCGCGACGGCATAGACCGCCTCGGCACCCAGCTTGCCGATCAGCCCGGGTACTGCACGGTGCAACGCGAGCTCGTCGCGCGTCGTGCCCGAGACGTACTCGGGGTGGGACCGGATCGCCTCGGCGACCCGCGCGGCCGGACCGTCCACCGCCGAGCCGATCGTCGAGAACGCCCGCGCCAGCCCGGTCAGCGACGTGGACAGGGCAGGCGCCCCACAGCCGTCGACGGTGGCGTACGCGACCTCGCCGGTGCACGCCTCGAGCACCTCGCAGATCCCCTCCTGGAGCGGGTGCTTCGGGTCCAGATAGCCCTCCAGCGGCCAGCCGGCCGCAACGCAGGTGGCGAGCATCGCGGCGTGCTTGCCGGAGCAGTTCATCGCCAGCCGGGTCTTCGGCTCGCCGCGACGGAGCGCCTCCTCCCGCGCCTCGACCCCGAACGGGTAGTCCTCGATGTTGCCGAGCGCGGACTCGTCGAGGCCGACGGTGGCGAGGATGCGGCGTACGCCTTCCTGGTGGAACTCCTCGCCCGAGTGCGAGGCGCAGGCGAGGGCGAGCAGGTCGGGCGCCAGGTCGAGGCCGAGGATCACCATCGCGAGGGCCTGGACCGGCTTGTTCGAGGAGCGCGGCAGCATCGGCGAGTCGACGTCACCGAGCGACCAGCTCACGGTGCCGTCGGCGGCCAGGGAGACGACTGATCCGTAGTGGTGTCCCTCGACGAAGTCGGAGCGGACGATCTCGGCGAACGGCACGGGTGCTGGCATGGGGGCGAGACTATGTGAGAGTTGCCCCGTGTTCGCCGACCTCCTCACCCAAGACGCGCTCAGCGTGCTCGTGGTCAGCTTCGGCATCGGCATCGTCGTCGGGCTGACCGGCATGGGCGGAGGCGCCCTGATGACGCCGGCGCTGATCTTCCTCGGGGTGCCCCCGACGACCGCGGTCGCCAACGACCTCGTCGCCGCCTCGGTCAACAAGTCGGTCGGTGCCGCGGTGCACTGGCGCCACGGCTCGCCCAACGTACGGCTGGCGACCTACCTCATCATCGGCTCGGTGCCGTGCGCGTTCCTGGGCACCTTCGTCCACAAGCTGGCGCCCGGCGACACCGACCACTTCCTCAAGCTCGTCCTCGGCGGGGCACTGCTGTTCGCGGCGGCGTCCTACATGTTCCGGATGTACCTGCAGCTGCGCCAGGTCGCTGCCGGCAACGAGGCTCCCGACGAAGATCCCCGCCTGAAGCCGCTGCTCACCATCGTCATCGGCGCGCTCGGCGGTCTCCTGGTCGGCATCACCTCGGTCGGCTCCGGCTCGGTCATCATGATCGCTCTGCTGCTGGTCTACCCGACGCTCTCCGCGGTCAAGCTGGTCGGCACCGACCTGCTCCAGGCGGTGCCGCTCGTCCTGGCGGCCGCGATCGGCCAGGTCATCAACCACGGCGTCGAATGGGCGGTGCTGATCCCGCTCATCCTCGGCGGCACCCCCGGCACCTTCCTCGGCTCCCGGATGGCCCGCTGGGTCTCCCAGTCGGTCATCCGGCGCGGCATCGTCATCATGCTGACGCTCTCGGGCGCCAAGATGCTCGGCGCCGATGCCACCTTCCTGCTGCTCCTCGGTGGCGCGATGCTGCTGCTCGGCCCGCTCCTGTGGGGCTTCATCCGCCAGTCGCGCGGCCTGGACGCCTTCGACAACAACGCCGCCGCCTGGCGGCTCCCGGAGCGCTCCGAGAAGTAGCAGCCCGCTGGTCGAGCCGCGAGGCCGCCTGCGGCCGAGCGTGTCGAGACCAACACAGTCCTGTCGAGCGCAGAGGGGACCGTGTTGGTCTCGACACGCCTCCGCCTAGCGGCTCCGGCGGCTCGACCAGCGGATGCGTCAGGCCTTCAGGTAGCGGCGGAGAGCCTCGAGATGGTCCTCGGGCTCGTAGCCGGTGGCGGCGAGCTTGTCGAGCGACATCACCGAGTTGAGCGGTCGCGGCGCGACGCCGTCCTTGCCGGCGAAGTACGCCTCGGTCGAGGTGGCGCCCACATCGGCCCGGTCACGCCCCGACAGTGAGAACACCTCGGCGGCGACGTCCCGCCACGAGCACGGCTCCCCGGCGTTGGTGCAGTTGTAGACCCCGTACGCAGCCCCGGACCGCAGCAGGTGAGCGGTGGCGGCAGCGAGCGTGTCGGTGAAGGTGAGCCGGCCGATCTGGTCGTCGACCACGGTGGGCGAGACGCCCTTCTCGGCGAGAGCCGCCATGGTGCGTACGAAGTTCTTGCCGTCACCGACGACCCAGGAGGTGCGCAGGAGGTAGTGCCGAGCGGTGCCCGCGACGGCGATGTCACCGGCGGCCTTGGACTGGGCGTAGACGCCGAGGGGCGAGACCGGCTCGTCCTCGGTGTGCTCGGTGGCGGTGCCGTCGAAGACGTACTCGGTGGAGTAGTGCACCAGGGTCAGCCGGTGCTCGGTCGCGACCCGGGCGAGCAGCGCCGGGGCGGTCGCGTTGGCGGCCCAAGCGGTGCGCCGGCCGTCGGCGGTCTCGGCGACGTCGACCGCGGTGTAGGCGGCGGCGTTGAGGATGAGCTGGTAGTCGGGCCATGGCCAGGCCGCGACCGCCTTCTCGTCGGAGATGTCGAGCTCGTCGAGGTCGACCGCGTCGGCGTCCGGGAAGACCGACACCAGCGCGCGGCCGAGCTGGCCGTTGGCGCCGATGATCAGCGTCTTCTTCGGCTTCATCGGGGTGATCTCGGCCAGCCGCGGATTGGTGAGGTCCTTCTCGGAGATCTCGGCGGACTCCAGCGGGATCGGCCACGGGATCGCCGCCGTCTCGTCACCCAGGTGAAGCGCCGGGTAGGCGAATCCGGGGCGCCAGTGGTCGTTGACCAGGTAGGAGTAGACGGTGAGGTCCTCCAGCGCCTGGTAGGAGTTGCCCACCCCACGCGGCACGAAGACGGCGGTCTCGGGCCCGATCTCGACGGAGAAGGTCGTCCCGAAGGACTCCCCCTCCCGCATGTCGACCCACGCCGCGAAGACCCGCCCGCACGCCACCGAGACGAACTTGTCCCACGGCTCGGTGTGGATGCCTCGGGTCGCGCCACGGGAGGCGTTGAAGGACATGTTGTTCTGCACCGGCCCGAAGTCCGGCAGCCCCAGGGCGACCATCTTCTCGCGCTGCCAGTTCTCCTTGAACCAGCCGCGAGCGTCACCGTGCACGGGCAGGTGGGCTACCAGGAGACCCGGGATCGGGGTCTCCTCGACGCGAAGCTCAGCCACCGAGATCACTGCCCCTTCGCGGCGTACTTGGCTTCGGTCTCGTGCTTGAGCGGCGACCACCAGGCCTCGTTCTCCTGGTACCAGGCGATCGTCGCGGCCAGACCCTTGTCGAAGTCCTGGTACTTCGGCTCCCAGCCGAGCTCGCTGCGCAGCTTGCCGGACTCGATGGCGTAGCGCCGGTCGTGGCCGGCGCGGTCGGTGACCCACTCGATGTCGTCCTCGGGGCGCCCGAAGTGACGCAGGATCGCGCGGACGACGTCGACGTTGGACTTCTCGCCGTCGGCACCGATCAGGTAGGTCTCCCCCATCCGGCCCTTCTCCAGGATCGTCCAGACCGCCGAGGAGTGGTCGTCGGTGTGGATCCAGTCGCGTACGTTGAGCCCGTCGCCGTAGACGCGCGGCCGGCGCCCCTCGATCACCTCGGTGACCTGGCGCGGGATGAACTTCTCCACGTGCTGCCAGGGGCCGTAGTTGTTGGAGCAGTTGGAGATCGTCGCGCGCACGCCGAAGGAGCGCACCCAGGCGCGGACGAGGTGGTCGGAGCCGGCCTTGGAGGCCGAGTAGGGCGAGGACGGCTGGTACGGCGTGTCCTCTGTGAACCGCTTCGGGTCATCGAGGTCGAGGTCGCCGTAGACCTCGTCGGTGGAGACGTGGTGGAAACGTACGTCGTGACGACGGACGGCCTCGAGGAGCACGAAGGTGCCCACGATGTTGGTCTGGACGAACGGAGCCGGGTCCGAGAGGGAGTTGTCGTTGTGCGACTCGGCCGCGTAGTGCACCACGGCGTCCGACTCCGCCACCAGCGGCTCGACGACCGCGGCGTCCGCGATGTCGCCGACCACGAGCTTCACCCGGTCCTCCGGGAGCCCCGCCAGCGATGCCTCCGAGGAGGCATAGGTCAGCTTGTCGAGCACCGTCACGTACGCATCGGTGTTGGCCACGAGGTGGTGCACGAAGTTGGAGCCGATGAACCCGGCCCCGCCTGTCACAAGAATCCGTCTCACCGGTTCATCGTAGGCAGAATTAATCCGCCGGTGGTCGCCTCGCCCCGGTGGGTTCCCTAGAACGTCGGGTGAACATACGTAGGATCAACTGACCATGAAGGGGATCATCCTCGCCGGAGGCACCGGCTCACGTCTGCACCCGATCACGCTCGCGATCAGCAAGCAGCTGATGCCGATCTACGACAAGCCGATGATCTACTACCCGCTGACCACGCTGATGCTGGCCGGCATCCGCGACATCCTGGTGATCACGACCCCTCATGAGGCCTCCGGCTTCCACCGGCTCCTCGGTGACGGCAGCCATCTCGGCGTCAACATCAGCTACGCCGAGCAGCCCTCCCCCGACGGCCTCGCCCAGGCGTTCACGATCGGCGCCGACGTCGGCTTCCTCAACTCCTCCGAGGACGGTGTCGGGCTGGTCCTGGGCGACAACATCTTCTACGGCCCCGGCCTCGGCACCCAGCTGGCCCGCTTCAAGACGATCACCGGCGGTGCCGTCTTCGGCTACCGCGTCGCCGACCCGCGCGCCTACGGCGTCGTCGAGTTCGACGAGTCCTTCAAAGCGATCTCGCTCGAGGAGAAACCGGAGAAGCCGAAGAGCCCGTACGCCGTCCCCGGCCTCTACTTCTACGACAGCTCGGTGATCGAGCACGCCCGCAACCTCCAGCCGTCCGCGCGCGGCGAGCTCGAGATCACCGACCTCAACCGGATCTACCTCGAGGCCGGCACCCTCTCGGTCGAGGTGCTGCCCCGCGGCACCGCCTGGCTCGACACCGGCACCCTCGAGGACCTCAACGAGGCCGCCAACTTCATCCGCGCCATCGAGCACCGCCAGGGCACCAAGATCGGTGCCCCCGAAGAGGTCGCCTGGCGCCAGGGCTGGCTCTCCGACGAGGAGCTCTCCGAGCTCGCCCAGCCGCTGCTGAAGAGCGGCTACGGGAAGTACCTGCTCGGGCTGCTGGCCTGATGCTCAGGCCTCTGCCGTGATCTTCTGCTCGGCCCGACCGAAGTCGTCCTCGAGCCGGACGATGTCGTCCTCGCCGGTGTAGCCACCGCGCTGGACCTCGATGATCGAGAGCGGCTCGTCGGTCTCGTTGCAGATCCGGTGGGCCTGGCCGACGGCGACGTCGACGGACTCACCGGGGCCGGCGATGGTGGTCACGCCGTCGATGATGCAGGTGGCCTTGCCGTAGATGACCACCCAGTGCTCGGAGCGGTGGGTGTGGGTCTGGTAGGAGAGGCGGCTGTTGGGCAGCACCTCGATCCGCTTGACCTTGTAGCCCGGACCGATGTCGATGACGTGCCACGAACCCCAGGGGCGGGTCTCGGAGTCACCAGCCATGATGTTGCCTCATTCCTAGACACTGAGCAGAAGACGCGACAATAACTGTACGCATCCGCGCACGGTTCATTGCGAACCGATGTTCACCGGTCCGTTACCCGCAGGTCGCCCACGGGAGCAGATCTCTCCGCCGGAGGGCCTCAGTCGCGGCCGTAGATGTCGCGCGTGTAGACCTTGTCGGCGACGTCGGCGAGCACGTCGGTGCGCCGGTTGGCGATGATCACGTCGGCTCGCTGCTTGAACTCGTCGAGGTCCTTGATGATCTCGGAGTGGAAGAACGTCGGCTCGTCGAGCTCGGGCTCGAAGATGACCACCTCGACGCCCTTGGCCTTGATCCGCTTCATCACGCCCTGGATCGAGGACTCGCGGAAGTTGTCCGAGCCGGACTTCATGATCAGCCGGTAGACGCCGACCACCTTCGGCTCGCGTCGCAGGATGTCGGTGGCGACGAAGTCCTTGCGCGTGGTGTTGGCCTCGACGATCGCCGAGATGAGGTTCTGCGGGACGTCTTGGTAGTTGGCCTGCAGCTGCCTGGTGTCCTTGGGCAGGCAGTAGCCGCCGTAGCCGAAGCTCGGGTTGTTGTAGTGCGAGCCGATCCGGGGGTCCAGGCCGACGCCCTCGATGATCTGAGGCGTGTTGAGGCCATGGGTCGCGGCGTAGGTGTCCAGCTCGTTGAAGTAGGCGACCCGCAGTGCGAGGTAGGTGTTGGCGAACAGCTTGATCGCCTCGGCCTCGGTGGCGCCGGTCATCAGCACGGGAACGTCGGGCTCGAGCGAGCCCTCGAGCAGCAGCTCGGCGAAGCCCTTCGCGGCCGGGGAGTCGTCGCCGACGACGATGCGAGAGGGGTGCAGGTTGTCGTGGAGCGCCTTGCCCTCGCGGAGGAACTCGGGGCTGAAGAAGAGCGTCGCCTCGGGGTGCTGGTCACGCTTGGCCGCGATGTAGCCGACCGGGATGGTCGACTTCACCACGATCGCAGCCTCCGGCGCGTAGCTCACCGCGTCCGCGATCACGCTGTCGACGGTGGAGGTGTCGAAGTAGTTCGAGGCCTCGTCGTAGTTCGTCGGGGTGGCGACGATGACGTACGCGGCGTCCGCGTAGGCGTCCTCCTTGTCGAGGGTCGCGCGCAGGCCGAGCTCCTTGGTGGCCAAGAAGCCGGTGATCTCGGCGTCCTCGATCGGGGTCCTGGCCGCGTTGACCAGGTCGACCCGCTCCTGGGAGATGTCCAGAACGACGACGTCGTGCTTCTGGGCGAGCAGGACGGCGAGCGACATCCCGACGTAGCCCACGCCGACAACGGTGATCTTCATGTTCGGCACTGTAAGCAGCGGTGTGAGGCGGGGTCACAGGAACTCCGGCGACCGTGTTCCCGTACGGGAACATCGCGTACAGTGTTCATCGTGCCGTCGCCGTACCTGACCTCGCCGGACGCCTTCGGGTCGGCCGTGCGCTCGGCCCGGCGCCGCGCCGGCCTCACCCAGAGCGACCTGGCCCACCGGGCCGGGGTGGGCCGACGGTTCGTCGTCGACGTCGAGTCCGGCCACCCGCGCGCCGAGCTCGGCAAGGCGCTCGCGCTGCTGGAGGTCCTCGACGTCTACCTGGCGCCCACGCAGCTCTCCCCGATCGCCCCGCCCCTCGAGGACGTCGATCTCGACGCTGTTCTGGCCCACTGTCTGACCGGCCCCTGATGCGAGAGCTGTACGCCTTCGCCGGCCGCCGCCGGATGGGCACCTTCCGCCAGGTCGGCGACCGGGTCGACTTCAGCTACGCCGAGTCCGCCGGCCCGACCCCGATCTCGCTCTCCCTCCCGCGCACCGGTCCGGCAGCCCCGGGGGCCGCCCGCGCCTGGCTCGACAACCTGCTCCCCACCCGCGACGACGTACGCCGCAGATGGGCGCGCGAACGAGGCCTGCCGGACACCGAGCCGATGACGCTGCTCGCCTCCTACGGCGACGACCTCCCCGGCGCGGTCTCGCTCTCCGCCGACCCCGACCTGCCGTGGCGCCGGGCACCGCACGCCGTCGAGGCGCCACTGCCCGAGATCGCGACCCGGCTCGCGGCCCTGCGCAACCAGCCCACCTCGTGGCTCGACCAGCGGGCCCGGCCCCGGTTCTCGCTCGGTGGTCACCAGGGGAAGTTCGCGCTGCGGCGGGCCTCGGGGAAGTGGTTCTGGCCGACGTACGAGCATCCCTCGACGCACATCCTGCGGCCGACCACGCCCGAGGAGGCCTCGGCGAGGATCGCGGACCTGGGGCGGGCGCGCTCCGGCGGGATCCCCGCCACCCGCACCGAGCTGGTCACCTTCGGCGCGCAGGCAGCGCTCGTCGCGGAGCGCTGGGACCGGCTCGGCGGCCGGCGCATCCACGCCGAGACGATCCGCCAGGCGCTCGGTGTCCGGGCTGGCGAGGACATCGACCCCGGCGGCGTACGCGACCTGCTCCTGCGGCTCGGTCTGGCGGGGTCCGCGGTCGATGACGTCGGCAGGATCGCCTTCCTGCTCGCCGGGGACAGGGTCGTCGTGGCGCCACGGCGCTGACCCGTCCCGACGCCGCATCTCACGGTGCGAGTGGCGCTTCCGGACCAGGGCCCACGCCTGCGTACACTCGGATTCCTGCCCACGCGGGGATGGGACATTTCGCCGTGCCGTGGAAGCCGCCACTAGCATGGGCGCCTCAACCTGACGGAGAGGTCCTCTGGTTCCGTAATGACTGCAACACACGCCGACTACCGGCTCAGCCAGCTCGACCAGCTGGAAGCCGAGTCGATCCACATCTTCCGCGAGGCCGCGGCAGAGTTCGAGAAGCCTGTCCTGATGTTCTCGGGCGGCAAGGACAGCATCGTGATGCTGCGACTTGCGGAGAAGGCCTTCTTCCCGGCCAAGATCCCGTTCCCGGTCCTTCAGATCGACAACGGCCTCGACTTCCCCGAGGTCGCCGAGACCCGTGACCGCTGGGTCAGCCGCCTGGGCGTACGCCTGGTGATCGCGAGCATCGATGACGCCATCGCGCGCGGCATCGTCGTCGACGACGGCAAGACCTCGCGCAACCGGCTCCAGACGCCCACCCTGCTGAACGCGATCGAGGAGAACGGCTTCACCGCCGCCTTCGGTGGCGGTCGCCGCGACGAGGAGAAGGCCCGCGCCAAGGAGCGCGTCTACTCCCACCGCGACGAGTTCGGCCAGTGGGACCCCAAGATGCAGCGCCCCGAGCTCTGGTCGCTCTACAACGGCCGCCTGCACGAGGGCGAGCACATGCGGGTCTTCCCGATCTCCAACTGGACCGAGCTGGACATCTGGGACTACATCGGCCACGAGGGCATCGAGATCCCCGACGTCTACTTCGCCCACCAGCGCCGGGTCTTCGAGCGCGACGGCATGCTGCTGACCGAGACCCCGCTCAACCCGCTGCGCGAGGGCGAGGTCGTCACCGAGCGTACGGTCCGCTACCGCACCTGCGGCGACATGACACTTACCGGTTGCGTTGAAAGCACAGCGTCGACCATCGAGCAGATCATCGAGGAGGTCGCCGCCGCCCGGGTCACCGAGCGTGGCGCGACCCGCGGTGACGACCGGTTCTCCGAGGCTGCCATGGAGGACCGCAAGAAGGAAGGTTACTTCTGATGGCCATGGACCTCCTGCGGTTCGCCACCGCCGGCTCGGTCGACGACGGCAAGTCCACCCTCATCGGGCGGCTGCTGTTCGACTCGAAGTCGATCTTCACCGACCAGCTCGAGTCGGTCGAGAAGACCTCGCAGGACAAGGGCCACGGCTACGTCGACCTGTCGCTGCTGACCGACGGACTGCGGTCCGAGCGCGAGCAGGGCATCACCATCGATGTCGCCTACCGCTACTTCGCGACGCCCAACCGCAAGTTCATCATCGCCGACACCCCGGGCCACGTGCAGTACACGCGCAACATGGTCACCGGTGCCTCCACCGCCGACCTCGGACTGGTGCTCGTCGACGCTCGCCACGGTCTGACCGAGCAGTCGCGCCGCCACGCGGTGCTGCTCTCGCTGCTGCGCGTGCCCCACCTGGTCCTGTGCATCAACAAGATGGACCTCGTGGACTACTCCGAGGAGGTCTACAAGAAGATCTCCGCCGAGTTCACCGCGTTCGCGACCAAGCTCAACATCCCGGACCTCGAGGTCATCCCGATCTCGGCGCTCCAGGGCGACAACGTGGTGACCCGCTCGACCAGCATGGACTGGTACTCCGGCCCGACGCTGATCCACCACCTCGAGCACGTCCACGTCGCCTCCGACCGCGACCTGGTCGACGTCCGCCTTCCGGTGCAGTACGTCATCCGGCCGAAGTCCGACGACCACCACGACTACCGCGGCTACGCGGGTCAGGTCGCCGGTGGCGTACTCAAGCCGGGCGACGAGGTCATGGTGCTCCCCTCCGGGATGACCAGCCGGATCGCCGGGATCGACTTGTTCGACCAGGAGATCCCCGAGGCGTTCCCGCCGATGTCGGTGACCGTCCGGCTCGAGGACGACGTCGATGTGAGCCGCGGCGACATGATCTCGCGGGTCAAGAACGCCCCGGAGCCGAGCCAGGACATCGACGCGATGATCTGCTGGATGACCAACGCTCCGCTGCGTCCGCGGCAGAAGCTGGCCATCAAGCACACCTCCAACTCGGCGCGAGCGCTGGTCAAGGACATCCAGTACCGCCTGGACGTCAACAGCCTCCACCGCGACCTGGAGACCAAGGAGCTCGGCCTCAACGAGATCGGCCGCGTGCAGCTGCGCACCACCAAGCCGCTGCTGTGCGACCCCTACTCGAAGAACCGCACCACCGGCTCCTTCATCCTCATCGACGAGGCGACCGGCGTCACCGTCGGCGCGGGCATGATCAACGACTGAAGCGTTCAGCCAACGCTGAGTCGGCGCAAACGGACCGGAGCGAAGCGAGGACCGGATTGCGCCGACTCGGCGTTGGCAAACGCCGCCGGCCACCTCAACCGACCTCATCAGGTGATCTTGTGCCTCAGCAGTTCTCTCCCACGCCGCGCGAGCTCGACGACATCGAGCTGATCGTCTCCGGCGCCCTCCCGGGTTCGCTGAACGCTCCCGGGTCTGCGTTGACGCTGGCCCTCCCCGCGTCCGTTGCCGAGAGCGCGGCCGCGGACGGCGCGGTGGAGGTCGTCGACCCCGAGGGACTGCCGATCGCGCGGGTCACCTGGCCCGCCGGCGAGGTCACCGGTCTCTCCTCTCCCGCCTACGGCCCCTTCCGACGCCTCTATCTGACTCCGGAGCAGACCCGCGAGGCGTACGCCGGGCGGACGGTCGTGCCGGTCACCGACGCGCTCACCACCGCCGAGATCGCCGAGATCGCGGCCCTCGGGCCGGTGCTGCTGCTCGCTCTCGTCGGGCACGGCACCCCGTCGCTCTCCCCCGTCGCACTGCTGCGAGCCTCGTTGCTGGCCGCGGATGCACTGCCCGACGCGGCCGTGGTCGCGGTGCCGTTGGCTTCTCACGACGACCCCGAGGCCGACCACGCGCTCGGCGTGGCGGTCGTCGCGGCGTACGCAGGGGGTGACCCGGTCCACGCGCTGGCCGCTCCCACCTCGGAGGACTACCCCGACGAGATCGCCGCGGTCATCGACCGCGACCAGCCCGCTCCCGAGGAGCAGGGCCTGGTCATCTTCTTCACCGGCCTGTCCGGCTCCGGCAAGTCCACCCTCGCCCGCGCCCTGATGGACCGGATCCTGGAGCAGGGTGCGCGTACGGTCACCTCGCTCGACGGCGATGTCGTGCGCCGCAACCTGTCGGCCGGGCTGACCTTCTCCAAGGAGGACCGGGAGACCAACATCCGCCGGATCGGCTGGGTGGCGGCCGAGATCTCCCGCCACGGCGGCCTCGCCGTCTGCTCCCCCATCGCTCCGTTCGACTCGACCCGCCAGGACGTACGCGGCTATGTCGACGACGCCGGCGGCGCCTTCTTCCTGGTCCACGTGGCCACGCCGCTGGAGGAGTGCGAGCGGCGCGACCGCAAGGGCCTCTACGCCAAGGCCCGTCGCGGCGAGATCCCGGAGTTCACCGGCATCTCCTCGCCCTACGAGGAGCCGGCCGACGCCGACGTACGCGTCGACACCACCGGCCGCTCGATCGAGGAGGCCCTGGACGACGTCATTGCCGGTCTCCGCGCGGCAGGCTTCCTCAGCCTTTAGGTGTACGTGGCACGGGCGGGCGGGGATGCTGACCGAGGTACCTCGGTGAGCATTCACTGACCTCGCGGAGTTCCACGAGGGCAGTGAGCGTCCACCGAGTTACCTCGGTGAGCATCCGCACCGTCTACCGGTCGCGATAGACCAGCCCGGACAGGCGCCAGGCGAGCATCCGGCGGAAGCGCGGGAGCTTCGCGAGCGTGGACAGCACCAGGTTCCGTACGCTGCGCCGGACCCCCTGCGCGATGCCGAACCGGGTCAGCCGGTCGGAGAGCGCGATGACCTCCTCGGCGACCGGCCGGCGGCGTGCGGCGTAGTCGTCAAGCGCAGCCTCGTCACCGTTCGCGATCGTGGCGACGAGCGCGTCTCCGAGCACGACCGCGTCCTGGAGTCCGGTGTTCATGCCCTGGCCGCCGGCGGGGCTGTGCACGTGGGCCGCGTCGCCCGCGATCAGCACCCGCCCGACGCGGTAGGAGTCGGCGACGCGGTGGTGGACCCGGAACCGGGATCCCCACACGACCTCGGTGACCTTGACCGGGCTCTTCACGCCACCGCGGCGGTCGAGGAGACCCTGGACGTAGTCGACGTCGGGCTCGGCCGGCGCCTCGACGACCGGGGCGACGAACCGGAACGAGCCGTCGGGCAGGGGCGCGGAGACCAGGGTGCCCTCGGGCGAGAAGTAGAGGATGACCTCGTCGTGCGGCAGGTCACCCTCGATGCGTACGTCGGCGAGGCTGAACGACTCGGCGTACTTGCCTCCCGGGAAGCCGATCCCGGCCTTGTCGCGCACGATGGAGTGCATGCCGTCGGCACCGACGAGGTAGCGCGCCCGGATCTCGGTGCCGTCCTCGGTGGTGGCGGTGACGCCTTCGTCGTCCTGGCGGAGGTCGACGAGGGTGACCGGGCGGCGTACGTGACCGCCGAGCTCGGTGAGGCGCTCGAGCAGCACGCGCTCGGTGACCGCCTGGGAGACCATGAGGGCGTACGGGAACTCGCTGGGCAGGTCGTCGAAGCGGATCGGCACCAGGATCTTGTCGCGGTCGCGGATGGTGAAGGTCGGCGCCTCGATCCCCTCCTTGGTGAGACGCTCGGAGACGCCGAGGTCGGCGAGGACCTCCAGGGTCCGGGCGTGGACGACGGCGGCCCGAGAGGTGTTGTCCCCGGAGGCCTGGTTGTCGATGACGGTGACGTCGATTCCGGCCGCGGCCAGCTTGGCCGCCACCGCCAGCCCGGTGGGGCCGGCGCCGGTGACGAGGACATCAGTGGTGATGGTGGACATGATGCTCTCCTTGCTTCGGGTCGTTGGTCAACGAGTGTTGGCCAACCGGTGTTGACCAAGTTAGCGCGCCGCCGCCATTGACGTCAACGGGTGTTGGCCTACACTTGTTGGCATGACCGAGACCCGCCGATCCGGAGCCGAGACCCGCGAGCGCATCCTCGCCGTCGCACGCGAGCACTTCGCGCGCCAGGGATACGACCGCACCACCATCCGAGCGATCGCCTCGGAGGCGCAGATCGACCCGTCGATGGTGATGCGCTACTTCGGCAGCAAGGAGGAGCTCTTCACCTCAGCCGCCTCGATCGACCTCGCTCTCCCCGACCTCACCGCGGTTCCCGTCGACGAGGTCGGCCGGACGATGGTCACCCATTTCGTACGCATGTGGGACTCCGACGGCACCCTGATGGCACTCCTGCGCCGCGCCGCCTCGGACGCCGGCGCGGCAGAGCAGATGCGCAGCATGTTCGCCGCCCAGGTCGCCCGCGCCGTGGCCCCGGTGTGCCCCGACCCGTCCCAGGTGCCACGTCGCGCCGCCCTGGCCGCCTCGCAGCTCCTCGGGATCGCGCTGAGCCGCTACGTACTCGTGCTTCCCCCCATCGTCGACATGACCCCCGAGGAGATCGTCGACTGGGTCGCGCCGACCGTCCAGCGCTACCTGACCGCGCCGGAGTGACAGTGAAGTGAAAGCCCGCTGGTGGAACCTCGATCCGAGTTCACCAGAAAGCGGGAGGACCTTGTCATGGTCACAGGCGACGACTACGAGAATCGGCTGGCGGAGTACGTCCGGAAGATCGCCGAGGCGGCGATCCGCTGGCAGCTCGACGATTGGGGTTTCGGCCAGGAGGCCTCCGGCGGCCGCGTCGGCAACGGCGAGCCCGGAGGTGTCGTCTGGCCGCCGATCGCTGACGGCCCGACCGCGGACATCACCTACGAGGGCGAGACCATCAACCCCGGCCGCGACGTCTACCAGCCATGGTTCCGCTCGATCGAGCGACACTTCGCCTGCTTCAAGGAGATCCCCGACCCGAAGGGCTTCGATGCCGGGGTGGCCGCTATCGAGAAGGCCCTCACGATGTTCACGCTGCACGGGCAGACCGACGTGCGGAACGGAGAGTCGGGCTTCACCCCCAGCGACGGGAGCCTGACCGGCAACATCCAGGTCGTCGCTGACGCCTTGGCCGGGCAGACGAGCGACATGGTGTTGATGTACACCAAGACCTATGGCCCGATGAAGATGACCATCCTCTTCGAGAATCTGCGCCAGGCGGTCCTGGTGGCCAACTGCGCCCTGCTCGCAGAACAGAAGATGTGGCACCGCGCCCGCGAGGACGTCATCGCTCTCGCTCGGGACGCCGAGACATCTTTCAACGCACGCGGTGGCGAGTCGAAGATCAGCCCCTGGAACTGCATCTTGGCGGTCGCCGAAGCGGTGAAAGAGCTCCTTCCCAAGGCCGCCAACGACGCGCTCAACAAGGCGCTTCCGATCGTCAAGACCGCCACGGATCTCCTCACCGCGAACGAGGGCGGCAACCCGGACCCCGTGCCAGCACTCGACGGCAGCAGCCACCTCGAGGTCGAAGACAGCCTCGTGGCTGCGATCGGCGACCTCAAGGAGAGGATCCACGTCGCCGAGGACCTCGTCCACGACATGTCCCGACAGATGGTTCAGGCGATGCGTACCGAAGGTCCCTCCCCGTTCCACATCCATGGTTCGGTCGGACTGTCGAAGAAGTTCACCGACGCCGCCGCTGAGATCCGAATCGATGTCGATGTGCTTCGCCGGGTGGGCACGGCGTACGTCCCCGACGTCGTCTGGGTTGCGGCCAAGGCTGTCGACATCATGATGGACGCGGCCGGTGATGGACCTTGGGAGCGCGGCGACTGGAGCGTCGGCGACGGTGGTCGTGCGCGCGGCGCTTTCAACGACCTGCTCGAGGTCATCTACACCTTCGTGAACAGCTCGGGGGCCGAGATGGTCGAGGCGGGGAGCATCCTCGCTGAGCACGCTGGAGCCATCGGCGATGTCGATCAGCAGATCGGCGAACACCTGGACGAAACCGCACAGGAGGTGGACGAGGGCACCCCGTCCGGGGACGTGTCACCGCAACTGGCCCCACAGCCGGGCGTGAGCGCCGATCAGCAGTACAGCGACGACGCCCCGATCCACGGCAGGCTGGCGAGCAGGCTTGGCGGCTGAGTCGTCACCGCTTCAGACCGAGGAGGGCCCAGGCCTCGTCGGTGCTCATCGGGGCGCGCTGGGAGACCGCGGCGGCCTCGACGGCCCGCTCGACGAGCTGGCGGTTGGCGTCGACGGGGACACCCTTGGCGAGGGTGAGTACGTCCTCCATCCCGACTCGCAAGTGGCCGCCCATGGCCAGTGAGGTGAGCATGACCGGGAGGGTCGAGCGGCCGATGCCGGTCGCCGACCACGAAGTCACCTCGGCCGGCAGCGCGGCGACACCGGAGACCAGTGCGGCGGAGGTGCCGGGCATGCCACCGGGCACACCCATGACGAAGTCGACGTGGACCTTGCCGCCGGCGGGCAGCCCGTACTTCCCCAGCAGCCGCTGCAGCGCAGCGACGTGTCCCAGGTCGAAGAGCTCGAACTCCGGCACCACGCCGCGCTCCTGGGTGAGCTGGTAGAGCTCGGCGATGAACGGCCACGGGTTGGAGAAGACGTCGTCACCGAAGTTGGTCGTGCCCATCGTCAGTGAGCACGAGTCCGGCCCGGCGTCGAGCACCTTCAGCCGCTTGTCCAGCGGGTCGTGGACCGATCCGCCGGTGGAGAGCTGCACGATCAGCTCGGTCTTCTCGTGGAGCGCGTCGACCGTCTCGGTGAGGCGTCCCAGGTCGAGCGTCGGCGTATGGTCGTCGTCGCGGATGTGGACGTGGATCATCCGCGCCCCCGCCTCTTCGCACTCGACGGCCGTCGCCACCAGCTCCTCCAGCGTCGTCGGCAGCTGCGGGCAGTCTTCCTTCGCGGTCTCCGCCCCGGTAGGCGCCACGGTCACAAGCAGTCCAGTCACCCGGACAATCTAGCGCCAATCAAGCACCTGGCCGCAATATCTCCACCGCAAGAGGGCAAAACGACGTGGGAGCCCCGGCGTCAACCGATGACACCGGGGCTCCCACGTCAGGGACCGTCAGCCGATCGGGATCGTCACCTCGGCGACGTTGCCGACCGCTGCGTGGACCTTCTTGTCCACGGGCTCCGCCTTCGGCGCGAGCGTACGCAGGGTCCACTCGCCGTCGCCGGCGAAGAACCGGAAGTGGCCGGTGGCCGAGGTGGGCACCTCGGCGGTGAACTCGCCGGTGCGGTCGAGCAGCCGGACGTAGGCACCGTGGACGGGCTCGCCGCCACGGGTCACCTGACCCTGGATGACTGCTTCGTTGGCGACGTCGACGCCGGCGAGCGAGAGCCCGCCCTCAGTCGCGCCGCACATCAGGCGACACCCGGCTCGTCGCCGGTGACGACCGGAACGCCGACGAGGGAGCCGTACTCGGTCCACGAGCCGTCGTAGTTCTTCACGTTCTCCTGGCCGAGGAGCTCCTTGAGCACGAACCAGGTGTGCGAGGAGCGCTCGCCGATGCGGCAGTAGGCGATGGTGTCCTTGCTCCAGTCGACGCCGGCCTCGGAGTAGATCTCCTTGAGCTCCTCGTCGGAGCGGAAGGTGCCGTCGTCGTTGGCCGCCTTGGACCACGGGACGTTGGCCGCGGTCGGGATGTGACCGGCGCGCTGGGCCTGCTCCTGCGGGAGGTGGGCCGGGGCGAGGAGGCGGCCGGCGAACTCGTCGGGCGAGCGCACGTCGACCAGGTTCTTGACGCCGATGGCCTCGACGGTCTCGTCGCGGAAGGCGCGGATCGAGAGGTCCTGGTCCTGGGCGGTGTAGCTGGCCGCCTCACGGGTGACGGTCTCGTCGGTCAGCTCGCGGGAGTCGAGCTCCCACTTCTTGCGGCCGCCGTCGAGGAGCTTGACGTCCTGGTGGCCGTAGAGCTTGAAGTACCAGAAGGCGTACGCGGCGAACCAGTTGTTGTTGCCGCCATAGAGCACCACAGTGTCGTCGTTGGCGACGCCACGCTCGGAGAGCAGCGCGGAGAACTGGTCCTTGTTGACGAAGTCGCGGCGCACCTGGTCCTGCAGGTCGGTGGTCCAGTCGAGCTTGATCGCACCCTTGATGTGGCCCTTGTCGTAGGCGGTGGTGTCTTCGTCGACCTCGATCAGCACCACCTTCGGGTCATCGAGGTGCTCCTCCACCCACTGGGCGGAGACGAGGGAGTTCTCGCGGGTCATCTAGGTACCTTTCGTTGTGTTTCTTGCGTTCAGGGGACTAGGCGAAACGCCTGATCAGCAGGTAGATCTCGCAGCCGAGGCAGAACCGGAAGACGGCATTGAGAACGGCCGCGACGAGCGCGAGGCCGAGGGCGATCTGCGCCACGAGGGTGGCGCTGACGAGGTAGCCCACGAGCGCGACCAGCAGGAAGGCGAGGCCGACCCCCTGGGCGAATCGGGGCGGGGCCGGGTCCTCGAGCTCGTCCGGGGCCCCGAGGCGGGGACGTACGAACTTCTTGAAGAGCCAGGCGTGCGGGGTCCGCTGAACGCCGAGACCTGCCCCGATCGCGAAGAGCACCGTCTGGATGACCGTGACCACCAGAGCCCATGGCTGCGGAAGCAGCAGGGCCAGGATGAGCACGACAACGGTCACCGCTGCAGTGAACTGCGGGCCGCGGGGGTCGATTCCGGTCTGTGTAGCCGTCGTGCTCGTGGTCTCGGACATAGGTGTGCTCCTGCGAGAGTGGAGGGGAGATCGTCAGGACGAGCCTGACAGGCGAAAGCGGTCCCCTGGGTCGACTCGGTCGACAAATCTCAGGGAATCAGCGGCAGGAACGACACAGCGCCGAGCGCACGCGGCAGTGATCCACTGCGCGGCGCTTGGTCAGCATGGTCGAGAACATGCGATGACAGTAGCGCGACGGCCGACGGCCACGAAACGAATGTCTCGTCATATGGACGAGCGTGTCAGGATTCGAGATTGAGGGCAGGAATCGCGCTCAGCACCTGCTCCTTGCGCGGAGCCCCTGCGGCCCTCGCGATCTCGTTCCCGGCGCCGTCGATGACCAACGTCGTCGGCGTACGCAGGATGTCGAGGCGGCGCACCAGATCGAGGTGGTGCTCGGCATCGACCTCGAGGTGCACCACGCCCGGAACGATCTCGGCGACCTCGCCCAGGATCCGCCGGGTGGCCCGGCACGGGGCGCAGAAGGCAGAGGAGAACTGCACCAGCGTCGCCCGCGCACCCAGCTCGGTCTCGCCCAGCGCGTCGGTGACCGCATCCCAGGCGTGCGGCTCGGGTGCGTGAACCTCCTGGGTCACGTGCAGCTCCTTCGTACCTCTGAACCGGCCATCGGTGAACAGCCGGAAAAGACCGAACCCGAGGGCGGCGACGACCGCGATGACGGCGATCCAGGCTCCTGTGCTCACGAGGGGCACAACCCCGAATCGCGTGAACTCATTCCGAGCCCCCGGCGAACGGCGGCAGGAACTCGACCCTCTCCCCGGGCTCGACCGAGACCGCACTCGGATCTTGCGATCCCACCGGGCGGTCACCGATGAGTGCCGAGCAGACCTTCAGCACCTCGGGGAGGCGGGTGTCGGCGTGCAGCTCCGCGGCGCGGCGTACGACTTCGGCCAGCGTCAACGGGCCGTCGACCTCGATCCGGTCGGCCGGAGTCCCGGCCGCGGACTTGGCCGCCGCCCAGTATCGGACCTCTATAACATTCGTCACTTTCTCGTGGACATCCTTCCTATGTCACCGTGAGGTTTCGTTAATATGGTGCAACGATCACCTCACCGAGGCTCAATGTTGCGTTTCGGTGCTCCTCTTTCTCTGACCGAGAGGCACCCCCCATGAGCTCGCTTCTGTTGTTGACCAGTTCGCTCCAGCCTTCGGCAGATGTCCTTCCCGGGCTCTCGCTCCTCGGCCATCAGGTGAAGATCCTTCCTGCTGAAGGTAGCGCGCTTCTCGAGGCGCCCGACTCCGACCTGCTGCTCGTAGACGGTCGGCAGGACCTCGCCCAGGCCCGTGACCTGTGTCGTCTGATCCGCACGACCGGCACCGACATCCCCGTTCTGCTGGTCGCCACCGAGGGTGGCCTCGCCGTCGTCGCCCACGACTGGGGCATGGACGACGTCGTGCTGCACACCTGCGGGCCGGCCGAGCTCGAGGCGCGGATCAAGCTCGCGATCGGCCGCATCTCCGCGGCCCGCGAGGCCTCCGACCCCGAGGCCCACGTCATCCGCTCCGGCGAGGTCGTCGTCGACGACGCCACCTACACCGCCAAGATCGGCGGCCGCCCGCTCGACCTGACCTTCAAGGAGTTCGAGCTCCTGAAGTTCCTCGCCCAGCACCCGGGCCGCGTCTTCTCCCGCCAGCAGCTGCTCCAGGAGGTGTGGGGCTACGACTACTTCGGGGGCACCCGCACCGTCGACGTCCACGTACGTCGTCTGCGCGCCAAGCTCGGCCCCGAGAACGAGACCCTCATCGGCACCGTCCGCAACGTCGGCTACCGCTTCGTGCTGCCGTCGAAGAACAACGAGGCCGCCGCCGACGGCGCTCGGCTGACCCCGTCTCCTCGCCTGGGGGCCGACGCCTAGGCTGCACCCATGGCACTCACCGTCGATCAGGTCCTGGCCATCGCGAAGGCGACCGAGGCGTACGACGGCGTGGCGCCGCTCGACGAGGCGACCCTCCTGACGCTGCGCAACCGTCCGGAGGACGCCACGATCTGGGGGGACGTACGTGGGTTCGGGCTGTTGGTCTCGACAGGCTCGACCACCGAAGGAGAGCTCTCCCTTGTGGTGCTGACCCAGCATCGCGGTGTCGGCCTGGGTCGGCAGCTGCTGCTCCGGGCGCCGTCGCTTCCTGCCGGGACGACGGCGTGGTCACACGGCGACAACCCGGCGGCTGCCCGGCTGGCCGCGACCCAGGGATGGGAGCGCACCCGTGAGCTGTGGGTGATGCGGCGCCCGGTCGCCGGGCTCCCGCCGGCTCCGGAGACTCCGGAGGGCATCGTCGTACGCGGTTTCGAGCCCGGCGACGAGGCCGAGCTGCTCCGGGTCAACGCGGCCGCCTTCGCGCACCATCCCGAGCAGGGGTCGCTGGACGAGGCCGGTCTGCGGGAGCGGATGGCGGAGGCCTGGTTCGATCCGTCGGGGCTGGTCACCGCCTGGGAGGGCGAGAAGCTGCTCGCGTTCCACTGGACCAAGCGCCACAGCGAGACCGAGGGCGAGGTGTACGTCGTCGGCGTCGATCCCGCCGCGCAGGGCCGCGGTCTCGGCAAGCTGGTCACCCTCCTCGGGTTGAACCACCTCGCGACGGTCGGCGTCGAGCGGATCCATCTCTACGTAGAGGGCGACAACACCACGGCCGTACGTCTCTACGAAGGCCTCGGTTTCACCCGCGCCGCGGCGGACACGCACGTTCAATACACACGCAGCTAGTCTCTGGTCGCGTGAAGCTGACCGAAGCGCAGAGTGACCGGGCCGTCGGGGCCATCGTCGGGACCGCGGTGGCGGATGCGCTCGGGGCTCATTACGAGTTCGACCGGCCCCGGCTCGGCGCGGACGAGAAGGCGCAGATGCTCGGCGGCGGGCTCGGCCCGTTCGCGCCCGGGGAGTGGACCGACGACACCACGATGGCGTGGTGCATCCTCGACGCCGCGCGCGGTCTCGATCTGCGTACCGAGGAGGGGCTGACCGCGGTCGCCCACAACTTCCGGACCTGGGCGGAGTCGGATCCGAAGGACATCGGCAACCAGACCGCCCGGGTGCTCGACACCGCCGGGCCCGCGCCGACCGCCGCGCAGCTGCAGCACGTCGCGGAGAAGCTGCACGAGATGACCGGCCACACGGGAGGCAACGGCTCGCTGATGCGTACCGCGCCGGTCCCGCTCCGCTATCTGGGCGACCGCGCGGCCGTCGCCGAGGCCGCCGCCGCGGTGAGCGCCCTGACCCACTGGGACGAGCACGCCCGGTCCGGCTGCGCACTGTGGTCCTTGGCCATCGAGCACGCGGTCATGCACGGCGAGCTCGACGTACGCTCCGGCCTCTCCCACCTCTCCCCCGCCGAGGCCACCTTCTGGACCGAGAAGCTCGACGAGGCCGAGACCGAGCCGCCGTCGACCTTCAACCCCAACGGCTGGGTCGTGACCGCGCTGCAGGCGGCGTGGTCCTCGATCGCGCAGACCCCGGCCACCGGGCCCGAGCACTACGTCGAGGCCCTGAACACCGCCATCCGGATCGGCAACGACACCGACACCGTCGCCGCCATCGCCGGTGGCCTCCTCGGCGCCCGCTGGGGCGCCTCCGCCATCCCGGCCGACTGGCGCGCCCTCAGCCACGGCTACCCCGGCATCCCCGGCGACGCCCTCGCCACCCTCGCCCTGGATGCTGTTGCCGCCGGTCGGGCACGCTGAGCACCAACACCGGTCGGCCGTCACTACATCAGTGGGCGGCACCTTGTGAACGATTCACAAGGTACCGCCCACTGATGTAGCCGCGAGAGACACACGGAACTGTCGGTGCTCGGGCCTACCGTCGCGATATGAAACTCACCGCCCGGGCTGCCGAGATGCGGGGCGCGTGCTCGCGGCCGGGCTTGCAGGACCAGCCACCAAGCAAGGGAGCGCGCTTCTCTATGACGAGCAGGGACTCGACCGGCTCCTCGACCGCCCTGAGTGCGCACTCCCAGAGCTCGACCGCTGGCGCCCGTTCGTCGTCAGAGTCGGGAGGACACAGTCCTTCGACGTCGACGCCGCGTGGAGCGATCGCGGTCGTGCCGTCGCCGGACCGTGGCGGCTACCGCTGCCGACCTCGGTCTATCTCGCCTGGCACAGCAGCCTGAACCCGGCAACGGGCATGCGGCACCCGTTGATCGGTGTCGTCGGCGACTGGGCGGCTGTCGGCGCCGAGATCACCGGATATGACGAGGGCCGCTTCCGCCTCGAGCCGCCGGGGCCTTGGTTCGACTCGTTCCAGGACACCTGGCTGCCCCTCCCGCCCCGTCGGCGCTGGATCCTGTGGGGCGCACCTTCGAGCGTGATCCAACAGCCGGGCCGCCCCGAACGCACTGCGTCCCAGGCGGCCTACAGAAGCTCGCGCGACTGGCTGAGCGCGGACGTACCCGTCCGATCGAACGGACGGCTCTGACCGCGGGACCGATCAGCGGAGCGGGCGGATGTGGAGGCCGATCTCGGGGTCGACGAGGACCTCCTGGGCGACGGGCATTCCGTCCACGACGAGCTGCGCGTCCACAGGTACGTTGCGCTTGACCAGCCCCAACGCGATCGGGCCGAGCTCGTGGTGGCGAGCCGACGAGCCGACGAAGCCCACCGACTTCTCACCGAAGACCAGCTCCGACCCGGCGGCGGGCAGCCGGTTCTCGGAGCCGTCGAGGTGGAGCAGCACCAGGCGCCGCGGCGGGCGACCGAGCGTGTGGACGCGGGCGACCGTCTCCTGGCCGCGGTAGCAGCCCTTGTCGAGATGGACCGCGTACTCCGGGCCGACGGTCTCTTCCGATCCCGGCACCCAGCCGACCTCGTTGGGGATCGTGCGCGTATCGGTGTCCACACCGAACCGCGGCTCACCGCGCTCGATCCGGAGGGCCTCGAAGGCCCAGAACCCGCAGGCGGGGCCCGCGGCAGCGGCGTACGTCTCCAGGGACTCGCGTGGGACGAACGAGTAGCCCTGCGAGGGACGCCAGACGGAGGCCTGCGACGGCTCGGCCGTCACGGTCACATCCGACCAGAACTTCATCCGCTCCAGGTAGGCGACCAGAGCTTCACCGGCCCCGGGTTCGGTCCACGCCAGGAAGGAGGAGCCGTCGTCGACGCCGGAGAAGAAGTGCTCGACATGCCCCTGCGGCGACAGGATCAGGGCCGAGGTCCAGGCCCCGGGAGCCAGTCCCTCGAAAGCCTGCGAGGTCAGCGAGTGCAGCCAGGTGAGCCGGTCGGGCCCGGCGATCCGCAGGACGTCACGGTGGGAGAGGTCGACGAATCCCTCGCCGGAGGCCAGCGTCCGCTGCTCCAGGTTGAACGATCCGTAGTGCGCCGCGACGGGTGCGTCGGCACCGTCGCCGGCGACGGCACCGGGCAGGGACAGAAGCGGGCTGGCAGTCATCATGCTGTGCTCCTACGTGGGCTCGGAAGAACAGTCGACGCACGCCCCGAAGACGGTCAGATGAGCGACATCTGCCTCGAAGGCGTACTCCTCACGCAGCCGCTCGCAGATACCGTCGGCCACTGAGGGGTCAACACTGGTGACCTTCTGACACTTCCTGCAAACCGCATGAAAATGTGGCCGCCCGGAGACCGAGTGGTAGGTCGACGCGCGCTCGCCCAGGTGGGCGTGCCGCACCAGGCCCAACTCCTCGAGCACCTCGAGGTTGCGGTAGACGGTGGAGAGGTTGATCGCCGAGGACGACTCGCGTACGACCGCGAGCACCTCCTCGGGGGTGGCGTGCCGAAGCCGCTCGACGGCGCCGAGGACCAGCTCGCGCTGGGGCGTGAGCCGGTAGCCCTTCGCCCGAAGGGCCTCGCGCCAGTCCTCAGCCGCCTCGGTCATCGCGACTACTTGTTGACCCGCTTGAGCCGCGCCCACAGGTGCGGCTGCAGCGCCTGACCCATCGCGGCCATGTCGAAGGCGTAGAGAAGGTCGCCCTCGACGTTGCCGTAGAGGCGCTTGCCGGCGGTGTATTCCTTCGCGGTCTCCGTGCGGGCGACCGCGTCGGTGGTGAGGTCGAGCTTGCCGCCCTCGGCCTTGCCGTACCAGACCTCGACGATGCCGGTGTTGTGCGTCATCACCCACTCGACCTCGCCCTCGGGGCGGAAGCGCACGAAACCGGTCTCGAGCGCCGCGTCGCGCACCTTCTCCCCCGTCTCCGGGTCGATGATCCACGAGCGCGCGAAGTAGTGGAAGAACGGACGCCCGTCGTGGGTGAAGATCAGCTCCTGCCCGAACTCGAACTTGTCGATCGTCGGATAGTCACCGTGCCCGTTGCCCTGCCAGGTGCCGAGCATCCACGCACAGGGACCGGCATCGGGGTGAAGGTTCTCCGGAAGTTCGAAAGCCACACCCCGAGTTTAGGCCGTACGTCGGCTACGACCCGAAACGCAAGCGCTAGTGTGCTCGGCATGCAAGAACTCGTGGTGAAGGTGACCGTCGGCGCCGAGACGCCTGAGCGTACGAACCAGGCCTTCACGGTCGCTTCGGCGGCCGCGACCGCCGGCGCGAAGGTGTCGCTGTGGCTCACCGGTGAGGCGACCTGGTTCGCGGTGCCCGGGAAGGCGGAGGAGTTCACGCTCGAGAACGCGGCGCCGCTGCAGGAGCTGATCGGGCTGGTCTTGGAAGCCGGCCAGGTGACCGTGTGCAGCCAGTGCGCCTCTCGTCGCGATCTCACCGAGGACGACCTGATCGATGGCGTGGTCATCAAGGGCGCGTTCGTGTTCGCCGAGGAGATCTTGCGCGAGGGCGTACAGGCGATCGTCTACTGAAGTCGGCACCACCCAGAATTACATAAGTGTAGTTCCAGGTAGCGAGCGTGTTAATCCTCTCGGAGACTCCACACACCACCTACTTCGCCGTTAGCATTCACCCTCGTGAGCACGCAGACCCCCAGTGGCAAGTGGTGGAGCCGTGATTCGGCCGCCCAGCCGGGTGACGACGAGGACCTGACGGCGCGCGCTGCGGAGTTGGCCCGCGCCGCTGCCGCAGCCGAGTCACTTCGCATCTCAGCCGAGCAGGCGGCCGCCGAGCAGGCGGCCGAGCGGCTGGTGGCCGAGGAGTCCGCCGCCCAGCACGCAACCGCCCGCGCGAAGGCCGACGAAACCGCCAAGCTCCACGCCGAGCTGGCCGCCGACGCCCATCAGGCGCGCGAGGTAGCGGAGAAGGCAGCCGAGGAGTACGCCCGCGCCCGGGTCGAGGCCGAGAAGCTCGCCGACACCCGCGCCAAGGAGCGCGCCGAGGCCGAGGAGGCCGCGCTCGCGAGAGGTAAGGAGCTGGAGGCGGCCGAGCGCCGCCTGCTCGAGGCGGCTCGCGTCGCCGAGGAGCAGGCCATCGCCCGCACCGAGGCCGAGGAGGCCGCCCACTCCAAGGCCGAGGAGGCCGCCACCGCAGCCGCCTCCGCCGCCGAGGCCCACACCAAGGCAGCCGAGCACGCCGAGCTGGCCCAGGCCGCCTACGCCGCACGCAGCGTCGCGGAGGCCGCCGCCGAGGACCGCCTCGAGGAGATGGACGAGCTTCGCGACGCGCTGGCGGCGGCTGAGAAGGCCGCCCGCAAGGCCGCGGACGAGGCTCGCGCCGCCTACGAGGCACGCAGCGAGGCGGAGGCTGCCGCCGAGGCCGCCTACACCGCTCGCGCCGCCGCCGACACCCGATCCGAGGACCTCGCGCGGATGCGCGAGGAGGCCGACGCGGCCGCGGCCGGCCGGGCCGACGAGGCGCTGGCCGCGTTCACCGCACGCCAGGCCGCCGAACAGGCTGCCAACGACCGGGCGACCGAGGCCGAGAAGGCCGCCGCCGCGCGCATCACGGCCGAGGAGTCCGCGGTCGCGATGGCGACGCAGGCCGAGATCGCCGAGCAGGCCCGCAAGGACGCCGAGGCTGCGGCCGAGGCCGCCTATGCCGCAGCCGAGGAGGCCGCGACCGCCCGAGCCGAGGCCGAGGAAGCGGCGAAGGAGGCCTTCGAGGAGCGCAAGGCCGCCGACGCCAACGCCGAGGACCACGCGATGACCCGGGCTGCGGCCGAGGCCACCGCGGCCGACCAGTACGCCGTGGCAGCCGAGGCGCTTGCCGCACGCACCGAGGCGGAGGAGGCCGCGCTGCGCGCCTTCAAGGCCGCCGACGCTGCCAACGACGCCCGTCTCGAGGCGGAGAAGAGCGCGAAGCAGTACGCCGAGTTCGCCGCTGCCGCCGCGCACGAGGCCAACGAGAACGAGGAGCGCTACCGGCAGCTCACCGAGCTCGCCTCCCAGGCCGAGCAGGCGGCCGAATCCGCCAACCTCGCCCGGATGGGGGCCGACCAGCGCGCCTCCGAGCACGCCGATCTCGCGGTGCAGGCCCTGGAGGGCCGCCGCGCCGCCGAGCGCGCCGCGACCGAGGCCAACGAGGGTCGTCGAGCGGCGGAGTCCGCGCTGCGTACCGCTCACGAGTCGATGACCGAGCTCATCACCGGTCAGGCCCGCGAGCGCGAAGAGGCGGAGCGCCGGATGACGGAGATGATGAACCGTCTCGCCGACGTCCAGGAGCAGGCCGCCGAGTCCGTACGCCTTCGGACCGAGGCCGAGGAGGTCGCCGGACAGAAGGCGATCGACCGTCAGGCCGTCGAGGCCTCGATCCTGCACAACACCCAGCTGGTCGAGCAGGCCATCGTGGACCGGCAGATCGCCGAGCGCCGCAGCGCCCAGCTCGCCAAGCAGCTCGCCGACCTGCGTGAGGCCGTCATGCTCGCGGTCAAGGGCGGCAGCACCAACAAGCGTGCGATGCAGGCCCTCGAGCTCACCCTCGCCGCGACCCCGTCGCCGCCCGAGGCGCAGCTCCCCATCCCGGACGCTCCTGACGAGCCGCTCGTGGTCGAGCCCCTCGAGCCGGTCGCGCGCACTCCGTTGGTCGAGCCTGTCGAGATCACCGCTCCGGCACCGGTCGACTCACCGGCAGCGCCGACGGCCGGTCCTCCGACCGCGCCCGTGACGCTGCCCGAGCGGCCGACCGGCAAGAAGCAGGGCAACACGAGGCAGTCCGGAGACTCGCGCGCGGAGCTGGCGGACCTGCCCGACACCCCGAGCGACTCGCTCCCCCACCGCTCGAGCGGCTGGCTGGCGGCGGTCAAGCTCGCCGAGTCCGGCAAGTTCCCCGGCGCCAAGATCCCGGGTGCCGGCAGCGCCGCCCCCGAAGCTCCCGAGGGCGCCATCTCTGGCGACGACACGGAGGGCGAGCCACTCGGCGCCAAGAGGCTCACCGTCCGCACCTTCAGGCCCGAGGACGGCTCGCTCATGACCGAGAGCACCGTCACGGTCACCGAGGAGGGTGTGCTCGACGTACGCAAGGACGAGCAGACCCACACCTACGACCTCTACGACACCGACACCGACATCACCATCAAGGGCGAGCCGGCCACCGACGAGTGGGTCGTCGAGTTCAACACGGACGAGGCAGGTGCGGTCCAGGTCGACAAGTCGATGGTCGACCCCGAGGCGTTCCAGCGCGAAGTGCTCCGCTGGCGCCCCGACATGGCCGGCTGAGCGTTCGTTACAGGTTGTCCTTCAGTACTCGAGCGATCTCGAGGACTGCCGCGCGTGAGGTACGTCCGGCGCCGACCACGTTCAAGAACCCATGGATCTGGTCGGCGAAGCGCTTGCGCGCGACCTTGACCTTGGCCTCCTCGAGCTTGACGGCGTACGCCTCGCCCTCATCGCGCAGCGGGTCGAAGCCCGCGGTCGCGACGTAGGCCGGCGCGACCCCGCTCGCCGGGATCTCCGCGTACAGCGGGGCGTGGCGCGGGTCGCGGCGGTCGACGCCCTCCGGCAGGTAGTTGTCGGTGGCGGCCGCGATGAAGTCCGAGGTCAGGTAGAAGCCCTCGCTGAGGTCCTCGCGGCTCTTCGTCGCGGCCTCCGACTGCGTCACCGGGTAGATGAGCAGCTGGAAGGCGCAGTCCTCGCCGACCGCGAGCGCGACCCCGGCCGCCAGGTTGCCGCCGGCAGAGTCGCCGCCCACCCCGATCCGGGCCGGGTCCACACCGAGCTCCGCCGCGTGCTCGACCGCCCACCGGAACGCTGCGACCGAGTCGTCGTACGCCGCTGGGAACGGTGACTCCGGCGCCAGCCGGTAGTCGATCGAGAGCACCTTGACCCCCGACTCACTGGCCAGCAGGCGACAGGGAGCGTCGTGGCTGTCGAGGTCACCGAAGATGAAGCCGCCACCGTGCAGGAAGACCAGCAGCGGCGCATTGCCCGAGGCGCCCTCCGGGACGTAGAGCCGCGCCTTCAGGCCCGCGGCCCAGAGCTCGCGCACCGACCCGATCTCCTGGCGCCCGCCGCCGAGCTGCGACTGCCGCAGCAGCGCCACCCGCCCCTTCGGGATCGGCAGCGTCGACGGGTCCGGCTCCCCCGACACCTTCATCAGCGCCAGCATGATCTGCGTGTCCACCGCGAGCGTCTGCCCGTCGTACGTCACCGGCTTGCCGACCAGCCGCCGCTGCACCGCGGCCGGAAGGTTCAACGCCCCCGCAAATGCCAGACCCTTGATCGGGGTCACCACAGGCGCCAGCAGCGGATCGATCACGGAGGACGCACGCGCAAGAATCGACATGCGCCCAAACTACCCGTTAGTAGGGACATCGTGTAACAGGTAGTTCGCCAGACGTCCGCGCCAACGGCCAGAGTTCGGATCGTGTCTCCCACAAGGACACGCAAGTGAGTCACACTAGCCTCATGAGTCTCGACCCGCAGGCCCCCACCCGGTCGGCCGAGGACACCGTGAGCCTGACCGCGGTTCCCGACCAGCCGTTCGACGTCGAGCCCGAATACATCCCCGATCATGAGGCGCTGGCCGAGGTCGAGAAGTACGAGGACCGGTTCCTCGACCGCGAGCTGTCCTGGCTGCGGTTCAACGAGCGGGTGCTCGAGCTGGCGGAGGACGAGACGCTGCCGTTGCTCGAGCGCGTACGTTTCCTGGCGATCTTCACCTCCAACCTGGACGAGTTCTTCATGGTCCGGGTGGCGGGCCTGAAGCGGCGGATCGCGGCAGGGGTGGCGGTCAAGGCCGCTTCCGGCCTGATGCCGCGGGAGGTCCTCGAGCTGATCTGGAAGAAGACCCGAGAGCTCTCCGAGCGGCACGCCGAGGTGTTCCGCGGCAAGATCAAGCCGGCGCTGCTCGAGGAGGGCATCCAGCTGCTGCACTGGGAGGACCTCACCCCGGAGGAGGTCAAGGCCTGCAAGAAGCTGTTCAAGGAGCGGGTCTACCCGGTGCTGACGCCGCTCGCGGTCGACCCGGCACACCCGTTTCCCTACATCTCCGGTCTCTCGCTCAACCTCGCCGTCCGGCTGCGGGACCCGAAGACCAAGAAGAAGCACTTCGCCCGGGTGAAGGTCCCGCCGATCTTCAGCCGCTTCGTGCCGCTGGGCAACGACCGCTTCGTACCGCTCGAGGAGGTCATGAGCGAGCGCCTGTCCAAGCTGTTCCCGGGCATGGAGATCCTCGAGGTGCACACCTTCCGGGTCACTCGCAACGAGGATCTCGAGGTCGAGGAGGACGACACCGAGAACCTCCTCACCGCACTGGAGAAGGAGCTGCTCAGGCGGCGCTTCGGCCCTCCCGTACGCCTCGAGGTGCAGGAGTCGATGACCGACTCGACGCTCGACCTGCTGGTCTCCGAGCTCGGCATCTCCGACAAGGAGGTCTTCCGGCTGCCCGGTCCGCTCGACCTGCGCGGGCTGCACGGCATCGCAGACATCGACCGCGAGCAGCTGAAGTATCCGGCCTTCGTGCCGAGCACCCACCCGGCGCTCGCGCCGGTCGAGAGCGCCGCGCCGGTCGACGTCTTCAAGGCGGCTCGACGGGGTGACGTACTCCTCCAGCATCCCTACGACTCGTTCGCGACCAGCGTGCAGCGCTTCATCGAGCAGGCCGCGGCCGACCCGCGGGTGCTGGCGATCAAGCAGACCCTCTACCGCACCTCCGGTGACTCCCCCATCATCGACGCCCTGATCGACGCCGCCGAGGCGGGCAAGCAGGTGCTGGTGCTGGTCGAGATCAAGGCGCGCTTCGACGAGGTGGCCAACATCCGCTGGGCGCGCAAGCTCGAGCAGGCCGGCTGCCACGTGGTCTACGGCCTGGTCGGCCTGAAGACCCACTGCAAGCTGGCGATGGTGGTCCGCGAGGAGCCCGACGGCACGATCCGTCGCTACACCCACATCGGCACCGGCAACTACAACCCGAAGACTTCCAGGCTCTACGAGGACATGGGCCTGATCACCACCAACGAGGGGATCGGCGAGGACGTCGCCCACCTGTTCAACAACCTCTCCGGCTGGAGCCGGGAGGCGACGTACGAGCAGCTTCTGGTGGCCCCCGGCAACGTACGCAACGGCCTGATCGAGCAGATCCACGCGGAGATCGCCCACCACCTGGCGGGGCGGCCGGCGAGGATCCGACTCAAGGCCAACTCGGTGGTCGACGAGGCGATCATCGACGCGCTCTACCTGGCCTCCCAGGCGGGCGTGCCCGTGCAGCTCCTGGTCCGGGGCATCTGCGCACTCCGCCCCGGCGTGGAGGGACTCAGCGAGACCATCGAGGTGCGCTCCATCCTGGGCCGCTTCCTGGAGCACTCCCGGATCTTCTGGTTCGAGAACGGTGCCACCGAGGACGGCGACGGACCGACCGCCTGGATCGGCTCGGCCGACATGATGCACCGCAACCTCGACCGCCGGGTCGAGGCCCTCGTACGCCTCCCCACCCCGGAGCTCGTGGCCGAGGTCGGCGCACTGTTCGACCTGGCATTCGAACCGACCACGGACGCCTGGATCCTCGGACCCGACGGGACGTGGGCCCGAAACCACGCTCCGGACCACCTCCAGGCGATGTTGATCACACGCCAGCGCCAGCGCAGGCGCGCCGCGACAGGCTGAACACGCCCTGGCTTTCGTCGTGTCAAGCGGACTCGCCTAACATGAGCCCGCAGGTCTGCCTCATCCAGCCAGGAGCCCCCCGTGCGTTTCCGAATCCGCCCGGTCGACACGTCGTTCTACGACCTGTTCACCGAGTCCGCCAACCACCTCGTCGGCGGTGTCTCGCTGCTCGCCGAGATGCTCAGCGACACAGCCGATCGCGAGGACGTCGCAAGACGGATGCGCGACGCGGAGCACGCCGCCGACGAGAGCACCCACGAGATCGTCAAGAAGGTCAACTCGACCTTCGTCACGCCGTTCGACCGCGAGGACATCTACGCCCTCGGCTCCGGTCTCGACGACGTGATGGACTCGATGGACGAGGTCGTCGACCAGATCTTCGTCTACGGCGTCAACATCTTGCCCCCGGAGCTCTCCGACCAGGTCACCGTGCTCCAGCGCTGCGCCGAGCTGACCGCGGCGGCGATGCCCAAGCTGCGCTCCATGAAGGAGCTCTCCGAGTACTGGATCGAGATCAACCGTCTCGAGAACCAGGGCGACAAGAACCACCGTCGCATCCTCGCCAAGCTCTTCTCCGGTGAGTACGACGCGATGGAGGTCCTCAAGCTGAAGGACATCGTGGAGTCCCTCGAGGACGCGATCGACGGCTTCGAGAAGGTCGCGAACACCGTCGAGCAGATCGCCGTCAAGGAATCCTGACACCGTGGAACTTGCCATCGTCATCGCGGTGGTCGTCGTCGCCCTGGTCTTCGACTACACCAACGGCTTCCACGACGCAGCCAACGCCATCGCGACCTCCGTCTCCACGCGCGCGCTCACGCCGCGCATCGCCCTCCTGCTCGCGGCGGTGATGAACTTCGTCGGCGCCTTCCTGGGCCAGAAGGTCGCCCACACCGTCTCCGACACCATCACGCCACCATCAGGGGCACATGGTCTGACCGTCGTGATGGCCGGCCTGCTCGGCGCGATCGCGTGGAACATGATCACCTGGTACTTCGGTCTCCCCTCGTCCTCCTCGCACGCGCTCATCGGTGGTCTGGCCGGTTCGGCGATCGCCGCCGGCGCGTTCGTCAACTGGATGACGGTGCTGGAGAAGGTCGTCATCCCGATGTTCATCTCACCCGTGGTCGCGTTCGGCCTCGGGTTCGGCGTGATGCTCGCGATCATGTGGATCTTCCGCCGCGCCAACCAGCACAAGGCACAGAAGGGCTTCCGGATCGCCCAGACGATCTCGGCCGCCGCGATGGCCCTCGGTCACGGCCTGCAGGACGCCCAGAAGACGATGGGCGTCATCTTCCTGGCCCTGGTCACCGGTGGCTTCCTCTCGGCCGACGACGACCTGCCGTTCTGGGTCATCGCCGCGGCCGCGACCGCGATCTCCCTCGGCACCATGTCCGGCGGCTGGCGCATCATGCGCACCCTCGGCCGTCGCATCATCCACCTGGACCCCTCCCGCGGCTTCGCCGCCGAGTCGGTCGCCGCCTCGGTGCTCTACACCACGGCGTACGTCTGGGAGGCCCCGATCTCGACCACTCACACGATCACCTCGGCGATCATGGGTGTGGGCGCGACCAAGCGGTTCTCCGCGGTCCGCTGGGGCATCGCGAAGTCGATCGTCGCCGCCTGGATCTTCACCTTCCCCGCGGCCGGTGGTGTCGCAGCCCTGACCTACCTGCTCTGCCACTTCGTTTTTCAGCTGCCGTAGAAGCACAAACGCCGAGTCGGCGCATCCGACCCCTCTCGCTCGCTTCGCTTCGCGAGGCACGGGGTCAGATGCGCCGACTCGGCTGCATTTCAGGAGCGTTTACCCGAAGCGACCCGAGATGTAAGCCTCGGTGTCGGGGTTGTCCGGCTTGGTGAACATCTGCTTGGTGGGGTTGAACTCCACCAGGTGACCCGGCTGGCCGGCGGCCTTCAGGTTGAAGAAGCCGGTGTCGTCGGAGACACGGGCCGCCTGCTGCATGTTGTGGGTGACGATCACGATCGTGTAGTCGGACTTCAGCTCGTGGATGAGGTCCTCGATCGCGGCGGTCGAGATCGGGTCGAGGGCCGAGCACGGCTCGTCCATCAGCAGCACCTCCGGCTGGACCGCGATCGCGCGGGCGATGCAGAGCCGCTGCTGCTGACCACCCGAGAGACCCATGCCGGGCTTGCCGAGACGGTCCTTGACCTCGTTCCACAGGTTGGCGCCGCGCAGTGCGCCCTCCACGATCGAGTCCGCCTCGGACTTCTTGATCCGCTTGGAGTTGAGCTTGTTGCCGGCGAGCACGTTGTCGTAGATCGACATCGTCGGGAACGGGTTGGGCCGCTGGAAGACCATGCCGACCTTGCGGCGTACGGCCACGGGGTCGACGTTCGGCCCGTAGATGTCCTGGCCGGCGATCTGGATCTTCCCCTCGACGTACGCACCGGGGATGACCTCGTGCATCCGGTTGAGCGTGCGCAGGAAGGTCGACTTGCCGCAGCCGGAGGGCCCGATGAAGGCGGTCACCGACTTCGGCTTGATGGACATGGAGACGTCCTCGACGGCCTTGAAGTCGCCGTAGAAGATGCTGGCGTCCTTGACTTGAATGGACATGTGTTTCTCCTAGCGCCCGGTCTTGGGGGCGAAGATCGTGCCGACGATACGGGCGATGAGGTTGAGGACCATGACGAGGATGAAGAGCACCAGTGCTCCACCCCAGGCGTACTCGACGCCCTTGGCCGTGGCCTCGGACAGCTGGGTGTAGATGAAGACCGGCACCGTCATCATCGGGCTGTCGTCGAATGCGCTGGTGTTCAGGTTCGGGTTGAACCCGGAGGCGACCAGCAGCGGCGCGGTCTCACCGATCACTCGCGAGATCGAGAGCACGACACCGGTGACGATGCCGCCGATCGCGGTCGGGAGCACCATCTTGGTGATGGTGCGCCACTTCGGCACCCCGAGGGCGTACGCAGCCTCGCGCAGGTCGTCGGGGACCAGCTTCAGCATCTCCTCGGTCGATCGGACGACGGTCGGGATCATCAGCAGCGAGAGCGCGATACCGCCGCCGAAGCCGAAGCGCGTGCCCGGTCCGACGAGGAGGGTGAAGAGCGCGAACGCGAACAGGCCGGCGACGATCGAGGGGATGCCGGTCATCACGTCGACCAGGAAGGTGATCGTCTTGGCGAGGCGGTTGCCCTTGCCGTACTCGATCAGGTAGATCGCGGTCATGATGCCGATCGGGATCGAGATCACCGCGGCGATGCCGGTGACGATCAAGGTGCCGATCAGTGCGTGGTAGAGACCGCCCTGCTCGTCGCCGGTGACCGAACGCATCGAGTAGGTGAGGAACTCCGGGCTGAGGGTCGCGGCGCCCCTGGAGACAACCGTGTAGACCAGCCAGATCAGCGGGATGACCGCGACCGCGAAGGCCGTCCACACCAGACCGGTGACGAGCTTGTCGGTCGCCGAGCGCCGGTTCTCCACCAGCAGCGCCCACAGCGGGTAACCGATGAGGAACCCGAGCAAGGCGATGACGGCTGCCCCGACGATGCCCACACCGAGCACCAGGGCCAGGCCGCCCAGGGCGACCGCGGCGACGCCGACCAGCCACTGGGCACCACGCGGGAGCGTGGCGTGGGACAGCTGCGGCTCGTTCAGAGAAGGTTCGGTGTTGGTCACTTGGCCCTCCCTCGGGCGACGATCCAGCGGGCGAGCGCGTTGACCAGGAAGGTGAAGGCGAACAGCACGAGGCCGGTCGCGATCAGCACGGAGAGCCGGTCGGGCGTGCTCTCCTTGTAGCCCTGGGCGATGTGCGCCGCGATGGTCTGCGGGTTGTTGGTGCCGATGATGAACAGCGAGATGAGGACCTTCGGAGAGACGATCATCGCGATCGCCATGGTCTCGCCGAGAGCTCGGCCGAGGCCGAGCATGACCGCGGAGACCATGCCGGAGCGGGCGTAGGGGAAGACCGCGTAGCGGACCATCTCCCAGCGCGTCGCGCCGAGCGCCAGCGCCGCCTCCTCGTGCAGTCGCGGCGTCTGCGCGAAGACCTCGCGGCAGATCGAGGTGATGATCGGCAGGATCATCACGGCCAGCACGATCGCTGCGGTGAACAGCGTACGGCCGTTGCCGGAGGGCTGGCCGTCGAAGAACGGCAGCCAGGCCATGTTCTCGGAGAGCCACGCATGGGTCGGCACCAGGTACGGACCGAGCACCACCGCACCCCACAGGCCGAAGACGACCGACGGGACCGCGGCGAGCAGATCGATGACGTACGCAACGGGGGTGGCGATCCGGCGCGGGGCGTAGTGGCTGATGAAGAGCGCGATCGCCACGCTGAAGGGGACCGCGACGATCAGGGCCAGCACAGCCGCGTACATCGTCGCGAACAGCAGCGGCACCACCAGGCCCAGGAACGAGCCCTGGCCGGCGTAGTGCTGCTCGTCCACGCTGAAGCCCGGGATGCCCTCGATGCCCAGGAAGATGAAGACGGCTGCCAGCGCCACCATGATGAGAGTGGCTGCAATGACGGCGAGGCCTCGGAAGACGACATCACCCACCGAGCCACGGCCGGAGATGAGCTCCGACTTCGGGTCAACGCCAGGGTCGGCGCCGGGGTCAGCGGCGACAGTCACAAGGCATTCCTCGACTTTCTTCTAGGTTCTCAAGACAGCCGTACGGGCGGCGGCCGCGGCCACCGCCCGAACGGCGATCAGATCAGACTTACCGGCACTTACTTGATGCCGCCGACCAGGTCGAGCGCCTTGTCGGCGATCTCACGGTCGAGCGGTGCGGAGCCGGCTTCCTCGGCGGCGACCTCCTGGCCCTCCTCGGAGAGGATGTACTCCAGGTAGCCCTTCACGTTGGCCGCGTCCTCGGCGTTCTCGTAGGTCGGGCAGGCCAGCAGGTAGGAGACCAGCACGACCGGGTAGACGCCGGCCTCGGTGGTGGTGCGAGCGACCTCGACGGCCAGGTCGCTGTCGCTGGTGCCGACCGGCTTCGAGGCGGCCAGGATCTTCGAGGCGGCCTCGGCGCTCGGCGCGACGAACTCCTCGCCGACCTTGACCTTGACGGTGGCGAGGTCGTTCTCGCGCGCCGCGGACTCGTCCATGAAGCCGATGTAGCCGGCGCCCTGCATGGCGGTCACGACACCGGAGGTGCCGTCGCCGCCCTCGCCGCCCTTGATGGAGGCGGGCCACTCACCGGAGGGCTCCTCGGCCCAGCCACCGGCGGCCGCGAGGTACTCGGTGAAGTTCTCCTGGGTGCCGGAGTCGTCCGAGCGGTGGACCGGGGTGATCGCGCTGTTCGGAAGCGTGGCGTCCGGGTTGGTCGCGGCGATCGCCGGGTCGTTCCACTTGGTGATCTTGCCCGCGAAGATGTCGGCGAGCGTCTTGGGGTCGAGGTTGAGCTCGTCGACGCCCTCGACGTTGAAGACGACGGCGATCGGCGAGACGTAGCCCGGGACCTGGATCGGGTCGGCGCCGCACTGCTCCTTGGCCTTGCTCAGCTCGCCCTCGTCGTCGTTGAGAGCCGAGTCGGTGCCGGCGAAGAGGTAGCCGCCGGTGATGAAGCCCTCACGACCCGAGCCGGAGCCCACGGGCTCGTAGACGACGCTGAGGTCGGGGTTCGCGTCCTGGATGCCGGCGACCCACGCCGCCTGGCCCTTCTCCTGCGAGGAGGCGCCGCCACCCTTGATGGTGCCCGAGAGGGTGCCTTCGCCTTCGCTGTCACCCGTCGGCTCGTTGGCAGCGCCGCAGGCGCTGATCGCGAGAGCGAGGGCCGCAGCCGTGATGCCCGGGACGAGTGCCCGGCGCAGCGAGGTGGTGTTCACGCAATTCTCCTGGTGATGATGCAGTCGATTCGGAGTTGTCGCGATGACCGTAGGGAGCCGAGGTGGACGGGAAACTCGGTGAAGGTGAACGCAGCCTGAACGAGGAACACAAAGTCGGTGGCAAATCTGTGTCAGTTACGGGCACAGGAGATGAACAGGCAGGCCTCGAGCCTCTGTTAGACCCGAGTTAGACCTGAAATGCCTCGACAGCGCGCACTTCTCCTGCGCGCACGTGCAGCACCATCAGCTCGCCCTTCGCCAGCTTCGGGTCACGCATGCCCAGCCCGTCGAAGACCCACGGCAGCACCGGTCGGTGCGTGCAGATCACGGTCGGAACTTCCAGGTCACGCAGGGTCTCCGCGGCCAGGGCCGACACGCTACCTTCGTCCGCACCCTCCTCGCTCAGCAGTCTCACCATCGCGGGAGCGGTGCCCACCAGCCCTGCGTACGGCGCGACGGACTGCGCGCAGCGGACGCTCGGCGAGGTGATCACCCGGTGGATGTCGTAGGCCATCAGCAGGCCGGCAAGCGTGACCGACTGGGCCCGTCCGGTGTCGTCGAGCGGCCGCTCCTCGTCTGCACCCGACCAGGCCGAACGGCCGACGGACGAGGCGTGACGGAGGATCACGAGGGGCGTGGTGGGATCGCGTACGTCCTCGGCCTGCTGCAGCGTCGCCCGATCGTGCGGGTAGGTGAGCCGGGTGCGAGCCTTCTCGACCGAAAGCCACTCGACGTCGTCGATCTCGTCGTTGACCAGGTAGCCGTCTACATCGTCATCGGCGCCGGCGGCGGTGCGGCCGACCCAGTAGTGGACCACCTTCTGCCCCGCCTCGACGGGATAGCGCTGCGGCCGGAGCGGGCGGCCGAGCGCGACCCGTAGGCCCGTCTCCTCGCGCACCTCGCGGATCGCAGCCACCGGCACCGTCTCGCCGGGGTCGACCTTCCCCTTGGGAAAGGACCAGTCGTCGTACTTGGGTCTGTGGACCAGCGCCACCTCCGAGAGGTTGTCGTGCTCGCGGAGAACCACTACGCCGGCGGCCGGTATCTCGGGCATGCGCACAGGGTATGTCGAGAAGGTGGCTGATTCGTCTAAGGTTCGTCGCAATGCTCAGCACCCCCCAGCTTCTCGGCCGCCCCAGGATGTGGGCCGACCGGTCATCCCGAGTCGTACGCGCCCACCCCTTGTTGACCATCGCGGTGGGCGTCGTCATCGTTGCGCTCGTCATCTTCCTCGCTCGCGCATGGGCGACCCGTGGAGGCGACCTCGACGAGGCGCTGCGGCTGGCCCCCGCCGAGGCGACGCGGGTCTCCTTCACCGACTGGACGGGCATCCGCGAGAGCGTCGGCGCCGACCTCGATGCCGACTCCACCCCGGAGGAGGTCCACGAGATGATCGACGCCGCCTATACGAAGGACCTCACCTCGACCTCGGTGCTTCCTGACGCCTCCGGCCTGCTGCAGCAGCACTTCGGCTGGTCACCGGCGACCCTCGACTGGGAGCTCTACACCCAGTCGACCGAGGGAGCGCTCATGATCGGACACCTCGAGGACATGGACGCCGACCACCTCGTCGAGCAGCTCACCTCGATGGGGTTCACCGCCCCCGGGGACGACCCCGCGGACGGCGGCGTCTGGGACGGCACCCTGGTCCCCTTCTCCAACTTCACCGACTCCGGGATCGACTCGACGATCAGCCCGAAGCTCACCTACATCGCCTTTCTGCCCGAGCACGACCTCATCCTGGCCTCGGACGGCCGGCGCTACCTGAGCGACCAGGTCGAGAGCCTCGGCGACGGCGACCTGCACGAGCCCATGACCGACGCCGCCGACCGGCTCGACGACCCCCTCTCGGCCTTCGTCTACGACGGCGACTTCACCTGCACCGAGATCGGGCTGGGCGGCGCCTCGGCCGCCGACCAGGACCAGGCCGACGGTCTCGTCGACGCCGCCGGCGACATCAACCCGATCGCAGGCTTCGCCATGGCGGCCGAGCCGAACGGGGACGTACGCGTCGCCATGTCGTTCGAGAACGACGACCAGGCGCGTACGAACGCCGACACCCGGGCCAAGCTCGCCGTCGGTCCGGCACCCGGCCAGGGCGGCACCTTCGACGAGCGGTTCGAGCTCGGGAAGGTCGCGGCCGAGGACGAGGTCGTCACCATGCAGCTGCGGCCGAAGGACGGCGCGCCCGTGCTCTCCGACCTCGCGAACGGGCCGCTGCTCTTCGCGACCTGCTGACGTCTTTAGGGGATGATCCCGAGGATGCGGTCGATCTCGTCCTGGGAGAGGTGATCCTCGGACTCGCTGGCGGCGACGATGAGGTTGGTCGTGAGCTCGACCTCGAGGAGCAGCTCGGGATCTTCCAGCGTCACATCGAACTGATCAGCCACGCCCGCCACCTCCTCAGGTCACGCTCGAAAAGACTCGTCTTCACATCATCGCCCAGTCTCGGGGTATCTGCGCGCTGATCCACCAAGAACCATCAAAAGTTGTCACATCAAGCGTGACACAGAAGCCTGAGAGGGCTCCAATCAGACCACGAGGCCCCAGCCGAACGGCTGGGGCCTCGTTGCAGATGATCATTGTCGGCAGGTGCCGAACCCGAGATCGCCTTAGCTACTCATTGAGCCTTGTTTCAGAGAGGGCGAACGTTCTCCGCCTGCGGGCCCTTCGGACCCTGGGTGACGTCGAACTCGACCTTCTGGTTCTCGTCCAGCGACTTGTAGCCGTTGGTCTGGATCGCAGAGTAGTGAACGAAGACGTCGTCGCCGCCGTCCTCCTGCGCAATGAAGCCGAAACCCTTCTCGGCGTTGAACCACTTAACGGTGCCCTGAGCCATCTGCTCGTTACTCCTTAGTCGGGGCGAGAGGCCACCAGGTTCGGCAGCCCCGCATCAGGGGCGGGTGACACGTCGCTCCGACCTGTGTTCCCGGACCGGGGTCCGGGCGGGCACAGAGCAGAAACGCCGTTGGATCACAAACTCCGCAGGCGTCAGACCTTCTGGAACTTGCACCTGTTGCGGGAGTGACACTAGCAACTCACGCGCCTGAGCGAACCCCCCTTGACCGATCGTTTTACGCGCGAACCGGTGAAGGTTGCCCAACAGAGCCGCGAAACGGCCGCTCAGCGGGACGTACGCCCCCGGGTTTCGGAGCACTTCCGGAGAGCAGAAGACCCCCGCCCGAGGCCGGGCGAGGGTCTTCTTTTGGTAGGCCGTGTCGGTCTCGAACCGACGACCCATGGATTAAAAGTCCACTGCTCTACCAACTGAGCTAACGGCCCGCCGGGAGTCTACCGGAGCAGCAGCCGTCTCCTATTCGAGGTCACCCGGCCGCGTCGACGACCTTTCCGCGCTCGCCGATGATCCGGGCACATCGCTCGGCGGCCGCCTCGCCCGTGAGCGCATGCTCGAGCAGGAGCTGCGTCCAGCGCTCGTAGCGGGCGACCTCGACCGGGTCCGCGATCTCGAGGTCGCCGGCGCTCGTCTCGACAGTGACGATCCGGTCGCGCTGGTCCCAGCCGTGCTGGACCAGAACGGGGAAGCTCTCGAAGGGGACGATCCCGATCCTCGCCTGGGTGGTGGTCGCCAGATTCGCGATGTGATCGATCTGGGCACGCATGATCTCGGGCGATCCCACCAGGTGGTGCAGGGCGGCCTCGCCGACCAGGATGGTGATCGTCCGGCCGGGCTCGTAAAGGATCGCCGAGCGACGCAGCCGCGCCGCGATCACGTGCGAGACCTCTTCGGCAACGCCGTCTCGGTCACGCGAACCACCTGCCAACGCCAGCAGGGCACGCGCGTAGCCGGGGGTCTGCAACAGCTCGGGGACACTGTGCGGCTGGTAGCTGGTCAGGACCTTGGCGGCCACCTCGGTCGCTGCGTACGCATCCTGGTGCTGCTCCGCATCGCCGCCGGCCGGATGAGCGTCACGGAACGCGGCATGCTCCTGGTCGGCGCGGGCGCGCAGCGCGAGCAGCATCTCCCGGTCGGCACCCACCGCGGCCGCCCAGGCACGGACCTCGGCCTCGGAGACCGACTGCCGACCCGACTCGATCTTGGACACCTTGGGCTGGGACCAGCCCGAGCCCAGCGCATTCGCCAGACCGGCCCCGGTCAGGCCGGCGGCGCGACGGGCTTCCCGGAGCGCCTCGGTCAGTGCTTCACGGGCTCGACGGTTGGGGCGGGGCACGGCGACAGCCTCCTTCTACGGATCGGAACCACCATCGTGCCGGATGGGCATACCCGACGTCCAGATGCACATCATGATTGGCAGCATCAACATATTATGCTCTACTGGATTCGGGGTCGACGCAGACAGGAAGGCAGGGCTTCGATGAGCATCCGACGAACCCACCCCGGACGACCTCGCCTCGTCCCCTCGAGCACGGCTGCCCCACCGCGCGAGCAGGTGCTTCATGCCGCGGCGCAGTTGTTCGTGACCAAGGGTTTCGCGGCCACCTCGACGCGGGAGATCGCCGACAGGGTCGGGATCAGGCAGGCGTCGCTCTACTACCACTTCACCAGCAAGGACGAGATCCTCGCCGAACTCCTGGAGCGATCCGTCCGACCCACCGTCGATCGGATCGACCAGATCGAGCAGCTGACCGCGTCCACGAGTCCCGAGGCCGCGCTCTACCTGCTGGCCCTCGTCGACATCCACACGCTCGCCGAGGCGCCGGACAACATCGGCATGCTGGCCACTCACCCCGACGTGACCAGCAGCGACGCCTTCGATGCCTTTCGCAGCGTTCGCGCCGAGCTCGCCGAGGCCTACGGGCGGATGGCCACCCGGGCGGCGACGCCCGGCGTCGCCGCGGCGGCCGAGCAGGGCCACCTCGGCGAGATGCTCATGCATCTGGTCGAGGTCACCACGAGGCTTCGCAGCAGCGGCGTGCCGATCGACGACGCGACCGCCGGCCTCATCGCCTCGACCTGCCTACGCGCGTGCGGGATCCCCGACTCACGTATCGCCGCGGCGGCCTCGGCCGCCACACCCCTCGTGGGCGATCGTCATTCCCGTACGGCCTCACCGTAGGCACCCACGAAGCGCTCGAGCAGCTCGAGGAACTTCTCGGACCCCTCCCCCAGAGCCGCCAGCCCGTCCGCATAGGCGCCCAGTGCCCGCGCCGAGGCTGCCTCATAGACCGCGAGGCCCTCCTCGGTCGGCTCGATCAGTCGCGCCGAACGCCCCTGCTCGGCGAACCTCCGCAGATGGCCGGCGGAGAGCGCGGCGTTCACCTGCCGGTTCACGGTCGACTGCTCGAGGTTGAGCCCGTCGGCGATCTCGCGGAGCGTACGCGGCCGACCGTCGGAGAGGAACCAGAGCAGGCGACCGTCGGCGTGGTTGAGCGCACTGCGGTCCTCAGCGAGACGGCGGTGCACCTCGAGTCGCCCGATCAGGGAGGCCAGACGGCGGTCGGCGGTCAGGTCTGGACTGATCTTCCTGAAGAGCGGGTCCCCGGCAGAGGGCGTTGTGGACGGCATCACATCTCCAGGCATTGTCGTTCTGACCTCATGATGTGTAGCATACATACGTCAATATGTAGATTACACATCAGAGGTGTGTCTTGAGTTCCTCCCCGTCCACCACCCGCGAGCCGACCACGCGCTCGACCGGTGGCGCCGTGGCCGTCATCATGGTGCTCTGCTTCGGCAGCCTCTGCGCCGCGCTGATGCAGTCACTGGTCATCCCGATCCAGAGCGAGCTCCCCGAGCTGCTCTCCACCACGGTCAGCACCGCCTCCTGGGTGGTCACGGCCACGCTGCTCGGCGCCGGCGTGACGATGCCCGTCACCGGCCGCCTCGCCGATCTCTACGGCAAGAAGCCCGTCCTGGTGATCTCCGGCATCATCCTGGTGCTCGGCTCCGTCATCGTCGCCCTCTCCGACGCCGTCGGCCCGGTCCTGGTCGGCCGCGTGCTCCAGGGCATGGCGATGGGCTACATCCCGGTCGCGATCAGCCTCGTGCGCGAGGTCGCGCCCGAGCACCTGCGCAACACCGCGGTCGCGGGAGTCAGCGCCACCCTCGGCGTCGGCGGCGCACTCGGCCTGCCGCTGGCCGCCTGGATCGCCCAGGACTTCGACTGGCACACCCTCTTCTGGGTCTCCGCCGGCCTCGCCCTCGTCGTCACCGTGCTGACCGCGGCCGTGGTCCCGCACGTTCGCGACGCCCACCCCGGCCGCCTCGACATCGTCGGCGCGCTCGGGCTCGCGGCCGGGCTCGTCGGCGTCCTGGTCGGCGTCTCCAAGGGCAACGACTGGGGCTGGGTCGAGCCCGAGACCCTCGGCATGATCATCGGTGGAGTCGTGATCCTGCTCCTCTGGGGCTGGTACGAGCTGCGCCACGACGACCCGCTCGTCGACCTGCGCACCACCGCGCGCAAGCCGGTGCTGTTCACCAACATCGCGGCCGTCCTCATCGGCTTCGGCATGATGGCGCAGTCGATCGTGGTCCCACAGCTCCTCCAGATGCCCGAGGCCACCGGCTACGGCCTGGGCCAGACGATCTTCCAGGCCGGCATGTGGATGGCGCCGGGGGGTCTGATGATGATGCTCTTCACCCCGGTCTCCTCGCGACTGCTGACCCGCCTCGGTGGACGCGGCACGATGGCGATCGGCGCGGTCGTCCTGGCCTCGGGCTACGTCGTCGCGGTCTTCCTGATGGATGCCCCGTGGCAGCTCATGCTCGCCTCCTGCATCGCCTCGGCAGGCGTCGGGATCGGGTACGCCGCGATGCCCACGCTCATCCTCAGCAACGTCCCGGCCGCCGAGGCCGCCGCGAGCGTCGGGCTGAACAGCCTGATGCGCTCGATGGGCACCACGGTCGCGGGCGCGGTGATGGCCATCGTGCTCACCAGCCAGACCACCGTGCTCGCCCCCGGCGCGCCCGAGATCCCGACCGCGGGCGCGTTCCAGCTCTGCTTCGTGATCGGGGCGCTGGCGGCCGGTGTCGGTGCCTTGATCGTGCTCCTCATCCCCAGGCCTCGGCGGGAGGCGGCCGACGACACCGCGGACGACGCGGTGCTCGCCGGATCGCACTGACTCGACAGCACGCCGATACGACAGCGGGCCCGACCAGCACTGAGCTGGTCGGGCCCGCTGCGTACGAACGGATCTTCGTTCAGTGGGTCCCGGTGATGCGGTCGAGCGGGCCCGGGGTGTAGGGCGAGTTGGCCTCCAGGTAGGCGGAGAAGGCATCGATGTCGAGGCCGCCGTAGTAGGGGTCGGTGCCCTTGGTGAAGGCCGCGAACGCGTCGCCGCCGCCCTGCAGGAAGTTGTTGGTCACGACCCGGTAGGACGCGGCCTTGTCGATCGGCTGGCCGTTGAGCGTGACCGAACCGTCGACGGGACCCGAGGGGCTGATCTGGTAGGAGAAGCCCTCCGACACCTGCAGGATCTTGTGGGACGCGGCGTTGGCGCCGGTGACCTGCTGGGTGAGCAGGTCGTAGATGTCCTGGCCGGTCATGGTCAGCGAGACCATGAAGTTGTTGAACGGCTGGACCGTGAACGCCTCGTCGTAGGTGACATCACCGACAGCCTCACCGTAGGGCGAGTTGGCCGCGGTCAGGTCGGCGCGGATGCCGCCCGGGTTCATGAACGCGATCACCGGCGTCTGCCCGTTGACGACCGTCGACTGGTCGGCGAGCTGGGCGTCGGCGATGAGGTCACCGAGGGCGCTCTCGCCGGAGGCGTTGGCGGTGCGGGTGATGTCACCGGAGATCGAACCGAGCACCCGGGAGGCGATCGGGGTGACCAGCTCCTTGTAGGTGTTGATCAGCGTGGTCTGCTCCGGGGCCTTGGCCACGTCACGGGTGACCAGCAGGTTGGACCCCTGGACCGAGGAGCGCACGATGTCGCGCTTCTTGAGGTCGTACTTCAGGTTGGTCTCGGTGTAGAGCCGACCGAAGGACGAGGCCGAGGTGACCAGACGGGACTTGCCCTTGGGGTCGGGTACGTCGCAGACGTAGGGGTTGTGGGTGTGGCCGGTGACCAGCATGTCGATCTCGGGGTCGAGGTTCTCGGCGATCGGCACGATGGGCGAGCCCGCGACCAGCTCGCCGCCGCCCTCGCAGGTGTAGTCGTACCTGGCGTTGACGTCGTAGACCTTGCCGGTGGCCGGGTCGGTCCACTTCTCCCTCGGCAGGTTGGCACCCTCGTGGATCAGGGTGACGATCGCCTTGACGCCCTTCCTCTTCAGCTTGGGCACCAGCGCGTTGGCGGTCTCGACCTCGTCCTTGAAGGTGAGGCCCTTGACCCCCTCGGCGGTGACGATGTCGGGAGTGCCCTCCAGGGTCATGCCGATGAAGCCGATCTTGACGCCGTCGACCTCCTTGATGGCGTACGACGGCAGGATCGTCTTGCCGCTCGCGTCCTCGACCACGTTGGAGGCGAGGATGTCGAAGTCAGCGCCCTGGTACTCGTGGGCGGCGCAGGAGTTCTGGTTGTCCTCGCCGTCGCCATCGTCGATGCAGCCACCCTTGGCGATGCGCTGCAGCTCCTGGTAGCCCTCGTCGAACTCGTGGTTGCCGACCGAGGTCACGTCCAGGCCGAGCTCGTTGAGCGCCTCGATGGACGGCTCGTCGTGGAAGGCGGCCGAGAGCAGCGGCGAGGCGCCGATCAGGTCACCGGCGGCGACGGTCAGCGAGCGCTTGTGCCCCTTGCGGGCCTCGGCCAGGTGGGAGGCGAGGTATTCCACGCCGCCGACGTTGACGGTCTCGTCGACCGGCGCACCGGTGGCCGGGTCGATGTGGTGGCCGGTGACCAGGCGCCCGCTCGAACCCGACGGCGCCTCGAGATTGCCGTGGAAGTCGTTGAACGAGAGCAGCTGGACATCGACCAGATGCTTCCCCGGCTTGGCGGACGCGGTCCCGACCGGGGTGGCGACTGCGGCGGCCGCGAGAGCGACGGCGGCAACGGCCACAACAGGACGAAGCTTTCGGATGTTACGAGGCATTGCTGGGCTCCCCATCTCAGTGATCGACGAAGGGAACGATGCCCCTTCGGGTTCTTCTTGTGAAGAGGTAATCCGGTTACCGCCGCCGAATCGTCATCAACCGTTAATCAGCAGCATATTTCGCTTCGGGCTCCGCTTCAGCCAAAAAATTCGGTAACATCCACCGCCCCGCCGGCCTCCTCGAACTCGTCGCGGACCGTCTCCCGCAGCTTCGCGTCGGAGAGATAGTCGGCGGCCACCCCGGCGAGACCGTAGGCGGCATCGACGAGCACCTCGTCGGCGTACGGCGTGACCGCGGCAGCGGCGAACTCGCGGCTGTGCAGCGACACGTCGGGCTCGGCGATCTTGACCATCGCGTGCAGGCCGGGGACCCGGAAGGAGACGTTGCCGAAGTCGGTGGACCCGGCGAGCAGGTCCGGGACGACGCCGGGCGCGAGGACGGTGTGGTTGCGCTCCTGGTAGCGGCGGTTCCACGCCTGCGCCAGCCCGCTGTTGTTGCGGATCGGCAGGTAGACCGGCGACTCGTCCCAGCTGAACTCGACACCGCAGCCCGTCATCAGCGCCGCGCCCATCGCCATCTCCTCCAGCCGCTGGGAGAGGATCTTGAGCGTCTCGGGGTAGGCGGAGCGTACGTAGAACTGGATCGAGGCGTGCTCCGGGATCACGTTGGGGCGCAGGCCGCCGTCGGTGATGATCGCGTGCACCCGGTCGGTCGGCGGCATCTGCTGCCGGTTGAGCGCGACGCCGGTGTAGAGCAGGTTGGCCGCGTCCAGGGCGTTGCGCCCCATGAACGGCTGGATGGAGGCGTGCGCCGGCACCCCGACGTAGGTCACCTTCAGCTGCCTGCGACCGAGGAAGACCGGCTCGGAGCTGTCGTAGGTGAACGGGTGGACCATGATCGCGGCGTCGACGCCTTCGAAGGCGCCCTTCTGCGCCATCAGCTCCTTGCCGCCGCCGCCCTCCTCGGCGGGGGTGCCGAGCCAGATCACGCGGCCACCGAGGCGGTCGATCACGCTCGCGATGGCCAGGAACGCGCCCACGCCGACGGTGGCGATCAGGTTGTGACCGCAGCCGTGGCCGATGCCGGGGAGCGCGTCGTACTCGGAGAGCACGGCGATCGTCGGGCCGTCCTTGGTGCCGCCGGCCGAGGCGTAGAGGGCGGTCGGGAGGCCGTAGGCACCGCGGGCCACCTCGATGCCGTGAGCCTCGACGAACTCGGCCAGCCCGGCCGAGCTCCGGTGCTCCTCGAAGCCGGTCTCGGGGTGTTCGGCGAGGTCGTGGGAAACCGCGACCAGCTCGGGGCCCAGGTCCACGAGCTTGTCGCGGAGCGCATCCAGGATCCCTCTCGGCGCACCCGCCGAGCTCGACTCGGCCGCCTTCGTGATGAGCGCCTTGGCGTCGGTCTCGTCGCGGAGCTGATTGACCAGGAACGGGTTCGGCTGCTGCGGCTGACTCATGCCGCCGCCTCGGAATAGGAAAGCAAAGAATACCGAAACGGCGGCCTGAGGCCTATGGTCACTCGCTGGCGCTCGCTCATGGCGCCGAGGCTATCGGTGATGTGTCACCGATCGCTGAGGGCCCAGCCGTCGGCGACGATACGTGCCTCGTCGGCGGGTCGGGAGGAGTCGAACAACGTACGCCGCCCCTGGCTGACCACGATGCCGTCGACGTGGATCCCGCGCCCCTGGGAGGACGAGTCGGTCTCGTAGGTCCACCGCACCGCGGTCGTGCCGTCCGGGAGCTCGGCGCGGCCGCACAGCCACCGGCGGCCGCCGTAGCCGTTGACCGCCTCGCTGGTCTCCCAGCTCCAGTCGCCACCCTCGAGCGTCCAGGGCAGCGGGCTGAAGGTGGTGCCGTCGGTGGAGTACTGCAGCCGGCCGAAGTCGAAGCGTGGCTCGGTGTCGAAGCGATAGTCGAAGGCGACCTTCGCGCCGTTCGTGGCTGGCAGCGGCACGTCGAGCGTCGCCTTCTTCGCGTTCGTGCGACCCGAGAACCACGACGTACGTCCCCTCGCCGGCCGGACGGCCGAGGCCATCCCCAGCGCGTCGGAGACGGCACGACGGGAGGGGTTGTTGCTGCCCCAGTCGCGGCTGGGGTGGACGCGGTTGGTCATCAGTACGACGAGCTGGTGGCCGATCGGGTCCATCACGATGCTGGTGCCGGTGTAGCCGGTGTGACCGAAGGAGACCGGGGACCAGATCGGGCCGTGGTACCAGGTCGTGGCGAGCTCCCAGCCGAGGCCACGGGAGCTGCCGGGGAACTGGGCGCCGGTGTAGTCGCGCAGGCTCAGTCTGACGGTGTCCTCGTCCAGGATCCTGGTGCCGTTGTAGACGCCGCCGTTGAGGAACATCTGGCCGAACCTGGCCATGTCCGCGGCGGTCGAGAAGACGCCCGCATGGCCGGCGACGCCGCCGAGCGCCCAGGCGTTCTCGTCGTGCACCTCGCCACGGATCATCGGGCGGCCGGCCCACGGCTGGTACTCGGTGGCGGCGACACGGTCGAGGCGGTCGGCGGGCGGGTTGTACATGGTGTCGCGCATCCCGAGCGGCTCGGTGATGTGGTCGCGGACGTAGACGTCGAGCTTCTTCCCCGAGAGCCGCTCGACCAGCAGCCCGAGCGTGATCAGGTTGATGTCGGAGTAGCGGTAGACCTGCTCGGGCGCGTGCGTCGGGGTCGTGTCCATGATCGCCGCGACCCGCTCCGCGTAGGTGTCGTAACCCGCCCACAGCGACGGCGACGGACCGGCGAGCAGGCCGGAGACATGGGTGAGGAGGTGACGTACGAGGATCGCGTCCTTGCCGTGCGGCGCGAACTCGGGCAGGTAGGTGACCACCGGCGCCTCGAGGTCGAGGCTGCCCTGCTCCATCAGCCGCAGGATCGCGGTCGTGGTGAAGAGCTTCGACATCGAGGCGATGTCCCACATCGTGTCCAGCCCGGCCGCGACCTGCTGCTCGGCCGGGAGCTCGATGACGGCGGTGCCGTCGAGGCCGTACCTGAGCGCCTTGCCCACGCTCTCGTGGGCGACGATGACGCCATCCTTGACGGCGATCGCGGTGGCCCCTGCGTACAGGGGGTGGGCGGGGTTCTCCGTCGTCGGCTCGAGGAACCGGGTCAGCTCGGTGCGGATCCTCGCGATCGGCGCCGGGTCGAGGCCGACCTGGCGCGCGTGGCCGGGCCGCAGGACGGTGCGCGGGGTGAAGGTCAGCTCGTCAGGCGTGATCGTCGGTGGCCCGCCGGCCAGCGAGGCGAGCATCCTGGTCGCCCTGGTCGGGTCCTCCGGGGTCGAGGCCACCGCGGCACCACCGAGGAGAGTCATCGCGACTCCGCTCAGGGTGCCGCCGAGAAGCGTGCGCCGAGAGGTCATGAGCATGTCCGGAGACGGTGTCATGCCCCGATACTGCCGCTCCGGCGGGAGGTTCGTGCGGGAAAGGAAATTTTCTTTCACGCACCCGCCATCAGAGCTGCGGCCTCAGAGAGTCGGGCCGGCCTCCGCCCACGGCTTCGCCTGCTCCAGCTGGGCAGCGACCTGCAGCAGCAGGCCGTCGTCACCGAGCTGCCCGGAGAGCTGGATGCCCAGCGGCAGCCCGGCTGCGGTCCGGTAGGTCGGCACCGAGATCGCCGGGCGTCCGGTGATGTTGGCGAGCTGGGTGTAGGGCACCCAGCCGAGGTTCTCGTCGACCAGCTGGTCGATCATCCCGGTCGCGCGCATGATCCGCCCGCCATGCACCTTGTGCAGCACCCGTGCCGCGGTCTGGAGCGCCTTGGGCGTGGTCAGCTGCCCGACCTTCAGCGGCGGCTTCGCCAGCGTCGGCGTCAGCAGCAGGTCGTACGTCTCGTGGAACGCGCTCAGGCGGCGTACATGGTTGCGGCGATTGATGTGTGCGAGCTCGACGGCGACCACTCCCCCGGCCCGGCCGAGCTCGGCCACGGCCAGGGTGTCGGCCTCGAAGTCCTTGTTGGTGGCCCCCACCCGGAGCTTGGCCTCGGCGACCTCGGCAGCGGCCGAGGCGAACCAGATGGTGAGGAAGTCGCGGCCGAGCTCGGCGGCGTCATAGGGCGCCTCGACCTCCTCGACCTCGTGGCCGAGCGCTTCGAGGGCCTTGGCCGCATCCTCGACGGCCGCGATCGCCTCCGGGTCGGGCGCGGTGATCGAGGACGTCGAGGTGAACCCGATCCGGAGCTTGCGGGGCGCGGTCGCGATGTCCTCCGAGAAGGATGCACCGGGGTGCGGCGCGTGGATCATCGCCATCGGCCGGTCACCGATGAGGGCGTCGTAGAGCCCGGCCGCGTCGCGCACCGTCCGGGTCAGCACGCCCTGGACGACGAAGCCGTTGGAGGCATCCAGGCTCTGTGGGCCCAGCGGCAGCAGCCCGCGGGTGGTCTTCAGCCCGACCAGGCCGTTGCAGGCCGCCGGGATCCGGATCGACCCGCCGCCGTCGTTTGCGCCGGCGGCCGGGACGATCCCGGCGGCCACGGCGGCCCCGGACCCACCCGAGGAGCCGCCGGGCGTGTGGTCGGTGTTCCACGGGTTGCGTGCGGCGCCGAACAGCTCCGGCTCGGTGATCCCCTTCGACCCGAACTCCGGGGTGTTCGTCTTGCCGAAGATCACCAGACCGGCGTCCAGGGCGCTCTGGGTGAAGTAGGAGTGCTCCTCGGCGACGTCGTCGACGAGCGACCGGGAGCCGTAGGTCGTCGGGTGTCCCCGATACTCCTGGGCCAGGTCCTTCACCAGGAAGGGCACCCCGCCGAACGGCCCGCTCGGGCCGTCGCCGGCGACCTGGTCGTCGGCCTCGGGGATGTCCGCGACGATCGCGTTGATCCGCGGGTTGACCGCCTTCGCCCGCTCCCGCGCCGCGGCCAGGACCTCGGCCGCGGTCACCTCCTTGGCAGCGACCAGCTGAGCCAGCCCGGTGGCGTCGTACGTCAGATACTCATCGACCCGCATGAGCGCAGGCTAGGGCATGCCTGGCGATCCGCGCCCCGAAATGACGTGCCGTTGCCGAGGTGTGTGGCTATCTTTCCGGCCATGGCCACCACCGGTGAGAACGCCGTAGCGACGTCGGACGAGACCGCGGTCGAGGAGCTGGTGCGCGCCTTCTTCTCGGCGTTCACCGCAGGAACGGACGCGGCGGCCCGCCTGGACGACCTGCGCCGGATCATGATTCCCGGCGCGACCGTGGTGCGCACGTGCGGGCTGCCGGTCGAGGTCTACGACATCGAGTCCTTCATCGCTCCGCGTCTCGCGCTCCTCACCAGCGGCGAGATCGAGGAGTTCGAGGAATGGCCGGAGCCCGGTCGTATCGACGTCTTCGGCGACATCGCCCACTGGTGGGGTGCCTACGGCAAGCGCTGGCTCGCCGGAGGCGAGGTCCACACCGGCAGGGGGATGAAGACGATGTCGTTCGTACGCACCGACGACGGCTGGCGGATCAGCTCGGCGGCCTGGGACGACGAGCGTCAGTTGAAGATCTCGCGGTAGTCCCCCTCGACCCGGTCGCGCTTCCACAGGTCGATGCCGGTGGAAGCGGCGTACTCGTCGATCCTGGCCAGCTCCTCGGTGGTGAGCTCGGGACCGGAGAGCGCGCCGAGGCAGTCGGTGACCTGCTCCGGACGGGAGGCGCCGATGACGACCGAGGTCATCCGTGGATCACGCAGCGCCCAGGCGAGCGCCATCTGGGCGAGGGTCTGGCCACGGTCGGCGGCGAGGGCGTTGAGCGACTCGATGCCGGCGAGCGTCTCGGGCGTGAGCGCATCCGGAGTCAGGAACCGCGCCTTGGCGGCGCGTGAGTCCTCGGGGACGCTGCCGCCGAGGTACTTGTTCGTGAGCAGACCCTGCGCCAACGGCGAGAACGAGATCGCACCGGCCCCGACCTCGTCGAGCGTGTCCAGCAGCCCGTCGGTCTCGAGCCAGCGGTTGAGGACGGAGTAGGACGGCTGGTGGATCAGCAGCGGCGTACCGAGGTCGCGCAGGATCGCCGCCGCCTCGCGGGTCAGCGCCGAGGAGTAGGAGCTCAACCCGACGTAGAGCGCCTTCCCGGAGCGCACGATCTGGTCGAGGGCGCCCATCGTCTCCTCCAGCGGTGTGCTGGGGTCGGGACGGTGGTGGTAGTAGATGTCGACGTAGTCGAGCCCCATCCGCTTCAGGGACTGGTCGAGGCTGGAGATCAGGTACTTCCGCGAGCCGCCGATCTTCCCGTACGGCCCCGGCCACATGTCCCAGCCGGCCTTGGTCGAGATCACCAGCTCGTCGCGCAGCCCGGCGAAGTCGCCGCGCAGGTGGCGGCCGAAGTTCTCTTCCGCCGAGCCGTAGGGAGGACCGTAGTTGTTGGCCAGGTCGAAGTGGGTGATCCCCGCGTCGAAAGCCGTACGCAGGATCGCCCGCTGCCGCTCGAACGCCAGGTCGTCACCGAAGTTGTGCCACAGCCCGAGGCTGACCGCAGGCAGATCCAGCCCGCTGTGCCCGGTCCGCCGGTACTGCATCGAGTCGTAGCGATCCTCTGCCGGGGCGTACGTCATGCGTCGGTCCTCTTTCCGGCGCGCAGCGCCACCTTGATCATCGGCCACTGCAACGGCAGCCGCGCGACGGTGCCGGCGAAGAATCCGGCCGCCTTCGCGGTCCGTTTCCGGTTCGCCCGCATCCCCGCGTCGACGCTCATCTGCACGTTGGCCGGGAAGACCCCCACCAGTAGCGCAGCGCTGGCGAGCCCCGCGATCCTGCGGGTCCGCGGGTGCAGCAGCCCCAGCCCGCACACGATCTCCGCGACCCCGGAGACCTCGACCACCTTGCGCGGCTCCGGCAGCGCCGGCGGCACGATCGGCTCGAAGACCTGCGGCCTCACCAGATGCAGGGTCCCGGACCCCAGGAACAACGCAGCCAGACCGACCAGTGGCAGGTCAAGCGAAGAAGAAGACTCTTTGCTCACGGGATGACTCTGCCACGCTCCGCCAACCCGGGAGTCGCGGAGTCACCCACTGACCCTTCGACAGTCTCAGGACACCGCCTCATGACTCCCGCGATCTGCTCAGCTCCGCTCCCGCTGAGCGCCCGGCCCGCAGATTGGCGGTGAAGGTTCGAACGTCCTCGACCAGACCCGGATATGCGCCAGAGGCGGGAGTCTCGGCCGCGATGATCTCGGCAATGTCCGCCAGAACACCATCGACCAGTTCCTCCGCATCACGGAGGCGCCACGAGGCGACCTCGGCGACGAGGTTGCCGCGAGTGATTGCCGCATGCTGATAGACCCCGTCAACCGCGAGCGCCAGTTCGCCGTCGTTCGGCAGATGCCGCTGTGGGACCACGTCGTAGGCGGGAGCGATCTCGACCGAGCCGTCCGGGTGATGGAGAAGCGAGATGTTCTTCGCGTGCATGTCCAGGTTTCCGATGGCCGCCGCCAGCACGGTCATCCGGGCCAGCTTCCGCAGCGAGTCGGAGTCACCGAGCGCACTGAACTCGCCGGCGATCCGCTTCAGCGAGACCTTGCCCCCGTACTTCTGATACTTCTGATCTCCTCGAGCACCAAGGACCTGGTTGAAGTCCTCCTGGTGCACTCGACTCGGAACACCATCGACCGCATCGCCCCGGTCATATCGCTCGATCACCAGCGCCGGCACGCCCGCGAACTCCTCGATGAACGTGTCGTACGTCGTCAGCCCCAAGGCCTGCGCGAACCGAGCGCCGTACTCCTCTTCGTAGATCATCGACGGGAAGTCGGTGGTGACCGGCTTGAGGATGTGCGTGGACGGGTACCCGTCGAGCGCTCGGTGCCAGCCGTCCTCGTTGCGCACCAGAACGATCTTGTCCTGAACCCCGGCGAGCGACGTCTTGCCGCCAGTCGGCTTGTTGGCGAGCGGGAAGGAACTCACCTCGCCGAGAAGGTCCGCGACACCTTGCTCACCGACCGGTTCGAGCTTCGGGGTCCGCGGCTCGCCGGGAACGTCCGGGTCCCAGATCTGCAGCGCCCCCGCGACGTCTCGCCCGTAGGCCCGCAACAGTCCGATCACATCGCGCTCACTGACATCGGCCATCGCCGCGAGCCTCGACCGCATCCGACCTTCGGGAAGCATCTCGGCGAAGAAGTTCTGCCGTCGCGGCTTGCGCCCGCGGGGCGCGACTGGAGCCAGCGGAAGGGCCAGCGACAGGATCGTGCTGTCCAGGCCGTACGTCTCCACCGCTTCGGCAGAGGCGATGAAGTCGTACGTCGTGCTCGACCCAGCCAACCGACCGATCGGCTTGCCGTAGAGCTCGACGACGAGTTCACTCATCGTCGCTCCCCGGATCGATGGTCGCGGTCAGCTCGGTCCCGGTCTCCCGCATGAGCGCGAAGAGGCGGTCGACGAAGATCGACGGCTTGCCCGCCTCGATCTCCCAGATGTAGCGCTGCGTCGTCCCGATCCTCGCCGCGAGCTCACGCTGACTCCACCCGTTCAGCAGTCGCGCCTGCTGCAGGATCCGCCCGAGGGACTCCGGGCTGGTGACCTTTCCGGTGTATGCCATCACTCACCTCCGCTACTACGATATCGTATTCACGAGCTGCGACTACGAAAACGTAGTCATGCCGACTGACTCCCTTTCGGTAGTCATGTCGGAAGCGGGGCCCAGCTCAGGAGACCCTACGGAAGCGCCCATCTATCGGCCCGACATCGATGTGGTTCTCGTCCAGTCCGTTGCTCACCAAGAAGCCGCCGCCACCAAAAGTGAGCCCGACGGCGACCATCCCGTTCGCCATGTCCTCCCCGATCCACTCCTGCAGGACACACTCGCGAACAACCTCGCCGCGAAACTTGTCCAGAGCAGGCATGCGGTCTTCCCGCCAGGACAACGGCATCGGCCCGTCCTCTTCATACCGCCAAGGGATCGGGCGCGAAAGGTCGATCCGGTCCCAGGCGACATCAAGCTCGTCGAACTTGTTGTGACAGATCTCCAGATGGCTGCCGTCGAAGTCGAGCACAACCGGAGCATCCGCAAACCAGGAGTCATCACTGGCATCCCAGACAAGCCAACATGCGGTGAGGCGCCGGCCGGCGAGCTCGGCCAGCTTCTGACCATGCGCCAGCAGGAGCGTGCTCGCGCCACTACGCCAGTCCGGCTCAAACCCGTCGATGTCGAACACGCCACCACCGTATCCGCCCTGGAAGCTCGGCCACGTGCTCCCGCAACTTCCGCACACACGTGCCGAAGTTGCGGTCTCTGCCGCCGATCGGCCCGTCATGTCCGCGCATATGCATGGAAGTAGCCGCTGTTGTGCGGGCGGGCTAGCAACACCGGCCGTCCTCGTTTGCCGTTAGGCGATGCGTACGCGCGCCCATTGGTAGTGGACGTTCTCCTCGCCGGCGCCGAACAGGCCGAAGTCCGTCGCCTCGAAGGCATCGACCACACCGATCTCCCCGAGCAGTCCGCGTAGGTCGTCGTCGGGGCGGTGCCGGAAGTAGCGGCCGTGCCGGTCGACCCACTCGCCGTCCTCATCGCGACCCCACACACCGATCTCGAGAACGCCGCCGGGCCGAACGACTCGCCCGAGCTCGGCCAGTGCCAGCGACATCCCGTCGCCGTCGAGATGCATCAGGGTGCTCATCGTCCACCCCGCGTCGAAGCTGTCCGCGGCGAACGGCAGAGCGGTCGCTGAGGCGACCTGCGCACCGAGTCCGGCCGCCCGGCAGACCTCCACTCCGACCGCCGAGAGGTCCACGCCCGTGTACGCCAGCCCCGCCTCGGCGAGGACCAGGCCGTCGCGTCCGGCACCGCAGCCGACCTCGACCACGCTGCGTAAGCCCTCGCGCCCGCATCGCGCCGCGAACTCCTCGACCCGACGCCGACGCCCCTCGGTCAGCGGCCGATCAGCCCGCGCTCGCAGCTCCTCGTCGTAGTAGGCACGGTGAACCGCGTCGACCACGGACTCAGCCATGGCGCGGTGGGCCCTGGCGGACCTTCTCGAGCAACGTCTCGGAGGTCGTGGTCTCCGGATCCCACCACGACTCGATCCACCAGGTCGCGCCGGCGTCGGCGCGAGCGCGAGCCAGTTCGGCGTCCTGCTCACGATCGCCGGAGAGCTGCCCCGGGGTCACGATCTCGAACGGCTTGCCCGGCTCCTCGGCGTGGTCGCCCAACCACGTCGCCAGCGCCGCGATCTCGGCCGGCCCTGGCTCCTCCATCGAGCTGTGGATCTGGGCGACGATGCCGTCCCAGCGCAGCGTACGTCGCAGGTTCTTGACCGAGGGACGCTCGGCGTCCCACACCCCGACCGGCCAGACCGGGATGCGCCCGTTCACCGGCGGCTCCGGGAAGACCATCTCGCCGACATGGATGTGCTTACCCGCGAAGGTGAACGGCTCACCGCTCCACGACTGTTCCAGAAAACCGAGCAGGTCGTCGAGCAGCTCGGCTCGCTCCTTGAGCCCGGTCAGCTGCCCATCGACCGAGGTGTAGCCCTGGTCGTCCAGCACCCCGACCCCCACCGGCAGCACCAGCCGCCCACCGGAGAGATGGTCGACCGTCAGCGCCCGTTGCGCGAACTCCCACGGCCGATGTCGCGGCACCGCGAAGACCATCGCCCCGAGCGTGATCCGCTCGGTGACCGCCGCCACCGACGCAAGCACCGCGAACGGGTCCCAGGTCGGCCCGAACGACCCCATGCTGATCGCGTCCCAGGTGAAGAACCCGTCCCAGCCGTGCGCCTCTGCCTCCCGGGCGAGTGCGACGTGCTGAGCCGGCGTACCGAAGCTTCCGACGAACCCGAACTTCATGGCTCTCACGCTAGACGCGACCACCGACAACGCTGCTCGACCATTCTTGCTGGATCTTGCCGAATAACCATTGGCAACGGCTGCGGGCGGAGCTCTACCGTTGTCTCCGTGCCCGGCGCCCGGCCGGATCTGCGAGAGGAGAGGCCGTGAGACCCGACATGCACGTCGACGCTGCGCATCCCTCCGCCTTGCGCCCCTGGCGACGATCTCTCTGACGTCGCGCCCCTCCCGTCGGCACGGCCGTAGCGACGTCGTACGCCTCGATTCGGGTGAGCCAGCGGATAGGCGACCGGATTCCAACTCCGGCCGAATGTGGGTTCGACTCCCACCGCCCGGGCTGTGCTACTGCCCATCGACGCGGGTGTCCGGCGACGCCGTGGGCCTCATAAGCCCAGTGGCCCTGGTTCGACTCCAGGCCCCGCAACGCCCTCGTGGTCCAATGGATCACGACGCCGGTCTACGAAACCGGAGATGGAGGTTCGACTCCTCCCGAGGGCACGAACGTCTCACTCAGACCTGTGCCACCGATCGAGAAGCAATCTGCGGATCTTCGACATCGCCACGGCAGCACTCTTGTCACCCGTACCCAGGAACGCTGCGTCAGCCTGCGGGTCGTATGCAACCCTGCCGGTGGCTTCCTCGACCCTGCGGGCCACCTCGCGCAACAGCGCCACCAGCCGCTCGGCTTCCTCGCCCTGATACCAGTACGGCACGGTGATGCTCAGCTCGTCGCCGAACACCGACACCTGAATCGCACTCGCATCATCGGTGAGCTCACGGCTCTGTTCGGTGACGTGCTCGGTCGCATCAGGGAGTACCGGAGCGACCGCTCCCTTGATCCGCTCCCAGATCTGAAGCTGAGCATCGGTCATCGGCGCATCGTCGTCGCGAAGCGCCTCCGCTTCCATCGACTTCAGTGCATCGTCCCAGCTCTGGCCGGGTTCGAGGTCGAAGAAATACAGATCGAAACTCACGGCGCCTGACCCTACCCGTCGGACAACGCCTCATCGGACCCTCCGGAAGCGCGGACCCGTCGGTCCGACGTCAATCCGGTTCTCATCCAGCCCGTTGCTCACCAAGAACCCGCCTTCGTCAAAGGTGAGTCCGACCGCGACCATGCCGTTCGCGATGTCGTCCCCGGTCCATTCCTGCAGGGAACACTCACGAAGGACCTCACCCCGGAACTGGTCCAGGGCCGGCATACAGTCCTCGCGCCAGGACAACGGCAGCGGCCCGTCCTCTTCGTACCGCCAACGGATCTGGCGGGCGCGACCATGCGTCGCGGCTCCGCAACTTCCGCACACATGCGCCGAACTTGCGGCCTCAGCGGCCGGCCAGCCGTCACTTCCGCGCATATGTGCGGAAGTTGACGAACCGAGTGGCGGAGGACCGACCACGTGGGAGTCCTGAGGTCACCCACTGACCTCAGGACTCCCACGTCGGCTGACTCGACTACGCGCCTGCGGCTTCGCGTTCTGCCAGCTTCGTGAGGCAGATGTCGACGATCATGTCTTCCTGGCCACCCACCAAACCGCGGCGGCCGCACTCCATGAGGATGTCGCGGGTGTCGACACCGTAGCGGGCGGAGGCGTTCTCGGCGTGGCGGAGGAACGACGAGTAGACGCCGGCGTAGCCCATCGTCAACGTCTCGCGGTCGACCCGGACGGGGCGGTCCTGCAGCGGGCGGACGATGTCGTCGGCGGCGTCCTGGAGCTTGAACAGGTCGCAGTTGTGCTTGAAGTCGGACAGGTTGGCGACCGCGATGAACGCCTCGATCGGGCAGTTGCCGGCGCCGGCGCCGTGGCCGGCGAGGGAAGCGTCGACACGGTAGACGCCGTTCTCGACCGCGACGACCGAGTTGGCGACCGAGAGCGAGAGGTTCTCGTGGGCGTGGATGCCGATCTCGGTCTCGTCCTTCAGTACGTCGCGGTAGGCACGCGCGCGGTCGCGGACATCGTTCATCGTCAGGCGGCCGCCGGAGTCGGTGATGTAGACGCAGTGGGCGCCGTAGGACTCCATCAGCTTGGCCTGCTGCGCCACGACCTCCACCGGCGCCATGTGGTTGAGCATCAGGAACCCGGAGACGTCCATCCCCATCTCCCGAGCCGCCCCGATGTGCTGGGCCGAGACGTCGGCCTCGGTGCAATGGGTCGCGACCCGGACCGAACGCACGCCGAGGTCGTAGGCCCGCTTCAGGTCGTGGATGGTGCCGACGCCGGGGAGCAGCAGGGTGGTCAGGCGGGCGTTCTTGATGACCGAGGCCGCGGCCTCGATCCACTCCCAGTCGGAGTTGGAGCCGGGCCCGTAGTTGACCGACCCTCCGGTCAGACCGTCGCCGTGGGCGACCTCGATGGCGTCGACACCGGCCTCGTCGGCGGCGATGACGATCCGCTTGACGTCCTCGGGGGTGATCCGGTGACGTACGGCATGCATGCCGTCGCGCAGCGAGACTTCCTGGACGTAGATCGGGGTGCTCACTTGGCGTCCTCCTTGGAAGCGGCGATGCGTTCGGCCATCTGCAGCGCGGCCGAGGTCATGATGTCGAGGTTCCCCGCGTACGCCGGGAGGTAGTGCGCGGCGCCCTCGACCTCGAGGAACACCGACACCTGATGGGTCGGCCGGGCGTCCTCGGCCGAGGCCAGCAGGGTCTCCACCGGCTGATCCGCGGGGATCTCCTGCACCTGGACCTTCTGCTTGAGGCGGTAGCCGGGAACGTACGCGGCGACGTCACCGACCATCTTCTCGACCGACTCGGTGATCTCGGCGGTGAGCTCCTCCAGCGAGCGGGACCCGCCCTCGACCAGTGCATACACCGTGTCCCGCATGATCAGCGGGGGCTCGGCCGGGTTGAGGATGATGATCGCCTTGCCGCGCTTGGCGCCGCCGACCTGCACGATCGCGCCCGAGGTGGTCTCGGTGAACTCGTCGATGTTGGCCCGGGTGCCGGGGCCGGCCGACTTCGAGGAGATCGAGGCGACGATCTCGCCGTAGGCGACGGGAACGACCCGCGCGACCGCGGCCACGATCGGGATGGTCGCCTGCCCGCCGCAGGTCACCATGTTCACGTTCGGGGCGTCGATGTGCTCGTCGATGTTGACGGCCGGGATGACGTACGGCCCGATCGCCGCGGGGGTGAGGTCGATCAGCCGCTTGCCGTAGGGCTCCAGCGCGGCCGCGTTGGCGACGTGTGCCTTGGCCGAGGTGGCGTCGAAGACGATCTCGATGTCGTCGAAGTCCGGCAGCCCGATCAGCCCCTCGACGCCCTCGGCGGTCGTCGCGAAGCCGAACTTCGCCGCCCGCGCGAGGCCGTCGGAGGCCGAGTCGATCCCGACCATCGCGCCCATCTCCAGGTGCTGCGACGTACGCATCACCTTGATCATCAGATCGGTGCCGATGTTGCCCGACCCGATGATCGCCACTTTCGACTTGCTCATGGAGGTCACTTCCCTACGGTGAAAGCCACCGAGCCGAGGCCCGACACGGTGGAACGAACGGTGTTGCCCGGGACGATCGGCCGCATCGGCCCGAGCGCGCCCGAGAGGATGAGCTGGCCGGCGCGCAGCGGCTCACCGAAGTCTCTGGCGTAGCGAGCCAGCCACTGGACGGCGTTGACCGGGTCGCCCAGGCAGGCGGCCCCGGTGCCGGTCGAGACCTCCTCGTCGTCGATCGACATCGACATCGAGACGTCCTTGGGCTCGAACTCGTCCAGCCGCCGGCGCTCGGTCCCGAGGACGTACGCACCCGCGGAGGCGTTGTCCGCGACGGTGTCGCCGAAGGCGATCTTCCAGTCGGCGATGCGCGACCCGCAGATCTCGATTGCGGCGACGGCGTAGTCGATGGCCTCCCTGACCTGGTCGTAGCTCAGGTCGCCCTCGGCCAGGTCCGAGGCGAGGACGAAGGCGATCTCGGCCTCGGCCCGCGGCTGCAGGATCGCGTCGGCCGGGAGCGAGTCGCCGTCCGCGTACGCCATGTCGTCGAAGAGCACGCCGAAGTCGGGGGTGTCCACGCCGATCTGCTCCTGCACCGCCTTGGAGGTGAGCCCGATCTTGCGGCCCACGATCTTCGCCCCGCCTGCGAGCCGGGTGGCGGTGAGGCGCTCCTGGATCGCGTACGCCGTCTTCAGGTCGGTCGCGTCAAGCAGGTCCCGCATCGGCGGCACGGGGATGCCCGTGGCCGAGGCGGTCAGCAGCCGATCTGCCGCGGCATCGACGGCAGCATCGGACGGGGAGGTCACTTCGTTCATATGCCCACGGTCTCAGCAGTCGGGCCAGATCAGGTGGGCTGTCGTCCCGCTGACCGGTACGGTGATCCCATGCCGCATCAGCCTGCCGATCTCGACACCGTGCTCGGCAAGGCGGTGACCATCCTGCGGGCCTTCACTGTCGACGACCAGGTGCTCTCCCTGGCCGAGCTCGTCCGCCGCACCGGGCTCCCCAAGGCGACCGCCCACCGCGTTGCCGGTGACCTGGTCACCAACCGGCTCCTGGAACGCACCAGTCTCGGCTACCGCCTCTCCGGCGGGCTCTTCGAGCTCGGCATGCGCGCCTCGGTGGAACGCTCCCTCCTGGAGCTGGCGATGCCGTTCCTCCAAGACCTCTACGAACGCACTCACGAGACCGTCCACCTGGGCGTACGCGAGGGGCGCGATGTCGTCTACGTCGCCAAGATCGGCGGCCATCGCCAGGCGCCGACCCCCTCTCGCACCGGTGGCCGAATGCCGGTGCACTGCACCGCCATCGGCAAGGTCCTGCTCGCCTACTCCGACGCGGACGTGCGGCAGGAGATCCTCAACGGCCCCCTCGAGCGACGAACTCCGCACACGATCGTCGCGCCAGGGCTGCTCGAGCGGCAGCTCGACGCCGTGCTCGAGAACGGAGTGGCCTTCGAGCACGAAGAGTCCGCGGCGGGCCTGCAGTGCATCGCTGCCCCCGTGCTGACCGACGCCGACCGAGTGCTCGCCGCCATCTCGATCACCGGACCGGTGGGCCGCTTCCGGCCCGAGACCCACACCGATGCCGTGCGGGCCGCGGCTCAGGGCATCTCCAGCCTGGTGGCCAGGCGCCGGTCGCTGAACCGCTGACACGGGCCCCGCGCAGCGCCTCGCCCGCCGTGGCTCAGGCATCAGCCGCAACCCTCTCGGCACGCTCGGCCTCCTCCTCCGCCTCCATGGCGTCGGCGCGGTTGAGACGTCGATAGGTGGCGTGGAGCGCGATCACCGCGATGCCGGAGAGCAGCAGCACGACGCCGTAGAGCCGGTAGAGCTCCGCCGGGCTCATGCCGCGCTCCTGGAGGAAGGTGGCCAGGTTGGGCGCGAAGAAGGCGACGATGCGGCCCACGCCCCTCATCAGGCCGACCGCAGCGGCCCGGATCGCGGTCGGGTAGATCGAAGGGCTGTTCGCGTAGTACGGCGCGACCCCGACCGTCGGGTCATCCAGACCGGACGAGGCTTCGCCGCCGGGACGTCCACCATCCAGGACCTCGCTCCGGAGTGGGACCGCTCGCTGATGAAGGTGTTCGCCTCCGGCGACCTCTCCCCGATCGATGCGATGGACCCGACCCGGATGGCGAAGGAAGCCGGCAACTCGGCCCACGAGGGTGCGCACCTGGGTAGCCGCCTTCGCCGCTCTCTCCGTCGGCAGCGCCTACCAGGTCGACTACGAGCACTACCGACCGATCAAGGAATACATCGCGGGCTTCGGGGTGATGGCGGCCCGGACCGCGAGCTGACTCCTCAGTCGGTGCGCGCCGGCGGCAGGTCGGCCAACCGGGCGTCCGGGTGCGCACGGACCGCGTCGAGGAGCTCCAGCCAGGCTCGACCGACCTCGTCGAGCCGGTCCTCCGAGACGAGCCGGAAGGCGGCGGCGCGCAGCACGTCGACAGCCACCTCGGGCGTACGTCCGGTGGTGCGCAGCTCCGTCAACACCTCGTCGACCAGCCCGGCCGGCGCGGCGGACTCGCCGGCCAGCGCCCACTCGACCTCGCCCGCGGTGGCGACCCCGGACTCGCTCACAGCTTGATCCAGTAGCGGCGGGTCGGCCCGTAGCCGTACGCAGAGCCGTCGATGACGTCCTGGAGTTCGCCACCCTGGGACTCGATGGTCCGCGCGGAGCCCTCGTTGTCGTCGTCGCAGGTGATCATCACTCGTTCCAGGCCGAGCCCGCGGGCCTCCTCGAGCACCAGCCCGAGGGCCCGGGCGGCGTGGCCCCGGCGACGGGCCGAGGCACGCACCGAGTAGCCGATGTGGCCGCCGAGCTGCTCCAGGAACTCGTTGAGCGTGTGTCGGAGCTGGATGAACCCGACCACCTCGGAGCCCTCGATGATCCAGAAGGCCGAGGCGTGAACGCGCCCTGCGGAAGGCGGCACCGACACGTCCCGGTCCCGAGCGGTCTTCGCGACCAGCCGCTCGCATGCCTCCCGGCTCACGTCAGCGGCCTCCTCGTCGGGGATGGAGGCACCGTCGAGATGGGCCCCGCCGAACTCGGCGACACAGGCCGCCCAGGAGTCATAGAGATCGATCGTGGGAACGGCGAGGGCTGTCATGTCGCACAGGACATCAGCCCGCCGCCCGCCGAGCAAAACGTTATCGCCGGCCTCAGCCGTCGATCACCACGGTCCCCTTCGCGCGCGAGACACAGAGGATCATGTGGCCATCGCGCTCGTAGTCGGCCAGGGCGTGGTCGCGGTGCTCCACCTCCCCCTCCAGCACCCGCACTCGGCAGGTGCCACAGAACCCCTGCTGACACGAGTACGCCTGGGCCGGCCGCACCCGGCGGACAGCGGTCAGCGCCGACTCCTCGGCACCCACCTCGACCTCGACGTCGGAGTCCTCGAGCCTCACCCGGAACGGGCTTCCGCCGAGCACCGGCGGCGGCGAGAACCGCTCGTAGTGCAGCGTGTCGATCAGCGGGTCGGGGATCTGCGCGCGGATCGCGTCGATCATCGGCATCGGACCGCAGCAGTAGAGCGCGGCCCCTTCGGGCGCGAACGAGATGATCTTGGCCGCGTCGGGCACACCCATCTCGTCGTCGGGCCAGAGCTGGATCTCATGGTGGCCGACGATCTCCCGGATCTCCGCCAGGAACGGCATCGTCTCGCGCGAGCGACCGGTGTAGACGAACTCGTACGGCACGCCCCGGCGGACCACGTCGCGCAGCATCGGCAGGATCGGGGTGATCCCGATGCCACCGGCGACGAAGAGGTAGCCGGCGGGCGAGTCGACGAACGGAAAGGCGTTGCGCGGTCCCTTCAGGACCAGCCGGTCACCGACGGAGAGGTAGTGCGCCTCGACGGACCCGCCGCCTCCGCCCGCGGTCGGCTCGATCCGGCGCACGCTGATCCGGTAGGCGGAGAGGTCGTCGGGGTCGGAGTTGAGCGAGTACTGCCGCAGCCTGCCGCTCGGCAGAACCACGTCGACGTGCGCGCCCGGGTCCCAGGCCGGCAGCTCGGCTCCGTCCTCACGCTCGAACCAGATCGCCCGGACGTCGAGACCCTCCGCGTCGATCCGGCTGACGCGTACGTGCAGATCCCGGTCGATCCGGCCGAGCGGCTTGCGACGCCGCCAGGAGCGGTAGGCCGCCTTGGTCCAGTAGCCTCCGACGACCGCCTCGAAGCCCCGGTAGAGCCGCGAGTCGGGGATGTCCGGGACCGCGTAGTGCGCGGGCTTGGTCACGCACCCACCTCCGTAGCGCAAGCGCCAGGATACGGACGCGGTCGCGTGATGCCCTGTCGGTTCGCTCGCTGACGCTCGCTCACTGGCCCTCCGCGATCTGCGACTCCGCGATCTGCCTCTCCGCGATGGCGTCGGCCCGCAGCGCCGCCGGCGACTTGGCCAGGTAGCTCACCGCCTGCGCGGTCGAGCCCTCCGCCGACGGGTCGTAGTTGGGCAGGAAGAACTTCCAGGTCGCCCATCCGATGCGTACGACCCCCGGCACCAGCCCGCGACGCTCGGCGTCGATCAGCTTGATCAGGCCCGCCTTGGGTCGCTTCGCCGGGTCCGACTCGGTCGGGTCGTTCTTCATCAGGTAGCCGGCGCCTCGCCACCACAGCACGAGCAGCGCGGTGCCGCCGAGCAGGTAGGAGCGGACCCGGCGGCTGTAGCGCCCGTCGACGTGCTGGAAGACGTCGTAGGCCACGTTGCGGTGCTCGACCTCCTCGGCGCCGTGCCAGCGCAGCAGGTCGAGCATCGTCTCGTCGGCGCCGGCCGCGTCGAGCGCGGGCGAGTTGAGCACCCAGTTGCCGAGCACGGCGGTGAGGTGCTCGAGCCCCGCGATGATCGCGGCCCGCTCGATCAGCCACTCCTCCTTGGCCCGACCGGTCAGGTCACGGTCACCCAGGATCTTGCGGAACAGCGCCTCGATCTCGGCCGCGAACGGACGTACGTCGAGGCCGTTGTCGGTGAAGTAGTCCTGCACCTCCTGGTGGGCGGCGGCGTGCACGCCCTCCTGGCCGATGAAGCCGATCACGTCCTCGCGCAGCTGGTCGTCCTCGATCAGCGGCAGGATCTCGGAGAACACCTTGACGAACCACCGCTCGCCCTCGGGCAGCAGCAGATGCAGCACGTTGACGTAGTGCGAGGCGAAGACCTCCCCCGGGATCCACACCAGCGGCAGCTTGCTCCAGTCGAACTTCACGTTCCGCGGGTGGAGCGCCACCTTGGCCGGCTCATGCCCGCGCTTGGTCTCCTTCACCTGCTTGCTCATCGGGCCACCTCCGTAGCGCCAGCGCCAGAATACGGACGCGGCCCGATGAAAGTTCCGATGATCGCTCGCTGACGCTCGCTCATCGCCCACCTTCCTTCTCGATGAAGGCCCGGATCTCGCCCGCGACCAGCTCCGGATCCGCGGCCACCACCCAGTGACCGCCGTCGATGACCTGGGTGACCAGGGACGTCGCGTACGCCCGGGGCGCCTCGGTCTGCAGCGGCACCGTCACGTAGTCGTCGCCGCGCGGGGCGAGCACCAGGACCGGCACCTGCGTCGACCGCGGCTCCGGACGGAGCAGCTTGCCGAGGAAGTTCGCCCGGTAGAGCTCGACCCCGTTGACCTGGTCCTTCGTCGGCCGTGGCTCGCCGCCGACGAACCGGGCGAGCAGTCCCGAGCGCACCATCGCCTCGGGCAGCAGCGGCAGCTGGAAGGCGAAGACGTACCAGGAGTGGGCCAGCTGCCGCAGCGAGCTGCCCAGGTGGGTCCGCTCGCGCAGCCAGGTGGTCGCCATCCCCAGATCGGGCCCCGAGATCGAGACGTACGTCGCGATCCGGCTGCGCAGCGCCGGGTCGGTCACCGACTCCCAGGTCTGGATCGAGCCCCAGTCGTGCGCCGCGACGTGCACCGGCGCGTCGGGCGAGACGGCATCGATGACCGCCTTGAAGTCCGCGGAGAGCTGCGCCAGCCGGTAGCCGGCGGTCGAGTCGGGAACCCCCGACCCACCCGTGCCGCGTACGTCATAGGCGACGACGTGGAAGCGCTCGGCGAGCACCTTGGCGACCCCGTCCCAGACGGAGTGGTTGTCGGGGTAGCCATGGACGAGCACCACGGTCTCCGCACCGGCAGGACCCTGCTCGTGGACCGCGAGCTCCAGCCCGTCGGTGGTCTCGACAAGCCGTGTGGTCACCTGGTTCACGCTTCCTCCTCCGATCGCGGGCATCTCACCAGCACTTACATGAGACACCGTGTCCGCGAACAATAGCAAGCACCGATCCCGGATCCCGGAAATGGAGCGACCCGCCGCAGACAAGATCTGCGGCGGGTCGGTCGGGAAGCAGCGACTAGGAGGCGCTGTGGGAGTCGGCCAGGCGCGACTCCTCGGCAGCCTGGTCCTCGAGCTCCTTGCGGCGGCGCTCGACCTGCAGAGCGACCTCGGTCGGGTCGTCGATCAGGGCAGCCATACCTCCCGGGACGCGTTCGAGCGCCTCACGGGCGAAGATCTGCTGCATGGTGGTGGTCCGCTCGGAGCGGTCCTTGCCGATGAAGGACATCATCCAGTGCAGGGTCGCGGTGAGCCGGTTGCGGAATCCGGTCATGTAGGCCAGGTGCACCACCAGCCAGCCGAACCAGGCGAGGATGCCGGTGAGCCTGAAGTTGCCCATCATCAGCACCGCGTTGAAGCGCGAGATGGTGGCCATCGAGCCCTTGTCGAAGTACTTGAAGTTGCCGGGCTCCGGCTTGTTCTTCAGGCGGGCCTTGATGGTCTTGGCAGAGTGCTTGCCACCCTGGATCGCGACCTGGGCGACACCGGGCAGGTGGTCCAGGTTGATCATGTCGCCGACCACGAAGATCTCAGGGTGGCCCGGCAGGGTCAGGTCGGGGTTGACCGAGATCCGGCCGGCACGGTCGAGCTCGGCACCGGTCTGCTCCGAGAGCGTCTTGCCCAGGGAGGAGGCCTGCACACCGGCAGCCCAGATCTTCGCGATCGAGCCGATCCGCTGGGTCTTGCCGTCCTTGAACTTCATCTCGATGCCGAACTCGTCGACATGGGTGACCATCGCGCCGAGGACGACCTCGACACCGGCCGCCTCCAGCGCCTTCTCCGCCTTGGCACCGAGCTTCTCGCCGAACGGCGGCAGCACCTGCGGCGCTGCGTCGACCAGGACCACTCGGGCCTTCTCGGACTGGATGTGGGTGAAGTCCTTCTTCAGCACCCGGCGGGACAGCTCGGCGATCTGGCCGGCCATCTCCACACCGGTCGGGCCGGCACCGACGACGACGAAGGTGAGCAGGTCACCGATCGGCTCGCCGCGCGAGGCGGTCAGCTCGGCGATCTCGAAGGCACCGAAGATGCGGCCACGCAGCTCGAGCGCGTCGTCGATCGACTTCATGCCCGGCGCGAACTCGGCGAACTGGTCGTTGCCGAAGTAGGACTGGCCGGCGCCGGCGGCGACGATCAGCGAGTCGTACGGAACCTCGATCTGCTGGTTGAGCATGCTCGCCTTGACCGTCTTGGCCTCGGCGTCGATCTCGTTGACCTCGCCGAGCAGGACGGTGGCGTTCTTCTGCCGGTGCAGGATGTCGCGGGTCGGCGGGGCGATCTCGCCCTGCGAGAGGATCCCGGTCGCCACCTGGTAGAGCAGCGGCTGGAACAGGTGATGCGAAGTCTTCGCGATCACGGTCACCTCGACGTCGTCGCGGCCCTTGAACGCCTTCGCGGAGAAGAGTCCCCCGAAGCCGGACCCGATGATGACGACCCGGTGCTTTGCCTGGTCCGCTGACATTGCCTAATCCCCTACCTCGACACGAGACGTTTTGAACGTTCCACTCACTATTCTGAACCATTCCGGCGGATCTGTTCATTCCAGGGCGCGACTACTTCGTCACACTCGCCGGACAGACCTCGTGCATGCGTCCCACCGCGTGTCGTTACCGAGTCGAAACCCCTTGACTTTAATCTGTGAGGGCGACCGGGACCTTGTGCCCTAGTCGTCCATGGCCCGGATCAGACACCTTCAAGTGCGGAAAATTCTTGCAACGAACAGCACACAGCAAAACGTGTGTATCCCGACCCGCGAGATCGGAGGAGGAGAACATGCCGTTGAGCCGGCCAGCTCTCCTGCTCCGCACCGGTTCCCGCGCCGTCCAGGACGCCCGTGTCTGGGTCCGGTCGGCCTGCGAGGAGATCGAGCGCACCGACCTCGTGGACTGCGCTGAGTTCGGCGTCTCCGAGCTGGTCTCCAACGCGCTGTTCCACGGCACCGCCCCGGTCACGATCCGGATGCGCGGCACCGTCGACCACCCCCGTGTCGAGATCCGGGACGCCTCGACCGAGCCGCCCCTGCTGCCGGTCCCGCTCGCCCTCGACGACGAGGACGAGGTCCTGCTGACCGTCGGTCGCGGCCTCTCGATCGTGGCCAGCGTCTCGGAGGCCTGGGGCGCCGACATCGACGCGTCCGGCAAGACCGTCTGGTTCACCCCCGCGGCCGAGATCGACGAGGGCGACGGCGTCGAGGGCGTGATCACCGGGCCTCCCGGCGCGCCACCGAAGCCCGAGCGCCTCGGCTCCGAGGCGGTCGAGGTCAGCATCCTCGGCGTACCCCTCGCGCTCTACAAGGGCTTCCAGTATCACTTCCGGGAGCTGCGGCGCGAAGTACGCCTCCTCTCGCTCGCCCATGCCAACGACTACCCGCTCGCCGCCAGCCTCTCGGCGCTGTTCGGCTCGCTGGAGCGCCAGCTCCTCGACGGCCTCGGCCACGGCCAGCTCTCCGGGGTCCGTGACCGGGAGACGGCGGACCTGCACGTACGCATGCCGCGGTCCGCGGCCGAGACGATGCGCCGCTTCCTCGACATGCTCGACCTCATCGACGAGTTCTGCCGCCAGGAGCGACTGCTGGTCCTGGCCCGCTCGCCCGAGCAGGTCACCTTCCAGCGCTGGTTCCTCGGCGAATACCTCACCCAGGCCGCCGGCGGCCGCCCCACCAGGTGGAGCGCGGCCCACATGACCGGCCACGCGCACTAGAACCCGTACGCTGTCCGCGTGCTGCGTGAGCATGGCGACCTGCTCGCCCCCATCGCCGCCGGCGGAGCGCTCGGCTCGCTGGCTCGCTGGGGCCTCACCACCGTCCTCCCACACGGTGGCCACTCCTGGCCGTGGGCGACCTTCCTGACCAACGTCTCCGGCTGCCTCCTGCTGGGCGCGCTGATGGCCTTCGTCCTGGGCCCGTGGTCCACCGTCCCGTTCTGGGGCCGCTACCTGCGCCCGTTCCTCGGGGTCGGCGTGCTCGGCGGCTACACCACGTTCTCGACCTACGAGCTCGAGACGTACGTCCTGGGCGGGCACGCGCCCGCACTCGCGATGTTCTACCTGCTCGCCTCGGTGATCGCCGGGATCGGCGCCGCCTGGCTCGGGCTGACGCTCGGCCGGGTGGTCGTGCTCGACAGCGGCCGCGAGGTCGTGGTCGACGGCATCGACCCCGACCTCGATCCCGACCCCTCCCCCAGTCAAACACGAGAGGAGGACCGGTGACCGCGCTCCTGGTCCTGCTCGGCGGCGCGATCGGCGCTCCGGCGCGCTACCTGACCGACCTCTACGTCCGGGAGCGGACCGGCGCGGACTTCCCGTGGGGGACGATGGTGGTCAACGCCGTCGGCTCGCTGGTGCTCGGCCTGCTCGCCGGGGCGGCCGCGAGCGGCGTACTCCCCGGGTGGGTGCTCACCCTGGTCGGCACCGGCTTCTGCGGGGCCCTGACGACGTTCTCGACGTTCTCCTACGAGACCGTCCGCCTGGCCGAGAACGGGCAGTGGCGATCGGCCGCGCTGAACGTCCTCGGCTCCCTCGCCGTCGGGACCGCCGCGGTCAGCCTCGGCTGGCTGATCGGATCGACCCTCTAGGCCCAGCCGAGCTGGTGGAGCTTCTCGTCGTCGATGCCGAAGTGGTGGGCGATCTCGTGGACGACGGTGATGCGGATCTCGGCGGCCAGGTCGACCTCGTCCTCGCACATCCGCTGAAGAGGCTGGCGGAAGATGAAGATCCGGTCCGGCAGCGTGAGGCCGTAGAGGTCGTTGCGGTCGGTCAGCGCGACGCCGTCGTAGAGACCGAGGGTGTCTTGGGGCTCGCCCTCGGGCGGCCACTCCTCGACGAGCACGACGAGGTTGTGCACCTGGGCGGCCAGCTCGTCCGGGATGGCGTCGAGTGCCTGGTCCACGAGTTCGTTGAAGCGCTCTGGGCTTGTCTCAGTCCCCACAGAGGACATTCTGCCGGGTGACAGTTACCGCTATGCAACTGCTTCGGAAGTATTTTTCCGAAGGTTTGCGCGAGCCTGGCGCTCCAGGTCCCGCTGGCGGAGCTCTCCGTTGCGCGGGCGGCCGCGGGTGCGCTTGCGCGCGACGACGATTCCCTCGTAGAAGACCTCACCACCCCACACGCCGTGCGGCTCCTGCCGGGCGATCGCGCCCTGCAGGCAGGAACGCTGCAGCGGACACGTACGACACAGCTCCTTGGCGCGGTCCGCGTCGGCGCTGGTCGCGGCGAACCACAGATCTCCGTCCTCGATGGCGCACGGCAGCTCGCTCCAGTGCACGCCGGTCGTCTCTCTTGCCGTCGCCACAGGCGAACCAGTCATCACAGCCCCATCCCCTCGCTGATCCCCGTCGTCAGGGATACCCACCGAAGAGGGTGGTCGGATGGCCTGTCAGTTTTCTGTCAATAGGCAGGTGCTTGAATCGGTCACGCAGAGTTGAGGTGTCATCTACATCAGGGGATTCCACAACATCGCGACCCTGCTGGTACAAACTGTCCACACTAGAGGGAGTAAGGGCTAGGGTTTGCGAACATGCGCTCAATGAGAAGGGCCTCGGCGTCCATCACCGTAGGCCACCGACCCGTGGAGGATTTCCACCGACGGATGGCGCATGATCCCAACAGTCGAGCCATCGCCTCGGAGACCCGCGACTGGCTCCTGGTGAAGTCCCTGTTGCAGCCCGGTGAGGTCCAGTGGGCCCGGGTCGCGGTCAAGTTTCCCCACGAGGGGAATGCCTCGGGTCACGCCTTTTTGACCGACCGCCGGGTGATGTTCGAGTTCCACGAGCGCGTCTTCTCCGTCAACCTGGCCGTACTCACCTTCATCGGCGTTCCTCCGCCGCCCAGCCTGGGCGACTTCATCATCGAGGCGCTGGTCCCGGGATCGTCCTACTCCACGACGATGAAGATCCGGGACAAGGACGCCTTCCACGACTTCTTCCCGACTCTCGACTACGCCGCGCGCGCCGCCGGCGCGCAGGTGAACGTCGACACCAGCTGGGGTGGCGAGTACGGCGGCACTCCCTACGGCCAGACCGCTCCGCCGAACTACGGTGTCGCTCCGGCCCCGGGGTCCTACCCGAACCCGGGCTCCTACCCGGGCCCGAACACGGGCTCCTACTACCCCAACCAGGGCGCGTACGGCACCAACACCGGCTCCTACGGCCAGGCCCCGAACACGGGCACTCAGCGTGCCGTCGGCAGTGGCCCGTACGCCGGTCAGCAGGCGGCCCAGCAGCGTGCCCGTGAGGAGGCCGCGATGGTCGAGGCCAACCTCGCCCGCGCGCTCCCCGCCTTCCTGCGCGAGGGCGAGTCGATCCTCGCCGGCGCCGACATGATCCAGAACATGACCGACGTCGAGATGAAGGTGATGGCCACCGAGTCACGCCTGATCGTCGTCGAGGGCAACATCCTGTGGGCCTCCCCGCTGGAGCAGACCCACGTCATCTACGCCGGTGGCGAGCGCAGCCACCTGCGACTGCTGGCCGAGCGGGTCACCGAGACCATGGCCCTGACCCCGGGACCGCCGACGGCCAACCCGTCCGACGGACGCCGCCTCGTGCTTCGTACGCTGCGCGACGCCGCTGCCGGCGAGCAGCTGCACAACCACCTGACCACCAACGGTGGCCAGGTCTTCGACGCCTGGCCCGAGTAGTCGGACGCTGCGTACGGATCTGCTTCTACATACGACGAGAGCCCCAGCCGATCGGCTGGGGCTCTCGTGTTTGCTGTGGCTCAGTCCTGCGGGTTGAAGAACAGGCCGAGGGCGACCGCCCAGACGAGGTGCCACAGGTAGACACCCAGGACGGTGCCCCACCCGAGGTTGATCGAGAAGAAGCCCGGGTCGATGCCGATGACGTCCTCCGGGTGCAGGGCCGGGATCCACCAACCGCAGGAAGCGGTGGCGAGGAACATACCCATGCCGAGCGAGCGCGCGAGGTTGCTCGAGGTGGTGTGGGTCTTGCCGAGCCACGGGAAGATCACCAGAGCGTAGGCGAGCGCGAAGACCATGCCGTTGAAGTAGTGGAAGCCCATACCGGCGAACCACTGCGAGACGGCGAAGCCGGCCTCGTTGGCGGTGGCGTTCGGGGTCAGGATGACGCCGTTGAAGAACGCGAAGTCCAGCGGGCCGTCCATGATGCCCAGGCCGTAGATCCAGTAGCCGAACATCGTGGCGAGCTGGGTCGCACCGAAACCGGCGACGAGCGCACCGATGAGGCGGTTGTTGTTGACGAACTGCGGCCAGTGCGTTCCGGTCGTCTGCGCCATCACGGCCGGCTGCTGGATCGCCGGCTCCTGGTACTGAGGCTGGGCCTGGGACTGCTGCGGACGCTGGTCCCAACCAAGGGCGGGGGGCTGCTGCTGCGCGGGCGCGGCTGGGGTGCGGTAGGCACCGTTCGTCTGCATCCGTGACGCAAGCTCGTCCGCACTCGCCGCATGGGGCGGCCGATGCGGGTAGTACGACGACATGGTGGTGTTGCCTCCTGAGTACCGAACGTCTGAGTCGTTCCCCCGTGCCCTGCCGAACTGCGACGTCGACACAAGCGGCAGAATCCTCTCACGAGAGAACAGCAGCCCGCACGTTACCGCCAAATCGGCTTATATCCCACACGGTCGAACGGCCCGAACCGGGGGTGAGATCGAGGGATCTCCGGCCCGAGACTCCTGCCGAAGCAGGACGACCACCCTCCCACGCTCGAAGCCCCCCGCGCTCGCCACAGCCCGGCGTGTCCCGCCCTCCCAGAACCACACCCGACCCACGAGTCACACCAACGGAAACAAGACCCTCCAGCCACAGCAAACAGGGGCAAACGGCGAGCCGATCGAGCGCGCCAAGAACCGTGTTGGTCTCGACACGCCTCCGCCTAGCGGCTCCGGCGGCTCGACCAGCGGCCGAACGAGCTCGCCGATCACGACCCCCAACGAGAAACATTCACCCCGAGCAACTAAGGGGGTGCAGGGGATATCCCCCGCCGCGCGCGGAGCGCGCCATATAAATCGAGAAACGACGTGGGCTGCTTTGCAGCCACACGTCGTCTTCGTTTCGAGCGACCCTGACGAGACTTGAACTCGCGACCTCCGCCGTGACAGGGCGGCGCGCTAACCAACTGCGCTACAGGGCCTTGTTGTTTCCGCTGTCTGCGGCAACGGGAAAAACATAGCCCATGGGTGCGGGGGATTCACAATCGGGGAGGCGTCCTACTCCTCGAAGGGCTCCTCGCCCTTGGGTTCCTCGTCGGTGAGGCCCTCCACGAGCCGGTTCTTGACCATGTAGGCCATGGCGCGTTCGGCGGCACGAGCCTTGCGCCGGAGGGCCTCGACACCGGGGGCCTTGTCGTCGCTGTAGGCCGCGAGCCGGGCGACCTCGCGCCCGGTCTGACGCTGGATCTCGGACATCGCGAGCCAGACCCCGAGGTCCTGCTCGAGACCTTCGCGGGAGCGCAGGATCGCGGCGGTGAGGAGCTGGATGACGGTGACCTCGACGTCCTCGGCGGTGGACGAGCTGGAGACGAGGGTGGCGGCGATCGTGCCGGCGCCGGTGGTGGTGATCGCGCCGGCGGTGACGAGTCCGCCGACCATCCCGCCGGGGCCGAAGGCGGAGAGCGCACCGATGATCGCCGCTCCCCCGGCGAGCCCGGCGGGGGTGGCGAGGGCGAGCCCGATCGGTCCGGCGACCAGCACGGCGGCGCCGATCCCGATGCCGACCCACAGCTTCCACTGGTCGACCGGGTAGACGGCCTTCGAGGCGGACTGCATCGCGATGTGGAGGTTCTCGCCGAGCCCTCCCCCGAGCCCCATCCAGACCGTCAGGTCGTGGAAGGCCTGGCGGCGTACGTCATCGGGGACGTCGATCTCGTAGGGCCGCACCGGGTTGGCGGTCGCCAGCGCCACCAGGGCGAGGACGGCTTCCTCCTTGGAGAGCTGGGTCAGCGGCTTGGGCCGCGGTAGGTCCCGGTCGCCGAGGCCCTCGGAGAAGTGCACCGTCGGTGAGACGCGCAGGTCGAGGAGCTGTTGGGGGATGCGAACGTCATCGGCCTGGTAGTTCTCGATCAGCCGTTCCAGGACCTCGTGCTGGACGACGCGCAGGGCGGCGCCGAAGCGTTCCTGGGTGGCGCCCTTGAGGTGGTCGCGGAGGAACTGGGCGTAGGCGAGCCACAGCGCCAGGCGCACCTCGAGGGAGTTCAGGGCGACGTCGGGGGTGCCCTCGACGACCGCGACCTCCTTGGTGAGCGAGCCGAACAGGCCGCGGCCGATCGCATTGGCGACCGGCTTGGAGCGGAGGTAGGTCGTGGTGCGGTGGTCGAGGCCGAGCCCGACCTGGAGGTCGAGGGCCCAGGGGAAGTGGCGCCAGATGCCGCGCAGGCCGGTCACCGCGTCCCCGTTGCTCCAGACGTTGACCCACCAGCCGACGTGGTCGACGGGCGCCTTCATCTCCAGCCGGTCGGAGTCCTCGTGGAGGTTCGGGTGGGCGGCCGGGCTGCCTATCGTCACCAGTCCGGTGACCGTCAGCTTCGGCGGGAGCCGGCGGAGCAGGTCGATCGCGATGATCGAACCGAGGCTGTGGCCGACGATGACGATCTCGCCCTCCTCGGGCAGCTCGTCGAGCACGATGCGCAGCGTCCGTGCCCGGATGCCGGGCTTGGTCACGTAGTTGTGGGCCTGGCGGAGCACGCGCAGCACGATCGGTGCCAGCGAGTCGGTGACACCGACGGGCGAGGCGGGCACGGGTTCGCCGAGGATCGTCTCGAGCTCCGCGGTCGCGCGCTCGACCCGGCGGCGTACGTACCGCTGGTCGGCGGCGCTCAGCCTCGGCGCGGTGACCGGCGGGATCTTGATGGTCTTGTCGCCGTCGTCGGTGCGCAGCACGTCGGGGTACTTCGGGGCGATCACCTCGACCTCGTCGAGCCCCGGGTAGCCGGCGTCCTGCAGCGAGCTGTCCAGCGCGCGGCGCCAGGCGTCGCGGGGGTCGCCGTTGCCGACGCCGTGAAGGTAGAGAAGCGAGACCACCCTTCGATTCTCTCCTATGCCGAGCGCTGCTCCGCCTATTTGGGACGGGGTCAGTCGGCGTCCAGGCCCTGCTCGATGGCGTAGCGGGTGAGCTCGACGCGGTTGTGCATCTGGAGCTTGCGCAGGGTGTTCTGTACGTGGTTCTGGACCGTGCGGTGGGAGAGCACGAGGCGGTCGGCGATCTGGCGGTAGCTCAGACCCTTGGCGACGAGCTTGAGGATCTCGGTCTCGCGGTCGGTGAGCGTGGGCTTGTCGCCCCGCACCTCGGTGGCGGCGCTGTGCTGGAACTCGCCCAGGACGAGGCCGGCGAGGCCGGGGGTGAAGACCGGGTCCCCGGCGGCGACGCGGCGTACGGCCTCCAGGAGCTCGTCGCGCGAGGCGGACTTGACCAGGTAGCCGGTCGCGCCGGCCTTGACCGCCGCGAGCACGTCGTTCTGCTCGCCGGAGGCGGAGAGGATGAGGACCTTCGCCGCCGGGTGCAGCGAGATGATCTCGGTGGTGACCTGGACGCCGTCGGGCTCGGGGATCTGCAGGTCGAGCACCACCACCTCCGGCCGGGTTGCGGCGAACCGGGTGATCGCCTCGCGGCCGGTGCTGGCTGTGGCCACGACCTCGAAGCCCGCACCGGTCAGGTCGCGCTCGACCGCGTCGCGCCACATCGGGTGGTCATCGACAACCATCACTCTGCTCATGCGTGCACTCCTGTTCGGGGGACCGTGAGCTCCCACTCGGTCCCGGTTGCTCCGGTGATCAGTTCTGCCTTGCCGCCGAGGTCCTCGATCCGGCCACGGATCGACTCGCTGATGCCGAGCCTGCCCTGCTCCCCGGCCTCGATGACCCGGCCCTCCGCGATGCCTGGCCCGTCGTCACGCACCGAGACCTCGACATGGTCGGGAAAGGCCTGCAGGAGCACCCAGGCACGGGCGTCCTCACCGACGTGACGGCGTACGTTGTCCAGGGCCGCACGAGTCGCGGCGACGATCTCCTCGGCCTGGCGGGCGGGCATCTCGACGGCGGTCGCGGGTCCGGACACGGTCACGGTGCCGGTCTCGAGCTCGGCGAGAGCCACGGCGAGATCTCTCATCCCGGCGGCCGGGCCCTGGCCGGGCTGCTCGCCACGGATCAGCGCTCGCAGCTCTCGCTCCTGCTCCCCCGCCAGCCTGCCGAGCTCGGCGGCGTCACCACCCAGCTCACCGCCGCGGCGCTGGACCAGGGCGAGGACCTGGAGCACCCCGTCGTGGACCGCCCGGGCGAGCCGGGCCCGCTCCTCGGCCCGCGCGGCCGCACGCTGGGCCTCGTCCCGCTCCAGCGCCATCCGCTGCACCGACTCGCACATGTAGCCGACCACCGGGCCCCCGATGAGCAGCAGGAACGCGTTTCCGTAGATCGCCTGGTCGATCTCCTGACGCTGCGCCAGATCGACGGCCGCCAGGGCCACCCCGGCCAGCAGCCCGCCGATCCAGCGGTAGTGGATCGCGCACGCGAGCAGCGCGCCGCTCACCCAGAACCCCGGCACGCTCGCCTGGAACCCCGGCCCCTTCACCAGCGGGGTCACGAGCAGGAGCCCGAGCGCGACCGCCAGGTCGGCACCGACGAGCACCGCCGTGCGGCGGGCAGGTGCTGCGTACGCCCAGAGCGCGAAGACGGTCCACCCCACCATGACGAGCGCGCAGACCAGCGCGGCCGCGGGCGGGTCGAAGTTCGCGGCGCGGTAGATCGTCAGCCCGAGCGCGTTGATCAGCACGACCACACGCAACACCGCCAGCGCTCGGAAGAGCCGGCTCTCGACCTCGATCGCCGCTGGCGACGTCCACGCACTCACAGTCGGAAGTGTCGCATCCGCGCGACCCCGTACGTCCTGGATATGAGTATCCGTGCGGATGCCGGCCGGGTGCTCGCGCGGCGAGACTCGGGTCATGGAAAGACTGTGTACCCCCTACCGGATTCGAACCGGCGCTACCGCCGTGAAAGGGCGGGGTCCTGGGCCGCTAGACGAAGGGGGCCTGCCGGGACATCCTAGAGGTCTGCGTCCGAGGCCGCCAAAGCGAGGCCGTACGTCCGGTATCGGGTCCCGATTCGGAACGTCGCGGGCGCTTCCGGTAATGTTTCATCTCGCTTGGGCAGGTAGCTCAGTTGGTACGAGCGATCGCCTGAAAAGTGATAGGTCGGCGGTTCGACCCCGCCCCTGCCCACAAGCAACAACCGGCTTCGACCTGCAGTTATGGGTCGAAGCCGGTTGTCATTCTGGATCAAGTCTCAGCGCACACCCTGCGTTTCCCGCACGCGCATCGGCGGAACTACGCAAGGATGGTTGGCTGTGAAGTACGCCGATCCTGGTCGCTGCCCCGACTGCCGGGAGGCCTTCGAGCCCGGTACCAGCCCCTGCCCGCACTGTGGGCTGCCACTGGAGAACGCTGTCGCGCAGGAGCTCTACGGCACCCTGCTGCGGGCCGACGTACTCATGACCCGGTTGCGCTCGATCCGGGAGGAGGCGAGCCGAGCCGCGCGACGGACCCCGCCGCCCGCTCCTTTGCCGGTCTCCGCGCCTCCCGCGGCGCCGCCGCTGATCCTGCCCGAGCCCGAGGCCGCACCCCTCCCGCCCCCGCCCCCGGCCCCCGCCCCAGCAGCGACCGCCATGGCCGGACCGGCGCCGTTCCCGGGTGCTCCGGTCGCCCGGCGGGCGCCGATCACGGTGCCGCTGATCCTGGTCGGCGTCGGCGTGCTCTTCCTGCTGGTCGCCGGCGTCATCTTCCTCGCGGTCGCCTGGGCCACGATGGGCGTCGGCGGCCGTACCACGATGCTGGTCGTCTTCACCGCGCTCTTCACGATCGGCGGCGCGTTGCTGATGCATCTCGAGCTACGGGCCGGCACCGAAGGAGTCTGGACACTCGCGCTGGGTCTGCTCGCCCTGGACGTGGCCGGGATGAAGTACGCCGGTTGGCTCGACGGAGTCGCCTGGGACCGTGGCTTCCTGGTCATCGTCGGTGTGGTCGTCTTCCTGGCCGGCACCGCGATGTCCCTGATCGGCGCGCGCAGCGAGAAGCTCACCGCGGTGATCGGGCCACAGGTGGCGGCCGCCGCCGGCGTACTCACCGCCCTGATCGGTCTCGAGCTCATCTCCGACCTCATCTGGTTCCCGCTGGTCGCAGCGGTCATCGCCCTCGTCGTGGTGATCGTGGCGAGCAAGACCGACCTGCAGGCGCTGACAATCGGCGCGATGGTCGTGATGGCCGGCTTCTGGTTGATGCTGCTCGTCCGCGGCCTGGCAGATCCCGCGCTGACCGGTTCCGAGCTGCTGCGCGGTGGCACCCTGCCGCTGCTGCTCGGCGCCGCCGCGCTGCTGACGGTCGTGGCGCTGCTGTTCCCGCTGCCCAAGGACGCCAAGGTCGCGATGGTCGGGGTGTCTCTCCTGATCGCCGCCTACACCTTCACCCAGCCCGCTCTCGACGACGGCGCGGTCACCCTGACGGTCGTGGCCGTGGTGGTCACCCTGGTCGCCGCCGGCGCGCTCGTCGCGCTCCCCCGGCCCTGGCGCTGGGCCGCCGCCGCGTTGACGCCGTACGCCGTGGGCCTGGGCATCACCGTCCTCATCCTGGCGGTCTCGGCCGCCGTCCGGCTCGCGGCCGTGCCCTGGACCGAGTCGGCGTTCTCCCCGGTCACCGGTCCGGAGCCGTTGCTGCCCGGCTGGCTGACCCTGCCCGCGGAGGCCGCGATCTTCGCTCTCGGCACCGCCTGGTTCTTCCGGATCAACCCGCCCGCGTTCCGCACCTACCGGCCGACCATCGGCTGGATCCTCTTCTCCGGCGGCCTCGCCGGGCTCGCGATCACGGCCGCCTGCTACGGCGCCCCGCTGCTGTTCCCGGCGCTGCTGCTGCTCGGTGTCGCCGTCGCGCTGGCCTGGTGGGCGGAGCGGTGGCCGCGGCTCCTGGCCGCCGGCATCTTCGGGCTGGTCGCGCTCGCCGCGGCCCTGCCCAGCGACCTGCTCACCGTGGTCGTCGCACTCGCACTGGCGGCGGTGGCCGCGTACGCGGGTCAGGGTCTGCTCGGCGCCGATCGTGAGGTCACCGCCAGCTACTCGGTGGTGACGCTCACCCTCGGCCTGTGGTCGCTCGCCCCGCTGATCGACGTCGAGCGACAGTGGGCCGCCTGCGTGATCGTCACGGTCCTCGGCCTGATCACGCTCTTCCGCTTCCGGGGGTCGGGCTGGTGGGCGGCCGTGGCCTGCGCCGCGATCTCGATCGGGATCGGCGCGGTCGACGTCACCTGGGCGGCGGTCCTGCTGACCATCGCCACCATCCTCGCCGCGGCCATCGGCCTGCACCACCGCCAGCCTCCCGCGCTGGCCGTGGCCGGCACCGTCGGCCTCGGCGCGGCCACGGCCGCGGTCCTCTCCGGCGACGTGCTCGCACTGTCCGTGACCCTCATCCTCACCGCCCTCGGCCTCATCGTCGACCGCGTCCAGTCCGGCACGACCCGGGAGGTCGCGACCGCCTACTGGATCCTCGCCCTGACCGCTGCCGTGTGGCAGGCGGCCCGGTTGGCCGACATCGAGCATCCCTACACCGCGGTGGTGGTCGTCATGGCGATGGGCGTCATCGTGCTCGTACGCCGCAGCCCCGCCATCGAGGCGGCGGCCGCCACCGGCGCCGCGGTGTCGATCGTGCTGGGTTCCTTCGGCGAGGCCTGGGCGCTCGACACCGACTGGCTGGCGATCCTGCTGCTGATCGCCGGGGTCATGTGCATCGCGACGATCCTGCGTCACGATCCGCAGCAGTCCGGGCCACGGCTCACGGTCGCCGGTCTGCTCGGCCTCGGATCGCTCGGCGCCGCCTTCACCAACGAGCTCCTGGCGCTGGTGGTGGCCGGAGTGCTCACCGTCGCGGCGGTCGCCGTGGACCGGCTCAGCCAGGAGCTGCAGACCAAGGCCGTCACTGCTCCCTACTGGATCGTCACGCTGACCGCGTTCTGCTGGATGTTCGCCGGCGTCAACGACATCCCCGAGCCGTACGCCGCTGCCGGGATCATCGTCATCCTGACCGCCGTCACCATCTTCCGGCTGCTGCCCTCGGCCGAGATCACCGCCGCGGTCGCCGCGGTCGTCTCGATCGTCGTCGGCACGGTCAGCCTCGGTCCCACGATCGTCCTGACCCCGGACGGGCCGACCGCGGTCGGTTCTCGCGGAGTCGATCTCCCCTGGCTCAGCATCCTGCTGATCCTCGCCGCCGCCGCCGTCTCCGCGCACGCGATCGCCCATCACGAGCGTCGCTGGCTGGGGTGGGTCGGCGCCGGCCTGGCCACCATCGCGCTGTGGATCCGACTGGCCGACACCTCGGTCACGACCTGGGAGTACTACACGCTGCCACCCGCGATCGCGCTGGTCGTCTTCGGCGTGGTCAAGCTCCGACTCGACCGGGAGGTCGCCTCGCTGCCGGTGCTCGGGCCGGGCGTCTTCCTCGCGCTCATCCCGTCCGTCCCGGCGGCCCTCCAGGACCCGGTCTCGATGCGGACCGCCGTGCTCGGCCTCGCCTGCCTGGCCTTCATCATCGGCGGCGCCCTGCTGCGCTGGGCGGCACCCCTGGTCGGTGGCGCCCTGGTCGCCTCCGTCCTGGCCCTGGCCCAGATGCCGTCGGCGGAGTCGCTGCAGCAGTGGTGGGTGCTCGGTGCGGCCGGGCTCCTGCTGCTCTTCCTCGGCATCACCTGGGAGGCGCGGCTCCACGACCTGCGGCGGGCCACCGCCTATGTCCGGGGGCTGCGTTAGGTCGGTGCCCACGCGCCCGGAAGACTGGAGCCGATGTTCCCCGAATTCAAGGTCGTACGTCGCCAGCGCCCCGTCACGATCACGATCGAGTCCAGCACCTTCTCCCGGCCCGCGGCCAACGCCGCGATCGAGGCGGCCTGTGACGGCCCGGTCTCGCTCAGCTTCACCTCGGGCGGGGACGTGCTCACCGGGAGCTACGACGGGCGGCGAGTGTCGCTGACGGTGACGACCGGGTCGCGGCGTACGTCTCACGCGAGCCGGCGCCACGGCCGGGTCGGTCGCGGGGTCGCCCGGTTCGCGCTGACGCTGACCGGGACGATGCTGACCGCGATGACCTACCAGGACGGCGTCTGGGCGGCCCGAGCACGGGTCGACCTCACCGAGGTCGGGATCGAGCCGCGCGAGGAGTCGTGGCTCGCCGGCCTGACCGCAGGCCACGAGGGCTCGGCCGAGGAGGTACGCAGCGGCGCCTTCGGGCAGCTCGGCCTGCGCGACATCCGGGTGGTGACGTACGCCGACGGCTCGCCGTTCCGCGAGGACGACGGCACCCTGCTGCTCACCGCCACCAGCGCCGGGCCGGGCTTCTTCCCCACCGCGCACACCTCGGTGTGGGCACTGGACCCGGTGACGTACGACCTCGTCCACCGCGGGGCGCTCTACTTCCGCCGGGACGACCTGGTCTACGGCGACCACGCGACCCACCTCGTGCGCGACGGCGACGAGTGGCTGGTCGCGACGAGCACCTGGGGAGGTTTCAAGGCCCCGGACAAGACCGACCCCAGCAAGCCCTGGAGCGCGGTCGGGGTCACGATCGCACGCTCGCGCGCGGACCTGACCCGAGGCGAGCACGTCCTCGACTCGACCCCGCTCGCCCTGCCGACCGAGAGCGCCGAGCGCGCCGAGAGCCGGCACAGCAGGTCGGTCGGGGTCTGGGACCCCCACCTCCTACACCGCGACGGCGAGTGGCTGGTCGGCTATGTCAGCACGAAGAAGTACTTCGACTTCCATCCCGTGATCGCCGGCGGGCCGAGCCTGGACGCGCTCAGCCTGCGGGCAGCGCGAACCGACCGGACGGCCACCGAGGGAACCACGCTCGTCCCGCTGGACGGCACAGTCGTCGTCGGAGCCAGCGACGGGCGCGACAACCCGCGTCACGTCCGTGCTCGCTACCCGATCTTCGACCTGGACCTCAACGAGGTCGCAGAACTCCGCTCGGCGTACGTCTCGAACCTTCCGTGGCCCACTCTGATCCCGGTGGGAGACGAGTGGTTGCACGTCGCCTTCGACGGCACGCCCTACGGCGGCCGGCTACCTGGCTACGGCACTCACGGGGAGGTTGTCCTGAGCCGATCGACCCGGGGCCGATCGGTCTGAGGGGATGTCGACCAAGGCGTTGCCACCGTTGGTCGACAAACCCTAGTCGCGCGAGGATCCCGCGTCGTAGTCCGACCAGTCGTCGTAGTCGTCCGGCTTCTGATCGGACTTCTGATCCGTCGTCTGACCGGTGTCTTCATCACCATGAAGTTCGCGCGCAAGGGCCCCGAAGTCCGTCTCATAGGTCCGGTACTTCAGGTCGCGTGCGACCTTCGTCTGCTTGGCTTTCGCTCGGCCGCGCCCCATAGGGTCCAGCCCCCTCGTCGCACTTGGCCGGGATAGTCCCGGGCTGTTCACAGGTTTCTCGTAGGGATAACGCTACCGGTTCATGCCAAGAATCCGCACGCCGGGGTGTCGAAAATCCGTTCGCTAGCAGCGAATGTTACTGACGTCACACGAATCTGAGCCTGATGAGTCGTCATTCGCCGTTCACCCGGACGACAGATTGAGGGGTCGGACGGTTGTCTCGCCGCGCATAGCCTCCCTTCCGATTCTTGGGAGACCTGACACAACGCGTCTTGAACGGAAATGCAGTGACCGAACTGAGCGACATCCAGACCGACACCGCCTGTCCCTCGTGCAGCGACGAGGCTGCGCCCGCCGTCACCGATGGCCGGCGCTCCATGCTGTCCCTGCTTCCTATGGCTGGACACACCCGCGGCAAGCGCAGCGCGGTGACCTGCGCCCTCAAGTGCGACAGCGCTTGCGCCAAGCCCGCGCCCAACACCTCCGAGAACGAGTACTTCCGCGACATCGCGGGTTCGGTGTTCAGCCGCCGCAAGATGCTCGGGTTCGCCGGTATCAGCGCGGGGGCGATCGCCCTGGGCGCCACCTCCCCGACCGCCGCGGCCGCGGTGACGGGTCCGGTCGCCTCGGGCGGCCTCCAGGCCGGCCGAGGCAGCGGCCGCCCCGGCAACCTGCCCTTCGCCCCGATCTCGCCGGTGAACGCGGAGGTCGACGAGCTCGTCGTCCCGCGCGGCTACACCTGGGAGCCGATCCTGCGGTGGGGCGACCCGATCCTGGCCGGTGGTGAGCCCTTCGACGCCTCCGCGCAGACCGCCGCGAAGCAGGAGCTCGCCTTCGGCTACAACTCCGACTACCTCGACATCATCGTCACCAACAGCGCCGGCACCAAGGCGCTGCTCTGCAACAACCACGAGTACGTCAACGCCGGCATCATGTTCCCGCCGAGCCTCGACCCGACCGAGGCCGTGAAGATCGCCATGGCCGCTCACGGCTTCTCCATCGTGGAGCTGGAGCGCTCCCGCAAGGGCAAGAAGTGGACGTACGTCCAGGGCGCCCCCAAGAACCGCCGGATCACCGCCACCACGACCTTCAAGGCGACCGGCCCGGCGGCCGGCTCCGACCTGCTCAAGACGGTCGACGACCCGACCGGCACGACGATCTCCGGCATGGTCGGCAACTGCTCCGGCGGCACCACCCCGTGGGGCACGATCCTCACCGGCGAGGAGAACTTCAACGGCTACTTCCTGACCGCCGGGACCAGCGCGAGCGACAAGCGCTACGGCCTCGCGAGCGGGACGAAGACGACGTACGGCTTCGAGACCGTCGAGGCCCGCTGGGACGCTCGCAAGCCGGGCTACGAGAACGAGCCCAACCGGTTCGGCTACATCGTGGAGATCGACCCCACCGACCCGACCTCGACGCCGCGCAAGCACACCAACCTCGGTCGCTTCAAGCACGAGGGCGCCAACGTCACGATCTCCAAGTCCGGCCACGCGGTGGCCTACATGGGCGACGACGAGCGGTTCGACTACCTCTACAAGTTCGTCTCCAAGGGTACGTACAACCCGCGCGACCGCGCCGCGAACCTCGACCTGCTCACCGAGGGCGACCTCTACGTCGCGCGCCTCTTCGGCGACTCGGCCCCGGCCGAGATCGACGGCTCGGGCACGCTGCCGGCCGACGGCAAGTTCGACGGCTACGGCCAGTGGGTGCCGCTGGTCCTGAACGGCGCGAGCCGGGTGCCGGGCATGACGGTGGCCGACGTGCTCGTCTACACCCGCCTGGCCGCCGACCAGGTCAACGCGACCAAGATGGACCGTTGCGAGGACGTGGAGCCGTCACCGAAGACCGGCAAGGTGTACGTCGCGTGCACCAACAACACCGACCGCGGCAAGGTGGGCAAGGAGTCGGCCACCGAGCCCAACCCGCGCAACACCAACCGTGACGGCCACATCGTCGAGATCACCGAGGCCCGCAACGACGCGGCCGCGGGCACCTTCACGTGGTCGCTGCTCCTCGTCGCCGGCGACCCGGCGACCAACGAGTCGACCTACTTCGCCGGCTACCCGGTCGACAAGGTCTCGCCGATCTCCTGCCCCGACAACGTCGCCTTCGACTCCGAGGGCAACCTGTGGATCTCCACGGACGGCGCACCGAGCACGATCCAGAAGTGCGACGGGCTGTTCAAGGTCCCACTGGAGGGACGCGAGCGCGGCCACGTACAGCAGTTCCTGTCGGTCCCGCGCGAGAGCGAGACCTGCGGCCCGGTCATCCACGACAAGGACGGCTCGGTCTTCGTCGCCGTCCAGCACCCGGGCGAGGACGGCTCCTGGGCCGACCAGCACTCCTTCTTCCCCGACTACGTGAAGGGTGAGGCCGCCAAGGGCGAGTTCGCGGGTCCGCGGCCGTCGGTGGTGCAGGTCTTCAAGAAGTGACGTGAGAGACGCAGAAGGGCGCCGGAGCAGTCGCGCCGGCGCCCTTCTCGCTGTGCTGGGCTCAGGCGGTCCAGCCGGCGTAGGAGCCGGTCAGCTCGACCTTGCCACCCGGGGTGTCGGTGACCTCACCGGCGGCCCAGGCGCGGATGTCGTAGCCGGCGAGGATGCGTACGGCCTCGTCGACGTCCTCGGGGTCGACCAGCGCGACCATGCCGACGCCACAGTTGAGGGTCATCTCCAGGTCGGGCAGGGCCACGGAGCCGGTGCGGCGGACGAGGTCGAAGACGGGCGCCGGGGTCCAGGTGGTGCGGTCGATGCGCGCGGAGAGCTCCGCGGGCATGACCCGCTCCAGGTTGGCGGCGAGGCCGCCACCGGTGACGTGGGACATCGCGTGGGTCTTCGTCCCACGGGCCAGCTCCAGGCAGGCCTTGGCGTAGACGCGGGTCGGGGTGAGGAGCTCCTCGCCGAGGGTCTTCCCGAGCTCGGCGACCTGCGCGTCGAGCGTGTAGGCGCCCGAGTTGAGCAGCACGTGGCGGACCAGGGAGAAGCCGTTGGAGTGCAGGCCGGAGGCCTCCATGGCGAGGACGACGTCGCCCGCCTTGACCAGGTTCGCACCGAGCAGCTTGTCGGCCTCGACGACGCCGGTGGCCGCACCGGCAACGTCGTACTCGTCGGCAGCAAGCAGACCCGGGTGCTCGGCGGTCTCGCCACCGACCAGCGCGCAGCCGGCCTCGACACACGCTTCGGCGATACCCTTGACGATCGCCGCAACCCGCTCCGGGATGACCTTCCCGGTGGCGATGTAGTCGGTCATGAACAGCGGCTCGGCGCCACACACGACCAGGTCGTCGACGACCATGCCGACCAGGTCGAACCCGATCGTGTCGTGCTTGTCCAGCGCCTGCGCGATCGCGACCTTGGTGCCGACGCCGTCGGTCGAGGTGGCCAGCAGCGGACGCTCGTACGCCTTCAGGGCGCTCGCGTCGAAGAGACCGGCGAAGCCACCGACCCCGCCGAGCACCTCGGGGCGCCGGGACTTCTCGATCCAGACCTTCATCAGATCCACGGCGCGGTCGCCGGCGTGGATGTCGACACCTGCTGCGGCGTACGCGTTCTGGCTCTGAGTCACGTCAAGATCTCCGATCACGGGTTGTTCAGGACCGGCAGGGCCTTGCCCTCGGTCGGGGACTGCAGCGAGACCTCGAGGAGGTGCTTGCCGAGCATGCTCTCGTCGGGCAGCTCTACGGGGTATTCGCCGGTGAAGCAGGCCGTGCAGAGCGCGGCGCGCTCCTGGCGGGTCGCCGAGATCATCCCGTCGAGGGAGATGTACCCGAGCGAGTCCGCACCGACCGAGGCGGCGATCTCGTCGACGGAGAGACCGTTGGCGATCAGCTCGGCACGGGTGGCGAAGTCGATGCCGTAGAAGCACGGCCACTTGACGGGCGGCGACGAGATCCGCACGTGGACCTCCAGGGCGCCGGCCTCACGCAGCATCCGCACCTGCGCGCGCTGGGTGTTGCCGCGCACGATCGAGTCGTCGACGACGACGACCTTCTTGCCGCGAACCATGTGCTCGAGCACGTTCAGCTTGAGCCGGATGCCGAGCTGGCGCAGGGTCTGGGAGGGCTGGATGAAGGTGCGCCCCACGTAGCCGTTCTTCACGAACGCCTGGCCGAAGGGCAGGCCGCTCTCCAGCGCGTAGCCGGTCGCGGCGGGGATGCCGGACTCGGGCACCGGGATGACCAGGTCGGCGTCGACCGGGAACTCCCGGGCCAGCTCGCGGCCCATCTCGACGCGGGACTCGTGGACGTTGCGGCCGGCGATGTTGGCGTCGGGGCGGGCGAGGTAGACGTACTCGAAGACGCAGCCCTTGCGGTCGGCCTCGGCGAACCGCACCGAGCGCAGGCCGGACTCGTCGATGATGATCATCTCGCCGGGCTCGACCTCGCGGACCACGCTCGCGCCGACGGTGGCCAGCGCGGCGTCCTCCGAGGCGATCACCCAGCCGCGGTCGAGGCGGCCGAGCACCAGCGGGCGGATGCCCTGCGGGTCACGCGCGGCGAACAGGGTGTCCTCGTTCATCCACACCAGCGAGAAGGCGCCCTTGATCGTCGGCAGCACCTCCAGCGCGCGCGCCTCCAGCGAGGAGTCGGGGTGGAAGGCGAGCAGCTCGGTGAGCAGCGAGGTGTCGTTGGTCGACACCGGCGCGTGGCGGCCCTCGGAGTGCTCGGGCAGCGCCTCGACGGCCGAGCGCATGTCGGCGACGTTGATCAGGTTGCCGTTGTGGCCGAGGGCGACGGAGCCGTCCGGCGTCGGCTTGAAGATCGGCTGCGCGTTCTCCCACACCGAGGCACCGGTGGTGGAGTAGCGGGCGTGACCGATGGCCACGTGACCCTTGAGCGACTCGAGGGTCGGCTCGTCGAAGACCTGGCTGACCAGGCCCATGTCCTTGTAGACCAGGATCTGGCGCCCGTTGCTGACCGCGATGCCCGCCGACTCCTGGCCACGGTGCTGCAGGGCGTACAGGCCGAAGTACGTCAGCTTCGCGACGTCCTCGCCCGGCGCCCACACACCGAAGACGCCGCAGTGATCCTGAGGACCCTGGTCGTGGGGGTCGAGGGCGGCGGTGAGCCGGCCGTCGCCACCCTTGCGTCGGGACACGTGCCTACCTGAGCTGGTGAGGTTGACCACGGCACCGAGTGTAAGGCCGTACGCAGGCGATCAGCGAACCCTTGACAGTCCTGTAAGGGTGGTCACATGAACGTCTCGGAATCATGAATGTAAAGAACGATCCACGTCTGCCCTACCGCCCGGGACCGACATCCCGGATAATCGATCCGATGACTTCTCCAGCGCCCAAGCCCGCCGGCGGTCACCGACTGACGGTGCCGCCGGGATTCGCCCCACCACCGTTGGGCGGGAAACGCGCCAGAAGCGACCTCACCACGACGATGACCACGATCACGACCGATCTGGCCGAGATCGGTGGTCTGCTCACCCCCGGCGAGGATCTCTCCGACCTCCAGCTGATCGCCGACAGCCTGACCGCGCTGGCGGGCTTCGAGATGGCCACGATCAGCGTCGCGCGCGCCGACGGCGACCTTCACATGGTCGTGGTCTCGGGCCAGGAGTCCGCCCGCGCCGACCTGCTCGGCACCGTGACCCCCATCGAGCGGCTCGAGGCCGAGCTCGCCCGGGCCGATGACTGGGGCATCTTCAAGTTCGTGCCGGCGGAGCGGCTGGACCCGACCGCCGACGTGTACGGCTGGATCCCGACGATGACCACGGTCGACGCCGCCGGCGCCTGGAACCCGCTCGACCTGCTGGTCGCGCCGCTGCGCGACGACGCCGGCAAGCTTCGCGGCACCCTGATCGTCGACGTCCCGACCGACGGCCTCCGCCCCAATCCGGAGAAGCGCGCCGTGCTCGGCCGCCACGCGGTGCAGGCGCAGCGCGCCATCCTGCTCGCCCTGGAGCGTGAGGAGCTCTCCGAGCAGGTACGCCTCGCCGAGGCCGCCCGCGACGTGATCCGCCGCGCCGGGCGCGAGCTGGACCCCGACGAGATCCTCAACTCGCTGAGCACGGGTCTGGTCGACGTACTCGACCTGACCGACTTCTGGCTGCACATGTCCAAGCCGGGCGGCCGGGGCATCCGCACCAAGATCTACCGGGAGGACTTCAAGCTCCCGATCGAGGACCTGACCAACCCGTTCATGGTCGACTACGGGCAATACCTCTGGGACCAGCGCAGCATCACCGTCCAGACCCCGGACGGCGCCGCGCGGCTGCCCCACCCCGACCCGGAGGCGCAGCAGCGGATCACCGAGTGGGTCCGCCACTACAAGGTCGGCTCGATCGTCGGGGTCCCGATCGGCTCCGGCCAGACGTGGTACGGAGCGATGCTCCTCTGCCGCGGTCCCGACAAGCCCCACTGGAGCGAGCTCGAGCTGATCACCGCCGCCGACCTCGGCCGCGACTTCGGCCGCGTGGTCCACAACTCCAGGGCGTACCTGCGTCAGAAGGCGGCGGTCGACTCGCTGCGTGAGCTGGAGGCCCACAAGAGCCGGCTGATCGCGACGGTCGCCCACGAGCTGAAGAACCCGCTCTCCGCGTTCCGGTGGAACATCGAGTCGCTGCCCTACGCGGAGTCCGAGGACGAGTACGCCGAGGTGCTGACCGCGCTCACCCGCAACCGTGACCGCACCGAGAAGATCGTGGCCGACCTGGCGATGCTGTCGAAGGTCTCCGACCCCGACCACCTGCCGACCACGGTGCCGATCCAGGTCGCGCCCGTGCTCGAGGAGGTCCACAGCCAGCTCAGCGCCGAGATGCCCACCAGCGACGCCCACGAGCTCGTCTTCGACATGCCGTCCGACGACGTCTACGTGACCCTCGCGCCGGGCGATCTGGACCGGGTGGTGATCAACCTGGTCACCAACGCGATCAAGTACAGCCCCGAGGGCGGTCAGGTCATCGTGAGCACCCGCACCAGCCCCGGCTGGTTCGAGCTCCGGGTGACCGACCACGGCCTCGGGATCTCACCGGAGGACCAGGACCGGCTCTTCACCGAGTTCTTCCGTTCGACCAACCCCACAGCACTCAAACAGCCAGGCACCGGTCTCGGACTGACGATCGTGTCTCGAATCGTCAGTCGACGCGGCGGACTGATATCCGTCGACTCGACCCCTGGCGTGGGAAGCACATTCCGTGTGACGCTGCCCATTGTTTAACCTTACGCAACGGGAACGGGTTGCATTTTCATCTCGGCGGAGAACTCATGACCAGTACGCCCTCAGAGGGTCCGGACGCGCCAAGCGGCGCCTCCGAGGCGTACCCGAGCCCGGATCCCGGTCTGCAGCTGATCGCGGAGGGGGTCACCGAGCTCGTCGGCTTCGGTGCCGCCGTGATCAACATCCGCCGAGGTGACGAGTTCGAGATCGTCGCGGCGTACGGGGACGAGACCGGCCACACCGTCGAGGGCGAGATGACCGTCGCCGAGATGCTCGGCACCCGGTTCCCGGTCTCGGTGGTCACCGACCTGCTGGACATGTCCGTGGACTGGGGCGACATCAAGTTCGTCCCCCACGAGAAGAACACCATCGGCGAGGCGGAGGGCTACTGGGTCCCCGACACCGACGAGGACATCCTGAAGGACCCGCAGGACTGGCACCGGCTCGACGAGCTCCTGGCGCCCTTCTACGACGAGAACGGGGAGCTCGTCGGCGTACTGTCGATCGACCGTCCGACCAACGGCCGCAGGCCCGGCCGGCGCCAGCAGCGGATCCTCAACCGGTTCGCCCGCCAGGCGAGGCGAACGGTGCTGCTGACCCTGCAGCGCGAATACCTCGAGGAGCGGGCCAACAACCTGCTCGAGGCCCAGAGCTTCCTGCGCGAGGCCAACTCCCAGCTCGGTCTCACCGAGGTGCTCGAGGCCACCCAGGAGGCGATGAGCCGGGGTCTCGACGCCGATGGTCTCTACGTGCAGGCTCAGGACGGCGAGGGCGGGTCCGTCGCCTACGCCTCCCCCGGCCTCGGCTGGAACGCCAACGACAGCAACAACATCGCCGCAGGACAGGCCTACCAGGCCACCCGATTGTGGAACGCGGGCCAGCACGCCATCGTCAACCGCGAGATGCTCCGGCACGTGCTGCAACAGGGTGCCGCGGAGCGGAGGATGTTCGCCAGGCTCGGCCTCGATTTCCTCGACGCGGTGGAGGCGGACTCTCTCCTGGTCGTACCGATCGGGGTCGAGACCACGGCGCTGGGTCATCTGGTGCTGGTGCGTGGCTCGGGCCGGCCGCGCTGGACGGATGCCGAGGGGCGCCTCGCGATGGAGTTCGGTCGCGACTTCGGGCGCATCGTGCTCACCTCCAACGCCTACACCCAGGAGCGTGACCTCGCCCAGCGGCTGGCGACCGCCGACAAGGTGCACAGCCGGCTCATCGAGGCCGTCGCGCAGGAGCTGCACAACCCGCTGACCGCCCTCACCACCGGCATCGACGCGATGCGTCACGAGGGCCGCGGATCGCCGACCTGGTTCCAGCAGGTCGGCAACCTGATCAGCCGATCCGACCAGCTGGTCGCGATGGTCGACGACCTGCTGCTGTTCTCGCGCTTCTCCGACCCCGCCTCGCGGCCGGCCCTCGCCCACGTCGATCTGACGTCCCTCCTGCAGGAGATCTTCGAGCAGAGGACGTACGAGTCCGAGAAGCGTGGCATCGAGGTGAGCCTCGACGTGCCCGCGCGCAGCGTCTTCGTGCTGGGCGACCGCAGCGAGATCACGGCGGCGATCCTCCGGCTGGTCGACAACGCGCTGGTCTACACCCACCGCGGCGGCCACATCCGGCTCTACATCGTGGAGAGCGCGAGCGAGGCGGCCATCTCGGTGACCGACAACGGGGTCGGCATCCCCGCGGCGGAGCAGATCCAGGTCTTCACCGAGTTCTACCGCGGGTCGAGCCAGGCGATCGGTGGCCGCAAGGGCGTCGGCCTCGGGCTCAGCATCGTCGACCGGGTCGCGCGCCGCCACGACGGCCGCGTCACGCTGCGTTCGGAGCCCGGCACCGGCACCCGCGTATCCCTCGTCCTTCCGTTGGCCAACGACGCCACCTCGCTTGGTTAACCAAACGTCACAATCTGGTCGAGACGGACGTCTACGGCTGCACAGCGCGCGCGTTTCGTGCAACACTCCGTGGTGCCCAGGTCCTCAGGACTGCCACGCAGTTGCAACACCCGCCCTGACCGACCTACCCGAGAGCAAGGATGCCCCCACCACAGTCAGTCGAAGCCCTCGACGTGCCTGCGAGCACGCCGAGCAGGACGTCGCTGCCGGTGGCAGATCCCGCGCTCCAGATGATCTCCGAAGGCATCTGTGAGCTGCTCGGCTTCGGCATCTCGGCGATCAACGTCGTCCGCGGCGACGAGCTCGAGGTGGTCGCGGTCCACGGCTTCATCAGTGGCCTGAACGCGCACGGACGACGGGAGACGGCCGAGGAGATCCTCGGCACCCGGTGGGCCCTCTCCGACCTGCGCGACAACCTCTCCCGCGGCGAGAACTGGGGCGCCTGGCGGTTCATCCCCCAGGAGCGGGTGAACCTTCACGAGGGCAGCTGGGTCTCGACCACCAACATGATCGACGCCGCCGACGCGTGGCACCCCCACGACATGCTGATCGCGCCGATCCTCGGTGACGACGGCTCCATCCAGGGCTGCCTCTCGGTGGACATGCCGGTCAGCGGCCGTCGGCCCGACTTCACCCAGCGCCGGGTGCTCAACCGGTTCGCGAAGCGTGCCCAGCGGGTCGTGCGCGGCTACCTCGAGCGCGAGCGGCTCTACGAGCGGGCCGCGAACCTCGAGACCGCCAAGGAGTTCCTGCGCGACGCCAGCTCCAAGCTCAGCCTCGCCGACGTGCTCGACACCAGCCACGACGCGCTGATCCGCGGCCTGGGAGCCGACGGGATCTGGATGGCGACCAAGGGCTCCCACAACGAGATGGTCGTGCACGCGACCCCGGGCCTCAACTGGGACCCCGACCCGGGCCTGGCGTCGCTCACCTCGCGGAACACGTCGCGATACTGGGCGGACGGCACCTACTCGATCCTGTGCCGCGAGCGGATCTCGGACTCCTCGGAGTGGAACGAGCAGGCCGCCGTCGTGAACCAGTTCTTCGAGACCCTGGGAGCGGCGAGCGCCCTGGTCGTACCGGTCGGCGCCGACCACGAGTGGCTCGGCCACATCGTCCTGCTCCGCTCCCCCGGGCGGCCCACGTGGACCGACGCGGAGGGCCGGCTGGCGATGGAGCTCGGCCGCGACTTCGGACGCATCGTGCTCACCGCCAACGCCTACACGCAGGAGCGCGACCTCGCCCAGCAGCTCGCCCACGCCGACCGCGAACGGAACCGGCTGATCGAGGCCGTCGCCCGCGAGCTCCGGATCCCGGTGAACGCGCTCGGCACCTCGCTGAACGCGTTGGCCGGCGAGCACGCCAACACCCTGCCGTGGATCGTCCAGGTGGAGACGCTGACCGTACGCAGCGCCCAGATCGAGGGCATCGTCAGCGACCTGCTGCTCCTGTCCCGGATCCGCGACCCAGCCAACGCCCCCGGCGAGACCACGATCGAGGTCTCCGAGATGCTCGACGACGTGCTCGACGAGCTCGATCCCGACGCAGCCCACAAGGACATCGAGTGCGTCCTGACGACACCGACCGGGCCTGCGTACGTCGTCGGTGATCCTCGCGAGCTGCGCGCGGCCTTCCTGCACCTGGTCAAGAACGCGCTGACCTACAGCTACCGGGGCTCGCGGGTGCAGGTGATGCTCTACAGCGCCGGCAGCGAGGTCACGATCATCGTCGCCGACGCCGGTGTCGGCATCGCCTACGAGGAGCAGCCTGAGGTCTTCGACCCGTTCTACCGAGGCTCCAACTCCGCGCTCGGTGGTTCGCGCGGAGCCGGACTCGGGCTGACCTTGGTCGAGCAGATCACCAGGCGCCACCACGGGTTGGTCGAGCTCGACTCACGCCCTGGTGAGGGCACCCGGGTGGCGCTGACGCTGCCTGGGGTCTAGGGCGTCGGACGCGGATGCTCGCCGAGTTACCTCGGTGAACGGGCACTGCCCTCGCGGAACTCCACGAAGGCAGTGCCGCTCGACCGAGGTAGCTCGGTGAACGGTCAGCGGCTGCCGAGCTTCTGGAGCAGCAGCGCCTCGGCGACGACGACCTTGCGGAACTCGGCGAGGTGGAGTCCCTCGTTGGCGCCGTGGGCGCGGGTGTCGGGGTCCTCGACGCCCGTGACCAGCACGCTGGCCTTCGGGAACGCCTCGAGGAACTCCGCGATGAACGGGATCGAGCCGCCCACGCCCATGTCGATCGGGGCGGTGCCGTCCCAGGCCTCGGTGAAGGCGGCGCGGGCGGCGTCGTAGGCCGGGCCGGTCGCGTCCAGGGCGATCGGCTCACCGGTGTCGACGACCTTGGTGGTCAGCTCGGCGCCCCACGGGACGTGCTTCTCCAGGTGCTGGGTGAGGGCGGCGACGGCGTTCTCGCCGGAGTCGCCGGGGGCGATCCGGATGGTGACCTTGGCGCGGGCGCTCGGGGAGAGCGTGTTGGAGGCGCCGTCGACCTTGGGGGCGTCCAGACCGGTGATCGTGATCGCCGGCTGCGTCCACATCCGCTCGACGGCGCTGCCCTTGCCGACCCACTGCAGGCCGGCGATGGCCCCGGACTCGGCGCGCAGCCGCTCCTCGGGGTAGTCGACGTCGGCCGCCGGACCGGAGACGAGCCCCTCGACCGCGGGAGCGCCGTTCTCGTCCCAGAGGGTGTTGAGGAGACGTACGAGGGCCATGATCGCGTCGGGGGCCAGACCGCCCCACATGCCGGAGTGGACCGCGTGGCTGAGGGTGCGGAGCTCGACGTCGACGCGGATGAGACCGCGCAGCGACGTGGTCAGCGCCGGTACGCCGATGTCCCAGTTGCCGGAGTCGGCGATCACGATGACGTCGGCCTTCAGCTTGTCCTGGAACTTCTCCAGCAGCTGGGGCAGCGTCGCCGAGGCGACCTCCTCCTCACCCTCGATGAAGAGGCGCACGGTGACCGGGAGCTCACCGTTCTCGTCGAGGCTGGTGAGGGTCCGGACCGCGCCGATGTGAGCCGCGATGCCGGCCTTGTCGTCGGCCGCACCGCGCCCGTAGAGCCGGTCCCCGACCTCGGTGGGCTCGAACGGCGGGGTGTCCCAGTCGGCGTGGTCGTTCTCGGGCTGGACGTCGTGGTGGGCGTAGAGCAGCACCGTCGGGGCCCCCTCGGGGCCCTTCTTCTCACCGACGATGGCCGGCGGAGCGCCGTCGAAGGCACGCACGATCTCCACATCGAAGCCCTCGGCCGCGAAGAGGTCGAGGGTCTTCTCGGCGCTCTTCTCGACCTCGCTCAGGCGCTCAGGGTCGGCGCTCACGGACTCGATCCGCACCAGGTCCTCGAGGTCCTTGCGGATCCCGGGGAAGAGGTCGTCTACACGGGCCTTGATGTCTTCGGTGGAGTGGCTCATAGGGTGAGATTACAAGGGCAGGTACGCCGACAGGTCGGTGCGTTCTCCCGAGGCCCTGACCCGGGCATGATCGACGGCTTCGGACCAGGTCATCTCCCCCGTGGCGAGGGCGATCCAGGTGGTCGCGTCGGTCTCGATCACCGCCGGCGGGGTGCCGCGGGTGTGGCGTACGCCTTCGATGACCTGCGCCGCGGCGTAGGGAGGGACACGCACCTCGACGCTCTTGCCCGGCGCGCGCTGCTCGAGCAGGGCGAGGAAATGCTTGGTGAGGAGTCGTAGGTCGGCTTTCGCCGCTGTGCCCGACCCTGTAGCCAAGCGCTCCAGCGCTGCGGAGACCTCTGCGGCCGGGGCGGGCTTGAGTCGTGCGGGCACAGCGGCGAGCCTACCGCCGTACGTCAGGCGCAGGTGCGCAGCGAGGAGCGCTTGTAGTCGCGTACCTTCGTGGTGGACTTGTAGCTGTCCTGGTTGACCGTCCCGACCCAGATGCCGAGCTTGCGGCTGTCGAAGCTGGCCCGGGTGCTGGCGAAGGTGAACCGCTTGACGGTGTTCTTCACCGTGCCGTTGAGCGTGTAGTAGGTGCCGCCGGCGAACTTGTACTCCCAGGCGGCGGTCTTGCCGGTGTTGTTCCACAGCGAGTACATCAGCCGGGAGGAGTCCTTCCGGCAGGCGTAGAGGGTGCCGCCGGCCACCCAGCCGACCGCGGTGCCGTAGCGGTTCAGCTTGGCCCAGGTCTTCTTGCCCGCGATCCCGTCGGCGGCGAGTCCGGTGTCGGTCTGGAAGGCGCGTACCCGGTTGCGGGTGCCCTTGCCGAAGTTGCCGTCGACGCTCAGCCCACCCAGGCGCCGCTGGAGCTCCTTGACGCAGGTTCCCTTGCTGCCGAGCTTCACGGTCTTGGTCGAGCAGCTCGCCGCCTGGGCCTCGGGGGCGGTGGCGATGGAGACCCCGACGACCGAGGAGGCGGCGACTGCGGCGGCAGCCGTGATGACGGCGAGCCTGCGGATGATGTTCATGGCGAGCACGGTAAAGGCGGTGCAGGTCCTCGAACTCCCGTACCTTTCCCGTACCAGCCGATAGGGTCCGATCGTGGGGCTGGAGAGACTCGAGTCGGAAATGGTGCTGACGACCGTCGAGACGCTGCACGGACGGATCGCGGCACGCTTCCCCGACCGGGGCCTGGTGAAGGTCGCCGAGGAGCTGGCCGGCCAGATCAGGGAGTCCTCCGGCGTCGGGGATCGGCTCCGGCGACGGTTGCTGTGGACGCGCGCGGTCTCTCGCGTGCTGATCCTGGCCGTCCTCGTGCTGACACTGGCCGCCATCATCTGGGGCCTCGCGACGGCGTTCAGCGACGAGACGCTCACCGGCGTCCAGTGGCTGCCGCTGATGGAGAGCACCGTCAACGACCTCATCTTCGGCGCGGTCGCGATCTTCTTCCTCTACACGATCCCGGAGCGGCTGCTGCGGTCGCGGGCGCTGAAGCTGCTACACCGGCTGCGGTCGCTGGCCCACATCATCGACATGCACCAGCTCACCAAGGACCCCGAGCGGCTGCGCACCGGGTTCACGCCCACCTCGGCCAGCGTCCGGCTCACCCTCGACGCCGACGAGCTGATCCACTACCTGGAGTACTGCTCCGAGCTGCTCAGCCTCGTCGGCAAGACGGCCGCGCTGTGCGCCGAGGACTCCCAGGACAACGTCGTGCTGGACACGGTCAGCACCGTCGAGGGCCTCACCGTCGACCTCTCCCGCAAGATCTGGCAGAAGATCCAGGTCGTCGGCGAGCTGCGCGAGGACCAGTCCTCTTCCGCTGTCTAGGCTCCATCGCATGAGTTCACGGACGGAGTGGTCGATCCTCGCGGTCGACACCGGCTCCGGTGAGACCCTCGTCGAGTGCGCCCCTGACCTGCTGCTGCCGACCGCCAGCGTCGCCAAGATCTTCCTGCTGCACCACCTCGCCGAGCTGCTCGACGAGGACGCGTCACTGGGGCAGCTGATGCTGCGCAAGGACTGCGTCGAGCCGGTGGCCGACAGCGGCCTGTGGCAGCACCTCGACGCCCCCGCGCTGACCCTGAACGACTGCGCCCGGCTGGTGGGCGCAGTCTCGGACAACCTGGCCACCAACGTGCTCCTCGGCCACGTCGGCCTCGCTCCGGTCCAAGCCGTCGCGCGGCGGCTGGCCGCGGGCGGGTCGATGCTGAACGACTCGGTCCGGGACGTACGCGGGCCGGAGGACGCACCGATGCTCTCCATCGGCTGTGCCGCCGACTGGGTCGCCTACTTCCGTACGCCACACCCCACTGTGATGTCCTGGCTGGCGCCGTCCACCGACCTGTCGATGGTCTCCGCCGCCATCGGCCTGGACCCGCTGGCCCACACCGACCCTGATCATGACCTGCGGGTGTGGAGCAAGACCGGCACCGACGAGGGTGTCCGCGCCGAGGTCGGGCTGCTCGACGTCGGTGGCCGCCGGGCGGCGTACGCGGTCATCTGCCGGTTCCCGGGGGAGGTCATCCCGGTGCTGGCCCAGATGCGGGCGTACGGCACGCTGATCCTGGATGCGTTGCAGGACAGCAACGCTCCAGGTCCCGGTCCGGCACGGTAGGAGATCAGTTGTTCAGCATCGACCTCGGGAACGGCGCGGAGATGGTCCTGCGTGACCGCTCGACCGACTTCGCCGTCCACCAGCTCATCAACGCCAACCTCGACCACCTCCGGGAGTGGGAGCCGTGGGCGCACGCGGATCAGAGCATGATCAGCGTGTCGGCGTTCGGAACCTACCTGCTGACCCAGTGGGTCAAGGGCGAGGCGATCCCGTGCGTCATCCGCCAGGACGGCAAGGTCGCCGGCGCCACGACCGCGCGGATCAACCTCTACGAGAAGTCGGCCACGATCGGCTACTGGCTGGGCGAGGCGTACGAGGGCCGCGGTCTGATCACCCGGGCCGTCTCGGCGCTGCTGGACACCCTCTTCGACGAGTACGACATCGCCCGGGCGATCATCGACACCTCGGTCCACAACAAGCGCAGCCGTGCGGTCGCCGAGCGTCTCGGCTTCACCCACGAGGGCACCATGCGCGGCGCGCAGGCCTATCCGGGCGAGCGCCGGGACCTGGTGGTCTACGGGATCCTGCGCGAGGAGTGGGCGGCCCGCTCAGGCAGATGAGCGGACGAAACGCTCCCCCGCCTGCTTGACCAGCTCGGCCAGCTCGGTGGGTTGCTCGACCGTGAAGTCGGCGTCGACGCCGGCGAGGATCATCATCGGCCAGCTCAGGTCGTCGACCTGCATCCTCAGCCGGCAGCCACCCTCGGCGGGCTCGACCTCGCCCCAGCGACCCACCCGCTGCGCGACCACGCCGGGCTCGACACCGAAGTGGACGCAGACGTCATGGGCTGCCGGGCGGGAGCGGATCCCCGCCTGCACGTACGACGCCGCGTCCCCGCCCGGGATCTCCCGCGGGCGGAAGACCTGCCCGGTGGTCGTCGGGTCGCTGACCCGGTCGACACGGAAGGATCGCCAGTCCTGGCGGACGCGGTCGTAGGCGAGGAGATACCAGCGGTTGCCCAGCGTCACCAGCCGGTGGGGCTCGACGCGGCGCCGGGTCGGCTCGGCCCCGGGCGCCTGATAGGTGAAGGTCAGCGCCTCGTCGTCACGGCAGGCCTGCGCCAGGATCCCGAGCACGCCGGCGTCCAGCGGCACCCGGCCGCCCCAGGGGAGAGAGTCGGTCTGCGAGGAGACCGCGTCCATCCGGCGCCGCAGCCGCGGCGGCATCAGCGCGACGACCTTGCCCAGCGCCTGAGCCGAGGTGTCCCCCATCCCGGCGACCAGGCCGGCAGCGGCGGTGCGCAGCCCGACGGCGATCGCGACCGCCTCCTCGTCGTCGAGCAGCAACGGCGGCAGCGCATTGCCGGCCCGGAGCTGGTAGCCGCCGGCCACCCCGCGGGTGGCATCCACGTCATAGCCGAGATCGCGCAGCCGCTCGATGTCCCGCCGCAGCGTACGGTCGCTGACCTCGAGGCGTACGGACAGCTCCGTGCCGGGCCAGAAACGGTGGGTCTGCAGCAGAGACAGGAGCTGCAGCATCCGGGCGCTCGTACTCATGCCGACGACGATAGGCGCCATTGCGGTCAGTTCGTGGCCTGATTCCCCGAGAACCTGGATCGAGCCGCGCGTCGGTCGGCTCGCCCCCTCCTCGAGCCGACCGACGCCGCGCTACCTCTCTCCTACCCACTCGCGGGACTTCTAAACCAGATCTCGGAAGAAAGTTTCGAAAGCGGACAGAAGCTGACCGCATGAGGTCAGAGGCTGGAGGCATGACGAACCACACCGACCAGCGGCCGGTCATCCGCACTCAGGCGCTGACCAGGCACTTCACTCGAAGCAAGAAGACCGTCGAAGCCGTACGCGGGCTCGATCTGGAGATCCACCAAGGTGAGCTCGTCGCCTTCCTCGGCCCCAACGGAGCCGGCAAGTCGACGACCTTGCGGATGCTGACCACCCTCATCCCGCCCACCTCCGGCACCGCCGAGGTCGCCGGCCATGACGTCGTCCGCTCCCGCGCGGCCGTCCGGCGCTCGATCGGCTACGTCGGTCAGGGCAACGCCGCGGCCTTCATCCAGCGTGGCCGTGACGAGCTGATGTCCCAGGCCCGCGCCCACGGCATCCCGCGAGCCGCCGCGAAGGCGCGCATCGAGGAGCTGCTCGTGGCCTTCGACCTGCAGGAGTACGCCGACCGCTCCGTGCAGACGCTCAGCGGGGGTCAGCGGCGGCGGCTCGACATCGCGATCGGGCTGCTCAACCATCCCGAGGTGCTGTTCCTCGACGAGCCGTCGACCGGCCTCGACCCGCAGAACCGCGCCAACCTCCAGGAGCAGATCCGCCGCCTCCACGAGGACGGCACCACGATCGTCCTCACCACCCACTACCTCGAGGAGGCGGACGCGCTCGCCGGTCGCGTGATCGTCATCGACCACGGCGTGGTGATCGCCGACGACACCGCCACCCGCCTCAAGGAGCGCCTCGGCGACCTGGTGCTCCTCGGCTTCGGCACCGAGGCGGAGGCCACGGCCGCCGCAGCCCGCGCCGATTCCGCGCTGTCCGGACCGACCACCGTCGAGCGTGCCGGGACGCAGGTCTCGATCCGCGCACCGCGCGGTGCTGACAGCGCGCCGGCGTTGGCCATCGACCTGGCCGCCCACGGCACCCCCGCGATCCGGATGGAGGTCCACGCCCCCACCCTCGATGACGTCTTCCTCGACCTGACCGGCCGCAGCCTGCGTGAGTCGGCCGGGTCCGCCGGGTCCACCACCACCCAGACCGAAGGAGCTGCAGCATGACCACCATCGCCGTCCCGACCACACAGGTCCGCCGCACCACGCGCGTGCCGAGCAGCCCGACCGGATTCCTCACCGACACCTGGACCGTGCTGGTCCGCGAGCTCACACCCAAGCTGCGCCAGCCCGCCTCGATGCTCTTCGCGATGATGCAGCCGCTGGTCTTCCTGGGCCTCTTCGCGCCACTCCTTCCAGCCGTCGAGAGCGGCAGCGCACTGCAGTGGTTCGTGCCGGGCATCGTCGTCATGACCGCGCTGATGGGCGCCTCGATGACCGGTGCCGACCTGACCGCCGAGATCCGCTCCGGGTCCCACGAACGGCTGCTGGTCTCGCCCCTGTCGAGGCCGTCCCTGCTGGTCGGACGGGCCCTGAAGGAGGTCGTGCCGGTCCTGTTCCAGACGGCCGTCATCCTTGCCGTGGTGACCCCGTTCAGCTTCGACCTCCACCTCGGCGGGGTCCTGGTCGGAGCCGTCATCGTCTCGCTCTTCGCGATCGGCCTGGGTGCGCTCAGCTTCGCGCTGGCCACCGCCGCCAAGGAGCAGGACTGGGTCTTCTGGACGGTCCAGCAGATGCTGATCTTCCCGCTGCTGCTCCTCTCCGGCGTCCTCCTCCCCCTCGACGGCGCCCCTGGCTGGCTGCGGTTCCTCAGCGACATCAACCCGATGACGTACGTCGTGGAGGCGGAGCGGGCGCTCTTCGCCGGCCAGTTCCCGGCCGATGCCGTCATCGGCGGTTTCGTCGCGGCCGCTGCCGTCGCCGTGGGCGGGGTGCTCGTCGGCGTACGGACCATGGAGAGGTCGAGCTGAGGTCGGGCCGAAACCCCTTGACCTCAAGTTCACTTTAGCTTCCACACTGGACGCATGACACCCCGACCCCGCACGGCCCCGAGCCCGACAACGATCGTGCTCACCGTCATCGCCGGCACGGTGATGATCCCGATCGACATCACGATCGTCGCGGTAGCGATCGCCCGTCTCTCCCAGGAGACGGGCGCTTCGCTGCCGGTGATCCAGTGGGTCGCCACCGGCTACACGCTCGCCCTGGCAACGGTCATCCCGGCCGCGGCCTGGGCGATCAGCCGGTTCGGCGCCCGCCAGGTCTTCCTGACCGCGATCGGCGTCTTCACGATCGGGTCCGGGCTGGTCGCGGCCTCGTGGAACGTCGAGTCGCTGATCGCTTTCAGGGTGCTGCAGGGGCTCGGCGGCGGCTTCGTGATGCCGGCCGCGATGACCCTGACGCTGCGCTCTGCCCCACCCGAGGAACGGGGCCGCCTGATGGCGCTGATGGGCCTGCCTGTGCTGGTCGGTCCCGTCTTCGGACCGGTGCTCGGAGGCTGGCTGCTCGACACGATGTCGTGGCGGTGGATGTTCCTGATCAACCTGCCGCTGGGCCTGCTCGGCCTCGTCCTCGGGATGCGCAACCTTCCCCGCCTCGAGCGCGGCCCGAGCGCCCGCCTGGACGTACGCGGCCTGCTCCTGCTTCCGCCCGCGATGGCACTCCTCGTGCTGGGCACCTCGTTCGCCGAGGGCACGCTGCTCGACGCTCAGGTGCTGCTCCCGATCGGGGCCGGGATCATTCTCGTGGCGCTCTTCGTCCGGCACGCGCTCCGCGCCGCGGCTCCTCTGCTGGACATCCGGCTCCTCGGCCGGCGCCTGACCGGCGGCAGCGCCGCGGTGCTGTTCTGCTTCGCCGGCGGCTACTTCGGCTCGATGATCCTGGTGCCGCTCTACTGGCAGGTCGTACGCGGTGAGTCCGCGACCACCGCAGGGCTGCTGATGGCTCCGGCCGGCATCGCGGCCGGGATCATGATCCAGATCTCCGGTCGGCTCATCGACCGCTTCCCGCCGCTGCCGGTGATCGGCTCGGGGATCGTGGTCTCCACGCTGGGCTTCGGCGCCCTGGCGCTCCAGCTGAGCGCGGACGCGTCGATGCCGGCCCTGGCCACGACCCACGCCATCGCGACCGCCGGCGCCGGGTTCGTGATGCTGCCGACCATGACCATCGCCACCCGCTACCTCGAGGACAGCGCCATCCCGGCCGGCTCGACGATGATCAACGTGCTGAACCAGGTCGCCACCGCCCTGTGCACCGCCGGCGTCTCGGTGCTCCTGGCCGCCGCGCTCTCCGCGCGCCTGCCCGGACTGGGTGGCGACGGCATCGGCGCGCTCGGTGCACTCTCGCCCACCGAGCGAGCGGCCGTCGCACCGCTGGCCGCCGAGGCCCTGCAGGTCGCGTTCTGGCTCCCGGTCACGATGATGGCGCTCTCCGCGGTGGTCGCGTTCGTCGTCTTCCGGCGTACGCCCTCGGCCCGGCAGGTGCCTGCCGACAGCCGTCGGCCTGTCGCCGCGGTCGCGGACTAGGTCGTCACCATTGGCGGTGGTCGCCGGGGTACGGAGGACCGGGGTTGCCGGGGCGACCCGGGTTCGGGCGCGGGTTCGGGCGCGGGATCGGGCGGCCCTGGTTGGGGTAGCCGGGGCCCGCCGGATGCACCTGGCCCCGGTAGACCGGGCCGCCAGGGTGCGGGCGGACGGGCCGTGCGGGAGGAGCCTCCAGGTCGCGCCGGAGCCGTTCGCGGCGCCGGCGACGAGCCAGCAGGAAGGCGATGAGCAGCCCCAGCCCCGAGAGCCCGAGCACCGCGACAGCCATCTCGACATAGCCGATCCCGAACAGCCCGCTGGAGGTGGGAGCCGGGCCGTCCGAGGCGTCGCTGAAGGTCACCGGACCGGCAGTCTCCGAGTCGCCGGCCAACGCCGACTCGGACTCGGAGGGTGACGCCGAGGGGGAGGTCGACTTCGACGGAGATGCGGAGGCGGAGGCAGAGGGCGTACGCGACGGGGTCGGCGACGCCGTCTCAGACTTCTTGGGCTTCGCGGTCTGCCGAGGAGTCGGTGCCTTGGTCTCCGCCGGAGCGGTCGGTGCCGGTGCGGCGGTGGCCTTCGGCTTCGCGGTCGGCCGCACGCCCGGCGGGTACTTCCCGAAGACCTGGACGCCCCAGCTGGTGCCGTCGACCACCACGAAGGCGATCCCGATGTGGGTGTAGTCGCCCAGGATGTTGGCGCGGTGGCCCTCGGAGTTCATCCAGCCCTTGTGCATCTCGGCACCGGTCGGATAGCCCATCGCGACGTTCTCCCCGATCCCCTGCCACCCCTCCGGCACCTGCTCGGCGAGGTCGGGGTTGTGCGAGAGGGCTCCGTCGGCAGCGATCTTGTACGCCCATTTCCGGGCCAGTCCGTCGAGGGCGGAGTCGCGCGTGAGCGGATCCAGACCGGCTTCGGCACGGGCAGAGTTCGCCAACCACTTGATCGTCCCACCCTCCCCCGCGGACGCCGGACCGGCGCTGACGAGCAGCGCGGCAGCCGCCAGCAGCAGGGCGAGGACACAGGACACGGGGCGATGCAGGTGGGGGAACATCCCCGCCAGGGTATCGACCTTTACTTTGAGGTGCTGCGCCCGACGTGGCGCTCGATGTGGGCCGCGATCCCAGCCATCAGCAGGCTCTGCCCGAAGGCCGACGGGTCATCGGAGTCGGATCCCTCGCCGGACTCGGCGGGCCGCCAGGTGTCCATCGACGCCATCAGGTGCGGAAAACGCTCCGGATCGGCGTACGTCACGAGCATCTGCTCGAACGTCGCATAGGGGTTCTCCGCCAGCCGAGCCGCCTCGACCTCGACCCGGGCCTCGCCCACGCCGTACTGGGAGATGATCCCCAGGATCGCCAGCTTCTCGTCCGCAGGCAGGGCCACCTCGCGAAGGTAGTAGAACCCCAGGTCGATCCAGGCGAGACGGTTGGGCCCGGGGAGCGTGGCGGCGAGCGGCAGGTCCAGGAACCAGGGCTTGCTCACCGCCAGGTCGACCTGCGCACGCATCCAGGCCGCCAGCCCCTCGCGCCAGCCGAGGTCTCGCGACGGCGCCGGCAGGTCCGCGCAGAGTCGGTCGGCGAGCAGGATGAGCAGCTCGTCCTTGTTCTTCACGTGCCGGTACAGCGCCATCGGCGAGCAGCCCGCCGCTTCGGCGACCCGAGCCATCGACACGGCGGCAAGGCCCTGCTCATCAGCGATGACGTAGGCGGCCTCGACGATCTGGGCGACGCTCAGCGCCGGCTTGGGGCCGCGCCGGCCGGCCGGAGGCTTGCCCCACATACGAGGGATCAGGTCGGAACTCATCTCCTCCATCATGCCCTGCTCCCTTCAGAAACGGGTTGACGGCGCCCTATCTGCGTACGATATAAACAGTTAATCTCGTACGCTATTAGATCGGATGACTCATGAGCACATCGACAAGACCTCTGACGAGGCAGTGGTGGGTCTTCCCGCTGGCCGCGGCGACGGTGATCTTCCTGGTGACGGCCCTGCCGAGGTACGTCGGCCTCGACCCGTCGCAGTCGCTCGTCCCCACCGACCGCGGGCCGGTCTTCTACCCCGCGCTGGTGACGCACATCTTCTTCGGCTCGGTGATGCTCTGCTGCGGCATCCTCCAGCTGTGGCCGTGGCTGCGCGCCAACCATCCGAAGGTGCACCGGTGGACCGGGCGGACCTATGTCGTCACCGCGATCCCGACGGGCCTGGCGGCGCTGGTCACCAGCCAGTTCCCCGCCGCCGGACCGTCCCAGCAGGTCGGCAACACGTTCCTGGCCGTGCTGTTCCTGCTGTTCACCGTGCAGGGCTACCGTGCCGCCCGGCAGCGGCGGTTCAAGGACCACCGCGAGTGGATGTACCGCAGCTATGCGATGGCGTTCTCGATCATCGCGAACCGCTTCTGGGGGATGGTGATGATCATGGTCTTCGTGCCTGAGGCCATGACTAACGCCGACCTCGGCACCGAGGACCCCACCCTCGCCAGCGCCGCCGCGGCCTCAGCCTGGGTCAGCTGGGTCGTGAACCTGCTGATCGCCGAGTGGATCATCCACCGCAAGCCGCGCCGGCGCGGCGCCGATCAGGCGAGCGCGTCGCGCAGGGTCGAGCGCCAGACGCCGGTGAGCTCCTCGAGCGGGATCTCGACGCTGCCGCCGTCATAGGCGATCGAGTACGCCGCACCGCCCGTGACACCGAGCTTCGTCGCCGCCACCCCGTGGCGCTCGGCCAGCGAGGTGAGCCGCTCGACGTCGTCGGCCTTGACGGTGACGAGCGCGCGGGCGACCGACTCCGAGAAGAGCGCGACGAACGGGTCTCCGGCGAGCGTGACCGAGACGCCGATCCCCGACGACATCGCCGGCTCGGCCAGCGCCTGCATCAGGCCACCGTCGGAGAGGTCGTGGGCAGAGGTGACGAACCGTGCCTCCAGCAGCAGCTCGGCGAGCGCCTTCTCGGCCGCCAGGTTCACCTTCGGCGGCAGGCCGCCGAGGTGACCGTGGACGACGTGGGCCCACTCCGAGCCGGAGAGCTCCTCGTGGGTCTCACCGAGCAGCACGACGACCTCGTCGGCCGCCTGGAAGTCCGACGGCGTACGCGTGGTGACGTCCTCGATCACACCGAGCGTCGCGACCACCGGCGTGGGGTGGATGGCGACCTCACCGGTCTGGTTGTAGAGGGAGACGTTTCCGCCGGTGACCGGGATGCCGAGCTCGAGGCAGGCGTCCTTCAGACCGCGGGTGGCCTCGGCGAACTGCCACATCACGTCGGGGTCCTCCGGGGAGCCGAAGTTGAGGCAGTCGGAGATGGCCAGCGGCTGGGCGCCGACGGAGGCGACGTTGCGGTAGGACTCGGAGAGGGCGAGCTGGGCACCGGCGTAGGGGTCCAGCTTGGCGAAGCGACCGTTGGCGTCGGTGGCGAGCGCGACACCGAGGTTGGTCGACTCGTCGACGCGGATCATGCCGCCGTCGGCGGGCTGGGAGAGGACGGTGTTGCCGCGGACGTAGCGGTCGTACTGCTCGGTGATCCAGGACTTGTCGCACAGGTTCTCCGAGGCGACCAGCTGGAGGACGGTCGCGCGGAGCTCGTCGGCCGAGGATGCACGCGGGAGCTTCTCGGCGACGTCGGCCTGGAGCGCGTCCTGCCACGACGGGCGGGCGTAGGGGCGCTCGTAGACCGGGCCGTCGTGGGCCACGGTGGTCGGGTCGACGTCGACGATGGTCTCGCCGTGCCAGTCGACGCGCAGCCGGCCCTCGCCGGTCACGGTGCCGATCACGGCCGCCTCGACGTCCCACTTGGCGCAGATGTCCATGAAGGTCGCCTCGTCCTCGGGGGCGATGACGGCCATCATCCGCTCCTGCGACTCGCTCATCAGGATCTCCTCCGGAGCGAGCGTGGAGTCGCGCAGCGGCACCCGCTCGAGGTGCACGTGCATGCCGCCGTCACCGGCAGCCGCGAGCTCGGAGGTGGCGCAGGAGATGCCGGCCGCACCGAAGTCCTGGATGCCGCGGACGATGCCGGCGGCGAAGAGCTCGAGGGTGCACTCGATCAGCAGCTTCTCCATGAACGGGTCGCCGACCTGCACGCTGGGACGCTTGGCCGGACCGTCCTCGTCGAACTCGACGCTCGCGAGGATCGAGGCGCCGCCGATGCCGTCGCCACCGGTGCGCGCGCCGTACATGATCACCAGGTTGCCGGCGCCCGACGCCTTGGCGAGGTGGAGGTCCTCGTGGCGGAGTACGCCGACGCAGAGCGCGTTGACCAGCGGGTTGCCGAGGTAGGAGGCGTCGAAGACGGCCTCGCCACCGATGTTGGGCAGGCCGAGGCAGTTGCCGTAGTGGCCGACGCCGGAGACGATCCCGGGAAGGACGCGGTGGGTGTCGGGCTCGCTCAGCGGGCCGAAGCGGAGCGGGTCCATGACGGCGACCGGGCGCGCACCCATCGCGAGGATGTCGCGGACGATGCCGCCGACGCCGGTCGCGGCGCCCTGGTGCGGCTCGACGTAGCTCGGGTGGTTGTGCGACTCGACCTTGAAGGTGACCGCGTAGCCCTGGCCGACGTCGAGCACGCCCGCGTTCTCACCGATGCCGGCGAGCATCTTGCCGGCCGGGGTCTCCTGCGGGATCTCGCCGAACTGCTTGAGGTGCACCTTGGAGGACTTGTAGGAGCAGTGCTCCGACCACATCACCGAGTACATCGCCAGCTCCGCGCCGGTCGGCCGGCGGCCGAGGATGCGGCGGATCTCGGCGTACTCGTCCTCCTTCAGGCCGAGCTCGGCCCAGGGCTGCTCTCGGTCGGGGTCACCGGCAGCGTGGTGCACGGTGTCCAGGAGCGGAAGATCGGACGCAACGGCAGCGGACGAAGTCTCGGTCACGGGCAGAAATCTACGTCAGAAGTGCCCAATCCCCCGAGTCCTCAGCGGGGCAGCCCGCGCCACTCCCGCAGGTCGCGGATCTCACCGAACTCCTCGAGCGCCTGCCGGGCGACCTCACCGTCCCCTGCGTAGGCGGCGACGCTCCAGCCGTGACCTTCCACCATCTCGGCGGTGACCCAGGAGGCCTCGCCGTGCGGGGTGGGCAACCGGCGCGGGCGCCAGGAGAGCGACATCGCGCCGTCGGGACGCTGCTCGACACTCGGGGTCGAGCCGATGGCGGCGTACTTCTTCTGGCCGGCGTGCCACTCGCTCCAGTAGGCGTAGTGGAGATAGAGGTGAGTGCCGCGCCAGGACATCGAGCACTCCACGAAGAGATCGCTGGGACCGGCCTCTCCGTGGGCGCACTCGCCGCTCCGGGCGGCCTCGGAGTAGCCGGGGAGGACCCACTTCATGCCGTCCTCGCCACGGGGGTCGAGGCACCGGGTCAGGGAGCCGGCGCCGTTGCCGTCCCAGCAGACGTAGGGCGTGTTGGCCTGCCTGGTGGTCGAGCTGACCTGGTCGGCGACCGCGAACGGCCCGATCACCTGGCCGCCGTGGGCGACATGGATGATCCCGGCGACCGTCAGCGCGAGCATGACCGTGATCGCGAAGAGGACCGGCGTCACCCGATCGCGTCGCTGCTGCACCGGTCCCCACCCCCTTGGCGATCCGTTCCTTTACCAAGGTAACGCCGCCACGCGGCTTTGGTTAGGGCCCCACATGCCTTGGGACCAACGTCCCGTCGCGTCCGAGACCCGAGACCTCCGCCCACCGGCTGGACCGTCCCCTAGTCTTCTATTCGTAGTTATTCACTAAAGAAAGGCCATACGGTGTCCTCCCCCAGCACGTTCAGCCGACGCAGCCTGCTCGCCACCGGAGCCGGCGCGGTCGCCGCCACCGGCCTCGCCACCCCCGCCAACGCAGCCGCCGAGACGCCGTTCAGGGCCCGCAAGGTCAACCGGCCCCAGCGCAGGCCCAACCTCCTGGTGATCCTGGGCGACGACCTCGGCTGGGCCGACCTGTCCGCCTACGGCTCCCCCGACATCAAGACGCCCCACCTGGACCGGCTCGCGGCCTCGGGCGTGCGGTTCACCGATGCGTACTCCGCCTCCTCGGTCTGCTCCCCCACCCGCTTCGGCCTCTACACCGGGCGCTACCCCGGTCGCCTCGCGGGCGGCCTGCCCGAGCCCATCGCGTCGCCGAACGAGCTCCACGGCATCCCGCTCGACCACCCGACGCTCGCCTCGCTGCTCAAGGAGCAGGGCTACGCCACCGCTCTCTTCGGCAAGTGGCACTGCGGCTATCTGCCCTGGTACAGCCCGACCCGGGTCGGCTGGGACGAGTTCTTCGGCAACTTCTCCGGCGGCCTCGACTACTTCTCCAAGATCAACCACAACGGCGACCACGACCTCTACGAGGACGAGGTGGAGGTCGAGGACCTTCGCTACTACACCGAGATCGTCACCGAGAAGGCCGTCAGCTTCATCGAGCGCGACCACGACACCCCCTGGCTCCTCAACCTCAACTTCACCACCCCGCACTGGCCCTGGGAGGGACCCGAGGACAAGGCGGTGAGCGACGAGCTCACCGCCCGGATCGAGGACGGGGAGAAGGGCGTGCTCTTCCACAACGACGGGGGCTCGCTGGCGACGTACAAGACCATGGTCGAGGACCTCGACCAGTCGATCGGCCAGGTCATCAAGGCCCTCGAGCGCACCGGACAGCTCCGCGACACCGTCGTCTTCTTCGCCAGCGACAACGGCGGCGAGCGGTTCTCCAACGTGTGGCCGTTCACCGGAGCGAAGTCGGGCCTCAACGAGGGCGGCATCCGGGTGCCCACCATCCTGAGCTGGCCGGGCACCCTGCCCGGCCGCCAGGTCAGCGACGAGCCCGCCGTCACGACCGACTGGACCGCGACCTTCCTGGAGCTCGCCGGCGCGACGCCGGCGCGGGACTACCCGCTGGACGGCACCAGCCTGGTGCCGCTCCTCTTCGGCGGCCGGCCACGCGAGACCCAGGACCTCTTCTGGCGCATGCGCGGGCAGCGCGCGCTGCGCCGCGGCTCGCTGAAGTACCTGCAGCTCGACGGCACCGACCACCTCTATGACCTGAGCGAGGACGTACGCGAGCAGGCCGACCTGGCCCGGAAGCGGCCCGAGGACCTGGCGGAGCTCCGTGCGGCCTGGGAGAAGATCGACGAGACCCTGCTGGCGTACTCCTGACGTGTGCCTGGCGAGTCCACTGGTAACTGAGTGACGGTTGTGACTACCGTGACGAAATATGGGGGACTTCACCAGGTTCAAGTACGTCAGACGGGCACTCGGCGCGGGCTTGATCTCCGGCGTCGTCGGCGTCGCGGGGCTGGCGATGCCCAGCCCCGCGGCCGCCGCGAACCCGGTTACGCCGGGCAACTTCACCGGCTACGGCTTCGACCAGTGCCAGGCGCCGTCCCAGACGGCGATGGACCGTTGGTGGCAGCACTCCAACTTCGGCGCGGTCGGCATCTACATCGCCGGTAACTCGCGCGGCTGCCGCACCCAGACCAACCTCAGCGCGACCTGGGTGCGCAAGCAGCAGGCCCGTGGCTGGCGGCTGCTGCCGATCACGCTCGGCCCGCAGGCTTCGTGCAACCCGCACTTCCCGCGCTACCGCGACGACCCGCGGATCAGCGCCAACTCGACCAACCAGTACGCCACCGCCAAGCGCCAGGGGGTCAACCAGGCCAACGCGACCGTGGACGCCGCCAAGCGCTACGGCATCGCCGCCGGAAGCACGATGTTCTACGACCTCGAGGGGTTCGACATCGGCAACCAGCGTTGCCGCGAGTCGGCGATGTGGTTCGTCTCGGCCTGGAGCCACCGGATCAAGAAGCTCGGCTACCGCCCGGGGATGTACTCGAGCGCGTCGTCGGGGATCAAGGCGATGTACGACGTCTGGCACGCCCAGCCGCGCGGCTTCGTCTACCCCGCCGACCTGTGGATCGCCGACTGGGACGGTCGCGCCGGCACCTCGACCAAGTACATCCCCGCCAAGCCCTGGAGCCCCCACCGCCGCGTCAAGCAGTACCGCGGCCCGCACAAGGAGACCCACGGCGGCACCACCATCGAGATCGACTCCAACTACGTCGACCTCGGCCGCGGCTCCTACGCCCGCCCGGTGACCCACTGCGGCGGCGTCCCGGTCAGCTTCACCGCGTATCCCGCCCTGAGGCCGCGCACCAGCTCCTACACCCCGTCGCCGATCTACACGAAGGCGCTCGAGTGCATGCTCCGTGAGCGCGGGAGCTTCGGCGGCCCCATCGACGGGACGTACGACGCAGGGCTGGTCCGCTCGATCAACGCCTGGCAGCGCTCGCACGGGCTGACTGTGCGCAAGACCTGGACCATGGGTGCCTGGAAGACGCTGTGGGCGGCCAACAGCCGACCACTCCTCAAGCGCGGCTCCGCCGGCGAGACCGTCCGCGACCTCCAGCGCGCCCTCAGTGCCACCTCCGCACCCGAGCGCCCGAAGATCACCGGCGTCCTCGACTGGAACACCCAGGTCGCCCTCGTCGCCTACCAGAAGCGCCTCGGCCGCACCGCGAACGGCATGGCCACCGAGGTGACCTGGTACGACCTGGCCCACGGCCGCTGACCCGGCGCAACTGTCTCAACCACGACCGTCGAGTCGGCGCGTCTGTCCCAAGGGAGCTGAGACAGACGCGCCGACTCGGCGGTTCTGCGCGGGACTGTTGCGCTGAGTCGGCGGTCAGGAGAAGGGGTTGGGGAGGGCGCCGGGGAGATCGGCGAGGAGCTCGCGGGCGCGGGCGGCGACCTTGTGCTCGACGAGGACCTCGTACTTGGTCGGCACGATGACCTTGACGCTCGAGAAGTCGCGGGTGCCGCGGGTGGCGGCGTAGCCGATCAGCGACCAGATGAGGCCGAAGACGATGCCGAGGAGCACCGTCGACAGCAGGATGAAGAGGAAGTTCTCGTTGCCGAAGAGCGACATGATCAGGCCGACGAAGACGCCGAGCCAGGCGCCGGAGAGGACGCCGGCGAGGGCGACCTTGCTCCAGGTGAGGCGGCCGGTGATCCGCTCGATCTGCTTCAGCTCGGTGCCGACGATCATGCAGTTCTCGACCGGGAACTCCTTGTCGGAGAGGAAGTCGACCGTCTTCTGCGCGGCCGCGTAGTCGTCATAGGTCGCGAGTGACTGGGGAAACTCCAGCTTCAGCGGGCTCTGCGGGCCGCTGACCGGCGAGGTGAAGGACATACGCCCAGTGTGCCCCAGGCGGGGTCAGTTCTTGAGGACGCCATTCGCGATGACGTCGAGCATGGGACGTACGTCCTTGGCCTCGAGCGAGGAGTGGTCGGCCATGGTCGCGACACCGCCGAGGAGGCGGCACACGTCGAGGTTGTCGACACCCTCGCGGAGCACACCGTGCTCGGCCATCTCCGTCAGGACGCTCTCGTTGGCGTCGGCGTAGGTCTGGCACTTGGTGCGCAGCGGGGAGTCCTGGCAACCCAGGGAGGCGGTGATCTTGGCGGCGGCGCCCTGGTGGCGGGTCAGCAGCGAGACGTACTCCTCGAACCAGGCCAGCAGCTTCTCCCGGCACCCGCCCTCGGTCGCCATCGCCTTCTCGACGTGGGCGGAGACCTCCTCGATCCAGGTGGCCATGATCGCCTCGTGGAGCGCCTCGCGGGTCGGGAAGTGGCGGTAGAGGGTGCCGGGGCCGACACCCGCACGTCGGGCGACTTCGTCGAGAGGTGCGTCGAGACCGCGCTCCTTGAAGACCGCATGGGCGACCTCGATGAGCCGCTCGCGGTTGCGCTTCGCGTCGGCTCTCATCCAAGACCTCCTCAGTGGCTCCCGCGGCTCTGCGGGGACCTCAGTTAACAGCAAGCACCGCCATCGCATCTAAATGCGTTGCTAAACGGAGACACCCTCCGGTAGTGTTCCAGTCAAGCGGAGACTTCCTCCGCTTTACTGTACTCCTTCTCCGTCTCCAACAGGAGCTCTTGAATGACATCCACCGTGGCACCACCCAAGCCACCCGCGGCCACCAAGGCCGCCGGCGCCGGGATCGCCCTGGTCCTGATCGCCCAGCTGATGATCGTCCTCGACGCGGCGGTCGTGAACGTCGCCCTTCCCCGGATCGCTGACGACCTCGAGTTCACCCCGGCGGCACTCACCTGGGTGCTCAACGGCTACACCCTCGCCTTCGGCGGCCTGCTGCTGCTCGGCGGTCGCCTCGGCGACGTCTTCGGCAGGCGGCGTACGTTCGTCGCCGGCCTCTCCGTCTTCACCCTGTTCTCCCTGGCCGGCGGGCTCGCGCCGACCGACGACCTGCTCGTCATCGCCCGCGCACTGCAGGGCTTCGGTGCCGCGATCGCCGCGCCTCAGGTGCTCGCCCTGCTGACCACGTCCGCGAAGGACGAGGGCGGCCGTGCCCGGGCGATCGCGCTCTTCTCCGCCGTCTCCTCCAGCGGTGCCTCGATCGGGCTGATCCTCGGCGGCATCCTGACCGACATCGCGTCGTGGCGCTGGACGCTGTTCATCAACGTACCGATCGGGCTCGTCGTGCTCGCGCTCGTGGGCCGTCTCGTCGCCGAGACCGCGCCGCGACCGGGACGCTTCGACATCGTCGGCGCCGTGACCGCCACCGGTGGTGCGGCCGCGATCGTCTGGTCACTGATCGGCGCCCCGGAGCACGGCTGGACCTCCGCGCGCACCCTCGGCGGGATCGCCATCGGCCTGCTCCTGCTGGTCGCCCTCGTGCTCACCGAACGCCGGGTCGCCCACCCGCTGCTGCAGCTCCACCTCTTCGACAGCCACCGCCGCGTCGCTGCGTTCATCGCCGCGGTCGGGCTGGTCGGAGCCCAGTTCGCGACCTTCTACCTGACCGTGATCTACCTGCAGGGCGTGCTCGGCATGGGTCCGCTCGCCTCCGGGCTGGCCTTCCTGCCACTGACGCTGATGATCTTCGCGGTGTCCCGGGTGGCGCCACGGATCGCGGCCCGGATCGGGATGTCGCGGGTGCTCGTCCTGGGCGCCACCGGTCTCACCCTGTCGTTCGTGTGGCTGAGCACGCTGACGGAGACGAGCACGTACGCCGGCGCCGTCCTGGCTCCGTTCCTCCTCAACGGCGCCTTCGCCTCGCTCGTCTTCACCTCCACCACGGCTCTCGGCCTGGAGGGTGTCGACGCCGCCCACGCCGGCTCGGCCTCGGGTCTGGTGCAGACGATGCAGCAGCTCGGCGGCTCGATCGGGCTGGCCGTGATCGCCTCGGTCTACGTCGCCAACGGCACTCCCGGCGAAGTCGTCCCGGGGATGCGCGAGGCGTTCTACGCCGCGGCCGCCCTGGGCGCGCTCGGGATCATCGCCTCGCTGAGCGTGGTGCTCCGCCGCCCCTCCGGGATGCGTGCGTACGCTCCCGGGCGGACGGCGGTCGAGGTCGACTGAGTCGTGCATCGAAGCTCGGCCCCGGCTCGCGATCGCGAGCCGGGGCCGATTCGTACGCCAGGGTCAGTCGCCGTAGACGGCCAGCTCCTGCAGGTGCAGGGCGTAGGCGTTGCTGGTGTTGCCGGTGCCGGTCACCCGGACGTATCGGAAGCTCCCGTTCACCGGATACCAGTCCCCCACGTCGGTCTGCGGGGAGTCCGCGGTCCTGGCGGCGATCGGGGTGTAGGTGATGCCGTCGACGCTGCCCTCCACGGTGTAGCGATAGGACCGTCGATCCGCGTAGTAGGGCGTCACCCTGACCCCGGAGACCGGGTGTTCAGCACCCAGGTCGACCTGCAGCCACGCGGGCTTGCCGGTGCACTGCGCAGGGTTGCACAGCCAGTTGGTGTGCAGCTTGGCGTCGACCGCGCGGTCCGGGGTCGCCGTGCCCTCGCTGCTGGACGCGGTGGCCGGCTTGCCCTCGCTGAGCGGCGTGGGAAGCTCACCGGTGCAGGACAGGGTCGGCACCCCGAACGAGGCCGCGTCGAACGAACGGTTGCCGTCGGAGCGATCGATCACGATCCGGAGCTGACGTACGCCGCTGATGTCCACATCGAGGCGGATCGCCTCGGTTCCGGTGGTCGCCAACCCGCTGCGCAGCACCGGCGTGGCGTGGATCCGCCGGCCATCGCCCCACACCTCCACCACCACGTCGCCGTCGGCGGCATGGTTCATCGCATCGTCGATGCCGACGACGGTGACGAACCGTTGACACGCCTGGCCCAGCTCGAACCGAACCTCGCCGGCGGCGTTGGTGCCCAGACCCTTGGAGTAGGCGACACCGTCGAGCAGGATCGGCGCACCGGCTCCCGACGGCGTCGCCGGGGTCACGGTGTCGCGGGCGACCGGATGTTCCCCGTCGTGGTTGCGCGATGAGGAGAACGGCACGTCGCTGAGCTGGATCCGGCCAGGTCCGTCGACCGGCAGCACCGCACTGGCCGTCTTCTGCTTCGTCCCGGCCTGCTGGTCGTACGTCACCTCGACGTCGACCTCGGCCTCGGTGGTCTCCGACGGCAGCTCGGTGCCGGCCGCGACGTTCCAGCTCACCGTCGCGGTGCCGCCCGGTTCGAGTCGCGACGGCAGCTCGCCGGTTGCGGTGGCCGCGATGCCGTCCGGAGCGGTGACCCGGGCCGCCATGTTCTCCAGGGCGGCGAAGGGGTTGTTGTTGACCACCGTCAACGCGATCGTGCCCGGGTCCTTCCCGATCGTCCCGGTCGGGCGGACCGACACAGCCGCACCGAAGTCCGCCGCAGACATCTGCTGGAAGGCACGGGTGGCTTCGGCGTAGGTGTCACCGTGCGGTTTGCTCGGGTAGCGATCGGTTGCCCGCGACCACTCGTCGGCGACCGCCTGCCAGTTGATCGCCGTCGGCGCCTCACCGGTGCGCAGAGACTCGCGCAGCGTGGCGAAGTAGCGTTCCCACCGAGGTGCGTAGTAGCCGTTGAGCAGACCGGACCAGTCGCGGTAGGCGTAGTCGGTCAGCGACAGGGTCAGCGTCCACGAGGTGAGGATGCGGCGGGCGTCGTGCTCGAGGGCGGTGGCTTCGTCGGGCGACGAGGCGAAGGCACGAGCCTGCGCCAGCCAGGGGCCGACCATCTGATCGGCACGGGTGGCGCTGACCCGGTCGGCGGTGTCGATGGCCTCGATCCATGCGTCTGTGAGCCGGTCGAACTCCGCAGCGTCACGCTCGGCGTACGCCTGCCGGATCTGGGTCAGCAGCGGGTGGGAGTACTCGGCGACCACCTGCCGCGCGATCTCGGCGAGGTCGTGCCGATAGGTCTCGCTCGCGCGCAGCGACGACTTCACCTGCAACAGCGACGGCAGGGCCGCCGCGAAGTCCGTCGGGTCGTAGCGGTTCCCGGGAGCCGTGTAGTTGCTGGGCCGGGTGGCCGTCAGCGCAGGTACCGCGGCGAACAGGCCGCTGGTTCCGGCCGAGCGGTTGTTGTTCGGCGCGATCGAGTAGGCGGTGTCCTGCAGGGTCTTCCACGCGGCGCGTGCTGCCGGGTCGGTCGCGCCGTAGCGCGCATCCGCGTACTCGGCGAACCAGGCGTCCAGGTCGACCGGCCCTGTCTGCCAGGGCAGCTCGGCGAGGAACTCCATCGCGACCGCGTTGTTGTAGCTGGCCTCCGGAAGGATCGCGATGCCGTTCAGCGCGCTGTTCGGGCGGTCTCGGAACTCGAAGAACCGCTCGTTCCAGGCCTTGATCGGAGCACCGACCGTCGAGTTGCCGCCGAAGTTCCAGATCGACCCGAAGGCGTACGGCGTGCCTTTCCACTGGGTGTCTCGCTGCGGATCGAGGTTCCGGTCGGAGAGCCCGTCCACGATCAGCATCCGGCTGCGGTCCACCGCCTCGAGGGTCTCCTGGCGCGGGTTGCTCTGCCAGCCGAGGGCCACCCAGATGGCACCGGGATGGGCGGCGTCCAAGGCGTCCTGGACCGCCACCGACGCCTGGCCGACCGGGACGGAACCCGCCGACCCGCCCTCGTGCAGCAGGTCCATCTTGTACATCGTCGACGCTCCGACGACGTCATTCTGGATCTGATAGAAGCGTTCGGCCACCTGACCGAAGAGCTCCTGCGTGGGGGCCAACCAGTCCGGCCGCCGCAGACCGGACCAGGTGCCCTGCGGGACGGTCACGGCGCCCGGGTTCCGGGTCGCGAAGTCGGTCGGCACGGTGCCGAAATAGCCCGGGAGCACCGGCGTGATCCCCATCGAGCGCATGTAGTCGGCGATACGTCGGCCGAGGTCGGCGCGCTCTTCCAGCAGAGCGGGAGTGACCGGGTCGGTGAAGTTCCACATGTTCTGCATCAGCCACCACTGCTGATAGGCCGGCGACGGGATCCAGGCCCGCGCCTCGGCCTCGGAGTAGCCGTACTCCTGCAGCAACCGGTAGTAGACCATCTCGGACCCGACCGGGAGGAACATCTCGTTGACGCCGTGCATGGCGTTGATGTCGACGAGCTCTCGCCAGTCCTCGAAGGTGCGGAACGGCCCCGAGTAGCCGTCCTCGGTGTCGTTGCCGGAGAACCGGTGCGACACGACGGACGTGCCTTCGATGGGGTGCTGGGGCAGAGGCAGGGAGCCGCGGATCGGCACCTGGGTCCCGGTCCAGGAGACATCCGACTTGGCAATCTTCTTCAGGTAGGCATTGACTCCCATCAGGAGTGCCGGGGTGCTCGTCCCGTCGACCATGATCCGGCTCCCGCGGGAGCTGACCCGGTATCGGTCCGTGCTGTCCGGGCGCAGCGACAGCTGGAACCTGGCCGCGTGCCGGCTGCCGAGGAGCCTGACCAGGGCCTCACGAGCGGGACGGGTGTCGGCGGGGTGCGACGAGGCCGCGAACCCGGGCGTCTGCTTCGTCGGGCCGGCCGCCGTGGCGGTGACCGATCCGGTGGCGGCGATCAGGCCGAGCAGCATCGCCACGATGATGCCGACGGTGGTTCCTCTGGTCCGCAGCGGTCTCGGCCGACGGTCGCTCGTCGGATGAGCCTGTTGACTGCGTCGATGGCGTAGCGGCATCGTGCCTCCAGGATTATGAAGAACATTTTCGTAATGTGGGCCACATACTCCTCCCGCGCCGCGTGGCGGTCAAGAGATCTGGGGATATCAGCCGAGCAGAGGGAGCCGGTAACTTGTGGGTCATGGCTGAAGATCGGGGCGCGATGAGGGGAGAGTCGAGCGGGAACGGCGTACTGCGACGGCTCAACACCACCGCGGTCCTCGAAGGCGTCCGAGCCGCTGGAGCGGCCGGAGCGCGCATCACCGAGCTGGCTGCCGACAACCGGCTGACCCGGCCGACCGTCTCACAGGCGATCGACGAGCTGGCCTCCGCTGCCGTCGTCGAGCCACTGGCCCCGTCGGAACCGTCCGGAGCCGGCAGGCCCGCCACCCGGTACGTGCTGCGCAGGGGCCTGCTGCCCGTGCTCGGGCTGGACATCGGACCCCACCGGGTTGCGGCTTCCATCGTCGACATCCAGGGCGAATCGCTGGCACACGAGACGATCGAAGTGCCGCCGGGCGCCGACCCGGCCGCCGTCCGACGTCAGGTCAGCACACTGGTCGACGGCGTACTTCTGGCCGCACGGCTGCCGGCAGATCGGATCGGAGCGGTGGTTGCCGGGTCACCCGGCGTCGTCGGCCCCGAGCTGAGCCGCGTGACCATAGCGCCGTCCGCGCCCGGCAACACCGATGCCGGCCTGTTCGCCGACCTCGCCGAGCGATTCCCGGCGCGGCTGCTGGTGGAGAACGACGCGAACCTGGCTGCCATCGCTGCCAGCGTCGAGCACCCCGGCCGGACGCTGGTCGTGATCCACTGGGGTGAACGACTCGGGGCCGGGGTGGTGATCGATGGCGCCCTCCACCGTGGGGCACACCGAGCCGCCGGCGAGGTCGGCCTGATCCCGGTCTCGTCCGACGGCGTTCAGTTCGACGAGCACGGCCGCGGGCCGCTCGAGCATGCCCTCGGCGCTGCGGGAATTGCCGAGCTGGCCAGGGCGGAGGCGTCTCGGCACCCCGGCGGGGCACTGCCCGTCGACCGACCCCTGACGGCCCAGCAGGTCTTCACCGCAGCCGCGGAGGGCGATCGGGCGGCCGTCGCGGCCGTGTCAGCGGTAGCCACGAAGATGGTGGAGCGGCTGGCTCCGGTCTTCCTGACGATCGATCCACATGTCGTGGTCCTCACCGGAGGCGTCGCCAATGCCGGCGAGTTCCTGGTGGACCAGCTTCGCCGGCTTCTGCCCCGGTTCACACTGGTCCCACCGGAGCTTGCCCTGCTGGTCCCCGCCGACCGTGCCGTGCTCGCCGGCGCGCTCACCCTGGCGGCGAGCAGGGCCTGGGACGAGCTGATCGCTTCGGTGCAGCCAGGTCACCCCTGGTCGGTCAGCGAGCCAGGACCTTCTCGGCCAGCGAGGTGAAGAAGCCGAGCCCGTCGGTGCCGGAGCCGGTGAGGGTCTCCACCGCGTGCTCGGGGTGGGGCATCAGGCCGACGACGTTGCCGGCCTCGTTGGTGATGCCGGCGATGTCGTTGACCGACCCGTTGGGGTTCACGTCGAGGTAGCGCGCGACGACGCGGCCCTCGCCCTCGAGCCGCTCGATGGTGTCGGCGTCGGCGACGTACTGCCCCTCGCCGTTCTTCAGCGGGACCACGATCTCCTGGCCCTGGGTGAAGGCGGAGGTCCAGGCGGTCGAGACGTTCTCGATGCGCAGCTTCTGGTCGCGGCAGATGAACTTGAGGTGGTCGTTGCGCAGCAGGCCGCCGGGAAGCAGGTGGGACTCGACGAGCATCTGGAAGCCGTTGCAGATGCCGAGCACCGGAAGGCCCTTCTGGGCGCCCTCGATGACCTCGGTCATGATCGGCGCGAAGCGGGAGATGGCACCGCAGCGCAGGTAGTCGCCGTAGGAGAAGCCGCCCGGCAGGATCACCGCGTCGACACCCTGCAGGTCGTGGTCGCCGTGCCACAGCGCAACGGCCTCGTTGCCGCCGACACGGACGGCGCGCTGCGCGTCGACGTCGTCGAGCGTGCCCGGGAAGGTGATGACGCCGATCTTCACTGCTCGACCCGAACGACGAAGTTCTCGATCACCGTGTTGGCCAGGAAGGTCTCGGCCAGCTTCTCGATCTGGGCGAGCGCGTCGTCGGTGACCTCGGGGATCTCCAGCTCGAACCGCTTGCCCTGACGGACCTCGGTGACCCCGGTGAACCCGAGCCGCGGCAGGGCGCCGAGTACGGCTTTCCCCTGCGGGTCGAGAATCTCGGGCTTGGGCATGACGTCGACGACAACGCGAGGCATGGCTGCAGTCTAGGTGGGCCATACGCCGCTCACCTAAACCGTTGGCACCCCTCCTGATCCGGTCTTTACGATCGCTCCTCGTGCGCCATCTGCTGATCGACATCACCCCGCTGCGTACGTCTCCCGCTTTCCGCCGGTTCTTCATCGGGCGGGCGGTGTCGGGGCTCGGTGGGCAGATCTCGGTGGTCGCGGTGATGTACCAGGTCTGGGAGGCGACCCACAGCCCGTTCTGGTCCGGCAGCGTCGCGCTCGCGCAGCTCGTCCCGATGCTCACGATCGGGCTCTGGGGCGGCGCGGTGGCCGACCGCGCGGACCGGCGCTCGATCCTGCTGGTCACCAACCTCACCCAGCTCGTCCTGGCACTGCTGCTGATGGCACAGGCCCTCTGGCTGGGCACCTCGCCGTCCTCGCTCGGGCTCGTCCTCGTGCTGGTCGCGCTGATGGCCGCCGCCCGCTCGGTCGCCGCCCCAGCGGGCATGGGCGTGATCCCGCGGCTCCTCGCCACCAACCAGGTCGCCGCCGGCCTCGCCCTCAACCGGCTGAGCTTTCAGGGATCGATGCTCCTCGGCCCGGCACTGGGCGGGCTGATCATCGGCTACGCCGGTCTCGAGATCGCGTACGCCGTCGACGCGGCCTCCTTCGTCGCCGGGTTCCTCGGGGTCCTCGGCCTCCCCGCTCTCGCCCCCGCGACGAGGACGAGCGGTGGCGGAGTCCTCGAAGGCCTGCGCTTCGCGGCCACCCAGCCGGTCGTACGCGGCGTGCTCCTCGTCGACCTGGCGGCCACCGTCCTCGCCATGCCGGTGAGCCTGTTCCCGCTGGTCAACGAGACCCGGTTCGGCGGGGACCCACGCACCCTCGGGCTGCTCCTGACCGCGATCGCCGTCGGCGGCGTGGGGGCCTCTCTCTTCTCGGGTTCGTTCACCAGACGCAGCCGGCCAGGACTGATCACGATCGGCGCCGCCGCCGTGTGGGGCGCCAGCCTCGGTGCCGTCGGGCTGGTCACCTCGCCGTGGCTGTGCCTGGCCCTGCTCGCCGTCGCCGGGGCCGCCGACTCGGTCAGCGTGGTCACCCGCGGCACCCTGATCCAGCTCGCCGTACCCGACGATCTGCGCGGCCGGACCGCCGCGATCGAGATGATCGTCGGCGCCGGCGGGCCGGAGATCGGCAACCTCCGCGGCGGTGCCGTCGCCCAGCTGACCTCCGGCTCGTTCGCGCTGGTCAGCGGGGGCATCACCTGCCTGCTCGCCCTCGCCGCGGTCGGCGCGACCTCTCGGCCGCTGCTCTCCTTCCGAACAGGAGCCACAGACTCGAAGATCGCAGCCACCAGGTGACTGCGATCTTCGAGCTACGGCTGCTGCCGGCGTACGGAATCGGTTACTTGAGCTCGCGCTTGAGGATCTTGCCGGTGGCGGTCATCGGCAGAGCGTCGACGATCTCGACGATGCGCGGGTACTTGTAGGCCGCCATCTGCTCCTTGCTCCACGCGACGATCTCCTCGGAGGTCGCCGAGGCGCCGGGCTTGAGCACGAGGACCGCCTTGATCTCCTCGCCGTGGGAGTCGTGCGGGACGCCGATCACGGCGGCCAGCGAGACCGCCGGGTGGGTCAGCAGGACCTCTTCGATCTCACGCGGGTAGACGTTGAAGCCGCCGCGGATGATGAGCTCCTTGGCGCGGTCGACGATGTAGTACCACCCGTCCTCGTCGCGCTTGCCGAGGTCGCCGGAGCGGAACCAGCCGTCCTCGGTGAGCACCTCGGCGGTCGCCTCGGGACGGTTGTAGTAGCCCTTGAAGATGTTGTGGCCCTTGATCGCGATCTCGCCGATCGCATCGGCGGTCCACTCGATGTCGTCCCACGACGCCGGGTCGATCAGGCGCATCTCGACACCGGGGATCGGGACACCGATCGAGCCCGGGCGCACCGGCTGGCCGTAGAGCGAGAACGACGCCACCGGCGAGGTCTCGGAGAGGCCGTAGCCCTCGAGGATGGTCACGCCGAAGCGCTTCTCGAACTCCTTGTGGATCTCGACCGGGAGGGCCGAGCCGCCGGCGGCGGCGACACGCAGGTTCTTGGCGAGGGTGGCCACGTCGATGTCCTCGGAGAGGGCACCGAGCAGGCCCCAGTACATCGTCGGCACACCGGCGAAGAAGGTGACGCTCTCCTTGAGCATCGTCGCCAGCGCGGCCGCGGCGTCGAAGCGGGGCAGCAGCACGACGGTGCCACCGAAGGCGATCGCGCCGTTCTGCACCACTGTCTGACCGAAGGCGTGGAAGAGGGGCAGCACGGCGAGATAGGTGTCGGGCCGGTCGGCCGAGGCACCGAAGAGCTCGGCACCGGCCAGCGCGTTGTCGCGCATGTTGCGGTGACGCAGCTCGGCGCCCTTCGGCTGCCCGGTGGTGCCGGAGGTGTAGAGGATGACCGCGGTGTCGTCCTCGTCGGTGGCCACGGTGTCGAAGGTCGGCGGCTGGGTCCCGATACCCTGGCCGAGCGTGGTCACGCCCTCGATCGGCGACGCGGCGGTCGGGTCGGCGGTGATCAGGAAGAGGTTCTCGACCCCGGCCTCCTGCGCACCGGCGTGAGCCTCGGCGCCGATGGCGAGCTCCGGGGTGCCCTCGAAGGCGAAGAGGGCCTTCGCGTCGGAGTCCTTGAGGTGGTAGGCCACCTCGCGTCCCTTGAGCAGCACGTTGAGCGGGACGACGGTGGCTCCGGCCTTGAGGATGCCGAAGTAGACCATCGTGAAGTAGGGCAGGTTCGGGCTCATCAGGGCGACCCGGTCACCCGCACCGATGCCCTTGCTCGCCAGCAGGTTCGCGACCTGGTTGGCGGCACCGTTGATCTGGGCGTAGTTCAGGCGGATGTCGCCCAGGACGATCGCGGTGCGCTCGGGATAGTTCGCCGCGGAGTCTTCGAGCAGCGAAGCGAGGTTGTACGTGGACACATGGCCTCCAGTGGTGTGCGTGTTACGCGTCACAACTTACCCGCAGGTAGCCACCCGAGAAACACGGTCCGCGGTTTTTAGTGCGACACGTGTCTCAGAATCGGTGCCCGGTCAGCTTCTCGTACGCCTCGACGTACTTCGCCCGCGTGCGCGCGACGATCTCCTCGGGCAGCTCCGGCGGCGGACCACCGGCGGCGCGGTCCCAGCCGGACTCGGGCGAGAGCAGCCAGCGGCGGATCACGTCCTTGTCGAAGCTGGGGATCGCGGTTCCGGGGTGCCACTGGCTCGCGTCCCAGTAGCGGGAGGAGTCCGGGGTGAGCACCTCGTCGGCGAGCACGATCGTGCGGATGCCGAGATCGTCCTGGCGTACGCCGAACTCAAACTTCGTGTCGGCCAGGATGAGGCCGCAGCCGCGGGCGATCTCGTCGGCGCGCTGGTAGACGGCCAGGGTGAGCCGGCGGACCGCGGCCGCGTCGTCCTCGCCGATCAGCTTGGAGATGTATTCATAGGTGACGTTCTCGTCGTGGTCGCCGAGCTCGGCCTTGGTGGCCGGGGTGAAGATCGGCGGGGTGAGGCGGGAGCCGTCGACCAGACCATCCGGGAGGCGGATGCCGCACACCTCGCCGGTGGTCTCGTACTCACGCAGGCCCGACCCGGTCAGGTAGCCGCGCGCGACACACTCGACGGGCAGCATGTGGAGCTTCTGGGCGACCACCGCGCGGCCCTCGACGGCCGCGGGGACGTCGGTCGAGAGCACATGGGTCGGGACCAGGTCCTCGAACTGCTCGAACCACCACATCGACAGCCGGGTGAGGATCTCACCCTTGTCCGGGATGACCGTGTCGAAGACGTGGTCGAAGGCCGAGATGCGGTCGCTGGCGACCATCAGGAGCTGGCCGGCGTACGGACCCTCCTCCAGCTCGTAGAGGTCGCGCACCTTGCCGGAGTGGAGGTGCTTCGCGCCCGGGATCGCCGGCGCCGGCGGGATGTTGAGTTCAGCCACGGGGATCAGCCTAAGAGATAGGCCTCCTGAGCCGTTTCTCGCTTAAGTAGACTGTTTCGAGCGATTTAAGTGAGAGGGCCGCCCATGGAACGACGACCACAGCCAGACTTCTTGATCATCGGGGCGCCGAAGGCCGGGACCACGGCCCTGCACTCGGCGCTGGCGAGGCACCCGCAGGTGTTCGCCACGACACCGAAGGAGCCGAAGTACTGGCTCTGCGACGACGCTCCGCCGCCGCACTGGCGCGGCCCCGGCGACAAGCACTCCCAGCAGGAGTGGGTCTGGCGACGGCAGGACTACGACCGGCTCTTCGCCGCCGCCCCCGAGCACGCCGTCCGGGGCGAGAGCACGCCCTTCTACCTCTGGTCCACCAGCGCCCAGCGGCGGATCGCCCAGGAGCTTCCGGAGGTGAAGCTGATCGCCGTCGTGCGCGACCCGATCGATCGCGCCTACTCCAACTGGATGCACCTGTGGTGCGACGGACTGGAGCCCGTCGCCGACTTCCCCACGGCGTTCCGACTCCAGGACCGGCGCGCCGACGACGGCTGGGCGCCGTTCTGGCGCTATCGCGAGCTCGGGCTCTACGGCCGGCAGCTCGACCACCTCTACGGGCTGGTCGGCGAGGACCGTGTGCTGGTGGTGCGCTACCGCGACATCGTCGACGAGCCCGCCGCGACCGTCGACCGCGCCTGCCGCTTCCTCGGCATCGAGCAGGGCCACGTCGATCACATCCCGAAGGACAACCACAGGACGTACGTCGAACCCGGCTGGCGCCCGAAGGTGCTCGGTCCGGTGATCAGGGGTGGGGCCTGGCTCGGCCAGTTCGCCCCACCGGAGGTGTGGCGTCGGAGCTACCCGCCGCTGCTGCGCCAGCTCTCCGGGCCGGGCAGCCACCACCGGCCCCGGCTGAGGCCGGAGCAGCGCGAGCAGCTCCTGCCCGCCTTCGCCGAGGACATCGAGCTGCTCACCAAGGTGAGCGGCCAGGACTTCTCCGACTGGCTCTCGACCGCGAGCCGGGGATCGTTCCAGGAGCGCGCGAGACTCGCGGAGAACCTCAGCGAACCAGCGTGATCAGGTCGTGGGCGCCGTCCTCACGGGCGGCCTCCACGTAGTAGCGGATCCGGCCCTCGGGCAGCGCCACCGCGCTGGCGTAGCGGAAGGCGCCGTCGGAGTGCGGGCTGGTGACCGGGCCGGCCACCGGGTCGGCGACCAGTCGGGTGCCGTCCCAGCGGGCGATGCCGGTGGTCTCGTACCAGTTGGACTCGGCGTCGGCGCGGCCGTCGTAGAGGACGACGAGCGGATCATGTGAGACGACCGTGGTGACCCGGGCCCCGCGGGCGTCCCAGCGACCGGGGCGTCCGGCGAGGACCTCACCGTCGTCGTGCCACTCCAGGCCGTCGGTGGAGGTGAGGTAGCGGGTCGTCATCCGGTCCTCGTGGCCGGGCTCGGTGAGCGGATGGCAGCACAACCACATCTGCCAGGTCTGGGTCACCGGGTCGATCGCGATCACCGGGTCCTTGACCGCGACGGTGTCACTGCCGGGATGGACGACCTGGCGGCGACCCTCGGGCAGCCCCTCGACGGTGTCGGCGGTGAGGCTGTCGACCCACCAGTGCTTGGAGTCCCAGGTGGCACAGGAGAGATAGAGCCGCCAGCCTCCGTTGTCAGGAAGCTGCACCAGTACGGGTCGCTCCAGCGACTCGCAACCGAACTGGTCGCGATGGACCTCGGTCACGGTCTCGAACCTCACCCCGTCGGTCGACCGGGCGACGCTCACCGTCACCCCGCGCCCGTCCGAGAGCGGCCGCCGGTTGCGCCAGGTCAGCCAGAAGACCCCGTCGACCAAGACCGCGCTCGCCGCGCCGGCCCAGTTGCCCGGCCCCTCGCCCGGCGCCGGGATGACGAGCTCGGCGCCGTCGTAGGACGGCAGGGACGACAGCGTGGCGATGCTCATGGACCCGATGATAGTCAATCCACTCACTCGACTAATCAGCCGCGCCGTGGTCACGCGGGCATGTAACACGTCGTTCGTAGGACTACTCGCCCTATCGGAACGACCGGATAGTCCGACAAACAGCGTGTTACATCCCCGCCCGCTGTGGCATCGTTCGAGCCATGGCCGAGACAGCAGATCAGATCTATGCCCGCGTCCAGGCCGGCGGCGACCTGCCCGCTCCGAGCGTGACCGAGTGGGACGTCTTCCCGTGGGTCGTACGCGACGGCGAGATCGCCCCCAAACCGCTCGCTCCCCCGGCGCCCGAGGAGCCGCGAAGCGGCGAGGACGGAGTGGACTGCACCCTGTGCGGCACCGACCTGCCGGGCGTGATCTGGCAGGACGAGAGCTGGCGGGTGAAGCACCTGAAGCAGTCCGGCCTGCCGCTGGTGCTGATCCTCGAGCCGCTCGAGCACTACGACCTGCCGGATCTCGACGAGCACCAGGCGGCCGAGTTCGGGGTCCTCACGGTGCGGCTAGCCAGGATCGTGGAGAGCCTTCCCAACATCGCCCGTTGCCACGCGATGCGGATCGGCGACGGCGCCGAGCACCTGCACATGTGGTTCCTGGCCCGCCCCAAGGACCTGCTCTCCGTACGCGGCAGCTTCTCGCCCGACTGGGACGACATCCTCCCGCCCGGCCCCGAGGAGGTCTGGCGCGCCGACCTCGCCGAGGTCGCCCGCAAGCTCGCCACCCACGGCGGCGAGGCCCTGGTCTGATGGACCTGAGCGACGAGGCGGACGTACGCCGCCTGCTGGACGTGATCGAGCAAGAGATCGTCCCGCTGACCCGTGCCGGCGTGGCCGCGGGCAACAAGATCTTCGGCGCCGCGATCGTGCACCGCGCGGACCTCTCGACGGTGGTCGCCGAGACCAACAACGAGACCGAGAACCCGCTGTGGCACGGGGAGATCCATGCCATCAAGCGCTTCTTCGAGCTCCCGGCCGAGGACCGGCCGGCGCCCGCCGACTGCCTGCTGCTGGCGACCCACGAGCCGTGCTCGCTGTGCCTGTCGGGGATCGCCTGGTCAGGGTTCCCCGAGTTCGCCTACCTCTTCAGCCACCAGGACTCGGCCGACTCCTTCGCGATCCCCTACGACCTGGCGATCCTGAAGGGCGTCTACGCCGTGCCGGACCCCGACCGTGACGAGGTGGCCCCGGGACGCGACCTCTACAACCGCACCAACGCCTACTTCGTCAGCACCGGGCTCGCCCCGCTCGCCGACCCCGACCAGCTCGTCCGGATCGCCGTGATCTACGACGAGCTCTCGGCGGCGTACCAGGCGAGGAAGGGCGGCGGCGCGATCGCCCACCCCTGACCTACGACTCAGTCGCCGCTGCGCCAGCGGAGCAGCCCGGCCGCCGCGGAGAGCGCCACGACCACGGTCCCGTAGACGTAGGTCGTGGTCGCGAGGCCGATCTGCGGCGTCAGCACCCCGGCGATGACGGCGGGGACGCCGAAGGCCAGGTAGGACACGATGAAGATCACCGCGAAGACCTCGGCCCGCTCATGGGCCGGGAGGAGCGGCATGATCGTGCGCAGGATGCCGAAGAAGGCCGTGCCGAAGCCGGTGCCCGCGACGACCACGGCGACGAGGTAGGCGGTCGCCGAACCGGACGCGAGGGCGAGCAGGCTGAGCACCGTGCCGACGGCCAGCGCGGCCGTGCCGTAGAGCGTCGTGGCCCGCGCCGAGCGGTTCCGGAAGGCGTACGCAGCCACCGCCCCGGCACCGGCCAGGGCCCCGATCGCCAGCCCCTGGAGGATGTGGCTGGAGGCGCCCAGCTCGGTGCGTACGATCGCCGCGCCGAGCGAGAGGAACAGCCCACCGGTGGCCCAGCCGGCGAAGATCGCCGGGGCGCTGCGGGCGAGCAGGCCCCGGATCGCCGGCGGCACCGCGATCCGCGGGCGCAGCGAGGCGACCAGTCCCTCGTGACGCGGCGCGGTCTCCGGGGCGAGCCACACTCCCGCCGCGAGCAGGAGCGAGAGCACGACGAGCCCATCGAACACGATGAGCCGCGCGTCGCCGCTCACCTGAAGGGCCACGCCGGCGACGACGGCACCGACCGCCAGGCCGGCCATCGGCGCGACGGCGTTGACCACCGCCGCCGACCCGGGCCGCGAGGGCCGCTCGAAGTCGGCCACCGCGGCCGAGAGGGTCGAGAGCAGCAGGCCGCTCGCGACCCCCTGCAGGATCCGCGCCTCGAAGAGGACGGCGGCGGTGTCGGCACCCTGGAAGAGCGCGAAGCTGGCCGCCAGCAGGAGGAACCCGACGCTCACCACCGGACGCCGGCCGACGTGGTCGGAGACCGACCCGAACACGAGCAGGGTGGCCAGCAGAGCCACGGCGTAGACGGCGAAGACGGCCGTCATCACCCAGGGCTGCAGCCCGAGGTCCACCTGGAGGTCGGGATAGAAGGGCGAGGGCGCGCTGGCCCCGGCCATCATCAGCACGACCGCCCCGAGGGCCACTCCCGCGCCGAGTCGCCGACCGACGACGGCGCCCGTCGTCGTACCGCTCACTACCTCTGCCGACATCACCACTCCATCCATCGTTCGAATTATTTCGAACCTTTTAGGAGAGTACGTGCATTCCGCTGACTGTGCAACTATTATCGAACCATGAGTTCTTCCCCGGACCTTCCGCATCCCGAGCGGTCGGAGATCTCACTGACGACCGTGCTCTTCGCGCTCAGCGACCCCGAGCGCCTGGCGATCGCCCGCCAGCTGGTCGACGGACCTCTCGACATGGCGGAGTGCCACCTGAGCAACCCGGATGTGCCGAAGTCGACCAAGTCGCACCTGATGAAGGTGCTGCGGACGGCGGGCGTGGTCCGCAACGAGGCCAACGGCCGCGCCCGGCGGCTCTCGCTGCGGCGCGAGGACCTCGACGCGCGGTTCCCGGGGCTCCTCGACGCCGTGCTCTCGGCCGAGAAGGACAGCGCGAACTCCTAGCCGCGGCGCCAGGGGGCCGGGCGGCCGTGCAGGAACCACTCCATGTTGCGAGTGATCCACGGCAGCCCGAAGTAGGTCATGAACGGCAGCGTCACGACCATCACCCCGAGCACCTTCAACGGCAGCACCCACTCCCCGACGAACGGTCCGATCAGCCAGTTGGCGAGCAGACTGACCGGATAGAACATCAGGAAGATCGTGATCGTCTGCTTCCACCGCGGCGGGGCCGTCGCGACCCCGGAGACCTGCTCGACGTCGTAGGTGTTGGGGGGGCGAACCAACCCTCGATGCCGGTACGCCGCTCGATCCTGGTCTCCTCGACGAACGGCTCGCCCGCACCGAGCCACCAGCCGCGCTGTCGGCTGTTGTCCCAGCGGCCCAGGGTCTCGTGGGAGTCGAAACGGTAGAGCAGGTGCCACTGGTCGGAGTCCGGCGACGGCCGCACCCAGCCCGCTCCCAGGAAGCCTGGGAACTCGCTGGCCAGCCGGATCCCCGCCTGCATCCAGGCGACCATCTCGTCGCGGCGCTCCACGGAGACTCGACGGGCGATGGTCACGGTTACCGGGTCGGACATGCCGTCCATCGTCGCAGGCGCGTACGCCGTCTCCCCAGCCCTCGCATAGGTTTGCGGCATGTCTGTGGTGAAGATCAATGCAATCCAGGTTCCGGCCGGTGCGGGCGCCGAGCTCGAGAAGCGGTTCGCCGCGCGGGCCGGGACCGTCGACAAGTCGCCGGGCTTCCTCGGCTTCCAGCTGCTGCGCCCGGTCGCCGGCGACGACCGCTACTTCGTCGTCACCCACTGGGACTCGGAGGAGTCCTTCGCGGCCTGGCGCGACGGGGATGCCCGCGCCGCGCACGCGACCCCGCCGGGTGAGGCGCCGCGCAAGCCGGTCTCCGCCGGGGCCGACCTGCTGGAGTTCGAGGTCGTGCTGGACGTCAAGCCGGCGTGACGTCGTAGCGCGAACGCCGCCGGGCGCGGGGGTTCAGGCCGGCTGGAGCGCAGGGACGACGTACTCCCTGGTCAGCGGTGCGAAGTCGGCACCCTCGGTGATCTCGGCGAGCGTCGCCCAGCGCAGCTCCGCGATCTCGGCTGCGGCGTCCGGGGTCACCTCGCCGGTCCAGGTGAAGACCGTCGAGCGCACCAGATGCCCGGGCTCGTTGGCGGCGGCCGCCTCGAACTCGCCGAGCAGGGTGAGGTCCTCGACCCGGAGGCGTACGCCGAGCTCCTCCGCCACCTCGCGGACGGCCGCCTGGGCAGCCGACTCCCCCGGCTCCAGCTTTCCGCCGGGGAGCATGAAGCTCGCGGTGCCGTTCTTGCGGACGGTCAGCATCCGCCCCTCACCGTCGCGGAAGACGACCGCCGCGACGGTGATCACGGGACTCAGAGGATCTCTCCGGGCGCGTAGGCGGCAGCCTCGGGGTGGCGGGCGGTGACGGCCTCCACGCGGCGTACGACCTCCTGGACCTGCGCGACGGCGGCACCGGTGAACTCGATCGGCTCGGCGACCAGGGACTGGATCTGGTCCTCGGTCAGGCCGAGACGGGAGTCGGCGCCGAGCTTGGCGAAGACGTCGTTCTCCACCTGGCCCTTGCGCATCGACAGCGCGGTGCCGACGGCGGCCTCCTTGATCGCCTCGTGGGCCTCCTCGCGGCCGACGCCGTTGCGGACGGCGGCCATCAGCACCTTGGTGGTCGCCAGGAACGGCAGGTAGCGGTCGAGCTCGCGCTGGATCACGGCCGGGAAGGCGCCGAACTCGTCGAGCACGGTCAGGAAGGTCTGGAAGAGGCCGTCGGCGGCGAAGAAGGCGTCCGGGAGCGCGACGCGGCGCACGACCGAGTCGGAGACGTCGCCCTCGTTCCACTGGTCGCCGGCCAGCTCGGAGATCATCGAGAGGTAGCCGCGGAGCACGACCGAGAGGCCGTTGACCCGCTCGGTGGAGCGCGAGTTCATCTTGTGCGGCATCGCGCTCGAGCCGACCTGGCCCTCCTTGAAGCCCTCGGTGACCAGCTCGTTGCCGGCCATCAGCCGGATCGTGGTCGACAGGTTGGACGGACCGGAGATCAGCTGGACCAGTGCCGAGACCGCGTCGAAGTCGAGGGAGCGCGGGTAGACCTGGCCGACGCTGGTGAAGACGTTCTCGAAGCCGAGGTGGTCCGCGACCCGCTCCTCGAGCTGCGCGAGCTTGTCCGCGTCACCGTCGAGCAGGTCGAGCATGTCCTGCGCGGTGCCCATCGGGCCCTTGATCCCGCGCAGCGGGTAGCGGGCGATGAGCTCCTCGACCCGCTGGAGCCCGACCAGCATCTCGTCGGCGACGGTCGCGAACCGCTTGCCGAGAGTGGTCGCCTGGGCCGCAACGTTGTGGCTGCGGCCGGCCATGACGGTCGTCTCGTGCTCGGTCGCGAGCCGGGCCAGGCGGGCCAGCGTCGCGACGGCGCGGTCGCGGATCAGCTTCAGGCTCGAGAGGACCTGGAGCTGCTCGACGTTCTCGGTCAGGTCGCGGCTGGTCATGCCCTTGTGGATGTGCTCGTGACCGGCCAGCGCGGCGAACTCCTCGATCCGCGCCTTCACGTCGTGGCGGGTGATCCGCTCACGGGCCGCGATCGAGTCGAGGTCGACACCGGACTCACCTTGGGCGACGACCTTCTCGTACGCCTCCACCACCCCGTCGGGGACGTCGATGCCGAGATCCTTCTGGGCCTTGAGCACCGCGACCCAGAGCTGACGCTCCAGGACGATCTTGTGCTCGGGACTCCAGATCCCGGCGAGGTCGGCCGCGGCATAGCGGTTGGCGAGAACGTTGGGCACCACAGTCACGGCGGATATTCTCCCATGCTCCATGCCCACCCCCACTAACGTGGCGGTATGGCCCTGCGGATCCTCGCCAGCCGGCCCGATCCGGCGATCTACACCCTTCCCTGGTCACTCCCCCTGGAGGACTGGCCGGACGACGTCGTGGTGCCCCTGACCCGCGGCCTCAGCCGCCATGTCGTACGCATCGTGCGGGTGCGCAACAACATCTACGCGGTCAAGGAGACCCAGGCCGACATCGCCCGCCGCGAGTACGACATGCTGCGCGAGCTCCAGCGCCTCGGCCTGCCGACCGTGGTCGCCAAGAGCGTCGTCACCGGTCGCAAGGACCACGACGGCAACGACCTCGGCGCCGCGCTGATGACCGAGCACCTCACCTACTCGCTCCCCTACCGGGCGCTCTTCGAGCGGGGCCTGGCCGCCGACCGGCTCCCCAGCCTGATCGACGCCCTCGTCGTCCTGCTCGTACGCCTCCACCTGGCCGGCTTCTACTGGGGCGACGTGTCCTTGTCGAACGTCCTGTTCGTGCGCGACGCGGCCGGCTTCGCCGCCTACCTGGTCGATGCCGAGACCGGTGAGCTGAAGCCCGAGCTCTCCGACCGGCTGCGGGAGTACGACCTCGACGTCGCCTACCAGAACATCTACGGCGAGCTGCTCGACCTGCAGGCGAGCGAGTCGCTGCCGGAGGCCTTCCCGATCGACGCGATCGTCGAGCGGCTCCAGGACCGCTACGACGCGCTGTGGCGCGAGCTCACCGAGGAGCAGGTCTTCTCCGCGGAGGAGATGTGGCACATCGAGCAGCGCATCGAGCGCCTCCACGACCTCGGCTTCGACGTCGAGGAGCTCGACATCACCACCAGCGAGGACGGCGACACCGTGGCCCTCCGCCCGCGGGTCGTCGAGCTCGGCCACCACCGCCGTGAGCTGCGTACGCTCACCGGACTCGACGTCCAGGACGCCCAGGCACGGCGGATCCTGAACGACATCTCCGCCTTCCGCGCCACCCGCGAGCTCGGGGACCGGCCGATCGAGGTCGCCGCGAGCCGCTGGCTGCGCGAGGTCTACGAGCCCATCGTCGCGATGCGACCGGCCGGCGCCGCCGCCAAGCTCACCCCGGCGCAGACGTTCCACGAGATCCTCGAGCACCGCTGGGTGCTCTCCCAGTTCGCCGGCGAGTGGGTCAAGCTCATCAACGCCGCCGAGTCCTACTACGAGGACGTCATCCAGCACCGCCCCGACGAGGCCGTCACCCCGCCCGCCGAGGAATGAACCACGGCCATCGCGGCATAAGGTGGCCCCGTGAAGATCCTCGTCGTCGGCACCGGTGGTCGTGAGCACGCGCTCGCGCTGAAGCTCTCCCAGGAAGGGAACGAGGTGTACGCCGCACCCGGGAATCCGGGGATCGCCGCCTTCGCGACGCTTCGGGACGTGGACATCATGTCCGGTCCGGCGATCGCCGCCCTGGCGGGCGAGCTCGGCGTCGACCTGGTCGTCGTCGGTCCCGAGGCACCGCTGGTGGCCGGGGTCGCCGACGCGGTTCGCGAAGCGGGGATCGCGGTCTTCGGGCCGTCGGAGGCTGCCGCGCAGCTCGAGGGGTCGAAGGCGTTCTCGAAGGACGTGATGTCGGCGGCCGGCGTACCGACCGCGGGCTCGCGCGTGGCGACCACGCCCGAGGAGGCGGCCGCCGCCCTGGACGAGTTCGGCGCTCCGTATGTCGTCAAGGACGACGCTCTGGCCGCGGGCAAGGGCGTCGTCGTGACGAAGGACCGCGACGAGGCGCTGGCCCACGCGGCCGCCTGCGAGCGGGTCGTCATCGAGGAGTTCCTCGACGGCCCGGAGGTCTCGCTGTTCGCCATCTGCGACGGCACCCGGGCCTACGCACTGCAGCCGGCGCAGGACTTCAAGCGGATCTTCGACGGCGGCAAGGGCGGCAACACCGGCGGGATGGGTTCCTACTCACCGCTGCCGTGGGCCCAGCCTGACCTGGCCGAGGTGGTGCTGGCCTCCGTCGTCGAGCCGACCCTCGCCGAGATGGAGAAGCGCGGAGCCCCGTTCGTCGGGTGCCTCTACGTCGGGCTCTCACTGACCGCCAAGGGTCCGAAGGTGATCGAGTTCAACTGCCGGTTCGGTGATCCCGACATCCAGCCCGTCCTCGCTCTTCTGGAGTCCTCCCTCGCCGACCTGCTCCTCGCGGCCGCCACGGGCGCGCTGGACACCGTCGCGGCGCCGACCTTCTCCGACGGTGCCTCGGTGACCGTCGTGCTGGCCTCGGCCGGCTACCCGGAGTCCTCCTCGAAGGGCGACGTCATCACCGGCGCCGGCAACGCCAACTCGATCAACGACGTCGACGTGATCCACGCCGGCACCGCGATCGTCGACGCCTCCACCCCCGAGGAGCCCGACCACCGCCACCTGGTCACCGCGGGAGGTCGGGTGCTGGCGGTCCGCGCGAAGGGCTACGACATCGACGACGCGCGCTCGCGGGCGTACGCGGCCGCCGACCTGATCACCTTCGACGGTCTCCAGCGCCGCTCCGACATCGCGGCCGAGCCGCTCGGGGTCGTCGAGGGCGCCTCGCTGCTTTGAGCCCGGGCGTAGCCTGCCGAACATGACCTGGGTCGTGTTCGGCGTCGCCGTTGTTCTCGTGCTCGGCCTGATCATCGCGGCCTGCAACAGGGCCCTGCGCTCCTCGCGGCGCGGCGTCTCCGCCGGGATCGGCGACGGTCTCGGCAACTTCATCGACGTCTTCGACCCCGGCAACGCCCGCGCCGCGCGTGACCTCAAGGACCAGGACAACATCGGGCACGTCATTCCCTCGCCCGACGGCGACGACCCCGCCCATGGGGTGGATCTGAAGGCCGGACGGGTCACCATCCGCCGCCCGGCGACCTGACCCTCACGCTGCGACCGGAACTCCCAGCGCCAACAGGTCCCGGGCCACCCGTTCCGGCTCGTCACGAAGCTCGCGAGCCGTGCATCGGACGATGATGCGGTTCGTCGCCGCCAGGGCACGCTGTCGGGCCAGGTCGTCCTCCCAGTGCTCGGCCTCCATGTGGAAGCCCCCGTCAACCTCGAGCACCAGAGTGCGCCCGTCCGGCAACTGCCACTCGCAGTCGGTGTAGCGAACCCGCCCATCCGCATCCCGGCGCTTCACCTGACGGGTGGGTTTCGCCAGCCCGAAGCTGCCGCACATGCGCCTGACGTCCATCTCGGCGAGCGACTGAGCACCTCCGTCGATGTCCTCGATCGCCCGGCGCAAGGTCGACGCGCGCCTCAGCGGCGCCAGGCGGTCCAGCCACTCGAGCAGACTCCCCGGACTGGTCAGCTGCTGCTGGACCACGGCCGCGAGCACGCCCTGAGCGGTCCGCTCCGACCGGTCAGCGGCCGCGAAGAGAAGCACCGCCGGCTCGATGCGACACCGGGGCGGTGAGCCGGCGGCACGCAGCGACCGGCGGATGCGGGTGAAGCGAACGTCTGTGAGCGGGCTGGGCCGTCCGCGCGAGTACGGCACGAGAACGTTGATCTGGTCCCTGTGCCAGTTCCGGAGGCCGGCGAGCGAGGCCGCGGTCAGTCCGCCGGCCATCGCACCGTCGCCGGCATGCAGCACCGCGTGCCAGATCCGCTGCTCGTCGTTGAGATCACCGGTCGTCGTCGCGATCACGGTCGGCGACAGCAGCTGCCACCGCCCCGACTCAACTCGGTGCGCGACGCTCCACCGGGTCATACCCGCCGCGGTCAGCTGCGCGCGAGTGACCAAGCCACCCTGCTCGTCAGCGACGCTTCTCCAGCGTCCAACTCCGGTCCCCATGCCTGCCATGGCAACTCAGACGGCCCCGCAAGGCAACGGCAAATGGTGGAGGTTGTGGATAACCAGGAGTTGTGAAGCTGAGAGTGACCTATAGGTCACTCTCAGCTTCACAACCTCACGTCAGCGAGTTGATGATGACCGTCTCGTCGCGGGCCGGGCCGACGCCGATGACCGACATCGGGGCGCCGGAGATCTCCTCGACGAACTTCACGTACGCCTGCGCGTTGGCCGGGAGGTCGGCGAACGACCGCGCCCCCGAGATGTCTTCCTTCCAGCCCGGCAGCGTCTCGAAGATCGGCTTGGCGTGGTGGAAGTCGGACTGGTTGACGGGCATCTCGTCGTGGCGGACACCGTCGACGTCGTACGCGACGCACACCGGGATCTCCTCGAGGCCACCGAGCACGTCGAGCTTGGTGAGGACGAAGTCGGTGACGCCGTTGACGCGGGCGGCGTAGCGGGCGATGACCGCGTCGTACCAGCCGCAGCGACGCGGACGCCCCGTGGTCGTGCCGAACTCGTGGCCGTTCTCGGCCAGGTAGGCACCGGACTCGTCGAAGAGCTCGGTCGGGAACGGACCCTCGCCCACGCGCGTGGTGTACGCCTTCACGATCCCGATCACTCGGTCGATCCGCGTCGGCGGGATACCGGAGCCGGTGCAGGCGCCGCCCGAGGTGGCGTTGGAGGAGGTCACGAACGGGTAGGTGCCGTGGTCGACGTCGAGCAGGGTCGCCTGGCCGCCCTCGAGCAGCACCGTCTCGCCCCGGTCGAGCGCCTGGTTGAGCAGCAGGCCGGTGTCGCAGACCATCGGGGCGATCCGGTCCGCGTAGGACAGCAGGTCGTCGACGATCGCCTCGACCGTGAAGCCGCGCCGGTTGTAGACCTTCCCGAGGAGCTGGTTCTTCAGCTCGAGCGCGCCTTCGACCTTGCCGCGCAGGATCGACTCGTCGAAGAGGTCCTGGACGCGGATGCCGATGCGGTTGACCTTGTCGGCGTAGGTCGGCCCGATGCCGCGGCCGGTGGTGCCGATCTTGCGCGAGCCGAGGAAGCGCTCGGTGACCTTGTCGAGCTGGCGGTTGTAGTCGGCGATGACGTGGGCGCTGGCGGACAGCTTCAGCTTGGAGATGTCGACGCCGCGCTGCTCCAGACCGGTCAGCTCCTCGAAGAGGACCGCGAGGTCGACGACGACGCCGTTGCCGATCACCGGCGTCACACCGGAGGTCAGGATGCCGCTGGGCAGCAGGTGGAGGGCGTACTTCTCGCTGGTCCCGTCCTCCTGGCGGATCACCACCGTGTGGCCGGCGTTGTTGCCACCGTTGAACTTGACGACGTAGTCGACCTGCTCACCGAGCAGGTCGGTCGCCTTGCCCTTGCCTTCGTCGCCCCATTGGGCACCGATGATCGTGATCGCGGGCATGTGTGTCGCTCCTTCGCTCCGGACGGAGTCCCTCCGGGCGTGCCCGGCTGCTCAACGCACCATTATCTAGGGTGTGTGAAAAGCAAAGAAACCCTGGCAAGACCAGGGCTCTTGCGACCACACGCTAGCAAATTCGAGCGCGTACGTCACAGCCAGGCTCGCCGTGCGGCCTCCACACCGGCCTCGAACCGTGAGGTCGCACCGAGCTCCTCGAGCAGTTCGGCGACCCGTCGCCGGACCGTACGCAGCGAGACCCCGAGCCTCCGCGCGATCTGCTCGTCCTGGGCTCCGCTGGCCAGCTCGGCGAGCAACAGGCGGCGCTCGGCGTTCGGCAGGTCCTCCAGCTCGGCCGCCGGAAGGGCACGGCGCCACAGCTCCTCGAAGTAGCTGGTGACGACCTCCACGATGCCTCGCTGGCGTACGTTGATGATCGGCTGCTCCACCGGGCCGAGCGGGTCCGGGAACATCGCGTGGGTGCTGCCGACCACCATCAGGTGGGTGCCGACGCGCGGCAGGATCCGGATCTCCTCACCGATCTCGACCCGCATCCGCAGCACCTCGGGTGAGTGCTTCAGAGCCGCCACCGGGTAGATGCCACGGCACCGGCGACCCGACTTGATCGTCGACTCGATGACCGAGATGAACCGCATCTCCGAGGGATGCACGGTCACCGCCGGGCGCAGCCACATCATGTCGCCCGATGTTGCCGAGACCAGCCGCTCGAAGGTCTCCGGCGTGAACTCGGTCGCGATCACCTCACCCTCGATCGGGTGCTCCTCGCCGATCGGGGCCGGGAGCCGGGCGGCGGTGCCTGCGACGTACGGAACCGACTGGGAGATCTTGAGCAGATGGTCGTGGGCGTCCTGGGCCCTGGTCGCGGCCCGCTCCAGCATGTGGGCGACCACTGCCGGCGGGCTCAGCACGGTCAAGGTCTCCCCGATGGAGACGACACCGCTCTCGACCAGCGGCGCGGCCTCCTCCAGCAGCTCGTCCTCGGAGGTCGACAGCGTCGCCGCGACGACCACGAACGGCCACCCGTTGAGAGGGAGCAGGCGGCTGTAGAGCTGCGCCGCGTCCGGGTCGAACCCGAGCGCGGTCATCAGCGTCTGCGACCGGCCGTTCTCCATACCTGGCACTTTAGGCCCCGCTGGTCGAGCCCCGCGAGCGCCAGCGAGCGGGTGTCGACCAGCGGGGGGCCGATCAGGCTTCGGGCTTGAGCAGCGGGAAGAGGATGGTTTCGCGGATTCCGGCACCGGTGAACAGCATGATCGCCCGGTCCAGGCCGAGGCCGAGGCCACCCATCGGCGGGGCGCCGTACTCCAGCGCCCGCAGGAAGTCCTCGTCGAGCTGCATCGCCTCGGGGTCGCCGCCGGCGGCGAGGAGGGACTGAGCGGTGAGCACGTCGCGCTGCACGACCGGGTCGATCAGCTCCGTGAAGCCGGTGCCACGCTCGACACCGCCGATGATCAGGTCCCAGGCGAGCACCTTGCCCGGCTCCTCGTCGTTGATCCGCGCCAGCGGCTGGGCGATCGCCGGGAAGTCGCAGAGGAACGTCGGCTGGATCAGGTTGGGCTCCACCAGCTCGCCGCACAGCTCCATGACGACCTTGGCCGCGTCCCAGGCCGGGTCGAGCTCGACGTCGTGCTTGTCGGCCAGCGCCCTGAGCGTGTCGACGTCGGTCTCGGGGGTGACCTCGACGCCGACGGCCTCGGAGACACCCTCGTAGACCGGCAGCCACTTCCACTCGCCGTCGAGGTCGATGACGCCGGCGTCCGTCTCCACCTGGCGGGAGCCGACCGCGTCGGCGGCGGCGAGATACATCTGCCGCATCTCCTCGGCGATGGTGAACTGGTCGCCGTAGGCCTGGTAGGCCTCGATCATCGTGAACTCGGGGCTGTGCGTGGAGTCGACGCCCTCGTTGCGGAAGATCCGGCCGATCTCATAGACCTTGTCGACGCCGCCGACGACCGCCTTCTTGAGGTTGAGCTCGAGCGCGATGCGCAGCGTCATCGGCTGGTCGAACGCGTTCATGTGGGTGTTGAACGGCCGCGCGTGCGCGCCACCGTGGATGAGCTGCAGAACCGGCGTCTCGACCTCGAGGTAGCCGTCGTCCTCCAGGCGGCGGCGGATCGCCTGGGTGATCTTCGCGCGCGTACGCACCATGTCGCGCGCCTCCTGGCGCACGATCAGGTCGGCGTAGCGCTGCCGGACCCGGGCCTCCTCGGACAGGTCCTTGTGGAGCACCGGCAGCGGCCGCAGCGCCTTGGACGCCATCTCCCAGCTCGAGGCCATGATGGAGAGCTCACCGCGCCGCGAGGAGATCACCCGGCCGGTGACGGCGACGTGGTCACCGAGGTCGACCAGGCTCTTCCACTCCGCGAGCGACTCCTCCCCCACCTCGGCGAGCGAGAGCATCACCTGGAGCCGGGTGCCGACGCCCTCCTGCAGCGTCGCGAAGGCGAGCTTGCCGGTGTTGCGGACGAACATGACCCGACCGGCGACGGTGACCACGTCCTGGGTCTCCTCGCCGGCCTCGAGCTTGTCCTCGTAGGCCTCGCGCACCTCGGCGAGCGTGTGCGTGCGGCCGACCTCGATGGCGTACGCCTTCTTGCCCTCGGCCAGCAGCCGCTCGCGCTTCTCGCGCCGGACGATCATCTGCTCGTTGAGGTCCGGTTCGGGCGCGTTGGTGGTCTGCTCAGTCACAGGGGCAAGGCTAGGCGAAATCGCTGGTCCGACGCGATTCGGTAATCAGCCCAGCAGCGTGTCGTACGCCGTCGGGCTGCTGTCGCGCAGGAACCCGCTGCAGCGCTCCCACTCGTCGGTCTCGCCGATCGCCTTGGCCTGCTCGGCGAGGAGGGCGAGGCTGGTCAGGAAGCCGCGGTTGGGCTCGTGCTCCCACGGCACCGGACCGTGGCCCTTCCAGCCGTTGCGGCGCAGCATGTCGAGCGAGCGGTGGTAGCCGACGCGGGCGTAGGCGTAGATGGTCACGTCCTCGGCGCCGGCCTCCTTGGCGGCCAGGGCGAGCGCGGCCCAGGCGGCGGGCGAGGCCGGGTGGCGGCGTACGACCTCGGCGGGCTCGGTGCCGGCGGTCAGCTCGTCGTTCGCGGGGTCGGCGGGGAGGTGGGTCGGCGGCGGTCCGGCCATCAGGTCCTGGTGGGTCATACCCACCATTGTGCCCGCGACCACCGACACGAAAGTCGGTGGTCGGGTGTTGACTGTGTCCATGACCGAGACGACGGCGTCGCAGACTGCCGGCAGCACCGTGGAACACCCCTGGCGCAGCCTGGCCGCGCTGTGCATCGGCTTCTTCATGATCCTCGTCGACATGACGATCGTGACCGTCGCGACGCCGGACATCATGAGGGACCTGGATGCGAGCACCAACGAGGTGCTGTGGGTGACCAGCGCCTACCTGCTGACCTATGCGGTCCCGGTGCTGATCATGGGCCGTCTCGGTGACCGGTTCGGGCCGAAGTGGCTCTACCTGGGCGGCCTGGCGATCTTCACGCTCGCCTCGCTGTGGTGCGGCCTCTCGGGCAGCATCACGATGCTGATCGCCGCCCGCGCCGTGCAGGGCGTGGGCGCGTCCATGATGACGCCGCAGACGATGGCGGTGATCACCCGGATCTTCCCGGCGGATCGCCGCGGCGCGGCGATGGCGCTGTGGGGCGCCACGGCCGGCGTCGCGACCCTCGTCGGTCCGATCCTCGGCGGCATCCTCGTCGATCTCGGCGGCTGGGAGTGGATCTTCTTCATCAACGTCCCGGTGGGCGTCGTGGCGTTCGTCCTCAACTGGCGGCTGGTGCCGCTGCTGCCGACCCACTCGCACGTGTTCGACTGGCTGGGTGTCGCGCTGAGCGGGATCGGCATGTTCTGCCTCGTCTTCGGCCTGCAGGACGGCGAGCAGCGGGGCTGGGACGCGCTGATCTGGGCGCTGGTGGGCGGCGGAGTCGTCATGCTGGGCCTGTTCGTGCTCTGGGAGGCGCGCAACAAGCGGGAGCCGCTGCTGCCCCTGAGCCTCTTCAGTGACCGCAACTTCTCGGTCGCCAACATCGCGATCACCTGCATGGGGATGGCGGCCACGACGATGGGCTTCCCCCTGATGTTGTACGCGCAGATCGTCCGCGGCTACGACGCGCTCGAGGCCTCGCTGCTGATGGTGCCGATGGCCGTGGTCTCGCTGGTGCTCGCTCCGGTCGTCGGCAGGATCAACGACAAGGTCCACCCCCGCTGGCTCACCAGCTTCGGCTTCTTCTGCTGCGCCGTGGCGATCTTCTGGGCCACCCGGCCGATGACCCCGGACTCGGAGGTCTGGGAGATCCTCGTGCCGATGGGTGTGCTCGGGCTCGGGATGGCGTTCGTGTGGGCGCCGCTCGCGGCGGCCGCCACCCGCAACCTGCCGCCCCGCCAGGCCGGAGCCGGGGCGGGCGTCTACAACGCCACCAGGACCGTCGGCTCGGTGGTCGGCTCCGCAGCCATCGCGGTACTCATGGACGCGCGCATCGCGGCCAACGGGCTGGACGCGAGCGCGGAGACCGGCGGCGCCGGCGCCCAGATGCCCGCGGAGGTCGCCGAGCAGTTCTCCCGGGCGATGGCCCAGGCGACCCTGCTTCCGGCGATCGCGCTGGTGGTCGGCTTCGTGGCGGTGCTCTTCTTCACCACCCCGCGCCACCTGGCGAAGCCGCCCGCCTAGGAGAGGGCGACCGAGAGCGGCAGGCCCCGGCACGGGATCATGTCGCGGGCCGTGGTGAGCGGGGAACCAGTGGCCAGCTGCGGGTCGGCCGAGACGATCGCCTTGCCGTGGCCGTTGACCAGCGTCGCGCCGGCCTCGCGCAGCCCCGGCAGCAGCATCGTCTCGAGCGTCTCGACCAGGGTGTCGGCCCCGGCGACGCCGACCATGCGGCCGCCGACATAGACCGGCATCGTCGTGGTCATGACGTACTCGTCGGTGCAGACGAAGTCGACGTACGGCCCGACGAGGGTCAGCTCACCCGTGCGCTCCGGGGTGCGGTACCAGGGCTGGCGGGTGTAGTCGATCGCCTCGCCGGTGCCCGGCGCATCGGCGTCGCCGAGGAAGTCACGCTCCTCGCCCTGCCACCAGACGAGGTAGAGCCGGCGGTCGGTGAGCACACCCGGCGCCACGACGAAGCCGCCACCGATGAGGTTGGGGTTGCGCAGGAACTCCAGCGAGCCGGGCTCGAGCCGCTCTCGCAGGGATGCGGTGGTGACCGGGCCGGCCTCGAAGAGGGCGGCCACCTCGCTGCGTACGCGCTCGAGCTCGGTCACGATCGGCCCGAAATGCTGCTCGACCTGCGTCACACAGTCGATGGGAGTCATGGTCTTCGTCATCGTCGCACCGCCTCATGGATCTCGGCCAAGCGTTCAAGGGAGTGGGCGACGTGCTCGCGTACGCTCTCCCGTGCCCTGACAGCATCTCCTGCTGCGAGGGCTTCGACAAGCTCCTGGTGGCGGGTCGCCGTGGCCTCCCGGAAGCCCGGCTCGTTGAGCGGGATCCGGAGCAGCGCGCCGAAGTCGGCCTCCTGGCGCACCACCTCTCGCGTCATCCGGGCCGACTGGGTCAACGCGGCCACCGACAGGTAGAGCTCGCTGTCGGCGCTGCGCCAGCGGGCCACGTCGCTGACGTTGAGCGGGATCAGCAGGTCACGGAGGTCCTCGACCTCGTCGGGGTCCGTACGCTCCGCCGCGATCTCCGCACAGCCGGTGAGCACCACCAGGTAGACCGTCGCCCGGTCTCGCAGCTCGACCCGCGACATCGCGGCGAGCCGGTCCTCGACGAGGTCGCCGCTCTCGGGGGCACGTACGAACGAGCCACCGCCCCGCCCCCGGGTCGTCACGACCAGGCCCTTGGCGCGCAGCGCGACCAACGCCTCCCGGGCGGTGACCGTCGCGACGCCGAGCATCTGGGCGAGCTCGGGTTCGCTGGGGAGCCGCTCGCCGTGCGCGAGAACGCCCGAGCGGATCGCCTCCGCGAGCCGATTCTCGACGCGCGCGGCCCGGCCCTCGTCGCCGATCGGGGCGAAGATGGCCGCGCGAGCTCGGGAGGTCATCACACGCACACCGAAATCCTAATGTATGGATCCAGATGATTCGGCGGCCGGAACTGTTCGAATCTGTTCGAATCCGCACAGGAAGTTCATGAATTTCGTCTTAACTATCTGGATCTACGGGCGTTTCTGTGCCTAACCTGTGCCCACGGTTGACGCACACTAGTGTCGGTCACCCAAGATCGTCGGATGTCCAGGGCTTGTGGGGGGCGCTGGGCATCCGACTCCTTGGTTTTGGGGCGTTTGCGCCCGGGCGGACCCGGATGCTCACCGAGGTACCTCGGTGAAGGGTCGCTTCTTTCGGCGAACTCCACGAAGTCAGTGCGAGTTCGCCGAGCTACCTCGGTGAGCATTCGGCGGGCTCGCGACCTTCCCGGGATGCGACAGGGCGGGGAGAGCCTCTCGGCTCTCCCCGCCCTGTTTCTCGGCGTGTGATCGACTAGAACACTGCGGCCACGGCGCTGGTCAGCGCGTCACCGATGTTCTCCAGCAGACCGCCCTCGTCCTCCTCGGCCGGAGCGTCCTCGGTCGCCTCGTCCGCAGGCTCCTCGGTCGTCGGCCGCGCGGCCGGGCTCTCCGACTCGCTCGGGGTCGCCTCGGGCTCCGCCGGCTCCTCCGCAGGAGCCTCAGCGGTGTCCTCGCCACCCGGAAGGATGTCGTCCAGACCCGGCAGCAGCGGCGAGTTCTCCTCGGTCGGCTGCTCCTCGGCAGGAGCGTCCTCGGCCGGGGCCTCCGGCGAGCCCGGCTTGTCGGCCGGAGCGTCGGACTCGTCCTCACCCGGGGCGTTCGGGCGGAGCGCGGTGTTGCCCTTGAGCTCCCTGGCCTCGCTGCCGTCGGAGTTCACCGTCAGCACGCGGCTCGGGGCCGACTCGTTGCCGTCACCGTCGATCGCGGTCACCGTGACCCTCACCGTGTCCCACAGGAGGATGCAGGTCACCCGGAGCGTGGTCTCGCCAGTGGTCGTGCCACCGACGCACACCCCACCGGTGACGCTGACCCGGTAGTCGATCTCCGCGGCCGGCGTGACACCGTCCTCGTCCGTCGACGGGTTCCATGCGAGGTCGAAGCCGAACGGGCCCTCGTTGCTCGCGTCGAGACCGGTCGGGACCGTCGGCGCGATCTTCGTGGTCGTGCCCGAGACCCCGGCGGAGCGCGCGGACTCGTTGCCGGCACCGTCCACGGCCTGCACGGAGTAGGTGTACTCCGTGCCGGCCTTCAGCCCGGTGTCCTCAAAGGAGGTGTTATTGCCGGCCGCAATGAGCTCGCCATCGCGGTAGAGGTTGTAGGTGACGTCGTCGACGCCGTTCTCGTTGTCCTCGGAGTCGGACCAGCTCACGTTGAGCGTGCTGTCGCTGGGGTCGCCCGCTTCAACGGTCAGGTCCTCAGGCACCTCAGGCGCCGTCACGTCCATGACGCACTCGACCTCGTTGCTGTCGTCGGACTCGTTGCCGGCCTTGTCGGTCGCGGTGACCGTGAACCGGTAGGTACGGCCCGCGTCGAGGTTGTCGAAGGTCGCCGAGGTCCTGTCGGTGTCGCCGGGGTCACCGGCGTTGGGACGCGAGGTCACCGTGTAGTGGGAGATCCCGCTCTTGTCCTGCGCCTCAGACCAGTCGATCTTCACGGAGGTGTTGCTCAGAACGTTGCAGCCGGCGATCGTGACCGGGTCGGGTGCGTTCTCGTCCTCACCCGGCTCCTCGCCACCGTCGTCACACTGCGGCAGCCAGGGGAACAGCTCACACTCGGTGGGCTCCTCCGTGGGCGGCGTCGTCGGCGGAGTCGTCGGCGGGGTGGTCGGCGGAGTCGGCTCCTGGCACTGGGTCAGGTCCGGGCGGATCTCGCAGATGTCCACACCGGCACCCGGCGGACGAGTGTCCTCGCAGGCGCTCGGGTCGAGCTCACAGGTCGGCGTGTTCCCCGAGGGGACGTTGCCCGCGGGGATGAAGGTCACACCGGTGTTGGCGGCCGGGACGATGTCATCGTCGACGACCTCCGGCTCGTCGGAGTCCTTCTCCGACGGCTTGTCGTCGGGCTCGAGAGTGTCAGGATCGCTGGGGAGCGAGGACTCCCCCGTTGTCGGATCCTTCGTCGGCGAGCTCTCCGGGTCGCTGTTCACGGTGCAAGAGAACAAGACGAGAAGCAGGATCAGAATGATCGCGCCTATGACGATCCCGCCGATTGTGCGGTTTCGCGCAGTGGTTTCCATACCGAGGATGTCCCTCCCAAGATCAACGCCGAAAGGACGGTCCGACCTTGTTACCCGTGGGTCGCCGTCCAGCTAGGGCATTGAATCGCTTTACCAATGACCGGCACAACGACATAAGCCCGAGTTTGCTATGCCGTGTGCCACAACGTTTTCCGAACCGGGACCATTGGCCTATCCCCGGCGTGTCGTTCAGCCGATGGAATTGCCCGCAGAACCGAGATGCTGGGCACCCTCGACGACCCGAGTGGCCATACCGGCCTCAGCGAGCTTGCCCCACGCGCGAGGATCGTACTGCTTCTTGTCTCCGACCTCTCCGTCGACCTTCAGAACGCCGTCGTAGTTGGCGAGCATGTGGCCGGCGACCGGGCGGGTGAAGGCGTACTGGGTGTCGGTGTCGATGTTCATCTTGACCACCCCGTAGGAGACCGCCTCGGCGATCTCCTCGGCGCTCGAGCCGGAACCACCATGGAAGACGAGGTCGAACGGCTTGGCGCCGGCCGCGAGGCCGAGCTTGGCGACGACCGCGTCCTGGGCGTCACGCAGGATCGAGGGACGGAGCTTGACGTTGCCCGGCTTGTAGACGCCGTGCACGTTGCCGAAGGTGAGCGCGGTCAGGTAGCCCTCGACGCCCAGCGCGTCGGCGGTCGCGATGGCGTCCTCGGGGGTCGAGTACAGCTTGTCGTCGATCGCTCCGACGATGCCGTCCTCCTCGCCACCGACCACGCCGACCTCGATCTCGAGGACGATGTGGGCGGCCTTGGCCACCGCCAGCAGCTCCTCGGCGATCTCCAGGTTCTCGGCCAGCGGCACCGCCGAGCCGTCCCACATGTGCGACTGGAACAGCGGCGCCTCACCGCGCTGGACGCGCTCGGCGGAGAGCTCGAGCAGAGGACGTACGAAGCCGTCGAGCTTGTCCTTGGGGCAGTGGTCGGTGTGCAGCGCGATGTTGACGTCGTAGGACCTCGCGACCTCGGTCGCGTACGCGGCGAAGGCCACCGAGCCGGTCACCATGTTCTTGACCGTGGGGCCGGAGAGGTATTCCGCGCCGCCCGTGGAGATCTGGATGATGCCGTCCGACCCGGCCTCCGCGAAGCCGGCCAGTGCCGCGTTGAGCGTCTGCGACGAGGAGACGTTGATCGCGGGGAAGGCGAACCCCTTCTCCTTCGCGGTCGCGAGCATCTCGGCGTACTTCTCGGGGGTGGCGATGGGCATCTGGGGGTCTCCTTGAGATCCGTTGTCGACCGGGCGCTGGTGGCCAGCGTAATGCGCCCCCGACTGCCCGTTACCAACGCTCGGTGTTGGATCGATCAAGGCCATCGATCTGCGATGACAACCGATCGCACCGGGGATCCGTATCCACGGGTAAGACTGATCTTGGAGGCGTCATGGACTGGCACGACACGCTCGAGCGGGCGATCCCGCACCCCCCACCCGGGTCCACCGATCCTGCTGCGCTGGTGGCCGAGGGCAAGAAGGCCGTACGCCGTAGGCAGGCTCTCGCCGCCGGCGGGGCGGCCCTCATCGTCGCAGCTGTGATCGGCCTGGGGTCTGCGTATGCGCCGTGGCGCGACCGGGCGGCACCCACCCCACCGATCGCGACCCAGTCGGAGGGCGGCGAGGCACCCGACGTCTATCCGACACAGCCGCCGTTGAGCGATGCCTCCCCTCTCCGGTACGACTTCGACACGAACGAGGTCACGCTCCAGGACGGCTGGGAGGAGACCGGCCGGATCGAGCGGAAGGAGATCCGCCGACTCCTTGGACACGACTATTCGCAGCTGTTCCTCGCCGCGACCAACGGGGAGAAGACGATCTACGCGAACTTCATGAACCCGACCGAGATCGCCTACGCCGACGCGGCTCAAACCAACGGGAAGAACCTCAGCGAATGGGCCGAGGACGTGGCCGCGCACCACGTGGAGCCCAGATGGTCCGTTGGTGGGTCGATCAAGGTCGGCGACGGCTGGACGGTCACGCGCGAGATCGACAACCCGCTCGACTATGACCTGCCCTGGGACTCGGACGCAGCCGTAGCCGAGCGCGAGGGCATGGAGGTGTGGATCCTCTTCAACGGCGACCGGCCGAAGAGCGGCGGCGGCGGTGAGGGCTACGGGGTGGCGTACGCCGCTCCGGGGCAGACCATCGACGGATACCTCGCTCACGAGAAGGAGCGGTACGACCGGGAGATGGCCGCGTCGACGGGCGGCTACAGCGCGAGCATGTCCGAGGCGGTCGAGTTCGGAGACGGATCGGAGCTGGTCCCGGCCGAGGACGGCGTGGAGATCCTCGAGCAGGTCGCCGACCCTGATCTCGGTGAGAGGTTCGCCGAGGGCGCCACGCGGTCCGCGGCCGCTCGGATCACCGTCAAGGGGAAGGAACAGGTCGCCATCGCTCGCGAGAAGGATGGCCTCACCCTCGTCTACACCATCGAGGTGGCGGACGAACCTCGATCCGAGGACCGCGGCGCACGCTCCCTCGAGGAGGTGGTGGCCATCGTCAGGGCCACCGAGACAGACGAGTCCGGCGGCGGAAGGTCGTTGTTCCCGTGAGCGCGCACGATGAGGCATTCTCCGGGTTCGTCGCCGCACGACGCCCGCACCTGCTGCGTACCGCCTTTGCCTTGTGCGGCGACTGGCACCGGGCGGACGACCTGGTGCAGACGTCCCTGCTGAAGCTCTACGCCGCCTGGCGCCGGGTGGAGCCCGGGTCGGAGGAGGCGTACGTCCGGACGATCCTGGTCCGCGCCCACATCGACCAGACCCGGCGGCCGTGGTGGAAGCGGGAGCGGTCGGGCGATCTGCCCGAGCGGCCGGGCCCCGCGGTGCAGGTCGAGGAGCGCTCCGAGCTCTTCGACGCGCTCCAGGCGCTGCCGGAGATGCAGCGCAAGGTGGTCGTCCTGCGTCACTGGCTGCAGCTGTCGGTCGCCGAGACCGCGCGAGAGCTGCGGATCAGTGAAGGGACCGTGAAGAGTCACTCCTCCCGCGGCCTGACGGCGTTGCGTGCCTGCCTGGAGTCGGGGGACGCCTCCCGGGCCTAGCCGGAGAGAGCAAGAACGGTCGGGCGGGCATGCCCCTGACGCACCTAGCGTCGGGGGCATGCCCAAGGTCACGTACTTCACCGCAACCTCGCTCGACGGCTACATCGCCGATGAGAACGGCTCGCTGGAGTGGCTCTTCGAGACGCCGCACGGCGACGACGAGAGCTCCTGGGGGCGGCTGATGGCGGAGTCGGCGGCGCTGGTGATGGGCGGCACGACGTACCGCTGGATGATCGACCACGATCCGGAGATGCTGACCGGGCCGGAGAAGTGGCGGGAGTACTACGACGAGCGGCCGGTCTGGGTCTTCACGCACGCGACCGACCTGCCGGAGGTCCAGGGCACGCAGGTCCGCTTCGTCCAGGGCGACGTGAAGCCCGTCTACGACGAGATCGCGACCACCGTCGACGGCGGGATCTGGCTCGTTGGCGGTGGCGACCTGGTCGGCCAGTTCGACGATGCCGGACTGCTCGACGAGGTCGTCGCCGGGATCTGCCCGGTCACCCTCGGCGCCGGAGCGCCACTGCTGCCCCGCCGGATCACCAGCAAGAGGATGAGCGTCATCGACGTCTTGCAGACCGGCGAGCAGGTGCAGATCCGCTATCGGATCGCGAGGCCCTGAAAAGAGCCCCCGCTGCCGCCCGGCCCCGAGGCCACGCACCCTGAAAAGGGGCACATCCGGGCGACCCGGGGTTAACTTTAGCGGATCGTGTTTTCGCGGAGGACACCGGGGCGTAACCGCTTTACAACCACCCGAATTGACTATGCCCCGCCCGGCATCGCGCTGCGATGATTCAGCCCGCCACATCCCACTCATTCGAAAGCACGATCATGTCTCGTCTTCGTGCCGGCGCGCTCGCGCCTGCGCAGAAGCCCATGACGGCTGCCCTGATCCTCGGGCTCGTCATCGGCGTCTTCTCCCTCATCGGACTCACCGCCACCAAGGCCGACGCGGCAGTGCCGCCCAAGCCCACGGTCGGCACCTGCTACAACTACGGCTGGACCGCCTACGCTGGTTGGTCCCAGACCGGCAAGAAGGTCTCGTGCAGCAGCGCGCACACCGCGAAGACCATCGCACTGGGCACCCTCGTCGCCGGTACGACGCGCACCGAGGCGTCCATCACCCGCGAGGCCAGCTTCTCTCACATCTCCAAGACCTGCATCCGTGCACTCCGGGGCAAGCTGGGCAGCACCTACTCGAAGCGGAACCAGTCGGCGTACGCCTTCGCGTTCTTCGTGCCGACTGTCGAGCAGTTCAAGGCCGGCCAGCGCTGGTTCCGTTGTGACGTCGTGCTCCCGGGCAAGGACACCCTCAAGAACCTGCCGACCAACCGAGCTCGATTCCTCGAGGGCGTATCGCTCACCCAGCGGACCCGTGGCTGCCTGAGCGCGAAGTTCGCGGGGCCGTACTCGTGCCTGAGCTCGCACACCTACAAGTCGATCTCGGCCTTCAAGAAGGCGGGGACGACCTACCCGACCCAGGCCGCGTTCGAGCGGGCCGTCGGCGCCAACTGCCCGAGCCGGACCAGGGCCTACAGCACGCCGACCAGGTACGAGTGGCAGACCGGCGACCGCTGGGTCGTCTGCTACGCACGGACCACCAGCTGAACCGCTGACCGGTCTGATACGTCGATCCCCCGGGGGTGCAACCCCGGGGGATCGACGCGTTTCAGCTGCTCCGGTCAGCCGCGCCAGGCGTCCTCGGAGGACAGGTCGGCGTGCTGGACGACCCAGGAGTGCATCGCGATCGCTGCGGCCGCGGAGGCGTTGATCGACCGCGTCGAGCCGAACTGGGCGATCGAGAAGGTGCCGTCGACGCTCTCGCGAGCCTGCTCGGACAGGCCTGGGCCCTCCTGGCCGAACAGGAAACAGACCTTCCGGGGAAGCGACATCGTCTCCAGGTGGAGCGAGCCGGGCAGGTTGTCGATGCCGAGGAGGCGTACGTCCCGTTCGTGCAGGTAGGCGGCGAGCGCGGGCACGTCCGGGTGATGGTGGACGTGCTGGTAGCGGTCGGTGACCATCGCACCACGGCGGTTCCAGCGGCGGTTGCCGACGATGTGCACCTCGGCGGCGAGGAAGGCGTTGGCGGTGCGGACGATGGTGCCGATGTTGAAGTCGTGCTGCCAGTTCTCGATCGCGACGTGGAAGCCGTGGCGGCGCTGGTCGAGGTCTTTGACGATCGCTTCCAGGGACCAATATCGGTAACGGTCGACCACGTTGCGGCGGTCGCCGTTGGCCAACAGCTCAGGGTCCCAGTGCTCTCCCTCGGGCCATTCACCTTGCCACGGACCCAGGCCGACCTCCGGCTGCCCATGGGGCATCGGGTCGTACGGCGCGCGGGAATCGTCCTCGGACGGTCGTGTCTCGTTCATCGGCCGATAAGAATATTCGACAACAAGAGTTGTTACCTATGGGTACCGTAGGGACCGTGACAGGGGCGGGAACTTTTGCGCCGATGGTGGCCGGTTTGGAATGGATGAGTCCGGATTTTCTACTGGCCACGTTCGGCGAGCCGCTCTTCTGGATCAGCCTGATCATCATCTTCATCGAGTGCGGTCTCTTCTTCCCGTTCCTTCCCGGTGACAGCCTGCTGATCGCGCTCGGAATCTTCATCGCGACCGGCAAGATCGACATCTTTCCCGGGCCACCCGGCGTCGAGATCGTGATCGCGATGCTCTTCTTCGTCGTGGCGGCATTCGCCGGCAACGTGACCGGCTATGAGATCGGCCGCAAGATCGGTCCGCGGCTCTATGAACGCGACGGCCGGTTCATCAAAAAGCGGCATTTCGACCAGACCCGGGAGTTCTTCGACAAGCACGGCAACAAGGCGCTGGTGATCGGCCGGTTCATCGCCTTCGTACGCACCTATGTCACCGTCGTCGCCGGCGTCACCCACATGGACCGGCGGCGGTTCTACTTCTGGAGCCTCGTCGGCGGCGTGCTGTGGGTGCTCGCGGTGACGCTGTTCGGCTTCTTCGTCGGATCCCGCTGGCCCTGGCTGGCCGACAACATCGACTACCTGATCCTGCTGCTCTTCGCGCTCGCGTTCGCACCCGCAATGGTGGAGTGGTGGCGTCGGCGACGCACCGCGTCGAGGCTGGCCCGCGATCTCGACCAGGACGGCCACCCGGACCGCGACATCATGGGTCTGGCGGTCCGACCGCGCACCCCCGCGGACGACGAGTCCGACCGCCGGGCGGACCGCCGGGCCGACCACTAGCGCCTCAGACGCCCTTCACCGAGTCGCTCCAGGGCCTCCTCGATCACCTCGCGCTGCTTCGTGAAGGTCCACCTGACCAGGTGTCTGCCGGCGTCGGTGTCGTAGAACCCCTGGAGCGGGATGGCCACGACCCCGGCCCGCTCGGGCAGCGACCGGCAGAACTCGAGCCCGTCGGCCCAGCCGAGGTCGGTGATGTCGGAGACGGCGAAGTAGGTGCCCTCCGGGATCGTCACGTCCAGCCCGATCTCCTTCAGCCCGTCACAGAGCAGGTCGCGTCGCCCCTGCAGATCGAGGGCGAGCTCCTTGGGCCAGTGGTCGAGATGCTCGAGCGCGTACGCGGCGGCGGGCTGCAGCGGGGCACCGGAGGTGAACGTCAGCCACTGCTTGGCACCGAGCAGCGCCTGGACCAGGTGCTCGGGACCGGTCGCCCAGCCGACCTTCCAGCCGGTGAAGGAGTACGACTTGCCGATGCTCGACAGGGTCAGGGTGCGCTCGCGCATCCCTTCGAGGGTGGCGATGGGGATGTGCGGGGTCTCGTCGAAGGTGAGGTGCTCATAGACCTCGTCCGAGACCACGGTCAGGTCATGGTCCCGGGCGAAGGCGGCGACCGTCTCGAGCTCCTCGCGGGTGAGCACGGTGCCGGTCGGGTTGTGCGGGGAGTTGAGGACGAGCACCTTGGTCTTCGCCGAGGCGGCCGCCTCGAGGGCCGCGCGCGGCAGTCTCCCGCCGGGTGCTTCCGGGTCCAGGCTGAGCGTCACCGGGCGACGTACGCCGCCGGCGAACTGCACCATGGCCGGGTAGCTGTCGTAATAGGGCTCGACGAGGATCACCTCGTCCCCCGGGTCGACCAGCGCGAGGATCGCGGCCGCGATCCCCTCGGTCGCGCCGGTGGTCACCGCGACCTCGCGCGCGGGGTCGAAGGTGAGGCCGTAGTGGCGTTGCTGGTGGGCGGCGACGGCCTCGCGCAGCGCCGGGATGCCGGGGCCCGGGGCGTACTGGTTCCGTCCGCTCTCCAGCGCCTTGACGGCCTGCCGGATGATCTCGTCGGGGCCGTCGACGTCGGGGAAGCCCTGACCGAGGTTGACCGCGCCGGTGGCGACGGCCAGTGCCGACATCTCGGAGAAGATCGTCGGCGGGATGCCGTGGAGTCGTCGCGCAGTCATAAGACTTAGGCTATTGATCGTGACAACTGACGCTGCCCTCGCCGCCGACATCGACGCCACCTGCCGCCTGCACGGGGAGTTCACGCTCCGCTCGGGGCAGGTCAGCGACACCTACTTCGACAAGTACCTCTTCGAGGCCGACCCCGCGCTCCTGGACCGGGTCGCGGCGCGGATGGTCGAGCTGCTGCCCGAGGGCACCGAGCTGCTCGGCGGCCTCGAGCTCGGTGGCATCCCGATCGTGACCATGGTGTCGGCCAAGACCGGCATCCCGGCGATCTTCATCCGGAAGAAGGCGAAGGAGTACGGCACCGCCAAGCTCGCCGAGGGTCCCTCCTTCGACGGCAAGCGGGTGACGCTGATCGAGGACGTGATCACCTCCGGTGGTGCCGTACGCGACGCTGTCAACGCGCTCCGCCCGCTTGGTGCGATCGTGGACACTGTGGTGTGTGCGATCGACCGGTCGCCCGCACCCGGTGAGTCCCTGCGCGATGTCTCGCTGGAGATCCGATCCGTGCTGACCCGGGCCGAGCTCGACGCGGTCAGCGCGGCCTCCTAGGGGATTCACATCCTGGGTCGCTAGGCTTCCGCCGCCCTTCCCAACCGATTTCGAAGAGAGCCTCATGATCCTCACCGCCACGCAGCCCGAGGAGCTCACCGGCGTCGCCGGCTGGGCGGTCGACCTGATGGACAAGCTCGGACCGGTGGGTGCGGGGCTCGGCATCGCGCTGGAGAACCTCTTCCCGCCGCTGCCCTCCGAGATCATCCTGCCGCTGGCCGGCTTCACCGCCGCCCAGGGCCGGTTCACGATCGCCGAGGCGCTGATCTGGACCACCCTCGGCTCGATCGTCGGCGCGCTCGCGCTCTACCTCATCGGTGCGCTGATCGGCCGGGAGCGGGTCTACTGGATCGGCGAGAAGCTGCCGCTGGTCAAGACCTCCGACCTGGAGAAGACCGAGGCGTTCTTCGAGAAGTACGGCGCCTGGACGGTCTTCTTCGGCCGCTTCATCCCGATCTTCCGGTCGCTGATCTCAGTGCCCGCCGGGGTCACCCGGATGCCGATCTGGAAGTTCCTGCTCCTGACCACCGTCGGCTCCGCGATCTGGAACACCATCTTCGTCGTCGCCGGCTACCAGCTCGGCGACAACTGGGAGAAGGTCGAGCCGATCGTCGGCCGCTTCCAGAACATCGTCATCGTGGTCGTGGCCGTCGCCGTGGTGGCCTGGGTCGGCCTTCGCATCTACAAGATCGTCCGCGGATCCGACAACGGCGCCAAGGACGACTCGCTCGTCTCCTAGAACTGCTGGTGGGTCGGCGGTGTCATGCCCGGCACCGCCGGCGGCTGCAACGGGTCGACGGGCTTCCTCCGGGCGAACCAGTTTCCTGCCCTGCCTGCGTACAGCATCACCAGCGCGGCGATGATCAGCGCGGGGTAGAGCACCGTGAGGAGCGAGAGCAGCGCGGCGACCGAGCCGACCACGGTGAGCAGGATCCGGGCCACCTTGGAGCGGAACAGCACCATGATCCCGAGCGGGATCGCGACCAGGCTGAGCACGCCGCAGACGGCGAACCAGATCACCATCCACAGCGTCACGCCCTTGTCCGAGGACGTCGGGTCGTTGTAGTCGGCGATCCCCGTCGGCACCATGAACACCGCGATCAGCAGGGCGATCACCGACCCGACGATCGTCATCACCGACGCCGCGACCACCGTCCCGGGACGGGTGTCGGGATCGGGCTGCGGATAGTGAGGGCGGAGGTACGCAGGGGGCTGCTGCCCCATCGCGTACTGACCGTAGGCCGGGGGCGCATGGCCCCATCCCTGGGGCTGCTGCGGCTGTGTCGGCTGCGGCGCGGCGTACTGCTGGGGTGTCGCGTACGGCGTCGGGGGCGGCGGCTCCTGCCCCTCGAACGGCGGCTTGCCGCCGTAGGGGTTGTCGAAGGAGCCGAACTGATCTGACATGCCGCGGAGCCTATCCGGCCCGGGTGGCCAGCCGCTCCGTCATTACCCGCGGAACCACGCGGCGACCTCGGGTCGCAGCAGGAACGAGAAGGTCGCGACCGCGGCACCGAAGATGACCACCGCCGGTGGGAAGGCGAGGGCGAAGAGGAGCAGCGAGAGCGCCGAGATGCCGGCTGCGATCATCAGCGCGACCCGGGCCCAGGAGCTGCGGCGGATCGCGAAGACGGCGAACACGGCGGCGGCGACGCACACGAGGGCCACCAGCACGGCCATGGTCCACACCGAGGCCACGATGATGTCGGTGGTGTAGAGCTCCGCCGCCTCCCGCATCCTCGGGTCGCTCTCCGCCTGCTTGCGCACCTGCTCGAGGATCAGGTCAGGGTTGGCGGTCGCCGTCACCGCCGAGGCGAGCATCATCAGCGCGGTCAGCCCGGAGCCGATCCAGGTGAGCACCGCCGCCGCCATCACGGCGCCCGGGCGTCGCTTGGGCGCCGCCTTGGTCGTCTGGGTGACCGAGCCGGTCCACGGCGGCGGCTGCTGCTGGGAGAGCCGAGCCGGTCCGGAGGTCGAGCCGGTCGCGGTGGTCGGGGTCTCCGGCGGAGCCGGCGCGACGTACGACTCCTGGTCGGGGTCGCCGTTGTCGAGCGCCTCGCGCTTGGTCGGCGAGACGCCGTCGAACCAGTCGCGGGTGGGAGACATCCACAGGAGTACGACGGCCACGGCGGCCAGCGTGGACCAGAACCCTCCGCCGAACATCCCGGCGAAGAAGAGCGGCGCCGCGATGACCGTGAGCGCGAGCCGGGCCTGCTTGTTGCGCTGCAGCACATGCCAGCCGAGGATCACCGCGGCTGCCGCCATGGCGCCGGTGACCAGCGCCATCACGTGCATGAGGTCGAGGATGTTGTCGAGGCCGATCCCCGAGCCGGCCAGTGGCGGCTCGGCCAGCAGCTCCTCCACCCGCTCCCGGGTGTCCAGGCTGCGCAGCCCGGAGATCTGGTCCCAGGCCGTCACCACGGTGAGCAGTGAGCCGAGCACGATGAGCCACCCGGCGAGGGTGGCCTGACCGGGGCGGGGAAGCTTCGTTTCAGACATGTCGGGAATCATTTTCTCATCCCTGCCAACCCCACCCGCCGAGAGGTCGCTCCCGTCGGCCGAGAAGTCGCTCCCGTTGGCCGAGTGGGCACGCCCGTGACACCTCGGCCGACGTACGTGACGCCTCGGCCTCAGCCGTTGCGGAGGCGGTCGAACGTCTTCGGACCAGTGAGGGCGGGAAGGGCCTCGGCGATCTCCTTCGCGCACGCCGCCGGGGTCGCGGTGGTGGAGTCGACGCGGAGGTCGTACGGCTGCGAGTAGACCAGGGTCTGCGAACGGGCGAGGCCGGCGGGGCGGTCACCTCGGGCGGCCTCTCGGCGTTCGAGCTCCTCGGGCGAGCACCAGACCTCGACGAGCGTGACGTCGTAGCCGTCGAGCACCTCGAGCAGATCCTCGAGCCGCCAGGTCTCGCTGAGCGGGTAGTCCATGATCACGTCGTTGCCGACCGAGGCCAGGGCCGCGACCGTGCGGTGATAGCCGAGCCGAGTACGCCGCAGCATCTCCGCGATCCCGTCCTCGTCGAGCTCGCGGGTGTGGACCGTCGACCGCATCCCGCTGATCCCGTCGACCGGCACCAGGAACCACGGATCCTCGAGCAGCGGCAGCAGCTCCCGCCCGATGCTGCTCTTGCCCGAGCTCGACGCTCCGTTGAGCAGGATGATCCGACCGTTGCGCACGTGCCAAACCTACTGGCGAGCGCCGTGCGGGGGATCGCTGACGTCCTCCCCCAGATCGGCAAGTGCTTGTGACAGTGCACGATCCGTACTCCGTGCATTCCTACTGGTGGGGACGACGACGATCGTGTAGTCGCCGTCGGTGGCCCAAACACCGACGTAGTTGTGGCCCCGGTTGAACGCGCTCACCCAGATGTCCACAGTCCTGACCTGCAGCCGGCTCCGGTCGAGGACCAGGTCGGCCTCATCGGCGTCCTTGCCCCACACCTCCAGACGGTTCGGCAGCACAACCACCGCCGACGTCTGCAGCCACCCTGACTCCAGACGCACGAGGTTCCCGGACAGATCGTCGCTGGTCACCTCGGCGGCCTCTCCGACGATGATCGCGGCGCCGGGCGACATTGCTTCGATCTTCCGCGCGAAGCGCCGAGTCCGCCACACGATCCAGGAGTAGATCGGTGCCGCGATCGCGGCCGCGATGCCGAGTCCGTAGAAGCTGTACCTGATTTCTTCGACATCCAGGGTGGCCCCGTTCATCAGCGATCCGATGACGATGATTGCGCCCGCGATGACTGGCATCGACGCGAGCACCACCCACATCGTCTTGTCCGACGACCGCCGCTCGATCTCGCCTGACATGGCACTCCTCGGCTCGTACCTGGCCCCGATCATCCCAGCGCGGCATCGCCGGCGGAACTGAATTGCCGAGGCGTCACGTACGTCGGTCGAGTGGGCATCCGCGTGCCCACTCGACCGACCGGAGTGACGCCTCGGCCGACCGGGGTGACGCCTCGGCTACGACTTCAGGGTGAGGCCGTCGCCGTCGCGGTCGACGGTGACCTGGCCGCCGTCGGAGACCTCGCCGCCGATGAGCTTCCGGGCGAGAGGGTCGCCGATGGCGGACTGGATGAGGCGGCGGAGGGGCCGGGCGCCGTACGCCGGGTCGTAGCCGGTCTCGGCCAGCCACTCCCGAGCCTCAGGGGTGACGGAGATCGAGATGCGGCGGGCGGCGAGGCGCTTCTCGAGCAGGCCGAGCTGGATGTCGACGATCTTGGTGAGGTCGGCCAGCGTGAGGGCGTCAAACATGACGACCTCGTCGAGGCGGTTGAGGAACTCGGGCTTGAACGACGCCCGGACCACGGCCATGACCGACTCGTGCTTCTCGTGCTCGTCCATGACCGGGTCGACCAGGAAGGCCGAACCGAGGTTGGAGGTGAGGATGAGGAGGGTGTTGCGGAAATCGACCGTGCGACCCTGACCGTCGGTCAGCCGCCCGTCGTCGAGCACCTGCAGCAGGATGTCGAAGACCTCGGGGTGAGCCTTCTCGACCTCGTCGAGCAGCACCACCGAGTAGGGGCGGCGGCGCACCGCCTCGGTCAGCTGACCACCCTCGTCGTAGCCGACGTAGCCCGGAGGAGCACCGACCAGCCGGGCGACCGAGTGCTTCTCGGAGTATTCGGACATGTCGATGCGTACGATCGCGCGCTCGTCGTCGAAGAGGAAGTCGGCCAGCGACTTCGCGAGCTCGGTCTTACCGGTGCCGGTCGGGCCCAGGAAGAGGAACGTGCCGGTGGGGCGGTTGGGGTCGGCGATCCCGGCGCGCGAGCGGCGCACCGCGTCGGCGACCGCGGTGACGGCGGACTTCTGCCCGATCAGCCGTCGACCGATCTCGGTCTCCATCTCGAGCAGCTTGGCCTGCTCGCCCTGGAGCATCTTGCCGGTCGGGATGCCTGTCCAGGCCTCGACGACCTCGGCGATCTGCTGGGCAGCGACCTCCTCACCGACCAGCCGGTCGGTGACCTCGTCCTCGGCCTCGGCGGCCTCGGCGATCTGCCGCTCGAGCTCGGGGATGCGACCGTAGAGGATCTCCGAGGCCTCCCCCAGCGAACCCTCGCGCTGGAGCCGTTCGGCCTCGCTGCGCAGCGCGTCGAGCTGCTTGCGCAGGGCACCTTCGCCCTCGAGAGAGGCCTTCTCCTGCTCCCAGCGTGCCTCCAGCCCGCGCAGCTCCTCCTCCTTGTCGGCGAGCTCCTTGCGCAGCGCCGCGTGGCGCTCGAGCGAGGCGTCGTCGGACTCCTTGGAGAGCGCGAACTCCTCCATCTTCAGCCGGTCGACGGCGCGCCGGAGCTGGTCGATCTCCTCGGGGGACGACTCGATCTCCATCCGCAGCCGGGAGGCCGCCTCGTCGATGAGGTCGATCGCCTTGTCGGGCAGCTGCCGCCCGGTGATGTAGCGGTCGGACAGGGTCGCGGCGGCCACCAGAGCGGCATCGGTGATGCGGACACCGTGGTGGGCCTCGTACTTCTCCTGGATGCCGCGCAGGATCTGCACGGTGTCCTCGACCGACGGCTCGCCGACGAAGACCTGCTGGAAGCGACGCTCCAGGGCCGGGTCCTTCTCGATGCGCTCGCGGTATTCGTCGAGGGTGGTCGCACCGATCATGTGCAGCTCACCGCGCGCGAGCATCGGCTTGAGCATGTTGCTGGCGTCCATCGCCGAGTCGCCGCCGGCGCCCGCGCCGACGACGGTGTGCAGCTCGTCGATGAAGGTGATGACCTGGCCCTCGGCGGCCTTGATCTCCTCCAGGACGGCCTTGAGCCGCTCCTCGAACTGGCCGCGGTACTGCGCCCCGGCGACCATCGCCGCCAGGTCGAGCGAGAGGACGCGGCGACCCTTCAGCGAGTCGGGTACGTCACCGGCGATGATCCGCTGGGCGAGCCCTTCGACGACGGCCGTCTTGCCGACGCCGGGCTCGCCGATGAGCACCGGGTTGTTCTTCGTACGCCGCGAGAGCACCTGGATGACGCGGCGGATCTCGGAGTCACGGCCGATGACCGGGTCGAGCTTGCCGCGCTCGGCGGCCTCGGTGAGGTCCTGGGAGTACTTCTCGAGCGCCTCGTAGGAGTCCTCGGCGTCTTGCGAGGTCACCCGGCGGTTGCCGCGGACCGCCTTCAGCGTCTCGCGCAGCCCCTTCTCGGTGAGCCCGGCGCCCTTGAGCACCTTCTGCGCCGACGACTCGACCGTGGCCAGCGAGATCAGCAGATGCTCGGTGGCGGCGTAGTCGTCCTTCAGGGACGTGGCCAGCGTGATCGCGCCGGCCAGGACACGGGTCAGCCCACCCGAGGCAGCGGGCTGCTGCACCGTGGACCCGCTGGCGCGCGGGAGCCCGGCGAGGTCGGCGGCCGCCGCTCGCGACAGCTCCTCGGCGTCCACACCGGACTTGGTGACCATCGACGTCGCGGTGCCCTCGTCCTGCTGCAGCAGCGCGATGAGCAGGTGGATCGGCTCGGTCGAGGTGTTGCCCGCCGTCGTGGCGGACAGCTGCGCGGCCTCGATCGCCTCGCGGGCCTTGGTGGTGAACTTGTCTGCCGAAAACTGGCTCATCTGTCTCTGCTCTCCTCCTGGGGACGCACCTGAGTCTGCCGCGAGTGCCTCTCACCCGCATCTATCTCAACACAACCAAAGTTGAGTCTGTTCCACTCAACTTTGACATCTATATATTGCAGCGGCCGCCCAAGCCGATCGGGCACACTCCTCCCGTGGACTCCCGAGGCTCGGTACGCGAGCAGCTCGCCGCGCGGCAGCGCGAGGTCCTCGACGACCTGCTGGCAGGACGTACGCCGCCGGGGTTCGACGCCGCCCAGACGACCGCGACGACCCGGGTGCTGCACCACAAGCGCTCCTCGGCCGCACACCACGCCGCCCCCGAGCTCGACCTGCTCCCGGACTGGCGCGCCCGCTTCCATGCCTGGGCCGCGCAGCACCCGCAGCAGGGCTGCGCCCACGATGACGTACGCGACTTCCTGACCACCATCGGAGCCGACTGGCTCCGCCTGCACGAGGTCTACGAGGGCCGGCGCCGTGTGGCGATCACCGGCATCGCCGGGCGCCGGGTGCTCACCGTCGGGCTCGGCTCACAGATCTGGCACCTCAGACGCCGCACCTGGAAACGGAGCCCCACGTGGAAAACCTGATCGTCATCGTCATCCTCGGCCTGATCATCCTCGGATGCGTCCAAGCCGCCATCACGGGCAGCCGAGGCAATCGCCGACGAGGTCGCCGCAGGCGCAACGGCAGCAGCTGTAGCTCGAGCTCGTGCGGCTCCACCTACAACGGCGGCCACCACCATGACAATTCCTGCAACAGCTCGTCGTGCAACAGCTCCTCGTGCGGGTCGAGCTGCGGCGGCGGAGGCGGCGGCGACTGACCCTTCCCCACCGAGTCGGCTCGTCCTGACCGAGATCCGTGCCGAGTCGGCTCGTCATAACGAGCCGACTCGGCATCAGAAGAGGTCCAGGGCGGTGACCTTCCACTGGCCGTCGACCTTGGCGGCCTCGACGGAGATCTGGGCGGCGGAGATGGACGACTCCTTGTCGGTGGAGCGCTGGGACGCCTGGTCGAGGAAGACCAGGAGCGAAGCGGAGTCGGCGTCGAGGGACTTGACGGCGGCTACCTGGACCTCGGCGCTGAGCACGAGCTTCTGACCGGGGGCCTTCTCCTGGAGCTGCTTGAAGAGGAGGTCGTACTCCTTGCGGGCGTCGCCGGCCAGGAACTCATCGGCCGCAGCGGCGGTCGGCGAAGGGTCGGAGAAGTCGTAGGAGAAGACCTGGAGCAGGCCGGTGGAGACGGCCGACTGCACCTCGGTGGTGGCCTCGGCATCGACGACGGCGCGGTTGCCGACGTGGTCGGTGTTGCGCTCGCGGTCGGCCTGCCAGAACGCTCCGAGCCCCAGGATCAGGGCGAGCGCGGCGAGGAAGGGCGCCCAGCGGCGTACGAGAGAAGTGCTCATGACATGTTCACCGCTACCTGCTCGAGGCTCTCCAGGAGCCAGTCGTCGCCGACCTTGACCAGATCGGCCGCGAACCTGTTGCGCTTGACCGTCGGCTCGGCGTCCTCGCCGGAGGTCGACCCGTCGCGGACCGTGATCTCGACCGCCGCGATCACGGTCGCGCTGTCGTCGTCGAGCTCGGTCACGGCGGCGTCCATCACCGATCCGGTCGAGATCTTCTTCTGCTCCGCGAGGACCTTGCGGTCCTCCTCCGAGACGCTGGTCAGCTGGTCGTGCAGGGTGCCGGTCGTGACCGCGGCCCACCCCTTCAACCCCTCGTCCACCTTGCGGTAGTCGAGCGAGTTGAGGGTCTCGATGTGGCTGGTCGCGACGATCAGCACCCGGTCGCGTACGGCGGCCTCGTCGACCATCTCCTGGTCGTGACCGCTCGCGCGCCACCAGGTCAGCGCGCCCGCGACCAGTACGCACAGCGCCACCAGCGGGAGGGCCCAGGTGAGCACCCGGTCGCGCCTCGACGGTGGGTCAGGGGCTTCCACCTCGACCACCGCAGCCTCCGTCGGTCTCTCCGTTGTCGTGCTCATCGCTCCCCCATCAGTCCGGCGAGCGTGGTGGGGACGCTAACCGTCCCCGGCTCGGCTGTCTCGGTCTTCGTGGTTTTCGGTTGGGGCACGGCATCGCAGCCGGCCGCGGTGTTGAACGGCTTGCCCTTGCTCAGATCGGTGCCGGCCCGCAGGTCGGTGCCCTGATAACCCGCGACGCACGGCGGCGGGTTGAAGAACGACGGCATCAGGCTCAGCCGGGGACCGTTGGAGGTGTTGATCGCCCAGCCGATGCTGACCGCCTCGGGCACGGTCACGAAGGTCGACTCGAGCGCGGACGCGTTCGTCCCGAAGAGCGTCGCGGGCGTGACCAGGTTGCTCATCAGGATCCCGAGCGGCTGGCCGACCTCCTTGACCAGCAGCGAGATCTCGGTGGCCGAGCCGGGCGCGGCCCCGATCAGGTCGCGCAGGTCCTTGTCGGAGTCGGCAAGGGTCGAGGAGAAGAGCGCGAGGTCGTTGCTCCACGCCTTGATGCTGGTCGCCGACTCCTCCTGGGTCGCGAGCACCTGGTCGGAGTTGCGGATCAGGCTCGCCGAGACGAGGAAGTTGCGGTCGGCCTCCTTCTGGAACGAGAGCGAGGTGTCGACCAGCTTCCGCAGGTCCGATCCGGCTCCCTGGGACAGCAGGTAGGACTCGTCGATCGTCGTCACCAGCGCCTCCTCGGGCACCGAGGCGACGAAGTCGCGGCCGGTCTCGATGACCTGGGAGGCGTCGTACGGCAATGCCTCCTCCCCCGCACTCAACCGGTCTCCGTCGGAGAGCCGGGTGGAGCCCACCGCGCCACCGCGGAGGTCCAGATACTGCTCACCGATGGCCGAGCGGTTGGCGACCTTCACGGTCACGTCCTCGGGGATGGCGGGCGCGTCGCCCTCGATCTCCAGCACGGCACGTACGCCGTCGGAGCCTGCCTCCAGGGAGGTCACCTCTCCCACGGGCACCCCGCGGTAGGTCACCTCCGAGTTGACGAAGAGCCCGCCGCCCTCGGGCAGCGAGACGTCGACACGGTAGGGCTCGTCGAGCAGGTCCAGGCCGACGTAGCGGGCCCCGACGTAGCTCGTGCCCACGAGCGCGAGGGCGACGAAGAGCCCGAGCTTGACGCGTACGCCTCCGGTCAGCCGTTGCATCAGTCGCTCCCTTCGACGGAGCCGGCGTCGCTCGCCGCGCCTTCCGGCGAGGTCTCGGAGGTCGCCGACCCTGCCCCGGACGACGGCTCGGTCGGTGACTCCGCGGGCGACTCGGAGGGGTCGGACGGAGAGGACGAGGGTGAGGACGACCCGGACTCCGACGGATCCGAGGAGGACGAGGAAGAGCCGGGATCGGAGGGCAGGATCGACTCCCCCGGGATCGACGGCGAGGACGATCCCGGCACCGGCGAGCTGGTCGACGGCAGCAGTCCGGGCGGTGTGCCCGACGACCCGGACTGGGAGCTGACCGAGCCGCCGGACCCGCCTTCGACCGCCGGTTGCAGCCACTCGCAGCCCTTGGACTGGCAGCCGGCAGGAGTACGGAAGTTCGTGATCATGAACAGGTTCATGTAGTCGCCGCGGATCGCGTTGAGCACCTCGTCGGGGAACGGGTAGGTGAAGAGGATCTCGAGCGCGTAGGGCAGGTCGGAGCCGGCCTTGGCGAGCTGGTCGAGGATCGGGTCGAGCAGCTTGAGGTCGGCCACGATGTCGTCCTGGGCCTCGTCCAGCGTGCTGATGGTGACCTTGGAGAGCTTGTCGAGCGCCTCCAGCATCGCGACCAGCTGCGGACGCTGGTCGACGAGCACCTGCATGCCCGGCGAGAGCCCCTCCAGAGCATTGGAGATCTTGGTCTTGTCCTTCTCCAGCGTGACCGCGAGCTCGTTGAGAGACTCGATCGCGGAGGTGATCGAGGCCGAGCGCGAGTCGAGGACCGTTACGAACCGGTCCATCTCGGTCAGGAAGGCCTTGATCTCCTCCGGCCGCCCGTCGGAGATCTTCTGCATCTCACGGGAGATCTCCTGGAACTGCGCGATCCCGCCGCTGTTGAGCACCATCGACAGGGCCCCGAGCACCTCCTCGACCTGCGCGGCCGCCTCGGTGTCGCCACGGCCGACGACAGACCCGTCACCCAGGGGATCGCCCGCGACCGGTCTGGCGGGGCGGATCAGTGCGACGTACTTCTCGCCGAGCAGGGAGGTCTGCTGCAGTCGCGCCGTGGTGCCGGCGGGGAGCGCGACGTCGTCCCTGACCACCAGCGACACCCGCGCACTGCGGCCGTCCTCGGTCAGCCGGATCTTGGAGACCCGGCCCACCGCGACGTTGTCGATCTTGACGCTGGACTGGGGAACCAGGTCGAGTACGTCGCTGAACTCGGCGCTGAGCGTGATCGGGTCCTCCCCCACGTCGGCGCCGCCGGGCAGCGGGGCCTCGTAGACCCCGCCGCTGACGGCACCGAGGCCGCAGCCGGAGAGGGCCAGGGCTGCCGTGGCCAGTAGGGCCATGAGCGGCCTCGACAGAGGTCTCGACATCACTGCTCCTCTCCGACACCGGGAAGCAGGACCGGTGGCGCGTCCTCGGAGGTCTCGCCGGTGAGACCGTCGCCGGACCAGACGCTCAGCTCGTTCAGATTCGTGCGGCCGACGAGGCTGTTGGTCGCCGGGTCGTAGGCGTTGACGTACTTCTGCAGCACCAGCGGGATCGTGGCGACCGCCTCCTCGAGCGACTCGTTCTGGTCGACGAGGACCTGGGTCGGACCCTGCAGGTTCTCGACGCTGGTGCGCATCTCGCCGCGGTTGTCCTTGATGAAGGACTCCAGCAGCGCGAGCGCCTCGCCGAGGTTGCCGACCGCGGCGGCCAGGTCGTCGCGGTCCTCGGCGAGATAGTCGGTGACCTGGGCGAACCGGCGGTTGGCGGCCTCGACCCCGTCATCGTGCTCGAGCAGGGTCTTGTTGAAGGTGTCGAGGTTCTCGACGGTGGCGAAGAAGTCCTGGTCGACGTCGGCCAGGGTCGCCGACGCGTCGGCGCCTTCCCGGATCACCTGGTTGATGTCCGCGCCCTGCCCGTCGAGGTTGGCCGCGAGCACCTCGAGGAACCGGGAGAGCGCGCCGTTCTTGTTGGCGCCGTTGGGACCGAGCTGATCGCCGGCCTCGGTCAGCGAGGCGTAGAGGTCGTCGATCTCGACGGGCACCGCGGTCTCCTCGATGACGGTGCCGTCGCGGAGCTCGGGCCCGTCGACGTACGGCTCGGTGAGCTGGACGAAGCGGTCCGAGACCAGCGTCGGCGCCACGATCACCGCCGAGGTGTCGGCCGCGGCGCTCTGGCCGGGGTCGAGCGTCATCGAGACCTTCACGTGCTCGCCGGCCGGGGTCACCGAGGTCACCTCGCCGACCGGAACGCCGAGAACCTGCACGTCGGAGCCGGGGTAGAGACCCACGGAGGCCTCGAAGAGCGCGGAGAACGTCGTGCCTTTCCGCCCCTCCTCGATCCCGTACGCAGCACCCCATCCGACCGCGCCCACGGCGGCGACCACGAGGCACCCGGCGAGGATCCGTCTCATCTCTTCCCTCCCGGGTTGCAGTCGCGCTGGACGTCGTTGTCGAGCACCGGCGCGTTGTTCTCGTCGAAGAGGCCGCAGCCGTAGACGTCGATCCAGGGCCCGTTGCTCATCGAGGCGCCGATCACCCGGTAGTAGGCGCCGATCTGGGAGAGCGCCTTGTCGAGGTGGTCCTGGTTGCGCTGCAGGATCTCGGAGACCTGGTCGAGCTTCTGCAACGCCGGCTGGAGGCGCTTCTGGTTGTCCTCGACCAGGCCGGTGACCTGCTCGGCGAGGTCGTCGGTGTAGGTGAGTATCTGGTGGATCGCCTGCCGACGGGCGGCGAGCTCCTCGAGCAGCTTGTCGCCGTCATCGATCAGCAGCCCGATCTCCTCGTTGCGCTCGGCGAGGGTGCCGGTGACCTGGGTCGTCGTCCTCATCAGCTCGGCCAGCTCCTGGTCCCGCGAGGAGATCGTGCGGGAGATCCGGGTGAGGCCGGAGACCATGCCGCGTACGTCCTCGGGGGTGTCCTCGAAGACCACCGAGAGGGCGTCCATCGACTCCTCGACCTGGGCCATGTCGATCTCCCCGACGGTGGTGGAGAGGTCGGAGAAGGCGGCGTTGACGTCATAGGGGGTGGTGGTCCGCGAGACCGGGATCGGCTCGCGGAGTCGGCCCGAGCCGCCCGGGTCCAGGGCGAGGAACTTGCGCCCGAGCAGCGTCTTCACCTTGATCGACGCGGTGGTCTGCGAGCCGAGCGAGACGTCCTTGGCCCGGAACCTGATCAGCACCTTGTCACCGTCGAGCTCGAGCTCGGAGACCTCGCCGACCTTCACCCCGGCGACCCTCGCCTCGTCACCTGGACGTATCCCGGCGGCCTCGGCGAAGTAGGCCTCGTAGGTGTCGCCACCGCCGATGACCGGGAGGTCCTCGGCGTAGAAGGTGGCGAAGAAGACGCCGGTCATGGCCAGGATCCCGACCACGGCGATGACGATCTTGTTGCGTTCGGCGAACGACTTCGGATAGCGGGCCATCATTGGCACCTTCCTGCCGGCGAGTCCACGCCGAGGTCGCCGTAGTAGCCCTCGGGTTTCGGGATCCGCCCGTCGATGGAGCAGATGTAGAAGTTGAGCCACCCTCCATAGGTGGCCATCCGGCCGATCTGGTCGGTCTTCTGCGGCATGGTGGTCAGGAACTTCGTCAGCGCCTCGTCGTTCTCGGCGAGGTTCTCCGAGACGTCCCCGAGCGAGTCGATCGAGTCACGCAGCGGCTCGCGGCCCTCCTGCAGCAGTCCGGTGACGCTCTGGGAGAGCTCGCCCATCCCCTCGATGGTCGAGCCGAGCGTCTTGCGGTCGGCGGCCAGCCCGGAGACCAGCCGCTGCAGGGTCACCAGGGTCGTGTCGAGCATCCCGGTGCGCTGGCTGACCACCTCGAGGACCGAGTTGAGGTTGGTGATCAGGTCGCCGATCACCTGGTCGCGATCGGCGAGGGTCGAGGTCAAGGAGGCCGTCGAGGAGAGCAGCGACTCCACCGTCGCGCCTTCGCCCTGGAAGACCGCGATGATCTGGGCACTGAGGTTGTTGACGTCCTCGGGGTCGAGGAACTTGAACAGCGGCTGGAAGCCGTTGAACAGCATCGTCAGGTCCAGCGCCGGCTGGGTCTCGTCGAGCGAGAACGTGTAGCCGGGCTTCAGCGGGTCCCCTCCGGGCGCCCCCGGCTCCAAGGCGATGTAGCGCTGCCCGATCAGGTTGCGGAACCGCAGCTCCGCCCGGGTCCCCTCGACCATCGGCGCCGACTCGGCCGCGGTGAAGACGACCTCGGCGGTGTCGTTCTGATGCAGCCCGATGGACTGGACGGTACCGATCTTCACCCCCGCCATCCGCACGTCGTCGCCCTTGTTGAGGCTGGTCACGTCGGTGAAGAGCGCAGTGAACGTATGCCCCGACGAGGTCGATCCGTTGGAGATCGTCGTCGCCAGCGCCGCCATCGCCAGGACCGTGACCAGCGCGAAGACCACCGACTTGGTGAGCGTCACCGCGACCGAGCCGCCGTTGCCCGTCCTCATCGCACGATCACCTCCGTGCCTCGCAGGGTCGGGCCGAGCAGCAGGCTCGACCAGGTCGGATACTCATCAGGTGCCATGCCTTCCGCTGGTGCCATCACCTCGGCGATCAGCTGGTTCTCGCCCTGGGAGTTCTGCTCGCCCAGACCTCTGGTCGCACCGAACGTGCGCACCCGGTCCGTCGGCGGCGCCTCGATCTGCTCGGCGGTGCCGGCCGTCCCGGTGACGGCGGGCCGGCTGCCGGTCTGGCCGGTGACGTACGGGCATCGGGGGCCGCCGGTACGCAGCTTCGGGACGTAGCCGGAGGGGTAGGGCTGCCGGATGTCGGAGACGCTGACCAGCGCGTGGATCCCCGGCTCGTCGGTGCCCTTGCCGAGGTTCTTGGCCATCACCGGCGCGTAGTCGCGCAGGGCGCTGAAGAGGCAGGGGAAGGAGGAGGCGTACGGGCTGACCGCGCGGAGCGCGTCGCGCGAGGTGTCGGAGAGCACCACGATCGTCTCCCGGTTGCGCTCGAGCCAGCGGTCGGTGTCGGCGGCCGTCGTGGTCACCGACCGGAACGTGTCGGCGAGCTGCTGCTGTTGATCGACCAGGGTCGACGCGGTCACCGTCATGGTGTCCAGCGCGTCCAGCAGGTCCGGCGCGGCCTCCTCGTAGTGGCCCGCGACCCGGCCGAGCGAGGCCAGGTCGTCGGCCATCTGCGGCACCAGCGGGTTGAGCTTCCTCAGGTAGTCCGCCCATGCCGAGAAGACCTCGCCGATGTCGTCGCCGTTGTCACGCAGCATCGTGGCGAGCTCGCTCAGCGTCGCGTTGAGCTTGTGGGGCTGGATCGCCTTGAGCACCGGGAGCAGCTCGTCGAGGACCTGCTCCAGCTCGACCGCCTCGTCCGAGCGGTCCTGCTCGATCACGTCGCCGGCCGACAGCTCCGGCCCCGAGGCCGGTTGCAGCGCCACGTACCGCTCCCCGAAGAGGGTCTTGGGCAGCAGCCTCGCGGTGGTGTCGGCCGAGAGATCGGAGAGTACGTCCGGCTCCAGCGCCAGGGTCAGCTCGGCGCCACCCTCGCGGGCCGAGACGGTGCGGACGGTGCCGACCGGCACCCCGCGCAGCTTGACGTCGGAGCCCTCCTGGAGGGCATTGCCCAGGGTGCCGGTGGTCAGGGTCACCTCGGAGCGGTCGACGAAGGTCTGGTCGTAGGCGAGCCAGGCGCCGAGCGCCACCGCCGCGACCACGGCCAGGTAGCACAGGCCGAGGAAGGCATCGCGAAGCCTCGCCAGGCTCACTATGGGCTGGGTCATCCCGCGATCCTCACCGTCGTGGTGGCGCCCCACATCGCCATCGAGAGGGCGAGGTCGAGCAGTGCGACGACGACGATCGTCCGCCGCACCGAGCGCCCGACCGCGATCCCGACCCCGGACGGCCCGCCGCTGGCGTAGAAGCCCAGCCGGCAGTGGATCAGGATGATCAGGACCGAGAAGATCAGCACCTTCCCGAACGACAGCAGGATGTCGATGGGCGGCAGGAAGAGCTGGAAGTAGTGGTCGTACGTCCCGGCCGACTGCCCGTGGAAGTAGACCGTCACGATCCGCGAGCCCGCGTAGGAGGTCAGCAGCCCGACGACGTAGAGCGGGATGATCGCCACGAAGCCGGCGACCACGCGGGTCGAGACCAGGTAGGGGATCGTGCCCAGGCCCATCACCTTGACCGCGTCGATCTCCTCGTTGATCCGCATCGCGCCGAGCTGGGCGGTGAACCCGGCGCCGACGGTCGCGCTCATGGCCAGCGCGGCGACCAGCGGCGCGATCTCGCGCGTGTTGAAGTAGGCGGAGATGAACCCGTTGAGCGTCGAGGTGCCGATCTGGTCGAGCGCTGCGTACCCCTGCATGCCGACGACCGTGCCGACGAAGATGCTCATCCCCGTCATCACGCCGATGGTGCCGCCGATGACCGCGAGCGCACCGGTGCCGAAGGAGACCTCGGAGAGGATCCGGAGGATCTCGCGGGGGTAGTGCCGGATCGCGGTCGGGATCCCTACCAGCACCTTCCCGTAGAACCGGATGTCCTTCCCGGTCTGCACCAAGCCGTCAAGTGAGCGGTCGAGCCGCGACCGCTTCTTGACCACGTCGACGGTCGCCATGTCAGGCCCCCTTCCCGGGAACGAGCTCGAGATAGAGCGTCGTGATCACGAAGTTGACGAAGAAGAGGAGCAGGAAGGTGACGACGACCGACTGGTTGACCGCCTCCCCCACCCCCTTCGGCCCGGGCTTGGTGTTGAGCCCTCGGAACGCGGCGACGAGGCCGGCGATGAGCCCGAAGAGCACCGCCTTGAGCTCGCCCACCCACAGGTCGGAGAGCTGGGCGAGCGCGGTGAACGAGGAGAGGTACGCCCCCGGCGTCCCGCCCTGGATGATCACGTTGAAGAAGTAGCCGCCGAGCACACCGACCACCGAGACCAGGCCGTTGAGCAGCACCGCCGCGAGCACGCAGGCGAGCACTCGTGGCACCACGAGCGCCTGGATGGGATCGACCGCGATCACCCGCATGGCGTCGATCTCGTCGCGGATCGTCCGGGACCCCAGGTCGGCGCAGATCGCCGCTCCGCCGGCTCCCGCGATCACCAGCGAGGTCACGATCGGGGCCGCCTGCTGCACGACGGCGAGCACCGAGGCGGCGCCGGTGAACGACTGCGCCCCGATCTGCACCGTCAGGGTGCCGAGCTGCAGCGCGATCACCGCTCCGAACGGGATCGCGACCAGCATCGCCGGGATCCAGGAGACCGAGGTGACGAACCAGAACTGGTCGAGCAGCTCGCGGGCCGCGAAGGGCCTGCGGAACGCCGCCCGGAAGGTGTCCAGGCCCAGCGCGAAGAGCGCCCCGACCTGGTCCAGACCCCGGCTGACCGGGTCCTTGACCTTCGCTCGCGGTGCTCGGTCAACGTCGTCGTCATCGGCGGTGTAGAGCGTGGCGGCGCCGCTCGCGACCCGGGCGCTGTGCCGCTCGACCGCGGCCCGCGGGGCGCCGTTGGCGGGGGCGAGCTGGCGCGGCAGCACCTCGATGGCGCGGGCCCCGGCGCGTACGGTCGCGACTCCCCCGGACGGGTAGTAGGCCTCGCCCTCGACGTAGTCGTCGTTGACGCCGTGGTCGGTCTCCTCGCTCATCCCGATCGGCCCGATCGGGTCGCCGCTCATGAACTGGGAGACAACCGGGTGGTCGGTGAGCAGGAACTCCTCGCGCGGGCCGTACATCACCAGCCGGCGGCGGTAGAGCATGCCGAGATTGTCCGGCAGCGTACGTGCCAGCTCGATGTTGTGGGTGACCACCAGCATCGTCGCGTCGGTGGCCGCGTTGACGTCGACCAGCAGCTGGGCCAGGTTGGCCGTACGCACCGGGTCGAGCCCCGAGTCGGGCTCGTCGCACAGGATGATCGATGGCTCGGTGACCAGCGAGCGGGCCAGGCCGGCGCGCTTGCGCATGCCGCCGGAGATCTCGCCGGGCAGCTTGTGCTCCTGCCCGAGCAGCCCGACCAGATCGAGCTTGTCGTTGGTGATCTGCCGGATCTCCGACTCGCGCTTCTTGGTGTGGGCCCGCAGCGGGAAGGCGACGTTGTCGAAGACGCTCATCGAGCCGAAGAGCGCACCGTCCTGGAAGAGCACCCCGAACCGCTTGCGCAGCTCCTGCCGCTGCGACTCCCGTGCCTTGACCATGTCGACCCCGTCGACCAGGCAGACCCCGGCCTCCGGCCGCAGCAGCCCCATCAGCGACTTCAGGAACACCGACTTGCCGGTGCCCGAGGGCCCGAGCAGCGCGGTGATCTCGCCCTGGGGCAGCGTGAGGGTCACGTCGCTCCAGATGTTCTGGGACCCGAAGCTCTTGGTGAGCCCGGTGACCTCCACGGTTCCGCCCATCGCGGGACCTCCTGATCTGCCGTTGTGGGGTGTGCTTCGACCGGGACAGTACGTGTGGCCCCGATCACACGGGAGAGGAAATCGAGCCGCCCGACAAATGCGGGTCGGGTTTTGTCACGCGCATGACAAAACAGCCCGCGAAGCTCTCTCAGCCGCAGCGCTCGAGCTCGACCCAGTCCAGCGCCGGGCTCTCGCCGGCGCCGAGGGCGAAGAGGAGCAGGGTGACGAACTCGGGGTCCTGGAGCCGGCTGCCGAAGGCGGCCCGCAGCCGGAGCTTGTGGTTGCGGACGGTGTGCTCGTGGATGCCGAGCTCCGCGGCCAGCGCCGGGGCGTTCGCTCCGGTGAGCAACCAGAGCCGCAGGGTGCGCACCATCGCCCGCCGGTGCTCGTCCTTGAACGCCTCCAGCGGCGCGAGGGCCTCGCTCGCCTCCCAGCGCGAGAGCGTGGGGTCGGCGTTGAGCAGCAGGGCGACGTGATGGTCGGCGCAGCGCACGACCGGGTCCGCGGGGATCACCCCGGACTCGACGAGGTCCCGGGCACGCTCGGTCCAGCGGATCGCGGCCGGTACGTCGGCCAGCGGCACCGGCACGGTCACGAAGACAGGACCCGTACGCGGCCACCCCCGCATCACCGCGCTGACGGCGTCCACCTCGACCGGGTCGGTGATCACCAGGGCGCGCCGGCCTGCGGTGTCCCACACGCACGTCTGGGGCAGCCCGACGGAGTCCAGCGGCGTGATGGTGTCGACCGAGCAGACCACCACCGCTGCCGGCAGCTGCCAGCCGACGCGCGCGGCGAGACCACCGATCACCGCGGGGTCCGCCGACCCGGCGAGGCCCCGGACCAGCCGGCGCCGGATCCAGCACGGATCCGCCTCGCGGTCACGGACCCCGGCCGCGTACCCGCGGGCGACGTCGTCGAGCAGGATGCCCATGTAGGCGAGGAGCGAGCCGCACAGCGTCCCGCGTACGTCGTCGGGGACCAGCCCCTCTGCTTCGTGCCGGATCGCCTCGGCCGCCCGGTGGGTGGCCAGGTCGACGGCCGCCCTGAACCCGTCGAGGCTCCGCTCGGCCAGCGCCTCTCCCCTGCCCATCCCGAAGTACATCGCCGACACCGTCTCCGGGTCCGACGGGATCTTCTCGACGACGTCGGCATAGAGCTCCACTGCGCTGGCGACGGCCTTCGTGATCAGATCACGACGCCTCTGGGTGGGATGTCGGGAGTAGGCGGCGATCTGGCGCAGGATCTCGTCGGTGATCTGCGGGACCAGCCCGCGGCCGACCCTGCGGATCACCGCGCACTCCGTCGGCGAGACGCGCGGGGCATGGATCCTCTCGGCGAGCTGCCGCGAGGCGCTTCGGCGTGGCAGTCGTGGGTGCGGGACACGCGCTCCAGTGGTCGTCATCTGGTTCTGCGTCGGACTCATGGATCTACGACTTCTCCCCTCGATCCCCGGCCCGCGGGAGCACTGTGCTTCGTCAGGCCGGCGTCACTCAGTGACGCTCATCACAGAGGAAACCGCGCCGATCAGCCAGTGCTGGAAGACCCAATCGGCATACAGAGGGCCCCGAATTATCACGTGCATGACAAATTCGAGCCGCGGATGTCGCGTGCGCGACATCCGCGCGGCCGATCTGACGGTCTCGGCCGTCACCCCATGGAAATGAGCGTCGACCTGCGAGATGAAGGGAGCTCGATCTCATCCATCCGAAAGGGCACCCACCCGTGAAGAAGCTTCCTGTGATCGGCGCAGCAGCCGCCAGCCTCATCCTCATCACCCCCGCCGCAGCCCAGGCCGCGCCGCCGTACGACGTCGCCGTCGGCGGCATCAACATCTACACGCCGCTCGTCGCGGCGAACTGCCACTCCATCAGCGGGACGGGACAGGCACACAGCGGAACCGCGATGAGCGGGAACTACACCGGCAGTACCCCCGCGGACCACCCCTTCACCATCGAGGACGGCGCGTGGACCGGATGCACCGAGCAGTTCGGTACTCCGCTGGACTTCACCGTGGTCGGCGAATGGCGCTTCACCACGGAGGACGCTGCGGTGACAACGCCAACGACCGACCTCGTTGCAGGCACGGTCGACAACATTCACCTCAACGTCCTAGACAGCGCAGGCACCGGCCTCTGCGACTTCTCGATCACTGGCGCCGCAGCGGCGACGTTCGATGAAACCACCCGGAGACTCGCGATCAGGGAGACGACACTGGATGGCAGCCTCTTCATCGAGGATGTCACAGGCAACTGCCTGGGAATGTTCGCCAACGGCGACCCCGTCGACCTCTACTTCTCCTACGCCTTCAACATCCCGGACGGCCCGCTGAACATCAGCTGACGCCACACCGACAAGGCGGCCGGTGATGACGATCGAGCGTCGTCACCGGTCGCCCTCGGGGATCTCCGGTACCGGCGGGATCAAGGGGTTCGCCGGGTCAAGCCCGAGGTTGCACGGCACCGACTCAACCGTCGCCTGGCCTGGGCCGGGCGGCAGATTCTTCCCTCCGGCAACAGGGTTCTTCCTCGTGCAGCTGAAGGCACTTCCCTGGTTGGTGCGGAGAGGATTGTCGTTCCCTGAGACGGTGGCGGTGAGCAGCGCGGAGAGATCGTCGCCGTCGGCTGTGACGCATCCACTGAAGGCAGGCACGTCGATCGTGCCGTTCAGCTCGCCACCGGTGCTGAGATTGAAGAGGTGGTTCTTCCAGTACGGAAGCGGCGGCGGGGGGACATTCTCACCATCGACCGTGCCGTACCAGTATCCATTTCCGTGCAGCTGCATCTTGCCTGGCACTGTGGTGCGGCAAGTGTCTGAAAGGCGCATCGCGACACCGTCGACAACGAGTGAAGTGATCCGCGTGTAAAGCTCGGTGTTGATCTCGTTGTCAGGCACCTCGGTTCCTCCGTCGGGGTTGCAGGTCAGGGTCTCGATGTTGATCGGCCTTGGCAGGCCATCGTCATCGCGAACCTGCTCCAGTCGTAATGTCGCCTCGACCGGGATCGTGCCGAACGCAACGGTACGAACGGTCAGCTCGCGGCTGATCCCGTAGTTGTGCGGCGCCCCCACCTCCGCGACGAGATACACGTTCGCGCCAGCGAGGGTGCAACTGCGATAGCGCGACGGGTCCGGGTTGTCCGCGGGCCCATTGTAGAAGTCGAACGCGGAGGTCATCAGGGGTGTCCGGAGCCACTGTCGGGCGCGTTCGGCCTTCGCGACAGACGCCATCGGAGACCCGCCCCACGTGCGGTGCTGGACCGGCGGCGGATGGACCTCAGGTGCGGGCAGCCCAGGATAGGGGCCTCCGTCTGCACTGCTGCTGCCGGTGCCGAGCATGGTGAAGGCAACCATGGCCAGGGTGGCCACCGCCGTGACGCGTCTCGTTGTTCGCCGCATGCACCGACCATGATCCCGCCGGGATCACGCCGCAACCTTGATCAGCGGGTTCGCTCCAGGCGCCCGCACATTTTGTCATCGCCATGACAACTCCGGCGTCGAGCGGCCGGCACGATGTCGCGTACGCGACATCCTGAGACCCGATCTCGCCCATCCGCGCCGTTGGCCGTCGACAGCCGGCCCCACCCCGGGGGATGAATGGACCAAGCGGGGACAACTGGTCTCCTCTGATCCGAAGGGACATCGTTCGATGGCTAAGAAGATCCTTCTCGTGGGCGCGGCAGCGGCCGCTCTCACCCTTGCGACCCCGGCGATGGCAAGCGCCGCGCCCCCGTACACCGTTTCCGTCGGCGGGAGCTCGACCGCCGGGAGCCATCCGTTCACCGCAGCCTCGGTGGGCGGGATCAACTTCGCAACGACGCTGAACGCAATGAGCTGCACGTCGGCCAGCGCATCCGGGACCGTGCAGAGCGGAACCGGGCTGACCACGGTCGCCACCATTGCGTCCACCGGGTGGAGCGGATGCACCGAGCAGTTCGGCACCCCGCTCACGGTCACCCACAGTGGTTCCTGGTCCCTCAACCCGACCGGCTCGGCCACCGCGGGCTCGACCGACGTGATCGGCGGCAAGATCACCGGTGTCAGCGCCCACGTCGCCGACTCGTCCGGCACCGGGCTGTGCGACTTCACGGTCGGCGGAAACGTGGACGGGAGCTTCAACGAGGCCACCCAGCGGCTCGTCATCGCTGAAACCGGCGCTGATAGCAGCCTCACGGTCACGAGCGTCGCCGGAGACTGCCTGGGCACCATCACCGTCGGCGAGGCCGCCAGCTTCTCCGGAACCTACGCCATCACCTCCCCTGACGGCGCGATCAACCTCAGCTGAATCAACGATCGATGACGGTGCGTCCGATGGGCGCACCGTCGTCATGTAGCACCACATCACGATCCCGAAGGAGCCCTACTCATGCCACGCCCGAACCCCACGAAGCGCCGCCTCGGTCTGCTCGCCGTCCCCGCGGCGGCAGCGCTGCTCGCCGTCGCCACGGCCGCACCCGCCCACGCCGCACCTCTCGACATCCTCTACGACGCCAACGGCACCACGGTCGTCGCCTCAACCGGGTCGCAGATCCCGGTCGGCCCGGCCGTCCTGGACACGACGCTGGAGACGACGACCGGCGCGTTCACCGGCTCGCTCGCGCTTCCCGGTGCCAGCACCGAGTTCAAGGCGGTGGGGTTCATCCCGATGAGCGCCGACGTCTCCTTCGAGGAGGCCGCCCCCACCACCGGCACGCTCAAGCCTCATCCCGAGGGCGGCGGCAGCTATGTCGAGGCCACCTCCTACTACAACGTACGTCTCACCAACATCAAGGTCGTGGGCTTCCCGACCTTCTCCGGCCCGTTCTGCCGCACCGTCGAACCGGTGGCCATCCCCGTGGCCACTCCCGAGGGTGAGCGGTTCGGGGTCTTCACCGGCGGCCGGCTGACCGGGACGTACTCGATCGGCGACTTCCAGAACTGCGGCCTCAACACCTGGCTGGTCAACGCCCTCGTCCCAGGCGAAGGGAACACCATCGAGCTCAACCTCACCAACCCGCGTCGCGGCTGAGCTCTCCCTCCCCGAGTCCGCCGGGCGGCCACACGGCCCCCGGCGGACTCTGCCCATCCGGCCACCCGACGGCACAGACGTACCGAATTCCGGGGGCACGCCAAGCAAAGACGTGCCATGGTGGTCGATACCTTCTCGGGCATGTTGGACGAAGGAGTTTGACGTGCGACGGAGCACGAGATGACGCAGACCCACCAGTCCCCCGGACTTCCTGGTTCCGCCGTGTGGATGTTGAAGAGCCTCGAGGGCGAGGTGCGGCCGATCGCGCGCAAGATCACCGGCCACCTGCGCGAGGGGCTGCCGGCCGAGACCGAGGGCTTCGAGGAACTCATCTTCACCGCCGTGCACGGCGCGATGTCGCACTTCATCGACCTGGGTCTCGGACGTTCGGCGCCCTACATCGCGATCGACGACCACTTCCGCAAGGTCGGCTTCAAGGTCGCCGCGCTGGGCCAGGACCGGGCCATCGTCGACCAGGGCATCCACATGGCCACCACCGAGCTCTGGGACGAGCTGCGCCGCCGGGCGGTCGAGAACGAGCTCTCCGCCGCGGCGCTGAACGCGCTCAACGAGATGATGACGACGTACGTCGAGCACCTGACCTCGCAGGTCGGCAAGGGCTTCGAGGCCGGCACCGAGGCGCGCGACCAGGACAACGACGTCGCCCGGGCGCGGCTGATCGACCGGATGCTGTCGGGGGCCTCCGCCGACGAGATCGAGGTGCAGGCGGCGCTGGGCGACTGGACGCTGCCGGAGAAGGTGACCGTGATGGCGGTCGAGCTGCGTGACGGCGAGCGGATCCTCTCCGACGCCCTCTCCGCCACCGCCCTCACCCGTCGCCGCGAGCCGACCCAGGTGGTGATGTGCCCTCCTCACGACACCGAGACGGTGACCAAACAGGTCCGGGCGGCAGCGCCGAAGGCGCGGGTCTCGATCTGCTGGCCGGTGCCACCCGAGGACGTACCCGCCGCCTGGCGGTGGGCCAACCGCGCCCTGGCGCTGGTCAATGCCCGGGTGATCCCGGCCAAACCGGTCATCGACTGCCTCGCCTACCGCACCGAGATCTGGCTCCACGCCGAGCCGGTGATGCGCCGTCAGCTCGCCCAGGAGCTGCTCGAACCACTCCTGGCCGAGTCGGCCAACTCCCGCGAGATCCTCACCGAGACCCTGCTGGTCTGGCTCGAGACCCGGGAGAGCGCACCGGCGATCGCGGCGGTCCTCGGCGTGCACCCGCAGACCATCCGCTACCGCTGGAAGCGGATCAACGAGCTCTTCGGGGAGTCCCTGCGCGACCCCGAGTTCGTGACCCAGCTCCTGCTGCTCCTCAAGGCGAGCGTGCCGCTGTGGGTCGCCGGCGACCAGAGCGACTTCGACCGCTACCAGCAGCAGACCGGCTGACCCGGAGCCACTCATGGAGATGTTCGTCCTCGTGGCCGGTGCTGTTGCGGCGTACGTCCTGGGGCTGGGGTTTCCTCGCGTCGTCGCGGGCTGGTCCGGTCGCCGGCGCGGGATCGAGTCGGTGCCCCGGTCCTCGTGGGCGGTCGCTGCCCGGGTCGACACCGTGGTGCTCGACCGATGGGGGACGGTGACCACCGGACGTCTCATGGTGACCACCGTCGACCCGCTCGACCCCGACCACCTGCGCAACCTGCGCTGGTTCGCGGGGGCGCTGGAGCACGAGGCCGAGGGCCCGCTCGCCCGCGCGGTCGCCAGGCTCTCGCCGCGCGGCAGGGTCACCGACTTCTGTGTCGTTCCCGGATCGGGGGTGCGGGGGTCGGTGGACCGGCATCCCGTACGCGTCGGGCGGCCCTCCTGGCTCGGCATGGCCGACCGCACCGACCGCGGCACCGTTCTCGGCGTCGAGCTCGACGGGCGGCCGCTGGGCTATCTCGTGGTCGGCGACGAGCCGCGCAAGGACGCCGGGGCGTCGGTGTTACGGCTGACGTCCGCGGGGGTGACACCGGTGCTGGTCTCCGACGACGGCTCCCGCGAGACCGAGGAGCTGGCCGAGACCTGCGGGATCGAGCGATGGCATCCCGAGATCGCCGCCGAGAAGCGGGAGCGGCTCGTCGCCGAGCTGCAGGAGCAGGGGCGGGTGGTCGCCTTCGTGAGCTCTCGCCCGGAGGACGCCGAGGCCCAGGCGGTGGCCGACCTGGCCGTGGGCGGGAGCTCCGGCGTACGGCTGACGGATCTCGACGTCCGGCGCGTCGCCGAGCTGATCTCGCTCGGCCGCGGGGTCGTCCTGGGTCGTCGCTGGGCCGGGCCCGTCGCACTGGTGCCGGCGGTGGCCGGGGCGGCGCTGGCGATCCTGGGCGCCGGCTCGATCCCGCTCGCCGCGGGGTGCGCGCTGCTCTGCCTGGTGACCGCGGCAGTGGCCGCGGCGATCCCGGTGGCGAGGTCCGGAAACTTGTCACGTGCGTGAGTAGTTTCGGTGATTCTCGGCCCGGATCGCGTTCAGCTCGTTGTGGCGGGGCTCACATGATGGCTGGATCGGTGACATCGACCCACCCCGCCCGACCTGAGGATGTGACCGAGGATGACCCCACGACCCGGTCTGCTTTTCAAGGCGGCTGCGCTGCCCGTCGCCGCCGTGACCGCCGCCTGGACGATCCATGCGATCCAGGAGGGCCGGCCCGTCGACGCCACGGCCAGCGTGCGTCAGGTGCCGGTCGAGGTGCCGACCCAGGAGCTGCTGCCACCGGTGAGCGTCTCCGCGGTCAAGCCCATCCCCAAGGTCAGCCCCCTTGCGGCCAAGCCTGCCGGGTTCGCCGCCCAGGCGGCCGCCGGCGTCATCCCCGAGACCGCGCTCTCCGCCTACCAGCGCGCCGCGACGGTGCTGGCCGACGCCGACCCCGGGTGTCATCTCGACTGGTCGCTGATCGCCGCCATCGGGCGGGTCGAGTCCGACCACGGCCGCGCCGGGGGTAACACGTTGTCCGCCTCCGGGGTCGCGACGCCCGGGATCTTCGGCGTACCTCTCACCGGCACCTCCGGGACCGCACGCATCCTCGACACCGACGGCGGCGCCTACGACCGCGACCTCGTCTACGACCGCGCGGTCGGGCCGATGCAGTTCATCCCCTCGACCTGGTCCGATGTCGGGGTCGACGCCGACGGGGACGGGCGCCGCGACCCGCAGGACGTCGACGACGCCGCGCTCGCCGCCGCGGTCTACCTGTGCTCCGGATCCGCCGACCTGTCCACCGAGGCCGGGCAGCGCTCGGCGGTGCTGCGCTACAACCACAGCGAGGCGTACGTCTCGGCGGTCCTGCAGATCGCCAACGGCTATCGGCTCGGGACGTTCGAGGCACCGACCGATGTCGTCCTTCCGGCCGCGCAGATCCCGGTCACCTCCGCCTCCGATCTCGAGCCGCTCACCGGCGCCTCGCCCAGCGCCCAGCCGCCGCGGCGTGGTTCCTCGGGCGGGACGGACACCGGTACGCCCAGCGGCGGCTCGACCACGCCCTCCTCCCCCTCGCCCTCGGACTCCCCCGGCGATGACGGGTCCGCCGTCCCCTCGCCCACCTCGGGCCCGGATCCGAGCGGCTCCCCCACGGAGACCCCGACCGAGACGCCCACCGAGACACCCACGGAGACCCCGACCGAGACCCCCACGGAAACGCCTACGGAGACCCCGACCGAGACCCCGACCGAGACCCCGACGGAAACACCGACCGAGGAGCCGACCGAAACGCCGTCGGAGACCCCAACTGCGACCGAGACGGCCACCGAGTCCACCGGCGCGGACGCATCCGCGAGCGCATCCTGAGACTCGGCCCCGACCGTGTTGGCCTCGGCACACCCACCCCGCGCACCCCTCTCGACCATCGCTCTCTCCCCCGCTGGTCGAGCCGCTGCACGAAAAGTGTCGAGGCCAACACCCTCAGTTGGGCTAAATCGCGTTACAAGGCCACGTAGTGCGGGCAGACTGGAGACGCTGCTGACACCCCACCGGGAGCCGCCTCGATGCCGACCGATACCGACCGTCTCGTTGCTCATGTCGCGCGCCTCGGCGAGGAGCACCCACCGATCCCCATGGACTCGGTCGACTTCACCGTGAACGACCCGGCCGGCTTCGGCGCCCGCTTCGGCCACGTCCTCGACTACATGGCGCGGGTCGAGCTCGAGGTCGACCGCAACGTACTCGAGATCTCGACCATGCTCCCCAACCCACCCGAGGTCGACAAACAGTTCTACGCCGAGGTGTGGCAGCCGCAGGAGATCCAGCACGGACTGATCCTCGACCGGCTCCAGCAGGTCCTCGGGCGCCCGCCGGCGACCACCGACCTCGACCACGTCGGCCTGAAGCTGAAGGTGCTCGGTCTGCTGGCTCACCTGGAGCCGTTCCAGGACGTCTGCCGGATGCTCTACTACCTGACCGGCATGGCCACCGAGCGCTCCGCGGTGATCGCCTACAACCTGCTCCACGACGGCGTCATCGAGACCGGCGAGCACGCCGTCGCCGACACCGTCATCGCGCCGATCAAGCGCCAGGAGCCCGGCCACTACGCCTTCTACCAGCTCTCCGCCCGCGCCCACTGGGCCACCCTCGCCGCCTGGCAGAAGTGGCTGGTCCGGCGCATGCGCCGGATCTCCTTCGCCCCCGTCGGGGTCAACAACGTCTCTCAGCTGGCCGACTTCGGCGACGTCATGGAGACCTTGGGAGTCGACCATGAAGGTCGCGACCTCGCCGCCGACGTGGCCAGGGTCGAGCAGGAGCTCCTCTGGGCCCGCGACCGCGGCCTCCCCGTCCCCGACTACGTCACCCGCGCCTTCCGCGACGCCGTCGAAGCGGCTCAGGAGCGACGGGTGGACCTTCGTCAAGGTATGTAGCCGAAGGCGCACATCCCTCGCGGAGCTCCGCACGGGAAGTAGGCCTTGACCTGCATACCCTTCGACAGGCTCAGGACACCGCCTTGCTGCAGGAACAGCCCCACCGGGCCACGGCAAGACGCGCGGGCCCGCCGAATGCTCACCGAGGTAACTCGGTCAACGGTCACTGCCCTCGTGGAACTCCACGAAGGAAGCGCGCACACACCGAGTTACCTCGGTGAACATCCACCCGTCACCCGCGCCACTTCGACACGAGCATCTCGACCGTCGCGCCCTTGATCGCGCGACTGCCGGGAACCGTGCCGACGACCGTGCCCTTCTTCCAGCGCGAGGTGACCCGCTTGCCGACGACCGGCTTGAACCCGGCGGCCTTGAGGCGGGCGGTGGCCTTACTGACCGAGAGTCCCTCGACCTTCGGGATCTTGAGGCCCTTGCCGTTGACGACGCTGGCTCCGGGACGTACGAAGCTCGCGGAGCCGAGCTTGCCGTCGATCGCCCGCATCGCGTCGGCCCACATCGGGCCGGCGACGGTCGAGCCCGACGCCGAGGCGACATAGCCACCACGCAGGCGCTGTCCGTTGAGGGTGACCCACTTCCCCTCGTAGTTCGCACCGGCGATCATCGAGGCGGTCGCGAGCTTGGGCGTGTAGCCGTTGAACCACACCGCGCGGTTGCTGTTGGTGGTCCCGGTCTTGCCTGCGGACGGCACGCTCAGCGCGAGCTTCTGCCCGAACCCACCGGGCTGCAGCACGCCGCGGAGGATGTCGTTCATCGCATCAGCCGTGCCCGTACGCATCACCTGCTCGCACGAGGCCGCGTACTCCTTCATCGTCTTTCCGTCAGGACCGACGATCTGGGTCACCGGGCGCGAGTCGCAGTGCTTGCCGCGGGCACCGAAGGTCGCGTACGCCTCGGCCATCTCCAACGGGCTGACGTCGACCGGACCGAGGGTGAAGGACGGCACCCGCTCGTGGGCGGGATCGGTCAGGCTGACGCCCATCTTCTTCGCGAGCGTGTAGGGGGCGCAGACGCCGGTGAACTGCTCGAGCCGGACGTAGAAGGTGTTCACCGACTCGCGGGTGCCGGTGTAGAGGTTCTTGTTGCCCGAGGTGGTCGAGTTGCCGACCGGGTAGGGGTTGGGGTTGAAGTTGCCCTCGCCGGGGCAGTTGGCGAAGGACGCCTGGTTGAACGTCCTCTTGGCCGGCGACGGGATCTCCTGCCGGAGCGGGAAGCCCTTCTCGATCGCCGCGGCGCCGACGAAGACCTTGAACGTCGAGCCGGCCTGGAAGCCGTTGGCGTCGCCGTACTCCTTCGGCACCAGGTAGTTCAGGTAGGACTCACCCTTGCGACGGTTCTCCCCCATCGGCCGCGACTGCGCCAGCGCCTTGACGTTGCCGGTGCCGGGCTCGACCATCGCCAGGGCGCCGACCGCGTTGTCGGTCGGCGAGACGCGACGGCTCACCGACTTCTGCGCCGCCTTCTGGAAGCTGGAGTCCAGGGTGGTCCTGATGGTCAGTCCGCCGGTCTGCAGCAGCCGCCAGCGCTCGGCCTCGGTCTCGCCCAGCGACTTGTCGGCGAGCAGCCACTGCAGCGCGTAGTCGCAGAAGAACTCGGCCGAGGAGCCGAAGCAGCCGTTGCGGCTGTCCTGGACGTTGAGGCCGAGCTCGCTCTCCTTGAGCTTCTCGGCGTCGGCCCGCGGCAGGTCGCCGACCTGGACCAGCCGCTCGAGCACCAGGTTGCGGCGGGCGACCGTGGCGTCGGGGTAGTCGGTGGGGTCGTAGCCGGTCGGGTTCTTCACCATCCCGGCCAGCATCGAGGCCTGCCCCCAGGTCAGGTCGGCGGCGTCGACGCCGAAGTAGTGCTTCGCGGCCGCCTGGACCCCGTAGGCGGAGTCACCGAAGTAGGCGGCGTTGAGATAGCGCTCGAGGATCCAGTCCTTGTCGTGGTTCTCCTCGAGCCAGATCGCGTAGCGGAGCTCGCGGATCTTGCGGGCCGTGGACTTCTCGGTCGCCGCGGCCCGCTCCTCGTCGGTGTCGGCCCCGTAGACGAGGGTCGTCTTGACCAGCTGCTGGGTGATCGACGAACCACCCTGCACCGAACCCGACTCGGAGGCCGAGTTGCGCAGCAGCGCCCGCAGCGTGCCCTTGAGGTCCATCGCCCCGTGCTCGTAGAAGCGGCTGTCCTCGATGGCGAGCAGCGCCTTCGGCATGTTGGGCGAGATCTGGTCGAGCGCCTTGTAGGACCGGTTCTGGTCGTAGAGGGTGGTGATCACCTTGCCGTGTACGTCCAGGATGCGCGTCGTCTGCGACAGCTCGCCCATGTCGATGTCGAGGGGCAGATCATCCATCGCCTCGGCGCCGGACTTGGCCGCGACACCGGTCAGATGGACGAACGGGATCGCCATCCCCGAGGCGACCAGACCCGTCACCGCGGCGACGCCGATGAGAGCCGCGAACCGCATCACGACGCGATGGAAGGGCAGGGAACGAACGACTGTGCGGGCCAAGATGGGGGCTCCTACCCGGGCCTCGAGCCAGGACCGGCGAGGGTTGCTGAAAGATCGGAGAACAGGTGTTCACGATACCGGAAGGCCCCACACCGGCCGCGTTCGATGCGCCACACTTCACCCTGTGAATCCCTCGGTCTCCGGCATCGCCGTGGCATGGCGTCCCGCGATCGCCGAGCTCCTCCAGACGTACGCCGCCTCCGGCCGGCTCGGGTTCACCGAGGTGGTCGCCGAGAACACCGCGCCGGCGCAGGTCCCGCAGGCCGTCCGGGATCTCGGCGTCCCGGTCATCGCCCATGGGGTCACCCTCGGCCTGGCCGGCGCCGACCGCCCCGCGACTGACCGCCTCACCCGGCTGGCCGAGCTCGCCGAGGTCCTGGACAGCCCGTTCGTCTCCGAGCACGTCGCGTTCGTACGAGCGAGCGACTCCCCGGACCCGCTGCACGGCGACGTCCTGGAAGCGGGCCACCTGCTGCCGCCGCCGCGCACGAAGGACTCGCTCGACGTGCTGGTCGACAACGTCCGGATCGCACAGGACCAGCTGCCGGTGCCGCTCGCGGTCGAGAACATCGCCGCCACCTTCACCTGGCCCGAGGACACCATCAGCGAGCCCGACTTCCTCACCGAGCTCGTCGAGCGCACCGGCGTACGCCTCGTCCTCGACGTCGCCAACCTCTACGCCTCCGCGGTCGCCCGCGGCTCCGACCCCGTCGCCGACCTGGCCCGCTTCCCGCTCGATGCGGTCGCCTACATGCACGTCGCCGGCGGCACCGAGCGCGAGGGGATCTACATCGACACCCATGCCCACCCGATGCCGACGCCGGTGCTGTCGCTGCTCGCGACCGCGGTCGAGGCGTACGCCGGGCGACGGCTCCCCGGGATCATGCTCGAACGCGACGCGGACGTGTCACCGCAGACCGTCGGCCCCGAGTTCACGAGGCTCACCGAGGCGGTCCCTACGCCTTCGGCAGGTCCGCCCCGCCCGTGACCGGAGCCTGGTGCTCCGGGTAGACCGACTCGGCCGCCCCCTCGTCCACCAGCGTGGTGCGACCGAAGGCCTCGCCGAACGGCGTCAGGTGGACCGAGCGGCGCACGATCTTGGCGAACTTCACCGAGTGCAGTGCCCCGAGCACGTCGGGCTGGGCCTCGAGGACCTGGTACTCCAACGGGTCGGGAAGCGGCTCCTTGGAGAACCACACCAGCCCGAGCCGGAACAGATTGTTGAGATAGGCCGGGACCCGGTCCGGATAGCGCACGCCGCTGCGCCCGGCGATCATGTTGAGACCCGGCGCGATCATGGTGCTGCCGACGAGGCCTGCCGGCCCACCGGTGCGAATGTCGACCGAGGGCTGCGGCCCGGCCTGGAGCAGGTAGAGCAGCATCCGCGCCTCGTCGGGCGCGAGCTCGTCGAGGATCCGGGCGTACGCCGGGTGCCCCTGCTCATCGGCCCAGACGTCGCGGGACCGGTCGAGCAGCTCGGCCCCGCGTCGGCGCAGCACCGGCAGGGAGTCCTCGGACGCCTCGGCCTCTCGCGTGCGGGCGAGCACGACATCGCGGCCGGCGGCCTCGTAGTCGGCGTCGGAGAGCTCCATCACCTGGTTCGAGCCGGGCAGGATGATCCGGGCCGCGGTGCCGGCGACGATGCCCACGGCCTCGGCCGTCTCCCGCATCAGCCCCACACGTACGTCCTGGTCGACCATCGCCCGGGCGACCCGGATCCCGGCGCGGCCGGAGGTGCGCAGCCCCCACCCGGCGGTGTGCCAGGCAGCCCCCGCAGCCACCCTGGCCAGACCGGGAGCGGTGCCGGCCACGGCGGAGGCGCTCGGGATGACCTTGCCCAGGAGACTCATGGCGCCACCTCCGTAGCGCAAGCGCCAGGATACGGACGCGGCGCCATGATGGATCCCATGATCACTCGCTGACGCTCGCTCATGTCGGAAAGATTAGAAGGTGCAGGAAGCCGCCCGCGAGTCCCATGATCGCGCCGTGGGCGTAGAGCATCCATTCGTCCTCCTTGATCGCTGACCTCATCATGTCCACGAAGTCGCCGGGCGGAAGCTCCTTGGTGCGGCGTGCGACCAGGTCACGGATCTTGTCCGCCTGGTGACGGCTGAAGCCGGGATCGCGGAACGGCACCAGCGTACGATCCGCCGCCTCGTTGGCCACCGAGGTGCTGATCCGGTCGAACCGCTCCGAGCCGAGCGCTATCCGCACCGCGCCCCGGTAGGGCCCGGCCGCTTTGTCCACCGCGGGCATCAGCGCGTTGATCAGCAGCTTGCGGGTCGCGTCGCCGCGAGGGCCGTCGAGCAGGAAGTCGCCGATGCGCTCGAGCGTGATCACGTCGGTGGCGATGATGTCGGCGTAGACCTCGGCGGCCTGCTCCTGGCGGCGCGGGAAGAGCCCCTGGACCTTGATCCCCAGGATGCGCCGCGGCTCCGCGGGCTCGAAGATCAGCCACATGCCGAGCAGGTTGGTCACCCAGCCGACGACCACGCCGAGGACAGGAAGCAGCCACCACACGTGGAAGGTCTGGTCGACCAGCGCCACCGGGATGCCGAGCAGGAAGCCGAAGATGAACCCGAAGGCGACCATCAGATTGAGCTCGCGCTGGCCGAAGTCGCGGAAGATCCTGACCACCAGGGCGGGGTTCTTGCGGAAGTGGTCGATGACCATCAGCTTCGGGTCGAGCAGCTGGTCGATGTGTATGCCGATGTCGTCGGTGACCTTGTGGACGATCGAGGGCAGCTGCGCCTGCACCCGGACGGCGATCGCGTCCTTGACCGCCTGCGGCAGGTCGCGCCAGAGCCGCGGGTGCTCGCGCATCATGATCTGGTCGACCAGCTCGGGCACCTCCGGGCGGAAGGTCTCCACGATGTGCGTGGCGATCTCCGAGGGACCGAGCTGCTGGTAGAAGTCGCTCGGCGTGCCGAGCTTGGCGATCGCCTTGTCGACGGCGATCGAGCCCATCTTCGCGGCCCGGGCGGGGATGATGCCCTGCCAGCCGAGCCCGCCCTGGGCGAAGCCCGGGACCTCCTGCAGCTTGTGCGGGAGCACCCTGGTCAGCTCGCGCAGCCCCGGCACCCGGAACCCCTTGAACGTGAGCGGGGAGAAGAGCATGTAGAGGCCCGACCAGTTGATCAGCCAGCCGATCACCCCGGTGAAGATCGGGATGGTGATCAGCGAGAGCCAGTGGACGTGGGCAGCCCAGTCCTCGAACCAGCTGACCAGCGAGTCCTGCCACTCCGGCGACATCCGAGCTCCTTCCGCCAGAGTTCCAGACCGTCAGTATGCGTACCCTACCCACAGGCGAACTCACACACCCTGAAGCGTCTGCTATTCGGCTGGACTATTCGGTCGGTGCCTCCGTCGCCGCGCCGGGCGGGATCTCATGGTTCGGCAGCCGGTCGAGATCCTCGACGTCCGCGAAACAGGCCCGCGCGAAGTCCTGACCGAACGGCGTCAGATGGATCGAGCGTCGCTTGATCCGAGCACCACCCTTGGCGTGAAGAGCCGCGAGTACGTCGGGTTGCGCTTCGACCACCTGATAGCGGATCAGCTCGCCGACCGGATCCTCGGACTGCCAGACCAGACCGAGCCGGGTCAGGTTGTTGAGGTACTGCGGCACCAGCGACGGGTAGCGCACGCTGGCCTGCGCTCCGATCATGGTCAGGCCCCGGGCGATCATCCGCGCCCCGCGCAGGTGGCCGATCAGGCCACCCTCGACCACGTCGACGGCCGGCTGCGGGCCGTCCTTGAGCATCAGCACCAGGATGCGCGCCTCATCGGGGGCCAGCTCGTCGAGGATGCTGACGAAGGCCGGATGGCGCTCGTTCTCGTCCCATACGTCGCGCGATCGGCGCAGCAGCTCCTCGCCGGTCCGCCGCAGCCGGTCGGGCTCCGTGCCCGGGGCGACGCCGTTGACCCGCGCGGCGCGACCCTCCATCGCCGCCCTCGCGCTCTCGGCCGCAGGCAGCGCGAACCGTTCCAGCAGACCGGTGACCGGGTTGCCGGTGGCCACCCGCTTCGCGAGAGCGGTCACCTGACGGGCGTTGCTCGCCACGTCCTCGGTGAGCCGCACGGCCTCATCGGGATCGACGACCGCCTTCGCGACCCGCCCCACCCCGCGGGCGTACGTCCTCAGCCCCCAGCCCGCGGTGTGGGCGACCGTGACCGCGGAGATCCTGAGCAGGCCCGGGAGGACCTCCATCGCATCGTCGACGAAACCACCGCTCGGGGCCGGCGTGGGCAGGTGATGCATGCCCTCACGGCCCTCGGCGAGCTCTTCCTTCGGCTCGAGCGAGGGCGGGGCCTCACGAGGCTCCGGTCGACGGGCCCCGGGCTCGGTGTTGATGTGGAGGGCGCTCACAACACGTTCCACCATTCGAAGACTGCGACGTGCAGAAACCCGCCCGCCAGCCCCATGATCGCCCCGTGGGCGTAGAGCAGCCACTCGTCCTCCTTGATCGCGGCTCTCATCATCTCAACGAAGGTTTTCGGGGGCAGCGCCCTGCACCGGTCGGCGATCAGCCGGCGGATGTTGCAGGACTGCTGCTGGCTGAAGGCGGCGTCGCGCAGCGGGGTGAGGGTGTAGTCGACGGCCTGCTCGGCGACCGAGGTCCGGATCGCGTCGAACCTCCTGGTCCCGACCGCGACCCGGACCGCACCGTAGGCCGGCCCGACCGCGGCGTCGACCGCCGGCTCGAGGGCTGCGGCCAGCATCTGGCGGGTCCGGTCGCCCGACGGCCCGTTGAGGAGGTGGTCGCCGATCCGCTCGAGAGTGATCACGTCCTTGGCGATGTGCTTGCCGTAGACGTCGGAGGCCTGCCACTGCCGCCGCGCGAAGAGCGCCTGGATCTTGAACGGGCCGATCCGCCTGGGCTCGGCGGGCTCGAAGATGAGCAGCATGCCGAGGAGGTTGGTCGTCCACCCGACCATCACGCCGAGGATCGGCAGCAGCCACCAGATGTGGAAGGCCTGGTCGACGACGGCGACCGGGATGCCGAGCAGGAAACCGAAGATCGCCCCGAAGACGACCATCATCCGCAGCTCGCGGGCACCGAAGTCCTTGAAGATCCGCACGATGATCGAGGGATCCTTCTCGAAGTTCTCGATCACCATGAGCTTCGGGTCGAAGAGCTGGTCGATGTGGTTGCCGATCTCGACGGTCACGTCACCGACGACCTCGGGGAGCCGGTCCTGGACCCGCTGGATCACGACCGTACGCAGCGGGCGCGGCAGATCGCGCCAGAACCGCGGATGCTCACGCCACATGATCTCGTCGACGAGCAGAGGGATCTCGGGACGGAACACGTCGACGATGTGGGCGGCGATCTTGTCCGGCTCGAGCTGCTCGTAGAAGTCGCGGGCCGTCGCCATCTGGGACAACGCCCGGTCGACGGCGATCGAGCCCATCTTCGCGGCTCGCGCAGGCACGATCCCCTGCCAGCCGAGCCCGCCGCGCAGGATGCCCGGGATCTCCTGGACCTTGCGCGGCAGCGAGCCCGCGATCTGCTTGAGCCCCGGCACGGTGATCCCGTGGAAACGGATCGGGGAGAAGAGCATCCACAGTCCCGACCAGTTGATCAGCCAACCGATCACGGCGGTGAAGATCGGGACCGACCAGAACTCGAACCAGTCGATGTCCCACCCGGAGAGCACGTCGACGACGCTGGACACGGGACCCCTTGTTTTTCCGTCAGTGGGACTCCTCCGGAAACCGCACCGACCGGCACCGAGGCGCGCCGCGGGTCATCGATCCCGGGAGACACCGCCCGCGCCGAGCGCGGACGTCACTTCGGATCTTGCCTGATCACCCGGGTTCGGTCCAGGGCGACGCTCGCACCGGCCCGACATCCGTAACAAGAAACCGGCGGTCGTGTACCGCCGAAATTGGAAGGACCCGGTGGGTCCGTCTCGGGTCGGCTCCACCGGGTCCGCCGCGTGTGCCCCGACCATATGGGGGTTGGTCCGACACCCGCGGCTTACTCATCAGTATGCGGGCATCGCACCAACATCGGTTTTAACCGAAATCCACAACTCGCCAACAGATCTGTCCCCGAAATCGGGCACGCCGTGCTATCCCTGCTGCCGCCGCCAGACCACGATCGCCTGTCCGGGCGGCGCCTGACGAACCGCAGGAAGCCTGCTGGTCGGACCCTTCGGTTCGGGGGCCGCCGCCCTCGCCTGGGCGAGGGCCTCGCGGGTCGCGGCCAGCTCGTGCAGCAGCTCCTCGTTGCGTCGGCGCAGGGCGTCGACGTGCTGCTCGAGAGCGAGGATGCGGCGCACCCCCTCGATGCCGATGCCGGCCGCGGTCAGGTCGGCGATCGACCGCAGCAGCTCGATGTCGTGGAAGGAGTAGCGGCGCCCGCCGCCCCCGGTGCGACCGGGGGTGATCAGGCCCATCCGCTCATAGGTGCGCAGCGTCTGCGGGTGCAGCCCGGTCAGCTCCGCGGCCACGCTGATCACGTAGACCGCGGCATCCGGAGCCGGGCTGCCGAATCCCTCACTCATCATGACTCCTCGAGAAGAGACGTACGCAGGGGCTTGCCGGCCATCGCGGCCCGATAGGCCTCGACGGCGGCCTTGGCGTCGGTGTCGAGCACGGCCGGGATCTGCACCTCGACGGTCGCGAGCAGGTCACCCACGGTGCCGTCCGAGCGCCGGAACCCCTTGCCCCGGACCCGGAACGTACGCCCGTTGGGGGTCCCCGCGGGGATCCGCAGCGTCACCGGCGAACCGGACAGCGTCGGCAGCTTGGCCTCGGCGCCGAGAGCCAGCTCGTCGAAACCGACCGGCACGTCGATGGTGAGGTTGTCGTCCTTGCGGCCGAAGACGCGGTGGGGCGTGACGTGCACGGTGACGTAGAGGTCACCGGCCGGGCCGCCGTTCTCACCGGCGGCGCCCTTGCCCTTGAGCCGGATCCGCTGACGGTCCTTGACGCCGGCCGGGATGCGCGCCTGGATGGTGCGCGCGGAGGTGCCGCGACCGGAGCCGTGGCAGGTCGGGCAGGCCTCGTCGTAGATCAGCTGGCGGCCACCGCAGCGCGGGCAGGTCTCGTTCATCGAGAACGCGCCGCCGACGGAGTTGACGACGTAGCCCGCGCCCTCGCACTCGGGACAGACCCGCGGCTTGGTGCCGGGCTTGCCGCCGGTGCCGTTGCAGTCGGGGCAGGCGGCGTCCGAGGTCAGCCGCAGCGAGATGGTCACGCCGTCGAGCGCGTCGGTGAACCCGATCGTGGCGCTCGTCTCGACGTCGGCACCCTTGATCGGCCGAGCCCTCGGGGTCGTACGCCGCCCACCGAAGCCTCCGCCGGCGCCACCGGCACCGCCGAAGAGGTCGCCGAACATGTCGCCGAGGCCGCCGCCCTGGGCGGTGCCGCCACCGAAGAGGTCGTCGAAGTTGTAGCCGCGACCGCCCGTGCCCCCGAAGCCGCCCGGGAAGCCACCCGAGGCGCCGAGCGTGCGGACCTCGTCGTACTTCTTGCGCTTCTCGGCGTCACCGACGACGTCGTAGGCCTCGGCGACCTTCTTGAACTTCTCGTGCTTGGCGTCGTCGCCCGGGTTGGAGTCGGGGTGGTTGGCCCGCGCGAGCTTGCGATAGGCCTTCTTGATGTCGTCGCCCGAGGCGTCCTTCTTGACACCCAGCTCGGCGTAGTAGTCCTTGTTGATCCAGTCCGGCCGGATCCCGTCGTTCTCAGCCACCTAGCCCCTCCTCCCTTCTTCGCGGTGGCCGAGGCTGCCGATGTCTCGACAGCCTCGGCCACCAGTCGTTGTCACTCCAGGTCACTCCGGGTCGACGACCAGGACCTGCGCGGCCCTGACCACTCGGTCACCGATCATGTAGCCGGCCTTGGCGACCAGCTTGACCGAGGTCTCCTCGACCTCCGGGTCGGTGCCCATGTGGCTGAGCGCCTCGTGACGGTTGGGGTCGAAGACGTCGCCCGGCTCACCGAACTTCTTCAGACCCAGGTTGGTCACGATCTTCTCGAGCTGGTCGGCGACGGCCTTGAAGCCACCGTCGACCTCGCCGTGCTCACGAGCACGGTCGATGGTGTCGAGCACCTCCACGATCGGAGTGAGCACCTTGTAGGTCGCGTTCTGCGAGACCAGCTCGCGGTCACGGTCGACCCGCTTCTTGTAGTTGACGTACTCGGCCTGGAGACGCTGCAGGTCGGTGGTCAGCTCGGCGACCCGCTTGTCGACCTCGTCGGCGGCATCGGCCATGAAGTCCACCTCGCTGTCGTCCTCGATCACCACGTCTGCCTCGTCCTCTGCCTCGTCCGTCTCGTCCGTCTCGTCCGTCTCGTCCGTCTCTTCGGACTCGTCCTCGGTCGACTCCTCGGAGCCGTCCTCGTCGGAGCCCGCCTCGGCGGCATCGTCCGAGTCCGAGGCGTCGCCCTCCGGAGCGTCCACCTCGACGGCCTCTGTCTCAGGATCGGTCTCGGGCAGGGCCTCGGAGGTCGTCTCCTCGACGGCCTCCTCCGCCCCGCCGGGGCGGCGCTTGGTCACTTCTTGTCGCCCTCTTCACCCTCGACGGGCTCGTCGACGATCTCGGCGTCGACGACGTCGTCGTCGGCCTCGCCGGTCGCACCGGTGGCGCCGCCGGCAGCGGACTGCTCGGCCTCGGCCGCGGCGTACATGGCCGCACCCATCTTCTGCGAGGACTCACCGAGCTTGGTGATCGCGGTCTGGATGGCGTCCTTGTCGGCCTCGGTGTCCTCGAGAACCTTCTTCAGGGCGTCCAGGTCGGCCTGCACCTCGGTCTTCACGTCGTCCGGCACCTTGTCGCCGGAGTCGGTGATGAACTTCTCGGTGGTGTAGACGAGGCTGTCACCCTGGTTGCGGATCTCGATGGACTCGCGACGCTTGGCGTCCTCCTCGGCGTACTGCTCCGCCTCCTTGACCATGCGGTCGATGTCGTCCTTCGACAGCGCGGAGCCGCCGGAGATCGTCATGGACTGCTCGCGGCCGGAAGCCTGGTCCTTGGCGGAGACGTGCACGATGCCGTTGGCGTCGATGTCGAAGGCGACCTCGATCTTCGGCACGCCACGCGGCGCCGGCGGGAGGCCGGTGAGCTCGAAGTTGCCCAGCGGCTGGTTCTCCGACCACATCGGGCGCTCGCCCTGGGCGACCTTGATCTCGACGCTCGGCTGGTTGTCGTCAGCCGTGGTGAAGATCTCGGAGCGCTTGGTCGGGATGGTGGTGTTGCGCTCGATCAGGGTGGTGAAGACACCGCCCTTGGTCTCGATACCGAGGCTCAGCGGGGTGACGTCGAGGAGCAGTACGTCCTTGACCTCGCCCTTCAGCACGCCGGCCTGCAGCGCGGCACCGACGGCCACGACCTCGTCGGGGTTGACGCCCTTGTTGGGCTCCTTGCCGCCGAGCAGGCTCTTGACCAGGTCGGTCACGGCCGGCATCCGGGTCGAGCCGCCGACCAGGACGACGTGGTCGATGTCCTTGAGCGCGACGCCGGCGTCCTTGAGGACCGACTCGAACGGCTTCTTGGTGCGGTCGAGCAGGTCGGCGGTGATCTTCTGGAACTCCGCCCGGGTCAGGGTCTCCTCGAAGTGGAGGGGGCCGGACTCACCGTGGGTGATGTAGGGCAGGTGGATGCTCGTGTTCTGCGACGAGGACAGCTCGATCTTCGCCTTCTCGGCGGCCTCCTGGAGGCGCTGCGCGGCGATCTTGTCGGCGGCCAGGTCGACGCCGTTGGCGGCCTTGAACTTCGCGACCATCCACGTGACGATCGCGTTGTCCCAGTCGTCACCACCGAGGTGGTTGTCACCGGAGGTCGCCTTGACCTCGACGACACCCTCACCGATCTCGAGCAGGGACACGTCGAAGGTGCCGCCACCGAGGTCGAAGACGAGGATGGTCTGGTCGTCGCCCTTGTCGAGGCCGTAGGCCAGCGCAGCGGCGGTGGGCTCGTTGACGATGCGGGAGACGTTGAGGCCCGCGATCTCACCGGCCTCCTTGGTGGCCTGGCGCTGGGCGTCGGAGAAGTAGGCCGGGACGGTGATGACCGCGTCGGTCACCGTCTCGCCGAGGTAGGCCTCGGCGTCGCGCTTGAGCTTCTGCAGGACGAACGCGCTGATCTGCTGCGGCGTGAAGTCCTTGTCGTCGATGTTCACCTTCCAGTCGGTGCCCATGTGACGCTTGACCGAACGGATCGTGCGGTCCACGTTGGTGACGGCCTGGCGCTTGGCGACCTCGCCGACCAGCACCTCACCGGACTTGCTGAACGCGACCACGGAAGGCGTCGTACGGGCGCCTTCGGCATTCGCGATGACGGTGGCCTCGCCACCCTCCAGAACCGAGACGACCGAGTTGGTGGTCCCGAGGTCGATACCGACGGCACGTGCCATCTTTGCTACCTCCGCTTGTTGAAGCTGTGTGTATGTGGAAATCCGGGGAGCCCCGGAAGACTGTGGTCTGCGCCGCCCCAGCGGCTGCTGCCGCCGAGTGTTGCAAACAAGTTGAGCCGATTCAACTCAACTTCGTTCACTGTCCACAACGAAGACCCTACGCCCCCTATTCCAGCGCCAGCCAAAAGCGGGCCGAGTCGGCTCATCCTGACCGAAAACGCCGCCGAGTCGGCTCGTCATGACGAGCCGACTCGGCGATGGCCTGCGTCAGGATGAGCCGACTCGGCGGGTGTCTGCGTCAGAAGGACGGGATCCAGTCGAAGGTGTCGGGGTTGGGGCCGGAGCGGCCGGACTCGCCCTTGTCGAGGGCCGCGAGGGCGGTGACCTGGTCGGCGCTCAGCTCGAAGTCGAAGATCTCGAGGTTCTCCTCGAGCCGCTCGCGGCGTACGGACTTGGGGAAGACGATGTCGCCACGGTCGATCTGCCAGCGGAGCAGGACCTGGGCGGGCGACTTGCCGTGGGCAGAGGCGATCTCGGCGACCACCGGGTCGGTGAGCTCACCGCCGCCCTGCCCGAGCGGGGACCAGGACTCGACCTTCGCGCCGTGACCCAGGGTGGCGGCGCGAGCGGCCTCGTTGGCGAAGTAGGGGTGCACCTCGATCTGGTTGACCGCAGGAGCGACGCCGGTCTCGGCGACGATCCTGTCGAGGTGGTCGGGCTGGAAGTTGGAGACGCCGACGGAGGTGGTCAGGCCCTCCTCGCGGAGGCCGACGAGGGCCTCCCACGTCTTCGCGTACGTCCCGTCGTACTGCGTCGGCAGCGGCCAGTGGATCAGGAACAGGTCGACGCGGTCCAGGCCGAGCAGCTCCAGAGACCGCTCCAGCGATGCCTTCGCCTTGACCGGGTCGTGCTGGGAGTTGTTGAGCTTGGTGGTGACGTAGACGTCCTCGCGGGCGAGTCCGGCGCTCTTCAGTGCGGCGCCGACTCCGGCCTCGTTCTGGTACATCTGCGCGGTGTCGATGTGGCGGTAGCCGACCTCGAGAGCCTGGCTCACCACCTGCTCGGTCTCGTCCTGCGGAACCTGCCAGACACCGAGACCGAACTGCGGGATCGACGTGCCGTCATTGAGCTTGATCGTGGGAACCGTCATACCCACATACAACCAAGCGGGTGATGGCCTATTCCATCCTCGGCGCCAACCTCAGCCGATCGTCACGGTCACCACGTTGGAGTAGGTGCCGGTGTCGATGTCCTTCATCCGGAACTTGTGCCTTCCGACCCGGCCGGACTGGATCGGGGTGGAGAACTGCTCGCCGGTGACGCGTACGTCCGGGATCCCGAACTCTCCCCAGCCCTGGCCGTCGTTGCGCTCCAGACGGAGGATGGCGCCCTCGCCGCCGGGGTAGATGCCGGTGAGGTCGATCCGCTCCATCGGCGTCGCCGCGACGATGCCGGCCTGGAGGGTGATCTCCTTCTTCGCCGGCTTCTCCTCGACGGTCTTGGACGGCGTCGGGCTCGTGGAGGCCGCCTGCTTCTCGGGAGCGCTCGTGGGCGAGGCGTCGAGCGTGATCGCCGGTCCGTTCGCGGTCTTGGTCGGCTTCGGCGACGGGGCGTAGAGCGAGGCGCCCGCGTCCGGGTCGGTGGCCTGGTCGTCGGCGGCACCGCCGCCGAGGCCCATGATGTTGGCTCCGACGAACATCCCGATCCCGATGATCAGCCCCACCCCGACCGCGGCCGCGACGAGCGCCGTGACTCCGGCTGCGATCGGGTGCTGCCCGCCCTGCTTCACATCTGCTCCTCGACCGACCCGTGGTGATGGTGACAATTCAGCCACACGTTCCTGTCGAGCACCACAGGTTCAGCTGATCAGCTGCTGGCGGCGGGCGATGGCGGCCGCCTCCGTGCGGCTCCCGGCGCCCAGCTTCCCGAGGATGTTGGAGACGTGCACGGAGACCGTCTTCGTGGAGATGAACAGCTGCTTGCCGATCTCGCCGTTGCTGCGCCCCGCGGCCACCAGGGTCAGGATCTCGCTCTCCCGCGGCGTCAGGGACGTCGACGTCGCCTGCTGCTGCTTGACCGCCGTCGCGCCGAGCGATCTCAGCTCGTCGAGCAACGGCTGCAGCCCGAGCCGCTTCGCGGTCTCCCGGGCCTTGTCGGCGGTCACCCGCGAGCCGGCCACGTCGCCCGTGGCTCGCTGGATGGCGGCGTACGTCGTCCTGACGACGGCCAGCCCCGGGACGTCGCCGTAGGCCTCGACCTGCTGCTCGGCACGCTCCCACGCCGCCAGCAGAGACTCCTGGGGCGGGGCGTCGATGCCGGCCAGCCAGTGGACGCGAAGCACCTCCGCCTCCAGCCGGGCGGTCCAGGAGCGGCCCTCCGGCCCCCACTCTCCGGGCTCGTACTGCGCGACCACCTGCTCGCCGTCGCTGTGCAGCCCGTCGACGGCCTCCACCAGCGAGGGCCACCGCGCCGCCGGCAGCGAGGGCAGCATCTGCGCGATCCCGGAGGCGGCCACGACCGCCAGCCGCACCCGGCCGCCGAACCACTCGGTCCAGAACTGGGAGAGGGTCTCGACCGTCTCCGCGTAGACCCTGAGCACTCCCTCGGGGTCGCCGGCACGGGCGAGCGCGGTCATCTCCACGACCGAGCCGTAGAGGGCGACCAGGCCCTCCTGGGTCCAGAACGGTCGTAAGGCGTTGGCCGCATCACCGACCGATGCTCCCTGCGCCTGCTCCATCATCATCCGGAGCATGTCGAGGAGCGCGACCGGGATCGGCGGTGCGTCCGGCAGGTTGCCACCGGTCAGCTCGAGCGCCTCCCGCCACTCCCCCAGGACCATCTGGATCCGGACGATGTCGGCGCGGGCCGCGGCCGCGTAGGGCGACCACTGCAGCGACTCGCCGCCGGCGTCGTCGATCACCGCCCGGAACCACCTCAGCGCCTCCGCGTAGTCACCGGCCTCGTCGTAGGAGCGGCCGAGCGTGAACAGCCCCCGGCTGACGGCGTACGTCGATCCGACCTGGCGCGCCTGCTCGATCGTCTCGCGCAGCACCTGCCGGAAGCCCTCGACCTTGTCGCCGCCACCGCGGCCGGTGCGGACCTTGAGCATCGACAGGCTGGTGGCCATGTCGGAAGCGAGCTTGGAGAGGCTGTGCCGCTCGGCGATCTCGATGCCCTCCAGCCCGACCGCCTCGGCCTCCTCGCTGCGGCGGAAGGTGACCAGCGTCCGGGTGCGCACGGCGAGAACCGCACACCGCGCCTTCGGCTCCGCGTTGGCCGGGAGCGCGACCATCGCGTCGTGGGAGTGGGTGAGCGGATCGCCGTTCTCCATGGCGAGGGCCGCCTCGGCACGGGTCGCCAGCAGCAGCGCCCGGCCCACCGACTGGCCGGCCGGGATGGCGTCGAGCCGCTCGGCCAGGATCGCGTCGGCGCGCGAGGGCAGTCCGGCGAGGATGAGCGTGTCGGCGGCGCGCTCGTAGACCCGGTCCAGGTTGACCGCTGCCGCCTTGGCGACCTTTGGGTCGGCGGCGAGGCCCAGCGCCTTCTCGTAGTGGTGGGCCGCCTCGCCCACACCACTGACGCTGCGGGCCTCCTCGGCCGCCGCGATGCGGGCCCGCAGCGCGGTCGCGAGGTCGCCGGCGTGCTTGGCGTGCAGCGCGAGCTCGGCGGCGGCACCCAGCCCCGGCGTCTCCTTCAGCACCTCGGCGAACCGGGCGTGCAGACGGACCCGCTCTCCGGGCAGCAGGTCGTCGTAGACCGCCTCGGCGAGCAGCGCGTGCCGGAACGTGTAGCGCGAGCCGGTCGGCTCGAGCACCTTCTGCTCGACCGCGGTGCGCAGCGCGTCGTCGAGCTCGTCGGTCTTCATCTCGGTCACCGCGGCGAGCAGCTCGTGGGTGACCCGGCGCCCGGCGATGCTCGCGGTGCGGACCACGCTCCGGGCGGAGCCGTCGAGCCGGTCCAGCCGCACCAGCAGCAGGTCGGCGAGGTCGACCGGGAGGTCCTCGTCGCAGCCGGCCTGCACCAGCTCCTCGACGAAGAAGGCGTTGCCCTCGGCACGGCGTACGACTCGTTCGGCGTCCACCTTGCCGGGGGCCAGCTCGTGGACGAGGAGTCGCACCGAGTCGTCGGAGAGCGGCTCGAGCACGATCCGCTCGACGTCGGGCAGCCGGCCCCACTCGCCGACCTGGCGGCGCAGCGGGTGCCGGCGGTGGATGTCGTCGGCGCGGTAGGACGCGACCATCGCGACGGGGCCGACGTAGGGCCGGGTGAAGAGGTAGGTCAGCAGGTCGCGCGTGGACTGGTCGGCCCAGTGGGTGTCCTCGACCACGACCAGCAGCGGCGCCTTCTCGGCGGCCGCCTCGAAGAGGGTGTGGACGGCGTCGAAGAGCTGTCCGCGGTCGGTCCCGGTCGGGGCGGCGCCCTGGTTGGCGCCCATCACGCGACGTACGGGCCTCAGCCTGGCCAGCGCCGGGTAGTCGGCCGCCACCCGCTCGACGACGTCGGGCAGGTCGGCGACGATGCGGTCGAGGATCTCCGAGAACGGCATGTACGCCACGGCGCTCTCGCCGAAGTCGACGCAGTGTCCCGCGTGCACCTGCCAGCCGTCGGCCACGGCGCTGTCGCGCAGCGCGGTGAGCAGGCGCGTCTTGCCGACGCCGGCGTCGCCGGCGAGGAGGACATGCTGGCGCCGCTCAGACGCCGAGACCACGCCGAGCAGCCCGGTGAGGGTGCGCAGCTCAGGGTCGCGACCTACGAATGACCGAGCACTTTGCGCCATGTCCCCTATCATCGCGCCTCCGGGCCCGGGTTTCTCCCGCATTACGGTCCTCCGAGGACTCAGTTGTGTATCGAGTCCATCCGGCGAGGACGGCGGCGCCGCACCTGGCGGGCGAGACGGTCGGCCGCGGTCGCACGGCGAATGCTCTGCTGGCGGTAGGCCAGCTCGGCGTCGTAGCTGATCTGGTTGGTGTAAGTCATGCCTCCAGCCTCGGCTCCTGAGGTAGTGGCACGCATGAGGCGCCTGCCTTAGGCGTACGTCAGGGGTGCCTCATTCGGCCGTGATCCGCGTCACTCCACCAGCCCCCGACGCCGTCCGATGGCAGCGGCCTCGGTGCGGCCGGAGGCGCCGAGCTTGGCCAGGATGTTGGAGACGTGGACCGAGACGGTCTTGGTCGAGATGAACAGCTGCTTGCCGATCTCGCCGTTGCTCCGCCCGGCGGCGACCAGGGCGAGGATCTCGCTCTCCCGGGCGGTCAGCTGGCCGGAGGGACCGGCCGTCGAGCGCTGTGGCGTGGTGCCGAGAGCGAGCAGGTGGTCGAGGAGCGGTTGGGCGCCGAGCAGCTTCGCCGCGGCCCTGGCCTGGTCAGCCAGCTCACGCGCTCCGGCGGTGTCGCCACCGGCCCGGAGGATCTCGGCGAGCCGGACCCGTGACCAGGCGAGCTCGTGGACGTGCGGGAAGGCCTCGAAGGCGGCCACGGTCTCCCGCCACGCCTCGACGAGGTCGTCCTGCTCGGGCACGGAGATGCCGGCCAGCCAGTGGGCACGGAGCCCCTCGGCCCGCAGCCGCGCCGACCACGCCTGCCCCTCCAGCCCCCAGGGCTGATCCGTCTCGACGGGCCGCGTGCCCGCCTCCAGGATGCGGTCCACCTGCGCCATCACCTGCGGGCGCGCACCGACGGGAAGGGCCGGGAGGGCCGAGCCGATCGCACCGACGGCGATCGCCGAGAGCCGGGCCTGGGCACCGAACCACTTTCCCCAGCCGGTGGTGAGTGCCGCGACGCCGGCTTCGTAGGCCTCGACGATCCCGTCCACGTCGCCCCGGGTCGCCGCAGCGTTGATCTCGACCATCACCGAGTCACGCGCGGTGGCCACCTCCTGCTTCCACGACGGCCGCAGCCGCCGCGCCTCGGCGCCGACGTCGGCGCCGCGGGCCTGCTCGATCATCAGCCGCTTGGACTCCAGCCACGGCCACAGCGCCGGCGGGATGCCGTACGCTGCCCCGTTCGACGCGTCGGTCAGTGCGAGCGCCTCGTCCCACCGGCCGGTGGTGTGGAGGTAGTCGAGCCAGGCGATCCGGGCGTCGAAGGCGTACGGCGCCCAGGGGACGCCCCGCTCCACGCCGAGCTCGAAGGCGCTGCGGTAGTTCTCACCGGCCTCGTGGAGACGGTCCGCGGCGTCGAGGGCGAAGGCGAGCTGGATCCGGGCCCGGAACTCCGGGTGCAGCGCGCCGACCCTGGCCGCCCGGGCCACGGCCTCGCGCAACGGCTCGATCCAGTCCTGCGGCGGGCGACCCCACGATCCGGCCAGCGTCGCCGCCACCTCCGCGGCGAGACCGGTCCGGCCGAGCTCCTCGGCCAGCGCCAGCGCTTCCCGGCCGGCCTTCTCGGCGTCGTCGTGACGGCGGGCGATCATCAGCTCCCGGGCGTACGCCGCGAGCAGACGAGCGCGCACCAGCGGCGGTGCGTCCTCGGGCAGCTCGGACATCGCCGCCTCGGCGAGCGCCCCCACCCGGACGTCGTTGACGTAGGCGAAACTGGTCTCGATCTCGACGGTCATCAGCTGCGCGCGCCACAGACCCGGCGCGTCGGCGGGGAGCGATTCGCGCTGTTCACGGGCCAATTTCCCGGCTCGGTCGGCATACCCGGCGGCCACCATCGCGTCGCTGGCCTTGACCACCAGGTCGACGAGACGCTGGCTGTCGTGGTCGGACTCGGCACGCGCGGCGAGCAGGGCGATCGCCTGCTGGTAGTGCTGGGAGGCCTCGTCGGGACCACCGGTGGCCGCCGCCTCGTCGCCGGCCGCGATCCCCGCGGTCAGCGCGGTCTCGTGGTCGCCGGCCAGGCGAGCATGGCGGGCGAGACCAGCCGCGCTACCGGTGGTGAGGTCGCCGTTCAGCGCCTCGACGTAGCGCTGATGGAGCCGGACCCGCTCGCCCGGGAGCAGGTCGTCGTAGACGGCCTCGCCGAGCAGGGCGTGCCGGAAGACGTAGTAGCCGTCCTCGCGCGGCACCAGGATCGCGCGCTCGATCGCCTGCCTCAGCCCGGCGTCGAGCGTGGGCCGGTCGAGACCGGCGACGGCGTCGAGGAGCTCGTCGCTGACGTCGCGCCCGGCGGCGCTGGCGGTGTCGACGACCTCGCGCGCGGTCGCGTCGAGCTGCTCCAGCCGGATCAGGAGCAGGTCGGCGAGATCCCAGGGCAGCTCGTCGGCGCCGGCGGCCTGCACCAGCTCCTCGACGAAGAACGCGTTGCCGTCGGCGCGGCGTACGACGCTCTCGACGTCGAACCCGGCACCCGGATCACCGGCGAGCTCGCCGACCAGGACGCGTACGTCATCGTCCGAGAGCCGCCCGAGGTGGAACCGCTCGACCGAAGGCAGCCGGGTCCACTCGGCGAGCTGGCGGCGCAGCGGGTGTCGGCGGTGGAGGTCGTCGGCGCGGTAGGAGGCGAGGATCGTGACCGGGCCGTCGAACGGCCGGGTGAAGAGGAAGGTCAGCAGGTCACGGGTGGACTGGTCGGCCCAGTGGGTGTCCTCGACCACGACCAGCAGCGGCGCCTTCTGGGCCGCGCTCTCCAGGAGCGCGTGGATCGCGGCGAAGAGGTTGCCCCGGTCGAGCGCCTCCTGGACGGCGGTGTCAGCCCCACCGAGCGCACGGGCCACGGGTGCCATCCGCAGGAGCGCCGGATGTACGTCGGCGACCTGCGCGACCACGTCGGGCAGCGCGGCGGTGATGTTGTCGAGGATCTCGGTGAAGGGCAGGTACGCCTCGGCACTGTCGCCGAAGTCGAGGCAGTGCCCGACCAGCACCTGCCGGGCGTCGGCGGTGGCCCGGCCGCGGAGCTCGCGCAGGATCCGGGTCTTCCCCACACCGGCGTCACCCGCGAGCAGGACGTGCCTGCCCCCACCCGAACGTGCGGTGTCGCCCAGCCCTACCAACCCGACCAGGGTCTCCAGGTCGGCTTCGCGTCCGACCAGCCTCTCGGCACTCTGCGCCATGGGCGCAATCATCGCGCCCTCCGACAAACAGACGCCGAGCCGGATCTCTCCTGCTCGGCGTCTGCCTTGTTCCGTACTGCCGTTCCGCGGCCGCATCTCAGCGAGCGCGGTTGCGTCGCGTCTGACGAGCCTCGGTGGCCCGCTGGCGCTTGACCAGGTCCTTCTGGATCTGCTGGCGGCGGTACTTGACCTCTGCTTCGTAACCTACGGTGGTGTACATCTCGATCTCCTGTTTCGGGCTGTCCTGCTGACATCGAGAAGACTCCTCCGCTGAGGTAGGCACCCGAATCGGTCGCGCGCCTTACTTTCCGACCTCGGCCACGGCCCGGCCGCCTTAGACGGGACACTGGACCTATGGAGTTCTCTGAGGTCGTACGCCGCCGCAAGATGGTCCGCAGCTACACCGGCGATCCGGTGGCCCCTGAGGTGGTCGACAAGATCCTGCACAACGCCACCCGGGCACCCTCGGCGGGCTTCTCCCAGGGCTGGGCGTTCCTGGTGCTAGACACCCCCGAGGACGTACGCCGCTACTGGGAGGCGACGGCCGACGTGGACAACCCCGACACCTGGCTGACCGGGATGATGACGGCCCCGGTGATCGTGATCCCGTGCTCCTCCAAGGACGCCTACCTGGACCGCTACGCGCAGCCCGACAAGGGCTGGACCGACCGGGACGAGGCGCACTGGCCGATGCCGTTCTGGCACATGGACACCGCGATGGCGACCATGCTGATCCTGCAGACCGTGGTCGACGAGGGCCTCGGCGCCCTCTACTTCGGCATCCCGCCCGAGTCCGACGCCGCGGTCCGCAAGGCGTTCGACATCCCCGACGCCTTCGACCCGATCGGTGCCGTCACCATCGGCCACCCCGCCTCCGGCGGCGCCAAGGGCTCCCCCACCCGCCGCAAGCGCGCTCCGCTCGAGGACGTCGTCCACCGCGGCCGCTGGTGACGGCCGGGCGCCGGTCCGATCAGTCCCGCACCTGAGCCGCCCCACGCGCGGCAGCGGAGTCCGGCGTACGCAGGTGGGAGGCGGCCATCGCGAGATCGGCCAGCCGCGGGGTGAGGATGTTGAGGACCTCGAAGACCGAGCCGAAGGCGCCGTCGACCGTCACCGGCCGGTCCTCGAGCGCGCGGACGACGCGCTCGGCGCACTCCTCGGGGCTCTCGCCGCGGCCCTCGTACTCCGCGGTCGGCGCGATCATCGGCGTCCGCACGATCGCGACGCGCATGTTGGTGCAGGTCACGTTCTCGAAGTACGCCTCGCGGCTCAGGATCCGCCCGAACACGTCGAGCGCCGACTTCGCGGCGATGTAGGCGGCGAACTTCGGGGCCTTGATCTGGTTGCCCCAGGTGACGATGTTGACCACGTGGCCGAACCGCTGGGCGCGCATCGCCGGCAGCAGACCCATGGTGAGCCGGACCGCGCCGAAGTAGTTCACCGCCATCATCCGCTCGAAGTCGTGGAAGCGGTCGTAGGTGAGCTCGAGCGAGCGCCGGATCGACCGGCCCGCGTTGTTGACCAGGTAGTCGACCGCACCGTGCTCGGCGAGCAGCTGCTCCACCAGCGCGTCGATCGAGTCACCGTCGGCCATGTCGACGAGGTAGGTCGACGCCTGCCCGCCCGCGCCCTCGATGGTCTTCCGCACCCGCTCCAGCTCCTCGCTCCGGCGGGCGGCGAGGAGCACGTGCGCGCCACGTCGAGCCGCGGCGTACGACGTCGCCTCACCGATCCCCGAGCTGGCACCGGTAACCAGCACGGTGCGGCCGCCGAGCGGGCTCGGGCCACCGGTCAAGGCCCGGATCGTGCGCGTCATCCGGGCGCGCGGCGTCTGCAGGAGCGGAAGCGAGAACAGGCTGACCACTCCCGCACCCTAGCGACCCCGGACCCGGGCTCGTTTCCGCGGATTCGTTGGATACCGGCCCGGGTGGGCGGCATCTAGCGTGACGCGTCGAGACGTCGGTGCGAAGCCGACGCCCTCGCACGATCACCCCCGCAAGCACCCAGGAGAGAACATGTCAGCCACCAGCACCGTCCCGCGCACGTGGAAGCGGCGGATCGCCGGCATCGTTTCCGCGACCCTCATCGCGATCACCGGCGCGGCCGTCACCAGCATTGCTGCCCCGACGCCGGCTCACGCCGCGACCTGCACGTCGTACAACTACTCCTACGGCGGCAACGGCACCTGCGTCAGGTACATCCAGACGCTGCTCAACTGGCAGCCCGGCATCAACCTGGCGGTGGACGGGCAGTACGGCTCACTGACGCGGCAGGCCGTGATCTCGCGCCAGACCTCGTGGCGCTACTGGGACTCCTCGGTGGCGGTGGACGGCATCGTCGGCCCCAGGACCTGGGCCTACCTGTGCTCGCCGTACTACTACGGCACCGGCCCGGCGCAGTCCTACCCCTTCGCCGTCGCTCGCGCAGCTGGTTGCCAGGTCTGAACCCGCCGACCCCGGAGCGTCACGGACGCACCGGCGCGTAGCGGAGGTCGACCTCCAGGTGCGGATCGTCGCCGATCAGGTTGTGCAGCTTGATCGGCGCCCCGCCGGGGTTGTCGTAGAGGCGGATGCCGTCGCCCAGCAGGACCGGTGCGATGTGCAGCTCGATCTGGTCGATCAGACCCCGTTCCAGGAGCTGGCGGCCGATGTCGGCGGAGTGGACCTCGACGTTCTTCCCGTCGGCGGCCTCGACCGCGATCCGCAGCGCCTCCCCGACGTCGCAGCTGAGGAAGGTGACGTGCTCCTGCGGCCGGGCGTCCTCGGGATGGTGGGTGAGGATGAAGACCGGGCCCTCCCAGTCGCCGTAGGGCATCGCGTCGGGGTAGGCGTCGTGACCGTTGCGGCCGCCCAGGACGGCGCCGAGCTGTGAGGAGTACACCTCCTCGACCCCGGGCTTCCCGGTGACATCGCTCAACCACGCCATCCCCGGCTCGGTCCCGTCGACGAAGCCGTCGAGCGACATCGAGAAGTGCCACAGCACCTTCCCGCTCATCACGCCACCTGCTTCCGGTCGAAGGTGATGTGGGTGACGCCGCTCGGGGTCGTGGTCGAGGCGACGTCGTAGCCGTCCTCGAGTGCCTCCAGCCCGTCCCACAGCCGTACGCCACGGCCGAGGATGATCGGGACGACCGCGACGTGCAGGTGGTCGACGAGGCCGGCCGCCAGGAAGTCCCGGAGCGAGGACGGGCCGCCGCCGATGCGTACGTCCTGGCCTGCGGCAGCCTGCTTCGCCTCGGCCAGCACCTCCTCGATGGGCGCGTTGCGGAAGTGGAAGACGGTGCCGCCCTTCATCTCGATCGACTCGCGGGGCTGATGGGTCAGCACGTAGGTCGGCGTGTGGAACGGCGGCTCCTCACCCCACCAGCCGGTCCAGTCGGCGTCGTCCTGCCATCCCGGCGGACCGAACTTGCCGGCGCCCATGATCTCGGCGCCGATCCCCTCCCAGGACCTGGCGGCGAACGCGTCGTCGGCGTCGGCGGCCGCGTCGACCTCCATCCGCTCCCGGTGTCCGGACGCGCTCTGGAAGGTCCTGGTCGGGAAGAACCACTCCATCAGCCGCATGCCGGCGTGGCCGAACGGCGCCTCCAGGCTCTGACCGTCGCCGGTGGCGAAGCCGTCCAGCGAGACGCCGATGGTGTGAGCACGTACGCGTGACATGTCGATCTCCCTCGAATCAGAGTGATTGCACTTTGCAATCACTGGCGTCGAGGGTAGACTCCCCGATTGCAGATTGCAACCACTATTTTCAGCAGGAGACGCCGAGTGAGCGAGCCCAGATCGGGGTGCCCGATCAACGCAGCCGTGGAGGTCTTCGGGGACCCCTGGTCGGTGATCGTGCTGCGCGACGTGATGTTCGGGAACCGTCGCCACTTCCGCGAGCTGCTCGGCAGCTCCGAGGAGGGCATCGCCTCCAACATCCTCAGCAGCCGGCTGAAGAAGCTCGTCGAGGGCGGGCTGCTCACCAAGGAGCAGGCCGGCCGCGGCCAGAAGGCGGCCTACGCACTGACCGAGGCAGGCATCCAGACGCTGCCGATCATGGTCGCGCTCGGCAACTGGGGTCTCGCCCACCGCGACGGCACCCGGCAGCTCCGGGTCCGGGCCGAGCTGCTGCGCGATGCCGGTCCCGAGATGGTGGCGTCCTTTACGGACGAGCTGCGCGAGCTCCACCTGGGCACGCCGCGGCCCGACCCGGACGCCCCGCGGGCGAGCGAGCAGCTCGCCGCGGCGTACGAAGCGGCGATGGCGGGGTGAGCTGTTCCTCCGTCAAGGTATGCAGGCGAGAGCACACTTCCCCGGCGGACCTCCGCGCGGGAACCGTGCCTTCAGCTGCATACCTTGACCAAGGAACCGCCCGGCTCACTTCTCCTTGCCGTGGAGCTTCAGCCTCGAGATCTGGTTCTTCAGCTCGTCGAGGAAGAGCGACCTGATGCTCTCGGTGTCCAGGGCGCCGTTGACGCCGCGCAGCTTGCCCTCGCCGAGCTTGACGCAGACGGCCGACCAGGCGGCGCCGATGGCACCGGTGAAGCCCGCGGCGACGGTGGCGTTGATCGCGCCACCCCCGACGGTGCCGAACCCGGGGATCATCTTGAGCAGGTTGCCGGCGACGGAGCGGCCGGCCTGGGTGGCCGCCGCGGTGGCCGCGATCGAGGCCATGGCAGCCTTGTCCACCTCGATGCCGTAGATCGCCGAGATGCGCGCCATCATCCCGAGCTGGATCGGCACCAGGACGACCGCGTCGGAGAACGGGATCGGGGTGGCGCCGGCCGCCCCGGCCGCGGTCGCGGCACCCGCGATCACGGTGTTCGCCTGCTCCTGCTTCCGCTTGAGATCCACCCTCTGCGCCGCGATGAGGGCCTCCTCGACGCCTGCAGGCGCGCATCGAAAGGTGGCATCGACGAGCTCCTGCAGGCCGTGGACCTGCTGGCCGGAGAAGTCGTCGGCCTTCGCGTTGGTCAGGTAGACGCGGGCGCCGTGCACCGGCAGCCCGCGCGCGTCGATCTGCTGGGCGAACTCGACCGCGTCCGGGTGGTAGGCACCGGTCGGCGAGGTCGGCACCTGGGTCATGACCAGCACGACCGGTAGCCCCAGGTCGGCGAGCTTCTGGATGAACGCGGCCTCGGTGTCCTCGAAGCGGCGGTCGGCGAAACGTACGGCATACCAGGCGACGTGGATCTGCTCGGACTGCGGCTTGCGACGCCGCTCGGAGATCAGCTTGGCCAGATCCTTGATCACCCGGTCGCCCTCGACGCCGATCTCCAGGCCCTGGGTGTCGAGCAGCCCGAAGAACCCGCTGGTGTGCAGGTAGAGCGTCGACTCCTTGGTCACCGGCTCGCCGATCCCGGTCCTGGCCACCTCCGCCCCGAAGACCGCATTGACCAGCGTTGACTTGCCGACCCCGGTCTTGCCGAAGACGGCGAGGTTGAACCGGCCGATCTCCTTGGCCGACTCGGAATACCTCTTGTGGAACTCGTCCTTGAACCAGCCGTCGGATGCGAAGTTGTTCACGTCGACCAAGAATGCCAGCCGGCACCGACTAATTGTCGTGGCCGCGCGCTTCGAGGAGGAATAGCGTTCCGACATGAGCCCACGGTCTCGCCTCGCGTACGTTGCCGCCCTCGCCGCAGCGACCATCCTGGTCCTCCCCACGACTCCGGTCCACGCGGCCGAGCCCGAGACCCAGTCGACCGATATCACCCTCACCCGGTGGAACAGCATCGAAGACTTCGCGAAGGGCAGGTCGAGCAACCTGCGCCCGGACCGGCACGGCACCCTCCGGATCGGCCGCGGCAGCGAGACGACGGCCTACACCGACCCCTTCGGCGACGGCACGGCCAAGACCTACGAGTACGGCACCTGGACCTCGCCCGTGGTCAAGACCGGGTACCCGATCGACGAGTCGGTCACCTCGTGGGACGTCGACACACCGACCGGCACCTGGGCCGAGATCCGGTTCCGTGGCCGGAAGGCGGACGGCACCTGGACGAAGTGGTTCGTGATGGGTCGATGGACGGCCGGCGACGACTTCGCGGCCGGCGACATCCACCGCACCTCCGTCGAGGGCCAGAGCGACACCGACGCGGGGCTCTACACGGACACGTACGTCGCCCGGACCGGCAAGGAGCCCGAGGCGTTCCAGACCCGGGTAACCCTGCTGCGGCCCGAGGGCGCGGCCGTCTCCCCCAGCCTGCGAACGGTCTCGACGCTGACGAACGAATACCTGCCCGACTCCGCCCACCCCGGCACCAGCACGCCGACCCTCGACGACGCGATCGACCTCGGTGTCCCGCCGTTCAGCCAGAACATCCACCGTGGCGAATACCCGGAGTTCGGCGGCGGCGGCCAGGTCTGGTGCTCACCGACCTCGACGACGATGGTGCAGTACCACTGGGGCCACGAGGTCCCGGCGAGCGAGCTGGAGGGCATCGAGGCCCCCAACGGTGACCCGCAGGTCGCCTACGCCGCGATCAACACCTGGGACTACGCCTACGAGGGCGCCGGCAACTGGCCGTTCAACACCGCCTACGCCGGCCGCTGGGGCCTGGACGGTTTCGTGACCCGACTGCGCTCACTGGCCGAGGCCGAGACCCTGGTCGCCGCCGGCTTCCCGCTGGTCGTCTCCGCCAACTGGGAGCTCGAGGAGATGCCGGAGGCGGGCTACGGCACCGACGGCCACCTGCTCGTCATCGGCGGCTTCACCGCCGAGGGCGACCCGATCGTCTACGACGCCAACCACCCCTCCAACGACGAGGTGCGTAACGTCTACACCCGCGAGAACTTCGAGCGGGTGTGGCAGACCTCGACCGACGGGATCACCTACGTCATCCACCCGCGCGACGTGAGGCTGCCCGGGAGCGCCACAAACTGGTGACGGACTCGCCGTCAGGGTGATCCCGGGCACCCCTGTGGGGTTAGGTTTCGACCATGACACTCGACCCCGTCGCCGCTCTTCAGGCCGCACTTCGGGCCCCGACCGTCAACGACGGCTCAGGTGCGGAGACCCAGGCGTTCGAGCAGCTCCACGAGGCACTGCGTGAACACTTCCCGCTGCTGCATGCGAACCTCGACCTCACTCCGGTAGGCGAGCACGGCCTCCTCTTCCGCTGGCCCGGCGCCTCCGCCGAGAAGCCGGTCGTGCTGATGGCCCACCAGGACGTCGTCCCGATCGCAGGCGTCTGGAGCCACGACCCGTTCGGCGGCGAGATCGTCGACGGGGTGATCCACGGGCGCGGCACGCTCGACGACAAGGGTCAGCTCGTGGCGATCTGCGCGGCGGTCGAGGGGCTCCTCGCGGACGGGTTCGCGCCTGCGTACGACGTCTGGTTGTCGTTCGGCTCCGACGAGGAGACGACCGGCGCGGCCGCACGGGCGGCTGTCGAGGAGCTCCGGAGCCAGGGGGTCAAGCCGTGGTTCGTGCTCGACGAGGGCGGGGCGGTCGCGTTCGACGCCTTCCCGGGCGTCGCGGCGCCGATCGGGGTCGTCGGCGTCGCCGAGAAGGGCACCACCGACGTACGCCTGAAGGTGACCGGCGACGGCGGCCACTCCTCCACCCCACGCCAGAACGGCCCGACGGCGCGGCTGGCGCGCGCGATCACCCGGCTCGACCGGATGTCGATGCCGGTCGGGCTGCCGGCGCCGACGGTCGAGATGTTCGAGCGGATCGCCCCTTACGCGGCCAGGCCCATGCGACCCGTGCTGGCCAACGCCGGCCGGCTGACGCCCGCGCTGGCCAGGCTGCTGACCCGGCTCGGACCCGAGCCGGCCGCACTGACCCGCACCACCGTGGCAATCACGACGCTCGAGGGCAGCCCGGCGGCCAACGTCATCGCCTCGGCCGCCTCGGCCGGGGTCAACCTGCGGATCATGGTCGGCGAGACGGTCGCCGAGGTCGTCGAGCGGCTGCGTGCCGCGATCTCCGACAAGCACGTCGAGATCGAGGTCGTCCGGGCCGGGGAGCCGTCGCCGATCTCGCCCCGTGACGAGGCGTTCTCGCTGGTCACCGACACCATCGCGGCGGTCTTCCCGGAGGCGGTGCCGGCTCCCTACACCGTCATGGCCGCGACCGACTCACGGTTCTTCTACGAGATCAGCGACCGGGTCTACCGGTTCGCACCGTTCCGGATGACCGCTGCCCAGCGCGCCACCATCCACGCCGCCGACGAGAACATCAGGGTCGATGACTACCTCGACGGGATCCGCTTCTACCGAAGGTTGATCGAGTCACTGTGACCACCGAACGTCAGCGCACCGGCCTCGAGCATGCCGCGCGTGGAATCTGGGTGATCGTCGGCTTCCTGGTGGCCGTCGAGTTCGCCAGCGGCATCCTGCAGGGCTACTACACCCCGATCTTCTCCGATCTCGCCGACCATCTCGGCGTCTCCGACGCCGATCTCAACTGGCTCGAGGCCGGGCAGCTGATCGTCTCCGCGCTGTGCGTGCCGCCGCTCGCCCGACTCGGTGACCTGATCGGTCACAAGAAGGTGCTCCTGCTGGCGACCGGCATCACCGCGCTCGCCACCTGGTGGACGGTGGTCGCCCCCGACTTCGGCTCGTTCCTGGTCGCCTGGTCGATCCAGGGCGCCTACGTCATCTGGCTGCCGCTCGAGGTCGCCATCGTCCACAAGCGCACCGGTGGCGACACCGCCCTGACCCGTAAGGCCGCCGGTGTCCTGGTCGGCGCGCTGCAGCTCTCGGTGATCATCGGCGCAGTCGCCGCCGGCGCGCTCGTCGGGGTGCTCCCGATGACCGCGATCCTGGCCTTCCCGGCCGTGGCCGTGACCGCTGTCTTCGTCGTCATCGCCGTCGGCATCGAGCCCGACTCCGGCACCAGCGGCGGCTCCTTCGACTGGCTCGGACTGGCGGTGCTGACCCTCGTGCTCGGCCTGGTGATGGCGGGCCTGGTCGGCGTACGCGTCCTCGGAGCCGGGTCTCTCCTCGCCTGGGGTCTGGTGGTCCTGGGGCTGCTCACGCTGGTCCCGTTCTGGCGCATCGAGACCGCGTTGGACGGTGGCGGCAGGACCGAGCCGCTGATCGACGTACGCCTGCTGGTCTCGCGTGGGCAGTGGCCGATCCAGCTGACCGCCTTCCTGTTCGGGATGTCGGTGCTGGGAGCGCAGATCCCGCTGTCGACCTTCGCGCGCACCGATCCCGCCGAGGCCGGCTTCGGGCTGGGCGCCGACGCATCGTTCGTGTCGCTGCTGATCGCGGAGTACGTCATCGCGATGGCGATCTCCGCCTTCACCCTGCCGCTGTGGACGCGGTTCCTCGGTCCCGTACGGGCTCAGGCGGTCGCCTGCTTCCTGGTCGCCACGGGCTACCTGATGTGGCTGCCGTTCCACGACTCCACCGGGCAGGGACTCCTCAACATGGCCGTCGTCGGGCTCGGCTCGGGTGCCCTGGTCGCCTCGCTACCGGCGGCCGCCGCCGCAGCCGCACCGTCCTCCCGCACCGCCTTCGCGACCGGCATGACCAACGCCACCAAGACCGTCGGCGGCGCCATCGCCTCCGCGGTCTTCGCGATCGCGCTCGCCGCGGACGGGTCCATCGCCGGCGAGGCGCACGCGCCGCTCTCGGGCTATCTGACGGTGTGGGCGGTCTGTGGTGTCACCGCCCTCGTCGCCGGGCTGCTGCTCCTTCTCCCCCGGCGCACGACCAGCGCTGGGTAAACTTTCCCGCGCTGGAGGTGATCACATGCCCACGAGCGAGGACCGACCCGAGGAGCGCCCGGAGATGGAGGCGCCCCCTCTCTCCGACGCGGCAAGCAAGGCGGCAGCCGCGGCCCGGATCCAGGACCAGGCCAAGTGGGTCGACCTCCAGGTGCAGCAGTCGATCCAGCGCGGCGAGTTCGATAACCTGCCCGGCGCCGGCAAGCCGATCAAGAACCTCGACCGCGACCACGACCCCGACTGGTGGGTCAAGCAGCTCGTCGAGCGCGAGCAGATCGTCGTGCTTCCCCGGTCGGTACAGCTCCGCAAGGACGACGCCGAGCTCGACGGCCTCCTCGACACCCAGACCACCGAGGACGGCGCCCGTAGGATCGTCGAGGAGTTCAACGAGCGGGTCATCGCGGCCCGCTACGGCGCCCCCGAGGGACCACCGCTGATCACCATGCCCCGCGACCTCGACGCCACCCTCGATGCCTGGCGCGAGCGCCGCGCCGCCCGGGTGGAGGCGGCCAAGAACGTACGTCGGGAGCAGCCTCCCCGGAGACGACGTTGGTGGCGGCGCTGAGCGGTCGCCGGGCCGGTGAAAGAGTGCGGTCAGCGACCGTTACTTGTGGCTGGTCTTGGGCCGCGTGTGGCCGCGGGAAACCGCTCCAGGCGAAGGGAAGGCTTCTACAGGCGAACGAAAATTCGTTCGCCCCACCAAGCAAGGACTCCTCCAGCGGAAAGAAAATTCCTTCCACCAGCAGAACCCACACCTCGGCAGACACGGCTCACGCGGCGAAAGGAATTTTCCTTCCACCAACTGCCCCGCTCGCCCACACCAGCGAAGCCATCAGCCGACTCCAAAGCCCGTACCCAACTCACATCTCCGCACCAAACCCCGACCACCGACCTCGCGCCGAGAAAACCGCATCCGATACCGCCCAGGAGTCACACCGACCTCCGAAGTGAACGAGGCCCGGAAGGTCACCGGCGAGTAGTAGCCGGCCTCGTGGCTGATCCGGTCGATCGGCAGATCGGTGGTCTCCAGGAGGGTCTTGGCGACCGCGATGCGCTCGGCGGAGACCCAGCGCATCGGGGTGGTGGCGAGGTCGCGCTCGAAGCGCCTGGCGAGGGTACGCGGCGAGACCGCGGCAGCCGACGCCAGGCGCTCGAGGGTGACGTCCTCGTGCAGGTTGGCCCGGAGCCAGGCGCGCAGCTCGTCGAGCCAGTGGGCCTGCTCGGTGAGCGGATCCGCCGCGACGTACTGCGCCTGGTCACCGTCACGGTGCGAGGCGATGACCAGGTTGCGGGCGATGGTGTTGGCGGCATGCTGGCCGTGGTCGGTGCGGATCAGGTGGAGGCACAGGTCCAGCCCGGCGGCCGAGCCCGCGCTCGTCAGCACGCCGTCGTCGACGTAGATCGCCCGCGGGTCGAGGTCGACCCGCGGAAACGTACGTCGGAACAGCTCCGCCCACCGCCAGTGGGTCGTGGCTCGGCGACCGTCGAGCAGCCCGGCCTCGGCCAGGGCGAAGGCACCGGTGCACAGCGAGACCATCCGGGCGCCGCCGGCTGCGGCACGGCGTAGCTCCCGGACCAGCGTCGAACTGATCGGCTCACCCGGCCGGATCGCCGGCACCAGCACCGTTGCGGCCTCGGCCAGCGCGGTCATCGGCCGCTGCGGCGTCAGCCGCGGCCCACCGTGGACGCGCACCCCACGCAGGTCGCCGCACAGCGTCACGTCGTAGAGCGGGCTGGCGTCGTGGTCCCAGTCGTAGCCGAGCGCCTCGAGCGGCATCCCGATCTCGAACAGGGTCATCCCGTCGACGATCGGGATGGCGATGGACGGCTTCGCGGACATGGCAAGAATCTATCACTCTAAGTCAATCCTGCCACTCCTCCAGCGGGCTCCGCGCGAGCACGATGGAGTCATGACGAAGTACAGGAAGAACCCCAGCAAGATCCGCACCACCGTCCGCTCCGTCCTCGCCGGCTTCGACGCCGGCGCCCGGATCCGTCACGGCGCCCAGGTTCCGAAGGACCATCCCTCCCGACGCCGGTCGTGATCGTTACAACCCGAGACGCCTACCGACCGGTAACTCCTGGCCGTTAGGGTGACCGGCATGAGTCACAAGAGCCCCAAGGACTTCTTCGCGCCGTTGGCGGTGGGCGCCCCCGCACCGCCGCGGGAGGTCCCGGCACGGCCGAGTCGCGCGATCCACTTCTTCGACCCGTCGAACCCGAAGATGGCGGCCAAGGTGCCCGCCATGGTCGGCACCGTCGACGTCCTCCTCGGCAACCTGGAGGACGCCGTCAAGGCCGACAACAAGGTCGCCGCGCGCGAAGGCCTGGTCGAGATCGCGAAGGGCACCGATTTCGGGAAGACCCAGCTCTGGACCCGGATCAACAGCCTCGACTCCCCGTGGGTGCTCGACGACCTGGTCACCCTGGTCAGCGAGATCGGCGACAAGCTCGACGTCGTGATGGTGCCGAAGGTGCAGGGCCCCGAGGACATCCACTACGTGGACCGACTGCTCGCGCAGCTCGAGGCCAAGGGCGGCGTACAGAAGCCGATCCTCATCCACGCCATCCTCGAGACCGCGCGCGGCGTGGCCAACGTCGAGGAGATCGCGCTCGCCTCCCCGCGCATGCAGGGCATCAGCCTCGGCCCGGCCGACCTCGCGGCCGACCGCAAGATGAAGACCACCCGCGTCGGTGGCGGCCACCCGGGCTACCTGGTCCGCCAGGACCCGGTAGACGGAGACATCCACGGCAACCGCACGGTCTTCCAGCAGGACCTGTGGCACTACACGATCGCAAAGATGGTCGACGCCTGCGCCGCGGCGGGGATCTACCCCTACTACGGCCCGTTCGGCGACATCACCGACGTCGTGGCGGCCGAGGACCAGTTCCGCAACGCGTTCCTGCTCGGCTGCGTCGGCACCTGGAGCCTGCACCCCAAGCAGATCGAGATCGCCAACCGCGTCTTCTCGCCCAGCGTCGAGGACATCAAGCACGCCCGTCGCGTGGTCGCCGCCATGGGCGACGGCACCGGCGCGGTCATGCTCGACGGCAAGATGGAGGACGACGCCTCGCTGAAGCAGTGCCTGGTCCTCGTCGACCTCGCCGAGGAGCTCGCCGCGATCGACCCGAAGCTCAAGGAGCTCTACGACGCCATCGAGGTGGACTGAAATGACTGACGCAACCCAAGAAATCGAGCACAGCCGCCCCCTCCGCTCGGTCCTCTACATGCCGAGCTCCAACACACGGGCCCTCGAGAAGGCCAAGACGATCACCGCCGACGCGCTGATCCTCGACCTCGAGGACGCCGTCGCCCCCGACGCCAAGCCGGAGGCACGCGAGAACGCGGCCGCAGCCGTGACGTCGGGCGAGTACGGCAACAAGTACCTCACCATCCGCATCAACGGCGCGGACACCGAGTGGCACGCCGACGACCTGGCCGCTGCCGCCAAGGCAGGACCCGACGCGATCGTGGTCCCCAAGGTCAACAGCGCCCAGCAGGTGCACGAGCTCGTCGCGGCCTTCGAGAAAGCCGGCGTCCCGGAGCAGACCAAGCTCTGGGCGATGATCGAGAGCCCGTACGCCATCCTCCACGCCGAGGAGATCGCCTCCGCCTCCGAGCGGCTGACGGTGCTCGTCATGGGCACGAACGACCTGGTCAAGGAGCTGTACGTCGACCACGTCCCCGCCCGCGCCAACCTGGTCACCAGCCTCCAGCTGGCCGTGCTCGCCGCACGCGCGAGCGGCAAGGTCATCCTCGACGGTGTCTACAACAACGTGAAGGACGCCGAGGGCTACGCGGCCGAGGTCGAGCAGGGCCGGATCTTCGGGTTCGACGGCAAGACCCTGATCCACCCCGCTCAGGTCGAGGGCGCCAACACAGGATTCGCACCCAGCGAGCAGGCGGTGGCCGACGCCAAGGGTCTCATCGAGACCTGGGAGGCGAGCGACGGCGGCGTGGTCACCTACAACGGCAAGATGGTGGAGAACCTCCACGTCGAGTCCGCGCGGCGCACGCTGAGCATCGCCGAGGCCATCGCAGCGTTGTAATCCACATCGGGATATACCCCTGCCCGTATCTTCTCCGTTACTTGCTACCCCCGTTTGGGCTCGTCAGTAACTTTTTTCTGAGAAGAAGGTGACAAGCGGTCGAGATTCTGGTTCCGTTACGTGCTGCGCGACACAACCGACACTCGCTAAGCGCTCAGGAGACAGCGTCAGATGACTGAAGCGAATCGTCGGCCCGCGACGGGGGACCACTCGAACGTCCCACCCACGCCGGCTCGACACCCCGCCACACCGATGCTCCCCACGGACGACACCGCGCCCGAACCCCTCGAGATCGCCCGCCGCGCTCTCGAGGGGTTGTCGCCGGCGGACGAGTCCTGGTTCACCAATCCCAAGACGAACCCGGCCGCGCAGCGAGTGCGACCGCATCACACGCCGTACGCACCGCAGCCGCAGCCCGGCACGGCGCTCGTCCTGCGACACCCCGACGCCGGCCACTCCCAGCGGCCACAGGCCACCTACCAGCGCCCGACGCCGCACACCCAGCTGCCGCAGTACGCCTACCAGCCGAGCCCCTACACGGCACAGCAGTTCCATCCTGCCGGCCCGGTGATGTTCGCCAATCCGGCGATGCCGTCGTACGCCGCCGCGCAGGTGCCGACCCGGAACGGCGTGGTCGAGGAGCACCGGATTCCGAAGGTCCGCGCCCGCAACAAGAAGGCCGTGCTGCTGCCGCTCGCGGCGATGGCGATCGCCTCGGCCGGCATCGGCGCCTTCGCCCAGGCCAACGTCGACCCGGACGTCGAGACCCAGCAGGTCAAGGCCCACGCCGGCCAGTACGACGCCGTACCCGTGGTCGACCTCGCCGACCAGAAGGTCATCGACGCCCCCGGCGTGATCGCGCCGGAGAAGACCTCCCCGTTCTCCCCCGCGGCTCCGAACACCTCTGGCGGCAAGCACTCCAACGGTGACTACGACGCGCCCTCCACCGCCGAGGCCTACGGTGGCGCCCACTCCTCCAGCGGAACCGTCTCCACCCCGCTCGAAGGGGACACCTTGTCGGACAGGGACCCGGCACCGGCTCCCGAACCAGCTCCGGAGCCGGCACCGGAACCGACTCCGCAACCCGAGCCGGAGCCCGAGCCGACCCCTGCGCCGACTCAGCCGTCGCTGGGCAAGAACGTGGTGGCCCCGGTACTCGACACGGTGACGGGCGTCATCGACGGTCTCACCGGGATTCAGATCGACCTGACGCCCTAGTCAGCAGCCGTTTCAGAGCGGGCCGTGACCTTTCCGAGGTCACGGCCCGTTTTGCGTATGCCCGGGTGGGTTACCCATGACAAAGAAGGGCCATCTAGAAATAGGACCTCCGTCCCGATAACTTCCGTGGTTTTCTCTCGTTTGCCCGATGTGCCACCCCTTAACTCGGGAGTGCGCCAGGTTCCCCCGGATCTGGCAGGTGGCACGGCCCCGTTGCGGGGATCTTGGGGGATCCCCACCGCAGAATCGGAGTCCAACCAACAATGCGAAGCATCCGTACGTTCGCGCTGTCCGCAGCCGCTGCCGCCGTCGTCGGCGCAGTTCTGGTTGTGCCGGCGCCCTCACAGGCCGCGCTGACGAACACCTCGTTCGGGCTGTTCGCCAGCGGCTTCGGCAGCCGCGTGACCGGTGGAAACATCCCGGCCAACTCGGGAGACCTCGGATACCAGACCATCGGGTGCACCCGTAAGGCTGGCTACGACGTCGACAACAACACCGCGGGCGCCAAGGTGCCCGGTCTCGGCAAGATCGGCGGCACCACCACCCGCCAGCGCACCATCAAGTCCGGCTCGACGGTCAAGTCGATCTCCGAGCACAAGATCGCCGACGTCGTGCTCGACAAGAGCCCGCTGGGCACGGTCACCGTCGAGGGCCTCAGCTCGGTGTCCCAGGCCTGGTGGGACGGGAAGGCTTACAAGGCCGACTCCAAGGCCAAGATCGCTCACGTCGTTCTCGACCCGGCCGGCCCCGGCCAGAAGATCGACCTTCCGATCCCCGGCCGTGACAAGCCGCTCGTCATCCCGGGCATTGCCACCATCGGTCTGGGCAACACCGTCGAGAAGACCAACGCCGACGGCGCCGAGGCTTACGCCAACGGCATCTGGATCAAGCTCCACGGCACCGACTCCGAGGTCATCGTCGGTCGCTCCCGCGCCGAGATCAACGGCCAGGCCTACTCCGCGACCTTCCGCGGTTTCTCCGACGCGATCGACGCCACCGCTCTCGGCGGCGCCGTCCAGGTCGGCAAGAACCCGCTGACCAACGCGTCGTGCGCCGGCACCAAGGGCAAGCTGAAGACCAAGTCCATCGCCGGCGTTCCGCTGGGCGAGGCCGGCAGCGTCGTGGACGTGAAGGGTCTCACGAGCGGTCAGCGTTCGAACCAGACCAAGACCACGGCTGAGGGCTACACCTTCGCCGAGGTCGCCGGCGTCAACATCGGCGACGGCGCGATCCGCATCGAGGCCATCCGCGCCCAGGCGAACGCGAAGTTCGTCAAGGGCAAGGGCGCCTCGACGTCCACCTCGGGCACCAAGTTCGGCGACATCTTCATCAACGACCAGAAGGTCTCCCTCGCCCAGCTCGGGTCGGCGCTCTCCCGCGTCGACATCCCCGGCCTGGCCAAGATCGAGACCAACGTCGTCGTCGAGCGCAGCAAGAACCTGATCGAGGTCGTCGCCCTGCGGCTGACGCTCCTCGACGCGACCGAGGGCACCAAGACCGTTGTCAACATCGGTCACGCCAAGTTCAAGGTGAACTCCAACGCGTGATGCCTTGATCCACTGAGGCAGTCCTAAGAAACGGCCCGCGACCTGACCAGGTCGCGGGCCGTTTCCACGTTGTGAAGTTACTCATGGGTAGTATCAGCCTACCCTTACCCTGACGGAGCCGACCGCAAGAACTAGGCTCGGCTTATTCCGGCAGTCCTGCCCCCTGATGAGGAGCGCCTAGGCATGTTGCAGATCATCACCATCGTCGTGTGTCTCGCGACCACGGTGGTCGCCGTCTATATGACCACCAAGGCGGTCAGGTCGATGCTCGCGGTCATCAAGATCGGTACGCCGATCAGCCGCGTCGACCAGCCGCTGGCCCGCACACTGACGATGCTGAAAGAGACCGTCCTCCACACGCGGATGTTGCAGTGGACCTGGGTCGGCGTCCTGCACTGGTTCGCCTTCGCGGCGTTCATCGTGCTCTCGACCGCGGTCGGCTCGGCGTACTTCCAGCTCTTCTCCGCCGACTGGACGATCCCCGTCATCGGGAAGTTCTTCCTCTACGAGTGGGTGGCCGAGGGTCTCGGCCTGCTCGGTGCGCTGGGCATCATCCCGCTGATCATCTACCGGCTGCTGCACCAGCCGAGGAAGATGGGCCGCGGGACGCGGTTCTACGGGTCGGTCATGTGGCAGGCCTTCTTCGTCGAGGCGATGGTGCTGCTCGAGTCGATCGCGATCCTGTTCATCCGCGGCGCGGAGTACAACCTGGCGCTGGCGCACGGCGGCGAGCACGCTGAGCACGCGACCGGCTTCCACTTCCCGATCTCTCAGTTCTTCGGTGCGCTCTACCCGACCGGCGCCGAGTCGATCGGGACGCTGGAGAACATCATCTACCTCATCGCGACCTTCAAGATCCTCTCCGCGCTGATCTGGCTGATGGTGATCTCGTCCAACCTGACGATGGGTGTCGCCTGGCACCGCTTCACCGCCTGGTTCAACATCTGGTTCAAGCGCGAGCCGGCGTCGCGTACGTCTGCTGTCGACGGCGCACGCCCGCTCGGCACCGCGCTCGGCGCGATCAAGCCGATGCTCATCGACGGCAAGCCCGTCACCCTCGAGGACGTCGAGGAGGACCGGATCCCCGAGGACGCCATCTTGGGCGTCGGCTCGATCCAGGACTTCTCCTGGAAGGGCATCCTCGACTTCACCACCTGCACCGAGTGTGGTCGCTGCCAGTCGCAGTGCCCCGCCTGGAACACCGAGAAGCCGCTCTCGCCCAAGCTGCTGATGATGGGCCTGCGTGAGCACGCGTACGCCGCCGCCGCTGACGGCGATCTCAAGGAGAAGCCGCTGATCGGCAAGGCCGACGGCGCCCCGGAAGGTGCCGAGAGCAACGCCGAGGTCCTCGACTGGTTCTACAACCCGGAGGACGGCGGCTTCGTCATCGACGAGGACGTCCTCTGGTCCTGCACGTCCTGCGGCGCCTGTGTCCAGCAGTGCCCCGTCGACATCGAGCACGTCGACCACATCATGGACATGCGCCGCTACCAGGTGCTCGTCGAGTCCAACTTCCCCTCAGAGCTCAACGGTCTCTTCAAGGGCCTCGAGGGCAAGGGCAACCCCTGGAACATGAACGCCAACGCGCGCATGGACTGGGCCAAGGACCTGCCCTTCGACGTCAAGGAGGTCGGCAAGGACATCGAGTCGCTGGAGGAGGTCGACTGGCTGTTCTGGGTCGGCTGTGCCGGCGCCTACGAGGACCGCGCCAAGAAGACGACCCGCGCCGTGGCCGAGCTGCTCGATATGGCCGGGGTCTCCTTCGGCGTACTCGGCAACGGCGAGACCTGCACCGGCGACTCCGCCCGCCGCGCCGGCAACGAGTTCGTCTTCCAGGGCCTGGCTCAGCAGAACGTCGAGACGTTCAAGGAGTTCAAGGTCAAGAAGGCCGTCACCACCTGTGCTCACTGCTTCAACACGTTGAAGAACGAGTACAAGGAGTTCGGCATCGAGCTCGAGGTCGTCCACCACACCCAGCTGCTCAACCGCCTCGTGCGCGAGGGCAAGCTGACCCCGGTCGCGGACGGCGCCGGCGCCCACAAGCGCTCGATCACCTACCACGACCCGTGCTACATCGGTCGCCACAACGGCGTCTACGAGCCGCCGCGCGAGCTGCTGCAGATCATGCCGGGTGCGGAGTACAAGGAGATGCCCCGCAACTCCGAGCGCTCCTTCTGCTGTGGTGCCGGTGGTGCCCGGATGTGGATGGAGGAGAAGATCGGGTCGCGGATCAACGAGAACCGCACCGACGAGGCCGTCGCCACCGGCGCCGACCAGATCGCCGTCGGCTGCCCGTTCTGCCGCGTCATGCTCTCCGACGGTCTGACCAAGGCCCAGGCCAACGGGGCCGCGCGCGAAGAGGTCGAGGTGCTCGACGTCGCGCAGATGCTGCTCGCGTCCGTGAAGGGCGAGCAGGCGACCAAGATGGCCCCGGGTGAGGGCGCGAAGGTCGGTGCCGCCGCCAAGGCTGCGCCGGCCGTCGAGGAGGCCGCTCCGGCTGCCGGTGCAGCCGCCGCCGGTGCCGCCGCCGGTGCCGCCACCGCTGCCGCTGGCTCGTCGCTCTTCGACTCCCCCGCCGAGACCGCGGAGACGACCGAGAAGGCTCCGGCCGACGCGTCCTCGCTCTTCGACACCCCTGCCCCGGCCGAGCCGGCATCGGGAGGTACGTCGGGTGGTAGCTCGCTCTTCGACACCCCCGCGCCTGCCGCCGAGCCCGAGAAGCCGGCCTCCGGTGGCTCACTGTTCGACGGCGGTGGGTCGCTCTTCGACACGCCCGCGGAGGCGCCCGCCGAGGAGACTCCGGCGTCGAGCGGCTCGCTGTTCGACGTGCCGGCCGACAAGCCCGCCGACAAGCCCGCTGAGGAGCCTGTGGCCGATCTCGGGGCTGGTGGGTCGCTCTTCGACGTACCTGCACAGGAGGAGGCAGCGCCTGCTGCTCCGGCAGCACCTGCCCCGGCACCGGCCGCGGAGCCTGCTGTCGACCTGGGCGGAGGCGGCTCGCTCTTCGACATCCCGGCCGCACCCGCCGAGGAGGCCGCACCCGCCCCTGAGGCGAAGGCCGCGCCCGCTGCCGCCGAGCCTGAGGCACCTGCCGCTGCTCCGGCTGCCGCTCCGGCCGCAGAAGAGCCGAGCATCGACCTCAGCGCAGGTGGTTCGCTCTTCGACATCCCGGCCAGCACGCCCGAGCCGACCCCCGCCCCGGCCAAGGCTCCCGAGGCCGCGACGGAGGCTCCGGCCGCACCTGCTGCACCCGCACCCGCGGAGCCTGTTGCTCCGGTCGCAGGTTCGGGAGTCACCTCGGAGCCGAAGACCGACGTCGACTTCGACAGCCTCGGCTCGCTCTTCGACATCGAGGCCCCCGAGGGCACGGTCGCCGCCGCGGCTCCCGCCGCCCCTGCCGAGGTCGCGCCGGTGGCCGAGACCGCCACGGAGACCGTGGTCGACGAGGCGCCGGTCGAGGACGTCACCGTCGAGGCGGAGGCGCCGGCCGTCGAGCCGGAGCCCGAACCGGAGCCCGAGCCGGCCGCCGAGGCGCCCGCACCGGAGCCGAAGCCGGCCCCGGCCGCGAGCGGAGAGACCCACACTCCGCGTACGGACGTCGACATCCACGAGGCAGGGTCGCTCTTCGACCTCTGACCCAGCACGCCGAGGCGTCACGCGCGTCGGTCGAGATGGCACCACGGTGCCATCTCGACCGGCGCGCTTGACGTTTCGGCCGACCTGGCTGACGTCTCGGCACGGGGCTGACATCACCTGGTGTCAGATTGGGGTTGTGTTGACGTCATCGTGATGTCATAGTGGTGCGTATGGACATCACGCCGTACATCGACAGCCTGCGCCGGGATCTGCTGGCCGCGGCCGAGGCATCGGGGCCGGAGGCCAGGGAGACCGCGGAGCGGCTCACCTACGCACTCGACCCGGCTGCTCGCCTGGCGGTGATGGAGGCGGTGAGCCAGGCAGCCGCGGAGATCACGGCAGAGCTGCCTGCGGGCAACGTGGACGTACGTCTGCGAGGGCGCGACCTCGAGTTCGGGGTGACGCTTCCCGAGCTCGCCGAGCCGGTTCCTCCGACGCCTCCGACGCCCCCGACACCGCCCGCTCCCCCGGCCCCGCCGGAGCCGGAGGGCGACGACGCCCTCGCCCGGGTCACCCTCCGCATCCCGGAGTCGCTCAAGGCGAAGGCCGAGGAGGCCGCGGCCGAGGCCGGCCAGTCGCTCAACACCTGGCTCATCGGCGCGGTGCGCGCGGCGACCCGCGAGAACGCGGTCAACGTCGACGTCGACCTCTCCGCGATCCCACACATCGTCAGCGAGGCGATGAACAGCTTCGATCCGTTCCGCGGGAGCAACCGCGGCAGGTCCGACCGCCGGATGACCGGCTGGCTCTGACCTGAGCTCGAGACACGACCACGGACGGCCGCCCGGCCGGTCCGGTAGATCAGCACACCCTGAGGAGCACCATCATGAGCACGTACACCTTCATGTCCACCGCCCCCGCCAAGCTGTTCGTCGAGTTCGGCAAGGGCAATCTCGAGGTCCAGGCGACCGATACCGATGAGACCGTCGTCGAGGTCGACGGCGATGACGCCGAGAGTCTGGTCGTCGAGCAGAGCGGCGACACGATCAACATCATCGACCCGCACAAGGGCCCGTTCAACCGCTCGCGGCGCTACGACATCAGCGTGACGGTCCCCGTCCGCAGCCAGCTGCGAGCCCGCACCGGTACCGCCGACATCGCCACCCAGGGCGTCCTCCGGGCAGCGTGGCTCCAGACCGGCTCGGGCGACATTCGGATCGACCGGGTCGTCGAGGAGTTCCAGGTCGAGTCGGGCTCGGGGGACATCGAGGCGGACACCCTCGACGGGCGCGCCTCGATCAAGTCCGGCTCCGGCGACATCCGGATCGGTACGGCCCACGACCTGCACACCAAGACCGGCTCCGGCGCGGTGGAGATCGACGAGGTCGAGGGCGACGTGAGCCACTCGACCGGCGCCGGCGACTTCGCGATCCACTCGGTCAGCGCGGGCCGGATCTCGGTGAAGGGAGCCTCCTCCGACGTACGCATCGGGATCCCGAACGGCACCCCGGTCTGGACCGACGTCAACACGGTGACCGGCCGGTGCACCAGCACTGTCGAGAGCACTGGCGCACCGGCCGCGGGTGAGCCCTACGTCGAGCTCCGCACCACCACCGTGAGTGGTGACATCACCCTCGTCGGGCTCTGAGCCCGACGAGGAGGGCTACTTCTCCTTGGTGGGGTGCGGCGCGTCCGGCACGACCGGCCGGAGCACCCCCCAGGCGATGAAGGCGCCCCCGACGACGAGCAGGGCGATGCCCGCCCAGAGGTTGGCGTTGGGCCCGCCGGTCTTGTCGACCTCGGGGTCACCGAAAAGGCCCATCAGCAGCAGGATGACGCCGTAGACCGTGAGCAGGGACCCGATCACGTTGCGGATGTCGAAGAGCGACAGCAGCGTGCCGAGCAGCCCCTTGTTGGTCTTGGCCGGGTTCGATTCGCTAGGCATCTCAGTCTCCTCAGAAGATCGCGTTCAGGATGGTGACCATGACCAGAGAGACACCCGCCAGAGGCACCGGGCGCTGCCACCACGGACGACCTGCGTCCTCGGGGTCCACCAGGTCCTCCCTCGGTGTCTCCGAGTAGACCAGACCCTTCAGGGAGCCTTCCGGCTTCGGCTTGGTCACCAGCGAGACGATCACGCTGACGACGATGTCGACGCCGAAGGCCACACCGGCGGCCACGAACGACGCCCCCTGACCGGACAGAGGCAGGACACCGACGGAGAGTCCGCCGAGCGTGCCGTCGGCCAGGATGCCGACGCCCACCGCCGCCAAGGTGCCGGAGACGAGGCCCGCCCAACCGGCGGTCGCGGTCATCCGCTTCCAGAACATACCCAGGATGAACGTGGCGAACAGCGGAGCGTTGAAGAACCCGAACAGCGTCTGCAGGTAGTCCATGATGTTGGAGAAGCTGGACGCCAGGACAGCGGTGAAGATCGCGATGGCCGTCGCCGCGACGGTCGCCCAGCGGCCGAGCTTCACGTAGAAGTCGTCCGGGCGGTCCTTGATGATGTACTCCTGGACGATGTCGAAGGACACCACCGTGTTGAACGCGGAGACGTTGGCCGCCATACCGGCCATGAACGCCGCCAGCAGACCGGTGATCGCCAGGCCGAGCAGACCGTTGGGCAACACCTCTGCCATCAGGTAGAGCAGCGAGTCGTTGTAGGTCACCCCTTCACCTGAGGCACCACCGGGGATCGACTCCCCTGCCTTCGTACGCGCGATCTCGGTGACCAGGACCGCGGCGATCATGCCCGGGACGATGGTGATGAACGGGATGAACATCTTCGGGAACGAACCGATGATCGGCGTCTTGCGGGCCGCGCTGATCGAGTCGGCGGCCATCGCTCGCTGGACCTCGACGAAGTTGGTCGTCCAGTAGCCGAAGGAGAGCACGAAGCCGAGACCGAACACGATGCCGACGACCGAGAGGAAGTCGGAGGAGAAGCCGGTCAGGGCGGCACCGGGCCAGGAGTTGAGCTGGTCGGCGGCGGGCGCGATGGTGTCGGGGTTGGCGGCCGCGGCCTTCTCGATCTGAGAGGTCAGACCGTCCCAGCCGCCCACCCGGTGGAGACCCAGGATGGTCAGCGGCAACAGTCCGGCGACGATCACGAAGAACTGCAGGACCTCGTTGTAGATCGCGGCCTTCAGACCACCGAGGGTGATGTAGGACAGCACGATCACGGCGGCCACGATCAGCGCCACCCACAACGGCCAGCCGAGCAGCGCGTGCACGATGGCGCCGAGCAGGTAGAGGTTGATGCCGGCGATGAGCAGCTGCGCCACCGCGAACGAGAGCGCGTTGACGAGATGGGCGCCGGTGCCGAAACGGCGCTTCATGAACTCGGGGACCGAGCGCACCTTCGAGCCGTAGTAGAAGGGCATCATCACGACGCCCAGGAACAGCATGGCTGGAACTGCACCGATCCAGAAGTAATGGACGGTGGGCAGCCCGACCTGCGCGCCAGTTGCCGACATCCCCATGATCTCGACCGCGCCGAGGTTTGCCGAGATGAAGGCGAGACCGGTGACCCACGCGGGCAGGGACCTGCCCGAGAGGAAGAAGTCCACCGAGCTCGACATGCCGCGGCTGGCCAGGAAGCCGATGCCGAGAACGAACGCGAAGTAGATGGCGATCAGAAGGTAATCAACTGCATTGGCCTGGATCAGGGTGTCCGCGGCCAGGATGCTTCCTTGCATTCCACGACCCTTCTAGGTTGATTGAGTACGTCAACCTAACCACGTCAAACAGACAAAACCGCGCTGGGTCACCCCTTCATCGACACGCCTTCTCGCCAGTAGCCCATGAAGGCCACCTGCTTGCGCGGCATCTCGAGCTCGTTGACCAGGTGACGGCGCAGTGCGGTGACCATCCGGGACTCCCCGGCGATCCAGGCGTAGCGCCCGTCCTCGCCGGTCGTGGAGCCGTTCGTGGAGCCGTTCGCGGGCGCTGAGACCTCCTCGCCGGAGGACGAGTAGTCCGGGGTCTCCCACAGGTCCGGGTCCTCGACCTCGACCGAGGTCACGTCCTCGGGCGTCGCCTCGAAGCCGAGCAGTCCACCGACGGCGGCCAGGGCCGGACCGCCCACGGGCGCGCCCTCGCGCGGGAGCCAGCTGACCTCCAACCCCTCAGGCGCAACCACATCCTGTACGTCATCAGCTGCCGGCACCTCCAGGAAGGCCGATCCGGTGGCGTCCGCCGGCAGCGACTCGAGGATCGAGACGATCGCCGGGACGGCCGTCTCGTCCCCGACCAGAAGCAGCCGGGTGGCGTCACCAGGAAGCCACTCGATCCCGCCGTAGGGCTCGCCGAGCTTGGGTCCGGCGACCAGGATCTCGTCGCCCGGCTCGGCCGCGCCGGCCCAGTCGGAGCCGGGACCGTGCGCACCGGGGTGCAGCACGAAGTCGACGTACAGACGCTTTTCGATGCCTTCGCCCTCGACCGAGCGGATCGTGTAGGTGCGCATCCGCGGGCGCTCGTCCTCGGGGAGGGCGAGCCATTCGGCGTACCAGTTCTCCCCCGACAGCTCCGGCAGCACACCGGGAACCGCTGGGAAGAGGAGCTTGATGCGCTGATCGAGGCTCGGGCCGTCGTTGCCGAAGTCGGCCAGGTCGTCGCCGGCCAGCTCGATCCGGGCGAAGGACGGGGAGAGGCGCTCCACGGAGCGCACCGAGACGCGGGCGAGGATGGGCATGTCAGGCTCCTTGTGCGTGGGGGTGAGCGGCGGGGCGGTGGTGGCGTCCGATGGGGACGACCAGCGGTGTGCCCGAGACGGGGTCCGAGATGACCTGGGCCTCCAGGCCGAAGACCTTCTCGACCGACTCGGCGGTGACCACCTCGGCGGGGTCGCCGGTGGCGGCGATCCTGCCGCCGCTCATGGCGATCAGGTGGTCGGCGTAGCGGGCGGCCAGGTTGAGGTCGTGGAGCACCATCACGACGGTGGTGCCTCGCGACGAGCGCAGCCCGTGGAGCAGGTCGAGGAGGTCGATCTGATGGGCGACGTCGAGGAACGTGGTCGGCTCGTCGAGGAGCAGCAGGTCGGTCTGCTGGGCGAGCGCCATCGCCACCCAGACCCGCTGCCGCTGGCCACCGGAGAGCTCGTCGACGATCCGGTCGGCGAGGTCGAGCGTGTTGGTCAGCTCGAGCGCCTCGGCGACAGCCGCATCGTCCTCGGGCGACCAGCGCTGCAGCGCACCGCGGTGGGGCTGACGACCGCGGCCGACCAGGTCGACGACCGTGATCCCCTCGGGCGCGATCGGCGACTGGGGCATCAGGCCGAGCGTCTTGGCGACGGCCCGGGTCGGCTGCTTGTGGACCGCCTTGCCGTCGAGGACCACCTGCCCCGAGATGGGGCGGAGCAGCCGGGCCATCCCGCGCAGCAGGGTCGACTTCCCGCAGCCGTTGGCGCCCACGATCACGGTGGTCAGACCGTCGGGGATCTCCAGGGAGACCTCGTCGACGATCGGGTCGCCGCCGTAGCCGAGGCTCACACTCTCCGCAGCGAGTCTCATCTGGGCCTCTTTCATGTCATCGCCTTCCAGCCCGCCCGCTGGCGAGCAACCACAACAGGAACGGCGCCCCGAACGCACCGGTGACGACACCGACCGGGAGGTTGGTGCCGGGGAATCCATAGGCCGCGACGTAGTCGGCTCCGACCACCACGACCGCGCCGACCAGCGCGGCGCCGAGGATCGTCGTACGCCCGCCGTTGAGGACCCGGGCGATCGGCCCGGCGACGAACGCGACGAACGCGACCGGGCCGGTCGCGGCGACCGCCAGCGCGCACAGCAGCACGGCGAGGAGGAGCAGCAGGTCGGCGTAGCGGTGGGTGACACCGAGCGCGTTGGCGACGTCGGGACCGAGCTCGAGCACCCGCTGCGACTTCACCGTCCAAGCGACCAGCGGGAGCAGGATCACCAGGGCGACGAGCAGGATCCTGATCGTCGGCCAGGAGGCCGAGTTGAGGCTGCCGGTCATCCAGCGCAGCGCGAGCTGGGCGTCGTACTCGTTGGCGCGGGTGAAGAGGTACTGGATCACGGCGACCAGACCGGCGGCAGCGGTGACCCCGACGAGCACCAGCCGGTATCCACCGTCGCTGCCGGCCACCAGCCGGATCGCGACGGCGGTGAGCACCGCACCGATGATCCCGGCGAGCGAGAGCGCCGAGCCGTTCAGCGAGAGGACCACGATCGCGAAGACCGCCGACGCGCTCGCCCCGATCGAGATGCCGAGCATGTCGGGGCTGGCGAGCGGATTGCGCAGGGTCGACTGGAAGATCGCGCCGGCGGTGCCGAAGGCGATTCCGGCCATCACGCCCAGGACCGCCCGCGGCAGCTTCGACTCCATCAGGATGAAGGTCGCGCCGGGGATCTCCTCCCCGCCGAGGATCCGGAAGAAGTCCGGCAGCGTGATGATGTAGTCGCCGCCGAGCACACGGAGCGTGAACAGCCCGAACAGGGCGGCGCTCAGGCCACCGGTCACCAGGGCGAGCCGCCGCTGCGGGATGCGCCGGGCGTTGCGTACGACGGCGGTGGGGTTGATCGACTGCACGGTCATAGTCCGGCCATCCGTCCGCGGCGCAGGAAGAAGACGAAGACGGGTACGCCGACGACGGCCGCCATCACGCCGACCTGGATCTCCGAGGGCGGCCAGATGACCCGGCCGACCACGTCCGCCAAGAGGGTGAGGGCGGCGCCGAAGCCCGCCGAGAGAGGGAGCACGCGGGTGTAGGCCGAGCCGACCATGACCCGGACCATGTGGGGGACGATCAGGCCGATGAAGCCGATCGGCCCGCACAGCGCGGTGGCGGTGCCGGTGAGGAGCACGACACCGAGGCCGATGACGGCGCGGTCGATGCCGGTGCGCCGTCCGAGCCCGCGCGCGAGGTCGTCGCCGAGAGCAAGCGTGTCGAGGGTGCGGGCGCCCGCCAGGGTCAGCAGCGCGCCGACGGCCAGGAACGGCAGGCCCGTCAGGACCATGTCCCAGCCGCGGCCACCGATGGTGCCGACCTGCCAGAGCCGGATCACGTCGAAGGTGGCCTTGTCGGTGAGCAGGACGGCGGTGGTCCACGAGGTGACGCCGGCTGCGAGCGCTGCACCAGCGAGGACGAGCTTGGCCGGGGTCGCGCCGCCGGAGCCGAAGGAGGCGACCGTGTGCACGAGAATCGCGGCGATCGCGGCGCCGGCGAAGCCGAACCAGAGGTACGCGTTGAGCGACCCGATGCCGAAGACCGAGACCGCCAGCACCATCGCGAACGTGGCACCGGAGTTGAGCCCGAGGAGTCCCGGGTCGGCCAGCGGGTTGCGGGTGAGGCCCTGCAGACAGGCGCCCGAGAGCGCCAGCGCGGCGCCGGCCATCAGCCCGAGGACGGTGCGCGGCATCCGGGTCTCCAAGATGCCCTGGCCGACGCTGCCATCACGCCACAGATCGAGCGGGGAGACGAGCTTCGCGCCGATCAGCATCGAGGCGACCACGGCGACCAGGAGAACACCGGCGAGCAGGATCACCACCCGCAGCATCGACGACCGACCCCGGCCGCGGGGATCCGCGGCCGGGGCTCGGTCGAGCGTCGTCGTGAGGGTCACTGACCCTCGAGAGCCTTGACGATGCCCGGGACGAACTCATCGATGGCGTAGGGCACCGACAGCGGCGTCGGGGTGCCCGCGGCGAGCGAGGCGACGTTGTCGGTCGAGGCCCACATGTGACCGGCCTTGATCGCGGGGACCTGGCCGACCAGCTTGTCGTTGGCGTACGTCTCGGCGTCCGTGTCCTCCACCGCGTAGGTGAACAGGAAGTCGGAGTCGAGCTCGCTGGCCTTCTCCGCGGAGACCTGCGCGTAGAACTCACCCTTCTTGGTGTTCTCCACGACGACCGGCGCGTTCTCCATACCCAGGTCGGACAGGAAGTCCGGGCGAGCGTCCTCGGTCGTGTAGAAGGGAATCTGGGAGAGGTCGGCGGTGGCGAGCGCGGCCCAGATGAAGGTCTTGCCCTGGATCTCCGGGGTGTCCTTCTTGACGTCCTCGTAGAGCTTCTGGGTGTCGGCCTCGACCTCGTCGGCCAGCTCGTTGCGGCCGGTGGCCTTGCCAACCATGTCGAGGGAGTCCTCCCACGCGGTCGCCCACGGCTGGTCCGGGTAGGCCACGACCGGCGCGATCTCGGAGAGCTTCTTGTACTCCTCCTCGGTGATGCCCGAGTAGGTCGCCAGGATCAGGTCGGGGGTCTGCTTGGCGACCTCGTCGACCGGGATGGCGTCGGTCTGGTCGAGGATCGCCGGCATGTCTGCGTCGAGCTCCTCGAGCTTCTCGTCGAACCAAGGCGTGGTGCCGTCCTCGTCACCGCCCCAGGTCACCTTGGGGATGCTGACCGGCACGACGCCCAGGGAGAGGAGCATGTCGGCGTCGTTGACACCGACGACGGAGATGCGCTTCGGCTCCTCCTCGATCTTGGTCTCGCCGAAGGCGTGCTCGATGGTCACCGGGAAGGCGCCCGAGTCGGCCTTCGAGGTGGACTCCTGGCCGGAGTCGGCGGAGTCGGTAGAGCCCGTGCTGCAGGCAGCCAGGCCGGAGACAGCGAGCGCGGTGCTCACTGCGATGAGTACGGGACGACGGATCACGTGGACCACCTCGGGTTAGGCAATGCTTAGTTAGGACAGCCTAAACACATTACCCTTTCAACGAGGTATCGGCCCCCGGGTTTTGGGCAGGTCCCGCAGCCGGGTCAGGGCCGGTCAGGGCCTGACGAACGCCGCCCGCTCGGCCTCGACCCGATCCCGGATCACGCAGTCCAGCGAGTGGTCGTTGACGACCCCCATCGACTGCATGAACGCGTACATCGTCGTCGGCCCGACGAACTTCCAGCCCCGCTTCTTGAGGTCCTTGGAGAGGCTGACCGAGGCAGGCGAGGTGGCCACCACCTCGGGAATCGTCAACGGCTCGGGCTCGAACCCCCAGACGTACGCAGCCAGCGACCCCTGCTCCTCGACGAGCTCGACCGCGCGGCGGGCGTTGTTGATCGCCGCCTCGATCTTGCCGCGGTGGCGGATGATCCTGGCGTCCTGCAGGAGACGCTCGACGTCGCCCTCGTCGAACTCGGCCATCTTGTGGAAGTCGAAGTCGGCGAAGACCTCGCGGAACGCGGGCCGCTTGTTGAGGATCGTGCGCCAGGACAGCCCGCTCTGGAACCCCTCCAAGCAGATCTTCTCGAAGAGCCGTACGTCTCCTCCGCCCGGGAATCCCCACTCGGTGTCGTGGTAGCCCAAGAACTCCGGCGCCCCGCCGGCCCATGCGCAACGCGTCTGGCCGTCAGGGGCCAGGAATGGTGCTTCACTCATCCACCCGACCCTAGCCGCGACCACCGACAGCCCCTTCAGAGGAGATCGCGGATCGAGGCGAAGTGCGCGCGGATCTCGTCGTCGGTCCCGGAACCGTAGATCCGGAGCACCTCTGCCAGACCGGGGGCGACGTCGCGGAGGGCGTCGGCGGCCTGCTGGAGCTCGCGGCCGGAGGCGACGGCACGAAGGACACCCCGCACAGCCGCGCCGCCCTCGACCGCGACGACGCGGGCGCCGGTGGTCAGCTCGGAAGAGAGCTCGCGGATCTCGTCGAGGCGCTCGTTGATCTGGGAGGTGGTGAGGTCGCCGGCGCCGGCCCCGAGGTCGATCAGGGCGTGCAGGCGCCCGAGCGCGATCGGGTTGGCGATCTTGACCCGCTGCCCGGTCATCAGGTGCGACAGCATCGCCGGGCTCAGCCCGAGCACCTTGGCGGTCGTCGCCTGGGTGAGACCCAGCGGAGCGGTCGCACGGCGGACCAGGTCGCCGAGCGGCTCACCGTACAGCTCGCGCTGCTGCTGGATGTTCTCCTCGACGCCCATACGCGCAATCTACACACGTAGACAAGAAGTTTGCAAATGTACTTGCCGCGTATACGTTAGTGAACGTATGGTGCCGGGCATGCGGAAAAGACTCGTGATCGCCACCGGCCTTGCCGGGGTCCTCACCGTGGCCGCGGCCGGCACCGGTGCCGCCCCCGCTGCTGCCGATGAGCAGAACCAGGGGACGTACGGCCGGATGATCCTCGTGCTCGACTCGTCCGGCTCCATGAAGGAGCCGGCCAGTGGGGGCACCACCAAGATCCAAGCCGCCAAGCAGGCGCTCGACACCGTGATCGACGACCTGCCGGAGAGTGCCGACGTAGGCATGCGGGTCTTCGGCGCGATGGTGTTCGGGCGCAAGCAGAAGGCCGCGTGCGAGGACACCCAGCTGGTCGTGAAGCCCGGGACGGGCAACCGCGACGACCTGAAGGCGGCGGTGAGCGGCTACAAGCCCTACGGCGAGACACCGATCCCGGTCGCCCTGAAGCGCGCCGCCGAGGACATCGGGTCCGAGGGCAAGCGCTCGATCGTCCTCGTCTCCGACGGCGAGTCGACCTGCGGCGACCCCTGTCCGGCAGCGCAGGCGATCGCCGATCAGGGCATCGACCTGCAGATCGATGTCGTCGGCCTCTCCGTCTCGGGCAAGGCGCGCAAGCAGCTGGAGTGCATCGCCGAGAAGGGCAACGGCACCTACTACGACGCCGACGACGCCGAGGGCATCGGTGAGTCGATCTCGGGCGCCTCCGAGCGGGCGCTGCGGCCCTTCGAGTTCACCGGTACGCCGGTGAAGGGCACCCCTGACTCCGCCGACGCCCCGCTCGTCAAGGCCGGGCAATACCTGGACACCGTCCAGACCCGCGGCGAGCGCTACTACCGCTTCGAGCGCACCGCGCCGGGCACCACCGTGCACTTCGGCCTGATCTTCGAGGGCGAGTCGGAAGACCTGGTCAGCAACCTGAGCCCCAGGATCAGCGTCCGGGACGAGTCCGGCGAGCTGCGGGGGTGCCGGTGGACGGTGGTCCAGTCGACGACGTACGGCGACGGCAACCGGCTCATCTTCGGCACCACCCACAGCGGGGACACCGACCCGGAAGACCCCTGCAACACGGCCGAGGAGCTGGTCCTGTCGACCTCGTCCGGCACCGGCGACGCCGGCGCGATCGCCGGGAAGCCGGTCCAGTTGATGGTCTACGAGGAGCCGCCGGTCAGCGCGGCCACGCTCGACGGCCTGCCTCCCCAGCCTGAGGCGCCCACCTGGACCGAGCTGACCCCGGGTGACCCGACCGACGGCATGGTGCCCGGCAGCACGATCGCGAACGCGCCGATCGTCGAGGACGGGACGTACTCCTTCGACATCAACCCGGGCGAGAACCAGGTGATCGGCGTCCCGGTCGGCTGGGGCCAGCACCTGGAGGCCCAGTTCGACGCTCGGATGACCGATGCGATCCGCAAGGAATGGGCGGTCGGCGCCGGGGTCGAGCTCGACGTCATCGGGCCGCTCGGCGGTGACGCGACGGTCGACGTCCGCGAAGCGCCGGAGAGCTGGTGCGACACCGGGCTGCTGCAGAACTGCCCGGACGCCTGGCGCACCGGCACCCTGTCCAACACCGTCGCCTACCGGAACCGGTTCGACACGTCCGACGCGACCGCCTCGACCGGGCTCCCGGGCGTTCACTACGTCCGGGTCCAGTACGGCCTGGACGAGAACATCAACGTGCCCTACACCCTGACGGTCAAGACCGTCGGGACAGCCGGCGAGGGCGAGCCCGACTACGAGAAGGTCTCGGGGCTCTCCGCGCCGACCGCCGACCTCAACCTGAACGCTGCGGCCGCCGGGTCGGAGGGTTCCGAGGAGGACGGTACGGACGAGTCCACCGGGAGCGGCTCCGGATCGGGCTCGGGTTCCGGCAAGGACGAAGGGTCCGGTGACACCATCAAGCTGGTCGCCGGCGTCGGCGGAGCCGGCCTCGGGATCGCCGCGCTCGCGGCGGCCGCTGTCCTGCTGATCCGGAGGCGGCACGCCTAGCCGGATCAGCTCAGCAGGAAGGCACTGCCCGCCAGCAGCAGGACCCCGGCGAGCACCAGCGCGACGATCGGCCACACGGGCCGGTCGTCGTGCTGTTTCGTACGCCGCACCGCAGTCTTGTCCTCGGCGACCCGCGGCGTCGGCGGAGGCGGTGGTGGAGGTGGCGGCGACATGCGCCCCGAGGCGTACTGGTCCAGGACCTCGGCCTCGCCCGGCTCCCAGGGCCGCGCAGGCACGGCCTGGGCGAGCAGCTGGCGGAACTCTCCGGCGGACTGCGGCCGGGCGGAACGGTCCGAGCCGATCGCCCGGAGCAGCAGCCGGCCCAGCGGCGTCGCCGGGACGTACGAAGGATCGTGCGGTGGCCGCGCACCGGTCAGGAGGTGCAGACCCGTGACCGCGGCGGCGTAGAGGTCGTCGCGGGGATCGGGATCGAAGCCCTGGTCGGGCGCCATGTAGCCAGGCGTACCGATCATCACGTTGGCCTCGGTGAGCCGCGGCTGGTCGGCGGGGACGGCCACGCCGAAGTCGGAGAGCCGCACGTGAGGAACGCCCGCGCCGGTCACCTCCAGCAGCAGGTTGCCCGGCTTCACGTCGCGGTGCACCACGCCGGCGGCGTGCACGGCCTCGAGAGCCGACAGGGTCTGATCGAGGATCGCGACGACCCACTGCTCGGGGAGAGCACCGAAGTCGCCCAGCAGCATGGCGACCGACCCGCCGCGCAGCAGCGGCATCGTGAACAGCACACTGTCGTCCTCGCCGGCCCAGCCGAGGGGAGTCACGACATGCGGATGATGGATCCGGGTGGCCTGCTCCCGGATGAACCGGAGCAGGGAGGAGGCGTCCCGCTGACGCAGCAGCTTGGCAGCTTTGACGGTGCCGTCTCGGCGGTCGTGGACCTGCCAGACCGCGCCCATGCCTCCCTCCGCGATCGGCTCCAACAGCTCGTAGCGCCCCGCGAAGACCTCGCCCACCGGACGCTCTCAGATCTTGGTGCGGTGGAAGCTCTGGAAGCTGCGCGAGGCGGTCGGGCCGCGCTGGCCCTGGTAGCGGCTCCCGTACTTCTCGCTGCCGTAGGGGTTCTGCGCGGGCGAGGTGAGCCTGAAGAAGCAGTACTGACCGATCTTCATCCCCGGGTAGAGCTTGATCGGAAGCGTCGCGACATTGGCCAGCTCGAGCGTGACATGGCCGGAGAAGCCCGGGTCGACGAAGCCGGCGGTGGCGTGGGTGAGCAGCCCGAGGCGCCCCAGCGACGACTTCCCCTCGACCCGCGCGGCGATGTCGTCGGGCAGGCTGACGGTCTCGTACGTCGACCCGAGCACGAACTCGCCCGGGTGCAGGATGAACGGCTCGTCCCCCTCGGTCTCGATCTGCCGGGTGAGCTCGGACTGGTCCACGGCCGGGTCGATCGTGGCGTACTTGTGGTTGTCGAAGACCCGGAAGAACCGATCCAGACGTACGTCGACGGACGACGGCTGCAGCATCGACTCGTCCCAGGGGTCGATGACGATCCGCCCGTCGTTGATCTCGGTCAGGATGTCCTTGTCGCTCAGCAGCACGAGGCAAACCTAACGCAGCCGGGCGCTGTGTACTGCTCCTGCGTTGCCCCTGGCGGCGTCTCTGGAATCACCCCTACCCCATGCGTCACAGATTCCGCGCCAGAGTCGTACGTCCCGGGGTAAACCCGATTGAATCGGAGCCATGGCACTGGATGCGCTGATCCCCGGCGGCTACCGCCGGTACGTCGCGCTGGGCGACTCCTTCACCGAGGGCGTCGGCGACACCGACGTCCGTCGCCCGAACGGCGTGCGCGGCTGGGCCGATCGGGTCGCCGAGGTGATGGCCGAGCGGACCCCCGAGTTCACCTACGCCAACCTCGCCGTCCGCGGCCGCGGGATCGACAGGATCGTCAAGGAGCAGGTCGGGCGGGCGATCACGCTCGAGCCGGACGTGGTGACGATCTACGGCGGATCGGTCGATCTGATGTGGCCACATGTGAACATCGATGACCTGCTCGCCACCTACGAGTCCGCGATCGGCGACCTGACCGAGACCGGCGCGAAGGTGCTGGTCTTCACCGCCTACGGCGCTCGGTCGACCACCGTCGGGCGGCTGCTCCGCGGACGCTTCGCGGTCTACAACGAAGCGGTGCGCGAGATCGCGCAGCGGCGCGGGGCCACGCTGGTCGACTTCTGGCGGATGACCGAGTACGACGACGCCGGCTACTGGGACGGCCACGGCTTCCTGGGCGCCCCCGGCCACCAGCTGATGGCGATCAAGGTCCTCGACACCCTCGGCGTACGCCATCACCTGCCCACCCCGAAGCCACTGGCCGTCGTCGAGGAACCGGGCCCGAACGGCCTGGCCGGCCCCATCCGCGAGGTCCGGCGGCTGGCCGCCCGCGCGCTCCCCTGGGCCGTACGCCGCATGCTCCGTGGCCCGGCGGGCGAGGGGCTGTCGGCCCGCTATCCACGGATGACGCGACTTTCCTGAACCGGTTCACACCTGGCCCGGTGTGTGGGGTAACATCCTGGTCGCACCTGCGGACGTAGCTCAGTTGGTAGAGCGCAACCTTCCCAAGGTTGATGTCGCGAGTTCGAATCTCGTCGTCCGCTCCATTGATTCGGGCCGTGCCTTATGGCACGGCCTGTTTCGGTTCACTTGCACGATCCAAGTGACGCAGCACACGATCACGGGTGTTTGCGGCTTGCGTCCATTAAGATTGGGTTTCTGTTTTCCAATCATTGTGTGAACGACACGTAAAGGATCACGCGCCATGCCCGCGGGCTCGAGCAGCCGATTCACCGACGGACGAGTCCCCGATCACGGCATCGGAGATCTGTTCACCTACGAGGCGCGTCTCCAGGCGCGACTCGACGTCGAGGCGGCCCTGGCCGAGGCCGAAGCGGCAGTGAAGGTGATCCCCGCGGAGGCCGGCGAGGCGATCGCGGAGGCCGCCGATCTGGACAAGCTCGACCTCGACCGCATCGAGAAGGCCACCGCCGAGCACAGCCACCCGCTGACCCCGCTGGTCGAGGAGCTCTGCCGGGTCGTCGGCGCGAAGCACGGCGGCTGGGTCCACTGGGGCGCCACCACACAGAACATCACCCAGACCGCCGACCTGATCCTGATGCGCCAGGCGCACGACAAGATCCTCGACCTGCTCGGCGACCTGCTCCGCTCGCTGTCGAAGGTCGCCGAGGCCGGCGCCGAGGTGCCGATGCCGGGGCGCACCCACTCCCAGCACGCGGTCCCGATCACCTTCGGCTTCAAGGTCGCCATCTGGATCGACGAGATCGCCGCCCACGTCGACCGGCTCCGTTCGGTCGAGGACCGCGTCTTCCGTCTCCTGATGGGTGGTGCCGCGGGGACGATGGCCTCCTTCGGCTCCCACGCTCGCGCCATCGAGACCGAGACGGCTTCCCGGCTCGACATGGGCTCGATGCCGGTCCCCTCGCGCGCGATCAACGACGGCATGGTCGAGTGGGTCTCGATCCTGGGGATGCTCGGTGGCACCGCCGGCAAGATCGGCAAGGACGTCTACTCGATGATGCAGCCCGAGTTCGGGGAGGCCTTCGAGCCGATCCCCGAGGGCACCATCGGCTCCTCGACGATGCCCCACAAGCGCAACCCGCAGCTGACGCTCGACGTGATCACCTCCGCCACCCAGCTGCGCGGGCTCGTCGCCCCGGCGATGGAGTCGATGCTCCACGACCACGAGGCCAACGGCGCCATGACCGGCATCCTCGAGGATGCGGTCGCGCAGGCCTCTCGCCTGGCCGGGGACGTACTGGCTCGGCTGGTCGTCATCTTCACCGGGCTGACCTTCGACGAGGACCGGATGCGCGCCAACCTGGCCCTGTCCGGCGGGCTGATCGGCTCCGAGTCGCTGATGCTCGAGCTCGGCGAGCGGATCGGCCGCCAGGTCGCCCACGACGTCGTCTTCGAGCTGGCTCAGCGTTCGGCCGTCGACGACATCGACTTCGCCTCGCTCCTCGCGGAGTCGCCCGAGGTCTCCGAGCACTTCACCCGCGCCGAGATCACCGACCTGCTCGACCCGTGCCGCCACCTCGGCGAGTCCGCCAACATCGCCCGCGCCATGGCCGAGCATGCCCGCCGGGTGGCCGACGGCATCCAGATCCCGAGCGTTTAGCGACAGCCGACTCGGCGTGAGCAAACGCGCCTCGTAGGATCGGCAGCGTGGCTTTCGAAGGTTTTCCCGTGGCAGCGCTCGACTTCTACGACGATCTCGAGGTCGACAACACCAAGTCGTTCTGGGAAGCCCACAAGCACATCTACAAGGAGTCTGTCCACGCGCCGATGAAGGCGCTCACCGACGAGCTCGCCGAGGAGTTCGGCAGCGCCAAGATCTTCCGGCCCTACCGCGACGTACGTTTCTCGAAGGACAAGCTCCCCTACAAGACCCACCAGGGAGCCTTCGTGGCCGTGGCGCCGCAGACCGGCTACTACGTCGAGGTCTCGCCCCGCGGCATCCGCACCGGTGGCGGCTGCTACTGGTTCGAGCCGCCCCGCCTGGCGGCCTTCCGTGACGCCATCGTCCACGACCACTACGGCGCCGACCTGGAGAAACGACTCGCGGTCGCGGAGAAGAAGGGCTACGAGGTCACCGGCGACCGGCTCAAGACCGCCCCGCGCGGCTTCGACAAGGACCACCCCAAGATCGAGCTGCTCCGCCACAAGTCGATCCACCTCGGCCGCACCATCGGCTTCGAGCCGATCATCCACACCCCCGACCTCGTCGGCGAGGTGAAGAAGGACTGGCGAGCCGTACGTCCTCTGGTCGAGTGGATCGCCGAGCACGCGGTGGCGTGATTGCTGCTTCACGGCGGCGCGATACCCATTAGGGTCTGCCGCTGTGCGTACCTCAGCCCTCATCTCAGGAGCGGCGTCGCTTCTGGTCATCCCCGGAATCACGCTGACCGCCAGCACCGCGAACGCGGCCGCTACCTGCGGAGGAGTAACGGTCACTGTCGACATGAATCGGGGACAGACGCCGACGACGTCCTCCGACCAGGACTTCATCCTCGGCACGCCCGGCGCCGACATCATCTACGCCGACGCGAATGACGTCGTGTGCGGCGGCGACGGCGATGACAAGATCCACGCCACAGACATCGTCTTCGGGCAGGGCGGAAACGACGAGATCTGGTCGACGTACGCCTTCGGCGGGTCCGGCAACGACCGGATCCACGGAACCTCCGGCGGCGACCAGCTGCGCGGCGGCACCGGCTCCGACGTCATCTGGGGCATGGGCGGCAACGACGCCATCCATGGTCACTACAACCCCGGCGACCGCATCGAGAGCAGCGGAACCGATAGCGGCGACACGCTCTACGGCGGCGAGGGCCAGGACCTCGTTGTCGGCCAAGGGGGCAACGACCGTGTCTACGGCGAAGGCGGGCGGGACAACCTCTACGGGTCGTCCGGAAACGACACCGTGTCAGGCGGCAGCGGTGACGACTACGTCCGAGGCGAAGCGGGCAACGACCTGCTCTACGGCGGCGACGGAGCCGATGGCATGAGCGGTGGCAGCGGCTCCGAGAGGATCTACGGCGGCAGCGGCCCCGACAGCATCCACGGGTCCGCCGGAAACGACAGCCTCTACGGCGGCCCCGGCCGAGACTGGATCACTGGCGCCGACGGCGCCGACCACCTCGAGGGCGGCACGGGTGCGGACAGCCTCGTGGGTGGCGACGACCGCGATCGCCTTCTCGGCGGAAACGAGAACGACCGTCTGCTCGGAGGCCGGGGCGCCGACATCGTGAAGGGTCAAGCGGGGCGAGACGACTGCGCCCCCGAGCCCGGGGCGGGCTCCACGTACTCGTGCACGGAGGTGGGTATGACGACCTCCAGGCCGCCGACCGGGGGCACCTACTGGACTCCCTGAGATAGTCCGAGACGTTTCCGCCCGCTACCCGCCGGTAGATGGGCCCGAACGTCTCGGACTACCCGGCATCAGGCGGAGGTGAAGCTCGCCATCGTGCGGTCGGGCTCCCAGAAGGCCTTCATCGACTTGATGCGGCCCTCGTCGTTGACGGTGTAGACCATGATCAGGTCGGTGGTGGTGTAGCTGCCGTCGGGGAAGCTCGTCTTGATCTTGCCGATGTTGGCGCAGGTGTTGCCCTCGGGGTTGGCGAAGGAGTCGTTGATCTCGAACTCGAAGGTGTGGACCGAGGCGATCGCCTTCTCCCAGAACGCCTTGAGCCCCTCGTGGCCGTGGTGGCCCTTGCCCTCGGGGTCGAACATCGACGGCCCGACCGGGTCCTCGAGCACACAGTCCTCGGCGTAGACCGTGAGCCACTCGTCGAGGTCGCCCTTGGCGACGGCGGCATAGGAGCGCTGCCCTGCCGTACGTGCGGGGTGTTCGTCGTCGGGGGCGTTCCAGGTGATGGCGTCGGAGGAGATCATGACCGCGATCGTACGCCGAAACTGGAACGTGTTCTACCTGATCGCCTACTCCCGCCCGGATAGGGTCGCCGGGTGACCGTCTCGGAGACCGCGCGCAGGAGCGCGGCACCAGGGCGGGACTTCAACCGGCTCTGGCTGGCCACGGCGACGAGCCAGGCCGGGTCGACGATCGCGTACGGCGCACTGCCACTCGTCGCGGTGCTCGTGCTCGATTCGTCGACCTTCCAGGTGTCGCTGCTGGCAGCCCTGTCCGGGTTCGCGGCCGCGGCGGCGGGGATCCGGCTCGGCCCATGGATCGAGTACCGCCACAAGCGGCCGACGATGATCGGCGCCGACCTGATCCGGTTCACGGCGATGCTCAGCATCCCCGCGGCGGGACTGGCCGACCGGCTCACCTATCCCCACCTGTGCGTCGTCGGCGTCCTCGCCGCGACCTGCGAGCTCGCCTTCACCGCGGCCTCCGGCGCCCACCTGAAGGCACTGGTCGCCCCGGAGGCCAGGCTGACCGCGACCAGCCGGCTGGAGACGACGTTCTGGACCACCTTCACCGCGGGCCCGCCGATCGGCGGCGCCCTGGTCTCCGTAGCAGGGCCGACCCTGACCGTGCTGGTGGATGCACTGACCTACCTGCTCTCGGCCCTCGGCATCCGCTCGATCCGTACGCCGGAACCTCAGCCCCCGACGAGGAAGCCGCAGCACTGGCTGGCCGAGGTGACCGCCGGCTGGCGCTACATCCTCGCCCGGCGCGACCTGCGCTCGCTCTTCCTCAACGCGGCCCTCTTCGGCTCGGGCGTGATCGCGACCAGCCCGCTGCAGCTGGTGCTGACCCTGCGGGTGCTCGGCATGGAGCCATGGATGTACGGCGTCGCCATGGGCGTGCCCTGCCTCGGCGGCATCCTCGGCGCCATGTGCGCACCCCGGCTCACGAACCGGCTCGGCGAGCGGGCGGTGCTGCTCGGGTCCGGGGTCGCCCGGACCCTGTGGACGATCCCGATCGCCTTCACCCCGACCGGCCCGGTCGGGTTCGCCTGGTTCACCGCCGCCAACTTCGGGCTGATCCTCTGCGCCGGTGTCTTCAACCCGACCTTCGCCGCCTATCGGATGCGCGAGACCGCGGACGACCACATGTCCCGGGTCCAGGCGGCGTGGTCGATCACGATGAAGGTTGCCCAGCCCGTCGGCGTCCTGGCGGCCGGGGCACTGGCCGCTGCGACGAGCCCGCGGACCGCGATCGCGGTGGCCGGAGGCGTACTTCTGCTTTCCTCCGCCCTGCTCCCGTGGCGCCGCACTGTGACGAAGACCCCTACCTGCGAGTAGCCCCGGGCTTGCCACCCCTTGAGGGCGAGCCTATTCTTAATGTTACCCGCCAGTAGTGCGTGCCGACCGGCGCTCCCGCAACTGGTACATCCGACAAAGGTTATGAAGGTGGATCAGTGAGCCACTACAAGAGCAATCTCCGCGACATCGAGTTCAACCTGTTCGAGGTCTTCGGCACGGACAAGGTCCTCGGCACCGGTCCCTTCGCGGACCTGGACGTCGACACCGCGAAGGAGATCCTCGCCGAGGTCGAGCGCCTTTCGCGTGAGGACCTCGCCGAGTCGTTCGTCGAAGCCGACCGCAACCCGCCGGTCTTCGACCCCAAGACCAACACCGCGCCGGTCCCGGCCGCGTTCAAGAAGTCCTACGACGCGTGGATGGACTCGGGCTTCTGGAGCCTGCACACTCCCGAGGAGATCGGTGGCCAGGTGGCCCCGAACTCGCTGGTCTGGGCGACCGCCGAGATGCTGCTCGGCGCCAACCCGGCGATCTGGATGTACGCCGCCGGCCCGTTCTTCTCGAAGGTCGTCTTCGAGAACGGCAACGACCGCGACAAGCAGATCGCCAAGATCATGGTCGAGCGCCTCTGGGGCTCCACCATGGTGCTGACCGAGCCCGACGCGGGCTCCGACGTCGGCGCCGGCAAGACCTTCGCCACGCCCAACGAGGACGGCTCCTGGAACATCACCGGCGTCAAGCGCTTCATCACCAGCGCCGAGTCGGATCTGCAGGAGAACATCATGCACCTCGTCCTCGCCCGCCCGAAGGGCGTCGAGGGCGTCGGCGGCCCGGGCACCAAGGGCCTCTCCCTCTTCCTCGTGCCGAAGTACCACTTCGACCACGAGACCGGTGAGCTCACCGGCGAGCGCAACGGTGCGTACGTCACCAACGTCGAGCACAAGATGGGCATCAAGGTGTCCAACACCTGCGAGCTCACCTTCGGCGATCCGCAGGTCGGCGGCGGCGAGGCCGCTCAGGGCTGGCTGCTCGGCGAGGTGCACGACGGCATCCGTCAGATGTTCGACGTCATCGAGAACGCTCGGATGATGGTCGGCACCAAGGCCATCGCGACCCTCTCGACCGGCTACCTGAACGCGCTCGAGTACGCCAAGACCCGCGTCCAGGGCGCCGACCTCGTCGCCGCCGCGAAGACGGACCCGCGCGTCACGATCACCCACCACCCCGACGTACGCCGCTCGCTGCTGGTGCAGAAGTCGTTCGCCGAGGGCATGCGCGCGCTGGTCTACTACACGACCTCGTGGCAGGAGAAGGTCGTCCTCACCGAGGACGGCTCCGACGAGCACAAGCTGGCCGCCGCGGTCAACGACCTGCTGCTGCCGATCGTCAAGGGCTACGGCTCCGAGCGCGCCTGGGTGCTTCTCGGCACCGAGTCGCTGCAGACCTTCGGTGGGTCGGGCTTCCTGCAGGAGTACCCGATCGAGCAGTACGTCCGCGACGCCAAGATCGACTCGATCTACGAGGGCACCACCGCGATCCAGGGCCAGGACTTCTTCTTCCGCAAAATCGTGAAGAACCAGGGCGCCGCGCTCGGCCAGATCGCCGGCGAGATCCAGGCCTTCCTCGACAACGAGGGCTCCGCCGAGCTCAAGGAGTCGCGTGCCCTGCTCGCGACCGCGCTCGAGGACGTCAACGCGATCGTCGGCCACATGTTCAACGACCTGATGGCCTCCCAGGAGGAGATCAGCAACATCTACAAGGTCGCCCAGAACACCTCGCGCCTGCTGCTCGCCGTCGGCGACGTCGTGGTCGCGTGGCTGCTGCTGCGCCAGGCCGAGATCGCCCTCGCCGCCCTCGCGGGTGACCCGGGCAAGGACAAGGACTTCTACACCGGCAAGGTCGCCGCCGCGAAGTTCTTCGCCTCCTACAACCTGCCCAAGCTGACCGCTGAGCGGGCGATCGCCGAGGCGATCGACAACTCGATCATGGATCTGCCCGAGTCGGCCTTCTGAGGTTGATCCACAGGTTCTGATCCGCTCGTACGCTGCGGCCCGCCCGGTTCTCCGGGCGGGCCGCGGTGCATTTCGTCGCCCGGAATGAGTTGGGCACCGGGAGTGGTTGATGAGTCACGTGACCTCTGTGACCGAGTCCCGGATTCGTACGAGCTCCGTTCATCACTCGCGCGGGTTCTGGTCGGTGGCGTTCCTGTTCGCGGTGACGATGGGCTTCGCGGCCGCGCCCGCGCCGCTCTACGTCTTCTACGTCGACGAGCAGGGGTGGAGCTCGTTCGTGATCACCCTGGTGTTCGCGACGTACGGCGCCGGGGTGGCGATCTCGCTCTTCCTCGCCGGCCACCTCTCGGACCGGTTCGGGCGACGGCGGGTGGTGGCGCCGGCGGTGCTGCTCAACGTGCTCTCCGCGCTGATCTTCCTCTCGACCCATGAGCTGGGCTGGCTGCTGCTGGCGCGACTGCTGTCCGGGCTCGGCGTCGGGATGCTGACCGCGACCGCGACGGCACATCTCGCCGAGCTGCACCGGTCCGCCCGCCCGGAGGCGCCGGCGACCCGGGCCGAGGTGGTCGCGACCGCGGCAAACATCGGCGGCCTGGGGCTGGGGCCGCTGATCGCCGGCGCCCTGGCCGAGTGGGCGCCGCGACCGCTCTACACGCCGTACGCGGTCTTCGCGTTCCTGATGGTGCTCGGTCTGCTCGCGGTGGTGGCGGCGCCGGAGACGGTCGACACCGACCAGCCGGGGTGGACCTACCGGCCGCAGCGGGTGCGGGTGCCGGCCGACGCGCGCGGCGCGTACTTCGCCGCGGGGATGGCGAGCTTCGTGGCGTTCGCGATGTTCGGCTTCTTCACCTCGCTGGTGCCGTCGTTCCTGGCCAACGACCTCGGTCTCCACTCGCACGCCGTCGCGGGCGTGGTCGGGTTCTCCATCTTCGGGGCCGCGGCGCTCTTCCAGGTGCTCGCCGGAGGCTGGCCGCGCCGTCGGCTGTACGTCGTCGGGCTGGTCGCGCTGACCGCCGGACTGCTTCTCGTGGTCGGCGCGCTGCTGTCCGGCACGTTCTGGATCCTGGTCGTCGGGGCCGTCGTCACCGGGGCCGGATCGGGGATGTCCTTCAAGGCGGCGGTCGCCACCGTGATCTCGGTGGCACCGGCGAACAGCCGTGGCGAGGCGCTGGCCGGGCTCTTCCTGATGGCCTATCTCGGGATCACGGTGCCGGTGGTGCTGCTGGGGATCCTGGTGCAGTACGTCGCGACCGAGCCGGCGATGCTCGCCTTCGGCGCGCTCCTGCTGGTGCTGCTCGGGGTCGCGGCGCGCGGGGTGGCCGGGGCGCGGGGTACGGGCTGACCTGCGGCGGGTCGTGATGCGGGGGACGGTATGGGGGCCTGAACCGGCTGGGTAGCGTGGCGCGCCACCCCCAACCTCTGGAGTTCTGTCATGACCATCGGCCTAGGGATCATCCTGCTGGTCCTCGGACTCATCCTGCTCACCAGCGCCGTGGATCTGCCCGACGAGCTCGCCAACGCGATCGCGAGCGAGCCGCTGGGCTGGATCTTCGTGATCGCCGGCGGCCTCGCGATCGTGATCGGCGTGCTGCTGTCGGTGAGCCGGTCCCAGCACACCACCGCCGTCGAGCACCGCCAGTACGACGCCGGTCCCTACGGCGGCGGTCCTCAGGGGGCCTACCCTCCGGGCCCTCCGTCACAGGGGCACTACCCGCCGGCCGGCCAGCCCATCCAGGGCGCGCCTCACGGCCAGCAGTTCGGATCCGGCCACCCCGGCGGCCGGGCCTGACCCGATCAGCGACGACGCGTCGAGCGTAGCTGGTCGCGGGCGGCTCGGCGTACGGCTTCGCTCAGGTCATCGAGAGCGACAGAGTCGAGGCGCCAGCGCTGCCAGAAGAGCTGGACGTCGATCGGCTTCGCGCCCGGGAGCGGGATCGTCGTCCTGGTTGCGAGGTCGGCCTCGGCCTGGGCGTCGAGGAGCATGCCCCAGCCGAGGCCGCGCCTGATGGCCTCGTGGAAGTCATGGCTGCTCGGGACGCGGTGGATCACCGGCGGCCGGGTCGCGCCGTGCGCCGCCAGCACCTCGTCCTGGAGGTGATCCTTCTCGTTGTAGACGATCATCGGGATCGCGCTCCAGTCGATGCCTCTGCCCTTGCGGTAGCGCTCGACGAGCGCCGGGGTCGCGCCGGGGGTGTAGCGGAGCCTTCCCAGGGGCTCGGCGGTGCAACCCTGGACCGGTCGCGGCTCGCTGGTGACCGCGGCGAGGACCTCGCCGCGGCGTAGCGCGTCGGCCGAGTAGCCCTGATCCTCAACGGTGATCCGCAGCGCCGTCCGATCCCAGGTCGCCACCTCGTCGAGGACCGGGCGGAACCAGGTCGCGAGGGTGTCCGCGTTGACCACGATCGAGAGGTCTACGACGGTGTTGTCGCTGGTCTCGTCCGTGCTGAGGGTCGCGGCGGCTTCGGTGAGCAGCAGGCGGAGCTGCCGGCCATGCCTGATCAGAGGCTCGCCGGCCTCGGTGGGGGTGCAGGGAGTCGTACGCCGCACCAGCACCTGCCCGGCCGCGCGCTCGAGCGCCCGGATCCGCTGGCTGACGGCGCTCGGAGTGATGTGGAGTCGTCTCGCCGCGGCGTCGAAGGTGCCTTCCTCGGCGATCACGACGAGGGTCTCGAGCTGGGTCGGGTCGAGGGCGGGCATCGGTTAAGTATGGCTTATCTTCGGTTAGATTCTTTCGCTGGTCTGAAGAGGTGCCACGGCTTAGCGTCGTCGTCGTGATCAACGCAAGCCTCGCCGGGCTCCTCACCGGGCTCAGCCTCATCATCGCCATCGGGTCCCAGAACGCGTACGTCCTGCGGCAAGGCGTCCTCCGCTCGCACGTGCTCGCCGTGGTGGCCGTGTGTGCGGTCTCCGACCTCCTTCTCATCTGCGCCGGGGTCGCCGGCATGGGGGCGGTCGTCGAGAGTGCCGGGTGGGTGGTGGAGGTGCTGCGCTGGCTCGGGGTGGCGTTCCTCGGCTGGTACGGCATCGGGTCGTTCCGGCGGGCGCTGCGGCCCTCGGGGATGGATGCCGCCGATGCTCCCCGCGAGGCACTCCCCCGGGTGCTCGCCAAGGCCGCCGCCTTCACCTGGCTCAACCCGCATGTTTACATCGACACACTTGTGCTCCACGGGTCGATCGCGGCGACCTACGGCTCGGCGCGATGGGGGTTCGCCGTCGGCGGCTGCCTGGCCAGCATCATCTGGTTCGCCGGTCTCGGCTACGGTGCCCGGCTCCTCGGGCCGCTGCTCGCCAGCCGGCGTGCGTGGCAGGTTCTCGACAGTCTCATCGGGTGCACGATGCTCGCGATCGCCGGCGGGCTCGCAGTGGGTGGGCTGGGCTGATCGGGCGGGCCGCCCTTCAAATCTGGCCATAGTCAAATCCAGTCAATGTGTTGACGGGCCGCCTAGTGTGGCCGCATGCCGTGGACGACCTCCGACATTCCTGACCTGACCGGCAAGAACGCCGTGGTGACCGGACCGACGCTGGGCGGGATCGGCTACTTCACCGCGCGCGGCCTCGCTGCCGCGGGGGCGCGCGTGGTCCTCGCGGGGCGGTCCTGGGAGAAGCTCGACGCGGCCGCCGCCGCGTTGGCCGAGGAGGTGCCGGGCGCCAGGCTGGACCGGGTCGCGCTCGATCTCTCCTCGCTCCAGGCGGTGCGGGCCGGCGCCGAGGCGATCGCGGCGGCGACCTTCGACGGCGGCGGCCCGCTGCACCTGCTGGTCAACAACGCGGGCGTGATGGCGACGCCGCAGTCGCGGACCGTGGACGACCTCGACCTGCAGATGGCGACCAACCACTTCGGGCCGTTCCTGCTGACCGGGCTGCTGCTCGAGCCGCTGTCCGAGAGCGGCGAGGGACGGATCGTGACTGTGTCGAGCATGATGCACAAGCTGGCCCGCAAGGCGCCGCTCGGCTTCCCGACAGTGCAGGTCGGGCGGTATTCGCCCTGGAACGTCTACTCGCAGTCCAAGCTCGCCAACCTGCTCTTCACCTTCGAGCTCCAGCGGCGCCTGGAGAAGGCGGGGCTTCCCATCGCCGCCTACGCCGCCCACCCGGGGCTCGCCTCGACCCGTCTCATGGCGAACGGCACGTCCAGGAGGCTGATCGCGCCGATCGCGAGCATCAGCGAGGCCGCCGTCCATGCCATGGCCCAGACTCCCGAAGCGGGTGCCTGGCCTGCGCTGATGGCGGCGACCTACCCGGGACTGGAGCCCGGGACGTACGTCGGGCCCGGGGACGCCTTCGAGGCTCGCGGCGCGCCGAAGCCGGTCGCAGCGACCCGGCTGGCGCACGACCCGGAGGCGGCCCGGGCGCTGTGGGAGCTCTCCGAGCAGACCACGGGTATCGCCTACCCCTGACCAAAGTCGGACTCCGGTCGCTACCTGCGACCGATGCCGCCCCGGTCTCACCTCTCATAGATTCTTCAGGGTGAGCAAGAAGGTCCAGATCTGGTCGCGGACGATCTCCGGCATCACCCATCATCTCGAGGTGACCGGCGAGATCATCCGTACGTTCGTGTGGACCGTCGACGGCGAGGAGGTCCTCACCAAGAAGACCTCCGACGACCGGGCCCGGCTGGAGAGCAAGGAGCAGGGCGCCCTGCTCGTGATCCACTCCGGCCTCGGCACCCCGCGGCGGGCGACCTACTTCGCGCCCGGCGAGGATCTGGCCGGGCTGGCCGGCATCGGCGGCGTCGACCTCACACCCGAGCCGGGGTCACGGGCCGCTGCGTACGAACGCCGGGTGATCGACCATCCCAAGCGCTATGCGCTCATCGAGACCCTCGGCGGAGCCGCGGGCGTGGTCGGCGGCATCGTCGCGGCGATGGTCGTCGCGTGGATCGTCGCCCGGATCTCGCTCCCGGACATCGACCTCCCGCTCCCGAACCTTCCGGACCTCCCCGACCTGCCGCTCCCCGACCTCCCCAGCATCCCGTGGCCGTCGATCCCGTGGCCGGACCTGCCGAACGTACAGGTTCCCGAATGGGTGAAGTGGGTCGCCAACCACCTGAAGTACGTCTGGCCCATCATCCTCGCCTTCGTCCTGGCCCAGGGCGAGATCAAGCGTCGCCGCAAGCACGCCGAGACGTCAGGTACGTCGGTCGAGGCGTCACGTACGTCGGCCGAGAAGGCATCGGATGACGCCTCGGTCGACGCGAGTGACGCTTCGGCCGACCGGGGTGACGCTTCGGCCGACGCGGGTGACGCCTCGGCGGAGGAGGGTCAGCGGCGGGGCTTGTAGGTCGGCTTCTCGCGCTTGAAGGCGGCCTCGCGGGCGATCTTGGTGTTCTCGCCGAAGAGGAGGCGGAGCTGCTCGATGCGCTCGCGGGAGAAGGTGCGCTTGATGGGGGCGTACCAGGTGTCGTTGAAGAGACGCTTGGCGGCGGCGAGCTGGTCGGGGGAACGCTCGGAGAGCTTGCGGGCGAAGGCGGTCGCGGTCGCCACCGGGTCGGCGGAGAGCTCGGTGACCAGGCCGAGCTCGTAGGCGCGCTCGCCGGAGAACTGCTCGGCGGTCATCGTGAGCTTCTTGGCGGTGTCGATGCCGACAACCTCGGAGAGGGACCGGATGCCGGTCATGTCGGGGATGATGCCCCACTTGCCCTCGAGGACCGACCACTGCGAGTCGGGCTCGGCGATGCGGAAGTCGGCGCCGAGCGCGATCTGTACGCCACCGCCGAGGCAGTGACCGTGGACGGCCGCGATCACCGGGACCGGCAGCCGGCGCCAGGCCCACACCGACTCCTGGAAGAGGTTGGTGCCGCGGAAGGGCACCGGCACGAACGCGCCGACGATCTTCTTCGGGTCACGCAGGACCGAGGCGAAGTCGAGACCGGCGGTGAACGCGTCCCCCTCACCGGCGATGACCACGGCGCGCAGGTCGTGGTTCTTGCCGAGCACCTTGGCGGTGTCGACCAGCTCCTGGAGCAGCTCGAGGGTCAGCGCGTTGAGCTTGTCCGGGCGGTTGAGACGCACCTGGGCGATGCCGTCGTTGATTTCGGTGGTGACGAGGGGCATGGGGAGAACATTACGGGGGAGTAGGCATGATGGGGCACATGGCTGACCCACGCGCTGGAACGCTCGCTACGCCCGCCGACCTGGTCGACGTACCTCACCTGGTCGCCTCCTACTACAACCTGCAGCCGGACCCGGAGGATCCAGCCCAGCAGGTCGTCTTCGGCACCTCGGGGCATCGTGGGTCCTCGCTCAGGTCGGCCTTCAACGAGACGCACATCCTGGCCACGACCCAGGCGATCGTCGACTACCGGACCTCGCAGGGCATCGATGGGCCACTGTTCATCGGGCGCGACACCCACGGCCTCTCCGAGCCCGCGTGGGCGAGCGCGCTGGAGGTGCTGGTCGCCAATGACGTACGCGTCCTGGTGGACGACCGCGACGGCTACACGCCGACGCCGGCGGTCTCGCACGCGATCCTTCGCGCCAACGCGGGCCGGCTGTCGGGCTCCGGTCTGGCCGACGGGATCGTCGTCACCCCGTCGCACAACCCGCCCTCCGACGGCGGCTTCAAGTACAACCCGCCCCACGGCGGCCCCGCGGACTCCGACGCCACCAAGGTGATCGCCGCCCGCGCCAACGAGCTGATCCGGGCCGGGCTCACCGGCGTCAAGCGGGTGCCGTTCGCCGCCGCGCGGCGGAAGGCCGAGGCGTACGACTTCCTGGGCACCTACGTCGACGACCTGCCCCACGTGGTCGACCTGGCCGCCATCCGCGATGCCGGGGTGCGGATCGCCGCCGATCCGCTGGGCGGCGCCTCGGTCGCCTACTGGGGCGAGATCGCCGAGCGGCACAAGATCGACCTCAACGTGGTCAACGAGCTGATCGACCCGACCTGGCGGTTCATGCCGTTGGACTGGGACGGCAAGATCCGGATGGACTGCTCCTCCCCCAGCGCGATGGCCGAGCTGGTGCGTTTCCTGGAGAGCACCCCGGAGTTCGACATCGCCACCGGCAACGACGCCGACTCCGACCGGCACGGGATCGTCACCCGCGATGCCGGGCTGATGAACCCCAACCACTTCCTCGCGGTCGCGATCGACCACCTCTTCGGCGGCGCGCGCCCGGGCTGGCCGGCGACCGCGCGGATCGGCAAGACCCTGGTCTCGTCCTCGATGATCGACCGGGTCGCAACCTCGCTGGACAAGCCGCTGGTCGAGGTCCCGGTCGGGTTCAAGTGGTTCGTGCCGGGGCTGATCGACGGCTCGTTCGGCTTCGGCGGCGAGGAGTCGGCCGGCGCCTCGTTCCTGCGCTTCGACGGCACCGTGTGGACCACCGACAAGGACGGCATCATCCTCGCCCTGCTCGCCTCCGAGATCCTGGCGCGCACCGGGAAGTCGCCGTCGCAGCGCTATGCCGAGCTGGTCGCCGAGCTGAATCCTGGGGGCGACGGCGAGCCGGCGTACGCCCGGATCGACGCCCCCGCCTCACGCGAGGAGAAGGCGAAGCTCGCCGGCCTCTCCCCCGAAGCCGTGACCGCGACGAGCCTGGCCGGCGAGGAGATCACCGCCAAGCTCACCGAGGCGCCCGGCAACGGCGCGGCCATCGGCGGGCTGAAGGTGACCACCGAGTCCGCCTGGTTCGCGGCCCGACCGTCGGGGACCGAGGACGTCTACAAGATCTACGCCGAGTCGTTCCGCGGGCCGGACCACCTGGCCGAGGTGCAGGAGGAGGCCAAGGCGGTCGTCTCGGCCGCCCTGGCCTGACCTCCTAGTTGGTCCAGAACGGGTGCTCAGCGTCCTCACGCACCGTCACGTTGACCCGGTTGAACAGGTTGTGGGTGGCGATGCAGAGGATCAGGGCGGCGGTCTGCTTCTCGTCGTAGTGCTTGGTGACCTCGCGCCAGAGCTCGTCGGAGACTGCCTCCTCGGAGTCGGCGAGACGGGTGACGGCGTCGGCGAGGGCGAGGGCCGCCTTCTCGGCCTCGCTGAAGAACGGCGACTCGCGGAACGCGGCGAGGCCGACGATCTTCTCGATCGGGAGGCCGACCTCCTCGACGCGGACAGCGTGACCCTGGAGACAGGCCGCGCAGCCGTTGAGGGAGCTGACGCGCATCGCGATCAGCTCGGTGGTGGTCTCGGGAAGGCCCCCGTCGGCCACTGCGGCCAGGAGGTTGCCGATGCCCTTGTAGGCCTGCGGGATGACGGTGGCGGGGTTCTTCATTCGGTTGCTCATGTCATCCCCGACCCGGCTGGGCGGAAAGGTGTGACAGATCCGGGAAAGAAGAATTCTTTCCGTGAACCTGTCACATCTGGTCTGCTTCGCGGGTCGGGTCCGTGAAGGAAGATTGCCCCGATCGAGAGGACCGATGATGCAGCAGGAGTGGCTGGCCGAGCGTTTCGAGGAGGAGCGGCGGCACCTGTTCGGGGTGGCGTACCGGATGCTCGGATCGACCTCCGAGGCCGAGGACGCCGTGCAGGACGCCTGGCTCCGGCTGAGCCGGAGCGAGGCCGACGAGATCGACAACATCGGCGCCTGGCTGACCACGGTGGTGGCCCGCGTCTCGCTCAACATGCTCCGCTCGCGCAAGACCCGCGGCGAACAGCCGCTCGAAGATCGACTGCCCGAACCCACGATCGTGCTCGACGACGGCACCACCCAGGACCCGGCCGAGCGCGCGATGCTCGCCGACTCGGTCAGCATCGCCCTCCTCGTCGTTCTCGACCAGCTCTCCCCGGACGAGCGGCTGGCCTTCGTGCTCCACGATCTCTTCGCCGTGCCCTTCGACGAGATCGCGACGATGCTCGACCGGTCCTCGGACTCGACGCGTCAGCTCGCGAGCCGCGCGCGGCGCAGGGTCCGAGGACGTACGCCAGAACGGGCGGTCACCGCGCAGCGCGAGGTCGTCGACGCGTTCTTCGCCGCCGCCCAGGACGGCGACCTGGACCGGCTGATCGGCGCCCTCCACCCCGACGTCGTCCTGCACGCCGACATCGGCTCCGGGATCACCACCTACCGCGGCGCCGCGAAGGTGGCGGGCAACGCCGTCATGTACGCGCACGCCGACCGTGTCACCCACGCCGCCCTGGTCAACGGCTCCGCCGGCGTCGCGATCACCTTCCACGGGAAGCTCTACAGCGTCATGGCCTTTACGGTCGTCGACGGCAAGATCACCGAGATCGAGGCGTACGCAGCACCAGACCAGGTCGCGAAGCTCGCCGAGAGCCTGGGGATGGAGTCAGCGCACGCCTAGGCGGCCTGGCGGCGGGGTCGGCCACGGCCGCGCTTGTGGGAGACCACCTGGCCGCGCTCGACGATCTCGCCGCCCCAGACGCCCCACGGCTCGGAGCGGGCCAGAGCACCGGAGAGACACTCACGCATCACCGGGCAGTCGAGGCAGCGGTCTTTGGCCACCTCGAGGGCGGCGGGGGACTCTGAGAACCACAACGCAGAGTCGTCTCCGTGGCACGGAAGGCCGGCGGCGTACAAAGGCGGGATGATCTCCAAGGGCACCACTCGAGAATCTGCGCCTGAGGTAGGCCCGCACATCGGGAAACTACCTTAGATCTCCCCTGAGGAGCTCCCCTGAGATTCTCCCGAAGGGGAATCGTTTCGGACTCGGGATTCGTGTTTGCACCCCTCTTCATCGCAAATCTCTCTACGATGCGAAATCGCCGCGACTCGACGCGGCGGAACCCCGAGAGGAGCAACCCGTGAAGCTCGGAAAGCAAGGAATCAGCCTTGCGCTCGTCGCGGCCGGCCTGGTGATCACACCGGTCGCCGCGGTCGCCGCGAAACCGGATCCCAGCGGCATCGACCAGCTCAAGGCAGATGCCGATCAGACCGTGACGCTCAAGAAGGAGGGCGCCACCGGCCTGATCGGCTACGCGTCCACCAAGGGCGACCTGCTGCCCGGCGTCGCCGCCGACAGCAAGTCGGAGGCGGCCGAGAAGGCGCGCGAGTATCTCGACAAGTACGCCCCGGTCTTCGGTGCCGAGGCCGGCCAGCTCGACCAGTCGAAGGTCAGCACCACCCCGGCCGGGTGGACGGTCGAGTTCGAGCAGGCCTACAACGACGTGCCGGTCTTCGGTGGCGTCCTGAAGGCCCACGTCGACAAGTCCGGCGACCTGACCTCGGTCAACGGCTTCGCCGCCCCGAACCTCGACCTCAGCACGACGCCGAAGTGGTCGAAGGAGAAGGCCTCCGCCAAGGCGCTCGAGCTGGTGAAGTCGAAGCCGGCCGATGCCCACACCGACAGCACCGTCGACACCACCGGCGTCGAGGTCGTCAAGGCCGACCTCAACATCTACCGCATGGGCGCGGCCCAGGGCGTGAGCGGCAAGAGCCTGCTCGCCTGGGTGATCGAGGTGTCCAACCAGTCCACCGTGCGCGAGACCATCGTGCTCGACGCCGCCAGCGGCAAGCCGGTCAACCGCTACTCGATGCTCCACTCGGCCACCGACCGCGAACTGGTCGAGAAGCACAACACCCCCGACACCGGCGACGACGCGACCGTCTGGAACGAGAACGACGCCTTCCCGGGCACGCTCGACCAGGACCAGGCCAACGAGGTCGCCACCACCGGCGAGTCCTACTGGCTCTACAAGAACACCTTCGGCCGCGACTCCTACGACGGCAACGGCGCGAAGATGGTCACGGTCAACAACGACCCGGCGATCTCGTGCCCGAACGCGAACTGGAACGGCGCGACCACCAACTACTGCTCCGGGGTCACCTCGGACGACGTGGTGGCGCACGAGTGGGGCCACGCCTACACCGAGTACACCTCCGGCCTGATCTACCAGTGGCAGCCGGGCGCGCTCAACGAGGCGTACTCCGACATGTGGGGCAACACGGTCGACTTCATCAACGCGCGTGAGAACACCACCGACGACGTGGCCCGTACGGACGGCCACTGCTCCTCGTCGACGCGTGGCGCGATCGAGCTGACGATCAACTCCCCCGCAGACGTCGCGGGCGCCTGCCCGGCCGCCGCGGCCAGCTTCGGCCCGGTCTTCCCGACCGCGGGCGTGACCTCCGACATCGTCGTGGGCCAGGACGACCCCGCGGACGGCAGCCCGACCAACGGCTGTGGCGCCTTCACCAACGCCGCCGACATCGCCGGCAAGTTCGTCTTCGTCGACCGCGGCGTCTGCGCCTTCACCCAGAAGGTCGCCAACGCGTCCGCCGCCGGCGCAGAGGGCATCGTGATCGGCTTCCTGGAGGGCCAGCCGATCGGTTCGATCGCCGGCAACGCCGACATCTACGGCGCGACGACCGACTACGCCACCGGCCAGAAGATCAAGAACGCCACCGCCCCGGTCAACATCACCATCAAGGACGCCTCGACCGAGTCCAAGGACGAGTCCGTACGCTGGCTGATGGGTGAGGACTCGACCGCCTTCGGCGGCGCGATCCGCGACATGTGGAACCCGAACTGCTACGGCGACCCGGCCAAGGTCTCCGACGAGGAGTACCACTGCGACGGCGCCACCGACTCCGGCGGCGTACACACCAACTCCGGTGTCATCAACCACCACTACGCCCTGCTCGTCGACGGCGGCTCCTCCAACGGCGCCACCGTGGCAGGCATCGGTCTGGACAAGGCTGCCAACCTGATCTGGCACGCCCAGACCAACTACCTGACGCCGACCTCGGGCTTCCCCGAGTACGCCCAGGCGATGGTCTCCTCGTGCGCCGACCTGACCGGAGTGACCACGCTCAAGAAGCTCACCCTGGGCACCTCGACCCCGCAGACCGGCGGCGGCGAGACCCCGGGCGGCGAGGCCGAGGCTCCGGCGCTGGAGCCGATCACTGCCACGGACTGCTTGTCGGTCGTGGCGGCCAACACTGCCACCGAGCTCACCACCGAGCCGGTCCAGTGCAACTTCGGTCCGATGCTCGACCCGAACACCCCCGCGCTGTGTGGCGAGGGCACCAACGAGGTCACCACCTACACGGAGGACTTCGAGGACGGCCTGACCGGTTGGACCCAGGACGCCGAGGCGCTGGTCGCCGGCAACGACTACCCCTGGGAGACCTTGAGCGACGTCGAGGGCAACGAGACGAAGGCGGCATGGGGCCCCGACCCCGTCGAGGGCCAGTGCGGTGACCCGGCCGGTGACATCACCAGCCGCAACGGCCTGATCTCGCCGGAGATCACCGTGCCCAAGGGTCTGACTCCTCGCTTCACGTTCGACCACTCGGTACGCACCGAGTCGACGTGGGACGGCGGCAACGTCAAGGTGTCGGTCAACGGCGGCGACTTCGCGCTCGTCGACCAGGCTGCGTACCTCTTCAACGCACCGGGCGCCACGATGGCCGACGGAAGCGGCTACCTCCAGGGCGAGGCTGCCTGGACGGGCACCGACGGCGGCAAGTTCACCGGCCAGTGGGGCACGACGATCATCGATCTCGATGCGGTCGCCGACGCCGGGGACAAGGTGAAGTTCCGCTTCGACATGGCTCGCGACGGCTGCAACGGCGTCGAGGGCTGGGCCGTCGACAACGTCTCGGTGAGCTACTGCACCGAGAAGGCGGTCCCGGAGATCTCCGCCACCTCACCCAAGCACGGCAAGGTCGAGATCACCGTCGACGGCGAGCGCGCCTCGGGCGAGGTCGTCGTCTACGAGAAGGGTCACCGGATCGGCCGGTTCCGTCTCAAGCACGAAGAGGCGACCTTCCGCGCCTGGCGAGGCACCCACACCTACAAGGTGGTCTACTCGGGTGACCGGAACAACGAGGCGATCACCGAGACGGTGACCGTCAAGGTCAGGTAAGCACCCAGCACCACTCGAGGGCCCCGCCGGAAACTACTTTCCGGCGGGGCCTTCCTTGTCCCTACACTCACGCCATGCGCGGAACGATCCTGACCATGGGCGGTGGCGGCTTCTCGATGCCGGAGGTGCACGGGCGGGACGTCTCGCCCATCGATGCCGAGCTCGACCGGCTGACCGGCAAGGAGCGGCCCAAGGTCTGCTTCATCGGCACCGCGAGCGGGGACGCGGACACCTATCACGACAAGTTCCTCGCCGCGTACGCCGACCGCTCCGAGGCGAAGGTGCTGTCACTCTTCAACAAGGCACCCGAGGGCCACGCCCTCCCGATCGACGACCTCGAGCAGCTGCTCGACCAGGACATCGTCTACGTCGGCGGCGGCTCCACCGCCAACCTGCTCGCGGTGTGGCGCCTGCACGGCCTGCCCGCTCTGCTGGAGAAGGCCGCCGCCGGCGGGACGATCCTGGCGGGCATCTCGGCCGGGGCCAACTGCTGGTACGGGGCGTCCTCGACCGACTCCTTCGGCCCCACCGCGCCGCTCCCCGACGGACTGGGCTTCCTCCCCGGCTCGTTCTGCCCGCACTACCTCGGCGAGGAGGACCGGCGCGAGACGTACGTCCGGTTCGTCGGCTCCGGGGCGCTGCCGGCCGGCTACGCGGCCGATGACGGCGTCGCCTTGCTGTGGCGCGACGGCGAGCTGGTCGAGGCGATCAGCGAGCGGCCCGACGGAGTCGCCTACGCCGTCGGGCCGGACGGGGAGACGGCGCTGAAGGTTCGTACGCTCGCGTGAGGTGTTGGTTTCGACACGCCTCCGCCTAGCGGCTCCGGCGGCTCAACCAGCGTTTATGGCAGGTAGAGCAGGGCGTACGTCGCGAGGTGGCAGAACCCGAAGAGCGCGGGCGCCCAGACCTCGACGTTGCTCATCGGCAGGTAGCGCGAGCTGTCGCGACCGAGGCCGACGGCCGACCACTCCGCGACACCGGGGGCCGCGGGGAGCTGCTTCTCGAGGTGGGAGATGACGGAGTACTTCCCACTCGCCATCTGCCGGTAGGAGCGGATGATCCAGAACCAGCCGAGGCACGAGCCGAGGGCGGCGATCAGGGCGACCGTGAAGATCCAGGGCCGTTCGGGCGCGCTGGCCACGAGCGCCGTGCCCGCGACCAGGAGCCCGACGTTGAGGACCAGCAGGAACGCGCTGGTGAGCGTACGCCGCACGCTGAGCCGCTCGGCCTCGGCGACGTAGAGCTTGTACTGGTCGAAGAGGACCGCGCGGTCACCACTGGAGAGCACGTCGGGCGGCAGCACCCACAGACCCTCGGCGAGCGCCGACGGGTTCGGCTTGTTGGCGGTCACATAGCTGCGCACCGCGGTCGGCGACGCAGCTCCGGGAATCAACTCGTTCTCCATAGTGCCTAGTTGTCTACCGGTCCCGGCGGGTGATGTCCATACGACATCCGTCACCGTGGTCCAGGTGTGACCGAGGTGTGAACTAGCGGAGGTCGCGCAGCGCGGCGGCCGCCTCGTCGACGCACTCGGGGAGACCGAGGTCGGTGGCACCGGACACCCACCGGGAGAAGGCTGCCTGGAAGACCGCAACGGCAGTGTGGGCGGCCAGCGCCGCAGTCGGCTCGCCGACGCCCCGCTCGGCGAGCGCGACCTGCGCGGCGGTCGTCATCGCGGCCATCTTGAGCAGCTCACGCTCCTGGAGCGCAGGAGTCGCCTCGACGATCCGGGCGCGCTGGGCCGCCTGCTCGCGGCTGCGTGCCTCGGCGAGCCCGACCGCCGCGTCACGTACGCCGTCGAGGACCATCTGGAACGGGCCCTCCTGCTCGTCGGCGGCGGCGATCGCCTTGACCACCGCCTCGTCGAGCGGGTTCGGGTTGGCGAAGAGCACCTCACGCTTGTCGGCGAAGTGGCGGAAGAAGGTGCGCTCGGTGACGCCTGCGCGGGCGGCGATGTCGCCTGCGGTGGTCTTGTCGTAGCCCTTCTCGGCGAACAGGTCGAGGGCAGCGGCCAGCATCCGACCACGTGCGTCCGGTTCCCATCTCGCCATGGGCTCATCCTAGCGTGATGTCAGTTCATGACATCACATGCTACGGTTGATGTCAGTAACTGACATAGGAGGAAGCATGACCAGCATCTTCATCACCGGCGCCTCGGGCTGGATCGGCTCGGCGGTCACCGACGAGCTGCTCGCGAACGGATACGCCGTCACCGGCCTGGCCCGCTCCGACGCCAGCGCCGCCGCCCTCGAGGCGAAAGGCGCCGAGGTCCACCGCGGCTCGCTCGACGACCCCGAGACCCTGGCCGCCGCGGCCAAGGCCGCCGACGGCGTGATCCACCTGGCCTTCAAGCACGACTTCACCGACTACGCCGGCGCCGGCCACACCGAGCGCGCGACGGTCGAGGCGATGCTCGACGCGATCGAGGGCACCCAGAAGCCCTTCCTGCTCGCCTCCGGCCTGGTTGGAGACGTCACCGGGCGGGCCTTCACCGAGGACGACGCCAACCCCAACCACGGCCCCGACTCGATGCGAGGCGGCAGCGAGAACCTCGCGCTCGGCTACGCCGAGAAAGGCGTACGCCCCGTGGCACTGCGCTTCGCGGCCTCGGTCCACGGCGAGGGCGGCGACCACGGCTTCGTCGCGGTGCTGTCCTCGATCGCCCGGCAGCACGGCGTCTCGGGCTACATCGGCGAGGGTCTGAACCGGTGGCCCGCGGTGCACCGCGCCGACGCCGCCCGGATGGTCCGGCTCGCGCTGGAGAAGGCCCCGGCAGGCTTCCGCGCGCACGCCGCGGCCGAGGAGGGCATCCCCACCCGGGACATCGCCGAGGCGATCGGCCGACGCCTCGGACTCCCGACCGCCTCGATCGACCCAGCAGAGGCGGAGGCCCACTTCGGCTGGCTCAGCACCTTCTTCGGGCTCGACGCCTGGGCGAGCTCCGCGAAGACCCGCGAGACCCTCGACTGGACCCCGACGGGCCCGACCCTGATGGACGATATCGCCTCAGGCGCCTACGACGCCTGACGAAAACGACGGGACGTTCTGGTCGGTACCCGCAGGCAACCGACCAGAACGTCCCCCTTCGACAAGCTCAGGACATCGCGTCGTATCGGCTCAGATGGCCTTGCCGACAGAGGCGGCGCCGGCCGCCTCGAACTCCTTCAGCAGGCGGCGACGGGTGCGGGTGTCGCCGCGGACCGCCTTGACCAGCTTGACGACCTGCTTGGGGGCGTTGCGCACGTTGGTGGACTCGAGGAAGCCGTTGGGCAGCGAGAGACGCACGACCTTGTGCCACGCGGAAGCGACCTGCTGCGGCATCGGCGCGGTGTGATAGTTGAGGTCGTACTTGTCGAAGAGCGCGCGGACCTTCGGGGCGATCTCGGCGTAGCGGTTCGAGGGCAGGTCCGGGAAGATGTGGTGCTCGATCTGGTGGGACAGGTTGCCGGACATGACGTGCAGGAACTTCGAGCCGGAGATGTTGGCCGAGCCGAGCATCTGCCGGACGTACCACTCACCGCGGGTCTCGTTCTCCGGGATGTCCTTGAGCTCGAAGGTCTCGACGCCCTCGGGGAAGTGACCGCACATGATCACCGAGTGGGTCCAGACGTTGCGGGTGAAGTTGGCGATCACGTTGGCCAGCAGCGTCGTCGGGCCCGACAGGGTGACCATCGAGACGAGCGGGTGGGCGACGTAGTCCTTGAACGCCTGGCGGCGGATCTTGGCGACCGTACGCTTAGCCGCCATCTGCCACTCGGCCGTCGGCCGTCGGCCCTTCTTCTTCTGCCGGATCACCCGGCCGAGCTCGAGATCGTAGGCCGCGATCCCGTACTCGAAGATGCACATGTTGATGAAGTTCATCGCGGGCTGGAACAGGCTCGACGGGGTCCAGCGCTGCTCCTCGTCGACGCGCATGATGCCCCAGCCGAGGTCGTTGTCCTTGCCGACGATGTTCGTGTAGGTGTGGTGCAGCTCGTTGTGGGAGTGCTTCCACCCCTCGCTCGTCGAGGCGTTGTCCCACTCCCACACGGTGGAGTGGATCTTCGGGTCACGCATCCAGTCCCACTGGCCGTGCATGATGTTGTGGCCGATCTCCATGTTGTCCAGGATCTTGGCGATCGAGAGACCGACGGTGCCGACGACGAACGCCGGCGGGAAGATGCTCGCGAGCAGGACGGCACGGGAGCCGAGCTCCAGCGAGCGCTGGACCTTGATGACCTTGTGGATGTAGGCCGCGTCCCGCTCACCGCGGGTGTCGATGACCTCTTGGCGGATGGCGTCGAGCTCGCGACCGAGCTGCTCGATGTCGTCGCGGGTCAGGTGGGCGATCGGGCCGGTGTAGGCCGGGGCATCAGGTGCGATGGTCATGGCGGTCTCGCTCTCGTCTTGTGGGGGATGCCTCAAGAGGCAGGGTGGTCGATGACGCACTCGCCGGCGGCGGCAGAGATGCAGGTCTGGATGGGTACCCCGTCGGGGCCGGTCTCACCCGGGCGGGCGACGGTGAGCTCGCCGTTGCGGAGGTCGCGGACGGCGCCCTCCTTCATCGGGAGCACACAGCCGAAGCAGATGCCCATACGGCAGCCGCTCGGCATGAGGACGCCGGCCTCTTCGGCGGCGTCGAGGATCGGCTTGTCACCAGGTGCGTCGACGGTCTTGCCGGTGAAGGCGACGGTGCCGCCCTCGCTGGTCACCACGGTGGCCAGTCGGAACTGCTCGGTCTGGAGCGGCAGGCCCGCCTCGTCGTACCAGGCCTGGAGGTTGTCGAGGAGACCGGCGGGACCACAGGCGTACGCCTTGCGCTCCCTCAGGTCGGGGACGAGCTCGGTGAGGGTGTCGATGTCGATGCGGCCCTCGGTGCCGGTGTAGCGGGTGACGAGGCGGATCGCGCCGGCCTCGGCGAGGGACTCGAGGTTGCGGATGAAGATCGAGTCGGGGCGGCTGGGGGCGACGTGCACGACCGTGACGTCGAGCCGCTGGTGCTCGACGACGCCCTCGTCGGTGACCGGGAAGAGGTTGCGCAGCATCCCGATGACCGGGGTCACGCCGGAGCCGGCGGTGACCATCAGGAACTTGTGGCCGCGCAGGTCGCTGGGCAGGACGAAGTCGCCGGCGGCCTGTTCGAGGTGGACGATCTTGCCGGGGCGCAGGCGGCGCACCAGGTGGCTGGAGACCTTGCCGTCGGGCACGGCCTTGACGGTGATCGAGATGAGGCCGTCCTTGCGGGGGCCGTGGGTCAGGGAGTAGGCCCGCCAGTGGCGTACGCCGTTGACGTCGACGCCCACGCGGACGTACTGACCGGGGGTGTGGCCGTTCCAGTCGGCGCCCGGCTTGATCTCGATGGTGGCCGCGTCGGCGGTCTCCGGAGTGACCTTGACGACGCGTCCTCGCAGGTCAGCGCCGGGTCGGAGCGGGTTGAACATGTCCAGGTAGTCGGCCGGGGCCAGAGGCGTGGCGATCTTCTCGGCGACTCCCCAGACCTTGCGGGAGAGCCTCTCCCGCAGCGCGGGTCGCCTGACCTCGCCCGGGGCGAACAGGGCGGGGGATGTAGAGATCTCAGCCATGTATCCATGGTGCTACTTAATCGAGGTAAACTCCTGTGTTAGCGACGTGAATCTGATAGGCGGATTTATACGTGACGAACAAAAGTTCCCGAGATGTGGCCGCTCTTTCGTCCTATGACGTGCATCTGACGCCTGAGGTCGTCGCCTCGATCCGCGCCGTGCTCCCCCAGGTCGGCGAGGACGTGGTCGCCGCGATCATCGCCGAGGTGCCTCCCTACCAAGACGCGCTCTCGGGACACATGGGCGAGACCATCCGCACCGCGGTGGGGGTGGCGCTGGGTGGCTTCCTCTCGCTCGCGTCGGGCGCGAGCCTTCCTGCCGACGTCTCGGCCGCGACCCCGCCGGCCCTCCAGGGCGCCTACGACCTGGGTCGCGGCGAAGCCAGGAGCGGGCGCACCATGGAGGCCCTGCTGGCCGCCTACCGCATCGGCGCCCGCGTGGCCTGGCGAGAGCTCGCGGGCAAGGCCGTCGAGGGCGGCATGGCGCCGGCGATGCTGGTGGAGTTCTCCGCGCTGGTCTTCGCCTGGATCGACGAGATCTCGGAGGCCTCGGCGGCCGGGCACGCCGACGAGCGTGCCACGACCGGCCGCGTACGCCGGCAGCTGCGCGAGCGGCTCGCCCGCAAGCTGCTGGCCGAGACGACCCCGGAGGAGCTCGACGACGCGGCCGTACGGGCCGAGTGGACCCCGCCCAGCACGCTGACCGCCGTGCTCGTCCCCAACTCCCAGGTCGGCACCATCCTCGCCAAGGTCAACCAGGGCACCCTCGAGCACGACGACCTGCGCGACCTCGACGACCACACCCTGCTGCTCGTCCCGGACGCACACGGTCGCCGGCGCCGAGCCCTGATGAAGGCGCTGGAGGGTCGCCGATCGGTCGCCGGGCCGGCCAAGCCCTGGCGTGAGGCCCGGGTCTCCTACGAGCGCGCCCGCCGCGCCCAGAGCGCGGGCCTCGGCTCCGACACCGAGCAGCACCTCGTCGAGCTGGTCCTCTCCGCCGACACCGACGCCCGCGAGGACCTGCGCGCCCAGGTCCTCGCCCCGTTGGCCGACCTGCGCCCCGCCACCGCCGAGAAGCTCACCGAGACCCTCCGCTCCTGGCTCCTCCACCAGGGCCGGCGCGACGAGGTCGCCGCCGACCTCTTCATCCACCCCCAGACCGTCCGCTACCGGATGGGTCAGCTGCGCGATGTGTACGGGGACCGGTTGGACGACCCCGCGATGCTCCTCGCCCTCACGGTCGCCCTGGGCTAGACCCCTGTGCTCATGGGCCTCGGGGACTAGTCGAGATCCAGGTAGAGACAGAAGGGGTGACCCTCGGGGTCGAGCATGACGCGTACGTCGTCCTGGGGCTGAAAGCCTGCGAGCTGCGCACCCAGGTCGGCGGCGTCGTCGACCGCCGCGGCCAGGTCGGTGACTCCGATGTCCAGGTGGACCATCTGCTGCTGGGCGTCGGGCTCGCTCGGCCAGACCGGCGGCCGGTAGTGGCGGTCGAGCTCGAAGGCGAGGTTGCTGTGCGTCCCGTTGCCCGACGGATCACGGATGAGGACAGTGGCGTACGTCGGTTCGGAGCTGGTGACCTCCCAGCCGAACAGGTCCGAGTAGAAGGTGGCGAGTGCGGGTGGGTCGGTACAGGCCAGGTTGATGCCGATCCATCCGGTGGCGCCGCTGATCCCGGCCATCTCAGGCAGCGTCCCGCGGGTCCTCGCCGACGAGGCCGTCGATGGACTCGCGGATCAGGTCGGCGTGGCCGGTGTGGCGGGCGTACTCCTCGATCATGTCGGCGATGTAGCGGCGGGCGTTGGCCTCGAGCTGCCACTCGGGGTTGGTCGCCAGCGTGTCCATCCCGTTCCTGCCGAGGGCCTCGGTGATCGACCGGCGGGACCTGGCGACCGCACCCTCCCACAGCTCCATCAGCCCATCGACGGTGTCCTCGTTCTCGGTCTTCCAGTCCCAGCCCTCCTCGTCCGGTCCGTAGGCCGCCCAGACATCCGGGTAGCCGTCGTCTGCGAGGACCGCGGTGAAGTAGTGGTCCTCGCAGAACGCGAGGTGCTTGAGGAGCCAGCCGAGCGTGATCCTGGAGGGCTCCAGGCGCTGGCGCAGCTGCTCGTCGGTGAGGCCGCCGCACTTCCAGGCGAACGTACGCCGGATGCGGTCGAGGGTGCTGAGCATCGTGCCGGTCTCGTCCATGACCGGAGTCATCTCGATCGTCATGCCGCTCACGCTAGGCCGGGTTCCGGACGTACGCCTTCCGCTATCTCCGACCCTTGACCTCAACTCGACTTGAGCACCGATGCTGGGGACATGAGGTTCACCGACACCCAGCTCCGCTACCTCCGCAGCCAACTCCTCGGCAGGCTCGCGACCCTGGCCCCCGACGGCGGCCTGCAGAACAACCCCGTCGGGTTCAAGATCGACGAGGAGCACCGGATCCTGATCGGCGGCCACCAGATGGGTAGGTCCCGGAAGTTCCGGAACGCCCAGAAGCACCCTCAGGTGGCCTTCGTGGTCGACGATCTCGCCTCCACCAACCCGTGGAAGCCGCGGATGGTCGAGATCCGCGGCACGGCCGAGGCGCTCACGGACGTGGACCCGCCGATGCGGGGGATGTCACGCGAGATCCTTCGCATCACCGCGGAGTCGATCAGGGACTACGGCCTCGGAGACTGACTCAGGGCTTCCGGAACAGCCGAGCCGGCACCAGCGAGAGCGGGTTGATCGCTGCCCGGATCCGCTGCCACCTGGTGCGTGAGTCGGAGATCGACGAGCGAAGCGTCCCGACCTGCTCCCAGAACGCCTCGACCTCGTCGTCCTGCGGCCCGGACTCGCCGAACATGGTGGTGTCGGTGAGCAGCGCCAGCCCCGGCGCACCGTCCATGCCCGGAGACGCGGACAGCGTGGATGCCTGCTCGCGGCGGGTGGCCCCGGCGGGCACCCCGACCCCGAAGTCGCGGGCGTGGTCGAGCGTCTCGCGCCAGCCGCCGGAGAGCCGGGCGACTGGGGTCCCTCGGGTCCGCCGGCGATGTCGCCGCCAGATCTTGGCGCCGATGATCGCCCCGCACACGGCGGCGATGAGCAGCAGCGGGATGCCGACGTACGTGAAGACGGCGACCAGCCAGCCGGGCAGCGTGAACCCGTCGGGCCGTGAGTTGGCCTTCTGGTTGACCGACTCGTCCAGCGGGTCGCCGGAGGTCGCGGGCGGGCGTACGGGCGCCGGCGGCGGGACGACCTTGCCGGTGACGAGCTCCTCGGGCTGGGGAGCGTTCTGCTCGGGCGGCTTCTCGGTGTTCATGAACTCGGACCAGTCCAGGGTGGCCCAGGACCCGTCCGACATCCTCAGCTCGACCCAGGCGTGCATGTCCTTGCCCTGGACGACACCGTCGGAGCCGACGACCGCACCCAGGACGACGCGGGCCGGCACGCCGACCTGGTTGGCCAGGATCGCCATCAGCGCGGCGTACTGCTCGTCGTTGCCGGCGAGCTGGCCGCCCTTGGCGGTGAAGTCGGCGAGGCGACGCAGCGTGTGACCGGCCGGGTACTGCTGATTCGGCGGCTCCCCGTCGGTGTAGGTGCCCTCCTCCTTCAGCTTCGAGGCCACCGCCAGCGCGTTGGTGATCGGTGAGTCACCACCACCGGCGTACTCGGCGGCGAGCGCCTGGAACTGGGCAGCCTCGTCGCCGATCGGCGACCCACCCGACCAGGTCTCGCTCTTCTTCCCGACCTTCTCGTCGGCGACCGAGGCGGTGAAGGAGTAGGAGTCTCCGGGCTTCAGCGCCGACGGAAGGACTCCGGTGGAGGTCGCCAGGTTGTAGCGGAACGAGTCGGAGTCGGGGCCGTCGAACGAGATGTGCGTGAGCGCGGTCGGCAGCGGCACCCAGACGCCGCCGAAGTCCTCCCCGATCGTGATCGTCCCGCGCACCTGCTTGCCGTCGGCGAGCGGGTTGCGCAGCGTCGAGCTGATCTTCTGGAAGGTGTCCTCGGGACCCTCGGTCTCGCCGGAGTCGTTGGCCGCGCGCCAGACGGTGCCGTCGTAGGAGTCCATCGCCGCGACCCGGACCCGGGTGCCCTCGGGCAGGCCCGAGACGGTGAACAGGTCCTTCTCGTAGAGCCGGCGGTCGTCCTCCGGCGTCTGGTAGCCCTTGGTGTAGACCCGGAAGCCCGCCAGGGGCGATGGGTACTGGCCGACGTTGAAGGGCGGCTCGATCTCTCCGCGCAGCACGGTGCGCTCGGGCGCGAGACCCGGGAGCAGCGGGCCGGCGAGGAACGCCAGCCCGGCCGCACCCAGGCACAGGAAGGCACCGATGGCGGTCCGCGAGAGCCGGCGGCCACCGGCCGCGAGGGCGCGCGCCCGCATCCCACGGATGCAGAGCCAGGTGATCGCGAGCGCCCCGAAGAGCGCGCCGAGCAAGGCGGTCTTGGACGGGTCCGTCACGCCGAGCAGGATCACGCCGGCCAGCAGCGCGAACGCGACCAGCACCGGCGGCAGAGCCGCCTTCACGCGCAGCGCCAGGGCGAAGCCGACACAGCCGGCGACGAGGCCGAGGATGTAGGGGATCGTCAGCAGCGCCCCGCCGTCGACCGGCGGGAGCGTGGTCAGCAGCCGCTTCCAGCCGTGCACGGAGTTGTCGGCGAGCGTGCCGAGCGTGTCGGGGACCGGGAGGAAGGAGAGGTTGCCGAGCCCGTGCAGCGCTACCGCGCCACCGAGCACGAAGAAGGCGGCCAGCATCGCGACGGCCAGCACGACCACCGGCTGTCCGCGGCCGACGAAGGCGATGAGAATCCCGAGCAGCAGCCCGGCGACGCCGGCGACCAGGTAGGTCCAGCCGGCGTAGGTGTCGTCGAAGCCGAGGAAGGCGATGGTGCCGAGGAGGAACAGCAGGAGCCCGTCGACGGCGTGGTGTCGACTCATCATCCGGACAACCCCTTCGACAGCACGATCGGCAGCTGGTCCAGGTCGGTCAGGGTGATCATCGGCAGGTCGGCGACGGCCTTGAAGCCGGCGCGCTGCGAGGAGTCGACCCGTACGGCGACGGTGGTGGCATCGACCGAGAACTGCCCGGCCGCGCGCTGCAGCGCGACGAACTCGGGGTAGCGGCCGGTCACCAGCATCACCAGCGACGCGTCCGGCGCCTGCCGGGCGGCCTCGGCGGTGATCTCGATCAGGTTGGACGGCTGCGGGGTCGCCCGGGAGCAGGCGTCCAGGGCCGAGCGCCCTCCCCCGTTCGCCGCGGTGGCCCGCACCATCAGCACGTCGCCGGTCGCGAACGAGACGTCGAACTCGTCCAGGATCCCGCGACGCAGCAGCGAGCCCGCGATCGACATCGCGGTCTCGTACTCGTCCTCGGAGTCGTAGGACATCGGCGAGGAGTCGACGATGACGACGATGTGGGAGCGACGGGTGTCGAGGAACTGGCGCACCAGCAGCTGGCCGTGGCGCGCCGAGGAGCGCCAGTGGATGTGACGCAGGTCGTCGCCGGGGACGTACTCGCGCAGGGCGTGGAAGGCGAGGTCGCTCATCGAGGTGTTCTGCGCCGTGGTCCCCTCGAGGTCACGGACCAGACCGACCCCGAAGGGCTCGAGGTGGGTGGTGCGGGGGTGGACGAACACCTCGGTGCGGTCGGTCCACTCCTGCACCCGCCGGAAGAGGCCGAGCGGGTCGCCGCGCACGGTCCGGACGGGCCCGACGTCGATCACGCCGCGGCGCTGGGTGGGCACCACGAAGAGCTCGGTGTGCTCGGCACCGGGCAGCAGCATCGGCAGGTCGTACGTCACCCCACCCGCTCCGATGGGGAACTCCAGGCTCGTCGAGACGAGCGGTCCGCGCGCCTCGTTGCGGGCCCGCAGCTCGCCGGTCAGCGCCTGGCCGACCGCGACCCGCGGCGGCTCGACCACGGTCGCCACCGCGAGCCGGGTGCGCCCGATCATGAAGAAGGCCGCGCCGATCACCAGGAACAGCGCCGCCATCGCCACCACGGCCGCCTCGATCCAGCCGAGCGCGGTCGCGGCGACCCAGGCGAGCGCGCCGAGGAGCAGCACGCCCCAGCCGATCGAGGTCACCGTGCCGAACCACGGACGGACCCGGTCGGCGACGAACGAGTAGACCGAACCCGCCCCGGACGCTACCGGGGCGAGCCGTTTCCGCAGGTCAGCAACGAGGTTGCGGGCCTTGCTCATCTCAGGCGACACGCTCGGTGGGAGCCGGGACCGAGGTGAGCAGGTCGCCGATGACATCCTCGACGGTGACGCCGTTGAACATCGCCTCCGGGTCGAGGATCAGGCGGTGGCAGAGCACCGGCTCGGCGAGCGACTTGACGTCGTCGGGCAGCACCTGGGAGCGGCCCTCGGCGAGCGCCCAGACCTTGGCGGTGCGCACCAGGGCGAGGCAGCCACGCATGGAGGCCCCGAGGCGGATGTGCTTGTGGCGACGCGACTCGTCGATCAGCGCGGAGACGTACGCGACGATCGCGGGATCGATGTAGACCTGGTCGGCCATCTCGGCCATCTGGGTGACCGTCGGGGCGGTGATGATCGGGGTGACCAGCGTGGCCCGGTCACGGACCGAGGAGTTCATCAGCAGCTCGACGGTGGCGTTCTGGTCGGGATAGCCGACCGACGTCTTCATCAGGAAGCGGTCCAGCTGCGCCTCGGGCAGCCGGTACGTCCCGGCCTGCTCGATCGGGTTCTGGGTCGCGATCACCATGAACGGCCGGCCGACCTCGCGGGTGGCGCCGTCGACGGTGACCCGGCCCTCCTCCATGACCTCCAGCAGCGCAGACTGCGTCTTCGGGGACGCACGGTTGATCTCGTCGGCGAGCACGATCGAGTGGAAGATCGGGCCCGGGTGGAACTCGAAGGCGCCCTTGCCCTGGTCGTAGACGGTCACACCCGTCACGTCGCTCGGGAGGAGGTCGGGCGTGAACTGGATGCGGGCGTGCGACCCCTGGACCGTGTTGGCCAGCGCGCGGGCGAGCTGGGTCTTGCCCGTTCCCGGGTAGTCCTCGAGGAGCAGGTGGCCCTCGGAGAGCAGCGCGGTGAGCACCAGGCGGATCACGTTGCGCTTGCCCAGCACCGCCTTCTCGACGTTGTCGGCGAGCTTCTCGAAGGTCTCGTGGAACCAGCGCGCTTGCTCCTGCGTGACGGTCATATCTTCTCTCCTACCACGTAACGTTCTTCGAAAGGTTGGGTCGCCCGGAGGTCGTACAGGTCACTCGGAACGGGGTGTTGGCGCCGACCCAGCCGCGGCCGCTGCCCGTGCCCTTTCCGTTGCTCCCGATGTTCACATTCCACCGCGAGGTGGTGGAGTTCGTGCTGCACTCCCAGGTCTTGCCCGGGAAGGCGAGGTCGGTGATGGTGGAGCCGACGTACCAGCACGTGCCGCCGCAGGCCACGTCCGGCTCGGGGCAGGATGCGCCCGTGCACTCGCCCGCCTTGTTCACCTCGAGGATCGGGTCCGGCGGCGGGTCGGTCCGGACCGTCACCGAGTCGGACTTGCTGGACCTGCCCGAGTCGCTGATCGTCACCGTATAGGTGTAGGAGGTGTTCCACTCCGGTGCCGTGTCCGTGCCCGATCGGCTGCCCGAGCCGGTGCCGGTGGTGAACTGGGCGACCTCGGTGCCACCGCGCTTGACGGTGACGGTCGCTGCCTTGCCGTTGGGGTTGTAGCTGACGTTCCAGTTGACCTTGTTGCCGTCCACGCTCGCCGAGATCGACGGCGTGCCCAGCGGACCGTAGGTGGTCACGTTCTTCGAGGACCAGGCACCGCAGGAGGCTCCGGCTCCGGTGCCGCCGGCGGAGTCGTTGCAGGCGCGCAGCTGCACGGTCGTCGAGGTGCCGTTGGTGAAACCGGTGATCGTCTTGGTCTGCTGACCGGCGCCGTCGGGCGAGTAGGTCCAGCTCCCGCAGGAGGAGCCGGCGCGCTGGCACTCGACCCGGTTGGTCTTGCCGTGCGAGGCCTGCGGCGTGAAGACGATCTCAGCCGTGCCGTTGGCCCCGGTCGGGGTCGCGCTGGCGAAGGAGACCGCCTCGGGCGTCGCCGCCGCCTCGACCTTGCCGCCCGCGGAGTAGCTGGAGATGTGCGTCTCCGGCGAACCACCGGCACCGGTCTCGCGGGGCGAGGTCGCCTCCGCGTTGCGGGCCCTGACGGAGTACGTGTAGATCGTGCCGTCGTTGGTGACGTCGTCGCGACAGCTGGTCTCGGTCACCCAGGAGCAGACGATCTTCTCGCCGGTGCCGCCGGTGCGGCGTACCTCGTAGGTGACCGGCGCGGGTCCGTTGGCGCCGACCGGGCTCCACGAAGCGGTGACCGTCTTGCCCGTGTTGCCCGCGGTCTCGGACCACTGGAAGGTCGGGGCCGCCGGGGTGTCCGGCTTGCCGGCGCCCATCCCCTCGACCGTCGCCGTCGGGCCCTTGTTGGTCTTGACGCCCTTGTCGTTGAGCGGCACGACGGTGAACTGCACCGGGTCGCCGTTGGAGCTGACCGCCGCCGGATAGGTCGTCTGACCTGCGGAGATGTCCTTGATGCCGCCGCCCGGCCAGCTGATCCGGTACTTCTGCACGTCCGAGCAGTCGCACGCGGCCGGCTTGCTCCAGCTCAGCTCGACCTTGTGGTCGCGCTGGCGGGTCACGCGGAGGTTCTGCACCGGACCGGTGTAGGCGTCGGGCTCGCCCTCGGCCGAGTTGCTCCACTCGCGGCTCGGGCCCACGGAGTTCACCGCGCGCACGCGGAAGTCGTAGACGACGCCGTTCTTCAGCCCGGTGATCCGGCACGAGGTCGTGGGGCAGTCCTGGACGTGGTCGCCGTTGGCCTCCACCTCGTAGCGCTGGATCGGGTCGTCGCCGTTGTCCTTCGGCGCGTTCCACGACAGCGCGACCACGTTGGAGAGGAAGTCGGAGGTCGTACGCAGCCCCGTCGGCGCGCCGGGGACGTCGATGACGTCCACCTCGATGACGCCGGTCGCCTTGACCCGCTTGGAGTCCTTGCCGGAGTCGCTGACCTCGATCGCGTAGCGGTAGTGGCCGTGGCCCTCCTCGGGCGTGTTGAAGGTGATCTTCGAGCCGCTGGCCTTGCCCATGTCGGGCGAGTCACCGTCGACCGGGTCGAGCTTGGTGATCACGATCTCCTGCGACTCCGACGGCACCGGTGTCTGCAGGTAGTCGGCCAGGTCGATGGCGACGGTCTTTCCGGCCTCGGTCTGCAACGGCTTGATCGGGGAGAGCGACGGGGCCGGCAGCGCGATCACGGTGACCAGGAGCTGGCCGGTCGCGTCGGTGCCCTCGACACCGATCTCCAGCGCGCCCTGGGCGCCGGCGTCGGCGCGCTCGGCGGTGAGCCGCAGGCCGCCGTCCTCGGGCTTGACCTCGACCCCGTCGAGCCCGTCGCCGACCTCGGCGGTGAAGTCGAGGTCGTCGGCGTCGCCCGGGTCGGCGGTCCACACGTGGCAGATGGCGGCGATGTCGACCAGCGCGCCGTTGCCGCTCTCCGGGACCTCGACCGGGGTGCTCGGACAGTTGATCTCCGGCTCCTCCTTGCCGATCTGGACCGGCAGGGAGATCACCGAGAGGTGGGCGTCCGCGGAAGTGATCTTCTCGCGGTCGGCGACCTCGAAGGTCAGGGTCGCGGGACCCTTGGTCTCACCGGCGGTGACCTTCACGGTCGTCGCGGTGGTGTCCCCGGTGTTGAGCATGCCCTCGGGCGCGGCCACGATCTTGTCGGTCGTGGTCAGCACCACCGGGTCGCCCTCGGGGTCCTCGACGTAGTCGGTGATGTCGACGTTCTTCGTCTCCCCCGGGTTGAGCTGGAGCTCGGAGCCCGGCTTCAGGTAGGGGGCGTCCTTGGGGCGCGCGGGGACGTAGATCGAGCCGACCGCCTGGGCCCCGTCGGGGTCGGTGACCCGGTAGGTCCAGACCCGGGTGGTGTCGCCGACCGGCAGGGTGACCTTGCCGTCGTCGATCTTCGGCTTGGACTCGTCCTCGCCGACCGAGGGACCCTTGACCGCATCGACGGTGAGGTCCTCGAGCGCGTCGTCGATGTCGGTCACCTTGGTCATCACGTCGACGGTGGTGGTCGAGGAGTCACCCTCCGGGCGGGCGACCACGATCCCGGCCATCGGCGGGTTGTCGTAGCCCTCCTGATAGCGGATCGCCAGCTCGCCGGTGTCTTCGTGAAGACCCGTGGTGGCGCGGTAGGGGATGTGCTGGAACGGCTCCTCGGAGCCACCCTCGACCGTGACGATGCCGTCCGAGCGCTGGGTGACGTTGGAGCCCTCGACCTTGTCGGTGGAAGCCAGGTGCAGCTCGGTGCCCGGCGTACGCAGGTCGTTGGCGAGCACGTCGTAGGTCAGCTTCTTGGTGGGGTCGAGCGTGACCAGGTCGTCGACGGCGACCGGACGCTGGGGCGCGCCGGGTGCGACGACGGCGATCCGCACCGTGCCGGTCGCGACGGCACCGAACGGGTCGCTGACCTCGTAGGTGAACTCGTCGGTGCCGGCGGCGTTCGGGAAGGCCTGGTAGGTGATCGTGTTGGCGCCGTGGGCCAGGACGCGGCCGTAGGAGGGCGCGCTGTTGATCCGGGTCACCGAGACCGAGTCGCCGTCGGGATCGGTGCCGACCGTCGGCAGCCGCAGGGTGACCTCGTCACCCTGGACCACCCGCGACTCGAGCGCCTTCGGCGCAGGCGCGGAGTTGTCGGCCTTCTTCTTCGGCAGCGGCTTGATGTGGACACGGATGTTGCCCGAGGAGTGCTCCGCGGAGGGGTCACCGGTGTTCTGCACGACGTAGCGGACGTCGACGTCGACCGGCCCCTTCACGTCGTCGGGAGCGACGTAGCGGACCCGGTTGCCGTCGATGTAGGCCTCGCCGACCGTCGGCTGGCCCAGCACCTGCAGCTGGCCCTTGGTCTCGATGGTCTGGTCGACGACCAGGCCGACCGGGTCGCCCGAGGGGGTCGAGTCGTTGTCGAGGACCGGGATCGAGACGGAGTCGGCTGCCCTCACGGTGGCCTCGTCGTCGACCGCCTCCGGGGCGTTCTCGGCGCCGCGCAGCGCCGGACGCTGGCTCACCGTCACCGACCCTTCGGCCTCGGCCGCGCCGTTGCTGATCGTGTAGCGGATCGCCTGGGTGGCCGGGTCCATGTCGGGTTTCGACGCCTGGATCCGCAGCCAGCGCCCGTCGAGCACAGCGACCGTCAGGTCGCTGTCGCCGACCGGCTCGGCATGGGTCACGGCGAGGAGCCGGCCCCGGGAGTCGTAGTCGTTGGCGAGGACGTCGAGGGTGCGGGTCGAGGTGCCGAGGACGGCGGTCGTGTCCGGGGTCGCGATCGGCTCGTCCGCCGCCTGGGAGGCGGGTTTGACGTCGACCCGGATCTTCGCCGAGGCGGGCTTCGCGGCCCCGAAGCCCGCGTTGTAGCTGAGCTGGTAGGTGCCCGGCGAGCTTCCCCGGGCTCGCACCACGCCGGTCTCCCGGTCGGTGCTGACCTCGAGGCCGCCCTTGGGCGGTACGTCACCGGCGAGGGTGAGGCTCGCGTCGAGGTTGGACGGGTCGGCGCCGGGGATGTCGTTGTCGAGCGGACGGATCGTCACCCAGGAGCCCTGGGTGCCCTCGGCGACGTCGTCCTTCGGCTCGGGGGACGCGGTGTTGGCCCCGGCGACGATGTTGATCCGCACCTTGTCCTTGGACGGCTTGCCGCCGGTGCTGACCTGGTAGCCGAGGCTCTCGTTCCCCGTGGCGTCCGGGGCCGCCGTGTAGCGGACCAGGCCGTCGGGGGTCACGCTCGCCTTGCCCTTGGACGCGGTCGGGGACTGCGCGGTGACCGGGTCGCCGTAGCGCTCGTCGCGCCAGTCGCCGACCACCGGGATCTCCACGGTGCCGCCGGCGGCGACGGTGTAGTCGGTCGGCGTGAAGTGCTCACGCAGCGTCGGCTTGCCGGTGCCGCCCGAGCCCTCGATCTTGAGCTCCACGCTGGCGTCGTCCTGGCCCGCCTTGCCCTTGAGCCCGTCGTCGACGGTGTACTTGAAGCTGGTCTTCTTGCCCTCGGCCGACTCGGGGGCGGTGACCAGGATCGACTGCCGGTCGGGTGCGATGGTGGCCTCGACGCCGTCGACGGAGGCCTTGCCGACCGAGACCACGCTGAGGATCGAGTCCTTGGCCGAGGAGTCGTTGTCGAGGACGTGCAGGACCGTGGTGCGGCCGGCTCGGGCACCGAGCTGGTCGTCCTTGGCCTTCGGCGCCTGGGCGGCCTTGGTCTGCTGCTGCTGCTTGTCCTTCTTCTGGTTCTGCTTCTCGGTCTGCGGCTGGAAGGCCTCCCAGTTCGAGATCTTCTTGATGTCGGCGCCGTCGATCTCCCAGACATCGCCGTTGCGCAGGTCGTTGAGCACCAGCTGGCCCCGGTTGACCCGGAACTCCAGCTCGGCGGCCGGGCCGAGCGTCGGGATCTCGCCCAGGATCGGCTCGCCCTCGCCGCACTGGGTCACCACCGAGCCGGTCGAGCCGTTGGCCCAGGCACCGAAGACGCAGTCACCGAGGCGCACCGGAGCCGCCGGGTCGCCGGCGGACTCGGCGACGTGGCGGATCTCGCCGTTGCTCAGGGAGACGGCCTTGAGGCCCGTCGCGTCACCGACGAGCACCTCCTTGGCCTTGACGGAGGGCTGCTGGAGGACCGCGCTCTCGGCGGTGTCGCCGAAGTCCACGGCGACGTCGGAGCCCTTGGAGGCACCGAGCAGCCAGCCGGCCTGGTCGAGGGTGATGACGTCGCCGCCGACGACCGTCGCCGAGGTCGGGGTCTCCGCGTACTCCGGAGCCTTCGGGAGCTTGGTCTCCTCGGGATCGGCGAACCGATCACCATCCGGGGCGAAGGCGGTCAGCGTCCGCTTGGCAGCCGAGACGGCGTACGCGGTCCCGTCGGCGCCGATGGCGAGCACCGCGTCGGCGCCGACCGTCTCGGTGGGCTTCGTCGAGCCGGAGAGGTCGGAGAGGTCACCCACCCCGGTGGTCGGGTCGACGGAGGTGAGCCAGACCTTGCCGGTCTTCTGCTCGGCGACGCCGATGGTGTTGCCACCCATCACCACGCGGCTGTCCTTCACGGTCACCGCGTCGTCGTCGATGCCCTCGGCGAGCTTGGTGTTGACCGGCGTGATCGTGCGGGCGTCGCGGTCGATGGAGGCCACCGCGATGCCGTTCTGCACCACGTCGAGGCCGGCGCGCTCGGACCTGGACCCGGCCTCGTTGCCCGCCCAGACGACGCCGTCGAGCTGGGCGACGGGGCGGTTCTGCCGACCGAGGGTGCCCCAGGACTGGTTGGTCACCCAGATGCCGCCGTCATCGAGATCGGCCTTGTGAACTGGGTAGCCCGTCGACTGGATCGCGTAGATCGTCAAACCGCTCGCAACCACGGCAAGAGCGGCCCAGGACGCGATGGAGGTCCGATGACGCCGCATCCAACCGGGCGCCATCCCGAAACGTGCCACCAAGACTCTCCCCAAGTCCTTCCATGCCAAATTGGCCAGCCGACGCAAAAAGCCGGGCTTACTCTAGGCGGGCCCAGGGGTTGAAGCCACACTAATGAGCCAAACGTGGCACACGGCTCAGTGAACACGCTCACCGATACCGTACGTGATGTTCTAAAGTGTCCGCTTCCAGCACCACTATCTCGCATCCTGACCGGGACGTCCCGATCTTGGCACCTCAAAGGAACAGCATGACCGCTTACCCAGCCCTGCGTGCCGCGGGGGCGACTGATGTCGGCCGGGTCCGCGAAGTGAACGAGGACTCGTTCGTCATGCTGCCCGCGGTGGCCGTCGTCGCCGACGGGATGGGCGGTCACGCCAGCGGCGATGTCGCCAGCGCCCTCGCGGTGGAGACCTTCCAGAGCCGCTTCGCGACCATCTGCCCGGTTCCCGAGGACATCCAGGACGCCGTCCACGCCGCCAACTCCGCGATCACCTCGGAGGCGGCGCGCAACTCCGAGAAGCAGGGCATGGGCACGACCCTGACCGGCGTGGCGCTGGTCGAGTCCGGGGGCGCTCCCCACTGGCTGGTGTTCAACGTCGGCGACTCGCGTGTCTACCGGCTCTCCCCGGCCGGCGTGACGCAGGTGACCGTCGACCACTCCGAGGTCGCCGTCATGGTCGAGGCGGGGATGATCACCGCCGCCGAGGCTCGTGTCCACCCGCTGCGCAACGTCATCACCCGGTCGCTCGGCACCTACCCGTCCCCCGAGGCGGACACCTGGCTGATGGCCGTGTCGCCCGAGGACCTGTTCCTGCTCTGCTCCGACGGTCTCACCGGCGAGCTCGAGGACCACGAGATCCATGAGATCGCGTCCAAGACGCTCGGGGTGGGCGGAAGCATCGACAACCTCGCCCAGAGGCTGGTGGACGCCGCGGTTGCATCGGGCGGGCGCGACAATGTCACTGTGGTACTCGTGACACCCCCTCCCTCGCTCTTCGCCGCGCCCGCGGAGACTGACGTCTCGACATCAGGCTCCGCACGATCCGCAGGGGACGTCTCGTCGTCCCATGAGTGATACCGCTACCTACTGTGCCGGGCACTGGCTCGCGTTGAAGGGCGACCGGTGCTGGGCGCTGGTGCAGCTCGGGCCCGGTGACCCGCGGGTCGGTGGTGTCCAGGCCGCGCTGGCCGACCCCCACCCTGTCGACGCGATCGCCGGACTGCTCTCCGCGGACGGGCCGCGAGCCCCCGGCTTCGCACTGATCGGACGCGAGGGCCCACGGGTGCGGTACGCCGTGCGCTCCCCTGCCAAGGTGACCGCCGTCGTCAACGAGGTGCCGGTCTTCATCGACGGCATCGACGTCTCCGGCAAATGGGCCGACGGTCACTTCGCCGCCGTCCCCGAGCGGGCCGAGCTGGCCAACGGGGCCTGGGGCGGGATGGAGGAGGACCAGCCGCTGGTCGACACCGCCCACGCGCGCTCGCTGGACGTCGTCTTCGACCCCGACTTCTCGGCTCAGGTGCACGTCGAGTCGACCATGATGCCGTTGGACCACACCATCCGGCGCTCGGACCTGGCGGCCGCTCCGCCGCCCGCGATGCCACCGTCCGCGCCCCCTCCGGGGATGCCGGGCGTCCCGTCCTTCCAGAGCCCTCCGCCCTCGCCCGTTCCGCCGCCACCGGTGGCACCCTCCCAGCCCGCGCCCGAGGCCAAGAAGGGCATCATCGACGGGCTTCCGTGGCGCAAGAAGGGCGCCAAGAAGCCCGACCCGAACGCGTGGGGTCCGCCGGACCGGCAGCCCTCACCCCCGCCCGCGACGCCGCCCGCTCCACGGCCCACCGCGCCTCCCCCGCCGATGCCCGCGCCGGCGCCACCGACTCCGCCCAACGACATGTCGACCCGGGTCCGCGACATCCCGACCCCGACCCCGGTACCACCGGCGGGTGGGCCGACGGTGTGGGCGGTCTACTGTCCGCAGGGCCACGCCTCGCCGCCCTACTCCCCGACCTGCCGCATCTGCCGGATGGCTCTGCCGCCGCACCAGCAGCCGGTCTCGGTCCCGCGCCCCGCGCTGGGCCAGCTCAAGCTGGGCGACGGCCGGGTCGTCATCCTGGACCGCGGTGCCGTCTTCGGGCGGTCGCCGCGCGCTGATGCCAACGGCAACACGGGGGCTGGTGGCGTACCTCCGCACCTGGTGAAGGTGATGCTGCCCGACATCAGCCGGCTGCACACCGAGGTCCGACTGGAGGAGTGGCAGGTGCTCGTACGCGACCTCGGCTCCGCCAACGGGTCCTACCTGACCCTGCCCGGCGGGCGGCCTCAGCAGATGCGGCCGATGGAGGAGTACGCACTGGAGCCCGGCGCCGTGGTGAGTCTCGCCGGTTCCATCAACCTGACCTACGAGGTTCTCGGGTGAACCAGACACCACCTCCGGAGCTCGGCCCCGAGCTGCCCGGGATGACCTGCCTGAGCAGGCTCGGCTCCGGCGGGTTCGCCGACGTCTATCTCTACGAGCGCCACCACCCGAAGGTCCGGGTCGCGGTGAAGCTGATGCGCTCCTCCGACCTCGCCGAGGCGCAGCGGGCGCAGTTCGCCGCCGAGGCGGCGGTGATGGCTGAGCTGGCCGAGCACCCGTTCATCGTCCCTGTGCACAGCGCTGGTGAGACGCCGGACGGCCGGCCGTACCTGGTGATGGGCTACTACCCCAACAACGACCTCGGCGCCCGCGTGCGCAACAACCCGATGAAGGTGCAGGACGCGCTGCGCTTCGGGATCCAGATGGCCTCGGCCGTCGAGACCGCGCACCGCGCCGGGATCATCCACCGCGACATCAAGCCGTCCAACATCCTGCTCTCCCGCTACGACGTGCCCGGCCTGGCCGACTTCGGCATCGCCGGCCGTCCGCGTGACGACGAGGGCGACATCGGCGTCTCGCTGCCGTGGTCGCCGCCCGAGGTCCTCACCTCGGCGTCCAACGGCTCGGTGGCCTCCGACGTCTACTCCCTGGCCGCGACCGTCTGGCACCTCCTCGTCGGCCGCTCGCCGTTCGCGGAGCGGGGCAACAACTCCGACCGCGCCGTCTTCTCCCGCATCCTGCACACGGCGCCGCCGGCGACCGGTCGCCCGGACGTGCCGCCCTCGCTGGACCGCGTGCTCCAGCAGGCGATGGCGAAGGACCCGACCTACCGGCCGCGGACGGCCCTCGACCTGGCCCGCCACTTCCAGCGGATCGAGCAGGAGCTGCGGCTGGGCCGCACCGAGGTGCAGGTCCTCGACCGCGACGCCGGCGGCAGCGGGTCGATCCCGGTCGTTCCCGACATTCCGGCCGCGCGGGGCGAAGGACCCACGACGGGATCGGGCCGCGCGAGACTCCCCTCCCCGCCCAGCGACCCGGAGATGGAGAAGGCGACCGAGCTCAAGCCGCCGTCCCAGGTCATCGCGCAGGCGCCGATCACCCAGCCCCCGGCCTCGCTGGCCTCGGCTCCGATGGCGGACGCAGGCTCGCCCTCCGGCGACCGCACCCGGTTCAGCTACCCGCGGACCGAGGAGGGCCCGTCCGTCCTCACCGGCGCGCGCCCGTCGGAGAGTCGCAGCAAGACCCCGGCGATCATCGGCGTCGTCGTCCTCTTCCTCATCGCCGCCGTCATCGGCATCGTGCTCTCCCGCGGCGGCGAGGACGAGAAGCCCGACGAGGTCCCGCCCCCGCCCGTCGAGACCGACCTCCCCGGTGTCACCGGCCCCGCCGCCCCGGGCAAGGTCAAGGGCACGCTCAAGGGCAACCGCGCCGTCTTCACCTGGTCCGGCGTACCCGGAGCGACCGGCTACAAGTGGGTCGGCGACAACTCCACCAGCGGCAACGTGAGCCAGCCCAAGGCGGTCGTACGCCTGGAGGGCGCCACCAAGGTCTGCATCCAGGTCCGCTCCCTCGGTGAGAACGGCAACGTCTCCCAGGGCGCCGCCCAGGCCTGCGTCAGCAAGTAGTCCGGGGAGAATCCGTCCGTTACTCGTCGGTACACCGACGGAATCTCCCCGGACTACCCAACCTGACTGCCGGCCACACCCCCACCCCAGCGATACTGGGCGCATGCCGAACACCCCTGTGGCCACGTCAGCGAAGCTGGCGGACGGACGCGAGATCTGGTTCTTCGACGAGCAGCCCACGCTGCGGTCGGTGCACGACGAGCGGCCGCTGGAGCCGCGGGCGGGCGGGTCGCAGCTGCGCTGGGACCGGCTGACCGCGACCTGGACGGCGGTGGCGGGGCACCGGCAGACGCGTACGTTCAAGCCGCCCTCGGACGAGTGCCCGCTGTGCCCGTCGGTCGACGGGAGACTGACCGAGATCCCGGCCGAGAGCTACGACGTGGTGGCCTTCGAGAACCGGTTTCCGGCGCTGTCGACGGTCGCGGTCGGCGAGGCGACCGGGGAGCCGTTCGTCTCCCAGCCGGGGCGGGGCCGGTGCGAGGTGGTCTGCTTCACCAGCGACCACGAGCAGAGCTTCGTCGACCTTCCGCCCGAGCGGGTACGGACGGTGCTCGCGGCGCTCGCGCACCGCACCGAGCAACTGACGGCGATGCCGGAGGTGGCGTACGTCTTCTGCTTCGAGAACCGCGGCGAGGAGATCGGGGTGACGCTGCAGCACCCCCATGGGCAGATCTACGCCATGCCGGTACTGCCGCCGCGGATCGAGTCGCTCGTGAACGCCGCGGACGCCCACCGGGAGGCGACCGGTGAGTGCCTGCAGTGCGCGGTGCTCGCCGACGAGATCGCCGACGGGTCGCGGATCGTGGCCGAGAACGGGTCGTTCGTGGCGTACGTGCCCTACGCCGGTCGCTGGCCCTACGAGATCCGCGTCGTGCCGCGGCGCCACGTGGGCTCGCTGCCCGGGCTGACCGCCGAGGAGATGGACGACCTCGCCGCGCTCTACCAGGAGTGCCTGCGCCGGATGGACGGGCTCGACGACGCCGGTCCGGTGCCCTACATCGCCGGCTGGCAGCAGGCCCCGACCGGCCGCGAGGACACCTGGCACCTGGCCGCCGAGATCTTCACCATCCGGCGGGCGCCGGGACGACTGAAGTACCTGGCCGGCATCGAGTCCGGCGTCGCGCTCTGGGTCAACGACATCCCGCCGGAGACCGCCGCCGAGCGGCTCCGCGACGCTCTCTAGAGCCCTTGCCAGTCCGGCTTCCCGGCGTAGACCTCGCGGTAGTAGTCGCGGCGTACGAGGCGGGAGGCCGCGGCCTCGTCCAGGAGGACAGAGACGTGGCCGTGGAGCTGGAGGACGGAGGCGGGGCAGGTCGCCGAGACCGGGCCCTCGACCGCGGCGGCGACGGCCTCGGCCTTGCCCTCCCCGGTGGCGAGGAGAAGCAGGTGGCCGGCTCGGGTGATGGTGCCGAGCCCCTGGGTGAGTACGTGGTGCGGCACCGCGTCGGGTGAGCCGAAGAAGCGGGCGTTGTCCGTGCGGGTCCTGGCCGTGAGCGTCTTGATCCGGGTCAGCGAGGCCAGCGAAGAACCGGGCTCGTTGAAGGCCAGGTGTCCGTCGGAGCCGATGCCGAGGATCTGCACCTCGATCCCGCCCGCGGCAACGATCGCCGCCTCGTAGCGCTCGCCGGCGCTCGGCAGGGTCTCCTCGGTCGGGTCAGGTCCGTGGACCCGCTCGGGCGGGAGGCCGATCGCGTCGGTGAACTCGCGGCGGATGGTCGCCAGATAGGACTGCTCGTGCCCGTCGGGGAGGCCGACGTACTCGTCCAGGTTGAACGTCTCCACACCCTCGTAGGACGGCCCGCGATCGTCCCGGGCGCGCCGGATGAGCTCCTCGTACGTCGCCAGCGGCGTCGAGCCGGTGGCCAGGCCGAGCACCGCGGGGGTGCCGGCGGCCGCCCGGCGGCGTACGACGTCTTCGATCGTGTCCGCGGCGAGGGATGCCACCTCGGCGGGGGTCTCGAGGACAACTACTTCCATGTCAGTCCTTCGTCGGATCGTTCACTGGGGTGATCAGGGCGGCGCCGATCGCGGCGACCGGGGCGGCGGAGACCACCCGCAGACGCGAGGCGAGCTCGAGAGAGGCGAGGAACGGCGAGGTCTCGGTCTGCCTGACCAGCGCGAGGGCGATCGCCTCCCGCAGGGGCTCCCCGACCGCCGCGACACCCCCGCCGATGACGACGCGTTCGGGGTCGACGGCGAGAGCGAGCGAGCGTACGGCCGCGGCGACGCCGTCGGCGAAGCGGTCCCGCACGATGACGGCCGCCGGGTCACCCGAGGCGGCTGCGGCGAAGAGCGCCGCGGCCGGGTGGCCGGTCGCCGTCGGCCAGGCGGCGGCGAGTGCGGCACCGGAGGCGACGAGCTCGAGGCAGCCGCGCTGTCCGCAGCCGCACACCGGACCCTCCGGGTCGACCGGGAGGTGCCCGACCTCCCCGGCGGCGCCGTGGAAGCCTCGGCGGAGCGCGCCGCTGAGGTAGAGACCGGCGGCCAGGCCGGTGCCGAGCGAGAGGTAGACCAGGTCGTCGACGTCCTCGACGGCATGCGCGCCCAGGGTGGCCGCGTTGGTGTCGTTCTCGAGGGTGACGACCGCCCCCGTCCGTGCGCCGAGCAGCTCCGCGAGCGGGAAGGCGTCGCCGTCCAGGCCCAGGTTGACCGCATGCTTCACGGTGCCTGCGCGGGTGTCGACGATGCCGGGGATGCCGACCCCGATCGAGCGGATCTCGCCGCCGTCGAGCGCCTCCCGCAGGCTCGCGACCACCGCGGCCGCGCTCTTCACGACGCCCTCGCCGCCGGGGGTGGTGGCGGCACGGTCCTCGGCCAGCACCGCCCCGTCCGGCCCGATCGCGATGCCGTGGATCTTGGTGCCACCGATGTCGAGGCCTACCCGTGCGCCGCTCATCTGCCCCATCCCGATCGTCTCAGCACCTCGGTGACGGCGGCCACGCCCGGCAGGGAGAACCCCTGCGGGCACAGTCGTGGCAGCCTCGGCCCGTCGTACGCCCCGGGCCACCCCCACTCCACCAGCACCACGGCGCCGGGGAGCTCGGCGACCGTCCGGCCCACCTCGGGACGGCGGTGCGCGTCACGCACCTGGACGATGAGGGGTGCGTCGGGGAGATCCGGGAGCGGGTCGCCGGGGCGGACGACGATGTCCGGTGGCAGCCCCCAGGGCACGTCGCCCACGGCGATGTTGGCCTCGGTGTCGACGGTCACGACCTGGGCTCCGGCGAGGTGCGGGATCTCGCTGAGGTCGTCGCTGGCCGTCGCGAGCGCCCGGCGAGCGCCCTCGAGGGAGCGCTCCTCGAACCGTGGGTCGAGCGCGGCCTCCGGCCGCTGCTGCGCCCCGGCGAAGTCGGCGAGCAGCTTGTCGGTGCGCGCGACCGCGTCCTGGAGCCGCTCGAGCGGCAGCTCACCGGACTCGACCGCGGCCACGATCGCGGCAGCCGTGTCCCGGACCAGCGAGGTCGGCTTGTCGGGTCCGAGGATCAACAGGTCCGCGCCGGCCGCGAGCGAGAGCACCGCCGCGGCCGGGATCCCCCGGATCGCCGAGGCGCCCGCCATGTCGAGGGCGTCGGAGACGATCGGCCCTTCGTAGCCCAGCTCGCGCAGCAGCCCCAGCACCGGCGCCGAGAGCGTGCCGGGGAGCTCGGGATCCAGCGCCGGAACCATGATGTGGGAGGTCATCACCGAGGCGGCTCCGGCCTCGGCGGCCGCCAGGAAGGGAACCAGCTCGCGGTCGCGAAGCGTCTCCACGGATGCGTCGAGGACCGGCAGGGAGACATGGCTGTCCTGCCCGGTGTCGCCGTGACCGGGGAAGTGCTTGACGCAGGCGGCGACCCCGGTCGACTCCAGGCCCTTCACCCACGCGGCCACGTGCTTGGCGGCCACGCCGGCGTCGTGGGAGAAGGACCGGGTCGCGATCACCGGGTTGTCGGGGTTGGAGTTGACGTCCGCGACGGGTGCCAGGTTGAGGTTGATGCCGGCTCCGGCCAGCCGCAGCCCGATCGCCCGGCCGGTCTCCTCGGTCAGCGCCAGGTCGTCGGCCGCGCCGAGGGCGGCGGCGCCGAGCACCGAGGATCCGGTGAGCGCCTCCAGCCGGGTGACGTCCCCACCCTCCTCGTCGATGGTGATCACCGGAGCCCAGCCGCCCTCGGCGGATGCCGACCGGATCTCGGCCGCCAGGCGGCGTACGGAATGCTCACCGGCCTCGGTGTTGGGACCGAAGAGGCAGATCCCGCCCAAGCCCTCGCGGAGCAGCTCGGCATAGCCGGGCGGCAGGGTGGGGCCGGCGAAGGCGGAGACCTGGACGCGCAGCGCCAGGGTCTCGACGGTGGTCGGGGACGGCATCACGACACCCCCAGCTCACCGGCGAGGACGAGCACCGCGGCGCCGACGATGACGACGTCCTCGCCGAGCGTCGAGGTACGGAACTCCAACGGCTCGCCGCTGACCGGCATCGTCCGCTCGCGGATGATCCGGTCGGCGGTCTCGCGAAGCGGACCGTCCAGGAGGTCGGCCGGCCCGGAGAGGACCAGCTCGTGAAGATTCAGGGTTCCGACCACAGGGGCCAATGCCTTTCCAAGATGTTCGCCGGCTTCCACGAGCGCATCGTCGTGGGCTGTCTCGAGGCGCTCCCGCAGGCGCGGCACCGCGAGGAAGGTCTCCAGGCAGCCCTTGCGCCCGCACGCGCACAGGGGCCCCTCGGGGTCGACGGTCACGTGCCCGACCTCACCCGCCGCGTCGACGAACCCGTGGAGCAGCGCTCCCTCGAGCACGAGACCCGCACCGACACCGGTCCCGACCCGGATCAGCATCAGGCCGCCGTCGCCGGACTGGCCGAAGGTGTACTCCCCCAGCACGGCGGTGTTGGCGTCGTTGGCGACGTACGTCGGTCGGCCGCTCTCGCGGCGCACCTGATCGGCCAGGGCGACATCGGTCCAGCCCAGGTTGGGCGCGGCGACCACGGTGCCGTCGGCCGCGACGACACCGGGACTACCGATCCCGACGCCGAGGATCGGCCGGTCGGTGCTCGCGATCAGCTCGGTGACCAGCTCCTTCACGAGACGTACGGCCTCGCTCCCGGTGCGGCCCTCCCGGCACCTGGCGGTGCGGTGGACGACGTCGCCGGTCAGGTTGAGCACGGCTCCGGCGACCTGGTCGTCACCGGAGACGTCGATGGTCACGATGTGCGTGGCGTCGGCGGCCAGCCCGACCAGCATCGGCGGCTTCCCGACCCGGCTCTCCACCGGCGCTCCGAGCTCCTCGACGAGCCCGTCCTCGAGCAGGCTGCCCACCAGATCGGAGACCGTCGCGCGGGTCAGACCGGAGGCCCGAGCCAGGTCGGCGCGGCTCGCCGGACCCACCGCGAAGAGGTGCTGGAGCACCAGGGATCGGTGATGCCGCCGCGCATCCTCCTGCAGCAACTTACCGATCGGCCGCAACGTACGACGCCTCGCCTTGGACATGTTTGTAAGTCCATCGTACTTATTAATGCCTCGTCAAGTCGAGAACCTGAAATCCCGCCGAGAAGTCGGTTTCCGGCGCCGAAACGTCGACTTCTGACGGCGGGAGGTCAGAGGATGGCGGCGAGCTGGGCCCGGGTCGGGACGTACGGCTCGATGCGGAGAGCCATGTGAGCCTCCTCCGGCGTGCGGTTGCCCTTGCGCCCGTTGCACTTGCCGCACGCCGCCACGGTATTCAGCCAGGTCCATCTGCCGCCGCGTGACTGTGGCAGCAGATGGTCGATGGTGCGGGCGTGGCCGCCGCAGTAGGCACAACGATGCTGGTCGCGCCTGAGCACTCCCTCGCGGGAGTAGCCGGCCGGCCGATACATCCAATGCATGGCGATGTAGCGGACCAGCCGCACCGCCTTGGGCCATGGATGTGGCCCGATCATCTTGTCGCCCTGCTGCTCGTGAACCACTGCCACCTCGCGGAACAGCATCCGCACGGCATGCTTGAACGAGACCCTCCCGAGCGGCTCGAAGGAGGCGTTGTACAGGGTCACGGCACCCACGGTCGTGGTCATCTTCGGTTACCTCCCAGGAGAGTCGGATAGAGATCGCGTGCAGATCGGACAGAAACACTGGACTGAAATAAGAAAGGGGCCGCCCCGACGAGACAGACATGTCTCGCAGGAGCGGCCCGGAGTGATCCGGTGCAGCTATGCACCCAGGTCACTGTCGGCTCCCGCGGGCATGAGGGTCGCGCTCGTGCGCAGCGGTCAGCGACCACGCCGCCGGGGCGGTGGTCGAGTGCTGCGTGCTCATGCGTGTGCCCTTCAACAGGTCAGGTGGATTTGGCCCGGTGGTGAGACCGGGTGCTACCAGAATAGAGCGAACACCCTCCACCTACCAACGGTTTTCGCAGGTCAGGACCGTGTCTTTCCGGTTAACTACGCTCGACGTACGCCGTTTGGTCCCGTTAGCGCGACCCGGCCCGCGTCGCGGAGCCTCGGGATCAGCGCTTCGCCGACCCGGGCGACCTCGGTCCGGTAGGGCGTGTCCGAGAGGACGAAGTGGGTCACGCCGAGCTCCTGGTAGCGGCCCAGTGCGGCGGCGACGTCGTCCGCGTCGCCGACCAGCCAGGTGGTTCCGGCGCCGCCACCGCCATAGCGTCCCGGGGCGGTGTAGAGGCAGTCGTCGAGCACGTCGCCGCGGTCGGCGAGGTCGAGGAGCCGGCTCTGCCCGACGGCCGCCCGGCCGGTGCGGCGGAACTCGCGGTCGCCGACATTGTCGGCCATCCGGCGGACCTTCTCCTCCGCGTCGCGCCAGGCCTCCTCGCGGGTGTCGCGGATCAGTGTGGTGATCCTGAGCCCGAACTCGAGCGGCTCCAGGTCACGGCCCAGCGACTCCTCCAGCCCGCGCAGGCGCTCGACCCGCTCGGCGATGCCGTCCAGCGGCTCGCCCCAGAAGAGCTGTACGTCGGCCTCGGTCGCGGCCACCGCCTCGGCCTCCGACGACGCGCCGCCGAAGTAGAGCCGGGGATGCGGCCGGTCGTCGGTGGCATAGGGCCGCGGGGTGATGGTGGAGCCGGCGACCTGGAAGTGGTCACCGTCGAAGGTGACGTCCTCCTCGGTCCAGAGCCGCCGCACCAGCCGCATGAACTCCTTGGTCCGCGCGTAGCGGGCGGTGCGTGAGTCCTCGCGGTCGCCGTAGGCGGCGAGGTCGTCCTGGCCGGAGACGATGTTGACCCGCACCCTGCCCCGGCTGAGCTGGTCGAGAGTGGCGGCGGAGGTGGCGAAGTTGGCCGGGCGCCAGTAGCCCGGGCGGATCGCGACGAGCGGCTCGAAGGTGGTCGTGCGGGCCGCCAGGGCGGTCGCGACCGTGAAGGTGTCGGGCCTGCCCCAGCTGGTGCCGAGCAGGGCGCCGGACCAGCCGGCGTCTTCGACCGCCTCGGCGAGGCGGACCTGGTAGTCGAGGGTGCCGTAGCCGTCCTCTGGCGCTGCGGTGTCACCACGGTGGCCGGTCTCGACGAAGTTGGGCAGGTACCAGAGGAACTCGGGGGCGTGTGGGGCGTTCATTCCGGACTCCTTCATGAGGTTTTCTAGACAATGTTAATTGTCTTTATCGACTATCTGCCCGCCGTGTCCATGGATGGACAGAGGCTCAGCCAATGAGCCAACCCGGGGTATGGTCCCGGCATGGGCCTCACCTCCACCGAGCTGATCGACCTCGTCCTCGACGCCGGCACCTGGACGTCCTGGGACACCCCACCCGTCCACGGCGAGCTCCCCGAGGCGTACGCCGCCGACCTGGTGCGCGCCCGGGAGCGGGCGGGGACCGATGAGTCGGTCGTCACCGGCGAGGCCCGGATCGCCGGGCGGCGGGTGGCCGTGGTGCTCTCGGAGTTCAGGTTCCTGGCCGGGTCGATCGGGCGCGCGTCGGCCGAGCGGTTGATCGCGGCCGTGGAGCGGGCGACCCGCGAGGGGCTGCCGCTGCTGGCGGGGCCTGCCTCGGGCGGGACCCGGATGCAGGAGGGCACGCCGGCGTTCGTGCAGATGGTGCGGATCGCCGAGGCGGTCACCCGTCACAAGACCGCCGGACTCCCCTACCTCGTCTACCTGCGCCACCCCACCACCGGCGGCGTGATGGCCTCGTGGGGCTCCCTGGGACACGTCACCGTCGCCGAGCCCGGGGCACTCCTGGGATTCCTCGGTCCGAAGGTCTACGAGGTGCTCAACGGCCGCCCCTTCCCCTCTGGTGTCCAGGTCTCGGAGAACCTCTTCGCCCACGGCCTCGTCGACGGCGTCGTACCTCCCGACGAGCTCGCCGGGCTCGTCGACCGGGTCCTCACCATCCTCGACCTCAGGCTCCCCGCTGGTCGGGGCCACTTCGTTCAGACCCTGAGGGAGAGCGAGCGTGTCGAGACCAACACAGTCGTCTCGAGCGCGTCCGTGGACCGGGTTGGTCTCGACACGCCTCCGCCTAGCGGCTCCGGCGGCTCGACCAGCAGACAGGTCGACACCTGGGACGCGATCACGCGGTCCCGGCGTACCGACCGGCCGGGGGCGCGGGCGCTGCTTCGGATCGCGGCCTCGGACGTCGTGCCGTTGAACGGCACCGGGCAGGGCGAGCGGGACCCTGGCCTGATCATCGCGCTGGCGCGGTTCGGGTCGGCGCCGTGCCTGGTGCTGGCCCAGGACCGGCGCGAGCAGGCTCACCAGCCGCTCGGACCGGAAGGGCTGCGCGAGGCGCAGCGCGGGATGAAGCTCGCCACCGGCCTCGGACTCCCCGTCGTCACCGTCATCGACACCCCCGGCGCGGCGTTGTCGGCGGAGGCCGAGAACGGCGGGATCGCCGGCGAGATCGCGCGTACGTTGGGGACGCTCGTCAACGTCGAGACCCCGACGCTCAGCCTGATGCTGGGCGAGGGCAACGGCGGCGGCGCGCTCGCGTTCCTCCCCGCCGACCGGGTCGTCGCCGCGCAGCACGCCTGGCTCTCCCCGCTACCGCCGGAGGGCGCCAGCGCGATCGTGCACGGCGACTCCGACCACGCCGCCGAGATGGCCGAGGCGCAGCGGGTCCTCGCCGTCGACCTCCAGCAGATCGGTGTGGTCGACCGGATCGTCGCAGAGTCCCCCGACGCCGCCGACGAGCCGGTGGGGTTCTGCCGCCGGGTCGGAGACGCCCTGGAGGAGGAGCTGCTCGCGCTGCTCGCCGCGGGGCCGGGCGAGCCGACGGCGCGGGCCGCTCGCTACGCGGGCTGAGGCGCCAGAGAATGGTGTAACACGCTGTTACACCGACTATCCGGTCGTTCAGAACGACCGGATAGTCCTACGAACAGCGTGTTACACCTCGCGAACTCCGCCACGATGGGTTGGCTCGGCGCTGCCGTCCGGCAGCAACCCCCACACTCGATCGGAGTTTCTCGTGCCTCAGATCAAGCGTCTCCTCGCCCTCGCCGCCACGACCTCGCTCGCCGCGGCCCTTCCCCTCATCGGCGCCCCGGCGCAGGCGAACGAGGGCAGCTTCAGTGCGCTGACGTACAACATCGCCGGCCTGCCCGAAGTCATCTCCAGCGCGCCCACGCCCCGAAAGTCCGCCACCAACGAGATCGGCCGCCGGATCGACCGGTTCGACATCGTGAACGTCCAGGAGGACTTCAACTACCACGCCTACCTCTACGCGACCGACGTGCACGACCACCGCACCCCGACCTCGGGTGGAGTGCCGTTCGGGAGCGGGCTGAACAGCCTGCACCACCAGCCGTACGAGGCGCTCGACCGCGTCACCTGGGACCACTGCTGGATCAACCAGGCCGACTGTCTGACCCCGAAGGGGTTCACCTTCCACCGCGCGCAGATCGCCCCGGACACCTGGATCGACGTCTACAACCTGCATGCCGACGCCGGCGACGACAGCCTGGACGAGGCCGCTCGCCGCGGCAACCTCGAGCAGCTCACGGCGTACATCTCCGAGCGCTCCGCCGGCAACGCGGTCCTCGTCATGGGCGACACCAACACGCGCTACACCCGCGAGGGCGACCGGATCTCCGACTTCGCCGCCGCGAACGGCCTGACCGACGCCTGGGTGGAGCTCGTACGCAGCGGTGACGAGCCCGACCACGGCAGCCCGGCCCTGGGGTGCCCGGAGGTGGACCCGGGCGTGGAGTGCGAGGTCGTCGACAAGGTGCTCTACCGCGACGGCGGCGGGGTCGATCTGAGCGCGACCTCCTACCGCAACCTGGACGCCGACTTCCGTGAGGACGGCTCCGGGCTGATGCTCTCCGACCACTTCCCGATCGCGGTCGACTTCAGCTGGACCAGGAACTGATCGACTAACCCCTTGCGCAGGGGCTGAACACGTGTTTAGCATTAAACATGCGTTCAGCCCCTCCCGACCCGACCACCCGTGACCGGATCCGCGACGCCGCCGTGCTGCGGTTCGCGCGCGACGGTTTCAGTGCCTCGGTCCGTTCGATCGCCACCGACGCCGGGGTCAGCCCGGCCCTGGTGATCCACCACTTCGGCTCCAAGGACGAGCTCCACGCCGAGTGCGACGAGCAGATACTCGCCGAGATCCGCTCGACGAAGAACGACACGATCGACGAGCTGGCCTCCGGACAGGGCATCCTGCACAGGTTCGCCGCCGCGGACGAGTACGCGCCGATGCTCGGCTACGTCCTCCGCTCGCTGCAGGACGGCGGCCCGGTCGGCCGCACCTTCATCGAGCAGATGATCGAGGACGCGGTCGGCTACACCAAGCACGGCGTCGAGGCCGGGCTGATCAAACCCAGCCGCGACGAGACGGCCCGGGCCCGCTATCTGGTCCTCTCCGCCCTCGGCTCGCTCATGCTCGAGCTCACCCTCAACCCGGCCGAGGACCCCAGCGACATCAGCGGCATCGTGCGCGGCTTCCTGACCACGAGCTACCTCCCGATGGTCGAGCTCTACACCCAGGGCATCTTCACCACGCGTCGGATGCTCGACGAATACCTGCTCTACGTCCCGGACCCGCCACAGGACGCCGCGACCGAGCCCCCGTCTCAATGACGCCAGGCCCGTCGGCGTACGTCCTCCTACCCTCCCAACGCGGAAGCGAGTTCCCATGTCCGACAACATCCCCGCGGTCGAGATCGCGGGTCTGCACAAGTCCTTCGGCTCCTTCAAGGCCCTCGACGGCCTCGACCTGACCGTCCAGCCCGGCCAGGTGGCCGGTTTCCTCGGCCCCAACGGCGCCGGCAAGTCCACCACCATCAAGGTCCTGCTCGGCCTGCTGCGCTCCGACGCCGGCACCGCCCGCCTCTTCGGCGGTGACGTCTGGCGTGACGCGGTCGAGCTGCACAAGCGGATCTCGTACGTCCCCGGCGACGTGTCACTGTGGCCCAACCTCACCGGTGGCGAGTGCATCGACTACCTGACCCGGCTCAAGCCGAGCGGCGACAAGGCGCGCCGGAAGGCACGCAAGGCAGAGCTGCTGGAGCGGTTCCAGCTCGACCCCACCAAGAAGTCGCGCACCTACTCCAAGGGCAACCGGCAGAAGGTCGCCCTGGTCGCGGCGTTCCTCGACGAGTCCGAGCTCTACATCTTCGACGAGCCGACCTCCGGCCTCGACCCGCTGATGGAGGCCGTCTTCACGGAGTACGCCCGGGAGGCCAAGGCCGAGGGCTCCTCGGTCCTGCTCTCCAGCCACATCCTCAGCGAGGTCGAGAAGGTCTGCGACACCGTCACGATCATCCGCGCGGGGATCGCGGTCGAGTCCGGCACCCTGGACGAGTTGCGCCACCTGACCCGCTCCTCCGTCGTCGCCACCCTCGGTGGCGACCCGTCCGCACTGGGCAGCCTGCCGGCCGTCAACGACCTCGTGACCAGCCAGAACGGCGCCGGCACCCGAGTCGCGTTCGACGTGGACAACCACGCCGTCGGCGAGGTCATGAAGACCCTGACCGACCTGGACGTGCACGGCCTGACGGTCACCCCGCCCTCGCTCGAGGAGCTCTTCATGCGCCACTACGGCGACGTCATCGAGACGGAGGAGGCGTGATGAGCGCCCTCGCTCCGGCCATCCCGCGGCGTACGCCGCTGACGTCCTTCGCCGGCACCTGGCACCTGACCCGGTTCATGCTCCGGCGCGACCGTGTCCGGCTGACCGTCTGGACGGTGTCGCTGCTCGCGCTGTACGCCTACTTCGTCACCGCGCTGAGCACGGTCTACCCCACCGCCGAGGACAGACAAGGCCGCGCCGACCTGATGCAGCAGCCGGCCTCGGTGTTCCTCGGTGGGCCGAACTACGGTCTCGACGACTACACGATCGGCGCGATGTTCGCCAACGAGATGACGCTGTGGATGATTGCGCTGCTCGGGGTCATGAACATGTTCGAGGTCGTCCGCAACACCCGCGCGGAGGAGGAGAGCGGGCGGGCGGAGCTGGTCCGCTCGCGCGCGGTCGGACGGCACGCGGCCGTCGCCGCGTCGCTGCTGACCGTGGTCATCGCCAACGTCGTCTTCGCCGTGCTCGGGAGCGCGCTGCTGATCTCCGCGGGTGACCTTCCGGTCGAGGACACCTTCGCTCTGTCGACGGCGATCGCCGTCAGCGGCCTGGTCTTCGCCGCGGTCGCCCTGGTCACCTCGCAGCTGACCACCCACGGTCGAGGCGCCACCGGGCTCGCCCTCGCGGTCCTGGGCGTCTCGGTGCTGGTGCGCGGCATCGGCGACCTGCAGGCCGGTCCCGGCGAGCATGGCACCTGGCTCTCCTGGCTCTCGCCGATCGCGTGGACCCAGCAGATGAGGGCGTACGTCGACCTGCGCTGGTGGCCGCTCGCGCTGAGCGTGGTGGCGGTCCTGGTGCTGCTCGCCGTCGGTGCCTTCCTGGCTTCCAAGCGCGACTTCGACGGGGCACTGCTCGCCGACGGCTCCGGCCGGGCCGAGGCGACCGGGACGCTCTCGTCCCCGGTGGCCATGGCCTGGCGCCAGCAGCGTACGGCGCTGTTCTGGTGGTTCCTCGGCACCTTCGTGATGTTCGGGGCTACCGGCACCTACCTCGGCGAAGGCGTCGAGGACATGGTCGCCGACATGGCCGCGTCCAACCCCGAGGCGGCCAAGATGTTCGGCGACGACCCGCTCACCGGGTTCCTGGCGATCATGATCCTGTACGCCGCGCTGGCCGCCGCCGGCTACGCGATCGCGACCACGCTCCGAGCCAAGGCGGACGAGACCGAAGGGCGTCTGGAGATCGCGCTGGCCAAGCCGGTCTCGCGCGGTCGCTGGTTCGCCTCCCACCTCGTGGTCGTGGCGGTGGGCGCGTTCGTACTGACCATGGTCTCGGGCGCCCTCGCGCTGTGGGCGGGCGCCCTGGTCAACGGCGAGGTCGAGCTGGGGACGTTCCTGAAGGGCGGCGCGGCGTTCCTGCCGGCTGTGGCAGTGTTCTTGACCCTCACCGCGGCGCTCTACGCCTGGCTCCCCAAGATCACCCCGGCCATCTGGGCGCTGTTCGCGTTCACCTGCATCACCGGGATGTTCGGGCCGCTCTTCGACCTCCCGGACGCGGTCGCCGGCATCTCCCCGTTCTGGTGGGTCGGCCGCTACCCGCAGGAGGCGATCGAGGCCTCGCACATGATCGGCCTCAGCGCCGTCGCGCTCGCGCTGCTGGTGGCCGCCTTCGTCGGCTTCCGCCGCCGAGACGTCGTTGCAGGCTGACCTTCCACAACCTCATCCCTCCCACATGCGCTGAAGTGAGTTCCCATGTCCGACAACATCCCTGCGATCGAGGTCGCGGGTCTGACCAAGCACTTCGGAAAGTTTCTCGCGCTCGACGGGCTGGACCTGATGGTCCAGCCCGGCGAGGTGCACGGATTCCTCGGCCCCAACGGCGCCGGCAAGTCGACGACGCTGCGAGCACTGCTCGGCCTGCTGCGCGTCGACGGCGGCGAGACCCGTGTCTTCGGGCTCGACCCCTGGCGTGACGCCGTCACGATCCACAAGCGCCTGGCGTACGTCCCGGGCGATGTCGCGCTGTGGCCCAACCTCTCCGGTGGCGAGATCATCGATCTGCTGCTGCGGCTTCGCGATGTGGACCCGAAGGACACCCGTCGTGCCGAGCTCTTGGAGCGCTTCCAGCTCGACCCGACCAAGAAGGGCCGCGCCTACTCCAAGGGCAACCGGCAGAAGGTGGCTCTGGTCGCGGCCTTCGCCGCAGACCCGGAGCTGCTCATCCTCGACGAGCCGACCTCGGGCCTGGACCCTCTGATGGAGCAGGTCTTCAACGAGTGCGTGGCCGAGCACAAGGGGCGCGGCGCGACCGTGCTCCTCTCCTCGCACATCTTGTCCGAGGTGGAGCGACTGGCCGACCGGGTCACCATCATCCGGGATGGCCGGACGGTCGAGACCGGCACCCTGGAATCACTGCGCCACCTACGGCGCTCGAAGGTGACAGCGCAGGTCAGCGGGGCAGTCCCGGAGCTGGCCGGGCCCGGCATCCACGATGTGATCATCGACGGCGAGAGCATCACGTGCACGGTCGACCCAGAGGGCCTTCCGACCCTGCTCGCCGTCCTGAGCGCGGCAGGCGCCCGGTCCCTCAACTCGGCACCGCCGAGCCTCGAGGAGCTGTTCCTCGACGCTTACCAGACCGAGGGGGCGCGATGAGCACGTACTCCGGCACCGCACTGCTGACCCGCACGGCCCTGCGCCGTGACCGGGTCATCATCCCGGCGTGGGTGGCCGTCCTGACCCTGATGGTCTACGCCTCCGCGGTCGGCACCGAGTCGCTCTACACCTCCGAGGCGGAGCGGGTGCACACGGCCGAGGGGCTCAATGCCAGCGGCGCGACCGTCGCTCTCTACGGCCCGATCCTCGACGTCCACAGCCTCGGCGAGCTGGCGATGACGAAGATGACCGTCCTCTACTCGATCTTCGTCGCCGTCCTGCTCGTCGTCCTCGTACGCCGCCACACTCGCGTCGAGGAGGAGAGCGGCCGGCTCGAGCTCGTGGGTGGCACGGCAGTGGGCGCCGAGGCGCCGACCGCAGCCGCCCTGGTCGAGGCCACCGGGGTATCGCTCCTGGTCGGCGTCCTCGCAGCACTCGCCTCGATCGGTGGCGGGCTGCCCGCGACCGGATCCATCGTCTTCGGCGCGACCTGGACGGGCATCGGCCTGGTCGCGACCGGGATCACCGCGGTGACCTCCCAGCTCTCGGCGAGCGCACGCACCTGCGCCTCCCTCACTGCTGGCGCGATCGGCGTCCTGTACATCATTCGCGCCATCGGCGACACCTCGGTGTCCTGGCTCTCCTGGCTCACGCCGTTCGGCTGGAACACCAAGATCCGCGCCTGGTCCGAGCCGCGCTGGTGGATGCTGCTCCTCTATGTCGGCCTGGCTGCCGTGCTCGTCGGGGTCGCGCGTGTCCTGCACGGTCGCCGCGACCTCGGCTCCGGGATGATCGCGGCACGGCCGGGACCTGCGGTCGGATCGCCCCGCTTGGCGGACGCACTCGCCCTCTGCGTACGTCTGAACTCGTCGGCACTGATCACGTGGTCGATCGCGATCGCGGCGATGGGTGCGGTCTTCGGCGCGATCGTCCCAGGCTTCGGTGACCTGCTGGACAGCGAGAGCGCCCAGGAGATGCTGCAGCGGCTCGGCGGCGAGGGAGCGTTCGCCGACACCATGGTCGCGGCCGTCCTCTCGATCGTGGCGATCGTGATCACCTTCTTCGCGATCTCGGTCATCTCCCACGCCGGCTCGGACGAGTCGGACGGGCGTGCCGAGACGGTGCTCGCCACCGCGACCTCTCGGTCCCGCTGGTACTGGTCGACCGTCCTCGTGGCCTTCACCGGCGCCCTGTGGCTGCTGTTCGTGGCTGGGCTGTTCATGTGGATCGGTTTCGGAGCGGCGGGCTCGGCCGACGGCTCGCATCCCGACCAGATCCTGCCCGCGGCCCTGGCCTGGGCACCGGCGGTCTGGCTGGTCTCAGCTCTCGCTGCCGGACTGCTGGCGCTGCGGCGCTCGGCCCTCGGCTACGCGCTCCCCGCGCTGTGCCTGGTGATCACCCTCGTCGGCGAGCTCCTCGAGGCGCCCGGCTGGTTCATCGGCATCTCGCCGTACTCGCACATCCCGCAGATGCCCACCGAGTCGTTCACGTGGGCCCCCGAGCTCACCCTGACCGCCCTCACCGCCGCGGTGCTCGTGGGCGCCTGGGGCTGGTTCCGCACCCGCGACATCGGCTGACCCCCTGCCGAGGCGTCACATACGTCGGCCGAGTGGGCATCGAGGCGCCCACTCGGCCGACGCAGCTGACGTCTCGGGGTCAGGAACCGGTGACATGGAAGGTCGCACTCGGCAGCTCCTGGTCCGGTTGCATCGAGCTCGGGTAGGTGTCGACCCACTCCTGGTAGAGATGCGGGCCGTAATAGTTCTCGACGACCCCGATGCGGTCCGCCGCATAGACCTCGAGGTCGTACACGCCGGTCGGGGTTCCCTTCGGGACCGTCAGATTCACGGTCCACTCGCCGGAGTAGATGGTCCCGGCGGTACGCACCGGGTCGGGCCCGCAGATGAAGTCGTCCTCCATCGTGCGGCCGAAGCACACACTCAGGGAATCCAACCCATTCATCTCGGTCACGCCGATCCGGTCGGTCACGGTCAGCACCGCCTTGAGGGTCTTCGCGCCGGTACGCACGTCGACGGACGTCGTGCTCAGGCTCTTGAGCTTCACCACCGGCGGCGCCGTGTCTGGGTTGGTGCTGGTCACCTGCACCGAGGCCACGTCGAACTTGTCGGTCGTACGCCCAGAGGTGTCCGTCGCAATCGCCTCCAGCGAAAGCTTGCCCCCGGGCGTCCACCTGGGCACGGTGACGTACCCCTGCCACCAGCCGTCGCGTACGCCGCCTGAGACCATCGGCATGAAATTGGTGTAGAGCTGCGCCGGGTTGTTGTCGGCGAGGCCCGAGACCCATCCCTGGACCTGGGCGACGCGAAGGTCGTCCTTCACGTGAATCCGCACTCGGACCTTGGTGTCGCCGGAGTCCGAGTTGATCGCCGTCGGGGACAGCGAAGCCCCGACGATCACCGGCGCGGCAGCGTCGCGGAAGCATCCGTAGAGGTAGTCGTAGATGTCGTAGTAGCAGGTGTTGGTGCCGGCGTTGCCGTGGACGTCGTCCAACCCGGTGCCACCGGACAGCTTGTCGTTACCGTCGCCACCGTTGAGCGTGTCGGCACCGCTGTCGCCCCAGAGCCGGTCCTGGCCGGAGCCACCGCTGACGGTGTCCAGATGGTTGTTGCCGTGGATCTGGTCATCGCCGGCGTTGCCGGCCAGCCGGTCGTTGCCGTCCCCGCCGGAGATCGAGTCGTTGCCATCGCCTCCGCTGACCGAGTCGGCTCCCGAGCCTCCGGAGATGGCGTCCCCGCTCGTCCCACCGTTGATGCTGTCGCCGCCGGCGCCTCCATAGATGCGGTCTGCACCTGCACCGCCGGAGATCACGTCGAAGTGGTCGCCACCGGAGATGACGTCGCCGCCGTCCTCGCCCCAGATGTTGTCCTGCCCGGTGCCTCCGTTGAGGCTGTCCTTGCCGCCACCACCGTGGATCCAGTCCTCGCCACTCCCGCCGAGCACCCGGTCGGCACCGTAGCTGGCGTATACGTGGTCACCGCCCGAACCGGCGTCGACCAGGTCATCGCCGCCCTTGGCGTAGATGATGTCGCTGCCGCCGCGGCCGCAGATGACGTCACGGCGGGACGTGCCCCGTAGGACGTCACCACCCGACGTACCGACGATCGTGCAACGTACGCCGGTCGATGTTGTCGCCGCGCTCGCGGGACTCGTCACGAGTACGGTCGCCGAGGCGGCCGTCGCGACGATCCCGGCAAGCAGCGTGCGCCCCGTCAGGAGCACCATTCCTGCCTCCAGAAGATCTTCAGGCCCGTGTCAGCACGGGCCGGAGGATCCTCCCAGATTCGATACCCCGGCAGGTAGCGAATAGCGGTTCTGTGGGTCGAATGTCGAACGTGGGAGTCCCGATGTCACCGGGTGACTCCGGGACTCCCACGTCGACAGGGTTCAGAACATCAGGGCGGTGGCGGGATCCGACAGGACTGCGGCGACGTCGGACAGGTAGGTCGAGCCCGCCTCGCCGTCGATGTGGCGGTGGTCGAAGCTGAGCGCGAGGGTGCAGACGTCGCGGGGCTCGATGCGCTCGTCGTCCCCGGTGCCGACGACCCAGGGCTGTCGCTTGATCGCGCCGACCGAGAGGATCGCGGACTCCCCCGGGTTGATGATCGGGGCGCCGCCGTCGATGCCGAACGGACCGATGTTGGTGATCGTGAACGTGCCGCCGGTCTGGTCGGCCGGCGGGGTCTTGCCGGTGCGGGCGGTCGCGGTCAGCTCGTTGATCGCGGTGCCCAGCCCGACCAGGGACATCCGGTCGGCGCCCTTCACGTTCGGCACCTGGAGACCCCTGGGGGTGGCCGCGGCGATGCCGAGGTTGACGTACTCCTTGAACACGATCTCCTGGGCGGCATCGTCCCACCAGGAGTTGACGATCGGCGTACGCCGCATCGCCAGCAGACACGCCTTCGCGACGACGAGCAGCGGCGACACACGTACGTCGGCGAACTCGCGCCGCGCCTTGAGGCGGGCGACCAGCTCGGTCGTCGCGGTCACGTCGACGCTCGTCCAGATGGTCACGTGCGGCAGCGTGAACGCGGAGTCGACCATCGCCTGACCCATCTGCTTGCGCAGGCCCTTGATCGGCTCGCGACGCTCACCGCCCACGCTGGTCGAGCCGGGCTCCTGAGGTACGAAGGAGCCCGTGTCGGAACCAACAGAGTCCAGGTCCTCGGTCGTGATCACGCCGTCTGCCCGAGCGGGCGTAACGCCGGATAGATCTATCCCGCGGTCCCGGGCGGCCTTTCGGGCGGTCGGCTTGGCCAGCACACCGGTGCCCGCGGCGGCGGGCGGTGCGGAGACGGTGCGGGTGCGGCGTACGACTGCGTCCTCCTTGGAGCCGTAGCCGACCAGCGTCAGCGGCTGTTCATGCTCGTCGGCGACTGTGTTGGTCTCGACACCGCTCGCTGCGCTCGCGGGCTCGACCGACGGGGGCGACGCCTCGGCCGACGGGGGCGACGTCTCGGCCGACGGGGCTGACGCCTCGGGCGACGGGGGCGACGTCTCGGCGGGGTCGCCGATGCGGATGATCGGGGTGCCGACCTGGACCTCGGTGCCGACCTCGACGAGGAGCTCCTGGACTACGCCCGCATAGGGCGAGGGGAGCTCGACGACGGACTTGGCGGTCTCGATGTCGCAGATGGGGTCGTTGACCTTGATGACGTCCCCGACCGCGACGTGCCACTCGACGATCTCGGCCTCGGTGAGGCCTTCGCCGACATCCGGCAGCTTGAACTCGTTCACCATGCCAGGCTCCTGTCGACGGCATCGAGGACCCGGTCCAGGTCGGGGAGGAAGAACTCCTCCGCCCGGGCCGGCGGGTAGGGCGTGTCGAACCCGCCGACCCGCAGGACCGGCGCCTCCAGCGAGTGGAAGCAGGTCTCGGTGATCCGGGCGGCGAGCTCGGCGCCGAGGCCGAGGTTGACGTGGGCCTCGTGGACGACGACGGCCCGGCCGGTACGCCGCACCGACTCGAACACCGGACCCATGTCCAGCGGCGACAAGGTCCGCAGGTCGATCACCTCGACCGACTTGCCCTCCCCCGCAGCTGCCTCGGCGGCCGTCAGCGCGGTCTTCACGGTCGGCCCGTAGGCCAGCATGGTCAGGTCGGTGCCGGGCCGTGTCACCCGCGAGGCGAACAGCGGACCAGGAGACCCGTCGACGTCGATCTCGGCCTTGGTCGAGTGGTAGAGCCGCTTCGGCTCCAGGAAGATGACCGGGTCCGGATGGGCGATCGCCTGCTGGATCATCCAGTAGGCATCGACCGGGTCCGAGCAGGCCACGACCTTGAGTCCGGGCGTGTGCGCGAACTGCGCCTCGGGAGACTCCGAATGATGCTCCACCGCACCGATGCCGCCGCCGAACGGGATCCGGATGACCATCGGCATCGCGACCCGTCCGCCACTTCGATAGTGGAACTTCGCCACCTGCGAGACGATCTGGTCGTAGGCCGGATAGACGAACCCGTCGAACTGGATCTCCACCACCGGCCGGTAGCCCCGCAGCGCGAGCCCGACCGCCGTGCCGACGATCCCCGATTCGGCCAGCGGGGTGTCGATGACCCGCGCCTCGCCGAAGTCCTTCTGCAGCCCGTCGGTGATCCGGAAGACACCGCCGAGCCTGCCGATGTCCTCACCCATCAGGACGACCTTGTCGTCGTCCTCCATCGCGCGTCGAAGGCCCGCGTTGAGCGCCTTCGCCAACGTCATCTTCGTCATCGGGAGGCCCCCTCGTGCTCGAAGGAGGAGAGGTACGCCGCGAAGCCGTCACGCTGCTCGCGCAGCTCCTCGGGCAGCTCGGTGTAGACGTTGTCGAAGAGGCGTACGGGATCGGGCTCGGGCAGGGCGTGGATCCCGGCGCGCAGGCGCTCGCCGAACTCCTCCGCCTCCGCCTCCACCTTGGTGAAGAAGGAGGTCGAGGCGCCGCCGCCGCGGCGCAGATACGCCTCGACCCGGGCGATCGGGTCCTTGAGCTTCCACGCCTCGACCTCGTCGGAGACCCGGTAGCGGGTCGGGTCGTCGGTGGTCGTGTGGGCACCCATCCGGTAGGTGTAGGCCTCGATCATCGTCGGCCCACCACCCTCACGGGCCCGCTTGAGCGCCGACTTCATCACCTCGTACGTCGCGAGCACGTCGTTGCCGTCCACGCGGATCCCGGGGAAGCCGAAGCCCTGGGCGCGTTTGTAGAGCGGCACCTTGACCATCTGCTCGACCGGCTCGGAGATGGCCCACTGGTTGTTCTGGCAGAAGAACACGACCGGGGCGTTGTAGGAGGCCGCGAAGACCATCGCCTCATTGACGTCGCCCTGGGAGGAGGCACCGTCGCCGAAGTGGGCCACGACGGCGGTGTCGCGGGTCGGGTCGCCGGTGCCGACGAGGCCGTCCATCTGCACGCCCATCGCGTAGCCGGTCGCGTGCAGCGTCTGGGCGCCGATGACGATCGTGTAGAGACCGAAGTTGTGCTCGGCGGGGTCCCAGCCACCCTGGTCGGTGCCCCGGAAGAGTCCGAGCAGCTGCATCGGGTCGACGTCGCGGCACCAGGCCACGCCGTGCTCGCGGTAGGTCGGGAAGACGAAGTCCTGGGGTGCGAGCGCGCGGGCCGCGCCGATCTGCGCCGCCTCCTGGCCCAGCAGTTGGGCCCACAGACCCAGCTCGCCGTGGCGCTGCAGCGCCGTGGCCTCGACGTCGAGGCGACGGGTCAGCACCATGTCGCGGTAGAAGCCGCGTACGGCCTCGTCCTCAGGTCGGTCGGGTGAGAACTCGAAGTCGGGGTGCGAGACCCGTTCTCCCTCGGGGTTCAGCAGCTGCACCATGTCGGTGTGGCTGGGACTCGGATCCAGAAACTCAGTCATCACACTTCCTTCACACGGGGTGGGGTTGCCACCGCTGGCACACGCCCGCGCACGGACTTGTGACCCGCGACACGTGGCACTCACCAAGGTACTCGGCCGCGCGGAATTGTGGTGGTCGGAACGACGGCTCGTGGCTAGAGTCACGGCCCCACACTTGGCCACGGAGGCACAGATGTCCGATCCCTACGGCTACCAGCCCTATCCCGCCGCCGTCGCTACGCCCACGGTTCCAACCGAGCGACCGAAGACACTGACGTACGCCGTCATCGGCATGTGGATCGGCGGCCTGCTGAACATCGTCGCGACGATCCTCCTCTTCACCATGGACACCACCGAGATGAAGACGCTGATGGTGAGGGAGATGGAGAAGCAGCCGACGTACGACCCGTCGGTCCTCGACGCGCGGGAGATGGCGGACATCTTCATCCCGATCCTTCAGATCGGCGGCGCCGTCCTCGGGCTGGTCGCCCTCGGGCTGTGGATCTGGATGGCGGTCATGAACGGGAAGGGCCGCAACTGGGCCCGCATCGTCGCCACCATCCTCGGCGCGCTCTCGTTGGCAGGCAGCCTGTCGAGCGTGGGCAATATCGCCGGCAACGCCGCTCTAGGGGGCGCGACCATGCCGATGTCGGCCGGCAACGTCGTGCTCTCCGTCCTCGACCCGCTGCTGGTGATCGCGATCCTGGTCCTGTTGTGGCTGCGGCCGTCCTCGGCGTACTTCAGCGCGGTCGGCGCCGCGAGGCAGCGAGAGCGCAGCGGCTACTACGCCGGCTGAAGGAAGGTCTTCGTCAGTCGAGCGCCTCCCGGGCGACACAACGGTTCACTCGTCGGTAGACAACTAAGCAAGCGCTTAGTACGTTCTGTCGGACGCGATGGGCCAAGCTCCAGGAGATGAGGAACCGATGACTCGAATTGCCCGAGTGGAGTCACTCAAGAGCGATCTTGGCGTGGCTGACCTGATAGACATCCCGAGACCGCCGCTCGCCGAGGGTGAGGTGTCGGCACGGATCGAACGCATCGCCCTCACGACGAACAACATGACCTACGCGGTCTACGGCGACACCCTGGGCTATTGGAATCTGTTTCCGGCGGAGCAGCCTGGGTACGGCTGCATGCCGGCGTGGGGGCACGCCGAGATCGTCGAGTCGAGGGCGTCCGACCTCCCGGTGGGAACGCGAGTCTTCGGCTACTTCCCCATCGCGACCCAGCTGACGATGCGACCGACGTCGGTCACCTCCCGCAGCTTCGTCGACGGTGCCGAACACCGCACCGGGACGCCTCAGGTCTACAACCTCTACGAGTTCGAACCCCAGGACTCCGACCCACGCCTGGACAGCCTCACCGCCATCTTCCGTGCCCTGTTCATCACCTCCTACACCGCTGCCGACTACCTCCGTGACCGCGACTTCTTCGACGCCGAGCAGTTCGTGATCTCGAGCGCCTCGAGCAAGACGGCGTACGGCACCGCCTACTGCCTCGCCGACTCACCGGCCGAGAAGATCGCGCTCACCGCGGCCCGCAACATCGACTTCGTGAAGGGCCTCGGCCACTACGCCACAGCACATGAGTACGCCGATCTGACGGCGATCGACAGGACCAAACGGACCGTCTACGTCGACCTTTCGGGCGACAGTGACCTGCGCCGCCGAGTTCACGAGCACTTCGGTGACCGGCTCGCCTTCGACTGCCTCATCGGGTCGACCCAAGCCGACGGATTCCCCGAGGAGGACAAGAGCCTAGTGGGACCGGCTCCGGTCTTCTTCTTCGCAGCCCTCCAGCTCGACGCCTACAAGGCCGAAGGCCAGTCGCGCGCGTTCATGCAGCGCTATCGCCGCGACGAGCGTGACTTCCTCGAGCGCGTGGGAGGTACGGAGCAGCCATCGATCAAGCTGCTCGAGCACACCGGCCTCGAGGACGCCCCGACCGTCATCGCCGGCTTCCACGACGGCTCGACGGACCCCGCCGTCGGCCACATCTTCCTTCCCAACGCGGGTTGATCACCTCGACGCGGCCACGCACCGACTAGTGGTCTGAACCGAGGGACTCACGCCCGTGCGGCTCGTCCCAGCCGGAGAGATCAGGCCCGGCGGGGACGATCTGCGTGGGGTTCAGGTCGGTGTGGACGACGTAGTAGTGCTGCTTGATCTGGTCGAAGTCGAGCGTCTCGCCGATCCCGGGCCGCTGGTAGAGGTCGCGCGCGTAGGCCCACAGGGCGGGGAACTCGACGAGCTTCTGCCGGTTGCACTTGAAGTGGCCGTGGTAGACGGCGTCGAAGCGGGCCAGCGTCGTGAACAGCCGGATGTCGGACTCGGTGAGCTGGTCACCGACCAGATATCGCTGCTTCGAGAGCCGCTCCTCGAGCCAGTCCAGAGCGGCGAAGAGACGGGCATAGGCCGCGTCGTACGCCTCCTGGGAACCGGCGAAGCCACACCGGTAGACCCCGTTGTTGACCTCGGTGAAGACCCGCTTGTCGACCTCGTCCATCTCCTCGCGCAGCGCGCGCGGCCACAGGTCGGGCGCGTCGTCGGCGAAGAAGTCGGTCCACTCGTGGAAGAAGTCGTGGGTGATCCACGGGAAGTCGTTGGTGACGACCTTGCCGGACGCCTCCTCGACGATCGCCGGCACCGTGATGCCGCGCGGGTAGTCGGGGTAGCGCTCGAAGTAGGCCTGCTGCAGTCGCTCGATGCCGAGCACCGGGTCGACGCCGCCGGGGTCGAGGTCGAAGGTCCATGACCGGGCGTCGTGCGTCGGGCCGGCGAGGCCGAGGGAGATGACGTCCTGGAGCCCGAGCAGGTTGCGGACGATGATCGCCCGGTTGGCCCACGGGCAGGCGGCGGCCGCGACCAGCCGGTAGCGGCCCGGCTCGACCGGCCACAACGGCACGTCGCTCGGCCCGAACTCAGGCCTCCGCGCGTCTCGCGTGATCCGGTCCGGGATGTAGTTCATGTCCCGGTTGAACTCATTGCCGGGCTGGATGTAGGTCGCCTTCTCCCCCATGGGAGTCACCCTAGGGGTTGGGTTGAATCTTGAACCAACGAGGCCACGAAGTCGAGCTTGTCCAGGACCGCCGGCGGGATGACGAAGGGGTACAGGTCGTCGTGGCCCATGGACCTGTTGATCACGTTGAGCGCCGCCGAGAGCGGCACCCAGATGTCGGTGACGACCCGCCGGAACGGCATCTCGGCGGGCACCGGGCCGGCGAGTCCGTACGCCGCCGCGGACCCCAGCGTGTCGCGGATGTGCAGGTAGTGGGCCCAGGTCTCGGCGAAGTCCTCGAAGGGGTGCATGGTGGCGTAGGTCGAGATGTAGTCCTCGGTCCAGCCCGCGGGCGGTCCCTCGGAGTAGTGGCGCTGCAGCGCCTCCTCATAGGAGACCGACTCGTCGCCGAAGACCTCGGTGCACCGCTCCATCAGCTCGGGCCCTCGGACCAGCTGCCACTCGTAGTAGTGGCCGACCTCGTGCCGGAAGTGGCCCAGCAGGGTGCGGTAGGGCTCGTCGAGGGTGGCCCGGACGTGCTCGCGGTAGGCGTCGTCGGACTCGGCCAGGTCGATCGTGATCACGCCGCCGTCGTGACCGATGACCACGTCGGGGGTGGACGCGACGCCGTCGCTGGCCAGCAGGTCGAAGGTGAGTCCCTCGTCAGGGTCCTCGGCCTTGGTGCGGATCTCCAGACCGAGGTTGTCGATCTCGACCACGAGGTGACGTTTCGCCTGCTCGGCGAGGGAGTACTGCTGCTGGACGAACTCCGGCGCGGCGTCGTTGGGCCGGGTCCGGGTCAGCTCGCAGGCGAAGCAGATCCCGCCCTCGATGCGGGCCAGCCAGGTGCATCCCGTCTCGAGCGTGTTGGCGCAGACCCACCAGAGGTAGCCGTCGCTGTCGACGTACCTGCCCTCGGGTGAGACCGGGACGATCGCGCGCTCCTCGCGGGAGTAGGCGAGCCGGGTGCCGCACGAGACACACGCCGAGTTCTCGAAATAGAGGCGGTTGCCGCACTCCCGACAGCTGAACGCTTCCATGTCCTCATCATCGGCCGTCTCAGGCCGTGCCCCAGCTCGCGACGCGCCATTCGCCGTCCTCGCGGACGAGGACCACGACCACCGACTCGTCCGGCACGGAGCCCTCCTCGGCGGTGTACGAGACCCTCACGGTGACCCGAGCGGTGTCGCCATATATCTCGGGCTCGCCGATGGCCAGGTCCCGGTTCACCGCGCGCGGATTGGGGTCGGCGTAGGTCCGCTTCCCCTCGGCCGCGTCGATCATCGCGCGGGCACCACCACCGTCGAGAAGCTCGTCGCCCTCCTCGGAGGCCAGCTCGTAGAGGGTGGCGACCGAGGTGGTCTCCATGAACTCGCGGGTGACCTCGGCCGGGGTCGAGCCGCGCGCCAGCAGCCAGAGCGTGAGCGCGGTGAGAGCCGCGGCGACCACCAGCACTCCGGAGATGCGAGCTCCGCGACGCCAGCGGCTGCCGCGGGTGACGATGCTCGCCCGCTGCGGAGGCTGTCCCACGAGCAACACCGTAACTTCACTCCTGCTGGTCGGGGGCCACATCGACAGAGACGGTCAAGGTCGAGGTGGTCGCTTCGGTGTAGATGACCCCCTTCACAGGAGGCACATCGGCATAGTCACGTCCCCAGGCGACGCTCACGTAGCGATCGTCGGCCCTGGTGTCGTTGGTCGGATCGAGGGCGAGCCACTGGCCCGTCCCCGCGCCGCTCAGGTAAGGGATCCACACCTCCACCCACGCGTGGGAGGCATCGGCTCCGACGAGCCGCGGCTTCCCCGGCGGAGGGGTGGTGGCGAGGTAGCCGGAAACATAGCGGGCCGCGAGCCCGTGCGCTCGAAAACAGGCCAACATGAGATGGGCGAAATCCTGGCAGACCCCACCCTCGGCCTCGAAGATCTCCGGGATCGTCGAGGTGACCGTCGTGGCGGTGTCGTCATAGTCGAACCCGGCATGGATCCGGTGCATCAGATCCTCCGCCGCCTCCACGATCGGTCGCTGTTCGGTCAAGGAGACGGCACCGAAGTCGTACGCCTCCTGGGTGTGCTCCACGAGCGGCGAGGCCACCGCCAGGTCGGCCGCCCGCCATGCGCCCGGAAGGCCCGGGTCTACCAGCGGCCGCGACCGCTCCCACGGCTGGTCGAAGCTCGTCTCGTCATAGACCGGGGTGCTGACGTCGACCTCGGAGGTAGCCGTGATCTCGAGCCGCTGGTGCGGCTCTAGGACCTGGAAGTACGTCACCGTGTTGCCGTAGAAGTCGACGTCGCTCGACTGGTCCGCAGGGGTTGGCGTGATGCGTACGCCTGTCTGCCGCACCGCCTGGTGCGGCAGCTCCTTCGGGGTGACATGGGCGATGCCGAACGAGTTGGTGACATCCTCGTCATAGGAGTACGTCGTCGTGTGGCTGACCCGGTATCTCACCCGCCGGATGCTATCCCGACCACCGCCACGTCGCCGGGGTCGATGAAGTCTCGTGCCTCGAACTCGCCATCCCTGTCGATCCACCGCACGCGAAGCGCCCCGCTCTGCGAGATCTCGACGATTCGCCCCCGATGGCCATGAGTCGGCGGCCCCGACGCATTGCCGAAAACCGCCAGGGTCCAGGCGTCGATACAAAGGTCCCAGCCGTTGTCCCCAAGAACCGGCCCGATCCACATGACCGAGGCGCCGACGACGTACGGCGACGGCTCCGGACCGTCCACAACATCATGGACGATCCCTTGCCAGTCTGGACTGCTACGGACGGCACGGACCGCGTCGTCGAACTCAGCCTCGGAGACCACTCGTAGGTTCTTCACCTCATAGACCGCATCAGGGCAGTACCAGCCGTCCTTGTCGAGCCACGACACGAACGTCCAGCCGTCGGGCAGGTCGTCTACGACGACCCCCGGACGTGCTGGCGAAGCGCCTTCGACGGGAGGTCGTCTCCCCGCCCAGACAACACGTCGACCGCGCGGCCGATTGCGGGAAACCTTCTCGTGCTCGCGATCAGACGTACTGCCCGTGCCACCAACCTATGTTCAAGTGAGCGATTGCGTCGGGAGGGCGTTGAGGGGCTGGGGGGCGGGGCCGGTGGCGAAGTGGACGTCGCTGATTGCGTCGGCGAGGCGGACGAGCTGGGCCTGGACCTGGTCGAGGAAGGACTCCAGGTTGGGGCGGCCGACACCGCCGATGGCGACGAGGCCGGCGACCTCGGTGCGGTCGAGCATGTCGGTGATGTCGTCGAGGAGCCGCTCGGGGCGGGACGAGCCCGTCGAGCCGGGGAGCTTGGTGAGGTGGAGGCGCAGCTCGTGCAGGCAGAAGGCGAGCGAGCGCGGGTTGTCGCGGTCCATGATCAGCAGGTCGAGGACTCCCCCGGTGCGTACGTAGCCCCGGTAGCGGCGGCGGTGGGTGACCGCGGACTCGGCGGAGGCGAGGACCGCGTTGAGCACGGCCCGGTCGACCTCGAGTCCCCGCCGCACCGTGGTCGTCGCGCGGAGCAGGTGGCAGACCTGCATCGACCGCTCCAAGAACCGTCCAAGCCGGATCGAGTGGTAGCCCTCGTCGCGGATCATGCTCGCCACGATCCCCTGCATCGCCAGGATGCCGTGCAGCATCTCGGCACCCGCCTCGGCGATCTGGTGGGAGTGCGGGTTGACCCGGAGCTCCTCGGCGGCTCGGTCGGTCGAGGAGAAGATCCGCCACATGTCGGGGCTGAGCTGGTCGCGTACGCCGCTGAAGGCCTGGCGCATCGCGGCCAGCGACTGCGCCGCCGACCCCGGCCTGTCCGCGTCCAGCAGCAGGGACCGGAACTCGGCGTCGATATCGGCATCCGCCGGGCCGTACCCGCCCAGCCGGTCGAGCGCGCTGAGCATCACCTCGAGGCTGATGCCGCCGGACGTACGCGGTCTGGTCCTGAAGTCCTCGGCGAGCACGTGCGTGGCCAGGATGAGCCGGATGAGGTCCTCGGCGCGCTCCGCGTAGCGACCCGACCAGTACATGTCCTCGAGCGCTCGCGGGACGAGCACCGTGACCGAGCGCGTGTGGGTCATCGGCAGCACGTCGGCCAGGCCCTGGTCGGCGTCCTGCGGCGACTCCTTGAGCACCCAGACGTCCTTGCTGCACGGCGGCAGCCCGGTCTCGTCGGCCCGGATCGAGGCCAGGCCACCGACCAGCGGGCGGTAGGCCGAGCCGTAGCGGAGCGAGAACGTACGCAGCGTCAGCGGCCGGCCGACCGCGCCGCGTCCCTCGGCCCAGGTCGGGGCCTGGGAGAGGGTGATCCTCTCCTGCCCGACGTGGCGGTAGGGATCGGCCGCGATCCTGGCGCCCAGCTCCTCGGGCGTTCCGTTGACGATCGTCCCTTCCAGCGTCCGCACCACCAGGTCGCCCGCGGCCAGGCGCCGCTCGACCTCCTCGCGCTGGGCGGGGTCGCCGCACCACCACGTGCTGAGCGAAGCCAGCCGCAACGGCTCCCCGAGCAGGGCCTCGCACGCAGCGGGGAGATAGGGGACGAGCCCCGGGTTCTCGAGTACGCCGGCCCCGAACCCGTTCACCACGCGCACGTTGCCGCGGCGTACGGCCTCGATCAGGCCGGCCACGCCGAGCTGGCTGTCGCCGCGGAGCTCGAGGGGGTCGGACCAGGTCGCGTCGACGCGACGCAGGATGACGTCGACCCGCTCCAGCCGGTCGCCGTGGCCACGCATCAGGACCTCGCCGTTGCGGACGGTCAGGTCGGCTCCCTGGACCAGTGGGAAGCCCAGAGTCGAGGCGAGAAATGCCTGGTCGTAGGCGGTTTCGGAGTGGGTGCCCGGGGACAGCACGACGACCCTGGGGTCGGCCTGGTCGCCGGGTGCGGACTCGAGGAGGGCGGACCGCAGAGCCGCGAAGTAGGGCTCCATCCGGTGCAGCCCGGCGTCGCGGTGGAGCTCGGGCAGCACCCGGCTGATCACGCGGCGGTTCTCCATCGCGTAGCCGATCCCGCTCGGCGCCTGGGTGCGGTCGGCGAGCACCCGCCACTCACCGTCGGGGGTCCGGCCGAGGTCGGTGGCGGCCAGGACGAGCGGTCGCGGGTCGTGGTTGCTGGCGCGGGCGGCGACGCGGTGGAAGCCGTGGTGGCCGAAGACGACCGCGGCCGGGACGACCCCGTCGGCCAGGAGGCGTTGCGGGCCGTAGAGGTCGACGAGGATCGCGTTGAGCAGCTCGGCACGCTGGGCCAGGCCGACCTCGAGGATGCGCCACTGGGCGGGGTCGATGACGAGCGGCACCGGGTCGAGCCGCCAGGCCTCGGGCTTGGCGCCGGGGCGCAGATAGGTGACCCCGTCGTCGGCGAGGAACCGCTCGACGTCGTGGCCGATCCGGCTCAGCGTGGCCGGCGTGATCGAGACGGCCGTCTCGGCCATCGGCTTCCAGGCCGGGCGCAGGGTGCCGTCGGGCCCGACGACCTCGTCGTAGGGCTGGTCGGTCGCGTCGAGGAGGCCGAGGGCGTCGGCGTACTCGCGGAGGACGGTCACCGCACCACCCGTCGGAGGTCCAGGGTGTGCGGGTTGTCAGGAGTGGTGGCGCGGGCCGCGCGCTCGCGCATCTCCGCGACGTCCAGCCGTCCGGAGGTGTGGCCGCGCGCCTCGAACCTGCTCGCCCGCCGCGCCTCGGCCTCGTTGGCGTTCACCGGCGGGTGGTCGTAGCTGCGGCCGCCCGGGTGCACGACGTGGTACGTCGCGCCGCCGAGGCTGGTCTCGGAGGCGATGTCGACGACGTCGAAGTGCAGCGGCGCCTGGGTGTCGATGCTCGGATGGAGGCTCGACCACGGGCTCCATGCCTTGAACCGGACACCGGCATAGAACGTCTCCGGGACGGAGGTCGGGGTCAACGGCACCGGAACACCCTGACACGTCACCAGCTGCCGGTCGAGGTCGATCCCTGTCGCCGAGATCTGGACCCGCTCGACCGAGGAGTCGACGTAGCGAGCCGTCCCGGTGCCGGTCGCCTCCTCACCGAGCACGTTCCACGGCTCGATCGCCTGCCGGAGCTCGAGCTCGACGTCTCCTACGCGCGCGAACCCGATCCGCGGAAAACGGAACTCGGCGTACGCCGCCAGCCACTGCGACTCGAACGGGATTCCGTGACGGCGCAGGTCGGCCACGACCTCCTCGATGTCGCGCAGGCACCCCTGCGGGAGCAGAAAGTCCTCGTGGAGGGCGCTTCCGTGGCGGATCAGGGGCGCCTCGTACGGCTCCTCCCAGAACCAGGCGACCAGGCTCCGGACCAGGAGCGACTGGAGGAGGGCCATCTGCGGGTGCGGCGGCATCTCGAAGCCGCGGAGCTCGAGGAGCCCGAGACGTCCTCGGGAGGAGTCCGGAGAGTAGAGCTTGTCGATGCAGAACTCGGCCCGGTGGGTGTTGCCGGTCAGGTCGGTGAGCAGGTGGCGCAGCGCGCGGTCGATCATCCACGGACGGGGTTCGGGGTCCTCACGGGTGATCCGGGCGACCTCCTGGAGGGCGATCTCCATCTCGTAGACCGCCTCCGGGCGGCCCTCGTCGAACCTCGGCGCCTGGCTGGTCGGGCCGATGAAGCGGCCGGAGAAGAGGTAGGAGAGGGAGGGATGACGCTGCCAGTAGCGGATCAGGCTGGCCAGCAGGTCGGGGCGGCGGAGCAGGGGGCTGCGCTCCGGGGTCCGGCCGCCGAGGGTGAGGTGGTTGCCGCCGCCGGTGCCGGTGTGGAGGCCGTCGAGGTCGAACTTCTCCGTCGACAGGCGGACCTGTCTGGCCTGCTCGTAGAGCGTCGTGATCAGCTCACGCTGCTCCGCCCAGCTCGCGGTCGGCTGGACGTTGACCTCGATCACGCCGGGGTCCGGGGTGACCGTCAGCCGGGCCAGGCGGGAGTCGGGCGGCGGGCCGTAGCCCTCGAGCACCACCTGCGTACCGGCCTCGGTCACTGCCTGCTCGATCACCCGGAGCAAGGCCGCGTAGTCGTCCAGCCGGTCGGTCGGCGGCAGGAACACGTGGACCAGCCCGTCACGCTCCTCGATCGCGAGCGCGGTGGTCGGCGCCTCGTCGGGGTCGGTGACGGTGACCTGCGGGACCGCGGAGTCCAGCGGCTCCCCCGCGGTCAGGTAGGACGGCTCGCCCTGGAACTCCGGGTCGTGCCAGGAGATCGAGTCGAGTGGCAGCCGCAGCCCGACCGCCGACGTACCCGGGGCCAGCACCAGCCGTCCGCGCCGGAACCGCCAATGCGGGCTCGTCCACTCCCCGTCGTTGGTGTTGATCGGGATCACCCAGCCGACCGGCTCGGTGACCTCCTTGTCGAGCTCGGTGACGTTCAGGTCGCCGCGGTTCGCGGCGTCGTCCGGCCTCGGCCCCGCCGGTCGGCGTACCTCCTGGGCGATCTTCGCCAGCGGATCCTCGTACGCCGCGAACACCTGCTCCTCCGGGAGCCCGAGGATCCTGGCGATGCGAGAGCCAACTGCCGAGGCGTCAGCGCGGTCGGCCGAAGCGTCACTTAGGTCGGCCGAGTTGTCATCGGGTGACGTCTCGGCCGACGCGGGTGACGTCTCGGCCGACGTACGTGACGCCTCGGCGGGGGGCCAGGGGTCGGCGAAGAGGGTGGGGTCGCTCCAGAGGGGCTCACCGTCCGTACGCCACTGCAGGTCGATGTTCCAGCGCGGGAGCGGCTCGCCGGGGTACCACTTGCCCTGGCCGCGGTGGACGATCCCACCCTTGCCGTAGACCTTGCGCAGGCGTTCGGCCAGATCAGCGGCCAGCTCTCGCTTGTGCGGGCCGTCGGCGTCGGTGTTCCACTGGGCACTCGTCTGGTCGTCCAACGACACGAACGTCGGCTCGCCGCCCACGGTCAGCTCGACGCCGGCCGCCTGGAGGCGCTGGTCGACGACGTCGCCCAGCGCGTCGATCCGGGCCCACTCCTGGCCGGTGTAGGGCAACGTCACCCGAGGGTCCTCGTGGATCCGGGTGACCTCGTTGGCGAAGGAGAAGGTGACCTCGACCGGGTCGGTGGCGCCCTCGATCGGAGCCGCGGAGGACGGGTGCGGGGTCGCCGAGAGCGGGATGTGGCCCTCACCCGCGAACAGGGCCGAGGTCGGGTCGAGCCCGATCCAGCCGGCTCCGGGAACGAACACCTCGCACCACGCGTGCAGGTCGGTGAAGTCCTCGGTCGGGCCGGAGGGGCCGTCGAGCGACTCCTGGTCGGCGGCCAGCTGCACCAGATAGCCGGAGACGAACCGGGCCGCGAGGCCGTACTGACGCAGCACGGAAACCAGCAGCCACGCCGAGTCGCGGCACGAGCCGATGCCCAGGCGCAGGGTCTCGTCGGGAGTCTGTACGCCCGGCTCCATCCGCACCGAGTAGGCGACGTCCGCGTTGACCGCCTGGTTGACACTTGCCAGGAAGTCGACGGTGCGGAGGCCGTCCTCGGGCAGGGCCGGCAGCCGCTGCCGCCAGGTGTCGGCCGCCGTCGCCGACTCGACGTCGCGGAGGTACGGCGCCAGGTCGGCCTTCAGCTGCGGCTCGTAGTCGAAGGGGAAGGTCTCGGCGTACTCCTCCACGAAGAAGTCGAACGGGTTGATCACCACCATGTCGGCGACCAGCCCCACGGTGACCTCGAGCTTGTCGGTCTTCTCCGGGAAGACCAGTCGCGCGAGCCAGTTGCCGAACGGGTCCTGCTGCCAATTGATGAAGTGCGCCGCCGGCGTCACCGAGAGCGAGTAGGCCTCGATCGGGGTCCGGGTGTGTGGCGCCGGGCGCAGGCGTACGACGTGTGGGCCGACTCCTACCGGCTGCGCGAACTCGTAGGTGGTCCGATGTTCGAGCGCAACCTTGATCGACATGGGCCAAGCCTGACCGATCCAGGTTGCCCCGGGGTAACGAACCGCCGGGTCGGCGCCGCTCGTCCCGGATCCGATTTCGGCTTCACTACCTATCGAATTGGCATGGCATACCACGACGAGGACCCCATGGGATCGAATTCCATGGAGTGGTAAACGCGTTTCATCCCGGCCCTATTACCCCACGGGGTAATTGCAGAAACGCGCCACCACTATCGGCGTCGAGAACCGATATCGCAACGACCTATTCCGACGAAAACCGCGGAACCCGGGGCCCTTCACCTGCCAAGACCACGTTTGGTCTCGTTTGCGATGAAGTTCAATCTTCACTGTTCGTGAATTGCGATCAGATGAGTCTACGCCACTGATTCGGCCGAAGGAATAGCAATCAATAAGTTCAAGAAAGTTCTTGACTTGATGCTTCAATTCGCTTCAGGATTCATTCGGCACGACCTTAGAGCAAACATAAGGAGATTTCGTGAATTCTCGGACTCGAATCGCCGCCGTCGTCGCTGGACTCGCACTGGCCACGGTCGCCGCACCCGTCATGGCCAGCCCTGTTCCACCACCAATCCCTGACCCTCCGGTCCCCGGCACCCCGGGCACTCCGATCCCCGACGTTCCCGACGTTCCGGACACTCCGGACGTCCCCGACACCCCGGACGTCCCGGGCACCCCGGATGTGCCGGAGACCCCGGACGTTCCCGGCACCCCGGATGTGCCGGAGACCCCGGACGTACCCGGCACCCCGGAGACCCCGGACGTTCCCGACGTTCCGGACGTACCTGACGTCCCGGAGACCCCTGACGTTCCCGAAACACCGGACGTTCCCGACACGCCGATCCCTGACGTTCCGGACGTCCCTGACGGTCCCGGGATCCCGGAGACTCCGGACGTTCCCGCCGCGGACGTTCCTGCCGCAGACGTTCCGGTCCCGGATGTTCCCGTGCCGGACGTTCCCGTACCGGACGTCCCGATTCCCGACGTTCCGATCCCGGACGTTCCGATCCCCGACGTCCCCGGCGTGCCCGGCGTGCCCGAGCTCCCCGGCGTCACCGACAGCCTGCTGGGCATCGTCAACAGCCTCCCGGTCGTCGGCCCGATCCTGACCGACCTCCTCAGCTCGATCCTCGGGAAGCTCCCGCTGCCGTAGAGGCATCCACCCGCACACAACGAGCAGAGGTCCAGCAGCATCGAAGCTGTTGGACCTCTGCTATTTGGCCGAGCGATGCCGGCTATCAGCCCTTCGGGAACGAACCCGCGAGCTCGATGAGGCGCGTGTTGGCCTCGGCCTCGCCGATCGAGACACGTACGCCCTCGGGCGGGTAGGGACGGACCATCAGGCCGACCTCGTCGGCGGCCGCGGCGAACGCGGCGCAGCGCTCGGCCGACTCGAAGGCCAACCAGACGAAGTTGCCCTGGGCGTCGGGGATGTCCCAGCCGGCGGCGCGTACGCCCTCGACCACCCGGGCCCGCTCGGTCACCACGTCGTCGACGCGCGCCAACAGCTCGGCCTGCCGCTCGAGCGAGGCGACACCGGCGGCCTGGGCGACCACGTTGACGCCGAAGGGCAGCGCCATCGCCCGCAGGATGGCAGCGATCGGCGCGGGGGCGAAGGCGTAGCCGACCCGGAAGCCGGCCAGCCCGTAGGCCTTGGAGAACGTACGCAGCACGACCACGTTCGACCTGCCGCGGTAGGTGGCGACGCCGTCGACGGCGTCGTCCATCCGGACGAACTCGGCGTAGGCCTCGTCGACCACGACCAGCACGTGCTCGGGCACCTTCCCGAGGAAGGCGTCGAGCTCGGTCTGGGTGACCGAGGTGCCGGTGGGGTTGTTGGGGGTGCAGACGAAGACGACCTTCGTACGCTCCGTGATGGCCGCCGCCATCGCGTCGAGGTCGTGCCGACCGCCGTCGATGACCGGCACCTTCACCGCGGTGGCGCCGGCCGCGAGCACCGCGATCGGGTAGGCCTCGAAGCTGCGCCAGGCGAAGACGACCTCGTCCTCGGGACCGCAGTAGGCCGAGACCAGCTGGAAGATGAGCGCCACAGCCCCCGTCGACAGCGCGAGCTCCTCGGCGGGCACGCCGTAGGCCTTGGCGATCGCGTCGTAGAGCTCGGTGCTGCCCGCGTCCGGGTAGCGGTTGACCCGGCCGGCCGCCTCGGCGGCGACCTCGAGGACGCCGCCGAGGGGCTCGAACGGGTTCTCGTTCGAGGAGAGCTTGTAGGTCACCAGGCCGGGCCGCTCGACCGGCGGCTTGCCCGCGACGTACGCAGGCATAGCGGCAACACTGGGACGGGGCTGTGGGGTGCTCATATCGTGAGATCCTAGGTCGGGATGACCTCGCCCCCGTAAACCACGGGGACGTCGCGGCCGACCACGATGTCGAGCGGGTTGGTGACGCAGCGGACCGACCCTCCACCGAGGTGGAGCTCGCTCATCTCGACGATCCGGATCGTGAAGCCCCAGCCCTCGAGGATCGGCCGGATGCGGTCCGGGCAGGACGGCATCACGATGGTGCGGCCGATCACGATCGAGTTGGCGGCGAAGGTGCTGAGCGCCTCCTCCTCGGTGATGAACAGCGGCTCGGGGACCAGGTCGACGAGCGCCTGCGCCGACTCGGGAGCGAGCGCGTCCGGGCAGATGATCGCGCGGCGCTCGTCGAGCGGGCAGAAGGCCAGGTCGAGGTGGTACATCCCCGAGTGGGTCGTCCGCACGCCCAGGACGCGCACACCCATCTCGGTCGCCAGGGTCTTCAGCGCCATCTCGTCGGTGCGCGGCCCGGTGCCGGCGATCAGGTGACCGGCGAACGGGAAGACGTCACCCGCCTCGAAGGTCGGTCCGACCCCGTCCTTGCCGACGTACGCCGTCCCCCAGCCGTTCGTGGCGAACCACTCGACCGCGGAGTCGGTCTCGTTGCGGCGCTCGGGGAAGCGCATGTGGGAGAGGAGCACGTGGCTCCGGCCGTCCGCGAGGGTGGCCGCGAACCCGAGGTTCATCGCGTAGACCATGTCGGGGCTGTCCGCTCGCGGCGCGATGACGTCGACGCGGCCACCGAGCTCCTCGATGGTCGCCTTCAGGGTGTCCCACTGCGTGCGAGCACGGACCGGATCCGGCTGGATCTCGGTGTCCATGAACGGGTTGATGGCGTAGTCGATGCGGTAGTGCGTCGGCTCGGTCATCAGGTAGTGACGGCCCCAGCTCAGCGATGTGCTCACGTATACCCCTCTCGGGTCAGATCGTCGGATCGTCCGATTGCCTGATTGTCAGACAATTGGGTAAGGATAGGTTAGGGCATGGACGGTCAGCACCGGAAGACAGCGCGCAGATAGGACAATGGGTCCCATGTTCGAGTCGCTCACCCTGGACGAACCCGCATCGACGGTCGACCGTGTCGCCGACGAGCTCCGCCGGGCGGTGTTCGAGGGTGAGCTCGAGTCGGGCACCCCGCTGCGCGAGCACGGTCTCGCCGAGTCGCTCGGCGTCGGCCGCTCCACGGTGCGCGAGGCGCTGACCATCCTGGTCGCCGAGGGCCTGGCCACCCGCGCTCCCAACAAGGGCGTCGCCGTCGCCACCCCCGAGGCCGCCTCGGTCCGTGACGTCTGCGCCGCCCGCTGGGTGCTCGAAGGTGCCGGGGTGCGCAACTGGCGTGACGCCACCGACGAGGCCCGCCGGGCCGTGCACGAGTCGCTCGATGCGTACATCTCGGCGGTCCACTCCGAGCGCGCGACCTACCGCGAGCTCAACGAGCGCCACCTCGCCTTCCATCTCTCGCTGGTGTCCCTCACCGGATCACCGCGGCTGGTGGCGATGCAGGAGCATCTGGTCCTCGAGCTCAAGCTCTCGCTCGCCCAGGTCGACCGCATCCGCCGCAACGCCCACGACCAGGCCGAGGACCACGCCGCCCTGGTCCGGCTCCTCGACGCCGACCGCATCCACGACGCCGAACAGTTCCTGCAGAAGCACCTCGCCGACGCCGCCCACGCCATCTGCAAGGCGCTCCGCCTGGAGCGGTGACCCCGGGGTAACACAGTCGCCACACCTCGCGCGCGCCCCTTATGTACGTCGCGCGGAGCCTGCCACACTCACGAGCATGCGCATCGTGACCTGGCTCATCTCCAACGCCGTCGCTCTGGCCGTGGCAACCTGGCTCGTCGGCGGGATCTACTTCGACGGCCCGACCAGCGGCATGGAGGAGGTCAAGCAGAAGCTGCTCCCGCTGCTGATCGTCGCCCTCGTGCTCGGTCTCGTGTCGTCCTTCGTCAAGCCGGTCGTGACGTTCTTCGCGTTCCCGTTCATCCTGCTCACCCTGGGCCTGCTCCTGCTGGTGATCAACGCGGCGATGCTCGGCCTGACCGCGTGGATCCTCGGCCCGACCGGAGTGGGTTTCCACGTCGACGGATTCTGGGCGGCGGTCCTCGGTGGCATCATCATCTCGATCGTCGGCTGGGGCCTCGACCGCGTGTGGCCGGACAGCGACGAGTGAGGCCCAGTTTCGACATCCGCCACGAGTCCTTGGCCGAAATGTAAAACTCGGGCCATGAGGATCGCCGTCGTCTGCCTGGGCAACATCTGCCGTTCTCCGATGGCGGAGGTGGTCCTGCGGGACCGTCTCGACGGTTCCGGGCTCGACGACGTCGACCTCGTCTCAGCCGGCACAGGCGGTTGGCACACGGGCGAGAAGATGGACCGCAGGGCAGCCGCGACGCTGCTCGAGGCGGGCTACGACCCCGAGCGCCACCGGGCCCGGCAGTGGCCGGTCGGGGACCCCGAGACGTACGACCTGGTGCTCGCGATGGATGCCGACAATCTGGCCGATCTGGCTGGTCAGGCACCGGAGAGCGGGCTGCGGATGTTCCGTGATTTCGATCCCGAAGGGCCCGGGGACGTACCCGATCCCTATTACGGTGGTGCCGAGGGATTCCGGGAGGTGCTGTCGATGGTGGAGCGTACGAGTGATGCGATCGTGGCATCCGTGGCCGCGGCGAGGCCCGGTTCGTGACCCGTCAGCCCGCGGTCGCCCGTCGCGCCGAGCAGCTGCTCGGGGCGGCGGTGGTGAGCACATCTCCGGTCGCGGGCGGTGACATCTCGACAGCCACCAAGATCCGGCTCAGTGACGGCTCGCTGGTGCTGATGAAGGCCCTCTCCCCGCCGCGTGACGACTTCGTCGCCGCCGAGGCCCGCGGGCTGCGCCGGCTGGAGGAGTCGGGTGCGGTGAAGGTCCCCGAGGTCCTCGCCGCCGAGCCCGACTGCCTGGTCCTGCGCTGGATCGAGCCCGGACGCCCCAACGCCGAGACCGCCGAGGAGCTCGGCCGCGCGCTCGCGCGCCTCCACAGCACCCCGGTCTCTGGTTTCGGCGCCGACAGGGACGGGTTCATCGGCCGGCTGCCGATGCCCAACAAGCCCGCGGACACCTGGGCCGAGTTCTATGCCGTACGCCGCCTGCTCCCCTATCTCAGGGCCGCCCGTGACCGCGGCGCCATCGACGCCGCCGGCGCCGAGAGCGTCGAGCAGGTCGTCGGGAGGCTGACCTCGCTGATCCCGGAGGAGCCGCCGGCCCTGCTCCACGGCGACCTCTGGAACGGCAACGTGCTCTGGGACCGGACCGGCGACGCGTGGCTCATCGACCCGGCGACGTACGCCGGTCACCGCGAGGTCGACCTCGCCATGCTCGCGCTCTTCGGTCTGCCCCACCTGGAGCGGATGACGTCCGCCTACGAGGACACGACTCCCCTCGCCGAGGGCTGGGAGGACCGTCAGGGCCTCCACCAGCTCTTCCCGCTGCTCGTGCACGCGGCCATGTTCGGCGGCAGCTACGGCGCCCGCGCCGCCACGGTGGCCGCTCGCTACCTCTGATCGCGAAAAGCAGAAAACCCCTGGTCGCCCAGGGGTTTTGCTGTGTGGCGGTGACGGTGGGATTTGAACCCACGGTAGGTCGCCCTACACAACATTTCGAGTGTTGCACCATCGGCCGCTCGGACACGTCACCGCCGAATAAGTTACAACCTCGGGTGGTCTTCGCCGAAATCGGGGCCGCCTCGCTGGGTTCCGAAGAAGTCCTCCAGCAGCGCGCGCTGCTCCTCGGCCATCAGCCCGGCGACGACCTCGGGCCGGTGGTTGAGCCGGCGGTCGCGTACGACGTCCCACAGCGACCCCACCGCACCGGCCTTGTCGTCGAAGGCACCGAAGACGATCCGCTCCACCCTGGCCAGGACCGCGGCACCGGCGCACATCGTGCACGGCTCCAGCGTCACCACGAGCGTGCAGCCCTCGAGGCGCCACTCGCCACGCGCCTTGGCCGCCTCACGGAGCGCGACGACCTCGGCATGCCCGGTGGGGTCGGCCTCGGCCTCACGTACGTTGCGACCCTTCCCGATCACCACGCCGGACGGGTCGACGACGACCGCGCCGATCGGCACGTCACCGGTCCTCAGCGCAGCACGACCCTCATCGAGAGCGGCCCGCATCGGGGACTCCCAGCGGTCGGCTGGGGTCACGCCGGCATGAGGCCGACGGCGTCGTCGAAGGCCTCGCCGCAGCCGATCGCCCGGGCGATCTCGGAGAGCGTCTCGTCGGGGTAGAGGTCGTCCTCGAACATGTCGTCGAGCAGCATGCCCATCTCGACCGCGCTCATCCCGAAGTCGGCGAGGATGCCGAGGTCACCGGCGGGATCCGGCTCCTCCTCGTCCTCGACCTCCTCCGGCAGCGGAAGCCCGAGCACATCGAGAGCCGACGCCGCCAGCTCCCACTCGTCGGCAGCGGTCACGTCGGAGAGCAGCACCTTGGTCGCCTGCCCGTGGACCCGGACGATCACGAAGAAGTCCTCGTCGATCGCCGCCATCGCGATCGCGCCGCCGTCACCGGGGAAGCGGTGGAGCGCGTGCGTCAGAGTCTCGACATCGGTCAGGAGGTCGTGAGCGAGTTCGCGCACGACCCAGGCGCCGTCCTCGCGATACATCGCGACGGCGAAGTCAACACCCTCGATCTGCTCCAGCTGATCAGACACACGACCAGAGTGACACCGAAACCGCCGCGGGTCTAGGGGGAATTGATGACCTTAGGACGAAGCGATCGTAGGGTTCAGCCCATGGAGACCCTCGTTGTGGACCACCCGCTCGTCGCCCACAAGCTCACCACCCTGCGCAACAAAGAGACCGACTCGTCGACCTTCCGTCGTCTCGCCGACGAGCTCGTCACGCTGCTCGCCTACGAGGCGACCCGCGGGGTGCGGGTCGCCCCGGTCGACATCGTGACCCCGGTCGCTCCGACCCAGGGCGTACGCCTCACCGACCCGCAGCCGCTGATCGTCCCCATCCTCCGGGCCGGCCTCGGGATGCTCGACGGGATGATCCGGCTCCTGCCGACCGCGGAGGTCGGCTTCCTCGGCATGGTCCGCAACGAGGAGACCCTCGAGGCGACGACGTACGCCGAGCGTCTGCCCGCCGACCTCTCCGGCCGCCAGTGCTACGTGGTCGACCCGATGCTCGCCACCGGTGGCACCCTCGCCGCGGCGATCGACTTCCTGGTCAAGCGCGGCGCCGACGACATCACCGCCGTCGTGCTCCTCGCCGCACCGGAGGGCGTCGCGGCCCTCGAGAAGGGTCTCGAGGGCATCGACGCCCCGGTCCGGGTCGTCACCGCGGCGATGGACGAGAGGCTCAACGAGAAGGGCTACATCGTCCCCGGCCTCGGTGACGCCGGCGACCGGCTCTACGGCGTCGCGGGCTGAGCCGGTCGGCCGCTGGTCGAGCCGCGAGGCCGCCTGCGGCCGAGACCAACACGGTCCCGTCGGCGCTCGATAGGACCGTGTTGGTATCGACACGCCTCCGCCTGGCGGCTCCGGCGGCTCGACCGACCCGGGGGTCAGGCCTTGATGGTGACCTTCTCCTCGACGAGCTCGGGAGCGGCCTCGGCAGGCTCGGCGTCGGCAGCTTCGGCGTTCTTCGCCCTGCGCTTGGCGGCGATGGCCTTGAACGGCCAGGTGAGGAGCTGGTCGAGGGTGATCCGGCCCGGTGCGACCAGACCGAGCACGAGGGCGGCGAGACCGAGCGCTGCCGGGAGCTCCCAGCCGCCCTGGTCGACGAAGACCTCGGTGGTGCGGTGGGCGTACCAGATCGCTCCGGCCATCTGACCGGCCAGCAGCACGCCCGCAACCGGCGCGAACAGGCCGACGGCGAGCAGGGCGCCGCCGACCAGTTCGACGTAGGTCGCGAGCTGAGCGGCGATCGCGGGCTGCGGAACGCCCAAGCCGCTCAGGAACTGCTCGGTGCCGGCGAAGCCCTGGTCGTACTTCTGCCAGCCGTGCGCGACGAAGATCCCACCGACCACCACACGGGCGGCAAGCAGCACGACGTCGTTGAAAAGTCCGGTGTAGGCGTTGCGCCCCACTCGACGACTCATGTCCGGTTCTCCTCTGGTCAGGTCAGAACAAGCCGCACACGGTAGCGATCGCGGGGCGCGGCCGGTACCACCCGGGGCAACGTTTTAACCGAAGGGAAACTCTGCTACGACCTCGTAGGCCGGACGCTTCCGCGGCCCCTCCCCGAGGCGTGAGTGGACCAGCACGAAGGACGAGACGGTCCAGGTCGGGCCACGGTAGGCATCGAGCAGCCGCACCCAGTTGCTGAGCTCGGTCGGCTGACCGGTCCGGGCGAGTGTCAGGTGGGGACGGAACCGCCCGCCGTCGACCTCGACCCCAGCCTTGACCAGGGCATTCTTGGCGCCGGCGGCGGTCCGGTCGAGCTCCTCGGCGGCATCGGTCTCGACCCCGGCGAAGAGGACCTTGCCCTCGACGACGTTGGGGAAGGCGCCGCCGCCGGTGACCGTCAGGTCGAAGGGCGTACGCCGCCCCGCGGCCGTCTCCAGCCGTTCGATCGCGTCATCGAGGGACCGGTCGGGGACGTGCTCGGCGAAGGCGAGCGTCAGATGGAGCTGGTCGGGCGTCGACCAGCGGAACGGGGCCGCATCGCGGCGTACGGACATGAACTCGTCGAGATCTTCGATCACCGACTCCGGCGGGACCACCGCCACGAACATTCGATTCATCGAGGCCCATTGTGCCCGGCTGCGGCGCCAGGTTCACCCGAGTTGTGTGCCGAGCAGGTTGCCCACCACATAGGTCACCAGCATCGCGAGCAGGCCGCCGACGACGTTGCGCAGCGCCGCGCGGGCGGGCGGTGCATAGCCGAGGCGCGCGCTGGTCCAACCGGTGACGGCGAGCGCGGCGGTGACGGTGAGGATCGTCGCCCAGATGCGGGCTCCGTCCGGGATGAGCGTGATCGACAGCAGGGGCAGCAACGCACCAAGGGTGAACGAGAGCATCGATGCCCAGGCCGCGGACCAGGGCGAGGTGAGGTCATCGACGTCGATGCCCAGCTCGAGGGCAGCGTGGGCGCGCAGCGCATCACGATCGGTGAGCTGCTCGGCCACCTCGGCAGCGGTCTCGGGCTCCAGTCCCCGCTCGCGCAGGAACCCCTCCAGCTCGCGCAGCTCCTCCTCGGGCATCTCCCGCAGCTCGCGACGCTCCTTGGCGATCAGCGACTCCTCGGTGTCGCGCTGGGTCGAGACGGAGACGTACTCCCCCGCCGCCATGCTGATCGCGCCCGCCACCAGGGCGGCGACGCCGGCGATGAGGATCGTGCTGTCATCGGTGGTCGCGCCGGCGACGCCCATGACGACACCGGCGGTGGAGACGATGCCGTCGTTGGCTCCGAGTACGCCCGCCCGCAGCCAGTTGAGCCGGTTCTTCAGGCCCTCGGCCCGCTCCTCGGCGTCCCCGTGGCCGGCGTGGGCACCCTCACCGTTCGTCATCATTGGGGAGCGTCACTGCTCGCCTTGCCGGGGAGGGGCTCCTGCGGGTTCTCGCAGAAGCGGACCGGGCCGGTCTTACCGCCGTGGTACTCGTACGTCTTCCCTTCGGCCTCGAGCACCACACGGACGCCGTCGGTCAGGACCATCGTGTACATCTTCCCGGGCTCCGGGCAGCCGAGGCTGCCGTCGCGCCAGGTCACCGCGTCGTTGGAGACGACGGTGATCTCCTCGCTCTTCACCCCTTGACGCTTGGCCAGGTCGGCGATCGCGGCTGCGACCTTCGGGTCCTCAGCGGGCGTCGGGTCAGACGATGTGGGCACGTTAGACACGTTAGCGCCTGGATCGGTCGCCTCGGAGCCACATCCGGCCAACGACGGTGCCAGCGTCAGCGCCAGAACGGGCAGCAGGTACGCCGCGGGGCGGATCGTGCGCTTGCTCTTGTCGGTGCCGATGACGGTGCTGTGGTTGGTGGGGGTCATGACCTTGAGTACGTCCACGGTCCTGGGTTCGTTGCGTCCGAGAGTCACGCGCGGAACTCTCGCACATGCCGAGCGAGGAGGTCGGCATAGACGCGGGCGGCGGTCACCAGATCCGCGATCTCGACGCTCTCGTCGGGGCGGTGTGCCTGTTCGGCGACGGAGCCGGGGCCGAGCACGACGACCGGGATGCCCGTGCTCGCGACGAAGCCGCCGTCGCAGGCGGCGGTCCAGCCGGTCGGGGCGGATGCGGGTGCACCGGCCGCCGCCAGCGCGGCGGCGATGTTGTCGACGATCGGATCGTCGACCGGGGTCTCGAAGCCGGGCATGGCCATGGTCATCCGGACGTCGACGGCGAGGCCGCGCGTGGCGAGGTCGAGGGCCGCCAGGCGGCTCTCGACCTCCTTCCGTACGTCGCTCGCGGACTCGCCCGGGAGCAGGCGGCGGTCCGCGGTGATCCGGCAGTGTGCGGCGACCGTCGAGGCCGCCTGGCCGCCTTCGATCGTGCCGACGCTCCAGGTCGCCGGGCCGCACAGCGGGTGCGGACTCGCGGCCAGCTCGGCGTGCCAGCGCTCGATCTCGGCCACCACGTGGGCCATGCCGTGGATCGCGTTGCGGCCGTCGGACGGGTTACCGGAATGGGCGGCCAGGCCGGCGAGGGTGATCTCCAGGTAGGCGTCACCGCGGGCCGCGATCACCGGCTGCAGGCTGGTCGGCTCGACGACCAGGCAGGCGATGTGATGATTTGTCGACAATCCGCGGACGAAGTGGCGGATACCGAGGCCGAGCTCCTCCTCGTCGACGAGCACGGCGAGGGTGATCGGGGGCTGATCGGCGGTGTTGTCGACTGTGGACAATGCGACGATCGCTGCCGCCAGGCCGCCCTTGGTGTCCGCGCTGCCTCGCCCGTGCAGCCGCCCGTCGCGTACGTCACCGGAGAACGGGTCGCTGCTCCAGCCGTCGCCGGGCGGCACCACGTCGGAGTGGCTCACGATCAGGAGCCCGGGCCCGGGACCGCCGACCCGCGCGATCAGGTTCGAGCGGCCGGGTGCGACCTCGTCGAGGGTGACCTCGAACCCGCGCCGGCGACACTCCCCGGCGAGCACCGCGACCGTCGCGGCCTCCTCCCCAGGTGGGTTCTGACCGCGGGCGCGCACCAGCCGCTGAGCGAGCGCGACCACCTCGTCGGCATCGACCGACGCGGCCGTCAACGCTCCTCCTGGAGGCGGTCGACCGCGCGCCGGAGCCGGGCGATGCCCTCGGCGATCCGGCCCGGTGGCGTGGATGCGAAGCAGAGGCGTAGTGCGTGCGGGAAGAGCCCGCCCGGCGAGAACGCGTTGCCCGGGATGACCGCGACGCCCTCGGCCAGCGCGACCTCGAACAGCGCCGTGGTGTCGACGGACGACCCGAAGGTCACCCACAGGAAGAAGCCACCGTCCGGATCGGTCCAGGTCGCCTCACCGTCGAAGTGCTCGGTCAACGCCGCGCGCATCGCCTCCTTCCGCTCCTTGTAGACAATCCGCTGATCGGTCACGTGAGCGTCGAACCCGCCGGAGTCGAGGAACCCGGCGAGCTGGCGCTGCGCCGGCAGGTTGGTGCAGGTGTCCATCGCCTGCTTGGCGTTGATCAGCAGCCGGCCCAGCGACGGGTCGGCGTCGACCCAGCCGACCCGCAGCCCCGGGGCGACGGTCTTGGAGAAGGTGCGCACCGAGTAGACCAGCGGGTCTCCCTCCGCCAGTTCGTGCAGCGTCGGCAGCGGTTCGCCGGCGAACCGCAGCAGCCCGTAGGGGTCGTCGTCGATGAGGATCGAGCCCCACTCGTGAGCGAGCTTGACGAGCCTGATCCGGCGCTCCAGCGACAGGGTCGCCCCCGACGGGTTCTGGAAGGTCGGGATGGCGTAGATCGACTTCGGTCGGCGGCCGGTGCGGCGTACCTCTGCCTCCAGGCGCTCCACGTCGAGGCCCTCCTCGTCGACCGGGATCTCGAGGAGCTCGGCCGAGTAGGAGAGTGCGGTCGCGCTGCCGTTGGTGTAGGTCGGCGCCTCGACGACGACCAGGTCGCCGGGGTCGGTGAAGAGCTTGTGGACGAGGTCGAGGCCCTGCATCCCGCCCGACGTGATCGTCAGCCGGTCCGGCGTGGTCTCGTCGCTGGTGCCGGCCAGCTGGGCCAGCAGCGCCTCGCGGAGCGCCGGGTCGCCCTCGGTCGCGGCATAGTCGAAGGCGTGCGACTCCAGCGGCACCTCGGCCAGCGCGGCTGCCGGGATCGCGTCCTGGGCCGGGCTGCCCATGGCGAGGCGGACGATGTCGTGGGTCTGCTGGGCCAGCAGCGACGTACTGGAGTCGATCACCGAGCCCACGAGCTGCGCGCTGCGCGCTGCCAGGGGCAGCTGGACTTCCGTGCGGATTGTCGACATTCGACACTTCCTCCTTGGTGGACTACTCGTTGACGATCAGCTGACGCGGCATCGAGGTCAGCGGCTCGGGCAGGTGCTCGGTGACCAGGACCGACTCGGAGAGCTCATAGGCCCAGCCGTCCATCCACATCCCGAGGATCACGTGGAAGGCCATCCCGGGCTCGAGAACCGTCTCCTCGCCGGCCCGGAGGCTGACGGTCCGTTCGCCCCAGTCGGGCGGGAAGCCGACCCCGATCGAGTACCCGATCCGGGACTCCTTGGTGAGTCCATGGGCGGCGATCACGCGCGTGAAGGCAGCATGTACGTCGGCCCCGGCCGCCCCCGGCTTCATCGAGCCGAGGGCGGCCTCCATACCCTCGGCGGTCGCGGCGGCACAGTCGAGCAGCTTGGCCGACGGCGGCCCGAGGCAGACGGTGCGGGCGAGCGGAGCGTGGTAGCGGTTGCGTACGCCGGCGAGCTCCACCGTGGTCGCCTCACCGCGTCGCAGCACCCTGTCGGTCCAGGTCAGGTGGGGCGTGTCGGCGCTGACGCCGGTCGGCAGCAGCGGGACCAGGGCCGGGTAGTCGCCGCCGACCCCGCCGACGCTGGCCGTCTGCGCCGCCTGGATGTCGGCCACGACGTCACACTCGCGCCGACCCGATCGAACCCCCTCCAGGGCGGCGGTCATCGCCCGCTGGGCGACCTCGCCCGCGGCCCGCAGCTCGTCCTGCTCGGCCCGCGACTTCACCAGACGCACCCAGTTGACCAGCTCCTCGCTGTCGACGATCCGCGTGTGCGGAAGGGCTCGCTGAACCGCCAGGAACCCGCGCACCGGCAGATAGTGAGCATCCAACTCCATCGCGACGACGGCGTCAGGATTGTCGACAAATACATTTAGCTCCCGCGCACGCGCGGCGATGTGGTCGTAGGGGTGCACCTCGGGCCGGTGGACCAGCTCCTCCGGGTAGGCGTGGATCCGCTCCTCCGGCAGCACCGCCGTGTGTGCTGCCCCGTGCGCGTCCATCGCCCGAAGGAACAGATGGGGCTCACCACGCGCCGGCACCACCGCACACTGCGGTACGTAGAACGACCAGGCGTTGTAGCCGGTCAGGTAGTAGAGGTTGGACGGGTCCGCGACCACCAGCGCCGACCAGCCCCGCTCCGCCATCCGCCGCTGCACCTTCTCCAGCCGCTCCGCGAACTCCTCGGGGCCGAAGACGCTCACCACACCGACACCGTTCCCGCCACCAGATCATCGTGACCGAGTGCGCTGATTGTTGACAATAGACAGTGCGAGATTTCAACAGGTCGTCCCATCGCCGAAACACCCCGAAATACACTGACGGGCGCCCACCCGGAGGTGGACGCCCGTCAGCGACGTACGAAGAAGGACTCAGAAGCCGAGGTCGCGGCCGATGAGCTCCTTCATGATCTCGTTGGAGCCGGCCCAGATCTTGGTGACGCGGGCGTCGCGCCAGGCGCGAGCGACGCGGTACTCGTTCATGAAGCCGTAGCCGCCGTGGATCTGGACGCAGTGGTCGAGGACCTCGGACTGCGCCTGCGAGGACCACCACTTGGCCTTGGAGGCCTCGACCGGGGTGAGCTCACCGCGGGCGTGCGCGGCGACGCACTTGTCGACGTACGCCTCGGCGACCTCGATCTGGGTGACCAGCTCGGCGAGCAGGAACTTGTTGTGCTGGAAGGCGCCGATCGACTGGCCGAAGGCCTTGCGGTCCTTGGCGTACTGCACGGTCTCGAGCAGGATCTGCTTGGCCTGCGCGACGTTGGCGACGGCGCACGAGACGCGCTCCTGCGGGAGCTCCTCCATCATGTGGATGAAGCCGCGGTTGAGCTCGCCGATGATCTCGGCGTCGGTGACGCGTACGTTCTCGAAGAAGAGCTCGGCGGTGTCGGACTCCTCCATGCCGACCTTGTCGAGCTTGCGGCCACGCGAGAAGCCCTCCTTGGTCGCCTCGATCGCGAAGAGGGTGATGCCCTTGGCGCCCTTCTCCGGGTCGGTGCGGACCGCGGTGATGACCAGGTCGCAGGAGTAGCCGTTGGTGATGAAGGTCTTGGAGCCGTTGATGACCCACTCGTCGCCGTCGCGGACCGCGGTGGTCTTCAGCGCAGCGAGGTCGGAGCCGCCAGAGGGCTCGGTCATGCCGATCGCGAGCAGGATCTCACCGGCGGCCACGCCCGGGAGCCAGCGCTGCTTCTGCTCCTCGGTGCCGAGGCGGACCAGGTAGGGGGCGGTGATGTCGGAGTGGATGCCGACGCAGGTCGGGTAGGCCGCGCCGATCTTGGCGAGCTCCTCGGCGAGGACCGCATTGAAGCGGAAGTCATCGGCGCCGGCGCCGCCGTACTCCTCCGGGATCGCGAGACCGAGGAAGCCGTTCTCACCGGCTTCGAGCCAGAACTCGCGGGGCAGCGCCTTGTCGGCGATGTGCTTGTCGGTGTGGGGCTTGACCGAACGCTCCAGCCACTGCTGGACGGAGGCTCGGAAGTCCTCGTGGTCTTCCTCATAGTGGTCGCGCTTCAGCATGCCTCGGAGTCTACGACGCAGTGGTTACTCGGTGGTAACCCTCTCAGAATTCAATCTGCTTCAGTCCTGCCGGATCCGGACCGGGGTACGCCAGGCCACCAGCAGCAGCGGAAGCGAGACGACCAGGCCGACGACGAAGACGACGTGCAGCGCGGGCGCGAGGACGTCTGCCGGCAGGGCTTCGAGCGGCGGCACCTCTCCCCCGGCGTACTCACGCCTGACCAGCCCGTTCGCGACCGCACCGAAGAGCGCGACGCCCAACGCCGAGCCGACCGAGCGGGCGAACATGTTGGACCCGGTCGCCACCCCGCGTACCTCCCAGTCGACCGCCGACCCGGCGGCGACGATGCCCGGGTTGACCGACCAGCCGAACCCGAGGCCGAGCACGAAGCACGGGACCGCCAGGTGCCAGATCGACGAGGTCTCGCCGACCGTGATGAGCACCAGCCCGCCGACGATGACCAGCAGCGAACCGAGCCCGACGGCGGTCCGGAACCCCCGAGAAAGGTAGATCCGGCCGGCCGTGGCGGCGGCGATCGGCCAGCCGATGCTCATCCCGGCGAGCGCGAACCCGGCCACCAGCGCCGAGTGACCGAGCACGCTCTGGGCATAGAGCGGGACGTACGTCGTGAGCCCGAGCATCACCACGCCGACGATCAGGCTGGCAGCGTTGGCCGGCGCGAGGACGCGGTGCCCGAGGACCCACGGCGGCAGCACCGGGTCGGCGGCGCGGCGCTCGACGAACCCGAAGGCCACCAGGGCCGCGATGCCGACCGCGAAGATCAGGTAGGACGGCCAGGAGGCCCACGCCCAGGCGTGCCCGCCCTCAAGCAGCCCGAGCAGCAGCGCGATCCCGCCGACCGTCAACAAGCCCGCGCCGGCCCAGTCGATGGCCCGATCGTCGGCGGCCGCCCGCCGCTCCTCGTGGAAGTGCCGCAACAGCCACAGCGCGACCGCCCCGACCGGCAGGTTGATCAGGAAGATCAGCCGCCAGTCGAGGTAGTCGGCGAAGAGGCCGCCGAGCGTCGGCCCGACGATGGCAGCGGTGGCCCAGACCGAGGCGACGTACGAGGTCGCGACCGCCCGCTCCTCCAGCGTGTAGATGTCGGAGACGATCGTCATCGCCATCGGCTGGATCGCCCCGGCACCGATCCCCTGGATCGCCCGGAAGACGATCAGCGCGGTCAGCGACCACGCCAGACCACACAGCAGCGACCCGATCAGGAACGCGACGATCCCCGCGATCATCACCGGCTTGCGCCCGAGCCGGTCGGCAACCTTGGCGTAGAGCGGCGTGGTCACCGCGGTGGCCAGCACGTAGATCGAGAAGAGCCACGGGAACTGCTCGAACCCGCCGAGGTCCTTGACCACGCTCGGCACCGCCGTCGCCAGGATCGTCATGTCGATCGCGACCAGGCTGAGCGAGACCATCACCGCGAGCAGGATCGGCCCTCGTTCGCTACGAAGTCCTACCGAGCTGCGCGTTGGTCTGGTCGTCGAGGTGGGCACATTACTTAGCAATCCTCACGACCGCCCATTCATTCCGAGAGGCTCAGTCCTCCAGGTCGGCGAGGTCGAAGACGTCGCCGGCGGCGGGCTCCTCGACCTGGAACTCCTTGTCGAAGTCGGAGAAGGTGAGCTCGCCGGAGCTGCCCTGGGTCCACTTCACGATCCGGTGGGGCTCCGAGGCCAGGACGTACGTCCGGCTCTCGGTCTCGCCGTTGGTGACGTCGAGGCGGACGGCGGGGCCGTCGGCGGCCATCGCCGGACCGATCGCCTGGGCCTCGGCCTCGGGCGGGACCATCTGGGCGGTGAGGCTGTCGATGCTGCAGAAGGCGCGGAGGCTGGCCAGCTCGCCCTCGAGCTTCACCCACTTCTCACCGACCCGCTTGGCGATGCGCTGACCCTCACCCTTGGCCGGCGCGATCGACTTCCAGAACTCCTCGTCGCCCTGGTACCAGGCCGAGCCGTCGATGGAGCGCAGCGAGATCTGGCCGTCGCCGATGCTGACCTTGCCGACACAGGCGTCGTCGGCCGAGACGTCGAGGTCGACGGTGATCTTGGTGCTCTCCGAGTCGAGCACGTCACCCTCGACGTGCACGGTCTTGATCTCGTGCATCGCGGCGCGGGCATCCTCGGCGATCTGGTTGCCGGGCTCCTTCGCGTACTCGCGCGCCTGAGACAGCGATCCCTCCTCGTCACCACAGCCGGCGAGAGCGCTGGTCAGCGCGACGATGAGGACAGTCAGGGGCACGGCTCGGCGAAACACGGGGCTATCGTGACAGAAATTACGAAGGGGTCAACGCGAGAGAGCCTGTACGTCGGCAACCCACTCCGGCACCAGCTTGCCGGCCGGCCCCTGACGGGCGTCGTCGAAGAGGTGCGAGGTCTCGGATGAGTCCAGGTTGAGCTCGAGCGTCTTGGCCCCGGCACGGGTGGCCATGCGTACGAAACCGGCGGCCGGGTAGACCGCGCCGCTGGTGCCGATGGCGACGAAGAGGTCGGACCGGACGAGTGCCCGCTCGATCAGGTCGAGGTCGTAGGGCATCTCGCCGAACCACACCACGTCGGGCCTCAGCGTGTCGTTGCCGCAGCCCGGGCAGGCCGGGCCGTCGCCGAGGTCGTCGTCCCAGGCGAACCGGCCCTGACAGGAGTCGCAGAGGGCGGAGAGCAGCTCGCCGTGCATGTGCACCACCCGGCGGGAGCCGGCGCGTTCGTGCAGGTCATCCACGTTCTGGGTGACCACCAGCAGCTCGTCGCCGAGGACCTGCTCGAGTCTGGCCAGCGCGAGATGGGCCGCGTTGGGCGCCACCGCGCGCAGCTCACGGCGGCGGTCGTCGTAGAACCGATGGACCGTCGCTGGATCACGATGGAACGCCTCGGGTGTCGCCACGTTGTCGACGTGGTGACCCTGCCAGAGCCCATCAGCATCGCGGAAGGTCGCGAGACCGCTCTCGGCGGAGATCCCGGCTCCGGTGAGCACGACAACTTTCACAAGCATTCAGGCTAGCGAGGTTGACGAAACATCCGCTGCCCCCGGACGGCCTTTTTGGTCACTCGATCGGTGTTCGTGACCGAACCGAGGCCGTCCCGACGCCGCTCGGCGAAAGTATGGACTTTTACTGTAAAGGACCCTTACTGTAATTCGGGTTCCTACAGTTCCCCACTCGGGAGGTCCCATGCTGACCAGACGATCTGTACTCGCCGCCACCTCTGCCGCCTTCGCCGTGCCGCTCCTGGGCGGGACCAACTGGCAGGCCGCACAAGCGATGCGCCCGCAACGACTCGGAGCCCAGGCCACCATCCGGCTCCGCTTCGTCAACCGGACCGGCGCGTACGACAACGCCTCCATCCACTTCTACATCGTCGGCACCAACCTGGCCACGGGTGAGCAGTCCCGGGTCACGCCCGAGGGCACGCTCGTGCCCGTCTCGCTCGCCGACAACGGCGCCGACGGCTACGCCGACTACGCGATCCCGTTCTCGGGCAGCGGCGACACGCTCTCCCAGATTCCCGCCGACATGTCGGGCCGGATCTACTTCTCGCTCGGCGACAAGCTGAAGTTCAAGGTCAACGAGGGCAACGCGCTCGCCTATCCGGCGGCGTGGGTCGAGTCCGACCCCAGCTACGGCGTGCTGCACGACTGCGTCGAGTTCACCTACAAGAGCGGCCGGATCTACTGCAACACGACCATGGTCGACATGTTCAGCGTCCCGCTCTCGATCGCGCTGACCGGCGAGGAGTCCCCGACCACCGGCACCCTCGTCGAGGGCGGCCGGTCGAGGATCTTCGACGCCGTCTCGGCCTCGCCCGACTTCGGCCCCCTCGTCGTCGACGACCGTCGCATCCTCGCGCCGGGACACGGGCTGGACGCCGGGAAGTTCTCCTCGACCTACTTCGACTCCTACATCGATCAGGTGTGGTCGAAGTACGCCGGCGAGGCGCTCGTCGTGAATGCGAACAACACCACCTTCACCGGCCGGGTGAGCGGCGACCAGTTCGTCTTCGACGGCGGGGTCAAGGCGTTCAGCCGGCCCTCGACCCGGGACGTGCTCTTCTGCGACGGCGCGCTGGCGGCACCCAACGACGGGATCACCGGCCCGGTCGCCGCCGTGCTCGGCGCGGGCTTCAACCGGACCACGCTGCTCGCCTCCGCGAACCAGCCCACCGGCGACCCCGCCGGCTTCTACCAGGGCGACCCGGTCCATGCGTACTGCAAGGCGATGCACGACAACACGGTCGACGGGAGGGCCTACGGGTTCGCCTTCGACGACGTCGGCGGCTTCGCCTCGTACGTCGAGGACAACGCCTCCGAGATGGCGGTGACGCTGACCCCGTTCTGAGGGTCCGGGCGGCGATCCCCTCTATCGGGGATCGCCGGCTCGGCTCGCCCACCGCGCCACGAGGGCCCGTACGGTCGCACCATGTCGTACGTCGTCCTCGTGGCGTGGCTCGTCCAGGCAGCCGTCGGAGTGCTGCTGCTGACGGGCTGGTTCCGGCATGGCCGCGTCCGATCGCGGGTGGTCCTCACCCACGTCGGCCTCTCCGTCCTCGGGCTCGCGTGCTGGACGACGTACGTCCTGGTCGACCAGGTCCTCTGGGCGTGGGCCGCCCTTCTGCTCATCACCATCGGCAACGGCTTCGGCGACAACATGCTGCTGTGGCGTACGCGGCGGATGGGCGGCAGCCACCTCTCCACGGTCAACGCCTACAAGGTCGCCCTCCGCTCGATGTTCAAGGGCCGGCTGCCGCTCCGGGTCAGCTTCCATGCGATGTTCGCGGGGGTCGTCTACTTCTCCACCCTGGCCGTCTGCGTCGTCGCCACCGTCTCCTAGCCCGTTCGGCCGTGCAGGGCGCCGCGCGGCCGGGATACTGATCCCATGGGTGCTGGTGGGGCGGTTCTGATCATCGTCGTCGGGGCGATCCTGCTGTTCTTCGTCACGGTCGCGCTGGTCCTGCTGGTGGCCGCCGGAGTGGTTCGGCTGTCGGGGAAGAACCCCAAGCCGCTGGCCTGGTCCGGGGTCGGCGTGCTCGCGGTGCCCGTGCTGTTCGTCGCCACGCTGGTCGTGTGGTCCCAGGTCACCCGCGACCCCGACACCATCGAGCTCGACCTGCGCGAGCCGGTCCGGCTCTCGAGCCTGCCCGAGGACAACGAGGACTTCCCCGGGATCCGCGACTACGACAGCGACCGGATCGACCTCGTCCTGCCCGACGGCGAGCACTTCGAGGCCGAGGTCGACGGGATCCTGGTCTGGTCCGACGACGTGTACGTCACCCGGGTCACCTTCGACCGGCGGGCCCGGGAGAAGGGTGAGACCGAGTCCCTCACCCGGAAGTGGGAGAGGGAGCTCGGTGGAGCCGGCACCGTGGAGGTCGATGCGGACTACTCCGATCACGGACGGGTCCGGGCAGCGGTTTCCGCCGAGCCGGCCCCGTAGGACCGTGGTCACCCTGTCCTGTTGGCCACGACGAACGGGCAGGCGAAGGGATCGCGGTCGCCGAGGCCCACGCGGTTGAGTGACGGACGACGATGACGTACGACTCCAGGAGGCCGGCCTCGGCGTAGGGGACGCCCTGCTCGGCGCAGTAGGCGCGGACCAGGGGCTGGGCGCGACGAAGGCTGCCGCTCGGCATGCTCGGGAAGAGGTGGTGCTCGATCTGCAGGTTGAGGCCACCCATGAGCCAGTCGACCCAGCGCCCGCCGCGGATATTGCGGGAGGTCAGGACCTGGCGGGAGAGGAAGTCGATCCTGGTGTCGCGCGGGACCAGCGGCATGCCCTTGTGGTTGGGGGCGAAGCTGGCGCCCATGTAGACGCCGAAGACGGCCAGCTGCACACCCAGGAACGCCGCACCGAGACCGAGGCCCAGGACCGAGCAGACCAGCACCGGCCAGCCGATCAGCCGCAGCGCCAGCAGCGCTGCCTCCGTACGCCGGTGCTTGAGGTCGCGGTCGCCGATCACGGTGCGGACGGCACCCACGTGGAGGTTGATGCCTTCGAGGGTCAGCAGCGGGAAGAACAGCCATCCCTGGCGGGCGGTGAGCCACCGTTTGAGGCCGGTGCGTCGCTCGACGTCCTCGGGCGTGAACAGCAGGACCGAGGGGCGGATGTCCTCGTCCGCGTCGACCTTGTTCGGGTTGGCGTGGTGGCGCGTGTGCTTGCGCATCCACCAGCCGTAGCTCAGCCCGACGACCAGGTTGCCGAGGATGCGAGAGGCCCATTCGTTCTTCGGACCCGAGGCGAAGATCTGACGGTGGGCGCCGTCGTGGGAGAGGAACGCCGTCTGGGTGAACAGCACCCCGAAGGCCGCCGCGACCAGCAGCTGCCACCAGGTCTGCCCGAGGGCGAGCAGGGCGATCAGCGCGAGCGCGAAGCCGGTGCCGAGGAGGGCAACCCGCCGGGCGTACGTCCTCGGCTTACGCTCCAGGAGACCCTCCTGCCGGACGCGACTCATCAGCTCGGTGTAGGCGTTGACCTGACGGTGCGCCTGGCTTGGGAGCATGGTCATCGCGGTCACCGCCCCAGGCGGCGCAGCCGCGCCATGGCCAGCGGCAGGCAGACCGCGATGATGGCGACCGGCCAGAGGACGGCCATGGTCAGCGCGTGCTCGCCCACCCAGGTCGTGGCGGGGCCGGCCGTGTTGCCGAAGAGCTCGCGGGTGGCGATGACCGTGGAGGAGAGGGGGTTCCACTCGGCGGGGAGCGCGAGCCAGCCGGGCATCAGGTCGGTCGGCACGATCGTGTCGGCGACCATGGCGAGCGGGAAGACGAGCGCGAAGTACTTCATCGCCGCCTCGGGACCGCTGACCAGCAGGCCGAGCAGGATGCCGACCCAGGAGAAGGCCATCCGGAGGAGGACCAAGAGCCCGAGCGCGGCGATCACCCCACCGAGCCCGAGATGGGCCTGCCAGCCGAACAGCGTCCCGAGCGCCAGCAGGATCGACAGCTCGACCACCGCCAGGATCACGTCGGCCAGGGCGCGCCCGGCCAGCACCGCCACCGGCGACATCGGCAGGGATCGCATCCGGTCCAGCACCCCACCGCGTACGTCCTCGGCGACCGAGATCGTGGTGTTGCCGATCCCGAAGGCCATGGTGAGCGCGAAGAGACCGGGGAGCAGGAACTCGCGGTATTCCGCGCCCGGGACGTCCATCGCGACCCCGAAGGCCTCGCCGAAGACGAAGCCGAACATGGCCACCGCCATCACCGGGATCATCAGGGTGCCGAGGAGCTCATCGGGGCGGTGTACGAGATGGAGGAGGTGGCGCTTGGCCACCACCCAGGTGTCGACCATCGCCCACGTGATGCGTGATCCGTGGACGGTCTCGGTCATACCCCCATCAATGGACACAGTCATCTCAGGCCCCCTCGGTGATCAGCAGGAACGCCTCGTCGAGGTCGCGGCCGCCGACGCTGGACTTGAGCTCGGCGGGCGTCCCCTCGGCGACGACCCGGCCGCGGTCGACCATCGTGATGCGTGAACACAACCGGTCGGCCTCCTCCAGGTACTGGGTGGTCAGCAGCACGGTCGTGCCGGAGTCGGCCAGCTCGCGGACCGCGTCCCAGACCTCGAGCCGGCTGCGCGGGTCGAGGCCGGTGGTGGGCTCGTCGAGGAAGAGCACCCGAGGACTGCGGATGAGGCTGACGGCCAGGTCGAGCCGCCTGCGCATGCCACCGGAGTAGCCGCGCACCGGGCGGCCTGCGGCCTCGACGAGGTCGAAGCGCTCGAGCAGCTCATCGGCTCGGGCTCGCGCCTCCCGGGCCCGCATCCGGTACAGGCGGGCGAACATCTCCAGGTTCTGACGGCCACTCAGGACGCCGTCGACGGCCGCATACTGGCCGGCGATGCCGATGCGCGCTCGCACGCCCGCCCGGTCGCGGGCGACGTTGCGGCCGGCGACCCAGGCCTGGCCCGAGTCGAAGCTCGCGAGGGTGGCCAGGATGCGTACGGTCGTGGTCTTGCCGGCGCCGTTGGGGCCGAGCAGGCCGTGGACGGTGCCGGCGGGGACGGCGAGGTCGATGCCGTCCAGGGCGGCACCCCGGCCGGGGTAGCTCTTGCGGAGCCCCTGGGTCCAGATGGCGGGTTCGTCGGTGATCATGCTGCTGCCTCCATGTCGGCGGTGGATCGTGCGGGTCGGGGTGTGCGCGGGGTGGTGGTGACGCCGGCCGGGGTCACCTCGTCGTAGCGGCCCAGCGCGATCCGGGCGATGTTGAGCAGCGACTCGCTGCCCTCGGCGTAGTAGCCGCAGTGGCCGGGGATGTCGCCGGTGCCGAACCTGGTGGCGCCGAGCTCGAGCGGCCCGCGCCCGAGACCGAGGCGGCCGACCCGCACCCGCGGGACCAGCCGGATCCGGTCGGTCTCGCCGTACGCGGCCCAGAGCCGGGTGCCGGTGCCCAGCTCGGAGCGCCGCACCGCGCCCATCCCCGCGCTGCCCAGCGCCACATAGTCCTCCGCGCGGGCGGAGGCCAGGGCGAGGCCGGCGACGGTCGAGCCGTAGCTGTGACCGACCAGGGTGAGGTGCGCGGCACGCGGCAGGTAGTGGGTCAGGTTCGCCAGGTCCTGCGCACCGGCGTAGGCGGGGCTGTTGGTGATCGCGTTGTACCACTCCGGCGGCGAGTGGTAGCCCAGCCAGACCACGACGGCCGACCCGCTCTCGGGCGCGATCGCCTGCATCGTACGCAGCAGCAGCTGCCCACGGGAGCGCGGACTGTGGGCCTCGGTGCTGGTGAAGTAGTTGCCGAGGTGGTGGCCGTTTCCGGGCACGATGACCGCGATGTGGTCGGCGGTCGCAGCATCCCCGAAGACCTCCACGACCCGTGCCCCTCCGGGCGGGTCGCAGGCGAGCAGGCGGGGTCCGATGGATCCGTCGGCCTCGTTGAGGCCGTATCTGAGCGGCGTCACAACTGTCATGGCCGTGACGGTAGGAATCAGGTCTCCCGCCGCGCGTCACTCCCGGGAGCCATTCGACCCCCTACCGGGGTAGTGCGGGATGACCCTGAGGATGGCAGTCGCTCCCGCTCGCTGTAGCTGCGCCACGCGGTTTCCTGATGCCAAGCGCCCGCAATCACCTCGGCTACTCACCGATTGCAATGACGTGCGGCCTACTTCGGTGCTCGGCCTGAGATCACTGATGCGATCCATTGCTCCTGCGCCATCGCTCCACGCCGCGCCGCACAGTCACATCGTCACACCTCAATCGTCTCGTCCCGCACCTGCGTGCCGTTGGGACCGAATTCCACAACGCGCTTCGAGGTGGCTACTGACTTGGCAGAAGGGAGCCCGTTTGAAATCCAGTGGATCACCCTCCTGATGCCACCGTTCGGGAAATCACCGTGCTCGATCTCAATCTGCGGATCGTTGAACGACGCCGCCAACTCGTCACCTCTCGCCTCGAGCTCGTCGTACCGCATCCACGTACGAAACTCTCGCTGGGCCTCACGAATCGAGTTGATGTCGTCGCTAAGGCGGAACAGATCCACCCGGACCAGGTCCCCGTCAGGCTTGGGCGCGGAACCAACGGGCAGGGCCAATAGCGGCTCACGGTCCACGATCCTGTAGGCATCGGGACCGAACCACATCGTCGCAGCTGACCACAGCCACATTCCAGGCGCAGGCGTACGCCGACCCACATTTCCGGACGTGTCGACGTTCTCGCACTCGAAGGCCTCGTCATAGACGGTTGGCAAGTGGCGCCATGTACGCCCAAAGACCTCATACGTCCCCACCTGCTGTTCCGACTGCCAGAAGACATCGTCCGCATCTCCGACCAACGCGGCCGTGAAGCCAGGGAGCGCACCCGCCGTACGTATCAGGCTTTCATCGGGCCATCCGGCGGTCTTCAGGATGATCACTTGTGCCGGCCATCCGGCGATGCCAGTCAACTGCACTAGCTCCCCGTCATCACCCTCTACAGTCGTTGAACCCGGGCGATGATCACCCAGCAACTGCTCAACAGCCTTGCTCGTGTACGGAACCGCACGCCGCCCTCGAAACAGGCTCGACCTGATTCGGCTTGGAGGAAATCCAAGGTCACGATTCCATGAGGCGCATGAAGTCTGACGTTGTCACTGAGCCAGGCACATAGCAGATGTACGTGAGGATCACGGGAACTCCTCACTTATCCTCCGTGCCAGGTCATCCTCGTCGTAGGTTACGTTGAACGCACGACCAGACATCCATCAATCCCTCATTCCTCATCGTCCGTGAACATGTCTAGGTCGACGTATATGGCAACCATGTCTCCTACCGGAGCGAACTTTCCCCAGCATGGATAAGAACCAGACTCAGACCAGATATAGGCAACCCCGTCAACCACTTTCGCCATCTTGTCTCCAAGAACGCTCCAGATGTGAGAGACATAATCAGGATCTGTATCTAGATCGCTAAACCAGTCCTTCTTCTCGTCAGGAAAGATGGCAAGGGTTCCGGACCGGCCAAGAATCATGAGGTCATTGGTTCCGCGCGGATGTGGGACGGGGGAAGCCAGCAGGCGCCACTCTCCCGGACGCCGCCAATCCCCTACCACTGCACCAAGGCCTATGAACTGCTCACCGTTGCCGAATTCATCGCGTCCTTCGACGACAAGGACGTCTAACTGGACATCGGCAGCGAGCCCAAAGCTTCGATATTCGCCCGGATCGGACTTCTCAAGAACATCGTTAATATAGAACCGTCCGGAGTCGCTGGCTAAACGCCCGACTTCGCTACTCCCAATATTCCAGCCTTCCAAACCTGGAACCTCACCGGAGGCCAGCGCAACGTCTGGATGCAAGGCAACTCCAATCTCTCTTCACACTCAGCCACCGCGCCACTACGGGGCAGCTTGGAAGCGCACGCGCATACGCGATCCGGGCCCTAGACGTGCGGCGCGACCAGGCCGCTCTCGTAGGCGAAGACCACCGCCTGGGCGCGGTCGCGCAGGCCGAGCTTGCCGAGGATGCGGCTGACGTGGGTCTTCACGGTCTGCTCGGCCAGGAAGAGCTCGGCGGCGATCTCGCTGTTGGAGCTGCCGCGGGCGATGTTCTCGAGCACCTCGCGCTCGCGCTCGGTGAGCTGCTTGAGCCGCGGATCCGCCTTCCGGCGTCGCGGGGCGCGGGCGAACTGGGCGATCACCTGCCGGGTCACCGAGGGCGAGAGCAGGGCCTCACCGGCATGGACGACGCGGATCGCGGAGGCGAGCTCGTCGGGCGAGGCGTCCTTGAGCAGGAAGCCGCTGGCACCGAGGCGCAGCGACTCGTGGACGTACTCGTCGGCGTCGAAGGTGGTCAGCATGACCACCTTGGTCTGCGCGGTGGCCGGGTTCTCGGAGAGCTGGCGGAGCGCTTCGATCCCATCCATCACCGGCATCCGGACGTCCATCAGCACCACGTCGGGATGCGTACGCCGCACCACCTGCAACGCCTCGGCGCCGTCGGCCGCGGTGCCGACCACCTCGAGGTCCGGTTGGGTGCTGAGCAGCGCCACGAACCCCGAGCGCACCATCTCCTGGTCGTCGACGACCACGATCTTCACCGTCACGGGGTCTTCCTACCGCGTTTGGCCGGGGCGCGCACCGCGGTTTGGGCCGGGAGCACCGCTTCGACGACGAACTCGTTCCCGTCACGGGCACCGGCGGTGACGCTCCCGCCGACCGCGTTGGCTCGCTCCCGCATCCCGATCAGCCCATGACCCCCGCCGACCGATTCTTTGTCGGACGCTGCGGTGGCGCCATCGAGAGCGTTGGCGACTCGGATCTCGAGGTCCTTCTCCCCCATCGTCAGATCGACGCCGACCGCCTCGCTGGGAGCGTGGCGGCGGGCGTTGCTGAGCGCCTCCTGCACGATCCGGTAGGCCGCGGTGCCGACCTCCGGGGCGACGTCGGTGAGCCCCGGAAGGTCACCGCGCACCTCGACCCGTTGCCCGGTCCCGCGGGCCGACTCGAAGAGCTCACCCAGTCCGTCGATGCCCGGCACCGGGACCCGGCCCGACTGCCCCTCCTCGGTACGCAGCACGTCGAGCACCCCGCGCATCTGCCGCAGCGCCGAGGCCGCCAGGTCGGCGATCTCGGCGAACTCCGCCTCCGCGGCCGGGCTGACGTCGTCTACCCGGTGCGGCGCCGACCTGGCCTGCACGGTGATCAGCGACATGTTGTGGGCGATCACGTCGTGCAACTCTCGGGCGATACGGGCCTTCTCCTCGACGACCGAGCGGCGCTCGTGCTCCTCACGCAACGCGCTGCGCGACTCGGAGAGCCGTCGAGCGACGGTCGCGAGGGCACCCAGCAGCAGCGCGAGCGAGGCGAAGTTGGCCACCTCGACGATCGAGGTGACGAAGTCGTTCCAGGCCAGCCCGACGACGGCCAGCACGACTCCGGCGGCGACCTGGATGCCCAGGGTGATCGCGGCCAGCCGCCACCCGGCGACCAGGGTCAGCACCAGCAACACCAACAGCTGGGTCAGCGTCGGCGGCGCCACCATCCACGGCCAGCCTTCCGGGCTCTGGCGTGCGATCGCCAGAGCGGCCACGGTGACCGCGACCAGGGAGAGGCCGGCCGCCTCCACCGGGCGCCGGAGTGCCAACGGGATCGAGGCGGCATGCGTGACCCCGATCAGCAGAGCGACCCCGCCCGCGACTTCGTAGGGGTCGGTGGTCAGGACCGCGGCCTCCACGATCCCGAGCACGGTCGCGGCGACGTACAACGCCAGACGACCGCGGCCGGGCCAGGTCTTCAGCATGTTCAAGTAATACCAGGCACGAGAGCACGACCGGCGGCCCATCGACCGCACGAGGAGTGGTCACTTTGGGCCCTCTCGAGGGCCTCCGGAGAGCCCAAATCGACCACTCCTCACCGGCGGATGTGGTGGACTACCCGCCGTGCTGTTGCTCATCCTGATCGTGATCGTCCTGCTCGCCGGTCTGGCCGGCCTCGTCGCGTACGGCGCCCTCACGGTCCGCGGACAGCGCAGGACGCTCGCGGCGTTCCGAACGATGGCGCAGGCCTATTTCACCCGACCGCAGATGGGGATGTGGAAGCTTGCGGCGACGATCCTCGTGGTGAGCCCCGACGAGGTCTCGGTCTGGAAGAGCGGCCCGGGGCAGCCGACGCGACTGCTCGCCCTTCCTGGACAGGGCGCGACCGTCGCGGCGGCCGAGGTCAGGATCAATACCGCGCGCGTCGTCGAGGGGTTTGTGATCACCTCGGCCGACGGCCGCAGCATCCCTCTCACCCTCTGGCCCGAGCCGACGATGGGCGTCGCGAAGCCGCACACCGGTGCGCTCCTCGTTCGTACGATCGAGGAGATCCGCGGCATCCTCGCCTGAGCGTCGTCACCGGCCGACGGCGGCCTTGTCCTCGTCCTGCGTCCGGATCGTGCCCTCACCGGACTCGATCCGGCCCTTCAGGCTGACGGTGATGTAGTGGGTCCAGGCGTCGTAGCAGACGTCGAAGCACTCGTCGCCGCGCCCGAGGCCCTCGTGGGTGAAGGTGACCCGCGTCTGTCCGCCGTCGCGGGCGATGTCGAACCGTCCGGTCGTGCCGATCCACTCCTTCTTGTCCGCGATGAAGTCGAGGTAGCCATCGGTGAACTCCCACACCACGCGCTCCCCCGGGACCAGCTCCGCCACGCGCTGCTTGGAGTAGTGGATGTCCGGCACCAGGTAGAACCACTCGGCCCCGACCTGGTCGGTGGGTCCGGCGATGTGGTGCCCCCACCAGGAACGTACGTCGTTGATGGCCTCGAACGCCTCCTGAGGAGTGGCGTCGACGGTGAAGGTTGCGGTCAGGTCGCTCATGGCTGTCCCCTTGGAATCGGATGTGACTTGCATCATGCAAGCACCACCGTAGACACGCGCACTTTCATCATGCAAGTGATTTGCTAGAGTCGTCCTCGTGCTCGGAAAGACGTACGACGGCCAGATCTGCTCCATAGCCCGCTCCCTGGAGATCGTGGGAGAGCGCTGGACCCTGCTGATCCTGCGGGACGCGATCTTCGCCGGCGTCACGCGCTACGGCGACTTCCAGCACAACCTCGGCATAGCCACGAACATCCTGAAGACGCGCCTGGCCACGCTCGTCGAGACCGGCCTGATGACACGCGACGACGCCGGCGACTACAGGCCGACCGCCATGGCCCAGGGGCTGCGGCCGGCACTGATCGCGCTCACCGAGTGGGGCGACACGTGGTTCGCGCCCGACGGTCGCCCGATCGACTACCTGCACGCCGACTGCGGCGAACCCGTGACCGTCGAGACGCGCTGCCAGCAGCACGGCACCATCCCCCCGGACGACGTCGTGGTCCGACCCGGCCCCGGCATGCCCGCGGAGTACCTGGCAGCCAGACGGCCGACTCGGGACAGATGAGACAGCAGGGCCCGCCGCGACTCGCGCGGCGGGCCCTGCTGCATGGGGTCTCAGGCGTCGACGAGCTCTCGGTCGCTGGTCTCCCCCAGCCTGACCAGGGAGAACACGCTCAGCAGACAGAACGCCGCGATGACCGTGGAGAGCACGACGGTGCTCGCGCCGGCCTTCTGCAGCGAGGCGAAGAGGAGCGGCGAGAGGCCCGCGCCCATGCCGGCGAGCTGGTAGCCGAGCGAGGCACCCGTGTAGCGCGAGGAGGTCTTGAAGACCTCGCTCATCAGCGCAGCGAGCGGGCCGTAGAAGGCGGCATGGATGACCGACTGACCAAGGACCACCGCAAGCACCAGCAGCGCGACGCTGCCGCTGTCGAGCATCGGGAAGAGCAGGTACGCGAAGACCGCCGTCGCGAGAGCGGCGGTCAGGATCACCGGCCGGCGGCCGACGCGGTCGGTGAGCGCGGACCAGCCGAGGATGCCGACCACGGCGCCGGCCGAGGAGAGCGTGAGCGCGTTGAGCACCGTGGGCCGCTCGAACCCCGCGCCGAGGGCGTACGAGATCAGGAAGGTGGTCAAGGTGCCCTGCACGACGAAGGCACCGAGCCCGACGCCGACGGCCAGCAGGAGCGTACGCGGGTGGTTGCGGAGGACGTCGAGCAGCGGCGTCTTCGCCTCGGCCTTGCGGTCCTTCATCGCCTCGAAGGCGGGCGACTCGGTGACGCTGAGCCGGATCCACAGGCCGACCGCGAGCAGCAGGATGCTGAGCAGGAACGGCACCCGCCAGCCCCACGCGGTGAACTGCTCGGGCGTGGTGACCGTGGCCATCAGCGCCATCACCGCGGTGGAGAGGACCATGCCGGCCGGAGCACCCGCGTTGGTGAACGAGGCCCACAGCCCGCGCCGGGAGGTGGCGTGCTCGGCGGTGATCAGAACCGCGCCGCCCCACTCCCCGCCGACCGCGATGCCCTGGACGACCCGGAGCACGACGAGCAGCACGGGCGCGGCCGCACCGATCTGGCCGTACGTCGGCAGGCAGCCGATCAGGAAGCTGACCACACCCATGATCAGCATGGTCAGGACCAGCATCTTCTTCCGGCCGAGCCGGTCGCCGAAGTGGCCGAAGACCACACCGCCGAGCGGGCGCGCCAGGTAGCCCGCGGCGAAGGTGCCGAAGGACGCGATCGTGCCGGTCACCGGGTCGAGGTTGGAGAAGAAGACCTCGTTGAAGACCACGGCCGAGGCGGTGGAGTAGAGCAGGAAGTCGTAGTACTCGATCAGGCTGCCCGTGAAGCTGCTGGCGACGATCCGGCCCATCTGCGTGCGTGGACCGGTCGTGCTACCGCCGGAGGTGAGGGTCATGTGGGGGCTCCATTCAGGATTCCTGTTTATCAGGATTCCTGTCAATTCTGGGTGACGCACGTCACGCCTGTCAAGAAGCCCCCACGACCGGACTAGAAGGTGAGCACAGGTTTCACCGTGGCTCCCGAGACCATGTCCGCGACGGCCGTCTGGATCTCCTCGAACGGGTAGCGCCGGACCAACCGGTCCAGCGGCATCCGCCCGTCGGCGACCAGTCGCGCGAGCGCGGGGATCAGCGTGCGGGTCTCGGCGTCGCCGAGGGTCAGCCCCGTCACCCGCTTGCCGGGCAGCATCGCGTTCACGTCGAGGCCCACCTCGGTGCCGAACGGCGGTGCGCCGACGATGACCGCGGTGCCCCGGGCTCGCAGGGCGTCGACGCCCTGGCGGAGCACGCCGGTGTTGCCGGTCGTCTCCACGACGCCGTCCGCGCCACCTCCGGTCAGCTCCGTCAGCGCCGAGGCCAGGTCATCGACCCGACCGGCGTCGATGACGTCGGTCGCCCCCAGCTCGCGCGCCAGCTCGAGCCGCTCGGTCACCCGGTCCACCGCGATGATCCGGGTGGCCGGGGCGAGGCGCGCGGCCATCACCGCGGACAGCCCGACCGCACCCGCGCCGAGGACCACCACCGAGGACCCCGGGCGCGGGGCCAGCACGTTCCAGACCGCACCGACGCCGGTCTGCACGCCGCACCCGAGCGGGGCGAGCAGGGACAGGTCCACCCCGGGATCGACGCGTACGGCGCTGCGCTCGTCGACGACCGCGAGCCGGGAGAAGGAGGACTGTCCGAAGAAGTGGCCGCCGATCGCCTTCCCGCCCCTGCTCACCGGTGAGGTGCCGTCCATGCGTGCACCTCCGATGAGGTTGGCCGGCAGCCAGACGTCGCAGTACGCCGGATGGCCGTCACGGCACTGGGCGCAGGTCCCGCAGGAACTGAACGACAGCAGCACCTGGTCGCCCGGCGCGAGGCCGCGCACTCCGGACCCGACCTCCTCGACGACACCGGCACCCTCGTGCCCGAGCACGCCCGGGAGCGGGAACGGCAGTCCGCCGCTCGCCACGCCGAGGTCGGTGTGGCACAGCCCGGCGGCGACCATCCGGACCAGGATCTCGTCGGGACGGAGCGTGTCGAGCTCGACGTCTCCGATGGTGAACGGGGCGCCGGCGGACTCGACCACCGCCGCCTGGGTCGTGGTGCTCATGATGTCTCCTGGGTGGTGGGCGGAAGCGAGATGACGACTGATCGGACCTTCGTGTACGACTCCAGCGACTCCGGGCCGTACTCGCGGCCGAAGCCGGACTGCTTGACGCCGCCGAACGGCACCGCGGGGTCGAGCATCGCCCAGTCGTTGACCCAGACGATCCCGGCGTCGAGCCGGCCGGCGACCCGGTGCGCGCGGGCGAGATCCCGGGTGTGCAGCCCGGCCGCCAGCCCGTACGCCGTGGAGTTGGCGAGTGCCACGGCCTCGTCCTCGTCCGCGAACGACTGCACCGTGAGGACGGGCCCGAAGACCTCCTCGTTGACGACGCGTGAGTCCGCGGGCAGCCCGGTGATCACCGTCGGCGCGTAGTAGAACCCGTCGGCGAGATCGCCCCCGAGCTCCGGGCGGGCGCCGCCGGTGACGATCTGGCCACCCTCCTGGCGGGCCAGGGCGACGTACTCCTCGACCTTCTTGCGGTGCTGGTCGCCGGCCATCGGGCCGATGACGGTCGCCGGGTCGCGCGGATCGCCGAGGGGTACGCCGGGGACCGCCTGTCGCAGGGCGTCCACGACGACGTCGTGGACCTCCGCGGCGACGAGCAGCCGCGGCCCGGCCATGCAGAACTGACCGGTGTTGAACACGAAGGCCTTGATGACGGCGCCCACGGCGCCCTCGATGTCGGCGTCGGCGAAGACCAGGTGCGCACCGTTCCCGCCGAGCTCCATCGTGACGGGCTTCAGGTGCTCGCCCGCGACGCTCGCCGCCCGGCGACCGATGGCCGTCGACCCGGTGAACGCGATCTTGTCGACCCCGGGGTGCCGCAGCAGGGGGTCGCCCGCCTCCGGGCCGGTCCCGGTCACCACGTTGAGAACCCCGTCGGGAACCCCGGCGTCGACCAGCAGCCGAGCCATGAACAGGGCGCTCAGCGGGGTGTCGTCGGCCGGCTTGTGCACGACGGTGTTGCCCGCCGCGAGCGCGGCCGCGATCTTGCTGCTCGACAGGATGAGCGGGAAGTTGAACGGTGTGATCGCGCCGACCACACCCAGCGGCTCGCGGCGCGTGTAGGCGAGCGCGGCCATGGGGGTGTCCCGTACGGCCCCGTCGAGGGTCTGCGCGAGCGCCGCGCAGTACTCGTACTGCTGGGCCGCGGTCTCGACATCGACGTGTCGTGCCAGGGTCACCGGCTTGCCGACGTCGCGACTCTCGACCTCGACCAGCTCGTCGGCCCGCTCCCGGATCAGCGCCGCGACCCGGTGCAGGATCCGGCCCCGGTCACGACCGCTCATCCGCGGCCACGGGCCCTCATCGAAGGCGCGCCGTGCTGCCGCCACGGCGGTGTCGATGTCGGTCGCGTCACCGAGCGGAACGGTCGTCAGCGGCTTCCCGGTGCTCGGGTCGACGATGTCCATCCGGCGCTCGGACGCCGAGGCGGTCGCCCGGCCGTCGATGAAGAGCTGCTGGTCCTCGTACGTCGCGGGCATCTCAGAGCCCCCTGCCGCGGTACTTCGCCGGCCAGACGCCCGACTTGCCCGGAGCGATCACGCCGTTGGGGTCGAGTGCGTCCTTGATGGACTCGTGGAACTTCAGGAGCGCGCCGTCGTTCCAGTCGAAGGTCGCCATCACGTCGTCCATGAGCGCGTTGTGGGTGCGGTACTCGCCGTAGCCCTCGGCGGCCGCCTCCTTGATCAGCAGCCGGGTCAGGTCGAGCGTCTCCTGGCGTGCGTCGGCGTCATGGGTGTCGTAGAGGAAGAGGCAGATGTGGTGCATCTCCCGCAGCCCGATGATGAACTGCGCGGCGTAGTCCTTCACGTACTCGTCGGCGCGGGCCTTGACCATCGCCGCCTGCCGCATCGCGTCCCTGCCCTCGGGAGCCGACACCGGGGAGAACCCGATGTGGCCGCCGTGCGGGACGAAGTCGAGGACCGCGAGCTCGTCGAGGCTCGGCCGCCCGTTGTTGATCTTGTGCCGGTCGTGGAGCACGTGGGCGCCACGGTCGGCGGGGTCGTTGCGGTCCTCGTGGGTGAAGAACCTCGCCCCGGGGATCTGGAGGAAGGCCTCCTTGATCATGCTCAGATACATCTCGATCATCGGCGGCGGGCCGTAGACCGTGCCGTAGAAGTTCCAGTAGCCGAGGTCGAGCTCGGACTTCATCCGCTCGATGGCCTCGGCGGGCAGCGGCCCCTCACCGTCGTACCACTCGCTGCGCTGCGAGACGGCGGCCGCGTCCAGGATGATGTTGCGGATGACCGGAACGTTCTGGATCGGCGCCATGTTGATCCGCAGCGGGAGCATGGTGTCGACGATCTGCTCGAGGTCCGACTCGTTCTCGAACGTGATCAGGTAGGTCGCCGAGGCCGGCGGCCGCTGCATCAGCGCGATGCCCATCTTGGTGACGACACCGAGGTTGCTCTGGGTGAACAGCCCGTCCGGGAAGGGCCCGAAGCCGTACGGGAACAGCTGCCAGGTGTTGCTGTCCGGCACCGCTCCCATCCCGGTGCGCATCACCTCGCCCTGCGGCAGCACGACCTCGAGCCCGGTCTGCCACATCAGGTGGTCGCCGTACGGCGTGTAGCCCACGCCCCGGTCGAGGGTGTTGCCCACGACGCTGCCCCAGCCGAGGTCGGGGCAGTCCAGCATCAGGCTGGGGGCGTGCTCCTCGAGGTACTCGTAGAGATCGAAGTACGTCACCCCCGGCTCGACCAGGGCATAGCCGTACTTCTCGTTGACCTCCAGGATCCGGTTCATCCGGGCGCCGGTGTTCACGACGACGGATCCGGCGAGCCGTGGCGAGGCGCCGCCGTAGCCGTTGTTCTTGCCGGTCGAGATCGGCATCAGCGGGATGCCGTGCTCGTTGGCGATCCGGACCACCGCCTGGACCTGCTCGACGTCGGCCGGGGAGACGACGGCCGAGGGAGCCTGGCCGAAGCCTTCGCCGACCGGGTAGGGGTCGGCGTACGTCGCGAGCTCGGCGGGGTCGGAGATCACCCACTTCTCCCCCACGACCGCCGCGAAGGCGTCGAGTGCGCGGGCGAAGTCCTGTTCGGAGACGTCGGGTGGCAGTGTGCGGGACATCGAGTCCTCCTGGTCGGTGTGACGGCTGTCACTACGACGCTAAAGAGGTCCCGGACCCGCGGAAATGCGCGAGACGAACGGCCCTGTTCGCTATGCGAACCGTCGGATCAGAGCGTCCGGCGCAACGTCTGGGACGGCGTCTCGCCGTACGCCTCCCGATACTGGGCCGCGAACCTCCCGAGGCTGAAGAACCCCCAGCCGGCGGCCACGGTGGCCACCGTGGTGGTCTCGGCGTCGCTCGCGAGGAGCGCGTCGCGAACGCGTCCCAGCCGCACCTGCCGGAGGAAGCCGCTGGGGCTCTTCTGGAGGTGTCGGGCGAAGCCCTGCTGGAGCGCACGCACGCAGAGCCCGGCGTGATCGGCCACGTCGGTGACCCCGATCGGCTCGGCGGCGTGCTCCTCGATATACGCGACCGCCGCGCGGATGGCCGCGGGACCACCGGCGGGCGCCGGGCTCCGCAGCTCCTCGGCGTAATTGTGCTCGTGGGCGTAGAGCAGACCGGTGATGACGCTCTGGGCGAGCGAGGCGGCGACCGGCGACGCGTCGAAGACCGAGCCGCCCGTGCCCGGAAGCCCACCCGCCCGGACGTCGGGCACCTGGTCGATGAGGATGCGGACCAGCTGCCACAGCTCCTGGCCAGGCCCGTGGTCCAGCGCCAGCCCCGGAGCCATCTCGAGCGGTGCTCGCAGCGGATGCCCCAGGAGTCGCTCGAGCGTGTCCTCGACGGCGAACCGGTCCATCTTCACCGCCAGCACGTCCTCGCCCCCGCCCCAACCCTCCAGACGGGTGGGCCGGTGCGGGCTGTGCACGGCCGCCATGGCCGGCGTCGCGGTCACCCTGTCCTGACCGTAGGTGGTGCGGATCGCGCCCTTGCTCGGGGCGTTGAGCTGGTAGCCGTCGCCGAGCGGCCCGGTATCGATCCGCACCGTGGACTCGTAGGAGAGCATGCCGACCTTGAGGGGGCCGAAGGTGCGTACGTTCAGATGCACGCAGAACGGGTCACCGCGGTGGGTGACGCTGACGTCGTGCGGGTAGAAGACCTCGCCGCCGAGCGAACGCGCCTCGTCGATGTCGGTGAGGTCCGCGGAGATGGTGCTCGAGTTCGACATCGTGTCCTCCTGGTGGTCAGGATCCCAGTCCGAGCAGCCGGATCGCGTTCTCCTTCAACAGCAGCGGCCGGACCTCGTCCTTGATCTCGAGCTTCTCCAGGTCGCTGAACCAACGATCGGGGGTGATCACGGGGAAGTCGGAGCCGAACAGCACCTTACGCCGCAGCGGACCGTTGAGCTGCTTGACCAGCTGCGGTGGGAAGTACTTCGGCGACCAGCCGGACAGGTCGATGTGGACGTTGGCCTTGTGGGTCGCGATCGAGATCTGCACGTCGACCCAGGGGACGGCGGGGTGCGCCATCACGATCTGCAGGTCCGGGAAGTCGGCGGCCACGTCGTCGAGGAGCAGCGGGTCGGAGTAGCGCAGCCGGATCCCGCGACCGCCGGGAAGGCCGGCGCCGATCCCGGTCTGGCCGGTGTGGAAGAGCGCGACCACGCCGAGCTCCTCCAGGGTCGCCCACAGCGGGCGGAGCTCGGGGTCGGCCGGTGAGAAGGCCTGCAGGCCGGGATGGAACTTGAAGCCGCGTACGCCGTAGTCCTCGGCGAGACGACGGGCCTGCTTCACGGCGGCCTCACCCTTGCGGGGGTCGACGGAGCCGAACGGGATCAGCACATCGGCGTGCTCGGTCGCGCGCTCGGCGATCTCCTCGCTCGACAGCGGCGGATGATCGAGGCCGGTCGAGGCGTCGACGGTGAAGATCACCGCCGCCATGTCGCGCTCGCGGTAGTAGGCGGCGAGGTCCTCGACGGTCGGGGTGCGCGGGTGGTCGCCGCGGAAGTAGGCCGCCGAGGCGTCCATCAGCTCCTGGTCGAGCGAGAAGTGACCGTGATGGTCGGCTTCGACGTGGGTGTGCATGTCGAGGGCTCGGATCGCGTCGGTGTCGATGCGGGGCTCGTAGGGCATGGTCATGCTCCTTCCGGGGTGCCGTACAGCTCGCGGACCCGGGACTTCAGCAGCTTCCCGGAGGCGTTGTGCGGGATCTCGTCGACGAAGACGACGGACTTGGGGATCTTGTAGCGGGCGAGCCGTCCGTCGAGGTGGTCGAGGAGGTCGGACTCGGTGAGGACGGAGTCGGGGCGGCGTACGACGACGGCGCGGCCGACCTCTCCCCAGCGCTCGTCGGGGACGCCGATGACGGCGGCCTCGGCGACGCCTGGATGGGTGTAGAGCGCCTGCTCGACCTCTGCCGGGAAGACGTTCTCGCCGCCACTGATGAACATGTCCTTGACCCGGTCGACCACATAGAGGAAGCCGTCGTCGTCGAGCACCGCGACATCGCCCGTACGCAGCCAGGGCCCGTCGAAGGCAGCCTCCGTCGCGGCTCCGTTGTGCCAGTAGCCGGGGGTCACGTTGGGACCGCTGACGTGCACCTCGCCGGCCCGGCCCGGGGCCGCCTCCTCGCCGCCGGGGGCGACCATGCGGACGTCGGTGAAGAAGCAGGGGGTGCCGGCCGAGCCGAGCTTGTCGAGGCCGTCGCCGGCACGGAGCATGGTCGTTCCCGGGGACGCCTCGGTCAGGCCGTAGCCCTGGATGATGTGCAGGCCGCGGCTCTGCCAGGTGTCGAGGAGCGTGCGCGGGATCGGCGCGCCGCCGCTCAGGGCCGAGCGGAGGCTGTCGAGGTCGGCGGTCGCCCAGGTCGGCTCCTGGGCGAGCGCCTGGTACATCGAGGTGACGCCGAAGAGCAGGGTGACCCGCTCGCGCTCGATGGTGGCGATCGCCGCGGCCGGGTCGAAGCGGGCCGCGATGAGGGAGGTGCCGCCCTTGAGGAAGGTCGGGAGCAGCACCTGGTTGAGCGCGGCGGTGTGGAACAGCGGGGCGGTGACCAGGGCGATCTCGTCGGAGCGTACGTCGACGTCGACGAGCAGGTTGAACGCGTTCCAGGCGATGTTTCCGTGCGTCAACATCACGCCCTTGGGGCGGCCGCTGGTGCCCGAGGTGTACTGGATCATGAAGACGTCGTCCAGCCCGACCTCGACGTCGATCCGCTCCTCGCCGGGCACCGCGAGCCTGTCGAGCCCGTGACCGCCGGCGGCGGTGAACCGGTGGCTCGGCAGCCCGAGGGCCGCGACCGGCTCGGCGGAGACCGCCGCGTCGAAGTCATCCGCATGGACCAGCAGCGCCGGCTCGGCATCGGTGAGGATCCAGGCCAGCTCGGGCGGCGCCAGCCTGGTGTTGAGCGGCAGGAAGACCGCCCCCAGCCGGGCGGTGGCGAAGAGCGTCACCACGAGCTCGATCGAGTTCAGGCCCAGAAACGCGACCCTGTCCCCCGGAGCCACTCCGCGGGCACGGAGCCCGTGGGCGACCGCCTCGACGAGGCGGTCGACCTCGGCGTACGTCACCACCGCGTCGTCCTGCACGAACGCTCGCGCGCCAGGGGTCATCCGGGCTCGCCGGGCGGGCCACGATCCGATGCCGCTGTCCAACATGTCGATCCTCGTTCGTCTCGTGGGCTCAGCCGAGCCCGAGGTCGGTCTTGATCTCCAGCAGTCGCCGCAGCGCCTGGTCACGGCGCCCGACGAGGTCCTCGGTGGAGGTGCCGTCGAGCTCCTCGTCGACCCCGTCGACCAGCTTCCGGATCAGATCTTCGGTCAGGGCGGGATGGCCCAGGTCGTCCCACCAGTCGACCATCGGCGGGCCGAGGTGCTCCAGCACGTGGCCCAGTCCGCCGGGGCCGCCGGAGAGATGCTGGGTCGCGAAGGGTCCGAGCAGGGACCAGCGCAGCCCCGGGCCGTCCGCGATCGCGGTGTCGATGTCGGCGACGGAGACGATGCCCTGGTCGACGAGGTGGTACGCCTCGCGCCACAGCGCCGCCTGGAGCCGGTTGGCCACGTGCCCGGGAACCTCGCGACGGATGTGGATGGGACGTTTGCCCAGGTGGCGCAGGGTCTCCAGAGCGGCCTCGACCGCCTGCTCCGAGGTCGCCGATCCGCCCACGACCTCGACCAGCGGCACCAGGTGCGGCGGGTTGAACGGGTGCGCCACGAGCACCCGCTCCGGGTGGTGGGTGCAGGCGTCCTGGAACGTGCTCGGCATCAGGCCCGAGGAGCTGCTGGTCAGCAGTACGTCACCCGGGGCCGCCGCGTCGAGCGCGGCGAAGATCTCACGCTTGACGTCGAGGCGCTCGGGTCCGCTCTCGAGCACCAGGTCGGCGGCCGCGCCGACCTCCTCGAGACTTTCGGCGAACCGGAGCGCGCCGGCGGACCGTGTTGGTCTCGACACGCTCGGCCGCAGGCGGCCTCGCGGCTCGACCGACGGGTGGGAGGCCTGCTCACGCAGGCGCTCCTCGGCGCCATCGGCGGGGTCCCAGGCGACCACGTCCAGCCCGTGCTCGAGCCCGAGCACCACCCAGCTGACCCCGATCGCGCCGGTGCCGACGACCCCGAGCGTGCGTACGTTCTCGCCGCTCCTCATGCGGTCCTCCTGCTCAGCGCGCCGGAGGCCGCCAGCGCGACGAACGGGTCCAGGGACGCCGGGTTCGCGAGCGCGTCGCGGCTGGCGACGTCCTCAATACGGACCCCTTGCAGGATGCGTTTGGCCGGCAGCTCGAGCTTCTTGCCGGTGAGGTTGCGCGGCACCGCGGGCACCTCGATCACCTGGTCGGGGATGTGCCGCGGGGAGAGTGCCGACCGCAGCGCCCGGACGAGGCGGGCGCGGAGCGGGTCGTCGAGGCGGCTGCCCTCGTCGGTGACCACGAAGAGCAGCAGCTCGCCGTTGCCACCGTCGGGGTCCTCGAGGTGGACGACCAGCGAGTCGGCGACCCCGTCCACCTCCTCGGTGACGCGGTAGAACTCGGCGGTGCCGAGGCGTACGCCGCCACGGTTGAGGGTGGCATCGGAGCGGCCGGCGACGTGGCAGCTGCCGTTGTCGTGGAAGAGGATCCAGTCGCCGTGGCGCCACACGCCGGGATAGTGGTCGAAGTAGGCGCTTCGATAGCGGGACCCGTCGTCGTCTCCCCAGAAGCCGAGCGGCATCGAGGGCATCGGCGAGGTGATGACGAGCTCGCCGAGCAGGCCGGTGACCGGGCGGCCGGACTCGTCGTAGGCGTGGGCGTCGACGCCGAGGCAGCGGCCGGAGATCTCGCCGGCGTAGACCGGGAGCAGCGGGTTGTTCTGCACGATGCCGGAGCAGACGTCGGTGCCGCCGCTGCCGACGTTGATCTGCGCGCCAGGGAGCTGGTCCCGAAGCCAGGCGTAGCCCTCCGGCGGGAGCGGCGCTCCGGCCGAGCCGAGGACGCGAACCCGCAGGTCACCGAGGGCGCTGAGGTCGACACCGGCCTTGCGACAGGCCATCACGAACCCCGGGCTGGCACCCATGATCGTCGCCCCGGTCGAGGCCGCGAGCCGCCACTGCCAGGTCAGGTCGGGATGCATCGGGTTGCCGTCGACCATGACGATCGAGGAGCGGACCAGGAGCGAGGAGACCAGCGCGTTCCACATCATCCAGGCGGTGGTGGAGAACCAGAGCATCCGGTCCCCGGGCCCCATGTCCCACGACAGTGCGTGGTTCTTGAGGTGCTCGAGCAGGATGCCGCCGTGGCCGTGGACGATCGCCTTCGGCCGTCCGGTCGTGCCGGAGGAGAAGAGCACCACCAGCGGGTGGGCGAAGGGAACCGGCTCGAAGGCGAGCTCGGCCCCGTCCTCCGCGCCGAGCAGCGAGGTCCAGGAGAGCGCGTCCTCGACGCGATGCTCGCCGTACTCCACGTCCACGACGTGGCGCACCGACGGCAGCTCGGCCCGGATCTCGGCCACCTGGGCACGCCTGTCGATGTCCTTGGCGCCGTAGCGGTAGCCGCCGGCGACCAGCAGCACGACCGGCTCGATCTGGGCGAAGCGGTCGATCACGCTGCGCGGCCCGAACTCGCTGGCGCAGCTCGCCCAGATCGCCCCCAGGCTGGCGGTGGCGAGGTAGGCGACCAGGGCCTCGGGAATGTTGGGCAGGTAGCCGGCGACGCGGTCGCCGCGGCGTACGCCCAGCCTGACCAGCGCGGCCCGCGCCCGGGCCACCTGGTCGCGCAGATCGCCGAAGGTCAGCTCGACGTCGTCACGCGTCTGCGACCGGCCGAGCACGGCGACGCGCTCCAGATCCGAGTCGGTGCCGAGCGCGTGCTCGGCATAGTTGAGCAGCGCGCCGGGGAACCAGCGCGCCCCTGGCATCTCGCGGGAGGCGAGGACGGTGTCGTACGGAGCGTGCGCCCGCACCTCGAAGAATTCCCACACCGCCGACCAGAAGCCGTCGAGGTCGGTCACCGACCAGCGCCACAGCTCCTCGTGGGTGGTCATCGACAGGTCGCGCTCGCGGGCGAGCCAGCCCAGGAACTCGCCGACCCGGGAGGTGGAGAGCACGTCGGCGGGAGGGGTCCAGACCACGTCACCCTGGTTCACTGGTCCGTCACCTTCCTGGCCCGCCCGGCGAGGAAGTCCTGCATCCGGCCCTTGGCGTCGTCGGTCCCCTGCGCGATCGCGGCCATCAGCGACTCCATCAGGAAGCCGTCACGAGGGTTGGCCTCGGCGATCCGCGGCAGCGCCTGTACGACGGCGAAGTTGGTCTGGGGCGCGTTCTGCGCGATCCGGCCGGCCAGCTCGAGGGCGGTCTTGCGGCCGGTGCCGTCGGCGACGACGTACTGGCTCAGCCCGAGCCCGAGGCCCTCCTCAGCCGAGTAGCGACGGCCGGTCAGCATCATGTCGGCCATCCGGGAGACCCCGATGAGCCGCGGGACGCGCACCGAGGCGCCGCCGCCGACGAAGAGCCCGCGCTGCCCCTCGGGCAGGGCGTAGAAGGTGGACTCCTCCGCGACCCGGATGTGCGCGGCCGCGGCGAGCTCCAGCCCGCCTCCGACCACAGCCCCCTTCAGCGCCGCCACGACCGGGACCGGCCCGAACTCGATCTTCTCGAAGACCCGGTGCCACATCCGCGAGTGGGTGACCCCGGCGAGGGTGTCGCGCTCGGTCATCTCGGACAGGTCGAGCCCGGCGCAGAAGTGGTCACCGTCCGCATCGATGACGACGGCGCGTACGTCCGGCTCGAGGCTGTCGAAGAACCGCTCGATCCCGAGCACCGCCTCGTCGCTGAGCGCGTTCCGCTTCGCGGGTCGGGCCAGGGTCAGCACCGCGATGTCGTCGACGCGCTCTGCTCGCAGGGGCATGGTGAACTCCTCCGTAATTGACAGGAATCCTGATAATCGCAGAAGTAGGCCCGGCTCGCAAGCCTGCTTGAATGACCGCATGACCGATGCACCCCTGCTGCTCTACGTCGTCAAGCAGCTCGAGCTCGCGACCCGAGCCCGCCTCGACGCCGTCCTGAAGGAATCAGGGGTCACCGCCCTGCAGTACACCGCTCTCTCGGTGCTCGAGCGCCGCCCCACGATGAGCGCCGCGGACCTCGCCCGCGCCTCGTTCGTACGCGCCCAGTCCGCCGCCGATCTCATCGGCGCCCTCGAGCGCCGCGGACTCATCGAGCGCCGCATCGACCCCGACAACCGGCGCCGGATGCTGATCAGCCTCACCACCGAGGGCCGCGCCTTCCTCGACGCCTACGACCCTCGCGTCGAAGAGCTCGAGGAGCAGATGCTGGCCGAGCTGGGGCCTGCGGACCGAGAGTCGTTCCGTACGTTCCTCGACACCGCTCGCCGGGCGCTTTCCTAGTCAACGATCCCCACCCCCAACACGGGGAAATTAGGCTAGCCTCACCTCATGAGACCCCACCTCGCCGCAGCCGCAGGCGCTGCCGCTGCCCTGGTCCTGGCGTTGTCCGCCTGCTCCTCCGACATCGCCGACGACGACGGCGCGAAACCGGCATCGGGTGCGTCCTCGGTCCCCGACGGTCCGTGGAGCTTCACCGACGGCTCGGGCGAGGTGGTGAAGACGGACAAGACGCCGACCCGGATCATCGCCCACGCCCCCGCGGCCGCCGCACTGATCTCGTACGGCATCCGCCCGGTCGGCATCTACGGTGACGAGTCGGTCGAGACCGACCCGAACCTGGACGGCGTCGACCTGACCGACATCGAGATCCTCGGTGAGGAGTGGGGCTCGATCGACGTCGCCAAGGCGTCCACGCTGAGCCCGGACCTGATCGTGGCCGACTGGTGGCCGGCCGAGAAGGCACACTCCGGGCTGGAGAACGGCACGAAGGCCAAGAGCAAGAAGCTCGCCGAGCTGGCCCCGGTCGTCGGCCCCTCCCAGGGCGGCTCGATCCTCAACCTGGCCGAAGGCTACGAGGACCTCGCCGAGAGCCTGGGCGCCGACGTCGATGACTCCCAGGGAGCCAAGGACAAGGAGGCCTTCGAGAAGGCCCGCGACGGGTTCATCGCCGAGATGAAGGACAAGGACCTGACCGCGCTGGCGGTCTCCCCCGCCGACGACCTCCTCTACGCCGCTAACCCGGAGTACGCCCCGGAGCTGCTGGACTTCACCGAGTGGGGCCTGCAGGTGGTCACGCCCGACTCGCCCGACCCGGACTTCCCGTACTGGGAGAACCTGAGCTGGGAGAACGCCGACAAGTACCAGCCCGACGTCCTGCTGATCGACAGCCGCACCTTCGTGGACGCCACGAAGACTGCCAAGAGCCAGCCGACCTGGACGTCGATCCGCGCGGCGAAGGAGGGCCAGGTCATCGAGTGGCCGGCCTTCTGGCTGCACACCTACGCCGACTACGCCGACGCCCTGACCAAGCTGACCGCCGACCTGGCCGACGTCGACGACACCATCGGCGACTGACCCGGCGGTGACCGCTTCCGTCGCCACCGCGACACCCACACCAGCACGACGACGGCGGGCCTCCGGGCTCGCCGTCGGCCTGCTGCTGCTCATCGCCCTCGTGCCCGTCCTCGCCTTCCTCAGCGTGACCCTCGGGTCGCGCGACATCGCGCTGAGCGAGGTCCTCGACGCGTTCCGACACTTCACCAGCTCCTCCTCGGTGGAGGACACCGTGACCGTACGTCTGCGGGTCCCCCGGACCGTGCTCGGACTCCTCGCGGGCGCAGCGCTCGGGCTCGCGGGCACGCTCCTGCAGGGGCTCACCCGCAACGCCATCGCCGACCCCGGGATCATGGGGGTCAACGCCGGGGCCGCCTTCGCCGTGGTCGGCTCGATCACCCTGCTCGGGATCAGCTCGCTCGGCTTCCACGTCGTCGCGGCCTTCGCCGGGGCGCTCGCGGCGACCGTGCTCGTCTACGCGGTGGGCTCGCTGGGACGCGACGGGGCGACACCGGTGAAGATGGCCCTCGCCGGGGCCGCGATCACCGCCGGGCTGACCGCGGTGACCACCGGGCTGCTGCTCACCGACCTCGACGCCCAGCAGCAGTACCGCTTCTGGCAGGTCGGCTCGCTGGCCGGCCGCTACGCCCCGATCGTGATTGGCGTGGCTCCGTTCCTGCTGGTCGGCGTCGTCCTGGCGCTGCTGTGCGGACGCTGGCTCAACGCCCTGGCGCTGGGTGACGACGCCGCCCGCGGGCTGGGCGTCTCCCTGACCAGGACCCGGATCCTGTCGTTCCTCGTCGTCGGGCTGCTCTGCGGAGCGGCGACCGCGGCGTGCGGTCCCATCGTCTTCGTCGGTCTGGTGGTGCCCCACGTGGCGCGTTTCCTGTGCGGTCCCGACTATCGCTGGGTCCTGCCCTACTCGATGGTGCTCGGTGCGCTGCTGCTGCTCGGCGCTGACATCCTCGGTCGCGTCCTCGGCGGCACCGGGGAGCTCCAGGTCGGGGTGGTCCTCGGCATCATCGGTGCCCCGTTCTTCGTGCTCCTCGTCCGCTACGCCAGGCTGGCGGACCTATGAGCGTCCTGCCCCAGACCGTCCTGCCCCAGACCGTCGCGGACCTGCGGCGCACACGCCGCAGCCGTCGAGTCCGCGCGGGCGTCGTACCTGTCGTCCTGCTCGTCGTCGCCGCCGTCCTGGCCCTGCTCACGCTCTGCTTCGGCTCGGTCCAGCTCAGCCTCGACCAGGTGCTGGCCTCGCTGCTCCATCTGCGCGACCATGCCGCCGTCGACTTCATCGTGCGCGACCTGACCGGGCCGCAGGTCAAGGCGGCCGTGTGCGTCGGGCTGGCCCTCGGCGCGGCCGGCACGATCTTCCAGCAGCTGCTGCGCAACCCGCTGGCCTCGCCCGACTTCGTCGGCATCTCGGCGGGCGCCAGTGTCGCGGCCGTCGCCGGCATCGCGGTGCCCACCCTCGCCGGGGTGAGCCTCCCCGTGCTGGCCTTCGGCGGCGGCCTGCTGACCGCGATCGCGATGTACGTCCTGGCCTGGCGCGACGGCATCACCGGCTACCGCTTCGTGCTGATCGGGATCGGCACGGCGGCGTTCTGCACCGGCGTCACCGGCTACCTGCTCACCCGCACCTCGCTCACCGAGGCCCGGGCCGCGCTGCACTGGCTGACCGGATCCATCGGGCAGGCCGGCGACGCGGAGAACAACGCACTGCTGATCACCCTCGTCGTGCTCGCACCCCTGGTGCCGCTGCTCCAGCGCATGCTCCGCGCCGTCGAGCTGGGCGACGACACCGCCCGCGGTCTGGGCGTACGCATCGAGGCGACCCGGCTCGCGCTGATCGCGACCGGGGTGCTGCTGACCTCGCTGGCCACCGCAGTCGCCGGACCGATCGCGTTCGTCGCCCTCGTCGCCGGGCCGGTCGCCGACCGGCTGCTCGGCAGCGCCCGCGGCGGCATCGTCGCCGCCGGCGCGGTCGGCGCGATCGTGTGCCTGGTCGCCGACTACGTCGCCATGAACCTGCTGCCGGTCGAGGTCCCGACCGGCGTCGTCACCGGCGCCGTCGGCGCGCCGTACCTGCTGTGGCTCATCGCCACCACCAACCGGAGAGGGATGGGCGGATGACCCAGCCGGAGATCACCCAGCCCGAGACCACCCAGGCGCCGCGGCTCGCGGCGCGCGAGCTGTCGCTCGGCTACGAGGACCGGGTGGTCGTCGACCGGCTCGACCTCGACGTGCTCGACGGGCGGGTGACGGCGATCGTCGGCGCCAACGCCTGCGGTAAGTCGACGCTGATGCGCGGCCTCGCCCGGCTGCTGCGTCCGTCCGCCGGTGAGGTGCTCCTCGACGGGACGCCGATCCTCGACCGCGGCTCCCGCGAGGTCGCCCGGATCCTCGGGCTGCTCCCCCAGACCCCGGTCGCGCCCGACGGGATCACCGTCGGTGACCTGGTCTCGCGCGGACGCCACCCGCACCAGGGCTGGTTCCGCCACTGGAGCGCGCGCGACGAGGAGGCTGTCGCCGAGGCTCTTCTGGCCACCGACACCGGCGCGCTCGTCGACCGTCCGTTGCGCGAGCTGTCCGGGGGCCAGCGGCAGCGGGTCTGGATCGCGATGGCACTCGCCCAGCAGACCGATCTGCTGCTGCTCGACGAGCCGACGACGTACCTCGACATCAGTCACCAGGTCGACCTGCTCCGGCTGCTGCGCACGCTCAACCGGGAGACCGGGCGGACCATCGTCACGGTGTTGCACGACCTCAACCTGGCCTGCCGCTACAGCGACCACCTCGTGGTCATGGCGGACGGCCGGATCCTCGCCGAGGGGCCGCCGGCCGAGGTGGTCACCGCGGAGGTCGTCGAGAAGGCGTTCGGACTGCCGTGCGTCGTCGTGCCCGACCCGGTCGCCGGTACGCCGATGGTGGTTCCGGCGGGCGACTGAGCCGAGCACGACTGGGCACGAGACTCAGCCGACCGCGATCTCGTTCGGCTGCTCGGAGAGCTCGACCGAGGCGGTGACCTCACCGGAGGTGAGGTCGACGGCGTGCACCGTGTTGCTGGCCGGCTCGGTGACGTACGCGATGTCGCCGCTCACCTTGATCGCCGGGTGCGGGTCCTGCCACTCCGCGGGCCCCTCCCAGGGCTTCACGACCGGGAACTCGTCGGTGATCTTGCCGGTCGCGGGGTCCAGGACGTGGATCGAGCCGTCCGTGGCGAGGATGTAGGCCAGGTCCTCCGGCCCGCGGGCCACGTCGCGGAAGGTGTACTCGACACCCTCGGGCAGCGCGACCGGCTTGAAGGTGCTCTTCTCGGTGTCGATGAGCGTGACCATGTCGAGCAGGTAGCCCTCGGCGTCGGGGTCGGTGTTGTAGTCACCGACGATGATCGGGCTGGTCTCCGAGACGTACGCGTTGCCCATCCGGCCGTACGCGTCGGGGGCCTGGAGCTTCTCGAACTCGCCGTCGCGGTAGAGCAGGGCGCCGTCCTCGCAGCCGAAGACCACCGCCTCGTCGGCCGCGGTGCCCTCACCGTGGATGCCGGGGCAGGTGTCGTTGGCGGCGACCTGCTCGAACCCGTCGCCCTGGGGCTCGAGCGCGATCGCTCCCGAGCGGCTCTCCTCGGTGCCGACCGTGGTCAGCAGGGTGCCGTTCTCGAGCACGATCGAGACGCCGTGGTGGGCATCGGGAGCCGTCCAGGTCGTGGTCTCCGGGAGCTTGCCCGCCTCACCCAGGGCGGCGGTCTCGAAGATGGTCGTCTCACCGCTGCCGTCGGCGAAGAGGACCGTGTTGTCGCCGTGGTGGACGACGTGCCCGCCGGTGTCGGCCGCGAAGACCAGGTCGGTCAGCTCGGGGGTCCGGGTGTCGAGCACCTGGAAGCCCTTGGTGGTGGTGACCGCGATGTTGCGGTCGTCGCCGACCGGGTTGACGCGGACGAACTCCTCGGTCTCGAACTCCTCGACGACATCGAGGGACTTCGCGTCCAGGACGGCGATCCCGTTGGTGTAGGTCACCGCGAGGCGGCTGCCCTCCTCGGCCTTCGGGGCCGCCGACTCCTCACCCTCGGCGGTGGAGCCGCACGCCGAGAGCGCCAGCGATACGCCGGCCACCGCCGTGACGGCTCGGAGGGCACGGTTCTGTGGGGTTTGCATGGTGTGCCTTTCAATCGGTGGGCCGTGGTGAGAGCCCGCTGGTGATGCGCTCGGTGTTGGCGCGCATCATGGTGAGATAGGTGTCGGCGCCCTCGCCCTTCTCGGCCAGGGACTCCGTGAACAGCTCGCTGACCTCGACATCCACGCCCGCCTCGTCGGCGAGCACCTGAATGAGGCGGTCCGGCTGGGAGGACTCGGCGAAGATCGTCCGTACGCCGGCCCGCTCGATCGCCTCGGTCAGGTCGCGCAGGTCCGCGGCGCTGGGCGCGGCCAGGGTCGTCCCACCCGGAATGACCGCGCCGACGACGCGGAACCCGAACCTCTCGGCCAGGTAGCCGAAGACGTGGTGGTTGGTGACCAGGCTGCGATGCCCCTCCGGGATGCTCGCGAAGGAGTCGGTCATCTCCTGGTCGAGGCTCTCGAGCTCGGTGCGGTACTCCGCCGCTGCCTGCTCCACGGCCCGCTCGTCGATGCCGTCGATGTCCGTCACCGCCGCTTCGAGGCCGTCGACGACGTCGAGCATCCGCGCCGGGTCGGTCCAGAAGTGCGGATCCGGGGTACCTTCGGCGTCGCCGTCGGAGTAGTCGAGGACATCGATCTGCTCGCCGACGACGTACGTCTCGACGCCGGCGTCGGCCGTCCGGTCGAGGTGGCGCTGGAGGCCCTCCTCGAGCCCGAGCCCGTTGGAGACGATCAGGTCGGCGTCGCGCATCATCGCGGCCTCTCGGGCCGAGATCTCGAAGGAGTGCGGGTCGGCGTTGGGCCGCATCAGGGTGGTGACCCGGGCCGCGTCGCCGACCGTGCTCGCGACGACGTCGCCGAGGATGTTGGTGGTCACCACGATGTGCGGGCGGTCATCGCTGTCGGCTGCTCTGGCGCAGCCGGTGAGTGCCATCGCGACGGCCACGGTCCCGACGAGGCGCCTCATCGGCCTGTCTCCGTGAAGAACACCGGAGCGGTGGGCGTCTCGAGCGTCCTCGCGATCCGTGCCTGGTCGGCGTAGTCGATCTCGTGGACGACCTCTTCGGCCGGCACGTTGAGGTAGGCCCGCTCCTGGTCCACGACCAGGTCCACCCCTGGCGCCGTGGCGTCGGTCAGCGGCTCGGTGACGGCGAGCTGCTTGCCGTTCTCGGCGGCGAAGACACGTACTCGGCCGGTGGTGTCGAGGGCGAGGACGTGCCCGTCCTCGTCGTCGGCGGCGACCACCTGACGCAGCCGTACGCCGGCGTCGAGGTGGCTCCAGCTCTGCTCGCGGGTGTCGAGGAGCCAGATCCCGGTCCTGCCCGAGAGCGCCGCGACCGTCGGCCGGTTCTTGCGACCCTCGAACCTCATGGCCCTGGGCTCCGTGGTGCCCTCCGGGTAGTCGATCCGTTCGACCTCGAGCTCGCCGTCGGACTCGGTGGCCAGCACCGCACCGTCGGCGCAGCCGACGACCACGCCGACCTTGGTGGTGATGGTGCCGCTCGCCCGGGCACAGGGGATCTGCTCCCCGACCGCGTCGCCGTCGGCGTCGTGATGACGCAGCCCGGTGACCGCGCCGCCCTGGGCGACCGTCACCAGAGCCCCGTCGCCGACGGGCGCGACCAGACCCTCGTGGGGCTCGCCCTCCACCCGGAAAAGCTCGCCTACCTCGCCGTCGGCGAGGGCCTCGTTGTCGAGCAGGACCGCCTCGCCGCTGCCCGCGAAGAAGACCCCGGTCGCCCCGGCCGTCGACAGCGGTCCGGTCGCGACCGTCGCCGCACCCTTCCCAGCGACCGTGCCGAGCAGCGTCGGCTCGCTCCGGTAGTAGTGGAAGTGGTCGCCGTGGTCCCAGGTCCACATCCCGCTGTCGACGATCTCCACGCCGTCGGCGGTGGTCGCGAAGAGGTAGCGACCGTCGGAGTCGACCGCGCTCGGCTCGCTGACCCGCCCGACCTCGGCCGAGTTCCCCTCGAGGAGGTCGAGCTGGGCGACGGTTCCGGTGCCGTCGATCGTGGTCAGGTGCAGCTGCGGCTCGGCGACCTCCTGCGCGCCCTCGACGGCGCCGTGGTCCTTCCCGGAGCCCGGGTCGGCGTCCGCGTCGTCAGCCGGGGCGGCGGTGCCGCATCCGGTGGCGACCAGCGTCAGCACTGTGACGATACCGGCGAGTGTCCTGCGGTGCATGGGGTCCTTTCGGAGGTGGGGGACGGACGTCGAAGCAGACCGACGGCGCTGCGGAGCAGCCCCGAGGTGACCGCGGTGAGGACGGCCGCACAGGCGATGGACGCTCCGGCGGCGGTGCTCGCGTACCAGGACGCGGTCAGGCCGATGAAGACCGCGACGGCGCCGAGCGCGGCGGCGCAGGCCATGGTCGTGGGGATCCGCGTGGTCCATTGCCCCGCAGCCACCGCCGGCGCGAGGAGCAGCGCGATCACGAGCAGCGAGCCGACCGCCTGGTAGGAGGCGACCACGGCGAGGGTCACCAGGCCGACGAGCATCACCTGCGCGAGCTGCGGCCGCAGGCCCAACGTACGGGCGATGCGGGGGTCGAAGGCCGCAGCGACGAACGCGCGGTGGAAGCCGACCGCGATCGCCAGGGTGACCACCAGCGCGATCGCGAGGACGGCGAGGTCGTCGGGCCCGAGGGCGAGTACGTCGCCGAACAGCATCGCAGTCGCGTCCGTGGCGAAGCTGCGGGAGTGGGAGATGATGATGACGCCGAGCGAGAGCATCGCCACGAACAGCAGCCCGATGCTGGTGTCGTACGTCAGCCGGCCGCGGCGCTGGAGCGCTCCGATCGTCGCGCTCATCACGATCGCGCTCACCGCGCCGCCGACCATGACCGGAGCGCCGAGGACCGTCGCGAGGGCGACGCCGGGGAGCATCCCGTGCCCGATCGCCTCGCCGAGGAAGGCCATCCCGCGGATCACGACCCAGGTGCCCACGACCCCGCAGATGGCCGCCACCAGGACGCCGCCGGCCAGCGCCTGCAGCATGAAGTCGGTCCGGAACGGCTCGGTGATCGATGACACGGAGCGGGACTCTAGCGCTTAATGAGAATGGTTACCAATTGCTATAGTGGCGCGCATGCTCCCGCTCGCCTCGACCGACTCCCCGTCCCTCGCCGCCCACGGCCTCTGCTTCGGCTACGCCGGCGAGGACGTGCTCCACGACATCAGCGCACGGTTCTCGCCCGGCACGGTGACCGCCGTCGCCGGTGCGAACGGGTCGGGAAAGTCGACCTTCGTCGAGCTCCTCGCGGGCGTACGCAACCCCCGGCGCGGCAGGGTCAGCCGCCAGGGGCGGCTCGCCCTGGTCGTGCAGCGACCCTCGACGCCGGACGCGCTGCCGGTGACCGTTCGTGACGTCGTCGCGATCGGGACCTGGGGCCGCCGGGCCCGCCGGGCCCGGTGGGCCGACCGGCAGGCCGCGATCGCCGAGGCGATCGAGCGCGTCGGACTGACCGGCCTCGAGCAGCGTACGTTCGGCGAGCTCTCCGGCGGACAGCGCCAGCGTGCGCTACTGGCTCAGGGCATCGTCCAGCGCACCGAGATCCTGCTCCTCGACGAGCCGGCCGCGGGGCTCGACGCCGCCAGCCGGCAGCGCACCCGCGAGATCCTCGCCGAGGAGGCCGCCCGCGGCGCCACGATCGTCTGCGTCACCCACGACGAGGAGAGCATCGCCGCCGCCGGCCACTTCATCCGGCTCGATGCCGGTCGCATCGTCGACTGAGTCCGGAGCGGCCCCGGCCCGGTTGTAGGTGGCCACCCCGGCCACGATCAGGGCGAGGGCCACAGCGAGGCCGAGGCCGATGCGCTCACCGAAGATCGGAACCGCGAGGACGGCCGTCAGCACCGGGCTCACCGCACCCCCGACCGAGGCCGGGCCGCCACCCAGGGCCTTGACGGCGAAGGCGTAGCAGAGAGTCGATCCCAGGCCGGTCCCGATGCCCTGGAGCACCGTAAGGACCACGAGGTCGCCGAGTTCGGCGGTGCCCGCGAGCAGGTGCGACGGCATCGCACCGGAGCCAGCCAGGATGAGCAGCGCCAGGCTCGAGACGACGCAGACGGTCAGCACCATCTGCAACAGCGTCAGGCTCGTACGCTGCAGCCCCGTCGTGAACACCGCCCACGCGAAACCTCCGACGAGGAGCAGGCCGACCCCGCCCAAGGACGCTCCGCCACCGACGAGGACCCCGCTGACCCCGACCCCGGCGGTGATGAGCCCCAGGGCGAGCACCCGCCGGGCCGGGATCAGGGTCCGGCCGCGCGCCATCGCGAGCAGCGTGACGAAGAGCGGCACCGTGCCCGGGACCAGCATCCCGGTGAGCGCCGCACTGGTCAGTTGGGCCCCGAACGCGAAGACGAGGAAGTGCGGGAGGCCGCCCACGAGCAGCAGCGCGAGGACGGCGGGCCGCTCGCGGCGTACGGCCCTGATCGTGCTCGGCAGCAGCGGGGCGAGCAGGACGACAGGTGTCGCGAACCGGAGGAACGCCGCGTCGGCGACGGTGAGGCTGGAGCCGACGATGCCGCGCGTGCTCAGCGCGAACGACGACCAGAGCGCGACCGTGGCCGCCAGCGCCGACCAACCCAGATACTTCCTCATGTCGCGCCATGATAGAGACAAGTCGAGCGCAAATGATTGCCGAATCTGCCGCGATCGCTTCACTCAGTGGCAGAATCTGCCACCATGCGCACGCTCGACGAGACCGACAGGCACATCCTCTGGGAGCTCCAGCAGAACGGCCGCCTGACCAACCAGGAGCTCGCCGACCGCGTCGGCCTCTCCCCCTCCCCGTGCCTGCGCCGCGTACGTGCCCTGGAGGAGGCCGGCGTGATCAGCGGCTACCGCGCCGTCGTCGACCCGCACGCCGTCGGTATGAACATCACCGCCTTCGTACGCATCAAGATGGCCACCCACACCACCGAGGCGGTCGAGGCCGTCGAGGAGCACCTGCGAGCCATCCCCGACATCACCGAGGCGTACGTCCTGGCCGGCGACCACGACTACCTGCTGAAGATCGTCACTTCATCCTTCGAGACGTACGAGCAGTTCCTGCGCGACAACCTCCGCACCATGCCCGCCCTCGCCTCCATCGAGACCACGTTCGCGTTCGGCAACACCAAGGAGAGCGGACCGCTCCCGCTCGGGTGACCGCTCGGGGTCAGAAGCCGGCCTCGCGACAGGCCGGCGCGTCGTCGCAGAACAGCTCGAACGCGCGGGCGGCGGCGTCGATCTGGGCGGCCATGCCACGCAGGCCCCCGCGCCCGACCGCTCGCCTGGTCTCGCTCTCGAACAGCGCCCGGTCGTAGGCGGGAAGCATCCCCACCAGCCGCCGCCGAGCATGTCTCCCCGACCCCAGAGGCTGGACGAAGACCTCGACCAGGTCGTCCATCCAGTCCAGCTCGAACTCGACGAGGTGATGCGGCATCGTCAACCGGACCTCGGTGCGACCGACCCGGTCCACCTGCGCGTAGGTCGTCGGCGCGAAGCGGGACGCCACCGCCTCGGCGACGGCCTGGGAACGGCGCCTCAGAATGTCATTCCCAGTACTCGACATCGCGCCTCCGCCCGAACGTGACCGATGGTCATATGACCACCGGTCACAGATTAGGGGTGTCGCCGCGGCACGGTCAAGGGACCCGGACGAAGCACGCTACGATGCGAGCGTCCAGCCACGAGAGAGGGCGGGTGGCGCCATTGCCTACGCCGACCTGGGAGCGTCTCCCGGAGGCCAAACGCGATGCCGTGCGCCGGGCAGCGGAAGAGGAGTTCGGGGTCCGGGGCTACAACGCCGCCAGCCTCAACACGATCTGCCGCGAGGCCGGGATCTCCAAGGGCAGCCTGTTCCAGTACTTCCCCGACAAGTCCGACCTCTTCGTCCACCTGATCGCCCGGGCCAGCCACGACATCCGCGCAGCGATGGAGGTGGCGAGCGCCGACTTCCCGTGGATGACCGACTACCTGGGCTCGGTCAAGATGCTCATGGACGCGTGGATCGACTACTTCTACGACCACCCGCGTCACCGGCAGATGCTGGTCTCGGCCAACCTCGAGCACAACCCCAAGGCGCTCGCCGCCGTCCGTGAGGCCGTCTATGTCGACTATCTCGAGGTCATCGGCGGCATGGTAGACATCGGCCTCGCGATCGGCGCTCTCCGTGAGGACACCGACCGCGACGCCCTCGTCGCCGCCATCATCATGCTGCTCCCGCACATCGCCCTGGGCCCTCACGTACGCGGCCTGGATCCGCTCCTCGGGCTCGCCGGCTCCGACCGCGACCACGCCATGTCCGTCGGCCGCCGCCTGATCCAGGTGCTGATGGGCCAGTACGTCATTCAGTCGGTGCCGAAGGAGCCGTGACGCCCGGCCCCGTCGGCGAACCTCGTCGCACCCGCGACGGTGTCCGTGGTGATCGAGACGACCCCGTGGGCGTACTCGACGGCCAGGGCGTCCTGCTCGCTGAGCCCTTCCTGCTCCAGCACCGAGAGCCGGTCGCGACGCATGCAGGTCTGCGGAAAGGCGGCGAGCTGTCGCGCCAGGTCCTGGGCAGCCGCCAGCGCCTGACCTGGTGGGACGACCCGGTTGGCCAGCCCCATCCGCTGGGCCTCCTCGGCACCCACGGCGCGACCGGTCAGGATCATGTCCATGGCGTTGCTCGCGCCGATCAGCCGGGGCAGCCGGACGGTGCCGCCGTCGATGAGGGGTACGCCCCAGCGCCGGCAGAACACACCGAAGACCGCGTCCTCCTCCACGACCCGCAGGTCGGCCCAGATCGCCAGCTCCAGGCCCCCGGCGACCGCATGACCGGCGACGGCGGCGATGACCGGCTTGCCCAGCCGCATCCGCGTGGGACCCATCGGGCCGTCCCCGTCGGGCTCGAACCGGTTGGGGTCTCCTCCTGCGACCGCCTTCAGGTCGGCGCCGGCGCAGAAGGTGCCGCCTTCGCCGTGCAGCACGGCGACGGCGGCATCGGGATCGGCGTCGAACTCCTCGAAGGCGGCCACCAAGGCTTCGGCCGTCGCGAGGTCGACGGCGTTGCGTACCTCTGGACGGTTGATCCGGACCGTGGTGACCGGACCGTCCTTGGTGACCTCGACCGTCATGCCGCCGCCTCCGTAGGGCAAGGCAAAGAATACGGAAGCGGCGCCCTGAGGCTTATTGTCGCTCGCTGGCGCTCGCTCATGCCGGAAGCGCGCGCTCGAGGATCGAGGTGACGTCGCCGCGTGGCGACAGCGTCCCGAACGCGCCTCCCCAGTCGCGGCCGAGGCGCGAGGAGCAGAACGCGTCGGCGACCGGTGCCGGTGCGTTCCGGAGGAGCTGCGAGCCCTGGAAGACCAGCGCCAGCTGCTCCACGATCCGCCGGGCCCGGAACTCGAGGTCGTCGAAGGAGGTGAACTCCTTCTTCAGCCGGTCCAGCGCGGCGTCGTACCTGGCGTCGGCGCCGGTGGCAAGCTCCGCCTCCGCCAGGAACGCGTCCAAGGTGTGCGGCTCCTTCGCCAGCGCCCGCAGGGCGTCGAGCGCCGCCACGTTGCCCGATCCCTCCCAGATCGAGAGGAGCGGCATCTCGCGGTAGATGCGGGCGACGTCGAAGTCCTCGATGTAGCCGTTCCCACCCAGGCACTCCAGGGCCTCGTTGACCATGAACGGCGCCCGCTTGCAGACGTAGTACTTGGTGACGGCGAGGGCGATCCGGCGCAGCGCGGCCTCTCCCTCGTCGCCGCGGATCGCCCGGTCGTTGGCGCCTGCCAGCCGCAGCATCGCGGTGGTCGCCGCCTCGGACTCGACCTGCAGGTCGGCGAGGACGTTGCGCATCGCCGGCTGCTCGATCAGCGGCTTGCCGAAGGCGCTGCGGTGGCTGGCGTGATGGGCGGCCATCGTGAGCGCGGTGCGCATGCCCGCCGAGGAGCCGATCACGCAGTCGAGGCGGGTCATGTTGACCATCTCGACGATCGTGCGTACGCCGCGACCCTCCTCGCCGACAAGCCAGCCGGTCGCCGCGTCGTACTCGATCTCGGAGGAGGCGTTCGACCTGTTGCCGAGCTTGTCCTTGAGCCGCATGAAGCGCATCGCGTTGCGCTCGCCACCGGGCAGCACGCGCGGGACCAGGAAGCAGGAGACGCCGGCGGGCGTCTGGGCCAGGGTGAGGAACAGGTCGCTCATCGGGGCGCTGGTGAACCACTTGTGCCCGCGCAGGACGTAGGTGCCGTCGGACTGCTCGGTCGCGGTGGTCGTGTTTGCGCGTACGTCGGAGCCGCCCTGCTTCTCGGTCATCGACATCCCGGCGATCAGACCGCTCTTGGTCTCGGGATCACGCACACCGAAGTCGTACGTCCGGTTGGTCAGCAGCGGCTCGAACCTCGCGGCGAGCTCGGGGTTGGCCCGCAGCGCCGGGACCACGGCGTAGGTCATCGAGATCGGGCAGCCGTGGCCCGCGTCGACGTTCCAGGCGTAGAACTTCGCGGCCCGGGCGACGTGGGCGCCGGGCCGGTCGTCGGCCCAGGGGGCGGCGTGCAGGCCGTGCTCCACCGCGGTCGTCATCAGCTGGTGGTACGCCGGGACGTACTCGACCTCGTCGACCCGATTGCCGTAGCGGTCATGGGTGTGCAGACGCGGCGGCACCCGCTCGGCGAGGCGGCCCCACTCCTGCGCCTCGGTGGTGCCGGCGAGGCGTCCCAGCTCGTCGATCTCCGGCAGCGCCCACGCCGCGCCCTCGCGCTCGAGGCCCTCCCGCAGGACCGGGTCACCGGCCGTGTTGTGACCCACCAACGGCGGGACCTGGTTGAACACCTCGTGCGTGCTGGTCATGCGTCTACCCCTTGCTGGTGGAGGCCATCAACCACGATGTTACATAATCAGGCACAACCGTGTCGATAAACGTTGCATGAGAGGATGGCCGCGTGGCTACCGCGCGCGATGAACTGGCTCCGCTCTCCGCCCGCTCCACCATCCTGAGCCTGATGCTCGGCGCGCACCCGAGCCCGCTGACCCCGGCCGACCTCGCCCGCGCCGGCCAGTTCTTCGGCATCGCGCCGGCGACCGTGCGGGTCGCGGTCACCCGCGCCGTCGGCGACGGCGACCTGACCAGGACGGAGACCGGCTACCGGCTCGGAGAGCGGCTCGTCCAGCGACAGGCTCATCAGGACGAAGCGGTGCACAAGGCGGACAAGGCGTGGGACGGCTCCTGGGAGATGGCCGTCGTGGTCACCGCCGGCCGACCGGGCCCCGAACGCGCCGTGCTGCGCGACGCCCTGAAGGCGCACCGGCTCGCCGAGCTGCGCGAAGGGGTCTGGACCCGGCCGGCCAACCTTCAGCGGCCGCGCTTCTCGGACCCGGTCCTGCAGGACTTCACGGCAACACCGGAGCAGGATCCGGGCGAGCTCGCCGCCTCCTTGTGGGATCTCCGCGGCTGGGCACGCGAGGCCGAGCGGCTGCTCGACCTGCTGTCGTCGACGCCCCAGCCCGCGCTCCGTCTCGCCACCGCGGCCGCGATCGTGCGCCACCTCAGCGACGACCCGCTCCTCCCCGTCGAGCTCCGCCCGGCGGACTGGCCGGCAGCGGACCTGCGAGAGACCTACCGCGCCTACCAGCGTGAGCTGAGCGAGCTCGCCGCACTCCCCCGCTGAGCGGGGCGATCAAGCTGCCGCCAGGCGAGCGGTCAGTCCGAGCAGGCAGATGACGACGGTCGTGCCGGCCACCACGGCGGCGCGTCCGGCTCCGACCTGCGCAGCATCTGCGTCGCGGGCGGCCCGGTCGAGGAGCAGGTTCCACCAAGCGAGGATCGCGGCGCCGGCCACGAACACACCGAGCGCCCACCAGCCCAGCCACGGAAGCGCGACCCGGGCAGCGACGGCCATCGCCGCGGCGAGCGAGAGCGACGTGCGTGCCCAGGCCAGGCGCGTACGTTCCGCGGCGACCCCGGCGTCCTGCCCGACGGGACTCATCCCAGGGCCACCAGGATGGCTGCTCCGGCGACCGCGACGCCCAGCGCGAATCCTCCGGCAGCGCCGGCAAAGCTGGGCAGCGACCGGGCCGCCCGCATCTCGCGCTCGGCCAGGGCCCACCGCAGCCACGCGACGACCGCACCGACCAGGGCCAGGAGGACCAACAGGTCACCGGCCACCTGCTGGGCCCAACGCGGCCCCTCGAGGTCGATCAGACTGAGACCGACGCTGGCCGCCAACAGGGCGAGACTGGTTCGAATCCAGGCCAGGAACGTGCGCTCGTTGGCCAGACTGAAGCGGTAGTCGGGATCGGCGCCGCTGCCGTAGATCCACCGCGGACGCCGGAACACGGATGTGCGCACCGACCTCACCTGGCACTCACTCGAGCTCTCCGTGTCCGGCAACGGGCTCCTCGGACACCTCGGCCAGATCGCGCAGCGCACGGCGTACTCGGGGATTGTCGGGCAGCACCAACAGCCGGGGCGCGGTCGAACCGAGGCCGGACGAGCCGAGCCGGTCCCTGATCCAGGCAAAGCCCTCCAGCAGCTCGGCGATGGCATCCGACGTCCCACCGGAGCGGATCCAGTTGGACAACGCCGACCGGTGCACGCCGTCGATGAGCGCCGCCACCGCCTGGGGTACGAAGCTGGGGGTCGACACCTCGAGATGAGTGCTCAGGTGTCGGCGGGTGATGGCGACGTACTTCTCGTGCTCGAGGATCTCCCGCTCGGCGAGCAGCGGGATCTGGCGGGTGAGCGCATAACGCGACAGAACCAGCTCCGGGTGCTTCAGGAAGTCGCGCAACACCGCCTCGGTGACCTCGAAGACGTCCTCGATCGGATCGCTGCCGAGATCGGCGAACATCTTCTCCATCATGCTGCGGCGCTCGGCATGGTCGGGGAACGGAAGCTCTCCCTTGGAGGGGAAGTAGCGAAAGACGGTACGTCGCGAGACGCCGGCCTCCGCCGCCACGGCCTCGACCGTGACGTTGTCGTAGCCGCGAGCCAGGAACAGCTCCATCGCCACGGCGGAGATCTGGGCCTTGCCGTCCTCGCGGCGACCGGACGGTGCGGAATCAGTCGTCATGTCTTCGGCGTCATTTCCTTCGGGCGCGCGGCCATCGCCTCGCGCAGACTCAGCTTGGAGATCTTGCCGGTTGCCGTTGTCGGGAGCTCGTCCAGAAAGGCGTAGTCGGTCGGGATCCACCACTTGGCGACCCGGCCGAGCAGGAACGCTCGCACGTCCTCCGAGGTGAGACTCTCACCCTCTGTTGTCACGATGCACGCCAACGGACGCTCCTCCCAGCGCTCGTCGGGAATCCCGATGACAGCGGCCTCGAGCACTGCCGGATGGCTCATGATCTCGTTCTCGAGCGCGCTGGAGGAGATCCACTCCCCTCCGGACTTCACCAGGTCCTTCGCGCGGTCGACGATCCGCAGATAGCCGTGAGGGTCGAGAGTCGCGATGTCCCCGGTGCGCAACCAGCCGTCGTCGGTGATCGCGTCGTGGTCGTCGTTGAGGTAGTAGCCGGCGGCGACCGTGGGCCCTGCGACCTCGAGGGACCCCGGGGACCTTCCGTCCCAGGGCACATCGCCCCCGAGCGCATCGCGCAGCCTCATCTGGACGAGCGGCGGCTTCACACCCGGCGAGGTCAGGACGTCGCGACGCTCCTCCTCGCTCGCCGTCCGGTCCTTGGTGCTGATCCGTGAGACCGCGCCGACGGGGCTCATCTCGGTCATGCCCCAGCTGCTGGTCAAGGGCAGGCCACACGCCCGCTCGTACGCGGCGGACAACGACGGCGGCAACGGGCCACCGCCGTTCATGAGGCGACGGAGACCGCTGAGATCGCGCCCGTCGAGGTGAGGCAGCACGCTGCGCCAGATGGTGGCGACGCCGGCGGCGAGGGTGACCCGCTCGCGCTCCAGCTGCTCGGCGAGGAGCGCCGGATCGGTCTGGTTGCCCGGCATCGCCAGATCGGCGCCGGTCATCACGCACGCGTAGGGCAGACCCCACGCGTTCGCATGGAACATCGGCACCACCGGCATCACGACGTCGGCCTCGGAGATGGCGAGGTTGTCAGCGCCCAGGAGCATCAGGGCGTGGAGCACGATGGATCGGTGGTCGTAGAGCACGCCTTTCGGGTTCCCGGTGGTGCCGGAGGTGTAGCAGAGGCCTGCGGCGGTGCGTTCGTCCCCGACGAAGAGAGACCCGTCGGCCGGCTGATGACCGCTCACCAGCTGCTCGTAGTCGAGGACTCGCTCGTCGTCCGGAATCGTCACCGTCGGGTCATCGGGCATGACGACGACGTGGCGGATGTGCCGGGACCGGCTGACCATCGGCCAGACGACTTCCAGCAACGACGCGTCGACGACAACCATCACATCGGCGGCATGGTCGAGGATGTAGTCGATCTGGGCAGGGAACAGACGGTGATTCACCGTGTGGAGCACCATCTCAGCGGACGGGACAGCGAGATAGAGCTCGAGATGACGCTGGCTGTTCCACCCGAAGGTCGCGACCCGGTCACCCGGCTGCAGGCCGAGCGCTCCGAGAGCCGTGACCAGCCGACGCGTCCGTTCGGCCACCTCGGCGTACGTCGTCCGCTTCGGTCCGGTCGCCTGCGCGGTGGTCACGCCCTTGGCCGAGAACGACCGTTCCATCGGGCCCAAGAGCGTCGAGACCGTGAGCTGCGTGCTCTGCATGAGGCCGTGCAATGCCATCGTTCTTCTCCTTCAACGTCACCCGAAGGCACGCCGTGCCACCTGTCGACCATGTCTCCCGAGGGCAAAATTGGACCAGATATCACGCGTAAATACAACATCCGGAGTCTCATTCCAGGACACCGAGACCTGGGCCGACGGACCACAAGTCCTACTAAGATTGACACGCAGTGCCAACCATCTTTAGCATCCGTTGGACGAGTGACGCTGGCCACAACGGCGAGCCGGAAGGAGAGGCGATCATGGACATCGAGATCGATCCGACGGAGGCAGGCTTCGCTCCCGAGCGGCTGGCCCGCATCGATCGCTACCTGGAGCGGTTCGTCGATGAGGGCCGACTGCCGGGATGGCAGCTCGTCCTGACCCGCAGGGGGAAGGTCGTGCACGACTCCTCCTACGGCTACCGGGACCTGGAGGCCCGGACGCCGACCGGGCACGACTCGCTGTTCCGCATCATGTCGATGACGAAGCCGATCGTCTCGGTGGCCGCGATGACGCTGTGGGAGGAGGGCGCGTTCCAGCTGAGCACACCCGTCAGCGACTTCATCCCCTCCTTCGCCGACGTACGCGTCTACCAGGGCGGCAGTGACCTCCGTCCCAACACGGTCGCAGCCGTCGAGCCGATCCGCATGGTGCACCTGCTCACCCACACCTCGGGCCTGACCTATCCCTTCCTGCGCCAGCATCCGGTCGACGCGATGTACCGCGAGCGCAAGCTCGACACCACCGTCCCGACCGCGATCGACCTGGAGGGGCTGTGCGACGAGCTCGCCGCACTTCCGCTGCTCTTCCAGCCGGGCACCGAGTGGGCCTACTCCATGGCCACCGACGTCCTGGGGCGTGTCATCGAGGTCATCAGCGGCAAGAGCCTGGGCGAGTTCCTGGCGGAGCGGATCTTCCGTCCGCTGGGTATGACCGAGACCCGCTTCGGCAGGGCGGCAGATCCGGAGCCGCACCTCGTCAACCTCTACGCCCACACGCCCGACGGCCTGGTCCGAAGCGACCTCTTCGCCAACGGCTGCGACAAGGCCTCCTTCGAGTCCGGGGGCGGCGGACTGATCAGCTCGGCCCACGACTACCACCGGTTCACCCAGATGATGCTGCGCAGAGGAGAGCTGGACGGACAGCGGGTCATCGGCTCACGCACCGCCTCCTTCATCACGACCAACCACCTGCCGGGCGGCGTCGACCTCGACACGTACGGGCGCCCGCTCTACTCGGAGTCGCCGATGCGAGGCTCCGGCTTCGGACTCGGCTTCTCCGTGAACCTCGATCCGGCGACCGCTGGTCGTCCCGGTACGCCGGGCAGCTTCGGCTGGGGCGGGATGGCGGGCACCCGGTTCTGGGTGGACCCGGTCGAAGAGCTCACCATGCTGTTCTTCACCCAGGTGTTCTCGTCGACTCCCCTGCCGATGCGCGAGACGATGCCGCAGCTGGTCTACCAGGCACTGGTCGACTGACCTTAAGGTCCGCGCACACAAGGCGCTCGGCTGAGATCCTCAGCCGAGCGCCTTGTCGTCTGCCTGCGTGCACGTCAGTGCGGCGGGTGGCTCCCGCCTCGACCGTGAGCGTGACGCTGGGCGTGCTGTCGCGCCATCTGCCCGGCTCGCGCGGTCGCATCGCCGTCCGCGGTGAGCAGGTAGGTCCACGCGACCGGTACGCCGGCAAGGTAGGAGCCGTCGTACGCCGTCGACATGTGGTTCTTCAGCGCCGTGCCCTGCTCGACGGTGAGCACCAGACGGTGGCTGCCCTGCGGGTCTCCGGAGCCGTCGCCGACCTGGACCTCCGCCGTGTTGTCTCCCGCGCCGATGCCGGCGCCGCCGAGCTCGCTCCAGACCTGGGCGAGATGCGCACCGTAGGCTCCCTCGGACTGGTGACGCATCGCCCAGTAGTGGTCGAGCGGCGTCGCCGAAGCGGCGCCGATCCACGTTGCCGTGCCGGACTGAGTGGTGTCGTCGGGGCTTCCGAGCAGGATCGCCCGCTCGACCTCCGTACGCATCGCCAGGAAGGCGGCATGACCGCCACCTTGGGAGTGGCCGGCGAGGATCAGCTTCCTGTGGTCCAGCCGAACCGGACCACGGTGCGTCGCGACGTACGGCGAGGTCACGTCGTCGACGAGGAAGCTCCCCCACCACGGGTCCTGGACGGCCAGGTGGTCGATGAGTGCGACCAGGCGACCCGAGATGGAGTTCGCCGCGTCGACGCTCACGTTGCCCGAGGCGTAGGTCTGCCCCTGCGGATCGGGGACACCAGCGCCGAAGACGATCTCGCCTCGCGCGTTGTCGAAGCACCGGTCCGTGGCCACGGTCGTCTGGCAGGCGGCGCCGATCGTGCCCTGGTTGGGATAGCTCAGGCTCACGGCTGCGTAGCCGAGTCCGCCCGCATGGGCGACGAGGTCGCCGTAGCCCGCCGCAGCCACGTTCGACCCGCTGAGCATCACCACGAGCTCGGGCTGACGGTCACCGTCGGGCTCGACGACCACGTGATATCGGTCGACGTTCGTCTCCGTGGTGATGCCGGCCCCCGTGGACGAGGGCTCGATCTGGACGGTGGTGATCGCGCCGGCATCGGCGCTGGCGGGCACGGCTGTCACGGCCGCGCTGCCGATCGTCGCCGTCATGACGGCCGCCATGGCGAACCCGCTGGCCGCCAAGCTCCTACGGCGTACGCGCCGACGTCTGTCATGTCCTGAAACCTCCGTGTGTGTCTGGTACATGCCTACCTCTCCGTTGAGCCGATCAACCTTCACTGACGAGCAGTCGTGGGATGGACGAGACGAGCAGCTGGGTGTACTCGTGTCGTGGCGAGCCGCAGACCTCCTCGGCCGTGCCCGACTCGACGACCCGGCCTTCTCGCATCACGTGCACGCGATCGCACAGCTGGCGGACCATCGCCAGGTCGTGACCGATGAACAGCATCGCCGAGTCCGGGCGCAGGAGGCCGTGCAGAAGCCTGGCCACCGATGCCGCGGTCGTGACGTCGAGGGCGCTGAGCGCCTCGTCCAGGATGAGGAGGGACGGCTCGATGATGATCGCGCGCGCGATCGCCACCCGCTGTCGCTGCCCACCCGACATCTCCCGGGTCGTCCGCCCGAGGAACGACGCGTCCAGCCCCACGGACTCGAGCGTCGCCACGATGCGATCTCGCCGCCCGGACTCGTCGAGGTCGGTGTGTATCCGCAGCGGTTCGCCCACCAGCTGGGCCACCGTATGGCGCGGGTTGAGCGCTTGCAGCGGGTCTTGGAACACCGCCTGGACGGTGCGTCGGTAGGTCGGCGGCGCGGGCGCCGGCAGCGCCGCGACGTCGAACCCGCAGACGCTCGCCCCGCCGGTGAACGGCACCAGCCGCAACAGCGCCCGCGCCAAGGTCGACTTGCCTGATCCGGACTCGCCGACGACGCCGGTGATCTCGCCCGGGCGCAGGTCGACCGTGACGCCGTCGACCGCGACGAACGGCTCCGGTCGCGGGTTGCCCAGAGTGCGACGCCGAGGGAACTGAACGGTGAGGCCGTCGGTGGAGACCAAGGGGGCGTACGTCGCGTTCATCGCATCTCTCCTGCCGGGGACATCTCGAGGGCCTCGACCGGGTCGACCGGCGAGCTGAGGATCGCCCGACCCGGCTCGTTGCGCGGGACGGCCGCGACCAGTGCGGCCGTGTAGGCGTGCGAAGGTCTGCGGACGACGTCTTCGATGGGCCCGGCCTCCACGACCTCCCCGTGCAGCATGACCACCACGCGGTCGGCCAGCTCGCCGGCGACACCGAGGTCGTGGGTGACCAGCAGCACGCCGAAGGAGTGCTCCTCGCACAGGCGACGCAGCAGTGCGATGATCTCCGCCTGGACGGTCACGTCGAGCGCCGTGGTCGGCTCGTCGGCGATCAGCAGCGTCGGTGACTTCGCCAGCGCCAGCGCGATCATCACGCGCTGGGCCATGCCTCCCGAGATCTGGCCGGGACGCAGCCGGGCCACCTCGGCGGGGCGGCGCAGACCGACCGAGGTCAGCAGTTCGACGATCTCATCGTCGACCGTGCGCTTCGCTCGCGACTCGCCGCGCGCCGCGACCAGACGCCGTTGCGCCTCGATGACGTCACGCAGCTGTCGCCCCACTGTCTGCAGCGGGTTCAGCGCGGCCGACGGCTCCTGGAACACGACGCCGACGTGGCTGCGCCAGGTCTCCCGGGCCTTGCGGCCGGCACCGGTCAGCTCCAGCGGCTCGGCGGCCGCGAGGGAGATCCGCTCGGCGGACGCCGACGCCGGCGAGGTCAGCAGCCCGGCCAGCGCCATGGCCACCGACGTCTTGCCGCTGCCGGACTCACCGACCAGAGCCACGACCTCGCCGCGTCGAATCGTCAGATCGACGCCCTTGACCGCGACGTGATCGCCGTAGCGGACCTCCACGGCCCGTGCGTCGAGCAGCGGGGGCACGCCGTCGACCGCGTCCACGGAGCGTCCCGCCGAGGCGGACTCGGCGGTCGCAGTGATCCCGATCGGCTCCAGGTAGCCCGTGGGGTTGTCCGAGCTGACGCCCTGACGGCGCCGGAACATCGCATCACCGACGATGTTGAGCGCCAGCACGGTGAGCACCAGCGCAAGGCCGGGCGGAATCGTCTGGAACGGCTCCTCCCGCATCGTGCGCTGCGCCGTGGAGAGCATGACGCCCCAGCTCGCCGCCGGCGGCTGCGTACCGAGGCCGAGGAAGCTCAGGCCGGCCTCGATCGTCACCGCGTGAGCGAACACCAACGTCGCCTCGACGCCGATCGGCGCGGCGATGTTGGGCGCGATGTGGCGGCGCAGCAGATCGAGGCGTCCGGCTCCCACGACACGGGCTCCGTCGACGTACATCCGCTCGCGTTCGGAGAGCGTCAGGCCACGCGCCAACCGGGCGACCGCCATCGCGAACGCGATGCCGACAGCCAGCATCGAGCTGCCGAGGCCGCTGCCCAGCGCCGCGATGATCGCGATCGCCAGGACGATCGCGGGGATCGCGGAGATGCCCTCGACGACTCGCATGACGACGCGGTCGACGGTGCCGCCGAGAAGGCCGCTGACCATGCCGATGGAGCAACCGAGCACGAGGGCGACAGCCGTCGCCTCGACACCCGCGATCATCGACACGCGCGCACCGTCGATCAGACGGCTGAGGGTGTCGCGGCCGAGATAGTCGGTGCCCAGCCAGTGCTCGGGTCCCGGATGGGCGAGGGCGTCGCTGATCTCGCCGACGGTCGGGTCGTAAGGGGCGATCCAGGGCCCCGCGACGGCGAGGAACACCACCACCGCGAGGACCGCCCAGGACGCCTTGACGATCACACTGTTCTTCATCCGGCACGCACCCTTGGATCGACGAGGGCGTAGGTCAGGTCGAGCACGAACTGGACCAACGCCATGAGGAGAGCCATCAGGGCGACGAACCCGAGCACCACCGGCATGTCGCCGTTGTGGATGGCGTTGAGGACGAGCTGGCCGAGCCCCGGGAGGGCGAAGACCTGCTCGACGATGACGGCACCGCCGACGAGAACCGCCGCCGTGCCGGCGACCGTGGTCACGACCGGGATAGCCGCGTTGCGCAGCGCCGTGCGCCACAGGATGCGACGACGAGCCAGGCCCCCGGCGACGGCCGTACGGATGTACGGCTCGTGCAGCACCCGCACGTAGCCCGCCCGAGTCTGCCGGGCGAAGGCGCCCGCCGCGGCAGCCCCGAGAGCCACGGAGGGCAGCGTGATGCTCAGCAGCCAGGACCCGACACCCTCGGTGATCGGGACGTAGCCCGTGGCCGGGAACAGCGAGGTCTTCATGGCGACGTACGCCACGAACAGCAGGGCCAGCCAGAAGCTGGGCACGGCCTGCCCGAGCGAGGCGCCCGCGGTCAGCAGCGAGTCGGCGCTCCGGCCGGCCCGGATTCCGGCGGCGATGCCCACCGGGAGGCCGATGACCAGCCCTACGACCAGCGCGCCGAGGGCGATCGAGAACGTGGCCGGCATCCGGTTGGTGAGCAGATCCGTCACCGAGGCCGAGTTGGACCAGGAGACGCCGAGGTCTCCGTGGACCGCCCCCGCCAACCAGCTCCCGTACTGGACGAGCAAGGGGCGGTCCACGCCGATCTCGTGCCGGAACGCTGCGTAGGCCTCGTCCGAGGCGTTCTCACCAAGACGTACGACGGCAGGGTCGGTGGCAGTCATCTGGAGCAGCAGGAACGCGGTGAAGGTGGCGATCAACAGCAGGGGCACCAGAGCCGCAGCGCGACCGATTGCGACGCGAAGCACCGCTCAGCCCACGCTGATGTCGAACGGCTTGGGCAGGTTGTCCGACGGCGCGAGCTCGACACCCTTGATGTTCTCGGCGGCGACGACGGTCGGTGTCTCGTGGCCGATGACCATCAGGTAGCCCTGCTCGACCAGGTAGGTGTAGACGTCACGCCAGCCCTTGGCCTGCGCCTCGGGGGTCTCGGCGGTCAGGGCCACCTTGGCCAGGTCGGCGACATCGCCCCGGTCGGTGCCCAGGGTGTCGTACGGGCTGCCGGGAGCGAACCGCTCCGCGTACTGGCTCTCGGCCGTGAAGCCGCGGGCCAGAGTCGGCGCCATGGTCGTCTTTCCGTCGCGCATGACCGTGGCCAACGTGCCCGGCTCGACCTGCTCGATCGTGACATCGACACCGATCTCGGCCCACATCTGCTGGATCGACTCCGACACCACCGTCAGCGCACCGAACGACGGGAAGGTCACCTTGAACCCGTCCTTGTAACCTGCCTCGGCGAGGAGGCGCTTGGCTTCCGCCGGGTCGTAGGCGAGCTCCTCGGTCGACGCGTCGTAGTACGGCGAGTCCGGCAGCCAGAAGTTGGCGGTGGGGTCGCCGTTGCCGAACTGAAGACCCGTGTCGAAGGACTCGCGGTTGATCGCCAGGTTGAGGGCGCGGCGTACGCGCTCGTCCTTCATCGGCTCGAGCAGCGTGCCGTCGGTGTCCATGATCTGCACGTAGTAGACGTTCGGGGTGGTCCGCTCGACGAGCTGGAGCGTTCCGTTGTCCACCGTCTCGCGGTCACCCTCGCCACGCAGCTCGATCATGTCGACCTGGCCGTCGAGGACCGCGTTGGTGGCGGCCGCGGCATCCTCGATCACCTTGATCTCCACCGTGTCGACCTTGACGCTCTCGGGGTCCCAGTAGTCGGAGTTGGCCTGGAAGACCTGCACGTCGCCGGCGCTCGACGCCGCAGCGTCGTACGTCCATCCGCCGGCACCGACCGGCTGGGTGTCGGGCGAGGCGTCGAAGGACGCCGGGCTCATCATCATGCCCGGCAGACGGCTCAGCTGGGCCAGCATGTCGGTCGTCGGCCCCTTGAGGTTCAGTCGCACGGTGACGTCATCGACCGCCTCGACCGAGGCGATGTTGGCGTAGAACGCCAGCGACGGGCTCGCGGTCATCGACATGCCGCGCTCGAAGTTGGCGGCCACGGCCTCGGCGTCGACCGGGGCGTCGTCGCTGAAGGTGACGTCGGAGCGGAGGGTCAGCTCGAAGGTCTTGGGGTCCACGTTGCTCCAGGACTCGGCCAGGCCCGCCTCGAACTTGCCGTCGGGCAACGCGTGCACCAGCGTGTCGAAGACCGGGTTCAGGTAGTACTCCTGGGCGACCGCGGCCATCTGCGGGTCGTACGTCTGCACGTTCGTGGCCGCGGCCATCGTCAGTGTGCCCGAGCCGCCGGACTCGTCGGCGCCACCGCCCCCGCAGGCCGTGAGAACCAGAGCGACGGTCGTGATGCTTGCCAGGGTGCCGAGGAAGCGCCGAGAACGCTGTGGTCGATCAATCTTCATGTCATTCCTTCGGGGTGTGCTGTTTCCAGACAAACTGAGGCGAGCAGGCATCAGATCGCACCGCTCTTTCGCAGCTCGGCGATCTCGTTGCCGCTGAGACCGGCAAGCTCGGCGAGGACGGACTCGGTGTGTTCCCCCAGATCCGGCGCAGCCGTGCGGATGCTGGGTTCGAACCCGGAGAATTTACCGGCGGGGGCTTGCATGCGACGTGAGTGGCCGGCTGCGTCCGGGACCGCGACGATCGACCCGCGGGCCCGGATATGCGGGTCGTCGCAGATGTCAGCGGCCGAGTAGACCGGACCGGCCGCGACCTCGGCGTCGACCAGGATCTCCATCAGGGGGTCGAGGTCGTACTGGCCGACGAACTCGTCGATACGCGCCTCGATCTCTGCGCGATGGGCGATACGTTCGGAGAGGTCTCCCCAGTCCGCTAGCTCGTCGTCGTCCATCACCTTCACCAACCGGCGCCACATCTGCTCCGTGGAGGCCGGGAGCGCCAGCCAGTGCCCGTCGCGCGTGCGGTGGAGGTTGTTGGGGCTGATGTGAGGGTTCTGGTTGCCCTGCCGCTCCACGCTCCTGCCGGTCAGGTCATAGCCGACGATGAAGTCCTCCTGCATTCTCAGCAGTGGCTCGTAGAGCCCGATGTCGGCCAGTTGCGGTTCTCCGGTGAGGTCACGCTGGCGCAGAGCCTGCATCGCCGCGAATGCGGCATAGATCCCCGTGACGCCGTCGGCAACCGGGTAGCCCGCGAAGATGGGCGGGCCGTCGGGGTCTCCGGTGCGGTGAGTCAGGCCGGCGAACGCCTCCGCGACGCGCGCGAACCCGGGCCGGTCGGCGTACGGTCCGGTGCGGCCGAAGGCACTGACGTGCACCATGACCAGATCGGGACGGAACTTCACGAGATCGTCGAAGTCGACGCCGAAGCGCTTCAGCGTCGCCGGGCGGAAGTTCGTCACGACGATGTCGGTGGCCGAGACGAGGCGTCCGACGATCGCAGGGGCGTCGGCGTGGTGCAGGTCCAGGCTCACGCTGCGCTTGTTGCGTCCCAGCATGAACCACTGTGCGGAGTCGCCGTCGACGAGCGGAGGGTACGCCCGCGCGGGATCCCCCGTCCGAGGCTGCTCGATCTTGATGACGTCGGCACCGAACTCCGCCAGCAACGACGACGCCAAGGGACCAGCCAGGATCGTCGAGAGATCCAGGACGGTGATGCCACTCAAGGGCAACTGGGTCATACGCGTCACCTTTCATTCCGGCCGCCCACAAAGTGTGAGGCACGTCACCGGCTGGCGGTCAGACTGCCATGTACAGCGACTTCTCCGACTCCGCCTACCAAGGGTGATAGGAGATAGCTATCGTTACCCGCATGCGAGTGGAACGAGCCCGCTACTTCCTGGCGGCCGTCGAGACCGGATCATTGCGTGCGGCCGCCGAACGGTGCGGCATCAGTCAACCCACGTTGGGCCAGCAGATCAGTCTGCTCGAGGAGGAGCTCGACGTCGTAGTGCTCACCCGGAGCCGCACCGGGGTCCGGCCCACTCCTGCGGGCCAGGGTCTGCTCGAGTCGATGTCGCGCCTCGTCGCTGCCGAGGACGCCGTCCTCGAAGCGGCCGCGCAGTCGAGCAACTCCTACAGCGGCCGAGTCGCCATCGGGACCATCTCGGTCGTGGCAGGGACCGTCATCGCTCCGGTTGTCGGCCGGCTGCGTGACCTGCACCCGGATCTGCGGTTCACCGTTCGCGAAGGGGGATCGACGGAGATCGAGTCCCAGGTCGCCGCCGGCGAGCTGGACTTCGGTGTCGTCACGACGCCACGCAGGCCCGCGCCGAGCAGCATCGAGCGAACGATCCTGCTGCGGTTCCCGCTCGGGGTCGTCATGCCACGCGGCCACCTGCTGGCCGACCGCGACAGCCTGCGCTGGGAGGACTTGGAGACCTGGCCGATCGTGACGATGCGCGAGGGCACCGTCATGTGGGAGCACCTGCACGCCGGCCTCCCCCGGCCCGACGTCGTCGTGGAGGCGACCTCCGCCCGCACGATGAAGCTGATGGTCGCCTCCGGCGCCGGCATCGGGGTCCTGGGACCGTTCGAGACGACCGTCGACGTGCCCGGCCTGCGCTGGGTCCCGCTGCACGACGCGCACTCGGTGAGCATCGAACTGGTGCAACGACGGGACTCCCGCCCCTCTCCCTCAGCGCTGGTGGTCAAGCGGCTGATCACCGCGCAGGCCGCCGAGCTGCTCGCCTCCACGATCAACAGGCACCCCGAGCGCGCCTGACGCGGTCCGTCGACGCCGGCTTCAGGTCACCATCTTCAGCGCGAGATCGGCGTTGAACTGTGCCACCTGTTCGGGCGAGTCCGAGCCGTCCAGCCGATACCAGCGGACCAGGTCGATCCCGAGGGAGAGGATCGCGCGGGCCACTCGCTGCACGTCGACGTTCTCGAAGGACCCGTCGTCGACGCCGGCCTGCACGGCGCTGCGAAAGATCGTGCTGGTCTGCTGCCGCAACTCGAGGACGACGTCGTAGTCCTCCACGTTCAGACCCGTGAAGTCGTACTGCGAGACGCGGGCTGCCACATGGTGGCGCGCATGCCACTCGGTGTAGCGAGCGACCAGGGTCCGCAGACGAGTGGCGGCGTCGAGCTGGTCCAGCTCGGGCGTGGTGATGTGCTCCAGGACCCGCTCGTGTCCGGTGCGGATGATCTCGAACAGGACGCTCGCCTTCGACGGGAAGTAGACGTACAGCGCCGCAGGACTCAACCCCAGCATGCCCGGAATGTCGCGCGTGGTCGTGCCGTGGAAGCCGTTCGTCGCGAAGCAGCGCACCGCGGACGTGAGCATGTTGCGGGCGACCTCAGGGAGGTCCTCACGCCACAACTGGGGTGACTCGTCGTCGAGGTCGGGCTGCTGGCCGACCTCGATCACGGTGAGACGAGCCTGTCGCGGTTTGGCCACCCTCGCTTGCCCTTTCTGTAGCTGACCGACACGGCAGAAATCGCCGATACGGCTTGACACACTAGTTCACCCGTGACTGACTATGCGCTTAGTAACCTAGCGGAAGCGTCCAACGACCGAGGAGTGAGCCAGTGACCACGTCGAGCGTGTCCCCCGCCATGAGCGGCGCCGTCCGGACCCTCATCGATGCGCTCGCTGTCGCTGACAGCCCTCGAGAACGAGGCGGCCGGATCTGGCTGTGCGATGCCGCCACCGACGCGGTCTACTCGACCGACCACCACGGCAACGGCCTGCGCGCGGAGCTCGAGGTGCCGGAGCAGCCCTCGGGCCTGGGCTGGCTCCCGGACGGCCGCCTGCTCGTCGTATCCCGGCGCGACGCCCGCATCCTGCGGCTCGAGCACGACGGTTCCATCTGCGTGCACGCCGAGCTCGCCCGTCACGTCAACGGTGTCGTGCTGGGCATGGTGGTCGATCACGTGGGTCGCGCCTGGGTGTGCGAGTCCGGCTGCGACCTCCGCTCCGACGGACCCTTCTCCCCAGCGCGCGTCCTGCGGGTCGACCCCGACGGCACTGTGAACGTCGCCGCCGACGACCTGCTCGTTCCTCACGGGAGCATCGTCACCGACGACGCCGTGCTGCTCGTCTGCGAGAGCCTCGGCAACCGCGTCACCGCCTTCGACATCGGGGATGACGGCGTACTCGGCGACCGCCGCACCTGGGCGAGCTTCGGCCCCCGTCCAACCGGCCACAGCCTTGACGCGCTGCTCGGCCAACTCGTCGCGACACCTGCCGGGTGCGTCCTCGGCGCAGACGGGTCACTCTGGGTCGCCGATGCCCTCCACGGACGGGCGCTTCTGGTCCGCGACGGCCGCGTCGTCGAGCACACCGGCGAGGTCGCGCCCCTGTTCCTCCTTCCGCCGCCCATCGAGCACGCGGTCACCGCGTCCACCCCACCTTCAGGAGTCAACCTGTGACGGATCAGCAGCGCATCCTCATCCTCGACGGCGCCCGCACGCCGATCGGAAGCTTCGGCGGCGCCCTGAGCGAGGTCCCCGCCCACGAACTGGGTGCCACCGCCGCCCGCGCTGCGATCGAACGCGCCGGAGTCCGACCGGACGACATCGGCGAGGTCGTCATGGGCTGCATCGGACAGGTCGGCCCCGACGCGTTCAACGCCCGGCGCGTGGCCATGACCGCAGGCCTGCCGGTGAGCACCCCGGCGTACACCGTCAACCGGCTCTGCGGATCGGGGCTCCAGGCGATCTGGTCGGCCGCGATGCAGATGCGGTGGGGCGGGGTCGACGTCGCGCTCGCCGGTGGGGACGAGTCCATGAGCCGGATGCCGTTCTACGACTTCGGCGCCCGCAACGGCTACAAGCTCGCCGACCGCACGCTGCACGACGGCACGCTCATGATGCTCACCGACCCCTTCCACGACATCTTGATGGGACGTACGGCCGAGAACGTCGCGCGGACCTACGGCATCTCGCGTGCCGAGCAGGATGAGTTCGCCCTTGCCTCCCAGCAGGCGGCCGCCTCGGAAGCAGCCCTCCGGGCATTCGACGAGGAGATCGTTCCGGTCATCACCGGCGGACGTCGCTCACGTACTGTCGCGCGGGACGAGCATCCGCGGCCGGAGACCACCCTGGAACAGCTGGCCGGCCTACGCGCGGCCTTCGAGGACGACGGCTCGGTCACGGCCGGGAACTCCTCGGGCATCAACGACGGCGCCGCCGCGGTGGTCCTCGCCACCGAGGCCGCCGCAGCCGAGCGCGGCCTGACCGCGCTGGCTTCCCTCGAAGCCGTAGCGACCGCAGCTCTGGAACCGGAGCTGATGGGCTACGCCCCCGTCCTGGCGCTGCGGAAGCTCTTCGCCACCACCGGCCTGACACCCGACGACATCGATGTGTTCGAGGTCAACGAGGCCTTCGCAGCACAAGCGGTCGCCGTCATCCGTGACGCGAAGCTCGATCCTGAGAAGGTCAACCCGTACGGCGGCGCGATCGCGCTTGGACACCCCGTCGGTGCCACCGGCGCGATGCTCACGCTCCGGGTGGCCAAGGATCTGGTGCGCCGCGACCTCCAGCTCGGCGTCGTCACGATGTGCATCGGCGGCGGCCAAGCCCTGGCCGCTCTCGTACGGCGCGCCGGCTGACGGCGATGACGACCACCAGCGCGGCCGGCTACGACCTCTCACAGCTGTGCCTGGCCGCGGGCACCCGCCTCGGCGTCTCCGACTGGCTGTCCGTCGAGCAGGCACGGATCGACTGCTTCGCCGACGCCACCGGGGACCACCAGTGGATCCATGTCGATGCCGAGCAGGCGGCCTCGGGGCCCTTCGGCACCACGATCGCGCACGGCTACCTGACCCTCTCGCTCGTGCCCGCCCTGGTCTGGCAGGTCTACCGGACCGAGGGACTGTCGATGGAGATCAACTACGGCCTGGACCGGGTGCGCTTCCCCGCACCCGTAGGCGTGGGCTCCCGGATCAGGGCAGTCGTCGACCTGCTCTCCGTCGACCCGTCCGGCGAAGGCTTCCAGGTCAGGACCCGCATCACCGTCGAGATCGAGGGCGGCGACAAGCCGGCCTGCGTCGCGGAGACCCTTGCGTACGTCGTACCCAGCACCGTTCCCACCACCGAAAGCAGAGACTCATGAACGCCCCCACCCTCACGTTCGACTTCACCGGCCAGAGCGTGATCGTCACGGGCGCCGCCCGCGGTATCGGCCTGGAGCTGGGCAGGTTCTTCCGGAACGCCGGAGCGACGACGTACCTGGTCGACCGGGACGCCGAGGAGGTGAAGGCACGCGCGGACGAGATCGGAGCCACGGGCCTCGCGGCCGACGTCGGCAGCACCGAGGACGTGACGGGGGTCGTCGATCAGGTCGTACGCGAGACCGGTCGCCTCGACGTTGTCGTGAACAACGCCGGGATCCTGCGCGACAGCGTGGTCTGGAAGATGACCGATGACGACTGGGACGCCGTCCTGAACACCCACCTCGGCGGAACCTTCCGGTTCACCCGAGCGGCGACGCCGCACTTCCGGTCCCGCGGATACGGTCGCGTCGTGAACGTGACGTCGTACACCGGACTGCACGGCAACACGGGGCAGGCCAACTACGCCGCCGCGAAGGCCGGCATCATCGGATTCACCAAGACCACGGCCAAGGAGCTGGCGCGCTTCGGCGTCACGGTGAACGCCATCTCACCCAACGCGGCGACCCGGATGATCGCGTCGATTCCGGACGACAAGAAGGCGGAGATCGCGGCCGGTATCCCGATCGGGCGCTTCGCGGAACCGCGGGAGATGACCGGCGCAGTCGGCTTCCTGGCTTCGGCCGAGGCCGGGTACGTCACCGGAACGGTGTTGCCCGTCGACGGCGGCCTCTCGATGTGACTGCGCCGGCGCCCGCCGCGGTCAGCCCCGCAGCGCTGAGGCAAATACCCCCGGAAGCTTGCGCCAGCGCGGCGCGGCCGCGAACCGGACCAGTCGCTCCCCGGTCGTCGCCGCCGTCCGGTTGTGCACGAACCACGGCGGGACCGGCGTGAGCGCCAGGCTGCCGCTCGCCCAGGAGCGAGGGAACGGGCGGAACGGCCCGCGCACCACGGTGCGCTCGGGGCGCGCGAGGAGGAGTCCGTTGTGCACCACCCCGTGACCGGACTGGATGTCGTCCGGGGTGTGACCGGGGAAGGCTCCCCAGGTCGCGAAGGGCGAGAGGTAGCCGACTCCGGTCCACGCGTTCACGGCGATCGTGCCGTAGCGCAGGTCGGCGAGCAGCTGCTCGAACCGGCCGGCGCCGACCGCCGCCAGATCGTGTGGATGGATGACGATGTTGGCACCGAGGGTGCCGCGGAGCCGGTCGTTGGCGAAGTCGATGGCCTGGGCGAGGAAGTCCGCCCCGGTTCCTGGGAGATCCGTGAACCGGATAGCCGCTCAGCGGGCTGCGTCGCGCCACGCTGCTCGTTGTCGGGCAGCTCGTCGGGATTCACGCGTTCTGGGTGACACCGGCCCCCACGTCGCCGGATAGGTTGCGATGGTGCCGTCGCTGCAGTGGTCAGAGGGGCTGGGCGGAGCTCGCCATACGATGACGCCGGACATCCGCAACGTCGAACGAGGAGTTCAAGATGGACCTGATGGAAGTCACTGAACGGGCACGGCTGCGTCGTGAGGACGCCGCGGCTCGCCTGCGCGCCCTGGCCGACGCGCTCGCCAGCAACAACGAGGTCGAGTTCGAAAGAGAAGGACTGCGCTTCAAGGTGCGCGTCCCTGACGAGGTCGACTTCAAGCTGGAGGTCGAGATCGGGGACGACGAGCGCGAGGTCGAGATCGAACTGAAGTGGTGACCTGAGGCTCGACGCGGGCTACTGCAGCGCCGCGGTCAGCCTCATCACGTTGTCCAGGTACGCCGCGCCGCGCGAACGGGTCAGCCACTCCTCGAGGAGCAGCTCCTTGGAGATCGACCGATAGTTGTCCTCGACCTTGCGCATCTCGGCGACGACCTCGGGTCCGAGAAGCATCAACGAGACCTCGTAGTTCAGCACGAACGAACGCATGTCCATGTTGCTCGATCCCAGAACCGCGACGTCGTCGTCGACGCTGAAGAACTTCGAGTGCAGGATCGCGGGCGCCGGATACAGGTAGATCCGCACCCCCGCGCGCAGCAGGGCCTCGTAGTAGGAGCACTGGGCGTGGTAGACCATGAACTGGTCTCCGGCCTCGCTCACGAACAGCTCGACCTCGACGCCCCGCTGCGCGGCCGTGGTGATGGCGTACAGCAGCGACTCGTCCGGCACGAAGTAGGGGCTGGTGATCGACAGTCGGCGTTGTGCCGAGTACAGCAGGAGCGTGAACGCGCGCAGGTTGTTCTCTGTCGAGAAGCCCGGTCCGCTCGGGATCACCTGGCCCTCGATGTCGCCGGCCGGGGTCGGTACCGTGCTGAGCTCGTCGGTCAGCTTGACCTCCGTCTCGCTGTACCAGTCGGTGCAGAAGAGCAGGTTGAGAGCGCTGACCGCCGGTCCTTCGACACGGGCCACCAGCTCCGTCCACTCACGGCCCAGCTTGTGGTTCGCGGGCTTGTTGTAGCCGGGCTCGATCAGGTTCTGCGACCCGGTGAACGCCACCATCCCGTCGATGACCAGGATCTTGCGGTGGTTGCGCAGGTCCGGGCGGCGCTTGAACGGTGCGATCGGCAGCATCGGGTGCCACTCGATGCCGGACGCGTCCAGCCGCGCGATGAACTCCTTGTAGCCCGGGATGCCCTTGGACCCGAGGTGGTCGAAGAGCAGACGGACCTTCACCCCGCGGTCGACGGCCCGCGCCAGTGCCTCGTAGAAGGGGCCGGTCACGTTGTCCCATGCGGTGATGTAGAACTCGACGTGCACCCAGGCGGAGGCCTTGTCGACCTCGGCGGTCATCGCCGCGATGGACTCGGCGTAGACCGGGAAGAGGTCGATCCTGTTGCCGGGCGTCACCGGCTGCGCTCCCAGGTTGCGGCTCAGCGTTGCCACCGAACGAACGTACGTCGGTCCGGGGAAGTCCCTCTCGAGCGTGGGCACGTGCGCCGCTCGCTCCGCCACGAGCGCGTTGACCTCGGCCTGCTGTTCGTTGCGACGGCGCCCGAGCTTGGTCCGCCCCAGGACGAGGAAGATCACCCAGCCGAAGAGCGGCACGACCAGGATCAGGAGCAGCCAGGCCATGCCGCTGGACGGTCGCCGGTTCTTGGGCACCACGCCCAACGCGACGATCTTCAACGCGAGGTCGATCAGGTAGAGAGAAGCGGCGATCCAAGGGGCCATGGTCGGAAGTCTGGTTCCCGCCCGGCCGCGCGTCCTCACCCAAGATGCGTGAAGACCGACGCCGCGGCCGCACCAGGACGGCTGCTCAGCAGGTCTCCTGGACGTCGGTGATGAGAGTCCGTACGTCGTCGCCAAAGGTGGAGAGCGCAGTCGCGGCGGCACTCAGGGTGGCGGCGGAAGCACTCTCCTTGGCCGCGTCGAGGCTCGCCACGAGCGCGTCGTAGCTGGCCTGGACGTCGTCGATCTGGCTGGAGAACTCGGCCTTCGCGTCGGACTTGACGTCGGACAGGTCCGCCCCGATGGCCTCGAGTCCGCTCTCCAGGTCGGCCAACGCGCCCGAGGACGACACGTCGATGTCCCGCACCTCGTCGACCGAGGTCTGGAGGTCGTCGACGGAGCTGCACACGGCAGCTCGGTCTTCGCCGCACCCGGTCAGCGGTGTGGCCAACGCCAGTGTCAGGACGGCGACGGGGATGAGCTTCATGGTGGCTCCTTCGATGGGTTGCCCATCCTTCGCGGGGACGAGCCCACTTTCGTCACACAGAAGACGTGAATCGTCGACCGGAGCCTCGGCCTACCCGGCGAGCGCGCTTCACCAGATCTACATGATGCGAACCGAATCGTGGTGGGCCTGAATGAGGGCGTACCGCGGTATCGAAGGGTCGCGGTCGAACTCAGAGCGCGCCGGAAGGACGGTCCGCAGTGCACTACGCCGATCGACTCCACCGCTTGGCCATCAACCAGACGGAGTGGTCCGAAGACCCCACCTACGCGGCCGACGAAGCGTGGCGCGAACCCACGTTGGATGCCCGAACCCTGGCCCTGGTCCGGCTGGCCGCGCTGGTTGCGGTCGGGGGCGAGGTCCCCTCCTACGGTTCCGCCGCCGATGCGGCCGTCGACGCCGGCGCGAGCGCTGCCGAGGTCGTCGACGTGCTGATCGGTGTCCTTCCCGTCATCGGTACGGCACGTGTGGTCGCAGCCGCTCCCAGGCTGGCGATGGCCCTCGGATATGACACAGACGCGCTCGAGCAGGAGCACCCGGCCCGGACAGGAGATCCTCATGAAGCACGCCTCCACCACCGCACCTAGCGAGCTTCGGCCCCGATCGTTCGCCTGGACCCTGTTGCTGGGTGCCGCCGCGCTGACGCTCACGCTGGCCGGCGTGAGATCCGTCGCGGACATCGTCGGGCCGGTCCTCATGGCTGTGGTCATCACGATCACGTTGCACCCGATCCGCGTGTGGCTGGAACGGGGACGGCTTCCCGGATGGGCGATCTCGACGCTGATGCTGGCCTCGGCAGTTCTCCTGCTCTCGGTCTTCGCGGTGGCCCTGATGGTGTCGGTCGCCCAGCTGGCCGCTCTGGTTCCCACGTACGCCGACCAGATCGCCGACGGTGTCGCGAACGTCGGGAACACCTTGCGGGACGCGGGGGTCAAGCAGGAGCAGATCAACGCAGTGGTGAACGCGTTCGACCCAGGCCAGGTCATCGACGTGGCCATGTCGGTGCTCGCCGGCACCTTCGGCCTGGTCACCGATCTGTTCTTCCTGATCACGGTGCTGCTGTTCGTGGCCTTCGACACGGACTCCACGCGCCGCAGCCTGAAGACGTTGGGTGACCGGTTTCCCGAGCCGGTCGCCGCACTGGACAACTTCGCCCACGGCACCCGCAACTACATGGGTGTCTCGGCGGGCTTCGGGCTGATCGTCGCCGTCATCGACGGGGTCGCCCTGTACGTGCTGGACGTCCCCGGAGCCTTCGTGTGGGCGGTGCTCGCATTCGTCACCAACTTCATCCCGAACATCGGCTTCGTCATCGGCGTCATCCCACCGGCCCTCATCGCCCTGCTCGACGGCGGCCTGGGCCTGATGGTGACCGTCATCGTCGTCTACTGCGTCATCAACTTCGTGATCCAATCCATCATCCAACCTCGGGTGGTGGGCGACTCGGTCGGTCTCTCGGCGACGTTGACGTTCCTCTCGCTGGTGTTCTGGACCTGGGTGATCGGACCGGTCGGCGCGCTGCTCGCCGTCCCGTGCACGCTGCTCACCAAGGCCCTGCTGGTCGAGGCCGACCCGCGCGGCAGGTGGGCCCTGCCCCTGATCTCAGGGAAGCCGGACACAGCACCGGGGCCGGAGCGGGCCGCCCCGGCCGAGCTTCAGCCTGAGGCAACGCCAGAATGAGATCGGCATGGACTCGAACGACGGGACTCCGTCCCCGGAGAGCCAGACAGGTCCAGCCGTCGATCCGGTCCGGGCCCGCGTCGACGCCGCCTTGGGACGTCTGCCGGCCGGGTGGCAGCGGCGGCTGGGATGGCTGCTCGACAGGCAGTTGGGACGGATGCTCCTGCGGGCGGTTGCGGGGCTCGGCCGGATCGAGGTGTTCGACCGGTCGATGACCATCGCGGCCCAGTTCTTCACCTCCGTACTCCCGGTGCTCATCCTGATCGCCGCCCTGGGTTCGAACAGCGACGGGTTCGCCAACGCGATCGAGATGCCGGAGCAGACCCGGCAGGTGCTCGAAGGCGCCGTCGACAGCGGGGGTACAGCGTTCGGCATCCTCGGGGCCGTCTTCGTGCTCGTCTCGGCGACCAGCCTGTCTCGCGCGCTGGCCCGCGCCTTCGCCGCGATCTGGGGACTGCCGCGCCCACCGACCAGGCTGAGCTCGGCCTGGCGTTGGCTGGCCGTCGTCCTGGTCTTCGCGCTCTCCCTGGTCGTCGTCCGCGCTGCCGGTGAGCCCCTCGACGCCATCCCCCCTCGGGAGCTGTGGCCACGGGTGGTCTCGTTCGCCTGGGACGTCGCGGTCGCAGCGTTCATCCCCTGGGCGCTGCTCGCCGGCGCCGTACGCGCCCGGATGCTGATGCCGGGTGCACTGCTGTTCGCTCTCCTGATGATCACCGTCCGCCCCGCCACCCAGGCATGGCTTCCCGGGGCGCTCGAGGCAAGCGCCGACCGGTACGGGTCCATCGGTGTCGCCTTCACGTACCTGACCTGGCTCTACGTCGCCGCCTTCTGCTTCCTCACGACCGCGCTCGTGGGCCAGGTGGTCACGACCGATCCCGGAATGGTCGGTCGACGCGTACGGGGCGACTGACGACACGGGTCGAGGGCGCCCTCAACCCCGCTGAGCCACGACCCGCCCGTCATCGACCGCACGACGGAGCGCTGCATAGTCCCGCTCGTTCTGGTCGGCGTAGGCCTCCGCGAACGCCGAGACCGCCCGATCGAACCGATCACCGGAGCCGAGGTAGCTCGCGATGGCGACCGGGTCGCCGGAGCGTGCGTGGGCCCTTGCCAGCGTCCACCCGCACATCCGGGCGTACCCGGTCATGGCAGTGGGATTCATCGCCTCCACGATCGCCGAACCCTTGCCGTCCCACAGTTGCCGGACGAAGAAGTCTCGCTCGACGCCGTCGAACCCGCTCGCCCTCACCCAGCCGAGCATCACGTCGCTCGCGGACTGCATCAGTCGCTGTCCCTCGACGACCCGCTGACCGTGGCTGGTGTACGCGCTCTTGCCGAGGAAGGGTTCCAGGACGGAAGCCGTGGCCTCCTTGGCCTGGAGGAACAACGGGTCCTGGTCGTCGTTGCCGATCAGCAGCACGATCCAGGCGCGGGTGCCCACGCTGCCGACCCCGACCACCTTGCGTGCGGCGTCGGTGAAGCGAAACCCCTCGAGGAGGTGCCGATGGTCCCCCTGCAGGGTCCCGCGGTAGATGTGCAGGATGGCATGGAGCGTGTCTTCGACCTCATGGAACTCGTTGTCGGGCATCAGCTCCTGGATCCTTGCGATCATCGGAGGATCGTGGATCAGGCGCGGACGTCCATCCACGATCTCCACGAGCTTCGAGAAGGCCTTCAAGCTGTTCTTCGCCTGGGCCTTGGCCACGTTCTTGCGGAAGCGCTTGAGCTGCTTGCTCTCGATCTGCGAGCTCATCAGAGCGTCCAGCTCGTCCATGTCCAAGCGGGCGTACCAGACATCGAGCTTGCGCATCCGCGCCAGTTCCCGCATCGCCTCGCGGTACGACGATGCGGCAGCCATGTTGACGGCCCTGCGCGCGGCATCGTCGAACTCCCGGTCGCGCCCCGCGACCGCAAAGCTCGCCACCATGCGCTTCACATCCCACTCGAACGGGCCCGGCAAGGTCTCGTCGAAGTCGTTGAGGCCGAAGACCAGGCGCCGGTCCGGCGCTGCGAACGACCCGAAGTTCGACAGGTGCGCGTCGCCGCACAGCTGGACCGTCAGGTCCGTACGCGGCGCACCCGCCAGATCTGCCGCCATCAGGTAGGCGGAACCACGGAAGAACGTGAACGGGTTCACCAGCATCCGGCCGTAGCGGAGCGGCACGAGCTCTTGCACCCGGCTGCTCCCCTGCTCCTCGAGAAGGCCGACCGGGTCGGCCCGGTCGGGCGCCGGTCGCCACTCGCCGTGCACCGAACGCGGGACCCTCGCTCGCGCCCCTCGGCCCACCGAGGCCCGCTCCGCCAGGGTGAGGTGGTGGGGCCTGGGCGCCTGGGTCTCGATCGAGCTCATCGGTCCATGTGACCTCACCCGCCCGCCATCGGCATCACGCAGCCTGTGTGACACCGACCCGACCGCCGTACTGACCCGTCGGGTTCGTGTACAGGGTGGCCGCGCGGATCAGTAGTACCAGGGGTAGGGCGACCAGTCGGGCTCGCGCTTCTCCAGGAACTGGTCGCGGCCCTCCTGGGCCTCGTCGGTCATGTACGCCAGACGGGTGGTCTCACCGGCGAACATCTGCTGGCCGACGAGGCCGTCGTCGAGCAGGTTGAAGGCGTACTTCAGCATCCGCTGGGCGGTGGGCGACTTGCCGTTGATCTTGCGGCCCCACTCGAGCGCGACATCCTCGAGCTCGGCGTGCGGGACGGCGCGGTTGACGGTGCCCATGCGTACGCCGTCCTCGGCCGAGTACTCCTCGGCGAGGAAGAAGATCTCGCGGGCGAACTTCTGGCCGACCTGGCGGGCGAGGTAGGCGGAGCCGTAGCCGCCGTCGAAGCTCCCGACGTCGGCGTCGGTCTGCTTGAAACGCCCGTGCTCGGCGCTCGCGAGCGTCAGGTCGCACACCACGTGGAGGGAGTGGCCGCCGCCGGCGGTCCAGCCCGGGACGACGCAGATGACGACCTTCGGCATGAAGCGGATCAGGCGCTGACACTCCAGGATGTGCAACCGGGCGAGCTTGGCCTTGTCGATCGGAGTCGGCTCCTCCGCGCCGGTCCGGCCGGCGGCGTACGCCTCGGTCTCCTCGTACTGGTAACCGGCCTTGCCGCGGATGCGCTGGTCGCCGCCGGTGCAGAAGGAGTGCTTGCCGTTCTTGGCCGAGGGGCCGTTGCCGGTGAGCAGGACGCAACCGACGTCGGCGGAGGTCCGAGCGTGCTCCAGCACGCGGAGGAGCTCGTCGACGGTGTGCGGGCGGAAGGCGTTGAGGACGTCGGGGCGGTCGAAGGCGATGCGTACGGTGCCGTGCTCCTTGGCCCGGTGATAGGTCAGGTCGGTCAGATCCTCGAAGCCCTTCACCTCGTCCCAGCGGCTCGGGTCGAACGTGTCGGAGACTCCCTCGATGGCGCTCATGAGGGTGAGGCTATCCGGCCGCCCGCCAACAGGCTTGACCTTGCCCCCAAGGGCAAGGTCTACGGTCGTAGGCGTGCAGATCAAGGAGCTCGCGGACCGGGCCGGCGTGACGGTGAAGGCGGTGCGCTACTACGAGTCACGCGGGCTGCTCGCGCCTCGACGGGCGGGCAACGGATATCGCGACTACGCCGACGTGGACGTGCAGGTGGTGCGGGAGATCCGCGCGCTGCTCTCGCTCGGTCTCACCGCCGAGGAGACGCTGCCGTTCGTCGACTGCCTGCGGGCCGGGAACGACCGTGCCGACATGTGCCCGGCTTCGCTTGATGCCTATCGGCAGCGGATCGCCGAGATCGACCGGCGGGTCAACGAGCTGACCGCCCTGCGCGGCGAGCTCGCCAGCCTGCTGTACGAAGCAGAGTCCTATCACCCATGAGGAGAGAAGCGATGAGTCAGACCACCGTGATCGAGGAGATCACCGATGCCGGGTTCGTGGAGGACGTACTCATGTCCGAGACGCCGGTGCTCGTGGAGATCTGGGCCGAGTGGTGCCCGCCGTGCCGGCAGCTCGCACCGATCCTGGACAAGATCGCCGCGGAGCGGGCCGGAAGCCTGCGGGTCGTGAAGCTCAACCAGGACGAGAACCCGGCCACCTCCGCCGACTATCGGGTCATGGCGGTGCCGACGATGCTCCTCTTCCGCGACGGGAAGCCCGTGCTCCAGATGGTCGGTGCTCGGCCGAAGTCGCATCTCGACCGCGAGATCGACAAGGCCCTCGCCTGATCCGGGCTCCTCGGAATAGGCGCCGCCCCGTGGTGTTGTAGTGGGCATGACCGAACTGCAAGGTGAATACGTCCCGAGCACGGCCGACTGGGTGCGCGAGCAGGTTGCCGCGTTCGAGGCCTCCAACGGCGCCGAGGGCAACGTCCTCGAGCGCGACGGCAAGCCGATCATCCTGATCACCAACCGCGGCGCGAAGACCGGCGCGATCCGCAAGACCCCGCTGATGCGCGTCGAGCGCGACGGCCGTTACCTCGCGGTCGCCTCGCTGGGCGGCAGCGACAAGAACCCCGCCTGGGTGGCCAACTTCCGGGCGTACCCGGATGTCGCGCTGCAGGATGGCGGCACCAAGAAGGCGTACGTCGTGCGCGAGCTCTCCGGGTCCGAGCGGGACGAGTGGTGGGACTACGCCGTGAAGACCTGGCCGACGTACGGCGAATACCAGCCCAACACGTCGCGGATCTTCCCGCTGTTCCTGCTGGAGCCGGCCGGCGAGTAGGTCGCCAGTTGACGGGTGTGTAACCGGGACAGTGCTACGACTGTCGGTTGGCGACGCTAGGGTCTATGGCCATGCCGTTCCTGCTACGCGTCGAGCTGCCCGACATCCCGGGTTCCCTCGGTCGCCTCGCCTCCGCCATCGGTGAAGCCGGTGGCGATATCGAGGCGATCGAGATCGTCGAGAAGAACAAGGTCGACGGAAGAGCCGTCGACGATGTGCTGCTCGAGACCCAACCGGGAACGATGCCGGACTCCATCGTGTCGGCGTGCAACGAGCTCGACGGGGTGCACGTGGTCTGGATCTCCCGCTACGCCGCCGGCGGCAACCTCTTCCTCGACCTCGAGGCCGTCGAAGACCTCACCGAGAACGCCCTCGAGGCGCTCGACCGGCTCGTGGACGTGCTTCCCCTGACCTTCCGTGCCGACTGGGCCATCCGGGTCCACCGCGTCAAGGGCATCAGCCGAGCCACCGACGGCTCGCCCGAGAACGTCCCCTTCATCGAGCTCGACCGCCCCGAGCGGATCGAGGTCGACGGCGAGGACGAGAACATGTTCGCCGGCGCCCGCATCGACGGTAACGAGATCGTCATCATCGGCCGCCGCGGCGGCCCCGACTTCCTCGACTCCGAGCTGGCCCGCCTCGGCCACCTCGCCTCCCTCGCCACCTCGATCGCGCGGTCCTGACGCGGCTCAGTGCCCGAGGCGCTGGCGGAGGCCGGAGGCGCGCTGGGCGCGATGGGTGATCGCGGCGGCGACGGCGTCGGGGGTGCCGACGATGCGTACCCGCTCCTGGGCCCGAGTGACCGCGGTGTAGAACAGCTCGCGGGTGAGCAGCGGCGAGTCGTCGGGCGGGAGCAGGACGGTGACGGACCTGGCCTGGCTGCCCTGGGACTTGTGGACGGTCATCGCGTGCAGGGTCTCGATGTCGCCGAGGCGTGAGGGCGCGTACGTCGCACCGCCCGCGATCGCGACGCGGAGGTCGCCGGCGGCATCCTGATAGGTGACACCCGTATCGCCGTTGAAGAGACCCAGGCCGTAGTCGTTGGCGGTGACGAGGACCGGTCGGCCCGGATACCACTCGTGACCCCAGCCGATACCGAGCGCCTCGCCTGTGGTCTCGGCGAGGCCGCGCTCGATCTGCCGGTTCCAGTGGGCGACGCCCCAGGGGCCGTCACGGTGGGCGCAGAGGAGGCGCGACTCGTCGAGCATCCGTACGCAGCCTTCCGCATCTCCCGCGAGCGCAGCCTCGTGGAGGGCGACAGCGTGAGTGACCAGGCCACGCTCGACGCTCGCCATCGCGGGCTCGTCGGCGGGGTCGATGAGCTCGACAGCGTCGTCGTCCGACTTCAGCACGTCGAGCGCCGCGTCGGCGTCGCCGACTCGTAGCGCCTCGGCGAGGGCGCCGATCGCACCGCCGAATCGATGGGTGGTGCGGAGGGCGGCGACGGCGTCGGGCTCGCGGACCGCCAGGCCCGCGACGAGGTCGGAGAGCACCGCCCCGGCCTCGACGCTGGCGAGCTGGTCGGGGTCACCGACGAGGATCAGCCGCGCCTCCGGACGTACGGCTTCGAGGAGCCGGGCCATCATCGTCAAGGACACCATGCTCGTCTCGTCGACGACGATCACGTCATGCGGAAGCCGGTTGGTGCGGTGGTGCTTGAACCGGGTCGAGGAGCCGGGGCGCCAGCCGAGCAGCCGGTGCAGCGTCGACGCGGTCAGGCCGTCGAGCCGGGAACGGTCGACGGCGGTGAACTGCGGCGCCCGTTGCGCTCCCTCCACCGCCTCCTGCAGTCGCGCGGCCGCCTTGCCGGTCGGCGCGGTCAGCGCGACCCGCAGCGGGACCGAGGACTGCTCGGCGAGCAGTGCCAGCAGCCCAGCCACAGTCGTCGTCTTGCCGGTGCCGGGTCCGCCGGTGAGCACCGTCGTCGACTGTCGGGCGGCGGCGAGCGCGGCGGCCCGCTGCTCGGCGTAGCCCTCGCCCGGGAAGAGCCGGGCCGCGGTCGCCTCCAGCAGGGCCGCATCGGCCACGGGGCGCGGCGAGGCCAGTCGGGCGAGCAGGTCGTCGCGTACCTGGCCCTCCTCGCGGTGATAACGGTCGAGATAGAGCAGGCCGTCCGCGACCTGCACCAGGGACTGCTCTGCCAACGGACTGTCGGCCACCGCCTCCAGCCAGCCGGCTGCCGCCGGCCAGGGCAGCGTCTCCTCGGTCTCCCGCAGCGCGGCCAGGTCGACGCAGACCGACCCGTGCCGGACCGCACGGACCGCCAGCGCCACCGCCAGCCGCACCTCGTCGCGCTGTTCTCCGGCGAGCGCGGCGGCGCGGGTCGCGACATGTACGTCGGCCGCGGTCAGTACGCCCTCGCGGTTGAACGACGCGAGCAGGCCGGTCGCGGACCGGGCCAGGCGTGCGTCGAAGGGGTCCTCGGACTCCCAGCGCTCGATCATGCGGTCCCTCCGTCCAGCAGGTCGGACAGCGCCACCGCCAGGGAGGCGGGCGGCTGCCAGGTGAAGACGCCGGTCGGGATGCCGTCGACGACAGGGGTGTCCGGGCCGAGCATCCCGCGCACGTAGAGATAGAGCACGCCACCGAGATGAGTCTCCGGGTCATAGCCCGGCAGCCGCCAGCGCAGGAAGCGGTGCACGACCGCCGAGTAGAGCAGCGCCTGCAGCGGGTAGTGGGAGTGCAGCATCGCCTCGGCGAGCTTCGGCTGGGTGTAGTCCATCGCCTCGACGCCCAGGAAGTTGGTCTTGTAGTCGACCACCACGAACCGGCCGTCTGCCGAAGCGGAGCCCGAGGCGGTTCTACTCGGCAGGCGCAGCACCACGTCCACCGAGCCGGTCAGATAGCCCCGCAGCGACTGGTCCCCCAGCGGCGGAGCCTCCAGCCGGTCCGCGTACGTCACCATCGGGTCGTCCGCCGGAAGGTGCGCCCGCAGCAACGGAGCGAGGTCGCGCAGACGTACGTCCGGTGCGCCGAGGCTGTCGCCGCCGGCGAGCGGGATCTCGAAGTCGAGCTCGCGCAGGCGGTCGCGCAACGGGATCTCGGCCAACGTCAGGCCGTCGGCCAGCGGGCCGAGCGAGGTCAGGTTGAGCGGCAGGATCCCGGTCGCGAGATCCTCGGCGGAGGCCGGAACCGGCCACCAGCGGAGCTGCTCGCGGGTCCTCGTCAACAGCTCTTCACCCAGGTCCGGGGCCTGCGGGTCGGTGTGTTCCAGGACCGCGTGGACCAGCGACCCGAAGCCGGCCCCCTTGGGCAGCTCGGCCATCGGCGAGAGGTGCTCCTCCTGCGCGGGGGTCTCGACGAGATCAGCGTCCTCGGCGATGGGCTCGTCGTCCTTGCCCTCGACCTCCGGCTCCGATGTCGCCGCGACGCCCTCGTCGACCCGGATGAGCCCCGAGTAGGACGTACGCCGCCACTCCGCGTCCACCTCGCGGGTGAACCGCCTCGCGGCGATCCTGCCGGGCGGCGCTTCTCGCACCGGTTGCGTGGCTGTCACCGGCACCGCTTCCTCGGCGACCGGACCGCCGTGGCGCGCGACGTTGCTCAGCAGACTCGCCGCGTCCTCGTCGCTCGGCACGGCGACGTTGTCAGGAACCGCCGCTTGGCCAGGACCACGCCCGAACAGCAGCCGGTGCAGTCCGCCGGTGGCGGTGTTGGCGGTCGGCGCCCACCACGCGACGACCTGGGACTGCGCCCGGGTCAGCGCGACGTACAGATCTCGAAGCTCCTCCCCCAGCTCCTCGGCCTGGTGCCGCGCCAGATGCTGTGCCCACTGTGCACCGGTCCGGGTGACATCGATCGTCCGCTGCCCCGAGGCGTCGTGGAACCGGGCGACCTCGGGGTCGCGCACGAAGAAGTCGTAGGCGAAGGGCAGGTAGACGATCGGGTACTGCAGCCCCTTCGACCCGTGCACCGTCACGATCTGCACCGCCGCGGCGTCCGAGTCGAGCCGCCGCGGCCGCTCGGCCGCGGCAGAGCGCCGCCGCTCGTCGCGGAACCAGGCCAACAGCGCCGGCAGCCCAAGCGAGTCCCGCACGGAGATGTCGTGGAGCAGCTGCCCCAGATGACGTACGTCGGTGAGCAGCCGGTCCCCGTCGGTGCGCCGCAGCACCCGCGCGGTGAGCCCGCGCTCCTCCGCCGCCTCGATCAGGGCGGCGACACCGCGGCCTCGCAGCAGCAGCGCCCAGCCGCGTAGCGTGTCGGCGATGCGCGAGGTCAGTGCCTCGCCACCCGCGTCGAGCTCGGTCGCGGTGTAGCCGAAGAACACGCTCAGCCCGGCCGCCCGCACCAGCGGGGTCCGGTGGGGCGAGTCGAGCGCCTGCAGCAGCGCGAGCCAGTCCTCGCCGGCGGGCGTCAGGAAGACGTCACCGCCGCCTGCCATCACCGCCGGGATGCCGTGCTCCTGCAGCACGCGCTGGACCAGCAGCCCGTGGGAGCGGATCGCGACGATGACCGCGACGTCCCCTGCCTGGACCGGTCGATCGCACCACGTGGCGCCCGAGCCGAGCAGCGCGGCGATGTCGCCGGCGAGGTCGCGGGCGATGTGGGTGCGCGCGTCGCCGGCGGTGATCATCTTGCCGCGGGTGAGCTTGAAGCCGCTGCGGCCGACCCGGCGGATCCGGAACGGCGCCGGGTTCGGGGCACCGGCCAACCTTGACCCCGCGTGGTGAGCCTTCACGTCGTGGACGACGATCTCGGGCGAGCCCAGAGCCGCGCCCCGTAGGACCACCTGGAGCCGCTCGACCAGCGGCGCGTCGCTGCGCCAGTTGGTGTCGAGCGTCGCCTGCGTCTCGGCCGACCGGGCCGCCGTCAGATAGGTGAAGACGTCACCGCCGCGGAAGGCGTAGATCGCCTGCTTCGGGTCACCGATGAGCACCAAGGTGGCGTGGCCCTCGAAGGCGCGCGACAGCACCTGCCACTGCACCGGGTCGGTGTCCTGGAACTCGTCGACCAGGACGATCCGCCAGCGCTGTCGCATCCGCGCCCGGGCCGGAGCCGATGAGTCGGCCAGCGCCGAGGCGAGCCGGGAGAGCAGGTCGTCGTAGGAGAGCACGCCGCGCATCTGCTTGCGCCGGTCGACCTCGTCCCGGACCGCCTCGGCGAAACGCACCCGCGCACCCGCCACCGGATCCTCGGAAGGCGCGGGGGCCAGCACCGACTGCGGGTCCTCGACGGCGGTGCGCGCCAGGCCCAGCGCGTCGTCGCGGTCGAACGGCGGTCGCTCCCGGGCCTCGCCGAACCACTTCAGGTAGAGGTCGTCGACGACCTCTACGACCAGCTCGTCGAGCGACTCGACCAGCTCGGCGCCGGCATCGGTGTCACCGGCTACGCCCAGCGACCGCAGGACGAGCTGGCAGAACTGGTGGGTCGTCGCGATCGTCGCCCCGTCGAAGGAGGCGAGCGCGTCGCGCACGCGCTCATGGCGTACCCGGATCTCGTCGTCGGACACATCCAGCAGCAGCTCGAGGTGGGCGTCGAGCGGGGTCGGACGCTGCCCGGCGACGGCGGCCGCGAAGGCTCGCTCGGCCTCGACCAGGTGGGAGCGCACCCGGTCGCGCAGCTCCTGGGAGGCAGCGCGGCCGAAGGTGATCGCCAGGATCTCGTCGAGCGTCGCCTCGCCCTCGACGACGTAACGGGTGACCAGGGCGCCGATGGTGAAGGTCTTCCCGGTGCCGGCCGAGGCCTCGATCAGGGTCGTGCCGGTCGGGAGGGGACCGGTCAGGTCGAACGGCGTCATGGTCACCAGCTCCCCTGCTCGGCCTTGAGCAGCGGCGACCAGACCCGCATCGCGAGCGCGCCGAAGCGGGACGTCTCCCCGTCGAACTCCTCGCCGACCTCCGGCGGGTCGCTCAGACCCGGGACCCCGGATCCCTTGCCCCAAGCCCGCACCTGCTCCACGTCGGACTCCTCGCCCTCGAACCGCCCGTCGTTCCACTCCCAGCCGGCCTTGTAGAGCGCGTCGTCGATGCCGGCCTGGGTCCGCCGCTGGCGCGCGTAGGTGAGCGAGGTCTTCAGCGGCAGCGGCAGCGGTGCGGCGAGCCCGCGGTCGCGCAACCGCACCAGGTCACGGAGCACGTCGACGGCGGTGTGGTCGAGCGGCCCGAGCTGAGAGAGCCCGAACGGCGTACGCGACCGGGAGTTGCCCGGCCGTCCCAGCGTCCAGGCGCTCCAGGCGCGGTCCTCGTCGGAGGCGGCCAGCGCGACCAGCTGCACCCACGACTCGATCCGCTGCTTGGCGCCCAGCCGGGAGTACGTCACCGGAGCGAGCCGGTCGCCGTAGACCTGTGGGACGGTGCCGGTCAGGCGCCGCCCGTCACCGAGATCGACCTCGACGTCGACTGCCCGCGCCTGTCCGGTGGAGATGCCCGCCTGCCGCACCCGCAGCGCTTCGGCCGCGATCGGCTTCGCCTTGGTGATCACGTCGGTGAGGATGCGCCAGCCGAGCCACTTCGGAGGCAGTACGCCACGTCGCCACTCCTGCTGGGTCGCCTGCTCCTCCGACATCCCGGCGAGCAGGTCGTGGAGCATCCGGTCGCCCACCGACCACTGGCCCAGGCCGTCGAGCTCGACCGGCAGACCGTCGGAGAGCGGGTCGTCGTCGCGCGGCAGCGCCAGGTCCAGCCGGTCGCGGAAGAATGCGCGCACGGGAGCGCGGTAGAAGGCCAGCAGCTCCTCGAGCGTCAGGTCTCCGGCGGCGGCCGGCGCCAGCGGCGCGGGCAGGAACTCCGGTGGCTCCACGCGGTCGGACACCGCGGCAAGGGCGCCGGCCTCGGCGGCCCTGTCGAAGGAGAAGGAGTGTCCGGCCACCAGCGCCCCGGGCGTCAGGTTGCGCGGGTCGAACGGCTGCAGCGGGTGTCTGGTCGTGATCTCCCTCGAGACCGGCGTCCCATCTGCGGTGACAGCGGTCGCGTCCAAGGCGTCCAGCAGCTCGCCGAGCGGCACCGCGGGCGGCCGCGGCTGGCCAGAGTACTCGTTGGCGCCCGTGTAGGTGACCACCAGCGTCTCGGTCGCCGCCAGCAGCGCGTCGAGGAACAGCTGCCGGTCCTCGCTGCGCAGGTCGCGCTCGCCGGTCTGCGGGTCGCGGGCCAGCAGGTCGTCGCCGTCGGTGATCCCGACCCTGGGAAACACCCCGTCGTCCATGCCGAGCAGGCAGACCACGCGATGAGGCACCGAGCGCATCGGCACCAGCGTGGACACCGTCAGCGTGCCGGTGCGGAAGTTGGCACGCGTCGCCCGCCCGGCCAACCGCGCCCCCAGGAGCGCGCGCACGTCCGGGAGTCGCAGCTCGTCGACCTCATGCCCCGCTGCGGCCTCACGCACCCGAGACAGCTCCCTGGTCACCTGGCCCGACTGCCACTCGTCGTTGGTCGAGACCGACGTCAACGCGGCGACACCGTCCTCGATCACCTCGAGCCAGTGCTTCAGCGGATGCACCCCGGCCAGTTCGTCGGTCACCTGCTCCAGCCGATCGACGAGCTCGGCGAACTTGCCCGCCAGCTCGACGCTTCCACTTCCCACGTCGTCCAACGGCAGCGTGGTATCCAGCCAGGTCGCCGAGTCCTCGGACATCGCCACCCCGGTGAGGATCCGGTCCATCCCGAAGCGCCAGGTGTTGGCGACGTACGTCTCCAGCCCGAAGGGCTCGCGGTGCTCCGCGTCGAAGCCCCACCTGATCCCGGCGTCCTTGGCCCAGTCCTCGAGCTGCTCCAGAGCGTCGTCGTTGAGCCCGAACCGGCGTCGCACCGGATCGAGATGAGCAAGATCGAGTACGTCGCTCACCCCCGCCCGCCCGCCGGCCAGGTCGAGCAGTCTGGTGGCCACGTCCAGGAGTGGGTTCGTACGCGTCAACGACCGGTCCGCCAGCTTCACCCGCAGGCGGTGAGCGGGGTGTCCGGTCTCGCCGGTCATCTCCCCCAGCCCGAACCCGGCCTCGATCAGCGGCGCGAAGGTCTCGATGTCGGGGCACATCACCAGGACGTCCCGCGGCTCCAGCGTCGGGTCGTCCTCGAGCAGCCCCAGCAGCACCTCGCGCAGCACCTCCACCTGCCGCGCCTCGCCGTGGCAGGCATGCACCTGGATCGAGCGATCCGCCGGCTCGAGCACCCGCGCGGCCGCTTCTCCGACCGTATTGCCCCGGATGTCCTCCTGCAGCCACCCGAGCAGCCGGCCCCCGCTGGTTGAGCGGCCGGAGCCGCTAGGCGAAGGCGTGTCGAAACCAACACAGTCGCTCTCAGATGCGAGTCCCACAAGTCCGCGCTGCAGCTCCCGCGTATCCCGCCCCAGCGTCGCCAGCAATGGATGCCCGACTTCGTCGTGCGACCGGTCCGCCGTACGCGCCACCGTCCCGTCCAGCCCGGCGAGCGCCGTCCACAGCTCCTCGGAGGGGTGCGGAAGCCACAGGTGCACCTCCCGGTGCTCCCCCAGCGCCGCGACGAGCTCGATGTCGGTCGCCGAGAGCCGGGTGTGCCCGAACAACGAGATCCGCTCCGGCAGCTCGAACTCCCCCGGCGCCTCCTTCAGCCGCGCTATCGTCGCTGCCTGCCGCTCCACCGGCGTCGGCCCACCGACCAACCCGGCGACGGCCCGCCACAACGGCGGCTGCCACGCCAGGTCCTCCGCGATCTCGGCCCCGAGCCCGTCGCTGTCGTTTCCTGCGGCCCAGTCGGATACCACGGTCGGCCGCTGGTCCGCGTACGCAGCGAACAACCGCGCCAGCCGCCTCGCCAGCGCCAGCCGCCTTCCCCGCCGACGTACGCTTTCCTCCGTCGCATCCCCGTGCCCCAGATGCAGCGCTAGCGGCTTGGCCCAGGGCTCGTCCAGCGAGGCGTCGATCGCCGCCAGCACCGGCCAGGTCAGCGACTCCGGCGCCCAGGGATCCTCGTCCCCCGTCCCCTCGACCTCGGCGAACAGTGACCAGGGAGACCTGAAATCGACCCCCGCACAGATCCCGTCCTCACGCCCGTCAGCAGCCCCCAGCCGATGCGAGAGCCGCTGCGACAACCACCGCTCCACCCCCCGCGCCGGCACCACCACGACCTCCGTCGCGAACGGGTCCCCCAACGGCACCGACAACTGCTCGCCGAGCGAGTCGGCGAGCAGATCGGTCCGCGGCGCGCGGTGCAGATGTACGACCACAGACCGCAACCTATCGGTGACCGCCGACAGCAGATCCTTGGACTCGGCCGCCTAGCTACTGAAGTCGTTCAGGCGCCTGCCTCGAAGCCCGCCGCTTGAGGGCTGACATCGGTCAGCCCTCGAACTTGAACGAGGGCATCACTTGGTTGATGAACTCGTCAGCTTCATCGCGTGTGACCCACTCGGGGTTGAACGACCAAGCAACCTCCGCCTCAGATTCACCCACCACAGCACCGTAGAGGTCATACACCTCGGTGTCGCTGGATCCGCGAAGGTGGAAGAACACGGTGCCTCCGTACGTCACGTCCTTGAGGCGCTCAGCGTCTGGAAACAACTCCTTGATGCCCGGCATTGCGGCCTCCGCGAGCTCGTTGACATCGGAAGCGAGGGTGACATCTGCGTTGAAGGTCCCCAAGCCAGTCGGATGACCATCGGCTGGCGCGCTGAGTACGTAACTCGAGTCCTCGAACTCGACCTCCCAGCCCGCCGGAGCCGTGAGCGTGGCGCCATTGATCTCTGCTGTCCCACCACCGCCACTAGGCGCGGTCGTTGACTCCGATGCCTCCGGGCTACTTGGCGGGGATGATGCGTCAGGTCCGGAGGGATCGTCCCCTCCACCACAGGAGCAAAGCACCATAGCGGTGATGGCCGACACGGCGATTGCGGTGAGGGATCGGGAGAGCCCCGTCCGAGATCCAGTCATGCCGCAGAGGATAGTGGCTCGAGGCGAGAGTCATTGGCCGTGACGATCAGAGGCATCGTGTTTACACTTTGGGCACCGCATGCACACACCCTCGGGGAGGCCGACATGGCAGGTCCACAATCAAGCGGAGTCGACGAGACCTTGGTCAACAAGATCAAGCAGGTGCTCATCGACTCCAAGGTCGACGTGGACAAGGTTCATGTCGACAAACCGGCTACTGGGCACCTCGGAGGCAGCCAGACTGCGGATTCACTAGCTGGGCTCGTGAATCTAGCGACAGAGCGGATCAACTCGACACTGTCGGAGACGTCGGACGCTCTGATCAAGTTCGTCGACGGGTTGGACAGCGCGGTACGCGCAGTTAAGGACGCCGACGAGGATGCCCGGGCCGATTTCCGCCGTCTGATGGACGACGCGGTTGTCCTGATCCGCAAGCCCTTCTTCGAGAACCTGGTGAAGGATGACCGCCCGGACATGCCGGGCATCCAGTTGCCGTTCTTCCCGTTGTCTCCCGATGCTTTGCAAGAGATCGCATCGCGTTCCGAGTTCGGTCAAGACAAGGAGGGCTGAGGATGAACGCAATCGCTACGGGTGGTGGCGTCGTCAAGGGCCCCATGATGGTCATCTTGAAGGAGTACGTCGCCACCGCGAATCCCGAAGAGGTCAGAGCCAGGCTCAAAGACTGGATTCAGGCTCGCCAGGTCATGCTGGACGCCAGCCGTGACCTGGAGCTTGCAAGTGGCAAACTGCCTGAAGCATTCGAGGAGACGTCGTTTACCACCGAAGCAGCCACACGGGCTTTCCGCACCGCTTCGGAGAAGCTGAACACCAAAGTCAACCAGCTCAATGCCGCTATCGAGGCTCTGACTTCGGCTCAGAACACTACGCAGCGCGCCCAGGACGCGCACAAGCAACTTGAAGCCTCCCTCCCCGCCAACCACGGCCCGGCCCCAGACTCCTCGTCTCCCCAATACGCCCAGTCCGGCCCCGGCGTTGACACTGCCCAGGCGGCCCGGAACCAGAAGGCGCTCCAGGATGACCGTGCCGCGCACGCCGCACGAGAGCAAGCAATCGCCGATGCAGAGCGGGCCGCAGCGGAGGAGATCAAGCAGATCGACCGTGCCAACTACACCGCCGAGCCCCCGGTCCGTGAGATTACCGACGAGCCGAACACGGAGAGCAGCAGCAAGCCGGTAAGCCCGTCATCCCCTGGTTCGTACAGCGAGGTCGCTGCATCTCGCGCACGGATGACGCAGTACAACTCCGGCACCCTCTATCCCGGCGGAATGGGCCATGATCTCATCGCTCAGGAGAAGGCCAACATCGAGGCGCACTTGGCCGAGAACAAGCCAGAACTGCGCGACGGCCAGTGGATCAACGCCGACGGCACACCCGCGCCCTCGACGTCGTACGCGATGGTCGAGACTGCTGACGGCCTCGCGCCGATGGCCGGCGGAAGCGGCGGGATGGCCGCGCTGGCGATCGCTGGTGGCGGGGCTCTGCTCAGTGCTGGTGTGGCGAAGGCGCTTGCCAGCAAGTTCTCGTCCGGGGCGTCTGCGAAGGCAGCGACAGCCAGCGCGACGTCGAGGTCTGCGGCCGCCAGGGCCGGCGCTGCCGGTGCCCGCGCGGGTGCCGGAGCCGGCGCTGGTGCACGCGGAGCCGGTGTACGCGGAGCCGGCGCAGGTGCGGGTGCCCGAGGCGCCGGCGGACGGGGCGGCCGAGGCGGTCCGACCGGAGCGGGCAGCCGAGCAGGACGCGGTGGAGCCGGCGGTGCCGGCGGCCGGGGCGGCAAGAAGGACGACAAGCGGAACGGCCAGGATCAGGACTGGCAGGCCGACTACAGCGACGACTGGACCGAGACCGCGAGCGACGTCCTGGACCCCAACGCGTCCCGGGGCTGGACTCCGAACACACCCCAGGACGACGCCTCCAGCGCCGACAAGAACGGCCGCAAGCCCTCGTAGAACAGCGCTCGCTGAATCGCCGGCCTCCTCCACGGCCCACCACCGCGGAGGAGGCCGGCGGTTTCGCATTGTCCGGAGTGGCAGCGGCCTCAGCCTGGTTGGATGGTCGCGATGACCACGCTGAGGATGGTTCGGCTCTCGATCGAGGGCGCCGAGGACCCGATCGACGGGCTGCTGCCGTTGCTGCACGGCGTACCCCGGCCGGGGTTCGAGCCCGGCGCCGCGCCTTATCCGGACATGGCGGCCAACCTCGAGTACGGCCGGCCGAGCACCTTGCTGCCCTACACCGGCCAGGACTCCTACACCCGCCGATGCGGCCTGCGCGATCTGCCGAGCCTGGTGCTGGAGAACGAGCTGCTTTCCGCGACCTTCCTGCCCGGCTACGGTGGGCGGCTGTGGTCGCTGGTGCACCGGCCGTCGGGCCGGGAGCTACTGCACCGCAACCCCATCCTGCAGCCCGCCAACCTGGCCCTGCGCGACGCCTGGCTGGCCGGCGGGGTGGAGTGGAACCTCGGTGCCACGGGGCACTGGCCACTCACCTGCTCCCCGCTGCACGCCGTGAGACTGACCGCGCCGGACGGCACCCCGGTCCTGCGGATGTACGAGCTGGAGCGGATGCGGCGGGTCGTGGTCACGATCGACGCCTGGTTGCCCGCCGGCTCCCCGGTGCTGCTGGTGCACGTCTCGCTCCACAACCCGGCGCCGAGCCCGACGCCCGTCTACTGGTGGACGAACATCGCGGTGCCCCAGGGCCCAGACGTACGTGTCGTAGCACCGGCCGAGCAGGCCTTCCATTTCGACTACGCGGAGCAGCTGAGGCTGATCGACTTTCCGCAGACGGCGGGCGGCGACCAGAGCTATCCGGCGACGTTCCCGCAGGCGGCCGACTTCTTCATGGACGTCCCGGGAGACGAGCGCCGCTGGATCGCCGCGCTCGACGGCGACGGCCGCGGGCTCGTCCAGACATCCACCGACCGACTCGTCGGCCGCAAGCTCTTCCAGTGGGGCACCGGTGCAGGCGGGCAGCGGTGGCAGGAGTGGCTGTCCGGACCGGACGCTGCCTACATCGAGATCCAGGCCGGCCTGGCACGTACGCAGCTCGAGCACCTCGCGCTGCCCGGCGGCGAGACCTGGGAGTGGGCCGAGGCGTTCGGCCTGCTCGAGGTCGACCCCGAGCGGGTGCACGGCTCGTGGGCCTCGGCTCGGGCGGCCGTGAACGAGGCGGTCGAGATGCTCGTCCCGCGGGTCGAGCTGGACGACGCGCTCGGCGAGGCAGGACGCTTCGCACCGCCCGCAGACCTGCTCGCCCGCGGGTCCGGGTGGGGTGCGCTCGAGGTCGCGGCCGGCACCGTGCCGGCGGACCCGCTGCGTCCGTTCGGGGACTGCGGTGAAGATCAGCAGCCCTGGCTCGATCTGCTGCAGCGCGGCCGGCTGCCGATCAGCGACCCGCCCGCGGCTCCGGTCCTCGGTACGCACTGGCGCGAGCTGCTGGAGGCCTCGGCCGACGACTGGCACGCGTGCTACCACCTCGGCCTGCTCCGACTGGCCGACGATGACCGCCGTGGAGCGCGTGAGGTCCTGGAGCGGTCGGTCGCCGACCATCCCAACCCCTGGGCCCTGCGCGCCCTCGCGCACCTTGCCGAACCGGCGGACCCACCTGCTGCGGACCTCCTGCTCGAGGCCCACCGCCTCCGTCCCGATCTGCGCGAGCTCACCATCGAGCTGCTCCAGGCGCTGATCGCCTCCGACCGCCACACCGAAGCACTCGAGGTGATCGCCGCTCTCGCAGACCCGGACCGTGAGCACGGTCGGATCCGACTGTGCACCGCTCAAGCGGCGCTCGCCGTGGGCGACCTCGACCGGGTACGCAGACTTCTCGACGAAGGCATCACGGTCGACAACCTCCGCGAGGGCGAGGCTGCCTTGGACACCCTCTGGCTCGCCGTTCATCCCGGCGAGCCGGTGCCGCCTGCGTACGACTTCCGGATGACCTCCGGCTGACGACCTTCAGGTGGCCGTCAGGCGACCTTGTTCATCTCGCCCGTGTGCTCGATGTCCTCGTCGAGCTGGTGGCGGGCATCGGGGTGGCCGTGGAAGCGGTGGTAGGAGTAGCCCAGGATGACGAGGGCGATGATGCACGACCCCAGCAGCGTGACACCGGTCCAGTCGCCACCCAGGAGCCAGAAGGACGCCTCCAGGGGCCACCAGTGGGGCGCGGGCGGGTTGACCAGGAAGACGACGCCGACGGCACCGATGGAGAGCGCCCCCAGGGTCGAGGCCACGATGCGCGGCCAGGTCTCGACGCCCTCGGCGGCCCCGCGGAGGGCGCGGAGGCGGACCGGCTCGACGTAGCGGCGAGCCCAGGCGTACTGGCGGGAGAGCACAGCCAGCCCACCGAAGAGCATCAGCAGACCTGGCCCCGGCAACACCATCGCGGCGATACCGGCGACCACGAGCAGCCACCCAACGGTCTCGTAGGCGAGCCGCTTCGCCGCGGCTCCTGCGAGGGACTTCATGCCAATAGCCTGCCATTCCGGGACAACCCCGAGAACAACTAGGGGAATCTTACGTCCGCTCATGCGGCCAGGTCGTACTTGACGCCCTCGGGGCTGGGGAAGGTCAACCAGAGCACCGCGAGGACGATGTCACCGATCACAGGTACGACCAGGATCAGCTGCCACCACCCGGAGCGGTTGATGTCGTGGAGCCGCCTCGCGCCGAGCGCGATGGTCGGCAGGAACGCCACCAGCCCGTAGAGACCGACCACGAGGCTCACCACCTCGTTTCGCGCCAGCACGAGGACGATGAGCATCAGAAGGTTCACGAGCATCGGCCAGAGCAGCTCGGTGCGGCTGGCGCGACCCGAGAATGTCGCGTACTTCTTCCAGAACCGCGCGTACGCCTCGGTGATCGAGGCCGCACGAAGCGGCTGGCTCAAGGGGATCGTCACGGGCAGGAACCTTAGGTGCGCGACATCGGCTACGTAAATGTCTGGCCGGGCATCTGTTCCAGATACGAGCAAAGTTCATCTTCCCGTAGGAAACGGACGCAGACGGAAACAACAGGGGCGGCGTACGGAAAGAATTCCGTACGCCGCCCCGACTGTGGTCTCGATCAGGCCTGAGCGGCCTCGTCGATGGCAGCAGCGACGCGCCTGTGCGCCTCCCAGATCTCCTCCGGCAGCTTGAACTGCTTGAGGTGCTCCTCGCGGAAGCCCATCTCCTGCTTCCAGCGAGCCAGGTCGAGGGAGAGGATCCGGTCGAGGTCGGCCTGCGGCAGGTCGAGGCCGCGCAGGTCGAGCTCGTCCTCGGTCGGGATGACGCCGACGGGGCTCTGCTGGCCCTTGACCTCACCCTTCTTGAACTGCAGCAGCCACAGCAGCGCGCGCACGTTCTCGCGGTAGCCGGGCCACAGGAAGTGACCGTCCTCGGAGTCGCGCTGGAACCAGTTGACGTGGGCGAAGACCGGCTTGTCGGTCGCCTCGCCGATGATCTTCAGCCAGTGGCGGGCGTAGTCGCCCTCCTCGTAGGCGAGGAACGGACGCATCGACATCGGGTCGTAGCGCAGCACGCCCTCGAGGCCGTCGGCCGCGGCGGTCGCCTCGGCACCCAGGGTGAGACCGTCGTAGACGCCCTCGGCGACATCGGTGATCGCGCGGATCAGCGGCTCGCGGTCACGGGTGCGGCCACCGAAGATGATCGCGTCGACCGGCACGCCGGCCGCGTCGTCGAAGTCGGGGGCTGCGTTGGGCACCTGCGAGATCGGCGTGGTGAAGCGGGAGTTGGGGTGGGCCCAGGGCTCGCCCAGCTCGTCGTCGATCCGGTCGGCGATGCGCTCGCCCTTCCAGTCGATCCAGCCGTCGAGGTCGTCCGGGTGGTGCTTGGTGAGCCCCTCCCACCAGACCTCCTGGGTCTTCTCGTTGTAGGCGACGTTGGTGAAGATCGCGCCCGAGCCCGGCAGGACCGCCTGAACGGCACCCGGGTTGGTCTTCTCGTTGGTGTCCTTGGCGACGCCGAAGACGCCGTTCTCCGGGTTGAAGGCGTAGAGCTTGCCGTCCTCGCCGACCCAGATCCAGGCGATGTCGTCGCCGTAGAAGGTGACCTCGTAACGCTCACCGAGGGCGTCGGGCGAGAGCGTCATCGAGAGGTTGGTCTTGCCGGAGGCGGACGGGAAGCCACCGACGACGTGGAACTCCTCGCCGCTCTCCTTGTCCTTGATGCCCAGCAGCAGGAACTGCTCGGCCAGGAACTTGCCGGAGGCGCGGCCGTCGTAGCAGGCCTGGCGCAGCCCGTGGGCGATCTTGCCCAGCAGCGCGTTGCCGCCGTAGGAGGAGCCGAAGTGGAGGATCGTACGCTGGTCGGCGACCGTCGCGAAGAGGCGCTGGTCCTTGTCGGTCCCCTGCCCGAGGTTGGGCAGGTCACCGGTCACGTGCACCGCACGGACGAAGGAGCTCGGGTCGGCGAGGTCGTTGATGTAGTCGATGCCGACGCGCGCCATCCGGATCATCTGCTGCACCACCGGACGGCTGTCGGTGAGCTCGACACCCGCGGCGTAGGCCTCGAGCGGCGAGCCGGCCGGAGCCATCAGGTAGGGGATGACGTACATCGTCTTGCCCGCCGAGGCGCCGGTCATCCGCTCGGTGAGCGTCTTGACGGTCTCGTCAGCAGGCTTCCAGTTGTTGTAGACGCCCTTGTCCTCCGGGTTGGAGGTGGCGACCACTGTGCGCTCCTCGGAGCGCGCGGTGTCCTTACGGTAGGAACGGCTGTAGTAGCGGCCGCCCGTGACCGGGAGAAGCTCACCCGCTGCGAGGGACTCCTGGAGGAGCCGCTCGTCGTCGGCTGCGCTGACAACCTCGATCTGCTCGGCTCCGGTCACCCCTGCCCAGTAGGAGACGTACTCCCGAACATGAGGATTCGTCAGCCCCGCCTCATCGAGGACCTTGTCCACGTCAACCATTCCGACACCCTTCAAAAGTTTCGCCGATTGCAGGCACGTTACCCCAGTTGAAGAGGCCTCCAACCGGGGTACCGTGCACCAGAGTGGGTCATCGATCACGGGCCTGGACAATTGATCGATCCAACTGCAGGCGATGTTCCGATAGCCGGTCCTGAGACCCTTGTGACCCCCATGTTTAAGTGAGAAACGCCTCATTTCGGTGAGCGGTCCGTAATGTGGATGTGACGCCGATGTCGCATCGTGACACGGATTACATCTAAGGTTTCGCGGGTGATCCCCCAACACACTGACGTTGAATTGTTTCAATTCCTGAGCGGTCCAGAGGTCGCCTGATGGACCTCATTCTCGGGACCTTCGCCGCCTCCTTCACCGGAGGGCTCTTCCCCGTCATCAACTTCGAGACCTACCTCGCGGTGGCTGCCTCGAACCTGACCTTCTCCGCCCTGGTGCTCGCCCTGGTGGCGGGAATCGGCCAGACCAGCTCCAAGGTCGTCTGGTACTACGCAGGTCACGGCACCACCTCCCTCCCCTTCGTCCGCAAGAAGATGGCGTGCGAGAAGTGGCAGCAGCGGATGGAGAAGTGGGAGCGACGTACACAGGGCCGACCCGCCTACGCGGGCGGGCTGCTCGCGGTGGCCGCGCTCAGCGGGCTCCCTCCGCTGGCGATCCTGGCCGTGGTCTACGGCACGCTCAAGGCCAACCTGATGCTCTTCGTCGCGATCACGTTCGTGGGCCGCGTACTCCGGTCCTGGATGATCCTCGAAGCCGCCGCGTTCGCGTGGGTGCGGACATAGGGCGCAGCCCGCTCCGACCCAGCCCGTCGAACACAGCCTAGGCTGTTCGCATGCCTCAACCAGCCGGATTCGTCGGAGTCACCGCCAACCTCGGTCTCAAGGAAGGCGCTGACGACTTCGCCGTCGTCGCCGCCCCCTCGGGCCCGGTCACGAGCGCAGCGGTCTTCACCCGATCCCGCTTCGCCGGCGCCTCGGTGCTGCTCTCCAGAGCCTCGGACCTCGCGGCGTTCCGGGGGATGGTGACCATCTCGAAGAACGCCAACGTGGCGACCGGCCCGACGGGCGAGGCCAACGCCCTGGAGGTACGCCGCCTGGCGGCCGAGGTCGTCGGCGTCCGCCCCGAGGAGCTGCTGGTCGCCTCGACGGGCGTGATCGGCGTGCAGTACCCGATGGAGGTGCTCACGCCCGCTCTCGAGAAGCTCGCCGGGACCGGTACCGACGCCGACTTCGACGCCGCCGCGGCGGCGATCATGACGACCGACACGATCGCCAAGATCGAGACCCGGACCGTCGGCTCCGGTGAGGACGCAGCGACGATCACCGGGATCGCGAAGGGCGTCGGGATGCTCGAGCCCGACATGGCCACGATGCTGACCTACTTCTTCACCGACGCCGCGGTGCCCGCCGCCGAGCTCGACGCGGTCTTCCGCCGGGTCGTCGACCGCACCTACAACGCGGTCTCGATCGACACCGACACCTCGACCTCCGACACCGCCGCGATCTTCGCCTCCGGAACGGCCGGCACCGTCGACCTGGGTGAGTTCGAGGCCGCTCTCTACGACGCCGCGCTCGCGCTGGTGAAGAAGATCGCCTCCGACGGGGAGGGCGCGTCCAAGCTGATCACGGTCTCGGTCAGCGGCGCCCGCGACGACGCCCAGGCCAAGCGGGTCGGCAAGGCCATCGTCAACTCGCCTCTGGTCAAGACCGCCGTCCACGGCGCCGACCCCAACTGGGGCCGCGTCGCCATGGCCATCGGCAAGCTCCACGAGGAGACCGACATCTCCCCCGAGCACGTACGCATCGCCTTCGGCGGCACCGAGACCTACCCGGTCCAGGTCTCGGCAAATCTATTGGCCGATTTGTCGACTTATCTGTCGGGGGACGAGGTCTCGATCGAGGTCGACCTCGGGATCGCGTCGGGCGCGTTCACGGTCTACGGCTGCGACCTCACCGACGGCTACATCCGCATCAACGCCGACTACACGACCTGAGCAAACCCCGCTGGTCGAGCCGCGAGGCCGCCTGCGGCTGAGCGTGTCGCTTCGCTCGGTCGCATAGCGGCTCCGGCGGCTCGACCAGCGTGGCAGTGGGTCAGCCGACCTTGGCGTCGTCAGTGTCGCGTGTGGCAAGGAGCGTCGCGGCGCGGCGTACGACCAGCTCGACCACGTCGGGGTGGGGGCCGATGACGTCGGCGACGACCTCGGCGCCGGCGGCTTCGGAGCGGCAGCGGACCAGGTCGGAGAAGAAGCCGGGCGCGAGCAGGTAGGGCGAGACGGCGTCGCCGGGGCGTACGACCTCGTCGAGGGCCGGGGCGCCGGAGCCGGAGACGGTGGCGACCCGGACCGGGCCGCCCCAGGCCTCGGCCAGCATCAGACCGGCCGCCGCGATGTCGGCACGGGCCGACGGGTCGTTGGAGCCGGCCGCAACCAGAACCACCGGATGACCAGGCGAGACACCCGCGGCGACCAGCCGCGAGACCTGCGCGGAGGCGAGGAGCGGATCCGGGCCGAGCGCGCGACCCATCGCCACCGGCAGCCCTTCGGCGGCCTGCGGCAGGTCGACCTTGATGTGGTAGCCGGTCGAGAGCAGCAGCGGGACCACGACCGACGGCTGGCCGTCGGCCAGGACGTCGGTCAGCAGCGGATCGCAGAGCTCGACGTACGCAGCCTTCGACTCCATCCCGAGCACCCGACCGGCGCGCTTGGCGATGATCGAGGCGACCGCGTTGCCGAGCAGCTGCCGGGTGCCATGCGCGACGACCACGAGCCGCGTCATCGCCGACCACTTCCCCGCACATGCACGGAAATCGCGCCGCCGGCCGTCGCACGGCTGGTCACTTCCCCGCACATGCGGGGTTCTGGCCGGCTCATTCCGCCACCGCCAGGCGGTAGCCGCGTTTGACCACCGTCTGGATCGTTTTCGTCCCCAGGGCTGAGCGGAGCCTTGCGACTGCCATCTCGACCGCGTGCTCGGATCCGGCGGTGCCGGAGGGGAGCATTGCGAGCAGGGCCTGCCGGGAGACGACGTTGCCGGGGTTGGCGACGAGCGCGCCCAGGACGGCGGCGGGGGCCGGGGAGAGCTTGACCTCGGCACCGTCGAGGATGACCGCGTCGTCGTGGAGCAGCAGCTGGTGGCCACCGGAGAGCTCGATGAGCAGCCCGGAACGCCGCAGCGGCAGCTCGGTCTCGAGCATCTTGACCATGGCGGCGGTGCGGGAGCGGTCGGGGACCATCGTCGGCACGCCCCACATCTCGAAGGCCGCCGCGGTCACCGGACCGACGCACGCCGCGACCACATCGGCCTGGAACGCCGCCACGACCTCGTCACGTAGCCCGACCGAACCGGCGGCCTGCATGAACGCGGCCACGGCGGGAGCGGAGGTGAAGGTGACCGCGTCCAGCTCGCCGTCGGACAACGCCTCGACCAGCCGGAACATCGGCTCGGGGTCCGCGGCCGACTCGACCCGGTAGACGACCACGTTGATGACCTCGGCGCCCTGGCGGGTCAGGGCGTGCACGACCATCGACAGCGACTGTCCGTGCTCCTGCACCACGATCCGCTTGCCGGTCAGGTCGCGTCCGCGCAGGTGCTCCAGGACGTCGTCGAACTCCTCCGACTCCGGCGCCCACAGCTCCCGCAGCCCGCGCCGCCGGATCGCACCCACCGACTTCGGGCCGCGTGCCAGGATCTCAGCGCCGCCGAGCGTCTCGAGGAGCCGGTCGAGCAGGCCCCACTCCTCCGCGGCGTCGAACCACGCACGGGTCCCGATACCGGTCGTGGCCAGGAACATGTCGATCTTCTGGCCGATGATCTGCTCGGTCACCGCACGCAGCGCACCGGCGTCGACCCGGTTGGGGTCGACCGAGAGCGCGGGGGCCCACACCACATGTGCTCCCCGCCTCTCGAGCAGGTTGATCTGCTCCTCGGCCTTCCGCGCCGCGGTCACGCCGACACGGAAGCCGCTCAGCGCGCCACTGTCCACATCGGCATCGTAGATCGCCTCCATGGTCCCACCGTGCGGCAGCCGGATTTCGGCGTACGTCTCCCGCCCGTTCGTCAGGGGAAACTTTCCCTCACGTGCTCACAGAACCTCGCTCACAGCGTGAGCCAACCACTTCGGGCTGCGGGCGCTCCTCGGGTCAGCCGGTGGCGGATCGCGTGGTGCCGTCACGGAGGGTCAGGGTGTAGGTCCACGCATCGGTGGTCCAGGCGTCGTCTTCGGGGTCGACCCGATCGCCTCCGGGAAACCAGGCGGCGAAGCGGCCGTTGGCGACCGACGCCTCCACGTCGAGACCGGCGGGCGTGTGCACGGTGACACCGACGACATCGCTGCCCACATAGCCTCCGGCCAGGCCCCAGAACTCGGGTTCGCTGAACCACCACCACGGCCGGGCGTTGTACGAGCTCACGATGCTGTCGAACTCGTCGATCCGATCGGGAGCCGGCTTCGGTGTCTCGTAGTCGACCACCCCGCCACCCCCCAAGAGGTGACCGACCGTGGCCGAACCGGTCTTCCCCACGACGTCGTTGAGCATCAGGCACGAGCCCTCCTCCTGCGGACCGGAGACAAGCACATAGGTCCAGCCACCGCGCCGCTCGGCGATCAGAACCCGGTCTGCCTCATCGGACAGTCCCATACGGTCACGACAGGTCGTGGCAGCGGCGGCGCCTTCGGTGGCGCTGAGCGGCTCCGGCCTGGGTGTCCATGACGCGAAGGCGGAGCTCCCACCGAGCAGCAGAGCCGGGAGGACGCCGGCCGCGGCGAGGCCAACCGGGATCAGAAGCAGTCGTCGTCGAGCAGGCCGTGTCGGCTCCGTCGGTACCGGGTCGTCGGTAGGAGTGGCGACGATGCGCGCGAACACGGTCTCGGCGTACTGACGCTCCGTCTCGGTGAGTTCTGCGGCTCTTGCCGGATCGAGGTCGCGCAGGGCAGTGCTGGTCAGGTCTGCGGGGTGCTTGCTCATCGCAGGCTCCTCTCGAGGTCAGGCTGGTCGTCCGGTAGGTCATCGCTCGTGGCGGCGAGGACGTGGCGCCGCAGCGCGCGCCGGGCACGGGAGAGCCGCAATCGGAAGGCGGTGGCCGAGATGCCCAGCACGACGGCAGCCTCCGGGGCGGAGAGCCCGTCGAGGACCGACAGCGCGATCGCTTCCTGGGAGGTGGCGCTCAGCAGTGGCCAGGCTGCCGCCAGGTCGATCCGATGGGCTACCAGGTCGGGATGGTCACCAGGGTCGGGCGGAGCCTCGGCGATCCGGACCGCGACGGCCGCGTGCCTCTCCTCGCGGCGTCGGGCGTTCTGGATGGTGTTCCTGGCAACGCCGAAGATCCAGGCGCGTGCCGCGGACAGGTCGGTCGGGAGATCATCGAGGCGACGCCAGGCGACCAGCATCGCTTCGCCGACGACATCCTCGGCTTGGGATGGATGAACGCGCCTGCGCACGAAGCGGAGCAGGTCGACGTACGTTGCCTCATAGATCTCCCGGAAGCGCTGCTCACGCTCCGGTGGAGACGTCGGTGGGGACTCCATGCCCTGCTCCTGTCCACAGGAGCGCAAGTGTGTCAGCCAGTGCGTGCCCAGATCGAGGAGATTGCGAACGGCGCCAACTCCCGGCCCGCGGGGTGTCGTCCACTCATCCCGTACCGTGTCGCCGGGCGCCGACCCGGATCTCTCCGTCGACGACCTCGACCTCGTAGGTCGCGACCGACACCGACGGATCGTCGAGGCACTGACCGCTCTCCAGCGAGAACGGCTGCTTGAGCAGCGGCGAGGCCACGAACGGCACCTCACCACGCGTTCCGAGGATCCCGCGGGCGAGGACCGAGGCGTGGCCGTACGGGTCGAAGTTCGACAACGCGAAGACCCGGTCGTCGAGGGTCCGGAAGACGGCGACGGCCTCCCCGCGCACCAGCGCGGCGATGCCCGTCTCCGGGTCGATGTCGTCGAGGCGGCAGACGGCGATGTAGGTCACGGTCTGGGTCTGGGTCTCGGTCATCGGGTCTCCTCGAGGGTGGGCATTCCGACAGGGATCGAGGCACCGAGCGAGACCGGGCCGACAGCTGCAGGCTCCTCGCCGACCTCCGGGACGATCTGGCCGCGGGTGGATCCGAAGGAGATGTTGGGGTCCGGGATGTCGGGGGCGTTGACGAACGAGACGAACCGGCGCAGCTTCTCCGGGTCCTCGAGCGTGGCCTTCCACTCGTCGAAGTACGTCTCGGTGTGGTGCGCCATCGCGGCCTCGAGCTCGGTGCCCAGGCCGAGGACGTCGTCGACCACGACCTCGCGCACCCGGTCCAGGCCACCGTCGAGGGAGTCGATCCAGGTCGAGGTGCGCTGGAGGCGGTCGGCGGTGCGTACGTAGTACATCAGGAAGCGGTCGAGGTAGCTGACCAGCTCCTCGGTGCTCAGGTCACCGGCGAGCAGCTGGGCGTGGGCCGGGATGGCGCCACCGTTGCCCCCGACGTACAGGTTCCAGCCCTTCTCGGTGGCGATGACGCCGAAGTCCTTGCCGCGGGCCTCCGCGCACTCGCGGGCGCAGCCGGAGACGCCACCCTTGAGCTTGTGCGGCGAGCGCAGCCCGCGGTAGCGGGTCTCCAGCATGATCGCAAGGCCGACGGAGTCCTGGACGCCGTAGCGACACCATGTCGAGCCGACGCAGGACTTCACGGTGCGCAGGGATTTCCCGTACGCGTGGCCGGACTCGAACCCGGCGTCGACCAGGCGCTTCCAGATCGCGGGCAGATCCTCCATCCGGGCACCGAACATGTCGATGCGCTGGCCGCCGGTGATCTTGGTGTAGAGCCCGAAGTCCTTGGCCACCTCACCGATCACGATCAGGCCCTCGGGCGTGATCTCGCCACCGGGGATGCGCGGGACGACCGAGTAGGAGCCGTTCTTCTGGAGGTTGGCCAGGTAGGCGTCGTTGGTGTCCTGGAGCTTGCGGTTCTCCTTGGCCAGGACGTGCCCGTTGAGCTGGCTGGCCAGGATCGACGCGACGGCAGGCTTGCACAGGTCGCAGCCGCGGCCGGTGCCGTGGGCCTCGATGATCTGGTCGAAGGTCTTGTAGCCGTGGATCAGGACCACGTCGAAGAGCTCGGCGCGGGTCATCGCGAAGTGCTCGCACAGGCTCGTGTCGACGGTCTTGCCCTGGGCGGTGAAGTAGTCCTCGACGATCTTCTTCACCTGCACCTTGCAGGACCCACAGGTCGAGCCGGCCTTGGTCTCCTTGGTGACCTCCGCCGCGCTCTCGCAGCCGTTGTCGACGGCCGCCTCGATGTCACCGCGGGTGACGTTGTTGCACGAGCAGATCTGCGCCTCGGGCGGAAGCTGAATGCCTCCCCCACCGCCACTGGACTGGGGGAGGATCAGCTCCTCCGGGTTCTCCGGAAGCGTCATGCCCGAGGCGACCATCGGGCGGAGCAGGCCGTACGCGCTCGCATCGCCGACGAGCACACCGCCGAGCAGGCGGGTGCCGTCCTCGCTGATCACCAGCTTCTTGTAGACACCGGCGACGGCGTCGGAGTAGGTCAGCTCCAGGCAGTCCGGGGTGGTGCCGTGCGCGTCGCCGAAGCTCGCCACGTCGACACCGAGCAGCTTCAGCTTCGTCGACATGTCAGCACCGGTGAAGGTGCCCTGGCCGCCCAGGAGGGCGTCGGCGACGACCTCGGCCATGTCGTAGCCGGGGGCCACCAGGCCGTACATCCTCCCGCCGGGCGCGGCGCACTCGCCGACCGCCCACACGTGCGGGTCGGAGGACCGGCACTGCTCGTCGACCAGCACGCCGCCGCGCTCGGCAAGGTCCAGGCCGGCGGCCCGGGCGAGCGCGTCGCGCGGCCGGATACCGGCCGAGAAGACGATCATGTCGACCGGCAGCGGCTCCTCGACATCCTTGAACCTCAGCGCGCTGACCTTGCCGTCGAGCACGCCACCCTCGTCCTCGTCGACGACCGAGATCTCGGCAACGGCGTCCGGCGAGATCGATTCCGTCATCACGCCGGTGTGAACGGTGAGGCCGAGATCGGTGATGTGCTTACCGAGCACGCGGCCGCCGGCCTCGTCGATCTGCACGGACATCAGCCGCGGGTTCATCTCGACGACGTGGGTCTTGACGCCGAGCTGGTGCAGCGCGTTGGCGGCCTCCAGACCGAGCAGACCGCCGCCGATCACGGCCCCGGCCTTCGCGGTCTTGGCGGCCTCGCGGATCGCCTCGAGGTCCTCGATGGTGCGGTAGACGAAGACGTTCCCGAGCTCCGAACCCGGCACCGGCGGCACGAACGGCGCCGCTCCGGTGGCGAGCACCAGCTCGTCGTACGCCATCTCCTCGCCGTCGGCCAGCATCACCGTCTGGGCGGCGATGTCGATCTCGACGACGCTCGTGCTGGTGCGCAGCGTGACCCGCGGGTCCTCGTAGACGCCGGAGGGGAGGAAGGAGAGTGCCTCGGCGCCGACCTCGAAGAAGCTGGTGAGGGCGACCCGGTCGTACGCCGGGCGCGGCTCCTCACCGAACACCACGATGTCGTGGGTCTCGGTGAGACCGCGCTCGATCGCGGCGGTCACGAAGCGGTGACCGACCATGCCGTGGCCGACGACGACGACCTTCTTGCGGAGGTGAGGGCTCATCACGTAGTTCCTTCCAGACTGAGCTGCGTTGCACTGAGCTGACTGCCACTGGGCCGGGTGGCCAGGAGCTGACGTACGGTCGGCGCGCAGCCACCGCAGCCGGTGGTGGCGCGGGTGGTCTCGCGTACGTCCTCGAGGGACCGGCACGCCCGGATCCGGCCGGCGCTGACACCGGCGCAGGCGCAGACCTCCGCGTCGTCGGGGAGCTCCGGACGCGGACTCTTGGAGGGCTCGGGCAGCAGCAGCTGCCCCGCCTCGTGCTCGCCGAGCACCGTCTGCCGGTCGAAGGCCTGGGTGATCAGGCCGACCCGGCTCAGGTCACCGACGAGGGCGCCGGCGACGATGCGGCCGTCGCGTACGACGAGCTTGCGGTGGGTGCCCTTGATCGGGTTCGCGATCTCGACGACCTCACCCGCCTCGTCCTCCGGGGAGCCGAGGACACAGACGTCGAGGTCGGTGGCGCGGAGCCGGGCGACGACGCGATGCCCCTGGTAGGCCGCCTCGTCGCCGGCGAGGACGTCGGCGAGGACGCCGGCCTGCTCCCAGGCCGGGGAGACGAAGCCGGTCACGTTGCCGTCGTGCTCGGCGCAGTCGCCGATCGCGTACACGTCCGGGTCGTCGACGCTGCGGAGCTGGTCGTCGACGACGATGCCGCGGTTGACGGTGAGCTCGGCGCGGCGGGCGAGGTTGGCGCGCGGCCGTCCGCCCGCGGTGAGCACCACCAGGTCGGTCTCGAGGGTGTAGCCGTTGTCGAGCTTGAGCCCCTCGTCGGTCAGCCTGGTCGCGCGGGCGCCGAGGTAGACCTGGGTGCCGAGCTTGGCCATCGACCGCTTGAGCACCTTGCCGGCCGACGCGTCGACCTGGCTGCTGAGCAGGTGGTCGCGGCCCTCGACGATCTCGGTCTCGATGCCGCGGACCGCCAGGGCGCGGGCGACCTGGAGACCGAGCAGACCGCCGCCGACGATCACCGCGCTGCGCGGGTGGTCGTGCAAGGTGTCGAGCAGGCGCGCGCAGTCGTCGAGACTGCGGAACGCCTGCACCCGCGGGTCCAGCGAGCCGTCCATCCGCACGACGCCGCGGATCGGCGGCAGGGTCGGGATGGCCCCCGTCGCCAGCACGACGGCGTCGTAGGGGACCGTCGTCCGGTCGGCGAGCTCGACCGTCTTGGTGTCCCGGTGGATGTCGACGACGAGGCTGTTCAGGCGGAGGTCGACTCCCCTGTCGGCGTACCACTGCTTCTCCCGCAGCGCGAGTGCCCCGGGACGGTGGGTGCCCTCGAGCACGGCGGAGAGAAGGATCCGGTTGTACGGAGCGTGCTGCTCCTCCGCGAGCACGGTCGTCTGCGGGCCGAGGCCACGCGCGACCAGCCCTTCGACGAGCCGCGCCGCCGCCATGCCGCCACCGATGATGACGATCTTCCCGCAGCTGGTCGAGCCGGATTCGCGAGGTACGAGCGAATCCGTGTCGAGACCAACACGGTTCGTGCGCGACTGTGTTGGTCTCGACACGCTCGCTTCGCGAGGGCCTGAACGAAGTGGCCCTCGACCGACGAAATCGGAACTCATGCGCTCACCGCCGCGGCGCAGACCTTGAACTCGGGCATCCGGCTCGACGGGTCAAGGGCATCGTTGGTGAGCTTGTTGGCGCCGACCCAGTGGAACGGCACGAAGACGGTGTCCGGGCGGATCGTGGTGACGATCCGCGCAGGCGCCTTCATCTCGCCGCGGGGGGTGCGTACGACCACCGGGTCGCCGTCGTGGGCGCCGACCCGGTCGGCCAGCAGCGGGTGGAGCTCGACGAACGCGCCGTCGTCGGGAAGGTCCTTGATCCGCCGGGTCTGGGCACCGGACTGGTACTGCGCGAGGACCCGGCCGGTGGTCAGGTGGAGCGGGTAGTCGGCGGTCGGCGCCTCGGCCGGGCCACGGTGGGCGACGTCGATGAAGCGGGCCCGGCCGTCGGCGTGGAAGAAGTCCTCGGCGAACATCCGCGGGGTGCCCTCGCTGCCCTCCGGGCAGGGCCAGAAGACGCCGTCCTCGTCGCGGATCCGGTCGTAGGTGATGCCGCTGTAGTCGGCCTTGCCGCCCTGCGAGGCCGCACGGAGCTCGTCGAAGATCGTGGCCGGGTCGGTCGGCCAGGTCGAGGCGGCACCGAGGCGGGTGGCGAGACCGGTGATGATGTCGAGGTCGTTCTTGACCCCGTCCGGGGCGCTGATCGCCTGGTTGCGCAGGATGACCCGGCCCTCGAGGTTGGTCATGGTGCCGGTCTCCTCGGCCCACTGGGTCACCGGGAGGACCACGTCCGCCAGCGCGGCGGTCTCGCTCATCACCATGTCGGCGACGACCAGCAGGTCGAGGTCTGCCAGTCGCGACGCGATGTGGGTGGCGTTGGGGGCGGAGACGACGATGTTGGAGCCGAACACGAGCAGGCTCTTGGGGCCCTTGGGGGTGCCGAGCGCGTCGAGCAGCTCGTAGGCGGAGCGGCCCTTGCCGGGGATGGACGCCGCGTCGACGCCCCAGACCTTGGCGACGTGCGCGCGGGCCGCCGGGTCGTCGATCATCCGGTAGCCCGGGAGCTGGTCGGCCTTCTGGCCGTGCTCGCGGCCACCCTGGCCGTTGCCCTGACCGGTCAGGCAGCCGTAGCCGGCGTACGCCTTCCCGGGCATGCCGAGCGCCAGCGCGACGTTGAGCCAGGCCAGGACGGTGGCGGTGCCCTGGGCGTGCTGCTCGGCACCGCGGGCGGTCAGGACCGTCACCTTCTCCGCGTTCGCCAGCAGGGCGGCGAGCTCGCGGACCTGGCTCGCCTCGACGCCGCTGACCCGCTCGACCATCTCCGGCCACCAGGCGGCCACGGAGCGGCGTACGTCCTCGAAGCCCGTGGTCCGCTCGGCGATGTAGTCCTCGTCGACCGCGCCGGCCGCGTCGAGCAGGTGCAGGACGCCGAGCGCGAGGGGCAGGTCGGTGCCGGGTACCGGCTGGAGGAAGAGGTCGGCGCGCTCACCGGTCGGGGTCAGCCTCGGGTCGATGACGACGACCTTGCCGCCGTTCTCGCGCAGCCGGTCGAGGTGGCGGGCCGCCGGCGGCATCGTCTCGGCGAGGTTGGAGCCGACGAGCACGCAGACGTCGGTCTGCTCGATGTCGGCCAGCGGGAACGGCAGGCCGCGGTCGACCCCGAAGGCCTGGTTGCCGGCCGACGCCGCCGAGGACATGCACCAGCGGCCGTTGTAGTCGATCTGGGAGGTGCCGAGGGCGACCCGGGCGAACTTCCCGAGCTGGTACGCCTTCTCGTTGGTCAGCCCGCCGCCACCGAAGACGGCGTTGGCGTCGGCGCCGTGCTCGTCCCGGAGGGCTTCGAGCCGAGAGGCGATCAGGTCGAGCGCCTCGTCCCACGTCGCCGCGCTCCACTCCCCCGTCACCCGGTCGCGCACCATCGGCGTCGTCAGCCGCTCGCGACTGCCGCGCAGCCCGGCCGCCGTCCACCCCTTGCGACACAGAGCACCCTCGTTCACTGGGAACGATCGCTCACTGACCTCCAGACGGGGCCCTTTGCGTGAAAGGGTCATCCCGCACTGCAAGCTGCAGTAAGGACAGTGGGTGTCGGTCACGCGTACTCACACCGTTTCGGGTCGGGGACTGGCGACCTCTACATTCCGGCGTCAACGTTTCACCCCGACCGGCTCCCCGTACCCCTTCCGTCAACTTCCTCTCACCACCTCACAACCCGATCCGGCCGAGGCGTCACCTACGTCGGCCGAGGCGTCGCTGCGGTCGGCCGACATGTCACCGCGCTGCCAAGTCGGCCAGCGCGAGCGACGCCTCGGCCGACGGGGCTGACGCCTCGGCCGACGGGGCTGACGCCTCGGCCGACGGGGCTGACGCCTCGGCCGACGGGGCTGACGCCTCGGCCGACGGGGCTGACGCCTCGGCAGTCAGGGAGTACGCCGCCGCAGCGTCGCCGAGCCGAGGGCGAGGCCGGCCACGACGAACCCGGCGACGACGGCCAGGTCGGTCCAGACCTCGCCGGTGTCGGTGGAGGTGACGAGGTGGGTCATCGCATCGACGGCGTAGGAGAGCGGGAGGACGTCGGAGATGGCCTCGAGGACCGTCGGCAGTGACTCGCGCGGTACGAGCAGGCCGCAGAGCAGGATCTGCGGGACGACGATCGCCGGCATGAACTGCACGGCCTGGAACTCGGTGGTGGCGAAGGCCGAGACGAGCAGGCCGAGCGCGGTACCGAGGACGGCGTCGACGATCGCGACGACCACGAGCAGGGCGACCGAGCCGCTGATCTCCAGCCCGAGCAGGCCCACGCTGACGCCGACCGCCACGCCGGACTGGACCGCGGCGAGCAGCCCGAAGGCCAGCGCATAGCCGAGCAGGAAGTCGCCCTTGCCCAGCGGCATCGCCAGCAGCCGTTCGAGCGTCCCCGACGAGCGTTCGCGCAGCGTGGTCACCGAGGTGACCAGGAACATCACGATGAACGGGAAGATCGCCAGCAGGGCCGGACCGATCCGGTCGAAGATCGGGACCGGCGACTCCTCGTACATCCACCACAGCAGCGTCATCAGCAGCGTCGGCAGGACAACCAGCATCACCAGGGTGCGATGGTCGCGCCGGATCTGGGCGAGCACCCGCCCGGCCACGGCCAGGGTTCGTCGAAGGCTCATCGTGCCGTTCCCCTCACCAGCGTCAGGAAGGCATGCTCGATGTCGTCGGCGCTCGCCTTCTGCTTGATCTCCGCCGGGCTGCCGTCGGCGAGGAAGGCACCGTCGCGCATCAGCAGCAGCCGGTCGCAGCGATCGGCCTCGTCCATCACATGGCTGGAGACGATGACCGCCGCACCCGCGGCGGCCAGGTCCCGGAAGGTGCCCCACAACTGCTCGCGGAGCACCGGGTCGAGCCCGACCGTCGGCTCGTCGAGCACCAGCAGGTCCGGCGACCCGAGCAATGCGGCGGCGAGCCCGACCCGCGAGCGCTGGCCACCGGAGAGATCGCGTACGACCTGGTCCTTGTGGTCGACGAGGTCGACAGTCTCGATGGCTTCGGAGACCGACGACATCGGCGCGCCGAGCACCCGGGTGAAGAACCTCAGGTTCTCGGCGACCGTCAGGTCGTCGTAGACGCTGGCCGCCTGCGTGACGTAGCCGATCCGCGGGCGCAGCGCCGCCGAGCCCGCCGGCAGACCGAGGACGGTGAGAGAGCCGGTGACCTTCGCCTGTACGCCGACCAGGGCCCGCATCAGCGTCGTCTTGCCGCACCCTGACGGCCCGAGCAAGCCGGTGACCTCACCTGCCCGGATCGAGAAGTCGAGGCCGTGGAGCACCTCTTTCTTCCCGCGCACGACTCGGAGACCGGATGCCTCCACCACGTTATTCATCACATGATGAAATGTGGCACGGCGGGGCACAGCACGCAAGAGGACTACGGCAAAGGCCCGGTCAGATAGCCCTGGACCACCGGCGCGTACGTGGCCACCAGCGTGTCCACCGGAGCCGACGCGAGCGGCTCGATCCGGGCCACGTAGCGCAGCGCGACGAGCCCGACCAGCTGCGAGGCCACCAACGTGATCCGCCGCTCGGGTTCATCGAGCTCGAGTGCCTCGCCGACCGGCGCCAGGATCAGCCGGCCGAAGGCATCCGGCACCAGCGCCTTCCCCTCCGGTTCGAAAGCGCTGCGCATCAACGCCATCAACGGGAGCCGGGACTCCTCGTCGTCCCAGATGCTCAGGAGCATGCGTATGAGCCGCTCCCCCACCTCGTCGCGGCCACCAGCGGCGATCACGGGAACGACGTCTCGTGGATCGACCCGCAGCTCCAGCGAGGCGACGAAGAGGTCCTCCTTGGTACCGAAGTAGTGGTGCACCAGAGCGGAGTCGACACCGGCGGCGGTCGCGATCCCGCGGACGGAGGTCGCGGCGTACCCCTGCTGCGCGAAGCGCTGCCGCGCCACCGCCAGGATCGCCGCCCGCGTGTCCGGCGAACCGGGTCTGCGCCCTCGCCGCGGTGCCGTGGTGCTCATGGAAGCACGCTAACCCGACGACGACAGCTCGGGGCGGGGCTCCGTCCTCCGCAGCCAGGCCGCGGGGCGCCCGACGAGCCATTCGAGCGGCCCCGATCGACCCCACGCGGTGACGAGCGCGCCGATCCCCATCACGACCAGCACATGGAAGACGTACGTGTCGGGCGTCTCCCGCGGCCAGACGGCATCGGTCTTCATCACCACATGCAGCGTGTAGAGGGTGAGGGTCATCGTGCCGGCGCCGAACAGCACCGCCATCCCGGTGCGCCACCGGTCCGGCAGCCGCAGCGCGATCATCTGGCACGCCCCGATGACGAACATCGAGCTGCCGATCGTCTGCGCGAGGTCGAACGGCGTGGTCGAGTGCGGCGCCACGACCAGCAGCCACTGCCAGCCACCGTCGACCGGCGTCTGCCCGTAGAGACCGTGGCTCATCGCGGTCAGCGCACCGTCGATGTCCAGCCCGGGATAGGTACGCAGCAGCACCTCGGCCACCGACGGCAGCCGGACCAGTCTGTCCGAGAGCCAGGTGGCCGAGACGGAGATGATGACGCCGCCGGTCCAGAGCATCGTGACCACGAGCCGGTTGCGTAGGTCGAGCCGGCCGATGGCCATCCCGATCAGCACGTACGCCAGCCACGGGACGGCCGGGTAGTAGCCGGTGAAGAGCAGCTCGGCGAGCAGCCGACCCGGCTCCAGCAGCTGGGCCGGATCCGGGCTGGAGAACTGCCGCGCCGGCAGCAAAGGCCGGACGACCTGCGACAACAGCGGCCCGACGACGATCCACACCACACCGAGCAGCCACAACCACCGCGCACGCAGCCCGAGGAACGGGATCGCGAGCAGGAACAGCATCCCGTAGTAGGTCAGGATGATCGCGATGTTGGTGCCGAGCGACCCGAGCACCAGCCCGAGCGCGCCGATCAGCACGGCCCGCGCGACCAGTCCCAGCGACCGGCTCGCGAGCACCTGCCCCCGCACAGGCTCCTGACGCCCGGTCATCAGCGCCAGGCTGACCCCGGCGAGCACCGCGAAGAGCGCCGCGGACCGGCCCCCGGCGACGGCCTGGATCCTGGTCAGCTCCCCGGACGCGTCGACCGGGTCGAGCACGTGCGTCGCCATCATCCCCAGCAACGCCAGGCACCGCGCCACGTCGACGCCGACGAGGCGCGTCGAGAGTCGATCGGAGAGCGCGGACATCGCCCCCAGAGTAGAGATATCTCACGTACGCCGTGGCTTCACCCACCCACAACACCTGCTTTACCGTGAGAACGATGTCCGTCGATGCCTCCCTGACCCGCCCCTGGGTCGGGCACGATGCCGGGAGCAGCGGCTACCGCCGGATCCTGATCGGCCTCTTCGCCGCCGGGATCGCGACCTTCGGGCAGATGTACTCCACCCAGGGCATCCTGCCGACCGTCGCGCACGCGCTCGAGGTCAACGAGGCCTCCGCCGCGCTCACCGTCTCCACCGCGACCCTCGGCCTCGCGGTCAGCGTCCTCGGCTGGTCGTGGGTCGCCGACCGCATCGGCCGGGCGCCGGCGATGAAGATCGCGCTCTCGATCTCCCTCGTCCTCGGCCTGCTCACCCCGCTCGCCCCCGGCTTCACCACGCTCCTCGTCCTGCGCAGCCTCGAAGGTCTCGCGCTCGGCGGCGTTCCCGCCCTCGCGGTCGCCTATCTGGCCGAGGAGATCCACGTACGCCACGTCAGCCTCGCCGCTGCCATCTACATCTCCGGCACCACCGTCGGCGGTCTCCTCGGCCGGGTCATCACCGGCCCGTTCGCCGACCTCGGCGGCTGGCGCCTGGGCGTCACCGCCGGCGGTGTCCTCTCGGCGATCGCCGCGGTCATCGCGATCACCCTGATCCCGCGCGCGCAGGGCTGGGTCCGACCGGCCGGCAGGCCGACGACGTCGGTACGCGAGGGGGTGCTGGCCAACCTCCGCGACCCGGGCATGCTCGTCCTCTACGGGCAGGCAGCGCTGCTGATGGGCGGGTTCGTGGCGACGTACAACTATCTGGGGTTCCGCCTCGAGCGCGAGCCCTTCGGGCTGCCGGTGGCGATCTCGAGCCAGATCTTCTTCGCCTATCTCGGTGGCACCGTCTCCTCGTCGGTCGCGGGCCGCCTGGCCGCCACCCACGGGCGGCGAAAGGTCATGCTGACCTGCGTCGTCATCACGATCGTCGGCGTCGTGATGACCTTCCCCGACAACCTCGCGATGGTCCTGACCGGCCTCGTCGTCCTCACCACCGGCTTCTTCGGTGCCCACGGCGTCGCGTCGGGGTGGGTCGGCGCCCGCGCGAAGGTCGGCAAGGCCCAGGCCAGCGCCCTCTACAACCTCTTCTACTACGGCGGCTCGAGCCTCTTCGGCTGGCTGCTGGGCTATGCGTACGTCGTCGGCTGGTGGGGCGTCGCCACCGCGGTCCTCCTCCTCGCCCTGACCTCGCTCACCTGGTCCTGGCTCGCCGCCCGCGACTGAGCCGCCGCCGCTGGTCGAGGCGTGGCATCAGGACTGGAAGTGCTTGCGCGCGAACTCGAGCGACTCGCGGAGGTCGGCGACGCGCTCCTCACGGGAGTGGGCGCGGCGGGTGCTGATCTCCAGCACGATCTCGCCGTCGAAGCCGGAGGCGGCGAGATGGCGCAGGAAGCGGTCGGCGCCCATGTGGCCGCGGCCGGGGACGAGATGCTCGTCCTTGGCCGAGCCGGTGCCATCGGTGAGGTGGATGTGCCGCAGCCGCGGGCCGAGCCGCTTCGCCATCTCGATCACGTCGTCGCCGGCGATCGCGGCGTGGGAGAGATCGATGGTGGTGTTGGCGTACTCCTCGGTCGAGGGGTCCCAGTGGGGCAGGTACATCGGCGTCGAGCGCTTGGCCGCCCGCCACGGGTACATGTTCTCGACCGCGAACCGCAGACCGGTCGTGCGCTCCAGGGTGGCGATCCCCTCCACGAACCCGGCCGCGTACTCGCGCTGCCAGCGGAACGGCGGATGTACGACCACCACCCCTGCACCGACCTCGGTGGCCATCTCGGCCGACCGCTCGAGCTTCCCCCAAGGCTCGAAGCCCCACACCTGTTGGGTGAACAGCAGCGTCGGCGCGTGGATCGCGACGATCGGCAGGCCGTGGTGCTCGGCGAGCTGCTTGACCGCATGGGTCTGCTGCGACAGCGCGTCGATGCCGACCATGATCTCGACCCCGTCGTAGCCCACCTCCGCGGCGTACGCGAAGGCGTGGGCGGTCGACTCGGGAAAGGTAGAGGACGTCGACAGCGAGATCATCGCGGGCCTCCTAGTCGGACCTTCCAGGATTGGAACTGCCGATGAAGGACAGGTGGTCGAGACGGTCGAGGATCAGGCCCTCACGCAGCGCCCACGGGCAGATCTCGAACGCAGGCAGATCGAAGATGTCGAGGCACGCCTCGGCGACCAGCGCACCGGGCACGATCTGATGGGCCCGTGACGGACTGACCCCGGGCAGCTCGGAGAGCTCCTCGAGCGACATCTCCAGCAGCTTCGGGATCCACTCGCGCAGCTCGGCCAAGGGCAGCTGGCGGCGCACCCGCAGACCCTCGCCGCTCGGCGCGGCTCCGCAGATGCGTGCCAGCGAGCGGAACGTCTTCGAGGTCGCCACCGCCATGTCCGGCTTGCCGTCGCGCAGTATCTTGCCCGCGTCCTCGGCGATCGAGGCGCGGATCGTCCTACGCAGCTCCCGCATCTCCTCCTCCGTCGGACGGTCACCGAAGTAGCTGCGCGCGAGCCGGCCGGCTCCCAGCGGCAGCGACCAGGCGACGTACGGCTGCTCGTCGAGACCGGCCGCGATCTCCAGCGAACCGCCGCCGATGTCGAAGACGGCGAGCCGTCCGGCGGACCAGCCGAACCAGCGGCGTACGGCCAGGAAGGTCAGCCGCGCCTCGTCGTCGCCGGGCAGGACCTCGATCTCGACCCCGGTCTCGGCATGTACGCGGTCGAGCACCTGCTGCGAGTTGCCGGCATCGCGTACCGCCGAGGTCGCGAACGCCAACATCTCCGAGACGCCCTTCTCCTCCGCGACCGCCACCGATTCGCGGGTGAAGGCCGTCAGCGCCTCGATCCCGGCCTCGGTCACATCTCCGGCCTCGTCGAGGTGCTCAGCCAGCCGCAACGGCTGCTTGAAGGAGTACGCCGGCAACGGGGCCGCCCCGCCGTGGGCGTCGACCACGAGCAGGTGTCCCGTGTTCGATCCGATGTCGAGTACTCCCAAACGCATGGGTTCGACTTTAGTGGCTCGCCGTCCCCCACGCGGAACTCCTCTCCCAGCAAGAGATACGCAGGAGGATGACGTCATGAAGGAACTCGACCGGATCCGCCGGGAGATCGCAGCCCATCCGAGCAACGCGTGGGCCGTCGAGGCCGGATACGAGCCGCTCTACGTGGCTCATCCGGACGCCCGGTGCCTGATCATCGGTCAGGCGCCGGGCATCAAGGCTCAGCAGAGCGGGATTCCCTGGAACGACGCGAGCGGGCAGCGCCTCGTCGAGTGGCTCGGCGTCGACGAGGCCACCTTCCGCGACCCGGCGGCCTTCGCGATCCTGCCGATGGACTTCTACTACCCCGGCAAGGGCGCGACCGGCGACCTGCCGCCGCGACCCGACTTCGCGCCGAGGTGGCACCCTCGCCTGCTGTCGCTGATGCCACAGGTCAGTCTCAGCCTGGTCGTCGGCGACTACGCGCAGCGTCACTACCTCGGCGGGAAGAGCTCGCTGACCGAGCGCGTACGCGGCTTCCGCGACTATCTGCCGGATCGGTTCCCGCTCGTCCACCCCTCACCGCTGAACTTCCGCTGGCAGTCCCGCAACCCGTGGTTCGTCACCGACGTCCTGCCCGCGCTGAAGCGACGGGTCGCTGAAGCGCTCAGCGGCCGGCCGTAGCCGTGGCGCGCTCGGGACTGGCTGTGACGGGCGCGGAGTGCTCTCCGATCCGGGCGTTGACGACCCCGGCGACGACGACCACGAGCGCGGCGACGGCCGGCAGGACGAGCGCCGCCTCGGTGCCCCAGCGCTCCGCGACGTTCCCGGTGATCGCGGAGGCCAGCGACTGGCCGAGGATCACCGCGGAGCCGAGCATGGTCATCACGGTGGCGGACCGGCCGACCGGGCTGCGACGGGCACCGAGGCCGTACTGGGTGACCAGGGTCGGCCCGATCCCGAGGCCGACGACGAGCAGCGCGAGCACCATCCCGGTCACCGAGGACACCCCGGGCAGCGCCAGCGCGCCGACGAGCATGACCCCGCCGAAGACCAGCCAGCGCGCGGCCGAGGTGAAGCCCGCCGGGAAGAGGGCGACGCCGAGCGCCAGCGCGGCCGACCCGACGCCCATCGCGGCGTAGACCAGGCCCGCCTCCTCGGGACGCCCGTGGTCGCCCATGAACGCGGTCAGCGAGGTGAGCATCGAGCCGAAGAAGAGGCCGACGCCGAGGATGCCGACCACGATGACGACCACACCCGGACGGGCGAGCTCTCGCACGGAGCCTGCAGCCGGCGTACGTCCGGCAGCGGCCTGCGCCGACTCGGCGCTGGGGTGGAGCGCGAAGGCGGAGACGAAGACGAGGGTGAGGGCGGCCGCGGCGACGACCGGGGCCCACGGGTCGATCGCGACGGCGAGGACGCCCGCGACGACCGGGCCGACGATGAAGACGATCTCGTCGGCCGCCGACTCGTAGGCCATCGTCGAGTCGAGCACCCGGACGCGGCGTGCCGGCGCGATGCACGCCGAGATGATCGCCACCAGCCGGGACCGCGACAGCGGCGCGATCTGAGGCGCGGTCGCACCGACCAGGAACGCCACCGCGAGCACGGCCGCGTCCGGCAGCGGGCTGTAGACCACCCAGGCCATCGCGCCCAGCGCCGCGCTGCTGGCGACGCTGATCACTAGCAGCACACGGCGCTGGCCGAACCGGTCGACGGCGGCACCGAGAAGCGGGCCGCACGTCGCGGCGCCGATCCCGACCATCGCCGAGTTCAGACCCCCGAGCGCCAGCGAGTCGCGGCCCGCGACGACCAGCGTCAGCACGCCGACGACCATCATCGCGTACGGCATCCGCGCGACCAGCGCGAGCGGGAAGTACGTCCCTCCGACGGCGCGCACCAGACTCTGCTCGCGCTGCTCTGACATCTCTTTCGACCTCCCGCTGCGAACCGCGGCTCTGTGCCGCCTTGGTCCGCCGGCGGGGCCAGCGCGAGGTGATACACGATGGATACGAAGCAGTCGCTTCGCACCTACAAGAGTACGCCGCCGGCCCCGCCCGTCCGGAATCCCCGAGACGTCATCTCCGTCACGGTTCGAGGTCTGTCACCCCGGTGCCGCTGAGGATGTCGAACGGCACCGAGACCTGGTCGTGGACGATCCTCCAGATGCCGTCGATCCGGCGCAGCCCGTAGGTGACCCGGACCCACATCCCGGTCGTCGCGACCCCGTTCTTCATGGTTCCGCTGAGCCGGCCGAAGGCGTACCCGAACGCCACGTCCCCACCGATGGTGAGGGTCAGGTCCCGGAGCTCGTAGTCCACCTTCTCGAAGACCTCGAAGACCCTCGCCCAGTTCGCGAGCTTCGCGTCGATCCCGACGTGCTGGAGCGGCGGCTCGACGTCGAAGGAGACCACGTCGGGGGCGTACGGCTCCCGGAGGACGTCGAGATCCTTGGTGCGCAGCCCCTCGATGACCTTCCCGATCTGCTGCCGGATCGCGGCCTCCTCCGCGGCGACCGCGCTCATGACCGACCTGCCTCGGCGCCGACGAGGGTGTCCTCGCGCAGCGGCGCGAGCACAGTGCTCCACGAGACGACCTGGTCGAGCGTGGCGGTCAGCGCGACTGCGTGCCGGTCGCCGGGCACGAAGGTGGTGTGGTTCTCGAAGTCGGTGAACAGCGAGAGCTCCACCGGACGGCTCACATCGGCCATGCCCAGCGTGCCGCACACCGTACGCAGCTGGGCGACCGCGCGAGCGCCGCCGCTGACCCCGTACGAGACGAACCCGACCGCCTTGTTCGTCCACTCCGCGCAGGCGTGGTCGATGGCGTTCTTCAGGACCCCGGGCATGCCGCCGTTGTACTCCGGAGTGACGATCACGAACCCGTCGAACGGGGCGATCCGCTCGGCCCAGTCGCGGGTGTGCTGGTTGGCCGAGGGCCCGAACATCGGCGGCACGGCCTCGTCCAGGTGCGGGAGCGGATGGTCGCGCAGATCGATGAGCTCGAAGGTCGCGTCGTCACGGCGGGAGGCGAGGTCATGGACCCAGTGGGCGACCTGCGAGCCGTTGCGGTTGGGACGGGTGCTGCCGAGGATGATGCCGATCTTGATCATGTTCCGGAGTCCTTTGTAGCTGTCGTGGGTCTGTCGCCCCTCCGACGAAGCAGGCGTACGGAATGTCAGGCGGGTCTCACAGATCGGGTCGCTGTTTCGTCGGATCGGTTGTAGACATGCAGACCGAAGGAGCCGCCATGACCGACCCGCACCTCGCCGAGGTGATCGGCGAACGCCGCCAGCTGATCAACCTCGCCTACCGTCTGCTCGGCTCGCTCGCCGAGGCCGAGGACGTGACGCAGGAGACCTACACCCGCTGGTACGCCCTCTCCGACCGGCAACGGGACGCGATCGAGAACCCCGGCGCCTGGATGACGACGGTCGCCAGCCGGATCTGCCTCGATCTGCTCGGCTCGGCGCGCGCCCGGCGGGAGCAGTACGTCGGCGACTGGATCCCGGAGCCGGTGCCCGGCGGCTGGCTCGACGGAACCGAGTCGGCGCCTGCCGACCCCGCCGACCGGGTCACCCTCGACGAGTCGATCAGCATGGCCTTCCTGGTGGTGCTCGACTCGATGACCCCCGCCGAGCGGGTCTCCTTCGTCCTGCACGACATCTTCCGCTACACCTTCAACGAGATCGCCGACGTCGTCGGACGCACTCCGGCCGCCTGTCGCCAGCTCGCCTCCAGCGCACGCCGCCGCATCGACACCTCCCGGGACCCGTCGATCGCCGAGCGTGCCGACCTGGTCCGAGGCTTCAAGGAGGCGTGGGAGTCCCGCGACATCGAGGCTCTCGTCGGACTCCTCGACCCGTCGGCGGTCGCCACCGCCGACGGCGGCGGCCTGGCCCTGGCCTTCCTCGAACCGATCAGCGGCGCCGAGCGGATCGCCGACGCCTGGATGGAGATCGCCGGCCGCGCCCCGGCGGTGACGCTGCAGGAATGCGTGGTCAACGGTCAGCCCGGCCTGATCGGACAGCTCGACGGCGCCACCATCTCCGTCTACGCCTTCGACATCGCCGACGGTCGCATCACCCGCATCTGGGCCGTACGCAACCCCGAGAAGCTCGGTCCGTGGGCCTAATCACGTCAGGAGTCTGCCGAGCGTTCGCGCATCAGTCTGAAGACGTCTTGGGCACTGACAGCAGCCTCGAATGGCCCGAAGTACCGCTGAAACACCTCGCGCCGGCGAACGAAGTCCGCGAGCAACTCCTCAACCAACGTGCCGTCTTCGATGCCGAATCGCCTCTTCCCCGTGGGGTCGAAGATCTTCGCCGTGCCCACACGGGCGAAGGCGTCGAACAGTTGACTAATCTCGGAGACAACATCAGCCGGGTTGGTGAACGACACTCGTATCCCAACCGAGGGGGCAGGCATGTCGACCTCCGGGTCGATCCAATGACACCGCCCTCGCAGCACCAGGTAATGCTCTCCTCGCCTCTCAGCACCGATGTCCAGCAGAGCTGAGACGTACGCATCAGAGGTTCCGGCGGCAGGAACAAGCTGATACACGGCGGATTCGACGCCCATCACGACACCCTTCGCTCGGCTTGCAGCCAGTGGGCGATCCTGAGACTGATCGCCTTCGTAGTAGAGCACCCATCGACGCCAGCCTTGTGAAAGTTTCACAAAGCTGGACCCTCTGCCGTAGCCGTCCGCACCTCAGGCTCAGCAGTCACCCAGGCACTTCAGTAGCGGAGTCAACGCAAGGGCTGCCACTCCGACCATTCGAACCCGACGCCAAGAGCAACCATGAAGTCCTCTGGGGTCGAGACTGCATCGGCAGCGACCGCGAGGCTGAGAAGGCTGGGTGAGTTGTCGCCGCTACCGATCATCGCGACCTCACCCGACGCCACTTGAAAGGCAGCGACTTCGACCTGAAGACCATCGAAATCCACGAGTTCGAACGTGAGCCCAGCAGCCGTCAGATCGGCCTTATGGACGTTGAATGCCGCGACTTCTCCCCACCTCAGGTGGTCAACGTCTGCCCACGACAATGCGACCACTCGACTCACGAGGACTCCTTACGCCGCCTCACATGCGGACTGCGCGCCCAATCTACGTCTGGTACGCCTGAGGATGCGCAGACCGACGTTACCGGCGTCGCGTACTCAGAGCGCAGCCATGCTGGCTGCGTGCTCTCGGCAACGTAGGCTTGCGAGGTGCCTGAGGTACCCCTGGATTTCCCGCGTGCGTGGGTGGAGTTCGTCAATCCCGACGACACCGACGAGCGGATGCGATGTGACCTGACCTGGTTGACGTCGGCGTACTCCTGCATCTTCGGCAACGGCTGCCCGGGGATGTTCACGAGCTCGCCGGACGTGGGGTGCTGCACGCTGGGAGCGCACTTCGCGGACGAGGAGGACGAGGCCCGGACGGCGGGGTTCGTCGGCAAGCTGACCCCTGACCTGTGGGAGCAGCACCCCGGTCGCGAGGTGCAGACCGACGACTGGGTCGAGCTCGACGACGAGGGCGAGCGCAAGACCCGGGTGAGCGACTTCCGTGGGCAGGAGTCGTGCGTGCTGGCCAACCGCCCTGACTTCCCCGGCGGCGCCGGCTGCGCGCTCCATATCCTCGCCCAGGCCGAGGGCCGCGAGCACTTCGAGACGAAGCCGGACGTGTGCTGGCAGCTGCCGATCCGGCGTACGTTCCGCGACGTCGAGCTCACCGACGGGACGACCTACACCGAGGTGACGATCACGGAGTACGACCGGCGCGGCTGGGGTCCGGGCGGCCATGACCTGGACTGGTACTGCTCCGGCAACACCGAGGCCCACGTGGCCGTGGAGCCCGTCTACCTCACCAACCAGGCCGAGCTGACCGAGCTGATGGGCAAGGCGGCGTACGCCGAGCTCGTCCGCCATTGCGAGGCGCACATCCGGTCGAGGTCGGCCCTGGCCCTCCATCCCGCCAGCCCGCGCTGACCGAGACAGAACCCCAGGGTGTATCTCGACATCAAGAGATAGTGACCCTGGATTGGTCTCTCTCTCAGCGAGAGTTCAGAATCGTTACATGCGCCTGGACCATGTTTCGTACGCTGCAGGACCCGATGGCTTGGTACAGACCGCCAAGCAGCTCGGCGAGCTGCTCGGCCAGGAGTTCGTCGACGGCGGCGTGCACCCCCGCTTCGGCACCCGCAACTACATCCTCCCGATGCGCGGCGGCCTCTACCTCGAGGTCGTCGAGGCACTCGAGCACCCGGCCAGCGACAAGGCCCCGTTCGGGCAGGCCGTCAAGGCCCGCTCCGCCCTGGGTGGCGGCTGGATCGGCTTCGTGATCGGCGTCGACGACATGACCCCGATCGAGGAGCGGCTCGGCCGCAAGGCGGTTCCCGGCAACCGTCACCTCCCCGACGGTCGCGAGCTCCACTGGCAGCAGATCGGCATCAACGGCCTGATCGCCGACCCGCAGCTCCCCTACTTCATCAAGTGGGAGACTCCCGACCTCCACCCCGGCAACGCCGGCTCCGACATCACCCTCACCGACCTGGAGATCTCCGGCGACCCCGAGCGGGTCAAGGACTACCTCGGCGATGAGCTGAAGGAGCGGGTCGACCCGTGGACCGGCAAGCCCGCCGAGAACGTCCACATCGACTGGGTCGCCGAGCACGGTACCCCCGGCCTGCTGGCCGCCAAGTTCGTGACGCCGCGCGGCGAGGTTCGGATCTGAGCAGGGTCGACCTGCCCGGGGCGACGGGCGCGATCCCGAGCCCGAACATCTGGAACCACACCGCGACGTACGAGATCGAGAACCGCGCCCTCGACCCGCACGGGCGGCTCTGGGCCGCCATGGCCGAGACCGCGCCGTGGGCCGAGCGCGACGTGCTCGACCTGGGCTGCGGGACCGGCTTCTACCTGCCGAAGTTCGCCGAGACCGCCCGCAGCGTCACCGGCATCGAGCCCCATCCGGATCTGGTGACGTTGGCCCGGCGGCGTACGAAGCGACTCCCGAACGTCACCGTCCACAACGGGATCGCGCAGCAGCTCCCGCTGCCGTCGGCCTCCGTCGACGTGATGCACGCCCGCTGGGCCTACTTCTTCGGCCCGGGCTCCGAGCCGGGGCTGGGCGAGCTCGACCGGGTGATGCGACGCGGCGGTGTGGCGATGGTGATCGACAACGACGGCTCCCGGTCGAGCTTCGGCGCGTGGTTCCGCCGCGGCTACCCGAAGGTCCCGCCGCCGGAGGAGCAGGAGCGGTTCTGGTCGATGCACGGCTGGACGCGGGTCCCCGTCGAGATGGACTGGTCGTTCGCCTCCCGCGCGGACCTGGAGTCGGTCGTACGCATCGAGTTCGACCCCGCCACGGCCGCCGCGATCCTGGCGGAGCACGAGGGGACGTACGTCGACTACGCCGTCAACCTCTGGCGGAAGACCTTCTGATCAGCAGGGCTAGAGCCGGGTCGCGGTCCGGACGAGGGCGGCCAGGGCGAGCGAGCGGCTGTGCGGCGGCCAGGCGATGACCGTGGTGACCTCGGGAGCGTCGAGTACCGGGACGGTGGCGATGCCGTGGTGCTGCTCGGCACGCGCGGACTCCGGCAGGACCGCGTACGCCCGGCCGAGCCCGATCAGCTGGTAGAGCTGCGTCGAGTCGCGGACCTCCGGACCGGCACCGCCGGTCTTGCCGCCCGACGGCCAGCGCATCGGCGGGACGTCGGGGATGTCGTCGAGGTCGGGCAGCCGCAGGTGTGAACGGGTCGCCCACGGATGGCCGGAGGGCAGCACCGCGACCTGTCCCTCGGTGACCAGGTCCTCGCTGTCGAGCCCGTCGGTCGAGTCGAAGGGCCGATGCAGGAGTGCCACGTCGGCACGGCCGTCGCGCAGGTGCGGCCCCTGCTCTCCGATGCCGCAGAGGGTGACCTCGACCTTCACCGAACCGGGCTCGGCGGCGTACGCGTCCAGCAGCTTGGTCAGCAGCTCGGTCGCGGCGCCGGCCTTCGAGACGAGGACCAGCCCGGGCTCGTCGTCGCTTCCCGCGGCCCGGCGGGTGCGGCGCTCGGCGGCATCGACCGCGTCGAGCGCGGTCCGAGCCTCGGCCAGGAGCACCCGGCCGGCATCGGTCAGCGAGACGCCGCGGCTGTTGCGCTCCAGAAGCGGCCCACCGAGGCGTCGCTCGAGCTGGCTGATCGCGCGCGACAGCGGCGGCTGGGCGATCCCGAGACGCGCCGCCGCGCGGCTGAAGTGCAACTCCTCGGCGACCGCGACGAAGTAGCGAAGCTCCCGGGTCTCCATGGCTTCAACCCTACTCCGACCAGGAAACATACCTGAGCGGTATAGGCGGCCACCGAGGTGATATTGGAGTGTTCCGCGGTCGCTGGCCAGGCTGGACGACATGAGCGAAAAGACGATCGCGCTGGTCACCGGCGCCAACAAGGGAATCGGCTACGAGATCGCCGCGGGCCTCGGCGCACGCGGCTGGAAGGTCGGTGTCGGCGCCCGCGACGACGGCCGCAGGGAGGCCGCGGTGGAGAAGCTGCGGGCCAACGGCGTCGACGCCTTCGGGGTGCCGTTGGACGTGACCGACGACGCCGGCGTCGCGGCCGCGGCCCGGCTGATCGAGGAGGAGCACGGCCGCCTGGACGTACTCGTCAACAACGCCGGTGTCACCGGCGGCATGCCGCAGAACCCGACCGAGGTCTCGATCGACCAGATGCGGGTCGCGGTCGAGACCAACGTCTTCGGAGTGGTCCGGGTCATCAACGCGATGCTGCCGCTGCTCCGGCGCTCCGCCTCGCCGCGGATCGTCAACATGTCGAGCGGCGTCGGCTCCCTCGCCCGGCAGACGGCGTCGGACGACCCGCTGGCCGTGGGGCCGATCTCGGGGGCGTACAGCCCGACGAAGACCTACCTCAACGCCGTCACGATCCAGTACGCCAAGGAGCTGCGTGACACGAACATCCTGATCAACCTCGGCTGCCCCGGGTTCGTGGCCACCGACCTGAACGGCTTCCGCGGCGTACGCACTCCCGAGGAGGGCGCCCGGATCGCGATCAGCCTCGCGACCCTGCCCGACGACGGCCCGACCGGCGGTTACTTCGAGGACGCCGGCCTCATTCCCTGGTGATTACATTCACGCGAAATCCAAGTACACGACGTCAAAGAAGGCCACTCTAGGGAGCGACTCGGGTCCTCTCGGACCTCTCGGAAAGATAAGGAGCTCCACAGATGCGCCTCACATCACGTCCCGGGCGTCGCCTCGGCACGGTCATCGGTTCTCTCCTCGTCACGTTGGCGACCAGCCTGGTCGCCATCACCTCCACGGCCGCCCCCGCCCACGCCGACGCCTGCTACACCTGGAGCGGCACCCTGCAGCAGGGGTCCACGGGCAACGCGGTCACCCAGCTGCAGATCCGCGTCGCCGGATGGGCGGCCTCCGGCACGATCTTCTCGATCGACGGGTCCTACGGCCCGGCGACGACCACCGCGGTCCGCAACTTCCAGGCCGCCTACGGCCTCTCGGCCGACGGGGTCGCGGGGACGAACACGTTCAACAAGATCTACGCACTCCAGGACGACGACTGCACCCCGATCCACTTCGCCTGGAGCGAGGTCGACGACGTCTGCTACGGCGGCTGGCCCACGCCGATCTCCGGGGTGACGGTCGCCCAGGTCAAGGCCAACCTCATGCAGGCGATGTGGCGGGCCGAGGCCATCCGGCACCGGCTCGGCGACAACCCGCTGCGGGTGACCTCGGCCTACCGCTCGAGGGCGTGCAACGACGCCGTCGGCGGCGCCTCCAACAGCAACCACCTCTACGGCCGGGCCATGGATCTGGTGCCCGGCAGCAGCGCGACGACCATGTGCGGCATCGCGCGTGCCTCACGCCAGTCGTTCCCGCAGGTGCTCGGGCCGGGCTACCCCGACCACAGCGACCACATCCACCTCGGCATCCAGTCGAGCGTGTTCCACAGCGCCTCGCAGTGCTTCTGAGGCCCTGATCAGGACAGATCGGTGAGCTGGTCGGGATCGGCATCGGTCCCGACCAGCTCGCGGAGCCTGTCGTTGACGTCCCAGATCCCGACGTTCATCCCGGCGGTGACGGTCCGGCCGCGCTGCCAGTAGGCGATGAACTCGTCACCCTCGGTGTCGCCACGGAGCAGCACCTCGTCCTCGGGCGCGGAACGGCCGACGTACTCCATCGAGAACTCGAACTGGTCGGTGAAGAAGTAGGGCTGCCAGTCGTAGGCGCCGTCCTTGCCCAGCATCGACCGGGCCGCCAGCCGGCCCTGCTTGATCGCGTTGTCCCAGTGCTCGACCCGCAGCGGGCCGAGCACGGTGTGCTTCGCGAGCGCGACGTCGCCCGCCGCGAAGACCCGAGGATCAGACGTACGCAGCCGCTCGTCGACCACGATGCCGTCGCCGACCTCGAGGCCGGCGTCAGCAGCCAGCGCCGTGGCCGGTGCCGCACCGACCGCGACCAGGACGATGTCGGCGGGGATCTCGCCTTCGCTGGTGCGTACGGCTCCCGGCTCGATCGACTCGACGGTCGTCCCGGAGTGGATCTCGACGCCATGGCGGACGTGGAGGTCGGCGACATGCTCGGCGAGGACCGGGCCGAGGACGTTGAGGAGCGGCTGCGCGGCCGCCTCGAGCACGACCGCCTTCCCGCCGAGCGCGGTCACCGAAGCGGCGACCTCGAGCCCGATCCAGCCACCACCGACCGCGACGACCCTGGTGCCGGGGTCGATCGCGTCCTTGAGACGGCGGGCGTCCTCGACGGTGCGGAGGGTCGTCGCATTCACGATGCCGGGGATCGGGGGCGTCTTCGGCTCGGCGCCGGTCGCCAGGAGCAGCGTTCCGAAGGAGAGCTCATCGCCGTTGTCGAGCGTGACGGTCCCAGCGTCCAGGTTCAGGGCGGTCGCGGTGGTGCCGGTGAGGACGGTGACGTCCTTCTCGGCGAACCACGCCTCGTCGTGGGAGAGCTTGAACTCCTTGGCGCCGGAGAGGAAGTCCTTGGAGAGCTGCGGTCGTTCGTAGGGCAGCTCCGGCTCCTTCCCCACCAGGGTCAGGCTGCCGGCGTACCCCTCGTCGCGAAGCGCTTCGATGGCGCTGACCGCCGCGAGACCAGCACCGATGACGACGATGTTCTCAGTTCCCATGAGGCCATCGTCGCGCGGATCGGCTCTTCTATGAAGACCCTCGCACCGTCAGGACGGGTTTCAGCATCACGCCGGGCGCGGCGTAGGACGGGGTGGCGAGCAGCTCCTCGAGCGCCTTGACCAGCTCGCGCGCGGCCTCCTCAAGCGGAGGACGTACGGACGTGATGCCCGGCGGCACCGTCTGCGCGACCTGGGAGTCGTCGAAGCCCACGACCGCGATGTCCTCACCGAGGCGGAGCCTTCTTTCGAACAGGGAGTGGAGCACGCCCATCGCGAGCGTGTCGGAGGCGCAGACGAGCGCGGTGGGCTCGGTCTCGTCGAGGATCGCGTCGGCGGCGGCCTTGCCCGAGCCGATCGAGTCCTCGGTGCGCGAGGCCAGGCCGGTGGTCGAGAGGCCGTGGGTGTGCATCGCGTGGATCCAGCCGCTTCGTCGCTCCTCACCGAGGAGCGAGTCCTTGTGCCAGCCGATCCAGGCGATCTTCGAGTGACCGCGCTCGATCAGGTGCTCCGTGGCGATCTCGGCGCCGTAGGCGAGGTCGACGTCGACCCAGGGATGCTTGGCGTCGGGCTGGGTCCACGGACGCCCGAAGGAGACGAATCTTGCTCGCCGGGACTGCAGCCAGGTCGTCTGCTGTCCGCCGAGGTGGGTGTCGGTCACGACGAACGCGTCGACCGCGGTCGACCGGAGCAGCTCGTCGTAGCCGTCGAGCGGGTCGGCGGGGTCACCGTAGAAGAGGAGTACGTGGTAGCCGGTCTCGGCCGCGGCCTCGACGAAGGTGTGCACGAACCGGTCCATCATCGCGTTGGCCGTGCCCTCCTGGAGGGCGGGCATCCGCAGGCCGATCAGATGGCTCGCTCTGGTCCGGAGGCTCCGGGCGGCGCGGTTGGGCTGGTAGCCCAGCTTGTCGATCGCGTCCTGCACCCTGGCCAAGGTGTCGGCGCGCAGCAGATCGGGGTTGTTGACCGCGTTGGAGACCGTCTGGCGGGACACGCCGGCCAGCTCAGCGACGTCCGCCAGCGTCGGCGGAGCGGCCGAGATATGACCGCCGGAACGCGGCACCGCCACGCTCTGCCTCCCTTGATGCCGACGTGGAACTCTGGATCGTTCCAAGCCATGGTAACGACTGCTGGTCGCTTGGGATGCTTTCGCCCCTATGTCGGTCTCGACCCGCTTCGCGGGTTCGCTTCGCTCACCCGGCTGCGCTCGCTCGACCTTCTCCCGTTGCGCCCCCGCTCGTTCCTCGCGGCGACGCAGGCTCGAATGTCGGTGCCGTGCTCTAGGTTGCTGGCCATGGCTACCGCTCGTTCGTCCAAACGCGCCACCTACCGCTGCTCCGAGTGCGGCTGGGAGACCGGGAAGTGGGTCGGTCGCTGTGGCGAGTGCCAGGCGTGGGGTTCGGTCGCCGAGGCGGCCACCCCGATCGGACGTACGCAGGCGGCCCCCGTCTCGACCGCGGCGGTGCCGATCGGGACCGTGTCGGTGACCGAGTCGGAACGGCGTACGTCGGGAGTGCCGGAGCTCGACCGGGTCCTCGGCGGCGGGCTGGTGCCGGGAGCGGCGATCCTGCTGGCCGGCGAGCCGGGTGTCGGGAAGTCGACGCTGCTGCTGGAGGTGGCGGCACAGACGGCTCGCTACGGGCGCCGGGCGCTGTACGTGACCGGCGAGGAGTCCGCCTCGCAGGTGCGTCTCCGGGCCGACCGGACCAACGCGATCCAGGACGAGCTCTACCTCGCCGCCGAGACGGATCTCGGTGCCGTGCTCACCCACATCGAGGAGACCCGGCCCGACCTGATCGTGGTCGACTCCGTGCAGACCATCGGCGCCTCCGGCGTCGAAGGCGTTCCCGGTGGCGTGACCCAGGTGCGCGAGGTGGCGGCGGCGCTGATCCGGGTGGCCAAGACCCGCAACATCACGACCGTCGTGGTCGGCCACGTGACCAAGGACGGGGCGATCGCCGGGCCGCGGGTGCTGGAGCACCTGGTCGACGTGGTCCTCCACTTCGAGGGCGCGCGCGACTCACGGTTCCGGATGGTGCGGGCGATGAAGAACCGCTTCGGCCCGGTCGACGAGGTGGGCTGCTTCGACCTGTCCTCGGACGGCATCGTGGCGGTCACCGACCCCTCGGGACTCTTCGTGGAGACCCATCACGTCTCGGTCCCCGGCACGTGCGTCACCGTGACGATGGAGGGTCGCCGGCCGCTGCTCGCCGAGATCCAGGCGCTGACCGTGCTGGGCGCGGAGGAACGGGCGAAGCGTACGACCTCGGGGTTGGACGGCTCCCGGCTCGCGATGATCCTCGCCGTGCTGCAACGGCACGCGAAGGTCGGCCTCTCCGGTCGCGACGTGTTCGCCTCGACCGTCGGCGGGGCCCGGATCAGCGATCCGGCCGCCGACCTGGCCATGGCGCTCGCGGTCGCCTCGAGCCACACCGGCACACCGACGCCACGCGGGGTGGTCGCGCTCGGCGAGATCGGTCTCGCCGGCGAGCTGCGTCGGGTGCGAGATCTCGACCAGCGACTCTCCGAGGCTGCGCGGCTCGGGTTCACCGTCGCCGTCGTCCCGGCGGACCCAGGGGCGCCAGTGCCCAACCGTCCGAATGAGCGCGAAGTCGACGGGATGCGTGTCTTTGAGGTGCACAGCATCAGTGCCGCGCTGGAATTCCTACGCTTGGTGTGATCGGCTTGGTGACTCGTGGCCGAACGTTCTCGGCGTTACGGTTGGATCCACGGCTAGAATCACCCCATCCCACTCCGAAAGGAATCCCGTGCCCGCCGACCGCACCGCGGACTCCATCCGACTGCGCGAGACGCTCGCTCTGATCGCGCCCGGGACACCGCTGCGTGACGGGCTCGAACGCATCCTTCGCGGCCGCACCGGCGCGCTGATCGTGCTCGGTCACGACAAGATGGTCGATGAGATAGCGACCGGTGGCTTCACCCTCGAGGTGCCGTTCACCTCCACCGGCCTGCGTGAGCTCGCCAAGATGGACGGGGCGATCATCGTCGACGACTCGCTGAGCCGCATCGTGCAGGCCGCCGTCCACCTGATGCCCGACCACACCATCCCCTCGACCGAGACCGGCACCCGGCACCGCACCGCCGACCGGGTCGCGAAGCAGACCGGTCACCCGGTGATCTCGGTGTCCCAGTCGATGCAGATCATCGCTGCGTACGTCGGGGAGACCCGCCACGTCCTGGAGGACTCCGGCCAGATCCTCTCCCGCGCCAACCAGGCGCTGGCGACCCTGGAGCGCTACAAGCTGCGCCTCGACGAGGTGGCCTCGACCCTGTCGGCGCTCGAGATCGAGGATCTGGTGACCGTGCGCGACGTGGCCGTCGTCGCCCAGCGTCTGGAGATGGTCACCCGCATCGCCCGCGAGATCGAGGACTACGTGCTCGAGCTCGGCACCGACGGCCGGCTGCTGTCCCTCCAGCTCGAGGAGCTCATCACCGGCGTCGACGCCGAGCGCGAGATGGTCATCCGCGACTACCTCCCCCGCGGCAGGCGCGCGCGTTCGCCCGAGGAGCTGCTGGCCGAGCTCGAGGCGCTCAACTCCGCCGAGCTCGTCGACCCCGCCGCCACCGCCCGGGTCCTGGGCCTGACCACCTCGGACGCGTTGGATGGCGCCGTAGCCCCACGCGGCTACCGCCTCCTCGCCAAGGTCCCCCGCCTCCCACCCGCCGTCGTCGACCGCCTCGTCGACCACTTCGGCACACTCCAGAAGCTCCTCTCCGCCAGCGTCGACGACCTCCAGGCCGTCGAAGGCGTCGGCGAGCTCCGCGCCCGCTCCGTACGCGAAGGCCTCTCCCGCCTCGCCGAGTCCACCATCCTCGAGCGCTACGTCTGACCCTGCCGAGGCGTCAGCCAGGTCGGCCGAAACGTCAGGTACGTCGGCCGAGTCGGCAGCCAGTGGCGTCTCGGCCGACGCGAGCGACGTCTCGGCCGACGCAGGTGACGTCTCGGCCGACGGGGGTGACGCCTCGGCGGCTAGTTGGCCGGGGAGTCGGGTTCCGTACGCGACAGGGCGGTGCCCGGCTTGTAGAGGCCGAAGGTGGCCGATGACGGTTCGCCACCGAGGGCGGCGGCGACGATCACGAAGAAGTTCGGCTTCACCCACGGGCCGTGACCGGTGCACTCGCCCGCGACGACACGTCGGCCGCTCCAGGTCAGGGGCAGCGTGGTGACGACGTCGCGGCGTGCGACGATCTCCCTGGTCGGCACGGCCTTGGGGCAGTCGACCGTCGACCAGACCAGGTCGCCGCCCTTCTGCGAGATCCGCACCTGGAGCGCGTCCGCGGACAGCTTCCAGGTGCACGCAGACGACTTCACGGTGCGCAGCTGCAGCGGGATGGTGACGTTGTCGTAGGAGTAGGCGTCGGTGACGGCCGGCTCGACGACGATGTCGGAGGGCGAGCACTCGCCGGTCGGCTCCGGCGGCGCGCTGCTCTGCGGCTTCTTGGGCTTGTCGGGCTTGTTGCCGCCCGCGTTGCCTGCTTCCTTCGACGGCTTCGCACTGGGTGTCGGCGTGACCGTCACGGTCGCCGTCGGTTCGTCGGCCACGGGCGTTGCGGTGTCGTCCGGCTCGTCGGAACCGTTGATGAAGAACCGCGAGATCCCGACGATCAGGAGCAGGACGATACTGAACACCGCAAGCCGCCGGCGCCAGTAGACCGAGGCCGGTAGCCGTCCTCCAGTCCTTCTCGCACGGGCCATAGGCGACACCGTAATGATTCGGTGTGCAGGTTTCGGGGTGCCACTCCGTGGCAATACCTGTCGCACGGCACAATCTGGGTGTGACAGTTCTCCACGACGCCGTCCTGGACTGGTACGACGCCAACGCCCGCGACCTCCCATGGCGCTCCGCGACCGCGACTCCGTGGTCGGTGATGGTCAGCGAGTTCATGCTCCAGCAGACCCCGGTCTCCCGCGTACTCCCGGTCCACGAGGCCTGGATGGAACGCTGGCCGACGCCGGCCGACCTGGCCGCCGAGCCGACCGGAGAGGCCGTACGCGCCTGGGGCCGCCTCGGCTACCCCCGCCGGGCCCTGCGGCTGCACGCGGCCGCCACCGCGATCGTCGGGGATCACGACGGCGAGGTGCCGGACTCCTACGACGAGCTCATCGCGCTCCCCGGTGTCGGCGACTACACCGCGGCCGCGATCGCGACCTTCGCCTACGGCAAGCGGCACGTGGTCCTCGACACGAACGTACGCCGCGTCTTCGCCCGGACGCTGAGCGGCGTCGAGTTCCCCGCACAGTCGGTGAACAAGGCCGAGCGCGAGCTCGCCGCCGGCGTACTCCCGCCGGACGAGCCGACCGCCGCCACCTGGTCGGTCGCGGTCATGGAGCTCGGCGCCCTCGTCTGCACCGCGGCCAACCCGTCCTGCGCCCGATGCCCGGTCGCGGACCAGTGCGCCTGGCGCGCCGCCGGCCACCCGGCATACGACGGCCCTCCTCGTAAGGTCCAGACCTGGGCCGGCACCGACCGCCAGTGCCGCGGCCGCCTGATGGCCGTTCTCCGCGACGCCGACTCCCCCGTCCACCGCAGCCGTCTCGACGTCGTCTGGTCCGACGAAACCCAGCGACAACGTGCCCTGGAAGGCCTCCTGAAAGACAATCTGGCCACCGAGGTGGAACCGGACTTCTTCGCCCTCCCCTAACCAGCCGCCGAAACCGCAGAAATGGCGGACGAAACTCTACTTTCGTCCGCCACAACTAACGACTCGGCCGCCAATTCTGCCTACTCGGAAAAGGCAGCGCCCCGGCCACTACGGCCGGGGCGCTGCTTTGTTGCTTTTGTCGGACTACTCGGAATCCGGCATGGGCTTCTCGATGTTGGTCGGCTCGTCCTGGTCGGGGAGCTCGATATCGGAGACGGTCGCACCCTCCAGCGGAGGTACGTCCGGGACGACGGAGCGCTTCTGGCCCGTGAAGGTGAACTGCGCGGCAGGACCCTCGCCGTCGACGTCGACCAGCACGATCTCACCGGGGCCGATGTCGCCGTAGAGCATCTTCTCGGCGAGCACGTCCTCGAGCTCGCGCTGGACCGTGCGGCGCAGCGGTCGAGCACCCAGGACCGGGTCGAAGCCGCGCTCGGCGAGCACCTTCTTCGCCGCCGTGGTGAGCTCGATGCCCATGTCGCGGTCCTTGAGACGGATCTCGACGGCCGCGATCATGTTGTCGACCATCGCGATGATCTGCTCCTGCGACAGCGGCGGGAACACGATGACCTCGTCGACACGGTTGAGGAACTCAGGCCGGAAGTGCTGCTTGAGCTCGTCGGAGACCTTGGCCTTCATCCGGTCGTAGGAGCCCGCGGCGTCGCTGGCCTGGGAGAAGCCCAGGTTGACCGACTTCGCGATGTCCCTCGTGCCGAGGTTGGTGGTCATGATGATGACGGTGTTCTTGAAGTCGACCACGCGGCCCTGGGAGTCGGTCAGGCGACCTTCCTCCAGGATCTGCAGCAGCGAGTTGAAGATGTCCGGGTGGGCCTTCTCGACCTCGTCGAAGAGGACCACGGAGAACGGCTTGCGGCGCACCTTCTCGGTGAGCTGGCCACCCTCCTCGTAGCCGACGTAGCCCGGAGGCGAACCGAAGAGCCGCGAGACGGTGTGCTTCTCGCCGAACTCCGACATGTCGAGCTGGATCAGCGCGTCCTCGTCGCCGAAGAGGAACTCGGCGAGCGTCTTGGACAGCCAGGTCTTACCGACACCGGAGGGACCGGCGAAGATGAACGAACCGCCGGGGCGCTTCGGGTCCTTCAGGCCGGCACGGGTGCGTCGGATGGCACGGGACAGGGCCTTGACCGCCTCGTCCTGGCCGATGACGCGCTTGTGGAGCTCGTCCTCCATACGCAGCAGTCGCGCGGACTCCTCCTCGTTGACCTGCACGATCGGGATCCCGGTCGCGACGGCGAGGACCTCGGCGATGAGCTCCTCATCCACCTCGGCGACCTCGTCCATGTCGCCGGCACGCCAAGCCTTCTCACGCTCGGCCTTCTTGGCGATGAGCTGCTTCTCCTCATCGCGCAGACGGGCCGCCGCCTCGAAGTCCTGGCCGTCGATCGCGGCCTCCTTGCGCTGGCGCACGTCGGCGATCTTGTCGTCGTACTCCCGCAGGTCGGCGGGGGCCGTCATCCGGCGGATGCGCAGGCGCGAGCCGGCCTCGTCGATCAGGTCGATCGCCTTGTCCGGCAGGAACCGGTCGGAGATGTAGCGGTCGGCCATGGTGACCGCAGCGACCAGGGCCTCGTCGGTGATCGTGACCCGGTGGTGGGCCTCGTAACGGTCGCGGATGCCCTTGAGCATCTCGATCGCGACCGCGATCGTCGGCTCCGGAACCTGGATCGGCTGGAAACGACGCTCGAGAGCGGCGTCCTTCTCGAGGTACTTCCGGTATTCGTCCAGCGTCGTCGCACCGATGGTCTGCAGCTCACCGCGAGCCAGCATCGGCTTCAGGATGCTCGCCGCGTCGATCGCGCCCTCGGCCGCACCGGCACCGACGAGCGTGTGGATCTCGTCGATGAACAGCACGATGTCGCCGCGGGTCTTGATCTCCTTGAGCACCTTCTTCAGGCGCTCCTCGAAGTCACCGCGGTAACGCGAACCCGCCACCAGCGCGCCCAGGTCGAGCGTGTAGATCTGCTTGTCCTTGAGCGTCTCGGGGACGTTGCCCTTGACGATGTCCTGGGCCAGCCCCTCGACGATCGACGTCTTGCCGACGCCGGGCTCGCCGATCAGGACCGGGTTGTTCTTCGTACGCCTCGACAGCACCTGCATCACGCGCTCGATCTGGCCTTCGCGACCGATGATCGGGTCGAGCTTGCCCTCGCGGGCGTCCTGGGTCAGGTTGCGGCCGAACTGGTCGAGCACGAGGCTGGAGGACGGCGCCTCGGTCGAGGTGGTGCCGGTCGACGCGGTGGCGCCGGAGGTGCCGGCCTGACCCTCCTTGCCCTGGAATCCCGAGAGCAGCTGGATGACCTGCTGGCGGACCCGGTTGAGGTCGGCGCCGAGCTTCTGCAGCACCTGGGCGGCGACGCCCTCACCCTCGCGGATGAGGCCGAGCAGGATGTGCTCGGTGCCGATGTAGGAGTGACCGAGCTGCAGCGCCTCGCGCAGGGACAGCTCGAGCACCTTCTTGGCACGCGGCGTGAACGGGATGTGCCCGGACGGTGCCTGCTGGCCCTGGCCGATGATCTCCTCGACCTGGTTGCGCACCGCCTCGAGCGAGATGTCGAGGGACTCGAGGGCCTTGGCAGCGACGCCTTCGCCCTCGTGGATCAGGCCGAGCAGGATGTGCTCGGTCCCGATGTAGTTGTGGGAGAGCATGCGGGCCTCTTCCTGGGCCAGCACGACCACCCGGCGGGCTCGGTCAGTGAACCGCTCGAACATGTACGCATCTCTCCTAAGAATTCTGGGGCGTCACCAAGATTCAACCCCGCAGACAGCCTACGCGTTCCCGACAACACAACGCGATCCGTGCGCTGAGAGCGAACACGCGTTCCGTAGGCCGGACAGACGCCTCTGCAGAGCCGACCTCACACAAAAGGCGGCTGCCGCGCCCCGGAGGGCGCGGCAGCCGGACGTTCGGTGCGGTCAGACCAGTTTGTCAGTGAGCCGCTTCGAAAGCCGCACGGACCTCGGCCGGAATGCGACCGCGGTCGGGAACGGTGTAACCGTTGGCCTTCCCCCACTCGCGCATCACCTTCGGGGTAGAGCCACCGGCGGCGGGCGCCTTCTTGGCACCGCCGCGACGGCCGCTCACCTTCTGGGCGTGACCGACGAAGAGCGCGAGAGAATCACGAAGCTTTGCCGCATTGGCATCGCTGAGATCAATCTCGTAGGACGTGCCGTCCAGGGCAAAAGACACCGTCTCCGCAGCTTCCGAGCCATCGATGTCATCCTCGAGGATGATCTGAACCTTCTTAGCCATGTTCCTACCTTCACTGCTCTTCACCCGGAAACGGGTCGAATATCGCCATCGCCGTAAAGCGAGATGCCCATAGCATTACATACGATCCGGATGAATCAACAGGTCGCCATACTGAAATGACTAACGAATGGCATTTCGCTGGAATATGAGTTCCAGTCCTTGCATCGTCAGCCACGGAGAATGCAACGAGAAACATTTACTCTCGTCGAGAACGAACTCCGCCAGATAGCCGGTCGCAATCACCGTCACTTCGTCGGCGGAGACACCCAGCTCGGCGATGATCCGAGCGACCAGACCCTCGACCTGCGCGGCGACTCCGTAGACCATTCCGGACTGCAGCGCTTCGACCGTGTTCTTGGCGATCACCGACCGCGGCCGAGCGAGCTCGACCTTGCGCAGCTGCGCACCACGCCGCCCCAGTGCCTCCAGCGACAGCTCGATCCCGGGCAGGATCGCGCCACCGACGTACTGTCCGGCGGCGTTGACCACGTCGAAGGTCGTCGCCGTGCCACGGAAGTCGACCACGATCACCGGACCACCGTGGAGCGCCACGGCCGCGACGGCGTTGGCGATCCGGTCGGTGCCGACCTCGCGCGGGTTGTCCATGAGGATCGGGATGCCGGAGCGTACGCCCGGCTCGACCACGACGCTCTCGACCGAGTCGAGATGGCGGGCGATCATCTCGCGCCACTCGTGCAGGACCGAGGGCACCGTCGCACACACCACGACACCGGAGACGCCCGCCACCAACGAATCACCCATGGTCCCCCGCAGCAGTGCCCACCATTCGTCGGCGGTGCGGTGCTCGAGCGTGGAGACCTTCCATTCCGCGGACACCACGCCATCGGCGATCAGCCCGAGACCCGTGTGGCTGTTACCGATGTTGACGGCGAGCAGGGACATGGCGGGTGGCCTCAGCCCTCGGACAGGTCGAAGCCGATGTCGAAGACCTTCACCGAGTGGGTCAGCGCACCGACGGAGAGATAGTCGACACCGGTCTCGGCGACCTCGCGAGCCCGGTCGAGGGTCAGCCCACCGGAGGCCTCGAGCACGGCACGTCCGGCGGTGATCTCGACGGCCTCCTTCATCGTCGTGGTCGACATGTTGTCGAGCATGATCCGGCCGCAACCGGCGGCGAGCAGCGCCTCGAGCTCCTCGAGCGTGGTCACCTCGACCTCGATCGGCACGTCCGGGTAGGCGAACTTCACGGCCTCGTAGGCCTGCACCGCGCCACCGGCGGCGACGATGTGGTTGTCCTTGACCAGCGCCATGTCGGAGAGCGACATCCGGTGGTTGGCACCGCCGCCGCAGCGCACGGCGTACTTCTCCAGGGACCTGAAGCCCGGAAGGGTCTTGCGGGTGTCGAGGACCTGCGCGCCGGTGCCCTCCAAGGCTTCAGTCCAGGCCGCGACACCGGTGGCGACGCCGGAGAGGTGGGAGGCGTAGTTGAGCGCCGTACGCTCCGCGGTCAGCAGCCCGCGGGTCGGCCCGGCGATCCGCATGATGACGTCCCCGGCCTTCACCTTGGAGCCGTCCTTGACGCGGTCGGTCACCGTGACCGAGTCACCCATGACGTACGCGAAGACGAGCTCGGCCACGCCGAGGCCGGCCACGACGCCGTCCTCCCGAGCGGCGAAGACGCCGATCCCGGTCGAGTCGGGGGCGATGGTCGCCACCGAGGTGACGTCCTCGCTGGGCATCTCACCGGGTGCGGACGTGGGCAGGTCCTCGTCGAGAGCGAGCTCAACGGCGTCGTAGACCTCGCCGGCGTCCAGGCCGGCCTTGGTCAGCTCGTCGCGCAGCGACTGCGGGATCTCGTCGAAGGGCACGCGTCGGATGGTCATCAGGCTCCTGCCATGGTTGTGGTCTTCGGGTCTGTCGCCGGGGCCGGGGTGAAGCTGGCGACAGTCTCGCCGTCCCGGAGTCTCAGGTCGAAATGGCCGGCGAACCCGGCGTCGTCACGCTCGGCGAAGTCTTCGCGCCAGTGGGACCCGCGGGTCTCCTCTCGCAGCAGCGCCGACTTCGCCAGCGCGAGCGAGACGGTCAGCAGGTTGGTCGCCTCCCAGGCGGCTGGGTCGATCTCGGTCGCCGGGGTGTCACCGAGCTGCTCGAGCTCGTCGATCGCCTCGGCGAGGCCGGTCGCGTTGCGGAGGACTCCGACCTTGGTCGTCATCGTCTCCTGCAGCTGCTTGAGCGCCGCGCCCGGGACGAGCGGGCGCCCGGCGCCGAGGCCGGGGGCCGGATCCTCCAACTGGCGCAGCTCGCCGGGCAGGACCTCGGCGATCCGCCGCGAGAAGACCAGCCCTTCGAGCAGCGAGTTGGAGGCGAGCCGGTTGGCGCCGTGGACGCCGCTGCAGGCGACCTCGCCGGTGGCGTAGAGCCCGGGCACGTCCGAACGGCCCCACAGGTCGGTGCGTACGCCGCCCGAGGCGTAGTGGCACGCCGGGGCGACTGGGATCAGGTCGACGGAGGGGTCGACGCCGTGCTGCTTGCAGGAGGCGAGGATGTTGGGGAACCGCCTCTCCCAGAACTCACGACCGAGGTGGCGGGCGTCGAGCCACATGTTGGGGTGGCCGGTCTCGAGCATCCGCTTCATGATCGCCTTGGAGACGATGTCGCGCGGAGCCAGGTCGCGGAGCTCGTGCACGCCCTCCATGAGCCGAGCCCCGTCCCAGTCCACCAGGAAGGCGCCCTCGCCGCGTACGGCCTCGGAGATCAGCGGCTGCTGGCCGCGGGAGTCCTCACCGAGGTACATCACCGTGGGGTGGAACTGGACGAACTCCAGGTCGCGCAGCGTCGCACCGGCCCGCAGCGCGATCGCCATCCCGTCGGCGGTGGCGACGGCGGGGTTGGTGGTCTGGGAGAAGACCTGGCCGAGGCCGCCCGAGGCGAGGACCACTGCCCGAGTACGCACGATCCCGACGCCGTCGGCATCGCCCTCGCCCATCACGTGGATGGTCAGGCCCGCCACGCCGCCGTCGGTGGCGGTCAGCAGGTCGACGACCATGGCGTGCTCGAAGACCAGGATCTCGGGAGCCCGCCGGACCGCCTCCATCAGCGCGCGCTGGATCTCGGCACCGGTCGCGTCGCCGTCGGCATGCGCGATCCGGTCGCGGCGGTGGCCGCCCTCGCGGGTGAGCGACAGGTTGCCGTCCGGGTCCTTGTCGAAGTCGGCGCCCCACTCGATCAGCTCACGGACCGCCTCGGCGCCCTCGCCGACCAGGACGCGTACGGCCTCCAGGTCGCACGCGCCGGCGCCGGCCACGAGGGTGTCGACCTCGTGCTGAGCCGGGGTGTCACCCTCGCCGAGAGCCGCAGCGATTCCGCCCTGGGCCCATTGCGTCGACCCTGCCTTGAGCTCGTCCTTGGTGACGACGGCGACCCGCTCGACCTGGTCCTTCAGCCGCAGTGCCGCGGTCAGTCCGGCGATCCCCGAGCCCACCACGATCACGTCCGCCCACTCGGTCCAGCCCGGATCGCGGGCGGAGAGCAGCTGCATGTTCATAGCCGCACGCTACTGCGTGAGAACGAGCGGTCCACGCATCTGGTCGGTTCCTGGAACCGGCTCGCTCCGGTCGGAGCCGAGCGCGACGATGTGGTTGGCCCCGTCGACGTGGACGACGTGCGGCTCGAAGGCCTTCGCCTCCTCGGTGGTCATCTGCGCGTACGCGATGAGGATGACCAGGTCTCCCGGATGGACCAGATGGGCGGCGGCGCCGTTGATACCGAGTACGCCGCTGCCGCGCTCGCCCGCGATCGTGTAGGTCTCCAGGCGGGCACCGTTGGTGATGTCGACGATGGAGACCAGCTCGCCGGGGAGGATGTCCGCGGCGTCGAGGAGGTCGGCGTCGACGGTGACCGAGCCGACGTAGTGGAGGTCTGCCTGGGTGACCGTGGCGCGGTGGATCTTGCCGGTCATCATGGTGCGCAGACGAGTCATCGGGATGCTCCGATCGTGAGGCTCATGTTGTCGATGAGTCGGGTCGTGCCGACCCGGGCGGCGATGAGGATCCGGGCTTCGGTGGCCGGCTCCGGGTGGGTGGACAGCTCCGCGAGCGCGGGGTCGGTGACCACGAGGTAGTCCACGTCGGCCCCCTTGGCCCGGCGCAGCTCGGCGCGGGCCGCCTGGAGCGCGGCCTCGACCCCGTGGGCAGCCTCGCGCTGCGCGGCGTAGAGCGCACGCGACAGGGTCGTTGCCTCCTCCCGCTGCTCCGGCGAGAGGTAGCGGTTGCGCGAGGAGAGGGCCAGGCCGTCGGCCTCGCGCTGCGTAGGTGCGCCGACGACGTCGACGCCGAGGCACAGGTCGGCCGACATCCGGCGGATCAGGGCGAGCTGCTGGTAGTCCTTCTCGCCGAAGACGGCGACGTCGGGCTTCACCAGCCCGAACAGCTTCGCGACGACGGTGAGCACACCACCGAAGTGGCCCGGTCGGGTCTTGCCCTCGAGCACGTCGGCGAGCGGTCCGGGAGCGACCGTGACCTGCGGGTCCCCACCGGGGTAGACCTCGTCCACCGACGGCGCGAAGACGACGTCGACGCCCTCCCGCTCACAGACCTCCAGGTCCGCCTCGAGCGTGCGCGGGTAGCGGTCGAGGTCCTCGCCCGCGCCGAACTGCAGCGGGTTGACGAAGATCGACACCACGACAGGGCCTCCGCCGACCCGCTCGCGGGCGACGCGCATCAGCGACGCGTGCCCCTCGTGGAGCGCGCCCATCGTGGGTACGAACCCGATGCTCGCACCTTCACGGCGGGCGGAGTCGAGGAGCTTGGCCAGCTCCTCACGAGTGCTTGCGAGGAGGCTCATCACTGGTTCCAGGTGTGGATCGGACGCGGCAGCGGCTGCACGGCAGCCCGATCCGCCTCGTCGAGCAGGTTCTTGATCTTGAGCGCCCGGATGGGCAGCAGCCGTCCGTCCGAGACGGCCCGGTCGAGCGTGGCCCGCGCCATCGAGACGTACGACGCCAGGGTCTGCGGAGCGTTGGTGCGGATGTCGTCGAGGTGGGCGGCCACCGTGCCGGCGTCGCCGCGGACGATCGGGCCGGTCAACGCCGCGTCGCCGTGGTCCAGGGCGTTGTCGAGGGCGGCCGTCAGCAGCGGCCGCAGGGTGCCCGCGGGGTCGGTGGCGCCGGCGGCGGCGAGGATCTCCATCGCCTCGGTGACCAGGGTGACCAGGTGGTTCGCGCCGTGGGCGAGCCCGGCGTGGTAGAGCGTCCGCATCTCCTCGGGCACCCACATCGGCTTCCCGCCGAGGTCGAGCACCAGCGACTCGGCGAAGGCCCGGTCGGCAGGGGTCGCGGCAGTGAGCCCGAAGACGCAGCCGGAGAGGCGGGCGAGGTCGACCGAGGTGCCGGAGAAGGTCATCGCCGGGTGGACGGCCATCACGTGGGCGCCGATCGCGGCGGCCGGCTCGAGGATCGCCAGGCCGTGGCGGCCGGAGGTGTGCGCGACGTACATCCCGGGCCGGATCGCGCCGGCGTCGGTCATCGTCTTGACGACGTTGCCGAGCATGTCGTCGGGGACGGTGAGGAGAAGGAGGTCGCACGCGCGAGCGACGGCGGTCGGCTTCTCGACCGGGACACCCGGGAGAAGCGAGGCGATGCGCCCGCGAGAGGCGTCGGACTCCCCGGCGACCGCGACGATCTCATGACCGGCGGACCTGAGGGCTGCTGCAAGGACGGCCCCGACGCGACCCGCGCCGACGACGCCCACCCTGAGTGGGTTCATGGTTGTAGACCTTTCGTTCCAGTCCCTCCGACCACTCCCCCGTGTGAGCGGAGCCGGGATGGGTACCAGACGTTGTGCCTGCCTGCTCGGCCACCGTGACCGAGACGAAACAAAGGTACGCCGCCGGTCACTCTTCCGAAACATCAAGTCGACGTGACTGCCATCACACCCGCCGAGACCGCGGATGGACCACACGCTGAACCAACGGCTCGGTATCGCCTCGCCCCCAGCATTGGAGTCCGCAGCGCGCATCATGGAACAATCCACCCCTCCTCGTCATCTATCAAAGGGTCAGAGTTCAGTGCTTCGTAACGTTGCCGTGCTGCTTGCCGGCGGTGTGGGCTCCCGCGTGGGTCTCGACATCCCGAAGCAGCTCATCAAGATCGCCGGGATGCCGATCATGGAGCACACCCTCGGCGTGCTCGACCGCCACCCGCAGATCGACGAGATCATCATCCTGATGGCCCCCGGCCACCTCGACGCCGTGCACGCGATGACCCGCGACGGCCGCTACCCGAAGGTCTCCAAGATCCTCGAGGGCGCCGACACCCGCAACGAGACGACCAAGCGCGCCCTGGCCGCCCTCCCCGAGGGCGAGGACTGCAACGTGCTCCTCCACGACGCCGTACGTCCGCTGCTCAGCGAGGACGTGATCACCGACTGCTTCAAGGCGCTGGTGACCTACCAGGCCGTCGACGTGGCCATCCCGTCCGCGGACACGATCATCGAGCTCAACGACGACAACACCATCTCGCAGATCCCGGACCGCTCGCGGCTGCGTCGCGGCCAGACCCCGCAGGCCTTCCTCGCCTCGACCCTGAAGCGGGCCTACGAGATCGCCGACCAGGACCCGGAGTTCAAGGCGACCGACGACTGCAGCGTCGTGCTGAAGTACCTGCCCGACACCAAGATCTGGGTGGTCGACGGTCACGAGCAGAACATGAAGGTCACCGAGCCGATCGACGTCTACATCGCCGACAAGCTCTTCCAGCTCACCGCTCACCAGCAGTTCCCGCAGAAGGCCGAGGCCGACTACCGGGCCGCCCTCGAGGGCAAGAACATGGTCGTCTTCGGCGGCAGCTACGGCATCGGCGCCGACATCGCGGAGCTGGCCGAGTCCTACGGCGCCAACGTCGCCTCCTACAGCCGCTCGGCCACCAGCACCGACGTCGCCAAGCGGGCCGACATCGTCGCCGCGGCGGCCGACGCCGGCAAGCGCTTCGGCTCGATCGACTTCGTGGTCAACACGGCCGGTGTGCTGCCGCGCGGCGAGCTCGCCACCGTCTCGGAGGAGACGATCTACAACGCGACCGAGATCAACTACATCGCGCCGGTCCTGATCGCCCAGGAGTTCTTCCCCTACCTCGCCCGGGCGAAGGGCTCGCTGCTCTTCTTCACCTCGAGCTCCTACACCCGCGGTCGCCGCGGCTACGCGCTCTACTCCTCCGCGAAAGCGGCCACGGTCAACCTGACCCAGGCCCTCGCCGACGAGTGGGCCGACCAGGGCGTACGCGTCAACGCGATCAACCCCGAGCGCACCGCCACCCCGATGCGCACCAAGGCGTTCGGCCAGGAGCCGTCCCACACGCTCCTGGAGTCGAAGGCGGTCGCGCGGGCGTCGCTGGACACCCTGATCGCGTCGAGCACCGGCCACGTCATCGACCTGCGCCGCATCGACCCGATCCAGGAGGCCCTGGACGCCGCGGCGGGGAACTGACCCGATGACCAGCGCTCCCACCGTCTCCGAGGACACGGCCCCCGCCTCCGCACCCGCGCCCGCACCGAAGAAGGCCGTACGCCGCTCCCGGCTCGGCGCGCTGGACGCGCTCCGCTTCATCGCGGCAGCGGTCGTCGTGGGCTACCACCTCACCGGCATCGCGACCCCGTACTGGGGCCTCGACCCCCGGGAGGTCTTCCCGACCCTCAACCACGTCACCCGCTACGGCTACCTCGGCGTGGAGCTCTTCTTCATCATCAGCGGCTTCGTGATCCTGATGACCGCGTGGGGTCGCGACCTGCCCCGGTTCGTCTCCTCCCGGGTCGCCCGGCTTTTCCCGGCCTACTGGGTCGCGGTCATCATCACGCTGGTCCTCCAGGCCTACTGGAAGGGCGGCCGCGACCAGGGATTCGTCGGCGGCCTGATCAACATGACGATGACGCAGGACGCCTGGGACGTACTCAGCGCCCAGGGTGCCTTCTGGACGCTCTGGATCGAGCTCAAGTTCTACCTGCTGATCGGGGTCTTCCTGCTCGTCGGGATCACCAAGCAGCGGGTCATCGCGGTGGTCTTCCTGTGGCCGCTGCTGGCCCAGATCGCCCGGGCGACCGATTCCGGGATGCTCAACTCGCTCCTGTTCGCCGAGTACGCCCCGTTCTTCGCGATGGGCATGGCGCTGTTCCTCATCTACCGGTTCGGCAACTCGTTCATCGCCTGGCTCGCGGTGGCCTACAACGTCATCCTCGGCATCCGCCAGGCCACCGAGTACGCCGACCGCGCGACCGAGCTCGTCGGCGCCACGGTCTCGCCGGTGGTCACCGGCTGGGCGATCGTGGGGTTCGCGGCGCTCGTCTGGCTGGTCTCGGCCGGCCCGCTGGGCCGGGTGGAGGCGCGCTTCCTGACGACGCTCGGGGCGCTGACGTACCCGCTCTACCTGATCCACGCGCAGTTCGCGTTCTGGGTGATCGACATGTTCCACGGCCAGTACGACGAGTACGTCGTCCTGGCAGCTGCCGTCTCGACCGCCCTCGTGCTGGCCATCGCGCTCCACTACCTCGTCGAGCGCCGCCTCCACGACCCGGTGCGCGACGCCGTCTTGCGTGGTTTACGGGAGACTCCGCTTCAGGGGCGCTAATGTCGCTCCATGTGGCCCAGAGCCCGGCAGGATCGCGGTAGAACGGTTCAGCCCCAGCACATCAATCCATCCCGCGTACGTCTCCGCCAGGAGATGGCGCGCTTCGCCAAGGGCACCAAGCGCGGCATGCGTGTGCTCGACGCCGGTGCGGGCCGATCGCCCTACCGGAAACTGTTCAAGCACGCCCGCTACGAGGCGGCCGACTTCGCCCAGCTGAGCTCGGCGTACGCTCCCCTCGACTACGTCTGCGACATCACCGACATCCCGGTCGATGACGGCAGCTTCGACCGGGTGATCTGCAACCAGGTCCTCGAGCACGTGCCAGAGCCGGAGAAGGCCATCGCCGAGCTCTACCGCGTGCTCAAGCCGGGCGGGCGGATCTTCCTCTCCGCGCCGCTGTTCTTCGCCGAGCACCAGAAGCCCTACGACTTCTTCCGCTACACCCAGTTCTCGCTGCGGAAGATGTTCGAGGAGGCAGGCTTCGAGATCGCCCGGATGAACTGGCTCGAGGGCTATTTCGGCACGGTCGCCTACAGCTACCAGATGATGGCGAAGAACCTCCCCGCGAGCACAGGCGAGCTCAGCGGGCGGGGCCTGCGCTGGAAGCTCGCCTACGTCGCCCCGATCGTGCTCCTCAACCAGAAGCTCGCCGTCCACCTCAGCCGCCTCTACGCGCGGCTGGAGGTCTCCGGTCGCCGCCTCGAGCGAGGGATGCCGAAGAACTACGTCGTGGTCGCACGCAAGCCCGCCGACGGCACGCGGCCCGCGACGAAGCGGCCCGAGACCGAGACGAAGACATCTCCGACCACCGCGGAGCTCCAGGCCGAGCTCGAGAGGCTGAGGACGGAGACCGTACGCACCCGGGAGTCCGTACGCGACCCACTGGTCGACCTCGTACTCCCCGCCGAGGTCAGCACCGTCCTCGACGCCGTCCGCGCCGAGCACCTCACCTACCTCAAGCCCGAGAACCTGCAGGTGCTCGCCCGCCAGGTGCTGGAGGCCGACATCCAGGACCGGCCCGGGCTGATCATCGAGACCGGGGCGGCGCTGGGCGGCTCCGCGATCGTGATGGCGGCGGCGAAGGACCCGAAGCGGCCGATGCGGGTCTACGACGTCTTCGGGATGATCCCGGAGCCGTCCGAGCGCGACGGCGAGGACGTGCACAAGCGCTATCGGAAGATCGTCAGCGGCACCTCGAAGGGGATCGGCGGGGAGACCTACTACGGCTACCGCGACAACCTCTACGACGAGGTGAGCGACTCATTCACCAGGCACGGGATCGACCCGGCGCAGCACAGCGTCGAGCTGGTCCAGGGCCTGTTCCAGGACACGCTGAAGATCGACGAGCCGGTCGCCTTCGCCCACCTCGACGGCGACTGGTACGAGTCGACGATGACCTGCCTCGAGCGGATCGCCCCTCACCTGGTCGTGGGTGGACGGATCGTGCTCGACGACTACTTCCACTACAGCGGGTGCCGCGACGCGGTCGACGAGTACTTCAAGGACCGTCCCGGCTTCCGGCTGGAGCGGCGTACGAAGCTCCACGTCGTCCGCACGGCTGGATCCTGACGACCGCCGGTCAGCGCCGCTGCAGGTGAAGCACGTCGTTCGGGCCGAACGACACCTCGAAGTTCGGGCGGACCTCGCGGGGCCGGCCGAGCCTGGTCTGCCAGTTCCAGTTGTGGACGGTGAACCGGAGCCGCAGGTCGAGGTTGCGCGCGTCCTCGGAGAACTCCTCGAAGACCTCCGCGAGGTCGAACCTGGAGGCGAGCCGGAACTCGCCCCGGCCCCCGGGTGAGACGTCGAGCGGCAGCGCGGCCACCTCGCCGGTCTCGTTGCACACGGCGTCGAGGGTGACGATGCGGTCGGCCATCACGCCCTTCGGCCACTCGCCCATCACGTTGAGCGTGGCGTCGAAGCGGAGCGTACGGGAGTCACGGAAGGCGGCCGAGCTCGCCTGGGTGCGACCCAACCGGCCGGCCGGACCCGGCAGGCGGGTCGCGACGCCCTCGGGCATCGGGCGCGCCCAGCCGAGGGCGTGCACGTCGAGCCGGGCACGTGCCTTCTCGATCCGGCCCGGCCGCTGCGCGACCGCACCCTCGAAGGCGACCCGCCAGTCCTCGAGGAACGCGCGCCAGTCGTGCTTGCTCGCCTTCTCCAGGGCCTTGCGGGACATCTCGGCCACCTTCGCCGGGTCGTCGATCATCTGGATGCAGCGCTCGGCGACCGCGTCGATGTCCTCGGCCTCGACGATGAAGCCGTCGACACCGTCGGCGATCTGCTCGCGCGGACCGTAGTTGATGTCGTAGCTGATCACCGGGCAGCCGAAGGAGAGCGACTCGAGGGTGGCGAGGGGGTAGCCCTCGTTGACGCTGGTCATGATGAAGCCGGTGGCGTGCAGCAGCGCTTCCTTCGCTCGCGGGTCGTGACCCATGAGCTGGACGTTCTTGCCGACGTCGAGGGTCTCGATCAGGTCCGCGAGCGGCTTGTAGAGCTTGCCGTCGCCGTAGATCTGGAACTTGGCCTCGGGCCGCTTCTCGATCACCTTCGCGAAGGCCTTGATGGCGTGCTCGAGGCGCTTCTGCGGCTCGAGGCGGGCGACGGTGACGAACGTCGCCGGCTCCCGCTCGGGCATCGTCTCGGGCAGCTCCGGCAGCTCGACCGGGTTGGGCACGACGAACCGGTGCGAGGTCGAGCCGTAACGCATCGCGAGGTGCTCGGACTGACGATGGGTCAGGTTGACCAGGGCGTCGTACTCGTGGATGTTGTCGAGCAGCGGCGCGTACTTGCCCGAGAGCTGGGAGTTCCAGCGCCGCTCCTTCACGACATGGTTGTTGTGCATGAGGTGGAGGAAGTAGAAGCGGTCGTCCTGGCGGGGCATGACGTCGCGCAGCGCGAACCGGGAGTCGGTCACGAAGAAGACCCGCTCGGCGTCACCGGCGAGAAGCTCGAGCCAGTGCCACAGCCAGCCGCCCACGGTCTCCCACGACCGGATCGGGAGCCCCTCGGCGTCGGTGAGGATGTAGGGCACCCGGGACGCGGCCGGGGCACCCGGACCCGGCGCCCGCAGGTAGATCGACCCGTCGGTGCGACGGTAGTCGCGCGCCAGGTCCTTCCCGGACTGCGAGTGGGCGGTGTAGTAGACGGTGCCGTCGGGGTGGAGCACGTCCGAGGTGGTCGTGCCGGCGACCTCGGCCAGCCGGCCCCCGAGCGCGGCCACGGACTCGTCCGGCGCGTCGGTCGGGGTGTTGTGGCGGTACCACTCGTAGAGGTTGAGGAGGTCCATGCCCTCGACCAGCTGGCCCGACTCGCGCAGCACCTCGCGCACCTCGTCGTAGACGGGCTTCGACTCGGTGGTCAGCAGCGTGGTCGGGATCCCGGTGTGCTGGGTGATCAGGCGGTTGCGCATGATCATCGCCCGCGTCTGTCCACCGAACTTGGTCGCGATCTCGTTGCACATCGTGAGGTAGCGGCCCTCGGGGAACGCGACCTGCTCGTGGGGGTTGGGGATCGGCATGCGCAGAGATTAGTCGGCGTCTTTGGGGATTGCCGATTCTTCGGGCAGGATATCCGGCCTGGATCATAGGGGGAAACGTGTGAACGGACCGCGAACATCGCGGCTCCGCCCGACGACACTGCGTCGAACCATCAATGAAGGAGTCCCATGGCCAGCCCAGCTCGACGACTCGCTCGCCAGCTGCTTCCCGAGCGCCTGCGTCAGAGCCTGACCGCTCGCGTCCCGTCCATCTCGGAGGGCGCACCGCAGGCCGCGGACTCGGCCGGCAAGCCGGCGCCGATCTCCATCGAGGTCGAGCCGCTCGTCGTCGCTGCTGACCTCGACGGTGCCGTGAACGCCGCCGGTGGCGGCTTCTACGAGCGCGCCTGGGCCCTCTTCCAGGGCATCCCGGTCGAGGAGTGGGCCGCCAAGGCCGCCGACGAGTACGTCATGTCCGGCCTCCACGTCGACCCCGACGCGACCCGCGCGACCCTGCGCGACCTCGCCGAGTCCGGCGCTGCGTACGTCCCGGGGCGCGCGTGGCTCGCGATGACCAGCCGCGTCTTCGGCTTCGGCGACCAGGAGCTGGCCCGCAGCCTCTACGCCCGGCTCGACGAGGCCGTCGGCGACGGCACCAACGGCGACACCAAGTGGACCGTCGAGAGCCGTGACTGGCTGCGCTCGTGGGTGGCGGCCGACAACGACGAGCCCGACGCCCCGGCCGCGCCGGAGGGCACCGTCTCCTACGCCGTCGTCGACTACGGCCACCCCGGTCGCTCCCGTGCCTCGGCCAACATCGGCGACCACGTCCAGACCGTCGCCTCCCTCGGCCACGTGGTGCGCCACAAGGACCTCGAGTTCACCGGCGAGTCCGAGCTCGACGACCTGGCCAACCGGCTGCGCGACCGGGTCCGCCCCGAGCGCGTCCGCGAGGGCCTGTCCGCCAAGGTCCAGCTGATGACCCTGCAGCGCGACGCGTCGATGTACCAGCCGGTCCCGAAGGACACCTGGATGCTCGGCTTCGGGTGGTACATGCACCCCATCTTCGAGATGCGCTACGGGATGCCGTTCCACAAGAACCTGCGCCCGATCTTCGTCTCGTTCCACTGCAGCACCCGCGCGATGATGACCGACGAGACGATCGAGTACCTGAAGAAGTACGCCCCGATCGGCTGCCGCGACTGGACGACCGTCGACATCCTGCTCTCCGTCGGTGTGCCCGCCTTCTTCTCCGGCTGCCTCACCACCACGGTCTCGACGGTCTTCCCGGACGCCGAGGAGCTCCCCGGCCCGGACGCGCCGGTCGGCTACGTCGACGTCTTCGACGGCTCCATCCCCGAGGGCGCCCCGACCTACGCCCAGGGTGGCCTCGACGAGGTCCGGTTCCGGCCGTTCGTGCAGAACATCGACGACGCGATCTCGATGCTCGAGGGCTACCGTCGCGACCACCAGAAGCTGGTCACCAGCCGCCTGCACTGCTACCTGCCCGGTCGCAGCATCGGCATCGACATCGACTTCCGCCCCAAGAACCTCTCCGACCCGCGCTTCGCGGGGCTCAACCCGCTCACGCCGGACGAGTTCGACGGCATCCGGGAGGGCATGAACGACCGGCTCGAGACGATCCTCACCAAGATCTTCTCGGGCGCGAGCGTCGAGGAGGTCTACACGCAGTGGCGCGAGATGAACGCCGCCGACGTCGAGATCGCCCGTGAGCGCCGGGCCGGTGCCCGCAAGGTGGGCGAGCTGGTCAGCTCGATCGCCGAGGACGTACGCAGCAACCCGGTCAGCACCCCGGAGCAGGTCCCGGCCGACGCGATCCACGTCGCCGTCTCGGCCCGCCCGAAGCAGCGCCCGAAGCTGCGCCGGCTGATCAAGTCCATCGCCGCCTACTCGTCCCGTCCGGTCCACCTGTGGGTCCACACCGGCGGCACCGACCTGCGGCTCGACGAGCTCGCCCGGCCGGGGATCACGCTCAGCGCGCTGGACGTGTCCGGCTTCGACGGCATCAAGCAGCCCGACGGCAGCACGCTCCCGATCGGCCAGGTCGAGCGGCTCGTGGTCGCCGACCTGCTCCCCGACGTCGACAAGCTCGTCGTCCTCCCGGTCTCCGCCGTGCTGACCGAGGACATCGCCGGGCTGGCCGACACCGACCTGCAGGGCAACCTGCTGGCTGCCGCCGACGTCGTCGGCACCCGTGCGGTCAGCGGTTTCCAGCAGATCCACGCCGCCGCCAACAAGCAGGCCGAGCGCACCACCGAGGCGGCCGACCTGCGTCGTGACGGCCACCAGCGGCACGCCTTCGACTTCGACGCCTTCGACACCGACGTGCTCGTGCTCGACGCCGCTCAGTGGCGTGCGAAGGACCTGCTCACCTCGCTGGCGCCCTATGTCGAGACGTACGGGATGACCTACCGCAACGTGGTCCTCCTCGAGGTCGGCCCGCACCGCGCGGTCCTCCCGGAGCGCTGGAACGCGATCCCCGACAAGACCTCGGTGGTCAAGCCGGCTCTCGCCCGGCTGCCGTGATCTAGCTGGAAAGCGATGGCGCCGCCCCTACGGGGGCGGCGCCATCGTTGATTTGTGGATCCCGATCAGGGCTTGTCGAAGCTGGGCTTGTCGAAGAAGGTCTCGACGACCCGCTCGGTCGCCTTGCCGTCCTGGGTGTACTGGTACTTGGCGTTGAACTCCGCGATCCGGTCGCGGTGCTCCGCCTCGAGCCGGTCCAGGTCGGACAGGGCGGCGACGACCTCCTCGGCGGTGTCGAGCATCGGCCCGGGGGCGGTGTCGGCGTAGTCGTAGAGGAAGCCGCGGATGCCGCCCGTGTAGTCGGACAGGTCCGGCACCAGGAACACCATCGGCCGCCCGGTGAGGGCGAAGTCGAAGCGCAGGCTGGAGTAGTCGAGCACCGCCGCGTCGGAGGCCAGGATCAGGTCGTTGATCTCCGGGTAGTCGGTGACGTCGATGATCCGGGCGGTGCGCTCGCTGCGCTCGCTGCCCTTGGAGTTGAACCGGTGACCGCGCAGCAGGATGACGTACTCGTCGCCCAGGGCTTCGCTGGCCGCGACCACGTCGAGGTGCTCGACCATCTTCGCCGAGCGGTAGTTCAGCGCCAGGTGGTCGCGCCAGGTCGGGGCGTAGAGGACCACCTTCTGGTGGGGGCCGATGCCGAGCAGGGTGCGCGTGCGCTCGCGGTCCTCCGCAGCCGACGGGCCGACCAGCGCGTCGTCGCGCGGATAGCCCTCGCTGTGGATCGGGCCGTCGTAGGCGTACTCCTCGCGGTAGTAGCGGTCCATCTCCGGCGTCGGGGTGAGGATCAGGTCCCACCCGGCGGTCGTACGGTCCAGCTCGGCCTCGCAGCGAAGCGGCGAGAACATCTTCGCGCGCCACATCCGCAGACCCATCGACTTGGCCGGGTAGCCGTGGAAGGTCTGCAGGAAGCGCTGTCCCTCCCGCTTCTTCCACCAGCGGTCGAAGTCGATGTTCTGCACGAGGTATTTCGCGGTGCCGATGACCCGGTACCACTCCGGGCTCTGCAGCACGACCGCGATGCCGCCCTCGGGGACCCTGGAGGCGTGGTCGGCGACACCCCAGAAGAGGGTGAGGTCGGGCCGGGTGCGACGCAGGTGCTCGTGGATCGCGAGCTGCGAGTCGGTGCCGGTCGAACCGGCGTAGGTCGAGAGGTAGACCGCGGACTCGTCGATCGGCTCCTCGGCCGCCAGGACGCGCTCGCGGGCGAGGTTGTGGGCGTAGCTGCCGGCGTGGTCGACGGGGATCGGCGGCTGCAGGGTGACTCCCGGGCCGTTGCCGTTGACCGGACGCAGCCGGACCTCGTCACTGGTCTGGAACTCGGCCTGGTGCTCGAGGAACGCGGCGGTGTGGCGTACGTTGCCGCTGCGCTTGGCCCCGCAGGTGAGCTGGAACTGGTAGATGCCGCTGGGTAGGACGGACTCGCCCAGGCCCCACTCGTCCCAGCGCAGCGTGAAGACGACCTCGAACTCGGCAGTGCTGCCATCGCCGGTGTCGATCTTGACGGTCTCGCTGTGCCGCGAGCCGGAGAGGGTCAGCCGGGCGTGCTTCGGGATCGAGCTGAGCCACTCGCCCCGCACGGTGATCCGGCCGTCGCCGAGCTCGACGCGGTCGATCGCGACGGTGTCGGCCACCTCGATGACCTGGGCGTAGCCCCGGCCGTCTCGCGAGGCCAGCACGCTGCCGCCGCGTTGGCCGGTCCACGGCTCTCCGACCGCGTCGGTCCAGACGATCCGGCCCGAGGTGCCGTCCTGGAGGGTCTCCAGCCGCCAGGCGGCGGGTGCCCCCGGCTCGACGGCTCCGTGGGCGGGGAGGCTGAGGGTGACCGTGGCGTCCTTGACGGGCGCCTCGATGCGTACGCCGCCACCGATCGCCCGCACGGCCTGCGGAAGCTGGCCGGCGAGGGTGAACGAGATGCTCCGGCCCTCGACCCGCACCTTCTCCACGGTGGTGGTGGTCGTCGTCGGGACGGCACGGAAGCTGAGCTGGTCCTCGAAGCGGTCGCAGCCCACGGACAGGCCGGCGGAGGTGTGGACCCGGGGGCGGTAGCGCGTGGCCAGGTTGCCCGCCGGGCCGCGGGTGTCGATCTGGACCTCGCTGGTGGTGCGGACGACACCGTCGACGCCGACGGTGACCTCGAGGTGCCAGCGCCCGGCGGAGAGCCGGGTGAGGTCGATCTCGGTGCGACACCCGCCGGCGCGGTAGTCCTGATACTTGTGACCGATGGTCATGTTGGCCTGCTCGTCGCGCCGTGGCGTGACGGTCAGGTCGATCGGGTCGGGTAGCACCGTGTCGGGGTCGCTCGCGACCCCGTCCTCGTCGTCGGCACCGACGAGGTCCGGCACCAGGCGTGCGGTGAAGAACGGGGTCGTCTCGGCGAGGTCGACGAGCTCGATCCGCGCCACCAGGTCGACCACGACCCGGTCGGAGTCGAGCGGACGTACGTCCCGCACCAGCACCCGCGCCGGGGTCTCGTGCTCGTTGAGCGTGGTCACGGCCGTGGGCAGGTCCGTGTCGGGGAAGATCCCGTGGACCTGGCCGCCGGCGACCCGCGTACGCAGGTTGCCGCGCTCGAACCAGCGCGACGCGACGAACGCGGTCAGCTCCTCGCGCTGGTCGGCGATGAGATGGGTCAGCCGGGCCCGCACCTCGACCGGGAGCTTGAGCCACACCTCCGGAGCGACGTCGCGCTCGATCTCGACGACGAGGTCGCGCAGGGCGGTCCACTGCTCCGCGCTCATCCGCTCGACGTCACCGAGGATGGTGTTGGCACGGCCGGCCAGCCCGCCGAGCGCCCAGTGGTCACGCAGGCCCGAGGCGAGCTCGCCGATCGCGACCCACGTCGACCGGGTCTGCTCGATCCACTTCTCCATCCCGAGGGTCTGGTCGTGGAGCTGCTCGACCGGGGTGCCGTCGGCGCGGTCCATGTCCACGCACACCGGCGCCGTGACCACGTCGAAGCGGTTGGCCTTCAGGTAGCCGTCGAAGCCGACCGCGTCGGCGCCGCCACGGCCACCGAAGCTGAAGCCCTGCCGGCGCCAGAACGAGGTGCGGAAGAGCCGGTTGCTCACCCCGACGTCACTCAGCGCCACCGGGAACTCGTCGAGGGTGAGGCCGGAGCGGTTCTCGGCGTGCACGAGGTCGTAGGCCGGCACCACCGGCGGGGAGAGCCGCTGGCGGCTCTCGATGCGACCGACCGCGAGATCCGACCCGCTGCCCTCCAGGGAGGTGACCAGCGTACGCATCGCGTTCGGGGTGAGGAGGTCGGCGGCGAGCAGGAAGCAGACGTAGGCTCCCCGCGCCGCGCGACCACCGCGGTCGCGCGCCTCGGCCTGTGTCGCGGAGCTGTCCAGCAGCCGCAGGCGGTAGTCGTCGGGGAGGTCGGCGAGGATCTGGTCGCTCACCACGCTGGCCTGGCCGTAGGGCGCGATCAGGATCTCGAGGGACGTATGGGTCTGCTCGCGCACGGAGAGGAGCGACTCGGCCAGGTACTGCTTGTCCTGGTCGGTCACCGTCACCACGACCGAGACCAGCGCGCCGCGCTCGTGCCCGAGAACGCGATGCCCGGCGTCACGAGCCAGTCGACGGACACCCTGAGGCATCCTTCGTTCGGCGCGACGCAGGACGTCGACGATTCCCTGACCCATGCACAATCCCTCTCGGTTCGAAGGCGTCTCGAGTCGACGCTCCCGCGAATCTGATCGAACTCAGAGGTTACAGGCGAACGAACAGTCTCCCGCACTCCGGCCGATACCCCGTGGGTGACCTTCGCCATGGATTCTGCCGATCGAGACCACGATGTCGCCCGGCAGACGTGCGGTGCTCAGGCACACCCCCGCACCGGTTCGGTCGTGCCGATCAGGGTCGTCGTCGGCCATCAGGGCCACGATGTCGACGACGCCGCGGCCGGTGAGCTTCACGAGGCACTCCGCCCGGGTCCATCGCTCCCAGAACCCAGCGGTGCCGAACCGCCTCGCGAGGGCCTCCGGGACCGTACGCTCCACCTCGGCGTCGACCGCCACCGGCGTGTCGTAGGAACCCGCCCAGGCGACCACCCGGCCGTCGTGGAGGTGGCTGCGGGCGCGATAGCCGGCGAGCTCGGCATCGCTGCCGACCAGGAGTCGGCCGCCGGGCATCAGATCGAGCCGCCGCCGTCGATGACGATCGACTGACCGTTGATGTTGGTCTGCTCGAGCAGCAGCATCCGGACGGTCGGCACGACGTCCTCGGGTGTGGTCATCGCACCCGAGGGCGTACGCCGCGCGATCGACTCGAGCTGGTTCGCACCGAGCACCGCGGACATCTCCGAGGCGAAGAACCCGGGAGCGACCGAGTTGACCAGCACCCGGCCACCGAGCTCGCGGGCCAGCGAGCGGGTCGCTGCGTCGAGACCTCCCTTGGTGGCCGAGTAGGCCACCAGGCCCTGGTAGCCACGCTGTCCACAGATCGAGGTGACGTTGACGACCCGGCCCTTCAGGCCCTTGCCGATCAGGCGCCGCAGCACGAACCGGGTCAGCACCAGGGGCGCGGTCAGGTTGGTCTCGATGATCTGCGCGATCCGGTCCGACGAGGTGTGCACATGCAGCGAGTCCTGCCCGATCGCGGCGTTGTTGACCAGTCCGTCGATGACGCCGAGCCTCGCCTCGACCTCCTTGACGAACGCCTGGGCCGCCTTCTCGTCGGTCACGTCGACCGAGCCGAACTGGGTGTCCTCGGGGTACTTCGAGGCCAGCGCCTCGAGCTCGGGGGTCACCGTGCGCGCGAAGGCCGCGACCTTCACCCCGCGCTCGAGCAGGTCGGTGACGATGGCGAGACCGAGGCCGCGCGAGGCACCGGAGACCAGCACGACGGATACGGGCGGGAACGGATCGAAGTCAGACATCGCTCTTCAGGGTCTCCTTGGCCGGGATCTCGGCAAGCATCTTGATGCGCCGCGGCACGGCGTACTCGGGCAGTCGCTCGGCAGCCCAACGGGTCAGGTCGTCGGCGGTCACGCCCGAGTCCTGGCTGGCGACCACGTCGGCGACGACCATGGTCCCGACCAGGGGCGCCTTCCGGCCGCGCACGGCCGCCCAAGCGATCGCGGGATGGGACTGAAGCAGGTCGCGTACGGCACCGGCCGACACCTTGGAGCCGCCGACGTTGAGCTCGTCGCGGTCCAGGCGACCGGTGACCAGGACCCGGCCGTCCTCGATGCGGGCGGCATCGCCGGTGCGTACGGCGCCGGTCATCTCCGCACCCGAGGCGTCGGTGCCGTGATGGGGCGAGGTGATCACCAGCTCGCCGTCGACCACTGACAGTCGCGGACGACCGGGGACGTCGCGGTCGAGCCACTGCGTCGGAAAGCCCGCGCGACCGTCGTGGACGACGATCGAGGCACCGACCTCGGAGGAGGCGTAGATCCAGGACACGCGCGCGTCCGGGAAGGCCTCGCCGAGCTGGGACAGCACCGCCTGGTCGACCGGTTCACCACCGAGCGTGACCTGCTCGAGCGCGAGCTTCCGCAGCTCGGCGCCGTGACGCATCAACGTACGTCGCCAGAACGTCGGGGTCCCGGACACGGCGGTGACGCCGTGCTCGAGCGCTGGCGTCACCCAGTCGTCCAGGTCGGCAGGGTCGACGAGGACCAGTTCCTGACCGGGCACGCCCAGCCCCAGCGTGACCACCTGCCACCACGCGTAGGTGCCGGGCGAGTAGGGGCACAGCCAGGTGCGCGGCGCCAGCTCGCCGGTCACGGTCGAGAGCGACGCCAGGGTGTGACCGACCCGCTTGGGGCGGCCGGTCGACCCGGAGGTGAGCAACCAGACCCTGCCGTCCTCGGCCGCCCGGGGGCTGGTCGCGGCCTGGACGTCGTCGCCGGCGACGAGGTCGAAGCCGTCCGTACGCAGTTCCTCGGCCAGCGACTCGTCGAGCCGTCCCGCGGCGACGACGAGGAGCTCGCCGCCGTCCTTCAGAGCGGCGACCGCCGGCAGCGCATCGACGCTGTGCTCCACCGCATGGGCCGTCGGCTCCGGCCGTGGGTCGGCATGCCGGACGAGCTCACCCCAGGTCGCTCGCCTCCCCGTCCGGGCATCGACGACGAGGTTGTCGGCGATCACTGCCCCTGGATCTCCACGAGCAGGTCGAGCACGTCTCCGATCGTCTCGATCGAGCGCAGTCCGGCCGCCTCGAAGTTGAGCTCGTCGCCGATCTCGTCCTCGACCCGGAGCGCGAGCTCGGAGAAGTCGAGGGAGCGGAAGCCGATGTCGGCCAGCTTCGCGGTGTCGTCAGCGGGCAGGGTCTTCCCCTGCACGGCCAGCACCTCGCCCATGAGCTTGCGGACCGCCGGTCGGTCAAGAGTCTCCATGGCCTCGGACCATATAACGTCAGGGCGCATCCCCTGACGTCTGAGGAGACCGATGTTGAGACGGGCGACCGACGCCGATCTGCCGAACATGCTCGCCTGGCGCAACCAGGACGCGAACCGCTCGGTGAGCATCAACCAGCACCTGATCACCGCCGAGGAGCACGCCGCCTGGTGGTCCCGGGTCGCTCAGGACCCGTCGCGCCGCGTGCTGATGTTCGAGTACGCCGGCCGCCCGCTCGGCGTGGTGACCTTCTTCGACCACGATCCGGGCGCCCGGTCGGCGTCCTGGGGTTTCTACCTCGACCACGACGGCACCACCGCGGACGGCACCGCGCTGCTCGCCTGGACCAAGATCATGCGTGAGGCCGTGGCGTACGCCTTCTCCCCCGAGCCCGACGGTCTCGACATCGACCTTCTCGAGGGCGAGGTGCTCCCCCACAACGAGGCCGTCCGCGCCATGAACCGCCGGCTCGGGTTCACCGAGGGCGAGCCCTACGAGCAGACCACCGACGACGGCCTGGTGACCGCCATCCCGGTCAGCCTGCGCCGCGAGGACCGACCCACCCGACGTTCCGGCAAGGAGCAGTAATGAGCGAGCGTCAGCGAGCGACCATCAGATCTTTCATCGGGCCGCGTCCGTACTCTGGCGCTCGCGCTACGGAGGTGGCCCGATGACCCACCACGAGATCACCGTCGGGGACCGCACGATCGGTCCCGACCACGAGCCGTTCGTGATCGCGGAGATGTCCGGCAACCACGGTGGTGACCTGGAACGGGCGCTCGACATCGTGCGGGCCGCGGGCGAGGCCGGTGCGCACGCGCTCAAGATCCAGACCTACACCGCCGACACCATCACCCTGGACGTCGACACCCCCGCCTTCCGGCTCTCGGCGGACCACCCGCTGTGGCCGAACCGCCGCCTCCACGAGCTCTACGAGGAGGCGCACACGCCGTGGGACTGGCACGAGCCGATCTTCTCCCTGGCGAGCGAGCTCGGGATGGTGCCGTTCAGCGCCGCGTTCGACCCGACCGCGGTCGACTTCCTGGTCGGGCTCGGCGTACCGATGCTGAAGTCGGCCTCCTCCGAGATCACCGACCTGCCGCTGGTCCGCGCGATCGCCGAGACCGGGTTGCCGACGATCATCTCCACCGGCACGGCGACGCTCGCCGAGATCGACGCGGCGGTGCGTACGGCACGGGCGACCGGCAACGACGACCTCGTCGTGCTGGCCTGCACCGCGTCCTACCCGGCTCCTCCGGAGGCCTCCAACCTCCGCGGGATCCCGGTGCTGCGCGACGGGCTCGACGTCGCCGTCGGCCTCTCCGACCACACCCTCGGTATCGGCGCCTCGGTCGCGGCCGTCGCGCTCGGCGCGTGCGTGATCGAGAAGCACCTCACGCTCTCCCGCGAGGACGGTGCCGTCGACTCCGACTTCTCCCTGGAGCCGGACGAGTTCGCTTCGCTGGTCAGCGAGACGCGGATCGCCTGGCAGGCGCTCGGCGAGGCCCGGATCGGCCCGAAGTCGGCCGAGCGCGAGGGCCTGCGATTCCGCCGCTCGCTCTTCGTCACCCGCGACGTGAAGGCCGGGGAGAAAGTCTCCCCCGACAACGTCCGATCCGTACGTCCAGCCGACGGCCTCCCGCCGGCCGACATCGACATCGTCCTCGGTCGTCAATTCACCCAGGACGCCGCCGCCGGCACACCTCTGAGCTGGGACCTGGTCTGACCCAACGCCGAGTCGGCTCGTCATGACGAGCCGACTCGGCGCGGCTTGTGGTCAGGACGCGCCGACTCGGCGGGCTTGGACCAGGGAGAGCAGAGCATCGGCGACGTGCTCCGGCCCTCGGCCGTCGACCATTGCCCAGCAGGCGGCGCGCAGCCGCTCCCGCAGGCGTACGTCACTCAGGAGGCCGCGCATCCGAGCCACGGCGTCCGCGGAGTCGCCGTCGAGCTCGGCCAGGGTGGCGATCCCGACGGCGAGCTGTTCCTGGTCCATCCGGACGTACGCGTCCTTCTGGTTGTCGGCGACGCAGACGAACCCGACCGCCGCGCCGAGACAGAAGAGCTCCCAGGCGGAGGTCCCGGCGGCGCTGAGGACGACGTCCGAGTCGGCGACGAGCTCGGCCAGGGTGTCGGTCGGCCCGATCACGTGGACGGCCTGGCCCGGCGCCGGCACGATGCCGGCGATCTCCTCGGCCAGCTCCGCGGTGGCCGCGACGGCGGTCAGCTCCACGGCGATCCCCGCTCGCGCGACCAGGCGCACGACTCGCGGGGAGACGCCGAAGGCGTCGGTTCCACCGAAGAACGCCAGCACTCGCAGGGGCGTGTGCTCGTCGGCGGCGGCCTTGGGCGCGCTCGGACGCTGCCGGACGATCTCACGTCGCTGCTGGGCGTAGTCGAGCCCACCGAGATGCCTGGACCCCTCGGGGAGTGCCCAGGTGGAGGCCTCCGCGCCGAGGTTCTGGTCCAGGTACAGGTCGGCGGCCCGTCCGCGCGGGTCGCCGTCGGTGAGCGCCAGCAGCGGCCAGCGATCCCTCAGGTCGGCGTAGACCGAAGCCGGGAGGAGATAGGAGTCGACGACCGCCGACGACGGCTCGAGGCGGGCGAGAACGTCGCGAACATCGCCCGGTTCCGGCGACGCGATCTCGATCCCGCGGCGCCGCACCTGCTCCACGGCCCACGGCACCCGATCAAGGTCCGCGACCATCACGACGCGTACCCCTCGGGCGACGAGCTCCTCGCCGAGGGCCAGGCAGCGCATGACGTGCCCGATGCCGACATCGGGGCCGGCATCGCACACCATGGCCACGCACAGACCTTCGGCCTCGACCGATCTCACGGACATGTATGCGCAACCTCTCGGATTCGTCCGTTTCGGCGGACGGCACGGCATGTGTCACCTTTTGCGCCCCGTCTCGTTGGCGCACCAGTGAGGCCCAGAGTAGAGAGCATCCCTGTGACCGTGCCCAATTCGGAAGTCCGAGACTCCACCTCGAACAGTCATCCTCTCGACGGCGCCAGCATCCTGGTCACCGGTGGGACCGGTTCGTTCGGAAAGGCGTTCATCCGCCACGTCCTGGACAACCTCGACCCGCGGCGCGTGATCGTCTTCTCGCGTGACGAGCTGAAGCAGTACGAGTGCCGTCAGCTGTTCGGCAACGACCCGAGGCTTCGCTGGTTCATCGGCGACATCCGCGACCGCGACCGCCTGCACCGGGCGCTCCACGGCGTCGACTACGTCGTGCACGCCGCGGCGCTCAAGCAGGTCGACACCGGGGAGTACAACCCCTTCGAGTTCATCAAGACCAACGTCCTGGGCTCGCAGAACGTCGTCGAGGCCTCCATCGACGCCGGCGTCAAGAAGGTCGTCGCGCTCTCGACGGACAAGGCCTCCTCGCCGATCAACCTCTACGGCGCGACCAAGCTGACGGCCGACAAGATCTTCATCCTCGGCAACAACTACGCCTCCTCCTACGAGACCCGGTTCTCCGTGGTGCGCTACGGCAACGTGACCGGCTCGCGCGGTTCGATCATCCCGAAGTGGAAGGCGATGGCCGAGCGCGGCGAGGCCCTCGGGATCACCGACATGCGGTGCACCCGGTTCCTGATCACGCTGCCGCAAGCGGTGCAGATGGTGCTCGACACCTTCGAGATCATGCAGGGCGGCGAATTGCTCGTCCCGCACATCCCCTCCCACAAGGTCGTCGACCTGGCAGAAGCGGTCGCGCCCGGGGCCAAGCTGGTCGACATCGGACTCCGCCCCGGCGAGAAGCTCCACGAGGAGATGATCAGCCCGGAGGAGGGCCGCCGCGCGGTCAGCATCCGCGACGGGAAGTACTACGTGATCGAGCCCGAGAACCCGCAGTGGGGCTACAAGCCGATCATGGACGCCGTCCCGGTGCCCGACGGCTTCCACTGCGCCTCGGACAAGAACGACATCTGGTACGACGCCGAGGACCTCCGCAAGGTTCTGGAGTCGGGGATCTAGTGCTGCCCTACGGCCGCCAGTCGGTCTCCGAGGAGGACATCGAGGCAGTCACCGCGATCCTGCGTGGCGACTGGCTCACCACCGGGCCGACCGTCGCCGCGTTCGAGCAGGCGCTCTCCGACCTGGCCGGTGGGCACCGGGCGGTCTCGTGCACCTCCGGCACCGCCGCCCTCCACATCGCGTACGCCGCCGCCGGGGTGAGTGCCGGCGACGAGGTCGTCACCACCCCGATGACGTTCGTCGCGACCGCGTCGGGCGCCTCGCTGCTCGGCGCGAAGGTCGTCTTCGCCGACATCGAGGAGGACACCGCCCTCCTCGACCCGGCCGCGGTCGACGCGCTCGTCACCGACCGCACCAAGGTGATCGCCGCCGTCGACTACGCGGGCCATCCGGCCGACTACGCCGCTCTGCAGCCGATCGCCGACCGGGTCGGCGCGCTGACCCTCGGCGATGCCGCCCATTCGATCGGTGGATTCTCCGGCGGGCGCCCGGTCGGAGACCTGGCCGACCTGACCACGCTCTCGTTCTTCCCGACCAAGAACCTCACCACCGCCGAGGGCGGCGCGGTCGTCGCCAAGGAGGCCGCCGTCGCGCAGCGGGCCCACGAGTTCCACTTCGTGGGGCTCATGCGCGACGCGGACCGGTTCCGGATCAAGGACGAGGGGCCCTGGCACCAGGAGGTCCACGAGTTCGGGCTCAACTACCGGCTCACCGACCTGCAGTGCGCCTTCGGCCTCTCCCAGCTCAAACGGCTGGCCGGGTTCAAGCAGCGGCGCGCGGAGATCACCGCCCGCTACAACGCCGCGCTCGCCGACGTCGACGGGCTGCGGCTGCCGGTCCAGCGCGACGGCGTCGACCCGGCCTGGCACCTCTATCCGGTGCGTGTCCTCGAGGACCGTCGGCGCGAGGTGTTCGAGAAGATGCGCGCGGCCGGCATCGGCGTACAGGTCAACTACATCCCGGTCTACTGGCATCCGGTCTACGCCGACCTGGGCTACCGGCGCGGGATGTGCCCGAACGCGGAGGCGTTCTACGCCGAGGAGCTGTCCCTGCCGCTGTACCCGGACCTGACCGACGACCAGGTCGACCAGGTCGTCGAGACGCTGGTCGGAGTCCTGTGAAGACCGCGGTCATCACCCAGGCCCGCATGACCAGCACCCGCCTCCCCGGCAAGGTGCTGCGGGAGGCGGCGGGCGTCACCATGCTCGAGCATCACCTGGCCCGGCTCACCGCGGCCGGGCTCCAGGTGATCGTCGCGACCACCACCAACGTCGATGACGACCCCGTCGCCGTCCTGGCCGACAAGCTCGGCGCCGACGTCGTCCGTGGCAGCGAGCCCGACGTGCTGTCGCGCTTCGCGCTGGCGGTGCGGGAGTTCGAGCCCGACGTCGTCGTCCGGGTGACCAGCGACTGCCCGTTGATCGACGGTGAGGTCGTACGCCGCGGCATCGACGCCTGGGTCGCTGCCGACGATCCCGCGCTCTATGCCAGCAACGCCCTGGAGCGCACCTACCCACGAGGCCTCGACTTCGAGGTCTTCTCTGCGACGGCGCTGCTGGAGGCCGACGAGCTCGCGACCGAGACGCCCCACCGCGAGCACGTCACCCCGTGGCTCTACACCGACGAGGCCCGGCCCGCGCTCAACCTGCCGTGGGAGCGGGACGCCTCGGCGTACCGGATCACCCTCGACACCCCCGAGGACCTGCGGCTGCTGCAGATCCTCATCGAGGAGCACGACGCCCACCGTCTCGACACCAGTGGTCTCGTCGCCCTCCTGGAGACCCATCCCGAGCTGGTGGCGATCAACGCTCAGATCGAGCAGAAGAAGCTCGGCCAATAAGCCCCGGCGGGTAAGATTCGTGCCACGCGGGACGTCGCGCCGCACCCATCCCAGCAGCGACACTTGGAGCGGTGCATGCAGAAGACTCTGATCGTCCATTCCGGCACGTTCAAGACCGGGAGCACGGCGATCCAGACCTTCCTTGCCCGCGCGAACCGCGAGGGCACGCTGCCGCCCGAGGTCGCCTACCCGACGATCGGTCGAGGCACGCACAGCGTCCAGCACCAGAACCTCTACTCCCAGCTCCTCGGCGAGGTGCTCTTCTCGCCCGCCCTCGGCACCTGGGAGCAGCTCGTCGAGTCGATCGCCTCCGGCAGCGCCGAGACCACGGTGATCTCGTGCGAGTCGTTCTCGCTGCTCAAGCCCGAGCACATCAGCGCGATCGCCGACTACGCGCGTCAGGCGGACGCGAAGGTCCGTTGGGTCCACTACGTTCGCGATCAGGCCACCTTCTACAACGCCTTCTACGTCGAGCGGCTGATGGTGATGCGGCCCGAGCACGCCGAGCTGGTCGATCTCCCCTTCGAGGAGTTCCGCGACTGGTCACCGCTCGACATGAGCTTCCTGCGCTACGGAGAGTTCGCGGACACCATCACCACCGCCATCCCCGACGTCGACCTCCGGCTTCGCCCCTTCATCCGCAAGGAGCTCCTCGACGGGAACGCCGTCGCGGACTTCCTCCGTACGTGCGAGCTCCCGATCCAGGGCAGCGGGGCCGGTTCGAGCAATGTCGGATCCGGCTGGCGGACCGTCGAGACCGCGCGCCACCTGGCGCCGATCGTGGCGGCGGCACCGATGCGTGGCCGGCTCCGAGGTGTCGACTCCTGGAAGGCCACCCGGCTGAGGTGGATCCAGATCCTCCGAGGGGAGTTCGTCACCAGGGCCACCCAGCTCGGCTGGAACGACTCCAGCGCGGTCTACATGACCTCCGAGTTCCGCCAGGAGCTTCTCGACGACTATCGCGACGACAACCTGCTCATCGGCAAGCTCGGCGGCTTCTCCTTCACCGAGATGATCGAGCAGAGCACCTTCCCCGACTACAACATCGGCGACTACTCCGAGATCCCGGGCGATGAGGTGATGCAGGTCGTGAAGCTGGTCATGCAGGGCCTGCACACGATTCCGGAGGAGATCCAGCAGGAAGTCGAGGACGCCCGCGCCCGTCGGCGGGAGGCGGAGGCCTCACAGCGGGGCCGGCTCCGTCGCCTCCTGCGCCGTTGACCGGCCCCCGCACCTAACGCAGGTCGAACACGGAATACAGCCCACCTTTGAAGCGCGGCTGGCCGAGCTCGCGGCGTAGGCCCGGGAGATCGGCCTGGTAGCGGCGGTCGACGACGAGCCAGTCGACCCCGTGCTCGTCGCGCAGCGTGGCGATCGTCTCCGGTGACGGGTGCGTGATCGCCGCGTCGTTGGCCTCGAGCAGCTCTGGGTCCCAGAAGGGTAGGTAGGCCGAGTTGTTGAGATCCGTGGACGGCAGCCCGACCACGAGCGGGTCGATGTAGGCCCACCCCTCGACCAGGACCCGCCGCTCGGCGTACGCCGCGATCCAGAAGTTCCGGCGGTCGCAGTCGGGCACGGGCAGCCCGATGCAATGCGCGTTGGTCGCGATCAGGTCATCGGTCGGGGAGTGCTCGCGGACGAACCGTGCGGCCGCGACCCCACCCGGACCGATGATGTCGGTCGCGGCAGCCCGAGGAACCGAAGGGCCGGTGACTGCGAGAGCGACGGTCTGCGGTGCCCCGGCGAGCACGACCCCCAGCATCAACGCCACGACAGCCGGGAGCATCGCGATCGTCGAGGGCCTGGCGTACACGAGCACGACGGCGACCGCCACCGCGAGCACGAGCAGGCCGATGGCGAGCTGGGTCAGCAACGTCGGCGTGAAGACCTCCCTGCTGGCCGGCATCTCGCTGCCGACCATCAGTCTCACGGCCACGACCACGAGCCAGCCGAGAGCGGCGCAGCCGACGATCCGGGCGCCGTCGCGCAACGACAGGTCGACGGGGACGATGTCCGACAACGAGACGGCCATGACCACGGCGAGGAACCCGCTGGCGCCCAGGAGGAAGTAGGCCTGGCTCAGCGCCGGATGGCTCAGGACCATGAACGCGCCGGCACCGGCTGCCGAGGTGCCTGCCAGGAACAAGAAGTCGGGCCGTCGCCAGCCGCCACGCACCAGGGCCACGATCACCGGCACCGCGAGGAGGACGAACCCGACCGTGAAGGACACCCAGATCGCCAACGGCGCGGACCCGGGCAGGGTCTCGCCCTCCGGCAGCATCAGGATTCCCAGCCGCTGGACGGTGCTCCCGTTGAGATCGATCCCGGTCGCCCGGGTGCCGCCGCCGTAGAACAGCTGCTGGGCGACCAGGAAGACAGCGAGAGCCGATCCGAGCAGGACGCCGAGGGTGCGGACCATCCGCATGCGACGCAGCACGGCCGAGATCACCAGCGCCAGGAACAGGCCGGCGATGATCGTCGGCAGGGCGGAAGACTTCGCGCCGGCCACAGCGACCATGACGACCACGGTCAGCAACCACGGCCCCCAACGCCACCGCTCGCGCCGGATCATCTCCAGGACCAGCACCATCAGGACCATCTGGAGCGGGATCACCAACGCGTGCGTCGGGCTGTCGAACGCGCGGGTCACGGAGTCGAAGGCCAGCTGCGCGGGGCTGACCAGACTGGTCCAGCCGAAGAAGTCGGGGGTCGCCCCCGTCGCGAGGACGAGGGCAGCGACGAACCCGGTCCACTTCCGTCCCGTGAGACGAGTGGCCGCGGCGTACGCTCCACCGACCGCGAGCAGGACGAGCAGCGCGATCGACATGCTGCGCATGAGCACGATGAGCTCGATGTGCGTGACCGTCGCTGCCGACGCCAGGTGGACGTAGACGAGCCAGTGGTAGAAGAGCGGGGTGCCGTCCACCCACGGCATCTGGGCGGGAAAGTGGTGCAGCAGATCGCCTGCGATCGCAAGGTGGAAGGGCTCGTCGACGTACGGCGCCCGCAGGGCGTCGACCGGTCGCTGTGACCACACCTGGTTCGCCACCAGAAGGATCTGTACGCACGCCACCGCCGCACCTGCCCACGACCACAGGCTCGCCCGCCCGATCACCACCGGACCGGCCCGTCGGCGGCGGCGGACGACCAGCAACGCGCCGAGGAGCACCGCGACCGGATACCCGTAGATCAGGTGGGTGAGATCGAAGAGCCGCAACAGCACGTAGAGCGGAGCCTCGAGGACGAGCCCGAGAATCGTGCCGAGCACCAGGTCGTTGCCGAGGCTCGGTCCCGGCTTGGCGACCGCTCGCCACACCACGGTGCCCGGGAAGGTGAGGAACGCCAGGACGTACCCGGTGAAGAGCAGCGCGTCGCCGAGGTCGACCCCGGCGACGCGGATCGCGAGCACCAGCGTCACGCCCACGACCAGCACGCCCGGGAGCAGCCCGGACCAGGAGCCTGCGGAGAAGACACCGTCCGAGAGCGTGCGGTCCGAGGAAGGCTTCGCGTCAGGTGCGGCGCCTACGGTTGCCGGGTCTGCAGTCACGCGGGCGATCATGCCAACAAAACGCCTACACGGAGTACACCGAAGCCCCTCCGGATGCGCTATTTTCCTAGCGATGTCCCTCACCCACACCGTCTCCGTCGTCATCCCGGTCTACCGCGGTGCCGAGACGCTTCCGGAAGTGGTGAGCGAGGTCACCGACCTCGCGGAACCGTTCGTCACTCCGGACGGGCACCAGGGACGTGTCACCGAGATCCTCCTGGTCCACGACCATGGCCCGGACGCGTCCGATCTCGCCATCCGGCAGCTCGCCGAGAAGTACGACATCGTTCGCCCGATCTGGCTGAGCCGCAACTTCGGCCAGCACGCCGCGACCCTCGCCGGCTTGGCCTCCTCGGGCTCGGACTGGATCGTCACGATGGACGAGGACGGCCAGCACGACCCCGCGTACATCCGGCCGATGCTCGACACCGCGCTCAGGGAGCGCGCCGCCCTCGTCTACGCCCGCCCCACCAACGCGGCGCCGCACGGTCCGCTGCGCAACCTGACCTCGCGCGGCTCGAAGGTCGTCATCGACCGCCTCATGCCCGGTGGCAGCGCCCGGCAGTTCAACAGCTTCCGGCTGATCCTGGGCGAGTACGGCCGCAGCGTGTCCGCCTACGCCGCCAACGGGGTCTACCTGGACGTCGCGCTGAGCTGGGTGATCTCGGACGTGGCGACGTGCCCGGTGGAGCTGCGCGAGGAGGGCGAGCGGCCCTCCGGCTACAACTACCGCTCCTTGATGTCCCACTTCTGGCGGATGGTGCTCACCGGCGGCACCCGTCTGCTGCGGGCGGTCAGCATCTGCGGAGCCCTGCTCGCCGCCGCCGGCATCGTCCTCGCGGTCGTGCTGGTCGTCGCTCGTCTGGCCGGCGGGGTCCCGGTCCAGGGCTGGACCTCGTTGATGGCGGCCGTGCTGGTCTGCTCCGGCACCATCATGCTCACCCTCGGAGTGATCGCCGAATACCTCGGTGTCTCCGTCAACATGGCCATGGGCAAGCCGCTCTACGTCATCGTCAGCGACCCCGCGAACGGCCCGCTTCGCGAGACGCCCCAGCCGGGTCAGCCCGAGTGACCGACGTCCAAGCCCCCGCTGGTCGAGCCGTCGGAGCCGCTAGGCGGAGGCGTGTCGAGGGCGGCCTCGCGGCTCGACCGGCGGACCCGTCCCCATCCGGACCGCCCACGCTCGTCGTCGGTGGTGGCGGTCTGCTCGGCCGCCACGTCTGCAGCGCGCTCGAGCGCTCCGGGGTGTCCGTGCGTACGGTGAGGGTGCCCTGGCACGACCCGGTCGCCGCCCGCGCCGTCCTGAGATCTGACCTCACCGCCTTCGTCGACTCCTCGCCGGACGGGCGGGTCAACATCGCCTGGTGTGCCGGCGCAGGTGTGGTGGCCACCCCGGCTGACGAGCTCGAGACCGAGGTGGCGCTCTTCCGCGGCGTACTCGATGACCTGCGTTCTGCCCTGCGGCCCACGACCCGGCTCGCGTTCTTCTTCGCGTCCTCCGTCGGTGGCGTCTACGCCGGTTCGGCCGATCCCCCGTTCACCGAGCACTCCGAGCCTCGTCCGCTGGTGGCGTACGGCAGGGCCAAGCTGGCCATGGAGGAAGCCCTGACCGCGTTCTGCGCCGAGACCGGATCGGTGTCGCTCCTCGGCCGGATCACCAACCTCTACGGGCCCGGCCAGAAGCTCTCCAAGCCCCAAGGCCTCGTCTCTCAGCTGTGCCTGGCCCAGCTGCGCGGCACGCCACTGCCGGTCTGGGTCTCCTTCGACACCATCCGCGACTACCTCTATGTCGGCGATTGCGCGGAGATGGTCGTCGACGCCCTCGACGGTCTCCACGAGCACGCCGGGGGTGCCGAGTCGAACGCCGTCGTCAAGATCCTGGCCACCGGCACCGGCACGACCCTCTCGGCTGTCGTCGGCGAGATCAACCGGGTCTTCAGACGGCGGGCACGGCTGCGCATCCCGGGAGCCGGCACCCCCGGCCAGGCACGCGACCTGCGGGTCCGCAGCGTCGTCTGGCCAGAGCTCGACAAACGGACACAAACGCCCTTCTCCGTCGGCGTGCGTCGCATCGCCGATGAGATCGCGCTGGCCTACGCTGCTGGTACCTCCGCACCTCCGACGCACGTGAGCGAGATCTCCATCCGATGACCGAAACGGGCACGCTGCCGGGCAGCACGACGGGCGGCTCTCCCTCGATCGCGCAGAGCGACTACTGGTGGTACCGAGCGCGCACCCGGATCCTCGAGACCGTCATGAAGCCGTACGTCGGGACCCCACGCCGCCTCCTCGATGTCGGCAGTGCCGACGGACCCAGCGTCACCTGGCTCGAGGGCACCGCCGAGCACCACGTCTCGCTGGACGTCGACCCGCGTGGCCTCGCCGACGGCGGCGTGTGCGGCTCCGCGACCCGGCTGCCGTTCGCCGACGGCTCCTTCGACGTGGTCGCGGCCTTCGACGTCATCGAGCACTGCGAGCCCGAGGCCGCCGCTCTCGCCGAGATCGAGCGGGTCCTCGCCCCCGGCGGCCGCTTCCTGATGTCCGTGCCGGCGTACAACTGGGCCTGGACCCGCCACGACGACCACAACCACCACCACCGGCGCTACACCCTGCGGCGGGCGGTCGCGGCGATCACGGCAGCCGGGCTCTCGCCCGTGCGAGCGACGTACGGCTTCACGGGTACGTTTCCGATGTTCGCCGCTCAACGCCTGGTCACCCGGGTCAAGGAGCGCGGCACGGCCCGTGCCCGACAGCTTCCCGACGGCGGCGTCGCACCGCTGCCCGAGGTCTCGCCCGGGATCGAGAAGGTCCTGCTCGGCGCCACCCGCATCGACGAGCGGCTGCTGCCACGACTCGATCTGCCCTTCGGGTCCTCGGTGCTGGTCGCCGCGGTCAAGGCCGACTGAGAATGCTTACACTTCTATGGCGGGACGGTCACCGTTCGCCAGACCGTGGAGATTGAAGACTTGGACACGAGCAATCACTGGTACGGACACGCCCACATCCTCTCGGAGTACTGCGGACTCCCGTTCGAGCAGCCGCGCCCGATCTGGGGTGTGCTCCAGCACGGCTGGAACCTTCTGCACGGCTTCGGCCCGGGCCACGAGCCGCCCTACGGCTTCCCCAAGTTCGTCTGGTCCCACGCGAACCTGCGCCGGGGCCAGGCGGTCGGCTGGCGCGACTATGCGGTGATCGGCGCTCCCTGGAACTACCTGCTCGAGCTCAAGAAGGACGTCGAGCCCGTCCCTCCGGCCGACGAGCGCGAGGGAACGATCTTCTACCCGTTCCACACCTGGGACCACGGTGAGATCAACGGCGACCACGACCGGCTGATCGCGGAGATCCTGGACACCGAGGAGGGCCCGGTGACCGTCTGTCTCTACTGGATCGAGTACGACATGCCCGAGATCCGGCGCCGCTACGAGGACGCCGGCTTCCGGGTCATCTGCCACGGCAAGCGCGGCACGCTGCGTCAGGGCACCGACATCCGCTTCCTGCACAAGCAGTACGCGGAGCAGATCCGCCACCGTCGGGTCGCGTCGAACCGCCTGACCACCGCCATCTTCTACGGCGCGTCGGTCGGTTCCGAGGTCGCGGTCTACGGCGACCCGATGACCTTCGCCGACGTCAGGGACGCCAGCGTCAGGGACGGGAACGACCAGGCCAGACGTCTGTTCCCCGAGTTCCATGGCGTCGAGACCGATGCAGAGGAAGTACGCGCCACGACCGTGCGTGAGCTCGGGCTGGACGCCATGGCGTCACCCGCTGAGCTCCGCGCGCTCTTCGGATGGGAGATCACAGCATGAACGACACCGACACGCCCTCGAAGATCGGCGCCTACAGCGTCGTCTCGGGAGACATGTACGACTGGTCCGACATGGTCGGCGCTCGTACGCTCCCTCGCGGACCGGTCCTGACCCGATTCGCCGTCGCGACGGCGAGCGACGCCTCGCACCTCCTCGTCGTCGGCCCGCACGACCTCGAGCTGCTCGATGCGGCCATAGGCCGAGCCGCGACGACGACCGTCGTCCTCCGCACACATCCCGACGCGAAGCTCGTCTCCGAGCGGTACGCCGACAGGGCTGTCGATGTCGTCTGCGGCGATCTGCGTTCCTGGACCCCCGATCGGCCGGCCGACGCCGTGCTCGCGCTGGACGGGTTCGGGCGGGTCGCCACGATCGATGCGGCCCCGACGGACTGGCACGCGATCGCCGAGCACGTCGTCGGCCTGGCGACACCCGACTCGCGGCTGGCGGTGGTCGTTCCCAACCCGGCATCGCCGCTCGCCCAGCTCAGGACCGTCGCCCCGGAGGCCTCGAACGAGGATGCCGACTGGTCGTTCCCCGTCCACGATCGTGCGAACCCGTCGAGCCTCGCGGACGCCAGCGCACGGTTCGCAGGTCGCGGCTACACGCTGTGGCCCGACGTCGGTTCTCCGACCTTGGCCGCGGCTCCCGAAGCCTGTTCGGTGGCGCTCGCGGTCGCTCACGGCCGACCCTCCGACACCCCCACGCTGCGCGAAGTCCAGCCCGCTCTGGGTCGGACGCTCGACACGTTGGGGGCCGAGGCTGCTGCCGGCGGTTGGCTGGTCACGCGGGGCCTGGACCCGATCCCGGCTGTCGTCGGTGTCGATCGGACCGGTGACGAGACCTCCTGGACCGCCGCCGAGCGGTCCTGGCTGGTCGAAGCGATGCGCGACTCGGCACGCCGGGACGCCTCGGGCCTTCGCCGCCACGTACGCCTGCTGCGCGAGGCCGTGGCCGATGCGCCCGAGCGATGGTGCGGTCTGCAGGTCGACGAGATCGGCCTCGACGCCGGCCGCGTCGTCCCTGTTCACGAGTCGACGGTGAAGCTCGGCGAGTCCGCCGACGAGATCCTCCTGGGGCTGCTGGACGAGCTCGCCGCGTTCATCTGCGCGGCGGGATGGCGCCACCCCTGGCCCGCCGGTCGCGGCCGCGACGAGCTCACCGTCCTACTCGCGGCGACCATCGATGTCGCGGTGACCCCGGCGGACGTACGCACGGTGCGTCAGCAGCGGGAGTCGTCGCTGGCCTCGACCGGCATGACACCCGTGGTCGCGCCGCGGCAGGCTCCGCAGGACGCCGATCCGGGCGAGCTTCGCAGGCTGATGGACGAGAACGAGGCGCTGCAAGGCCAGGTGACCTGGTTCAAGCAGCAGATGCGTCAGCGTCAGACGATGACCCACGAGGTACGCACAGCGACCCGACGCGACGTCGCTGCGCTGAACGATCGCATCAAGGAGCTGGAGGACCAGCTGAGCGCTCGGCAGGCCCCGGCCGTCAACCGGGTCGCCAGGCGCGCCTCAACCGTCCCCGGGCGGGCACGTGCCGGCTTCGGACGCGTCCCCGGTGTCCGGCCCGCGGCACGTCTGCTCAGAAGGGCTCTCCGCGCGATCCGACGCGTGGCCGGGCGCTAGCCGGTCACACGTCGGTGGGCACCCGCGGCGCGAGCCGCAGGTGGATCTCGTCCGACCAGCCGAACTCGAGCTTCGCCGCCTCGTCAGCGGTGGGCTGAGGCACCCGTTCGGAGAGCTCACGGGCGACGACGAGCGGCTTGTGGTCGCGGCCGTCCAGCAACGACCACTGCGACGTCTCGCACGCATCGTGCTCGGCCGCAGTGCTCCGCAACACGGCCGCCGGCACGGTGATCAGGAAGACGCCGTCGCGGTCGGTCACGTCCAGGGAGACGTCGAGAGGCTTCTCCGGGGTCGGCCAGGTCCGGAGCACCGCTCCCGTGGACTCCAGCCGGGGACCGTCCGGACCACGCAGGATCAGGTCCTCACCCTGCCACCACGCGTCGTGAACGACGGGACGGTCGGGCGTCGCGGTGATCACGAAGGAACCGTTCGGGTCGCGGGTGGCGTTCACCGCGCGTCCCTTCAGCAGAGATCGAGACCCGAGGAAGTCCGGGTGCACCGGTAGCGGAGACGTACGTCCCTTCCGGGACAGCTTCACCCGGGTCGGCACGATCTCCTCCATGGGCATGTCCAGTCCGGACTTCTCGAGGACAGCCTCGACGGGCACCGTCAACCGCCACGGGGTGATGCCTCGCTCGCCCCGCTCGCCGATCGTCAGCGGGTGGGTCACCACCGAGCCGCTGCGGTCGGTGAGCGTCAGCTCCGCATGCTCAGGAGGAGCGCCTCGGAAGGCGCCCCGGACCTCGATCTCGTCGCCGAGGTCCGTGGCGTGATCCACCCAGGCGTCCGGGAGATCGCGAACGGTGACCCCGAAGCCCCCGGGGAGGCGTCCTGGGCGACACCAGCGGTTGCCGATGCGCCGCCAGCCCTGCCACCGCTCCCGACCGTCTCCCGACGTCGAAACCTGGATGACGTCGCGGACATCGCGGTTGCGGATGCTGATCATGAGGCGCCACTGGCGATCCCCCGCCAACCGCGCCGGATCGATGCTCAGCTCGAGCGTGGATCGGTCCACCTGGCCGAACGGGATCGTCCGTGGCCGCGCGACGTGGTCCACCGGGATCTTGGTGCCGGCGGGGCTCTGCAGCCACACCTTGAAGCGTGTCCGGGGCGCGAACGGGAGGGTGTTGACGCCGATGTTGACGCGGACCATGACGCGGGAACCGCTCCACCAGGCCTCGGTCGCCACCGCCTTGGCCTTCATGTACGCGGGGGCCAGGCGGAACACCGAGTCCGGGACGCCCACGGAGGCGTCCTCGAAGGACGGGAGCTTCGCGTACCAACCGTCCCTGCGGCGGGCCAGCGGCGCCAGGGTCCCGTTCTCGGCTCGATACCGGGTCAACGACGACAGCGCATCACGTCGACGGCGCTTCAGCAGGTCGAACACGAGTCGCTCGAACGGTCCCTGCCGGTCGAGGATCTGGTCGTCGATGTGCGCCAGGTAGCGCTCCGCGAGGTCGAAGATTCGCCCGGACTCCTCGGCCGGGTGGTCCTCGATGGACCGCGCCAGCACCTGGACGTCCGTCGCCGTGAGGTGTGACTTCACCAGGTCGGCCAGGTAGGGGGCGTGCTCGTCGACCATCTCGAACAGCATCTCGGCCGAACGCACGCGGTCGCCGAGGTTGTCGAGGTTCCAGTGGCTCTGGGTGATCGACGCCTCACCACCGTCGCGGTGCCGCCAGTAGTAGACCGGGTCGGCGAGGACGTCGACCTGCCGGGCGCGGATGTGTGCGGCGAGGGCGACCGGGTAGTCCTCGTAGAGCATGTCCGGGTAGCCGAGGCCGGCGGAGTCCCAGAAGTCGCGCCGGTAGACCTTGTTCCAGATGTAGCGATCGATGCCCAGGATGTGGGTGCGGCTGCAGTGGGTCGCGATGCGGGTGGTGACGAACGGTCGGCGGTGCGACCACGACTGCCAGACCGACACCGAGTCGAAGCGTCGGGCGTTGCCGGCGACGAAGTCCGACCCCGAACGCGCCAACGTGTCCGTCATCAGCTGGTAGGCGTACTCCGGCACGTAGTCGTCGGCGTCCACGAAGGCGAGCAGGTCGCCCCTGCTGTTCTCGACACCGATGTTCCGTGCGACACCGACACCGACCTTCGTCGAATGGAGCACCCGGAACCGGGGATCGCGCGATGCGAACCGATCCGCGATCTCGGCGGATCCATCGGTGGACGCGTCGTCGACCATGACCACCTCGAAGTCCGAGAAGGTCTGTGTCCGAAGCGACTCCAAGCAGGTCTGGAAGTAGGGCTCGACGTTGTGAAACGGGATGACGATACTCAGCGCAGCCTGCGATGCACTCTCAGCCAACGCGGTTGCCGTCCTCGAGACGTCGGAGCCGCTCCTCGAAACGCGTGGCAGCGGTGATGCGGGCGCGAATCTGCTCCTGCTGCCGCTGGATCTCAGCCCAGACCGCGGCGGTATCGGCGTTGCCGCCGGCCGCAGCGCCCGTCGCGACGTTGCCCCGCTCTACGGCGTCGCGCAGCGTCTCCAGACGCGCCTCGAGGGCCGCGACCTGCGGGCTGACCCGAGCGAGCTCGCGCTCGAGGTCGGCGATGCGGACGCGCTGCCGGTCCGTGATCGCACGGAGCTCCTCGATCACGGCCCGAACCCTCTCCGCGTCGGCGGCGGACCTGACCTTTCTGATGACCTCGCCGCGCAGTCGGTTCAACGCCATAGAGACACCCGTTCCTCCTTGAGCCAGTCAGTCATGACACGCGCCTCTGCCTCGATCCGATGCTCCGGACCCACCGGCGAGGTGCCGCCGACCTGGTAGGTCCACTCCCTCTGCCCGGGATTGTCGATGAACGAGAACCCTGAGAGCCGGATCTCGGACTCCGGGAACAGATTGACCGCCAGCCATGCGGCGGTGAACCCCGTGGTCGGGGCGAGCTTCTCGGCGCGCCAGGGGATGTCGAGCTCGTCGCCGATACGAGGGAGCACCTCGGCGTTCGGGATGGGCACGAAACCCAGGTCGGGCGGCCAGGACATCGGCCACACCTCGGGACGGCCGTGGAAGCGCATCGGCTCCGCGAGGAGGTAGAGACGCTCGCGGTAGCGGTCGAAGGTGAACCGCGTCGTGCGGGTGATCCGGTTCCAGAGCACCACGTCCGCCCGCGACCCCTGGACGCGCGGTTCGCCGGGCAGGTCCAGCACGAAGCTGTTGACCCGGATGACCAGGTCGGATTCGTCGATCGCCTGCGCCCGGGCATCACTGGGGCCCAGAGGAGCATTCCCGAGCACGGCGACCGAGGTCACCGGTGCCCTCTTGGCGTACGTGGTCATCAGGTCGCGCAGGTGGTCGAGGCCATCAGTGATCGTGACTGCCCTTTCGGCGATCAACGTCACCGGCTTCCCCTTTCGACGACCCTTGTCGCAGCATCACCAGAGATCGAGGGGACGCGACAGACGCGTTACCCGTTCCAGGAAATCATAACGAGCCAGTGCCCCTGCAGTTACCCACCGGAGTACCTGTTTGAGCGTCACGGCGCATTTCCAGGCGTGCCCACGCGGACCGTGGTGACGACTGTTGGAATCCCGTCACCGTTCGTACATCTGCTTGTCGGTCAGGGGTCAGGCGGACTGAGCCCCGGTCCAGCTGGTGCGCTCGGCCTCCAGCTCGGCACGTACGGCGTCGAGCTCGGACTCCAGCTCGGCGACCCGGATCGCCGCCTCCGCGGCATCCGCTTCGACGGCCTGGAGCCTCGCCTCGAGCTGTTCGCCGCGCAGCTCGGCCTGGGCGGCCCGGCGGGCCTCCTCGCCGCGGCGACGGACGGCCTCGGCGGCACGCTGGTGAGCGGCGGCCAGAGCGCCCTCGAGCTCCTCCACGGCCTGGACGCGCTCGGCGAGCTTGGCATCCATGTGCTCGCGGAACTCGGCGTTCTCCTCCGCCCGCTTCTCGGACTCGACACGGAAGGCCTGGGCCTGCTCGGCACGGTCACGCGCCCAGTCGCGGCGGGTCTGGAGAAGCTCGGAGTGGGTGATCTTGGTTGCGGCAGCGCCACAGGCGAGCCCGAGAACGGCAGCCAGCACGACAACCAGCCAGGACCCGGAGGCCACCGCGGCGGTGATCGTGACGGCGGCCAGCGCCAGCAGGCCTACAGCAACCGTCAGGCGTGTGCTGCGCTGACGCCTGCGTGTGACTGAAGTTGCGGATGGGGAAGGCATGCTTCCACGGTACGGCTAGTTTTCATCGCGTTTGCGGACCCGGCACGCGTGTTCGAGGAGTCGAGCGGCGATGAGGATCGCGGTTCCGGCCACGGCCGCGAGGGCCGAACGCACCAGCCGCTCCCCCGCTGCAGTATTGGCGTCGTAGCCCAGCCAGCTCACCGCGTACCCCAGATAGCCGCCGGCGAGGAGCGCTCCGACCAAGGTGCAGGCGCGGGCGAGCACCAGCCGGTTGACCGCCTGATGAGCCTCGATGCGTTCGCCGCGCACCTGCAGCTGGCGGTGGGTGATCCAGGCGGTCACGCCCAGGGCCGCCGCGATCAGCATCAGCACGACCGGCTGCGCCCAGGTGATGACCGGGGCCACCCCGCGCCAGGACTCCAGCACGGGGTGAGCCAGCCAACCACCCACGATCCCGATCACGGCCCACGCCGTGATGGCTCCGCCCGACATCGGGTGGAGCCGGCGCTCGTCGTCGGCGGGATCCTTCTCCGGACCCTGGTCGGGGTCCTCGGGTGCTGTGCTCAGATCCGGCTCAGATCCGGCTCAGAGCTCGAGGGCGAGGTCGTCGCGGCGGGTGATCCCGGACTGGTCGGACTGCTCCAGCAGCTCGGCGATCGGACCCACGCCGGGGAGATCGGCGCTCGGCTCCAGGTCGAGCCACGGCTTGAGCACGAAGGCTCGCTGGTGCGCACGCGGGTGCGGCAGCGTCAGCGACTCCTCCTCGAGGATCTTGTCGCCGACCGAGATGACGTCGATGTCGAGCGTGCGCGGCTCGTTGAAGATGCCGCTGCGCGAGCGTCCGTACGCGTCTTCGATGGTGAGCGCACGCTCGAGCAGGCGCGTCGGGGTGAGCGTGGTGTCGGCGAGGACGATGGCGTTGAGGTAGAGCTCGGCATCCTCGGGCGAGTCGACCGGCTCGGTCTCGTAGACCGGCGAGATCGTGGTCACCCAGACATCCGGGGTCTCGGCGAGGGTGTTCAACGCGTCCTGCAAGTTTGCCAACCGGTCCCCGAGATTGGAGCCCAGAGACAGCACCGCCCGCCGGATCGGCCGCATCTCCCCGGTGAGCGTGTCGGCGTCGATGATGTACGGGTTGGGTACCTCTGTCACGTGCTCTGCCTCCGGGTGATCGTCAGGGTGACGTCTTTGAACGTCGTTTCGATAGGCGCCCCCGGTTTGTGAACCGTAACACGTACCCAAAGTGCGCGGATGTCTGCAAGGCAGATGTCCGCGATCCGCTGGGCAAGCGTTTCGATGAGGTCCACCGGGTCGCGCTCAACATTTGTCTTGACCGCCATTGCGAGACTTCCGTAATCGACGGTGTCTTGCAAGTCGTCCGTCTCCGCGGCCTTGCGGGAATCGGTGCCGATGACCAGGTCGATGATGAACTTCTGCCCCTCGCGGCGCTCGAAGTCGAACACTCCGTGGTGGCCGAAGCACTCCAGACCGAGGATCTGGATTTCGTCCGCGGGTTCCGCAATGTTCATCGAGTGGTTCATCGAATCGTCTCCAGCTTCGCTGCCGCCGCGAGGGTGTCCCTGGCGGCACGTACGTCATGAACACGCGTGGCCCAGACACCGCGTTGCGCGAGAAAGACGGTGATCGCATCGTGAGCGTTCTCACGCTCGGTCACCGGACGCAGCGTGCCGTCGGGCGCGGCCAGCAGGCGCCCGAGGAAGGTCTTGCGGCTGGCCCCGATGAGCACCGGGAAGCCGAGCTTGTGGAACTCCTCCACGCCCGCCAGCAGCCGCCAGTTGTCGTCGGCCGTCTTGGAGAAGCCGAGCCCTGGGTCGACCACGATGTTGTCGTCCTGGATCCCGGCGGCCCGCGCCGCCTCGATCCGCTGCTCCAGCTCCGCCTTGACCGTCGCGACGACGCCGTCGGCGTAGACGAGATGGTCCTCGTGCTGCATCTCCGCGCCGTGCGCGCGCCAGTGCATCACGACGTACGTCGCACCGTGGTCGGCCGCGACCTTCAGGATCCCCGGGTCGGCCAGACCGCCCGAGACGTCGTTGATGATCTTCGCCCCGGCCTTCAGGGCCGCCTCCGCGACCTCGGGACGCATCGTGTCGACCGAGAGGGTCGCCCCCTCTCCGGCCAGCGTCTCGATGACCGGCACCACCCGGGCCAGCTCATCGGCCACCAGCGGTCTGGTCGCCCCTGGCCGGGTCGACTCTCCGCCGATGTCGAGCAGGTCGGCTCCTTGCGCCAGGAGCGCGCGACCGTGAGCCACCGCGTCATCGGTCGCCAAGAACCGTCCGCCGTCGCTGAACGAGTCGGGCGTGACGTTGACGATTCCCATGACCTGCACGTCACGACCCTATCCGGCGACGCCGGAAGGGCAGACTTGACCGGGTGGGCGCACTCAGCCAGGCTGCCCGCCGACTCATTTACCCAGGGAGGCATCGTGGCCAAGATCCTGCTCCGCTCAGCGAGGGACCCGTTCGACGTGATCGAGGCGGGCGACCCGCGTGCGTGGGGCATCGGGTTCTACGGCACGAACGTCGGGAACCTTCTCTTCGCCGACTCCACACACCGGCTCCTCAGCGTGCCCGGCACCGAGATCGTCGCGAACCGCTTCGCCCATGAGCGACGCGCGTTCACCGCCGACGAGGTCGCCGCGACCAACGATGCGTACGACCACTTCGTGGTGCCGTTGGCCAACGCCCTCCGGCCGGAGTTCACCCGTCCCCTGACCCGGCTGACTGCCTTCATCGAGCAGCTCACGATCCCGACCACCATCGTCGGCATGGGCGCGCAGCTCTCCCTCGACGACCTCGACACCGCTCCCGACGACGAGCTGGCCGCGCTCCACCGCCGGTTCATGAACAGCGTCCTCGAACGGTCCCCGAAGGTCGGCGTACGCGGCGAGATCACCGCCGCCTACCTGCGGCGGCTCGGCTACGGCGACGAGCACGTCGAGATCATCGGCTGTCCGTCGATCTACCTCAACGGCCCCGAGTTCACCGTCCGCGACGAGCGCTCCACCCCGATCGCCGACGAGGACCCGATCGCCGTCTCGATGAGCCCGCTGACCGCGCCCTGGTTCGAGACGTACGTCGATGCCTTCGCCGACCGGCACCCGGGCATGACCTACGTCGGCCAGACCCACCACGACTTCGCGATGCTCCAGTGGGGACGACACCGTCAGCCCGAGATGGGTATCGACCGCGACCACCGGCTCTACGCCGAGGACCGGACCCGGATGTTCCTCGACGCCGGATCCTGGATGCGGTTCCTGGCGACCCAGCGGTTCGCCTTCGGCACGCGTATCCACGGCAACGTCGCCGCGGTGCTCGCCGGGACTCCGGCCATGGTCGTCGCTCACGACTCACGCGTGCTGGAGCTGTGCGACTACCACGGCCTGCCCTACACGATGCTCGACTCGATCACGCCTGAGACCACCGTCGACGAGCTGTACCAGGCGGCCGACTACACCGACTTCCACAACCGCCTGGCCGACGGCTGGAAGCGGCTGACCGCGTTCCTGGACGACGCCGGCCTGGCGAACGTCGCGCAGCCCGACCAGTCGGCTGCCACGTATGACACCGAGCTCGCCGCGCTGGAGCCGGCGGCACCCGTTGCCACCCTCCGCGGGTCGGGCGAGGACGCCATCCGGCGTATCGAGGATCGGATCCACGCCCTCAAGATCGCCTCCGAGCACGCCGACACCGCCGCGAAGCGGCGGGAGAAGGAGCTGTCGAAGAAGCTCACGGCGTCGGCGAAGAGCCAGGCCAAGCGCATCGCGGCTCTCGAGTCGACCACCCGCAAGCAGCAGGCCCGGATCGAACGGCAGGCCGGCCGCCTGGACCGCCAGCGGACCCTGATCCAAGAGCTGCGCGCAGACCTCGCTCGCCACCAGGAGCGAGCGGGCCTGCGCGGCTTCGTCCGACGGGTTCGCCGCCGGCTGGGTCGCTCCTAGCGGGTCCCGCCCCGGATCAGGGCCATGGCCTCGGCCCGGGTGGTGGCGTTGGAGCGCATCGTGCCGCGTACGGCACTGGTGATCGTGCGGGCGCCGGCCTTCTTGACGCCGCGCATCGTCATGCACAGGTGCTCGGCCTCGATCACCACGATGACGCCGCGCGCCTCGAGGATCTCGGTGAGCGCGTCGGCCACCTGGGTGGTGAGCCGCTCCTGCACCTGCGGCCGCTTGGCGTAGACGTCGACCAGCCGGGCCAGCTTGGACAGGCCGGTGATCTTGCCGGAGCTCGCCGGGATGTAGCCGACATGGGCGACACCGGTGAACGGCACCAGGTGGTGCTCGCACATCGACCACAGCTCGATGTCGCGGACCAGGACCATCTCGTCGTGGCCGAGGTCGAAGGTCGTGGTGAGGACCTCCTCGGGCGTCTGGTGCAGCCCGCGGGTCACCTCCTGGTAGGCGCGGGCGACCCGGGCGGGAGTCTCGAGCAGCCCTTCGCGGTCGGGGTCCTCCCCGATCGCGTAGAGCAGCTCACGCACGGCCGCCTCGGCCCGCTTCTGGTCGAACACCGGTACGTCCGCCACGTCCCGCTCGGGGACATGGACGGGCGCTACGTCATCGAAATTGTCGGACATGTGCTCAGTATCAGGCGGGCGGGGTGCCCTCGGGCGAACCGGCCTCGGCCGGCTTGGCGAGGTCGACACCGTTGGCTGACTGGGCACCGGCCTGGGCGCCGGACTGCTTCCCGGCGGCGCGGATCGCCTTGGCGAGGTTCTCCTTGTCGCGCTCGACGATCCACCGCGGGATCTCGACCGCCGGGCGGTCGGAGGGGCGGCGGGTGTCGGAGCCGGTCCAGGCCGGACGCGGGTCGCGGCGACGCAGCGGCTCGAAGATCTCGGCGACCTCGTGCTTGGAGAGCGTCTCCTTCTCGAGGAGCTGCAGCACCAGGTTGTCGAGGACGTCGCGGTTCTCCTCGAGGATGTCGAAGGCCTCCTGGTGCGCGGTGGCGAGGAGCTTCTTGGTCTCGTCGTCGACGACGGCGGCGACCTCCTCGGAGTAGTTGCGCTGGTGACCGATGTCGCGGCCCAGGAACGGCTCCCCGTTGGACTCGCCGAGCTTGATCGCACCGAGGCGCTCGGTCATACCGAACTGGGTGACCATCGCGCGGGCGAGGTTGGTCGCCTTCTCGATGTCGTTGCCGGCACCCGTGGTCGGGTCGTGGAAGATGAGCTCCTCCGCGGCACGGCCGCCGAGCATGTAGGAGAGCTTGTTGAGCATCGAGGACCGGGTCTGCGAGTACTGGTCGTCGTCGGGCATGACCAGGTTGTAGCCCAGCGCCTTGCCACGCGGCAGGATCGTGATCTTCTGGACCACGTCCGGGCCCGGCAGAGCCGCGGCGACCAGCGCGTGGCCACCCTCGTGGTAGGCGGTGATGAGCTTCTCGGTCTCGCTCATCAGACGTGTGCGCTTCTGCGGGCCGGCGATGACCCGGTCGATGGCCTCGTCGAGCGCCTTGTTGGTGATCAGCTTCTGGTCGCTGCGGGCGGTCAGCAGCGCGGCCTCGTTGAGCACGTTGGCCAGGTCGGCACCGGAGAACCCGGGGGTCCGGCGAGCGACCGAGTCGAGGTCGATGTCGCCGGCCAGCGGCTTGCCGCGGGCGTGGACCTGCAGGATCTTCTCGCGACCGGCGAGGTCGGGAGCGTCCACCTGGATCTGGCGGTCGAAGCGGCCCGGGCGCAGCAGCGCCGGGTCGAGCACGTCGGGACGGTTGGTCGCCGCGATCAGGATGACCCCGCCGCGTACGTCGAAGCCGTCCATCTCCACGAGGAGCTGGTTGAGCGTCTGCTCACGCTCGTCGTGGCCACCGCCCATGCCGGCGCCGCGGTGACGGCCGACGGCGTCGATCTCGTCGATGAAGACGATGGCGGGGGCGTTCTCCTTGGCCTGCTCGAACAGGTCGCGGACACGGCTCGCACCGACACCGACGAACATCTCGACGAAGTCCGAACCGGAGATCGAGTAGAACGGCACACCGGCCTCACCCGCGACGGCGCGCGCGAGCAGGGTCTTACCGGTGCCCGGCTGGCCGTAGAGCAGCACGCCCTTGGGGATCTTGGCGCCGACGGCCTGGAACTTCGCGGGCTCCTGCAGGAACTCCTTGATCTCCTGGAGCTCCTCGACCGCCTCGTCAGCACCGGCGACGTCGGCGAACGTGGTCTTCGGCATGTCCTTGGTGATCAACTTCGCCTTGGACTTGGCGAACTGCATGACCCCGCGACCGCCACCGCCCTGGACCGAGTTCATCAGGAACAGGAACAGCACGATGATCAGCACGAACGGAAGCAGGAAGCTCAGGATCGAGCCGAGCACGGACGGCTTGGCGACCTCGGAGTTGAACTTCTCGAGGTTGTCGCCCTCGGCCTGGGTCTTGCGCACCATCTCGATGAGCGCTTCCTGGTCACCATCGACCCACGAGGTCGTGACCTCGGAGCCGCCATCACGGGTGCCCTTGACCAGGGTCGCCTTGATCTCCTGGTCGCCGTCGACGAACGTGATCTCCTTGACCTTGTCGTCCTGGATGTACGACGTCAGCTGGCTCGTGGTGATCTCGTCGCCTCCGTTGCGGGGGGCGAGGTACTGCAGCGCCAGGATCACACCGAGCACTGCCAGGATGATCCACAGCCAGGGACCTTTGAATATGCGCTTCACAGGCTTCTTTCAACCGGTACGGGGTCAGATATGCACGCAGGGCAGCGCGCACGTCATTTAGAACGACGGTACACGCCAAATCGTGCCCGAACCCACCTGAGCGGTTCCGCCGTCAGCGAAAGCACGCCCTGACCGAGGCTCAGCTGTAGATGTGCGGCGCGAGGGTCGAGATGTCGCGCAGGTTGCGGTACTTCTCGTTGAAGTCGAGGCCGTAGCCGACCACGAACTCGTCGGGGATGTCCCAGCCGACGTACTTCACCTCGACCGGCATGCTGACCGCCTCGGGCTTACGGAGCAGGGTGGCGATCTCGATGCTCGCCGGGCCGCGGCTGGTGAGGTTGGAGGTCAGCCAGGTCAGGGTCAGGCCGGAGTCGATGATCTCGTCGACGACGAGCACGTGCTTGCCGGTGACGTCGGTGTCGAGGTCCTTCAGGATCCGCACCACGCCGGACGACTTCGTGCCGGAGCCGTAGGAGGAGACCGCCATCCAGTCCATCTCGACGTGGCGGTTCAGGGCGCGGGCGAGATCGGCCATGATCATCACCGCGCCACGCAGGACGCCGACGATCAGCAGCTCCTCGCCCTCGTAGTCCTTCTCGATCCGGCGGGCCATCTCCTCGACCTTCGCCTGGATCTCGTCGTGGGTGAACAGGGTCTTCACGAGGTCGTCGCCGACGTACTCGGTGTCCATGAACGTCACTCTAAATGCTCCCCGTGAACGGGCCCGATTCGAAGACGATCAAGGAGCCCGTACGCCGCGCCCGCAGGTGGCCGGGAAGGTCGATCCAGCGCTGGCCGCGCCAGCCGGTGATCAGCTCGTCGACGGCCTTGACGTGCTCGCGAGTGAGCTCCGCGGGCGGGCTGCCGGCCTCGAGCGCCGCGATCCTGAGGACCCTGGTGCGGATGGCGGACGGATACCCGGCGAGGGTCTCGACCGGGAGGGATCCGCCGAGCTCGCGGTGCATCGCCTCGGCGATGTCGTCGATGAAGTCGGCGTCCTCACGGAGTTGCTCGGCCGTGCGGGCCAGCGCGGCGGCGACCCCCGGCCCGAGGTCCTCCTCGAGCGTCGGCAGGACCCGGTGGCGGATGCGCGCGCGGGTGTAGGCGAAGTCGCGGTTGTGCGGGTCCTGCCAGATGTCGATTCCCTCGACCTGGCAGGCGGTCTCGGTGTCGATCCTGGTGGTGTCGAGGAGCGGCCTGCGGTAGCGGTCGAACCCGGCTCGCATCCCGGAGAGGCTACGCGCGCCCGATCCCCTGGTCAGGCCCAGGAGCACGGTCTCGGCCTGGTCGTCACGGGTGTGGCCGAGCAGGATCACGCTCGCGCCGAGGCGCTCGGCGAGCTGGTCGAGGACGGCATAGCGGGCCTGTCGTGCCGCAGCCTCGGGACCTTCGCCGTCGGCCTTGACCTCCACCGTCGCGGTCACGGTCTCGTCGACACCCATCTGGGCGAGCTGCCCGACGACCTTCGCGGCCTGTGCCCGGCTGCCTTCCTGCAGCCCGTGGTCGACGGTCGCGCCGATGATGTGCAGCCCGAGCTTGTGACCCTCGAAGACCGCGGCGGATGCGAGCGCCAGGGAGTCCGCTCCCCCGGAGCAGGCCACGATCACCTTCTCGCCCGGCTCGAGCCGTTCGAGCGTGGCACGGACGGGGCGGCGTACGGCTGCCAGGGAGGGGTGCAGGCTCAAGCCGGACTCACAGGACCCGGGACACCCAGGCGTCCGGCTCGACGATCTCGGCCTTGGTCGGGAGGTTCTCGGGGCCGACGAAGACGGCGTTGAACTCCTCCATGCCGACCCGGTCGACCACGTGGCGTACGAACTTCGCGCCGTCGCGGTACTGCGCCATCTTGGCCTCCAGCCCGAGCAGGCGGCGCAGCAGGCGGTCGAGGACGCCGATGCCCTGGCGGCGCTTGTTGAAGGCCTTGCGGATCGTGGTGACGCTCGGGATCACGCCGGGGCCGACGTCGTCCATGACCACGTCGGCATGGCCCTCGAGCAGCGACATCATCCCGGTGACCCGGTCGATGATCTCCTTCTGCTCGGGCTTGGCGAACGCGTCCACGATGCTGCCGTTGCCCTTGAGCGCATCGGTGACGCGCTGCATCCCACCGTCGAAGATCGAGGCCGGGTCCATCGCTTCGGAGAGGCCCTCGATCTGGGCGAAGAGGTGGTCGCGCATCCACGGGCTGGCGGTGAACTGGACCCGGTGGGTCTCCTCGTGGAGGCAGACCCACAGCCGGAAGTCGGTCGGGTCCAGACCGAGCTCACGCTCGACGTGGACGGCGTTGGGCGCGACCAGCAGCAGCCGTCCCGACGGCCCGAAGAACGGGTCGAACTGGCCGAGGATCTTCGAGGACATGAAACCGAGCAGACCGCCGACCTCGGCCGCGCTGATCTTGGAGCCGACCGCCTGGGTGAGGGCACCCGGGGCACGCTTCGCCGTGATCCGGTCGACCACCGGCGAGATCACGTGGGCGAAGGTGTCGGCGTTGGCCTGGATCCAGCCCCTTCGGTCCACCACCAGGACCGGCGCGGTGTCGCGCGGCGCGTCCAGCCCGGTGAAGGCGCGTACGAACTCGGTCGCCTTGGCGGCGTCGGCGCGCAGCTCCTCGACCGCGTGCCGGGCCTCGCTGCGCGAGACGATCGGGCCGTCTCCGGCGACCGTCGCACCGAGGCGTACGGCCAGGTCCCAGTCGACCATGGTCGCTCCGGACGGGGCAGGGTCCTCAGCACGATGGGTCATGCGTACGACCGTAGCCGACCCGACCTATGCCGAGCATCGACACGTCGCGACCGCCGTCATCGCGTCATCGAGGGCGTCGCGTACGTCCAGGGTCTGCTCCGGCTTGAACCCGTCGGCCATGAGTACGACGACGAACGGCGTGCCGCGGGCGTCGACCGCGATGCCGGAGAGCCCGGAGACTCCGGTGAGGGTGCCGGTCTTCGCCCGGACGCGGCCGCGACCCGGTTCGGCGTCGAAGTTGAACCGCCGCGAGAGCGAGCCGACCCAGCCGGCGACCGGGAGGCCGGTCAGCGCCGGCGCGAGCTCGGGACGGTTGGGCCTGGCTGCGGTCTGGAGCGTGCTCACCAGCAGGGTCGGCGGGATCAGGTTCTGCCGGGAGAGGCCGGAGCCGTCGCGGAGGACCAGGCCGGTGGTGTCGATGCCGAGCTCCTTCAGCGTGGCTGTGATCGCCGCCGTCGAGCCGTCGAACGTCGGTGCTCCTTCCGCGACGCCGACGTGGCGCGCGAGGATCTCGGCGAGCTGGTTGTCGCTGTGCTGCAGCGTGTACTCGACGATCTCTCGGAGGGTGTCGCCCTGGTGCACGGCGAGCTGGGCGCCTGCCTTCGTCCCCCTGGTCGGCTTGCCGGCGACCTTGATCCCGTGCTTGGCAAGGGCCTTCCTGAACTGCTCGGCGGCCTGCCTCGAGGGGTCCCGGCTGTAGCCGGTCGCCTGCGAGCCGCCGTGGTCGACGGAGAGCGCGGTGATCCCGCCGACCTCGCCACCCAGATAGGTCGCTCGCCAAGCCGGGCTGATCGTCGGGCCGTCGAAGAGACTGTCGTCGTAGGCGAGTCTCACCGTCTTGGTGGCGCCCAGCTCCCGGGCCGTCTCGGCGGCGAGGGTGTCGAGGTCGTTGCTGCTGAGAGATGCGTCACCACCGCCGACGAGGGTGACGGTGCTCCCCTCGAGCGTGGTGCTGGTCTCGAACCTGCGCTCCGGGCCGTACGCCTCGAGCACCGCGACGCTGGTCAGCACCTTCGTGACGCTCGCCGGGGTCGCGGCCCCGGTGCCGTGGGTGACCAGCGGGGCACCCTCGAGCGGCGCGATCGCCGCCTTGAGGTGCTTGCCGAGCCGCTTGTCGCGGACCATCTCCCGCATCACCTGCTCCAGCGCGGCCTGATCGGGCTTCCCCGGGGCCTTGGTCTGCTCTCCCGCGACCGCCGCGGGGCTGACTTCCGCGATGCTCAGCTGGGCCGGCGGTGGCGTCGGCGCGACGTTGCCGCGGGCGTAGCGGACCCACCCCAAGGCGTACGCCGCCGCCGCGGCCCCCACCAGCAGCGCGAGCACCAGCGGCAGCACGACCACGAGCTTTCCGCGGCCCTCCTCGGGCTCCTCGGAAGGCCACTTCGGCGCGCTCTGGGGCTCCACGGATATCCTCCTCGATGCCGGATCTGGCGCCGATCGGTGTCAGACTGTCCGGCATTCCGTTTTGGGTTTGTCTGGAGGCAGAAGTGACGCAGGAGTTCGACGTACTGATCGAGGTCCCCAAGGGATCCCGCAACAAGTACGAGGTGGACCACGAGTCGAACCGGCTTCGACTCGACCGCGTGCTGTTCACCTCCATGATGTACCCCGCAGACTACGGCTACATCGAAGACACCCTCGGTGGGGATGGTGACCCGCTCGACGCGCTGGTGCTCACCCCTTACCCGCTCTTCCCCGGCGTGCTGGTCGAGGCCCGTCCGGTCGCGATGTACGTCATGGAAGACGAGAAGGGCCAGGACGAGAAGGTCCTCTGCGTCCCCTGCGACCCCCGCTTCGATCACATCCAGGACCTCGCGGACGTCGACGAGTGGACGCTCAACGAGATCAAGCACTTCTTCGAGCACTACAAGGACCTCGAGCCCGGCAAGTCCGTCAAGGGCTCCGACTGGGTCGGCAAGGCTGCCGCGGAGTCGGAGATCGCCGCCTCCATCGACCGGTTCAAGAACACCGCTCACTGAGTCCTACTGGATCTTGACCGAGGCAACTCGGTCGGGCCGCGGATGTTGACCGAGGTAACTCGGTCGAGTCGCACTGCCTTCGTGGAGTTCCACGAAGGCAGTGTCTGTTTACCGAGGTAACTCGGTCAGCATTCACCGAGCGCGGCGCGCAGGAAGGCGTACGTCGCGTCCACCTCGCCCGCGATGCTCTGGACGACCTTGGTCGCGGGGCGTTGTGCCACCAGGTCGGTGAGCCCGGCAGCGTACGCCCGGAGGTGCTCGTCGCCACCGGACTCCGCGACGATCTCTCTTACGATCGGGTGCCATGGATCGCTGCCGTCGTCGCGCGCGTGGAAACGGCTCAGAGCGTCGTCCTCGACAGCCTCGAGCATGACCTCCACGAATTCGGCGCCGGCGTCGTTCGCCGCCCTCTCGAAGCGTTGGAGCTCGCTGACTCTGGCGAACAACTGCGGAAGCACAACGTCGCCGGACTCGCTCAGGTAGCCCCGGATCAGCCCCAGCGCCGCCGGCCTGATCCGTGCGCCGGCGCCGATGAAGTCTTCTCGCCACCCGCTGATGTAGGTGCGCAGGATGTCGATGTCACACACCAGTGTGCCGGGATGGTCGGCCGCGAAACACCTGGCAAGCGTCGACTTTCCCACCCCGGGCATTCCGTTGATGAGGATCAGCCTGGCCACGTCGCCAGTCAACCACCCGCTGGGGCTCAGCCGGCCATCCGCATCCGGGACTCGAACCGACCCAACGTCCGGCGGGGGCTGTCCAGGTCATCCCAGATGACGCGCACGAAACCGTAGTCGGTGATCTCTCGGATCTCGTCCTCGCGCACCTTCTCCTCGAACACTGCATCGCTGGGCGACTGACCAGGCTTGAGCAGCTTTCCGTATTTCACCTTGCCGTCGAACTCACCGAACAACCGGAACTGCGGCCACGCGAAGTCGACGATGCCGACCAGTGAACCGTCCGCTCGATAGACAGGTACCTGAAGCTCCGGGCGCGGCAGGCCTCCGATGCGGAACAGCCACAGACACCGCGACTCCCCGATCGATCCCGATACCGGATCCGCGTGAGTGACAGCGAGTCCGAGCGGGTGGCTGAAGGGCCACTGATTCATCCGCTCGTATTCGACGATCAGCTCCTCCTTCGTGAATGCCTTCGCTCTGAGCCCGGCGTCGAGGAGACACTGAGTGACCTCGTCGTTGGCCTGCAGGCTCGTCTCCAGCACGCATCGAACCGCAGGCAGCGTACGCAGCCCGTCGCGTGTCTCGATCTCGTCCTCCCGGACAGCACCCAAGTGATGGACGACGTCTCCCTCGAGCGGTCTTCCGGCACCATCGAGCCTGGTCACATGCACCTTGGCAAGGTCGACGCCCCACAAGTCGATCCCGTGAGCGACCATGCCGGACACGTGGCTCAGCGCGATCTTGCCGCCCAGCGAACGCTGCACGGCTCGGGCTCGCACTCGATGGCGTCCGACCGGGTCGAGCGCTGCCCATTCGTCGGCGAACACGTAGGCACCGCGCCTGATCCGATGCCATGCACCCTGACGGACGACCGCGGTGATCTCGCGGTCTGCGTAGCCGGCGTTCTTCGCTTCGCGGCGTGTGAAGAAGCCTTCGCCGGCGGTGATGATTCGTAGTGGGTCCATGCGTCCAGGCTTCGTCCCTGCACTGACATTTCCGACCGCAAATGGACTCGCTGTGGATAACCCGGTCCCGAACGTCGCCTGTGGATTGCCAGCGGCCCACGTCTTGCACCATGTGCGGGTGGATGCTCACCGAGGTAACTCGGCGAACGAGCACTGCCTTCGCGGAACTCCGCGAAGTCAGTGCGACCCAACCGAGTTACCTCGGTGAGCATCCGCCCCGCCGCCGCCCTCAGCCGATCAGATCCCCCGACCGCAACAGCTCCTCCGGCACGCCGAAGCCGTCGACGAGCAGCCGCGCGTCGGGGCGCAGCTGGCGGCAGAGGCGGTTGACCTCGGCGGTGATGGCCTTCGAGCGCTCGGAGGAGAGGCGGCCGTGCTCCATGAACCAGGCGCGGTCGGCCTCGATGACCGAGAGGGCGCTGAGGTCGCAGACGGTGTCCATCAGATCCCGCACGGCCCCCGACGGCAGCCCGCGGACCTTCTCCCGGAACGCCTCGTGGATCAGCCGCTCGACGTGCGCATGGGCGACGCCGATGACGTGGTCCTGCACGCTCGAGAAGACCGCCCCGGGCTCGCGCCCGGCCTTGACGCCTGACTGCAGGCGCCGGGCGACGCCGGCGAGCATGTGCTCCTCGCGGAAGCGGAGCATCGCCAGGTGGTAGTCGGCGTCGAGGATGTCCGGCTCCCGCTCGCCCGCGATCGGAACGACGTCGCGGACCCGCTCGAGCAGCTTGTGCACGGCGGTCCGCTCCAGGACGGTCTCGACGGCGAGACCGGCGACGAAGCGTACGAGGTCGAGCTGGTCCATCTCCTCGAACTCGCTCGAGTAGCCGGTGAGCAGCCCCTTGGCGACCAGCTGCAGCAGCACCGTGTTGTCGCCCTCGAAGGTCGTGAAGACGTCGGTGTCGGCCTTCAGGGCCGCGAACCGGTTGGAGGCCAGGTAGCCCGCCCCGCCGCACGCCTCCCGGCACTCCTGGATCGTCCGGGTCGCGTGCCAGGTCGCCAGGGCCTTGGTGCCGGCCGCTCGCGACTCGAGCTCGCGCCGGGCGTGCTCGGAGGTCGTGACGCCGGAGAAGACGTCGTGCAGGTCGTCGCGTACGACCTCCTGCGCGAAGCGCAGCGCATAGGTCCGCGCGACCAGCGGCAGCAGCCGCCGCTGGTGCTGGCCGTAGTCGAGGAGCAGCGACTCCTCGGCGTCCGAGGAAGCCTCGAACTGCCGGCGCCGCAGCGCGTAGCGGACCGCGATCGTCAGCGCGACCTCCGAGGCCCGGATCCCGGCCCCGCCGACCGAGACGCGTCCCTGCACGAGTGTGCCGAGCATGGTGAAGAAGCGCCGCCCGGCGGACTCGATCTCGGAGACGTACTCGCCGGCCTCGGTGACGTCCGCGAAGCGGTTCAGCAGAGACGTACGCGGCACCCGCACGCCCGAGAACCAGAGCCGTCCGTTGTCGACGCCGTTGAGCCCCATCTTGGGTCCGTCGTCCGCGATCCTGACCCCGGGCGCAGGCTCGCCGGAGACGCGGATCGGCACCACGAGAGCGTGGACGCCACGCTCCTCGCCCCCGACCACGAGCTGGGCGAAGACGACCGCGAGCTCGCCATGAGCCGCGGCGTTGCCGATGTAGTCCTTGTACGCATCCTCGCGGGTCGTCTCGATGACGAACTCGTCCGTGGCCGGATCGTAGGTCGCCACCGTCCCCACCGCGGCCACGTTGGACCCGTGGCCGTGCTCGGTCATCGCGAAGCAGCCGAGCAGGCGCCCGGACACGATGTCGGCGAGGTAGCGGTCGTGGTGACGTGCCGTGCCGAGCTGCAGGATCGCGCCGCCGAAGAGCCCGAACTGCACACCCGACTTCACCAGCAGCGACAGGTCGCCGCCGGCCATCTCCTCGAAGGCGGCGATGGAGGCGCCGACGTCACCGCCACCGCCGTACTCCTTGGGAAACCCGAGCCCGGTCAGACCGGTCGCGGAGACGTCGAGAAGCGTCTCGCGCACCCGCTCCCGGTACTCGGCCCGAGGCAGCTCCTCGACCTCGTCGAGGAAGTCGGCGCGCTCGGCCAGGGCCTTGCGTACGTCCTGTCGGACCCCGGCATATCGCCCGTCGAGAAGTGAAGTCAGTGCAGCGGCATCGATGGCGTTCACGCCGCCACCCTATGTCGCCTCGGGCCGGGATCAGGTCAGCTCGTGGGCGACCTTCGCCTCGCGTTCGGCGATCTCGTCGGACTCGGGGATGAGCCGCCGCACGCCCTTGCGCTGGAACTTCTGGTTGGCCACCAGGCCACCGACGTAGTAGGCGACGAGCGCGATCATGCAGCCCGCGATGTCGTCGGCGAGGTAGTGCCAGCCGAAGTAGACGGTCGCCACGACGGTGATCCCGAAGTTGATCCAGCCGGCCCAGCGGGCGATCTTGTTGTTGATCGTGGCCTGGATCATCAGCGCCACCAGCAGGGTGATGCCGCAGTGCAGCGAGGCGAAGCCACCGACCGACTGCACGACGTTGGCGTCGACGTCGAAGAGGACGTGTTGTCGGGTGAAGACCAGCGACTCCATCAGGCTGCTGGCGGGCGTGTCCGGCAGATCGGCGTAGAGATAGGGGTACTGCAGGCCCGGACCGACCGTCGGCAGGCAGTAGTAGGAGACCGTGCCGAGGATCCAGGCGATGCACTGCGAGCTCACGAACCAGTAGCCGTAGGCGAGGTTGCGCGACCACACCAGCCAGCCGGCGACCGCGAACGGCACCAGCGGCAGGAACCACATGTAGATGTAGGAGAGGAACCACGCCACCCAGCCGGTGCCGAGCAGATCGTGGAGCAGGATCGCCGGGTCGGAGCCGAAGAGCACCGCCTTGTCGATCAGGTGCAGCTCGTGGTCGAACTCGTAGGTCTCCGGCACCACGAACGGCAGGAACGACTTGAGGTTCCGGTAGCAGACGTAGACCAGGTAGAAGCAGACGATGCCCATCGCCACGAGCGTCAGCCGCTCACGGGTCCAGTGGGTGCGGACCCGCTCCTTGAAGATCGGCCCCATGTCCTTCCACCTGAACTTCGCCAACCACAGCGTGCGTGGCACCAGGTCGACGAGGAGCGCAGCTCCGACGAGGAGGGGAAGGCGGAGCCAGGACGGTCCGAGGAAGCCCTCCGGGTCGAGCATGCGCTTGTCGACGATCTGCGCGGTCACGACTGCGATCAGGCCGAAGATCAGCGCGCTGCTGACGAGGAAGATCTGAGCGCGGCGATACATAGCCGCTAATTCTAAGTGGCGGGTGGTTGCTCTGACGATTCCGGGATGGCCAACCTGTTCGGCTCGACCCTCAACGTGACCGACTCCCCCGGCGCCGGCGCCGAGTCGGCGACGGCATCGACCTCACCGACGTCATCGAGACGTACGACGAGCCGGTGCTGCTCCGGCGTCGCCCTGGCCGAGACCACGGTGCCGGAGAGCGGTCCGGCCGGATCGGCGACGAAGGCAGAACGGCGCAGCGCCACCGCACCGGCCGGTGCCATCCCGGCGGCCTTCAGGACCGTGTACGCCGCCGGTCCCTCGAGCACCCGGGCGTAGCCCAGGAACAGGGCGGCCCAGGTGTCCGTCGGCCTCGCCCACACCTCCCGCAGGGTCCCCTCCTGCACCAGGCGCCCGTCTCGCAGGAGTGCGATCCGGTCGGCCACCGCGAAGGCCTCCTCCTGGTCGTGGGTGACCATCAGCGCCGTGGTGCCCGCCTCGTGCAGGATCCGCCGCAGGTCGCCGGCGAGCCGTTCCCTCAGTCCGGCATCGAGCGCGGAGAGCGGCTCGTCGAGGAGCAGCAGCCGCGGTTCGACCGCGAGCGCCCGCGCCAGCGCGACCCGTTGTCGCTCGCCACCGCTCAGCGTGCCCGGCAGACGGTCCTGGTAGCCACCCAGGCCGACGAGCTCCAGCAGGTCGGCGACCTTCTTCGTACGGTCGGCGGCCGGGATGCGGCGCAACCGCATCGCGTAGGCGACGTTGTCAGCGGCACTGAGGTGCGGAAACAGCTGCCCGTCCTGGAACATCAGCGCGAAGCCACGCTTGTGTGTCGGCACCCCACGCAGCGACCGCCCGTCCCAGCTGATCTCCCCCGCCGCCGGCTCCAGCCCGGCCACGGCCCGCAGCAGCGTCGACTTCCCCGACCCCGACGGCCCGAGCAGCGCCAGCACCCCTCCGTCCGCCAGCTCCAGGCTGACGTCCGAGACGGCCGCCTTCCCGTCGTACGCCACCGACACCTCACGCAGCGACAGCATCGCAACCTCGATCCTGCCGAAGCGTCAGCCCGGTCGGCCGAGTTGGCACGGTCGTGACGTCTCGGCCGACGTACGTGACGCCTCGGCCGACGGGGGTGACTTCTCGGATCACAGTGCTCCGATCGAAGGGACGCGGAGACGCTCGACGAGGAGCATCACGACAGCGGTGGCGGCGGCGAGGACGCAGGCGGCGGCGAGAGCCATGCCGTAGTTGTCCGAGCCCGGACGGGACAGCAGCCGGAGGATGACGACGGGGAGGGTGGGGTTCTCCTCGCGGACGAGGAAGGAGGTCGCACCGAACTCGCCGAGCGACGCCGCGAAGGCGAAGCCGGAGGAGGCGAGGAGGGGCTTCCAGATGGCAGGTACGTCCACGGTCATGACCGCGCGCAACGGCCCCGCGCCGAGCCCGGCGGCGGCCTGGCGCAGCCGGTCGTCGACCGACCCCAGGACCGGCACCAACGTCCTCACCACCAGGGGCAACGCCACCAGCGCCTGCGCCAACGGCACGAGCCACGGCTCGTCGCGGAAGTCGAGCGGGGCCGACCCGAGGGTCAGGTAGAGCCCGAGCCCCAGGGTGACGGCGCTGACCCCGAGCGGCACCATGAACAGCCCGTCCAGGACGGAACGCACCCGCCGCTCGGCCACGGAACGGGACCGACGCGTCACCGCGAAGGCCACCAGCAGCCCGAGGGCCAGCGCGACCAACGAGGCCTGCACCGCGACCGCCAGCGAGGTCAACAGCGCGGTCGTGGCCGGCACCGGCAGCGGCGGATCGAACCCGGGAGTCTGTAGAGCCCCGTAGTTCCCGAGGCTCCACCGGTCCTCGACCCGCAGCGACCCGAGCAGCAGGGCGAGCAGCGGACCGGCGACCAGCAGGACCAGCACCGACGTCGACAACAGGGCCGGGATGTCTCGCACCGAGACCCGCCGGCGGCGTACGACGACCCGGGACTGCGCGGGGTCCGGCACCGAGCGCAGCCGGCCGGCCACGACCAGCAACCCGACGACGACCACCAGCTGGAGCACCGACAGCACGGCGGCGCCCGGAAGGTCGAACAGGGTGAAGGTCAGCTTGTAGATCTCGGTCTCGATGCTGTTGTAGCGCACCCCGCCGAGGGTGAGCACGATCCCGAACGCGGTGGCGCAGAAGAGGAAGACCACCGACGCCGCGGAGACGATCGCGGGCCGCAGCGCCGGCAGGGTGATCGTCAACAGGACCCGGGAAGGCGAGGCGCCCAGCGCGGCAGCGGCCTCACCGGGACGCGGGTCGAGCGACTCCCAGGCCGCCCCGACCGCGCGGATCACCACCGAGGCGTTGAAGAAGACCAGACCGAGGATGATCGCGGTCGGTGTCCCGTCGAGCCCCCACCCGGCCAACAGCCCAGCCTCGCCGATGAGCTCGCGGAAGGCGACCCCGACGACGACGGTGGGAAGTACGAACGGCACCAGGAGCCCCGCCCGGATGACCCGCTGCATCGGAAAGCTCAGCCGATAGAGCGCGTACGCGGCCGGCAGTCCGAGCGCGACGCTCAGCACCGTCGCCAGCCCCGAGGACCACAGCGTGAACCAGAGCGCCCGCTGGATCTCCGGGCGCCCGATGATCCTGGACACGACCGACGGATCGAAGGACCCTTCGAAGAACAGACCGCGCTGCACCATCCCCACGACCGGCAGGACGAAGAAGACCGCCAGCACGGCCACCGGGAGAGCGGCGAGCGCGACCAGGGTCGCGATTCGCCGGGTCACAGCACGACGGGTGGAGCTCACTGCGCGATCGTGTCGCTCCAGGTCGCCAGCCACGCTTCCCGGTTCTCGTCGATCTCATCGGGCTCGACGGAGAGCGGTTCGGTGGGCTGCTGCGCGAACTTCGCCCAGTCGGCGGGCAGCTCGACGCCGGAGGAGACGGGGAAGACGTACATGCTCTCCGGCAAGGCCTTCTGCACGCTGTCCGAGAGCAGGAAGTCGATCAGCGCCTGGGCGCCCTCGGGGTGGTCGGCACCCTCGAGCACGCCGGCGTACTCGACCTGACGGAAGCAGGTGTCCAGCAGCGCCTTCGTCGTCGACGCCCCGTCCTTGACGGTGAAGGCCGGCGAGGAGTCGTAGGAGAGGACGATCGGCCTCGTCCCCTTCCCGCCGCCCTGGGTGAAGTCGGAGTAGTAGGCCTGGTCCCAGCCGTCGACGACCTTGGTGCCGTTGTCCATCAGCTTGCCCCAGTAGTCGGCCCAGCCGTCCTCGCCGTACTCGGCGACGGTCGCCAGCAGGAACGCCATGCCCGGCGTCGACGTCGCCGCGCCGGGGGTCACGAAGAGATCCTTGTACGCCGGCTCGGCCAGATCGTCGAGCGACTCCGGCGGCGTCAGCTTCTTCGCCGCGAACCACTCGGTGTCGATGTTGACGCACACGCTGCCGTTGTCGACCGGGGTGAGGAAGTGCTTCTCGTCGCCCGGGAGGTTGAACTCGTCGACCCCGGCCGGGACCGTCTTCGGCGTGTAGGCCTCCAGCGCGCCCTGGTCGATCGCACGGCTGGCGAAGGTGTTGTCGACGCCGAAGACCGCGTCACCGTCGGGGTTGCCGGTGTCCATGGCGACCTTGGTGGTCAGCTCGCCACCGTCGCCGGCGTGCCGGATCTCGGCGGTGTAGCCGGTCTTCTCGGTGAACTCGGCCAGCACCTCCTTCGGCAGCGTGAAGCTGTCGTGCGTCAGCAGCACGACCGCCTTGTCGTCGGCCCCCTTCGACCCGCTCGACTTCTCGGCGTCCGGCTCGGCGGGGCTGCCCCCGCACGCGGACAGCAGCATCGCCGAGACAGCAGTGATCGCAGTGGCCGCGATGGCAGGCTTACGCATGCGCATTCCTGACTCCCTTCGCCGGTATCAACCGGAGCAGGTTCGGAGGGTCTGCGGCGCTGTTCGCCGCACTCTCAGGCCTCCCGGCCTCCCCTGTCTGTTCCCGCCAACACTACTGCTTGCGAGAATTCAGCCATGACCGACGTCGCCATCTCGTCCTTCGACGACCTTCCCCCGAAGACCGCGTACGCCCTGTGGCAGCTCCGCCAGGAGGTCTTCATCGTCGAGCAGGACTGCCCCTACCTCGACCTGGACGGCCGCGACCTCGAGCCGTCGACGCTTCACGTGGTGCTCTCCGACGGCGACCAGCTCGCCGGCACCGCCCGCATCCTCGACGACGGCGACGCGTGGCGGATCGGCCGCGTCGTCCTCGCCCCCTCCCACCGCGGTCAGGGTCTGGCCGACGTGATCATGCAGGCCGCCGTCGAGGCCGTCACCGACCGCGACATCGTCCTCGACGCTCAGACTCCGCTGGCCGGCTGGTACGCCAAGTTCGGGTTCGCGAAGGACGGCGAGGAGTTCCTCGAGGACGACATCCCCCACACCCCGATGCGCCTCACCCGCTGACGGGGGCGAACAGCACGCTCGCCTCGGTCTCCTCACGGGTGGCCTGACCGCGCGCCGCCAACAGCTCGAGGTGGGCCTTGGTCTCCATGACCGCGAGGCCGGCGTTGAAGTAGTCGAGCGACTCGAGGGCACGCTCGTGGCGGGTCCAGCCGAGGTCGCCCGCGACCTCGAGCGCCGAGCGCCGGCCGGCCTTCAGGGAGGCCAGCGACTGGGCCAGCCGGGACTCGTGGTGGGCCAGGAGCTCGTCGACGCGGGCGTGCGACGACGAGGCGACCGGGCCGTGGGCGGGGAGAAGGCGCAGGTCGGGCAGGGTGCGGACCTTGGTCAGCGAGGCCATGAAGTCGCCCAGCGGGTCGATGACCGGCACCGGCTCGAAACCGATCGACGGCGTGATCGTGGGCAGCACGTGGTCGCCGGCGAACAGGACCGAGCCGGCCAGGTCGGCATAGACGTAGTGGCCCTGGGTGTGACCAGGGGTGTGCACGGCGTCGAGGTCGCGACCGGCCACGTCGAGGCGTACGTCGCCCTCCAACCACTGCGAGGGCATGCGCCAGTGGGACAGGTCCGGCACGGGAGGCGGGCTCGCGGCCCACTCCGCGGCGAGCTCGTGCGCCCCCGCGTGAGCGAGGATCCGATCGGTGGAGACCCAGCCGTCGAGATGACCGTTGGTGAGCTCGAGCGTGGGCCGGTCGCCGGCGCCGAGGAGGACGTCCGCGCCGTACTCCTGACCGAGCACCGAAGCGAGCGTGTAGTGATCGCGATGCACGTGGGTGACCAGGAACCGGCGGATGTCGGCGAACCCGAAGCCGAGCTTCTTCAGCCCGGCCTCCAGCGCCGAGCGCCCCTCGGTGATCGCCCAGCCGCCGTCGACCAGCGAGAGCCCGTCGTCGCCCTCGAGGACGTAGATGTTGACCGCCTTGAGCCCGTCCATCGGCAGCGGCAGCGGGATCCGATGTACGCCGTCGGCGACGGTCCACGCGCCGGGAGCGGACCAGTGCTCCCCCGAGTCAGGCGAGATGGCGGTGGCTGTCGACTGACTCATCGTTCTCCTTCGGTCGGCCTCGCCAGAGCCAGAGCAGACCCAGGATCGGCAACAGTGCGGGAACGAATCCGTATCCGCTCCCGAACTTCGACCATACCGAGTCGTCCGGGAACCAGGACGGCACGGCCAAGGACAGGACACCGACGACGATCACGCCGGCCAGCTCGATCCACAGCATGACCTTCGCGAAACCCGCCGACCCAGCGGCCGCCCGGCGGATCGCGAACCAGCCCGCGACGTACGTCGCCGCGGCGACCACCGAGAGCGAGTAGGCGATCGGGGCCTCGTCGAAGTGGGTGAAGACCTGCACCAGCGACCTGGCTCCCGCGGCGAGCACGAAGATCGCATAGACGGTCAGCAGCACCAGATGCGGACCGGAACGGGTCTTGGCGGAAGTCTCGGTCACCGGACCATCATGACGCGTACGGCCACGACGCCCGTCGCCAGGGCCGCCGCCGCGATCACGCCCGAGGACCAGGTCGAGCGGTCCGCGCGCATCGTCTGCAGCGCCAGCGGCATCAGGCACACCAGCGCCCCCAGATAGCCGAGGAAGGTCGACAGCGACTCGGGCTTGCGTCCGCCCGACCAGGCCGCCAGCGCTCCGATCGCGAGCACGACCGCCAGGATCTCCAGCATCCACGCCACCTGGTCCAGCCACTTCGGCCGCGGCGCCTTCAGGACCACGCCGAGCACGGCCGCGATCGTCACGAACGCGGCATATCCGGCCACGATAAAACCGATCAGGGTCACGGCGTCCACGTGCCAATCTTCTCCAATGACCTCCACATCTCCCGATCCGGGGCTCGTCGCCCGGCTCCGCGCCGCCGGCTGTGTCTTCGCCGAGGACGAGGCGGCGCTGCTCGAGTCCGCCCCGGTCACCGCCCGGGAGCGGGAGGAGATGGTCGTACGCCGCGTGGCCGGCGAGCCGCTGGAGCTCATCCTGGGCTGGGCCGAGTTCTGCGGGCTCCGGATCCGGGTCGCGCCGGGGGTGTTCGTGCCCCGGCAGCGCTCGGCGCTGATGGTCGAGCTCGCCCTCCGGCAGGCTGGGCGAGGCGCGGTCCGGAAGGTGCTCGACCTCGGCTGCGGGACCGGCGCTTTGGGCGCCGCCATCGCAGCACGTGTCCCGGACGCCGAGGTCTGGGCCACCGACATCGATCCGGCCGCAGTGGAGTGCGCACGACAGAATCTGCCGCCGAGCCGGGTGCTCCTCGGCGACCTGTACGACCCGCTGCCCCACGACCTCCAGCTCGACGTGATCGTGGCCAACGCTCCCTACGTGCCGAGCGACCAGATCCGGAACATGCCGCCCGAGGCGCGCGACCACGAGCACCACGTGGCTCTCGACGGCGGCACGGACGGGCTCGAGGTGCAGCGTCGCGTGATCGAGCAGGCGCCGAAGCATCTGGCCCCTGGGGGCGTACTCGTGATCGAGGCCGGCCAGGAGCAGGCGCCCGTCACGGCGAGCCTGATGCGGGGGCAGGGGCTCCTCGCGGAGATCCATCACGACGAGGACCTCTACGCGACCGCGGTGACCGGAACGGCTCGCCGACGGGCTGCGCCGAAAAGCGAGGCGTCCCTCTGATTGCACACCACCCCCGCGGTGTGCATTCAGAGGGACCGCCACCGTGAAGTTCGTCCACCCCCCACCGGCGGACGAACTTCTCGCCGATGAAACGGGCCACCCGCCTACCCATGACGCGGGTTGGGAAGAATTTTTTCGAGAATCCCGTCAGACTTCCGATATGCAGGCTTACGGTCTGACCCATCTGGTGCCGTTGTCCCTGCTCACAGCGGGGATCGTGGCCGTGGTCTGGCTGGGCAGGCGGCAGCGGACCGACGCGAAGCCGTCGAGATTCTCCCGAGGATTCGCGATCGCGCTTCCGCTCACGGTGATCCCGCTGCTGGGTCACGAGTGGGTCACCGACTTCGACCTCTTCATCGACCTGCCGGTCCAGCTGTGTGATCTGGCGTGGATCGCGGCGGCGATCGCGCTGTGGACCCACCATCCCTACCCGACCGCGCTGACCTGCTTCTGGGGCCTCACCCTGACCACGCAGGGCGTGTTCACCCCGGACGTGATGGACTTCCCCGACGTCAGCTACATCACCTTCTGGGTGATGCACCTGATGGTCGTGCTGGCCGCCGTCTACCTGGTCTTCGGGCTCAAGCTGCTACCCGGCTGGCGTGGCTACGGCTGGACGGTCGCGACCACCGCGGCGTGGGCCGTGGTGGCGTACGTCCTCAACCTCGTCCTCGACGCGAACTACGGCTACCTGCGGCGCAAGCCGGAGTTCGCCTCGATGCTCGACCTGCTCGGTCCGTGGCCGTTCTACATCCTCAGCGAGATCGCGCTGATCGCCGCTGTCTGGGCCGTGATGACGCTGGGGCTGCGGATCTGGGCGCGTCAGGACGGGTCGACGAGGACGCCGGTGCGCTCGTAGTCGGCGAGAGCCGAGGCGTACGGGGCCAGGTCGATGCCCTTCTCGCTCACCCAGCCGTCGTCGTAGTAGGACGAGCGGTAGCGCTCCCCGGAGTCGCACAGCAGCGAGACGACGCTGCCCGCGGTGCCGGCCTCCCCCATCTCGCGTACGACACCCAGCGATGCCCACACGTTCGTGCCCGTCGAGGGGCCGACCGAGCGGCCCATCCGGGTCGAGAGCCAGCGCATCGTCGCGATCGACGCCGCGTCGGGGACCTGAACCATGTCGTCGACGACCCCGCCGACGAAGGACGGCTCGACGCGCGGCCGGCCGATCCCCTCGATGCGCGAGGGCATGCCGGTGGCGTAGTCGGAGGTGTCCGTCTCCCAGCCGCCGTAGAAGGCGGAGTTCTCCGGGTCGGCGACCAGCAGCTTGGTGGGGTGACGGCGGTAGTGGAGGTAGCGGCCGATCGTCGCCGAGGTGCCGCCGGTGCCGGCCGAGACGACGATCCAGGTCGGTACCGGGTGTCGCTCCTGCGACATCTGGTCGAAGATCGACTCGGCGATGTTGTTGTTGCCGCGCCAGTCGGTGGCCCGCTCGGCGTAGGTGAACTGGTCCATGTAGTGGCCGTCGCACTCGCGGGCGAGGCGCTCGGCCTCCGCGTACATGTCGGGAGCTCGATCCACGAAGTGGCAGCGGCCGCCGTGCCACTCGATCAGGCGCACCTTCTCCTCCGAGGTCGAGCGCGGCATCACCGCGACGAACGGCAGCCCGAGAAGGCCGGCGAAGTAGGCCTCCGAGACGGCTGTGGATCCCGAAGAGGCCTCGACGACGGTCGAGCCCTCGTGGAGCCAGCCGTTGCAGACCGCGTAGAGGAACAGGGACCGGGCCAGACGGTGCTTCAGCGAGCCCGTGGGATGGACCGACTCGTCCTTCAGATAGAGATCGACACCGCCGCTCGCACCGCCGCGGGCGGGGAGCGGAACGACGTGCAGATGGGTGTCGGCCGAGCGCTGTGCGTCGGCCTCGACGCGGCGTACGGCTTCATCGATCCAGGCGCGGTGAGAGTCAGAGAGGCGTGGCACCGGCCGAGCGTAACTCCACCCTGTTCTGTCCCCGGCATGTGCGGTGGGCCACAATGGCAGCCAGAAACACGATCGGGTCCGGGCAGTGAAGTTGCCCACAAGTTAGACCGATCTAAGGACCCCGATTAACCATTGCGGCCCCAAAAGCGAGACAAAAGACCTGTGGACGAACCTCTTGACGTAGTGCTGATCGGCGGCGGCATCATGAGCGCCACCCTGGGCGTGCTCCTCCAGGAGCTGGAGCCCAGCTGGTCCATCAAGATGATCGAGCGGCTCGACTCGCTCGCCGTCGAGTCCTCCGGCCCGTGGAACAACGCCGGCACCGGTCACTCCGCGCTGTGCGAGCTCAACTACAGCCCGCAGAAGGCCGACGGCTCGGTCGACATCTCCAAGGCCGTCAACGTCAACGAGCAGTTCCAGCTCTCCCGTCAGCTGTGGTCCTTCCTGGTCGAGAACGGCCGGATCCCGGACCCGGACAAGTTCATCCACACCGTTCCGCACATGTCCTTCGTGTGGGGTGCCGAGAACGTCGACTACCTCCGCAAGCGCTACGAGGCGCTGTCGGTCCACCCGCTCTTCGGCGGGATGGAGTTCAGCGAGGACCCCGAGGTCATCAAGGGCTGGGCTCCGCTGCTGCTCGAGGGTCGCTCCGCGAAGTCCCTCGCCGACGAGCCCGTCGCGGCGACCTGGACCAACGCCGGCACCGACGTCGACTTCGGCTCGCTCACCTCGATGCTGACCCGCACCCTGGTCGACAAGGGCGCCGACCTGGAGACCGGGTCCGAGGTCACCGACCTGCACCAGACGATGGACGGCTTCTGGCACGTCTACGGCCGCAACGAGACCGGTAAGTACCACCTGCGTTCCCGCTTCGTCTTCGTCGGCGCCGGCGGCTACGCGCTGCCGCTGCTGCAGAAGGCCGCCATCCGGGAGATCCGCGGCTTCGGCGGCTTCCCCGTCTCCGGTGAGTTCCTGCGTACGTCCAAGCCGGAGCTCGTCGCCCAGCACCGCGCCAAGGCCTACGGCAAGGCCGCCGTCGGCGCTCCGCCGATGTCGGTGCCCCACCTCGACACCCGTTACGTCGAGGGCAAGACCCACCTGATGTTCGGTCCGTACGCCGGCTGGAGCCCGCGCTTCCTCAAGACCGGCTCGCTCACCGACCTGTTCCTCTCGGTGCGGCCCCACAACCTGCTGCCGATGCTGCGGGCCGGGCTCACCAACATGGACCTCACCGTCTACCTGGTCAAGGAGCTGCTGCGCTCGCCGCGCAAGAAGTTCGACGACCTCCAGGACTTCTTCCCCGCCGCGGACCGCAAGGACTGGGAGCGGATCATCGCCGGTCAGCGGGTGCAGGTCATCCGCCCCGACGGCGTACTCCAGTTCGGCACCGAGGTCATCACCGCCGAGGACGGCACCATCGCGGGTCTCCTGGGCGCCTCGCCCGGTGCCTCGACCGCCCCGGCCATCATGGTCAACGTCCTGCGCCGCTGCTTCCCCGACCGTTGGGACGGCTGGCAGCCCCAGCTCAAGGCGATGATCCCGGCCACCGGTGCCGAGCTCAGCGCCGACCCCGAGCTCGCCGCCGAGACCTTCGCGCGCACCGACCGCCAGCTCCACCTCGGTTAGTCGCTGGTCGAGCCGCCGTCACCGCTGGTGAGGTGGGCGGCTACGGAGGCTGCTTGTCCTCGGATCTCGGGGATGGCGGTGGCCTCGTAGAGCGCGCCCTTGCAGGGCGGGCCGACGGTCAGAAGATTCGGTACGACGCTGCCGTCCGCTCCGATGGCGTGGCCGTCCTCGGTGACGTCGATGCCGAGGCGGAGAGGGTCGGGGGCGATCAGGCCGCGCTTCTGGAGCGCGAGCAGGAGCGGGTTGTCGGTGCGGGTGATGTCGGGTGAGGGGCCGGTGCAGTTGATCACCGCGGTGACCTCGCGGTCGCCGTCGGCCAGCGTGATGACCGGCTGGGCGGTCCCATTCCGCGCGCCGTCGACCCGGGAGCCGAGCACCCCGCCGCCGAGGATCTCCAGGCGTCCCTCTGCCCGGTAGGCGTCGAGGAGGGCGGCGATGCGCGGAGCCATGCGGTGGCGGCGTACCTCCCACTCGCGGGCGTAGACCTCGCGGAAGCGACGGCGCTCCGGCTCGGGCAGGCGGCGCCAGATCGACTGGGTCGGGCCGCGGAGGCCGTCGATGACGGCTCGCCAGTCGACGCCGAGGCGGGCCGCGTGCTCGATCTGGTCGCGTACGAGCGAGGCGATGCCGTCGGCGGTCAGCGGGCCGTCGGGGATCGGAGTGACCCAAGAGGTGAACTGGTCGTCGACGTGGGGGTTGGGGACCAGGCCGTGGCGGCTGACCATGATCACCCGGCGGTCCGGGGCGTCGTCGAGGAGCGTGACGGTCGTGTCGACGGCGGTCAGGCCGGTGCCGACGACGAGCACGGTCGCATCGACAGGCAGTGCGCTGATCCGGGCCACGTCCCAGGGGTCCGACAGGTTCCACGGCGCCTCGGGGAGTCCCGCCAGCGGCTGGGGCGGCGGGTTGCCGTACGCGAGGACGACGGCGTCGGCCACATGTCCTTCGTCGTCGCTGGTCAGCACCCGGAAACCGGCACCGACCGGCTCGACGTCGATGACCGTCTCGCCGACGATCTCAAACGCCCCCGGACCACCCTCGGCAGCGCTCGCGAGCCGGTCGCGCAGGTAGCGCGCGTAGTCGCGCCGGGGCAGGAAGTCGATCGGGCCGAGCTCGATGCCGGCCTCGGCCGCCCAGTCGAGCAGATCGTCACGGTCGTCGGGGAAACCCGACATGTTGTTGGCCCGGACGTTGAGGAGATGGCGGCCGTCGGTCGTCGAATAGGCCACTCCGTAACCAGCCTCGCCGCGCGACTCGAACAATGTCACCGAAGCACCGCGGCGGAGCAGGTTGATCGCGGTCAGCGTGCCGCTGGCTCCTCCTCCGATGATCGCCACCGTCGGGGTGGAGGTCGGCGTGGGCGGCGCGGCATCAGTCGTCACCCCGACAGGGTAACTGCGCTATCCGGGCTTTGTTCACCTGGTTACTCCATATTCAGCGAAACCGCATAAATATATTTGCAAAGATCTCTTTGCAGTCTATGGTTGACCCATGGCAGCTCGCGAGATCGTCCCCGGAGTCGACCAGCTCAAGGCCCTCACCCACCCCTTGCGCGTACGCATGCTCGGCATCCTCCGCGTCGACGGCCCAGCAACTGCGACGACCCTGGCCGCCCGGCTCGGCATCAACAGCGGCGCGACGTCCTACCACCTCCGGCAGCTCGCGCAGCACGGATTCATCGAGGACGACGAGAGCCGCGGCAACGCCCGGGAGCGCTGGTGGAAGGCCGCCCATCAGGCGACTGTCACCGGCGACAGCAGCGTGCCGGACACCGACGAGGGCCGCGAGACCCTCGACGCGTACCTGCAGACGGTCGTCACCATCTACGCCCAGCGCCTCCAGGAGGCGATCGAGGAGCGGGCGCTCCTCCCTCAGGAGTGGCGCGAGACCTTCGGCCTCAACGACCGGGTCGTCCGGCTGACACCCGCCCAGGCCTCACGCGTCGAGGAGCAGGTCAACAAGATCATCGACGACCTGGAGGAGGAGCCGGAGGGCGAGGCCGTGATGTTCCAGTTCCACGTCTTCCCACTGCCAGGTCATGTCAGCACCGGCCACGAGACAAACCCGGAGAGATAGGCCATGAAGCTCCCCCTCTACGGCTGGCTCGCCGCCGAGACCATCTCGCTGGTCGGCACCCGCATCTCGATGCTGGCGCTGCCCTGGTTCGTGCTCGAGACGACCGGTAGTCCCGCCAAGGCCGGCCTGATCGCGCTCTTCGAGATGACCCCGCTGGTGCTCAGCAAGATCTTCGGCGGCCCGGTGATCGACCGCATCGGCCCACGCCGCGTCGCGATCGCCTGCGACCTCGGCTCGGCCGTCGTGGTCGGCCTCATCCCTCTTCTGTACGCAGCAGGCCTCCTGCACTTCCCGATCCTGCTGCTGCTCGTCGCCATGGCCGGCGCGCTGCGCGGTCCCGGTGACTCCGCGAAGTCCTCGATGATCCCGCAGCTGGTCGAGGCGGCCGGCGTACCGACGGAGCGGGCCACCGGGCTCCACTCGTTCGTCGAACGCACCGCCTCCATGCTCGGCGCCGCCGCGGCGGGCCTGCTGATCGGTCTGGTCGGCGCGACCGACGCGATCGTGATCGACGCCGCCTCGTTCGCTCTCGGTGCTCTGGTGCTCGCCACGACGACCGCCGGGCTGACGCGAGCCCGAGGACCGGAACCCGCGGAGCAGGTCGCACGGCCCACGCCCTACCGCGCCCAGCTCGCCGAGGGCTGGCACTTCCTCCGCCGCGACCGGGTCCTCCTCGGGATCGCGTTCATGGTCGCGCTGACCAACCTGATCGACCTGGCCTGGAGCAGCGTGCTGATGCCGGTCTGGGGCCAGCAGCACGCCGGCCCCGAGACGATCGGCCTGCTGTTCGCGACCTTCTCCGGCTTCTCCGCGTTGGGATCGGCCGTGGCCGCGGCGCTCGGCGACCGGATGCGGCGCTACCCGACGTACCTGGTCTGCTTCCTCATCACCGGGATCCCACGGTTCCTGGTGCTCGCCTTCGGGGCGCCGCTGTGGGTCGTGTTCGTGGTGTTCGCGATCGGCGGGACCAGCAGCGGGTTCATCAACCCGATCCTCGGGGCGATCCAGTTCGAGCGGATCCCGGCCCACGTCCTCGGCCGGGTGATGTCGCTGATCTCGGCCTTCGCCTGGGGGCTGATGCCGCTCGGCGGCCTCCTCGGCGGCAGCCTGGTCTCGGCGTTCGGCCTGACCACGGCGCTGGTGGTCTGCGGGATCGCGTACTTCGTGGTCACCATGTTCCCCGCGATCGATCCGACCTGGAAGCAGATCGAGCGTCAGCCGGAGGAGGGACCCGTCCCCGTACGCACGTAGGGGGACGGATGGCTCCACAGAGGGATCCGATCGCGGGTGCCCGTCCGTGACTCTTCCCCCATGACACCTCGGCGATCTCTTCCCCACACCATCAAGCTCGCGAGCATCGCCTGGGCGGGCGCGGTCGCCGCCGGCGTGATCGAGTCGGTGCTCGCCGTGACCCGGATCCTCGGCGAGGGCGCCATGGAACCCGGCGACTGGCTCGGCCTCGGCATCCGCGTGGCCGTCTACGCGGCCGCGGCCGCACTCATCACCGGCCTCGTACGCGGCTCCCGGACCGCACGGCTCGCACTGACCGGCCTCCTGAGCGTGGCGGGTCTTGCCTCCCTCGTCGTCCCGGCAGCACTCGAGATCGTGGGTGGATCCTCGGTCGCGGCCGCCCTCGGCAGCGACGGCGGCCTCCTCGGAACCGTGTTCGTCACGGTGCGCGTCATCCACGTGGTGCTGGTGATCGTCGCGACCGTCGCCATGTACACGCCGACAGCGAACGCCTACTTCAGACGCCCCGATTCCTCGAGCCGGCCTAGCAGGCTTCCCGCAGCCGCGGGATCCTAGGGATGCCGCCGAGCCGCTTGTTGTAGCGGACCTGGTCGGAGTAGCCCTCCAGGAGCGTCCACAGCGCCTTGTGGGCCGGCCAGGGGATGGCCTCGCCGGGGAACGCCCAGGTGGAGCCGAAGCCGATCCAGACCGGGACCCAGTCCTTGGCGCAGTCCCACTCGCCGCGCTTGGACATCAGCAGCCGGTTGCGGACCTGGAACGCGAGTCGCTGACCGTCCTTGACGATCGGCGCCGCGCACACCCGCCACAGCGGCATGTCGAGGGACATCAGCTGGATCTCGATGTCGCCCAGAACGCGCGGATCCACCAGGACCGTAGCGACGTTCTCATGCGGGCGCCTCATGTACATCACGCTAGCGGCGAGCACCGACAAACGTGACTGGATCCGCCAGGAGCGAACAGCCCGGGCCGATTCGCCACCCCGCCGGACAAGACGTACGCGGCGGGCCTATCATCCTCCCCAATCTCGATCGGGCAGGGAGGCCCGAGTGGAGGATCGAGGAAGGACCCCTACGTTGGCACCCCCGAGGCAGCCCAGAACGGGCGAAGACGCCGAGAAGTACGCCGCGGAGCATCTGCAATCCCTCGGCTGGCCCGACGCCGCCCCCTCGGGCAGCACCGCGGCCGCCGACGTCGACATCATCGGCGGCCGCCCCGACAACGTCGTCGTCGCCCAGGTCGTGCTCACCCGCGCACCGACCGAGGCCCGCAGCGTCTGTGCCGTACGCGGCGCGGGCTACGCCTACGACGCCCGGACGGTCGCGCTCTTCAGCCGGGCCGGCTTCACGGTGGACGCGGTCGAGTGGGCCGACAAGGTCCGGGTCGCGCTGTTCGAGTTCGCCTCCGACGGGTCGATCCGCCCGCACGGGAAGCACGCGGCCGAGCTGGTCACGACGGCCACCGCACCGGCGCCGACGCCGGCCCTCGGCCGGGCACCCGAGCCGATGCCCGGCCGCCACCTCGATCCCACCCGCACCGGCAGCTTCAACTTCACCTCGAAGATCCCCGCCGTCAGGCCCCGCCGGAGGGCCGGCGACAAGCCCGCCCCGGAGGTCGCTGCGGACGTCGCTCCCGACCCGGCACCGAAGGCGGTCGAGAAGATCGCCAGCCCGTTGACCGGCCCGCTCCCGGCATACACGACCATGAGCATCCCGAAGGCGCCTACCGCTCCGTCGGACGCCCGGTGGGTGCCCGACGGGCTCGGGCCGATCCTCGACGCGATCGCCCGGGCGACGCAGCTGCCCGTGGTGCTCGTCCTGGGCTCCGACCAGCGGGCCGAGTGGGTGCGGGAGACCTTCCAGGTCGGCACGATCACGGTCACCGACGAGAGCGTGCTGCCGATGCTGCTCTCGCTGGTGACGGGCCGGGAGTCGCAGTACGCGAGCGGCGAGTCCTATCACAAGGTCGACGGCCTCAAGCCCCAGGGCGAACGGGCGCTGGAGTCGTGGCGGGCGTGGGCGGCGTACGACCGGGCGATGGCCAACTACCGGCGCGCCGTCTGAGCCTCAGGCCCTCAGCAGTAGCCGAGCATCTCGCCGAGCGCCCGCCTCTCGCTGTCGTCGACGGCGAGAGACCAGCGTGCCTTGGTCGCGATCCAGCGGGCTGCGTACGCACACTGGAACCCCTTCCGAGGACGCCAGCCCGCCGGGTCGTCGTCGCTCTTGCCCATGTTGGTCGGGCCGTCGACGGCGAGCAGGTTGCCCAGATCGTCGGCGAAGGCTCGGCGCCGGTCCGGGGGCCAGGCGCTCGCCCCGGAGCGCCAGGCCTCCGAGAGCGGCACGACGTGGTCGATCTGGATCGCCTGGGCCTGGCCGGGCTCCTTCAGGTCGGTGAAGACCAGCCGTCTGCCGGTGTAGGGGTCGACCCACGTCCCGGCGAGCACGTCGTGGTCGCAGCTGCCCTGCGGCCGGGTCCGCACCTCGACGGCGTCGCGCAGGAGCACGTCGTCGCGCTGGTTGCACCCGTTGCCGTCGCTGTCGGCCCAGCCTCCGCCGAACGACGAGCGTACGTAGCCGGCCAGCCCGTCGGGTCGCCTCGCGACCGTCGCCAACGCGGCGAGATCACCGCGCACCTCGGGCACGTCGACCGGCCCCGGCGAAGCCTGCGGGATCGCCATCGGAGGCGTACCCGGAGACGTATGTCGTGTCGCCGGAGCCTCGTCGGGCAGCCACAACGAGATCGCCCAGCCGGCGACCGCCAGCAGGACGACCAGCGCGCCCAGCGACGTACGTCTTCCCACGCCGTCGCATTGTGCCCGCGACCACCGACGTTCGAGCCTGCGAACCCGCAAAGCGGGTCGAGACCCACGCGACTCACCGCAGGTATTACCGAACGGTGACGGATGCGTCGACCCCTGTCGCCCAGGGACCAGCGCTGGCACAGTGAGGGCATGACTGGGCTGGACATGGGACAGGCACGCCTCGCCGAGGTCGGGGTCATCGGCGGGACCGGGCTCTACGAGTTCTTGACCGATGCCGAGGAGGTGGCGGTCGAGACCCCTTACGGCGATCCTTCCGCGCCGGTGACGATAGGCACCGTCGCGGGGCGGTCGGTGGCCTTCGTGCCCCGCCACGGCCGCTCGCACGAGTACCCGCCGCACGCCATCCCCTACCGGGCCAACCTCTGGGCGCTGAAGTCGCTCGGCGTGACCCAGGTGCTCTCCCCCAGCGCCGTCGGCGGTCTCCGGCCGGATGCCGTCGCCACCGGCGACCTGGTCACCCCCGACCAGCTCGTCGACCGCACCTGGCGCCGGATCCCCAGCTACGTGGAGACCGGCGCGACCCACGTACCTCTGGCCGACCCCTACTGCGCGCGGATCGCCAAGGCGTACGTGTCCGCCGACCCGTCCGTGAAGTCCGGTGGCACGCTCATCGTGATCGAGGGGCCGCGGTTCTCGACACGCGCGGAGTCGGTCCACCATGCCGCCCAGGGCTGGACGCTGGTCGGGATGACCGGCGCCCCGGAGGCGGCGCTCGCCCGCGAGCTGCGGATGTGTTACGCGCCGTTGTGCCTGGTCACCGACATGGACGCGGGCGCGGCCGAGGGCGAGGGCGTCGACGAGGACGACGTCTACGCGCTCTTCGCCGCCAACCTGGAGCGGATGCGCACCATCCTGACCGACACGATCGGCGGCCTGCCCGACCCGGTCGACTGTCCCTGCTCGACCTGGGCCGAGGGCAAGCAGCTCGCCTACGAGATCCCGTGAGGGTCCTGCTCACCGGGTCCGCCGGTTTCATCGGCACCGCTATCGGCCGGGCCCTGGAGGATGCCGGGCACGAGGTCGTACGTGTCGACGTGCTGTTGCCGATGGCCCACGGCGAGACCGCCGCGGCGCCGCCCGGGACCCACCTCCTCGACGTCCGCGACGCCGGCGGCTGGGGCGACCTGCTGGATGGCATCGACGCGGTCTGCCACCAGGCCGCGGTCGTCGGCGCCGGGGTCACGGTGGCCGATCTCCCGCTGTACGCCGCGCACAACGACCTCGGCACCGCCGCGCTCCTGGCCGCGATGAGCGAGCACGGGGTCTCCCGGCTGGTGCTCGCCTCTTCGATGGTCGTCTACGGCGAGGGCCGCTATGTCTGCGCGACCCACGGTGACCGGGTCCCGCCGCCGCGCTCGCGGGCCGCGCTCGACTCCGGAGACTTCGAGAACCACTGCGACCTCTGCGGCGGCGCGCTGGCCTGGGCGGCGGTGGCCGAGTCCGCCCGGCTCGACCCCCGCAGCTCGTACGCCGCCAGCAAGGTCGCCCAGGAGCACTACGCCTCCGCGTGGGCGCGCCAGGCCGACGCGACGGCGATCGCGCTGCGCTACCACAACGTCTACGGGCCGCACATGCCGGCGGACACGCCCTACTCCGGGGTCGCCGCCATCTTCCGGTCCTCCTTGGAGCGGGGCGAGGCGCCTCAGGTCTTCGAGGACGGCGGCCAGCAGCGCGACTTCGTCCACGTCGACGACGTGGCGCGCGCCAACCTGGCTGCGCTGGAGGCGACCTCCGAGCGGTCACCCGGCGAGCTGGCCGCCTACAACGTCGCGTCCGGGCATCCGGTCACGATCAGCGAGGTGGCCTCGCTGGTCGCGCGCGGAACTCGGACGGAGGTCGCGCCGGTGGTCACCGGGCGCTACCGGATCGGGGACGTACGCCATGTCGTCGCCTCCCCGGAGCTCGCGGAGAAGGAGCTCGGCTTCCGCGCCCAGGTGCTGCCGGAGGTCGGTCTCCCCGCCTTCGCCACCGCTCCCCTGCGGTCGTAGCCGATCCCCCGCTGGTCGAGCCGCCGGAGCCGCTAGGCGAAGGCGTGTCGAGACCAGCGGGCAGTCACCAGCTGGTGTAGAGGAGGTGCTGGACGAGCAGGGCGGTGCCGAGCTGGAGGGCCAGACCAGGGCGGCGCCAGCGCTCGGGTAGGAGGGCGCAGCCGAGGGTGAGCCAGGGGATGAACGGCAGCCAGATCCGCTCCACCTCCGCCCGGCTCATCTGGGAGGCGTCCGCGAGAGCGACCATGATCACCGCGGCCGCGACCAGGACCACGACCACCCGGTCGGCCCGGTCGCGACGGGCGGCCCAGGTGGCACCGAGCCCGGCACCGACGAGCGGCCCTGCGCTGATCGCGAGCGCGGCCAGGTTCCCCCAGGTCCAGTACGCGCCGGGACGCTGGTGCGCCAGCCCGTCCCAATAGCGGTCGACCAGCACGGGGTACGCCTCCCACCAGGCGAAGCCGCCGACGGCGAAGGCGAGAGCAACGGCCACCGCGGACGCGATCGCGATCGGCAGGACCCGCCACCCCCCGCCCACCCAGATCACCGCGAGCGCGAGGACCCCGGCGAGCAAGAGCCCGTACGACATGAACACGACGTACCCAAGGAGGATCCCCGCGAAGACGCCCGCCACCCGGGCCGCCCTGCGGGATACGACGGGACGTTCTTGTCCGTTACCGGCCGGTAGACCGACGGAAACGTCCCGTCGTATCCCGACCGAGGCGACCGCGAGGAGACACATCCCCCAGGCGACCGCGACCGCCATCACCGCATCGGCCGAGACCGCCAGGAACACCGCGCTCGGGGACAGCACCAGGTACGGCGCCGCCGCCCGGGCCGCATCCTCGGCACCGAGGACACGGACCGTCGTCATGACCGCCAACGGCAGGGTCGCGGCGATCACCGTGACGACCAGGCCGGCGGCCAGGTCCCCGCCGAGCCCGACCTTCACGAGGAGCACGAAGAAGAGCACCATCCCGGGCGGGTGCCCGGCGATGTGGACCGGCCAGTTCCCTGCCGGGGCGTCGTAGGGGATCCGGGAGACGTACTCCCGCAGCAGCCCCGGGACGTCGTCGACGGACCTGGCCGTTTCGAGGTACTCGGTCGGGTTCCCCAGCACCCGCGAGATGCCCTCGGGGCCGTCCACCAGCGCCAGCGCCAGCAGCCACACCAGCCCGGCGGCGTACGCGACCAGGAGCAGGCGTCGCCAGGGCAGCCGCCTTGACATCGGGTCCGCCCAGCGCAGCGACGCGAGCGCGAGCAGGACCGCCGGCAGCGTGCCGATACCCACCTTGACCTGCGGGTATCCGTGGAGCGGGGCGAACGTGCCGTCGTCGAGGTGCACCCGTGGCCACACCTGCCAGTCGAAGAGGGGCGGCACGACGACGGCCGTCACGACGAGGGCGACCGTGACGACGAACCCCACCATGGCGGCGCGGTGAGCTGAGGAGTTCACGACTGCGAGCGTAGGTCCGTGACGGCTCGATGACCGCCGGCGCACGGGGCCCGTCATCGGACCGTAAGATCTGCGGGCCCCATCGGCGGCGACGCGTTCCTAGAGTCGATCGCATGGCCGAAACCAGCCCCGACCCAGACCCAGAGATCGACCTCGTGCTGCCCTGCCGCGACGAGGCCGCAGCCCTGCGCGAGCTGCTGCCGCGGGTGCCGGCGGGACTCTCCGTGATCGTCGTCGACAACGGCTCGACGGACGGCACTGCCGACGTCGCCCGCGCGCAGGGGGCGCGGGTGGTGTCGGAGTCTCGGCCGGGGTACGGGGCGGCGGTGCACGCCGGCCTGCTGGCTGCGACCGCTCCCTTCGTCGTCGTAATGGACGGCGACGGCTCCTTCGATCCCGCTGCCGCGCTGCCCCTGGTCGAGACGATCAGGCGCGACGAGGCCGACCTGGCGCTGGGCCGCCGCAGGCCGGTGGTCCGGGGCGCCCAGCCGTGGCACGCCCTGGTCGGCAACCGGCTGGTCCTGACCGCACTGCGGAGGCGCACCGGCCTGCGGGTGCGTGACATCGCCCCGCTGCGCGCGGCCCGCCGGGAGGCGCTGCTCGGGCTCGGCGTGGAGGACCGGCGCTCGGGCTATCCGGTCGAGCTCCTCGATCGCGCGGCCCGGGCCGGCTGGCGCGTCCACGAGATCGACGTCGACTACCACCCTCGGGCGGCCGGGACCCGCTCGAAGGTCTCGGGCTCCGTGCGGGGCAGCCTGCTTGCGGCGTACGACTTCTGGCGGGTGCTCTCGTGACGACGCCGACCCTCCTCCTCGTCGCCAAGGCACCGGTGCCCGGCCTGGTGAAGACCCGGCTGGCGGCCGGGGTCGGGGTGGCGACCGCCACCGCGGTGGCGGCGGCCGCGCTGCTGGACACGATCGAGGTGTGCACGTTGGCGGTGGGACCGGACCGGTGCCGGCTCGCCCTCTCCGGCGATCTCGCCGAGGGAGTCCGGGCGGACGAGATCCGGACCGCTCTCGCCGGGTGGACCCTCGCCCGGCAACGCGGAGACGGACTCGGCGAGCGACTCGCGCACGCCCACTCCGAGGTCACCGGACCGGTGGTGCAGATCGGCATGGACACCCCGCAGGTGACCCCGGACGGACTGCTCGCCGTGGCCGACGGTCTGGGGGCGGCCGATGCCGTGCTCGCTCCTGCCGAGGACGGCGGCTGGTGGGCCCTGGCGCTCCGCGACCCGTCGGCCGCCACCGCGCTGCGCGACGTCCCCATGTCCACCCCCCAGACGTACGCAGCCACCCGCTCCGCCCTCGAAGCACTCGGCCTCCGGGTCACCGCCGGTGAGCGGCTGCGCGACGTCGACCACCTCGCCGACGTCGCGCCCGTCGCCGCGGCCGCCCCGACCACCCGGTTCGCCATGACCGCGGCCGAGATCGCGCGGGTCGCCCGATGACCGCGGTGGCGGCCGAGACGGCGTTCGCGCATGCCTTCGCCCGCGAGGAGTGCCGGGTGGTGAGCGTCGACGGCAGGTCCTCCCGACTTCCGGTCGAGGACTGGACCCGCACCGCCGACGCCGCGGACCTCGCCCTGCTCTCGCACTGCGCCGGACCGACGGTCGACCTCGGCTGCGGCCCGGGCCGGATGACCGAAGCGCTCACCGCTCGGGGCCTGCCGTCGCTCGGCGTCGACGTCGTCGCGGAGGCCGTTGCCCAGACCGAGGCCCGTGGTGGCCGCGCGGTCCGTCGCGATCTCTTCGAACCCCTGCCCGGCGAGGGCTGGTGGGCGACCGCTCTCCTCGCCGACGGCAACCTCGGGATCGGCGGGGACCCGCTCGCCCTCCTCGCCCGCGTACGCCGACTGCTGGTGCCGGGTGGCCGGGTCGTCGCCGAGGTGCATCCGCCCGGGACACCGAGCGGCCCGTTGCTCGCTGAGCTGGTCTGCGACTGCGGTGGCTCCTCGCAGTTCCCGTGGGCGGTCGTCGGCGCCGACGCGATCGGATCGATCGCCACCGAGGTCGGACTCGCGGTGAGGCGGCTCGAGCCGCTCCCGCATCCGCGGGCACTGCCCCGCCCGTCAGCCCCGGCCCCGCTCACCCCCGCCGGTGACCGCTGGGTCGCCGTACTCGTGGAGGACGCCGCATGAGAATCCCCTCGGAGGACTCGTTCACCTCGCGCCTGCGCAGCGCCGCGGTCGCCGCACGGGTCGGGCTGTGGCTCGGGATCTGCTTCCTGGTCGCGCTCGCGACCGGGCTGATCAGCCACTACGCCCAGGTCGACCACCAACCGGTGCCGCTCCCGGCCAGCCCGTCGTGGTTCTACCGGGTCACCCAGGGCCTGCACGTCGCCGCCGGCACCGCGGCGATCCCGCTGCTGCTGATCAAGCTCTGGGTCGTCTTCCCCAAGCTCTTCCAGCCGCTGCCGCGCCAGGTCCGCGAGGCGCTGCCGACCGCACTGGAGCGCGGCTCGATCGCCGTCCTGGTCAGTACGTCGATCGTCCAGCTCGCCACCGGCCTCCTCAACGTCGCCCAGTGGTATCCGTGGGGCTTCAGCTTCCGCAGCACCCACTACGCGCTCGCGTTCGTCGCCGTCGGGGCGCTGCTGGTGCACATCGCGGTGAAGCTCCCGATCATCCGCGACGCCCTGAAGGGCGACGTCGACGACACCTCCCACGACCGGCCGAACGCGGTCCGACCGGGCTCGGTCAGCCGGCGCGGCGTACTGGCCCTGGCCGGCACCTCCGCGGTCGCCGCGGCCGTGCTCTACGCGGCGGGCACCGTCCCGGGTCTCAGTCGGATCGCCGCCCTCTCCCCACGTTCCCGTGAGCACGGCATCCCGATCAACCGCACCGCGCACTCGGCCGGAGTGGTCGCCGAGGCCAGCAGCGCCGCCTACCGGCTCGAGGTCGTCCACGGCGCCACGACGCGGTCGCTGACCCGCGACGACCTGGTCGCCATGAAGCAGCGCACCCACATCCTCCCGATCGCCTGCGTCGAGGGCTGGAGCGTCGCCGGCGAGTGGGGCGGCGTACGCCTCCGCGACCTGCTCGACCTGGTCGGCGCCCCACCTGGACGCGAGGTGCGGGTCCGGTCGATCCAGACGTTCAGCGCCTCGGCCGACACGGTGCTTCCGCCGAACTTCGCCGACGACGACCGGACCCTGATGGCCCTCGTGCTCGACGGCGAGACGCTCTCGATGGACCACGGCTACCCGGTCCGGCTGATCGCGCCCGACCGTCCCGGGGTCATGCAGACGAAATGGGTCTCCCGGATCGAGGTGCTCGGATGAGAGCGACGCGCGGAGGGCTCATCCTTCTCGGCACGGTAGGGATGGCGTATGGAGCCTGGCTGCTGGTGAGCCGACAGGACCTCGGCCAGATCGTCGAGGTAGTGCTCTGGCTCGCGGCGGCCGTCGTGATCCACGACGGGATCCTGGCGCCGATGGTGCTCGGGCTCGGGTGGGTCGGTGGCCGGCTGCTGCCACGGGCGGTCGCCCGCGGTGCGGTGACGGTGCTCGTGCTGCTCGGGCCGGCGGCTCTGATCGCGATCCCGGTCCTCGACCGGTTCGGTGCGAAACCGGACAACCCGACGCTGCTCGACCGCGACTACACCCAGGGGCTGCTGGTCTTCGCGACCCTGTGCGTGTGCGCCGGTGTCGCCGTCGCCCTCGGCGAACTACGCTCACGACAGCCCGCCCGGACGAACGTCGAGGAGGAGTAGGGACCGATGGCACGTGTGCTTGTGGTCGACGACGACCTCACCGTTCGCGAGGTGCTGGCCTCCTATCTGCGCGCGGGCGCGCACGACGTCGTCGAGGCCGGCGACGGCGAGCAGGCGCTGCGCGCGATGAGCGAGCGACCCGCCGACATCGTCGTCCTCGACCTGATGCTGCCCGACATCGACGGGCTGGAGGTGTGCCGTCGGCTGCGGCAGACGAGCGAGGTGCCGATCATCATGCTCACCGCGCTCGGCAGCGAGGCCGACCGGATCATGGGCCTCGAACTGGGCGCCGACGACTACGTGGGCAAGCCGTTCAGCCCGCGGGAGCTGGTGCTGCGCGTCGACTCCGTGCTCAAGCGCACCGGCCACTCCGGCGAGGGCGGCGTGGTCTCCGACGGCTCCCTGGTGGTCGACGCGGACCGGCGGGTGGCGACCAGTGCCGGGGCGGAGCTGTCCTTGACCACCCGCGAGTTCGACCTGCTCCGCTACCTGATCGCCCATCCCGGCAAGGCCTTCACCCGGGAGGATCTGCTCGAGCACGTCTGGGGATGGACGATCGGCGACCGCTCGACGGTCACGGTCCACGTACGCCGGCTGAGGGAGAAGATCGAGTCCGACCCGACCCGGCCGGAGCGGCTGGTGACGGTCTGGGGCGTCGGCTATCGCTGGGAGCCCGTGGAGGCACGCGCATGAAGACCGCCGACGCCGTCCAGATCGCCCTCGTCGCCGCCGGCGCCGGGCTCGCCGTCGGTCTGGCGGGGCTCCTGGTCGCCTGGCTGACCCGCCGCTGGTCGATCCGCTGGCAGCTCACCCTGGTCGCCGCCGTCGCGGTGCTGACGGTCTTCGGTGGCGTACTCGGGATCGCGTGGCTCATGTTCCTCTCCGGCCACGACCTGCAGGTCATCACCGTGGTCACCTCGATCGCCGTGGTGGTGGCGATCCTGGTGGCGTTCGTCATCGGCTCTGCGATGGTGCGCTGGTCGGGCGCGGTCCAGCAGCAGGCCCGGCAGATGGTGCTCGGGGGCCATCAGCAGCCTGCCGAGAGCGGGCCGCGCGAGCTCCGGTCGCTGTCGGCCGAGCTCGCCGAGACCCAGCGGCGGCTCGAGGAGGCCAGCGCACGGGAGGCCCGGCTCGAGGAGTCTCGCCGCGAGCTGATCTCCTGGGTCGCCCACGATCTGCGTACGCCGCTCGCCGGGCTGCGGGCGATGGCCGAGGCCCTCGAGGACGGCATCGCCGCCGACCCCCACCGCTATCACCAGCGCATCCGCGTCGAGGTCGAGCGGCTGGCGAGGCTCGTGGACGACCTCTTCGAGCTGTCCCGGATCCAGGCCGGCGCCCTGACGCTGACCCCGGAGCCGGTCCTGCTCGGCGACCTGGTCAGCGAGGCGCTGGCCGGGGCCGACCCAGTCGCCCGGGAGCGGCGGGTCCGGCTCGGTGGCGAGGTCGAGGACGGCCTCGAGATCACCGCCGACCCGGCCAGCCTGTCCCGCGTCGTCTCCAACCTGCTGATGAACGCCATCCGCCACACCCCCGCGGACGGCACTGTCGAGGTGCACTGCCGGATGGCCCCCGGAGACGTACGCAGCGTCGATCTCAGCGTCAGCGACGGCTGTGGCGGCCTGGATCCCGGCGACATGGAGCGCGTCTTCGATCTCGGCTGGCAGGGCAGCCCCGCGCGCACCCCGACCGCACCCGAGGGAGCCGGCGGCGCCGGCGCCCAGGGCGCCGGGTTCGGTCTCGCCATCGTCAAGGGCCTCGTCGACGCGCACCGCGGCAGGGTCTGGGTGGAGAACCTTCCGGCGGCGACCGGCTGCCGGTTCCACGTACGCCTGCCGGCGTGACCGCTCAGTCGACGGTCGAGCCCTCCAGTTCGTCGACGAGCACGAGACCCCGCTCGGCCCAGGCGACCGCGGCGCGGGCCTGGTCGATCAGGCCGTCGTAGGCGAAGATCTTGTAGCGCACGATGCGGTCCCACTGGTTCGCGTCGTAGTGCTCGAGCCGTCGGGCGAGCGTGGGGTGGCTGCGGTCGACGAGGGTGGCGCGGGTGGCCTCGAGCATGGTCAGGTGCTCGGTCCAGTGGTCGCGGAACTGCTCCAGCTCGGCGCGCGCGGCGCCGGGTTCGGCCCACTCCAGGTAGGCCGCCTTGAGGTAGGCGGGCTCGCGCTGCCGGCGGATCTCGATGGGCGCGTCCATCCACTCCCGGAAGGCCGCGATCCCGGCCTCGGTGACGGCGTACTCCTTCTTGGTGCCCTTCTTGCCCCACGGCACGACCGTGGACTCGAGCAGGCCGTCGCGCTCCATCCGGTTGAGCTCCGGATAGATCTGCGAGTCGGGCGCGTGCCACACGTGGGCGACCGACTGGCTGAACTGCTTGGAGACGTCGTAGCCGGTCATCGGGCGTGAGGTGAGCAGCGCGAGCAGCGCGTACCTCAGCGACATCGTGACCCCCTCTTCACGCAGTGATCGTGGCGCGAGCGTATCCAACTCTTGCCACTCACTATAGAGATAGGTAGTTTGTGACGAGCACAACACCTATCTCCATAGGGAGTTTCTCCATGACCATCCTGGATTCGCCGCCGGTCACCGCCGCCAGCAAGATCTTCAACTTCCCCCGCAACGCCTGGTACGTCGCGGCGTGGGACCACGAGGTGACCGCGAAGCAGCCGCTCGCCCGCACCATCGCGGACCGCCCGCTGGCGCTGTGGCGCAACAGCGACGGCCGTGCCGTCGCGCTCGCCGACGCCTGCTGGCACCGGCTGGCGCCGCTGTCGAAGGGCAAGGTGCTCGGCGACGAGATCCAGTGCCCCTACCACGGGCTGCGCTACAACTCCGCCGGCCGCTGCACGAGCATGCCCGCGCAGGAGACGATCAACCCGAGCGCGATCGTCCCCTCCTACCCGGTCGTGGAGCGCCATCGCTACGTGTGGGTCTGGGTGGGCGACCCCGACCTGGCCGACCCCTCCTGCGTTCCGGACATGCACCAGATGGACTCCCCGGAGTGGGCCGGCGACGGCGAGACGATCTACGCGCCCTGCAACTACCAGCTCGTGCTCGACAACCTGATGGACCTCACCCACGAGGAGTTCGTGCACAGCTCGAGCATCGGTCAGGACGAGCTCTCCGAGGCCGAGTTCGAGGTGAGCCACACCGATCGCGGCGTGACCGTGACCCGCTGGATGCGCGACATCGACGCGCCTCCGTTCTGGCTGAAGAACATGCGCGACCGGTTCCCCGGCTTCACCGGGAAGGTCGACCGCTGGCAGATCATCCACTTCGAGGCGCCCTCGACGATCCGCATCGACGTCGGCGTCGCCAAGGCCGGCACCGGCGCCCCCGAGGGCGACCGCAGCCAGGGCGTGAACGGCTTCGTGATGAACACGATCACCCCCGAGACCGCGCGCACGTCGCACTACTTCTGGGCCTTCATGCGCAACTACCGCCTGGAGAGCCAGACCATCACGACCCAGCTGCGCCAAGGGGTCCACGGCGTCTTCGGCGAGGACGAGGACATGCTGGCCGCCCAGCAGCGCGCGATCGACGCCAACCCGGACCACGAGTTCTACAGCCTCAACATCGACGCCGGCGGGATGTGGGTACGCCGGATCCTGGACCGCATGCTGCAGGCGGAGGGTCTCCCCGCCGCCGCGGCTGCGAAGTGAGGCGGCCGCCATGGCAGTGAACACCCAGACCTGGTGGCAGCAGGGCCGCGTGGTCGAGACCTCCGATCTCGCTGAGGGCGTACGCCGCGTCGTGCTCGCCCCCGACCGCCCCGTCCACGCCGTCCCCGGCGCCCACGTCGACCTGCGACTCGACCTCTCCGGGCACGTCCGGAAGCGCTCCTACTCGGTCGTCCGCTCCGAGGACGGCGGCCGCCGGCTCACCCTCGGCGTCCAGCTCGCGCCGACGTCCCGCGGCGGATCGCGGCACATGCACGGCCTCCGCGTCGGTGACGTCGTCGAGATGACCGGTCCGGTCCAGAGCTTCCCGCTCGGGGTCGGCGCGGACCGCTACGTACTGGTCGCGGGCGGCATCGGCGTCACCGCGCTGGTGGCGATGGCCGACACCCTGCGCCGCCGCGGCGCCGACTACACGCTCGTCCTGGCCGGCCGGCGGCGCGCCGTGATGGCCTACCTCGACGAGCTCGTCGAGGTGCACGGCGATCGCGTGCGGGTGTTCGTCGACGACGAGGACGTACGCCTCGACGTGGAGACGCTGGTCGGCGGGATCGCCGGCTCGGCCGCTCCGACGCGGACCGAGATGTACATGTGCGGGCCGATCCGGCTGATGGACGCGATCCGCCGTGCCTGGGTGGCCCATGAGCTGCCCGAGCCCAACCTGCGGTTCGAGACCTTCGGCAGCAGCGGCGCCTGGGCGGCGGAGGACTTCGTCGTGCACCTCCCCCAGCTCGACCGCTCGGTCCGCGTCGGCAAGGACAGCTCGATGCTCGACGCGCTCGAGGACGCCGGCGTCGACGTGATGTGGGACTGCCGCAAGGGCGAGTGCGGGATCTGCCAGGTCAAGGTCCTCGACGTCAGCGGCCGGATCGACCACCGCGACGTGTTCCTGAGCCAGCAGCAGAAGGAGACGTACTCCTCCTTGTGCCTCTGCGTCGCCCGTGCCGCCCGCGGCGAGCCCGGCAAAGCCTCCGAACCGGCCGCCGTGACCCTCCACCTTCCGTGAACGCCCACCCCGAAAGAGACCCGAGATGAACCTTCGTGCGCGCATCGACGCCGCCGCGATGACTCCCTACCAGTGGATGGTCGTCGCCCTCTGCGTCCTGCTCAACTGTCTGGACGGATTCGACGTGATGGCGATGGCCTTCACGGCCTCCTCGCTGACCGAGGAGTTCGCGCTGAGCGGCTCGGAGCTCGGCGTGCTGCTGAGCGCCGGTCTGGTCGGCATGGCGGTCGGCTCGCTCGCGCTCGCGCCGGTCGCCGACGTCATCGGACGCCGGCCGCTGATCCTGATCAGCGTCGGCCTGGCGACCCTCGGCATGCTGCTCTCCGCGGCCGCCCCGACCGCCGTCCTGCTCGGCCTCGCCCGCGTCGTCACCGGACTCGGGGTCGGCGGCATCCTGGCCAGCACCAACGTGATCGCGAGCGAGTACGCCTCGGCGCGCTGGCGCGGTCTGGCGATCGGCCTCTACACGGCCGGCTACGGCATCGGCGCCACCCTGGGTGGCGTGGCCGCGCGCAGCATGCTGGCCGACCTCGGCTGGCGCAGCGTCTTCGTCGCCGGTGGCGTCGCGACCGGGATCGCCCTGGTCCTCCTCGTGGTGCTGCTGCCCGAGTCGGTCGACTTCCTGGTCCAGCGCCAGCCGCGTCAGGCGGTCGAGCGGATCAACCGGATCCTCGGGCGGCTCGGTCAGCCCGCCGTCACCGCGGAGTCGCTCGGTTCCGCCCCGGTTCCGGCCGCCGGGCGTCGGAGCGGCAACCCCGGTGTCCTGCTGGGCGCCGATCTGCGCCGCTCGACCCTGCTCATCTGGGTGGCGTTCCTGGCGACGATGTTCGGCTTCTACTTCGTCAACAGCTGGACCCCGCAGCTGCTGGTGACTTCCGGGATGTCCGAGGCGGACGCGGTCACCGCCGGCATGATGCTGGCACTGGGCGGCACCGCCGGCTCGGTCCTCTACGGCCTCATCGCCTCCCGGCTGGACAGCCGCCTGGTCCTGATCGGCTTCACGGTGCTCTCGGCGCTGACCATGGTCGTCTTCATCACCAGCACGGCGCTGCTCACCGTCGCGCTGATCATCGGCGTGCTCGTCGGGGCGCTCATCAACGGCTGCATCGCCGGCCTCTACACGATCACCCCGGCGGTCTACGGCACCGAGATCCGCAGCACCGGCATGGGCTGGGCGATCGGCATCGGCCGCATCGGGGCGATCCTGTCGCCGATGCTCGCCGGGCGCCTGCTCGACGCCTCGTGGACGCCGGTCAACCTGTACGTCGGCGCTGCCGTCGTCGTCGCGATCTCCGCCGTCGCGCTGCTGTTCCTGCGGACCGGGCGGGCCGCTCGGACCGTTCCCGACATGGCCTCGGCCTAGGCACCCGGAACCGGCCCGTCCCGGGTGCAACCGGGACGGGCCGTGGACCGTCTAGATCGGCAGGACGCCCGCTCGGGGCGTACGACCGATGAGGAGTCACCCATGTCCACATCCCGCATCCAGCTCCGTGCCGCGCTCGCGGCGACCGCCGTGGTCGGCCTGCTCGGCCTGGCCGGGTGCGGGAGCGACCCGGCCCCGTCTGCCGAGTCTCCTTCCGCCGACCCCTCCTCCTCGGTGCCGTCCCCGGTGCCGTCCTCGACTCCCACGCCGGCCCCGTCGGAGGTCCCGGTCTCGGCCGTTCCGTCGCCGGCCGAGCCGACGCCGAAGCTCGACTGGGGCGGCCCGCTGGCGCCCGGGGCCTTCGGGCGGATCAAGGCCGAGGGCAACGTACGTTCTCTCGTTCAGCAGGGCTGGATGACCCGTGACACCGCACGGGAGGAGGCCTGCGAGGGCAAGCACTGGAAGTGGGCCGACCAGGTCGGCGACGGCGTGGACGTCACCTACGACCAGCAGGGCGAGATCGTGTCCTTCGGGATGAGCAAGCCCGTCCTCGAGACCGCCCAGGGCGTCACGATCGGCGACTCCCTCATGGTCCTCAAGGACATCTACGGGATGGGCTCGCAGAAGACCAACGACTACGGCCAGACGACCTGGGTCGTCCAGGACGGCAACCGCTGGATCGGCTTCCTGCTCTCCGCCAACGCTCGCGACGCGAAGATCGAGTTCATCGAGGTCTCCGTCGGGCGCCAGCCCGGTCTCCTCCGCGACGGCTGCTGATCCCTCGCGCTCCGGTCACCTTCCCGCGGCGTAGGGTGGAGGTGACCGGATCCCGTTCTCGTGGAGGTATCCCATGTCCCGTCGTGCATCGGCTGCCGCACTCGCTGCGTGTGGCCTGCTGACTCTCGCCGCCTGTGGAGAGGAGGCAGACCCGGACGACCGCAACGAGGTGAGCGCGAAGCTCGCCGACCCCGACGGCAAGAAGGTCGGGACCGTCGAGATCGAGGAGGACGACGGAGCCACCCAGATCAACGTCCGGGTGAGCGGCCTGTCGGCCGGCTACCACGGCTTCCACGTGCATACGACCGGCAAGTGCGAGGCCGACAGCGCCGCGCCGGACGACTCGTCGAAGACCGGCGACTTCCTCTCCGCGGGCGGTCACCTCAACCCCGACGACAGCGCCCACGGCGAGCACCTCGGTGACCTGCCGGCGCTGCTCGTGAACGAGGACGGCACCGGCAGCCTGGAGTTCACCGGCCCGTTCACGCTCACCGACCTCCGCGACGCGGACGGCAGCGCGGTCATGATCCACGCGGGCCCGGACAACTACGCCAACGTCCCCGAGCGCTACGCCCCCGAGGGCCCGGACGAGGACACCACCAAGACCGGTGACGCCGGCGACCGGATCGCCTGCGCCGTGATCGAGGCCGGCTGACCGTCGCGAAATGAGGCGACGTACGTCGTTCGGGACAGCAGACTGGAACGGTGACCACCGACCTCACCCAGACCGACATGGCCCACCTGCGACGCTGCCTGGAGCTGGCGGCCGAGGCGTTGGCGGACGGCGACGGACCGTTCGGGTCCGTCCTTGCCGACAGCACCGGCACGCCGCTCCAGGAGGGCCGCAACCGCGAGCACTCGACCGGCGACCCGACCGCCCACCCGGAGATCGAGCTCGCCCGCTGGGCGGCGATCCACCTCGATCCGGCGACCCGGGCCGGGGCGACGGTATACACCTCGGGCGAGCACTGCCCGATGTGCTCGGCGGCGCACGGCTGGTCCGGGGTCGGGCGGATCGTCTACGTCGCCTCCTCCGAGCAGCTGACACAGTGGCGGGCCGGCTGGGGAGCGGCTGAGTCGCCGGTCCGGCCGCTGCCGATCCAGGAGGTCGCGCCGGCGGTCGACGTCGTCGGCCCGGTCCCCGAGCTGGTCGACGAGATCCGCAAGCTCCACGAGGCCGCCGCTGGGGCCTGAAGCCACCCAGGCGGGTGGGTCAGGCCGCGAACGCGTCGATGTCGTCCGCGATCTCGTCCCCGGTGAGCGACGCCTGCTGCTCGGAGAGGATGCGCGCCAGCGCCGGGAGCGCCTCCGACCCGGCGGCCAGCCCGGCCACGACGAGGTCGTGGTCGGGCACGATCAGCCAGGCCGCGCGATAGCCGGGGAGGCGCCCGTTGAGGTACATCTGCCCCGAACGGCCGATCGCCCATCCGAAGCCGTAGCGCATCGGGTCCTCCCGCCGGGTCCTGACCGTACGCAGCACCTCGAGCAGTCGCGGACGGGCGAGCAGTCGCTCGCCGACGGTCAGCAGGTCCGAGGCGGTCGCACACAGACCGCCGCTCGGCCGCCGTCCACGCGGGTAGCCGGTCACAGGAAGGGTCCGGCCGCACTCGCTCCCCGGGATGAGGTCCTCGGGCACGGCGAACGTGGTGCGGGTCAGGCCCCACGGGCGGAGCAGCAGGTCATCGAGCGCGCTCTCGTAGCGATCACCGGACAGCGAGGCGAGCAACGCTCCGGCGACGAAGTAGTTGCCGTTGTAGTACTCCCAGCGATCCCCGGGACGCCGCACCTGACCGGCTCCGAGCACGAGCCTGGCCGCCTTCCCGAGCGCATCCTCTCCGTCGCCGAGGGCCGCGACAGCCTCGCCGGTCACGACCGGCGCCAGCCCCGAGGTCTGCGCCAGCAGGTGGGACACGGTCAGGCCTGGATCCGCCACCGAGCTCGAGGCGCCGAGGTCGACGACCGGGGTCTCGAGGTCCACGCCGGCAGCCTCCGCGGCCAGCACCGTGGCGATCGCGGTCAACGGCTTGGTCAGCGAGGCGATCCGGAACGGGGTCTCGGCCGTCGCCGCGCCCTGCTCGGCGATCTGGCGGTGGCCCGCCCGGCTGACCGCGATGACGGCGCCGGTCGCCAGCCCCAGCGGGGTGAGGTCGATCTGGTGTTGCATGGGGGCCAGTGTGGCAGGGACCACGACTTCTTGCATTGACTGCAACTTGCACTCACTGCAAGAATACTGCCGTGCCCACCTCTGCCCCACCTTCGAACGCCCGCGAGCGCCAGAAGCGGGAGCGTCGGCTGGCGCTGATCGAGGCTGCTCAGCGACTGGTCGGCGAGCGTGGTCTCGATGACGTCACCGTGGAGGAGATCAGCTCCGCGGCAGGGTTGTCGACGCGTACGTTCTTCAACTACTTCGACTCCAAGGACGACGCCGTGCTCGGCATCCAGGAGATCGGCGTGGACGCCGAGGTGCGCGCCCAGTTCGTCTCCGGCGGGCCGACGGGTCGGCTGATGAGCGACCTGGAGGCGCTGGTGGCGGGCTTCCTCGACCATGCCGCCCCCAACATCGAGCAGGGCGAGCGGGCGATGCGGCTGATGATCGCCGAGCCCCGCCTCGTCCAGCGACACATCGCCTGGCACCAGCGCGTCGTGGCCGAGCTCGAGGCACTGCTCTCCGAACGACGCACGGCACGGCCCTCCCCTGTCGACGACGACACGATCGGGATGGTCGCCGGGCTGCTGCTGCGGGCGAGCGCGCTCGCCTGGGCGCGGTCGGGTTACGAGGGCGATGCGGCAGCGCATCTGCCCGAGGCCGTCGCCCAGCTCCGCCTGCTCCTCGACGACTAGCCGCAACTCTCTCGGGAATTCTCACCTCACACGGGACCCGTGTGTCACCACCTCTTCAACTCCTGCCTGGAAGGTCCAACCCCATGAGTCATACGGTCGCGCCCGACGCGCCCGACAAGCCGCTGATCGTGCTCACGCCGCGTACGGTCTGGCTGATCTTCGGTGCCCTGATGGCCTCGATGTTCCTCTCGTCCCTCGACCAGACGATCGTGAGCACGGCCATGCCGACGATCGTCGGGGAGCTCGACGGCGTCGAGCACCAGGGGTGGGTGATCACGTCCTACATCATGGCGATCGCGATCGTGATGCCGCTGTACGGGAAGTTCGGTGACCTGTGGGGTCGCCGCTGGCCGTTCCTGGTCGCCGTCACGCTGTTCACCCTCGGCTCGCTCTTCGGCGGGATGGCGCAGACCTTCCCCGAGCTGGTCGCCGCCCGCGGTCTCCAGGGGCTCGGCGGTGGCGGGCTGATGATCCTGTCCCAGGCGATCATCGCCGACATCGTGCCGGCCTCCGAGCGCGGCAAGTACATGGGCCCGATGGGTGCTCTCTTCGGTATCTCCGCGGTGATCGGGCCGCTCCTCGGTGGCTGGCTCACCGACGGCCCGGGCTGGCGCTGGACCTTCTGGATCAATGTGCCGGTCGGCATCATCGCGCTGGTCGTGGCCTGGTACGCCCTGAAGCTGCCCTCGCACCGCTCCAACCGACCGGTGGACTGGCTGGGGATCATGTTCATGGTGCTCTCCACCTGCGGCATCGTGCTGCTGACCTCGTGGGAGTCGCTCGGCCACGACGGCTACGACTGGTCCTCGCCACAGCTGCTCGGGCTCTTGGTCGGCACCCTGGCCTCGATCGCCGCGTTCATCGTCACCGAGACCCTCGCGCCCGAGCCGCTGATCCCGCTGCGCCTCTTCAAGAACGCCACCTTCACCGTGACCACGCTGATCGGCCTGGTGCTCGGGATGGGCATGTTCTCGGCGATGGCGATGCTGCCGACGTTCCTGCAGATGTCGACCGGCGCCTCGATCACCAGCTCCGGGCTGCTGATGCTGCCGATGATGGTCGGGCTGATGCTCACCGCGATCGTCTCGGGCATCGCGATCTCCAAGACGGGTCGCTACAAGGTCTTCCCGATCGCCGGACTGCTCATCACCGCGGCGGGCATCGCCTGGCTCACGCAGATCACCGCCGACATGTCGATGATCGTCTTCGGACTGATGATCTTCGTCCTCGGCGCCGGCATGGGTCTGGTCATGCAGACCATCGTCCTGGCCGTGCAGAACGCCGTCGACCCGCACGAGCTCGGCACCGCGACCTCGGCGAACAACTTCTTCCGGGAGATCGGTGCGACCGTCGGTACGGCGCTGTTCACGACCGTGTTCACCACGCGCCTGACGGACAACTTCGGGGGCCTGGCCGAGAAGATGGCCTCCTCGGGGATGATGCCAGCCGACGGTGCCGGGTTCTCCGGGGGGAGCCTCACCCCGGCCGCTGTCGAGCAGCTGCCCGAGCCGCTGCACGGCTGGGTCGTCGACGCCTTCACCGAGGCGCTCGCACCGGCGTTCTGGTACCTCGTACCGCTGATCCTCCTCGGTCTCGCGCTCGCGCTGTTCCTCAAGGAGGTCAAGCTCTCCAACGAGGCCGGCATGGTCGCCCGCGGGGAGGCGGTCGCCGGCTGAGGCATCCTTGACGGTCGCCGTGGCAGGGGGCATTCTCCTGTCACGGCGACCGTCTGTTCGGGGGACGTGCGCAGCTCTCGGAAAGGCATGCCATGCCCGCTCGCGCCCTGCCCCTCTCGATCGCGACGGTGTCCGCACTCGTCGCCGGCCTGCTGCTCGGCGTGACGCCGGCGTCGGCGGCTTCGGACGGGGACGTCGTCCTGGAGACGCTCTCCAACCGGGCCGACCTGATCTCCGACGGCAACGCGCTGGTGCGAGTCACCCTGCCGAAGGACGCCGACCCCGAGGACCTGAAGGTGTCGGTGAAGGACCGCGACGTCACCAAGGCCTTCGGCGAGCGGCCCGACGGCGAGATCGAGGGCGTCGTACGCGGCCTGCGGGTCGGGACCAACGAGCTGACCGCGCGCCTCGCCGATGGTCGCGGTGCCCGGCTCACGATCACCAACCACCCGCGCGGCGGGCCGATCTTCTCGGGACCCCAGCTGCAGCCGTGGCGCTGCCAGCCGACCGCGACGGACGCGCAGTGCAACCAGGAGCCGACGATCAGCTGGCTCTACAAATCGACAAATCCACTGCTCGACGGGCTCCAGCCGTACGATCCCGCGAACGCTCCCCGTGACGTCGCCCGCACGACCACCGACGAGGGCGTGAAGGTGCCGTTCGTCGTCCGTGTGGAGACCGGCTATCAGAACCGCGACCAGTACCGGATCGCCGTGCTCTGGCAGCCGGGTGAGCCGTGGCGGCGCTGGCGGCCGCAGCAGCAGTGGAACAACAAGCTGTTCATCCCGCACGGCGGCAGCTGCGGGGTCGACCACGAGGTCGGCACGGCGCCGACGACGGACTACGCCGGCACCTTCGACCTCGGCATCCCGGTCGTCGCCGACGCCCTCGGCGACAGCCCGACCGTGGCGCTGGGCCGCGGCTTCGCGATGCTCTCGACCGCGCTGGCCAACACCGGCCACAACTGCACCGTGACGAGCGCGGCCGAGTCGCTGTTGATGGCCAAGGAGCACCTCGTCGAGACGTACGGCGACCTTCGCTACACGATCGGCAGCGGCTGCTCCGGCGGCTCGATCGCCCAGCAGACGATCGCGAACGCCTACCCGGGGATCTACCAGGGCCTGGTCGTGACCTGCTCCTACCCCGACTCGCTCTCGCCGGGCCTGCAGTTCTCCGACTACCACCTGCTCCGCAAGTACTTCGAGAGCTCCGAGCGCCTGACCGACGGCAAGTTCTGGAACCCGCTGCAGTGGGCGGCGGTCGAGGGCCACCTGCTGCCGCTCAACGCCGTCACCGCCGACGAGGGCCTGTTCAAGCAGGCGGTCATGCCGACCCACCCGTGCTCCGGCGTCAGCGACCAGGAGCGGTACGACGCTGCGACGAACCCCGGCGGCGTACGGTGCTCCATCATCGACGGCGCGATCAACGTCTTCGGCCCGCGCCCGGAGAGCGTGTGGACGCCTCAGGAGAAGCAGATCGGGCGTGGCTTCGCGGGCTCGCCGCTGGACAACACCGGTGTGCAGTACGGCCTGGAGGCGCTGCGAGCCGGGGCGATCACCCCGGAGCAGTTCGTCGACGTGAACGAGAAGATCGGTGGGCTCGACATCGACGTCCAGCCGCGGGCACAGCGCTCGGTCGCCGACCCGACGGCACTCACCAACGCCTACCGCAGCGGCATGGTCAACACCGCCAGCAACCTCTCCGACGTGGCGATCATCGACCACCGCGGACCGGACCCGGGCGTCGCGCACGACGCGCGCTGGGCCTGGGCCATGCGCGACCGGCTGACCCGGGAGCAGGGCCACGCGGACAACCAGGTGATCTGGTACGGCGTGACGCCCGTCATCGGCGACCCGAGCTACTCCAAGGAGGCGCTGCTCGCGATGGACCGCTGGCTGGCGTCCGTCGAGGCGGATCGGCGCGACGTGGCGCTGGCGGACAAGATCGTCCAGGACCGCCCCGGCGACCTCCACGACCGCTGCACCCAGACCCAGGGCGTCTCCAGCGAGGACGGCCTGTTCCTGCCGGTCGCGGACCCGCTCGTGGACGACCTCACCGGCGGGGTGCTCGACGGCCTCAACGGTGCTGTCCAGCCCGTCCTGGATCCCGCGCTCAACCTCGTCGTCGACCCGGTCTCGGACCTGGTGTGCGGTCTCGGGCCGGTCAGCGACCTGGTCAAGACCGACTTCGCGACGCCGCGGATCGTGGCCGGCGACAACAACTACTCCGACAACGCCAAGTGCCACCTCAAGCCGCTGCGCCGCACCGACGACTACGGCGCGTTCGGGCTCACCGACGCCCAGTGGACGCGGCTGGAGGCCGCCTTCCCTGACGGCGTGTGCGACTACAGCAAGCCGGGCACGGGCTTCACCGAGACCGTGCCGTGGCTGACCTATCAGCGGGCCGACGGGTCGGTCGTCTACGGCGGTACGCCGATGGGCCCGGCGCCGGATTCCGTGCCGTTCGGCGGTCGCTCCGAGCCATAAATGCCCGGCGGTCGGCTCCGGATCGGCACTAGGGTCTCGGCCATGTCTTCCCCGACCTTCGTCCTGGTCCACGGCGCCTTCGCCAACTCGTTCTCGTTCGCACCGCTCCAGGCCGAACTGGCGCTGCGCGGGTTCCGCTCGCTCGCGGTCGACCTGCCCGGCCACGGTTTCGGGGCGACGTTCCCGCAGGCCTACCAGGCACCCCAGGACCTCGCCGCGCTCGCTTCGGCTCCGGGCGGGATCAAGGGTGTGACCCTCGCCGACAACGTGGCCCATCTGGTCTCGGTGCTCGAGCGGGCCAAGGAGCACGGCCCGGTGATCGTCGTCGCGCACAGCCGCGGCGGGATCACCCTGACCGCGGCCGCCAACGCCCGCCCGGACCTGATCGATTCGATGGTCTACGTCTCGGCCTGGGCGCCGGTGGAGCTGGACGCGGTGGCGTACAACGCCGAGCCGGAGATGGCCTCCTTCGACGCCTCCGTGCTGATCGGCGCGGCCGCCGCGAATCCCGCCGACGTCGGCCTGCTGCGCTGCAACTTCCGCACCGCCTCCCCCGAGGTCCTGGCCGGCCTCAAGCACGCGTTCATGGCCGACGGCACCGACGACGAGTTCCGTACGTTCCTCAACACCTTCCAGCCCGACGAGAACCTCGACGCGGGTGGTCCCGAGGACCGCGCCCAGGCGGCCACCTGGGGCACCGTGCCCCGTGCGTTCGTACGCCTCAGCGAGGACGTCAGCATGCCGCCGGCCATGCAGGACCGACTGATCCGCGAGGGCGACGCCCTCACCCCGGACAACTCGTACGCCGTCCACACGCTGAGGTCGAGCCACCTCGGCTGGCTCGTCCACCCGGCTCCCGCCGCCGACCTCCTCGTGGAGATCGCGGCCGGCTGAGCCGGCCGAGCGGCACTCTCCGGCCCCGGGATCCCGGGGCCGGAGGACACCTGTCCATGTACTAGGTCGCTTGTCCAAGACTCTTGACCGAACGAGTTCCGAGCAGGCATCCTCCTGTCATGACGAGCGTCACATGGAGGACCGCGACGGCTGTTGCGCTGGTGGCGGTCGCCGCCCTCGGACCCGCAACGTCGTCACCATCGGCGAGCGCCACGACCGCGCCGCACGCCACGGATCGGCAGGCCGGGAGCGCCGACTACCTCGTCGGCCGCGGCATCGCCGACGTCACGGGCGAGGTCGCCGAGGCCGGGATGATGGGCTACGCCGACCTCGGCCAGGTCAGCAGCGGTCTGCACATGCGCCAGCGCGCCCGCGCCTTCGTGATCGCCGACCCCGAGTCGGGCGAGCGCGTGGTCCACGTCCTCGCCGACGCGGGCATGATCTTCCAGAGCGTCCGCGACGCCGTGCTGGCGAAGCTCGAGCAGCGCTTCGGCGAGACCTACACCGAGCGCAACGTGATGCTGACCGCGACCCACACGCACGCGGCGCCCGGCGGCTTCTCGCACCACACGCTCTACAACGTCACCACGCTCGGCTACCACGGCAAGACGTTCCGGGCCCTCGTCGACGGGATCGTCGCCTCGATCGAGCGGGCGGACGCCGACCTCGCGCCCGCCGAGCTGAGCCTGTCGACCAGCGAGCTGACCAACGCCAACGTCAACCGCTCGAAGACGGCGTTCGACCGCAACCCGGATGCCGACAAGGCGTACTTCCCGGGTGGCGTCGACACCCGGAGCACCACCCTCCAGGTCCACCGGGACGGCGAGCTCGACGGGGTGATCAACTGGTTCCCGGTCCACGCGACGAGCATGTCGACCGACAACACGCTGGTGAGCCCCGACAACAAGGGCTACGCCGAGTACGCGTGGGAACGGATCGCCAGCGGCGTCGACTACGTCGAGGACAGCCACGACCCCGGCTTCGTCGCGTCGTTCGCGCAGACCAACTCCGGCGACATGTCTCCGAACCTCAACCTGCGGCCCTCCGACGGCCCGACCACCGACCAGTTCGAGAACACCAAGATCATCGGCACCAGGACGTACGACGCCGCCCGCCGCGGACTCGATGACGACCGCGAGCTGAGCGGCGGCGTCGACTCCCGGATCGTCTACGTCGACCTCGCCGACACCACGGTACGGCCCGAGTTCACCCCCGACGGGAAGCCGCACAGCACCTGCCCCGCCGCGCTCGGCGCGGCGTTCGCGGCGGGCAGCACCGAGGACGGTGGCGGCGGGCTGCCGATCTTCAAGGAGGGCAAGGACGGCGGCAACCCGGCGGTCGCAGCGATCTCCGAGGCGCTCTACACGGCGAGCCCGGCGCTGCGTGCCTGCCAGGGCTCGAAGGAGATCCTGCTCCCGGTCGGGCCGCTCGACATGGTGCAGCAGAAGCTGCCGGTACAGCTGGTCCGGATCGGCGACTTCTACCTCGTCGGGATGCCTGCCGAGGTGACCGTGGTGTCCGGCCTGCGGCTGCGGCAGGCGGTCGCCGAGGCGGTCGGCACCGACATCGACCACGTGCTCGTGCAGGGCTACGCCAACGCCTACGCGCACTACCTGACCACGCCGGAGGAGTACGACGCCAAGGAGTACGAGGGCGCCTCGACCCTCTTCGGACGCTACGAGCTCCCGGCGTTCATGCAGACCGCGGCCGACCTGGGTGCCGCGATGCGGGACGGGGTCGACGTACCGCTCGGCGAGAAGGAGCGCGACCGCAGCGCCGGCCAGTTCCCCTCGCTCCAGGGCGCGGTGGTCGCCGACGCGCCGCCGCTCGGGAAGGGCTACGGCGACGTGCTGACCGCGCCGGCCGCGACGTACCGCCCGGGCGAACAGGCGAGCGTCACGTTCGCCGGCGCGCATCCGAACAACGACCTGCACCATGGCGGCAGCTACCTCACTGTGGAGCGCCGCACGGCGGAGGGTTGGGAGCGGATCGCCGACGACGGTGACTGGTCGACGAAGCTCCACTGGAAGCGCTACGGCGTCGCGGCGTCGAAGGTGACGATCACCTGGGACGTACCCGACGACGTGGCGGCCGGAAGCTATCGGATCCGCTACTTCGGCGACGCCCGGAGTCTGCTCGGGAGCATCCGGTCCATCAGCGGCACCAGCCCGACCTTCTCGGTCGTGGGCCGATGAGGTCCGCAGCGGTGGGCGTCGCGGCGGTGTGCGCCGTCGCCACGACGTTGCTGCCCGGCCCGGCGGCCTCGGCCGCGCCTCCGCCGCCCGACCTCAGCATCCTGACCCACAACGTCGCGATGCTGCCGACGATCCTGGGCGGGAAGGCCAACGGCACCCGGGCGGACCTGTTCGCGGAGGCCGACCATCTGCGCGGGCACGATGTCGTGGTGCTGGAGGAGGCGTTCGACAACGGCCCTGCCGACACGCTCAAGTCGCGCCTGGCGAGCCAGTATCCCCACCAGACACCGGTCCTCGGCCGCTCCCGCTCGGGCTGGGACGAGACCCTCGGGTCGTACTCCTCGCTGAGTCCCGAGGACGGCGGCGTGACCATCCTGAGCAGGTGGCCGATCACGCATCGCGTCCAGTACGTGTACGCCGACGGGTGTGGCGCCGACTGGTTCTCGAACAAGGGGTTCGTCTACGCCCGCCTGGACGTCGACGGCAGGCCGGTGCACGTGGTCGGCACACATGTGCAGGCCGAGGACCCGGCCTGCTTCGGCGGCGGTGCGAGCGTCCGAGCCGAGCAGTTCGCCGAGCTCGACGGCTTCCTCGACGGGCTCGCGATCCCGGCTGAGGAGCCGATCGTGATCACCGGCGACCTCAACGTCGTCAAGGAGTCCCCGGAGTACGCCACCATGCTGGCCGCGCTCGACGCCACCGCCCCGTCCTTCGCCGGGCATCCCTACAGCTGGGACCCGGAGACCAACCCGCTGGCGAGCTCGGGCGGGCGCGAGCAGCTGGACTACGTGCTGTTCCGGCGCGGCCACCAGCAGCCTCGCGGGTGGACCAACACCACGCTGACGCCGACCTCGCCGCCGTGGAGCTCCGGCGGGACGACCTACACGGACTACTCCGACCACTATCCGGTCCTGGGAGGGACGCCGTGAGCTGGCAGAACTGGGCAGGCACCGAGCGGGTCACGCCCGTGCGCGTGATCGACCCCGCGACGACCGACGAGGTGGCGGCCGCCGTCAAGGAGGCCTCCCGCGACCGGCTGAAGGTCCGGATGATCGGGTCGGGGCACTCGTTCACCGGCGCGGCGGTCGCGCCCGGCGTACAGCTGCGGCCGGACCGGCTCGACGGGGTCCACGCGGTCGACCGCGAGTCCGGGCTGGTGACGGTTGACGCGGGCATCCCGCTGCACCGGCTCAACCCGATCCTGGCCGATCACGGGCTGGCGATGGAGATCCTCGGGGACATCGACCGGCAGACCCTGGCCGGAGCGATCTCGACCGGCACCCACGGCAGCGGCGCCGCGTTCGGCAGCATCTCGACCCAGGTGCGCGGGCTCGAGCTGGTCCTCGCCGACGGCTCGATCGTGGCGTGCTCGGCGACCGAGCGGCCGGAGCTGTTCGAGGCCGCGCGGGTCTCGTTCGGTGCGCTCGGCGTGATCACCAAGGTGACGCTGCAGTGCGTGCCGCTCTACGCGCTACGGGCCGTCGACGCGGCCGCGCCGCTGGAGGAGGTGCTCGACGGCGTCGACGAGCTGGTGGCCGCCAACGACCACTTCGAGTTCTTCTGGTTCCCACACACGACCACCGCGCTGACCCGGAGGTTCCAGCGGCTGCCCGGCGACACCGAGCTGCACCCGATGAGCCGGCTGACGCGTACGGTCGACGACAAGATCGTCACCAACATCGGCTTCGAGGCGATGCTGCGCGTGGGCACCCGCTTCCCGCGCCTGGTTCCCGGGATCACCCGGTTCGTGACCAGGGCGATCTCCTCGCGCGACTTCACCGACCTGGCCCCGAACGTGTTCGCCTCCGACCGGGACGTACGTTTCCGCGAGGGTGAGTACTTCGTGCCACGTGAGGCACTCGTGCCCGCGCTGCGCGAGCTGAAGCGGTGGGTCGACACCCACGACGAGGCCGTCTCGTTCCCCTTCGAGGTCCGGTTCGTACGTCACGACGACATCTGGCTCTCGCCGGCCTACGAGCGGGACTCCGCCGTCGTCGCCTTCCATCAGTACCACCGGATGCCGCACGAGCGCTGGTTCGGCATCTGCGAGGACGTGCTCGGCGCCGCCGGCGGTCGACCGCACTGGGGCAAGATGCACCGACTCGACGCACCGGCGATGCGTGAGCGCTACCCGCGCTTCGACGACTTCGTCGCGCTCCGCGACCGGCTCGATCCCACGGGCGCCTTCACCAACCCCTACCTGGACCGCGTGCTCGGCCCTGCTCCGGAGGCATCACGATGACGTTGACCCAGCTCGGCGGTCCCGCCCGCTCCTCGTGGCCGGACCTGCTCGCCGCGACCGAGCATCTGGACCCGCCGTTCGCCGTCCTCGACGTGGCGGCGCTCCGAACCAACGCCCACCAGCTGGTCCGCCGCGCCGCCGGGAAGCCGATCCGGGTCGCCAGCAAGTCGATCCGGGTGCGCTCGGTGATCCGGGAGGCGCTCGAGATCCCCGGGATGTCCGGCATCCTCGCCTACACCCTGCCCGAGGCACTCTGGCTCGCCGAGGAGCACGAGGACGTGGTCGTCGGCTACCCCACCACGCACCGCGCGGCGCTCCAACGGCTGGCCGCGGACGAGAGGCTCGCCTCCCGGGTCACGCTGATGGTCGACAGCCCCGATCATCTCGACCTGACGGCCTCGATCGTAGGTCCCGACGGCCCGCCGCTCCGGATCTGTCTGGAGCTCGACGTCTCGCTCCGGCTCGCCGGTGGGCGGCTCCACCTGGGTGCTCGCCGCTCACCGGTGTACACGCCCGAGGAGGCCGGCGCGTTGGCACGCAAGGTGGCCGCTCATCCGCGCTTCGACCTGGTGGGTCTGATGGGCTACGAGGGCCAGATCGCGGGCATCGGCGACAACCAGCCGGGCGTACGCCGGTTCGCGGTGCGAGCGATGCAGCGCCGGTCGGCCGCGGAGCTCGCCGAGCGGCGCGCGGCCGCGGTCGCCGCCGTCCGGAGCGTCGCACCCCTGGAGTTCGTCAACGGTGGCGGCACCGGAAGCCTCGAGCTCACCGCGGCCGAGCCGCCGGTCACCGAGGTGGCAGCCGGGTCAGGGCTGTTCGCCCCACGCCTGTTCGACTTCTACACCCGCTTCCAGCCCCAGCCCGCCGCGTACTTCGTGCTGTCGGTCGTACGCCGCCCCTCACCGCAGCACGCCACGGTGCTGGGCGGCGGCTGGATCGCGTCGGGTGCCGCCGGGAAGGACCGGCTGCCGACGCCGGTGTGGCCACCGGGGCTGTCGCTGGTCGATCAGGAGGGTGCCGGCGAGGTGCAGACGCCGTTGGTGGGCGACCGGGTCGGTGAGCTCGGCCTCGGTGACCACGTGTGGTTCCGGCACACCAAGGCCGGCGAGCTCTCCGAGCACGTCGACGAGATCGTCCTCGTCGAGGGTGACCGCATCCTCGACGTGGTCCCGACCTACCGCGGCGAGGGGAAGACCTTCCTCTGACCCGTCGGGCCTGCCGGTCAGGACGGCTGTTCGACCAGCCCCAGGAGCTGCGTGGCGGCCAGCTCGATCGCCGCGCCCGCGGTCTCCGCGTCGCCCTCGTTGAGATAGAGCAGGGTCAGACCGTCCACGATCGCGGTCAGGTACCGCGCCAGCACCTCGACGTCGACCGTCCAGGTCACCCCGGCACTGGTCGCGAGCGTCTCGATCACCGTGGTGTGAGCGTCGAGGTAGGTGCGGTACTGCATCCGCGCGACCTCTGCCAGCGCCGGGTTGCGCGTCGCGTACTGCGTCAGCTCGTACGTCACCCGGTGCTCGTCGGGGTTGTCCAGCACGTGCCGCCAGTAGGACGCCAGGCCGCCGCGCAGCTTCTCCTCGAGCGTGCCCGGACCTTCGATGATCTCCAGGGCGGGCGCCAGCGTGTGGCTGGTGATCGTGGTGATCACCTGCTCGAGCAACTCCTCCTTGGAGCGGAAGCAGTAGTGGAAGGTGCCGAGCGACATGTCCGCCTCGGCCACGATCGACCGCGTCGTCGCCTGGGCCACGCCTTCGCGCGCCATCACCCGGATGGCCGCCTGCACCAGCAACCGTCGCCGCTCGTCGGCAGAAACCCTTGTCACCCGACCAAGACTAACGTCCAGGTCGGCGGCCACCGAAGTCGCCGTGAAATCGTTTTCCGACGTCAGACGACACCTGATTCACTTCTCCGGTGGCATCCTCCCCCGGCTCCCTGTGGCACACCCTGATCCATCTCCGCGGCAACCCGCGCGCCTGCGTGTGGACCGAGCCGATGTGGGGCCTGTCGATGGCGCTGGTGCTGCCGTACCTCTCCGTCTTCATGCTCACGCTCGGCCTGCACGACGCGCAGATCGGCCTGCTCGCGACCGCCGGGATGATCTCCCAGGTGTTCTTCGGGCTCGCCGGCGGCATCATCACCGACCGGATGGGGCGCCGGCTGACGAACGCGGTCTTCGACGTGATCGCGTTCGTGATCCCGTGTCTGATCTGGGCGTTCGCACAGGACTTCTGGGCCTTCCTGGCCGCGTCGCTGCTCAACGGCGCGCTGCAGGTCACCGCGAACGCCTGGGACTGCCTGATGGTCGAGGACGCGGAGCGCGACCAGCTCACCGGCATCTACTCCCTGGTGCGGGTCGCGGCGGACTGCTCGGCGCTCTTCGCCCCGATCGCCGCCTTCATGGTCGCGCAGTTCGGCCTGGAGCCCGCGGTGCGGGTGCTCTTCATCAACGCGGCAGTGGTGATGCTGGCCAAGATCATCCTGCTGTACGCCGCCTCCACCGAGACCCGCCAGGGCCGGATCCGGATGGAGGAGACCCGGCACGAGAGCCTCTGGCGGCTCTTCGCCGGCTACCGCGGCGCCGCGCGACTGCTGGGCCGGTCCCGCGGCTCGCTGCTCGCGCTGGCCATCGCCGCCGTCGTCGCGGCCGTCACCCTCGTCAACGGCACCTTCTGGCAGGTCCTGGTCAGCCATCGCCTGCACGTGCCCGACCCGTTGCTGCCGTTCTTCCCGATGGTGCGCTCGCTGCTGTCGGTGCTCTTCCTCTTCACCCTGATCCGCCGGCTGACCTCCGGCCACGACCTCAAACAGGCGACCCTGTGGGGCTTCGGCATCTATCTGGCCGGCCAGCTGGCGCTCGTCGCGATCCCGGCCGCCGAGGGCGACGCCGACCTGATGACGTACGCGCTTCTGGGGGTCTGTCTCCTCCTCGACAGCTTCGGCGCCGGGATGCTCTTCATGCTCTCGGAGTCGCTCGTCGCGTTCCACGTCGACGAGGCCGAGCGCTCACGCGTGATGGCGCTGCAGCGCACCGCGGTGATGCTGGCTGCCGCCCCGTTCGGCTGGATCTCCGGCTGGCTCTCGGGGATCGACCGCACCTACCCGTTCTGGCTGACCTCGGCGCTCCTCGTGATCGGCGTGATCACCACCCTCGTCTGGTGGGCCGGGCCTCACACCGAGCCGTCGCTCGAGCCCGTGGCCGCGGATCGAGCCTGATTGGCGTGCGGCCCAGGACGCCCTCGCTACCGAGTGGGGGGTACTCCAGCAGCGTGGACACCCGGACCGCACACGGAAGAGATAGCAGCCTTCCCGCATCGACAGCCACCAAACGTCGATATCTGGTAACAAATGTTCTCACCGGTGTCGCCTGGCTCGCGGGTTCGTGAGAACTTTCCCGAGTTCGGTTTAGAACGAGCCGGGCGGGGTATGAGGCCAGTCATGAGAGAGCTCGTTGTCGACCATCCGGCGGGACTGCCCGACGATCCCACGTCGCCGCTGCCGGACCTGTTGGAGCTGCCGATGGCTCCCGGTGATCTGGATGACGAGGCGTACGACGACGTGCTCGCGCTGCCGTTCGGCGAGGCGAGCGGATGGCGGGGAGCGAGCTGACGGGCCGCCCGCGAGCGACAACGCAAGAACCCCCGCTGTTCCTGCCCTGTTCGGGCTGGTCAGACGGGGGTTTTGTCGGAGCCGCCTGTCGGAATCGAACCGACGACCTACTCATGACGGCAGCGCACCCGAGATCCAAGCCGATCTCAACTGGGTCGGCGCTAACCCCTTGGCCATCGACTCTTGCGGCCGCCGCCCTGCGCTGCCTCAGCGAGCCGACGAACCTCAGCAGCGAATCCGTCGACGCCTCCCTCGAGACCTTCAGCTAGAACGAGCATCTCGCCCGGAACAAGCCGAGCGCACCACAATCGCGGCGTACGCCTGGCGTGATGCACCGCAGCTGGATCGTTCGGCTCAATCCGCACGTTTTCCATGACCGAGTACGCCGTCTTCACCCCGGCCAGCGCGATCTCACTCCGGAGCCCGTACTGCTCGTTCACAACCCGCGTCGGAGTCAGCCACACACCGCCCGGCCGGAACAAGCCCACCGCGCGAAGGATGGGGAAGCCCAGAAAGTACGCCGCGGGGAACGCCGCGAGCACCGGCCAGAGCCAGTTCTCCTCGATGGCGCCGACGACACCCATCACCAAGAACCAGCCCCCGAGCATGACCAAGATGGTGGTGCTGACGAGCGTGCCCGGGTTCGCACTCCGGGGCAGGAACCGCGCGGGCTCGTCCTCAAAGGTGGTGTCCCGGCCCGGGAGAGCCGGCAACCGTGGGCGCTTGGCGAGAACCAGTCCGACGAAGGAGATCAAGACGATCAGGCCCAGGACAACGAAGAGCAGCGACCACACGAGGCCGAAGGGTTCCTCGTGGTTGCGAGCCACCAGCCCTATGCAGATGCCCATCGATCCCAATCCAGCGATCACACCTGCGACGCTGAGAAAGCGGCTGGGTGTCTGCTGAGTGCTCAACTGAACAACCCTCCTACGGCGTCTATGGCCCCGGAGACTCCGTCGCCGATCGCTTCGCCCGTGTCCTCGAGCGACTTCCACCCTTCGTTGAGCGCTTTGCCCACATCGGGTCCGTTCTCGAAGAGCGAATCGATCGCGCCATCCGAGAAGATCGCAATTCCAGCGCCAACAGCTGTTCCAACTACGGCTCCAACTGCCGTACCGAGGCCGGGAACGACCGATCCAGCAGCAGCACCGACCGCCATTCCGGTCAGCATCGAAGCGCCGGCACCTGCGCCGATTCCAGCTGCTGCCGAAACACCTTGCGAAACCACGATCTGCGTCCCCGTCTCGCCCTCCTGGTAGTCGTTGTAAAGACCAAGTCCAAGCCCAAGGGGGCCAAGAACCTTGCCAGCCTTGCCAAGGAACTTCGGAATCTTCCCGTCGTCGAGCTTCGCTGCGTCGTCGAGAACCAAGTCTTGGAATCGTTCTGAAGAAGTTTGCGGGCTGCCGACAGCCTACGGCGCTGCCAGAGTCAGTGGCCGTGCTCGCCGGGGCATTGCATCCGTTGCACATCCTCGACCCAATCTCAGGTCCGAGGCCACCGGGGCCACGGCTCTCGGGCAGAACGCTGGTCTGCATCGCTGCGGACCTCGACGCTGCCCTTCTTCTCGCTGGCGGCGCCCTCCTAGTCGGAGCTGTGGCGTTCCTCCGGACAGCTCTCGCTCGCCGCGCCTGAACCTTCTCAGACATCGTGGCCCCGCCGGATCGACGGGGCCACGAGCAGTATTGAAGATCAGAACGTGCGTCGCACTGTGACCGTGGTGGTCTTGCCGCTTCGGATGTTCTTTGTGATCAGTACGGCCTTGGTGAACTTGTTGGTCCGCTGAAAGCCGGTGAAGCGGTGCCGGAACTCGCCGATGTTCGTGTCAACGCCCACGTTGACCACCTTCGACTTCTCCTGGAAGCCGGCCGGAGTCCACAGGCGTACGGTGAGGCGGTACTTGCCGATCCGGTTCGCCTCGCCCTCGACCCGGACAACGCCGGAGTCGCGGCGGACGGTGATCTGGGAGGACGGGCCCATGCCGATGACTCGGTAGGGGTTCTGGTCGACATGTCCGACGCAGAGGACCGAGTAGTCACCCGAGAAGTACACACCCATGACCGGCTTCGGCCAGGCGCGGGCGGACTTCGTGGTGTCGCGTACGACGCCGTCGACCGGGTGGAGCATCGGTGACTCAGGCGACGGACCCGATGGCTCGCCGTTGCCGATCATCGTCCATCCGGACCAGTTGGGCCTCGTCACGCCACGAATCACCGTCGTTCCGATGGTGCCACCGGTGGGCGAGCGCCGGGCGCCGACGGTGATGACACCAGCGCCGCCCTGGCAGGCGCTTGTGACATTGACGGATGGCGTGGTCGCAGCCTGCGCGGAACCACCGAGTGACAGGGTCGCTGCGCCGAGCGCGAGGGCGGCGGCAGCGAGCGTGAACTTGCGGAGCATGGGGTCTTCTTTCGAAGTCGAGGGCGCTGCGACATGCGGCGCGCTCGCATTGAAACACCCATGCAGGTATCCGTCAGTGAATTCGGAACACAGAACCCCAACAGCGCTCGTAGAGGAGGGTCCGGTGGCCACCGGGGGGCCACAAACCGGCGAGGCAGGCGAACGACAACGAAGAACCCCCGCCGTACCTGCCGTGTTCGGGCTGGTCAGACGGGGGTTTCTATCCGAGCCGCCTGTCGGAATCGAACCGACGACCTTCTCATTACGAGTGAGACGCTCTACCGACTGAGCTAAGGCGGCGTACCGTCATCCGTTACCGCATGTAGCGGCTCTGGTTGAGCGGACCGGACGAGTGTACCGAGACTGCGCGCTCGACACTAAAACGGTGCGCCTCGACGTGCTCGTCGATGGTGATGCGGGTGGGCTTGCCCTTGCCGATGAGGCGGCCCAGGCGGCGAACGCCGTGCTTCATTACTGCTCTACTCCCCTATGAACATGGATCAACCACCGACTGCGGACGCAGCGGTGGTGATTCAATGATGACCCCCGGCGATTCATAGAGGTAGACGATCTTTCCTTGGAAAGTCATAGGATGTCGCTATGTTGTCGCTGCACCAGCTCCGGGTGTTCCTCGCGGTCTACGAGCATGGCTCGCTGACCGCGGCGGCCGAGGAGCTCGGCTATGCGCAGCCGTCTATCTCGGAGCAGGTCAGGAGCCTCGAGCGTACGCTCGGCGTCCAGCTCTTCCGCCGCGTCGGGCGTGGAGTGGTTCCGACCGGGGTGGCCGACGAGCTGAGGCCGCACGCGGAGCGTACGGTCGCTGCCGCCGAGGACGCGCGCAAGGCCGTGCAGGCGGTGAAACAGTTCGAGACCGGAACGATCCGGTTCGGGATGTTCGGGATCGCGCGGCTATACGGCGGGGCCGGGCTGGTGGCCGACGTGCTCGACCGATACCCGGGCGTGCGCGTCGAGCTGATCGGGCAGAACTCCACCGAGGTCCAGGACGACCTGCGCCGCGGACGGCTCGAGGCGGCGATGCTGCTCGTCGGCAGCGTCTCCGGTCCGGGCCTCAAGGTCACGCCGGTGGCTCGCGACGAGCTCGTCTACATCTCGGCCGACCCGGCCCACCTGGCCACACCGGTCACCGCCCACCGGCTCTCGCTGGCCTCGCTGGTCATGTCCGACACGAGCTGGAGCTCCGAGGACCCCACCCGGGTCACCATCCGCAACCTGCTCCACGAGACCGGGCGCAATCCACCCAGCCGGATCGAGGTCGAGGACATCGAGACGGCCGTCGAGCTGGTCGGGATGGGGTACGCCGACAGCGTCATCGCCAAGGGAGCAGCCGAGCAGCTGCTCCCCCGGCTGGCGCCGAAGGCCGGCTGGGTGTCACTGCGGCCCCGGACGTACGACACGTTCGCCGTCGTCCACCGCACCGACGCCACCCTCTCCCCCGCCGCCACGCTGATGATCGAGCTGGCCACCAAGCGGATCCAGGCCATCGCGGATCCGGTCCACCGGCGGTAGCGGGCGTTCCTTCGTCAAGGTATGCAGACGAAGGCTCACATCCCGTGCGGAGCTCCGCTGGGGATGTGAGCCCCAGTCTGCATACCTTGATGAAGGTCTAGCTCACTCGCAGCCGTAGCCGTCGTTGTCGGCGTCGAGGCGCCACGGGTCGGAGCTGTTGTTGATCCGGACAGGCTTCTTGGATGCGGGGATCTCGCCGCAGTCGCGGTCGTTGGCCGAGGAGGCGTTGTAGACCTTCTCGCCGTTGGCGTAGGTGTAGTCCAGGCCTGAGGTCGTGCCGCCGGACGAGCCGCGCTTCTTCAGGTAGAACGAGGCGGACACGTCGGCACGACGGTTGGCGTCGCCGGCGTACTTCCAGCGGTAGTAGCGGCTGACCTTGGGCGTCACGACCACGGCGCACTTGCCGTACTTGTTCGTCACGCAGGAGGTCACGCTGCTCCAGCGGCCGCTGGCCTTCTTCTGCAGGTGGATGCGCTTGCCCTTGACGGCCTTGCCGCCCGCGGTCAGCTTGCCGACGGGGCGGTAGGACTTCGTGCCGTACTTGGGGGCGGAGACCTTGACGACCTTGGTGACGACCTTGGCCGACACGGTCGCCGGGGGCGTAGCGGCGTGGGCGGGCTGACTGATGACGGGGGCGACCGCGATCGCCAGGGCGGCGACCGCGGAGGCAGCGAATGCCTTCGTCGTCGAACGGACTCGCTGGTTCATGATCACTTGCTCGTGACCCTTCTTCTCGAAGTAAAATTACGAGAAGCGATCCTCTTGGTCAGCGAGATCCGGCGGGTGGAGACGGCGGCAACCCACCCCACATGGGGTAAATCAGCACTCCAAGCCGTCGTCGGGGACCTTGCCGTCGACCAGGTAGTCGTCGATGGCGTCGTCGACGCAGCCGTTGCCCTGCATGTAGCCGGTGTGGCCGTCGCCGTCGCGGGAGACGAGTACGCCGTTGTCCAGCGCCTTCGCGAGGGCCTCGGCCCACTCGTAGGGAGTCGCCGGGTCGCGGGTGGTGCCGACGACGACGATCGGGTTGGAGCCCGCGGCGTCGATCTCGGGCTCGGGCTCGGTGGCCTTGAACTTCTCCGCGGCGCAGCCGTTGAGCATCCAGGCCAGGGCGGCACCGAAGGTGGGAGCGGCCTCCTCGAAGGCGGGCAGCTGCTCGCGCACCTCTGCCGGGCTGAGCCCGGAGGAGTCGTCGAGGCAGTTGATCGCCCAGTTGGCCTCCATAGTGTTGTTGATGTAGCCGCCCTCGGGGTCACGGCCCGCGTAGTTGTCCGAGAGGCTCATCAGCTGGGTGCCGTCGCCCTTCATCGCCGCCTGGAGGGCGTCGGTGAGATAGGGCCAGTAGGACTCGACGTAGAGCGGGGTGATCAGGCCGTAGAGGGCGTTGCCGGCGGTCAGCTCACGGTCGCCGGCGGGCAGCGGCTCGGCATCGATGTCGGCCATCAGCTTCTGGACGCTCTCGACGCCCTCGTCGACGCTGTCACCGAGGAAGCAGCTGCCCTCGTCGACGCAGTTCTCGACGTAGGAGCGGAGGGCGACCTCGAAGCCCTTCGCCTGGGCGAGGTTGGCGTCGAGGACGCTCAGCCCGGGCTCGATCGCGCCGTCGAGCACGAACCGGCCGACCCGGTCGGGGTAGAGCTCGGCGTAGGTCGAGCCGAGCTGGGTGCCGTAGGAGGCACCGAAGTAGTCGAGCTGGTCCTCCCCGAGCGCAGCCCGGAGTACGTCCATGTCCCGGGCCGCCTCGACGGTGCTGACGTGAGCGGAGATGCCATCCTTCTGGCCCGCGCAGCCGTTGGCCATCTCGACGCCGGTGTCGACGTACGCCTTCTCCTCGGCGGGGGTGTCGGGGTCGGGGTCGACCGCGACGTAGGCGTCCAGGGCGTCGTCCTCGAGGCAGTCGACCGGGGTGCTCTGCCCGACCCCGCGCGGGTCGAACCCGACGATGTCGTAGGAGTCGCGGACGGTGGAGCTGAACGACTGGTTGTTGTAGAGCGCGTAGTCGATGCCCGACCCGCCCGGGCCACCCGGGTTGATGGCCAGCGAGCCGATCTTCTTCTTGTTGGCCGGGTCCTTGATGACCGAGACCTCGATGGTGCGACCGGTGGGGTCGGAGTAGTCGAGCGGGACCTCGAGGGTCGCGCACTCGAAGGCGCCGTTGCAGTCCTTCCAGTCGAGCTTCTGGCTGTAGAAGGTCTGCAGCCCCTCGCTCGGGGCCGCGGTCGCCTCCGCGCTCGGGCTCACCTGGTCGGCGTCGGGGGTGCCGCCACCGGCACCACAGCCTGCGGTGATCACGGTCAGAGCGGTCAGCGCGACGGCGCCGGTCACTGCGTTGAGTTTCACTGGTCTCCTCCGGGCGGCAACAGCGCCACCATCATCGCCTCCAGCACCAACTGGGGCTGCACGTTGAACTCCAGCAGCTGCTCACGGGCTTCGAAGATCGCGCCGATCCGCTGCAGGTTGAGCTCGGGGGTCGAGGCCGCGACGAGCTGCTCGATCTCGCGCCGGTGCTCCTCGTTGACCAGGGTCACCGGAGCGCCGGCGGCCATCGTGATCGCGTCGCGGTAGACCGAGACCAGGTCCATCAGCCCGCGGTCGATCACGTCGCGGTGGCGGCGGGTGGCGCGGCGTTTCTGGTCCTTCTCGAGCGCGGACAGCGCCGGACCGTATTCACGCGGTCGGCGGCCCCGCTCGACCACGCCGTAGCCGGCGTCGAGGTCGGCCTTCTCCCGGGCGTCGAGGTCGGCGGTGACCGCGTCGGCCTCCTCCTTCGAGACCGCGGCGAGCTCGCCCGCGGCCCGGAGCGCGTCGGCGAGGGTGGTCAACCGGGCCGGGTAGGCCACCACCTGCTCGCGCCGGCGCCGGGTGTCGTCGTCGCGGGCGAGCGCCTTGGCCCGGCCGATGTGGCTCTGGCTCGCACGCGCCGCATAGGCGGCGCGTGCCTCGTCGACACCGAGCGTGCGCTGGAGGAAGGCGGTCACGTCGGGCACCGTCGGGGTGGTCAGCGTGACCAGCCGACACCGCGACCGGATGGTCGGGAGGACGTCCTCGACCGTCGGCGCGCAGAGCATCCAGACCGTGCGGGCGCCGGGCTCCTCGACCGCCTTGAGCAGCGCGTTGTTGGCCTGCTCGGTGAGCCGGTCGGCGTCCTCGATGATCAGGATCTGCCAGCGGCTTCCGGCCGGGGTGAGGGCAGCCTGGCGGACGAGGTCGCGGATCTCGTCGACCCCGAGGGTCAGCTTCTCGGTGCGGACCAGGTTGACGTCGGCATGGCTTCCGGCGAGCACCGTGTGGCACTCGTGGCACTGGCCGCAGCCACCGTTGGGGCACTGGAGGGCCGCGGCGAAGGCGATCGCGGCGTTGGACCGGCCCGAGCCGGGCGGACCCGTGAAGAGCCAGCTCTGGGTCATGCCGTGCCCCGAGGCCGCGGTCCGCAGCGTAGAGATGATGTGGCGCTGGCCGACCAGGTTGTCCCAGACCGAGGCGGTGGCGAGGTTCATGCCGTCACCGCCTGGGCGAGCAGCGGCTCGAGGTGGGCGAGCACCGCCGCGTGGATCTCCTCGACCGGAGCCCGCGCGTCCAGCACCAGGTAGTGCTCGGGGTTGCGCGACGCGAGCGCGACGAACGCCGACCGCACCCGCTGATGGAACTCGGCCGACTCCTGCTCCATCCGGTCGCGCTCGGCGAACCGGGTGAAGCCGGCCGTCGGGTCCAGGTCGAGCAGCACGGTCAGGTGGGGCCGCAGGTCGGCGGTCGCCCAGCGCGCGACCTCCTCGAGCTGCGCGGCGTCCAGCACCCGGCCGGCGCCCTGGTAGGCCAGCATCGAGTCGACATAGCGGTCGGTGATGACCACCTCGCCCCGCTCCAGCGCCGGGCGGACCATCGACTCGATGTGCTCGGCCTTGTCGGCGGCGAACAGGAGCGCCTCGGTCCGGTCGTCGAGGTCGCCGGTCTCCGGAGACAGCACGATGCGGCGTACGTCCTTGCCCACGGCCGTGTCGCCCGGCTCGAAGGTCAGCAGGACCTGGTGGCCGCGGGCGGTCAGGGCCTCGTGGAGCAGGCGCGACTGGGTCGACTTGCCCGAGCCCTCGCCGCCCTCGAAACAGACGAAGACGCCGTGCTCTGCGTAGACACCCGGAAACCTCACGAGCCAAACCTACGGGGTGCCACCGACATGAGACGTACGCCGCCCGGCGCCGCCGCGATTCAGGCTGCCGAACCGCACACCGCCAGGCTATGGTTCGGGTCGCCCTCACGCCGACCCAAGGAGTCTTTGGTGATCTACGTCCTGATCGTCCTGCTGCTGGCCGCCCTCGCGGTCGCGGCCTACCTGCTCTGGAAGAGCCGGCAGCAGCCGACGGCGCAGAAGGAACCCGACGACTTCATCGGCGACCAGCACAAGCACGCCTCCGACCAGCTGCGCCAGGTGCGCAACGGCGACGTCATCGAGTACCTGGGCCACAACTGGTTCGTCCGCGGGCGGATCGACTTCGACGAGCACGGCTACCGCTGGACCGAGCACATGCTCGACGACGCCGAGGGCAAGAAGTGGCTCTCGATCGAGGACGACGAGAGCTTCGAGGTCTCGCTGTGGCACGCGATCCCGCTCGGCGACATCGAGCAGGGCACCGTCGGTGACCGCGACATCATCGTCGGCGGCGTCGCCTACCGCCTCCAGGAGAAGGGCGCCGCCGCCTTCACCGCCACCGGCGCGACCGGCACCGCGCCGTCGGGCACGGCCGAGTACGCCGACTACAAGTCGGTCGACGGCAAGCTGCTCGGCTTCGAGAAGTGGGGCAGCAACTGGGAGCCCTCCCTCGGCGAGGTGCTGCAGCCGTTCGAGCTGACCGTCTACCCCTCCTCCGACCGGCCGGCCACCCTGGACGACGCGTGACGCTTCTCGACGTCCCGTTCGCGGACGTACGCGGTGACACCCTGCGCTGGACCCTCGCACCGATCCCCTGCACCCCGCTGGCATGCCGGACGGTGAGCCTCACGGCCGGTCTGACGGTGACGCTGAGCGTCCTGGGGGCCAGCCACCAGGTCGTCGTACGCCGCCACGGCCGCCCGCTCCTGCACGAGACGGTCGCGTGCGGGATCGCCGAGGCCTCGCCCCTTCCCGCGGCGCACGCGGCGGGCGGCTACCGCCTCGCCTCGCACGTGGGCGAGATGCGACCCGAGGAGCTCGCCGCGCAGGCGTCGCGGCTCGTGGAGCGGCTGGAGGGGCGTACCGATGCTGTCGTCGCGCACTTCCCGGGCGACCCGCATGCCGTGACTGCGCTGGCTCTCGACAAGGTCGGCGAGCGGCAGATCACCTGGAACACCTGGCACACCTACCCACAGACCGGCGAGATCGTCGCCACCACCACCAGCTACCGGCCCGAGGAGGTCACAAGTGTCTGAACCCAACGGCTCCGGGGGCTCGAACCGCAAGCTGATCGGCTGGGCGATCGTCGCGGGATGCGTCGCGCTCGCCATCATCATCGCCATCGCCGTGTCCGGCGACGGGAACAGCCCCGAGAAGTACCTGCGCAAGAACTTCGACCACGTCAGCGGCACCGACCCCGACAGCGAGGGCGGGATCGTCTTCGAGGACGACGGCTCGGTGAGCTCGGTCGCCAACCAGATCGCCAGCGGCACCGACGCCGACGAGAACCGGGCCGAGGGATCCAGCCACTACCTGCGCTACGACGACGACTGGCTGGTCGTCGTGGAGCCGCGCACGCCCTCGGGCTCGACGATCACGCTCTACGAGTACGACCGCGGCTACCGCAGCCACGCCACGGTGATCGGGCTGTGGGGCTGGAACAGCTTCTACGGCCGCAACAGCGGTGGCGGCAGCAGCGGTGATTCCTTCCGCGGCGGCGGCAGCGGATTCGGCAAGTGACCACCCCCAGACTGGAGATGAACCGATGACTGACCTTGTGAGCGGACTGCTGTCCACCGTTGCCTTTGCCGCCCTCGGGCTGGTTCTGCTGATGATCGGCTTCTACGTGATCGACCTGCTCACGCCCGGCCGGCTGGGGCAGCTGATCTTCGTGGAGCACCGCCGCGACCCGGCGCTGCTGCTCGGCTCCTCGGTCGTCGCGATCGCGACGATCGTGGCCACCTCGATCTACACCGCGGAGGCGGACACGCTTCAGGGGCTCGCCGAGACCGGTGCGTACGGTCTCATCGGGATCGCCCTGCTCGCGTTCGCGTTCGTGATCCTCGACCTGCTCACCCCGGGCCGGCTCGGTGAGCTGATGACCGATGAGAAGGACGACCCGGCGATCTGGGTCGCCGTCGCGGTGCAGCTGGCCGTCGGCGTGATCGTGGCGGCCTCGATCACGTGAGCCTGACCCTCCCTTCGTTGCCCGCGCTGCCCGCGGGACGAGCGGCTCGACTGCTCGTCCTCGCGGCGGTGTTCGTCTGCGCGGCGTGCGGCCTGGTGTACGAGCTCGCGCTGGTGACGCTGGGGAGCTATCTGCTCGGCAACTCGATCGCGCAGACGTCGCTGGTGATCGCGGTGTCCATGTTCGCGATGGGCATCGGCGCCGTGCTCGCCAAGCCGCTGACCGCGCGGCCGCTGCGCTCGTTCGTGGGTGTGGAGATCGCGCTCGCCGCGGTCGGCGGCGCCTCGGTGCCGGCGCTCTACGCGGCGTTCGCGTGGCTGCACCTCTACACCCCGATGATGCTGCTGGTGACGTTCCTGATCGGCGCCTTGGTGGGCGCCGAGATCCCGCTGCTAATGGAGCTGCTGCAGCGGCTGCGGCGCCAGCAGGCCTCGCTCGCGGTCGCCGACATCAACGCGGTCGACTACGTCGGGGCGCTCATCGGCGGGCTGGCGTTCCCGTTCGTGCTGCTGCCGACCCTGGGGCTGCTGGTGGGGACGGTGGCGACAGCTGCCCTGAACGTCCTCGCCGCCTGGACGGTCGGCGTCGCGCTGGCCGGCTCACGCCGGCAGCGCGGGACGGTCACGGCGATCTGTGGCGCGCTCGCGGTCGCCCTCGGCCTGACCGCGATGACGGCCGACTCCTTCGAGCTCAACGCCCGCCAGGCGCTCTACCGCGACCCGATCATCCACTCCGAGCGCTCGGCCTACCAGGAGATCGTGGTGACCCGCGGCGCTCCGGTGGGGCCGGAGTTCGACGACGTACGCCTCTTCCTCGACGGTGACCTGCAGTTCTCCTCGCTGGACGAGTACCGCTACCACGAGATGCTCGTCCATCCGGCGATGAACGGGCCGCACCAGCGGGTGCTGATCCTCGGCGGTGGCGACGGGCTCGCGGCGCGGGAGGTGCTGCGCTACCAGTCGGTCTCGTCGGTGACGCTGGTCGATCTCGACCCTGCGGTGGTGTCGCTGGCGCGCTCCTTCGATCCGGTCTCGTCACTGACGGCGGGGTCCCTCGAGGACCCCCGGCTGACGTACGTCGCCGACGACGCGTTCTCCTGGGTGCGCGACTACTCGGGGGCACCGTTCGACGTGGTCATCGCCGACTTCCCCGACCCGGACTCGACCTCTCTGGCCAAGCTCTACTCCGTCGAGAACTACAGCATGATCGCGCGGCTGCTCGCCCCGTCCGCACGGATGGTCGTGCAGTCCGGAAGCCCGTTCTTCGCGCCGGACGCGTTCTGGTCGGTGCGGCACACCCTCACCGAGGCCGGCTACCGGACCACGCCCTATCAGGCGGACGTACCTTCCTTCGGGAACTGGGGCTACGTGCTCGCCTCCCGCGACGGCTCCGCCCCTGAGCTCGCGCTCGACGACGAGGCGCCGGGTGGGCTGCGGTACGCCAGCGACGCCGTGCTCGCGGCCGCCTCCTCGTTCCCGCCCGACCGTGCCGAGCGGCCGACCTCGGTCACCACGCTGCTGGACCCGGCGATCCTGGACTACGCCCGGAACGGCTGGGTGGGTTACTGATGTTCTTCCTGATCCGGCTGGTCCGGCGCACCTCGCGGCACTACGCCTGGGTGCTCCCGCTCGCGATCATCGGCTTCGTCTTCGCCACCGGCTGGATCGCGATGGCGCTGGCCCAGCCGGAGAGCGACATCGTGCACCCCGCCAACTACTGGTGGTGGTTCCTGGTCACCGCGACCACGGTCGGCTACGGCGACCTCTTCCCGGAGACCACCGGTGGCCGGTTCGTCGGGGCGTACGTCGTCTTCGGCTCCATCACCACCCTCGCCATCTTGTTCAGCCGGATCTCGGCAATCATCGAGAACGCCAAAGGACGCCGCATGCGTGGAGAGATCACCTTCAGCGGACAGAACCACATCGTGATGCTCGGCTACACCGCCGGGCGCACCGAGCGGATCTTGGTCGAGCTGCTCTCCGAGCCCGACCGCGAGGTCGTGCTCGCGACCTGGGAGGACCAGCTCGCCGAGCACCCGCTGCCCGGGGAGGACCGCCTTCATTTCGTGCGCGGCGACATCACCGATCTCGACGTGCTCGCTCGCGCCGGGCTGTCCTGCGCGCACAGCGTGCTGATCGACCCGCGCGACGACAACGAGGCGGTCACGCTCACCGTCGCCGCCAACACCGCCGCGCCGGCGGTGCACACCATCGTCGCGCTGCGGGACCTGCGGGTGCAGCGCACCATCTTCCGCGTCGACACCACCGTCCACTGCGTCCAGTGGCACAACACCCAGCTGATCGCCGAGGAGCTCAGCGACCCGGGGATCGCGGAGGTCTACCAGGAGCTCGCCACCGCCGGGGGCAAGGGCACCTACTCGCTCACCGTGCCTGCCTCGGCCGCGACCTCGACGGTCGAGGCCTGGCAAGGGGCTCTCGGCCGTAAGCACGGCGCCACTCTCCTGGCCGTACGTGCCGAGGACGGCATCCAGGTCAGCCCGTCCTGGGACCTGCCCGTCTCCCCCGGCGCTCGGCTCTTCTACATCGCCGCCGACCGGTTGGACTACGACGAGGTGGCTGGGTCGCTCGGCTGACGCCGACAAAGCAACAGAACCCCGCCATGGCGGGGTTCTGTCGTTGGAGACGGCCGCACCGCGGCGTACGGCTCAGGCCTTCTTGGTCGCGGCCTTCTTGGTCGTCTTCTTGGCGGTCGACTTCTTCGCCGTGGACTTCTTCGTGGTCTTCTTCGTCGTCCGCTTGGTGGTCTTCTTCGCCGGGCCCTTGGCGCGCTTGTCGGCGAGCAGCTCGGCGGCACGCTCGGCGGTCAGGGTCTCCAGGTCGTCGGCGGCCCGGAGGGTGGCGTTGTATTCACCGTCGGTGACGTAGGGACCGAAGCGACCGTCCTTGACGACCATCGGCTGCCCGGAGACCGGGTCGGGGCCGAGCTCCTTGAGCGGCGGCTTGGCGGCGGCACGGCCGCGCTGCTTCGGCTGGGAGTAGATCTGCTCGGCCTCTTCGAGGGTGATCGTGAGCAGCTGGTCCTCGGAGCTCAGCGTGCGGGAGTCGGTGCCCTTCTTCAGGTACGGCCCGTAGCGGCCGTTCTGGGCGGTGATCTCCTCGCCGTCGGCGCCGGTGCCGACGACCCGGGGCAGGGTCAGCAGCTTGACGGCGTCCTCGAGCGAGATCGTCTGCAGCGACATCGACTTGAAGAGACTGGCGGTGCGGGGCTTGGCGCCCTTCTTCGCGTCCTCGGGGAGCTGCTCGGTCACGTAGGGACCGAACCGGCCGCTCTTGGCGACGACGGTGAGCCCGGTGTCGGGGTGGACGCCGAGGTTGAGCTCCTCGCCGGCCGGGTTGGCGAAGAGCTCCTTGGCCTTCTCCAGGGTGAGCTCGTCGGGCGGCAGGTCGTCGGGGACGTTGGCACGCACCGCGAACGGGGTGCCGTCGTCGCCGGGGCCCTCGATGTAGGGGCCGTAGCGACCGACGCGGAGGTTGACGCCGGACTCCTGGTCACCGACCGGGAAGGTCGCCAGCTCACGGGCGTCGATGTCGCCGAGACCGTCGACCAGCGGCTTGATGCCCTTGACCCGCTCGGAGCCGAAGTAGAACTCCCCGAGCTCGGTGGTCATGTCCTTGCGGCCGTTGGCGATCTCGTCGAGGGTCTCCTCCATGCTCGCCGTGAACCGGTAGTCGATCTGGCGAGGGAAGTGCTCCTCCAGCAGCCTGACCACCGAGAACGCGACCCAGGCCGGGACCAGCGCGGTGCCCTTCTTGAAGACGTACCCGCGGTTGATGATCGTCTGGATGATGCTCGCGTAGGTCGACGGGCGGCCGATCTCGCGCTCTTCCAGCTCGCGGACGAGGGTGGCCTCGGTGTAGCGGGCCGGGGGCTTGGTCTCGTGGCCGTCGGCGGTGAGGCTGGCTGCGTTGACCGTGTCGCCCTCGGCGAGGTTCGGGAGCCTGGTCTGCTGGTCGTCGGAGGTCTGGTCGGCGGAGTCGGTGCCCTCGACGTACGCCTTCAGGAAGCCGTGGAAGGTGATCACGCGGCCGGTAGCGGAGAAGACCACGTCCTCGCCCGTGGCCGCCGTGGCGCCGAGGCGGATCGCGACCGAGTTGCCGACGGCGTCCTTCATCTGGGAGGCGACGGTGCGCATCCAGATGAGCTCGTAGAGGCGGAACTGATCGCCGGTCAGACCGGTCTGCGCCGGGGTGCGGAACGAGTCACCCGCGGGGCGGATCGCCTCGTGGGCCTCCTGGGCGTTCTTGACCTTCGAGGCGTACGTCCGGGGGGCATCGGGCAGGTATTCGGCACCGTAGAGCTCCCGGACCTGAGCGCGGGCCGCGCTGACGGCGTCTCCGCTCAGGGTCGTGGAGTCGGTACGCATGTAGGTGATGAAGCCGTTCTCGTAGAGACGCTGGGCGACCGACATGGTGGTCGAGGCGCTCATCCCGAGCTTGCGGCTGGCCTCCTGCTGCATCGTGGTGGTGCGGAAGGGGGCGTACGGGCTGCGCTTGTAGGGCTTGGACTCGACGCTGCGGACCTCGTAGGTCTGGCCCTCGAGGGCGGCGACGAGGGCCTCGGCGCGGGTGCGGTCGAGGTGGACGACCTTGTCGCCCTTCAACAGGCCGTCCGGACCGAAGTCGGAGCCGCGGGCGACCCGGCCGCCGTCGATCGAGGTGATCTTGGCCGGGAACATCCGCGGGTCGTGGTCGGAGCCGGCGTCGAAGGTGCCGGCCAGATCCCAGTAGGAGGCGGTCCGGAAGGCGATCCGCTCGCGCTCGCGGTCGACGACGAGTCTGGTGGCGACGGACTGGACGCGCCCGGCACTCAGCCGGGGCATGACCTTCTTCCACAGCACCGGGGAGATCTCGTAGCCGTAGAGACGGTCGAGGATGCGGCGGGACTCCTGGGCCTCGACGAGGTCCATGTCGAGCTCGCGGGGGTTCTCGGCGGCGGCCAGGATCGCGGGCTTGGTGATCTCGTGGAAGACCATCCGCTTGACCGGGATGCCCTTCTTCGGCTTCAGCTCGTCGAGGAGGTGCCAGGCGATCGCCTCACCCTCGCGGTCCTCATCGGTGGCGAGGTAGAGCTCGTCGGCGTCCTTGAGGAGCGACTTGAGCTTGGCGATCTGCTTCTTCTTGTCGCTGGGCACGACGTAGTAAGGGGTGAAGCCGTTGTCGACATCGACGCCGAAGCGCCCCCACGGCTTGTCCTTGATCTTGGCGGGGGTGTCTGCCGCGCTCTGCGGAAGGTCGCGGATGTGCCCGACGGATGCCTCGACGACATACCCCTGTCCGAGGTATCCGCCGATCTTCTGAGCCTTCGCCGGGGACTCGACGATCACCAACTTGTGTGCCACTGACGTCCTTATCTCACTGCAGCAGAGCCTGGCACCACCGACAAGCTCTGGCGAGACACGTTAGCGCGTGTCTCCAGCCGGCATGGGTCCAGTCACCGCGGTTCATGCGGCACTGAGCTCTCGGGCAACATGGCGTGTTGCCTTGGGCGCCGCGATGACAATACCTAGCACGCTCGGCGTCGGGAGCGTGAAATCGGTGTCTCATCCGATCCTGTCCACAAACTGTCGGTGGTCGTCCCTAAGGTGGCTTTCGAGGACGGCGAGACCCATCACAACCCGAGAGGTCTCTGCTGATGATCGACGCCGAATACATCGACACTGAGTACATCAACTACGTGGAAGGTCTGGCCACGCCCCCGGAGCATCTGGTCTGCTCCGAGTGCGCCCAGCTGCTCACCCGGACCAACGTGATCCTGGAGCGCCTGGAGGCCGAGCTCACCCGGCCGGACACACCGCTACGGCCCGACCACGAGGTCGCGCTGGACTGGCTGGCCGCGCTGTGCGGCGGCCACGAGGCGGTCACCGCGCTGAAGGCCGCGCCGCTGACCGAGGACGGCCTGGACCTGCCGGTCGTGGAGGATGCGGCGGGACGTACGCAGCTGGAGGCGGTCGCCGCGCTGCTCGACGAGGTCGCGGCCGACTTCCCGGTCGGAGAGGTCGGCAACGCGTTGCGGCGGGCGCTGCTGCGGCTGTGGGAGATCGACCCGCTGGTCGTCGACCGGCCCACCCGGCCGGCTCAGGTCGCCGCCGGGATCGTCTGGACGGTCTTGGGCGCCAACGGGCTCGCCGGACCGGGCGGCCTGGTGACCGCGTTCGAGCTCAAGGAGCGGCTGGGCGTCACGAAGATGCCCTCGGCCTACGGCAAGCAGCTGGCGGCCGCGCTGCGTGGCTTCTGGCCGTGGCAGACCCAGCGGCCATGGGGCATGCGTGACCTTCCCGACCTCGAGCCGCTGGGCTACCCGGACCTGCTGGTCTCGAGCGTGCGCAGACGCCTGATCAGGCTGCGGGACCAGGCGTGCCTGGCGCGGGACGGAGGAAGCCCTCGCTGACCAGCTCCTGGGCGATCGGCAGATAGCTGCTGCGCACGACCGCGGGGTCGCGGTCGAGGATCTGCGCGAGCGCGTCGAGGATCTGACCGACGGTCAGGTCACCGTCGCACGCGCCTGCGAAAGCTGCCTCGATCGTGTCCGCCTGGCGCGCGCGGCGCAGGCCACGCTGCTGGCGCAGGATGACGGTGCTGGGGTCCTCGGCGCCGGGCTGGCCGAGGGTCTCCTGCTGGACGTCCTCGACGAGCACCAGCGTGGAGTCTTCGGTGACCTCGACGCGGGCCGCCTTGCCCCACGCCTCGAGCGCCGGGGCGATCGGCTGCTCGACGTCGTAGGGCCACTCGAGGAGCTCGCGCTTCGGGTTGGCCGTGCCCGTGCGGTGCAGATTGATCCAGCCGAACCCGACGCCCTCGATCTTGTGCTCCTCGAACCAGGACAGCCAGGTGTCGTAGCGGGTCAGGTAGTCCTGGGCGCCGTGGTGGCCGGAGTCCTTGAGCCACAGCTCGACGTACGCCGCGGGGTCGAGCACCTCACGCTGGACCACGAACGCGTCGACCTCGTCCGCGAGCCATCCCTCGAGGCGGTCGTCCCAGGGCTGGTCCTCGGAGATGATCCAGTTGCCCAGGATCTGACACCAGCCGCCCTCGGTGAGCATGCCGGGAGCGGCCCGGACGATGTCCTCGACCACCTGGTCGCCGGGGAGCCCGGAGTCGCGGTAGACGAGGCGCTCGCCGGTTGCCGGGCTGATCACGAACGGCGGGTTGGTGGCGATCAGGTCGAATCGCTCACCGGCGACGGGCTCGAAGAACGACCCGTTGCGTACGTCGATCCGGTCCGCCACGTCGTTGAGGGCGGCGTTGAACGTGGTGATCCACAGGGCTCGCTGATTGACGTCGGTCGCGACCACCCGGTCGCTGTGGGTGGCGAGGTGGAGGGCCTGGACGCCACAGCCGGTGCCGAGATCGAGGGCGGTGCCGACCTGGTCGCGGATGGTCAGCTGCGCCAGGGAGGTCGAGGCGGGGCTGATCCCGAGCACGTGCTCGTGGCCGACGCGCTGCGGGCCGCCGTCGAGCCCCGGGGTGAGGTCGGAGACGACCCAGAGGGCGGTGTCATCGGTGGCGTACGGACGTACGTCGAGGCGGGCGGCGACCTCTCCGACCGACTGCTCCAGGATCCCTTCGACGGCGAGCCGGTCGACGAGCCCCGGGAGGGCTGCCTCGGCGTGGCCGAGGGAGACGGTCGTCTGCAGCAGGAAGAGCCGGATGAGCGTCTCCAGCGGGGTGCCGCCATGAGTACGCCGCCGGCCCGGCAGCGTCTCGTTGCGACTCAGCGCGCCGTGGGCGATCGGGCCGAGCAGGTCGGCGACGGAGTCGTAGGAGAAGTCGGCCTGCTGGAGGGCGTCACGGAGCCGGTGCGGGAGGTCACTCACACCTGGAGCCTAGTGCTGGTCCTGGTGTGTGGCAGGGTCAGCCCGCTGCCGCGCCCTCGGCGCTGGCGTGGATGTCGAAGACCTTGGCGAGACCGGTGATCCGGAAGATCTTGAGCAGCCGCTCCTGCGTACAGACCAGGCGGAGCATGCCGTTGTGCTGGCGCACCTTCTTCAGGCCACCCACCAGGACGCCGAGGCCGGTCGAGTCGAGGAACTCCACGGCTTCGAGGTCGACCACGATGTCGTAGTGACCCCGGGCGACGAGCTCAGTGATCTTGTCCCTCAGCTTCGGCGCGGTATAGACGTCGATCTCGCCGCCCACGGCCACGATGGTGGCCGAGTCGAGCTCGCGAGTCGCAAGCGTCAGATCCACTTCGAAGTTCTCCTGCCAAGGAACGTGAGACAACCAGCTCCGGTCGGCATGCCTGGTGTCCGATAGCCGGAGTCGATCGTAATGTAACCACGGCTCACCAGGATGCGCGCAAGAAACTCGCAACGTCATGGCCACGATGCGGGGCCGTGAGCGTGGCGGCCACCAGGATTCTGGGAGAATAGACAGGTGTTGACGACGGCGACCGGTGATCTCATCCGCCGGCTCGCGGACGTCCCGGGCCGCGAGGACCGGCTCGCCCACCTCGAGCAGGTCCCGCCGCGAGAGGCCGTCTTCGTCGACTGGCCGACATGGGCCTCGGTCGAGGTCGTCGCTGCGTTCACCGCTCGCGGGATCGAACGTCCTTGGCAGCATCAGGCGGTGGCGGCGGAGGCAGCCCACGACGGCACCCATGTGATCGTCTCGACCGGCACCGCCTCCGGAAAGTCGCTGGCCTATCAACTTCCCGCGCTGACCGCGATCCGAGACGGACGAGGTCCACGTGGTGAGCGCGGTGCCGGCGTTCTCTACCTCGCACCCACCAAAGCGCTCGCCCAGGATCAGCTGACCGGGCTGCGCGAGCTGGGCGTCGATGTGCGCGCGGTGACCCACGACGGTGACAGCACCCGGGAGCAGCGGGACTGGGCCCGCGACTTCGGCGAGTACATCCTGACCAACCCCGACATGCTGCACCGATCGCTGCTCCCCGGTCATCAGCGCTGGACCGCGTACTTCCGCTCGCTGCGCTACGTCGTCATCGACGAGTGCCACCACTACCGAGGGGTCTTCGGGGCGCACGTCTCGCACGTGCTGCGGCGCCTTCGGCGCATCTGTGCGCTCTACGGTTCCTCGCCGACGTTCATCCTCGCCTCGGCGACCGTCGCCGAGCCGTCGATCGCGGGCGAGCGGCTCACCGGCCTTCCGGTACTGCCGGTGACCGCCGACGCGTCACCACGCGGGGAGCTCTCGATCGCCCTGTGGCAGCCACCGCTGACGACGCACGCCGGCGAGAACGGCGCTCCCGTTCGCCGCGCGGCCTCCGCCGAGACCGCCGATCTCCTCGCCGACCTGGTCTCCTCGGACGTTCGCACCCTGGCCTTCGTACGCTCCCGGGTCGGCGCCGAGCAGGTCGCTCTGACCGCGGCCGCTGAGCTGGCCGAGGTCGACCCCTCACTGCCGGGGCGGGTGGCGTCCTACCGCGGTGGCTATCTGCCCGAGGAGCGCCGGGCGATCGAGGCGTCGCTGCGGTCGGGCGAGCTGCTGGGACTGGCGGCGACGAACGCGCTCGAGCTCGGCATCGACATCAGCGGCCTGGACGCGGTGGTGCTGGCCGGCTATCCGGGCAGGCGCTCGGCCTTCTGGCAGCAGATCGGCCGGGCCGGTCGGGGTGCGGGCGATGCGCTCGGCATCCTGGTCGCCCGCGACGACCCGCTGGACACCTACCTCGTCACCCATCCTGATGCGCTGCTCGGCCAGCCTGTCGAGGCCACCGTCTTCGACCCCGCGAACCCGTACGTCGTCGGTCCCCACCTGTGCGCCGCGGCGCAGGAGCTGCCGCTGACCGAGCCGGACCTGCCGCTCTTCGGGCCGGGCGCCCGGGAGATCCTGGACAACCTGGTGGCCTCGGGGCTACTGCGCAAGCGGCCCCGTGGCTGGTTCTGGACCGACCGCCGCCGCGCGGCTGACCTCGCCGACATCCGCTCCTCGGGTGGGTCGCAGGTGCAGCTGATCGAGGCCGAGACCGGCCGGGTCGTCGGTACGGTCGACGCGGCGAGCTCGCACGCCAGCGCGCACGCCGGCGCCGTCTACGTCCACCGTGGCGAGACCTATCTCGTGCACGAGCTCGACCTGGAGGAGAACGTCGCGGTCATCTCCCGCGACGACCCCGGCTATTCCACCTTCGCCCGGGAGATCACCGAGATCTCGATCGTCGCCGAGCGGGAGCAGGTCGCCTGGGGCGAGTGCCGCCTGGCGTACGGCGACGTCGACGTCACCCATCAGGTCGTCTCCTTCCTGCGGCGGCGCCAGCCGAGCGGCGAGGTGCTGGGTGAGGAGCTCCTCGACCTTCCCGAACGTACGCTGCGTACCTCCGCCGTCTGGTGGACCGTCCCCACCTCGGCGCTCGAGGCGGCCGGCTTGGAGGAGGCGGACATCCCGGGATCCGCCCACGCCGCCGAGCACTGCTCGATCGGGCTGCTCCCGCTGATCGCGACCTGCGATCGCTGGGACATCGGTGGCGTCAGCACCGCGTCACACCCGGACACCGGCATGCTCACCGTCTTCGTCTACGACGGACATCCCGGCGGGGCCGGATTCTCCGAGCGCGGGTTCCGTGCCGCCCGGGAGTGGCTCAGCGCCACGCTGGAGACCATCGAGGCGTGCGAGTGCGACGACGGCTGCCCCTCCTGCGTGCAGTCCCCGAAGTGCGGCAACCAGAACAACCCTCTCGACAAGCAAGGCGCGATCGTGTTGTTGCGGCTCCTTCTCGGCAAATGGGCCTAATGTGGAGAAATGCTGATCCTTGGCCTCGTGCTGATCGTCGTTGCCGCAGCCCTCATCGTGCTGGGTCTCTTCACCACCGGTAACGGTGATCTCGACGACCCGACCGCCACCCTGCTCGGCCTCCCGGTCGGCTCGACCACGATCTTCGTGATCGGCCTCGTTGCCGGCGTCCTTCTCCTCTTCGGCGTCTCGCTCACCAAGTGGGGCGGCAAGCACCAGATGAAGTACATGAAGGACAAGCGCCAGATGCGGAGCATGGCCAAGACGCTGCAGGAAGCCGAGGCCAAGACGGAGACCACGCCCGACACCACACCCGACACCAAGCCCGAGACCGGACCCGAGACCAAGCCGCTGCCCAGGCCAGAGGACGTCTAGTCCGGCCGTGACCTCGTCGGGCCGGCCCTCGCCCCGGCGACCGGGTCCCCCGGCTGACCGAGCCAGCGCGGTCCCTCGACCCGCACGGTGACGGTGACGTCCTCCCCGGCGATCTCGCACGACTCCAAGGTGGCGCCGTTGCGGTCGGCGATCGTCGTCGCCGCCGCACATGCGTCTTCGGAGACCTGGAGCGCGTTGGCCCCTGCCAACGCCGCCAGATCGGCCGCGGACTGTGCGGTGCGGTGGGCGACGAAGACCGCGCCCACCACACCCAGCGCTGCACCGAGGAGGAGCAGCAGCCCGATGGCGCCAACCGCGAACGGGGCTGCCGATCCGCGTTCGTCCTTGCCTGACCGGCCCGTGCTCACTGCTCCCCCCGCGTCGCCTCGGTTGCGGCGACCGCCTCGCCGCGCACGGTCACACCCGGCATCCAGCGGAAGATCCCACCAGGACCGGCCACCCGGGCCTGGGCCGAAGCCACGACCTCCTCGGCACCGGCGCTGACACTCACCTGCGTGCCCGCGGGCCCGACCCGACGTCCGCGGGCGGCGGCGGAGCCGCTGTCGTCCCCTCGGGCGACAGCCCTGGCAGTCTCCCGGGCCGCGTCGACCACCTGGATCTGCGCCGCTCCCACCGACAGCAACCACACCAGCCCGATGGTCACGGCCACCAGGAGCGGGATCACCATCACCAACTCCGCGGTGGCCGCGCCCCGCTCGTCCCGCTGCCCGCGGACCATCGGTCAGATCCCCAGCAGGCTGAGGACGTGCTGGAACAGCCTGTTGAGCAGGTCATTGCCGAAGCCGCCGGTGAGCAGCTTGTAGAGCAGCCCGGCGAGCCCCGCACCGGCTGCCGTGCCGACAGCGTATTCGGCCGTCGTGATCCCCTTCTCGTCCTTCCGAAGATGTGCCTTGGCCATGGTTGGTCCTCTCTTGTCGATGGCCGTCGGTACGGCCGTTCAAGGACGACGATGAACTGCTCCACCGACATTCGCGACCGCCATATCGCCAGCTGTGGACAACCCGATCCCGAACCCGCCCTGTGGATGACAAACGGCACGTTGAACAGGGAAAAGAGCCCGCCGAGACGTCACGTACGTCGGTCGAGTCGGCATTCGGCTGCCAACTCGACCGACGCGGGTGACGCCTCGGCCGGCCGGGGCGACGCCTCGGCTGGTGGGGTCAGATGCCGAGGTTGGAGAGGAGGCCGCCTACGACCGGGACGACGCCCAACAGCAGGAAGGCGGGGAGGAGGCAGATGCCGAGCGGGACGGCGGCCTTGACGCCCACCGCGCGGGCGCGGTCCTCGACCTCGGCGCGGGCATTTCTGGTCAGGTCGTCGGCAAGGCGCTCAACGGTCGTGGCGACCGGGGCACCGGTCGCCTGAGCCCGCGCCAACGCCCGACCCAACGGCGCCAGCGCGGGATCGTCCACCAGGGTGCGCCACGTCTTCTCCGGATCGGCTCCCATGCGAAGCCGGGAGGCCGCTGGCAGGAGTCGGGCGGCGGCCGGCCCGGGCAGCGCTGCCGCGACCGCCACCAGCGCCTCGGCAGGCGCCGCGCCGGAGGAGAGTGCGGCGGAGAGCAGGCGGACCAGGGCCGGCAGCTCGGCCTTCGCGGCCTCCCGCTCACGTCGGACCTCGGCGGGCTCGGCCCGGCCGATGACCAGCCAGCAGACGAGACCCGCCGGCGCGGCGAGTACGGCACCAGCCGTGCCTCCGACGAAGGAGTAGACGGCGCCGGCCGCGAGCAGAGCCAGCAGCGCTCGCCAGCGCATCATCCAACCGCCGGGATCGCCCCGATCCGCGACGGACGCGACCCTGACGGGAAGTGGTGAGGTCGGCGCGGGCAACAACGCCGCCGCCAGCCCGAGCGAGACGGCCGCGATCCATATGCTCATCGCTCCTCCACCCCACGCGCGATGCCCTCGATCCACCACAGCCCCAGCCAGCCGAGCAGCAGCCCGAGACCGAGGCAGGCCAGCCCCACCGGCGACCCGAAGAGGAACGCCAGCGGGTCGCCGCCGACCCCGCTGCCCATCGCCAGGGCGGCCACCGGCAGGCCTGCGATCAGGCGGGCGGTGGATCGGGCCGATCCGAGCTCGCCACCGACCACCCGTTGGGTCGCGGCCGCAGCCCGCAGATCGAGCGCCACCCGATCCAGAGCGTCCGCGAGACCGCTCCCGGTCTGGTGGGCGATCTGCCAGGCCGCGGCGACCACACGGAGCGATCCCGCCCCGGGCACCTTGGCGACCTGCCGCCAGGCGGCTGGCACGTCGGAGCCCATCCGCTGCGCCTCCGCGACCGGCTCGATCACCGGCCACTCCGTGGCGAGCTGCGTCAGCGCCGGACCGGGCGGGTGCCCGGCGGCCAGCTCAGCGGCCATCTGCTCGCAGGCCTCGACCACACGGTCAGCCGTACGCCCTGCCGCGATCCGCTCGCAGCGGCGCCGCCACAGCGCGACCCCGCCGAAGGTTGCGATCCCGAGCAGGACAGCCGCGACGACCGCCCTGCCCGGGAAGACGATGGGGATCAGGGCGACCAGGAGGAACGACGACCGAGGCACCCGCCATACCGGCGCCGGACCTGATCCGAGCACAGCCCGCGGACGGACGAGCAGCGCCGCGGCGACGCCGAGCAGGCCGGCGACCAGCCCGAGGCTGAGCCCGCTCACCGATCCGCTCCCAGCAGCCCCTCGAGCCGGTCCGAGGCCGGTCCGGCGAGAACGTCGCCGCCGGCGTCGACCGAGCAGGCCGCCTCCATCCGGACCAGCCCGTCGGCTCCGCGACACGGGACCGCGATCTCGGTCAGCACCCGGCGGCCGTCACGTCGGCGCAGGTGCACGACGACGTCCACCCCGGAGGCGAACTGGCTGTGGGCCGCCTCCCTGCCGAGGCCGGCGGCGAGCGCCAGCGCCTCGACGCGTGCCGGCACGTCGGCGGCGGAGTTGGCGTGCAGCGTGCCGCAGCCGCCCTCGTGGCCGGTGTTCAACGCGGCGAGGAGGTCGACGACCTCGGCGCCACGCACCTCCCCCACGACCAGCCGGTCCGGCCGCATCCTCAGGGCCTGGCGGACCAGCGTATGGAGCTCGACGGCTCCGGCGGCCTCGATGTTGGCCGGGCGCGCCTCGAGGCCGACCACGTGCGGATGGTCCGGACGCAGCTCGGAGGCGTCCTCCACCAGCACGAGGCGCTCCTCCGGCGGCACCAAGGACAACAGCGACGCCAGCAGGGTGGTCTTCCCGGTGCCGGTGCCACCGGAGATGAGAAAGGCCGACCGGGCCAGCACCAGGCGCCGCAACAGATCGGCCACCCAGGGAACGATCATCCCCGAAGACTCCAGCTCGGCGAGGGTGAACACGCGCGCCGAAGGCACCCGCAACGAGATCACCGTGCCCGGTCGCGCCAGTGGCGCGAGCACCGCATGGAACCGGCTGCCGTCGCCCAGCCTCAGATCGACATAGGGCGAGGCGTCGTCCAGGCGACGGCCCGCCCCGGCAGCCAACCGCTGCGCCAGCCGTCGAACCGCGTCGTCGTCAGGAAACGCGACCGGAGCGGGCTCCAGGCCGGATCCGCGGTCGATGAAGACCTGATCGGGTCCGTTGACGAGGACGTCGGTCACCCCAGGCAACCGCAGCAGCGGCTCCAACGGCCCCGCGCCGACCACGTCGCGGCGCAGCATCTCGAAGACCGCCAGCACGGTCGCGTCACCGACGATCCGCCCCTCCGCACGCAGTGCCTCCTGGACCCGGTGCGGGGTGAGCTCTCCCGGCGTACGCGCCAGGTGGTCGCGGACGAGGTCGACGACCTGGGGCGCGATGTCGACAGCGCCGATCATGCGGCCATCACCCCCGCGCGGACCCGGCAGCGCATCAGCACCTCGGCCGCGGCACGGGCCAGCGGCGCCCGCTTCGAGCGGATCGGCCCCAGCCCCAGATCGATGGCCTCCGAGAGCCCGCGCTGGTCCGACATCGACGCGATCACCGGGAGCCCGAGCGCACGCCCGACCGCCTCCGGTTCGGCCGCCCGACCGCGGACGACGACCCGCACCCGATCCCGCTCGGGAAGCCGGGCGACCAGCCGGGCGGCGGACGCGGTGCCGGTGACGTTCGCCCGAACCACGACGAGCACGAGGTCGCATCCGGTCAGCAGCGCCTCGGTCCCGGTGTCGGACTCGCGCGGCAGGTCGACCACGACCAGGTCGTGGCCGCGACGAGCGGCAGCGAGCACCTCGCGCACCACCTCCGGCTTAGGTGCCACCACGTCGCCGCCCGGCCATCCCAGCAGACCCAGCGACCCGACATGTGGCACCGCCTCCCGCAGCGCCCGCGCCCCCAGCCGACCGGCGGTCTGGCCGAGATCGCCCCAGGTCACACCGGGGATCTCGTCGAGACCGAGCACCCGCCCGGCTCCGGGACCGAGCCGGTCGGCGTCGATCAGCAGCGTCGACCCACGGTCGGCTCCGAGGCTGGCCAGGGCCGCGGCGTACGTCGTCGCACCGGCTCCGCCCGATCCGGCCAGCACGCCGACGACCATGCCGTCGCCACCCTCACCGTCGCTGACGTCGGCGAGGAGGCCGGCGACCACGGTCTCGGCCGACGGGAGCTCGAGGATCGTCTCGGCGCCGACCTCCAGGGCGGCTCGGAGCAGGGGCTCGCCGGTCGAGCCCCATCCCACGACATACACCCCGTCTCTTCGGGGTGGACGCAGCGAGGCCACCTCCGCCAGGAGGTCGGCGCCGACGAGGATCAGTGGTGGTCGCTGCCATCGGCGCAGAGCGCCGATGGCGTCGGTGCACTCCTCGACGGTGACGCCGGAGGCGGCGGCCAGACGAGCCGCCTCGGCGGCCAGCAACGAGTCCGAGGTGATGACGAGAGGTTCCATGGCAGCAGGATCCGCCGGGACACCGACCTTTCCACCCGAAAATCCACCACCTGTGGACAACCTCGGACCGAACCCGCCCTGTGGATGGTGATCGGCCCGCCCAGCGGCCGTCTACGATGTGGCCATGACACGCATCGCTGCGTTCTTCGACCTCGACAAGACGATCATCGCGAGGTCGAGCACGCTTGCGTTCTCCAAGCACTTCCAGGCCGGCGGCCTGATCACCCGTGCGGCCATGATCCGCTCGGCCTACACGCAGTTCGTCTACGTCGTCGGCGGTGCCGACCACGACCAGATGGAGAAGATGCGCAAGGCGCTCTCCGAGATGGTCACCGGATGGGACGTCGCGACCGTCAAGGAGATCGTCGCCGACACCCTCCACAACGTGGTCGACCCGCTCGTCTACGAGGAGGCCGTGCAGCTCATCGAGCAGCACCACGCACAGGGCCACGACGTCATCATCGTCTCCGCCTCCGGCACCGAGCTGGTCGAGCCGATCGGCGCGATGCTCGGCGCCGACCACGTGGTCGCCACCCAGATGGAGATCGAGGACGGCCGCTACACCGGCGAGATCGCGCTCTACGCCTACCGCGAGGAGAAGGCCCGCGCGGTCCAGCAGCTGGCCGAGCGCTTCGGCTACGACCTAGAGCAGTCGTACGCCTACTCCGACTCCGTCACCGACATCCCCATGCTGGAGGAGGTCGGGCACGCGTTCGCGGTCAATCCCGACAAGGACCTCCGCAAGGCGGCCAAGGAACGCGGCTGGGACATCCTGGTCTTCAACAAGCCGGTAGCGCTGCGCAGCCGGGTGCTGACCCCGTCCACGCCGACCCTGGCCGCGCTGGCCGTCGGGGGCGCCGTCGCGATCGCCGGCGGCGTCATCTGGGCGGGCACGAAGCGCCGTCGCCTCGGCGCCTGAGCCGATTCTGCAGAAGCGTCATCATCCTCCTCATCCTGCAGAATTTCCAGCCTTGAATCTGGTCGCCGATCAGCGTAGAAACAGAGGTGTAACAAGACGCACACGAGTGACAGGCACCCACGCGGCGATCCACCCATCTGATGGGGTGCTGTAGCCGGGGAGAAATCCCGACGCAGTGACCAGACCTTGCACGCTTGGTAACCAGAAACACTCGTGTCAGCGGTGGCACCCGGTGCTCACAACCCACCGGGTGCCACCTGCTTTTGCACCTTCTACTCGGCCGCGTCCAGGCGTAGCGGCGAGGCTTCGGCTCCGGCGGCGAACGCCTCGGCCGCGTAGAGCAGCCACGAGTGCGCCCCCGCCTGACCACCCTCGCGGAAGCCACGCAGGTTCGACTCGTAGGCGGCGCGCAGCGCCAGATGGCCGGCCTCCGGCACGACCAGCGACTTCTCGTCCACGCCGCGCGCGACCAGGATGAGCCGCTCTGCGGCACGCGCGACCAGACCGTTGTGGGACGCGAACGGAGCGGCAGTCGCCAGATCGGCGTGCACGAACGCCGCCACGACCAGCGCCGGCGCGGACGTCGGGGCGAGCAGCAGATCGGAGAGACGCCGCAACCGCTCGGCCGACTCGGCAGAGCGCGGACGGCCCAGCTCCTCAGCGTCCAGCGACCCCGCAGCCGCCAGCGCGTGCAGCCGCGCGAACGCCTGCAGCGGCGCGTTCTTCACCACCGGCACCAGCGAGAGAAGCTCGGTCGAGAGCCGCACCGCGTCCTGCGCGATCGCGTCCCCACCGGAGGCGCGGACCTCACCCAAGGACGACGAAGACCCTTCCAGCACGGCCGAGGCGTGCGCACCGCGCAGCAATGACTCGGCGGTGGTCTCCGGAGACGTACGCCGCAGTCCCCGGTCACGCAGCATCACGTCGATACCGTCACGAGCTGCGGCGAAGCCCGAGGCCACACCTTCGAGCGACACCAACCGGGCAAGCGGATCGTCCTTCACGCGTCAACCTTAAGCGCGCGTTACCCTGACCGAGATGACGGACCCAGCCAACCCCGATCCGGCGCGCTCCTTCGGTGGCGTGGCGGACAGCTATGACCGCGGGCGCCCGTCCTACCCGGTCGATGCGGTGAAGTGGCTGGTCGGCGAGGAGCCGTGCTCGGTCCTCGAGCTCGGGGCAGGCACCGGCAAGCTCACCGAGGTGCTGGTCGGCCTCGGCCACGACGTCTTCGCGACCGACCCGGACGACGCGATGCTCGACATCCTCTCCGAGAAGCTCCCGGACGTACGCGCCACCAGCGGCACCGCCGAGCAGATCCCGATCGGCGACAGCCTCTACGACGTGGTCGTCGTGGGCCAGGCGTTCCACTGGTTCGACCATGGCAAGGCGCTGGCGGAGATCGGGCGGGTGCTGCGTACGGACGGACGGCTCGCCGTGGTCCAGAACGAGCGTGACGAGCGGATCCCCTGGGTGCGCAAGCTGGGCAAGCTGATCGGCAAGCACGACGGCGGCTTCGACCCGACCCCGATCCTCGACGACTCCGGGCTCTTCTCCGCGGTCGAGGCCCAGGCCTTCCGGCACTGGCAGGTCGTCGACCGCCACTCCATCCAGGACCTGGTCCAGTCGCGCTCCAACATCGCCACCCTCGAGCCGGAGGCCCAGGAGCAGAAGCGGCGCGAGGTGCTGGCCTTCTACAACGGCTACGGCCGCGGCATGGACGGCATGCAGCTGCCCTACAACTGCCACGCCTGGCGTGCGCAGGTGCTCCCGCACGCGCAGATCAAGCACACCGTCGAGGTCGTCGAGACGGACGAGGAAGCGGAGCCGAAGGTGCCGCTGGCCAAGCGCACCGACACCGCCGTACGCCTGCCTCGCGTCATCACCGACCCCGAGAACGGCGACGACGACCTGCTCATCGACTTCCGGTGAGTCCCGCGATCAAAGCACTGTCCGCGGGCGCGTGGTGAGCGCGTCGCGCTGGGGATCGATCAGGTCGAAGCTCTGGATGACCCAGAAGATCGTGAAGCAGACCAGCAGCGAGACCTCGGTCGCCAGCAGCCAGTACGTCCAGCCGGTCAGGCCCAGCACGATGCCGGCCACCAGCAGCACGACCATCGCCACGACCAGCGCCCAGTAGGTCTTGTCCAGCCGCGTACGCGCCTTGTCGGCCTCTCGCGCGATCTTCCGCACGCCCCAGTCGGTGTTGAGCACGACCGCCAGAGCGAACGGCGTGAAGGTGAAGATCGCGGCCAGCCCGTGCGCCTTCGTCGCGAAGCTCTCCTGGTCGATCAGCAGCCAGCCCACCCCGACAACCCACGCCCCCGCGACGGAGACCAGGCCGACGGCACCCCAGCGCGAGGGCCAGGCCCCGGCGGCGGCGCGCTTGCGGAGCCCGAAGATCAGCACGACCACCCAGCCGATCGCCATCACCGCCAGATAGCTCCAGGCGTTGTTGACGATGGCTGCCTTGTCGATCTGCTGCCCGATCTCGGGCGTGGGCACGAAGCCGACCATCGGCGCCGAGAGCCCGGCGAGGTTGAGCGCGGTGTCCTCCGCGTCGGTGTAGCCCCGCAGCACCACCAGACACACGCCCAGCGAACACAGCACCGCGGTGAAGACCGGCCCCGCCGGGGTGTAGTAGTAGGACGAGATGGAGGTCTGCCACTCCCCGCTCGCGATCGTCTCGGCACCCACTGAGATCGCGAGTCCCGCGAGCAGACAGCACAGAGCGAAACGGACATAGCGGTACGTCGTCACCTCGGTCGTCATACACCTGAAGGTAGCGGGATCCAGCCACCCCTAGCGGCCCTATTCGGCAGCGCGTCCGAGACCCGCGCCAATCGTTCACGGAACAATGTCGGTGAACGCGTAGCGTGACGTACGCCACATCGGATAACGTAAATCGAGCCCGGATCCCCGCCGGTTTCGATAAATCCTCCGTCGCTCCCTACGATGCGCGCGTGAAGATGACGATCAAGTGAAATCCTTCGCCCCGAGCCGACGACGCCTTGGGATGCGCCCACGGACGCGTTAGCGTCCGGACGAAGCCGCATATCTCTGCCGTAGCCCCACCACCATCACCGCTCGGGCGATGCCTCCTGCGGAAAAAGTGAGGTCGACATGTCCACCGTGACGTATCTCGAGGACGGCCCGTCCGTCCTCTCCCTGTACGAAGGTTTCTTCGCCGGTGGAGCCCGGATCCTGCACACCGCAGTCGTCCGCGCGCTCGACGCCACCACGCCTCAGCGACACAGCGTGCTGAGCCTCAGCGACCGCGTACAGCGCGAGTTCACCGCCCAGCGGATCTCCTCCGACAACTCCTACCGCCGCCTGACCTCGGCCGGCGTGCCGGTGCGGGCGCTGAGACGTACGCCGACGGGCCCGATCACCACCAGCCAGCTCAGGCGCGTGGCGCAGTCGGTGGCGAAGGCCGACGTGGTGCTCTCCCTCAAGGAGCAGCCGCTCACGGTGCTGGGCAGGGTCGGCACCTCGGGCACCCCACTGATCACCGCGCTGCACCGCTCCGACCCGGAGCACCAGGGGGCAGGCGTACAGGAGCTCATCGACCTCGACCGCGCCGGACTGCTGACCGCGGCGGTGTGCTGCGCGGAGTCGACCCAGCGGGCCTACCACGAGGCGACCGGGATCCCCCTCGAACGACTTCCGGTCTTCCCGAACGGCGTGGACCTCCACAAGTTCCGCACCGATGCCGAGCTGCGGGCGAGCAAACGCGCCGAGCTCGGGGTGAGCGGCGAGGAACCGGTCGTGATGATCGCGGCCCGCTTCGACGAGATGAAGAACATCCCGCTCTTCGTCCGGGCCGCGCGCCGGTTCGTCCAGGAGCACCCCGACGCCCACCTCGTCATGTGCGGCGCCGGGATGACCTCGGACAACCCGGCCTTCGCCGAGCTCATCACCGAGGAGCTCGGCGCGTGGCCGGCGCTGGAGACCAACCTCCACGCCCTCGGGATCCAGAGCCAGATGGCTCCGCTCTACAACGCCGCCGACCTGATCACGCTCACCTCGGCGTTCGGCGAGGCCGCCCCGCTGTGCCTGCTCGAGGGGATGGCCTGCGGCGCGGTCCCGGTGACCACGCCGGTCGGCGACGCTCCGGCGATGGTCGGCGACATCCGCCTGGTCTCGAGCTTCGACCCGGCCGAGATGGCCGAGTCCTGGAAGGCCGCCTTCGCCCAGCGCGAGGAGCACTTCGAGCGCATCTTCCGCAACCGGCAGCGCCTCTCCGAGCAGCGGCTCTTCGATGCGTACGCCCGGCTCATCAAGGACTCCGCCGACGCAGCCGTCATCCCGCTCGCGGTCTGAGCTCACCACTGTTGGTCGAGCCCGGCGAGCGCCAGCGAGCCGGTGTCGAGACCAACACGGCCCCCGAGCGCGGGCGGGACCGTGTTGGTCTCGACACGCCTCCGCCTAGCGGCTCCGGCGGCTCGACCAGCGTGGCGAGTCAGTAGAGGCGTACGTCGTAGGCGTTGACGGCCTCGCGGACGGGCTGGAAGAAGGTGGTGCCGCCCGATTCGCAGTCACCGGAGCCGCCCGAGGTGATCCCGAGTGCCGTCGAGCCGGCGTAGAGGGGGCCTCCGGAGTCGCCCGACTCGGCACAGATGTCGGTCTGGATCATGCCGCGGACGGTGCCTGAATCGCGGTAGCGGACCGAGACGTCGAGCGCCTCGACCCGGCCGGAGTGCACGCCGGTGGACGAGCCGTCGCGGGTGACCCGCTGGCCGACGCGGGCATCACCGACGGAGTAGCCGCCCTGGTGGGTCAGCGAGGTGTTGTCGTAACGCACCAGCGCGTAGTCGTTACCCGGGAAGCTCGACTTCACCGTCGGCCCGATCCGGGTGGTCCGGCCGGAGTTGGTGTACCACGTCCCCACCTCTTCGGCGCAGTGGCCGGCGGTGAGGAAGTAGTGGGTGCCGCCGCTGCGTACGTTGAAGCCGACCGAACACCGGAAGCCCGACCCGTAGATCGCGTCGCCGGCGCCGAGGAACGGCTTGAACTCGCCTTTGGCACGCTTGATGGTGACCGCGTCGGCAGCGGCGCCGACGGTCTCGGTCAACCTGCTCAGCGCGGACGCGGGGACGGTGGAGTCCGCGGTCACGACCACCTTTCCGGTGGCCTCGTCGGTGTACCAGGCGATGCCCGACAGCGCGGATCTGTTGACCGCGGCGTCGACGGCTGCGTAGGCGGCGGCCAACCTCTTGGCGCCCACCCCGGTCTCCGCGGTCTCCGCGGGCTCGGCGACCGCCGGCATGGCCATGGCGGTAGCCGCCAGCCCTAGACCGACCGCTGCTGCGAGCAGACGGCTGCGTGACCTGGTGAACCTCATGCGTTCCTCCTGGGACGACCCAGGCGCCCGCCCCGGTAGCGCGCGCCACGTGCACGACCACCGCGATGTGCCCGAACACGATCACTGTGAGTATGTCGTTGTCGACACCCCAACGGCCAGTCGTCGGCAAAAAACTTTCGCAGTTCGACCAAAATTCGTACGCCGCGGAGCAAAGTGGCTCAAACCACCTCGCCCCGCGGCGTACCTGTGATTGATCAGTAGATGGTGGCGCCGTACACGCTGAGCGCCTCGGTCACCGGCTGGAAGAAGGTCGTTCCACCGGAGCTGCAGTTGCCGCTGCCGCCGGAGGTCAGACCCAGCGCGGTCGAACCGGAGTAGAGAGCGCCGCCGGAGTCACCGGGCTCGGCGCACACGTTGGTCTGGATCAGGCCGCTGACGGTGCCCTCGGCGTAGCGGACGCTGGCGTTGACCGCCGTCACCGTGCCGGTGTGGACACCGGTGGTCGAGCCGTCGCGGGTGACGCTCTGACCGACCCGAGCGGTGCCCGCGGTGAAGCCACCGGACTTCGAGATGGTCGAGTTGTAACGGACGATGCCGTAGTCGTTGCCCGGGAAGCTGGAGCCCGCGGTCGAGCCGAGCAGCGTGCTCTGCGACGAGTTGGCGTACCAGGTCGAGACGTCGTTGGTGCAGTGGCCCGCGGTCAGGAAGTAGTCGGCTCCGCCGACCTTGACGTTGAAGCCGAGCGAGCAGCGGTACCCGCCGCCGTAGATGGCGTCACCGGCACCGATGAGCGGGGTGAACTCGCCCTTGGTGTGCTTGACCGTGACCGCCTGGTCGCCCTGGCTGGTCTTCTCGGCCGCGGCCTCCTTGACCTCGGCGATCTCGGCCTTGGAGACGGTCTCGTCGACGGTGACCACGACCTTGTTGGTGGCCGGGTCGGTGTACCACGACGAGCCGACCGGGGCGGACTCGGCGACGGCCGACTTGACCGACGCGACCTCGGCCTTGCTGAACTCGGCGTCCGCGGCGGCTGCCGGGACGGCGACGGCGGCGGAGGCCGCGAGACCCACACCCGCGGCGAGCGCGGCGATCGTGCGGGGACGGAAGGTGGTGCGTTCGAACCTCATACGTCTCCTCCTGGGGGAAAGGCCCACGTGTTGCGGGCTTCCGCCCCCGAAACCACGGGTTTCGCTGTTTACCGGGGGCAGGTAACTGAGTTTCGTGTTCTTTCCCTTGCCTCGCACCACATTCGATTCCCCAAGAATCTGCATTGCAAAGACTCGTTCATCGAATCCTTGCAATGCAGCAACACGCGATCCCGCAGGGTTTTCGGCGCCGCGCCGACAGCAGAGGATTGGGTAAGCATTGCCAACTTGTAGGTGCCCGGGTCCCGGGCCGCGTACGGTGGGTATCCGTGTTCATCTCGCTGCCCGAGCGGGGAATCGGGCGGGATTTCGTCCGTCTTCCACACCTTCGGCGTGGCGACCGTTGATAGATGGTAGACAAACCCCATGCCGTATCCGCCGCCCCCAGGCTCCCCCGGTTCGGGCGCGCCTGACGAGGAGCCGCAGAAGCAGCCTGCCCCTTTCGACTACAACGAGCGCCTGATCGGGCTCTCCGAGGAGATGGGCGGCAACCGACCGGCGTTCAACGCCCGCAAGGAGCGAGCCGGCCAGGGTGGGCCGCTGCGCCAGGTCCTGACCATCGCCGTCTCCCTTGCGCTCGTCGTCGTGTGCGGGGTGGTCGTCTACGCCCTCTTCACCCGCGGCGACGACGCTGCCACGATCGCCGGAGCACCGACCGCCAGCGACACGGCCTCGGCCGGCAGGACACCGAGCGGGTCGGCGAGCCAGGGCGGCGGAAGCGCCGACGTCAGCGGTGAGTCCAGCGGCAAGCCCGACTGGCCCGAGACCAGCTCCCCGGCCGACCCCGGCGACGGCGCCACCACCTCGCGTTCGACCATCGGCCCCGAACACCTCGCCAAGGCCGACGTCCCTCGCCCCTGGGAGTTCACCTACGGCGACGTCACCCTGAAGGCCCGCTACCTGAGCGGCAAGGACTACTCCGGCTGCAAGGCGATGCTCAAGCCCGCGATCCGCACCCTCGGCTGCGACTACGCCGTGCGGGTCTCGTACAAGGCTCAGCGGGGCAACCTGCGGATGACGCACTTCATCTACGACTTCAGCACCGTCGAGGCCGCCGGCGAGGCCGCCAAGAAGATCGAGCCGCGGCACGTGATCCCGCCCGCGGAAGCCTCCCTGCCCGACTACACCCAGGGCTGGTTCAAGGTGAAGGACTACGGGAAGTACGTCGTCTACACCATGGTCACGGCCAGCGACGCCATCACCGAGGCCCAGGGCAAGGAGTACACCTCCTACGGCAACACCGACCTCGGCGCGGAGATCCTCTTCCGGATGTGAGCCCGGCTCACGGAGTCGCCTAGGGCGTGGCTTCTTCCGTGGGCGACGGCTCCGCCGAGACGCCGCCACCCTCGTTCGGCTGTGCCGACGGCGAGGTGCTCGACCCGGTCGAGGCCGACGGCTCGGCGCTCGGCGTGTCCGTCTCCTCCGTCGTTGCCGTCTCGGACGGCTCGGCCGACTCCGAGGGCTCGGCGCTCGCGGACTCCTCGGGAGTCGCGGTGGCGCCCGGCGACGGGTCCTCGCCCTTCTTCTCGTCGCGCTTGTCGGAACCGCCACCGGTCACCCGGGAGATCGTCGTGCTGCTGTCGCCATCGCCCACGATCGCGCTGACACTGCGCCCGGCCAGCAGCTCGAAGATCGTGATCGCGGCGACCACGACCACGAACATCGCCAGCGAGAGCAGGGCGATCCGCTTCCAGGGCAGCACCTTGAGGCGCTCGCGCCACGACGACATCGGCTCCGCGTCGCCGCCCTCGGCCGCACCGGTCGCACCGGCCACCTCGGGCGCCTCGGCCACGGAGTCCGAAGCCGGATCGGACACAGGATCCGAGCCGGCCCGTGCGCCGGCGAGCCCAGCAGACCGCCACCGGGCCAGGGCATGGACGCTGACCACCTTCTCGTGGCTCTTCGCGAGCCACTGGGAGTAGAGGTTGGTGCCGATCGTCGCCGCGACGCTGCCGAGTGCCGCGCCGACGAGGGTGCCGACGGCACCGAGCGTGGAGAGCAGCACCGCCGATGTGACGGCAGCAAGGGCACCCGCGGTGGTCGCGAGCCAGTCGATGCGGGCCGGTTTCGTTCCTCGGGTGTCGCTGGAGGGCGGGGTGTCGCTCATTGGGCCCAGATTAACTCGCGAACCGACGCTACCGGCACCAACTTGACGGAGATCACCCCTGGCTCAGGTCACGCTCCAGAGCCGCTGCGCCGGACATCAGGGTGGCGACGACGCTCGGCAGGGACTCCTTGTCGTAGCGGACGCTGGGCATCGAGATCGACATCCCGGCGACGACGTCGCCCGCGGAACCACGGACCGGGACTCCGACCGCGACCACGCCACGCTCGGAGCGGCCGTCGTTGAAGGCGAAGCCGTTGCGGCGTACGCGCTCGAGCTCGGTACGCAGCGCCTCGACGTCCGGGCGGTCGGCCAGGTGGTCGGCGTACCTCTCCCGGGAGTAGATCGAGGCGAGCTCGTCCTCGGAGATCTGGGCCAGGAGCAGGAGGCCGGCGGTGGTGCGGTGGGCGGGGAAGACCATGCCCTCGCGGGAGCCGACCTTGAGCGACTGGGGCGACTCGACCGAGGCGATGAAGCGGCAGGTGTCACCGGCGCGCACGGCGACGTTGGCGGACTCGCCGAGCAGGTCGACCAGGCGCTGCAGATGCGGCATCGCCACCTGGCGGAGCCGAGACGCGGTCGAGCGGGAGTGGGCGGCCAGCTCCAGCACGGGTCCGGCCCGGTAGACCTTGTCCTCGTCCTGGACCGCGAAGTCGCGGTAGACCAGCATCGCCAGCAGCCGGTGGGCGGTGGAGCGGGCCACGTCGAGCCGAGCCGCTGCCTCCGAAACGGTCAAGCGGCCTTCGAGCTGAAGGATCGCCGCCAGCTTGAGCGCGTGGTCGACGCTGGTGATCGCATACGGGGGCCGTGTCTTGAGCGGCTTGTCCATCCCACCTCTTCCTGATCACACCAAACCAAGCACCTATCGCTCGGCTCCGCAGGAGATTGACCGAGCCAGTCGTTCTTTAGGGCAGAATTATTGGTTCTTTCACGCCTGGAACCAGCACGCTGTGACCATGAACACCACGCCCGCGCCCACCACATCCGCCTCGCCGGTGAGGCTGAAGGCAGTCGAGGCCGAGGACCAGCCCGCCGTCTCGCCCGCGCTCGAAGCCCTCTATCGCGGCTTCGAGCAGGAGCTCCTGGTCCCGCTGTGGACCGAGATCGGCGACCTGATGCCTGCCCACCCGCGCAGCCGCGCCGTCCCCCACCTGTGGAAGTGGGAGAACCTCCTCCGCCTGGCCGGGCAGGCCGGCGAGATCGTGCCCGTCGGCCGCGGCGGCGAGCGCCGCGCGATCGCGCTGGCCAACCCGTCCCTCGGTGGCCGCCCGTTCGCGACACCGACGCTGTGGGCCGCGATCCAGTACCTCATGCCCGGCGAGGACGCTCCCGAGCACCGCCACACCCAGCACGCCTTCCGCTTCGTCGTCGAGGGCTCGGGCGTGTGGACGGTCGTCGGCGGGGATGCGGTGCCGATGAACCGCGGCGACTTCCTCCCCCAGGCCGGCTGGAACATGCACGCCCACCACAACGCGACCTCCGAGCCGATGGCCTGGATCGACGGCCTCGACATCCCGTTCCAGTACGCCACCGAGTCCCAGTTCTTCGAGTTCGGCCGCGACGAGATCTCCGAGACCGAGCGGACCACGCCCGACCTCTCCCGCTCCGAGCGGCTGTGGGGCCACCCCGGCCTCTCCCCCGTCGCGGTCGCGCACACCGCCCCCGGCAGCCCGCTGCTCTCGTACAAGTGGGAGTTCACCGACCGGGCCCTCGCCGACCAGCTCGCGCTCGAGAAGGAGGGCTACGGCGGCACCGTCGAGCCCGGCCACGCGGCGGTCCGCTACACCAACCCGGCCACCGGCGGGGACGTACTGCCGACGATGCGCGCCGAGTTCCACCGCATCACCGCCGGTGCCCAGACCGCGCCCGTGCGCGAGACCGGGTCCAGCGTCTACCAGGTCTTCGACGGCTCCGGCGTCGTCACCGTGGGTACGAAGTCCTGGACCGTGTCCCGCGGCGACCTGTTCGTGGTTCCCTCGTGGGAGCCGTTCTCGGCCAGATCCGAGGCGGGCGCGTCGGACTCGGACTCCGGCGCACTCGACCTGTTCCGCTTCTCCGACGCACCCGTCTTCGAAGCACTCCAGCTCAACCGCACCCAGAAGGACTCCTGATGCCCAAGTTCGCCACCATCCGCACCGCAGACGGCACCCGCGGGGTCCGGCTCGACGGCGATCAGCTCGTCGACCTCGGCTACCCCGACCTGGGCGCGTACCTGGCCGCTGGTTCGCCCGACCTGCCTGGCGGCTCGGTGACCTACCCGGTCGAGGCGGCCGACTTCGCGCCGGTCGTCCTGCAGCCCAGCAAGGTCGTCTGCGTGGGGCTCAACTACCGCAGCCACATCGAGGAGATGGGCCGTGACCTGCCCGAGTACCCGGTGCTGTTCGCGAAGTTCGCCGACACGCTGACCGGCGCGAACGACCCGGTGACCAAGCCGGCCGAGACCGAGCAGCTCGACTGGGAGTGCGAGCTGACCATCGTGATCGGCTCGACCGTGCGCCATGCGGACGAGGAGCAGGCCGTCGCCGCGATCGCCGGCTTCACCGCCGCCAACGACTACTCGGTCCGCGACTGGCAGTTCCGCACCCGCGAGTGGCTGCAGGGCAAGATGTGGGAGGCCACCACGCCGGTCGGCCCCTACGTCGTCACCCCCGACGAGCTGCCCGGCGGCGTACGCCCGGAGCTGGCCACGCGGCTGACCGTCGACGGCGTCGAGAAGCAGAGCGCGAACACCTCCGACCTGCTCTTCGACCCGGTCGCCCTGGTGCGGTACGTCTCCACGATCACCACGCTCCGCCCCGGCGACCTGATCCTCACCGGCACCAACGGCGGGGTCGGGCACGCCCGCTCGCCGCAGGAGTTCCTGTGGGGCGGCGAGACCGTCGAGATCACCGTCGAGGGGATCGGCACCCTCACCAACACGATCGCGAAGGGCTGATCGCGATGTCCGTCCTGATCGGCACCACCCCGACGCGTACGTTCGACGACGCCCGCCGCTGGGTCGCGGAGGGCACCGCCCTGCTGACCGGCGGCGTCGACGGCCTCTCCGTCGCCGATTTCGACGCCGACTCGCTGCTGCCGGGCTGGACCCGCAAGCACCTGGTCGGCCACGTCGCCGCCAACGCCGACGCCCTCGGCAACCTCCTCTCCTGGGCGGAGACCGGGGTCGAGAAGCGGATGTACGCCTCCCCCGAGCAGCGCAACGCCGACATCGAGGCGGCCGCGACCCGTCCGGCCGAGGAGCTCCGCGCCTGGTATCTCCGCGGCCTCGGGGAGCTCGAGGCGGCGATGAACCGGCTGAGCCCCGAGCAGTGGGACCACGAGGTGATCACCGCGCAGCTGGTCACCCGCAAGGCGAGCGACGTCCCCTGGATGCGCGCTCGCGAGGTCTTCGTCCACGCCGTCGACCTCGGCGTCGGGATCACCTTCGCGGACCTGCCCGACGACTTCCTGCTCGCCCTCGCCGGCGAGATCCGCGCGAAACGGGGCCTGACCGACGACGACCTGCGCGGTGTCACGGGCCCGCTGCCCGAGGTCGCCGCCTGGCTCGCCGGGCGGCCGCACGGCCTCGTCGACGCACCGGAGCTGGGACCATGGCTGTGACGCGCTCATCGGCCGAGGCGACCGACGTGATCATCGTCGGCGGCGGCATCGGCGGGCTCTCCGCGGCGTACTCCCTGGCCCGTCAGGGGCTGCGGGTCCGGGTGCTGGAGCAGGCGTCCGCCTTCGGCGAGGTCGGCGCCGGCATCCAGCTCGCGCCCAACTGCACGCGCATCCTCGACGACTACGGGCTCCTGGAGGAGGCCCGGTCGCTCGGTGTCGTCCCGGAGGCGATGGTGATGCGGGACGCCGTCTCCGGCGAGGAGCTGACCCGGCTCGACCTGCGCGACATGGAGGAGCGCTACGGCTACCCCTACCTGGTGATCCACCGCTCCGACCTGCACGCGATGTTCCTGCGGGCGGCCTCGCAGGCGGGCGTCGAGCTGGTCACGAACGCCAAGATCGTCGACTACACGGCCGGCTCGGACGAGGCGACCGTCCACCTCGAGGACGGCTCGACCCAGACCGCGCCGTTCGTGATCGCGGCCGACGGCCTGCACTCCCCCGCCCGCTACAAGTTCGTCGGCGACCAGCCGGTCTCCTCGGCGTACGTCGCCTATCGCGGCACCATGCCGACCGGCTCCGGGCGCGGGGCCGAGGTCGACCTCGCCGAGGTCGTCGTGCACATCGGCCCGGACTGCCACTTCGTCCACTACGGCCTGCGCGGTGGTGAGCTGCTCAACCAGGTCGCCGTCTTCGAGTCGCCCAAGGCGCTCGCGGGCGAGGAGGCCTGGGGCACGCCCGACGAGCTCGACGCCGCCTTCGCCGCCACCACCCCGTTCATCCAGGACGGCCTGGCGCACATGTGGCGCGACAAGTGGTGGCGGATGTACGACCGAGACCCGATCGACCAGTGGGTCCACGGCCGCGTCGCGCTGCTGGGCGACTCGGCGCATCCCCCGCTGCAGTACATCGCCCAGGGCGCCATCATGGCCATCGAGGACGGCTGGGTGCTCGGTGAGCACGTCCGGCGCCTGCGCACCGAGGACGGCTCGGTCGACTGGGACCGTGCGCTCGCCGCCTACCAGGCCGTACGTCCCGAGCACTGCCGGCGCGTCGTCGAGACCTCCCGCGCGTGGGGTGTGCTCTGGCACCTCGACGGGCGTCCTCGCGAGCAGCGCAACGCGCTCCTCCGGGCACGGGAGACCGGCGACTACTCGATGATCGACTGGCTCTACGCCACGACCGCGCTGTGGCCGGAGGACGAGCCCGAGATGTTCCGGCCGATCCCGCTCGGGACCGCGGACGCATCCCTGGTCTGAGCCCGGCCCGGGCCTGGTCCGAGGTCAGCGCCAGGCGCCGAGCTTGTCCGGGTTGAGCATGATCCAGACGTCGGTGACCCGGCCGCCGACGACCCGCAGGTTGGCGACCCCGCGGTTCGCACCGTCCTCGACGAGCGTGAACCCGAGGCCGTCGGCGGTGGGTTCGGTGCTGATCGTCCAGGTCGGGTGCTTCCCGAGCACGCCGAGCAGGAACCGGCCGACCCGCTCCGGTCCGCTGATCGGGTTGCGGGCCGCGCTGACCCGGCCACCACCGTCGGAGCGGAGGACGACCGACGGGTCCAGCAGCGTCACCAGCCGGCCGAGGTCGCCACCCGCAGTCGCCGAGACGAAGGCGCGGACGACGTCGTCGTGCTCGGGCAGCGGGGCGACGTCGGCGCGCTGCTCGGCGACCCGGCGTCGCGCCGAGGCGGCGAGCTGCCGCACCGCGGCCGGGGAGCGACCGACCACTGCGGCGATGTCGCCGAACGGGACGGCGAAGATGTCGTGGAGCACGAACGCGACCCGCTCGGCCGGGGTCATCGCGTCGAGCACCACCAGCAGGGCCGTGCTCACCGTGTCGTCCAGGGTCGCCCGGTCCGCGGGATCCTCGGGCGCCCCCAGGAAGCCCGGGCGGACCGGCTCGGGCAGCCACGGACCGACGTACCTCTCCCGGCGCGAGCGCGCCGACTTGAGCACGTCGAGGCAGACCCGGCTGGTGACCCGGCTCAGCCACCCGGAGGGGTTGTCGATCGTCGCCCGCTCCTCGTCGGAGAGGCGGTACCACCGCAGGTAGGTCTCCTGGACCGCATCCTCGGCCTCCTCGACCGTGCCGAGCAGGCGGTAGGCGAGCGCGATCAGGCGGCGGCGCTCGACCATCACCTCACCCAGGTCGTCCATGTCAGGCATCGTGGCACCTTTCTCCGGCACATTCTCTGGCCCTCGCTCACTGTGACGAGGCAGACAGCGCGAATGTGAGGTGGCGACCTCACATTCGAGTCCGCCACCTCGTCAACCTGCTGAGTGCCCGCGCTGTGGCGGGCCGGACCCGAAGGACCCCGATGCTCGCCAACGTCAACGTCACCAAGCTCTTCCCCGCCGCGTACAAGGCGCAGATGGCCGTCGAGGAGGCGGTCGAGGAGGCCATCACCGTCGCCGGTATCGACCGGCTCGCCGTCGACCTCGTCAAGCTCCGCGCCTCCCAGATCAACGGCTGCGCCTTCTGCCTGCGGATGCACACCCAGGACGCCCTCAAGAACGGTGAGACCACCGACCGCCTCGCCGTCGTCGCGGCCTGGTGGGAGTCGCAGTACTTCACCCCCGAGGAGCAGGCCGCCCTCACCATCGCCGAGCAGATCACCCGCATCGGCGACCTGCACACCGCCCCCGCCCCCAAGGTCGACGTCGAGAGCATCCTCGACGCCAAGCAGATCGCCGCGCTCACCTGGGTCGCGATCGCGATCAACACCTGGAACCGGATCGCCATCTCGAGCCACTACCCCGTCGCCCCCTGATCGAGCAGGCGCGTACGAGATAGTTCGGGACGTTTCCGCCTATTACCTGCGGGTAGATGGACGGGAACGTCCCGGACTACTTTTCGGGCCTACCGATTGCTGTCGCGGCCGACGTGAGGGGCGGAGTCGGGCGCTCACCCGTTGGCGCATCGCAGAAAGTAGCAGCGGCGGTTGGGACGTACGAGAGAATCTTGGAACTACGTGGGAACGCTTCTCCCACGGGATTCTTTACTCGGGCAGGGGACTCAGGGGAACGATGACGACACCGACACCACCTCCTCCACCGGAGGGGTACGGCGCGATGCCTCCGGCGCCGAACCTCGGCACTCGGCCCGGTTGGCCGGCGAACGAAAATTCGTTCGGCCCCGGAGAACCGCCGCCGGAGAAGCCGCACAACCCGTGGCCCATCGTGATTGGGCTCGGTGCGATCGCCGGGGTGCTGGTGATCGGCGTGATCATCACCGCCGCCATCGTCCTGCTCAGCGGCGAGGAGGACCCGACCGGCAAGCCCGGGCCGTTGACGGTGACGGCCACGCCGAGCACGTCGGCGACCGCACCCGCCCCGGGAGGGCTGGCCGCCGACCTGTTCGAGGGTGACTGGAGGTTCAAGCTCGGCGACGTGAGCATGAACGCGACGTACGTGGCCGCCCAGGACTATCCGGACTGCGGGCCGATCGCGTCGGCGGCCCTGGAGAAGAAGGGCTGCCGCTACGCCGCGATGGGGATCCACGACGCCGAGGGCGGCAAGCTGCGGATGCTCCGGGTGATCTACGTCTTCGACAGCGAGGCAGAGGCGACGGAGGCCGCGGAGTCGGTCGAGGAGACCGACATCGACCTGCCCACCGGCAGCCTCGTCGCGGACGACGTGATCGGGAAATGGGTCGCCAAGGACTCCGGCAAGGCGGTCGTCGTCGGCTTCGTGACCGCACAGAAGGGCGTCTCGGAGGAGACCGTCGACGACTACCTCCACTACGGCACCGCCGACATCGCCGGCGCCCTGATCTTCATGGACCTGTAGACGCCGGAGTTCACCCGAGGGTTCCCGAGTATTCGAAAGCGTTTGGTTCGGCGCACACGACCGACTCATACCGTCGGTAGGCGTGTCCCCCACTGCCTCGGACCGTCTCGCCAGGCTCGACCACCGATGGCGGGCCGTCGTGCCCGCGGTCGCGCTGTGCGGCGTCATCGCCGCCACCTTGAGCTTCCTCGTCCCGACGACCGCCTCAGCCGGCCCGACCATCAAGGTCGCCCAGGCCGCACCGGTGCAACCCGGTTTCCAGCGCTTCGCCTGGCTCAACGCCTGGGCCGACCACCACACCGCGCCCGGAGGCGCTGCCGCCGGGCGGCTCGACGGCGTGCCGCGGATGCGGATCGTGGTGGGTCACCTGCGGCGTACGGTCATCGACTTCGGCGTGCTCGTCGAGGTGGAGGCGCCGCAGCGGGAGGCCTTCGAGTCGTTCGGCCGGGAGTACGCGCTGGTCTCCACACCCGACGCCACCGACGACGCGGTCTTCTACCGCCGCTCGGTGTTCCGGCTGGTCAGCAAGGACACGGTCACCATGTACTACCGCCACGGAGCCCGCGTCACCGCACCTGTGGTGGTGCTGGAGGAGCGTTCCTCGGGACAGCGCGTCGGGGTCCTGCCCGTGCACTTCCCGGCGACCCTCCCCTCCGCGCCCAGGCAGAAGAAGTGGCGCGACGTGAACGCCCGGATCGTCAAGGACGCGGTCGCGCGCGCCGAGGTGCCGATGGTCGTGGCCGGTGACTTCAACCAGCGCAACGACATCCTGTGCGACCTGACCTCACCCGGGACCGGTCTGGTGAGTCCGCTCGCGACGCACGAGAAGTGCGCAACCGCCCGCCGAGCGCCGATCGACCAGGCCTTCCTCAGCCCGTCTCTGCGGCCCGACCGCTACCGGGTCTACTCCGGCCCGTCGGCCCGCCGGGCCACCGACCACGGCGCGTTCTACCAGGTCAGGGTCCGTCTCTCCGGAATCGCCTGAGCCCTCAGAAGTACGTCCGGACCAGGTCGGTCACGGTGTAGTCGAGATCGACGACCGGGATCAGGCGCCACTTGTCGAACGCGGTGCACGGGTGCGAGATCCCGAAGCTGACCAGGTCGCCCGGCCGCAGTCCGGCATCCGTGCGCAGGAAGGCGTGCTGGTCGGCCAGCTTCTCGACGGTGCCCTCGAGCGGCTCCGCGCCGTGGAAGCCGTCGCGCCGGACCGCGAGCGCGACGGGAAGGCCGTGATCGTACGGCGCGTCCCGCCGGCCCATGCCGACGATGACCAGCCCCTCCTCGGGGGCCGAGATCACCTGGGCCCACACCTCGATGGCGGGGTCCAGGGTGCCCGCGATGCGGCCGTAGGGCGTTTCGTCGGCGTAGAGGCCGTGGTCGTGGGAGACGTACGCACCGCTGCGCAGCACCCGGCGAGGCGTCATCTCGTCCGGCCAGCCCGCTGACCAGCGCTCGGCGAGGACGTCGAAGAAGGCGCTGCCGCCTGCGGAGACGATGGCGTCGGCGGCGACCAGGCCCTTGGTGAAGAGGGTCGAGGCGAGCTCCTTGAGACGGTCGAAGTAGTCACCGACCTCCTCCGCCGTGTCCAGCCCGCCCTCGTAGCCGGCCACCCCCGCCAGGAGCACGCCCGGCGTGGCGTCGACCAGCCGCGCGAGCTCGACGGCCTCCTCGACGGAGCGACAGCCCGTGCGCCCGCCCGGGAAGCCCAGATCGATCAGCACGGCCATCGGCCGGTCCTCGACGCCGACCAGTGCCGATGCCTCGGCCGCCGCCTCGACACCCTCGACCGAGTCGACCCAGTGCAGGTGGAGGAACTCGGGGTCGGCCGCGCGCTCGGAGGCCACCCAGCTCAGAGCGCTGTGGTCGAGGATCTCGTTGGCGACCATGACCCGGCGTACGCCGGCATGGCGAGCGACCAGGGCCTGGCTGGGCGAGGCGACGGTGATCGCCCACGCGCCGGCGTCCAGCTGCCGCTGGTAGAGCGAGGGCGCCATCGTGGTCTTGCCGTGCGGGGCGAACAGCAGGCCGTGCTCCTCCGCGAAGCCCGCGAGGGTCGCGATGTTGTGCTCCAGCGCGCTCTGCTTGAGCACCATCACCGGCCAGGTGAACGAGCCGTCGAAGAGGTTGCGGCCGGAGGCTGCGTACGTGGTGAGATCGACGGCTTCCCCCGGTTCCCAGAAGCCCTTGTCCGCCCAAGTCACATGATCGTCCATCGAGACAGAACCTACCGACGGCCCAGCTGTCAGACATCGAGTTTTCGAGAAACCGTGGAAATCCCCGGGCAGGTATCGGCGTCGCTTATCGTGACGCCATGGCCAACCGTGCAGCTCAGAGGGCGATGACTCGCCAGCTCCTGCTGGACGCGGCGATGGATCGGTTCGTCGCGAGCGGCTATGCGGCCACGACGATCGACGAGATCGCCTCGGCGGCAGGCACCACCCGGGTGACGTTCTACGCCTACTTCCCCTCGAAGTCCGACGTCATCAAGGCCTTGATCGCCGAGCGCCTCGAGGACGAGCTGGTCCAGCTCCGCGCCCCACGGGACAGCTCGCTCGGCGGCCTCGCCGACGCGGTGGCGGCCGGCACCAGCGAGCAGCTCGGTGCCTGGATCCGGCAGGCCATGGTCCGGTGGCCGGAGGTGCGTCCGATCGTCACGATCGCCCGGGCCGCCCAGGCCGTCGATCCCGATCTCACCCGCATCGTCGATGCCTGGACGGACGAGACGATCGAGGACGTCAGCACGGGTCTGGACAAGGCGGACAGGTTCGACGCCGACAGCCGGCGGCTGCGGGGCGCCCTGGCGGTCGGCCAGCTCGACTACCTCTTCCAGCGCTGGGCCGACGGGTTCTGGGGTGTCGAGCACGACCGCATGTGCGAGCTGGTCACCGAGAGCTGGGTCATGCTGCTGGGCGACCCGGCCTGACCCAGCAGTTCACAGGAACGTCTGGCTCTCGCCCCGATAGGTCGGCGCGACCGTGATGATCGAGTCGCCCTCGATCAGCTGGAGCGCGTCGAGCCGCTCGCAGACCTCACCCGCCTTCGCGTGCCGGAACCAGACCTTGTCGCCGATCGCGAGCTCGTCGGCGGCATGCCCGCGCAGCGGCGTCTGGACCTCCCCGGCGCCTTCGGTGCCGACGTACTCCAGCCCGAAGGGGTAGGTCGGGCTCGGGACGCGGTCGAGTCCGGGCGGGCCCGACGCGATCCAGCCGCCACCGGCGACGGTGACGATGCCGGGCGCGGGGCGGCGGACGACGCTCAGCCCGAAGTACGCCGCGGGGTGGGGCGTGAAGCCGTCGTAGCGGTCGAAGAGGGTCGGGCCGTAGAGGCCGGACCCGGCCGCGATCTCGGTCACCGAGGGGTCGGCATGGGTGGACTCGATCGAACCGGTGCCACCGCCGTTGACGAACTCGAGGTCGGTCAGCGAGCGTACGGCGGCGACGATCTTCCCGCGGCGCTCGGTGATCTCGGCGATGGAGGCCTTCTTCATCCTCCTGATGACGGCCGCGGGCGGGTTACCGCCGAGCGGCCGGTCGACGGTGCCGGCGACCTGGCCCTCGTAGGCCATCAACCCGACCAGCTGGAAGTCCGGGTCCTCGGCGACGATCCGGGCGAGAGCGACGGCGTCCTCGGGGGTGCGGACCGGGGAGCGGCGGGCGCCGAGCCAGATCCGGCGCGCGATGACCAGCGCAGCGTCGAGGTCGATGGCCACGCGTACGGGGGCGGCGGGCGTGCCGATCGCGGACTTGACCAGCGACAACCCCTCGGCGCTGTCGATCATCAGGGTGACCCGGGCGAGCTTCTCCTCGTCCTTCGCGAGAGCGGCGAGCGCGGCTCGGTCGACGGTCGGGTAGCCGACCACGACGTCGTAGTGCGTCTCGGCCAGCCACAACGCCTCGAACAGCGTGAAGGCCAGGATCCCCTCGTATCCCTCGCGGGCGAGCACCCGGTCGATCAGCGCCCGGCAGCGTACGGACTTGCTGGCAACCCGGATCGGGGTGCCGGCCGCACGGCGCACGAGATCGTCGGCGTTGGCGTCGAACGCCGCGAGGTCCACGGCCCCGACGGGTCCGTCGAGGCAGGCGGTCGCCCGGTCGAGCCGTTCGTGCTGCTGGGCGGAGAGATGGTGGGAAGTCGTGACCACGACGCAAGTGTCTATGCCCAGCGAGGCACTCACGTCAACGCCAGGTGACCAACCGTTCCGACGTATGGCTCGGGCATCAGGCGCGGTCGTGAAGCGTGACGTGGTAGCCGTCGGGGTCGGCGAAGGTGAACGTCCGACCGAAAGGGCCGTCGATCGGCGCGGCGACGACGGTGTGACAGTCGGCGACGAGAGCGTCGTGGATCGCCTGTACATCGGTGGCGTGGAGCCAGATCGCAACCCCGACGCCGGGCTGTGCGACGGACGCGAGGTCGGTGCCCGGGATGACCTCGCGGATCGCGAACGCGATGGGCTTCGTCTCGAAGACGACAGCATGCGGTGGCCCGGATGGCGAGCGGACCAGGCCGAGATAGTGCTCGTAGAACGCTTGCGAGGCGTCGAGGTCGCGCGCTTGGAGCGAGATGAAGTCTGGGCCGGTCGCGGGCATGGATACTCCTCTATCGGTGTGTCAGTTTTCTGACACACCTGACGGTATGTCAGGATACTGACATGAGTCAAGACGGTGCCGGCGTCGACCTCGAGACGTCCCTGGGCTATCTGCTGAAAGAGGCGTCGAGTGCCCTGCGAGCAGCCATGGAGGGAGTGCTGCGCCCGCTCGGGATGAGCGTGACGCACTACTCCTGCCTCGAACTGCTGGCTCAACGGCCGGGTCTGTCCAACTCCGAGCTCGCGAGGGGCGCATTCGTGACCCGGCAGTCGATGAACGTGCTTCTCCAGGCCCTGGAGCGGGACGGCTACGTGACCAGGGCAACGGAGGCGCCCGTCGGGAAGGCCCTTCCCACCCGCCTCACCCCCAGCGGCCGGCGGAGTCTCGAGAGAGCGTCGGCGGCGGTTCGGTCGGTCGAGGTCAGGATGCTTTCCGGCATGACCGAGTCCGAGCAGTCCGACGCCTTCCGGAGCCTGCGGAGCATGATCCACTCCCTGCGCGGCGGCAACGACGGCGCCTAGATCGCCCCCGGCACACCGGTTCACATGAACGGAACAGAACCAACCGTTGACCGGACGCGACCGACCCGACACCCTTGCCGCGTGAGCGAGTGGCAGAACTGGGCAGGGAATCAGCAGGCGGGAGCGGTCGAGGTCGTCGTGCCTCGCGACGAGGCAGAGCTCTCGGCGGTCGTCGCGGCCGCGCGGGAGGCCGGACGGAGGATCAAGCCGATCGGCGCGGGACACTCGTTCACCGCGATCGGGTCGCCCGTCGACGTCCAGGTCAGCCTGGACCGTCTGTCCGGGATCGTCCGGGCCGACTCGACCACCGGGCTGGTGACGGTGCGTGGTGGCACCCGGCTCAAGGTCCTCAACCGTGCGCTCGAGTCGCTCGGCCTGTCGATGACCAACCTCGGTGACATCGAGGAGCAGTCGATCTCCGGGGCGATCTCGACCGGCACCCACGGCACCGGAGCGCGCTTCGGCGGCCTGGCGACCCAGGTACGCGGCCTGCGGCTGCTCCTCGCCGACGGCTCCGTGGTCTCGTGCTCGGCATCGGAGAACCCGGAGATCTTCGACCTCGCCCGCGTGGGGCTCGGCGCCCTCGGGATCATCGTCGAGGTCACGCTCCAGACCGAACCGCTCTTCGCGCTGCGCGCGCGGGAGGGCAACGGGGAGCTCGCCGAGGTGATGGCCGCCTTCGACTCGCACGCGTCGGAGACCGACCACTTCGAGTTCTACTGGTTCCCGCACACCACCCGGGTCCTGAGCAAGCACAACACCCGGCTGCCGCTGCCGGAGACTCCGCTGGCGCCGGTGGGCCGGGTCCGCGGGTGGTTCGACGACGAGCTCCTCTCCAACACCGCGTTCGGAGCGACCGTCGGGCTCGGCCTCCGGGTTCCCGGCCTGGTGAAGCCGCTGGCCCGCTTCGCCGCCTCCGCCCTCTCGCCACGCGAGTTCACCGACATCTCCTACCGCGTCTTCACCTCGCAGCGGAAGGTGCGGTTCGTGGAGAGCGAGTACGCCGTCCCGCGTGCCGTCGGCATGGAGGTCCTCGCCGAGCTACAGCGTGCGGTCGAGGCCTCGTCGTGGAACATCTCCTTCCCGGTCGAGGTCCGGGTCGCGGGCGCCGACGACATCCCGCTGTCGACGGGGTTCGAGCGCGAGAACGTCTACATCGCCATCCACACCGCGCCGTCCTCGCCGTGGCGCGAGGAGTACTTCGCGACCTTCGAGCGCATCACCGGCGAGGCCGGAGGGCGTCCGCACTGGGGCAAGATGCACACCCTCACCGCCGCTGAGCTGGGTGAACGCTATCCGCGGTTCGGCGACTTCGTCACGCTTCGCGACAAGCTCGACCCGTCCCGCACCTTCGGCAACCCCTACCTCGAGCAGGTCCTCGGCTCCTGACCAAACCCGCCGACTCGGCGCAACTGTCCCGCCCAGAGATGCCGAGTCGGCGCAACTTCACCAAAACCCTCGCCGAGTCGGCGCGTTATGACGCGCCGACTCGGCGAGGGTTTTGGTCAGGATGCGCCGACTCGGCTTCATCTGCGCGTCTCCCGGGTGTCACCGGCGGCCCTTAGCGTGACCCGATGCCGCCGCCTCCCTCGTCTCAGCGCATCGCCGAGATCCACGGGCTGCGGGGGCTGGCGCTGGCGCTCGTGGTGGTCTTCCACCTCTTCGGCAACGGCCGGGTCTCCGGCGGCGTCGACGTCTTCCTGGCGCTGACCGGGTTCCTGGTGACCCGGTCACTCGTCCGCCGGGTCGCGGCCTCCGAGCTGCGCCTGGCCGACCACTACGGGCGTACGTTCCTGCGGCTCTCGGCTCCTACGCTGGTCGTGCTCGCCGGGACGGCGGGGCTGATGGTGGCGGTCATGCCGCGGGCGATTTGGGGCTCGACGCTGCGGGAGATCGCGGCGTCGGTGACGTACGTCCTGAACTGGGAGATGATCCGCTCCCAGCTCGCCTACGGGGCGGCCGGGCCGAGCGCGAGCCCGCTGCAGCACTTCTGGTCGCTGGCGGTGCAGGGACAGTTCCTGCTGGTCTGGCCGATGGTCCTGATGGGGGTCTGGTGGGTGGCGCGAGCGCGCCTCCGGGTGGCGCTGGCGGTGGTCGTGGCTCTGGCGACGGTCACCTCGTTCGTCTTCGCCTGGCGACTCGGGATGGCCGACCAGCAGGTGGCGTACTTCCACACCGGGGCGCGCTTCTGGGAGCTCGGCGTCGGGGCGCTGCTGGCGCTCGGGCTCGATCGTCTCCGCCCTCCGGGGGCCGCGCGCCCGGTGCTCGCCTGGGTCGGGCTGCTGCTCGTCGCGAGCTCGGGGTTCGTGCTGGACGGCGCGGCGCTCTTCCCCGGCCCGTGGGCGCTGTGGCCGGTCGGCGGGGCGCTGCTGGTCGTGATCGGCTCCGGGTCGGCAGTCCGGTGGGGGCCGCAGCGGCTCCTCGCGGTGAGGCCGCTGCGGTTCGTCGCGGACATCTCCTTCCCGCTCTACCTGTGGCACTGGCCGCTGCTCGTGGCGTGGCTGAGCTGGACGTACGCCACCCGGACCACGCTCCTCGCCGCGGTCGTGGTGCTCTCGGCCTCGGTGGTCCTGGCCTGGCTCACCCACCGGTACGTCGAGGTGCCGGTCACGCGCCTCGGACCGCACAGCTCCGGCGTCGGTCGCCTCGTGGCGATCCCGGTCGTGCTCTCGCTGGTCGCGGGCACGACGATCGCGGGCGCCATCGTTGTCGAGCGCCAGGACACCGCGGCGAGAGCGGCCGCCGTCGCGGCCGCGAAGACGTACGCCGGCTGCATCGGCGCGGCCGCCCTGGATCCCGCGACCGCCGGCTGCGAGGGTCCGGACCGGCTGCTCGACGCCAGTCTCGGCTACCAGGCGCCCGACGGGTCGAGCTGCTGGTCCAACAAGGAGCGGCCGGTGCGGTTCAAGGTCTGCACGCTCGGGCCTTCCAAGGGCTACTCCCGTCGTCTCCTCGCGATCGGCGACTCGCACAACCACCAGCTCGTCCCCGCCTACCGCGAGATCGCCGAGCGGCGCGGCTGGCGCATCGACGTCGCCAGCCGCGCCGGCTGCCACTGGAACGCGCGGGACCGTGTCGGGGCTCCTGCGACCACGGTCGAGCTGTGCAGGGAGTGGAAGTCACGGCTCGCGACCTACCTCACCGAGGAGCAGGGGATCGACGCGTACCTCGTCATCCACTCCAGCCAGATCTCGGTGGAGTCGCGGGGTGACGAGAGGCCCGGCGAGGCGCTCAGTCGTGGTCTTGCCGAGGCCTGGGCGAGCCGGCCGGACCCGTCGGTGCCGGTCATCGCGATCCAGGACAGCCCGATCTTCGAGGGCAGCACCACCCGGTTCGCACGTGTGGTCCAGCCGTGCGTCGACGACGCCGGCCTCGCCGCGCGGTCGGCCTGTGCGCGCGACCGGGACCGGGTCGTACGCGACGACGGCTCCGCCGGCGCGGTTCGACTGACCTCGAACGCTCATCGCGTCGACCTCACCGACTACTTCTGCGAGCCCGACACCTGCTCCCCCGTCGTCGGGAACCTGGAGGTCTATCAGGACGGCTTCCACGTCTCGCCGCTCTACGCCGCCACCCTCGCCCCCTATCTCGGCGACCGGATCGCGACGATCCTGAGTTAGGCGACGGCCGGCTCCGGCTCGTCCTCGCGGGGGAAGTGCGTCTGCTTGAAACGTACGGCCAACCTGGTCGAGGGCCCCATGGCGGCGGCAGCGGCGACGACGATGGCGCCGATCACGATCCAGCCGGCGCCGCTGTAGAAGTCGGGGTGCCAGCCCATCGCGAGGAAGGTGAACAGGGCCGGCGCCCACGCGCCGCCGAGCTGGCGGCCGATGCCGGCGACACCCTCGTACTCACCCCGTCGGTCGGGGTCCATGAGCTCGGCCTGGAAGGCCCACGAGGCGGAGCCGATGGCCAGCTCGGCGCCGGTCACGGCGACGTGGCCGAGCCAGACCAGGAAGATGGTGAGGAACCCGCGGGTGTCGTGGGTGACCAGCGTGATCGCGCAGGCGGCGACGAAGAACCCGCTGCTCCACCACACCCGGCGCAACGCGTCGCGTACGTTGCGGACACCCTTGGACGTGTAGGCCGGGAGGATGATGCACAGCACCGTGTTGGTCGCGAAGAGCCAGGCCAGCAGCCAGCGCGGGGAGTCGGTGTATTCGACCAGCCAGAGCGGGATCACGGTGTGCAGCAGGACCTGGTTGCTCCACAGCGTGCCGGTGAAGGTGGTCACCAGGAGCCAGCCGACGTTGCGCAGCGCGCCGGGGCCGGGCAGCTTCTCGGTGACCTCGCCGGCCGCGCGGCGCTCGTCGTGAGGCGCCCTCGGCAGCCGGGTGATCCAGACGGAGTTGGCGATCCCGATGGCCAGCGCGAAGAACGGCACGCCCCACTTGAGGACCGTGTCGGTGTCCAGCGCGAGCGCGATGCCGGCGATCAGGGCACCGATGGTGAAGCCGAGGTTGAGGCTGGAGTACATGAACGCCTGCGTCTCGACCCGCTCCTTGTCGGGAAGCACATCGAGGACGTACGCATTCCGGCCGGCGCCGCCGGCATTGTTGACCACCTCGAAGACGACGATGACCGCCAGGTAGGCCCAGAAGCCGTGGATGAACGGCATCGTCGCGAACATCAGCGCACTGATCAGCGCGCCGATCGCCCAGATCCGCTTCGGGCCGATGAAGTCGGCCAGCCGGCCCATCGGGTAGGCGGTGAGGAAGCTCGCGATCCCGGCGACCGTCAGCCCCACACCGATCTGTGCCGGGCTCAGACCGACGAAGGCGACCAGGTAGAACGCCGACGCGGTGTTGAAGGTCCCGTCCCCCGCCGCGAAGAGCAGCGACTGGGTCGCCAGACGCTTCGACAACGGCGTCGGCGGGATGAGGTTGTTGATGAATCCGGGCAGGGCGGGCACCGGCCAATTCCACCACCGAGAACGGGTGGTTGCCATCTGGTTTTGCCGAGGCGTCGCCCCGGTCGGCCGAGGCGTCAGGTGCGTCGGCCGAGGTGGCATCGGTGTGCCACCTCGGCCGACGGGAGCGACGTCTCGGCCGACGTGGGTGACGGCTCGGCTCAGGGGTGGCGGGAGGCGAGGGCTTCGACGGCGTCGCGGGCGGTGGCGGCGATAGCGAGGTCGACGTCGTTCTGGATCCGGGCGGTGCGGTCGGAGTCGGTGAGCACGGCGATGGCGACACGGCCGCCGGGGTGGGTGACGACGGCGATCTCGTGCCGCAGGGTGAGGAACCCGCCGGTCTTACCGGCGAGGTGGATGTCGTCGGCGAGCAGGTCGGCGGCGATCCGATGGGTGAAGACCTGCTTGCCCATCAGCCGACGTACCAGCTCGGTCGCCTCGGGCTTGGCGACCTCGTCGCGCCAGACGCGCTCGAGCAGGTCGACGCAGGCGCGCGGCGAGCCTACCGTCGCGCGCTCGACGTCGAGCGAGTCGATGACGTGCCGGCCACCCGGCCGACGACCCTCGACCGCGAGCTGGGTGGCGAGGGCGAAGTCGGGACCGGCGACGCGGGTGGCGTAGTCGTACATCGGCTGCATCCGGTGCCGCACCCGCAACCCCTCCACGCCCCACTCGGCGAGCTGCTCGTCGACCTCGCGCGGCGAGACCCTGTCGAAGAGCGCGTCGGCGGCGGCGTTGTCGCTGAGGCCGAGCATCATCAGCATCAGGTCGGCGACCGAGCAGGTCGCGTCGTGGGCGAAGGCCGAGATGCCGTACGGACCGTAGCTCCGCTCCGCCGCGGTCAGCGTCACCATCGCGCCCCCGTCGATCTCGCCGCGGGCGATCCGGTCCGCCACGACCAGGGCGAGCGGCACCTTGGCCACCGACGCCAGCGGCATCGGCCGGTCTCCGCCGACCCCGATCTCGTGGCCGGTGTCGATGTCGCGGGCGAGGAAGGCGACCCGGACCCGAAGCTCCTGGAAGCGCTCGGCGGTGGCCTCGGCGAGGTCGATCAGGCCGCGGTCGCTGCCGACGAGCGGACTCATCCGCGCCCGTCCTCGGGTGCACCGACGCACGCGCCGAGAAGGGCGAGCGCCTGCTCTCGTACGGGGCCGGCCGCCAGCGGTCCGGGCGGCGGTGGCTGCTCGACCAGCCGATGACCGCGCGGCACCTGGTCGACGAAGGGCGACCAGCTCAGTCCGTACGTCACCGCCTCATGCTGCGCACAGACCAGGCTCGCGCGTCCCGCCATCGTCTCGGCCACGGCGAGCTGGTGCGGGGCTCGACGCAGCGTGGCCGGCCCGATGCCGGCGCGATCCGCGAGCCGTCGCAGCCGGCCGGCGGGGTCGTCGAGGTCTCGCGGGAGGGCCAGCAGCTGCGTACGTTCCCCTCGGCGGGGGCGCAGCGAGCTCAGCGACACCGGCCCACTGGCGGTCCCGGGAGCGGTGGCCGCACCCAGCGGGGTGAGCCAGGTGGCCGCATCCGGGTCGCACGCCTCGACCGTCCAGGCGGCCGACTCCGGGATCTCGTCGCTGTCGCTCGCGAGGCGTACGTCGACGCCTTCCGCCTCCAGCAGCGCGACCAACCGCGCGAGAGGAGCGGGATCGCCGCCGGACGGCACCGCGACCACGAAGCTCTCCCGGTCGTGCCGGCGGATGCTCCGCAGCAGATGGTCGGCCTGGTCGAGCAGGTGCCTGGCCCGCGGCAGCAGCGCGGTGCCGGCCGGGGTGAGGGCGATCTGGCGCCGGGTGCGGTCGAGCAGCTCCACCCCGAGCTCCCGCTCGAGAGCACGTAGGCGACGGCTGAGGAGCGGCTGGTCGACGCCCAGCTCGAGGGCGGCCTCGGAGACGCTCATCTCGTCCGCGACGGCGGCGAAGCCGCGCAGGTGAAGCAGTAGGTCCACGCGTACAGGATGGCTGATCGGCCCCACCTCGTCCCATGTCGGCGATGCATACGTCCATGCCGGATCGTCCTTGGACGCCGTCGCCGCATCGGGGTCACGATGCTCGGCATGACCAACCCGATCCTCAGCCGCCGCACCCTCCTGGGCGGAGCCGCCACCGCGGCCGCCGTCGCCGCGACCGGAGTCAGCGCCTCCGTGGCGTACGCCGCCGACAGCCCTTCGATCGCCGCGCTGGAGCAGAAGCACCAGCGCCACCTCGGCGTCTGGGCGCGGAACATGCGGACCGGCCGCGTCATCGAGCACCGTGCCGACGAGCGCTTCCCGATGCTGTCGACCTTCAAGACCCTGCTCGCGGCCTCGATCCTGCGCGATCACCCCGCGCGTACGCTCCAGCAGCGCCTCACCTGGGACGCTGCCGACGTCGTCGTGAACTCACCGATCACCTCGCTCACCGTCCGCAACGGTCTCACCGTCGCGCAGCTCGCCGAGGCGGCGATCACCCGGTCCGACAACACCGCCGCCAACGAGCTGCTCCACCTCATCGGCGGCCCCACCGGCATCACCCGCTTCGCCCGCTCGCTCGGCGACTCCGTGACCCGGCTGGACCGCTGGGAGCCCGAGCTCAACAGCGCGATCCCGGGCGACCAGCGCGACACCACCTCGCCGCGTGCGATCGCGCAGACCTACACCAAGCTCGTCCTCGGCGACGCCCTCGACCGCGCCGACCGGGACCAGCTGATCACCTGGATGCTGGCCAACCAGTCGACCGTCACCAGGTTCGGCGCCGGGGTTCCCGCCGGCTGGCGGCTCGCCGACAAGACCGGTGGTGGTGACTACGCATCGAGGAACGACGTCGGCGTCACCTGGACCACCGACGGCGCCCCGATCGTCATCGCCGCCCTCACCCGCTCCGACGACCCCGCCGCCCCACCGCTCGACGTCCCGCTCGCGGACATCGCGGCGACCGTCTGTGCGGAGCTCGGCTGACCTGCCGCGGCGGCCGTCGAGCTGTAACACGTCGTTCGTAGATCTTCTCGCCCTATCAGAACGACCGGATAGTCCTACGAACGACGTGTTACAGGTGCCGGACCGGCCCGATCTCGGCGGGTCAGGCTCCGTAGACGTTCTCGGGGACCGGGGCCTCACCGAGCAGCTTGCGGAGAGCGGGCCCGACCTCTGCGGCCTCCCAGCGGGCGCCGGCGTCGGCGGAAGGACCGTGGGCCCAGCCGTTCTCGACGGTGATCTGCGGGCCGTCGATCTCGATGACGCGGCCGGTGACGTCGCGGGCGTCCTCGGAGGCGAGCCAGGCGACGACGGGTGAGTTGTCCTCGGGGAGCGCCATCGCGGAAGTGTCGAAGGCACCCTCGGTCATCCGGGTCTTGGCGACCGGTGCGATCGCGTTGACGGTGACGCCGTACCGCACCATCTCGGCGGCGGCGACCAGGGTCAGCCCGGCGATCCCGGCCTTGGCCGCCGAGTAGGTGCCCTGTCCGATCGAGCCCTGCAGGCCCGCGCCGGACGAGGTGTTGATGACCCGGGCCTCCCGCTGGCGCCCGGCCTTCGACTCGGCCCGCCAGTACGCACCCGCGTGCCGCAGCGTCGCGAAGTGTCCCTTCAGGTGCACCCGGATGACGGCGTCCCACTCCTCCTCGGAGGTGTTGACCAGCATCCGGTCGCGTACGAATCCGGCGTTGTTGACGAGGATGTCCAGGCCCCCGTACGTCTCGATGGCCTGTCGCACCATCGCCTCGGCCTGCGCGAAGTCCGCCACATCGGCGGCGTTTGCCACCGCCTGCCCACCTGCGGAGACGATCTCGTCGACCACCTGGGACGCGGGCGACTCTCCGGTGCCTTCGCCCGCGAGCGAGACGCCGAAGTCGTTGACGACCACCTTCGCCCCGTGACGGGCGAGCTCGAGAGCGTGCGCCCGGCCGATGCCTCGCCCCGCTCCGGTGACGATCGCGATCCGGCCTTCGAGCAGTCGAGCCATGGTGGCGTCCCTTTCAGTCTTGCGTTCAGAAACCAAGCAACTGCTAGGCTACCAAGCAATCGCTAGGTTAGGAACGGACCATGGGCATCTCCACCGAGATCACCGACGAGCAGATCGCCGTCGTCACGATGAACCACCCACCGGTGAACGCGCTGCCGGTGAAGGGCTGGTTCGAGGTCGCCGACGCCGTCACGGCCGCCGCCGACCAAGGCGCACGAGTCGTGATCCTGCGCGCCGAGGGCAAGGGATTCAACGCCGGCGTCGACATCAAGGAGATGCAGCAGATCGAGGGGTTCGAGGGCATCCTCGGCGCCAACCGCGGCTGCTACGCGGCGTTCAAGGCGATCTACGAGTGTCCGGTCCCGGTGATCGCCGCGGTCAACGGCTTCTGCCTCGGCGGAGGCGTCGGCCTGGTCGGCAACGCGGACACGATCGTGGCCAGCGACGACGCCTTCTTCGGCGTACCCGAGGTCGACCGCGGAGCCCTCGGTGCCGCCACCCACCTGAGCCGTCTGGTGCCCCAGCACATGCTGCGTACGCTCTACTTCACCGCCCAGACCATCACCGCCCAGCGCCTGCACGAGCTGGGATCGGTCCACCAGGTCGTTCCCCGGGAGGACCTCGACGAGGCCGCCCTCGAGGTCGCGCGACAGATCGCCGCCAAGGACCCGCAGGTGATCCGCGCGGCCAAGGCCGCACTCAACGGCATCGACCCGGTCGACGTGAACGCCTCCTACCGCTTCGAGCAGGGCTTCACCTACGAGCTCAACCTCGCCGGCGTGGCCGACGAGCGCCGCGACGCCTTCGTGAAGGATGGCCGATGAGCACCGCCCAGACCTTCCGCACCCGGCTCACCGAGCTGACCGGGGTCGACCACCCGATCGTCCAGACCGGGATGGGCTGGGTCGCCGGCCCGCGGCTCGTCTCCGCGACCGCCAACGCGGGCGCGCTCGGCATCCTGGCCTCGGCCACGATGACCCTCGTCGAGCTGGAGAAGGCGATCGTCGAGGTCAAGGGCCGCACCGACAAGCCGTTCGGCGTCAACTTGCGCGCCGACGCCTCGGACGCCCCCGACCGCTGCCGGCTGCTCATCGACCACGACGTGAAGGTCGCGAGCTTCGCGCTGGCACCCAAGCCCGAGCTGATCAGCAAGCTCAAGGAGCACGACATCGTCGTGATGCCCTCGATCGGCGCGGCCAAGCACGCCAAGAAGGTGGCGGGCTGGGGCGCCGACATGGTGATGATCCAGGGCGGCGAGGGCGGCGGCCACACCGGCGCGGTCCCGACGACCCTGCTCCTCCCGAGCGTCCTGGACGCCGTCGACATCCCCGTCGTCGCCGCGGGCGGTTTCTTCGACGGCCGCGGACTCGCCGCGGCCATGGCCTACGGCGCCGCCGGGATCGGCATGGGCACACGCTTCCTGCTCACCGCCGACTCGGCCGTCCCCGAGGACGTCCGACGGCGCTACCTGAGCTTCGGCCTCGACGGCACCGTCGTGACCACCAAGGCAGACGGGATGCCGCACCGCCTGCTCCGCACCGAGTTCATCGACACGCTCGAGAAGGAGGGCATCACCGCGAAGCTGCTGCGCACGCTCAAGCGCACCCGGCAGTTCCAGCAGATGTCCGGCCTCCCCTGGCGCACCCTGATCAAGGACGGCCGCGCGATGGTCCACGGCGGCGACCGCACCTGGGCCGAGGTGGTCCTGGCCGCCAACACCCCCATGCTGCTCCGCGCTGGCCTGGTCGAGGGCGACACGAACGCCGGGATGCTCTCCAGCGGCCAGGTCGTCGGCCTCCTCGACGACCTCCCCACCTGCGAGGAGCTGGTCGACCGCATCGTCGCCCAGGCCGCCGACCGCCTCAAACACCTGGACGCGACCCGCGCCTGAGCCTCAGGGTGGACCCATGGCCATCGAGGTTCGCCCGGCGACGGTGTTCGAGGACGTACGCGCTCTCGTCGGCCCCAAACGCCCCGACGCCAGCGTGTGCTGGTGCCTGAGCTACCGGATCCCGTCGAAGCTCAACAACGAGCTGCAGGGGCCGGCGCGCGGGGAGCACGTACGCGGCCTGCTCGAGCAGGGCCCGCTGGGCGTGCTCGCCTACGACGGCGAGGAGCCCGTCGGCTGGGCCGCCGTCGCGCCGCGCGCCGACACGTCCTTCGCCCGCAACCGGAAGATCCCGCACGTCGACGACCTCCCGGTCTGGTCGCTGTGGTGCATCCGGGTCCGGCCGGGCCACCGCGGCACGGGCATCTCGCACACGCTCATCGAGGGTGCCGTCGACTTCGCGCGCGACCGCGGCGCCCCGGCCATCGAGGCCTACCCGCTCGACAACCAGGGCGCGAAGGTCGACCTGACCATGGCGTACGCGGGGATCCGCAAGAACTTCGAGGCCGCGGGATTCTCCTGGGCCGCCGACACCACCTCGGTCCTCGCCGGCCACCCGCGCGTGCTGATGCGCCGTGACCTGAGATGAGGCGCTGGTTGACCACGATCGGTACAGTGTGAGTCGTGAAGACCGAGACGAGCCGCGTACGCATCGCGCTCGTCGCACTTTTCACGCTGATGCTCCCGGCGCTGATGAGCGTCGATCCCGAGCAGGCGCTGCTCACCATCGCCGTCTCGACCGCGCTCGCGGCCGTCGCCGTCGGAGCGCTTCACAACGTCAGTGCGTTCGCCCTGGTGAGGGCGCGTTCGACGGTCCCGCCGGACGTGTCCGACGGACCTCATCATCTTGCTGCCCGGGTCACCGACCCGGTGTGCTCCCCGCGCCGTCCGCGCGCCCCTGAGCAGGTCTGACCGCTCGCCCACCAGCGAGCCCGTCAGACCTACCCACTCACCTCAGGAGCACACCCATGTCCGTTCTCGCCCCCTTGTCGCACGCCCTCGCGGCCGTCCTCGCCGGCGCCCACCACGTCCTGTCCTTCGCGGGCGACAACGCCAGCTGGCTGCTGGCCATCGCCGCCGTCGTCGTCCTGGTCAGGCTCGCCCTCCTGCCGTTGACGATCCGCGGCGTACGCACCGCCCACGCCTCCGCCCGCGCCCGTCCACAGATGCAGGCACTGACCAAGAAGTACGCCAAGAAGAACTCCTCCGGCAGCGCGAGCCAGGCCGACATGATGGCGATGATGGAGGAGCGTCGAAAGATCAACGAGGAGCACGGCGTACCCCGCTTCGCGATGCTCGCCGCCTTCGCCCAGCTGCCGATCTTCCTGGCGCTCTACCACCTGCTCTCCGACGTCAGCCGGAACAACGCGGTCGGCGTGATGAACGACTCGCTGGTCGCCTCGCTCGGGAACGCGACCTTCCTGGGCGCGCCGCTGACCGGCCACGGCTACCTCTCCGGTGACACGACCCATCTGGTGATCACCCTCGGCCTCGCCGCCACCGCCGCACTGGTCAGTTACCTCAGCCAGCGGCTGTGGGTCCTGCCCAACATGGTGCGCGCCGACATGCCCGAGTCGATGATCCGGATCCAGGAGATGATGCCGGTCATCTCCGCCGGCGGCATGCTCCTGGCCGGCAGCAGCGTCCCCCTCGCCCTGCTGGTCTACTGGGTCATCAGCGGCCTGTGGACCGCCGGTCAGGCCGCGGTCATCCACCGCTGGTTCCCCACCCCCGGCTCCCCCGCCGCAGCACGCGCCGAGAAGCGACACGAGAAGCGAGCCGTGCTCACAACCGCTCGATGATCGTGACGTTGGCCTGACCGCCGCCCTCGCACATGGTCTGCAGACCGTAGCGGCCACCGGTGCGCTCGAGCTCGTTGAGCAGGGTCGTCATCAGCCGGGTTCCGGTGGCGCCGATGGGGTGGCCCAGGGCGATGCCGCCGCCATTCACATTCACCTTGGAATGCGGGACGTCGAGCTCCTTCATCCACGCCAGGACGACGGAGGCGAAGGCCTCGTTGCACTCGAACAGGTCGATGTCGTCGACCGACAGGCCGGTCTTGGCCAGCGCATGGCGGGTGGCCTCGATCGGGCCGGTGAGCATCCAGACCGGGTCGTCGCCGCGGACCGAGAGGTGGTGGATCCGAGCTCGCGGGGTGAGGCCGAAGGTGCGTACGGCCGCGGCCGAGGCGACCAGCAGCGCTGAGGAGGCGTCGCAGATCTGGGAGGCGACGGCGGCGGTGATCCGTCCGCCGGGAGCGAGCGGCTCCAGCGAGGCCATCTTCTCCAGCGAGGTCTCGCGGGGACACTGGTCGACGGCGAAGTCACCGACCGGCACGATCTCCCGGTCGAAACGTCCCTCGGCGATCGCGGTCTTCGCGCGCTGGTGGGAGGCGAGCGCGTAGGCCTCCATGTCCTCGCGCAAGACGTCCCACTTCTCGGCGATCATCTCGGCGGAGCGGAACTGGGAGACCTCCTGGTCGCCGTAGCGCTTCACCCAGCCGGGCGACTCGGCGAAGGGAGTGCTGAACCCGTACTGCTGGCCCACCAGCATCGCCGCCGATATCGGGATCGCGGACATGTTCTGCAGCCCACCCGCGACCACCAGGTCCTGCGTCCCGGACATGACGCCCTGAGCCGCGAAGTGCACCGCCTGCTGCGAGGAGCCGCACTGCCGGTCGACGGTCACGCCCGGCACATGGTCGGGCAGCCCGGCGACCAGCCACGCGGTCCGCGCCACGTCGCCGGCCTGGCCGCCGATGGTGTCGCAGCAGCCCATGATCACGTCGTCGACGGCCCCCGGATCGATCCCGGTGCGGTCGACGAGCGCGGCCAGCGAGTGGGCGCCCAGGTCGGCCGGGTGGAGGCCGGCCAGCGCGCCGCCGCGCTTGCCTACCGGCGTACGGACGGCGTCGATGATGAATGCCTCAGGCAATGTTCTGACTCCTTGACCCACGTCGGTCGAGCCGACGTCGTGAGGTACGAGCGACGTCGTGTCGAGACCAACACGGTCCCTGCGGCGCTCGATGGGACTGTGTTGGTCTCGACACGCTCGGCCGCAGGCGGCCTCCCGGCTCGACCAGCGGGGTGTTGCTAGGCATGTTGGCTGCTCACCGAGAGGACCTCGCCGGTCATGTAGGACGAGTAGTCGCTGGCCAGGAAGACCATGACGTTGGCGACCTCCCAGGGCTCGGCGGCACGGCCGAACGCCTCGCGGCCCTTGAGCTCGACGAGCAGCTCGGGCGAGGTGACCTTCTCCAGGAACGGATGCATCGCGAGCGACGGCGAGACCGCGTTGACGCGGATCCCGTGCGGCGCGAGGTCGGCGGCGGCGGAGCGGGTCAGCGCCATCACGCCGGCCTTGGCGGCGGCGTAGTGCGCCTGCCCCTCCTGGGCTCGCCAGCCGATGACGGAGGCGTTGTTGACGATCACGCCGCGCTTCCCGGCGGCCACGAACCGCTGCCCGACGGCCCGGATGCACCGGAACGTCCCGGTCAGAGTGATGTCGAGAACCTTCCCCCACTGGTCGTCGGTCATCTCCAGCACCGACGCGGTCCCGCCGAGGCCGGCGTTGTTGATCATCACGTCGACACCGCCGTACGGCTCAGCCGCGTCGAGCAGCGCCTGGACCTGGTCCTCCTGGGTGACATCGCAGGTCACGGCCGTGATCCGGTCTTCCCCGAACTCCTCGGCGAGGGCATCGCGCGACTCCTTGAGCCGTCGCTCGTGGGTGTCCGAGACGACGACCGCCTTGGCCCCCTCCTCGAGCACCTTCCGCACCACCGCCGCCCCGATCCCCGCACCGGCGGCGGCGGTCACGACGACGACCCGGCCCTCCAGGAGCGAGTGGCCGGGGACGTACGCGGGGGTTGGCTGTTCCGGCTTCATGCACGGGCCTCTCTGCGTGGTTCTCTGGGCAGGCCGAGCACGCGCTCGGCGATGATGTTCCGTTGGATCTCGTCCGAGCCGCCGTAGATCGTGTCGGCGCGGGAGAAGAGGTATAGGGACTGGAGCCGGTCGAGGGCGTAGTCCTCGCCGGTGGTCAGCCCGGCGAGCCCGACGACGTCCATCGCCAGCTCGCCGAGGTCGCGGTGCCACCGGGCCCAGAGCAGCTTGGAGACGCTCGCCTCGGGGCCGGAGGAGCCGGAGTCGTACGCGGAGAGGGTCCGCAGCGCGTGCAGCCGGAGCACCTCCAGCCCGACGTGGGCCTGGCTGAGTCGGGAGGCGATGCCGGGGTCGTCGATGGCGCCGTTCGCTCGCGCGGCCTCCTCGACCGTCTCCAGCTCGCGCGCGAACCCGACCTGTTGGCCGATCGTGGAGACCCCGCGCTCGAACCCGAGGGTCGCCATCGCGACCTTCCAGCCGTCGCCCGGCTCGCCGACCACCAGGTCCGCGTCGGTGACGGCGCCGTCGAAGAAGACCTCGTTGAACTCGGAGGTGCCGGTGAGCTGCTCGATCGGGCGTACGTCGACGCCGGGTTGCGCCATCGGCACGAGCAGATAGGACAGCCCGTGATGCCGTGACGATCCCGGTTCGGTCCGGCACACCACGAAGCACCAGTCGGAGAGGTGGGCGTTCGACGTCCAGACCTTCTGGCCGTCGACGACCCATCTGTCGCCGTCCAGCGTTGCCCGGGTCCGGACGCCGGCCAGGTCGGAGCCCGCGCCGGGCTCGGAGTAGCCCTGGCACCACAGTTCCTCCACGGCCACGATCTTCGGCAGGAACCGCGCCTTCTGGGCGTCGGTCCCATGGGCGATCAAGGTCGGGCCGAGCAGCTCCTCACCGAGATGGTTGATCCGGACCGGGGCGTCCGCCCGGGCGTACTCCTCATGGAAGATCACCTGCTGGAACAGCGGCAGGCCGCGCCCGCCGTGCTCCTCGGGCCACCCCAGACAGGTCCACCCGTGTGAGGACAGGTAGCGGTTCCACGCCAGCCGCCCCTCGTACGACTCGTGGTCGCGGCCGTTCCCGCCGGTGCCGCGCAGCGCGGCCCACTCGCCGACCAGATGGTCGGCCAGCCACTCGCGCACCTCGGCACGGAACGCCTCGTCCTCGGCGGAGTAGGTCAGGTCCATGCCGGACAACCTACCAAACCAAGCACTTGTTTGGTAGCGCAACAGAATACTTCACCCGCCTATACTATGTTGAACTGAAGTATCCCTAGGAGGAGCAGATGTTCATCGGACGACGCCGCGAGTTGGCCGCATTGCAGGCCGAGTTCGACGCCGTATCACGCGGCAAACGGCTGGACCGCGGAATCGCGGTCATGATCCGCGGCCGACGGCGCGTCGGCAAGTCACGTCTCGCCTCGGAGTTCGCCACCCGGACCGGGGCGCCGTACGTCCACTTTCAAGCGTCCCGAGGAGCCCCGCTCACCCAAGAGCTCGCAACCTTCCACCGTGCCATTGCGCGTTCATCATTGCCTGGAGCAGGGCTCGCCAGCAGATTGACCGCAGCGACACTCACTGAGGCACTGACCAATCTTGCCGACCTCCTACCCGAAGACAATCCATCGGTCGTCGTTCTCGATGAGATCCCTTGGCTCTTGGAAGCCATCCCCGGCGGCGCGGGCGAACTACAGCGCGCATGGGACCTCGAGTTGTCCCGCAAGCCCGTCTTGCTGATTCTGCTCGGCAGCGACATCAGCATGATGGAACGAATCACCCAGGCCGACCAGCCGTTCTACGGCCGAGCCACTGAGATGATCCTCCGTGAACTCAATCCCCACGACATCGCCACGATGACCCAGACAGCCGGGATCGAGGCATTCGACGCGTACCTTGTGACCGGTGGCCAACCGCTCGTCGCCCAGGAGTGGGAGCCCGGATCGACGCTTGATGCCTTCCTCCAGGACAGTCTGGAGCGTCAGACGAGCGCTCTGCTTGTCAACGGCACTCGGATCCTCGACTCCGAGTTCAGCGAAGGATCGCTGGCGCGCCAGGTGCTGACCGCTATCGGCGGACAGGGCGAGCGCACGTTTACCAACGTCCAGCGAGCCCTCGAAGGCCCCAGCACCCCCCATCCGCAGACCCTGACCTCGACGATCAATCGACTCCTCGACCGTCGAGTGATTGCTGCTGACGAGCCGCTCTCAATCAGGACCGCCCCGAAGGATCGGCGCTTTCGGGTCGCCGATCCAGGTTTGCGATTCCACCTTGCGTTTCTCGAAAAGGGATTGGCTGACATCGAGGCCGGCCGGCCGAAAGGCGTGCTGCAACAGATCCGCACGAGCTACAGCACGTGGCGCGGCCGAGCCATCGAGGCTGTTGTACGCGACTCGGTCCAGCGGCTTCACCATGAAGACTGGCCCAACGTACGCCACGTGGGCGGCTGGTGGCCCCGCACGAACAATCCCGAGATCGATCTGGTCGCGACCGACTCTCGGCCGGCCAAGGAGATCAGCTTCGTCGGCACGATCAAGTGGCGAGACAACAAGCCCCTGAACCGCCACGACAGCGACCAACTCCGTCGAGACGCAGCCTTGGTCCCCGGGTTCACGGACTCGACCGCCCTGGTCGGGGTGTGCCCGGCCGGCGGTACCACCGATCTGGACCTAGCCGCGATCTGGTCTGCCGACGATCTTCTCACCGCATGGGAATCTTGAGCTGGAGAACATTCGAGAGGTCACCGACAACACTCTTAGAGGAACGGCAAGAGGGCATCATCGTCGTTGAACCAGCGGTCAAAGTGCAGATCACTTCCCTCTCGTATAAAGAGTGCATCCGCCTTGAGGTAGGGGAGTGAAGAATAGAGCGCCGGCACGGTTCGGTCGTCCTCGCCATTGAGCTGGTAGTACCAGTCGAGCCAGTCGTGTTCGACCTCCGTCTCGTTCTCCTCGTGCACGAGTCCCACGGCCCCCGCCCCCGTCTCCATCACGATGTACAGGGCAATGTCATCTGCAACCGAGCGCACGTACCCACCCGTGCCGTCCCAGCCGAGATCATGAACTGCCCGTAGACGCAGCCGCTCGATCGTGCACCGGAACCGGTAGACGAACTCATAGTCGTAATGAGTGACCCACTGCTCCGGGAGATCATCCAGCAACAGACTTCCAGGAATCTCACCCAGGTGCGCACCTCGGGGACGACGGGCTAGCTCATCGAGGTCCATCCGAATCTGGTCAAGGCTGATCTCGAGCCCGTAGGACAACACCAGGACGCCATCCGGGCCGATGGCATCAACCATCCAAGATGCGTGCTGGTCTACCGCGTCTGCAAGTTCGACATTCAGCCGTCGATCAGCATCGACAGACTCTTCACCCGCATCATCGACCGCCGGGAGCGTACGCCACCTGAGCGCCTTGCAGATGCCACGGACCTTGTCCTGCCTGATCGATGCACCACCCTCATAACGCCGCCAAGACTCGCTCCCAACGCCTCCCGCTCGAGCAGCCTCCTCGATCGTCAGTCCGAGCTCGTCGCGTCTCTCCCTGATCAATTCTCCGAGCCGAGCACTGCCTGTGACTGTCCGCGGCGCCATGCGTCTCCTTACTGATGGATTACTGATGCGTCAGTATAGCGAGGCGTTCAATCGCCATTCCAAACCAAGCACTTGTTTGGTAGCGTCTGCGGCATGAGTGAGGACGTCGTGACGTACGAGACCCACGGACCCGTCGCGGTGGTGCGGCTGAACCGCCCCGAATACCGCAACGCCCAGAACTCGAAGGTGACCTACGCACTCGACGAGGCATTCACGCGAGCGACCAACGACGACGAGATCAAGGTGATCGTCCTCGGCGGCAACGGCAAGCACTTCTGCGCCGGCCACGACATCGGCACCCCGGGCCGCGACATCGACGAGACTTTCGAGCGCAAGGCCGTGATGTGGTGGGACCACGTCGGCAAGGAGGGCGTCGACTCCCGCTTCGCGCGCGAGTCCGAGGTCTACCTCGGCATGTGCCGCCGCTGGCGCGAGCTGCCGAAGCCGACGATCGCGATGGTGCAGGGAGCCTGCATCGCCGGCGGCCTGATGCTGGCCTGGTCCTGCGACTTCATCGTCGCCTCCGACGACGCCTTCTTCTCCGACCCGGTGGTCAAGATGGGCATCCCCGGGGTCGAGTACTTCGCCCACCCGTGGGTCACCAACCCCCGTGCCGCCAAGGAGATGCTCTTCACCGGCGGCCGCTTCTCCGCCGAGCAGGCCGAGCGCTGGGGCATGGTCAACCATGTCGTACGCCGCGACGACCTCGAGACCGAGACGCTCGCCCTCGCCGAGCGGATCGCCGAGATGCCGCGCCTGGGGCTGGCGCTGGCGAAGAAGGCGGTCAATCAGGCCGAGGATCTGATGGGCATGCGCGCCGGGATGGACTCCGTCTTCGGCCTCCACCACGCCGCCCATGCCCACAACGCCGAGGTCGGCAAGGACTCGCTCGCTGGGATGAACGCGAGGTCGATGAAGTCGTGAGCCTCGAGCGTGGTGTGCCGGGCCGGCGAGCTGTAACACGCTGTTCGTCGGACTACTCGCCCTATCTGAACGACCGGATAGTCCTACGAACGACGTGTTACACGGACCGAGGAGCGCGATGAGTACGTTGGAGTTCACCGAGGCCGAGGAGGCCTTCCGGCTCGAGGCTCGTGAGTGGCTCGCCGCCAACAACCCCGGACGGCTGCCGTCGATGGACACCGCCGAGGGGGCCGCGGCGCACCGGGAGTGGGAGCGCACGCTGGCGTCGGGGCGCTGGTCGGTCGTCACCTGGCCCGAGATCTACGGCGGCCGGGACGCCGCGCTGACCGATTGGGTCGTCTTCGAGGAGGAGTACTACCTCGCCGGCGCCCCGACCAGGATCAGCCAGAACGGCATCTCGCTGCTCGCGCCGATCATCTTCGGGCACGGGACCGAGGCCCAGAAGGAGCGCTACCTGCGCGACATGACCGACGGCACATTGGTCTGGGCGCAGGCGTGGTCCGAGCCCGAGGCGGGGTCCGATCTGGCTTCGCTCCGCGCGACCGCGACCCGGGACGCAGGAGGCTGGAGGCTCAACGGACAGAAGACCTGGAGCAGCCGGGCACCCTTCGCCGACCGCGGCTTCGGCCTCTTCCGGAGCGACCCGGAGGCGGAGCGGCACCGAGGCCTGACGTACTTCCTCTTTCCGCTCGACGCCGACGGCGTCACCGTCCGTCCGATCGACCAGCTCGACGGGACGCCGGGTTTCGCGGAGATCTTCTTCGACGACGTCTTCGTGGCCGACGAGGACGTGCTCGGTGGCGTCGGTGACGGCTGGAAGGTCGCGATGTCGACCGCGGGGAACGAGCGGGGGCTGTCGCTGCGCTCTCCGGGGCGGTTCTGCGCCGCGGCCGACCGTCTTCTCGACCTATGGAAGATCGACCCGCAGCCGCACCTGCGCGATCAGGTGGTCGACGCCTGGATCGGCGCCGAGGCGTACCGCCTCTACACCTGGGGCACCGTCACCCACGTCGAGTCCGGCGGCTCGGTCGGCGCCGAGGGCTCGATCAACAAGCTGTGGTGGTCCGACCTCGACCTCGCGCTGCACGAGACCGCGCTGTCCCTGCTGGGCGCCGACGCCGAGCTCTCCGGTCCCTGGGTCGACGACTACCTCTTCTCCCTCTCCGGCCCGATCTACGCCGGCACCAACCAGATCCAGCGCAACATCGTCGCCGAGCGCGTGCTCGGCCTGCCGAGAGGTGGCCGATGAGATTCGGACGTACGCCGGAGCAGCATGCCTTCTCCGAAGCACTCGACGACCTGCTCGGCGCCGCGGAGGTCCCTGCGGCCGCGCGCGCCTGGGCGACCGGTGACCACTCTGCCGGGCTGAAGCTGTGGCAGCGGCTCGCAGAGCTCGGTGTCACCGGGCTGCTCGTGCCGGAGGAGCACGGGGGCGTGGGAGCGACCCCGGTCGATCTGACCGTCGCCTTCGAGCGGCTCGGCTATCACGGCACCCCTGGACCGTGGATCGAGTCCGTCGCCGTCGCGCCCGGACTCCTCGCGCGGACGCCGGACTCGGACATCCTCCAACGGGTGGCCTCTGGCGAAGCGATCATCTCGGTCGCCTCCGCAGCTCGGGCCCTGGATGCAGACATCTCCGAGCAGACGTACGCGGTCAGCGACCGTGTTGGTCTCGACACGCCTCCGCCTAGCGGCTCCGGCGGCTCGACCAGCGACGCTCCCCAGCGAGCCGGTGTCGAAACCAACACAGTCCCTTCCGCGACCCTCCACCACGCGGTCCTCGGAGTCGAGCGGAAGTCCGTCGACCCGACCCGCCGGCTCTTCGACATCACCGCGGGCGAGGAGATCTCGACGGTCGACGCGCAGCCCGCCCTCGAGGTCGGCACCCTCGCCTGCTCGGCCCAGCTCCTCGGCGCGGGCCTGAGGCTGCTCGACGACACGGTCGCGTACGTGAAGCAGCGGACTCAGTTCGGGCGGCCGATCGGCGAGTTCCAGGCCGTGAAGCACCTGCTCGCCGACGTACGCGTCGCCCTGGACTTCGCCGCCCCGCTGGTCCACAACGCGGCGGTCGAGATCGACGCCGAGGCACCGACGGCGGCGCGGGCGGTCTCGGCGGCGAAGGTGGCGGCAGGGGATGCGGCGTACCTCGCCTCGCGCACCGCGCTCCAGGTCCACGGCGCGATCGGGTACACCCGGGAGTTCGACCTGAGCCTGTGGATCCTCAAGGTCCGCGCGCTCGTCGGCGCCTGGGGCACGCCCGCCGAGCACCGCGCCCGGATCCTCGAGTCCCTGGTGGAGAGCCGATGAGGTTCGCGCTCACCGAGGAGCAAACCGACCTGGTGGCGACGGTTCACACCGCGATCGCCAAACGCTCCACGACGACGGATCTGCGGGCGGCGATCGCGGCGCCCGAGGGCTACGACACCGCTCTGTGGCAGACGCTCTCCGAGCAGATCGGGGTGACCGCGCTGGCGATCCCCGAGACGTACGGAGGCGTCGGCTGCTCCTACATCGAGGCCCATCTCGTCCTCGAGGAGCTCGGCGCCGCGCTCACACCCTCGCCGTTCGTCGGCACCCTGCTGGCGACCCAGGTCCTGACCGCCGCCGGGACGCCCGAGGCCGGCGCGCTCCTCGAGCGGATCGCCGGCGGGGCCACCGCCGCGGTCGTGGTCCCGGGATCGGATGTCGTCATCGACGCGTCCGGCGCGGAGATCCTTCTCGTGCTGCGCGGCGACCAGGCCCACACGGTGGACCCGGCGACGGCCACGGTCACCCCGACCCCGGCCCTGGACCCGACCTGGCGGTTCGCGACGGTCACCGTCGACGACCCCGGCCGTCCCATCGGCACGGTCGACCCCGCGTACGTCACCACCGTCGGCGCCACCATGATGACCGCCCTGCAGGCCGGGGCCGCGCGCGAGGCGCTGGAGCGTACGGTCGGCTATCTCAAGGAGCGCCACCAGTTCGGCCGCCCGCTCGGCTCGTTCCAGGCGCTCAAGCACCGCTGCGCCGACCTGCTGGTGCAGGTCGAGACGGCCAGGACGATGAGCTGGGCGGCGGCCTGGGAGCTGACCCAGCCCACGCCGGACCGACAGCTCATCCGAGCCGCAAAGACCTGGTGCTCGGACGCGTTCTCGCAGGTAGCAGCCGAGATGATCCAGCTCCACGGCGGCGTGGCGATCACCTGGGAGCACGACGCCCACCTCTACTTCAAGCGCGCTCACGCCACCGCCCAGCTCTTCCGAGGAGACACGTGAACAAGACCCCGCTCGACAAGACATTGCCTCTCACCGAGGTCGCCAGCAAGCTCGAGTCCGGGATGACCATCGGGATCGGCGGCTGGGGCTCGCGCCGCAAGCCGATGGCGCTGGTCAAGGAGATCCTCCGCAGCGACATCACCGACCTCACCGTGGTCGCGTTCGGCGGCCCCGACGTCGGCCTGCTGGCTCGCGCGGGGAGGATCCGCAAGCTGGTCTACGGCTTCGTCAGCCTCGACTCGATCCCGCTCGACCCCAACTTCACCCGTGCCCGCGAGCGCGGCGAGATCCCGGAGACGAGCGAGTACGACGAGGGCATGTTCGTCGCCGGGCTGCGCGCGGGCGCGAACCGGCTCTCCTTCCAGCCGATCCGGGCCGGCCTCGGCAGCGACGTGATGGCGATGAACCCGGACCTCAAGACGGTGAAGTCGCCCTACGACGACGAGGAGTACGTCGCCGTCCCCGGCCTCCGCCTCGACGTCTCGCTGATCCACCTCAACCGCGCCGACGCGGCCGGCAACGGCCAGTACCTCGGCCCGGACCCCTACTTCGACGACCTCTTCGCGATGGCCGCGGACACCACGATCATGTCGGTCGAGCAGATCGTCTCCACCGACGACCTGACCGCCAAGGCCCCGCCGCAGACCCTCCTGGTCCCCCGGATCTTCGTCAACCACGTCGTCGAGGCGCCCGGCGGTGCCCACTTCACCACCTGCGAGCCCGACTACGGCCGCGACGAAGAGTTCCAGAAGGCGTACGTCGCCGCGGCCAAGGCCGACCCTGAGACCGACAACGCCTGGATCGAGTTCGAGGAGCGTTACCTGTGACCATGCAGACGATCAGCCGAGCAGACATCTGCGTCGCCGCCGTCTCCGACGCCTTCCAGGGCTCCGGTGAGGTGCTCGCCCACGCCGTCGGGATCGTCCCGGCCATCGGCGTACGCCTGGCCAAGGCCACCCACACCCCCGAGCTCGCGCTCAGCGACGGCGAGGCGTTCATGATGTCCGAGGCTCCGCCGCTGCTGAAGACCGCGGCCGCCGGTGGCACCCCCGAGGCCTGGGTCCCGTTCCGCAGCATCTTCGACATCGTCGCCAGCGGCCGCCGGCACTCGATGATGGGCGCCAGCCAGATCGACCGGCACGGCAACCAGAACATCTCCTCGATCGGCGACTGGCGCCAGCCGAAGCGCCAGCTGATCGGCGTACGCGGCGCCCCCGGCAACACCGTCAACCACCGTGTCGACTACTGGGTCGCCAAGCACTCCGCCCGGGTCTTCGTCGACCGCGTCGACGTCGCCAGCGGCGTCGGCAACGACCGCGCGGTCGGCACCGCCGGCCGCTTCCACGACCTCGGCGTCATCGTCACCAATCTCGCCGTCTTCGGCTACGACGACGCCGGTCTCGTCAAGGTCGACTCCATCCACCCCGGCGTGACCCCCGAGGAGCTCCAGGAGGCCACCGGCTTCGAGATCGACGCCTCGAACGCGCCCCTCACCCGCGAGCCCACCCCGGACGAGCTGAAGATCATCGAGGCCGAAGACCCCAAGGGCCTCCGCTTCAAAGAGGTTCCGTAGCCCGCCGAGTCGGCTCATTCTGACCAAGATTCGCGCCGAGTCGGCTCGTCATGACGAGCCGACTCGGCGAGGTTTGCGGTCAGGACGAGCCGACTCGGCGATCTCAGGCGAGGAGCAGAACCGGCCCGCGTCAGCCGGTCGCGCGCACCACGTCGATGCCGGAGTTGTCGATGGTGAAGGTCAAGAGATCCTCACCCACGGTCAGCGCGCCACCGTAGTTCTCGCGCGTCCGATCGACGAGGGTCGCGATGGGAACCTCAGGGAACCGCGGCGGGATCCCCGCCACGATGTGGGAGTACGCCGCCATCTGGGGGCGTGTGGCGTCGAAGATCTTGCCCGCTTGCTGGGGGCTCGTGTGATGTTCGTACACACCCTGGATCACCGGGTCGGTGGGATCCAGGAAATCGGCGACCTCGTGGATGAGCAGGTCCACGCTCCGTCCCCACTTGATGACGTTCTCACACGGGCGGGTGTCACCGCTGATGAGAACTGAATGGCCTCGATAGTCGACGCGATACCCCACGGCCGGGGTGATGGCGTCGGCCTTGTCGTGGTCGACCTCGAACATCCGGACCACCACACCGTCACGGTTGAAGACCACAGCGTCGTTGACCTGCGACTCGTGAGACTCCAAGGCGGCCGCGGCCGGGTTGACCTCCTTGTCGGCGACCCGTACCCGGATGTCGTCCGCGTGCGCCAGTCGGAGGCCTGCTGCAAGTCGGTGGACACCGGTTGGCCCATACAGGTCGAGCGCCTTGGTGCGGGCACCGAGCGCCGGGACGTAGCCCATCATCCACGCGTCTGCAACCCCGTTGACGTGGTCGGAGTGGTAGTGGGTCAGGAAGATCCCGTCGATCTGTCCGCAGTGGAGACCTGCCTGTACCAACCTGATCGGCAAGCCACGACCGCCGTCGAAGACCAGGTTGTATCCGCCGGCCTGGACGAGGGTCGAGTTGCCCATCCGTTCGATGGACGGCACGGGACTCCCGGTCCCCAGGAGAGTGACCGTGAGCGCAGAGTCGCTCCGCTGCCGGGCACGCGTGGGCACAGCCGCACCAGCAGGTGCGGCGCCGTAGGCCATCGCCGACAGGCCGAGGGCCGCAAGGCCGAGGGTTCCTCGGCGGTCGAGATGGAGGTGGTTGGACATGTGTCATTCCCTTCTGTGCCGACTCCGTATGTCGTGCGGGAGTCGGCTGTAGCGATCGATGAAAGCGCGCGGATGCTTCGAGCAATGAAGCGGTGGGTTCTCGCGATCCGGCGGAGCGCGGGGCTACCGTCGGATCCGGCCGTCCAGCGGACGGACGTCGAGGTCGCTGCCCACGACTACGTCACCTGAGAGGCCCTTTCGAGCTCGTCGCTCCCGCTCGTGGTCGGGCAGATCCGGGTCAGTCCCGTCCCCGGCACGTGCGTCCTGTCTCAGCGCGAAACGGCGCGTGAAGGTCATGGATCTCCTTTGTGAACACGACCCGAGGAGGGCCTACAAAGGCTACGTCCGCCGATAGAGATTGATAAGTACTCAATTAGGCGCCATTGATCGGCACCGATGATATGTGCTGCCCTCCGAGCCTCGCGGCCGCCTGCGCGACCGACGGGATGGCTCGATCAGCAAGCTACGCGAGGATGCCGGCGTGGAGCAGGTTCAGATACTGCTCCGAGAGCGTCTCGGGGGTGTGTCGGCCGCCGGGGCGATACCAGGCGACGGTGGACCAGACGCCGTCACGGATGAACCGGTAGGTCAAGGCGGGGTCCAACGACGCCTGGAAGGCGCCCGAGGCCTGGCCGGCCTCGATGACCCGGATCCACAGCGCCTCGTTGTCGCGCGAGCGATCGGCGACGAACTCGAAGCCCTCGACGGTCGCCAGGAAGGACGCCTCGTTCTGGTAGAGCGCGACGGCGAGCCGCTCGTTGTGGATCGTCCGGAACGACTCGGTGATCAGTCCGTCCAGGTCGGCCTGCGGGTCGACCCCGCTCTCGACGATCTCGGTGAACCGCGCGTTGAGCCCGTCGAGGAACCCCGACAGCAGCTCGGTCAGCATCGCTTCCTTGGAGCGGAAGTGGTGGTAGAGCGAGCCCGAGAGGATCCCCGCGGCATCGGCGATGTCGCGTACGGTCGTCTGGGCGAAGCCCTTGGTCGCGAACATCTCGGCAGCCAGCGTGAGCAGCTCGGCCCGCCGTGACGACCCCGACGCCGTCCCCCGCCTTCTCGGCGCAACCCCCGTGTCAGTCATGGACGAAGCCTACCAAACAAGCAGTTGCTCAACTACGCTTGCCAGGATGACCCCCCGCACGATCTCGGCCCTGATCGAGAAGGCCAAGCAGACCTACGCCGACCACCCGGCCATCGTCGACGGCACCACGACGCTCACCTACGCCGAGCTCGCCGACGCGACCGACCGGGCCGCGCGTGCCTTCCTGGCCAGCGGCGTACGCAGCGGCGACCGCGTCGCCATCTGGGCCCCCAACCGATGGGAGTTCCCGGTCGCGGCCCTCGGCGCGCAGACGATCGGGGCGGCCGTGGTGCCGCTCAACACCCGCTACCGCGGCCATGAGGCGCGCGAGATCCTGGAGCGCTCCCGCGCCACCGCGCTGATCACCGTCAACGGCTTCCTCGGCACCGACTACGTCCAGATGCTCCACGACGCCGGCCCGCTCCCGGAGCACCTGCTCACCATCGTCGACCTCGGCGGCGACTGGGACGAGTTCCTGGCCAGAGGCGACGACATCACCGACAAGCGCCTCGAGGACGCCAAGGCGACCGTCACCCCCGACACCCTGGCCGACCTGCTGTTCACCTCCGGCACGACCGGCAAGCCGAAGGGCGTGATGTGCGCACAGCGCCAGACGATCGGGACCGCCGACGTCTGGGCCCGCGGCGCCGCACTCAGCCCGGAGGACCGCTACGCCATCGTCAACCCGTTCTTCCACGGGTTCGGCTACAAGGCGGGCTTCCTCGCGGCATTCAGCGCGGGCGCCACGATCTACCCGATCGCGACCTACACCCCGACGCAGACGTTGCAGCTGATCCAGGACGAGCGGATCACCGTCCTCCCCGGCGCCCCCACGATCTTCACGACCCTCATCAACCACGAGGACCTGAAGGCGTACGACCTCTCCTCGCTGCGCTTCGCGATCGCCGGCGCGGCGAGCGTCCCGGAGAGCCTCTTCGCCGACATGCGCGACGTCCTCGGGATCGACGAGGTCAAGGGCGCCTACGGCCTCACCGAGTGCCTGGTCGCGACCACCACCCGCCCCGGCGAGGACCCGGCCCACGTGGCCAAGGTGGTCGGCCCCGCGGTCGAGGGGCTGGAGATCCGCACCGTCACCCCCACCGGGGAGGACGCGGAGCCCGGTGAGGACGGCGAGGTCTGGATCCGCGGCGACAACGTCATGCTCGGCTACTTCGAGAATCCCGAGGCGACCGCCGAGGCGATTGACGAGGACGGCTGGCTCCACACCGGCGACGTCGGCTTCCTCGACGAGCACGGCTGCCTGAAGATCACCGACCGGATCAAGGACATGTTCACCGTCGGCGGCTTCAACGTCTATCCGGCCGAGGTCGAGAACACCCTCGCCGGCCACCCCGGCATCGTCGAGGCCGCGGTCATCGGCGTCCCCGACGCACGCCTCGGCCAGGTGGGCAAGGCCTTCGTCGTCGTACGCGACGACCTGACCGCCGATTCGATCGCGACCTGGCTCAAGGACCGCCTGGCCAACTACAAGCAGCCGAGGGCGTACGTCCTGGTCGACAGCCTTCCGCGCAACGCCAGCGGCAAGGTCCTGAAGACGGAGCTGCGCGACACCTCGATATAGGTGAGACACCCCACCCCGCGGGGGTATAGGTTTCGTCAGCCCGTCTTCACTTCCCCCTCGGAGGCTTCGATGCCCCGACGCGCCACGATCGCGTCTCTCTCCGGCACCATCCTCGTCATCGGTGCCGCCACCGCGGTCGCGCTTCCGGCGACGCTGGACCTCGACATCGCCCGTCCCGGATCGAGCACGACCGGCTCCCTTGCCGCCTTCCAGGCCGCCTCGTCGAAGCCGTCGACGCTCCCGGAAGGGCCCGTGAAGGCTCAGGTCGAGGAGATCGACCTGACCACGAGCGCCGGCGAGGAGACCGACGGCACGACGCTGGTGACCAAGCCCCGCAGGACCATCCTCACCAGCGTCCCCCAGGACGTCACCGGCTTCGGCGTCGTCGGGATGACCTGGTCACCCGGCAGCGACATCGACACCGAGGCCGTCAGGGCCAAGGTCCGCACCAAGAGCGACGGCGCGTGGTCGAAGTGGCGTCCGATGGAGGTCCACCTCGACGAGCACGCCCCCGATGCGGGCAGCGCCGAGGCGAAGGGCAACCGCGAGGGCACCCGTGAGTTCCTCGTCGGTCACGTCGACAAGGTCCAGACCCGGCTGGTCGTCCCGGCGGACGCCGAACTCCCCGATGACCTCGAGCTCGCGGTCATCGAACCCGGTAAGCCCGAGGACACCGTCGAGGAGCTTCCGGCGATCGACACCGACGACGGCACCACCAAGGCCCCGTCGACCCACAAGAAGAAGACGGACGCCGACCTGAACCTCGCGGCCGGCAGCTACACCCCGAGCCCGACGATCTACAGCCGCGCCCAGTGGGGCGCGGACGAGTCGATCCGCGAGGACGTTCCACCGACGTACCGCACGATCCACGGCGGCTTCGTCCACCACACCGCCGGCACCAACGACTACACCGAGGCCGACGTCCCCTCGATCATCCAGGGGATCTACGCCTACCACGTGCAGACCAACGGCTGGCGCGACGTCGGTTACAACTTCTTCATCGACAAGTTCGGCCGGATCTGGGAGGGCCGCAACGGCGGCGTCGCGATGCCGGTCGAGGGCGCCCACACCTCCGGCTACAACACCGACAGCTTCGCCGCCTCCGCGCTCGGCAACTTCGAGACCGTCGAGCCGACGCCGGAGCTGATCCAGGCGTACGGCGCCCTCTTCGCCTGGAAGCTCTCGCTCCACGGCGTCAGCGCGGGCGCGACGAACGTCGACATCAACGGCACCACGTTCTCGCACGCGATCAAGGGCCACCGCGACGCCGGGCAGACCCTGTGCCCGGGCCAGAACCTCTACGACGCGATCCCCCAGATCCGTACGCTGGCCGCGAGCCTGCAGAAGAGCTGGGCCGGCCGCGACCTGGAGTCCAACATCGCCGGCACCAGCCACTCCGACCTCGTCGCGCGACGGAAGTCGGACGGACGCGTGTTCACGATGCGTACCGGCGGCTTCGCCGGCTTCGACTCCACCAGGACGTCGACGACGTTCGGCAGCACCACGCGTGAGCAGGTCGTGACCCCGGACGTCACCGGCGACGGCAAGGCGGACCTGATCTTCGTCCGCAACGACGGCTCCGCGGGCATCCGCAAGGGTCGCGGCGACGGCACCTTCGCGGCGGTCTTCAAGAACCTCTCGACCTCGACCTTCTCCGGCGTCTCGAAGATCACCGCGGTCGGCAACATCGGCGGTACGTCCGCCAACGACCTCGTCGGGAAGAACGCGAAGGGCTACCTGGTGCGCTACACCGGCAACGGTGCCGGCGGGTTCACCCGAGCAGGCACGACGCGCTCGCTGGGCGGCTTCGACAAGCTCGCCGCGACCGGCGACGTCAACCAGGACGGCAGGCGCGACCTGATCGGCCGCAAGTCCGGGGCGCTCTACTACTTCAAGGGATCGGGCAGCGGTACGTTCGGCGCGCCCGTCAAGCTCGCCACCCAGAGCCCGGCCTGGTCCTCGCTGGCCCAGATCAGCGGCTACGGCGACTTCACCGGCGACGGCCGTGGTGACCTGATCGGCCGCGACGGCTCCAACCGCGGCTGGATCTACCCCGCCAGCGGCTCCGGCTTCGGCAAGCCGCTGGGTCCGTTCTCCGGTGTCGACAAGACCCTCGTCGGCGCGGTCAACCTGGCCGGCAACAGCCTGCCGGACCTGATGATGCGGTCGGGCTCGACGCTCTACGTCAAGCCCAACAGCGGTCGCGTCAGCCTGGCCAAGCCGATCGACTCCGGCGTGAACCTCGCCGGTGCGACTGCGCTGATGAACGCCGGTGACTGGAACCGCGACGGCAAGGGCGACTTCCTGGCGAAGATGTCCGACGGTTCCGTACGCCTCTACCGGGGCTACGGCACCGGCAAGTTCACCAGCCCCGTCACGATCGCGACCGGCCTCGGCTCGGTCGGCGTGATGGACGCGGTCGGCGACGTCACGGGCGACGGCTTCCCGGACCTGATGGGCCGCACCTCGGACGGGACGATCAAGCTGTGGCCGGGCAAGGGCTCGACCAAGGTCGGCGCCTCGATCGTGATGCGCTCCTCGGCCTCCGGCACCCGTCTGGTGGGAGCCGGTCGCTGGAACTCGGGCAACACCCCGGACGTGCTCTTCGTGAACGGCAGCTCGCTGGTCGTCCACGAGAGCAACGGTCCCGGCGGCCTGGTCTCCTACCGCACCCTCTCGGTCGATCTGTCCGGCTACAACGCGGTCCTCGGCGTGCGTGACCTGCGTGGGGGTGCCGGCGGTGACCTGATCGCCCGCTCCGGCAGCTACCTCTACGCCTTCGAGCGCAACAGCACCGGAACCGGCGTGACCCGCACCTACCTCGGCGCGCTGTCGACGGGCTACGACCTGCTCGGCTGAGCCTGGGTCGCGAGCTGGCGCTCCTGGTTGACCCGGAGCGCCTTCTCGGCGAGGTCGGATCCGGCGGAGGCGTACAGGTTCAGGACGGCGTGGGCGCCGCGCTTCTTGAGCTCGTCGCGCTCCTCGGGGCGCAGGGCGATGGCGGCGACGGTGCCGGTGAACCCGAGCTTCTGGAGCAGGTCCATGGCGAGCAGGTTGTCGCCGTGGAAGGGCATCGTGAGGACGACCAGCTCCATGCCGGTGCCCTTCTTGACCCGCTCCCAGAAGTCCTGGTCGGTGGCGTCGGCCTCGACCACGTCGAAGCCCTCCTCCTTGAGCGAGTCGGCCCGTAGCGAGTCGTGCTCGACGGCGAGCACGTGGTAGCCCTGGGTGTCGCGCAGCTCCTCGTAGGTCGTACGCCCCACCCGGCCCATGCCGACCACCAGCGCCTTGGCGTCGCCGAGGTTGATCGGCCGGTCCGCCTCCTGGAGTCGCTCCGGCCTCCGCACCGGCAGCCGGCGGTTGAGCAGATTGATGATCGCCGGGGCGTACGCGTTGAACAGCGCGTCGACCAGGAACGAGAGTGCGGTCGCGACCGCGAGCACGGTCTGCCACTGGGCCGATGCGAGCCCGGAGGCCGACGCGATGACGATGACGATGAGCCCGAACTCGGAGTAGTTGGCCAGGGTGAACGAGGCCAGCGTCGCGGTGCGGTAGCGCAGCCCCATGAACGCGAAGATCACGACGTACGCCGCGGCCTGGAGCGGCAGCAGGACCTGCAGCACGGCGGCCAGGGCGAAGTCCTCCAGCGAGGGCACCCCGGTCAGTCCGATGCTCAGGAAGAACGCGATGAGCAGGAGCTCCTTGGTGCTGAACAGCAGCTTGGCCAGCGCCGGCGCCTTGACGTGCGACCCGAGGAGTACGCCGACCACCAGGGCTCCGAGGTCACCCTTGAGCCCCACGGCCTCGAAGGCCCAGTAGCCCGGCACGAGCGCGATCGTCAGCCCGAAGAGCGCGGTCAGCTCGGCGGAGGTGATCCGGTCCCAGACCCGGTGGGCGAGCCAGGCGCCCGGGAGGAGCAGCACCAGCGCGAAGACCCACGGCGAGGGCCAGTGGCCCTTGGAGATGGTCAGGAACGCCACCGCGACGATGTCCTGCATGACCAGCACACCGATGGCGATCCGGCCGTAGAGGGTGTTGTTGTCGTGGCGCTCGTCGAGGACCTTGATCGCGAAGACGGTGCTCGAGAAGGAGAGGACGAAGGCGATCAGCGCCATCTCGCCCAGGTCGGCGTCGGCGAGGAGCGCGAAGCCGAGCGGTGCGATCCCGGCCAGCATGCCGATCCCGATGATGACGCTGAACCCCAGGTGGGCGAAGGTGCTCAGCCACACGTCGGGCCGGAGCAGCGATCTCACATCGAGCTTGAGACCGATGCCGAACAGGAGCAGCGTCACGCCGAGCTCGGAGAGCGTGTGCAGCCCCTCCAGCTCGCCGACGCCGGCGGCGTGCAGCCCGAACCCGGCGGCGAGGAAGCCGACCATCGGCGGAAGTTTCAGGAACATCGCGACCAGCCCTGCTCCTAGTGCGACAAGCAGGTAGAGCGCGGTCAGCGACATATGGACGTCCCCCAGGGTAAAGCTCGACGGTTCGGACACACGTACGATACCGCGTGATACCACGCGGGGTTACAGTGGGTCCATGGCTATGACTCTGCGACTCAGCGAGGCCGACGACCGGCTGCTGTCCGATCGCGCCCGGACAGAGAACCGGTCGAAGCAGGAGATCGCCCGCGAGGCCATCCGCGCCTACCTCAACGACCACGACCGGCGCATCGAGGATCTCGAGGACGATCTCGCCATCGCGCGCTATTCCCTGCGCCGCGAGCTCGGCGAGGTCAGCTACACCCCGCATGCCGAGGCCCGCCGCGCCCTCGGTCTCGACCGCCCGCTCGGCGAGTGACCTATCAAGTCGTCTGGGCCGACGAGGCGTTGCAGTCGGCCGAGACGTACGTCGACGACGACCCGATCGGCCTGATCCAGGTCTTCGACACCGTCGACTCCCTCGCCGAGACCCCGCGCGACGTCGGCGCCTACGCATGGGGCAAGGACCGCTACCGCCTCCGCGTCGGCCGCTACCGCATCGTGTACGTGGTCGAGGAGCGCCGCATCACCGTCGCCGTCATCCACCTGGGTCGCCGGAGCGTCTAGCCGCCGCTTGAGCCGCCGGCACACGTGTAACACGCTGTTCGTAGTACTACTCGCCCTATCTGATAGGGCGAGTAGTACTACGAACAGCGTGTTACAGGTCTGATGCGACCAGCCAGATCAGTTCAGCCGCTCGATGACCAGCGCCATCCCCTGGCCGCCGGCGGCACACATGGTCTCGAGGCCGTAGCGGCCGCCGGTCTCCTGCAGACCGTGGAGGAGCGTGGTCGTGAGGCGGGCGCCGGTGGAGCCGAAGGGGTGGCCGAGGGCGATCGCGCCGCCGTTGACGTTGACCCGCTCGGGGTCCAGGCCGATCTGCGCGACGCTGGGGAGCACCTGGGCGGCGAAGGCCTCGTTCATCTCCACCAGGTCGATGTCGTCGGCGGTGAGCCCGGCGCGTGCGAGCGCCTGGCGGGACGCCTCGACCGGCCCGAGGCCCATGATCTCGGGCGAGAGCCCGGAGACACCTGTCGACACGATCCGGGCCAGGGGCGTGATGCCGAGCTCGGCGGCGCGTACGTCGCTCATGATCACCAGGGCGGCCGCGCCGTCGTTGAGCGGACAGCAGTTGCCGGCGGTGACGGTGCCGTTCTCGCGGAACACCGGCTTGAGCCCGGCGACCTTCTCCAGGGTGACCCCGGCACGCGGCCCGTCGTCCGTGGCCACGATCTCACCCGACGGCAGCGTCACGGGCGTGATGTCCCGCTCCCAGAAGCCCCGGGCGGCGGCGGCCTCGGCGCGGTTCTGGGAACGTACGCCCCACTCGTCCTGTGCCTCGCGCGTGACGCCGTACATCTCGGCGACGTTCTCGGCGGTCTCGCCCATCGCGAGGTGGTAGTCGGGCAGGTCGCCGGACTCGCGAGGGTCGGTCCAGGCTTCGCCCGCGGCCACCCGGGCGGCACCGCGCTCGCCCGCCTTGAGGAACTCCTCGGCCTTGGTGTCCGGCATCCCGTCGGCCTTGCCGCGCTCGTAGCGGGACACGCACTCGACCCCGGCGGAGACGAACGCATCTCCCTCCCCCGCACGGATCGCGTGGAAGGCCATCCGGGTGGTCTGCAGCGAGGATGCGCAGTAGCGGTGGACCGTGGTGCCGGGCACGGCGTCCAGGCCCAGACGTACGCCGACGACCCGGCCGATGTTGTAGCCCTGCTCCCCCGCGGGCTGGGCACAGCCCATCATCAGGTCGTCGATCCGCGTCGGGTCCAGCTCCGGAACCGACGCGAGGGCGCTGCGTACGACCTGCTCGGCCAGCTCGTCGGGCCGCAGGTCCTTGAGCGATCCCTTGAAGGCGCGGCCGATGGGCGAGCGGGCGGCGGAGACGATGACGGCTTCAGGCATGGGGGCTCCTCAGGAGTTGGGGGTGTGCTGGAGGAAGGCGGGCCACTCGCCGCCGCCGTCGACGGCGAGGACGGCGCCGGTGACGTGCACGGCGAGCGGGGAGGCGAGCATGAGGCAGGCGTCGCCGACCTCTTCGGGGGTCGCGAAGACGCCGCGCGGGATGGTCGCGGCCACCGCGGCCCGCTGCTCCGGGCTGCCGTAGTGGTCCTCGGACCCCGGCGTGGCGACGAGCCCGCAGGAGATGGCGTTGACGCGTACGTCCGGAGCCCACTCCACCGCGAGCGACCCGGTCAGGCTCTCGACGGCAGCCTTGGCGGCCCCGTAGACCGCGGTCCCGGGACTGGGCCGCCGTGCCGAGATCGAGCTGATGTTGACGATGGATCCGCGCGAGACCTTCAACGCCTCGTACGCCGCCTGGCTGACGTAGGCGGTGGCGAGGAAGTTGAGCGCGGAGATCTTCTCGTGGAAGCGCGGCGACGCGGTCGCGAAGTCGGCGTACGGCGCTCCCCCGGCGTTGTTGACGACCACGTCGAGCCGCCCGAGCCGGTCGGTGATGGCGCCGATCCAGGCCGCGACCTGCTCCGGGTCTCGCACGTCGACCTGCGAGAAGGCCGGCTTGCGCCCGTCCACGACGGGCATTTCCTCGGGTGCGTTTCGGCCGCAGATCTCGACCTCCGCGCCGGCCTCGAGGAACCGCGCGACGATCCCGGCGCCCACACCGCGGGCACCACCGGTCACCGCGACCACCTTGCCGCTGAAGTCGATCTCGACTGCCATGTGCGGCAGTCTAGAGCGCCTACCAAGCAAATGCTAGGTTGATGGCCGCGGTGACCGGATCAGAGAGTTCGGAAACAGTGCCTCAGACGCAGTGCACGTCCACCCAGTAGGTGTGCTCCCCGCTCATGTGCTTCTTGACCTGGACCGCGACGGTGACCGAGCCGTTCGCGCCGGGGAGGAAGGTCTGCCCGGCGTGGTGCACGTCCTCGATCTCGCAGCCGGCCTGGTCGGTCACGGTGATCTTGTGCAGGCCCGCCTCCGCGGCCTCGACGTGCGCCTCGTGGAACGCGAGGACCGCCGGGTTGTACTCGGAGTACTTCACGTTGTGCGCACCCAGGGTGTCGGTCCAGTGGGCAGCCAGCCCGTCGATGAACGGTCCACCGTGTCGCGAGAACCGGGTGTCGATCTCGACGATCGCCTTCGCCTTGACCTTGAAGTTGTCGGTCTTGCTGTCGGCGGGGACGAAACCGTGCCGGTTGCCCGGAGCGGTCGGGTCGAGCGCGTCGTACGGGGTCAGCCAGACCTTGTACTCGCCACCGTTGTTCGGGGTGTCGAAGTACGGGAACAGCTGCACGGTGATGCCGGCGTCCTCCGCGTCGGTGCCGGTCGCGTGAGCGCAGACGCCGCTCGGGGCGACGCTGACGAAGCGGCCGCTGGCGTCGACCTCGACCCGGCGGCAGGCGACCGGATCGGTGGAGAGCAGCGTCTTGCCGGAAGGATCGGTCACCTGGAAGGCGTAGATCCCGGCGGGCAGTCCGGCAGCGTCATCGGGCGCATTGATGCCGGGACCACCGTTCAGATAGACGTCCTCCTTGGCGGCGTAGTGGTTGAGGTTGACGGGCGCACCGGTGACGTCGGTGGTGAAGATCGCGCCGGATAGCTGCAGCAAGGGTGCAGACGAGGCCGGCATCGACCAGAGCGCCGCCGCGGCGACCCCCGCCGCGACCGCACAGACGAGCTTTCGGATCATGGGTTTCCCCCTCGGATAGGTCGGAACTCGAGTCTTCGTCGCACCCCGGTAAAGGCCTCTGTCCGATCCCCGGGTATCACCCGAACCGGGTAGCCCCGGATTGTGTGATGGGCCACCTCGACACCGCCGCCGGGAATACCGGAGAGTCTCTCCGTCTTGCGTCAGGAGTGGATCGAGGCCATCGGCCTCGGCAGACCTGAGAGGAACTCCTTGTGACCACGACCGCCGTCGACACCTTCACGGACGTGATCCGCTCGCGCCGCTCCGCGCGAGCCTTCCTGCCCGACCCCGTGCCCGCCGACGACATCCGCGGTGCGCTCGAGGACGCCCAGCGCGCCCCGTCGCACAGCAACACCCAGCCGTGGGAGGTCCACGTCTTCTCCGGTGAGGCCCGCGAGCGCCTCAGCGAGGCGATGCTCAAGGCGTTCGAGGCCGGCCAGATGAGCCCCGACTTCACCACGACGTACGGTGCCGACGACAGCGTCCACGTCCAGCGCTCTCAGCAGACCGGGGCCGATCTCTACGGCGCTCTGGGCATCGCCCGCGAGGACGCCGCCGGCCGCACCAAGGCCGTCGCCGAGAACCTCCGCTTCTACGGTGCGCCGCACGTGGCCCTGCTCTTCGTACCGGAGCTCGGCGATGTCGTGCGCGCCGCCAACGACGTCGGCATGTACGCCCAGAACTTCCTGCTCTCCCTCACCGCCCGCGGCTACCACGGCGTGCCCCAGGGCATGCACGGCCTCTTCGCCGACACCGTCCGCGCCCACCTCGGCCTGCCCGCCGACCTCAAGCTGCTCTACGGCATCTCCTTCGGCACCGCCGACCCCGACGCCGCAGTGAACCGGCTCGACGTCGGCCGGGCACCGCTCGACGAGCACATCGTGCTGCACGACACCTCGCTCTGAGCCGGCGCGAAATGCTGTAACACGTCGTTCGTAGGACTTCTCGCCCTATTAGAACGACCGGATAGTCCTACGAACGACGTGTTACACGTGCGCTGCCCCGCGGATCTCCGCCACAGACGTACGCTGCGCCCGACCCGCCGCGAAGAGGCTGACCGCCACCGCGAGCAGGAGCCAGAGGACCAGGCCCCCGACCGGTGCACCGACCGCGGCACCGCTCTGCGCGACGGCGACCCCGCGGAGTGCCTCGGCGGCGAGCGGGACCGGCAGGATGCCCGCGAGCGCACCGAACGGCGCAGACGCGGCGGCGACCGGCAGCAGCCCGCCGAGGGAGACCAGCTGCAGGGCGAGGAAGGCGAGCGAGATCAACCAGCCACGACGCTGGCCGGCGAGCGCGACGACGGCCTGGTGGACGGCGACGAACACCGACGCGGCGAGCACCGCGATCCCGACCGTGGCGATCGGCTGCGCGAGATCGGCGCCGAGAAGATCGGCAGCCACCACGAGGAGCACCGCCTGCGCCAGCCCGACGAGAGCCGCCGGCCACAGACCGGCGAAGGTGAGCCGCCGCGCCGTGAGCGCGTCCCGCAGCCGCCCGGCGGGGAAGGCCGGACGGAGCAGGTAGATCGCGAGCGCACCGAGCCACAGCGCCAGCGCGATCACCGTCGGTGCCAGCCGGGTCGCCCCTGAGGTGGAGGTGTCGGAGGCGACCGAGACCTGTACCGGGTCGGCGACGACCTCGGCCTGCTTCTCACCGGGAACCGCGATCTGCGAGGCACCGTCGTCGAGACCCGAGGCGAGCGAGTCGGCACCCTCGGTCAGCGAGGACGTACCGGAGGCCAGCGAGTCGGCACCGGAGGCCAGCGAAGCCGAACCGCTCTGGAGCTGCTTGGTCCCGGACGCGAGCTGATCGGCCCCGGAGGCCAGCGCAGTGGCGCCGTCGTTGGCCTCCCCGAGACCGGACTCGAGCTCACGCGCCCCCTTGGCGAGACGCGCGTTGGCGTCGGCGACCCGGGACGCCCCGGACGCGACCGAGTCGGCACCGTCGGCCGCCGAGGCGATCCCTCCGCTCAGCTCAGGAGCCGCCTGCGACAGCGCCGAAGCCCCCGAGGCGACCTGCGCCGCTCCTGCGGCGAGCTGGTCGGCCTGCCCGCCGCCGGAGCCGACCGCCGAGGCGGTGGCGCCGCACAGCTGCGGCTTGGAGGCCGCGAGCAGCGGGTCGCTCGCGCACGCCTGCGCCCAGCCCTTGGCGAGCTGGGTGTAGCCGGCCACTCCCTCCGACACCTGCGAGGCGCCGGTCGCGAGCGACGAGGCCTGCGACGGGAGCCCCGCGGTCGACCTCTCCAGCTGGTCGAGCCCGCCGCTCAGCTCCTCGGCACCGGCGGCGAGCGAGGACGCGCCCTTCGACGCCTTGCCCGCGCCCCCGGCCAGCGACCCCGCCCCGGTCTCCAGCTGAGCGGTCCCGCCGGCGAGCGTGTCGAGCCCGCCCGCGACCTGCGAGGCGCCGTCGGCAGCGCCGGACGCACCGGAGCTGAGCGCATTCGCCCCGTCGGCGACCTTCTCGGCACCCGAGTCGGCGGCAGCCGTGCCGTCGGCGAGCTGGTCGGCACCGTCGGCGGCCGAGTCCAGGCTGGTCTTGAGCTTCCCGGTCTGGTCCCGGACCCCGTCGAGGTAGGTCGTCGTGACCGTACGCCCCAGGGTCGAGGCCGACTGGCGCGCGACCTGCCGGGCGATCTCGGCGGTCACCTCGCTGGAGGCGTCGGACGCCTCGACGCTGACCCGGCCGGCGCTCGGGTCGCTCCCCTGCACCCCCGACAGCGTCTTGGACAGGTCCGCGGGGATCGTGATCACCGCCGCGTACGTCCCGTCCGCATAGCCCGAGCGCGCGTCCTCCTCGTCGGTGAGCTCCCAGCCGAGCGTGGGGCTCGACGAGCCAGAACCCGAGGAGGAGACCAGGTCCGCGGCGAGCGCGCGGCCGGCGTAGACCGTCTGCTTGTCCTTCCCGCTCCCCGTCGTCACCGGCTCGTCGAGGTTGACCACCGCGGCGGGCACCTCGTCGAGGTGCTCGGCGCGGTCGCTGAGCGCGACGAGCGCGAGCGCCGTCACGACGACCGGGAGCAGGATCGCGGCGGCCACCAGGCGGCGGCCCGACCACCATGATTTCGTACGTTTCATCGGACTGTCTCCAGGTCGGCGACCGAAGCCGCAGGGTCGGTGAGCTCAGGATCGGCTGAGGTGCGTGCGGGCGCGGCATGAGCGAGCGCGTCCGCGACCTGCGGCACCGCGGGCAACGACGGCATCCCGAGCAGGACCGTCGTGCCTCGCGAGGTCAGCGCGGACAGCGCCGCGAGCTGCCCGCTGTCGAGCGAGGTCGGGCTGTCGACGGCGACCAGCGCCGGCACCCGCCGGGCGCCCACGAGCCGGAGTGCCTCCGCGACGTCGCCGACGAGCGCGGCCCGGGCGCGTACCGCGCCCGCCTCCTCCGGCAGCAGCCGGTCGAGCACCACCAGCTGCCCGGTGAAGGCGAGCCGCCCGGTGAACGCGGCGAGGGCAGCGGATCGCGCGACCGGATCGGCCCCATGGACGATCCCGAGCCCTCCCGGCCGCACGTGAAGGTCGAGCGGCGCGAGCGCCCCCGAAACCTCGACCTGCCGCGCCCGGACCGCGACCTCACCGTTGGCGGCGACGTAGTCGACGTGCTCGAGGTGGTGGACGAGCGCCTCGCCCTCGATGTCGAGGACCGGCAGCCGCCGGTCCAGCCAGCCCGGCAGCCACCAGGCACCCCGCCCGAGCAGCGTGAGCACGGCCGGAACCAGCGTCATCCGCACCAGGAACGCGTCCACGAGCACCCCCACGGTGAGGCCCAGCGCCATCGGCTTCACGATCGGGTCGCCGTTGGGCACGAAGGCGGCGAAGACTCCGATCATGATGAGAGCCGCGGCGGTGACGACCCGGGCGCTGGCGGCGAAGCCGCTGTCCACGGAAGCCCGCGCGTCGCCGGTGTGGACGTAGTCCTCCCGCATCCGGGAGACCAGGAAGACCTCGTAGTCCATCGCCAGCCCGAAGAGCACGCCCATCAGGATGATCGGGAAGAACGCGATCACCGGACCGACCTTCGCGACGTTCAAGAGCTCAGCGCCCCAACCCCACTCGAAGACCGCGGCGACCACTCCGAACGAGGCGGCCACCGACAGGACGTAGCCCAGCGTCGCCTTCAGCGGGACCGCGATCGAGCGGAACACGATCGTCAGCAGGATCAGCGACAGCCCGACGACGACGGCCCCGAACGGCAGGATCGCTCCGGAGAGACGAGCGCTGACGTCGATCGCGACCGCGGTCTGCCCGGTGACCATGACGTCCTCGATCCCGAACCGCTCCTCGAGCTCGGCCGAGTCCGCGCGGATCTCCTCGACGAGCGCGGCCGTCGCCGGGTCGCTCTTCTCGGTGGTCGGGTAGATCACCACGAGCCCGAGATCGGCGGTCCGGTTCGGCGTGGCCAGCGCGACCTTCTGGACCCCGTCATGAGCCCCCAACGCCTTGCCCAGAGAGTCCATCACCCCGATCGGGTCGGTGGTGTCGATGATGTCCGCGGTCACGAACAGCGGCGCGTTGTAGCCGGGCCCGAAGTCACGGCTGATCAGGTCGTACGTCTCCCGCTGACTGCTTCCCGGCTCGGCGCTGCCGTTGTCGTTGAGCCCCAGCGCGAGGTCGCGCGCAGGGATCGCCAGGACGGCGATCACCAGCAGCGAGACCACGACGGTGAGGACCGGCACCTTGGTCACCAGCCGCACCCACCGAGCCCCGAGGGTGGCGTGAGGCCGCCCCTCCGCGACAGCCTCACGCCGGTGGGCCCGAGACCCAGGCTTCGGACGCAGCCGCTCACCCGCGACCGCGAGGAGCGCCGGCACGGCGGTGAGCGCGACGAGCACGGCGACCAGGACGGCGGAGGCCGCTGCGTACCCCATCACCGCCAGGAACGGGATGCCCGCGACCACGAGCCCGCACAAGGCGATGATGACCGTGACACCCGCGAAGATGACCGCGCTGCCGGCGGTGGCGAGCGCCCGGGCGATCGACTCCTCCACCCCGAGACCGGCGGCGAGCTGGCTGCGGTGCCTGGCGATCACGAAGAGCGCGTAGTCGATCCCGACCGCGAGACCGATCATCAGCGCGAGCGTCGGGGTGGTGGCCGAGATCGTGGTGACCGCGGCGACCGAGAAGATCCCCGCCATCGCGATCGCCACCCCGAGCAGCGCGGTCAGGATCGGCAGGCCGGCGGCCAGCAGCGACCCGAACGTGATCGCCAGGACCAGCAGGGCGATGAGGATCCCGATCGCCTCGGTCGCGCTGACGTGCACCCCGGTGACGGAGTACGCATCGCCACCGATGTGGAGCTCCAGCGCAGACCCCGCCGGCAGCTCGGCGGCGCTCTCCAGATCCGAGGTCACGCCCTCGGGGAGCTCGTCGAGACCGAGGTCGAACTGCACCGTCGCGAGCGCGTCCCGGCCGTTGTCGCTGACCGTCCTGCTGTCCTTCGCGAGCGGGTCGGTGACCGTCGCGACGTGGTCCACCTTCTCGACCTCCGCGAGCACCTTCTCGATCTCCTGGCGGTGGTCGACGATCTTCTCCCCCTCGGGAGCGACGAAGACCAGCTGGGCAGAGGTCCCGGAGACCTCGGGGAAGCGCTGCGTGAGCGCGTCCAGACCCTGCTGGGACTCTGTGCCGGGGATCGTGAAGTCGTTCTGGAGCTTGCCGCCGAGCGAGACCGTCAGCGCACCCAGGAGCACCGCGAGCAGGAGCCAGAGCGCCAGCACGGTCTTGGCGTGGCGCGCGACCTGTCGGCCGAGGCGGTAGAGGTAGGAGGACACGTTCGATACATTAACGCATTCAATACGAAACTGTATCGTCGGCGTATGTGAGGATTGCTACATGACCGAGGTGAAGGCCCCCAGGCGACGTACGAACACCCGCGCCCGGCTGCTGTCCGCGGCCGTCGACGTCTTCGTCGAGCGTGGGGCGCGCCGGGTCACCGTCGACGACCTGGTCAGCGCGGCCGGCTACACGCGCGGAGCGTTCTACTCCAACTTCGGCAGCGTCGAGGAGGTGCTGCTCGAGGCGTTCAAGGAGGAGTCGGAGCGGTTGATCGCGGCCGTACGCACCGCCGTCGGCGAGCACAGCGACGCCGACTCGAGCGGATCACTGATCGGCGCGGCCTTCGACGCGATCCGCCCGCTCCAGGACCGCTGGTTCGTCCTGCAGAGCGAGGTGGTGCTGCAGAGTCTGCGTGACGCCGATGCGCGAGAGATCAGCTCTGCGACGTTCACGGCGCTCAGCGAGCAGCTCGTCGAGGTCGTCGACCTCGCCCTGGACCGCCTCGACCGCACCTCCACGATGCCGAGCGACCTCCTCGCCCAGACGATGATGGGCGTGTTCCTGCACAGCGTCACGATGCGTACGATCCGCCCCGAGGACCCCCGTGCCGACCGGCTTCTCGAAGACGCGCTCCCGCAGATCATCGATGGGCTGTCGATCCCGAGGGCCTCCGCCTAGGCTGAGGTCCGGTCCCACTCTCGGGTCGATTCTCAGGGGGTTGTCACATGGGCGCACCGACATGGGTGTGGCTGGTCACCGTGGCCGCGATCGTCGGCCTGCTCGCGTTCGACTACGTCTTCCACGTACGCAAGGCCCACACGCCCACGCTGAGGGAGTCCGCGACCTGGTCGGCGATCTACGTCGCGATCGCGCTCCTGTTCGGCGTCGGCGTGCTGGTCTTCGGCGGCGGCGCGATGGGCGGGGAGTACTTCGCCGGCTACATCACCGAGAAGGCGCTCTCGGTCGACAACCTGTTCGTCTTCCTGATCATCATGACCAGCTTCCGGGTGCCCCGCGAGGACCAGCAGAAGGTGCTCCTCTTCGGGATCACCTTCTCGCTGATCGCGCGCACCGGGTTCATCTTCGTGGGCGCTGCCCTGATCAACACCTTCGCCTGGGTCTTCTACCTGTTCGGCCTCATCCTGCTGATGACGGCCGGCAACATGCTCAAGCCCGACGACGACTCCCACGGGGAGAACTTCGTCGTCCGCCTGGCCCGGCGGCTGTTCCACGTCAGCGAGCACTACGACGGCGACAAGCTCTTCACGGTGGAGGACGGCAAGCGCATCCTGACCCCGATGCTGCTGGTCATGGTCGCCATCGGCGGCACCGACATCCTCTTCGCCCTCGACTCGATCCCGGCGATCTTCGGCCTCACCCAGAACGTCTACATCGTCTTCACCGCGACCGCGTTCTCGCTGCTCGGCCTACGCCAGCTCTACTTCCTGCTCGACGGCCTGCTCGACCGGCTCATCTACCTGTCCTACGGACTGGCCGCGATCCTCGCCTTCATCGGCGTCAAGCTGATCCTGCACGCCCTCCACGAGAACAACGTCCCGTTCATCAACGACGGCGACCCCGTGCACGTGGTCGAGATCAGCACCGGCCTCTCCCTGACCGTCATCCTCGGTGTCCTCGTCGTCACCATCGTCGCCTCGCTCTTCAGCAAGCGCGGTCGCACGAAGAACGCCATCAACAACGCCCGCCGCCACGCCGCCGCCTACCTCGACTCCGAATACACCGCCGACCCGGCCGAGCGCGAGCGCATCCACAACGCACTCCTCGCCGAGCGCGACCTCATCGTCTCCCTCGGCCCGAAGTCGCTGCAGACGGCCCGCGACGAGACCCCTCTCATGGAGCTCCTCGAACGCGCCCTCGCCAGCCACAACGCCGCCGTCGAGCGCGGCGAGGCCACCCCCGCAGGCCCCCCGAAGATCCTCCGCGAGGAGTAGTCAGGTGCCGTCGGGGAAGGCGATCACGGAGAGGAACCGGACCGGCAGCTGCACCAGGCCCGTCGGGCCGTGAGGCCCCTCCCCGTCGAGGGTGAGCGAGTCGCCCGGCTCCATCCGGTAGACCGAGCGGCCGTGGCCGTAGTCCATGACGCCCTCGAGCATGTGCAGGAACTCGGTCCCGGGGTGCTGGAAGAGGGGGTAGACCTCGCTGTCCTCGGAGAGCGTGACCATCAGGCACTCCAGCCGCTTGTGCTCGCCGCGCAGCGCACCGAGCAGCTCGTAGGCATGGCCCTGCTTGGTGCCCGTGCGGGTGATCTCCGCGCCCTGTCCGGCCTTCGTATAGGAGGCTTCACGCTCGCCGTCAGCGCCGCGGATCAGCGCGGAGACCGGGACGTCGAGTCCGTGGGCGAGGCGGGCCAGGGTGCCGAGGCTGCACGAGGTCTGGGCGTTCTCGATCTTCGACAGCATCGCCTTGGAGATGCCGATGCGGTCGGCCAGCTCGGTGACGGAGAGCTCGTAGCGCAACCGTAGGGCGCGTACGTTCGCACCGATCGCGTTCTCGAGCGCAAGCTCCTCCGCCACCGCCCCGGGGTCGCGGTCGCGCGCGATGCCTGCGGTGTTGCGGATCAGGTCTTCCTGCTCGGTGCCCACGCGGGAAGCCTAGGCGAGATGCTCGAGCGTATGCGCCAGGGCGAGGGCACCGTGCTCGGCGTCGACGTCCTCGACCGCTTCGTCAGGAGCGTGCGAGACACCGGTGGGGTTGCGTACGAAGAGCATCGCGGTGGGCACGTGGGCCTTGAGCACCCCGGCGTCGTGGCCGGCGCCGGTCGCGAGCACCGGAGCGCCCGGCAGCACCTCGCAGAGCTCGTCGCGCAGCCCGGCGTCGAAGTCGACCGTGGCGCTGAACGACTCCTCGGCCATGACCGCCGAGCACCCCTCCTCCGCGGCCGCGAGCTCGGCCTCCTGCCGGATCCGCTCGACGAGGGCGAGCGTCGTGGCGTCGTCGTGATGACGTACGTCGAGCCAGAGGTCCACACGTGAGGCGATGACGTTCGTGCCGCCGGGGGTCGGCACAAGCCGGCCGACGGTCGCCCGCGCCTCGGGGACCTCACGGGCCAGTCGCCGCACCCCGACGACGAGCGCACCGGCGGCCACCATCGGGTCGCGACGGTCCGACATGAGCGTGGTGCCGGCGTGGTTGCCGGCTCCGGAGAGGGTCACCCGCCAGCGGCCGTGGCCGAGGATCGAGGAGCCGACGGCGACCGGCTGACCGAGGTCGATCAGCCCCCGGCCCTGCTCGACGTGGAGCTCGACGAAGGTCCCGATCCGGCCCAGCGCCTCGGGGTCCGGGCCCAGATGCTCCGGCGTCGCGCCCGCCGCCCGCAACGCCTCCGCGAACGTACGCCCGCCGGGGTCCGCCAGCGCCAGGGCGCGCGCCGGATCGATGGCTCCGGTCAGCAGCCGGGAGCCCAGGCAGGCGACGCCGAACCGGGAGCCCTCCTCCTCGGGGAACACCGCGATCGCCCGCGGCCGACCACCGACACCGGCCGCCGACAGCCGGTCGAAGGCGACCAGCGCGGAGGCGACACCGAGCGGGCCGTCGTAGGCGCCGCCACCGGGGACGGAGTCGAGGTGGGACCCGGTGACCACGGCGTCGGCATAGCTGCCGTCCGGCGTGTGCCAGGCCCAGATGACGCCGTTGCGGTCGGTGGTCACCTCGAGACCGCGCTTGTCGGCGTGGGCGACGAACCATTCGCGCAGGCTCAGCTCCGCTCCCGACAGCACCGGCCTGGAGTAGCCACCTCGGACCGGGTCCCGGCCGATGTCGGCGATCTCGGCGAGCAGCCCGCTGACGGTGTCGGGGCGAGGGCCGCTCATCGCATCTCCCCCGCGCCGACGTACGGGTGCGGGCTGCGGAGCAGGTCGCCCTCGGCGAACCGTTCGAAGCGGAAGTCGCGGGCCGGTACGTCCGGGTCGGTGCTGTCGCCCTCGAGCACGAGATCGGCGACCAGGTCCCCGACCGCCGGGCTGATCTTGAAGCCGTGGCCGGCGAAGCCGGCGCAGAGCACGAGCCCGTCCGGGCCGACCGGCGCGATGACCGGGTTCCAGTCGGGCGGGACGTCGTAGACGCCGGCGTAGGTGTGGGTCACCGAGGGGTCCGGGAAGCCCGGGAAGCGGTGCATGACCTTCTCGGCGTACTTCTCGATGCCGGCCTCGCTGGCGATGTTGGAGTAGTCGTCGGGGTCGACGTAGCGGTTCTCGTGGTCGCCGTGGTCGCTGTTGCCGACGAGGAACTGACCGGAGCCCTCGATCCGGCAGTACTGCAGGCTGACCAGGTCGGAGACCACGGGCACATCGACGAGCGGGACGCCCGCGTCGACGATGAGCAGCTCCGAGCGGTAGCCCTCGATGGGGAAGTCGAGGCCGAGGTCGGCGAGGAGCTTCGCCGACCACCAGCCGGCGGCGACGATCACGGTGTCGGCCTCGATCACCTCGCCGGACTCCAGCGCGACGCCGGTGACCTTGTCGCCCTGGGTCAGGACGCGCGCGACCGGGGTGTTCTGCCGGACCTTCGCGCCCTTCTCGCGGGCGACCTGGCCGAAGTGGAGCGCGAGCTGGGAGGCGTCGGCGTACCCGCCTCGACGTTCGATCGCCGCCGCGGCGACGTCCTCGACGTTCATCATCGGCCACAGCGCGGCCAGCTCGTCGACGTCGAGCATCTCGGCCTCGATGCCCAGCGACTGGTGCATGGCGATGTTGGCACGCAGCGGCTCCTCGTTCTCCTCGCCGACGATGACGGTGTAGCCGACCTGCCGGAAGCCGACGGCGTCACCGAGCTTCTCGATGACCGGCAGGCTGCGCCAGGCCATCGCGGCGATCGACGGGACGCCGTAGTGGGCGCGGACGATGCCGCTGGACTTTCCGGTCCCGCCGCTGGCGAGGCTGTGCCGCTCGAGGACGAGTACGTCGCCGATGCCGCGTTCGGTCAGCGCGCGAGCGATCGAGAGGCCGATCAGCCCGCCGCCGACGATGACGACTCGATTGCCGGTCATGACTGGTGCTCCTTGGGTTCGGGGATATGGACCTCGGCGACGGGACCGCCGGTGAGGTGGAGGGTGAGCGGCTCGTCGCCGGCCACGGCGACCAGCGGCGTGGGCCGATCGAGCAGCACCACCGCCCGGACGTACGCCGGCCAGGTGACCGTGCCCTCGTGGCGGGCCACGAGGAGCGTGCCGCTGCAGATCGACCGGTCGGTGATCAGATTGAGCGCGGAGGTCGGCCGCTCCAGGTCCTGCAGCACCACCGGAGCCTCGCCCGGGAAGCCCACCGGCTGGAGGGCACGGGCCTGGATCGGGTGGCCGCCGACCACCAGCGCGTAGCCGCCCTCGAGGGGCAGGTGCACCCGGTCGCTGTCGGGGAACGACGAGAACGGGCCGGGTGCGGCGAGGTCGGCGAGGCTGAGTCGCCACCCGGGGCCCACGAGCAGCTCGCGGGTGCGCCCGAGCCCGTTGCGCCACGGCACCGGCGCCACGTCCCCGCTGTCGATGAGGACGTGCGCCGGCCCGGGCATCGGCTCAGAACCCGCCCTGGCCGGGGATCCAGCTGGTGCCGGCCAGCGGGACCCGGGCCATCGCGGCGGCCTCGATCGAGATCGCGACCAGGTCCTCGGGCTCGAGGTGCTGCAGGTGTGCCTTCCCGCAGGCGCGCGCGATGGTCTGTGCCTCCATCGTCATGACCCGCAGGAAGTTGGCGAGGCGGTGCCCGCCGGCGACCGGGTCGAACCGGGCGGCCAGCTCGGGATCCTGGGTGGTGATGCCCGCGGGGTCGCGACCGTCCTGGAAGTCGTCGTAGAAGCCGGCGGCGGAGCCCAGGGCCTCGTACTCGGCGGCGAGACGCGGGTCGTTGTCGCCGAGCGCGATGAGTGCGGCCGACCCGATCGCGACCGCGTCCGCGCCGAGCGCCATCGCCTTCGCGACGTCGGCACCGTTGCGGATGCCGCCGGAGACGACGAGCTGGACCTTGCGGTGCAGGTCGAGCTCCTGCAGCGCCTGGACGGCCTGCGGGATCGCGGCGAGCGTCGGGATCCCGACGTGCTCGATGAAGACGTCCTGGGTGGCCGCGGTCCCGCCCTGCATGCCGTCGACGACGACCACGTCGGCGCCGGAGTGGCAGGCGAGCTTCACGTCGTAGTAGGTGCGGGTCGCACCGACCTTGACGTAGATCGGCTTCTCCCAGTCGGTGATCTCGCGCAGCTCGTTGATCTTGATCGCGAGGTCGTCGGGCCCGGTCCAGTCGGGGTGCCGCGACGCCGAGCGCTGGTCGATGCCCTGCGGCAGGGTGCGCATGCCGGCCACCCGCTCGGAGATCTTCTGCCCGAGGAGCATGCCACCGCCACCGGGCTTTGCGCCCTGGCCGAGGACGACCTCGATTGCGTCGGCCTTGCGCAGGTCGTCGGGGTTCATCCCGTAGCGGCTCGGCAGGTACTGGTAGACGAGGTGCTTGGACTGGCCGCGCTCCTCGGGGGTCATGCCGCCGTCGCCGGTGGTGGTCGATGTGCCGACCTCCGACGCACCGCGACCCAGCGCCTCCTTCGCGCGGCCGCTCAGCGCACCGAACGACATGCCCGCGATGGTCACCGGGGTCGCCAGGTGTAGTGGGAACTTCGCGAAGCGCGATCCGAGGACGACATCCGTGTCGCAACGCTCGCGGTAGCCCTCGAGCGGGTAGCGCGACATCGAGGCGCCGAGGAAGAGCAGGTCGTCGAAGTGCGGGAGGGCCCGCTTGGCGCCCCCGCCGCGGATGTCGTAGATGCCGGTCTCGGCGGCGCGCTGGATGGCGGCGATGGTCTGCCGGTCGAAGGTGGCAGACTCGCGCAGCCCCCAGTTGCTGGTGCTCATCAGTAGGCCCCCGTGTTGTCGACGTGGAAGTGGTAGAGCGAGCGCGCCGACCCGTAGCGCGTGTACGCCGAGAGGTCGTCGCCCTCGAAGCCGGCCGCCTTGAGCAGCCCGGCGAGCTCCTCGAGGTGCTCGGCCCTCATCTCCTTGGCCACGCAGTCGGCCCCGAGAGAGGCGACGGTGCCGCGTACGTAGATCCGGGTCTCGTAGATCGAGTCGCCCAGACCCTCGCCGGCGTCGCCGCGAACGACCAGCCGTCCGGCCTGCGCCATGAACGCGGAGCTGTGACCGACGTTGCCGCCGACGACGATGTCCACGCCCTTCATCGAGATGCCGCACCGGGCGGCGGCGTCCCCCTCGATGACGAGGAGGCCACCGTGGGCGGTGGCGCCCGCGGACTGCGAGGCGTTGCCGCGCACCACGACGGTGCCGCTCATCATGTTCTCGGCGACGCCGGTGCCGGCATTGCCGGCGATGACGACCTCGGCCTGCTGGTTCATCCCGGCGGCGTAGTAGCCGACGTGGCCCTCGACGCTCACCTTCACCGGGGCGTCGAGACCGACGGCGACGCTGTGCGCCCCGGCCGGCTTGTCGATGACGATCTCGCGGACGATCTCGCCGTCGAGATCGGCCGCGTGCAACGCGGCGTTGACCTCGCGCAACGGCGTGGTCGAGAGGTCGAAGATCAGCGGGTCCATGCGTACACCACCTCGGGCTCGGGCTCCCAGATACGGGCGTTCTCCACGCCGGGCAGCCCGGCGAGCGCGCGGTACTCGCTCGCCATCGCCACCCAGTCGTCGGTCTCGGCGATGACCGCCGGCTTGCAGGCGATCGCGTCACGGACGACCGCGAAGGAGTCGCGGTTCGACACCAGCAGCGTGTAGAAGCCGTCGAAGGTCGCGCACAGCTCCTTCAGCGCGACCTCGACGTCCTTGCCGTCGGCCAGCGCCTTCGCGACGAAGCGGGCACCCACCTCGGTGTCGTTCTCGCTGTCGAACTCGACGCCCGCGGCGCGCAGCTCGCGCCGGATGGTCGCGTGGTTCGAGAACGAGCCGTTGTGCACCAGGCACTGCTCCGGCCCGACCGCGTAGGGGTGCGCGCCGCTGGGCGTCACCGCCGACTCGGTGGCCATCCGGGTGTGGCCGACCCCCTGCCACCCCTGGGCGCCGGCCAGGCCCCACTCGTGTGCCAGGTCGCGCGGCGCACCGACACCCTTGAGCACGGCGAGATCGGCGCCGAACCCGGCGACGAGCGCGTCCGGGAAGGCGGACCGGGCGGCGGCGAGCAGGTCCTCGGAGGTGACCGGAGCGGTCATCAGGAGGGTCGCGTCGAGCAGACGTACGTCGACCGGGCTGCCCAGCGACGTACCGATCGCGGCGGCGACCTCGGCGGCGGGCAGATCGAGCTCGAGCAGCGAGACCGCGCCGTGGCCCGCAGGGGTCCAGGTCGGGTCCCCGTAGACGGCGACGCCGGCGGAGTCCGCGCCGCGGTCCTGCATCTCGCCCAGCATGTCGGCGAGCAGCTCTCCCAGCCGGGGGTAGAGCTCGGGGTTGCGCAGGTGCAACCCGACGATTCCACACATCGTGTCGGTTCCTCTCGTGTCAGCTCAGGTCGGCTCGGGTCAGAAGGCCGTGAGGTAGCGGTCGATCTCCCACGCGCTGACGGCCGCGTGGTACTCGCGGAACTCGGCCCGCTTCAGGTCGGCGAAGTAGTCGGCGACCCCGGGGCCGACCGCGTCGAGCACCCCGCACACCACCGGGTCGGCGACCATCAGGTCGATGGCCTGCAGGAGCGTGTCGGGCAGCTCGCCGGCCGGGCCGCTGCCGATCGGTCCCGGGTGTACGCCGCGCTCGATCCCGTCGAGCCCGGCACCGAGCGCGCCGGCGACGGCGAGATACGGGTTGGCCGCCGCGTCGCCGCCACGCATCTCGATCCGCTGGTTGTCGGGCACCCGGATGTAGTGCGTACGGTCGTTGCCCCCGTATGTCGGGGTGCGCGGCGCCCATGACGCACCCGAGGCGGTGGCGACCGCGCCGGTGCGCTTGTAGGAGTTCACCGTCGGCGCGATCAGCCCCTGCAGGGCCTGGGCGTGCTCGAGGATCCCCCCGACGAACGAGTACGCCGTCGGCGACAGCCCGAGCCCGGACTCGTCCTCCCCCGGGAAGACCGCCGTGTCCTGGGAGGTCAGCGAGAGGTGGAGGTGCAGGCCGCTGCCGGTCCGGTCGGTGAATGGCTTCGGCATGAAGGTCGCCACCATGCCGCGCTCAGCCGCCATGACGGAGAGCAGGTAGCGCAGGGTGACGACCCGGTCGGCCGTGGTCAGCGCGTCGGCGTACGCGAAGTTCTGCTCGAACTGCCCGTTGCCGTCCTCGTGGTCGTTGGCGTAGTTGCCCCACCCGAGGTCGTTCATCGCGGTGGAGATCGAGGTGAGGTGGTCATACATCCGGAAGACGCCGCGGGCGTCGTAGCACGGCTGATCCGCGTCGTCGGCGGCGTCGGCCGTACGGAGCGAGCCGTCCTCGTTGCGCTGGACGAGGAAGTACTCGACCTCGGCACCGACCCACGGCTGGTAGCCCATGGCCGCAGCCTTGGCGATGACCGACTTCAGGATCACCCGTGGTGCGTACGGCCACGGCTTGCCGCCGACGTGGGGGTCGCAGTGGACGAGCGCCAGCCCCTCCTTGACGAACGGGATCGGCGTGAACGAGGTGGTGTCGGGGATCGCGATCAGGTCGGGATCCTTGGGTTCCTGGCCGATCGCACCGACGGCGTATCCGGCGAAGCCGACACCGTCCTCGGCGAGCTCGTCCACGGCCTCGACCGGGACCAGCTTGGCGCACGGCTTGCCGCGCAGGTCGACGAACAGCGCGAGGATGAACCGGGTGCCGGCCTGCTCGGCCAGCTCCTTCAGTGTCTCCATCTCTCGTTCTCCGTTTCGTAGTATGAATCACTGTGTATTCACAGTGAACATCCTGGATGTTTCAGAAGGGTTTCGCAAGAGTGAGATCGAGGTTCCGTCCGGCACGGCGGCATGTCGCGGTCGGCCGCGAGAGACGCTGAGGCGAGCGGCGTCGTGGACCAGCCGCTCGGCGAGGGCCTGAGCGCAGGCTGATCCCTGCCAACGAGAGCCCGACACGGCGATCCCCACCTCGGGAGCCGGTCCTGAACTGCGAAATGCCCCGCCTTCGACAAGTGTGATCACATCCGGGATAGGCTCAGGTCATGCCTTTACCTCGCATCGAGCTGAGCGGACGCGTTGGCGACCAGGTGTTCGCGGCCATGCAGTCAGCGATCCTCAGCGGCGAGCTCGCCGTCGGCGACCGGCTGCGCATCCGCGACCTCGCCGAGGAGCTCGGCACCAGCGTGATGCCGGTGCGCGAGGCGATCCGCCGGCTCGAGGAGATCGGGCTGGCCGAGTCACTGCCCTACCGCGGCGCCGTGGTGCGGGGGTTCACCCACACCGAGCTCCTCGAGCTCTACTCGACCCGCCGCCTGCTGGAGATCGAGGCGACCCGCCTGGGCACGACCCGGGTCTCCCCCGAGGACCTGGCGTCGATGCGGAAGGAGTACGCCGCGATGGAGACCGCCGTCGCCGACGGCGACTCCCTCGAATACCTCGACAGCGACGAGCGGTTCCTGGCGATCCTCTACCGGGCGGCCGCCAACTCGGTCCTCGTCGAGCTCATCCAGGCGCTGTGGAACCGCTGCCGGAGCTACAAGATCCTCGGCGCCCGTCAGGCATTCGACACCGCCCATCCGGCCGAGCTGCTGACCTGGCAGGAGCAGCTCCTGGAGGCGGCCTCCGACCGTGACGAGACGCGGGCGACGACCATCACGGCCGCCTCCCTGGACGCGGCGATCGACCGCATCCGGGCATCGATGAACGACTCCTGACCCCCCGCGCCGAGTCGGCGCATCCTGACCAGAACCCCCGCCGAGTCGGCGCGTCATGACGCGCCGACTCGGCGCTATTTACCCTGTCACCTCTTGTGTGATCTGTGATCACAAACGTATGGTCTTGGTCACACCACCACCGAAAGAGGAGTCACCATGAAGGACGCCGTTGTCGTCGGGGCCGGCCTCGCCGGCCTCTCCGCCGCCTGGCGGCTGCGCCACACCGACGTGCTCGTGCTCGAGTCCGACGACCGCGTCGGCGGCCGGATCCGCTCGGAGCGCCGCGGCGCCTACTGGCTGAACTGGGGCGGTCACGTCTTCGCCGGACACGACTCCTCCACCGACGAGCTGCTGAACGAGGTCGGCGTCGAGGCCACCGACATCCCGGGCTCGCTGCAGGCGCTGTCGATGAACGGCAAGTTCCTGCGCAAGGGGCACATCGCGACGTACCCGTTCCGGATCCCGATGCCGCTGAAGGCCCGGGTGGCCACCATGACCGCGGGGTCGAAGGTCGTCGCCGGAGTCGCCCGCTACACCCAGGTCGTACGCAAGCGGGCCGGCGAGTCCGGCGCCGAGCGGCAGCAGCGGATCTACGACTTCGCCAACGACCGCACGTTCGACGACCTCGTCGGCAACCTCCCCGAGGACGCCGCGGCGCTCTTCAAGACCACCGTGACCCGCTCGGCCGGCAACATGGACCAGATCTCCGAGGGCGCGGGCATCGGCTACTTCAGCCTGGTGCTCGGCTTCGGCCAGGGCCTGAGCCGCGGCATCGTCGGCGGACCGTCCACGCTGACCGGTGCCCTCGCCGACGCGCTCGGCGACCGGCTCCAGCTCGGTGCCACGGTCCACGAGGTCGTGCAGAAGAAGGACTCGGTCGTGGTGCGCTACCGCCAGGACGGGGTCGACCGGGAGGTCGAGGCCCGCACGGTCGTGCTGGCCACCACCGCCGACGTCTCCCACCGGGTCGCCGTCGACCTCGACACCGATATGCGCGACGCGCTCGGCCAGATCAAGTACGGCCCCCACGTCAGCACCGCGTTCCTCACCGACGAGACCTCGGCCCGCCCCTGGGACGACATCTACGCGATCGCCGCCCCCAAGCGATCCTTCGCCATCGCCCTCAACCAGGCGAGCATCGTCCGCGGGCGCGAGGGTGCCGGCGAGCGGAAGCCCGGCGGCAGCTTCATGACCTTCTCCCCCGCTGCCCTCGGCGCGGCCCTCCTCGACAAGTCCGACGAGGAGGTGGCGCAGATCCACCTCGCCGACCTCGAGCAGGTCCTCGACCACCCGGGCTTCTCCGACTCGGTCGTGGAGGCGCAGACCCAGCGCTGGCGGGTCGCCTCGCCGTACTGCTTCCCGGGGCGCGCGAAGCTCCAGCCCACCCTGCTGCGCGGCGGCGGTCGCGTGTTCCTCGCCGGCGACTACCTCGGGACCCTCTACACCGAGACCGCCATCACCTCGGGCTTCTCCGCAGCCCAGAACGCCTCCGATCTGCTGGCCAACGACGGTCGGCGCCCCATCACCATCCCGAACTCCGCCCAGACCACCCGCCCCACCACCGAAGGAACCCTCGCATGACCACCGAGCTCCACGGCGTACTGACCGCCCTCACCACCCCGTTCAACCCCGACGAGTCGATCGACGTGGCCACGCTGCGCAAGGTCGTCGACCGCTCGATCGACGCCGGCGTCAACGGCGTCGTCGCGGCCGGTTCCACCGGCGAGGTCGGCTCGCTCTCCTCCGACGAGCGGCTCTTGCTGGTCGACACCATCATCGAGCAGACCGCCGGCCGGGTGCCGGTGGTCGCCCAGACCGGTGCCACCACCACCGCCGAGGCGATCCGCCTCTCCCAGGCCGCCCAGAGGAGCGGCGCCGACGTACTCATGCTCCTGACGCCGTTCTACGAGCCGCTGTCGGAGGCCGAGACGGTCAGCTACATCAAGGACGTCGCGGGCTCGGTCGACATCCCGGTCATGCTCTACAACATCCCGCCGGTGACCGGTGTGAACCTCGCGCCCGACACCGTGCGCGCGCTGGCGACCGAGGTCGACAACATCCGCTACATCAAGGACTCCAGCGCCAACTGGGAGCAGGCGCTGACCCTGATCCACGACCACAGCGACGTCATCGGCACCATCGTCGGCTGGGACGTCTACACCTACAGCGCCCTCGCCGAGGGGGCCGTCGCGGTGATGGCCGGCGCCGCCAACGTCGTACCTGACGAGATCGTCACCGTCACCCGGCTCATCGCCGAGGGCAACCTCACCGATGCCCTGGCCGAGTGGAAGCGGGTCTACCCGGTGATCTCGCACCTCTTCGCCACCGGCTTCATCCCCGGCATCAAGGCCGGCCTCGAGCTCCAGGGCATCCCGGTCGGCGTCCCCCGCCGTCCGCTGGCTCCGCTCGCCGCCGAGGACGTCGAGGGTCTCCGCTCGCTGCTGAAGGCGCTCGGCAAGGAGGTCGGTTGACATGGACGCGGCGACCGAGTTCCTGGTGAGCATTGCCGACCTCCTCTGGTCGGCCCCCATGGCGTACGTCGTCCTCGGGCTCGGCGCGATCGGGACCATCGCGATGAAGGGCGTGCAGTTCCGGCGCATGCCGGACATGGTCCGCCAGCTGCGCGAGGGCAGCGACGTGACCGGCGGCCTCTCGTCGTACCAGGCCCTGGTGATGGCGCTCGCCAGCCGGGTCGGCGTCGGCAGCATCGCCGGCGTCGCCACCGCCATCGGCGCCGGTGGCCCGGGTGCCCTGCTGTGGATGGCCGCCACCGGCCTGGTCGGCTGCACCGTCGGGTACGCCGAGGCGACGCTGTCCCAGACGTTCAAGCGCCGGGTCACCGACGAGGACCGCCGCGAGGCCGGCGAGGACATCGGCGGCATGCCGTACTACATCCGGCACGGCCTCAACCTGCCGAAGGTCGCCGGGCTGATCGCGCTGCTCGGCCTCGTCGGGTACGGCTTCCTCTTCCCGGGCTTCCAGGTGAGCACGATCGCGGCCAGCTCCGAGCGCGCCTTCGGAATCCCGCCGATCGTCCCCGCACTGCTCATCACCGCCATGATCGGCGCGGTGATCTTCGGCGGCACCACCCGCATCGTCAAGGTCACCCAGGTGCTCGTGCCGTTCCTGGCGGTCGGCTACCTGATCCTGGCCTTCACCGTCATCGCGGTGAACATCGAGGCCGTCCCCGAGGCGATCTCGCTGATCGTCCACTCGGCGTTCGGCCAGGAGCCGATGCTGGCCGGCATGGCCGGTGCGGCCGTCGCCTGGGGTGTCCGTCGCGCCGTCTTCGCCTCCTCCAACGGCCTCGGCGAGGCGACCTTCGCGGCCGCCGCGGCGCGTACATCGCACCCGGGCAAGCAGGGCCTCGTGCAGACCTTCAGCATCTACATCGACGTGCTGCTGATCTGCATGGCCACCGGCCTGATGATCGTCGTCTCCGGGTCCTACAACGTCACCGACGCCTCGGGCGTGGTCCGGATCGACAACATGGGCGACATCCCCGTCGGCCCGAACTGGGTCCAGGCCTCCATCGACACGCTCGCCCAGGGCTGGGGCGCCGGGTTCGTCGCGGTGGCGGTGCTGCTCTTCGGCTTCGCCTGCCTCCTCGCCTACTTCTATGTCGCCAGCTCGAACCTCCTCTACCTGCTCGACGGCAGGACCTCGCCGATCTGGTCGCGGGTGCTGAAGTTCGGGACCCTCGCCATCGTCTTCCTCGGCGGGATCGTGCCGACCGAGATGATCTGGGCCATCGGCGACATCGGCCTCGGCCTGATCACCTGGGTCAACCTCGCCTGCCTCGCCCTCCTCGCCCCGCTCGTCTACCGCATCTACCGCGACTACGAGCGCCAGCGCAGCCAAGGCCTCGACCCCGTCTTCGATCCTGAGGCCCTCGGCATCAAGGGTGCTGACTTCTGGGTGGAGTCGCACCCCGCTCGCAGCGAGACGGTGAGCTGAACAGAGGACATCGAACCGACGGCTACGGCCGTCTCACCGGGCCGACGCGACGAACCTCCACGCGCCGGCCCGGACCTCGTAGACGGCGTACTCGTCGCTGACCCGCGTCGGGCGCAGCCCGCCGGCCGAGAGCTTCGCGTCGGCGCCACCGACCTTGTCCAACGGCACCTTGACCGTCGCGGTGGTGTTGGCCGGAACGGTCACCTGCAGGTCCAGCCGGTCTCCGTCGAGCTGCCAGTCGGTGACGACCTCGCCCTGCGGGGTGCGGTAGCCGGCGTGGTGGGAGGTGAGGTCTCCGACGACCGCCGGAGCGATCACCAGGTCGCGGAAGGCGACCGACCCGGGCGCCTGCTCGATACCGCCGAGGCCTGACCAGAACCAGTCGTCGATCGCGCCGAGCATGTAGTGGTTCTGGGATCCGGACTTGGTCATCCCGGTCCAGGCCTCGGGCAGCGCGGTCGAGCCGGTCTCCACGAGGTAGCCGTAGCTCGGGTAGGTGGTCTGCGTGGCGATGTCGTAGATGACGTCGTCGCGCCCCTCCTCGGCCAGCACGTCGAGGATCGCGGGCAGACCGATCTCGCCGACACGAAGATGGTCGTCGGCCGCCCGGATGCTCTCGATCAGGTTGCCGAGGACCTGGTCGCGGTGGTCCGCCGGGACCAGGTCGGCGTCCAGAGCCAGTCCGTTGCTGGTCTGGTTGCCCGGCCCGTAGTCGCCGGTCGCCGCATCGAAGAACTCGGCGTTGAAGGCGTCGGCGATGTCGGCGGCGAGCGCGGCGTACTTCTCGGCGTCCTGCTTCTTCCCGATGGTCCGGGCGACCTGGCTCAACGTCGACGCGAGCTTGTAGTAGGCCTGGGTCCCGACCAGCTCCAGCGGGGTGGTCGTGTCGATCGCGATCCAGTCACCGAGCCCCTGGCCGAGGATGTGCCCGTCGGCGCGACCGGAGAGGTAGTCGAGGTAGCGCTGCATGTTCGGATAGAACGTACGCATCGTCTCGACGTCCCCGTAGGCGCGATACATCAGCCACGGGGCGAGGATGATGCTGCCGCCCCAGTTGGCGTCGTCGCGGTAGCCGACGTTCCACTCGGAGAACTCGGTGTACTCCGGCGTGATGTCCGGGACCAGCCCGAAGGAGGTCTGGGAGTCGGCCATGTCCTGGACGATCTTGCGGTAGTAGGCCTCGACGTCGTAGTTCTTCGCGACCGAGTCGAAGACCAGGTTCAGCTGCTCGGTCCAACCGAACTTCTCGCGGTGCGGGCAGTCGGTGAGGACCGAGTACATGTTGCCCTGGATCGCACGGTTGATGATGCCGTGGATGCTGTTCAGCAGCGGATCGGAGGACTCGACCGTGCCTGCCGCGGCGTTGTCCGTACGCAGCACCAGCGCGCGCACGTCGGCGAGCGCGGGCGCGGCGCTGAGCCCGGTGATCTCCAGGTAGCGGAACCCCGAGTAGTTGAACCTCGGGTGCCAGGTGAGCGGGCCGGTGCCGTCCAGGGTCATCGCCTGCCACACCCGATTGCGCCCGCTGTACTGCGTCTGCAGCACCGTCCCGTCCTTGTCCAGCTGCTCGGCCGGGTACATCCGCACCTCGGTGCCGGCCGCGCCGTCGGCGGTCAGCTCGGGCCAGCCGACGACGTTCGTGCCGAAGTCGACGATGTAGGTCCCGGCCTCGGGGTTGGTGACCGACGTCGCCCGGAGCGCGTCGACCTGGGTGATCGGCGGTGCCGTGCGCCCCACGATCTCGGTGGTCTCGAACGGCGGCTCGGTGACCTCGGCGGTGTCCCAGCCGGTCAGGCTGGTCCCCGGCTCGCGCCAGCCCGCCTGCTCGCGACGAGCGTCGTAGTCCTCGCCGCCGTACCAGTTCGCGGTGGTGGTCGCGCCCAGCGTCGTCTGCCAGGAACCGTCCGTGGCGACCACGTGGCGCCTGCCGTCGGTGGTGGTGATCTCCAGCTGGGCGAGCAGCCGCGGCGGGCTGTAGTCGCTGTTCATGTACTGGTAGCGGTTGGACGCGGCACGGTTGACCTGTGCCATCCCCGTGCCCAGCTCCGCGGCGAACCGGTTCTGCCCCGAACGCAGCAGCCCGGTGACGTCGTACGCCGAGGCGACCACCTGGTCCCTCACGTCGGTGTTCGGCGGCTCGAGCACCGCGTCGGTGACAGCCTGTCCGTTGATCGTCGCGGAGTAGACGCCCATGCCGGTCACGTACAGCCGCGCGCTGCGCACGTCCCGCTTCAGGTCGAACTGCTTCGCGAAGATCGGCAGCGCCATGGGCTGGGTGTGCTGGGCCGACGGCGGCTGCTGGTTGGAGTAGCTTCGTACCGTCTGGAAGCCGGTGTCCGGAGCGTCGGAGACCTCCACGGAGAAGTTCCGGGGGTAGTTGGCGCTGCGGGCGAACTGGTCCTGCAGGTCGCTGCGGGGATAGAGGCGTACGCGGTTGAACGACCGCTTCTCCCCGAGGTCGACGGTCAACGTGATGGGCTTGCTCGAGACGTCGAGCGTGGGGTGTGACTCGCTGCTGTAACCGCGCGGGGCCGCGGAGGAGAGCCGCTCGCCGTCGGTCAGGTAGCCCGGCGCCCACTCGCCGTCGGTGTCGTCGCTCTCGGAGGCCACCACGTCCGCGCCCGCGGCGAAGTTGGCGCTCGGGTCGGTGCTGTCGAACACCTCGATCTCGCCCAGTTGCAGGCGCGCCTCGCGATTCTCGGCGAACGGGTCGGTGGTCGCGCCATCCAGACGCGTGACGCTGATCCGCAGATAGCGACCGCTCGCGGGCGTGGACAGGTCCACCGGCATCGGGTGCGCCACCGGCTCCTCCCACACCGGGTTGCCGATCCAGTCGGCGTCCCAGTCGGCCTCGTCGACCAGGCCGACCTCCCAGCTGGCCGGGTCACTCCACCGCGACACTCCGCCACGCTCGTCCCACACCCGCACCTGCCAGAAGACGTGGTCGCGGGAGTCGACGGCACGCCCGTCGTACGCCACCCCGTGGTTGATCGAGGAACGCACCCGGCCGGAATCCCACAGGTCCGCCCGCCCGGCGGCCAGCCGAGCGCTCGTGCTCGCCGCGCGGATCTGGTACGCCGCCTGGCGGCTCTCCTCCCGGCCGGTCTTCAGCTCCCAGCTGAGGGTCGGCTCGGTGTCGTCGATCCCGATCGGGTCGGCGAGGCCGGCGGTCTCGAGCCGCACCGGCACCATCGCGCCAGGACGGGCCGTCTCGGCCGCGCCGGCCGGACCGGTGGTCGTCAGCTGCGCGGCGGCGAGCATGAGCGACGTCGACATCAGCACGACGATCGAACGGGTCCAGGACATCGGTCCTCCAACGGCTGGGGGTCTCCGGCAAAGGGGTGACACCCGAGATGTTGAAACGTATCAACCCAGTGACCACGCTATGAAGGGCTGGTAACAGGGGTCAATCGTGTGACCGGAACCGGCCAGCGTGTGTGGTGGGCCCCTACGCTGAGGGCGTGCTCGATCACCCCCGCCGACTCTCGCGCCGCGCCCTCTTGACGGGCGGCGGCGCGGTGGCCGGCATCGGGGTCGCAGGTGCACTGACGGTTCAGACCGAGCTGCTGCCCGGACGCTCATGGCTCTACGGCCGCCTCGGCCTCGACGGCGAGGACGGGAAGGTGCCGGACATCGCGGGCGGCAGGGTCGAACACGGCGAGTTCGTCTCGCAGGCCCGGCTCGGCGCGGTATGCAGGTGGGCGTTGGCGCTGCCACCCGGATCAGCTCTCGACGACGGACTGCCCGTGGTTCTCACCCTGCACGGGCACGGCCACGACCACTCCGCGGCCTTCGCCCCCGACCGCCTCGCCCTCGACCGATTTCTCGCGGACGCCGTGGCCAGCGGCACCGCGCCGTACGCCATAGCGAGCGTGGACGGCGGCGACAGCTACTGGCACGCCCGGGACACCGGCGAGGACGCCGGCACGATGGTCGTCGACGAGTTCCTGCCGCTTCTCACCGAACGCGGCCTCGACACCGACCGGGTCGCACTGCTCGGCTGGTCGATGGGCGGCTTCGGCGCCCTGCATCTCGCACCGCGGGTCCCCCGCCTCCGTGGCGTCTCCGTGATGAGCCCGGCGCTCTGGCACGAGTTCGGCGACACCAGGCCCGGGGCGTACGACGACGAGGACGACTTCGCCGAGGTGACGGTGTTCGGCAGGGAGGCGTCGCTGACCGACATCCCGCTGCGCGTGGACTGCGGTGAGGGCGACCCGTTCTACGCCGCCACCCGCGACTTCGTCGATCTCCTCGATCCCCGGCCCGCCGGCGGCTTCACCCTCGGCGACCATGACCTCGGCTACTGGCGCCGCGTGGTCCCCGACCAGCTGGCCTTCCTCGCGGAGCGGTTCTGACCGGTCGCCGGTGAGGCGTCAGGCGACGTGACGGCTCCGGAAGGAGGTCGGCGAGGTGCCGTGGAGGCGCTTGAAGGCGGCACTGAGGGCGAACGGGTTGGCGTAGCCGACGCGGGCGGCGATCGCCGACAGGGTCAGGTCCGTGCCGACCAGCAGGTCCGCGGCCAGGGCGAGCCGCCACCGGGTCAGGTACGCCAGTGGTGGCTCGCCGACCTGCTCGGTGAAGCGCCGGGCCAGAGCGGCTCGCGAGAGACCGACCTGCTCACCGAGGCCGGCGACCGTCCAGGGCAGCTGCGGGTGCTGTTCCATCGCCCGCAGCACCGCGGCCACCGCGTCATCGGCAGGAAGGGCCGGGGAGGCCGCGAGCACCTCGCGCACGGCTTTGACCACGAGTACGTCCAGCAGCCGGTCGAGCAGGGCTGCCTGGCCGGCCTCCTCGCGCACCAGCTCGGCCGCCAGGAGGTCGAGAACGGCGGTGTCGAAGCCGCGCAGCACCACGCTGGTCGGCAGCCGGGACAACAGCAGCGAGCCCACCGACGTCTCGCGCTCATAGGTCCCGATGAGCATCACGGTCGCCTCCGGCGAGCGACTGTTTCCCCAGGTGCGTACGCCCAACGCCAGCTCCTCGGCCAGCAGCGCCCCGTTCGGGTCGACGCAGACCTGGCCGGGCAGGATCCGGATGTCGGCCGGGCGATCGGCCGAGTCGGCGATGACATAGGTCGCCGGCCCGCGGCACACGATCACGTCACCCGCCGCCACCTTCTGCGGTCCCTCGCAGCCGGTGAAGACCGCTTCGCCGCGTGCGATCGCGATGACCGTGAGCGGCACCTCGTCCTCGGCGGTGATCGACCACTCCCCGGAGAACACGGCCTTCAGCAGGAAGGCGGCCTGGGCCCGTGGACCGTCCATGAGCAGATCCAGCGACGACATGAGTGAGACGATAACGCATTCTGCCTGGAGTCACACGTATTCCATCGTCGCTCTCGGGCGGCCAGATTAGAGGCATGACAACTCTCATCACCGGCGCCACCGGCAAGACCGGCCAGCGCGTCGCCCACCGCCTCCAGACCCTCGACCACGACGTACGTGGCGTCACCCGCCACTCGACACCCCGGTTCGACTGGCACGACCGGACCACCTGGGCCGGGGCCGTCGACGGCTGCGAGTCGGCCTACCTGACCTTCCAGCCCGACCTCGGCCTGCCGGGTGCCGACGAGATCATCGGCGCGTTCGCCGCCCAGGCGGTCGCCGCCGGCTGCACCCGGCTGGTGCTGCTCTCCGGCCGCGGCGAGGACGGCGCCCAGCGCGCCGAGCAGGCCATGACGGCCTCGGGCGCCGAGTGGACGATCCTGCGCTCGGCCTTCTTCATGCAGAACTTCACCGAAGGCGCGTTCGCGGACGAGCTCGCCGCCGGGTCGCTCACCATGGTCGAGCACACCGTCGCCGAGCCGTTCGTCGACGCCGACGACATCGCCGAGGTCGCCGTCGCCACCCTCCTCGACAAGGGCTACGTCGGCCGCGTCCTGGAGCTCACCGGACCGCAGCTGCTCACCTTCGAGGAGGCCGCGCGCGCCGTCGGCGGGCCCGGCGTCGCGTACCTCTCCATGCCCACCGAGGACTACATCACGGTCCTGACCGAGGCCGGGTTGCCGGCCGCGGACGCGGCCGGGCTGGCGTACCTCTTCGAGGAGGTGCTCGACGGCCGCAACGCGTACGTCACCCAGGACGTCGAAACGGTGCTGGGCCGCGCTGCTCGGAGCATCGACGGTCTCGCCGGTGGTGAGCAGTCATGAGCGAGGTCGTACTCACCGGCGCGAGGCTGCTCAACGGCGTCACCGCCGGCATCTACATCGCCTTCCTGGTCGCCTTCATGCCGGCGCTGCACGGCCAGCCCGACGAGGTCTACACGCGGGTCATGAACCGGCTCAACGTGGTCATCGTCAACCCGGTGTTCATGGTCTTCTTCCTGGGCGCACCGCTCCTGGCGCTGGTCCTCCTCGGCTGGCACCGGAGCCCGCTCGCCATCACCGCCGCCTGCCTGTCCGTCGCGGCCGTGGTCATCACCTTCGCGGCGAACCTGCCGCTGAACGACGCCCTGGCGAACGGCGGCTCCGTGTCCTCGTTCGAGAGGCCGTGGCTGATCTTCCACACCCTACGAACCCTCACCGCGACCGGCGCCTTCGTCCTGCTCAGTCTGCCCGGGACGGTCACCCGGATCTCGGGCTAGCAGCAGACGACCTGCTGCACCGTGAACAGAGTGTCCTCCTGGCGCTGCATGTTGACGTAGCCCTGGTCGACCCAGACCACCCTGAAGAGCCCGTCCCCGAGGTCCTCGACCCGGCGCTCGCCGCCGGCGTCGAGGTCGTCGAGGATGTGGTAGTAGAAGCCGTCGCCTCCGTTGGCGTCATCAGTGCAGTCCCACGAGGCCGGGTCGTCGAGGTCGGGGATGTAGAGGCCCGCGGCCTCGCAGTCACCTGCCTGGAGCGCGTCGACGAACCGGACAGCCGCCGTCTCCGCACCGCTCACCGGCTCCCCGGCCGCGGTCTCCTCGCCGCCGGCCGGATCCTCGGCCGAGCCGCCGCGCGTCACGAACCAGGTCGCGGCGCCGCCCAGCACCAGCGCGGCCGCGACGGCGGCCACGACGATGACGGCGGTACGTCGGCCCGGCGCCGGCTGCGGCTGCGTCGGGGGTTGCGACGGGGGCTGCGTCGGGGGATGGGTCGGCGGCTGCGACGGCGAACGGAGCACGGTCTGCGCGGCGTGAGGAGGCGGAGGAGGTACGGCGACCGCCCGTCCCTCGGCCGCGGCCGTGAGCGCCGCGGCGAAGCTCCCCGCGTCCGGCCACCGGTCCTCAGCCCTCGGCTCGAGGGCACGCATGATCACCGCGGACACAGTCGCCGGCACCGGCGCGACGGTGCCGAGGTCGGGAACCCGGGATGCGATCGTCAACGCCGGCGCGGGCGAGCGCCCGGCGAACATCGCCCACGCGACCGCACCCAGGCTGCGTACGTCAGCGCGATGGTCGATCGGCAGCGACTCGTCGAACTGCTCGGGCGCCATGTAGGCGGGCGTCCCGATCTGCCGGGTCACCTCCGAGTGCTGGTCGAGCGCGCGGGCCACGCCGAGGTCGGCGACCATCGCGCGCAGCCGCCCGTCGGAACCGCCGGAGAGCAGGATGTTGGCCGGCTTCACGTCGCGGTGGATGACCGAGCGCACGTGCAGTGCGTCGAGGCCGGACGCGGCCTGTGTCACCAGGTCGGCCACCATCTGCGGCGGCATGCCTTGCGGGTGCTGGGTGATCAGCTCCGCGACGCTGCCCCCATCGGCGTACGCCATCACGAAGTAGGGCGCACCCTCCGGAGTCTCGCCGATGTCGTGGACCGAGACGACGTGGGGCGAGTCCACCGACCGGAGGAACCGCGCCTCCTGCAGGAAGCGCTCTCGGATGTCGGCCGCCTGCGTCCACTGGGCACTGAGCACCTTCACGGCAACGGGCGAGTCGAGGTCCGGGTCGTGGTAGAGCCACACCTCGGCGAATCCGCCGGAACCGAGTGGCTTGACCTGGCGCAAGCGCCCGAGGGTCTGGGGAAGGGTCACCTGGGACATTATGAGGCCGGACCTCAGGCCGGCGCGCGCAGCCCGTCGATCTCGCCGATTGCCACTCGGCGCCGTTTGAGACCACGACAGACGGGCTGCACCGTGTTGGACGCGAAGCGGTCCGCAGTGATCATGGGCCCATGTCGGTCGACATCTCCTCGATACCAGCCGGACTGCTGCCCACCGACGGCACGGAATGGAAACCGGTCACGACTGGAGAGTCCGGCGCCGTCGTCCTCCACGACCGTGCCCATGGACGGTTTGCCAAGCTCGTCCCCGCTGCGGACAGGGGTGACCTCGCTGCGGAGCGGAACCGGGTCGCCTGGCTCGGCGAGGCGGGCCTCCCCGCTGCGTCCGTGCTCGAATGGCGGGCCACCGACGATGGCGCATGCCTGATCACCAGTGCCGTTGCCGGTGTTCCGGCCGATCAGCTCGATGCTGCTGCGCTCCGGCGCGCCTGGCCGGGGATCGCGGCCATCGCGCGGGCGCTGCACGACCTCCGCACGGCGGACTGTCCGTTCGACCGGGGGCTCGCGTCGATGATGCCCCTGGCACGTACGACGGTGGCAGAGAACCGGGTCCAGGCCGAGTTCCTGCCGGTCTCGCTGCAGCAGGTGCCACCGGCACGGATCCTCGGGCGGCTCGAGGACCAGCTGCCGCAGCGCCAACGGCAGGAGAAGGTCGAACGAGTCGTCTGCCACGGCGACCTCTGCCTGCCGAACATCCTGATCGACCCCGACACGATGGGCGTGGCTGGGCTGATCGACCTGGGCCGCCTCGGTTTGGCGGACCCGTATGCCGACATCTCACTGCTGCTGGCCAACGCCCGCGAGACGTGGCCCGACGAGACCACCGCTCGCCAGGCTGACGAGGAGTTCGCCGAGTTGTATGGAATCGACCTCGACGCGGAGAGGCAGCAGTTCTATCTGCTGCTCGACCCGCTGACCTGGCCTGCCTGAGGCGAGCCGCCTCGCGCACGTCGCCCGCCAACCAGATCCTTCAGCCTGCGTGCGCGACCGAGCGGCGTACCTCGGCCCGGAACTTCGCAGGTGACGAGCCGGCGACGCGGCGGAACGCGGTGCTGAATGCGCTCTCGGACTGGTAGCCCGTAGCTCGTGCGAGCTCAGAGATCGACAACGTGTCGCGGGCGAGGGCGTCGCGGGCGAGGTTCATGCGCCATTGGATCAGGTACTCCAGGGGCGGGATGCCGACATGGCCCTTGAAGGCATGGGCGAACGCAGAGCGCGACATGTTGCTGATCTCGGCGAGCTCCTTGAGTGTCCAGGGGTGGGCCATGTCCGCGTGCATGGCACGGAGGGCGGCGCCGATGTCGTCGTCGTTCAGAGCTCCCAGCCAGCCGCAGGGCCAATCTGTCTGGCTGGCGTGAGCACGCAGCATGTGCACGAGCAGGATCTGTGCGAGGTGGTTCTGCACCAGCGGGCCGCCGGCGGCAGCCACCCCGACCTCGTTGGCGAGGAGGTCGATCAGCTGCGCGAGCCGCGCGCCATGAGGGTCGCCCGCACGGACGAGCACGAGCGGCGGCAGTAGATCGGTCAGGAGGGCCGCGTTGCTGTCGTCGAACGCGATGTGCCCGGCGCAGAGGTAGAGGTCGTCCTCGGACTCAGGGCCGATCCGCACGAACCCGTCCTCGGCACCCGCCCACACCTGCTCCGCGGGGCGCGGGCGCGCGTCGAGCGTGCTGGCCAGCACGTAGGGCGGCGGGTCGCCCAGCATGAAGGTGTCACCCTCCTGCAGGAGCACCGGCTCGTGCCCGTCGAGGATCAGCCAGCACGTGCCGCGCACGAGCCCACCGATCCGCACGTGCAAGAACGTGTCGAAGCGCAATGCCCACTCTCCCGTGGCCCGGAGGCTGGGCCCCACCACGGTGCGGGGCCTGAGCAGGCCGATGGCGTCGGCCATCGGATCCCGGAAACCGAGCATCAGCGACCCTTCTGGACGATATGTAATGAAAGCCGGACTCTGCATTATGGATCATACGCCTGTGATCCCGCACTATCGATGTTGCAAGCGCAACCAAGAGCACACGAGTGCAGCCCGGACATCGGGCAAGAAAGGCAGTCATGTCCGACTTCGACATCCGCGAGTTCTACGACCGCTACACCGAGGCGCTCAACGCCCACGAATTCGACCGCATGGACGAGTTCGTCGCCGAGTCCATCCTCTCGCACGGCCAGCCGGCCACCCGGGAAGACGTCGTCGCGGCGCTCAAGGGCATCGCCGACGCGGTCCCCGACATCCAGTGGGAGATCAAGGAGATCGTGATCGACGCCGAAGGCGGGACGCTGTCGTGCCACTCCGTCAACCACGGCACCCCCACGAAGGAATGGCTCGGCGTGGCTCCCACCGGCGCACGGATCGAGATCGACGAGATCGCCATGTACAAGGTCCGCGACGGGAAGTTCGTGCAGATGTCCAACGTCCACGACGTCGAGGCCCTGAAGAAGCAGCTCGCCGGCTGATCCGGTCGAGCCGGACCACCCGAACAGATTGGCATCGAGAGAAATGATGGAGATGACTCACGTGGGACATTTGGACGGCAAGACGGCGGTAGTCACCGGCGGAAGCAGCGGGATCGGCCTCGCCGCCGCCGTGCGGCTGGCGGACGAGGGCGCGTATGTGTTCGTCACCGGGCGGCGTGAGGCCGAGCTGGAGGCCGCCGTCAAGACCATCGGATCGGACCGGGCGACGGGCGTGACTGGCGATATCTCCAAGCTGGCCGACCTGGACCGGCTCTACGACGAGGTCCGGGCTCGCGGCAAAGGGTTGGACGTGCTCGTGGCGAACGCGGCGGTTGGCACGTTCGTGACGTTGGAGCAGACCACCGAGGAGCACTTCGACCAGACCTTCGGGGTCAACACCCGAGGCACGCTGTTCACCGTGCAGAAGGCGCTCCCGCTGCTCAACGACGGCGCTTCGATCATCCTGACCGGCTCCACGGCGGCCGATCGTGGCATGGAAGCGTTCGGCGCGTACGCGGCATCGAAGGCGGCGGTGCGCTCCTTCGCACGGACCTGGTCCACCGAGCTGAAGAGTCGTGGCATCCGGGTCAACGTGGTCTCGCCGGCATGGATCGAGACTCCCGGGGGCACCGCGGCTTTCGGCGACGAGGAGACCGCCCGGGCCATGAAGGAGCATGTCGCAGCGACCGTGGCCAAGGGCCGCATGGGTCGGCCCGAGGAGGCTGCGGCAGTCGTGGCCTTCCTGGCCTCGGAGCAGAGCAGCTACGTCGTCGGCTCGAACCTCTACGTCGACGGCGGAGAGAACCAGACCTGAGCCCAGACCTGAGAAGGTCGCGAGCCGTTCCACCCCTACTGAGGACCTTGCCTCGCAACGCGGGTCCGATCGCCGCGATCGTTGCGTGCACGCCGCGAGGACATCGTGGAGGGCAGCCGTGCCGCTGCCCTCCACGATCCAGCGCTCACATGTGCATCACTTGCGGAGGAACTCCTTGAGGGCAGCGTTGACCTCGTCCGCGTGGGTCCACAGGAGGCCGTGAGGAGCGCCCTCGACCTCGACGTAGTCGGCGTCAGGGACCGCCTGGTGGAAACGGCGTGCCGTAGCGTCGATGGGAAGGATGTTGTCGTTCGTTCCGTGCAGGATCAGCGTCGGCTTGCCGGCCGCGCGAACCGCGTCGACATCGCTGCGGAAGTCCTCGATCCAGGCCGGGACGACTGCGTACGCGGCCACCGGCGCGCTGCTGATCGCGACGTTCCAGCTGCCGGTGACTGCCTCCTGGCTGATCCGAGAGCCGAGGTTCTCGTCCAGGTTGTAGAAGTCCTTGAAGAACTGGGTGTACCAGGCGTAGCGGTCGTCCTTGGCGGCCGCGGCGATGCCGTCGAACACGTCCTGCGGGACGCCCTCGGGATTGTCGTCGCGCTGAACGAGGAACGGCTCGAGGGACGCAAGGAACGCGAGCTTCGCGACGCGCTCATGCCCGTATCGGGCGACATACCGCGCGAGTTCACCGGTGCCCATCGAGAAGCCCACGAGTACGACGTCGCTCAGCTCGAGGGTCTCGAGGACCGTGTTCAGGTCGGCGGCGAAGGTGTCGTAGTCGTAGCCGCTGCCGACCTTGGACGAGCGCCCGAAGCCGCGGCGATCGTAGGTGATCACCCGGTGGCCCGCCGCGAGCAGCTCGCGCGTCTGCTTCTCCCAGCTGTGGCCGTTCAGCGGATACCCGTGGATGAGCACCACGGGCTGTCCGGTTCCCTGATCCTCGTAGTACAGCTCGACCGGTGCGCTGTTCTCCTGCCCAACAGTGATGAGAGCCATCATCTTTCCCTTCTGTATGACCAGCACGACGCTGGCAGCTCATTGACGGTGTGCGTGCAGGCTCAGCTCTTGCGGCCCGTGGGTCAGAGCTGTTCGGGTGGTGCCATGCGGTAGACGAACTCGCCGAGGCCGGACTGCGAGATCGCGAAGATCGTGCCGGCGAGGCCCTCTTGGGTGGCAGCCATGCTCAGGTCGCCCAGACGGACCGCGTCGAACCCAGCGTCGTGGCTGAGCTGACTGACGACCTCGTGGGCCTGGTCGTCGCCGGACCACAGGTTGCTCGGTCGTACGCGAGCATCGGCGACCCGGCCGAAGAGCGAGGCGAAGTTGGTGCTGAACGCCTTGGCCGTAGTCCCGCCGGTCACCGACTTGACGTACTCGGCGTTGGAGGGGAACCCGGCCGGAGGCCGGGCGCCGCCGTAGAGGTTGGTGGCGTCGAGCACGATCTTGCCCTCGAGCCCGCTGACCGATGACAGCGCTGCCTCTACCGCGGCTCCTGGGACCGCGAGCAGGACGGCGTCGGAGCCGCTGGCGTCACCACCGGCTCGCCCCAGCCTGCTCACCTGGTGGCCTGCGCGCTCCCACAGATCGGCCAGTCCGCCGCCGATGTTGCCGCGCCCGATCACTGTGATGTTCATGCTGTCCACGTCCTGTCATGGTGTTCGACGAGGCGAAGGGCGCCGGAGGGGCAGCGCCCGATCACCTCTCGCAGGGTCTGAGCGGTTCCCTCCGAATCGGCCTGCGTGGGGTCGATCCACGGCCGCGCGGCAGGATCGAAGACGGCGGGCATCCCGCGTACGCACTCGGCAGCGTGCTGACACACATCACCGTCGAAGGAAACGTCGACCACAGGTCCGGTGTAGGTCTTGCGCGCCATGGTCAGTCCTTCGCCGTCGACGGGGGCACACGCTTCACGAGAGCGACGTACTCGCGGTGGTTCCCGATCCAGCCCTTGATGAACGGGCACAGCGGCATCACCTTGCGCTGGCTGTTGTCGCGGACGTCGTCGAGCGCAAACCTGGCGAGCGCGGAGCCGACGCCTTTCCCCTCCAAGGCGGGGTCGACCTCGGTGTGGGTGAACACGATCAGGTCGGTGGCGAGGATGTACTCCGCGAACCCGACCACGGTTCCGTCCACACGCGCTTCGTAGCGCAGACGCTCTGGGGCATGTGCGACCTCAATATCGATGTCTGTCATCTCTCGTCCTTGCTAGCGGTCCACCGTATTTGTTTGTGCGCACAAGTATCCTACCCGCGCAGGCAAGTTGCTCCTTCGACCGTTAGGACCACGCACCATGCAGTTCGGGATCTTCAGCGTCGGGGACGTCACCCAGGACCCGACCACCGGCTACACCCAGAGCGAGGCGGAGCGCATCCGCAACATCGTCCGCATCGCGCAGCGGGCCGACGAGGTGGGTCTGGACGTCTTCGCCATCGGGGAGCACCACAACCCGCCGTTCATCCCGTCGTCGCCCACGACCCTGCTGGGTCACATCGCGGCGCTGACGAAGCACATCATCCTCAGCACCTCGGTGACGCTGATGACGACCAACGACCCGGTCAAGGTCGCCGAGGACTACGCGATGCTCCAGCACGTTGCCGATGGCCGGCTCGACGTGATGCTCGGGAGGGGCAACACGGTCCCGGTCTACCCCTGGTTCGGGAAGGACATCCGCCAGGGCGTCGCCCTGGCGCTGGAGAACTACAACCTCCTCCACCGGCTGTGGCGCGAGGACGTCGTGGATTGGGAGGGCAAGTTCCGGACGCCGTTGCAGGGGTTCACCGCGACGCCGCGACCTCTCGACGATGTCCCGCCGTTCGTCTGGCACGGCTCGATCCGAACTCCCGAGATCGCCGAGCAGGCGGCGTACTACGGCAATGGCTTCTTCGCCAATCACATCCTGGCCCCCAATCTCGCCTTCAAGCCGCTCGTCGACCTCTACCGCAAGCGGTTCGAGCACTACGGTCACGGCACCGCGGAGCAGGCGATCGTCGGCCTCGGCGGGCAGGCGTTCATCGCCCCCCCGGTCGCAGGATGCGGTCGAAAGGTTCCGCCCGTACTTCGAGGCATTTCCCATTTTCCGCGGGGCGAGCCTGGAGGACTGGAGGACGAGTACGCCGCTGACGGTCGGCAGTCCGCAGGAGGTCATCGACAAGACCCTGACGTTCCAGGAAGGCTTCGGCGACTATCAGCGCCAGCTCTTCGCGGTCGACGGCCTCGGCCTCCCCGTCGAGGTTGCGCTGGAGCAGGTCGAGATTCTCGGAACCGAGGTCGTCCCAGTTCTGCGCAAGGAGATGGAGTCACGCCGCGCACCCGGCGTTCCCGAGGCACCGACCCATGCCTCGTTGGTCGAAGCCAAGTACGGCGACGCCGACCCGCGCCAGCCGCGGCCGAACCCGAATCGTGGCGACAACCTGTCCGGCCCCTCCCCCTACCACGACAGCGACCCGAACGTGGCGGCCCAGTTCCCGGCGGCGCTCTGATGAACGAGGTGACGATCGCCGTCCTCACGGCCGGTGTCAGCGACCCGTCCTCGACCCGGCTCCTCGCCGACCGAGCGGCCCGACGTACCGCCGAGGCCCTGGGTGACTCCGACCTGAGCGCGACGTTCCGCTCGATCGATCTGTCGACGATCGCGGTCGACATCGCCCAGGCGCTGGTCTCAGGCATGCCGAGTCGAAAGGTCACCGCCGCCATCGACGACCTCGCCGACTCCGATGGGATCATCGCGAGCACCCCCGTCTACAAGGCCGGGGTCAGCGGGCTGTTCAAGTCCTTCGCGGACCTTCTCGACAACGACCTGCTCATCGCCAAGCCGGTCATCCTGGCGGCCACCGGAGGCACGAGCCGGCACGCCATGGTCGTCGACGAGCAGCTCCGGCCGCTGTTCGCGTTCCTGCGTGCGATCCCGATGCCGACATCCCTGTACGCCGCCCCCGAGGACTGGAGCTCACCAGATCTGGGCGACCGGATCACTCGAGCCGGCGGCGAGCTGGCCGTCTTCCTGCGCAACGGGACCGGCGCCCAGATCGCCGAACAGAACTGGCGCCACCATCGCCACCAGTTCGGCGGCAACGCCGCGGGCGCACCGCAATCGATCAGCGACGTCGACTTCTCCACCGACCTCATGCGTCTCGCGACTGGGGGCGACACGGAGCACGGAACGTGAAGGTGTTCATCCTCGGCATCAGCGGCGCGATCGGCACCCTGTTGGCCGACAAGCTGACCGCCCGCGGTATCGAGGTCCGCGGGCTGGTCAGGACCGCAGTCCAGCAGGCCGACCTCGCTGCCCGAGGCGTCGAGACCACACTGGGCGAGTTGAGCACGATGTCAGCCCCGGAGCTGGCAGAGGCACTGACCGGATCCGACGCGATCGTCTACACCGCCGGCTCCAACGGCGGTACCCGCGAAGTCACCAAGGCCATCGACGGTGACGGAGTCGTCAAGGCCCTGGAGGCGGCACGCCTGGCGAAGGTCAACCGGTTCCTACTGGTCTCGGTGCTTCCCGAGTCCTGGCGCGAGCGGGACAATCCAGAGGAGGTCGAGTACTACTTCGCCGTCAAGAAGCAGGCCGACATCGCCGTCACCCGCAGCGACCTGGACTGGGTGATCCTCCGGCCGTCGCTGCTGCTTGATGACCCTGCCGTCGGCACGATCTCACTCGGCCCGGCGGAGGCCCATGGCGAGATCGTCCGTGCCGACGTCGCCGAGACCCTCGCCGAACTGCTCCACGAGCCGCGCATCCGACGACAGATCCTCGAGCTCAACACCGGCACGACCCCGATCCGTGAGGCCGTCCGGGCAAACGTGAACAAGGACTGAGCACACGGCGGCGGCGACGAGCAGCCAGCCGACGGCTCGGGCCCGGCCGCAGCCGATCGTCAGCGACCTCGGCGGCGAACCGGCGGTCCGACCTCGGCCTGAGCGATCGCCGCGAGAGCATCAGCGAACGCACCCAGATCGACGTTCTGGAGATGATCCATCACGTGGCGCCGGACGCTCTCCAGGTGCACCGGCCAAGCCCTCTTCAGACACTTCATTCCGGCCGGGGTCAGGCGCGCCAGCTGGCCGCGACCGTCCGCCGTCGAACGGACCCGCTCGACCAAGCCGGTCCGCTCCAACCGCTCGACGACGCGGGTCAGCCCGCTGACCGAGATCGCGACGTAGTTGGCGAGCTCGCTCATACGCAACGAGCGCTCGGGAGCCTCGGACAGGTTCATCAGCACGGTGTACTCCGTGAGGCTCAGACCCTCCGACTGCATGAGATCGGCGTCGAGCACCCGCGGGATCACCACGACTGCACGCCCCAACGCACGCCAGGCAGTCTCCTCCTCGGGCGACAGTGGGGCCACCTCCCCAGTTGCTGCCCGCCGATCATCCATACCAAGGAGGCTAGCGGGTAGTTGCTTGACGCAATAACGATCTCCAATGGCCCTGATCCACCCGGACTACCCGGAAGAGCCCGTCCCCGAGGTCCACGAGGGAGGGGAGGTAGAGGCCCGCGGCCTCACAGCATGCCGGTTAGGACGCCTCCGTCGGCACGGAGCGCGGCGCCGTTGGTGGCCGACGAGAGCGGGCTCGCCACGTAGACGGCGAGGTGCGCGATCTCGTCCGGCTCGATGAAGCGCTGCAGCAGCGACGTCGTGTTGCCCGAGGCGACGGCGCCCTTCAGCTGCTCTGCCGGCACCCCCTGGCCCTGGGCGATGCTCTCGATGGCCGACGCGACGCCGTCGGAGTACGTCGGCCCGCCGAGGATCGTGTTGACGGTGACGCTCGTGCCACGCGTGAGCTTGGCCAGGCCGTTGCCCAGCGCCAGCGCCCCGGCCTTGGTCACTCCGTAGTGCGTCATGTCGGCAGGGACGTTCACCCCGGACTCGCTGCTGACGAAGATGATCCTCCCCCAGCCCGAGGCCAGCATCGCGGGCAGCGCGTGCCGCGACAGGCGTACTGCGCTCATGAGGTTGACCTCGAGGTAGCGCTGCCAGTCGTCGTCGGAGATGTCATCGAACGCCTTGACCTCGAAGACGCCGACGTTGTTGACCAGGATGTCGACCTCGCCGAGCCTGCCCATCAGGTCGCGCACCTGATCAGCATGGGCGAAGTCGGCGGCGATCCCCGACACGTCAGCGGTCGGGACGAAGGCACGGAGCCTCTCGACGGCGTCGTCCACCCGATCGGCGGTTCGTCCGTTCAGGATCACGGCCGCCCCCTCCGCGGCGAGTGCCCGCGCGACGGCGAAGCCGATGCCCTGCGTCGACCCGCTCACGAAGGCCCTCTTGCCGTTCAGACCCATGTCCATCTCGTTCTCCTTCATCGGTCGACTCCGACCATTTGACTTGCTCAGGCAAGTCAAATGTAGACAGATTCACTTGCCTGAGCAAGTTCATCGAGCCGCCCTGCCGTACGCTGCCGCCATGTCCGATCACAATCCCGCCGCCTCGACCGCGCCCCTCGCCGGCGAGGACTTGGAGGCATGGGCCGCCCTGGCGACCGTGCTGGAGTGGCTACCCCCGGCTCTGGACAGCCAGCTCCAGCGCGACGCGGAGCTGACCCACTTCGAGTACGGCGTTCTGTACGCCCTCGCGGAGTCGCCCGAGAGCACCCTCCGCATGAGCGTGCTGGCCGGGTACGCCAACAGCACGCTGTCGCGGCTCTCGCGAGCCGCCACACGCTTGGAGTCGCGAGGGTGGCTGCGCCGCACCCCCGACCCTGCCGACGGGCGCTACACCCTGGCCATCCTCACCGAGTCCGGCGCGGAGAAGGTCCGCCAGGCCTCACCCGGCCACGTACAGGTCGTCCGCAGGCTCGTGCTCGACCGACTGACGGCGTCGCAGACGCGACAGCTGCGCGAGATCGGCCACCGGATCATGCAGGGCATCCGCGAGGAGGAGGGGTGGGCGCCCGCGACCGACGCGCGACCGTAACGCCCGACGTCAGACAGGGCGGTCGAACTCCACGCGCATGATGCGACTGCTGAGCCAGTCCTCGAGCCTGGTCGGTGCGATGGTGCCTGGATCGTGGGGTTGGTTGAGGTCGTCGACGATCACCTCGAGGATGGCGCGCCGTTCGCTCGGATCCGTGACAGGCGTGGCCCGGGCCGGCAGGTCGGCACGCACGCCGTGCTTGAGGTGGAAGACGAACGTCGGATCCGCCAGGAGGTTGGCATACCAGCTCGTGGCGCCGCCGCCCGCCCCGCTGCACAGGTAGGTCCGACCGTGCGCCCGATAGAAGAAGATCTCGAGTCGCCGAGGCAGTCCGGTGCGACGCCCCGTGGTGGTGATGTCGATGATCCGCTCCCGAGTGCCCGCCGCCGGCGTGATCTCCACGGCCCGACGCACTTCGTCGGGCCACAGCGCGAGGGGCGAGTCAGCGCTCACGCGGCCTGGTCCTTCAGCGCAGGGCCGAGCAGCAGCCCGCCGTCGACGACGTACTCACCACCGGTGATGAACGACGACTCCGGCGAGGCCAGGAAGAGCAGCAGACGGGTCACGTCCCCCGGCTCACCGAGGCGCGGGACGGCAAAGGGCTCGGGCGAGTAGAAGTCGGAGATCGGGGCGTCGCTGCCGGCGGCAGGCTCGGTGATGAACGGCGTGGCGATGACTCCCGGATGGATCGCATTGACCCGGATGTTGTCGCGGCCGAGTTCCAAGGCGGCGGTCTGAGTGAGTCCGCGGACCGCCCACTTGCTGGCGACGTAGGGCGCGTAGTGCGCAGTGCCGCCGATTCCCGAGGTGGAGGCGATGTTCACGATGGCACCGCCGCCCGCACGCCGCAGAGCGGGCGCAGCCGCCTTGATGCCCAGGAAGGTGCCGGTCAGGTTGATGTCGAGGATGCGGTCCCAGGTCCGCCGGTCGGTGCTCTCGATGAGAGCGGCCGGGTTCTGGACACCGGCGTTGTTGACCAGCACCGTGATGGCACCGAACGCCTCCTCGCCCACAGCCACGGCTGCGTCCCACGAGCTCTCGTCGGTGACGTCCAGACGGACGAAACGAGCCCGTTCGCCGAGCTCCTCGGCCAGCGACGCACCCCGAGTCGCGTCGATGTCGCCGATGAGTACGTTCGCGCCGGCCGCATGGAACGCGCGCACGTGACTGGCGCCCTGGCCGCCGGTGCCACCAGTGACGAGGACGGTGTGATTGTCGAAGGTCGACATGAGAACTCCTTGAAGAGAAGGTGGTGAGTCGATCGACTCACCATTAGGAGACTAGATGACCCGAAGTGGTGAGTCAAGCCACTCACCTCGCTACACTGGACTCGTGAGTTCCACTACGTCGCCGTACCACCAACGGGTTGCTGACGAGAAGCGCGCCCTGATCGTGCGGGCAGCGACCGGGCTGTTCCTCGAGCTCGGCTATGACCGGTCCTCGCTGGCACGGATCGCCGAGAGTGCGGGCGTCTCGAAGGCCACGCTGTTCAAGCAGTTCCCGACCAAAGCCGCGTTGTTCGACGCGATCGTGACCGAGTCGTGGACGAGTGCCGACGTACTCGAGGTGCCAGAAGCCGGAGACGTCTCTGCCGGGCTGACGACCATCGGCCAGAAATACGCCGCACTGCTGACCCGCCCCGAGATGACGGATCTCTTCCGGATCGTCATCGCCGAGCTGCCGCGCTTCCCCGAGCTCGCCCGGGCACAGTTCGCCCAGGGCAAGATGCCGTGGTTCGAGTCGGTGCGGGACTATCTCCTCGCCGAGGCCGAGGCCGGGACCGCAATCGTCGCGGACGCAGACCTGGCGACGACCCAGTTCCTCGGGATGATCTCGAACTACCTCTTCTGGCCCCGACTTCTCGTCCCGGACTGGTCGGTGAGCAGCACCCGCACCACCGAGGTCATCGCCGAAGCCGTGACCACGATGGTCACGCGGTACGCCGCGCACAGCTCTGGCGACTAGCGACGAACCGCCCGGAGCAGCCGCACCCAGCAGCACCTGCCGGCAATGATCGTGCCCCGGGACGTGCTCGGACGTGTCCGTTTCGGTAGTGACTCGCGTACGCGTCTGCGCTCAGGTCGACGAGGGCACGAAGGGCTCGGTGAAGAACCCGAAGAAGGCCCCTGTCGGAAGCGGGGGCGAAGGGCCGGACTCCGGCGGACTCGCCGCCGGCCGACCCGGAGCCGCAGATCAGCAGCGGACCTGCGGCTCCGGTCGTGCGACAGCTCGCAGCGTGGTCAGATCGCCTGCGCCGTGGGCAGGATGGTGATCTCGGTCAGGTTCACGTGCGCCGGGACAGCGGCCAGGAACGCGACCGTCTCAGCCACGTCGGCCGACTGCAGGACGTCGATCTGCTCGATCAGGTCGGCCATCAGCCGGGAGGCGTCGGCGTCGGTGACGTGGTCCGGCAGCTCGGTGTCGACCATGCCGGGCGCGACGCTGGAGACCCGGACGTTCTTGCGGCCGAGCTCGGTGCGCAGGAGACGGACGAGCTGGGTGATGTAGGCCTTCGTGCCGGAGTAGACCTGGAACTTCTCCAGCACTCGGGTCGCGGCGATGCTGGAGGTCACGACGAGGTCGGCCGGCTTGCCCTCCGCGGCGCTGGCCTCGAGGTCCCGCACCCACGCCCGGATGGTGTTCATGACGCCCTTGATGTTGAGGTCGATCTGGGCGTCCCAGTCGTCGACCTCGAGGTCGACGATCTCGGAGATGAGCTGAACGCCCGCGTTGGCGAAGACCAGATCGACGGTGCCGAGCTCACGACCCACACGCTCCCGCGCCGCGTCCATCGCGGCCCGGTCGGTGACGTCGGTCGGGATCGCCACGGCCCGTCCGCCGGCCGCGACGATCCGGCCTTCCAGCTCCTTGAGGCGGCCCTCGCGACGGGCGATCAGGGCGACGCTGGCGCCGAGCTCCGCGAGTCGCTCCGCGGTCGCCTCGCCGATGCCGCTCGAAGCGCCGGTCACGACGGCGACACGGCCGGCCAGGGGTGCTCCGGTGAGGACCTGCGCGGTGGTGGTGTTGGTGTTGTTCTCGGTCATGAGGTGGCTTCCTGTTCTTCGGTGGACCGGGTGACGTGACCGACGCTAGGAACGCGCAGCACCTCGAACCAGGACATGTGCTTCCTGGGTGCGCGCCTCCCACCTTCCGCGCGAACATGGGTGTACGGCGTCCTGTTTGCGGCGCGACGGCCTCCCTACGGTGGCGACATGGCAGACGAACACGACACCGAGCTTCTGGTCCGCGACGCAAGGATCCTCAGCCTGGATCCCGCGTACGACGGCCGGGTGAGCAGCATCCGAGTGGTGGGCGAGCGGATCGCCGCCGTGGCGGACGCGGGGCTCGCCGCAGGATCGCCGGCCCTGGAGATCCCTGCGGCCGGCGCGACCCTGGTCCCGCTGCTGGACGCGACCGTGCTGAGTGAGCACCCCGGACGGGACGGGTCCCCGGTGCCCACCCCGGGCAGCCAGGCAAGCTTCGTGGTGGTGGCCGGCGGCGTGACGCGCAGCGCGGCGCTCCACCAGCTCGTGGTGGCTCCTGAGCATCTGGTGCTCGCCGTCGTCGACGGGCAGATCGTGGCGCGCGACGGCGAGCCGATCGTCGACAGCCGCGCCCACGCCGACGCGGTCGGAGCCCTCGACCCCCGGTGGGGCACGTGGGTGGACCGCACCGGCTACCTGCACCAGCACCTGCACAGCATCGGGCGCTACGACGAGACCCGTGCCGGACGGCGCAACGCCTACGTGGGTGCCTTCTGGCTCTACCGGAACCGCATCGTCTACCTCGACGACTCGGGCTTCTGGGCGTTCGGTCGGTTCGTCGACGAGGAGCTGCACCACGCCGGCTTCGTAATGGAACGGAACTAGGAGAGAAGACATGTCACACCATGACGAACCCATCGAGTACCCGATCGAGAACGTGCACCGGCTGATCGAGCCGGGACCGGTCGTCCTGGTCTCCACCGCCGGCGACGACGGGCCGAACCTGATGACGAACGGCTTCAACATGCCCGTGGTGCACGGCGGCGCGCTGGCCCTGGTGCTCGGCCCCTGGGACCACTCCTACGCTGCGCTGCGCCGGACACGGGAGTGCGTCGTGGCTATCCCCTCTGCTGACATCGCGGAGAAGGTCGTGGACGTCGGGAACACCACCGGCGCGGAGATCGACAAGTGGGAGCGCTTCGGGTTCACCCCGCTCCCCGCCCGGCAGGTCGCCGCGCCGCTGGTGGCGGAGTGCTTCGCCAACATCGAGTGCCGCGTCGCCAACGACCGCTTGGTGGACGACTACCACCTCTGGATCCTCGAGCCGGTCCAGGTGTGGCTGGATGAGCGACGCAGGGGCTCCGGGGAGCTGCACCATCGCGGCGACGGCACCTTCTCCACCAACGGCCGAACACTGGACCTGCGATCGAGGATGACCCGATGGCACTACCTCACGACCTGAGAGCGTCGAGCTGAGCGCCGTGGCCACCGACGTACGCGACCCCGTCGCCCTCGCCTCGGCCCTCGACCGCATCCACGACCAGCTGGGTCTCCTGGACCTCGTAGTCGCGGGCGCAGGGTGCAGTCCGAGCGCCCGTCGACTTCCGTCCACCGGATCCTTAGGATCACGTCATGACGGCAACCACGCTTGGCAGTTTCCTGCGGGCGCGCCGCGCGGCGGCGAGTCCCGAGTCGCTCCCCTTCCCCACGTCAGGCGCCCGTCGCGTGCCGGGCCTCCGGCGTGACGAGGTCGCGCTCATGGCCGGCGTCAGCGTGGACTACTACACCCGCCTGGAGCAGGGACGCGAGGACAGCCCCTCCCAGCAGGTGGTCGATGCCCTGGCCCGCGCGCTCCAGCTGACGAGCTACCAGACCGAGCACCTGTACGACCTCGCCAACCTCAGGTGGGCGCCGCCGCTGGCCAGCACCCCGCAGCAGGTGGACCCTGCGCTGCTCACCATGATGGAGTCCTGGGAGCGGTCGGCGGCGTTCGTGCTGGATCCGCTTCTCGACATCGTCGAGATGAACACCACCGCGGCTGCGCTCTTCGCTCCGTTCCGCAACACCTCCAACCTCGTCGAGATGGTGTTTCTCGACCCACTGGGGCGCACGTTCTACGCCGACTGGAACCGCGCGGCCGAGTCGTGTGTCGCAGCGCTGCGTGCCACGGCTCGACTCTCGGCCTCGCCCGAACGGCACCGCGAGCTGATGGACAACCTCCTCGCCGATCCCGACTTCGCCGCCCTGTGGAGCGCTTACGACGTAGAGCCGAAGACCCGCGACGAGAAGGTTCTGGTGCACTTCGTCGGCGGCGAGATCACCATCAACTTCCTCACCTTCCACGTGGCCCACCAGCCCGGTTTCGAGCTGGTGGTCTACCAGGCCGCGCCGGGCAGCCTGAGCGAGCGCCGGCTGCTCGGTCTCGCCGAGCACCGTCCCCCGCAGGAGGACGCCGCCCCCGACGAGGTGTCGGTCAGCGACGGCGGCTGACGCCGTGGGTGGGTGCAGCACGGCCATCCTCCGGAGCCCGTCGCCCGCCTACCGTTGACGTGTGGTCAACCATCTCGGCGACCTCCTACGACGCCATCGACTCACCGCCGGCGGCTCGACCCCCGACGGACCGGCGAAGTTGCGCCGCGAGGACGTCGCGGCACGAGCCGGCATCTCGACGGGCTACTACGCGCAGCTCGAGCAGGGACGCCGGCGCAATCCCAGTCACCGCGTGCTCGAGGCCCTCGCTGCGGCCCTGGGTCTCTCGGACGGGGAGCGGCGAGAGCTCCTCGCGCTCGCTCCCCGCCCGGCGGCGCCTCGCTCGCGACCCCACGCCGCACCGCCCGCCCTCCCCCGCGCCCTCAACGCGCTCGACCACCTGCCTGCGAGCATCCTCGACGCCGGTTTGAGGGTCGTCTCCGCCAACTCGCGGTGGCGCGGCCTGCACGCCGGGTTCACCGCTGACGAGAGCCTGGCGGACATGAGGTTCCTGGACGCCTCTGCGCCCGACTTCTACCTCGACTGGCACCACGCCGTCGGCGCTGTGCTCTCGCTGCTCGCTGCGGCGGCCGAGGCGGACGGCGGCACCGAGACCGGGCAGGCCGTTTCGGAGATCCGCCGTCTCCGCGCCGAGAGTGCCGCCTTCGAGCGCATGTGGGCCAGGGGCCCCGCCCCCGCGGCCCAGCGCCAGGTACGCCTGCGGGTGCGCCATCCCGTGCTCGGACGTCTCAACTACCGTCACGACCTGTTCTTCGGCGACCAGGGAGGCCGTGCCAGCCTGCACGTCCTCTTCCCGATGGACAGCCAGACCGCGGCCCTCACCGCCCTGCTCGACCTCTACGCCCCGTCGGCAGGCGTGCGCCCGTCGTGAAGGAGCGGACCTCGCCGGGCTCCTCGAACTCGATGTCCTCCAGCGTCTTGCCATTGGTCCGCGTGCCCCGCCAACCCAGACCGGCAGCGCCGACGACGCGAGGCGACCGAGGTCGCCGACCGGCTCGCCCGGTTGCTGGAGGACGGCGGAGATGCACCTGAAAGCAGCCCCGAGGGTGACCAGGACGACGATCCCCGCAGAGGGCCGCTGACGTGTTGCTGAAAGCAAGAGCGATAGCAAGGGCCTCTTTTCGGGGTCCTTTGCGGAGACGACGAAGGCCCCTAACCGGGCGCGGTGGCTGGTCAGGGGCCTCTTCGTGTTCTGCGCGCCTGTAGGGATTCGAACCCCAAACCTTCTGATCCGTAGGGACCCGGACCGTGCCACTTCCGCGCTGTTGAGCGGGATGGCTGGCCCGAAACACCCGAGAAATCGGGTCTCGGCCGACGTTTTCGAGGGCTTTGGCGGGGAGCCTGGCGGGGAGATTCCACCCCACCCCTTCGGCGGATCCCCGGCCGCTCGTCGACCTTCTAGCTCTCGTCGGGCTGGGGGTGAGTTGGCAGGAGTAAGCGCTGAGCCTTCCCGAGAGTGGCCCCATCGGCGGGGGTTCGGGGGCTTGCCCCTGACGTGCGGGAGTCGATGCCGGTTCGACTCGTCGAGGGCTGAAGAGCGTACGCCGCTACGGCTGCCCCCGCCCTCTTCATCAGCCAAAGAACTGGGATGGGATGGAGGTGCGCCCGGCCTACTTGGCTCGTCGGAGCCCGTTGCGGATGAGAAGCACGATCAGGACGAGGACGACGGCCAAGCCGACAAGGACCGTGGCTGCGATGCCGAAAATGAGCAGCACTTCGGGCACCGTCGGCGTCAGGGGCGAGAGCTCGGTCATGGCGGGAACGGTAGCGGCTCGATGGGCTCGAGGTTGCGGTAACGGTTGATCGGGTCGGGGCAGCTTGTCCGCCTGGAGAGTGAGCGCTTGGTCTACGGACTGAGCGCTCTTCTCGTTTTGGCCCGGTGCCGTCGGGACGGGGGTGCGCGGGAGGGACCGGCCGCCAGGCCGCATGCCCGGGAGCGCGGGGGTCCCTGGCCCGCCGGCGGCGGGCCTGCGCGCGGCAGCGCGCCTTGAGTCAGTAGAGAAAGTTCTCACGAAGCGGGCTGCGCCTAGCGGCGTCGCTTTGCCTGCCCATTCTGCTCAACATCGCGGGCCTTTTCGGCTAGCCAGAGCCGGAAGTCAGGGATCGCGAGCATAGGTTCGTGTTCCGAGATCTGGAACCGGTAGACGAGCGACGAGTAGGTCTCTACCGCTGGTCGGCCAGCCCACTCACGAAGCGAACCGCCCACCTTTCCGTTGCACACGCTGACCAAGTGCGTAACGTCCTGCGGCGCGTAGGCAGATAGGGCGTCGTTGAGGATGTCACCGACGGCACGCTGGTCCCCATCCTCTCGACTCGGCGGCACCAACGTCTCTGCCAACTGGAACCAGTCGACGCGATAGCCGTTTAGTTCCGCGGACCCGTATGCGACGCTGTCCTTCTTGAGCCGCGTTGGGGCGTCAGCGGCATAAAGCGACACATCCGTGCCAGGGGTCGCGAGCCTGAATCCTCCGCGATACGCGACGAACGCCCACCCGGCGAGAAGAGTCCGGCGAAGTCCCCTGAGAGCGGCCAACGTCGAGACGTTGGCAACCTCGAGCTCCTGGAGAATCCCTGTCATGTCGTCACCGTGGGCCCGAGTTAGCTCCAGAAGCCACCTGTCCGGGAGCAACAGACACGACGCGAACACATCGGCCTCGTCCTCAGACGTGTAGTGACGCAGGTCCATGAGGCCTGCCTCAGACTGGACCTGGCAGTTTGCACGCGGCAGATGCCAGGGGAGCGTCAGGTGGCCCAGCTCGTGGGCCAGTGTGAAGCGTTCACGTTGGGCGTTCGTCGTCGCGCGATAATAGATCTTTGGCCTGTCACTGGAACCCAGCCGGAGCATGATCGCGTCCGTGTCTTCGAACGGCCACTCCATGCGCTGAAGGTCAGCCCGCTCAGCAACGAGCGCTTCCACGTCTACAGGCGGTGTCAGGTCGAGCCGACGGACAAGGAGGTCAGCGACCCGGCGTGCGACAAGTTGCGGTGCCGGTCCCTTCTTCTTGCTCACTCGGCGAGCTGGTGGGTCTCACGAAGCCAATCAAGGACCTCTTCGGCCTTGCCTTCGGCGTTGCTGCGGGCGGCGAGAGCGTAGTCGTCGCGACCCGTCAGAATCTGTGCAACTGGAGTCTGGTGCCGGTGGGCAGCGATGATGAAACGCAGCGCTTGCGGCTTCTCCGCCCATAGCGAACCTTCATCATCGGTGAATCCGAGGTACTCGTCGAGCGTTACGTCGACTTCCGCCTCGTGCCACTGGTCTACCCAGTCGTCAACATCCTCCAGGAGCGCGTCTCCGGAGAGACACGCGTCTACGAAGGTCGTCGCAGACCTAGACATCGATCTTCCTCCCTTTGATCGCGTTCTTGATTCTCTTACCAGTTACAGCATCGAACACCCCGACATGCATTCCCCGTCGGTTGTAGCCCTCGATGTGTCCGTGTAGCCAGTCCCATTCCCACAGTCGCTCGCCACTTGGGCTTACCCATCTCGCGTTGCCACGTCGTTTGAGTTTGATTTGAGTATCCAGGAAGCATGGCTTGGGCGGTGGGATTGGAGGCATAGTCCTTTGCCATATGTTGATGTGCCGTGTATCACATCAGTGTAGTTCGGTATCTAGCATCTCGCCGACACCATTCTTGGTCAATGGCCTAGTTCCAAGAAGCGCGATCTACGTCCGCTTCCGTGCAACCTCATACGGGTAGTCAGGCAACCGGACCGCGACGGCGGTCGCATCGTCGTGTCGCTTCCCCCGGCCGCTCGTCTCAATGTCCTCATCGACGTTACGCGTCTCCAAGATGAGGACTTCGGGGCCCTTCTCGATCAGGCGCATCGCATCGGCCCAAGGACGACCATGACGTTCCACGAGGGTTGCAGCTCCATCAGTGAGCACCGCCGCCAACTCCACAGCCTGATCCTGGAGGTTCACTGACCCGCTGACCGCTTTGTGCGCGGCCTTCGGCTGGGTGCTGGCGACCCAGAAGCCTTCATCGGTGTTCCGGACAGCAGCAACGCCAGCAAACGAGTAGTCGGTTAGGCGGTCGAGTCGATCGTCGGTGAAAGCGCGGACCGTGCCATCGACAAATCGAAACACAACCGACGAGTCGGCGAGGGCCAGGTAGTCAACATGGCTTCGCCCACGTCGGCGGAGGAGCGCCACTGTGGACGACGGGCTGTTCGGGTTGCTCAGATCGCAGGTGTTCTCGTGGCTCTCGCAGACTCGACGGATTGCCACCTCCAGAGCAATAGGAAGATCCGCTTCCTCGTCGGCCATCAGCTGGCCTGCGAGCTGGACGGCGAGGGACCTGACGAGCCATGGCACGTCATGGATGCAGCCCGTTTCAAGCCCAGCCGCTGGAGAGGCCCCGTCGAGCACGATGACGAAGTTCTGGCCAACCAAGACCAGGTCCTCGTTCACCTCGTGAGTAGGCGACGTCTCGCTGTAGATCCTGGTCTCGATGCTGCTGGTCACTCGGGGGCCTCAAATTCGTAGGCGAACGTGTGGCGATTGCCAGCCATCACGGATCGGAAGACCTCAAGCGGTCCGTTGGCCGTGAAGGCTATGCGGTGAAGCTCAATCACCGGTACCCCAGACGGCAGCTGAATCTCCCCGGCTTCTTCGGGCGTCGGCTGGCGCGCTTCGAGCTCCTCGCGGAAGTGGACGATGTGGTGGCCCGCCTCTTCGAGGCGCGCGTACGACCCACCAGGACCGGTGTTCTCCTCAGTGACCAGGGTGCCGCGCACGACCTCTGGGAGGTAGTAGCTGTCTGCGAGCTGCGTGGGCTCGTCCTCCACCCAGGTTCGGCGGCGACGCACGAACGTGTCTGCGCCCGCCTCGATCCCGAACCACTCAGCAACCCATGCCGGCGCGGGCGTGATGCCGAGTTCGAGGATCTCCTGACGCCAATCGAGCCCAGCGGTCTCAGCTTCGGCCTGGAGCGGGGCCTGGCCGCCCTCGCGAATGCGCCGCGAGTAGCGGCCCGAGCCGAGACGGATCAGCGGCGGCCGGCGACGTACGAACACACCGCTACCGGTGCGGCTATCAACGAGGCCCTCAGCTTTCAGCGCCGCGATTGCCTGTCGCGCGGTCTGGTAGGCGACGCCGTACCGCTCCATCAGCTGCGCGGTCGACGGGAGTTGTTCCCCCTCCGCCAGCACGCCGGCTCGGATCTCCCCACGCAGGTCTTCAGCGATCTGCTGTGAAGGAGAGAGGCGGCCAGGTCGATTCGAGGACATGACACGAATTCTGCCACCTAACTAGTCAAGCCGCAGAAACGGTGCTACCTTCGTCACAGAGCCTAACTAGTTAGGTGCCTAGGTAGCGGGAGTAGCCCGCACCGCCAACTGACAAGGAACTAGAGCAATGGCGATGCCGCAGAAGATGCAGATGACGACCGAGCAGTTCTTCCCGAACGGCGCGTACGTGGTGGGCGATGTGACCCCGGTGGCCGACTTCGACGCCCCGGCTCCGGCGAAGGGTCAGCCTCGGCCGCAGAAGCGCGACATGGAGACCGGGCTGCTGGTCTGGTCGGTCCCGGTGCTGGACACGGACCCGAACGCGAAGAAGCACCAGAAGACGGTCAACGTGAAGATCCTGGCCAAGGTGCAGCCGGTCCCGCCGCGCAACGACACGGGGCTGCCGGTCATCCCGGTCGAGTTCACCGAGCTCGAGGTGGGCTACTACGTGAAGCGCGAGGGTGACTTCTCCCGGATCGAGTGGACCCTGACCGCACTCGGCATGACCGAGCCCGGTGCCGGTCGCAAGCCCGCTGGCAACGGCGGTGCTTCCACGTCCTCGAAGGCGGCTGCCTGATGCGTACGCACGAGCTGGTGTGGGCGCTGGGCCTGCTCGACTCCGTGGCCGACGTGGAGGCACTCGCGCTCCGAGTGGACACCTTCTACCTGACCGATCCGTGGGTCGAGTGCATCGAGGTCTACGTCCACGCGGACTCGTGGACCGACGCGGGACGGCTGGTGGAGGAGCTGAGGCTTCGTGAAGACGTCGATGCTTCCCGCCTGCACTCCTACGAGGACGGGACGGTGAAGCAGTTCCGGACCTGGCGGGCCTGGTCGGCAGATGCCTCCCAGACCGCACCGGTCAACGTGCAGGTCACTGCCGCCGAGGTCGTCGCGGACGAGACCCCTGAGGGGTTGGCGGCGTGAGCCTCTACCTGGTGTGGATCGGTGATGGGTCCGACCCGGCGCACCTGGCCGGACTCAACGCCGACCTCACCCTGTGCGGCCAGCCCAACGCGGGCAGCCGCTGGTCGTGGGACTACCCCGACCTTTCAACCCCGGTGTGCTCGATCTGTCGCGGGAAGGCGGCAGGTCTGTGACCACGGTCCTGAGCACATCCAACATTCGCCCGCTGGCCGTCCCGTTTGGGAAGGCGTGGCGGCTGGCGGGTCCCAACTCTCAACAGCACTCGTAGCAAGGAAGGCAAGTCTGATGGTGACCGCACGACGTAAAGACCTGGACGCCTGGGCCGACATTCTCGGGGTCGACAACGACGCCGACGCGATGACGGTGCTGTCCAACCAGTACGGGCGTCTCCTCGTCATCGCTGGCGAGCTGAACACGTTCCAGAACAAGTTCTCCAAGTCCGGTGTGGTGGGCGGGGACGACATCCTCGTTGCCCTCAACGACGCTGCCCGCGAAACCCTCGATGCGGCTGACGGGCTCCGGCTTCTGCGCCGCTCCTTCGAGCGTCACGAGCGGGGTGTGGCGTGATGAGGACCAAGACCGGAAGCACCGAACTCGACGCCTGGGCTACCGCCCTCGGTGCCCACAACGACAACGAGGCGATTGCTGGCATTCAGCGTCTGCAGAGCCGCCTGGACTCGGCCACCGATGACCTGCGGGCCTGCCTGTCCCAGATGCCTGAGAGTGCTCGCCGGGCGAAGCTGACCGACGAGGTCCGCTCTTGGCTGGCCACCGGTCTGCAGAACGTGGAGGAGTCCGCGCACTTCCTGGGACGCCTCAAGGCCGGCTTCGAGCGTCACGAGCGGGGTGAGTCCTGATGTGGGGCATCTACGGCGGCGGGACTGGCCTCCGCTCTGACCTGGACGCCTGGGCCGATGCCCTCGGCGTACGCGACGACGACGCTGCCCTCTCGGCTCTGCGTCGGGTCTCGACCGACCTGAACGAGGTCACCATGCGCCTGGACCTGGTCCACGCCTCCATCGGCGGCGGCTCCTCGGTCTACAGCCTGGTCATCGCGGAGAACGTCCGCGCCTCGAAGATGTCGGCCTCACAGGCTTTGACCGAGGTCGGCATGGTCGTCGCGGCCTTCAAGAGACACGAGCGGGGTGCGTGATGGGTGACTGGATCGCGGGCAAGCTCCGCACCGCAACGCTCAAGCTCCTCCTGGCCGTGCTCTGGCTGCTGTGGTCGGTGGTTCGTCGCCCCGGCCTCGTGTTCCCGCTGGCCCTCCTCGGCTGCGTGATTGCCGCCCTGGTCGAGACCGCTGGACGTATCGGCTGGGTTCCCGTCACCGGCCTCGTCCTTGGCGTCCTCGCCCTGATCGCTGGCGGGCTTGCTGCCTGGTGGCGCTTCGCCCCGGCTTCGTTCGCTCGCTTCGCCGGTCCTGCCGGTCGTTCGGCTGGCCGGATCGTCCGTAACTGGGTCGGTCGCTGGTTCTGGTACGGCCTGATGTGGGGCTTCTGGATGCAGCGCTGCGGGCTAACGACCACGGATCGTCACTCAGGCCGAACGTTGGCCCCGCGGCTGGTCAAGGTCTCCTCGACCCCGGCCCTGGACCGGCTCCTGGTTCGTCTGCCGGCGGGGATGGCTCCGGGTGCACTGGAGGGCTGCGACGACAAGCTCGCCAACGCGATGCGAGCAGCTGAGGCACGAGTCCGGGTCCACAAGCCGGGGATGTGCTGGCTGGAGCTGGAGAAGCGCAACCCGCTGACCAAGACCATCGGCGCTATCGAGATCCCGACCGGTCCTGACGCGCTCGACGTGGCACGCCTGGACGGGCTGCACATCGGCTACACCGACCTGTTGGAGCCCTGGCGGCTCAAGGTCCGGGGCACTCACATCCTGCTCGCTGGCGAGTCCGGTGCGGGCAAGGGGTCGGTGACCTGGTCGACGGTCCGTTCCCTGGCTCCGTTCATCAAGGCCGGCCTGGTGCAGGTGTGGGCCATCGACCCCAAGGGCGGGATGGAGCTCGAGTTCGGCCGCGACATGTTCACCCGCTACGAACGCGACGACTACGAGGCCATGGCCACGCTCTTCGAAGACGCGGTCGGGGTCATGGATGACCGAACCATCGACCTGCGCGGGATCGCTCGCTCGTTCACGGTCACTCGTGAGACACCGCTGGTGATCGTGCTGGTGGACGAGTTGGCCGACGTGACCGAGCTCAACGAGGACCGACAGATCCAGAACCGGATCGAGTCCTCGATGGGTCGGCTGTTGACCAAGGGCCGCGCTCCGGGGTTCTCGGTCATCGCCTGCACCCAGATCGTGACCAAGGACGTCGTGCGGTGGCGTGACCAGTTCACCACCCGGATCGCGCTGCGCCTGAAGACCTCTGGCCAGGTCGACATGGCCCTGGGCGAAGAGGCCCACAACGCCGGCGCCTACTGCGAAGCCATCCCCGAGCACCTGCCCGGAATCGGCTACGTCCACCTCGAAGGCCACAAAGAGCCCGTGCGGGTCCGCGCCGGCTACGTCACCGATGAGGAGATCAAAGACATGAACAAGCACTACCGCGCCGGCGGGATCGAGCTGGTCCCCACCGGTCGACGCGACCAGCACACCCCCGACACCACCGACACCACGACGCTCGATCCCCGCACGTCCGAGCTGGTTGAGGTCGGTAACCGTATCGGCCTGGCCGAGTCCGACCTGACCCCCGCGGTTGCGTCGACCAAGAACACGCGTCCCGGCGACAACCGGCCCCCTCGCGGTCCGGCTGCTCCTGGCGGCGCTCCTCGTACGCGGAAGCCTCGCCGGCCCCGCACCCGCCACGCTGAGACCTCCTCCGACGTCGTCGCCGGCCAGGTGGTCAGCTCGATCGACTCGACCGATGCGGAGGTGCGGTCATGACCTCCACCGACTGGATGACAGACGGTGCCTGCACCACTCGCGAGGCTCAGGCTCTGCCCTGGACGACCGACACCATCGAGCTGCCTGAGGTCATCGTTGACCTGATGCGGGCCACATGCGACGGCTGTGCCGTCCGTTCCACCTGTAACTCGTACGCCCTCAACGAGCGGGTTTCTGGAGGCATGTGGGCCGGAACCGATTGTGCCGCGCAGCCCGTCGACCTGCTCGAGCTGATTGACAGCCTGCCGAGGACGGTGGCGGCATGACGATGTGGGAGCAGCTCGTCCTCGACATCCCGGGCTGGGAGCCCCTCGAGGTAGTGCCGACCCCAGCGATGCGTCGTGGTGAGCAGTCCCTGTTCCAGTGCTCGTGGTGCGGCTGCGTCGTCGTGCAGCCCCGCCCGATCACCCGCCGTCTCGGTGCCTGCCCCTCGTGCGATCACGACCCGGTCGAGTGGTGGACCCAAGACGCTCTCTGCGCTGGGCTGCGGGAGGTCTCGGCGTGACCCTGATGGCTGATGCTCCGGGCATCCACAGTGACGCATCCTCCTCGACCTGGGACAGCGACACCGCGTCGTTTCCTGGGTACGGGGAGGATGCGCCGCTGAATCTGTCCGGCCTCACCCCCGCCGGCCTCCAGGCCGTGACCACGCGACTCCTCGACAAGACCTTCGACGCCTTCGCCGAGACCGCGGCTGCGGTGAAGAACTGTGCCCGTCCCATCCGGCTCACCGGTCGATCTCGGACCTTCGACCGCTCCGAGGTCTCCGAGCTACGTGCAGCGCTCTACAAGACCTACGGACCCGGCGAGGTCGCCCTGGCGGAACCGGTCGGGACGTTCTCTTCCGATGAGGCACCCCTGGGCGTGCTCTACCGACCCTGCGGCAACCGACGCGCCGACATCTGCCCCTCCTGCTCCCGCACCTACGCCCGCGACACCTTCGCGATGATCGATGCCGGCCTCTCCGGTGGCAAGACAGTCTCCGCCACGGTGGCCAACAACCCGTTGCTATTCGCCACCCTGACAGCGCCATCGTTCGGGACCCACGTCCACCGACACGACAAGGACGGTGGCCGGTGTCGTCCCCGGAGTCGTGACAAGGGTGCTCGCTGCCCCCACGGTCGGCCGCTGTCATGCATGGCGCGCCACGATGACACCGATGCCTTGGTTGGCGCGCCATTCTGTCCCGACTGTCATGACTGGACCACCGCCATCGTGTGGCAATGGTGGGCACCCGAGCTGTGGCGACGTACGACCATCGAGCTGAAACGAGCCCTGGCCAAGCGCCTCGACGTCCCCGAATCGCGGCTCAAGAACGTCGCCTCGGTGCAGTTCGTCAAGGTCGCCGAATACCAGACCCGGGGCCTGGTGCACTTCCATGCCCTGCTCCGCCTCGACGGCGACGACGGTCCCGGCTCACCAGCGCCCCTGGACGGCATCGACCTCGCCCAACTCCTGGCCGACACCATCGCCAAAGTCACCTTCGAGGCTCCTCCGGTCGACCACACCGGCGTCACCCGGCTGCTCTCCTGGGGCAAGCAAGTCGACATCCGTGTCGTCCGGGACAGTGACCGCACCGACGACCCTGAGGCTGCTCTGACACCAGGACAGGTCGCCGGCTATCTGGCCAAGTACGCCAGCAAGGACGTGGCCAGCATCCGCCTCGAGGACACCACCCGCCCCCACCTGGCGCGGCTGACCTCGACCTGTCACGACATCTTCGAAACCTCTGACGCGCTCTACGGCGGGCAAGACAACCCCTACGAGCTGGTCAAGAAGTGGGCTCACATGCTCGGGTTCCGCGGCCACTTCTCCACGAAGTCACGGCACTACTCGATCACCCTCGGCCAGCTGCGTCGGGCTCGTGTCCGCTATCAGCAGCTCGTCACCGACGCCCGCCGTAACGGCGAATCGCTGGAGCAGATCTCCACCGCCGACCTGGAAGCCCGCCTCCTGGGCGACGAGGAGGAAACAACCCTCGTCATCGGTGAGTGGGCCTACCAAGGCACCGGATGGACCAACGCCGGCGACGAAGCGCTCGCCCTCGCAGCTGCTGCACGCGCCCGCGAGTACGACCAGTGGAAAGCCCAAACCAAGAACCACAACAACCGGTGAGAGGAACACGTGATGACAACCCAAGTTGAGAGCGCGCGGATCATGACTCAGGCCGAAGTCGCTGCCGTTCTCCGCATTCCAGAGAGCACCCTTCAGGACCTGGCTCGCCGTGGGCACAAGTCGATCCCGACGGCTTGGAAGGTCGGCCGCGCCTGGCGCTGGCTCGCTGAGGATGTTGACGCCTTCGTGCAGTCGCGTGGGCAGAAGAGTGCCGCATGAGCGTCAAGAAGCGCGTCTACTCCGAGACGGGACCTGACGGCAGGACGAAGACCCGGACTGTCTGGCGGGCTCGGGTGTGGACCTACCCGCCGCATGGCCCTCGGCGCGAGGTCGAGGAAGAGTTCGATTCGAAGTCTGCTGCTGACACTTGGGAAAGGAAACAGCGGGAGCGTTCACGGGGCCGCAACCTTGACCTTGAGCGCACAACCCTCGCCGATTCAGGACTGTGGGAACGAGCTGAACCGGTGCTGCGCCGGCGCCTGGCACCGAAGACGTTCGCCTACTACAAGGACGGCTGGAATCTCCGAGTGCTCCCGACCTTCGGCAAGATGAAAGTGGGTTCGATCTCGGTTGGTGATGTTGAACGGGCGCAAGCGGAGTGGACTCGGGAGAGCAGCATCCATACGGCGCGGCAGGCTCGTTACGCCCTCTCGGCCGTTCTCCGTGTCGCGGTCCGTGATCGGCTCCTCCCGTCCAACCCCGCTCGCTCTGCTGAGTCCTCGAAGGCCGAGAAGCAACGCAGACATGAGCGGAAGGTCGGGATGACGCTGACTCCAAGACAGCTCGATCTCCTCGTTGAGACCATCCGCGCTATGGAGGGTGGAGGACGCTACGCCACGATGGTGGACCTGATGGGCTCGGCTGGGCTCCGTTACGGGGAAGCAGCTGGCCTCCAGGTGGGAGACCTTGACTTCGGTCGCGGTGTGCTCGTCGTGCAGCGCAGCGTCTCGGAGATGAAGAAGGAGGAAGGCGAGGACCTGGCACCGGGATACCGACGTGAGGGAAACCTCGTGTGGGGTCCCCCAAAGGGTGGCCGGTCTCGACTGGTGCCTATCCCCCAACACTTGACCGCTGCCCTCCTCGACCTCGCCCGTGACCAGCGTCGCGATGCGCAGGTGTTCCGCTCCGAGCGGACCCAGTACGTGATTCGTGGCAACGTGTTGAAGAAGCGCACCGACTGGAAGAAGCTCGTTGCCGGTCTGGGCTTCGCCGACTTCCGCGTGCACGACCTGCGGGCAACTGCGGCAACCAACTTCCTGAGTGCCAACGTGCCCCCGCATGTCGTCCGTGACATCTTGGGCCACACCGACCTTCGGGTGACCAACGGTTACGCCCGCCCCCACGATGACGCGCTGACCCTCGCCGCTGCCGCGCTGACCGCCTACTCGGCTCGGTGATCGCGATGATGTGGCGGGGAGAGCGACGGGGAGCGGTTGCCCGAGGTGGGCAAAGCAGAACCGCCCCGTCCCAGCGAATCAACTGGTCAGAGGCGGTTTCTATGTTCTGCGCGCCTGTAGGGATTCGAACCCCAAACCTTCTGATCCGTAGTCAGATGCTCTATCCGTTGAGCTACAGGCGCAGTGTTACCGAAGCAACGTGTAGAAGATTAGCGGAAGATGGTCCGTGACCAGAAATCGCGGCGTGTGAGAAGATCTGGCGCTAGCCCACAGCATCGGGGAGGTGGAGCGTGAGCAAGCGTCAACCCACGCCGTCCGGCGAGGAGAGGAACGTGATCGACGAAGGACGCACGCCCAAGACGCGTGCACTGCTCGAGGCCAAGGGCATCGAGCTGTTCGAGCTCATCTCAAGCAGGGGCCGGATCCCTGTATCCGACCCACGGGTCGCCATCGATGGGGAGTACGCGGACGCGTTGGCAGCGCTCGAGCAACTGGGGCTCGTCCGCAAGCCTGACGAGGCTCCTGACACCTGGGTGACCGTCAACCCGACAACCGTTCAGGCGCAGGTCGTCACGCCCATGACCCAAGAGGGGATCAGGCTCCTCCAGGAATCGGCGGAGTGGGCCAACGACTTCACCGCCCTGCATGGGGCTTGGCGCCGCTCAGCGCCGGACGATCAACGTGGTGCCGTCACCAACATCCATCGACCACAGATCCAGCCGTTCATCGACTCCTTGGTCGCGGAATGCGAGTTCGAGGCACTCACCGCGCAGCCGCAGGCCACCCGTGATCCCAGCGTGCTCGCGGAAACCGCCCGCAAGGACGCCGCGCTCCTCAGACGTGGCGTGACGATGCGAACGCTCTACCAGCACGCAGCCCGCCGCAACGCTGCGACTCGGGACTACGTCGCCGCAGTCTCCCAAGCGGGAGGCGAAGTCCGAACGCTTGACGAGTTCTTCAACAAGATCCTCATCTTCGATCGGCGGATTGCGATCATCCCGGGACCCGATGGGATCGATACCGCCATAGCGGTGCGAGAGCCTGCCGTCGTGGCTTATCTGGTCGATGTCTACGAGCGGTCATGGGAACGAGCACGTCCGTTCTCCGCGGGAGACACATCGACGATGAAGGAAGTAGCCGGCGAACAGCGGTCCATGACGCTGCGGATGCTGATCGAGGGCCACTCCGACCCTGCAGCCTCGAAACGACTCGGCGTGAGCCCACGGACGTACGCGGGCTATGTCTCCGATCTCAAGGATGAGTTCGGAGCGGACACTCGGTTCCAACTGGGCTACGAGATCGGCCGCAGCGATGCCGAGAACGACGGGCTTGGCGGGACAACGCCACTGCCGAACAGCTGATGCTGGTGATCTGTGCTCCCACAGATCACCAGCATCAATTGCGGCACATCACCAGCTGGTGTCGTTCCCGGTGAGCCAACTGGTGTCAGCCTGGACGATCCAACTCGTGTCTGCTTGGGCGGGGGCAGTCGACGAGAACAGGCTGACGGCGACCATGGCAGCAGAGGCCAGCGCAAGAGCCGCCGCAGAGCGTACGTGCTTCATAGATTTTCCCTTCGTGGTCTCGAGGCCGCGGGTGTCGCCGAGAGGCCTGCGAAGTTAATTATGGTGCCAGCGGTATGTCACGAACAACCTGTGTTCCGTCGTACGGACCTTTGCAGTGCTTAAAACTGCAGGTCAGAATGCAGTTTGGCCCCCTCATGAAGGGGGCCAAACACAGTGAAACTGGCGGAGGCGGAGGGATTTGAACCCTCGATGGGGTTTAAGCCCCAAACTCGATTAGCAGTCGAGCGCCATAGACCGGACTAGGCGACGCCTCCATACCGCTCGAACAGGCTACAAGACCTGCACTCGTGGGACCAATCAGGGGGCGTCGGACGATCCCGAGGTGGTGCCGAGAGGCTTGATGGTGGCCTTCAGATAGACCTGGAGATCACGTACGAACTGCTCTCGGTCGATGCTGAGGATGGTCACCGGGATCGTGGTGGCGCCACCCTTCTTGAGCCGCAGCTCCAGGCACGGGGTGCCGGCGGGCATGGTGGTCACCGCCTCCTGGATGTCGACCCAGCGGGCCTCGCGGACGCCGGCACCCCGCACGAACGCGACCCGGTAGCCCTGGGCGCTGGCGCGCAGGACGTACGCCTTGTTGCGAAGCCACCAGCCGAACCCGATCACCGCGGCGACGCCGACGCCGAGCGGGATCAAGAGCCACGCGAAGTCGATCCGGGCCGCGATCACGACGGCCGTGCCGGCGAAGACGAGGAGCGCCAGGCCGACCACGGCGGCACCAAGGAGGCGGGCCTGCACGGAGGGGGCCAGGCGGTAGTAGGTGAGCTCAGCAGATGACACGCTCTCCATTGTGGCCGACACGGGAGCCGAGAGCCGCATCGGCTTGCTCCTTTACGTGACCTAGGTCACAATCTGGTCATGACAGGTGTGCTTCCCAATATGTCGGATGCTCTTCGGGCCCTGGATACCGCAATCGCCGCTCCCCGTCCGGGGGCCAACGTCGGCCTATGGCGCTGGTCGGTGCGCCAGCGCCTCGCGGGCGTACGTGATGCGTTGCTGGTCCTCGACACCGGTCAGGAGTGGCATGCCCTCAGCGATGTCGGCGCGCTCCGGGACCGCGGCACGCTGCTGAGCAGGCTCGCCGTCCTCGCCGACGACGTGCTCGACCGCACCGACCTCGAGGATCTGCTCCTCGAGCTGCGGCGGCTGATGATCGACGTGGATCGGCATCTGCAGGAGGTCTAGCGTCCCGTGACGCTCACGTAGCGTGACGCCAAATTTGGCAGAGGGGGCGGGATTCGAACCCGCGGTAGGTCTCCCTACGACCGCTTTCAAGGCGGTTCCGATCGGCCACTCCGGCACCCCTCCATGCGCCCGTGGGCGCGGGAGCGAGTCTAGTGCGCCTGAGGCTCAGGCGCTCAACTCGACGAGGACGTCGCCCTCCTGGACGACGTCTCCGGAGGCGACCTTGACCGCCACCACGGTGCCCGGGGCCTCGGCGAGGACCGGGATCTCCATCTTCATCGACTCCAGAAGCATGACGGTGTCTCCGACGGCAACCTTGTCCCCGGGCTGCACTCCGACGCTCATGACGTTCGCGACCATCTCGGCAGCGATCGTGGTGGGGACTCTTCGGTTCATACCCCAGAACCTATGGGTTACCGCGAGGTAGCCCCAGCCGGGCAGCGCCTCAGAGCAGCGCGTGGGTGCGGCCGGGCTCGGGGCGGACGGCGCTGGCCTCATCGGCCTCACGCGCCGCCCTGCGACCGCTGCCGGCCGCAGGCGAACCGGTGAGCGCGAGGTCGATGCGGATGATGATGAACGCGATCACCAGACCGATGAGTATGCTGTAGACGACCGAGAGAGCCGCTTCGGCGAGCCCGACATCGGGGTTGAGGAACGTGCTCGCGACAGGCGCTGTGAGCGCGACACCGAAAAGGCAGACCCACCAGCCCTGGCGTCGACGGGAGCGCATGTGGGTGCCCCAGACGAGCGCCGGGACCCCGAAGAGCGCCTGGATCGGGTGCGGGTAGCCACCGATGTGGATGCGGCACCAGCGCTGCATGTCGTCGACCGAGTCCATGAGGCCGGTGCTGCCGTAGCGGCGCAGCATCTCGGCGTAGATCAGGGTGAGCGCGAGCATCAGGCCACCGATGCCGACGATGATCGCGCCGCGCCGGCCGAGGCCGTGCAGGCCCGCGCCGAGGCGGTAGACCGCGAAGAAGGCGATCGCGAGCGAGCAGGCCAGCGTCGCGTACTCGAATCGGGAGACCATCACGACCGGCTCGAAGCCGAGCGCGGCGAAGCTTCCGAGCGCGGCGATCCCGACTGCGATGAACGTCTCCCGGATCGTCTTCGGGAAGCGACGAGACGGGACGGTGGCCATCACCGCGAGGACCGCGGCCACCGATGCGACCAGAACCGCCGCCCCCGTCCGCAGCGCCTCGTTGTCCACGAGCACCACGACGAGTCCGGCAACCCCTGCCAGAGATCCGAAGATCAGCGGGCGGCCACCGGTGCGGTGCGCCAGCGCGAAGGTGTAGGCGGTGCCGACCACGACGGCGCCGAGGCCGCCGAAGATCTCCGGGCCGAGATCGAACGCACTGACCCCGAGACCGAGCACACCGACGACGAGCGCGGCCAGCCAGATCGCCCGGACGGTGCCGGCGGTCAGGCTCTCGATGATGCCGAGGCCGGCGCGGGCGGCGCCCGCTCCGGGAACCCTCGGCTGCGCGAGGAACGAGGTCACCTTGGCGGCGGTGGTGGGCCGACCCGACGGCTCGATGTCGTAGGGCCCGGGCCCCGCGGGATCATGGATCGGCTCGAGATGGCCGGACTGGTAGGGGTCGGCCTGATAGGCGGGCTGCTGGACGTGGGGCGGCGTCTGCGGCGCCTGCGCCAGGCCGGTCGTCCCGAGATAGGGAGCCGGCGTGGAGTAGGCGGGCGCCTGCCACGCACTCGGCGGCGGCGCGGTCGGCCCGCTCAGCGCCGGCTCGGGCTCCGCCCGGAACCCCGGTGCCGGGTAGCCGCCATAGGGGGACTCCTCCGGCGCCGCACGCGCGGCACGCTTGCCCGTGTAGCCGTTCGGCTCGTCGAACTGCTCGGGCTCGGCACGCCCGGCGATCCGGCGACCACCACCCGTGGCGGGAGGCTCCTGAGGCGGCTGACGCTCGTCGTACCACGCGTCCTCGGCCCAGCCGTTCTCGCTCCAGCCCTGGCTGTTGCTCTGTCCGTCGTAGGTCTGGCCGGCGTCCTGATAGCCCGACCAGTCGTCCTCCGCCCACTGGTCGTAGGCCAGTGCCTCGCTCGAGGTCGGCTCGACGTAAGCGGGTGTGGGTTCACTGCGACCGGCTGCACGACGGCCACGCTTGCTCTTGTCAGCGCGACGGCGGGGGGCTCGGTCCATAACAGGCGAGGATACCGGGGAAGGGGTGAACCTAACGAGTCATCGATATCCGTTTACCGCTGTGACGGGGAGTTGTTGACGAGGGTCACATTCTGCGGTTGACCAGGGAGGGGTTGGTGCGACGCGCCTCCTCGAGCACGGCTCGATCGATCGTCGCGGAGACGATCTCCTCGCCGTCCCCGGCCTCGGCCAGCACGTCCCCGAGGGGGTCGACGACCATCGAGTGACCGCAGTAGCGAGGGGCCGACTGGGCAGCCGCCGCGATGAAGACGGTGTTCTCGATCGCGCGTGCTCGCACGAGCGTGCGCCAGTGGTCGACCTTGCGCGGACCGGCCACCCACGCGGCCGGCAGCACGATCAGCTCGGCACCCTGGTCGACCAGACGTCGCGCGAGCTCGGGGAAACGCAGGTCGTAGCAGGTCATCAGTCCCGTCGGCACTCCGTCGATGTCGACCACCACCGGCTCGATCGAGCCGGCGACCAGCGCGTCCGACTCCTTGTAGCCGAAGGAGTCGTAGAGATGGATCTTCCGGTACGCCGCCTCCGCACCGCCTCGCACGAGCAGTGTGTTGAACGGCCTCCCCTCAGGGTCGCCGCTCGTCTCGAGCATCCCGGCCACCACCGTGGCCGCACGCTCCCGGGCCACCCGGGACAGCTCGGTCCCGAACGGCCCGTCCTGGCTCTCGGCGAAGGAGCTCAGGTCGGATCCCGGCTTGCCGAAGTCGCGAGCGAAGACCTCCGGGAAGACGACCAGATCGCTGCCCTCCGGCGTCAGCTCCGCCAGGAGCGCTCGGTTGGCGTCCGGCTCGAGGCCGGAAGCCTGCTGCACGAGACTGATCCGGAGGCTGTTCCAGGTGGTCACGAGTCCAGACTAGAGTCCCGCTGTGTGACTGCTTGGGACGAATGGGAGCCGTACGCGGCCGTGCTGCTCGCCGGAGGACGCAGCTCCCGCCTCGACGGGATCGACAAGTCCGGCATCGAGCTCGGCGGCCGCACGATGCTGGCCTGGACGTTGGACGCCGTGGTCGACGCGATGGAGGTCGTCGTGGTCGGCGACCCGGTGCACACCGAGCGTCCGGTGACCTTCGTCCGCGAGGACCCCCGCTTCGGCGGCCCGGTCGCGGCCCTGCTGACCGGCCTGGACGCACTGCTGACCTCGCGGGCGTACGTCGGTGTGGTCGCCGTGGACATGCCTTTCCTGCGTCCGCGGACCCTGTCGCGGCTCCGGGAGGCGGCGTTCGGTCGCGACGGCGCCGTGCTCGTCGGGCCCGACGAGCGCCGCCAACTGGCCCTGGTCCTCTCCACCGCACGGCTCGCCGAGGTCCGTCCCGACCACGAGGGGCAGCACGGGATGCCGTTGCGCAAGCTCCTGGCCGACCTCGACCTCGTCGAGGTCCCGTCCGAGGGCGACGAGCATCGCGACATCGACACCTGGACCGATCTGAAGTCGATCTAGCTGACCGGCTGGGTCCGCTGGGCGACGCTCACGAGCGTGTAACACGCTGTTACACCGACTATCCGGTCGTTCTGATGGGGCGAGTAGTCCTACGAACGACGTGTTACACGTCGCCCGGCCCCAGCAGCCGACCTCAGCGGACCTACTGTGGTGGCATGCGAGCCGTCGTTGCAGAGCAGCCCGGAGGGCCTGAGGTCCTCACCGTCACCGACCGACCCGACCCGGAGCCGGCAGCTGGTGAGGTCGTGATCGACGTCGCCGCAGCGGGCCTCAACCGGGCCGACCTGCTGCAGCGGCAGGGCTTCTACCCGCCCCCGAAGGGCGCCAGCGACATCATCGGGATGGAGTGCAGCGGGGTGATCTCGGCGGTCGGCGAGGGCGTCGACGAGTGGGAGGTGGGCCACGAGGTGTGCGCGCTCCTGGCGGGCGGCGGCTACGCGACGAAGGTCGCCGTCCCGGCCGGACAGGTGATGCCGGTGCCGGAGGGCGTCGACCTGGTCACCGCCGCCGCACTCCCCGAGGTCACCACCACCGTGTGGTCCAACGTGTTCATGGTCGGCGGGCTGACTCCCGACGAGACGTTCCTGGTCCACGGCGGCGCCGGCGGGATCGGCACGATGGCGATCCAGCTCGCCAGCCAGATCGGCGCCCGGGTGATCACCACGGTCGGCTCCGCCGAGAAGGCCGAGCTCGCCAAGTCGCTCGGCGCCGAGGCGGTCATCAACTACAAGGACCAGGACTTCGTCGAGGTCGCCAAGGTCTACGGCGGCGCCGACGTCATCCTGGACAACATGGGCGCGAAATACCTCGCCCGCAACATCGAAGCCCTCAACCCCGAGGGTCGTCTGGTCATCATCGGCATGCAGGGCGGCACCAAGGCCGAGCTCGACATCAACGCCCTGCTCCGCAAGCGGGCCGCGGTGATCGCCACCAACCTCCGCGGCCGCCCGGTCGAGCAGAAGGCGACGATCTGCGCCGAGGTCGTCGAGCGCATCTGGCCGATGGTCGAGGCCGGCGAGGTGAAGGCGGTCGTGCAGGACGTACTTCCGCTGGCGGAGGCCGCCGAGGCACACCGGCTCATGGAGTCCGGCACGCACACCGGCAAGATCCTGCTGACCACTAGGTAGGGTTGAGCGCATGACGCAGGAGCAGACCGGGGAAGTCGTGGTCATCGGACCCGACGGGCAGCCGATCGCGGTGCCCGCCGACGTACTCAAGGACGCCACCGCGCCGGAGGCGAACGAGGACGAAGAGCGCGATGTGACCGACCTCGTGGAGCAGCCCGCGAAGGTGATGCGGATCGGTTCGATGATCCGACAGCTGCTCGAGGAGGTGAAGGCCGCACCGCTCGACGAGGCCTCCCGCAACCGGCTCCGCGAGATCCACCAGGCCTCGATAAAGGAGCTCGAGTCCGGGCTCGCACCCGAGCTGGTCGAGGAGCTGGAGCGGCTCTCGCTGCCGTTCGCCGAGCAGCAGACCCCGTCGGAGGGTGAGCTGCGGATCGCGCAGGCTCAGCTGGTCGGCTGGCTCGAAGGTCTCTTCCACGGCATCCAGACCGCCATCTACGCCCAGCAGGTCGCCGCGCGCGCCCAGTTCGAGCAGATCCGCAAGGGCCTGCCGCCGGGCGTGAGCCTCTCCCCCGAGGGCCAGCCGGCCCCCGGCCAGGGCGGACCCCAGCAGGGCGGCCAGCACGACCACGGCGACACGTCCGGCGGGCTCTACCTCTAGTCGTGCGGCGGGATGTTCACCGAGGTACCTCGGTGAACGCCAACTCCCTTCGCGGAGCTCCACGAGGTGAGTGACCGCTGACCGAGTTACCTCGGTGAACATTCACGGCAGCGGCCCACCGGCAAGAGCCACGACGACACCGACCCCTGCAGCGAGCAGCAGGGTGAGGACCACGCCGCGCCTGAGCAGCAGCAGGAGTACGCCGGCGGCAGCCAGCACCACCCACTGCCACCATTCGCTCGTCGCCAGTGCCAGCGGCACCGCGGACCCGAGGATGGCACCGATCGCAGCCGGTCCGGCGCCGTCGAGGAAGGCACGGGCGAGCGGCGAGGAGCGCAGCGCCTCGAAGTGCCGTCCGCCCGCGATGATCATCACGAACGACGGCCCGAACGCGATCACGGCAGCACCCAGCGCGCCGAGGAGTCCGGCGGCCGCGAAGCCGACGACCGCGACGGTGTGGACGACCGGGCCCGGGGTGATCTGCCCGAGCGCGACCGCGTTGAGGAACTCGGCGTCGCTCATCCAGCCGTAGCGGTCGACCGCATCCGACTGCATCAGCGGGATGATCACGAACCCGCCGCCGTACGACAGCGCGCCGACCTTGAAGGCCGTCCACGCCAGCGGCGCCGCCACCGCGGCGGTGAGCGCTCCTTGGGCCAGGACCGGCACGGTGAGGACCGACTGGAAGGAGTTCGTACGCCACGGCCTCCGCATCGCCACCTCGACGAGCCCGGCGCCCACGAGCACGAGGACCACCCAGGCTCCGGTCGTCGCGGCGGCGACGGTGCCGACGACGGCGTAGAGGATCCATCGCGGGCGCGACGCGGTCCGCTCATAGGAGGACGGCACCAGCGCCCAGCCCGCCTGGACCGCGACCGCGGCGACCGCCGCACCGGCACCGGCGCCCGCACCGAGCACCCACGCGGGCGGGTCGCCCAGGAACAGCGCCGCCAGGGCGAGGATCAGCACCAGACCCGGCAGGATGAACGCAAGCCCGCCGACCAGCGCACCGAGGGCTCCTCGGACCCGCCAGGCGGTGAAGATCGCCAGCTGGGTCGAGGAGGGGCCCGGGAGCAGGTTGCAGGTCGCGATCGCGTCCTCGAACTCCTCCGGCTCGACCCAGCCGCGGCGCTCGACGACGGTCTCGCGCAGCAGGCGGATGTGGGCGGGCGGTCCGCCGAACCCGATGACTCCGATCCGGCCCCACTCCCGCGTGATCTCCACCAGCGTCGTGGTCATGACGCGCAGCGTACGGGCTCGGCATGAAGTTTCTCAGATGTGGATGTTCTGTAACTTCAAAGTGGCGAAAAGCTGCGTCATGACCTGGTCGCGACCCCGTTTCTCTCACGTGAAGGCCGCCGGACAACGGACGGCCAGCGCCGACCGCCGAGAAGAGGAAACACCATGGCTACCACCACGATCACCGCACGTCACCGCAGTGACCTGACCGCCGTCGAGTCGATCCGCAACAACGTCCTCGACGCCGTCCGCAGCCTCCGCAAGCCCGACCCGTCGGAGCACAAGCACCGCGGCGGCATGCCGCCGGCCGTCGGCACCACGATGTTCGGCGTCGCCGCCGTGGCAGCCGTCGGTATCGTCGCGCTCGGCGCCTTCCGCTGACCATGCGCCTACATCTTCGGTCCGTCGTACACAGCCTGATGCTGTGGGTGGACGCCCTGGGCCTACTGAGGGGGAGGGCCAGGGCACGGTCGGGGGGCCGCACCACCACGGACTGAGTGTCGTCGCACGAGCGGATCGGGGGATTCACGCTCGCGCAGGCGGCACCTGCGAGAGATCTCGTCATACCGGGGGATATCGACCGGATCTCGCAAGACCGCAGCCGACCATCGAGTGGGGGATGGTCGGCTGCGGCGCGTCTACAGGTCGACCCTCAGGCCGGGACCGACGACTCCTCCACCCGTCCGCCATCGGCAGGATCGGAGGCGGCCGCGTCGCGGCGTACGTCGGCGTCCTTCCACAGGTCGAGGAGCACCGCCGGCCAGATCTCCTCGTCGGTCGCCGCGAGCTCCGCCCGCGTCCACCAGCGGTGCTCGGCCATGGTGAGCAGCTCCTCCTCGGTGTGACCGGCGGTGGAGACCTCGAAGGCCGGCACCCAGCAGGCGTAGAAGACGTCGTCCTGGTCGATGACCACGTCGCTGTAGCCGTGCACCACGGTGCGCCGCATCGTCGGCCCGAGCAGGTCGGCCTCGGTGACCCGGAGACCGGTCTCCTCCTCGAGCTCACGCACCGCGGCGACCCGCTCGCTCTCGCCCGGGTCGATGCCGCCGCCGGGGGTGATCCACCAGCGTGCTCCCGGGATGCCCGGGTCCGAGTCGGCGAAGAGCAGGATCCGGTCGCGGTCGTCGATCAGGAGTACGCGGACCGTGCTCCGGGTGCGGCGAGGCCGCTCCGCGGGCGCGACCGGGACGAAGGTGCGTGGTGAGTCTTCCTCGGAGGCCATGGCCCCATCCTCACCCACGCGGCGCCGGCGGCCAGGCCGGGAGGGAGCGGAGGATCAGAAGCCCTCGCCGATCAGGTGCGCACCGCCCAGCGGGTCGTTGTTCCAGGAGGTCGTCGTCCAGCCCTCCTCCAGGCTGCCCTCGACGACCGCGAGGCCGGTGTTGCGGATTCGGTTGTCGTCGCCGAAGGCGGGCGACCGCGTGGTGCGCAGCCCGGTCCACATCCGGATCGCGGCACCGTGCGAGACGATCGCGACGGTGTCATCGGGCCCGTGCTGCTTGGCCACGGACTGCACCGCGGCGTCGTAGCGCGCCAGGAACTCGTGGCCCGCCTCGCCGCCGGGAACCGGGGTCTCGAGCGTGCCGGCGATCCAGTCGCCGAGCGCCTGGAGGTAGGCCGTCACGGACTCCTTGTCGGTGGCCATCTCCAGGCTGCCGGCGGTGATCTCCTCGAACCCCTCCTGCACGACGACCGGCAACCCGAGCCGGCTGGCGAGCGGCGCGGCGGTCAGCTGCGTACGCACCAGCCGCGAGGCGTACAGTCCCGCGATCCTCTCCCCCGCCAGCGCATCCGGAACCGCCGCGGCCTGGGACAGGCCGAGCTCGGTCAACCCCGCTCCCGGGAAGGCAGTGTCGAGCGCCCCCGAGACGTTGCTCGGGGTCTGTCCGTGTCTGATCAGCAGAAGTCTCATATGCCGGTAAGGGTACGGGACCCACCGCACCGGAGGTGACGGACTAATCTGAATCCGGACGAACTACTTCCGGGAGCCGCCACGATGGCACATGACGAGAGCCCGACCGCTCGCGCACTGCTCACCCTCGAGCTGCTGCAGTCCTCCCCCGGCATCACCGCCGAGCGGCTGGGCGAGCGGCTCCGGGTCACCGAGCGCGCCGCCCGGCGCTACGTCGCGATCCTGCGGGAGGCGGGGATCCCGGTCGAGTCCGAGCGCGGTCCCTATGGCGGCTACCGGCTCGGCCGGGGGATGCGTACGCCGCTCATCTTCACGACCGCGGAGGCGCTCGGCCTGGTGATGGCCCTGCTCGACGGCCACCACGACATCGCCGACGCCACCGGTCCGGTTGGGAGCGCGGTCGGCAAGATCGGCCGGGTGCTGCCCGAGTCGCTGTCCCAGACGGTGGCCGCGGTGCGGCGTACGATCTCGGCCGTTCCCGACCAGAGCGCCATCTCGCCCGACCCGGACATCACCACCAGCCTGGTCCAGGCCTGCGACTCCCGGCGGCGCACGACCATCGCCTACACGACCGAGAACGGCAACGAGCGCAAGATGGTCGTCGACCCCTGGGCCGTCGTCGTACGCCATTCCCGCTGGTATCTGCTCTGCTGGTCGCACACCGCCGACGCGCGCCGAGTGCTCCGCGTCGACCGGATGGGCGCGGTCGACATCGAGGAGACCGGCTTCGTACGTCCGCAGATCGACCCCGTCGCCGAGGTCGAGGAACACCTCGGCGAAGGCTGGGCCTATGAGGTCGAGGTCGTCTTCGACGCCCCGTTCGCGCAGGTAGACCGCTATCTTCCGCGCGTCCTGGGCCGCCTCGAGCCCCTCGATGAGGGCCACTGCCGTCTCGTCGGGAGCACCAACAGCCCGGGCTGGTACGCCCAGGAGCTCGCCCGACAGGCCGTCCCGTTCCGCGTGGTCGAGGGCGACGAGGTACGCCGCTGCGTAGCCGAGCTCGGTCAACGACTCCTCGACGCCGCCGAGCGCTGACCGGTCCCGGCCGATTCGGGGTAGTCCGGACGAATCGTCAGGAGAGCCTTGCGGGGAGGTGGGAGTAGCCGCGGAGGATGCGGGTGGGGTGGCGCTCGCGGTCGTCGCGGAGCTTCAGATCCGGGAAGCGCTCGAAGAGGAGCCGGAGGCCGATCTCGCCCTCCATCCGGGCCAGGGCGGCACCGAGGCAGAAGTGGCGGCCGCTGGAGAAGGAGAGGTGGTCGCGAGCGTTCTCCCGGGTGACGTCGAAGGTGTGCGGGTCGGTGAAGACGGCCGGGTCACGGTTGGCGGCGGCCAGCACAGTGTTGATGATCGTGCCGCGCGGGATCGCCTGGCCGGCGATGGTGGAGTCACGCCGGGCGACCCGCCCGGTGAGCAGCACGGGCGGGTCGAGGCGCAGGATCTCGTCGGAGGCGTTCGACCACAGGTCGGGCTGCGCCTTGAGCACCTCGAGCTGAGCCGGGTTGTCGTGGAGCAGCGCGATGCCGTTGCCGATCAGATTCACGGTGGTCTCGAAGCCGGCCGCGAAGACCAGCCCGGCGATGGCCCTCAGCTCCCGCTCGCTGAGCCGGTCGCCGTCGTCGCGGAGGGCGACGAGCTGGCTGAGCAGGTCGTCACCGGGGTGCTCGGCGAGATACTCCAGGTGGCCGCGGAGCCAGGTGTCGAACTCCTCCAGGGAGGCCTCCATGTCACGGAAGGTGCGCCAGCCCAGGCCGATGTCGAGGCTCAGCGCCGCGCCCTTGCCGAGCTCGAGCATGCGTTCGCGCAGGTCGACGGGGACGCCGAGCACCTCGGAGATCACCGTGATCGGCAGCAGCCCGCAGTAGCGGGTGACCAGATCGACGTCGGCCCCTGAGGCGGCCTCCTTCTCCAGGTCGTCGAGCAGCTCTCGGGCGATCTCCTCGGTCCGGGCGCGCAGCTTCTCGACTGCGCGCACCGTGAAGACCCGGGTGACGAGCTTGCGGTAGCGGGTGTGCTCCGGCGGCTCGGTCGCCAGCAGCGACGGCGGCTGCAGCGGGGCGAAGACGTCGCTGGCCGACCAGCTCGCCGCCCTCGCCAGCAGGCCGGTGCCCGACTCGTCGGGCGCGAAGAACCCGGTGATGAAGTCGTTGCTGGTCAGCACCTCCTTGATGACCTCGTGGTCGACCGCGAGGTGGCTGAACCCGCCCTGGTAGAGCGGCCCGCGGGCACGGAACTCCTCGAACAGGTCGACCAGGTCGAAGGTGTGCGACCCGGGTCCGCTCAGGATCAGGTCGCCCTGGAGGTCACCCTTCCGGGCGGACCGGACGATGGCCGTACGCGGCAACCCGTGCCCCAGCGCCCAGCGCACGCCCTGCTTGGCGGTGCGTTCCACCGTCCCCAGCGTCCGGCCCACCGTCCGGCCGGCAATCGAGCCGGCGCCGGCGGGCGGCGTGATCTTGAGCGGCATGCGAGACCTCCGAGGCGCAGGAACACGTTCTCATGCAGCGTACGCCGCACCGGAGGCCGCCACATCCGACCGTGGTAGCAATTCAGCCCAAGGTCAGCGCCGCACGAACTCGCGATCGCCCTTGGGCCACGAGTGCGTGTAGCCGGTGACCTTCTTGGCACCCTCGACCCGCACACTCCACTCCGCGTGCCCGGAGGCGACCGGCTTGACCACGACGAGCTGGTCGGGCTCGGTGATGGTGACCGTACGCGTGAACCGCTCCGGCGCACCCCACGGATCCATCGCGATCGTGGCCGTCACCGGCAGCCTGCTGGCATCGATCCGCAGCCCGATGGCCTCGGTCATCGCGATCGCCTCGACCGACAACGTCCTGGTCGGTTCGGGCGCGGGCTTCTTGGTCGGCTTGGGCGTCGGAGTCGGTGTCGGAGTCGGCGTCGGCTCGACACTGACCGAGGATGCCGACGCGCTCGGCGAGGGCTTCTCCGACGGCGCCTCGTCGCTGGCCCCCGCGCTCGGCGCCGACTGCTGGCTCTGCGGATCCTTCTTGTCGGACGGGTCCGTGCCGGAACCGGTCACGACGCCGCGTACGACCTCGTAGATCAGGATCAGCAGCAGGATGGCGAGGACGACCAGCACCACCCGGCCGCGACGCGTCATCCGCGACCGACGGTAGGGGCCCGACTCCAAGTGGTGCAGCGGCACCAACGGTCCGGCGACGGCCCGCCTGGCGGGGGGCCCACCGCCAGGTTCCGGCTCTGGCCCGGGGTCCGCTTCCGGCTCCGCTTCCGGCTCCGGTTCAGGCTCCGGTTCAGGCACCGGCGGCGGCGCAGGTGCCGGCGGCGGCGCAGGCTCAGGTTCCGGCTCAGGTTCCGGTTCGGGCTCTGGCTCGGGCTCCGGTTCGGCCTCGGGCTCCGGTTCCGGCTGCAGCTCAGGTGGCTCGACGACAGGCGCCGGAACGGCCAGGACGGGCGGCACGTACGGCTCGGGCTCGGGCTCCGGCTCCGGCTCGACGACGCCTTGGACGATCACGGGCCCAGCCCCAGCGGGGAGCCAGGCCGCGCCGGGTACGTCGTCGGGCGAGGCGTAGCTCCCGAAGACCTCGAGGGTCTCGACGTCGGTGACGTGTCCGTCGGGATGGACGACCATCCGGACACGGGCCTCGTCGTCGGTGGCGACGACCTGGACGGGCTTGCGACTCGGGCCGGCGAGCTGTTCCCGCACGGCGCGGATGCCTGCCTGGTGCGGGTCCTCCCCCCACGGACGGTCCACCACCAGGCCGTTGAGCGTCGTGACCCCGCGGGTGACGGAGAGGATGGCTGTCTGCTTCCGGGCCATCAGTGGCCTCCGGAAGGGTCAATGCACACGTGTGGGGGTCCTCGCGGTGGGGAAGCGGGCAACGGGCTCGGAAAGTGTGTCGTTCAAGCCTCAACAGGGCAACTCACACGCGCAAGCCCTACCCACCAGTTACCGTCTTGTCAGCCTGACTTCTCAGGCGGGCTCGCGAACCCTGTCCTCGAGGAAGTCGTCGAGCATCTCGACGGCGACCGCGTTCGCGGCTTGGATCTTGTCCTGGCTGACGCCGCAGATCCGCAGGCACGAGGAGGCGATCGCCCATGCCTCCGGGCACGAGATCCTCCGGACCGTGTCTTGGGTGATCATCTCGGCGCGCATGCTGATGACGCCTTCGACCTGCTGGATGAGCATGTTGCCCAGCTGCTTCAGGCTGACCCCCTCCAGCACCTTCTCCGAGGCCACCTTGCTGGCCAGATCGGCGTAGGCGGCAGCCAGCTCCTCGTGCTCCTTACGGAACTCGGTGTAGACCTCGCCGTTGGTCACATCCGGCAGCATGTAGAGCATTCCGACGTTGTGGTCCACGTCGGCAAGCGTGCGTACGTCGACGAGAACCAGCAGATAAAGAGCCGTCTCATAATCGAGCGGCGGCACCTGATTGCGGATCTTGTCGACCTTGTCCGTGGTCGGACGGACCGATTTACGGAGCAGCTCGACGAGGATCTCGTCCTTGCCGGCGAAGTGGTAATAGAGGGAGGCCTGACGGATGCCGACGTGGTCGGCGATCTCGCGGGTGGACGTCGCCGCGAAGCCCTGGGACACGAAGAGTCGCGCAGCGGCATCGAGGATCTGGTCACGGGGTGAGGCAGTACCCGAATCGGGCACATGCCTGGGGCGGCCGGGCCGAGAACGCCTAGTTGTCATGTACGCCATCTAAGCGGCCTCCCGAGTTTCGGGGAAGATTCGAAAGAGTCTTCTTCCCCTAAAGAACAGAGTCGAAAGTCCCACAGGAGGGTTGAATTCGCTGTCAACAAAGTGTAAGGCACGACGAATCATCAGGCGCTGCACAGCATCCTCCCGGGGCGATAATGCTGGCGGAATTCTGCCCAGTGTGACGGGGGTTTCGGCCCGTGAACAGAGTCATGTGCCACCTGGAGGAATGACCCCGGTCCCGTAACAGACATCCACGCTGAACGTTAAAGGCCCTGCTCAGACCGGTAACGACGCCAACCTCCATGCGCCGAGATATCGGCAGCCCTTTCGACTGCAAATGGCTCGACGAGAAATCCCGAGACCGAGGGGCCGTCCGACAACGTCACCTTTCCGATGACCATCGGAGCAGGTACGCCACTCACGAATGTCCCGAAGCCCGCGGCCGGGACGCGCCACAGCTCGCCCTCGATCGGCACCCCGTTCCCGGGGCCACTCACGCGGACCAGTCCGGGCTTGGGCGGCACGGTCTCGAGCGCGAACAGCCGGTAGTCGGCCGAGGTCGACACCGGGCGCAGCAGCGTCGCGCCGGCCTCGACCAGCTGGTGGTTGAGCGGCTGTCCCGACAGGTGCGCGCCGACCACGAAGAGATCGACGCTGGGACTGAGCAGCGTGTGGCCGAGCGCGGCGAGGGTGCGGTCGCTGCCGGCGGCCCCGGTCAGCATCACCCCGAAGGGCAGCCCGCCGACCTGACCGGCCGGGATCGCGAGCGAGGCCATGTCGAGCAGGTTCGCGAAGTTCGTGTACCGGCCCAGGCGCGCGTTCGCGTCGACCGGATCCGCTGCCACCTCGGCCAGCGTCGGATGCCAGGTCGTCGTCGGCGTCAGCAACGCCGAGCAACCCACCAGGGCCTCCCTCCCCGCCGCTCCCAGGCGCGCCAGGTGAGCCGCGTCGCGCGCCCAGTCGGCGGCACTGGCCGATGCCCCGGCGAGCACGATCGCGGCGACCGTCGGGTCCAGGCCGGTCCCGATGAGGTCACGGTTGGCTTCGAGGTGGGAGCCCACCGCGGCGTACCTCTCGGCGACGAAGGCGCCGTCGTAGAGCAGCCTGGCGGCCTCGAGGAACGGCGAGATGTCGGTCTCGACGATCTCGATCCCGGCAGCGGCCAGCCGCGCGACCACAGCCCGGAAGGCGTCGGCCCAGCCCGGAGCGAGCCCGTCGAGATGCTCGCCGGCCGGCACCGCCACCCTCGGCACGGGCGGCAGCCCGGCATCCGCCGGCAACGTACGCGACAGCGGATCCGACGGGTCGGGACCGGCCATCAGCTCCGCGGCCGCACGCGCGGACCCGAGATCCCGGGCGAAGACGGTGACGCAGTCGAGCGTGTAGCAGGCCGGCACGACGCCGGTGACCGGCACCAGCCCCCGCGAGGGCTTCACGCCGACGATGCCGTTGAGCGCCGCCGGCACCCGGCCGGAGCCCGCGGTGTCTGTCCCCAGCGCGAGGTCGACCAGGCCGAGGGCGACCGCGACCGCCGAGCCCGACGAGGATCCGCCCGAGATCCGGCTCGGATCCCAGGCGTTGCGGACCGCTCCGTACGGACTGCGGGTGCCGACCAGACCGGTCGCGAACTGGTCCAGGTTGGTCTTTCCCACGACCAGCGCCCCGGCCGCCCGCAGCCGGGCGACGGCGGTGGCGTCAGCTGTGGGCGGGTAGGCGAACGACGGCGCTCCCGCGGTCGTCGGCAGGCCGCGGACGTCGATGTTGTCCTTGACTGCCAGCAGGCGTCCGGCCAACGGCAGGATCTCGCCGCCGACCACCTTCGCATCGATCGCGGCGGCCTCCTCGAGCAGGTCGTCGCGGGTACGGAGCGAGATCCAGATCTCCGGCCGATCCGATGCCTCGATGCGGTCCAGGGCCTCGGTGGCGCGGGCGACCGCACCACCGGGGAGCGAAGGGATCAAGACGACGGCCCGTCGACGGGCCGCACCGCGGCGATGACCTGCCCCGGGACGATCTGCTCGCCCGGCTTCACGTAGACCTCGACCACCTCGCCGGAGACCGGGACCGGGACGCTGGCCTCCATCTTCATCGCCTCGACGACCATCAGCGGGGCATCCTGGGCCAACCGCGCGCCGCGGCTAGCGACCACCTTCCACACGGTCGAGGTGAACGGCGCGGTCACCTGCACGCACCCCTCCGGCACCTCGACCTCCGTGGGTTCGCCTCGCGCGTCGATGCGGTCGCAGATGTCGAACTCACCTGCCGCCATCCAGCGCTGACGCTCCTCCTCGAAGGCGGCGGACTGCTGGTCACGGAAGGCTGCGATCGAGTCCTCGTTGGCGCGCAGGAAGCGGTCGTACTCCTTGATCGAGAAGGTGCCCTCCTCGGTCTCGAACTCACCACGCCCGGCGTCGACCTCGGCCCGCAGCTCCAGCAGCTCGGCCGCGGAGACCGGATACCACTCGATCCGGTCGAAGAACCGCAGCGCCCAGGGGTCGTCGTGGAAGAGACCGCCGGACGAGGTGGAGCGCCGGAAACGGTTGAACACCTGCGTCGTCCGCCCGACCAGCTGATATCCGCCCGGCCCCTCCATCCCGTAGATGCACATGTACGCACCGCCGATGCCGACGGAGTTCTCCGCCGTCCAGGTGCGGGCCGGGTTGTACTTGGTCGTCACCAGCCGGTGCCGCGGGTCCAGCGGCGTCGAGACCGGCGCCCCCAGATAGACGTCTCCCAGCCCGAGCACGAGGTACGTCGCGTCGAAGACGGTCCGATGGACCTCCTCGACCGAGGCGAGTCCGTTGATCCGGCGGATGAACTCGATGTTCCACGGCGCCCACGGTGCGTCGTCGCGTACGCCTGCGGTGTAGCGCTCGATCGCCTCCCGGGTCGCCGGGTCGTCCCAGGAGAGCGGCAGCCGCACCCGCCGCGAGGGCACGGTCAGCTCCGACGTGGCCGGGAGGTCCTCCTCCAGCTCACGCAGCAGCCCCGCGACCTGGCCGGCCCGCAGGACCGAGGAGTCGGTGTGCACCTGCAGCGACCGGATCCCAGGCGTGACGTCGATGATGCCGGCGGGCGCGTGCTCGGCCAGGGCCGACTGCAGTGCGTGAACGCGCATCCGAAGACCAAGATCGAGGGTCATCGGCCCGTACTCCACCAGCACGGAGTTGTCCCCGCTGCGCCGATAGGTGACCTCGGGCCGCGCCTGCGTCCGGGGCAACCTGCCCAGCACACCGTCGTCGCCGTCCCCACCTGCACCGCCGGCCACCGTCAGGGAGGCCCGGTGGTTGACCAGGCCGGCGGCCTTGCCCTCCCGCACCGGCACGAACCGAACGGTGTCGCCGGGTCGCAGCTGCCCTATCTTCCACAGCTCGCCGCTGGCGACGACCGCCGGACAGACGAACCCTCCCAGCGACGGCCCGTCCGGGCCGAGGATGATCGGGGTGTCGCCGGTGAAGTCGAGCGAACCCACCGTGTAGGGCGTGTCGTGGATGTTCGAGGGATGCAGCCCCGCCTCGCCACCGTCGGCCCGGGCCCAGGTCGGCTTCGGCCCGATCAGGCGTACGCCGGTGCGAGCCGAGTTGTGGTGCACCTGATAGCTCGTCGAGTAGAGCTGGTCCAGGTCCGCGCGCGTGAAGAACTCCGGGGCACCGTGCGGCCCCTCGGTGACGCCGATCTCCCAGGTGTTGGTCAGCGCCGGCCGCCGCGACACCGGGGTCGCCGCGGGCTGTGCCTGCGGGTCGACGGCTGTCCCCGGCCGCAGCACGTCACCGCGCTGGAGCGTACGTCCGGCGTGCCCGCCGAACCCGCCGAGCGTGAAGGTCGAGGCGCTGCCCAGATACTCGGGTACGTCCAGGCCGCCCCGGACCGCGATGTAGGTCCGCAGCCCCGGCCCGTCGGTGCGGCCCAGCTGCAACGTCGCTCCTGCGGGGAGCTCGATCGGCTCCCACTGCGGGGCAGGGACGCCGTCGACGCTGACCGGCATGGGGGCACCGGTCACGCAGACGACGGCGGGATCGGAGAAGACCAGCGTCGGCCCCCCGGCCGTCGCCCGGCCCGTCGCCAGCGGCACCGTGACCTCGAGACCCGGGGCACCGCGGTCGTTGCCGACGGCCAGGTTGGCCTCGGCGAAGGAGACCGGGTCGAACGGACCCGAAGGAGGCACGCCGACCTGCCAGTAGCCGACCCGGCCGGGAAGGTCCTGGACGGTGGTGAGCACGCCCGGGTCGAGCACGTCGATGCGCGGATCAGGGTCCCCGCCGCTGCCGGCCTTGGCACGTTCGGCCAGGGTCGTGGTCGAGTGCGTGGCCGAGCGGAGCTCGGCATACGTCGTCATCGCGCGCAGCGCGGAGACGTTGGTGACGATCCCGTCGATCCGGGTCCGGGCCAGCGCCGAGCCCAGCGTGTCGAGCGCCTCCTCGCGGGTGGCGCCGGTGGCGATCACCTTCGCGAGCAGCGGGTCGTAGTGGGGCGAGACCTCGAGCCCGGTCTCGATCCAGGAGTCCACCCTGACGGTGTCGGTCGGCTCCGGCAGGAGCGCGCGCGTGACCAGGCCGGACGACGGCATCGAGTCCTTGGCCGGGTCCTCCGCGTAGACCCGTGCTTCGACGGCGTACGCCTGGGGTGCGGGGCACCTGCGGAAGAGCTCGTCGGGCAGGGCGGTGACGCCGTCGCGGGCCAGCCTCAGCATGAGCGCGACGATGTCGATGCCCATCACCTGCTCGGTGACGGCGTGCTCGACCTGGAGGCGGGTGTTCATCTCGAGGAAGGAGATCTGCTCGCGGCCCGGGTCGTAGACGAACTCCACGGTCCCCGCCGAGCGGTAGGAGACCGACTTGGCGAGCTGGCGTGCGGAGTCGTGCAGGACGGTGCGTACGTGCTCGGGGAGGGACGGCGCGGGCGCCTCCTCGATCACCTTCTGGTTGCGGCGCTGCAGCGAACAGTCGCGGTCGCCGAGCACGGCCACCTGCCCCTCGCCGTCGCCGAAGACCTGCACCTCGACGTGACGGGCGGGCCGCACCAGGCGCTCCAGGAACACCCCGGCGGTCCCGAAGCTGGTCTGGGCGAGCCGGGCGACCCGCTCGAACGCGACCCGGACGTCCTCCTCCGAGCTGCACGCGGTCATCCCGATGCCGCCACCGCCGCCGGTCGCCTTGACCATCACCGGCAGCCCGATCCGGGCCGCCTCCTCGGCCGCCTCGTCCGGGCCGGAGAGCAGCCCCGAGCCGGCCAGCATCGGCACCCCGGCGTTCTCGGCGAGCCGGCGGGCCGAGTGCTTCTCGCCGAACGCGCTGATCTGCTCGGGCGTCGGACCGACGAACCTGAGTCCCGCCGCCTCCACCTCCCGGGCGAAGGCGGCGCTCTCGGACAGGAACCCGTAGCCGGGGTGGAGCAGCCCCGCGCCGGTGCGCAGGGCCGCCTCGATGATCAGGTCGCCGCGGAGATAGGAGTCCCGTGCGGGCGCGGAACCCAGGCAGACGGCCTCGTCGGCCTCCCGCACGTGTGGTGCCGCCCGGTCGGCCTCGGAGAAGACCGCGACCGTACGCATCCCGAGCTCACGCGCGGAGCGCATCACCCGGCGGGCGATCTCCCCTCGGTTGGCGACGAGAACGGTGTCGAAGGATGGATCACCGCTCACTGGCCGACCTCGTAGTCGACATCGGGCTCGGTGACGATCATCCGCAGCGGCGTCGGGTTGAAGTCGTTGCAGGGGTTGTTCATCTGCGGGCAGTTGGAGATGAGGACGAGCGTGTCGATCTCGGCACGCAGCGCGACCCGTCTGCCGGGCGCCGACATGCCGTCGACGATGCCGAGGGCACCGTCCTCCTCGATCGGAACGTTCATGAACCAGTTGATGTTCGAGACGATGTCGCGCATGCCGAGCCCGTGCTTGGCCCCCTCGGTCAGGAAGTTCTCCCGGCAGCCGTGGTGGTACATCACGTGGTGGCCGTAGCGCAGCGTGTTGGACTCGCGCGAGCAGGCGCCACCGATGGTGTCCTGGCGGTCGATCTCGTTGCCGACGACGGTCATCAGGGCACGACCGAGGTTGCTGCGCAGCACGGTTCCGGTGCGGATGTAGGCGTTGTCCTGCCACGCGAGCGTGTCCGGAGCGCTGTAGCGCTCGTCGGTGTGGTCCGCGTTGTAGAGCAGGCAGTCGCCCGACTGGTTGCCACCGACATCGACGATCGTCAACACCTGCCCGGCACGTACGACGCCCGACCACGAGGCCCGCGGAGCCACCTGCTCGTCCAGCACGACGGCACCCGGCACCAGCGGGTCACCCCACTCCAGGTGAGTGCCGTCGGCGTACGACGCCCCGACCGGGACGCTGGAGACCAGCTGCCCGTCGGGCGTCAGATAGGTGGTCACAGGGACGGGAACGGTCGTCACAGGCCTCATCACCGGGTTGTCGATCGTGGTAGTCACAGGCCCCGAGCCTCCGCATAGTCGAGTGTGTTCAGATACGCCCGCCGAACCTCGGGAGAGGCGTCGAAACGCTCATCCGCCGGGGTCGTGGGATGGGTCTCCGGCGTACGCCAGGCGTGCACGCGCAGCGGCCCGACGATGTACTCCGGACGTGGATCCCGCGGGTGCGGGACGTTGGCGATCAGCACGAGCAGGGGCAGCTCGGCCACGAGCTCGACCGCGGTCCCGGCGCCCGAGGAGCCCGACCAGTCGAAGCTCCCGTCCTCCGCCACCCGGACACCTTGGAAGAACGAGACCGAAGGAGGTACGTCGGCCGGCCCGAGCCCGTGCTTGGCGGCGGCCTTCACGAAGAGGTCACGTCCGGCGGGCGCGGGCCCCTCAGGCAGCGCGGTGCCGTACCGCAGCGCGTTCCAGGCAGCGGTGCTCGTCCCGCAGAACGCGTCGTGCCGGCCGGAGGTGTCGGCGAGGATCGTGGCGAGCACCCGGCCGTCACCGGAGAGCAGCGGGTGGCCGGCGCCGAGGTAGGCCTGCCACGGGATCTTCTGGGTGTCGGCGACGTTGAGCCGCTCGGTCGGCTCGAGCGCGTTGTAGACGAGGGTGTGGGCGCAAGCCTCACCGGTCGGGTCCTCGAGCCGGAACCGCGTACCGCGGGCGAGGACCTTGTGGGTGTAGCTGCCGGGCGCGACCGTCTCGGCCCAGGTCAGGCTCTCCGGATCGACGCCGTCCGGAGCGAACGGGCTCGTCGATGCCGGTAGGTACGGCATCCAGTCGCTGACCTGCCCCCCTTGCGCGCGAGCGTCTGCCCGTGCGTTCAGCACCGTGTCCGTGCTGTGGTCTGCAGCTAGCGCCACCCGGGTCCTCCTTGAAGCATGATTAACCTGTCGACTGACAGGTAAGCATGTAGGTCAAGGGCGTCGGGGGCAAACCAAGACTGTTGGAAATCTGAGTCCGAAATGTGGGGGTCGGAGTCGGAGAATTTCTTCCCTGTCGGTCGATCGATTCTTACCGTTTTCGGCTGGACCCCGCTAGGGGGGAAGGACCATTTGCTGCCGATTTCCCGCGTGCGGTGCCGCCTGATGGAGCGATCAGCTCGCAGACGGGACCAACCCGACGGACGCCCAACCTGTCAAAAGACAGGTAACAGGCATGGTGTGATATCGGACACCGTTCCGATGGCATCTCGGCACCGTGCCGAGGAGCGGACCGAAAGGGCCGGCGGATCCCCGGATCGGCTGACATCGGCCCTCCAGGATGGGACCCTGACCCCACGCCCGACAGTCGTCTGGAGACACCCACCGGTCGGGCACCGACCTCAGCCCGAGATCAGCGCGACGATCTCTTCGAACCCCACGGCACCACATTGCCGGAGACGAACGTCCGCGATTCGGACCCTTCGCGTGGAATCGGGATCCCGATCATCCCTACGAGCTCGCCCAGGTCGCTGATCGTCGGCCCGCTCCACTCGGGATCCAGGTCGACCGCGACGTCATCTCGACAAGCTCGATCCACCGCCTCGCCGAGCTCTTCGAGCGCTCTGGCCCGGAACCGCACGGTCCGCATCCCGACCGCCTCGGCCCCGCTGAGCTCTTGGTCGGCACCGTCACCGACATAGACGCACTCCCCGGTCCGCACCTCCAGCGCCGCCGCAGCGACGAGGTAGGCGCCCGAGTCCGGCTTGCGTACGCCGGTCTGGCAGGAGAACGAGACGGCGTCCAGGTGTTCCGCGAGCGGACTCTGCGGCCAGATCGCGACCGTCTCCGCCCCACAGTCGGCGACGAGGCCGAGCTTGAACCCTCGTTTGCGCAGCGACTCGAGCGCAGGCAGCGCCCAGGTCGCGGCATGCAGGGAGAGCGAGTAGTTCAGCCGCCGGGTGATCGCGTTCTGCACCTGCGACTCGGTCGGCGAACCGCCGACCCGTCGTGCCAGGTAGCGCACGGTGTGGTGCACATCTGCCATCAAGCCGCGTACGCGCTCGTCGAAGGTGTCCGCGACCGCGGCCGCGAACGCATCGGGGTCGACTCCGAGATCCGCGCCCATCCCCCGGGCCACCGCGTGGTGCTCGGCAGCGTGGCCGCTCGGGATGAGCGTGTCGTGCAGGTCGAAGAGGACCGCGCGCACCCCGGCCTCGTCCATGAACTCAGCCTAACCACGATCGGAACCTCACCGAGGGAATTCGGCGAACGGGCCGCGGACGGCCCGAGTGGGCCGGCGTAAGGCCTCTGGCCTAGACTGGCGCCGCGAAGGGGAGTAGTCCTCAACAGTCGCGTCGACACACTGGCCCCCGGGCCCGGCGCGATCGGCCACGAGAGTGGCGGACGAGACCTTCGACCAAGCACCCGTATATCTACGTGACGGTGCTGGTCGAAGGACAGTCCACACCTCATGGGATGCCTCCGGCCGGTGCCGGAGAGGAACCCCGTGTACGCCTTCCTGCTCTCGACCGCGGTCATCTTCGTCGCCGAGCTCGGCGACAAGAGCCAGCTCATGGCGATGACCTTCGCCACCCGTTACCGGGCTCGAGACGTGATCATCGGGATCACCGCAGCCACCGCGATCGTCCATCTCGCATCGGTCGGCATCGGCGCTCTCATCGGAGACGCCTTCGCCGAGCACCAGCACTACATCACCATCGTCGCGGGAGTCGCCTTCCTGTTCTTCGCCGGGTGGACCCTGCGCGGCGACGAGCTCACCGAGGACGAGGCGAAGAAGGCCCGCAACAGCCGGGGGATGGCGATCATCGCCGTCGGTATCGCGTTCTTCCTGGCCGAGCTCGGCGACAAGACGATGCTCGCGACGATCACCCTGGCCACTCAGGAGGGCTGGCTCGGCACCTGGATCGGCTCCACGGTCGGGATGGTCGCCGCCGATGCCCTCGCCATCGGTGTCGGCGCGCTCCTGGGCCGCAAGCTCCCCGAGAACGTGATCAAGTACGGCGCCGCCGCGCTGTTCGCGATCTTCGGGATCATCCTCGTCATCGACGGGGTCGTGCAGATGTGAGGAGTCAGGGCTGATCGAGCGACTCGACCCGGCGGTTCAGGTAGCGCTGCTCCGGCACGCTCCGGGTCAGCCGGGCCGCCAGCACGTAGTGCTCCCGAGCCGTCGCGACGTCGCCGGACTGCTCGAGCAGGTGCGCCAGCACGGCATGGGCGCGATGGTGCCGCTGCATCGCCGGGTGCTCCAGCAGGTCGCGTACGATCTCGATCCCGTGCTCGGGGCCGAGGCTCATCGCCACGGCGACGGCCCGGTTGAGCGTGACCGCGGGCGAGGGCGCGACCTGCGCGAGCATCCCGTAGAGCAGGTTGATCTGGAGCCAGTCGGTGGCCTCGTACGACTCCGCCTCGGCGTGGACCGCGGCGATCGCCGCCTGCAGCTGGTAGCGGCCCACCGGCCCCTCGGGGAGTACGTCCTCCAGCAGTGCGACACCCTCGCGGATCAGCTCCTGGTCCCACTGGGAGCGGTCCTGGTCCTTGAGCGGGATCAGGTCGCCGAGATGGTCGACACGACCGCACGAGCGGGCCTGGGTCAGCAGCATGAGCGCGAGCAGGCCGGTGGCCTCGTCGTGCTCCGGGAGCACGCCGCGCACGATCCGGGTCAGCCGGATCGCTTCGTCGGTGAGCTCGACGCCCTGCAGCTCCGGGCCGCTGGTGCGGGTGTGGCCCTCGTTGAAGATCAGGTGGCAGACGTCGAGCACGCAGGCGATCCGCTCGGCCAGCTCGTCCGGCGCCGGCGAGCAGAACTCCTCGTCCTTCAGCGTCGCCCTCGCCCGGCTGAGCCGCTGCCCCATGGTCGCCTCCGGCACCAGATACGCAGCCGCGATCTCCGACGTCGTCAGACCGCCCACGCACCGCAGCGTGATCGCCACCTGGGACGGGCGGCGCAACGCGGGATGGGCACACATCATCATCAGCCGCAGCGAGTCGTCGTAGGCAGACCCGATCTCCACGGCGGCCGGGTCGGGGTCGTCGAGCCGCCGGGCGATCCCGTCGGCGACCTCGCGCCGGGTCCGGGCAGTGTCCGCGCGCATCTGGTCGATCAGGCGCCGATGAGCCACGCGGATCAGCCAGGCCCGCGGGTCGGCCGGCAGCCCGTCGCACGGCCACTTCTGGCTGGCGGCGATCAGCGCCTCCTGCGCGGCGTCCTCGCAGTCGGGGAGGTCGGGATGGACCCGGAGCAGGGCGCCGAGGACGTGGGCGGACTCCTGCCGCCACACGTCCTCGACTCCCGTGACCGTCATGTCAGTAGGTTGCCACCGGCCGCAGCTCGACCGTTTCACCGGGGCCACTGAAGCTGCGTACGACCTCTTCGGCTCGCTCCTGGGACTCGACGTCGATCAGGAAGAAGCCGGCCAGATGCTCCTTAGCCTCGGAGTAGGGGCCGTCCGTGGAGATCGGCTCGCCGGCCTCCCAACGGTAGAGCTTGGCCGAGGCCGGATCCGCGAGCGCCTGCCCGCCGATGAGCTCACCGTTGGCCGAGAGCTCCTCCATGATTCCCTCGAAGGCCGCGTTGAGCTTCTCCCGGGAGGCCTGGGGCAGCGACTGGAACTCGGGGATGAAGTCACCCGTCGGGTGACCCCACGGCTGCGGGTTGGAGTGGATCAGGATGACGTACTTCATGGCTCTTCCCTTTCGTCGGCGCCTACCGTAGGCGTGCTTACGGGGATACGTCGGAGCCGAGTGGCGTAGTTCTACATCGTCCCAGAAGTGGGCTGCCGACACCTGCGATACGGGTGAGGCGACGCGCCCGGACCGTCGCGACTTCCGTGCCGCGGAGCGGGCTCCCCGGCGGAACACGCCGCAGTGGCCGCCATCGATGTGGAAAGGTGACCGATTGTGAATCCGGGAACGTTCGAAGCCATTGACGAACGTCTCGTCACCACCCTCGACGACCTGCTCGACCAGCCGTCGCTGGAGCCCGGAATCGTCGTGGACGCGCTCTTCAACCGATTGGTGACCGCGGTGCTGAGCGTGCCCGAGCCGGAGGCCGACACCGTGCTGGCCGCGCTGCCGCCGTCACGGTCACCGGCCCGCTTCCGATCGGTCGCGTCCGCCGGCGAGCACGCGCTCGAGCGGGCCTGGGCCCACCAGATCTCGCGCGCCGCCGACCCCACGGCGGCATTCGCCCGCTTCCCCTACCGCGAGAACTACCGGCTCCTGGTGGAGATGGAGCTGGCAGCCGTACGCCGCCAGGGCACCGTCCCACGGCACGTGCTGCTTCTGGGCTCGGGGCCGCTTCCCCTGACCGCGCTCTGTCTGGCCGACCAGGGCATCGCGGTGCACTGCGTCGACCACGACGCAGAGGCGATCCGGCTCTCCTCCGCCGTGCTCGGACGTCTGGGTGCCGTCGGCGTGACGTTCGAGCACGCCGAAGCCTCCGCCGCCACGCCACCGCACCCCGTCGACGTCGTGCTCCTCGCCGGCCTGGTCGGGTCCGACGATGCCGCCAAGGCCGCGGTGCTCGACAAGGCGGTCACCGCTCTCGCCCCGGGCGGCCTCGTCCTGGCGCGGAGCGCCCGGGGGCTGCGTACGCTGCTCTACCCGCAGGTCGGCCCCGAAGCGCTGGCCGGACTGACGGTGGTCGCCGAGGCCGACCCCGAGGTCGACGCCCCCGGGACCGACGTGATCAACAGCGCGATCCTTGCCCGCCCGAGCTAGTCGTGCGTCGCGGAAGTTCCTGAACGGTTGGCGTCGTCAGGGTGTGTGCATCGCAAGGCGGCACCGCGCAGTCATACCGGGGTATTTCAAGCGGTGCCAACGCAGCGAGGTGCGTGCCCTGGCGGCGCGAAGCGCCCAGGAACTTCAGGGACGCGCCACTAGAGGGCGGGGTCGAGGACCTCGGCCTTGAGCTGTGCCGCCCGCTCGATCCGCTCGGCGCCGGTCTCGCCGAGGTTCCACGTAGGCATGATGAACTCGTCGAACCCGGCCTCGACGTAGCGGCCGACGAAGTCCTGCAGCTCGCCCGTCGATCCGGTCTGCGTCCTGGCGAAGCCCGGGTTCGCGCCGTCGAGGTCGAGCATGAAGTTGGTGGTCGTCCTGATCGTCCCGGGATCGCGACCCACCTGCTCGCACGCCTCCAGGAGCTTGGCCCGCACGGCGCCGGCGCTCTCCGGCGTGCCCCAGGTGTTCCACTCGTCGGCGTACCGGGCGACGACCCGCAGCATCCGCGGGCCCTTGGCACCGACCAGGATCGGCAGCGGAGAGGCCACCGGCTTCGGCTCGCACGGAGCATCGGCGAGCTGGAAGTGCGTCCCCTCGAAGGTCGTACGTGGCTTGTCGAGCAGCGACCGGGTGACCTCGATCGCCTCCTCGAACCGGTCGACGAGCACCTTCGCGCCCGGCAGGTCGATCCCGTACGCCTTGTGCTCGTTGATCTGCCAGCCGGCACCCATACCGAGCACGAACCGCCCACCTGCGATGTGGTCGATCGTCGCGGACCGGTTCGCGAGCAGCGCCGGGTGGTGGATCGTCGTCGGGGAGACCAGGGGCCCGATGCGTACGTTCCGGGTGGTGGCGGCCAGCGCCGGCAGGATCCCCCAGACCTCGTGCATCGGCCCGTCGTCGACGTCCTCGGAGCCGGTGTTGGGCATGTAGTGGTCGGCGACCCAGACGCCGTACCAACCGGCCTGGTCAGCCGCCTGCGCCTCGGCGAGGATGTCGGCGGTGGGGAAGACGAGGTTGGGCCACAGCGAGATCTTCACGGTCCCAACCTACCCACGCGCGAAACTTCCACAGAAATATTCTTGGCAGGGTTGTCGATCCCGCGTAGACCTCGTTCGACCAAGGGGTGAACGGGCCGGCAAGACGGCCCGACCGACACAGGAGAAACCGAGATGCCGAAGTACATGCTGATCTGGCGCACCATCGACGAGGACAAGCAGAACGCCGCGATGGCCGAGATCCCCTTCGAGCAGATGCTCGAGAAGATGGGTCAGCTCAACGACGAGCTCATCAAGTCGGGCGTGCTGCTCGCGATGGAGGGGCTGGACCCCGAGGAGCACACGGTCGTCACCTACGCCGACGCCGCCGAGCCGCCGGTGGTCACCGACGGTCCCTACGGCGAGACCAAGGAGCTCTTCGGGGGCTTCTACCTGATCTCGGTCGCCTCGAAGGAGGAGGCGGTCGAGTGGGCCAAGCGGCTCAGCTACTTCCCCGGCTCGGCCGTCGAGATCCGCCGGGTACCGACGATCGACGAGTTTCCGCAGGACAACCCGTGGATCCAGAAGGAGCTCGACTGGCGGACCAAGAATGGTCAGCTCTGAGACCGCGACGAAGGAGCGGGCTCAGAACGCTGACCAGGTCGAGCGAGCCCCGCGCCGGAGACGAAGTCTCCGGCGCGACGGGCGGGTCGAGACCACTCTCAGAGGAGACATCAATGCAAGACGCGACGCGCGCCGTCGAGGCGATCTGGCGCATCGAGTCCGCCCGCATCGTCGGCGCGCTCGCGCGCTACACCGGCGACTTCGCCCTCGCCGAGGACGCGGCGCAGGAGGCCCTAGCGGAGGCGCTGGTCGCCTGGCCGCGCGACGGCCAGCCGGCCAACCCGGTCGGCTGGTTGATGACCACCGCCAAGCGACGTGCGATCGACACCATCCGTCGCGCCGGGGTCCAGCGCGAGAAGTACGAGGCGATCGCCCACGACCAGGACGAGGCGTACGACGACGAGCTGGACATCGAGCGGATCGACGACGACGTCCTCGCGCTGATGTTCGTCTCCTGCCACCCGGTGCTGTCCAAGGAGGCTCGGGTGGCGCTCACGCTCCGCGTCGTCGGCGGCCTCAGCAGCGAGGAGATCGCCCGGGCGTTCCTGGTGCCGGTGCCGACGATCCAGGCCCGGATCACCCGTGCCAAGAAGACGATCGCGGCCGCGAAGGTCCCCTTCGAGGTGCCCTCGCCCGACGAGCGCCGGCAGCGTCTGGCAGGCGTGCTCAACGTCCTCTACCTGATCTTCACCGAGGGCTCCACCGCCACCTCCGGCGAGGATCTGATCCGCACCGACCTCGCGCGCGAGGCACGGAGACTGACGCGGGTGCTGATCGGCGTGCTGCCCGACGAGCCGGAGGCGTACGGGCTGCTCGCGCTCATGGAGCTGACCGCCTCCCGCTTCCCGGCCCGCACCGATGCCGCCGGTGACCCTGTCCTCCTCGAGGACCAGGACCGCACCAGGTGGGACCGAGGTGCCGTACGCCGCGGCCTGGCCGCCCTCGAGCAGGCGACCCCACGAGGCCTCGGTCCCTATGGGCTCCAGGCCGCGATCGCCGCCACCCATGCGGTCGCCGACTCGGTCGAGACCACCGACTGGGAGCGGATCATCGTCCTCTACGAGGCCTTGGGCCGCATCGCACCCAACCCGATCGTCGACCTCAACCGCGCCGTGGCGGTGGCGATGGCCCACGGACCGCTGCGAGCCCTGGAGATCGTCGATCGGATCGCGGAGGACAAGCGGCTCGACCACACCCATCTCCTCCCGACCGTACGCGGAGAGCTGCTGCGCCGGCTGGGCCGAACCGTCGAGGCGCGCAAGGAGCTGGAGCGGGCGGCAGGCATGTGCACGAACGACCGCGAGCGTGCCGTCCTTCGGCAAAAAGTCGCTGATCTTCCCTAAAACGGGGTATACCTGTCGCTCATGTCACAAGCAGCGAGGACCGAGACATCCGAAACCCCGCGCTGGCGGATCTTGGGGCCCGGCCTCGTGGTGGCCGCCACCGGTGTCGGCGCGGCCGACCTGGTCGCCACCCTGATCGCCGGCAGCAAGTACGGCTACGCCCTGCTGTGGGCCGTCATCGTCGGATGTGTCCTGAAGGTGGTCCTGGTCGAGGGTGCCGGGCGCTACAGCCTGGCGACCGGCGAGACGATCTTCCAGGGCTGGCGGCGTCTGGGCATCTGGACGACGATCTACTTCGGCCCCTACATCGTGATCTGGGGCTTCATCTACGGAGCCGCCGCGATGGCCGGCACCGGCCTGGCCCTGGCCGCGCTGTTCTCGTTCGCGTCGGTGAAGGTCTGGGGCATCCTGTCCGGCCTGATCGGTCTCGCCATCGTGTGGGCCGGCCGCTACGGCCTCTTCGAGAAGTTCCTGGCGGTCCTGGTCGGCATCATGTTCGTCACCATGGTCGCCGCCGCGATCATCACGGTGCCCAATCTTCCCGACCTCCTCGTCGGCCTGGTCCCGACGATCCCCGAAGGCTCCCTGGTCAACATCCTCTCGGTCGCCGGCGGCGTCGGCGGCACCATCACCCTGGCCGCCTACGGCTACTGGCTGCGGGAGAAGGGCTGGCACACACCGCAGTTCATGCGCGTGATGCGGATCGACAACACCACGGCGTACGTCGTGACCGGGATCTTCGTGGTCGCCACCCTCATCGTCGGCGCCGAGCTGCTCTACTCCGCCAACATCGCCATCGGCACCGGCGACCAGGGCATGCTCGACCTGTCCAAGGTTCTCGCCGACCGCTACGGCGACTGGTTCGGCAAGCTCTTCCTGATCGGCTTCTGGGCCGCGGCGATGTCCTCGCTCGTCGGTGTCTGGAACGGCGTCAGCCTGATGTTCGCGGACTTCATGGGGACCATTCGCGGACGGGCGGACGAGCCCGAGGCCAAGAGTGGCGGCATCTGGTACCGCTCCTACATCCTCTGGCTCACCTTCCCGCCGATGATCTGGCTCCTGCTCGCCGACGAGCCCACGTGGCTGATCCTCATCTACGGAGTCCTGGGCGCGTTCTTCATGCCGTTCCTGGCCGTCACCCTGCTCTGGCTCCTCAACACCGGCCACACCCCCGCGGAGTGGCGCAACAAGTGGGTCTCCAACATCGGCCTCATCATCTGCGCCCTGCTCTTCGCCTGGCTCGCCTTCGACCAGATCCGCACCTCCATCCAGGACCTGTTCGGCTGAGCTCCGAGCACCCGGCGGATCGGCAGGCGCCAGGCTCTATGCCTGGGCCTTGCCGATCCGCCAGTAGCCGACGAAGGTGATCCGCGACTTGGGCACCCCGAGCGACACCAGGTGGCGCCGTCCCTCGGCCGGAATCGTCCGCTCACCGACGAGGTAGGCCGAGAGCGTGGCCGGCGCCTCGGGCGTGAACGCCTTCACCTCGGCGATCGCCAGCGTCCCGGGCTGCTCGGCGGAGTCACCTCGAGCCAGCCACCGCACCTCGACCCCCTCGGGCCCGGAGACGTCCTGGACGTCCGCCATGTCCGGGATCTCGATGATCGCCAGGCCGCGCACGTCGCGAGGCATGTCGCGCAGGATCCCGACGATCGCCGGAAGGGCCGACTCGTCCCCGACGAGCAGGTGGAACGAAGCGTCCGGAGCGAAGTCGAAGCCCGTGCCCTGATCCATGAGCACGACCTGTTCCCCGAGCTGTGCGGTACGCGCCCACGGACCCGCGATCCCGAGATCCCCGTGCACGACGAAGTCGACGTCGATCTCCCCGAGGTCGGGCCGGTGCTCGCGCACGGTGTAGTTACGCAGCGGCGGCCGGTCGCCGTGCCTCAGGTACTTGAGGTAGTCGATCGTCCCGAGCTTCTCGGGCACCACGTCGAAGTTGGTGGCTTGCCCGCCCGGCCGCGGCAGGAAGAGCCGGAACCACTGGTCGAAACCGCGCTGCGGGAAGCGCCGCAGGTCATCGCCTCCCAAGGTGAGCCGCACCATGTGCGGCGTGACCTGCTTGTTGTGCAGCACCTCGGCCGCGTACACGCCCTTCAGCTTCCGGCCGTCGTCGAATCCCATGCCAGCTCCATCTCCCGTTAAGTAAGGCTTACCTTACCTATCGTCGCAAGTGGATGTCAGTGCTTGGATGTGCCCATGGCGACTCTCTCCGAACTCTTCAGAGATCACTTCGGCCACGAGGAGCACCTCTACGGCTGGCTGCTCGGCCGGTTCGCGGACGACCTCGACGCGGGTGGTCCTGTGGCCGAGATCTGCCGGGATCACCCCGACGCCTCCCGTGCCGATGCCGTGCAGCTGCGCCTCCTGGCCGCTCTGCACCGCATCGTCCTGCGCGGCGACGCTCCCGAGCTCGAGCGTTTCTATCCCAACCTTGGAGGCAACGACTCGTACGTCATCGCCTGGCCGTTGTTCGAGGGGGTGATCGCAGCACACGTCGACGAGCTCCGCGCAGGTCTGGAAGTGGCGCCCCAGACCAACGAGGTCGGCCGCTCCGCCTGCCTCCTCATCGGCATCTTCGAGGCCGTACGCCGCACCGGCCTGCGCCGCATCCGGCTGCTCGAGCCGGGCGCCTCGGCCGGGCTCAACCTGCTCGTCGACCGCTACCGCTTCCACGGCGAGGACTGGGCGTACGGTCCCACTGAGAGTCCGCTGACGATCGACACCCAGAGCGCCGGGGTGAAGCCGGTTCCGTTCGAGGTGGTCGCACGCCGCGGCTGTGATCTCGCCCCGGTCGATGTCTCCACCAGGGCCGGCCGCGAGTACCTGACCTCGTTCGTGTGGCCGCATCAGATCGATCGTCACGCCCGGCTCGCCGCTGCGCTGCAGGTCGCGGCCGCGGAGCCGCCCGCCGTCGACGTCGGGTCGGCCGACACGTGGCTGAGAGACAGGCTCAGCGAACCGACCGACGGGGACGTGCTCACGGTCGTCTGGCAGTCGATCACCGAGCAGTACTGGCCGATCGAGGTACGCACCGGCGTACGCGCTGCCGTCGCCGAGGCTCGTAGCGGCCTGCCCATCGCCCACGTCAGTATGGAAGGCGTCCCCCCGGCACAGACGGCCTCGGGCTGGGACATCCGCACCGACGGTCCTGCCCTCAACCTCGACGGCGACGTGCTCGCCCACTCCACCCACCACGGCCCACCACTGATCCTCGTGTAGCACTCGCGGAGACCAAAGTCGGTTGACGCGTTCCGCATCCCGGTCAAGGCTGTTCAGCATGCCCGCCGACGAGCTTCCCGGCTGGAGGCGCAACGCAGCGATCTTCCTCGCCGGCCAGACGGTCTCCCTGCTCGGCTCGATGCTGGTGATGTACGCCGTGATGTGGCACCTCACCATCGAGACCCGGTCCGGGTCGGTGCTGATGCTGAGCCTCGTCTTCGGGATGCTCCCGCAGGCGTTCATGTCCATCTTCGGCGGCGTGTGGGCCGACAGGCATCACCGCAAGTTCCTGATCATGGGGTCCGACGCGACGATCGCGGTAGCCACCCTGATCCTGGCCGGCCTGATGGCCAGCGGGATCGACGACCTCTGGATCATCTATCTCGCCCTGGCCATCCGCTCGATCTTCGCCGGCATCCAGATGCCTGCCGTGACGGCGATGATCCCGCAGATCGCGCCGGAGTCGCAGCTGCTCCGGATCAACGGAGCCTTCCAGACCATCCAGTCCGCGATGACACTCCTGGCCCCGGCGCTCGCCGCGGTCATCTACGCCAGCATGGACATCGTCGCCGTCTTCTTCATCGACGCCGTCACGGCCCTGATCGGCGTCGGCCTGCTCGCCCTCGTCCCGGTCGCCCGTATCGCGCGTCCCGACCAAGGGAAGGTCTCCTACTTCGGCGACCTCCGCGCCGGCCTGAAGTACGTCTCGACCCACGCGCACGTGCGTTGGATCCTCGTCCTGTTCACGCTCGTCATGGTGATGGTCGGAGCCCCCTCCTACCTCACCCCACTCATGGTCACCCGTACCTTCGGCGACGAGGTCTGGAAGCTCACCGCGAACGAGCTGTTCTGGGGCTTCGGCATGCTGGTCGGCGGCGCCGCCATGGCCGTCTTCGGACCCAAGATCATCCACCGGATGCGCTTGATGGTCGGCTCTGTCGTCCTCATCGGACTGTTCGTCGTCGGACTCGGGGTCTCCACGAACATGTGGGTGTTCTTCGTCTTCGGCCTGCTGATCGGGGTGTCCTTCTCGGCACTGAGCGCACCCGCGATGACGATCCTCCAGGAGCGTGTCGAGCCAGAGATGCAAGGGCGCGTCTTCGGCATCGTCGGCATCGTCATGTCGGTCGCCATGCCACTCTCCATGGTGGTCTTCGGCCCGCTCGCAGATCAGTTCTCGGTCGAGTTCCTGCTTGTCCTCGCCGGCCTGCTGCTCTTCCTCATGGTTGCCGGCATCCTCGCCATCCCCGGTGCTCGCCGGTCGCTGGCCGAGGTCGACCTCCCGAAGGAGGAACCCATCGCTCCTGCTGACGCGGTCACGCCGGGCGAGGGAGCACCCCAGGGCACCAAATGACAGCTGCCCGGCACCTCGAGGGCACCGGGCAGCTGGAGAAGCTCGGATCAGCGGCTGGTGACCAGCTTGATGGCCACGCCGAGACCCACGGCAACGACGGCGGCGATGAGCAGCTTCTTGACCATGGGAACTCCTTGTTCGTGATGGTTGGTTCGGACTGCAACTATGACATTGGACCTCGCGTCGCTGCCCACGTCAACCGGGCGTGGCGCGAAGAGACCTTCACAATCATCTCGACAAGGTCGATACAGCGCATCACGACAAGCTCGAAACACTGCATCGAAAGTCGGTACAAATGGCAGCAGGGCCACCTCCGAAGAGGTGGCCCTGCGCAAAGTTATGTCCGGCGGCGTCCTACTCTCCCACAGCCTCTCGGTTGCAGTACCATCGGCGCTGAAGGGCTTGACTTCCGGGTTCGGGATGGGACCGGGTATTTCCCCTTCGCTATGGCCGCCGTAACTCTAGAGATCACGCTCCCCGCTTACAGCGAGGGGGTGACCAAACCTGTGTTACAACAGTTGGTTGTGGACGCGAGACTTGACGGTCTTCGTTTGTTGTTTTTGTTGAGGGTTTATGAAAGATAAGCCCTCGGCCTATTAGTACCGGTCGGCTGGGCATCACTGCTGTACACCTCCGGCCTATCAAC
>NZ_FNFN01000001.1 GCF_900101045.1 Nocardioides sp. YR527 | reverse complement strand
CTCGACCGCTCCTACGCACTGGTCGCGGCCGCGATGCGGGCCGGGGACTGCAACCCGGCCCAGGCCCACGTCATCGTGAACGCTCTCGACGACCTCCCCGCCCGATCTCGACCCGGAGATCAAGACCAAGGCCGAAGAAGCGCTGGTCGCCTACGCGACCCGGTTCGACCCCACCCAGCTCCGACGCCTCGGACGCCGGATCCTCGACGTCATCGCCCCCGAGATCGCCGAAGCCGAAGAAGCCCGACGGCTGGCGGCCGAGGAAGCCCACGCCCACAACAAGACCCGCCTGAGCATGCGGCGGCTGGGGGACGGCACCACCCGGATCACGGCCGTGGTCCCGGATGCGGCCGCGGACCGGCTCGCGACCAACCTGGAAGCGTTCGCCTCACCGCGGCGCGATGACGGGACCCGCACCGAGACCGGCGAGTACCTGCCCTACGACCGCCGCCTGGGACGCGCGCTGTGCCAGCTCCTCGAGACCCTCGACCCATCGCGGCTTCCGATCCACGGTGGGGACGCGACCACGGTGATCGTCACCATCGACCTCGACCAGCTCCGCCAAGAAGCCGGCATCGCCCAGATCCCCGGTGGCTCGCCGATCACCGCCGCCGAAGCCCGCCGGCTCGCCTGCACCGCAGGCATCCTCCCCGCCGTCCTCGGCAGCGACTGCGAGGTCCTCGACCTGGGCCGTAAGGAACGCTTCTTCACCGCCGCCCAACGCCGAGCCCTGCTGCTGCGGTCAGCGACCTGCGAGGCCGAGGGCTGCGACATCCCCGGCACCTGGGCCGAAGCCCACCACTGGATCGAATGGGCACGTGGCGGGGCCACCGACCTCGACAACGCTGCCCTGCTCTGTTCCCATCACCACCACCGCGCCCACGACACCACCTACCTCCACGAACGCCTCCCCAACGGCGACATCCGCTTCACCCGACGCACATAGCCCGACCGATCACACCGATGCGCACCGCACCCGTGTGTGGGACAGATGCGCCGACTCGGCGGCGTGCCTTGGAGCGGCCGTAGCCTTATAATTTGCGCATGCATGCAAATACGCAACCTCCGGTGTGGGGAGACGACGTCGTGACCCTCGCTGTCGAGGTCCTGCGAATGCTCGCTGATCCCACGCGGCTGCAGATGGCGGGGCTACTGCTGGATGAAGAGAGGTCCGTCTCGGAGCTTGCTGCGATGTTGGACAAGCCGGTGCCGGGGGTCTCGCAGCATCTGGCGAAGATGCGGATGGCGCGGCTGGTGACCTCGCGCAAAGAGGGGACCTCGGTGCTCTATCGCGTCGAGAACGGGCACGTGCGTCAGTTGGTCCTCGACACGATCGGACACGTGGAGCATCTCCTCGACCAGGTCCCGGCACACCACCGTTCCGGGGAGGGGTCGGCATGACCCACACGCTGCACGACCATGCCCACGACCATGCGCACGGCCACGGCCACGGCCACGACCACGGCCACGATGGAAGATGGGCCCGGCTCCGGCATGGGGTCTCGGACGTCTTCGGGGCCCACTCCCATGATGCGGCGGATCAGGTCGACGAGGCTCTGGAGGCGGACGTACGCGGCCGGCGGGCGTTGTGGATCAGCCTCTGTGTCCTCGCGCTGACGGCCACCCTCCAGGGGGTCGTCGTAGCCGTGACCGGCTCGGTCGCACTGCTGGGGGACACCCTCCACAACGTCGCGGACGCGCTGACCGCGGTGCCGCTGCTCGTCGCGTTCTGGCTCGCCCGGCGTCCGGCCGACGACCGGTTCACCTATGGGTACGGTCGCGCCGAGGACCTCGCCGGTCTGTTCGTCGTCGCCATGATCGCGCTCTCCAGCATCCTGGCGGGCTGGGAGGCGATCGACCGGCTCTTCCATCCGCGCGAGGTCGAGCACGTCTGGGCGGTCGCGGCGGCCGGGGTCGTCGGGTTCTGTGGCAACGAGCTCGTCGCGCGCTACCGGATCCGGGTGGGCCGCCAGATCGGCTCGGCCGCCCTGGTCGCCGACGGACTCCACGCACGGACCGACGGGTTCACCTCGTTGGCCGTGGTCCTCGGTGCGGCCGGGGTTGCCGTCGGGTTGCCGTGGGCCGACCCGGTGATCGGGCTGCTGATCGCCATTGCGATCCTCGGCGTTCTGCGCTCGGCGCTCAAGCAGGTCGGTGCCCGGCTGATGGACGCGGTCACCCCGGAGGACGTACGCAGGGCGCGGGAGGCGGTCGGCGCTGTGGACGGCGTGCTCGAGGTCCGCAGCCTGAGGCTGCGGTGGATCGGGCATACCCTCCACGCCGACGGCGACATCACCGTATCGGCCGAACTGCCCGTCTCTGCCGGGCACGACATCGCCCACCACGCCGAGGAGCATCTCCTGGAGGCACTGCCGCGGCTGACCAGCGTGGTCCTCCACGTCAGTCCCGACGGCGCGCACGCCTAGGATCTGCGTCGATGAACATCTTCGAATTCGACGGCAAGAGCCCGCAGATCCACCCCGACGCCTGGGTGGCGCCGACAGCGACGCTGATCGGTGACGTACGCCTCGGGCCCAACGCCAGTGTCTGGTACGGGGCGGTGCTGCGCGCCGACGTCGGGCCGATCATCATCGGCGAGGGCTCCAACGTGCAGGACAACTCGGTGCTGCACGTACGCCCCGGATCATCCTTGGAGATGGGGCCGCACAGCACGGTCGCGCACGGCTGCGTGGTGCACGGCGACCGGATCGGGACCGGGTCGCTGATCGGCAACGGGGCAGTGGTCTCCGACTCGGTCGCCATCGGTGACGGCTGCCTGGTCGCGGCCGGCGCGATGGTGGTCGAGGGGACCGTGATCCCGGACCACTCGCTGGTCATGGGGGTCCCGGCCAAGATCCGCGGCACGATCGAGCCCGGCACCAACCCCGCCGCGATCCTGGAGCTCAACGCGCCCGGCTACGTCGAGTTCATGAAGCTGCACCGGGCGACCGTACGCCCGGTGCAGGGCTAACTCTGAACCTGAGGTTGAGGGTTCAGTCGGCGCCGCACGCCACGCAGTGGAGCGTGCCGACCCGGCGGTCGGCCTCGCAGGTCGCGCACGGGGCGATGGTCTCGCGGCCGCAGCCCTCGCAGTGCTTGCCGCGGGTCGGATAGCCGCAGTAGGGGCAGTCGCCCTTGCGGACGCGCATGGCCGGGATCCGCTTGGCCAGGAGCCGCTGGACGGCGACGAACACGCCGACGGTGGCCGCGGCGCCGAGCAGGGAGAGAATGAGCGGCCCGAAGTCGGCGTACTCGAAGGTGTAGTGGAAGGCGAAGACCAGGGCCATGATCACCCCGGTCGCGGCGAGCGCGAAGCCGAGCGGAAGGAAGCGCGAGCCGCTGCGGCGCAGTCGGTAGAGAACCCAGAACCCGACCAGGCAGAGCAGGATGACGAAGCCGAGGCGGATGCCGATCTGCATCGCTTCGTGACCAGGGATCTCGCACGCCGTCTCGCCGTTGTTGCATTGGTCCCAGTCCATGTAGAGCGGCCACCAGCCGGCCACCTTGACGTAGAACCAGACGGTGCCGACGAGCAGGAAGGCGGTCAGTGCGACCGCCAGGAACCGCTCGCTGCGGGTCGACTCGACCTCGTCGGCGGAGATGGAGGTCTTCATGGTGTGCTCCTGTGGGCTCGGGTGCGGGCGTGGAAGCCGACCTCGAGGCGGCAGTCGAGGGCGGCGGCCACTCGGAGGAGGGTGTCGATCTTGGGTGGGCGGGAGCCGGACTCCAGCCGAGCGATCGCCGACTGGGTCGTCCCGCAGAGCTCGGCGAGCTCGCGCTGGGACAGGCCCCGCGCGACCCGGTGCTCGGTGACCTGTGCGGCGATCCCGACGTAGAACGCGGTGTCCTCGTCGTCGGGGCTCATGAAATCGAAGGTATCGCAGTTCTGCTATGCCTGTCCATAGCAGAACTGCTATGGATTCGCTGAGACGATTCGGGGGCAGGGTCGCGTACGGCCTAGTCTTGACGCTCGTGAAGACGTTCGACGAGCTCTGGGCCGAGCTGAGCGAGAAGGCCCGGACCCGACCTGAAGGATCCGGCACCGTGGCACAGCTCGACGCCGGGGTCCATGCGATCGGGAAGAAGCTGGTCGAGGAGGCCGCCGAGTCCTGGATGGCGGCCGAGTACGAGGGCAAGGAAGCGACCGCGGAGGAGATCTCCCAGCTGCTCTACCACGCCCAGGTGCTCATGCTCGCCAGCGGCATCTCGATCGACGACGTCTACTCACACCTGTAGGGATCACTCATGACTGAAACATCCGCGGAGGGCATGCTCCGGATCGCCGTGCCCAACAAGGGCTCGCTCTCCGTCGCCGCCTCCGAGCTGCTGCGCGAGGCGGGCTACCGCCAGCGCGAGGACTCCAAGCGCCTGACCCTCATCGACGAGGAGAACGGCGTCGAGTTCTTCTACCTGCGTCCGCGCGACATCGCGCTCTACGTCGGCGAGGGCACCCTCGACATCGGCATCACCGGCCGCGACCTCCTCCTCGACTCCGGCGCCAAGGCCGACGAGGTCGTCGGGCTCGGTTTCGGCCGCAGCCGGTTCCACTTCGCCGGCCGCGCCGGCGCCTTCACCTCGATCGAGGAGCTGCGCGGCAAGCGGATCGCGACCTCCTACGTCGGGGTCGTCTCCGCCTTCCTGGAGCGCGAGGGGATCGACGCGAGCGTCACCCGTCTCGACGGAGCCGTCGAGACCTCGATCCAGCTCGGCGTCGCCGACGTGATCGCCGACGTGGTCGAGACCGGCTCCACGATGCGTCAGGCCGGCCTGGAGATCTTCGGTGAGCCGATCATGCACTCCGAGGCCGTGGTGATCACCCGCTCGGGCGCTGAGCTGACCGCCTCGGGCTCCGCTTCGACAGGGCTGCCGGCCGCGTACGAGACCTTCCGCCGCCGCCTCGACGGTGTCCTGATCGCGCGCAGCTACGTGATGATGGACTACGACATCCGTGCCGAGTTCCTCGCCGAGGCCTCCGCGATGACGCCCGGCCTCGAGGGTCCGACGGTCAGCCCGCTGCACCGCGAGGGCTGGGTCGCTGTCCGCGCGATGGTGCCGAGCAAGGGCTCGCAGAAGCTGATGGACGACCTCTACGCCGTGGGCGCCCGTGCGATCCTGCTGACGGAGATCAATGCCTGCCGGATCTGACCCCACAGGATCGGAACGTCCGGTGAAGCTGCCGCACACCTGGCGCCCGCTCGGGGCCCGTGTCATGGGCTGGTTCCTCGTGGCCGCCCTCGCGGTGATGTGCACGATGGTCTGGGTCGGTTTCACGCCCGAGATCAAGGCCCAGGTCACCATGTTCGAACGGCTCACCTTCGGAGCCGTGGGTCTCGGGATCGTGACCTGCGTGTACGCGCTGACCCGGTCGCGGGTCGTCGCCCGTGCCGACGGCCTGACCGTCGTCAACGGCTTCAAGCGCCGTGACCTGGAGTGGGCCGAGGTCCTCGCGATCAACTTCCCCCGCGGCGCGCCCTGGCCCAACATCGACCTCGCCTCGGGCCACAACATCTCCGTCCTCGGCATCCAGGCCTCCGACGGCGGCTCGTCGAAGAAGGCCGTCCGTACGCTGCGCAAGCTGGCCGAAGAACTGTCCTAGCAGCGACCCTCCGGCGAACCATTTACTACGCTTCGGGGAAGACTCGCCCGAACCCATGATCGCGGCGCCCACGGAGGCCTAGCGTGTCCTCGTGATCTCATGGACTCGTGCTTTCGCGGCATTGGCGGCCGTGCTCACGCTGGCCTCGACCATGCCCGCGCAGGCCGCGCCGGTGCATCCGGTCGGCACCTGGGGCGCCTCGGCCGACGAGGTGGGCGGTCAGACCGGCGCCGCCGGCTTGCGGGACCGGTCGGTGCGCAACCTGGTGCACACCTCGCTGGGTGGATCCGGCGTCCGCATCACCCTGTCCAACGTGTTCGGGGATCGTCCGGTGACGTTCACCTCGGCACACCTCGGTCTGGCCGCGGACGGAGCCGCGGTGGTGTCCGGCACGAACCGGCCGCTGACCTTCGACGGTCGCGACCAGGTCACCGTCGCCCCCGGCACCGAGGTGCTCAGCGACCCGGTCGACGCGACCGTTCCGGCCGACACGACCCTCGCGGTGAGCTTCCACGTCGTCGGCGAGAGCGGCCCGATCACCGGGCACGACGTGGCCACGCAGACCTCCTACGTCTCTGAGGCAGAAGGTGCCGACGTGGCCGGCCAGGAGTCGGGTGCGGCGTTCATGACGGAGATCTCCAGCTGGTACTGGGTCGAGAGTGTCGTGGTCGAGAAGCCGCGCCGGGTCAAGACCGTGGTGCTCTTCGGCGACTCGATCACCGACGGCAACGGCTCCACCGTCGGAGCCGACCGGCGCTATCCCGACGTGCTGGCCGACCGAGTGGCGGCGAGCTCGTTCGCCGGCCGGTTCGGGATGATGAACGAGGGCATCTCCGCCAACCGCGTGCTCGTCGACAGCACCGGTGGCCAGCGGGGCCTGGACCGCTTCCGGCGAGACGCCCTGGACCAGCCCGGCGTCTCCACGGTCGTGCTGCTGGCGGGGATCAACGACATCCGCTGGGACGACGCCGACGATGCCTCCGACCTGATCGAGGCCTACCGCGAGCTGATCGCCCAGGCGCATGCCGAGGACGTGTGCGTCATCGGCGCCAGCCTCACCCCGTACGAGGGCGGCAGCCGCTACACCCCCGCGCGCGACCGGGTGCGGGTCGCGGTCAACGAGTGGATCCTCACCTCCGGTGAGTTCGACGGCGTCGTCGACTTCGACACGGCCACGCGTGACCCCGCGCGACCGGCGCGTTTCCTGCCGGCGTACGACTCCGGGGACCACCTCCACCCCAGCGACGCCGGCTACGCGGCGATGGCCGATGCGTTCGACATCGGGATGCTGGAGTGCGATCGCTGAGGATTCAGCGCCGGGCGACGAGGACCGCGAGAGTGATCGCCGAGAGCGCCAGCGAGATCGTGGCCCCGGTCGCGTCAGGGGCGAACAGCGTCGGGATGCTCACCAACCCGGCGATGTCGAAGCCTCGGGCCGCATTGGTGAAGAGCGTGACCGGCATGGCGCCCATCGGCGTCGAGACCATCACCGAGGCGTAGTCCGGTGGCGGCGCTGACAGCCACCGCGTCCACGCCGCCAGTGCACCGAGGCCGACAGCGGGCGCCAGCAGCGGATGCGGCAGCGCCCACAGGCAGCCCAGGCCGTACGCCACCAGCAGCGCCGTCGGCACGACGAGAGCCCCGAGCCGAAGCTGCCAGGACCGGGCTCCCAACAGCCGGACGAGCCCGCTCGAGCGGGACAGCACCCGCAGGCCGGCGCCGAACGGGACGGCGGCCCAGAACCCGATCACGACCATCACCGGCACGGTCAGCGCGCCGGCCCCGGCCTCCTCGAGGGCGTACGCCGGCACGACAGCCGCAGCCAGGACCAGCACGCGCAGCGGTGCCCGGCCCAGCCTGATGACGTCGGCCGTGACCAGCGCCAGCGGCCCCTTCGGCCCGCGCGGACGCCGGGGCCGAACGACAGCGCGCTGGCCGCTGGTGTGCTGCAGCACGACGTCGTAGGCCAGAGCGGTGTCGAGCCCGGCGAGTGCACCGGAGAGCCCGTTCGCCAACCCGTGCCCGCGGGTGAGGTCACGGCGACGGAGCTCGCCGAGGCGGCGGTGACCGAGCGCGGCCACTGTACCGGCGAGCGGTGCCGTCGCAGCGGGTGCCAGCCACCACCGCTCGCCGGCGGGCGGTGCGAACCCGCTGGTGATCCCGGCGGCCACGAGGGCCAGAGCGGCGAGGGCCGCGAGGGCGGTGATCGGCCCGATCATCCGCCAGACCGAACGGGTTCGTGACTGCGCCACGGCCCCGGCCGCGTACGTCATCGACGCCAGCGCAGCTGCCGCCAGTGCCAGCGCGCCGACCGTGGACAGCGGCCATCCCGCCGTCACGGCCGCGAGGGCCGCCAGGGCCGCAGCGGTCACAGCGGCGAGCACCAGCATGGCCCAGTACTGGCGCCGCAACCACCGCCCGCGGTCCACCGGCGTCGAGAGCACCATCGCCGAAGTCGCCGGAGACGCCATCAGCGGCCCCAGGAGACGAAGCACCGCGGCGCCCAGCGCCAGCCAGATCAGCACGACGAGAACCGGTCCTGCGGTGCGCGTCCCGACGCACGTCTGGCCGGTGCACGCCGCAACGGCCTGCCCGGCGTTGACCACCGCGCTCACCAGCCCGGAGCCGTAGACGAGGACGGTGAGAAGGCCGAGGTATGCCTGGTAGAGCATCTCTCCCCAGGGTGCCGTCGCCCGGCCGCGACGCCAGGATCGGATCAGCCCGCGGATCTCGGCGGGTGTCGGGGCCTCGTTGCTCATGCGATGTCGGGCGAGGACCCGAGGCGTACGACCTCGTCGGCCACGGCCTCGACGACGGCCGGATGGTGGCTGGCGAACAGGATCCCGACGCCGGCCTCCTTCTCGCGTGCGAGGAGTCCGGCGAGCCAGCCGACGCCCTCGGCGTCGAGACGCTGCTCGGGCTCGTCGAGCAGGAGGAGCCGCCGCGGTCGCACCAGCAGCGACGCCAGGGCGAGGCGTTGACGCTGGCCCGAGGAGAGCGAGCCGGGCAGCTGGCTCGCCTGGTCGGTCAGGCCCACCTCCTCGAGCACGCTGTCGACCGTGCCCGTGGGGTCCTCTACCCGGTGGGCGTGGGCGAGGAGGTCGAGATGCTCGACGACCGCGAGGTCGGGGAAGAGGTCCAGGTCGTCGAGGAGCGTGGCGACGTCCCAGCGCACCTGCGCGGAGCGTTCGTCGTATGCCTTCTCGTCGAGCAGCACCTCGCCGTTCGTCGGCTCGTCGACGCCGGCGACGCAGCGCAGCAGGGTCGACTTCCCGGACCCGTTCGCCCCGGTGAGGGCGATCGCCTGTCCGGGCTCGAGGGTCAGATCGAGTCCGTCGAGGACGGCGTGCTCGCCGTAGGTCCTGCTGAGTCCGGAGACCCTCAGCAAGCTCATCGGAGCGCGGTGATGCCCCAGGTGACCTCGAGGCGCTCGTCGGGGGCGAGCGCGATCAGGTCGGTGCCGGAGTTGAACGCGTCCGGGGGAGCGGTCATCGGCTCGACGGCGAGACCGCCGCGTGCGGGTGACTGGTCGTCGGCGCTGTAGACCATCAGCCACGGGTGGCGCTCGTCGACCCAGAGCGCGACACCGCCGTCGGGCCCGACGGCGGTGACCGTCGCCCGGCCGTCCTCGCCGCGGACGAGATCGGTGAAGGCGTGGTCGAGGACGACGTCGCCGACGGGCTTGGCGGAGGTGAAGTCGTAGTCGGTGCCGGCCGTCGGCTCGCTGGTGGTGGGCAGCTTGCGCTCGGGGTCGGAGAGCAGCCGGGTCCGCGCCGGGAGGGTGAGCGTCCAGGCGTCGACCGGGCCTGTCCCGGCGGTGAGATAGGGGTGGGCGCCGACGGCGTACGGCGCGGGGGAGTCGGCGTGGTTGGTCGCCGACTGGGTCACGGTGAGCCCGTCGGGCCCGATCGCGTACGTCACCTCGAGATCCAGCGTCCACGGATAGCCGCTCTGCGCCATCAGCCGGGTGGCCAGGGTGATCGAGCTCTTGGCCTCCTCGATGGGCAGCCACTGCGCCCACCGCACCAGCCCGTGGGAGGCGTTGTTGCGCGCGACCTCGGTGACCCCGAGCTGGTAGCTCTTTCCGCCGAACTCGTAGCGGCCGTCGCGGATCCGGTTGGGCCACGGCGCCAGCAGCTGACCCCTGCCGCCGCTGGACTGCTCGTCGTCGCCGAAGCCCGCGATCAGCTCCCGCCCCTCGTAGGACAGCAGGCGCAGCGCGCCGCCACTCTCGGTCACCGTCGCGGAGTAGCCCCCGCCGTCGATCGTGAACTGCTCTCCACTCGGTCTCAGCACGCTGACAGGCTATCGAGGTGGTCGGTACGGCTCGGTGACCGGTCGGGTTAGGGCCCGGCCAGGGATTCGGGGGATGCTTCGCGTCGTCAGGGTGCGTGCTCGGCAAGGCGCCCCGCTGAAGGCATGCCGGGGCATTTCGAGGCGGGGCAACGCCGCCGAGTGCGTGCCATGGCGGCGCGGAGCGCCGCCGAATCCCTGGCCGGGCCCTTACCCTCGGGCCATGGAGCGACGACAGCTGGAGTTCTTCCTCGCCATCGCCGAGGCGGGCAGCTTCACCAGCGCCGCGGCGGCTCCACGTCGCCCAGCCGTCGCTGTCGTACGCCGTGCGGGGGCTCGAACGGGAGCTCGGCGGTCCGCTCTTCGAGCGCCACGGAAGGGGAGTGCGGCTCACCCCGGCAGGCTCGGCGCTGCTCGGCCCGGCCCGCCGGGTCGTACGCGGTTTCGAGCTCGCGGCCGGCGCGGTCCGGTCGGTCTCCGACGAGGGGTTCGGCCGGCTGCGGATCACCTCCAGCACGGTGTGGGCGGTCGAGCCGCTGGTGCCGGTGCTGGCCGAGTTCCGGCGGATCCAGCCCGCCGCGCAGGTGGTCGTCACGGATCCGCAGCACCGATCCGACGTCCTGGACCAGGTGCGCAAGGGCGAGGCGGACGTGGGGCTGATCGACGGCGCGACGCCGCACGGCCCGTTCGGCTCGCACCGGCTCGCCGAGCACGAGCTGGTGGCGGTCCTGCCGCCCTCCGGCGAGGCGCCGGAGGAGGTCCGGATCGAGGAGCTCGCCGAGGTCGGCCTGATCGCGACGCCGGCCGGCACGGCGCTGCGTACGTTCCTCGATGCCCGCCTCGAGGCCGCCGGTCTGCCCACGGAGGTCGCCATCGAGACGGCGCACGTCGCCTCGATCATCCCGCTGGTGCTGGCCCGCGCCGGGGTCGCGGTGCTGACCGAAGGCATGGCCGGAGCGGCGTCGCGGGCCGGCGCGAAGGTCGTGCCGCTGACCCCGGCGGCGCGGGTGAGCGTGTCTCTGGTCTGGTTGGAGGAACGGGGAGACGCGCTGGTCGAGCAGTTCGTCGCGCTGGCCCAAGACCTCACCGACCAGTGACCCATCTATAGAGAGTCTCTATCGCAGCATCTCGATCCTGGTCTTGCTCGCTGTGCGAACGCGCTGGAACACCCGGAGTTCGAATGTCTAGTGTGTTAGACATATATGAACCGATTGGATGGAGCATGCATGCGCCGCCCCCAACGCCTTGCCGTGGCAGCCCTCGCCATCGCGGCGACAGCCGGCACCCTGACCGCCTGCACGACCGCGAGCGAGCGTGACGGCTTCGCCCAGAGCGACTCCGGGGGAGCCGAGAACTCGGTGGTCCTCGCCGAGCAGCCGTGGGTCGACCTCCAGGTCGAGAACGAGATCGCCGTCCAGATCCTCCAGGAGCTCGGCTACGAGGCGAGCATCAAGAAGAACCTGTCCGTCGAGAACGCGGCGACCGCGGTCTCCTCGGGCCAGATCGACGCCTACCTGGGCAACTGGTGGCCCTCCCAGGAGCCCAGCTTCGGCGACCCGATCGACGAGGGCGACGTCGAAGTGCTCTCCACGATCGTGAAGGGCACCGAGTACGCCCCGGCGATCCCCGGCGACGTCGCCGAGGAGCTCGGGATCGCGTCGCTCGCCGACCTCGACGCCAACGCCGCGAGGTTCGGGAAGAAGATCTACGGCATCGAGGCCGGCTCCCCGGGCAACGAGACGATCCAGAAGGCGATCGACGAGGATGCGTACGGCCTGGGGGACTGGAAGCTGGTCGCCAGCGGCACCCCGGCCATGCTCGCCCAGGTCGAGAAGTCGCAGAAGGCCGGGCAGCCGATCGTCTTCCTCGGCTGGAGCCCGCACTGGATGACCGTGCAGTTCGACGCCGCGTTCCTCGAGGACCCCGACAAGGTCTGGGGCGGCGCCGGTGAGATCCGCACCGTCACCCGCGAGGGGTTCGCGGACGACAACCCCGAGATTGCCGAGCTCCTCTCGAACCTGACCTTCACCACCGACGAGGCCGGGCAGTTCTACTACGACCACGACAAGTCCGGGAAGGAGCTCGCCGACATCGCCGAGGCGTGGATCGACGACAACCCCGACAAGGTCGCCGAGTTCCTCGACGGGGTCGAGGACGCCGACGGCGAGAAGGCGGAGATCTGATGAGCGAGACGAACCACACGACCGAGCCCGCGATCGTCGGGCGAGGGCTGAGCAAGGTCTACGGACTCGGCCGACGACAGGCCGAGAAGGTCCTGGCCGCGAAGGATCCACGCGCGGCGGCAGCGGCGGCAGGCGGCTACCTCGGTGCCCACGAGATCGACTTCGAGATCGCCAAGGGCGAGATGTTCGTGGTCATGGGCCTGTCCGGCTCGGGCAAGTCGACCGTGCTGCGGATGATCAACCGGCTCAACGAGCCCAGCGCCGGCGAGCTGCTGATCGACGGCGAGGACATCACCAAGATCTCCGACCAGCGGCTGCGCGAGCTCCGCAACAACGGCATCGGCATGGTCTTCCAGCACTTCTCGCTCTTCCCGCACCGGACGGTGCGGGAGAACGCGGCGTACGGCCTGAAGGTACGCGGCATCGCGAAGCCGGAGCGCCTCGAGAAGGCCGACGCCGCCCTCGACCGGGTCGGCCTGGGTGGGCGCGGCGACAAGCTCCCGCACGAGCTCTCCGGCGGCATGCGGCAGCGGGTCGGGCTCGCCCGCGCGCTGGCGGTGGACCCGCCGATCCTGCTGATGGACGAGCCGTTCTCGGCGCTGGACCCGCTGATCCGGCGCGACATGCAGGACCTGCTGGTCGAGCTCCAGGCCCAGGACCAGCGCACCACGGTCTTCGTCACCCACGACCTCAACGAGGCGATGCGGATCGGCGACCGGGTGATGGTGATGCGCGAGGGCCGGGTCGTCCAGCTCGCCCCCGGACCCGAGATCGTGGCGCATCCCGCCGACGACTACGTCAGCGAGTTCGTCTCCGACGTCGACCGGGCCCGCGTGCTCAGCGCCGCCGACCTGATCCGGCCGGCCCGCCTCGTACTCCCCGAGGACATCACGCCACACGACGCGCTGCGCAGGCTGGGAGAGAACGAGGTGACCGGTGCGTTCGTGACCGGGGCGGACGACACGCTGCTCGGTGTCGTCACCGACGACCGGCTGGTGACCCTGACCCGCCGCGGCGCCACGAGCGTCCACGACGCGCTGGGCGAGGACTACCACCAGGTCAAGGAGGGCGACGTGATCGGCGACTTCATGCATCTGGCGGGCCGCCAGGTCGTGCCCGTCACCGTCCTCGACGAGGACGGCAGGCTGTGCGGCGTGGTGCCGCGCGGTGCGATCCTCTCGGCGCTCTCCACCGTGAACGACACCGTGAACGACACCGTGAACGACGAGGCCGCGGAGGTGGCCCATGCCTGACCTCCACATCGGCGACATCGGCGAGAACGTCATCAACTTCCTCACCGACAACCTCGGGCCGTTCTTCGACGGCATCAAGGAGGCGCTCAACTTCCTGCTCCGGATGGTCTACAACGTGCTCGGCGGGCTGCCGCCGCTCGCGATGATCATCGTGCTCGCCGTGATCGCGCTGGTCGTCACTCGCCAGGTCGTACTGACCCTGGTGCTGACCGCCGGGTTGCTCCTGATCGAGTCGATGGACCTGTGGTACGAGACGATGCAGACCACCACCTCGGTGCTCGTGGCAACCCTGGTCGCGTTGGTGATCGGCATCCCGCTGGGCATCTGGTCGGCCTTCTCGCCACCGCTGCGAGCGGCGCTGCGGCCGGTCCTGGACCTGATGCAGACGCTGCCGGTCTTCGTCTACCTGCTGCCGACGATCCTCTTCTTCGGTGTCGGCGACGCACCCGGCCTGGTCGCCACGATCGTCTTCGCGCTACCGCCCGCCGTCCGGCTCACCCAGCTCGGGATCAACCAGGTCGACCCCGAGACCGTCGAGGCGGCCACAGCCTTCGGCGCCGGCCGCTGGGAGATCCTGCGCGAGGTCCAGCTCCCGCTGGCGCGCGAGTCGATCATGACGGGGGTGAACCAGGTGATCATGCTGGCCCTCTCGATGGTCGTCGTGGCCGGTCTGGTCGGCGGCTCGGGCCTCGGTGGCGTGGTCGTCAACGCCGTCCAGGGACTGCAGATCGGTGCCTCGATCGAAGGCGGTCTTGCCGTCGTCGTCATCGCGATCTACCTCGACCGCGTCTCTGCCGCGCTCGGTGGCCAGCGTGGCCTGGTGCCGTCCTGGTGGCCGAAGCTCGGCCGCGGCGTCCACGCGAAGTCCCCCGAGCCCGAGCTCACCCCCGCCTGACCGCCCTGACCGAATCCCTGACCGAATCCCTGATCGGAGGAGAACGACTGTGACCATCACCGAGCTACACCGTCCCGCGGACGTCGTCGAGACGCCCTCGGGCGTGCGGATCCGCCGCGCCGGCGCCCGGATCGGTGCCGTCGTCGAGGGCCTGCACCTGGCCGAGGCCGACGACACCCAGATCCAGGACGTACGCAATGCCCTGCTGCGCCACAAGGTGCTCTTCTTCCGGGGCCAGGACGGGCTCACCGACGAGGCGCAGGGCGCCTTCGCGGCCCGGTTCGGTGAGCTGACGACCGCCCATCCGACGGTCGACACCGGCTCCGGACGGGTGCTGAGGGTCACCGCCAACGCAGGCATGGCGGCCAACGCGTGGCACACCGACGTCACCTTCGTGGACCGGGTCCCGGCGATCTCGGTGCTCCGCGCGGTCACCCTGCCTCCCTACGGCGGCACCACGATCTGGGCGAACACCGCGGCCGCCTACGACCGGCTCCCGGCGCCGCTGAAGGCGCTGGCCGACGCGCTGTGGGCGGTGCACACCAACTCCTACGACTACGCCCAGCGCGACGAGGAGCACGAGCAGCCCGACGCCAACTACTCCCGCGACGACTTCGCCTCGATCCACTTCGAGACCCGGCACCCGGTCGTCCGCGTGCACCCCGAGACGGGGGAGCGGTCGCTGGTCCTGGGCAGCTTCGTCAAGGAGTTCGACGGGCTCACCTCCACCGAGTCGATCCAGCTGTTCAACCTGCTCCAGGACCGGGTCACCAAGCTCGAGAACACCATCCGCTGGACCTGGCAGCCCGGTGACGTGGCGATGTGGGACAACCGGGCCACCCAGCACTACGCGGTCGCCGACTTCGACCACCACCCGCGCGAGATGCGCCGGGTCACGGTCGCGGGTGACGTACCGGTCTCGGTCGACGGGCGACGCTCGGAGGTCCTCCAGGGTGACGCGCGGGCCTACTCGCGGCTGGACGAGCTGATCTCCTGACGGCCGCTGCCGGGGCGGCGGCTAGGTCATGACGACGACGTCGGCGCGGGCCTCGGTCCGGTCGCGCGCGAAGTGCTCGGACTCGGCCGCGGCCCAGGCGTCCCAGTGGGGTGCGAAGGTGTCGCCGTCGCGATCGATGCCGCGTCGCCTGCGCTCCGCCTCGGGTGCGTCGACCCAGGCGAGGGCGGTGCGGAGGCCGTCGTAGCCGGCGGCGCCGCTGCCGACGCCTTCGATGACGAGCAGCGGGCTCGGCGGGACCAGCACGGTCTCGGCGAACTCGTGTGCGTGCCAGTCGTAGCGGCGGTAGGACCCGGGGGCTCCCTCGACGAGGGGGAGCAGGATCGTCTCGAGCTGGGCGATGCCGTCGGCGAGGCCGTCCCAGCCGGCGTACACCTCATCCATGTGGACCACCGGCGCCTGCGTCATGTCGGCCAGGGCGTTGGCCAGGGTCGTCTTCCCGGAGCCGGCGGGGCCGTCGACGCAGATCAGCCGCCCGGGGCCGAGAGTGGCCGGACGGCTCATCGCGATCATGAGGAGATCGGCGGTCGGGGAGTCGGTCAACGTCAGGAGATGCCGTACTTCTTCAAGATGTCGTTGACGTCGGCCATGTCCTCGTCATCGTCGTCGACCACCGGGCCCTTGGCCGTCCTCGGAGCCGCGACCGAGGCCGGACCGGCCGAGCCCGCGGGCGCTGCGCCGGCAGCCCCCTTCCGGGCTGCTCGGCTCGGCTTCTCCTTGGTGGGCAGGAGGCGGGAGACGAAGATCAGCACGATCGCGAGCGCGGCGAGGCCGAACCCGATCCAGACGGTCGGGCTGAAGACCAGGCGGGCGGCCCAGTCGCCGATCGCGTCGACGATCCGGCTGCCGGCGCGCAGCAACCCGGTCAGGTAGGCCGCCGGGGCGAGCAGCGTCCACCCGAACGCCCTCACGCCGGCTCCGAGGCCGCGCCGTCGGAACGCGACCCAGGTCCAGATCGCGCCCAGAACGGTGAGCGCGGCTGCTAGTGCGAGGTAGGCGCCTTGGTCCATGCCTACAGTCTTCCACCGTCCCGGTCGTCCGGCACCCGGACTGTCCCCGATATCGGCCCTGATCTTCGGCTGAGGTTCAATGGAGTCGATGAACGACAAGCGACTCCTCGGCACGGCATTTCCCGGCGACACCGGCGAGACCAGCCCCGAGGTGGCGACGGTGATGAGGTCGTACGCCGCGGGCCAGGCCACGCACGCCGACGTGCTCACCGTCCTGGCGGCCGCCCGGGTGCTGGTCCCGGTCGTCGCGGTGCTGGGCGAGGTCGAGGTCGACGATGCCGGTCTTGCCCACGACAAGTCCTCCGACATGGCCACCGTGCTGCTCACCGGCGCCGACGGACGCCAGGCGCTGCTCGGGTTCACCGGCACCGCGCCGCTGCAGGCGTGGCAGGCCGACGCCCGTCCGGTGCCGGTCTCGCTGCGCGACGCGGCTCAGGCAGCCGTCCACGACGGCGCCGATGCCCTCGTGCTCGACCTCGCCGGCCCGGTCCCGTTCGCGATCGAGGGCGATGACCTGCACAAGGTCGCCGAGGGCTGGCAGTTGGCGACCGTCGGGCCGCGTACGGCCTGGGTCCGGCCCTGAGGGTTGAGCCCTGAGGATTGAGCCCTGAGGATTGGGACCGGCGGGAATGTTGCAGTAGGGTTCCGTGTTGACCGATCAGCCGATGTACGTCGTCGGTTCGATCCAACAAGCGGAGATCACGACAGCGTTCTCCCACCCGCATCGACCGCCTAGCAACACAGGTCGTCGGGTCCGGTCCCGAAGACAGTGTCCCAGAAGTTCATGGGTCGATGGATTCGGTGGTGCGAGCCCGATCGTGGGTGAGCGTCTTGACTGGCTTCCGCTTGTGACAATCCAGCGGAAGCCTTTTTTGATTTCCGGACCGCCCGTGCACGCGGCCCGGAAACCAAGATCCTCAAGCCTCCGCAGCCACAACAACTGGAGGACACATCAGCACTGAGCTTCGTATCAACGACCGGATCCGGGTTCCCGAGGTCCGCCTCGTTGGTCCCAACGGAGAGACGGTCGGCATCGTGCCGACCCCTGACGCGCTGCGCCTGGCCCAGGAGGCCGACCTCGACCTTGTCGAGATCGCCCCGCAGGGCAAGCCGCCGGTCTGCAAGCTCATGGACTACGGGAAGTTCAAGTACGAGAACGCCCAGAAGGCCCGTGAAGCCCGTCGAAACCAGACGAACGTGATCATCAAGGAGATGAAGCTTCGTCCGAAGATCGACAAGCACGACTACGAGACCAAGAAGGGTCACGTCGTGCGGTTCCTCAACGCTGGGGACAAGGTGAAGATCACGATCATGTTCCGCGGTCGTGAGCAGCACCGTCCCGAGCTCGGCTTCCGCCTGCTGCAGCAGCTGGCCGACGACGTCCAGGAGCTGGGCTTCGTCGAGTCCTCGCCCAAGCAGGACGGCCGCAACATGATCATGGTGCTCGGCCCCCACAAGAAGAAGGCCGACGCCAAGGTCGAGGCCAAGGAGGCCAAGGAGGAGAAGGCCGCCGAGCGTGCCGCCGACGAGGCCGCCGAGAAGGCGGAGCGTACGGCTGCGAACGCTGCTCGTCCGGCCTCCACCCCGAAGCCGAAGCGGCGCTCGGAGAACCTCGACCCCGACATCGACCTCTGAGTCGATCCACTGACTTCCGCCGCCGCGGCGCCCCGTGACCGGCCGGACGACGAGAGAAGGAAGAACTATGCCGAAGAACAAGACCCACTCCGGTTCCAAGAAGCGCTTCAAGGTGACCGGTTCCGGGAAGATCCAGCGCCTGCAGGCCGGCCGCAAGTCCGGCGCTGCGTTCGCCTCCGCGCCGACCACGGGCTCGCGCAAGAAGCACCGTCGCAACGCCGGTCTGGTGGAGCTCGCCCCCGCCGACGTGAAGCGCGCGAAGAAGCTGCTCGGTCGCTGAGCGATCACCCCGAAACTTTCCCTAGCATTCAAGGAGCACTGAAATGGCACGCGTCAAGCGCGCAGTGAACGCTGCGAAGAAGCGTCGCACCACCCTCGAGCGGGCCTCCGGTTACCGGGGCCAGCGCTCGCGCCTCTACCGCAAGGCGAAGGAGCAGGTCACCCACTCGCTGGTCTACTCCTACAACGACCGCCGCAAGAACAAGGGCAACTTCCGCAAGCTGTGGATCCAGCGGATCAACGCCGCCGCGCGCGCCGAGGGCATGACCTACAACCGCTTCATCCAGGGTCTCAACCTGGCCGGCATCGAGGTTGACCGCAAGATCCTCGCCGACCTCGCCGTCAACGACGTGGCCGCGTTCAACGCGCTCGTCGCCCAGGCCAAGGCTGCGCTGCCGGAGGACGTCAACGCCCCCGCGAACGCCTGAGTTAGATCTTGTAGGGACGCCCGTCGACGCATCAGCGGAGGCGGGCGTCGCTGCGTGCTCGGGAGGTTTCGCGCGGGTCCGCGGCATTTTCCCGCCATGGCGGGAAGATGCCGCTGTGATCGTCGTTCGACCCGTTGATTTCCCCGCCATGGCGGGAAACTGTCCGCTGAAGGAGACCAGATGACGCCGCTGGCAGCGGGAAACGCCCGCCTCAAGGAGATCCGGAAGCTCGCCCGCCGAGCCGTCCGTGCCGAGCGAGGGCAGTTCCTCGCCGATGGCCCGAAGGCCGTCGAGGGCGCCCTGGACGTACCCGGCTGTGTGCAGGAGGTCTTCGCGACGGAGGCGGGTGCCGAGACGTACGCGGATCTGCTCAGCGGAGTCGAGGTCACGATCGTCGAGGATCGCGCGATGGCCGGCCTCTCCGACTCGGTCACCCCCGCCGGTGTGGTGGCGCTGTGCCGGTTCCTGGACGTCCCGCTCGCCGACATCGCCGGTCCGCTCGTGGTGATCTGTGCTGACGTACGCGATCCCGGCAACGCCGGCACCGTCATCCGCTGCGCCGATGCGGCCGGGGCCTCCGGGGTGATCCTGGCCGGCGACTCGGTCGACCTCTACAACCCCAAGACCATCCGGGCCTCGGTCGGCTCAGCCTTCCACCTGCCCGTCGCGGTCGAGCGCGATCCCCTCGCCGCCGTAGCGGCCGCGAAGGCCGCCGGCCTGACCGTTCTCGCCGCCGACATGCACGGCGAGGCCGACATCTTCGGCGCCGACGACCTGCTGGCGAAGCCGACCGCCTGGCTCTTCGGCAACGAGGCCTGGGGCCTTCCCGACGAGCTCGCGGGCGCTGCCGACCACGTGGTCTCGATCCCGATCTTCGGCCGCGCCGAGTCGCTCAACCTCTCCACCGCCGCAGCCCTCTGCGTCTATGCCTCGGCGCGGGGGCAGCGCGGGTGAATGTTCACCGAGGTAACTCGGTGGAGGGTCACTGCCTTCGTGGAACTCGACGAGGGGAGTGAGCAGCCGGTGAGTTACCTCGGTGAACAGTCGACCGACATTCCGGCCTGCCGAGGAGTCACTCCCGCTGGCCGAATGGTCCCCGAGATGTCCACTCGGCCGACGCGAGTGACGCCTCGGCAGACGTACTTGACGCTTCGGAGGAGGCTTGACCTTCATCTCACCTGAAGGGCGACGGTTGTGGACATGGATGAGCCACTGCTGACGATCGGTGCTTTCGCCCGCGCCGTGGGCCTGACCGCGAGCGCGCTGCGCCACTACGACGAGTGCGGGTTGCTGGTGCCGGCCGAGGTCGACTCCGGGACCGGATATCGCTACTACACGCCCGAGCTCGCCGACCGGGCCCGGCTGATCGTGGGCATGCGGGAGGCCGGGGTCCCGATCGAGACGATGCGGGTGGTGCTCGACTCGCCTACCGCACAGGCCCGGGCCGCGCTGGCGGAGTTCCTCGAGGACCAGGGCGCGCGCACGGCGCGGGCCGAGGAGGCCGTACGCGGTGTGCTGACCGCCGTCGACGCCGGCCCCGCCGCCCGGCCGGCGCTCGTCGAGCTCCCTGGTCCCGTGCTGGCCGCGGCGATCCGGCAGGTGCGGCACGCGGCCGAGTCCGACCCGGCCTCCGAGCTCGCCTCGGTGCTCGTCGACGTCGACGAGTCCGGCGTGGACGTGGTGGCGACCAACCGCTACTGGATGGCGGTGCGGAACCTGCCGGCGGTCGCGGAGGGGGACGGCGGCCGTGCGGTGCTGTCCCTGCCCGACGCGGGCGCGCTGGCCGACCGGCTGGATGCGATCACGACCGCCGAGCTGCGCATCGCGGACGGCACCCTGACCCTCGCCGGGCAGGAGCTGGGCCGCGACACCACCTACCCGGCACATCGGCTCGTGCTGGCCGGTCTCGAGCCGGCCGTCACCGGGGCGGTGCTCGCCAAGGCCGACCTGCTCGCGGGGCTCGACGCGGCCGCCTACGCCGAGGTCGACCTCTTCCTCGAGGACCGGACGCGGCTCCGCTCCCCGCACGCGGCCGAGCAGAGCGACGTACGCGGCGTCGTGACCGGCCCGCCGAGCCGGCTCCGGCTCGGCACGGCCCTGTTCGGTCGCGCGCTGGCAGCGTGCCTGGGAGACGAGGTGCAGCTGGCGGTGACCGCGCCGGATCGGCCGGTGGTGGTGACCTCGCCCTACCAGCCCGGGTTCACCGCGCTGGTCATGCCCGTACGTCACGAGGACTGAGCCCGTGGGTAGAACCACAGGCCGGGGGTTCCGCCCCTGGCTGGCAGCATCGACCGCATCGGTCTTCGGTGACTCGGTGACCTTCTTCGCGATCGGCTGGGCCGCGGCCGGCTTCGGGGCCGATGCCGCCAGCCTCGTGCTGACCATCGAGGGATTCCCCCTCGCGTTGCTCGTCCTCGTCGGAGGCGTGCTGGCCGACCGGATCGGCATCCGCCGCACCATGGCTGTGTGCGACGCGGCGATGGTGCTGGTCATGGCCGCGTTCGCCCTCGGCGCGATCGGTGGCGCCGGACTGTGGATGCTGATCGCGCTCGGCGTCGTCTCCGGCACCATCCAAGCCCTGCGGCGCCCGGCCGAGGGGGTCTTTCCGCGGCTGTTCGGGTCCGAGAATCTGGACCGGCGGATGGCGCTGGTCGGATCGGCCCACCAGATCGCCCGCGCCGCCGGGCCGGCGGTCGGGGGCTTCCTGATCGGCCACGGGGGCCTGCCGCTGACCGCAGGGCTGGACGCCGCGACGTTCGCCGTCGTCCTAGCCGTGCTCCTGGCGGTTCGCCCGCCTCACGAGCCGGAGCCCGCGCCCCGTCAGGGCTCGGTCTGGCGCAGCCTTGTCGACGGGATGCGGACGGCGACGGGCACTCTGGGGGTGGTCCCGGTGCTCGTAGCCATCACCGGCCTCGCCGCAACGGTGCTCCCGCTGGTCATGCTCGCGTTGCCGCTGGCCGGCCGTGAGCGCGGCTGGACCGCGGCCGAGACGGGTCTCGTCAGCGGGGCCTGGGTGGCCGGGGGACTGGTGATGTCCCTCGCCGTTGCCCGGTGGGGAGCGCCCCGCGCGTCCGTCGCGGTCATGGGCCCAGCGTTGGCTGCCGGTGGCGTCGTCCTCCTGGCGGTGCGTACCGAGCTCTGGACGGGGGTCCTCGCAATCGGCCTGGTCGGAGTTGGCACCACGATGCTGACCAGCTACCTCATTCCGGCGTTCGTCGCCAGCACCCCGCCGGAGATGCTGGCCCGGTTCTCGAGCCTGACCCAGGCTGCCCAGACGGTCCCGGTCCTGATCGCGACGCCCGTGCTCGGTGTGGCGGCCGGGTTCGACCTCCGGGTGGCGCTTGCGGTCATCGTCGCCCTGCTTCTGGCCACCGTGCCCGCTGCGGCTCGGGTCGCGCGGCTGCCGCGGCGTCAGGAGCTGGAGCCGGTCAGCGGGTAACGGACACTGCCCGGCAGGGACACCCCGGTGGGTCTGATACACGGAAGGCAAACCTGTTTCACTCGGGACGCGGAAGTTCTCCGGGTGATGCGAAGGAGCACGGCATGACGAACGTGAGCAGACGACGGCTGTTGGCCACGGGAGGTGCGGCGGCGGCCGCGGGCGCGACCTTCCCGCTGTGGACGTGGTCGCCGAGCGCGTCGATCGCGGGCACGGGGGAGGGGCTCGATCCCGAGTACGTCTGGGACGTCCGCGCCGATCCGGTCATCGAGCGTCTCTACGGCGAGGGCACCGACAAGGTCGCCGAGGTCAACGAGATCCTCAAGGGCTGGACCACCAACGACCAACCGGTTCCCGACGGGCTGCCGGGCTACCTGGCCGACTTCATCGAGGAGGCCCGCCGGCTCCCGACCTGGGCCGACCAGGGGAAGCTGCAGCTGGCCGGCACGTTCAACGAGGAGAGGTACGGCTTCTTCCTCGCGCTTCTCTACACCCTCGGCAGCGGCCTGATCAGCTGCGCGATCAAGCGCGAGGCGTGGTCGGTCTACTACTCCTACGGCGGCGCGAACATGCGTGACCGGATCGCCAAGACGACAGTGCTCGGCTACGACGTGATGGACGCCCAAGGCTGGACCGCGACCGGCCGGCTGATGGTCGACTCGGTCAAGACCCGGATGGTCCACGCCGCCGTACGCCACCTGCTGCCGCAGTCCCCGCACTGGTCGAGCGTCGGTGCCGGCCAGGAGATCCCGATCAGCCAGGCCGACATCCTGGTCACCTTCCACAGCCTCGGCACCTGGGTGATGAAGAAGTTCACCGAGTGGAAGATCGCGCCGAGCAAGGAGCTCGCCGACGCGTTCCTGCACGCCTGGAACGTCGACCTCCACCTCCTCGGCGTGCAGGATCAGTACCTGCCCAAGGACTGGGCGGCCGCCTACGCGCAGTACGACCAGGTGATGGGTCCGGCCACGGGCGGCACCCGGGAGGGCGTCGAGCTCGCCCAGGCCCTGCTCGACTCGGTGATCGGCGAGGGCAACCCGCTGCTGCGCCACGAGCTGGAGTCGCTGGGACGCTACGTGATCGGGGATGCGTACGCCGACATGATCGCCTTCGACAAGGATCCGCTGCTCGCGCCGGTCTGGGCGAGCGCAGTGCCGCTGCTGGTCACCTCCTACCAGAGCACGGTCCCGAACATCCCGCTCGTCTCCAACCTGCTCCCCGAGGTCGTGCACACCTTCATCAAGATCTACTTCTCACCCGGCGACCCGGCGCCGATCACGCTGCCGCTGAGCAATCGGCCGGAGTAGCGGCCCCGGGCGCTCGCTCGGTCTAGGGTGACGACGTGGACGCCCGAGAACTCGCCGATGCCCTGCCCGACGGCGTCGTCGTCGCCGACGCGGATGGCGCGGTCGTCCTGGTCTCCGGCCTGGCTGGGCGGATGCTCGGCGTGGACCCGGTCGCGAGCCTGGGGAAGCCGCTGGGTGACGTACTCACGCTGAGCAACACCGAAGGCCAGACGTGGGCCGAGGCCAACCGGCCCTACGACACCTTGCGCACCGTCACCGGGACGCCGGAGCAGGCCTGGCTGCTGCCCGACGGCACCGAGGTGCTGGTCGTCTCGACGATCCGGCGCCCGTCCCTGGACGCCGACGTCGACCAGGTCTCGATCTCGCTGCGCTCGGGCCGGGGCCGCAAGCGGCTCGACCGGGAGCGGTCCGACCTGGTCGCCACCGTCGCCCACGAGCTGCGCTCGCCGCTGACCGGGGTCAAGGGGTTCGTCCAGGCGCTCCTGAACCGGTGGGACAGGCTCAACGACGATCAGAAGAAGCTGATGCTCAAGACCGTCGCCTCCGACTCCGACCGGCTCTCGAGGCTGATCGCCGAGCTCCTCGACGTCGCCCGGATCGACACCGGCAGGCTGCAGCTCTACCCGCGCGCCAGCGACGCGACGGTGCTGGTCACCCGCGTGGTCGAGTCGGTGCGCTCGGCCACCTCGCGGCCGATCGAGCTCGACGTCTCCGCCGGGGAGGACGAGCTCGAGATCCACGCCGACCCGGACAAGTTCACCCAGGTCGTCACCAACCTCGTCGAGAACGCCGTACGCCACGGCGACGGTGTCGTCACCGTGAGCCTGGGGGTGCGTCCGGACGACCCCGACCAGGTCCTGCTGGTCGTCGAGGACCGCGGCGAGGGCATCCCGGCCGAGCTGCGCCAGCGCGTGTTCACGAAGTTCTGGAAGCACGGCGCCCGCGGCGGCTCGGGCCTGGGCCTCTACATCGTCGGCGGTCTCACCCGTGCGCACAGCGGCTCGGTCGCGATCGCCGACGCCGACGGTGGCGGGGCCCGCATCGAGGTCGGCTGGCCCAGGACGGACTCGTCGGCCTGAGCGACCCGAGCCGCTCGCTGTGGCGTAGATCATGTCCCCATTAAATAGGCATTTCAGAATCCGAATTAGTAGCCTGCTGATGTGCAGCTGACCCGGTTCACCGATCTGGCCCTGCGGATCGTGATGCGGCTCTCCGTCCTCGAGGAGGGGCAGAGCGCCACCGCCGCCGGTCTGGCCGAGCAGCTCCACGTACGTCGCGCCCATGCCGCGAAGGTCGTCACTGCGCTCGGACGCCTCGGCGTGGTCGAGACCAGGCGGGGGAGGACGGGCGGGCTGTCCCTGGCCGCGAGCGCCCGGGACACCTCCGTCGGTTGGATCGTCCGCGAGCTCGAGGGTCCCGGCGAGGTGGTCGAGTGTGACGGCGCCGAGCCCTGTCCGCTGCGTACGGGCTGCCGGCTGCGGCGCGCTCTGCGGGAGGCCCAGGAGGCCTTCTATGCATCCCTCGATCCCCTCACCATCGACGATGTCGCCGCGGCGCCGACGCGCGCCCTACTGCTTTCGATCGGCTCGGGCCCGATCGACTGATCCCACCCACCCACATCAACACGACGACCAAGGAGTCCCTCGTGATGTTGTCCCCTGCCTCGACCGAGGTTGTTCGCGCCACCCTGCCCGTGATCGGTGCTGCGATCGGCGAGATCACGCCGATCTTCTACCGCCGCATGTTCGCCGCCCACCCGGAGCTGGAGCGCGACCTGTTCAACCGTGGCAACCAGGCCCAGGGCGACCAGCAGCGTGCCCTCGCCGGCGCCATCGCGGCGTACGCCACCCTGCTGGTGGCCGAGGACGGCCCAGACCCGCGGGCGGTGCTTGCCCGGATCGCGCACAAGCACGCCTCGCTCGGGATCCGTGAGGACCAGTACCCGATCGTCCACGAGCACCTCTTCGCGGCGATCGTCGAGGTCCTCGGCGAGGCGGTCACTCCGGAGATCGCGTCTGCCTGGGACGAGGTCTACTGGCACATGGCCGAGAGCCTGATCGCCATCGAGAAGGAGCTGTACGCCGAGGCCGGTGTCACTCCTGACACGGTCTTCCAGCGCTTGGTCGTACGCCGCCGGGTACAGGAGTCTCCCGACACCGTCTCCTTCGTGCTGGCCGCCGAGGACGGCTCGCCGCTGCCGGCCGCGCACCCGGGACAGTACGTCTCGGTCGCCGTACGCCTGCCTGATGGTGCCCGTCAGATCCGGCAGTACAGCCTGACCCGGGCGCCGCAGGCCAGCGAATGGGGGATCTCGGTCAAGGCGATCCCCGGCCACCGCGAGGACGACGCGATCGCACCCGCCGGCGAGGTCTCCAACTTCCTGCACGGCAACGTCTTCGAAGGCGACGAGATGGAGGTCTCCGCACCGTTCGGTGAGCTCACCCTGCCCGAGCACGAGGTGCCGTTGGTGCTGATCTCGGCGGGCATCGGGATCACCCCGATGATCGGCTTCCTGCGCCACCTGGTCCACGCCGAGTCGGACCGCGCCGTCCTGGTGCTGCACGCCGACCGCTCCCTGGCCAACCACGCCCACCGGGCCGAGACCGCCGAGCTCGTCGAGGCGCTGCCCGGAGCCACGCAGCTTCGCTGGTACGAGGATCTCGGCACCCGGGAGGCCGATGAGGTGCTCCGTGCCGGCCGGATCGACCTCGACGGTGTCGAGCTGCCCGCCGAGGCCGAGATCTACCTGTGCGGACCGGTGCCGTTCATGGCCAGCGTGCGGGCCACGCTGCGCCGGCGTGGTGTCGCCGAGGACCGGATCCACTACGAGGTCTTCGGCCCGGACGCGGGTCTCGCCTCGGCATGATAGATCTCCTCGCCGCGACAGCCTGGCGATAGGGCGCGCCCCGCCCCTGACCCGGCGCTTGGTGATGGGGCAGTGGCGCCGGGTCAGGGGCGGGAGCGGGCCAGCAGGAAGATGAAGTACGGCGCGCCGATCAGCGCGACGACGAGACCGGCGGGGATCTGGGCGGGGCTGATCGCGGTGCGGCCGATGGCGTCGGCGACCACGAGGAGCAGCGCCCCGACCAGGATGGCGACCGGTACGACCCGTGCGCTGCGCCCGCCGACGAGGGCGCGCGCGATGTGCGGCGCGACCAGACCGACGAAGCCGACGACACCGACGGCGGAGACGGCCATCGCGGTGAGCACCGCGGCGGTCAGCAGGATCAGCAGCCGAACCCGCTCCGAGGAGACCCCGACCAGGCGTGGGGTGTCGTCGTCCAGGGTGAGCAGGTCGAGCTCGCGGCGCACCATGAATGCGACCGGGATCGCGAGAGCCAGCGCGACTGCGACCGGGATGACCTGCTCCCAGCTGCGACCGTAGGTCGAACCGGACAGCCAGGTGTAGATCCGCGGGGTGTCCCACGGGTTGGAGCGCACCAGCAGGAAGGTGCTCAGCGAGGCTGATCCGTACCAGACGCCGATGCCGATGAGCACCAGCCGGTCGGTGTCGATCCCGCCGCGCCAGGCCAGGCCGTAGACGAGCCCGAAGGCGACCAGCGCTCCGAGGGTCGCCGCGATGAGCATGGTGGTCGTCGAGGCTGCGGCCGAGGACTCGCTGCTCCACCCGGAGGAGAGCCCGGTCACCACGACGACCGCGCCGACCCCGGCGCCACCGGTGATGCCGAGGATCCCGGGCTCGGCCAGCGGGTTGCGGCAGGTCGCCTGGACGAAGGTGCCCGCCAGGGCGAGCGCACCGCCGGCGAGGACGGCGGCGCCGACACGTGGCGCCCGCTCGTCGAGGGCGAACTGGACCAGCGGGATCCCCTCGCCCTGCAGCCAGGCGACGATGTCGCCGGTGTAGAGCCACTGGTGGCCGGCCAGCAGGCCGACGACGGTGGCCCCGACGGTCAGGGCGAGCAGCAGGACGAGCACCACCAGGAACCGGGCCCGGCTGCGGATGGTGACGGTGGCGCCCGGCGGCCGGCGGGTGGGGCCGCTGTCGCGTCCGCCGCGGGCGAGGATCACCATCACGATCGCTCCCGCGATCGTCGTGGTCACGCCGGTGGGCACGGACATGGCCTCGTCGGCGCCGAGCACGGCCCGGACGAGCACGTCCGCACCGACGACGACGAGAGCACCCACGAGACCGGAGGCCGGCAGCAGCACCGCGTGCCGGTGCAGCGCGGGGACGATCCGGCCGAGCAGGCGGACGAGCACCGGGGCGCACAGGCCGACGAAGCCGATCGGCCCGGCCAGCGTCACCGACGCGGAGGTGAGCACGACGGCGAGGACGGTCCCGATCGCCCGGGTGGAGCGGACCGGGACACCGAGGACTGAGGCCGCGTCGTCCCCAGCGGCGAGCAGGTCGAGGCGGCGGGCGAGCATCAGGGCGCAGACGGTCGCCACCGCGACGACCGGTGCCACCTGCCAGAAGGCCCGCAGCCCGAGCTGGCTCAGCGAGCCGCTGCCCCAGGCGAACAGGCTCGTGGTCTCCTCGGAGTAGAGGATGAGCAGGGTCGAGGTGCCGGCCTGGAGCGCGAGCGCCACCGCCGAGCCGGCCAGGATGAGCCGGGTCGTCGACGTACCCGCACCGCCGGCGAGTGCGAGCACGAGCCCGGCGGCCGTGAGGCCGCCGAGGAAAGCCGTGATGCCCGAGGCCCACAGCGGGACCGAGAGCCCGAACGCGGCGACCAGCGTGACCGCGAAGTACGCCCCTCCGGTCACGGCGAGGGTGTCCGGAGAGGCCATCGCGTTGCGGGCCAGCGACTGCAGGAGCACGCCCGCGACGCCGAGCGCGAACCCGACCGCGACGCCCGCGGCGAGCCGGGGGATCCGCGAACCGGTGATGATCTCCATCGTCGACGCGGTCGCGCCGTGCGCCTGCTCACGTCCGAGCAGCGCGTCGAGGAAGTCGGCGGGGCCTACCCCCGAGGTGCCCTGGGTGAGGTGCCAGCCGGCAGCGAGAAGCAGCCCGGCGAGCAGGCACAGGAGGACGACTGACGCGCCTCCTGCACCCGCTCGCGGGGCCTTGACGGCATCGGTCACTTGGTGAGCAGGTCGACGTACGCGTCGAGGATCTGCTCCGCCGAACGCGGGCCACCGAAGGTCCAGATGGCGGCGGGGAAGGCGTGGGAGCGTCCCTCGCTGACCGCGGGGATGGACTTCCAGACCTTGTTCTTCGCGAGCTCGGCGTTGACGTCGCCGACGGGGTCGACGGTGCCGGTGTAGAAGAAGGTGGCCTCGCCGAGGGTGGTCATGCCCTCGATGTCGGTCTGCCCGAGGCCGTACGCGGGGTCGACCTCGCCGGTCCAGGCGTTCTTCAGGCCGAGCTCCTCGCCGAGCTCACCGATCAGCGAGCCCTGGCCGAAGGGGCGGATCGCCACGTTGGCGCCGTCGATCCAGCCGTCGAAGTAGACGAACTCGGTGCCGGCGACATCGGCGTCGGCGAGCGCCTTCTTCGACTCGGCGAGCTTGTCCTCGAACTCGCCGACCACGGCCTCTGCCTGCTCCTCGCGGCCGGTGGCCTCGGCGATCATCTCGAAGGTGGTCACCATGTTGGCGACGGGGTCCTTGGCGTCGGCGCCCTTGGTGGCGAGCACGGGGACGTCGTACTTGGCGAGCTGCTTGAGGATCTCGTCCTCGGCGGTGTAGGCCTCGACGACGATCAGGTCCGGGTCGGTGCCGAAGAGCGTCTCCAGGTTCGGCTCACCGCGGGTGCCGACGTCGGTGGCGCCGTCCGCCAGCTTCTCGGCGGTGTCCCAGGTGTTGTAGCCCTTGGGGTCGGCCACGGCGACCGGGTCGACGCAGAGGCTCAGCAGGTCCTCGGTCTGCTGCCACTCCAGGACGGCGACCCGCTCGGCGGGCTTGTCCAGCTCGACCTTGTTGCCGAAGGCGTCGGTCAGGCTGACCGCACCGGTCGAGGTCTCGACCCCCTCGCAGCCCGCGGAGGCCTTCTTGACGGGCTCGTCGGTCTCGGCGGCGGTGGTGGTCTGGCCACACGCGGCGAGCAGCAGGGCTGCGCCGGCCGTCGCCAGGGCAGCCGTCGTCGTACGTCGATTCATGATTCCTCTTCGTGTCCACCGGCGTCAGCGCCGGGCGTGATGCCTGCCGCGTGGCTCGACCCGGACGCGCCCGGTCTCCAGATCGGAGGTCACCTCGATCGGGAGCCCGTACACCTCGGAGAGGTGTTCGGCGGTGAGCACGTCAGCAGGTTCGCCGGTGGCGTGCACAACGCCGCGGTGCAGCAGTACGACCTGGTCCGCCACGGCGGCGGTCTGGTTCAGGTCGTGCAGGACGACGCCGATGGCCGTCCCGTGGTGGTCCGCGAGGTCGCGGACCAGGTCCAAGATCTCGACCTGGTAGCGCAGGTCGAGGTGGTTGGTGGGCTCGTCGAGCAGCAGTACGCCGGTGTCCTGGGCCAGGCAGCTGGCCAGCCAGACGCGCTGCAGCTCGCCACCGGAGAGCTGGTCGACCGGACGGTCCGCCATCGGCGCCGTGCCGGTCAGCTCCATCGCCCGGTCGATGCTCGCCAGGTCGTCCTCGGTCAGGGCGGCGAAGCGCCGGCGGTGAGGGTGGCGGCCGAATCCGACGACGTCTCGCACGGTCAGGCCGGAGGGATGTGGGCGGGACTGGGAGAGCAGCGTGACCTTGCGCGCGAACGCCCGTGCGCTCAGCGGCGTGCTGTCGGCACCCTCGAGCTGGACCGACCCGGAGGTCACCCGGTGCAGCCGGGCCAGGGAGCGCAGCACGGTCGACTTCCCCGAGCCGTTCGGCCCGATCAGTGCGGTCACCCGACCCGACTCGAGACCGATCGAGACTCCATGGACGACGGTGGCACGGGCGTACCCGAGCACGAGGTCGTGGCCGGACAGAGCGGGAGGCATGAGGTGAGGCTAGCCTAACTAAGGCTCACCTGTCCCGAGGGGGTCTACTGGGTGGGCGTTCCAGCCCGCTTCCGGATCCCGAGGAGATCACTGGCCGGGCCGTCGACTCGGGGCATGGCTTTACTATCACCCGGTAAAGGAACGGATACAAGGGTCCACAAGTCCCCTACAACACGGTGTGCGTGGCCGGTCCCGGGCCGAGCACGGGGTCCGCAGGACGTCCGGTTCGCGCGAGGAGGTGCGAGGTTCCTAGACTGTCGTTCATTCATGACAACTGAGTCATCAGACGACGAAAGCCAGTGATGTCCGGTCCCAACACCGACTATGACCCGGTAGAGGTCACCCCCTTGAAGGCTGAGGAGGTCGAGGCTGCGCGCGAGGCTGCGCTGGTGGCCATCGACGCCGCGAGCAGTCTCGAGGAGCTCAAGCAGACGCGGCTCGACCACGCCGGCGACCGTTCGCCGCTGGCCCTGGCCAACCGCGAGATCGGCGCACTGCCTCCGGCCGCGCGCAAGGACGCCGGCCAGCGGGTCGGCAAGGCCCGTGGCGCGGTCAACCAGGCGCTCGCCGCGCGGCAGAAGGTCCTCGAGGCCGAGCACGAGGCGCGGATGCTGGTCGAGGAGACCGTCGACGTGACGCTCCCGACCGACCGGTTCCCAGCTGGTGGGCGGCACCCGCTCACCACCGGCGCCGAGTACATCGCCGACATCTTCGTGGCGATGGGCTGGGAGGTCGCCGAGGGTCCGCTCATCGAGGCCGAGTGGCTCAACTTCGACGCCCTCAACCTGGGCCCGGACCACCCGGCCCGCACCATGCAGGACACCTTCTGGACCGAGCCGGCCGAGAACCACGTGGTGCTGCGGACCCACACCTCGCCCGTCCAGGCGCGGACGATGCTCACCCGCGAGGCGCCGATCTATGTCGTGTGCCCGGGCAGGGTCTTCCGCACCGACGAGTACGACGCGACCCACTCGCCGATGTTCCACCAGGTCGAGGGGCTGGCCATCGACGAGGGCATCTCGATGGCGAACCTGAAGGGCACCCTGGACCACTTCGCCACCCAGATGTTCGGCGAGGGCATCGTGACCCGGTTCCGGCCGTCGTACTTCCCCTTCACCGAGCCTTCGGCCGAGGTCGACCTGACCTGCTTCGTCTGCCGGGGAGCACAGGTCATCGATGGCGTCACCTGTCGCACCTGCAAGGGCGAGGGCTGGATCGAGTGGGGCGGCTGCGGGATCGTGAACCCGCGCGTCCTGGTCGCGTGCGGTGTCGACCCGGAGAAGTACAGCGGCTTCGCGTTCGGGATGGGCATCGACCGCACGCTGATGTTCCGCACCGGCCTGTCCGACCTGCGCACCCTCTTCGAGGGTGACGTCCGGCTTACTACTGCATTCGGGAGTGAACTGTGAAGGCCCCCCTCTCCTGGATCAAGGAGTACGTCTCGCTGCCGACCGAGCTCGGGGTCGAGGAGATCACCGACCGGCTGACCGCGCTCGGTCTCAAGCTGGAGGCGATCGAGACCTCCGGTGCCGGCATCGAGGGCCCGCTCGTGGTGGGCCAGGTGCTCACCGCCGACGCGGAGCCCCAGAAGAACGGCAAGACGATCAACTGGTGCTCCGTGGACGTCGGTGACGCCAACGGCACCGGCGAGCCCCAGGGGATCGTCTGCGGTGCGCACAACTTCGTCCCCGGTGACAAGGTCGTCGTGATCCTGCCCGGCGGCGTGCTGCCCGGCAACTTCCAGATCTCGGCGCGCAAGACCTACGGCCACCTGTCTGCCGGAATGATCTGCTCCGCCCGCGAGCTCGGGCTGGGGGAGGAGGCCGACGGCATCATCGTGCTGCCCGCCGACGCCCCCGCGCCCGGCACCGACGCCCGCGGGGTGCTCGGTCTCGGCGAGGAGATCATCGAGTTCGAGATCAACCCGGACCGTGCCTACGCGCTCTCGATGCGTGGCATCGCGCGGGACGCGGCATTGGGGTTCGACGTACCGTTCCACGACCCGGCGCAGATCGACTTCCCCGTCGCCGACGGGTCGGGCTACCCGGTCCGGCTCGAGGACGAGGGCTGCGACTACTTCGTCACCCGGGTGATCACCGGGTTCGACCCGGCAGCCCCGACGCCGGAGTTCATCAAGAAGCGGCTCGAGGCCACCGGCGTACGCTCCATCTCGCTGGCCGTCGACGTCTCCAACTACGTGATGATGGAGCTGGGTCAGCCGACCCACTGCTACGACCGTGCGAAGCTGACCGGCGACATCGTGGTCCGGCGGGCGAGCGAGGGCGAGAAGATCACCACGCTCGACGACGTGGTCCGGGTCCTCTCCGAGGAGGACCTGCTGATCACCGACGACTCCGGCCCGATCGGCATCGCCGGTGTGATGGGTGGGGCGTCCACGGAGATCTCGGAGACGACCACGGAGATCGTGGTCGAGGCCGCGCACTTCGACCCGACCACCGTCTTCCGCTCCCAGAAGCGTCACAAGCTCCCGTCCGAGGCCTCCAAGCGCTTCGAGCGCGGCGTCGACCCGCTGCTGCCGCCCGCCGCTGCCGAGCGGGTCGTCGAGCTGCTCGTCGAGCACGGTGGCGGTCAGGCCGTCGGCGTCTCCGAGGTCGGGTCGATGGCCTCGCCCGCGACGCGTGCGCCGCTGAAGACGATCACCATCCCCGTCGACCTGCCGGCCCGGATCATCGGGCTCGACATCGACGAGGCGACCGTGGTGAAGTCGCTCGAGTTGATCGGTGCCGGCGTCACGGTGTCGGGTGACTCGCTGACCGCGACCGTCCCGACCTACCGGGTCGACCTCACCGACCCCTACGACCTCGTCGAGGAGGTCGCCCGGATCGTTGGCTACGACCAGGTCCCCTCGGTGCTGCCGCGCCGGGCGACCGGTGGTGGCCTGACCCGGGCCCAGCAGCTGCGCCGCCGGATCGGCCGTGCGCTGGCCGGTGCCGGCCTGGTGGAGGTCGTCGACTTCCCGTTCGTCGGCGAGGCCGACTTCGACCGGCTCGGGCTGCCCGCCGACGACGTGCTGCGGCACACCGTCAAGCTGGCCAACCCGCTCAGCAGCGAGGAGCCCGGCTACACCACGACGCTGCTCCCGGGCCTGCTCAAGGTCGCCGCGCGCAACGTCTCCCGGGGTCAGGACGGGGTCTCCCTCTTCGAGACCGCGACCGTCGCCTTCCCGGTCGACCAGGCCGCGCCGATCTACGGCGTCGACCGGCGCCCGACCGACGAGGAGCTCGAGAAGCTGCTCGCCGCGATCCCGCGCCAGCCGCTGCACCTCGGTGTCGTGCTCGCCGGGGAGCGTACGCGGGGTGGCTGGTGGGGTGCCGCCGAGACCGCCTCGTGGGCCGACGCCATCGACGTCGTCCGCCGCCTGGGCTCCGAGCTCGGGGTCGCTGTCGAGGTCGCCTCGGCCTCGCGCGCGCCCTGGCACCCGGGTCGCTGTGCGGTCGTCTCCATCGACGGTGTCGAGTTCGGTCATGCCGGCGAGCTGCACCCCAACGTGTGCAAGGCGTTCGGGCTGCCCGCTCGTTCGGCAGCGGTCGAGATCGACCTCGACTTCCTGATCTCGAAGGTGCCCGCCACCGCCGCCGGCCCGGTCTTCTCGACCATGCCGATCGCGAAGGAGGACGTCGCGCTCACGGTGCCGGTCGAGGTGACCGTGGCCGCCGTCGAGGCGGCGCTGCGTGAGGGTGCCGGCGAGCTGCTGGAGACGGTGCGGCTCTTCGATGTCTATGAGGGCGACCAGGTCGGCGAGGGAAAGAAGTCGCTCGCCTTCGCGCTGCGCTTCCGCGCTCCCGACCGCACGCTGAAGGCCGAGGAGACCGCGGCCGCACGCGATGCGGCGGTCGCCAGGGCGGCCGAGCTCACCGGCGCCGTCCAGCGCTGAGGATCTGAGCAGGATCTGACCCAGGTCCGACATGGAACGGGGAGGGCCGCTCGCGATGCGAGCGGCCCTCCCCGTCTGCGTACGGTCGCTATCCCCGGCCGCGGATGCCCAGCTCGCGAGCCAGCGGCTCGGTGAGCTGGGGTGCGTACTGGCGGGACATGTGGGTGCCGTCGTAGTGGGTGATGGTGTCGCCGACGACGGCGGGGCAGGAGCCGTCCCAGCAGAAGTAGGAGCTCATGTCGGCGACGTCGACACCGACCTCCTCGGCCGCCCGGACCTGGACGTCGATCGAACGCTCCCGCGACTCCACCGCGCCCATCAGGCAGTCGCCGAGCGTGGCTCCGGGCCGGGACAGACAGGTGCCGGCGTTGGCGTCGAAACCCTGGATGTCGCGGATCAGCACCGTACGCCGCGCATGTTTGTCCACCCGGCGCAGGAAGTCGGTGTAGGCCGGGTGCATGAGCTCGTCGATCCGGTCCTGCTTGCCGACCCAGTCGCCGTCCTCGTCGAAGACGCCCTTGATGGGCGGGGCCGTGGAGACGACGGTCAGGTCCGGGTCGAGACGCTTGTACTGCTTGAATGCCCACCGGTTGAAGTCGTCGCACTCGGTGTAGGGGTCGTGCTCGTCGCTGCCGCGGTCGGTGGTGATCGAGGCGGAGACGCAGCGGTTCTTGACGAGGAAGTAGGCCCGGAAGCCGTGCTCCTTCGCGACCCGGTTCAGCGTCGGGACCCAGTGCAGGGCGTGGGAGTTCCCGAAGACCACCATCGTCCGGTCCCCGTCGGGGTCGCCGTCGACGCACAGGTCGCGTTCGGTGTCGTCGGTGTAGTCGCAGCGGGTCCGGCTCGGCTTGAGGGAGTCGAGCTCGGTGAGCGCGGGACGCAGCTCGGTCGGGACCGCGGTGTCCTCGCGGGCCGCGAGCACCGAGGCCCGCACCAGTGCCTCCTGCTTGTCCAGCGACGGATCGGCCGCGGGTGCGTCGGCCAGGGTGATCGCCGGCTGGAAGGAGCCGCGGGTGGCCTCGAAGTCGGCGTAGACGGTGCCGCCGAACGCGATGGCCGCCACGAGCGCGATGCTGACCGGGTAGAAGGTCAGCGCGCGCCGGGTCGGCCGCCACAGCGCGCCCTCACGGAACGGTGCTTCGACGATCCGGAAGGAGACGTACGCCAGGACGAACGCGCCCGCGACGGCCAGACCGCGCTCGGGCCAGGTGAGCTCACGCTGCAGGACGATCTCGGGCAGCACCAGGAGCGGCCAGTGCCACAGGTAGAGCGAGAAGGACCAGTCGCCGATCGCCCGCATCGGCGCCACCGACAGCAGCCGGGCGCCGATCGTCGTCTCGCCCGAGGGGAGGGCGCCGGCGAGGATGACGGCCGCGGAGCCGAGCACCGGGAGCGCGGCGTGGTAGCCGGGGAACGGGGTGGACTCGTCGTAGGCCAGGCAGGCGACGATGATCGCGGCCAGCCCGCCGAGGGCGAGGACCTCCCGCGCGATGGGCACGGCGGCGATCCGCTGCATCACCCGGCCGCTGGTGACCAGGATCGCCAGCGCTGCGCCGACCCCGAGCTCCCAGGCCCGGGTGAGCGAGGAGAAGTAGGCCGAGGTGGCCTCCGCGGGCGTGTGGAGGATCGACCAGACCAGGCTCGAGACGGTGATCAGCGCGATCGCGGCGAGGAGGAACCGGCGCGCCCGCACGGAGCCCTGCTCAGCCGCACGCTCGCCGCCGCGGGCGCGGCCGATCCTGGCGGCCAGGACGATGCAGACCAGCGCGACCAGCGGCCAGACCAGGTAGAACTGCTCCTCCACGGCCAGCGACCAGAAGTGCTGGACCGGTGAGGGTGGCAGCTCGGCCTGGAAGTAGTCGGTCCCGGCGATTGCCATCCGGATGTTGGCCGCGAACGCCGAGGCCCAGACCGCGTCGGTGGCGAGCGTGGCGACCTGTGCCGGCCCCAGCAGTGCCACCGCGGCGACCACGGTGACGGCGAGGGTGAGCGTGGCCGCCGGAAGGATGCGCCGGGCCCGGCGCGCGTAGAAGCGTCTCAGCGATATCCGGCCGGTGCGGCCGAGCTCACCGACGAGCTGCTGGGTGATCAGGAAGCCCGAGATGACGAAGAAGACGTCGACGCCGACGAACCCGCCGGCGAACCAGGAGACTCCCGCGTGGGCGGCTAGGACAGTGAGGATGGCGACGGCGCGTAGCCCCTGGACGTCGCCACGGAGCCGTTTCGCCGGCCTGGAGGTAGGCTGGTTCGAAACGGTCGTGCTGGGGTTGAGGTGGGGGACCTGGAGGTCGTGAGACATAGGCGGGTGAGGTTACCGAGTTCACCCCCCGGATTCCCAGATTTGGGCTCCCGGCCATGTCTCAGCTCGGGTCGGCCGCCTCGAGGTGGCTCAGGACGGTGCGGACGTCCTCGCTCGTGGTCTGCCACGACGTCACGAACCGGACCTGGTCGCCGAGCCGGTAGAAGAGCACGCCGGCCGCCTCCAGGCGGTCGGCCGTCTCCTCGGGGAGATCCACCCAGGCGAGGTTGGCGTCGACGGAGTTGGTGATGCGTACGCCTGCCTGCTCGAGGCCGGCGGCGAGCTCGGCCATCTGCTCGTTGGCGTTGCGGGCGTTGTGGAGCCAGAGGTCGTCGGTGAGGTAGGACAGCAGCTGCGCCGACTGGTAGCGCATCTTCGAGGTGACGTGACCGCTGCGCTTGGTGCGGTAGACGAGCTCGTCGGCGGGAGCATCGCTGAAGCAGACGATCGCCTCGGCGGAGAGGGCGCCGTTCTTGGTCGCGCCCAGCGAGAGTACGTCGACACCCGCCCGCCAGGTGAGGTCGGCCGGCGCGGCGCCGGTGGCCACGACGGCGTTCGCGAACCGGGCGCCGTCCAGGTGCACGCGCAGGTCGCGGGTCTTGGCGATCCCGGTGAGCTCGGAGATCTCCGCGACGGAGTAGACCGTGCCGTAGTCCGAGGGTGAGGTCAGGGAGAGGACGCTCGGCTGGGAGTGGTGCGGGTCGCCCCAACGTACGCCGTCCAGGTGGGTCTGCAGAGCCTCCGGCGCCATCTTGTAGCCCTCGCCCGCGAGGCCCGTCATCACCGCGCCGCCGCTCAGGTAGGAGGTGGCGCCACCTTCGCTGCTCAGGATGTGCGCGGTCTCGTGGCACACCACCGCACCCCACGGCGGCGTCAGTGCGGAGAGCGAGAGCGCGTTGGCGGCGGTCCCGCTCAGCACCGGGAACACCCGGGCCGTCGGGTGCTCGAAGACCTCGCGTACGCGGGCCTCGAGCGCGGCGGTGACCTCGTCACCTCCGTAGGCGAGCGCGGAGCCGGAGTTGACCGCGGCCATCGCCTCCAGGATCGCGGGGGAGACGGCGGCGGCGTTGTCAGAGCGAAGTTCGACGGTCACGGACCCATTCTTGCCTGCCGCTGTGCGTACGCCTCGATGCCGTCGAGGAGGAGGCCGTATCCGAGCTCGAAGAGCTCGTCGATGTCCATGTCGTAGCCGTCGGCGAGCAGGGCGCCCGGGCCGAAGAGGCGAGCCATGTGCGGGAAGGTGCTCCGGAAGGAGTCGTTACCGAAGTGGGGCACGTACTGCCGGTCGGTCCACTCCTCGGCCGAGACCCCGGTCAGGGACAGGGCCTCGTCCTCGCGTTCGATGTTCGCGGCCAGCCCGGCGACGTGGTTGTAGAGCAGCACGTGCATGTCGAACTGCGTCTTCGGGGGCAGGCCCAGGCCTTCGAGGGCGCCGAGCAGCCGGTCGCCGAAGCGGAGCAGGTTGGGGAGCAGCATCGGCCGGGTCAGCGGCTGTGTGCGGCCGAGCCACGGGTGGTCGCGGTGGAGGCGCCACAGCTCGCGGCCGAGCGACTCGGCACGCTCGCGCCAGGGCGCTTCCGGGTCGAGCGTGAACGGCGAGGCGGCGTAGACCGCGTCTGCCATCGCCGCGACCAGCTCGTCCTTGCCCTCGACGAAGCGGTAGAGCGACATCGGGGCGACGCCGCAGCGTCCGGCGACCGCGCGCATCGAGACCGCTTCGAGGCCCTCGGTGTCGGCGATCGCGACCGCCTCGGCCAGGACCCGGTGACGGGTGAGCGCCCTGGCTCCCGAGGTCCGGGAGGCGTCGTCGCGGGGCGCGACCACGGTGCCCGAGCGGGGACGGGTGATCACCAGCCCCTCGGTGCGCAGCACGTCGAGCGCCTTCGTCGCGGTCGCGAGCGCGACGCCGAACTCCTGGGCGACCTGGCGCGTCGAGGGCACCTTGCCGCCGGGCGCGATCTCGGCGTCGTTGATGCGCCGGGTCAGCTCGGCGGCGATGCGGACGTACGTCGGTTCGGTCGAGCTGGCCACGGCGGCCCTCCTTGTCGGTCACTGTGCTAGGACAGATTCTAGTCAGATGGATGCTGTTCTAGTCCAGATCAAATTGTGTATTGCCAGGTCAGAGGCATATTCGCTACGGTCTGTCTCGGCTCAGTATACGGTGTATCGAAAGGAACGATCATGACCACTGTCCTCATCTCCGGCTCCAGCGTCGCCGGCACCGCCCTCGCCTTCTGGCTCCGTGAGCAGGGCATGACCCCCGTCGTCGTCGAGCGTGCGCCGGTGCTGCGTCGCGGTGGTCAGGCCGTCGACGTACGCGGCGCCGCCCTCACCGTTCTGCGTCGGATGGGACTCGAGGCCCCGGCCCGAGCGTTGAAGAACGAGTCGACCGGCATGAACATGCTCGACGGCGACGGCAACGAGGTGATGCGCTCGGAGGAGTTCGCGCTCTCCTCGGGCCAGGTCGACTCCGAGGACATCGAGATCCTCCGCGAGGACCTCGTCGACCTCGTCGACGCGCGCCTCGACGGCGTGGAGCACCTCTTCGGCGACTCGATCACCGCGATCAGCGAGGAGGCAGACGGTGTCCTGGTCGAGTTCGAGCACGCCGCCCCGCGCCGCTTCGACCTCGTCGTCGGTGCCGACGGCCTCCACTCCAACACCCGCCGCCTCGTCTTCGGTCCCGAGGCCGACCACATCCACCACCTCGGCACCTACCTGTCGGTGTTCAGCCAGGAGAACTTCCTCGGCATGGACCGCTGGCAGACCTGGATCAACGACGGCCGCGACGGCGGCGCCGTGATGACCGTGCGCGAGAACCGGGAGCTGCGGATCTTCCTCGGCTTCGCCGCCGGCCCGATCGACTACGACTACCGCGACGTCGAGGCCCAGAAGCGGCTCGTCGCCGAGCACCTGGCCGGCCTCGGCTGGGAGGTCCCGAACCTCATCGAGCGGATGTGGGGCGCCGAGGACTTCTACTTCGACTCGATGGCCCAGATCAAGATGGAGTCCTGGTCGCGGGGCCGGGTCGTGCTCCTCGGGGACGCAGCCCATTGTGCCGCGCCGCTCTCGGGACAGGGCACCAGCCTGGCTCTGGTCGGTGCCTACGTGCTGGCTCTCGAGCTGGGTCGGTCCGCCGACCACGCCGAGGCCTTCGTCCGCTACGAGAAGCGGATGCGACCGTTCGCCGAGGCCAACCAGGAGCTCGCGCTGATCGACCGGCAGACGGTCGACCCGGAGGAGTCGACGCGCCGCCTCGACGCCGTCAAGAACCTGATCGAGCTGGATGCGGTCGGCTAGAACCTGGGGTAACACGTTGTTCGTAGGACTACTCGCCCTATTAGATGGGGCGAGTAGTCCTACGAACAACGTGTTACCCGCGGCGGCGCACCATCGCGTACGTACGCGATATATCGCTATGACAGAATGGTGGCTGTGACGACGCTGAGTGTGCTGGACGAGGTCACCTGGGCGGGGGCGCCGGTGGCCGGCGAGCGGACCCGGGCGCTGCTGCGCGCCCTGGTCGAGGCCGGTCCCCGCGGTGCTTCCGAGACCGCTCTGGTCGAGGAGATCTGGGGTCGCGACGACGTCCCGGCCAACCCGGCCAAGGCGCTGCAGGTCGTCGTGTCGCGGGCCCGGACGGCGACCGCCGCCACGGCGATCGAGCGTACGCCGCGGGGCTACCGCCTCGGCCTCGACGCCGGCCAGGTCGACGCCTGGTCACTGCGTCCGGAGGCGCTGCGGCTGGCCGCGGAGAGGCGCTACGCGGAGGCACTGCCGCTTCTCGAACGGCTCATCCGGATCGAGTCCGACGAGGAGGTCACCGAGGCGGTGCTGCGGGCCGTCGCCGCCGTGCACGGGGTGCCGGCGGCGCTGGAGCGCTTCGAGACGTACCGGACCGGGCTGGCCGACGGGCTCGGTGTCGACCCGAGCCCGCAGCTGCGGGCGGTCCATGCCGAGCTGCTCGCGCGCGACCGCCCGGTGCGCTCGGGGCTGCGCCACGACGCCGACGTGCTGATCGGGCGCGAGCAGGACGCCGCCGAGGTCTCGGCGCTGCTGAAGAGCTCGCGGGTCGTCACGATCCTCGGGCCCGGAGGGCTGGGGAAGACCAGCCTGGCCCAGGTGATCGCCCACGGCGCCGAGCAGCCGGTGCTCCACTTCGTCGAGCTGGTCGGCGTGACCGCACCCGAGGATCTGGTCAGCGAGGTCGGCTCGGCTCTCGGCGTACGGGACTCGGTCGCCCATCGTGACCGGCTCACCCCCGAGCAACGGGCCGACGTGCGGTCGCGGATCGCACAGCAGCTCGACGGCGCGCCCACCCTGCTCGTGCTCGACAACTGCGAGCACATCGTGGCCGCCGTCGCCGACCTGGTCGCCTTCCTGGTCGCGACGGTGCGCGACCTGACCGTCCTGACCACCTCCCGGAGCCCGCTCGCCATCGGCGCGGAGCGGGTCTACCCGCTCGGCCGGCTGGGGACGTACGACGGCAGCGAGCTGTTCCGGCGTCGCGCGGTCGCCGCTCGGCCCGGTGTCCACCTCGACGAGGGCCGGGTCGACGAGATCGTCACCCGGCTCGACGGCCTTCCGCTGGCGATCGAGCTGGCCGCGGTGAAGGTGCGCGCGATGTCGGTCGACGACATCGCGCGGCGGCTGGAGAACCGGTTCGAGCTGCTGCGCGGCGGGGACCGCAGCGCTCCCGACCGTCATCAGACCCTGGTCGCGGTCATCGACTGGTCCTGGAACCTCCTCTCCGAGCGCGAGCGTCGGGCGATGCGCTGGCTCTCCGTCTTCCACGACGGGTTCACCCTCGCCGCGGCCGAGACGATGCTCGGCGCCGACACGTTCGCCGCCATCGAGGAGCTTGTCGACCAGTCGCTGCTGACGGTCCTCGAGGCACCGCTGGGGTTCCGCTACCGGATGCTCGAGACCGTCCGCGAGTTCGGCCGGATGCAGCTGATCGACGCCGGCGAGGACACCGCGGCCCGGGCGGCGCAGCGCGCGTGGGCGCGAGCCTACGCGGATGCGAGCGCGGGCCGGATCTACTCGCCGGAGCAGTTCGACGCGATGGATGAGCTGCGCGCGGAGGAGAGCAACCTCGCCGACATCCTGCGCCAGGTCCTCGCCGACGACGAGGCCGAGTCTGTGATCCGACTCTTCTGCGCGATGGGCGTCTTCTGGACCATAGCGGGCGAGCACCAGCGGGTGATCATGCTGGGCGGACCGGTCGCCGATCTTCTTGCCGAGTGGGAGCCGCCTCCGGAGCTGCTGGAGAAGACCCGGCTCGTCCTGGCCCTGCTGCTCTTCGGCGCCGCCGTCACTGGCGGCTCCGGGCTCGAACGGCTGATGACGATCCTCGACCGGATCGGCGCCGACGCCGCGGACCCACAGCTCAGGGTGTTGCTGAAGGTCATGCAGGCGATGGCGGGCAGCGTCGCCAGCACCGGAGCCGGGCGGCCGCTGGAGGACGAGCTGGCGGTCCTGGTCGACGACCCCGACCAGGACGTACGCGCTCGTGCCTTGACCTTCCTCAGCCACGAGCGGGAGAACCTCGGGGACCCCCAGGGTGCCGTCGCGGCGGCGAGGGAGGCGTTGCGCCTGACCGGAACCGGCGGCGGCCTCTGGCCACAGGCGACGCTGCACGCCCAGCTCAGCGGCCTCTATGCCCAGCTCGGCCGCCTCGGTGAGGCCGCCGAGCACGCCCGTGAGGCCGTCCCGGTCCTGCGCCGTCTCGGTGCCGACGACGATCTCGTCCAGACCCACGCCATCTTGGTGACGTACGCCGTCGAGCAGGGCCGTCTCGAGGACGCCGCCGAGATCCTCGCCCAGCTCATCGACGAGCAGCCGCACGGCGGCTTCGGCTCCCGGGGCGCCGTCCACGGTGCCCGGGCTCAGCTCCTCCTCGCCCAGGGACGGGTCGGCGAGGCGCTGGCGCTGTTCCGTGAGGTGGTGGCGACGATGGGCGAGGTGCCGTTCCCGGGGTTCACCGACGACGCCGACCTGGTGCCGTGGCGGGTGGCGGCCGAGGCGGTCACCGTGGTCGCCTCCGCCCGTCATGGGGCGGGCGCAGAGGGTTCGGACCTCTTCGAGGCCCTGATGGTCAAGGCGCCGCGCCTGGTCTCCGAGGAGCGCCGAGCCCAGGACTATCCCGTCACCGGGATGGTGCTGTTCGCGCTCGGGCTGTGGGGGCTGCTGCGGGACGCGCTGCCGTGCGAGGAGTCGGTGCGGCTGGTGGTGCTGGCCGACCGGTTCGGTTACTCCCGCTCGTTCCTGGACATGCGCTGGGCGCTTGCGGTCGCCGACGCGAGCCGGCTCGCACCGGGCGTACTCGAACGGGTCTCGGCGGAGTACGGCGAACGCCGCGGGCTCGCCCTGCTGGACGAGGCCCGCGGCGTCATCGCGCGGCTGAGCTGACTCTGGGCTGACTCTGGGCTGACTCTGGGCCGACCCTGGGCCGACCCTGGGCCGGCTCAGAGCTTCTTGCTGTAGCTCCACACCGAGAGCGGTGCGAAGATCGCGACGACCGCGGCACAGCCGACGAGCGCCCACACGACGCTCATGGTGACGTCTCCGGCGTTCATCAGGTCGCGGGTGGCGTTGATGACCAGGGTGACCGGGTTGACGTCGACGAAGTGCTGCAGCCAGTCCGGCATGGTCTCCTTCGGCACGAAGGCGGGGGAGAGGAAGGTCAGCGGGAACATGATCATCATGCCCAGGCCCTGCACCCCGCCCGCGGTCTTCAAGACGGTACCGAGCCAGGTGAAGATCCAGCTCAGCGACCAGCCGGCGAAGATGGTCAGCGCCCAGCCGGCGAGCACGCCGCCGACGCCGCCACCGGGCCGGTAGCCCATCAGCAGACCGACCACGATGGTCAGCGTCGCCGCGATCCCGTAACGGAGCAGGTCGGCGACCGCCGGACCGGCCAGCGGCGCGATCCGGGCGATCGGGAGCGCCTTGAACCGGTCGAAGACACCCTTGTCCATGTCCTCGCGCAGCTGGGTGCCGCGAGCCATCGAGGCGGTCAGCGCGGTCTGGGCCAGGATGCCGGTGATGATGGTCGGCAGGTACGACTTCACGTCACCGGAGATCGCGCCACCGAAGATGTAGGCGAACATCGCGGTGAACAGCAGCGGCTGGATCGTGACGTCGAAGAACTGCTCGGGGTTGCGCATCATCTTGATGTACGCCCGGCGGGCCATGGTCAGCGTCTGGCTGATCGTCTCGCCCACACCCGGGCGGGCCTTGAGCGGGCGGTCGGCGACGGCGTACGTGGAGATCAGTGCAGCCATCTCAGGCCACCTCCTCGGTGTGGATGTCGGAGTTGACGGAGTTGTCAGGGCTGACAGCGCTCTCGGGACTGTCGGTGCCGTGACCGGTCAGGGCCAGGAAGACCTCGTCCAGCGTGGGCTGCTGCACGTTCGCGGTGGTGATCGAGATGCCCGCGTGGCGAAGACCGATGAGCACGTCGGCGGCCCGGTCGGCATCGGCCAGCGGTACGTTGACGCCGCCGGCCTCGGGAGTGAGCACCGGACGGTCCCCGGTGACCTTCTCCACCACGGCGGCGGCGGTGGCGACCTGGGTCTTGTCGCTCAGGCGCAGGTGCAGCGTGGAGTTGCCGACCGAGGTCTTGAGCTGCTCCGAGGTGCCTTCGGCGACTTTGACGCCGCGGTCGATGACCGCGATCCGGTCGGCGAGCTGGTCGGCCTCGTCGAGGTACTGCGTGGTCAGCAGGACGGTCGAGCCGCCTGCCACGAGCGTACGGATGGTGTCCCACATCTGGCCCCGGGTGCGTGGGTCCAGGCCGGTGGTCGGCTCGTCGAGGAAGATCAGCGGCGGGCGGGACAGCAGCGAGGCGGCGAGGTCGAGGCGGCGGCGCATGCCGCCGGAGAACTTCGAGATCTGCCGCTTGGCAGCCTCTTGGAGCCCGAAGGACTCCAGCAGCTCCTCGGACGCGGCCCGGGCGGCCTTGCCGGACATGCCCAGCAGGCGGCCGAAGAGGACCAGGTTCTCGGTGGCGGTGAGGTTCTCGTCGACGGAGGCGTACTGCCCCGTCACGCCGACGAGCTGACGTACCTGGTGGGGGTGCGCCTTGACGTCGACCCCGAAGATCTCCGCCTTGCCGGCGTCGATCGGGAGCAGGGTCGCGAGCATCTTGAGGGTCGTGGTCTTGCCGGCGCCGTTGGGGCCGAGCACGCCGAAGACCTCGCCGCGGCGGATCTCGAGGTCGATCCCGTCGACCGCGGTGAAGTCTCCGAAGGTCTTGACCAGACCTGAGGCCGATACGGCCAGTTCGGTGGTGGTTGTCATGCTCCCAGGGTGTGGGGCGCCGGTTTCAGGGCGCCTTCACCACGGTTTCACGACTGCCGGCCCGGTTTCAGCGGGCCGCGTCGAGGCGGGCGAGGACGTCGTCGAGGTCCTCGCCCACCACCAGCGACTCGGCGGGGGAGCCGTGCAGGAACCCCGCCGAGGCGATGCGCTCCATCATGTCCACGAGCGGGTCCCAGAAGCCGTTGATGTTGAGCACGCCGACCGGCTTGCCGTGCAGCGAGAGCGTCTGCCAGGTCCAGACCTCGAAGAGCTCCTCGAGCGTGCCGATCCCGCCGGGGAGCGCGAGGAAGGCGTCGGCACGCTCGGCCATGATCGCCTTGCGCTCGTGCATGGTGTCGACCACGACCGTCTGCATCCCCGGCGCGCCTTCGATGCGGCCCCACTCGCGGTCGACCATGAACCGTGGGATCACGCCGAAGACCTTGCCGTTGCCGTCGATCGCGCCCTGGGAGATCCGGCCCATCAGGCCGCCGCCACCCGCGCCGTAGACCAGCTCGATCTCGCGCTCGGCGAGCCCCTTGCCGATCTCGTAGGCCCTCTGCCCGAGCGCTGGGTCGTTGCCGTCGCGAGAGCCGAGAAAGACGGCCAGGTGCTTGATCATGGGCGTGAGGCTAGTCGTCGTCCTTGATCGCCTGGTTCGTCAACGCGCGGAAGCTGTCATAGATGTCCCTGTCGCCGGCGACGCGGATGCCCTCGTCGTCACGCCGTCGCCAGAGCCAGGCGTCCAGGTCGGCCGCGGTGCCCTCGATGACCACGTCGGGCTCGGTGTCGGCCGGGATGTTCTCGGTGGAGAGGACGCTGAGGTCGGGCTCGTCCTCGAGGCGGTCGCCGTCGGGGCGGGTGCCGGAGACGAGGCCGAGCTCGACCCACGTCCGGGTGTCGGTGTCGACCGCGTCGACGCGTACGTACCGACCGTCTCCGGCGAAGGTCGCCCACTCGGGCTTGCCGCCGTAGAACACGTCGAGGATCTCGTCGATCCCGTCGGCGGCGAGGGCCGGGTCGAGCGGGGTCAGGGCGTCGGCGGTGAGCTCGGCGTCGAGGCGGTGGATGAGGATCTCGTGGGCCTGCCTGCGGTAGGTGAAGGCGGCGCTCTGGTCCTGCGACCAGGACCAGGTGGGCTCCTCGGGCCCGGTCTGCTCCAGGGTCTTGATGAACCTGGCGTTGAGCTCGTCGAAGTGGGCGAGCAGGTCCTGGTAGGACGCGTCCTTCGGGCGCTCCGGCTCGTCGTAGGCCTCCTCGGTCGGCGCTGTCGGCCGGGTCTCCAGGACGTACGTCCAGAAGTGCTGGACCTCGGCGGCGACGTGCCAGAGCAGGTCGGCGGCGGTCCACTCCGGTGCGGTCGGGACCGGGGCGGTCGGGTCCGTGTCTGCGAGCACGGCACGGAAACGCGCCGACTCCGACCGGATGTGGTCGATGTAGGCGGCGGGGGTGAGGCGGGTCGTCATGGGGCGAACACTATGCGTCGCCGCCGACATATTCCTCCGGGTTTCCTGGGGCTTCTCGGGTCCGGCGTCTCAGCCGTCGAACAGGCTTTGCACGATGCATGCAGGGTGACGTATGTTCATGCACATGACGAAGAAGCGCGTCGCCGTCGCCGGTGCCAGTGGATATGCCGGAGGTGAGCTGCTCAGGCTGCTGCTGTCCCACCCCGAGGTGGAGATCGGCGCCCTGACCGCCGCCTCCAGTGCGGGCAAGACCCTGGGGAGCCTCCAGCCCCACCTGACCCCGCTCGCCGACCGAGTCCTGGAGCCCACCACCGCCGAGACCCTGGCCGGTCACGACGTCGTCTTCCTGGCGCTGCCGCACGGTGAGTCCGGGCCGATCGCGGCCGGCCTTCCCGACGACGTGGTCGTGATCGACTGCGGCGCCGACTACCGGCTCGCCGACGCCGAGACGTGGACGAAGTTCTACGGTACCGACCACGCCGGCACCTGGCCCTACGGGCTGCCTGAGCTTCCCGGACAGCGGGCCGCGCTCGCCTCGGCCAACCGGATCGCGGTGCCGGGCTGCTTCCCGACCGTCTCCACCCTGGCCCTCGCCCCGGCGGTCGAGGCCGGCATCGTCGAGCCCGAGGTCGTCGTGGTCGCCGCCACCGGCACCAGCGGCGCGGGCAAGTCGTCCAAGCCGCACCTGATCGGTGCCGAGGTCATGGGCAACGTGAGCGCCTACGGCGTCGGCGGCGTCCACCGGCACACCCCCGAGATCGTCCAGAATCTCTCCGGACTGGTCGACGGCGAGGTGTCGGTCTCGTTCACCCCGGTGCTGGTGCCGATGCCGCGCGGCATCCTGGCCACCTGCTCGGCCAAGATCGCCGAGGGCGTGACGGCGGCCGATGCGCGGGCCGTCTACGAGAAGGCGTACGCGGAGGAGCCCTTCGTCCACCTGCTGCCCGAGGGCCAGTGGCCGCAGACCCAGGCAGTGCTCGGCTCCAACGCGGTCCACCTGCAGGTGACCCTCGACGAGGCAGCCGGGCGGCTCGTCGTCGTCGGCGCCGAGGACAACCTCGCCAAGGGCACCGCCGGCGGAGCGATCCAGTGCATGAACCTCGCCCTCGGTCTCGAGGAGACCACCGGTCTCACCACGGTGGGAGTGGCCCCGTGATCGACCTCGAGACGGTGGCGCACGAGCCCGGCCGCCCGGACCCCGCCAAGGCGCGTACGCTCGCCGGCGCCCTGCCGTGGCTGAAGGAGTATCACGGCAAGATCGTCGTGGTGAAGTACGGCGGCAACGCCATGACCGACGACAAGCTCAAGCGTGCCTTCGCCGAGGACATCGCGTTCATGCGCTTCGCCGGCTTCAAGCCGGTCGTCGTGCACGGCGGCGGCCCGCAGATCTCGAGCATGCTCGACCGGCTCGGCATCGAGTCGGAGTTCCGCGGCGGGCTGAGGGTTACCACCCCCGAGGCCATGGACGTCGTGCGGATGGTTCTGGTCGGCCAGGTCCAGCGTGAGCTCGTCGGGCTGATCAACGAGCACGGTCCGCTGGCCGTCGGGCTCTCCGGCGAGGACGCCGGACTCTTCACCGCCGAGCCGGCCAGCACCGTCGTCGACGGTGAGGAGGTCGATCTGGGCCAGGTCGGCGAGGTCGTCGACGTACGTCCTGCCTCGGTCCTCGACCTGATCGAGGCAGGACGGATCCCGGTGGTCTCCAGCGTGGCTCCCGACGTCGACGGGACGATCTACAACGTCAACGCCGACCGGGCCGCTTCGGCCCTGGCGATCGCGCTGGCCGCCGAGAAGCTGCTGGTCCTCACCGACGTCGAGGGCCTCTACCTCGACTGGCCCGACCCCGAGGAGGTCATCGGCGAGATCAGCCCCGAGGCTCTCGAGGGGATCCTCCCCGACCTGGCCAGCGGGATGATCCCGAAGATGAGCGCCTGTCTCGAGGCGGTCAAGGGCGGCGTCAAGCGCGCCACTGTCGTCGACGGCCGCGCCGAGCACGCCGTGCTGCTGGAGCTGTTCACCGCCGAGGGAGTCGGCACCCAGGTGCTCCCCGGCGTCACCACCAAGACCCGCAAGGCAAGGGAGCTGGACCGATGACCACCTATGGAGAGCGCTACGCCGCCTCCCTGATGAACACCTTCGGCGCCCCCAAGCTGGTCCTCACCCGAGGCGAGGGCGCCCACGTGTGGGACGAGAACGGCAAGGAGTACGTCGACCTGCTGGCCGGCATCGCCGTCAACGCGCTCGGCCACGCCCACCCGGCGCTGGTCTCGGCGGTGACCTCCCAGATGTCCTCGCTCGGCCACGTCTCCAACTTCTTCACCTCCCAGCCCCAGGTCGAGCTGGCCGAGGCGCTGCTTGCCCGGGTCCCCGGCGGCGAGACCGGGAAGGTGTTCTTCACCAACTCCGGCACCGAGGCCAACGAGGCCGGCTTCAAGCTGACCAGGCGCACCGGGCGGACGCACATCGTGGCTGCGCAGGGTGCCTTCCACGGCCGCTCGATGGGTGCCCTGGCGCTGACCGCCAAGGAGGCCTACCGGGCGCCGTTCGAGCCACTGCCCGGCGAGGTCACCTTCGTTCCCTACGGCGACGCCGAGGCGCTCGCCGCGGCGGTGACCGACGAGACCGCGGCGATCATCCTCGAGCCCATCCAGGGTGAGGCCGGCGTCATCGTCCCGCCCGCCGACTACCTGGCGTCCGCACGGGCCGTGGCCGACGAGCACGGCGCACTGCTCTGGCTCGACGAGGTCCAGTCCGGTCTGGGCCGCACCGGCCGCTGGTTCGCCCACGAGACCTCCGGCGTCACCGCCGACATCGTCACCCTCGCCAAGGGCCTCGGTGGCGGCTTCCCGATCGGTGCCTGCATCGGTCTGGGCCGGGCCGCGACGCTCTTCGAGCCCGGCAACCACGGCACCACCTTCGGTGGCAACCCGGTCGCCTGCGCCGCCGGCCTCGCGGTGATCGAGACCATCGAGGCCGACGGGCTCCTCGAGCACGTCACCGTGCTCGGTCAGAAGCTGCGCGACGGCCTCGCCGCCGACCCCCGGGTCGCGCGGGTCGACGGTGAGGGTCTCTTCATCGGTGTGGTGCTCGCCGGCCTCGACTCGGGCGCCGTCGCCGCGGCCGCGCTGGAGGCCGGGTTCATCCTCAACAACGCCACGCCCGAGCGGATCCGGATCGTCCCGCCGCTGGTGCTCACCGAGGACGACGCCGCGGCGCTCCTGGCCGCCTGGCCGGCGATCCTCGACTCGGCCCAGGAATCAGCCGAGGGGGCGAAGTGACCAGACACTTCCTTCGCGACGACGACCTCACCCCGGCCGAGCAGGCCGAGGTGCTGGCACTCGCGGCGGCGATGAAGCAGGACCCCTACGCCGCCAAGCCGCTGGCCGGTCCGGTGACCGTGGCCACGATCTACGACAAGCCGACCCTGCGCACGCAGTCGTCTTTCTCCTCCGGGATCGCCGAGCTCGGCGGCCACTCGATGCTCGTCGACGGCCGCCTGGCCGGGATCGGCGAGCGGGAGTCGGTCGCCGACGTCGCCCGGGTGCTCGGCCGGCAGGCGGGCGAGATCGTGTGGCGTACGTTCGCGCAGAGCGACATCGAGGAGATGGCCGCCCACTCCGGGGTTCCGGTCGTCAACGCTCTCACCGACGAGTTCCACCCCTGCCAGCTGCTCGCCGATCTGCAGACGCTGCAGGAGCACAAGGGGTCGCTGGCCGGTCTGACCGCGGCCTTCCTCGGCGATGCGGCCTGCAACATGGGCAACTCCTGGGCGCTGGCCGGAGCGATCGCCGGGATGCACGTCCGGTTCGGCGCCCCGGAGGGCTATGCGCCCGACGCTGAGGTGCTGGTCAGGGCCAAGGAGATCGCCGAGGAGACCGGCGGCTCGGTCACGGTGACCGCGGACCCGGTCGCGGCGGCAGCCGGGGCCGACGTACTCATCACCGACACCTGGGTCTCGATGGGCAAGGAGAGCGAGGCGGCCGCCCGGGTCGCGGTGTTCTCGCCCTACGCGCTCACCACCGAGCTGCTCGGCCACGCCGATGCCGAAGCCGTCGTGCTGCACTGCCTGCCGGCCTACCGCGGCAAGGAGATCGAGGCCGAGGTGCTCGACGGTCCGCGGAGCCTGGTGTGGGACGAGGCGGAGAACCGGCGCCACGCCCAGAAGGCGATCCTGGCCTACCTGTGGGAGCGACGATGACTACCAACGAGACCCAGCGGCCCGCTACCAAAGGCGCGCGCCAGTCCCTGATCGTGGACATCATCTGGGGCAAGGAGATCCGGTCCCAGACCGAGCTCTCCGAGGTGCTGTTCGCCCACGGGGTCAACGTCACCCAGGCGACGCTCTCGCGTGACCTGGACGAGCTCGACGCGGTGAAGGTGCGGGCACCTTCCGGTGCGCTCGTCTATGCGGTTCCCGGTGAGGGCGGTGACCGCACCGCGGTGGCCCCGGGGGAGTCGGCCAGCGGCCGGAGCAAGCTCGGGCGACTCGCCCGAGAGCTGTTGGTGAGCGCCGATGGAAGTGGGAACCTCGTGGTGCTGCGTACTCCTGCAGGGGGTGCCCAGTACTTCGCCTCCGCGATCGACCGGGCCGAGTATCCCGACATCCTCGGCACCATCGCCGGCGACGACACCGTGCTCGTCATCGGCCGCGAGCCCAAGGGCGGCGCTGCACTCGTCAACCGCTTCCTCAGCCTCGCCGGCAAGACCACAGACATCTAAGAGTTTCAGAGCCAATGAGTTTCAGAGCAAGGAGCAACATCTCGTGAGCAAGGTCCTGACCTCCCTTCCCAAGGGTGAGCGCGTCGGCATCGCCTTCTCCGGAGGCCTCGACACCTCCGTGGCGGTCGCCTGGATGCGCGACAAGGGCGCGGTGCCGTGCACCTACACCGCCGACATCGGGCAGTACGACGAGCCCGACATCTCCGGCGTCCCGGACCGCGCGATGGCCTATGGCGCCGAGATCGCCCGCGCCATCGACATCAAGCCGCAGCTCGTCGAGGAGGGCCTGGCCGCACTCGCCTGTGGTGCCTTCCACATCCGCTCCGGCGGCCGCGCCTACTTCAACACCACGCCCCTGGGGCGTGCCGTCACCGGCACCATGCTGGTGCGCGCCATGCAGGCCGACAACGTCAACATCTGGGGTGACGGGTCGACCTTCAAGGGCAACGACATCGAGCGGTTCTACCGCTATGGCCTGATGGCCAACCCCGAGCTGCGCATCTACAAGCCGTGGCTCGACGCCGACTTCGTCCACGAGCTCGGTGGCCGCCACGAGATGTCGGAGTGGCTGGTCGCTCACGACCTGCCCTACCGCGACTCCACCGAGAAGGCCTACTCCACCGACGCCAACATCTGGGGCGCCACCCACGAGGCCAAGACGCTGGAGCACCTCGACGTCTCGCTGGAGACGGTCGAGCCGATCATGGGCGTGAAGTTCTGGGACCCCTCGGTCGCCATCGAGACCGAGGACGTCTCGGTCACCTTCGTCGAGGGCCGCCCGGTGGCGATCAACGGCAAGTCCTTCGCGTCCGCCGTGGAGCTCGTCTACGAGGCCAACGCGATCGGTGGCCGCCACGGTCTTGGTATGTCGGACCAGATCGAGAACCGGATCATCGAGGCCAAGTCCCGCGGCATCTACGAGGCGCCGGGCATGGCGCTGCTGTGGGCGGCCTACGAGCGGCTGCTCAACGCCGTGCACAACGAGGACACCATGTCCAACTACTACAACGAGGGCCGCAAGCTCGGCCGGCTCCTCTACGAGGGCCGCTGGCTCGACCCGCAGGCGCTGATGCTGCGCGAGTCGATCCAGCGCTGGATCGCCTCCCTCGTCTCCGGCACGGTCACCCTGCGCCTGCGCCGCGGCGAGGACTACACGGTCCTCAACACCGAGGGCTCGCACTTCTCCTACCACCCGGAGAAGCTGTCCATGGAGCGCGTCGAGAACGCCGCCTTCGGCCCCGTCGACCGCATCGGCCAGCTCACCATGCGCAACCTCGACATCGCCGACTCCCGCTCCAAGCTCGAGATCTACGCCGGGCACCCTCTGGACCAGGGAACGGTGCTCGTCGAGCACGGCACCCTCTTCGGCGAGCTGCCCGCCGGCGGCTTCGACCGCATCGCCGCCACGGACGGCAAGCCGCTCCCGGCCGCTCTTCCGGTCGAGGCGTCCGTCCTGGACGACACCGTCCTGGACGAGGCGGCGCTGGAGGCTGGGAACGACTGATGTCGAACACACCTGCCAACACCACCAACGAGGGCAAGCTCTGGGGCGGCCGGTTCGCCGGTGGTCCTTCGCCGGAGCTCGAGGCGCTCTCGCGCTCGACACAGTTCGACTGGCGGCTGGCGCTCTACGACATCGCCGGGTCCCACGCCCACGCCAAGGCGCTGGGGGCGGCCGGGCTGCTCACCGGTGACGAGGAGAACGAGATCCACCGGGGTCTGGACGTCCTCGCCGACCGGTTCACGGCCGGGCGGCTGCTGCCGGCTGCCTCCGACGAGGACGTACACGGTGCGCTGGAGCGGCTGCTCATCGAGGAGATCGGTCCCGACGTCGGCGGCAAGCTGCGGGCCGGGCGCTCGCGCAACGACCAGATCGCGACCCTCTTCCGGAGCTACCTTCTCGACCACGAGCGGGTGCTGCGTGGGCTCGTGCTCGATCTCATCGACGCGCTCGCCGCGCAGGCCGACGCGAACATGGCCCTTCCGGGTGGGCCCAGCATCATGCCGGGACGTACGCACCTCCAGCACGCTCAGCCGGTGCTGCTCTCCCACCACCTGATGGCCCACGCCTGGTCGCTGCTGCGCGATGTCGACCGGCTCGACGACTGGCGGGCGCGGGTCGTGTGCGACTCGCCCTACGGGTCCGGGGCGCTCGCGGGGCAGTCGCTCGGTCTCGACCCCGAGCTGGTCGCCTCCGAGCTCGGCTTCACCGGGTCGAGCGCGAACTCGATCGACGGGACGGCCTCGCGTGACTTCGTCGCCGAGTTCGCCTACGTGTGCGCCCAGATCGGCGTCGACATCAGCCGGATCGCCGAGGAGATCATCCTGTGGGCGACCAAGGAGTTCGACTTCGTCACGCTGCACGACTCCTGGTCGACAGGTTCGAGCATCATGCCGCAGAAGAAGAACCCCGACATCTCCGAGCTCGCCCGCGGCAAGGCCGGACGCCTGGTCGGCAACCTGACCGGGCTGCTGACCACGCTCAAGGCGCTGCCGCTGGCCTACAACCGCGATCTGCAGGAGGACAAGGAGCCGGTCTTCGACTCCCTGGACACCCTCGAGGTGCTGCTCCCGGCCTTCACCGGTCAGGTAGCGACACTGGTCTACAACACCGAGCGGATGGCCGAGCTCGCCCCTCAGGGGTTCTCGCTGGCCACCGACATCGCGGAGTGGCTGGTCCGGCAGGGCACCCCCTTCCGGATCGCGCACGAGCTCGCCGGCGCCTGCGTCCAGGCGGCGGAGAAGCGCGGTGTGGAGCTGGACGCGCTCACCGACGAGGAGTTCGCCACGATCTCGCCGGCGCTCACCCCTGACGTACGTCTGGTGCTGACCATCGAGGGCTCGGTCGCGTCCCGCGACGGCCGTGGCGGTACGGCGCCCGACCGGGTCGCCGAGCAGCTCGCCGAGCTCCGGGCCAAGGCAGCCGGGTTCCGTCCCTCGTAGTGCTCACGAGCCTGTTGGACCAGCGCCCCGAGGAGACCGCTCCGCGTCTCCTCGGGGCGACGCTGTCCTTCGACGGGGTGAAGGTGCGGCTCACCGAGGTGGAGGCGTACGCGGCCGACGACCCCGGCTCGCACGCCTTCCGGGGCGAGACGAACCGAAACCGGGTGATGTTCGGTCCGCCGGGGCGCCTCTACGTCTATTTCACCTACGGCATGCACCACTGCGCCAACCTCGTCTGCCACCCGGAGGGCGAGCCCGGGGCCATCCTGCTGCGTGCCGGCGAGGTGATCGAGGGGATCGAGACCGCCCGGGCGCGACGTGGACCCGTACGCGACGTCGATCTCGCCCGCGGACCGGCGCGACTCTGCTCGGCGCTCGGGATCGACCTCACCCTGAACGGGACCAGCGACTTCGAGCTGGACCTGGCGCCGGCCGAGACGTGGGCGCAGATCGAGGTGGCCGCTGGGCCCCGGGTCGGGCTGCGTCTCGCTCCGAACCGACCCTGGCGGTTCTGGGTCTCCGGTGACCCGTCGGTCTCGCCCTACCGGCCGGCGAAAGCCCGCTGAGAGCCAGCCGGACGGGCCGATGACCGTCCACAGGCCCGGTTCGGACCGCGGTTCTCCACAGGCCGCACAGGCCAGGGCGGAACTGTCGGTGCCCCTGATCAGGATGGTGGTCGGAGGTGATCGAGATGACGGTCGCAAGGGTAGAAAAGGAGCCATCACCCGACGATGGCGAGCGGACGGGGCCGGCCGGCGGGCTGGCGACGGTCAACGAGGTCCGGTTGATCGGTCGGCTGTCGCTGGCCGCGGAGGAGAAGGAGCTGCCGAGCGGAGATCAGCTGACCGCGTTCCGGGTGGTCGTGAACAGGCCACGCGACAAACGCCGGGGGACCCGGGTGCAGATCGACGCGCTCGAGTGTCACACCTGGGTAGCCCGGGTCCGCCGCGCGGCGATGACCTGGCAGGTCGGAGATGTCATCGAGGTCAACGGTTCCCTGCGTCGCCGGTTCTTCAAGACCGGCGGCCGGCTGCAGTCGATGACCGAGGTGGAGGTGTCCTCGGCCAGACGGGTGAGCAGAGCGGCCGCAGCGACCAGGCAGGCCAGCTAGTGACGCGACTTCTCCAGCCGCGCCGAGTCCAAGAGACGGATGAGCACGCCAGGGTGCGGCTTGGGCTGGAAGGAGGTCGCCTTCTCGGGAAGCAGCTTCCCGATCGAGGCGGAGGAGAGGATGGTGTCGAAGCTCGGCGCAGCCAGCAGCACGGCGACGTCGCGCCCCGGGCGGGCCCGCTTCAGTGCGGCGTCGACCTGGTGGGCGTGCAGCACCCGCGACGGCTGCCGGCGCAGCTCCGGGAGAACGAGGTCGTGCAGATAGCCGACATCGCCGGTGATCGGACTCTTGGCGGTGTCCACGTCGAGGGTGGCCCAGCCACGGCCGTCGCTGAGCACGATGACACCGGGTCCGAGCCTGCTCAGAGCGGCGTCGCGACCGCCGGCGGTCCACTCGGCGCCGACGGACTCGGCCGCGGCCCGTAGGTCGCGCAGGTTCACCCCGGCCAGGACCCGATGGATCGCTCCGAGCTGCAACGGCGTGTCGTCCTGGTCGATGAGCATCGCCAGACCGAAGTCGGTCGCGGCGCCGTCGCCGGGCTCAGCGAGACCCTGGAGCTCGGCGTAGGCCGCGTAGCGGTGGTGCCCGTCGGCGATCAATGCCTGCTGGCTCGCCCAGGCGGTGCGCAGCTGAGCGATCAGCGCCTCGTCGGTGATCGCCCAGACGCGGTGGTGCTGGCCGCCGTGGTCGTCGTACTGCTCCTCGGGAGTGCCGCTCTGCACCCGGTCGAGCAGGGCTGCGACCCCGTCGGGCGCGTGGTAGGTGAGCAGGATCGGCGCCGGGTGCACCCGCATCTGCCGCATCCGTGAGGCGAGCTGCTCGGCCTGGGCGGTGCGTACGCCCTCGTGGGGGATGACCGCGGCCTGACCTGGGTCGTCGGTGCGGTGGGAGACGTCGAGGATCCCGACGACGCCACGCACGGTGATCCCGGCTGCGGTGTACTCGTGGAGGTAGAGCGCGAGGTCCTGGTGCTGGCGCAGATCGCCACGCGCCAGCCATGAGCTGATCCGGGAGGCGACCCCCCGATAGGGACGTGAGTAGAGCCGCGCGGAGGTCGGGTCCCCGATCCGCGAAGGTGCCAACGAGAGCGCTCGAAATGGCTCCAGGCGCAGCGGACGCCCGAGGTACGGCGCCCTGACCACACCCGTATCGTCCATCCGCACATCGTAGGGTCACACTGGTGCCATTCGCCGAACCCCCGACTCAGAGAAGGAACTTCGTGTGCTGACCGGCCATCAGTTGAAGGGCTCAGCCCAGGTGCTCGCCGCCGCCCATGACGTCGCGATGCTCGACCTCGACGGTGTGGTCTACATCGGCGGCTCAGCGGTCCGGCGCGCCCCCGAGTCGCTCGCCGCCGCACGCGAGGCCGGGCTCAGGCTGGCGTTCATCACCAACAACGCCGCCCGGCCTCCGGCCAAGGTCGCCGAGAACATCCGCAACCTCGGGATCGAGGCGACCGCCGAGGACGTGGTCACCTCGGCGCAGGCCGCCGCGCGTGTCCTGGCCGAGCGGCTCGCCCCGGGGGCGAAGGTCGTCAACCTGGGTGCCGCCGGCCTGCGCGAGCCGCTCGAGGCCGCCGGCCTGGTGCCGGTGGCCGTCGACGAGGACGCCGATGCGATCGTCACCGGATACAACCCCGAGCTGCTGTGGAAGGACATCCTGCGCGCGGCCGTGCGGATCAAGGACGGGCTCTTCTGGGTCGCCAGCAACACCGACATGACCTTCCCCGCGGCCTACGGGATCGCGCCAGGCCACGGCGTCCTGGTCGACACCCTGCGCCGCTTCTCCGGCGTCGAGCCGGTCGTGGCGGGCAAGCCGTCGCGACCACTGCTGGACGAGACCATCCGGCGCACCGGGGCCGATCACCCGCTGATGGTCGGCGACCGGCTCGACACCGACATCGAGGGCGGCCGCAACGCCGGCATCGACACGTTGCTGGTGCTCACCGGAGTCACCGGGCTCGAGGACTTGGTCGCGGCCGAACCACATCGGCGGCCGTCCTACATCTCCGCCGACCTGGGAGGCCTGTTGGAGGCCCACTCGGCGCCGGAGATCGACGGCACGGTCGCGCGGCTCGGCGGCTGGACGGCAGAGGTACGCGACGGCGAGCTGCGGGTCACCGGCGAAGGAAGCACCGACGACTGGTGGCGGGTGGCCGCGGCCGGCGCCTGGTCACACCGGGACGCCAAGGGAGCGGTGGCCACGATCGGCGCACAGGCCGTGCCGCCTCGCCCGGATGCCGGCGACGGGACGGTAGTCTCAGCCTCATGAGCGAGCAGTACTTCGACGAGACTCCGGCCGAGGCCCCGGCCGCGCCGAGTGGCGCCGGCACGGCGCCGCACACCGGTGTCGCCCGCGTCGACGCGGTGCTCGAGACGCTCGACCGGCTCGACGAGCTTCCGTTGAACGAGCACGTCGGCGTCTTCGAGGCCGCTCACACCGAGCTGCGCCGCGCCCTGGATCCCGACACCGGGGCCCACGACGCGATGGCCCGGATCGCCGCAGCCTCCGGCGAGCCCCAGCCGACCGACCAGCCCTGAGAGGCGAGCGCATGCCTCCTCGCCGCCTCCGACTCGACGCCGAGCTGGTCCGGCGCAAGCTGGCCCGGTCCCGCGAGCACGCCAGCGAGCTGATCGCCGCCGGGCGGGTCACGGTCTCGGGAAACCGAGCCACCAAGCCGGCCACGGGTGTCACCACCGACGTCGCGATCGTGGTCACCGAGGACCCCGACCGTCCGGACTTCGTCTCTCGCGGCGGGCACAAGCTCGCCGGAGCGCTGGCGGCGTTCGAACCGCTCGGACTTTCGGTCAAGGGCCGCCGCTGCCTCGACGCCGGTGCGTCGACCGGCGGGTTCACCGACGTACTGCTGCGCAACGAGGCCAAGCAGGTCGTCGCCGTCGACGTCGGCTACGGCCAGCTCGCCTGGCGGCTGCAGCAGGACGAGCGGGTCGTCGTCCACGACCGCACCAACATCCGCGACCTCTCCCTCGACCTGATCGGCGAACCCGTCGACGTCGTCGTGGGCGATCTCTCCTTCATCTCCCTCGCGCTCGTCCTGGACGCGCTGATCGGGGTCACCAGCCCTGACGGCGACCTGGCGCTGATGGTCAAGCCCCAGTTCGAGGTCGGCAAGGACCGGGTCGGCAAGGGTGGCGTCGTCCGCGACCCGGCCCTGCGGGCCGAGGCCGTCAACGCCGTCGCCGCGGCCGCCGCCAAGCGAGGCTGGGGCGCACGCGCGGTCACCACCAGCCCGCTCCCGGGCCCGTCGGGCAACGTCGAGTTCTTCCTGTGGCTGCGCCGCGGCGAGGCCACGGTGAGCGAGGACGAGATCGAGGAGGCCGTACGCGAGCAGCGCGGCCTGGAGAGCCCCGCAGGCGGGGAAGTGTCGGTGCCGTCTGAGAAGGTTGATCCGTGAGCGAGCCCGAGACCCCTGCTGTGGACCCAGCGCCTGTGGACCCGGCCGAGGTTCGGCGCGTCCTCATGCTCATCCACACCGGGCGTGAGGAGGCCCGCGAGGTCGCCCTCGCCTGTGCCAAGTCGCTCGCGGTGCACGGCATCGTGGTCCGGGTGCTGGCCAGCGAGGCCGCCGATCTGGGCATCGACCCGGCTGCGTACGAACCGAAGCTGGAGCTCGCCGCCGAGGAGCACGAGGCCAGCCGCGACTGCGAGCTGGCGCTGGTGATCGGCGGTGACGGCACCATCCTGCGCGCCGCCGAGATCGTTCAGCCCCACCGCACCCCGGTGCTCGGGGTGAACCTGGGACACGTCGGGTTCCTGGCCGAGGCGGAGTACGACGACGTCGAGTCGACGATCGAGGCGATCGTGCAGCGTCGCTACACCTCCGAGGACCGGCTCGCGCTCGAGGTCAGCGTCTTCGAGGACGGTCAGAAGGTCTTCCGTACGTTCGCGGTCAACGAGGCCAGCGTCGAGAAGGCCGCGCGCGAGCGGATGCTCGAGGTCGTCGTCGAGATCGACGGCCGGCCGCTGTCGAGGTGGGGCTGCGACGGCGTCGTCTGCGCGACCCCGACCGGCTCGACGGCCTACAACTTCTCCGCGGGCGGCCCGGTCGTGTGGCCGGGCGTCGAGGCGCTGCTGCTGACCCCGATCAGCGCCCACGCCCTCTTCGCCAGACCGATGGTGGTGGCGCCGACCTCGGTGCTGGCCGTCGAGGTCATCTCCCGCGCCGACGGCGTCGGCGTGCTCTGGTGCGACGGCCGACGTTCCTACGACCTGGGCCCGGGCGCCCGGATCGAGGTCACCCGGGGGGTGGAGCCTGTCAGACTCGTCCGCCTGCACCAGGCTCCGTTCACGGATCGTCTGGTGCGGAAGTTCGGACTGTCTGTGGAGGGATGGCGAGGCGCCGCGGAACGGCGTCCGTTCAGGATGAACGGAGGCGAGAATGCTTGAGGAGATCAGGATCTCCGGACTCGGGATCATCGAGTCCTCGACCCTGGAGCTCGGACCGGGACTGACCGTGGTGACCGGTGAGACCGGCGCGGGCAAGACCATGATCGTGACCGCGCTCGGGCTGCTGCTCGGCGGCCGCGGTGACGCCGGCTCGGTCCGCAAGGGCAAGAAGGCCGCCCGGGTCGAGGGCGTCATCGACGCCCGGTTGCTGCCCGGCGTCGTGGAGGCGACCGAGGAGGCCGGGGGAGAGGTCGAGGAGGGCCGCGTCCTGGTGGCCCGCACCGTTGCCGCCGAAGGCCGGGCGAGGGCGTACGTCGGGGGAGCGACCGTCCCGGTCGCGACCCTCGGCTCGGTGACCTCCCCGCTGGTCGCCGTCCACGGCCAGTCCGACCAGCACCGGCTGCTGCAGCCGCGCGCCCAGCGCGACTCGCTGGACCGTTTCGGCGGCGAGGCGGTCGCCAAGCTCATCGCGGCCTACGGCGACATCCACGCCGAGCTCCAGAAGGTGGAGCGAGAGCTCGACGAGGTCACCACCCACGCCCGTGAGCGGGCGCAGGAGGCCGATCTGCTCCGCTTCGGCCTCGGTGAGGTCGAGGAGGTCTCGCCGGAGTCCGGCGAAGATGTCACCCTCGCCCAGGAGGAGGAGAAGCTCGGCTACGCCGACACGCTGCGCACCGCCGCCGAGCAGGCTCGCGAGGCGCTCTCCTCGGAGATCGACGCCCCCGATGCGCTGGGCGCCATCTCGGCCGCCCGCCAAGCCCTCGACGGCGTGCGCGATCACGACCCCGACGCCGCCTCCCTGGCCGACCGCCTCGCCGAGGTCTCCTACCTGCTCTCCGACCTGGCCGCCGACGTCGCCTCCTACGCGACCGCGATCGAGACCGACCCGGCCCGGCTGTCCGTGGTCTCCGAGCGCCGCGCGGCGCTGACCGCGCTGACCAGGAAGTACGGCGAGACCATCGACGAGGTGCTCGCCTGGGCCGAGACCGGCGCCAAGCGCCTGCTCGAGCTCGACTCCGACGACGACCGGATCGAGGAGCTCCGCGCCGACCGGACCAGGCTGCGAGCAGCCCTGGCCGAGGCCGGCCTGGCGCTGTCGGACGCCCGCACCGACGCGGCCGGAGCCCTGGCCGAGGCGGTCAGCGACGAGCTCACCGGACTGGCCATGCCGCACGCCCGGCTGGTGGTCGACGTACGCCAGAAGGAGACCGACGCGCCTGCTTCCGAGGAAGAGGCGCACGCACCGCTGAAGGTCGGATCCGGCAAGACCGGACGCTGGCTGCGTTACGGCTCCAACGGCCTCGACGAGGTGGAGCTGCTGCTGGCGGCCAACACCGGCTCGGAGCCCCGCCCGCTCCACAAGGGTGCCTCCGGCGGTGAGCTCTCCCGGGTGATGCTGGCGATCGAGGTGGTCCTGGCGGCGACCAGCCCGGTCCCGACCTTCGTCTTCGACGAGGTCGACGCCGGTGTCGGCGGCACCGCCGCGGTCGAGATCGGCCGTCGCCTCGCCCACCTGGCCCGCACCGCCCAGGTCCTGGTCGTCACCCATCTGCCCCAGGTCGCCGCCTTCGCCGATCACCACGTCGCGGTCGAGAAGACCAGCGACGGCGTGGTCACCAGCTCCGGCCTGAGCGTCCTCGACGACGAGTCCCGCGAGCGCGAGCTCTCCCGCATGCTGGCCGGCCTGACGGCCTCCGACACCGCCATCGCGCACGCCCGTGAGCTGCTCGAGGTGGCCCGCGCGGCGAAGGTCTGATCCCGCCGAAACCTCAGTTCCGGCGACCCGAGTCGGTAGTTGTGGCGAACGACACACGCCGCAACTACCGACTCGCCCCGCCAAACGTACGCATTCGGCCGTCACAACCACCGACTCGCCGGATGGGAGATCCGGGGACCCAACGCGATGCCGGGGGAGGATTGGCGGGACATGAGACTGCCTACTCGCCAGATTCCCTCCGTACTCCCGGGCATCCGCGGCACGCTCCGCTCGGGGCGACCGACCAGGGCGCTGATCCCGCGGCTCAAAGAGGGCGACATCGCGGTCATCGACCACGTCGACCTGGACCGGAGCACCGCGCTGGCGATCGTCGCCAAGGGCGTGATCGCCGTGGTCAACGCGCAGCCGATGGTCTCGGGCCGCTACCCGAACCGGGGCCCGCAGACGCTGGCCGACGCCGGGATCGAGCTGATCGACAAGATCGGCGAGGCGGGCCTGGAGAAGCTGGTCGACGGGCGGAAGGCCCGGATCCTCGACGGCGAGGTCTTCGACGGCGAGCAGCTGCTGACCTCGGGCCGTGCGCTCGACCAGGACTCCCTCGACCACGACCTCGAGGACGCCAAGCGTGGCCTGAGCTCCCACCTGGAGCTCTTCACCCACAACAGCAGCGAGCTGCTCAAGCGCGAGGAGGAGGTGCTGCTGCACGGCAACGGCGTACCCCCTCTGGACACGCCGCTGGCCGGCCGGCCCGTCGTCGTGATCGCCGACCATCCTGACCTGGGCCGGCTCCTGGACGACCTCGCCGGCTTCCTGCGCGAGCAGCGCCCCGCCGTCATCGCGGTGGGTCACGCGGCCAAGCGGCTGACCAAGAAGCAGGTACGTCACGCCGTGATCGTCCTGGGCCCCGATACCGACACCTACCCCGAACCGAAGCTGCTCACCAGCGCCGCCGAGGTCGTCCTCGCGCCCGGCGCCTCCGCGAGCGAGAACGCCACCGATCTCCTCGACCGGATCGGCGTGCAGCCGAAGCGGTTCGAGTCCGCTCTCGCCCCCGAGGACGCCGCGCTGCTGGTCGCCTACGCCCAGCACCCCTCGCTGGTGGTCGGGGCCGGGCTGAGCACCACGCTGACCGACTTCCTCGAGGACCAGCGCCCCGGCCTGGCCGGCACCTACCTGACCCGGCTCGCCCTCGGCCCGACACTGATCGACGCATCGGCGGTCCCGCAGGTGCGCCGCAAGGTGTCCCGCAGCCGTCGTCTCGTCCTCCCGGCGCTGGCCGCCATGACGGCGCTGGCGATCGGCGTACCCGCCGGCATCTGGGCGGCCGACCACGACCTCACCGCGGTCGGGGTCGGAATCGTGAGCAGAGCCGGCGACGGGGCCGCGGCGAGCCCCACCTCCGGCGAGAGCGAGACGAAGGGCGCGAAGGATCCCCAGCAGAGCGCCGAGGCCCAATTCGTCGCCGAGGCCGGCGACGCGCTCCTTCCCGGCCGGCTCACCGGCCAGAAGGTCGCCGTGGTCACCCTCCCCGGATCGGACCAGAAGGCGGTCGCCGCGCTCGCCGGCAACATCGAGGCGGCCGGCGGCGAGACGACGGGGGTGCTCGACGTACGACCGAATCTGCTCGACCCCGACCGCAAGCAGTATGTCGACAGCCTGGCCACTCAGTTGGTCAAGCAGCTGGGCCGCGGCGACGCGGGGAAGGCGACCTATCAGCGGATGGGCCAGGTGATCGGAGAGACCTACGCCGGCACCAAGCCGCCCGCAGCGTTCGACCAGCCTGCCAAGACCGCCGCTGTGGCGTTGCTCACCGGCGACCTGGTCAAGGCCCAGGGACGACCGACCGGACCAGCAGGCCTGGTCGTGGTCGTCCTCGGCGAGGACAGCGAGGACACGACCGCCGTCGAGGGCCTGGTCGAGGGCCTCGGCGCGACCGCGAAAGGCCTGGTCGTGACGGCACCCACAGGATCCGAGGACCTCGAGACGCTCCGCGCCAACGACTGGCCGGGCTGGTTCGCGTCGGTCGACGGCATCGAGACGACCACCGGTCAGATCGCCGCTCCGCTCGCGCTGGCTCGACAGACCAGCCAACAAGGTGGCGATTTCGGTGCGTCAGGTTTCGGTGGCCTGCTGAAGCATTGATAGGATTGAGGCCCATGAAGTCGGCGAGCTTGACCAAGCACATTTTTGTCACCGGGGGCGTCGCCTCCTCATTGGGAAAGGGCCTGACGGCATCGTCCCTCGGCCGCCTTCTCCGTTCGCGTGGCCTGAGCGTGACCATGCAGAAGCTGGACCCGTACCTCAACGTGGACCCCGGCACGATGAACCCGTTCCAGCACGGTGAGGTCTTCGTGACCAACGACGGTGCCGAGACCGATCTCGACATCGGCCACTACGAGCGGTTCCTCGACACCGACCTGGTCGGCCACGCCAACGTGACCACCGGGCAGGTCTACTCCAACGTGATCGCCAAGGAGCGCCGCGGCGACTACCTCGGCGAGACCGTCCAGGTGATCCCGCACATCACCGACGAGATCTCCGAGCGGGTCCTGGCCATGCACGGTCCCGAGATCGACGTGGTGATCACCGAGATCGGCGGCACCGTCGGCGACATCGAGTCGCTGCCGTTCCTCGAGGCCGCCCGCCAGGTGCGCCAGCGCCTCGGCCGCGACAACGTCTTCTTCGTCCACGTCTCCCTGGTGCCCTACATCGGCCCGTCCAAGGAGCTCAAGACGAAGCCGACCCAGCACTCGGTGATGGCGCTGCGCCAGATCGGCATCCAGCCCGACGCGATCGTGTGCCGCGCCGACCGCGAGCTGCCCGAGGGCATCAAGCGCAAGATCGCGCTCATGTGCGACGTCGACGAGGACGCCGTGGTGACCGCCGCCGACGCGCCGAGCATCTATGACATCCCCAAGGTGCTCCACCGCGAGGGCCTGGACGCCTACGTCGTGCGCAAGCTCGACCTGCCCTTCCGCGACGTCGACTGGGCGCTGTGGGAGGACCTGCTCCGCCGGGTGCACCACCCCAAGGAAGAGCTCACCATCGGCCTGGTCGGCAAGTACATCGACCTCCCCGACGCCTACCTGAGCGTGGGCGAGGCGCTGCGCGCCGGCGGCTTCGCCAACGAGGCCAAGGTCAACATCCGCTGGATCCCCTCGGATGAGTGCGCGACCCCCGAGGGCGCCGCCAAGAACCTCCACGACGTCGACGCCGTCTGCGTCCCCGGCGGCTTCGGCATCCGTGGCCTGGAGGGCAAGCTCGGCGCGCTGACCTACACCCGCACCCACCAGATCCCCACGCTCGGCCTGTGCCTGGGCCTGCAGTGCATGGTCATCGAGTACGCCCGCAACGTGCTCGGCCTGGAGAAGGCCGACTCCACCGAGTTCGACGCCGAGACCCCCGAGCCCGTCATCGCGACGATGGAGGAGCAGAAGGCGTACGTCGAGGGCGCGGGCGACCTCGGTGGCACCATGCGCCTGGGCCTCTACCCGGCCGAGCTGAAGAAGGGCTCGATCGCGGCCGAGGTCTACGGCGAGACCTCCATCGAGGAGCGTCACCGCCACCGCTACGAGGTCAACAACGCCTACCGCGACCAGCTCGAGGACGCCGGGCTGGTCTTCTCCGGCCTCTCGCCCGACAACCAGCTCGTCGAGTTCGTCGAGCTGCCCCGGGACGTACATCCCTACTACGTCTCCACCCAGGCCCACCCCGAGCTCCGCTCGCGGCCGACCCGCCCCCACCCGCTCTTCGCCGGGCTGGTGAAGGCGGCCCTGGACCGGCAGAAGGAGCAGCGGTTCCCGATCGACGAGACCAACCTGCGCCGCGAGGTCAGCGACATCAGCGACGTCGAGCTCCCCGAGCCCGCCGACGCCTGAGCCCCGCCGCCGCCGAGTCGGCTCATCCTGACCGAAAAACCCGCCGAGTCGGCTCGTTATGACGAGCCGACTCGGCGGGTTTTAGGCTGGTCGGGCCTGGTGGCTAGAGCGCGCGGGCCGCGACCTGCCGTGAGTGCACGTCGGCCTGGCGGATGATCGTCTGGCGTACGAACGGCACCAGCGTGTCGCCCTCACAGGCAGCCCGTGCGGTGGCGGCGACGTCCTCACCGGCCTGGGCAGGGTAGAACCGCAGCTGGAGCCCGTAGGCGAGCAGCCCGCCGCCGCGGATCTCGCGCACGGCCTCGAGATAGCGCTGGGCGTACGACGCCAGGACCTCGTCCTGGCCGGGCCGCCAGAACGCCGAGCTCAACGCGTACGCGCTGTCGGTGCGGGGCAGCCGGCGCTCGATCATGGTCACCTGCCAGGCCTCCTCCTTGGCCTCTGCGAGCGGCTGTGCGGTGCGTACGGCCAAGGCGCTGACCCACGACTCGGGGTCCGGGTCGCGCTCCTCGAGCGCGGCGACCGCCGAGGCGTCGTAGTCGCCCGTCTCGGCACGCCGGCCGAGCAGGCGCCAGGCCACCTGTACGTCCTCGGCGGCCCCTTGCTCGGCGAGCGCGAGCTGCTCGGGCGTGGACGCGTGCGCGGCGAGGACGCGAAGAGCGGTGTCGCGGTTGGCCGGGTCCTCGGCGAGCGCCGCGGCCGCTTCGGCGACCAGCGCACGCTGCTCAGCGACCTGCTCGGGCGCCGTCCACAGCTCGGCGGCGGTCACGGCCATGCCCAGGAACTCGCCGGTGACCTGCGGGTTGCGCTCGCGCTTGAGGACCGAGAGGACGCGCGAGACGACCTCAGGACCGGCGATCTCGCCGCGGAACAGGGCGGACCAGGCGCTGTTGACCGCGACCGCCCGCGCCACCGCGTCGGGCAGCAGACCGGCGTTCTGGCCGAGCCAGGCCTCGCTGGCCTCGTCCGAGCGCACGGCCGCGAAGGTCACGTCGGTCGCGTTGACCAGGTGGGCGGCGGCCTCGGGGAGCGAGACCGCGACGGGCTCGCCCGCCACGGTGACCGGGGTGGTCGCCAGCAGCGCGCCGGAGGCGTCGTAGGAGGCGATGTCGAGCCGGTGCGGACGTACGGTCCCGTCGGCGCCGGTGACCGAGACCTTGCCGTCTGCGAGCGTGATCACGTCGGTGCCGGCGTGGTCGAGCCACGCGGTGGTCCAGGCGGAGAGATCCTTGCCCGCCGCGGCGCCGAACGCGCCCATGAGGTCGGAGAGAACCGTGTTGCCGTAGGCGTGCTCGGCGAAGTAGGCCTGCAGCCCGGCCAGGTAGGCCTCCTCGCCGATGTAGGCGTGCAGCTGCTGGAGCACGGCCTGGCCCTTCATGTAGGTGATCGCGTCGAAGTTGGCCATCGCGACTTCGACGCTGGGAACCACCCCGCGGATCGGGTGGGTGGCGGGCGTCGCGTCGATGTCGTAGCCCGCCTTCTTCTCGGTCAGCGCGATCGAGGCCCACACGTCGGCGTACTCGGGGAGCGCGGCCGAGGCCCACACGGCCGCCCACGAGGCGAAGGCCTCGTTGAGCCACAGGTCGTCCCACCAGCGCATCGTGACCAGGTCGCCGAACCACATGTGGGCCATCTCGTGCAGGATCACGTTGGTGCGCTCGGTGCGGTCGGCGTGGGTCGGCGCCGTGCGGAAGAGGAACATGTCGCTGTGGGTGACCGCGCCCCAGTTCTCCATCGCGCCGCCCATGTCGGGCACGAAGATCTGGTCGTAGCGTCGCTGCGGGAACGGCATCCCGAACTTGGTGCCGAACCAGGCCAGCCCGTGCTCGGTGACGTCGAGGATCTCCTCGCGGTCCCGCTCGAGCTGGCTCGCCAGCGACTGGCGGGCATAGAGCCCCAGGTCGTAGCCGCCGCGCTCCTCGCGAACCTCGACGAACGGCCCGGCGTTGACCACCACGACGTACGTCGAGAGCGGGGGAGTGTCCTCGAAGACCCAGGTCCGCGCACCGGCCGCCGGGTCGGAGACCTCCGCGGGCGCCGAGTTGGACAGCACGGTCCACTGGTCCGGCGCGGTCACGGTGAACCCGTGCACCGCCTTGAGGTCGGGCTGGTCGAAGCAGGCCCACAACCGGCGGGCGTCGTCGGGCTCGAAAGAGGTCCACACATAGACGTTGCCGTCGGAGGGGTCGACGGTGCGCAGCACGCCCTCGGAGGCGGCGGTGTTGGACTGGGAGGCGGTCACGACCAGGGTGTTGGTCTCGGCGAGGTCCTCGAGCGGGATCCGTCCGGCGCTGATCGTGGCGAGATCGAGGGCGGTGCCGTTGAGCGTGGCGGCCGAGACCTCGGCCACGCAGTCGACGAACGTGCTCGCGCCAGGGGTGGCGGAGAAGGAGATCGTGGAGACGCTGGAGAGCGTCTCGCCCTCCAGCAGCCCGGTCATGTCGAGCGAGATGTCGTAGCGCTCGACGATGACCGTGGCGGCCCGCGCGGCCGCCTCCTCGTAGGTCAGTGAAAGGGTCGCGTTCTCAGCCGTCATGACGTAGGACCGTACAGTCCCTCCGGTGAGGGCGTGGCGTATTTACGTCGCGCGGCCGATGGATGCGGCCGATGGATAGGGTCGGGACATGAGTGAGCTGCGTTGGGATGCCGCCGAGTCATGGCCGGTGACGAAGACCGAGGACCTCCACCGCGACGGGTGGGTGGTGGCGCTGCGCGCCGACTGGATCAACCGGCCCGAGCATCTCGACGAGGAGCCGTTCCGGCGCCTGGTCATCGAGCACCCGGGCGCCGCGGTCGTGCTGGCGCTGGACGAGGACGAGCGCGCCCTGGTCATCACCCAGTACCGCCATCCCGCCAAGCGGCGCTTCGTCGAGCTCCCGGCCGGCCTGATCGACTATCCCGGCGAGGACCCGCTCGACGTCGCCGTGCGCGAGCTGCGCGAGGAGGTGGCCCACGAGGCGGCCGAATGGACGCCGCTGCTCTCGACCTACGCCACGCCCGGGATCACCGAGGAGATCCACCACTTCTTCCTCGCCCGCGGCCTGACCGCGACGGACCGTGACGGCTTCGAGCTCGAGCACGAGGAGGCCGAGATGACCATCCACTGGGTGCCGTTCGAGGAGCTCCTGGAAGCCGTGCTGAGCGGCCGGGCGACCGACTCGCCGGTCGTCCAGGCGGTGCTTGCCTACGACGCCCTCAAGTCTCGTGGCAGAGTCTGATCAGGGGGTCTGGTCAGGACCGGTCGACGTGGTTTTGGTGACTTGCGCCACACCGGGTTAGACATGCCGCGTCAGGCGGCGAACATCCGGCTGACCCGTAGACCCACGGACCACCACATTCAGGGGAAGACATGAGAATCGGCGTACCCAAGGAAGTCAAGAACCACGAGTACCGGGTGGCGATCACCCCCTCGGGCGTCCACGAGCTGGTGGCCAACGGCCATGAGGTCTTCGTCCAGGCAGGTGCCGGCGTCGGCTCCTCGATCTCCGACGACGACTACGCCGCGGTCGGTGCCAAGATCCTCGGCGACGCAGACGAGACCTGGGGCAACGCCGAGCTGGTGCTGAAGGTCAAGGAGCCGGTCGCGGAGGAGTACCACCGCCTGCGCGAGGGCCTGACCCTGTTCACCTACCTCCACCTGGCCGCCGACAAGCCGCTGACCCAGGAGCTGCTGGCCAAGAAGGTCACCGCGATCGCGTACGAGACCGTCGAGCTGCCCAACCGGGCGCTGCCGCTGCTCTACCCGATGTCGGAGGTCGCCGGCTGCCTGGCGCCCCAGGTCGGCGCCTACAACCTGCTCAAGGCGCAGGGTGGCCGCGGCACCCTGATGGGCGGCGTCGGCGGTGTCGCCAACGCCAAGGTCGTCATCATCGGTGCCGGTGTCTCCGGCCAGAACGCCGCCAACATCGCCTTGGGGATGGGCGCGGACGTCACCCTGCTGGACACCGACCTGGAGAAGCTGCGGATGTCCTTCTGGCGCTACTCCAACCAGGTCCACGGGCTCGCGTCCAACAAGCTCGCGCTCGAGGAGCAGGTGCTCCAGGCCGACCTGGTCATCGGCGCCGTGCTGATCCCGGGCGCGGCCGCCCCGAAGCTGGTCACCAACGAGCTGGTCTCGCGGATGAAGCCCGGCTCGGTGCTCGTCGACATCGCCATCGACCAGGGCGGCTGCTTCGAGGACTCCCACGCCACCACCCACGCGGACCCGACCTACCAGGTCCACAACTCGACCTTCTACTGCGTGGCCAACATGCCCGGTGCGGTCCCCAACACCTCCACCTACGCGCTCACGAACGCGACGATGCCGTACGCCGTCGCGCTCGCCAACAAGGGCTGGACCCAGGCGCTGCGCGACGACGCCGCGCTCGCCAAGGGCCTCAACACCCACGCCGGCCAGCTCACCAACGCCCCCGTCGGTGAGGCGGTCGGCATCGACTCGATCGCGCTGGAGACCGTCCTGGCCTGAGCCCGAGTCGGCGCGTTCTGACACACAACCCCGCCGAGTCGGCTCGTCATGACGAGCCGACTCGGCGGTGTGTTTGGTCACGACGAGCCGACTCGGCTGGTTGGATGGGCAGGGTGACGAAGGTGGAGCACGCGATGCGTACGTATCTCGACCATCTCAGCGTCGAGCGGGGCCTCGCGGCGAACACGCTGTCCTCCTACCGGCGCGACCTGAGAAGGTACGCCGAGTTCCTCGCCCAGCAGAGCGTCGATGACCTCACCGGGGTCTCGGAGGCGACGGTGTCGGGGTTCCTGGCACACCTGCGCGAAGGCAGCGAGGAGCACCCGGCGCTCAGCGCGACCTCCGCGGCGCGCACGGTCGTCGCGGTGCGCGGGTTCCACAAGTTCGCCGTGGCCGACGGGATGGTCGAGGCGAACCCGGCCGGTCACGTGAAGCCCCCGCGCGCGGAGAAGCGGCTCCCCAAGGCACTCCCGCTGGCCGACGTGGAGGTGATCCTGGAAGCGGCCGGCGCACCCGGCACCCCGCTCGCTCTGCGCGACCGGGCCCTGCTCGAGGTGCTCTACGGCACCGGCGCCCGTATCTCCGAGGCGGTCGGCCTCGACGTCGACGACCTCGACCGGGTCGACCATGTCGTCCTGCTGCGCGGCAAGGGCGGCAAGGAGCGGATCGTCCCGGTGGGCTCCTACGCCATCGAGGCGGTCGAGGCCTACCTGACCCGGGCCCGTCCCGATCTCGCGGCCGCACGCTCCGGAGGCGCGCTCTTCCTCAACGCCCGCGGCGGCCGCCTCTCCCGTCAATCCGCCTGGACCGTCCTGACCCGTGCCGCCGAGCGCGCCGGGATCCACAAGGACGTCTCGCCCCACACCCTGCGCCACTCCTTCGCCACCCACCTGCTGGACGGCGGTGCCGACGTACGTGTCGTGCAGGAGCTGCTGGGCCATGCGTCGGTGACCACGACGCAGATCTACACTCTTGTCACCGTGGACAATCTCCGAGAGGTCTTCGCGACCGCACACCCGAGGGCCCTGTGACAGCGTCTGCAGATTCGACCAAACCCGGCGACTGGATCCCCAAGGTCGGAGCGAGCCCCGACGACGTCTACGAGGCGGTCGTGACCTGGGCCGAGGGGAGCGGCCGCAGCCTCTACCCCCACCAGGACGAGGCGATCATGTCGATCCTCGCCGGCGACAACGTCATCCTGGCGACGCCGACCGGTTCGGGGAAGTCGCTGGTGGCGGCGGGGGCCCATGCGGCGGCGCTGGCCGAGGACAAGGTCTCCTTCTACACCGCGCCGATCAAGGCTCTGGTCAGCGAGAAGTTCTTCGACCTCGTGGAGACCTTCGGCGCCGAGAACGTCGGCATGCTCACCGGCGACGCGAGCGTCAACGCCGATGCCCCGATCATCTGCTGCACCGCCGAGGTGCTCGCCAATCTCGCGCTCCGCGAAGGCAAGCATGCCGATGTCGGGCTCGTCATCATGGACGAGTTCCACTACTACGGCGAGCCCGACCGCGGCTGGGCGTGGCAGGTGCCGCTGCTCGAGCTCCCGCAGGCCCAGTTCCTGCTCCTCTCCGCCACTCTCGGTGACACCAGCGCGCTGGCCGAGGACATCACCCGGCGAAACGGCCGCGACACCGTCCTCGTCGACCAGGCGGAACGACCCGTTCCGCTCACCTTCGACTGGCGGCTGACACCGCTCCAGGAGACCCTCGAGGAGCTCGTCACCACCGGCCAGGCGCCGGTCTACGTCGTCCACTTCACCCAGAAGGACGCCGTCACCCACGGCACCTCGCTGCTCAACGCCGGCTGGCTCAAGCTCTCCACCGAGGAGAAGGACCAGATCGCCAAGCGGCTCGAGCCGGTCCGGTTCGCCGCCGGGTTCGGCAAGACCCTGGCCAAGCTCCTCAGGAAGGGCATCGGCGTCCACCACGCCGGCATGCTTCCCCGCTACCGGCGCCTGGTCGAGCAGCTCGCCCAAGCAGGCCTGCTCAAGGTCATCGCCGGCACCGACACCCTCGGCGTCGGCATCAACGTTCCGATCCGTACGGTCCTCTTCACCGGCCTGGCCAAGTTCGACGGCCGCCGCCAGCGCATCCTGCGGACCAGGGAGTTCCTCCAGATCGCCGGCCGCGCCGGCCGGGCGGGCTTCGACACCCAGGGCTACGTCGTCGTCCAGGCCCCCGAGCACATCATCGAGAACGAGAAGGCCAAGGCGAAGTCCGAGGAGCGCCGCAAGGCCGGCAAGAAGAACTCCAAGGCCCAGCTCAAGAAGCCGCCCGAGGGCACCGTGGTGTGGACCGAGGCCACCTTCACCAAGCTCGTCGACGGCGCCCCCGAGCCGCTGCAGAGCAAGATGAAGGTCGACAACTCGATGATCCTCAACGTCGTGGCCCGCGACGAGGACGCCTTCGAGGTGATGCGCCGGATCACCATGGACAACCACGAGGAGCGGCGCACCCAGCTCAAGCTCGCCCGGCGGGCCCTGCGGCTGACCCGCTCCCTGGTCCACAGCGGGGTCCTGACCAGGCTCGCCGAGCCGGATGCGTACGGACGCCGGTACGTCCTCACCGAGGCGCTCCCCGCCGACTTCGCGCTCAACCAGCCCCTGGCGCACTTCGCGCTCGCCGCCCTGGACACGCTCGACCCGGAGTCTCCCGAGCACACCCTCGAGATCGTCTCGGTGATCGAGTCCGTCCTCGAGCCGCCGCGCCAGATCCTCTTCGCCCAGCAGCACGAGGCCCGCGGCAAGGCGATCGAGAACATGAAGGCCGACGGCGTCGAGTACGACGAGCGGATGGCGCTCATCGAGGAGATCACCTGGCCCAAGCCGATGGCCGAGCGGCTCGAGGCGCTCTTCGAGGTCTACCGCGGCACCCACCCGTGGCTGCCCGAGGACGCCCTCGACCCCAAGTCGATCCTGCGTGAGATGTACGAGCAGGGGATGACCTTCACCGACGTCGTACGCCGCTACCAGCTCGCCCGCTCCGAGGGCCTGGTGCTGCGCTATCTGACCGACGCGTACCGGACCTTCCGGCACACCGTCCCCGAGACCCACAAGAGTCCCGAGATCGAGGACCTGATCGAGTGGCTGGGGGAGACCATCCGGCAGACCGACTCGAGCCTGCTCGACGAGTGGGAGGCGCTCTCCGACCCCGAGCACATCCCGTCGGCCGTGGCCCACCACGAGGCGCCACCGCCGCCGCGGTCGCTGTCCCAGCAGACCCGCGCGTTCGAGATCATGGTCCGCAACGCGATGTGGGCCCGGGTCGACGCGGTCTCGCGAGACGACCTCGACACGCTGATGTCGCTGGAACGCTCCGCGGCCGACCGGCTCGAGCCCGCGCGCGACGTCGTGATGACCAGGTCCCGCTGGGACGACGCCCTCGAGGCCTATTTCGCCGAGCACGACGACGTGGGCATCTCCGCCGACTCGCGCTCGCCCAGGCTGCTCACCTGGACCGTCGAGCGCGGAACTCCAGCTGGCGTGGACGAAGATGACGAGACGTACGACGAGACCCGCATCTGGAGGATCACCCAGACCCTCGACGACCCGGCAGGCGACCACGACTGGGTGATCGAGGCGGTGGCCGATCTGGACGCGAGCGACGAGGCCGGCGAGCTGGTCCTGGCGACGGTGGCGATGCGGCGGCTGTGACCCGGTTGTCGAGGTCCGCTAGCGTTGAGCCGTGCGCAAGCTACTGAAGAACCCGATCGTCGTCGCGGCCGTCGCCAAGATCGCCAACGAGGCTCGCAAGCCCGAGAACCAGAAGAAGATCAAGGACGCTGCGAACAAGGCCTACGACCAGTTCCAGAAGCGCCGCAAGTCGCGCTGAGCCCGTCGAGCGGGCCACCGCTCGGGCGGAGATTCATCCACAGGTTTCTCCACATCCAAGGCCCTTCCTGTGGGGCTGGCGGGGCGCCAAGTGCACAGGTCATCAACAGATTCGGGTCCCGTAGCAGAATCACCCGGATTTGCCTTGTGACACGCCCGGCGCGGCTCCTACAGTCGCGCAGATCCGGGTCTTAGAGTCGCCGTGTCGACATATAGACCCGCTAGCCGTGATCGCCCAGGGCCGCGGCAACTTAACCGGGGGTGGAGGAATGGAAGACAGCTATTTCGGAGCAGGTGGTGCGACCGCGCCGCAGATGCCTCCGCAGACGCCGGCAGCCCCGCCGCCGGCCTATCCGCCCTCGGCCCGGCTGCGCGCCAACGCCCCCGAGCCCGAGGAGGGCTCCTACTCCCCGGGCAAGAACAAGATGGGCCCGACCGGTCGCCCCTGGCCCCACCTCCCTGAGCCCGGCCCCGCCACCGGCGGGCCCGCTCGTACGGTCGCGATGGTCAACCAGAAGGGCGGGGTCGGCAAGACCACGACCACGATCAACCTGGGTGCCGCGCTGGCCGAGCACGGCCGCAAGGTCCTGATGGTCGACTTCGACCCGCAGGGGTCGCTCTCGGTCGGCCTGGGGCTCCAGCCCAACGAGATCGAGCTGACCGTCTACAACCTGCTGATGGAGCGTGACATCACGCTCGAGGACGTCGTCGTCCCCTCCGGCATCGACGGCGTCGACCTGCTCCCGGCCAACATCGATCTCTCCGCCGCCGAGGTGCAGCTGGTCCAGGAGGTCGCCCGTGAGCAGACCCTGGCCCGCGCACTGGCTCCGGCCGTGGCCAACTACGACGTGATCCTCATCGACTGTCAGCCGAGCCTGGGCCTGCTGACCGTCAACGCGCTCACCGCCTCCGACTCCGTCGTCGTTCCGTTGGAGTGCGAATACTTCGCGCTGCGTGGCGTCGCGCTGCTCAAAGACACCATCGACAAGGTTCAGGAGCGGCTCAACCCGCGTCTGAAGATCGACGGAATACTGGGCACGATGTACGACAGCCGCACCATGCACAGCCGCGAGGTCATGGAGACCCTGGTCAACGGCTGGGGCGACCGCGTCTTCCACAGCGTCATCCGTCGCACGGTGAAGTTCGCCGACTCCACCGTGGTCGGCGAGCCGATCACCGAGTACGCCTCCAGCTCCACCGGCGCCGACTCCTACCGGATGCTCGCCAAGGAGGTGCTGGCCCGATGGGAACGCGGCGAGTGAGGGTTCCGGCCGCCGACGACCTGTTCCGGCGTACGTCCGACGGTGCCAGCTCCGCAGCGGCAGCCGAGGCGAAGGCCCGTCCGGTGCATGCCGTGCCCGAGCCGGCCGACGAGGCGCCGGCGGCCAAGAAGCGGTCCAGCGGACGCGTACGTCATGACGAGAAGATGACGGTCTACATCACCTCCGAGGAGCTGCTCGAGCTCGAGCACGCCCGGCTCAACCTGCGGGCCAAGCACAGCATCGCGGTCGACCGCGGCCGACTGGTGCGCGAGGCGCTCGCGATCGTGCTGGCCGACCTGGAGGAGTACGGGGACGACAGCGCGCTCGTGCACCGGCTCGGCGAGTGACGGTCACGCAGATGACAGATGCCCCTACGGGGGCCGAGGAGCAGGAGTCGAGCGGCGCCGGGGGGTTCGAGGTGCGCCTCGAGAACTTCGAGGGTCCCTTCGACCTGCTGCTCAGCCTGATCGCCAAGCACAAGCTCGACATCACCGAGGTCTCCCTGGCCACGGTGACCGATGAGTTCATCGCCTTCGTCAAGAAGGGCGCGGGGGAGGAGGGCAGCTGGGACCTCGAGCAGACGTCCAACTTCCTGCTGGTCGCCAGCACGCTCCTCGATCTGAAGGCGGCCCGGCTGCTGCCGCAGGGCGACGTCGAGGACGAGGAGGACCTCGCTCTGCTCGAGGCGCGCGACCTGCTCTTCGCGCGGCTGCTGCAGTACAAGGCGTTCAAGCAGGTCGCGGCCGTCTTCGGCGAGCGGCTCGCGAAGGAGTCCAAGCGCCACCCGCGCTCGGTCCAGCTCGAGCCGCGCTACGCCGGCCTGCTGCCGGAGGTGCTGATCGGGATCGGGCTGGACCAGTTCGCCCAGCTCGCCGCCGCCGCGATGGCGCCCAAGCCGGGGCCGCCCGAGATCGGGCTCGCCCACATCCATGGCTCGAAGGTGTCGGTCAAGGAGCAGGCGGCGCTGGTCATCGAGCGGCTGCGAGCGTCGGGACAGGTGACCTTCCGTGGCCTGTGCTCGGATTCGCCCGACACGCTGACCACCGTGGCCCGGTTCCTCTCGCTGCTGGAGCTCTTCCGTGAGGGAGCGGTGGCCTTCGACCAGGTCACCGCACTGGGTGAGCTGACCGTACGCTGGACCGGCGACGAGGCGCTCGATGTCGACGAGCTGATCCAGGACGAGTTCGAGGGGCAGCCGCCCGCGGAGGGCGGCGCCGATGATGGGGAGAAGGACGATGACTGAGGCCTCCGAAGAGACGCTCGCGATCGAGCTCGCCGATCTGCGCCCGGCGCTCGAGGCGGTGCTGATGGTCGCCGACGAGCCGCTGGAGGCGGCCGCGCTGGCCTCGGCCGTGGCCCACCCGACCGCGACGGTCGTCGAAGCTCTGGAGGGTCTCTCCGCCGAATACACCGAGCAGCGCCGCGGCTTCGACCTGCGTAACGTCGCGGGCGGCTGGCGGTTCTACACCCGCGAGGCCTACGCCGACGTCGTCGGGGGCTTCGTGCTCGAGGGCCAGCAAGCGCGGCTGACCCAGGCCGCGCTGGAGACGCTCGCCGTGGTGGCCTACAAGCAGCCCGTCTCGCGCGCCCGGGTCTCCGCGATCCGCGGCGTCAACGTCGACGGCGTGATGCGCACGCTGCTCACCCGCGGCCTGGTCGAGGAGGCCGGGCAGGACCACGAGACCGGCGCCAACCTCTACCGCACCACCGGCTACTTCCTCGAGCGGATCGGCATCACCGACCTCGGCGACCTGCCCGAGCTGGCTCCCTACCTGCCCGACCTCGCCGACATGGAGGAGGAGCTGACCGAGCAGGTCAGCCAGGAGGCGCTCGCTGCTCAGCCCGAAGAGGGCGCGGCAAATGGGGATGACTCGGCGGATACGGCAGAATCGTAAACGTGAGCGAGCGTCAGCGAGTAAACCAGACAATCATCACGCGGCCGCGTCCGTACACTGGCGCTTGCGCTACGGAGGCGGCCGCGTGAGCGACCTGCCTGAGCGTGACGATCTGCCGCTGGACGATGAGGGCCTGATCCGGCTCCAGAAGCTGCTGGCCCTGGCCGGCATCGCGTCGCGGCGCGGCAGCGAGATCCTGATGCTCAACGGCTCCGTCGAGGTCAACGGCGAGGTCGTCACCCGCCTCGGCACGAAGGTCGACCCCGGCAAGGACGTCGTACGCGTCGACGGCAAGCGGCTCCCGCCGATCTCCGGCAAGGTCTACCTGGCCCTCAACAAGCCGCGTGGCGTGGTCTCGACGATGAGCGACCCCGAGGGCCGCCGCAACCTCTCCGACCTTGTCGCCGACCGGCCGGAGCGCCTCTTCCACGTCGGCCGGCTCGACACCGACACCGAGGGCCTGATCATTCTCACCAACGACGGTGACTTCGCCCACCGGCTGGCGCACCCCAGCTACGAGGTCGACAAGACCTACGTCGCCGAGGTCACCGGCGAGATCTTCCCCAACGTACGCAAGCGGCTCCTCGCCGGCGTCACCCTCGAGGACGGCCCGGTGACCGTGACCAAGGCCCGGATCATGGAGACCCGCAAGGACAAGTCGATCATCGAGCTGGTCATCCACGAGGGCCGCAACCGCATCGTGCGCCGCCTCCTCGATCACCTCGGCCACCCGGTCACTCGACTGACCCGCACCCGGATCGGTCCGGTCCGGCTGAGCACCATGAAGCCCGGCGACATGCGCGACCTCTCCCGCGAGGAGCTCGGCGAGCTGCTCGACACCACCGAGCTCTGAGGCTCGGAATTCTGAGTGCGTACGCCGCCTCGAGCCGCTAAGGTCAACGGCATGCAGCAGCGCGCGATGAGCACGACGACGCCGGACCCACTCCGGCGCTGACCTGCTGTCCACTTTTCGCAGACCGCCCCGGAGCAGTGCTCCGGGGCGGTTCTCGTCTCTGGCGGCGGTGCTCCGGGCCTTGACCTCAGGAGCACACCCATGGACCTCGATCATCGAGATCTCAACCGCGATCTCTCCATCTTCGCCACCGACCCGCTGGCGGGCTCGGGGCTGCCCTTGTGGCTGCCCGACGGGGCCGTCCTCTTCGCCGAGCTGGAGCGCCTCGCCGCCGACCTGGCCCGGGCCGACGGCTGCGTACCCGTCAAGACCCCGGTGCTCGGCAAACGCGCGCTGTTCGAACGCTCGGGACACTGGGCGAAGTTCGCAGACGACATGTTCCCGCCGATGTCGATGGGTCCGGGTCCGGAGGAGGACGACCTCGTTCTCCGCCCGGCCAACTGCCCCCACCACGCACTCCTCTACCGGGCCCGCCCGCACTCCTACCGAGAGCTCCCGATCCGACTGCACGAGCTCGCACCGATGTTCCGCGCCGAGCGGTCCGGGGTGCTCTCTGGGCTGAGCCGGGTGCGTCAGATCAACCTCGACGACACCCACGTCTTCTGCCGTCCCGACCAGGTGCGGGACGAGGCCGCGCGAGCGCTGCGGTCCGCGCTCGAGGCCCAACGGATCCTCGGTCTCCGCGTGGACTACGTACGCCTCTCCCTGCGAGACGGCTCGCCGTCCTACCTGGGCTCTGACTCCCAGTGGGCCGACGCCGAGAAGGCCCTGCGGTCAGCGGTCGATGACGCCGGGCTGGAGGCGTACGGACTGGAGCTGTCGGAGGCTCCGGGCGAGGCAGCCTTCTACGGACCCAAGCTCGACCTCCAGGTCATCGACCCCGCGGGCCACGAGGAGACCATCGCCACCGTCCAGCTCGACTTCAACCAGCCCGAGCGGTTCGACCTCACCTATGACGACGCCGACGGCTCTCGTCAGCGAGTCGTGATGGTCCATCGAGGCACCGTCGGCTCCATGGAGCGAGTCGCGGCGGCCGTGCTCGAGCGCTACCAGGGTCGCCTACCGTTGTGGTTGGCCCCGTCCCAGATCGCCGTCCTCCCGGTCTCCTCGGACCAGGACCCGGCCGCTCGGGGGCTCGTGGACGCGCTCATCGCCGAAGGTCTCCGCCCTCGGCTCGACCCTGGGGGTTCGCTCGGTGCCAGGATTCGTGAGTCCCGGCGGCGGCGGGAACCGTTGATCGCGGTCATCGGTGGGGTCGAAGCCGAGGCGGGGGAGGTGCAGGTGCGTGATGTCGCTCATGGGGTTGAGCGGCGGGTCTCGGTTGCTGATCTGGTTGGGGTCATGAAATCGGCCTATGTCTCGCGGGCTGGCGAGGTGTCCTGGTGAGGTCTGCTGGTGATTCGGACCGATTCTTCATGGTGGGTGTGGGCCGCCGACCCGTTCTCTGAGGATGTCCTCGACGGGCCCCGGAGTAAAGGACGGCCTTCGGCCGCCGGCTTCGCCGGCCGCTTCGCGGTCCTTGACACCGGCGCCCGTCGAGAAAGATTTGGCTGGCTATCGGGGCGGCGGCCCGGGTGTGGCGCAGCGGAATCCTGTCGGGATCAGTGGGGCCTGCGGGGTGGAGGGGTGGCCCTTCGGGCCACTTACCATCCACAAGGACGATGTCGTTCGCTCACCGCGAAAATGGCGTTTGACCTGCACCTATAGGTGGCTAGGTATCCGTTCACGGGCGTAGAATCAGACCCATCACGACACACCTCTGAGGGGAGGGAAGCGATGAGTCTCGAGCACGACATCGACCACCGGGGCAGCCATCCCGGTGACGCCATCGACGCCGAGATGAGCGCCATCGAATCCTCCCTCGACAACCTGTTGTCCCGAGACCCCGCCTACTGGCGCACCAGCCAGAAGAAGGACCGCCTGGCCCGGTTGGAGCGAATCCACGCCAAGCAGGCCGCATTGAAACTCCGCATCCTGGCCGCCGCCGGCGACATCGCCGAGGAGACCGGTGCCAAGGACGCCTCGGGGTGGATGCGGACCGAGCTCCTGGTCGACAAGGCGGTCGGGCGAGCACAGGTGAAACTGGCCACCGCGGTCGCGAAATACGACCTGGTGGCTGCCGGCCTGGCCGAGGGTGTGGTGTCCCAGGACAAGGCGAGGGTGATCACCAAAGCCCTCGACGCCATCGAGGCCGACCCCGCTGCGGGTGCTGAGGACCTGGTCCTGGCCGAGAAGCTCTTGGTCGACCACGCCACCCGACTGACCGCCAACGAGCTGCGGATCGTCGGGAAGAAGATCCTCGCCGAGATCGACCCCGAACGATTCGAAGCCGCCGAAGCCAAAGCGCTGCAGCGAGAGGAAGAACAGGCCCAACGACGTACGTTCTTCTCCTCCCGCGACAACGGCGACGGGACCATAGACATCCACGCCCGGGTCTCCCGCGCCGTCGGGATCCGGTTGCGCACCATCCTGGACTCGTTGGCCCAGCCCCGGAAGTGGTCCGCGCAGGACAAGGGCCGCAAAGCCCCCTATGACCGGTTGCTGGGTCAGGCCTTCGCCCGCGTGGTCGAGACCTACGACGTGGAGAACCTGCCCCGCCACGGCGGGCACGCCACCACGGTCTTCATCACCATGAGCCTCGATGAACTCCGGGCCGACCTGGGCACTGCGGCGTTGGGGTTCGACGGCGACCAGATCACCGCCGCCGAAGCCCGCCGGATGGCCTGCAACGCCGATCTGGTCCCGGTCGTGCTGGGTTCTGATTCCGAGATCCTCGACCTCGGCCGCACCGCCCGCCTGGCCCACCCGATCCAACACCGAGCCCTCCGACTCCGAGATCAAGGCTGCCAAGCCGAAGACTGCGACGCCCCCGCCGCCTGGACCGAAGCCCACCACCTCAAACCCTGGTCCGAAGGCGGCAAATCAGACATGGCCAACATGGTGTTGTTGTGCCCCAGTGACCATCGCCGCATCCACGACGCCGACGTCACCTATGAGCGCCTCCCGGGCGGACGGATCCGGTTCACCCGGCGAACCTGAACCGGCCACACCCGAAACCAGAACACCCGCCACCCACGTTCTTCGCCACCAGGCGTCATGCCTGCCGAGACGATCGGTCCGCGCGCGTTCCCGCGACCCTGGTGGAGCTGACATCATCGAACCGCTGCCAGCCCTCGAACCGGTGAGGATCGCCGGTCCGGTGTAGATCACCGGAGCGAACCCGTGCTGGACGTGGTTCCTCGCGCTCCGGAGCATGGGGAAGCGACATCTCAGTGTGGACCTGCCCGTACCCGTGGGGAACCGGGGCACCAAGCTGCACCATTCGCCACTCGAGCAGTCGCCGCCGAGGCGCCAGCAGCGGAACTGGCTCCGCTACCTGCCAAGGGGTTGTGGACCCAAGCGGCGACACCTTGTGAATCGTTCACAAGGTGTCATCGTCTAGTAAAAGCCCCGAGACCAAGCCCTCCCGACAGGTACATCGACGCCAGCTCCCAAGCCCGTACCCAACCCAAGGAATCCGCGCCACACCCCGCCGCCAGCCCAAGAAGCAACGAAACACCACGAAGAACCTCGAAAACCAAGACACCGCGCAGCGCTATCGCACACCCGCCCCGCCGCCGGCGATAGTGCATAGGCAACCCGCGGCGACCGTGGCACCATCGAAGGCATGACCGTGCCGGGGGTGCTGCGGCCCTATGTCACCTCGCTGGTCACCTACGACGTGGATTTCGGGGCGCCGGGGGTGCATCGGGGGATGCCGTCGACCGAGATCACTTTCGTGCTGCCGGTCGATGAGCCGCTGGTGACTTCCTGGGGGAGCGGGACGGAGCCGGTGACGGCCTGGTCGCTGGTCTCAGGGCTGCACACCCGACCGGCGACGATCCATCATCATGGCTGTCAGCGGGGCGTACAGCTCGGGCTGACGACTGCCGGGGTGCGGGCGCTGTTCGGGATGCCGGCGGCGGCGTGGCGTGGCGAGCTCCTCGCCCTCGACGAGGTCGCGGCACCTGGTGGCGTACGTCATCTTCCGGAGCGACTAGCCGAGGCCGATCCGCGGCAGTGGGCGCGGGTGGTCGTCAGCGGCCTGGTCGAGGCGCTGGCGCGCCACGGCGAGCCCGGACCGAGGGCAGAGGTCGGCCGTGCGCTGGCGCTGCTGACCGGGGGAGCGGGAGTACAGGAGGTGGCCGACGACGTCGGGTACAGCCGCCGGCGGATCAGTGACCTGGTGCGCGCCGAGACCGGGGTGGCGCCGAAGCAGTTCCAGCGGCTGGCGCGCTTCGATCGCTCCCGCGGCCTCGTGGGCCGGGTGCCGTTGGCCCAGGCGGCGACTGCCTGCGGCTACGCCGACCAGGCGCACCTGACCCGTGAGTGGCAGGAGTTCGCCGGCTGCACGCCGACGACCTGGGTGCGCGAGGAGTTCCCATTCGTTCAAGACCTGGCCGAGGTGCCGGCGGTTGACTCGGATGCATGAGCACTGAGCAGAAGAACGACGTAGCGAAGATCAAGTACTGGCAGTCGATGGCGTTCCAGGACGCCGAGGCGATGATGACGTGGCTGAGCGCGATCGGCTTCGTCGAGCACTCCACCTACCGCGAGGGCGGCATCGTGGTCCACGCGGAATGGCTCTGGCCCGCCGGGGGAGGGCTGATGTTCGGGCAGGTACGCGAGGACGGCAGCATCAAGTCCACCGGAGGATCCTCGGCCTACCTTGTCGACGACGACCCCGACTCCGTCTTCGACAAGGCGGTCGCCGCGGGCGCCACCGTGGACCGCCCGATGGTCGACCAGGACTACGGCGGCCGCGGCGGCACCGTCACCGATCCGGAGGGCAACTCCTGGTCCTTCGGCAGCTACCAGCCCTCATGAGCGCAAGGCGATATCGCACACCCTGGTCGCCGGCCGCGATAGCGCACCACAGGCGCTGAGACGAGGAGGGTCCAGCGGCACCGACCCTTTAGCCTTGGAGGCATGACACAGACCGGGGAAGCAGGGGGCGGGCTGTCGACTCTGACCGGCCCGGTCGAGATCGTCGGTGTCGGCCTGCTCGGCACCTCGGTCGCGCTCGCCTGCGCCTCCGCCGGGCTCGACGTGCTGCTGAGCGACTCGGTCGCCAGCCACGTACGCACCGCGACCGGCCTCGGCGCCGGTCGCCGTCGCAAGCCCGGCGACACGCCGCAGCTGGTCGTCGTCGCGGTTCCGCCGGCCCACCTCGGCGAGGTGATCACTCGAGCGCTCGCCGACAGCCCCGACGCCGTCGTGACCGATGTCGGCAGCGTGAAGGCCTCGCCGCTCGCCTACGTCCGCGAGCACGGCCCCGGCGACGTGCACCGCTACGTCGGCAGTCACCCGATGGCCGGCAGCGAGCGCTCGGGCCCGCTCGCCGCGACCTCGACGCTGTTCGAGGGCCGCCCCTGGGCGGTGACGCCGCACCCCGAGGCCGACCCGACGGCGGTCGCGATCGTCGACGAGCTCGCCACCGTCTGCGGAGCCGTCCCGCTCACCCTCAGCCCCGAGGACCACGACCAGGCCGTCGCCCGCACCTCGCACGTGCCGCACCTGATGGCCGCCCTGGTCGCCGGCCGGCTGGCGGTCGCCCCGGAGGGGCACCTCGGCCTCAGCGGCCAGGGAGTACGCGACGTGACCCGGGTCGCGGCCGGTGACCCCGGCCTCTACGGCCAGATCGTGGCCGGCAACGCCCGCGCGGTGACCGATCTGCTGACCGAGGTCCGCGGCCAGCTCGACGAGATGATCGCCGCGGTCGGCACCGGTGACGCGGCCGCCCTGGACGTACTGCTCAAGGAAGGCCAGGCCGGGACGCGAGCGATCCCCGGCAAGCACGGCCGGCCGCAGGCCGCGCAGGCGAGCGTCTACGTCACGGTGCCCGACGAGCCCGGCAACCTGGCCCGTCTCTTCGCCGACGCGGGGGAGAGCGGCGTCAACATCGAGGACGTACGCATCGACCACGACCCTGGCCGCCCGGTCGGTGTCATGGAGCTGATCGTGGCCGCCGAGGCCGCCGACCGGATGCAGGCGGTTCTGGAGTCCCGGGGTTGGGTCGCTCACCGGTAGGCTCCCGCCCGTGAGCAGCAGCAATCCCACCACTGACCCCGCAAGCATCGTCATCGCCGTCGACGGCACCTCCGGCTCCGGGAAGTCGAGCACCTCGCGTGGTGTCGCCGACCGCCTGGGGATGCGCTTCCTGGACACGGGCGCGATGTACCGGGCGATGACCTGGTGGATGCTCAGCAACGACATCGACGTGCACGACGCCGACGCGGTGGCCGCCGCGGCCGGCAAGCCGGTGATCACCTCCGGCACCGACCCGCTCGGCCCCACGATCGCCCTCGACGGCGCCGACGTCTCCGTCGAGATCCGCGGCGACCAGGTCAACGCGGCCGTCTCCCCGGTCGCCACCGTCCCCGAGGTCCGTGCCCGCCTGATCGCCCTCCAGAAGCAGGAGATCGAGCAGGCCCTCGCCGCCGGGAACGGCATCGTGGTCGAGGGCCGTGACATCGGCACCGCGGTCTGGCCCGAGGCCGACCTGAAGCTGTACGTCACCGCCGACCCCGCCGCCCGCGCCGCCCGCCGCGCGGCCGAGGAGGGCGGCACCGACGCGGAGGCCGTCCGCGCGTCGCTGGAGAACCGCGACAAGATCGACTCCACCAAGGGCGGTGCGGCCGTGCCGGAAGGCGCCACCCACCTCGACACGACGCCCTACACGCTGGAGGAGGTCATCCAGCAGGTGATCGAGCTGGTGCAGAAGGCGGGGGAGTGAGAGACCTTCCACACACGGATGGGGTCGAGCACCCCACCCGTTGGCCGCTCTACCACCTCAACGTCTACGCCCGGTGGCTGATCCGGCGCCGGTTCGACGTGCGCCTGCACGAGACCGCCAACATCCCGGCGACCGGGCCGGTCGTCTTCGCGTCCAACCACATCGGCGTCATCGACGGCCCGCTGCTGGCGATCTTCACCCCGCGTCCGGTGCATGCGCTGACGAAGCTGGAGATGTTCGAGCACTGGTTCCTCGGGCCGTTCCTGCGCTGGGCCGGCCAGATCCCGCTCTACCGCTTCGGCAGCGACCCGGCGGCGGTGAAGGTGGCGCTGCGGGTGCTGCACGAGGGCAACGCGATGGGGATCTATCCCGAGGGCACCCGCGGTGCCGGCGAGCTGACCCACTTCAACCGTGGCGCCGCCTATCTCGCCCTCGCCTCGGGTGCTCCGGTCGTGCCGGTGACGATGCTCGGCAGCCGCGATCCCGGTGGCGGGGTCTCGTCACTGCCGCACAAAGGTGCGCGGATCGACATCGTCTATGGCGAGCCTTTCCACGTCGAGCGCGTAGGCTGGCCGCGTACCAGGGAACAAGTCGGGCATGTCTCGGGTTTGCTCCAGAAGCACATGCAGGTCCAACAGGACCATGCCCTGGCGTTGACCGGTCGCGAGCTGCCCGGTCCGCTACCTACCGAGGAGAACAATGACTGACCCCGACGTTTCGTATGAAGACGTACGAGACGAGCTGAACGAGACCGACGAGACCCCGACCGGCCCGCTGCCGGTGCTGGCGGTCGTCGGCCGCCCGAACGTCGGGAAGTCGACCCTGGTCAACCGGATCATCGGCCGCCGCGAGGCGGTCGTCCAAGATGTTCCCGGCGTGACCCGCGACCGCGTCTCCTACGACGCCGACTGGAACGGCAAGGCGTTCACGCTGGTCGACACCGGCGGCTGGGACCCCGACGCCCAGGGTCTGGCCGAGCGGATCGCCGCCCAGGCCGAGATCGCGGTCTCCCTGGCAGACGCCGTCCTCTTCGTGGTCGACGCGACCGTCGGCATCACCGACGCCGACGAGGCTGTCGTACGCATCCTGCGCAAGTCCGGCAAGCCGGTCGTCCTGGCCGCCAACAAGGTCGACGACATGCGCACCGAGGCCGAGGCGGCCGCGCTGTGGAACCTCGGGCTCGGCGAGCCGTGGCCGGTCTCCGCGCTGCACGGCCGCGGCTCGGGCGACATGCTCGACGCGATCCTCGCGGTGCTTCCCGACCCGCCGCCGCTTCCCGAGGGCACCGAGATCGGCGGCCCGCGCCGGATCGCCCTGGTCGGCAAGCCCAACGTCGGCAAGTCGAGCCTGCTGAACAAGCTCGCCAAGGAGGAGCGGGCGGTCGTCGACAACGTCGCCGGCACCACCGTCGACCCGGTCGACGAGCTGATCGAGCTCGGCGGCCGCGAGTGGCGCTTCATCGACACCGCCGGGATCCGCAAGCGGGTCAAGGAGGCCTCGGGCCACGAGTACTACGCCTCCCTGCGCACCACGACCGCGATCGACCGCGCCGAGGTTGCCGTGCTGGTCCTCGACGGCGGGGAGAAGATCTCCGAGCAGGACATCCGGATCCTGCAGACCGTCCGCGAGGCCGGCCGGGCGCTGGTGATCGCGTTCAACAAGTGGGACCTCGTCGACGAGGAGCGCCGCTGGCAGCTCGACCGCGAGATCGAGCGCGAGCTCGTCCAGGTGCAGTGGGCCCCGCGGATCAACGTCACCGCTCGCACCGGCTGGCACGTCGACCGCCTGGTCCCGGCTCTCGACAAGGCCCTCGAGGGCTGGGAGACGCGGATCGGCACCGGTGCGCTCAACTCGTTCCTCGGGCGCCTCGTCGCCGAGCACCCGCACCCGGTCCGGTCCGGCAAGCAGCCGAAGATCCTCTTCGGCACCCAGCCCTCGACCGCGCCGCCGACGTTCGTCCTGTTCACCAGCGGCAAGCTCGAGGCCTCCTACGAGCGCTTCATCGAGCGCCGGCTGCGCGAGGAGTTCGGCTTCGCCGGCACCCCGATCGTGCTCCAGCAGCGGGTCCGGGAGAAGCGCAAGCGCTAGTCGGAATCAGGGGTGGGCGGCAGCTGGCCGTCCGCCCCTGCCTGCACCCAGCCGTTGTTCGCGGCGTGCCAGCCGAGCTGCATCCGGGTCTCCACACCGGCCAGGTCCAGCAGTGCTCGCACCCTGCGCTGCACGGTGCGTAGCGACGTACCGAGCTGTTTGGCGACGGCCTGGTCGGTGAGCCCGGCGAGCAGCAGCCCGAGGACCTGCGCGTCCTCGTCGTCGACCTGCTGCGCGACGTCGCCGGTGAGCCCTGAGGTGCCCACCAGCATCGGTGTCGCCTGGTCCCACACGTTCTCGAAGAGTGCGATCAGCGCGTCGAGCAGCGTGCTCTCCCGGACCAGCAGCGCACCGACGACGTCGCCGGAGGAGGTCAGCGGCATCAGGGCGAGCCGCCGGTCGACGATGATGAGCTTGAGCGGCACCTGATCGGCGAACCTGACCTCCTCGCCCGCGTCGGTCGCCTCGATCGCCTCGTCGACCGTCACATCGTGGCTCTCGAGCATGCTGCGCTCCACGACGACGCGATAGAGCACCCCGCGCGCGACGGCCTTGTTCTCGGCCGAGTTCTCCTGGCTGGAGGTCACGATCACCGGCGGGCGTACGAACGCATCCACCCGCTCGCGCGCGCCGAGCTGGACCTGCTCGAACCGGTGCCGCACGGCGTCCTCGCCGTGGATCACGTCGACCACGTCGGTGGGGCCGCGGCCGGCGGCGGCCACCCGGTAGGCCTCGTCGAGCCGGCTGAGCTCGATCTCGGCATGCCGCACCTCGTCCTGCTGCCGGGCGAGCAGCGCGCCGAGCGCGATCGCGGGCGGGGCGGCGGCGAAGCGCCGATCGTCTCCGGTGATCCGCGCGGCCAGGCCGTACTCCTCGAGCCGGCGCAGCAGCAGATGAGCCTCCCCCGGGGAGGTGCCGAAGGCGCTGAGGGCGGCCGCGAACTCGGCGGCAGTGGCGGAGGGCATGGTGATGAGCTCGCCGTAGGCGAGGGTCTCATCAGGGGTCAGACCGAGCACGTCGCCGAGCATGTCAGTTCTGCGACAGGCAGCGGGTGTTCCGGCGCTGACGGAGTCTCGCCATGCCGTAAAACCGCCACCGCATCGCTCTTGTCGCGTGTCGCGCCGCATTGACAGGGTCCATCTCCATGAGACCCCCAACCACCCCCGGCTTGACGGCCGCCACCAAGGCCGTCGCGGCAGCTGCTGCTGCGACGGCCCTGGTCGCGACCATGGCCACCAGCGCGCATGCGACCCCAGGCACCGACCCCACGCCTGAGGGCCCCCGGTCCGACGCCGGCCGCACCACGGCCGGCGCGGCACCACGTACGCCCGCCCTCGACGACGGCAAGACCACGATCACCCTCGTGACCGGCGACGTCGTCGACGTGACCGCGACCGACGACGGCGTCCTGACCCTCGGGTTCGACTCCGCCGCCGGCGCGATCGAGACCCAGCAGGTGGGCGACCACCTCTACGCGATCCCCACCGCGGCCAAGCCCTACCTGGCCGCGAACACCCTCGACCGCCGTCTCTTCGACGTGACCGCCCTCCTGGAGATGCGCTACGACGACGAAACGGTCGCGGCCACTCCGCTGATCCTGGAGCAGGCCTCGACCCGCGCCAAGGCGGCGAAGCTGCCGGGCACGGAACGTACGCTCGACCTGCCCAGCATCGACGCCGACGCCGTCGAGGTGAGCAAGAAGAAGGCGCCCGCATTCTGGTCGGCGGTGGCCGCGGACGACGGCGCTTCGACGCGCTCGGCCGGCGCTGCCGGGAAGCTCGGCGGCGGTGTCGAGAAGATCTGGCTCGACGGCAAGGCCGAGACGACCCTGGACCGCAGCACCGCGCAGATCGGTGCGCCCGAGGCATGGGCCGCGGGCTTCGAGGGCAAGGGCGCCACTGTCGCTGTCCTCGACACCGGCATCGACGCCACCCACCCCGACGTGGCCGACCAGGTCGACGGCGCGCAGTCGTTCGTCCCGGGCGAGGAGGCCACCAGCGATCTGCACGGCCACGGCACCCACGTCGCCTCCACGGTCCTGGGCACCGGCTCCGCCAGCGAGGGCCTCTACAAGGGCGTCGCCCCGGGCGCCGACCTGCTGGTCGGCAAGGTGCTCGACAACCAGGGCTACGGCCAGGACTCCTGGATCATCGCGGGCATGGAGTGGGGCGCGGCGAACGCCGACATCGTCTCGATGAGCCTCGGTGACTCCAGCCTCAACGACGGCACCGACCCGATGGCGCAGGCGCTCAACGCGCTGAGCGAGGAGACCGGTGCGCTCTTCGTCGTCGCTGCCGGCAACAGCTACGCCGAGGGCTCGCTCGGCAGCCCCGGCACCGCGGACGCCGCACTCACCGTCGGCGCGGTCGACGACGAGGACGTACGCGCCGACTTCTCCAGCTACGGCCCCCGGGTCGGCGACCACGCGATCAAGCCCGATCTGACCGCGCCCGGCGTCGGCATCGTCGCGGCCAGGTCTCAGCAGTCGTCCGGCGAGGGCTGGTACCGCTCGATGAACGGCACCTCGATGGCCACCCCGCACGTCGCAGGCGCCGCGGCGATCGTCAAGGGCGCCCACCCCGACCTCACCGGCGCCGAGCTCAAGAAGGCGCTGGTCTCCTCGGCCGCGGACATCGATGCCCCGGCGTACGAGGTCGGCACCGGCCGCCTCGACGTGCCCGCCGCTCTCGACGGCGTGGACGGCTCCGGTGACGGGTTCCTCGGCTTCTACGGCTGGCCGCACGACGGTGACGAGCCCGCCAGCGGCACCGTCACCTACACCAACTCGACCGACGCCGATGTCACGCTCGCGCTGAGCACCGACGTCACCGGCCCGGACGGCAAGCCGAGCGACCTGGTCTCGCTGTCAGCCGACCAGGTCGTGGTCCCGGCCGGCAGCAGCGCCGAGGTCACCATCACGGCCGACGCCGACGACGCGACGCTCGCCGGCAAGTACAGCGGGGCCGTCGTCGCGACCGACGCCTCCGGCGAGATCACCGTGCGCACCGCGACCGCGCTGGTCAAGGAGGAGGAGCGCTACGGCCTCGACATCACCGCGCTCGACCGGTCCGGCGAGCCCGCCAGCGGGTACGTCGACTTCTACCGCTACGGCGACCAGTTCGTCAGCAGCCTGCCGATCGACCCGGCTACCGGCACGGTGCCGACCCAGCGCCTGCAGCCCGGCATCTACTCGGCCACGGCGTTCCTCGACGTCGCCGGCTCCGCAGGGCCCGGATCGACCGGAGTCGCGCTGGTCGGCGACCCGCAGGTCGTGGTCAGCGACAAGGACCAGTCCCTCGTGCTCGACGCACGCGACGCCGACGAGCTCACCCTGAAGACGCCCAAGGACAGCGACGTCGCCTACCGCCGGTTCCAGTTCTTCAACGACTCCGGCATCGGCGGGCTCTACGCGACCTTCGGCGCCACCTACGCGATCCCGGTCGCCGTCGACTCGTTCTACGCCGAGACCACCGGCCCCGTCGACAGCGCCGAGTTCGACTTCGCCGTGCGCTGGCGGGCCACCGAGCCGGCACTCGACGTGACCGCCCGCAGTTCGCGCCCGATCGCCTTCGACCCGACCTACCAGCTCGGCTCGGCCAGGCTCGACGGCCGGGTCTCGCTGCGGGCCGTCGCGGCGGGCAAGGGCACCTCCGCCGACTACGAGGGTGTCGACGCCAAGGGGCGCGCCGTGCTCGTGACCAGGGACGACGCCGTCACCGCCGAGGAGCGGGAGGCCGCCGCCCAGGCTGCCGGTGCCGCTCTGCTCGTGGTCGTCAACGACCGTCCGGGCCCGCTGGTCGACTTCGTCACCCAGGACACGCTGCCCGTCGTCTCGCTGCGGTCGGCCGCGGGCGAGAAGCTCGTGGCCGCCGCCGAGAAGGGCAAGGTGACCCTCGAGGGCATGGCCGTGGAGTTCCCGAGCTACCTCTACGACGTCTCCAAGAGCTGGCCCGGCCAGATCCCGGCCGAGCTGGCCCTGGCGCCGACCACCCGACAGCTCGCCACCGTGGAGAGCCGTTACAACGACACCGAGGGGCGGCTCGCCGTCGACGACCGAGCCGACTGCCGCGACTACCAGTGGCCGCCGTGCCTCAGCGTCCGCGCGTGGCAGCCCACGGCGACCGACCGGACCGACTACGTCTCCACCTACGACGGCGTCACCTGGTACGAGAACGTGGAGCACGAGAGCACCTGGGAGCAGCGGGGCGTGCGCCAGGCGTACAAGCCGCGCAGCACCACGGTGCGCAACTGGTTCGCTCCGGTGACGGCGCCTCGTACGGGCGACGGCTACTGGGGGCCGCGTCACAGCGGTGACTGGTTCCAGGTCAACGTCCCCGACTCCAGCGGACCGGCCGGGATCACCGGCGGGTTCCCGTGGGGCGAGACTCCCGTCGAGTCGAGGCTCTACCGGGGCGAGACCCTCATCCGGAAGAACATCGGCCACGCGGTCCAGACGAGCGTCCCCGTTGCCGAGGGCCCGCAGACGTACCGGTTCGAGATCGACACCGACGCGGCCGGCGACGCCCACCGCTACTCGACCAGCACGCGTACGTCCTGGACGTTCGTGGCCGACCAGGCGGACCCGGTCCCCGACGGTGAGTCCGGTACGCCGCTGCCGCTGCTCCAGCTCGACTACGACCTGGACACGGCGCTGGACGGCACGGTGCGCGCCGGCTCCGAGGTCCCGTTCGCGGTGGTGCCCTACACGGTGCCCGGCGCCGAGCGCGCCGGCGCGGTGAAGGCGGCGACGCTCGAGGTCAGCTACGACGGTGGTTCGACCTGGACCGCGGTGAAGCTGCGCAAGGACGGTGACCGCTGGGAGACGCGTCTGCGCATCCCCGCGCGCGGCGCCGACCTGGTCTCGCTGCGGGCGACCGCCCGCGACGACGCCGGCAACGCGGTGACCCAGAAGGTCGTCTCGGCCTTCGGGGTCAGGCGCTAGCAGCGCAACGAACAGGCCCGCAGGTCACCGATGGTGACCTGCGGGCCTCGTTCCACGTCGTGGGCCGGTGGGCTAGGCGGCGGAGCCGTCCGTGGCGGCCCGGGCAGGCCTGACCTCGAGGCGCTCGAGTACGCCCTCGTAGAGCTTGGTCAGGGCGGCGACCTCCTCGGCGGTGAAGGCGTCGAACATGACCTGACGGATCAGCGTCACGTGCTCAGGCGCGGCGGCCTCGATGGCCTCGAGCCCGGCCGGGGTGAGGTCGACGAAGGCACCACGCCGGTCATCGAGGCACTCGCGGCGCTCGACGAGGCCGCGCGCGGCCATCCGCATCACCTGGCGTGAGAGCCGGCTCTTCTCCCACTGCAGCTTGTCGCCGAGCTCGTACATCCGCAGCGAGCGGTCCGGGACATCGGTCAGGTTGACCAGGACGTCATAGTCGGCGAGGGAGAGACCGTTCTTGGCCTGGAGGTCGCGGTTCATCCGCGAGGTGAGCTGTGCGTTGACGGCGAGCCAGGCACGCCACGCGACCTGCTCGTCGTTACTGAGCCACTTGACCTCATCCATGAGGTACACCTTACCGAGTCGGATTCGGTGCTTTCAGCACCACCGCCCGCGAAAGACAACTGTTGACGCAGAAACTAGACTGGTCGCAGAGCCGCGGCCAGAGAGGATCCCACTGATGAGCACGTGGAACTTCATGGATGCATCCAGCAAGGAGACCCTGCTGGCCCTCGTCCGCCGCGAGGCGGAAGGCATGTTCGCGCTCGTCGCCACCGACGAGGCCTGGGGCGGCCCGACCGCCGCGGGGGAGTGGACGGCCGCGAACGTCGTCGGCCACCTGGTCGACACCACCGAGACCTACTTCGTCGGCTTCGACGCCGCCGCCGGCAAGGGCGATGGGCCCGCCTCGGCGCCGCTCACCGACATGGCCGTCCATGTCGACGCGGGTGCCCGCCAGTTCGAGGCGCTTCCGCGTGTCGAGCTGATCGAGCGGCTGCGGACGGCGCTGGCCCGGGAGCTGGAGATCTTCGAGGGTCTCAGCGCCGAGGAGTGGACGGGCCTCGCGGTCCCGCACAAGTACATGGGCCCGCTTCCGGCGGCGTTCTACCCGGTCTTCGCGCTGGTCGACTACACGCTCCACAGCTGGGACATCCGCGAGGGACTCGGCAGGCCGCACGCGCTGGCCGCCGACTCCGCGGACATGCTGATCCCGCTGTGCAACATCTTGTGGGCCAACACCGTCGCGCGTACGCCCGCGGAGAAGCCGATCGAGGTCGGCATCAACATCACCTCCGGCGCCCACGCCGGAGGCACCAGGATGACGCTCGGCGCCGAGGGCCTCCAGCAGGAGCCCGGCTCGCTCGAGGGCGTGGAGACCGTCATCGACTTCGACCCGGCCAGCTTCGTGCTGACCGCCTACGGCCGGATCAACGCCGGCACCGTCAACGGCGACACAGCGGTCGCCGCCGAGTTCCTGTCGAGCTTCTACAGGATCTGAAGAGTCATGGCATGAGGAGAGCACGATGAGCATCGACATGGACTTCATCACGAAGGACCGTGAGCGAATCAAGAAGGAGTACCTCCGCGAGGAGGGCGCCCGCCCGGCCAGCACGGCCCGCGGCATCCACCACGCCGCGCTGCTCTCCTCGGACGTACGCAGGTCGATCGACTTCTACCAGGGGCTCCTGGAGTTCCCGCTGACCGAGATCTTCGAGAACCGCGACTACGCCGGCTCCGACCACTTCTTCTTCGACGTCGGGGCGGGCAACCTGCTGGCCTTCTTCACGCTTCCCGGGCTCGACCTGGGCCCGTACGCCGAGGTGCTCGGCGGGCTGCACCACATCGCGATCTCGGTGACCTCCGAGAAGTGGGACTACCTGCGCGCCAAGCTCGACGACGCGGAGGTCGACTACATGATCGAGTCGAAGACGTCGATCTACTTCAAGGGGCCTGACGGCGAGCGGCTCGAGCTCCTCGCCGACCCGCTGGGGGAGATGTACGGCACCAAGGTGCTCTGAGATCCAAGGCTCGACCGGGACGGGTCCTCTGCCCGTCCCGGCCGAGTTCAGGGACGGTCGAACGGGTCCTCGGGGACCTCGAGCTCGAGCTGCTCGGCGTAGACCTGCTCCTCGGCCCGCCGGTCGGCCAGCCACGCCGTCAGCGCTACGACCACCAGCTGCGAGCGGGACTCCGCGGCCATCTCGTGGACCATGGCGTCCAGCACGTCGACGTTCGTCGCCAGCAGGCGCAGGGGCATCGTGACGTACGGGTCCTCGAGCCGTTTCGGCTGTGGGACGGTGCGCATGAAGGTGCCGTCGGAGACGGGCCTGGTCTTCTCGCGCAGCGCCGCCTGGTGGGCACGGAGGAGGACCGGCAGCCGGGGGCGGGTCGCCGCGACGGCGTCGAGCATGACGTCGACCAGCGAGCGCGGGACCTCCTGGCTGTAGGTCTTCCACTGCGCGGCCAGGGATGCCGGCACGGAGAGGCTGATCGCCTGCACCGGCATCCCCTGGCGCCGCCCGGCGCCCTCCCGCTTGGACTTCGTGCGATGGGCGGGCGTGCCCTTGCGCGAGATCGGGTCGAGCCTGCCGGCTGGTGCGGTCTGGGTCGGTGCTGTCTCGGATGGGGCTGTGTTGGATTCAAGGGGGAAGTCCGACACGGTGAGCTCCTGTGGTGGGTGTGATCCAAGTGTCAGGAGTGATTCTGTCGGACAGCACCGACAGTTTCGTCAGGGCGGGTGTCAGATCACCATGCTCAGCGCCAGCACGAACACGAGACCGGAGACCGAGAGCACCGTCTCCATCAGCGACCAGGACTTGATCGTCTGGACGACGTCGAGGCCGAAGTACTCCTTGACCAGCCAGAACCCGGCGTCGTTGACGTGGGAGAAGAACACCGAGCCGGCGCCGACCGCGAGCACGACGAGCGAGACCTCGGCGGTGGGCATGTTGGCGACGAGGTCGACCACCAGCGACGATGCGGTGATCGTGGCTACGGTCGCGGAGCCGGTGGCCAGGCGGATGAGGACCGCGAGCACCCACGCGAGCAGGATCGCGGACACGCCCGAGCCCTCGGCCCATCCGGCGAGCTGGGTGCCGATGCCGGTGTCGATCAGCGACTGCTTGAACCCGCCGCCGGCGGCCACGATGAGCAGGATGCCCGCGATCGGCGGCAGCGACTGCTCGACGGTCTTGGCGATCTGGCGGCGGTCCATCCCCGACCCGCGGCCGAGCGTGAACATGGCGACGATGACCGCGATGGTCAGCGCGACGAGCGGGGAGCCGATCACGTCGAAGACCTGCTGGAGCTGGTTCTCGGGGTCGTTGACGACGATGTCGACGATCGCCTTGGCGAGCATCAGCACGAGCGGCAGCAGGACGCTGAACAGGGTGACGCCGAAGGTGGGGCGGCGGATGTCGGTCGCGATGGCGGCACCCGGGCCGCCCACCGGAGTGGCGTCGTAGGTGCTCGGAGCCTCGACGACGACCCAGCGGCCGGCGAGCCGGCCGAAGAGCGGACCGCTGACCACGATGACCGGGATCGCGACCAGTACGCCGAGCGCGAGCGTCGTGCCGAGGTCGGCGTTGAGCGCGCCGATCGCGGCCAGCGGACCCGGGTGCGGCGGCACCAGGCCGTGCATCGCCGAGAGGCCGGCGAGGGTCGGGATGCCGACGGTGATCAGCGAGACCTGCGCACGACGGGCGACCAGGTAGATCACCGGCATCAGCAGCACGAGGCCGATCTCGAAGAACATCGGCAGGCCGATGATCGCGCCGACGAGCGCCATCGCCCACGGCAGCGTACGAACCGAGGATCTGCCCACGATCGTGTCGACGATCTGGTCGGCACCGCCGGAGTCGGCGAGGAGCTTGGCGAACATCGCGCCCAGCGCGATGAGCAGGCCGACACTGGTCGCGGTCGCGCCGAAGCCTTCGCCGAAGGAGGTGATCACGTCCATCACGTTGCGCCCCGCCAGCACGCCGACCGCGACGCCGCCGAGCAGGAGCGCGAGGAACGGGTGCAGCTTGACGTAGGTGATGAGGACGACGATCAGGGCGATCGAGGCCAGTGCGGCGGCGAGGAGTACGCCGCCGGAGGCGACCGGTGCGACCGGCTCTGGCGCGGCGAGGAGGATCATGCGGATTCCTTGGAGGTCAGGGTGGGGGACAGGTCCACGGTGGTGAGATAGCGGTGGACGATCGCGTCGATGTCCTGGTCGATGTCGACGGTCGTGCCCTGCTCGTCGGGAGCGAGGGGCTCGAGGGTTGCGAACTGCGAGCGCAGCAGCGACGGCGGCATGAAGTGCCCCGCGCGGGCGGCGAGGCGTGCCTCGACCACCTCCGGGGTGCCGCTGAGGTGGAGCAGCCGGAGTCCGCGAGCGCGGCTGTAGAGCAGATCTCGGTAGCTGCGCTTGAGCGCCGAGCAGCTCAGTACGGCACCGGTCTGCTCGTGCTCTGCCAGCCAGCCGCCGAGCGTCTCCAGCCACGGTTGCCGGTCGTGATCGTCCAGCGCGCGGCCCGAGGCCATCTTGGCGATGTTCTCCGGCGGGTGGAAGTCGTCGGCGTCGGCGAAGGGGACCCGGAGGCGCTGGGCGATCGCAGCGCCGACGGTCGACTTGCCGGAGCCGGAGACTCCCATGACGACGAGGAGAGGGTTCTGTGTCACGCGTCACAGGGTGCATCAAAAGGCATCCGTTTGGCAAGACGGAGTGTCATAACGGATTCTGATTACGCTGGTTCCGGATTGTGCGACGATGCCGCAGTGACGACTTCGAGTGGTGATGCCGTACATCGACTGCACCAGAGCGTCCGAGACGCGCTCGGACGCAGGATCGTCTCTGCCGAGCTGCCACCGGGGGCGGTTCTCACGCTGGAGGGGATCCAGGCGACGTACGACGTCTCGCGGCCGGTCGCACGGGAGTCGGTACGCGTCCTCCAGGCGATGGGCATGGTCACCACCCGGCGGCGTGTCGGCATCACCGTCCTCCCGCGCCAGGAGTGGAACGTCTTCGACCCGCTGGTCATCCGCTGGCGGCTCGACGGCGAGGGCCGGCGCGAGCAGCTGCTGTCGCTCTCCGAGCTGCGGCTCGGGTTCGAGCCGATCGCGGCCCGGCTCGCCGCTGAGCGGGCCGAGCCTCGGCACCACGGCGAGCTGGCCCGATCCGTGGCCGACATGGTCGTCCACGCCGCCGCCGGCGACCTGGACGCCTATCTCGAGGCCGACACGACCTTCCACCGAGTCCTGCTCAACGCCTGCGGCAACGACATGCTCGCCGCGTTCGGCGATCTCGTCGCCGAGCTCCTCGCCGGACGTACGCACCACCACCTGATGCCCGATACGCCGAACCCGACCGCCATCGAGCTGCACGAGAAGGTGGCTCTCGCGGTACGCAACGGCCACCCGGCAGCCGCGGAGGAAGCGATGCGCGCCATCATCGACGAAGCCGCCGAAGCCCTCGCCTCCGCCGACGACCCGCCGGAGGGGGATACCGATTGGTGAGCGGGTGAAGCCGTGCGGTAATGTTCGAAGCGCTTCGAGCGGAGAAATCCACTCGCAGTTTCGGGCTGTGGCGCAGCTTGGTAGCGCACTTGACTGGGGGTCAAGGGGCCGCAGGTTCAAATCCTGTCAGCCCGACAGATCGCCCCTGACCTGCTCACGCAGGTCAGGGGCGTTTTTGCGTCCGTCTGCGAGGTTCACGACGTCGTCCAACCGCGACCGGTGTCCCGGGCCCTCACCCGTCAGGGCCTTGTCTGTCCGACCGCACCACGCCACTGGCCGGTTCGGGCCCGCCGTTATCCGCAACGGGTGATCCGCTGGGCCCGCCTTCGCCGTTGTACTGGAGTAGTCGCGCTCCGATGTGTGTCGGGGGCGGAGAGGGGAGATCGACATGTGTCGTTGGCTCGCATACTCAGGTTCGCCGGTGCTCCTGGAGGACCTTCTGTTCAAGCCGGAGAACTCGCTCGTGGTGCAGAGCAAGCACTCACGGCTGGGCGTGGAGACGGTCAACGGTGACGGCTTCGGTGTCGGCTGGTACGGCGCCCAGGACACCCCAGGGATCTACCACAGCATCGAGCCCGCCTGGAACGACCGCAACCTCCGAGAGCTCTCGGCCCACGCTTCCGCCGGTCGGGTCTTCGCGCACATCCGAGCGACGACCGGCACGGCGGTCCAGCAGACCAACTGCCATCCTTTCCGCCACGGCCGCTGGCTGTGGATGCACAACGGGGCCATCGCCGACTTCCCGTTGCTGAAGCGCGACCTGACCCTGGCCGTCGAGCCCGGGCTGTTCCCCGACATCGAGGGATCGACGGACTCGGAGCTGTTCTTCTTCCTCGCCCTGACCTTCGGACTCCAAGAGAACCCGCCGGAAGCGGTGGCGCAGGCAGTTGGCCTCATCGAGGAGACGGGGCGACGCCACGGAGTCGAGTACCCGATCCAGATGTCGGTGGCGACCACCGACGGGGAAACCACGTGGGCATTCCGGTACTCCAGCGAGGGTCGGTCCCGATCGCTGTTCCACAACACCGACGTCGCCACACTCCGTCTCCAATACCCCGACAACCCAGTACTGCATCAGCTCTCCGATGACACACGCCTCGTGGTGTCCGAACCGTTGGGGGACTTGCGCGGGGCGTGGCGGGAGGTGCCGGAGTCCTCCTGCCTCATCGTCAGCGGTGGCCGCGAGGAACTGCAGGAGTTCTCACCTTCGCCTGCCCGTGCATCGGACTGACGCAGCTGGCCCGGGTCATCCACATGGGGTGACGCATGGACAGGGCTCCGCCGCCGATGATGACAGGGACGAGGTGCCGCAGAGGCGCCCGCAACCAGCAGAGCGGGAGGTGGCGGGATGACCGACCAGGAGACCGTGCACGAGAGCGAATCCCTGGACGAGCTCGGTCCTGTTGACTGGATCGTGGTGGAGTTCCCCGGCAGCCGGTTCGACGGCACGATCGCGCCGACACTGATGGACCTGGTCGACCGCGGGATCATCCGGATCCTCGATCTGCTGATGATCCGCAAGGAGGAGGACGGATCCTTCGATGCGTTCGAGATCAGCGACCTCGACGACAGCGAGATCGGGGGCATCCGGGCCTACGAGACCGAGATGGCCAACCTGCTGAGCCAGGAGGACGTGGAGTCCGTCTCTGCGGCCGTCGCGCCGGGCAGCACCGCCGCGCTGTTGGTCTGGGAGAACACCTGGGCCGCCCCGTTCGGATCCGCGGTGCGCCACGCCGGGGGACAGCTCGTCGCGAGCGGCCGGATTCCGATGCAGGCGATTCTCGCAGCCATCGAAGCAGATCTTGAAGAGGAGGACTGACATGCCATTGGGACGCAGGGCACGACGCGGAGTGATCGGCCCCGCACCGGTAGCCAGGACAGCCGCCGTCGTAGGTACCGCCGCCGTCGTCACTCACGGCGTACGCCGGCGGGGTGACCGCCGCGAGGACCGCCGCGAGGACCGGCGCGACCGACGACGTTGAAAGCGCGTCAGGGACCGGCCGGTTTCAGACCGCTGAATCACCCGGCCCGGGTGATGGGAGAACAGATCAGACGGCTCTAGGCTTCCAGCGATCCACGACTGGAGGAGGCGGCACCTGCGATGGGAATCTTGCGCGCACGACGAGACGACGCCCCAGCCGTGCGTCGGTTCCGGACCGGCTGATCGCCGTGACGCTCCGCGTGTCCGAGCCGGCGATGTCATGACCGAGGGTCGGCAGAACAGCAAGAGGCTCCTCGGTCGGGTCGCCGGCGCGGTGACGGAAAAGGTCGTCGTCACGGTCGACCCCGATATCGTCCTGGAACACGTCGATCTCAACGCGCTGCTCAGCCGGGTGGACCTCGACGCGGTCCTGGCGCGGGTCGATATCGATGCGTTGCTCGCGCGGGTCGACCTCAACACGCTCCTCGCCGACGTCGACATGGACGCCCTGCTGAAAGACGTCGACGTCGAGGCGCTCGTACGCCGCTCGGGCATCCCCGACATCGTGGCGGAGAGCACCTACTCGATGGCCGGATCCGCCCTCGACCTCGCCCGGCGACAGCTGGTGGGGCTCGACGTCGTCGTCGACCGGGTCGTGGACCGGCTGATGCGACGGAGCGAGGACGAGCTACGGGAGGGGCCGCCCAGCCTGGTTGCGGACCGACGAGGAACGCCCGACCCCAGCAACGGCAGCGCGAGGGTCCGCCGGATGCGCCGCTCGGTGTCCGGACACTATGCGGGAGCGATCAGCAGGGCAGCTGCCGCTGCTATCGACGGCCTTCTCATCGGCGGCCTCTACACGCTGGGCGTCGCCGGGTTCAGCTTCCTGCTCGACCTGTTCACGTCCAAGTCCCTCACCGACGACCGCTCGAGCCTGCTCGGGATCGCCGCCTTCGCGATCTGGGCCTTCTCCTACGTCTTCATCAGCCTCGCCATCACCGGCCGGACGATGGGCAAGGGACTGACCGGACTGCGCGTCGTACGCGCCGACGGCACTGCACCAGAGGTGCGCACGATGTTCGTCAGGACGCTGATGTTTCCCCTCAGCGTGGTGTTCTTCGGAATCGGCCTGCTCCTGATCGTGGTGCAGCGTGAACATCGCTCTTTCCACGACTTGATCGCCAAGACCTGCGTTGTCTATGACTGGGGGGACCGGAGCGCCGAGATGCCGGGACCACTCTCGGACTTCCTCAACCGTGCCCAACCTGAAGCGCACCCTTCGGAAGCCTCACGGTCGAGATCGTAGCTCCAGGCTGAGGAGGCGTTTGGTGGCGCGCGTCTGGGCGACGTAGAGGTCGCGCGGACCGGCGTCACCGGCGGTTCGTACGCCCGCCGGGTCGAGGATGATCACGGTGTCGAACTCCAGGCCGCGAGCCTCGGGTGCGGCGACGACCGTGGCGCCGGCCCCGTGCACCTCGGCCTCCAGAGCCAGCGAGCGCTCGGTCGTCGCGATGACTCCGATCAGCTCATCCGGGTGTTCGCGGGCGACCTCCGCGATCAGCGTGCTCAGAGTGGAGGAGAGGCCCTCCTCGGTCACGCTGAGGATGCGTGGCTGCTCTCCGTGCCGGATGGATCTGGAGAGCTGCTGATCCGGGGCGATCTCGGCCAGCAGCGGTTCGGTCGCGAGCAGGATCTCGGTCGTCGTGCGGTAGTTGACCGTCAGTCGGTGGTGGGCGAACCGCTCGCCGACGAAGGGCTCTAGGGCGTCGTCCCAGGTCCGAAGGGTGGTCGAGGGGCCGGCCTGGGCGAGATCGCCGACGACCGTCATCGACCGGTTCGGGCAGCGGCGCATCAGCGCGCGCCACTGCATCTCGGAGAGCTGCTGGGCCTCGTCGACCACGATGTGGCCGTAGCTGGTCTCCGGGGCTCCGTCGACCAGCGCGCGGGCCTCGTCCAGGAGAGCGAGATCTGCGTCGCTCCACCCATCGCCGTGGCCGACGCCGAGGTCGTTCAGGAGTTCGCGGACGAGATCGTCGGCGACGAGTCGGGGCCAGACCCGGGTGATCGCTCGATCGATGGACGGGTCATCGAGGAGATCCTCGCGGATGGTGTCCCAGTCGATCTCCAGATCGTCCGTGGAGGGATCGTTGCCCGTGAAGCGGTCGAGATCGATGCCCAGGTGCGCTTCGAGCTCGGCCTCGAAGTCGGTCATCTCCTTCGCCGTGCGCCGTTCCAGCTCGATGACCAGGTCGTCGACGACGTACTCGGTGAAGAGCTCGCGAGCGCGGTTGTGCCCGATGTCGCCCTGCAGCGCCTGGCGCCGAGCGGCGTCGACCACGGCCGGGTCGAGCCTCACCGTGTCATGGGTCGTCTTCAGCTCCAGCGGTACGCCATGGGGCTGGTGCCGCCGCACCAACCGGGCGAGGCCGTCGGCGAGCGTGGCCCGCCCCTTGATCCGCGCGATGTGGTCGGGCTCGGTCCGCATCGCCTCCACACCCACCAGATCGGGCATCGTCGCCAGCCGCACGTCGTTCTCGCCGAGCGAGGGCAGCACCTCGGAGATATAGGTGAGGAACCGTCGGTTGGGTCCGAAGACGAGCACCCCCTGGTCGGCGATCGACGCGAAGGCGTACAGCACGTAGGCAGCGCGGTGCAGGGCGACGATGGTCTTGCCGGTGCCGGGACCGCCGTCGACGACCATGACCCCGCGATGCGGAGACCGTACGATCTCGTCCTGCTCGGTCTGGAGGGTCGCGGCGGCCTCGTGCATCCGCCCGGTCCGCGCCGTGCTCAGAGCCGAGACGAGGGGACCGTCCCCGACAAGGTCCGTGGCCGTCGGCGAGGTACCGTCGAGGATCTCGTCGTTGACGTCGACGACCTCACGGCCGTCGAGGCGTAGGTGCCGGCGCCTGCGTACGCCCATCGGTGCGGCCATCGTCGCCGCGTAGAACGGTCGAGCGGCATCGGCCCGCCAGTCGATCAGCAGCGGGTCACCGGCCTCGGTGCGCAACCCGATCCGACCGATGTGCAAGGACGCGCCCAGATCGGAGCGGTCGATCCGTCCGAAGCACAGCGAGTGCTCGGCCGCCTGCAGCTGTCGAATGCTCTCAGAGAGCTGCGCGACCTCGAGATCCCTGGCATATCGCTCGCTCGGCCCGTCCACCGGAGCTGCGATCGCGCGCTCCTGCGCTGCCTGTCTCGTGCTCACCTCGGCGTGGAGAAGCGCGTACATCGCATCGACCGACCGCTGCTCCTCCTCGATCTGACTGGCTCTACCCTGCTCGCCCACGTACCCCCGCCTTCCGTTTCCGGGGGTCAACTATGAGCGGCCGCCTGGGTAAAGACAACGTTGATCTTTTGCCGGATCCGTGGCCTCTGCCTGAGTCTTCAGTACCCCGTTCCTCGCTTGACCTGCGCCCGCTCGGAGGGATGGGCGCCACCCTTCTCGTCCAGGGTCGCGCAGGCGTCGGCGAGGTCACGGGTGAGCCGCTCGACCTGCTCGCGACTCATCGTCTCCTTGACCAGGGCGCGCATGATCTTCACGTTCTCCGCGTTGGGCGGCAGCGTGTACGCCGGCACCATCCAGCCGCGCTCGGCCGAGAGCTGCCAGGCGATGTCGGACTCGTCGTAGGTCGTGCGGTCGCCGGTGAGCCGGAAGGCCACGAGCGGAAGCTGCTCGAGGTCGTCGCCGATCACCTCGAACCGGCCGCTGTCGCGGAGGTTCTTGGCCAGGGCCTTGGCGTTCTGCTGCATCTGCTTCATGACGTACGTGTAGCCGTCGCGACCCAGCCGGACGAAGTTGTAGTACTGCGCCAGCACCATCGCCGCACCCGTGGAGAAGTTCAGGGTGAACGTCGCGTCGGTCTTGCCGAGGTAGTTCTCGTAGAACACCAGCTCCTCGGCGAGGTCGGACTTCTCGCGGAACACCAGCCAGCCGATCCCCGGGTAGACCAGTCCGTACTTGTGTCCGGAGACGTTGATCGAGCGGACCTGCTCGAGGCGGAAGTCCCACGGGGAGTCGGGGTAGAGGAACGGCCACACGAAGCCACCGCTGGCCGCATCCACGTGTAGCGGGATGTCGATGCCCTTGTCCTTCTTGACGTCGAGCAGCAGCTGGTTGATCCCGACGATGTCGTCCATGTGGCCCGTGAACGTCGTGCCCAGCACACCGACGACCCCGATGGTGTTCTCATCGAGGTACGGCGCCACGACCTCAGGGCCGATGGTGTACTTCTTCTCCTCGAGCGGAACGATCCGCGGCTCGACGTCGAAGTAGCGGCAGAACTTCTCCCACACCACGTGGACGTCGCCGCCGAACACCAGGTTGGGTCGGTCCACCGAGGCGTTCGCGGCCTCCCGGCGCTGCTTCCACTTCCACTTCAGGGACAGGGCGCCCAGCATGATCGCCTCGGACGAGCCCTGAGTGCGACAACCGGTCGTCTCGCCGGGGGCGTGATAGAGGTCGGCGAGCATCCGTACGCAGCGCTGCTCGATCTCGGCGGAGATCGGGTACTCCGCGTGGTCGATGAAGTTGCGGTGCAGGTTCTCGGCGATGATCCGCTGCGCCTCCGGCTCCATCCACGTGGTCACGAACGTCGCGAGGTTGCGTTGCGGGTCACCCTCCATGACCAGGTCCTCGCCGATCAGGCGCATCGCGTCGACCGGCCGCATTCCGCTCTCGGGGAAGGCGGTCGATGGTGCCGCCTCGGTGAGGAACCGGTTGCCGTAGAGCGCTTCGGCCTCTGTGTCGCTGAGTCGTGTCATGGCTGAACCACCGTCCTTGTCGTAGTGGGTGTGTCGATTGCTTGGATGACCCCGCCGACCGCGAAGCACACGGCTCCGGCGAACGTCCCCCAGTTGACGAGCCCGACATTGATCGCGCTCGATGTCGCCGGCCGGATGAAGGCGGCGAGGCCGGCGAGGAAGAAGAGGACCGACCCGAGCTGGTTGACCGCGACCACCCACCAGCCGATCAGACGGGGCAGGATCCGGACGCGCCCCTCGCCCACGTCGAGCTGCGCCAGGTGGCCGGAGGCCAGGAAGCAGACACAGCCGGTCATGTCCGGCAACCAGATCCACCCGTCGGACTGACGCGGCGTGAGGCCTGCGGCGAAGGCGGCGAGCAGGCTGACGGCGAAGAACAATGTCCCCACGAACAGCACGAACGCGCTGAGCCAGCTGCGCGGGCGCTGCCGGAAGCCCCGCCGGCGCCTGTGCTTGTCGGTGTCGGTGTCGTCGGCGAGCAGGATCGAGAGGTAGCCACCGAACGTGAAGAAGCAGCCCCCGACCAGGTAGGTGAGGTTGACGACCGGCAGGCTGACCACCTCGAGCTGGGCGAACGCCGCCCCGAGCGCGAACAACGAGCCACCGAGAACGAAGGCGACGGCGGCGCCGAGGTTGAGCCGGGTCGAGCGACGCGTCAGTACCTGCACCACGGCGGCGGCCACTTCCTCCCTCTTCCTACGCACCGTCATCCTCGAACGAGCAGGGCCGCGGCGTCCTCATCCGTCCCGGGTGAGATGAGAGTCATCTGCGCCGGCCGCCGAGACCCTTGTGGTCAGACCACGCCGTGCTCGAAGGCGAAGGCCGTCGCGGCGGTGCGGGAACGTACGTCGAGCTTGGTGAAGATGTTGGAGAGATGACGGGCGACGGTCTTCTCGCTGAGGACCAGATCGGCGGCGATCTGGGCGTTGCTGCGGCCGGAGGCGACCAGGCGGAGGACCTCGGCCTCCCGGGCGGTGAGGCCGGCGGGCAGGGAAGCGGGAGCGAGGAGGCTGTCGGCCTCGTCGGCGGCGGGCCGGGCGCCGATGTGGCGAAAGACGGTACGCGCCGCCTCGAGCTCGCGCCGCGACGACTCGGTGTCGCCGACGCCGGCCAGGGCGCGCCCGGTCAGCAGCCGCGCCTGGCTGCGCTCGTAGGTCGCCTCGGTCCGCGCCCACAGCTGCTGGGCCTTGCGCAGGTAAGGGAGAGCACCGGCGGCGTCGCCGGTGGCCACCTCGACAGCGCCGTGCGCGTGCGCCGCCGCGGCCTCGAGCCAGACACAGCCGAAGTGTCCGGCCAACCCGTCCAGCTCGGCGGTGATCTGCCGGGCCCGGTCGCCCTCGCCGGCACGGAGCAGCACCTCGACGGCGGCAGGCAGGAGCCGGCATCGCTGCACGGGACCGTCGGTCTCCACCAGCAGCCGCTGTACGGCGGCGAGCGCCGCCGCGCCCTGGCCACGGGCCGACCAGAGCAGCGCGAGGCCGGGTTGCGGGTCGAAGCCCCGGTCGGCCGCGCGTTCATAGGCGGCGTCGGCCTCGGCGTACTCGCCGCGCAGCCGGAACACCTCGCCCGCCTCGTACGCCGCCAGCCCGGCCGCGTCCGGTGCGTGCACCTCCTGGTAGCGGCGGGTCGCGTGCTCGAACTCCTCCAGGGCCTGCTGCCACTCGCCGTGCAGCCGCAGCAGCTGGCCACGGTGGACGGCGCACTGGCCGGTGAACGTCAACAGCCCCGGCTGGGCGGCGCACCAGCGTTCGAGGGCCGCGGTCCACTCCGCCACCCGGCCGAAGTCGCTGATCTCCTGGCAGCCTTCGATCGCGGTGCAGTAGACGTGCCCGGCCACGACCGGAGAGGCCTCGCCCGCGATCACTCGGACCATCGCCTCGTCGAGCAGGGCGAGGCCCTCGGCGACCCGCCCGGAGTAGAGCGCCATCCGGCCCTGGGAGCAGAGTCCCAGGGCGGCGAGGTCGGCCTCGCCGTAGCGCCGGCCGCGCTCGGCCACCGCGTCGGCGCAGCGGCCGGCCATGTCGAAGTCGCCGGCGTCGAGCGCGCGGAACAGCCGCAGGAAGTCGACCCAGCCGTGCTCGACGCCGTCCTCGACGTCGGCGACCAGGCTCTCCGCCCGTGAGGTCCAGCCGCGGGCGAGCGCGGCCTCGCCGTGGACGTACGCGGTCATCGTGATCCGGAAGGCACAGCGGACCGATCGGCCTAGGTCGGCGGCCTCCTGGCTCAGGCGGAAGGCCGCGTGCAGGGCGGTGACGGTGTCGTCGTGATGTCCGGTCAGCTCGGCGGCGACGGCGAAGTCCTCGAGCTCCTCGGCCGAGAGCGAGTCGGGGTCGACACCCGCCCAGGAGGCGTACGCCGCGCCCCAGTCACCGCGCGCGAAGGCTGCCCGAGCGCTTTCCAGCTGGACGTCGGCCACGGCAGGCACCTCCACCCGAGAGCGTACTCGGATCAGGCGGTGAGAGCGGGCTGTCGCATCCGGGAGACGACCCGGTCGGCGACCAGGGCCGCGTCGCGCCCGGCGCCGGCCAGCAGCATCGAGCTGAAGGCGTACTGGAAGCTGAGGCCGCAGAAGAAGAGGCCGTCGGCCTCCGCCACGACGCCGCGCATCTCGCGCGGCCAGCCGTCCTCGTCGAGCACCGGCAGGTGGATCCAGCCGAAGGCCTGCCGGAAGCCGGTGGCCCACACGACGTTGGCGACCTCGCGCGTAATGCCATCGACCACCGGCAGCCCGTCGCGGACCTCCTCGATCCTGGACGTGACCCGCTCGACGCCACGGGCGGTCAGGTCGGAGCGCTTCACCCGCAGCATCGGCCCGCCGTGGCGGCGGATCTCGGGCATCTCCTTGCGTCCGAGCGGCGTACGCCGGGTGATCACGTGGCGCCAGGCGAAGAGCAGGATCGGGAAGATCACGTGCATCACCGGCGACTCCAGGCGCGGTGGGATCTGGCCGCAGTCGCGGCCGGCCAGGATCGTCGGGCGGGACTCGGCGACCTCGAAGGCGATGTCACAGCCGGAGTGGCTGGCGCCGACGACGAGCACCGGGCCCTCGCGCAGCTGCCCGGGTCGGCGGTACTCGCTGGAGTGGAGCTGCAGGATCGAGGGGTCCAGCTGCGCCGAGATCGCCGGGACGTTCGGCGTACGGCCGAAGGAGCCGGTCGCCACCACGACGTTGTCGCAGGTCCAGGTGCCGCGGTCGGTCGTCACCCGGAACCCGTCACCGTCTCGCTCGAGCCCGCTGACCCGGGTCTCGAGCCGCATCGGAAGCTCGAAGGTGCGGGCGTAGGTCTCCAGGTAGTCGGCGACATCGTCCTTCCCGGGGAACGACCACCTCTTCGCCGGGAACGCCATGCCCGGCAGGGAGTCGTACTTGGCAGGGGAGTAGAGCCGTAGCGAGTCCCACTGCCGCCGCCAGTTGTCGCCGACCCGTGCGTTCGCGTCGATGATCACGAACGGACGGCCGCGGCGCCGCAGGTGGTAGCCGGTCGCCAGGCCCGCCTGGCCGGCGCCGATGATGATCGTCTCGATGTGTGTGGTGTCCATGCAGGCGACGCTAGGTCCGCACCTCGCGGCTCCGCGTCGGTCGAACGGCGCATTCGCCTGCGGTGGGTAGTGGGTCGATCTACCCATGGGCGCAGCTGCCTCGATTCCGAGCATGGAGCGCCGAGTTGGGGCGATACTCGAGAGATGACGAACCAGCCCCCGGAAGACTTCAGCAAGCTCCCGCCGTCGGTGCCGCTGGAGGAGACGATCGCCTACCAGCTCGAGGACCGGATTCCGCACGGCCCCGAAGGTGGCGGGGATGCGGTCGACGGCGGTGGGGACGGCGACTGAGCAGCCCCTGGAGCAGCGGCTGCGGGCGGCGATGATCGCCTGCCGGCAGAGCGTGTTCCCGGCGTACGCGAGCCCGGCGGAGGTGTTCGACGGGTTGGCCGAGGCGTGCCGGGAGCTGGGGATCGAGGAGTGGGACGTCTATGCCGAGCGGGGACCGGTGGCGCGGCTCGAGGCGGAGGTCGGCGAGCTGCTCGGGAAGCCGGCGGCGTACTTCCCCTCGGGGGTGATGGCGCAGCAGGTGGCGCTGCGGATCCATGCCGACAACGCAGGCAACAGGCGGGTCGCGCTGCCCGACCTCTCGCACCTGCTCGTCCACGAGGACGACGGGCCGAGGATCCTCCAGGACCTGCGGATCGAACATCTCACCACGGGGCGTACGACTCCGACGAAGGCTCACCTGGACGCGATCCCGGGGCCGCTGGCGGCGTGTCTGGTCGAGATTCCGTTGCGGGACGCGGGCTGCCTGCTGCCGACCTTCGACGAGCTCACGGAGCTCGCCGAAGGATGCCGTGAGCGCGGGATCGCCTTCCATCTCGACGGCGCCCGGATCTGGGAGTCGCAGCACTGGTTCGGCAAGCCGCTGGCGGACATCGCCGGGATCGCGGACACCGTCTACACCAGCTTCTACAAGGGCCTCGGCGGGCTCGCCGGCGCGGCGCTGCTGGGCGAGGACGACTTCGTCGCGCAGGCCCGGCTGTGGCGCCACCGGATGGGTGGCACCCTCTACCGTTCCACCGCCGAGGCGGTCGCCGCGCTGGTCGGCCTGCGGGACCGGCTGCCGCACATCGGCCAGTGCGTGATCTGGGGAAGGGCCCTGGCCGCCGCGCTTCCGGCCTACATCACGGTCCAACCGCAGGTGCCGCACACCAACACCTTCCTGCTGTACGCAGCTGGTGACCCGGACGAGGTCAACACCCGTCTCCTCGCTGAGCTCGAGGAACAGTCGCTCGCGTTCAGCAGACCCTGGACCGCGGCCGAGGAGCCGGGTCGGATGGTGACCGAGATGACGGTCGGCCAGGGTGCGCTCGAGCTGGATCCCGCGAGCGTCGCCGGCCATCTCGCTGCCCTGCTGGACTGAGGCGGAGCCCTGCCCGTTGCCTCACCCTTCTCGGGTGGTGCGCCGGAGGGCGTCCAGTTCCTACGCTCAGCGAATCGCGACGAGGACGGAGCCGCGCGCGGCAACCGTCACCCCACTTCTACCGGAGGATGCTGAGAGATGGGCTCGCATCAGGTTTTCGTCCCCGGCGGGCTGGACCTGCTGGGCAGCGACCGCTTCTATCCCGAGGAACGCCCCGCGGTCGAGGTCGCCGTCGGCGACGTGTGGTGGGATCCGAAGCCGGTGACCAACGCCCAGTTCGCGGCTTTCGTCGACGACTCCGGGTACGTCACCATCGCCGAGCGCGAGCTCGATCCGGCCGACTTCCCCGGCGCCGACCCGGCGCTCCTGGTCCCTGGTTCGCAGGTCTTCACCCAGGCACCGGGTCCGGTGCCGTTGCACGACTGGACCCGGTGGTGGCGCTGGCAGCCCGGCGCCCAGTGGCGCCACCCGGACGGGCCCGCGGCCGACGTGGGGAGCCGTCCGGGACGCCAGGTGGCGGACTGGACCGAGATCCCGGACCACCCGGTCGTGCACGTCGGTTGGGAGGACGCCCTGGCGTACGTCCGCTGGGCCGGCAAGGACCTGCCCACCGAGGCCGAGTGGGAGCACGCCGCCCGCGGTGGCCTCGTCGGTGCCGACTACGCATGGGGGGACGAGCTCTCCCCGGGCGGGCGTCTGATGGCGAACACCTGGCAGGGGCAGTGGCCGTGGCGCAGCGATGACACCCACGGTCACGACCGCACCAGCCCGGTCGCCTCCTACCCGCCGAACGGGCACGGCCTGTACGACATGGTCGGCAACGTGTGGGAGTGGACCCGCACTCCCTGGACGCCCGACCATCGCGACCTCATCGCCCCACCTCACGGCCAGGCCGGGGCGGGTGCGCCCTCGCGGCAGGTCGACGTCACCGCGCCCTCCTGCTGCGGCGGCAGCCAACGCCCGGAGAACGGCGCCGACAAGGTCAAGGAGACCGACCGGATGGTGACGAAGGGCGGCTCGCACCTGTGCTCGCCGCACTACTGCCGTCGCTACCGGCCCGCCGCCCGTCAAGGGCACGGGGTGCGGGACACGACGTCGCACGTCGGGTTCCGCTGCGTCGTACGCACGGGCGATTGAACCCGGTTCCCCCGGAAGGGGTGAGGACGGGAGCGGGGCCGGTGGCGAGGTTGTGCGTATGTGGGAACTCGCCGGGCAGCTGCTGCCGGAGATGGTCGGGCTGGCGGTCACACCGGCGGCGGTCGTCGCCTGCCTGATCCTGCTCGGGTCGTCGCACCCCTATCGCAACGTCGTCGCGCTGGCGGTGCCCTTCCTGGCCGTCTACGGGGTGTTGTCGCTCGCCGCGCTGGCGGCGGGGCGAGCGGCCGACGCCGCCAGCGACGACCCGTCGACGATTCGCGCCTGGATGAGCATCGTCGTCGGCGTCGTCTTCCTCGTCCTGGCTGTCGTGTCCTGGCTCCGACCGCGCCTGCGGCAGGCTGCTGCGGGCGCCCTCGCCGCGCGTGCGACACATCGGGCGACCCCGGAGGAGCCCGGCTGGGTCTCGGGGCTACGTGATCCGTCCGTCGGCCTGGTGCTCGGCGCGGGCCTGCTGCTGGCGGTCGTGAACCCCAACGTGGCCATCCTGGCCTCCGGGCTGGCCATCGTGGTCACCGCCGACGTGAGACTCAGTGCGCAGATCAGCGGTATCGCGCTGCTGCTGGCGGCGAGCATGATCGACTTCGTCCTCCCGATGCTCGTGTTCCTCGCTGCCGGTGAGCGAGGGCGCGGATGGCTCCGGTCTGCGACGAAGTGGCTCATCTCTCACAACCACGTCATCGGGATCGTCGTGCTCATCGCCTTCGGCCTGCTGTTCGTCGGTCGTGGGCTCACGCAGATCATGGGTTGAGCGCCGACCGACGCGAACCGACCTCGTGGCCCGACGTTCGGTGATATTTTTGGGCGACCACCGAAGTCCTACTGAAGGGCAGTTTCATGTCGGTTCAGTTCGAAGTGCGCATCGATGGAATGACCTGTCACCGCTGTGTCGAGACCGTGACAAGCGCTCTCGGTGGCCTGGACGGCGTCGAGGGGGTCGTGGTCGACCTGAACCCGGGAGCCGTGTCGAGCGCCCGCGTCACCGCCGCGGGACCGCTCGAACCGAGGGTCGTCAGATCCACGCTCGCCAAGGCCGGATTCACGATCGCCCGCGAAACCTGACCGGCCGAGGAGTCGTCCGTGCCCGGCCTCGGCTCCCGTCAGCACTTTCCGGCCCTCACCGCCGAACCCGACCTCGTCTACCTCGACGCCGCGTCCGGCACCCCCTGCCCCGAACCGGTCATCGCCCAGCTCACCGCCGAGCTGCGCGGGCCCGCCGCCAACCCTGGCAGGGGCGGACACCCGTGGGCCCGGGACGCGCTGCGCCGCTTCGAGGACGCCCGCGCCGCCGTCGCCGCGTTCCTCGGTGCCTCGTTCCCCGACGAGGTCGCCTTCACCCGCGGCGCCACCGGCGCGATGGCGTTCCTCGCCGACCGCTGGGGACCTGCGGCGCTCGCGAACGGCGGCGACATCCTCTACTGCCCCGACGACCACCTCTCCACGGTGCGGCCATGGCTCCGGCTCGCCGAACGGATGCGCCACCAAGGTGTCCGTGCGGTGGCGTACCGCCGCGACCGTCTGGGGCGCATCGATCCCGGTGACTTCGCCCGCGCCGCGAGCGAGCGCACCGCGATCGTCGTCGCCACCGACGTCCACAACCTCCACGGCACCCGGACCGAGCTGGACGCGCTGGCGATCCCGCCGGCGGCGACGGTCTGTCTCGACTGCTCGCAGAGTGCGGGGCGGCTGCCTCTGCGCCTGGCCGACTCCCGGGCCGAGCTCGGCGTCGTCTCGGGTCACAAGATGTTCGGGCCTCCCGGAACCGGCATGGTCTACGTACGCCGGGATCAGCATCATCGGATCGCGGTCGACCGGGCGGCCGCGCGGAGCGGGCCGGCGCGACATGTCTCGCCGCTCACCGATGCCGCCGAGGAGGGCAGCCTCGACGGGGCCGGCGCCGCGGGGCTCGCGAGTGCTACCGCGTTCCTCGACACCATCGGTCTCGACCGCGTCGGCGGCCACCTGGCCACCCTGGCCACCCGGTTCGCCGACGGCGCCTCCCGGATCGGAGGCGTCACTCTCCTCGGGCCCCCGGTCGATGCGGGCCGACCGCACAGCGGCATCGCGGCCTTTGCCGTCGACGGTCAGCTGGGCGCGGACGTCGCCTTCGCCCTCGAACAGCGCCGCGTCTACGTACGTGCGGGCGACCACTGCCTGAACGGGCCGCGGGAGGACGCGGTCCGGGTGAGCTTCCACCTGTACAACGACGAGAACGACGTCGACCGACTCCTGCAGGGCCTCGCCGCCGCTGCCGAAAGGGACTGACACGTGCAGAACGTTGGCATCCGGTACGACCGCGCCGCCGCGGCCCGCATCCTGGCCGAGGTCGCCGGCGCCGACTTCCTGGCCGGCCCGGCCCCGGAAGTGGCGGAGGTGTCGGTGGACTACCGCGTCGAGGAGCTCATCCCGGAACCCGGAGGATCGCTCACGACCGGACAGCGGCGCTACCTCGAGTCCTTCATGCGTCCGTGCGGACCGGACCAGGTCGTCAGCGCCACCCACCGCATCACCTGGCGCGACTCCCGAGGCATCGCGAACAGCGGCCACATCGGACCCGGCCCGCTCGGCCCGGTGCTGCCGATCGCGGCCAGAGAGGCCGTGATCGCGGTGGGTGACGCGATCGCCGCCGCCGATCCCGTCACCGCGCGTTCGGACGCGCTCGACGACGATGCGCTCGACGTCCTGGCCGACACGACCACCGACCAGGAGCCCGCCGAGATCTTCCGCGTCGGAGCAGAGGCCGCCGGCCGCGCGCTCGTCCAGCACGGGATGCTCGCCGGACAGGTCGGGATCGAGGACCCGGTCGAGTTCGCCGAGGCGATGTCCGCCTCGGGGCTCTACGGCGCGGTCGCCTCGACCTGGTTCTGGGAGCTGCAGGCCTCCACCTACCGCAGGGGCATGATCCCCGCGAGCCTGGAGGTTTCCGGCGGCCGGCTGCGCTACACCGCGGACACCGTCGCGCTGCTTGCCGAGATGAAGCGCCGCACGATCACCGATGCCCACGAGGTGATGGACCGGGCCCGCGAGCAGGGACTGGGGGTGCGGGCCGCCATCCAGCGCTACCACGTCGAGCTCGACCAGATCTCGCGACAGTACGCCCTGCTGCCGGTGGGGGAACGGCCCGTCTGCCTCGGGCAGCGGGCCCATCAGGTCGACGGGCAGCGCGTCTCGCCGCTCGCCGCCGTCGCCGAGGCGCTCACCGGCGCGTTCCGGTCCGCGGTCGCGTCGGTGCGGATCGCCGAGATCCCCGAGTCCGCCATCCGCGACGTACGTTTCGCGGCGGGGGAGCAGGAGTTCGGGGTTCCGGACATGACCTGCCGGCACTGTCGGGTGACGATCACCGCCGTCTTCGACGCCCAGGCGGCCGAGCTGATCGAGGTGGACCTGCACGGGAAGCGGGTCCGGGCCAGGTTCACCGACGCCGGGCAGCGCGACCGGATCTTCGCCGACCTGCGCGACTGCGGCTACACGGTGGCCGAGGGGTGAGCCAACGCTTTCCGCTCCCTGCCGCGCGGCACCCGCTCGCCGCCCGCTTCCTCGACGACGCCGCCGCGGTGGGCGAGGCGATCGAACGATTCGGATCCCCGCTCCACGTGGTCTTTCCCCAGGTCATCGCCGAGAACGCCGCTGCGCTCGCGGGCGTGCTGCGGCGTCACGGCGTGCCGTACGAGATCTTCTACGCGCACAAGGTGAACGCCTCGGCCGCGCTGCTGGCCGAGACCTCTGCCGCCGGGCTCGGCGCGGACGTGGCCTCCGCGGCCGAGCTCGACCGGGCCCTGACCGCGGGGTTCGCGCCGGACCGGATCGAGGCGACCGGTCCGAAGTCCCCGGCGTTCATCGAGCGGATCGCCGAGCTGGGGGTCACCGCCAATGCCGACGACCTCTGGGAGCTCGACAGGCTCGCCGCTGCCGCGCCAGCCGGTAGCGCCGTCCCGGTCCTCCTGCGGCTCTCCGGCTTCGCCTCGCCGGCCGTGCCGCAGTCGCGGTTCGGCATCGATCTCGCCGACGCCGATGCCGCGCTCGAGACCGTACGCCGCGCCCCCGGGCTCGACCTGCGCGGTGTCGCGTTCCACCTCGACACGGCCGACCCGGCGGCCCGGGTCGACGCGCTGACCGAGTCGATGGCGGTCGTGGCCGCCGCACACCGCAAGGGCCTGCGGCCGTCGGTGGTCGACATCGGCGGCGGGTTCCGCCAGCGCTTCGTCGACGATCCCGAGCCGTTCCAGAGCTACTCGCAGGCGCTCGCCGCCGCGGCTCCGGGGGAGCTGGTCTGGCCCGGCCACGACCCCAGCGTCTCCCACAAGTACGCCAACCACCGCCCCACCACCGAGGTTCTGGAGCGGTTCCTGGCCGCCGAGCTCGAGCGGCGACCGGTGGCCGAGGTCCTGCGCGAATGCATGCTCACGCTGTGGATCGAGCCCGGCAAGGCACTGGTCGACCATGCCGGGGTCACCCTGGCCTCGGTGCTCTACCGCAAGCGCGCCGCCGGGCGTGACCTGGTCGTGCTCGACCTGTCCCGCAACCAGGTCACCCCCGCCGACCAGGAGGTCCTGCTGGACCCGGTGCTCGTCGACGGGCACGGTGAGCCGCCGGCGGAGGGCGTGTTCCTCGCCGGGCGGCTGTGCCTGGAGTCGGACCTGGTGAGCCGCCGCAAGGTGTTCCTCGAGTCCGAACCGAGCAGCGGCGACGTACTCGCTTTCGTCAACACCGCCGCCTATCAGATGGACCTCTCGGCGTCCTTCGCCGGCGGGCATCCGCCGCCGCCGAAGATCGCAGCGGTCCTGGAGGGCGGACGGTTCGCCTTCGTCGCCGACGACCACCACGGGAGCTGACCATGCGTTACGACAGCGTGCTCGACATGATCGGCGAGACCCCGCTGCTGCGGCTCGACCCAGCCAAGCACGGCGTCCCTGAGGCGGAGATCTTTCTGAAGCTGGAGTCGGCGAACCCGTTCGGCTCGGTCAAGGACCGAGTCGCCTGGGGGCTGCTGCGCGCACACATCGACGAGATCGTCGAGAACGAGCAGGTCGTCGTGGAGGCATCGAGCGGCAACACCGCGAAGGCGCTCCAGATCATCGCCTCGATGCACGGGGTCGGGTTCCGAGCCTTCACCAACCGGGTCAGGGTGCGCGAGGTCCGCGAGATGCTGTCGCTGCTGGGCACCGAGGTGACCGAGATGCCAGGGCTCTCCGAGTGTCCGGACCCGACCGCTCCCAACGACGTGTTCGGGGTGATCGGCGACCTCATGGCGGCCGAGCCCGGCCGCTACCACCACACCTCGCAGTACACCAACGAGGACAACCTGCGAGCCCACTACGAGCAGACCGGGCGCGAGATCCACCGCGACGCCGGCTCGGTCGACCTGCTCGTAGGCGGGCTCGGCACCACCGGCTCCACCCGAGGCGCCGCGACCTACCTGCGCGAGCGCAACCCGGCGACCGCCGTGGTCGGCGTCGTCGCCGCCGAGGGGGACTTCATCCCCGGCATCCGCTCGGCGGCAGAGATGTGGGAGGTCGGGCTCTTCGACCCCGGCTTCTACGACGCCATCGCCGCGGTCGACTCGGCCGATGCGATCTCCGCGAGCCTCGAGCTCGCCACCCGGCACGGCGTGCTCGCCGGCCCCACCACCGGGGCCGCCTATGCCGCTGCCCGGGAACGGCTCCTGGCAGGGCCCGGGGGTCCGGTCAGGGCGGTCGTCATCGCGTGCGACCGCATGGAGCCGTACCTCTCCTACTACCGCCACCGCCGCCCCGACCTGTTCGGCGCGGCGAGCCCCGCTCCTGCGGAGGAGGCGCCGTCGGCGACCCCGGGGGACCTCGAGGCGTGGGTGGCCGCGGGCGAGCACGTGGTCGTCGTGGACGTACGCACGGCGCTGGCCTTCCAGGCCGGTCACATCCCGGGGGCGATCAACCTCCGTGACGACCTGCTCGAGCAGGTCATGGAGGCGGGGATGCCGTTCTCGGAGCGGTCTCGGGTGGTCTTCGTCTGCCCGACGGGGGACCGGTCGGCGCGGTTCGCCGCTCGCGCGGCCGCGTCCGGGCGGAAGGCGTACAACCTCGAGGGCGGTGTCCTCGGCTGGCGCGACAGTGGCCGGCCGCTCGCTGGTGTCTGAGCCACCTCACGCAGGGATCAGGAAGAGCATCGTGCCCATGCCGGCCGCCATCAGCCCGTGACCGATCGCGGGCAGCCGGTGCTCCCGTCCCGCCGCCGCGCGCAGCAGCCACCACAGCGCCCCGGCCACGCAGACCGCCACGAAGAGCGAGTTGACCACGATCGCCCAGTCGGGACCGCGTACGGCCGGAGCCAGGGCCGCGGCGCCGGCATGACCCGTATGACCCGCATGTGCCCCAGAACCTTCCGAAGGCGCGCCCGTCATCAGCAGCGGCATCGCGACGAGCATCCAGATCATCGCCACGTTGAGCGCGAGATGTCCGGCCAGATCCGTACGCCGCGCCCGACCGCCCGCGCGAACCAGCGCCGGCACCAGTGTCAGCGACAGGAGCGAGAAGAGAGCGACCTGCGTCCAGACCGCGATGTCGCCGAGGATCACCCAGATCATCAGGATCATCGCGGCGCTCATCACCGTGTGGTTGACGTGGAGGACGGTCTTCCCGACGGAAGGCGGGCAGACCACGAGGGTCCAGATTCCCGCGGTGCCCGTGAGCAGGAAGGCCACGGTCAGCAGGAGGTCCCAAGGCTGCTCGACCATAGCCAGAACGGTACAGCGACACCCGGCTTGTTCGAGACCGTTTTCGATAGTGGTGCCGCTGGCCGGACAGCCGGATCGCTCAGGCGTCGAGATCCTGCGCGACGAGGGCGGCGATGGCGTCGACCGCGGCCTGGTCCGGGCCGGTGACCTCGACCTTGTCGCCGTTGGCGGCGCCGAGGGTCATGATCAGCAGGGACGAGGCCGCGTCGACCGGCTCGCCGCCGGGGACGGCGAGGGTGATCTCGGCGCCGAGCTCGTCGACCTTCTCGGAGATGATCGCGGCGGGGCGGGCGTGCAGGCCGACGGCGGAGCCGACGGTGACGGTCTGGGTGGGCATGATGCTCCTTCGGTGGTGGGTTGCGGGACGATTCAGCTGGTCGCGGCGGCCGGGACCGGGGCGCGACCGACGGACTTGAGGGCGATCACCATGCCGGCGCCGACGATCACACCGGCGGCAAGCGCGATCAGGTAGCCGAGCACGTTGGTGACGGCGAAGAGGACGAAGATGCCGCCGTGCGGTGCGCGGACGCCGACGTCGAGGAGCTGGGAGAGCCCGCCGGTCACGGCGCTACCGACCATGATCGCCGGGATGACGCGCATCGGGTCGCCGGCGGCGAAGGGGATCGCTCCCTCGGTGATGAACGACGCGCCGAGCAGCCAGCCGGCCTTGCCGTTCTCGTGCTCTGCGGGGGTGAAGAGCTGGGGACGTAGGACGGTGGCCAGTGCCAGCGCGATCGGCGGGACCATGCCGGCGAGCATGACCGCGGCCATGATCCGCAGCTCGGGGGAGTCGGCGGCGAGCGAGGCGGCACCGACGCCGGTGGCGGCGAAGCTGTAGGCGACCTTGTTGAGCGGGCCGCCCATGTCGAAGGCCATCATCAGGCCCAGTACGGCGCCGAGCGCGACGGCACTGGTGCCGTCCAGGGCGGCGAGCCCGTCGGTGAGTCGCTCCATCAGCCAGTTGATCGGCTTGCCGAGCACCACGATCATCACCAGGCCGGCCAGGATCGAGGTCACCAGCGGGATCACCAGCACGGGCATCAGGCCACGCGCCCAGCTCGGGACGCGCCACCCGCTGACCCAGTGGGCGATCACGCCGGCGAGCACTCCGCCCGCGATCGCGCCGAGGAAGCCGGTCGCGGGTGCGGCGACGCCGTCGGCGTTGACCACGCCGAACAGGTTGGCGGCCAGTGCACCCATGATGAAGCCCGGGGCGATGCCGGGGCGGTCCGCGATTGCGTACGCGATATAGCCGGCCAACGCCGGGATGAACAGCATGAACGCGGTCTTGCCGATGACGAAGAACAGTGCCCCGATGTAGACGGCGAGCCCGCTGTCGAACAGGGCGTGCTCGAGACCGAGAGCCTGGACGTCGGGCAGGTTGGTCAGGGTGTTGTCGACCATGACCGCGCCGTAGACGTCGGTGATGTCGTAGCCGCCGAGCAGGAAGCTCAGCGCGATCAGCAGGCCGCCGGCGGCGACGAACGGGATCATGTAGGAGACGCCGGTCATCAGGACCCGGCGGGTCCGCCCGCCCCAGCTCTCCGAGGCGGTCTCGGTGGACTGTGACGAGTCGCCCCGGCCGGACTCCACGCGGGCGGCGTGCGGGTCCTCGGCGGCGGCGAGCGCCTCGGCGATCATCGCGTCGGCGTCGTCGATCGGACGCTTCACGCCGGAGGAGACCAGCGGCTTGCCGGCGAAGCGGCTCCGGTCGCGGACACCGACGTCGACGGCGAAGATGGCGGCGTCGGCGCGGGCGATGGTCTCGGCGGGCAACGGCGTCGCCCCGGCCGAGCCCTGGGTCTCGACCGCGATCTCGACCCCGGCCCGTGCAGCCGCGGCCTGGAGCGCCTCGGCCGCCATGTAGGTGTGGGCGATGCCGGTCGGGCAGGCGGTCACCGCGACCAGGCAGCGCTTCTCCGCCGCGGCCGGGGCAGGGTCCGGCGTGGCGCTGCGGGCCGGGGCCGGTACGTCGCCGACCGCGTCGAGGATGGTCCGAGCGGCCTGCTCGGCCGAGTCGGTCTCCCGCAGGGTCTGGCCGAACTCAGGACGGGCCAGGGCACGGGCCAGCTTGGTCAGGATGGTCAGGTGCGTGGCGTCGCCGCCCGCCGGTGCCCCGATCAGGAAGGCGAGGTCGGCCGGGCCGTCCTTGCCGCCGAAGTCGACCGGCGGTGAGAGCCGGGCGAAGGCCACCACGGGTTCGTCGACCCCGGACGTACGGCAGTGCGGGATCGCCAGGCCGCCGGGGAGCCCGGTGGCGGAGACCTCCTCGCGGGCCAGCGCGTCGGCGACGAGCGCGTCGAGGTCGGTGGCTCGGCCGGAGTCGGCCACGCGCTGGGCCAGGGCACGGATGACTTCGTGCTTGTCGGGGCCGAGATCGGCGTCGAGGGCCACGAGCTCGGGGGCGATGAGTGCGGACATCAGAGTCCTCCGGTGATGGGGTCGAGGTCGCGTACGGACACGAGGTCGGCACGGACCTGGGGTGGGGTGGGGAGGGTGGTGCCGGGGAGGCCGGCGGCTGCACTGCCGTACGCGACGGCGAGCCCGAGACGTTCAGGGGCGGAGAGTCCGCGCAGGTCGGCGAGGAGATAGCCGAACAGCGAGCTGTCCCCGGCGCCGACCGTGCTGACGACCTCGGTGGGCGGCGGGGTGGCGTGCCAGGTGCCTTCCTCGCAGACGAGGACGGCGCCGTTCCCGCCGAGGGTCGCGAGCACCGCGGTGACGCCGCGGTCGACCAGACTCCGGGCTGCGGCCGCTGCGGCCGCCGGGTCCTCGAGGGAGTCGGAACCGGTGATGGAGGCAAGCTCCTCGGCGTTGGGCTTGAGCAGGTCGGGCGCGCTGCCCGGGAGCCCGGTGGCGAGCGCCTCGAGAGGTGCCTCGCTGGTGTCGACGGCGATGCGGGTGCCGGTGGAGCGCAGTGCGCTCACCACCTCGGCGTACCAACCGGACGGCGCCTCGGGCGGCAGCGATCCGGCCAGGACGACCCAGCTCGCCTGCTCGGCCTCCTTCACGAGCCGGGCCGCGAGGGCGTCGAGCAGTGCCGGGGTCGCGGTGGCTCCCGGACCGTTGAGCTTGGTGGTGGTGCCGTCGGGCTCGGTCACGGTGGTGTTGATCCGCGGTCGGCCGGCGGGCCCGACGGTGACCACGTCGAGCCCGGAGGCACGCAGCTCGGTGACCATCGGGTCGAGGTCGGGGCACGGGAGCACGGCGCGGGTGGGAACACCCGCGGCGTACGCCGCTCCGGAGATGTTCACGCCCTTGCCGCCGGGCTGTGAGGTGGTGGTCCGGGCGCGCAGCACCTCGCCGCGGAGCAGCGGGCTGGCGAGCATGACGGTGTGGTCGATGCTCGGGTTGGCGGTCAGGGTGACGATCATGCGATCAGCACCTCGAGGCCGCTCTCGCGGAGCTCGTCGGCGACGTCGTCGTCGATGTCGCTGTCGGTGACGAGCACGTCGACGTTGCCCAGCGCGGCGAAGCGGAGCGTGGTCTCGACGCCGATCTTGCTGGAGTCGGTCAGACACACGACCCGGCGGGCCGCGTTGACCAGCGCTCGCTTCGTCGCGGCCTCCTCGTGGTCGGGGGTGGACAGGCCGTGGGCCAGCGTCAGCCCGTTGGTGGCCACGAAGGTGACGTCGACCCGCAGGCGGCTCAGCGCGTCCACGGTCTCGGCGCCGACCGCGGCCTGGGTGGCCGGCCGGACGCGACCGGGCAGCAGATGGAGCTCGATCTGCGCGCTGCCGGCCAGCTGTGCGGCCACCGGGACGGCGTGGGTCACGACCGTGAGCTGGTGGTCGCGGGGGAGCGCGTGGGCGAACCTGCTGGTCGTCGTGCCGGCGTCGATGGCGATGGTGCCGCCGGCCGGGGGCAGGAGGTCGAGCGCGACCCGGGCGATGCGGTCCTTCTGGGCGGTGAACGTCTGCTCCCGCTCGCCGAGCGCGGACTCGAGCACCGCCATGGCCTCCACCGGCACCGCGCCGCCGTGGACCCGGCGGACCAGGCCCCGTCGCTCCAGCGTCGAGAGGTCGCGCCGCACGGTCTCGGTGGTGACCTCGAACCGCTCGGCGATGTCGGCCACGGATATCCGCCCGCGCTCGGCGACGAGACGGGCCGTCGCGATCTGTCGCTCCTCGGCGTACATCGCGGCCTCCTTCATGATCGGTGTGGTTTCAGGTGGGTTTCGGCGTTGTGAATGCCCACATATGTTGTTTTATGCCCGAATGTGTTGACTAGTCAAGGGTTCAGGGCAGATATTTGTGGCCATGGTCACGTCTCACTCATCTGTCCTCTCCGGCACTCCGGTGGTCCCGGGGATCGTGCTGGCGCCCGCGCACGTGGTGCGGACCGAGGTCGATCCCGTCGCGCTCGACGCCCTCGAACGACGCGGCTTCGACCAGCCCGAGGACGCCCTCGCGGCCTACCAAGCGGCCGCCACCGCCGTCGCCGACGGGTACGCCCGCCGGGCCGAGACCGCCTCCGGTGCGGCCGCGTCCGTGCTGAGCGCGAGCGCCGGCCTCGCCCGTGACAAGGGGCTGCGGATCGCCGTGGAGAAGCACCTGCGTGCGGGCGAGGGACCGGTCGCCTCCGTCGAGGCGGCGGTGGAGCAGTTCGCCACGCTGTTCAGCGGCATGGGTGGCCTGATGGCCGAGCGGGTCACCGACCTGCGCGACATCGAGCGGCGGGTCCTCGCCCATCTCGCCGGCGAGCCCGAGCCCGGCGTGGACGTGCCCGAGGGACAGTGCGTGCTGGTGGCCGCCGACCTGGCGCCATCCGACACCGCCGCGCTCGACCCGGCCCGCGTGGTCGCGCTGGTCACCGAGCGGGGCGGCCCCACCAGCCACACCGCGATCATCGCCCGCCAGCTCGGCATCCCGTGCCTGGTCGGCGTGGCCGGGGCGACCGACATCGCCGCAGGGACCCAGGTGCTCGTCGACGGCCAGGCCGGGATCGTCGACCTGGAGCCAGGCCCTGACGCCGCCGCCCGCGCCGAGACCGACCTCGCCCGGCGCCAGGCTGTCGCCGCCTGGACCGGGCCCGGACGTACCGCCGACGGTCACGCCGTCGCCCTCCTCGCCAACGTCGCCGACGGCTCCTCGGCACGCGATGCGGCCGCCGGCCAGGTCGAGGGCGTGGGCCTCTTCCGCACCGAGCTCTGCTTCCTCGACCGGCGCGAGGAGCCCACCGTGGCCGAGCAGGCCGACGTCTACGCCGAGGTGCTCGCGCCCTTCGTCGGCCGCGGCCACGTCGTCGTACGCACCCTGGACGCCGGCTCGGACAAGCCGATCGCCTTCGCGACCCACGAGGGCGAGGAGAACCCGGCGCTGGGTGTGCGCGGCCTGCGGCTGGCCGCCGACAACCCCGGCCTGCTGGAGCGCCAGCTCGACGCCGTCGCGATCGCCGCCGAGCGCACCGGAGCCGAGACCTGGGTGATGGCGCCGATGGTCGCCACGGTCCAGGAGGCCGCCGACTTCGCCGCCCTGGTCCGCGCCCGCGGCCTCAAGCCGGGCGTCATGGTCGAGGTGCCCGCGGCGGCGTTGCTGGCCCACCGGATGCTGGAGGTGGTCGACTTCCTCTCCATCGGCACCAACGACCTGACCCAGTACGCCATGGCCGCGGACCGGCTCGCCACCGACCTCGCCCACCTCACCGATCCCTGGCAGTCCGCGGTGCTGCAGCTCATCGCGATCACCGCGGAGGCGGGGCGTACGGCCGGCAAGCCCGTCGGGATCTGCGGTGAGGCCGCCGCCGACCCGCTGCTCGCGCCCGTGCTCGTCGGTCTGGGCGTCACCTCGCTGTCGATGGCACCCGCCGCGGTGGCCGCGGTCGGGGCCCGGCTCGGGTCCGTGACGGCCGGGCTGTGCGACTCAGCAGCCGAGGCAGCACTCGGCGCACTCTCGCCGGCCCAGGGACGTGAGGCGGTCGCGACGCTCCTGGCGTGATGGGGCGCCGGGCACACTGGGCTCATGCCCGCCCGCTACGCGTTCGCCGAGACCTGGGAGCTGCCGATGCCGGCCGAGGCGGTGCGCGACGTCCTGGTCGACCTGGAGTGCTATCCCGAGTGGTGGCCGCAGGTGCGCGCGGTGGCGAAGCTGGGGGAGGACGACGCCCTGCTGGTGTGCCGCTCGGCGCTTCCCTATGAGCTGGAGATCGAGCTGCACGCGGTCAGCCGTGACCTGCCGACCCTGGAGGTCGAGCTCGGCGGCGATCTCGACGGCTTCGCCCGGTGGACCCTGACCCCCACTTCGCGCGGGAGCCGGATGGTGTTCGAGCAGGAGGTCGTCGTACGCGGCCTGCTCGGTCAGGCCTCGATGCTGCTGAGGCCGGTGTTGAGCTGGAACCACCGGCAGATGATGCTCGGCTGTCGGCAGGGGCTGAGCGCCGCGGTTGCCGGAGCCTAGAGCGCGGAGCCCTTCTGGTACTCGGCCCAGGACAGGTTCCAGTCGCCGAAGCCGTTGTCCCACTCCATCTTCCGGTCGGTGCCGGTGGTCTCGACGATGTCGCCGATGCGGGCCAGGCCGTAGAGCCAGGCCGCGTTGTCGGTGGAGATGCCGGTGCAGCCGTGGGAGACGTTGGCGTATCCCTGGGAGCCGGTCGACCACGGCGCGGCATGGATGAACTCGCCGGAGTTGGTCAGGCGCATGGCGTACTCGACGTCGTCGAGGGAGTAGTAGTCGCTCGAGCCCTGGTCGGAGATGCCGATCGTCTCCGAGCGCATCTCCTTGACCCGGTGCTTCTCGGAGATCACCTTGATCCCCGAGCGCGTGGTGAAGCCGGGCTTGCCGGTGGTCGCCGGGATCGTACGCAGCAGCTTTCCGTTGCTGAAGACCTTCATTCGGTGGGTCTGCGCGTTGACCCTGAAGACGTGGGCGTCGCCGACCTTGTAGGTGGCGGTGCGGCTGTGCTGACCGTAGACACCGGCGCCGGCGGAGGCGCCGTTGATGTCGAGGTCGACCTTGATGGTGGTGCCGGGCTTCCAGTAGGCCTGCGGACGGTAGCGAGCCTCGGTGTCGGAGACCCAGTACCACGACCCGGTCTGGGCCGGGGTGGAGGTGACGTGCATCCGCTTCTCGAAGGAGGCGTGGTCCTTGACGGGCACGTCGAAGTAGACCGCGACCGGCATCCCGACGCCGACCTCGGACTTGTCGACGGGGACGATCGTGGCGAAGGTCTGCTGGGCCAGTGAGAGCGAGCGGGTGGTGAAGCTGCTGGTGACCTTGCCGGTCTCACCGGTGGCGGTGACCGTGTAGCGCAGCGCCGGGTCGAGCAGGTCGTTGGCGGTCCACGTCGTCCTGTCCTCCGAGAGCGAGCCGGGAACGGTGCGTCCGTCGGGCTTGGCGACCTTCACGCTCGTGAACTCGCCCGAGGTCGCGGTCACGGTGACCTGCTTGTCGACCGGGACGTCCTTGGCGCCGTCGGCGGGGGAGATCTCGGCGGCGAGTGGCTTCGCCGACGGCGAGGCGCTGGCCGACTCGCCCTTCCCCGCGGACCCCGGGCTCTCTGAGTTTCCGGCGCAGCCGGAGAGGGCGATCAGGGCCATCGCGGCCACCACGACAGGAAAAGGACGAACCCGCATGGGACAACTATGCGGTAGGCGGCAACCGAATTCTCGGCGCGTCCGCGCGTGTGATGAAGGTTGTGGTGTTGTCGGTGCTGCCACGTACGGTATCTGCCGATGAGTGACACTCGCGTCGAGGCGGCGTACGCCGGGGCTCTGGCCGCCTTCAAGAACCCGATGCTCGACCTCCTGCACGGACGGTTCGCGCCGTTCGTGGTGGCGGTGCTCTCGGTGACCTTCACCTCCGAGCGGGCCGCGGTGCCCGTCGTGGACGCGCACGCGGAGATCGGCGACATGCTGGACCGGCTCCGGGCCACCGGCCATGCAGAGGGTGAGAGCGGCGAGGTGATGCTCCCGGTCGGCACGGCGCGCGAGCTGTGCCGTCAGTGGGTGCGCGCCGGGTGGCTGCTGCGCCAGATCGAGGGCGAGGACGAGGTCTACCGGCTCTCCGCGCACGCGGTGGGTGCCCTGGAGATCGCCGGACGGGCGAGCGGGTCGCGGGCGCGGGTCTCGGAGTCGCGGGTCAGGACGCTGCTGGAGGCGGTCGAGCGGCTCGCCCTCGACGCCGACCCCGACGTGCTGACCCGGGTCGCGCGGCTGACCGAGGAGATCGCCGAGCGCCGCGCCGAGATCGCCCACCTGGACCGCACCGGGATCGTCGACACCGTCGACGACGACACCCTGCTGGAGCAGGCCGAGAACATCCTCCACCTGACCCGTGAGCTCCCGGCCGACTTCGCGCGGGTGGTCGAGTCGATCCGGGCGATGCAGCGTGACGTGGTGACCGATCTGCGCCAGGACGTACGTCCGGCAGGCGAGGTCCTGCGCGAGTACCTGCAGCGCGGCAAGGACGTGATGGCCTCCACCCCGGAGGGCAAGGCGTTCGCAGGTGCGCTGCGGATGGTCGGTGACCCGCGGCGTCTCGACGACCTGGCCGCCAACCTGCACACCGTGCTGCGACACCGGTTCACGCAGGCGATGGGGCCGCCCGAGCGGGCTGAGCTGGCCGCGGTCGGACGCCGGATCGAGACCGGCGTCGCCGAGGTGCTGGCCGCCCAGCAGACCGCCTCCCACGTGATCACCACCCAGGTGCGTACGCACGACCCGGCCCGCGACCGGCAGGTCGACGACCTGCTGCGCGATGTGATGGTCGGCTTCCAGGCGTGGATGCCGTCCTCGCGGCCGGCCGAGTCCGTCGAGCCGCTGCGCCGGCTGCCCGTCGCCGACCTCGCTCACCTGCGCCAGTCGGTCGGCGAGCTGCGACCGCCCGAGCCGCCGGCGCCGCTGGCCGACTGGGGCGACGTGGAGAGCGCGGTCGAGGACACCAAGGCCTGGGGCGGTCCGGGCTACCGGGCGATCGAGGCGCATCTCGATGCATATGTCGCTGCGCGCGCGGGAGAGCCGGTGGATGTCGCCGAGGTCTTCGCGGCCGCCCCGGAGGAGATCCGGCGGCCGGTCGACCTGCTCGGGCTGCTCGAGATCGCTCACCGGCGCGGCATGGACGAGACGGGCGAGATCTCCACGATCGAGGCGGTCCGCGCGGACGGGGTGCGCCGCAGGTTCGCGTTCGGCGGGGTGAGGATGAAGGCAGACGGTGAGGGGAACGACGTTGAGTGAGACCGAGACCGAGGCGGTCGCCTACGGCAGCGAGCCGGAGGGCTTCATCGAGCCAGTCTCGATGGAGGACGACCCGACCGAGCTCTTCGTCGGCGACCGCGGCGTCCTCGACGCCGACGTACGCCGGGTGCTGGTCCAGCTGCTGCGCCGCCGGTTCATCACCGCGGAGAAGAGCCCGCGGCAGTGGCGTACGTTGCTCGACCACCAGGCGGTGATCGAGTCGCGGCTCCACGACCTGTTCGTGCGGCTCGTCGTCGACCACGACCGCGGCATCGCCTACAAGCGGCAGGTGCGCTCGGAGGAGCTGGACGTGCCGGTGCTCCTCAAGGACGACGCCTACTCGCGCGCCGAGACGCTCGTGCTGGTCCACCTGCGCACCGTCTTCCAGCGCGAGCGAGGCGCGGGGGAGAACTCCGCACGGGTGGACGCCGACGAGCTGGAGCAGACCGTGCTCACCTACTTCGACGTCGCCAGCGGGGACGCCGCCGCGCGCCGCGAGATCCGCCGGGCGGTCGAACGGCTCGCCCGCGAGGGGCTGATCGAGGAGGAGTCCGAGGACCGCTTCCGGATCACGCCGCTCGTCGAGATCGTGCTGAGCGTCGAGAAGCTCGCCGAGCTCAAGGCGTGGCTGCGGGAATCCGCTGGTCGAGCCGCGAGCGCCAGCGAGCGTGTCGAGACCAACACGGTCCCCTCTGCGCTGGATAGGGACGCTGTTGGTCTCGACACGCCGCCGCCTAGCGGCCCCGGCGGCTCGACCAGCGAGGACGAAGAGGAGAACCAGCAGTGAACATGATCGACAGCCTCTTCGGCCTCATCCCCGCCCGCTCGACCGGCCGGCAGTGGGTCGCGAGCGAGCTGCAGCTGGTCAACTGGGGCGGCTACGACGGTGCCCACCGGGTGCGCTTCTCGCCGACCGCGACGCTGCTCACCGGAGGCTCCGGGTCGGGCAAGTCGACGCTGATGGACGCCTACATCGCGTTGATCATGCCCCACACGACGCCCTTCAACGGTGCCTCCAACGGTGGGGTCGTGGGCCGTCCGCGCGGCCAGGACCAGCGCAACATCCTCTCCTATGCCCGCGGGAAGATCGATGAGGCCAAGACCGCCGACGGCACCAAGATCCGGGTGCTGCGCGGAGACGGTCGCGACACCTGGTCGGCGATCGCGATGACCTGGGAGGACCAGACCGGCGCACGCTTCACCGCGGTCCGTGCCTGGTACGTTCCCGCGTCCGCCAAGAACCTCGACGACGTGACCAAGCTCCGTGCCGTGGCCGAGGCGGGGTTCGACGTACGTTCTCTGGAACCGGCGGCCGCCCACCGGTTCACCCGCACCTCGGTCTCCGAGGTCGGGCTGACCCCGATCGACACCGACCGCGACTTCACCGCGCGGATCCACTCCGCGCTCGGGATCGGCGCCGCGGGAGACGGGGAGAAGGCTGTCAACCTGCTGGGAAGGATCCAGGCGGGACAGCAGATCACCACGGTCGACGACCTCTACAAGAAGATGGTGCTCGAGGAGCCCGAGACGCTCGAGACCGCCGACGGCGTCGTCGCCCACTTCGACGAGCTCTCCGCGACCCGCGACCGGATGGTCACTGCCCAGCAGCAGGTGCGTGCGCTGACGCCGATCCGCGAGCACCGGGCGGCGATCGAGGACGCCGCCGCCAGGCTCGAGGTGATCGACGGGATCGGTGTCTTCGGTGACGAGGCCACCCCCGCCGGGCTCTGGCGTGCCGGCAAGCGGGTCGACCTGCTCAGCGAGCTGGAGGCGGACCTCAGCGCCCGTAAGAGCGCGGCGGAGAAGGCGGTGGCCGAGAAGCAGGCGCTCATCGACGCCGCCGAGTCCGAGCGTGACGGGCTCGCGGTCACGGTCGCCGCATCCGGCGGCCGGCGCCTCGAGGAGGCCACCCGCGAGATCAGGTCCGCCGAGACCCGGGTGGACAACGTACGTCGCGCCCGCGAGGCGCTCGACAAGGAGCTGGCGGTCCTCGGGTCGGCGGCCGCGACCCCTGACGAGTTCTCGGACCTCCGGGCAACGGCGCAGGAGGCCCTGGTCGACGACGATGCTCGCACGACCGCCCTCAACGCCTACGCGGCGGCTCGCTCGGCCGAGGCTGATGCGATCGGCCAGGTCGGCCGGCTCGAGGGCGATCTCGCCGATGCTGAGAATACGAAGAACAACATCCCTGAGCCGCTGCGCGCAGCCCGCGCTGTGCTCGCGGAGGCGGCCGGGCTCAGCCCGGCCGAGATGCCGTTCGTCGGCGAGCTCGTCGAGGTGCGCACCGAGCACGAGGCCTGGCGCGAGGCGTTCAACCTGGCGCTGGGCGGGTTCGCGACCACGATGCTCGTCGACGCCGCTCACGTCGGCGCCTTCCGGGCGGCGATCGAGTCGGTGCGACAGCGCACGCGGATCCGCTACGAGGCAGTCCCGACCGGTCTGAAGGACGGTGGGCACGGTCTCGACGAGGGCACCCTGCCGGGACGCCTGGACTACCGCCGGGGCGTGTTCACCGGCTGGCTCAAGAAGCGGCTGACGGAGCGGCACGGCTACGTCTGCGTGCAGACGCCCGCGCTGCTCGGCCAGCACCGGATGGCCCTGACCGTCACCGGCCAGGTCTCCCAGGGGACCCGCGGCGCCCACGGCGGCCACGGTGGCGGCAACGTGCTCGGCTTCACCAACACCCGCCGCGTCGCCGAGCTCACCGAGATCCTCGAGACCGCCCGCACGGACGCGGAGGCGGCGAAGGTCGCGGTCGGCGAGGCCGAGCGCGCCATCAAGGAGCTCGACCTGCGACGTACGTCCTTCAAGGCGGTCTCCGCGCTGACGTGGGACCAGGTCGACGTCGCCGGAGCCACCGCGGAGCGCGACCGGTGGGCCGCGGTGATCGAGGAGGTCACCGCCGACAACCCGGAGATCGCCACGGTCCAGGAGCGACTGAAGAGCGCTCGCGCCAAGGTCGACTCGCTGCGCGAGGGCATCGGCGCCGCCAAGAGCACCGTCAAGGACCTCGACGCGCGCTGGAGCGACGTCGTCGAGCAGGTCGACCGGGCCAAGGACGCGCTGGAGGACGCGGCCGCGTCGGGCACCGATGTCGCCCCGGCCCAGGCCGACTATCTCGAGCAGCTCTTCAAGGCGGCCGGCGGCGAGGACGCCGGCCGGCGCGAGGACGCGCTCGCCGAGCTCGACGCCGTCTTCGCCCGGGCGGGCGAGAGCCTCGACTCCGACCGCGCCGCCGCGCAGGAGACGATCGGCGCCGCCCGCGCCCAGCTGCGGCAGACCTTCGAGGCGTTCCTCGAACGCTGGCCCAACCCCAACCTCCACACCGACCCCGATGCCTCCTACGCCGACTTCGACCGTCTCCTCGACGAGCTGCAGACCAGCGGCCTGCACGAGCTCGAGGTCGAGTGGCGTGACTCGCTGCTGAAGCTGTCGGGCAACGACCTGACCAACCTCGACTCGACCCTGTCGCGGGCGGTGCGCGAGATCCGCGACCGGATCGACCCGATCAACCAGATCCTCGCCGAGCTGCCGTTCAACGACGACGGCCACCGGCTCCGGATCGACACCCAGGAGGGCCAGTCGGCGGTGCGTGGCCGTTTCCGCAAGGAGCTCCGCGCGGTGCGCGACCTGATCGAGAAGGCCTCGTCCAACGAGACCCGGGAGCAGGCCTACACCCGGATGGCCCGCCTCATCGACCGCATGCGCCGCACGGCACCGGACTTCGCCGACCTGATCGACGTACGCAACCACGTCCGGGTCAGCGCCGAGAAGGTCACCGCCGACACCGGTGAGCACGTCGCCCTCTACGATCACATCGGCGAGAAGTCCGGCGGCGAGTCGCAGGAGCTGGTCGCCTTCATCGTCGGCGCGGCGCTGCGCTACCAGCTCGGCGACGCCGGAGCCGACCGGCCGCGCTACGCGCCGGTCTTCCTCGACGAGGCGCTGATCAAGGCCGACGCCCGCTTCACCGGCCGTGCCATCGGCGCCTGGCGAGGCCTCGGATTCCAGCTCATCATCGGCGCGCCCAACGACAAGCACAGCGCCATCGAGCCGCACGTGGATGTGCAGTACACGGTGCTCAAGGATGCCGAGGGCCACTCGTTCCCGAAGCTGGAGGTCGGGCTCGACGAGGTTCCGGCCCCGTGACCGGCTAGGGCTGCATCGAGAGGAACAGGAACGCGGCCAGCAGGACCAGGTGGACGAACCCCTGCAGGGCGTAGACGCGGCCCTGGACGACGGTGAGCCCGGTGACGAAGACGGAGATCACCAGCAGCACGATCTGGGTCGGCTCGAGGCCCAGCTCGAGCGGACCGGTGAGCCAGATCATCGCGACGGCGAGGGCGGGGATGGTGAGACCGATCGACGCCATCGCGGAGCCGTAGGCGAGGTTGAGGCTGGTCTGGACCCGGTCCCGGGAGGCGTTGCGGACCGCGGCGATCGACTCGGGAGCGAGGACGAGAAGGGCGATCACGACGCCGACCACGGCGTAGGGGAACCCGAGACTCTTGACGGTGCTCTCGATGGTGGGGGAGAGGACCTTCGCCAGGCCGACCACGGAGATGAGGGAGACCAGGAGGAGCGCCAGACTGAGGCCGGCCTCGCCCGCCGAGGGCGGGTCGGCGTGGCCGTCCTCGTCGAGGTCGACCAGACCGGTCATCCGGCCGTGCTCGTCGCTGGTGACGGGGAGGAAGAAGTCGCGGTGGCGGACAGTCTGGGTGAAGAGGAAGGCGACGTAGAGCGCCAGCGAGGCGACCGCGGCGAAGGCGAGCTGCGAGGTCGAGTACTGCGGGCCCTGCGCCGAGGTCGTGAACCTCGGCAGCACCAGGGTGAGACCGGCCAGGGCGATGACGGTGGCGACCGCCGAGCCGGTGCCCGCGGCGTTGAAGCTGACCAGCCCGTGCTTGAGTGCGCCGACCATGAGCGAGAGCCCGACGATGCCGTTGAGGGTGATCATCACCGCGGCGAAGACGGTGTCGCGGGCGTACGTGCTGGTGCTGTCGCCCCCGCTGGTCATCAGCATCACGATCAGTCCGACCTCGATCACGGTCACCGCGATCGCCAGGATCAGTGAGCCGAACGGCTCGCCGACCCTGTGGGCGACGACCTCGGCGTGGTGGACCGCGCTCAGTACCGCGCCGATCAGCACCGCAGCCACCACGGCCAGGATCGTCCAGTGGTCGTGGCGCTGCCACGCGAACACCAGCACCACCACGGCGAGGATCGGCACGACCACTGACCATTGCAGGCGGCCCCGGACCGCTGGCGCACTCATGAGTCGTCCTTAACGGTCAGGACTGGCGCACCTGTCTCCTGACACCTGTCGGTGCATGTGACCTTGACCGATTTACCCAATCGGCACACATTGTATACAACCGTGGTGAATCCTTGATGATTGCATTCAGTTCGTTGCCCGCGTTCCCCCACCACCAGGAGCAGCCATGCCACGGATACCCCGCCTTGCTGCGTACGCCGCCGTCTTCGCCCTCGCCCTGAGCGCGAGTGCCTGCAGCGAGGTCCAGAAGACCTCGACCGAGTCCTCCGACAAGGTCGCGGGTGATGTCGTCACCACGATCGGGATCGGCGAGAAGGAGATCAAGGAGGGCGGGACGCTCACCATGGGCCTCTCCGCCGACCCTGACGCGCTCGACCCGACCACGTCGTCCTCGCTCTACACGCGCTACGTGATGGAGACCGTCTGCCAGAAGCTCTACGACATCGACGCCGACGGCGGGATCGTGCCGATGCTGGCCACCGCGCTTCCCGAGCTCTCCGAGGGCGGCCTGGTCGCCACCTTCCCGGTCAAGGAGGGCGTGAAGTTCGCCGACGGGACGCCGCTCGACGCGGCAGCCGTGGTGACCACGCTGAAGCGGAACCTCACCAAGCCGGACTCCTCGCGCGCCAGCGAGCTCGGGACGCTGAGCGAGGTCGAGGCGAGCGGGCCGTACGAGGTGCGGCTGAGGTTCAAGGAGCCGTTCTCACCGCTGACGGCCTCGCTGGCCGACCGTGCCGGGATGATCATGTCGCCCACCGCGCTGAAGGAGCTGGGCGACAACTTCGCCGACCACCCGACCTGTGTCGGTCCGTTCAAGTTCGTCGACCGGGTCCCCGGCACCTCCATCACCGTCGAGAAGGACCCCGGCTACTACGACGCCGAGAACATCCACCTGGACAAGATCGTCTACCGGATCATGACCGACGCCTCCATCCGCGCGGCCAACCTCAAGTCCGGCGACGTCCAGGTCGCCGACTCGCTCGCGCCGGCGGACATGGCAGACCTCCGCAAGGACAGCGAGCTGTCGATGATGCAGGTGGGTTCCTTCGGCTACCAGGGCGTCCAGATCAACATCGGCAACGAGAACGGCGTCGGCACCCCGGTCGCGCAGATCGACACCCCGATCGCGAAGAGCAAGGACGTACGCCAGGCGTTCTCGATGGCGGTCGACCGCGAGCAGCTGGTGCAGAGCGTCTTCCACGGCTACTACGACCCGACCTGCTCGCCGATCGCGGACAACAGCGAGTTCGCCAGTGAGGCCTCCCAGGCGTGCCCGGAGCACGACCCGGCAGGGGCCAAGAAGCTGCTCGAGGAGGCGGGTGTCACCACCCCGCTGAAGGTGACGATGCAGACCTCCAACACCCCGAGCAGCCTGCAGTTCGCCCAGGCGCTCCAGGCTCAGGTCGAGGCGGCCGGCTTCGACCTGCGGATCGAGCCCGTGGAGTACACCACGCTCCTGGACAACAACGACCGCGGCGCCTTCGAGGCGATGCAGCTGGGCTGGTCCGGACGCGTCGACCCCAACGGCAACACCTTCAACTTCCTCACCACCGGCGCGGGCCAGAACACCATGGGCTACAGCAACGCCGAGGTCGACAAGCTCCTCACCGACGCCTCCTCGGAGACGGATACCGCCGAGCGCGCCGATCTCTACGGCAAGGCGATCGCCCAGGTCCAGGAGGACAACCCGATCGTCTACCTCTACCGCCAGCGGAACCTGACCGGGCTGTCGAAGCAGATCGCCGGCGTCTCCGTCTTCTCCGACGGCGTCGTGCGCATCAGCGGCGCCGCCTACCTGGCCGACTGATGGGGGCCTATCTCCTCACCAGGACGTGGCACTCGCTGCTCACGATCGTGCTCTCCTCGGTGGTGATCTTCGCGGGCGTACGCATGCTGCCCGGTGACCCCGCGCTGGCGATGGCCGGGGAGGAGGCGAGCCCGGAGCGGATCGCCGCGGTCCGCGCCGACCTCGGGCTCGACCAGGCGCTCTGGGTGCAGTACGCCACCTGGGTCCAGAACTATCTGCACGGTGACTTCGGACGATCGCTGCGCACCGGCACGCCGGTCACCCAGCTGCTCGGCAGCACGCTCCCGGTGACGCTGTGGCTGGCGGCGTACGCGCTGCTCATCGCCGTCGTCGTGGGGCTCGCTCTCGGGGTCATCGCCGAGCGGCGCCGCGGCCGGTGGCCGGAGTTCCTCGCCAACGGGGTCGCGATGGTGGGCCTCTCGGTGCCGAGCTTCTGGCTCGGGCTGCTGGCGATCCTCTACCTGTCGGTCCGGCTCTCGCTCTTCCCGGCCTCCGGCTACGTGCCGATGCTCGAGAACCCGGTGGATGCGATCTACCACCTGACCCTGCCGGCGCTGATCCTCTCGCTCGCGATCGCCGCCGCCGTGATGCGGCAGACCCGTGCCTCGATGATCGAGACGATGGGATCGGACTTCGTCCGCACCGCCCGGGCCAAGGGGCTGGGTGGGCAGCGGGTGCTGCTGGCGTACGGCCTGCGGAACTCGCTCCTGGTCGTGGTCACCATCGTCGGGCTGCAGCTCGGCGGGCTCATCTCGGGGGCGGTGGTCACCGAGAGCATCTTCGGCCTGCCCGGGTTCGGCAAGCTCACGCTCAACAGTGTGTTCACCCGCGACTACCCGGTCATCGAAGCCGTCGTCGTGATCATCACCGTCGGATACGTCCTGATCAACCTGGCCGTCGACGTGCTCTACTCCGTCCTCGACCCGCGGATCCGTGTGGCAGGTGCCGCATGACGACGACCATGACGACGACGACCACGGCGTACGCCGCGCCCAGCACCTGGTGGCGACGGATGCGGTCCAACCGGACCGCCATGGCGGGCGGCGTGATCCTCGGCATCGTCGTGCTGGCGGCCGTCCTGGCGCCGGTGCTCGCACCCTACGGCCCGACGACGACCCACTTCGACGCTCCCTTCCAGCGGCCGGGCACGATCGGGTTCGCGCTCGGCACCGACAACCTGGGCCGCGACACGCTCTCGCGGATGCTCTACGGGGCGCGGGCGTCCCTGCAGGTCGGGGTGCTGTCGGTGCTGGTCGCGACGGTCGTCGGGGTCCCGCTCGGCCTCATCGCCGGGTCTTGGCGCTGGGCCGACGCGCTGGTGTCACGGTTCACCGACGTGGCGCTCGCGTTCCCGTTCCTGATCCTCGCCGTCGGACTCGCCGCCATCCGTGGGGCGAGCCTGTCCAACGCGGTCCTGGCGCTCGGGATCGCCCACGTGCCGCAGATGATCCGGGTCGTACGCGGCGAGGCGCTGCGATTGCGGACGACCGACTTCGTGGCGGCCGCCGTGACCATGAACGCCAGCAGCCTGCGCGTCATGGGCAGGCACATCCTGCCCAACGCCCTGTCCGCGATCATCGTGCAGGCGACGATCATCATGCCCTCCGCGGTGCTGGGGGAGGCGGTGCTCTCCTTCCTCGGGTTGGGCATCCAACCACCGGAGGCGAGCCTCGGGGTGATGCTCTCGGACGCGCAGCAATACTTGGCCCAGGACGCGTGGCTCGGTGTCTTCCCCGGTGCGCTGATCGCGATCATCTGTCTCAGCTTCAACCTCTTCGGGGACGGGCTGCGTGACAGTCTCGACCCGGCCAACGACGAGAGGACGTCATGACCTACACACCTGCTTCCGAGTTCAAGACCCGACCCGACCTGCTCGGCAGGTTCGGGATGGTCGCCTCGACTCACTGGCTGGCCAGCGGGGCCGCGCAGGCGGTGCTCGAGCGGGGCGGTAACGCCTTCGACGCTGCCGTGGCCGGCGGTTTCGTGCTGCACGTCGTCGAACCCCATCTCAACGGTCCGGGCGGTGACCTCGTCGGGATCTTCGCGCCCTCCGGCGGCGAGCCGACGGTCCTGATGGGTCAGGGCCCCGCACCCGCGGGAGCCTCCGTCGAGCACATGCGCGCCGAGGGGCTCGAGCTGGTCCCCGGGGCAGGGGCGCTCGCCGCGGCCGTTCCAGGTGCGGTCGAGGCATGGCTGATGCTGCTGCGCGACCACGGCACCTGGGAGCTCGGCGACATCCTCGCCTACGCGATCGACTATGCCCGCAACGGTCACCCGATCCTGGGCCGCACCGTCGCCACGATCGCCACGGTGGCCGACCTCTTCCGCGACCACTGGCCCACCTCGGCCGACCACTGGCTCGTCGACGGCGAGCTGCCGGAGCCCGACACCATGGTCCGCAACGAGGCCTACGCCTCGGTGCTGGAGCGGCTCGTCGCCGCCGGCGAGGGGGCCGCGACCAGGCAGGCACGGATCGACGCGGCCCGCGCGGCCTGGGGGAGCGGGTTCGTCGCCGAGGCGATCGAGGAGTTCGTACGCACCCCGCACCGCCATGCCTCCGGAACCGATCATTCCGGGGTGATCACGGCGGCTGACATGGCTGGGTTCTCCGCTGCGTACGAGACGCCGGTGAGCACCTCGTTCCGGGGCCACACGATCGCCAAGGCCGGGGCATGGACACAGGGGCCGGTCCTGCTCCAGATCCTCAACCTGCTCGACCCGCTGGACGACGCGCTGCTCGACCCATGCAACCCCGAGGGGGCGCACACGATCCTGGAGGCGACCAAGCTGGCCTTCGCCGACCGCGACGCACACTACGGTGACGGCGCCGACGCGCAGCGGATGGCGGTCCTGCTCTCCCAGGAGTACGCCACCTCCCGCCGCGCCCTGATCGGCGACGTGGCGAGCCGGGAGGTCCGTCCCGGCCTGGACGCCAAGGAGCTCCCTCCGTTGCGGGAGACCTACGATCCGGCCGCCGCGGCGGCGGGCGTCGGCGAGCCGACCGTCTCGCCGACCGGGGACGTACGCGGCGACACCTGCCACATCGACGTCGCCGACCGGTGGGGCAACATCATCGCGGTGACCCCGTCAGGCGGTTGGCTGCAGTCCTCCCCGACGATCCCGGCTCTCGGGTTCTGCCTCGGCACCCGACTGCAGATGACCTGGCTCGAGCCCGGTCTCCCGTCCACCCTGCAGCCCGGGCGCCGACCGCGCACGACGCTCACCCCGACGCTGGTGCTGCGCGACGGCGAGGCGGTCACCGCGGTGGGTTCTCCCGGCGGTGACCAGCAGGACCAGTGGCAGCTGCTCTACCTGCTGCGCACGATCGTGGGTGGCTTCACGCCTCAGCAGGCGATCGACGCGCCCGCGCTCCACTCCACCTCGTTCCCCGGGTCCTTCTGGCCGCGCACCTGGACGCCGGCGGGCGCCGTCGTGGAGGACAGGCTCGGCGAGACACTCATCGAGAGCCTGCGCGAGCGTGGCCATGCCGTCGAGGCGGCCGGCGACTGGTCGCTGGGCCGGCTCTCCGCGGTGACCAGGGACCCCGCGACCGGGACGCTCTCGGCCGCCGCCAACCCGAGAGGGGCGCAGGGCTATGCCGTCGGACGCTGAGATGCTGTCGGTCACCGACCTCCGGGTCGCCTTCGGCCGCACGGAGGTGCTCCACGGCGTCGACCTGGCCATCGGCCACGGTGAGCGGGTCGCTGTCGTCGGCCAGTCGGGCTCGGGCAAGTCGACGCTGGTCGCGGCGATCCTGGGCCTGCTGCCCGGAACCGGGCATGTCACCGGCGGCTCGATCAGGCTCGGCGACGACGAGCTGACAGGACGTACGGAGAAGGCTTGGCGGCGCCTGCGGGGCGAGCGTATCGGCTTGGTTCCGCAGGATCCGATGACCAACCTCAACCCCGCGATGAAGGTCGGCGCTCAGATCGCGGACGCGCTCGTCGCCGCGGGGCTGCGCGGCGCCGTGGTCGAGGAGCGGGTGCTCGAGCTGCTGACCGAGGCGGGGATCCCCGAGGCGGAGCGCAGGGCGGGGCAGTATCCGCACGAGTTCTCGGGAGGGATGCGTCAGCGCGTCCTGATCGCGATGGCGCTGGCCCGCGAGCCGAAGCTGCTGATCGCCGACGAGCCCACCAGTGCGCTGGACGTGACCGTGCAGCGGCGGATCCTCGACCACCTCGAGACCCTCGTCGCAGCCCACGGCACATCGCTGCTCTTCGTCACCCATGACCTCGGGCTCGCGGCGGACCGGGCCGACCGGGTGGTCGTGATGCACGACGGCAGCATCGTCGAGACCGGGCCCGCGGCGCAGATCCTCAGGGACCCGCAGCACGACTACACCAGGCGGCTGATCGCGGCATCGCCGTCGCTGGAACGGGAGGGCCGCTCGCCGTCGCGTCAGGACGACGCCGAGCCGATCCTCGTGGTGGAGGACCTGGTCAAGGAGTTCAGGCTCCGTGGCCGGCGCAGCGGCACCTTCCGTGCCGTCGACCATGCCTCCTTCTCGGTCGCGCGCGGCACCACGACCGCGGTCGTGGGGGAGTCGGGATCGGGGAAGTCGACCATCGCCAAGATGGTCCTCGGCCTGGAGACACCGACCTCCGGCACCGCGCGGATCGACGGCCGCAGCATCGCCGGGGCATCCCGCACCGACCGGGCCGACCTGCGCCGTCGCGTGCAGCCCGTCTTCCAGGACCCCTACAGCTCCCTGGATCCCACCTTCACCGTCGCCCAGCTGGTCGCCGAGCCGCTGCACATCCACCGGGTCGGCGACCGGAAGGACCGGCAGGGCCGCGTACGCGAGCTCCTCGACCAGGTCGCTCTGCCCGAGTCCGTCGCCGGCAGGCGACCCAGCGAGCTCTCCGGGGGCCAGCGGCAGCGGGTCGCGATCGCCCGGGCGCTGGCCCTGGACCCGGAGCTGGTGATCTGTGACGAGGCGGTCTCCGCGCTCGACGTGCTCGTCCAGGACCAGATCCTCACCCTGCTGGCCGACCTGCAGCGTGATCTCGGTCTGAGCTACCTGTTCATCACCCACGATCTCGCCGTCGTACGTCAGATCGCACATAGAGTCGTGGTCATGCACAAGGGCAGGGTCGTCGAGCACGACACCGTGGACCAGATCTTCACCGCACCGACCTCGGCCTACACCGCCGAACTGCTGGAAGCGATCCCCGGTGCGGCTCTCGCAGGCTGAGGGGGGTCGCCCGGCCGGTGCCCTGACCGCAGCCGTACGTCGCGACATCATCGCTGGGGAGCTGACCCCCGGGACCAGGGTGACCGAGGCGTTCCTGGCCCAGCGCTACGGCGTCAGCCGGGTGCCGGTGCGCGAGGCGCTGCGCGCACTCGAGGCGGAGGGATTCATCGAGTCCACGCCGCACATCGGGTCGAAGGTGGGCCACGTCCCGTTCGACGAGGCCGACGACCTCTTCGCGGTCCGGGAGGCGCTCGAGATCGCGACCGCTCGCCGCGCGGCTGAACGGGCCAGAGGTCTCTTCGACCAGCCCGAGCCCAACCAGGCGTGGTTCGAGATCCGTCGCGAGCTCGCCCAGATCCTCGACGAGGGCGACGAGTGGGTGGCCCGGGACGATCTGGAGCCCCTGGTCGCGCTCAACGACCGCTTCCACATCCTGGTCGCCGAGCTCAGCGGCAGCAAGACGCTGGCCACGTTGCTGCGTCAGCTCTCCCACAAGATCGAGTGGCTCTACGCACTCGACACCTTCTCCCGCGGCAAACGGCTCTGGCCCGACCACCGGCGCATCCTGGCCGCGATCGATGCGGGCGACTGCGACCGCGCCGCCGAGCTGATGGGCTGGCACGTACGTGAGTCGCGGATCGGCTACGCCTTGCGCGGTGCGCCGCCGGAGAAGGTCGAGGAGCTGAGGACCCTTCCGCCCGTCCCGGGTGGTGGGGGTCCGCCTGCCTGAGCCGCCGGCGGCCTGAGGCTCCGGGGTTCGGAGACCTTCTTCGGATCGGTGCTTGACCTTGACGCTGCGTCAGGGCTGCACGCTTCTTCCATCGGCCCGAGCACGGGACCTGACACCGTCGAAGAAGGAGCATCACCATGAACAACCTCCTCAGCCGCCTCGTGGGTGACAAGAAGGACTGGAAGCGCATGGAGGCCCGCGCCGCCGAGCTGCCCGCCGACTACCGCACCGTCTACGGCGAGATGAAGAGCTACATGTGGCGCTTCACCGCCGGCGACGGCATGGACATCGTCGCCATCCTCCGCGAGATCCTCGACCTGTTCGAGACCGAGGCCGCCGCGGGGCGTCCGGTCATCGAGGTCACCGGGGCCGACCTGGCTGCCTTCTGCGACGCCCGGCTGCCGGAGAACGACATCTACGGCGTCAGGCTCCGGGCCACCCTCGACGAGGTCATGCTGAAGCTGGCGTGACGTCGGGCGAAAACGTAAGAGCCCCGCTGGCGTCTCGGGTCACCAGCGGGGCAAGAACAATGTTGCCGCATCACCTAAGGGCTTGTCACCCCCTTTGAGCAAAATCTGCAGAATTTTGCATTGCATGATCTTGGTGAGCCCGAAACGGCTCCTGGAGGCGGCCTCAGATGACCGTACCGACGTCCTTGGCGACGATGTTGTCCATCGCGCGCTCGGCGACGGCGGCGATGGTCATCGACGGGTTGCACGCTCCGGTGGTGCCGGGGATGAGTGCGCCGTCGAGGACGTAGAGGCCGTCCTGGCCCTGTACCCGGCCGTCGAGATCGCAGACGGTGCCCATGTTCGCGCCGCCGAGGGGATGCCAGGTGCTGTTGACGATGGCGTTGGTGTCGATCAGGGCACCGAGGCCGCCGCTGATCTTCGAGACCCGCTCGTGGATGGCGCGATAGCTCGCCGAGTCGCCACCGAAGGGGAAGCGCAGGCTCACCGAGTCCGTCAGCGAGCTGTAGCGGAAGCTGCCTCGGTCGGCACTGACGCCGAAGCCGACCAGCATCGTGGCGCCCAGGTCGAGGCCGAGGGGGAGTGGTGGCAACGATGCCTGGATGACGGTGTTGGCCCTGGTCGGGTCGGCCCAGTCCTGGCTCTGGTAGACGACGGGACCACCTTGCGTACCGGTGAGGTTCTCGTCGAAGGGGCGCCACATGTAGATCCGGTCACCGTTGGTGCCCCAGCCCTGGCCGAGCTTCTCGGGAAGGTCCGGGATGGTGTCGGTCGCCGCAGCGCGGACCAGGAGCTTGCTGGTGTTGAGCGAGCCGGCCGCCATGACCAGCGCGCGGGTGGTCAGGATCTTCTGCTCCACCACGTCGCCGGCGTCGTCGGTGCGATCGACGTGTACCTCCCAGCGACCGTCGGCGGCTCGGGCCACGCTCGTCACGTTGTGCCGGGTGGCGACCTGCACCAGCCCGGTGGCCTCGGCCTGCTCGATGTAGGTGACGTCGACGGAGTGCTTGCCGCCGTTGTTGACGCCGAGAGCGCAGTCGCCGTTGGTGTAGGAGGGAGCCATCTCGCCCCGCAGCTCCGCCAGCGCGTAGGACCAGTCGATCGGCATCGGGATCTTGCGCAGGTCATAGCCGGCGGCCTCGACGCGCTCGCCGAACGTACGCGAGACCCGGTAGCTGTCCGAGGCGATCAGCTCGTCGGGTGCGGTCGCGGCGCCGAGCATCTTTGCCACGCGTGGGTAGTGGACCCGGTCCATGAGGTCGTAGTCGAGCTCGTTCGGGAACCAGGTGTTGAAGACCTCGGCGGAGGGCTGCAGCGTCATGCCCTGGTAGACCAGTGAGCCGCCGCCGACGCCGGCCGCGCACATGGCGAGCATGTTCTGGCCGAGGACGGGCTCGAGCAGGCCGACGTACGGGCCGAAGTTCAGCGGAGTGCCGAGCAGCTTCTGCAGCGGCTTGAGCGCCTCGGGTGCGGTGGTGTGGAACAGCACGCGCTTGTCCAGCGAGCGCACCGTCGGGAAGGTCTGCGCGTCCGGGCCGGTCGGCCAGCGGCGGCCCCGCTCGAGCACCGTGACCGGTACGCCGGCCTCGGCCAGCCGCAGCGCGGCCACCCCGCCACCGAAGCCCGACCCGATGACGACCGCCCGGTGCTCCTCCCGCACCAGCCGTACGCGTCGGGGCGAGGTGGCCGCTGCGGGCCCGGCGAGCAGCCCGGACGCGGCGGCGCCGGCGGCACCGGCTGCGCCGGCGAGGAACGTACGTCGTGAGGCTGAGGACATGGTCAAGGGGACTCCCTCGGCTCGTGATTCGTCGGTTACTGCCGCGTAAGAGTTGACGAACGGGTGAGATGTGTCAAGGCTCACAGCCCCGTTCTGGACAACCGTGTCCGGAACGCGACACGTCCCTCAAGGCCCCGCACAGCAAACGCAGGAGGCGCAACCACAGCCATGTAGGCTGACCGCACTTCCAACAGCTAAGGACGATCTGAACCCCGATGGACGGACCGCAACCCGGCCAATATCCATGCCCGCTGTGTGACTCGCGGCCGTACCAGCCGAGGTTGGTGCGATGACCGAAGTCCTGTTCATCCTCCTGGCCCTGTTGCTGGTCGCTGCCTGCGGTGTGTTCGTGGCCGCCGAGTTCTCCCTGGTGACGGTCGACCACTCCCAGGTGGAGATGGCGGCCGAGCAGGGCGACAAGCGCGCCCAAGGCGTGCTCCGCGCGATGAAGGAGCTCTCCAGCAACCTCTCCGGCGCGCAGGTCGGCATCACCGTGACCAACCTCGGCATCGGCTGGATGTCGGAGCCGGCGATCGCCGAGCTGATCGACGCGCCGCTGCTCGCGACCGGGCTGCCCGAGGGGGCGGTGACGGGGATCGCGGTGACGATCGCGCTGACCCTCTCCACGATCGTGACGATGCTCTTCGGCGAGCTCGTCCCGAAGAACCTCGCGCTGGCCCTGCCCCTGGAGACCGCGCGCGTCACTCAGGGTCCGATGCGGGCCTTCACCCGGCTCATGCGCGGCCCGATCAAGGTGCTCAACGGCACCGCCAACGCCATCGTGCGCCGCCTGGGCATGGAGCCGCAGGAGGAGCTGCGCTCGGCGCGCAGCTCGGCCGAGCTCTCCTCGCTGATCCAGCGCAGCGCCCACGAGGGCACCCTCGACGCCGACACCGCCGAGCTGATGGAACGCTCGGTCGAGTTCGGCACCCGCACGGCGGGGGAGATCATGACCCCGCGCGTACGCGTCCACAGTCTCGACCACAACGACCGCGCCGAGGCGCTGATCGAGCTCACCCGGCGTACGGGCAACTCCCGCTTCCCGGTGCTCGACGACCGCGAGGCCGTGGTCGGCACGGTGCACGTCAAGGCGGCCGTGGCGCTGCCGGTGCACGAGCGGTCGACGGCCAAGGTCAAGCACCTCATGGTGCCGCCGGTGGTCGTGCCCGACTCGCTGCGGCTGGACCCGCTGATGGCGCTGCTGCGCGCCGAGGGGTTCCAGCTGGCCGTGGTGCTCGACGAGTACGGCGACCAGGCCGGCATCGTCACCCTCGAGGACGTGATCGAGGAGATCGTCGGCGATATCGCAGACGAGCACGACCCGCTCAGCGCCCGAGCCCGGCTGCGCCGCGACGGCGGCTGGTCGCTGTCGGGGCTGCTGCGTCCCGACGAGGTCGAGGACATCACTGGTGTCGCCCTGCCCGAGAGCGAGGACTACGACACCGTCGCCGGTCTGATGCTGAGCCTGCTCGGCCGCATCCCCGAGCGTGGCGCCTCCGCCGAGCTGACCGTCCCCGGCAACCCGCCGTCGGACGCCGATGACGACGATGTGTACGCGAGGTACGTGAAGCTGACCGTGGAGGTCATGGAAGGCCGCCGGATCGACCGGATCTCGATGCAGGTGATCGGCTGATGAGCACCACGATGGGACTTCTGCTCGGCCTGGTGCTGCTGCTCGCCAACGGCTTCTTCGTCGGCTCGGAGTTCGCCCTGGTCTCGGCGCGGCGCAGCCAGATCGAGCCGGCCGCCCAGGCAGGCTCGCAGATGGCCAAGATCACGCTGCGGGCGATGGAGAACATCAGCCTGATGATGGCCGGCGCCCAGCTGGGCATCACCGTCTGCTCGGTGCTGCTGCTGGCGATCACCGAGCCGGCGCTCGCCCACCTGCTCGAGCCCGGCTTCGACCTGATCGGTCTGCCCGAGGCCTTCCACCATCCGGTCGCGTTCGTGATCGCGATGCTCGTGGTCACCTATCTGCACGTGGTGGTCGGCGAGATGGTGCCGAAGAACATCGCACTGGCCGGCCCCGACAAGGCCGCCCTGGTCCTCGGCCCGGCCATCTACGCGGTCGTCTACGTGCTGCGCCCGATCATCGTCGCGTTCAACTACGTCGCCAACGTGTGCATCCGGGCGCTCGGCATCGAGCCCAAGGACGAGGTGAGCTCCGCGTTCACCCGGGCGGAGGTGGCCGCCATGGTCGAGGAGTCCCGCGGCGAGGGGCTGCTGGAGGAGGACGAGTACGGCCGTCTGGCCGGCGCGCTCGGCTTCACCGAGAAGACGGTCGCCAAGGTCACCATCCCGATCTCCGAATGGACGATCGTGCCGCGCGGCGCCTCGGGTGACGACATCGAGGCGGTGTGCGCCTCGACCGGCTACAGCCGGTTCCCGGTCGCGGGCGAGAGCGGCGACCTGGTCGGCTACCTGCACATCAAGGACGTACTCGAGCCCGATGACGTACGCCGCAGGCAGCCCGTCCAGAACAAGTGGATCCGCCCGTTCGCGACGGTCACTCCCGACGACGCGCTCCACGAGACGCTCGAGACCCTGCAGCGCCGCGGCGCCCACCTGGCCCGGGTCGTCCGTGAGGACGGCAGCACGATCGGGCTGGCGACGCTGGAGGATGTCATCGAGGAGCTGGTCGGCGAGATCCGCGACGCCGCCCACGCCGACGACTCCACGCCCACCGACTAGGGTTGGCTCGTGCCGCGTCTGGTGACAGAGGAGAGCCCGCAGATGCCCAACCGTCGATCCGGTGATCCCCGCCTGCAACATGGCCGGGACGCGCGTCGGCGACCCCATGGCTCGGCCGACCGCAACCAGCCCGTGCTCGGCAAGCTGCTCAGCATCCTGCGGCTCGTCTACGCGCCGGTGATGCTGTGGGCGGTGATGATCGCCGAGGACGACACGATCGCGCTCTCCGCGTTCGGTCTCGCGATCATCACCGACCTGCTGGACAGCTGGCTGAACCGCAAGCAGCTGGGCCGCCGCCGCTCGGGCGAGCTGCTCGACGTGGTGGCCAACACCGTCTTCGTCCTGGCCGCCATCCTCGCGCTCTGGCAGATCGACGTGATCCCGTGGCCGATCGCGCTGCTGGTGCCGCTGCGGTTCGTCGGCCTGCTGGCGATGATCCCGGCGCTGCGCAGCCGTGGGGTGCGTACGCTTCCGGTCCATCTCCTCGGCAAGGTGGCCGCGTTCTGCCTGTTGGCCTCCTTCCCGCTGCTCTACCTCAGCCACGACATCCCCGAGACCCTCGATCTCGGCCTGGAGCCGAGCCTGCCGATCCAGGTGGCGCAGGCCTTCGGATGGGCCTTCGCGCTGTGGGGGATCCTGCTGCTGTGGTGGAGCCTGGTCCTCTACGCCCAGGAGGCGCGTCGCCTGATGGCCACCACCCCGCCGCGGGAGAAGGGTGGTGCGAGCCGTGCCTGACCAGATCCCGGGCTCCGAGGACCTGCGCGCCTACGTCACCAAGCCTCTGCTGGACCGCATCACCGACCAGGCGATCGACTCCGACTACATGGCCGCCGCCGAGCGGCGCGAGCCCACGGGGGAGGAGCCGACCCGGCGTCGCCGGCCGGGCCTGTGGGCGATGGTGGTGGTCGGGCTGTTCGCGCTGCTGGCCACGACCGCCGCGGTGCAGACCTCCCGCAACGAGGACATCCGCCAGACCAGCAGGCAGGTCCTGGTCGACCGCATCGAGCAGCGCCAGGACCGGATCGCCGACCTGCACAAGGAGATCTCCGCGCTGCGTGAGGACAACCAGAGCCGTGAATCGGCGCTCAACGCGCTCGGTCTGCGGGCCGAGTCGGCATCCTCGAGCGCCGCGGCGACCGCGGAGGAGACCGGGTTCGCCCCGGTGACCGGCTCGGGGATCAGGATCACCATCGACAACGCCGCCGACGGTAGCGAGGGCGGCACCGTGCGCGACTACGATCTCGCCGTGATCGTCAACGGACTGTGGCAGGCGGGCGCGACCGCCGTGGCCGTCGACGGCCAGCGGGTCACCCCGCGCAGCGGCGTGATCACCTCCGGCGCCACCCTCCGGATGAACGACGTCTCGCTCTCGCCGCCCTATGAGGTGTCGGCCATCGGCGACACGCGTACGCTGGCCGCACGCTTCGCCGAGACGGTCTCCGGCGCGATGATTCACACCACGACGCAGGACTACGGGATGCCCTACGACGTCGAGAACATCGACCGGCTCACCCTTCCCGCGGCGCCGCCTGATCTGCTGGAGTTGACCCACCTCGGGGCCAAGTCCAAGGACAAGGGCACCCAGGGCTCCGAGAAGCCCACCGACAACACCGACGAAGACTCCGAAGAGAACAGCGAAGGGGACCGCGAAGAATGATCGCCGTCATCGGCCTAGTGATCGGCATCGTGCTGGGACTGTTCTTCCAGCCCGAGGTCCCTGTCGGTCTGGCGCCATACCTGCCGATCGCCGTCGTCGCCGCGCTGGACGCGGTCTTCGGTGCGCTGCGCGCTTTCATGGACGGCATCTTCGACGACAAGGTCTTCGTCGTCTCGTTCATCAGCAACGTCGTCATCGCCGCCGGCATCGTCTATCTCGGTGACCGCCTCGGCGTCGGCGGCCAGCTCTCCACCGGTGTCATCGTCGTCCTCGGCATCCGCATCTTCACCAACGTCGCAGCCATCCGGAGGCACATCTTCCATGCCTGACCGGAAGAGGAGGCCCCCGGTGAAGCGGACCGCGGCCAAGCGGACCCCGGCGAAGAAGGCACCGGCGAAGAAGCCCGCCGAGCCCGCGGAGGAGGCCGTCACCGAGCCTGTGACCGACGACGGCGCCACACCCGAGACCTCCGAGGAAGGTACGCCGACGGCTGAGCAGGCGCCCGCAGAGTCTGTCGAGCCGACCGCCGCCGAGGCCGAGGAGCCGTCGGAGGCGGACGCACCCGACGAGGCTGCGTCCGATGAGGCTGCCGACGAGCCCGAGGAGCAGGAGCAGGCGGCCGAGGCCACCTCCGCCAAGGAGCCCGAGGAATCAGACGACGCGCCGGTCGAGTCCACCGACAAGGCGGACGATCTCGAACCTGCTGCGGCGGAGGCAGTCGAGCCGGAGGAGCCGGAGCAGCCGGAGGAGCCGGAGCAGCCGGAGGAGCCGGAGGCCGAGAAGGCCGATGAGCCCGCGGACAGCCCAGAGCCCGACGAGGTCGAGGATGCGGCCGGAGACGAGCGGCCCGAACAGGTCAACGAGGCCGAGGAGCTTCCGAAGACCCAGAAGGCCGAAGACGCTGACGAGTCGGACGAGCCCGAGGACGAACCCGAGGACGAACCCGGGGAGCCGGAGCCGCTGGTCGGCCGGGCGCGACTCTTCGACGCGCTCACCCACTTCCGGCGCGGCCAGGTGGCCGTGGCGGTCCTGCTCTGCGTACTCGGCTACGCCGCGGTGGTGCAGGTCCAGACGAACACCGAGGACTCGACGTACGCCGGTCTGCGTGAGCAGGAGCTGATCGACATCCTCTCCGGCCTGGCCGGCACCACGCAGAAGGCGCAGGAGCAGATCGAGGAGCTCGAGGGGACCCGCGACGAGCTCGAGGACCAGACCCTCCAGCAGCAGACCGCTCTCCAGCGTGCCGAGGAGCAGGTCGACACGCTGCGGGTGATCGCCGGGACGGTGCCGGTCAGCGGTCCGGGGATCACCATCGAGATCGACCCCGGCGCCGACCCGCTGCGGCTGACCGCGCTCCTCGACCTGATCGAGGAGCTGCGTACGAGCGGCGCCGAGGCGATGGAGATCGAAGGGGCCGACGGCGAGGCCGTACGCCTGGTGGCGTCGTCCTCGATCGAGGTCAGCCAGCCCGGCCAGGGGCTCAACGTCGGCGGCGAGCTGATCAGCCCGCCGTACCGCCTCAAGGTGATCGGCCCGCCCGACACGCTGGCCGGCGCGATCGACTTCTACCAGGGCCCGCAGGACCAGCTCGAGGAGCAGGGCGCGGAGGTCAAGGTGGAGCCGGAGGAGAAGATCGACATCGAGTCGATTCACACCGTGTCCCGCTGACGGTTTCGTCGGTGGGGCGCAGTAGGGTTTCGACAACCGGCTCGCGGGACGATCTCTCGCAGCCAGACAAGTACGCCTGATGAGGAGATGGCCGTGTACCCCGAGGACCTGAAGTACACCAGCGAGCACGAGTGGCTGCGCAACCCTGGCGAGACCGAGGGCTCCGTACGGGTCGGGATCACCAACTACGCCCAGGACGCTCTGGGCGACATCGTCTACGTGTCGATGCCGGCCGTCGGCGACACGATCACCTCGGGCGAGAGCTGCGGCGAGCTCGAGTCGACCAAGTCGGTCAGCGACATCTACGCGCCGATCTCCGGGGAGGTCGTCGCGGTCAACGGATCGCTCGACGCCACCCCCGAGCTGGTCAACGACGACCCCTACGGCGGTGGCTGGCTCTTCGAGGTCACCCCGGCCGACCCCACTGAGCTGGAGAGCCTCCTCGACGCCGCGGCGTACGAGGCATCACTCGACGCGTAACTCAACCGAACACCTGGGCCGACCTGATAGGTTGCGGTTACCATCCCTCAACGTTCACTTGAGGGTAGGTGTCCGGCCCTCGATGAACCTGGAGCTCAAAAATGTCCGTGTGCCCCGCTTGCGGCAGCCAGAACCCCGACGAAGCGCGGTTCTGCTCGCAGTGTGGCGTAAGCCTGACCGGGACCGACCAGACCTCGACGATTCAGCTCGGCGCTGATGCCGACACCTCTGACCGGGTGCTCAGCCCGATCGAGGCGGCCACCGTCGAGGCCCTGCCGAGGGGCAACGGCATGCTCGTCGTGCAGCGTGGTCCCGGTGCCGGAAGCCGCTTTCTGCTCGACCAGGACACCGTCGTCGCGGGTCGCCACCCGGACAGCGACATCTTCCTCGACGACGTCACCGTCTCGCGCCGCCACGCCGAGTTCGCGCGCACCGGTGACACCTTCGAGGTCTCCGACGTAGGCAGCCTCAACGGCACCTACGTCAACCGAGACCGGATCGAGAAGGTCGTCCTCAAGGACGGCGACGAGGTCCAGGTCGGGAAGTTCCGGCTCGTCTTCTACGCCGGGCACGAAGGGGCGTAACCGATGGCCGCCGCCGCGATGCCTGACCCTCAACGGCCGGCTAGCGACTCGGGGGAGCGGCTCAACATCGGGCAGGTCCTGGACCAGTTGCGTCCGGACTTTCCCACGGTCACGATCCCGAAGATCCGGTTTCTCGAGGACAAGGGACTGATCAAGCCGGAGCGTACGCCCGCGGGCTACCGCAAGTTCTCCCGCCGTGATGTCGAGCGGCTGCGCTACGTCCTGAGGATGCAGCGCGACCACTACCTGCCGCTCAAGGTCATCGGCGAGCACCTCGATGCGATCGACCGCGGCCTCGAGCCGCCGGCGATCGAGGCGACCGTGCCCACCGTCCCGACGGTCGCCCTGACGCCCAGCGGCGCGCCGGGGGCGGAGTCGTTCCGGCGTACGGACAGCATGAGGATCTCGCGGCGCGAGCTCCTCAAGGTGGCCGAGGTCGACGACGCGCTGCTGACCGAGCTGGAGAAGATGGCGCTGGTGGTGCCGCTGCGCAGCGGTCACTACGACACCGACGCCCTCGCGATCGCGCGCACGGCCAAGGAGCTGGCCGAGTTCGGTATCGAGCCTCGTCACCTGCGCGGCATGAAGGCCGCCGCCGACCGCGAGGTCGGTCTGATCGAGCAGATCGTGGCGCCGCTGCGGCGCCCCGGGAACGCCGGGGCGCAGGGTCGGGCCGAGGAGATCGGCAGCGAGATCGCCTCCCTGGCGGTCCGTCTGCACGCCACCTTGGTGAAGTCGGGCCTGCGCGACCGCTGACTCTGTTCGTGTCGCCGGTCAACCGGGCTGCTGCGGTGACCCGGAGACGGGTAGGGTGGATGACATGCGCGAGGTCGATGTGCTCGGAGTCCGAGTGGAGATGCCCTCCAACCAGCCGATCGTGCTGTTGCGCGAGGTGGCGGGTGAGCGATACCTGCCCATCTGGATCGGCGCGGTGGAGGCGACCGCCATCGCCTTCGCCCAGCAGGGCGTGGTTCCGCCTCGGCCGCTGACCCACGACCTGCTCAAGGACGTACTGGAGGCGACCGGCAACGAGCTGACCGAGGTGCAGATCACCTCGGTCACCGACCGCGTCTTCTACGCCAACCTGGTCTTCGCCTCCGGCGTCGAGGTCAGCGCTCGGCCTTCGGACTCGATCGCGCTGGCGCTGCGGACGGGGACCAAGATCGTGGTCTCGGACGAGGTCCTCGACGAGGCGGGGCTCGCTGTCCCGGCCGAGCAGGAGGACGAGATCGAGAAGTTCCGCGAGTTCCTCGACGAGATCACGCCCGAGGACTTCGAGTCTCACTGACGGAAACCCTCAAGTTCAACCTGAGGGTTAGCCCCGGCGACACGCCGGAGGGGTTCTTTGACCAGGGCCCTTGCGACGCTTACCTTGTAGTTGTCTCTGTTGTAACTCCAACGATGTGGTCCCCCCGCCGCAGCCGTTCATTCCCCGAGTGGAGTTACGCGCAACGGAGTAGACGATGGAGGACATCGTGTTCGACCACGAGCAGAAGCCCGGCCACGGCGCCGACGACGCGCAACGCGCGGCGGAGCAGGCTGACGAGCAGGGCCTTCTCTTCACCGACGATGTCTCGCCCCTGCCGAGCGACACCGGTTACCGCGGCCCGACGGCTTGCAACGCTGCCGGGATCAGCTACCGCCAGCTCGACTACTGGGCCCGCACCGGTCTGGTGGAGCCGAGCGTGCGCGGGGCCACCGGCTCCGGCACCCAGAGGCTCTACTCCTTCCGAGACATCCTGATCCTCAAGGTCATCAAGCGGCTCCTCGACGCCGGGATCTCGCTGCAGCAGATCCGCGCAGCCGTGCAGCACCTGCGTGAGCGTGGCACCGACGACCTGACCCGCGTCACCCTGATGAGCGACGGCGCCTCGGTCTACGAGTGCACCAGCAACGACGAGGTCATCGACCTGCTCCAGGGCGGGCAGGGAGTCTTCGGCATCGCCATCGGCGGCGTCTGGCGCGAGATCGAGGGCACCCTCTCCGAGCTCCCCAGCGAGCGTACGGCCGAGGACGGCGAGCAGGTGGCCTCCATGTCCGACGAGCTCTCCGCCCGTCGCGCCGCGCGCAACGCCGGGTGACGTAGCACTCAGTCGACACAGGACCCCGAGGTCCCGCAAGGCGGGACCTCGGGGTCCTGTCGTTTATGCTGGTGGTGCTGACCATCCCGCACGGGAGAGCTCCTCTCGAAGGAGCGCCGAAGGGGCAATTCCTCCCCGGAAACTCTCAGGCACCCACGACTGTGCGGACCAGGCAACTCTGAAGCGGTGCATCCGCGCGTGACAGAGGGGGAGGGCGTACGAGTTGTCTTACTTAGATGCCCTCAGGAGCCACTGTGTCCGACACGCCCACCCTGTCCGAGCTCGACGCCGCCTCCCCGTTCGTGGAGCGCCACGTCGGACTCTCGGCCGCTGACGAGGCGACCATGCTCGCGCGGCTCGGATACGACTCGGTAGCCGCGATGATGGACGCAGCCGTCCCGGCGGGGATCCGCTCGGTCGAGTCGCTGGACCTGCCGGCCGCGTTGAGCGAGGCCCAGGTCGCGTCGCTGGCACGGGAGATCGCAGCCTCCAACAAGCCCGGAGAGGCGATGATCGGGCTCGGCTACCACGCCACCGTGACGCCGCCGGTGATCCGGCGCAACGTGCTCGAGGACCCGAGCTGGTACACCGCCTACACGCCCTACCAGCCCGAGATCTCCCAGGGCCGCCTCGAGGCGCTCATCAACTTCCAGACCATGGTTGGCGACCTGACCGGTCTGCCGGTGGCCAACTCCTCGCTCCTGGACGAGGGCACCGCGGCCGCCGAGGCGCTCGCGCTGGTCCACCGGGCCAACCGGAAGGGATCCGGTCCCTTCGTCATCGACGCCGACGCCCTGCCGCAGTCGATCGAGGTCGTGAAGGTGCGCGCCGAGGCGATGGGCCTCGAGGTCGTCGTGGCCGACCTCTCGAAGGGCCTGCCCGAGGGCGACATGATCGGCGTGCTGGTGCAGTACCCCGGCGCCTCCGGTCGGGTCCCCGACCTCAAGCCGGTCATCGACGCCGCCCACGAGCGGGGCGCGCTCGCCGTCGTTGCCGCCGACCTGCTCGCGCTCACCGTCCTGGAGGCGCCCGGCACCCTCGGCGCCGACGTCGTCGTCGGCTCGACCCAGCGCTTCGGCATCCCGCTCTTCTACGGCGGCCCGCACGCCGGCTACATGGCGGTCCACGAGGGGATCGAGCGGCACCTGCCCGGTCGCCTGGTCGGCGTCTCCGTCGATGCCGAGGGGCGGCCCGCGTACCGCCTCGCTCTGCAGACCCGCGAGCAGCACATCCGGCGCGAGAAGGCGACCTCCAACATCTGCACCGCGCAGGTGCTGCTGGCCGTCGGCGCTTCGATGTACGCCGTCTACCACGGCCCCGCCGGGCTGCGGTCGATCGCGACCCGCGCACACCGCTACGCCGCCGTCCTTGCCGCCGCCCTGAAGTCGGCCGGGCTCCCGCTGGTCTCGGAGACCTTCTTCGACACGCTGGGTGTCACCGTCCCCGGGCGGGCGGCCGATGTCGTCGCCGCGGCGCGTCGTTTCGGCGTACATCTTCGTCTCGTGGACGCCGACACCGTCGGCATCTCGACCTCGGAGGCGACCACCCGCTCGACCCTGTCGGCCGTGCTGAACGCGTTCGGCGTCTCGGGCGCGGACCTGGACGAGGTCGACCGCACCACGCCCAGCGCGCTGCCCGACGGTCTCCTTCGCACCACCGACTACCTCACCCACGAGGTCTTCAACGCGCACCACAGCGAGACCCAGATGCTGCGCTACCTGCACAAGCTCGCCGCGCGCGACTACGCGCTCGACAAGGGCATGATCCCGCTCGGCTCGTGCACCATGAAGCTCAACGCGACCACCGAGATGGAGCCGATCTCGCTGCCCGGCTTCGCCGACCTGCACCCCTTCGTGCCCGCCGAGGACGCCGCCGGCTACACGCGTCTGGTCGGGGAGCTGGAGGGCTGGCTGGCCGAGGTCACCGGCTACGACAAGGTCTCCATCCAGCCGAACGCCGGCTCGCAGGGCGAGTTCGCCGGCCTGATGGCGATCCGTGGCTACCTGGACGCGCAGGGCCAGGGTCACCGCAAGATCTGCCTGATGCCTTCCTCGGCGCACGGCACCAATGCCGCCTCGGCCGTGATGGCCGGGATGAAGGTCGAGGTCGTGAAGTCGTCGGAGGACGGCACCGTCGACCTCGACGACCTGCGGGCGAAGCTCGAGGCTCACGGCGAGAACGTCGCCGCGATCATGGTGACCTACCCCTCGACCCACGGGGTCTACGAGGAGGGCATCACCGAGGTCTGCTCGCTGGTGCACGAGGCCGGCGGTCAGGTCTACATCGACGGCGCCAACTTCAACGCGCTCCTGGGCTACGCCAAGCCCGGCGAGTTCGGCGGCGACGTCTCCCACCTCAACCTCCACAAGACCTTCTGCATCCCGCACGGCGGTGGTGGCCCGGGCGTCGGCCCGGTCGCGGTCCGCTCCCACCTGGCGCCCTACCTGCCCTCGCACTCCCTGCACCCCGACACCTCGAAGCGCTCGGGCATCGGTGCGATCTCGGCCGCTCCGTACGGCTCGGCCGGCATCCTGCCGATCTCGTGGGCCTACGTCCGGCTCATGGGGGCCGAGGGTCTGACCCGGGCCACCTCGGCCGCGGTGCTGTCGGCCAACTATGTGGCCTCGCGTCTGAACGAGCACTTCCCGGTGCTCTACCGCGGCGAGACCGGCCTGGTCGCGCACGAGTGCATCCTCGACCTGCGGCCGATGACGAAGGAGACCGGTGTCACCGTCGACGACGTCGCCAAGCGGCTCATCGACTACGGCTTCCACGCCCCGACGATGTCCTTCCCGGTTGCCGGCACGCTCATGGTTGAGCCCACCGAGTCCGAGGACCTCGCCGAGCTGGACCGGTTCATCGACGCGATGATCGCGATCAAGGGTGAGGTCGACCGGGTCGCCTCGGGTGAGTGGACCGCCGAGACCTCGGTCCTCCGCGGTGCCCCGCACACCTCCCGCGCCCTCGTCGGCGACTGGGACCGCGCCTACTCCCGCGAGGAGGCCGTCTTCCCGCGCGGCATCGACCCGGACAAGTACTGGCCGCCGGTGGCCCGCATCGACAACACCTACGGCGACCGCAACCTGATCTGCTCCTGCCCGCCCGTGGAGTCCTTCGCCGAGTGACCCTTCGCCGAGTCGGCTCGTCATGACGAGCCGACTCGGCGGCTTTGTCGTCAGCTGAGGGACATGTTGGGCTCGCCGTTGGCGTTGAGGCCGGTGCCGTGGGTGCAGGTGCCGGAGCGCGGCGTACCGGCGTTGTAGGCCTGGCGCAGGCAGTTGCGCAGGGCGAGCTGGCCCCAGTAGTTGGGGTGCAGGCTCTCCTGGATGTAGTAGTTCCCGCCCGCCGTGGAGACGGTGCGGATCTGGTTGACCCACTCGGTCTTGTCGACCGCGCCGGTGGCGCGCCAGCTGGACAGGCCCTGAGCCTCGACGAGGCCCACAGTGCTCTCGCACAGCCGGCGTCCGGCGAACGCGCCGGAGACGTTCAGCGTCTTGATGTTGGTCAGGCCCGAGTCGGCGGCCGCACCGGAGATCGCGTTGTTGATGGTCGGCAGGATCGTGTTGTACGCGTAGTCGGCGTCGGCGTTCCAGAAGCCGCAGCCGCCGGTACTCTGCCGGGTGTAGCCCGACTCGCTGTAGCGGTAGACCGAGGAGGTTGCCAGCGGTGAGGGCACGTTCTGGACGATGAGGGTCCAGGCGTTGTCGGCGTAGCCCGCGTTGCGCATGGCCGTGCGTACGTTCTGGAAGGCCGTCGCGATCCGCGCGCGGACCGCGGCGACGTTGCCGGCGGCCATCGCACTGGTGACCACCGAGTCGTCCTTGCAGTAGTCCTTGAACCACGACGAGGAGGTCAGGAAGTTCTGTACGCACTGGGTGACGATGGCGGCGAAGTTGAAGTCGTTGCCGCCGATGCCGATCGTGACGGCCTTGACGTTGTGGGTCGTCGCGAAGTTCTGCAGCATGAGTGCCTGGCCCTGGTTGCCGCCGCTGGAGTAGAAGTCGACGCCGGGCTTGAAGTAGCCGTCGCTGCTCGTGGTCGTGCTGACCATCGCACCCGAGCAGGCCAGGTTGAGCCCGTTCACGCCTCCGCCGAGGTAGGCCTCGGCAGCGGTGCTGCGGTGGCACCGGTTGATCGTCTCGGCGGTGTGGCCGGCGTTGTCGAAGTACGTCGCGCTGCCGCCTGCGTCGACCAGCGACTCGCTGCTGTTGCTGTTGCCGGCCCAGCGGCCGGCCTCGCCCGAGACGTAGCTGTCACCGACGGTGACCATCCACGGCGTACCGCTGCCGGGGCCGTCGGCGTGCGCTGGTGAGGCCATCAACGAGGTGGCCGAGAGGAGGGAGGCGGGCAGGAGAAGCGTTGCGGCAACCTTCGCGACGCGAGCGATGAGACGGGGCACGGAAACCTCCGGTCGAATCTGGGGCAGGCCTCCGCGGCGCGGAGCGGCCTCAGATTAGAGACGCAGATCACGTGGTGGGAATAGGCTGGAAGTAATACCTGTCGAGCGCCAGGCAAATTTTCGCCCGTAGATCCAGGAATGTGCCTGAGATCTTCCGGCGACACGGCCCGTTCCAGACGAACCGAGCGGTGCTCAGCCGTCGCAGACCTGCAACGTGGACCCGCCACGGCCCTTCGTGACCGCGAGCTGGGTGGGGATGCGCTCGCGCATCTCGGTGACGTGGCTGACCACGCCGATGATGCGGCCACCCTCGCGGAGCGTGTCGAGGACGTCGAGTACGTCATCGAGGGTGTCGGCGTCCAGGGAGCCGAAGCCCTCGTCGACGAAGAGCGTGTCGAGCATCTGGCCGCCGGCTTCGTTCATGATCACGTCGGCCAGGCCGAGCGCCAGCGCGAGGGAGACCACGAAGGTCTCGCCGCCCGACAGGGTGGCCGGGTCCCTCGACTCGCCGGACCAGTCGTCGCGGACCAACAGCGCGAGGCCGCCGCGGCGGTCGCCGGCGCCCTTGGCCGCTGAGTGCTCCAAGGCGTAGCGCTGGTCGCTCATCTTCGCCAGCCGCTCGTTGGCGGCGGCGACGACCTGGGTGAGGCGGTAGGCGACGACGTAGGCCGACAGGCTCATCTGGAGCTGGTTGTCGCTGCTCTTGCCCTCGGCGAAGGAGGCGATCCGGGCAGCGACCTCGAGGTCGTCGCGTACGGGAGCCCAGGCCGAGAGCGCGCTGGTCAGGTCGCGTTGCAGGGAGTCGAGGCGAGCGGCCCGGTTGGCGGCGGTGTCGGCTGCCGAGCGGGCGGCGTCAGCGGCATCGGCGGCCTTGCGGTGGGCGGTGGCGAGCGTCGGCAGGTCCGGCTCGTCGGTGGCCAGGACCTCGGCGGCGCCGGGGGAGTCGAGCGTCGCCCGGGCGGCCGCCAGGCTGTCGGCGTACGTCTTGATCTGGCTGTTCAGCGCCGCAACCCGCTCCGGTGCCAGCGCGGCGGCGAGGGCGCTCTGGGGCGTGTCGAAGCCTGCCCGGACCGCGGTGGCGGTGAGGGTGCGCTCGGCCGCGGCGAGCGCTTCGGCGGCACGGGTGGCCGCCTCGAGCCGCTCGAGGCTCGTGGTCGCCTCGCGCTGGTCGCGCTCGAGCGTGGTGAGCAGGGCGTCGAGATCCGGGTGGTCGCCGCGGACGTCGGTCAGCTGCTCCTCGAGACGCTCGCGCTCGTCGGTGAGGTGGCGCAGCGTGGTCTCGAGTTCAGCGGTGCGGGTCTCCAGCTCGGCCCGGAGCGTGGCCGATCGGGCCCGGGTCTCCTCGGCGGCGGTGAGTTCGGCGCGCAGGCTCGGCTCGCGGGCGGCCGTACGCTCCAGGACGGCCAGACGCTCGGTCATTGACGCACCCGGCTCGTCGGTCCCTCCAACAGCCTCCTGCGCGAGCTGCAGACGGGTGGTGAGGTCGCGCACGTGCTGGTCGCGGGCATGCTCCTCGGCGCTGGCGTTGTCGTAGGTCGCCTGGGCCGCCTTCTCGGCCGCAGCGTCGGGGGCGCCGTCGGCGGGGGAGGCCTTGTGGGGATGCTCGTGGGACCCGCACACCGGGCAGTCCGCGCCGACGGCGAGTGCGCCGGCGAGCTCGGCGGCGATGCCGTCCAGCCGGGCCTGGCGTACGTCGAGATAGCGGGTGCGCGCCTCCATCGCGGCCGTCCGTGCCGACTCGTGCCTGGCTCGGGCGTCGCGGAGCTCCTGGGTCAGCCGGCGGACCTCGGTGACCGCTGCGACCTGGGCGCGCAGCACCGGGATCGCCGCGACGGCCTCGGTGGCCGCCGCAAGGTCCGCCGCGAGGGCCTCGGCCTGCTGCGGCAGCTCCTCGGCGAGCCGAGCCTGCTCGCGGGCCTGGGCGAGGAGGCGCTCGCGTTGAGTGCCGGTGGACGCGAGCTCGCGGGTGACCTCGCTCAGACGCCGCTGGACCGGCACCAGGGCGCGAGCCTGCGCGAGCCGCGCCGAGATCCGGTCCACGGCCGCCTTGGCATCGGTCACGGTCAGGTCGCTCGGGGCGAGCGAGGCGGCCCTGGCGTGCTCGCGCCGAGCCTGGTCGGTGAGCTCGCTGACCCCGGCCACGGCCTCGGCACGCTGGGCGGACTCGACGCGGCGTACGCGTTCCTCCTGCTCCGGGGCCGCTGCGACCAGACGGCTCTCGGCGGCGGCAGCCGCCCGGAGGCCGCGCTGCTTCTCCGCCATCGCGCGGGCGGCGTCGAGGGCGGCGAGGGTCTCCGACTCGGCGGCCAGGGCCTCCATCGCGGCGCCGGAGGTGACGGCCTGGGACTCGGTGGCTTCCTCGGCCAGAGCGCGGGCCCAGGTGGCGATCGCGCCGTCTCCGGCGGGGAGGCCGAGGTCGTGGACGTCCCAGTCGTCGGGGAGCGTGACGGCCGCGGTCTCGCTGATCCGGCTGACCACCTCGGCGACACCGGCGTTGAGCTCCTCCGAACGCCGCCGGAGCTCGACGCGACGCTCACGCAGCCAGCGCTCGACATCGGCGAAGCGCTCGGTGCGGAAGAGTCGCTCGAGCAGCCGCTTGCGCTCCTCGGCGCTGGAGCGGAGGAACGCCTGGAAGCGGCCCTGAGGGAGCATCGCGACCTGCACGAACTGCGTCAGCGTCATCCCGAGGAGGTCCGAGACCAGGTGGCCGGCCTCGTCGAGTCGGGTGGTGAGGGTGCGCCACTCCTCGCCGACCTGCTCCATGAGCACGACCGAGGCCTGCTGGGTCGTGGTGCCGGAGCCGCGCCGCTTGGGCCGCTCCCAGGAGGGGGATCGGGTGATCCGGAAGCGTCGCTGGGCCAGCGTCGCCTCCAGGACGACCCGGGTCGCGACCTCGGCCGGGGCCCGATCGCTGCGCAAGCGCTTCGCGACCGAACGGTCTCCGGGGACGTCGCCGTAGAGCGCGAAGCAGACCGCGTCCAGGACGCTCGTCTTCCCGGCTCCGGTGGCACCGGAGAGCAGGAAGAGCCCCGCCTCGGAGAGCTGGTCGAAGTCGACGCTCACCGTGCCCGTGAACGGGCCGAACGCGGCGACCTCCAAGTGGTGAAGGCGCATCAGAAGAGCACCTCGAGCCACTCCTCTTCCTCGGCGCCGCCGGAGCGCGAGTCGAGCGAGTCGACCTCGGGGTCCTCACAGCAGGCGTCCACGGCGGTCTGCAACAGTGCCAGCTCGGCCCTGGCCGCGGGCTCGCCGCGAAGCTCGGCGACGAACTCGGTGACCAGGTCGATGTCGCGTCGCGGCCGGGACGGGTCGGGCTGGGACAGGGCACCCAGGACGGGCGCGGTCGACTCGAACCCCAGCACGAGCGTGTGCGGGAAGCGACGGCGCAGGCGCTCCATCGCCTGGGCGGGGCGGATCCGGTCGGTCAGGGTGATCTGCAGCCAAGAGGTCTCGTGGACCTCGTGGCGCGGGTCGCTCAGCAGCTCCTCGAGGGTGCCGCGCAGCCGGGCGAGCTTCCGCGGGACCGGGGCTTCGACGAACTCGCTCGCCACGAAGCCGGACTCGTCGAGGTCGATGAGCCAGGAGCCCTTGAGGTGGTTGGCCTCGGAGAAGGAGTAGGCCAGCGGGGAGCCGCTGTAGCGCACCGTGTCGGTGATCGTGTGGCGGCCGTGGAGGTGGCCGAGAGCGGCGTAGGAGATGTCCTCGAAGAGGCTGGCGGGGACCATCGAGACGCCGCCGACGGAGATGTCGCGCTCGGAGTCGGAGGGCTCGGCACCGGTGACGAAGGCGTGGGCCATCACCACGCTGCGGCCACCCCGGCCATCGAGGTCGGCCCGGACCCGCCTCATCGCCTCACCCAGCGCCGCCTGGTGGGAGCGCGACTCCAAGCCCCAAGACGCCCTGGCGGCGTCGGGATCGAGGTAGGGGAGACCGTAGAAGGCCACCTCGCCGTGCTCGTCGGGGAGCATCACCGGGCGGCCGACGCCGGCCAGATCGGTGCGGATGAAGATGCCGGCGGCGTCGATCAGCTCGGACCCGAAGCCCAGCCGCTGCGCGGAGTCGTGGTTGCCGCTGGTGATGACGACCTTCGCCCGCGAGGCCGCGAGCCGGGAGAGCGCCTCCGAGGCCAGCCGCACCGCGTCGACCTGCGGAAGCGCCCGGTCGTAGACGTCGCCGGAGACGCACACCACGTCTACCGATCCCTGCTCCACCACGGAGAGGAGATGGTCGACGTACGCCGCCTGGTGCCCGAGCATGCCCTCCCGGTGGAAGGACCGGCCCAGGTGCCAGTCGGAGGTGTGCAGGATCCGCATGAAACGAAAACTATCGGTGAGCACGGACAGTCTTGCCCCCGACTCACCGCCGGAGCGTCGGCTACGCGGGATAGGTCACCTTGATCGCCAGCTGCCGCTGCAGGTTGTCGGCAGCGTCCGAGACCCGACGGCGTACGCCTGGGTCCAGGTCCAGCTCGATGACCGCCCGCGCGGCAGCGAGCGTCTCCTCGGTCACCGAACCGCTCGGGAAGAACGCCTCGGCGGCCTCGGCCAGGCTCCAGCCGGACCGCTTCTCGGCGGTGGCGGGAAGCTCGGCGAAGTAGCGCTCGACATAGCCCGCGGTGAGCTCGGCCGGACCGGTCCAGAACGCCCGCCCGGCGGCCAGGATGTCGTAGTTGGGCAGGTCGGTCTCGCCGGTGAACACCGACCAGCCGTACGCCTTCGCCTCCGCGTCTGGAATGCTGACCAGCGCGCCGTTGAGGTGGATGCGGGCCTCGTTGGCCGGCTCCGCGTCGTACGCCGCCTGCAGCTCCGAACGATCCGCGAACCCGTTCTCGGCGAGCTTGGCCAGGATGCGCCAGCGCAGGTCGAGGTCGGTCTCGATCCCGGCCGGGGGAGTGGCGAGCCATTCCCGCAGCAGGGACTCGGAGGTGGCCGAGCGGATCGCGGTGCGGTAGGCCGAGAGCTGGAGCTCCGAGCCCGGAGCGACCTGGTCGAGCTTGCGGAGAGCCGCCTCGTGCAGCCGCTCGCGCGCCCCGGCGGGGGCGAGCGGCACGACCGCGCCGAAGAGCCACGGCATGGTGCGCCGCGGGCTGTCCTCGACGTCCTCGACCGGCAGCGAGGCCTCGGCGATGTCGACGACGTCGGCCGGGTCGACCGCGGCGTTGAACCAGGCGCTGCGCAGGTTGTTCCACACTCCGGCGCGCAGGCCGCCGTCGGTCACGTCCGGCAGTGCCGCCTTGAGCGCCTGCACGGTCTCCCAGTCGGGGATGGCGGAGGCCCAGGTGTCGTCGTAGGGGTCGAGGATGACCGCGTTGGCGGCGACCTGGAGCGGAGTCTTGTCGCCGTTGACGGTGATGTCCTGGGTGGTCCACTGCGTGCCGTTGAGGATCGCCGCCCGGAAGGTGTGGGAGCGCTCGGCGGGGTGCCGCGACGGAGCGGTGCGGTTGACGACCATCTTGCCCGGGTCCCACGAGAGCGTGTCCGGGCCGGCCTTGAGCAGCCACTGGGAGGTGAAGGTGTCGAGGTCGAACGCGACCCCCGCCTCTTCGGCAGCGCGCGCCCAGGACGCGAACAGGTCATGCATCGTCGCGTTGCCGAACCGGTGCCGGGTGAAGTGGTCGATCGCGCCCGCGAAGAAGACGTCGTCGCCCAGGGATGCGGCGAGCTGGCGCAGGATCGCCGAGCCCTTGGAGTAGGAGATCCCGTCGAAGTTCTGCAGCGCCGAGACGGCGTCCTCGGCGCCGTTCCCGGCGACCGAGTGCGTCGAGCCGCGCTGGTCGGCGGTCAGACCCCACTGGCGGCGGGCGTAGGACATGTCGGCCCAGGCGTCGTCGTACTCGGTGACGTCGGCGGTCACCCGGTTGCCCATGTATTCGGCGAACGACTCGTTGAGCCACAGGTCGTCCCACCACTGCGGCGTGACCAGGTCGCCGAACCACTGGTGGGCCATCTCGTGGGCGACCGTGGTGGCGCGCTGGATCCGCATGCCACGGGTCACCCGCGAGGTGAAGACGAGGGGGTCGCGGAAGGTCACGCAGCCCGGGTTCTCCATCGCGCCGGCGTTGAACTCCGGCACGAACGCCTGGTGGTAGTTGCCGAACGGGTAGCGGATCCCGAAGAGCCGGTGGAACTCGTCGAAGCACTGCTTGGTGATCGTGAAGAGCTCCTCGGCGTCCTTGTCGAGGTCGGCGGCGATGCTCTGCCGCGAGCTCAGCGACAGCGGGATCCCGTCATGCTCGTCATGGATCATGTGCCACGGGCCGGCGACGAGCGTGACGAAGTACGTCGAGAGCGGCTGGCTCCGCTCGAACTCCCAGGTCCCGGGCTCGGTCTGGGTGCCAGGTGCGTTGCCGATCACCGTCCAGTCGTGCGGTGCGGTCACGTGGAAGGTGTAGGGCGCCTTCAGGTCGGGCTGGTCGAAGCAGGCGAAGATCGTCGGCGCGGCGTCCATGAAGCACATGCCGTAGACGTAGGCCCGCCCGTCGGCCGGGTCGACGCTGCGGTGGAGCCCCTCGCCGTCGTTGCGGAACGGCATCGTGGCTTCTACGACGAGCTCGTTCGGGCCCTCCTGCGTGCTGATCGGGAGACGCCCCTTGGCGAGCATGGCCGGCTCGATCGGAGCCCCGTTGAGGCTGATCCGCTCGACCGAGACCGGCTTCAGGTCGAGGAAGGTCGGTCCGCCCCTGGAGGTGAACCGGATCGTCGTCACGGAGCCGAACGTCTCCTCGCTCGAGCCGAGATCGAGGCGTACGTCGTAGTCCTCGATGTTCAGCAGGCTGGCGCGGGCGGCGGCCTCGTCTCGGCGCAGGGGCAGACTCTGGGTGCTCACGTCGCACAGGCTAACGGGCGGATGGCAGTCTTACCCCATGACTTCTGATGCGGCAGACCAGCGCTCGGTTTCTCTGGAGAAGATCGGCGAGCACCGCTTCCGCGCGACCAACGCGCGCGGCGGCACCGTGGTGATCGGCCACGGCGACGACCCCGACTTCACCCCGGTCGAGCTGCTCCTCGCCGCCCTGGCCGGCTGCAGCGCCCTGGACGTGGACTTCATCACCGCCAAGCGGTCCCCGATGGAGACCTTCGAGGCCCTTGCCGCGGGCACCAAGATCCGCGACGAGCAGGGCAACCGCCTCGTCGACCTCTCGGTCACCTTCGACATCACCTTCCCCGAGGGCGAGGCCGGCGACGCTGCCCGCAAGGTCCTCCCGGACGCGATCAAGAAGTCCGAGACCCGGCTGTGCACCGTCGGCCGCACCGTCGCCGTCGGCACCCCGGTGAGCTACGGCGAGGGCGCCCTGTCCTAGCCCGCCTCGGCGATCACGGGAGCAGGAGGGCGGAGTCGCCGAACTCGTGCCACAGGTAGCCGTCAGCGGCGGCGGCATCGTAGGCCGCCTGGGTGAGCTCGGGACCGGCGACCGCCTCGACCAGCAGCAGATGGCTGGCCTGCGGGTCGTGCCAGCCGGTGATGAGCCCGTTGACGACGTACGGCGGGTTGGCCGGTGTGATGACCCGGTCGGTCCAGCCGCTCGCCGCCCTGACCGCGCCCGTCGCGGGGATGACCGCCGACTCGAGGGCCCGGGTGACGGTGGTGCCGGCCGCGACGATGCGGCCACCGGCGTACCTGGTCTGCTCCACCAGCCGTGCCGTGGTCTCGGAGACCTCGAACCACTCCGCGCCGGGGGCCTCACCGGCCTCCTGGGAGGAGACGCCGGTGTGCAGGGTGATGGGCGCGATCTGGATCCCGCGGGTGACCAGCTCGGTGACCAGCGGGTGGGTGAACGGGCGCGCGGCCGACGGCATCTCGGCGCTCCCGGGGCGGTGCCCGAAGATCGTCTGGTAGGCGGAGAGCGGATAGCGCCGGTCGAGATAGCCGTACGCGATCGGGCGGCCGGCATGCTCGAGTTCGGCGGCCACGTCGCCGGTGACCTGGGCGCGCCACAGCCGGTTGCCCGCGCCGGTGGGGGAGGAGGCGCGACCGTCGGGGTAGGGCTCCCGCAGGGTGACTCGCAGGCCCGCGGTGACGATCACGTCGCCCTCGGCGGCGTCGAGCACGGACCGCGAGGCGTCCGGGGCCGAGCGGATCTCCACGGCCCAGCCGGTGTCGAGGCGCTGGGCGAGGTGGAGTACGACCCGGCCGCGCCCGACTATGTCTGCGTCGAGCTGGCGAGCCTCGGTCACCGAGTCGTTGACCACGACCAGGTCGCCGGGGGAGAGGTGGTCGGCAAGATTGCGGAACAGAGCATGTCGTACGCCGCCAGGGGTCGCCACGAGCAGGCGCACCCCGTCACGTTCGATGCCGCGCCACTCCGCGGGCGCGGGGGCCGTCGTGTCGTCGGGGGCAGGGAAGCTGGTGGTCGGTCGTTCGGCGAGCATGGTCATCGGGTTGCTCCAGTCGGTGCGAGATCGGTGGCGCGGTAGCGCCCGGTGGGCTCGTCGCCTGCGAGCAGCGCGAGCAGGTGCGGAACGACCGATTCCGGCAGCGGTCGGTCGGAGATGTCCTCGCCGGGGAAGGCGTCCTGGTGCATGGCGGTGCGCATGTCGCCGGGGTCGACGGCGTACGCGCGGATGCCGTTCTCCTCGCCGAGGGTGAGGATCAGGTGGTCCAACGCGGCCTTGCTCGCGGCGTACGTCCCCCAGGTCGGGTAGTGCTCGACCGCCGCGTCGCTCGAGATGCCGATGAGGGTCCCGCGCGAGGCGATCAGGTAGGGGAGGAGTCGCTGGGTCAGGGTGAGCGGGGCGAGCAGGTTCGTCTCGAGCACGCGCGAGAAGAGGCTCTCGGGGACCTCGGCCAGGGGAAGCATCGGGCCGAGCTCGCTGGCGTTGTGCACGAGCAGGTCGAGGCGCCCGTGCCGGGCGACGGCGGCGGCGATCGCGTCCTGATGGTCGAGATCGCGTACGTCGCCGCTCAGCGTCGTCACCCGAGCGCTGCCCGGCAGTGCGGCATGGAGACGGTCGGCGTCGCGGGCGTCGGTGACGACGCTCCAACCCTTGTCGATGAGCGAGGTCGCGAGGGCGAGCCCGAGCCCCGCGGATCCGCCGGTGATGACGGCTACTTCGTTGTCTGATCTGTTCATGCCCCCTAGGATTCAACCTAAAGTGAACTTGATATCAAGGGCTGTGACAGAAAAGAGTGAGATGAACACCCATGACCTGCTCACGATGGGCGAGGTGACCCGGCGCAGCGGCTATGCCGCCTCCGCGGTTCGTTACTACGAGACCCAGGGCCTGATCCAGGCTCAGCGGTCGGCCGGGGGACAGCGTACGTTCGAGCGCAGCGTCCTGCGCCGCCTCGCCTTCATCAGGGCGGCCGCCAACGTCGGGCTGTCGCTGGACGAGATCAAGGCCGAGCTCGACTGCCTGCCAGGGGACCGGACCCCCACCAAGGCCGACTGGGCCCGGATGTCGAAACACTGGCGCCGCCGCCTCGAGGAGCAGATCCACGCCCTCGAGCGCCTCCGCGACAACCTCGACTCCTGCATCGGCTGCGGCTGCCTCTCCCTGCAGCGCTGCGGCATCTCCAACCCCGGTGACGCCGCCGCTGCCCAGAGCACCGGCGCGGCCTATCTCCCGAAGGTCCTCCGCCGCGACCCACCCCGCCGCCGCCCCTGACCGGCCGAAGCGTCACCCCGGTCGGCCGAAGCGTCACTGGCGTCGGCCGAGATGTCACCTACGTGCCTACTCGGCCGACGTACGTGACGTCTCGCCCGACCGGGGTGACGCCTCGGCAGGAGTGGGTCAACCGACGGTGATCGTCTCGAACTCGACGGGCGTCTTGGGGGCGCCGGTGCCGTCGGGGCCGGCCTCGGCCACGCCGGCCTCGCCGACCTCCTGGAGGGTCTTGATGGCGGCCTCGTCGAGGGTGCCGAAGACGGTGTAGGCGGGCGGGAGCTGGGTGTCGCCGAAGACCATGAAGAACTGGCTGCCGCCGGAGTTGGGCTGGCCGGTGTTGGCCATCGCGAGGGTGCCGGCGGGGAAGGTGTCGCTGTCCTCGAACTCGTCGGGGATCGTGTAGCCCGGGCCGCCGGTGCCCTCGCCGGTCGGGTCGCCGCACTGCAGCAGCTGGAAGCCGGGGTTGTTGCCGAGGCGGTGGCAGCTGGTGCCGTCGTAGTAGTCCTGCGAGGCCAGCGAGAGGAACGAGTTGACCGTGCACGGCGCCTTGTCGGCGTCGAGGGTGATCGCGAGCGGGCCGACGGAGGTGTTGATGGTGGCGGCGACCTCGCCGGTGTACTGCGCGGTCTTCTCCGGCTGGTCCACCTCCTTGGAGGCGCCCATCGGGTCCTCGGTGTAGTCGCAGTCCGTCGTTCCGGGCTTCACGATCGACTTCCAGTCGCTGGACTCGCTCGACTTCGGGCCCTTGCTCTCCGCGGCGGGGTCGGAACCGGACCCGCCGTCGTCGGAACCACAGGCGGACAGCGTCAGGAGCAGGGCAGCGGCGGCTACGGCCGGGAGCGCACGAGAAGGCATGCCCAGATGCTAGGGGAGCGGTCCGAACGATCCCTCGACGGACCCCGCGCAGCGATGCCGCCGGCTTCGGCCGCCAGCGTCGGCGCTGCGCACTATCGCACACCTTGGTTGCTCGCCGCGATACTGCACCAGCCCCGACGCACCCAACCGCCACGACAAGGGGAGGGCTCGGCTAGCCTCCAGTCGTGCCTGTGGTCTCCCTGCGTTTCGAGCTCGACGATCTGACCCGGCCGGAGGTGATCCGGCTCCTGGAGGAGCACCTCGAGGACATGTACGCGGTGAGCCCGGCCGAGTCGGTGCACGCACTCGACCTCGAGGCGCTGAGGGTGCCCGAGATCGCGTTCTGGTCGGCCTGGGAGGGGACCGAGCTCGTCGGCTGCGGCGCGCTCAAGTCATTGGCCGAGGGCGACGTCGAGCTGAAGTCGATGCGCACCTCGACGCATGCTCGCGGCCGCGGCATCGCGACCGCGCTGCTCCGGCACCTCATCGAGCAGGCACGGGCCGCGGGCGGCCGCCGGATCCTCCTCGAGACCGGGAGCGAGGACTTCCACGCTCCCGCCCGGCGCCTCTACGCGGGCAACGGCTTCACCGAGCGTCCGCCCTTCGGCAGCTACGCGCTCGACCCCAACTCGGTCTTCTTCGAGCTCTCGCTGTAGTCCTCCTCCGACGGAGTCACCCGTCGGAACAGCAGGTTGTCGAGAGCGAGCTTGGTGCGGCGTACGAGGATCAGGTAGACCGCGATCGCGAGCCAGCCCAGGTCGCGGAAGGTATCGGCGAGATAGGCGGGGTCGGCCGAGGCGCCACCCCCGCCGAAGCAGCCGCAATCGATGTTGAGTCCGCGTGCCCAGGCCGAGGTGATCCCGACGAGGAACGAGCACAGCCCGAGCGCCGTCGCCACCGCCGCGGTCCGGGTGAACAGCCCGAGGATCAGCAGTGCGCCGAGCACGATCTCGGCGATCGGCATGGCGATGGCGTACGCAGGGGCCAGCTGCCACGGCAGCAGCTGGTAGCCGCGCACCGCCTGTTCGGTGATCGCCGGCTCGGGCAGCTTGGCGAGGCCGGCGGCGAGGAACACGAAGCCGAGGTAGAGACGGCCGGCGAGTCCGATCCAGCCCAGCAGATCAGCGCGAGTCCTCATGAGAGCACCACCCAGGAGGTGCGCAGGACGCCGAAGACGACGAACGCCGCCACGACCGCGTAGCCGGCCCACAGCACCGGCGGGGAAGAGACCTCGTCCCTGATCTCACGCCGCACGAACCACACCCCGAGCGCGAGCACGGCCACGGAGACCGCGACCAGCCCGACGACGTACCACACCTCGTTCACCTCGCCAGCGTGCCACAGCTACGGCCCGCAACCATCGCCCGGACGCCCGCTTTCAGCGCATCTTCAGCCTGCGAGCCGCCTTCTCAGGAAACTCAGGGCTGCAACCACCACGGGCTCGTGTAGGCGATGCCCAGGTCGTTGCACGGATGGCCCTCCGGGCCCGGGGTCGCGTTGGCCTGGGTCGGGTCGCTGACCCGCAGCAGCACCCAGTCGCCGTCGTCGACCGAGACCGGCACGGTGACCGCGACCGGGTCGCCGACGCGGAACGCCACGACGCCGGCCACGACGGGCACCGACGGGCCCGGGCGCAGCACCTGCAGATGCAGCTCCCGGCCGACCCACTCCTCGTCGCGGGCCAGGTCGAGGGTGAAACGCATGTCGCCGCCACGGCCGGAGACCACCGAGCCCATCCGGTGCTCCACGCCGTCCAGCGTGGCCACCGCGTCGACCCGAAGTCCCGAGGTGCGCGTGGCGAAGAACCGCCGCGCCCGCATCGCCTCGAAGACGCCGCCGCGGTCGTGGGAGGCGACCCACAGGCCGGTCCGCCCCTTGCCCTCCGGGTGGCCCCAGTCGGTGCCGTGCTCGTCGGTGACCCCGCTGATCCCGGTACGCCAGCCGGCATTGAGGCACTGACACAGGGGAGAGGTCTTGCCGTCGGCGAAGCCCTCGAAGAGGTAGTCGTCGCCGCGGTTGAACATCTCCAGCGACACCATCCGCTCGCGCGCCCGCGCGTCGTAGCGGAACTCCTGGAACCGGAACGGCTCGCGCCCAGGATGGTTGAACCCGGCGATCCCGTCAGCCCCACCGTCGATGATCGGCGTAGAGGGGGAGCGCATCAGCCAGTCGAAGAACGGCCGCATCGCGCCGACGTCGACGATGTCGGTGAAGTGCTCGGTTCCCCACACGTTGATATGACCCAACAACGGCTCCGACCACTCGAAGCCACGGATCGCGGTGAAGGTGCCGTCGGCGTTGGCCGCGTCGGCCAGCTCCCGTGTCCGCGCCCAGTCCGAGCGGGTGATGCCGCCGATCTGCTTGTACGCCGCCGGCAGCAGCCCCGCGAGCGCATTGCCGAGGATGTGGTCGGAGACCGTGGCATGGTCGGTGAGTGCCGCGACGTCCAGCCCGGCGCTCCGCATCGAGTCGAAGGCGAGGTCCGGGTCGCCGTCGCCGTCCGACATCAGCGTGTGGTTGTGCAGGTCGGCATGGACCAGCGTGGTCCCCGACGAGAGCCGCGACGTCCGGCTCGCCCCGACGCCGGCCCGGGCGGTCGCCGAGGCCGCCGCACCCGTGAACGAGGAGGACATCGACGCCAGTAGGAGCCCTGCTCCCGCCGCTCCCAGCGCCGTACGCCGCGTGAGCGGCGCGCTCATCGACCGAAGGGTCCCGTGCTGCTGGCCGTGTCCGAGGCACATGGCCCCTATTTCACGCAGATCCCAGCAGCGTACGGGAGGCTTTCAGGTCACAGGTCGGTGAAGTCGGCGTAGAGACAGGCATGGTCGGAGGCGGCGTGCTGCTCCGCGGTCAGGGTCGGGAACAGGTCCCAGGGGTCCTTGGTCCGCGGCCCGTGCCACACACCCTTGCGGAAGACGCCGCCACCGGTCTGCTTGGCGCGCAGCGCGGGGGAGAGGAGCAGGTAGTCGATCTTGTCGTCCTCGTTGCCGGAACCGTACGTTCCGCGGCGGTGGTTCCAGTCCCAGTTCGCGTGCTCGCTGGCATCCGCGAGCCCGGAGACCGACAGCAGCGGCTCCAGCGACCCGCCGCCGGGGGAGTCGTTGAGGTCGCCGGCGACGCAGACGTGCTCGATCCCCTCCTCGAGCAGCCCGCGGTAGATGTCCGCGACCCGCGCGGCCTGCCGGCCGCGCCGCTTGGCGCCCAGCGGGTCGCCCTTCTCCGAGTAGCCCTTGGACTTGAAATGGTTGGCGAGCACCACGATCCGCGCGCCGCTGGGAGCCTCGAGGTGATACTCGCAGCAGTCGCGGGAGAAGATCACGCCCTCTTCGTCGCGGTCGAAGATATGGGTGCGCATCTGCACCAGGCGATAGCCGTCGCCGACCATCACACCGACGTCGATGCCGCGCTCGTCGTTGCCCTCCACGACCATCACCTGCTCGTACGCCTCGGCGCCGACCTCCGGCAGCAGCGTCTGGGAGAACATGTGCAGCCCCGGCCGGTCGTCGGCCTCGACGACCACCGCGACCTCGGCCCGCAGCTCGGCGAAGACGCGTGCGGTGTTCTCCGTGGCGACCTCGTCGACGGCGGTCGTCTTGAGCTCGACGAACCCGACCCAGTCGTTGCGCCCCTGCGCGACCAGCTGGACCGGACGAGAGCGCGGGCGTTTGAGCAGCGCGCCGCGCATCTTCCGCAGCCGCGCGAACTCGCCCTCGTCGCTCTTCAGGAGGCCGAGCTTCTCGAGGTTGTCCAGGATCTCCTGCTCGTCGCCCTGGTAGCTGGGCTGGGCGAGGAGCGTGGAGACGCGGGAGTGAGCGGTCAGGACCGCTCGCCGCGTCGTAGCGTTGGCCGCGTCGGTGTCCATCGCCTTCGGCCGGGCGAAGAGGTTCTCGACGTTGAACGATGCGAGTCGCATCCCTCCAGGCTAAGCCACCCGACCGGTCACCGGGTCACGATCGGTGAGGCAGTAGACCTGCCCGTACGGCGCCCGCATCACCGTCCACCACTCGAAGACGCCGACGGTCTCGGCGCCGAGCGCCTCGTGACGGCAGGTCTCCGTGGCCCGGTGGGCGACCGCGAGGTCGGGATGGGCGCGGACCTCGCCGTCCTCGTCCTCGAGCCGCTGCAGCAGGATCCGGAGCCCGCCGTGCGGATCGGGGTCGGCGAGGCGTACGAACTCGGGGGTCTTGGCCGGCTCCGGGGTCCGCGAGGTGATCTCGGCCCAGAACGCGACCTCCTGCTCCCAGCGCACCCGGGGGATGTCGATGCACACCTGGTCGAGCACCCGCTCAGGCTCCGAGCGCGCGAAGCGGAGACCGGACCTCTCGACCGACGTGTGGCAGAAGAGGAGCCCGCCGGGGGAGCGCATCACCGGCACGTCCTCGTACGTCCACGCCGGGCTCGCCCCGAGGTCCGCAGCCCGCTTGACCGCTGCCTCACGGTCGACGGCGTCGAGATCGAGGTGGATCCGTGGTGCGGCGTCGTCGACCGCCTGCATCTTCAGCCAGGCATCGCCTTCCTGGGGCACCAGCGTGAGGAACTGCCCGTCCTCACCGCGGGGCGCGGAGAGCGCCCATCCGGTCGCCGCCGACCAGAAACCGACCGCCTCCTCCCAGCCTTCCCGCGGGACGTCGAGGAAGAGGTGGAACCAGGCAGGTGCGGCGGTGGTGCTCATGTCCGCGACCCTACGCAAACGGCGAGGCGTACGCAGTCCCAAAATCAGCTACGCCGGGGCGCACCGCGTCTGCGGCACACCCCGGCGTAGCGCGGGATCAAGCCTGCTGAGAGATCCCGAACTGTACGTTGCCGGAGGCATCCATCCCGGCGTCGAGGACCTTGTCGTCGAGCTCGGCGGCAGCGCCCTGGTCGAGGAAGACCCGCGCGCCCTCCTGCTCGATGACCTGGTCCTCCGCCTCGGCCGTCGGGACGAGTGCGGCGCTCAATGCGCCGTCCGGTTCTGCGTTGGAGGCGAGCCGGAGGCCGGCGCCCTGGGACTGCTCGGAGATCGAGCGGACGATGGTGGTGGCGTTCTCGGTCAGCTGAAGCATGTCGAGATCTTCCATGGTTGGGTACGGAGTACCCGCTCCACCATTCCTCACCGAACGGCCTCGTTCAAGCCCGGCATGCCGGGCTCAGGCGTCCCAGCCCTCCGGTCGGAGCTTCTTCGGGAGCTTCGAGACGATCGTTGCGTACGACTCGTCGACCGCCTCCAGGATCTCCTCGTCCGGGATCGCGCCGCCCCAGGCGAGGTCGTTCCACCCCGACCGGCCGATGTAGCCGGTGACGGCCACATCACCGGGATAGCGCAGCAGCCACTCGTCGGCGATCTCGCGGGAGGGACCGCACTTCAGCCCCACCTTCGCGGCCCCGAGGAAGGCGAAGATCTTGCCGCGCTCACCCGGCCCGACCTTGATCACCGGGTGCTCGTGATCCCACGGGTTGTCCGGCCAGGCACCCGGCTTGGTGAGGCAGTAGGCCTGCAGCGACGTCACGTCCATGGCGACCATGGTGCCACCGCCGGAGCCCGCTCGGGGCCGGCGATTTCGGCCGGGTCAATTACCGCTTCGCGGGCCTAGAATGATCGCGAGGACAGTTGTTCTTCCTTTGGCATGGGGCTGAGGAGGTGAATTCAAATGTCGTCTGAAAACCTGTCCATTCAGGAACATCCCGACATCGCGGCACTCCGGGACCGGTTCGATCTGACCGGCTCCTCCGCCACCGCTCAGGTGGTCGACGGTGTCACGATGATGGCCGGTCTCTATCTGGCCATCTCGCCGTGGGTCGTGGGCTTCAACACCACGGCATCACCACTGATGGTCAGCAACCTGATCATCGGTCTCGCTGTCGCTCTGCTGGCGCTCGGGTTCGCGTCGGCGTTCGGCCGCACACACGGTCTGGCCTGGACCGTCCCGCTCATGGGTGCATGGGCGATCGTCTCGCCGTGGCTCATGAACGGCGTCGACACCACCGGTGGAATGATCGCCTCCAACGTGATCGTCGGAGCCGTCATCATGCTGTGCGGACTCGGTGCGTCCGGGTTCGGCACGTTGTTCAATCCGCGTAGGTGAGCCCGCGCGGAACCGTCACCGACCGGCCGAGCGAGGAGCGCTCGGCCGGCCCTACGCCCGCTGAGATCAGCCGATGTCCGCGCCGTAGACCTTCGTGACCGCGATGGTGATGAGCACGCGGCGGTCGGTGACCATCACCTCCCGGTACTCGTCCCAGTCGGGGTGCTCGCCGGCGCCGCGACGGTAGTAGTCGACGAGAGCGTCGATCTCCGGGCTGTCGAAGGTGGCGCCGGGCCCGGTCAGCGTGACGGTGCCTTCGGCCGTGGCCCAGGACCGCCCTTTGGGCCCATCGACCTCGATCGCCGCCCGCGGGTCGCGGCGGAGGTTCTTGGTCTTCACCAGCCCCTCGCGGGTGGAGATCAGGATCTCGCTGCGCTCGCGGTCGTAGAACTGCCACACGGGTGAGAGCTGTGGCAGGCCGTCGGCCTTGATCGTGGCCAGGATCCCGTGGCGGGTGGCGGCGAGGAGTTCGTGCGGATCGAACGTCATGTCGACCCGAACGCGTCGCCGTGCGACTTCCTTCCCGAGGACGCATCCGGAATTCGGAGGTGCCCGGCGCGGAGGTCGGCTAGGTTGCCGAGGACCCGCACCGAAGGAGACCCCACATGCGTGCATTGATCGGCCGGATTCTGGTGGCGATGGGGCTGGTATCCCTGCTCCTCGTCACACCCGCCAGCCCCGCGACAGCCGCCGAGGACGACATCCTCGATCGCCTGCTCGCCATCGACGGCGTCAGCCTCATCCAGGAGAAGCCGGTCGCCGGCTACCGCTACTTCGTCCTCAACTTCACTCAGCCCGTGGACCACCGCAGGCCGCACGGCAAGACCTTCCAGCAGCGGTTCACCGTGCTGCACAAGGACACCGCCCGCCCGACCGTGTTCCAGACCAGCGGCTACAACGTCTCGACCAACCCCGGCCGCAGCGAGCCGACCCGCATCATCGACGGCAACCAGGTCTCGATGGAATACCGGTTCTTCACCCCGTCGCGCCCCGACCCGGCCGACTGGGACGATCTCGACATCTGGCAGGCCGCCAGCGACCAGCACGCCATCTTCAAGGCGCTGAAGCCGATCTACTCCGCGAACTGGCTCGCCACCGGCGGCTCGAAGGGCGGGATGACCGCCACCTACTTCGAGCGGTTCTACCCCCGTGACATGGACGGCATCGTCGCCTACGTCGCCCCGAACGACGTGGTCAACCGCGAGGACTCCGCCTACGACGACTTCTTCGCCACCGTCGGCACCGAGGACTGCCGCGACCGGCTCAACGGCGTCCAGCGCGAAGCGCTCGTGCGCCGCGAGGCGTTGAAGGCGACCTACGCCGACCTCGCCGAGACCGAGGGCTACACCTTCGACACCGTGGGCAGCCTGGACTCCGCGTACGAGATGGTGGTGCTCGACTACGTCTGGGCCTTCTGGCAGTACGCCGGCACGGGCGAGTGCGCCAACATCCCTGCCGACGCGGCGACCGCCACGGACCATGAGATCTGGGACTCGATCGACTACTACTCGGGCTTCGGGTTCTACACCGACCAGGGCCTGAGCCCCTACACGCCCTACTACTACCAGGCCGGCACCGAGCTCGGTGCGCCGACGATCGGCTTCCCGCACATCGAGGACGAGCTGATCCGCTACGGCTACCAGCCGCCGCGCAGCTTCGTCCCGCGTGACATCGACATGCGGTTCGACCCGTCCGCGATGCGCGACGTCGACTCCTGGGTGCGCAAGAACGCGCACCAGATGCTCTTCGTCTACGGCGAGGCCGACCCGTGGGGCGCCGAGCGCTTCCGCCCGGGCCACAAGACGACCGACTCCTACGTCTTCACCGCCCCGGGCATGAACCACGGCGCCAACGTGGCCGGCCTGGTCGCCGACGAGCGCGAGCTCGCCACCGCCCGGATCCTGGAGTGGGCCGGCGTGGCGACCGCCGCGGTCGAGGCCGACGCGTCGAAGGCGAAGCCGCTGGCCACCTACGACGCCAAGCTCGACAAGCGTGACCTCAAGCGGGAGCCGATGCTGCGCTGACCCGGGCCTCGCCGAGGTCAGAGCGCGAGTAGCCCCAGCACGAGCGCGGTGACCGAGGTGAGGGTGAGAGCGACCGTGGGCACGGAGCCCTTGGCGTCGCCGGCACGCAGATGGGTGATGATCGCGCCGACGAAGTAGAGCGCGAGCGCCCCTGCGGCCGCGACGCCGAGGGCTCCGACCCAGATGCCGACGACGAGGCCGACGGCGCCGAGCACGAGCAGCGCACCGAGAAGGGGGACGTGCTTGGCGGCGACGCCGAGCCCACCCAGCTGCTCGACCAGGGCCGGCTGTGAGGTCACCTTGGCCGTTCCGGAGGCCAGGCAGACGAGGGCGAGCAGGGACGAGACGACGATGTACGCGATGAACACGCGTGTACTCCTTGGGCAGACCCGCTCGGGCGGGTGATCTCGAGGCCGGACCGATGAGCCGACAACCGCAGAGTCTGAGTGGCGCGACACAGCGTTGCAACTGGCGTGTTAGCAACTTATGCTGAGTAAGTGACAGTGGATGACGTACAGGTCGACGGAAGGTCGTGCGCCGTCTTTCAGCGCACGCTCGAGCGCGTCGGGCAACGCTGGTCGGGTGCGGTCCTCTTCGCGTCCGTGGCCGGCGCACGCCGCTTCGGGGAGTACCGCCGCGCCATTGACGGCATCTCCGACCGGATGCTCGCCCTGCGCCTCAAGGAGCTCGAGCGCGACGGCTTCCTGGTGCGGGAGGTGATCCCGTCGACGCCGGTTCAGGTCCTCTACCGCCCGACGCCTGCCGGGGCAGAGCTGATCGCCGCCCTCCAGCCGCTGGGGGAATGGGGCCACAAGCACCTGGCGGAGCTGCCCGAGTCGAATTGAGGGCTTGTCTTCGAGCGCGCTCGAAGACATAGCGTCTGAGGTATGGATCTTGGACTCCACTACTTCACGTTCACCCACCCCGAGTGGGAGACCACGCTGGCCGACAAGCTCACCGAGACCGCTCGCATCGCGGACGAGGGCGGCGTCGACCTGCTCACCGTCATGGACCACTGGTTCCAGATGGAGCAGGCCGGCGGCCCCTTCGAGCCGATGCTCGAGGGCTACACCACGCTGGGCTACCTGGCCGGGATCACCGACAACGTACGTCTCAGCCTCCTCGTCACCGGAGTGACCTACCGTCACCCCGGGCTGCTCGCCAAGACCGTCACGACCCTCGACCGCCTCTCCGGAGGCCGCGCGCTGCTGGGCATCGGCGCAGCGTGGTACGAGCGTGAGCACCAGGGGCTCGGCGTGCCCTACCCGCCGACGGCCGAGCGGTTCGAGCGCCTGGAGGAGACCCTGGAGATCTGCCGCCAGATGTGGTCGGAGAACGACGGCGCCTACGCCGGCAAGCACTACCAGCTCGCCGAGACGATCTCGCTGCCGCAGCCGGTCCACGGCACGGTCCCGGTCCTGATCGGCGGGGGAGGCGAGAAGAAGACGCTTCGTCTGGTCGCCGAGTACGGACAGGGGACGAACCTGTTCGGCGGCCCCGGCCCCGAGGCGGTCGAGACCGTCAGGCACAAGCTCGAGGTGCTGCGTGGCCACTGCGACGACCTCGGCACCGACTACGACGCGATCGAGAAGACGATCCTCTTCCAGGGCCCCTCGGTCGAGGACCCGGACGCCTTCCTGAGGTCGATGGCGGAGTACGCGGCCCTGGGCATCACGCTCGTCGGGCTGATGCCGACGCCGTACGTCGACCCGGTGCCGTGGGCCACCTCGGTCGTCGACCTCGTGCCGCGGTTGAAGGAGATCTAGGAAGCGGGATCTCGGCGGCCCGCGCCGTACACTTGTTCTAACCACACTGCCGGCCGGACTCGTCGAGTCCGCAGGGCAGCACGAAAGGTGGGCGTCATGACGACGTCACCGACAGAAGAGCTCCCGACCGCCGTTCGCGTCGGGCTCCGGATCCGCCTCGACAACAGCTTCAGCTCTGGGCCGCTCGATGGGGCCTGGTGGCCGCAGTCGCGCGACCTGCAGGACGAGGCCGCCGACCTGATCGACCACTTTCCCCATCCCGTCGGCCGGATCTCGCGGCTGCTGTTCTCCCGGCCCGACTGGGACTCGGTCCCGGGAGAACCGAGCGTCCGCAAGATCCGTGCCGCCCGCGGGATCGTGAAGGTCGGCTCGTTCCCCTCCGACGACACCCACCTCATCGTGCTGTCGATGGCCACCGGCGACCGGCTGCGCCTGCTGGTGGTGCCTCACGACACCGCCCCCGAGCGTGCCGAGAAGATCATGGCTCAGGCGGCCGACGACCGGAACACCTTCCGCCCGGCGCAGTTGCTCGGTCTCGATGGACACGACCAGAGCCAGATCGGCGAGCAGATCTGGGACAACGACGGCGGAGCCTCCTAGGCCCGGCGTAGCGTGGCGGCGATGACGCCGCGGGTCTCGGCAGGATCGATGACATCGTCGATCTCGAACATCCGCGCGGCGTTGAGCGCGCTGGCCTGCTTGCGGTACTCCTCGGTGAGCACGGCGACCCGCTCCTCGCGCTCGGCCTCGGGCATCTCGGCGAGCTCGGCGGCCATGGAGAGGCGCACTGCGCCCTCCAGGCCCATCGGGCCGAGGTGGGCGTCGGGCCAGGCGACGGTGAGCAGCGGGCGATGGGTGCTTCCGCCGAGCATCGCCTGTGCGCCGAGCCCATAGCCACGGCGCAGGATCACCCCGACCAGCGGGGTCGACAGCTGTGCGCCGGCGACGACCATCCGCGACGCGTGACGGACCAGGCCGCCACGTTCGGCCTCGGGACCGACCATGAACCCCGGGGTGTCGACCAGCGAGACCACCGGGAGGCCCCAGCGCTCGCAGAGGGCAAGGAAGTCGGCGGCCTTGACCGATGCCTCGCTGGTGAGCGCTCCGGCGAGGCGGGTCGACTGGTTGGCGATCACTCCGACCGCGATCCCGTCGATCCGCGCCAGCGCCGTCACCAGCTCGGGGGCGTACGCCTCACGGAGCCAGGTGACCGAGTCGATGTCGGCAAGAGCTTCGACGACCGGACGTACGTCGAAGGCCTCCCGGTCGTTGTGGGGCAGGAGGCTGCGCAGGTCGGTCTGGTCTCCGGCCTCGCCGCCGTCGGCAGCCGGCTCGAGGTAGGTGAGGATGTCGCGTACGGCCTCGACGGCCGCCGCCTCGTCGTCGACGAGCAGATCGATGACGCCGTTGGCCGTCTGGTCCTTGACCGGACCGATCTCCTCCGGTGCGAAGGAACCCAGCCCGCCGCCGGCGATCATCGCCGGCCCGGCCATGCCGAGGTTGGCGTCCGGAGTGGCGATGCGGAGGTCGGCACTGCCGGCCAGGACCGCGTTGCCGGCGAAGCACCGTCCGGAGACGACGGCGATCCGCGGCACCACGCCCTCGAGCTCTCCCCACAGCGCGAACGAGCCGACGTCGAGCGCGGAGACCAGCGGGATGTCCGTGTCACCGGGACGACCGCCGCCGCCCTCGGTGAAGAAGACCGCCGGCAGCCGCATCCGCCCGATGACCTCGATCAGCCGGTCCGACTTGCGATGCCCGCGCATGCCCTGCGTACCGGCCATCACCAGGTAGTCGTAGGACAGCACCGCGCACGGCCTTCCGGCGACGGTCGCCGTCCCGCCGACGATGCCGTCGGCGGGTGTCTCGACGACGAGCTCGGCGAGGTCACGGCGGCGTTCCTGGGCGGCGGTGATGAACCTCCCGTACTCGACGAACGAGCCCGGGTCGACCAGGTCGGCGATGTTCTCCCGAGCCGTACGCCGCCCCTTGGCGTGCCATCGGGCGACCTTGGCGGCTCGGGCCGCGTCCGTGGTCAGGAAGCGGCGAGCGTGCAGCTCTGTCAGTCCGGTGGCGGGTGTGTCGTCGGTCACGCGGTCACGATAGGGAATGCCGGATCGGGTGCCTCGAGCACCCCCAGCAGCCGCTGGAGCACGCCGAGGTCACCGGAGTGCTCGACTCCGTCGAGACTCCGCCTGCCCAACAGGCCGGCGAGCTGCGGACGGGCGAGCGTCAGGGTGAGGCCAGCAGCCGGGTCGGCAGCGCTGTCACGCCGGTGCACGAGTACGCCGTTGTGCAGCCGCGCATGCCACCAGCCACCCTCGGGCGTGCCGTCGTGGTCGAGCAGGTGCCAGTCGATGCGGAGATCCAGATCCCACGCGCGGGGGCCGTCCACGCGGATCGCCAGCGAGTCCAGCAGCTGGGAGACGGTCAGGGCGGCGAGCAGGCCGCGCCCACCGCCGCGCGGCGGAACGTTCGGGCCGCCGACGAGCTCGCGGGCACCCGTCAGGTAGATGTTGCGCCAGGTCGCGTTCTCGGCGCCGTGCCCGAGCCGGGTGTAGACCTCAGCCAGCAGCTCTCGCGCAGCGCACTCCGCGGGCTCGGCGAACACCACATGGTTGAGGAGCGTGGCGGCGAACCGCAGGTCATCGGTCGCACCGCCGGCCACGAGCACAGCGGCGTGGTCCACGGCAGCGGCCGCACCGCCCAGCAGCCGCACCCAGCGCTCGCCCTCCGCCCTCGGCGGCAGCTCCCACAGGTGGGCCGGGTTGGCGTCGTACCAGCCGAGATAGCGCTGGTAGATCCCCTTCACGTTGTGGCTCAACGAGCCGTAGTAGCCGCGCGTCGACGGCTGGGCGTCGAGGGCCGGCGGCAGGACCAGCTCCTCGGCGATCTCCTTCGGAGTCAGGCCGCGGTTGATGAGACGTACGGTCTGGTCGTGCAGGTAGGCATAGACGTCACGCTGCCCGGCCAGGAACGCCTCGATCCGCTGTGCGCCCCAGGTCGGCCAGTGATGCGTCGCGAACGCGACCTCGGAGCGCGAGGCGAACAGGTCGATCGCCTCGGTCAGATAGCGCGCCCACAGCCGGGCGTCGCGCACCTCGGCGCCGCGCAGCGTGAGGATGTTGTGCAGGGTGTGAACGGCGTTCTCGGCCAGACAGAGCGCGCTGCGGCCGGGGAGGAAGATGTTCATCTCCGCCGGCGCCTCGCTGCCCGGTGTCAGCTGGAACTCCATCTCGACGCCGTCGATGACGCGGGTCTCCCCGGTGCGCGTGATCGAGTCGGTCGGCTCGGCCAGACCGATGGTCCCGGATGCCAGCCGCGGGCCGAGCCCACAGCCCACGTGTCCGTCCGGCGCGACGGGCAGCATGCTGCCGTACATGAAGCCCGAGCGCCGGCCCATCGCCGGACCGACGTTGACGTTCTCCGAGACCGCATGCTCCAAGAACCCCTCCGGCGCCAAGACGGGTACGTCACCATCGGCTGCCGCGAGCACGGCGGCGATGCCGCCGAAATGGTCGGCATGGGGATGGGTCAGCACCACGCCGGTGACCGGACGGTCGCCACGATGCTCGCGGTAGAGCCCCAGGGCGGCGGTCGCGGTCTCGGCCGTGGTGAGGGTGTCGATCACGATGATCCCGCGCTCGCCCTCGACGATCGTGAGGTTGGCGAGATCCAGACCACGGATCTGATAGATGCCCTCGGTGACCTGGAAGAGGCCCTGCAGCGAGGCGAGCCGGCTGTGCCGCCACAGCCCGGTGTGTGCGGTGGCCGGCGCGGGGGAGTCGAGGAAGGCGTCGGCGTCCGCGTCGAACACGACGGTGCCGTCGGCCCTGGTCACGACGCCCGGCTTCAGCGCGGCGACGAACCCACGGTGGGCGTCGGCCTCCTCCTGACGGAAGTCGGTCATCACGCCCCCAGCGACTTCACCAGGTCGCGGATGACCCCGTTGCGCTGGATCTCCGACGACCCGGTCAGCACCCGGAACATCCGCAGCCGCCGCCAGATCACCTCGATCTCAGCGCCCCGGACCATCCCCGCCTTGCCGTGCATCTGCAGCGCCGCGTCGGCGATCTCGAAGGACCGCTCGGCCACGAAGAGCTTGCACATGAACGACTCGATGCGCGGGCGCTTGCCGGCGTCGAGGTCGGCCAGGGCGTCGTAGGTCATCGACCGGGCGGCGTAGTAGTCGGTGGCCATGTCGGCGAGCCGGTGCTGGATCGCCTGCTTCTCCAGCAGCAGCCCGTCGAAGACGGTGCGGTGCGCGGCGAAGTCGAGCGCCAGCGCGAGCGCCCGGCGGGCCGCGCCGAGCGCGGTCGGGCAGTGCAGCAGCCGGTTCGCGGTGACCCGGCCGAGCGCGATCCGCAGCCCCTGCCCGACCTCGCCGAGCAGGTTCTCCTGCGGCACGAAGCAGTCCTCGAGCACGACATCGCTCTCGATGTTCTGCCCCGACAGCGGCAGGTCGCCGGGCAGCACCCGGCAGCCGGGGGAGTCGAGGTCGACGAAGAAGGCTGCGTACGACTCCTCCTCGCCGGCCATCCGCGCCACCAGGATCGCGAAGTCGGCGAAGGTGCCGCCGGTGCTGAACACCTTGCGTCCGCTGATCCGGAAGCCGCCCGAGGTCGGGGTGGCTGTGGTCCGCATCCGGCGTACGTCCGACCCCGCGTCGTCCTCGGTCATCGAGAAGCAGCAGGCCCTCTCGCCGCGGACGACCGGCATCAGATACTTCTCGACCTGGTGCTCGGTCGCATGCTCGAAGATCGCGCCGACCCGCAGCGGGCCGCCCATGTCACCGAGCACGCTGGTGGCGAGCTGACGACCGGACGCGCCGATCTCCTCCTTGAGAGCGGCGAGCTCCGTGAAGCTCAGGCCCTGTCCGCCGAGCGAGGTCGGCAGGTGGATGCCGTAGAAGCCGAGCTCCCGGCTGCGCTGCCAGACCGGCTCCAGCATCGATCGGTCCAACGGCGTCTCCGGGCCCAGGCCGAGGTCGCGCTCGTAGTCGGCGAGCTCACCGTCGAGGTAGTCGCGCAGCCGGGTCACCAGCTCGTCGAGGCGCGGGTTGTCGGGGTAGGACGGAGTGAGGGAGAAGGTCATCTCAGCCGACCTTCCGCTCGGTGCCGGCCCAGTCGCGCTCGCGCAGCGCCCGCCTGTCGACCTTGCCGTTGCGGTTGAGGGGGAGTGCGTCGGCGAACTCGATGATCCGGGGCACCTTCACCCCGGACAGCCGGGTGCGGCAGAAGTCGCGCAGCTCATCCTCGGTCACCGTGTCGCCTTCGGCGAGGGAGACGTACGCCTTCACCGTCTCGCCCCACTTCTCGCTGGGGACGCCGACGACGCAGGCCTCCCGGACCGCCGGGTGCTCGTAGAGCGCGGCCTCGACCTCGGAGCAGTAGACGTTGTAGCCGCCCGAGATGATCATGTCCTTCTTCCGGTCCACGATGAAGACGAACCCGTCCTCGCGGATGCGGCCGAGGTCACCGGTGTGAACCCAGCCGTCGCGGAAGGTCTCGGCGGTCGCCTCGGGTGCGTGGTAGTACTCCCGTACGCAGTCCGGGCCGCGCGCCACGATCTCACCGATCTCGCCGGCAGGCAGCGGGTGGTGGTCGTCGTCGACCACGATCACCTCGGTGTCGTAGACCGGACGGCCGCAGGAGAGCAGCAGCTCCGGGTCCGACTCGATTCCGCGGACGACGTCCTCGGAGCTGAGGAAGGTGATCGCGCTCGTCGTCTCGCCCTGTCCATAGCCCTGGTTGACCACCGGACCGAAGGCCTCGACGGCCTCGCGCAGCCGAGCCGGGCTGACCGGGGCGCCGCCGACGGTGAGGCTCCGCAGCGCGGATAGATCGCGCTGACCCAGGGTGGGGGAGGCGAGGACCAGGTTGAGCATGACCGGCACGACGAAGGTGTGGGTGACCCGCTCGCGCTCGAGGGTGTCGAGGTAGGCCTCGGTGTCGAACGCGGGCAGCACGACCACGGCCGCGCCGCGGAAGAAGCAGCCGAGGATCACCATGCCGCTGGCGTGGGTGATCGGTCCCGGGGCGAGGTAGACCGCCTCGGCGGAGATCGAGCCGTAGGGGTTCATCGCCAGCTTGCGCATGTTGGCCAGCCGGTTGCCGACGGTCTGGACCGCCGCCTTCAGGGTGCCCGTGGAGCCGGAGGTGAAGTTGAGGACCGCCGGGGCGTGCTCGTCGACATCGACGGCAACCGGATCGGTGGCGCCTTCGGCGAGCAGGGTGTCGTACGCCGTCGTGCCGGCGCCCGCGGCGATGCCGTTGTCGAGGTCGACGACCAGAGCGTCCAGGCCGTGGGCATCGACGATCTTGCGGACGAGTTCGAGGTGGGCGCCGCCGGTGAAGACGACCTTCACCGCGGCGTCGAGCAGCACGTGCTCGACCTCGGCAGCGGCGAGCCGGGCACTGATCGGGACTCGGAGAGCACCCGCTTTGCAGATCGCCATCTCTGCGACGACCAATTCGCCACGGTTGGTGGCGAGGGTGGCGACGGGAGTGCCGGGCGTGCAGCCGCGGGCGATGAGGGCGGCCGCGAGCCGGTTCGTGTCGTCCTCGAGCTGGCGGTAGGTCCATCGGTCGGTGCCGGAGACCAGGGCGGTGGCGTCGGGGGTGAAGGTCGCGGTGCGGGTGAGATAGCTGCCGAGATTCACGGGTGCCCTCCTGGTGATCGGGGTCGCTGCTGTGAGCGCGGTCACCGACGATCATAGACAGTGTGTCCAGAAACGGTCCAGTCGTCCGGAAAAGTGCTAGAACAGTGCGCATGACGGTGGTTGAGGACCGGCGCAGCCGGCGAACGCGAGGGGCGCTCCGTGACGCGCTCGTCTCCCTGGTGCTCGAGCGTGGCTACGCCGCGGTGACGGTGGAGGACATCGTCGCCGCAGCCGATGTGGGCAGGGCGACCTTCTACACGCACTTCAAGGACAAGGAGGCGCTCTACGACCACGTCGTGGCCTCGGTGCTCCAGGAGCTGAAGGAGCGACTGGCTCAGGTGCTGGCCCCGGAGGACGCCGGGTTCACCGGTCAGCCGGTGGCCGAGGTCTTCCGGCATGCGGCCGAGCAGCCCGATGCGTACCGGATGATCCTGCGGGGCGAAGGGGACGGGCGTGGGCTGCGGGCCTTAGAGGATGCCTGGGGCACGACAGCCCATGAGATCTTCTCGGCGCGGGTCAAGGCGAACGCCGTACGCCCCCGGGTCGATCTCCAGGTGCTGGCGCGGGCCTGGGTCGGTGAGCAGATGGCCGTGCTGCTGTGGTGGCTGGAGGCTCCGGAGCCGCGGCCGGCCACCGACCAGGTCGTCGAGACGCTCGTCGAGCTCTCCCGTCGCGGGCGCTTGTGGGCGACGGGATTCGACTCCGACCCGCGCTGATCTGGACGCGGTGTCTTGTGTGGCGCGGGTCACTGACCTTACAGTCGGACGCGACGACCGTTACTAGACGCACTGTCTAGCATCTTGAAGGGCGGATCCCCGTGTCCTACCGCACCCTGCTCACCGAGTACCCAGTCGGAGCACGCCGTCGCGTGCTGCTGGCCGTTGTCGTGCTCGCCCTGTTCATCTCGGCGTTCGAGGGCCAGCTGGCTCCCGTCCTGCCGTTGCTGCTCGACGATCTCGGGATGTCGCTGAAGACGTACGGCCTCATCACGGCCGCGTCGCTGATCTTCGGTGCTCTGGCGGGCTATCTCGGCGGCGAGCTCGCCGACCGCGTCGGCCGGGTGAGGATCCTGGTCCCGTTCATGTTCCTCTCCGCTGCCGCCTGTCTGTTCATGGCGACCGCGGACTCGGTGGGACACTTCGCGCTCGCCCGGATCGTGCTGGCGTTCGTCGAGGGCGTCGCCGTCGCCGGCACCCAGCCGCTGATCCGCGACTTCACCCCGCGGATGGGCCGCGCCCAGGCGTTCGCGTTCTGGAGCTGGGGCTCGGTCGGCGCCAACTTCTTCGCCGCCGCCGTGGCCTCGGCGACCCTGGGCGTCTTCGGCAACCAGTGGCGCTCGCAGCTGTTCATCATGGCCGGCGCCGCCCTGGTCGGAGCCATCGTGGTCGCCCTGACCCTGCGTGACCTCTCCCCGGAGGTCCGCCGTGCCGTACGCCTCACCGAGCGCGAGTCGCACGCGGTCGAGGTGCCGCAGGGCGCGAAGGGCCTGCGACTGCTCGTCGCGCGCCGCGAGTTCTGGACGCACGTGCTGGCGATGTCGTTCCTCTACGTCCTGCTGGCCACCATGAACGCCTATGCCCAGACCATGCTCGTCCAGCAGTTCGGCGTCTCGGTCCGTGCCGCCTCGGCGATGACGATGGTCTTCTGGCTGAGCAACCTCGCGCTGAGCCTGGTCTTCGCCCGAGTCTCCGACCGAACGCAGCGACGCAAGGCCTTCATGGTCGGCGGCGGCGTTGCCGCGGCGATCTTCCTCGGCGCCTTCCTGGCACTGATGGGTCGGGGGAGCGAGGCGTCCTCGAGCTTGGTGGTCGTCCTGTTCATCGGCATCGGCGTGGCCCTCGCGGCGACCTTCGGCCCGTGGATGGCGAGCTTCTCCGAGCACGTCGAGGAGGTCCACCCCGACATCCAGGGCCGCGCCTTCGGCCTCAACCACCTCCTGAACCGCACCTTCATCCTGGCGACGGTCCTCTTCGCGCCGCGGGTGGTCGAGGCGACAGGCGGTTGGGAGCGCTGGATGACGGTCGTGTGGGTCGCGACTGTCCTCTTCACCCTCACCGCGGCGCTGGTCCCCGCCGCGACGGGTCGTCGTTTCCGGACCGACGCCGACGCCGAGGCCGTCGCCCAGCCGACCTCGTGAACCGCATGGGACGAGGCCGGCTGGACAGCTGGCTCTACAACGAGACCGAGGAGCCCGACGTCCGGTTCACCCTGGCGAACGAGCGCACCTTCCTGGCCTGGATCCGCACCTCGCTGGCGTTCCTTGCCGTCGCGGTCGCGGTCGACACCCTGGAGGTGGGCGGCGGAACGGCACTGGCCGTCCTCGCCCCGCTCAGCCTGGCGCTCCTGGCGGCCGGCTGCGCCGCCTGGTCCTGGTGGAGCTGGGTACGCAGCGAGCGCGCGATCCGCCGCCGCGACGCCCTCCCGACCCGCCGGGCACCGCTTCCCCTGGTGTTCGGCGTGCTCGGCTCCATCGCCCTCGTCTCGTTGGCGCTGCTGGCGTGAGCGGGGGAGAGGCGGCCGACCCCGGACTGCAACCGGAGCGGACCGAGCTCGCCTGGCGGCGCACCCATCTCTCCCTGGTGGTGGCCGCCCTCGTCGTGGCCCGGCACCCGCTGGCCGAGGGTCAGCTGTGGTGGCGGCTCGCGGCCGCACTGGCGGTGGGCGGGCTGGCTGCGTACCTGCTTCTCGGGCGGCGCCGCGTTCTCCCCACTGCGGTGGTAGCGGCTGCCATCGCCCTTGTCGAGGTGGTCAGGATCGCTGGACTCTCCAGCCCGCTCTTGTGATCGGGTGATCACCGAGGTAAGCATGATTACATGCTTACAAACGAGTTGCGAGGGTGGTTCAGCGGACGACTGCCCGATGGTGTGTACGACGAGATCGTCGACGTCGTGGTCGACCGCGAGGAGATCACCGTGGTCGGGCGGATCAAGGAGCCGAAGACCGCCGAGGGCGCTTCGGACGAAGAGCGGGCGGCTGCCAACGAGGGGCGCGCGAGCGAGTTCCGCGAGCGCACCCGCGAGGACCGGATGGCTGTCGCGAGGCAGGCGGAGCGACGCTTCGACCGAAAGGTCTCCTGGGGCGTGGAGGTCGGGGGAGAGCGGCACATGTTCACCACGGTCTCCGCTCCGGTGATGACCCGGCTGCGTCAGCCTGAGCGGGCGGTCCTCGACCTGCTCGTCTCCGGCGGCGTCGCCCGGAGCCGGAGCGACGCGCTCGGCTGGTGCGTCAAGCTCGTCCAGCAGCACTCGAGCGAGTGGCTCGACGAGCTCCAGCAGTCGCTGGTCAACGTCGAGCGTGTACGCGCCAACGGTCCTGACAAGGGCTGAGACCTCACCGACGCCCTGCGGCCAAGGCGTCGATCGCGAGCAGCGCGAGTGCCGCCGCCTGGTCGCCGAGCACGCTGTCGTCGAAGGCGGCCTCGGGGGAGTGGTTGGGCGCGGCATCGTCGGCCGGGGCGGCGCCCAACAGGATCATGGTGGTCGGGACCTGCTGGCTGACGAACGAGAAGTCCTCGGCGCCCATCGTCGGCCGCGGCACCTCGACGACCCGCGGCCCGAAGACGTCGCGCAGTGTCTCCATCGCCTGCCGGGCGGTCGCCTCGTCGTTGACGACGCTCGGGTAGCCGGTGTCGAGCGTGATCCTCGCGGCCAGGCCGTGAGCCGCCGCGATGCCCTCGACGAGCCTGGGAAGCTCCTCCTCGATCCTGGACAGCGTGTTCGGATCGACGGTGCGTACGGTTCCGGTGAGCTCGACCGACTCAGGGATCACGTTGTCGACTCCGGTGCCCGCCGTCAGGTTCGTCACCGAGATCACGACCGGGTCGAAGGAGTCGAAGCGGCGCGCGGTGTAGCTCTGCAGCGCCAGCACGATCTCGGCCGCGACCGGGACCGGATCGAGGGCCTCGTGCGGGCGGGAGCCGTGACCGCCGCGACCCTCGAGGCTGATCCTGAGATGGGTCGAGCTCGCGGTGACCGTGCCCGGCCGGGTGAGGAAGACGCCGCGCGGCGCGTTGCCGACGTGGATCGCGTACGCCGCGACCGGCCGGTCGTCGGTCGCGTCGAGCACTCCCTCCTCGATCATCAGCTTCGCGCCACCGTGTCCCTCTTCGCCCGGCTGGAACATCAGGATGACGTTTCCGGCCAGGTCAGCGCGGTGCTCGGCGAGAACGCGGGCGGCACCCACGAGGCCGGCGACATGCAGATCGTGACCACAGGCGTGCATCGCGCCGTTGCTGGAACGGTAGGGGACCTCGACCGCCTCGGTGATCGGCAGTGCATCCATGTCGGCGCGGAGCAGCACGGTCGGACCCGGCCGCCCGCCGCGCAGCACCGCCGTGACCGACGTGAGCGACCGTCCCTCGGTGATGTCCAGGCCCAGGCCCGCCAGCGCCTCGACGACCCGGCGCTGTGTTGCCGGGAGGTGAAGGCCGAGTTCCGGCTCCGCGTGGATGCTCCGCCGAAGCGCGATCAGGTCGGGGACGAGCGCGTCGGCGGAGGCGACGATCCGAGCCTTGAATGCGGCAATACTGGACATCATGTCCAGAAAACTATCAAACGACGGTGACACCGGTCATCGCCCAGGGGAGTGCAACGGCTCGCGGGATGCCCTACTGGGATCGAGCGGCGTCGCGCTCGGTGCGCTGCTGGACCAGCTCCTCGACCTGAGTCGGAAGCGTGGTCTCGAAGTCGATCAGCTTCGCCCAGGTCGGGGTGAGGACGATCCGGACCATGCTGTCGTACAGCGAGCGGACCTCGGCCTCCCAGGAGACCCGCTGCTCGGGCGTCATCTCGTAGGAGCCGTTCATCTCGAGGTACTCATCGGGAATTCCATCGACGAGGTCGAGCTCGACCGTGCCGCGGATGAGCAGGATCTTGGGCGGGTGCACCTCGGTGTCGATGGTCAGCGCAACCGCTGGGTTGTGGCGCAGCGAGATGAGCTTGGGGGAGTTGGGCGTGGTGCACATGACGACCTGTGAGCCGTTCCAGGCGAAACCGATCGGGACGTTCCTCGGGGTGCCGTCCTTCGCGACGTACGCCAGGCGGGTCAGGTCACGCGCCAGGAGCTCCCGGCTCAGCGGACGGCTGAGGACCTCGTTGATCTCGTCGGGCTGCATGGTGTTCGACATCTGCTTCTCCTTGGATGCGGGCGACCTCGGTAGGTCGCCTTCATTCCATGGACGGAGACGTTCGCGTCGTATCTACATCGCGCACGGGATGACCAGCCGTCGGACAAGATGGTTCTCATGGACCACGAGAGTGCGCGGCGCTCGGCCGCCTTCGTAGGACTGGCCACGCTGCCGATCGGGGCGGCGATCCTCCTCAAGCCGGAATGGGTGGGCCGGACCCTGAAGCTCGGCGATCATCCGGTCGCGCTGCGCGTCATCGGTGCCGCCGATCTCGCCCTCGTACCCGGGTTGCTGGCCGGGCGCCGCCGGCTGCCGTGGATGGCTGCCCGCGCCGGGCTCAACGTGGCGATCGCGGCGTACTGCACCCATCTGGCACGCAGCGAGGGCAACGTCGGGCCCAAGATCGCGGCCTCGGCGCTGGTGTTCGCGACCGCTGCCGACGCCCGGACGATCCTCGCGCTGAGTCGTGGTGAGGACGGACCGTCCCGGCGCTAGGTGTACCCGGCTAGGGCGCGATGTTCTGGTTGTGGCTGAACAGGTTCCCCGGGTCGTAGGCCCGCTTGACCTTCTTGAGTCGCTCGTAGTTGCTGCCGTAGGTGTCGGTGATGCGGCCCTGGTCGTCGTCGGACATGAAGTTCACGTAGCCGCCGGCCTCGGAGTGCGGCGTGAGTGCGGCGGCGTAGTCGCGAACCCAGGCGATGTTGGCGGCGTCCTGCGAAGCGTCCGGCCAGGCCGAGACGATGACGGTCGAGAAGGTCGCGTGGCGGTAGGAGAACGCGGTGTCGGTCGCGCCGACGCGGGAGGCGGCACCGTTGATCGGGTACAGGTGCATCGTCGAGCTCGGGTTCGGCGCCTTCGGGCCATGGGCCAGGTGCGCCTCGATCGCTTCGTCGGTCAGCTCGGTGACGTAGTTGCCCTTCCAGTAGCTGCGTACGCCACGGGGGAACAGGTCGTCGAAGGCGCTGTTGAGCCACGGGTACGGCATGGGCGAGACCATCTCGCCCACACGCGGCGCGAGGTCGCGGAACGGCTGCATCGCCGCCTCGCCCTCCTCGATCGGGCCGCTCCAGTGGACGACGGCGACGCAGAACATGTCGCCGTGGCGTTCCTCCGGCAGGAAGGGGAGGGGAGGGGCCATCTGGAACGCCGGGAAGCCGCCGTAGCGCTCGTCGGCGTCGGTGATCCAGGTACGGAAGAAGCGCAGCAGGTCGCCGGCGTGCTCCAGCTCGTAGAAGAAGAGCCCGACGACCACCTGGTCCACGGGGTGCAGGTCGAGCTCGAAGGTGGTGACGACCCCGAAGTTGCCACTTCCTCCGCGGAGCGCCCAGAACAGGTCGGGGTTCTCGGACTCGCTGGCGCGTCGGACCTGTCCGTCCGCGGTGACGACCTCGACCGAGCGAAGATTGTCGATCGAGAGGCCGAAACCGCGCGTGAGGTAGCCGATACCGCCGCCGAGCGTCAGGCCGCCGACGCCGGTCGTCGACACGATCCCGCCGGGGGTCGCGAGGCCGTGCGCGTGGGTGGCCTCGTTGAGATCGGCGAGCGTCGCGCCGCCGCCCACGCGAGCGGTTCGAGCCTCGGCGTCGACCTCGACCGAACGCATGGGGGACAGGTCGACGACCACGCCGTCATCGACCGTCCCGTAACCCGGCGCGCTGTGCCCACCGCCGCGCACGGCCAGCGCCAGGCCGTTGTCGCGCGCGAAGTTCACCGCTGCGCTGACGTCGGCGGCGTCCTCGGCCAGCACGACAGCGGCCGGACGACGGTCGATCATGCCGTTCCATACCGCTCGTGCGGTGTCGTAGTCGGAGTCGTCGGGTGTGATCACCCGGCCTCGTACGTTGTCGAGAAGTTCGTTGATGGATGTCATGACGCCAGCGTCATCCGCCGAGGTCGCGGCGATCTGTCCGGAGACGCGACGTCATCGAGTTCCGGTACAGGGAGCCGAAGATCGCGCCCCTTTGAATCGGTTCACAGGCTCGGGTGAGACCATCTCCTCACCCCAGGCGCCGACCTGTCTCGGCGCCGATGACGAACACGGCGGTTCAGGAATGGCTCGACCCGGGAGGCTGGCGGCGGCGCCCGCTCTCGTGGGGCGGTCCGCCGAGCTCGCGCTCCTCGTCGGCTCGCTGGCCGATCCGCCGACCGTCGCCTTCATCGAGGGAGAGGCGGGGATCGGGAAGAGCCGGCTGGTACGGGAGTGCCTGCAGGCGCCGGACCTGGCCGACCGCAGGGTCCTGATGGTGACCTGTCCGCCGATGATCGAACCCTTCCCGCTGGGACCGGTGGTGGACGGGCTGCGGCGGTTGCGACCCGGGCTGGGCGACCTCGAGCTGAGTCCGTTGGCCGGCGCGCTGCGGCCGTTGTTCCCGGAATGGGCAGCCCGGCTTCCTCCCGCACCGGAGCCGTTGGACGATCCGGCCGAGACCCGGCACCGGTTGCTGGCAGCGTTGTCCGAGCTGGTCGACCGGCTCGGCGTCGATGTGATGGTGGTCGAAGATGCTCATTGGGCCGACGCGGCGACGCTGGAGTGGCTCCTGCTCACCGCGTCGGGCCACCTGGAGACGTCGGTCGTGGTGACGTACCGGGCGACCGAGGTTCCGCCGGGGTCGCTCCTGCTGCGGTTGACATCACGCCCGCTGACCGCCGCACGGGTCCGGATCGAGCTCACGCCGTTGACCATCGCCGACACCCGTGAGCTGGTGGGGTCGATGCTGGAGACCGACGCCGTGTCGGAGCAGTTCGCGGTCGTCCTGCACGAACGCACCGATGGGCTTCCCCTCGCGGTGGAGGAGACGATCTGGATGCTCCGGGACCGGCACGACATCGTCCGCCAAGACGGTGGGTGGACCCGAGGAGCGCTCGAGGGACTGAACGTACCTCCGACGCTGCGCGACTCCGTCCTCGAGCGCGCCGGCAGGCTTCCCCCTGAAGGACGGATGGTCCTGCAGGCGGCGGCGATCTTGGCCGAGCCCACCGATGAGGCTCTCCTGACCGGCGTCGCCGATCTGGATGAGCCCGCGGCCAGGCGCGGGGTGGCTGCCGCGCTCGGCTCGGGGCTGCTGCGCGAAGCCGGCAACGGTTGGCTGGCGTTCCGGCACGTGCTGGATGCCCTCGCGATCGGCGCCGCGATCCCAGCCTCCGAGCGGTGGGCCTTGCACCGCCGGGCGGCCGATCGCCTGCTGCGACAGGAGCCACAGCCCGTCGTACGTCTGGCCCACCACTTCCACGAGGCCGGCGAGACCGAGCAGTGGAGCCACTACGCCGAAGCCGCCGCGGAGCTGGCACTCGAGTCCGGTGACGAGCGCACGGCAGTGACGCTCCTGCACGAGCTGCTGACCAGCATCGCCCACCCACCCGTTCGGCGGGTGCGCCTGGCCCGTCGGTTGGGCGATGTCGCCGTCAACCGGCTCACTCCCTTGGGCGGGATGGAGAGCGTGGTCCAGGAGACCCTCGCGGGAATCCTCGCCGACCCCGACGTGACTGATGTGCCTGAGGCGGAACGAGGAGAGGTACGGCTCCTGCTGGGCTGGATGCAGTTCCAGGCGGGCGAGTTCGAGGCAGGCCATGCCGAGTTCGAGACCGCCGTCGGTGAGCTGAGGTCACGACCAGCACGTGCGGCCAGGGCGATGCTGTTCCTCGCCGATCCGGAGTCGAAACGTTCCTGGCCGGCGGAACGACATCTGCAGTGGATGGAGCAGGCGACACGCCTGATTCCGCAGATCCAGTCACCCGCGGAGCGGCGGGCGCTGTCGCTCGACCGCGTGACAGGTCTGCTCAGCCTGGGCGAGGAAACCGGATGGCGGGCTGCCGAGGAGATTCCACGGTCCGCTGACACCTTGGGCGAGCGCCGACAGCTGGTGAAGGTCGTCTTCAACGTCGCCCACCGCGCCGTCCACTGGGGCCGCTACGCCGAGGCGCGCCGACGACTGGAAGAGGCCGCCGAGTCCGCCCATCACGCCGGGTTCGAGCGCGTGGGGGAGTACGCGCGATTCCACATCGCCCTGCTCGACTGGTACACGGGCAGGTGGGACGGTCTGGCCGAGACCCTGTCCGTGATGGGCGATGACGAAGAGACTCACCCGCTCCTTCGGTTGGCGGCCTCGTCGGTTCGGGCGATGCAGGAGGTCGCGGTCGGCAACCGCGACGCCGCCGAGCGGCGTTCCCGACAGGTCTTGGAGCACGCCACCGGCACCCTGGACGATCCGACGACCTTGTCAGCAGTAGCGCTGGGCAGGTTGCTGCTGGCCGATGGCGCCGTCCAGGAGGCCGTGCGGGTGACGGCAGCTCCGATGGAAGCGATCAGGCGGAAAGGGATCTGGCTCCAGGCAAGCGACGTGGCGCCGGTCCACGTCGATGCCCTCGTCGCCGACGGCGAGCTGAGCCGCGCCACGGACGTGGTCGACGACTTCGCGACCTGGACGGCTGGCCGCGCAGCACCCGCTGCGGACGCTGCGCTGCTGACCTGCCGGGCGATCCTCGCCGAGGCGAACGGGGACCTGGTCGTGGCGGCGGACCTGTTCGCTGACGCGGCCCTCGCCTGGGCGGACCTGCCACGACCGTACGACGAGCTGTTGGCCCTCGAGCGGCATGGCCGATGCCTGCTGGCGGCGCGGGAGCACGACCAGGGGGTGCAGGTGCTCTCGGACGCTCAGCAGCGTCTCGCCGGGCTGGGGGTGCGATGGGACGCCGATCGGGTGGCTCGCGTCCTTCGGCAACACGGTGTCGAGGTCACCCGAACGTGGCGTCGCGGACGGCGCGGATACGGCGAGCAGCTGTCCCCTCGTGAGGTGGAGGTGATCCAGCTGGTCGCTCGCGGGATGACCAACAAGGAAGTCGCGGCCACACTGTTCATCAGTCCTCGGACCGTCCACCGCCACCTGTCGTCGGCGATGCGGAAGCTGGAGGTCTCCTCGCGTACGGCGCTCGCCATGGCAGCGAGCGCTGCCGGCATGTTGGCGTCCGAATCCGGCCGGTGAGCGTCCACAGCGCCGATAAAGAATGGTCCATGTGGACACTCGCGACAGTGCTCGGTCGGGTGGATGGTGACTCTCCGTAGGTGGAATGAGACTAGGAGAGCCATGCGATTTGTCCGTATCACGGCGACACTGGCGGCGGCGAGCGCCGCGGTGTGGACCGCGCTACCAGGCGGCGTCGCCGTCGGGCAGCCCCCAGAGCTCGCCGCCGTATCTGCCGCCGTGGGATCCGCCCCGCCCGGCGAGACGAAGACGCGTGCGGTCACGTTGATCACCGGTGACACGGTGCGGGTGGGCAGGCGCAACGGGCAGGCCGTTGTGGACGTGGAGCCGGGCGAGGGCCGCGAGAACATCCCGTTCGTCACCGCGAGCGCGGGAGAGGACGTACGCGTGATCCCGGCAGACGCAGCCGGCCTCCTCGCCGGCGGTCGACTCGACGAACGCCTGTTCGACGTCTCGACGCTCCTGGACTTCGGCTACGACGACACCCGCCGGACCCTTCCCCTGCTGATCCAGGGCCACGCCAGGCTCGACGGCGCTCGATCGACGCAACGGCTCGATGGGGTGACGGCGTACGAGCAGGACCGCGACGAGCCCGCCGACCTCTGGAAGAGTCTCACCGACGCGGGGGAGCTGCGCTCCGGCGTCACCAAGGTGTGGCTCGACGGGCTCCGCAAGCCGACGTTGGACGTGAGCGTGCCGCTGACCGGCGCCACCACGGCCTGGGAGTCCGGGCTGACCGGGACGGGCGTGAAGGTCGCCGTGATCGACTCCGGCGTGGATCTGCAGCATCCGGATCTGGCCGGCAGGGTCGCCGAGGCGGTCGACTTCACCGGCTCCGATGACCTCACCGACTACGCCGGACACGGCACGCACGTCGCCTCGACGATTGTCGGGACCGGCGTCGCCTCCGAGGGCCGGTACAAGGGCGTCGCCCCGGACGCGAAGCTGCTCAGCGCGAAGGTGTGTCTGGTCGAGGGTTGCCCCGAGTCGTCGATCCTGGCGGGCATGCAGTGGGCGGCCGAGCAGGGTGCGGCCGTCGCCAACCTGAGTCTGGGCGGCGAGGACACCCCGGGCGTCGATCCGCTCGAGGCCGCCGTCCACGACCTGACGGCGCAGTACGGGACCCTCTTCGTGATCGCCGCGGGCAACAGCGGGCCCGACGAGGGCACCATCAACTCGCCGGGCAGCGCCGAGGAAGCTCTCACCGTGGGCGCGGTCTCCAAGACCAAGGAGCTCGCGGAGTTCTCCAGCCGTGGCCCGACGACGACCGACGCGGACGTCAAGCCGGACATCACCGCGCCCGGCGTGGCGATCGCGGCGGCCCGTTCCTCGGCGAGCGACCTGCCGCCGTTCACCGAGGACGGGGCGTACGCCAGCCTGAACGGCACCTCGATGGCCACGCCGCACGTGGCCGGCGCCGCCGCCCTGCTGGCCCAGGAGCATCCCGAGTGGACCGCGCGACAGCTCAAGGCCACGCTGATGTCGGCGGCCGCACCGGACGCCGACCACACCTCGTACGAGCAGGGTGCGGGCTTCGTCGACGTCGCGCGCGCCATCGACCAGAAGGTCACCGCCGAGCCGGTCAGTCTCGGTTTCGACCGTGCGACGACGGGCCAGGACGGCACCGTCACCTACGCCAACAGCGGCGAGTCGGAGGTGAGGCTCGACCTGAGCCTGCGCTCGAACGCGCCGGCCGGGCTGTTCACCCTGAGTGCTTCGACCCTCACCGTGCCGGCTGGGGGAGAGGCGTCGGTGAAGGTCACCGTCGCGCCGGGGGAGGACCTGCCGGACGAGCCCTACGGCGGCCAGATCACCGCCACCTCGGGCGCCGCGCGCGTGCAGACGCCGATAGCGCTGGACAAGGCACGACACACGCTGACCGTGCGTACGCCGGGCGCCACCGGCGACAACCCGCGGTGGGTCACGATCCTGACCGACGTCGACCGGCAGACGATCCGGTCGATCGCGCACACCGGCGACACCGCTTCGGTGCGATTGCCGGCGGGTCGTTATGTCGCCCAGTCCTACCTGCTCACCGGCTCGGAGGAGGCCCCCGCGATCACCTCGCTGGTCGACCCGGGGGTGAGGCTCGACGCGGATCGGTCCGTCACGATGGACGCACGCTCCGCCAAGGCCGTGGCGATCACGGTCCCGGACAGGTCGGCCGTCCTCCGGCACACCGAGGTCGGCTGGACGATCCGCACCCAGGCACCACAGATCTGGGGCTCCAACGACCCCTACACGACGCTGATGAACGTGAACCTCGCCGATCTCCGGACCGGTCGGGCGAGCGGCAGCAAGAAGGCGGCGGGCTTCGTCTCCTACATCTCGGGGACCTGGGCCCAGGCGCAGATCAACAGCGACTCGGTCTACCAGGTCTACTTCTACGAGCGCGGTCGGATGATGGCCGGGAAGACGAAGACTCTGCGTCCCGGCGACTTCGCCACGGTGCGGTCGCGGGTCGGGGCGGACGTCCCCGACGTACCGGTGGACCGGGTCGCGGTGGCCCGGGCACCCGGCAACTCGCCGATCATGAGCAGCCTGGACGGCAGGACCAGGCCGCTGACGCTCAGGTACGACGCGCCGCGCACCATCGTCGAGCACTACAACCGGGACCAGGAAGCCGAATGGCTGATCTCGAACAGCCAGCAGGGCTACACCCACTACGAGTCGAACTGGACCTCGTACAAGCCCGGACGGGTCTACGAGGAGGAGTGGGCGAGTGGTGTCGAGGGTCCGGTGTTCCCGGAACCGGAGTTCGACCAGCAGTACGCGACCCGCTACTGGGGCGACACGATGGGCGTCCCGGGGCCGCTGCACGGAGACGGCAGCGGGCACGAGGGCTTCCGCTTCCCGCGGAGCGGAAAGGTTGACGTCACCGTCCATCGGAACGAGACGCTGGTCGGTCGGTCATCGTGGATCAGGGACGCCATCGACGTCCCCGCCGAGCCCGGCAGCTACCGGATCCACGCGAGGTTCGAGAGCGACCCCGCGTTCACGCTGTCGACACTGGTCGAGGCGGAATGGACCTTCAGGTCGGCGCACGTGCCCGAGGGCGAGCTGGTGCATCTTCCGATGACGGCGGTCCGGTTCTCTCCGGATCTCGACATCGAGAGCACCGCGCCCGCGGGCCGGTCGCTCAGGGTGCCGATCTCGCTGGACCGGCAGATCGGCGCGGCGCCCGCGAAGACCCGGAGCCTGAGCGTCGAGGCGTCGTTCGACGACGGCAAGACCTGGCGGAAGCTGGACGTCGACCGGCACGACGAGAAGGCGGCAACCTGGGTGCGGCATCCGAGCGGCAGCGGCTTCGTCTCCCTGCGGGCTCAGGCGACCGACTCCGCCGGCAACAGCGTGCGGCAGACCATCATCCGCGCGTACCGCTTCCAGTAGGAAGGGGAGTGCCCGGGTCGTTCTCGACCCGGGCACTCCTGCTTCACTTGACATAATGTGCATTATCGGCGAATTATCCACCGGTCGAAAGCAGGGCTGGAGCGTTAGGGTTCGCTGTTGTGGCAGAAGACTTCGACCCGACCGCACACAACCGCGTCGCGTGGGACGAACTGGTCGACAATGACAACGAATGGTCCCGGCCGGTCGGCCCCGAGGTGATCGCGAAGGCACGTCAGGGCGACTGGTCGGTGGTGCTGATCGGTCACGAGCCGATTCCGCGTGATTGGTTTCCGTCCGAACTGGCGGGTGCTCGGGTGCTCTGCCTGGCGTCAGGCGGTGGCCAGCAAGGACCCGTCCTCGCGGCTGCAGGCGCCACGGTGACCGTCTTCGACAACTCGCCCAAGCAGCTGGCCCGTGACGACGAGGTGGCCGCTCGTGACGGGCTGCAGCTTCGCACCGTGCTCGGCGACATGCGCGACCTCGGTGTCTTCGACGATGCCAGCTTCGACGTGATCGTGAACCCGGTGTCGAACGTGTTCTGTCCCGATCTGACGCCGGTCTGGCAGGAAGCATCTCGGGTGCTGCGTCCCGGTGGCACGCTCATGGTCGGATTCATGAACCCGGACGTCTACATCTTCGACGAGGTGGCGCTCGACCGGCAGGAGCTGGTCGTACGTCACCGGCTGCCGTTCAGCTCGCTCGACCTCTCCGAGGACGACCGGATGCGCGCCTACGGAAGCGGCCCGATCGAGTACAGCCACTCGCTGACCGAACAGATCGGTGGGCAGTTGGCGGCAGGATTCATCCTGACCCACCTCAGCGAAGCGCCACACCACGCCGACGCCACGGCCCAGCACCTGTCCGCCTACATCGCAACCCGTGCGGTAAAGCCGCACGCGTGATCACCACGTTCAGTCCGATGGCGGCACAGCCGTCTCCCGCAGGACTTCGCGCGCCGGTGAGAGCAGGACGGCGTCGCGCGTGTCGGCGGCAGTCGCCTTGACGTAGATCCCGGTCGTCTTGAGGTCTTCGTGGCCGAGCAGCCCCTGCACCGCCGGCACCGGTACGCCGGAACGGATCAGCCCCTTGGCGGCGCTGTGTCGAAACGCGTGCGCGGCCTCGCCAGGCTGTTTCGGGACGCCGGCGAGGCGGATCCAGGTCTCGACCAGATGGTTGAGCGCGCCGGGACGCAGCTGTTTGCCCGAGGTCAGTACGAACAGGTGGTCGGCGGTGTCGCGCGCCCCGAAACGGGCCTCCAGCTCGGCCAGGTAGACGTCGACCGCATCCACGGCCTCGGGCGGCAGTGGCAGGTTGCGCTGCTTGTCACCCTTGCCGATGACCCGCACCAGCGTCTCGCCGTCGGGCTCGCGCCGGATGGCGCCGACGGTGAGACCGCACAGCTCCGCGGCGCGTACGCCGGTGGTGACCAGGACCGCGAAGATCGCCCGGTCACGAGCCGGCCAGCGGCGCCGGTCGGCGCCTTCGCGTGGCGTCGAAGCCACCCGCGCCAGGCGACGGAGCTCGTCGACGCTCCAGCCGGCCGGCAGCCGGCTGGGCCGCTCGGGCGCCTCGATGCGCAGCGTGGGATCCACCAGCAGGTGTCCCTCGAGCTGCAGCCAGTGGGTGAAGAGCCGCAGCGTGCCGACGCGACGCTGACAGGTCGCCGCGGCCGAGCTCTCCCGCAGCGACCTGTAGGCGATGCGTACGTTCTGGTCGGTCAGCGCCGAGATCGGGACCAGCGCCAGGACCTCGGTGTCAGGCTCGCTGCCGGCGTCGAGATGCAGCTGCCGTGCCCAGGCGGTGATGTCCTGGCGGTAGGCGCTGCGAGACTTGTCGTTGAGCCCGCGGCGCGTGAGAGTCGCCCGGTCGGTCAGGAAGTCCTCGACGACATCGCCGAACATCACACCATCGTCAGGTACGCTCACATCCCCCGATATTACAGTCTTTTCGAACATTTCTGCGATAGGGGGTACTATCGCGGAATTTGGGTGAGATGGCAGACTCCGGCCGTGGCCGACACCGCTATAACTCACCGCACCGAACACGTCAACGGAATCGACCTGCACTGGGTGGAGTCAGGGCCGGCGGCCGGCCGGCTCGTGATCCTGGTGCACGGGTTTCCGGAGTCGTGGTACTCGTGGCGCCACCAGATCGCCGCGCTCGCCGATGCGGGCTACCGGGCGGTCGCGATGGACGTCCGCGGATATGGCGGTTCCTCGAAGCCGACCGCCATCGAGGACTACCGGATGCTGCGCCATGTCGGCGACAACGTCGCTCTGGTGCACGCCCTGGGCGCGGAGACCGCCACCATCGTCGGCCACGACTGGGGCGCTCCCATCGCCTGGACGTCGGCTCAGCTGAGGCCCGACGTCTTCACCGCTGTAGCCGGTCTGTCGGTGCCGTTCAGCCCCTCCGGACGCCGTCGGCCCACCGAGGCGATGGCCCAGGCCGGCGGTGAGGACGAAGACTTCTACATCTCCTACTTCCAGGCCCCGGGTGTCGTCGAGGCCGAGATCCTGCCCGACGTACGCCGCTGGCTGCTCGGCATCTACTACTCGATCTCGGGCGACGGCGTCCTCGCCGCCGGTGGGGATCCGCGTGGGGCGCTCGGGCTGGTGCCACGCGGCGACCGGCTCTCGGACCAGTTCATCCATCCCGCCGAGATGCCTGCATGGCTGACCGATGCCGATATGGACTTCTACGCCCGCGAGTTCGCCGAGTCCGACTTCTTCGGTCCGCTGGCGCGCTACCGCAACATCGACCGCGACTGGGAGGATCTCGCGGCCTTCGGAGACGTGCCGATCACGGTGCCCTCGCTCTTCGTAGCCGGTGAGTACGACGGTCCCGCGATCACCGGCCGCCGCCAGATCGAGCGCTTCGACCAGACCCTGCCGGGACTCACTCGGTCGGCGGTGCTCCCCCGGTGCGGTCACTGGGTCCAGCAGGAGCGCCCCGAAGAGACCAACCGGCTCCTGCTCGAGTTCCTGGCTAGCTCACAGCCACGCTGATCGCCAGGGTGACGACGGCGAGCAGCGGGATCACGCCCTGCTTGAGGGCCGCGCCGCGCTTGTCGGGCGAGGAGACGAACAGCACCGCCGCCGCGGCCGCCATCGAACCTGCTCCCGCGAAGACCAGCGCGGCGCCGACCGCCTCGGAGCACACCGGGAACAGGACGATACCGACCCCGGTGACGATGGCGAGGAAGAGGTTGTAGAAGCCCTGATTGAAGGCCAGTTCCTTGGTCGCCTCGGCCTCCTCGGCGCCCAGCCCGAACACGGCGCGCGTCTTCGGGCTCGTCCAGGTCAACGACTCCATGACGAAGATGTAGACGTGCACCAGGGCGGCCAGCGCGGCGAGCACCAATCCAGCAACGACCATCACAGACCTCTTCCGGGTTGGGTGCTCGAGCACCGGCTGAGGCTGACAGTAACCGATCCTCAGAACCGATCCTCAGAACCGGACCGGGAACAGCTCGGTGCGTGCGACGGCCGCGTCGCGCTCGGCGCTGAGTGCCGTACGCCGCTCGTCGCTCAGGTAGGCGTCCAGCGAGGCCTGGTCCGGGAACCGGAAGAGCTGGACCTCGTCGGGCTGCCCGGGTGCGTCGTCGGCGAACGCACGGTGCACCACTTCCCCGCCGTGCTCCGAGATCAGCTTCAGGACACGGTCCTCGTAGGCATGGAGGGCCTCGGCCTCTCCCCCGTGTGCCCACAGGAGGCAGCACAGGCGGATCGGACCTTCGGGTGCATCTGACATGAGAGTCAACGTATCGGAGTGCGCATGGGCGCTGCCGACATCGGGTACCTGCTCGCCATGAGCCACGTTCTGGACATGGTGGGAGCCACGGTCGTGGTGCTCCTCGTCCTGATGGTGCTCGCGGCTGCCGTCGGTTTCCTGCTGGCGAGGCTGGAGAGACGGCGCGCACGCCGGATCAACGACGATCTCGTCGAGATGCGTCACCAGCCCGGCCGCCATCGCCGTCATCGCGGCTAGCGGAGCCGTGTCCTCGGCTTCCCGGCGCAGCTGATGCAGGTGCGCGCCACCGGGCGCGCCTCGAGCCGGCCCTCGCCGATCGGCAGCCCGCATTCCTCACAGGTCCCGTACGTACCCGCACCCAGGCGCTCCAGTGCAGCCTCGATCTCGTCGAGATGCTCACGCGCCTGACGTACGAGCGCTTGGACCTGGGACCGTTCGAAGGCGATCGTCGCGCCCTCGGGATCGTGCTCGTCATCGGCGTTGGTGTCGCGCGAGGCCGCGACCACGGCGTCGAAGTCGTCGCTGAGGTCTGCCAGGCGCGCGAGCGTCTGGCGGCGCTCCGCCTCGAGCCGTTCGCGCGCCTGATCCATGTGGTCGACGTTAACTCGATGGTCACCGCAGGTGCTCCGACGTCGCCTGGCGTCCTGAAAACTCCTCTCGCCGCGACGGCGCGGTGGTGGCAGGATCTTCGCCATGACCGTGGTGCGACCTCATCGGCTGATGCGGATGAGCGGACGCGACCCCAACGAGGTGGGTCGCTCCGCCACTCCCCTGGAGCTGCTGTTCGACCTTGCGTTCGTCGTCGCGTTCGCGCAAGCCGGCAACGCGTTCGCTCACCTGGTGGCCGAGGAGCACCTGGGGCCCGCGATCGGCGGGTTCCTGTTCACCGTCGTGGCGATCTGCTGGGCATGGATCAACTTCGCGTGGTTCGCCTCCGGGTTCGACACCGACGACTGGGTCTTCCGCGCGCTGACGATCGTGCAGATGGCCGGCGCCATCGTCGTGGCCCTCGGCGTCGCGCCGTTGTTCGAGTCGATCGACCACGGTGGAGTGCTCGACAACCGCGTCCTGGTCGGGGGCTACATCGTGATGCGCGTCGCGATGGTCGCCCAATGGCTCCGGGCTGCGTCACAGTCCCCCGCCTACCGCAACACCGCGCTCACCTATGCCGGTTCGATCCTTGTCGCGCAGGTCGGCTGGGTGGGCCTTGCGGTGGCTCAGACGAGCTCTGTGGCACTGGTGGTGCTCGCGTCGGTCATCTTCTACGGCATCGAGATGATCGGCCCGATCTACGCCAAACGCCGCTGGGGCATGCCCTGGAATGCCGAACACATCGCTGAGCGCTACGGGCTGCTGCTCATCATCACGCTGGGCGAGGTCATCCTCGGAACGGTCGCGGCAGTGGCCTCGGCCGTCGAGCACGTCGGCTGGTCACAGGAGTCGATCCTGCTCGTGGTCGCCGGCACGCTGTTGGCATTCGGGATCTGGTGGGACTACTACATCATTCCGTTTGCGCACTTCATCGAGCGCCATCGAGAACGGGCCTGGGTCTTCGCCTACGGCCATATCCTCATCTTCGCCTCGGTGGCAGCCTTCGGCGGTGGCATCCATGTGGCGGCGTACGTCATGGAGGGCGAGGCGACCATCGGCGTCCTCGGAGCGGTGCTGTCGGTCGTGATCCCGCTGGCAGTCTTCACGATCGCGTACTTCGGCATCTACTCAGCACTGATGAGGCGCATCGACATGCTGCACGTCAACCTGGCCGTCGGCATGCTCGCGGTCCTGGCGCTCGGCGTGGTCGCGGCGGCGACCGGTGTCTCGCTCGGCTGGTCGCTGCTGATCGTTGCCGCCGCGCCCTTCGTGACGGTCGTCGTCTACGAAACGTGGGGCTATCGCCACGTCGCCGCCGATGTCGAGGCCATCTGAACGGCTTGACCTCAGCAGTCGAAGACCGACCAGCAGATGTCGTTGCGGATCCGCTGGTCGTCGAGGACGAGGTCGCGGACGGGATCCGGGAGCTGCGCGCGCTGCCAGTGGCACTCCCGGCGCCCGGCCTCGACGGCCTCGCCAGGTGGGGCGGCGTCGCGCACGGCCTTGATGGCGTACGCCGCCGCGCCCAGGTCGTGGGCCGCGACATGGGCGACCACGCCGGCCTGGCCGGCGGCGTAGGCGGCATTGCGGGCGGCTCCGCTCAACGGCCGGGCCGCACCCATGGCGTGACCGCCGAGAGCGCGAGCCTCCATCATCTTCAGCTCACCGCGGGTCCAGGCCCGGGCCGCCTCGATGGCCTCTCGCGGCCGCGGGTCGTCGGGACACTCCGCCTCGAAGAGCGGGAGGACGTGCTCGGCGCAGGTCGCCGCCCATAGGGCGAGCAGGTGGTGGTCGGTGTCGGTGAGCGTCCCGCCGCGGCGGACGGTGATCAGGCGCGGGTCGCGCTCCTTGGCCAGGATCATCGCTCTCCCCCGTTCGCCGGCCCGTCTGCTGGCCCGGTCTCGGGACGGTCCGGTCCCGGGCCGCCGGGATGGGTGAGGTCGTAGGCGGCGGAGACCTTCTTCGGTACGCACAGGCGCCAGGCGTCCACCACGAACTCGCACGCCTCGACCGGGTCGAGCTCGGCCAGGGACGACTCCACCCAGTTGAACCGCATCTCCGACTCGCGGGGCAGATGGAACTTCTCGGGCGTGCTGGCGACCAGGGCGGCACGCTCCTCCTTCGGGAAGCCGAACCCCATCTCGGTCTCGTCCAGGGAGAAGGCGACATAGACGATCGAGCCGACCCGGAACTTGAGCCGACCGCGTACGAAGACCTCGTAGGACCGCTCGAGGCTCGAGCCGAGCCAGCGCACGTCCTCCACGGTTGCCATGTCCGGAGCGTAGGCGCAGACTCCGCCGACGGCACCCGAGTTTCGCGGCATCATGGGCCCATGGCGGCGAAGGTGGATCTGAAGAAGACGATCGACGGCTATCGGGCGCGACAGGGTGAGTTCCGGGTCCTCGAGATGCCACCACTCCCCTACCTGATGGTCGACGGGCACGGCGACCCCAACACCGCCCAGGAGTACGCGGACGCGCTGGCGGCGCTCTATCCGGTGGCGTACACGCTGAAGTTCGCCAGCAAGACGGATGGCCGTGACTATGTGGTGCCGCCGCTGGAGGCGCTGTGGTGGGCCGAGGACATGGACGCGTTCACCCGGACGCGGGACAAGTCGCAGTGGGACTGGACGGCGATGATCATGACGCCCGACTGGATCACCGAACAGATGTTCGAGGATGCCGTGGCCAAGGTCTCCGCCAAGGACCGTCCCGCAAGCCTGGACAAGGTCCGGCGGGAGACGCTCGCGGAGGGCTCCTGTGTGCAGACCCTGCACATCGGTCCGTACGACGCGGAGGGCCCGGTCCTCGAGGAGATGCACGAGCGGTTCATCCCGGAGCGCGGGCTGCGGATGACCGGGAAGCATCACGAGATCTATCTCGGTGATCCGCGGCGGGTGGAGCCCGCCAGGCTGAGGACGATCCTGCGTCAGCCGGTTTCGGTGTACGAATGTTGACTGAAACCCTTGTCGTCGTGACGGCGATCACATTACTCTTCAGTAACTCGGGACGAAGTGGTCCCGCTCACGTGAGGAGAGTCCCCCATGTCTCAGCACGCACCACGGATGTTGTTTGCCACCGCCCTGGCCGTCGCTGCGGTCGCTCCGGCCGCCCTGGCTGCCCCTGCCGTCGCCGCTGACACCGGCACCACCGTCGTCTCCCGCGGCGTCGAGATCCCGGAGTTCTACAACCCGCCGGCGACGCTGCCGGGCGCGAACGGAGCGCTCGTACGCACCGAGCCGCTCCCCCTCGGCGTCGGCCTCTCGATCCCGGGCATCGGCTCGCTGCCCGGCACCGCGACCCGGGTCATGTACAAGACCACCGACAACAACGGCGCCCCGGCCGCGGTGACCGGCGCCTACATCGAGCCGTTCGCGGCCTGGAGCGGTGCCGGCGACCGGCCGCTCGTGGTCGTTGCGCCCGGCACCATGGGCCAGGGCGACCAGTGCTCCGCCTCACTGGGTCTGGAGCGTCCGATCCTCTTCAACGGCAAGACGGTCTCGGTGGGCTACGAGGACATCGGGATCTACCGTCTCCTGGCGCGCGGCGTGGCGGTGATGGTCACCGACTACGTCGGCCTGGGCGCCACCGACCGGCTCCACACCTACGTCGACCGTGTCGACGGCGGTCACGCCGTCCTCGACGCCGCGCGGGCAGCGCGCGAGGTGCCGGAGGCATCGGTGACCGCCGGGTCGCGAGTCGCGCTCTACGGCTACAGCCAGGGCGGCGGGGCGACCGGATCGGCCTCGGAGCTCGCCGCGACGTACGCTCCCGAGATCAACCTCGTCGGCGCCTACGTCGGCGCGCCGCCCGCAGACCTCCGGGCGACCGCAGAGGGCATCGACGGCTCCGCGCTCGTCGCCGCTCTCGGCTGGACCATCAACGGTCTGGCCCAGTCCAACCCGGAGCTGCGGCCGATCCTGGACGAGAACCTCAACGAGGCAGGCCAGGCGGCGCTCGAGGACCTGTCGACCGCGTGCGTGGCGGACGGGATCATCGGCTACCCGTTCCAGCGCAGCACCAGCTGGACGAAGTCCGGGGAGAGCCTCGACGACATCATCGAGCGCGAGCCCGCGGTGGAAGCGATCATCGCCGAGCAGAAGCTCGGGCACGTGAAGCCGCGGATCCCGGTACGCCTGGCCACCGGCACCGAGGACGACATCGTCCCGCACGCGCAGTCCCGTCAGCTGGCCGTCGACTGGTGCGGCCGAGGAGCGAAGGTGACCTACCAGGCGGTCATCCTGCCCAACCTCGGCGACGGGCTGGTCACCAACCACGTGACCCCGTTGCTCGTCGACCAGACCGCCGCGATCAACTGGGTCACCGACCGGGTCAAGGGCGTCGCTGCCGGATCCAACTGCGCGACGATGCCGATCCAGCCCTGAGGTCAGCCCTGAGGTCAGCCCTGAGCTGCTCGTAGCCGCACGGACAGACAGGTCACGCAGCCTTCGAGCTTCTCGAACTCGGAGATGTCGACCGCGACGACCGTGTAGCCGCGCTCCTCGAACATCGCTCTGCTCAGCGGTGCCGAGGCGGCCATCAGCAGCGTGCGGTCGTCGAGGACGACCACGTGGGAGCCCGATTCCTCCGGGACCGGCAGGAACCGGGCTCCCCACACGCTCGGGTCGTCGACCAGCGGCTCGTGGCCGATGACGGTGCCGTCGGGGAGCGCGGTGACGGCCGACTTGAGATGGAGCACCTTCGTCAGGGGGACGGCGACCACCTCGGCGCCCAGTGGTCCGAGCAGCGCCCGGAGCTGCGCGATGCCCTCCGCGTTCGTACGCCCGCCCTCCCCCACCCACACGATGTCGCCGTGCTTGAGCACGTCGCCACCGTCTAGGGTCCCGGGCGCCTCGATGTGGGCGACCCGGTAGCCCCGCTCGCGGACCGCGTCCTCGGCCGCGTCGATCTCCGGGCGCCGTTCCAGCGCACCCGGTCGGCTGATCACGGCCAGGTCCGCGAGGACGACCATCGTGTCCTCGACGAAGACCGAGTCCGGGCAGTCGTCGGCGGGATCGACCTCGTGGGTGGTCCAGCCGGCGGTACGCATCGCGGCGACGTACGCGTCCCACTGCCTGCCGGCGAGGCCGACGTCGACCGGGCGCCGCTCGATGTGGGTGACGAGCCCCTCGGCGAGGCGGGGCGAGGGGCGGCGTACGAGAGCGTGCATGGGTGAAGTATCCCTACCCGATCCAGAACCGGAGCTCGCCGCCGAGCTGTTCGTCGGGCACGCCGCCGTTGCGCTCGATCACCCGGCGCGATGCCTCGTTCGAGGGCGCGCAGGTGAGCAGGGCGCGCGAGATGCCGCGCTCGCGGGCCTTCTCGAGGCCGAGCTCGAGCATGCGGGTCGCATGGCCCTGGCGCCGCCACGGCGCGACGACGTGGTAGCCGATGTGACCGCCCTCGGAGGCGAGCTCCGGGGTCAGTGAGTGGCGCACGACGAGGGAGCCGAGATAGTGCTCGCCGGAGACGTACCAGTAGACCGTCGACATCACCTCCCAGCGCTCCTTGTCATGGTCCCGGGCGGCGACGAAGGAGTCGAAGTCCTCGCTGGCCGGTCCGAGCCAGTCTGTGTCGGTGCCCCGCAGGAGGCAGTCGGCCTGCTCCCCGGTGAGGTAGGAGGTGCGTACGGCCGTCGTCGGGCGGATCAGGCGCGGTGCTTCGTTCAGGGTGATCATCGCCGGTCAGGCAATCACACGAGCCGCTCCGAACGCACCGGGTTTACCTGGGGACGACGGCTAGATTGAGCCCATGAGCGAGGACGAGGGACGCAGCATGTTCGAGCCGGAGTCGTGGGAGGAGCGTTACGCCGGTGAGGAGAAGGTCTGGAGCGGCAACCCTAACCCTCAGCTTGTGGCTGAGGTCTCCGAGCTGACGCCGGGCACGGCGCTCGACGTCGGCTGCGGCGAGGGTGGCGACGTCATCTGGCTCGCGCAGCAGGGCTGGACCATGACCGGCGCCGACTTCTCGGCCAACGGGCTGGCCAGGGCGAGGCGGCATGCCGAGGAGGCCGGAGTTGCGGCGCGTACGTCCTGGTGGCAGGTCGACGCCCGCACCTTCGACGCCGGAGACAGGCGGTTCGACCTGGTCACCTGCCACTTCCTGCACACCCCCGACGGGAGCATGGTCGAGGTCGCCGGCCGCCTGGCCACCGCGGTCTCGCCGGGCGGTCATCTGCTCGTCGTCGGCCACGCGCCCTCGGAGGTGTTCGCGCGCCACGGGCACCACAACGCGATGTTCCTCGCCTCCGACCTGCTTCCCGGCCTGCCCGACGGGTTCGAGCCGGTCGTCGTCGAGCAGCGCCCGCGCTTGACCATCCGCGACGGCGTCCCGGTCCAGATCGACGACTCGACCCTGCTCGCCCGCCGAGCCAGAACCTAGACGCGGACCATCCGGAGCTCGGTGCCGACCGGGTCGGTCTTGGTCTCGCCGTCGAACCGGAAGCCCTGACGTTCGTAGAACGCCGTGGCGCGCTGGTTGCCGTCGAGAACCCAGAGGTACGCCGCGGAGTCCCCGATCGCGGACTGGAGCAACTCATGGCCGAGGCCGGTGCCGTACCTCTCGGTGCGGACGTAGAGCGCGGAGAGCTCGAGCGGCGGTAGCCCGGGATCCTCGTCGCGGGCCGGCCCGGAGCTCGCGAAGCCCAGCAGCAGCCCCGGCTCGTCGGCCTCCACGACCAGGTTGGCGATCGGGCTCATCCCGAGGTTGGTACGCCACCGCTCGACCCTCGCTGTGCGCTGGGATCGGCGCTCGGTGAGGATCTCGTCGGGGATCAGCCCTGCGTACGCCTCCTCCCACACGTCGAGATGGAGGTCGGTCAACGCCTCGGCGTCATCGACGACGGCCGGTCTGATCTTCATGCTCGGAGGATAGGGAGGAGGTCAGTCGAGACACCACTCGTTTCCTTCGGGGTCCTGCATCACGATGAAGCCGTGGCTCATCGGCGGGTCGGGCTCGAAGCGGCGGACCCGGGTGGCGCCGAGTGCGACGACGCGCTCGCACTCCGCCTCGAGTGCGGCCATCCGCTCCTCGCCCTGCATGCCGGGAGCGGCCCGGACGTCGAGATGGACGCGGTTCTTGGCGGTCTTGGACTCTGGCACGCGCTGGAAGAAGACGCGCGGACCGGTGCCGGCGGGATCCTCGATCGCCGAGGCGTTGTTGCGCTGGTCGGTGGGCACCCCGACCTGCTCGAGGAAGGTGTCCCAGGCGTCCAGCGGATCGGTGCCCTCGGGGACCTCGACACCCGGAGGGCCCGGGTGGACGTAGCCGAGGACGTCACGCCAGAACGTGGAGAGCGTGCGCGGGTCGTGCGCGTCGAAGGTGACCTGGAAGGTGCGGGTCTCAAGAGGCATGACCCCACCCTGGCACCGATTCAGGACGGTAGGCGTCCGCTATCGGCGGTGGCTACCGGGCAGCCCGAGACCGCGGCGCTCCTCCATCCGCAGGGCGACCATCGGGATCACGATCGCCGCGGCGACGAGATGGGTCAGGCACAGCACGCCGACGAAGGTCAGATCGAACTCGAAGAAGGGCACGACGTCGGGGATCAGCGAGAGCCCGGTGAGCACGATCGCGGTGATCTGGAAGGTCGAACGGGGCATCTTGGCCAGCCGGATCATCACCTCGGCGATGATCACGCCGATCAGCGAGCAGTAGACGGTGAGCATCGGGAACGCCGAGATCGGTACGTCGCCCACGCTGCTCCCGAAGTCGACCCCTGCCGCCTTGGCAACCACGGCCATCAGTGTCGTGACGACCGCAGCGATGGCCGTGGCCACCAGCCCACGCGGCCACACCGGCGCGGGCCGATCGCGTTCGGGCGTCATCTCCACCGCCGGGGCCTGCCTGTGCTCTGGAAGGTAGAGGGTCATCTCAGGAGCTCCTTGATTGATACTGCAACCAATTCACACTAAGTGCGACCCTCTACCGCCACCGCATCCAGATAGCCGCAAACGGACGTGATTCGTGCCACCCGCTGCGCTACGGTCACGCCCCGACGTACGCCGCCAGGTGCTCGCCGGTGAGCGTCGACTTCTTGGCCACGAGCTCGGCGGGAGTGCCTTCGAAGACGACCAGGCCACCGTCGTGACCGGCACCCGGGCCGAGGTCGATGATCCAGTCGGCGTGCGCCATGACCGCCTGGTGGTGCTCGATCACGATCACCGACTTGCCGGCGTCGACCAGCTTGTCGAGGAGCGCCAGCAGGTTGTCGACGTCGGCGAGGTGGAGACCGGTGGTCGGCTCGTCCAGGACGTACGTCCCACCCTTCTCCCCCAGGTGCATCGCCAGCTTGATCCGCTGCCGCTCGCCACCGGAGAGCGTGTTGAGCGGCTGGCCGAGCTTGAGGTAGCCGAGGCCGACGTCGGCCATCCGCTCCAGGATCTTGGCGGCCGGGGCCACCTTCGACTCGCCCTCGGAGAAGAACGCGAGCGCCTTGGCGACCGAGAGGTCGAGCACCTCGGCGATGTTGAGCCCGCCGAGACGGTATTCGAGCACCAGAGCCTGGAACCGCTTGCCGCCGCAGTCCTCGCAGGGCGAGGCGACGGTCTCCATGAAACCGAGCTCGGTGTAGATCATCCCGTTGCCCTTGCAGGTCGGGCAGGCGCCCTCGGAGTTGGCCGAGAAGAGCGCCGGCTTGACCCCGTTGGCCTTCGCGAACGCCTTGCGGATGGGCTCGAGAAGACCGGTGTACGTCGCCGGGTTGCTGCGCCGTGATCCCTTGATCGCGCTCTGGTCGACGAACTCCACGTCGGCGCCGGCAGGGATGGAACCGTGGATCAGCGACGACTTCCCCGATCCGGCAACGCCGGTGACGACCGTCAGCACACCCAGCGGCACATCGACGTCGACGTTGCGCAGGTTGTGCGAGGTCGCGCCGCGGATCTCCAGGTGCCCCTTCGGCTCGCGGACCGTCTCCTTCACCGACGCCCGGTGCCCGAGGTGGCGCCCGGTCAGCGTGTCGGCGCCGGCGAGCCCCTCGAAGGTGCCCTCGAAGCAGATCGTGCCGCCGTCGCTGCCCGCGCCCGGACCGAGGTCGACGACGTGGTCGGCGATCGCGATGGTCTCCGGCTTGTGCTCGACGACCAGGACGGTGTTGCCCTTGTCGCGCAGGTCGAGGAGCAGCTTGTTCATCCGCTGGATGTCGTGCGGGTGCAGGCCGACGGTCGGCTCGTCGAAGACGTAGGTCACGTCGGTCAGCGCGGAGCCGAGATGACGGACCATCTTCGTACGCTGCGCCTCACCACCGCTCAGGGTCCCCGAGGGCCGGTCGAGGGAGAGATAGCCCAGACCGATCTCGACGAACGAGTCGAACAGGTGCAGGAGCCCGGCGACCAGCGGGGCCACCCCGGGCTCATCGATGGTCCGCAGCCACTCCGCGGCGTCGGTGACCTGCATCGCGCACACGTCCGCGATCGACTTGCCGCGGATCTTCGAGGAGAGCGCCGACTCGTTGAGCCGGGTCCCTCCGCAGGCCGGGCACGGCTTGAAGACCGCCGCCGCTTCCACGAACTTCTTGATGTGGGGCTGCAGCGCCTCGACGTCCTTGCTGAACATCGACTTGCGGATCTTCGGGATCAGGCCCTCGTAGGTCATGTTGATGCCCTCGAGCTTGATCTTGCGCGGCTCGGCGTAGAGCAGGTCGTGGCGCTGCTCCTCGGTCATCTTCTCGACGGGTACGTCCTCGGGCACGACCACCTTGTAGGCCGCCACCATCCACCCGTCGGCGGTGTAGCCGGGCACGAGGATCGCCCCGTCGACCAGCGACTTCGACTCGTCGATGATGGCAGCGAGGTCGAGATCGGAGATCGTTCCGCGGCCCTCGCACTCGGCGCACATGCCGCCGAGGTAGACCGCGTCCTTGACGATCGTCTTCTCACCCTTGGGCCCGGTCATCACACCGCTCGCGCGGGTGGTGGGGATGTTGAAGGAGAACGCGGTCGGGCCGCCGATGAACGGCTCCCCCAGTCGACTGAACAGCGAGCGCAGCATCGCGTGGGCGTCGGTGACCGTGCCCAGCGTCGAGCGCGGGTTGGCGCCGAGCCGCTCCTGGTCGACCAGGATGGCCGTGGTCAACCCCTCCATCGCGTCGACCTCGGGTCGCGGCAGGCTGGGCATGAACCCCTGGATGAACGTCGAGTACGTCTCGTCGATCAGCCGTCGCGACTCCGCCGCGATCGTGCCGAAGACCAGCGACGACTTCCCCGACCCCGACACCCCGGTGAACACCGAGAGCCGGCGCTTGGGGATCTCGACCGAGATGTCCTTGAGGTTGTTCTGCCGGGCCCCCTGGACTCGGATCAGGTCGTGAGTGTCTGCGTCGTGCTCGGTGCTGTGCTCGTTCGAGCCGGGGTCGGTCATGGCGATCAGGCTAGTCGGAGGCGTGAATCCAGGCCTGCACATTTCCGCCTCACTTGACCTGCTGCAGCCGGATGGTGTTGCCGGCCGGGTCGCGGAAGGAGCAGTCCCGCATGCCCCAGTCCTGGTCGGTCGGCTCCGACATGATCTCGCCGCCGCTGGCCTCGATGCCGGCCTGGACCTTCTCGAAGGCGGCGTCGACGTCGGTGGAGGAGAGCATCAGGCTGGCGAAGGTGCCCTTGGCCATCATCTCCTGGATGACGCGGCCCTCCTCCTCGCTGATGTTCGGGTCGGCGAGCGGCGGGTAGAGCACGACGCTTACAGCGGGCTGCGCCGGCGGCCCGATCGTGAGCCAGCGCATCGCCTCGTACCCGACGTCCTTCCTCACCTCGAATCCCAGCAGGTCGCGGTAGAACCTCAGCGAGGCCTCGGGGTCGGTGTGCGGGAGGTAGCTGTGGCAGATGTTGATGTCCATGGACCTCAACCTATGTAGGGGTCCGGCACCTTCGCTTCTTCATTCCTGACCGAACTGCGCCGGATCGGCCGGGTGACCTGTTTGGAGACGCACGGCGGGATCCCACCGCCACCCTCGGTGGCCTTCTCGCGGTAGAGGCTCGGCGACATCCCGACGAGCTCGCTGAACCGGGTCGAGAACGTGCCCAGCGACCCGAAGCCGACCGCGAAGCAGATGTCGGTCACGCTGAGGTCGCCGCGCCGCAGCAGGGTCATGGCCCGCTCCACCCGGCGGGTCATCAGGTAGGAGTAGGGCGGCTCCCCGTACGCCTTGCGGAACTCCCTGCTCAGGTGGCCGGCCGACATGTGTACGCCACTGGCCAATGCCTCCACGTCGAGCGGCTGTGCGTACTCACGGTCGATCCGGTCCTTGACCTGCCGCAGCAGTTTCAGGTCGCGCAGCCGTTGCTCCTGGTCGGTCGTCACTCTCCGATCCTCCCATTTGATGAATCTGCCGCGTGTCGAAGAAAAGTTGTCGAATTCGGGCGCGCACACTCGTGGAGTAGGTGAAGGAACAACACGGATAGGAGAAAGTCATGTGGGACACAGCCCAGAACCCCGAAAACGTACACAGCTTCCCGATGTCGCACTTCCTGACGTGCCAGCGGTGTGGCCACGAGGTGCACACCTACCTCGCCTGCAGCGACAACTGCGCCTGCGCCCCGGTGATCATGCCCGGCAGCGTCCCGCTCGCCGCCTAGATCTTCAGGCCCGACTCGATCGCGAAGACGACGAGCTGAGCGCGATCACGCGCATGCAGCTTCACCATCGCCCGGGACACGTGCGTGCGGACCGTGTCCGGGCTGACCACGAGCTCGGCGGCGATCTCGGCGTTGGAGCGGCCGGTGGCCACCCAGGCGACCATCTCGCGCTCACGCTCGGTCAGGTCGCCCAGACGTGGGTGCGGGTTCGCCGCCCGGCGCGAGGAACCGAACTCCTCGATCACCCGCTTGGTCACCGTCGGCGCGAGCAGCGAACCACCGTCGGCGACCACCCGGATCGCGTCCAGCAGCGCGACCGGCTCGGCGTCCTTGAGCAGGAACCCGCTCGCGCCCAGCCGGAGTGCCTCGAAGACGTACTCGTCGAGCTCGAAGGTCGTCAGCATCACCACCCGTACGTCCTCGAGCGCAGGGTCGCGGGTGACCTGCTCCAGCATGCCGAGGCCGTCGAGGACCGGCATCCGGATGTCGCACAGGACCACATCGGGGTGGGTGCGGCGCAGCATCGGCAGGGCGGCGCTGCCGTCGGAGGCCTCGCCGACGACCTCCAGGTCGGGTTCGGCGCCGATCATCGTCGCCAGGCCCATGCGAACGAGGGGCTGGTCATCGACCAGAGCAACCCGGATCAGCGTGTGATCGGTGATGCTCATGCCAGCCCCTCCGCGCCACCCGCCGAGGACCCTGAAAGCGGGAGGGAAGCCCGCAGCCGGAAGCCCCGTACCTCCGGCCCCGCATCTAGGGTGCCCCCAAGTGCCTCCACGCGCGACCGCATTCCCACAATTCCCATCCCGGGATGCCTTTCCCCGCTCAACATGTCCGATCCCCGCCCGTCGTCGTGGACCGTCACGACCATCTCGGCCGCGGAGGTCGAGACGATCGACACCTCGGCCCGCGTTGCCCCGGCATGCCGCAGGACGTTGGTGAGCCCCTCCTGGACCACGGCGTACGCGGCCCGTTCCGCTTCCACCGAGGCCGAGTCCACCTCGACACGAAGCGCGACCTCCAGTCCCCCGGTGCGCACCCGCTCGACCAGAGCAGGCAGATCGGCAAGCCCGTGCTCAGGTGCCCGCGGCGCCGGACCGGCGCCGCTCTCGGTGTCGGTCAGACGGGCCAGCTGGCTGCGCAGCAGGTCGAGCGACTCCTTGCTCTCGGCACGGATCGCCTCCAGGTTGCGGCGGGCGGCGGCTGGGTCGCGGTCGAGCACGTGCAGCGCGGCGCCGGCCTGCATCGCGATGACCGCGAGCCCGTGACCGACACCGTCGTGCAGGTCGGTGGCCATCCGCACCCGCTCGTCGCTGACCACCCGGCGCTGCCGCTGGGCGCGGGCCTCGTTACGGGAGCGCAGCGCGCTGGCGATCGCACCGCTCGCGGCGATCAGGGCGACCTGCCCGAAGGCCTGCCACTGCGACAGATCGCCCTCCGGTCCACCGTCGGGCCCCCAGGGACCGCGGCCACCGTCGAACCGGGGGCTCTCCGCCGGGTTCAGCATGATCCCGGTGGCCACGAGGGCCGCGCCCACGACCGCCCAACCGACCCACTTCCGCGGGGGCAGCGACCACGCCACCGCGAAGGTGACCGCGGGCAGCGCCATGAAGATCGGCCCGTCGGCGTAGCCCGCGGTGAAGTAGACGCCGACACAGAGCCCGCTGACCGCGAGCACCCAGCCGGGCGGTTCCCGCAGCAGCACCGGGAGGACGGCGACGAGAGCGAGCAGCGCGGCGAGCACGGCCGGCCCGCGGGTGTCGGCCTGGGCGTTGCTTCCCAGCGAGCCGACCAGCTCCACCACGACGACCAGCCACGGCAGCCAGTGGCGACGGATCCGGGACATGGACCCACCGTAGTTCGCGCGGGCGTTCGGGACGTACGACAAAAGCGGCCGGTCGCCTACGCAGATCTGCGTAACCCGGAGCCTCCACGGCGCCGACGCCGAGCAGGGGGCCGCCGCGAGAGCGTGGGAGGCATGAATGAACTCGTGGTTGAGACCGACGGGCTGACCAAGCGGTACGGCGACAGGCTCGCCGTCGACCGGGTCAGCATGACCGTCATGCGTGGCGAGGTGTACGGCTTCCTCGGCCCCAACGGGGCCGGCAAGACGACCACCTTGCGGATGATGCTCGGCCTGATCCGGCCCACCGCCGGATCGGCCAGCGTCCTGGGTCGTCCCGCCGGAGGACCCGAGGTCACCGCCCGCATCGGCGCCCTGATCGAGGGTCCCGGCTTCTACCCCTACCTGAGCGGCCGCGACAACCTGCGCACGATGGCTCGCTACCAGGGACTGCCGGCCACCGAGGTCGACCGGGTGCTCGAGATGGTCGACCTCGCCGACCGGGCGAAGGACGCCTTCAAGGGCTATTCGCTGGGGATGAAGCAGCGCCTCGGCGTCGCCGCCGCGATGCTCGGCTCACCGGACCTGCTGGTGCTCGACGAGCCCACCAACGGGCTCGACCCGGCAGGCATGGCCGACATGCGGGCGCTGGTCGTCTCCCTCGCCGAGGCCGGCCAGACCGTGATCCTGTCGAGCCACATCCTGGCGGAGGTGCAGGAGATCTGCGACCGCGTCGGGGTCATCAACGACGGCCGCCTGCTGCGCGAGTCGACCGTGGCCGAGCTGCGCGGTGGCGCGACCCTGCGGGTCCGGGCGACCCCTGAGGACGCCGCTCTGGCCGCCGTCATGCAGCTGGCCGGCGATGAAGGCGTACGCCGCATCGGCAACGAGACCCTCGAGGTCGACCTGCCGGTCACCGCGGCCCCCGAGGTCGTACGTCATCTGGTCGCTCACTCCATCGATGTCCACGAGGTCACCGTCGCGGAGCGTTCCCTGGAGGACGTCTTCTTCGAGATGACCGGCAACAACAAGGAGCTCGTGTCATGAACGCGCTGAACTTGAAAGCACTGGGCAACAGCACCGCGGCCGAGCTGCTGCGCCTGCGCAAGTGGTCGGCGATCTGGGTGATCGTCGGCGCCTGGCTGGCGCTGTCGCTCTCCTTCGGGTACGTCTTCAACTATGTCGCTTACAAGACCGGCGACGACAACTTCGCCGGTGACGGCGCCGGCAACGCCCAGCTCCTGGCCGAGCTGATGCCGAACGCGATCCCCGACGTGATCGTCAGCGGCCTGCCGATGTTCGGCGGTGCTCTGGCGATGGTGGTCGGTGCGCTGGTGGCCGGCAACGGGTTCGGCTGGGGCACCTGGAAGACCGTCTTCACCCAGGGGCCGAGCCGATCCGCCGCCGTCGGCGGCTCGCTGGCCGCGGTCTCGATCTTCATCTTCGCGATGATGACCGCGACCCTGGTCCTGTGCGCCGGCGTCTCGGTGGCGATCGCGGCGACCGAGGGGCAGTCGATCACCATGCCCGCCCTGAGCGATCTGGCGCAGTCCTTCGGCGCAGGGTTCCTGGTGCTGGAGATGTGGGCGCTGCTCGGGTTCCTGGTCGGCGTGCTCGCCAAGGGGCCGGCGCTCGCCGTCGGTCTGGGCCTGGTCTGGTCGCTGGTGGTCGAGAACCTGCTCCGCGGCGTCGGCAGCCTGCTCGCGGGCATCGAGACCGTCACCGAGGCCCTCCCGGGAACGGCCGGAGGCTCGTTGGCGGGCGCGATCATCGGCGGACCCAACGGCACTCCGGGAGTCCTCGACGCGATCTCGGGCGAGCGGGCGCTGATCACCGTCGCCGCGTACGTCCTGGTCGCAGCGATCGCCGCGGTGGTCGTGATGAGGCGACGGGACCTCGCCTGACCTCGGAAAACACTTCTTTTAACACACGCCGGGACGGGTCCGTGACACGTCTCGGCGTGTGACCGACAATCCGAGTGTGATCCTCGTTAAGTCTACTGTTTCAGTGGACAACAACCAGGCTGTCCACTCTCATCGTCGAGACATCCCCGTCTAGAAGAGGTTCCCACCCGTGTCCTCCAACACGCCTGAGCCCACCCCGCTCATCGAGGCTCCCAAGTCCAAGCTCCCGCTGATCATCGGGATCGTCGTCGCCGCCGCGGTCGTGATCGGCGGCCTCGCCTTCTTCCTCACCCGCGACGACGACTCCGGCAGCGAGCTGACCAAGGTCACCCTCGGCGTCGTCGGCGCCGACGACCCCTACTGGAAGACCTTCCAGGACGCCGCTCGCGAGGAGGGCATCGACCTCGAGGTCAAGAACTTCGGGGACTACAACCAGCCCAACCCGGCGCTCTCGGAGGGCGAGCTGGACCTCAACCAGTTCCAGCACATCATCTTCCTGGCCGACTACAACGTGAACAACGACGACGACCTGATCGCGCTCGGGTCGACCGCGACCTATCCCCTGGGCCTCTACTCCTCCAAGTACAAGAGCCTCGAGGACATCAAGGCCGGCGAGACCGTGATCGTCCCCGACGACGAGACCAACCAGGCCCGCGGCCTGGTGCTGCTCCAGTCCAAGGGCCTGATCGAGCTGACCGACGGCGGCACGCCCTTCAGCACCGTCAAGGAGGTCGACACGGCCGCGTCCAAGGTGAAGGTCCGGGCGGTCCAGGCCTCGATCACCGCCTCCTCGCTCCCCGACGTCGCCGCGGCGATCATCAACAACGACTTCGTCGAGGACGCCGGCCTGAAGTTCGAGGACGCGCTCGCCACCGACGACCCCACCGACCCCAAGGCGCTCCCCTACGTCAACATCTTCGCCGCGCGCGCCGAGGACAAGGACAACACGACCTACAAGAAGCTCGTCGAGATCTTCCAGACCAACGAGGACGTGCAGCAGGGGGTCTACGAGACCTCCGGCAACACCGCCGAGCTCGTCAAGATCCCGGTCGAGGACCTGCAGAAGTCGCTCGAGGACACCGAGAAGCAGGTCAAGGAGCGTCAGTGACGCACCCGGCCACCGTTGCGGAGCCGCTGGTGCGGCTCCGCAACCTCACCAAGACCTACCCGGCAGCGAAGGGTCGCAACGAGGTGCCCGCCGTGGCCGACGTCGACCTCGACATCGCCGCTGGTGACGTACAGGCGATCGTCGGCTACTCCGGTGCCGGCAAGTCCACGCTGGTACGCCTGCTCAACGGCCTCGAGCCCGCCACCTCGGGCTCGATCCAGATCGGGGGCACCGAGCTGGTCGGCCTGCACGAGCGGCAGCTGCGGCGGATCCGGCTGGGCATCGGGATGATCTTCCAGCAGTTCAACCTCTTCGAGTCGCGTACGGTCTGGGGCAACCTGGCCTACCCGCTGCAGATCGCCGGCGTCGCCAAGGCCGAGCAGCAGCGCCGGATCTCCGAGCTGCTCCACTTCGTCGGGCTCCCCGACAAGGCCCACACCTACCCGCGCAACCTCTCCGGCGGCCAGAAGCAGCGCGTCGGCATCGCCCGCGCGCTGACCACCAACCCCTCCCTCCTCCTCGCCGACGAGGCGACCAGCGCGCTCGACCCGGAGACCACCCACGAGGTGCTGCGGCTCCTGAAGCGGGTCAACGAGGAGTTCGGCACCACCATCGTGGCGATCACCCACGAGATGGAGGTCGTCCGCGAGCTCGCCGACCACGTCGCGGTCATGGAGAACGGGCGGATCGTTGAGTCCGGAGCGGTCTACGACGTCTTCTCGGCGCCGCGGCAACCGGTGACCCGGCGCTTCGTCGGCACCGTCGTCGACGACGAGCCCGCCCCCGACGCGCTGGCCGCGCTGAGGTCCCGCCATCCCGGCCGGTTCGTGAAGCTCGAGCTGCGCGAGGGTGGTCCCCGCCAGGCCGACCTCTTCGCGGTCCTCCTCGAGCGCGGGGTCGCCTTCGAGCTCGTCTTCGGCGGCATCGAGGAGATCCAGGGCGCCACCTTCGGCAACCTGACGCTCGCGCTCGACGGTCCTGCGACCTCGGTCGACGAGGCCGTACGCGAGCTGTCCGCCCTCGTCCCCGCCAAGGAGCTGTGATGCTTCTCCCCACTGACACCCGCCTCGGAGAGCTGTGGCCCGACATCTGGCAGGCCACCGGCGAGACGCTGCTCATGGTGGCGCTGACGATGCTGATCGGCGGCACCCTGGGCCTGCTGCTCGCGCTCGGGCTCTACCTGACCCGCAAGGGTGGGCTGTATGAGAACGCAGTCATATCGGTCGTCCTCAACGTCTTGGTCAACTTCTTCCGGCCGATCCCGTTCATCATCTTCATCGCCGCCGTCCAGCCGGCCGCGCGGCTGGTCGTCGGCACCGGGATCGGGATGCCGGCGGTGGTGTTCTCGCTGATCCTCGCCGCGATGTTCGGCATCGCCCGGATCATCGAGCAGAACCTCGTGACGGTCCCGCCAGGAGTCATCGAGGCCGCCCGGGCGATGGGCGCGAGCCGAGCCCGGATCGCCGCCACCGTCGTCCTCCCCGAGGCGCTGGCGCCGATCATCCTGGGCTACACCTTCGCCTTCGTCGCGGTCGTCGACATGTCGGCGGTCGCCGGCCTGATCGCCGGCGGCGGTCTGGGCAGCTTCGCCCAGACCTTCGGCTACCGCCAGTACGACCCGACCGTCACCTGGGTCTGCGTGCTCATCCTGGTCGCGCTCGTGCAGGTCATCCAGCTGCTCGGCAACACGCTCTCGGCGCGGATCCTGCGGCGCTGAGGCTCGGCTCGACCCTCAGGCGCGCGCCAGGATCTCGCCGTGGAGGACGGAGAACCAGCCGTCATCCGCCTCAGCCCACGACCGCCACCCGTCCGCAATCCGGGCGAGGTCGGCGGTCGTGGCGTCCCCGGAGTCGACGATCTGCCGGGCGACCGCAGAATCGGTGAACCTGTCCGCCCACATCCCGCCCCACCAGGCCCGGTCCTCGGGGGTGGAGAAGCACCAGGTGCTCGAGGTGGCCTCGATATCGTCGAACCCGGCCGCGCGTGCCCAGGAGACCAGCCGCCGGCCCGCGTCGGGCTGAGCGCCGTTGGCCCGGGCAGCCTGCCGGTAGAGGCGCAGCCACTCGGTCAGCTCGGCCGACTCCGGCCACCAGACGAAGGCCGCGTAGTCACTGTCACGCACGGCCACGACTCCCCCGGCCTTCGTCACCCGCCGCATCTCCCGCAGCGCCTGCACCGGGTCCGCCACGTGCTGCAGCACCTGATGCGCGTGCACGACGTCGTAGGCATCGTCCTCGATGCTCAGCGCGTGCACGTCCTCGACCCGGAAGTCGACGTTCGCGACTCCCCCGGCCTCGGCGGCCCGCCGAGACAGCTCGAGCTCCGACTCCCCGATCTCCGTCGCGGTCACGTGAGCGACCCGGCCGGCAAGATCGAGCGTGATCGTCCCCGGCCCGGCACCCACGTCGAGCAGTCGCTGCTCAGGGCTCAGGTGCGGCAGCAGGTAGGCGGCGGAGTTCTCCGCCGTACGCCACCTGTGCGAGCGCAGCACCGACTCGTGATGGCCATGCGTGTAGGTCGACATGCATCGACTGTACGCGCAGAATCCCGAAAAGTGAGACGCAATTCTCGCTATGCGGACAGTCGAGGCAGTGCGGAGTCGGTGCAGCCGAGACGCCGCCTGCCCCAGAGGATCCCGCCCACGAGCCCGCCGAGAAGCAGCGTGTTGAGCACGATCACCACACCGGTCTCGAACGGCGCCGCGCCACCACCCGGTCGTGCATCCTCGGGTGCGACCTCATGCCGGTCGAACACCACCTGCCCCTGACCAGAGGCCTGGGGCTCGTCGGCCGTCGCTGCACTCAACGCCGCGGAGGCGAGGACGACGGCAACCATCCCGGCGAGCAGAATCCGCAAGGTGCGACTCATCATGCTCCCGAGCGTGAGCCCCGGTCCCGTCAAGAACCCGACGCACACCGTCCCTACCGGCAACAACCCGGTGAACAATCAGGAGGAGCCGGTCAGGTGGAGATGAGCCGGTTGAACATCCGATTGGCCCAGCTCGGGGTTACTCCGGAGAGGCCGAGCAGGAATCTCGCCTTGGTGCCGACGCCGCGATGGACGCCGCCGAGCAGGCCGTGGCCGCTGGTCGCGGCCGCGTAGACGGACTCGGCGACATCGTCGGGGGTGAGCGAGACCTTGAGCCGCCGCAGCGCCGGGAAGTCGTGACCCCACACCATCGAGGTGTCCGCGAACAGCGGCCACAGCGCGGTCACCGTGATCCCGTCGGCGGCCCACTCCAGGTCGAGGGCCTCGGAGAGACCGCGTACGGCGAACTTCGTGGCGGAGTAGATCGCCATGCCCGGCTGGCCGTAGATGGCCGAGGCGGAGGCGAGGTTGACGACGTGGGAGCCGGGCCGCAGGAACGGTCGCGCGAGGTGGCAGCCGTTGACCATGCCCTTGACGTTGACGTCGATGATCGCCTGCTGCCGATCCAGCGGCAGGTCGGCGAACTTGCCGATCGCGATGATGCCGGCGTTGTTGACGAGTACGTCGAGACTGCCGCCGCTCACGGCGACGAACCCGTCCAGGGCCGCCTGCCAGGACGCGGAGTCACGTACGTCCAGGGTGCCGGTGACCAGCTCGCCGGCGAGCGGCTCGACCTCGGCCGCCAGGGACTCCAGGCCGTCGAGGTCGATGTCGTAGGCGCCGACCAGCCACCCCGCGCGGGCGAAGCGGAGCGCGGTCGCCCGGCCGATGCCGGCGGCGGCGCCGGTGATCAGTGCGGATCTGGGCACGCTGTCGTCAGGCTCTGGCGAAGTCGTTGCTGGTGTCGAAGAACCAGACCGTCGAGTCGGTGCAGACGATCCGGTCGAGCTTGCCGACAGCGACCTGTGATCGCGGCGTCTTGCCCGAGGCCAGCACCACGTCGTAGGCGTCGCTGGTCCGCAGCACCGACCACGGCTCGGACTCGGTGCCCTCTCCCGTGCTGATGATGCTGTCGAGCGCGGACTGGGCCAGGATCGACTCGCGCTGGGCCTGCTCGAGGTTGCCGAGGCCGCGCTGTGCGTCGGCGAGGGCGGCGTGGGCCGACGGGCTGAAGATCGCGCCAGGCATCAGCACGTGGACGGCGGCGATCGCGCCGGCGTAGTCGCCGACCGACATCATCGGGGCGACCATCTCGGTGATCTCGAGATCGGGCCGGAAGTTCGGAGCTTCCAGGATCGCCTCACGGAGGGCTCTCAGCGACTCCGGACCCGGGTCGCGAAGATAGACGTCGAGCAGCTCAGCGTACGTGGCCAACAGGGGTCCCCCTTGAATAACGGTCGCCCTGCACGGTAGCCAATGGCGCGGCCACGTGGGGCGGTTGACAACGATTATGCGCCCTATTGTGACTCGGAAGTTGCGCGGTCCCCAGGTTTCTATCGCCAGCCGAGGTCAGGGGCGACCTGGGTCAGGATGCTCTCCAGGGCATGTGCGTTGTAGTCGACGCCGAGCTGGTTCGGCACCGTGAGCAGCAGCGTGTCGGCGGCCTGGATCGCCTCGTCCTCGGCGAGCTCCTTGACCAGGACGTCGGGCTCGGCGGCGTACGAACGCCCGAAGATCGCGCGGGTCTGGTCGTCGATGTTGCCGATCTGGTCCTTGGTCTGCCGGTCGAGACCGAAGTAGCGACGGTCCTCGTCGTTGACGAGGGCGAAGATGGAGCGCGAGACCGAGACGCGTGGCTCACGCTCGTGTCCGGCCTCCCTCCACGCTTCGCGGTAGGCCTCGATCTGCTCGCGCTGCTGGATGTGGAACGGCTTGCCGTTCTCGTCGTTCTTCAGGGTCGAGCTCTGCAGGTTCATCCCGAGACCCGCCGCCCAGCGGGCGGTCGCCAGCGAGCTCGAACCCCACCAGATCCGGTCGCGCAAGGTCTCGGAGTAGGGCTCGACCCGGAGCTTGCCCGGTGGGTTGGGGAACATCGGCCGCGGGTTGGGCTCGGCGAACTGCGCCCCCTCGATGATCTTGAGGTACGTCTCGGTGTGAGCACGGGCCATGTCGGCCTCGGAGGCACTCTCGCCGGGGTCGTAGCCGAAGTAGCGCCATCCGTCGATGACCTGCTCGGGTGAGCCGCGGCTGATCCCGAGCTGCAGGCGCTCGCCGGAGATGAGGTCGGCGGCCGCCGAGTCCTCGGCCATGTAGAGGGGGTTCTCGTAGCGCATGTCGATGACACCGGTGCCGATCTCGATCCTCGAGGTGCGGGCGCCGACCGCGGACAGCAGCGGGAAGGGCGAGGCGTACTGGCGGGCGAAGTGGTGGACCCGGAAGTACGCACCGTCCACACCCAGCTCCTCGGCTGCGACCGCGAGGTCGATCCCCTGGATCAGCGCGTCCCGTGCCGACTGCGTCTGCGAGTAGGGCGACGGTGTCCAGTGGCCGAAAGACAAGAATCCGATGTTCTTCACGACTAGTAGAACTCTCAACAGTCCCGCGAGATTCCCTGCAAGAGGTCCCGGACACCGACCCCCTCGGGTCAGCCAGGGCGGCTGGGACCTTCGCCTCTGGGCGTTCTGCCCTCCGGAACCGCCCTCGAACTGACACCACCTTGTCGGTGGTGACCTGCAGTTCTGCGTTCTGTTCTCATTCGATCAACACGCGAGAGCGCCTTCGTGCGCCCGGTAAAGCGGACGTCCACACGGCATCAACAACTGCCCCTTATGAGTTTATCTATCGGTCGACCGAATAAGCATATCGGTCGACTGACCAGGGACAACAATGTCTCGGCGTGTTGTCCGAGCTCTTCCGAAGTCGCGGATTATCGTGTTACATATCAGGCAGCTTCACCGATGCAGTTTCACCGATATAGGACCAACCAACATTCTCTGGGGGATGAATTAATTATGTGGGACACCGTTGAGGTGCAGAGCTTCACGCTTTCTCACGACATGCCGTGCCGCGACTGCGGTCACGCTCGTCACCGCTTCTTGCCGTGCGACTCCGACTGCGACTGCCGCGCCCACGAGGTCGCGGAGCTACTGGAGGTCGCCGGCGCTCGCTGAACGACCTGACGTCAGCTGTCTCGGGCGTCCGGAAACGGTGACCACCGCAATTGCGGTGGTCACCGTTCTTGTGTTCGAAAGCCGGGAATTTCAGATTGGTACGGGTGGCGGAAGTAGATCGTCCGCAACCAGGCAGAGGATCGCTTCATGGACATCGTTCTCGTACCCGGCCTCTGGCTGGATGCCTCCTCATGGGACCTCGTCGTCCCCCATCTGACCGACGCCGGCCACACCCCACGGCCGCTCACCCTGCCCGGCCTCGAGTCGGCCGAGACCGACCGATCCGGCGTGCACGTCGCCGACCAGGTCGCCGCCGTCGTGGCTGCCATCGACGAGTCGGCAGCGCCGGTGATCCTCGTCGGTCACTCGATGGGCTGTGCCGTGGCCGGTGCGGCTCTCGATGCGCGCGTCGACAAGGTCGCCGCCGTGGTCTACGTCGGCGGCTGGCCGGCGGAGCCGGGGATGATCCCGGCCAAGAACTTCCCGACAGACGGCGCCGACCTGCCGCCGGTGCCATGGGAGGAGTTCGACGAGGCCGACGTGCGCGACCTCGACCGCGCCGCCTTCGAGGCACTCCTGCGGCCCTCCCCCGCCAACCTGACCTCCGAGCCTTTCGAGCTCGGCGACGAACGGCGCTACTCGGTCCCGGCGGTCTTCGTCTGCCCCGAATACACGGCCGCGGATCTGAAGGAGTGGATCGCCGACGGCACCGAGTCGATCGCCGCCATCCCGAAGCACAAGGACGCGACCTTCGTCGACCTGCCCACGGGACACTGGCCGCAGCTGACCAAGCCGGCCGAGCTCGCGGCCATCATCGGGCAGAGCGGCTCGCAGTGACCGTCGGGTAGCGTCGAACGCGTGCGCACCCGGCTCGTTGCTCTGGCCACCGCCACAGCCCTGGCGCTCGTCGCCGGCTGTGGCGGTGAGCCGTCTTCGGATCCGGCCGGCACGCCGTCGGCGTCCTCGCCCGTCCCGTCGACGCCTGCCCCGTCACCGGAGACGGTCCCGCTCGACGATGCGTCGGTACCGCTGGCAGATCGCCTCACCCAGGCGATGGCGACGGTCGCCGCCGGGAAGCCAGGAGCCGAGGACGTACGTGAGGCCGCGCTGTTCGAGCAGACGACCGCCCGCGACCTCGCCCGCGGGTCGAAGGCGAAGGCTGACGCCGTGCTGAGCGCGCTCGGCCGCGCCGACCGGGCCCAGCTCACGGCGGACATCGCCGCGGCCCGAGAGCTCATGGTCATGACCGACCCTCAGCCCGAGCTCCCGGACTGGCGGATCCTGACACCGCCGATGCCGGACGATCTGCACCCGCTCTACCGCAAGGCGCAGCGGGAGACTGGAACGCCGTGGCAGTACCTCGCGGCCGTCCACCTGGTCGAGACCCGCATGGGCCGCATCCGCGGCACGAGCACCGCGGGTGCCCAGGGCCCGATGCAGTTCCTGCCCTCGACCTTCGCCCAGTACGGCGCAGGCGGCGACATCAACGACCCCGCCGACGCGATCATGGCCGCCGGACGCATGCTCGCCAACAACGGCGCACCCGGCGACATGGCCGGCGCGCTGTGGTCCTACAACCACTCCGACCGCTACGTGGCGGCCGTCAGCGCCTACGCCGAGCAGATGAAGCGGTCCCCCGCTGCGTACGACCTCTACTGGCACTGGCAGGTCCTCTACCGCCACCAGGACGGCACCATGCTCCTGCCCGAGGGCTATCCCGAGGAGAAGCCCGTACGCATCAGCGGTTGAACAGCCGTCACCCCCATCAGCCGAGACGTCAGCTACGTCGGCCGAAGCGTCAGGGCATGACGTCTCGGCCGTCCTAGGTGACGTCTCGGCCGACGCCTGTGACGTCTCGGCTGGGGTCAGTAGGGGCGCTCGACGGCGTACTGGACGAGGCTGACGTCCTCGCCGCGGTAGGTGTCGGAGCCGTGGCGGCCGGTCTCGATGAAGCCGGTCGTGCCGAAGAGCTTCTTGGCGCGAGTGTTGGTCTCGTGCGTCTCGGCCCAGATCCGGGTCAGGTCGAGCACGGAGAAGCCGTAGGTGAGCGCGGTCTTGATGGCCCGCTGGCCGAGGCCACGGCCCCAGCGTGAGCTGGGGCCGATGGCGATACCGAGCTCGCGGGTGTCGGGGGCCAGGCCGTGGATATCGGCGTAGCCGACGACCTCCTCGTCGAGCTCCACCGCGAGCCTGATGAGCTCGGGCGGTGGGGAATCGATCAAGCGGCGCCAGTGGCGGAGGTGACCGTCACGGTCGCGCTCCGGCCAGCCGTTGGCCACCCGGAACTCCTCATCGTGTGCCCAGTCGGCGAAGACGTGTTCGTCGCCCGGTGACAGCGGGCGCAGGCGCATGGTGTCGGTGCGGGGCATCGACCGAGTCTTGCAGATGAGGCGCCCGGCCGATCCCCTGCCCGGGATCAGCGTGGCTCAGTAGGTGAGCTGGACCTTGGTCGCGAGCCGCTCGTCCATGAGGCGGTAGCCCTCCGCGGCCTCCGCGAACGGCAGCGCCTTGTCGAAGACCAGACCGGGGTTGATCGTGCCCTCCAGCGTCAGGCGCAGGAGGTCGGGGAGGTAGCGGCGCACCGGCGCCATCCCACCCTTGAGACCGACGTTGGTGCGGAAGAGCGCGTTGACCGGAAGGTTGACGTCGTGCGGGACGCCGACGAACCCGACGGTCGCCCCCGGGCGGGCCACCTTGGAGGCCGTCTTGAAGGACTGGTCGGTGCCGACGCACTCCAGGACGTAGTCGGCCCCGACGCCGCCGGTGAGCTCGCGTACGGCCGCCTCGCCCTCCTTGCCGCGGGCGGCGACGATGTCGGTGGCGCCGAACTTCTTGGCGATCTCCTGGCGGGCCTCGTGGCGCGACATCGCCACGACCCGCTCGGCGCCGAGCTGAGCAGCAGCCAGCACGCCGCACAGGCCGACCGCGCCGTCACCGACCACGACCGCGGTGCCGCCCTTGGCTCCGGCACCGAGGCCCGACATGACCGCCGCGTGCCAGCCGGTGGCCATCACGTCGGTGAGCGCGAGCAGGTCGGGGTACATCGACGGGTCGGGAGTCTCGTCGAGCTTGACCAGCGAGCCGTCGGCCTGGGTGACCAACGCGTACTCGCTCTGACCGCTGACCGTGAAGCCGAGGTTCACGCAGACCGACTGGACACCGGCCAGGCAGTGCGGGCAGGTGTTGTCGCAGTGGTCGAAGGGGACGATCACGAAGTCGCCGGCCCTGAAGTCGCGTACGTCGGCACCGACCTCCTCGATCACGCCGATGCACTCGTGGCCGATGGTGCGCGGCTCGTCGATGTCACCGTTGGAGCCGCGGTAGTTCCACAGATCGGAGCCGCAGATGCAGGAGCCCACGACCTTGACTATGGCGTCCGTGGGCTTCGTCAGGGCAGGATCGGGTACCTGGGTGAAGCGGATGTCGCCCACCCCATGGATAGTCGTCGCGCGCATGGTGGCATCCTGTCACCCGGCGTACGAGATGTTGCACATGGTGGCCCTTGGAGCCGCAGGCAACAGAGATGAAACGAAACGCCGACACTTCGCGGGGAATCCAGGCTTATCTCATATATGAGTTACGGTGGTGCACCATGACCGACGGATACAAAGGTCGTATCGGGAATCTGATTCGCGATGCGCGCAAGCACAAGGGCCTCACCCAGGCACAGCTCGCCGACCTTCTCAACACCAGTCAGAGCGCGATCAACCGCATCGAGCAGGGGCAACAGAACCTGTCGCTTGAGATGATCGCCCGGGTGGGTGCCGCTCTGGACTCCTCCCTCGTGGACATCGGGGCCGGCCCGACGCACCTGCGCGTCACCGGCCCGACGACACTCTCGGGTGAGATCACGGTCAAGACCTCGAAGAACGCCGGGGTCGCCCTCCTGGTCGGCTCGCTCCTCAACCGGGGCCGTACGACGCTGCGCAAGGTCGCACGCATCGAAGAGGTCAACCGCATCATCGAGGTGCTCAACTCGATCGGCGTGCAGACCCGCTGGCTCAACGACGACAACGACCTCGAGATCGTGCCGCCGAAGGAGCTGCGCCTGGACGCCGTGGACGAGGCCGCCGCGCGCCGTACGCGCTCGGTGATCATGTTCCTCGGCCCGCTGCTGCACCGCCTCGACGTCTTCGAGCTGCCCTACGCCGGCGGCTGCAACCTCGGCACCCGCACCGTCGAGCCGCACCTGTCGGCCCTGCGTCCCTTCGGCCTCGAGGTCAAGGCCACCGACGGCGCCTACCACGCCAGCGTCAACCGGGAGATCCAGCCGGGCCGCCCGATCGTGCTGACCGAGCGTGGCGACACCGTCACCGAGAACGCCCTGATGGCCGCCGCGCTGCACCCGGGCACCACGGTGATCCGCAACGCCTCGTCCAACTACATGGTCCAGGACCTCTGCTTCTACCTGCAGAAGCTGGGTGTCGAGGTCGAGGGCATCGGCACCACCACGCTGCGTGTCACCGGCCGCGAGGTCATCGACGTCGACGTCGACTACGCGCCGAGCGAGGACCCGATCGAGGCGATGTCGCTGCTGACCGCCGCGATCGTGACCGACTCCGAGATCACCATCAAGCGGGTCCCGATCGAGTTCATGGAGATCGAGCTGGCGACGCTGGAGGAGATGGGCTTCAACTACACCCTCTCCGAGGAGTACCTGGCGCTCAACGGTAAGACCCGCCTGGTCGACATCACCACCAAGCACTCGGTCCTGCACGCGCCGCTGGACAAGATCCACCCGCTCCCCTTCCCCGGCCTCAACATCGACAACCTGCCGTTCTTCGCCGCGATCGCGGCGGTGGCGCAGGGTCAGACGCTGCTGCACGACTGGGTCTACGAGAACCGGGCGATCTACCTGACCGAGCTCAACAAGCTCGGCGGCAACGTCACGCTGATGGACCCGCACCGGGTGATGATCGAGGGGCCGACCCACTTCTCCGGCACCGAGATCGTCTGCCCGCCGGCGCTGCGTCCCGCCGTCGTCGTGCTGCTCGCGATGCTCGCCTCGAAGGGCACTTCGGTGCTCCGCTCGACCTACGTCATCGCCCGCGGCTACGAGGATCTCGCCGAGCGGCTCAACCAGCTCGGCGCGAACATCACCGCCTTCCGCGACATCTGAGCCAGGTGCTCGCGTGCGAAGCCGCGAGCACCGTCGGCGAAGAGATCGAGCAGCCCCGCGTCTGCGCCGCGAAGCAAGCAGACGCGACGGGCGTGTCGAGATCTACGCTGTGAGTTCACATGAGCACCAGTGCTCATGTGAAGCAGCCCTCACGGGTGGTTAGATGCTCCCCGTGAGGGAGCAGCAACGACGCGTACGCGCCTATGCGCACCGTGGTGGAGCGCTCCATCCCGACCTGGTCGGGATGGAGAACACCATGGAGGCGTTCCGGCATGCGGTGGAGCTCGGCTACACCCATCTCGAGACCGACGTCCACGTCACCCGCGACGGTGTGCTGCTCGCCTTCCACGACGAGGCGCTCGACCGGGTGACAGACGTCAGCGGGCTGATCGCGGAGATGACGTACGCCGAGGTGAAGGCCGCCCGGATCGGCGGTGTCCACGGGGTGCCGACGCTGGCTGAGCTCTTCGAGGCGTTCCCGGAGGTCACCTTCAACATCGATCTCAAGTCCGACGGCTCGGTCGGCGCGGTGGCCGAGCTGCTCGCCGCGACCGACCACGAGGACAAGGTCATCGTCGGCTCGTTCTCGGTCAGGCGGCTGAAGGCGTTCCGCCGCCTGACCGAGGGGCGGGTGCGAACCTCGGCGCATCCACGTGAGGTGCTCGCCTACCTGCTGGCGCCGACCACCGGGATCGCCAAGCGCCTCGTCGGGTCGCGCTTCGACGCCTTCCAGATCCCGCACCACCAGCATCTCCGTGGCCCGCTCTCGATCCGGGTCGCGTCGCGCGGTTTCGTCCGCCGCGCCCACAAGGCCGGCAAGGAGGTCCACGTCTGGACCGTCGACGATCCGGCTGAGATGGAGCGTTTGCTCGATCGCGACGTCGACGGGCTGATGACCGACCGAACCGACGTCCTGAAAGCGTTCCTGGAAGAGCGTGGCCTGTGGGAGGCTGCTCCGACCGGAGCGAGACCGAACGATGAGGAGCCCGAGAAGTGACCACATCAGCCGGGATCGGCGACTTCACGCCGGTCGAGCGGGCGCGGGAGCAGAAGGGCTGGTTCTTCACCGACTGGGCCGTCTCCGCCTTCCAGACGACGGTGGCCGGTGTCCTGTTCGCGCCCTACCTGATCGAGATCGCGAAGGCCGCCGCCGTCGACAACCGCATCGACGTGCTCGGGCTCTCGATTGCGCCCGGCGCGCTGCCGTCGTTCGTGATCACGTTCTCGACGATCCTGTCGGCGATCATCTACCCGCTGGTCGGCGCGATCGCCGACCGCACCTCGCGCAAGCCGGACCTGATGGCCGGGTTCGCCTGGGCCGGCGCGCTCTGCGCGGCGCTGTTGTTCTTCATGACCGGGGACAACTGGTGGTTCGGCTCGATCATGTTCATCATCGCCAACCTGTGCGCGGGTGCGGCGGTGGTGGTCAGCGACTCGATCCTTCCGCTGATCTCGACCGAGGACGAGCGCGACCGGGTCTCCTCGATCGGCTGGGCCTACGGGTACGCCGGTGGTGGGCTCCTGCTCGCCGTCAACTTCCTCCTGGTCACCTTCGCCGATCCCCTCGGGCTCGGGACGGCGCTGGCGGTGCGGATCTCGATGCTCTCGGCCGGGCTGTGGTGGGCGGGGTTCATCATCATCCCGTGGCGCCGGATCCGCCGGCGCGAGCCCGCCGACGTCGAGGACGTCTCCGGCGGTGTCGTGGCGCGCTCCTTCGGCCAGCTGTTCGTGACGCTGCGCGAGCTGCCGCAGTATCCGGTCGCGCTGACCTTCCTGCTGGCGTACCTCTTCTTCAACGACGGCATCCAGACGGTGATCAGCTCGGCGTCGATCTACGGGGTCGAGGAGCTCGGGTTCGAGACCGGCACGATGCTCGGCATCTATCTGCTGGTGCAGTTCGTGGCGGTCGGCGGGGCGGTCTTCTTCGGCCGGCTGGCCAAGAGCTTCGGCGCCAAGCGGGTGATCCTCGGCGGTCTGGGCGGCTGGATGGTCATCGTCGTCGCGGCCTACTTCGTACCGGAGCAGACCCTGGTGCCGCTCCTGGTCGTCGCGGTCGGGATCGGATTGGTCATGGGCGGCACCCAGGCGCTGGCCCGGTCCTACTTCTCGCTGTTCATCCCGGCAGGCAAGGAGGCGGAGTACTTCAGCCTCTACCACGCCATGGACCGCGGCACCTCCTGGATGGGCACCCTGGTCTTCGGACTCGTCTACCAGCTCACCGACTCCTACCGGCCGGCGATCCTGGCACTGATCGCGTTCTTCGTCGTCGGTGGCGGCCTGCTGGCACTGGTGAACACCGCGAAGGGCATCGAGCAGGCGGGCAACCGAGCGCCTCAGCGCGTGTGAGAGCGTGCTCAGCGGCTGGCGGTTTCGAGACATCGGCCGCTCAGGACTTTCTCAGGGAGATTCGCAGGTCAGGCGGGTCCTGTGTCGAACAACACGGCGACGATCTCTACATTTCACGGAATCATCACCTCCTCTGTACCGTTGACGATGTGAAGAGGCCAGACGGCCTGCGTCATGAGTCCGCAGACCGCCTCGCTCTTCAGCTCATTCAACGGGGGACGATCGACTCAGGAGGTGCTTCATGGCCGAGCGCACGTTGCGCGGCGCCCGACTGGGCGGACAAAGTTTTGAGGACGAACGCGGGATCGAGTTCGCGGGTCGTCAGCAGGTGGCGTACCGCTGCCCGCAGGGTCACGACTTCGAGATCACGATGTCGGACGAGGCCGAGGTTCCGGCCATCTGGGAGTGCCCGCGCTGCGGCATGGAGGCTCTCAACCTCTCCGGCGCCAAGCCGGAGGAGAAGGCCGAGAAGCCGGCGCGTACGCACTGGGACATGCTCCTGGAGCGGCGCTCGGAGAAGGAGCTCGAGGACATCCTCAAGGAGCGCCTCGACCTGCTTCGTGGTGGCGAGATCGGCCCGGCTCACCTGCACCGCAAGGGACCGGGGAAGAAGAAGGCGAACGCCTGACTTCTGACACAGCCAGATACGCCGACGGCGGCCTTCCATCACGGAGGGCCGCCGTCGGCGTATCTCAGGCCTTGTCCCTGTCGATGACCTCGCCGGTGACGATGTCATCGTTACGGGGCCGGGCTCCGGGCCCGAACGTGGAGGGCATCGTCGCGGTGACCAGGCGCTTCTGCACGATGGTGGCCAGGATGCGGCGGAAGAACGGCCGGGTGAACGGCAGGATCAGCACGATGCCGAAGATGTCGGTCACGAAACCGGGGCTGAGCATCATCGCGCCACCGAGCAGGATCAGCGCGCCGTCGGCGATCTCGTTGGACGGTAGCTTGCCGGTGGACAGCGCCGTCGACAGCGCGGACCAGGCACGGGAGCCTTCGCGGCGCATCAGCCAGGCACCGAAGATCGAGTCGGCGATCAGCAGCAGGATCGTCCACCACACGCCGATGACCTGGCCGACCTGGATGAGCACGAACAGCTCGGCCAGCGGCATCACCAGGAACAGAAGCACCAGCACCCAGGAGAACCGGCGGCGTCGCGTGGTCATCGACGGCCTCCCGCGAGACGGTCCAGGCCGAAGCGGCGCAGCAGGCGGAGCAGCTGGTCGCGGCGTTCGGCCAGGCCCCAGCGGGTCACCCGGCGCATCGACTCGGCGGCGACCCCGGGGCTCATCTTCGACTCGCCCCGGACCCGCTCGATGAACTGGATCGGGACCTCCTTGACGGTGAGGCCGGCCCGCAGCGTACGCGTCACCATCTCGGTCTGGAAGACATAGCCGGTCGACTCGACGCTGTTCAGCTGCAGCTTCTCCAGCGTCGTACGCCGGAAGAGGCGGTAGCCCGCGGTGGCGTCGTGGACGCCGATGCCGAGCAGGAGCCGGACGTAGAAGTTGCCGCCGACCGAGAGCAGGCGCCGCGACATCGGCCAGTTGACCACCGAGCCGCCGCGAATCCAGCGAGCGCCGATCACCAGGTCGGCAGAGGTGAGCGCCTCCAGCAGCAGGTGGAGCTCCTCGGGCTGGTGCGAGCCGTCGGCGTCCATCTCCCCCACGACGTCGTAGCCCTGCTCCAGGGCCCATCCGAACCCGTGCAGGTAGGCAGCCCCCAGCCCGGCCTTCTCGGTGCGGTGCAGCACGTGGATCTGGTCGTCGTTGTCGGCCAGCTCGTTGGCGATCGTGCCGGTGCCGTCGGGTGAGCCGTCGTCGACGACCAGGACATCGAGACGTGGCTGCGCCTTGCGTAGCCGCCCGACGATCCAGGCGAGGTTGTCCGCCTCGTTGTAGGTCGGGATGACCATCACCGCCCGACCGATCTCGGTCCAGGGAGGAAGCTGCTCGTTCGTCACGTACGCCGGCCTTGTCAAGGAATGGGGGTGGAGATCACAGGATATCCGGCCGTTGGTCACATGCTCGAATGCCAATCAGCAGAGTCGCGGGAGCACCAAGACGATCTTCGGGCCGTTCCGATCCCTGCTGGAGGCAAGGGGACGATCGTTGTCTAAGGGCGCCTCGGCCCTCCCGCGTTGCCCTCGCGGCCGTTGACCGCGCCCACGAAAACGTGTCGAAGGCATGCCTGGCTCGACACCCCCCGACCCGATTCGTCGAGCGCCGGTCCGCCGGCCGCAACTCTGCATGGGCGAACGCTGCCACCATCACCCGATGACTCTGCGGAAGTCAACACGGCCCTGACCTGCGGAAACAGATGTTTTCGCAGGTCAGCCACAGCCTGTCGGGCGCGAGAAAGTGAAGAATTCGCGAGGATCCTCGGCGTGTCGTCTTCACGTACTCGTTACGGCACTCAGGGAACGACGACAGTACCTCGCGCGGAGGTCGCGAGCAGCGGCTCCCCCAGTACCTCAGCAGCCCCTGGACGAGCCTCGGTCGCGGCTCCTCGGGCCACGACGTGCACCGCAAACGCCATCACCCGCGACCGGGTCCCGGCCTTGATCAGCTCGCAGGTGATCTCCAGGACGTCGCCGGCACGCACGGGTGCCTTGAACTGCACGTCGTCGTAGGAGGCGAACAGACCTTCGTCACCGTCGGTGAGGATGCACATCTCGGTCGCGACGTCGCCGAAGAGACCGAGGCTGTAGGCCCCGTCGACCAGGTTCCCGGCGTAGTGGGCGTGCGAGTAGGGGACGTAGCGGCGGTGGACGACCTTCGTACCGATCTCCGGTGACGTCATGCGGCGGGCTCCTTCGAGGTGGTGCGGTGGACGAGGTAGGAGGCGACCTCGGCGGGGGTGGTGCCGCGGCCGAAGATGCGGTCGACGCCGAGCTCGGTGGTCATCGACTCGTCGAATCGTGGACCACCGGCGACCAGGAGCGGCCGCTCCCCCGCCGGATAGGCCTCGCGGAACGCCGCCGACATCTCCCGGGTGTTGAGCAGGTGCGCGTCGCGCTGGGTGACGACCTGGGAGACGAGAACGGCGTCGGCACCTCGGGTGACGGCGGCCTCGACAAGGGAGGGCACCGAGACCTGGGCGCCGAGGTTCACGACCTCGATCTCCTTGTAGTACTCCAGGCCCTTCTCCCCCGCGAAGCCCTTGATGTTGAGGATCGCGTCGATCCCGACCGTGTGGGCGTCGGTGCCGATGCAGGCGCCGACGACGACCATCGGACGCCGCAGCGTCTCCTTGATCACCGCGTTGGCCTCCTTCGGCGTCAGCAGCGGGAAGTCACGCTCGACGACCTGCACCTTGTCGGTGTCGACGAGGTGGTTCACCTGTCCGTAGACGACGAAGAAGGTGAAGTCGTCGCCCATCGGCTTGGAGTGGACGACCATCGCCGGCTCCATGCCCATCTTGTTGGCCAGCTGCAGCGCGGCGCCGTCGGCGACCTTGCTGTGCTTGATCGGCAGCGTGAAGGAGACCTGCACCATCCCGTCGCCCGTGGTGTCGCCGTACGGCCTGATGATGCTCACTTTCCCTCCAGGATGTCGCTAGCCGGGTTGTAGTAGGCCGAGGACTTCTCGGCCACGCCCTCGAGGCCCTTGCCGGCGTCGGCGGGGCGCTTCATCAGGCCGAAGGTGCCGTCCGCGATCGCGTCGAGCAGCCCGTTGGGCTCGTCGATGATCTTCCCGAGCAGGTCGATCGACTCCCCCAGGACCTCGCGGGCCCGGTTGGCGATGAACCCGTCGGGAGCCGGGTGGAAGTCCTCGCCGAGGCGCCCGGCCGCATCCATCACGTACCGGACGTTCTGCAGGGCCAGGTCGCGGTCGGAGAGCCAGGGGGTCACGACCGCCTCGGTCATCATCCCGACCAGCAGGATGCCCTGGTCGGTCATCGCGCCCGCCAGGTTGAAGAACCCGTCGAGCAGGTAGCCCTTGAAGATGTCGCCGGTCATGTGCCGGGTCGGGGGCATCCACTTCAGCGGGGCGTCGGGGAAGATCGTCTTCGCCAGCAGCGCGTGGGCGAGCTCGAGGCGGAACGAGTCCGGCACGTCGGGGTTGATCTCGAAGGCGTGGCCCAGACCCAGCTGCCAGTCCTCGAGGCCGGCCTCCTTGGCGAAGTACTCGTTGAGCAGCTGGCTCGTGGTGACGGTGTGCGCCGCCTCCACCGCGTCAGCGGTGGTGAGGTAGTTGTCCTCGCCGGTGTTGATGATGATCCCCGCCCGCGCGTGGATCTGGCGCGAGAGCCGTTGGTCGACGAACGTACGCACCGGGTTGATGTCGCGGAACAGGATCCCGTACATCGAGTCGTTGAGCATCATGTCGAGACGCTCCATGCCCGCCAGCGCCGCGATCTCGGGCATGCACAGCCCGCTCGCGTAGTTGGTGAGCCGGACGTAGCGGCCGAGCTCACGGCTGGTCTCGTCGAGGGCCGCGCGCATCAGCCGGAAGTTCTCCTGAGTCGCGTACGTCCCGGCGAACCCCTCTCGGGTGGCGCCCTCGGGCACGTAGTCGAGGAGCGACTGGCCGGTTGAGCGGATGACCGCGATGATGTCGGCGCCCTCGCGCGCGGCCGCCTGCGCCTGCGGGATGTCCTCGTAGATGTCGCCGGTGGCCACGATCAGGTAGATCCACGGCTTGCGGGGCGCGTCGCCGATCTCGGCGATCATCCGCTCGCGCGCCACCCGGCTGGCGTCGAGCCGGGCGATGCCGACCCCGACCGCCTCTCGGGCGTGCTTCGCGGCCAGCTCGGCCTCGGCGCCCTCGGGCAGGCGGAACGTCACCTGGCCGGCGGCGGCCTCCTCGGCGAGGCGCGAGAGGTCGTTGCCATAGCTGGCCAGCGCCTGCCAGACCGGCAGCGCGACCCCGTGTTCCAGCCCGATGTCGGCGCGCACCGCGTCGACCAGGCGGTTGACCCACGGGGTGCCGTCCGGGTCGGCACCGGCGAGCCCGGCCAGCCGTAGCGTGGCCCGCTCGACGGCGACGGTGGTGTGCTTGGTGGCCATCTCGACGATCGGGTCGCCGACCTTCGCGGCCAGCGCGCGGGCCTGGGCGATCGTGCGTGGGTCCAGATCCAGTCTCACCGGACACCCTCCTTCTCGGATCGGTCCTTCTCGAATACGGTCCTGCCGTCGACGACGGTCTGCAGGCAGGCAGTGGTGACGTCGGCGACGTCGGGTGCGGTCAGGTCGGGGAACGCGGTGCGGTCCCACACGGCGTACGTCGCCCGCTGGCCGACGGCGAGCGTGCCGGTGTCGTCGATGCCGGCCGCGTACCAGCCGCCGGCGGTGTGGGCCGCGAACGCCTCGGCCGGGGTGATGCCCTGGCCGGGCGTGCGGTGGTGAACGGCCGCGTGGACGGCGGCCCACGGGTCCAGCGGCGTGACCGGCGAGTCGGAGCCGAAGGCGAGGCGTACGCCGGCGTCGAGCAGGGTCCGGAACGGGTTCATCTCCTGCCAGCGCTCCCCCAGCCGGGCGGCGTACATCCGGTCGGGGCCGCCCCACAGACCGTCGAACATCGGCTGCACGCTCGCGATCACGCCCAGGTCGGCGAAGGTCTCGATCGCGGCCGGCGAGGGCAGCTCGCAGTGCTCGAGCCGGTGGCGACGGGCTCTCACCACCTCGCGGCCGAGCGTTCGGGCGGCGAGCCGGAACGCCCGGGCGATGTTGTCGATCGCCTGGTCGCCGATGCAGTGGAAGCCGGCCTGTACGCCGCGCCGGGTGCAGCCGATGATGTGCTCGGCCATCTGCTCCGGGGCGAGGTAGGCGTGGCCACGGTGGCCGGCCAGGTCGGCGTAGTCGCTGGTCATGGCCGCGCTTCGGGACCCGATCGAGCCGTCCGCGCTGAGGTCGCCGGCGAGGCCGGAGAGGTCGTCGAGTCGGTCCAGGTCGTCGAAGCCGAGGTGGGCGCCCCAGTAGTAGGTGCCGTGCAGGCCGATCGCCGCGGCTTCGGACTGGACGGCCGTCAGGTCCGACTCGGGGCCGATGTCGGGCCCCGCGTTGTCGTGGAAGGCACCGATGCCCAGGGCGGCCATGCTCTGCAACGCCGCACGAGCACCACGCTCGGCGTCGCCGGCGGGTGTGAGGTCGGTCAGCAGCGGCAGCAGCGCACGCAACGCCTCCCGCTCCACTCGTCCGTCCGGCGTCCAGCCCACGAGCCCGGTGATCCCGGGCACCTCGGTCATCAGTGCACTGGACACCACAGCGGAGTGGCCGTCGATGCGGTTGAGATAGACCTTGCGCCCGCCCGAGGCGCGGTCGAGCTCGGCTGCGGTCGGCAGGGTCGGGTCGGGCCAGAGCGACTCGTCCCAGCCCTGGGCGATGACCAGGGCGTCGGGGGTCAGGCCCGTGACGTAGGTGGCGAGCTTCTCGAGCACCGCATCCCGGCTGGGCGCGCCGACGAGGTCGAGGCCGAGGATCTGCTCACCGGTCTCGACAACGTGGACATGGCTGTCGACGAAGGCCGGCGTGATCAGCCGCCCGTCGAGGTCGACCACCTCGTCGGGACTCGCGAAACCAGCTCTCATGAACACAGTGGGGTCGGTGCCGGTCCAGACGATGCGCCCGTCCTCGACGGCCATCGCCGAGGCCGGTCCGCCCGTGGCCAGGCCGGTGTGGATCACACCGTTGCGCAGCAGGATGCGGGTCACGGCGCCAGTCTGCCCTCGAAGAGCGTCCGGACGCCCGGGTTCGCCCGGAGAAGATCCAGGGCGTACGCGGCATGCCCGGGGACGTACCCGTTGCCGACGAGCATCGTGACGTCGGCGGCCAGACCCTCGGCGCCGAGCGCGGCGGCGGAGAAGGAGGTCGCCATCGAGAAGAAGACGACCGTGCCCCGGTCGGCGGTGGCCAGAATGGCGCCGCCCTCGCAGCCTGGCACGTCCACGCACACCACGGTGACGTCGGCGGGGCCGCCGGCCTTGGCGACCGCGTCACGCAGCGCCACCGGGTTGCGGGCGTCGGCCACCACGACCTCGTCGGCGAGGTCCGCCTCACGAAGTCGCGACGCCTCGGCCTCTGTCGGGACGATGCCGATCAGGTGGCCGGCACCCGCGTCGCGGGCCGCGGCCAGCGAGAGCGAGCCGGACTTGCCGCCGCCACCGATCACGGCGACCACTCCACCGGTGTAGCGCTCGGCGACGACCCGCCGGGTCAGCGCCGGTGCGCCGCACACGTCCATCACCGACAGCGCGAGCTCGGGAGCGAGGTCGTCGGGAAGAACCGCGGCGATCGAGCGGCCGAACAGGATGGCGTAGCCGTCGCACGGCACCTGCTCGTCCTCGCCGGTCCAACGCGCGAGGCCGTCCTCGATCACCAACGGCGTCAGGGTCAGCGACACCAGCGTCGCGACCTTGTCCCCGACCTTCAGCCCCAGAGGCGACTCGGCGCCGACCTCCTCGACGACACCGACGAGCATGCCGCCCGACCCGGTCACCGGGTTCTGCATCTTGCCGCGATCGGCGACGATGTCGAGAACCTCGCGGCGTACGGCCACTCCGTCGCCGTCGTGTGCGGACTCCAGCTGCCGGAACGAGGCGGCGTCCAGGTTCAGCCGCTCCACCCGGATCCGCACCTCGTCGGGCCACAACGTCTTTCGTGTCTCGAGTCTGCGGGCTGCCTGGGGCAGCGGCAACGAGCCGTTCACCGGCTCGTCGAGCACCCGGTGCAGGCCTGTCGGGTCAGAAGTGGTCATCGTCGTACGCCTCCTTGCGTGCATCTCACGCCGGACCCTACCAGCGGCTGATGGAAGAATTGCGGCCTAGGCTTGCAACCACCGGAGGATCTCCCGCTATGGTGGAGAACATGACGGCAACCATCGAGCCCACGACCCGAGACGGACAGCCCTACGCCTACCAGCGCGTCGAGCTGGTCGAGCCCGACTGGACCCGGTTCCCGGGGTGGGCCGACGTGACCGAGGAGCAGTGGCGCGACGTGCAGTGGCAGCGGGTCAACTGCATCAAGAACGTCCGCCAGATGCGCGCCCTGATGGGCGATCTTCTCGACGAGCGTTTCTACGCCGACCTCGAGCGCGACATGGCGGAGCGGGCGACGATGTCGATGCTGGTGCCGCCCCAGATGGTCAACACGATGGTCCCCTCCGGCGCCTCGGCGGGCGAGGAGTTCACCGCCGCTTTCTACGCCGACCCGATCCGTCACTATATGATCCCGGTCTTCTCCGACCGCCGCACCGACTGGCCCTCACACCCGCAGGCGAGCCGCGACTCGCTGCACGAGCACGACATGTGGGTCGCCGAGGGGCTGACCCACCGTTACCCGACCAAGGTGCTCGCCGAGCTGCTCTCCACCTGCCCGCAGTACTGCGGCCACTGCACCCGGATGGACCTGGTCGGGAACTCGACCCCGGTCATCGACAAGCTCAAGCTCACCGGCAAGCCGGTCGACCGCCACGAGGCGATGCTCGAATACCTTCGCAACACCCCGCAGGTGCGCGACGTGGTGGTCTCCGGCGGCGACGTCGCCAACCTGCCCTGGCCGCGGCTGGAGGACTTCCTCACCAAGCTGATGGCGATCGACAACATCCGCGACATCCGGCTGGCAACCAAGGGCCTGATCGGTCTCCCCCAGCACTGGCTCCAGGAGCCGCTCCTGGAGGGGATGAACCGGGTGACGACCATCGCCCGCGAGCGCGGTGTCTCCCTGGCGATCCACACCCACGCCAACCACGCCAACTCGGTCACTCCCCTGGTCGCCGAGGCGTCCAAGGCGCTGCTGGCGGCCGGCGTGCGCGACGTACGCAACCAGGGAGTGCTGCTCGCCGGCGTCAACGCCGACAGCCACAGCCTGCTCGACCTGAGCTTCCGCCTGCTCGACGGCGCGCAGATCATGCCCTACTACTTCTACATGTGCGACATGATCCCGTTCAGCGAGCACTGGCGGGTCTCGGTCGCCGAGGCCCAGCGGATGCAGCACGACATCATGGGTTATCTGCCCGGGTTCGCCACTCCGCGCATCGTCTGCGACGTACCTTTCGTCGGCAAGCGCTGGGTCCACCAGATCGCCGACTACGACACCGAGCGCGGCATCTCCTACTGGACCAAGAACTACCGCACCTCGATCGAGGCGTCGGACTCCGAGGCGCTGACCAGGACCTACGAGTACTACGACCCGATCCACACCCTGCCCGAGTCGGGCCAGGAGTGGTGGCGTACGCACGGGGAGTGACCCCGAGCGACTGGGACCCGGCGCTGGTCGCCGGGTCTCAGTGCGTCATGGTCGGGCGGTGCTCGTAGTAGGTGTACATCGCGATCGTGGTGCGCGTGGACACGTTGGCGACCGAGCGGATCCGGCCGAGCAGCTCCTCGAGCGCCTCGGGCGTGGCGACGCGCACCTTGAGCATGTAGGACTCGACGCCTGCGATCGACCAGCAGGCCTCGACCTCGTTGAGGTCGGCGACGCGCTCGGGGCAGTCGTCGGGCTGTGAGGGGTCCATCGGCTGCACCGCGACGAACGCGGTCAGCGGCACGCCGATCGCCGCGTAGTTGACGGTGGCGCCGTAGCCGGTGATGAGGCCACGCTGCTCGAGCCGCTTGACGCGCTGGTGCACCGCGGAGGTCGACAGGCCGGTCGCCTTGCCCAGGTCTGTGTAGGACATCCGGCCGTCCTCCGCAAGAAGCTGGAGGATTTTACGGTCCGTGGCCTCGATCTCAGGTGCAGTCACGGCGACAGCGTACCCACAACAGCAATATCTCCGCCGCAACGTCCACGAAACTAGTTGACGTCGAAAGATTTCCGGCCACGCCGTCGGGACGGGAGAGCCTCAGGAGGGCCAGCCGGCGAGTGTCATCTGCTCGCCAGGACCGTCCGCGGAGCGCCGGACCACCGACAGCAGCCGCCCGGCACGGGCCTCGGCGGGGACGTCGTTCAGTGCCTCGCCGGTGGCCAGGTGCGGGTCGGCGGAGACGACGACCCGGCCGTGCGAGTTGACCAACGTCGCGCCGACCTCGCGCAGGCCGGGCAGCAACATCGTCTCCAGGGTCTCGACCGAGCTGTCGGCGCCCGCGACGCCGACCATCCGGCCGCCCGCGTAGACCGGCAGCGTGGTCGTCAGGACGTACTCGTCGGCGCAGATGAAGTCGACGTAGGGGCCGGCGACGTAGAGCTCGCCGGTGCGCTCCGGCACCCGGAACCACGGCTGACGCGTGTAGTCGATGGCCTCCCCCGTCGCCGGCACCTCGGCCTCGCCGAGAAAGTCCCGGCCCGGGCCCTGCCACCAGGCCAGATAGAGCCGCCGGTCGGCGAGCGCGTCCGGTGCGACGACGAACCCGCCGCCCAGGAGGTTCGGGTCCTGGAGAAAGGCCAGCGTCCCCGTCTCGACCTGCGCGATCAGCGCGTCCGAGGTTACCGGTCCCGCGGCGAAGAGGGCACCGACCTCGGCGCGCACCCGCTCGAGCTCGGCGAGGATGGAACCGAAGTGCTGCTCGATCCGGGCAGCACAGGCGGCCGACACATCGATGTTCATGGTCGTACCACCTCATGGATCTCGGTCAGACGTTCAACGGCGTGGGTCACGTGGTCGCGTACGCTCCCCCGCGCCGCGGCGACATCTCCCCCCTCCAGCGCGGCGACGAGCGCCCGGTGCCGCGCAGCGGAGGCGTGACGGAAGTCCGACTCGCTCAGCGGCACTCGCAGCAACGTACCGAAGTCGGCCTCCTGTCGCACCACCTCCCGGGTGAGCCGCGCCGACTGGGTCAGCGCCGCCACGGAGAGATAGAGCTCGCTCTCGGCGTCGCGCCACCGGCCGACGTCGTCCCCATCAAGCGGGATCAGCAGGTCCTGGAGGTCCTCGACCTCGTCGGGGGCCGCTCGTTCGGCCGCGAGCTCGGCACAGCCGGTCAGCACCACCTGATAGAGACTGGCCCGGTCGCGCAGCTCCACGCGCGACATGGTCGCCAGCCGCCCCTTCACGACGTCGCCGGGATCGGGAGCGCGCACGAAGGAGCCACCCCCACGTCCACGGGTCGTCACCACCAGGCCCTGTGCCCGCAGGGAGACCAGGGCCTCCCGGGCGGTCACCGTCGCCACGCCCAGCATCTGGGCGAGCTCGAGCTCGCTCGGGAGCCGGTCACCGTCGGCGAGCACGCCCGAGCGGATCGCCTCCGCCAGACGGTTCTCGACACGTACGGCTCTGCCTTCGTCGCCGATCGGCGCGAAGATCGCCGACCGGGCGCGCGAGGTCGTCGCACGGGCGTTGGCCACGATCGGGCTCCTCCTTCGAGTGGGTTTACAAAGAACTTACGGAGATACCCTTTAAAATCTAAGATCTGGTTCCATATGATTCAACAATGGGACCGACCGAATCTCCGCAGATCCAGCTCGAAGCCGTGACCAAGGCCTACGGCGACGTGATGGCTGTCGACGCCCTCGACCTGACCATCGGCGATGGTGAGTTCTTCTCGATGCTCGGACCGTCCGGCTCCGGGAAGACGACGGTGCTGCGCCTGATCGCCGGATTCGAGCACGCCGACTCCGGCACCATCCGCCTCGGCAGCGAGGACGTCACCGCCCTGGCGCCCTTCGACCGCGATGTCACCACCGTCTTCCAGGACTACGCCCTCTTCCCGCACTTCAACGTGCTCGAGAACGTGGCGTACGGCCTGCGCGTGCGTGGCGTTCCGAAGGCCGAGCGCAGCTCCCGGGCACGCGAGGCCCTGGAGATGGTGCGCCTGGGGCACGTCGCGAACCGGAAGCCGACCGAGCTCTCCGGTGGGCAGCGGCAGCGGGTGGCGCTCGCCCGCGCCATCGTCGTACGTCCTCGGGTGCTCCTCCTCGACGAGCCGCTCGGCGCGCTCGACCTCAAGCTCCGCGAGCAGATGCAGGTCGAGCTCAAGCAGATCCAGCGCGAGCTGGGGATCACCTTCGTCTTCGTCACCCACGACCAGGAGGAGGCGCTCACCCTCAGCGACCGGATCGCGGTCTTCGACAGCGGCCAGATCGTGCAGCTGGGCACGCCGAAGGAGATCTACGAGCGGCCCACCTCGCAATACGTCGCCGACTTCGTCGGCACCTCGAACGTCTTCGACGAGCAGGCGTCGAAGCGAATGCTGAAGATGGACGGCGCGTTCGCGCTGCGGCCCGAGAAGATCCTGCTGTCGAAGGAGGCCGCGGGCGCCCCGGTCGGCGCGATGACCGCCGCCGGGGTGATCACCGAGTCCATCTACATCGGCACCGGGCATCGGGTCCACATCGAGCTCGAGGACGGCACCAGGCTGGTCGCCCTCGAGCAGAGCCGTGGCTCGCTGCACCCCGATGCCGCCGAACCGGAGTCTCGGGGCGACCGCGTGGTCGCCTCCTGGTCGCCGGGCGACCTGGTCCCCCTGGGCACCGATTCGTCCCGTGCCGTGCAACACCGATGAGCCAACGAAACCAGAGAGGTTGACCATGCGAAACATCCCAACCACAAGCGCCGCCAGGCGCACCATCGGCGGCGCTCTCGCGGCCCTGTCCCTGATCACGCTCAGCGCCTGCGGCGGTGACGACGGCGACTCCTCGACCGGAGCGGTCGAGGAGCTCGGCGAGAACGAGGGCGAGGTCTCGATCCTGGCCTGGCCCGGCTACGTCGAGGACGGCTCGACCGACCCCGAGGTCGACTGGGTCTCCAGCTTCGAGGAGGAGACCGGCTGTCAGGTCACCTCGAAGGTCTACGGCACCTCCGACGAGGCCTTCAACCTGACCAAGTCGGGCGAGTACGACGTCGTGGCCGCCTCCGGCGACCTCACCCTGCGCATGGTCGCGGCGGGCGAGGCGGCCGAGGTCAACACCGACCTGATCCCGAACTACGAGGGCATCTACGACTTCCTCAAGGACCGCGAGTGGAACACCGTGGACGGCAAGAACTACGGCATCCCGCACGGCTACGGCGCCAACCTGCTGATGTACAACACCGAGGACGTCACCCCGGCCCCGACCTCGTGGAAGGCGGTCTTCGAGGACGGGCCCCAGCACAAGGGCCAGGTCACCGCGTACGACTCGCCGATCTACATCGCCGACGCCGCGGTCTACCTGATGGCGCACCAGCCCGACCTGGGCATCGAGAACCCCTACTCCCTCGACGAGAAGCAGCTCGCCGCGGCCGTCGACCTGCTCAAGTCGCAGCGGGCCTCGGTCGGTGAGTACTGGTCCGACTACACCAAGACGCAGGCCTCCTTCGAGACCGGCGACACCGTGGTCGGCACCACCTGGCAGGTGATCGCCAACCTGATCGACCCGAAGAAGGCCAAGGTCGAGGCGATCCTCCCGTCCGAGGGCGCGACCGGGTGGAACGACACCTGGATGATCTCCTCGAACGCGAAGTCGCCCAACTGCGCCTACGCCTGGCTCAACCACATCGCCGACCCGGAGATCAACGCCCAGGCGACGGAGTACTTCGGTGAGGCCCCCAACTCGGACAAGGCCTGCGAGTTCGCCTCCGAGGGTCACTGCGAGACCTACCACGCCGGCGATGAGGAGTACGCCGAGCAGATCTGGTTCTGGAACACGCCGATCGAGAAGTGCCTGGACGGCCGGACCGACGTGAAGTGCACCGACTACCAGGACTGGACCAAGGCCTGGGCAGAGATCAAGGGGTGACCTTGAGCTCTGTCAGCAGCACGCTCAGCAGGAGGCCGGGGATCCGCCTCGGCCTCCTGCTGGCCGCACCCCTCACCTGGCTGGTGCTCGTCTACGTCGTCGCCCTCGCCGCGTTGCTGGTGACGGCCTTCTGGACGATCGACTCCTTCACCAACGAGCTCGAGCGCACCTTCACCCTCGACAACATCCGCGAGATCACCGGTCAGGCGCTCTACCGGACCGTCACCCTGCGCACCATCGGGGTGGCTCTCCTGGTGACGCTCATCGACTGCCTGATCGCGCTCCCGGTCGGCTTCTACATGGCCAAGGTCGCCTCGCGGCGCTCTCGCCATCTGCTGGTGATCGCGTTCCTGATGCCGCTGTGGGCGTCCTACCTCGTCAAGGCGCTCGCCTGGCGCTCGCTGCTGTCCAACGGCGGGCTGCTGGACTGGGCCGGCGGCCTGTTCGGTCTCGGCACACCGGGATTCGGGCTCACCGCGATCGTGCTCACCCAGGCGTACATCTGGCTTCCGTACGTCATCCTGCCGGTCTACGCGGCCTACGAACGTGTCCCGGACTCGCTGCTCGACGCCGCCGGCGACCTCGGCGCCCGGCCGGCGCTGACGTTCCGCACGGTGGTGCTGCCGCTCGTGGTCCCGGGCCTGGTCGCGGGCTCGATCTTCGCGTTCTCGCTGACCATGGGCGACTACATCACGGTCAACATCGTCGGCGGCGCGAACCAGATGCTCGGCAACCTCGTCTACATCAACTCGGGGTCCAACCTGCCGCTGGCCGCCGCGATCGCACTGATCCCGATCTTCGTGATCATGATCTACCTGGCGCTGGTCCGCCGTACCGGAGCTCTGGAGAACCTATGACCATCTCGAGATCGACCCGGCGCCTGCTGGCCGTGATCACCGCTCTGGTGCTCGCCATGCTCTACGCACCACTTGCCCTGGTCGTGGTGAACTCGTTCAACACCTCCCAGGCGCTGACCTGGCCGCCCAGCGGCTTCACCACCCAGTGGTGGCAGCGCGCGGCGGTCAACCCGGGAGCCCACGACGCGATCCTCACCTCGCTGACCGTGGCCGCGTGCGCGACCGTGATGGCTCTCGCCCTCGGCACCCTGCTCGGCCTGGCGATGCAGCGCTACGCCTTCTTCGGGAAGGAGACGGTCAACCTGCTGGTCGTGCTCCCGATCGCCCTGCCCGGCATCGTCACCGGGATCGCGCTGTCCAACGCGTTCTCCTCGATCCTCGGCGTACGTCTGGGGTTCTTCACGCTCGTGGTGGCCCACGCGACGTTCTGCATCGTGACCGTCTTCAACAACGTGCAGGCGCGGTTGCGGCGGATGGGCGGCAACCTCGAGGAGGCCTCCGCCGACCTGGGCGCGAGGATGTGGACCACCTTCCGGCTGATCACGCTCCCCCAGCTGCGCTCGGCGCTGCTGGCCGGCGGGCTGCTGGCGTTCGCGCTCAGCTTCGACGAGATCATCGTGACGACCTTCGCCGCCGGCCCGGGTGTCACCACGCTGCCGGTCTGGATCCTGACCAACCTGTTCCGGCCCGGTCAGGCGCCGATCGTCAACGTGGTCGCGGTCGTCATGATCGTCGTCTCGGTCGCGCCGATCTGGCTCGCCCAGCGACTTTCGTCCGACCCGACCGACACGACGAGGGCGATTCACTAGGCTTCACTCGTGGCCGAACCTCGAATGCTCCTGCTGGACACCGCCTCGCTCTACTTCCGCGCCTTCTTCGGCGTGCCCGACATCCGAGCCGAGGACGGCACTCCGGTCAACGCCGTGCGCGGCCTGCTGGAGTTCATCACCCGGCTCGTCAACGACTACTCCCCCACCGACCTGGTGTGCTGCTGGGACAACGACTGGCGACCGCAGTGGCGCGTCGACCTGATCCCCTCCTACAAGGCGCACCGGGTGGTGGAGGAGGTCGAGACCGCTCCCGACGTCGAGGAGGTCCCGGACCCGCTGCAGGTACAGGTGCCGATCATCCGCGAGGTGCTGGCCGCGGCCGGGATCCGTGTCATCGGAGCCGACGGCTACGAGGCCGACGACGTGATCGGCACCCTCGCGACCCGCGCGGGGATGCCGGTCGACGTCGTCACCGGCGACCGCGACCTGTTCCAGCTGGTCGACGACGCTGCCGGCGTACGCATCCTCTACCCGACCCGGGGCGTGAGCGACCCGGATCTGGTCGACGAGAAGTGGGTGCTCGCCAAGTACGGGATCAGCGCCGCGCAGTACGCCGACTTCGCAACGATGCGTGGCGACACCTCCGACGGGCTGCCGGGGGTGAAGGGCGTCGGCGAGAAGACCGCCGCCAAGCTCCTCGAGCAGTTCGGAGACCTGGAGGGGATCATCGCCGCGGTCGCCGACCCGAGCACCCCGATCACCAAGGCGCAACGGCAGAAGTTCATCGACGCGGCCCCGTATCTGGCGGTCGCACCGAAGGTCGTGGCGGTCGCCCGGGACCTCCCGCTGGACCGCAGCGGCACCGCTCTGCCTGGCGCTCCGGCCGACCCGGCACGCCTGCACGAGCTGGCCGCGACCTACAACCTCGCTTCCCCCGTCGCCCGCCTGGAAGCCGCGCTCGCGCGGGTGTGATCGGGGTCTCCACAACTTCGTTCAGAAAGTTTGTAGAAACAGCATCAGACTCCGCGTACCGCTCCGTCTCCTTGGCAAGACCACGAACAAGGAGCGGACGAATGAGCGACATCAAGCACCCGGCAGTGCAGCAAGACATCAAGATCTCCTGCCTCGACCCGTGGGGCCGGACCGTGGAGGTGCCGACGACCCTCGGCTACCGCGAGAACGACCCGTACGCAGTGAGCCTGACCTTCCACTCCAGCACCGGTGACGTCGAGTGGGTCGTGTCCCGCACGCTGATGCTGCAGGGCCTGGCCGCCCCCGCCGGCGAGGGTGACGTGAAGATCTACCCCAGCATCGACGAGGACGCCAAGGCCGTCGCGGTCTTCGACTTCAGCTCCCCCGACGGCCGCCTGATCGCGACCGCCGACTCGCGCGAGGTGCAGATGTTCCTCGGCAAGTCCTTCTCGGCCGTTCCGGTCGGCTCCGAGAGCCAGCACATGGATCTCGACGGGTTGATCGCGGACCTGCTGGGCTCGTCCTTCGACGCAGAGTAGGCACTCCGTCCGCCTGCTCATTCGTCTGCGAACCCTCCCGTCCCGGATTCCCGGGACGGGAGGGTTCGTGCTTTTGCTGGCCGGAAGCGATCCCTCGCCGTTTCCACGTCAACTGTGGTAGTGATGTGCGTCACCCGCATGCACCCCTCGGAGGTCACAGTGCTGCCAGCTTTCCTTTCTCGCGAGCGAACGGTGGCCGGTCCCGGCTACAGTCGCTGGCTCATCCCGCCCGCCGCCCTCGCCGTCCATCTCTGCATCGGCCAGGTGTACGCCACCAGCGTCTACAAGACCGCCCTGGTCGAGCACTTCGACACCAGCCAGACCGCGATCGGGGTGATCTTCTCGATCGCGATCGTGATGCTCGGCCTCTCGGCCGCGGTGATGGGCACCTGGGTCGACCGCAACGGACCGAGGGCCGCGATGACCGCGGCCGCGATCTTCTGGTCGTCCGGCTTCTTCATCGGCGCGCTCGGCATCGGCACCGGCCAGCTGTGGCTGGTCTACCTCGGCTACGGCGTCATCGGCGGCATCGGACTCGGGATCGGCTACATCTCCCCCGTCTCCACGCTCATCAAATGGTTCCCGGACCGGCCGGGTCTGGCCACCGGCATGGCGATCATGGGCTTCGGCGGCGGCGCGATGATCGCCAGCCCGCTGAGCGGTCGGCTGCTGGAGCTCTACGACCCGTCCTACACCGGTGACGCCAGCACCGTGCCCGACGGCCACGCGGTGATGATGCTCTTCGTGACCCTCGGCGTGGTCTATCTGGTCTTCATGTCCTTCGGTGCGGCCACCGTCCGCGTTCCACCGGAGGGCTGGACGCCGGCGGGCTGGGATCCGGCCAGCGTGATGCAGAAGAAGCTCGTCACCACGGCCAGCGTCTCGGCCAACAACGCGATCAGGACCCGGTCGTTCTGGCTGGTGTGGATCGTCCTCTTCTGCAACGTCACCGCAGGCATCGGCATCCTCGAGCAGGCGGCCCCGATGATCCAGGACTTCTTCCGCACCGACGGAGTCTCCACGGTCAGCGCGGTCGCGGCCGGCGGCTTCGTCGGTCTGCTCTCGATCGCCAACATGAGCGGCCGGTTCATCTGGTCCTCGACCTCCGATGTCATCGGCCGCAAGCCGATCTACATGATGTATCTCGGGGTCGGACTGGTGCTCTATCTCCTGCTGGCGACCGTCGGGGACACCTCGATGGCGCTGTTCGTGCTGCTCGCCGTCGTGATCCTGTCCTTCTACGGAGGCGGCTTCGCGACCGTCCCCGCCTACCTGCGCGACCTCTTCGGCACCTTCCAGGTCGGCGCCATCCATGGCCGGCTGCTGACCGCCTGGTCGGCCGCCGGCATCGCTGGACCGCTCATCATCAACGCCTTCCTCGACGCGCAGGGTGAACCAGGCACGCTCACCGCGGCCGCCTACCAGCCGGCGCTGCTGACCATGGTCGGCGTCCTCGCGGTCGGCTTCATCGCCAACCTCCTGGTCCACCAGGTCCCCGACCGGTTCCACGAACCGACGTCCGCCGACTCCACCGAGACCGAGAGGAGCGCAGCATGAAAGCCAGGATCGCAGGTGCCTGGGCCCTGGTCGGGATCCCGCTGGCCTACGGCGTCATCGAGACGCTGCGCCGTGCGGCACAGCTCTTCACGGGCTGACGCTTCTCGTCGGCCGGCGTTGTACGCGCTCGAAAAGGCGTACGAAGCGTCGTCGAGACGCTGCTAGCGTCCCATGACCATGAACACGACCCGGGTGGCCGAGCCGGACGACCTTCCGTTGCTGAGCAGGATCGAGGCGGCCGGGGACGCGATGTTCGTCGACCACTTCGGGCACGACCCGGGCTGGCCACCACCGACGGAAGGAGCGGTACGTGCCATCGAGCCGGGGTTCCTGCTGGTGGCGGTGCACGGCGCAGACGTGGTCGGCTTCGCGCACGTTCTCGAGCTCGACGGACACATGCACCTGGAGCAGCTGGCGGTCGATCCGGTGTTCCAGGGGTGCGGGCACGGGCGAGCCCTGGTGGAGGCGGCGATGGGGCGAGCCGCGGCCACCGGGGCACGCAGGATGACGCTCATGACCTACGCCGACGTGCCCTGGAACGCGCCGTTGTACCGCCATCTCGGGTTCGTCGAGACCGAGCCGACCGAGCCGTACGAACATCGGCTCGTCGAGACCGAACGGCAGCTCGGCCTGGATCAGGAGGGGCGGCGGGTGCTCATGGAGATCGAGCTGAGCGGGGTGCCTTCGGAGGTCTAGAGGCCGAGCAGGCTCGGCTCGTTCGTACGCCACGCCTCCTGCGCCGCCCGGGTGACCGGGCCGTGCGGGAGCGTGCGCGTGCCCCACTCGGTCACCGCCTGAACATCACGCAGGCTGGAGGTCAGGAAGACCTCCGTGGCGTACTCCTCGACCTCGGCCAGCGGCTCGTCGGTCTCCTCCGCGCCGAACCACTCCAGCACCAGGGCACGGGTGATCCCGGCCAGCGGGCCGCTGGAGAGCGTCGGGGTCTTGAGCGTGCCGTCGAGCACGTAGAAGACGTTGCTGCCGGTGCCCTCGCACAGGTCGCCCACGGTGTTGGCGAAGATCGCCTCGCTGGCCCCGTGCTTGCGGGCCTCGGCGAGACCGATGACGTTCTCGGCGTACGACGTCGTCTTCAGGCCGGTGGTCGCGCCGTGCTCGTTGCGGCGCCACGGCACGCTGACGACCTTCGTCTCGGCCGGGTTGGGGGCCGCGTCCTCGAGGCCGATGATGATCGTCGGCGCGACCTCCACGCGGCCGGACCCGAACGGCGCCGGTCCGCCCGTGACGGTGATCCGAAGACGCCCGTACGCCGTCGGGGCCGCGCCCAGCACGGCCTCGACGCCCTTGGTGACGAGCCCGCGGTCGAGGGCGGGCAGACCGAGGCCGGTTGCCGACCGCTCCAGGCGGTCGAGGTGGAGGGCGAGCGCGAACGGCTGGTCCTCGATCACCTTGAGCGTCTCGAAGACGCCGTCGCCGACCACCAGACCGTGGTCCTTGATGGAGACCGCCGGGGCGGCCGGGTTGTCGAGAAGCTGACCATCGATCCACGCGCGCATGCGGCAACTCTAAAACGTCCCTGGTCAGAGGGCGGAATACGCGCCGGTGCGGCCTCCGAGACGACGAGCGAATGACACGGAGGTGACCCCCGATTTGTCCCCCGACAGCGGCTCCGTTAATGTTCTTCTCGTCGCCAAGGGCACGGGAAACCGGGCCGGAAGCACAAGCGGACGTAGCTCAGTTGGTAGAGCGCAACCTTGCCAAGGTTGAGGTCGCGAGTTCGAGCCTCGTCGTCCGCTCGGAGTAGGTCTCCACCGGAGGCATTGCCTCCAGCGGTGGGTTGGCCGAGAGGCGAGGCAACGGACTGCAAATCCGTGTACACGGGTTCAAATCCCGTACCCACCTCGAAGCACCACCCTGATATAACTGAATAACCACGGACGATTGGCGCAGCGGTAGCGCGCTTCCTTGACACGGAAGAGGTCACTGGTTCAAACCCAGTATCGTCCACCACAGAAACCGGCCCCTGAACTGCGGAAACGCAAATCGGGGCCGGTTCAATTTCACCGTATCGAATGGGTTTCCTGACGAAGCGCCTGACTCATGGCTTCGGGACGATCTTCCTTGTGGGGCTTGCCGAATGCGGCGTCCACGGTCTGAGCGCCGATCTCCATCACCGGGCGGTCTGGGCCAGCACCGACCCGGTCGCACGACGTACCACATGTAGGTGACACGCAGATCGACAACTGCCGGGGGTCGCTTACATCCGGGAATCTCGGGGCGTAGCAGAAGCAACGAACCGACAAGGCATCTGGTCGGCCGGACGACGGGACGCGACGAATGAGTTTGGACCTGATGGTCTTCGCCAATGACGGACCTGCTTCGATTACTGACGCCGAGCGCCTCCTCGATCTCGAGGCGGATGGAGAGGAGTGGCATGAGCCACCGGAGGACGAGGTCGATCCCCGCGTACGAGCCTTCCTCCACGACATCTTCGCCAGCTATCCCCCGCTCGAATCGCTCAATGACGACGAGCTGGGGAGCAGCATCTGGAGCGTCACGCCTGGCCCTGACACGCGCTTGTCGACGTACCTCTGCATGAGCTTCGCGAGTCCGCCCGGGGTCGTCAACCTGATCGCCCGGCTCGCCCGGCGACATGGGTTGGTGCTGTATGACCCGCAGACTAAAGAGATTCACAAACCGCACTGACAGATCCGCGCGATCGCTGCGAGGTGGCGGATGGTGTCATCACTGAATCAGGCGGTAGATCGACGCCGAGGGTCGCCCGTGTGCGGCAGGCGAGATGAGGAGCCGTACGCGGGCTGACGCTCTCTCGAACGGGGGCAATCGCGTCGCGTCATGGATGCGCGTACGGCGCATCCCCTGACTGCCGAGCCCATGTGTCGTACTCGTCGCACACCGACAGATACCGTCGGTGGTCTGGTCGATGGCCGGCAAGCACCGTACCTGGAAGACCGGCTCGATCCTGGGCATGTCGTCATGCTCGACCCGGAGTCGACGAGGTCTGTGTCGCCTGACGCACCGGCGGCAACGGCCTACGGCTCAAAGTTCTTGGGCGACTCGCCTGGAAGTTCGGACAACCCCCATGGGTATCGTGCATGATGGTGCTTGCCCCGCTGGTGACCCGAGACTCCAGCGGGGTTCTTACGTTTTCCGTTGCACACATGGCATCCTCTGCGTCCCGAACAAGCGAGTCAGACAGCCAGCGGATATGTCTAGGAGGCTTAGTCTCGAGGCATGACGCAGACAGTTCCGGGATACGACCGGCTAACCGTTGAGTCCGAAAAACTCGGTGGTCGGCCGTGTATCCGCGGCTACCGGTTCAGCGTCAATCAGCTGCTGGAACTATTCGCGGCCGGGATGACCTTTGAGGAGATCCACGAGGACTTTCCGTTCCTCGAGCCCGAGGACGCCCAGCAAGGGTTCGCATACGCAGGCGCTCTGGCGCAGCGTGACTTCTACCTTCCGCTGCCGGAATCTGCGTGAGACTGCTGCTGGACCAGAACCTGCCTTACTCCGTGACCGCGGCGCTCGCCGACGAATGCGATGTCGTCGTCCACACCGAGGATGTCGCAGATCGGTGAGGCCATCGAGGGCGGTGGGCGACGCTGTCTTCTCGATCGCGCCCGCCCGGTCCGCGTCCAGCGGCTGCCGCTCGGCGTCACGCCGACTGTCGAGAAGTAGGAAAGCCTCCACCGCGGGCTAACCGCAGGCCGCCTTTGTGGATAACTCGGCTCGAAGCCACCTGTGGACTCGACCCGGCCCTAACTCCGCGCTACCGCCTGCTGAGTGGCATCGAGGATCGCCTTCCACGGCAGGTTCTGGTCCGGTGGCAGCTCGCGGGGTGGGTAGAGGGGCCAGAGGTCGGGGCCTTCGATGAGTTCGACGCCGGCACTGCGTAGGGCTGCCATGTGGGAGGGCCAGGCGGGGTGCTCGGCGTGGGCGGCGTTGATGAGCGGGAAGAGGACGACTGGGACCGTCGCGAGGCTCTCGGTCACTACCGTGAGGGCCTGGTTGTCGGCTAGGCCCAGGGCGATCTTGGCGGTGGAGTTGAAGGTCGCGGGGGCCACGACGATCACGTCGAGCTGCGCCGGGTGGGTTCGCGGCTCCCACGGGAGACGGCTCGGTCCCCGCACGGGGAAGCGGGTGATGGCCTCGATCCGGTCGGCCTCACCGTTCGCCCTGAGCCAGGTGAACGCTGTCGGCGTCAGGGTCACCGGGACCTGATGGCCGGCATCCACCAACGGGGTGACCAGCTCGTCGCAGAGTTGCTCCACACCGCCTGCGGCGCAGGCGATGACTCCGACGATGGCCACCCCGCGAGCGTACGTGACGTGGACTGTGACAGAGGGTCCGACCTTGTGAAGTGATCACAAGGTCGGACCCTCTGTCACAGCGAGGTCACGCCGTTACGGCCTCCATCCGTCCTCGACCCAACCCTGCCGAACTTGGGTGCTGCCACTGCACTTGCAGTCGTCGGAGCTGGGCCAGATCTGCACGACATCGACATCGCCGGCCCAGGTGCCTCCGCGCGTCGGATGCGCATAGGAACCCAGGTTCACGTAGGTGTCAGCAGGAATGCAGAGATGGCGATCCGGGCTCACGCCGGTGTCCAGAAGCCAGACAGAGTCGTCGTTCTTGGTATTGATGACGGAGTCCGCCACGTTCCGATCGCCCTCGGGAAGGATCAGGTACCCCGGGGTCCGGTCCTGCCAGATCTTGGTGCCGCCGTTGTAGGAGCCGTTCTTGAGACAGACGTTGGGACCTCCTTCTCCGAGGTGGTGGAGCCTGAGAAGGTAGTGAGGTCGTCCACACGATGCTGCCCGTACAAGCCCGTACCGTTTCCGTAGACAAGCATTCCGGCCGCCCATCCATCGGCTGGCGTGGAGGATCAGCCCATCTTCCCGGCGCCGGCCTTGATCGCCTCCCGGATCCGTACGTAGGTGCCGCAGCGGCAGATGTTGCGGATCTCGTCGATGTCGGCGTCGGTGACCGAACGGCCTTCGGCGTGCGCCTTGTTGACGGTCGCGACCGCGGCCATGATCTGGCCGGGCTGGCAGTAGCCGCACTGGGCCACGTCGGCATCGAGCCATGCCTCCTGCATAGGGTGCAGGCCGTCGCCCGGAGCCGTGTCGGCGAGGCCCTCGATCGTGGTGATCTCGTCGTCCTCATCGAGGGCACTGATCGGGGTGGCGCAGGGGTTGAACGCCTTTCCGTTGATGTGGGACGTACAGGCCTTGCAGACGTTGATGCCGCAGCCGTACTTGGGGCCGCGAACGCCGAGGACGTCGCGCAGCACCCACAGCAGGCGCTCGCTGTCCTGGACGTCGACCGTGACCTTGTCCCCGTTGAGCTTGAAGGTGTACTCGGGCATGTTCTTCCTCTACTCAGTAGGTGTGGCTGAGGCCGTCGGTCGGAGACGCGGGCACGGGCGGGACGAACGACTTCACCTCGAAGCCGATGGGGTCGTGGTGGTTGATCGGGAACGAGGTCGGCGTGGTGCCCGTCGCCCGGGCGTAGGCACATGCCACCGCCGCGAACGAGGCGGCGACGCCGGCCTCCCCCGCGCCGCCGGGGATGTCGGTGACCGGGTCCATCACGAAGACGCGTACGTCGGGAGGGGTGTTCCACTGGCGGGTGTAGAAGTAGTTGTCCCAGCTGGCCTCGAGGTAGCGGCCGTCCTCCAGGTGGGTGCTCGCCGTCAGGGCGAGCGCGATGCCGTCCATGATCCCGCCCTGCATCTGAGCCTCGACGCCCTTGGGGTTGATCACCTCTCCGCAGTCGATCGCGAAGGTCACCTTGGTGACCCGGGGACCGGTGACGCCGTTGTAGACCTTGCGGTTGACGGTCTCGGGACGGCAGTCGATCTCGACGAGGCAGGCGGAGTAGCCCTTGTACTCCTGGTGGACCGCGATCCCCTGGGCCGTGCCGGCCGGTATCGACCTGCCCCAGCTGCCGGCGGCCGCCACCTGCTTGATGACGCGTCGCAGGCGGTCCTCCTTGGCGTACTTCAGCCGGAACTCGACCGGGCTCAGCCGCATCTTCTTGGCGACCTTGTCGATCGTGAGCTCCAGCGCTGTGCGTACGTCGGGCGAGTAGACGTTGCGCACCGCGCCGGAGTTGATAGCGCGGCTGGTCGTCTCCATGAGGCCCTGGGTGGTGACCCCGAAGTCGTACGGCACTTGCTGGGAGGTCACGAAGATGGTCTCCGACACACCCAGGTTGCTCACCCCGGCCGGCAGCGAGATGGCCGACGAGGTCAGGATCTCGCCGAAGCCGTGGCGGTAGTCGGTGGCCGTGCAGGTGTGCTGCTGCTCGACGGCGAGGATGTTGTCCCCCGCCCAGACCGTACGCACTCGGGAGGTCGCCATCGGATGGTTGCGGCCCTGGCGGGGCTCGTCGGCGCGGTGCCACATCAGCCGGACCGGCGCCTGGCACTTCTGTGAGATCAGGGCGGCTTCCTTTGCCGCGTCCCAGAAGAGCTTGCGGCCGAACGAGCCGCCGGACTCCACGACGTTGAAGGTCACGGCGGTCGGGGGCAGACCGAGGTCGAGCGCGATGCTCTCGACAGCCACGATCGGCGTCTTCGAACCCGCCCAGATCGTCGCCTTGTCGGCGCGGACATCCGCGACGGCGCAGTTGGTCTCCAACGGCGAGCCGCTGCGGGTGTAGAAGACGAAGTCGGTGTCGAGCGTCTTCACGTCCGCCGCGCCGAGTCCACCGGTCAGTCCGCCCACCGCGTCGGTCACCGTGCCGAGGAGCTCGTCGACGTCAGGCACCAGCATCGGGCGTTCGATCCCGCGGAGCTCCTCGAGGACATCGGCGTCGGACCTGCCGCTCACCGAGCCGGGGTTCCACTCGACATCGAGGGCACGCACGGCGTTGATGCACTGCCCGAACGTGCCGGCGCGAACGGCGACCCCGGTCGGGATGGTGACGACATGCGTCACGCCCGGCATCGCCTCGACGTCCTTCTGATTGCGGACGGACTTCACCGTGCCGTTGTGCTCGGGGGCGCGGCAGACCATCGCGGGCAGCGCGTCAGGGACGTCGATGTCCATCGCGAACTGCTTCGCCCCGGTGACCGCGTCCAAGGCGTCCTTGCGGCGCCGCGGAGTGCCGATGACGGCGAAGTCGGACTTCGGCTTGAGGTCGACGTCGACGACCTTCGTCACCAGGGCGGCCGCGGACGTCGCGAGCTCGCCGTAGGAGATGGAGGCACCGCCGGGAGCGGTGATCGCCCCCTCGTAGACGGAGAGGGTGTCGTGCGGCTGCGCGAGCGCGATCGCCGCGGCGTCGAGCAGCGCGCCACGAGCGATGGCGGCGGCCACACGTACGGGCGTGTACATGGCGTGGATCGTGTTGGAGCCGCCGGTCATCTGGTTCCAGATCAGCTCGGGGCGTGCCTTCGACAGGGTCACGTTCACCTTGCTGAGGGGCAGGTCGAGCTCCTCGGCGATCAGCATCGCGATCGAGGTGGTGATGCCCTGCCCGACCTCCGCGCGAGGCAGTTCGAACGACGCGGTGCCGTCCTTGTCGACGACGACCTGGATCAGGTTCGCGGTCGGGCGTGCGGCATCGGTCAGCAGGTCGTTGAGGTCGTAGAGGTCGGCCGGCTGCGGCACCCCCGGGACGACTGCCGCGGCCGGGGTGCCGAGGCCGATCCCGAGCTGGGCCGCGCCGGTGACGGTGGCGGCGGCCAAGAGGTAGCCGACGAAGCGACGGCGGCCGACCTCGTGCTCGGCCAGGCCCGATACCGATAGGCCTGATGACGTCTCGGGATGTGTTGACAAGGCGGTTACCTCCGTTGGTCCGGTCGGGTCCAGGTCACGCTATGTGCGGGCCGTCACACCTGTGTCGCCATGGAACGCCAACTTCGTTGACTTTCCGCGCCAGCTCGGGCGATCAGCTCACACCGAGGTCAGAGTGTCTTTTCGCAGCGCACCCGGGGTGACCCCGAAGCGCGATCTGAAGGTGCGGGCGAAGTGCGAGGGGTCCGGAAATCCCCAGCGGCCGGCGATCGACGCGGTGGAGTGGGCGGCATGGGCCGAGTCGAGAAGCGCGTCTCGGATCGCCAACAGCCGGAACTCGCGCAGGTGTGCCATCGCGGAGAGTGGCTGGCTCTCGAAGAGCCGGTGCAGGCTTCGCGGCGAGAGCCCGTGGGCGGCCGCCACGGCATCGTGGCCGAGGTCCGGGTCGCAGGCATGGGCCTCGATGTGGGCGATGATCCGGGCCCGGAGCGCCTCCCCCGGGTCGACCAGGTCGTCACCGCCGACCATGCTCGAGAGCAGCTGGATGGCGGCCTCGCCCAGATGCGTCGCTCCCCCGGCCTGCGGTGCCTGGCGGACAGCGCTCCCCAGCAGATGCCCGAGTACGCCGGTCCGACCGTCGAACGCCGTCCAGCCGTGCGACATGGACCGCTCGATCACGGCCTCCGAGACGGCCAGCGCACGGCGTGGGAGCGTCATCGCGAGGCACTCCCACGTCTCCTCGAAGCGCAGCTCGTAGGGGCGGCTGGTGTCGTAGATCGCGATGTCCCCGGGCCTCAGGACGATCTCGGTGCCGCCCAGCCGGACGACGGACCGTCCATGGCGCTGGACGCAGACCTTGAACGGCTCGCCGGGTACGTCAGCGAGGGAGCGGCGGGTGCGGCGTACGACCTGCGGCGTGCCGCCGACGCGGAACGCGTCGACCCGGCCCAGGCTCGCGTGCTCGATCGCCCCGGCCAACGGGCCGGGCTTCACGTGCTGTCCGGGCGGCAGGCGCTCGGCCTGCAACCCCGCGAAGGCGTCCGCCAGCGCGGTCCGCCATCTCTCTGACACTCCGCCCGAGTCCGCATGCGTCATGCCGAGATACTGCGCACGCTGCTTGTCGTGCGGTACCCCCGTACGAGGGCGTCAGTCGATCAGGCCGGCCTCGCGCGCCATCCTGACTGCGTGGACGCGGTTGTTGGCGTTGAGCTTGCGGGTGGCGCTCTTGAGGTAGGACTTGACCGTGCTCTCCACGATCCCCAGGGCCTCGGCGGCCTCCCGGTTGCTGTTCCCGAGAGCGACCTGGCGCAGGACGTCGACCTCGCGCGCGGCCAGGCGTACGGCCGGAGCGAGCTGAGCCGGCTTCTCCCCCGGTGTGGCGCTGAGCCGCCGGACCATGGCCTCGAGCCGGCCGCGGACCTCGGGGTCGATCACCTGGCCGGCCAGGTCGGTGAGCTCGGCCGCCATTTCGCGGCGTTCGGCGAGATCACGCTTCGCCGCGGCGTCAACCGTGCTCCGAGCCGACGTCGGCGCGGGCGCAAGCCGGGAGAGCCGGTTACGGACCTCGTCGTCGATCAGGATCTCGCGCTCGAGGGTGCGGATCAGCGGGCGCAGCGAGTCGAACCAGACGCCGCCGAGGCCCAGCCGCGAGCGGGAGGCGAGATAGATGAGCATCCGCGGGGCCCGGTCGACCAGGATCGGCAGGGCGGCGACGGTCTGGATCTGCTCCTGGGCGACCGCGGTGTCGTAGAGGTGGGTGATGCCTCGAGCGGTGTAGTAGTGGTCGACGGAGCCGGGCTGGCGGGTCTGCAGGGTCTTCCCGCCCAGGCCCTCCCCGTTGACGACCCGCAGACCGCGCAGCGAGACGCCCTTGGCGCCGCAGGTCGCGGTGATGTCGATGGCCGTGCCGTCACCGCGCACCGGACCGCCGAAGGCCAGATCCAGCCCCGACGCCGACCGGAAGGAGGCCAGCGTCTGGGCGATCCGGGACCCGTCGTAAGGCGCCTCTGGGGCGATCGCGGTGGTGCTCATGGCGTTGAGCGTAAGTGACGACCATCACAGGCAACAAGAGGCGTACCCCCTCTTTCGAGGGCACTCGTCCGGGGGTATCGGGCAGGTGAGGACAGTCCCACACTCGGTTCACCAATCCGAGTAGGAGGCACGATCATGGCCCAAATCGCGGCTAACCGAGCCGAGGTCGACGGGCGCACCATGCGCCGCGTCGCGACGGCGTCACTGACCGGCACCACCATCGAGTTCTACGACTTCCTCATCTACGGGCTAGCAGCGGCCCTGGTGTTCAACGCCATCTTCTTCCCGTCCATGGGTGGTCCGGAGGGCACCCTGGCCTCGATCGCGACCTTCGGCGTCGCGTTCGTCTTCCGACCACTCGGCGCGATCCTCTTCGGCCACTACGGCGACCGGATCGGCCGCAAGGCCACGCTGATCACCACGTTGCTGATCATGGGCACCTCGACGTTCGCGATCGGGCTCATCCCGAGCGTGGAGTCGATCGGCAAGAGCGCCGTGGTGATCCTGGTGCTCCTGCGAGCGCTGCAGGGCATCGCGCTCGGCGGTGAATGGGCCGGCGCGGCCCTCCTCACCACGGAGTACGCCGCGCACGGCCAGCGCGGGCGCTACAGCATGTTCCCCCAGCTCGGTCCCAGCCTGGGCCTGATCATCGCCGCCGGCGCCATGCTCACCACGTTCCGGCTGATGGAGCCCGACGCGTTCGCGGCCTGGGGCTGGCGGATCCCGTTCCTGGCGAGCGCCGTCCTGGTCGGCGTCGGTCTCTGGGTCCGGCTGAACATCGCCGAGACCCCGTCCTTCAAGAAGCTCCAGTCGGCGGGCAGCCGCAGCACGCTGCCGTTCCTCGGGTGCATCCGCGACCAGTGGCGCCAGGTGCTGCTCGGCGGCGGCATCATGGCGATCGTCTTCGGCGCCTTCTACACCGGCGCGAGCTTCATGGTCGCCTACGCGGTCGGCACCCTCGGCCTGAGCATGACCCAGGCCCTGCTCGGCGTGATCGTCGCCGCATTCGCCATGAGCGTCACGGTCATCGCCTCCGCGTGGCTCTCCGACGTGCTCGGCCGCCGCACGGTGCTGCTCATGGGAGCCGCCTTCGGCATCGTGGCCGGTCCACTGGCCTTCGGGGTGATGGAGCCGGGCAGCTTCGCGAGCTTCGCCCTGGGCAACAGCCTGCTGCTGTGCGTGCTCGGCCTCAACTACGGTCCGATCGCGGCGTTCCTGCCCGAGATGTTCCAGGCGAAGTACCGCTACACCGGCGCCGGGCTCGGCTACAACATCGCGGGCATCCTCGGCGGCGCGGTCCCGCTCGTCATCGCCGAGGACCTGCTGGCCCGGTGGGGCACCGACGGCATCGCGTACTTCCTCACCGCCCTGGCCCTGCTGAGCGTCGTCTGCCTGCTGGTCGCCAAGGAGACCAGCCGCGTGGAGCTCGACGCGGAGCCTGCGATCGCCTGATCCGGCACCCGCTCACCCTCCTTCGGGGGTGTGGCTGCCACCACGGTCTCGGTCATGCTCGCGGCATGACCGAGACCTCATCCATCACCGCATCGTCGGCCCGTGGCGACATCGACGTACCGCTGCTCGAGGAGACGATCGGCGCCAACTTCGAGCGCACCGTCGCCCGTCATGGAGACCGTGAGGCGCTCGTCGAGATCGCCACCGGCCGGCGCTGGAACTACGCCGAGCTGGACGCCGACGTGGACGCCCTCGCGGTCGGCCTCCGCAAGGCCGGCATCGGCAAGGGCGACCGCGTCGGCATCTGGGCTCCGAACTGCGCCGAGTGGACGATGGTCCAGTTCGCCACGGCCAAGATCGGCGCGATCCTGGTCAACATCAACCCCGCCTACCGCACCCACGAGCTCGCCTACGCGCTCAACCAGTCCGGGGTGCGACTGCTGATCAGCGCCAAGGCGTTCAAGACCAGCGACTACGTCTCGCTCGTCGGCGAGGTCGAGGGCGACTGCGGCGCTCTCGAGCAGACGATCTTCCTGGGTACGCCGCAGTGGGACGCGTTGCTCACCGCGGGCCGTGGCGAGCAGTTGGCCGACCACGTCGACTACGCGCTGGACCCGGACGACGCGATCAACATCCAGTACACCTCCGGGACCACGGGGTTCCCGAAGGGCGCGACCCTGTCGCACCGCAACATCTTGAACAACGGCTTCTTCGTCACCGAGACGATCCACTTCACCGAGCAGGACCGGCTGTGCATCCCGGTGCCCTTCTACCACTGCTTCGGCATGGTGATGGCCAACCTCGGCTGCACCACCCACGGTGCGACCATGGTCATCCCGGGTCCCGGCTTCGACCCTGCGACCACGCTGCGGACGGTCCAGGACGAGAGGTGCACGGCGCTGTACGGGGTGCCGACGATGTTCATCGCGATGCAGGACGATCCGGGCTTCGCCTCCTACGACCTCTCCACGCTGCGTACCGGGATCATGGCCGGCGCACTGTGCCCGATCGAGGTCATGAAGCGGTGCGTCAGCGAGATGCACATGAGCGAGGTCGCGATCGCGTACGGGATGACCGAGACCTCGCCGGTCTCCTGCCAGACCCGCACCGACGACGACCTCGAGCGTCGCACCGAGACGATCGGCCGGGCCGCACCGCACGTCGAGATCAAGGTCGTCGACCCGGCCACCGGCGAGGTCGTCCCTCGCGGCACCGCGGGCGAGTTCTGCACCCGCGGCTACTCGGTCATGCTCGGCTACTGGGACGATGAGAAGAAGACCGCCGACGCGATCGACGCCGACGGCTGGATGCACACCGGCGACCTGGCCGTGATGCGCGAGGACGGCTACTGCGTGGTCGTGGGAAGGATCAAGGACATGGTCATCCGTGGCGGCGAGAACATCTACCCGCGCGAGATCGAGGAGTTCCTCTTCACCCACCCCGACATCGCCGAGGCCCAGGTCGTGGGCGTCCCGGACGAGAGGTACGGCGAGGAGCTCTGCGCCTGGATCCGGATGCGTCCCGGCGCCGAGCCCCTGGACGCCGAGGCCGTCCGCGCCTTCGCCAACGGCAAGCTCGCCCACTACAAGGCACCGCGCTACGTGCTGCTCGTCGAGGAGTTCCCGATGACCGTGACCGGCAAGGTTCGCAAGATCGACATGCGCGAGCAGAGCGTCGCTCTGCTCGGCCTGTGAGCCGCCGGATGGCCTACTGGCACCGAACCGGCCCGCACACCTTCACCCCGACCGAGCACGTCGGCGGGGCGTGGGATCCGGAGACGCAGCACATCTCCACCCTGCTCGGCGTGCTCGCGCACGAGGTCGAACGGGACCGAGACGCCCGCCGTGACGACGGGCTCCGGATCACCCGGATCGGCTACGACATCCTCGGCACGGTCCCGCTGGAGCCGGTCGACATCGAGGTCACCGTGCTCCGCGGCGGACGCACGATCGAGCTCGTCGAGGCCCGCGCCTGCCATGGCGGCCGACCGGTCGTGCTCCTCCGTGCCTGGCTCACCGCCGGCTACCCGACCGCGGAGCTCGAAGGGACCCACCACCTGCCGATGCCCACGCCGGAGGAGGTGCCCGCCTGGGACATGACCACGCTGTGGGGCGGTGGCTTCATCGCCTCGGTCGAGGTGCGCCGCCACGACCTCGGCCCCGGGCGGGCGCAGTCCTGGGTGCGTACGGCTCACCCCCTCGTCGCCGACGAGGAGGTGAGCCGGCTCGCACAGGTCGCCGGGCTGCTCGACATCACCAACGGAGTGGCCGTCCGGGTCGACCCGAAGGTCGTCAGCTTCCCCAACGTCGACCTGACCGCGCACCTGTTCCGCGCTCCCGCTCCCGGCTGGTTGGGCCTCGACACGACCGTCTCCTTCGGGCCGGCCGGCGCCGGCGTGACAACGTCCGTCCTCCATGACGAGCAGGGCGCCTTCGGCGTCAGTACGCAGTGCCTGACCGTACGTCCGTGACGGCTCAGCCGGCGGCGGCCACCGTGACCGGCGTGATCGACCTGCTCGCGCGGCGACGGTGGGCGACCAGGATGACCAGAGCGACGATCACTGCGAGGGCGTAGAAGCCGGTCGCGACGTCGAAGACGGTCGAGTAGCCATGGGCCTGGGTGATCGTGTCCGGGGCGGGGTCGTGGTGCACCGCGCTGCCGTAGACGACGGTGAGGAGCGCGAGCCCGATCGAACCGCCGATCTGGTGGGCGGTGTTGACCAGCCCGGACGCGGCGCCGGCGTCACCCGGGTCGACCTCGGCCATCCCGAGGTCGGTGAGCAGGATGATCGCGATGCCCTGGCCGATGCCCAGCACGAGCAGCGGCGGCAGGATCCACGCCACGCTGGTCGTCGCATCGATCCGGCTGAGCCAGGCCATGCCGATCCCGGCAGTGACCAGGGAGACCAGCAGCAGCGCGGGCTTGCTGACCCGCGGTCCGGCCCAGCGCACGGCGTACACCATGGCGAAGAACATGCCGGTCATCGGGATGTAGGCGAGTCCGGTGGCGAGCGGGCTGAGACCGCGTACGTTCTGGAGGTACTGCGAGAGGAAGTAGAACGTCGAGAACATCGCGCCGACGATCAGGATCCGCCCGACGTACGCCCCGGAGCGCTGCACGCTGAGGAAGAGCCGGATCGGCACGATCGGCTGGGTGGCCCGCAGCTCGATGAGCACGAACGCGACGAGCAGGGCCACTGACCCGGCCAGCGGGAGCAGGGTCCGAGCGCTGCCCCAGCCGATCTCGGCGGCCTCGACGAGTCCGTAGACCAGTGCCGACATGCCGACCGTGACACTGAGCGCGCCCAGGATGTCGACCTGGCCGGGCCGAGCCTCGGTCTCGGGCAGGTAGCGCGGTGAGAGAGCCAGGATCAGGATCCCGAGCGGGACGTTGATCAGGAGACCCCAACGCCAGGAGAGGTACTCGGTGAAGACGCCGCCGACGATGATCCCGACGCTTGCTCCGGCGCCGATCACCGCGCTGTAGATCGCGATGGCCCGGGTGCGCTCCTCGGGCTCGGGGAAGCTCGTGATCAGGAGCGCCAGCGTCGACGGGATCGCGAAGGCCGAGGCCAGACCCTGCAGCGTGCGCGCCGCGATGAGCAGACCGGCCGACGGCGCCAGCCCGGCCAGGAGCGAGGCCGCGGTGAACAGCGCCGTGCCGGCGATGAACACGCGGCGCCGGCCGAGCAGGTCGCCGGCGCGTGCGCCGAGCAGCAGGAGGCCCCCGAAGGCCAGGACGTAGGCGTTCTGGATCCACGACAGCGAGGAGTCGGTGAAGCCGAGCTCGGTCTTGATGTGGGTGAGCGCCGTGGTCACGATCGAGGCGTCGAGGGTCATCATCAGCTGGCAGCCGAGGATCACCATGAGGACCACCGCCCGGTGACGGGCACCGGCGCTCGGGGGTGTCGAAGACATGAGTGCACCATTCCTATGTAACTAACGAGTTGGTTATTTCAGTGAATCACTCTCCGCCGAAAAAGACAACTAACTAGTTACTTGCTTTAGGATGGGCGTATGGCCAGAGACTCCGAGGCGACCCGTGTCCGCATCCTCGACGCTGCCGAGGCCGAGTTCGCGGCGTACGGCATCGCCGGCTCGCGCGTCGACCGGATCGCGGAGACGGCGCTGGCGAACAAGGCGCTGATCTACAAGTACTTCGGCACGAAGGACGAGCTCTTCGACGCCGTGTTCGCCCACCGGGTGCTCGCGTTCGTCGACGAGGTCGAGTTCGACGCCACCGACCTGCCCGCCTATGCCGGGCGGTCCTTCGACCTGTACGAACGCTTCCCCACGACGCTTCGACTGACGACCTGGTACCAGCTCGAGCGCCCCGACGGGAAGCTCCCGGCGATCGTCGCCTCCAACGATGCGAAGCTGGCCAAGATCGAGGAGGCGCAGCGTGCCGGAAAGCTGACGACCGCCTACTCGCCGCTCGAGCTGCTCACCGAGGTTCGTGCGCTGGCGATGAGCTGGCACCTGCACACCCCCGAGCTGGCCCTGGTGCGCCGGCCGAGCCGCTCCCGATGCCGGGAGATCGTCGTCGAGAGCGTCCGGCGCCTGGTGGATCAGGACTGACGGGAGAAGAAGTCCTCGTAGCGGTGCTCCCCGGTCGGCCGCTGGTCGACGACCTCCTGCTCACGCACCCGGAGCTCGACGCGCCGGATCTTCCCCGAGATCGTCTTCGGCAGGTCGAAGAACTCCAGGCGACGCACGCGCAGGTAGGGCGGCAGGTGGTCGCGGGCGAACTCGAGGATGGCCCGGGCGGTCTCGGCGGTCGGCTCGTGGCCGGCGGTCAGGGAGACGTACGCCTTGGGGACGGCCAGTCGCACCGGGTCGGGTGCCGGCACGACCGCCGCCTCGGCCACCGCGGGGTGCTCGATCAGGACCGACTCCAGCTCGAAGGGTGAGACCTTGTAGTCGGAGGCCTTGAAGACGTCGTCGGTGCGACCGACGTAGGTGATGTAGCCGTCCTCGTCGCGGGCGGCGACGTCGCCGGTGTGGAAGAAGCCGTCGCGCATCGCGTCGGCGGTGCGCTTCTCGTCCTCGCGGTAGCCGGTCATCAGGGTCGCGGGCCGGTGGGCGAGGTCGGGGCCCAGATCGAGGCACAGCTCGCCCTCCCCTGGTCCCTCGACCACGGTGCCCTCGATCGGGTCGACCAGCACGACCGGGACGCCGGGGAGAGGGCGCCCCATCGAGCCGGGACGTACGGGCTGACCGGGGCTGTTGGCGATCGTCGCGGTCATCTCGGTCTGCCCGAAGCCGTCCCGGATGGTCAGGCCCCACGCCCGCTCGACCTGGCTGATCACCTCGGGGTTGAGCGGCTCGCCGGCACTGATCGCCTCGCGCAACGATCCACAGCCGCCGGAGAGGTCGGCCTGGATGAGCATCCGCCACACGGTCGGCGGAGCGCACATGCTGGTCACCTGCTCCTCCCGGATCCGCTGCAGCAGGGTGGCCGCCTCGAAGCGCGCGTAGTTGAGGACGAAGACGGTCGCTCCGGCGAGCCAGGGCGCGAAGAAGTTCGACCAGGCGTGCTTGGCCCAGCCGGGGCTGGAGATGTTCATGTGCACGTCGCCGGGGCGCAGGCCGAGCCAGTACATCGTCGAGAGGTGCCCGACCGGGTAGGTGTAGTGGGTGTGCTCGACCAGCTTCGGCCGGCTCGTGGTGCCACTGGTGAAGTAGAGGAGCAGCGCGTCGGTGGTGGCGTTGCCGGGGTGCTCGAGCGGCTCCTCGCTCTCCGCGGCAGCTGCGGCGTACCCGTTCCAGCCCTCTCGCTCCCCCACGCTGATCCGCACGTAGTCGCCGGGGACGCCGTCGAACTTGGCGGTGTCCTCAGAATTGCAGACCACGGCCTTCGCCCGGCCACGCTCGAGCCTGTCCACCAGCTCGGCCGTGCCGACCGCCGTCGTCGTCGGCATCAGGACCGCCCCGACCTTCATCGCCGCGAGCATCGTCTCCCACAGCTCGACCTGGTTGCCGAGCATGACGACCACGCTGTCGCCCGGGCCGACGCCGAGGCGCCGAAGGTAGCGGGCCACCGCGTCCGAACGACGCGCCAGCTCGTCGAAGGAGTACTCAGCCCGCGACCCGTCCGACTCGGAGATGACCAGCGCGGGGGCGTCGTTTCCCCGAGCCATCGGGTCGAACCAGTCGTGGGCGAAGTTGAAGCTCTCCCCGACGTCGGGCCAGCGGAAGGTGTCGAGCGCCTCGGCGTAGTCGAGGCGCTGGGCGATCAGCGCGTCCCGGGCGGCGAGGAGGGCGTCGGTCGAGGTCGATCCAGTCATGGCGGTCATCATCGCCGCGAGGCCGACCCCCGCCCTACCCCCGGAAGAGGGGGCCAGGTGCAGCGGAACCAGGCCGACTGGCTGCAGTGTCACCCGTGACGGGTGACGCGGCGGCCCCGTCCGTGCCCGCATCCTGAGGATTCAGTTCGTACGACGAATCGAGACTTCCATGGGAAAGCCGCCTACGAGGCGCCTACCTCTGGCCAGCGGAGAGCCCGGTGACGAGCAGTCGATCAGATGAGCGGAATCCGCTGTCCAAGGCCTGGTCGCGTCCGATCCTGACCTTCGGCGGCCTGCTGGTCGCTTACTACGCCTTCCCGTTGAAGTGGGCAACGGACTCGGTGGTGGCCGTCGGTGCGAGCTTGCTGGTGACGGTGGGGGCACTCTCACTCGTCGGGACCGTGATGATCAGGGAGCTCGGCTCCGTCCGCAGGGGCGGGCCGGGGCGCAGCACGCGCGTGCTGGCGATGTTGCTGATCCTGCTGGTGATGGCGGCGTCGCTGACCTTCTTCCTGCTCAACGAGATCCGTCCGGACGAGATCAGCGGCCTGGAGACGCGGACCGATGCTCTCTATTTCACCTTGAGCACCATGACGACGGTCGGGTACGGCGATGTCCACGCCGAGGGTCAGCTCGCGAGGGCGTTGGTGTGCGTGATGATCGTCTTCAACATCGTGGTGGTGGCCTCGCTCGTCCGCGCCCAGACCACTTCTCCGACCCGCCCACGCAGCGACTAGAGAGTCGGCCCACCGACGATCACGGTCGGCTCGACGTCGACCGGGAAGTTCACGCTGCTCGCGATGAAGCAGTCCAGGTGGGCCTGGTGGTGGGCGGACGTCGCGGCCTCGATCATCGACGCGTCGGCGACGGTGACGACCGGGTGCAGCACGGCGCGGGTGAACCGGCCGCCGGTCCCCTGCGTCTCCATGGTGGCGGTCGCGGCATCGTGGTAGTCGAGGACGACCACGCCCACCGTCACCGCCTGGTGCAGGTAGGAGAGCATGTGGCACTGCGCCAGCGAGGTCAGCAGCAGCTGCTCGGGGTTGTGCCGGCTCGCGTCGCCGCGGAAGGTCGGATCGGCGGAGCCGAGGATGTCGGGCAGGCCCTCGATGCGTACGACGTGGTCGCGGGCGTAGTCGCGGTAGCCGCTCGTCCCGGTGCCACGGTTGCCCGTCCACTCCACCGAGACCGTGTAGTCGTGGGTCAGTGCCATACCCGCACCCTAGGGCCTGTCGATCTACATCGCCCGATGCAGCTTGTCCGGGACCATCTGCCACATGATCTCGTCGATCCCGTCGGGCGAGGCGGAGATCGAGAGGACTGCGGCCGGCTCGCCGTCGCGCCGCATGAGCAACCCCGGAAGCCCGTTGATCTGGGCCCACTCCAAGGTGACCTCGGGCCACCACCGATCGGACCAGCCGGCGAGGAACCGCGCGACCCGGTCACGGCCCCGGACCGGACGCCGAGCGGCGCTGGCCACGATTCCGGCTCCGTCTGAACGGCTGACGACGTCCTCGCTCAGCAGAGCCTCGAGGCGTTTGACCTCGCCGCTGCGGGCAGCCGAGACGAAAGCGGCGAGCAGCCGCTGGTACTCCGCCATGTCGACCGGCTGCTTTCGACCGGATCCGATGTGCTTCTTCGCGCGACTGACGAGCTGGCGCGCGTTGACGACGGAGACCGAGAGGATCTCGGCGATCTTCTCGTAGGAGTAGTCGAACGCCTCCCGCAGGACATAGGCCGCTCGCTGGTCGGGGCCGAGGCTCTCCATCAGCAGGAGCGTCGCGAGCTCCAGCGCCTCGGCTCGTTCGGCGCCGAGGGTGGGGTCCTCAGCGGTGCTGACCGGCTCCGGCAGCCACGGCCCGACGTAGGTCTCGTGGCGAGCTCTGGCCGACCCGACGGAGTTGATCGCCAGCCTCGTGGTCACCGTGGTGAGGAAGGCAGCGGGGCTGCGTACCGATGCTCGATCGTGCTGCTGCCAACGCAGCCATGCCTCTTGGACGATGTCCTCGGCCTCGGCCGCACTGCCCAGGATGCGGTAGGCGACGCCGAAGAGCCTGGGCCGCGCCTGGTTGAAGGCCTCGAGAGCATCGTCCAGCTCATCGACCGGCGCCATCACGGATCCTTTCGTCGTCAGGGTGTCAATCATGACTCACCCTGCGGTGCTGACCGATGTCGATCACCATCCGGAGCTACTCGACGAGCTTTCCCTCAGCCGAGACCTCGCGCATGAGCGCCTGGATCTCGGCAGGGATCGGCGGGATCGCCTCGCGCGCGACGGACCCGGGACCCGACCAGACGAGGTTGACGCGCAGGCTCGGGTCGAGGTCCGGGTAGTCGGAACGGTTGTGGCAGCCTCGGGTCTCCCTGCGCTCGAGAGCGGTCTCGATGGTCGCCCGCGCCGAGAGCAGCGCGGCCTTCAGGTCGAAGGCGTGGGCGAGATCCTGGAACCCGGCGATGTCGGGGTGGACGCCGATATCGGCAAGCCGGGTCTCGAGCTCGTCGAGCCGCGCGAGCCCCTTGCCCAGGCCGCCCTCGTCGCGCACCACCCCGGCGTGCTCGGTCATGATGTCGCGGACGGCGCGCTGCATGGCGCGTACGTTCTCGGGGCCGTCCGCCGCCAGGAGCACGTCGACCTCCGCCCGGGCGGCTGCGAGTGCCTCGGCAGAGCGGTGCTGGGCCTCCAGGTTCGTGGAGTACTCGGCGGCCGCACGGCCGGTGATGCGTCCGAAGACGAGGAGCTCGATGAGGGAGTTCCCGCCGAGCCGGTTGGCTCCGTGAAGACCGCTGGACGCCTCGCCGATGGCGTACAGGCCGTCGACGTCGGTGCCGTGGTCCTCAGGCCGCACCCACACGCCACCCATCGAGTAGTGAGCCGTCGGCGCCACCTCGATCGGGGCCTTGGTGATGTCGAGCATCTGCAGCTCCATGAGCGTCTGGTAGACGCGCGGCAGCTTCTGCATGATCGTGTCGTGCGGCAGGTGCGACACGTCCAGCCAGACTCCCCCGTCCGGGGTGCCACGGCCCTCCTTGATCTCGGTGTAGGCGGCCAGCGCGACCCGGTCGCGCGTGGACAGCTCCATCCGATCCGCGTCATAGCGCGCCATGAACCGCTCGCCGAGCTGGTTGCGCAGGACGCCTCCCTCACCGCGGGCGGCCTCGGAGACCAGTGTGCCCGCGGCGTTCTCGGGCGCGATGAGCCCGGAGGGGTGGAACTGCACCAGTTCGGCGTCACGGATTCGGCAGCCTGCGTCCACGGCAAGGCGGAACGAGTCGCCGTTGTTCTCGTCTCGGCGTGACGAGGTGCGCCGCCAGATCCGGGTGTGCCCGCCCGCGGCCAGGATCACCGCGTCGGCATGGATGACGTACCGGGTCCCGTCGCCCACGTCGAACCCGTAGGCCCCGAAGACGGCGTTGTCGCGGACCAGGAGCCGGGTGATGTACACCGAGTCGAGGATCGGGACTTCGAGCTGCTTGGCTCGGGCGACGAGCGTGCGCTGGATCTCCAGCCCGGTGTAGTCGCCGGCGTACGCGGTGCGCCGGTAGGTGTGCGCTCCGAAGTAGCGCTGCGAGATCCGGCCGTCGGGCTCGCGGTGGAACGGCATCCCGTATCTCGCCAGGTCCGCGATGCCCTCCGCAGCGCCTTCGGTGACGACGCGTACGGTCTCCGGATCGGCCAGCAGGTAGCTCTCCTGGATGGTGTCCGCGGCGTGCTGCTGCCAGGTGTCCTCGGGGTCCATCGTCGCCAGGGCGGCGTTGATACCACCGGCAGCCAGCGTGGTGTGCGCGTCCGTCTTCGGGCGCTTGCCGATCGCGAGGACATCGACGCCGCGCTCGGCGAGCTCGATGGCCGCTCGCAGACCGGCTCCCCCGGTTCCGATGACCAGCACGGAGGTGGCGACTCGGGTCTCTGGTGTGTTCACGACTGTTCCTTCTCATGTCGGCGAGGTCGGTCACCATGAAGACCGAACTGGGCGCCGATCCGTGACACCTTCCGCTCCGAAGTCGCCGGAGTCACACCTGACTCAGCGGTCGTGGTCGGCCGGGTGCAGCTGCGTCCCGGTGACGCCGCAGTGCACGCAGGTCTCGATGTGCATCCGGTGGTCCTCGGGCTCGGGTTCGGCCGCAAGCGGGCGGCGTACGAACGTCACCGCGATCACCGCGCCGAGGACCAGGAGGCCGGCGTTGATGAGCATCGCCATGCCGTAGCCGTCGTCGAACGCGGTCGGGTCCGTGTAATCGTCGCCCGCGATCCCGACGGCGGCCGGGATGACGGCGACGGCGAGCAGCCCGGCCGTCCGGGCGACCGCGTTGTTCACCCCCGAGGCGATGCCGGCGTGCCGGTCGTCGGCGGCGTCGAGCACGGTGGCGGTCAAAGGGGCGACGAGCAGGGTGAGCCCGGCGGCGAAGAGCAGGACGGACGGGAGCACATCGGTGACGTACGACGCCTGCGGGCCGAGCCGCCCCATCCAGAGCACGCCGACTGCCGCGACGAGCGGGCCGAGGGTCATCGGCAGACGCGGGCCGATGCGTTGGGCCAGCGCTCCGGCACGGGAGGAGAAGAGGAGCATCACCACGGTGAGCGGAAGCATCGCTGAGCCTGCGGCGAGCGGCGACCAGCCGCTGACGATCTGGAGCTGGAGGACGAGCAGCACGAAGATCACGCCGAGCGCGGCGTAGACGAGCAGGGTCACGGCGTTGGCCGCGCTGAACTGAGGGTTGCGGAAGAGCTCGAGCGGGACCAGCGGATGACTCGAGCGGGCCTCGACCACGAGGAACGCGGCCAGGCACGCGATCCCGAGGACGGTTGTCGCCGCCACGGAGCCGGCGAACCCCACCTCGCCCGCCCTGGTCAGCCCGAAGGTGAGCGCGCCGAGCCCGACGGCGGCCAACAGGGTGCCGGTCACGTCGATCCGGCCGGTTGCGTCCGGGTCACGGCTCTCGGGTACGTAGCGCAGGGCGGTGATGACGATGAGGACCGCGACCGGGACGTTGACGATGAAGACGAGTCGCCAGTCGAGCTCGACCAGCCAGCCGCCGATGAGCGGACCGACCGCGGCAGCGACGCCGCTCAGACCCGACCAGGCGCCGACCGCGGCCGCCCGGTCGTCGGCATGGAACGACGCCGCGATGATCGCCAGGCTCCCTGGGGTCAGCAGCGCGCCGCCGATCCCCTGGAGCCCGCGCGCCGCGATGAGGAGTTCGATGTCGGGGGCGAGTCCGCACAACAGCGATGCGACGGCGAACCAGACCACACCGATGAGGAACACCCGACGCCGGCCGAAGCGGTCGCCGAGCGAGCCGCCGAGAAGGATGAGAGCAGCCAGGCTCAGCGTGTAGGCGTTGACCGTCCACTGCAGGCCGGCGAAGCCCGTATCGAGGTCCTCCCCGATCCGACCGAGCGCGACGTTGACGACCGTCGCGTCGAGCATCGCCAGGCCGGAGCCCAGCACTGTGGTCGCCAACACCCAGCGGCCGCGCGGGGTGCCCAGCCGCAGCGCCGTTCCGTCGGGCGCGATGCCGGTCATGATCGTGCTCCTTCCCTTCCGAAGGCGAAGGCAGGTGCCAGCAGTATCACAGTCAACGGCGTTGTCTGCTCGCGTTGAGGTCTCGCTGTCACATTCCGGCGACCGACCCGGTCAGTGTGTCGACGGACATCAAACCTCGACTACAGAACGGGATCAACATGAGGATCATCGTGATCGGCGGCACGGGCATGATCGGGTCCAAGGTGGTGGCAGACCTCACCGAGCGGGGACACGACGCTGTGGCGGCCTCGCCGAACACCGGCGTCAACACCATCACCGGCGAAGGGCTCGCTGAGGCGTTCGAGGGTGCCGACGTGGTGCTCGACGTGACCAACTCGCCCTCATGGGAGCCGCAGGCTGTCCTGGACTTCTTCGTCAGCTCGACGACGAACCAGCTCGCGGCCGAGACGGAGGCGGGGGTGGGCCACCACGTGGCCCTGTCCATCGTCGGTGCAGATCGGGAGCAGGACAGCGCCTACCTGCGGGCCAAGGTCGCCCAGGAGAAGGTGATCACCGACTCCGGCCAGCCCTACACGATCGTGCGCTCGACCCAGTTCCACGAGTTCGTGCGCGCGATCGTCGAGCAGGGTGTGGACGGCGACGTCATCCGGCTGACCGACTCGCTGTTCCAGCCGATCGCGGCCGACGACGTCGCCGCGTTCGTGACCGACGCGACCCTGGAGCCCGCGGCCAACGGGATCGTCGAGATCGGCGGACCGGACTCGATCCCGCTCGCCGAGCTCGGGCGCCGAGCACTGGACCACGAGAGCGACTCCCGTGCGATCGTCGCCGATGCCAACGCCCTGTACTACGGCGCGCGCGTCGCCGAGGACTCCCTCACCACCGGACCGGACGCCCGGATCGGCAAGATCAGCTACGACGCCTGGCTCGCCGAATCCTGACCTGCACCCAGGACGCAGAGGTCCGGCCCTGACCAGCGCGAATGCTGACCAGGGCCGGACCGCCACGGAGGTTCTACTCGGTCTCGTCGAGGTCCTCCCCCGCCCACGTACGCAGCGACGGGCCGTGCTGGTCGAGCGTGGGTGGAGCCGCGTGCCCGGTCGGGGTGACCTCCGCGCCCGCGGAGAAGAACCGCAGCGGCGGTCCGGGGAGGGTCAGGTGGCCGAGGGTGGAGTGGTCGACGTCGATCAGCAGACCCTGGCTGGCGGTCTGCTCCCAGGCGTAGACCTCGTCCAGGGAGCGCACCTTGCCGGCCGGAACACCGGCCTCGGCGAGCTTGGCGAGCAGCTCCTCGGCCGTCCAGGGCGCGAACAGCGCCTCGACGAGCTCGACGACCAACTCCCTGTTGGCCGCCCGTTCGGGGTTGGTCGCCATCCCCTCGAGGTCCGGCGAGATGTCGAAGGCGGTGCAGAACCTCCGCCACAGCCCCTCGCTCCCGACCGCGATCTGCACGGTCCCGTCGGCGCAGCGGAACAGGCCGTACGGCGAGATGCTCGGGTGATGGTTGCCCTGCGCTCGGCCGACCTCGCCGGCCACGGTCCAGCGGGTGCCCTGGAAGCCGTGCACGCCGACGACGGCGGAGAGCAGCGAGGTGCGTACGACGGTGCCGCGGCCGGTGCGGTCGCGCTCATGTAGAGCGGCGAGCAGACCGTAGGCGCCGTACATCCCGGCCAGCAGGTCGGCGATCGGCGTCCCGACCCGCTGGGGATCCCCGGGCCCCGATCCGGTGAGCGACATCAGCCCGGCCTCGCCCTGGGCGATCTGGTCGTAGCCGGACCGGCCGCCCTCGGGGCCGTCATGGCCGAACCCGGTGATCGAGAGCACGACGAGACGCGGGTTGCGCGCCTGGAGGTCGTCGATGCCGAGCCCGAGCCGGTCCAGGACGCCGGTGCGGAAGTTCTCGATGAGCACGTCGGCCCGGTCGACCAGGCGCAGCAGCACGTCCTTGTCGTCGGTGTCCTTGAGGTCGAGGGTGATCGACTCCTTGTTGCGGTTGGCGGAGAGGAAGTACGTCGCCTCCTGCTGCCCCGCCTCCCCCACGAACGGCGGGCCCCAGCCCCGGGTGTCGTCGCCGTGCCCGGGTGCCTCCACCTTGATCACGCGGGCGCCGAGATCGCCCATCATCATCGCGGCGTGCGGCCCGGCCAGGGCGCGGGAGAGGTCGAGCACGACGACGTCGTCGAGTGGTCCACGCATGCGCGTCACCAGCCCGGGAGGACCATGGTGGCCCAGACCAGGAGGGGACCGACGAGCACCACGATGACGCTGTAGCCGAGGATCTGCTTGTAGTAGCGCTCCTCGGTGATGGTGTCGGGCCGGTTGGCCAGCATCAGCGCGCCGTTGGTGGAGAACGGGCTCACGTCGACGATGGTCGAGGAGATCGCCAGCGCGGCCACGAACATGGCGGCGGAGATCCCGCCCTCGGCGATCAGCGGGACCGAGATCGGGATGATGATCGGAAGCAGCGCCGTCGAGGAGGCGAACGCGGAGACGACCGCGCCGACGTAGCAGAGCACGAGGGCGCCGATCGCGGCGACGCCCAGGCCGGCCGCCCAGCTGCCCACGAACTCCGGCGATCCGGCCGTGTTCAGGATCGTGGCGTACGTCGAGACGCCGGCGACCAGCAGCACGGTCGGCCAGGCGATCTGGCGGATGGCGTCCTTGTGCTGGCTCGGCGAGAGGGCCGCAAGGATGGTCGCCGCGGTGATCGAGGCGAAGCCGATGTTCTTGTCGAAGAACAGGGCGACGGCGGCGACGATCACGAAGGCGGCCAGGGTCAGGACCTGCTCGGTGCGGATGCCGGGCTTGGTCCCGGTCGGGGCGACGGTGCCGTAGCCGCGGGCCGGGACGGTCACGCCGCCCTCGTTCAGGTCGCTCGGTACGCCGGCGGCGGCCCTGGCGGCCTCGTCGGGGTCGAGCCGCATGCTCATCAACGATCGTCCACCGAGGGCGAAGAACAGGATGGTCGCCATGATCAGGTTGACCACCAGGCTGGCCAGGAAGATCGTCATCTCGCTGGCGGGGAGGCCGTTGTCGACCATGACCGAGTTGGTGATCGTGCCGTAGATGCTGATCGGCGAGAAGCCACCGCCCTGGGCACCGTGCACGACGAACATGCCCATCATCAGCGGGTTGATCTTGTAGCGGCCCGCGAACCCGAGCGCCACCGGTCCGATGATCGCGCAGGCCGCCGGGCTGGCGGCTCCCATGGCGGTCAGCAGCGCGGTCACGCCGAACATCACCCACGGGATCAGGGCGACCCTGCCGCCCACCGCGCGTACGGCACTGCTGACGATCAGATCGACCGTGCCGTTGTTCCTCGCGATCGCGAACAGATAGGTCACCCCAATCAGCGTGAGGATCAGGTCGGCACTGACTCCGGCCAGGATCTCCTTCTCGTCGAGGTTCAGCGCGAACATCCCGACAAGCCACGCGGCGACGTACGCAAGCGCTCCCATGTTGATCGGCAGCAACGTGCCTGCCACGAACAAGGCGACCAGCGCGATGATCGCCACCCATTCCGGTCCCATCGGACTTCCCTTCTGTCTGGCCCCCGCCTGGCACCGGTGTGACTCACATCACCAACGGCTCAGTGGCCTAGCCAATAGGACAATGGGACGAACGTCAATACCCTGTAGCCATGAGTGAGTCCGCGCGCTTTCCACGTCCACTGCAGCGAACCCGCCTGTACGAGCAGGTCGCGGAGCAGATCACGGCCTGGATCGCGGAGAACGACCTGAAGTCCGGAGACCGCCTCCCGCCGGAGAGACAGCTCGCGACCAGCCTCGGCGTGAGCCGAGCGACCCTCAGCCAGGCTCTGGTCGCGCTCGAGGTGATCGGCGTCGTCGCGGTTCGCCACGGCGACGGCACGGTGCTGACCGACAAGCCGCGGGTCGAGCGCATCACCGATGCGATCCGGGCGCACGCGGAGCGGATCCCGGACGTCATCGAGGCCCGTGACGCACTGGAGACCAAGCTCGCCGCGCTGGCGGCGCAGCGGCGTACGCAGAACGACCTGGACCACATCGACGCGGCCCTGAAGGCGATGGACGAGGACATCGCAGGCGGCGGGCGCGGCGTCCACGGCGACGAGCTGTTCCACCGGGCGGTGACCCAGGCCGCCCACTCTCCCCTGCTCGAACAGATGATGTCCGAGATCAGCGAGCTGATCCGCGAGACCCGCATCGAGTCGCTCTCCCAGCCCGACCGCCCCCGGACCTCGCTCGCCGGCCATCAGAAGATCGCCGACGCGATCGCCGACGGTGATGCCGAACGTGCCGCCGCCGCCATGCACGGCCACGTCATGCTGGTCAGCGACGTCGCTCTTCTTCGCGACGAATGACGGCGTTCGACCAGTTCGTCGTGCTCGCCGCAGGCCTGGGTGCGGGCATCCTCACCTCCACCGTCGGCGTCGCCTCGCTGCTCAGCTTCCCTGTCCTGGTCGCGGTCGGTCTCCCGCCGGTCGTGGCCAACACGTCCAACACCGTCGGGATGACGCCGGCCGGACTCAGCGGCTCCTTCGGCTACCGGCGTGAGCTGGCCGAGCATCCTCGGGTAACCGCGGCGGTGCTGATCACCGCGGGTGCCGGCAGCATCGTCGGGTCGTTGCTGCTGCTGTGGCTGCCGGGATCGGTCTTCGAGGCGGTCGTGCCGTGGCTGATCCTGGGGACCTGCGTACTCGTGGGGGTACAGCCGCGACTGAGCCGCTTCGTCCGCCAGCACTCCGGCAGCGACGGGCCGCGGATGCGGGTCTCCCCGGCCACCGGGGTGTTCGCCACGATCACCGGCGCCTACGGCGGCTACTTCGGTGCCGGCTCCGGGGTGATGATGATGGCCGTGCTCGGACTCGGGACCGATCTGGAGTTCCGTACGGTCAACGCGCTCAAGACGTTCGCGGTGATGGCCTCGAACGTGGTCGCGACGGTGATCTTCCTGGCCATCGCCGACCTCGACTGGCGCGCCGTCGGCCTGCTCGCCGCAGGCTCGGTCGTCGGCGGGTACGTCGGCTCGCACATCGGCCGCCGACTGCCGGCCACGGTGCTGCGCTCACTGATCGTCGTCGTCGGGATCGGGGCCGCGACGCTCATGCTCGTACGCTGAGGTTCCTCGGCGTCAGAACGGCGGCTTTCCCGTCCCGGCGACGCGGAAGCGCCCCCAGGGGTCGATGTCGGAGAGCCGCCCCTCGGCCGCGCCGTGGTCGGTGCGGACGGTCACGCTCTGGCCGTTGCGTACGCCTTCGAGGGCTGTGCCGACGCGGCCGTACCAGTGGAAGCGGCCGTCGATCGGCTGGAAGACACCGCGCAGCGCGACGTCGACCTCCCAGGTGCCGTGCTCGGACTCGAGACGGGCGGGGCCGTCGTAGAGGTGCTGGGGCTCGTGCTCGCTCATCGGGCCACCTCCGTAGCGCAAGCGCCAGAATACGGACGCGGCCCGATGAAAGATCCTTTGGTCGCTCGCTGACGCTCGCTCATCGGGGGCTCTTTCGCAGCGGGGTGACGATCTCGGGGCGGTCGAGGGCGCTCAGGTCGACGCCGTACTCGGCGGTGGTGCCCTCCAGCGCGTGCCAGACGAACTCGCTGAGATAGCGGGTGAACGCCGCGCGGGACATGGTGCGCCGCTCGAGCCACCACTGGCCGGCGGACTCACCGATCCCGACGAGGCCGTGCGCCCACGGCTCGGCGCCGGCGGCGTCGACACCGAGGCGGCCGAAGGTGTCGCCGAGCAGTCGCGCGAAGGTGGCCGCGATGAGCTGCTTGCCGTCGGCGAGCGGGTCGGTGCCGCCGGTGTGCTGGCGCACCAGGAGCAGGTAGACGTTCGGGTGCTCGGCGATGGTCTCCACGTACGCCGCGACCCCGGCCCCGACCCGCTCACGCGTCGGGGCGGGCGCGAGCACGGCATCGACGACCGCATCGAGGATCTGCCGAGCCGCCCACATCCCCACCGCGGCGTGCAGCTCGGCCTTGTCCGCGAAGTAGCGGTAGAGCACCGGCTTGCTGACACCGGCCTCCACGGCGATGTCGGTGATCGACACCTCCGCTCCGACCGAGTCGACGGCGCGTACGGCAGCCGCCACCAGCTCCGCCCGCCTGGTCTCGCGGTGGGCGTCCCAGCGCGAGGAGCGACCGTCGTCCTTGACCTTCCGTGTCATGTCCTGCACTCTAGCAACTACCTGTAACTCTTGGTAACACCTAGTTGGGAGAATCATGACCGCCGCCGACCCGACCTCCGACCGGCTCCTGCGCTCGACCGCACGTCAGTCCTACGACCCGGAGGTCGACCTCGACTGGGACGCCGCGCCGGTCGAGGGACTGTGGTGGATGCAGCCCGAGCGCGTCTCCCTCTACGGCACCCCGACCTGGGACCGGCTCAGCCAGGAGCAGCAGATCGAGCTCTCCCGGCACGAGGTGGCCAGCATCATGAGCGTCGGCCTGTGGTTCGAGGTGCTGCTGATGCAGCTGCTGCTCCGGGAGGTCTACGGGGCGGACCCACGCACGGCGCGGACGCAGTACGCGCTGACCGAGATCGGCGACGAGACCCGGCACTCGGTGATGTTCGGCCGGGCGATCGCGGCGATGGGAGCACCTGCGTACGGACCCAGGCCCGCCGTCCTGCGCATCGGGAAGCTCGCTCCGCTGCTGCACGGACCCAGCGTCTTCTCCGCGACCCTCGTCGGCGAGGAGCCGCTGGACCGGTGGCAGCGCGAGCTGATGAAGGACGAGCGCTGCCAGCCGCTGACCCGGATGGCCTCCCGCATCCATGTCACCGAGGAGGCCCGCCACGTCACCTTCGCCCGCGAGGAGCTCGCCGCGGCGATGTCGAAGAAGATGGGGCGTACGCAGCTCCGGCTGCACCAGAACCTCACCGCCCGCTCGGCCTATGTGATGGCGCGCTCGCTGGTCCACCCGGACTGCTACGCGGCCGTCGGCCTCGACCCGATGGCCGCCCGACGAGAGGCGCTCGGCAACGAGCACTACCGCGCGACCCTGGCCTGGATGGGCGAGAAGATGATGCCGTACCTCACCGAGCACGGGCTGGTCTCGGAGAAGGACCGCAAGCTCTGGCGGGCGTCCTTCCTGGTCCCGCGCGACTGACGCGACGCGTCATAGCACGGCGAGGCGGTCGACCAGCAGCTCGATCCTGCGCGAGACCCGCAACGCCGACCGGACGGCGCTCGCCGCGCCCGCGGTGCAGGGGCAAGCGGCATAGCGGCGATCAGCCGGTGTCGGTCAGGCACCATCCAGAGTCTCGGACCCGCCGACGAGGAGGGTCAGCTCGACCTCGACGTCGGAGAGGCCCTCGGCGTCGAAGGCCTCCCGCAGCTCACCGCCGTCTGGCTCCGGTGGAGTGCCGATCACCACGACGTGGAGCGAGCTCCCTCGGAGGAACACGTCGGACACCTGCCAGCCCTTGGCCTCCGCCCAGGAAGTGGCGACGGGTTTGGCCTGACTGACCAGACGCTGCTCCTGCAGCACGTGGACGCTGCCTGCGGCCAGCGGCACGGTGACCAGGACGAGCGAGGCGGCGACGGCGACCAGGGAACGTCCGCGGAGCCGCCCGACGCGGATGCCGGCTTCCGGGGCCACGTGACGGATACGTGCCGCGAGCATCACGACGGTACCGGTGGCGATGATCGCGGCCACGTTGGTGCCGAAGAGGAGCAGGGCGCCGGCTGCTTCGCCGGCCGCGCCGGACTCGAGGGTGAGGCCCACGACGGCGAGCGGCGGGACCAGCGAGATGGCGATCGCCACGCCGGGGAGGGTGTCGGAGACGTCGGGCCGCACGAGCGCGAACGCTCCGACCATACCGGTGGCCACGGCGGCGAGAAGATCGATCAGCCGCGGGCTCACCCGGCCCGCGACCTGGCTGTTGGTGGCGGCGACGACATCGATCTGCACGGTCAGTCCGATCACGAACCCGATGAGGACGACCGCGATCGCGGCGCCGACCACCAGCGCGATGTTCGTCGCCAGCTGGCGCCGGTCGGCGAGGACGAGCGCCAACGCCGTGCCGAGGATCGGCGTCATCAGCGGAGCCACGATCATGGCGCCGATGACGGTCGCGGTGGAGTCGGCGACCACGCCCGCCGTGGCGATGACGCCGGCGAGCACGAGCAGCACCCAGAAGGCGGTGAGGTTGCGCCGCCGGTCGCCCAACGTCAGGAAGAGGCGTTCGGTGATGCGTGTGACGTCGGCAGCCGTGACGGCCAGAGCTCCTGCCATGTACGAAGGATCCGCCGAACGCAGCCGCCGCGGCTCCCCCGGAGCAGGTGATCGAACCTCAGCGGAAGGCGGACTCCCCGGTGAGCGCCTGACCGATGATGAGCTGGTGGACCTCGCTGGTGCCCTCGTAGGTGAGCACCGACTCCAGGTTGTTGGCGTGGCGCAGGATCGGGTACTCGAGGGTGACACCGGCGGCAGCCAGGATGGTGCGGCACTCGCGGGCGATGGCGATGGCCTCGCGGACGTTGTTGAGCTTGCCCAGCGAGATCTGCTCCGAGCGGAGGGTGCCCTCGTCCTTCAGGCGGCCCAGGTGGAGCGCGAGGAGCATCGCCTTGCCGAGCTCCAGGCTCATGTCGGCGAGCTTGGTCTGGGTGATCTGGTAGCCGGCCAGGGGCTTGTCGTAGATCTCGCGGGAGGCGGCGTACGCGATCGCGGACTCGAGGCAGTCGCGGGCCGCGCCCACGGCGCCGAAGACGATGCCGAAGCGCGCCTCGTTCAGGCACGACAGCGGACCCTTCAAGCCCCTGACCTCGGGGAACGCGGCAGAGTCCGGGAGACGTACGTCGTCGAGGACGATCTCGCCGGTCACCGAGGCCCGCAGGGACAGCTTCTGCTTGATCACCGGGGCGGAGAAGCCTGGGGTGTCGGTGGGGACCACGAAGCCGCGGATGCCCTTGCCGTCGGGCCCCTCGTCGGTCTGCGCCCAGACCACCGCGACGTCGGCGACGGGGGCGTTGGTGATCCACATCTTGGTGCCGGACAGGATCCAGTCGCCCGAGGCGTCCCGGCGCGCCCGCGTCCGCATCCCGGCCGGGTTGGAGCCGAAGTCGGGCTCGGTGAGGCCGAAGCAGCCGATCGCCTCGCCGGCCGCCATCCGCGGCAGCCACTCCTGCTTCTGCTCTTCGCTGCCCCACTTCCAGATCGCGAACATCGCCAGCGAACCCTGCACGGAGACCAACGAGCGGATCCCGGAGTCGGCCGCCTCGAGCTCCAGGCAGGCCAGGCCGTACGCCGTGGCGCTGGTGCCCGCGCAGCCGTAGCCCTCCAGGTGCATCCCGAGGACGCCCAGCTTGCCGAGCTCAGGGGCCAGCTCCTTGACCGGGACCGAGCCCGCCTCGAACCAGTCGGCGAGGTGCGGCTTGATCTCCTTCTCCGCGAAGGATCTCACCGTGTCGCGGATCGCGCGGTCCTCCTCGCCGATGAGTGCCTCGGTGCCGAAGAGCTCGAGCGGGGTCTGGGGCATGGGGTCTCCTTGGGGTCGAGAGAGGGCGCTGTCGATTGTGTCACCCGTCACTGGAAGTCGTTTGAACCGTTCGGCGCAGCGCTCCGTAGTAGGGGGTGAAGGCCGGCATCGGGCCGGCCTCCAGGCGAGAGGAAACGGCGTGCGGACACGTACGAAAGCAGCAGTCGGGATCGGTGCGGCAGTGGTCGTGGTCGGCGGCGTCGCGGTGATCTTCGGGCCCGGGTGGTACGCGGACCGGGCCGAGGACGCGGCTGCGGACGAGCCCAGCCTCAGCGCGTCGGCCGCGCCTGCCGACGGCGCGGACAGCAGCGGCACCTGGACCGTCTCGGACGGCTCCTTCGCCGGCTACCGCGTCGACGAGGTGCTGCGGGGCGAGGACGTCACAGTCACCGGCCGCACCGAGGACGTGACCGGCGAGGTCACCATCGCCGACGCCGAGGTCACCGAGGCGAGCATCGAGGTCGAGGTCGCGACGATCGCCACCGACTCCGGCAACCGCGACGGCTACTTCCGCGAGAACGCGATCCAGGCCGAGCAGTTCCCGACGGCCACCTTCGAGCTGACCGAGCCCGCAGCACTCGAGGAGGGCGCGACCGAGGTCCAGCTCGTCGGTGACCTCACCGTGCGCGGCGAGACGAAGTCGGTGACCGTGGACGCCGAGGTCGGCGGTGACGGCGCCAGCGCCCTGCAGGTCGTCGGGAGCGTGCCGATCACGTTCGCCGACTTCGGTGTCGAGGCGCCGAACCTGGGCTTCGTGAGCGTCGAGGACACCGGCAGCATCGAGTTCTCGCTCGACCTGGCCAAGGGCTGATCCGGGACTCTGGGATCCTGGAAGCGTGCGGGAGGTGACATGGGTGCGGAGGACGAGCTGCTCGTAGCGGTGCACGACGCCCACTCGGAGGCGCTCTACCGCTACGTCGTACGCCGCACCGGTGACGCCGAGGAGGCGCGCGACGTGGTGCAGGAGACGCTGTTGCGCGCCTGGCGCCATCCCGAGGTGCTGCAGCGGCCCGACGAGGGCGTACGCGCCTGGCTGTTCACCACCGCCCGCAACCTCGTCATCGACGACCTGCGCAGCGCGCGCCGGAAGCGGGAGTACGCAGCCGAGTCGCCGCCCGAGCAGAGCCGGGCCGACCAGACCCAGGCGGTGCTCGACTCCTGGGTCGTCGCCGATGCGCTGCTCGCCCTCTCCCCCGAGCACCGGGCGGTGGTGGTGGGCGCCTACTACGGCGGCCGGTCGGTCACCGAGCTCGCCCGCGAGCTCGACATCCCGCCCGGCACGGTCAAGTCCCGGCTGCACTACGGTCTGCGAGCCCTGCGTCTCGCCCTGCAAGAGAAGGGGGTCACCTCATGAGTGAGCGCCAGCGAACGACCATGGGATTCAGGCCGCCACGTCCGTACCATTGCGCTTGCACTACGGAGGTGGCGGCATGAACGACGACCTGGACGCCTCCGCACACGAGACGTACGCCGACTGGGACGCGTCCTACGTGCTCGGCGCTTTGAGCCCGAGCGACCGGCGGGCCTACGAGCGACACCTGACCGGGTGCGGCGTGTGCCGCGGCGCCGTCGCCGAGCTCGCCGGCATGCCCGGCCTGCTCGGCGCGCTCTCCCGCGAGGAGGCCGAGGAGCTGCTCGAGGAGACTGCCGCGGAGGTGGTGGCGCCGCCGCTGGCAGAGCTGGCCGGAGCCGTACGCAGGTCGCGGGTGCGTCGCCGGGCCTTCGCGGTCGCGGCCGCGGTCGTCCTGCTCGCGGGCGGTACGGCGATCGGTGGCGTGGCCATCGGTCGCGACGGCAGCCGCTCGCCGGTCGCCGACCCCTCGGCCCAGGTCACCCCGACCAGCTCGGCGGGTGCGAACGTGCGCACCGTCGATCTGCGACCCGTGGGCAGCGTCGACATGTGGGCCCAGCTCGTCGTCACCCCGACGTCGTGGGGCACCAAGCTCAACTGGAGCTGCCACTACCCGCCCGAGCCCGGGAAGAACCCGCCGGCGTCCTCGGACTATCAGGGTGAGCCGGTGACGTACGACCTGGTGCTGGTCGGCCGCGACGGGTCACGCACGGTCGCCGGGTCGTGGACCTGGTCGGGTGGGGAGACGCTCGGGCTGGACGCCTCCTCCGCGGTGCCGATCACCGACGTCGAGCGGGTCGAGATCACCCTCGTCGGCAAGGACACCGCGGTCGCGGCGGCCTCGCTGACCTGACCTCCTGAGCTCCTAGAGCCCGAGCTCGGAGACGGTCTTCTGCCGCATCTCGACCTTGCGGACCTTGCCGGTCACGGTCATCGGGAACTCCTCGACGACCAGGACGTAGCGCGGGATCTTGTAGTGGGCGAGCTTGCCGGTCGCGTACGCCTTCAGGGTCTCGGCCGTCATTCGCTCCGCGCCGGGACGCAGGCGGACCCACGCGCAGAGCTCTTCGCCGTAGGTCTCGTCGGGCACGCCGATGACCTGGACGTCCTCGATGTCGGGGTGGGTGTAGAGGAACTCCTCGATCTCACGAGGGTAGATGTTCTCGCCGCCACGGATGACCATGTCCTTGATCCGGCCGACGATGTTGCAGTAGCCGTCTGCGTTCATCACCGCGAGGTCGCCGGTGTGCATCCAGCCGTCCTCGTCGATCGCCGCCCGGGTCTTCTCCTCGTCGGCCCAGTAGCCGAGCATCACCGAGTAGCCGCGGGTCTGGAACTCGCCCGCCTCGCCCCGGGGCAGCACCGCGCCGGAGGTCGGGTCGACGACGCGCACCTCGACGTGCGGGTGCACCCGGCCGACGGTGGCGGTGCGGTGCTCGAGATCGTCGTCCATCCGGGTCTGGGTCGAGACCGGCGAGGTCTCGGTCATCCCATAGGCGATCGAGACCTCACTCATGTGCATCTCGTTGACGCACCGCTTCATCACCTCGACCGGGCACGGGCTGCCCGCCATGATCCCGGTGCGCAGCGTGCTGAGGTCGAAGGTCGCGAAGTCGGGGTGGTTCTGCATGGCGATGAACATGGTGGGTACGCCGTAGACGGCCGTGCACCGCTCGTCCTGGACCGCCTTCAGCGTGGCCGCCGGATCGAATGCCGGGCCCGGGATCACCATCGTGGCACCGTGGGTGATGCAGCCCAGGTTGCCCATCACCATCCCGAAGCAGTGGTAGAAGGGCACCGGGATCGCCAGCCGGTCGTTCTCGGTGAAACCGATCGTCTCGGTGGTGAAGTAGCCGTTGTTGAGGATGTTGCGGTGGCTCAGGGTCGCGCCCTTGGGATAGCCGGTGGTGCCCGAGGTGTACTGGATGTTGATCGGGTCCTCGGGGCTCAGCTCGTAGGTGACGTGGTCGGCCAGCCGCTCGCCGGCGCCGGCTTCGAGGAGAGCGGTCCACTCCGGGTCGCCGATGAAGACGCTCTGCTCGAGGTCGGCGCAGTCGCCGCGCACCTCGGCCACCATGCTGCGGTAGTCCGACGTCTTGAACGCCGGCGCTGAGACCAGCAGCCTGATGCCCGACTGGGTCAAGGCGTACGCCAGCTCGTGGGTGCGGTAGGCCGGGTTGATGTTCACCAGGATCGCGCCGATCTTCGCGGTCGCCACCTGGGTCAGCGTCCACTCCGCGCAGTTGGGCGCCCAGATGCCGACCCGGTCGCCCTTCGCGATCCCGGCCTTGCGAAGCCCGACGGCCAGCGCATCGACGTCACGGCTCAGCTCTGCGTACGTCCAGCGTCTGCCGGATGCCACCTCGACCAACCCCTCCCGCTCGCCGAATCCGGCGACGGTGCGGTCGAAGCTTGCGCCGATCGTCTCCTCCAGCAGCGGGGTGGTGGTCTCTCCGGCAGCGTAGGAATCCGTCATGAGACCAGTGTGACCTGAGTCACGGGTGGGTTCCAAGGGTCGGCCGAGAGTGTCAGTCGCCGGTGATCAGCTCCGCGGCGCGCTCGCCGATCAGGATCGCGGGCGCGTTGGTGTGGCCGCGCACGATCCTGGGCATGACCGAGGCGTCGGCGACCCGGAGGCCTTCGACGCCGCGTACGCGCAGCCGGGGGTCGACCACGCTGGCCTCGTCCGAGCCCATCCGGCAGGTGCCGGTCGGGTGGTAGAGCGTGTGCGCGTGACGTGTCAGGACCGCGTCGGCTACCTCCTCCGCGGACGAGTCCACCGGGACATCGGGGCGCAGGAATCTGCCGAGGAACGGCTTGAGCGCGGGCTGGGAGGCGATCTCCAGCGCCACCCGGACACCCTCGACCATGGCGGCGCGGTCCCTGCCGTCGGGGTCGGAGAGGTAGCGCGGGTCGATGACCGCCTTGGCGGCCGGGTCCTTGGAGGCGAGCGTGACCTGGCCGCGGCTGGCCGGGTCGACGAGGATCGGGCCGGCGACGACCGCCTCCCCCACGAACGGCACCAGACCCTCGTCGAAGAAGCCGACCGGAGCGAAGATCATCTCGATGTCGGGCGCCTCCAGGTCGGGGCGCGAGCGGATGAAGCCGTACGCCTCGCCCACGTTGGAGGTGAGCATCCCGCGCCTGCGCAGCAGGTAGTTGAGCAGCTGACGCGCCGACTCCGCGGTCGCCAGGGACCCCTGCTCCACCTCCCAGCCGATGCCGGCGACGAGGTGGTCGGTGAGGTTCTCCCCCACCTCCCTCGCGTCGCGGACGACATCGATGCCGAGGCCCGTCAGCTGCGCGGCAGGTCCGATCCCGGAGAGCATCAGCAGCTGCGGGGTGTTGATCGCGCCGCCGGAGAGGATCACCTCCCGCCGGGCGGTGACGGTCGTCCGCTCGCCGTCGACGACGGCCTCGACCCCGGTCGCGCGGGTGCCGTCGAAGGTCACCCGAGACACCGCGGCGCCGGTCACCACCTTCAGGTTGGCGCGTCTGGCGGCGGGCTTGAGGTAGGCCGACGCCGTGCTCCACCTGGAGCCACGGCGCTGGGTGACCATGGTCTCGACGTACGCCTCGGGGTTGGGGCCGTTGGCCCGTCCGCGCCGGTAACCGGCCTGCTCGGCGGCCTGGAGGAAGGACTCGGTGTAGGGACGGGGGCTGCGTTGCCGCTCGACACGGATCGGACCGCCGGTGCCGTCGAGCGCGGTGGCGTCCTCGACGTCCTCGAGCTTCGCGTACGTCTTCTTGACGGTCTCCCAGCCCCACTCGGGTCCGGCGGCCGCGCCCCACTCCTCGTAGTCGGCCTGGAGGCCCTTGACCCACATCATCGCGTTCATCGAGGACGAGCCGCCGAGCATCCGGCCGCGCGGCCAGTAGATCCGCCGGCCGCCGAGTGCCGGCTGCGGCTCGGTGGTGTAGTCCCAGTCGTGCTCGGTCCGGAAGAGCTTCGAGAACGCCGCCGGGATGTGGATGTTCAAGCTCTTGTCGCGCGGTCCCGCCTCCAGCAGGGTGACCTGGACGCTCGGGTCCTCGCTGAGGCGCGCCGCGAGCACAGCACCTGACGAACCCGCCCCCACCACCACGTAGTCGCTGGTCAGTTCCTGGCTCATACCGGATCTCCTTCGTCAACGATGACGGGTTCTGGGAAGGCTACCGTCGTCAGACGCGATTGGGGAGAGCCTGTGCATCGCGCCGGCATGCGCGGGCGCCGCTGCCCGGTTTCATGACTGTAACCATTGACACCTTCGCTCGTAATCGGACAGTGTCCATTATTGACCCACAACCGAATACGAACGCCGGCCGCGCACTCCGGGCCGACGCCCGAGCAGTCGCCGGGGAGAGATCCGCATCCGATGCGGACGCCGAAGGGGCAAGCCACCCGCCAATCTCTCAGGCAGAAGGACCCGTCGACTGGGGAACTCTGGAGAGAGGCTCTGCGAGGGGCCCGCCGAAGGGGGAAGCGCACCGCGCGAAGCTCTCAGGCACATGGACAGAGGGGCAGCGGAACTCCGTCCGACTTCCGACACACCCATATGAAGGAGCCCGACCATGCGCCTCGTCTCCACCTCGCTCGACCCCAGCTCCACCGACATCCTCTCGGCCGCCAACCAGCTCGTGCTGTGGCTGTGCGCCGCAGGCGTCTTCGTCACCATCGCCGTCCAGACCGCCATCTACTACCGTGCAGTCAAACGCGTCGCGCCGGCCGTCGAGATGACAGAAGCCGACGTGACACGATCCTTCCGTGCGGGTGCGATCGCCGCGATCGGTCCGTCGCTGGCCGTCGTCCTCGTCGCCGTCACGCTGCTGAGCGTCTTCGGTACGCCGGGGGTTCTCACCCGTATCGGCCTGATCGGATCGGCTGCGTTCGAAGTCGGTGCGGCAGGTATCGCCGCCGGAGCACAGGGCGCCACCCTTGGCGGCGATGGCTACACCCAGCAGACGTTCGCAACGGTGATGCTGTGCATCGCGCTGGCCGGTTCGGGTTGGATGCTCGTGACTCTCATCGTCACGCCTCTGCTCAAGCGCGGAACCGACCGGCTCGAGGCGCGCGATGCGGCCAAGACCGGTGGAGCCATGGCGGTCATTCCGACCGCGGCTCTTCTCGGCGCGTTCGGAACGTTCGGCATCCAGCAGCTCCAGCACGGCTGGGCTGCTGCGATCGTCGTCCTGGCGAGCGCCGCGATCATGATCGTCTGCCTGTGGACCGCGAAGGCCGCGAAGCAGAACTGGCTCAGGGAGTGGGGCCTCGGCCTCTCGATGATCGGCGCCATTGCCGTCGGCGTCGTCGTCTCGAACGCAGGCATCCAGTGAGCACCACCGACGATCAGAACGGAAGCGCGACCATGAGCACTCTCGCTACGCCCAGCCCGATGGTGGCTGACGCCTGGAGCCAGTTCGACACGACCACCTCACGGTGGGGGCGGATCACGATGATCGCGGCTCTCTGCCTCATGCTCGCAGGCCCGCTGGTCCTCTCGATCCAGCTGGGCGTCGATCCGGGGGACGTCGCCGCAGGCGTCGTGGCGATCGCGCTCGTCTTCGGCATCCTGTGGTTCGTCGAACCGTTCTCGTACTTCCCGATCCTGGGAGCCGCGAGCATGTATCAGGCGTTCATGATCGGCAACATCAGCAACAAGCTCGTGCCCGCCGCGATCGTCGCGCAGTCGACGATCGGCGCCAAGCCCGGCACGAAGCGCGGCCAGCTCGCCGCGGTGCTTGCGATCTGCGGGGCCGCGACGACGCATCTGCTGAGCCTCGCCGTTTTCGTGGGCGTCCTCGGCAACCTGCTGCTGAACGCGTTCCCGCCCGAACTGGTGGCGCAGGTCCAGACCTTCGTCCTGCCGGCCGTCATGGGCGCGGTCGTCGTCCAGATGATCGCGTCCAACCCGAACACGAGAATCCTCGCGATCGCGATCGTGGTGGGCCTGGTCGTTCAGCTCCTGCTGACGCCGCTGTTCCCGGTCATGGCGTACTTCGGCATCGCGGTCTCGGTCGTGGCGACGATCCTGCTCGCGCTGTTCCTGCCGGGTCGCACGAAGGCCGACCCCGATACCGCCGACCCGTCGGCAGCCGACCCGTCCTGACCCCGAACCCTGGAGAAGAGACAATGACGACAACAGAAATCACCTCGATCGCGGCGATCACTCCGATCGTGGACGACCTCGCACCGCGCTTCACCCGCCTGAGCGACGAGATCTGGGCTGAGCCCGAGCTCCGCTGGGAGGAGCACGCGTCGATGGCCAAGCAGATCTCCGCGGCCGAGGAGTACGGCGCGAGGATCACTCGCGCCGCTGGAGGCGTCCCCACCGCTTTCACGGCGGAGTGGGGTTCGGGATCCCCCGTGATCGGATTCCTCGGCGAGTACGACGCGCTGGCCTCGCTCAGCCAGGAGGCCGGTGCCACCGAGCGCCGCCCCGACCCCGACAGCGGATCCTCGGCCGGTCACGGCTGCCATCACAACCTGCTCGGGTCAGGCTCCCTTCTCGCCGCGGTCGCGACCGCTCAGCACCTCGCTGCGGCGGGGCTTCCGGGAACCGTCCGCTACTACGGTTGCCCAGCGGAGGAGGGTGCGGCCGGCAAGACCTTCATGGTCGCGGGCGGCGCATTCGAGGACGTGGATGCCGCGGTGACCAACCACCCGACCCCGATGGCGTCGGCCTCCCAGTGGAAGACGCTCGCGTACGCGCAGGCGTACTTCCGGTTCCGGGGTCTGCCTTCGCACGCTGGAGCCAACCCGCAGCACGGTCGGAGCGCACTGGATGCCGCCGAGCTCATGAACGTCGGCGTGAACTTCCTGCGCGAGCACATGGAGGACACCGACCGAATCCACTATGCCTTCATCGACGCGGGCGGTCCGTCCGCGAACGTCGTGCAGCCGTCTGCCGAGCTGTACTACATCGTGCGCTCACCCACTGTCGCGAAGATGCGTACGTTGTACGAGCGGGTGGTCAAAGTAGGGCAGGGCGCGGCGCTCATGACCGAGACCGAGATCGAGATCGAGTTCGACGGAGCCTGCGCCGAGGTCCTTCCGAACCTCGTCCTCGAGCAGCGGATGCAGGCGAACTTCGAGGAGCTCGGCGGAGTCCCCTTCGACGACGCCGACCAGGAGTACGGTCGGGTGCTGTCGGCGGGGCTCCCGGACGGCGCCGCGGAGTCGATGAAACGGATGCTCGGGCTGCCTACCGACTCCCCCGTCTACTTCGACGGCGTACTGCCGCTCGCGCCGCCGGCGCATCGGCAGCAGATGACCGGATCGACAGACGTCGGCGACGTCAGCTGGGTGACCCCCACCGTGCAGATGGGCGCGGGCACTGCGATCGTCGGCACGCCCGGGCACTCCTGGCAGATGGTCGCCCAGGGCAAGACACCGGCTGCCCACAAGGGCATGGTCCACGGCGCGAAGGTCATGGCGGCGACGGCCATCGACCTGCTGACCGAACCGGAGCTGCTCGCCGCGGCCCGAGCGGAGTTCGAGGAGATCATCGCGCTCACCCCCTATGACAAGCCGCTTCCGGACGGCCTCGTACCGCCGTCGCTTCGACCGACATACCGCCCTGCCTGAGCGGATGTGGTCGGATGGTGTGCGGCGGGCGGAGGAGCCCGCCGCACACCGTCCGGGAGGCGAGATATGACAGTCGGCGAGTCCAAGCAGGAGTCGCTGCGCGAGCGGCGCGTCGACAGCAGTGATCGGCGCGTGCTCAAGACGCGCGAGAAGCTCATCGCCGCGTTCCGCGACCGCCTCGACTCGGGAGATGTCGACACCCTCACGGTGACCTCGATCGTCCGCGCCGCGGGAGTCACCCGCTCTTCCTTCTACGCGCACTTCTCCGGGGTCGGACACCTCGCCGCGACAGCGCTCAGCGACCTGTCGGAGACGATCATCGCAGACGCGCGCGCTACGATCCGGGCCGGCGCCTCCAAGACGACGGTCAACGAACAGGTGATCTACGAGATCACGCGGTTCATCTCGGAGCATCGGCGAAGCTACGGCGCCCTGCTCATCGCCGACCCCGAGTTCGGTGCGGCTCTCGCCGAGGGGATGGTCGCCTCGACCCTGGTCACCCTCCGCACCCGCGAGACGCTCGCCGCCGACCCCGAGGTGACGGCGCGCTACCTCGCGGCGGGGATGCTCGCGGTCATCACGTGGTGGCTCACCGACGACGGCGACCGCACCGTGGAGGACCTCGCGCGAGCGCTCATCGCGATCGCTCCACCCGACTTCCGGGACTGAGGCTCAGTCGGCCAGGAAGGCACCCAGGGCGTAGGCGGGGTGGCGGTCGAGGTTGTGGCGGCCGCGGTCGTAGCGGCGGGTGGTGCGGGGGTCGGCGTGGCCGGCGGCGTCCTGGACGTCCTCGAGAGGTACGCCCGCCTCGCGGGCCAGGGTGACGAAGGTGTGGCGGAGGCTGTGCGGGGAGAGCTTCTCGCCGTGCTCGATGCCGGCCGAGGCTCCGAGCCTGCGGATCAGGCGGAACGCCTCGGAGCGGTGCCAGCGGTTGCCGGTGCTCGTGACGAAGACCGGGCCTTCGGCGCGGGCGTCGAGGTAGGCGTCGAGGGCCTGTGAGGTCGCCGGGTTGAGGACGACGTCGCGCCGGGCGCCGCCCTTGCGGGTGATCGTCAGGATGCGGTGGCCGCGGGCGTGGCTGAGGTCGGTGACATCGGCGCCCAGAGCCTCGGAGATGCGCAGGCCGTCGTGGAGCAGGAGGGTCACCAGCGCGGCTGCGCGGCTGGAGTGCTCGCGGGCGGCAGCGAGGAACGCGCGCGCCTCTCCCCTGTCCATACCCAGGGTCTGGGAGTCGTTGCTCGTCTTGGGGCGCTTGATGTGCTCGGCCGGCGAGGCGCTGAGGACGTCCTCCGCCACGCCGTAGCGGTAGAAGCCGGCGATCGCCGAGAGTCGTCGGGCGATCGTCGCCGGGCTCCGCCGGGTCTCCAGATGGCGGGCGTAGCCGTCGACCATCGCTCGGTTGGCGGCGAGCGGGTCGATCTCCAGCGCGGCGCACCAGCCGAACCAGTCGGCGAGGTCTCGGCCGTACGCCGCGCGGGTGTGGCCCGCGTAGGAGAGCAGGAACCTTCTGGCGAGAGCCTCGGCACGTTTTTCGCGGGGCAGGTCTCCGAGGTCGTCAAGGAACAGCTCCCTGACGGATTCCGTCACCGAGAGGTCTGTGGAGGGGGTCTGCTGACGGGGCTCGAGCGCGCTCACACCACACATCATAATGCCGGTTATGTTGTGCGCCGCATCGGGATCTCAAATGAGCAGTATTCAGTATTCGTTACGTCTTTCGTCACGCTATGCTGACGTAATGACGGAAACGATTGCTGTCGACGAGAAGCTCTGCCGCTTCCCCGGCTGCCCGATGGCAGCGGCAACGTCGGAGAGCGGAAGCGGCCGGCCGCCGGAGTACTGCGACGATCCGGCCCACAACCGGGCCGCGGCCTGGCGCGAGCGGAAGCGCCTGCAGCGGCTCACCGAGACGCGGGACCCCGGAGAGACCGCTCGACCGGTGCAGGCAGCCCAGCAGCGGGCCGCGGAGATCACCACCCAGCTGACCCAGCTCGCCGACAGGTTCCTCGATCAGCTCCCGAAGGCCCTCGAGGAGCTGCGTACGCTCGGCGACCTGACCGCTGCCGAGGCCCAGATCGCCACGGTGCAGAGCGAGGCCCAGGAGCAGGTCGCCGCCGCGAGCGCTCGTGCTGTGCGCGCCGAGCACGCGCAGCGGACGGCGGAGGCGGAGCGCGACGAGGCGGACGCAGCTGCCGCGGAGGCGTTGGAGGAGTCCGAGCGCTCGGCCGAGATCCTGCGGGAGGCGCTGTCCGCCACGGCCGCGGCCGAAGAGTCCCGTCAGGCCGAGCAGGCCGCGCGGGAGAGAGCGGAGTCGGACGCGACAGCCGCGGCACAGGCCGCCTCCGCGACGATCGCCGCCCTCGAGAAGCGCGCCGAGGAGACGACCTCCGCGCGCGATGCCCTGGCCGAGAAGCTCGAGAAGCTGCAGTCCGAGCACGCCTCGGCCGTGCAGCGCCGACGGAGCGAGACCGCGCGCGCCGACCACGCCGAGAAGGCCACGGCACGGCTGCAGGAGCAGCTGATCGCGGAGAAGAAGGCCGCTGAGAAGGCGGCGGCGAGTGCAGAGGTGACGATCTCCGGGCTGCGTACGCAGCGCGACGCCGCCCGCGAGCAGATCGACTCTCTTCGGGACCAGGTGGCCGACCTCCGCGGGAGCGAGGCGGCGGCGAAGGCGGATCGCGACGCCACCCGCGCCGAGCTGGACCGTGAGCGCGCGCATGCGCGCGAGCGGCTCGAGGACCTGCGGGCGGCGCACCAGGCCCAGGTCACCCAGCTGGTGGAACAGATCGAGCGGCGTACGGCATCACCCGATGTCCCCGACGATGGTGCGTGACACGCGGGCCCCCAGTTGGAGGTGAACGGACCACATCCGCTACTGTTCTTCTCGCAAGCGGACGTAGCTCAGTTGGTAGAGCGCAACCTTGCCAAGGTTGAGGTCGCGAGTTCGAGCCTCGTCGTCCGCTCCACTTCGCCGAAGGCGATGATGCATAGATCGAGGGCCGCCCAGTCGGGCGGCCCTCGATCAATTTCCCGTGGCGAAACCAGCATCTCGCCGCGACTGCTCTAGGATTTCACTGCTCTGGAATTTATGGCACCAGGTGTGGATGAGCCTGGGGGCGAGGCCGACAACCGAAGGACTGTGCGTGGGGGGCGTTGAGTGAGCGGTAAGTTCATCGACGCCTATGCCGTGCTCGAGATCCCTTCGGACGCGGATGACGCGGCTGTCCGAGCTCGCCATCGCGAGCTCGCCAAGCAGTTCCACCCCGACCGTGGCGGCCGCGCTGCCGACGGCGAGCTGATGATGCGCATCAACCGGGCGCGCGACGTACTGCTCGACCCGGTCGCCAGGGCCACCCTCGACGAGGAGCTCGCCCGGCGCCGCCGTAAGGCCGCTGCCTCGGCAGCCGCGGGGAAGGCGCCCTCGGCCGCTTCGCCCGCGACTCCGCCACTCAGCCGCGACCGGCGCTGGCGAGCGGAGTGGGGCGCAACGACTCCTCGGCCCGCCCCGCCGGCCGGCAGCAGCTCGCCGGCCCCGGTGCCGCCACCCGCTCGGGTTCGCCCGTCGGCCAGCCGGCTTCGCCAGGCCACGCGGCAGGCTCGAGCGGCGAACGCCGCGCTCTCCTCGCGACAGCGGACCCCGGCACCGAAACCCCCTCCCACGGTGACCGAGCCGCCGGCTCCCCAGCCCGCCGCCCCGCAGCCCGCGAGCCCTCAGCCGGTGTCTTCACAGCCGGCTCCCCCGCAGCAGAAGACCGCGCCGTCGGCCGACAAGCCGACCAACGCCTGGTCGCTCTACTCCGCACCGCTCGACGCGGTCTCGGTCGCGTCGCTTCTCACCAGTGTGCTGATGTGCGGCCCGCTCGGCTTCATCCTCGGCATCATCGGCCTGGCCCGCACCGCCGACGACAAGCGACGGGGCCGCTGGGCCGCGGTCGCCGGCATCGCCATCAGCAGCCTGACGATGTTGGTCGCCATCGGCTACGTGATGCAGGCGATCTCCGCACCTTCGCCGTGACGCGGTGATCCGCCCAAGGGCCACTCGGCGATCACCCGGCAGTCGTGGTTCGCGTACCACTGCAGGCTGACCCGGTCCGCGTGACATCGCGCGGGGAGGAAGGGCGTCAGGGACGTACGTGTCGAGCCGAGGTCCACTCCCCCGGCGATGTGGTCGACGGTCAGGTGCGGTAGCGGCTCGAAGAGCCCGGCATAGGGCGGGCACTGCGGAAACGCCGCGCTCAGCTCGGCGGTCAGGGCCGCGAAGGGCTCCGCGGGCTCAGGAGCCAGATAGATCGTGCCGCCGGCGAAGACACGTACCTCGTCCAGCCGGAAGTCGAAAGCGGCCGCCGCGGCCGCGATCTTCCCGACCCGCTCCAGATCGTCCGTGGTTGGCGAGGCCACGAAGGGCGCGAGCAGCGTGATGTGCGCGTGCACGAACGCCGGGTCCGCGGAGACGAACGAGTCGTCATAGTGGCGTGTCCGCTCCAGGACGTACGTCTCCAGCTCGGGCACCGGGACCACGAGCACCGAGTGCCCGGCCGAGGTTCTGCTCATGCCCGGATTCTCCCCGTGGCCCAGGTTGATGACCACTCGACGCGGACCGCTCGCCACTCGGCTAAGGTGCCCGGGTGTCTACGCCTGAGATGCCCGCCGACCTGCTCAAGCACGCTCTCGACGCCACGGGGTTCATGCCTCCCGAGGAGGGCCTCGCGCTGTTCGAGTACGCCGTGGAGCGGCTGCCCCACGGGCCGGCCGTCGAGATCGGCACCTACTGCGGAAAGTCGTCGGTCTATCTCGGCGCCGCGGCGAAGCTGACCGGCGGCACGGTGTTCACGGTCGACCACCACCACGGCAGCGAGGAGAACCAGGCGGGCTGGGAGCACCACGACACCACCCTCGTCGACGAGCGCTCCGGGCGGTTGGACACGCTGCCGACCTTCCGGCGCACGATCGAGCAGGCCGGCCTCGAGCACGAGGTGGTAGCGGTGATCGGCGCCTCCACGACGGTGAGCCGGTGGTGGACGACTCCAGTCTCGTTCCTCTTCATCGACGGCGGCCACGGCGTCGAGCCGGCGCAGCTCGACTACCGCGGCTGGGCGCCGAAGGTCATGCCCGGCGGGCTGCTGCTGGTCCACGACGTCTTCCCCGACCCGGCCGAGGGCGGCCGGCCGCCGTACGAGGAGATCTATCTCCCCGCGCTCGCCTCGAAGCAGTTCGAGGAGATCGACGCGGTCGGCTCGCTACGCGTGCTGCGACGCCTCTGAGGTCTCGCACCCACACTCCAGCGCCAGCTCCTCGAACGGAGCGGCGAGGGAGGTGCCACGCATGATGGCCGAGCCCGGGGTGGACCCGCCGTAACGCTCCCCCAGCGCGTCCGCGGCCAGGATGACGGCGGCGGCGGTGAAGGTGGAGTGCTCCTCGGGCCAGTAGGCGTTGGGGTTGGGGTTGGGGTACTCGGGCGACTCATAGACCCACCCGGTCCAGTAGCCGCCGTCGTCGGCACGCAGGTGCTGCATGTCCCTCACGAGCCCCAACGCCTGGCGGTGGTCGCCGATGTTGTCGAGAGCCATCGCCAGCTCGCAGGTCTCCGCGCCCGTCACCCACGGGTTGGTGTCGACGCAGAGCGCGCCGAGGCCGGGGCGTACGAAATGGTCCCAGCGCGACTCGATCAGGTCGTGCCCGGCGGCACCGACGACGGCGCCGCCGAGGACCGGGTAGTACCAGTCCATCGAGTGGTGCGACTTGTCCTCGAACGAGTCACGGTGGTGGCGAAGGGCGTGGCCGAGCCGGCCGCCGACGATCTCCCACTCCGGCTGCGGGTCGTCCATCAGGTCGGCCAGCGCGACTCCGGCGCGCAGCGACTGGTAGATCGAGGACGAGCCGGTGAGCAGGGCGAACGGGTCGCGCGGGGTCCAGGCGATTCCGCCGAAGGGCAGCTGCAGCCCGACGACGAAGTCGAGTCCGGCGCGCACCGAGGGCCACAGCCGCTCCACGAACGCCCGGTCCCGACGGATCAGCCAGTGGTGCCAGAGTCCGACCGCGAAGTAGGCCGACATGTTCGACTCGCCGATCGTCTCCACCGGCGAGCCGGCGACGATCTTCATCGGCCAGGACCCGTCGCCGTTCTGCAGGAACGGGATCCAGTCGTACGCGGCCTCGGCCTCCTCCACCAGGCCACCGACGAGCAGGCCCATGGCCGCCTCGACGTGGTTCCAGATGTCGGTGTGCTGACCCGGCACCCACGGGATCGCGCCCGACGCCTCCTGGGCGCGGGCGATCGACCCGGCCGTGGCGACGATCTGGGCAGGGGTCAGCACCCCGTCGACGTACGGGATCTCGACTCTCATCCGCGAATCAGGCAGCCGAGGTCGGGTCGGAGGCGATCGGGCCCGGCTTGCGGAAGTAGAGCACCATGCTCTTGCCGATCATCGGGTCGAGGACCTTCCCGGCGAGGCGCAGCGGCAGCGGGTTCTTCATGATCTCCCAGACCAGGACCTGGTGGTACGCCTTCACGAGGACGTTCTTGTCGTTGTCGACACCGACGGCCGACTTCAGCCACCAATAGGGCGCGTGCAGGCCGTGGGCGTAGGACTTGCCCTCGAAGATCATCGCCTCGCCAGGGGTGCCGTCGTTGGGCCGGCCAGCCTTGGTGACCTTGTCGATGAGCTCGTGGTCGGTGTAGATCCGGATGTGGCCGCCGGTCGTGTTGTGGTAGTCCTCGGAGAGCTTCCAGTTGACGACCTCGGGCAGCCAGCGCGGCACCGAGATGGCGAGAGTGCCACCGGGACGCAGCACCCGGACGAGCTCCTTGATCGCGTCGACGTCGCGGTGGATGTGCTCGAGCACCTCGGCGGCCACGATCCGGTCGAACTCGCCGTCGGCGAAGGGCAGCGACAGGGCGTCGCCCTCCTTGACCTCCGCGTTCGCGCCCGCGGGGACCTCGTCACGCATCGCGAAGAACCAGTCGCTGACCTTGGCCAGCTCCTCGGCGTCCTGGTCGAACGCGATCACATCGGCGCCGCGGCGGTACATCTCGAAGGCGTGCCGGCCGCCGCCGGCACCCATGTCGAGCACGCGCTCTCCGGGCTGAAGGCCAAGGCGGTCGAAGTCAACGGTGAGCACGGCTCACTTCCTCTCGTCTGTGTGAAACTCGTCGATGGACTGCTGGTAGATCGCCGTCATCCGCTCGGCGACGGCGTGCCAGGAGAAGTGCTCCTCGACCCGGGCGCGCCCGGCGGTCGAGTAGCGGGCCCGGCGCTCGGGGTCGTCGAGCAGTGCCGCGATGGCCTGCTCGAGCTCCTCGGTCTCGCCCGGGGTGACCTGCTTCGCGCACAGGTCGTCGGGGCCGACGACCTCGGGGATCGCGCCGGCACGAGAGACGACGAGCGGCGTGCCGCAGGCCATCAGCTCGGCGGTGGGCAGCGAGAACCCCTCGTAGAGCGAGGGCACGCAGGCGATCTCCGCCGAGCCCATCAGCTCGACGAGCTCGGCGTCGGAGATGCCGTTGACGAAACGTACGTTGTCCTTGATCGCGAGCTTCTCGATGAGCTGCTCGGTCGGCCCGCCCTTCTTGGGCTTGGAGACCAGGACCAGCTCGAGGTCGCGTTCGGTACGCAGCTTGGCGAAGGCCTCGAGCAGGAAGGCGATGCCCTTCAGCGGGGCATCGGCACTGGCCATGGCCAGGATCCGGCCGGAGACGCGGGGCCCGGTCGGCGGGACGAACTCCTCCGGTACGCCGAGGTGCACGGTCTGCACCCGCTCGGAGGGGACGCCGAAGTCGGTGAGGATGTCGCGCTTGGAGTTGTCCGAGGGCGTGATCACGCGCCGCAGCTGTGAGGCGACCTTCGCCTGCATCTTCACGAACGAGTACCAGCGCCAGACACCGAACTTCTTCTTCCAGCCCTCGGCGCTCTCCAGCTCGATGCGCCGGTCGAAGGAGATCGGGTGGTGGATCGTCGTCACCAGCGGCAGGCCGAGCTCGGGCTCGATGCTCAGCAGCGGCGTGGCGAGCGTCTGGTTGTCGTGGACGATGTCGAAGTCGTCGGTCCGCTTCTTCAGCACTTTCAGGACGCGCTTGGCGAACGTCAGCGGCTCGGGGAAGGCGCCGGTGCGCATCCGGGCCCACTCCTCGACATCGATCCGGTCGCGGATCTCGGAGAGCTTCGGGTTGCCGAACGGGTTGGGCTCCTCGTAGAGACCCAGACTCGGCACCTTGGTGAGGGTCACGCCCTCCCCCAGGAGGTCGAGCTCGGGATAGGGCTGACCGGAGAAGACCTCGACCGTGTGCCCGAGCTTGGCGAGCTCCCGACTCAGATGGCGGATATAGACGCCTTGACCGCCGACGTGCGGCTTGCTGCGATACGACAGCAGAGCGATCCGCATCCGCCACCTCCCTCAAACCTAGGCAGAGCAAAACTAGAACGTGTTCTATACTAGCAGGTAGCCAGCGCGAGTCACTCTAATGCAGGCGCTTCACCAGACGGTGTCGGGCTTGGCGTCTACGCTGGTGGTGTGGACGGTTTCTGGACCCGGTTCCGTCTCGACCCGAGACAGGCCGACAATGCACGGATGCGCGCCTCCGATGCCGATCGGGAGGTTGTGCGCACCGTTCTCGCCGATGCCTTCGCCGACGGTCGGCTGACCCGCGAGGAGCACGACGAGCGGGTCGGGATCCTCCTGGAGGCTCGTACGCTCGGGGAGCTGCCCGGTCTCGTGGACGATCTGGGGATCGTCGAGCCCGCTCCGGGCGAGCCCGGAGCGAACCTGCCCGAGAGCTCGGGCTTCCGCGAGCAGGGTGCGGCCGCCTACCGCAAGGAGTTCCAGGAGGCGATCGCCACCTTCTTGATGGTCAGCCTCATCACCTGGGGTATCTGGCTGTTCACCTCGGCCCCCGACGGGCATCCGTGGCCGATCTATCCGATGCTCTTCCTCGTCGTCAACCTGGTCGGCACCGGCGTACGCCGCGAGGCGATCATCCAGCGCGAGGTGCACCGCCTCGAGAAGAAGGCTGCCAAGAAGGCGGAGAGGAAGGCGGCGAAGGCCGAGATCGAGGCAGCCCCCGAGACAGCTGCCCCGATCCTCGACCCGCCGGTTCAGTCCGAGAAGGACCGGCCCGGCGATCCCTCCTAGGCGCCCAGCTGCGGGTCGCTCACGGAGGGACGTCCGTTCTCCAGGTGGCCGGCGAACCCGCGCGCCCAGGTGGTGCCCGGGAGCGTGAGGGTCAGGTCGTACCAGCCCCCTGTCGCGCGGGTGTCCAGGTGGCGGGAGCGGATCGGGCCGGCGTACGCGCTGGTGATCTCGGCCTTGCGTGGCGCGGCGACGGTGAGTCGATGCGAGCGGCCTTCCCGTCGGACGTGGGCGGGTGCGGGGTCGGTGCCTGCGGTGCCGGCGTAGGAGCGGAAGAACCCGTTGGGGCCGTGCAGGTGGATCTCGTAGTCGCCGCTGACCGGCCAGCGCACCGAGAGGGTGTCGCCGGCACCGACGGTGTAGCTGTGCGGAGCGCCCTCCGGGGCGAGCAGCCGAGCCTGGAAGTGGGCACCGACGGTGCCGGTGTTGCGGATCTCGAGCGCGATCTCGCCGCCGGCGGCGGTCTCGATCACCTCGAGCTGGTAGGGCGCCGGACGAGCCGGGCGGGTGCCGCGCTCCTGGGTCGGCATCGTCCCGGTCGCAGGAGTCTCCGGCGAGTAGGAGGGGTGCCGCTCGCGGTCGGCCGGCTCCCACCCGCTCGTGTCCGGCAGCGTCGGCGGCTCGGAGGTGCGCGCGAAGTCGAACGCCGAGGTCAGGTCACCGCACACGGCGCGGCGCCAGGGCGTGATGTTCGGCTCCGCGACACCGAAGCGCTCCTCCATGAACCGCAGGATCGAGGTGTGGTCGAAGGTCTCCGAGGCGACGTACCCGCCCACGCTCCACGGGGAGACGACGAACATCGGCACCCGCGGGCCCAGACCATAGTGGCCGTCGCCGTGGGAGCCGGTGTAGAGCTCGTGCTCGGTCGAGACGGTCGACTCCCCCGGCACCAGCGGACTGTTGATGTGCGGCGGCACCAGGTGGTCGAAGAAGCCGTCGTTCTCGTCGTAGGTGATGAACAGCGCGGTCTTCGCCCACACCTCGGGGTTGGCGGTGAGCGCGTCGAGGACCTTGGAGATGTACCAGGCGCCGTAGTTGGTCGGCCAGTTCGAGTGCTCGGAGAACGCCTCCGGTGCCGCGATCCAGCTGACCGAGGGCAGGTTGCCGGCCTCGACGTCGGCGCGCAGGATCTCGAAGTAGTCCTGTCCGTCGACCGCCCGCGTGCCGGTGCGGGCCTTCTCGAAGAGCGGGTCCCCGGGCTGGGCGTCCTGGAACTTGTTGAAGTAGAGCAGCGAGTTGTCGCCGTAGTTGCCGATGTAGGCGTCCTGGGTCCAGCCCCACCAGTTGCCGTTCTCGGCGTTGAGGCCGGTGCCCTCGTCCTGGTAGACCTTCCAGCTGACCCCCTCCTCCTCGAGCCGCTCGGCGTAGGTGGTCCAGTCGTAGCCGGCCTCGTCGTTGTAGAGCACCGGCCCGCCGCCCTTGCCGTCGTTGCCGGTCCAGCCCGAGAGCATGTAGTAGCGGTTGGGGTCAGTGTTGCCGATGAAGGAGCAGTAGTAGGCGTCGCACACCGTGAACGCGTCGGCCAGCGCGAAGTGGAAGGCGGCATCCTGCCGTTGGAGGTACGCCATCGTGGTGGTGCCCTTGGCCGGCACCCACTGGTCGTAGCGGCCGCCGTTGATCGCCTGCTGGCCGTCGGTCCAGCTGTGCGGGAGACCCTCGAGGAACGCCGCGCCCAGGTCGTCGACCTCGGGGTGGAACGGGAGCAGCGTGCTGTCCCCGTTCGGCTGGTGCCACACCGGGTTGCCCGACGGCAGGATCGCCGGGTGCGGGTCGCCGAAGCCGCGTACGCCGCGCAGCGTGCCCAGGTAGTGCTCGAAGCTGCGGTTCTCCTGCATCAGGACGACCACGTGCTCGATGTCGCGGATCGTTCCGGTCCTGCGGGCGGCGGGGATGGAGGCGGCTCGCGCGATGCTCTGGTCGAGCATGGTCAGCGCGGCCGCGCCGCCGGCGAGGCCCAGGAACCTACGACGATCGATGTCAACCACAAGAGCTCCTTGATGGTGGTGGGGGTGAGCGGCCACCATCGCGGCTCAGATGTTCACCGCGGCAACAGGTGACTGGTCGCCAGATGACCGGCCGGCGAAGATTTCGCCGTCCGGCCGCAGCCGGCGGCGCAGCTGCGCGGTGACGTACGCGGCGACGACGAACATCACCAGGTCGGCCGCGATCAGCGCGATCAGCCAGGAGGCGTCGGCCGGTCCGTCGATCCGCTGCTGGATGTGGAGGTGGGCGACCATCGCCGAGACGATGAATCCGACGCCGGCGTAGAGCGTGATGCGCAGGTCGACTCTCTCCTCGTCGACCCCATCCACCCAGTGGCGGCCGACCCGCAGGATCGCGAGCGAGGTCAACGCCGCTATCACCGGCAGGAACGGCACCGCGTAGCGGGCGTGGATCCAGCCGCCACCGGCGTGGAACGAGGCCAGGTTGACGATGATGATCACGCAGTAGATCCCCATCAGCGCCCGCACCGCCACCTCCAGCCGGCGCTCCAGGACGGTCGGCTCCGGACCGGGGATCACGACGCGGCGCATCACCCCGTCCGGCCTCGGCCGGGCCTTCGCGTTGACGTCGAGCACCATGCCGGTGACCGTGACGGCCAGCGTGGCCACGGCGGCGAGGATCCAGATCTTCGGGATCACGTCGTCTGCCCACAGCGAGCCGTAGAGGTGCAGGTAGAGCTCCGGGTTGACCAGCTGGAAGAGCGTGTCACCGTGGGTCTGGCGGGAGAACTTCTCGAAGAGCGCCGCAGAGGCGGTGGGATCGCCGTAGAGCACTATGTTGCGTACGTAGAACCAGCCGATCACCACCACGGGCGCCAGCCCGATCCGGATCGCCAGGACCACACCCCGGCGGAACGTACGCAGAGTCGGGTCTCGCAGCCACAGCGCGGCCAGCACGCACGCGCCCAGCACGAGCACCGCGACCAGGCCGGTCGAGCGGAAGCTGGCTGCCGCGACGCCGGCGACGGTCGCCCAGATCAGCCGGTCCCGGGTGACGCCCTCGCGGACCATCCGGAAGCCGAGCAGCAGGGTCAGCGAGGCGGCGACCGTGCCCCAGCCGTCGTTGTAGATCGCGCCGCCGTCGTAGGTAACCGCACCGCAGCCGAGCACCATCGCCGCGGACAGCACCGGCACCACCCGTCGCCTGGGCACCAGCTCACGCGCCAGCAGCCCGACCAGGATGATGCTCAGCGCGTAGCCGAGCGCGTTGAGCAGCCTCATCCCCAGGAGCGTCACCCCGACTCCTGCCGCACCGCCGACGGCGTCGCCGAGCCAGACCAGCGGCAGGCTCATCACGTAGAACAGCGGCGGGTGGTTGGCGACCCAGATGTCGCGGCGGGGCTCGTCGAGCCCGAAGAGCGCCTCGGCGAACTGCGGGTAGCGCACCGGGTCGGCCGGGGTGTTCGTGTCGATCGTCGGCAGGACGCCCTGGGAGAGGACGATGGCGTACGCCGCGTGCTGCTTCTCGTCGGCCTTCAGCAGCGGCGGCATCCCGATCGCGTACTGCGCACTCATCGCGAAGCCGAGCACCCCGAGCAGGAGCACGCATATGGTCACCTGGGACAGCGAGCGCGAGGGCCTGAGCACCTCGACAAGCTAGTGGCCCGGGATGCCGTTCAGGTGACGAGCGGGCGATCAGTCGGTGACCATCGAGGAGCCGGCGGCGACCTGCTCCCTGGTCGTACGCCGCCGTACGTCGCGCCGGTGACGCCAGATCTGCACCACCCCGAGGCCCCAGAACAGGTACTGCACCGACATCGCCCAGCGGAACGCCTCCGGCGTGTAGGAGTTCGAGGCCCCCGGCGTACGCCAGTCGAGGATCCAGCCGACCAGCACGATCACGAGCAGCGCGGCGACGAAGCCGCCCTGGTTGATGATCCCGCTGGCGCTCGCCATCCGCGCGGGCGGGTTGCTGGTGCGGCCGACGTCGAAGCCGATCATCGAGGCGGGTCCGCCGAAGCCGACCACGACCATCAGGAGCAGCAGCACCGGTAGCGGCGCCTCGCCCGGCCAGGCGAGCACGAGCGTCCACACCGACACCATGGCGGCGATCATCGCCAGCGCCACCGTCGAGCGGTGCCACGGGTGGCGCCCGGCGAGGACGCCCATCGCCGGGCCCGCGACCAGGGCAGCGATGACGGTGACCGACAGCAGCGTGCCGGCGAGGGTGTCGGAGAGCCCTTCGGAGGTCACCAGGAACGGGAAACCCCACAGCAGCCCCATCAGGTGGGAGCTGAACGGGGTCGAGAAGTGGATCCAGAAGCCGAGGCGGGTGCCCGGCTGGTACCAGGACGCCATCAGGCTCCGGCCGAGCTCGCGCGGCTTGAGGGTGGTGCCTCGGCGGTGTCGGTCACCGGGTCCGTCGTGGACGAAGAGGCGCAGCAGCACGAGAAGGACCGGGCCGATCAGCGCGGCGGTGAGATAGGCCCGGGTCCAGCCGAGATGACCGAGCGCCCAGGTCATCGGGACCGCTGCCGCGATCGCGCCCAGCTGCCCGACGGTGCCGGTCAGCTGGCTGACCAGCGGCACCTTCCGGGCCGGGAACCACGACGGCACCAGGCGCAGCACGCAGATGAACGTCATCGCGTCGCCCATCCCCACGAACGTACGGGCGAGCAGGGCCAGCGGGTAGGAGTCCGCGAATGCGAACCCGGCCTGAGCGAGCGCCAGGATCAGCGCGCCCGCGGAGAGGACCGTACGCGACCCGAACCGGTCGACCAGCAGGCCGACCGGCACCTGCATGAGGGCATAGACGAGCAGCTGCAGCATGACGAAGGTCGCCAGCTGTCCGGCGCCGATCCCGAAGCGCTCGGTCGCCACCAGACCGGCCACCGCGAGGCTGCTGCGGTGGAAGACGGCCAAGCCGTAGACCGCGAGGGCGATGCCCCACACGAACCATGCTCGTGTTGTCTGCTGGGGATCGTGCTCGTTCACATAGAGAGGCTACTTTGCCTGGAGGCCCGTCGAGGTACGGGCGACCTGTCGTGGACGCGCGATCTCGGTCACAGGAGCGGCGAGGGTGCGGGGAGTGTCGAAAGTGCCGGGCCGCATTCGCCGGCGCAGCTCGGTGGCGACGTACGCGGCGACCGCGAACATCACCAGGTCGGCGGCCACCAGGGCGACGAGCGCGAAGGTGCTGGAGACCGGCCCGTCGACGTACTGCTCGGTGTCGAGGTGGCAGACCAGCCCGACGACCATGAATGCCAGCGAGACACCCAGGCCGATGCGCAGGTCGCGCGCCTCGTCGAGCGCGGTGACACCGGTGCGGGAACCGGTCGGGACGCGCAGCGGCAGGAGCCGCCCCAGGCGCAGCGCGGCGATCCCGGCGCCGGCGGCGAGGAACGGCAGGAACGGCACCGCGTAGCGGGCGTGGATCCAGCCGCCGCCGGCGATGAACCCGGCGACGTTGACCAGGATGAGCAGGCAGTAGCCGCCCAGGAGCGCCCAGATGGCCAGGTCCTGACGGTGCTGCATCGTGCTCTGCGGAGCGAGGTGGATGCGCCGCAGGACTCCCGTACAGCGTGGGTTGGCCTTCGCGGCCGCATCGAGCACGAGGCCGACCAGGGTGAGGGTGAGCACGACGACGGCCGCCTGGCTCCAGTGGTTCCCGATGTTGCCGTCGGTCCACAGGCTGCCGAGCAGGTGGCCGTAGAACTCGGGGTTCACCAGCTGGAACAGCGTGGTGCCGTTGGGCTCACGCCCGAACTTCTCGAAGAGCGAGCTCGACGCGGTCGGGTCGCCGTAGATCTGGATGTTGCGCACGTAGAACCAGCCGAACACGACCACCGGCGCCATGCCGATGCAGGCCGCGATCCCGACAGCGCGCCAGAACGTGCCGCGCAGGAACGTACGCAGCGACGGCTCCCGCAGCCACATGGCCACCAGCACGCACGCGCCGAGGAAGAGGACCGCGACCAGGCCGGTCGAGCGGAACCCGGCGGCCGCGACACCGACCGCGGCCGCGGCGATCAGGCGCTCGCGCGTCACTCCCCGGCGGATCATCCGGAACCCGAGGTAGAGCGTGGCGAAGGCCGCCGCCGAGGACCAGCCGTCGTTGTAGATCCCGCCGCCCACGAAGGTCATCGCCCCGCAGCCGATGCACATCGCCGAGGCGATCACCGGGACCGCCGGCCGTCGTGGCACCAGCTCGCGCGCCAGCAGGCCGACCATGATCGTGGTCAGCGCGAAGCCGAGCGCGTTGAGCAGCCGCATCCCGAGCAGCGTGAGGCCCGGCGATCCGACGGCGTCGCCGAGCCAGACCAGGGGCAGGCTCATCGCGTAGAACAGCGGCGGGTGGTTGGCGACCCAGATGTCGCGGTGGGCCTCATCGGCCCCGAAGAGGCTCTCGGCCAGCTGCGGGTAGCGAGCCGGGTCGTCGGGGATGTCGGTGTCGATCGTCGGTAGCGTCCCCTGGGACAGCGCCACCGCGTACGCCGCGTGCGCGCGCTCGTCGGCCTTGAACAGGGCCGGCATCGCGATCGCCACCTGGGCGCTCATCGCGAAGCCGAGCACACCCAGCAGCAGGACGCAGATCGTGGATTGGGACATCGAGACCCGTGGAACAGTCACATCCGCGACGCTAACCGGCGAAACTGACGAGACACGCGGGCCACGGCTCACAGGCGGTGAACAGAGCGCGACGGGCAGGTGAGCGAACGTTGACGCAAAACTCGGTCGCGTCGGCCTCTGACGGGCCGATAGCGTCCGGAGGTGTCATGACTACTTCACCGCCGCGGTCGTCGCCGCGCCACATCGCCATGGTCGCCTCCCCCGCGATCAGCCACCTGCTGCCGAGCCTCGAGCTGATCAAGGAGCTGGTCGTGCGGGGCCACCGGGTCACGTACGCTACCCATGAGTCGATGTCGGACGCGATCAAGCCGACCGGTGCCGAGCTGGTTCCGGTGCCGACGGTGCTGCCGGTCGAGGACCGGCTCTGGCCCGAGGAGCCGGTCGCCGGGATGGGCATCTTCCTCGACGACGCCATCGGAGTGCTCCCGCACCTGGAGTCGTTCTACGTGGCCGAGCCGGCCGATCTCTACCTCTACGACATCGGCGGCTATGCCGCCCGCGCCCTCGCGGAGAAGCAGCAGCGCCCGTTCGTGCAGCTCTCGCCGACGTTCGTCGCCTGGGACGGGTACGCCGAGGAGGTCGGTGCCCAGGTGCGGCAGCTGCCGGGCTACGACGACTACCTGAGCCGGTTCGGGGCCTGGCTCGCCGACGCCGGGGCGGCCACGACCGACCCGGAGACGTTCGCCGGAGCGCCGAAGCGGGCCCTCGCTCTCATCCCGCGGGCGATGCAGCCCAACGCCGACAAGGTCGACGAGGAGGTCGTCACCTTCGTCGGACCGTGCTTCGCGCTCGACTCCGAGCATGAGACCTGGAACCGACCCGCCGACGCCGATCACGTCCTGCTGGTCTCCCTCGGCTCGGCCTACACCGCCGACGCGGGCTTCTTCCGCGCCTGCATCGAGGCGTACGCCGGCCTCCCCGGCTGGCACGTCGTGATGTCGATCGGCACCCAGCTCGAGCCGGCCGATCTCGGCGATCTCCCCGGCAACGTCGAGGTCCACTCGTGGCTGCCCCAGCGCGCCGTCCTCGCCCAGGCCGACGCGTTCGTCACCCACGCCGGGATGGGCGGGAGCAGCGAGGGTCTGATGGCCGGCGTGCCCATGGTCGCGGTCCCGCAGGCGGTCGACCAGTTCATGAACGCCGACCGGCTCGTCGAGCTCGGCGTCGCCCGGCGGATCGACGCCGAGGACGTCACGGCCGCTGCGCTGCGTACGGCGCTGGAGGGGCTGCTCGCCGACCCGGAGCGTGCCGCGCGGTCCGCGCAGCTGCGTGCCGACGCGCTCGCCGAGGGCGGCACCCGGCGGGCTGCTGATCTGATCGAGGGCATGCTCCCCCGCTGATCCCGCTGGTCGCTACCCAGCGACCCCGCTGGTCGAGCCGCGGGCGCCAGCGAGCGTGTCGAGACCAACACGGTCCCATAGGCGCTCGCTCGATGGGACCGTGTTGGTCTCGACACGCCTCCGCCTAGCGGCTACGGCGGCTCGACCAGCGGCGGAGCTCTTACTTAGTAGCCAGCGCGCTCGCTTCGCTCGCGCGCAGCTCCTCGTTCGTCGGGGGTCGGCATAAACCCAGAAGGCGCCTTCGGCGCGAAGAGGCTTACGCCGACCCCCTCCTCACTTCGTCGCTTCCATCATCTGCCTGAGCTCCTTCTTGAGGTCGGAGATCTCGTCGCGGAGGCGGGCGGCGACCTCGAACTGGAGCTCGGCGGCGGCGCCCTTCATCTGCTCGGTGAGGTCGCCGATGAGCTGGGCGAGGTCGGAGGAGGGGAGGCCGACGAGGCCGCGCTCGCGGGCCTCGCGGGCGGCGTCGCCGAGCATCGGCGTCGGGGACTTGGCGGCGGTCTTGCCCGCACGGCCCTTTGCCTCGGTGCCGGCCCAGGTGTTGAGCAGCTCCTGGGTGCTCTCCTCCTCGCGGGCGAGCATGTCGGTGATGTCGGCGATCCGCTTGCGCAGCGGCTGCGGGTCGATGCCGTTGGCCTCGTTGTAGGCCATCTGGATCGCGCGGCGGCGGTTGGTCTCCTCGATCGCCGACTCCATCGAGGGGGTGATCTTGTCGGCGTACATGTGCACCTGGCCGGAGACGTTTCGGGCCGCACGTCCGATGGTCTGGATCAGCGACTTGTCCGAGCGCAGGAAGCCTTCCTTGTCGGCGTCGAGGATCGAGACCAGCGACACCTCGGGGAGGTCGAGCCCCTCACGGAGCAGGTTGATGCCGACCAGGACGTCGTACTCCCCCAGCCGCAGGTCGCGGAGCAGCTCGATCCGCTTGAGCGTGTCGACCTCGGAGTGGAGATAGCGCGTGCGGATCCCGGCGTCGAGGAGATAGTCGGTGAGGTCCTCGGACATCTTCTTGGTGAGCGTGGTGACCAGGACGCGCTCGTTCTTGGCGACCCGGTCGTTGATCTCGCCGATCAGGTCGTCGATCTGGCCCTTGGTCTGCTTGATGATCACCTCGGGGTCGATCAGGCCGGTCGGGCGGATGATCTGCTCGACCACATCAGGCTCGCCGCCGTCGCGACTGACCAGGTCCAGCTCGTAGTTGCCCGGCGTCGCGGACAGGTAGACCGTCTGACCGATCCGCTCCAGGAACTCCTCCCACTTCAGCGGCCGGTTGTCCTGGGCGCTGGGCAGCCGGAAGCCGTGCTCGACCAGGTTGCGCTTGCGTGACATGTCGCCCTCGTACATCCCGCCGACCTGCGGGACCGCGACATGGGACTCGTCGACGACGAGGACGAAGTCCTCCGGGAAGTAGTCGAGCAGGCAGTTGGGCGCCGAGCCGCGCTCACGGCCGTCGATGTGCATCGAGTAGTTCTCGATCCCGGAGCAGGACCCGACCTGGCGCATCATCTCGATGTCGTAGGTCGTACGCATCCGCAGCCGCTGCGCCTCGAGCATCTTGCCCTGCTTCTCGAAGGTGCTCAGCTGCTGGTCGAGCTCGGCCTCGATGCCGTCGATCGCGCGCTCCATGCGCTCGGGACCGGCGACGTAGTGGGTCGCGGGGAAGACGTAGAGCTCCTGGTCCTCGGTGAGGACCTCGCCGGTGACGGCGTGCAGCGTCATCAGCCGCTCGATCTCGTCGCCGAAGAACTCGATCCGGACCGCGTGCTCCTCGTAGACCGGGAAGATCTCCAGGGTGTCGCCGCGCACCCGGAACGTGCCCCGGGTGAAGGAGAGGTCGTTGCGGGTGTACTGGATCTCCACCAGCCGCCGCAGGATCGAGTCGCGGTCGTGCTCCTCCCCGACCCGCAGCCGGATCATCCGGTCGACGTACTCCTGCGGGGTGCCGAGACCGTAGATGCAGGAGACGGTCGAGACCACGATCACGTCGCGCCTGGTCAGCAGCGAGTTGGTGGCCGAGTGGCGCAGCCGCTCGACCTCCTCGTTGATCGAGGAGTCCTTCTCGATGTAGGTGTCGGTCTGAGGGACGTACGCCTCGGGCTGGTAGTAGTCGTAGTAGGAGACGAAGTATTCGACCGCGTTGTCCGGGAAGAGCTGGCGCAGCTCGTTGGCGAACTGGGCGGCGAGGGTCTTGTTGGGCTGCAGCACCAGTAGCGGCCGCTGCAGCTGCTCGGCGGTCCAAGCGACGGTCGCCGTCTTTCCGGTGCCGGTCGCGCCGAGGAGGACGACGTCCTTGACGCCGTCCTGGATCCGTTTGGTGATCTCCGCGATCGCCGCCGGTTGGTCACCCGAGGGCTGGTAGTCGGAGACCACCTTGAACGGGGCGACACGACGCTCGAGATCGGTGACTGGACGCATGTCACCAAGGCTACGCGGCACCACCGACATTCGAGCCTGCTCCGTCGCGAGGAACGAGCGACGGAGCAACGCGAGAAGGCGATGTCCTGAGCTTGTCGAAGGGTCGAGCGAGCGCAGCGGGTGAGCCTGCGAACCCGCGAAGCGGGTCGAGACCCGTGCTGCTTCCCGGAGCGTCACCACGCGGCCGCCAAACGAGCGGCAGCACCACCCCGACGACCGCGCAGACCGCCCCGACGCCCAGAACGACGTACGGCACCGGCCGGATCTCGGGAAGCATCACATCGGCCCCCAGCCGGACCTGCGTGCGCACCCAGGTGGCGAAGGTCGCGGCGGTCATCCCCACGAGGAACGCCGAGATGAGTGCTGCCGCGATCTCCTCACGCCGGCGGATCTCGCCCCACGGCATCGCGCCGACGATGGCCAGGAGGCCGACGGCCAGCATGATCGCGACCAGCGGCATGATCGTCATCAGGTAGCGCTCGTGCGGATTGCCGCCGCCGGAGCGGAACTGCGCGAGGTTGACGATGATCACGAACGCGTGCGCGATCAGCACGAGCAGACCGACGGTCGCCACCGACGGCACCCGCGGAGCGCTGACCACGAGGCCCCGCTCGCGACCGTGGTCCCGCAGGCGCGCGACGACTCCCAGGGCGAGCCCGAGCAGCGCCACGAACGTGATGACGTCAATGACCCAGTGCAGCCCGGTGCCACGCAGCTGAAGCGGCACCCACAGGTGGTCGTACCAGCCGTGCCAGAAGCGCGGCGCGGTCATCACCTCGAACCAGGTGTCGATCTGCACCCGCTGGTAGCGCTCCAGGAGCGCCGAGCTCGCGGTCGCGTCGCCGTAGAGCACGATGTTGCGTACGTAGAACCAGCCGATCGCCAGGCCAGGAACCCCGGTGGCGATCGCGGTCAGCCAGGTGGCCCGGAGGAAGCCCTTCCGGGTGCGGTCACGGAGCAGCAGCGTCACCCCGAGCGCGGCCCCGCACATGATCGCCGTGATCACGCCGGGCGCCTTCGTCGCGGCGGCCAGGGTGCCGGCGACCGCCATCACGATCATCCGGTTCCGGGTCACCCCGAGGCGGAGGATGCGCAGGGTCGCGAGCACGGTCAGCGACGAGGCCGCCACCGCGACGCTGTCGTTCATGACGAACCCCGCGGCGACCGCCAGCACGGCCGGCGAGGCCGTGATCGCGGTCGCGAGCATCGCTGCGGCCGGGCGCCGCGGGGTGACCTCGAAGGCGATCAGACCGACCAGGAACACCAGCGCCCCGTACGCCAGGGCGCTCACCGCACGCATCCCGACGATCAGCACCTGCGGGTTCTCGAGCGCGTCGGCCAGGGCGACCCACGGCACGCCGAGGAGGTAGTAGAGCGGTGGATGGTTCGCGGTCCAGATCATCCGGTGGCGATCGAACTCCTCCCGGTTCGCGCCGCGGGCGATCTGGGGGAAGCGCTCCCTGTCGTGCGCTACCGGGGTGTCGATCGTGGGCAGGTCGCCCGCGTGGAGCGAGATAGCGTACGAGGCGTTCGGGCCCTCGTCACGCGCGTGGTACGACAGCGCCTGGGTGGTGGCGACGTAGAGGCTCATCGAGGCTGCGAAGGCGGCCAGCAGGGCGAGCACCGTGACCAGCCTGGCTGACGGCCTGGCTGACGGCCTGGCCGGCGCGTCCGTCGGCTCGGCACTGAGCACCGCAGCGGCATGGCTCATCACATGGCTCCCCTGGTCGGACGGCGTCGAGAGCCGCACCCCCGTGAGCTCGCGTCGAACCGTAGGACACCTCGGTGGAGCAGTGGTGGAGGCCGTGCGGAATCAGAGGGTGAACGCCTGGCGAACCTCGTCCTCCGTCAGCCCGTAGTCGGCCAGGCTGTAGTCGTGCTTGGGCCGGGCGCTCCCCGAACGGGACTCGGCGTCGATGCGGGAGACCTCGGCTCGGGCAGCTTCGCTCCAGGGGATGTCGAAGTGGGCGTAGATGTTCTCGACGGTGCCGACCGGGTCCTTGACGAACCCGCGGTAGTCGATGTCGAGGAACTGCGCCGCGTCGTACCTCTTCCGGGTCTCGCCGAAGGAGCGCCACGAGCGGGAGAGCATCTCCAGCTGGGTCTTCCCGATGGTCTCCCCGACGAACGTGGTCGACATCCCCGCGGTCGCCTCGGCGGAGAGCGAGCAGCCCGAGGCGACCGAGACGACCGGGTCGCGGTGGGTGACCACCACGAGCGCGTCCGGGTAGACCTCCATCAGCGCCTCGAGGGCCACCAGGTGCGAGGGGTTCTTGAGCACCCAGCGCTTCTCGGCGTCGTTGAGCCCGATGAGCTGCAGCGAACGGCGATGGACCTCGTATGCGTCTCGCCAGTCCTGCTTCGCCAGCCAGGCCGAGTAGCGCGGGACGTTGGCCAGCGACTCGAACGAGATCGACTTGCCGCTCTGCCGCAGCAGCCGCCAGCACTCCTCGACGCTGGTGGCGTCCATGTAGTGGATCCCCATGAACTCGGGGTTGGCGACGTGGTGCTGCCGGTAGGCGCTCTGGATCGCCGCGAAGATCGGGTCGTCCTCCCAGGTCTCGCGCGGAGGCCTCGGCTGGGGGAACTCGGTCAGCCAGGTCTCCAGCCCCTGGTGCGCCGGGTCGGCGGCCAGGAGCCGGTGCAGCGCGGTGGTGCCGGTGCGGACGAGCCCGGTGACGAAGATCGGGCGCTCGATGCGTACGTCCTGGTGCTGGGGGAACTCCGCGAGCCGGGCCTGCGTCATGAGCCGGCCCACCAGGGCCGACTTCACCTGGGAGCGCTGGAAGTAGTTGCCGACCGGGGTCAGCCCGGCTTCGGGGCTCGCCAGGTCCTCGACGAGGAGCCGCAGCCCCTCCTCGTGGTCGGTCCCGTTGAAGTCGCTCAGCCCGGTGGTGCGAGTGGCGGCGGCGCAGATGTCCTCGTACGTCCCGACATCCGCCCGCTCGCGCGGTGCGCTCTCTTCCGGGCGCGCCTCAGTCATGGAACTCCCCGCAGTCCACGTTGAGCACGGTCCCGGTGACCGCGGAGGCGAGGTCGCTGGCCAGGAACAGCGCCGCCCGGGCGACCTCCTCGGGGGTGGCCAGCCGCTTCAGGTCGGTCGGGGCGGCCTTCTCGTCGTAGACATCCTGATGGGTCCGCCCGGACTCCGAGGCGATCCAGTCGAAGTAGGACTTGTTGACGTCCTCGTAGATGTAGGACGGCGCGACGGAGTTGACCCGGATGCCGCGCGGGCCGAGCTCGGTGGCCAGTGACGAGGACAGGTGCGCGAGGGCGCCCTTGGAGAGCTTGTAGCCCGCGAACTCCGGCTGGCTCTGGTAGAGCACCGCGGAGTTGATCATCACGATCGCGCCGCCGGGCTTGTCCGGGGTGGCCGCGAGCGCGTCGGCGAAGAGCGCCGAGAGCCGCAGCGGGGCGTAGACGTTGGACTCCTGGGCCAGCCGGAGCGCGTCGAGCGGGATCTGGGTGAGCGGGTCCATCGGCGGGATGCCGAAGGCGTTGTTGAGGAGCACGTCGACGTGCCCGAACTCCTCCAGCGCGGCGTCGACCAGGTGCCGGCGCGCGTCCTCCTCGGTGATATCGGTCGGCACCACCAGCGCACGGCGTCCGTGCTCCTCGATGACGCCGGCCATCTTCTGCAGTCGCTTCTCGGTGCGGCTGGCGAGCACCAGGTCGGCGCCCATCAGCGCAGCCTGCTCGCCCAGCGAGCGGCCGAGGCCGGGGCCGACCCCCGAGAGTACGACGACCTTGCCATCCAGGAGTCCAGTCATGGCGCCTAGACTAGAACGTGTTTCAGTTTTTTGTAAGGGGTCAGTCAGGAAGAGCGAATCTGGCGACCTCGTCGACCCATTCGGCGTACGCCCCGACCTCCTGCGGCACGTCCTGCGTGCGGACGAGGTCGGCGAAGGCGCGGTGCACCCGGGACCAGTCGGCACACGAGCCGCACGTCGCCCGCCCGCAACCGGCCGTGTGCTCGCGGGCGACCTTCTCGAGGACCTTCCGGAACGTGGCGGCGTCATCGCCCTCCGCCAGCGCCTCGACCACGGCGCCGAGCACCTGCGCGGCCTGGGCGGGGGCGCCGACCAGGATCGCCATCAGGATCCCGAGGGCGCGCAGCGCCGAGGGCTCCGCGGTGGTGCTCGCGACCGGCGCCGTACGCGCCAGCCGATAGAGCGTGAGCAGCTTCCTGGCGCCTCCCGGCGTCGCGCAGAACCGCGCCAGCTCGCTGGTGAACAGCGCCTCCCCCGGGGAGAGCTCGAAGCTCTCCACCACGACCTGGCGCCCGGACCGGTCGCCGGTGCCCGTGGCCAGCGCCGCGGGCCACGAAGGCACGGCCTGGCGCATCAGCGACCGCATGAACCGCACCGCCGGATCGCCCGAGAACGCCCGCAGCGCGAACGGCACGTCGAAGATCCGGGAGAGGTACGCCGCAGGCTCCGCCACCCGTCCCTCGAGCGACCGCCGCAGCATCCGCGCATCTACGGCCGCGACGACCGCGACACCCTCCCGGCCGCCCAGCTCGTCGATCGCCCGCAGCACTCCGGCCGCCGTGGCCGGATCACACCTGTCCAGGTCGTCGACGTAGACGATGGTCCGGCTCGACTGCGGGCCCGGCGGCGGACCGGGCGGCGCCGCCCGGAGCGCGGCTTCGTAGGCCGCGACCTCCCGATCCATCGCCGCGAGCGCCATGGTGGCGCCCATCGGCTGGGACCGGCGCTTGCCGCGCTGACCGTCGTCCTCCGTCACCCCGGCCAGCGCCGCCTGCAGCTCGGCCTTCCGCCGTTGCGCCGCCTGATGCTTCGCGACCAGCGGCGGCGGCTGGCTCCGCCCCGCACCTCGGACGCTGTCGAGCACCGCGCCGGCGACGTCGCCGTCGCTGTAGTGACGGGCGTCGATGCGTACGTGCCTGGCGCGGGTGGCATAGGCGGCGTCGTTCTCGCCCAGCCACTCGATGCGCTCCTCGACCCTGCGCATGAAGGTCGAGCGGCCGCTCCTGGGCAGCCCCTGGACGGCCACCGTGATCGGCAGCTGGGTGTAGGCGGAGGCCAGCAGCCGGGCCATGCGGTCGACGTCGAACCGGTGGCCGAGGACGTCGTCGTCATGGTCGACCCACTCCGGTTCGACGACAGGGCTGGCGACAGGGCCGGCGACAGGGCCGGTCACGATCGGCACCTCGGCAGTGTCCCCCGCGGCCGACGACTCGGCCTGCTCCAGGACCGGGGCCGGGTCCGGCGCCACCTCGATCACAGGAGCCGCAGGAACCTCCGGAACCTCGGGAACCTCGGGAACCTCGGTGACCTTGACCTCGGACCCCGGTTCGGGCATCTCGGCGAGCGGAGTGACCGGCAGCCCGATCTCCTCCTCGACCGCCTGGAGCGCTTTGGCGAAGTCGGCCGCGCTCCAGTGCCGCGCGGCGCGGCGCTTGAACATCGCCTTGCGCAGCGCCTCCTCGAACGAGGCCGGGATGTCGTCGCGGTCGATGGCCACCGGGTCCTGCTCCCGGATCCGCTCCGGCAGCGCCTCGGGCGCCTCGCGCGCCCCGTCGAACGGCGTACGTCCCGCCAGCAGCGTGTAGCAGGTCGCGCCCAGGCTCCAGATGTCCGCCCACGCGCTCGGCTCGGGTGGGTCCGAGAGCATCTCCGGCGCCATCCACGGCAGCGAGGTCGAGCCGGCGCCACCGGGACGCCCGGCCGAGGAGAGGCCGCCGAAGCCGACCAGCTGCGGCTCTCCGGCCGCGGTGAGCAGGATGTTCGCGGGCTTCACGTCGCCGTGCAGGATCCCGTGCCGGGCGGCGATGTCGAGCGCGCCCGCGATCTTGATCGTGATGCTCAGCGCCTCGGCGACCGAGAGCCGTTCACCCTCCCAGGCTGGGCTCAGGTCTCCACCGGATCGGTAGTCCATCACCACGAAGCTGCGGTCGTCGTCGGAGACGCCGACGGCGTGCAGAGGCAGCACGTGCGGGTGGGCGGCGAGCTCGGCGACCTCCTTGGTCTCCCGGGCGAGCGCGTCCTGGGTCTCGCTGCTGAGCCGGTCCTTCCAGACCTTCACGACGACGTCCGCCTTCTCCTGGGACCACTCGTAGAGGAAGACATCGGAGGACCCGCCGGCGCCGATCAGCCGGCGGTGCCGGAATCCCGGAATCGTCGGTGGCTCGAGGTGGGGGCTGGCCATGGGCGGCAATCATAGGGGCCGAACGCCATCGCGTCGCGGACCCCTCCTCATCCCCGAGATCAGCTCAGCATTCTGCGCGCAACTGCCCGCTGACGTGCGGCGATCCGCTCCGCATACCCCCCAGGGTTCAGCGTCTCGGTGTGCGGCAACAGGTCGGCCACGTCCGCCAGACCCACCTTGTGGACCACCGGTCCGTCGGCCGCGGTGAGGTCGCGTTCGAGCCGCTGCCAGCGCAGCATCAACGAGCCGGTGCGGTGGCCGGTGGTCTCGAGCCAGTTGGCGATCGGCTGCCCGTCCAGGGGTGGGCTTTCCGAGATCACGAAGCGCATCACGCCGTCGGGGTCGGTGACCGCCTGGGCCTTGGTGAGGCTGGTCTGGTGGGTCTCGTAGTCGGTCGAGGCGTACCAGTCCGAGCCAACCTGGATGGCCTGGTAGGTGCAGTCGTCGCAGCGCGGCACCTCCACCACGAGCGCCTCGTCCTCGGCGAGCTCGTAGTGCCCGATCGAGGAGAACTGCGACTCCAGCCCGCCCGGCGTACGGGCCGGGACCGTGAGCGTGTTGACCGGCTCCTTGTACTGGAAGAACTGGGGGAAGGCGAACCAGGTCTGGATCGATCCGGTCAGCGACCGGGCGGCGACCTCGTACTTCTTCCGGAGCAGCTCCTGGGTCAGCGGGCGGCGCGGCCGGCCGAGGGTGTCGGGCCGCTCGATGGTGATCGTGCCACGGGTCTCGGTGTCCCAGTCGTTGAAGACCTCGCGCACGATCAGGGTCTTGGCGCCCGGCTCGGCCGTGTAGGTGAACTCGAAGGAACCGTCGTAGTCGAGCTGCAGCTTGCGGTCGTCGAAGGCCATCAGGCTGGTCGCCGCGGAGTCCGCGGTGTAGGCGCCGCCCATCACCTGGAAGGAGAGGTCCGCGCTGGTCCCGCGCCTGCCCCGGACCACGTACTCGACACCCTCCCGCAGGTAGGCGTTGAAGTAGATGGCGTCGGGGTTGTCCAGGCCCTGCTTGGAGAACTGGTGGGTCGGGTTCACGAACAGCGGCTGCTCGAGGTCGTAGTCGAACGCGGTCTGCATCGCCATCCGGATCCGGCCGGAGAGGTACTCGTACCCCTCGAGCCGGTCCGCCTCGGTCCGGATGAAGGGCGCGTTCGCGATCAGCTCCTCCGCCTCCGCGATCGCCTGCTGGAGCGGTTCGGTCAGGCCGTACGCCGCGCTCTGCTCGGTCACTGCCCAGCCTTCGCGATGATGTTCTCCGCGTACCACTCCAGGTGCTTGATCTTCTTCTCCAGCGGCTCGGGGTCAGCACCCTTCACGTAAGGGTCACGGAACCCGACGATGCAGTCGGTCACACCCTTGTCCTCGAGCCGCTTGACCCCGTCGAGGTCGTACGCGTCGTAGCTGATCACGTGGACCTCGAAGTCGTCGCGGGTGTCACCCTCCTCCTCACGGATCTCCTGGAGGCGCACCAGCAGGCGGTCGAGCTCCTCGCCGTCGCCGCCGGCGTGCATCCAGCCGTCGCCCTTGAGGACCGCACGCCGGAGGGCCGCGTCGGCGTGGCCGCCCACGAGGAGCGGGATCTTCTCGGTCGGCGCGGGACGCTGCTGGAGCGGCGCGAACTCGTAGAACTCGCCGTCGTAGCCGAAGAAGTCACCGCTCGGGTCGGTCAGCCCGCGCAGGATGTCCATGCACTCGTCCATCCGCTTGCCGCGGCGCTTCCAGTCGACGCCGAGGGCGGCGAAGTCCTCCGGCCACGGAGACAGCCCTACGCCGAGACCGAGCCGGTTGCCGGAGAGGAAGGCGAGGCTGGAGGCCTGCTTGGCGGCCAGCACCGGCGGGCGCACCGGGAGCTTGACCACGAACGGCGTCAGCCGCAGCGTCTCGGTCACCGCGAAGAGATGCGCGCACAGGATGAACGCCTCGATGAACTCCTTGCCCTGCAGGAACTCGCGGTCGCCGGTGTCGGTGTAGGGATAGGTGGAGTCGGACTCCTCGGGATAGATCAGGCTGTCGGCCACCGTCATGCTGGTGTAGCCGGCGGCCTCCGCCGCTTTCGCCAGCGGTGCGTAGTAGTCGGCCTGCGTCATTGCCTCGGCATAGGTGAAGCGCATGCGCCCAACACTAGAACGTGTTCTATGTTTCTGCCAGAGTGTTGACCATGTCTCCTTCGCTCGAGCGTCCCCCAGGCCTCGACTCGCCGCTGACGGCGAGGATCATCAAGTACGGCGCCCGGGCCAACACCGCGCTGTTCAAGCTGACCAACGGCCGCGTCGGCGGTCGGTGGCGGGTGATGGCGGGCTGGCGCAAACCCGCGCCCGTCCTGCTGCTCGAGCACGTCGGGCGCAAGTCCGGCCGCACCTTCACCACTCCCCTGCTGTTCATGCGGTCGGGCTCCGAGCTGGTCGTGGTCGGCTCCCAGGGCGGGCTGGCGAAGGACCCGCAGTGGGTCGCCAACCTGCGAGCCCAGCCCGACGTCGCCGTCCGGGTTCCCCGCCGCGGGCGGCGCCTCGTCCGCGCCCGTGTCGCCGACCCGACCGAGCGGGCCGCGCTGTGGCCGCGGCTGCTGGAGACGTACGCGGACTTCGAGACCTACCAGACCTGGACCGACCGGGAGATCCCGGTCATCGTCCTCTCGCCTCGCTGAAGGAGCTGTGCCCATGGAGCTGCAGGAACTCATCGACCGCGCCGAGATCACCGACGCACTCACCCGCTACACCCTGGCCGTCGACGACGGCGACTGGGATGCGCTCGACACCGTCTTCGCCGGCGACGCCACGATCGACTACTCCGAGTCCGGCGGCACCGTCGGCGAGGTCGCCGACGTCAAGAAGTGGCTCGCCGAGATGCTGCCCGCGTTCTCCAGCAAACGCCTGCACACGATCGGGCAGGTCGGCATCACCTTCACCGAGGAGGGCGCGGAGGTCGTGGCGTACTTCGACAACCCGATGGTCATCGCCGACGGGTCCGGCGGTGAGCGGGTCGTCGAGGTCGGCGGCCGCTACCGCCACTCCTTCGTGCGTACGCCGCAGGGCTGGCGCTCCCGCCACCTGCACGAGGAGGTCTTCTGGACCCGCGGGTTCTGAGTCTCAGGCTGCTTGGCCCCGCACGACCCAGTCGGCGAGGCCGGCCAAGGGCACCAGCAGATCCCGCCCGCGGTCACTCAGCGCGTACTCCACACCCGGCGGAACCGTCGGGAAGACGGTACGCGTCACGATCCCGTCCTCCTCCAGAACCCGCAGCGTCCGAGTCAGCATGCGCTGGCTGATCCCCTCGACCCGGCGGCGCAGCTCGTTGTAGCGGTGCGGGCGCTCGGCCAGCATCATCACCACCAGCAGCGTCCACTTGTCGCCGAGCATCTGCAGCGTCTGCGTGACCGGACACGCCTCGTACTCCCCCGCCGGCACCAGCGCCGGCAACCCGGGCCCGAGCGCTTCGCTCACGATGTGCCGGGGCACATCGGTGTTCCCATCTGACATTGAAGTGCCTTCTTCCGCGATCGCCGCCGGGCGGCGAGGGTTGCTGACATCAGCAACCTATCCATGAGGGAGAAGAGATGAGCACGATCGCGGTCCTGGGCGTCGGCCCCGGCCTCGGCATGTCGGTGGCACAGCGGTTCGCCAAGGAGGGGTACGCCGTCGGCCTGGTCTCGCGCAGCGCCGACCGCCACCCGGACTACCTGGCTGCGCTGGAAGCGAGTGGCGTGCGGACCGTCGCAGTCGCCGCGGACCTGAGGGAGCCCGGCGCCGTCGCCCGCGCCCTCGACGAGATCACCGCGGAGCTCGGCCCGGTCGACGTCGTCTACCACGGCCCCGGCGCCCACGACCTTCGCGCGCCGACCGTCGGCATCCTCGAGACCGGCCCCGCGGACATCCGCCGCGCCATGGCCGAGGTCCTCGAGCCGGCCGCCTCGGTCGCGTCGCTCGTCCTGCCCGCGATGCGCTCCCGTGGTAGCGGCTCGCTGATCTACGTCTCCGGCCTCAGTGCCATCGTCCCGTTGCCGTTCCTCGGCCCCTACGCCCCCGCCTCCGGCGCCCTGCGCACCTACGCCCACACCCTCGCCGCCGCAGTGGCACCGGACGGCCTGTTCGTCGGTTCCCTCGTCGTCGGCGGCCTGATCGAGCGCGGCGACATCCACCAGATGCTCACCGAACCCGGCTCGCCTGCGCCCTACGCGACCCTCGATCCCGACGAGCTCGCCGACGCGGTCTGGCGCCTGGCTTCCGGGGTCGAGGACGAGATCGTCTTCGACGCGTTCACGCCGGAGCGGTGAACGAGACCGGCTTGCCGGTGGCACGGGCATGGGCGATCTCCCTGCGCGTGGACTCGCCGACGTACCCGCCGGGGTTGACGACCAGCACGCGGTCCGCCAGGTCGATCTTGCGCAGGTGGAGGGTGCCCAGTGCGGTCTTCTGCTCCTCGGTGATCAGCCCATCCGCCTCACCCGGCGCGACGACGATGACCCCCGCCAACGTCAGATCACGGTTGGCCGCACGCATCTCGTCGGCGAACCGGACGGAGCCGCAGATGCAGACGATCTCGGGGCGGTCGGGCACAGCCGCTCCTTCGCTCATCGGACATCCCAGGCCGGCGCGCGAGCGACCAGCAGATATCCGGCACCGTCGGGGTCGAACGTCGTGGTCTCGACGGTGAGCCCGACGCTCTGCAGCTCCGCGACGAGCTCCTCGTGGCGGTACGGCCAGAAGGACACCCGCTCGGCGCACGTTCGGAGCGACCCGTCCGGCTCGATCTGGGTCACGGCGATCTCGAAGTGGTGCTCCTGCTCCCAGTCGGGCGCGACCTGCGTGTAGTAGGTCACCACCGCGTCGCGGCCGTTGCGGCGGACCAGTCGGTCGCGGATGTCGAGACGGGAACCACGATCGCGGACGACCTCCCACGCGCGCGAAGTGAGGACGAGTCTGCCGCCAGGACGTAGAAGCCGTGCCATCGAGGCGACCGCGGTCTGCCGGCCGGTTGCGCCTTCGGCATGACCGAGGGAGTTGCCGACGCAGAACACCAGATCGAAGCTCGAGGCATCGAAGTGGTCCGGCAGCTCCTCCCAGCTGACCTGCTGGGCTCGGAGAGAGACGCCGTGCTCACCGGCGAGCTCTTCGGTCCGGCGGACCATCCCGGCGCTCGCATCCGTCGCCACGACATCCAGGCCACGGTCGGCGAGACCAACCGCGAGCTGGCCCGTACCACAGGCGCAGTCGAGGACACGCGCGTCGGACGGGAGCGATTCCACAAGATCGCCATACCTCGCGGCAGCGCCGGCGGGAGAGGCGAGGTCCTCGCGGATCAACCACTCGTACGCCTCGCACAGCGGACCATAACCAGCCATCGCCGACCACCTCCATCACTCGCAGTGGGGTGACCACCGCACCTGCCAGGGCTTGCCACCTGTCGTTCAGCAAACCAGACGTGAAGACCTCGACGCCACGAGGTTTCTGGGGCATCAGATATCGGGCCGGCCCCCGCTCAGAGCCCCTTCTCGAGGCTGACACGGGCGAGGACGACGAGCTCCTTGCCCGGGCGATCAGGCGCATCCCGTACGTCCTCGACGGCGAAGCCGTGGGCGAGGAGGTCGCGCTCGATCTCGTCGCGGTCGCGGAAGCGGAGGGTGGAGGTCGAGGTCAGGATCTCGTCGTCGATGGCGGTCGAGCCCTCGAACGTGACGAGCGGGAGGTCGACGACGGTGACCGTGCGGGTGACGACCGCGGCGCGGCCGTCCGGCAGGGAGACAGTCGTCGGGGCGAGGTCCCAGCCCTCCCAGGCTCGGACCTCCGGCCGACGGGTCTCGAAGACCAGCCGGCCGCCGGGGCGGAGCGCGGCACGGACCACGGTCAGCGTGGCGGACCAGTCCTCGTCGGAGACGAAGACCTGGGCGACGTTGCCGGTCATGACGACCATGTCGGCCTCGCCCGCGACACCTCCGAGCGCGGTCGCGTCGCCGGTGATCCAGGTGACGCGGTCGGCGTACGGCTTGGTGCGGGCAACCTGCACGGACGCGCCCGCCGGGTCGACGCCGACGACGGAGAGGCCCTCGCCCGCCAGGCGGACGGCGAGCGAGCCCGTGCCGCAGCCGAGATCGATGATGCGACGGGCCCCGACCTCCCGGGCGATCGCGACGTAGGCGTCCAGGTCGGAGCGGTCGTCGTCGAAGACGTCGTAGAGCACGGCCTGACGAGGGTCGGTGAACGCGGCATCTGGTTCTCGCATCAGCGCCGAACCTAGCCAGGCCACGCCGTCGTGCGCACCTGGGTTTCGGTCACCCCGCCAGCAGGTGGTCGATGATCGCCGGGGTGATGGTCCCGGGCTGCTGCGCGTTGGCGAGGTGCGCGGAGTCACGGACGACCAGCACACCACCGTCCTCGACCGCGTCGGCGATCGCCTCCAGGTGAGGCGGCGGGGTCGCCGGGTCGTCAGCGCCGGCGATGGCCAGGGTCGGCGCGGTGATCGCAGGGAGGTCGGCGCGCAGGTCCATGGCCGCGATGACCTCGCAGCAGCCGGCGTAGCCCTCGGCCGGGGTGGCGGCGACCATCGCCTCGCAGCTGGCCCTGACGTCGGGGTTGGCCTCGAGGAACCCGGGCGTGAACCACCGTGCGACGACCGCCTCGGCGACAGCCTGCGTCCCATGCGCCCGCACGGTCGCCGCCCGATCGTTCCAGGCGGAGGACGGGGTCAGCTGCGCCCCGGTGCACAGGACCACCAGGCGTTCGACGCGCTCCGGGTTGCGGGCGGCGAGCCGCATCCCGGTCATGCCCCCGAGCGAGAGGCCCACGAAGTGTGCCCGCTCGACGCCGAGGCGGTCCAGGAGGGCCACGACGTCGTCGGCGAGATCGTCGATCGAGTAGGGACCGGGGCGTACCGGCGAGGCTCCGTGCCCGCGGGTGTCGTAGCGCAGCACCCTGAAGTACCGCTCGAGCTCGGCCAGGTTCTCGTCCCACATCGAATGGGTGGCGCCCAGCGAGTTCGACAGGACCACCACCGGACCATCGGTCCGCCCCGTGACGACGTGGTGCACGTCCACCGCGTTCATGACGCCACCCACTCGAGGCGGGCCGGGATGCGATGGGCTGCACGGATGACGTCCATGCCAGGAAATCTAGGATCGCCCGACCGATAATGGGAAGTATCGATTAGGCGCCCATTGATACGCCCCGCGTATCAACCCTCAGCCGAGACCCGGGCGTGCGTGCAGCCCGCCGCCGGACTCGTAGAGCAGACCCTTGTCCTTGATGAGCTGACCGGCGGCGGCCAGGATCGGACTGTCGCCCACGGCGGAGCCCGCCATCGAGGCGATCGCCTCGAACATCTTGATCGCGGCGTCGTCGACGGCCGGCCAGTTCCACTCCGCCGGAGCGGCGCCGACCGGCTCCACCGCGTGCCAGCGGGTCGCACGGGCCTCCGCCATGGTGGTGAGAGTGCTCCAGCCGAGGCCACCGATGCCGACGACGCCACCGAAGTTGAGGCCGATCAGGCCCCAGCCGTTGCACTGGTACTCGAAGGCCGAAGGGCCGAACTCGGACTCGTCCAGCTGGACCCGGGTGATCACCGGCTCGGGGCCGGTGTTGGGCGCGTAGAGCTTGAACGCCGGCCGAGCCGCGAGCAGCGAGGCCGATGCCGTCGTGGTGATCTCGCTCAACGGCTGGCCAGGTGCCGAGTAGGCGTCGAAGACCCTGAAGCCGAGGTCGAGGGCATAGCCGACGACGAAGCGCCGGTCGTCCTGGGCTGCGTAGAAGTTGCGATTGAACACGTGTGGGGAGACCTCGCTAGAGCCCTACCTGTCACCCGACGTGCAACACGTCGAGGGACCCGGTGGGGATGTGGTTCGGGCAGCGCGACACTATCGCGCCGGATACCGGGACCCGGCAACCGGTTGGTGATCTGTATCTCTCGCGAGTCCCTCAGGAGTACGTGCCGCGGACGGTGTCGGTGGTCGGCAGCGACTGGCAACCCAGCCGGATCCCGTCGTCGAGATCCTCCTGCTCGAGCACGTCGTTGCGCACCATCTTCACCTCACCCTCGAGCAGCCGGAACGCACACGCCGAGCACTCACCCTCGCGACATGAGTAGGGCGCCTGGACGCCCTTCGCCTCGAGGAATTCGAGCATCGGGGTGCCCGGGTCCCAGTCGTCGTACGTCGTCGTGGTGCCATCGAGCTCGATCTCCAGCGTCACGGGCTGCTTGGTGACCCCGTCCGCGGCCTCGGCGGGCTCGACAACCTCCGCCTCGGCATCCTCGACCGGGGCGACGTCGCCGAACGGGTTGCCGCCCAGGGAGGCGAACTTCTCCTGATGCCGCCGCGCCCGCGGGAACTCCAGCTCCTTGAGCGCGGCGATAGTCGCCTTCATGAACGGCGCCGGCCCACAGACGAAGGCGTCGTACGTCAGCCGGTCGGCCGCGAACGCCTTGAGCTGCTCCCCGGTGGGCAGCCCCTGGACCGACTCGAGCCAGTGGACGACCTGGAGCCGGTCCGGATGCTCGGCGGCGAGCCGCGCCCACTCCTCGGCGAAGATCACCGAGCGCTCGTCACGGTTGGCGTAGAAGACCACGATCCGACCCGTGCCCTCGCGGAGGGCCGTGCGCGCGATCGAGATGATCGGGGTGACGCCCGAACCGCCGGCGAAGAGCAGGAAGTCGGCGTCGATGTTGGCTGGTGTAAAGATTCCGCTCGGTGGAAGGACACGCAAGGTGTCACCGGGCTGGAGGTTGTCGCAGATCCAGTTCGACGCGTAGCCGTCCACAGTGCGCTTCACGGTCACCGTGAGCGGATCACCCGGCGCACTGGAGAGCGAGTAGCACCGGGCCGCGAGCCCGTCGCGGTCGCTCGGCACCGCGACGGTCAGGAACTGGCCCGGCTTCGGCTGGAAGGCGTGCCGTACGTCGTCGGGCAGCTCGAAGACGATCGAGTGCGCCTCGGAAGTCTCCTTGACGATGTCGCTGACGGGCAGCAGGAAAGAGTCAGTAGCCATCTTCGGCTCCGATCTGGATCCGGCCGTCGGCGACGGCTGCTTCGATGGAGGCTGCCAGACGAGGGCAGCGGGCGTGGACGAGCCGCTCGCCGTTGGCGGCGGCCTTGCGGCGTACGAGATCCGGACACTGGGCCTGCGCCTCGGCCGTCCACTGGACGGAGGTCTGGTGCTCGCTGTTCTTCTTCACCCCGACGCAGGCGAGGCAGTCGAGGCACTCCACCTCGACCAGGCGGGCCTGGGTGTAGAGCCGCTGGTCCTCGATGGTGTCCTGCGATGTCGGGACGAACGAGGCCATCAACTGACCCCTGCGTCGCTCGACTCAGGACTCTCGGCCTTTTCCGCCTCGATCCGGCGCAGGTTCTCAGCGACCTCCTCGTGCCAGAACTCGTTGGCCTTGGTGGTGTCGACCTCGAACTCGAAGCGGGCACGCATCTCCGGCTCGATGTCGGCGACGTCGACGTAGAACTGCTCGTACCAGCGACGCAGCTGGTAGACCGGGCCATCCTCTTCGCAGAGCAACGGGTTCTGCACGGGAGCCTTGTTCTCCCAGATCGCCACGTCCTGGAGGAACCCGTCACCGAACATGTCGGCGTACTTCTTGCCGATGAAGTTGGCGGTCTTGTCGTCGAGGCCCTCGGGCTTCTTGACGGTGATGCCGTACTGCAGCAGGAACGAGTCCGGGCCGGTCGGGATGTGGCAGTTGATCAGGATCACCTCGGTCACGAAGCCCTTGTAGTCGACCTCGAGCCAGTTGATCATGTACGCCGGGCCGTAGTAGGTCGCCTCGGACTTCAGGAACATGTCGGCATCGCCGTAGCCGCCGGCGACGTCGGGACGCCCCTTGGACGCCATGTACTGCGTCGCGGTGTGGTCCTCGAACACGTTGCGGAAGTCGGTCGGGAACGCGAAGTGCACGTAGTAGAAGTGCGCCATGTCGACCACATTGTCGATCAGCTCACGGCAGTGGCTGCCCTTGATCGGGACCGTGTTCCAGATCCAGTCGGTGTAGACCTCGCGGTTGCTGACGTCGGGCAGCTCCGGCGGCAGGATGTCGTGGTCGGCCTTCGAGCCCTCGGGGTCGTGCCAGATCAGCAGCGAGTCGTTGCGGATGACGGTCTCGTACGCCTTGGTGCGGGCGCGCAGCGGGACGCGGCGGGCGTAGGGGATCTGCTTGCAGCGGCCGTCGGCACCCCAGCGCCAGTCGTGGAACGGGCAGCCGACCTCGTCGCCCTTCACGGTGCCCTGGGTCAGATCGCCGCCCATGTGGCGGCAGTAGCCGTCGAGCACGCCCAGCTCGCCCTTGGAGTTCTCCCAGACGACCAGCTTGCCGCCGAACGCCTCGACGGCGTGGGGCTTGCCGTCCCTGAAGTCGCTGGCCAGGCCCAGGCAGTGCCAACCGCGCGCGAAGCGCTCCGGCTGGGAGCCGTGGTCGAGCGTGCGGGTCTGGGTGGTGGGGTCGGCCATCGTCGTACCTTCCGCTGGTCTGAGTCTGTTCAAAACGTAGAACCTGTTCTAGTTTTATCACATGCATGTGGCCTTGACACCCGCCCAGGAGCAACTTCGCTCAGAGCTCAACTCCTACTTCGCCCAGTTGGTCACGCCTGAGCGCCGTGCTGCGCTCGCGCGGGCATCGGGCGAGTTCGGAGACGAGGCCGACAAGGAGGTCTACCTCTCGACCATCCGGCAGATCGGTGCGGACGGCTGGCTCGGGATCGGCTGGCCGAAGGAGTACGGCGGCCAGGACCGCTCCATGGTGGAGCAGCTGATCTTCACCGACGCCGCCGCGGTGGCCGGGGTGCCGATCCCCTATCTCACGCTCAACACGGTCGGTCCGACGATCATGCGGTTCGGGACCGAGGAGCAGAAGGCGTACTTCCTGCCGAAGATCCTGGCCGGGGAGCTGCACTTCTCGATCGGCTACTCCGAGCCGGGATCGGGGACGGACCTCGCCTCACTGCAGACGAAGGCGGTGCTCGACGAGGGCACCGGCGAGTGGGTCATCAACGGCCAGAAGATGTGGACCTCGCTGATCCAGTATGCGGACTGGATCTGGCTCGCCTGCCGGACGGAGCCGGAGGCGTCGCGCCACAAGGGGCTGTCGATGATCCTGGTGCCGACGTCGTCCTCGGGTTTCTCCTATACGCCGATCCAGACCGTGGCCGGGGTGGGCACCTCGGCGACCTACTACTCCGACGTGCGCGTACCTGCGTCGAACCTCGTCTCCTCGCGGGGCGGCGGCTGGGCGCTGATGACCAACCAGCTCAACCACGAGCGGGTCGCACTCACCTCCGCGGCGCCACTGGTCCACTCGCTCGGGCTGGTGAAGGAGTGGGCGCGGACCACGGTCGCACCTGACGGCAGCCGGGTCATCGACGCCGAGTGGGTCCAGCTGGCCCTGGGGCGAGCGCACGCGCGCATCGAGGCGCTCTCGCTGATCAACTGGAAGCTCGCCTCCGACGCCGACCACGGGGTCGCGCTCTCGCCGGCCGAGGCGTCGGCAACCAAGGTCTACGGCTCGGAGCTTGCCACCGAGGTCTACCGGACGCTCATGGAGATCGTCGGCCCGCACGCGGGCATCACCGCCGACTCCCCCGGCGCCGTGCTCGCCGGCCGCCTGGAGCGGTTCCACCGCTCCTCGCTGGTGATGACCTTCGGCGGCGGCACGAACGAGATCCAGCGAGACATCATCGGGTACGTGGGCCTCGGCCTGCCTGCCGCCAAGCGCTGACCCATCCACTCGTCGGTCGAGCCGCGAGCGCTAGCGAGCGTGTCGAGACCAATACAGTCGATTGCGAGAACACCATGGACTTCTCCTTCACCACCGAATCCGACGACGCCGCCGAGCTCGCGGCCAAGATCATCGGCGACGCGACCGGCGTCGACAGACTGCGTACGGTCGAGGCGGACGCCGGCGACCGCGGCCGCTTCGACGCCGCCCTCTGGTCCGCTCTCGGCGAGGCCGGGCTGCTCGGGCTGCATCTGCCCGAGGCCCAGGACGGTGCCGGGCTCGGGCTCGTCGAGCTGTGCCGGGTGCTCGTCGAGGCCGGACGCCGGGTCGCTCCGGTGCCGCTCGCCGTGCACGGGCCGTGTGGCCTCTTCCTCTCGGAGACCGCAGCGGACGCCCTGGCCGGCGTCGCCGACGGCTCCCGGGTCCTGACGGCCGCGGTCGCCGAGGACCACTCCCACCTGCCCGACTCCCCCACCGTCGTCGCCACGGGCGAGACGGTCACCGGCGTGAAGACGCTGGTCAGAGCCGGGATGATCGCCGACGCCTTCCTGGTGACCGCGTCGGCACCGGACGGCACCGTCGGCGTCTTCCTGGTCGAGGCCTCGGCCGAGGGCGTGGACCGCCATGCCCAGCACACCAGCGACGGCGACATCACCGCGCTGGTCTCGTTCACCTCGGCGCCCGCTCGTCGGGTCGGGGACTCCGCAGCCGCCGACCGTCTCGGCTCGCTCTTGACGGTGGCTGCGGCCGCCGAGCTGTTGGGCATCACCGAAGGAGCCCTCGAGCTCACCTCGTCCTACGCCAAGACCCGCGAGCAGTTCGGCCGCGCCATCGGCACCTTCCAGGCCGTCTCACAGCGGCTGGCCGACGGGTTCATCGACGTACTCGCCCAGAGGCTCACCCTCTGGCAGGCCGTCTGGCGGGTCTCCTCGGGACTCCCCGCCGACGACCAGGTCGCAGTCGCCAAGCTCTGGGCCGCCGACGCCGCCCACCGCCTCGCCCACACCACCGTCCACATCCACGGCGGTGTCGGCATCGACCTCGACGGCGTCGCCCATCGCTACTTCACGACCGCCAAGCGGTTCGAGTTCGTCTTCGGCGGAGCCACGGAGCAGGCGCTGCGGATCGGGCGGTCGCTGGCCGCGTCCTGATCCGCTTTCTTCTGAGGGGCCCTGGTGGCTGCCGGGGCCCCTTCTTTGTGGCGTTGTTTTGTGCTGTATCGCGCCGGACAACACTGGTGTGCGATAGCGCGTTGGGCCAGTGCCGGTCGGTCGCTCGCTCGCCGCGTTCGGGCGGGGATGTGGGCGTGTGTCCGTTGGTCTCGGGATGACTTCCAGCGCGGGTGGGGCCAATACGTTGTCTGGGTTGGGAGATTTCGAACCAGGGTGTCTGGGTTGGGTGCCATTTACCTGTCTTGCGGACTTCCAGCAGCGGTCTGGGCTTTGGTTGGGGATACCTGTCCCTGATTGGGTTCACTAGTTTTGCTTGGTGTGGTAGGCTCGGCGCAGGCGTAAACGTGAAGGCCGACCACCTCGAAAGAGGCGTGCCCCATCCATCCGAGAAACAACGGGTGTGGGGTAATCCAGGGGAACCAGGGGCGTGCACGCTGAGCTGCGAGGGTAAGTAATAGCCCGTACTGCCGGGCCTCCGAGACCAGCGAACCAACCGGGATTCTGCGCGGGCAGAAACCCTTGAGTTCGTACGTCGGGAGGTGACCTGTTCGATGACCATGCTGCAACAACCCCAACACCCTGTGCTGGGGGCGGTGGTCGCGGTCACCACTTCCCTGGAGGCGGTTGCTGAGGCGAATCCGGTGTTCATGGCCACCGATCAGAAGGCTGCCACGCTGCTCGAGATCGCGCGGGCCAAGGCGCAGTTGGCCGAGCTCGAACTGCGGGTGCTCGCCACCGCCGATGACGTCGTCGCCGAGTCTGGGGCGCGGGATGTGGCGGCGTGGTTGCATCACCACACCCACCAGCGCCCCGAGACTTTCCGTGCCGACCTGCGACTCGCCCAGGCCCTGGACCGGAACTACGGACTGGTGGCGGCCGCGATGCGCATCGGCGCGTGCAACCCGGCGCAGGCCCACGTCATTGCGAATGCCCTCGACGACCTCCCCACTGATCTCGACTCCGAGATCAAGATCAAGGCCGAAGAAGCCCTGGTTGCCTACGCGACTCGGTTCGACCCCACCCAGCTCCGCCGCCTCGGCCGCCGGATCCTGGATGTCATCGCCCCCGAGATCGCCGAAGCCGAAGAAGCCCGGCGGCTCGCGGCCGAGGAAGCCCACGCCCACAACAAGACCCGCCTGAGCATGCGGCGACTGGGGGACGGCACCACCCGGATCTCCGCGGTCATCCCGGACGCGGCCGCCGACCGGCTGGCGACCAACCTGGAAGCGTTCGCCTCACCGCGGCGCGATGACGGGACCCGCACCGAGACCGGCGAGTACCTGCCCTACGACCGCCGCCTCGGCCGGGCGTTCTGCCAACTCCTCGAAACCCTCGACCCGGCCCGCCTGCCGATCCACGGCGGGGACGCCACCACCGTGATCGTCACCATCGACCTCGACCAGCTCCGCCAAGAAGCCGGCATCGCCCAGATCGTTGGCGGCACCCCGATCACCGCCGCCGAAGCCCGCCGGCTGGCCTGCACCGCAGGCATCCTCCCCGCCGTCCTCGGCAGCGACTCCGAGGTCCTCGACCTCGGCCGCAAGGAACGCTTCTTCACCGCCGCCCAACGCCGAGCCCTCCTGCTCCGGTCAGCGACCTGCGAAGCCGAGGGCTGCGACATCCCCGGCACCTGGGCCGAAGCCCACCACTGGATCGCCTGGGCCCAAGGCGGCGCCACCGACCTCGACAACGCCGCCCTGCTCTGCTCCCATCACCACCACCGCGCCCACGACGCCACCTACCTCCACGAACGCCTCCCCAACGGCGACATCCGCTTCACCCGACGAACGTAGGGACTCCCCAGGACCACCTGGGATGCGCATCTTCGGAGCGCCGGCGAAAAGCGCGTGCGACACAGTTGGATGTATGGAATCATCGCTCTCAATTGAGAGCACTGCTCTCTTCGCGTCCATCAAGGAGCCCCCAGTGACCACCCCACATGTCTCCCCCGATCACCGAACCCGGATGGGCGCCGTCGCACTGGCGATCGCCGGTCTCCTCTTCGCCGTCTACGAGATCGCGGCCCCGCGCGCCGACGAGACCACGCTCGACGGCGCTGCTTCGTGGGCCTCCGCCGGCTGGAGCATTGCGCACATCAGCGCAATCCTCGGCCTCATCCTCATCCCGCTCGGCTATGGCGCGATCCGCGGCTTCCTCGACGGCACGCCTCAGGAGAGGACCGCCCACCTCGCTGCCGTCATCGGCTACATCGGCTCCGGACTGACCATCTCCTACTACGGCGCCGAGGTCTACGGTCTCAAGGCCATCGGCGAGCGTGCCGTGGCCGACGGCGACGCCAGCCTGACCGACGTCGGCAACGACTTCCGCCTCGACCCGACCGCGATGACCGTCTTCGCGATCGGACTGCTGCTCGTCGCGGTCGCCGCCGTGCTCGCCTCGATCGCGGTCTGGCGCTCGGGCTCCCTGTCCCGCTGGAGTGCCGTCCCGCTCGCCGTCCTCCTGGTCACCATGCTCCCCCAGTTCTTCCTCCCGCAGGCCGCGCGGATCGTCTGGGGCGTACTCGTCGCCGTCGCTGCCTTGTGGCTCGCTGCTGCGCTGTGGCGTGCTTCAGAGGCCGGCTCTCGGCCGCAGGCGTCCAGGAAAGTCACGATGCTCTCGTCGCCGGCGGACGCCTGAGGACCCGAGGGCCGGCTCAGCCACCGACACACTCGTCGTTGTCGCCGCCGGAGTAGCAGGGCGGGGCGCGGTAGCCGTCGTCCTCCCGCTCCGGCGCCGGCAGGTCCACCGCGCCGGGGATGTAGCAGATCACGAGGATCGCGGCGCCGCCCAGGACCAGCAGAACCTGCCAGAGGGTCCCGAGGATTCGGCGGTCGGGGTTGAGCATGTGGGCGACGACGCCGCACAGGAGAGCGACGAGCGTGATCGCACCCCAGACGCGGTAGGCGGTGATGTTCGAGGGCTCGATCTGCGGCTGCTCGCCGAAGAAGACGAGATAGACATCCAGCCAGTTCGCGGCCAGCTTCCCGATGGCGAGGAGAGCCACGACGGATGAAAGGGCCGCAGTGATGGGATACCAAGGCACGCGCGTGATGCGCCAGCGGACACTGGCCGGGCGGTCGAAAGCGAGCATGCGACGAGTCTCGCGGCACCACGGCGTGGCGTGATGAGCCCGCGTACTCAACTCTTGACCTTCAGGTCGGTCGAAGCCCCAGCATCGAGGCATGACCGCGACCCCTGCTGTTGATCCCACGATGGACGCCATCACCGCCGCCGTGACCCTCGGCCACCAAGGCGAGACCGCCAGAGCACGGCAGGAGCTGCTCGCCATCTGGGAAGACCTCGGGGTACTGGGCGATCCCCTTCACCGGTGCACGCTCGCCCACTACCTCGCCGACCTGCACCCCGAACCTGCCGAGGCACTCGTCTGGGACGTACGCGCCCTCGACGCAGCAGGCGCACTGACCGACGATCGGGCCGGCGAGCACCACGCTGGCCTCGCGGTCGCCGGCTTCTACCCGAGCCTGCACCTCAACATCGCCGACAACCTGCGCCGCCTGGGCGCCTTCGACGCGGCCGCCGAGCACATCGGCAAGGCCGATGAGCGCGCCGCGGCGCTGCCACCAGGAGCGTACGGAGACATGATCCGCGCCGGGATCGTTGGTGTCGGTGCAGCGATCGCGACGCGTGACACCGCGCCGCGGGCGACCGCGCCGAGCGTCGGCAGCGCCGGCTGAGGGCTCAGGAGGCCTTGGCGATGGAGGCGAGGATCGCCGAGGCGGCGGCCTCAGGGGCCTTGGTGGGGATCCAGTGGCTGACCGCGGTCAGCTCGATGAACTCGTAGGGGCCGGTGACGAAGTCGTCGTTGCCCTCCAGCGCGGTCCGGCCGATCGCGACGTCCCCATCGCTCCAGAGCATCGTCGTCGGGGCCGAGACCCGGCCGACGCGCGGGGCCAGGGGAAGGGCTCGATACCAGCCCAGACCACCAGGGAGCGCGCCGTAGTCGACGATCTCCTCGCGGAAGCGCTCGACGTCGTCCTCGTTCCAGCCGCTCCCCCGCATCATCCGCTCCATCCGGCCACCGCGCCCGGCGACCACCTCGGGCAGGACCGGGATGTTGAAGAGCGCCATGTAGGCCGACTTGCGCAGCTGCGGGCCCTTCATCGACCGGGCGAACGCGACCGGGTGCGGCACCGACATCGCGGTCCAGCTCCGGACCAGGTCGGGTCGCTTCGCGGCCACTCCCCAACCGACCGCACTCCCCCAGTCATGACCGGCCAGGTGCACCGGCCGGCCGACCTCGTCGATGAGCGCCACCACGTCCTCGACCAGCCGGCCGGCTCCGTAGCCGAGGCGGGTACGCGGCCGTGCGCCCGGCGAGTAGCCGCGCTGGTCCGGGGCGAGGGTGCGGAAGCCGGCCGCGTGCAGGATCGGTGACACCTCACGCCAGCAGCTCGCCCGCTCCGGAAAGCCGTGCAGGAGCACGACCGGATCGCCGTCGGCCGGGCCCGAGTCGACCACGTCGAAGGTGAGTCCGTCACGTACGTAGCTCGAGATCGTCACGCATCCATCCTGTCAGTCCGCTTCCGCCTCTGGGCGGGTTGTCGGGTGCGATAGCGGCGCCGGCGACCATGGTGTGCGATAGCGCGCAGAGGTAAGGCGTATAGGGAAATCGGCATGAAGAAGGGCGCCGGCTCGGTGATCCGAGCCGGCGCCCTGGTGGTTCAGGGGGCCTGCGGCCTAGCCCTCGGCGATAGCGTCCAGGCGCTTGACCGTCGCCTCGAACTCGGCGATGAGGTCGGCCATGACCGCGGCGACGGGACGTACCTCGTTCATCCGGCCGACGATCTGCCCGACCGGCATCGCGACGACGTCCGGGTCCCCGGCGGCGTTGATGCGGTTGTGGGCGTCGGAGACCAGCAGGTTCTGCAGCGGCATCGGCAGCGGCGCCGGCGAGCCCTCGGCCTCCCAGGCGTCGGTCCACTTCGACTTCAGCAGCCGCGCGGGCTTGCCGGTGTAGATCCGCATCCGGCGGGTGTCGGCGGAGGTGGCGCGGGTGAAGGCGCTCTCCCAGCCCGCGTGGGTGTTGAGGTTGCGGTACTCCGAGGTGCCGAGCCAGATGGAGCCGGTCCAGACGCCCTGCGCCCCCAGCGCCAGCGACGCGGCGATCTGACGGCCCGAGCCGATCCCACCCGCACCCAGCACCGGTACGTCCGGCCCGACCGCGTCGACGATGTCGGGCTGGAGCACCATCGAGGCGATCTCGCCGGTGTGCCCGCCGGCCTCGTATCCCTGGGCGACGATGATGTCGACGCCGTTCGAGACGTGCGACACCGCGTGCTTCGGAGCACCCGCGAGCGCGGCCACCTTGACCCCGTGCTCGTGTGCCTTCTCGATCACGTCGTTGGGCGGGGTGCCGAGCGCGTTGGCGATCAGCACCGGCCGGTGCTGCAGCGCGACGTCGACGTGCGAGCGCGCCGTCGAGTGCAGCCAGCCGAGCACGCCCTCGCGCCCCTCCCCCTCCGGCAGCGGCGGCACGCCCAGGGAGAGCAGCGTCTTGTCGACCCACTCGGTGTGCTCGGCCGGGATGTAGGCGGACAGATCCGTCGAGGTGCCCTCGGTCGGCACCTTCATCGGCATCACGACGTCGACGCCATACGGCTTCCCGTCGGTGTTCTCGTCCATCCAGGTCAGCGTGCGGTCGAGCTCCTCGGCGTCGTTGAAGCGTACGCAGCCCAGCACGCCCAGCCCGCCGGCCTTGGAGACCTCCGCGGCCACGTGCTCGGAGGGGGTGAAGGCGAAGATCGGGTAGTCGATCCCGAACGCCTCGCACAGTGCCGTACGGATCATGCCTCTGCTCCTTCGGGGTCCTGCTCTGTTGCGGTCGCTTGGGTGGCCAGGGCGATCTCCTTGGCCTTGGGGTACTGGGCCTTGCCAGTGGCGTTGCGGGGCACCTCGTCGACGATGGTCAGGGCACGCGGCAGCTTGTAGCCGGACAGGTGAGCCCGCAGGAACGTACGCAGCCCCTCGAGCTCGATGGTGGCGCCCGGCCGGGGCTCGACGACTGCCGCGACGGCCTGCCCGTAGCGCTCGTCCGGGATGCCGACCACGAGCGTGTCGTAGACGTCGGGGTGCGCCTTGATCGCGGCCTCGACCTCCTCGGGGTAGACCTTCTCGCCTCCGGTGTTGATGCAGTTCGAGCCGCGCCCGAGGAGCGTGAGCCGGCCGCCCTCCTCGATCCGGGCGTTGTCGCCCGGGATCGCGTAGCGCTCGCCGTCGATCTCGACGAAGGTCTTCGCCGACTTCTCGGGGTCCCTGTAGTAGCCGACCGGCACGTGGCCCTTGCGGGCGGTGCGGCCGATCTTGCCGACGTCGGTGGCCAGGTCGAGCGGGTGTCCGTCGTCGCCGATCACCGCGGTGTGGGGGCCGGCGGTGACCACAGGTCCGTCGGTGGAGAGCGCGGAGGCGTCCTGCAGACCGGTGCCCTGGAAGCCGGTCTCGGTCGAGCCCACCGAGTCGGTGAAGACGGCGTTCGGGAACGCCTTCATCCAGCGCTCCTTGACCGACTTGGAGAAGATCGCGGCACTGGAGGCGATCGCGAACAGGCTCTGCCCGTCGAAGCTCTGCCCATTTCCGGGACCGGCCTCGTAGGCGTCGATGAGCGGCACCGCCATCGCGTCACCGGTCATGAACATCATCTGGACCTTCTCGCGGTCGACGATCTCCCAGGTGCGTACCGGGTCGAACTTCGGCTCCAGGATCGTCACCTGGCCGGCGAAGAGGTGCATGAGCAGGCTCGCCTGGGCACCGCCGTGCATCAGCGGGCTGAGCGGCAGGGTGATGAGCCCGTCGCCGGCGGCCTGCTTGGACTGGTCGTACTCCTCCAGCGGTACGCCGGTCATGAAGTCGATACCACCGCCGAGCACGCGCCAGAAGTCCTCGTGGCGCCACATCACGCCCTTCGGGAATCCGGTGGTGCCACCGGTGTAGATGACGTGGATGTCGTCGGCGCTGCGCTCGCCGAAGTCGCGTGCGTCGGACTGCCCGGCCAAGGCCTCCTCGAGGGTGACACCGCCGAACGGGCTGAGGTCGGAGTCGTCGTGGGGCTCGAGCGGGTTGGGGACGGCGACGAACGTCGTCAGCCCCTCCAGCTTCGGGGAGACCTCGGCGACCAGCGGCGCGTAGACGCGGTCGTGGACCAGGGCCTTGAGGTCGGCGTTGCCGAAGAGGTACTCCAGCTCGCCGGCGACGTAGCGATAGTTCACGTTGATCGCCACGGCGCGGATCTTGAGGATCGCGAGCAGGGCGATGACGTGCTCCACGGAGTTCTTGGAGTAGAGCCCGACGTGATCGCCCTTCCCGATCCCCTGGCCGGCCAGGTAGTGGGCCAGCTTGTTGGACTCACGCTCGAGCTCCGCGTAAGTCACTGTGCGTTCGCCGACTTGGACCGACACCTTCTCGGGCGCGGCGTCGACGGCGTGTTCGAAGAGGTCAGCAAGGTTCAGCGCCATGAGTGCGAGACTAGAACACGTTTCAGTTTTCCGCTAGGGTCTGGTGTTATGCCGATCACAGAAACTTCTGCTGGGACCGACGCCGGGCCGCACGCGATCGTCGAGCAGGACGGCCACAAGCTCATCGTCACGATGAACCGTCCCGAGCGCCGCAACGCCCTCTCCTCCGAGATGCTGCGGATCATGGAGGACGCCTGGGACCGGGTGAACTCCGACCCGGAGATCAGGGTCTGCATCCTGACCGGCGCGGGCGGCTACTTCTGTGCCGGGATGGATCTGAAGAAGGCCGACGAGAAGCCGCCCTCGGAGTCGTTCGAGGAGGGCTTCGACCCGACGGTGCTCAAGGGGCTGCTCAAGGGCTTTCGGCTCACCAAGCCGCTCATCGCCGCCGTCGAGGGCCCCGCCATCGCCGGCGGCACCGAGATCCTGCAGGGCACCGACATCCGGGTCGCCGGCGAGTCGGCCAAGTTCGGCGTCGCCGAGGCCCGCTGGTCGCTCTACCCGATGGGCGGCTCCGCGGTCCGTCTCCCCCGCCAGATCCCCTACACCGTCGCCGCCGAGCTGCTGCTGACCGGGCGTACGCTGCTCGCCCCCGAGGCCAAGGAGCTCGGACTCATCGGCCACGTCGTCCCCGACGGCACCGCGCTCGAGAAGGCCCACGAGCTCGCCGACATGATCGCAGCCAACGGTCCTCTGGCCGTCCAGGCAATCCTCCGCACCATGCGCGAGTCCGAGGGCAAGCACGAGGAGGAGGCCTGGGCCGACGACGCCAAGGTTGGCGCCGCCGTCTTCGCCTCCGAGGACGCCAAGGAGGGCCCCAAGGCCTTCCTGGAGAAGCGCAAGCCCGAGTTCAAGGGCAAGTAGCCGAAGCGTCACCACGGTCGGTCGAAGCGTCACTGCGGTCGGTCGAAGCGTCACGCGCGTGACACGTCGACCGACGGGGGTGACGCCTCGACCGACCTAGCTGACGGCTCGACCGGTCGCAGCCCCGGGAAGCATGCGAGGAAGTAGCCCCCGGCGCAGCACGAGGAACAGGTGTGCCGCCAGGGCCACGAAGAACGTCACGTGGGCTGCCACGTGCAGCCAGACCAGATGCTCGGAGACAGCGACCAGGGCCAGGCCGCTGAGAGGGACGAGGAACATCAGCGAGAGCAGCACCCGCTCGGTGAAGTGGGCCAGCCTTCGGTCGCCCGCCGTGAGCCGCGGGTCCCACGGCGGGAGCGGCGCGATCCGGCGCCACAGCAGCCGGAGGCCACCGAGCACCACGATGGCCAGGCCGAGCAGGATGTGCATCTCGGGGAGGGTGAGGCCATCGGCGCCGAGCCGCCCGCTCCACAGGTCGTCCCAGGCGACCCCGAGGGCGTCCTCGCTGCGCTCCTCGGCCCGCTCCTGCTCGGCCTCGCACGCCTCCTCGAGGCGGTCCAGCCGCTCCTCCTCGGCGTCCGAGGTGTCGCCACCGCTGCGGTCCTCGCCGGGCGGGTCGCAATCGACCTCGCCTGCCGCCTCCTCCCCCGCCGGGTTCTCGACGTCGGTCGACATCGTGTAGCCGACGACGAACTGCAGGACGAAGGCGGCGACGGTCAGCCAGTGCAGGATCTTGACGCCGACCCCGTAGCCCGCTGCCGTCGCGTCTGACATCAGGACGCAGCGTACCGCGCCCGCAGGGCCTTCTTGTCGGGCTTGCCGAGGGCGGTCATCGGGATCTCGTCGACCTCGATGACCGACTTAGGTGCCTGGACCGAACCCTTCCGCTCCTTGACCAGGGCCTGGATCTCGGCGACGACCTCGGCCGAGAGGACGGCGTCGGGGCGAGGGACCACCACGGCGGTGACTGCCTCGCCGAACTTCTCGTGCGGGGCGCCGATCACGGCGACCTGGGCGACCGCGGGGTGGGTCGCGATGACGTCCTCGACCTCGCGAGGGAAGACGTTGAAGCCGCCGGTGACGATCATGTCCTTGGTGCGGTCGACGATGTACCAGAAGCCGTCCTCGTCCTCCCGGGCGACGTCGCCGGTGTGCATCCAGCCGTCGCGGAACGTCTCGGCGGTGACCTCGGGCAGCTGCCAGTAGCCACCGGAGAGCAGCGGGCCGGCGACGCAGATCTCGCCAGGCTCGCCCGGGGCGACCGGCTTGCCGTCGGCGCCGATCAGGGCGGTGCGCACCAGCGCCGAGGGACGGCCGCACGAGGTGAGGCGGTGGGACGCGGGCGTACCGTCCGGGTTCACGTGGTCGCCCTTGGCGAAGTACGTGATCGCCATCGGCGCCTCGGACTGGCCGTAGTACTGCGCGAAGATCGGCCCGAACCGCTCGATCGCCTCGGCCAGGCGCACCGGGTTGATCGCGGAGGCGCCGTAGTAGATGGTCTCGAGCGAGGACAGGTCGCGAGTGCGGGAGTCGGGGTGGTCCAGGAGCGCGTAGAGCATCGTCGGGACCACCATCAGCGAGGAGATCCTCTCCCGCTCGATGGCCTCCAGGACCGCGGCGGGATCGAACTTCGGCATCACGAAGAGCGTGCCGCCCTTGATCACGACGGGCACGAAGAAGGCGGCGCCGGCGTGCGAGAGCGGCGTGCACATCAGGAACCGCGGCGCCTCGGGCCACTCCCACTCCGAGAGCTGCACCTGGGTCATCGTCGCGAACGACCCGGCCAGCCCGATCACGCCCTTCGGCTTCCCGGTCGTCCCACCGGTGTAGGTGATCGAGGTGACATGGTCCGGCGGGAGCAGCCTCGCGCGCAGCGGCTCGACGTCGTAGGTCGCCGCGGTGGCGACCAGGTCGATCCCGACCTCCGCCAGCTGTGGCGGCACCGGCCCGATGGTGAGCACCTGCTTGAGTCCGGGGCACAGCTCGAGCAGCTCGACCGCACGGTCGGCGAAGTAGGGGTCGATCACCAGGCCGGTGATGCCGGCGTCGTTGATGACGTACGCCTGGTCCTCGGCGCTCCCCAGCGGGTGCAGCGAGGTGCGCTGGAAGCCCTGGGTCTGGCCGGCACCGAGGATGAAGAGCACCTCGGGACGGTTGAGCGCGAGCAGCGCGGTCGCCGAGCCGGTGCCGGCGCCGAGCGCCTCGAACGCCTGGACGTACTGGCTGATCCGCGCCGACACCTCCGCCCCGGTCAGACTCACGTCGCCGAGATGGATGATCGGACGGTTCTTGTGGCGCTCGAGCGCCGAGACCATCAGATGACCGTTGTGGGGACCGATGCGGCTGGTATCCATGCCCGCACCCTACCGCGAAACTAGAACGTGTTCTAGAGGTGGGAGCGGGAGTCTCAGGCGTCGCCGACGTGCTCCCGGTCTCCCCCGGCCACCCGCTCCCTTGCCCAGCGGGGCAGGATGAAGATCCCTTCGGCCTCGACGCACACCACCGGCTCGGAGCCGTCGGCCGGCCGGGTCAGCAGACGGCCGCGCACGATCGCCTTCACTCCCTGCGTCGACTCGATCCGCGCCTCACCGCGCAGCGGACCCAGCGGTGTCCCCTGCTTGTAGACGATCGTGAGGGTGCCGGTCATCCCGGGGCGACCGCCCGCCGAGGCCGCCTCGCCGAGCATCTGGTCCAGGATCAGCGCCGAGACACCACCGTGGACCAGTCCGGGCGGCCCCTCGTACGCGGGCCCGAGCTCGAAGTCGGCCCAGACGTCCTCGCCGTCGCGCTGGACGGCCACCGGCGGGGCGAAGGCGTTCCCCTTCCCGACCACCGGGTTGCCGTAGTTGCGGAAGCCGCCGTCCGAGCCGAACCGGACCCCGTGCGGGCCAGGAAGCGCCTCGGCGAGCAGCTCGTCGGTCAGCGCCTCGACCCGGCCGCGTACGTCATCGAGGACCGAGTCCGCGACCTGGGTGCGCACGACCGCGTCGACGAGCCTGCGCACCGAGTCGGTGAGCGGGACCAGGGTGGCCTCCCGCTCCTTGATCTCGGCCTTCGTCATGTCGTCGTGGACGTATCCGGGAGGCGCCTGCGGGTGCTGGGAACGTCCGTAGTGCATCGACATCTGGATCCTCGCCTTCAGGAATCAGCTCAGCAGGATGGGGGCTGCAGAATGGGGTGAGCCTCACCGTAGACGTGCTCGTCGTCGAGGTGGCAATGGGTCCCCGGATAGATGGTCGACATGCACAGGTTGCAGTGGATGCATCTCGACACCGTCTCGGGGTCGGCACGTAGGCGGTTGACCAGGTCCGGCTCACGGAGCAGCGCGCGGGCCATCGCGACGTACTCGAAGCCCTCGTCCATCGCGGTGCGCATCCCGGTCAGGTCGGTGACCCCACCCAGCAGCACCAGCGGCATCGTCAGCGCGCGACGGAACTCGCGGGCGTTGTCGAGGAAGTAGAGCGGCTTGTAGGGGTACTCCTTGAAGAACCCCTTCCCCACCATCCGCATGCCCATCCTGATCACCGGGTGCAGCGGCATGTTGGCCGCCATCTCGCGGTAGGGGGCGTCGCCGCGGAAGAGGTACATCGGGTTCATGAACGAGGAGCCGCCGGTGAGCTCGAGCGCGTCGAGATGACCGTCGGACTCCAGCAGGCGCGCGAACTCCACCGACTCGGGCAGGTCGAACCCGCCGCGGTAGCCGTCGCGCATGTTCATCTTGGCGAGCACGGCGACCTGCCCGCCCACGGCCTCCCTGACGGCGGCAAGGATGCGCCGCGGGAACGAAGCCCGGTTTGCCAGCGACCCGCCGAACTCGTCGGTACGCGGGTTGAGCCGCGGGCTGAGGAACGAGCTGGGCAGGTAGTTGTGGCCCAGATGCACCTCGATCGCGTCGAACCCGGTCTCGACCGCCATCCTCGCCGCGGCGGCGTGCTGCTCGACCACCCGAGCGAGGTCCGCGGCGGTCGCGGCGCGGTTGAACGCCATCCCCAGCGCGTTGAACGACCGCGTCGGCGCCAGCGACGGCACCCCGTTGGACTTGGCGTTGGCCACCGGGCCGGCGTGGCCGATCTGGGCCGAGACCTTGGCGCCGGTGGCGTGGACCTCGTCGGTCAGCCGCCGCAGCCCGGCCAGCGCCTCCGGGCGCCAGTAGATGCAGTCGGCATGCGTACGTCCCTCCGGGGCCACCGCGAGATAGGCGACCGTGGTCATCCCGACGCCGCCCTCGGCGACGGCGAGGTGGTAGTCGATCAGCCGGTCCGAGACCAGCGCCCCGGGCGATGCGCCCTCGAACGTCGCCGCCTTGATCACCCGGTTGCGCAGCGTCACCGGACCCAGCGTCGCCGGAGCGAGCGGGTCGATCGGGTCGCTCATCGACGGGCCTTCCTGAACTCGCGCATCCTGCGCAGATAGCTGCGCAGCCGCCGGCCGGGCACCGGCCGCGGCCAGTCATCGGCCCGGAACCAGGCGTCGGTGCCGCCGTCGACCACGACGACGCTGCCGACCATGAAGTCCGCGGCCGGGCCGAGCATGTGGATCACCCAGTCGGCGAGCAGGCCGGGGTCGCCGTAGCCTCCGGCCGGCACCGGGAAGGACTTGATCTGCTTGGCCTCGCTCGGTGTCGCCAGCTGCTTCTCCAGCAACGGCGTCAGCACCGCGCCCGGCGCGATCGCGTTGAGCCGGATCCCTGCTCCCACCCAGTCCGGCTCGACCGCGCGCCGCCGGACCCAGCGGGTCACCGCGACCTTCGAGCCGCCGTAGGCCATCGCCGGCGCCCCCTTCCCGAAGATCCGGTACGCCTTCAGCGCCCGCTCCGCGTCGCCCTCGAGCAGCGCGGCCACCGCCCGGCCAGGGACCAGCGGCATCGTCGTGGTCGAGTTGCTCGAGAAGACCACGACCTTCGCGCCGCCGGTCGCGGCCAGCGCCTCGCGCCAGCCTTCGAGGAGCTCGACGACGCCGAAGTAGTTGACCTGGGTGATCAGCGCGGGCCGATCCCGCCCCGGCGCAGGTCCGAGCCCGGCCGCGAGGACGGCACCGTCGAGCCGGCCGCCGCACGCGGCGAGCACCTTCTCGGTGGCGTCGCGACGGCCTTCGGGCGTCGACAGGTCGGCGACGACATCGGCCTCTGCGAGGTCCACGGTGATCACCCGGTGCCCAGCAGCGAGAAGCCGTTCGACCACCGCGGCTCCCATCCCCGAGGCCGACCCGGTGACGGCGTAGACCTCCGTCATCCGATCACCTCGGCGATGCGATGGACGTCGGCGGCCGAGCCGAGGCTCAGCAGCAGGGTGGTGACACCGGTCTCCTCCCACTGGGCCACCTTCTCGCGTACCTCGCCCTCGGTGCCGATGATGTGCAGGTCGTCGACGAGCTCGTCGGGGATGAGCGCGGTGGCCTTCTCCTTCTCGCCGGTCAGGTAGAGGGCCTGGACCTGGCCGGCGAGCTCGGCGTAGCCCATCCGCTCGAAGACCTGGTTGTGGAAGTTCTGCTCCTTGGCGCCCATCCCACCCATGTAGAGGGCCGCGAACGGCTTCATCGCCTCGAGCGTCGCCTGCTTCTCCTCCGCGTTCGCGACGACCTGGAGGTGGCAGGTCGCCGCGATCTCGAAGTCGTCAGCGGTCCGCCGCGCGCCGGGTCGCGCGAACCCCTCGGCCAGCCAGTCGGCGTACATCGGGGCGGACCGCGGCGTGTAGAAGATCGGGATCCAGCCGTCGGCGATCTCGGCGGTCTGCGCGACGTTCTTGGGGCCTTCGGCGCCGAGCCAGATCGGGATGTCGGCGCGCAGCGGGTGCACGATCGGCTTGAGCGGCTTTCCGAGCCCGACCGAACCCTCGCCCGTGAACGGCAGCGGGTAGTGCGGCCCGCCGTTGGTCACCGGCGCCTCCCGGGCGAGCACCTGGCGGACGATCGAGACGACCTCACGCGTCCGGGCCAGCGGCTTGCCGAACGGCTGGCCGTACCACCCCTCCACCACCTGCGGACCGCTCACGCCGAGCCCGAGGACGAAGCGGCCACCGGAGAGGTGGTCGAGCGTCAGCGCGTGCATCGCGATCGAGGTCGGCGTACGTCCCGACATCTGCACGATCGAGGTGCCGAGCCGGACCCGCGAGGTCTCCCGGCCCCACCAGGCCAGCGGGGTGAACGCGTCGCTCCCCCACGCCTCCGCGGTGAAGATCGCATCGAACCCGGCCTCCTCCGCGGCGGCGACGAGCTCGCCCACCCCGGTCGGTGGCTGTGCTCCCCAGTAGCCCAGCTGTAGTCCCAGCTTCACTCTCATCGACTCCTTCGTCCGCGGCTCCGCCGCCGATCGGCAGGGCGTACGGGTTGTGGCCAATACTAGAACGTGTTTCACTTTCTACCATGAGTCGCACCTTGCAGGCACCCGTGACGGTCGCCTTCGACTACACCAGATCCACAGGCCCGGTGATCGGCCGCTTCCTCACCGGGCTGCGTGACGCCACCATCGTCGGCGGCCGCCTCGCCGACGGTCGAGTCGCCGTCCCACCACCTGAGTTCGACCCGGTCAGCCACCAGGCCGTGACCGAGTTCGTCGAGCTCCCCGACACCGGCACGGTCACCTCGTGGACCTGGGTCAGCGAGCCCGTCGCCGGCCAGCCGTTCGAGAGGCCGTTCGCGTGGGCCCTGATCACCGTCGACGGGGCCGGCACCCCGTGGCTGCACGCGGTCGACGTCGCCTCCCCCGACGACATCGAGACCGGCATGAGGGTCCGAGCCAGATGGTCCGAGGAGCGGACCGGCTCGGTCAACGATCTCGTCTTCGAACCCGACACCGGCGACCGTGCAGTCGCCCAGACACCCGCCGCCGGTGACGACGTCAGCCGGATCGTGACCCCGGTCGGCCTCGACTACCACTACGCCGCCTCGCCGGAGGAGTCCTCGTTCTTCCGCGGCCTGGCCGAGGGCCGGATCCTGGGCCAGCGGTGCCCGAAGTGCCGCAAGGTCTACGTCCCGCCGCGCGGCGCCTGCCCGACCGACGGGGTGCCGACCGCGGAGGAGGTCGAGCTCTCCCAGGTCGGGACGGTCACGACCTTCTGCATCGTCAACGTCCCGTTCCTGGGACAGAAGATCAAGCCGCCGTACGTCTCCGCGTACGTCCTCCTCGACGGCGCCGACATCGCGCTGCAGCACCTGATCCTGGACATCCCGGCCGAGGAGGTCCGGATGGGCATGCGGGTCGAGGCGGTCTGGAAGCCACGCGAGGAGTGGGGCACCAGCATCGAGAACATCAGCCACTTCGCGCCGGCCGACGAGCCGGACGCGGACTTCGACAGCTACAAGCACCACCTGTGAGGAGCGCTCAGTGAGAGACGTTGCCGTCGTCGGGTTCGCCCAGCGACAGATGAAGGACTTCGACGGGTCGCCGAGCATGGCCGAGCTGCTCGTACCGATCCTGGCCGAGTGCTACGAGCAGACCGGATGGGCCAAGAAGGACATCGGGTTCTGGTGCTCGGGCTCGTCCGACTACCTGGCCGGCCGGTCGTTCTCGTTCGTGAGCGCGATCGACGCGATCGGGGTGCTGCCCCCGGTCAACGAGTCGCACGTCGAGATGGACGCCGCCTGGGCCCTGTACGAGGCATGGCTGAAGATCCAGACCGGCGAGGTCGACACCGCGCTGGTCTTCGGCTTCGGCAAGGCGTCGGCCGGTGTGCTGCGCCGGACGCTGACGCTGCAGCTCGACCCCTACACGATGACGCCGCTGTGGCCCGACACCGTCTCCCTGGCCGCGCTCCAGGCGCGCCTCGGGCTCGACGCCGGGCTCTGGGACGAGGCCGCTCTGGCCGAGGTCGTCAACCGGTCGCTGACCGATGCGGAGAAGAACGAGTACGCCGTCCGTGCCGGCGGCTCCTCGGTGGGCGAGCTGCTCGCCCGGCCGATGTTCGCCGACCCGCTGCGCAAGCACGACTGCGCTCCGGTGACCGACGGCGCGGCCGCGATCGTGCTCGCCGCCGGCGACCGGGCCTATGACGCCAACCAGCGTCCGGCCTGGATCACCGGGATCGCGCACAGCTCCGACGGCCTCCACCTCGGCACCCGCGATCTGACCATCTCCGGATCGGCCGAGCGGGCGGCAGCTGCCGTGGGCGGCACCGCGGGTGTCCAGGTCGCCGAGCTGCACGCGCCGTTCAGCCATCAGGAGCTGGTCCTGCGCTCTGCGCTCGGCCTCGCGGACGACGTCGCGGTCAGTCCGTCGGGCGGGGCGCTCGCCGCCAACCCGATGTTCAGCGCCGGCGCGATCCGGATCGGCGAGGCCGCCAAGCGGATCTGGGACGGATCGGCCGACAAGGTGCTCGGCCACGCGACCAGCGGGCCCGCACTGCAGCAGAACCTCGTGTGCGTGATGGAAGGACGAAACTGATGGGCAAGACCCCAGCCGCCGTGGTCGGGATCGGCCAGACCCACCACCGCGCGAAGCGCGAGGACGTCTCGATGGCCGGGCTGTGCCGCGAGGCGATGGACCGGGCGCTCGACGACGCAGGGCTGACCTTCGACGAGATCGACGCCATCGTCATCGGCAAGGCACCGGACCTGTTCGAGGGCGTGATGATGCCCGAGCTCTACCTCGCCGAGGCGCTGGGCGCGGCCGGCAAGCCGCTGCTCCGGGTGCACACCGCCGGCTCGGTGGGCGGCTCGACCGCCATCGTGGCCTCCTCGCTGGTGCAGGCGGGCGTCCACAAGCGCGTTCTCACGGTGGCCTTCGAGAAGCAGTCGGAGTCCAACGCGATGTGGGCGCTCTCGGTGCCGGTGCCGTTCGTGATGCCGGTGCACGCGGGCGCGGGCGGCTACTTCGCCCCGCACGTACGCTCCTACATCCGCCGCTCCGAGGCGCCCTCGCACATCGGTGCGATCGTCGCGGCCAAGGACCGCAACAACGCGCTGAAGAACCCCTACGCGCACCTGCACAACGAGGGCACCACTGTCGAGTCCGTGCTGGCGAGCCAGATGCTCTGGGACCCGATCCACTACGACGAGACCTGCCCGTCCTCCGACGGTGCCTGCGCGATGGTGATCGCCGCCGAGGACGTCGCCAAGACGTACGAGGCGCCTGCCTGGATCCACGGCACCGTGATGCGCTCCGAGCCCACCTCGGCCGCCGAGCGCGACCAGGTCAACCCGCAGGCGGGCCGCGAGGCGGCGGCGGCGCTGTGGAAGGCGACCGGGATCACCGACCCGGCCCGCGAGATCGACTGTGCCGAGATCTACGTCCCGTTCGCCTGGTTCGAGCCGATGTGGCTCGAGAACCTCGGCTTCGCCGCCGAGGGCTCGGGCTGGAAGCTCACCGAGGCCGGCGAGACCGCCCTCGACGGCGGCCTCCCGGTCAACATGAGCGGCGGCGTACTCTCCTCCAACCCGATCGGCGCCTCCGGCATGCTCCGCTTCGCCGAAGCCGCTCTGCAGGTCAGGGGCCGCGCCGGCGAGCACCAGGTCGACGGCGCCCGCCGCGCCCTCGGCCACGCCTACGGCGGCGGGTCGCAGTTCTTCTCGATGTGGGTCGTCGGCTCGCAGCCCCCGACCAACTGACCCCGCCGAGTCGGCTCGTCCTGACCAAGTGCCGCGTCAGGACGAGCCGACTCGACGCATGCTGAAGGAGTTCTGAGATGACGTACGTCGAGATGGAGCGAGCGACCGAGGACGTCGCGGTGTTGCGGCTCAACCGGCCGGAGCGGATGAACTCGATGGCGTTCGACGTGATCGTGCCGCTGGTCGCCCGGCTCGAGGAGATCTCGGCCGACAACTCGGTGCGTGCGGTGATCCTGACCGGGGCCGGTCACGGCTTCTGCTCCGGTGCGGACCAGAGTGGCGAGAAGGGCCGGATGCCGGGGATCGAGGGGCTCACCGCGGTGTCGGTGGCGCTGCGGGCGATGGAGATGCTCGAGGACCTGGTCCTCACCCTCCGCACCATGCATCAGCCGGTCATCGCGGCGGTCAACGGCGCCGCGATCGGCGGCGGCCTGTGCCTGGCGCTGGCCTGCGACATCCGGGTGGCCGCCTCGTCGGCGTACTTCCGCGCGGCCGGGATCAACAACGGCCTCACCGCCAGCGAGCTGGGGCTCTCCTACCTGCTCCCCCGCGCCGTCGGCTCCTCCCGCGCCGCGGAGTGGATGCTGACCGGACGCGACATCGACGCCGACGAGGCCGCGCTCACCGGCCTGGTGTCCCGCGTCGTACCCGACGACGAGCTGATCGAGAGCTGCCTGGAGACCGCGAGCGCCATCACCCGATGGAGCCGCCCGGGCGTCGAGCTCACCAAACGTACGCTCATCGACGCCCAGAGCGCTGGGAGCTTCGAGCAGCACATGCACGGCGAGGGCCTCGGCCAGCTCCTGGTCCGCCTCCTCACCGGCAACTTCGAGGAGGCCGTCGCCGCGCGCAAGGAGAAGCGCTCACCGCACTTCCGCGACTGACCCCGGCAAAACCGGAGGTCGGCCTCCGGCCGGAGCGCTAGCGTTGCCTGCGAGACAGGAGGCAGCGATGCTGGCGCTGACCCAGAGGACGTACGGCGGGCTCGACGCGGTCGAGATGGCCGATCTCCCGGTGCCCGAGCCGACGGCCGACGAGGTGCTGGTCGAGGTCCATGCCTGCTCGCTGAACGGGTCCGACCGGGAGAACCTCGCCGGCTCGCCGTTCTACTCACGCGTCGGCGGCCTGCGCAGACCCCGGCGGCCGGTGCCGGGATCCGACATCGCGGGTGTGGTCTCAGCGGTAGGGCATGAGGTGAGCGAGTTCTCCGTCGGTGACGAGGTCTTCGGGGAGCTGGCCGGCTACCGCGGCGGGCTGGCCGAGTATGTCGCCACGAAGCCGCGGCTGCTCGCGCGCAAGCCGGCCGGTCTGACGTACGTCGAAGCCGCCTCGATCCCGCAGGCCGGTTGCATCGCCTGGCGCGCCGTCGAAGGACGAGTGCATCCGGGCGATCGGGTGCTGGTCAACGGCGCAGGCGGTGCGGGCGGACCGCTCGTCGTCGGGCTGGCCAAGGCCCGAGGCGGCGAGGTCACCGCCGTCGACCGGGCCGACAAGGCCGACTTCATGCACCGGATCGGCGCAAACATCACCGTCGACTTCGAGGCCGAGGACTGGGCCGATCATGCCGACCACCGCGAACGCTACGACCTGATCGTCGACCTGGTCGCTCACCGCTCCCCCTTCCGCGTCCACCGCGCCCTGCGCCCGGGCGGCACCTACCGGATGGTCGGCGGCTCGACCCGGATCCTCCTCGCCGCCCTGCCCGCCCGCCCGCTCGTCAAGGCACGGACCGGCAAGGACGTCGGCGTACTCGTCGTGCCCCAGTCGCGCGCAGACCTCGAGGCGATCACCGCGCTGGTGACGAGCAACATCGTCACGCCCGTCGTCGACAGCACGTTCCCGCTGAGCGAGGCGGTGGCGGCGTACGCACGTCTCGCGAGAGGCGACAACCAGGGCAAGATCGTCGTGACGATGCGCTGACGCGCACTCTTTTCTGTCCATCTGAACCGCAGCCTCCGATAGCGTGCTGTGCCATGGAGTGCCAGACATGAGCTACGCAGGACTGAGCAAGCTGCTCGTCGTGCCCGAGGGGTTCGAGGCGCCGCGGGTGCTCACCCACGGCGACCTGACGGCGCGGCCGCTGTCGCGCGAGTGCCTGGCCGATGACGTACGTGCCATCAACGCCGGCCGGGAGCTCATCAACGCGACCCGGGGTGGTGGGTGGCCGGAGGGGCCGACGTCGGAGGAGGACGACTACATCGACCTGGTCTGGCACGAGGGCGAGTGGAAGGAGAACAAGTCGTTCTCCTACCTCCTGGAGACCTCAGGGCTCGGCTACGTCGGGTGCGCCTATCTCTACCCGCTGGGCATCCGGCAGGAACTGAGCGAGGAGCTGGCGGCGTACGACGTCGACGTCAGCTGGTGGGTGACCACCGAGGCCTATGAACAGGGGCTCTACGAGGTAGTCCACGAAGCGTTGGAGAAGTGGGTGCCGGCGCACTATCCGTTCCGCCGGCCCCACTTCTCCAATGTCCGGATTCCTGGTCAGGCGTAGCTGACCGGAAGCTCCTTGATGCCGTTGATCCACGCGTGACGCAGCCGGCGCGGTGCGCCGTTGGGCTTCAGGTCGGGCATCCGGTCGGCGATCACGTCGAACATGATCCGCACCTCCATCCGCGCCAGGTTGGCCCCGATGCAGTAGTGGGCGCCGTGGCCGCCGAAGGCGAGGTGGGGGTTGTGCTCGCGGGTGATGTCGAAGGTGTCGGGGTCGTCGAAGACGTCCTCGTCGTGGTTCCCCGAGGCGTAGTAGAGCCCGACGCGCTGCCCGGCCTTGACGAGCTGTCCGCCGACCTCCACGTCGTTGATCGCGGTGCGGTGGAAGACGGTCACCGGGGTCGCCCAGCGGATCACCTCGTCGACCATCGTGTCGGGCCGCTCCTTCTTCCACAGCTCCCACTGGTCGGGGTTCTCGAAGAAGGCCTGCATGCCGTGCGAGATCGCGTTGCGGGTGGTCTCGTTGCCCGCGACCGCGAGCAAGATGACGAAGAAGCCGAACTCGTCATCGCCCAGCGCGCCGCCCTCCATCTCGGCGTTGACGAGCTTGGAGATGATGTCGTCCTTGGGGTCGGCCTTGCGCTCGGCGGCCAGCATCATCGCGTACGTCAGGATCTCGATCGAGGCGGCCTCGGGATCGGCGTCGTACTCCGGGTCGTCGTAGGCGAGCATCTGGTTGGACCAGTCGAAGAGCTTGCGGCGGTCCTCCTGCGGGACGCCGAGCAGCTCGGCGATCGCCTGGAGCGGGAGCTCGGCGGCGACCTCGGAGACGAAGTCGCCCTCACCCTTGGCCAGCGCGTCGTCGATGATGCCGTTGGCCCGCTCGATCAGGCGCTCCTTGAGAGCGTTGATCGCGCGCGGGGTGAACCCTCGGCTGATGATCTGGCGCAGCTTGGTGTGGTCGGGCGCGTCGTGGTGGATCAGCATCGCGCGCTGCAGCTCGACCTGCTCGCGGGTCATGTCCGGCGCGAACCGGATGATGACGCCGTTCTCGTTGGTGCTGAAGTTCTCGCTGTCCTTGGAGACGGCGAGGATGTCCTCGTGCTTGCTGACCGCCCAGAAGCCGGTGTCGAGGAACCCTGCTCGCGCCTCGGGCTTCTGCTCGATCCAGAAGACCGGAGCCGTACGTCGCAGCTCCATGAACTCCTGGAGCGGGACGCGCTCCTCGTTGAGCACGGGATCAGTCGGATCGAAATCCACGGGGAGAGCGGTCACGGGTGTGCTCCTTCGAGGTCTTTTCTGTAACACGTTCTAGTTTATCGTCACACAGTGCCCAGGATCACACAAGGGTTGCGCTAAACGAGAACACGTTCTACTTTGGGACAATCGAGTGTAACCGGTGTCACGTCATCAGGCGTGGCGGTGCGCGGCCGCGCACCAGCGACTTGTCGATACCCCCGAAGAGCGAGGTTCCATGGGCACGCCCGTCATCGTCGAAGCCGTCCGTACCCCCATCGGCAAACGCAAGGGCTGGCTGGCGGGTCTGCACCCGGGCGTCCTGCTCGGTGCCGCCCAGGTCGAGGTGCTCAAGCGCGCCGGCATCGACCCTGACCTGGTGGATCAGGTCATCGGCGGCTGCGTCTCCCAGGCCGGGGAGCAGTCCAACAACATGGTCCGCCGCGCCTGGCTCCACGCCGGGCTGCCGATCCACACCGGCTCCACGGTCATCGACGCGCAGTGCTCCTCGGCCCAGCAGGCCACGCACCTGATCAACGCGATGATCGCCTCCGACCAGATCAAGGTCGGCATCGCCTGCGGTGTCGAGTCGATGTCACGCATCCCGCTGGGCGCCAACGTGCCCAAGGGAGCCGGCGATCCACGTCCCGCGGACTGGAACATAGATCTGCCCAACCAGTTCGAGGGCGCCGACCGGATCGTCAAGAACCGCGGGTTCTCCCGCAACGAGGTCGACGAGTTCGGGCTCTGGTCGCAGGTCAAGGCGCGTCAGGCGCGCGACGCCGGGCACCTCGAGAGCCAGATCTTCGCCGTCGAGGCCCCCATGCTCGACGACGAGGGCAACCTCACCGGTGAGGTACGCACGGTCACCGAGGACCAGGGCATCCGCGACACCTCCCTCGACAAGCTCGCCGGGCTCAGCCCTGTGCTCGAGGGCGGCACCCACACCGCCGGCACCTCCTCGCAGATCTCCGACGGCGCCTCGGCGCTCCTGCTGATGGACTCCGACGTCGCCGCCTCCCTCGGGCTCACCCCGCGGGCCCGGATCGTCACCTCCAACCTCGTCGGCTCCGACCCCTACTACCACCTCGACGGCCCCGTCCAGGCGACCGAGAAGGCGCTGAAGGACACCGGGATGACGATCGGCGACATCGACATCGCCGAGGTCAACGAGGCCTTCGCCGGCGTGGTCATGTCCTGGGCCAAGGTGCACCAGGTCCCCGAGGAGAAGATCAACGTCAACGGCGGCGCGATCGCGCTCGGCCACCCGGTCGGCTCCACCGGCACCCGCCTGCTCACCGCCGCGCTGCACGAGCTCGAACGGCGCGACGCCAGCACCGCCCTGGTCTCCATGTGCGCCGGTGGTGCGCAGGCCACCGCCACGATCATCGAGAGGATCTGACCTCATGGCACGCGAGAAAGTCACCGAGGCGGAGTACGTCGTCGTCGGCGCCGGCTCGGCCGGCTGTGCCGTCGCCGGCCGCCTGGCCGCGGCCGGCAAGTCCGTCATCCTCCTCGAAGCCGGCAAGAACGACAAGCACAACTACCTGGTCACCAAGCCGGGCATGATCGGCCCGATGCACGCCGAGCCACGGCTGAAGAAGCTCGTCGACTGGGGATACCACACGGTCCCCCAGCAGCACGCCCGCAACCGCGAGCTGCCCCAGCCGCGCGGCAAGGTGCTCGGCGGCTCCTCCTCCATCAACGGCCTGCTGTGGGTCCGGGGCAACCGGGCCAACTACGACGCCTGGGCAGCCGAGGGCAACACCGGCTGGGACGCGGACTCGGTCAACGAGGCGTACCGGAGGGTCGAGGACTACGAGGGCGGCGGCACCGACTACCGCGGCACGGGCGGGCCGATCAAGGTCATGAAGCACCCGCGCCCGACCGAGGCGTCGCTCTCCTTCCAGCGCGCCGCCGCCGAGACCCTCGACGTGAAGGTGCTCGACGACTACAACGGCGCCGAGCAGGAGGGCGTCTCGACCTTCCAGCAGAGCGCGATCGACGGGCTGCGCTACTCGGCATCGCGGGGCTACCTCCACGACCAGGAGCTGCCCAGCCTGACCACGCTGACCCGCGTGCACGTCTCGAGGATCGTGATCGAGAACGGGCGGGCGACGGGGGTCGAGATCGTCACCAAACAGGGTCCTCGGACGATCTCGGCCACCCAGGAGGTCATCGTCTCCGCGGGCGTCTTCGGCTCGGCGCAGCTGCTGATGCTCTCCGGAATCGGTCATTCCGCCCATCTGGCCGAGCACGGGATCCAGACTGTCCACGAGCTGCCGGTCGGCGACAACCTGCACGACCACATGTTCGTGCCGACCACGTGGGAGATGCCGACGGCTCTGCACCACGGCACCGCGGGCTACTTCGGCAAGGCGGTCCTCAAGGAGCAGACCGTCGGGAAGTCGATCCTCGGCCACACCGTCTTCGAGACGGTCGGGTTCGTACGCACCTCGCTGGCCACCGACGTACCGGACCTGCAGCTGCACGTCCTTCCCTGGGCCTACCCCTCCCCCAACCAGGACGCACCGATCCGCCACGACGTCGACCCGCGGGCCGCGTTGACGGTGATGTCGTCGCTCATCTACCCGCGCTCGCGCGGGACGCTGCGGCTGCGCAGCGCCGACCCGACGGCCGAGCCGCTGATCGACTTCAACTACCTCGCCGAGCCCGACGACAAGCGCGTGCTCCTCGAGGGCGTGGAGATGATCCGCGAGATCATGGCCTCACCTGCCTTCGGCGACCAGGTCAAGTCCGAGATCCATCCCGGCAAGGCGATCGACGCCGAGGCGATGAAGGATGAGGTGACCAACCGGGCGACCTCGATCTACCACGGTGTCGGCACGTGCCGGATGGGCGTCGACGAGCGAGCGGTGGTCGACCCGCAGCTCCGGGTACGCGGCATCGACGGCCTCCGCGTAGCCGACGCGTCGATCATGCCGTCGATCATCGGCGGCAACACCAACGCTCCGGCGGTCATGATCGGTGACCGTTGCGCAACCTTCGTCCTCAACAGCTGATCGGAATCAGACATGAGCACTGACACCGCGAAGACAGCGGGCGTACGCCGCCCCGACTGGATCACCGAGGAGGTGCTGGGCGAGCTGGTCTCTCGGGTCCCGTCCTCCACGGGTGCGTCCTGGAAGCTGACCGAGGTCTACACCGGCGAGGTGCTGGTGGCGCTGCCGCAGTCCTCGCCGGAAGACGTGGAGCGGGCCGCCGCGGCCGGCCGGGCGGCGCAGCGGGCGTGGGCGGCGACGCCGCTGCCGGAGCGCCTGGCCGTCTTCAAGCGTGCCCACGAGCTGATCCTGCGCAACCAGCACAAGATCGCCGACCTCATCCAGGCCGAGTCGGGCAAGGCACGCCGGATCGCGTTCGAGGAGGTCTGCGACCCGCCGATGGTGATCTCGCACTACCTCAAGCGCGCGCCGAAGCTGCTCAAGGACAAGAAGCGCCCGGGCGTGATGCCGGTGCTGTCGAGCTCGATCGAGCGCCACCCGCCGCGGGGCCTGATCGGGATCATCGCGCCGTGGAACTTCCCGTTCGCGACCGGTCTCTCCGACGCGATCCCGGCGCTCATGGCCGGCAACGCGGTGCTCCTCAAGCCCGACAACAAGACCGCCCTGTCGCCCCTGTTCGGGATCTCGCTGCTCGAGGAGGCGGGCCTGCCGAAGGGCCTCTTCCAGGTCGTCTGCGGCGAGGGCCCGGACGTAGGGCCCACGATGCTGGACAACGTCGACTACGCGATGTTCACCGGCTCGACCGCGACCGGCCGGGTGATCGGCGAGCAGGCGGGGCGCAACCTGATCGGTGCGTGCCTCGAGCTCGGCGGCAAGAACCCGATGATCGTCCTCGACGACGCCGACATCGACGAGACCGTCGGCGGCTCGATGTTCGCCGTCTTCGGCAACACCGGCCAGATCTGCATGCACATCGAGCGGATCTACATCCCCGATGCGAGGTACGACGAGTTCCGCGACAAGTTCGTAGCGGCTGTCGAGGGGATGCGGATCGAGGCGGCGTACGCCTTCGGACCGGACCTCGGCGCGCTGGTCTCCCCCGACCACCTGGCGCGGGTCCAGTCGCACGTCGAGGACGCGGTCGCCAAGGGCGCCACCGTGCTGACCGGCGGGAAGGCCCGGCCCGACATCGGGCCGACGTTCTTCGAGCCGACCATCCTCGAGGGCACCACCAAGGAAATGCTCCACGGGGTGACCGAGACCTTCGGGCCGGTGGTCTCGCTGCACCGCTACTCGACGCTCGAGGAGGCGATCGAGCTGGCCAACGACACCGACTACGGGCTCAACGCCTCGGTGTGGACCACGAACTTCAAGCGCGCACAGGCGATCGCGGCCCGGATCGAGTCCGGCAACGTCAACATCAACGACGGCCTGGCCACCGCGTACGCCTCGAAGTCGACCCCGTCCGGAGGCATGAAGCAGTCCGGCGTCGGTGCCCGGCACGGCGACCAGGGGCTGCTGAAGTACACCGAGACCCAGAACGTCGCGACCTTGAAGAAGCAGGTCATGGGGCCGCAGGGCAAGCAGACCTTCGACGACTACGCCAAGCAGATGCAGACGTCGTTGCGCTGGATGCGGAAGCTCCGCATCCGTTGACCCGCTCCCGCTACGCCGACCTGACCAGGGAGGAGCTCGCCGAGGTCGTCCGCGAGCTCCTCCTGATCGGCCAGCTGATCGACCGCTCCGGGATGGCGTGGTGCATCTCCGCCTTCGGGCGCGAGGAGATGCTGCGGATCGCGATCGTCGAGTGGGCCGCCGCCTCGCCGATCTACACCCGGCGGATGCAGGCGGCGCTGGGGTATGCGCCTTCCGTGCCTGGTCAGGGCGATGTGCCCACCATCTTCAAGGGTCTCCAGCTCGACATCGGGGCGCCGCCGCAGTTCATGGACTTCCGCTACACCGTCCACGACGCCCGCCACGGCGAGTTCCACCTGGACCACTGCGGTGCGCTGATGGACGTGGAGCCGATGGGCGAGGAGTACGTCCGCGGCATGTGCCACGACATCGAGGACCCGACCTTCGATGCCACCGCCATCGCGACCCACCCCCGCGCGCAGGTGCGCCCGGTCCACCGGCCGCCACGGATGCCGGCCGACCGGACGCCGCACTGCCGCTGGACCGTGGTCATCGACGACTCCCACCCCGAGGCGCAGGCCGTCCCGGAGCTGGCCGTCAACGAGCGCTCCCGAGCCGCGACCCTCGAGCTGGCGCCGATCGATCCGGCTGATGCTGGCGCGGCCGACTATGCCGGGCCGCTTCTCTCCGATCTCGACCTGGCCGGTTTCTCCCACTCGGCGCTGGCGCGGATCGCCGACGAGGTCTGCCTGCAGATGGCGCTGCTCGACCGTGGCTTCACGCTCGCGCTCGAGCCCCGGGCGACCTCACCCGAGCAGCTCCTCGACATCCGCCGCAAGCAGCTGGTCGGGGTCGCCGGCATCGCTGCCGCACGCCTCGCCCGGGCTCTCTCGCTGCCGCCTGACATCAAGGGAGCGGTGCGGCTGCTCGCGCTCCACCCGATGCTCAACCCCGCTGCTTACGTCTCGGTCGAGGCGGATGCCGACGCACTCGTCGTGCGGCCCTCGGCCGCCGACGAGGACGGCGCCTGGGTCTCGCTGATCGGTCCGGAATGGTCCGTTCCGCTCCAGGCCGCGGTGCAGGCCCTCGACCCTCACCTCGACGTCGAGGTCGGTGCCGTCGAAGACGGCTGGCGGGCCGAGGTCGTACGCCGCCCCGAGCCCGCTCCCGAGGCCGCCGAGGTCGCGGTGGTGCGGTTCAGCACCGGCGCGGACTTCGCCTTCGAGCCGCGCCGGTCGCTGCCGATCACACCGGTCTGAGCTCAGCGCCGCCGCAGGGCGAGGATCGGGATGACCCGGTCGGTCTTCGCCTCGTACTCGCCGAACCCGGGGCTCATCGCCTTGAACCGCTCCCAGGCGGCGTCGCGCTCGGCGTCCTTCAGCTCGGTCACCTCGACCTCGACGACGCCCTCGTCGGGGGTCTCGATCTTGGTCTCCGGGTGGGCCAGCAGGTTGTGGTACCAGGCCGGGTTCTCGGGCGCGCCGGCCTTGGAGGCGGCGATCAGCCAGGTGTCGGGGTCCGGATGGAGGTTGGCCACCGGCGAGACCCGCTCGGTGCCGGTCTTCGCGCCGGTGTGGTGCACGAGCACGAGCCCGCGCCCGAACGGCACCGAGGTCACGTTGCCGTCGTTCGAGCGGAACTCGTCGATGATCGACTGGTTCCAGTCCTGGTAGCCGTCTGACATGGAGTGCCTTCCCCGAGGATCGGTTTTCACCCACTCTTGCAGACCTCCCCAACGCTGACCGAGATTCCTGCCGAGTCGGCTCGTCATAACGAGCCGACTCGGCGATGTCTTCTGTCAGGACGGGCCGACTCGGCGTGGGGAGAGGGTCAGACGCGGGCGAGAGCGGCGATGCGGACCTGCTCCTCCCGGTCGGTCACCTTCACGCGGGGCCGGCCGATCTCCTTGCCGGACTCGCGCTCGTGGGTGTCGAGCGTGTTCCAGCCGGTCTGGTCGACGACGATCACCCCGCGCTCTGCGAGGAGGTCGTCGAGGGGCTCGCCGGCGGGGTCGGCGAGCGAGCCGGCGGCGTGGTCGTCCAGGAGGGTGCGTACGGTCTCGGCGGCGCAGGCGCGGTTGGTGCCGATCACGCCGCTGGGGCCGCGCTTGGCCCAGCCCGCGGTGTAGGTGGCGCGGGAGCCGAGCACCCGGCCGGCCTCGTGCGGGAAGCGGCCGCTGCCCTCCTCGTGCGGGACACCGTCGACCCCTACGGAGCGGTAGCCGGTGGCGCGGACGACCAGGCCGGCCTCGATCTCCTCGCCGCCCTCGAACCGAACTCCGGCGACGGTGTCTGCGCCGAGGATCTCGGTGGGGGTCAGGCCGAAGCGGAGGACCAGCCGCTTCGCGGCGTTCGTACGCGGCCGGGCGGCCAGGTCGCGGAGCAGGTCGGCCTTCTGGACCGCCGCGAAGCTGCGGGCGTTGCGCTCGGTCGCACCGTCCTCGGCCGGGAGTCCTGCGAGGTCGGCCTCCCCGACCACGACGTCGATGCCCGGGTCGTCGGCCAGTGCGCGCAGCTCGGGGCTGGTGAAGGCGGCGTGCTCGGCGCCACGACGGGCGGTGACGACGACCTCGCGGATACCGCTGGCGGCCAGGGCCGAAAGCGCCGCCGGGGCCAGGTCGGAGGACGTCAGCGCCTCCTCGTCGGCCAGCAGCAGCCGGGCCAGGTCGAGCGCGACGTTGCCGTTGCCGATGACCACGGCGCGCTCATGGGCGAGCGGGAAGGTGAGCGCGGCCCGGTCGGGATGGCCGTTGTACCAACCGACGAGCTCCGCGGCCGAGGTCGAGCCAGGCAGCTCCTCCCCCGGCAGGCCGAGGCTGCGACCCTCGCCGGCGCCGGTCGTGTAGACGACCGCGTGGTGGGCGCCGAGCAGCTCCTCATGGGTGACGTCTCGCCCGATCTCGACGTTGTAGCGCGTCCGCACCCGGCGGTGGCGGGCCGTCTTGGCGAAGTCCGCGGACACCTCCTTGGTGTCCAGATGGTCCGGCGCGACGCCGTAGCGGACCAGGCCGTACGGGGTCGCGAGCCGGTCGATGACGGTGATCTCGACGTCGCAGCGGCGGGTGGTGGCGAGCTCCTGGGCGACGTACCAGCCCGCGGGGCCGGCCCCGACCACGGCCACCTTGAGCGGGCCTCCGGGGATCTTGGCGCCGGACGGCGGCAGCGGCACGGGCTCGTCCTGCTCGCCGGTGAACTCGAAGAAGGCCGCGTTGATGTCGACGTAGGGCGCGAAGGCGTCGGGCACCTCGTAGTCCGGGTAGATCGCGTTGACCGGGCAGGCGTCCTCGCAGGCGCCGCAGTCGATGCACTCGTCGGGATGGATGTAGAGCATCTCGGCGGCACCGAACCCCGGCTCGTCGGGGCCGGGGTGGATGCAGTCGACCGGGCAGACCTCGACGCAGGAGGCGTCGTTGCAGCAGGACTGGGTGATGACGTACGTCATGAGCGTTGAGCCTTCCTCCGGGCCTTGCCGATCGCCTCCTCGACGACCGTGTTCATCCTGGCACCGTTGGGCCATCCCGCGTAGTGGCTCAGAAAGACGACGATCTCGCGCAGCTCGTCCTCGGAGAGCTCGCCGTTGGCGTACGCCGCGGGGATCTGGATCCCGAGCACGTCCGCGGCACCCTGGCCGGCGAGCAGGCCGATCAACAGGAGCCGGCGGTCGCGGGTGGTCAGGCCCGGGCGCTGCCAGATGTCTCCGAAGAGGTGGTCGGCGGTGTAGCGGAAGAAGTCGCCCTCGCCGTCGGCCATGTCGAAGCCGTAGACCTCCTCCATCTTGCGCAGCCCTCGAGCGCGGGCTTCGGGGAGGTCGGCGAACTTGTCCTCCACCGGTTCTGCCGGGCCGGCTCCGGACATCCCCAGCCCTGGCGCCAGCCGCTCGAGCGCGAGCCGGGCGAGCGGCACCTCGACGCCGAGCTCGTCGGCGAGCGCGATCGCGAAGCCGAGGTCCTTCTCCCCCAGCGCGACCACGTGGCCGAAGATCCCGTGCCAGAAGTCGGTCTCCTCGATCGGTGCGGTGGTGTCGCGGTGCATGATCGCGCCCGGTCCACCGGTGATCGCGTCGGTGTGGCGGACGACGTCGCCGAGCGCCACCAGGTCCAGCCCTGCCGCCTCGGCGAGACGCTGGGCCTCGGTGGCGGCGGTGAAGGAGGCGAAGTGGAGCAGGTTGCGGGCCAGCTTGAACCTGGTCCCGGTGCCGACCGAGCCGGCATGGACGACCTTGGAGCCCATCGCCGCCAGGACCGGCCCGGCCGCTGCGTACGCCTCGGGGCTGCCGCCCACGAGGATCGCCAGGGTGCCTTCGGCGGCTCCCATCGGGCCACCGGAGACGGGGGCGTCGAGCACGTGGACACCGTGCGGATGGGCGGTCGCGGCCAGCTCGGCGGGGGTCGCCGGGGCGACCGTGGAGTGCACGAGGACCGTCAGTGGGGCGCCCTCCGGCCGCTCGCCGACGGCGGTGAGCACCTCGGCGAGCACCTGGCGCACCTGGTCGTCGTCGCGCACCATCACGCTGAGCACGTCGACCGCGGTCGCAAGCTCTGCGACCGAGGCGGTCGTCTTCGCGCCCGCGGCGCTCAGCTCCGCGACGGGCTCGGGTGCGATGTCGTGCACCCACAGCTCGATCCCGTCCGTACCTGCGAGCTGGAGCGCCATCGGCTTGCCGATGTTGCCGAGCCCGACGAAGCCGGCGCGTGTCCTCGGCGCCGCGTTCACAGCCGGAACGTCCCGCCACCGTCGACGGCGATGATCTGGCCGGAGATCCACGAGGAGTCCTCGGAAAGGAGGAACTTCGCGGTCCCGACCATGTCCTCGGTGGTGCCGAGGCGCTTGATCGCCATGCCCTTCGTCATCTCCTTGGCCGCGTCACCGGCCTGGACCCGGGTCGCCTCGGTGTCGGTCGGCCCCGGCGCGATCGCGTTGACGCGGATGTTCATCCCACCGAGCTCGTGGGCGAGCTGCTGGGTCAGACCGTTGATGCCGACCTTGGCCAGTCCGTAGAAGCCGGAGTAGAGGTAGGCGGCGGTGGAGGACTGGTTGACGATCGCCCCGCCGCCCCGCTTCTGCATCGCCGGGTAGACGGCTCGGGTCATCACCAGGGCACCGTGGAGGTTCACGCTCATGAACTTCTCGTAGTAGTCCCAGTCGACGGTGATCAGCAGGTCGAAGGCCATGTCGCCGTAGATCGCGGCGTTGTTGACCAGCCCGTCGATCCCGCCGTACGCCTCGGTCGTCTCGGTCACCAGCGCGGCCGCCGAGGCGTGGTCGGAGACGTCGCAGCGGATGAATCTCGCGACACCGCCGGCCGCCTCGATCTCCTTGGCGACCTGCTGCCCCTTCTCCTCGTTCAGATCGGCGACGACGACGGCAGCGCCCTCGGCGGCGAACCCCTTGGCGTACGCCTCCCCGATCCCCTGCGCCGCCCCGGTGACGACGATGACCTTCTCCTTGAACCTCATGGTCTCTCCTGTGCTCATGCCGGCTCCGCGACCAGCTTCGTCTCGAGGTACTCCTCGAAGCCTTCGACACCCATCTCCCGGCCGAGGCCGGACTGCTTGTAGCCGCCGAAGGGCGCGTCGGGGCCGAACCACTGGCCGCCGTTGACGCCGATCGTGCCGGTGCGGATCCGGGCGGCCACCGACTTCGCGCGCTCCAGAGACCCGGACTCCACGGAGCCGGAGAGGCCGTAGGGCGAGTCGTTGGCGATGCGTACGGCATCGTCGTCACCGTCGTGCGGGATCACGGTGAGCACGGGGCCGAAGATCTCCTCGCGCGCGACGCGGGCGGAGTTGTCGAGGCCGGCGACGACGGTGGGCTGGATCCAGAAACCGCCGGCGAGATCGCCGTCCTGGACCGCGACCGCGCCGCCGGTGACGATGCGGCCGCCCTCCTCCTCGGCGAGCGCGAGGTAGCCGAGGATCCGGTCACGCTGGACCGCGGAGATCACCGGGCCACAGATGGTGCCGGCATCGGCGGGATCGCCCGCCCCGAGGGAGGCCATCGTGGCCGCGGCCGCCTCGACGGCCGCGTCGTAGGACGCGCGAGGCACCAGCAGCCGGGTGGTCAGAGCACAGCCCTGACCTGCGTGAACGGCCACCGAGAAGGCCGCCATCGAGGCAGCCGAGGCGACATCGGCGTCGTCGAGGACGATCGCCGCGGACTTCCCGCCGAGCTCGAGGAAGACCTTCTTCAGGCTGGGCGCCGCGGCCGCCATGATCGCCCGGCCGGTGGCCGTCGATCCGGTGAAGGAGACCAGGTCGACCCGCGGGTCCTCGGCCAGCATCGCGGACACCCGGTTGTCCCGCGGGGTGACGACGTTGAACACGCCCGGCGGGATGTCGGTGTGCTCGGCCACCAGACGGCCGAGCTCCGCGGCCAGCCACGGGGTGTCGGGGGCGGGCTTGAGGATCACTGTGTTGCCCGCGGCCAGCGCCGGGCCGATCTTGGCCAGGTTGATCTGGTTGGGGAAGTTCCACGGCGTGATCGCCGCGACCACCCCGACGGCCTCACGCCGCACGGTCCGCCGCGAGGAGATGCCCATCGTGACCCCGACACCGAGGTCTCGCGACCACTCGTAGGACTCGGCCAGGTCGATCGTCCAGGCCAGGGTCTCGACCGGGGTGTCGAACTGCGGCCCGGCCACCAGGAACGCGGGCGCGCCGACCTCGGCGGTCGTCAGCCCGCGCAGCGCCTCGGCGTTGTCGAGGATCGCCTGATGGAGCTGGCGCAGGCACCGGACCCGCAGCGCCACATCGGTCGACCAGTCGGTCTCGTCGAAGGCCTTGCGCGCCGCGGCGATCGCGGCGTCCATGTCCTGGGCCGTCGAGTCGGGCGCGCGCCCGATCTCGGCCCCCGTGGCCGGGTTGAGGATGGCGTACGTCTCGCCGGAGCTCGCCGCGCCGAGCTTGCCGTCGACGAGCTGCTGGGCGGGCGGGTTGGTGGGGATGCGCGTCATCTCGGCAGCTCCTGGGTCACGAAGTTCCCGGCCGCCACCGGCGGCGGCCAGACGGTCGAGGGCAGGTCGGCGAGGCGGTAGTGGCCGGGTTGCTCGATGCCGTTCAGCGACATCCGCTCCAGCAGCCCGGCGGTCGCCTTCTTCGCCTTGACGATGTCGAGGAAGGTGGTCGCGGTGGAGCCGAGGTCGAACCAGTCCCGCTGCCAGGCGAACTCCAGCCCCTCACCGTCGGGCCGCGGCGCGATCCCGAACCAGGATCCGCCGATCCCGAGGATCTCGTACTCCTCGCCGGTCGCGTCGTCGACGATCCCGGCGCGCTGCCGCCAGAAGCCGATCACCATGGCGTTGACGTCGTCGATGACCGTGGCCTGGTAGTCGTAGTGCCAGCCCTCGAGCCCGGCCATCTCTGTGCCGAGCGCCCACTCCCGGATCTGCTCGCGGCCCACGGCCATGAAGTGCTCGTCGGGGGTGTACATCCAGCCGTACGTCGCGTCCTCGGCGTACACGTCGGCCAGCGGCGACCAGTTGCCGTCGGCCTCCGCCTTCCGGTTGAGGTCGAGCCAGTGGGCCCAGAAACCCTCGATCTCGGCGCGGTCCATTCAGTCCTCCAGGTCTAGAGCGAAAGCGGGGCAGTACTTGACGGCCGCACGCGCGGCGGGAAGCTGCTCCTCGGACGGTTCGGTGATGCGTACGACGACCTGGTAGCTGTCGTCGTCGAAGCCGAAGAGCTCCGGCGCCTCGGCGAGGCACTCCTGGTGCCCTTGGCAGAGCCCGAGGTCGGCTGTCAGCTTCATGCTCTGCCACCACCCACGGACCGCCGCCGGTAGCGGACGCGGCAGGGCTGCTGGAGCTGGATCACCATCTTGGTGAAGTCGTCGGCGTAGGACTCCAGGGGCTGTGCCGCCTCGAACGAGTAGTCGCGCAGGATGACCGAGAAGATCGCCTTCATCTGCATCATCGCGAACGCGTTGCCGACGCAGCGGTGCTTGCCGGCACCGAACGGGATCCAGGTCCAGCGGTTCTGCATGTCCTCCTGGCGCGGGTCGATGTAGCGGCTCGGGTCGAAGGAATCGGCCTTCGGGAAGTCGGCCTCGATCCGGTTGGAGACCCGCGGTGAGGCGGCGAGCAGGGTGCCGGCCGGGATGGTCTCGCCGAGCAGCTCGAAGTCCTCGCGCACCAGCCGCATCAGGATGATCAGCGGCGGGTGCAGCCGCAGCGTCTCCTTCAGGGCCGCCTCGAGCACCGGGATCGAGCGCAGCGCCTGGAAGCTCACCTCGACTGCGCCACTTCCTTCCGGATCGGCGTAGAGCTCGTCGAGCTCGCCCACGACCTCCGCCATCACCGACGGGTTGCGCAGCAGCTCGATCATCGCCCACGACGCGGTGCCGGAGGAGGTGTGGTGGCCGGCGAACATCATCGAGATGAAGACGCCGGTGATGGTGTCGGTGTCCATGTCGATCGAGATGAGCACGTCGAGGAGGTCGCGCTCCTCCCGAGCCACCTTGCCGCGCGCGACCCGCTTGTCGATGATCGCCTGGACCAGCGCGACGAGCTTCTCCCGGGCGGCATCGCGCATCCGGAAGCTCTCGATGTCGGCGTAGGCATCGACGTACGCGATCGCGTCCGTGCCGTGCTCCAGCTCGTGATAGTGCTTGGCGAAGGACGAGTCGAGCTCCTCGCGGAACGGCTTCCCGACCAGGCATGCCGAGGTGGTGTAGATGGTCAGCTCGGCGAAGAAGTCGAGCAGGTCGATCTCGCCCTCGTCGCCCCAGCCGGCGATCATCCGGCGGATCTCGGCCTCGATCGTCTGCGCGTGCCCGCGCATCATGTCGCCGCGCAGCGCCTGGTTCTTCAGCATCTGCTGGCGCTCCTCCGGCGAGGCGTCGAAGACGACGCCCTTGCCGAAGATCGGCGTCATGAACGGGTACGCCGCCGCCTGGTCGAGCACCTCGTCGGGCGCCCGGAAGAACGCCTCGTTGGCCTCGGCCCCGGTGACCAGGACGACGTCCTTGTCGGCGAGGCGGAAGCGTCCGAGGTCTCCGCACTCCTCGCGGACTCGGGTGAACAGCGAGATCGGGTCGACCCGCATCTCGGGCAGGTGCCCGGTGCCGCGGATGATCTCGGGGACGCTCGGGTCCTGGTCGTCCAGGACGGTGGAGACGGTCGGGATCGTCATCGTGCCTCCTGCACAGGGGCTTCGGGGTTGACGTCGATGGTGCTGATGTGGACTCCGCGCTTGGCGGTCACGACCGAGGTGATCGCATCGGCCAGCGCCTGGGCCTTGAGGAAGTGCGGATGGCGCGCGAGGCCCCACCTGACCCACTGCTCCAGCACGAACCCGCCGAGCTCGGCGGGCCACTCGTTGCCGATGTCGGAGTGGGTGGGACCGGGTCGCACGATCGAGGCCCTGACCCCGGTGCCCTCGAGCTCCATCTGGAGCGCGTTGACCATGCCTTCGAGGCCCCACTTGGAGGCTGCGTACGCCCCCATGAACGGCCGCGGCCTCAGCGCCACGTCGGAGGAGAGGAAGACCAGGTCCCCGCGTTGCCGTTCGATCATCCCGGGCCCGAAGGCGCGCAGGACGCGGTGGGCGCCGAGCAGGTTGATGTCGACCTGCCCCGCGAAGGTCGCGGTGTCCACGTCGACCGTGGCACCCGGGTGGGTGACGCCGGCGTTGCTGACCAGGACCTCGACGTCGCCGAGGTCCGCGGCCACCTTCGCGGCGAACTCGGCCACCGAGTCCTCGGAGGTCACGTCCAGAGGGTGCGCGACCGCCTCTCCCCCGTCGGCCCGGATCGCCGCGGCGACCTCCTCGATCCGTTCGACCCGCCGGGCGCCCAACGCGACCGGGAACCCGGCCGTGGCCAGCGCCTTCGCGGTCTCCGCGCCGATCCCCGAGGAGGAACCGGTGATCACCGCCGGGCGACGGTCGGGCTGGTCGTACTTGCTCATGCGTCCTCCCTGGATGCTGACCGAGGTGACTCGGTGAATGCGCACTTCCTTCGCGGAACTCCCCGAAGGGAGTGACCACTGACCGAGGTAGCTCGGTGAACATCCCCACCGCTCACCGCGACCTCCAGCCGAACGTGGCGGGCAGCAGCGCGAACCCGCGCACGCTCGTCGAGTGCACGCGGACCGCCCGGTCGGTGTGGACCTCGAACCCGGACGTACGCCGCACCAGCTCCGCCAGCACGACCTTGGCCTCGAGCCGGGCGAGGTTGGCGCCGAGGCAGAAGTGCCGGCCGACACCGAAGCTCATGATCCTGCCGAGCTCGTCGGAGGGGCGGTGGACGTCGAAGACGTCCGGTGCGGTGAAGACACGTTCGTCGCGGTTGGCCGAGCCGAGCAGGACGAGCAGCTTCGAACCGGCGGGGACCACCTGGCCGTGCAGCTCGACGTCCGAGGCGACGTAGCGGGCCAGCATCTGGCTGGAGGTGTCGTGGCGCAGCGTCTCCTCGATCCACGGGCCCACCAGCGCGCTCTCGCCCGGGTCGGCGAACACCTCGGCGAGCTGATCGGGGTGGGCGCCGAGGTGGAAGAGCGCGTTCCCGAGGAGCTTGGTGGTGGTCTCGTTGCCCGCCACGACCATCAGGAACAGGAACGCGATCACCTCGTGGTCGACCAGTCGGTCCCCGTCGACCTCGGCCTCGATGAGCGCCGAGGTGAGGTCCTCGCTGGGCTGCTTGCGCCGCTGCGCGACCATCTCGGCGTAGTAGCCGATCAGCTCCAGCGCGGCCGTCATCCCGGCCTCCGGCACGTCGCGTACGCCGTCCTCCCGGTGCACCACCAGGTCGGCCAGGCGGCGCACCTCGTCGCGGTCGGCGACCGGGACGCCCATCATCTCCGAGATGACGTCCATCGGGAGCTTGCCGGCGAGCCCGGCGATCCAGTCCACCTCGCCCTCCTCCTCCGAGAGCGCGTCGAGGTAGTGGTCGGCGAGCTCCTGGATCTGCGGGGTCAACTCGCGTACGCGCCGCGGTGTGAACCCGGCCGAGACCAGCTTCCGCAGCCGGGTCTGCTCCTTGCCGTCCAGGGCCAGGAAGGACATCACCCGATGGGCGTCGGCGTTCCAGGCGCTGGCGTCGAGCGAGACCCCCATCCGGTTGGAGAAGGTGACGTCGTCCTTGACCGCGGCGTGTACGTCGGCGTGCCGGGAGAGCGCCCAGAAGTCGTCGGCGGCGTTGTAGTAGAGCGGCGCCTCGTCCCGCAGCCGGGCGTAGACCGGGTAGGGGTCCTCGTGGAAGTCGTAGTCGTAGGGATCGAAGATCTCGGTGGTGGTGCTGGTCATCTCACTCTCTCCCGACGATCACGGCGACCACCGGCGCGAGCCGGTCGGCCATCTCGTCGTAGGTCATCAGGCCCATGCCCGCCTGCAGCAGTGCGCCGGAGAAGGCGAGCAGCAGTGCTTCCCCGACCGCCCCGTCGGCACCGTCCCCGAGCGCCGCCTCGAACCGAGAGGCGAACTCGGCTCCGATCCGTAGCCGCAGCCGCTCGACGTCCGCGTCCGAGCCCAGCAGCGCCGGCGTCACCGCCGCCGCGAGCGAAGGCTCGTCGGCGATCCGGTTGGTCAGACCGCGTACGGCCGCCTGCACCCGCTCCGCCCGCGAGCCGGCCTCCTCGACCGCAGACGCCTCGGTGAGGTGGCGCCAGAAGAGCTCGACGAAGAGGTGGTTCTTGGAGGCGAGGTAGGTGTAGGCCGTGGCCGAGGAGACCCCGGCACGCGCCGCCACCCCGCGCACGGTCAGTGCCTCGTGACCGACCGCCCGCAGCTCGTCGGACCCGGCGGCCAGGAGCCGCTCGAACGTACGCGCCTGACGGCCGTCGAGACCACGGCCGACGGCGTCGTGCACCTGACTGGACATGTGTCCAGATTAGAACGTGTTCTATCTCATCGCAAGAGAAATCTGGAACACGTTTCACACTCCAGGCGGGAGCTTGGTGAAGTCCGGCGTCCGCCCCTCGGCGAAGGCAGCCAGCGCCTCGGCGTTGGCCGGGCCGCCCATCAGCTCGGCGAAGAGCGCGTTCTCCCGCTCCCGCGCGGCGGCCGCCCCCTCACGCAGAGGTGCGGTCATGGTCGCCTTCACCGCCCGGAGGCTGGAGATCGGCTGCTTGGCCAGCGTGGCCGCCACCTGGTGCGCCTCGGCGGCGAGCGCGTCTGGCTCGGCCAGCCGCCACACCAGTCCCATCCGGAGGGCATCCTCGGCGCCGACCCACTCCGAGGAGAGCAGGATCCAGGCCGCCTCCTGCCGTCCGACGAGCCGCGGCAGCAGGTAGGAGGAGGCCGCCTCGGGCGCGACGCCGAGGCTCGTGAACGGAGTCTTCAGGCGTGCCGAGGTCGACATCAGCACCAGGTCGGCGTACCCGATGATGGTCAGCCCGATCCCCAGGCCGATCCCGTTGATCGCCAGGACCAGCGGCTTGTCGAGGGCCTCGAGCGCCTTGACGAGCTTGATGAAGCCGTAGTCGGCACCGAAGAGATCCGAGGACTCCCCCTCCGCCAGCTCGGCCATCTCCAGCAGGTCCTGGCCGGCAGAGAAGGCCCGGCCGGCTCCGGTGAGCACCACCACGGCCACCCCCGGGTCCTCGGCCGCCGCATACAGCGCCTCCGCGACCTCGGCGTAGAGCGCCGAGTTGAAGGCGTTGAGCTGGTCGGGGCGGTTGAGGGTCAGCGTACGGACACGGTCGCGGTCCTCGCGGAGCAGCAGGTCGGACATCAGGCACCCAGGATCAGGTCGGCGGCGCGCTCGCCGATCATGATCGACGGCGCGTTGGTGTTGCCGCCGGTGATCGAGGGCATCACGCTCGCGTCGGCCACGCGCAGGCCGTCGATGCCCTTCACCCGCAGCGACGGGTCGACGACCGCGCGCTCGTCGGAGCCCATCCGGCAGGTGCCGACGCCGTGGTAGACGCTGTGCACGATGTTGGGCAGCAGCTCGCGGGTCGCCTGGGGATCGGCGTAGTCCGGGCCCGGCGTGATCTCGCCCTGGTTGTCGCCCAGGCCGACCATCATCTCGCGCACCTTCGCGATGCCGTCCAGAAGCACCTCGGTGTCCTTGCCGGACTTCAGGTAGGCCGGGTCGAGCAACGGGTGCGCGGAGGGGTCGGCGCTGGCCAGACGTACGGTGCCGCGGCTCTCGGGGTAGATCAACGTCGGCAGGATGCACAGGCCGGGCTTGTTCGTCGGCGGGCGGATCGCCTTGTCGCCGTCCTGGTTCGGGAACGGGTAGACCCAGTAGAGGACGTGCAGCTGCAGGTCCGGGACCTGATCGGCCAGGGCGCTGCGTACGAATCCGAAGGCCTCGAACTGCGATCCGGCCGCCCAGCCCTTGCGGGTGATCCGCGACCTGGCGAAGCCCGCGGCGAAGTAGCCCGGCGTCGGCCGCCGCAGCGCCGAGTCCATCCGGAAGGAGACCGGCACGAAGAGGTGGTCGTGGAAGTTGTCGCCGACCGGCAGGTCGGCGTGGACCTCGATGCCGTGTTCACGGAGGTGGTCGGAATGACCGATTCCGGAGAGCATCAGCAGGTGCGGCGAGCCGTAGACGCCGGCTGCGACGATGACCTCACGGGTCGCCCTGATGGTCTGCTTGTCGCCGTCGGCGCCGACCACCTCGACGCCGGTGGCGCGCGAGCCCTCGATCCGCACCCGAGTGACCTGCGCCCTGGTCAGGATCAGCAGGTTGTCCAGGGGGTCCTCGCGCAGGTAGGCCTTGGACGCGGAGTAGCGGCGCCCCTCGGACGCCGAGAGCTGGACGACACCGACACCCTCCTGCTCCTTGCCGTTGTAGTCGTCGAGCGCACCGACCCCGAGCCGCTTGGGCGCCTCGTCGAGCCAGGTCTGCGTCGCCGGGGTGAGGTCCTTCTGGTAGCGCACCTTGACCGGCCCACCCTGGCCGCGAAACTCGTCGGCGCCGCCCTCGAAGTCCTCCATCCGCTTGAACGCCGGCAGCACGTCGTCGTAGGACCATCCGGTCGCGCCGTCGGCCGCCCAGTCGTCGAAGTTCTGGCGGTTGCCGCGCACCCAGAGCATGCCGTTGATCGAGGACGACCCGCCCAGCACCTTGCCACGGGTCATCGGGATGACCCGGTCGAGGGCGGCGCTCTGCGGGACCGACTTGTAACCCCAGTCGACCAGCTTCTTCAGCTGCGGCGTGGAGAGCATCGCGGCGACCGCTCCGGGGAGCTCGAGCAGGTTCTTGATCCCGAAGGCGGTGTCCTTGGCGCCCGCCTCGATCACGATGACGCTGGCACCGCTCTCGGCCAGCCTGCGGGCGGTGGCGCAGCCCGCACTCCCGGCGCCTACGACGATGTAGTCGGCTTCCATGTTCACTTCTCTCTCCCGGTGATCCCTTCGACAAAGACTAGAACACGTTCTACTGTTGTGTCATGCGCCACGGCATCGTCCTGTTCACCTCGGACCGCGGCATCACGCCCGCCGAGCTCGCCTCCGCCGCCGAGGAGCGCGGCTTCGACACGTTCTACGTGCCCGAGCACACCCACATCCCGGTGCGCCGCGACGCCCTGCACCCGACCGGCGGCGCCGAGCTCCCCGACGACCGCTACCTGCGTACGCTCGACCCCTGGGTCACGCTCGGGACCTGCGCCGCGGTGACCTCGCGGATCGGGCTCTCCACGGCGGTCGCACTGCCGGTCGAGTCCGACCCGATCACGCTGGCCAAGACGATCGCCACCCTCGACCACCTCTCCGGCGGCCGGGTCTCGCTGGGGGTCGGGTTCGGCTGGAACACCGACGAGCTCGCCGACCACGGCATCCCGGGCGACCGCAAGCGCACCGCGCTGAAGGAGTACCTGGAGGCGATGCGGGCGCTGTGGACCGAGGAGGAGGCCGCCTATGCGGGAGAGTTCGTCTCCTTCGGGCCGTCCTGGGCGTACCCGAAGCCGCCGCAGGGCCGGATCCCGACGATCGTCGGCGCCGGCGGCGGCCCCAAGACGCTGCGCTGGATCGCCCGCAACGCGGAGGGCTGGATGTCGACCCCGACCGAGGCCGGCATCGGCGACAAGGTGAAGACGCTGCAGGACGAGTGGGAGTCGGCCGGCCGCGAGGGCAAGCCCGAGGTCCGTGTGCTCGTCGCGAAGCGGCCGACGCCCGACGACCTGGCCGAGTGGTCGGTGGCCGACGAGCTGATCTGGGGCGTCCCCGACACCGAGCCGGCCGGCGTACTCACCTACCTCGACAAGCTCGCCGGCCGCCTCGACCTCAGCTGACCCGGCTGCCGAGTACGCCGCCGAGGAAGCTCACCACTCGGGCCAGACCTCCTCGCGAGGCCGGCGAGAGGCCGGGCAGGGTGAGGTAGGCATGGGTCGCCAGGTCCGGACAGTGCACGGCGACCTCCACCCCAGCCGTACGCAGCGCCTCGGCGTAGCGCTCGGCGTGCGGGCGCAGCGGGTCGAAGCGCGCGGTGAGGACCAGGGCGGGCGGCAGGCCCACATGGGACTCGGCTCGCAGCGGCGAGACCGACCACGCCTCGGCGCGCGACGCGTCACCGCCCAGGTAGGTCTCCACGATGCTGCCAAGCCCCGGGCCTCGCAGGCCGACGAGGTCGACGAGCGGATAGATCAGCACCTGGCCGCGGATCCGGGGTCCGCCCTCGTCGCGGGCGCGCAGGGCGAGGACGGCCGCGAGCGTTCCGCCGGCGCTGTCGCCCATCACCGCGATCCGGTCGGGATCGGCGCCGAGGTGGTCGGCGTTCGCCACCAGCCACCGAAGAACCGCCCAGCAGTCATCGACGGCCGCGGGATGGGGATGCTCCGGCGCGAGCCGGTAGGCCGGCGCCACCACGACGGCCCCGGTGCGGGCCGCGATCCGCCCGGCCATCCAGCGGGACTGCTCGGGCGAGCCCCAGCACCAGCCACCGCCGTGCAGGACCAGCACGATCGGCCGCTGCGAGGTCGCACCGGAGCGCGGGGTGCACACCCGCAGCCGGATGCCACCGGCCCACTCCTCGCCCACCCGTACCCCCGGTCCGTCGGTCCCGAAGACCCAGGTCAGATGGCGGTTCGCCAGCAGCGCCGCCCGCCGCTCGCGCAGCTCGACCATCGCGTCCACACCTTGATCCTGCACCTGGCAGACGGTCCTCGTCGTGACATCCGGCCGACCGGTGGCAGAACGGCAGCCCACAGCCGCCCATTTGTAGAACACGTTCTACTATGCTTGGTCCATGAGTGACACCAGGGAGATCGAGCAGCTGAAGTACCGCTACGTACGCCTCCTCGACACCAAGCAGTGGGATGAGTTCGCCACCTGCTTCAGCGATGACGCCACCGCCGACTACGCCGGGCTCTCGTTCACCTCACCGGGCGAGCTGGTCGACTACATGCGCACCAATCTGCCCGACACGATCATCACGATGCACCACCTCCATCACCCCGAGATCGCCGTCGACGGCGACATCGCCACCGGCCGCTGGTACCTCCACGACAAGGTCTTCGCCGCCGCCTTCGGGTTCGCTCTCGAGGGCGCCGCCTTCTACGAGGACCGCTACGCCCGTACGCCCCAGGGCTGGCGGATCTCCCACACCGGCTACCAGCGCACCTGGGAGCTCACCACCAGCCTCAAGGACCAGCCCAGCGCCAAGTTCACCGGCCCGGGCGGACCGGCCACCCACGCCTGAGCTCAGGCGTCGTACGCCGTGCGGTGCCGTGGCTGGTAGATCTGGATGTCGTCGGCCCCGGGGACCCGGACCATCGCGACCAGGCCGTGGGATCGTCGGAGTAGACCAGGGTGTGACAGGCGAGGATCGCCGACGCTACCCCTGGACGTGGCGGCCGAGGATAGGTTGTGGACCATGCGGATCGTGTTCGGCGCCGATGACGAGAACGAGACCACACGGGCGGTGCTCGACCACCTGCGCGAGCGCGGAGAGGTGGAGGTGCTCACCACCACCTCCTGGCCAGACCTGGGCGCCGGCATCGGCCGGGCGGTCGTCGAGGGCCGCGCCGACATCGGTGTGGTGATGTGCTGGACCGGCACCGGGACGGCGATCGCGGCCAACAAGGTCCCCGGTGTCCGCGCCGCACTGGCCTGGGAGCCGTGGATCGCCCGCGGCGCACGGCTGTGGAACGACGCCAACGTGCTCGCGATGAGCCTCAAGCGGCTGGCCCCCGATGTCGCCGTCGAGGTGACCGGGGCCTTCCTCGACGAGCCCGAACCCGATCCTGACGAGGCGGCCGCGATCCGCCGCCTCGACGAGCTTCCCTGACCCCGCTCCGCCCTCAGCCCAGCTCTCGGTAGTTGCTGCGGAAGAACAGCAGCGGCTCGGTGGCGGTGCCCTCCTCGAGGTCCAGGACGCGGCCGACGACGAGGTAGTGGTCGCCCTCCTCGTGGACCGAGTGGACCGCGCAGTCGAGATAGCCGACGGCTCCTTCGAGGTGCGGGTCGCCGTGGTGGGGCGACGGAGTCCAGGAGATGTCGGCGTACTTGTCCGCGGCACGCGAGGCGAACTGGTTCGAGACCGCTTCCTGGCCGGCGGCGAGGATGTTGACCGAGAAATGCCCGGCGCGACGGATCCGGGCCCAGGCGCGCGACGACTTCGTCGGCGCGAAGAGGATCAGCGGCGGCCGCAGCGAGACCGAGGAGAACGACTGGCAGGTCATCCCGACCGGCCCCTCCGCGGTCTGCGCCGCGATCACCGTGACCCCGGAGGCGAACCGGCCCAGCACCGTACGGAACCGGCCGTCCGCCTCCGCGTCGGCAGGGGTCTCCGGCGGGGACGGTGGCGCCTCGAAGTCGAAGCGACCGTGGAAGGACTCGATCAGCTCGGGATGCGGCCAGCTCTCGGCGGCATCGGGAGACATCCCGTCAGGCACCTCTATACGCATACCCGATCACTGGCCTACGCCGAAGTCGTGACCCCAGTACGAGACGGCCGTGGACTCCCGGGCGACCCACCTCTGGTCGTCGACCTGCAGTCCCTCGGTGCCGAACTCGATGTCGAAACCACCCGGGGACTTCACGTAGAAGGAGACCATCTCGTCGTTCATGTGCCGCCCGAGCGTCGCCGACAGCTTCGCACCGTACTTCTTCACCCGCTCCAGCGCTCGGCCGACGTCGTCGAGCTTGTCGACCTCGAGCATGATGTGGACGCACTTGGAGTCGTTGGGGAAGGGCAGGAACGCCAGCGAGTGGTGACGCGGGTTGATCCCGAGGAAGCGCAGCCAGATCTTCGTGCCCGGCTCCTTGCCGGCGAACTCGCCGGGCATGCTCATCGAGTCGCGCAGCCGGAACCCGAGCGTGTCGCGGTAGAACTCCAGCGCCTCGACGTCGTCGGAGACCGGGATCACCACGTGGCCCATCCCCTGCTCACCGGTCACGAAGGTGTGGCCGTAGGGCGAGACCGCGGGACGGCGCTCGTAGGTGATGCCGTGGAAGAGCTCGAAGACGTTGTCGAAGGGGTCGCGGAAGCGCAGCATCTCCTGCACCCGGCGCTCGGCGAGCTCCTCGGGGGTGCCCTCCTCCACCTCGACCCCGGACTTCTCCAGGTGCTCGCGGGCCTGCGCCAGCGCGGTGTGGTCGGCGACCTCCCAGCCCACGCAGCCGAGCTGGTCCACCTCGCCCGGCTCGATCACGAGCCGGGCCGAGACCTCGTCGATGCGGTAGTAGAGGTGCTCCGGGTTCGGACCCTTGGCCGTCACCAGCCCGAGGACCTTCTCCGCGAACGTACGCCACGCCTCCAGGTCGGTGCTGGTGACGCGTACGTATCCCATCGACTTCAGGTCGATCGTCATGACTTCTCCTCGGGATTGCGTTCGCGGTGCCGCTTCAAGAACGAGACGGCGACCTCGCGGAACTCGTCGGCCGCCTCGATCTGTGCCCAGTGCCCACATCGCGGGAAGACATGCAGCTGCGCCTTGGGGATCAGCTTCAGGGCGGGGAACGCGCCGTCGAGAGGGTTGACCCGGTCCTCGCGTCCCCAGGTGAGCAGGGTGTGGTGCTTGAGCCGGTGCGCCTCGCGCCACAGCATGCCGTCCTCGGCCGTCTCGGGGTTGTAGAACGACCATCCCATCGACGCCATCGCCTCGCGTGCACCGGGCGCGGTCGCGTCCGCGAACCGCTCCTCGACCAGCTCGTCGGTGACCAGCTTCTGGTTCACGACCATCGTCGAGATGAACGCCTTGAGCGCCTCCCGGGTCGGGTCGCCGGAGAAGTCCATCAGGCGTTGTACGCCCTCGGTGGGATCGGCATGGAAGAGGTTGAGCGAGAGCCCGCCCGGCCCCATCAGCACCAGCCGGCCCACTCGTTCCGGATAGGTGAGAGCGATCCGCATCGCGGTCCCGCCGCCGAGCGAGTTGCCCAGCAGGTGCACCTTCTCCAGGCCCAGCTCGTCGAGGAGGGCGATCACCGCGTCGCCGGCGAAGCGGTAGTAGTTGCCCACCACCTCCGGCTTGTCGGAGGCGCCGAAGCCCGGCTGGTCGACCAGGATCGTGCGAAAGTCGGCCGCGAAGCCCTCCAGCGCGGAGCCGAAGTTGGACCACGACGAGGCCCCGGGACCCCCGCCGTGAAGCATGACGAGCGGCAGGCGGTCATCGGCCGGCGACCCGAGATCGTAGTAGCGCAGCGTGATCTCGCCCGCGGCCTCGGTCTTGATCGCGACGTCGTGGGCGACGTCCTCCTTCACGAGCGCCATCAGTACATCCCCGGGTCGACCTTGTGCCCGAACTCCGAGGCGCCGTACATCTGCAGCGCCCGCTCGGGGTCGTTGGCCGCGTGGACACGGCCCGCGTGGGCATCGCGCCAGGCGCGCTGCAGGGGCGTGCCCGAAGCCAGCGCGCGGCCGCCGGAGGCCTCGAAGAGCAGGTCGATCGCGTCGATCGCCCGCTGGGTGCCGAGGACCTGGTCACGGCGGATCCGCAGCCGCTGGGTGATCGGGATCTTCTCCCCGCGGGCGACGTAGGCCTGCTGCTCGCGGATGTTGCCCATCAGCAGCGCCCAGGCGGCGTCGATGTCGGAAGAGGCGGTCGCCACGCGTACGGCGGCGAAGGGGTCCAGGGATGCCTTCTCACCGTAGGAGGCACGGACCCTGTTCTGCTGCATGGTCACGTGCTCCTCGTAGGCGCCGCGAGCCATGCCGATGATCGGCGTGGTGATCGTGGTGGTGAACAGCGAGTGGAACTGCAGCTTGTAGAGGTCGCCGGTGTTGACCGCCTGACCGGGGCCCTTGCAGCGTCCGGTCTCGGCCATCGAGAGCGTGAAGGCCTCCGGGATGAAGACGTCCTCGACCACGATGTCGTTGGAGCCGGTGCCGGCCAGGCCGACGACGTTCCAGACGTCGACGATCTCGTAGCTGGCGCGCGGCACCAGGAACGTACGGAAGTCGACCACGTGGCCCTCGTCGTTGAAGACGAGGCCACCGAGCAGCACCCAGGTCGCGTGTGCGCAGCCGGAGGAGAACGACCAGCGCCCGGAGAGGTTGAATCCGCCCTCGGTGATAGCCGCCTTGCCCACCGGTGCATAGGAGGAGGAGACGCGCGTGTCGGGATCCTCACCCCAGACCGCCTGCTGGGCCTCGTCGTCGAAGAGCGCGATCTGCCAGGGGTGCACGCCCAGGACGCTGGAGACCCAGCCGGTCGATCCGCACGCCGAGGCGATGTCGCGCACACAGGTGTAGAAGTCGACCGGGTCCGCCTCGAGACCGCCGAACCGGGTCGGCTGCAGCAGTTTGAAGAAGCCGACCTCCTCCAGCTCCTTGACGCTCGACTCGGGCACGACCCGGAGACGCTCGGTCTCCTCCGCACGGTCCCTGATCGTGGGCAGCAGGTCCTGCACCCCGTCCCTGACGGTCTGTGCGTCCTTGTGGGGGCGCTGTGTCGGTTCGCTCACCGCTCTGCCTTCCTGCATGGTGTCCCAGATGTCCTCGGACGGCGCGGTTGGTGCGCTGCCGATGGATCAATACTAGAACACGTTTCAGTTTTGTCGAGTCCCTGGGCGTGTTTCGTCGACTGTCGTCTATGGTAGAACGTGTTTCAGTTCTTAGATAGCGCCGCCTGATGGCACGAGGTTGAGGAGCACCATGGGACAGTCCGACGAGGAGACCTACGACGTCGTGGTCGTGGGCGCCGGAGGCGCCGGGATGACCGCCGCACTGGCGGCCGCGCGCCGTCACGGGCTCGAGACCGTGGTCATCGAGAAGAGCGCGTACTTCGGTGGCTCGACGTCCCGCTCGGGCGGCGGGGTCTGGATCCCCCGCAACCACGCCCTCGAGGCGGCCCACCAGAAGGACTCCCCCGAGGCCGCCAGCCTCTATCTCGAGTCGATCGTCGGCGACGTCGTGCCGAAGGATCGCCGCGAGACGTTCCTCGGCCGCGGCCCGGAGGTGCTCTCCTTCGTCTGCGACAAGACCCCGGTGCGGTTCACGTGGGTCCCCGACTACGCCGACTACCACCCCGAGGCCCCCGGCGGCCGCGGCGCCGGCCGCTCCGTCGAGCCGGTCCCGCTCGACGCCCGGGTGATCGGCGAGGAGCTCGGCCGGCTGCACCCGCCCTACACGAAGTCGCCGGCCAACATGGTCGTCACCCAGGCCGACTTCCGCAAGATCAGCCTCGGCATGCGCACGATCCGAGGCCCGATCACGATGGTCAAGATCGCGGTCGCCCGCATCCTCGCCGGCCTGCGCGGCAAGAAGATGTACGCCATGGGCGCGGCGCTCGCGATCGGGCTGCGCAAGGGGCTTATCGACGCCGGCGTCCCGATCCGCTACGAGACCGAGCTGGTCGGCCTGGTCACCGAGGGCGGCCGGGTCGTCGGTGTCGAGGTACGCCGCGGCGAGGACGGCCCGACGACGGTGATCCGGGCGCGGCGCGGCGTGATCCTCGGCTCCGGCGGCTTCGAGCGGAACCTGGAGATGCGGGAGAAGTACCTGCCCGCCCCGACCTCGGTCGAGTGGACCACCGGCGCCCACAGCAACACCGGCGGCGGGATCCTGGCCGGGATCGCAGCCGGAGCCGACACCGACCTGATGGACGAGTCCTGGTGGGGCCCGACGATCCCGTTCCCGGGGCGGCCGTGGTTCGCCCTCGCCGAGCGCAACCTGCCCGGCTCGATCATCGTCAACGGCGCCGGCAAGCGGTTCATGAACGAGGCGCTCCCCTACGTCGAGGCCGTCCACGAGATCTACCGCGGACAAGAGACCGGCGTCTCCCACGTCCCGGCGTGGCTGGTCTTCGACCAGCGTTACCGCAACCGCTACATCTTCGCCGGGCTCGGGCCGAAGCAGCCCTTCCCGGGGCGCTGGCTCAAGGACGGCGTCGTCGTGAAGGCGTCGACCGTGGAGGCGCTGGCGGAGAAGATCGAGGTGCCCGCCGACGGCCTGCGCGAGACGCTAGCCCGGTTCAACGGCTTCGCCGAGTCGGGCGTCGACGAGGACTTCCACCGGGGCGAGTCGACCTACGACAAGTACTACTCCGACCCCACCGTCAAGCCGAACTGCTCGCTCAACGTGATCGACCAGGCGCCGTTCTACGCGGTGAAGATGGCCCCCGGCGACCTCGGCACGAAGGGCGGCCTGGTCACCGACAAGCGCGCCCGCGTGCTGCGGCCCGACGGCTCCGCCATCGAGGGCCTGTACGCCGCCGGCAACGTCTCCTCCGCCGTCATGGGCCGCACCTACGCCGGCCCCGGCGCCACCATCGGCCCCGCCCTCGTCTTCGGCTACCTGGCTGCCGAGGACTGCGCCATGAAGGAGACCAACTGATGCCCATCGACCCGACCAAGGCCATCGGCGCGTCGCTGCCGTCCCAGTCGTTCTCGTGGACCTCGTCCGACGTGCTGCTCTACCACCTCGGCATCGGCGCCGGCTCGCGTCCCGGCGACGCGACCGACCCGGCCGCGCTGCGCTACACGCTCGATTCCGATGCCCTCTCCGTGCTGCCCTCCTTCGGGGTCGTGGCACCGACCTTCCACGTCACCGAACCGCCCTCGCTCGACCTGCCGGGCTGCGACATCGACCTGGCCTCGGTGCTCCACGGCTCCCAGGAGATCCAGGTGAACGGCCCGATCCCAACCTCGGGCGAGGCCGTCGTCTCGACCCGGATCGCCGAGGTCTGGGACAAGGGCAAGGCTGCCGTGATCGTCCAGGAGGGCACCGCCACGACCCCCTCCGGCGATCCGCTGTGGACCGTCAGGAGCTCGATCTTCGTACGCGGCGAGGGCGGCTTCGGGGGCGAGCGCGGGCCCTCGACGGCGCTGCCGGTCCCCGACCGCGCGCCGGATGCCGTGGCTGCGTACGACGTCACCGAGCAGCAGGCGCTGCTCTACCGGCTGTGCGGCGACCGCAACCCGCTGCACGCCGACCCCGCCTTCGCCGCGAAGGCAGGCTTCCCGAAGCCGATCCTGCACGGGCTGTGCTCCTACGGGATCGTGCTGCGCGAGGCGACCGCCCTGCTTCTGGACGGGGATGCGACCCGGGTCGCCGGGTTCGGCGCCCGGTTCGCGGGGATCGTCTTCCCCGGCGAGACGATCTCGATCGAGGCCTGGGACGAAGAGCCGAGGATCTTGGTCAGGGCCACGATCTCGTCCGACGATCCTGCCCGCGACGGCGCCCCGGTCCTCGCCGACTGCCACCTGGAGGCACGATGAGCCGCGTACGTCGGTCGAGCCGGATTCGTGAGGAACGAGCGAATCCGTGTCGAGACCAACACAGTCGATCCGCGTCCCGTGGGGGCTGTGTTGGTCTCGACACGCCTCCGCCTAGCGGCTCCGGCGGCTCAACCAGCGGGAGGCGAGGGCGATGAGCATGAGCGGCACGACTCTCCCCGACGTACTCTCCCCTTCCGACGTCGAGGAGCGCTTCGGCGGCTGGTCGGAGGAGACCGACGTGATCGTGGTCGGCTTCGGCGTGGCCGGCGGGGCCGCGGCGCTGGAGGCGGCCCGGGCCGGCGCCCGGACGATCCTCCTGGAGCGTGCCGCCGAGCCCGGCGGCACCTCGGCGATGGCCGGCGGCCACTTCTATCTCGGCGGCGGCACCGCGGTGCAGAAGGCCACCGGGATCGAGGACTCGGCCGAGGAGATGTTCAACTACATCCACGCGGTCTCCAAGGAGCCCGAGGACGACAAGATCCGGGCCTACTGCGACGACTCGGTCGAGCACTTCGACTGGCTCGAGGCGCTGGGGTTCGAGTTCGAGCGCACGTTCTGGCCCGGCAAGGCCGTCATCCAGCCCGGCACCGAGGGGCTGATGTACACCGGCAACGAGAAGGTCCACCCGTTCCGTGACCTCGCCGTCCCGGCGCCGCGCGGCCACAAGGTGCCGGTCCCGGGCGACACCGGCGGCGCCAAGCTGGTCGTGGACCGGATGGCCGACCGGCTGGCCGAGACGTCGGCGGTGATCCGCTACGAGACCGGTGCCACCAACCTGGTGATCGAGGACGGCCGTGTCGTCGGCCTGGCCTGGCGACGCTTCGAGGAGCGCGGCGCGATCCGCGCCAAGGCGGTGATCCTCGCCGCCGGCGGCTTCGTCGGCAACGCCGACATGGTCGCCGAGCACACCCCGAGCCTCGGCGAGAAGCTCTTCCCGCTCGCCTCCACCTACGACGACGGTCTCGGACTGCGCCTGGGCGCATCGGCGGGCGGCCGCTGGCGGTTCATGGACGAGCCGTTCCAGACCGCTCCGTTCTACCCGCCCTCGATCCTGCTCACCGGGATCATCGTCAACAAGCACGGCGAGCGGTTCGTGGCCGAGGACTCCTACCACGCGCGTACGGCCGCCTTCGTCATGGAGCAGCCGGACTCGGCCGCGTTCCTCATCGTCGACTCCGCGCACATCGAGCACCCGAAGATGCCGCTGTGCCCATTCATCGACGGCTGGGAGACGGTCGAGGAGATGGCGGCCGGCCTGGGCGTACCCTTCGAGACCCTGAACGCCACCCTGACCTCCTACAACACCCACGCCGCCGACGGCGAGGACCCGGAGCTCCACAAGGCGCCGGAGTGGACCGAGCCGCAGGACACCGGTCCGTGGGGCGCCTATGACCTCTCGCTCGGCAAGGCGATGTACGCCGGGTTCACCATGGGCGGCCTGGCGACCACCGTCGAAGGACAGGTACGCCGCGAGGACGGCTCCGCGATCGCCGGCCTCTACGCCGCCGGCGCCTGCGCGGCCAACCTCGCGCAGGATGCCAAGGGCTACGCCTCCGGCATGCAGCTCGGCGACGGGTCGTACTTCGGTCGACGGGCCGGACGGCATGCCGCCGGGCTGGGGTGACCGGCCTCACAGCTTCGGCAGGGTCGGCGATCCCCGGTCGGGGACCCTGCCGGCGGCCAGCTAGTCTTTACAGAAGCTCGCCAGGCGGAATGTTGCCATATCACATATCCATTCTGAAGTGAAGAGCTTCGGTAAAACTTGGGACCTTCGACCCTACGCGCGTTGTCGTCTCGGCTGGTTATGTATACGCGATGCCACGGGTATCGCCGTATCCGGCTCTCCCGACGCGTCCGCAGGCCATCGGTCCCCACTCGACGCCTGTCGCCGAACTAGCCGAAAGGAATCCCCATGTTCGACTTCCGGAGCCCGGCCGGCCTCATGGTCATCGCCGCCCTGGTCGTCATCGCGCTCGTCGTGGTCGGCGCCATCGCCGGCAACAGCCCCTCCTGATCTGACGCCGAGCTTCCTGACCAGGAAGCCGCAGGCCCCGGCTCGACGAGCCGGGGCCGCGCCCGTTCTCGAGCGGGTCAGCGGGTGAAGACCGCCACCGTCCGGGCAGGCACCGTGAAGGTGCCCGAGCCCGACTCGAACGTGGCCGCCTTCACGACGTCGTCCGAGCCTTCGGCCTGGGTCGGGTGCAGCCGGTAGTCGGCGCCCGCGGCGCCCGCCACCTTCTGCTGCTGCCTCGTCGTGGTCGCGTTGAAGACGACCACGAGGTCACCGAGGCGCATGGTGATGACACCCGGCGTCTCGTCCGTGCCCGAGAGCGGGAACCCGAGCTTCTCCTGGACCTGCCCGGTGGTGGACAGGTGGAAGGCCGGCTCGTCCGTACGAATCCTCAGCAGGTCCTGGTAGGCGGCCGAGGCCCCCTCGATGTCCGCGCAGTCCGGGGACGACACCGCGGACAGGAGCGGTTCGGCGTAGGGCCACTTGTCCTCGTTGTCGGCCGCCGGCGGTAGGCCTCGGCCGAACCCGTTGCCGTCCTGGCAGTCCCAGTGGATGGCGTTGAACCAGTCGCCGGAGTCGTAGGAGTTGCGATCCAGCGACTTCGAGCGCAGCAGGTCGGTGCCGGCCTGAGAGAGCGCCGGGCCCTGCGAGAGCGCGGCGGTCGCCATCGCGAGCACCTGCATCCGGGAGCGGTCCGCGGCGCTGGTCGAGGCGGGCAGCTTGAAGGTGAGCGCGTCGTAGAGCGACTCGTTGTCGTGGGCATCGGCGTAGGCGAGCGCGTCTCCGGGCTCGGCCGCGTAGCCGGCCGGCGAGCCGTTGTAGTCGACCTGCGACCCCTTGACCTGGTTGCCCGCGGTGTCGGTGAACGAGTAGTCGGCGAGGTTCCCGGACAACCCGACCTTGATGAGGTCCTGGTAGTGCAGCAGCCGGGCCCTCTGCTCCGCCTCGGTGCCGTTGGCCGCCGAGGTGTTGGGGTCGGTGAACAACCCGCTCGCGAAGCCCTGGACGCCAGGATCGGCGTCGAACGGACCGCCCCCGCGTACGGCATCTCGGGCGCGGTCGCTGAAGGTGGCGATGCCGGTGCCGGCCATGTTCTTCTGGGTGGCCTGCACGAAGCGGGCGTCGTCGGCGATCTCACCGAAGTTCCAGCCCTCGCCATAGAGGATGATCGACTTCCCGTCGACGCCGTCCTTGGCGAGGGTGAGGGCGTCGAGGGCCTTGCGGACGGCCAGGATGTTGGCCTTGGGGTGGTGGCCCATCAGGTCGAAGCGGAAGCCGTCGACCTTGTACTCCTTGGCCCAGGTCACGATCGAGTCGACGACGAGCTTGCCCATCATCGTGTTCTCGGGGGCGGTGTTGGCGCAGCAGGTCGAGTTGGCGACGGAGCCGTCGGCGAGTAGCCGCTGGTAGTAGCCGGGCACGATCCTGTCGAGCACCGACGTCTTCGCCTGGCCGCTGCTGGTGGTGTGGTTGTAGACCACGTCCATCACGACCCGCAGACCGTCCTCGTTGAGCGACTTCACCATCTGCCGGAACTCGACCGTCCGGTCGGTGCCGTCGGGATCGGAGGCGTAGGAGCCCTCCGGGACCGTGTAGTGGTAGGGGTCGTAGCCCCAGTTGTACGCATCCTTCGCTGCCGCCGCGGCGACGCACTCCTGCTGCTCGTCGCTGTCCTCGGCATAGGAGGCGAGGTCGCAGTCGGGCGTGGTCTGGTCGGCCTTCTTCTCCGGGATGGTGGCGATGTCGAAGGCCGGCAGCAGGTGGACGTACGAGGTGCCGGACCCGGCCAGCTTCCGCAGGTGCTTGGAGCCGTCGCTGTCCTTGTCGGCGAAGGCGAGGTAGCCGCCCGGATCGTCGCTGGTCTCGTCCTCGACCGAGAAGTCGCGGATGTGGAGCTCCTGGATCTGAGCGTCCTTCATGGACACGGCCTTCGGCTTCTTCAGGTTCGACCAGCCCTGGGGAGCGAGCGACCTGTCGCCGAGGTCGACTACGAGGCTGCGCTCGGAGTCGGTGGTCAGCGCGACCGAGTAGGGGTCGGTGACCTTGTTCGTGACGAGCTTCTGCACGCTCGGCGCCCACACGGTCACGGCGTAGCGGTACTCCTTGCCGCGCCAGGCCGAGGCGGATCCGGTCGCCGACCAGACGCCGCTGGCGTCGTCGCGGCGCATCGAGACCGACGTCCTGCCGAGCTCGAGCCTCACCTCATGGGCGGTCGGCGCCCAGACGGACAGGGTGACCTTGCTGCCCTTGAACACCGGGCCGAGCTCCGCCTTCGCGGCCTTCGCGGCGTAGAGGTCGTCGAGGATGCCCTGGGTCTGCACGCCGGTGCCGGTGACCAGGGCGCCGTTGCCGAGGCGCCGGGTGAGCACGACCTGGCCGGCGAGAGCGCCCCGGATCCGGTCGCGGTCACGGGTGTCCACGGTGAAGGCGGTGTAGTCCTTCAGGTGTGGGAACTCCGCCTTCTGCGCGTCGGTCAGGGACGTGGTCTGGAGCCGCAGCCAGCGGCCCTCGCTGCTGAGGGCACCGTCTTCGACGGTGATGCCGCCGTCGCGGTCGTAGACCAGCTGGGTGGACAGCGCCGAGCCGCTCGCCATCTCCTCGGGGAGCACGACGGTGGTCTCGTCGATCCACTGCGCCTGCGCCTTGGCCAGGTCGAGCTCGGGCGCCGACCCGACCGACGGCAGCAGGTAGCCGGTGTCACCGGAGTTGAGCCAGACCTCGTGCCCGTACGTCGTCAGGTCGAGCGAACGGTCGTTGGGGATGTCCTTCTCGTCGCCCTTGTGGACGATGTAGTTGAGCGAGGTGGCGCCGTCGACCAGCGGCACCTCGAAGGTGGCGCCGTAGGCGTCCTTGCCGGTGGGCTGCAGCGGCTTGGACCACTCGGTCGGGGTCGCCGCGCCGGTCCAGGTGTGCAGGCCCCAGCCCTCGTAGTCGCCGTCGGCGCGGTGCAGGTGGATGACCGCCTTGGACGTGTCGGGCTCCGGGTAGACGCCGTCGGGCCTGGTGGTCTCCTGGCCGTCGGTGCCGGCCTCGACCCAGACCTCGCCGGTCTCGGCGAGGTCGATCGTCCGCTCGGCACCGTCGGCAGTGCCGTCCTTCTCGACGCTGTACGTCACCGAGGAGGCGCCGTCGGGGAGCTTCACCCAGGCGAAGGCGCCGTACGCGTCGCGGCCGCTGAACTCGCCGCTGAGCTCATTCCCGGGGTCCCCTGCCTGCAGGGTCCAACCGGTGTAGTCGCCGTCAGCCCGCCGGTAGTGCACGACCGCGTAGTCGCGGTCGACGGCGCTCGGGTTCTCGGCCTCGGGTGCTGCTCCGGCGGTGGTCTCGGCGAGGGCGCTCGCCGTACGTCCGCCACGGTCGACCACCACGGCCTTGTAACGCAGAGCGGTGCCGGGGGCGACGGTCCCGGGGACGTACTGGGTGATCTTGTAGGGGGCGTGGTCGACGGAGCCGAGGGTGCGCCACTTGCCGTTGCCGACCTGGGCGGCGAAGACGACGCGGGCGTCGGAGGTCTCCCCTGGGTCGGCGCTCAGGGTCACCATGCCGGTCACGCCGGCATCCGGGGCGGTCAGGGACAGCGTCGGCTTCGCGCCGGCCGCGGGGAGCTCTGCCTCGGCACGCAGGACGACCGAGGAGAGCGCCGGGACGGTCACCTCGATCGTGCCGTCCTTCGCCTTCGCGGTCCCTTCGCCGCCGTAGATCGTCTCGAACGCGGCCGACTCCACGGGCAGGGTGACGGTCTTCGCCTCGGTGGCGTTGTTGGCCGCGACCACGTACTCGCGGTCGTCCCCGGTGCGGGAGAACGCGTAGACGGAGTCCTCGGCGTGGAGCTCCTGCTGGGTGCCGCCGGTCAGCGCGGGGTTGTCCTTGCGGAGCTTCGCCAGTGCGGCGATGGCCTCGTACAGCGGGTGGGTGGTGTCGTACGCGTCCTCGGCATGGGTGCGGTCGGTGCCGATCTGGTCGTCGTCGAGGTAGTCGGCGACCTGAGAGGCGAACAGCGTCTGGCGGGCGTCTTTGTCGCCGCCGGCGCCGGTGAAGCCCTGCTCGTCGCCGTAGTAGACGACCGGGTTGCCGCGGGAGAGGAACATCAGCTCGTTCGCGAGCCGGGCGCGCTGGACCAGCTCGGCGTCGGTCGCATCGGGGTGGTCGGCGGCGAGGAAGGTGCCGATCCGGCCCATGTCGTGGTTGCCGAGGAAGGTGACCTGCTCGTAGGCGTTCGCCTTGTCGGAGGCGTACTTGTAGTCGTCGGCGAAGACCTTGGCGAGCCGCTCGGCGGGGACACCGAGCGAGGCGTAGGCGCGGGCGGCGTCCTGGAACGGGAAGTCGAGGGTGCCGTCCAGACGGCCGCGGGTGACGTACGGCGAGGTGATGTCGCTGTCGGCGGAGTAGACCTCGCCGAACATGAAGAAGTCCTCGCGACCCTGCTTGGCGGCGTAGGCATCCAGAGCGGTGGCCCACTCGGTCCAGAAGTCCAGGTCGACGTGCTTGACGGTGTCGATGCGGAAGCCGTCGATGTCGAAGTCGCGGACCCATCGTTGGTAGATCTTCGTCATCCCCTCGACGACCTCGGGACGCTCGGTCCACAGGTCGTCCAGGCCGCTGAAGTCGCCGTACGTGGTCGACTCGCCCTCCCAGGTGGAGTCACCTCGGTTGTGGTAGAGCGTCGGGTCGTTGAGCCAGGACGGCACCATCTCGCCGGTGTTGGCCGGGGTGTAGGGGAACGAGTCCTCGTCGACCGTCACCCGGTCAGCGGCCGGGTCGGCGTCGTCGAAGGGGCGGCCCTCGGCGTCGAGATACGGGAAGGCGCCCTTGGGGCGGTAGCCGTACTTCTTCTCGGCGTAGTCGACGGTGTCGGCGGTGTGGTTGGTGATGACGTCGAAGAAGACCTTCATCCCCTTGGCGTGGGCCGCGTCGACGAGGGTCTCGAGGTCCTCGTTGGTGCCGAAGTGCGGGTCGACCTGGGTGAAGTCGGTGATCCAGTAGCCGTGGTAGCCGGCCGAGGCGTTCGCGCCCTCTCCCTGGACGGGCTTGTTCTTGAAGATCGGCGCCATCCAGATCGCGGTGGTGCCGAGGCCCTTGATGTAGTCGAGGCGGTCGGTGAGGCCCTGGAGGTCGCCGCCCTGGTAGAAGCCCTTGTCGGTGGGGTCGAAGCCGGTCGAGGTGCGGCTGCCGGTCAGGCCGCCCTTGTCGTTGGAGGTCTCGCCGTTGGCGAACCGGTCGGGCAGCACGAAGTAGAACTGCTCCTTCGTCGCGTCGTGGCGAGCCGGCTCGGCGGCCAGTTTGGCGTCCGACGGCGGCTTCGGGGCTTCGGCTGCCGAGGCCGGCATGGCCGTCTGCAGCGCCGTGGCGAGCAGTGCGGTCGCGAGCGCGGTCGCGGCCAAGCGGGGCGCGCCGTGTGCGCCACTTCTTCGATTCACCTTGAGGGGCCTCTCTGGATTGTGCGGGGCATGCGGTGGAGGCCGGCCGCCCAGCGCCCACGGGGTGGCGCCGGACGGCCGGACGGCGGGTCAGCTGCAGCTCATCGCGCCGACGTGCAGCGCGAGGGCGGTGTTGGACCCGAGGGTGGCCGTGAACTGACCGGAGCCGTTCACGGTGACGTTGTTGCCGGTCTGTACGTCGCAGTAGGTGCCGGCCGCCAGCGACGTCTGGAAGGTGCGGGTCAGCGAGCCGGACTCGTGGTTGATCGCGACGTACGCCTTGCTGCCTCGACCGAACGCGATGGCGTCGGCGCCGTTGTCCCACCAGTTGGTGACGGACTGGCCGCGGGCGGTGTTGCGGAGGGCGACCATCTTCTTGATCTCCGGCCACGCGTGCTGGCACTTCCAGCCGTCCTGCCAGCAGGCGTTGACCCTGCCGCCGTTGGGCGGTCCGGCGTCCTTGTCGCTCCACTCGTAGCCCGAGTTGATGTCGGGCGAGCCGTAGGGCCAGGCCAGCATGAAGACGTTGGCCAGGGTGTAGTTGGCGCCGTCCTTGTAGTTCAGGGTGTCGCCGCCGCGCTCGGTGTCGTGGTTGTCGACGAAGACGGCCGAGCTGCCCGAGGACATGTAGCCCCAGCCCTCGCCGAAGTTGGTCAGGTAGGCGAGGTTCTCGTTGTTGAAGACCCGCTTCAGGTCGCGGGCGTAGCGGAACTCCTGGACGTCACCGTTGCCGAGGTACTCGCGGGGCGAGACCGCCTCGCCCGCGCCGTAGATCGCCTCCTGCTTCCAGTAGACGTTGGGGTTGCTCAGCCGGGACTTGATGTTGGCCAGGTCCGAGGCGGCCATGTGCTTGGCAGCGTCGATCCGGAAGCCGTCGACGCCGAGCGAGAGCAGGTCGTTCAGGTAGCCGGCGATCTTGCCGCGTACGTAGCCCTCGCCGGTGTCGAGGTCGGCGAGGCCGACCAGCTCGCACTCCTGGACGTTGGTGCGGTCCTGGTAGTTGCTGATCTGGGCGGTGCAGTTGTCGAGGTCGAAGGAGGAGTAGAGGCCGGGGTAGTCGTACTTGCTGTAGGACGAGCCGCCGGTGCCGGTGCCGGAGCCCGCGGACATGTGGTTGATGACGGCGTCGGCGACGACCTTCACGCCGGCGGCGTGGCAGGTGTCGATCATGTTCTCGAAGGCGGTGCGGTCGCCCAGCCGGCCGGCGATCTTGTAGCTAACGGGCTGGTAGGACGTCCACCACTGGCCGCCCTGGATGTGCTCCTGGGGTGGGGAGACCTGGACGTAGCCGTAGCCGGCCGGGCCCAGGGTGTCGGTGCATTCGCGGGCCACCGAGGCGAAGTTCCATTCGAACATCACCGCGGTGACGTCCTTGTCTCCCGGTGGCGCGGCCTGTGCCGGGGCCGAGACCGGGATCGTGAGCGCGACAGCAGCTCCCGCCGAGAGGGCAAGTGCGGCAGCCATGGCGGATCTGGCGATGGATTGTCTGGCCATGGTTCCTCCTATGTCGAAGGCTGAATCTTGCTGCAAGATCTTGCAGAGAGACCGTAGGGTGATCGCCGTCACACGTCAACCCTCAGGGGCCACACAAAGAAGTTGCACCGCCAGAAGCGGATCTGGCGGTGCAAGGGTTTGCGCAAACTTTCAGCGCGAGATCAGGAGGAGGTCAGGACCAATCCACTCGTGGGTACGCCGGTGCCCGCGGTGACGAGCACGCGCGCGGCGCCCGCGACCTGGTTCACCGAGGTGCCGCGCACCTGACGTACGCCCTCGGCGATGCCGTTCATTCCGTGCAGGTAGGCCTCGCCGAGCTGGCCACCGTGGGTGTTGATCGGCAGTCGCCCACCGAGCTCGATGGCCCCGTCGCGTACGAAGTCCTTGGCCTCTCCCCTGCCACAGAAGCCGAGCTCCTCGAGCTGCATGAGTACGTAGGGGGTGAAGTGGTCGTAGAGGACAGCGGTGTCGATGTCGGCCGGGGTGAGGCCGGACTGGCGCCAGAGATCCTTGGCGACCACGCCCATCTCCGGGATGCCGATCTCGTCGCGGTAGTAGGAGGTCATCACGTACTGGTCGGTGGCGCTGCCCTGGGCGGCCGCGGCGATGCTGACCGGCGGGTTGGGCAGGTCGCGGGCCCGCTCGGGGCTGGTGACGACGATCGCGACGGCACCGTCGGACTCCTGGCAGCAGTCGAGCAGGTGCAGCGGGTCGGCGATCATCCGGGAGGCCTGGTGGTCCTCGAGCGTGATCGGCTTCTGGTAGAAGAACGCGGCGGGGTTGGTCGCGGCGTGGCGACGGTCGGCGACGGCCACGGCACCGAAGTCCGCGCTGGTCACGCCGTAGTCGTGCATGTAGCGGCGCGCCTGCATGGCGACCGTCGCCGCTGGCGTCGAGAGTCCGAGCGGGTAGGTCCAGGAGTTGTCGATGCCGTTGGTGTTGACCTGCTGGGCCGCCCAGGGCTGCACCTGACCGAACCGCTGGCCCGAACGCTCGTTGAAGCCGCGGTAGGCGACCACGACGTCCGCGACCCCGGTGGCGACCGCCATCGCGGCCTGCTGGACCGTCGCACAGGCCGCGCCGCCGCCGTAGTTGATCCGCGAGAAGAACCGCAGGTCACCGAGGCCGAGCTCGCGCGCGAGGGCGATCTCGGAGCTGGTGTCCATGGTGAACGTGGTCAGCCCGTCGACGTCTGCAGGGGTGAGCCCGGCGTCCTTCAGTGCTGCCCTGGTCGCCTCGACGCTGAGCTGGAGCTCGGAGCGCCCCGACTCCTTGGAGAACTCGGTCGCGCCGATACCGACGATCGCGGCGCTGTTACTGAGGGTCGTCATGCGGCAACCTTCACGGTGCCGGTCACGTGCGCACCGAGGGAGACCGATCCGGTGACCTGGATGGTGGCGACGCCGTCGGCCACCTCGGTGACCTCGCCGGAGAACGAGAGCGTGTCGTAGGGGTAGGCCGGGGCGCCCAGCCGGATCGAGATGCCCTTGATCTGAACATCAGTGCCCGCCCAGTCGGTGACGTAACGCTCGCACAACGCCGTCGAGGTCAGGATGTTCATGAAGATGTCCTTCGAGCCGGCCGCTTGGGCCCGGTCTCGGTCGTGGTGCACGTCCTGGAAGTCCCGGGTCGCCAGCGCGGTCGAGACCACCAGCGTCGGGGTGATCGGCAGCTCCCAGGCGGGGAGCTTCTCTCCGGTGCGCATGGTCATGGCCTCCTCCAGATCGGGAGCGTGAGCTCCTCGTCGATCACGTTCCAGTCGACGACGAGCCGTTCGTCGATCTTCAGGGCGTCCTCGCCCTCGGGCGGCACGCCGGTCACCTCCGCCACGAGGCGTACGCCTTCGGGCAGGTCCAGCAGCGCGACCACCAGCGGGAGCTCCTTGCCGGGCAGCTTCGGGGCATGGACGACGGTGAACGAGTAGACCGTCCCCTCGCCGCTCGCGACGACATGGCCGCGGTCGTAGGCGTCACAGGCCAGGCACGCGGGGCCCGGCGGGTGCCGCAGCGTTCCACAGGCGTTGCAGCTCTGGATTCGCAACTCCTGCTTGGCGGTGCCCTCGAAGAAGTACGCGTTGTCGAGCCCGATCACCGGGCGCACGGGGCCGCTCATGCCGTCACCTTGGGGATGAACTTGAGGACGCGGAACAGCATGGTCGCGACCCGCTCCTCACCCACGTACCAGGTGCTCCGGGAGGTGACGAAGTAGCCCACACCCATCCCGGTCTGCTTCGGGCCGACGACCGAGTCGAGGGCCGTGGTGACCCGGACCTGCTCACCGACGCGGAGGTAGCGGTCGTAGCTCTGCTCGGAGTTGGTGCCGAGGACGCCGTTGAAGCCGGCGTCGGTGAGGACGTTCATCATCGCGTGCAGCGGGTCGCGGTCGGGATGGCGCCCACCCTGGCCGTACATCGTCCACACCTGCGCCATCGACGGCGGCGCCTCGCCCTGGTGGAACCGGTCGGACTCCAGGCCCATCGCCTCGAGCCAGTTGTTGATCGTGGGCTGGTTGACCAGGTCGCGGGCCTCGCGCTCGGCGGCCTCGCCCCACGCCTTGACCTCCTCGGCGGCGGCCATGATCTTCTCGTGGATCGCGTCGTCCACCAACGTCTGCTTCTCCGCGTTCATCGGGGCACCCTCGGCATCTCGAGACCGAACATCGCGATCAGCTCGCGCTGGACCTCCTGGACGCCGCCACCGAAGGTGAGCACAAGGTTCCGCTTCGCCTGGGCGTCGAGATAGTCGAGCAGGCTCCTCGTGTCCGGATCACCGGGATCGCCGTGCCGGTGAACCAGTGCGATCAGGTCGGCGAGCAGGTGCTGGACCTGGTCGGCGGCGAAGACCTTCGAGGAGGAGGCGTCGGCGACCTCGATCTCGCCGCTCTCGGCCGCCCGCGCGACCTCCCAGTTGAGCAGCTCGTTGATGCGGAAGACCGCGGTGGTCTTCCCGATCAGCGTGCGTACGTCCGGGCTGTCGGTGACGCCCTGAGCGGTCGCCCAGCGCAGGACGCGGTCGCGCAGACCCTCGATGCGACCGGCCGGGCCGAGCATGACCCGCTCATGGTTGAGCTGGGTGGTGATCAGCTTCCAGCCCTTGTTCTCCTCCCCCACCAGCATGTCGGCCGGGACGCGGACGTCGTTGAAATAGGTCGCGTTGACGTGGTGGGAGCCGTCGGCGGTGATGATCGGGGTCCAGGAGAAGCCCGGGTCGGTCGTGTCGACGATCAGGATCGAGATGCCCTTGTGCTTGGGGGCGTCCGGGTCGGTGCGACAGGCGAGCCAGATGTAGTCGGCGGAGTGCCCGCCGGTGGTCCACAGCTTCTGGCCGTTGACGACGTAGTGGTCGCCGTCCCTCCTGGCTGTCGTCCGGAGACTCGCCAGGTCCGTGCCGGCCTCGGGCTCGGAGTAGCCGATCGCGAAGTGCACCTCGCCGGCCAGGATCCGGTTGAGGAAGAGGTCCTTCTGCTTCGTCGAGCCGTAGCGGATCAGCGTCGGACCGACCGTCTGCAGGGTCACCGAGGGCAGGTGAACGTCGGCGTATTGCGCCTCGTTGGCGAAGATGGTCTGCTCGACCTCGCCGAGGCCGTGGCCGCCGTACTCCTTCGGCCAGCCGACGCCCATCCAGCCGTCGTCGCCGAGCTGCTTGATGAGCTTCTGGTACGTCGGGCCGTGCCGGTCCCAGGAGCCCTCCGGACCCGGATCGGCCGGCTCTTCGTGGGCCAGGCTCGCGAAATAGGCTCTGACCTCGGTCTTCAGGGATCGCTGCGCCTCGGTCAGCTCGAGGTTCTTGGTCCCCTCGGTCTCGACCGGGACAGCCTCGGCCGGGGTGTTCAGCAGGTGGGCGATATCGGTGCCCCAGGTCGTGAACCCGAGCAGTGGGTAGGTCACGTCCACACCCATGCCGCCGTGGAGATGGTGACAGGTGCGGAAGGCGTACGGCGCGACCTGGCTGGCCCAGTAGGCGGCGACCGACAGGTCGACCGTCGCGGCTCGCTGATCCGCGACGGTGGCGACCGCGTTGTCGGCGGCGAGGTCGAGCGTGCGGGAGGTGACATAGACGTCTGCCATCTGCAGCGCGACCGCCTGGAACTCCGCCAGCGCTCGGCCGAACTGCTGCCGGTTCTTCACGTAGGCGGCGGTGAGATCCCGCGCGCCGGCGAGCACGCCCGCGGCGCTCACCGCCAGCCCGGCGGTCGCGAGAGCGGTCAGGGCCTCGAAGGCTCCCTCACCCAGCACCTCGGCCGGGGCGTCCTCGAGCACGACGGTGTGCTGCGGCACCTCGCCCGAGGTGCTCGCCGGGACCAGCGTGACGCCGGGTCCGTTCGGGTCGACGAGCGCCACGACCGGTGCACCGGTGTCGGCGGAGGTCGCGGTGACCAGGAGGCGCGTGCTCTCGGCGGCGTACGTCACTCCGGTCTTGCGACCACTGACCGCGCCGTCGCGGTAGGTCGCCGATGGCGTCTCTGGGCGTCCCGGCTCGAGCCACGCCGGGGTCAGCAGCGTCTCGCCGCTCGCCACGCCGGACAGGATCGCGTCCTGCTGCTCCGGCGTCCCGTGACCGGCGAGCGTCAGCGCGCCGACCGCGAGCGTCTCCCAGACCGGCACCCGCACCGCGTGGCGCCCGGCTTCGCGCAGCAGCACAGCGATCTCGGTCAGGCCGAACCCCTCGCCACCCTGGGCGTCCGGCACTGGCAGTGCGGTCAGGCCGGCACTCGCCCAGGCCGACCAGTCACCCCGGTCGGACTCGCGGGCAAGGACCTCGGCCACCACGCTGCGTACGGCATCGAGCGTCTCGTCTCCCATGCCGAAACTGTAACGTGTTCTACTTCGGTGCGCGAGCACCGGCTCAGAACTCAGATGATCAGGCTGCCCAGGTCGCGGACGATCTGCTGGCCGATCTCGGCGGCGCCCTGGTTCGCGCCGGTGGCCACACCGGCCGCGATCCCCGCCACCGCGCCCTTGAGATAGTTGATGCCTCGGCGTACGACCGTGCGGTCGGGCTCCTCCTTGGCCACCTCGGCCAGGACCGCCTTGCCTTCGACGACCGCGTCCTTCAGGTCGTCCTCGGGGAGCCCGAGAGTGCCGAGCTTCTTCAGCACCTCGGCGACGACCGTGGCGATGTCCGGCTCGCTCGCCGGGTTGACCTGATACTGGACGCTCTCCCGATTGCCCATCGACATCTGCCCGTTGAAGTCTCCGAAGAACATCGGCTCGTTGTAGATGTTCTCCCTGTCATCACTGCCGCTCATCGACCTCTCCTCGCTCCTGGACCTGCTCGACGGACCCGTTGCCTATGGCGACCTGGCCGGTGACCTCCTTGAAGAACATCGGCGTGTTGTAGATGTTCGTGACGTGCGCGACGACCGCGTCCTTCGCGCTCACCGTGCTGGTCGTGATCGTCCGAAGCGCGGAGGTGAGCCCGATGACGCGTACGTAGTCGTTCTTGGTCACCGCGAGCCCTGAGGCTGCGGTCACGGTGCACCCCTGGATCTGACCGCCGCACTTGTCGAGGACCCGGAACCCGATGTCTGCCGCGTCCGTCACCGTCGTGTCCCTGACGTCGACGAAGGCGTCATGGATCCCGATGACACCGATGCCACCGGGCCGCAGCAGGTCGCTGTCCTCGACCACCAGCGTGCCGGTTCCCATCGCGATCAGACCGAACGACTCCATGTCCCTCAGCTCGGAGCGCTTCATCACCAGGCTCGCCGTGCCCTGGACACCGACACCACCGCCGGCCTCCGCGATGACGCTCTGCGAGACCATGATCCGGGCCTCGTCCACGGCCGAGAGCGCGAGCGCGCTGCACCCGATGACCTTCGCCCTGGTGAAGGTCCCGGTTGACCTCCCGCGGGCGTCGAGGCCGACCGGCGTGTCGGTGAGGCTCAGCTCGTCGAAGGTCGCGGCCGTGCCGGCGAGAAGCCTGACCCCGGCGAAGCGAAGCCGGTTCAGCCGGATGTCGCGGAACCGGGCTTCGGCGCCCTCGACGACGACCCCCACCGCGGACCGCTCGATCGTGCAGCCGCTGACATCGACCGCACCCCACTGCCCGACCTCGGCTCCATCACCTTTGACGAAGACACCGATCGCCTCCGCGTCCTGGATGAGGCAGTCCCGGAAGGACCCGGCGCCACGCTCGGAGATGTTGATGCCGGTCTCCACACACTCCAGGAAGGAGCAGCCGCTCACGGTCGGGTTCGCCCCCGACCTGGAGGAGAAGGCATGCCGTGCCCGACGCACCGTCACGTCGCGCACGGTTCCGGAAGCACGCTCGGCGAACCCGATCGCCGTGCCCGTGTCTTCGATGGTGGTGCCGGAGATCTCGGCCCGCGCCGCCTCGCCGATGACCGCGACCATGGTGTCGTGACACGAGGTGAAACGGCCGGACGCGATCGTCACGGACGAGCCTGCCTCCACCCGCACCGCGCTGAAGCGCGGCCGCTCGATACGGGAGTCACGAACCTCCACCCGAGCCCCTTCGATCACGGCGAGGGCGTTGTCAGGACTGTCGAGGAGCTCGCAGCTCTCGACGACTCCCGTAGCCCCGGCGAAGAGCACCCGCCCACCTCGGAAGGTGGAGCCGCTCGCCTCGACCCTCGTGCCCGGGGCTGCCCAGAGAGTGATCCGGCCGCGCGTCTCGACATCGATCTGCCGGACCTCGAGCGAACCACCCCGGCAGACGACCGCCTCCCCCACCTCGGCCACGAACCGTAGGCCCGAGAGGCTGATCGTCCCGTCGCAGTCGAGCACCTGCCCGGCAGCCGAGCGGATCGTCACCGAGCCGGGCTCCCTGGCGACCAGCGAGACGTTCCCGCGCACGATCAGCTGCTCGTCGTACGTCCCGGGCTCGATCAGGACCCTGACATCCCTGAGCGACCGAGAGGCCTCTTCGAGCGCCGCCTGGATGCTGGGACAGCCACGGCGCGCCTTGCCCGTCACACGCAACGTCTTGGCCGACAAGCGCCGCCTCCTTGGAAAGGTCCGACTCCCGAGGAAGCCTAGCGGCGATCGTCAGTCGAACACGTCGACTCGTGCGGCTCTAGCGTGGCAGTCCGAGGATCTGCTCGGCGGCCACGTTGCGGAGCACTTGGGTGGTGCCGCCGGCGATGGAGAGGCAGCGGGTGAGCTGGGACTGGTGAAGATCCTCGCGGACCTGCGGGTCGTCGGTGAGCGCCAGCGGACCGAGGAGGTCGACGACGAGCTCGGAGGCGTCCTGGCGGTTGCGTACGGTCAAAAGCTTGGCGACCGAGGACTCCGCGCCGGGTCCGCGCCCGGCGAGCGCCTTGAGCGTGGAGCGGACGCCGAGCAGCGAGCAGACCGTGGAGAGCGCGACGGCATGCCCGACCCGGGCGAGGTCGGCCTCGCCGCGACCGGCGGCGAGCTCGACCGCGCGCTCGACGCTGCCGCCGAGATTGGTCGAGGCCATCGCGACCCGTTCGTTGGCCAGCGTCGTGCGGGCCAGGCGCCAACCGCCGTCGACATCACCGACGACGAGCTCGTCGGGCACGAGGACGCCGTCGAGGAAGACCTCGTTGAAGAGCGCGTCGCCGGTCAGCTCGCGCAGCGGGCGGACGTCGATCCCCTCGCTGCGCATGTCCACCAGGAAGTAGGTGATGCCCTTGTGCTTGGGGACGTCGGGGTTCGTACGTGCCAGGCAGATCGCCCAGTCGGCGTCGGCCGCGAGGGAGGTCCACACCTTCTGGCCGGTCAGCCGCCAGCCGCCTTCGACGCGCTCGGCGCGGGTCGCCAGGGAGGCCAGGTCGGAGCCGGCGCCGGGCTCGCTGAAGAGCTGGCACCAGACGATCCGGCCGCGCAGCGAGGCGTCGACGAACCGCTCACGCTGGGCGTCGGTGCCGTACTCGAGGATGGTCGGCACGGCCCAGCCCGCGATCTTGATGTCGGGACGGGACACCCCGGCCGCGGCGAGCTCCTCGTCGATCACGAGCTGTTCGACAGGACCGGCGCCGAGGCCGTACGGAGCGGGCCAGTGCGGTGCGAGAAATGCGGCGTCCACGAGCGCGTCGCGGCGCTCCGCCTCGGGAAGCGCCGCGATCGTGGCGACGGTCTCACGCACCCGGGGACGGACCGCATCGTCCTTGCCGTCGAGGTCGACGCGGACCGCGCGGCGGGTCCCGGCAACGGCCTGCCCTGCCAGCGCGACTGCATGGGCGTCGCCGCCACCGAGGAGGCTGCGCAGGGCGACCGCGCGGCGCAGGTAGAGGTGGGCGTCGTGCTCGAAGGTGAAGCCGATGCCGCCGAGGACCTGGATGCAGTCCTGGGCAGCCCTGACTGCGCCGTCGATCGCCGTGACACCCGCGACCTCGGCTGCGAAGGCCCACTGATCGGCATCGGCGTCGTCGGCCGAGGCGGCCGCGTCCCAGGCGGTCGCGGCCACCGCCTCGGCCGTCTCCAGCATCTGGGCGCACAGGTGCTTGATCGCCTGGAACGACCCGATCGGCGCGCCGAACTGCTCGCGCACCTTGGCGTACTCCACGGCCGTCGTCAGGCACCACCGCGCGATCCCGGCGGCCTCGGCGGCAGCGAGGGTGAGCGCCGTACGCCGCACCGCCTCGCCCCTCAGGCCCGGGACCTCGACCGCCTCGCCGGCATCGACGTCGACCCGCACCTCGGCGACCCGCCTGGTCAGATCGGGGCCCACCTGAGGACGTACGTCCACCTGCTCGGCCGCCAGAAAGAACCAATGCTCCACACCGTCGGCGCCGCGGGCACCGAGCAGTAGCCGGGCGGCCCCGCCACCGTCGTAGACGACGGGAACGGTTCCTCGGAGGCGCTCGCCGAGCTCCAGGACCGGGTCGAGCGCGATCCCGCAGCCACCGGCGGTGACAGCACCGACCACGTCGTCGAGCCCAGCCGCGCCGGCATGAAAGGCGGCGACCGTGCTGCCGAGCAGCGGACCCGGGAGCAGCTCGTGGGCGCACGCCTCGAGCGCAACGGCCGCGTCCAGCAGGATCCCACCGCCACCGTTCGGCTCGGGCGCCGCGATGCCGGCGACGCCGTACTCCTCGACACCTCGCCACACCTCGTCGAAACCCGCAGAAGCGACGCCTTCGGCGGCGCGGGCGAGCGCGATGCCGCCCAGCCCTTTGGCCCAATCGCACAAGCTTTCACTGAGGGCTTGGTGTTCGTCGGTGATGCCGATCGGCACAGGAACCTCCTACTATTTCCGCGGCCTCTGGAATAGAGACTGATGTAGAACGTGTTACAAGTCTAGACTCACGTAGGAACGTGTTTCACTCTCGGGCGCCGATGCGGTTAGCCTGAGATCCACAGATCGAGATCCGGTCATAGTCCTAGGGGGGACAACCAGTGACGTCCGTCAGCACGGAGCCACGAGACACCGACGGCCCGAGTCCGGCCACCGCACCCACCGGCGGTTCCGCGGCCCAGCGAGAGCGCCGCCGGCGCATCCTCGACGCCACGATCACGCTCGCCGCCGAGGGTGGCTTCGACGCCGTGCAGATGCGCGCGGTCGCCGAGAAGGCCGAGGTCGCGCTCGGCACCCTCTACCGCTACTTCCCCTCGAAGATCCACCTGCTGGTCTCCGCGCTGGCGCGTGAGTTCACCAAGGACGTCGACCGCTCCGCCATCCGCGCGACGCCGGGCGACACCGCCCACGAGCGGATCATGTACGTCCTCAACCGCCGCACCCGTGCCCTGCAGAAGCAGCCCAAGCTCACCGAGGCCCTGGTCCGCGCCTTCATGTTCGCCGACCAGTCGGTGACCGGCGAGATCCACGAGGTCGGCACCAGCCTTACCACCGTCATCGCCCGCGCCATGCACGGCACCCCCGACCACGGAGAGGTCACCGAGGAGGAGGCGGCCATCATCCGGATCATCTCCGACGTATGGCTCTCCGCCCTCATCTCCTGGGTCACCGGCCGCATGGACGCCGAGGACGTCGAGAAGTCGATCGACGTCGCCGTACGCCTCCTGCTCCGCTGACCCGCCGAGGCGTCACTCCGGTCGTTCGAGACGTCGCCCGGCTGACGTCTCGAACGACGTACGTGACGTCTCGACCTGTCAGCAGCCCGGGGGCGTGTCGGTCACCGACGCGTCCTCGGGTGTCTGCGCGCGACCCAGGCAGCTGAGACTCCAGATGAGACTGTAGGCCCGATCGTCGCGGTGGCCCGTGATCGCAAAGGGACGATCGCCGGGGGCCTTGATCGTCATGGACTCTCGCTCGCCGTGGTCGACATAGTCGGCCTCCAGCACCCACTCGCAGGTGGGCCCGGCACTGGTCGCCGCGATCGAGATGACCACCGTCTCGCCCTTGGCGAGCGTGACCGTCCCGCCGTCGAAGTATGCCGACCCGTCGGCGACCGAGATCAGCTGAGGAACGGCGTCGTCGATCGCCGTCTTCAGCTCGATCTTCTGACCCTCACCCTGCGGGGTGTCGTCGACGAGGACACCGTCCTCGATGCGCTTCGTGCACGGCCCGGTCCGCTCCGGGCGGAGGTCGGTGATCACGACCGGGTCACTGTGCCGACCGACGAGGGTGACCTCCCAGGTGATGCGGCCCGCGGCATACCACTCGTGCTCGGCCTCCCAATCCGGATCGTTGATCGCGGCGGCCGCTTCGCTGAAGTTCCTAAACTTCGCCGACGCCACACTCGGGATCAACACCGGACCACTCAGCGGCTTCCGATCCACGTCCACAACCTTGATGCCGCTGCCGGGCTCACTCCAGCCGTCGGGCAGAAGGCCGGCGAACAGGCTCTGCAGGCCCGAACTGAAGGTGGCACCCAGCGCCACCAGGATCACGCCTACGACCCAGGTCGCCGGCCGTCTCACCAGCGAGGCCAGTCGGCCCTGCCCGTCCCTCGGGGCCACGTCGACCTCATCAGACCTCTTCTTCGACTGATTCGACTGCTTCGACATCGGTCTGCGCTCCTCTCGAGAGTCGGTAAGCGAGCGCGACCGCGACGCCAGAGATCCAGCCGAAGAAGACCCCGAACCGCACCCCGGCGGCGACGGTCTCCAGCGCCCAGTGGGTCGCAGACCCGGCGAACTCCTCCGGCGGTACGAGCGCCCCTTCGCACAGGCCGACGACCGCGGCGAGCACTACCACCACACCCCAGCACTGCAGGACGATGCCGAGCACGCCCGGTGCGCCCGCTCGTGGCCAGCGTGCCACCACCAGGAGGACGGCCAGCCACACCAGCACCACCAGAGCGGCCGAGGTCAACGTACGTGGCAGCCAGACCGAGGTGTCGAAGCTCCCACTGAGCGAGTGCGGGTTGTGCGGGGCCGTCAGGCTGGCATGGGCGAACCAGACCAGGCGCACCCAGGCCTGCCGTGGGCTGATGTCTGTTCCGTACGGGTCCGCGTCCGGGCTGTAGTCCCAGACGAACCCACCGACGAGCGCCACCACGAGCAGCGGCAGCGTCCCCCAGGTCCCCACCTGCGCCGCCCACCGCCACCTGATCGCCTGGGCATCGGCGGGGCCAATCGTTTCCCTGTCGCCTCGCAGGGCGATGGTCGCAAGTGCGAGGAAGACCGCCACCACGGACGCCGCATAGCCTCCGAACACGCCGACGACCAGACCCAGCCAGACCCCGTCGTCGGTCACCGCCCGGATGACCCACGGCAACGACCCCAGGCCGCCACCAGTCGCGAGAACGGTCTGCACGGCGACGAAGAGATTCGTCAAGCCGCCGGCCAGAACGCTCGCACACAGCACCCGCCCGCCGACCGCAACAGGACTGTCCGATCCTGTCCGCAGGCCCGCGTAGACCAGCGCGACCAGCATCACGATGAACACCAACGTCGGCCAGCCGGAGACCGGTGCGGGCGAGAAGCCCTCGTTCGTCACCGCCGATCCCCACAGGAAGGAGAATCCATCGGTCAGGCGCGCGAGCACCTCACCGAACCAGGCGTGCCCACGGGCACTCCAGAGCGCGGTGATGTCGCTGACGTAGACCGGGATCGCCAGCACGAAGCTGTAGAGGAACGCGAAGACGCTGAGTACCGCGACAGTGGCGAACGCACTGCGTCCTCGAGACATGTTCAGATGGCCTTCGGTTCGTCCCCGCTGACAGAAACCTTCCCGCCGCAGTATGCCGCAGACCAACACCGCGTGACGGCGAATAACGCCCCGCCGAGAAGTCACTCCCGTCGGCCGAGTCGGCACGGTGGTGCCATCTCGACCGACGTACGTGACGTCTCGGCCGAATAGGCAGTTCTGGTGACCCTAGTCGGTCCTTCTCAACCGGGCCGAAGCGTCACTCGCGTCGGCCGAGTTGGCACCACGATGACGTCTCGGACGACGTACGTGACGTCTCGGACGACGTACGTGACGTCTCGGACGACGTACGTGACGTCTCGGGTGTGGTGGGTCAGCCGCCGTAGGCGTGGGTGGCGGTGGCGCCGCCGTCGATGGCGATCTCGGCGCCGGTGACGAAGCCGGACTCGTCGGAGGCGAGGTAGACGTACAGCGGTGCGATGTCCTCGGGGTGGCCGACGCGCTTGAGGGCGACCTTGGAGGCGCCGAACTCCATGGCGGCATCGTCAGCGCCGACGCCGCGGGTCATGGGGGTGTCGATCATGCCGGGGTGGACCGAATTGACCCGGATGCCGCTGGGGCCGAGCTCGAGGGCGGCGGCCTTGGTCATGCCACGGATGGCGAACTTGGTGGAGGTGTAGCCGGCCACGAACGCCATCCCCGCCAGACCCTCGATCGAGGAGGCGTTGATGATCGAGCCGCCGCCGTTCTCCTTCATGGTCGAGATCACCGAGCGCATCCCGAGGAAGCAGCCGAGGGTGTTGACCCGCCACAGCAGCTCGAACTCCTCGACCGGCTGGGTCAGGATCTCGCCGAAGCGCAGGATGCCGGCGTTGTTGGCGAGGACGTTGACCGGGCCGTACGTCTCGGCGGTCTGTGCCACGAGCGAGGTCCAGGAGTCCTCCGAGCTGACGTCGTGGTGGACGAAGAGCGCGGACTCCCCCAGGGAGTCGGCGAGCAGCTTGCCGGGCTCGTCGGCCACGTCGGCGATGACCACCTTCGCGCCCTCGGCCACGAAGGCGCGCGCGATGGCGGCTCCCTGTCCCTGCGCGCCACCGGTGACGATCGCGATCTTCCCCTCGAGACGTGCCATTCTCAGTTCTCCTTGAGCTTCAGCTGCATGATCGAGTCGGCCGAGAAACCGGCCGCGGGGTCGCGGTCGGCGAACCAGCCGCCGACCTGCTTGTCGAGCGAGTCCATGTCCCAGGCCGCGTTGTCGAAGCGCTCGGCCACCGTGGGTGGCGCGAGAACGGCGATCATCCCGCCGTAGACGACGAAGACCTGCCCGGTGATCCCGGCGGCCGCCGGCGAGGCGAGGTAGGTGACCAGCGGTGCGACGTGCTCGGCACCGTAGGAGTCGCCCGTGAGCACACCCTCGGTCATCGCGGTCGCGGCGCGCGGGCAGATCGCGTTGGCACGTACGCCCGAACGAGCCATCGAGCGCGCCGTCGACATCGTCAGCGCGGTGATCCCGGCCTTCGCGGCGCCGTAGTTGGCTTGTCCCGGAGGCCCGGCCAAGAACGCCTCCGAGGACGTGTTCACCACCGCGGCGTCCACCGGTGCGCCCGTCGACTTCGCCACCGAGCGCCAGTGCGCCGAGGCGTTGCGGGTCAGCAGGAAGTGGCCACGGAGGTGGATGCGTACGACGAGATCGAACTCCTCGTCGGACATGTTGAAGAGCATCTTGTCGCGGGTGATGCCCGCGTTGTTGACCACGATGTCGAGTCCGCCGAAGCCGTCGAGGGCCGCAGCGAGCATCGCGTCGGCGGTGGCACGCTCGCCCACGTCGCCGGCCGCGATCACCACCTCGCCACCGAAGCCGCGGATCTCCTCGGCCGCCTCCTCCGCCGCGCCGGGCAGGTCGTTGAGCACCACCCGGGCGCCCGCCCGGGCCAGGGCGACGGCCTCGGCACGCCCGAGACCCGCTCCGGCGCCCGTGACGATCGCCCGCTTGCCATCCAGATCAATGCTCACGTGGTGCTACTCCTCGATCCTCAGGGCCGCCTTGGGGCAGCCGGCCACGGCCTGCTCGACGCGGACGCGGTTCTCGTCGGTCACCGTCGGGTCCTCGATCTGCAGGTAGTCGTCGTCATCGATCTCGAACACGTCGGGAGCGAACGACTCGCACATCCCATGGGACTCGCACAGGTCGTAGTCCGCGATCACCTTTGCCATGTCGGCCTCCTTGTTCCTCGTCGTCCTGGTCAGCCCTGGCCGGGCAGCGCGCCCAGCTTGCGGTGGTCCCAGCTGGCGACCTTGTCGGGCTCGATGACGATGCCGACGCGCTTGTGCGCCTGCTTCGAGACCAGGTCCTCGCCGAGCTCACCCAGGTCGGCACCACCAGCCATCCGGGTCATCACCCGCGACCCGATGCCCTTGATCTCGTCGTAGTCCTCGACGAGCCTGGCCCGCCCGGTGATGCTCACCCCACGCAGCTCGAAGTAGTCCACGCCGTCCTCCACCAGGCAGGTGACCCGCGGGTCGCGCCGCAGGTTGTGGACCTTCTGGGAGGACCCGTAGGTCCAGAAGGCGATCTTGCCCTCGTCGAGCACGTAGAACAGCGTCGTCAGGTGCGGAGCGCCGTCGGCACCGACGGTCGCGACCTGCACCTTCATCTGCGAGCCGAGGAAGTCCTCGATCTCGGCCTCGGTCAGCTGTACGGACTGGCGGGAGCCGGCCATGTGCCCTCCTCGAGCAGTGAAACTAGAACACGTTCTACCATAGCAGGGACAGGAGTGTCCCTCGGAACAACCTCATCATGAGACCTGGGTCGCGGACTAGGAGGCGGCCGTCATCTCGGAGATCAGCCAGCCGCCGTCGTCCTTGACCAGCGTCAGCACCTCCCAGGTCGGGCTGACCACGGTGTTCTTCGTCTTGGGCGCGGTCGCGCTCTGGTTGACGAAGAGAAGCACCTTCGCAGAGTCCTCGGTCGCCGAGATGATGGAGGCGGCGCAGTCCTCGTCGACGCAGGCCTTGCCCTCCTCGGCGGCCTTCGCGCCCTCCTCGGAGAGCGGCGCCACCTCGGCTGCGACCTTGATGCCGAGATCGGCCTGCTCCTTGCGCTTGTCCTCGCCGGGCAGCGTCTTCTCGTAGTCCTTCTGCATCGCCGGCGTCATCAGCTTCTTCGCCGCCGCGATGTCCTTCTCCGCGCTGGCGGCCTGGTAGGACATCACCGTCTGGGTCAGCCCGATCGAGTGCTCCATGATCGCCGCCCGGGACCCGGCCGCGGTCAGCTCACCGCTCGGTGCGACGTCGTCGTTCGAGGCCAGGTCGACGGCCAGCCAGAGCAGGCCGCCGGCCACCAGGACGAGTACGCCGAGAACGGCCGTCAGCACCCGGCTGCCGTCGCCCAGCCACCGCTCGGCGATCCCGGCACGCGCTTCGTCCTCAGCCTCGTCCTCGGCCTCGTCCTCAGCCTCACCCTCATCCTCAGCTTGAGACTCTTCCTCGGCCTCAGCGGCCTCCGGAGCAGCCACCTCGTCACGTACGTCCTCGCCCTGCTCCTCGGCCGGAGGCAGCAGGTCGGAGCCGCAGTAACGGCACTTGATCGCGGCGGCCTTGATCGTCTCCGCGCAGAAGGGGCACTCCTTCTGGCCGGTGGAGACCGATCCGTTCGCTCGTACGCCTGTCATCAGTTGACTCCTGCCAGGTCGGACATGCGCCATCCGTCCTTCGTCTTGTCCAGCGACACCTTGAACCGGTACTTCGAGCAGCGCGCGCCGTCGTAGGGGCAGGTGTCACTCTTCTTCAGCTCAGCGGTCTGGCTGCTGGTGACGACCGAGTCCACGGCGACCAGCACGACCGCCTTCTTCGACCCGATCGCGCGGATGCCGACCTGCTTGACCTTGCCCTTGGAGACGGTCTGGGCGGGGATCGCGGCCTGCCGGATCTGCTCGGCGATGGCGGTGTACTCCTTGCCGAAGGTGCCGGTCGAGATCTCCTTGACCGCCTGGATCCGTGGGTCCATGTCGCGGTAGTCGACGTCGAGGAAGGCGATCACGCCCTCCTCGGCGACCGCCTTCACCTCGTCGTAGTCGGCGGAGGCAGCCTCGGCGGGCGTCGTCCAGGGAAGCACCCGGGCGCCCCCGATGAAGACGGCGGCCGCGAGCACGACCAGGACCACCACCATCGCCGCGAGGACGGTGTTGACCCGCCCCAGTCTGGCCAGGGAGAGCTTGACGTCGAGAGAGTTGTCGGATGGCATCTGGCTCACTCCTCTCCCAGGATCATCGATCGCCAGGAGTCGTCGGACAGGGCGGAGACCAGGCCTCCGTCATCGGTCGGGGTGGACATCGTGACCGTCTTTCCATCGGGGAGCTTGGTGCGCCCGGTCTTCGGGTCGTAGGTCGTGACGTACTTCCCCACACCCTCGGGCTCGGGCACCATGTTGACACCCCGCTGCATGATCGGGTTGTTGCCCTCGTAGCCGGGCTGGGCGCGTTCGTCGGTGCACTTGGCCGGGTAGAGCGGCTGATCCTCCATCACGGTGCCGGGGATCCACTGGTCAGACGGCTTGTAGCCCTCCTGGCAGGGCGGCGTGGTGTAGACGAAGCCCATCGACAGGTGACCGTAGCCGTCACCGGGCGAGCCGGTCCACCCGGTGGCCACGACCCGCGGGAAGGTCACCAGGGTCTGCTCGATCGCCGGCAGCCGGGCGGTGAGCACCTCGTTGACCGTGCTGAGGTTGGCCAGGAAGACGGGCAGCAGCGGCTGCAGCCCGTCGAGCAGGGACTGCACCTGCACCGCAGTCGCCTCGCCGCCCTGCAGGATCTCGCGCAGCTCCGGGTCACGCTTGTCGAGGGTGGCGGTGACCTCCTCGAGCCCCTTGGCGAAGTCGCGGATGTCTCCGCTGTGCTCCTTCTGCGTCTGGAGCACCGTCTGGCTGGTGTTGAGGAGACGGATCGTCTCCTTCTGGTGCGCCGAGGCCTCGTCGACCAGCGTGGAACCCGAGTCGAGCAACGTACGCAGGTTCTCGGCGTTGCCGCGGAACAGCGTGCCGAGCTCGGCGACGACGGTGCTCAGGTCCTCGCCGTTGATCGAGGTGGTGAAGCTGTTGAGCTCGGTGAGCAGCTCGTCGGTGGTGCCGGGCATCGACTCCGGACCGGCGGTCACGACGTCGCCCTCGGCGAGGTAGGGGCCGGAGGCGGAGTCGGGGATGAAGTTGATGTACTGCTCCCCCACCGCCGAGAGGTTGTGGACCTCCACCTCGGCGTCGCGCGGCACCTCGGTGCCCGGATCGAGCTCCAGCTCGGCGCGTACGCCGTCGTCGGTGACGGTCATCGAGGCGACCCGGCCGATGCCGATGCCCCGGTAGTTCACCTCGCTGCCCTCGTAGAGACCGCCCGAGGCCGGCAGGTCGACCGACACGTCCACGTGGCGACCCAGGACCCGGTCGACGACGCCGAGGTAGGCCGCCGAGACGTAGAAGATCCCGACCGCGGCGAGGATGAGGAAGATGACCAGCTTGTTGCGGACGCTCCGTGTCATCAGCTGCCGCCTCCCAGCAGTCCGAGGAGGCCGAGCAGGCCCCCGGTCGTCGGTTCGGCCGTGGGCGACTCGGCGTCCGGGGGCGCCGAGAGTCCTTCGGCGATCTCCGGGACCAGGTCGTTGAGCCCCGGCGTCTTGGTCGAGGTCTCGCTCTTGGGCAGCAGGTCGGAGACGTCCGGGATCTTCGGCATCTTCTCGCCCTTCTTCAGCGGCGTGTCCTCCTTGCCGACCACCGAGCACACCAGGTTCAGGTTGGTGAGGTCGCACAGCGACTTGGCCAGCGGCTGGATCGCCGCGCAGCCCTTCGAGTAGGAGAGACAGATCTGGATGACCTGCGGCAGGATGCCGGTCGACTCGCCGTTGGTGAGGCTGCCGACCAGCTTGTTGAGGTCGAGGTCCATGTGGAACAGCGCGTTGGAGTAGTCGCCCATCGCCAGCCCCGAGGCGTTCTCCGGGAACGGGAAGCTGGCCGCCATCATCAGGCCGCGGGGCAGCGAGTCGCCGGCGTCGGCGAGCTCGCGCAGCGTCGGCGCCAGCTCGTCGAGCGCCGTGGTCAGGTTGGCGCCGCTCTGGTTGATCACCCGGGTCGCCACGACACCGAGCCGGTCGAGCGCCTTCATCATCTTCAACAGGTCGGCGTGCTGCTGGCGCAGCACCTTCAGGGCCGGCCCGAAGGAGTCGATCGCCGCCTCGATCTTCGCGGACTCCTTGTTGAGGGTGCGGGTCAGCCGGTCGACCTGCTCCATCGCCTTGATGATGGAGCCCTTCTGCTGGTTGAGCGAGGCGACCGTGGTCTCCAGGTTGCCCAGCAGCGCCCGCATGTCACCGGTGCGCCCGTCCATCATGGTGTTGAGCTCGTCGCTGATCGTCTTCAGCTGACCGACTCCCCCGCCGGCCAGCAGGAAGGAGAGCGCGCCGAGCACCTCCTCGACCTCGGGGTTGCGGTTGGTGCGCTCGAGCCCGATGGTGGCACCGTCGCCCAGCTTCCCGGCACTCGCGATGGTGGAACCCTCGGGTGCCACCAGGGCGATGTACTTCTCCCCGAGCAGGCTGGTCTGGCGTACGTTGGCCAGCGCGTCGGCCGGAAGCTCGATGTTCTTGCGCAGGGTCATGGTGACCTTCGCGTGCCAGCCCTCGCGCTCGACCTTGTCGACCTGGCCGACCGGGACGTCGTTGGCCATCACCTTGGTGCGCGGCACCACGTCGACGACGTCGTTGAACTCCGCGACGACCACGTAGCCCTCGCCCTCGCCGACCTCCTTGCCGGGAAGCGGCAGGTCATAGGCCTGTACGCCGCACCCGCTGGCCACGGCGACGATGCCGAGCATCGCCAGGAAGGCTCTGATCCTCACTTCTTGCCTCCTGACATCAGGTCCTGGAGCGACCCCGAGAGTGCTCCGATCCCGCCCTCGGTGACCACCTCTGGCTCGACCTCGGGCTTCTTGGCCTTGTCGCCGGAGATCCCTGTCGGGGTCTCGATCGGCAGCCCGGTGGCGGTGTCGCGGTCGGTGGGAGCGGCGGCGTCGGTGAGCGCACCGCCGACCGCCGAGGTGACCCCGCTGGGCAGCAGCGCCTTGAACAGTGCGCAGATCTCCTTGGCCCCCGGGATCTGGTCGTTCTCGACGACCATGCAGAGGATGTTGGAGAGGTCGGAGCCGATCGGACCGACCTGCAGCCGGAAGCCGACCGATCCGGACGCCGGGTCGAAGGACTCGGCCAGGTTGCCGATCCCGAGCGGCGCCAGGTCGATGACGGTGCCGAGCGTCTCCTTCTCCTTGGCCAGGATGTTGAGCGTCTTGTTGAGCTGCTTGACGTCGCCGACCAGGGCGTCGCGGTTGTTCTCGACGAAGGACTTGGTCACCTTGACCGCCTGCGCGATCGCGACCAGCGCCTGGTCGAGCTCGTCGCTCTCCCCGGCGAGCTGGGTGGAGACGTCCGCGAGGTCGGTGAGGAACTTCTCGGTCGTGTCGTCGTTGCGAGCCAGTGTCCTGGTGACCTCGGAGAGCTGGGAGAGGGTGCTGAAGAGCTGCTCGGAGTTGCCGCCGAGCACCTGGGCCGCCTCGGACATGTCGGCGATCGCCTGGTTACCGATCTTGCCGTTGCCCTCCAGTGCGTCGGCGCCCTCACGCAGGACGTCGCTCAGCGCACCGTTCTTGTTGGCTCCGTTGGGCCCGAGCGCCGTGGTCAGCTCGGAGAGGCTGGCATAGATCCGGTCGAGCTCGACCGGCACCGCGGTGCGCTCGATCGGGATCTCGCCGCCGTCGGCCATCGTCGGTCCACCGGTGTAGGCCGGTGTCAGCTGCACGAACCGGTCCGCGACCAGGGTCGGGGTGACGATCGCCGCCTTCACGTCCTTGGGCAGCTTGTAGTCGCTCTCGTACTCGATCACCGCGTCGACGTGGTCGCCCTTCGGCTCCAGCGAGGCGACCTTGCCGACCTTGACACCCATGATGACCACGTCGGAGCCCTCGTAGATGCTCACCGCCTGCGGGAAGCTGGCGGTGACCAGCTTGGTGTCGGGCGCGGCCACCTCGGAGACGAGCAGCAGCCCGCACATCAGCACCAGCGCGATGGGCAGCGCGGCCCACTTTCGGCCCCAGAAGTTCTTTGTCATTCCACGATCCCTGGTCGTCGTCCGGGCACGAACTCGCCGCTCACGATGCCGGTCAGGTTGGCGAGGTAGGCGTCGAACCAGGGGCCGGTGCCGATGATGTTGATCAGGATCGACGCGTACGGCCCGTAGTTCTGGATGGTCTTGGTCAGGTCCTCGTCGCGGGCGTTGAGGAACTTCAGCGCCTGCTGGAGCGCGTCCAGCGCGGGACCGATCTGCTTCTGGTTCTCCTTCACCAGGGCCTGCAGCTGCTCGGCCAGGGCGGTGGCGTTGACCAGCAGCTGGTGGATGGCCTGGCGGCGTTGGATCAGCTCGGCGAAGACCTGGTCGCCGTTCTCCATCACGCTGACGATGTCCTGCTTGCGCTCGTTGACGAGCTGGACGACCTGCTCGGCGTCCTGCAGCAGCGACTCCAGCTCGTCACCGCGGGCGGCGATCGTCTGGGAGAGCGCGGCGATGCCCTGGAAGGCGCCCTGCACCTCGGGTCCCGCCTTGTCGAGGGTGCCCGACATCGTGGTCAGCGCCTTGGCCAGCTGCTGGGTGTCGATCGCCTCGGTCGTCTCGGCGAGGTCGCCGAAGGTGCCGACGATGTCGCTGCCCGCGCTGGTGCGGGCGAGCGGGATCGTGTCTCCGGCGTCGAGCGTCCGGCCGCCCTGCGGGGTGACGTCGAGGTACTTCTCCCCCAGCAGGTTGAGCACCCCGATCTTCGCCTCGCTGCGGTGGCCGATCTCGGCGCCGTCGACCGAGAAGGAGACGACCACCTTGGCCCCCTCGATCTCGATGTCGCTGACCCGGCCGACCCGGATGCCGGCGATCTCGACCCGGTTGCCCACGTGCAGGCCGCTGGTGTCGGAGAACTCGGCCTGGTAGGTGGTGCCGGCGAACCACGGCAGCTTGCGCAGGTTGAACGCAGCGGTGAGCGCCAGTGCGATCACGACGATCGTGATCACGCCGGTGCGCTTGAGCTGGGTGTCGGAGTGGTGTGCCATCAGACCGGCACCTCCGTCGAGGAGGAGCAAGGATACGGACGCACCGGTCTGGGATTGATGGTCGTTCGCTGGCGCTCACTCATAGCTTGCACCTCTCGGCCCGGCTGTAGAAGGCCACGTTGTCGAGCTGCTTCTGGATCGCCTTGACGGCCGGTGAGTTGTCGAGCAGCTCACCGAGCGAGGGCAGCTTGATCGAGAAGTCGAGGTCGCAGAGGTAGTAGTTGTACCAGGAGCCGTAGCTGCCGATCCGCGCCTGCGACTCGAGGGTCTCCGGGAGCCGCTCGAGCGTCTTGTCGAGCAGCTTCTGGTTGCCCGGCTTGTTGAGGATGTCCACCACGCGCTTGAGCTGCTTGATGTCCTCCTTGAGGAACGGACGTACGTCGGTGAGCAGCCCGGCCAGCTCGTCGGTGAGGTCGCCGATCGAGGAGATCGAGTCGCCGATCGCCTCCTTGTCGCGCGCCAGGTCCTTCATCCACCCGCTGAGCTGCTGGATGAGGTCGGCCAGCTCGGTGTGGTGCTCGTTGACCGTGTTGAGCGTCTTGGACAGGTTGGTGATCACATCGCCGATCAGCTGGTCGCGTTCGGCCAGGGCGCTGGTCAGCTCCGCCGTCTCCGAGAGGAGGCTCGCGACCGTGCCGCCCTCCCCCTGCAGCACCCGGATCAGGTTGAGGGAGAGCTTGTTGACGTCCTTGGGCTGCAGCGCCTGGAAGAGGGGCTGGAAGCCATTGAAGAGCTCGGTCAGGTCGAGCGCCGGCGTGGTGTTGGCCATCGCGATGGCCTGTCCCTTCCGCAAGGGGGTGCCCTCCGATCCCGACTGCTGCCCGGCGTCCTGGGTCAGGGCCAGGTAGCGGTCGCCGACGAGGTTCAGGTAGCGCACCTGGGCGCCGCTGGCGGTGGTCAGCGGCACCGTCGCGTCGACCCGGAAGGTGACCATCGCGTGGTCACCGCCCTCGATCTCGACGGAGAGCACCTCGCCCACGTTGATGCCGGCGACGCGTACGTCGTCTCCCTCGCTCAGGCCCGAGGCGGTGGTGAACTCGGCGCGGTAGGGCACCCGGTCGCCGAAGCCGACGTTGCCCATGATCGAGGCCAGGGTGCCGGTGACGAGGATCGAGAGGACGGTGAAGATGACCAGCTTGGTCCCGGCGACCGCGGTCTTCAGATCTCGCTTGTTCACTGCAGACCCCCGTTCCCGGGCGCCCACGGGACGTCCTCGGTGCCGTTCTCGAGCTCGTTCGGGCCGGCCGGCACCTGCGGGTTCGGCAGGCCGTCGCACCATGGGCCATGGCCGATCTCGCCCCACTCGGGGCGGTCGTCGCGGCCGTAGGCCGGCTTCTGCGTGCCGTCGAGAACCATCGTCTGGCGCACGCGGTTCTGCTGGAAGACGGTCGCCAGCAGCTCGGTGTAGTCGTCGAGGCCCCGCAGCAGGCAGGTGTACTCCGGCGAGTAGTCGGAGAGCAGCTTGAGCAGCGGCACCGCCAGCTCGGTCTCGTACCTGATCGCCTTCTCGTTCTCGGCGAGCAGGTTCTTGGAGGTGTCGGCGACTCCGGTCACGGAGGTGAGCAGGCCGCCGAGGCGGGCACGCTGCTCGGTGACGGTGTTGGCGGTGGTCGTGGTGTTCTCGAGGACCTTGACGAGGTCGGGCGCGGCCATGGAGTAGGTCTCGGCGACGTCGGCCATGTCTTCGAGATCGCGTTCGAGTGTGGGGAGGTGGACGTTCATCTCTTCGAGGTAGTCGTTGAGCTGGACCATGGTCTCGCCGAGCTTCTCCCCGTTGCCGGAGAGTGCGGTGGCGAGGGCGTGCAGGGTGCTGTTGAGGTCCTGGGGACGGATCGACTTCAGCAGCGGGAAGAGCCGGGCCAGGATCACGTCGAGCTCGACGCTGGTGCGGACCCGGTCGGCGGGGATCACGGTGCCGTCGCTCAGTGCGCCGGTCCGCTCTCCTTCAGGGTCGATGAACTCGACGTACTTCTGCCCGAACAGCGTCGTCGGCTTGATCGCGACGCTGACGTTGGCGGGGATCTGCTCGGCCTGCTCCGGCTCCAGACCGAGCTCGATGACGGCCTTCTTGCCGTCCTGGTTGATCTCGCGGATCTGGCCGACGATGACGCCGTGCATGCGGACGTCGCCGTAGCGCGGCAGCTGCAGGCCGGCCCGATCTGCCTCGACGCTCACCGTGGTGAACTGCACGAACGCCTTCTGGTAGATCGCCACGCAGAGCGTGATCAGCAGGGCGAGGGTCACCGTGAAGGCGATCCCGGAGACGAAGAGCTTGGTGTGCTCGGCGCGGGTGTCGCGCTGGATGCCCATCAACATCTGGCGCTCACCCCGTGATCCGGACCGTGGTCGTCGATCCCCAGATCGCGAAGCTCAGGAAGAAGTCCGCGACGACGACGGTGACGATGGACGTACGGATCGCCTTGCCGACCGCGATGCCGACCCCGGCCGGGCCGCCGGAGGCGGTGTAGCCGTAGTAGCAGTGGATCAGGATGATCGCGACCGCGAGGATGATCAGCTTCAGGAAGCTGTAGAGGATGTCGATCGGCGGCAGGAACGCCAGGAAGTAGTGGTCGTACGTCCCGCCCGACTGCCCGTACATCAGCGTCGTGATCAGCCGCGGGCTGAGGTAGGAGGCGCACAGGGCGACGATGTAGAGCGGGATGACGGCCAGGAACCCGGCGATCATCCGGGTGGTGACCAGGTAGGGAAGGCTCGGCACGCCCATCGCCTCGAGCGCGTCGATCTCCTCGCTGATGCGCATCGCGCCCAATCGGGCCGTGTAGCCGCAGCCGACGGTCGCGGCCAGCGCGATCGAGGAGATCAGCGGGGCGACCTCGCGGGTGTTGAAGAAGGCCGAGATGAACGCGGAGAACTTCGCGACGCCGATCTGGCTCAGGCTGGCGTAGCCCTGGATGCCGACCTCGGAGCCGGCGAAGAAGGCCATGAAGGCGATCACGCCGACGGTGCCGGCGATCATCGTCAGGCCACCGGCACCGAAGGCGACCTCGGCGAGGATGTTGAGCACCTCCCGCTTGTAGCGGCGGATGGTGCGTGGCGCCCAGGCCAGGGCCTTGACGTAGAAGAGCAGCTGGTCGCCGTAGCCTTCGACGGCCTGGCGCTGCTCCTTGACGATCTGGTTGCCCACCTGGGCGAGCGTGTTGGACACCGGGGGATCACAACCCGTCCTGAGGAACGATCTGGAAGTAGACAGCGGTCATGATGGAGTTGAGGACGAACAGCATCATGAACGCGATGATCACGGCCTCGTTGACCGCTCGGCCGACGCCGCTGGGACCACCCTGGGCGTTGAGGCCGTTGTAGGCGCCGATGATCGCCGCCAGGAAACCGAACAGGGCCGACTTGACCATCGAGATGTAGAGGTCGGGAAGGCTCGCCAGCGCGGTGAAGCTCGACAGGAACGCACCGGCCGAGCCGCCCTGGACGATCACGGTGAAGAAGTAGCCGCCACCGATGCCGGTCGCGATCACGATCCCGTTGATCATCACCGAGACGAACAGGCACGCGAGGACCCGTGGGATGACCAGCCGGATCACCGGGTCGATGCCCAGCACCTCCATCGCGTCGATCTCCTCACGGATCTTGCGCGATCCCATGTCCGAGCAGATCGCCGACCCGGCGGCACCGGCGATGATCAGCGCGGCCGCCATCGGCGCCGCCTCCCTGACCACCGCGAGCACCGCCGTCGCCCCCGCGAACGACTGGGCCCCGAGCTGGCCGGCGAGGTTGCCGACCTGCAGCGAGATGACCGCCCCGAAAGGGATCGAGACCAGCACGGCGGGCAGCAGCGTGACGCTGGTGATGAACCAGGCCTGCTCGAGGAACTCCCTCATCTGGAACTTGGTCGTGAAGGTGCCCTTCACGACCTCTCCGGTCATCAGACCCATCCCGCCGACACCTCGGACCAGCGAGGCGAACTGCACTGCCATCCTTGACCTTTCGCGAGGGCTTGTGACTCGGCTCACGTTTCGAGCCTGTAGTAGAACATGTTTCAGTTCTGAGGGCAACGACCCGCCGCGACATGCCCGGGAACAGGGTGGGAGGTATTTCGTTTCAACGACTTACCCGGCGGTAGGTGACGCGGGTCACAGGATCCTCCACCCTTGGTCCCGAGCGCGATCACCCGCGCCGGAGCCGCCGATGGGGTAAGAAGTCCGCGCCGGTGTGTCTCGCCGCGCCGGGCCGGTTAGATTGGGGACCGTGATGAGACTGTCGCCGGGGGGCGTCATGAGGTTCCTACGCCGCCTGCTCCTCGTTGTCTTCGGCGTGCCGGTGGCGCTCGCCGTCGTGATGAGCCTCGTCGACGGCTACCGCAGCCGCGGCCAGCGCGGGCGAAGGGGCAAGCCGTTCCCGGTGACGCCACCGTTGACCAACAGCGTCGGCGACGGCACGGTCACCGCCTATACGTTCGGCAACGACCTCTACGAGGACATGATCGCCGCCATCGAGGGCGCCAAGAAGCAGATCTTCCTCGAGACCTACATCTGGAAGGGCGACGAGGTCGGCCAGCGGTTCAAGCAGGCGCTGGCCTCGGCGACCGAACGCGGGGTCGACGTCTACTGCATCTACGACGAGCTCGCCAACCTCGTGGTTCCCTCCCGGTTCAAGCGCTTCCCCGAGGGAATGCACGTCCTGCGCTACCCCGCCTACGCGGCAGGGTGGCGCTTCTTCGACCTCTCCCGCTACGGCCGCGACCACCGCAAGATCCTGGTCGTCGACGACACCGTCGGGTTCGTCGGCGGCTACAACATCGGGACCGCGTACGCCACCGAGTGGCGTGACACGCACGTGCGCATCACCGGCCCCGGCGTCTGGGACCTGCGCCGCGCGTTCGCCGACTTCTGGAACCTCAACCGGCGGCGGCCGCACCCGCTGAACCACCGCGACGGCGCCGAGGGACCGCTGCTCATCGAGACCGCCCCGTCATGGGAGCCCGACCTCCGGTTCCACCGCAACGTGCCCCGGCTGTGGATGTTCCCGATCCGGTCGATGTACCTCGAGGCGATCAACCGGGCCTCCCGCAACATCTACCTGACCACCGCCTACTTCGTCCCCGACGAGGACTTCGTGGACGCGCTCAAGGCCGCGGCGCGGCGCGGGGTCGACGTACGCATCCTGCTGCCGCTGAAGTCCAACCACATCGTCGTCGACTGGATCTCGCGCGGCTACTTCTCCCAGCTGCTCGGCTCGGGTGTGCGGATCCTGCGGTTCAAGGACGCGATGATCCACGCCAAGACCGCCACCGTCGACGGCTTCTGGTCGACCGTCGGCACCGCCAACATCGACCGGCTCTCGCTGACCGGCAACTACGAGATCAACCTGGAGATCTTCGACCGCGACGTCGCCAAGCAGATGGAGGAGATCTTCTCCCGCGACGAGTCCAACGCGATCGAGCTGACCGCCGACGAGTGGGCCGCCCGCGACATCCACCGCAAGTTCACCGAGCTGGTCCTCACCCCCCTGCGCCCCCTGCTCTGAGCCCGTAGCCGGCACGACCGCCCCGAGGCCTGCCGAGTCGGCGGATCTGCCCCCGTGCCTCGCGAAGCGAAGCGAGCGAGAGGGGGCGGATGCGCCGACTCGGCAGTAAAACTCAGCTAGGCAAGTGCGTCCGAGGCGACATCTTCGGCCCCCGCCGAGGCCGCTGCCCAGCGCCTCGATAGATCAGCGCCACGACGCGGGCGCGGTGCGGGCGGAACCGCTCCAGGTAGTCGCGGAGCCGGTCGTCATCCCAAGCCTCGTTCGTCAGCGCCCACCCGACGTCCTTGGCGAGGTGGTAGTCACCGAAGCTGACCGCGTCGGGGTCGCCGAGCGCCCGCTGTCGCACCTCGGCGACGGTCCACTCCCCGATGCCCGGGATGGTGGTGAGGCGACGCTCGACCTCCTCACCGGGGAGACCTGCGGTCCGCTCGACCGCGGTCGCGACCCGGGCAGCCTGGAGGACGGCCTTGGACCGGGCCGGATCGACCGGCAGGCGCAGCCAGTCCCAGCTGGGGATCGTCCGGAGCGTCTCGGGTGTCGGCTGCAGGCGCAGCCCGTGATCAGCGCCCGGGCCGGGGGCGACCTCACCGAAGCGCCGGACCAGGTTGCCGAAGCCGCGGAACGCCTCGTTGTTGGTCACCTTCTGCTCGATGATCGAGGGCACCAGCGCCTCCATCACCAGACCGGTGCGCCCGAAGCGTGGTGTCTCGAAACGCTCCAGCAGGCCCGCGAGCAGCGGGTCGTCGGTACGGAACTCCTCGGGATGGTCGCCCGCTCCCAGCAGCCCGGGCACGTGCTCCAGGGCCCACTCCGCACCCTCGCCCCATGCCTCGGACTCCACCTCGGCGTCGCGCTGGCGCAGCCTGAGCGTGGCGGGGCCTTGTGGCGTACGGACGGCTCTCCAGTGGTCCTCGCCGAGGATCTTGTACGTCGGATCCCCCAGCCCGCGCCGCAGCGGCCGCAACATCGAGGCGAGGCCCACGGCATAGCCCGGGCGCACGGTCCGTTGCTGGCTCATGCGGCCACCGTTGACCGAGGCACCTCGGCGACCTGTCGCTTCCTTCGCGGAACTCCCCGAAGTAGGCGGGGCTCCACCGAGTTACCTCGGTGAGCATTCACGGCGCTCATGTCTCGAGGTTAGCCCGCTGGGAGACCTGGCTGGTGATCAGACGGGTCGCGTCGCCGGCTCGGTCGCGGCCAGAGCCGTGAGCGCGCGCTCGAACGCGGCCCGGTCGGCCGGGTCGAGATCGGCCAGCAGCTCGGACTCCATGACTCTGATCGCCTCGCGGCAGCCCCGGAGGGTCCGAGAGCCGGCCGGCGTCAGGGAGACGATCCGGTTGCGACGGTCGTCCGGGTCCGGTTGGCGCTCGACCATGCCTTGGGCCTCGAGCCGGTCCAGGTTGCCGATCAGGCGGGTCTTGTCACGGCCCGTGGTCGCGGCGAGCTGGGCCTGCGTGGGCGCATCCGACTCGGCCAGCGCGGTCAGCACCGCGTAGTCCCACATCTCCAGTCCCGCGGAGTCGAGGATGGGCTTCTCGCGGGCCATCACCTCGCGCATCAGACGGGACAGCAGGAAGCCGAGCTCAGGTCGATCCACGGCAGGATCCTAATCGCTCGACATATCATCTACCTCTGCTTACGATCAACAGGTGCTTACTTTCGAAGACCTGCTCGCAGAGCATCGCCACGCCCTCGACGACACCACCGCCCTCGCCGCCTCGGCCGGCGATCTGACCGTCCCCACCCCGTGCGCCGGGTGGGACCTCGCCGACCTGTTCGGCCACATGGTCGGCCAGAACCTCGGCTTCACCGCCGCGGTGGCCGACGGCGACGCGCCGGTCGCTGCGTACTCGTCCGTGCCGGTGACCGTCGACGACGTCGCCCAGAGATGGCAGGAGTCGGCCGGTCGGGTCCGAGACGCCTTCGGCGCCGCCGATCCGGGCGCGACGATGCACCTCGCCGAGTTCGGCTTCCGGCCGACCGTCACGGTCGCTCTGGGCATGCAGCTGCTCGACGCCGCGGTACACGCCTGGGACGTCGCGACCGCCCTCGGTCGCGACTATCGGCCCTCGGAGGCCACTATCGGCTTCGTCCTCGACATGGCGCGGCAGATCGCCGCCCGGCCGGGCGGGACGCCGGTCTTCGCCGCGCCGCTCGTCGAGCGTGGCGAGGACCCGTGGGGCGACGCGCTCCGTCTCCTCGGGCGCGATCCGGGGCAGCAGGTCGAGGCGTAGCGCACCGTGGTCTCGACCCGCTCCACCTCCTCCCGTTCCGCCGCCGCTCGTGCCTCGCGGCGCCACAGGCTCGGATGTCGGTGGCGTGAGGTTCACTGGAGACATGCTGCTCGCCGACATCGTCTCCACCTCGAACACCGTCGCCGCGACCCGGTCGCGGAAGGCGAAGGTCGCCGCGCTGGCGGAGTGCCTCGGCAAGGCCACGCGCGCCGAGCTGCCGGTGGTGACCGCCTATCTCGCCGGCACGCTGCTGCAGCGGCGTACGGGGCTGGGGTGGCGCTCGCTCAGCACACTCCCCTCGCCCGCGGCCGATGCGTCGCTCACGGCGAGCGAGGTGCACGAGGCGTTCGAGCGGATGTCGCTCCTGTCAGGCTCGGGCTCACAGGTCGCCCGGGCGGGCGAGGCGGAGACGCTCTTCGGCGCGGCGACGACGGCCGAGCAGGTGTGGCTGCGGGGTGTCGTCACCGGAGAGGTACGTCAAGGGGCGCTCGACTCGCTGGTGCAGGAGGCGCTCGCGGTGGCTGCCGGGGTGCCGTTGCCCGCCGTGCGCCGCGCCGCGATGCTCGCCGGCTCGACCGTGGTGGTCGCCGGGCTGGCCTTCGACGGCGAGGAGGCACTCGCCGAGGTCGGGCTCGTGGTCGGCCGACCGGTGATGCCGATGCTGGCCTCCTCGGCCGGGTCGGTCGAGGAGGCGCTGGCGAAGATAGGCGGGCCGGCGGTGGTCGACACCAAGCTCGACGGCATCCGGATCCAGGTGCACCGGCAAGGCGAGGAGGTCGTGATCGCCACCCGCACCCTCGACGACATCACCGCCCGGCTGCCGGAGGTCGTCGAGATCGTACGCAGCCTCCAGGTCTCCTCGGTCGTGCTCGACGGCGAGGCCATGCTGGTCGGACCGGACGGACGGCCGCGGCCATTCCAGGAGACCGCCTCCCGCACGGCGACCCGAGGAGAGGCCACCGCAGTCGTGGCGCCGTTCTTCTTCGACGTACTCCATCTCGACGGGGCAGATCTGTTGGGCAGCCCGCTCTCCGAGCGGCTCGCCCTGCTCGACTCCGTGGTTCCCGCCCAGCACCGCATCGCGCGGGTGGTCACCGACGACCCGGCAGCGGGCGAGGCGTTCGCTGCCGGCGCACTGGCCGGCGGGCAGGAGGGCGTCGTGGTCAAGGGCCTCGAAGTCCCGTGGGAGGCCGGGCGGCGCGGATCGGGCTGGATCAAGGTCAAGCCGGTCCACACCCTCGACCTGGTCGTGCTCGGCGTCGAGTGGGGGTCGGGACGCCGCAAGGGCTGGCTCTCCAACATCCACCTCGGCGCTCGCGGACCCGACGGGTTCGTGATGATCGGCAAGACGTTCAAGGGCATGACCGACCAGATGCTGGCCTGGCAGACCGAGAGGTTCTCCGAGCTCGCGCTCGCTGACCCGCACAGCGACTGGGTGGTCGAGGTCAGACCCGAGCAGGTGGTCGAGATCGCCTTCGACGGCGTACAGCGCTCGACCCGCTACCCGGGCGGTGTCGCGCTGCGTTTCGCCCGCGTGGTGCGCTACCGCGACGACAAGACAGCGGCGGAGGCGGACACGATCGCGACGGTTCAAGACTTTCTCGACTAACAATATCGGGATACCGGTTAAAGACGCGGTCGAGCCATCCCCTAACCTCACTGCGCATGCCCCCATACGCCCGGTTCGCCACGCTGCCCGCGGCGTTGGTGATGGTTCTCGGCCTGGCCGCCTCCGCTCCCGCCCCTGACTCCCCTGCCGGGCCGATCGAGGTGGCCGCGCCGAGCTCGAGCGTCGCCCGGCCGATACCGCGCGAGACGTTCACGCTGAGCGGTTCGATGGGCGCGAGCGTGGAGCGGGTGGTGCGCCTGCAGAGCTATCACCACGGCGCCTGGGAGGTCGTCCAGAAGCAGACCCTCGAGAGGTCGGGCGAGTACGCGTTCGCGGTGACCCAGCCGTCCTCGGTACGGACGCGATGGCGCGTCCTCGCCTACGGCATCAAGCGCGAGGGCCGCGGCTGGCGCGAGCGGGTCACGGCGCCGCGTACGCTCTTCGGGCAGCCGCAGGCGGTCACCACCAGCGTGGCGCGGTCGGTGCGTGCCGGGAGCGCGGTGCGACTCACCGTCTTCGCCGCGCCGGCTCGCCCCGGCCGGGTGCTCACCCTCCAGCGCGAGGGCGGCGACGGCTGGCGCAGGGTCGCCGACCTCACCACCGACGCGACCGGCCATGCGACGTACGTCTTCCGAACCCGGGCCGTCGCGAAGACCCGGTTCCGCACGATCGCCCGGGCACATCGCGGCGCGCCGGCGTTCGTGGGCTCCTCGGCGGCCGTGTACGCGCTCGGGAGCCGGCCGGTCGGGGTGATGGCGTGGCGCGGCGACTCGCTCAACTATCCGGAGAACACCCTGGACGCGTTCCGCAGCGCGGTGCGGCAGCGGGCCGACTTCATCGAGATGGACTTCCAGCCCACGGCCGACGGCGAGTGGATACTGCTGCACGATGGCGACTTCCGGCGTACGACCGATGTCGAGGCCCGCTACCCCGAGCGCCGGACGGCGAGTCCACGTGCGTTCACCCTCGCCGAGGTGCAGTCGCTCGACGCGGGCTCGTGGATGGGCCCGCAGTTCCGGGGTGTCCGGGTGCCGACCATCGAGGAGACCTTCGACGCCATCGAGGCGGCCGAGAGGCTCGAGGGGCACCGGGTGCGCCTCGTGGTCGAGCTCAAGGGCGAGAGCGCCACCGAGATGCGCGCGCTCTACCGCAAGGTCGTCTCGCTGCGTCCCGACTGGGTCTCCCGGAAGCACCATCGCGACAAGGCGATCTTCATGAGCTTCGAGGCCGGCCACTTCGACTTCCCCGGTGTCGAGGGGACCGGGATGGAGAAGGTCGCCGTCAAGGACGAGCCCGACCCCGCGGACGCCTACGGCCACGGCTTCGCCCAGGTGCACCTCCACACCCGGCTGCTCTCAGCCGCCCTCGTGGACCGCTACCGTCGCCAGGGAGCCGAGGTCGGCACCTGGCCGGCGGTCGGCACCGCATCGGTGCTCCGCGCCGCGGTGGCGGGGGTCGACTACGTCACCACCGACGACATCGCGGGTGCCCGGAGGGCCTTGCTGCACTAGGCAGACGTGAGGACCGACACTCGGAGTGCAACTCCGAGTTGCACACCGCGTACAGTGTGCCTGTGAGCACTCGACCATCCGGACCCGAGTCCGACGGCCGCCGCTCGGCCGCCGCGGCCCGGCGCCGCGCCCGCGAGGCAGACATCGTCGCCGCCACCCGCAAGATCTTCGACGAGCGCGGCGTCAGCGACGCCCAGATCGAGGACATCGCCAAGGCGGTCGGGATCAACCGCGCGATCGTCTACCGGCACTTCACCGGCAAGGACGAGATCTTCGCACTCACCCTCGTCGGCTACCTCGACGAGCTCCGTGAGCGGATGCTGACCGCGACCGAGGGCGACAGCGCACCCACCGACGTGGTCCGCGACGTCGTCGGCACCTTCGTCGACTACGGCATCGAGCACCCGGCCTTCGTCGACTGCGCCCAGACGCTGATGCGCCGCAGCGGCTCCGACCTGCTCGACGAGCTCTCCGAGAGCGCCCTGTTCCGCCTCGGCCGGGCGATGAACGGCTGCCTCACCATCCTCACCACGGTCTTCGAGGACGGCGCCGCCTCCGGCGAGCTCCACGTCAAGGACGCCAACCTGCTCGCCAACACCCTCTACGCCTCCGGCCTCGGCGCCCTCCAGCTCGCCCGCGTCGGCATCCTGGTCTCCGAGTCCGCCCCCGGCGTACCCACCGTCGGCTCCGTCTCCCCCGACCAGGTCCGCGACTTCCTCGTCACCTCCGCCCTGGCCCTCACCGCCAAATAGCGCCGAGCCGTCACGTACGTCGGCCGAGACGTCAGTTCCGTCGGCCGAGACGTCAGAGCTGGGCGACGAGAATGTAGTTGTGGGCGACGAAACTCGAGTTTCGTCGCCCACAACTACATTCTCGTCGGCACGCCACTTCTGCCGATTCGGCGGTGAGGCAACAGCCGAAGCGTCAGATACGTCGGCCGAGTTGGCAATCCGGTGCCAACTCGGCCGACGGGAGCGACGCCTCGGCCGACGGGGGTGACGCCTCGACTACTTCTCCAGGATGGCGACGACGCCCTGGCCGCCTGCGGCGCAGACGGAGATCAGGCCGCGGCCGGAGCCCTTCTCATCGAGGAGCTTGGCGAGGTTGTTGATGATCCGGCCGCCGGTGGCGGCGAAGGGGTGGCCGGCGGCAAGGCTGGAGCCCTTGACGTTCAGCTTCTCGCGCGGGATCGAGCCGAGCGGGGCGTCGAGGCCGAGCTTGTCCTTGCAGAAGTCCGGGGACTCCCAGGCGGCCAGGGTGGAGAGGACCTGGGAGGCGAAGGCCTCGTGGATCTCGAAGAAGTCGAAGTCGTCGAAGGTCAGGCCGTTGCGGGCGAGGAGGCGCGGGACGGCGTAGGCGGGAGCCATCAGCAGGCCCTCGCCACCGGCGATGTAGTCGACAGCGGCGACCTCGGCGTCGACGAAGTAGGCCAGGACCGGCAGGTTCTTGGCGGCGGCCCACTCCTCCCTCGCGAAGAGCACGGCCGAGGCGCCGTCGGTCAGCGGCGTGGAGTTGCCGGCCGTCATGGTCGGGTTCTCGCCCTTGACCCCGAAGACGGGCTTGAGGGTCGAGAGCTTCTCCACGGTCGAGCCCGGGCGGAGGTTGTTGTCCTTCTCCAGGCCGCGGAACGGGGTGATCTGGTCCTCGAACCAGCCGGCCTCGTACGCAGCGCCCAGCTTCTGGTGCGACGCGGCGGCCAGCTCGTCCTGAGCCTCGCGAGTGATGCCCCACTCCTGCGCGGTCAGCGCGGCGTGCTCACCCATGGAGAGCTTGGTGCGCGGCTCGACGTTGGCCGGGATGTTGGGGATGACGTCGGCGGGTCGGAGCTTGGCGAACGCCTTGACGCGGTCGATGTTGGTCTTGGCCCGGTTGGCCTCGAGCAGCACCTTGCGGAGCTTCTCACCGAGTGCGATCGGCGCGTCGGAGGTGGTGTCGGTGCCGCCGGCGATACCGGAGTCGAGCTGGCCGAGCGCGATCTTGTTGGCGATGTAGGTCGCCGCCTGGAGCCCGGTGCCGCAGGCCTGCTGCAGGTCGACGGCGGCCGTCTCGGGGGCCAGCTTCGAGCCGAGCACGGACTCGCGGGTCAGGTTGAAGTCGCGCGAGTGCTTGAGCACCGCACCGGAGGCGACCTCACCGATGCGCTCACCCTCGAGGCCGAAGCGCGCGGCGAGACCGTCGAGGACGGCGGTGAACATCTCCTGGTTGGACGCGGTCGCATACGCGCCGTTGGAACGGGCGAAAGGAATGCGGTTGCCGCCCACGATGGCGACACGACGGGTGGTGGTCATGAGTTCATCCTTGTCTGATGAAGCGCTTTGGAGAAGGGTATGTCAGGGAGATCACGAAAAGTGGACACCGAGTTACACATGTAGTTACAACTGGCCGGTAACATACCAACGTACGCCCCAGAGACCACGTTCAGAAGGATCAGAGAGACCATGAGCGACAAGTACCAGAGCTTCACCCAGTCGGCGATCGGCAAGGTCCTCGTCAAGAACCTCGGGCTGCCGAGCCCCGCCAAGCTCGAGCGGTACGCAGCCGGTGCCCCGCTCGTGAAGGGCACCGTCCTCGTCGGCGGACGTGGTCGTCTGGCCGAGTCGCTGAGCGGGCTCCTGGGCGAGCTGGACATCACCTCGGCCGACGCCGCGACCCCGGGCACCAAGCTCAAGGGCCTCGTCTTCGACGCCACCGGGCTCACCTCGACCGCCGACCTGGTCGCGCTCCAGGAGTTCTTCACCCCGGTGCTGCGCAGCCTGGAGAACAACCCGCGCGTGGTCGTGATCGGCACCCCGCCCGAGCAGCTCAAGGGTGGCGAGCGGGTCGCCCAACGCGCACTGGAGGGCTTCACCCGCAGCCTCGGCAAGGAGATCGGCAAGGGCGGCACCGTCCAGCTCGTCTACGTCGCCGAGGGCTTCGAGGGCTCGCTGCTCTCCACCCTCGCCTTCCTGCTCTCCCCCAAGAGTGCGTACGTCTCCGGCCAGGTCGTGCGGATCGGCACCAAGAACGCCTCCCCCGCTGCCGAGCAGGTCGACCCGAAGAAGCCCCTGACCGGCAAGGTCGCCCTCGTCACCGGCGCCGCGCGCGGCATCGGCGAAGAGATCGCCAAGGTGCTGCAGCGCGACGGTGCGACCGTCGTCGGCCTGGACATCCCGCCGGCCGAGGACGACCTGAAGAAGGTCACCCCCGACTACATCACCGCCGACATCACCGCCGAGGACGCGCCCGCCAAGATCGCGGAGTACCTCCAGGAGAAGTTCGGCGGCATCGACATCGTCGTCCACAACGCCGGCGTCACCCTCGACAAGAAGCTGGCCAACCAGAAGCCCGACCGCTTCGGCAAGGTCCTCGACATCAACATCACCGCCCCGGAGCGGATCACCGCGGAGCTGCTCGAGCAGAAGCTGGTCCGCCCCAACGGCCGCATCATCGGCGTCTCCTCGATCGCCGGTATCGCCGGCAACCTCGGCCAGACCTCCTACGGCGCCTCGAAGGCCGCCGTGATCGGCTTCGTCGACTCGCTGGCCGAGGAGCTTCCCGACGGCATCACGATCAACGCGGTCGCACCGGGCTTCATCATCACCCAGATGACCGCGGCGGTCCCGTTCGCGACGCGTGAGGTCGGCCAGCGGCTCAACGCGATGGCCCAGGGTGGCCTCCCGGTCGACGTCGCCGAGACCATCGCCTGGTACGCCTCGCCGGCATCGACCGGCGTCAACGGGAACGTCGTGCGGGTGTGCGGCCAGATGATGCTGGGGGCCTGATGAGCACGCCCAGGATCGAGCCCAGCTTCACCGGTAGGTCCGGTCCCGGCCTGCTCCTCCGGGCGGCGCTGCCCGCCGTCCCGGGCATCAACGCGCTCCCGGGGATCAAGAAGACCGGAGTCCCCTACGAGGAGCTCAGTCTCACCCGCGAACCGGTCGTCCTCGAGCGGAGCGCGGTCGACGCCTACGCCGAGCTGTGCGGCTTCCCGATCAAGGACACCGTGCCGCTCCCCTACCCGCACATGCTGGCCTTCCCGCTGCACATGGCGCTGATGTCCTCGCCCGACTTCCCCTCACCCGCGATGGGGATGGTCCATATCGAGAACTCGATCAGCGGCTACCGCCCGATCTCGATCGGCGAGGCGGTCTCGGTGACCGCCACCGTGGGGCAGCCCGAGCCGCACCCGGTCGGCAAGGCGTACCGGTTCCTGACCGTCGCGACCGTCGAGGGTGAGGTCGTGTGGGAGTCGACCTCGACGTACCTCGTCCGCGGGAAGCGCAACCCCGACGTGTCCTGGAAGTCCGACCTGATCGAGGTAGACCCGTCCGGGCCGGTCTTCCCGCTCAGGGCCGACCTCGGCCGGCGCTACGCGAAGGTCGCCGGCGACTACAACCCGATCCACCTCTACCCGCTGACCGCGAAGGCGCTGGGCTTCAAGCGGCAGATCGCGCACGGGATGTGGACCAAGGCCCGCTGCATCGCGGCGCTGGAGAACCGGCTGCCCGATTCCGTACGCGTGGACGTGGCGTTCAAGAAGCCGGTCTTCCTGCCGTCCTCGGTCGCGTTCGGGTCGCTGAAGCACCTGGACGGCTACGACTTCTCGCTCCATAGGCGCGGCTCGGACACGCTCCATCTGGTGGGGCGTACGACCGCACTCTGAGCCCGCGCACGATGAGCCGCCCTCGGCTCGCTGACCGAGGGCGGCTCTCGTGCCGCTTCATGCCGTCGAGTCAGCGGCGAACGGCGGTGACCCAGTAGGGCGTGTCGGGCTCCGGCGGGGTGGTGAACCGGGCGTTGGGCAGGTAGAGCCGGTCGCGGTAGGCGGCGACGGTCGTCGGCACGTCGAAGTCGTCGCTCGTCAGCGTGTCGACCTGGACGCCGCGGGAGCCGGACTTGTCGAGGTGGATGACGGCGATCTCGTTGATGAGGTTGCGGACGACGTACAGAGTCCTGCCGAGCAGCAGCATGCCGTCGCCGTTGGTGAGGCCGGCGCCACCGAGGTCGACGACGGTGGTCGCGCCGCTGCGCGGGTCGACGCGGTGGAGGAGGCCCGTGGTCGAGTTGACCACCAGCAGGCCGCGGCCGTCCGGAGTGGCGGTGATGCCGTTGGCGTTGAAGCCCGCCACCTGCTCCCAGTCCCCGGTGAGCGGGAGGCTGCGGACCGGGCCTCCGCGGAGCGGCACGGCGTAGAGCTGGGCCTGCTGGGAGTCGGTGAACCACGCGTTGTGGCGGGTGAGGACGACGTCGTTGACGAAGCTGGTCGCGGTGGTGAGCCGGTGGTCGGCGAGGAGCCGGCCGGTGCGGGTGTCGATGACCCTGGCGGTGCCGCTGGGGCCGCCGGCGGCGAAGAGGCGACCGTGGCGGTCGACCTTGAGGCCGACGGTGGCGGTGCCGGGGCCTTGGGAGACCACCTTGCCGCGCCCGGTGCGCAGGTCGACGCGGTAGATGTCGCCGTCCACACGCGACCCGAACCAGGCCGTCGACCCGCCTCCGATCGCGATGCCCTCGGGCTGGAAGCCGCGCGGGAGGTCGAATCTCTTCGGGAAGACCGTGTGCGCGTCGGCCGTGGCTGGGACGAGGGCCGCGACCAGTGCCGCGGCGAGCAGGGCGATACGGATCCGGAACATCGTTGCTCCTGACGGGGTCGGCGCCGCCGAGCCGGCGCGAAGGACGGCTGCTATCGCCTACCGTACGCCGCGGGCCCGATAACCCGTGGCGAGTCGGGGTGAGCAGGTGGGACCGTGGGCCCCATGACCACCGCCATGATCCTTCCCACCGGCTACACCGAGCGGCCGTTGGCGCTGGCCGATGCTGCCGCCGTCACCCGGGTGATGGCGGCCGACGAGCTGGCCACCGTCGGCGAGGTCGTCATCGAGCTGGCCGACATCGTCTCGGAGTGGCAGCGGCCGTCCTTCGACATCTCCGCCAGCACGGTCGGTGTCATCGACACCGCCGGCGACCTGGTCGGCTACGCGGAGTGCTCCGGTGGCCCCCGGGCCGACGCCGCGGTGCATCCGGACCACTGGGGCCGCGGCCTCGGCACCGCCCTGGCGGGCTGGCTCGCCGCGAAGGCTGGTGAGCTCGGGGAGCCGGTCATCGGCATGCCGGTCCCCCAGGGCTCGCCCGGCGACCGGCTGCTGGCGTCCCTGGGCTGGTTCCCGCGCTGGGAGTCCTGGGTGCTGGCGCTGCCGCAGGACGCGGCGATCCCGGTGCGGGAGCTGCCCGAGGCGTACGCCATCAGGGCGGCCACACCGCAGGACCACGAGCAGGTGTGGACCGTGATCGAGGACGCCTTCCTGGAGTGGTCCGAGCGCGAGCGGGAGCCCTACGCGGACTGGGTCGCCACGACCGTCGGACGACCGGGCGCCGAGCCGTGGAACATCCGCGTGGTCACCGGCCCTGACAGCGCCGTGGTCGCCGCGGCGGTGCTGGTGATGACCGAGGACGGCCGCGAGGGGTACGTCAGCAGGCTGGCCACCCGCAAGGACCAGCGCAACCGTGGCCTGGCCCAGGCGCTCCTCGCCGACGCGTTCGGCGCTGCCCGCGCCCACGGAGCGACGCGCGCGACCCTGTCGACGGACTCCCGAACCGGCGCCCTGGACCTCTACGTGCACGTCGGCATGGAGGTCGAGTCCACCTGGGTCCACCGCGCGACCCGGCCCTGATCCCACCTGGACGCCCCGCGCTGGGCTACCATCTTGCGTCCAGGAGGTGGACAGACATGTCCGACGTACTGATCCGAGGCCTCTCGGATGACGAGCTCGCGCGCATCGACACCGAGGCGACGCGGCTCGGGCTGACCCGCAACGAGTATCTCCGCCGATGGTTCACGCCCGACGCACTGCGTCCGCTGCCACCGGCGCGACCCGTGGCCGGCGGCGACTTCGCGAAGTTCGCCCCGCTCGCCGACCGGGGTCTGATGCGTGACGCATGGTCGTAGCTCGACCCTGGTTGGTGCACCGCTCGGCGCTCGCCCGGATGTCCACCAGCCCCGATGCTGAGAAGTGGTCCCGCCTGATCGAGCTGGGACAAGTACGCATCACCACCACGACCCTGCTCGAGATCGGCCACCTGGCCCGCTCGGAGCGGGAATGGTCCGACCTCGTCGAGGACGTGCCGATCATCCACATGCCGCTCGCGACCCTCACGCCGCGTACGGAGGCACGGGCGCTGGAGATCCAGCGCATCGTGCTGCGCGAGGGCCGCCACCGGGCGCCGTCGGTCCCAGACCTGCTCGTCGCAGCGGTCGCGGAGGAGGCCGAACTCACGGTCCTCCACGCCGACAACGACGTCGACCTCATCACCCGCACCACCGGCCAGTCCGTCGAGCGCCTGCGCCTGTGACCAAGCCCGTCGAGTCGGCTCGTCATGACGAGCCGACTCGACGGGTGCTTTGGGCTGGTGTCGGGGTGCGCTATCGCGAGTGCCGACCAGTGTGTGCGATAGCGCGCCGCGCTGGCGATCGACGGGGGCCGGCTGCCCGTCGCACTCGGGGCCGATAGAACATCCGCATGCACGCTGACCCCCACCAGTCTGCAGGCGACCGAACGACCCTCCTGACCACGCTCGGCGAGCTCGATGTCACCGGCCCGATGGAGCCGGTGCTCGGCGGCCTCCCGGGCTCGTTGACGGCACAGGCGACACTGTGGCTCTCGACCCGCCTGGCCGCCGCGGTCCGTTCCTATGTCGACGGGCTGGCCGACCTCGGCGCGCCTGTCCAGCAGGAGTCTGAGATCGGCCCGCGCCCGACCGAGAACGACTACCTCCCACCGACAGGTCCGCCCGGCCTCGCCGAGGTCGGCGGCTGGTCGACCAAGGCGCTGACCGAGGCGGCCCGTCGCGTACGCGATGCCGCCGACGCTGTCGAGTCGCACCTGCACGAGGTTCCGGGGCTGCTCACCGCTGCCACGCCGGAAGAGAGAGACGCCGAGGTACGCAGCGGCGAGCTGCTCCTCAAGGCACTGCGCCACGCCCGCTGGGCGATGCACGACGGGGCCGCGAACCTGGATGCCGCGCTGGCCGAGCTCACTGAGGCGACCGCGGTCGCGGTGGCCGCAGGCCACCCGCTGCTCGACGACCCGCAGACCCACCCGGTGAGCATCACCGCAGCCCTCGCCCGGGTCGCCCGGGCCGATGCCGCGACCGCCGCGGCGCTCCACGACATCGAGTTCCCCGAGAGCCTGACCTCGCGGATCGCCGCCTACCTGGCCCGGGTCATGGCGACCCGCCAGGTCGTCGCCTCGCTCGGCGAGGAGGGCGAAGGGGCGCTCGCCGTCGGCAAGGTCGCCAAGAGCGCCGGCGGCGTGGTCGGCAAGGGCAGCGCGTACGTCCGGTTCCTGCGTACGACCCTGCTCGGGCTGACCCGGTCACGCTCGCTCGGCGCGCTGCGGCAGTTCGCCCGCGGGAGCACCAACGGCGGGTTCCTGCGGTTTCTCATCGGCGCCCGGCTCGCTCGCGGGGTCGGCTGGATCTTCCTGCCGCTGACGTTCCTCACCGGAGCGATCGATGCGGTGACCGGCGGCGGCGAGAGCGGCGTACGCGGCTGGACCAACCGCCTTGTCGGTCTCGCCGGCGCGACCGGAGCGGCGGTGCTGCTGGTGACCCAGCTGCGCTGGACCGCGGCGGGCCCCGCGGCACTCAGCCTCGCCGGCGCCGCGGTGCTCGGCTTCAGCCTCTGGTCGCTGGGCACGATGGTCTGGGACCACCGTGCCCGGATCGGGACCTTCCTGGGCGCCGTCGGGAGCCGGCTCAGAACAGCTCGCGGACCTTCTCGATCGGCCGGGCGAGCACGCCGCGGTCGCCCTTGAGCACTATCGGGCGCTCCATCAGGGCCGGGTGCTTCACCATCAGCTCGACCAACTCGTCCTCGGAGAGGTCGCGGTTGCCCAGGTCGAGCTCCTTGTAGACCGGCTCGCGCTTGCGCAGCACGTCGCGAGCGCTCAGGCCGGTCTTCGCCAGGATGTCCCTGACCTCCTCGGCACGCAGGCCGAGCACGTGGTAGTCGACCTTCTCGAAGTCGATCCCCTCCTCCTTGAGGAGGACGAACAGGTTCCGACACGTCGTGCAGGTCGGCTTCTCGTACACGGTGATCTGATCCACGTCCGTCACCCTAGCCCGCCGGTCGGATGCGCTATCGCGGCAGGCAACCACGGTGTGCGATAGCGCGTTGCCCTACGGGCGCCACGGCGGACAGATGCGCCGACTCGGCGCCGGAATCCGGGACAGACGCGCCGAGTCGGCGGGTGTCAGGCGCGGGGTGGGCGGATGAGGCCTTCCTGGGCGACGGTCGCCGCCAGCACCCCGTCGGCGGTGAAGACGCGGCCGATGGAGAGGCCACGGCCGCCGAAGGCCGAGGGGCTCTCCTGGTCGTAGAGCCACCACTCGTCGGCGCGGAAGGGGCGGTGGAACCAGATGGTGTGGTCCAAGGAGGCCATCTGGATGCCCTTGTGGTCCAGCGAGTGGGCGGCCAGGGAGGCGCCCAGGAGCGAGATGTCGGAGGCCCAGGTGAAGGCGCCGCGCTGGGTGTCGGGGTCGTCGGGGAGCGAGGCGCCCAGGCGGATCCAGAGGCGCTGCTGCGAGGGGCGTGCCGGGTCGGGCTCGAGGCCGAGCAGCGAGTTGCCGACGGCGCGGATCTCGACCGCCTCCCACTCGCGCGCCAGCGAGACCGCCTCGGGACTGCCGGAATCGGCCATCATCTTGAGGAAGTCGATGCACTTCTCCGGCGGCGGCACCGACGGCATCGCGTCCTGGTGCTCGAAGCCGGTCTCCTCGCGCTGGAAGTTGGCGGTGAGGTAGTAGATGTCGCGCCCCTTCTGGCGCGCGCTCACCCGCCTGGTCTCGAAGGAGCGCCCGTCACGGATCCGCTCGACGTCGTAGACGATCGGGTAGGACGGGTCGCCCGGCAGCAGGAAGTAGGAGTGCATCGAGTGCACGGTGAAGGCCGGGTCGGCCGACCGCACCGCGGCCATCAGCGCCTGGGCGGCCACCTGGCCGCCGTAGGCGCGGCCCCGTGAGTTGCGGGTCGTGGTGGCACCGTGGAAGAGGTCCTTGTCGATCTCGACCAGGTCGAGCACGCCTACCAGCTCGGCCACTGCCTGATCCGCCGCTACGGCGTCGGTCGTCATGTGAGTGAGTGTCTCTCAATCCTTCTCAGAGCTGTCATCGGGGTCGGGGCCGTTCAGCCCGGCCAGGAACTGCTCGAACTGCTCGCCGAGCTCGTCGCCGGTCGGCAGCGGCTCGTCGGGAGCCAGGAGCGAGCGCCCGGACTCCTCGCCGCGCTGGAAGGTGTCGTACTGCTGCTCGAGAGCAGCCACGACCTCCCGCACCTCGGCATTGTCCTCGATGTAGGAGGCGATCTCCTCCTCGCGGAGCTGGGCCTCGGCCTCCAGGTCGGAGACCGGGATCGTCAGCTTGGCCGCGCGCTCGAGCGCGTCGACGAGCACGACCGCCGCTGCCGGGTAGTCGCTCTGGGCCAGGTAGTGCGGCATGTGCACCACGAAGCCGCCCGCCGGGTGGCCCCACTCCCCCAGGCGTACCTCCACCAGGGCCTGGGCCGAGGCCGGGATCCGGATCTCACCCTTCCAGGGGCTCTCCCAGACCTGGCCGGCGAGCTCCTGCGCCGGGTCGTTGGCGTGCCTGGTCGTGGTCAGCGGCCGGGTGTGCGGCACCGCCATCGGCACCGAGGCCAGCGCGATCACCTCGGTCACGCCGAGGCGCTCGACGACCTCGCGTACGGCGGCGGCGAAGGCCTCCCAGCGGTTGTCCGGCTCGGGGCCGTGCAGCAGGAGGTAGGGGGTCTCGCCGGTGTCCTTGAGCAGCCGGACGACCAGCCGCGGGGCGTCGAAAGACTCGTAGTGGTCGCTGACGAACGAGATCGCCGGGCGTCGGGCCCGGTAGTCGTGGAGCTCGTCGACGTCGAAGGTCGCCACGACCGGCGCTCGCCTCGAGGTCTGGATCAGATGGGCCGCGGCCCGCTCGGCGGCCTTGCCCGCGTCGAGGAAGCCGTCCAGGACGACCACCAGCGGCAGCTGGTCCCCACCGGCAAGGATGATCTCCTCGGGCAGGTCGTCCACGATGTGCACCAGTCGTGATCCGGCCATCGGTGTCTCCTCCCGTTGCGTCAGGCCCTCGCGGACCTTGTCGTCGCCTGCCTCGCCAGGGATCTCGACCCTGGGGCTCAACCTTCTCAATACACGCTTCCACATGACGACAGCGCAGCATTCTGGACGCCCAGGTTATTCCCAAGCCGACGCGCGGGGACCGGCGGCCTCCGCTACGAGAGGCGGTGTGACCTCCCCCTCGGTGCGGCCGTTGTTACTAGCGGGTAATGTAGGCGACGGGCACTACCCGTGCCCGCACCAACAGCGCCGCCCGGCGGCAACGACCGGCAACCCACATGGAGTGACACGGTGACCCGACAGCTGCGAGAAGTCGTCTTCGTCGACGGCGTACGCACACCTTTCGGCAAGGCCAAGGGCCAGTACGCCGAGACCCGCGCAGACGACCTGGTCGTCAAGCTCATCCGTGAGCTCACGCGCCGCAACCCCGAGCTTCCCCCCGAGCGGATCGACGAGGTCGCCATCGCCGCGACCACCCAGATCGGCGACCAGGGCCTGACGATCGGCCGCACCGCGGGCCTGCTCGCCGGGCTCCCGCAGTCCGTCCCGGGCTACGCGATCGACCGCATGTGCGCCGGCGCGATGACCGCCGTCACCACGACCGCCGGCGGCATCGCCTTCGGCGCCTACGACGTCGTCATCGCCGGCGGTGTCGAGCACATGGGCCGCCACCCGATGGGTGAGGGCGTCGACCCCAACCCGCGGATCATCTCCGAGAAGCTCGTCGACCCCTCGGCGCTCGTCATGGGCAACACCGCCGAGAACGTCCACGACCGCTACCCGGCGATCACCAAGGAGCGCACCGACGCGTTCGCCGTCCGCTCCCAGGAGCTGGCGGCCAAGGCGTACGCCGACGGCAAGATCCAGCCCGACCTGGTCCCCGTCGCCACCCGCTCGGCCGAGAACGGCTGGGGCCTGGCCACCACCGACGAGCCGATGCGTCCCGGCACCACTCCTGCGGACCTGGCCAAGCTGAAGACCCCGTTCCGCCCGCACGGCCGCGTCACCGCGGGCAACGCGGCGGGCATCAACGACGGCGCGACCGCCTCGCTGCTGGCCTCCGAGGAAGTCGCCCGCGAGCTCGGTCTGCCGATCAAGATGCGGCTGGTGTCGTACGCCTTCGCCGGCGTCGCCCCCGAGGTGATGGCCGTCGGCCCGATCCCCTCGACCGAGAAGGCGCTGGCCAAGGCCGGGCTCACGATCGACGACATCGAGGCCTTCGAGGTCAACGAGGCGTTCGCCATCCAGGTGCTCGCGTTCCTGGACCACTTCGGCATCGCCGAGGACGACGAGCGCGTGAACCCCTACGGCGGCGCGATCGCGTTCGGTCACCCGCTGGCCTCCTCCGGTGTGCGGCTGATGATCCAGCTCGCGCGCCAGTTCGAGGAGCGCCCCGAGGTCCGCTACGGCCTCACCACCATGTGCATCGGCCTGGGTATGGGCGGCACGGTCATCTGGGAGAACCCTCACTGGAACGGAGACGCCAAGTGACTGGCATCAACACCCTTCTCGCTGATGTCGAGAAGCTCTTCTCCGACGACGAGGTCGTGACCGCGGCCAAGCTGGCGAAGGTCACCCTGCCCTCCGGCAAGGTCCTGGGCCTGGTCACCCTCGACAACGGCCACGACCACACCCGCCCGAACACCTTCGGGCCGAGGTCGCTGGTCGAGCTCAACACGGCGTACGACGCGGCCCTGGTCGACGACTCGATCGACGCGATCGCGGTGACCGGCAAGCCGTTCATCCTCGCAGCCGGCGCCGACCTGACCTCGCTGCAGGCGGGCGGCCCCGACGGGATCCGTACGATCGCCGAGCTCGGTCACGCGGTCTTCCGCAAGCTGGGCGATGGCGACGGCACGACGAAGAAGCCGTCGTTCGGGTTCATCAACGGGCTCGCGCTCGGTGGCGGCCTCGAGGTCGCGCTGCACGCCGACTACCGCACGATCCAGGACTCGGTGCCGGCCGTCGGCCTGCCCGAGGTCATGCTCGGCCTGATCCCGGGCTGGGGCGGTGGCTACCTGCTGCCGAACCTGATCGGACCGGCCAAGGCTGCCAAGGTCTTCATCGAGAACCCGCTCAACAACGGCAAGGTGCTCAAGGGCACCGAGGCCTTCGACCTGGGCATCGCGGACGCGATGTTCGGCGGCGCCGACTACCTCGAGCAGTCGCTGCTGTGGGCCGACAAGGTGCTGACCGGTGACGTCACCGTCACCCGCGAGGAGATCGACCGGGGCGAGGGCTGGGACGAGGCGACCAAGAACGCCGGCTTCTTCGCCTGGGCCAAGACCGGTGACGCCTCCCCGGCCGCCAAGAAGGCCGTCGAGCTGCTCACCCTGGCCAAGACGGCGACCCGTGACGAGGGCTTCGCGGCCGAGGACGACGCCCTCGTGGCGATGTCGAAGACCCCGCAGCTGCTCGCCTCGCTCTACTCCTTCGACCTGGTGCAGAAGCGCGCCAAGCGCCCCGCCGGTGCCCCCGACAAGGCGCTCGCGCAGAAGGTCACCAAGGTCGGCATCATCGGTGCCGGACTGATGGCCTCGCAGTTCGCTCTGCTCTTCGTCCAGCGCCTCAAGGTGCCGGTCGTCATGGTCGACCTCGACCAGGAGCGTGCCGACAAGGGTGTGGCGTACGTCCACGCCGAGCTCGACAAGAAGCTGGCCAAGGGCCGGGCGAGCCAGGACGCGACCAACCGCCTCAAGGCGCTCGTGACGGCCTCGGTCGACTACGAGGAGTCCTTCTCCGACGCCGACTTCATCATCGAGGCCGTCTTCGAGGAGATGGGCGTCAAGAAGACCGTCTTCGCCAACGCCGAGGCCGTCGCGCCGGAGACCGCAGTCTTCGCCACGAACACCTCGAGCCTCTCGATCACCGAGATGGCATCGGAGCTGAAGAACCCCGAGCGGGTCGTGGGCTTCCACTTCTTCAACCCGGTCGCGGTGATGCCGCTGCTCGAGATCATCAAGGGCGAGAAGACCTCCGACGCGGCCCTGGCCACGGCGTTCTCGGTCTCGAAGTCGCTGAAGAAGACCTCGATCCTGGTCAAGGACAGCCCGTCCTTCATCGTGAACCGGCTCCTGGGCCGCTTCATGGGCGAGGTCTCCAAGGTCGCCGACGAGGGCACCCCTGTCGACGTCGTCGAGTCCGCCTTCGCCGGGGTCGCGCCGATGGGCCCGTTCGCGCTGATCGGCCTGGTCGGTCCGGCGATCGCGTACCACAACAACGAGACGCTCGCGAAGGCCTTCCCGGACCGGTTCTACCTCTCCGAGAACCTCCACCGGGTCGTCGAGGCCAAGAAGAGCTCCTTCTTCGGTCCCGACGGGCGCACTCTCGATCCCGAGGTCGAGGCGCTGCTCGTCTCCGGCGATGTGGTCAAGACCGCCGAGGAGGCCCGCCAGCAGTCCCTGGAGGCGATCGCCGACGAGATCGGCCGGATGCTCGAGGAGGGCGTCGCCCAGGCCGCCGAGGACATCGACCTCGCGATGATCACCGGTGCCGGCTTCCAGTTCTGGAACGGCGGCATCACCCAGCTCCTCGACCGCGAGGGCATCTCCGAGAAGGTCACCGGCAAGAAGTTCCACTGACCGACGCAAGTCCGCCCCCGACCGATCTGATCGGTCGGGGGCGGTCCCATGCTGGGGCCGGGTCGGGCCCGGACGTACGTCAGCAGGGACTCAGGCCTTGTCGGTGGTCACCTTGCCGCCGCCGATCGCCGTCTCCGGGGTGCCCACGTTCTGCCGCGCGCGGGGCCGCTGCTGGCGGCCCGTGGCCTGAGCCGATCCGCGCCGGCCCTCGATCCTCTTGCGGATCTGTTCATCCGCCGCCCTGAGATCGAACGGCGCCGACATCTGCTCAGGTGACCAACGGAATTCGGCCACGAGGTCGTCATAGAGCATTGGATCCCCCGAGTGCTGTGTGGTGACATTACCGAGAGCCCTCGTCGCCCCCGACAGACCCCACTCTAAGCCCACATCAGCCGAACTTCGCCAGGGGCTCGACCAGAGAGACCGACTGCCCGAGTCAAAATTCGACGTCTCGGAGTCAGATACTGACGTCTCGGGGCAGCGGCGCGGGGGCCAGGGAGCCGAGGCGCTCGATGGTGTCGAGCGCGACCGCTTGGGGGGTCAGGCCGATGCTCTCCAGGATCTTGGGGCGCTTGGCGTGGTCGAGGAACTCCTGCGGGATGCCGTGGATCTTCACCGGCGTGCGTACCTCGGCAGCGGTCAGCGCCTGCAGGAAGGACGCGCCGACGCCGCCCGCGACGCCGTTGTCCTCGATGGTGACGACCAGGCTGTGGTCGGCGGCCGCCTCGATGAGGGCCGGGTCGATCGGCTTGACCCAGCGCGGGTCGACGACGGTCACGCCGATGCCCTGGGCGGTGAGCCGCTCGGCGACGCCCACGGCGACCTCGGCCATGGAGCCGACCCCGAGGACCAGGACGTCCTTGGTGCCGTTGCGCACGAGTACGTCGGCGTCACCGAGCTTGGCGATGGTGGGGATGTCCTCGGGCGGCGGGCCCTTCGGGAAGCGTACGACCGTGGGCGCGTCTTCGACCTCGACGGCCTCGTCGAGGAGCTCGTTGAGGCGAGCGATGTCGCGCGGCGCGGCCAGGCGGAGCCCGGGGACGACCTGGAGGAGCGACATGTCCCACATCCCGTTGTGGGAGGCACCGTCGTCGCCGGTGACCCCGGAGCGGTCGAGGACGAACGTCACCCCCGCCCGGTGCAGGGCGCAGTCCATCAGGACCTGGTCGAAGGCGCGGTTGAGGAAGGTCGCGTAGACCGCGAAGACCGGGTGCAGGCCACCCATCGCCAGGCCGGCCGCCGAGGTGGCTGCGTGCTGCTCGGCGATCCCGACGTCGAAGGTGCGCTCGGGGAACTTGGCCTGGAACGCGTCGAGACCGACCGGGTGCATCATCGCCGCGGTGATCGCGACGATGTCCTGGCGGCTCTCCCCCAGCCGGATCATCGCGTCGGAGAAGTGGTCGGTCCAGATCCGGCCCTTGGGCTTCTCGGCCCCGGTCTGGACGTCGAAGGGACCCGGCGAGTGGAACTGGTCGGCCTCGTGGCGCTCGGCCGGGTCGTAGCCGTAGCCCTTGCGGGTGATCGCGTGCACGATCACCGGACCGCCGAACCGCTTGGCCGAGGCCAGCGCCTGCTCGACCGCGTGCCGGTCGTGGCCGTCGACGGGGCCGACGTACTTCAGGCCGAGGTCCTCGAACAGGCCCTGGGGCGCGACCGCGTCCTTGAGCCCCTTCTTGACCGCATGCAGCGCGTCGTAGGCCATCGAGCCGATCCCGGGCACCGCGTTGAGGCGGCGCTTGACCATGTCGAGGAGCACCTCGTAGCGGGGGTTCGTCCGCAGCGAGGTCAGCGCCGTTGCCAGGCCACCGATGGTCGGGGTGTAGGAGCGGCCGTTGTCGTTGACCACGATGACCAGCTTGGAGTCGTGCTGGATCGCGATGTTGTTGAGCGCCTCCCAGGCCATCCCACCGGTCAGCGCGCCGTCGCCGATCACGGCGACCACGTGACGGTCCTCGCCGCGGATCGTGAAGGCCTTGGCCAGCCCGTCGGCGTAGGAGAGCGCGGTGGAGGCATGCGAGTTCTCGACCACGTCGTGGTCGGACTCGGCCTGGCTGGGATAGCCGCTCATCCCGCCCTCGCGGCGCAGCGTGCCGAAGTCGCCGGCTCGGCCGGTGACGAGCTTGTGGACGTAGGACTGGTGGCCGGTGTCGAAGACGATCTTGTCGCGCGGGCTGTCGAAGACCCGGTGCATGGCCAGCGTCAGCTCGACTACGCCGAGGTTCGGTCCCAGGTGGCCGGTGTTGGTGGCCACGGTCCGGATCATCAGGTCCCGGATCTCGCTCGCGAGGAGCTCGAGCTGGTCGTCGGAGAGATCACGAAGATCCTGCGGCGCGGCGATGCGTTCGAGGAGACCCATAAGAGGGGATTCTACGTCTCCACCCTGAGGGCCCTCGACCCGGATAGGGCCGCGTGCTGGGGCGATCCGAGGAAGGGTGTCAGCCCGATCCGGGCCGAGTCGCTGAGGTCCAGGTCAGGCACTGTCGCTGGGTCGACGAAGACGATCTGTCGGCCCTCGTGGCAGACGATGTCGGCGTCGGTGAGGTCGATCCCCGCTGCGTACAGGTGGAGCTTGTCGTCGGTCCCGGTCTCGGGGTGGTGGACGTCATGGACGCCGAGCAGCTGCAGGTCGTCGGGGCTGATCCGGACCTCGGTCTCCTCCTCGAGCTCGCGCACCGCGCCGGCCAGCGGGTTCTCCCCCGCCTCCAGGTGGCCACCGCAGAAGGCCCACTTCTCCGGCGCGATCACGGGGCGCTCGTCACGTTCCTGGAGCAGCACCCAGCCACGACGGTCGACAAGGATCACAGCGGCGAACTCGGTCATGGGGCGCGAGCCTAGTACTCCGGCCCGGTCGATCAGCTGGGCGGACCGACCACGCCACCGAGACGGAGGGCGTCGTCGATCTCATCGAGCTTCGCGGAGGTCAGGACACCTGCCCGCTCGATCAGGTCGTCCCGCGACAGGGTCGTCAGCCACGTGCAAGGCGTCGCGCCCGGGCGCGGCAACGCGACCCGGAGCACGCCTTCGAAGGGCAGTCCTTCCCCGGCGCCCACCGCCACCTCGACGCCCAGACCGGTGATGTCGACGCCCGCCGGATCGACGACCTGCATCACCTGGATCCCGGACGCATCGTCTCCCGAGAGCAGCACGACCGGCCGCCGCTCGTCGAACTCCACCCACCAGACTTCACCACGTTGCACGTGTCCTCCTGACACAGGACGGGTGGCCGATGCTAGCTCGGGTCGCTGCGCGGACGCACCGATGCCCGCGGTCTACCCAGCTCGCTCCTCAGTACGTCACCGACCTGCTCGAGCCCGACGGGCTCCTCGACCAGCTCCGCCCACGGGCGCTCGGACGCGGCGAGGAAGGCGACCGCCTGTTCCAGATGGCGCGGCTCGTAGTTGTGTACGCCGCTGACCGTCCGCCAGCCCCGCACGATCGACTCGGGGTCGACCGAGATCGCGCGCCCCGGTGAGACCGAGCCCACCAGGACGAGGGAGCCGCCGATGTCGAGCGCCCCGAACGCCGCCTCCACCGCCGACGCGGCGCCGGAGAAGTCCAACGCCACGTCGACCGGCGCAGGCGCCTGACCCGCGCGGAGCGTCGAGGTCGCGCCGAAGCCGACGGCCAGCTCCAGCCGGGAGGGCTCGACGTCGCTCGCCACGATCTCGGCCGCGCCTGCGTCCGCCGCGGCGGCCATCGCGGTGAGCCCGAGCATCCCGGCGCCGACCACCAGCACCCGCTTCCCGCGCAGCGAACCGGCCCGTTCCAGGGCCGCCATCACCGTGGCGGTGGCGCACCCGGCCGGCGCGGCGACCTCGTCGGCCATGGTGTCGGGGACCGGGACGACGGCGGTGCCGGCGGGCAGGAGCAGGTGGGTCGCATAGGTGCCCGACAGCGGCCAGGCCGGCTGGTAGGTCTCGTGCCCGAGCTTGCGCACCGAGCGGCACTTCGCGGTGAGCCCCCGAAGGCAGCGGTCACAGCTCCCGCAGGAGACGGTGACGCCCCAGACCACGCGCCGGCCGGTGCCAACGATCCGCCCGACGCCCTCGTGCCCGAGCACGCTCGGGCAGGCACCGGGACGCCGGCCGGAGACCGTGTGGTGGTCGGAGCCGCACACCGTCGCCAGGTCGATCTCGACCAACGTCTCCCCCGGACCCGGCACCGGCAGGTCCACGGTCTCCAGCGTCACCTCGGCGCCACCACGCCACACCGCGAGCCGCGCCATCAGACCGCGCCGACCTTCCGGCGCAGCCAGGCGCTGAACAGGTCGATGACGATGATCAGGACGATCACCATGCAGACGTAGGTCATCATCGTGTCGAAGTGGAAGCTGTCCACCTCGGTCTTGATGAAGAACCCGATGCCGCCGGCGCCGACGGTGCCGAGGATCACGGAGGACCGTACGTTGGTGTCGAACCGGTAGAGCAGCAGACCCAGCAGCGAGGGCATCACCGCCGGCAGCACCGCATGAGCGGCGGTCTGGACCGGCGAGGCACCGGCGACGCGCAGCGCCTCCACCGGCCCCTGGTCGACCTCGTCCATCGACTCCGACCACAGCTTGCCCATCACCGCGACGTTGTGGATCGCCAGCGCGATCACACCCGGGAAGGCCCCGAAGCCGACCGCGGCGATGAACATCAGCGCATAGACCGTCTCGGGAATCGCACGCAGCACCGACATCACCGCTCGCCCGGCCAGCCACAGCGGCACGAACCGGTTGGTCGTACGCGAGGAGATGATCGCGAACAGCAGCGCCGCCGGGATCGACAGGGTCGTGCCGAGCAGGCCGATCCAGATCGTCAGCAGGCAGTACTCCAGGCCGGGGCGGATCGTCTCGGACCAGCGCAGATCGAGGGGGAAGGCGCCGTCCTGGTGGATCGTCTTGCCGTTGGGGAAGGTCTTGTCGAGGCCGAACAGGAAGTTCCACAGGCCCCGCCAGCCCTCGATCAGCTCCTTGGGCGAGGTGTTGGTCTGCACCGCGGCGTACCAGTGCACGATGATCAGACCGAGAGTGATAGCCACTCCGACCGCGATCCCGGAGGGACGGAACCGGGGCGGGACGGCCTGCTCGGGTGGCCTTGTCGCGATGCTCATGCGAATTCCTTCGTACGGGCGGCCTCGGCCGCCTCCAGCGCCTCCAGGGCGGGCCGGTAGAGCCCGGCGACGGTGTCGTCGTCGACCTCGGCCGCGGGGCTGTCGAAGACCAGGGAACCTCCGGCCAGGCCGAGGATCCGGTCGGAGAAGCGTCGTGCCAGGTCCGGCTGGTGCAGGACGGCGGCGACGGCGAGGCCGTCGTCGTCGGCCAGCGAGCGGAGCAGGTTCATGACCTGCTCGGAGGCGGCCGGGTCGAGCGCGGAGACCGGCTCGTCGGCGAGCAGCACCTTGGCTCGCTGGCACAGCGCCCGGGCGACGGCGACCCGCTGCTGCTGGCCGCCGGAGAGGCGACCGGCCTTCTCCCGGGCCCTGTCGGCGAGACCGACCCGGTCCAGGCAGGCCATCGCCTCCTCCTGCAGCTCGCGCGGGAAGGCGAGCACGGACCAGGACCGGCTCAGGCCGAGCCGGCCCAGCGCGCCCGCGCAGACGTTGTCGAGCACGCTGCGACGGGGCACCAGGTGGATCTTCTGGAAGACCATCGCGACCGTCGGCATGGCCTCACCGGGCTTCCCGGTCACGCCGTCGACCACGATCGTGCCGGCGTCGGGGCGCTCCAGGCCGACCACGCATCGCAGCGACGTGGACTTGCCGGAGCCGTTGGCGCCCAGGAGGCTGACCACCTCCCCGGAGGAGACGTCGAACGTGAGGCCGTCGAGGACCGTCTTCTCGCCGAACGCCTTGCGCAGCCCGTCGACCCGCAGCGTCGCGGCGGCGGAGAGGTGGTCAGCGCGCATCACGCCGACACCTCCGTAGCGCAAGCGCCATCGTACGAAGGCGCCGGCGTACGCCCCATGGTTCGCTCGCTGCGCTCGCTCACAGGTCGTCCGTGGTCAGGTCGAGGGCCTCGGCGAGCTCGGAGACCGGCTGGTAGTCCTCCTCGGTGACCGCCACCAGCGCCGGCTTGCCGGCGGGCGGGGTGAAGTCGAGGTACTCGCCGATCTCGGCGACAGCGTCGGCGGGCAGGTTCACGAGCGCCTCCTGGACGGCCGCGGACACCTCCGGCGCCATGTTCGGACCCGCGGCGATCGGGTCGTTGAGGATCGGCTCGGACGTCCAGACCTGGCGGAAGGCGGACTCGTCGAACTGTCCCTCCGCGGTCGCCGAGGCGAGCGTCTGGCTGTTGATCTCGGCGGCGTCGACCTTGCCGTTGACCAGGGCCAGCAGCGCCTCGGTGTGGCCACCGGCGTACTCGGCCTTGACGTCCTTCTCGATCCCGGCGTCGATGAGCGCCTTACGGGGCACCGCGTCACCGGAGGTGGAGCCGGACTCGGACAGTGCCAGGGTCGTCCCCGCGAGGTCCTCGACGGACTCGATCGGCGAGTCCTTGGGCACCCAGATGCCGCCCGTGTAGGAGGAGACCTTGCCGTCCTCGCCCGCGAAGGAGGCCAGCGGCGTCGCGCCGGCCTGCTTCTGGGCGAAGACGTAGCCCAGCGGCCCGAACTGGCCGATGTCGAGCTTGCCGTTCTGCATGGCCAGGATCTCGGCGACGTACGTGTCGGAGATCTGCACCTCGACCTCGCAGCCGAGCTCTTCGCCGAGGGCCTTGCCCAGGGTCTCGTAGACGGGGATCAGGGTCTTGGGGTCCTCGAAGGGCTCGACGCCCATCGTCAGGGTGCCGTCGGGGCAGATCTGGTCGGGACCGACCTCGCCGCCGGCGGCAGCCTTCTGGGTCGTCGCCTCGCTGCCGCAGGCGGCCAGGGCGAGGGTCAAGGTGGCGGCGCCGGCAAGGGCGGTGAGGGAGCGCAGCGTGGACATGTTCGGTTTCTCCTGTGGTCAGAACAGCTGGTCGAGGACGGTGGGCGCGAGGCCCAGCGCTGTGGTCATGCCGATGCCCGAGGTCACCGAGACGACCCGGAGCCCCGGGAACGGCTCGCGGTCGAGGAAGTCGGTCCGCGGGGAGTCGGCGTAGACCCCTCGCCAGCGACGTCGGACGGTGAGCGGAGCCCCGAGCAGCCGCGCCCCTTCCCGCAGCACCAGCTCGGCGACGTACTCGTCGTCGAAGGGCAGGTGCGTGCGGTCGTAGTGGTGGGTGTCGCCCAGGACGATCGAGCCGGGTCTGCCGGCCGTCGCTGGGCGCTGGGTGAGCATGAGGTTCATGACGACGTCGAGGAGCTCGGGGCTGGTCGCCTCGATCTCCTGGCGCAGCCGGGTGGCCGCGGTGGTCTCGGCGAAGCCGCCGTAGCGCAGCATCGAGAGCCCGGTCAGCACCGCCGGCACGATCTCGACATCACCCGGAGGGGCGACCTCGAGCATCTGCAGCCGGCAGCGGCGTACGCCCTCCTCCTCGGCCACCAGCGGGAAGAGCCGGTCGACGTCATGGCCGGCGGCGTGGACGACGCGGGCGGAACGGATCGTTCCGCGGCTGGTGCGGACGTCGATCCCGCCCGCGGCCGGGTCGATGGCGCCGACGTGGGTCGACCAGCTGAACCGAACGCCCTCGGACTCCAGCCACGCGGCGATCGCGGGCAGAGCCTCGCGCGGGTCCACCCTCAGGTCCAGCGGCAGGTGCGCGCCGCCGAGTACGTCAGCGGCGGCCGGGGCGAACAGCGCGCGGGTGGCGCCTGCGTCCAGCAGCCGGGCCTGGTCGGTGCCGCGGGAGCGCGCGAACTCCTCGAGCACCGCCATCTCGGCCTCCGTGCGGGCGAGGACCACCGTGCCGGTCTCCCGGACCTCGAAGCCCGCCTTCGCGGCGAGGTCGAGCCAGCGCTCCCGGGCCGGGAGGGCGTAGGTGAGCGCCTGGCCCGACTGCACGGTGGTGCAGATGTGTCCGAAGTTGCGGATCGAGGCGCCGACGGCGCGCTCGTCACGTTCGATGACGTGGACCTTCAGGCCGCGCGCGAGCCCTTCGACAGCATGCGCGAGGCCGACGATCCCGGCACCGACGACGACGAGGTCGGCGGCACCGTCGGGGGTGGTCGTATGAGTTGGCACGGCCCGAACACTTCTGTCTCGCGGCGGCCTCGGTCAACCGTCCCGACGAACATGTACAGACAAGTTAACCGGTCGTTTTCCTGCGCAAGGTTTGATCCTCTGAGCGTTTTCCGGGCGTTCACGAAGCGCTTCATTACACTTGTCTGTTCAAGTTGTAACGTGCTGCCCATGAGTAGCCCGCTGCACGTCCAGGTCGCCGAGGCCATCCGCGCCCGGATCATCGGCGGCGAGCTGCCGACCGGCGCCCCGATCCCCTCCGAGGCACAGCTGTGCGAGCAGTTCGGCGCCTCCCGCGGCACGATCCGCACGGCACTGGCGAGCCTGCGCCGCGAGGGCCTGCTCAGCGGCGGCCAGGGACGTCCTCCGACCGTGCGCGACACCGCGCTCGGTCAGCCCTTCGAGCAGCTGATCTCGTTCAGCGCATGGGTGCGGCAGATCGGACGCACCCCGGGCCAGCGCACCATCGAGGTCGCCCGGCGCGGCGCCACCGCGACCGCCGCCGAGGCGCTCGGCATCGACGAGGGCGACCCCGTCGTCGACGTGCTCCGGCTCCGCCTGCTCGACGGCCAGCCCGCGATGCTCGAGCGCAGCACGTTCGTCGAACGCGTCGGACGGCTGCTGTTCGACTTCGACCCCGACACCGGCTCGCTCTACGGATACCTGACCGCGGCCGGCATCGACCTGCACGCGGCCCGGCACACCATGGACGCGGTCGCGGCCGACGAGACCGACGCCGACCTGCTCGACATCTCGATCGGCAGCCCGCTGCTGCGCGAACGCCGACGGGCGACCGCCGCCGACGGCACCCCGCTGGAGTACGCCGACGACCGCTACCGGCCCGACCGCGTCACGTTCACCATCGACAACACCCGCCCGTCCGCGGCGGGGATCCGCACCGACGTACGCATCCTCAAGGAGATCTCGTGAGCTTCGATCTTGCCGCCCTCGACATGGCCGGCACCACCGTCGACGAGGGTGGGCTGGTCTACGACGTGCTCGAGTCGACCGTCGCCGACGCCGCGGGTGAGCCGGTCCCCCACGACCTGCTGCTGGCCTGGAAGGGCACCTCGAAGTGGGAGGCGATCCAGGGGCTGCTGCGCGGACTCGGCCAGGACCCGGACACCGCCCAGGTCGACAAGATCTTCGACGGCTTCGGCGAGCGCCTCGTCACCGCCTACCGGGAGACCCCGCCGCGGCCGTTCCCGGGTGTGCCCGAGATGTTCGCGACGCTGCGCTCGCGAGGGGTGAAGGTCGCACTGCAGACCGGCTACTCCACCGAGATCGCCGCCGCGATCCTCGACGGCCTCGGCTGGACCGTCGGCCCCGACCCCGATTCGACCGTGGATGCCCTCGTCACCTCCGACCTCGTCCCCGCCAGCCGTCCCGCCCCCTACCTCGTCTTCCGCTGCATGGAGGCCACCGGCGTCACCGACGTACGCCGTGTGCTGGTCGCCGGTGACACCCCCAACGACCTCGGTGCCGGCACCAACGCCGGGGCCGGCTTCGTCGTCGGCGTCGCCACCGGATCCTTCACCCACGACCGGCTCGCCACCGAGCCGCACACCCACCTCCTCCCCTCCACCGCAGACCTGCCGACACTCTTGTGAGACGTGGGTTCCTTGACTGGACACAAGCCAAGGCAAAGACTGGCTCCATGGCACTGACCAAGAAGCAGAAGGCGATCCTGACCACCAGCGCGCTCGTGGCCCAGGCGGCAGTCGCCCCGGTGATCCTGCGTGACCTGCAGACGCGCTCCGACGACGAGATCCGCGGGCCGCGGACGCTGTGGCGACTGTGGGGAAGCACCAATCTGCTCGGCGCGGCGGTCTACTGGTTCTACGGCCGCAAGCCGGCATCCGCGTAGGGCGTGTCCCTCACGACACCCCGCGAGGCTTGGTGAGGAGCCGGATCGCGAAGATCAGCTCCTCGACGTCGGCGAACCGGCGCAGGTCGCAGCCGGTGCGCTCGGCGATCCGCTCGAGCCGGTAATAGGCGGTGTTGACGTGCATGTGCAGCCGCTCGGCGGCGAGCTTGGCGTTGAGGTCGCTGGCGACGTAGGCGAGCATCGTCTCGATCATCGCCCCGTCGCGCGCGAGGTCGTCGGTGACGAACTGGCGCAGCTCGGGACGGATCAGCCGACGCACGGTGGGGTCCTCGCGCAGCACCAGGTAGTCGACCGTCGAGAGCATGGGCAGGGCCACCACGCCCGGCTCCCCTGCCAGGGAGTCACGGGCGATCCCCGCCTCGGCGTACGCCGCCGGGACCGACGCCCACCCGGGGTGGACGGTGCTGACACCGACCGCCAGGTCGATGCCCTGACGGGCGAGCTGGCGGTGCACCCGGCGTAGATCGGGCACCAGCGCCTGCACGTCGTCGGTGGCCACCGGCAGGATCCCGATCATCTGCTCCTGCTGGATCACCGCAACGCCCTCCTGGGCCGGGCCGAGCTCGGTGCGGATGATCCGGAGCGCTTCGCGCAGACTCTGGCCGACACGTAGCGGGCGCACCGGCACCGCGATGATCACGGCCGCCCGTCCGTCGCGCTCGAGCCCGCACGAGCGGGCGACCTCGAGCCGGGGCCCCGCGGGGACGTCGCGTCCGGCCAGGAGGTCCTCGACGAGGTCCCGCCGGATCCGGTCGCCTTCGGCGAGCTCGAGCTGCTGGGTGTTCAGATAGGCCTCGGCCGCGACCGTGCTGCCCACCTCGATCACCTGCATCACGTGCGAGGCCGTGGCCAGCGCCGCCTGACTGGTCTCCGGGTCGGGGGCGGCGATCTCGACGATGCGCTCCCACAACGCGACCTGACCGAGTCGGAACGCCTGCAGGAAGTCTGCGAGCGCGATGCCCTGGCGCACCCGGTTGGCCGCCTGGCCAGCGCTCAGGTGGAAGTCCTCACGGACCGCGTCGCGCCCCTCCTCGAGGGTGATGAGCACCGCCCGGAAGACCGCCTCGGCATGGCTGGCGACATCGCTGCGCAGGTTGGGGTCCGGGCTGGCCGCATAGGCCGGCACCTGCTCCCAGGTGCGCGTCAGGAAGACCTCGACGGTCCCCGGCAGGCCGTCTCGGACGCCGGCGACGATGCGCCTGATCGCATCGGTGCTCACCTGGATCCCCTCGTCCGAAGTTGTGGGCCGACCACAACGAGGTCTGTGGCTCGTTCTCGTGGTGTCGAGGCCGGTCGCGGCCGCACAGTGATGCCTGTCACACCCGACATCCTGCCCCACCAGGGCAGGACGGACGCAGAGGCAGGCATATGACCACAACGACCCAGACCCCGTCGATGTCACGGATCGCGATGGCATCGCTGGTCGGCACGACCATCGAGTTCTACGACTTCCTGATCTACGGCTACGCCGCCGCGCTGGTCTTCGCACCACTCTTCTTCCCCTCGCTGGGCACCGCCGCCGGCACCTGGGCATCCGTCGCGACGTTCGGTGTCGCCTTCGTCTTCCGCCCGCTGGGCGCCGTGGTGTTCGGGCACTTCGGCGACCGGCTGGGCCGCAAGCGCACCCTGGTGACGACGCTGCTCATGATGGGCGGAGCGACCTTCGCGATCGGCCTGATCCCGACGGCCGCCGCGATCGGCGCGGCGGCACCGCTGCTGCTGGTGCTCCTGCGGGCGACGCAGGGCACCGCCCTCGGCGGCGAGTGGGCAGGCGCGGCGCTGCTCACCTCCGAGTACGCGGCGGAGGGCAAGCGTGGGCGCTACAGCCTGTTCCCACAGCTCGGCCCCGGCCTCGGCGTGATCCTCGCCAGCGGGACCTTCCTGCTCACGATCCAGGTGATCGGCCTGGCGGCCTTCCAGCAGTGGGCCTGGCGGATGCCGTTCCTGGTCAGCATCGTGCTCATCGCGCTCGGCCTCTGGGTCCGGCTCAACATCGCCGAGACGCCGTCGTTCTCGAAGGTCACCGCCGCCCGGACCAAGGTGTCCTTCCCGTTCGCCGCCGCACTGCGCGACCAGTGGAGGCAGATCCTGCTCGGCGGCGGAATGCTGGCGATGACGTTCGGCGCCTTCTACCTCGCCGTGGTCTTCCTCGGCGGCATCGCCACCAGGCCGCCCGAGGAGAACGGGCTCGGTCTCACCCTCAACCAGATGCTGAGGGCCAACATGGTGGCCGGCCTCGTCCTCTGCCTCGCGGTGATCGGGTCCGCCCTGCTCTCCGACCGGGTCGGGCGACGAGCCGTGCTGATGAGCGGGACGGTCTTCGGCCTGGTCGCCGGCCCGGTGGCGTTCGCGATCCTGACCCCCGGCGACGCCGCCTCGTTCACCCTGGCGATGGCGGTCCTGATGATCGCGATCGGCATCCCCTACGGGCCGGCCGCGGCGTACCTTCCTGAGCTGTTCCGGGCGGAGTACCGCTACACCGGGGCCGGGATGGCCTACAACCTGGCCGGGATCATCGGCGGCGCACTGCCGCTCGTGATCGGAGGTGCGCTGCTGGAGCGTTGGGGCACCAGCGGCCTAGCCGGCTTCGTGACGGTCCTGGCCGTGCTCAGCACCGCGTGCCTCCTCGCCCTGCGCGAGACCCGCGGCCAGGTCCTCGACGCCGAACCCGCAGGAGTCCTGCGGTGAACCTCTCCCACCACCTGATCGACGCGGCACAGCGGCATCCAGACCGTCCGGCCGTACGCCTCGACGACGACGTCCTCGACTACACCGCCCTCCTGACGCAGGCCTCAGCGGTCGCCCGATGGCTGCACGCTGAAGGCCTGGAGCCGGGCGACCGGGTCGGCCTTGTCCTGCCCAACGTCCCGGCCTGGACGGTGCACTTCTACGGGGCGCTCCTCGCCGGCGGCGTCGTGGTGCCGATGAACCCGCTGCTCAAGGCCAGGGAGATCGAGTTCTACCTCGAGGACTCCGGCGCCCGCTTCCTGTTCGTCGGCGAAGACCTGAAGGACGAGGCGTACGCCGCAGCGGCTTCCCACGGGGTGAGGGCGGTGACCGTCGCCCCCGGGACCACCCACCTCCCGGCAGCGGAGACGACGAGCCGGCCCGTGCCACGTGGGCCCTCCGACACGGCGGTGATCCTCTACACCTCCGGCACCACCGGCCGCCCGAAGGGCGCCGAGCTGACCCACGACAACCTCGGCGGCAACGCCGCGCTCACCCGCGACACGCTCGTCGAGATCGGGCCCGAGGACGTGGTGATGGGGTGTCTGCCGCTCTTCCACGTCTTCGGCCTCACCTGTGGCCTGAACGCCGCCGTCCAGGCCGGCGCCTGCCTGACCCTCATCCCGCGCTTCGACGCCACCGCCGCACTCGAGGTGATCGGCAGGGACAGGGTCACCGTCTTCGAGGGCGTCCCGACGATGTACGCCGGCATGCTCCACGCCGCCGACGGCGGCTCCTACGACGTGTCCAGCCTGCGCACCTGCATCTGCGGCGGCGCACCGCTGCCGGTCGAGCTGCTCCACGAGTTCGAGGAGACGTTCGGCTGCACGATCCTCGAGGGCTACGGCCTCTCCGAGAGCTCGCCGGTGGCCTGCTTCAACCACCCGCACATCGAACGCAAGGCAGGATCGATCGGGGTCCCGGTCCGCGAGGTGCAGCTCAGGCTGGTCGCCGACGACGGCAGCGAGACCGCTCCGGGCGAGGTCGGGGAGATCCTGATCAAGGGTCCCAACGTGATGAAGGGCTACTGGCAGCTGCCCGAGGTGACCGCCGAGACGATCGTCGACGGCTGGCTGAGGACCGGCGACCTCGGCCGGTGCGACGAGGACGGCTACTACTACGTCGTCGACCGGAAGAAGTCGCTGATCATCCGCGGCGGCTACAACGTCTACCCGCGCGAGATCGAGGAGGTCGTCTACGAGCACCCGGCAGTGCTCGAAGCCGCCGTGATCGGCGTTCCGCATCCTGACCTCGGTGAGGAGGTGGCGGCCGCGGTCTCGCTCAGAGCCGGAGCGACGGCCTCGGCGCAGGAGATCCGCGCCTTCGTGAAGGAGCGGGTCGCGGCGTACAAGTACCCGCGTCACGTCTGGATCATGCCCGAGCTACCCAAGGGCCCGACCGGCAAGATCCTGCGCCGCGAGATCGATCCACCGACCGTTCTGATATGACCTCGAAATTGGATACCCAGGCCGGCATCCGAACCCATTTATAGCCCGTCACCAGCCGATTTATAGCGAACTCACACATTTCCCGACGCGCCCTTCCCAAACGCGCCAAGGCTGCTGAATGGTGCTATGTGTCGTGGGTCACAAATATCTCGGCCTGCCCAACCAGGAGTGAGCACACCATGGAGAACCACCCCACTGAGGGCCCGTCTCGGGTCTCCAGACGTTCGTTCGTCGGATACGTCATCGGCGGCGCGACCCTGATCGCCGCCGCCGACCTGGGCCTGGCACCGTCCGCGGCCCAAGCGGTGCCGATCCCGTCGGTGCCCCAGGTCCCCGAGCTCTACGACCTCAACGACTTCCTGAGCCACTGCGCGATGCCGACCTCGAACCTGATCGCGATCGAGGTCGACGAGAAGGGGCACGCCCACTTCGCGCTGCCGCGGATGGAGGTCGGCCAGGGCATCACCACCGCGGTGTCCATGCTGATCGCCGAGGAGCTCGACCTCCCGGTCGACCACGTGCACGTCACGCTGGCACCGGCCCGCCCCGAGCTGCTCTTCAACCAGCTGACCGGCGGCTCCAACACGATCATCTCGATGTACACACCGGTCCGCGTCGCCGCCGCCATCGCCCGCAAGGCGCTGCTCGAGGCAGCCGCGATCCTGCTCGGTGGCACGGTGGCGCAGCTGGTCTCCAAGGGTGGCGTGATCAGTGCCCCGGACGGGTCCTCGGTGACCTACGGAGAGGCCGCCGCGAAGGCAGCGAAGCCGACGACCGAGAAGGTCGAGGTCGAGCTGAAGGAGACCTCCCAGCACGCCGTCGTCGGGAAGCCTCACCGGCGCGTCGACGCGCGCGAGGCCGTGACCGGCAAGAAGAAGTTCGCGATGGACCTCGATGTCCCCGACGCGCTGCCCACGATGGTCTGCCGCGCGCCCGAGCTCAACGGCACCGCCGTCGAGATCAAGAACAAGGGCGACGTCGAGACGATGCCCGGCGTCACTCACGTCGCGATCATCCCCACCGGCGTGGCGGTCCGGGCCAAGACGTTCGGGCAGTGCATCGACGCCGTTCGTGCCCTGGACGTCACCTGGAACTCCGGCACCGTGACCACGATGTCGGCCAAGGACATCCGGGCCGAGCTCAAGGCAGGGCAGATCCCGCTCGCGGTGCCGAAGATCGGCGCCACCTCGGTCGAGGGCGAGTTCACCTTCCACTTCCGCAGCGGCTCGGCCCTCGAGCCCAACTGCGCCGTCGCCGACGTACGCGAGGGGAAGGCCACCATCTGGGGCGGGCTCAAGTCGCCGATCACCGCCCAGGAGAAGATCGCGGCCGCTCTCGGCCTGCTGCCGACCGACGTGAAGGTCAACGTCGTCCAGGGCGGTGGCTCCTTCGGGCGCAAGCTGTTCTTCGACGCCGCTCTCGAGGCGGCCCACGCGTCGAAGGCGTTCGGAGCGCCGGTCAAGCTGATGTGGCACCGTGCCGACGAGCCGCGCCAGGGCCGGGTGCACCCGATGGCGGTCTCCCGGGTCCGGGCGACGGTGCTGGCCGGCAGCGTGCTCACCTTCGAGCAGCGCCACGCCAGCGTGGCCACCGACTTCACCCACGGTCTCGGGGAGCGGCTGACGGCGGAGGCGGCGGCGCTGCCGACCGGTCTGTCGAACCTGACCTTCTCGGAGTCGATCTTCCTGCTCGCCACCGAGATGCCCTACAACTTCGGGGTGGTCACCCAGCTGCTCAACGAGCCCAAGCCGGCCGTCGACCGGTTCAACACCAGCTCGGTGCGCAACATCTACTCCCCTGATGTCGCCACCGCCAGCGAGCTGATGGTCGACCAGCTCGCCAAGAAGCTGAAGCAGGACCCGGTCGCGTTCCGACGCAGGTATCTCAAGAGCGACGTCGTCAAGCGGGTGCTCGACCGTGCCGCCGAGCTCGGTGACTGGGGTCGTTCGATGCCTGCCGGCACTGCCCAGGGCATCGCCATCCACAAGGAGTACAAGGGCGCCACCGCCGTTCTCGTCGAGATCGACTGCCGTCCCGAGACGGTCAACCGCGAGGTGCGCGACGCAGTCACCGGACCTCGGATCACCAAGGCTCTCGTGGTCGCCGACGTCGGCCTGGTCATCAACCCGGCCGGGGTGAAGGCTCAGATGATGGGCGGCTTCTCCGACGGGATGTGCCAGGCGCTGACCTACAGCAACCACCTGGTCGGCGGTCAGTTCCTGGAGGCCAGCTGGGACAACTCGGCCTACACCAGGCAATGGAACACGCCGTTCGAGTTCGAGTGTGAGGTGATGGAGTCGCACGGCAGCCAGCCGGGCGGCGTCGGCGAGGCCGGTGTGGCCGCCTCGATGGCGGCCGTCGCCTGTGCCTACGCCCGCGCCACCGGCGAGATGCCCACGGAGTTCCCGATCAACTTCCACGAGCCGCTCCACTTCGAGCCCAAGTCCTTCATCCCGTCCGTCCCCGAGTCGCCGACCGACGGCCTCGCCTACACGTTCTGAGGTCCTGCGATGCCTTCTCACACCTTCCAGCTCAACGGCGAGACCGTCACCGTCGACGTCGAGGACGACGTCCGCATCCTGTGGGTCCTGCGCGACGTCCTCGGGGTCACCGGCCCGAAGTACGGCTGCGGCATCAACGTCTGCAAGGCCTGCACCTCGCACATCAACGGCAAGGCGTTCAACCCGTGCTCGGTGAAGGTCGCCGACATCGACGCCGACGACGAGATCACCACCATCGAGGGGCTCGCCGACACCGCTCCGGGCGACGGTCTGCACCCGATGCAGGAGGCCTGGCTCGAGCACGACGTCGCCCAGTGCGGCTACTGCCAGCCCGGCCAGATCATGACTGCGGTAGCCCTCGTCAACAAGGTCCGCAAGGAGGGCCGCGCCATCACCGAGGCCGACCTCGACACGATCCGCAACGTGTGCCGCTGCGGGACGTACTCCCGGATCAGGGAGGCCATCAAGACCGGACAGGACGCGATGGCCCGAGGTCTCTAGCCTCGGTCAGTCTCCGGAGAGCTCCTGCTCGATCCGCTCGACCTTCGCGGTGAGCTGGCCGGTGTAGCCAGGCCGGATGTCGGCCTTGAGCACCAGCCCGACCCGCGGAGAGACGGCGGCGACCGCGTCCACGCACTGCTTGATGACACCCATGACCTCGTCCCACTCCCCTTCCAGGTTGGTGAACATGGCATTGGTCTCGTTGGGCAGTCCGGAGTCGCGGACGATACGGATCGCCTCCGCGACGGACGCGGCCACCGAACCGTCGGGGTCGTCGGTCGTGGTCGGGGCGATCGAGAAGGCGACGAGCATGTCGACACCGTATCCAAACGCCTCCAGAGGCCGCATATAGTGGCGCCGCCGGGGGCCGAATGTGCCACAGCCGGCGGGAAGGAAGTCGATGAGTGAGGGACTCGACCGGCTCGCTGCCACGCTGCGCGTGCCGGCGACACGGCTCGCGCCGCTGGAGGCGTACGACGACCAGCAGCTGGGCCGGTTCGACGATCTGGTCCAGGGCGCGATGACCGCGGAGGACAAGGCGTTCGACGCCTCTCTCGACGAGGCCCTGAAGCTGGTGCCGAAGATGCTGCGCGGAGTCGTCCAGAAGATGCTCGGAGGTAGTCGATGACCGCGCTGACCAGCTCGCTGGAGATCACCAAGCTCGCCCACGAGATGCACGTGGACGAGTCCGAGCTCGCCTTCCTCGCCACCACCTCCCCCGACGATCTTCGCGACCTGCGCGGGATCGTCTCGCACGCGATGTTCAGCCGTCACGAGTCCCGGGTGAAGGGACTCGCCGCGGTCAGCAGGAAGCTCCCCGCGGCCGTCACCGCGAAGATCACCGAAATCGCGATGGGCCCCATGCTCAGCGCCCGGGTCGCGGCGGTGATGGACCCGGCCGACGCCGCGAAGCTGGCCGGCCACCTGAAGCCGGAGTTCCTCGCCGAGCTCTCGGTCCATCTCGACCCGAGCCGGGTCGAGGGCATCATCGCCAAGCTGGACAGTGCTCTGGTCGTCGAGGTCGGTCGCCGGCTGCTCGCCCAGGGTCACCTGATGGCACTGGCCCGCTTCACCGGCGTGGTCAGCCCGGCGACCTCGCTCGACGTCGTCGACGGCGCCTCGGGCGCCCAGATCCTCCAGCTCGCACTATTCATCGACGAGCCCTCCGTGGTCGACCCGATCCTCGCCGGCCTCCCCGACGAGACCGTCGCCGAGATCGCCGCCGCGACGGCCGAGCAGGGCGAGGCCGCCGACGCTCTCCTCGCAGCGCTCCACGAGGACAGCCGCGCCAGGATCGCCTCACTGACCTGAGGCCGAGGCGTCACCCCCGTCGGCCGAGGCGTCACTCCCGTCGCTCGACTGGGCATGGCCGTGCCATGTCGACCGACGTACGTGACGCCTCGGCAGGCTGTTCAGTTCGCGCCCGCGCGACTTCTCCGCGCTCCGACGGCGAGCAGTGCCGTACCGACCAGCAGGATCGTGGCCAGTGACAGACTCGCCACGGCGAAAGGACCGTGGAACCACCCGGAGGCGCGCGGGGCGGGGCGGGGTACCGGTGGGACCGAGAGGAGTTCGCCGGCGAAGCTGATCGGGTCCGAAGACGTGTCGTCGATCCTGGTCAGGAGCTTCCGTCTACCGGTCTCGATCTCGGTGGCCACCAGACGCCGGGGAGCATCGTCCGCGGTCTGCGTCAGCGCGACCACCGAGCCCTCGTCACGCCAGCCCACGACGGCCACATAGTCCTCCGGACCTGGCACCCGCCGACTCTCCTCGCCCAGTCTGTTGTCCCACGACGAGACCAGGAGCGGACCGCGGTCGTGTCGGACACGTACCGCTCTGGTCGACGTGCCGTCGATGGCGACCCGATCGATGCTCCGCAGCGGCAGCTGCGCACCGCCCAACGGCCGCGGCAGACCGTCGCGGGGCGCGGGAGCGGGACGACGTACGTCCCAGACCCGGAAAGGCGCAGCCCGCAGGTCATCGGTGCGCGGCCGCAGGGACCCGAAGCGTCCGATGACAAGCCGATCGGAGTCGATCCACGCGACGCTCATCCCAGGCGTGATCGACAGCCGCACGACCTCGCCCGTCACCGTGTCGTAGACCCCGAGAGCACTGACGTCGTCACACGCCCACGGCACCCATGGCTTGGACACCCGATTGATCCAGAACGCCATCCGCCGTCCGTCCGGGGAGAGCTCGACGAAGCCGCAGCGATAGGTGTCCGGCTCCATCGGGATGTCGAGGAACGCGTATGTTCCGGTCTCCGCGGAGACGCCGACGACTCCCCGCTCGTAGAGCGGCCGGAAGAGTGGGAGTCCGCCGATCATCCGCCCCTTGTCGGCGGTCCAGGCGACCGCGAGGGGTCCGATCAGCCCGACCTCGTCCGTCCCGGGCAGATCGCGGTCGACGTCATGGAGCCGGGTCGGAAGTGCGCCGCCCGGCGGCACCACGGGATCATCCCCACCCGGCGTCGCACAGGCCGCCATCAGACCCAAGGCGGCGACGAGGCACAGCGCCACAGACGTACGAATCGGAGACCGCACTTTTCACAACCCCTTCGTCCGGCCCGATTCCGGTCAGCTCGACAAAGTCGGCTCAGAATGCCAGGGCGCGCGCCACGGCAGGGCACCTTCTGTTCACGATTCGGCAACGGCCCGTCGCCTCCCGAGGGAGACGACGGGCCGTAGGTGACCGCGAAGGATCAGGCGTTGACCAGGCTGCGCAGGACGTACTGCAGGATGCCGCCGTTGCGGTAGTAGTTGGCCTCACCGGGGGTGTCGATGCGGACGACCGCGTCGAACTCGACACCGGTGTCGGTGGTGACCTTGACCGTCTTGGGGGTGACCCCCTCGTTGAGCGCGGTGATGCCGGAGATCGAGAAGGTCTCCTCACCGGTCAGGCCGAGGCTGTCGGCGTTCTGGCCCGCGGGGAACTGCAGCGGGATGACGCCCATGCCGATGAGGTTGGAGCGGTGGATGCGCTCGAACGACTCGGTGATGACGGCCTTGACGCCCAGCAGCGAGGTGCCCTTGGCGGCCCAGTCGCGCGAGGAGCCGGAGCCGTACTCCTTGCCGCCGAGGACGACCAGCGGGGTGCCGGCCGCGGCGTAGTTCTGCGCCGCGTCGTAGACGAAGCTGACCGGAGCGTCGGGCTGGGTGAAGTCGCGGGTGTAACCACCCTCGGTGCCCGGGGCGACCTGGTTCTTGATCCGGATGTTGGCGAAGGTGCCGCGGATCATGATCTCGTGGTTGCCTCGGCGCGAGCCGTAGGAGTTGAAGTCACGCTGCTCGACACCGTGCTCGATGAGGTACTTGCCGGCGGGCGAGTCCTTCTTGATGTTGCCCGCGGGGCTGATGTGGTCGGTGGTGACCGAGTCGCCCAGCTTCAGCAGCACCCGCGCGCCCTCGATGTCGGTGACCGGCGAGGGAGCCTTGGCCATGCCGTCGAAGTAGGGAGCCTTGCGGACGTAGGTCGAGGACTCGTCCCAGGTGAAGGTGTCACCGGTCGGGGTCGGCAGGTTCTGCCAGCGCTCGTCGCCCGCGAAGACGTCGGCGTAGTCCTTGGTGAACATGTCGGAGTCGATCGCGGTGGCGATGGTCTCCTCGACCTCGGCCGGCGAGGGCCAGATGTCCTTGAGGAAGACGTCGTTGCCGTCGTGGTCCTTGCCGAGGGAGTCCTCGAGAAGGTTGACGTTCATGTTGCCGGCCAGGGCGTACGCGATGACCAGCGGCGGCGAGGCGAGGTAGTTCATCTTCACGTCGGGGTTGATGCGACCCTCGAAGTTGCGGTTGCCGGAGAGCACCGAGACGACCGCGAGGTCGTTGTCGTTCACCGCGGCGGAGACCTCGGGGATGATCGGGCCCGAGTTGCCGATGCAGGTCACGCAGCCGTAGCCGACGAGGTTGAAGCCGACCTTCTCCAGGTAGGGGGTCAGGCCCGACTTGTCGTAGTAGTTCGTGACGACCTTGGAGCCCGGCGCGAGGGTGGTCTTGACCCACGGCTTGCGGGTCAGGCCCTTCTCGACGGCCTTCTTCGCCAGCAGCGCGGCGCCGATCATGACCGACGGGTTGGAGGTGTTCGTGCAGGAGGTGATCGAGGCGATCGTGACCGCGCCGTTCTCCAGCTCGAACTCGGTGCCGTCGGCCAGCTTGACCGGGACCTTCGCGTCCTGCTTGGTGGTGTAGGTCGGCAGGTGACCCTCGAAGGAGGTCTTGGCGTCGGTGAGCTGGACGCGGTCCTGCGGGCGCTTCGGGCCGGCGATCGAGGGGACGATCGTGGAGAGGTCGAGCTCGAGCGTCTCGGAGTAGCGCGGCTCGGCGTCCGGGTCGTGCCAGAGGCCCTGCTCCTTGGAGTACTTCTCCACCAGCGCCAGCTGCTCCTCGGAGCGGCCGGTGAGCTTGAGGTAGTTGAGCGTCTCCTCGTCGACCGGGAAGATCGCGATGGTGGAGCCGAACTCGGGGCTCATGTTGCCGATCGTGGCGCGGTTGGCCAGCGGCAGCGCGGTCACGCCGGCGCCGTAGAACTCGACGAACTTGCCGACCACACCGTGCTTGCGCAGCATCTCGGTGATGGTGAGCACCAGGTCGGTGGCGGTCGAGCCCTCGGGCAGGTCGCCGTGGAGCTTGAAGCCGACCACACGCGGGATCAGCATGGAGACCGGCTGGCCGAGCAGCGCGGCCTCGGCCTCGATGCCGCCGACGCCGAAGCCGAGGACGCCCAGGCCGTTGACCATGGTGGTGTGGGAGTCGGTGCCGACGCAGGTGTCGGGGTAGGCCTGCAGCTCTGTCCCCCCAGATTCGGTAGAGACCTCACGGGTGAAGACGGTGCGGGCCAGGTGCTCGATGTTGACCTGGTGGACGATGCCGGTGCCCGGCGGGACGACCTTGAAGTCCTCGAAGGCGGTCTGGCCCCAGCGCAGGAACTGGTAGCGCTCGCGGTTGCGCTCGTACTCGATCTCGACGTTGCGCTCGAAGGCCTCGGGCGTGCCGAAGACCTCGGCGATCACGGAGTGGTCGATGACCATCTCGGCGGGCGAGAGCGGGTTGATCTTGGTCGGGTCGCCGCCGAGATCGGCCGCGGCCTCACGCAGGGTCGCCAGGTCGACGATGCAGGGCACGCCGGTGAAGTCCTGCATGATCACGCGCGCCGGCGTGTACTGGATCTCCTTGTCGGGCTCGGCGGTCTCGTCCCAGCCCGCCAGCGCCTTGATGTCGTCGGCGGTGATGTTCGCGCCGTCCTCGGTGCGCAGGAGGTTCTCCAGCAGCACCTTCAGCGAGAAGGGCAGCGACGCGACGTCGAGGCCCTCACCCTTGACCGCATCCAGGCGGAAGATCTCGTAGGACTTACCGTCCACGTCCAGGGTGCTCTTGGCACCGAAGCTGTCCTTGCTGGCCAACGCGTTCATCTCCTTGCTCGCGTCCACAGTGACGTACGAATTCAAGTCTTTGAGGCCCATCCTGCCCCGGCGACGTGCGCCGGGAAAACAAAGGCTCACCTAACCTTTTGCGACGGGCGAGCCCGTCGGTCTCTTGATATCAAGATACATGATGTCGAACGACATTTCGAATCAGCCCGGCGCGCCGCGTTGTGACCACCGCCGCTGACAGCGAACCTCGGATGTTCCATGATTGGCCCGAACCCGATGAACTGAGGAGAGCCTTGAGCACCCTGATCGCCGTCGTGGCCCTGGTGATCGCCGTGGCCGCCGCCGCGCTCGCGTGGCGCCTGCGGCGCGCCAACCAGGCGCTGCGTGCCGAGACCATCGGTCTGCTGTGGCGACTGGAGCAGGCCGACATCTCGGCCCCGCGCACCGCCTACGGCGAGCTTCCGCCTGAGGACCGGCTGCTGAGCATCCGCATCCTCAACCCGCTCGAGCTCGCCTCGGCCCAGACGAAGGCGGCCACGATGCTGCACAAGGTGCGGCCGGCACTGCTCTCCAAGATGGTCTACGACCAGGCCGCCGAGTCGCTGCGCGAGCGGCTGGCCGACGAGGGCGTCGTGGCCGAGGTCAAGGTCCATGCTGGTCGCTAGCCTCGCGCTTCTCGGCGCTCTCGGCTGCGCCGTCGTCGTCGGCCTCGCTTTCACCGAGCAGCGCCGACTGGAGCGGTCCCTGGAGGACGTACGCCTCGCGGACCTGAAGACGCGCACGTCCCTCGCCGAGGCCGAGCGCGCCGCAGACTGGCTCGGCCCCATCACCGACCCGATCACGGCGCCGTTCGCGGAGGCGACCCGGTCGGTGGCCGGCGCGCTGGCGCGGGTGGTTCCCTACTCCGGCCGGCGTGCGCCGCGCGTGCTCAACGCGATGCCGGCCACCACGACCGGCGAGCTGCTCGGCACGCTCGGCCCGCACCTGGACGAGGCCGTCCTGGACCGTCGGCAGCTGATCACCGACCTCTCCGAGGACCCGACGATCGCGATGCAGGTCGTCCGCGACGTCTAGGCAAGCGTCATCGGCTCATCTCGAGCCATTCGCTGGGCGACATCCCGTACGTGACTCGAAACCGGCGCGCGAAGTGGGAGACGCTCTTGAATCCCCACCGGTGCGCGACGCTGGTGACCGAGATACCGCTGGCGGAGGCGCGGGCGAGCTCCTCGTGCGCCCTGCCGAGCCGTTGCCGGATGATCCACTGCTCGAGGTGCAGGCCGGATCGTGCACACACCTTGTAGAGCTGGCGGACCGAGACGTGGTGTTCCGCGGCAATGCGGGACGCATCGAGGTCGGTCTCACCGAGGTGCTGGGAGACGTACGCCTGCACCCTCATCAGCAGAACGTCCTCGAGCACCTCGCGGTCGTCGCCGACAGCACTGGCCAGCAGAGCCCGCGTGAGAGCCAGCGTCGAGGTGCCCAGGGAGACCGCTGCCGCGGCGTTGAGGTCGTCCGCCACGCGGCGTACGCCGGCCAGATGGTGCCAGAACAGCGGCGCCAGCGGACTGGTGCCGATGAGCGCGAGCGCCGGAGCCACCATGCCCTCGGGCATGCCGAGAAGACTCAGCGGGACCTTGACGGTCAACGTCCGGGTGTCGGTCACGTGGTGGAGGTAGGGCTCGGTCACGAGCGTGGCCCAGACGGCAGCAGGCCCGACCGAGATGTCGTGACCGAGATGCTGGTGCAGACCCCGGCCCTCCAAGCCGCAGGTGACCAGCACGGCATCCTCCTCGGGGGCAGCGCTGCGCGGAGAGCGTCGCAGGGTGTGACCGGAGCAGCGGGTGTCGAAGAGGGCCACTCCCCCGACGTCCCACACGTCCATGGCCATGTGGAGGCGGTCGCCGGCGCGGTCGGGAGTCATGAACGTCGCGGACGCGGCACTGGTGATGGTCTCGGTGATCGCCGAGCGTCGCTCGCGCACCGGCACGGTGGCACTGTCGAAGACGAGCATGACAGCCTTCCGGAGGTGGGGAGGGGCTGACGGGAGCCCGAGGTGCCCGACGTGACGACGATATCCCGGAATCCGCGTCCCTGGGTGCACGGAGCATGCCCCTACGCGCCCGTTGTGGCCACGCCGGACCCGCATCGCGGCCGCCGGCCACAGGATCGAGGTCAGGCACCGATCGGGTGGTGTCGACGCAACGCATCCGACCCAAGGAGCACTCGATGTCACGACCTCACTCGCTGACCAGGACGGCCCGTGCGGCGGTACTGGCCCCGATCCTCGTCCTGCTGGCCGCTCTCCTGACCGGAGCGGCCCAGCCTCCGGTGGCGGGCACAGCTCTCCCGGCAGGGACATCGGCGGCCAAGCCGACCGTCGTCCTCGTCCACGGCGCCTTCGCCGACGCGTCGGGCTGGAACGATGTCGCCGCCCGCCTGGCCGCGAAGGGATTCCCCGTGGTGGCGCCGCCGAACCCACTGCGTGGGCTGACCTCCGACACCGCCTACCTGGAGACGTTCCTCTCCACCATCTCGGGGCCGATCGTGCTGGTCGGCCACTCCTACGGCGGCGCCGTGATCACCAACGCCGCCACCGGCGACCCCGATGTCAAGGCGCTCGTCTACGTCGCGGCGTACGCCTTGGACGAGGGGGAGAACGTCGCCGCGGCCAACGAGCTCGGCGGCGGGCACTCCGACCTGCTCGAGAACATCGTCGTCCGTCCCTACCCCGGCGCCCCGGAGGGCGACGGAGACGTCTATGTCGACCCCGCGGCGTTCCGCTCGATCTTCGCCCATGACCTGCCGCGCGCGCAGACCGTGGCGATGGCCGCCGGGCAGCGGCCCGCGACCTTCGGCGCGCTGGTCACGCCGTCGGCCGAGCCTGCCTGGCGGACGGTGCCGTCCTGGTATCTCATCGCCGGCGACGACCACCTCATCCCGCCGGTGGCCCAGGCCGCGATGGCCGAGCGCGCCGACGCTCGCACCCGAACCGTGGACAGCTCGCACGTCGCGATGATGAGCCACCCTCGGGCCACGACCGAGATGATCCTCCAGGCCGCCTACGCCACCAGCCGGTCCGGCCGGCCATGAGCACGGTGATGAACGCGATCATCACCGACGACGGCACCGAGATCCACTACCGCGACTGGGGCAGCGGCAGGCCCGTCGTGCTCTCGCACGGCTGGCCGCTCAACGCCGACAGCTGGGAGTCGCAGCAGCTGTTCCTGGCCGAGCACGGCTACCGGGCGATCGCGCACGACCGGCGTGGTCATGGCCGGTCCACCCAGACCTGGGTGGGCAACGACATGGACACCTACGCCGACGACCTGGAGTGCCTGATCTCCACCCTCGACCTGAATGAGGTGACCCTGGTCGGCTTCTCCACCGGAGGCGGAGAGGTGGTGCGCTACCTGGCCCGGCACGGGTCCGCCCGGGTGCGCCGGCTCGTCCTGGTCTCGGCCGTGCCGCCCTTCATGCTGCGTACGCCGGACAACCCCGAGGGCTTGCCGGCGGATGGCTTCGACGCGCTGCGCGCCGGCTCACGGGCCGACCGTTCCCAGCTCTACCGCGACCTCGCCGACGGTCCGTTCTTCGGCAACAACCGTGCGGGCGCCGCGGTCTCCCAGGGCGTACGCGACTCGTTCTGGCTCCAAGGGCTCCAGGCCGGTGCGCGGAACGCCTACGAGTGCATCGCGGCGTTCTCGGCGACCGACTTCCGTGACGACCTGGCCAGGATCGATGTACCGACCCTGGTCATCCACGGCGACGACGACCAGGTCGTCCCGCTCGCCGTGGGTGGCGCCCGGTCGGCCGAGCTGGTCGACGGCGCCGAGCTGGTCGTCTACCCCGGCGCCCCGCACGGCATCACCGACACCCACAAGGAGCGGCTCAACGCCGACCTGCTCCGCTTTCTCGACTCAACACCGACATCGCTCGACAGCCAAGGAGCAGACCATGCCTGAGCACCCGATCACCGAGCCCGACACCGTCGTCCTCGTCCACGGACTGTGGATGACCCCACGCAGCTGGGAGGGGTGGGTGGCGCACTACGAGGCCAAGGGACTCACCGTGGTCGCCCCCGCCTACCCCGGCTTCGAGATCGAGGTCGAGGCGCTGCGCCAGAACCCCGACATCATCGCGAACCTGACGGTGACCGAGACGGTCGACCACCTCGCGAAGGTCGTCGAGTCGCTCTCCGCCCCGCCGATCATCATGGGCCACTCCTTCGGCGGAACCCTGACGCAGCTGCTGCTCGCCCGCGGCCTCGGTGCCGCGGGGGTCGTCGTGGACTCGGCACCCACCGAGGGCGTACGGGTCAACCCGATCTCGCAGGCCCGCTCGCTGTTCCCGGCTCTGAAGAACCCCGCCAACCGGCACCGGGCGGTCGCGTTCACGCCCGAGGAGTTCCACTACGCCTTCACCAACACGCTCACCGAGGAGGAGTCGCTCGCGGCCTGGGAACGCTACGCGATCGGCGCTCCGGGCAACTGGGTGTGGGAGTACGGGCTGTTCGCCAACTTCAAGCCGGGCCACCAGGACACCTGGGTCGACTATGGCGCCGACCGGGCGCCGCTGCTGTTCATCGCCGGGGAGAAGGACCACATCATGCCGCCGTCGGTGAACCGGTCGAACGCCAAGCACTACGCCAAGTCGCCCGCGCTCACCGACTACCACGAGTTCCCGGGGCGCGATCATTGGATCTGTGCCGCTCCGGGGTGGGAGGAGGTGGCCGACCACGCCCTGGACTGGGCGCTCCGGAACGCGGCGCCGGTGACAGGCGCGGTCAGGAGCTGAGGCCCGCCAACCTCGCGCGCAGGCCGTCCCGCTCGTCGTCGGCGAGCGGGACCGCGAGCTCCTCGAGGTAGCCCATCACCTCGTCGAGCCCGATCTCACGGTGCTCGGTCTCCTCGCCCTCGCGGCGGATGGTGACGGTGTTGTGGGTCAGGCTGAGGTGTCGGTCCTCGAGGAGCCGGGTCGTGATCAGCCGGTGCCGGAAGTGCACCGTCGGGTGGGTGCTGGTGAAGTGATGGCCGATCGCGACGTCGCTGGGCACCACCAGCGCCTCGTCGTGGGTGTGCATCAGCTCCCAGCCGTCGCCCTTGGCCCGCTCCAGCGCCCAGCCGTGCTCGCCCCACCGCACCCGGTGGGTGATGCCCCGAACCTCGTCGACCGCGCCGTCGACCAGCGGGATCGGGCGCCAGACGCTCAGCCCGAACCCGGGATCGGCCAGCAGCCGCTCCCCGTCGAGATCGACGACGGCCACCAGATGCGTACGTCCCGCCGCGGTCGGGTCAGGACCGACCCGTGCCAGCCGCCGCTCGACGGCGAAGCCCAGCCTGTCCAGGACCGCCGCGAACAGCGTCCCGTGCTCGAAGCAGTAGCCGCCCCTCCCTCGGCCCACGAACTTCTGCTGCACATCGGGCAGGTCGACACCGGGGTGCTGGTCGAGCAGCACGTCGATGTTGTCGAAGGTGAAGGTACGCAGGTGGGCGTCGTAGATCTCCTCCAGCGCGTCTCGCGACGGGCCGGGCGGCTCGCTGACCCCGATCCGCTCCAGATACGCCGTCAGGTCGAGCCGGTCGGTCCCCCACAGGTCATCGCTCACAGGATGAATCTGTACCGGCATCTCGCCCTACCCGCAACGGACTATGCGTTCGCGCGCGCCGCACCCGCGTCGCCGACGTGAGCGCTCGGTGGCACCCCGTACTGACGCCGGTACTCCCTGCTGAACTGCGAGGCGCTCTGGTAGCCGACCGCGTGCGCGACCCCGGTGACGTCGCCCGCCCGCCCCGCGAGGATCACTCGCGCCTCCTGCAGGCGCAGCTGCTTCTGGAACCGGATCGGACTCATGCCCGTGACCGTGCGGAAGGTGCGGTGGAAGGCCGACTCGCTCATCCCCGCCATCCGCGCAAGCTCCGCGACCGAGACCGAGTCGGCCGGATTGTCCCGGATCCAGCGAACCGCCCGGCCGACGTCGTGGAGTCGGCTATCTGCCAGACCGAGCTGCCGCACCGTGGCGCCCTGCTCGCCCGTCATCAGCCGCCACAGGATCTCCCGCTCGACCAGCGGGGCCAGCACCTGGATGTCCCGGGGGCGGTCCAGCAGCCGCAGCATGCGGACCGCGGCGTCGATCAGGTCGTCGTCGGCCGTGCTCACGGCGAGCGCGGGCGCGGCCTCGGCCGAGCGGCGCCAGATGGGCTCGGCCCCAGGATCGAGCAACAGCTCGGCGATCACCGACGGCCGCAGCCGTAGGCCGAACCCGAGCGCGGGGTGCTGCACGCTCGCCTCCGTGTACTGACCTCTCACCGGGAGGTCCAGGGAGGTCACCAGGAACTCACCAGGTCCGTAGTCATGGATCCGGTCGCCGACGGTGAGGGTCTTGCGCCCCTGAGCGATCAGAGCGAACACCGTCCCGGACAGAGACACGGCCGACGGGTCACCGGGGCTGGTCACCATGGACACCAGGACGCCCTCCGCGGCGGTGCTCGACCCCCGTCGGGCGTGCCGAGCGATCAGGCTGCGCAACTGCTCCATCGACATGTGGACAGTGAACCAGGTGACATGCCGGTTCGCGCCCTGTCGAGCAGGATCGGGCAAGGAGTCAGGAGGATCTGTCTACCTCCGAGGCGCTCCGAACGGTTGTCTGGTTGAGAACACCTCCAACCGATCAGAGAGGCCGACCACATGTCTGCATCCTCAACACCCAACGTCCCCGTCGCCGTGGTCACCGGAGCCAGCTCCGGGATCGGGCGGGCCACCGCCACCGCGCTGGCCCGCCGCGGCTCCGGGGTCGTCGTGACGTACAACCGCAACCCGGACGGCGCCCACGAGGTCGTGCGCGAGATCGCCGATCTCGGCGGCACCGCGGTCGCCCTCGAGCTCGACATCGCCCGTCCCGAGTCCTTCTCCGCATTCCGTGACCAGGTCGGCGAGACGCTGTCCGAGCACTGGCGGACCGACCGCCTCACCGCGCTCGTCAACAACGCCGGCGTCGGCGGGGTCCCGTTGATGTTCGCCGACACCACCGAGGAGCAGTTCGACGCCTTCATGCAGGTCAACCTGCGCGGTCCCTACTTCCTCACGCAGGCGCTTCTGCCACTGCTCGCAGACGGCGGGGCGATCGTCAACGTCACCAGCAACGCGACGGGGGCCGGGCTGACAGCGGGCTACTCGGCGTACGCGATCTCGAAGGGCGGCATGGCCACCCTGACGCGGTATCTGGCCAAGGAGCTCAGCCCTCGCGGCATCCGGGTCAACGCCGTCTCCCCCGGCGTCACCCGAACCCGTCTGGGCGGCGACGCGTTCGCCAAGCATCCGGAGATGATCCCCGCGATCGCCGAGCACACGGCGCTCGGCCGGATCGGCGAGCCCGAGGACGTCGGGATGATGATCGCAGCGCTGGCCTCCGAGGAGGGACGGTGGGTGACCGCCCAGGAGATCGAGGTCTCCGGCGGCTACAACTTCTGACCGGCCCCGCCCCCGCGGCCGGACTCAACGGGTCAGCAGCGCGACGGCCTCGACGTGATGCGTCATCGGGAAAAGGTCGAAGGCGCGCAGCGAGCGCAGCCGGTAGCCGTGCTCGGCGAAGATCGCGACGTCACGGGCGAGGGCGGCCGGGTCGCAGGCGACATAGGCGACCGCGCGAGGTGACCGCGCGACAACGGCCTCGACGACCTTCCGGCGAGCTCCTTCGCGGGGCGGGTCGAGGACGACGAGGTCGAACGGACCCTCCTCAAGACGGCCCAGCACCGTGGCGACGTCACCGGCGGTGACGTCGGCGGAGGGGACGTTGCCCGCGGAGAGTGCCGAGGCGGTCGGGTCGCCCTCAATGGCGACGACCTCCCCCGACGGCCCGACCCGGTCGGCGAGAAAGGCGGAGAAGAGGCCGACACCGGCGTAGAGGTCCAGGACGGCGTCGCCGGGCGCCGCCTCCAGCGCGTCCAGGACCGCGGAGACCAGCGCGGTCGGAGCACCGGGGTGCACCTGCCAGAAGCCGTCGGCGGCGACCTCGAAGGAGTGCTCCGATCCCCCGGCCTCGACCGTCTCCACGACCGTCCCGGCACCCGGCTCGCGGGCGTCGGCGGTGGCGATCAGGCAGTCGTCGACCGGGATGACGTCGTGGGAGCGGTACTTTCGCATGCCTCGGCCGCCGCCCGGGGCGGTCGCGTAGCGCTGACGAGTCCGCCAGCGCAGCCCGTCCTCGTCGCCGGGTACGGCCTCGACGACCAGGTCGGCGACCAGCGGCTCCTCGGCGGACAGGCCACCCAGGCGTACCAGCTGCTCGCGCAGCACCGTCGCCTTCAGCTCGCGCTGAGCGGGCACCGAGACGTGTTGGAAGTCGCAGCCGCCGCAGAGGCCGGGACCGGCGTAGGGACAGGGCGGAACGATCCGTTCCGGTGCGGCCGAGACCACCGAGACCGCATCCCCGCGCCAGAACCTGTCTCCGGCCGTGCCCTCGGTGATCTCGACGACCACCTGCTCACCGGGCAGGGCGTGGCGTACGAAGACCACGCGGGAGGCCCCGTCCTCGAGGGGCACGCGGGCGACGAAGTGGCCGCCGTGGGCGACCGGGCCGACCTCGACCTCGAAGCGGCGGCCGACGTACGACTCGCCCTTCGACGCCTTCTGACGGGGCCGCCGCCCGCGGTGCGCGGGACGCGGAGGACGGCTCATCGTCGTCCACTTCCGCGACGCAGGCCGGGCGCGAGCCAGTATTCCTCGCGCAGCTCCTCGGCGCGCTCCTTGCCGGAGGCGAGCTGGTAGGGCACGGAGATGACCATGACGCCCGGCGTGAACAGCAGCCGGCCCTTGAGCCGCAGCGCGGTCTGGTTGTGGAGCAGCTGCTCCCACCAGCGACCGACGACGTACTCGGGGATGTAGACGGCCACGACGCCACGCGGGTTGGCGTCGCGGATCGCCGAGGCGTACTCGACGACCGGGCGGATCAGCTCGCGGTAGGGCGAGTGGAGCACCTTCAGCGGCATCGGCAGGTTGCGCTCGTCCCACTGCTTCAGCAGGTCGGCGGTGTCGGAGTCGGTGGTCGAGACCGTGACGGCCTCGAGCGCGTTGGGCCGGGTCGCCTGGGCGAAGGCCAGCGCCCGCAGGGTCGGCTTGTGGAGCTTGGAGACCAGCACGATGGCGTGGACCCGCGTCGGCATGACCTTGTCCTGCTCGTCGGCGGCCAGCTCGCGGGCGACGTTGTCGTAGTGGCGCCTGATCCCCAGCATGACGAGGTAGAAGAAGCCCATCGCAAGGATGGTGATCCAGGCCCCGGCGAGGAACTTGGTGATCAGCACGATCACCAGCACGACCGAGGTCATCCCGAGACCGAAGGTGTTGATCGCTCGCGAACGCTGCATCCGGCGCCGCTCGCCCGGGTCCCGCTCGGTGGCCAGGTGGCGGGTCCAGTGGCGGATCATGCCCAGCTGGCTGAGGTTGAAGGAGACGAAGACGCCGACGATGTAGAGCTGGATCAGCTTGGTGGTCTGCGCCTCGAAGATGACGATCAGCGCGATCGCCAGCACGGCCAGGAAGACGATGCCGTTGCTGTAGGCGAGCCGGTCGCCCCGCGCCCCCAGGGACCGCGGCGCGTAGCCGTCCTTGGCGAGGATCGAGCCGAGGACCGGGAAGCCGTTGAACGCGGTGTTGGCGGCCAGGACCAGGATGATGCCGGTGACGGTGATGACGAAGTAGAAGCCCGGCGGGAAGTCGTTGAAGACCCCGGCCGCGATCTGGGAGATCACCGGGTGCTGCTCGTAACCCTCCGGCACGGCGTCGCCGGCGGCGGTGCGGAGATTGTCGAGAGCGTGCGGGTCGACGTAGCGGATGCTCATCTGGTTGGCCAGCACGATGATGCTCATCATCATCGTGATCGCGATCAGGCCGAGCAGCAGCAGCGTGGTGGCGGCGTTCTTGCTCTTCGGCCGCTGGAAGGCGGGTACGCCGTTGGAGATCGCCTCCACACCCGTCAAAGCCGCACACCCGGACGAGAACGCGCGGGCGAGCAGGAAGACCAGCGCCACCTGGTTGAGCGTGCCCTCCCAACCCTCCTCGGGGCGGATGTGAAGGGCAGCGCTCTCTGCCTGCGGCAGGTTGCCGCTCACCAGCAGCACCAGCCCGTAGACACCCATGCCGAGGATGGCGAACATGAACAGGTAGGTCGGGACGGCGAAGAACGTGCCGGACTCGCGTACGCCGCGCAGGTTCATCGCGGTGAGCAGCACGATCGCGATCGTTGCGACCAGGACCTCGTGGCCGATCAGGCCGGGGATCGCGCTGGCGGCGTACTGGGCGGCGTTGGAGATCGAGACCGCCACCGTCAAGACGTAGTCGACCAGCAGGGCACTGGCCACGGTCACGCCCGCCTTACGCCCCAGGTTGACCGTCGCGACCTCGTAGTCACCGCCGCCGCTCGGATAGGCGTGCACCGTCTGCCGGTAAGAGGTGACCACGGTCAGCATCACCAGAGCGACGACCAGGCCGATCTTCCAGGACCAGGCGTAGGCCGAGGCTCCCGCCACCGCCAGCATGATGAAGATCTCGTCGGGCGCATAGGCCACCGAGGAGAGCGCATCGCTGGCGAAAACCGGTAGCGCGATGCGCTTCGGCAGCAGCGTCTCGCCCAGCTGCGAGCTACGGAGCTTGCGACCGATCAGGATCCGCTTGGAGACATCACCAACACCCACAACGGCAGACGCTACGGCACATCGCGACTTCCGCGCGCTTCCGGATCGCCACAGGCACCTGAACACGCCAACTTCGAGGGCGTAGGCGACGCGCGGCCCGGGTGAGTGCAATCATGACACGGTGCACGTAGTGATCATGGGCTGTGGCCGCGTCGGCTCGACCCTGGCCAGGAGCCTCGAGGACCGCAACCACACGGTCTCGGTCATCGACCAGAACTCCGAGGCGTTCCGGCGGCTCGGGCCAGGGTTCAACGGCGACAAGGTCGCCGGGATGGGATTCGACCGCGAGGTCCTGCTCAAGGCCGGCATCAAGCGGGCCGAGGCGTTCGCGGCGGTCTCCAGCGGTGACAACTCCAACATCATCTCCGCCCGGGTGGCGCGCGAGGAGTTCGGCATCCAGCAGGTCGTGGCCCGCATCTACGACCCCGGCCGCGCGGAGGTCTACCAGCGTCTCGGGATCAGCACCGTGGCGACCGTGAAGTGGACCGCCGACCAGGTGCTCCGCCGGCTCCTCCCGGCCGGCGCCGAGCCCGACTTCCGCGACATGTCGGGCAACATCCGCATCGACCAGGTCATCATGCCCGAGTCCTGGGTCGGTCAGCGGACCATCAAGTTCCAGCGCCAGTCCGGCAGCCGGATCGCGTGGATCGACCGGCTCGGTGAGGGCGTCCTCCCGGTCCTCGAGAGCGTGATCCAGGAGGGCGACGTGCTCCACATCGTCATGCGCGAGGAGAACACCGCGCAGGCGTACAAGACCATCAAGAACGGCCCCCAGGAAGACTGACGATGAGAGTTGCTATCGCCGGGGCCGGGGCTGTCGGCCGGTCCATCGCCCGTGAGCTGATCACCAACGGCCACGAGGTGCTCCTCATCGACAAGAACCCGGGCTCGATCAAGCCCGAACGGGTCGCGGACGCGGAGTGGCTGCTTGCCGACGCGTGCGAGCTCTCCTCGCTCGAGGAGGCCAGGCTCGACAACTGCGACGTGGTGATCGCCGCGACCGGTGACGACAAGGCCAACCTGGTCTGCTCGCTGCTGGCCAAGACCGAGTTCGGCGTGCCACGCACGGTGGGCCGGGTCAACCACCCCAACAACGAGTGGCTCTTCACCGAGGCCTGGGGCGTCGACGTCAACGTCTCCACCCCGCGGATCATGTCCGCGCTGGTCGAGGAGGCCGTCACCGTCGGTGACCTGGTGCGCCTGTTCACCTTCCGGCAGGGCCAGGCCAACCTGGTCGAGATCACCCTGCCCGCCGACTCGCCCTACGTCGGCAAGCCCACCGGCCTGGTGCCGTTCCCGGAGAACTGCGCGCTGGTCACGCTGCTGCGCGACGGCCAGGTCTACGTACCCACCCCCGAGCAGCCGCTCGAGCAGGGCGACGAGCTCCTCTTCGTCGTGCCCACCGAGAAGGAGGACGAGCTCGAGCGCCTGCTCGCCCCCACCGGCCACGGCGGCTAGGTCTCGTACGCAGCAACCCCTCGATCTCGGCAGGACAACAGTTGGCTCGCTCGCCCCTCCTCCAGACGCTTCGTCCTGTCCGGGGAAGGCTGGTCGCCAGCCTGCTGCTGATGGTCGTCTCGACCGTCGCCGGGCTGGTGCCGCTGGTCGGCATCGTCGAGCTCGCCCGGATCCTGCTGCCCGCGGCGTCCGGCGCGGCTGTCGATGCCGGACGCGCCTGGGTCGTGGTCTGGGTGAGCGTGGCGGCGCTGCTGGTACGCCTGGCGACGGTGCTCGGCTCGTCGTGGCTCTCCCACGTCGCCGACCTCGACCTCTCCATCCACCTGCGCCGGCTGCTGGTCGCCCGGCTCGGCCGGGTGCCGCTGGCGTGGTTCACCGAACGCAACTCCGGCACGGTGAAGAAGGCGGTGCAGGACGACGTCGCCGCGCTGCACCACCTCGTCGCCCACTCGGTCATGGAGCTCACCGCGGCGATCACGCTTCCTGTCGTCGTCGCGGTCTATCTGTTCGTGGTCTCCCCGCCGCTCGCTCTGGTCACCCTCGTGCCGCTCGCGCTCGGCCTGGTCGGGTTCCGGATCTCGATGCGCGGCGCCGCCGCTCTCTACCGTGACTACGACGCCGGGCTGGCCGAGCTCGCGGCGGCCACGGTCGAGAACACCGGCGGGATCGCGGAGATCAAGACGTTCGGCGCCACCGGTCAGGCGCATCGCCGGCTGGCCGAGGTCGCGACCCGGTTCGGCGGGTTCAACCGGGCCTGGATGCGTCACTCCGCCCTGGGGATGCTGCTGATGGAGCTCGCCCTGACGCCGGCGCTGACCCTGGTGCTCGTCCTCGGTGCCGGTGTCTGGATGCTCCGGGCCTCGTGGATCACGGGTCCCGACCTGGTCCCGTTCCTCGTCCTCGGCCTGGCCATGACCGCACCGGTCACCGTCGCCGGCTACGCCGCCCGCGAGCTGCGCGAGGCGACCGAGGCGGCCCGGCGCATCCAACGGCTGCTGGCCGAGCCCGAGCTGCCGGAGCCGGCCGTGACCGCGGCTGCTCCCGCGACCTCCCGCGTCGAGATCCAGGACGTCTCCTTCGCCTACTCCCCCGGCGCGCCGCCGGTGCTCCACGACATCGACCTGGTCCTCGAGCCGGGCACCGTGACGGCACTGGTGGGCCATTCCGGTTCGGGCAAGTCGACGCTGGCCAAGCTGCTGCCCCGCTTCGCCGACCCCACCACGGGCCGGATCACCATCGCTGGGATGGACCTGCGGGAGATGACCAGCGCCCAGCTCTACGAGCAGGTCTCCTTCGTCTTCCAGGACACCGGGCTGCTGCGCACCTCGATCCTCGACAACATCCGGCTCGCCCACCCACAGGCACCCGATGAGGACGTACGCCGCGCAGCCGAGGCCGCGCAGATCGCCGACCGGATCGAGGAGCTCCCGCGCGGCTACGACTCGATGGTCGGTGAGGACGGCCAGCTCTCCGGTGGTGAGCGGCAGCGGGTCGCGATCGCCCGCGCCCTGCTGTCGGACACCCCGATCCTGGTCCTCGACGAGGCCACCGCCGCAGCCGATCCCGAGTCCGAGGCGCTCGTCCAGCGAGCCCTGTCACGCCTCGTCGCCGGACGTACGCTGCTGGTGATCGCGCACCGGCTCTCCACGGTCACCGCGGCCGACCAGATCGTGGTCCTCGACGCGGGCCGGGTCGCCGAGCTCGGCACCCACGAGGAGCTTCTCGCCCGGGGCGGGCGCTACACCCGACTCTGGGCCGCCGACCAGCGCGCCCATCCCGTCGGAGGCCACGCGTGATCACGATCGTCCGCCTGCTCGCCGCCCTCGTCGATCTCCCCCACCGGCGCCAGCTCGCCCGCGTCGTCGCGATGTTCGTCACCACCGGCGTACTCCAGGGTCTGGCCTTCGCCTGTGTCGTGCCGGTCCTGGACGCCGCGCTGCGCCAGGACTGGGACGCCGCGACCACCTGGCTGGGTGTGCTCGCCGGGCTCTTCGTGGCCCATCATGTGGCCCTGACCGTGGGCAACCTGGACGGCTACGACCTGGCCTGCGACCTGCTCGACATCACCCTCGCCCGACTCGGCGACCACACCGTGCGGCTGCCGCTGGGCTGGTACGACCGGGACCGCACCGGGCAGCTGTCCCGGATGGCCGCCAAGGGCGCGACCGACATCGCCTCGGTGCCGGGTCATCTGCTGCGGCCGCTGATCGCCGCCGTGGTCAGCCCGATCACCGTGGTCGTCGCGATGGCGTTCCTCGAGTGGCGCCTGGCGCTCGCGCTCCTCGTCGGCGTCGTCGCGGTGCTGGCCACCACCCGGCTCCTGGCCGCGATCGTCGGTCGTGGCGAAGGCGCCTACGACGCCGCCATGGCGGAAGGATCCGCGCGGGTGGTCGAGTTCGCGCTCAACCAGCCGGCGCTGCGGGTGTTCGGACGCACCGTCCACGGCAACGAGCTCGTCGAGACCGCGCTGAAGGAGCAGAAGCGGGCCTCGCGGCGGCTGCTGGTGACCGGTTTCGGCGGCCTGGGGATCCAGCTGCTCTCCATCCAGGCGCTGCTGACCCTGGTGATCGCCCTGACCGTCCACCTCAGTCTCGGCGGCACGCTCGCCCCGGCGACGGCGATCGGCCTGCTCGTCCTCACGGTGCGGTTCGTGGAGTCGCTCATCGACTACGGCGAGCTCTCCAGCGCGCTGCGGATCGCCGAGGGGTCGTTGCGACGTGTCCTCGATGTGCTCGCTCTCCACCCGCTCCCCGAGCCGGCCACTCCCGGAGACCCGGCCGACAGCGGCCTCGAGCTCCGAGACGTCGCCTTCTCCTACGACGGCACGGCCCGGGTCCTCGACGACGTCTCCCTCACCGCTCCCCCGCGCTCGCTGACCGCCGTGGTGGGGCCCTCGGGGTCCGGGAAGAGCACCCTGCTGCGCGTGGTGGCCCGGTTCCATGACGTCACGGCCGGCTCGGTGATGCTCGGCGGGGTCGACGTACGCGATCTGGGGACCGAGGCGCTGATGCGGCGTGTCTCGATCGTCTTCCAGGACGTCTACCTCTTCGAGGGCACCCTGCGCGAGAACGTGATGATGTCGCGCCCCGACGCCACCGAGGACGAGCTGCGGGAGGCCGCAAGACTGGCCCGCGTCGACGACATCGTCTCGCGGCTGCCGCACGGCTGGCAGACCCGGATCGGCGAGGCCGGCTCCACCCTCTCCGGCGGCGAGAAGCAGCGGGTCTCGATCGCGCGTGCGCTGCTCAAGGACGCCCCCGTCGTCCTCCTCGACGAGGCCACCGCCGCCCTCGACGCCGAGAACGAGGCCGCGGTCCAGGAGGCGCTCACCGCGCTCTCGGTCGACCGGACCGTCATCGTGATCGCCCACCGCCTCCAGACCGTCGTCGCCGCCGACCAGATCGTCGTCCTCGACGGCGGCCGGATCGTGGAGCGCGGCTCCCACTCCGAGCTCCTGGCTCACAGTGGGCGCTACCTCGACTTCTGGCGCGAACGTACCCAAGCAGAGGGATGGCGGCTCCTCGAAGGCCCGCAGAGCCCGTAACCACGGGGGACACGCGGCGCGTGAACGTTGAAGATCCCCAGGTCTGGCCTACGCTGGCGACGAGCCGCATCTCGTCAACCTTTGCGGCTCGGATCAACGATTAAAGGAGATCGCATGAACCGCACCGACCTGGTGAGCGAAATCGCCAAGCAGGCCGAGATCACCCAGACGCAGGCCTCCGCCGCCCTGGGTGCCGCCATCGAGGCGATCAGCGCAGCCGTCGCTGACGGCGACAAGGTCACGCTGCCCGGCTTCGGTACGTTCGAGTCGCGCGAGCGCGCCGCTCGCACCGGCCGGAACCCGCAGACCGGCAAGGAGCTCAACATCCCGGCTTCGCGTGGCCCGGCGTTCAAGCCCGGCTCCGCTTTCAAGGAGCGCGTCAACAAGGGCTGAGTTCCTGATCACACGAAGGGCCGGGTCGTTTCGACCCGGCCCTTCGTGTATCCCCGACTCAACCCTGACGGGCTTTGAGGCGTGGGTTGAGCTTGTTGATCACGTAGACCCGGCCGCGGCGGCGTACGACCTGGGAGCCGGGCTGGTTCTTCAGCGACCGGATGGAGTTGACGACCTTCATGCGGACTATCCCTTCGTGCTCGTGTAGGGCAGCAGCGCGACCTCGCGGGCGTTCTTGATCGCCTTGGTCACGGCGCGCTGCTGTTGCGGGGTGATTCCGGTGACGCGGCGGGAGCGGATCTTGCCGCGGTCGGAGATGAACGTACGCAGCAGCTGCACGTCCTTGTAGTCGACGTAGGTCACGTCCGGGGCCAGCAGCGGCTTGCGCCGCTTGCGGATCGGGGACGGAGGTCGTTTCGGCATCGGGGTCGTTCCTCTCAGCGGAGCTTGGCGGTGTCGAGGTAGCCGCGCTGGACGGCACGGACCAGGCGACGGGGCACGTCGTAGCTCTGTCCGTCGACGGTCACCGGCACGAGCGCGACCGGGGTCGCCTTCCAGCTCGAGCGGCGGTGGCGGGTGTTGCTGCGCGACATCTTGCGCTTGGGTACGGCCATGGAGGCCTCCTTCTCGTGGTTGATGCAGGTCAGGCGGCGCGGCCGATGGGGCCGAGCCAGTCCTCGAGCCCGTCCCAGGACTCCTCCCAGATCTGGCCGCGCCGGGCGATCTCCTGGTCGGTGAGCAGGGCGCGCTCGAAGGCGCGCGGGATCTCCGCGGCCTCGTCGTCGATGCCGACCACGACGATCCGGGTGAGCCGCTCGGTGCGACCCCACTTCTGGGTCGAGCCGACGCTCGCCTGGCCGCCGGCGCCGTCCCAGACGCAGATGTCGTCGGGGCGGGTCGGCACCCAGAAGCAGCCGCGCGAGCGGCGCGGGCCGCCGCCGAGGAGCTCCAGCTCCTCCTGGAACCGGACGGGGTGGATCGGGCGCTCGGAGCGCAGGTCGAGCCGCCAGGCACCGCCCTCGGGCAGCGGCGGCAGCGCGTTGCGGCGCACCTCCGCGACCCAGGCCTCCACCGCGTGGTGGCGGTGCACGCCCGCGACCAGGCCGACGGCATCGAGGAGCGAGGGGTCGGTCAGCACCGGCGTACCCGGCCGAGCCAGGGTCGCCACCAGCGACCGCTCCTCGGGCTCGGGGGCCTCGGTGATGGAGACGACATCGGCGTACTCGACGATCGCGCTGGCGACCTCGGCGACGCCACGACGGTCGTCCTCGGAGGTCGCCAGCCCGCGCTCGTCGAGGAGGTCGGGACCGAGCAGGTCCTCGGCGACCGTCGAGCCCTCGAGCGCGGCGACGACGGCGGAGATGCCGATGTGCGGGGCCATCCGCGGCGCCCAGGCGAGCACCCGGCAGACCTGGACCGCCTCGGCGGCGACCGGCAGGCAGGCCACGATGCTGCCCCAGCGCCCCTGGGCAGCGAGGCGCTCCAGCGTCGGCACGATGTCCTCACGGATCGCGCAGGCCACGCAGGCGTGGGCGAGGTTGATCTCCTCGTGCTCGATCACGCCGGTGAGGTCGCTGACGACGCGGGTGAGGAGCTGGCGCCCGGGGTCGATGACATGACGCACCATGACCGCGTCGGGGAGGCCGAGGTGGAGCGAGATGGTCGCCGAGAGCATCGCGCCCTCCTCGACCCCGCTCACCAGGATCACCGGCGTCTTGGGGCGGGAGAGGTTGCGCGGCGACCTCGGACGGGGCGTGCTCATCAGCCGCGCCCGTAACGGCGCTTGAACCGCTCGACTCGTCCCTCGGTGTCGACCACCCGGCCGCGCCCCGTCCAGAACGGGTGGCTGGCACTGGAGACGTCGACGTCGACGACCGGATAGGTCTGGCCGTTCTCCCAGGTGACGCGCTCGTGGTCCTCGGCGAGACGCTCGAGGATCGTCGACTGCATCAGGAAGAGCGTGTCCGCCGAGCGGTCGCGGAAGACGACCGGCCCGGAGACGGGGTGGATGCCTTGTTTCATGGGGACCTCCCGCTGTGGTTAATGATAACGATTCTCATCTTACACACGGGTCGGCCCTCGTTCACACCGAGATGCGTCTCACTCCTCGGCGGTATGCGTGTGCATGCGTACGCCGTCGCTGTTGAAGATGCTCAGCACCTGCGCCGGGCGCGACCCGGTCGCGAAGATGGCGTGGGGCACCCGGGTATCGAACTCGGCCGCCTCGCCGCGGGTCAGCACCAGATCGCGGTCGCCCAGAAGCAGCCGTAGCTTGCCGGAGATGACGTAGAGCCACTCGTAGCCGTCGTGGACCCGCGGCTCCGGCACCTCGGTCACCGGCTCGTAGGTGATCTTGAAGGTGTTGACCGGCGAGCCTTCCGGGGTCAGCGGCGCGATCACCATGCCGTCCTTGCGGATCACCGGTCGGCGCACTCGCGGATCCGGGACCGAGGGCGTCACCAGACTGTCGAGCCCCACGCCGAGGTGACGGGTCAGCGGGATCAGCAGCTCCAGGCTCGCCTGCCGCTTGCCCGACTCGAGCCGGGACAGGGTGCTCGGCGACATCTCGGCCATCGCGGCCAGCTGATCCAGGGTCCAGCCCTTGCTGTGCCGGATCGCCCGGATCCGGGGTCCGACCTGCTTGAGCTCGTCGATCATGTGCTCCATCTCCCATTTGCCATTTCAGCAAGAAACCTTGCCGTTCTTTCATTATGCCACTGAACTGGAAGCATGAACGCACACACAGAACACTTCGACGTGATCGTCATCGGCGGCGGTGCCGCCGGCCTCTCCGCCGCCCTCATGCTCGGCCGCTCCCGCCGCCGCACCCTCGTGATCGACTCCGGCCTCCCCCGCAACCGTTTCGCGGCGCACATGCACGGCGTCCTCGGCCACGAGGGCATCGACCCCGCGGACCTGCTGCGCAAGGGACGCGATGAGCTGGCTGCGTACGACGTGGGGATCCGTCCCGGGCGCGTCGCCCGTCTCGACGAGACCGAGCACGGCGTGAGCGTCCTCCTGGAGGACGGCGAGCGGCTCACCGGCCGGGCCGCGATCGTCGCGACCGGCGCCACCGACGAGCTTCCCGACATCCCGGGCCTGGCCGAACGCTGGGGCGCGACCGTCCTGCACTGCCCCTACTGCCACGGTTGGGAGGTGCGCGAGCGGCGGCTCGGGGTCCTGACCACCTCACCGCTCGGGATGCACCAGGCGCAGCTGATCCGGCAGTGGAGCGACGACGTAGTCGTCTTCACCGCGGAGCTCGACCCCCTCGACGAGGCCGACGAGCAGCGGCTGCTGTCGCGCGGCATCACCCTCGTGACCTCGCCGGTCACCGAGGTTCTCGGCGACGGTGACCAGGTCACCGCTGTACGCACCGCGGACGGGCTGACCACGGAGGTCGACGCCATCTTCACCGCCGGCACCCTGCGCCCCCACGACGGCTTCCTGACCCACCTCGGCCTCGACCGCACCGAGACACCCGTCGGCAGCTTCCTCGCCGTCGACGCGACCGGCAAGACCAGCAGCGACCGGATCTGGGCGGTCGGCAACGTCTCCAACCCGATGGCCAACGTCCCGATCAGCATGAGCGCCGGCGCCATGGCCGGCAGCGTCGTGAACATGACCCTGGTCACCGACGACTTCGACCGCGCTCTCGACGGGCCCGCTCCCGTGGACTTCTGGCAGGACAGGTACGCCGGCAGCGACCGGATCTGGTCCGGCAAGGTCAACACCGTGCTCGGTGACATCGCCTCCGGGCTCGAGCCCGGGACGGCCCTCGACCTGGGCTCCGGCGAGGGCGCCGACGTGATCTGGCTGGCGCAGCAGGGCTGGCGAGCCACCGGCATCGACATCTCCGAGAACGCCGCCGCGCGCGGACGCGAGGCCGCGCGAGCTGCCGGGCTGAGCGAGGACCGGGCGAGTTTCGTGGTCTCCGACCTCGCTTCTGCGGTCGATCTCGACGGGAGCTACGACCTGGTCACCGCCAGCTTCTTCCACTCCCCCGTCGAGCTGCCGCGCACCGACGTCCTGCGCAGGGCGGCCGAGCTGGTGAGCCCGGGCGGACACCTGCTGGTCACCTCCCACGCGGCCGCACCGCCGTGGGCGGACGCCGCCGCGCACGAGCACCGCTTCCTCGACGCCAAGGAGGAGCTGGCCGCGCTCGACCTGCCCGAGGAGAGCTGGGAGACGGTCGTACTCGAGCACCGCGACCGTCCCGTCACCAGCCCGTCCGGCGAGGACGCCACCCTCGAGGACTCGGTCGTCCTGCTCCGCCGCCGCTGACCGCTCAGCTCGCCGCGCCGCAGCTCTCGGTCAGGAACTCGCCGAGACGCTCGTAGGCGAGGTTCTGGGCCTCGTTGCGCTCCAGCGGGTCCTGGCCGCGGCCGGTACGCAGCGCGTCCTCGATCATCATCCGTACGCCCTCGACGGCTGCCGCCGGCGTACCTTCCGGGACGCCCGTCGACTGCAGGCCGGTCGCCGCCAGGCCGAGCGCGGTCTCGTTCTCGTCGTTCGGGGTGGACATCTGGGTCGCATGTGCGTTCGCCATCGTCTGGACGGCGCCGCAGAACTCCTCCAAGGACGCGACCGGCCCGACGGCGACCGGAGCGGCCGACGAGACCCCACCGGAGGGGGCAGAGACTGCCGGAGCGTCTCCACCGCCGAGGTCGCGGGTCAGCACGACGACACCGATCGCAACCGCGATGAGCGTGCCGAGGATGAGCGCGCGCGGCGGGTGCGGGAGTCGGTCGCGCCAGGTCGGCTCACGCTGCGCCTCGGCCCGGCGGGCGGGGTTGCCGGAGCGCCTCGGGTCACTCGGGCCGCGACTCACGGGGGCGCTCACTGGTAGGTGTTGGCCGGCGCCTCGCGCGGCTCGACGGAGGCGGCCTCGATGGCCGTCTCCGACTTGCCGCCCGGCGCGGTGCCCTCGACCCAGCGACCGGTGACCGCGACCCAGGAGTCGCGCTCGGGAGCGTCGTCGTAGTCCTCCACCCGCACCCGGGATGCGCTCGCGTCGGCGGCGCAGCAGGCGATGGCGATGCGGGTGACGTACCAGTTGCCGTTCTCGTCGGTGCTGACGAAGCCCGTGAGTCGTACGTCGCGGTCCTTGATCGTCGTGCCGTCCTCGACCCCGGCACGCCACATGAACTCGGCGACCTCGACGTCGACCGGCCCGTCGGTGGCTGGCAGCGGCAGGATCTCGGCGTCAGGAGCCGCCGCGACCGGGTCGTCGGCACGTCGCTCGGCGAGGTAGGCGCCCAGGGACGGCGGGCTGGCGACGAAGACGATCACGCCGGGCACGATCGCGAGCCAGGTCATCGCCGGGACCTTGTGCTCATGGGTGTCGTCGTGGTCGTCGTCGTGGTCGTCGTCGTGGTCGTCGTCGTGGTCGTCGTCGTGGTCACCGTCGTGGTCGGCGTGGTCGCTAGAGGCGGGACGCAGCAGCATCCACACGGTCAGCCCGAGCAGCACCACGCCGGTGGCGACCAGCGGCCACTTCATCCAGCTGGTGACGTACCGCAGATAGCCGTCGCCGAGCGCGAGCCTGAGCAGGACGGCACCGAGGAATCCGACGACCAGGGCCTGGGTAGTTCGAGTCACAGCAGCCACCATCCGATGCCGACGGCGGAGGCGACCGCCGTGATGATCACCAAGGGTACGAAGCGAAGGGCGAAGCCCATGCCGAACTGGCCGGCCTCCATCGAGGCGAGCTTGATGTCCATCGCCGGGCCGACGACGAGGAAGACCAGCTTCGCGGTGTCGGAGAAGGCGGTGAACGAGGCGGCCACGAAGGCGTCGGACTCCGAGCAGAGCGCCACGATGAACGCGAACAGCGCCAAGGTGAGGATCCCCAGCACGGCCTGACCGGCGACGGTGTTGACCACCGAGCGGGGTACGAAGGTGTTGACCGCCGCGGCCAGCATGGCGCCCAGCACCAGGAAGCCGGAGGCGTGCAGGAAGTCGTGGCTGACGTTGCCGAGGAACGACCTGTCGTGGGCATGCTCGTCGCGGCCGACGTCGGTGAGCCGTTCGAGCAGCAGCTTGCCGCGGGCCAGCATGATCCAGCCGACCGCCACCGCGGTGATCAGCGACGCCAGGAAGCGCGCCAGCACCATCATCGGCTGCCCCGGGAAGGCGACCGCGGTCGAGACGAGCACCGCCGGGTTGACCGCGGGCGCGGCCAGCAGGAACGTCAGCGCGACGGCGGGCGCCACCCCACGTCGGATCAGCGAGTTGGTCACCGGCACCGCGGCGCACTCGCAGCCCGGCAGCCCGATCCCGGCCAGGCCGGCGACCGGGACACCGAGCGCCGGGCTCTTGGGCACGATCTTGCTCAGCGCCTTCTCCGAGAGGAAGGTCGAGATGACGGCGCTGAGGAGCACACCACCGAGCAGGAACGGAGCCGACTGCACCACGATGGCGACGAAGATGGTGCCCCAGGTGTTGAACAGGTCGTGGTCCAGCAGCGGTAGCAGCCAGCGCTGGGAGAGCAGGATGACGAGCAGGACGATCGCCACGACCTCTGTCTGCCCCAGCCTGAAACCAGGCTTCTCCGGCGCCCGCACCGGGGTCTTCGTACTCATGGAGCGTGTTTTTAGCACAGCCCGACCAAAGCCCGGTCGCGCCTCGCCGACTCGGAACGATTCTCGTTAGGAACTCACCAGCTGGACTTGGTGATCCCCGGCAGATGCCCCTTGTGCGCGAGCTCGCGGAACCGGATCCGGGACACTCCCGCCTTGCGCAGATAGCCCCGCGGCCGGCCGTCGACCTGGTCTCGGTTGCGCAGTCGTACGGGAGAGGAGTCGCGCGGGAGACGCGAGAGGGCTCGGACCGCCTCGGCCTGCTCGGCCGAGCCCGGCTCGGCGGCGCGGATGCGCTCCTTGATCTCGGCACGACGCGCTGCGTACCGCTCCACGATGTCGCGACGCTTGGCCTCCGCCGCGATCTTGGACTTCTTGGCCATCAGAACCTCTCCCCTCGGGCGAGCATCTCGGCGACGACGGCGTCGATGCCGCGTACGTCGATCCGCTTGATCGCGTTGGTGCTGAGCCGCAGCGTGACCTTCCGGCCCAGGCTGGGGACGTAGTAGGTCTTCTTCTGCAGGTTCACCTCCCAGCGTCGGCGGGTCGCCTTCTTGGACCAGGGGCGATTGTTGCCGAAGCCAGGGCGGGCTCCGGTGACCTGACACGTGCGTGACATGGCAGCCTTTCGTCTTATTGGGAATCATTCCCATTATGACACAGGCGTCTCACGCCGTGGCATCGACCGCCCTGCTGGACACGGGATCCATACCGATACCGACTAACATGTCGCTCATGGCACCAACCCAGCAGGTCAAGCGGCGCGCAACCAACCAGGGCGCCGCGGTGAAGGAGGCTCTCGCTGCCGAGGACACCTTCCGCAGCGCCCAGGACGTCTACGCCACGCTGCGCGCCAACGGCGAGAAGATCGGCCTCTCCACGGTCTACCGCCACCTGCAGATCTTCGTCGACGACGGGCTCGCCGACGTGATCCACAAGCCCGACGGTGAGTCGACCTACCGGCTGTGCGGCGACGCCTCCACGACCCATCACCACCACCTGGTCTGCCGCGGCTGCGGCAAGGCCGTGGAGATCGAGGGCCCGGCCGTGGAGACCTGGGCCGACAAGGTGGCGGCGCAGAACGGCTTCACCGACGTCAACCACACCGTGGAGATCTTCGGCCTCTGCACCGCCTGCGCCGCCTCCTGAATCATCCGCGACTGCGGCTGCGCGTCAGGCCGATCGCGGCGTCGACCACGAGGAAACCGATCAGGGTCACCCCCAGCATCGGGACGAACCAGCCGACCACCGCGGTGGTCGCCACGAGCGCCGCCAGTGCCGGCCAGGACAGCCGACGCCAGGCGCCGCGCGGCGCGGGCCGCCCGAACCTCGGGCCGCGGGCGCCTCGGGGCCGCCGCAGCCACCACATCCGGTAGCCGAGCACGGTGGCGAGGATCAGCCCGAGCGCCAGTGCCGCCAGCGCCAGCTGGTTGGGGACGCCGAACAGGACGCCCATGTGCGCGCCGATGACCCAGTCGGTCAGCTTGGCCATCAGCGGCCAGTCGGCGAAGTCGACCCGATCCACCATCTCGCCGGTCTTCGGGTCGACACTGATCGCGTCGTAGCGGGTCGGCCAGTCGCGCTTGTTCTCGGCGGCCGTCCAGGCGCTGCCCGGCTCGGCCGGCGGCACCAGGTAGAGCGGGTCACCCAGGCCGGCCCCCCTCGCGGTCTCGAGTACGCCGTCGATCCCCGCACCCTCGGAGAAGACCGCGTCCGGGTCGTCGGACCCGGCGGCGCCGGACGAGCCGTGGTGGGCGTGCTCGGTGGCCGCTGCGTCGCTCTCCAGCGATGTGGCCGGCGTGGGCTCGGTCCACGACAGTGCCGTACGCACCTCGCCGATATTCGCACCGGCGAAGCGTGACCAGGTCAGGCCGGAGACCGACAGGGCCAGCACACCCAGCAGGAGCCAGACGCCGATGACGGCGTGCCAGGACATCACCCGAGAGCGTCCGGTGGCCTCCCGGTCGGGGACGACCAGTCGGCGCAGCCGCCGGTCACGGCGACGCCGGCCGAGCCACAGCATCAGGCCGCCCAGGGCGACCACCCACAGCCAGCTGGCGGCGAGCTCGCTGTAGTACCGGCCGAAGGCGCCGAGGTGGAGGTTGCGGTGCAGCTCGTCGAGCCATGCCCGGAAGCCGAGCCACTGTCCGTAGCTGCGTACCTGGCCCTCCACGCCGGCGGTGTAGGGGTTGACGAAGACCGACATCGCGTAGTCGGCCGGGACGCTCTCGTCGATGAACACCACCCGGGTGCTGCGGTCGGACGCCTGCGGGACGTCGACCCGCAGGATCGTGCCGTCGGGGTGGCTCGACCGGGCGGCGGCGACCTGCTCGGCGAGCGGGACCGTCTCGCCGGCGGGGGTCACATGCGTCAGGTCGTGATAGGCGATCTGCTCGACCTGCGGGGCGATCGTGTAGAGCAGCCCGGTCACCGAGGCGACCAGGATGAACGGGGCGACGAGCACCCCGGCGTAGAAGTGCAGCCGGAGCACGAGCGGGCGGATCGTCGGCCACCAGCCGGCCTGATGGTCCGCCTGGTGGTCGGCCTGTGGATCGCTCGGCGTCTCGGCCGTCTCGGTATGGGGTTGGGTGGGAACAGTCATCGGTTGCTTCTCTTCTCGCGAACTCGGGGGTACGCACGAGCGCCACCGGGGGTCACCCGGTGGTGCTTGCGCGTAGGACGTCAGAGGCCGGCCGGCCTCGGCGGTCCCCTTCGCGGAGAGACATGGGCCCACAGGGCCGGCCGAGGGACGAACTCGCGGACCTCGGCGAGGAGGCGGCCGGCGGGCGCGAACCGTGGGATCGGGACGCTGCGTACGGCCACGGCGAGGGCTCTGCGGTGCAGCACCCAGACGACGACGGAGAGCACCGCGGCACAGGCATGGGCCAGGAGCATCGCCGCGCCGTCGGTGGAGCCGAGCGAGCTGCTGACAGCGTGGTGGTGCTCGGTGCCGGGGGCCGCGGCGAACGCCGCGAACACCTCGTGCAGACCCAGCTGAGACAAGCCGGCCAAGACGGCACCGACCACCAGACCGACCCGGCGCTGCAGCACCACGACGCCGGTGCCGAAGACGGCCAGGGCCGCCGCGGCCAGCCATCCCGCGCTCGGCAGCGTGCCGCCCGCAGCCAGGTGGGCCAGGGCCGCACCGGTCATGATCTCGAGCGTGGCGAGCAGGGAGAGCCACACGCTTCCGCGCGTCGGCCTCACCACTCGTAGCTCCACGCGCAGCACCGTATCCCGAACCTGGATCAGAGCATGGTGCTGGTGCCCTCGACCAGGAAGGACGCGTCCTGACCCTGGTCCTCGTCGTCGGTCGCGATCACCGGGCTCACCGGCGTGCACGCCAGGGTCCGCACCTCGCAGGTGACGACCTGCTGCTCGCGCAGCACGTTCTCAGCCTTGTCGTCGATGCGCTGCGCGACGCCGAAGAACGTGTCCTCATCGCTCCAGGCAACCAGGTTGAAGTGACCCCAGGGTGCGTCGATCTGACGCTGGCGCCCGGTCTTCGCGTCGTACGCGACCGCCTCGGTCGGCCACTGCGAGGTGTCGAAGATCGTGCTCCGGTCCGGCGAGAGCAACCCCAGGCCGTCGATCCAGGTCTCGCTCAGCACCCGGCGGCTGCCCGTACCGCTGATGTAGACATGGAAGCCCTCGGGGAACAGAGTCTCGGCCAAGCCTTCGTAGACCTCGATCCCGTCCCCGTCCTCGGTCGACGGCGTCGTGGACCCGTCGGCGAGATCGATGGTGGCGCTGCCGAAGAAGAGGCGCTCGTTGCTCACCCCTTTCAGCAGGGGCATGATCTCGCCATAGAGATCGGCCAGGTCGGCACCGTCCTCGGGCTCCTGGTCGGGGGTCCGGTAGAGCTGCTCGCCCGTGCGGGTGTCGAACGCCGCCACCTGGAGCACATGGGTGTCGTGTTCGTCGGTCGGGCCTCGCGACTGGTCCACGGTCGCGAACACCGACCGGTCCGCCGAGACCGCCAGGTTGTCCCAGACCACCTTCTCGACCGTCTCCGTCGTGCCCTCGGCGCTGGTGAACATCAGCGTCCCACCACGCATCCAGTAGACGCCGGTCGGGCCCAGCACGAAGTGGTCGACCCGGTCACCGAGCTCGACGGTGCGCTGCCCCACGTGCAAGGTGCCATCGGCATACCAGGCCGGGGCGGTGGCGTCCCACTCGGTCGGTCCCACGGGCAGGGAGAAGGGCTCCTTGCCCCCCATGGTCGCGGTGCCGCATCCGGTCAACGCGAGCGCGAGCGCACCGGCGACCACCCCGCGCAGGTTCACCGAGACTGCTGGACTGGCGTGTGGTTGCGGGCGAGCAGCCAGATCATGGTGCCGTAGCAGGCGATCCGCAGCACCCAGCCGAGCCCGGTGCGGAGGATGCCGAGGGCGAGGATCGCCCAGTCGCGGTCGATCGCGCCGCTCCAGGCGAGGAACCAGATCGGGCCCTGAATGGCGGCGCCGATCGCCCCGGGAGCCAGGAACAGCCAGGTCAGCCGCGAGCACAGCTTCACGATCTGCTTGTCCTGGTGCCACTCGAGCGGATCGCCGCTGGCGACGCCGATGAAGAAGCCGAAGATCGGCCAGCCGATCAGGCACAGACCGCCGACCACGACGGTGTAGCCGAGGCTGATCAGGATGCCGGGCAGGAAGTAGGCCAGCGCCTGCTCCTCGGCCGAGCCGCCCATGGACTGGGCCAGCCGCACCACCGCGAAGCCGATGAGGATGCCGAAGATGGCGTTGCCGACGTACTGCAGACTCGAGCGCTGCACGAGCCGGACCAGCAAGAAGACCGCCGCGGTCGCGGCCGAGGCGATCAGCGCGACCTTGAGGTCCTTGAACACCAGCCAGGCGATGGTGAAGACGAGGCCCGGGACGCCGGCCTCGAGCATCCCGCGCACACCGCCCAGCCCGGCGGACATCTGGCGGCGTACGACCGCCTCGACGGTGTCGACCGTCGGATGGTTGTGGTCGTGCTCGCCGCCCTGGCCGTCGTCGGCAGGGGTCTCAGAGGTGGGGCTCACGTGTGGTTGGCTCACTCGTTGGGGTCCGGTATCAGCTCGTAGCGTGGGTTGAACATGATGCGTTGGCCATTGGTGCGGCCGATCCGTCCCTGCACCTGCAGGGACCGGCCCGGGCTGATCCCGGCGATGCGCCGGCGTCCCAGCCAGATGAGTGTCAGGGTGCCGGAGCCGTCGAACAGCTCGGCCTCCAGGGCCGGGACACCGCCGCGGGGCCGCAGCGTGATCGTACGCAACGTCCCCCGCAGTCGCACCGGCTCACGGTCGGGCGCGTCGGCGATCGAGGCGACATCCTTGGCGACGTGCGCCGCCCGGATCTCGCTCGCGTCGATCGAGGCGGTGTTCGCCCACTCGCTGAGCTTCGCGCGCAGCCGGCCCTTGGACACTACCGGCTCACTTCTCCACGCGACGCGCGTTGGGCGGAAGCTTCACCTCGAGCGCCTCGCCCTTGGGCTTGGCCCCCTCACCGCGGCGCACGACGACCCGCTCGAGGAGCTTCTCCCATTCCTTGCCGGCGGTCGGCTCCATCGCAGGGCGGCCCATCATGGTCGCGCGGAGCATCCAGCGCGGGCCGTTGACGCCGATGATGCGAGTCTGCTGGACGGCCGGCTGGCCGTCGGGCAGCTTGACCTTCATCTGGGTGATCAGCTCGGTGCCCCACGGGCCCGTCAGGTCGGCGGTCGCGCCGCCGCGCTGCTGGACGTCGTCGCGCAGCATCGGCAGCGACTCGGTCCACAGGTCGCCGTTGCGGGGCGCGGCGAAGGCGCGCAGCTCCATGGCGCCGTCCTCGGCGGTCAGCATCACGGCCGCGATCTGTCCGGACTTCTCATCCACCTGCAGGCGCAGCTCCTTGCCCGGCGCGGGGGCGAGCATCATCGAGCCGAGGTCGACCCAGTCCCCGGTGATCAGCCCGTCGGGGACGGAGTCGATGTCGAACGGCCCGACCTCGGGAGCCGCCGGCACCGGCCGCTCGGGGGCCATCGGCCCGTTCTCGACCGATGCAGATGGCTCTCCCCGGTGGGAGGGCGTGGACTTGCGACGGAACTTCACGACCATCTGCTTTCAGGTTGCGGTGATTCTCTGAGGAGACTTATCTAACACTGATCCCTCAGCGGTTGGAGAAGCCCCCTGTAGAACCGTATCCCCCATCTCCACGAACGGAGTCGGGCAATTCGGGGACCTCGATGAAACGAGCCTGCTCGACACGCTGGATCACCAGCTGGGCGACCCGGTCGCCGCGGCGCAGCTCGATCGCCTCGACGGGGTCGAGGTTGATCAGCGCCACCTTCACCTCGCCGCGATAGCCGGCGTCGACGGTGCCGGGAGCGTTGACGATGGACAGCCCGTGCTTGGCGGCCAGGCCGGAGCGCGGGTGCACCAGGCCGACGTAGCCCTGCGGCAGCGCCATCGCGATGCCGGTCGGCACCAGGGCGCGCTCCCCCGGCTTCAGGGTCACGTCCACGGTCGTTCGCAGGTCGGCGCCGGCATCGCCCGGGTGGGCGTACGCAGGCGGCGGCAGCTCGGCGTCGAGACGGACCAGGGCCACTTCGAGATCAGACACAACCCGCACCTTAGATGCTGAGAGACTCACCCGATTCGTGACTGGCTTGATCGACGTGAAAAACTCACGAATCGTGAGCACCCCGGCGTACGACGAGCGACTGACCGTGCCGCTGCGGTGGTGGGTCCAGGGCGTCATGTTCCTGGCGACCCTGTGGATCGCGGTCATCCTGTGGGTACCGGCCGCGCTCGCCTGGGGCATCACCGCGGCGATCGGCGGCCTGTTCGCGCTGGCCATGATCGTCTTCGGCAACGCCAGGATCACGATCGCCGACGGCGTCCTGCGCGCCGGGCCTGCCCGGATCGAGGCGCGCTTCCTCGGCGAGGCGGTCGCGCTCGACGAGACCGAGGCGCATCACCTGGCGGGGCGAGACGCCGACGCCAGGGCGTACCTGCTTCTTCGTCCCTACCTCAAGCGCGCGGTGCGGGTCACCATCGACGACCCTGCCGACCCGGCGCCCTACTGGCTGCTCTTCACCCGCCACCCGGTCGCGCTCGCGAAGACCGTCAACGCCCTGCGAGCGAGTCTCTGAGCGGCAACCCCGCGGCCATGGCCTAGGCTCGAGGCATGTCCAAGTCCACCAAGGCTGACAAAGCCGACAAGGCTGACAAGGTCTGGGCGATCATGGCCCTCGTCAGCGGAATCGGGGCCGCCAAGGTCACCAACAAGGTCCTCTCCACCGGCTGGAAGGCGTCCACCGGACGCAAGCCACCGGCCAACCCCGCCGACCCCGACGTACGCCTCGTGGAGGCCGTGCTCTGGTCGGCTGCGACCGGCGCCACCGTCGCGCTCGCGCGGATGTTCGCCCAGCGCCGTGCGGCCAACTACTACGTGAAGTCGGTCGGTAGGTTGCCGAAGCAGCTGGAGAAGGACGGATCCTGATCGCCTGAGATAGCAGCAAGGCCGCACGGACTCCGTGCGGCCTTTTGCTTGTCAGTCCGGCTTACGCCGGGCTTTCGCCGAGTCGGCGCGTTTGTACAGAGCGCTTGCTAGCGCAAGCTATACAAACGCGCCGACTCGGCGTTTTTGACTGTGCTACGCACAGTCAAAGCAGATCATCTTCTTTTCGTCAGCCAGCTGGCTGCGGTGGTGGACCAGGAAGCAGCTCATACAGGTGAACTCGTCCTCCTGCTTCGGCTTGACCTCGACCGCGAGCTCCTCGTGGCTGAGGTCGGCTCCCGGGAGCTCGAACGACTCGGCCGCCTCGGCCTCGTCCTCGTCAACCTTGCCCGAGTTCTTGTCGTGACGACGAGCCTTGAGCTCTTCGATGCTCTCCTCGGACTGGTCCTCTTCATTTTTACGCGGTGCGTCGTAGTCCGTCGCCATATGCGCCACTCCCCTTCTCACTCATCTTCATTCCCCCCGCGCGCCCCCGAGGGCAGCGGCACGGCCCGTGATTGTGCACCATCAACGTGCATTTCGCACACTCAACCGGATCCGCGTCGCCGAAACGTTCTGTCATCTGCCGGTATTCCCTATCACGGGTATAGATGAGCAGCGAGTTTCGGGTGGGTGAACGCGGCTGCGGCCGACGGGTCTCCGGGACCTTCCCGGCCGCCAGCCGGTCATAGATCTACATCAACCAGCGGCTTTCAGTCGGGTACGACACCCGGGAGCGAGTCAACTGGCAGAAAACCAGCCTGAACAGCCGCTTTCCGTAGTTCATCGTAGCCATGGGCCGGTGCGACGATCACGAACCGGCGACCGCTGATGCCGGTCGTCGCCTCCCAACGAGCACCGGCGGCCTCCGCCACCAGACCGGCAGCGGCATGGTCCCACAGATGCAGCCCCTCCTCGAGGTAACCGTCGAGGGTCCCCTCGGCCACCCCGCAGATGTCCAGGGCCGCCGAGCCGATGCGACGAACGTCACGTACGACCGGCAGCAGTCGGACCAGCGCTTCGGCCTGGACCCGGCGGAGCTCGGCGTCGTAGGAGAATCCGGTGGCGATCAGCCGCTGCCCCAGCTCGGCGGGCTGACGTACGCCGATGGGCTCGCCGTTCTTCACCGCGGCGACCGATCCGTCCGGCTGTCGGAAGGCGGCGTAGAGCGTGCCGCGGGGCACGTCCACGACCGCTCCGGCGACGACCTCGCCGGCGTACTCGGCCGCGATCGAGACCGCGTAGCTCGCAAGACCGTAGAGGAAGTTGACGGTGCCGTCGATCGGGTCGACGATCCAGCGTACGCCGCTGGTGCCCATCGTCTCCTCGCCCTCTTCACCGAAGAAGGCGTCCTCCGGACGCTCCTGGGAGATCAGCCGCCGGATCAGCGTCTCGGTGTCTCGGTCGGCCTCGGTGACCACATCGGTCGCGGTGGACTTTGTGGCCGCCACCTCGACCACGCCGGCGGCCCGCTCGCGGACGAGATCCGCGGCCGCACGGGCGGTCGCCACCGCGAGCGCGAGCAGGTCTCCGGGCTTGGGTGCGGGCTGAGCCGGCGCTGGATGCTCTGTCATGAAGCCGACCCTATGCCGCGGCTGATCACTCGGAGTACTGGGGCGAGTCCTCTCCCGACAGCGTCGGCAGCTGCGAGCGCTGGTTGAAGCAGCAGCCCGCGGGACAGCGGTCGGGCCCGGGGCCCAGGTCACCGACGGTAGGCCGCTCAGGGGCCTCACCACGCTCCGCAGCGGCGCGCTCGAGGAGCAGTTCGCGTACGGCCGCCACGAAGCGCGGGTCCTCCCCCGCTGTCGCGCTGCGGCGGGCGTGGATCCCCAGCTTCTCGGCGGTGTCCATCGCCTCGGTGTCGAGGTCGTAGACGACCTCCATGTGGTCGGAGACGAAGCCGACCGGGCACATCACCACGGCCTTGGTGCCCTTCGCCGCCAACGCCTCGAGGTGGTCGTTCACGTCCGGCTCGAGCCACGGGATGTGCGGGGCCCCGGAGCGGCTGCAGTAGACGAGATCCCACTCGTGGGTGACCCCGCGCCGCTGCGCGACCTGCTCGGCGATCACCGTGGCGACGTCGAGGTGCTGGGCGACGTACGCATTGCCCTCGGGGCCGGCGTTGTCGTTCATCGAGGTCGGGATCGAGTGGGTCACGAAGAGGATCCGCGCGCCATCGCGCTCCTCCTCGGGCAGGTCCTCGAGCGAGGCGAGCACGCCGTCGACGACCGGCGCCACGAAGCCGGGATGGTTGTAGTAGCGCCGAAGCTTGTCGAGCACGGGGCCGGACTCGACGTCGCCGCTCTTGTCGCACGCCTCGAAGAGGTTCTCGCGGTACTGCCGGCACGAGGAGTAGGACGAGTAGGCGCTGGTCGCGAAGACCGCCGCCCGCTCGATGCCGTCGGCCCGCATCTGCGCGAGCGTGTCGCTCAGGTAGGGGTCCCAGTTGCGGTTGCCCCAGTAGACCGGAATCTCGATCCCGTGCTCGGCCAGGTCGCTGCGCAGAGCCGCCAGGAAGGCCCGGTTCTGGTCGTTGATCGGCGACTTCCCGCCACGGTCGAAGTAGTGCTGCCCGACCTCGACCAGCCGCTCCCGCGGGATCCCCCGTCCCCGGGTCACGTTCTCCAGGAACGGCACCACGTCCTCGGTCTTCTCCGGCCCCCCGAAAGAGACGAACAGCAGAGCATCGTAAGGAGAGACATCCACCCGCCCATGATATTTGCTCACGCTGCGCAGAGTCGAAATCTCGCGCCGAAAAGTCAGCCCGCTGGCCGAAGCGTCACGTGCGCAGGCCGAGTTGTCACGGATGTGCCGTCTCGGCCGACGCGCCTGACGCCTCGGCGCGGGCTTGTGTCCTTTCGCGGGCCGGAAACTGACTACTCGACCACGGAGGAGTACGCCACGACGCCGCGCTTGAGGAGATCCATGGTCTGCCGGGCCGTACGCCGCAGAGGCACGTCGCCGGCGGCGTCGGCGACCTGGCCGCACATGTCGATGAGCTGCTTCATCCAGCGTACGAAGTCGCCGGCGGCGAGCTCGACGACCTCGAGGACGTCGTCGAGGTCGTCGCCCTCGGCCCAGCGGTAGGCGGCCCAGGCGAAGCCGAGGTCGGGCTGGCGGAGGAAGTCGAGCTTGTGGTCGCGCTCCAGGGCGTCGAGCTGGCCCCACAGCCGCACGGTGTCGGCGATGACGTCCTTGACCCGGCCGCCGGGGAGGCGGGGCGGGGTGGCGTCGTCGGCGCGGCGGGCCTCGTAGACCAGCACCGAGAGGGCGGCGGCGAGCTCGGAGGGGGTCAGGTCGTCCCACAGCCCCTCGCGGAGCGCCTCGGCGGCGACCAGGTCCATCTCGGAGTAGAGCCGCATCAGGTGGGTCCCGCGCTCGGTGACCGTCTCGCCCTCGAGGTAGTCGAGGGCGACCAGCACCTCACAGACCCGGTCGAAGGTGCGCGCGACCGTATTGGTGCGCGCCTCGACGCGCCGGCGCAGGGTGTCGGTGTCGCGCGAGAGCTTGAACCAGCGCTCCGCCCAGCGGGCGTGGTCCTCGCGGTCGGGGCAGTCGTGGCAGGGGTGCATCTTCAGCTCGCGCCGCAGCTCGGAGATCAGGGTCTCCGCCGAGCTCTTCCGCTCCTTGCGGGCGGTCGGCGACCCCTCGTAGGGCACCGGACGCAGGTCCTGGGTCTTCTCCCGCAGCCGGGAGGCCATGTCGCGGCGCATCTGCGGGTTGCGGCCGTTGAACGACTTCGGCACCCGCAGCCGGGTCTGGGCGGCGATCGGCACGTTGAAGTCCATCATCGCCAGGCGGCGGGCCTGCCGGTCCTGGGTGATGACGTAGGGACGCGGTCCGTCCGGGTCGAAGCCCGGGTCGACGATCACGGCGTAGCCGGCGAACTTGCCGGTCGGCACGTCGATCACGTCACCGATCTTCAGCTTCGAGAGCGACTCGATGATCTCCTCGCGGCGGTCGGCACGCCGCTCGCGGGAGGAGGACTTCTCGACGTCGGAGATCTTGCGGCGGATCGCGGCGTACGCCATGAAGTCGCCCTTCTCGCAGGTCGCCGCCTCCTGGTAGCCCTCCATGGCGTCCTCGGCCTTGCGCACCTGACGCGCCAGCCCGACGACCGCCTTGTCGGCCTGGAACTGCGCGAACGACTGCTCCAGCAGCTCGCGCGAGCGTGCCCGGCCGAATTGGTGCACCAGGTTGACCGCCATGTTGTAGGACGGCCTGAAGCTCGAGCGGAGCGGGTACGTACGCGTCGAGGCGAGGCCGGCGAGCTCACGCGGGTTGAGCCCCTGCTGCCAGAGCACGACTCCGTGGCCCTCCACATCCAGGCCACGACGGCCGGCGCGGCCGACGAGCTGGGTGTACTCACCCGGCGAGAGGTTGACGTGGGCCTCGCCGTTCCACTTCGAGAGCTTCTCGATGACCACTGTGCGGGCGGGCATGTTGATGCCCAGAGCGAGCGTCTCGGTGGCGAAGACGGCCTTCACCAGGCCGCGCAGGAACAGCTCCTCGACGACCTGCTTGAACGCCGGCAGCAGCCCGGCGTGGTGGGCGGCGACCCCGCGGGTCAGGCCGTCGATCCAGTCGTGGTAGCCCAGGACGTGGCGGTCCTCGTCGGGCAGGTCGGCGCAGGCCTCCTCGACGTAGGCGAAGATCTCGTCGCGCTCGTCGGGCGTGGTCAGCCGCAGGTTGGCCTGGATGCACTGTCCCACCGCGGCATCGCAGCCGACCCGGGAGAAGACGAAGTTGATCGCCGGCAGCAGGTTGTCACGCTGCAGGGCGGTGATCACCTCGACGCGGCTCGGGATCCAGACGCGGCGCCCGTTGCCCACCCGCCGGTTGCCGTTGCCCTTGCGCTTGTCCTTGGGCGTACGCCGGTCGGTCATCCGTCCGGCTGCCCAGTCGTCGCGCGCCAGCCTCATCAGCTCGCCGTTGACCGGGGCGCCCTCCTTGACGAACCCGGCCGCCGCGTCGACGTCGGAGGAGGCGAACAGGTCCATGATCCGGCGGCCGGCCATCACGTGCTGGTAGAGCGGCACCGGCCGCTTCTCCTCGATGATCGTGGTGGTCTCGCCACGCACCGTGGTGAGCCACTCGCCGAACTCCTCGGCGTTGGAGACGGTGGCGCTCAGCGAGACGACCGAGACCGACTCGGGCAGATGGATGATGACCTCTTCCCAGACCGCGCCGCGGGAACGGTCGGCGAGGTAGTGGACCTCGTCCATCACCACGAACCCGAGGCCCATCAGGGTCTGCGAGCCCGCGTAGAGCATGTTGCGCAGCACCTCGGTGGTCATCACCACGACCGGCGCCTCGCCGTTGACGACGTTGTCACCGGTCAGCAGGCCGACCTGGTCGGGGCCGTAGCGCTTGACCAGGTCGTTGTACTTCTGGTTGGAGAGCGCCTTGATCGGCGTCGTGTAGAACGCCTTGCGACCGGTCGCGAGCGCCAGGTGGATGGCGAACTCACCGACGATCGTCTTGCCCGACCCGGTCGGCGCGGCGACCAGGACGCCCTTGCCTTCCTCGATCTCCTTGCACGCCTCGATCTGGAAGTCGTCGAGCCCGAAGTCGTAGAGCGAGGCGAAGTCCCGGAAGACGGGGTAGCCCTTGTCACGCTGATACGCGGCGTACTTCTCCGCTGGCGAGGCGTCCATGGCCCCGAGCCTATCGACCGACACCGACAATCAGGACGGCGGCGGCACGAGTACGCCGAGAGCGGACGGCACGCACTCGACATCGACCGGCAGCGGCCCGAGGCGCTCCCCGTCGCTGTAGGCGATCACGCCTGGAGCGGAGGCCTGGATCCGGCGGGCACGGATGCGCTCGAAGGCAGGATGGGTGAGGTGCTTGGCCTGGCGTACGCCAGGGAAGACGCGCAGGAACTCCAGCCGCGAGACCGGCTTGATGAGGATGGCGTCCAGCAGCCCGTCGGCGGGATCGCACTCCGCCGCGATCCGCAGACCTCCCCCGTACGACTCGGTGTTGGCGATCGCGAGCAGCATCGCCTCCTGCTCGCGGACCGTCGTCGCGCCGGTCGCGTCCTCGATCTCGAGCCGGTAGGGCACCGGCCTCCAGCTGCGGATCACCGACAGCGCGGCGAGCGTGTAGCGAAGGTCGCCGTGGGGCCACCTCATCGCGTTGGCCCGCTCGTTGACCGCTGCGTCGAACCCGGCGGCCAGGACGGTGGCGAACCAGGTGTCGTCACTGTGCCCCAGGTCGATGCGGCGGGGCTCGTTGCCCACGACGACGTCGGCGGCAGCCAACGGGTCGCCGGTGGGAATCCCGAGGGCCCGCGCGAAGTCGTTGCCGGTGCCGAGCGGGATCACTCCGAGATCGACCTCGGTCTCGGCCAGAGCCTGGACCGCGACATGGACCATGCCGTCACCCCCGAGTGTCACGACGGTGTCGACTCCCTCAGCGGCCGCCTTCCGGGCCAGCTCGAGAGCGTGCTCGGCGTCGTCACCGATCAGGTGCTCGACCACGGCCCCCGAGGCCGCCAGCCTCGCGGTGACCGCATCGAGGATCTGGTCGGCGTGGCCACGGCCGGCGGTGGGGTTGGCGAGCAGGGCGATCTGGCGCGTCACCCGGTGAACACTAGTGGTCAGATCACCGACGGGACGTCAGGATCCCCGATCATGTCCTTGCGCTTGCTGGCCTTCCGTCTGTCGTGGGCCCGGGCGATGACCTCGGAGATCCCGAAGAGGACGACCATAGGGCCGGCCATGATCGTCATCGTGAACGGGTCACCCGACGGGGTCGCGACGGCGGCGAAGACGAAGGAGCCGACGATGATCCAGGCGCGGTACTTGCCCAGGGCAGCACCGGGCAGGACCCCGATCCGGTTGAGCAGGATCACGAAGACCGGGATCTCGAAGGCGATGCCGAAGACGAGCAGCGTACGGCTCAGGAAGCTGAGGTATTCGCTGAACTCGACGATGTTGGTCAGGCCGTCGGGGACGAAGGCGAACAGGATCTCCAGGCCCTTGGGCATGGTGACGTAGCCCAGCACGACACCGGCGAGGAAGAGCGGACCGGCGACGGCCACGAAGACCCTCGACATCTTCTTCTCGTGGGCGTGCAGGCCCGGCATCAGGAACGCCCAGATCTGGTAGAGCCAGATCGGCGCGGTGCCGATGAGCGCGGCCAGGCCGCACAGCTTCAGGTAGAGCATGAAGCCGCCCGCGGCGCCGTTGACCGAGCTCAGTGAGGCAGCGCCGCCCTCTCGGTCCATCATCTTGACGGCCTTGAGGTAGGGGTCCATGACCAGATCGAAGAGCTGCTCGAAGAAGAACAGCGCGACGACGAACCCGACGACCAGGGCCAGGGTTGCCTTGATCACCCGCCCGCGGAGCTCGCGCAGGTGGTCGGAGAGAGCCATCCGGCCGTCGTCGCCGATGGCGTGCTTGGGGGTGCCGCGAAGAATCGCGACAACACCGGCGATGGACAAGGTCGACCTCAGTTGCCGGAGAGGCGCTCGCGCTCGGCCTTGATCTCGGCCTCACGACGCTCGAGCTCGGCGATCCGCTCCTGCTCGGAGGCGGTCAGCTCGGCCGGCTTCTCGGCCTTCTCGCCCTTCTCCTTCTCGTCCTCGTCGCGAAGGCCCTTGGTCTCGGTCTTGAAGATGCGCAGCGCCTGGCCGGTGCCGCGGGCGAGCTCAGGAAGCTTGGCGGCACCGAAGACGAGGATCACGATCGCCAAGATGATGAGCCACTCGGCTCCCTGCGGCATACCGATCAATGGAGTGAACATGAACTACCTCATCTACGTCTTAGGGGGAACGTCAGAAGTCTACGCGTCCGAACGGTACAGGCCGAGAGCCTGTCGTGCAGTCGCGGCAAACGATTCGGTGAACGATTGCTCGTCGAGGACCTCAGCATAGGGGGCCAGTCGAAGCAGCAGCCGGGTGAGCCAGCGCTCGTCGTAGACCCGCAGCCCCACCTCGAGCCCGCCGCCCGGCAGCTCCACCGGGTCGAGCACCGCATAGTACTCACCGACCCAGCGAGCCTCCGGAGACAGTCGCACCCGGACCACCGTGCCCGAGTCCGTACGCAGCACCGACCCGCTCTCGTCGTCGAGGCCCGCCCCTTCACCCGTCTCCGGAGCGGCCACGATCGGGGTGTCGAGCACCTCGGCGCCCCTGATCCGGTCGAGACGGAAGCTGCGCGGCGCCTCGGCGGTGTGGCACCAGGCGTCGAGGTACTCGATGTCACGGATCGAGACCAGGGCGCGGGGGTCGATGACGCGGGACGACTCCTCGTCGCGCGCCGGGACCCAGTAGTCGATGCGTACCTGGCGGCCCTGGTCGATCGCGGTCGCGATCGCGGCATGGATCTGGACGAGCGAGGTGTCGACCGGCTCCTCGCCGGGGTCTACGCTGCCCGCAGCCCCCTCGGCGGCGGCCTGCTCGAGCTTGGCCAGGGTCCGGTCGACGACCTCCTTGGTCTCCACGCTCACCGCTCCGCCCCGCAGCGCACGCAGCGCGACGATCACGGCGGTGGCCTCGATCGGGGTGAGCCGCAGCTGGCGGTCGAGGTAGTCGGCGTTGGAGATCCGGATGACCCGGTCGCCGTCGGGCTCCGTCAAGGCGTCGATGTCGACGTCGATCAGGTCATCGGGATAGCCGCCGGGCAGGCCGCACATGAAGAGCACCTGCAGGTCCTTGACCAGCTGCTTCTCCTCGACGCCGAGGTCAGCGGCGGCCTTGTCGAGGCGTACGTCCTCGATCTGGGAGTAGAGGTAGGGCACCAGCGTCAGCAGCCGTCCCACCTGCCCCTTGGCACCCGTCGCGTTCGCTCCGGCGGCGCTCATCGGCCGGCTCCGTCCAGGCGCGCGACCAGCCGCTCGAGTCGGGCCCCGACCTCGCGGCGCAGGTCCTCGGGCTCCTCGACGTAGGCGTCGGGGCCGTGCCCCAGCACCGCCCCGACCAGGTCGGCGGGCACCCGGGTCAGCACCACCCGGTCCCAGTCGTCACGGCCATCGGGACCGGTCACCCCGGGCTCGGTGGAGTCGGCGGCCCTTCGCAGCGTGTAGCCGCTCCCCTGCCGCAGCAGCAGGACGGCCTTCCCCGTGGGCGGCGCCGGTGCCAGGGTTCGTGCGATATCGCGTACGTCCACCTCGGCCGGGACCTCGAAGGCATCGAACTCGCCGACCGCCCGAGCCTCCCCCAGGACGCGGGAGAGCCGGAAGATTCGGGTGTCGTCGCGGTCGACGTCGTGGCCGACGGCGTACCAACGGCCCGAGTAGCGCACCACGCCCCACGGCTGCAGCCGCCGATGGGACGGCTCGGCCGCCCGCGACCCGCGGTAGTCGAACTCGACGACCTGCCGGTCCTGGGTCGCGGCCACGAAGACGTCGAAGGAGCCCTCCTCCGCGGCCAACCGCGGCTGGACGATCTCCAGCGCCGAGACGTCGGTCTCGAGCCCGGCGGCGTTGAGCTTGCGTACGGCCTCCGTGGTCGCCTCCGCCATCGAGGCGTTCTCCCAGACCTTGGTGGCCAGGGCGACGACCGCGAGCTCGTCGGCCTCGAGGGTGATCGGCGGCAGCGCGAACTGCTCGGGGCTGACCCGGTAGCCGATCTCGTCCTCGAAGAAGGAGTCGATCACGCCGGTCTCGATCGGCACCCCGAGGCTGCGCAGCTCTTCCTTGTCGCGCTCGAACATCTTCTCGAACGCCTCACCGTGGGACGACGGGTAGAGGACCTCGCGGATCCGCTCCTTCGACACGTTGTCACGCTGCACGAGCAGCATGATGAGCAGGTTCATCAACCGCTCGGTCTTACCCGCCGCCACGGTGTGTTTCTCCCCCTAGAGACTCTGCTACGGCGTCGCCGAGGTGGCTTCGGCCTTGACGACGTCGATGACGAAGTAGAGCGTGCTGTTGGCCGGGATCCCCGGCGTGCCGCCCTGGCCCGGCTTCTCCTCAGCACCGTAGCCCAGCTCCGGCGGGATCTGCAGCAGAACACGGCTGCCGACCTTGACGCCCTCCAGGCCGTTGGTCCAGCCGGCGACCACCTGGTTGAGGGCGAACGGGACGGCCTCCTTGCTGAAGCTCTCGTCGAAGGGCTTCTTGGCGCCGTAGGTCATACCGAGGTAGTTGGCGGTGACCGTCTGGTCGGTGGTGATCTCCTCGCCGTCGCCCTCGGTGACGATGACTCGCTTGAGCCCGTCGTCGGCCTTCGGCTTCGGGATGCCGGTGAAGTCGAAGCCGGTCGGCTTGCCGTTCTTCTCGACGACCTTCGGAAGCTCGGAGGCGTCGACGTCCTTCGGCGTCTTGTCGGCGGCGGGCTTGACCACGTCGACGACGACGAGCAGCGTGTCGTGGTTGCCGATGCCCATCTGCGGGTTGCCGCCCTCGCCGAGCAGGTCGGCCGAGCCGACGATGGCCTCGATCCGGTCGCCGACCTTGGCGCCCTTCAAGATGGTGCTCCACGGCTTGTCCGCCGGGAGCTCCTCACCCTCGGCGGCCTGGCTCTCGTAGGCCCAGTCCTTGTCCAGGGTGGTGGCGTTGCCGATGTAGATCTTGGCGAACACGCCGCGACCCTCCGGGATCTCCTCACCCTCGCCCTCGGTCAGCGTCTTGACCTTGGGGTCCTTGGGGTAGGCGATCGCGGACTCCCACTTCAGCGTGGGCGCCTTGTCGACCGCAGCCGAGACCGTGACGCCGTCGAAGCCGGAGACGGTCTCGTCGCCGTACCCCGTCTTCTCCTCGCCGCCGCAGGCGACCAGAGCCGGGATGAGCAGGGTGACGGCCAGCGCGCTCAGCGCGTGGCGCAGTCGAGGCCGAGGAGCAGTGGGCACAGTGCAAACCTTCGTGACGTGAAATAGAGAGAGACGACAGCGGAGCACACCATATCCGCCCGGTGGTTACCCCGCAGCGAAGCCACCCCGGCAGGGGTTGTCACATGCCGTCGATGAGCCGCTGGACGCGCTCGTCGTACGCCTTGAGCGGGTCCTTGCACAGCACGGTGCGCTGGGCCTGGTCGTTGAGCTTGAGGTGGACCCAGTCGACGGTGAAGTCACGGCGGCGCTCCTGCGCCTTCTTGATGAACTCGCCACGGAGCCGGGCGCGGGTGGTCTGCGGCGGCACCGACTTGGCCTCGAAGATCTTCAGGTCGGTGGTCGCCCGCTTGACCGCGCCCTTCTTCTCCAGCAGGTAGTAGAGGCCGCGGTTGCGGTGGATGTCGTGGTAGGCGAGGTCGAGCTGGGCGACGCGGGCGTGGCCCAGCGGAAGGCCGTGCTTGGCGCGGTAGCGGTCGATCAGCTTCCACTTGATCACCCAGTCGATCTCGCGGTCGACCAGGGAGAGATCGTCGGACTCGATCGCCTTCAGACCGCGCTCCCACAGGTCGAGGGCGGCGATCATGGTCGGGTCGGTGATCTCGCGGCGGTCGACGAACTCGCGGGCCTTGGACAGGTATTCGTTCTGGATGTCCAGCGCGCTGGCCTCACGGCCGTTGGCCAGCCGCACCTTGCGGCGGCCGGTGAGGTCGTGGGCGATCTCGCGGATGGCGCGGATCGGGTTCTCCATCGTCATGTCCCGCAGGACGACGCCCTCCTCGATCATCCGCAGCACCAGGTGGCAGCTCGCGATCTTGAGCATCGTGGTGGTCTCGGACATGTTCGAGTCACCGACGATGACGTGGAGCCGCCGGTACTTCTCGGCGTCCGCGTGCGGCTCGTCGCGGGTGTTGATGATCGGCCGGGACCGTGTCGTCGCCGAGGACACGCCCTCCCAGATGTGCTCGGCACGCTGAGAGACCGCGAACCCGGCACCCCGCGGGGTGTGGGTGACCTTGCCGGCGCCGACGATGAGCTGACGGGTGACCAGGAACGGGATGAGCACGTCGGCGAGCTTGGAGAACTCCCCGGCGCGGCTGACCATGTAGTTCTCGTGGCAGCCGTAGGAGTTGCCGGCCGAGTCGGTGTTGTTCTTGAACAGGTAGATGTCGCCGGCGATGCCCTCGTCGTGCAGCCGCTGCTCGGCGTCGAGGAGCAGCCCCTCCAGGATCCGCTCCCCCGCCTTGTCGTGGGTGACGACCGAGATGACGTCGTCACACTCGGGCGTGGCGTACTCGGGGTGGGAGCCGACGTCGAGGTAGAGCCTCGCGCCGTTGCGGAGGAACACGTTCGAGCTGCGGCCCCAGCTCACCACCTTGCGGAAGAGATAGCGGGCCACCTCGTCCGGGCTCAGCCGCCGCTGGCCGCGGAACGTGCAGGTCACGCCGTACTCGTTCTCGATGCCGAAGATGCGCCTGTCCATACTTGAAACCCTAGACGGTCGGCGGTCACTCCGGAGGCGTTCAGAGGTACGACACGGCGGGGCGGACCACCCTCCGGAACGTCAGTGCAGCTCGCGCCTGAGAATCGCGATGAACTCGTCCGCCATCCCCAGCTGTCGTTCCAGCTTCTCGCGGCGTACGCCGGCCTCTGCCCGGACCGCGGCGAGGCGCTCGCGAGCCGCGGTGGCGTCGGCAGGGTCGGGCGCGGACCCACGCAGGATCTCGATGTCGACCATGACCGCCTTCATCTCCTCGAGGCTGAAGCCGAGGGGCTTCATCCGGCGGATCACCAGGATCTTGTCGACGTCATCCTCGGTGTAGAGCCGGAAGCCGCCCTCGCTGCGCCCCGAGGGACTCAGCAGGCCGACCTCCTCCCAGTGCCGGAGGCTGCGCAGCGACAGCTCGGTGCGCGCCGCCACCTCGCCGATCCGCATCGCCCTTTCGGGGGCAGCACTGCGCGTCATGGTGTCCCTTCTCACACGGTCGACGAGGCCAACCCTTACGTTACGTGAGAGTACCGTTCTCTCGTCCTGCTCATCCTGCCAGCCGCGACCGATCGGACCGACTTCCGTGCCTTCACCCCTGGCCACCTCCGGGCCGGCCGAGCCGACCGTGCTCGCCGCGCTGCGCTCACCGCGGCTGCTGCGTACGGAGGTGCTGGCGGGTCTCGTGGTCGCGCTCGCGCTGATCCCCGAGGCGATCTCGTTCTCGATCATCGCCGGGGTCGACCCGCGGGTCGGGCTGTTCGCCTCGTTCACGATGGCGGTGGCGATCTCGTTCCTGGGCGGGAGACCGGCGATGATCTCGGCGGCCACCGGCGCGGTCGCGCTGGTGATCGCGCCGGTGATGCGGCACCACGGCTATGACTACCTGATCGCGACGGTGCTCCTGGGCGGTCTGATCCAGGTCGCCCTGGCGCTGGCAGGGGTGGCCCGGCTGACGCGCTTCCTCCCGCGCTCGGTGATGGTCGGCTTCGTGAACGCGCTCGCGATCCTCGTCCTCCAGGCACAGATCGTCCACATGGTCGACGTGCCCTGGGCCGTCTACCCGATGATCGCCGTCGGTATCGCCGTCATCGTGGGCTTCCCGCGGATCAACAAGGTGATCCCGGCGCCGCTGGTCGCGATCGTCGCGCTCACCGCCTTCACCGTCATCGGCGCGGTCGACGTGCCGAACGTCGGCGACCAGGGCAAGCTGCCCGACAGCCTGCCGACCTGGTTCCTCCCCGACGTACCTCTCACCCTCGACACGCTGCAGATCATCGCCCCCTACGCACTGGGGATGGCGCTGGTCGGCCTGCTCGAGTCGTTGATGACCGCCAAGCTGGTCGACGACATCACCGACACCCACTCCGACAAGACCCGCGAGGCCGGCGCTCAGGGCCTCGCGAACCTGATCACCGGCCTCTTCGGCGGCATGGGCGGCTGCGCGGTCGTCGGTCAGACGATGATCAACGTCAAGGTCTCCGGCGCCCGTACGCGCCTGTCCACCTTCCTCGCCGGCCTCTTCCTGCTCGTCCTGGTCGTCGGGTTCGGCGACACCGTGGCGCTGATCCCGATGGCCGCCCTGGTCGCGGTGATGATCATGGTCTCGGTCAGCGCCTTCGACTGGCACTCGATCCGGCCCGCCACCCTGCGGCGGATGCCGCTCTCGGAGACCGCGGTGATGCTCACGACCGTCGCGTTCACCGTCGCGACCCACAACCTCGCGATCGGTGTCATCGTCGGGGTCCTGGTCGCGATGACCCTCTTCGCGCGCCGTGTCGCGCACCTGACCCAGACGCACCGGGAGCTCGTCGAGGACGCCGACGGGAGCGTGCGGGCCGTCTACCGGGTCGCCGGCGAGCTCTTCTTCGCCTCGAGCAACGACCTCTACACCCAGTTCGAGTACGCCGAGGACCCCGACGAGATCGTCATCGACCTCTCCGACTCCCACATCTGGGACGCCTCCACGGTCGCGACCCTCGACGCGATCACCCACAAGTACGAGGCCAAGAACAAGTCCGTACGCATCGTCGGCCTGAACCGGTCCAGCGCCGACCGGCACGAGCGGCTGACCGGTCAGCTCAGCGGTCACTGACCCAGCGACACGCGCGACACCACCGGCAGATGGTCGCTGCCGGAGCGCGGCAGCACCCGCAGATCCCTCACCTCGGCACCGCGTGCGAGCACGTGGTCGAGCTGGACGACGGGGAGCGCGGAGGGGAAGGTGAACCGGAACCCGTGCTCCTCGCGCGAGACCTCCTCGGTCAGAGGTGCGAGGCCGGGGTCGAGGAGGTTGCCGTTGAGGTCGCCGGCCAGCACCACCGCCGGCGCCGGATCCGCGGCGATCGCCTCCCCCAGCAGCTCCGCGCTCCGGTTGCGGCTGTAGGCCGCGAGCCCACGCGGGCCCACCCGGACGGAGGGAAGGTGCGCCACGTAGACCGTCACCTCGCCCTCCGGGGTCTGGACGACGGCTCGCAGGCACCGGTCCCAGGACGCGTCGATGCCCGCGGGGCGGATGTCGACCCGCGTACGCTCCGAGATCGGGTGACGCGACCAGAGCCCGACGGTCCCCTGAGTCGTGTGATGCTCGAAGGTCGGCTCCAGCGCGGCTTCGTACTGCGGGAGATTCTCGGAGGTGAGCTCCTCGAGCGCCACGATGTCGGGATCCTCGGCCAGCAGGAGCTCGACGGTCCGCGCGACATCGTCGTTGTCATCGGCGACGTTGTGCTGGACGACCGTGAGGTCGTACGCCGCCGCCTCGACGGGCATCAGCTGTGGGCCGAACACGCCCACCCAGGCGGCGAGCGGGGCCAGCGCGAGCAGCGCGGCGAGGGCCGAGCGACGTAGGGCCGCGCCGAGGAGCAGCAGCGGGACCGCCAGGACGAACCACGGCAGGAACGTCGCGACCAGCGAACCCAGGTTGCCCCAGCGGTTCGGCACCAGCTCGTGCAGCGCGATCACCAGCGCGAGCAGCACCGCGATGAGCACCAGCGGCCTTCCGCGTCGCCACGTCGACCCCGCCGGCGCCGAGCGCGCGCCGTTCTCCGCCTCGACGTCCACAGAAGCGACCCTAACCAACCACCCTGACGTGTAGAGAACGGCCGGTCGGCCTCGTTCACCGGGCAGAGACACCCGACGAACACGAGGATGGCAGTCATGACACACCTGTTGAAGTTCGACCACGTCGGCATCACCGTCGCCGACATCGACCTGGCCACGGAGTTCTTCGTCGACCTGGGCCTGGAGATCGAGGGACGCACGTTCGTCGAGGGCGAGTTCATCGACACCGTCTGCGGACTCCCGGGATCACGCTGCGAGGTCGTGATGCTGCGCCCGCCGGGTGGCGACACCACCCTCGAGCTCGCCCGGTTCGTACGTCCCGACCATGTGCCCGGCACGCCCGAGGCGATGGCCAACGTCCTGGGTCTGCGCAACGTCTGCTTCCAGGTCGACGACCTCGACGCGGTTCTCGCGGCCCTGGCGGAGAAGGGCTACGGGCTGGTCGGCGGAGTCGGCGTCTACGAGGACGTCGTGCGGATGGCGTACGTGCGCGGGCCCGAAGGCATCGTCGTCTCGCTCTCGGACCAGATCGGCTGACGCCTGAGATGTGGCGTGGGAGTGCTGAGGCCACCGCCTCAGCACTCCCACGTCGCCGAGATCAGCTTATCGGCGGGGCGATCGGCGGCTCGCCGTCGTCTTCTGCCGGCGGGGCCAGCGGGGCCTCGTCGACCGGCTTCTCGGCCGGCTTCTCCGCCGGCTTGGCTGCCTCGACCTCTGCGGTCGGGGCGGCCGAGCCGAGGATCTCGACCAGCGTCGCCGGCCGGATCCTGCGGAACTTGCGCGGCTGGGTGCGGTTGCGGTCGAGGACCGCGACCTCGAGGTTCTTCGCCTCGATCTCCCGGTCCTCGGTCTCGGTGTGACCGAGCGCGGCGACCGCCAGCTTGATGGCGTCCTCGAGCGAGGCGCCCTCGGTGTAGCGCTCCTTGAGGTAGCCACCGACGGCCTCGGCGGCACCGCCGATGGCGGCGAAGCCGTGCTCGTCGACGACCTGGCCGTCGTAGGTGAGCCGGTAGAGCTGGTCCGCCTCCGCGGTGTCGCCGATCTCGCCGACGAACAGCTCGACCTCGTAGGGCTTCTCCCCGCCCGAGGAGAAGATCGTGCCGAGGGTCTGGGCGTAGGCGTTGGCCAGGCCGCGGCCGGTGACGTCTCGCCGGTCGTAGGCGTAACCGCGCATGTCGGCCAGTCGCACGCCGGCGATGCGGAGGTTCTCGAACTCGTTGTAGCGCCCGACCGCGGCGAAGGCGATCCGGTCGTAGATCTCGCTCACCTTGTGCAGCGCCGCCGAGGGGTTCTCGGAGGCGAACACGATGCCGTCGGCGTACTGCAGCGAGACCAGCGCCCGACCTCGGGAGATGCCCTTGCGCGCGAAGTCCGCGCGGTCGCGCATCAGCTGCTCAGGAGAGACATAGAACGGAGTGCTCATCGGCCACCCTCCAGCTCGGCGATGGGACCGTCGGGCCGCTGCAGCCTCCCGGTGATGACGGCCTCGGCTACGGCCGCGACCTCGGCGTCGGGCAGCGTCCGCCCGCCGTCGGCGGTGATCACGTGGACCAGCGGGAACAGCTTGCGGGTCAGGTCCGGGCCGCCGGTGGCCGAGTCGTCGTCGGCCGCGTCGTAGAGCGCCTGGACCAGGACCGCGACCAGCGTGGCCTCGTCGAGGTCGGGCCGGTAGAGCTTCTTCAGGGCACCCTTGGCGAACAGCGAGCCGGACCCGACACCGGAGTATCCGGTCTGCTCGTAACGGCCGCCGGTCGGGTCGTAGCCGTAGATCTTCCCCGTGCCGGAATCAGGGTCGAACCCGACGAAGAGCGGCACCACGACCAGGCCCTGCATCGCCATCGGGAGGTTGCCCCGGACGAGGGCGGAGAGCCGACTGGCCTTGCCCTCGATCGAGAGCGTGGTGCCCTCGATCTTCTCGTAGTGCTCCAGCTCGGTCTGGAAGAGCTTGACCAGCTCGACCGCGAGCCCCGCGGAGCCGGCGATACCGACCGCGGAGTATTCGTCGGACGGGAAGACCTTGCGCATGTCGCGCTCGGCGATCAGGTTGCCCTGCGTGGCCCGCCGGTCACCGGCGATGATCACGCCACCGGGGAAGGTGGCCGCGACGATCGTGGTGCCGTGCGGCGCGATGTCGCCCAGGTTGGCCGGGACCGGGTGATGACCCGGGAGCAGCTCTGGGGACTGCGCGGTCAGGAAATCGGCAAAGGACGAGGTGCCCGGCGTCATGTAGGCGGCCGGGATACGGGACTCGGACATCTCCTACTGCCCGCCCTTCTGGATGAAGGACTTCACGAAGTCCTCGGCGTTGGTCTCCAGGACGTCGTCGATCTCGTCCAGGATGTCGTCGACGTCGGAGTCAAGCGCTTCCTTGCGCTCATTCACATCGGTCTCGGGCGCGGTCTCGACGGACTCCTCCGTCTCGGAGGACTTCTTCGGCTGCTTCTGCTCCTGTGCCATGTCTTCAACCTATCCACTAGCACCGACAAACCTGAGGAAACAATGCCCGATTTCGCTACGGGAGGAAGCAGAAGTCGAACGTTGGACCGAGATGTGGCACGAGTCGCGATCGACGCTCAGGAACCGGTCAGCCGGTTGAAGAGGTCGACGGCGGTGTCGGAGGAGTCGAGCAGGCCTCCGACGTGCTTCTTCGTGCCGCGCAGCGGGTCGATGGTCGGCACCCGCTGCAACGACTCGCGGCCGGGCAGGTCGAAGATGACCGAGTCCCAGCTGGCGGCAGCGACGTTCTCGGAGTACTTCTCCAGGCAGCGGCCGCGGAAGTAGGCCCGGGTGTCGCTCGGCGGCTCGTGCATCGCCTTCTCCACCAGGTCGTCGGTCATCAGGCGCTGGATCCGCCCGGCGCGGACGAGTCGGTGGTAGAGACCCTTCTCGGGGCGGATGTCGGCGTACTGCAGGTCGATCAGATGGAGCTTCGGGTCGTCCCACTCCAGACCGTCTCGGTCGCGGTAGCCGAGGAGGAGCTTGTACTTGGCCACCCAGTCGAGCTCGCCGGCGCACTCCATCGGGTCGCGCTCGAGGCGGTCGAGCACCGACTCCCAGCGCTCCAGGACGTCCTTGGTCTGGTAGTCCGCGTCGGAGCCGTAGCGCTCCTCGACAAACTTCTTGGCCAGGTCCAGATACTCCATCTGCAGCTGGACACCGGTCAGCTTGCGACCGTCCTTGAGCGTGATCAGCGTCTTCAGCGACGGGTCGTGAGAGACCGCGCGCAGCGACGAGACCGGGCCGTCGACGCTGAGATCACGGGTGATGTAGCCGTCCTCGATCATGGCCAGCACCAGCGACGTACTCCCGACCTTGAGGTAGGTCGAGATCTCGGCGAGGTTGGCGTCGCCGAGGATCACATGGAGGCGGCGGTACTTCTCCGGGTCGGCGTGGGGCTCGTCGCGGGTGTTGATGATCGGCCGCTTGAGCGTGGTCTCCAGCCCGACCTCGACCTCGAAGAAGTCGGCGCGCTGGGAGATCTGGAAGCCGTGCTTGGGACGCTCCTGGCCGATCCCGACCCGCCCGGCGCCGGCGAAGACCTGCCGCGAGACGAAGAACGGGGTCAGGTGCTTGACGATGTCGGCGAACGCGGTCGAGCGGCGCATGAGGAAGTTCTCGTGCGCGCCGTAGGAGACACCCTTGTTGTCGGTGTTGTTCTTGTAGAGGTGGATCTGCGGGTTGCCCGGCAGCCGCGCGGCCGCGCGGGAGGCGTCGAGCATGACCTGCTCACCCGCCTTGTCCCAGCGCACCACGTCGAGCGGGTTGGTCACCTCGGGACAGGAGAACTCCGGGTGGGCGTGGTCGACGTAGAGCCGGGCGCCGTTGGTGAGGATGACGTTGGCCAGCCCCAGGTCCTCGTCGGTGAGCTGGCTGGGATCGGCCACCTGCCGCGACATGTCGAAGCCGCGCGCGTCGCGCAGCGGCGACTCCTCCTCGAAGTCCCAGCGCGCTCTCCTCGCCTTCAGGGTCGAGGATGCGTACGCGTTGACGACCTGGCTCGAGGCGACCATCGGGTTCGCCTGGGGCTGCCCGGCCACGGAAATTCCGTATTCGACCTCCGTGCCCATCACCCGTCGTACGCTCATCCCGCCACCTCCGTAGCGCAAGCGCAAGAATACGGACGTGGCGGCATGAGGCCGACTGTCGCTCGCTGACGCTCGCTCATGCCTGCAAGGCTACCGGCCACGTGCACGAAGGCACGTGAGCATCCACACGCCACGCTGAGGTTGCCCGAGGTTGTTCGGCTGGGCGGCACCGAGAGGAGACCTGGTGAGGGGAGCGTGGCAGCGGTCATGGTGAGGTTGGCCCATGGGCACTCCTGAGATCCGGCGGGCTACCGCCGACGACCTCGACGATCTCTTCTCGATCTGTCTGCTGACCGGGGCATCGGGCGAGGACGCCACCGAGTTCTACGACGACCCGCGGCTGCCGGGGAACATCTACGCCGCCCCCTACATCGTGCTGCGTCTGGGGCTCGGGTTCGTGGCGGTCGACTCCGAGGGCGTCGTGGGCTACGTCGTCGGCACCCCGTTCACCCGTGCCTTCGAGAAGGAGTGCGAGGAGGACTGGTGGCCCGCGCTCCGCGTCGTCAACCCCGACCCGGGGCCCGACCACGACCGCACCGACTGGAACGCCCGTCTGCGGTCCCAGATCCACCGCCCGCCGCGGATGCTGGGCGAGATCCTCAGCGAGTTCCCGGCACACCTGCACATCAACCTGCTCCCCCGTGCCCAGGGCCAAGGCGTCGGCAAGGAGCTGATCGGGATGATGCTCGGCTCCTTCCACGTCGCCGGCGTACGTGGCGCGCACCTCGGCGTCAGCTCCGCCAACACCCGCGCGATCGGGTTCTACCAGCGCGTCGGCTTCACCACGCTCGTCGAGGGCGAGGACTCGATGCTTCTCGGTGTCCAATGGACCGGCGAGATGGAAGAGTGAGCTCCCATGGGGCTCTGGGAAGCGCGGGTGGTGCCACACATCGTGGACCGCACCTGCGGCATCGCGCAGCTCGAGCCGCTGCGCGAGCAGGCCTGTGACGGTCTCCGCGGCCAGGTCGTCGAGATCGGCTTCGGCAGCGGGAGCAACATCGGCCTCTATCCGTCCGCGGTCACCGAGATCATCGCCGTCGAGCCCTCCGACGTGGCCTGGCAGCTCTCGGCCCCGCGCCGTACGGGCTCATCGGTCCCGGTGAGCCGCGTCGGGCTCGACGGCGCCCAGCTCCCGCTCGCCGACGCCTCGGTCGACACCGCGCTGGTCACCTTCTCGCTGTGCACGATCCCCGACGTCGCCGGCGCCCTGGCCGAGCTGCGCCGCGTCCTACGCCCCGGCGGCACCCTCGGTTTCCTCGAGCACGGCCGGGCCCCCGATCCCGGCGTCGCCCGCTGGCAGCACCGCCTCGACGGTCTCCAGCAGCGCCTCTTCGGCGGCTGCCACCTCGCCCGCGACATCGCGGGCCTGATCGAGGCCGCCGGCTTCACCATCGACGCTCTGGAGCGGTCGTATCTGCCCGGGCCGTCGTTCTCGCGGCCGTGGGGGTATCTCTCGGTCGGGCGGGCGGCTCCTTCGTCAAGGTATGCAGCCGAGGGCACACATCCCTAGCGGAGTTCCGCACGGGATGTGTTGCTTCGTCTGCATACCCTTCGACAGGCTCAGGACACCGCCTTGACGAAGGAACACGCCAACGCTTTGGGCGACGGGTCCTTTCGCCGGCTCAGCTGGCCCGGCGAAGCGCGCGTCGTATGCGGGCAGCGGTGGCAGCGGGATTGGCGAAGTCGCTCCAGATCAGACGGATCATCCAGAAGCCGGTCAGCTCGCGCAGCTCGTCCTCGCGCTTCTTCTCCTCGAAGACAACATCACCGGGATCCTGGCCCGGCTTGAGCAGGCGGCCGTACTTGGTCCGCCCGTCGAACTCGCCCAGCAGACCGAACTCGGGCCACGCCCAGTCGGTCACTCCCGCGATCGAGCCGTCAGCTCGACGCACCTCGTACTGGAGCTCCGGCTGTGGGAGGCCGAAGGAACGGAACAGGTGCTTTCCGCGAGACTCCCCGATCGACCCCGACCGTCCGTCGGCGAACGGAACCAGGCCTCCCACCCGGTGCATGAACGGCCAGTGCTCGACGACCTCGTACGCCGCCTTCAGGCGGTCTCGATCGAACGTCCTGCTCCGCAGGCCGGCGTCCAGCAGGCACCAGGCGGTCTCGATGTCGACACGTGACGCCGCTTCGAGCACGCATCGCTCGGGGAGCACCGCCTTCATCCCGTCGGCTGCCACCACTTCGTGATCCAGGCTGAAGCCTTCGTGGTGCACGACGTCACCTTCGATCCGGCCGGCTCCGCCATCGAGACGAGTCACATGCACCCGGTCCAGCGGCAGGTTCCAGATGTCGATGCCATGGGCGACGACGGCGGACGTGTGGCTCAACGCCACGGCATCGCCCAGCGACCGCATCACCGCTCGAGATCTGACCTGATGCCGCGCGACCTCGTCGAGCTCGAGCCAGGTGGATCCCGGCGCGTACGCACCGCGGCGGATGCGGTGCCACTCGCCCGAGCGCGTCAAGCGAGTGATGTCCCGCTTCGCGTACCCCACCTCCAAGGCCATCCGGGTCGTGAAGAAGCCGTCTCGCTCGAGGAAGTACTCAAGTGCGTCCATGTCCGCAACCCTCACGCTGCGGCCCGCGCCGGGAAACCCTGTTCAGCCGCCCTGTGGATAACTCACGATCGAACCAGGGTGTGGACGGCAATCGGCACGGCGTACGTCATGTTCCTTCATCAAGGTATGCAGTTCAAGGCGCACATCCCCAGCAGAGTTCCGCACGGGATGTATTACCTCGGCTGCATACCTTGACGAAGGGACGCCCCCGCGCCCTCAGCGCTTACGAGTACGCAGCGCGTGGGCGACGTTGACGCCGACGAGGCCGACCCAGGAGATCACCAGGGCGCCGAGGTTGTCGGTGACGCCGAGGGTGATGCTGATCGGGATGCCGGCCACGGCCGAGCCGGCGCCCAGAACGAACTGGAAGACCGAGGTGCGCGACTCGTTGCGCTCGGCGAGGGTTCGGGCGGCAGCGGTGGCGCCGACCCGATCCTGAACGGTCTTCTCGATCCGGTCGGCGAAGCCGGCCACCAGCTCCGCGTCGAACGCATCGCCCAACTCATGGCGGGTCTCCAACCCTGCCTCGATGTCCTTGCGCGCCATCTCGTCTGCCACGTCAGTCAACCTTAGCGATTCAGATGCTGGGGCCCATGTCCCCGACGTTGTGCTGGATGTTGGTTCGCTGCGCCTGAGCATGGGCAGCCTGGACCCCGGCGTCGTTGTTCGGGTCGATCACGCCACCCGGCTTGGCTCGTCCGGACAGGACCCAGACCAGCGCCACGACGCCGAGCACGGCCACGAGCACCACAGCTCCGACCATGATCAACAACCACGATGCCATCCGACTCCCCCGTTCGTGCGGGCCGCCCCGCGAACGCTCAAACACTAGCCCCGCGAACCGCCCACCCGCAGCCGAATAGACGCTGGCCGCCGCCTGCGGAGGCAATGGACGGCCGGAGTTGAGTACGTGTGCTCACGCGCCGCTCCCCTGCGAGCCGCTGCAATGGTCCTATGGACACACGAGCACGACCCATCGCGCCGAGGCGGCTCGACTGGCTGAACGACGAGACCGCCCGCTGGGTGGACGAGGGCATCCTCACAGAGGAGGCCGCCGACACGATCACGAGGCAGTACGTCCCCTCTCGCGCCGGCTCGCTGACGCGGGTCATCTCCTACCTCGGTGGTGCGTTCCTGGGAGTCGGACTGCTGTGGCTCGTGGCGACCAACCTCGATGAGCTGTCTCCGCTGGTGCGGTTCGTCGGGATCGTCTTGGTCTGGCTCGGGTTCACCGCTTCTGCGGAGGCGCTCCCGCTCCCCCGGCCGCTGCGTGGCGCCTTTCGCGGCATCGCGGCGATCGCCTTCGGTGGCGTGATCTTCCAGGCCGCGCAGAGCCTCCAGGTGCCGGCGTACGAGCCCTCGCTGGTGGGGCTGTGGGGGCTCGGGGCGCTTGTGTACGCCTACGCGAGCGCGGGCCTGGCGCCGCTGGTCGTCGGCATCGTGACCACGATGATCTGGTTCGACTGGCAGGTGGTGGCGAGCAGCGAGTCCACCTTCGCCGGCGTGTTCGCGGTGCTTGTCGGGGGCGTAGTCGCGACCGCGATGGCCGCGCTGCACGACCGGCGCCGGGAGAGGTTCGCCGACGTGTGGCGGCTGGCAGGTGGCGTACTCGTCCTGGGTGGTCTCTTCGTCGCCGCCATCCCGCAGGTCGGCGACCGTGACCTGGCGTGGAGCCCGGCCCTCCTCGTGGCGCTGGTGACCGCCGTGCTCCTCACCGGTGTGACCGTGGGGCGTACGAAGGGGCTGTCGCGGTGGGAGGTGCTGACCGCGGCGCTCATCGTGCCGATCGGGCTCGCTCTGGTCGCCTGGGACCCCCACGTCGACGACCTCGACACCGTGTCCGGCGAGGCGTGGCTGTCCGCCTTCGTCAGCATCGCGGTGTACGTCGTCGTGGCCGGTGCCGTCGCCGTCGACGGCTCCGTACGCGACCGAACCCTGCTCGTCGTGCTCGCCACGGGCGCGCTCGTCGTCTTCACGACCATGCAGAGCTTCGCCGTCTTCGCGTCGATCATGTCCGGCGCGACCCTCTTCCTGCTGCTGGGCATGCTCCTGCTGGCCACCGGCTTCGTCTTCGACCGCGCCCGACGAGGCGTGGCCGCCAACCTCGGTGAGGCTCTGCCATGAACGCTCCCCGGTGGGTCGCCCTCACCTGCATCCTCAACCTCGGCCTCGTCGGCTTCGCCGTCGCCGGCCAGCTCTCCGCGCGCGTGACCGGCGAGGAGATCCGGCTCCGCGTCGAGCCGGTCGACCCGATCGACCCGCTCCGTGGTGCCTACGTCGACCTCGCCTACCCCGACATCAGCAGTCGTTCGACCGAGAAGACCGAGGACGTGTACGTCTCGCTGGCACGAAGCGGCAAGGTCTGGAAGGCCACCACGGTGTCAGCCGAACGGCCCGCCGAGCGCCCGTTCCTGAAGTGTCACGACGACGGCTGGCGGCTCAGCTGTGGCATCGAGAGCTTCTTCGTACCGCAGGACCGCGCCCGGGAGGTGGAGGCCGACGTCAACGGCGGCGACGCCGTCGCGGTGGTGAAGGTCGACTCCCGAGGCAACGCGGCGCTCGTCTCGGTGCGGACACGCTGACCGACGCCCAGACGTACGCAGGGCCCGCCACCACGATGGCGGCGGGCCCTGTCGTCAGGCTCTGCTACAGGTACTGACCCGTGTTGGAGACCTGCTCGATCGAACGGCCGGGCTCGGTGCCCTGCTTGCCGGTGATGAGCGTGCGGATGAAGACGATCCGCTCGCCCTTCTTGCCGGAGATGCGGGCCCAGTCGTCGGGGTTGGTGGTGTTGGGGAGGTCCTCGTTCTCCTTGAACTCGTCCACGCAGGCCTGGAGCAGGTGCTGCACCCGCAGACCCTTCTGGCCGGAGTCCTCGCCGGAGTCCAGGAAGGACTTGATGGCCATCTTCTTGGCCCGGTCGACGATGTTCTGGATCATCGCGCCGGAGTTGAAGTCCTTGAAGTAGAGGATCTCCTTGTCACCGTTGGCGTAGGTGACCTCCAGGAAGCGGTTCTCCTCGGACTCCGTGTACATCCGCTCGACGACCGTACGGATCAGCTCGTCGACGGTGGCCTGCTTGTCGCCGTTGAACTCGCCCACGTCGGTCGGGTGCAGCGGCAGGTCGGGGACCAGGTACTTCGAGAAGATGTCACGAGCACCCTCGGCGTCGGGACGCTCGATCTTGATCTTCACGTCCAGACGGCCCGGACGCAGGATCGCCGGGTCGATCATGTCCTCACGGTTGGAGGCACCGATCACCAGCACGTTCTCCAGAGCCTCGACGCCGTCGATCTCGGAGAGGAGCTGCGGAACGATGGTGTTCTCCACGTCGGAGGAGACACCGGTGCCACGGGTGCGGAACAGCGAGTCCATCTCGTCGAAGAAGACGATCACCGGGGTGCCGGCCGCGGCCTTCTCACGAGCCCGCTGGAAGACCAGGCGGATGTGGCGCTCGGTCTCGCCGACGTACTTGTTGAGGAGCTCGGGGCCCTTGATGTTGAGGAAGTAGGACTTGCCGTCCGCTCCCGTCTTCGCGGCGACCTTCTTCGCGAGGCTGTTGGCGACAGCCTTCGCGATCAGGGTCTTGCCACAGCCCGGAGGACCGTAGAGCAGCACGCCCTTGGGTGGCTTGAGCTGGTGCTCGATGAAGAGGTCGGGGTAGAGGTACGGCAGCTCGACCGCGTCCTGGATCTGCTCGATCTGGCCGGCGAGGCCACCGATCGACTCATACGAGATGTCGGGCACCTCCTCCAGGACGAGCTCCTCGACCTCGGACTTCGGCACCTTCTCGTAGACATAGCCCGACCGTGGTTCGAGCAGCAACGAGTCACCGGCGCGGATGGCGTCCTGCAGGAGCGGCTCGGCGAGACGTACGACCCGTTCCTCGTCGGCATTGGCGATCACCAGGGCGCGCTCACCGTCGGCGAGCAGCTCCTTGAACATCACCACCTCGCCGACCTTCTCGAACTCCATCGCGGCCACGACGTTCAGCGCCTCGTTGAGCATGACCTCCTGGCCATAGCGCAGCTCGTCGAGGTCGACGTTGGGCGATGCGGTCACCCGGAGCTTGCGCCCGCCGGTGAAGACATCGATCGAGTCGTCCTCGTTGCGCTCGATGAAGGTGCCGAAGCCTGCTGGCGGCTGTGCCAGCCGGTCGACCTCCTCCTTGAGCTTGATGATCTGGTCTCGGGCATCCCGAAGCGTCACGGTGAGTCGCTCGTTCTGCGACGTAACGGCGGCCAGGGAGCGCTGCGCGTCGGCGAGCCGCGCCTCCAGGCCACGCGAAGATCCGGGCATCTCGGTCAGTCTGTGCCGCAGGTCGGTCACCTCAGCTTCGAGGAAACGGACATGACTCTCGAGCTCCTCGGGGCTGCGCCCCTCGGAATGGAATCCGTCGGATGTCGACATCAGCACACCTCCTCTACTGCTTCGACCCTACAAGGGAGAGGGGCAGGAGAGGAGAAGGATTTACCGGTGTTGGACACTATTCGTCGACAGCGGCCACGTTCGTGTCGACCCGTGGCACACCGGAAGATGTGCGCCGTTGCGGAGCGGACTCAGTCCACCTCGGCGCCATCCTCGGGCAGGATCTCCGCGACCGGCTCGGGAACCGGCATGTCGGCCGGGCGCGGGCCGGTGTAGTCAGGCCCGTACGCCCCGGGGGCAGGTCGACGCGTCTTGCGCGGCGCACGCTCGCCCGGCGCCAGCTTCCTGGCCGTGACGAGGAAGGCGGTGTGGCCGATCATCTTGTGGCCCGGACGCACCGCGAGACCCTCGACGTGCCAGTCGCGCACCAGCGACTCCCAGGCCTGCGGCTCGGTGAACCCGCCGTGGGCGCGGACCGTCTCGACGAAGCGGGACAGCTGGGTGGTGGTCGCGACGTAGGCGCAGACCATGCCACCGGGGTAGAGCGCCTCGGCAGCCGCGTCGACGCACTCCCACGGAGCGAGCATGTCGAGGATCAGCCGGTCGCAGCGGATCTGCTGGCGCGGGAGCTCCTCCTGGAGATCGCCCAGGTTGAGCGACCAGCTCGGGTGGGACTCCCCCGCCGGCGTACCGAAGAACTGGTCGACGTTCTTGCGGGCGACCTCGGCGAACTCCTCGCGACGCTCGAAGGAGGTGACCGTGCCGAACGGGCCCACCGCACGCAGCAGCGAGCAGGTCAGGGCGCCGGATCCGACCCCGGCCTCAACCACGGAGGCACCCGGGAAGATGTCGGCCATGGCGACGATCTGGGCGGCGTCCTTGGGGTAGACCACCGCTGCGCCGCGCGGCATCGAGACCACGAACTCCGACAGGAGCGGGCGGAAGACCAGGTACTCGCCGCCCGTCGAGGCGGTGACCGTGAAGCCCTCCTCGCGGCCGATCAGCTCGTCGTGATCGATGTGGCCCTTGTTGGAGAAGAAGCGCTTGCCGGCGACGAGCTCGAAGTTGTGGCGGCGACCCTTGGTGTCGGTCAGCCGCACCCACTCGCCCTCACGAAGTGGCCCGCGGTGCACGCCCGCTCGGGCCTCGGCCGGGATGTCTGGGATATCAGCGCTTGACACCCGCCGAGGCTACCCGTTTCCCGGGCCAACCCGGCAAACCGCGGCTCAGGCTCCCGCGCGGAAGGCCGCGTCGACGTCGGAGGTGACCAGTACGCCGTAGATCGAGCCGTCGGGCTCGACCAGGAGGTATTCGGGCGCCGGGGTCTTGGAGATCGCCTTGACCAGGGACTCCCCGTCGATGTCGGCCGGGAGGGTGAGGCCGTCCTCGAGCTGACGGGTGACCGTCGAGGTGGCCATCCAGGGACGACGATCCTCCGGGGTCGCCAGCAGCGCGCCCTCGTGGACGAGACCGATCGGCACGCCACCGCTGCTCACCGTGACGATGCTGCCGGCCTCGGCCTCCTGGGCACGACGTACGGCCTCGGCGAGCGGTAGATCGGCGGGGACGGCCAGGGTGCGGCGGGCCAGGTCGCGGGCGACGAGGAGCGGGAGCCGCATGCGCGCCCTCCCCGACATGATCGCCGCGGAGGCGCCGCTCCAGAGGAAGACGCCGATGATGACGGCGAGTACGTAGTCGGTGAGGTCGGGCTGGACACCGAGGATCTGACCCTGGATGAAGGGCCACAGCAGCACGACGACCGCAAGGACGCGGCCGGCCCACCCGGCGACGATGTTGCCGCGGTTGATGTTGCCGGTCACACCCCACACGGCCGCCTTGAACACGCGCCCCCCGTCAAGGGGCAGGCCGGGGACGAGGTTGAGCACGCCGACGAACAGGTTGGTGATCCACAGGCCGGAGACGATCAGGCCGATCAGGCCGTCGGACGTGGTGCGGAACGGGGTGCCGAAGGCGACCACGGAGACGCCGAAGGCGGCCGCCGCGACCCCCAGCGAGACCAGCGGGCCCACGACCGCGATCCAGAACTCGTCCCGAGGCCGCTTCGCCTCCTTCTCCACGGAGGTGGCACCGCCGAGGAAGTGGAGCATGATCACACCCACGGGGTAGCCGAGCCGCTTGGCGACGATCGCGTGCGCCGCCTCGTGCAGCAGCACCGCGCCGTAAAGGACGATCGCGAAGGCGAAGCCGGCGACGTACCTCAACCAGCCCAGGCCGGGCTCCACGGCATCGATCTGGGGCGCCATCAGCCAGGCGATCAGCGCCGCGATGAGGAACCAGGACGGCGTCACCAGGACGTCGCTACCGGCGACGGAGCCGACCTTGATCGTGCCCGGGACTCGGGAGGTGGGCTCCGCCTCTTCGACCGGCTTGTCGCCGCCGGGGCGTGGGTCAGGGTCTGCCACATTCCGAGCGTACTTGAGCAGCGGTTGTCAGGTGGTGGCGACCCGAGATGTCGGTGCTTGCCAATAGTGTCGAGGTCATGAGCACCTCACCCGCCGAATCGCTGTCGACCCCGGTCGACGGCGTCAACGTGCTGGGGTCGCTCTCCCCGAGCCGCGCGAGCGACTTCACCTCGTGCCCGCTGCTCTACCGGTTCCGCACCGTCGACCAACTCCCCGAGCCACCCTCGGAGGCGGCCGCGCGCGGGACCGTGGTGCACAAGGTGCTCGAGGACCTCTTCGACCTGCCCGCTCCCGAGCGCACTCCGCGGCAGGCGAGGTCGATGGTGGAGCAGGCATGGGAGGACGTACGCAGCCTCGACCCGGCCCTGGCGACGCTGTTCACCTCCGAGGCCGACGGGGCCGACGAGGCGGAGGAGGGCTGGCTGGAGTCGTGCCGGCAGGTGCTGCGGCGCTACTTCGACCTGGAGGACCCGCGCCGTCTGGAACCCGCCGAGCGCGAGCACTACGTCGAGGCGCTGCTCGACTCCAAGCTGCTGCTGCGCGGGTTCATCGACCGTGTCGACGTGGCCGCCGACGGCCGGATCCGGGTGGTCGACTACAAGACCTCGAAGATCCCCAGCGAGGCGTACGAGGCGAAGGCGCTGTTCCAGCTCAAGTTCTACGCCCTGGTGATCTGGCGGACGCGGGGCGTGGTGCCGGCGATGCTGCAGCTGGTCTACCTCGGCTCCGGCGACATCCTGCGCTACGTGCCCGACGAGGCCGACCTGCTCGCGACCGAGCGCAAGGCCGAGGCGATCTGGCGGGCCATCCGCACCGCCCAGGAGACCGGCGAGTGGCAGCCGAACCCGGGAAAGCTGTGCGGATGGTGCGCCCACAAGCCGCTGTGCCCCGCCTTCGGTGGCACTCCTCCCCCACTTCCGGCGACGCCGGGACCCGTCGCAGCAGGTGACGACCTCGACCTGGACTAGGCGCGTCTACCAGGATCGGCCGGTTACGAGAGTTATCGTCGCGACGAATGTGACGAGTGCGCTTGGCTGAGGGAGGTGCGGCTGCTCGTGGAGTCGACAGGCCCCACCCCGTCTCGGCATCGTCCCGACATCCAGGGCCTCCGTGCGATCGCGGTGCTCGCGGTCGTCGCGCTGCACGTCGGCTTCGGGTCGCTGACCGGCGGTTTCGTCGGCGTCGACGTCTTCTTCGCGATCTCGGGCTTCCTGATCACCCAGCAGCTCATGCGGCAGGTACGCACCGAGGGCAGGGTCAGCCTGCTCGGCTTCTACGCGCGCCGGGCCCGCCGGATCCTGCCGGCGGCCACGCTGGTGCTGCTCGCGACCGTCGTCTACGCAGCGCTCTTCCTCGGCTTCGTACGCACCCGCGAGATCGCCCTCGACGCGCTGTGGTCGGCGGCGTTCGCCGCCAACTTCCGGTTCGCGTCGCTGGAGACCGACTACTTCTCGGCGGCGCTGCCGCCCTCGCCGCTGCAGCACTTCTGGTCCCTCGCGGTCGAGGAGCAGTTCTACCTGGTCTGGCCTCTGATGATCCTGGGCTGCCTGTGGGCGATGAGGCGCCGCGGCCGGAGCACCACGACGGAGGGCACCGCCAAGCCCGACCAACGTCGGCGCAGGCGCGTGCTGGTCATCGCTCTCGGCGCCGTCATCGTGGCATCGCTGCTGGCCTCGGCGGTGCTGACCCGGACCAGCCCGGAGGCGGCGTACTTCTCGCCGTTCACCCGCGCCTGGGAGCTCGGCCTGGGCGCGATCGCGGCGATCGCGTTCCGCGACGACGGGCCGCAGGACGCCACCGCGCGCTGGCGGGCGCAGGTGCTCTCGGCGTTCGGGATGTTCTTCATCGTGTGCGCCTGCCTGCAGTTCAACGACGCGACCCCGTTCCCCGGCACCCCGGCACTGGTGCCGGTGCTCGGCAGCGTGTTCATCATCGTGGCCGGCACGCTGTGGCACGGCCCGACGGTGGTCGGCCGGCTGCTGTCGGTGCCGCCTCTGCAGGTCGTCGGCAACTGGTCCTACTCGCTCTACCTGTGGCACTTCCCGGTGCTGGTCCTCGCCGAGCTGCAGCTGGGCCGCGAGCTGCGCTGGTGGGAGCAGGTGCTCCTCGTCGCCCTCGCGCTCGGCCTGTCGGGGCTCTCCTACCACTTCGTCGAGGAACCGTTCCGGCGCGGCATCATCTGGCGCCGCCCGGCGTTCGGTCGGGCCGCCACGCTGGGCCCGGTGGCGCTCTACCCGCTGAGCATCACCCTGGTCGCGGTGACCTGCTTCGGCGCCAACACCTACGCCACCGGGACCGCCCGCGACGGCTACGAGCCGGCGATCACGCTGGCCGAGGCCGATTCCTCCGCCTCTTCGGGACCGTCCAAGCAACCCGACCGACCCGCGTCGAGCGCCGCACCGCCCGCCGCCGAGCCGCAGGAGCCCGACGCCCTCCCCGCGCTGGTGAGAGCCTCGGTGCTCGCGGCCCGCAAGAACCAGGCGATCCCGACCAACCTGAAGCCGGGCCTCACCAACCTCTCCGACGACGTGGAGTCGGTCGGCGAGTGCAACTACTACTCGACGAAGGTACGCAAGCTGTGCCCTCGTGGTGACGCCGACGCCGAGAAGACGATCGTGGTCATCGGCGACTCCCACGCCCGCCACTGGACGCCCGCGGTCGAGGAGATCGCCGAACGCTCCGGCTACCGCGCCTACATGCTGGCGATGCCCCAGTGCACCGTCTCGCTGGTCACCCCCGACAAGATCGACAGCACCGAGCCGATGACGTCGTGCGACGACTTCCACGACTTCATGCTCTCCTCGGTCAAGAAGCTCCGCCCCGACCTGCTGCTGATCTCCTCGCGCCCGATCAGCGCCGCCTACCACGACTCCTCGGGCCGGCACACCGACCGCGAGGACGTACGCCGCGCCGTCTATCGCGGCTACCAGCGCCTGCTGGCCCAGGTGAAGCCCGCCGCCGAGCGCACGGTGTGGCTGCGTGACGTACCGGCGCTCGAGTTCGACCCGGCCACCTGCCTGAGCAGCAACAAGACGCTCTCGCCCTGCACCTACAAGCCGCTCGAGAGCCAGCAGGACGGCGCCGACCTGCAGATGCAGGCGGCCAAGGCGGCGCGCGTCGAGACCGTCGACCTCGACGACATGTTCTGCGACAGCGTCGGCGTCTGCACCACCGTCGTGGGCGACACGATCACCCATCGCGACGGCCACCACCTCACCGCGACCTACTCCCAGGAGCTCGGGCGCACCCTGGGCGAGCGCCTCGAGGTCTGGTGAGGCTCACCCGGCGTCGTCGGGCTCGGGTGGTGTCTCGGCGCCGTCGCGCTCGTCCCTGTCGGCCCACTCGAGCAGCGGCTGGATCGAGAACGGATGGTCGTCGATGTCGGCGTGCAGGTCGCCGATCTCCGCGAACCGTGCCGGCACCGTACGCATCGTGAACTCACGTGGGTCGACGTCCTTGGTCTCCTCCCAGGTGATCGGGGTGGAGACCCGGCCGTCGGCGACGCCGCGGATCGAGTAGGCACAGGCGATCGTGTGATCTCGAGTGTTCTGGTTGTAGTCGACGAAGAGCTGCGCCGGGTCGCGATCCTTGCGCCACCAGGCGGTGGTGACGAGCTTCGGTGCCCGGCGCTCGACCTCCCGGGCGAACGCGTGCGCGGCGCGGCGTACGTCAGCGAACCCGTGCTCGGCCGGGATCCGGACATAGACGTGCATCCCGGAGCCACCGCTCGTCTTCGGGTAGCCGACCGCGCCGAGCTCGTCGAGGAGCTCGCGTACGACTCCTGCCACTGTCTGCACGGTCGAGAACGGGCACGCCGGACCGGGATCGAGGTCGATACGCCACTCGTCGGGCTTCTCGGTGTCCTCGCGGCGGCTGTTCCAGGGGTGGAACTCGACCGTCGACATCTGCACTGCCCAGATCACCGCACCGAGCTCGGTCACGCAGAGCTCGTCCGCTGTGCGGCCCCAGCGCGGGAAGTAGAGGCGTACGGTCTCGATCCAGTCGGGAGCCCCCTGCGGCAGCCGCTTCTGGTGCACCTTCGGCCCGGCCAGGCCCTTGGGGAACCGGTGCAGCATGCACGGCCGCTCCCACAGCGCGTTGACGATGCCGGGGCCGACGGCGAGGTAGTACTGCGCCACGTCGAGCTTCGTCGCCCCGGTCTCAGGGAAGTAGACCCGGTCCGGGTTGGAGATCCGGACGACGCGGTTGTCCACCTCGATCTCGACCGACGGGGATGACTTGGCCATGCTCGCCAGCGTAGGCGCTGCGATGATGCGGTGACCCGAAACTCGCTCATCCGAATCCGCACGGGGGTGTCACGTGGACCTCAGGCCGAGGCGTCGAGAGGTTGTGAGCACATCGACCGCGAGCACCCCCGCCGAGGAGTTCGCCGACTTCGTCCACGCGACGGGCGGCGCCCTCTACCGCACCGCGCTGCTGCTGACAGGTGACCATCACCTGGCCGAGGACCTGACCCAGACGACGTACGCCCGGGTCTTCGCCTCCTGGCGGCGAGTCAGCAGGGCGGACAACCCGGCGGCCTACGCGCGACGTGTGCTCCTCAACGGATTCATCTCCCACCGACGGCTCCGGCGCAACGCCGAGATGCCGACCTCCACGCTGCCGGACGATCCGGGCAGCGATGCCGACCCCAGCGCCCGGATCGACCTGCTTGCCGCCCTCCAGCGGCTGTCGCCGACCGACCGGGCCGTGCTCGTCGCACGCTATTGGGAGGACCGATCCGTGTCCCAGACCGCTGCCGATCTCGGACTGACCGAGACGGCGGTCCGCACCCGCTCGAAGCGTGCCCTGGAACGGCTGCGCCCGCTGGTCGCGGACATCTTCCCGGAGAGGACCACCCGATGAACGACCCGGAGAACACCTTCCGTACGGCACTGCACGAGCGTGTCGCCGACCAGCACCCCGACTACGCCCGGATCTCGGCCGGCGCGATCAGCGCGGGCTCACGCATCCGGCGCCGCCGGCGCATCACCGTGACCGTCGGCGCCGCTGCGGCCGTCGGCGCATTCACCACAGGTGGGCTGGGGCTCTCTCAGCTCCTGACCACCACCGCGGTCGACCAGGCTCCCCTCGGCGCTGCCGGCGCACCGTCGGCGTCGGCTTCGACGGCACCCCTCGCCTCAGGGCAGAGCCTCGACCTCGGCGACGGGGTCACCGGACAGGTCGTCACCAACGACGAGGCCAAGACGATGGACATCACCATCCAGACCGCCAGCGCTCGCCCGGGCGCCGGGACCGGCTTCACCATCGTCCTGTCCGGACCGGCCGGCGCGGTCGAGCAGAAATGGAGCAACGACACGCTCCTCGAGGACTATCCCGGCGTCACGATCGCCACCCAAGGCGCGCGCGTAGGGCTCGTCGACGAGGTTCCCGTCGCGCAGCCACCCGGTTGGACGTGCGAGTGGTACCTGATCGACGACAAGGCATCCTGCACGTCCGAGGACGGCGGTGTGGCCGGCCTGGTGATCCGCCCGGCGGAGGACTACCCGGACTGGAGCAAGAGCGGCGACAAGGCCGGCCCCCGCTCGGGGTCCTACATCACCCCGCTCCACGGCGACATCTTCATCAGCGTCCAGAGCGGGGAGGGCACCACCGACGCCGAGCTCGAGGCGCTCGCGAGCTCGCTCAGGTGGACCGACTGACCCGCTAGGAGGTGCGCCGCAGCAGCGCCAGGAACATCGCGTCGGTGCCATGGCGGTGCGGCCACAGCTGCACGGTGCCTGCCATCGGCCCGGCGCTGTCAGGCACCGTGCCGACCGTGGCACCGATCGGCTCGAGGACGACATCGGATCGGTCCTCGAGCACCCTGCGCACCACGCCCTCGGTCTCGGCCAGAACCGGCGAGCAGGTGGCGTAGAGCACGACACCGCCCGGCCGGGTCAGATCGATCGCCCGGTCGAGCAGGGAGCGCTGCAGGTCGACGAGTACGTCGAGGTCGGTCGTGGCCCGCCGCCAGCGTGCCTCCGGCCGGCGGCGCAGCGCTCCCAGGCCGGTGCACGGGGCATCGACGAGAACCCGGTCGAACGTCGCGTCCTTGAACGGCGGCCGGGTCCCGTCGCCGGCCACGACCCCTGCGGACCCGTCCACGTGCGTGCCGGATGACCGGTCGGTCAGGTTGGCGAGGACGAGTCCGGCACGGTGCGGCTGACGCTCGTTGGCGACCAGCACGGCGCCCTGTTGTGCCGCCAGGGCGGCCAGCAGCGCCGACTTGCCGCCGGGGCCGGCGCACAGGTCCAGCCACGACTCGGTCCCGGAGTCCGGCCCGTCGAGGTCGGCCTCGGCCAGAGCGATGGCCACCAGCTGAGACCCCTCGTCCTGCACCCCGGCCCGCCCTTCCGCGACCGCGGCGATCCCGGCCGGCGAGCCGGAGTCGAGCGTGACGCCGAAGGGCGAGTACGGCGTCGGCGTGCCGCCGAGCTCGTCGGTCCTCGCCCGTCCGGGGCGGGCGACCAGCGTGACCGACGGCGGCACGTTGTCGGCCTCGAGCAGCGCGTCGATCTGGTCACGACCGACAGCCTCGGCGAGCCGCTCGACGACCCAGCGCGGGTGGCTGAAGGCGACCGTCGCCCAGCCGTCGTGGTCCCTCTCGCGCGCGGGCGCCACCTCGGCGACCCACTCGTCGAGGGACTTGCGGGTGACCTTGCGCAGCACGGCGTTGACGAATCCCGCCGGCCCCTGGCCCACCTTCGACCGGGTCAGATCGACGCTGGTCGAGATCGCGGCATGGTCAGGCACCCGCATGGACAGCACCTGGTGTGCACCCAGCCGCAGCACGTCGAGCACCTTCGCCTCGACCTTGGCCAGCGGCCGGTCGATGCAGGCGGCCAGCACGGCGTCGTACGTCCCCTGCTGCCGCAGCGTCCCCGAGGCGAGCTCGGTGGCGAAGGCCGCGTCGCGGCCCTCCAGTCCGAGGCGGCCGAGGACGTGGGGCAGCACCAGGTTGGCGTACGCCTCATCGACCCGGACCGCCTTGAGTACCTCGAACGCGGCGAGGCGAGCGGGATCGGCTGGCTTGGTGGCCCCACGCGGCTTCCCCTGCGGTCGCCGGCCGGCCCCCGGACGCCTACCCGGCTGTGCCCTATTCGAAGGTGACACCGGACTCCAGACGTACGCCTCGGGCCCAGTCAGCCGCCGGCATCTCCTTCTTGCCGAAGGCCTTCACCCGGCCGAGCCGGACCGCCGTGGTGCCGGTGCCGACGAGGACCTCGTTCTTGCGGACGACCAGCTCCCCGGGAGCCGCCGTGTCCTCGGCCATGGTGACCGGCCCGACCTTGAACCGCTCGCCGTCGAGCAGGGTCCAGGCTCCCGGCGCGGGGGTGCAGGCGCGGACCTGCCGGTCGATGGCCACGGCGTTCTGCGTCCAGTCGATCTGGGCGTCCTCGACGGTGATCTTGTCGGCGTAGGTGATCCCGTCGGTCGGCTGCTCGCGCGCCTCCAGGGAGCCGTCCTCGATCCCGTCGAGCGTGGACACCAGCAGCCTGGCCCCGCCTTCGGTGAGCTTCTCGAAGAGCGACCCGGAGGTCTCGTCGGGCGCCAGCGCCTGCGTCATGGTGCCGAAGACAGGTCCGGCGTCCATCGCCTTCACGATCCGGAACGTGGTCGCCCCGGAGATCTCCTCGCCGGCCCAGACCGCACGCTGCACCGGAGCGGCGCCACGGTAGGCGGGCAGGAGCGAGAAGTGCAGGTTGACCCAGCCGTGCCGCGGGATGTCCAGCGCCGACTGCGGCAGCATCGCGCCGTAGGCGACCACCGGGCAGCAGTCGGGCTCCAGCGCCTTCAGCTCGGCCTGGAACTCCGGCTCACGGGGATGCTCCGGCTTGAGCACCGGAACCCCCAGCTCCTCGGCCCGCTGGGCCACCGGCGAGGGCACCAGCCGCTTGCTGCGCCCCTGGGCGGCATCGGGCCGGGTGACGACGCCGACGAGCTCGTGGCGGGAGGCGGCGATCGCGTTCAACGAGGGGACGGCCACCTCGGGCGTACCGGCGAAGACGACCCTCATCAGAACCCGAACCCGTTCGTCGCGTGCGGCGAGACCTTCACCGTGGGCTTCTCCAGGCCGAACCACTCCGACTCCCGGATCTCCTTCATCGCCGCCTTGCGCGCGGCCTCGTCGAGCCGGTCGATGAAGAGGATGCCGTCGAGGTGGTCGGTCTCGTGCTGGATGGCCCGGGCGAGCAGCTCGGAGCCCTCGATGGTGACCGGCTCACCGTGCATGTCGAAACCCTTCGCCACCACCGACAGGGCCCGGCGGCAGTCGAAGGTGATGTCGGGCAGCGACAGGCAGCCCTCTCCCCCGTCCTGCGTCTCCTCCGACAGGGTCAGGTCCGGGTTGATGAGGTGACCCACCTGGCCGTCGACGTACCACGTGAAGACCCGCAGGCTCACTCCGATCTGCGGAGCGGCCAGTCCGGCGCCAGGCGCCTCGAGCATGGTGTCGGTCAGGTCGGCAACGAGCTTGCGCAGCTCCTTGTCGAAGTCGACGACCTCGATCGCTGGCTTGCGCAGCACGGGGTCGCCGAAGAGTCGGATGGGCTGGACTGCCACTGTTCTCCTAGGTGGTCGAGCGTGTCGGGACCACAATACGTCGGCCGAGCGTGGGTCAGAGCGTCGGCGGATCCACCTGGACCCGCACCGGGTCGAGCTTGCGCGCCGAGCGCACCCGCTGCAGCTCTCCGAGCGCCTCGGTGAGCCTCGCTCCGAGGGATCGCGGCACCCGTACGACTGCGCGCAGCCGTGGCTCACCGCTCGACGTGGGCTCGGCGGGGACCGGTCCGAGCACCTCCGCGCCCGGCGGCAGCGCCAGCAGGGTGAGCGCGTCGTCGAGCGCTCCGGGAGTGCCGGTGATGGTGGCCAGCCGTGACGCCGGCGGGAGGTGCGCTTCCTGCCGGGCGGCCGCCTCGCGCTGGGCGAACCCGGGCTGGTCCCAGCGCACCAGCGCCTGCAGCACCGACAGCGCCGGGTCACCGACGACCAGCACCCGCCCACCGGGCCGCACCAGTCCGGCGGCGTTGCTCCAGCGGCGCAGCGCCTCCTCGTCCGTACGCAGATCCGGCCGCCCCAGCAGCAGCCAGGTATCGAGCAGCAGCACCCCGGCATAGCCGCCCTCGGCGACGGGCTCGGCGCCGATGGTCGCGACCACGATCGCCGGGGTGCCCGGCACCGTCTGCTTGACCGCCCCCGCCGAGGAGGTCACCACCCGGACCCCGGCGAAGGAGCGACCCATCTCCTCGGCCGTGCGCGCCTCGCCGATGATCGGCGCCCGCAGCCCGAACCCGCCGCAGGCTCCGCACGCCCAGGCCGCCTCGACGTGACCGCACCAGCCGCACGTCGGCGGCGCGGCCGGCCCGCCGAGCTGCAGCGGCCCCTGGCAGGCCGAGCACCTGGCCGGCGTACGGCACCGGTCGCAGGCCAGCGAGGCCGCGTATCCGCGCCGCGGCGTCTGCAGCAGGACAGGGCCGGTGGTCAGTGCCGCCCGGATGATCTCGTGGGCCTCGCGAGGCACCCGGGAGGCCCGGGTGAGCGGGTCCTTCTCGAGGTCGAAGTCGGTGTCGCCGGTGATCTCGATGCTCACCCGCTCGCGGGCCAGCGCCCGGGTGGGACGGATCTCCTGCGCCCAGCCGGTCTCGGCCAGGAACCCTGCCTCCACGGTGCGCGCGAAGCCACCGACCAGGGCAGCCGCCTGCTCCTGCTCCGCCCGCAGCAGCAGCACGTCACGCGCGTGCGGGTAGGGCGAGCGCTGCTCGGCGAGCAGGTCGTCGCCGTCGTCCCAGACGACCACCAGCCCGAGGTCGTGCACCGGAGCGAAGGCGGCCGCGCGGGTGCCGATCGCCACCTTCACCGTGCCCCGGGCGACCCGCAGGAACTCCCGGTAGCGCGAGGCCGGCCCGGCGTCGGCAGCCAGCACGGCATGCTGCCCCTGCCCCAGCACCTTCGTCATCGCGGTGTCGAGGCGGGCAAGGTCCTTCCAGTCCGGCACCACGACCAGCGCGCCGCGTCCGGAGGCCAGCGTCGTCGCGGTGGCATGAGCGATCAGGTCGGCATGGTCGGTGCCGGCCGCGGCGTGCCACACCGCGCGCGGCGCCCCGCCGGATGCCAGATGTCGCAGGAACGCGGCCGCCGGCTCGTGACCCGCCCACGCCGCTGCCGCGGCGGCGGCGTCGAAGGGCCGCCCGGCCGGGGCAACCGCTGAGGGCTCCTTCTCGGTCGAGGCGTGCCGGGGCGGGATCGCCAGCCGGAGCACGTCGGCACGGGCACCCGCGTAGCGCCGGGCGACCGACTCGCTCAGCGCCGCCACCTGCGGCGTGAGCACCGGCTCGGAGCTGACGACCCGCTTGAGTGGCTGCAGGTTCGCGTGCTCGGAGCCTTCGGCCCGCGCCACGACGAACCCGTCGACGTCCTTGGGACCGAACCGCACCTTGACCCGGATCCCGGGCTGGGCCTCCTCGGCCATCGAGGCCGGGACCGCGTAGTCAAAGGGCCGGTCCAGGTGGGCCATCGGCAGGTCGACCAGGACCTTGGCGACCGGATCGACGTCGGCGACCTGTGCCTCCGCGGCCTTCCGCGCCCGCGTCGCCGCGGCCTTCGCCCGGCCCTCCTTGACCCGGTCGCGAACCAGCCCGGGCAGCTCCAGCTCTGCTGCCCCGGCTGCCTCCTGCGGTCCCCGGCTCACAACCGACATTCCTACCAGCCCGCGCCGACAGAGCGCCGAGTCGGCTCGTCCTGACCAAAAACCACGCCGAGTCGGCGCGTCAGAACGCGCCGACTCGGCGAATACGGGGGTGCGGTGGATCAGGCGCCGGCGGCAGCCTTGAGCGCGTCGGCGCGGTCGGTGCGCTCCCAGGTGAACTCGGGAAGCTCGCGGCCGAAGTGACCGTACGCAGCGGTCTTGGCGTAGATCGGACGCAGCAGGTCGAGGTCGCGCACGATGGCGGCCGGGCGCAGGTCGAAGACCTCCAGGACGGCCTTCTGGATGTTGGCCTCGGGCACGGTGTGGGTGCCGAAGGTCTCCACGAAGACACCGACGGGCTGGGCCTTGCCGATGGCGTAGGCGACCTGGACCTCGGCGCGACGGGCCAGGCCCGCGGCGACGATGTTCTTGGCCACCCAGCGCATGGCGTACGCAGCCGACCGGTCGACCTTCGACGGGTCCTTGCCCGAGAAGGCGCCGCCGCCGTGGCGGGCCATGCCGCCGTAGGTGTCGACGATGATCTTGCGGCCGGTCAGGCCGGCGTCGCCCATCGGGCCACCGACGACGAAGCGGCCGGTCGGGTTGATGTGGAGCTTGTAGCCGTCGAAGGGGACCGACGACTTGAACTGCTCGAGCACCGGCTCGATGACGTACTTCTTGATGTCGGCGTGCAGCTGCTCCTGGCTGGTCTCCTCGGAGTGCTGGGTCGAGAGGACGACGGTGTCCACGCGGACGGCCTTGTTCTCGTCGTCGTACTCGATCGTGACCTGGGTCTTGCCGTCGGGACGCAGGTAGTCCAGCGTGCCGTCCTTGCGGACCTCGGTCAGCTTCTCGGCCAGCGTCTGCGCCATCTTGATGGGCAGCGGGAAGAGCTCGGGCGTGTCGTCGCAGGCGTAGCCGAACATCAGGCCCTGGTCACCGGCACCCTGGAGGTCGAGCTCGTCGACCGAGCTGTCCAGGCGGTGCTCCTCGGCGGTGTCGACGCCCTGGGCGATGTCCTGGCTCTGGGCGCCGATGGCGACCTGGACGCCGCAGGAGTGGCCGTCGAAGCCCTTGAGGGAGGAGTCGTAGCCGATGTCGAGGATCTTCTGGCGCACGAGCTGGGCGACCGGCGCGTAGGCGTCGGTGGTCACCTCGCCGGCGACGACGACCAGGCCGGTGGTGAGCAGGGTCTCGACAGCCACCCGGCTCTTGGGGTCGTGCTCGAGCAGGTAGTCGAGCACGGTGTCGCTGATCTGGTCGGCGATCTTGTCCGGGTGCCCCTCGGTCACCGACTCCGACGTGAAGAGACGTCCGGTCACGTGTAGCTCCGTTTCACAGGTTCGTGTGGTTGTTCAAGCAGATAAACGTCAATCGTTCTGGTCGACAAACATAGACCCCGAACCCCAGGACCACAGGGGTGGTCCTCATCGTGGCGCGTGGCGTGTCGTTCAGTTTGTACGTTGTTCATCCAGGCGTAAGGAGATCTGGTCCAAGATCACCTCTGCGAGGGCTGATTTCGCCCCTTCGGCCACGTCGACGTGTCCTCCGTCGGCGCCCAGGATGACCGCTTTGTTGACCTCGCTGCCGAAGACCGCGCCGCCGCTGACGTCGTTGACGACGAGCAGGTCGCAGCCCTTCCGCTTCAGCTTGGCCGTGGCGAGCTCGAGCACCGATCCGGTCGCGTCGCCGGTCTCGGCCGCGAACCCCACGACGACCTGACCCGGCTTGGTCCGGTGGTGGGAGATCTCGGCCAGGATGTCGGGGTTCTGCACGAGCTCGATCGTCGGCGCCGACCCGTCGGCGGCCTTCTTGATCTTGGACTCGCTCACCCCGGTCGGCCGGAAGTCGGCAGGGGCGGCAGCCATGACGACCGCGTCCGCACCGGTGGCCGCGGAGACCACGGCGTCGCGCAGCTCGGCGGTCGTGCCGACACGTACGACCTTCAGGCCGGCCGGGTCGGGCAGGGTCACGTTGGCGGCGACCAGGGTCACCTCGGCACCCCGGGCGGCCGCGGCACGGGCGATGGCATAGCCCTGGAGCCCGGAGGAGCGGTTGCCGAGGAAGCGGACCGGGTCCAGGTACTCCCGGGTGCCGCCGGCCGAGACGACGACACGGCGACCGACGAGGTCGGCACGCCCGCCATGGGTGAGGACGGCACGGGAGAGCTCGAAGATCTCGGCCGGCTCGGGCAGGCGGCCCTTGCCGGTGTCCTTGCCGGTCAGCCGGCCCTCGGCGGGCTCGATGACGATGTTGCCGCGCTCGCGCAGAGTGGCGACGTTGGCCTGGGTCGCCGGGTGCTCCCACATCTCGGTGTGCATCGCCGGGGCGAACACGACCGGGCAGCGCGCGGTGAGCAGTACGTTGCTGAGCAGATCGTCCGCGAGGCCGTGGGCCGCGCGGGCGAGCGTGTTGGCGGTCGCGGGTGCGACCACGACGAGGTCGGCCTGCTGGCCGATGCGCACGTGCGGGACCTCGGTGATGTTCTCGAAGACGCCGGTGGCGATCTCCTTGCCCGACAGCGCCGCCCAGGTGGGGGCGCCGACGAACTCGAGGGCGGAGGCCGTGGGGACCACGGTCACGTCATGGCCGGACTCGGTGAACCGGCGTAGCAGCTCGGCCGCCTTGTAGGCGGCGATGCCGCCGGCGACCCCTAGGACCACGCGCGGCCGCTCCCCCTCGAGGGGAGCGGCCGGAGTGGTGCTGTTGGTGGACAGCTGAAGACCTGAACGATCAGGCGTCGGCGGCAGGCGCCTCGGCAGCAGCGGCCTGAGCCGCGGCCTGGGCGGCCAGCTCGGCCGGGTCGATGTCCTCGCAGGTCAGCAGGTCCTCGTTGATCTCGCGCAGCGCGATCGAGAGGGGCTTCTCCTGAACGTGGGTGTCGACCAGGGGGCCGACGTACTCCAGGAGGCCTTCGCCGAGCTGGGAGTAGTAGGCGTTGATCTGGCGAGCCCGCTGGGCGCTGTAGAGAACCAGCTTGTACTTGCTGTCGGTCTTCGTCAGCAGGTCGTCGATCGAGGGGTTGGTCACGCCCTGGGCGTCGATCTGAGGGGCAGCCACGTGAGCCTCACTTGTCGGCTTGGTCGGATTTCTTGCTCGGAAGCCCGAGCGTCATCAAGGTTACCAACTCATCGGCTGCCTGATGAACTTCGTGGTTCACGATCGTGACGTCGAACTCCTTCTCCGCCGCCAGCTCGACCCTCGCGGTCTCCAGGCGACGCTCCCGCTCGGCCTCGGTCTCGGTGCCTCGACCGACCAGCCGGCGTACGAGCTCGTCCCAGGTCGGCGGGGCCAGGAAGACGAAGATGGCCTCGGGCATGGTCTCGCGCACGAGCCGGGCGCCCTGCAGGTCGATCTCGAGCATCGCCGGGCGCCCCTCGGCCAGCGCCTTGTCGACGGGGCCGCGAGGGGTGCCGTAGCGCGCCAGGTTGTGGACCGTGGCCCACTCCAGCAGCTCGCCACCGGCGATCATCGCGTCGAACTCCTCGTCGGAGACGAACAGGTAGTGCACCCCGTGCACCTCGCCCGCCCGGGGCTTGCGGGTCGTGGCCGAGACGGACAAGAAGACCTCGGGGTGGTCGTCGCGCACCGCCGCTGCGACGGTGCCCTTGCCGACCGCGGTCGGACCGGCCAGGACGACCAGTCGCTTCTCGTGGCCCTCGCCGGCGCCGGCCGGGGTCTTCTCGTCCGTCATCAGACTCATCGGCGAGCGAACTCCTCGACCAGCGCGGCCACCTGCTTGGGGCCGAGGCCCTGCACACGGCGGCTCATCGCGATGCCGAGACGCTCCATCATCTGGGTTGCCCGCACCTCACCGAGGCCGGGGTGGGAGGTCAGCAGGTCGATGACCTTCATCTTGCCGACGACCTCGTTCTTCTTCCCTTCCTCGATGACCTCGAGGACGGACATGCCGCCAGTGCGGACCTTGTTCTTGACAGCAGCCCTCTCCTGGCGCGAGGCCGCGGCTTTGACGAGCGCGGCAGCGCGCTGTTCAGGGGTGATGTCCGGAGGCAGAGCCACGAAGACTCCCTTTCACGATCAGATGTGTAGTCGACAGGGCAACCGGGTCGCGCGGTACAGGGATCTCGCCCCCCGGCTGAGCGCTGAAAGTAAGCGCTCGCGCCAATCTAGCCATTACGTTGCCGGGGCGGCAATCGGGGTCGCCTATCTGGTGTCCATTCGGTTCACAGAGTCAAGGACGTGTGACACACGTCCCGGGCCTGCTGCTGGACACGTACGGACGCCTCCTGCGTCTTCGTGCTGCTCACCTTCGTGGCCGCCTCGGCGATCTTCTTCGCCTCGGCCTCGCTGACGCCCTCGGGCGGCTCGCCGTTCTCGAAGTCGTCGGCCGAGGCGCCGGCGTTCTCCAGAGCCGTGCTGAGGCCCGAGATCGCGGTGGTGAGGGTCTTCCAGTCCTTCGCGATGTCGTCGGGCGCGTTGCGCTCGAGGTCCTCGAAGATCGGCAGGGCGGCGATCAGCCCGCCGGTGCCGTCCTCCCCCAGGGTGTTCGTCAGCTGCTCCTGGTGGCCCGTGAGGGACTCGCAGTAGTCGTCGATCGGATCACCGCACGAGCTCAGACCCGTGGCGAGGATCGGCATGACGAGGAGCTGGGCGGCCATCCGGAGACTGGTCATCGGGCCAGTCTCGCAGGGGTGGGGTGGGGTCCTTCATCAAGGGATGCAGGGAAAGGGACACATCCCGTGCGGAGCTCCGCACGGGATGTGTCCCTTCGACTACGTACCTTGATGAAGGAACAGCCCTCAGCCGAGCGTGTCGCGCAGCCGCAGCGCTTCGTCGCGCAGCGCGGCCACGTCCGGGCCTTTGCGGAGCAGTCCACGGCTGGTGCTGGCGACCACGTGGGCGTTGGCGGCACCGAAGATCCGGGCGAGGTCGGCCGGGGTGCCGCCCTGCTCACCGAAGCCCGGCGCCAGGATGGGACCGTTGAAGCCGAAGTCGTACGCCACCCCAGCACCGTCCGCGCCGTCGATCGTCGCCCCCACGACCGCACCGAAGGAGCCCAGCGGGGTCTCGGCCTCGTTCAGCCGGCGCAGGTGGTCGAGCATGACCCGGCCGACGCTGCGGCCGTCCTCGACCGTCGCGTGCTGCACCTCGGGTCCCTCCTTGTTGGAGGTCAGGGCGAGGACGAACAGCCCGGCGTCGAACTTCGTGGCGGTCTCGACGAACGGCGTCAGCGAGCCGAACCCGAGATAAGGACTCACCGTCACCGCGTCGGCGCCCAACGGGCTGGTCGGATCGAGGTAGGCGTCGGCGTACGCCTGGCTGGTGGAGCCGATGTCGCCGCGCTTGATGTCGAGGAGCACCAGCGCACCGGCGGCCTTCGACTCGGCGATGACCCGCTCCAGCACGGCGACGCCACGGGAGCCGAAGCGCTCGTAGAAGGCGCTCTGCGGCTTGATGACGGGGACGTAGGGCGCCAGGCTCTCGACCGCGGTCAGGGCGAACCTCTCCAGGCCGGCGACGTCGTCGTCGAGGCCCCAGTCGAGGAGCAGGGAGGCGTGCGGGTCGATCCCGGCACAGAGCCTCCCCCGCTCGGCGAGGGCGGCGGCGTAGCGAGCACCGAACGTCATCGAGCCACCCCGTTCGCGATCCGGCGGGCGTAGCCGGGTCCTTCGTAGATGAACCCGGTGTAGCCCTGGAGCAGGTCGGCTCCGGCGGCGAGGCGCTCGCGGGCGTCCTCGGCCGTGGTGATGCCACCGACCCCGACGAGGGTCATCTCGGGGCTGACCCGGCTACGGAGCAGCCGCAGGACGTCGAGGGCACGCGCCTTGAGCGGGGCGCCGGAGAGTCCGCCGGCGCCGGCCGCGGTGATCTCGTCAGGCGCCGAGGCGAGGTGCTCGCGACCGATGGTGGTGTTGGTCGCGATGATCCCGTCCAGGCCGATCGCGCCGGCCAGGTCGGCGACCTCGACGACGTCGGAGTCGGCCAGATCGGGGGCGATCTTGACCAGCAGCGGGACCCGGTGCTTGGTGACCTGGTCCGCGATGGAGCGGACGTGCTCCAGCAGCGGCTGCAGCTTCTCGACCGACTGCAGGCTTCGCAGGCCGGGCGTGTTGGGCGAGGAGACGTTGACCACCAGGTAGTCGGCGTAGGGGGCCAGCAGCCGGGCCGACTTGGCGTAGTCGGCCTCGACGGCCGCCTGGTCGTCCTCCGGGACGAGCTTGGTCTTGCCGATGTTGATGCCGAGGACCGGTCCGCCGGCTGCCGTGCCCCGGCGCTCCAGACGGCTCGCCAGCCGGGCGGCGACCGCCTCGGCGCCGTCGTTGTTGAAGCCCATCCGGTTGATCACGGCGCGGTCGGCGGGCAGCCGGAAGAGGCGCGGCGCGGGGTTGCCCGGCTGCCCCTCCCCGGTGACCGTGCCGATCTCGACGTGCCCGAAGCCGAGCCCGCCCAGCGCGTCGATGCCGACCGCGTTCTTGTCGAAGCCGGCGGCCAGGCCGATCACGTTCGGGAAGGTGAGTCCCATCGCGTGGACCGGGGAACCCGGCGTACGCGTCCTGGACAGCGCCGGGCCGGCCGCACGGATCGCGGCGAACGCCTGCTGGTGGGCACGCTCCGGATCCGTCTTCGTCAGCACCTTGTCGAACAGGGTCCGGTAGGGCCTCATGTGGCGGACACCCCACCGTCGTGGTGGCCGACGACGTCGCGCCACTCCTGCAGGCTGCGTACGTCGATCTCACCGCGGCTCAGCGCCTCGATGCCCTGCACCGCGGCCCCCAGACCCTGGACCGTGGTGATGCAGGCGATGTTGGAGACGATCGCCGCCGTGCGGATCTCGTAGCCGTCCATCCGGGCCGACTTCGCGTTGGAGGTGCCGTTGGGCGTGTTGATGACCAGGTCGACCTCGCCGTCGAGGATCCGCTCGACGGTGGTCTTCTCACCGTCGGGACCGGTGCCCGCGGAGTGCTTGCGCATCACCCGGGAGGCGACGCCGTTGCGGCGCAGCACCTCGGCGGTGCCCTCGGTGGCGAAGATCTCGAAGCCGTGGTCGGCGAGCACCTTGATCGGGAAGATCATGGTGCGCTTGTCGCGGTTGGCCATGCTCACGAAGATCCGGCCGGAGGTCGGCAGCGGGCCGAACGCGCCGGCCTGGCTCTTGGCGAAGGCGCGGCCGAAGTCGGAGTCGAGCCCCATGACCTCGCCGGTCGACTTCATCTCCGGGCCGAGCACCGTGTCGACCTGCTGGCCCTCCGGGGTGCGGAACCGGTTGAACGGCATGACCGCTTCCTTGACCGCGATCGGCTGGTTGGGCGGCAGCGCTCCCCCGTCGCCCGTGGCCGGGAGGACCCCAGCGGTACGCAGCTCCGCGATCGACTCCCCGAGCATCACCCGCGCCGCGGCCTTGGCCAGCGGGGTCGCGGTCGCCTTGGAGACGAACGGGACGGTGCGGGAGGCGCGCGGGTTGGCCTCGATGACGTAGAGAACGTCGGAGCCGAGGGCGTACTGGATGTTGAGCAGGCCGCGTACGCCCACACCCTCGGCAATCGCGAGGGTGGCCACGCGGATGCGCTCGACCTCGGCGGCGCCGAGGGTGATCGGCGGCAGGGCGCAGGAGGAGTCGCCGGAGTGGATCCCGGCCTCCTCGATGTGCTCCATGACGCCGCCCAGGAACAGCTCGGTGCCGTCGTAGAGGGCGTCGACGTCGATCTCGACGGCGTCGTCGACGAACTTGTCGACCATCACCGGCTTGTCCGGGGTGACCTCGGTCGCAGCCTCGATGTAGGAGCGCAGCGCCTCGTCGTCGTAGACGATCTGCATGCCGCGGCCGCCGAGCACGTAGGACGGGCGCACCAGGACCGGGTAGCCGATCTCGGCTGCGATCTCTCGGGCCTCGTTGAACGTGGTGGCCATGCCGTGCTTCGGCGCGACCAGACCGGCCTTGTGGAGCACTCGCCCGAACGCGCCGCGCTCCTCGGCGAGGTGGATGGCCTCGGGGCTGGTGCCGACGATCGGCACCCCGTTGTCCTTGAGCGCCTGGGCGAGACCCAGCGGGGTCTGGCCACCGAGCTGGCAGATGACCCCGACGACCGGTCCGGCCTGCTGCTCGGCGTGGACGATCTCGAGCACGTCCTCCAGGGTGAGCGGCTCGAAGTAGAGCCGGTCGGAGGTGTCGTAGTCGGTGCTCACCGTCTCGGGGTTGCAGTTGACCATGACGGTCTCGTACCCGGCCTCGCTCAGCGCGAGGGAGGCGTGCACGCAGGAGTAGTCGAACTCGATCCCCTGCCCGATCCGGTTGGGTCCGGAGCCGAGGATGATCACGGCCTCCTTCTCCCGGGGCGCGACCTCGGTCTCCTCGTCGTAGGAGGAGTAGTGGTACGGCGTACGTGCCTCGAACTCGGCCGCGCAGGTGTCGACGGTCTTGTAGACCGGGCGGATGTTCAGCGCGTGGCGTACGCCTCGGACCACGTCCGCGGTCATGCCGCGCATCTTGCCGAGCTGGAAGTCGGAGAAGCCGTGCCGCTTGGCGTAGCGGAGCACGTCGGCGGTCAGCTCGGGCGCCGCGATGATCTCCTGGGCGATCTCGTTGATGAGATAGAGCTGGTCGACGAACCAGGGGTCGATCTTGGTCGACTCGAAGATCTCGGCCGGGGTCGCACCCGCGCGGATCGCGTCCATGACCCGCTTGAGCCGGCCGTCGGTCGGGGTCTTGATCTCCTCGAGCAGCGCCGGCTTGTCGAGCTCGACGACCTCCTGGGTCCAGTCGAAGACCGCCTCGGGCTTCTCCAGGGAGCGCAGGGCCTTCTGGAGCGACTCGGTGAAGTTGCGGCCGATCGCCATCGCCTCGCCGACGCTCTTCATGTGCGTGGTCAGCTTGGTGTCGGCGCCCGGGAACTTCTCGAAGGCGAAGCGCGGGACCTTGACCACGACGTAGTCGAGCGTCGGCTCGAAGGAAGCGGCGGTCGAGCCGTTGGGCCCGGCGGTGATGTCGTTCTCGATCTCGTCGAGGGTGTAGCCGATGGCGACCTTGGCGGCGATCTTGGCGATCGGGTAGCCGGTCGCCTTGGAGGCCAGCGCGGAGGAGCGCGAGACGCGCGGGTTCATCTCGATGACGATGATCCGGCCGTCGGCCGGGTTGACGGCGTACTGGATGTTGCAGCCGCCGGTGTCCACGCCGACGGCGCGGATGATGCCGATCGCCAGGTCGCGCAGCTTCTGGTACTCACGGTCGGTCAGCGTCATCGCCGGGGCGACGGTGATCGAGTCACCGGTGTGCACGCCCATCGGGTCGAGGTTCTCGATGGAGCAGACGATGACCGAGTTGTCCTTGCGGTCCCGCATGACCTCGAGCTCGTACTCCTTCCAGCCGAGGATCGACTCCTCCAGGAGCACCTCGGTGGTCGGGCTGGCCGCGAGACCGGCCCCGCCCAGGCGTCGCAGCTCGGTCTCGTCGTACGCGAAGCCCGAGCCCGATCCGCCCATCGTGAAGCTCGGTCGGATGACCAGCGGGTAGCCAAGCACCTCGGCACCGGCGATCAGGTCCTCGACGGAGTGACAGATCACGCTCTTGGCCGACTCGCCACCCAGCTCGGCGACGATCTCCTTGAACTGCTCGCGGTTCTCACCGCGCTGGATCGCCTCGATGCTCGCGCCGATCAGCTCGACGTCGTACTTCTCCAGGATCCCGCGCTCGTCGAGCGCCACCGCGCAGTTGAGCGCGGTCTGACCGCCGAGGGTGGCCAGGAGCGCGTCGGGGCGCTCCTTGGCGATGACCTTCTCCACGAACTCCGGCGTGATCGGCTCGACGTAGGTCGCGTCGGCGAACTCCGGGTCGGTCATGATCGTGGCCGGGTTGGAGTTGACCAGGACGACCCGGATCCCCTCCTCGCGCAGCACGCGACAGGCCTGGGTGCCGGAGTAGTCGAACTCGCAGGCCTGGCCGATGACGATCGGGCCGGAGCCGATCACGAGCACGGACTTGATGTCTTCGCGCTTGGGCATCGCTCAGACCTCCTTCGCCATGAGAGAGATGAACCGGTCGAAGAGGTAGGCGGCATCGTGCGGGCCTGCCGCTGCCTCCGGGTGGTACTGGACCGAGAAGCCCTTGAGCTTCCCCGTCTCGGCGTCCTTGAGCTCGAGGCCTTCGACGCAGTCGTCGTTGAGGTTGACGTGGGAGACGGTCGCGATGCCGTAGTCGGTCGTCGTCTCCTCGCCGATCGGGGCATCGACCGCGAAGCCGTGGTTGTGGGCGGTCACCTCGACCTTGCGGGTGGTGAGGTCCATGACCGGCTGGTTGATCCCGCGGTGGCCGTACTTCAACTTGTACGTCCCGAAGCCGAGCGCACGGCCGAAGAGCTGGTTGCCGAAGCAGATGCCGAAGTAGGGGATGTTCTCGGCCAGCGCCGCCTTGAGCAGCTCCACCTGGCCGGTGGTCGCCGCCGGGTCGCCGGGGCCGTTGGAGTAGAAGAGCCCGTCGGGGTTCGTCGCGAGGACGTCCTCGAGGGAGGCGGTCGCCGGGAGGACGTGGACCTCGATGCCGCGCTCGGCCATCCGCTCCGGAGTCATCTCCTTGATGCCCAGGTCGAGGGCCGCGACGGTGAACCGCTTCTCGCCCTTGGCGGGGACGACGTACGCCTCGGCGGTGCTGACCGCGTCGGAGAGGTTCGCACCGCTCATCTCGGCGGAGGCGAGCACCTTCTTCAGCAGGGCCTCGGGGTCGGTCTCGATCGTCGAGATCCCGACGCGCATCGCGCCACGCTCGCGCAGGTGGCGGGTCAGGGCGCGGGTGTCGATCCCGCTGATGCCGACCACGGACTGGTCACGCAGGTCGTCGTCGAGGGTGCGCTGGGCACGCCAGTTGGAGGAGACCCGGGCAGGGTCGCGGACGACGTACCCGGCGACCCAGATCCGGCGGGACTCGGGGTCCTCGTCGTTCACGCCGGTGTTGCCGACGTGCGGCGCGGTCATCACGACCACCTGCTGGTGGTAGCTCGGGTCGGTCAGCGTCTCCTGATAGCCCGTCATACCGGTGGAGAAGACCGCCTCGCCGAAGGTCTCACCCTCGGCGCCGAACGACTCCCCCCGGAACGATCGACCATCCTCGAGTACGAGGAGTGCTTCTTTGTGGGCATGCAGCGGCACGCCGTACCTCCTTCTCCGCCTCACAGGACGGTGCTTAAAGGATGTCGGTCAACTTGCTGGTGACAGTATCAAGCCGATGCCGGTTGACGGCAGTTGGCGTCCGCCGCGTACGCCACCATGTGACGTACGCGGCATTCAGCCAGTCGGGACGCGTCAGCTGTGCGAGTGGGGCGGCACGACCGCGCCCTCGGACGGCTGCACGATGACGAAGCCGGCGCCGTGGAAGGCGACCTGGAACGCCTCGCCGCTACCCCGGCCGATGAGCGCACCGGCGGTGAACGACTTCTGCAGACTGGTCTGCAGACCGAGCGACCAGCCGACGACCGCGTTGGTGTCGGCGAAGGTCGGCGACTCGCCTGCGTTGAGGACCACCGGGTCGCCCTCAGTGGTGACCGCGATCCAGCCGGTGCCGCGCAGGGTCGTGTTGAAGAGACCGCCGGTCAGCATCCCAGCGCCCTGGACCCGCTCGATGTTCCACTGCAGGCTCCCGGAGAAGGCGAGCACGTGGTCACCGTTGATCGAGATGCCGGAGTTGTTCAGCTGGAGGATGTGGACCTCCTTGGCCGCGTCGGCCAGGAAGACGTCACCCTGACCCTCGACTCCCATCAGGCTGAGGCCCTCACCGGTGACGGCCTTCTTGAGGAACTTCCCCACGCCTCCGCCCTGGTACTTGAACTGCACGTTGCCCTGGTACGCCACCATCGAGCCCTGGCGCGCCTGGAACGGCTCCCCGACGCGTACGCGCAGGAGCTTCTTGTTCTGCAGCACCGCGCCGCTGCCCTCGATCTCGGCGAAGCGGCCGTCGATCAGGTCACCCGAGATCCCGGCGAACGGGTCTCCGGTGGGCTGGGGCTGGGCCTGCGCGTGCGCGGCCTGCTGGGCGTACTGAGCCGACGCAGCCTGTGCCGGCTGCGCCTGAGCACTCTCGCCGTACGCGGCCTGCACCGCCTGCGCCGACCCGACCTGCGTCGGCGCCTCCTGCTCCACAGTGGCCTGAGGCGGCGTCAGGGGTGCCGTCGACTGCTGCCCGCCCGTGGACACGTGCTCGGTCCACTGGCTCCCGTCGTAGTAGCGAAGCTCGGCCTGACCCGTCGGGTCCGGGTACCAGTTCGCGTCCGTCATCTCTAACCCCTACGTCTATGGACCCACATCGGCCCTTCTCGCCTCCATCCTGGCATGTGGCCGATCGAGCGCGACGTGGTGTTCGCCCACTTGGGCGGTTGTGCCCGCTCGCGTGTCGCACGGCTGCGCAGTCGAGGACGCGTGGTCGAATGAGAACAATCTAGGCGATCACTCCGAAGTACCGGGCCAGCCAGGTCTGTGAGAAGGGGCCGCCAGTCGCGAGGGTAAGTAATAGCGCCTCAGGCGCCTCCAGGAGCGGCGAACATCCCGCCTGCAATCGCAGGCGGTGATTCGTACGCCGCTAAGGAGATCGACCGTGACCGACTCCGTCTCGCTGCCCGACGGCTATGCCACCTGGCTCAGCGACCTCAAGACTCATATCCGCAGCGCGCAGCAACAGGCATCAGTCGCACTCAACGCAGCCAGGACCCTGCTCTACTGGGACCTCGGCCACGAGATCATCGTCAAGCAGGAAGCCGAAGGCTGGGGTAGCAAGATCGTCGAACGACTCGCAGGCGATCTGCGACGGGCCTTTCCCGGGATGACGGGGCTCTCGCGCGCAAACCTGATGTATATGCGCTCATTCGCGGTGGCCTGGCCGCGGGAGGCAATTGTCCAACGGCCGTTGGACAATCTGTCCTGGGGCCACAACATCGAACTGCTCAGCAAACTGAAGAACACCGACGAACGTCTGGCCTACGCCGCCGCGGCAGTCGAACACGGCTGGTCCAGGGCAAGTGCTCGTCCATCACATCAGCCTCCAGACCCTCGAGCGATCCGGACGAGCGATCAGCAACTTCGAACGCACGCTTCCGCCGGAGACCTCGGATCTCGCTCGAGAGATCGTCAAAGACCCCTACAACTTCGAGTTCCTCGGCGTCGGGGGCGAAGCCATCGAGCGCGATATCGAGAAGGCCCTGGTCGACCACGTCACCGAGTTCTTGGTCGAACTCGGAGTCGGGTTCGCATACGTCGGGCGTCAGGTGTCCCTCGAGGTCGGCGGGGAGGACTTCTTCATCGACCTGCTCTTCTATCACCTGAAGCTGCGCTGTTACGTCGTCATCGAGCTCAAGGCCGGGAAGTTCAAGCCCGAGCATCTGGGGCAGCTCAACTTCTATCTGGCGGCGGTCGATGGAGAGATGGCTCATCCCGAGGATGCGCCGACGATCGGGATCCTGCTGTGCCAGAGCCGCAACCAGGTCGTCGCCGAGTACTCCCTTCGCGGTTCGACACAACCGCTCGGAGTCGCCGAGTACCAGTTGCGGGCCAGCCTGCCGAGTGTCGAGCGACTGCAGCAGGAGCTGAGCGGGCCTGAGTGACGCTCCGGCTCAGAGGGTCTTCAGCTTGTCGAGCATCCGGCCCATGTGCGGGTCGAACGAACGCGGATCGGTGGCGCGGATCTCGCTGGGCGTCCACCAGCGCACGCCGGCGTACTCCCGTTCGTCGGGCTGCAAGGGCCGGTGGCGGTCGTGCGTGAGGACGAACCAGAGGCTGACGTCCGTGTGCACGTCGGGGCGGTCGGGCCGGGTCCTGGTGACGGTGACGAACAGCGGGCGTGGCCCGAGGGAGGGATGGAAGCGAGCCTCGACGCCGAGCTCCTCGACGCACTCCCGACGGACGGTGTCAGCGGGACTCTCCCCCGGCTCGACGTGACCGCCCGAGGGCAGCCAGAGGCCCGACTTGCGGTGGTCGCCGAGCAGGATGTGGCCACTGACCGGGTCGAGGAGCAGGAAGTAGGAGACCAGGTGCTTGGCCGGTTCGGTCGGATCGGTGGTGCGTCGGAAGACGTCGTCGGTCACGCACAGCCAGGCCGACGCATCGGCGATGTGGCCGCTCTCCTCGGTGTCCATCGGCTCGATCGAGTCCACCATGATCGAGATGTCGGTCAGCAGTCGGTCCTCCGTGCTCATGGTCGTGCACCATAGCCGGGTGAGTGCGACACGATGTGACGGTTGTCGCAGGTCGTTGCGTTGCATGGTTGTGCACCGCTAGCGTTTCGATGTTTCATCCAGATTTCCGTGCGGGGGTACGCCATGACCGAGACGTCGATCAGCATCGACGAAGAGCTGTTGGCCGAAGCGAGGAAGATCGCCGGGACGACGACCAACCAGGCTGCGATCGACCACGCGCTGCGTGACCTCGTCGAGCGTGAGGCCGCCGCGGCAGAGTTCGACAGCATCGTCTCGCGCGAGCTCGGCGACACGAAGGTCACGCTGGAGTTCTGAGCTCGCCGAGCGCGTCCAATGGGACGGGCCAGAAGTCGTGGTCGGTCGCCAGGTGGATGACATCGAGCGGCACCGCGGCCACGGCACACGCTCCGTAGAGATGTGCGGCGTTCTTCCGGTCGGACCGGCTCGGTGGGCCACCGCCCGGCCGGCACAGCAGCAGCTCGACCCGGTCGAGGCCCAGATCATCGACCAGGTCATGGAGCATCGCGGCGACCTGGGCAGCGCCGTCGTCGCCGATCTCGACGGGTACCTCCTCGATCTGGCACAGCTGTGGGAGCGGGACGCCGTCCGCACCGACGAGCATGAACCACAGCCGTGGCTCGGGCCAGCCGAGCGGGTTGATCAGGTGTCGCCAGGCCGCCTCGACGTCGGCCTGGGTGCGAAGGACTGGAGCGTACGGAATCTTGTCGGTCATGGGTCAACGGCACCATGGCCCGTCGAGGAGGACAACGACGATCTCGGCGCCTGTGGACAACTCTGCTCATCCACAGGGTTTCGCCCGCAAGTGGCCCGCCGACGACGCCTCAGGGCACCAGACGGTGCTCTGGACCCGACCAGCGCCGCCGCAGCCAACGGTCATGGGAGGCGACGACGATGGTGCCCGGGGTGACCCCGATCGCCTCCTCCAGCTCGCCGGCCAGGGTGAGCGAGATGTGGTTGGTGGGCTCGTCGAGGAGCAGTAGGTCGGGGCCGGTGGCGATGGCGATCGCCAGGTCGAGCCGGCGACGCTGTCCGACGCTCAGCGCGCCGACGGGCCGGTTGAGGTCGCGCGGGTGGACCAGGCCGAGGTCACGTAGCGGCACCCGGGTCGCCAGCACCTCCCCCACCGACTCCAGGTAGACGTCGGCGACCCTGCGGCGCAGGTCCCCGAACTGAGGGTCCTGGGTGAGCTCCTCGACGTGACGGGCGCTGACCTGGACCTCCCCCGAGGTCGGCTTCACCCGCCCGGAGATCACGCCGAGCAGCGTGGACTTGCCGCTGCCGTTGGGCCCGGTGATCAGCAGGTGCTCGCCCGCCGTGATGTCCAGGACCGGCAGGCTGACCCGCTCCTCGACCACCAGGTCGCGTACGACGACCATCCTCCCGCTCGTGCCCGCAGCCGACAGCGCGGCGTTGAGCCGCAGGGGCGGTGGCGGCTTGCGTACCTGGGCTTCCTCGGCTTCCTCCAGGCGCCGGTTCGCGTCCTTCTTGCGGCGGGCGACGGTGCGCTCGACGTTGCTGCCCTTGAACTTGTAGATGAACTTGTCGTTGTCGGTCGGGCCGCGGTTGTGGGCGATCGCCTCGTTGCCGATCTTGGTCGCGGTGCGGAGACGCTTGAGCTCGTCCTGCTGTTCGGCGTACGTCTGCTCCCACCGTTCGCGAGCGGCCTGCCGAGCCTCCTCGTAGGCGCTCCAGCCGCCACCGAAGAGCCGGCCGCCGGCGCCGTCGGTGCCGAAGGCTGTGGGGTCGAGGTCGAAGAGGCCGGTGGCGACCTCGTCGAGGAAGACGCGATCGTGGGAGGCCATCAGCACGACGCCGGGGAGGTCGCGCAGGAACTCCCCCAGGACCGCGACCGCCTCGTCGTCGAGGTGGTTGGTCGGCTCGTCGAGCAGCAGCGCGTCGGGACGGCGGGTGATCGCGGTCGCCAGCGCCAGCCTGGTCCGCTGCCCGCCCGAAAGCGTGCTGATCGGGCGCTCCCGGTCCAGGCCGCTGAGGCCGAGACGCTCGGCGGCCAGGATGGCCCGCCGGTCGGCGTCCCAGGCGTCGTGGGCCACCGCGAAGTCGAGCGCGCTCGCGTACGTCTCGGCGACCTCGGGGTCGTCGAGACGGTCGGCAAGCGTCTCGACCGTGGCTACGGCCTCGCGGAGCGGGCGCAGAGTGGTGGCGAGTACGTCCTCGATGCTCGCCGCGTCGCGGAACGGCGGCTCCTGCGGCAGCCAGACGAGGTCGGCGGGAGCCTCGAGCGTGCCGGTGCGTTGGGCGGTGCGCGGAAGCCGGTCTGCGATAGCGCGGAGCAACGTGGACTTGCCGGCACCGTTCTCCCCCACGAGCGCGATCCGCTCGCCCGGGGAGACGGTGAGGTCCATCCCGACGAGGACGGAGCCGCTGCGGAAGGAGACGGAGAGGTCGCGGACGACGATCGGTCCGGAGACGATGGAAGATGACATCAGAGCGCTGGCCTTCGGGTTCGATGACGACCCGCCGGGCATGTGCCTCGGGTGCGGGTCGGAGGTCAGCGCAGGAACTTCATGATGAGTAAAGAGTACGCGGGCGACCGCTGCGCCGTCCAACCGATTAACCGCTAACCGCGCAGGATCTTCTCCATCGCCTTGCCCTTGGCCAGCTCGTCGACGAGCTTGTCGAGGTAGCGCACCTGGCGCATCACCGGGTCTTCGATCTCCTGGACCCGCACGCCGCACACCACGCCGGTGATCAGCTCCGAGCTCGGGTTGAGGTCGGCGGCGGCGAAGAACTCCTCGAAGCTCGTTCCCGCCTCGATGTGCTTGGCGATCGCGTCGTCGTCGAAGCCGGTCAGCCAGGTGATCACCTGGTGCAGCTCGGCCGTGGTGCGGCCCTTCTTCTCCACCTTCGTCACGTAGTGCGGGTAGACGGAGCCGAAGGGCATCTTGTAGACGCGCTCGAGGTTATCCACGCTCCCGAGCCTAGCCCGGCCGCTCCGCGACGAGCTGGTACATCCCGGCGATGCGTACGAACGGCTCCTGGTCGCACAGCTCGCGCTCGAGCTCGAGGAGGCGGTCGAAGTAGGCTGGATCAGCCTTCGCGGTGTCGTCGGTGAGCAGGTCGTTGGCGATCCTGGCGCCGAAGCGGCCGGTGAGCCGCAGCCCCGCCGACGCGAGCTCGGCCTCGAGGTCACCCATCGCGACCTTGCGTACGTCATGGTCGAAGGTCACGGTGCGCTTGGTGTCCGCGCGCAGCTCGGTGAGCGCGGCCTCGGGACCGCCCGTGACCAGCTGGCGCAGCACCATGCTCGCCGGGTTGGGCTCCATCACCGACAGCCGGCCGCCGGGGCGGACGGCGGCCGCCAACCGGCGTACGTCCCCGGCATCAGCATGCCGATAACGCAGCACGAAGTGGCACAGCACCAGATCCCACTCCCCCTCGGGCAGGTCGTCGAGACCGCCGACGAGCGTGGTCAGCGTCGTGCCCGCCTCCACCGCCCGCCGCTCCGCCTCGGCCAGCCAGGACTCCGACGGGTCGAGGATCGTGACGTCGTGCCCGGCCAGTGCCAGCGGCAACGCGTCCATTCCGTCCCCGCCGCCGACGTCGAGGATCCGGAGCCCCTCACCCAGCTCGGCGCACTGGCGTCGGAGGATCTCTTCGACCACGGTGTAGCGGATCCGGCCCCACGGGGTCGCGGTGTAGGCGCGCCACTGCGCCAGCTTCTCGGAGAAGACGTCGGTCACGGCGGTGGAGCCTAACCGGCGTAGGTCTGCTTCCCCCGCAGGAACGTCGCGACGACGCGGCCGGTGAGCTTGCGGTCGTGCCAGGGGTTGTTACGGGAGAGCGAGAGCGAACGGTCACGATCCACGACGTAGGTCGCGGCCGGGTCGATCAGCGCCAGGTTGGCCGGCTCACCGACCGCGATCGGGCGCCCGTGCTCCTCGAGCCCGGCGATCCGGGCCGGGGTCGTGGACATGACCCGGGCGACGCCGGCCCAGTCCAGCAGCCCCGAGGAGACCATGACGGTCGAGACGACCGAGAGCGCCTCCTCGAGCCCGAGCATCCCGAAGGCCGCGTCGACGAAGGCATGCTCCTTGTCCTGGCGCGCGTGCGGGGCGTGGTCGGTGGCGACCGCGTCGATGGTGCCGTCGGCCAAGGCCGCCCGTAGGGCCTCGACGTCCTCGGCGGGGCGCAGGGGCGGGTTGACCTTGAAGGTCGGGTCGTAGCCGGCGAGCAGGTCGGTGGTGAGCAGCAGGTGGTGCGGGGTGACCTCCGCGGTGACCGCCCAGCTGCCGTCCTTCTCCGCCTGCGCCTTCGCCCAGCGCAGCACCTCGACGGTGCCTGCGGTGGAGGCGTGGGCGACGTGGACGCGCGAGCCGGTGTGGCGGGCGAGCATCACGTCGCGAGCGACGATGACCTCCTCCGCGACTCCCGGCCACCCGGGCAGACCGAGCCGACCGGAGAGCTCACCCTCGTGGCAGCAGGCCGAACCGTAAGGTGCCAGCGAGGGGTCCTGGGAGTGCTGGGAGATCACGCCGCCGAACGCCTTGACGTACTCCAGCGCCCGCCGCATCACCCGCGGGTCCGAGACGCAGCGGCCGTCGTCGGAGAAGACCTTGACGCCTGCCCGGGAACGGTTCATCAGGGACAGCTCGGCGAGCTCCTCGCCGGCCAGACCCTTGGTCACCGCGCCGACCGGGAACACGTCGGCCAGCCCCGCCTCGCGGCCGAGGTCCCACACCGAGACCGCGGCCTCGGCCGTGTCGGTGACCGGCGAGGTGTTGGCCATCGCCAGCACAGCGGTGTAGCCGCCGGCAGCGGCCGCCGCCGCGCCCGAGGCGACCGTCTCGGCGTCCTCGCGACCCGGCTGACGCAGGTGGGTGTGCAGGTCGACCAGACCCGGGAGGAGGACGAGGCCGGAGGCGTCGACCACCTCGTCGACGTTCGCGGAGAGCGTGCCGATCTCTCGGATCACTCCCCCCTCGACGTGGACATCGGTCGGCTCGGCCCCGAGGACCGAGACTCCCTTGATCAGCAGGCTCATGCGGACTCCTCGCCGGCAAGCAGGTGGTAGAGGACGGACATCCGGATCGCGACCCCGGCCGAGACCTGGTCGAGAATCCGCGAGGAGGCGGCGTCGGCGGCCTCGGGAGAGATCTCCAGGCCGCGGTTCATCGGCCCGGGGTGCAGGATCGGCGCGCCCTCGCGCAGCATGCCGAGCCGCTGACGGGTGAGCCCGTAGCCGACGGTGTACTCCCGCGATGTCGGGAAGTAGCCACCGCTCATCCGCTCCCGCTGGACGCGCAGCATCATCACCGCGTCGACCTCCGGCAGCACGTCGTCGAGCGAGTAGGAGGTGGCGAAGCCGTCGGCCTTGGCCCACTCGGTGATGCCCGAGGGCATCAGCGTGGGCGGGGCGACGGCGGTCACCGAAGCGCCGAGCTTGATCAGCGACTTCACGTTGGACCGGAACACCCGCGAGTGGGTCAGGTCGCCGACGATCGCGATCCGCTTGCCCTCCAGGGAGCCGGGTCCGCCGAGCTGGCGCTGGAGCGTGTAGCCGTCGAGCAGGGCCTGGGTCGGGTGCTCGTGCATCCCGTCGCCGGCGTTGATCACCGGGATGTCGAGCCAGCCCGCGACCTGATGAGCCGCGCCGGAGGCCGAGTGACGCATCACCAGGCCGTCGACTCCCATCGCGGTCACGGTCAGCACGGTGTCGCGCAGCGACTCGCCCTTCGAGGTCGAGGAGCCCTTCGCGGACAGGTTGATCACGTCGGCCGAGAGCCACTTGCCCGCGATCTCGAAGGAGGACCGGGTGCGGGTCGAGTCCTCGAAGAAGAGGTTGATCACCGTACGCCCGCGCAGCGCCGGCAGCTTCTTGACCTCACGCTTCTGGACGTCGTGCATCTCGGCCGCGGTGGCGAAGAGCCGCTGGATCTCCTCGGCACTCACGTCGTCGATGGACAGCAGATGCCTCGTCATGCGGGCACCCCCTCGAGCTCGACGATGCGTACCTCGTCGATGCCGTCGATCTCCTCCAGGCGCAGCCCGACCCGCTCGGAGCGGGCGGTGGGGAGGTTCTTGCCGACGTGGTCGGCCCGGATCGGCAGCTGCCGGTGGCCGCGGTCGACGAGAACGGCCAGGCGTACGACGGCAGGGCGGCCGTAGTCGGCGAGGGCGTCGAGCGCGGCACGGACGGTGCGGCCCGAGAAGAGCACGTCGTCGACCAGTACCACGGTCTTGCCGTCGATGCCGCCGGGCGGGATCTCGGTGTGGTGCGGGGCGCGGGTGGGATGGGTGCGCAGGTCGTCGCGGTACATCGTCACGTCGAGCGCGCCGTGCGCGACCGGATGGCCTTCGGCGGCCTCGATCCGCGCGGCGATCCGCTTGGCCAGCGGCACCCCACGGGTGTGCAGACCCAGCAGCACCAGGTCTTCGGCATCGCGGTTGCGCTCCAGGATCTCGTGGGAGATCCGGGTCAGCGCCCGGGAGATGTCACGGGCATCGAGCACGACGCGACCATCGGTCGACGGCTCTGAGACAACAGCTGGGACAGCATCAGACAAGGTTGTGGTCTCCTTCTCCGCCTCACGGGACGGCTCGTTAAAGGATCGGGCCAACCCTATCCTCACTCCAGGTCGATCAGCACTTTCCCGACCGCACCAGCCTCGACCGCGTCGTGGGCGGCGGCGGTCTCCTCGAGTCGGTAGTGGTGAAGAGGTACGCCGCCCTCCGGCCCCACGCGCAGCGCCCCTGCCGCCACGGCGGCGGCGACGTCGTCGGCCGCGGCCTGGATCTGCTCCGGCTCGATGCCGTAGAGCTGGATGAACTGGTAGCGCAGGTTGAGCGAGAAGGTCGCCCGCAGCGGCATGGTGAGCTCGTCGCCACCGTTGTTGGCGTAGATCGCGATCGTGCCGCGCTTGGCGATGACCGCGCGGTCCAGGTCGTTGTTGACCGCCGGGGCGACCTCGACGATCAGATCGACGCCGTCGGGCGCGATCTCGCGGATCGCCGCGGCCGCGTCGCCCTCGCGGTAGTTGACGATGTGGTGCGCGCCGGCGGTCTTCGCCAGCGCGGCCTTCTCCGCCGAGCTGACCGTGGTGATCACCCTCGCCCCTGCCCACACGGCGAGCTGGATCGCCGCGTTGCCGACCGCCCCGGCACCGCCGTGGACGAGGACGGTGAGGCCGTCGAACGACCCTGGGGCGACCCGCTCCACCGCGCCGGAGGTGAGCGCCCGGTGGGCCGTCATCGCCGGGACGCCGAGCGAGGCGCCGAGGTCGTAGGAGGCGCCCTCGGCCAGCTCGACCGCCTTGTGGGCCGGGACGGTGACGTACTCCGCCGCGGTGCCCCAGGCCTGCCCGTGCTGGACCATGAAGAGCCACACCGGCTGACCGACGATGTGGGTGGTGACGCCCGCGCCGATCTCCTCGACCACGCCGGCACCGTCCTGACCCGGGGTCGCCTCGGGAGTCGTGAGGGTGGCGCTCAGGCCGGCGCGTACCTTCCAGTCGGTGGGGTTGACGCCGGCCCGCACCAGCCTGACCAGGACCTCGCCCGGGCCGGGCTTCGGCACCGGGCGATCGGTCAGACGCATGGCGGAGGAGGGACCGTTCTCGGAGTAGACGACTGCGCGCATGACTCCGACGTTAGCGGCCCATGGCTAGAGAGCGTGCGCCATCCCAGCGCAGGCCTTCAGCCACGACATCTTGGTGTCCTCCGAGAGCTGGGAGTACTGGACCGTGGACCCGGCGACGAGCACCGGGTCGAACGGGACCCGGTAGACCCCTCGGGTGCGCTGCTGGTAGACCTCGGTGAGGTCACGAGCCAGGTTGGTGTCGACCTTCGGGGACGGGTCGGAGAGCACGGTGATCGTCTTCAGCTTGAGGTCGGCGTAGCCCGACTCCTGGAGCGCGTCGAGCATCCACAGGCCGCTGTAGCCGGTGTCCTCGCGCACCGTCGAGGTCACCACCAGCAGGTCGGCGGTGTCGGCGGCGGCCAGCCAGTTCTCGGCGCGCATGTTGTTGCCGGTGTCGACCAGGATCACCTTGTAGAAACGCTCCAGGAGCTGGTGCACCTGCCCGAAGTCGTCGGCGTGGATCTGGCCGGTGACGTCGGGGCGCTCGTCGGAGGCGAGCACGTCGAAGTGGGCGTCACCCTGGGAACGTACGAAGGCACCGAGGTCGCCGATGCGGGACTGGTGCACGTTGTTGAACGCGGCCAGGTTGTCGAGCAGCTCGCGGGTGGTGTTGCGGTGGGTGCTCCGCATGCCACGGATGCCGAGGGTGCCGCGGGTCTCGTTGTTGTCCCAGGCCACGATCCCGCCACCACGTACGGTGCCGAAGGTGTAGCCGGCCGCCAGCACGCCGGTGGTCTTGGCGGCGCCGCCCTTGGGGTTGATGAAGACGATGGTGCGCGGCCCGTCGAAGTCGCGTTGGATCATCGCCCGGTCCTGCTCGTAGGCGACCTCGGCCTGGCCCATCTTGGGGCTGATCAGCCCGCCGGACATCTTGCGGATCGCGCCTCGCCAGCCCCAGGTCGCGGGACCGAATCCGGCCGACTCAGCGCGCCGGTCGAGGAAGTCGGTCGCGCTGGGGACCTCGAGGCCGTGGACGCCCGGAGGCGGCGGCGTCACCGCCACCGGAGGGGGCGGAGCGGGTGTCGTGGTGACCTGTGGGTTGGTGATGCGAGTCGCCTCCTGACTCGGGTCGGGACGGGGCTGTGCCGGGGGCGTCGGCGGCCGTCCCGCCGTCTGCGGCGGAGGCGGCGTCACCCAGTGCGAGGGTGCTCCGGTCGGCCGGGTGCGCGAGTCCGGCTCGTCGTAGGGGTTGTTCTCCTGCGTCATGCGCTCTCCGAATACGGGTGCTGGGTTACGGCCTCCATCTCAGCCTTGGGTCCAAACATACGGTCCCGACCGAAGCAATCGTCGATAACCGGAAAACACACGCGTCGCGCCGCACCCTGAAATGACGCTACGCCTGCCCGGAACGCTCCCGGACAGGCGTACGTCTCATGCCGATCAGGCCTTGGCGAGGTCCTTCGCGACCGCGGCGAGCACACCGTTGACGAAGGACGGCGAGTCGTCGGTCGACAGCTCGGTCACCAAGGCGGTGGCCTCGCTGATCGCGACCTCGGCGGCTACGTCGCCGTCGATGAGCTCCCAGACGCCGAGGCGCAGCACGTTACGGTCGACCGCGGGCATCCGGGCCAGCGACCAGTCCTTGGCGAAGGCCGCGATCAGGACGTCGATGCGCTCGGACTCGGCGACCACACCACGGACGAGCTTGACCGTGAACGGGTTGTTGGGCACCTCACCCTCGCGGATCTGCTGGTCGAGCAGATCACCGGCGGAGAGTCCACGGGCCTCAGCGGCGAAGAGCAGGTCGAGCGCGCGCTTACGGGCCTTGGTGCGGGCGGTGGCGACGTGAGCCACAGGTCAGCCCTTGACGCGGGAGAGGTAGGAACCGCCCTCGCGGGTGTCGACCTTGATCTTCTCGCCCTGCTCGATGAAGAGCGGCACCTGGATCTCGGCGCCGGTCTCCAGGGTGGCGGGCTTGGTGCGGCCGGTGGCCGAGTCGCCCATGACACCGGGCTCGGTGTAGGAGATGACGAGCTCGACCGACGGCGGAAGCTCGACGAAGAGCACCCGGCCCTCGTTGGTGGCCAGGATGACCTCCTGGTTCTCCAGGAGGAAGCCGGCGCTGTCGCCGATGATCTCCGGGTCGACCTCGACCTGGTCGAAGTCGGCGACGTCCATGAAGACGAAGTTCGAGCCGTCGTTGTAGAGGTACTGGAACGAGCGGCGGTCGACCGTGGCGGTCTCGACCTTGGTGCCGGCGTTGAAGGTCTTGTCGACGTTCTTGCCCGACTCGACGTTCTTCAGCTTGGTGCGGACGAAAGCCGGACCCTTGCCGGGCTTCACGTGCTGGAACTCGACCACCTGCCAGAGCTGGCCCTCGATCTTCAGCACCATGCCGTTCTTGAGGTCGTTCGTCGTCGCCATAACCGTCCGTCAGCCTTCGTCTCTTTGACCTGCACCGATGCAGGCTTCAATTGTCAATGTCCGTCAAGGTTCGTAGGGCCCCGAAGGGCCTCGGAGAATCCTATCCGCGAGTCCGCACAGGGCCGAATCAAGCAACGACCGCGGTCTTCCCGGCGAGATCCACCAGCGACAGTACGCCGACGGCCAGCGCCACCGCGCGCAACACCCACAGCGTGGCGCGCCCCACTGCCCCGGTCTCCGGCGGAACGGGCCAGGCAGCCAGGATCCATCGCTCCGCGACGACGGTCAGGGCGGCACCGTACGCCGCCGGGATCGCCACGCACGCCATCACCGAGACCAAGGCGGGCTGGAGCAGGCTGAAGTCGACGCCGTCGGTGTGGACGATGATGTTGCCCACGCCGACGCCGGCGGCGAGGGTGACGCTGAGGACGCGGAACCACCACGGCCCGAACAGCAGCCACCGGATGGCCAGGTAGACCACCGCGCCGACGACGCCGAGCACCGTGCCGACCACGACGAGGTTCAGCGAGCCGTCCAGAGTGAACCGGCCCATCTCGAACCCGTCGTCGCTGGTGACGCCGTCGGCCTCCGGACTGAGCCGGATCAGCAGGTACATCACGACCCGCCCGCCGACGCCACCGATCAGCGCGCCGAGCACCCCGCCGGCGAGCAGCACGGCGAGGACCCGCGCGAGACCTGCCAGCAGCCGACCCATGTGCTCACCGTGGCCCCGGAAGTCGGCCGGCCAGGAGTCAGGCGGCGGCGATCGCCAATATGGGTCAGGTCAGGCGTCGACGAGCTTCTCGGCGATCACCGAGAGCGCCTCGTGGTAGCCGTCGATGCCCTTGCCCGCGACGACCGCGACCGCGTGCGGGGTGATGACGCTGGTGTGCCGGAAGACCTCGGGCCGCTCGAGCGGCTCGGAGATGTGCACCTCGACGAGCGGGGCGGTCAGCTGCGCGCAGGCGTCGTAGATGGCGTAGGAGTAGTGGGTCCAGGCGGCCGCGTTGAGCACGACCGGGACGCCCTTGTCGGCCGCGGCGTTGAGCCAGTCGACCATGTCGCCCTCGTGGTTGGTCTGACGTACGTCCACGGCGAAGCCGAGCGCATGACCCCAGCCGACGCACATCGCGGCGAGCTCGTCGTGGGTGGTGTGCCCGTAGATCTCGGGCTGACGCTTCCCGAGTCGTCCGAGGTTGGGGCCGTTGAGGACCAGGACCGGCTGCAGCTTCTTGCTCACCGGGTCATCCTGTCACGAACCAAATCTAAGCGGTCACTTATATTGTGCGACACTGGATCCGACAGCCACGACTCCGACACGAGGATGCCTGATGAACGAGCTCCGCACCAGCACCCAGGCGCGCGGCGACCGTAGCCGTGCCCGTCTGCTCGATGCGGCGGTCCAGGCCTTCTCCGCCAAGGGGTTCCACGGCACCAGCACCCGCGACATCGCCACGGCGGCCGGGCTGAGCCCGGCCGCGGTCTACGTCCACCACCGCTCCAAGGAGGAGCTCCTGCACGCGATCGCGGTGCGCGGCCACGAGGTGATCCTCGAGGCGGTCACCGAAGCGACCTGCACCGACGCCACGCCCGCCGAACGGGTCGCGGCCGCCGTACGGACCTATGTCCTCTTCCACGCGCGCTCCCACACGACGGCCCGGGTCATCAACTACGAGCTCGCCGCGTTGACCGAGGAGCACTTCCGCGAGATCGCCGGACTGCGCCGCGCCATCGACACCGTCATGCGTGAGGTCGTCGAGGAAGGCGTACGCAGCGGCGACTTCGACACCCCCGACCCCGCCAAGGCCGCGACCGCCCTGCTCTCCCTCGGCATCGACCTGGCCCGGTGGTACCGCGACGACGGCTCCTGGACCCCCGATGCCCTCGCCGACTTCTATGCCGACCTGGCGCTCCGCGTCGTCGGCGTCCGCCCCTGACCCCTACAAGTTGCACTCGAGGAGATAGCACTGACATGCGCCGCACCATCTACACCGAGGACCACCAGTCCTTCCGCGAGACCATCCGCTCGTTCATCGAGAAGGAGGTCACCCCCGTCTACGAGGAGTGGTACTCGGCCGGGATCGTCCCCCACGACTTCTACCTGAAGCTCGGCGAGCTCGGGGTGTGGGGCATCCAGGTGCCCGAGGAGTACGGCGGCGCCGGGATCGAGTCGTTCAAGTACTCCGCCGTCATCACCGAGGAGCTCGCCCGCGCCGGTGTCTCCTTCGGCGGCTCGAGCACCCACGTCGGCCTCTGCCTGCCCTACCTGCTCAAGCTCGGCACGAAGGAGCAGATGGAGCGTTGGATGCCCGGCTTCGTCGCCGGCGAGGAGATGTGGGCGATCGCGATGACCGAGCCGGGCACCGGCTCCGACCTCGCCGGCATGCTCACCTCGGCGAAGCTCACCGAGGACGGCAAGCACTACGTCCTCAACGGCGCCAAGACCTTCATCACCGGCGGCGTCAACGCCGACCGGGTGATCGTCTGTGCCCGCACCGCGCCGGCCTCCGCCGACGACCGGCGTGGCGGGATCACCCTGCTCGCCGTCGACACCTCGCTGCCGGGCTATGAGGTCGGCCGCAAGCTCGACAAGCTCGGGCTCAAGGTCTCCGACACCGCCGAGCTCTCCTTCACCGACGTGCACGTACCGGTCGAGGACGTCCTCGGCGAGGTCGGCAAGGGCTTCTCCTACCTCGGCCAGAACCTCCCCGTCGAGCGGCTCGGCATCGCTGTCGGCGCCTACGCCCAGGCCGCGGCCGCCGTCGAGTTCGCCAAGGCCTACGTCCACGACCGCAAGGTCTTCGGCACCACCGTCGCCTCCTTCCAGAACACCAAGTTCGAGCTGGCCGCGTGCAAGGCCGAGGTCGACGCCGCCGAGGCCGTGGTCGACCGCGCGATCGAGGCCGAGGATGCCGGCACCCTCACCGCTGCGGAGGCCGCTTCGGCCAAGCTGTTCTGCACCGAGGTCGCCCACCGGGTCATCGACCGCTGCCTCCAGCTCCACGGCGGCTACGGCTACATGAACGAGTACCCGATCGCCCGCCTCTACGCCGACAACCGCGTCAACCGCATCTACGGCGGCACCTCCGAGGTCATGAAGCTGATCATCGCCAAGGACATGGGTCTGTGACAGCTCCCCGCTGGTCGAAGGCCACTTCGTTCAGACCTCGGAGCCGCTAGGCGAAGGCGTGTCGAGACCAACACGGTCAGATGTCGCGCTCGATAGGACTGTGTTGGTCTCGACACGCTCGACCGCAAGCGGCCTCGCGGCTCGACCAGCGGGCATAGGCTCGGGCACATGACGCCGCGCGAGGACGAGAACCGTCGCCTGCTGCGGGCGCGTGATGCCATGGACCGGCACTACGCCGAGCCGCTCGACGTCGCCGCGATAGCCCGGGTCGCGTACGTCTCCCCCGCGCACTTCAGCCGCCGGTTCAAGGCTGTCTTCGGCGAGACGCCGCATCGGTACCTGCAACGCCGCCGGATCGAGCGGTCGATGGCGCTGCTTCGCGACACCGCGACCCCGGTCACCGACGTCGCGCTCACGGTCGGCTTCTCCAGCCCCGGCACCTTCAGCCGTACGTTCCGCGACATCGTCGGCACCTCGCCGAGCGACTACCGCGCGCGTGCCGACAGTCCGGCAGTGCCCGGGTGCGTGGCCCGCGCCTGGATGCGGCCGGCGAGCTGAGCAGTTTCGGAGAAGCGCGTGGCGTTCCTCGCGCGCAGACTGGTCGCGTGCTGACCAACATCAACATCACCGGAATCTACGTGCTCGACCAGGACGAGGCGCTCGACTTCTACGTCGGCAAGCTCGGGCTCGAGGTCGGGAGCGACGTCGACATGGGCTTCATGCGCTGGCTCACCATCCACCTTCCCGGCGACCCCGACCACCAGCTGCTGCTCGAGGTCCCCGGCGGCTCTCCTGCGCACAGCGACGCGACTGCCGCCCAGCTGCGCGACCTGGTCACCAAGGGCGCCATGGGTGCCGTGGTCATCTTCAACACCGACGACTGCCAGAAGCTCTACGACGACCTCTCCGCCCAGGGCGTCGAGTTCACCGACAAGCCGACCAAGCAGCCCTACGGCATCGACTGCGCCTTCCGCGACCCCTTCGGCAACCACATCCGCGCCACCCAGCGCGTCCCCGGCCCCATCGAGGTCACCGACGAGGACATCGCCCGCTGGTCCGGGAAGTGAGCTGAACATCTCGGTACGCCACCTGCAGGTCTCTCGCCGCCCTCAGCAGCCCTTGGAACCAGGCACGGTAACCGTCATCGGGGCGAATGGGAGGGGTGCCGCCGATCTCTTCGATCGCGGCGGCAACCACTCCCGCTCCGTCATCCCCCGGCTCCGCGTCGATCAGGCACGGCGCCGACTCCAGCATCGGCAACGCCCGCGGGCCCAGGAGTGCCACGGCGGCTGCGGCAAGGGTGTGCGCGTTCTTCGATGAGTACGCATGCCCCAGCGCGAACTCGAGATCGCTCGTCACCGATTCGGGAGGGAGTCGCAGGCAGTACCAGGCAGCGACGGAGCTTTCCCGCCACGTGCCGTGGAGCATTCGTTGCACATCACCGAGCTTGACTCGCTTGCCCGCACGCGCAACCCGGCGAGCCATAGTCCAGTCGTGCGGGAGCCACTCGGCCCGCAGATAGAACGGACGGACGTAGGTGTTGATCACCCAGCGCCATCTCAGCTCCTCAAACGTCCGCACCGCCGCAACCTATCGGCATGGAGCCGGTCATGACGCCAGATCACCGATCGGCTCCTCAGGTCCGACCGCGCCGAGCCGCTATCAGCCGCCGACGACCGCGTACGCCTCGCGCAGCTGCTCCTCGGTCGGCCCGGTGAGGATCCGAGGGACGGCGACGTCGTGGAGGACGAGGAAGCGGAGGACGGAGCCGCGGGCCTTCTTGTCGACGCGCATCGCGCCGATGAGATCGTCGAAGCCGGCGTCGACACCGAGCTCCTTGACCGTGGTCGGGAGGCCGACCTTCGCGAAGGCCGGCGCGTGCCGAGCGGCGACGTCGTCGGAGAGGACGCCGGCGAGACGGGCGAGCTCGGCGGCGTACACGCAGCCGACGGCGACCGCGTCACCGTGGCGGATCGAGAAGCCGGAGTGCTTCTCGAGCGCGTGCGCGAGCGTGTGGCCGTAGTTGAGCGTCTCGCGGCCGGGGTGGCCGTCGGCGCCGCCGGTCTCCTTCAGGTCGGCGGCGACGACCTCGGCCTTGACCCGGATCGCGCGCTCGACCAGCTCGGCGAGAACCGGCGAGTCGGCGGTGATCTTGTCGGTCTCGTCGACCAGACGCAGGATCTCGGGGTCGGCGATGAAGCCGCACTTGACGACCTCGCCGAGCCCGGCGATCAGGTCGGCCTCCGGCAGGGTCTGGAGCAGCGCGAGGTCGCACAGCACACCTGCGGGCTCGTGGAACGCACCGACGAGATTCTTCCCGGCACCTGTGTTCACGCCGGTCTTGCCGCCGACCGCGGCGTCGACCATGGCGAGCACGGTGGTGGGCACATGCACCACGCGTACGCCGCGCAGCCAGCCGGCCGCGACGAACCCGCCGAGGTCGGTGGTCGCACCGCCGCCGAAGGTGACGACGGCGTCGGAGCGGGTGAAGCCCCTCTCCCCCAGCGCCTCCCAGCAGTCGTTGGCGACCGCGACCGTCTTCTGGTCCTCGCCGCTGGGCAGCCCGAGGCCGAGTACGTCGTAGTGCTTCAGCAGCTCCTCGAGCACCGGCTCGGCGTACTCGGCCAGCTCGGCGGCGTAGAGGAACGCCACCCGCTGGACGCTGGTGCCCAGGAGTCCCTGGAGCCGGCCGGCGAGGCCGGAGCCGATGACGACGTCGTACGCCGCGGCGCTCTCGACCCTGATGACGGTGCTTGCGGGCTCAGTCACTTCTACTCCGTGGTGTTCAGCGCGGTGAGGGCGGTGGCGAGCTCGGCGGCGACGTCGTCGGCCGAGCGGCCGTCGGTGTCGACGACCAGGGTCGCGACCGACTCATAGATCGGTGCGCGCTCCTCCAAGAGCGTCTTGATGCGGCCGCGTACGTTGCCGAGCAGCATCGGACGGCCCGAGCCGAGGCCGACCCGCTTGACCGCATCCGCGACCCCGACCCGCAGGTAGACGACGGTGTGCTCCTTGAGCAGGATCTGGGTCTGCTCAGCCAGGACGGAGCCGCCACCGAGGGAGACGACCCCGTCGTGCTCGGCGAGCGCGGCGGCGACGGCGTCGGCCTCGACCGCGCGGAAGTGAGCCTCGCCCTCGTCGACGAAGATGTCCTGCACGCTCTTGCCCGCGGCCGCGGCGATGTCCTCGTCGGTGTCACGCAGCGCAACGCCCAGACGGGAGGCGAGCAGCGCCCCGACGGTCGACTTGCCCGCACCCATCGGGCCGACGAGCACGACAGCCGGCATCAGGAGTACCTCAGGTTCTCGAGGTAGGCCTTGGCGTTGCGCGCGGTCTCGGCGACCGAGTCGCCACCGAACTTCTCCAGCGCCGCCTCGGCCAGCACGAGCGCGACCATCGCCTCGGCGACGACACCGGCGGCGGGCACGGCGCAGACGTCGGAGCGCTGGTGGTGCGCGACCGCCTCCTCGCCGGTGGCTACGTCGACGGTGCGCAGCGCCCGCGGCACGGTCGCGATCGGCTTCATCGCGGCGCGTACGCGCAGGATCTCGCCGGTCGACATGCCGCCCTCGGTGCCGCCGGAGCGACCGGAGGCGCGGCGGATCCCGTCGGCGGAGGGAACGATCTCGTCGTGGGCCTTGGAACCCGGGGTCGCGGCGAGCTCGAAGCCGTCGCCGACCTCGACACCCTTGATCGCCTGGATGCCCATCAGCGCACCGGCCAGGCGCGCGTCGAGGCGCCGGTCCCAGTGCACATGCGAGCCCAGGCCCGGCGGCAGGCCGTGGACGACGACCTCGACGACGCCACCGAGGGTGTCGCCCTCCTTGTGGGCCTCGTCGATTCGGGCGACCATCTGCTTGGAGCCGTCGGGGTCGAGGACGCGCACCGGGTCCTCATCGAGCCGGGAGACATCCTCAGGCGAGGGGACGTCGTGGCTCGGCGTACGGACTCCGCCGATCTCCAGGACGTGCGAGACCAGCCGGACGCCGAGCGCCTGCTCGAGGAAGGCCGAGGCGACCGCGCCGAGCGCGACCCGGGCCGCGGTCTCGCGGGCCGAGGCACGCTCCAGGATCGGGCGGGCGTCATCGAAGTCGTACTTCTGCATCCCGACCAGGTCGGCGTGACCGGGCCGAGGGCGGGTCAGCGGGGCGTTGCGCGCCTGCTTCTCGAGCACCTCGGGTTCGACCGGGTCAGAGGCCATCACAGTCTCCCACTTGGGCCACTCGGTGTTGCCGACCTCGATCGCGACCGGACCACCCTGCGACTCCCCGTGGCGTACGCCCCCGGTGATCCGCACCTGGTCCTTCTCGAACTTCATCCGGGCACCGCGGCCATAGCCCAGGCGCCGCCTGGCCAGGGCATCAGCGATGTCGTCAGAGGTGATCCGGACGTGGGCGGGCAGACCCTCCATCACGGCCGTCAAGGACGGACCATGGGACTCGCCCGCAGTGAGCCAACGCAACATGGGGCCAGTGTTTCATCCCCGTCACGCAACCTCGTGCACCCGGCCTCAAAGCGAGACGGCGAGCACACCGACGAGCATGCCCAGAATCATGAACGGCCCGTACGCCAGGGGCTCGCGCATCGCCGTGCGCGAGCGCTGCGCGACGGCGCGTCCGATGCCCCAGACGCCGAAGATCGCCAGCCCGGCCCACAGCCCGAGCGCCAGCTGCTCCCAGCCGAGGCGACCGAGGACAAGGCCGACGAGCGCCGCGAGACGTACGTCACCGAAGCCCATCGCGTGCGGCAGCACCCGCCACAGCAGCCAGAACGCCGAGCGCGCGATCACCAGCCCGGCAAGAGCGCTGAGGGCCGCCGCGGTGTCATGCGTCCAGAGCCACTCGGCGGCGAGCAGGCCGAGCCCGACCGCGATGGCCACCAGGATCGGCACCTTCGGCAGCCGTTGGACGCGCCAGTCGACATAGGCGAGCAGCACGCACAGCGGTAGCAGCGGCACCAGCGCCACCATCAGCCGTGAGGGCTCCACCCTCCAGGCGAGCAGCCCGGCGAGCGCCGCGGAGACGGCTACCGCCAGCGGCAGGAGCGGCGCCCACCCGGCCACGGTGGCATAGGGGACCGCCGGTGGGTCGTCGACCGGCTCGGGGAGACGGCGAAGCAGTCCCGGCACCCCGAGAGCGAGCAGACCGGCAACGGCCGCACTCACCAGCACGACCGCCCCGGAGCTCATACCGGGATGGGCTCCGCGCTGGACTCTCTACTGGCGAGCGCCTTCTCCCCCGCTGCCCGCATGGCAGCCAGCGGCGCCGGACGGCCGGTGAAGATCTCGAACTGCAGCACCGCCTGGTGCACGAGCAGGTCCAGGCCGCTGACGGCCACGCCGGGCGTGACCGAGAGCAGCGGCGATGGCCACGGGTCGTAGACGACGTCGAAGACGACCGGCGTCGACGCCCAGCGGTCGACGAGCTGCGGGGTCTGCGCCTTCGCGGGAACGGTGGAGACGACCACGTCCGCGCCACTGGTCACCGATTCCGGGCCAGCTGCCTCCAGCGGCAGCACCGAGACGACCGGCTTGCTGCGGTGACGCGAGATCATCTCGATCGTCTCCCCCGCCGCACCCGGGTTCCGGGCCAGCAGCGTGATCCGCGAGGCACCCAGCTCGGCGAGCGCGAGCCCGGTCGAGGCCGCCGTGGCACCAGCGCCCAGAACGACACCGTGCGAGCAGGAGAACCCGTCACCGGCCCGCTCCCGGATCGCCGCGACCGCGCCGGGCAGGTCGGTGTTGTCCCCCACCCAGCCGTGCGAGGAGCGCACCAGGGTGTTGACCGCCCCCACGAGCCGCGCCCGCGGCGAGATCGACCGCGCCAGCTCGTACGCCTCCCGCTTGAGCGGCATCGTCACCGACAGCCCACGCCACCGGCTGGGCGGCCAGTCGCCGCCGAGGTCGGCAACATAGGTAGCCAGACCGCCCGCAGCCACCCGCGTGGAGGTGTAGGACCAGTCGGACATCTCCAGCTCGGCGTACGCGGCCTGGTGGAGGGTCGGCGAGAGCGAGTGATCGATCGGATCACCCAGGACAGCACACTTCACTCAGGTTTCCCCTCAGCAGCTCTTGGACTCGGTTGCGCAGTAGTCCTTGTACTCGGCCTTGAACTTCAGGAACTGGTCGTAGTTCTTGGCGAACTTCGTCTCACCGGTCTTCAGGTTGACGGTCACGTAGTAGTACCAGTCACCGTCCGCCGGATTGAGCGCGGCCTGGATCGCGTCGTCACCCGGCGCGCCGATCGGCCCCGGAGGCAAGCCCTTGTTGGTGTAGGTGTTGTAGGGCGAGTCGACGGACTGCACGTCGACGCCACCGAGCTCGGTGCTTCCAGACTTCCCGAGCGCGTAGTTGACCGTCGCGTCGATCTGCAGGAAGCCCGCCTGGCCGGCCGTGCCGGGGTTCTCGACACGGTTGTAGATCACCCGGGCGATCTTGGCCATGTCGTCGCCGCGCCCCTCGGCCTCGACGAGCGAGGCCACGGTCATGATCTGCTCGGGTGTACATGCCTTGCCGCCACCGCACTTGAGCTGCTTGGCGCGGGCCTCGATGTCGTTGTCGCCGAGCGCCTGCTCCCACCGGTCGACCATCATCGCCAGCATCTCGGTCGGCGTCGCGTCGGGTGGGAAGGCGTACGTCGCCGGGAACAGGTATCCCTCGACGTTGCCCTCGGCGTAGTCGGGCAGACCGATCGCCTCGGTGTCCTGGGCGGCCTTCTTGAAGTCGGCCGGCTTCTTCCCGGTCTTCTCGGCGAGCACCTTGTAGATCGCCTTGGCACGCGACCCCTCGGTGATGGTGACGTTGACCGTGTCGATGTTCTCCGGGTTGGCGAGGATCTCGACGGCGTCGGCGGCCTTCATCTGCTTCTTCAGCGGGTAGAAGCCGACCTGGACGGTCAGCCCCTCGGCGTTGGCCGCCTCGATGAAGGCGTCGACGGACTTCACCACGCCGACCTCCTTCAGGCTGCGGCCGACCGCCGAGACCGAGTCACCCTCGTGCACCTCGAAGGAGACGGGGTCGGTGCCGGGCCCGGCGTAGTCGGCCGGAGGGGCGACCATGTCCTTGACGTAGTCGATCGCCCGGTCCCCCACGAAGTAGAACCCGCCGAGGACCACCGCCATGGCCACCAGGACGGCCAGACAGCCACCGAAGCGCCGCTTGCGCTTGGGCGGCTTCTCGTCGAAGTAGGGATCGTGATCTGCGGGGCCATCCTCGAAGAACGCCGGCTGCTGCTGGTAGGTCGGCCCGCCGTAGCCACCCGGACGCTGCGGCGGCTCCTGCCGGCCGTAGCCCGGCGGGGGTGTCCCGGCACCGGGCACCGGACGCGGCCCCGGGCGTCGACCCGGCTGGCCCTGCTGCTGCGGAGGCAGCTGACCGGGCATCCGACCCTGCCCCTGGCCGGGCATCTGACCCGGCATCTGCGGCGGCATCCGGCGTGGGTCTCGGGGATCCTGCGGCGGCTGCTGCCGCGGCGGGGGGCCACCGCGCGGATCGCGACCATATGACCCCTGGCCAGGGCGACGCGGGTCGCGCGGGTCCGGGGGGTAGTAGCGCTCACTCAATGACCGACCTCAACGATCTCTCCAGGCGCGGTCCCCGAAGCGCGCTCACTGTCCAATGCGTGTTGCAGGATCACAACCGCCGCGGCCATGTCCACCACGGCTCGGCGGTCCTGGCCCTTGCGACCTCGGTCTCGGAGCATAGCCTCCGCGGAAACGGTTGTAAGTCGTTCGTCGACGAGGCGTACCGGGACCGGAGCCACTCGTCGCGCCAAGGACGCGGCGAAGTCCCGGACCTTAGCAGTCGCCGGGTTCTCCCCTCCCTTGAGGGACCGGGGCAGCCCGACGACCACCTCGAGCATCGTCGACTCCTCGGCGATCTCGGCGACGATCTCCTGCAGACGCGCGAGGTCTCCGCGACCCTTCTTGACCGTCTCGAGCGGCGTCGCCAGGAACCCCGTGGGGTCACTCCTGGCGACGCCGATCCGGGCGTCGCCAGGATCGAGACCGAGGCGCACGCCGTGGCGCATCAGGCTTGCGCGACCAGCGTCGCGACCATTCCGAGCGCGGTGTCGATCTTGGATACGTCGCTGCCACCGCCCTGGGCGAAGTCCGGCTTGCCACCGCCACGTCCGCCGACGACCGGCGCGAGCTCCTTGATCAGGTCACCCGCCTTGACGCCCTTGGCGATGCCGGCCGGGTTGACCGCGGCCACGATCGCCACCTTGTCCTCAGCGTCGCCGACGAGCACGACAGCCGCCGGAGCCTCACCGAGCCGGGAGCGTACGTCCTGGGCGAGCGTGCGCGCGTCGCCGCCGCCCACCCCCGGGACCCGCTGGGCGACGAGCTGGATGCCGTTGACGTCGACCGCGGAGGCCGCGATCGAGCCACCGGAGGCGAGCAGCTGCGCCGTACGCGCCCGGGCGATCTCCTTCTCGGCGGCCTTGAGCCGCTCCATCAGGTCGGAGACCCGGCCGACGACGTCGTCGGACTTCGTCTTCAGCAGCAGGTTGAGCTCGGAGACCACGTCGCGCTCACGGGCGAGGTAGTTGAAGCCCTCGACGCCCGTGTAGGCCTCGATGCGCCGGTTGCCGGAGCCGACCGAGGCCTCCGAGGTGATCACGACGGTGCCGATCTGGGCGGAGTGGTCCACGTGGGTGCCGCCGCACAGCTCACGCGACCAGGGACCGCCGATCTCGACGACCCGCACCTTGGAGTCGTCGTAGGTCTCGCCGAAGAGCGCGATCGCGCCCCACTCCTTGGCCTGCGGAAGGGTCATGTAATCCCACGCGACCGGCAGGTCGGCCCGCAGCGCGTGGTTCGAGACCTCTTCGATCTCGTGCATCTGCTCGGGCGTCAGGCCCTTGGTCCAGCCGTAGTCGAGACGCAGGTAGCCGGGGCGGTTGTACGAACCCGACTGCAGCGCGGTCGGACCGAGCACCTCGCGCAGCGCCGCGTGCACCACGTGGGTGCCGGAGTGGGCCTGACGAGCGCCGAGACGCCACTCGGGGTCGACCTGGGCGTGCACGAGGCCGCCAGCCGGTCCACGTGCAGAGAACTCGCCGTCGACGACACGGACCTGGTGCACGACGAGACCCTTGACCGGCCGCTGCACGTCGACGACCTCGAGCCGGCCGCCGTCGAACTCGATGATGCCCGCGTCGGCGGACTGGCCGCCGGACTCGGCGTAGAACGGGGTGCGGTCGAGGACGATCTCACCGATCTCGTCGGGGCCGAGCACGTCGACCCGCTTGCCCTCCTTGAGGAGAGCGATCGGCTTCGACTCGGTGTCGAGGGTCGTGTAGGCCTGCCAGTCGGTCGGCCCGTTGCTGTCGAGGATGCCTCGGTAGACCGACACATCGGCGTGCTGACCCTTCTTGGCGCGCGCGTCGGCCTTGGCCCGCTCCCGCTGCTCGGTCATCAGACCGCGGAAGCCCGGCTCGTCGACCTCGAGGCCCGCCTCGGCGGCCATCTCGAGGGTCAGGTCGATCGGGAAGCCGTACGTGTCGTGGAGCTGGAACGCCTTGGCGCCCGTGAACGTGGTCGATCCGCTCGACTTCACCTCGGTCGCGGCCAGGTCGAAGATCTGGGTGCCGGCCGCGAGGGTCTTGCGGAAGGCCTCCTCCTCGGAGTCCGCGACCCGCTTGATCCGCTCCCAGCCGGTGTGCAGGTCGGTGTAGGTCTCCCCCATCTTGTCGCGGGAGATCGGCAGCAGCTCGGGCATCGCCGGGTCCTCGTAGCCCAGCAGGCGCATGTTGCGGATCGCGCGGCGCATCAGCCGCCGCAGGACGTAGCCGCGGCCCTCGTTGCCGGGGGTCACCCCGTCGCTGATCAGCATCAGCGAGGAGCGCACATGGTCGGCGACGACGCGGAAGCGCACGTCGTCCTCATAGGAGGCGCCGTACTTCTTCCCGGTCAGCTCCATCGCCTTCTCGATGACCGGGAAGACCACGTCGGTCTCGTACATGTTCGACTTGCCCTGCATCAGGTAGGCGACGCGCTCGAGGCCGAGCCCGGTGTCGATGCCGGTCTGGGCGAGCGGGCCGTCGATGTCGACGTCGTACTTGGACCGCGCCGCGACGACGTTGTCCTGCATGAAGACGAGGTTCCAGAACTCCAGGTAACGGTCGCCGGCGTCCCAGTCGCGGTCCGCACCGAACTCCGGGCCCCGGTCGATCAGGATCTCCGAGCACGGGCCGCCGGGCCCGGGCACGCCCATGGACCAGTAGTTCTCGCTCGGGGGCAGCCGGACGATGCGGTCGTCGGGCAGGCCGGAGATCTTCTTCCAGAGCGCGACCGCCTCATCGTCGCCGTTGAGCACGGAGGGGTAGAGCAGCGACTCGTCGAAGCCGAAGCCACCGTCGGCGACCGACTTGGTGACCAGCTCCCAGGCGAGCGCGATCGCGCCCTCCTTGAAGTAGTCACCGAAGGAGAAGTTGCCGCACATCTCGAAGAACGTGCCGTGCCGGGTGGTCTTGCCGACCTCCTCGATGTCGGGCGTGCGGATGCACTTCTGCACCGACGTCGCCCGGTCGTAGGGCGGCGTCGCCTGGCCGAGGAAGTAGGGCTTGAACGGCACCATGCCTGCGTTGACGAAGAGCAGGTTGGGGTCGTCGAGCAGGAGCGATGCCGAGGGCACCACCGTGTGCTCGCCGACACTCGTGTTCTCGGCGAAATGCGCCGTGAAACGGCGGCGGATCTCCGCCGTGCTCAACCACTCCATCAGGGGTTACTGCCTTCCATGTTCTGCCTCGGGTCCTCGGTTGGCCCGTTCAATCCAAGTCTCTGCTGACCGGCACCGTCGGCGCCAATCTGTTTCGGCCCTCTGGCCGAAGCGGAGCCCGAGGCAATCGCCTCAGTGCGGGCTTCGATCCACTCGCGCAGCTCGAGCTCCTTCTCGGCCTTGCCGGTGGCCAGCTCGTCGCGGAAGATCCGCGCGCCGACCCCGAGCGCCTGGGCACGGTCGCGCAGGCCGTCGGCGGTGAACGCCTCGGCGGCCCGCCGCCCCTTGACCATCGCGTACACGCCGGCGCCCGCGCCGACCACGAACCAGATCGCGCCCCTCATCGGGAGTCCTCCATACGTACGTCCTCGTCAACTGCCGCGCGCTGGCGCGCACGGTATTCGCGCAGCGCCTCGCGCATCTCGCTCTTCCGGTCCTTGCGTGCCCGCTTGACCTCGCGGTGCATCTCGTAGCGGATCTTGAACCGCACCTCGGGCGAGAGCGCCCGGCGCACCCCGTGGACCAGCGCGGCACCGTGCACCACGGTCTCCCGGAACACGGCGTCCGCGAAGGCGGGTGCGGTCAACGTACGCTGCACCACCTGCTCCACCTCGGTAGGCTCGCCGTCCTCTCCGAGGGAGGTGATCACATACTCCCTCTCGGCCAGGTCCCGGCGCCGTCGCCGGCCGACCGGCTCGGGCGGGGTCAGCCGCTTCTCCAGCGCCTCGAGCCGCTCGCGCAGCTCGGCCTCGCTGGCCTCGGCCTCCTCGAGCCGGCGCCGCGCGCGGCGGCGCGCCCCGAGCGCGAGCAGCACGGCCGCCAGCGAGATGAGGACCAGGACCCCCACCGCCGTCAGCGTCGCCACCAGCGCCCACGCGGGCATGCTCGAGTTCGTCATGGTGCGCCTACCCTATCCATCCTGGCCGCGCACGATTTTCCGGACACGCTCCCAACGTTCCTTCACTCCGGCCTCGGCTCCGTGGGTGGTCGGCTGGTAGTACTCAGCTTCGGCAACCGCGTCGGGCGCGTACTGCTGCGTCGCGATGCCGAACGGCTCGTCGTGGGCGTACTTGTACGCCTTCCCGTGCCCGATCTTCTTCGCACCCTCGTAGTGGGCGTCGCGCAGGTGTGGCGGCACGTTGCCGATCTTCCCGGCCGCGACGTCGGCGCGCGCGGCGAAGATGGCGTTGGTGACCGCGTTCGACTTCGGCGCGACCGCGAGCGCGATCGTCGCGTGCGCCAGGGTGAGCTGCGCCTCCGGCATCCCGATCAGCTGCACCGTCTGCGCGGCGGCGACCGCGGTCTGCAGCGCCGTCGAGTCGGCCAGGCCGATGTCCTCCGACGCCAGGATCATCAGCCGGCGGGCGATGAAGCGCGGGTCCTCCCCCGCCTCGATCATCCGCGCCAGGTAGTGCAGGGCGGCGTCGGCGTCCGACCCGCGCACCGACTTGATGAACGCGCTGACCACGTCGTAGTGCTGGTCGCCCTGCCGGTCGTAGCGCACCGCCGCCTGGTCGACGGCCCGCTCGGCGGCCTCGAGGCCGATCTCGCCCTCGGTGGCCGCTCCCGCGGCCGCCTCCAGATAGGTCAGCGACCGGCGCGCGTCACCGCCGGCGAGGCGCACGAGATGGTCGAGCGCCTCCTCGGTGATCGAGACCGAGCCACCGAGCCCGCGCTCGTCCGCCAGGGCACGGCGGAGCACACCACGGATGTCGTCGTCGGTCAGCGACTCCAACCGCAGCAGCAGGGATCGGGACAGCAACGGCGAGATCACCGAGAAGAACGGGTTCTCCGTGGTCGCGGCGACCAGCGTGACCCAGCGGTTCTCCACGCCCGGAAGCAGCGCGTCCTGCTGCGCCTTGCTGAACCGGTGCACCTCGTCGACGAAGAGGACGGTCTCCTTGCCGGTGGCGACCAGCTCGGCGCGGGCCGCGTCGATCGCCGCGCGGACCTCCTTGACACCGGCCGAGACCGCGGAGACCTCGACGAAGCGGCGGTCGGTGGAGCCGCTGACGATCGAGGCGATGGTGGTCTTCCCGGTCCCCGGCGGCCCCCACAGCAGCAGCGAGAGCGACTGTCCGCCCTCGACCACCTGGTGCAGCGGTGACCCGGACGCCTTGAGCGAGCTCTGGCCCACGAGCTCCTCGAGCGTACGCGGCCGCATCCGCACCGCCAGCGGCGCGGCCGCATGGTCACTGTGGCTCAGCGACCCGCCACGCGAGGCGCTCGCCCCCATCTCGAACAACCCATCCACACGCCAACCCTAGTGGCCGGCACCGACAGCAGGCGGGTCAGGTGAGGCGTACGCGTGGGTCGAGCACGCTGTAGAAGAGGTCGACCAGGAGGTTGGTGACCACGATGATGAGGGCGGAGATCAGCGTGGTCGCCTCGATGACCGGCAGGTCGCTCTGACTGACCGCGTTGAGCGCCCGCAGACCGAGGCCGGGGATGCCGAAGATGAGCTCGGTGAAGATGGTGCCCGTCAGCAGCGCTCCGAAGTCGATGCCGAAGATCGTCACGATCGGCACGACGGCCGCGCGCAGCGCGTGCTTGTTGACGATCCGGCGCTCGTGAAGGCCCTTGGCGCGCGCCGTGCGGACGTAGTCCTGGTTGAACGCCTCGATCATCGACCCGCGGGTGAACCGGGCGTACTTGGAGGAGTTGACCAGGCCGAGGGCGAGCCAGGGCAGCAGCAGGCCCCAGGCCCACTTCAGCGGTGAGTCGGTCAGCGGGTGATAGCCCTCCTGCGGGAAGATCCCGGCGCTGACCGCGAGATAGAGGAACGCGAGCAGGACGAACAGGTAGTACGGGATCGACTCGATCACCAGCGTCGCGCCGATCACGGTCTTGTCCGCCGAGGTCCCCCTGCGTCTTGCCGCGAACATCCCGATGGGCACGCCGATGAGCAGGATCGTGACGCCGGCCCCGACCGCGACCGAGACCGTCGGCCCGATCCGGTCCTTGATGTCGTCCCAGACGTTGACCCGGTAGATGAAGCTGACCCCGAAGCACGGGGCCTCACAGTCGTACGACTCGGAGCCGAAGGCGATCTCGCGACCCTTGAAGATGCCGGTCATGTACTCGGTGTACTGAACATGGAGCGGCGCATCCAGGTTGAGCGCCTCCGTGATCGCGTCCTGACGCTCGGCGGTGCACTTGGGCTCCGGGCACATCGCGTCCGCCGGGTCGCTCGGGCCATAGGTGAAGAGCGCGACGACCGCCACCGAGATCACGAACAGCACGAGCACTGCCGAGATCAACCGGCGTACGACAAAACCGATCATGGGACGGAGGTCTCGCTTCCTAGAAGTTGTCCACGGGCGCTTGCCCGGCGTTGCGGTGTCCTATGTGTGGGTCCGGCCGGCGTGGGGTGCGCCCACGCCGGCCGGATCAGCTCACTTGAGGTACATGATGGAGAAGCTCGGCATGCCCTTGACCGGGTCGTTGACGACCCCGCCGACCAGCGAGCCCTTGATGAAGGCGTTCGCGTCGTAGCCGGCGTTGATCTCGACCATGTAGGTCTCCTGCATCCACTTGTCGAACTCGCCCCAGGCCGCGGGAACCTTGTCGGCGTCCATCTTCAGGATCTCGGCCTGCTTCGCGTCGGCGTCGGCCTCCTTGAAGTTGGTCGGGTTCGGCATGCCCGGCTTGTTGGCGTTCGAGCCGATCCACTGAGCCGGGAACCACGAGCCGCCGGAGGGCCAGTCGGAGCACCAGCCGCCGTAGCGGAGGTTGATCGGAGCGTCGAGGTTGCTCTGGTCGTCGCGGTAGGTCTCGTCGGTCGAGGCCACCGGGGTCGCCTTGAAGCCGGCGGCCTCGAAGCCCTTGACCATCTGGTCCTTCTTGGCGACCGACTGCTCATCGTCGCGCTCGTAGTACCACTTGATCTCGAAGCCCTCGGCCCCGGCCTCCTTGAGCAGCGCCTTGGCCTTCTCCGGGTCGGTGGTCTGGCCGTCCTGACCCTTCGGGTACTGGTACTCGACGCGACCCGCGGTGCCCGGGGGAAGCAGCGAGGTGCCGGGCTGAATGGTGACGCCGACGATCTCGCCGGAGGCCTTCCAGGCCGCCTGGTAGGGGTAGGCCCAGCTGATCGCCTCGCGGACCTTCTTGTCCGTGATCTTGGTCTGGTCCGGACGGTACATGTAGGTGCACGGCGAGGTGCCCTCGATGAGGTTCTCCGGCGCCTTCTCCTTGATCGACTTGTACGTCGGCGGCGTGACGTCGTCGTATCCGATCATCGACTGGGCCGCGCCCTTGTCGCCGAGGATCTGGTTCTCGATCTTCGCGGTGTCCTGGGCGAACTTGAAGTCGAAGGCGTCGACGGCCTGGAACCGGCCGGGGTCGGTGTCGGCGGCCCACTGGTCGTTCTTGACCAGCTTCAGCGAGGTGCCCGGCTTGTAGGACTCGAACTTGTAGGGGCCGGTCGCCATCGGGTGGCTCTCGTAGGCCAGCGGGTCCTTGTCCTTGGCCTTCGGGATCGGTGAGAAGACCGGGAACGAGGCGTAGTAGTCGAGCTCGGGGAACGCCTGGGCCAGGTGGATGATCACCTTGTTGCCGTCGGCCTCGACGCCGTCGTAGTCCTCACCGCCGTACCAGCCGGCGCTGGCGTCGTAGTCGGGGAGCTTCTGGAGCTCGGCGTCGGTGTCCGCGAACGGGCCCTTGTACTTCTGGCCGTCCTTGAAGAACGTCGTCTGGTACGTCGGGCCGTCGGTCAGGGTGTCGGTCGCGAACGAGCGCTTGATGCCGTAGACGACGTCCTCGGCGGTGACGTCGGTGCCGTCCTCGTACTTGATCCCGTCCTTGAGCGTGAAGGTCCAGGTCAGGCCGTCCTCGGAGACCTGGCCGAGGTCGGTGGCGAGGTCGGGGACCAGGATGGAATCGCCGCTCTTCTCGTCGTAGACGTACTGCGTCAGCGACCGGGTCACCAACCCGGACATGATCGCTCCCGAGTCGGTGTAGTAGGTCCGGGTCGGGTCGAGCGTGGCGGGCGCGTTGTTGGTGACGACCGAGATGGTGCCACCCATCTTGGCGTCGGACGGGATCTCCAGCGGGCCCTCGGCCGTGGCGTCCTTGCCGGCGCCGGCACCGCCGCCGGCCTTGAACTCGCCGGCCGGGTCCTCGCCACCGCCGTCCCCGCCACCACAAGCAGCGGTGAGCGTCAGCGCAGCGATCGCACTGGCGGCGATCACTGTTCTCTTCAATCGCATCGTAGGTCTCCACCTTCCATGGTTGATGCCTCTCTCCGACGACGTGCTCACCGGAAAGACTTGGGGTCGAAGGCGTCGCGGATGGCGTCTCCGAGCAGGTTGAGCGCGAAGACCAGGACCACGATCCCGACGATCGGCGCGTAGAGGTACAGGGGGTATTCGTCGAACCAGCTCTGGGCGCGCAGGATCGTCTGCCCCCAAGACGGGCGTCCGGTGACACCGACGCCGAGGTAGGCCAGCGTCGCCTCCGCGGCGATCGTGGCCGGCAGGCTCAGCGAGAACGAGACGACGATCGGCGCCACCAGGTTGGGCAGCAGCTCCTTGAACAGGATCCGGTGGGTCGGCATCCCGAGGACGTGCGCGGCCTCGATGAACTCGCGCTCACGCAGCGAGATCACCTCACCGCGGATCAGCCGGGCCAGGCCCATCCACCCGAAGATCGAGAGGATCACGATGAGCGCGATCAGCGAGGCGTTGTCGAGCATCGTCGGGTTCTCCCGCCAGCGCTCCACCAGCATCGGCGAGATCGCGATCGCGACCAGCAGGAACGGCAGCGTGAGGAAGAGGTCGATCATGAACGTGATCACCCGGTCACCCCAGCCGCGGCTGTAGCCCGCGATCAGGCCGAGCACCACACCGACGACGGTCGAGACGACCGTGGCGATCGTGGCCACCAGCAGGGACGTACGCGCGCCGTAGAACCACTCCGCGAGCAGGTCGTTGCCGGAGTTGGGCTCCAGGCCGAGCGGGGCCTCCCAGGTGAACCCGTAGTTGGGCGGGCCGATGACGGGGTAGTTGAACGAGTCGGTGTCGGTCACCGGGTCACCGGCGCGCAGCTCGACGCCGAACAGCTTGCACAGCAGCGGCGCGAAGATGGCGATCAGGACGAAGAGCAGCACGATGCCGGCACAGATCATCGCGACCTTGTCCGAGAGGAGACGGTCCATGGCGATCCGCATCGGCGAACGGCCGGCGACCTCGCCCGTCCTCGGTTCCGGATCGATCTCGGGGTCAGGACCCTGGATCAACACTTCGGACACAGTCATACGCTCGGATCTCCGTTCGATGCCAAGGCTCGGTACGCCCAAGAAAAGACCACTTCGCGCGGTCCCGAGCCGGCGCGCTGATCAAGTTATGCCAAGTTGCAACGGTTCGGGCGGGACTACAGGTAACGGTTCGATACCGACGGTGACGTGTGACACACACGAAACAAAGACGGCCCGCAGCCATAGGCTGCGGACCGTCTTTCGTAATCTCGCCGAGACGCGGGAGATCCTCAGGCGCGACCCCGCGAGTTGTTCGCCAGGTCGTACCAGGTGTCGGCGTAACCGGGACCGTCGCCAGGGACCTCGGCCGGGCTGGCGCCCGGGTCCGGTGCACCGAACTCGTCGACGCCCAGGAGCGGCGCGGTGATCGGCTTCTCCGGGTGCTGGTGGATCTCACCCGGGAAGTGGCAGGCGACCTTGTGCTTCTTGCCGATCTGCAGCAGCGGCGGCTCGACCACGGAGCAGATGTCCTTGGCGATGGCGCAGCGGGTGCGGAAGTGGCAGCCCGATGGCGGGTTGATCGGCGAAGGTACGTCGCCCTCCAGCCGGATCCGCTCACGACGGCCGCCGACGGCGGCCTGCTTCACGTCGGGCACGGCCGAGAGCAGCGCCTGGGTGTAGGGGTGGTGAGCCCGCTCGTAGATCGACTCGCGGTCACCGATCTCCACGATCTTGCCGAGGTACATCACCGCGACCTCAGGGCAGAAGTGGCGGACGATGGCGAGGTCGTGCGCGATGAACAGGAAGGAGATGTCGAACTCCTTCTGCAGGTCCTGCAGAAGGTTGATCACCTGGGCCTGGATCGAGACGTCGAGCGCGGAGACGGGCTCGTCGGCGACGAGCAGCTTCGGCTGCAGGGTCAGCGCCCGGGCGATGCCGATGCGCTGGCGCTGACCGCCGGAGAACTCGTGCGGGTATCGGTTGTAGTGCTCCGGGTTGAGGCCGACGACCTCGAGCAGCTCCTGGACCCGGCTGAGCACCTTGTTCTTCGGCACCATGTTGTGGATCCGGAGCGGTGCGCCGATGATCGAGCCGACGGTGTGACGCGGGTTCAGCGAGGTCGACGGGTCCTGGAAGATCATCTGGATCTCCCGGCGCATCGGGTGCAGCTGCCGGCCGGAGTAGCCGGCGATGTCGATGCCCTCGAAGTTGATCTTGCCTTCGGTGGGCTTGTAGAGCCGCGTCACCATCCGCCCGGTGGTGGACTTGCCACAACCCGACTCACCGACGAGGCCCAGCGCGGTGCCCTTGGCCACCTCGAAGGAGACCCCGTCGACGGCCTTGACGTGCCCGACCGTACGCCGGATCACGCCGCTGCCCTTGACCGGGAAGTGCATCTTCAGGTTCTCGACCGAGAGCACCGTCTCGGTGCTCGCCGGCGCGACCGAGGCCGCAGTGGCAGTCGTGGTGTCGCTCATCAGTCCTCCACCAGGTCAGGGGCGATCTCGGGCAGGATCTCTGCCTCGTAGACCTCGTCGGCATTCTTGATGTGGCAGCGCCTGATGTGGTTGCCACCGCTCTTGGCAGGGGTGAGCTCGGGCAGCACCGTCCTGCACAGGTCGCCACCCACCTTCGCCACGTGGTCGCAGCGCGGCTCGAAGGCACATCCCGGCGGCGGGTTGAGCAGCGAGGGCGGGTTGCCCCGGATCGGGATCAGCTTGGCCTCGGTCGAGGCGGTCAGATCCGGCACGCTGGAGAGGAGACCCCAGGTATAGGGCATCTCCGGGTTGGTGAGGATCTCCTTGCACGGGCCGTACTCGACCGCGCGGCCGGCGTACATCACGAGTACGTCATCTGCCATCTCCGCCACGACACCGAGGTCGTGGGTGATGATGATGACCGCTGCGTCGAAGTCGCGCTGCAGGTCCTGGAGCAGGTCGAGGATCTGCGCCTGGACGGTCACGTCGAGAGCCGTGGTCGGCTCGTCGGCGATGAGCAGGCTCGGGTTGTTGATCAGCCCCATCGCGATCATCGCGCGCTGGCGCATACCGCCGGAGAACTGGTGCGGGTAGTCGTCCACGCGACGGTCGGGCTGCGGGATGCCGACACGGTCGAGCATCTCGATGGCGCGCTTGCGCGCCTCCCTCTTGGTCACGTCGTTGTGGACCTGGTAGGCCTCCATGATCTGGTTGCCCACCGAGTAGTACGGGTGCATCGCGGAGAGCGGGTCCTGGAAGATCATCGCCACGTCGCGGCCGCGACGCTTGCGCATGTCCTCGTTGCTCACCTTGAGCAGGTCGACGCCGTCGAGCATGATCTCGCCGCTGAGGATGGCGTTGGTGCCGCGGTGCAGCCCCATGATCGCCGAGCTGGAGACGGACTTGCCGGAGCCGGACTCGCCCACGATGCCGAGCGTCTTGCCACGCTCGAGGTCGAAGGAGAGGCCGTCGGTCGCCTTGACGATGCCGTCGGAGGTGGAGAAGTGAACCTTCAGGTCCCGCACCGAGAGGAACGCGCCATCCTTGGCCAGCGTCGTCTCGGGGGTCTTGGAGAGGTCAGTCATGGATCAACTCCCGGGTCAGGCGACGCGCACGCGCGGGTCGATGAAGGCGTACAGGACGTCGACGACGATGTTGGCGATGATCACCAGAGCGCCGAGAAGCAGCACCAGGCCCACGATGGTGGGAAGGTCGTAGGTCTCGTTCGCGGTCACCGCGAGCTTTCCGAGACCGTAGTAGTTGAAGACGTCCTCGGTGATGATCGCGCCGCCGAGGACGGCAGCGACGTCGAGACCGAACATCGTCACCAGCGGGGTCAGCGCGGCGCGCAGCGCGTGCTTGAACAGCACCTTGCCACCCTTGAGGCCCTTGGACTTCGCGGTGCGGATGTAGTCCTCGCTCATCGACTCGAGTACGAACGCCCGGGTCATGCGTACGTAGCCCGCCATGTAGACCGCCGCGAGAGTGAACCCGGGGAGCATGAGCTGGAGCAGCCACTCTCCGACGCCACCCTCGGCGATCGTCACGTAACCCGGCGCGGGGAAGATCCCCCATTTGATGGCTACGAAGTTGATCAGCAAGGCACCCACGAAGAAGGTGGGAAACGCATAGAGGGACAGCGTGGCTCCGACGACTCCGCGGTCCACGAGGGTCCCCTTGAAGACCGCTGCGAGCACTCCGAACAGAACACCGAAGACGACCCAGATGGTGACCGCGACCAGGGCGATCGAGATCGAGACCGGGGCTGCCTCGGCGATCTCGTCGTTGACCGTCATCTGCAGCTGCTGGGAGTAGCCCAGGCAGGGTGCCGCGCACTCGGTGACCAGCTCGGGGTTGGCCTCGCGCATCGCCTCGTCGGCGGGGTACTCGCGGCCGACGACGACGCCCTTGGCGAAGGCGCCCCACTGGACCAGCAGGGGCTGGTCGTAGCCGAGGGCCTGGCGGGTCTCCTCGATGCGCTCGGGGGGGCAGTTCTTGCCGCAGGAGAACTGTGCCGGGTCGACCGGGTTCTTCATGAACAGTGCGAAGACGATGAAGCTCATCGCCACCAGCATGAGCAAGCCGACGATCACGCGCCGGATGATGTAGGCGACCATCGGTGGGTCTCACCTTCGTTGGGATCGGCCGGACCACCGTCGTGGGGTGTCGTCCGGGGGGAATCGTGTCCAGGTACATGGAGGGAGGCGGGGCTCTGGCGAGCCCCGCCTCCAAGGTCGGAACGGCTCAGGGCCGTCCGAACGGTGTTGCGGAGCTGAAGGATCAGTCCTCGACGTCGATGGGCCCCAGGTCCGGGTAGGACGAGGAGGCATCGGTCGTGATGAAGTCCTTCACCTTGGAGCCGTTGACCCAGTTAAAGGTCGCGATCTCCAGCGGGATGTAGGCGACGTCCTCACCCATGACCGCGTCTGCCTCCTGGAGGAACTTGTTCTGCTCCTCGATGGTGGCGGAGTTGGCGGCCTGGTCGAACAGCTTGTCGACCGCCGGGTTGTTGTAGTTGCCGTAGTTCTGGCCGTTGGTCGACTTCTCGATCTGACGGCTGTCGAACAGCGCCGCGGTAACGGTCATCGCGGAGCCCCAGTCGGCACCCCAACCGCCCCACATCACGTCGGCCTTGTTGGAAGGCTTCTGGATGTTGGAGTAGTAGACGTCGCCCAGCGGGTCCAGGGTGACCTTGAAGCCGGCGGCCTCCCAGCCCTCGACCAGCGCGGCGGCCTGCTTGTCAGCGGTGTCGCTCTGCGGGTAGGTGAAGGTGATCGGGTACGGCGTCTTGACACCGGCGTCGGCCAGGGTCTTCTTCGCCGCGGCCGGGTCACCCTTGAGGTTGCGGTCCTTGTACGCCGGGTTGGCGACGTAGCCCGGAACGGCCGGGTTCACGATCGAGTCGGCCGGGGTGTAGGCCTTCTCGCCACCGCCGGCGGCGATCCAGGACTCGACGTCGGTCGCCTGGGCGAGCGCCTTGCGGACGTTCGGGTCCTTCATCTGGTTCTGGTTCGGCACCAGGTAGTCGACGTAGGGCGACTGGACCTGGGTGTAGCGGTCCTTGACGCCGGCCTCGGTCAGACGCGGGTAGAACTCCGGCGGGACGCGCGAGCCGCTGACGATGGTCGCCTGCGAGTCGGGGCTGTCGGAGAAGAGCTTCTCGTAAGTGGTCGTGGCCTTCTCACCGAACTTGAAGACGACCTTGTCCGGCTTCGCCTCACGGAGCGACTTGTCGTCGGTCTCCGGGTCGTACTCGTCGTTGCGCACCAGGGTGCCGCCCTTCTGGGCGTTCCAGGTGTCGACCTTGTAGGGGCCGTTGGAGAAGATGACGTCGTCGTTCTTGGCGCCCTTGTCCTCGGACTCCTTGTAGGGGTCCATCATGTGCAGCGACGAGATCGCCAGCGGGAAGTCCGGCCACGGCGACTTGAACTTGTAGGTGATGGTCTTGCCGTCGCAAGTCACCGCCTGGTCGAAGTCGGCCTGCTGCTCCGGCGTCGCGGTGTAGGGGCCGGGGTACTCACCCTTGAGCGCGAGCTTCGCGGTCAGGTAGAAGCCCGGTCCACCGGTGAGCTCGTCGGCGGCGAAGTTGCGCGAGGCGCCGTAGGCGAAGTCCTCACACGTGATGTCGGAGCCGTCCTCCCACTTCACGCCGTCCTTGATCGTGAACGACCAGGTCTTGGCGCCCTCGGTCGAGGTGCCCTCGTCGGTCGCCAGGTCGGGGATCGGCTTGCTCGAGACCTTGGGGTCGGTCGACGCCGGGTTCGAGAGCAGCTTGCGGTAGACCAGACGCGTGGTGTGCGAGATGGTCTCACCGACGTAGATACGCTGCGGGTCCAGGTGGTCGATCGGGTCCTCAGCGACGATGGTCAGCGTGCTTGCCGAGCTCGAGCCGCCGCCGTCCCCGCCGCCACAGGCAGCCAGGCCCAGCGAAAGACCGAGCACGCCAGCGGCACTGACCGCTACGTACTTAGCTCGCTTCTTGAGCATTCGTTTCTCCTTGGTGTGGTCGCCGTCAGCCTCTGACAACTGACGCCGTAACGGTGTCCCGGGCGGGTCACCTGTGTGTGGACGGAGCCCCGAGGCTCACCTGTCACCCTTGGGGTCAAGGGCGTCTCGCAACCCGTCCCCGAGAAGGTTGAACGAGATCACGATCGTCGCGATGATGATCGCGGGCATGAAGAAGTAGAACGGGTCCACCTGCGCGTACTTCAACGAGTCGGTGAGCACGTTGCCGAGCGTGGGCGTCGGCGGCTTCACACCGACCTGGAGGTAGCTCAGTGCCGCCTCGGCCGAGATGTAGGCCGGCATCATCAGGGTGACCAGGACCAGCAGCGGGGCCCACAGGTTCGGCAGGATCTCCTTGAAGTAGATCCGCGACTTCGAGGCACCCAGGACGATCGCCGCCTCGACGAACTCTCGTTGCTTGATCGAGAGGACCTGTCCTCGGACCACGCGGGCGGTACTGGTCCAGCCGAAGATCGCGAGCACCACGGTGCAGTAAATCCCCTGGGCAAGTGGGCCGTTGGGTAGTCCCGTCACCATCTGGATGAGCTCGAGGCCGAGCGCCGAGAGCGCCAGCAGCATCATCGTCGAGGGGAACGAGAGCGTCAGGTCGGTGAAGCGGCTCAGGCCTGCGTCGACCCAGCCACCGCTGAAGCCGGAGATGATGCCGATGATCGCGCCGATGACCACCGACAAGATGGCGGCGGTGAGGGCGATGATCAGCGAGAACGTGATGCCGTACCAGAACCGGGACAACGCGTCGCGGCCGGTGCCGGGCTCCACACCGAGCGGGTGTGCGGCGCTCGCGCCGCTGAACCTGCCCTCGGGGATGGTGTTGGCGTCGAGCAGGTCCTGGTTGTAGCTGAACGGGTCCAGCACGCCCATCCTGACGAGGAAGGGGGCCAGGACCGCAGCCAGCACCACAAGGATGACCACCGTCAGCGACACCATCGACAGCTTGTCCTTACGAAGCCGCATCCATGCCAGCTTCATCGGGGACTTGCCGGCGATCTTCTTCGCCTCCTCAGGCGAAGCAGAAGGTGTCGATCCACCCGAGAGTTCTTCACCTTCGAACACGGTGGCCGATTCGCTCATGGTTCCTCTGTCTAGTCGTATTTGTGGGTGCCGCCGTCGCACGGCAGCGTCCGACCCACGAGGTCGACGGATGGAACTCTATGTGATCCCTTTGCCCGGATGGAGCCCGGACCGGTAACGATCCGATTTCAACCAGTGATACGGCAGATCGGGATGCCTTCTCGCAATTCCTTAGAGAATGCCAAGAGTCTCCGGGACCGGCGGACCGGTCCCGGAGACTCTGTTGGATTTAGCCGAGGTGGGCTCAGTTCGCCGATTCGCCCTCGGCGGCAGGCTTGGCGTCGACGCCCGCCTCCTTGCGCTGCTCGGGGGTGATCGGCGCCGGAGCGGCGGTGAGCGGGTCGTAGCCGGCACCCGTCTTCGGGAAGGCGATGACGTCGCGGATCGAGTCGGTGCCGGCGAGGAGAGCGACGACGCGGTCCCAGCCGAAGGCGATGCCGCCGTGCGGCGGGGCACCGAACTTGAACGCGTCGAGCAGGAAGCCGAACTTCTCCTCGGCCGCCTCCTCGCCGATCCCCATCAGGTCGAAGACCCGCTTCTGCACGTCCTCGCGGTGGATACGGATCGAGCCACCGCCGATCTCGTTGCCGTTGCAGACGATGTCGTAGGCCCAGGCGATGGCGTTGCCGGGGTCCTTGTCGAAGCTCTCGACGTCCTGCGGGCTGGTGAAGGCGTGGTGGACCGCGGTCCACTCCCCCGCGCCGACCGCGACGTCACCGGACTCGACGGCCTCGGAGGCCGGCTCGAGCAGCGGCGCGTCGACGACCCACAGGAAGCTCCACTCGCCGTCCTTGCGAAGGTCGAGACGGTTGCCGATCTCCAGTCGGGCGGCACCCAGCAGGGAGCGGCTCGACTTGGGCGCGCCGGCGGCGAAGAAGATGCAGTCGCCGGGGTTGGCACCGACGTGAGCAGCCAGTCCGGCGGCCTCGGTCTCGGAGAGGTTCTTGGCGACCGGACCGGTCAGCGAGCCGTCCTCCTGGACCAGGACGTACGCCAGGCCCCTGGCGCCACGCTGCTTGGCCCAGTCCTGCCACCCGTCGAGCTGACGCCGCGGCTGGCTCGCGCCGCCCGGCATCACCACGGCGCCGACGTAGGGCGCCTGGAAGACACGGAACGTCGTCTCGGAGAAGTAGTCGGTGCACTCGGTGATCTCGATGCCGAAGCGCAGGTCGGGCTTGTCCGAGCCGTACTTGGCCATCGCGTCGGCGTAGGTCATCCGCGGCAGCGGAAGCGGTACGTCGTAGCCGATCAGCTTCCACAGCGCCGCGACGATCTCCTCGCCCAGCGCGATCACGTCGTCCTGCTCGACGAAGCTCATCTCGATGTCGAGCTGGGTGAACTCCGGCTGCCGGTCGGCGCGGAAGTCCTCGTCGCGGTAGGCGCGAGCCAGCTGGTAGTAGCGCTCCATGCCACCGACCATGAGCAGCTGCTTGAACAGCTGCGGGGACTGCGGCAGCGCGTACCACGAGCCCGGCTGCAGGCGGGCCGGGACCAGGAAGTCACGGGCACCCTCGGGCGTGCTGCGGGTCAGCGTCGGGGTCTCGATCTCGACGAAGTCGTGACCGGCCAGCACGTCGCGAGCGGCCTTGTTGGCCTTCGAGCGCAGGCGGATGGCGTTGCCGGGCGCGGTGCGGCGCAGGTCGAGGTAGCGGTGCTTGAAACGTACGTCCTCGCCGACCTCTACGTGGTCGTCGATCGGGAACGGGAGGGCCGCGGCCGCGCTGAGGACCTCGAGGTCCTTGGCGACGATCTCGATCTCGCCGGTGGCGAGGTTGGGGTTGCGGTTCTCCTCGGTGCGCGCGACGACCTCGCCGGTGACCTTGATGCAGTATTCGTTGCGGAGCGCGTGAGCGATCTCCTCGTCGCGTACGACGACCTGGACCACGCCGCTGGACTCACGCAGATCGAGGAACGCGACCCCGCCGTGATCGCGTCGACGGCCTACCCAGCCGGCGAGGGTCACGGTCTGGCCGACGTGCTCGGCACGCAGGGTGCCGGCGTCGTGGGTGCGGATCACTTCTTCTCCTCGTTGTTCGCGACGACCTGGGGCTTCAGGTCGCTCTCGTTCTGCGGCGTCCAGGTGGCCGGGTCGGCCGGGACCTGGTCGCCGGTGCGGATGTCCTTGATCTCGTAGCCGCCTTCGGTCGCGAAGAGGACGTACGGGATGCCGCGGCGCTCCGCGAAGCGGATCTGCTTGCCGAACTTGGCGGCGTTGGGCGAGACCTCGCAGGCAACATTGTGGGCGCGCAGCTGCTGGGCCGCCGAATCGGCCTCCGCCCTGCTCTCCTCGTCGGCGACGGCGACCAGCACGGTGCTCGGGACCTTGCGGTCCCCGTCGAGCACGCCCTTGGCCACGAGAGGCACCAGGACGCGGCTCACGCCGAGCGAGATCCCGACCCCCGGATAGGTCGTCTTGCCATCGCTGGCGAGCGCGTCGTAGCGGCCACCCGAGCAGATGCTGCCCAGGGACTCATAGCCGTCGAGGCGGGTCTCGAAGACGGTGCCGGTGTAGTAGTCCAGGCCCCTGGCGATGCTCAGGTCGGCCACGACGCGTACGGACTCGGTGTTGAGCGGCGCGGTGGCGGTGATCAGCGTGGCCAGCTCGGTCAGGCCCTCCTCGAGCAGTTCGCTCTCGACGCCGAGCGCACGGACCTTCTCCACGAAGGAGTCGTCGGTGGCGGTGATCGTGGCGAGCTCGAGGCACTTGGCGGCCTGCTCGTCGCTCAGCCCCGCCTCGGAGACCAGCAGCTTGCCCACCTCGTCGGCCGGCATCTTGTCGAGCTTGTCGATGAGCCGCATGGTCTCCTCGACGTCGGGGGCGCCGAGGCCGGCGTAGAAGCCCTGGATCAGCTTGCGGTTGTTGACCTGGAGCGTGAACCCGGGCAGGAAGGTCAGCCTGCCGAGCGCCTCGAGCATGACCCGGGCGACCTCGACGTCGTGGTGGAACGGGAGCGTGTCGCGTCCGACGATGTCGATGTCGGCCTGCGCGAACTCGCGGAAGCGGCCCTCCTGCGGGCGCTCACCTCGCCAGACCTTCTGGATCTGGTAGCGACGGAAGGGGAACTCCAGCTTGCCGGCGTTCTCGAGCACGTAGCGGGCGAAGGGGACGGTGAGGTCGAAGTGGAGCCCCATGCCCTTGTCACGAGACTCGTCCTGCTCTTGGAGCCGCTTGAGGACGTACACCTCTTTGCTGGTGTCGCCCTTGCGCAGCAGCTGGTCCATCGGCTCGACGGCGCGGGTCTCGATGTTGCCGAAGCCGTGCAGCTCGAAGGTGTGGCTCAGGGTCGCGATGACCTCGCGCTCGACGGTGCGCTGGCTCGGCAGGAACTCCGGGAACCCGGAGAGCGGTGTTGGCTTGTTCATGGTGTGGTGATCAGGTCCTGAAGAAACGGGTTGGTGGCGCGCTCGCGCCCGATCGAGGTCTGTTCGCCATGGCCGGGGAGCACCACGATGTCGTCGGCGAGGGGCAGCACCTTGGTGGTCAGGGACTGCAGCATCGTGGCGTGGTCACCGCCGGGGAGGTCCGTACGCCCGATGCTGCCCGCGAAGAGCAGGTCGCCGGAGAACATCACGTCACTGACCTCGGCGTGGTCGGGGTAAGGAGTCCGGAAGGTGACCGACCCCTCGGTATGCCCGGGCGTATGGTCGATCAGGAAGCTCATCCCGGCCAGATCGATGGCCTGACCGTCGGTGAGCTCTCGGACGTCGTCGGGCTCCACGAAGTCGTAGGTCCCCTGCGGCATGCCCAGCAGCATCTGCGCCGACTCCGGCGAGATCCCCTGGAGCGGATCGGCGAGGAGGTGACGGTCGCTGGGGTGGATCCAGGCCGTGGAGTCGTACGTCCTGCTCACCGGGGTCACGGACCACATGTGGTCGACGTGGCCGTGGGTGAGGAGCACGGCGACCGGCTTGAGGCGCTGCTCCCGGACGATCTCCTCGATGCCCTTCGCCGCATCCTTCCCGGGGTCGATCACGACACACTCGGTGCCCGGACCGGTGGCGGCGACGTAGCAGTTGGTGCCCCACGGACCGGCGGGAAAGCCTGCGATCAACACGAGAAACACCCTATCCAGCGGTACAGTGCAGCGCCGCATCGTGGCGTCTGACTACGATGGGCATCCCGAGGTGTGCCGGGACACCGCGGGGACCTGCAAGTTGAGCCGACCGGGACTGTGACGAGCACGGTGTCCGGCGGGGGAGATTTCATAAGAGGTTAGCGCCTCATGCGAAGAGTAGGGACATTGTGACCAGCGAGCAGTGGGGTCGGGTCGAGGAAGACGGAACGGTCTACGTGAAGACCGCTGAGGGCGAACGTTCCGTGGGGCAATACCCGGAAGGCACGCCAGAGGAGGCGCTTGCCTTCTTCACCAACCGGTTCGACCAGCTCGCCTTCGAGGTCGAGCAGCTCGAGCGGCGCGTGCATGCGGGGAAGACGTCGCCCGACGAGGCGACCGCGGCGGTCAAGACCGTCGTGGAGAAGGTGACCGACGCCAACGCGGTCGGTGATCTGGCCTCGCTGGTGGCCCGGCTGGAGGCTCTCGCTCCGGTCATCGCCACCCAGCGCGAGGCCCGCAAGGCAGAGCGGGCCGCGAAGGCGGCCGAGGCGAAGGTCGCCAAGGAGGCTCTCGTCGCCGAGGCCGAGAAGCTGGCCCAGAGCAACGACTGGCGCAATGGTGCCAACCGGCTGCGTGAGCTGCTCGACCAGTGGAAGGCGCTCCCCCGCATCGACCGCGGGTCCGACGACGCGCTGTGGCGACGCTTCTCGACCGCACGCACCGCCTACACGCGGCGCCGCAAGGCCCACTTCGCCGAGCTCAACGCCCGGCGCGAGGACGCCAAGGTGATCAAGGAGCGGATCATCGTCGAGGCCGAGCAGCTCTCCGCCTCCACCGACTGGGGCCCCACCGCCGGGCGCTACCGCGACCTCATGCGCGACTGGAAGGCCGCCGGCCCGGCGCCCAAGGACGTCGACGACAAGCTCTGGAAGCAGTTCCGGGCCGCCCAGGACGTCTTCTTCGGGGCCCGTGACGATGCCAACGCGGCGCTCGACGCCGAGTTCGCGCAGAACGCCGTGGTCAAGGAAGGGCTGCTCGTCGAGGCGCAGGAGCTTCTCCCGCTCGTGGAGAAGGGCGACGACCTCGACAGCGTCAAGCGCTCCTTCCGTGACATCGCCGACCGCTGGGACGAGGCCGGCAAGGTCCCGCGCGACCGCATCAAGGAGCTCGAGGGCGCGATGCGCAAGGTCGAGCAGGCCATCAAGTCCGCCGAGGACGACCAGTGGCGCAAGTCCGACCCGGAGAAGTCCGCCCGAGCCGACGACATGATCGCCAAGCTCGAGGAGGCCATCGCCCAGGTCGAGAGCGACCTCGCCAAGGCCCAGGCCTCGGGTGACGCCCGCAAGATCAAGAGCCTCGAGGAGAACCTCGAGTCGCGCCGCCAGTTCCTGGAGATGGCCAAGCGCGCCAGCGCCGACTTCTCCTGACCCACCCCTCGACTCGGCGCGTCTGTCCCGCTCAGGCGTGCCGAGTCGGCGCGTTCTGACCAGAAATCCAGCCGAGTCGGCTCGTTACAACGAGCCGACTCGGCGTGCTACTTCGTCAGTTTGCGCCGACTCGGCATGGGGTCACAAGACGCCGGAGATGCCGCCGTCGGAACCGCTGTGGGGTGGTCGACCCTGGTATTCGGCCTCGCCCAGGGCCTGTCCTCTCCTGTCGGCCTTCTCAGCACCACCCACACGATCGCGCCGATGAGGACGACGCCTCCAGCGATCAGAACCCAGGTGAACGGATCCGCGAGATGCTCACTTTCACTGGGTGACTTCTATTGGGTGACGCGGTAGGCGTCGAAGACGCCGGGGACGGTGCGTACCTGCTTCAAGACGGTGTCGAGGTGCTTGGAGTCGGCCATCTCGAAGGAGAACCGGGACTTCGCGACGCGGTCGCGGGTGGTGGTGAGCTGGGCGCTCAGGATGTTCACGTGGGCATCGGAGAGCGCCATCGTGATGTCGGACAGGAGCCGGGCCCGGTCCAGCGCCTCGACCTGGATGTTGACCAGGAAGACCGAGTTGGAGGTGGAGCCCCACTCGACCTCGAGCAGGCGCTCGGGGTGGGAGCGGAGCTCGGCGGCGTTGGTGCAGTCGGTGCGGTGGACGGAGACTCCCCCACCCTTGGTCACGAAGCCGAGGATGTCGTCGCCGGGCACCGGTGTGCAGCACTTGGCGAGCTTGACCCAGACGTCGGGGGAACCCTTGACGATCACGCCGGCGTCGGAGTTGGCGGTGGAGACCTTGCCGTGGCGCCTACGGCCCACGTTGATGGCCTCGGCGAGGTCCTCGGCGGCACCTTCGTCGCCGCCGTGGTCCTCGATGACGCGGCGTACGACCGCCTGGGCGGAGAGGTGGCTCTCCCCGACCGCGGCGTAGAGCGCGTCGACGTCGGCGAGGTCGAAGTGGTCGGCGGCGAGCATGAGGGACTCGCGTGACATCAGCCGCTTGAGGGGCAGGCCCTCCTTGCGCATCAGCCGGGCGATCGCGTCCTGGCCCTTCTCGATGGCCTCGTCGCGGCGCTCGCGGGTGTGCCACTGCCGGATCTTCGCCTTGGCCCGGTTGGACTTGACGAAGGAGGCCCAGTCGCGCGACGGACCGGCGTTGGGCGACTTGGAGGTGAAGACCTCCACGACGTCGCCGCTCTCCAGGGTCGACTCCAACGGCACCAGACGGCCGTTGACCCGGGCGCCGATCGTCTTGTTGCCGACCTCGGTGTGGACGGCGTACGCGAAGTCGACCGGGGTCGCGTCGGCGGGCAGCGCGATCACGTCACCCTTGGGCGTGAAGACGTAGACCTCGGTGCGCTTCATCTCGAAGCGCAGCGACTCCAGGAACTCGCCGGGGTCGTTGACCTCCGACTGCCAGTCCATGAGCTGCTTGACCCAGCTCATGTCGTTGTCCATCGGCCGGTCGGTGTCGACACCGGCGCGGCCGTCCTCCTTGTACTTCCAGTGGGCGGCGACGCCGAACTCGGCGCGGCGGTGCATCGCGAAGGTGCGGATCTGCAGCTCGACCGGCTTGCCCTGAGGGCCGATCACGGTGGTGTGCAGCGACTGGTACATGTTGAACTTCGGCATCGCGATGTAGTCCTTGAAGCGCCCCAGGACTGGGTTCCACCGCGAGTGCAGGATGCCGAGGACGGAGTAGCAGTCGCGCTCGTCCTCGACCAGGATCCGGATGCCGACCAGGTCGTTGATGTCGGAGAAGTCCTTACCGCCGACGATCATCTTCTGGTAGATCGAGTAGTAGTGCTTCGGTCGGCCGGTGACGGTCGCCTTGATCCGGGCCTCGTGCAGGTCGCGCTCGACCTGGTCGATGACCTGGGCCAGGAACTTCTCCCGTGACGGGTTGCGGTCGGCGACGAGGCGGACGAGCTCGTCGTACATCTTCGGGTAGAGGGTCGCGAAGGCGAGGTCCTCGAGCTCGAACTTGATGGTGTTCATGCCGAGCCGGTGGGCTAGCGGCGCATAGATGTCGAGGGTCTCGCGAGCGCTGCGCTCCTGGCTCTTCTGCGGGACGTAGCGCAGCGTACGCATGTTGTGCAGCCGGTCGGCGAGCTTGATCACCAGCACCCTGATGTCGCGCGACATCGCCACGACCATCTTGCGGATCGTCTCGGCCTGCGCGGAGTCGCCGTAGGTGACCTTGTCGAGCTTGGTGACACCGTCGACCAGATGGGCGACCTCCTCACCGAAGTCCCGGGTGAGCTCCTTGAGCGTGTAGGGCGTGTCCTCGACGGTGTCGTGGAGCAGCGCCGCCACCAGGGTCGGCTCGGTCATGCCGAGCTCGGCGAGGATCGTGGTCACCGCGAGCGGGTGGGTGATGTAGGGGTCGCCGCTCTTGCGCATCTGCGTGCCGTGGAGGCGCTCGGCGGTGACGTAGGCCCGCTCCAGCAGGGCCAGGTCGGCCTTCGGGTGGTTGGACCTCACCGCCCGGAACAGCGGCTCCAGCACAGGATTGCCCGGCGTGCCGCGTCCGCCGATCCGGGCCAGGCGCGCACGGACGCTGCGGCCCGACGGGGCCGGGCCACTGCTCTCCCGCGCCTCGATGTTGTGCGCACGAGGCTGCGCGACGATGCGATCCTCTGCCATGTCCCGAGTCTACCGGCCGCACCCGGATCGTTGGCTAGGACGGCACCTGCAGAATGGACCTGTCAACTGACCAGCAGCGCGTGCACCGGCGTGTCGGGCAGCTTGCTGCGCGGGTCGAGGAAGCCGAGCTCGAGCAGCACCGAGACGCCCACGACGACGCCCCCGCAGCGCTCGACGAGCTCGATCGTGGCCGCCGCGGTGCCGCCGGTCGCGAGGACGTCGTCGATGACCAGCACCCGTTCCCCCGGCGCGACCGCGTCGGTGTGGATCTCCAGGGTGGCCTCGCCGTACTCCAGCGAGTAGGAGACCGCATGGGTCTCGCGGGGCAGCTTGCCGGCCTTGCGTACGGGCACGAAGCCCACGCCGAGGTGCAGGGCCGCGGGGGCACCGAGGATGAAGCCTCGCGACTCCATGCCGAGCACCTTGGTGACGCTCACGTTGCCGTCGGCGTCGCGCCCCGGAGCGGCGAGCGCCTCGACCACCTGGCTGAAGCCCGCGTGGTCGGCCAGCAGCGGGGTGATGTCCTTGAACCCGACGCCCGGCTCCGGGAAGTCAGGAACGTCGGCGACCAGCCGCTCGAGGGTTTCCTCGAGCGACCGGCCACCAGCGGCCGTCTCGGAGACAGTCACTTGCGCTTCGACCTCGACTCGCGCTTCGGCTGCGGACGCCCGGCGGCGCCGCTGTCGGAGACCTCGCGGTGCTGGTCGGGTACGTTGCGGCCCCGACCGGTCGCGGAGCGGTTGGGGCTGGTGCCCCGGCTCACGCCGGCCTCGTGAAGGTCCTCGGACTCACGCAGCTCGTCCGGCTCGTCGCTCTCCGCGACCGGCATGCCTTCGTCGAAGACCGGGACCGCGGCGTACTTGTCGGCTTCCTTCATCCGCGCGGCGGCACGCTTCTCGGCGTCGACGACGTCCTTCTCCTTCGACTTCAGGTGCACCAGCAGCGGGGTGGCGATGAAGATCGAGGAGTAGGTGCCGACGGCCATACCGATGAAGAGGACCAGGGAGATGTCCTTCAGCGAAGAGGTGCCGAGCTGGACGGTGCTGACGTAGAGGATCGCGACGACCGGCAGCAGACCGATGATCGAGGTGTTCACCGAACGGACCAGGGTCTGGTTGATCGCCAGGTTGGCCGCGTAGGCGTAGGTCTGCTTCTTCTGCGACAGGTTGCGGGTGTTCTCCTTGACCTTGTCGAAGACCACCACGGTGTCGTAGAGCGAATAACCGAGGATCGTCAAGAAGCCGGTGACCGTTGCCGGAGTCACCTCGAAACCGACGATCGCGTAGACGCCGACCGTGATCACCACGTCATGGAGCAGCGCGACGACGGCCGCGACCGACATCTTCCATTCCCTGAAGTAGATCCAGATGAACAGGACCACGCCGACGAGGAAGATGCCCAGCGCGAGGGCCGCCTTGGTGGCGACCCGCTGGCCCCAGCTGGGGCCGATGCCAGTGCGGCTGATGTCTTCCTCGGCCACGTCGGCGGTCTTGGTGATCGCCGCCATGATCGAGTCGTCGGCCTCGGAGTTGTCGGCGATCGCCTTGGTCTCGATGACGATCGACTTGCCACCGGCCGTGCGCACCGTGGCACCGTCGGCGGCCTCGACCGCCGTGTCACCGACCGCCGTACGCAGGTCGTCGGCGAGCTCCTGGTCGGCCTGCGCGACGGTCACGGTGTAGCGCGTGCCGCCGGTGAAGTCGATGCCGAGGTTGATGCCCTGGAGCCAGACCCCGAGGACGACAGCCACGAGCACGACCGCGGACACGGAGTACCAGAGCATCCGGCGACCGACGAAGTCGAAGGACTTCTCGCCGGTGTAGAGCTCCTTGCCGAGCCGGGAGAAGGAGAACTTGCTCATCAGGCCTTGCCTCCGACCAGAGTGGTGCCCGTGGGGGCGTCGACGGTGCCGATAGCGCGCTTGTCCATGCCGGAGAGCACGTGGCCCTTGTTGAAGAAGCCCCAGCCGGCCATCAGCTTGGTCATCGGGTGGGTGAACCAGAAGAACACCAGCACGTCGATGATCGTGGTCAGGCCGAGCATGAACGCGAAGCCCTTGACCTCGTTGGTCGCGAAGACGTAGAGCACGAACGCGGCCAGGAACGAGACGCCGTCGGAGGCCAGACACGTGTTGCGAGCCCGGACCCAGGCGGTGTCGACGGCCACCCGCATCGAGCGACCATCACGCATGTCGTCACGCATCCTCTCGTAGAGGATGATGAAGGAGTCGGCGGTGATACCGATACCGACGATCAGACCGGCCACGCCCGGAAGGTCCAGAGTGACGCCGGCGGTCTCGCTGAGCAGCAGGATCATCCCGTACGTCAGAGCACCCGCCACGAGCAGCGAGCCGATCACCACGATGCTCATCGCACGGTAGTAGAGGATCGAGAAGATCACCACCAGGATCAGACCGATCAGGCCGGCCCAGAGTCCGGCGGTGAGCTGGTTGCCGGCCAGGGTCGGGCCGATCACCCGGGTCTGAATGCCGTCCTCGGGGAAGTCGAGCGGCAGCGAGCCGTACTTCAGGTTGTTGGCCAGGGCGGCGGCGGACTCCTGGGTGAAGTCGCCGCTGATCTGGGCGCCTCCGCTGATCCGGGAGTCGGCGGTCGGGGCCGAGATCACCTGGGTGTCCAGGACGATCGCGAACTGCTCGCCGGTGCCGGCGATGGCGCCGGTGGTGTCGGCGAAGACCTTGTTGCCGTCGGACTTGAAGTCCAGGGTCACCACGTAGTTGGCCTGCTGCTGCGGGATGCCGTAGGAGGCCTCGCTGATCTCGGTGCCCTCGATCACTGCCGGAGTCAGCAGGTAGGGGACGCCGTCCTCATCGCAGGTCAGCAGCGGCTCACCTGCGATGTCCTCGGCCGGTTCGGCGCCCGGGGCCGGGCAGGTGAAGGAGTTGTAGGCGGTCGCCCACTCCTGCGGGACGTTGCGCATGAACTCGACCGCTTCGTCGACCGGGACGACCGAGTTCTTGCTCCGCTTCTCGGCGTCGGCGCCCGCCGAGGCCGAGGGGCTGGCGCTCGGGTCGGCGCTCTCGGACGCCTTCTCCGAGGCCTTCTCGGAAGCGCTCGCGGTCTCGGATGCGCTGGCGGTCTCGCTGCCGAACGCCGCGCGCGGGGAGGTGCCCGGGACGGTGCTCGTCGAGGGATCCTCGACCATCGAGCCGCTCGAGTCCGCGGCGCCACATGGCTTCTGCGGGCTGCAGGCGACCAGGCGGAAGCGGAGCTTCGCGGTCTGGCGTACGCGCTCTGCGGTCTCCTGCTGCACCTTGCCGGTGCCGGGGATGGAGACCTTGATGACGTCGTTGCCCTCGGTGGTCACTCGGCCGCCGGTGATGCCGGAGCCGTTGACCCGCTGGTCGATGATCGACTTGGCCTCGTCGAGGCTCTCCCTCGGGACCGATCCGCCCTCGGAGTTCTCCGCGGTCATCGAGATCTCGGTGCCGCCGCGCAGGTCGAGGCCCAGCTCAGGCTTCCAGGTGCCGGCGAACGCGATGCCGCCGAACATGATCGCAATGGCCAAGAAGAGCAGTGCGAGTGTCCGGCCGGGGCGCGCTGTCTTGCGTGCCATGTGTTGGTCAGTCCTTCTTGTCGAGGTCCACGATGACGTTCTCGGCGTCGGCGGAGGTCTCCTCGGCCGCAGCCTCGACCTCGCGCTCCTCGCCGGTCTCCTCGTCGGACTCTTCGTCGGACTCCTCCGCGGGCGCCTCGGTGACCTTCTGGGCCACGGCCTGGCGCACGACCTGGATGACGACGCCGTCGGAGATCTCGACCTTGATGTTCGTCGTGGACTCCTCGACCTCCGTCACCGTGCCGAAGAGCCCGGCGGTCAGCATCACCCGGTCGCCCGGCTGGAGGTTGAGCTGGAGCTCACGCGCCTGCTTCGCGCGCTTCTGCTGCGGCCTGATCAACAGGAAGTAGAACAGGACGATGATGACGATAAAAGGAAGGAATTCCACGGGGGTTCGGCTCCGACAGTCTGAGTGGTCGCCGGCAGGCGCACGGCGACGTGCAAGTCTAACCAGGCACCTGGTTGAGACTGTGAATCAGGCCTCATCCCAAAGCGTGTCCCTGGACCAGGCCGCAGCCTCGGCGTTGGCCGGTACCGGCAGCCCGAGATGCTCCCACGCGGCCGGAGTCGCGACCCGGCCCCGCGGCGTACGTGCCAGGAATCCGGTGCGCACCAGGAACGGCTCGGCCACCTCCTCGACCGTCTCGCGCTCCTCCCCCACCGCCACGGCGAGGGTGGAGATGCCCACCGGGCCACCGCCGAACCTCCGGCACAGGGCGTCGAGGACGGCCAGGTCGAGGCGGTCCAGGCCGAGCGGGTCGACCTCGTAGAGATCGAGCGCCTTCTCCGCGATCTGCTGGGTGACCGTGCCGTCGGCCTTGACCTGGGCATAGTCGCGTACGCGGCGCAGCAGCCGGTTCGCGATCCGCGGGGTGCCTCGGGAGCGGCCGGCGATCTCGGCGGCTCCGTCGTCCTTGAGGGTGACGTCGAGCAGGCCCGCGGAACGGCGCACGATCAGCTCGAGGTCGGCCGGGTCGTAGAGCTCGAGGTGTCCGGTGAAGCCGAACCTGTCCCGGAGCGGGCCCGGGAGAAGGCCGGCCCGCGTGGTCGCGCCGACCAGCGTGAACGGCGGCAGGTCGATCGGGATCGCGGTCGCGCCCGGGCCCTTGCCGATGACCACGTCGACCCGGAAGTCCTCCATCGCGAGGTAGAGCATCTCCTCGGCGGGTCGGCTCATCCGGTGGATCTCGTCGACGAAGAGCACCTCGCCCTCGTTGAGCCCGCTCAGGATCGCGGCGAGGTCGCCGGCGTGGGTGATCGCCGGGCCCGACGTGATCCGCAGGGGCGCCGACATCTCGGCGGCGATGATCATCGCGAGGGTGGTCTTGCCGAGCCCGGGCGGCCCGGACAGGAGTACGTGGTCGGGGGCCCGCTCACGCTGCCGCGCCGCCTCCAGGACGAGGCCGAGCTGCTCGCGGACGCGCTGCTGGCCGATCAGCTCGTCGAGGGTCTTGGGGCGCAGCGCTGCCTCGACGGCACGGTCGTCACCGTCGGCCTCGGCGATGGTGAGCGAGGAGAAGTAGTCCTCCTCGGCCCGGTCCAGGTCGTCCTCGTGCATGGTTCCTTATGCCTTAGAAAGAGTCCGCAGAGCCGCCCGGAGCAGCATCGAGATGTTGGCCTGGTCGCCGGCCTCGGGCTCGATGGCGGTGACCGCCTTGTCGGCGTCGCGGGCGTTGTAGCCCAGGCCGACGAGGGCCTCGGTGACCTGGTCGCGCCACGGGGCCGCTGCGGCGGTGGGCGCCGGGGCGGAGGCGGTGCCGGTCGGTGCGCCGATCCTGTCCTTGAGCTCCAAGATGATCCGCTGGGCGCCCTTCTGGCCGATGCCGGGGACCTTGGTGAGGGTCTTGGCGTCCTCGCCCGCGATGGCCAGACGGATGCCGTCGGGCGAGAGGACGGCGAGCATCGCCTGGGCGAGCTTCGGGCCGACGCCGGAGGCGGTCTGGAGCAGCTCGAAGAGGGTGCGCTCGTCGGTATCGGTGAAACCGAACAGGGTCAGCGAGTCCTCGCGCACGACCAGGCTGGTCGGCAGGTGGGCCTCCTCGCCGGTGCGCAGCGTGGCCAGCGTGTTGGGCGTGCAGAGCAGCTCGATCCCGATGCCGCCGACCTCGACGATGGCGGTGGAGAGACTGACGGCGGCGACCTTGCCGCGCACGGACGCGATCACTTCTGGTGCCCTTTCATTGGGTGCCTTCCAGCAGCCGCGAGCGCGGCTTCGATGCGGTTCTGGGCGCCTCCGCGCCACTGGTGGGTGATGGCCAGCGCGAGCGCGTCGGCGGCGTCGGCGGGCTTCGGCGGCGTCGGGAGCCGAAGGATGCGGGTCACCATCGCGGTCACCTGAGCCTTGTCGGCTCGGCCGTTGCCGGAGACTGCCGCCTTGACCTCCGAGGGCGTGTGCAGGGCGACCGGCAGACCGCGCCGGGCGGCGCAGACCATGGCGAGGCCGCTGGCCTGGGCCGTACCCATGATCGTGGAGACGTTCGAGCGCGCGAAGATCCGCTCGATCGCGACCGCGTCGGGCCGATGCTCCTCGATCCAGGCGTCGATACCCTTCTCGATGCTCACCAGTCGCTCCCAGACGGGAAGGTCGGAGGACGTACGGATCACGCCGACGTCCACCATCGACAGCGGCCGGCCGAGCGATCCGTCGACCACGCCCATCCCGCACCGGGTCAGGCCGGGGTCGATCCCAAGCACCCGCATCAGCACCTCCATCGAACGTCTGTTCGTAGCGTACCGGCATCGCTGGTCGAGCCGCCGGAGCCTCTGGGCGGAGGCGTGTCGAGACCAACACAGTCCCCTGTCGCGCTCGACCGGACCGTGTTGGTCTCGACACGGATTCGCTCGTTCCTCACGAATCCGGCTCGACCAGCGGGGTGCTCAGGCGTCGACGGTCTCCATGACCTCGTCGGGGATGTCGGCGTTGGAGAAGACGTTCTGCACGTCGTCGAGGTCGTCGACGGCGTCGATGAGCCTGAAGACCTTCTCGGCCGACGGCGCGTCGGCGACCGGGATGTCCATGCTCGCGACGAACTGGACCTCGGCGGAGTCGTAGTCGATGCCGGCCTCCTGCAGCGCGGTGCGGACCGCGACGACGTCGGAGGGGTCGGAGACGACCTCGAAGGTCTCACCGAGGTCGTTGACGTCCTCGGCGCCGGCGTCGAGGGTGGCCTCGAGCAGGTCGTCCTCGGAGACCTCCTTGCCCTCCTGCGCCTTGGCCACCACGACGACGCCCTTACGGTCGAAGAGGCGCGAGACCGAGCCCGGGTCGGCCATGGTGCCGCCGTTGCGAGTCACCGCGGTGCGGACCTCCATGGCCGCCCGGTTGCGGTTGTCGGTCAGACACTCGATGAGGAGCGCGACGCCCTGGGGGCCGTAGACCTCGTACATGATCGTGTCGTAGCTGACGCCGCCGCCGTCGAGCCCGCCACCGCGCTTGACCGCGCGGTCGATGTTGTCGTTGGGGACCGACTGCTTCTTGGCCTTCTGGATCGCGTCGTAGAGCGTCGGGTTGCCCGAGGGATCGGGACCGCCGGTCTTGGCCGCGATCTCGATCGTCTTGATGAGCTTGGCGAAGAGCTTGCCGCGCTTGGCGTCGATCGCCGCCTTCTTGTGCTTGGTCGTTGCCCACTTGGAGTGGCCGCTCATCTGAAAACCGTCCTTTGCCCCGCGTCGCTGTGCTTGTCGAGCCGCCTCCGGAGTCGCCACAGGGCAGCAGACACCCATTCTAACTACGTGGCCCCGGTCACGGTCACCAGCAGGTGTCGAGGAAGAGCCGGTGCAGCCGGTCCTCACCGTTGACCTCGGGGTGGAAGGAGGTCGCCAGCAGGTGCCCGTGGCGTACGGCGACGGGGTGACCCGACACGCTCGCCAGGACCTCCACCTCCGTGCCGGTCGCCTCGACCCAGGGAGCCCGGATGAAGACCGCCCGGACCGTGTCCTCCACCCCGGCCACGCTCAGGTCGGTCTCGAAGGACTCCGTCTGGCGGCCGAACGCGTTGCGCCGCACCGTGATGTCCAGGCCGCCGATCGTCTCCTGGCCCTCGGCACCGTCGAGCAGGCGCTCGGCGAGCAGCACCATCCCGGCACACGTACCGAAGACCGGCATCTTGTCCGCGACCCGTGCCCGCAGCGGCTCGAGCAGCTCGAAGGTCCTGGCCAGACGCCACATCGTGGTCGACTCCCCACCGGGGAGGACGAGCCCGTCACAGGTGTCCAGCTCGGCCTGGCGGCGTACGGGAAGGGTCTTGACCCCCAGCCGGGTCAACGTGGCCAGGTGCTCGCGGACATCGCCTTGGAGAGCGAGTACGCCGATGGTCGGTGCAGTCACCTCGGAAGCGTAGTTCGCGGCGACCGCCGCGCGGAACTCGGCTCAGGCGGTGTTGCACTCGAAGGAGGCGAAGGCGAGCACGGCACTGCTGGAGAAGTTCACCTGGACGGTCGTCGCGCCGTACCAGCCGGTCCCGGTGAGGTGGGAGCGCACCCGCACCTGCAGCCGGGTGTTGGAGAGCAGGTTGAGGCCGATCAGGTTGCCCAGCGTCGTCGCGTTCTGCTGGTAGGCCTGCCTCGAACCGGCGGCCCCGGAATGGGCGACGGTCAGGGCGGCACCCTGGTTCTGGTTGGTGTCCCGGTTGAAGAACTGCAGCTGGTAGTCGTAGCTCGCCAGCGGCGGCGCGGAGGCCGGTACGACTCCCTCCCACCGCAGCGTGATCGTGCTGCCGAGCGCCTGGTTCTGCGCCTGGCAGTTGCCGGTCCCGGTGCCGTTGCCTCCGCCGGAGGACGGCGTCGCGGTCGGCGAGACCAGGCTGGTCGTGCCGAGCGTGCCGCCCGTGACCACGACCGGGTCCGCCCACGCCGCCCAGGTCGGCGGCATCGCCGTGCCGATCAGGAACGCGAGCACGAGGACAGCGAACGCGAGCCGCCCTCTCCGGCGGGGTCGCGGAGGTTCTGGCGGCTCGGGGACGGCGGGGGCGCTCGGAGCGGACGGGTTCGCCCGGCGGCGCATCAGGATCGTGAGCAGCAGCGCTGCGTAGCCGGCGAGCACGAAGATCCCCGGCGGATGCGAGAGCCAGGCGATCACCGCGCCGAGATGGGGTACCGAGTAGACGACCCGGTCGGCGGCGGTCACCTGGTAGGGACGCAGGTCGGCGGCGTCGTTGGCGTCACCCTGCATCCGCAGCAGGGAGCTCGCCTCGGTGTGGTCGATCGAGACGACCCGGTGGGTGACCCGCGTACGTTCGTACGGCACCGAGATCACATCACCCACCGCGATCTCGCGGTGGTCGACCGGCACCGCCAGCGCCAGGGAGCCGGTGGGGATCGCCGGCGACATCGATCCGGACCGGAAGACGAGCGGCCGTACGTCGAACACGACCCCCGCGAGCAGCGTCAGCAGGCACACCACACCGGCCACCGCGGCCAGGGTGAGCGCGAGATCGCCCGCCCGCCGGGTAGTGACGGTGACGAGGCGCCGAAGACCCGTCACGGGAGCTGGGTCCCGGTGAGCGTGAAGGTGATGTTGCTCGAGCGGCCCTGGGCGGTGTCGGGAGAGTCGGTGCCGAGCGTCACCTGCAGGCAGAGGGTCTGTGACGTGCCGGGCTGGAGCGTACGCGCGGTCGCGATGCCGGAGGGCGGCAGTGGGCCGCCGGTGCCGGCGAGCGCCGTGCCCGGACAGGTCTGGTTCAGCGTGCCGTCGTTGGTCACGCTCGTGTCGGCGGTGACCTTGAGGGTCAGCGGGGACAGCGTGGTGGTCGAGGATCCGCTCGTCATCGTGTAGCTCAGCGGGATGGACCCGACGTTCTGCACGGTCAGGATGCCCGCCGAGGACGTGCCCGGGTACATGCCGGTGAGGCTCAGCGCCGTGAAACCGGTGTAGGGGTCGGCACCGTTGACCTGGAGGTCGAGCGTGCCCGTGGTCAGGGTCGCGCCGCTGACCTCGACCGTGTCGGTCCAATAGGCCAGCGTCCCGGTCGCACCGATCGAGACGACCGCTCCGAGAGCGAGCAGCGCGCGTACCCGCGCGGACCTCACCGCCCTCTTGAACGCGGCGCCCAGGCGCCGTCGCGGACTGGTCATGGTCTTCCCTTTCGCTTGCTGCGCAGGACGAGGGCCGTGCCCCCGCCGATCGAGAGTGAGGCCAGGGCGATCAGCCACCACCTCACCGGGCTGCCGGTGTCGGGCAGCAGGCCACCGCCGGCCGGAGCCTGGGCCTCGGGCACGTCACCGACGGGCCCGGTCCCGTCGTCACCAGTGGCGTCGTCCCCGGTCAGACGTACGTCGAGACTGAAGGTGAACGCGGAGTCCATCGTGTCGTTGCCCGAGCCCGGCGCGTACGTCGCGACCACACCGATCCGTTCCCGACCGCCCCGCTCCAGCCGGCCCAGCGAGATGCTGGAGCCCGGCCGCACCTCCTGCCATTCGCCCGATCCGCGGCGCAGCCGCAGGTTCATCGCACCCTCGGCCACCAGGCGGTCGGTGTCGCGGATGTCGGCGCTCACCGAGAGCGCACCGCGGCTCTCCCCGGCGTCGCGCACCCAGAACGTCGCCGCCCGTGAGTCGCCGGGCACCCAGCGCGTCTCCGGATCGAACAGCGGCTCGGGCAGGTCCGCGGCCCAGGTGCGGCCGTCGTTGCTCAGCTGCACAGGCTCGGTCGCGGCCGCCGACGGCGCGGCCGCGGCAAGGGTCGAGATCACCAGGAGCGCGAGCAGGAGGCGTACGGCCGTCATGGCTTCGCCGCCGCTTCCCCGGCCCGCTCCCGGCGGCGGTCACGGATGGAGCCACCGAACATCACCAGCGCGTAGCCACCGAGCAGCCCGGCGCCGACGAGCCTGGTGATGGCTCGCTGCTCACCGGTCAGCAGCGAGTTGAGATGGCCGACGTAGGGCAGCCAGTACCAGCGCTCGCCGCGCACCTGCACCATCCGCACCGGCTTCACGTCGTCGGCGTCGTTGGCGTCACCGCGGGTGGTGAAGACGCGTTCGCCCGTGGTGTCGGTGCCGATGCCGGTGATGCGGTGCGTCGCGACCGCCGGCTCCCCCGACCTCAGCTGGAAGGTGATCACGTCGCCGATCCGGAGGGTGGCCGGGTCGACCGGACGTACGACCACCAGGGACCCTGGTGGCATCCCGGGCCGCATCGAGCCGCTGAGCACCGTGAACGCCTCTCCTCCGACGATCCGCGGCGCGGCGACACCGAGGACGATCACGGCTCCGGCGGCGATGATCACGAACCAGACCACGAACTGCCCGACGAACCCGAGCAGGGCTCGGGGCCCGGGGACGGGCAGGCGTCGCTCACCCGATGACGAGGGCCGCCGGGTCGACACCGTGCCTGCGCCCGTCATGGACGCCGGCTCACGGTTGTGGCTGACACGCGGATCAGGGGTTCGGGTTCTGGCCCGAGCTCTGGTCCTGGGTCAGCGTGATCGTGATCGCGTCCAGGGTCGCGGTGATGTCCTGGGTGTCGTTGGCGTTGATCGTGGTCGCGTCCCCGTACGGGAAGACCACCTCGACCTGGGCGACCAGCGTGGTCGGGCCGTCGATAGCGAACGAGTCGCCGTCGCCCACCGGCTCGCCGCCGAGCTCGTAGTCCGCGGTTGCGGTGAGCTGCATGGTCGTCGTGGCCCGGTCGGTGGTGTAGGTGACCTCGCCAGGGGCCGACACGGTGGCGGTGAGGTGATCACCGGCTCCGGTCACCTCGAACGAGCAGGACTTGGTGATCGAGTCGCCCGGCACGATCGTCGCGACCGCGGAGCCGTCCGGGTAGGTCCACCCCGCCTCGCACGTGCCGTCACTCAATGCCATGTTGCCGGTGGTGAGCGTTCCGCCCGAGGCGGTGCCCTCATCGGTCCAGTAGGCGAGCGTCCCGGCACCACCGAGAAGCAGGACCGCAGCGGCCGCGGCGGCGACTGCACCCTTCGTCGACTTCTTCATGACTTCGTCCCCATCTCCACAGGGACGCGGTGCCCCCATATGTATGGATCCAAGATCCATTACTTGGGGACGTTTTCACATAGGAAACCCATAACTACTTTATTTCAATCCGTTGGTCAGTTTTATGGCAGTTCAGTGCATTTCGGATCTATTTCCTCTCACATGCGAAGCGGCTGCGCACCCCACCGAGGGGATGCGCAGCCGCTTCTGTACGACGTCGGTCGCGACCTACCAGCCGCGCTCCGCGAACTGGATCGAACGGGCCGGCTCGTCGACGTTGATGCCGACCATCGCCTCACCCAGGCCGCGGGAGACCTTGGCGACGACGTCGGGGTCGTCGTGGAAGGTCGTCGCCTTCACGATCGCCTCGGCGCGCTGGGCCGGGTTGCCGGACTTGAAGATGCCGGAGCCGACGAAGACGCCCTCGGCGCCGAGCTGCATCATCATCGCCGCGTCGGCCGGGGTCGCGATGCCGCCGGCGGTGAACAGGACGACCGGGAGCTTGCCGTTGGTGGCAACCTCCTTGACCAGCTCGTAGGGGGCCTGGAGCTCCTTGGCCGCCACGTAGAGCTCGTCGTCGGCGAGGGCGCCGAGACGCCGGATCTCGCGGCGGATCGTACGCATGTGGGTGACCGCGTTGGACACGTCGCCGGTGCCGGCCTCGCCCTTGGAGCGGATCATCGCCGCGCCCTCGGTGATGCGGCGCAGCGCCTCGCCGAGGTTGGTCGCGCCGCACACGAACGGCACCGTGAAGGCCCACTTGTCGATGTGGTTCTCGTAGTCGGCCGGGGTCAGCACCTCGGACTCGTCGATGTAGTCGACCCCCAGGGACTGCAGCACCTGCGCCTCGGCGAAGTGGCCGATGCGGGCCTTGGCCATGACGGGGATGGAGACGGCCTCGATGATGCCGTCGATCATGTCGGGGTCGGACATGCGGCTCACGCCGCCCTGGGCGCGGATGTCGGCCGGGACGCGCTCGAGCGCCATCACCGCCACCGCCCCGGCGTCCTCGGCGATCTTCGCCTGCTCGGGGGTGACCACGTCCATGATCACGCCGCCCTTGAGCATCTCCGCCATCCCGCGCTTGACCCGCGAGGTTCCCGTCTCATTCGTGCTTGTTGCCATGGAGCGATCGTAAGTCGGGGCAGGACGTACGCCACCCTCGGAAAGCCCTGCTCAGGCCACTGTTCCCGAAGTGGACTGCTAGGAGGCCAGTGCTAGGAGGCCAGTGCGTCGACCGCCTCGGCCACCGCGGTCGGGGCGCCGGCGAGCGACCAGAGGACTCCCCCGGCCTCGACCTGGGCCGTGGTGCCGCCGGCGCCGAGGACGAGCCCGGCACCGGGTAGCCGGTCCCAGTCTGGGACGGAGTGCTGGCAGAAGAGGTGGAGCCTGCCCTGGGCGATCGCGGTGAGGTCCATCGACCCGGAGCCGAGGATCCGGATCGAGGCGGCCTGGCTGGCGACGCGGACGTAGGCCTCGCCGACCGGGTGCTTCAGCTTCGAGGGGTGCAGGTAGGTGGTCAGGCAGGCGTGGGCGAGAGGGGCGTCGGGCATCGCGTCGAGCCGGACGCCGTTGCGGGTGGTGGGCAGCTCGGGGCCGCCGACGTAGACGGCGTCCTCGGCCGGTGAGTAGACCGCCCCCAGGACGATGTCGTGCTCGTCGGTCAGGGCGAGCGCCGAGCACCACCAGTCGAGGCCGCGTACGAAGTTGTAGGTGCCGTCGACGGGGTCGATGGTCCACACCCGGCCGGTGGTCGACTCGCGGGCCGAGCCCTCCTCGCCGAGGATGCCGTCGCCGGGATGCTCGGCGGTGAGGCGCTCCACGATCGCCGTCTCGGCGGCCTTGTCGGCGGCGGTGACCAGGTCGGAGACCGAGGTCTTGGTCTCGATCGAGTCGCCGATGCCCTCGCTGCGCATCTTCGCGGCGAGCGAGCCGGCGCCGCGGACGAGCTCGGTCGCCAGGCGTACGTCGTGTTCGGTCGGCGCGGTCACGCCGACGCCTCCTCGGCGATGGCCTGCTTGCGGACCGTCCAGACGCGCTGGCCGACGGTGACGGTCGAGGCGACGGCGAGGATCCACAGCGCGATGTAGATCAGCAGGTCGAGGTCGAAGATGCCGGCGAAGCCGGTCAGCACCAGAACCAGGACGAGGCGGTCGGCGCGCTCGGCGATGCCGACGTTGGCGGTGAAGCCCAGCGACTCGGCGCGGGCGCGGGCGTAGGAGGTGACCGCGCCCATCACCACGCACCACAGGGTCAGCGCGAGATAGAGGTCGGAGTCGCCCGGGCCGGCGAAGTAGAGCGCCAGGCCACCGAAGACCGCGCCGTCGCCGATCCGGTCGAGGGTGGAGTCCCAGAAGGCACCGAACTTCGAGGTGCGTCCGACAGAGCGCGCCATCGCTCCGTCGATCAGGTCGCTGAAGACGAAGCAGGTGATGAAGATCGTGCCGGCCAGCAGCTCGCCGCGCGGGTAGAACGCCAGCGCTCCGACCGCTACTCCGATGGTGCCGACGAGCGTCACGACGTCGGGGCTGATCTTCAGCGCCACGAACAACCGGACGATGGGCGCGAGGACGACTCCCTGAACGAAGCCTTTGATGTGATCCAACATGGCGTCGCTCACGCTATCCGAAGTAGGCGCTGGTTGAGCCACGAGCGCAGCGAGCGTGTCGAAACCAACACGGTCGTCTCGGCGCTCCATCCGACTGTGTTGGTCTCGACACGCCTTCGCCCAGCGGCTCCGGCGGCTCGACCAGCGGAGCTAGGTTCCTTCGGTCAGGTCGCGGACCTCGGCATAGCGGGAGCGGACGGCGGGATCGGGGTCGGCCTCGTAGGTCTCGGTGCCGGCGAGCTCCCAGGCCGGCGGCTCCTCGCCGCCGGTGAGGACCCAGGCGGCCTGGCGGGCGGCGCCGTCGGCGACGTACTCCCCCGGCTCGGGTACGACCACCGGACGGCCGAAGACGACGGGTGCGATCCGGCGGACGGCCTCGGATCTGGCGCCGCCGCCGACGAGCAGCACGCGGCGTACCTCGGCGCCCTGCTCGACGAGCGCGTCGATGGCGTCGGCGAGGCCGCACAGCAGACCCTCGACCGCTGCCCGGGCCAGGTGCGCCGGGGTGGCGGTGGCGAGGGTGAGGCCGTGCAGGGCGCCCTTCGCGTCGGGCCGGTTGGGGGTGCGCTCACCCTCCAGGTAGGGCACCAGCACGAGGCCGTCGGAGCCCGAGGGCGCCGAGAGCGCGAGGTCGGAGAGCTCCTCGAGGGACACGCCCAGCAGGGAGGCCGTCGACGAGAGCACGCGGGCGGCATTGAGGGTGCAGACCAGGGGCAGGTAGCGGCCGGTCGCGTCGGCGAAGCCCGCCACCGTGCCCGTCGTCTCTGCCGTCGGTGCCTCCGCGACCGCACAGGCCACGCCCGAGGTGCCGATCGAGACCACCACATCACCGAGCACAGCGCCCAGACCGAGGGCCGAGGCGGCGTTGTCTCCCGCGCCGGCGCCCAGCAGGGCACCGGTGGAGAGAGCCGAGGACGTACGGCCCGCCGACTCTGCCGGACCGAGCACCCACGGAAGGGCGAGGTCGCCGCGGCCGAAGGCTCGCTCGAGCAGGTCGCGCCGATAGTCCCCCGACGGCGTGGCCCAGTAGCCCGTGCCCGACGCATCGGACCGGTCGGTCGTGAGCGTGTCCAGGCCGGCGGCCCCGGAGAGCTTCCAGGTCAGCCAGTCGTGCGGCAGGCAGACGCCGGCCACCTTCGCGGCCAGCTCGGGCTCGTTCTCGGCCAGCCAGCGCAGCTTGGTGATGGTGAAGGAGGCCACCAGCACCGAACCCGTCTGGGCCGCCCACCGCTCCGCACCGAGCTCGGCGTTGAGGGCGTCGGCCGCGGGCGCGGAGCGGGTGTCGTTCCACAGCAGCGCGGGACGTACGACCTCTCCGGACGCGTCGAGCGTGACCATCCCGTGCTGCTGGCCGCCGACGGCGATGGCCTCGACGTCGTCGAGACCTCCGGCCGCCGCGACCGCCTCGCCGAGCGCGGTCCACCAGTGGTCGGGGTGGACCTCGGTGCCCTCGGGGTGCTTGGCCGAACCCGAGCGGACGAGCTCTCCGGTCGAGACGTCGCGGATGACGACCTTGCAGGACTGGGTCGAGGAGTCGACCCCGGCTACGAGCGCCATGCTCAACGGAGACCGAGGAGGTGGTCCATCGCGAGCTGGTCGAGGTGCTCGAAGCCGAAGCCGTGGTCGAGCTTGTCGATGTCGTAGGACGCGTCGCGCAGGTCGTCGAGGGTCTCCCCCGCGGCGAGCGTGGGCTGGGCGAGCTCGTCGAGCTGGGACGCGGCGAGTGCGGCCTGCACCTCCGGGTCGGCCCGGAAGGCGAGCGCCCGCTCCTTGAGCACGAGGTAGTTCTTCATGCAGCCGGCGGCCGAGGCCCACACGCCGGCCTCGTCCTCGGTGCGCGGCGGCTTGAAGTCGAAGTGGCGCGGGCCGTCGTAGCCCTTGCTCTCGAGCAGGTCGACGACGTTGAACGCACCGCGCAGGTTGCCGGCGCCGAAGCGCAGGTCCTGGTCGAAGCGCGGGCCGTGCTGACCGTTGAGGTCGATGTGGAAGAGCTTGCCGTGCCACAGCGCCTGCGCGATGCCCGCGGCGAAGTTGACGCCCGCCATCTCCTCGTGACCGACCTCCGGGTTGAGACCGACCAGCTCGGGCCGGTCGAGGGAGTTGATGAAGGCGATGGCGTGGCCGATGGTCGGCAGCAGGATGTCACCACGGGGCTCGTTCGGCTTCGGCTCGATGGCGAAGCGGATGTCGTAGCCCTTCTCGGTCACGTAGTCGCCCAGCAGGTTGACGGCCTCGCGGTAGCGGTCGAGCGCGTGCGCGATGTCCTTGGCGGCATGCGACTCGGCGCCTTCGCGGCCACCCCACATGACGTACGTCGTCGCCCCGAGCTCGGCGGCCAGGTCGATGTTCCTGGCGGTCTTGGCGATCGCGAAGCGACGGATGTCGCGGTCGTTGGAGGTGAAGCCGCCGTCCTTGAAGACGGAGTGGCTGAACAGGTTGGTGGTCGCCATCGGGACCTTGAGGCCGGTCTCCTCGAGCGCGCCCTTGAGCTTGTCGATCTGAGCCTGACGCTCGGCGTCGGTCGCGTCGAACTCGAAGACGTCGTTGTCGTGGAAGGTGATGCCGTACGCGCCGATCTCGGCGAGCTTCTCCACCGAGTGTGCGATGTCCATCTGCGGCCGGGTCGGGCCACCGAAGACGTCGACGCCCTGCCAGCCGACGGTCCACAGGCCGAAGGTGAACTTGTCTTCCGGGGTGGGGGTGTACGCCGTCATAGCAGGTTCCTTACTTAGTTCACGACTTGGACTATCTCGCACTATCCAACGCGACCCACGTCACATTGTCAACCAGATGACGCGAGAGAACGCCTCCTTGACCTCAAGTTCATGACTTGGTCTAATCCCTGCATGAACCCTCGCTCAGAGCCTGCGCAACATGCCGGGATGCGGGCGAGCAACCTCTCGCTCGTGCTCGGTGAGGTCGCTCGCACCGGCCCCGCCTCCCGCGCCCGGGTCGCCGCCCACACCGGCCTGACCAAGTCGTCGGTATCCGGTCTGGTGACCGACCTGATCCACGCCGGCCTGCTCGAGGAGAGCGCCCCGGCGGCGGTCGAGCGTGGCCGCCCCGCCACGGCACTCACCCTCGCCCCGGACGGCGCGGCCGGGCTCGGCCTGGAGATCAACGTCGACTACCTGGCCGCCGTGGTGACCGACCTGTCCGGGGCGCCGCGCTACCACCATGTCGTACGCCGCGACAACCGCGGTCGCGAGGTCGCCGAGGTGGTCGCCGACGTCTTGGAGGTCGCCCGCACGGCCACCCGCAGCGCGGCCTCCCAGGGTCTCCCCCTGGCCGCGGCCTGTGTGGCGGTGCCCGGCCTGACCGTCGACGGCACCGTCGTACGCACTCCCAACCTGGGCTGGACCCAGGTCGAGCTCGCCGCCGCGATCCAGGAGGACACCGGGCTCGAGGTCGACCTCGAGAACGAGGCCAACGTCGCCGCGCTCGGCGAGATGTGGTTCGGCGGCCACGAGCAGGACGGCACCCCTCTGCGCGACTTCGTGCACGTCTCCGGCGAGATCGGCATCGGCGGCGGCATCGTGATCGACGGCCAGGTCTTCCGCGGCGCACACGCCGGCGCCGGCGAGCTGGGCCACGTCGTGGTCGCCCCCGACGGTCCGCGGTGCGCCTGCGGTGGCCACGGCTGCCTGGAACGGATGGCGGGACAGCAGGAGATCCTCGCCCGGGCGGGGGTGGAGACCATGGCCGACCTCACCCGGGCCTGCGAGGCGGGCGACCAGGCCGCGCTCGACGCCGTCGCCGACGCGGGCCGTTACCTCGGGATCGCGCTCGCCTCGGTCCTCACCCTCCTCGACCCGGCCGCTGTCGTGCTCGGGGGCGCGTTCGCCACGCTCGCACCGTGGCTCTCCGCGGCCACCTCGGCCTCGATCAGCCATCACACCGGCGCCACCGAGCCGCCGCCGCTGATGGTCTCCGGACTCGGCAGCGACGCGGCCGTGCGCGGAGCGGCCGGGACGGTCGTACGCCGCGTCATCGGTGACCCCGCGGCGTACCTCGCCCGGAACACCGCCCGCCGAGTCGGCTCATCCTGACCGTCAACCCTGCCGAGTCGGCTCGTCATGACGAGCCGACTCGACGGGACTTCCCGAGCGCCACCTAGCGTGAGACCGTCGCCGTCGTGATCCGGGGGTCGGCGGTGCTGACGCGGTGGACCTCGCCGGTGATGGTGACCAGCGCCTTGTCGCTGCCGGACTCGCCGGCGGCCGAGGCGGCGTCGACGCCGGAGAGCTCGGCGATGCCCTCGGCGACCGCGGTGGCGACCTTCTCCCCGGCCGAGGCGGCCACCCAGACCTCGACGTCGCCGGGCTCGACGATGCGGGTGAGGCTGCGGTCGGTGAAGGCCAGCCGCGTCGTGGGCACCTCGAAGAGCACCGTCGCCGACTCGCCGGGCCCCAACGCGACCCGCTGGTAGCCGAGCAGCTGCGAGACCGGCCTCACGACCGAGGCCAGCAGATCGCGGCCGTAGAGCTGAACCACGTCCACACCCGCGACATCACCGAGGTTGGTCACGGTCACCTCGACCCCGAAGGTGCCACCGGCAGCGACGGAGCGATCCGCGGAGAGCCCGCTGTAGCCGAAGGTGGTGTAGGAGAGCCCGAAGCCGAACGGGCGCGCCGGCGTCGGGTCGGTGCTGGTGACCTCGGAGGGACCACCCAGCAGCGGTTGAAGGTAGCTGTAGGGCTGGGTCCCGGAGACCCGCGGCAGCGAGACCGGGAGCCGGCCCGAGGGGTTGACCGCGCCGGAGATGACGCGCGCCAGGGCCGGTCCGCCCTCCTCGCCGGGGAAGAACGCCTGCAGCACCGCGGCCGGACGGGTCGCGTCGTCGAGCGCCCAGCCCAGGGCGTACGGCCTGCCGGTGACGACCACGAGCACGACCGGCGTCCCCGTCGCGACGACCGCGTCGACCAGCTCGCGCTGGACCCCGGGAAGGTCGAGCGACTCGGAGTCGTTGCCCTCCCCGACCGTGCCACGGCCGAAGAGCCCGGCCTGGTCGCCTACGACGAGGATCGCCACGTCAGCGCCCTCGGCCGCCGAGACCGCCGCCGGGAAACCGGAGCGGTCCGTGCCCTCGACCTCGCACCCGGCCACCACCTCGTACGAGGAGGCGCCGAGCTCGGCCCGGATCGCCTCGGCGATCGTCGGCAGCTCGATGCCCAGCGGCTGGTCGGGATAGCTCGCCATCACATGGTTGACGAAGGAGTAGCAGCCCATCAGCGCCTCGGGGCGGTCGGCGTTCGGGCCGATGATCGCCACCTTGCCGAGGCCGCCTTCGAGCGGAAGCACACCGTCGTTGCCGAGCAGCACGACCGACTCCTCGGCCAGCCTCCGAGCCAAGGAGCGGTGTGCCCGCGAGTCCAGGTCGACGGTTTCCGGAGCACCCTCCTCCAGCGTGCCCGCGAAGGACTCCTCGAGCAGGCCGAGCTCCTCCTTCTGCGTCAACGCCCGCAACACCGCCCGGTCGACGATCGACTCGGAGACCTCACCGGAGCGGATCAGCGCCGCGAGCGGCTCGAGGTAGGCGTCGCCGGTCGGCAGCTCGATGTCGACACCGGCCTCGAGGGCGACCGCGGCGGCCCGTCCGCGGTCGGCGGCGATCGTGTGCATCACCGCCAGGAACGCGACCCCGAAGTAGTCGGCGACCACGACCCCGTCGAAGCCCCAGGTCTCGCGCAGCAGCGTGGTGAGGTGCTCGACCGAGGAGTGCTGCGGCACCCCGTCGATGTCGTTGTACGCCGCCATCACCGACCTCGCACCACCGTCGAGCAGCGCCATCTCGAAGGGCGGCAGATAGATGTCGGCGATCTCGCGCGGCCCCGCGGAGACGGGCGCGTGGTTGCGGCCGGCGCGCGAGCCCGAGTAGGCGACGAAGTGCTTCAGCGTGGCGTGCACGCCGGCGGACTGAAGCCCCAGGACGTACGCAGTGGCGACCGTCCCGACGAGATAGGGATCCTCGCCGATGGCCTCCTCGCACCGGCCCCAGCGCGCGTCGCGGATCACGTCGAGCACCGGGGCGAGCCCCTGGTGCACCCCGAGCGCACGCATGTCGGCGCCGATCGTCCGGGCCATCTCCTCGACGCCCTCGGGGTCGAAGGAGGCGCCCCAGGCCAGCGGCGTGGGGAAGGTCGCCGCCTGCCAGGTCGCCAGTCCGGTGAGGCACTCCTCGTGGACCAGAGCCGGGATCCCAAGTCGGGTCTGCGAGACCAGGCGTCTCTGCTCGGCCCACAACCACGCGGCGCGCTCGGCGGGGTCGACGGGCCGGGTGCCGTACACCCGGCTGTAGTGGCCGAGCCCGTGGGCGGTGATCTCGGGGAGTCGCCGGCCGTCGCCCGCGTCCATCTCGTTGGCCATCGGCGCGACGACGTCGCCGCCGCGGTCGAGCCAGTAGCCCACGATCTGGGCGAGCTTCTCCTCCAGGCTCATCCGGGCGTGCAGATCGCGCACGCGCTCGGAGACCCGCGGCCAGGCGGGAAGGGGTGCTGAGTGAGTCACAGGAAGGTTCCGTTCTAGCCCTTGACCGCACCCTGCAGGCCGCTGACGAGCCGGCGCTGGAAGGCGAGGAAGAGCACGAGGGCGGGGATCATCGCGAGCGTGGTGAACGCGAGGACACCAGCGGTGTCGGCGGAGTGCTCGGTCGAGAAGTCGGCGACGCCGAGCGGGAGGGTGCGCATCTTGTCCTGGAGGAGCAGCAGCGGCAGCAGGTAGGCGTTCCAGGAAGTCACGAAGGCCAGCACGCCGACGGTGATCATGCCCGGCACCGAGAGCGGCATCAGGACCCGCCAGAAGATGCCGATCCGGCTGGCGCCGTCCATCAGCGCCGCCTCCTCGAGCTCCTTGGGCAGTGCCATCAGGAACGGCCGCAGGATGACCACCGTCATCGGCAGCGCGAACGCGGCCTGCGGCAGGGCCACGCCCCACCAGGTGTTCGCCATCTGCAGGTTGCGGGTGATGATGATGAACAGCGGGATGATCGCCACGGCCGCCGGGAAGAGCAGGCCGAGCACGAAGACCATGAACAGCGCCTCGCGCCCCCGGAACTGGTAGCGAGCCAACGGGTACGCCGCCATCAGCCCGAACACGACGGTCACCACCGTGGTGATGATCGCGATCATCGTCGAGTTGAGTGCGTACTGCCAGAACGAGGGGTTGCTCAGCACGCCGGCGTAGTTCGTCCACACCCATGGGTCGGGCAGCCCGGCCGGCTTGTCGGCGAGCTGGGCGTTGGTGCGGAAGCCGCCCATCGCGCCGTAGAGGACCGGGCCGATGGTGATCGCGACCACGACGAGCGCGAGCAGGTAGACCCAGAGGTTGCCGCGGATGGCTCTGGTCATCATGCCGCCTTTCGCTTCGTACGGTGCTGCTTGGCGGGAGCGTCGTCGGTGACGTCGCGACGCAGGATGAGGACCTGGTAGGCGAGGGCCATCGCGAAGGCGACCACGAAGAGGATCACCGAGGCGGCGCCGGCGATGCCGTAGTTGTGCCGCTTGGTGCCTTCGTCGATGAGGTACGTCGACATCGTCGCCGTCGCGTCCGCCGGACCGCCCTGGGTGAGGACCCAGATCATGTCGAAGCACTGGATCGAGCCGATCATCGACAAGAAGGCCCAGGTACGCATGGTGGGGCCGAGCAGAGGGATCGTGATCCGCCGCTGCGTCTGCCACCAGGAGGCGCCGTCGAGCTGGGCGGCCTCGTAGAGCTCCTCGGAGATGCCCTGCATGCCGGCCAGGAAGAGCAGCACGGCCAGCCCGAGGTACTTCCAGGTCAGCACCAGGAGCACGATCCACAGGGCGTACTCCGGGGTGCCGAGCCAACCCTGCTCGGGCGGGGTCAGCCCGACCCTCGCGGTCAGCGCGTCGATGAAGCCGTACTGCGGCTGCAGCAGCTGCAGCCAGATGACCGCGGCGATGACCTCGGCCAGGACGTACGGCACGAAGATGATCGTGCGCAGCAGGCCCTGGCCCCGCATCTTGCGGTTGAGCAGGAGGGCGATGGCCACACCCAGCGGGAGCTGGAGCAGGATCGAGCCCACCACGATGACCATGTTGTGGCCGACCGCGCTGCGGAAGACCTCGTCGCCGAGGACCTCGGCGTAGTTCTCCAGGCCGACGAAGTCGGTCAGGTCGCCGAAACCCTTCCAGTCATAGACCGAGAAGCGCACCGCGGTGACGATCGGCCAGGCGACGAAGAGCGCGATGAGCGCGAGTGCGGGGGTTACGAAGACAAGGATCTCCAAGCGCTTGCGCCAGGCATCACCACGAGGTCCGGAACCCCCGGGCGCCCGGCGTACAGCACCTGTACGCCGGGCGTCCGATGTGGCGTGCCCTGACACCGCCGGAGCGGCCTCGGTCACGTCGTACGTCACAGGCTCAGCTCACTTTTCCTTGTCCGCGGCTTCCTGGGTGGCTGTCACGATGTCAGCCCCCGTGCCCTTGCCCGCGAACACGTTGACGATGGCGTCGTTCATGGCACCTCCGACGGACTGGCCGAAAGCAGTGTCGAAGTAGAGCTGGACGTAGGGCGCGCTGTCGCGCACCTTGATCAGGTCGGCCAGCGCCGGGTCGGTCAGCGAGCCGACCGCGTCCGGGTTGGTCGGCAGACCCATGCCGTTCTCCGCGAAGCCCTTCTGGACGTCGGTGGAGAGCAGGTACTTCACGAAGTCGACCGAGGCGTCCGGAGCACCCTCGGAGACGGCCCAGGCGTCGCCGCCGCCCATCTGCGCGCCCGGGTCGCCCTGGCCACCGGTGATGGTCGGGAACGAGAACCAGCCGGTCTTGTCACCCAGGCCCTTCTTGTCCTCGGTGATGCCCTGCATCACTCCCGGCTCCCAGTGGCCGGCCAGCTCCATGGCGACCTTGCCGGTCGCAAGGAGGCCGGAGGCCGAGGTCGGACCCTCTTGGGCACCGGTGGAGAGGAAGCCCTTGTTGAACGGCTCCTTCGCGACGATGTCGGCGACGTCGTCGCCGGCCTTGGCGAAGCAGGGGTCGGAGAAGTCGAGGCTCTTGACGGCTGCTGTCAAGACATCCTCGGAGCACTCCCGGACCGCGGTCCAGTAGTAGTAGTGCGCGGCCGGCCAGGCGTCCTTGGCGCCGACGGAGACGGGCTGGATCTTCGCGGCCTTGAGCTTCGCGACGGCGTCGTCGAACTCATCCATCGTCGTCGGCGCGGCGGTGATGCCGGCCTCGGCGAAGAGGTCCTTGTTGTACCAGAAGCCGACCACGCCGATCGAGAACGGCAGAGCGTACGTCTTATCGTCGACCTGCCAACCGGCCACGGAGCCGCCGATCATCTCGATCTCGTCGGCCGCGTCCTCGGACAGGTCCTTGGTCAGGCCCGCCTCGACGTGGTCGGCGAGCTCGCCGCCGCCACGCTCCATGTAGACGTCGGGGACCTGCTCGGGATCACCGCTCTGGAACGCGGCATCGAGCTTGGTGAGCATGTCCTCGTGGGCGAAGGCCTGCACCTTGACATCGACGCTGGGGTTGGCCTCCTCGAAGTCCTTCGCGACCTGCTCGTAGTACCCCTTGCCGGGGTCGTTGTTGGAGTTGTGCCACCAGATGATGGTGTTGTCGTCGCCACCGGAGTCGCCCGAGCCGCCACAACCGGTGGCGGCAATCATCAATCCGGCGCACAGCGCGGCGAGCGCTTGTGTCTTCCTCGACATCTTGGGACCTCTTCGTCACAGCTCTGGATGTGTGGGTTATGTGACTGCCGCCACATTGTCGGGGTCGAGCATGGCGCGTACCGGGCGGTCGTGTCAATCGTTGTCGATAACGTTTTCGTAGATGGTTGCCGGATGCCCCAGGTGGGCTAGTGTCGAGCCATGAGCACGCTCGACCAGCCCCGCCCCCGCCGTGTCACGATCACCGACGTGGCCCGGGAAGCCGGGGTCTCGGTGGCCACCGTCTCCAAGGTGATCAACGAGCGCTACGGAGTCAGCGAGGCGACCAGCGAGAAGGTCCTCGCGGTGATCGACGAGCTCGGCTACCAGTCCTCGCTGATCGCCTCGAGCCTGCGCCGCAAGTCCACCGGCGTCATCGGCGTGCTCGTGGCCGAGTTCGAGCCCTACTCCGCCGAGCTCCTCAAAGGGATCTCGGCGGCTCTGGACGGCACCGGCTATGAGCTGTTGGCCCACGCCGGGCGCACCGGCGCCCACAACCACACCGGTTGGGAGCGCCGCTCGCTCTCCCGCCTCGGTCACACCCTGATCGACGGCGCGATCGTGGTCACGCCGTCGATGATCATCACCGACGAGACCACCATCCCGGTCGTCGCGATCGACCCCCACACCGGACCGGACGGCCCGATGACCGTCGACGCCGACAACGTCACCGGCGCCCGGCTCGCCGTCGACCATCTGGTCGGGCTCGGCCACCGGCGCATCGGGTTCCTCGGCGGGCGCCCCGACCTCCGCTCCGCCGGCCTGCGTGAGCAGGGCTACCGTGAGGCCCTCTACGAGGCGGGCCTGAGCGTCTCCCCCGACCTGATCCGGGTGGGCGGCTACCACCCCGAGCTCGCCGAGGCACCGGCCCGCGAGCTGCTCTCGCTCCCGGCCAGCGAACGGCCCACCGCCATCTTCGCCGCCAACGACATCTCCGCGATCAAGGTCATCGAGGTCGCCGGCTCGCTCGGCCTACGCGTGCCCGAGGACCTCTCGGTGATCGGCTTCGACAACGTACCCGAGGCCCGCGACGCCACTCCCCCGCTCACCACCGTCGCCCAGCCGCTCCACGAGATGGGCCGGGCCGCGCTCGGGTTCCTGCTCGAACTGCTGGAGGGCAAGCAGACCGAGCGCCACCTGCGGCTGCCCGCCGAGCTGGTCGTGCGCAGCAGCACCGCGCCGCCGGCGTGAACCTTCAGCAGGGTATGCAGCGAAAGGCGCACATCCCGCGCGGAGTTCCGCTGGGGATGTGCGCCTTCGCCTGCATACCGTGACGAAGGAACGCCCCGCTACACGTGCCCGGTAGCCGATGCCCGGCGCCGGGAGAGCGCGTCGACGCTCGCAGCGACCAGGAGGACCAGGCCGGTGACCATCCACACGGTGCCCTGGGGCTGGTCGAGCAGGCCCATCCCGTTGTCGATGACCGCCACCACGGTGCCACCGATGACGGCGTCGATGACCCGGCCCTTGCCGCCGAAGAGCGAGGTGCCGCCGATGACGGCGGCGCCCACGGCGTACAGCAGGGTCGTCTCGCCGCCCGTGTTCGGGTTCACCGAGTTGGTCCGGCTGGCGATCATGATGCCGGCGACCGCCGCCATGGTGGAGCAGAGGATGAAGCACGACAGGCGCACCCGGAACACGTTGATCCCGGCCCTGCGTGCCGCCTCGGCGTTGCCACCGACCGCGTAGACGTGCCTGCCCCAGCCGGTGCGGGTCAGCATGAACGTGAGCATGATCAGCAGCCCCACGATCACCACCAGCGAGACGGGTACCCCTTTGAGCGAGGTCAGCGCCGGGTTGCGGCTGCGCTCGACGGAGAGGTAGCCGACCACGGCGAGCACCACGACCGTCAGCAGCCCGGTCTTCAGCGCCCACAGCAGGATCGGCTGCACGGTGAGGTTCTTGGCGCGGCGGCGCGCATCGGTGACGTACGTCGAGCCCGCATAGCCCACGATGCAGACGACGCCGAGCACCCAGCCGAGCCAGACCGGCAGGTTGGAGTTGTTGAGGCCGTTGATGAAGTCGTTGCGGATGGGGATCGTCCCGCCCTCGCCGATCATCGTCAGGAGCACGCCCTGCAGCCCGAGGAACGCGGCCAGCGTGACCACGAACGACGGGATCCCGAGCCTGGCCACCAGCAGCCCGATGAGCAGGCCGATCAGCGCCCCGGTGAGGAGAGCCGCCAGCAGCGCCGGGACCAGTGGCCACTCCTGCCGGGTCAGGCACACCCCGAGCACCCCGGCGCACGTCCCGCCCGCGAACCCGGCCGACAGGTCGATCTCGCCCAGCAGCAGCACGAAGACCAGGCCCATCGCGAGCACGGTCACGCCTGCCGACTGGCCGATCAGGTTGGCGAAGTTGAACGAGTTGGTGAACTGCTCGGGACGCAGCGCGGAGAAGACCACGACCAGCGCGATCAGACCCAGCACCGCCGGCAGCGAACCGACCTCGCCTCCCCTGAGCTTGGCCATGTAGGCCCGGAAGATCCCGGCAAGCGAGTTGTCGGGCTCCGGGTCCGGTGCCGCAGCGATGGTCGGGTCATCGGTGTCGATACTCATGCCGCACCTCCCTCGGGAACGACGCCCGTGGTGATCGCCTGCACCACCCGCTCGCGCGTGGTGGAGGCGGCCTCGATCTGCCCGACCATGCCGCCCAGGTACAGGACCGCGATGTCGTCGGCGACCTCGAAGACGTCGTTGAGGTTGTGGCTGATCAGCAGGACGCCGAGACCCCGGTCGGCCAGGCGACGAACGAGCCGGAGCACCTGCTCGGTCTGCGCCACGCCGAGAGCCGCGGTCGGCTCGTCGAGGATGACCAGCTTCGAGTTCCACAGCACGGCGCGGGCGATCGCCACGGTCTGGCGCTGGCCACCGGAGAGGGAGGCCACCGGCGTACGCACCGATTTCAGCGTACGCACCGAGAGACCGTCGAGGGTCTCGCGAGCGCGCTGCTCCATGCTGTCCTCGTCGACCAGCCGGAGGCGTTTCATCTCCCGGCCGAGGAACATGTTGTGGACGACGTCGAGGTTGTCGCACAGCGCGAGGTCCTGGTAGACGACCTCGATCCCGAGCGCGGCGGCGTCCTTGGGGTTGGTCACCTTCACCGGCTCTCCCTCGAAGAGGTAGTCACCGGCGTCGAAGAGATGGATCCCGGCCATTCCCTTGACCAGGGTGCTCTTGCCTGCGCCGTTGTCGCCGACGAGCGCGGTGACCCGGCCCGCCTGCACCGAGAGGTCCACTCCGCGCAGGACCTGCACGGCGCCGAAGGACTTCTCGACGCCGTGCAGCTCCAGCAGCGAACTCACTGAGGCACGCCGTTCTCGGTGCACAGGTCGGCGATCGCGCCGGCGCACACCTCGGCGGCGTCGGCCTGACCGTCCTCGATGACCGTCTTGACGCTCTCCTTGGTGACCCAGACGGGCTCGGCGAGCACCGAGGGCACGTCCTTGCCTGCCTCGGTGTCCTCCACGGAGCCGGTGGCCAGCTCCGCGGCGGCGTCCTCGTCACCCTCGATCAGCGCGATCGCCAGGTCGGAGGCAGCCTTGGCCTCGAGCTCGGTGTTCTTGTAGACGGTGCCGCACTGGAAGCCCTGCAGGATGTTCTGCAGACCCTCGACCGAGGCGTCCTGGCCGGTCACCGGGATCTTGCCCTGCGCGTTGTTGGCCTTCAGCCGCGCGATGATGCCGCCGGCCATGGTGTCGTTGGCGGAGACCACGCCGTCGATCTTTCCGTCGTTGGCGGTGTACATCTGGTCGAAGACCTCACCGGCCTTGGTGGCGTCCCACTCGCCCGACTGGTCACCGACGAGCTTGTAGGTGCCGTCGGCGATCTTCGGCTCGAGCGCCTTCTCGTAGCCCGACTTGAACAGGGCCGCGTTGTTGTCGGTGGCCGCGCCGTTGACGTAGACGATGTTGCCGCCGGTCTTGCCCGCTTCGGTGATGCACGCGTCGAGGCCTGCGCCCATCAGCTCGCCGACCTTCACGTTGTCGAAGGAGACGTAGTAGGAGGCGCCGCCGTTGAGCGTCAGCCGGTCGTAGTCGATGCTCGTCACGCCCGCGTCCGCCGCCTTCTTCAGGCAGGCCGCGCCCGACTCGGAGTCGAGGTTGGTGATGATGATGACCTTGACGTTCTCGTTGATCATGCTGTCGCACAGCTGACCGAACTTCGCGGTGTCGCCCTGGGCGTTCTGGATCGTGGCCTCGAGGCCGGCATCGGCGAACGCCTTCTCGAGGTTGGGCCGGTCCTGGGACTCCCATCGGGGAGACGTGGTCGCGTCGGGCAGGATCACTCCGACGTCGGTGCCGCCCGAGTCTCCCGAGTCGCCATCGTCATCCGAGCCTCCACATGCCACGAGCGATGCGGTCGACAGGGTCGCCACCGCTGCGACCGCCATCAGGCGGCCGATCTTGTGCGTGTTCATCGTCGAACTCCTCAGTCCTGGGTGTGATCTATGTCACGTCGGGGTGCAACCTATCTCCTTCAGCAGCGATATGAAGCGGTTCTGAGGAGATCTCGACGGCGGATTGATAACGGCCGTACGCCTTCACGTCACCGCTGCTCGTTACGGTGCGACGGCTCCCACCCGTCAACGCCCACTAGAACAGCGATCACGTGACCGCCATCTTGGATTTCCGCACGCCCACGACCAGCCGGGCCGACAGCGATCCCAACAGCCCCAAATCTGGGCACACCTCTGGACACATCAGCGAGATCCACGGCCTGCGCGGCATCGCCCTGGCGCTCGTGGTCGCCTTCCATCTCTTCGGCAACGGCCGGGTCTCGGGCGGGATCGACGTCTTCCTGGTGATCTCCGGCTTCCTCGCCACCCGGTCGCTGGTGGGCAGGGCCGAACGCAACCAGGTGAGGCTGGGCGAGCACTACGGACGTACGTTCGCGCGGCTCGCCGCGCCGGCGCTGATCGTGCTGGCCGCGACGGCGGCGCTGATGGTGGCCTTCATGCCGCAGACGCTGTGGGCGCAGACCACGCGCGAGATCGTGGCGGCCGCGACGTACACGCTCAACTGGGAGCTCATCGCCAGCCAGCTCTCCTACGGCGCCGCCGGGCCGTCCTCGACGCCGGTGCAGCACTTCTGGTCGCTCGCGGTGCAGGGGCAGTTCTTCCTGCTGTGGCCGCTGGTGGTCGTCGGGCTCGCCCTGGCCCTCCGCGTGGTGGCCCGCGGCCGACTGCGCGGGCGGCTCAGCCTCGCGCGGGTGCTGTTCGTGCTGACCACGGTGGCTTTCACGCTCTCCTTCGCCTACGCGATCAAGGTCTCCGGGACCGACCAGGCGGCCGCGTACTTCAACTCCCTCACCCGCTTCTGGGAGATCGCCGCCGGCGCCCTGGCCGCGCTCGCTCTGCGGCGCCTGAGCCTGCCCGAGACGATCAAGCCGTACGCCGCGTGGACCGGGCTCGCCCTGGTCGTGACCTGCGGTTTCGTGATGGACGGCGCCGACCACTTCCCGGGGCCGCCGGCCCTGTGGCCGGTCGCGGGGGCGCTGCTGGTGATGGTCGGCTCCACCCCGTCACCGCGTGGGCCGCGGCGCCTGCTGGAGACACCTCCACTGCGGTTCGTCGCCGACATCTCCTACGAGCTCTACCTGTGGCACTGGCCGCTGCTGATCGCCTGGCTCTACTACAGCGGCGAGGAGCGGCTCACCATCGCTTCGGCCGCCGGCGTGCTGATCGTCTCGATCCTGCTCGCCTGGGCGACCAACCGCCTCGTCACCCGCCAGGTCCAGACGTACGTCATCAGACCCGGCGGTCCACGAGCCCTGGTCGCCACCCTGGCCGCCCTCGTGGTCGCGGTCGGGGCCGGCTGGAGCGGGCTTGCCGCGATCGACCACTCGGAGGACAGGGCGATCGCGGCGGCGGCCCGGCTCGCCACCGCCGACCCGTTCACGACCGAGTGTCTCGGTGCGTCCGCGCTGGAGGTGAGCTCCGCGGAAGGCTCGTGCCGCAACCCCGACCTGCGCGGCCAGCTGATCCCGGCGGTGGCCGCGATCGGCGCGGACGACGAGAACCGGGGCGAGTGCTGGTCCTTCGAGGAGCGTCCGGTGCGCTTCACCGCCTGTCCGAACGGGACGGTCGAGGGCTACCAGAAGCGGCTGCTGATGGTCGGCGACTCCCATGCGGTCGCCCCGGTCGGCGCGCTCGACCTGATCGGCGACCAGCGCAACTGGCGCATCGACGTCGCCGCCCGCGCCGCCTGCCACTGGAACACCCGGCCGCTCGGGCAGAACATCTCCGACAACCGCCCCGCCTGCGCGGAGTGGAACCGGCAGCTCGAGGCCTACCTGCGCGCCCCCGAACAACACGACCTCGACGCGATCATCGTGACCCACTCGGCCCGCAAGACGACCCAGCCGCTGGCCGGCGAGACGCCGTACGAGTCCACGGTCAACGGTCTGGTCGAGGCCTGGAGCCACCGGCCCTCGAAGCGGGTCCCGGTGATCGCGCTCGTCGACAACCCGATGTTCGAGCCCGACAACGCCGCCTACCTCCGCACCACGCTGGGCTGTATCCAGCGGCACTCCCCCGAGACCGCGGGCGAGGCGTGCGGGCGGCCGCGCACCGACGTACTCGTCGAGGACCCGCACCGTGACGCGGTCCCGCGCGATCCCAACGCGCACCTGGTCGACCTGACCCGCCTGTTCTGCGGGGACGAGGTCTGCCCGGCGGTGATCGGCAACGTCATCGTCTACCGCGACGGCAACCACATCACCTCGCGCTACGCCCGCACCCTGGCGCCCTACCTCAGCCGGGAGCTCGCCCGGGTCATCGGCTAACGGGCCACGGCGAGCGCGTCGATCTCGACGAGCATCTCCTCACGCGGCAGGCCGGTCATCACGGTGGTGCGGCACGGGAGGATGCCGCCCTCGGCGACCCGCGAGCCGATGAACTCGCCGTAGGCCTCGTTCATCGCGGCGAAGTCGTCGCGGGTGGTCAGGTAGACCCGGAGCATGAGTACGTCCTCGAAGCCCGCGCCGGCGGCGGCCAAGATGGCCTCGACGTTCGCCAAGGTGCGGACGGTCTGGGCTTTCACGTCGCCGGGGAACAGGTACTCGTTCGTGGCGGGGTCGACCGGGCCCTGGCCGGAGACCTGGATCAGGCCGCCGCGGACGACCCCCTGGGAGAAGGTGTGCGCGGGGGCAGGGGCCTGGTCGGTGGAGATGCAAATGTCGGACATGTGGTTCCTCTCGGGTGGTGTCATGAGCTCCGGCCGGCCCAGTCGGCGGAGATCGCTTCAGTGGCGGCGAGGAGCTGCGGCACCAGGGCGCGCACCCCCTCGCGGGGCAGGATGACGTCGGGCACGGAGACGGAGACCGCGGCGACCACGCGCCCGGCCTCGTCGCGTACGGGCGCCCCGACGCAGTTGATGAAGTCCTCGTGCTCGGCGGCGTCCTCGGCCCAGCCCTGCTCGCGCGTGCGGGCGAGCACCTCGCGGTAACCCGCCGCGTCGGCGATGGTGCGGCTGGTGAAGGGCCGGAACTCGATGCCCGCGATCACGGCGTCGCGCTCCCCCGGCGGCAGGTCGGCGACCAGCACCTTGCCGACCGCGGTCGCGTGCAGCGCGGCGGGCAGACCGACGCGGGAGTACATCCGCACGGCGTGGGTGCTCTCCACCTTGGCCAGATAGATGGCCGTGCCGTTCTCGTACGCAGCCAGGTGGACGGCCTGGCCGCCCGTCTCGGCCGCGAGCCGGGCCAGGTGGGGCTGGGCCACGTCGCGGATCGCGTGCTGGGCGAGCGCGGCGCCGCCGAGCGCGAACAGCCGGGAGCCGAGGTGGTAGCGCTGGCGGTCGTCGCGGCGTACGAAGCGGTCGGCCTCCAGGGTGTGCAGCAGCCGCATCGCGGTGGTCTTGTGGACCTCGAGGCTGGCGGCCACCTGGTCGAGCGAACGCTCGCCCTCACCGAGCTCGATGAGGATCTGCAGCGCGCGGGAGAGACTCTGGCTCATCGGATCCCCTCCCGCACCGCGAGCGCCGGGGAGTCGATGCCGGGGGCGCTGACCCGGGTCGCGGCCCAGTCGCTCTCGGAGCACTCCAGCAGCCGCGAACGTACGTCCTCGGGTGGCGGTGTCGCATGGTCACCGGCCACGGCCAGCACGCCCGCGGCGACCAGGTGACCCTGGCGCAGTCGGCCCACCGGACCGGCGCCGTCGACGAGTGCGGCGAGATAGCCGGCCGCGAAGCCGTCACCGGCGCCCACCGGCTCCACGACATCGACGCGGAGAGCGGACACCTCGGTCGTGCGCCCGTCCGGGTCGTGCTCTCCAGCGGCGTGCGAGTCGGCCTTGATCACGAGCCGCGGCCGCTGGCCCACGAGCTCACGCAGGTCCTCAGGGGTGTCCGCGCCGAGCGCCGCGCGAGCCTCGTCGGCGCCGAGCAGGACGACGTCGGCCGCCCGGAGCAGATCGAGCAGGGGCGTGGTGTCGCGGCCGGCCCATAGCGCCGGACGCCAGTTGAGGTCGACGCTGAGCAGGAAGCCGAGCTCGTCACGCAACGCCAGCAGGCGGGCGACCAGCGCCGAACCCTCCTCGAGGATTCCGAGGGTGATGCCGGAGGTGTGCACGACCTCGGCCGTGGCCAGCACTCGCGCGACCTCGGGGCGATCGAGCAGATCGGCGTCCATCGCGGCCGCCGCGGAGCCTGCCCGGTAGTAGTGCATGCGGCTGCCGCCGGGGGCGGGCTCCTTCAGGTAGAGCCCTGTGGGCCGCTCGGGATCGCGCTCTGCCTCGACGTCCACGTCGCGGGCGACCAGGTCCTCGGTCACGACGTCGCCGAACGGGTCCTGGCCGAGCCGCGAGACCCAGGCGGTCCGCACCCCGAGCGCGGTCAGGGCTCCGGCCACGTTGGCCTCGGCGCCACCGACCGAACGGCGCAGGGTCGTCGCCGCGGCGAGCGACTGGTCGCCCTCCGGACGCAGCACGACCATCGCCTCCCCGAGACAGACCACTCGCACGTCTCCGCTACTGCCCACGGATGGAGCTCCTCCCCTGTTGGTTCTCCGCCGAGCCGTTGACGCCCGGTGTGGCCGATGCTACAACTAACGAATCGAATTACGCAATCACTGTTGCATAATGTGCAACGAAGGAAGGACGGGCCATGGATCACCCGGCAGCCCACATCGACACGACGGCCGTCGCGGCACTGCGCGAGGAGCGGGTCGACTGGCGCCACAAGGCGATCCCACCCGCGCTGTGGGGACGTACAGTCACCGAGGTGCTCGAGGCGGCGCCGCGGCTCTCGCAGCTGCCCACGCCCGTGCTCTCCCTCTCGCGGGTCGCGATGAGCCACAACCGTGACGTGCTGGCCGCCTGGTGCGCGGAGCGCGGCATCGCCCTGGCTCCGCACGGCAAGACGACGATGGCTCCGCAGCTGTGGGCCGAGCAGCTCGCCGCCGGCGCCTGGGCGATCACCGTGGCGAACCTCCCCCAGCTCGCCATCGCCCGCGCCTTCGGCCTCTCCCGGGTGATCGTGGCCAACGCGATCGTCTCGCCGCTCACACTGCGCTGGATCTCCGACCAGATCACCGAGGAACCCGGCCTGGAGGTCCTGGTATGGGCCGACTCGCCACGCACGGTGGCCCTGATGCACGACGCGCTCGCGGCCCATGCCGCGCAGGTCGGCACCCGACGCCCGCTGGCCGTCCTGGTCGAGCGCGGAGCCGCGGGCGGCCGCACCGGCGCCCGGGACGAGGCGACCGCCGTCGCCGTCGCCGAGGCGATCGCCGCCTCGCCCCACCTCGAGCTCGCCGGCGTCACCGGCTACGAGGGCGCCCTCGCCCACACCACCGACGCGGCCGCGCTCGGCGTCGTCCATGCGTACGTCGACAGCCTGGTCTCCCTGCACCGGCGGATCTCCGGCCTGCTGCCCGCCGGCCGGACGCCGGTGGTCAGCGCCGGCGGCAGCGCCTACTTCGAGCAGGTGGCCGACGCGCTCGCGCCGCTGGTGGCCGACGAGGAGGCCCGTGTGGTGCTGCGCAGCGGCGCCTACATCACCCACGACGACGGGTTCTACCGCACCATCTCGCCCCTCGGCAGCTCACCGCGGACCACCGGTCCGGGCCTGCGCAGCGCCCTCCACGGCTGGGTGCGGATCTCCTCACAGCCGGAGCCGGGACTCGCGCTCTTCGACGCGGGCAAGCGCGACCTGCCCTTCGACGAGGGCCTGCCCGAGGTCCAGCTCCTTCGGGTGCGCGAGACCGGCTCCCCCGCGACCCCCCTCACCGGCGTCGAGGTGACCGCGCTCAACGACCAGCACGGCTTCCTCCGGTGGGACCCCGACACCGAGGCACCCGTCCTGATCGGCGACGAGCTCCGCCTCGGGCTCTCGCACCCGTGCACCGCCTTCGACAAGTGGAGCCTGGTCCCGGTCCTCGACGACGCCGACGCCGACGACCCGCTCGTCGTCGACCTCGTGCGCACCTGGTTCTGAGAGAGGACCCACCATGACCGACCTCCTCATCCGCGACGCGACCGTCATCGACGGCAGCGGAGCCCCGGCGTTCCACGCCCACGTCAGCATCGACGCCGGGCGGATCACGGGCATCCACACCGGTGCTCAGGCGCCGGCCGCACGGCGCACCGTCGATGCCGCCGGGCGGGCGCTGACCCCGGGGTTCATCGACATGCACGCGCACTCGGACCTGCAGATCCTGGTCAACCCCGACCACACCGCCAAGGTGAGCCAGGGCGTCACCCTCGAGGTCGTCGGGCAGGACGGCCTCTCCTTCGCGCCCGCCGACCCAGCCACGCGAGCCCACCTGCGCCGGCAGATCGCGGGGTGGAACGGCGAGCCCGACGACTTCGACTTCGACTGGGACACCGTCGCCGGCTACCTGGACCGGCTCGACCGCGGGATCGCGTGCAACGCGGCGTACCTCGTTCCGCAGGGGACCCTGCGGCTCATGGTCGTCGGTCCGGACAACCGGCCGGCGACCACCGCCGAGATCGCCGAGATGGCGCGGCTGCTCCGGGTCGGTCTCGAGGAGGGCGCGGTGGGGATGAGCAGCGGCCTGACCTACCCGCCGAGCATGTTCGCCGACGACGCGGAGCTGGCCACCCTGTGCCGGGTCGTCGCCGATGCGGGCGGCTACTACAGCCCGCACCACCGCTCCTACGGGGCCGGTGCGCTGGAGGCGTACGCCGAGATGATCGCCGTGTCCAGGGCCTCCGGGTGCGCCCTCCACCTCACCCACGCGACGATGAACTTCGACCCCAACCGCGGGCGGGCCGGCGACCTCGTCGACCTCATCGACGCGGCCCTGGCCGACGGGGTCGACATCACCCTCGACACCTACCCCTACCTGCCGGGCGCGACCACGCTCAGCGCCGTGCTGCCCAGCTGGTCGACCTCCGGTGGCCCCGATGCCCTGCTCGCGCGGATCGTGGACCCCGGCGACCGCGCCCGGATCGCGCACGAGCTCGACCACGTCGGCACCGACGGCTGCCACGGCTGCGTCACCGACTGGCGCACGATCCAGATCAGCGGCGTACGCAACCCGGAGCTGTCCGGCCACGTCGGCCGCACCGTCGCCGAGATCGCCGAGGAGACCGGTCAGGTGGCCACGGACGTCTTCTTCGACCTGCTCGTCCGCGACCGGCTGGCCACCACGATCCTCCAGCACGTCGGCCACGAGGAGAACGTGCAGACGATCATGCGGCACCGCACCCACTGCGGCGGCAGCGACGCGATCCTCGTCGGCGAGCGCCCGCACCCGCGCGCCTGGGGCACCTTCCCCCGCTACCTCGCCCGCTACGTACGCGACCTCGGGGTCCTCGACCTGGTCGACTGCGTCCACCACCTCACCGGCCGCCCGGCGGCCAGGCTCGGGCTGCACGAGCGTGGCCTCGTCCGGGAGGGGTACGCCGCCGACCTGGTGCTGCTCGACCCCGACACCGTCCAGGACACCGCCACGTTCGAGCAGCCGCGCCAGCAGGCGCGCGGCATCGACTGGGTGCTTGTCAACGGCACCGCCGTCATCGAGGACGGCCACCGCACCGCCGCACTGCCCGGAAGGGCGCTGCGCCGCACCGACGAAGGGACCCGCCCCCGATGAGCCACCCCGTGATCGAGACGCTCCGGGCCGACCAGGCGCTCGTCGTCGTACGCGCCTCGCGGATCGAGGATCCCGTCGCGCTCTGCCACGCGCTGGCCGCCGGGGGCATCCGGACTGTCGAGCTGACCTACACGACACCGGGTCTGACCGACCTGCTCGCCGACGTCGCTGCTCGCGCTGACGACGACATCGTCGTCGGCGCCGGGACGGTGGTCACCGCCGACCAGGCCCGCTCGGCGCTCGCGGCCGGCGCCCGGTTCCTGGTGACGCCCGGCCTGCCGCCGGAGGCGGCCGAGATCGTGGCGCAGGGTCACGCCGCGGGTGCGGCCGTCGTCCTCGGCGCGCTCACCCCGACCGAGGTGCTCGCCGCGACCGCGCTCGGTGCCGACGCGGTCAAGATCTTCCCGGCCCGGGCCGTCGGCCCGCACCACCTCTCCGACCTGCGTGGACCGTTCCCCGAGGTCGCCCTGATCCCTTCCGGCGGAGTCGACGAAGACAACGCCGCGGAGTTCCTGCGGGCCGGCGCCCTCGCCGTGACCGCCGGGACGTCGGTGGTTCAGCCCGCCGACGTCGACGAGGCCCGGTGGGAGCAGATCACCACCAACGCCGCCCGGTTCCGTGCAGCTCTGCGCTGAATCCATCCCCCACCCTCACACGGGAGAACCAACCATGCATTGGCTCCAGACAAGCACGACCGGCCTGCTGCTGCTCTGCGCCGCGGCGATCGCCGTGCTCCTCCTCTTGATCATCAAGGTCAAGCTCGAACCCTTCATCGCGCTCTTCATCAGCGGCATCGGGCTCGCCGTCGCCGCAGGCCTGTCCGTCGAGCAGATGGTGGGCTCCGCCCTCTCCGCGAAGGAGTCGCTCATCGAGACCGGCTTCGGCGGCGTACTCGGCCACATCGCGCTCATCATCGGTCTCGGCACCGTGCTGGGGTCGCTGCTCGAGCGCTCCGGCGGCGCCGACGTGCTCGCCTCGAGGCTGATCGGCCTCTTCGGCGAGCGCGGCACCCCGGCCGCGATGGGCCTGGTCGGCCTGATCTTCGGCATCCCGGTCTTCTTCGACATCGGCATCTTCGTGCTCGCGCCGCTGGTCTACGTCGCCGCTCACCGCGGCGGCAAGTCGCTCGTCCTCTACGCCCTCCCCGTCCTGGCGGGTCTGTCGATGACCCACGCGTTCCTGCCGCCCCACCCCGGCCCGACGGCGCTGGGCGGTCTTCTCGGCGTCGACCTCGGCTGGCTGATCATCATGGGCCTGCTGTGCGGCCTGCCCGCGTTCGCCGCCGCCGGGATCCTCTTCCCGATGTGGATCGCGCCGCGCGTCCAGGTCTCGGTGCCCGACGAGTTCCTGGTCGCCGAGACCGAGGCGGAGCAGGATCAGGCCAGGACGCACGCGGCTCCGGTCTCGCTCGCTCTCGTCCTCGGGGTGATCGCGGTGCCGCTGGTCCTGATCCTCGGCGCGACGTTCGGCACGATGCTGCTCGACCCGGGCCGGCTGCTGAATGTGCTCACCTTCTTCGGCAACCCGGCGATCGCGCTCACGATCGCCGTGCTCCTGGCCTTCTGGCTGCTCGGCCTGCGGCGCGGGATGAGCCTCGAGGAGATCTCGGAGTTCACCGGCGCCTCGCTGCGGCCGGTCGGCATGATCCTGCTCGTCGTTGGCGCCGGCGCCTTCTTCGGCGCGGTGATCTCCGCGACCGGAGTGGGCGCCGCGCTCGCCGAGGTGCTCTCCGACGCCGGCCTGCCGATCCTGCTGCTGGCCTACGTCATCTCCTGCGCGCTCCGGATCGCCCAGGGCTCCGCGACCGTGGCGATCGTGACCACCGGCGGCATCATCGCGCCGACCCTCGGCACCGGCTACTCGCAGCCCGAGCTCGCCGTGATCGCCGTCGCGATCGCCGCCGGCTCGATCATCCTCAGCCACGTCAACGACGGTGGCTTCTGGATCGTGTCTCGCTACTTCAACATGACCGTGAAGCAGACGCTGGCGACCTGGACCGTCCTGGAGACGGTGCTCTCGATCGTCGGCTTCGCGGCCGCCGCCGTGGCCTGGGCGATCGTCTGAGCCCCAGGTCGACCTGCTAGGCCGACGCCCACGCCTGCGCGAGCAGGGCGCGGGTGTCGGTCAGCAGCTGCGGCAGGGTCTTGGTGCGGCCGATGATCGGCATGAAGTTCTGGTCGCCGACCCACCGGGGCACGATGTGCTGGTGCAGGTGGGCGGCGATGCCGGCGCCGCCCGCGGTGCCCTGGTTCATCCCGATGTTGAAGCCCTCGGCCCGCGAGACGTCGGCGAGGGTGCGTACGGCCTGCTTGGTCAGCACCGCCATCTCGGCCGCCTCCTCGTCGGTGGTCTCGACGTAGCCGGCGATGTGGCGATAGGGGCACACCATCATGTGGCCCGGAGCGTACGGGTAGAGGTTGAGCACCACGAAGCAGGTCTCGCCACGGTGGACGACCAGCCCCTCGGCATCCTCGAGGGTCGGCACCCGACAGAACGGGCACTTCGTCTCCGAGGGGTCGGTGGGCTTGTTCTCGCCGCGGATGTAGGCCATCCGGTAGGGGGTCCACAGCCGCTCCAGACCGTCGCCCTCGCCGATGCCGTCCTGGGTGAGTACGCCGTCCATCTCTGTCACGCGGCAAACACTACTTAACTCCTCACAGGCTTATTCGGCCGCTTCCCCACCCCGCAGCGCGTACGCCCCGGCGACGGCGGCCGCGAGCAGCACCACCAGGCAGGCCGCGGTGATCCCGGACAGGGCCTGCCAGGGGAACGTCAGCGGCGCCTCGGGCACGTCGCGCACCACCGCCTGCCGCAACAGCCAGCCGGTGAATCCGGTGACCGCGCCGCCGACCAGCAGAGCGCCGGCGCCGGTGAAGACCGTCTCCCAGAGCGCGGTGCGGCGTACCTGGGCCGGGGTGGCGCCGACGAGCCGGGCGGTGGCCGTCTGGCGGCGGCGCTGGCTCGCCCCGATCAGGACCGCGTTGACGGCCGCGATCGCGGCGTAGACCCCGGCCGGGCCGAGCATCACCCACAGCACGACCGTGTTCATCTCGCGCGCCTCGGCCGAGACGGCACCGACCCACTCCTTGCCGGTGCTCACCTCGGCTCCGGTGTCCCGGATCGACCGTGCGGTCCCGGCGAGGTCCGCGCCGGCGTCGGTGCGCACGAAGACCGTTCCGGTCTCGCGGGCGACCCGGTCGATGCGGGGCAGGTCGTCGGGCACGATGATGTCGCTCCACAGGTTCGGGGCGTCGGGGACGACGGCGACCAGGCGCACCTTGACGGCCCGGCCGTCGATGCGCATCCGGCGGGTCTGGCCGACCCGGCCGCCGAGGTCGGTGACGTAGGAGGCGGTGACCGCCATCGCCCGTCCGTGCAGGTCGGCGAGGCTCCCCCGCGTCGCCTGCAGGCTGCGCGTCGCGGCAGCGCTGGAGACATCGACGACCTCGACGTCCTCGGGACCGCCCCCGAACCCGACCTGCGCCGTGCGGCGGACGTCGCTCACACCCACCCCGGGCACGTCCCGGATCCGCTCGGGGCGCTCCGCCTGCTCGACGACCAGCTCCGACCTGAGCGCGGCCCGGTCGGCGCCCTCGCTCCAGTCTGCGGTCGCCCCGACCGCGAGCACCATCGAGCCGGCCACCGCCATGATGGCCACCACCGGCGCCGCCACCGCGGCGGTCATCCGGCTGCTGGTACGGGCGAGGTCGCGAGCCAGGTGGGCCGCCGGGTCCCGTCCCGCCACCGTGGCACCGGCGTACGCCGCGAGCTCGGTGTAGAGCAGGCCGCCCACCGCGTTGGCGCCGATCACGGCGACGATCGGCAGGAACATGCCCACGAGCAGGGCGAACAGCAGCGGCATCTCGGGAGCGAGCACGGCGGTCGCGACCAGCGCGCCGGCCGCGGTGAGCGCGACCAGCCCCTGGACCACCGTGGGCCGTCGTCGCTCGAGGACCGCGTCGCGGAGCGCCTCGACCGGCTGCGTACGTCCGGCCCGGGCGCCCGCGCGCCAGGCACCGACCAGGGCGACGCCGACACCGCAGGAGGCGGCGATCGCCCATCCGGTGCCCTGGCTCGGCATCACGAGCAGGACCGGCGTGACACCGGCCTGGTGCAGGATGCGCAGCACCGGCACCGTCACGGCAGTGCCGAGCAGGCAGCCGGCGACGGTGCCGAGCGCCGCGACCGCGAGCGCCTCTCCGAGCAGCAGGGTCCGCACCTGGCGCGGGGTGGCACCGAGCAGGCGGAGCAGGCCGAGCTCGCGGCGCCGGGTGGCCACCACGAACCCGAAGGTCGAGGAGACCACGAAGAGCGCCAGGAAGAGCGAGATCCCGGCCATGATGCCGAACAGCGACCCCAGGTCGTCGATCTGCGTCCGGGTCTGCGGATCCAGCCCGTCGGTGGCGGTGCCGAGCGCTCCCAGCATGTTGGTGGCGAGGGTGATCAGGGCGATGCCGCCGGCGAGGGCGACGGCGGCACCGGCGTACGGGGGCCAGGACTGACGCAGGCTCTTCAGGCTGTGCGCGGCCAGCGAGACCAAGCTCATCGAACAGGCTCCAGCTCGGCCATGCGCGCGCCGATCCGGGCGGGGTCGCTGCGCTCCATCTGCCCCACGACCCGGCCGTCGGCGAGGAACAGCACGCTGTCGGCGTACGAGGCGGCGAGCGGGTCGTGGGTGACCATCACGACCGTCTGCGCCACCCCGTGGGTCACCGGCGCGTCGACGAGGTTCCGCAGCAGCTCGAGCACGTCGCGGCCGGCGTGGCGGTCCAGGGCACCGGTGGGCTCGTCGGCGAAGAGCACCGCGGGCCGGGCGTGCAGCGCACGCGCGATGGCCACGCGCTGCTGCTGGCCACCGGAGAGCTCCGGCGGCCGCCTCCTGGCGAGCCCGTGCAGACCGACCTGATCGAGCGCTGCGATCACCTCGGCGCGATCCGGACGTCGGCCGGCGAGACGGGCGGGGAGGGCGACGTTGTCGTAGGCGGTGAGAGCGTCGAGCAGATTGTACTGCTGGAAGACGAAGCCCATCATCTCGCGTCGCAGCCTGGTCAGGGTCGTCCGGTTCAGGCCGGCCAGGTCGGTGCCGGCGACCCGGACACGGCCCCGGGTGGGCCGGTCGAGGCCGGCCGCGATCTGCATCAGCGTGGACTTGCCCGATCCCGACGGCCCCATGATCGCGGTGAACGTCTTGGAGGCGAAGGCGTGGCTCACGCCCCGCAGGGCGTCGACCTTGCCTGAGCGGGACCGGTAGGTGCGGGTGACGTCGTCGAGGACGACGGCGGGCGGGCCGGGCGGCCGGGCCGCGTGGACGGCGGCCGGGATGGTGGCGGTCATGGTTCCAGCAAACGCGTCATCCGTGGGGTACACCCGGGCGCGGACGCCACGGTGGGGTAGCGCGTGCGCTACCCCACAACGGGTGCTGAGTGCCTAGGCTCGAGAGTCATGAGACCACCACCCGACGTCTGGGCCGCGCTGCGCTCCTCCCCCTGGCGGCTGCTCGCCTCCAGCTGGCCCTGGCGCGCCCTGGCCTACCTGGCCTCGAGCGCTCTGATCGGTCTCGTCGTCGCCTTCCTGCTGTTCGTGCTGGTCGGCGTCGGGCTGCTCACCCTGGTCCTCCTGGTCGGGGTGCTGGTTCTGGCCGGGATCCCGCTGCTGGCGGCGTTCGTCGCCGACATGGAGCGGGTACGCCTCCGGCTGGTTCTCCCCGAGGCACGACCGGCTCCGGCCGAGCCGCCGGAGCCGATCGCCTGGAACGACCGGCTCCGGGCTCTGCGCCGGCTGCGGATCTCCGGGCCAGAGGTCGGCTACACCGTGCTGGTCGGCACGGTGCTGTGGGTGGTCGACGCCGTCGCGATCAACCTGATCATCACCATCCCGGGTGTCCTGGTGCTCGCCCCGGTCCTGGTCCGGCTCGACGCTCCCGTCGCGTTCGGCCCCTGGCAGCTCACCACTCCCACGGAGGCCTGGATCGCCGTGGTCCCGGGCCTGGTGCTGCTGATCGCCGGCCTCTACGCCGCCACCCTCCTCGCCGCCGCCCAGGCCAGCCTGGCCCGGCTCCTGCTCGAACCGGCCCAGACCCGGATGGCCGCGGCCGTCGCCGAGCTGCGCCGTTCGCGCGTCGACCTCGTCGACGCCTTCGAGACCGAGCGCAGCCGGATCGAGCGCGACCTCCACGACGGCGCGCAGCAGCGGCTGGTCGCGCTGACCATGACCCTCGGCCTCGCCGAGCTGGAGGTGCCCGAGGGCAACGGGCTCGACCTCGTCCGGCAGGCCCACGCCCAGGCCGAGACGGCGCTGGCCGAGCTTCGCGCCACCGTCCGCGGGATCCATCCGCGGGTGCTGGTCGACCACGGGCTCACCGCTGCCGTCCGCGAGCTCGCCGACGCCTCCGGGATCCCGGTCTCGGTCGACCTGCGGGTCGAGCGCCGGCTGCCGGCGCCGGTCGAGGCCGCGGCGTACTTCCTGGTCGCCGAGGCACTCACCAACGCCGTCCGCCATGCCGGTGCCCGTTCCGCCCGCGTCGAGGGGCACGTCACCGGTGACCGGCTGGAGGTCGGCGTACGCGATGATGGCGCCGGCGGCGCCGCCGTGCGTCCCGGAGGCGGGCTGGCCGGCCTGGCCACCCGGCTGGCCGCCCTGGACGGCCACCTCGAGGTCACCAGCCCACCGGGCGGACCGACGGAAGTGAGGATGACGTGCCCGACCACGCTCCCCTGAGGATCGTCCTGGCCGAGGACGCCGCGCTGCTGCGCGAGGGCCTCCTCGCCATCCTCGAGCGAGCAGGCCACGAGGTCATCGCCGCGGTCGGGGACGCGGACGCCCTGCTCGCCTTCACCGACCACACCCGCCCCGACGTGGTCATCACCGACATCCGGATGCCGCCGACCCACACCGACGAGGGGCTGCGCGCCGCCGCCGAGCTCCGCCGGCGGCACCCCGACCTGGCCGTCCTGGTGCTCTCGGCCTACGTCGCCGACGCCTATCTCGCCGAGCTCCTCGACACCACCGGTGGCGGCGGCGTCGGCTACCTGCTCAAGGACCGGGTCGGCCACGTCCGGGACTTCCTCGACAGCCTGGACCGGGTGGCCGGCGGCGAGACCGTCGTCGACCCCCAGGTCGTACGCGGCCTCCTCAACCGGCACCAGCCCGACGGTCCGCTCGACGTGCTCTCCGAGCGCGAGCGCGAGGTCCTGGGCCTGATGGCCGAAGGCCGTACCAACGGCAGCATCGCCACCACCCTCTTCGTCTCCGAGGCCGCCGTGCGCAAGCATGTCGGCAACATCTTCGCCAAGCTCCGGCTCGACCCGACCACCGACCGACGCGTCTCCGCCGTCCTCGCCTATCTGCGCGAGGCCTAGCGGAGTGAGGTGAGGGTCAGAACGTGATCCCCCGGGCGGCGAACCGGTCGCGGACGAGGTCGGCGGCGGCCTGGCCGTCGCGAGCCGCGGCTGCGGCGTACGTCTCGGCGGCCGCGGCCTGGAAGCTGGTGTCGGCGGCGTAGGAGAACTGCGAGTAGATCAGCGTGGTGTCCCAGTCGCGGGTGGTGAGGCCGAGGTCCTGGTAGCCCTCGCGGATCTCCCACAGCGCCTGGCTCCAGATCTGGCCGTCGTAGTGCACCTGGTTGCGGCGGTCCTCGAGGGTCAGGTCGAGGTGGAAGCTGCGGATGCAGTGCGGGGCGTCGGTGTAGGAGGTCGAGTCCCAGTCCATCGGGCAGGACGGGTCGGCGGCGACCGGCCAGCCGAACTCAGCGGCGGCGTCGAGCCCGACGGTGACGGCGAGATAGTCGCCGAACGACTCCCCGATCGCGCCGGCGTCCAGGCTGCTGCCGTAGCCGGGCACCTGGCTGGCGTGGACGGCGTGGCCGTACTCGTGGACGATCACCTCGGCGTCCTCGGCGTCGTCGACACCGCCCTTGCCCAGCCGGATCCGGTAGGGCTTGTCGGTCTGGTAGGAGTTGTCGCCGCCGTACTGGTTGATCTTGACCGAGAACGGCTCGTTCAGGACGCCGGGGAGCGTCTCGCCGAAGCCGAGGGTGTGCAGGTAGGTCTGCGCACGGGTGACCCAGAAGTAGCCCATGACCTGCTCGAACTGGTCCTGGTGGCGGTCGTAGGAGAAGCTGTTGGTGGCCGAGCGCGCGGGAGTGCCGGTGCTCGACTCGACGACCGCGTAGTCACCGCGGAGGTAGCCCGAGCCATCCAGGTGGGTGAGCGGGACCTGGGCGTAGGCACTGTCCGGGACGGCGCTCGCGGCGTCCTTCTGGTCGGTCAGGCCCTGGTCGTTGCTGGACTGGACCGGGTTGACCATGAAGACACGGGCGGTGCCCTCGGAGGAGCCGCTGCCCGGGGCCGAGGTGGCCGGACTGAGCGGGACGGCCAGTCCGGCGGTGGCCGCCAGGCCTGCGGTGACGGCGATCGAGAGTCTGCGCATGTGGGGCATGGTCATCTCCTGGAATGAACGGCCGTACGGCCGGGTGATACCGGGAGGCTATACCGCGAGGATGTCCTTGGACAGGAGTTCTTCCAGAGGAAGGTCGGGGTCGAGCTCGATCCCGAACCCACGGGCGTGACCGTCGATGACGAACCAGATCGACTGGGCGGTGAGCCGCTCCAGCGTCTCGGCGGGCAGGCGCTCGCTGGTGCGGGTCAGCCAGCGGCGCACGGCACCGAAGACGGCGCCGACCAGGCCGTAGATCAGCGGGTCGAGCGCCTCGGCCTCCTCCTCGGTGGGGTTGCCCCCGAGAGCGATGACGGCGGTGCCGACGATCGCCGAGATCCGGCCCGCGAGCTGCTCCATCCCCTGTTGGAAGGGGCCGTCGTCACCGCCGTCGATGTCGTGGTCGGCGGCGAGGTGGAGAGCCGGATGGGCCCGTGCCCAGCGGACGTAGGTGCCGATGATCCGCTCGATGATCTCCGGGACCGTGCCGTCGAGGGTGATCCCCGGCAGCAGATCGGACCAGAGCCCGTCGAGGATCGCCTGCTGCACGGCCCGGTCGAGGTCGGCGCGGTCCTCGAAGTGGCGGTAGATGACCGTGCGGGACAACCCCGCCTTGACGGCGATCTGCTGAACCTGCACGTCGGCGCCCGGCTCACCGGCCTCGATCACCGCGATGGCGGCATCGATGATCTGCTGGCGGCGCTGCTCGTTGTGCTTGCTCCACCGGTCCTGCCGACCATCACGCTTCTCCCCGGCCACCCGCTTCTCCCCCTGCTCCCGTGACGTTTGTCGAGAGCGTCTCAGCGCTCCTTGCGACGTCCAAGAGCGTATCGGGGTTTCCGCGACTTCGCGGCGATGGCCCGCATCTCCTCGACATCGGTGATCTTCACCCGCGGACGGCCGGACTCGGCACCGCGGCGCTTCTCCTCGCGGTCGATCGCCTGCCAGCCGGCCAGGTCGACCATGGCGGGCTGGCGGCCGCGTACGACCGCGGCGATCTCGCCGGCGTCTCCGACCGGGGCCGGGATCCGGTCCGTGTCGAAGTCGTCGAGCACCTGCTCGACCGTCTCCTCGGCGTCGGACTTGTTGGTGCCGATGAACCCGTTGGGGCCGCGCTTGACCCAGCCCGCGACGTAGACGCCCGGGAGCACCCGGCCGCGCTCGTTGGGGACGGTGCCGGTCGTGGCGTCGTAGGGAAGATCGGCCACGGGCAGACCCTTGTAGCCGACCGCGCGCAGCAGCATCCCGGTCTCGAGGACCTCGGTCTCGCCGGTGGGGACGGCCCGGACGACGCCGTTCTCGCCGCGCTCGAGGCGGTTGCGACCGACCTCGACCCCGGTGACCCGGCCCTCACCCAGCACGCGCACCGGCGAGCTGAGGAAGCGAAGCACGATCGTACGCAGCTCCGGATCGACCTCGCGGCCGGCGAGCTCACGCAGCAACCGGGTGGTCGTCTCCCCACCGGCGAGCGCCTCCTCGAGCGGCAGATCGCCCGTGTCGACGACGACGTTGATCCCGGTGTGCCCCATCAGCCCGACCAGCTCGGGCACGGTGAAGGCCGCCTCCTCGGGCCCCCTGCGCCCGAGGACGACGACCTCCCGCACCGCACTGTCACGCAGGACCGCCAGCGGACCCTCGGCGATGTCGGTGCCGGCCAGCCGCTCGGGGTCCTCGGCGAGGATCCGGGCGCAGTCGAGCGCCACGTTGCCGTTGCCGACCAGGACGACCCGCCCCGACTGGAGGGAGTCGGAGTCGAGGTGGACCGGCAGGTCCTGCTTGTCGGGATGGCCGTTGTACCAGCCGACGAAGTCGGTCGCACTGAGCGAGCCGGGCAGGTCGTCGCCGTCGATCCCGAGGGCCCGGTCGCTCGCCGCGCCGACGGTGTAGACGACCGCGTCGTAGCGGGCGGTCAGCTCGGCGTGGGAGACGTCCTTGCCGACCTCGACGCCGAGGAAGTAGCGGAACCCCGGCTGCGACTCGATCTGCGCGAAGAGCTTCTCGACCTGCTTGGTGTTCTGGTGGTCGGGCGCGACACCGGCCCGGACCAGGCCGTACGGCGTCGGCAGCCGGTCGAAGACGTCGACGGTGATCTCGGGGTGCTTGAGCAGCTCGTCGGCGGCGTACATCCCCGCCGGCCCGGCGCCGACCACCGCGACCCGGAACGGTCCGGTGCGGGTCAGCCGGCGCTGGGGGTGGACCAGGGCGAGCGGGGTGCGGTCGGAGTGCGGGAAGACCTCGAAGTACTCCGCGTTGATCGCCAGGAACGGCGCCTGCGCGGCGCTCAGGGTCGTGTGCGGGACGATGGCGTCGGCCGGGCAGGCCGTGACGCAGGCTCCGCAGTCGACGCAGCTCTTGGCGTCGACGTAGAGCATCTCGGCCTCGCCGAAGCCGGGCTCGCCCGGGGCGGGGTGGATGCAGTTGACAGGGCAGGCGACCACGCACGAGGCGTCCGCACAGCACGACTGGGTGACGACGTGAGGCACTTGTGACTACCGTTCTGGGGCGTCGGGCTAGGGGTTCAGTACGACGCCGCGCGCGGCTCGGCACGGTAGCGCGAGGCGCGACCGTCGATGCCGGTCAGCCGCCACAGCAGCTTGGCCGGACCCTTGCGGATGCCGAGGTTGTCGGCCAGGAGGCGTACGTCACCGAAGAGGTCACGCAGCAGCTTCTCGGACTCCTCCGACTTCCACCAGATCTCGCGGGCGACCTCGTCCGGGATGCCCATGTCGTGGCGGGCCTGCTTGCTCGGGACCATGATCACGTCGCAGAGCAGGCGCATGATGACCGGGAAGAGGTAGGCCAGCAGCGTCTTCTTCACCCGGCCGAGCTCGGGCACGTGCTGCTCGAGGTACTGGTGGGCGAAGCCGATGTGGCGGGCCTCCTCGGCGATGTGGATCTGCATGATCCGGTTGGCCGCGGGGTGGCTGCCGCCGGAGCGCATCGCACCCTTCTGCAGGTGGTCGATCGGCTCCTCGCCGGCGAGGATGCCGGTGAAGAACGCCTCCGGGAAGAACGCGCCCGCCGAGGCCATGAAGGGCACCAGGACCTTGAAGTAGGTCGGCGCGCCCGCCACGTCGGGGTTCACCCGGTTGACGAACTCCTGGAACATCTGGGTGTGGTGGGTCTCCTCGGTGACCTCGTGGGTCGCGTAGCGGAACTCCGGGTTGTTGTTCTTCGACCAGACCAGGTGGTTCATGACGCCGCCGATGAGCAGCTGCTCGAACTGCAGGCCGACCTTGGCGACCTGGGCCCAGCGGTACATCCCGATCTCGATCTGGCGCTGCTTCGGCAGCGCCTTGTACCACGGGTGGGCACCGATCTCGTCGGAGTCGTTGAGGATCCAGCGCTCGTCGTCGGGCAGCACCGCGAGCTCGTCGGAGTCCCAGTCGATGTCCTTGAACGGGTCGAAGTGCACCTCCACCGAGGCCTCCGACAGCGTACGAAGCGTGTCGAGGTAGGCCTGCTTGCCCTGGCGGACGTATCCAGCGGACTTCTCATCCTGAACAGCGGTCATGACGATCGCTCCTTTGCATCGCTGAGTTCTACGTTGAGCTGACGACGTGACCCACGTTACCCGGACACGCGTCCCGATAACAAGAGTACGCGCGACTTCGTGTCGCGTGTATCTTCGGGGCGTACGAAAGCGCCCCGTCCCCAACTTGGGGACGGGGCGCTGGACGATCACGGAGGCCGGATCTCGACCCGCCCGTCGCTCCCGCTCGCAAGCTCGCGGAAGCGGGGCTCGCTCGATCTCTTCGCGTTGTGACCCTGCTCGTTCCTCGCAGGGTCACAGGCTCAGACCTGCTCGTGCGACTCCACGGCGGCGACGATCCGCTCGATGGCCTCCTCGACCGGGATGCCGTTCTCCTGGTGGCCGTCGCGGTAGCGGAAGCTGACCGCGCCCTTCTCGACGTCCTCGCCTCCGGCGATCAGCATGAACGGGATCTTCTGGAGCTGGGCGTTGCGGATCTTCTTCTGGAAGCGGTCGCTCGACTCGTCCACCTCGACGCGTACGCCTGCCTTCTTCAGCTTGCCGGCGACGTCGTAGACGTAGTCGTTGAACGCATCCGCGACCGGGATCATCTCCACCTGGACCGGGGCCAGCCACGGCGGCATGGCGCCGGCGTAGTGCTCGACCAGCACACCCAGGAACCGCTCGATCGAACCGAACTTCGCCGAGTGGATCATCACCGGCTGCTGGCGGGTGCCGTCGGCGGCCTGGTACTCCAGGTTGAACCGGTCCGCGGCCGGCTGGTTGAAGTCGTACTGCACCGTGCCCATCTGCCAGGTCCGGCCGATCGCGTCCTTGGCCTGGACGGAGATCTTCGGTCCGTAGAAGGCCGCGCCGCCCGGGTCGGGCACGAGGTCGAGACCGGTCTCGGAGGCGACGTCCTCGAGAATCTTCGTTGCCTCGGCCCAGTCCTCGTCGCTGCCGACGAACTTGTCCTTGTTGGAGTCGTCGCGGGTCGACATCTCGAGGTAGAAGTCGTCGAGACCGAAGTCCTTGAGCACGGTCAGCATGAAGTCGAGCAGGTGCTTGACCTCGGCCGGTGCCTGCTCCTTGGTGCAGTAGGAGTGGGAGTCGTCCTGGGCGAAGCCACGCACGCGGGTGAGCCCGTGGATGACGCCCGACTTCTCGTTGCGGTAGACCGAGCCGAACTCGAACAGGCGCAGCGGCAGCTCGCGGTAGGACCGTCCGCGCGAACGGAAGATCAGGTTGTGCATCGGGCAGTTCATCGCCTTGAGGCGGTAGTCCTGACCGTCCACGTCCAGCGCCGGGAACATGCCGTCGCCGTAGTAGGGCAGGTGGCCCGAGGTGTGGAAGAGCTGCTCACGCGCGATGTGAGGGGTGCCGACGTACTCGAAGCCGTGCTCGATGTGCTTGGCGCGTACGTAGTCCTCCATCTCGCGCTTGATGATCCCGCCCTTGGGGTGGAAGACCGGGAGGCCGGAACCGATCTCGTCGGGGAAGGAGAACAGGTCGAGCTCGCGGCCGAGCTTGCGGTGGTCGCGGCGCTCGGCCTCCTCGATCCGGGTCAGGTGGGCCTCGAGCGCCTCCTTGGACTCCCAGGCGGTGCCGTAGATGCGCTGGAGCTGCTTGTTCTTCTCGTCGCCTCGCCAGTACGCCGCGGCGCTGCGCATCAGCTTGAAGGCCGGGATCCGCTTGGTGGTGGGCAGGTGCGGGCCGCGGCAGAGGTCCTTCCAGGCGATCTCGCCGTTGCGGTCGAGGTTGTCGTAGATGGTCAGCTCGCCGCCGCCGACCTCGGCGCTGGCGCCTTCGGCGGCGTCGGCGGCCGAGCCCTTGAGGCCGATCAGCTCGAGCTTGTAGGGCTCCTCGGCCAGCTCGACGCGGGCGTCCTCGTCGGTGGTGACCCGGCGGGAGAACTTCTGGTTGGCCTTGATGATCTTCTTCATCCGGGACTCGATCTTGACCAGGTCCTCCGGGTGGAACGGGGTCTCGACGTCGAAGTCGTAGTAGAAGCCGTCGGTGATCGGCGGGCCGATGCCGAGCTTGGCCTCCGGGAAGAGCTCCTGCACCGCCTGCGCCATCACGTGCGCGGTCGAGTGGCGCAGGATGTCGTGGCCGTCCTTGGAGTCGATCAGGACACCCTCGACGGCGTCGCCGTCGACGAGCTCGTAGGAGAGGTCCTTGAGGTCCTCACCCACCCTGGCCGCGATCACGTCGGGGTTGTCCGCGAAGAGCTCCCACGCCTTCGTGCCCGTAGTGACCGCCCGTTCCTCGCGCCCGTCGGGGGTGAGTACGGCGATCTTGATCTCGGACACGGATGCTCCTGTGGGTTCCAGTGATGTGTGGACCGCGATCTTCGCGCGGCGTTCCGATCGTATCCGTCGCCGGCGGCGTACTGCGAATGGGTGAACCCCGTGTCAGGCACGGTCGCGAGACGGCCGGCTCCGACTCGGCTGCGCCAACCCGTGGGGGCATACGGCTACACTTCCGAGCCTCGATCGACGTCCCTGCCAGTCTCTGATGTGAAAGGCCTCGTGCTCCCCACCACCGGCCCCAAGTCCCGTCTCATCGACCCATCCCGCCGGGTCCTCCGGCTACAACGACGTACGTCGGTGGCGACCGTCCTGATCACCCTGGGCCTCGGCACGCTGGCGATGCTGTTCCCGGCCACCGTGGTCGGGCAGCAGGCCGCCGACCGCTGGAACAGCGGGCAGTGGGCGGAGGTGAGCGTGGTGGAGCGGTGCGAGTTCGACGGCGGCACCGGCGAGATCACCTCCTGCCAGGGGAGGTGGCGCGCCGACGGCGAGCAGGTCACCGGGAGCATCCATGGCACGCTGCGCGACATCGGCCGCGACCCCGACCCCTCGAAGGCGACCTTCCGGATGTGGGTGGTCGACTCCGACGCCTACGGCGAGCATGCGATCAACCCGTGGCCGGCCCGCATCATCGGGATGGGCCGCGACCCGGTGCTCTGGGGCGGGATCGCGCTCACGGTGCTCGGGCTGGTGGTCCTGCCGAGGCGGCGGACGTGGCTGCGTACGCCGGGCGAGGAGACGCTCAGCGAAGACCTCGGCATCCGGCTGAGCACCCACCCGGCGCACGGACGGGCGTGGCTGGCGCCCGTCGGTCTGGTCCTCGGCCCGGCGCTCATCGCGGTCGGCGCCTGGATCGCCACGCGGCCGCATCTGCCGATGGTGCTCGTGCTGGCCGGGGGTCTGGTTGCCCTCACCGGGCTGATCCTGGGGTTCCGGCTGACCTGGCTCGGGCTGCAGCGCCCGCTGGCGGTGGACATCGGGCTCTACGAGGGTGGACTGGTCCTGGAGTATGCCCGGCACACCGATGTCATCCTCTGGGAGGACGTGACCAGCGTCGACACCGGCGTCGTCGACGAGCGCAGGGCCAACCCGCGCATCGACGTCACCCTGCACCTGGTCACCGGCGCCGCACTGCGGCTGCCGCGGGTCGACCACCAGCACTCGTTCACCGCCCACCTGCACCGGATCGCCTCCGCCGGATCACTGCCGACCGGGTGAGGACGCGGTGAGGTAGCGTCGGCGCCGATGAACCAGATGCGCGCAACCGTGGTCCACAACGGCGAGCTCTCGGTGCGGTCGGTCCCGCGTCCCGAGCCCGGGCCGGGACAGCTGCTGATCAAGGTGCTGCGCACCGGGATCTGCGGCTCGGACCTGCACGTCCGCGAGCACGCCGACGAGCTCAACGAGGTCGTCACCGAGCTCGGCTACACCACCGCGATGAAGCCCGAGCAGGAGATCGTGCTCGGACACGAGATCCTGGGCTCCGTCGTCGCCTACGGCCCGGAGACCCGCGGCCGCTGGGAGCCGGGCACGTCGGTGACGGCGCTGCCGGTGCTGCGTACGGACGGCGCGGTCCACATGGTCGGCTTCGACGTCGACTCCCCCGGCGGATTCGCGGAGTACTGCGTCGTCCAGGAGGCCTTCACCTTCCCGGTGCCCGACAGCGTCTCGCCCGACCAGGCCGTGTTCACCGAGCCCCTGGCCGTCGCCTTCCACGCCGTACGCCGCGGGGCCGTCTCCGCACGGCGCCCCGCCGTGGTCATCGGCTGCGGCCCGATCGGGCTGGCCGTCATCCTCATGCTCAAGGCGCAGGGGGTGAAGACGGTGGTCGCCTCCGACCTCTCCCCCGCGCGCCGCGCGCTGGCGGTGAAGTGCGGCGCCGACGTGGTCGTCGACCCGCGCGAGTCCTCTCCCTGGGACGCCTACAAGCAGCGTGGTCCGGTGAGCTCGCTGACCGAATACCTCGGCTTCGGGATCGACGCCATGCAGGTCGTACGCCGCATCCCGCTGCTCCCCTGGGAGACCGTGCTGCTCAACGCCGACCGCCTGGGGCAGTCGCCGACGGGTCCGGTCGTCTTTGAGTGCGTCGGTGTGCCCGGGATGCTGGAGCAGATCATGACCGCGGCGCCGCTGCACACGCGTGTCGTGGTGGTCGGGGTGTGCATGGAGCCGGACACGATCCGGCCCGCGATCGCGATCCACAAGGAGATCGACCTGCGGTTCGTCTTCGGCTACGACCCTGCCGAGTTCGCGCGCACGCTGGAGCTGATCGCCGGCGGGAAGGTCGACCCCTCCCCGCTGCACACCGGCACCGTCGGGCTCGACGGCGTCGCCCAGGCCTTCTCGGATCTGGCCGACCCGGAGACACACGCGAAGATCCTCGTCGACCCCTGGGCGTGACACGAGACACGGCACCCACGATTCTGGTGGACGGGTCACCTACCGGTAGTATCTGACCCATCAGCGGCCCGTTCCGGTCTTGCCCCCGGCCGCTCTCGGTATCAACTCATTATGGCGAGACACATCGCTTGAAAAGTTGACTCCTTGTCTCAGCAGAGCTTCAGCGCGCTCGGCGTGCCCGCAGACCTCACCGCCGTCCTCGACCACCACGGCATCACCTCCCCCACCCCGATCCAGGCCGCGACCCTGCCGGACTCCCTCGCCGGGCGCGACGTGCTCGGTCGCGGGCGGACCGGGTCGGGCAAGACGTACGCCTTCCTGCTTCCGCTCGTCGCCCGCCTCGCGGGTGGCCCGAAGGCGAAGGCGGGCAAGCCGCGGGCGCTGGTGCTCGCCCCGACCCGTGAGCTGGTCCGCCAGATCGAGGAGTCGCTGCGGCCGCTGGCAGCAGAGGCCGGCCTGAGCGTGCAGACCGTCTTCGGTGGTGTCGGGCAGAACCCGCAGGTCATCGGCCTGCGCAAGGGTGCCGACGTCGTGCTCGCCTGCCCCGGGCGCCTCGAGGACCTGATCTCGCAGCGTCACGCCGACCTGTCCTCGATCGAGGTCACCGTCCTGGACGAGGCCGACCACATGGCCGACCTCGGCTTCCTGCCCGCCGTGCGGCGCCTGCTGGCGATGACGCCGAAGGGCAGCCAGCGCCTCCTGTTCAGCGCGACGCTGGACAAGGGCGTCAACGTGCTGGTCAAGCAGTTCCTGCAGCAGCCGGTCGTCCACGAGGCCGACTCGGCGCAGTCGCCGGTGGCCGAGATGGAGCACCACGTGCTCCACCTCTCCGCCCGCGAGCACCGCATCCCTGTGCTCGCCGACCTCGCCGCCGCTCCGGGCCGCACGGTCGTCTTCACCCGCACCAAGCACGGCGCCAAGGGCGTCGCCCGCCAGCTCGGCCGCGCCGGCATCCCGGCCGTCGAGCTCCACGGCGACCTCTCCCAGAACGCCCGCGTACGCAACCTGGAGGCGTTCCACTCCGGCCGGGCGACCACCCTGGTGGCCACCGACATCGCGGCCCGCGGGATCCACGTCGACGACGTCACCCTCGTCGTCCACGCCGACCCGCCAGCCGAGCACAAGGCCTACCTGCACCGCTCCGGGCGTACGGCCCGCGCCGGCGCCTCCGGCACCGTGGTCACCCTGATGCTCCCCGACCAGGTCAAGGACGTCCGCACCCTGACCCGGGCCGCCGGGATCAAGCCGACCACCACTCGCCTCGACGGGCCCTCGCACCCCATCCTGGTCGAGCTGGCCCCGGGCGAGCGCAGCCGCCCGGGCCCGTTCGTCCCGGTCGTCACCCAGCCCCCGCGCCGCCCCGCCGGCGAGGGCACCGGCAACCGCAAGAGCCGCCCCGGCTCGCGTGCCCGCAAGCGCCAGCGCGCCGCCGGGTCTCGCTGATCCACCGCTGGTCGACCCGCTGGTCGACCCACTGGTCGAGCCGCCGGTCGAGCCGCCGGTCGAGCCGCCGGAGCCGCTAGGCGAAGGCGTGTCGAGACCAACACGGTCCCCTCGGCGCTCGATAGGACCGTGTTGGTCTCGACACGCTCGGCCGCAGGCGGCCTCACGGCTCGACCGGCGGGGTCGAGACCTCCGACTCGAGACTGAGGACCCCACCCCTCTGCCGAACTAGGGTTGGCCGGGTGACTGTGCATGACACCTCCGGCTCGCCGGGCCGGCTGGCGACCTTCTTCGCGACCGACGACGACTGGGAGCGGGAGGGCTCGATCACGCTCGGCGACTGGCTGGTCGGGGCGATCGTGCTGGTCGCGAGCCTGGCCACCCTGGAGCTGATCCGGGGAGTCGGGACGCTCGACTCCAGTGACGCACCGACCTGGGTCGAGTGGCTGGCGGTGGTCAGCGGAGCCGCGCTGCTGGTCTTCAGACGCCGCTTCCCGCTGACGGTCGCGCTACTGGCCGGGGCGCACATGTTCGTCGCCGGGGTGTGGCTGCCGATGGTGATGGGACTGCTGCCCATGCAGATCATCTACTTCGTCGCCTTCTTCGCCGGCGCGGCCTGGGCGCGGCGCCGGCGGGACATGGTGGTCGTGATGGGGCTGATCACGCTGTTCATGTTCGCCTGGATCGCCTGGCAGTACGCGGTCGGCAGCGGGCTGGACGAGATCCGCGAGTCGACCGCGGACACCGAGGGGTCCTCGCTGATCGGGCCGGTGAGCGCCTACGTGCTGCTCACCACCGTCGTCAACCTGCTCTACTTCGCCGGGGCGATCGTCGGCGGCCAGGTCGCCTGGCGGGGCGCGCGGCAGAAGGCGGAACTGGCCGAGCAGGCCGCGACCATCGCCGCGCAGTCCGGGCAGCTCCAGCGGCGTGCGGTGATCGACGAGCGCCTGCGCATCGCCCGCGAGCTGCACGACGTGGTCGCCCATCATGTCGCGGTCGTCGGCGTCCAGGCCGCCGCCGGGCGCAAGCTGCTCGAACGCGGCCGTCCCGGTGACATCGAGGGCGCCGCCGAGGCGCTCGGCAACGTCGAGGCCTCCGCGCGCGAGGGCGTCACCCAGATGCGCTCGCTGCTCGGAACCCTGCGCGACCCTGCCGGCGACGCGGAGGCAGGGGCCGAAGGCGTACGCCGCCCGGAGCCGCGACTCGAGGACCTGCCCGCGCTCCTGGACGGGGCACGCGAGAGCGGGCTGTGGGTCGACTACCAGGCCGTCGGGCCGGTCGAGGACCTCCCGGTGCCGCTGGCACACTCTGTCTACCGGATCGTCCAGGAGGCGCTGGCCAACGTACGCCGCCACTCCACCGCCGACCGCGCCCAGGTCGTCCTCCGCGTCGACCGGGCGACGGCCGCGCCGTACGCCGAGGTCGAGATCACCGACAACGGCCGGCCCCGGCACGGCACCTCCGGCAGCGGACTGGGTCTGCTCGGCGTACGCGAGCGGGCGGCCATCCGGAAGGCGGAGGTCGACATCGGACCCAGGGCCGTTCAGGGGTTCCGGGTACGTGTGCGGTTCCCGATCGAGACGGAGGTGCCGGCGTGATCCGGGTGCTGCTCGCCGACGACCAGCAGCTGGTGCGCTCGGGATTCCGACTCATCCTCTCGTTGGAGGACGACATCTCGGTGGTCGGTGAGGCCTCCGACGGCGCCGACGCGATCGCCAAGGTGCGCGAGCTGCGGCCCGACGTGGTGCTGATGGACGTGCAGATGCCCGGCACCGACGGCATCGAGGCGACGCGTACGGTGGTGGCCGAGGGGCACGCGAAGGTGATCATCCTGACCACCTTCGACCGCGACGACTATCTCTTCGACGCGCTCGCCGCCGGTGCGAGCGGCTTCCTGCTCAAGAACGCCGACCCCGACTCGCTGGCCGAGGCGGTGCGGGCCGCCGCCGACGGCCACGCCCTGCTCGCCCCGGAGGTCACGATGCGCGTGATCGGCCGGGTGACCAGCGACAACGCCCCGCCGGCGTCGAGACCGAAGCCACCCAGGGAGCTCGACCTGCTCACCGCCCGCGAGCGCGAGGTGCTGCTGCTCATCGGCGAGGGGCTGAGCAACAACGAGATCGCCCGGCGGCTGTTCCTCACCGAGGCGACCGTGAAGACCCACGTCTCGGCCTGCCTGGCCAAGCTGCAGCTGCGCGACCGGGTGCAGACCGTGGTCTTCATCCACCGCCACGGGCTCCTTCCGGCCGGCCCTCCCAACGGGTGAGCCCGAGTTCATCCTCGCGACGGATCCGCCGAGCGCGGCGCTGAAATAGCGTGGGTCCCGTTCGTTCCCAACGCAGAGGAGATTCGATGCTCGAGGTCAGCGGGTTGACCCGTCGGTTCGGCGAGATGGTCGCCGTCGACGACGTGTCCTTCCCGGTCCCGTCCGGTGGGCTCACCGGGTTCGTGGGCGGCAACGGTGCCGGGAAGACGACCACCATGCGGATGATCATGGGGGTGCTGGCCGCGCACGCCGGGACGGTGTCCTGGCAGGGCCACGAGGTCACCCGTGAGGACCGGCGCCGGTTCGGCTACATGCCCGAGGAGCGCGGTCTCTACCCGAAGCAGCCGATCCTGGACCAGCTGGTCTACCTGGCGCGGCTGCGCGGTATGTCCACCGCCGAGGCACGCCGGGAGATCTCCGCGCTGCTGGAGCGGTTCGGCCTCGGCGGCCGCATGAAGGATCCGCTGGAGAAGCTGTCCCTGGGCAACCAGCAGCGCGTCCAGATCATCGCCGCCCTCGTCCCCGCGCCGATGGCGCTGATCCTCGACGAGCCCTTCTCCGGGCTAGATCCCGACGCCATCGACGCGATGGCCGACCTGCTGCGCGAGCATGCTCGCGACGGCGTACCCGTCGTCTTCTCCTCCCACCAGCTCGACCTCGTCGACCGGCTGTGCGACCGGCTGGTGGTGATGGCCCGCGGCCGGGTGGTCACCCAGGGGACGGGTGAGGAGCTGCGCGCCGACAGCGCGCTCCGCTACCGGCTCGTCCTCGACGGCGACGCCGGTTGGGTACGCGACCTGCCGGGCCTCCACGTCCGTGACGTCTCCGGCCCCGAGGCCGAGATCGAGGTCGTCTCCCCCGGCGCCGAGCAGAAGCTGCTCACCGAGGCCACCAGCCGCGGGAACGTGCTCGACTTCCACCGCGTCGTACCCCGCCTGTCCGAGATCTACCGGGAGGTCACCGCATGACCACGGTGAAGACCAGGAACCAGCCCGTGTGGCAGATCGTCGCCCGCCGCGAGATCGCGGTCCGGGCCACCGACAAGTCGACCCTGATCGGCACCGCGGTCATGCTCGCGGTCATCGTGGGCGTGCTCGGCTTCACCGCTTGGAGCGAGAGCCGCGAGAAGACCTACGACCTCGCCTACTCCGCCACGGTCTCGGAGGCGATGGTCGAGGGCATCGCCGAGCGGGCGAGCGACATCGACGAGAAGGTGAGCATCGAGCCGGTCGAGGTCGCCGACGAGGACGCCGCCCGGCTGGCGCTCGAGGAGGAGCAGGCCGACGCGTACCTGCGGGCCACCTCGGACGGATGGACCCTGGTCAGCCTCGAGGAGGCCGACTCCGACCTTCGCGACGTGGTCGATCAGGCGATCCAGGAGATCGTCCTCGCCGGCAACGCCCAGGCGGCCGGCACCTCGGCGGCCGTGCTCACCGAGGGATCGCAGGTCGCGTTCGACCAGATCGAGGGCGACAGCGAGCTGAGCGCCATTCGGTGGATCGTCGGGTACGCCCTCGCGATCGTCTTCTACTTCGCCTCGATCATGTTCGGGATGACGCTGGCCAACAGCGTCGTGGAGGAGAAGCAGTCGCGGATCGTGGAGATGATCGCCGCCGCCGTACCGCTGCGGCAGCTGCTCGCCGGCAAGATCATCGGCAACGCCGTCATCGCCGTCGGGCAGATGCTGATCTACGTGGCCGTCGGGCTCGTCGGCCTGAGCCTGACCGACTTCAGCTTCGCCCTACCGGCCCTGTCCGGCGCGATCGGCTGGTTCGTGGTCTTCTTCCTGATCGGCTTCGTGGTGCTCTCGACCCTGTGGGCGGTCGCTGGCGCGCTCGCCTCCCGCACCGAGGACCTGCAGTCCTCCTCCACGCCGATCACGATGCTGCTCATGGTGATGTTCTTCGGCGCCCTCTACCTCGACGGCATCGGCGAGGTCATCGGTTCGTACGTCCCACCGCTCTCCGCGGTCCTCATGCCGATGCGCCTGGTCGAAGGCACCGCGGCCTGGTGGGAGCCGATCATCGCCGTGGTCCTGCTCCTCGCCTTCGGCGTGGCCCTCGTACGCCTCGCCGAGCGTCTCTACAGCCGTGCCCTCCTCCAGACCGGTGGCCAGCTCTCCTTGAAGGCGGCCTGGCGCCTCGAGGAGTAGCCGACCCGTCACCCACGTCGGCCGAGACGTCACTCCGGTCGGTCGAGATGGCACCGAGGTGCCATCTCGATTCGCCTCAGTGACTTCTCGCCCGACGTACCTGACTTCTCGGCATGATGGGGGCAGTCGACGACGACCCGAGGAGCACAGACATGGCCCGAGAGATCACCACCGTTGTGGAGGACCTGCACTATCTGGAGTGCCCGCGGTGGCACCAGGACCGGATCTGGTTCGTGGACTTCTACTCCCACAAGGTCTACTCGGCCCAGGAGGACGGGTCGGATCTCCGGGTCGAGGCGGAGGTGCCGGGGCAGCCGTCGGGGCTGGGCTGGCTCCCCGACGGCCACCTCCTGGTCGTCTCGATGCGCGATCGCCGGATCCTGCGACGCGAGACGGACGGATCACTGGTGACCCATGCCGACCTCAGCGGCCATGTCGTCCACCACCTCAACGACATGGTGGTGGACGAGCAGGGCAGGGCGTACGTCGGGAACTTCGGCTTCGACATCATGGCCGGCGCCGACGTGGCGCCGACGGTGCTGCTGCGCGTCGACCCGGACGGGACGGTGACCGAGGTCGCCGACGACATGTGGTTCCCCAACGGCAGCGTGATCACCGAGGACGGCACCCTCATCGTCGACGAGACCTGCGGCAACCGGATCAGCGCCTTCGACATCGCGGAAGACGGCTCGCTGAGCAACCGGCGTACGTGGGCGAAGTTCGGTGAGCTCAGCACGCACACCGCCTTCGCGGAGGCGATGGGCGATGCGGTGCTCGCGCCCGACGGCTGCTGCCTGGACGCCGAGGGTGCCGTGTGGACCGCCGACGCGGTCTTCGGCCGGCTGGTCAGGGTCGCCGAGGGCGGCGAGATCCTCGAGCAGATCGAGCCGGGCGGCGGCGTCTTCGCATGCATGCTGGGTGGGAGCGACGGCAGGACGCTGTACGTCTGCGCCGCACCCGACTTCTTCGAGGAGCCGCGCAAGGCCAACACCGAGGCACGGCTGCTGGCCATCCGGGTCGACGTGCCGAGGGCCGGGCGCCCCTAGGGTCTGGTCTACGCCTCGGTCCTCTCGTCGCTGGCGTCCGGCGGCGGGCCGTCGAGACGGCCGGCGCGACTGCGCATCGGCACGGCGACGTGGATGGCGTTGCTCTCGAGCGTGAAGTCGGCCGGCGTCTCGGTGAGGATCTCTCCGTCGAGGTTGACCGGCATCGGCTCCTCGGTGGTGATCCGTACGGCACGGGTGGTGGTGTGGTGCACCTGCTCGTGCTCGACGAAATGGCCGCTCTTCAGCAGCCGGGCGATGGAGACATGGTCGCTCAGCTTGCCTCGCATGATCGCGTAGACGTCGAGGAGATCGTCGTCGACCGAGGCGTTGGGTGAGACGGTGTTGCCGCCGCCGTAGTGGCGGCCGTTGCCCACGGCGACCTGGAGAAGGTCCTCGAACTCGACCGTCTCGTGGTCGCCCTCCGGGAACTCCAGCCGTGCGGTGAAGGGTGTGTGATCGCGGTAGGCCTTCAGCGTCGCCACCGGGTAGGCCGCGGGCCCGATCAGCTTCTTCATCCCCGGGCTCAGCGCCTCGGTCACCGCGACGGACAGACCGAAGGAGGCCACGTTGAGATAGGCGTGTCCGTTGGCCCTGCCGACATCGACGTTGATGACCTTGCCCTCGAGCAGCTGCTGGATCGCGGCCTCTGGCTCGAGCTCCAGCTCCAGCGTGCGGGCGAAGTCGTTGGCAGTGCCGAGCGGGACGACGGCGAGCACGACGTCGGTATTGGCGACGCGGCCAGCGGCAGCGCTCACCGAGCCGTCACCACCGCCGATGACCAACAGGTCCGGCTTCTCGGCGGCCACCTCGTCCAGCGCGGCCTCCAGCTCCTCCCCCGAGTGGACTGCGTAGGAGCGGACGTCCTCGATCCCGGCGGACCGAAGCTTCTCCTCCAAGGAATCCAGTGCGTGCTCTCCCCGGCGTGAGCCGGCGTTGACGACGAGGGCGACCTTCACGGAGTCACGCGACAACAGCGATTGCATATCCACCCTCAGGAGCGTACGCACTCCACCTGAGTCCGCGCTGGCGTGTTCCTGTGGGTGGCCTGTGTGGCTGGCTACCGGCCGACGGCGCCGGGCGTGACCACCTCGGCGAAGACCCCGAACGCCGGCTCGCCGGCCCGGTTGAGCGGGCGGTGCGAGGCGAGGGTCTTCAGCAGCCGTACGTCCCGCTCCCCGGTCTCCGGATGGACGTCGATCACGGCGCAGCGCGGGACGGGCACGCCGATCCGCAACGTCGCGGCGCCCACCCGGACCTCGCGCCCGAGCCAGGACTCCTCCGCATAGGGTTCGTCGGTCTCGACCACGAGCGTCGGCCGGAACCGCGCGGCATCCACGGGCTCATCGCCGGTCTGCCCAGCGACGTCGCGCAGCGACGCCGTGGTGACGACCGTGACCGCACCCGCGAAGATGACGTCGCCCCTGCGCGCACGGGCCAGGCGCACCGGCCGGCCGAGCCACCGCGAGAACAGCGCGGTGTAGGGTCCGTCGACCAGCTCCAGCTCGACGTCGCGGCCCCAGTAGTCGCAGGTGAGGCTCTCCCCGGTGACGACCGGCTCGGCGGACACGGACTCCCCGTCGGGCAGCTCGACCTCGAGCCGGTCCTCGACCAGCTCGGCGCGCACCGCGACCAGCGACGGGTTCTGGACCGTGCGCAGCACCCGCCCGCGGGCCGGGTCGGCCTCGTCGACCGACACCAGCGCGAACCCACGGTCGCCCACGGCGCCCTGGGCGTCGAGCACCACCTGGTCACGGGCAAGATGCCTGGTCCCCTTGATCGGCGCGAACCCCGCGCGCACGACCTTCAGCTCATCGATCACGGGGCTAGTCAACCAGCGTCGCGAAACGCCTTCGCGCCCTCGGCCGCCAGTTGGGAGTAGCCGGTCGTGCCGGCGCCGAGAAGCTCCTCCGCGGCCCGCTTGACCGCACCGAGGGCAGCGAAGGCAAAGGCGCCGCCGACCGAGATGCGCGCCGCGCCGGCCTCGGCCAGCTCCGGGACCGACGGGCCACCCGGCAGCAGCAGGACGTTGACCGGCCGGTCGACGGCCTCGACCAGGCGGCGTACGTCCTCGACGGCGATGACGCCGGGCGCGAAGAGCACATCGGCGCCGGCCTCCTGATAGGCCTGGAGGCGGGCGATCGTGTCGTCGAGGTCGTCGCGGCCGCGGATGTGGTTCTCGGCCCGGGCGGTGAGGACGAAGCCGTCACCGGCGGCTCCGGCCGCGGCGGCGACCCGCTCGGCGGCGAGCTCGACGGGGTAGATGGTGTCCTTCTCGATCCCGGCGTAGTCCTCGATGGACCCGCCCGTCAGACCGGCGGCCACGGCGAGCCGGAACGTCTCCTCCACCTCGGTCGTGGTGTCCGCGAAGCCCGCCTCCAGGTCGGCGGAGACGGGCACGTCGACCGCCTCGACCAGCGCGGTGGCGTGCGCGATCACCTCGTCGCGGGTGACCTGGCCGTCGAGGCGGCCGAGGGTCGCGGCGTACCCGCTGCTGGTCGTGGCCAGGGCCGGGAAGCCCAGCGAGGCCAGGACCTTGGCCGAGCCCGCGTCCCAGGCGTTCGGCATCAGCAGGGGGTGTCCGGGCAGGTGCAGCGACAGGAAGTTCTCGGCGAGCGACATGCCGGTCACCCTGCCACGGGACGGCGCGGCCGCGAACCGGAATTCGAGCTTAGGATCGATGAACATGGGGCACGATCATGAACACATCTCACCCGCGGCGGACCGGCGCTACCTCATCGCCGCGATGTCGCTCCTGGGTGTGTTCCTGATCGGCGAGGTGACGGTCGCGATCCTCGCCGACTCGCTCGCGCTGCTCGCCGACGCCGGCCACATGCTGACCGACGTCGGCGCGATCGCGGCGGCCCTGTGGGCGATGCGGCTGGCCGCACGGCCGGCGCACGGCCAGTGGACCTACGGCTGGAAGCGCGCCGAGATCCTCTCCGCAGCACTCAACGGCATCACCCTGCTCGTCTTCGCCGCGGTCGTCGCCGTGGAGGCGATCCGGCGCCTGATCGACCCGCCCGACGCCGAAGGCTGGCCGATGCTCGTGGTCGCACTGGTCGGCTGCGCCGTCAACATCCTCGCGGCCGCTCTGATGGCACGCGCCAACCGCACCTCGCTCAACGTCGAGGGCGCCTACCAGCACGTCCTCACCGACCTCTACGGCTTCATCGGCACCCTGGTCGCCGCGATCGTCATCCTGCTCACCGGCTGGACCCGCGCGGACCCGGTGGCCTCGCTCGTGGTCGTCGCCCTGATGACGTACGCAGGCGTCTGCCTGCTCCGCGACAGCGGCCGGATCCTGCTCGAGGGGGCGCCGGCGGAGGTCGACGTCGAGGACCTGCGCCGGCACCTGCTCGACGTCGACCATGTGGTCGAGGTGCACGACCTGCACGCCTGGACGGTCACCTCGGGCCTGCCCGCGGTCTCCGCCCACCTGACCCTGCGCCCGGAGTGCTTCGTCGACGGCAGTGCACCGAAGGTCCTCGACCGGGTCCAGGCCTGCCTGGCCGGTCACTTCGACGTCGAGCACTCCACCTTCCAGCTCGAGCCCGAGACGCATCTGGCCCACGAGCCGGGGATGCACTGAGGGCTGGGGGTCAGGCGCGAGCGAGTGCGGTGAGCGCAGCCTCGCGGGCCTGCTCGATCGCGTCCTCGGCGACCCCGCACAGCCGCAGGCAGGCCGCGGCGATCGTGGCGACCGTCGTGCTGCCGACCCGGTCCTCGCGGCGGAGGCTGACCACGCTCTCGACCATCTGCACGACCAGCTCGCCGAGGCCGGGTTCACCGCTCGCCGCCGAGACCCGCTCGCCCGCGGCGCGCTGCGCGGCCCGGCCGTAGCCGGCGACGAGGTCACCGCGGAGATGGCCGTAGCGATCGTAGACGGGTGAGGCGATGACGTCGGGGAGCCGGTAGAGCATGCCGATGTTGTAGGGCATGGCGACCAGTGCGCTCATGTCGCTGACGGCGAGCGCGTAGAGGCCGACGTCGGGCGTGACCGACCCCATCCCGGCCTCGATCTTCCCGGCCTGCTCGACCCGGTCCTGGACCGAGCGCTCGAGCAGCACCGCGAGGATCTCCTCCTTGCTGCCGAAGTGGTAGTAGATGGAGGCCTGCCTCAGCCCGGCACCGTCCGCGATCTCGCGGGTGGTGGTGCCGGCATAGCCGCGGCTCACGAAGAGCTCGGCAGCGGCAGCGAGGATCTGATCTCGGGGGTTCGCCGCGATCTTTCCGGGGAGCAGCCGTGGACGGCCGCGACCCGGGCGCGGCGAGATCTGTGACACCGTGGCATCGCCTTTTTCTGTCGTGCGATAGATAACATGGGAGAGGGTAAGTTTCGCACTCATATCGAAAGAGTCAAGCGCCAGAGGACGTGTCTACCCTCAAACCCGTCAGTGCGTGAGCTTGAGCCCGACGACACAGCCGACGAGCGCGACGATCAGCACGACGCGGACAGGGCTGATCGCCTCCTCCCCCGCCATCATCGAGTAGCCGACGGTGAGCGCGGCGCCGATGCCGACCCAGACCGCGTACGCGGTGCCGATCGGCAGGGTGCGCATGGCCATCGCGAGGCCCACCAGGCTGCCGATCAGGGCGACGCCGAAGACGATCGAGGGAACCAGCCGCGAGAATCCCTCGGTGCGGCCGAGGGCGAGCGCCCACACGGCCTCGAGCACGCCGGATACAACAAGAAAAAGCCAGGACATGACCCACTCCAGACGGCCGTCTTGTCGCGCCTCCGGGTACGGCTCCCTCGTCCGGCAGCCGGTCTCGGCTGACGTCTTCGACCTTAGCAAACCTGTCACACGATAGAAACTTCCCGGCAACAAGGAACGCCGCGTTCTTCAGCACGGGATTCAGGGGCGATTGATGGGAGGATGCGCAGGTGACCTTCACCGTCGGCTTCGTCACCGGAGCCACCCCCGACAAATGGGCCCGGACCTGGCGAGACCGCAGCCGTGAGCGGCTCGAGCTGGTTCCTGTCACCGAGGAGGACCAGGAGCGGCTGCTGCGCGAGGGCGAGCTCGACATGTGTCTCCTACGCCTCCCCGTGGACCGCGACGGCCTCCACTGCATCCCGCTCTACGAGGAGCAGCCGGTCGCGGTGATGGGCCACGAGCACCTGCTCTCGCTGCTCGAGGAGGTCACCCTCGACGACCTCGCCGAGGAGCAGCTGGTCATCCCCGAGCGCGGGGGCTGGACGCCGAGTGCCGAGCAGATGTCGTGGCCGCCGATGAGCGAGAAGGATGCCGTCGAGACGGTCGCGGCCGGCACCGGGGTCGCGATCGTGCCGATGTCGATCGCCCGGCTCTACCACCGCAAGGACGCCGTCTTCCGGCCGGTCACCGGCATCGAGCCCACCACCGTCGGCCTGGCCTGGCTGATCGACAACGACGACGAGCGGGTGCAGACCTTCATCGGCATCGTCCGCGGCCGCTCGCGCAACTCCTCTCGCGGCTGAGAGCCCGGCAAATGCCGGGTGAACGCCTGGCGACATCTGCCTCTCCTGCTCCGATTACCCGGAGCGCGGTCTGCGCACGTCCCTAGACTCTGCCCGATCAGACAGAAGGCAGGCGTTTCGGGTGAACCGCACGGGATGGACGACCGTCGTCGCAGGCGGTCTGGGGGTGGCCCTGCTCGTCTGGTTCCTGGTCGCGAACGTGCTCCCGGCCGGGAGCGATCCCGGCAAGCTGGCAGACCCGGTGACCCTGAAGGTCGCGGCCGGCTCCGAGCTCGACGACGTGCTGTGCGCCGGCAGCACCAGCAGGGTTGAGGAGTCGACCGGCACTGCGGTGCGCTGCAAGCCCAGCAAGCTGGTGCAGCGGCTGAAGGAGGAGACGAACGTCGAGCTCGAGCCGGAGTTCATCGGCACCCTCGAGGCCACCGACGCGATCGTCGCCGACCCGGACCGCTACGACGCCGCCTGGTTCGCCTCCGACGACTACCTGCGCCTCGCGCTGGCGGCCAAGGGCACCGACGACCTGACCTCCTCCGACCCGATCATGCGATCACCGGTGGTGCTCGGCGTGCACCACGACGTCGCCACCCGGCTCGGCTGGACCGGCGACGCCGACGTCTCCTGGGAGGAGATCGCCCGCCGCGCCGCCGACGGCGAGCTCGGGTTCCTGATGACCAGCCCCGCCTCCTCCAACTCCGGCCTGTCCACGCTCGCCGGCGTCGCCACCGCCTTCGACCCCGAGCCGCCTCTGCAGAGCGAGGACGTCGGCCTGATCCAGAAGGACGTGCGCCAGCTCTTCAGCGGCCAGCTCGGCCGCGCGGCCAGCTCGGGGTGGCTCTCGGACACGTTCCGCGAGAACCCGTCGGCCTACGACGCGATCTTCAACTACGAGTCGGAGGTGCTGGCGCTCTCGAAGCAGGTCGAGGGTCTCGACATCGTCTACCCCAGCGACGGCACCACCGAGGCCACCTACCCGGTCACGCTCATCGACGCCGGGAAGCAGAAGGCGTACGAGACGGCGGTCGCGTGGCTGCGTACGGCCGAGGTGCAGAAGGAGCTGAGCGAGACGAGCGGGCGGCGCCCGGGTCGCACGAGCGTGGCGCCCTCCCCCGGCGTGCCCGACAACGACGTCAAGACGCTCCCGCTGCCTGACGATCTCGGCACCATCGACGAGCTGATCTTCACCTACTTCGACGAGTTCGCCCCCAAGACCCGGACGACCTATCTGCTCGACACCTCCGCCTCGATGGACGAGATCAAGCTGAACCAGCTGCGACGGGCCTTCGAGGGCCTTGCCGGGGACGACACCTCGATCAGCGGCCAGTTCAAACGCTTCCGCAAGGGTGAGCGGCTCTCGGTCTACACCTACGCCGACGAGGCGCGGCCCCTCGGCTCCGTCGTGGTCGCGGACCAGCCGGAGCGTGACGAGGCGCTCGGCGACCTCATCGACCGCGTCGGCGAGCTGACCGGCCACGGCGGCACCGCCTACTACGACGCCATCGATGCCGCTTACGCCGCGATCGAGGCCGCGCCCGAGGAAGGCGCCACCACCTCCATCGTGCTGATGACCGACGGCGAGCAGAACGGCGGGCAGTCCTATGCCCAGCTGAGCAAGAAGTACGAGTCGGCCTACCGCGACCTCGGGGTGCCGCTCTACGTGGTGCTCGTCGGCGACGCCGCCACCTCGGACGACGCCGGCATCGATCAGCTGGTCGACTTCGCCGAGCACACCGGCGGCCGCGACGTCGTCGCCAAGGACGCCGCCGACCTCCGCAAGATCTTCCAGGAGATCCGTGACTACCAGTAGGCCCCGGTCCACCCTCACCAGAATCATCAACTCCGGCTGGGCCACCGCCGGAGCCGTCGCCGCCGTCCCGCTGGCCGGCGCGGCCGTCGCCACCGGCGCGTGGGGTTGGGCGGTCGGCGCGGTCGGCGCGCTGGCGCTGGGCTCCGGCGCCGCCACCCTCGGCTCCCGCGATCCCCGTCCCGACCGCGAGCCCGGCCCGCCCCGGGGACCCGAGGGGCGGCCGATCCACACCTACTACTTCCTCTCCGAGACCCGGGTCGCGATGCTCCACGCCCAGCTCTTCAGGGGCAAGGTCGGCTCCCGTCTCCGCGAGATCGTCAGGACCTCCTCGGGCGGTGCCGAGGCCGGGATCGACGTCCCACCGGTCAAGGCCGTGACGAGGTACGCCCGCGAGATCGCCAAGAAGTACACCGAGGAGGCGCAGCCCACCAACGAGACCCTCGTCGGTGACGTGCTGGCCGCACTACAGGTGCGCGGGCTGCTCCACGAGCCCGACGCCGACCTCGACCTCGTGGCCGCCCTGGTCTCGCGGACCGACACCGACGACCAGTTCCTCCAGTTCAACGTGGCCGGCCCCGACCTGCGCCAAGCCGTGCTCGCGGTCCCGGCGCCTGTCGGCGACGGCCCCGACAACACCGCGACGCTGGAGCAGAAGAGTCACGGCCTGACCATCACCATGCACGTCGGCAGCCGCGGGAAGCAGGAGGACTTCGACGAGCTGGAGCACCGCGACAACGTCGTCGTCGTCGGCGTGCTCCGCAGTCTCGACACGGGCGATCGGACCGCGACCGTCCGGGTGATCGCGGTCTACTGAGCCCCGGGTCCCCGCGCGGCGCGCGGACCCGGCAGACTTTGCACCATGCTCGAACCGACCGACCTCACCGCCCGCGCGACCGAAGCGCTGCGGACGACCTTCGGCACCGAGGCCACGGTGGTCGGGAGGGCGCCGGGGCGAGTCAACCTGATCGGTGAGCACACCGACTACAACGCCGGGCTGGTGCTGCCTGTCGCCCTCCCCCACGCCACCTACGCCGCGGCCGCGCCGCGCACCGACGGCGTCATCCGGATCGCATCGGGCCAGGAGCCGGAGCCGTTCACCGGCCACATCGACGAGCTCGGCCCGGAGATCGAGGGCTGGGCGGCGTACGTCGCGGGGGTGCTCTGGACGCTGCGCGAGGCCGGCCTCGTCAGCGGCGGCCTGGACATGCACCTGGAGTCCTCGGTCCCGCTCGGCGCCGGCCTGTCCTCCTCGGCATCGGTCGAGTGCGCCACCGCGGTGGCAGCGCTGGGCGTGGCCGGCCGGGCTCTCGACGAGGACCTGCAGCGGGCGGTCGTCGCAGCCGGGATCAGGGCCGAGACCGAGGTCGCCAAGGCGCCGACCGGCGGGATGGACCAGTCGGTCGCCGTCTTCGCCGAGGCCGGCGGCGCCCTGCTGATCGACTTCGACTCCGGTGCGCACCGCAACGTCCCGCTCGCACTCGGCGAGCGCACCATCCTGGTCACCGACACCCGGGTCAAGCACCAGCTGACCGACGGCGGCTACGCCTCCCGGCGCGCCCAGTGCGAGAAGGCTGCCGCGGATCTCGGGCTGCGCTCGCTGCGCGAGGCCACGCTGGGCCAGGTCGAGTCCCTCGGCGACGAGGTCGTACGCCGCCGGGCGCGCCACATCGTCACCGAGATCGCCCGCGTCGAGCCGACCGTGACCGCGCTGGGTGCCGGTGACTGGGTCGCGATCGGTGAGCTCTTCGCCGCCTCGCACGCCTCGATGCGCGACGACTTCGAGATCTCCGTCCCCGAGCTCGACCTGGCCGTCGCGACCGCGGTCGACGCCGGTGCCGACGGGGCGCGGATGACCGGTGGCGGCTTCGGCGGCTCGATCGTCTCGATCCTCCCCACCGACGCCGTCGAGACGGTCAGCGCGGCCATCGACAAGGCCTTCGCCGAGGCGGGTCATGGCGCTCCTGGGCACCTGATCGCCAGCCCGTCGGCCGGCGCGATGTTCACCGAGTTAACTCGGTGAGCAGCCACTGACTTCGTCGAACTCCACGAAGTCAGTGCGAGTTCACCGAGTTACCTCGGTGAGCATCCGGGTCGCGGTGGCGGCAGCAGCCTCGCGCGCCGCACGCAGCAGGTCGACGTCGGTCTCGGTCCGACCCGGGATCGGGTCGGCCGCATCGGGCGCGAACGTCAGCGTGCGCACTCCGGCGTGGTCACCGGCCCGCATCTCGGCGACCGTGGCGCGGTAACGCTCCGGCCGGCTCCGATAGCGCTCACCGAGGTCCGGGTTCACCCGGCGCAGGTAGCGCTCGATGACCCGGTCCGCCGGCCCGTAGGTCGGCGCCGTACCGAACGGCCGCGTCACCAGCACGATCGCGTGCGTCGCCCCGAGCGCCGCCGCCGAGGCGACCGGCACCGCTTCGACCAGGCCGCCGTCGAGCCAGCGGCGGCCACGTACGGTCACCGGGAGACCGCCGGCCAGGGGCAGCTGGCTCGAGGCGATCACCGAGTCGGTCAGGTCGGTGGGACCGGTGAAGTCGGTGAGCGGGACCGCCTTCGCGGTCACCACGTCGGTGGCCACCGCGGCCAGCCGGGGCGCCCCCTCACGCAGCGCGAGCGACCACTCGAACAGCTCCGCCGAGCGGGCGGTGATCCCGCGGGTGTCCACCATCGACTTGCGCCGCAGCATCCGCCCGGCGCCGATGTACTCGGGCGAGGCGAAGACCGAGGCGTACGACTCGCTGAAGGCGCCGATGGTCCCGGCCGCGACCGCGGTCGCGTTGGCGGCTCCGGCGGAGGTGCCGACCACCAGGTCGACCGCGTCGACGATCCCCTGGTCGGCGAGCACCGCGGCCATGGTCGCCGACAGCATCCCCCGCATCCCACCGCCCTCGATCACGAGAGCCAGCGTCGCCTCATCATCACTGTTCCCGCTCAGACGGGACCGGAGCAGCTCGACCACTCCCGATTGCAATGCGTCCACACCTGGATTGTGATCCTACTGAGGAGTAGCACGTGGCATCGGGTCGCTCCGACACGCCCGGGCAGGGGCGCACGTCACACGTTCGGGCGGGTGACGGCTGCGGTCCCGGCAGCCACCTCGTAGTGCGCCGAGTACTCGTCGAAGCGCGACAGCACCTCTCGGGCCGCCGCAGGCACGACCGCACCACCCTCGGCCCCGCCGAACGCCGCGACGCCGTCCTCGTCGGCGAACGTCATCACCGTCGCGAACTCGACCTCGTCCCCCAGGTCCCGCCGCAGGACGACCGGTCCCTCGACCCCGGGGATGGCGCGAGCGGCGATCCCGGGGATCACCTGCTCGGTGAGCACCGTGAAGTAGGCATCCGCGTTCGCGGGAGTGGTCCAGCCCCGCCAGTAGCGAACGATCATGAGCATCCCTTCGGTCGAAGCGGCAACGTCGTTCCCATGCTTCCACCGGCGACCGGGCAGGGGTGCGCTTTCACAGAACGTGAGCGGACAGCCACCCGGCCAGGTCTCGCGCGGAGCGGTCGACGACGTTCGCCCAGTCGAGGGCGCTCTCGTCGGCGTTGTCGGAGACGTGCTTCACGATGCGTACGGGGACACCGGCCTCACGAGCGGCCCAGGCGACGGCGAAGGCCTCCATGTCGACCAGGTGAGCGCGCTGGGCGAGCTCGGCGCGTACGACCGTGTCGGTGACGAAGAGGTCGCCGGTGGCGCAGACGATGTCCGACTCCCCGACCTCCAGCGCGTCCTCGACCGGGTGACCCAGCGCCCGGATGGCAGCGGAGGAGAAGTCGTGGTTCAGCACGGTCCCGACCTCGTAGATCCCGGTGTGGCCATCCCGCAGCGCACCGCACGAACCGATGTTGACGACCTGCCGGATGGTCTTGTCGGCCGCCAGCACACGCGAGACGGCCGAGGCGGACGCCACCTTCCCCATCCCGGTGATCACCACCTTGAGCCCGGAAGGAACATGGGCCGCCTCGGCCTTCGTCGCTGACACCACGAGAACGCTCATGATGCCGAAGAGTATCGACCTACTTGAGCTGTGCGGAGGAGAGCCCGAGAACCCGTCGCGCCACGATCAGCTGCTGGATCTGCTGGGTGCCCTCGAAGATGTCGAGGATCTTCGAGTCACGGGCCCATTTCTCCAACAGCTCACCCTCGGAGTAGCCGATGGTGCCGGCCAGCTCGACGCAGGACAGCGTCACGTCCGAGCCCATCCGGCCGGCCTTCGCCTTGGCCATCGAGGCTTCCATGGAGTTGGGCTGGCGGTTGTCGGCCATCCAGGCGGCCTGGAGCATGAGGAGATAGGCGCCCTCGTAGTCCGACTCGAGCTGAATGAACTTGGCCGCGGCCGCCGACTGCAGGTGAGCCGGCCGGTCGTAGTCGATCTCGACGCCGGCCTTCTCGAGCAGGTCTCGGGTGTAGTCGAGCGCCGCGCGGGCGCAGCCGACCGCCATCGAGGCCACCAGAGGACGGGTGTTGTCGAAGGTGGCCATCGCACCGGCGAAGCCCTCCTTGACGTTGATCTCGGGACTGCCGAGCAGGTTCTCCGCAGGCACCCGGCAGTCGGTGAAGGTGATCGTGGCCGTGTCGGAGGCCTTGATCCCGAGCTTGTGCTCGAGACGCTCGACCTTCATCCCCGGTGTGCCCTTCTCGACCACGAACGACTTGATCGCGGCCTTGCCGAGCTCCTTGTCGAGGGTCGCCCACACCACGACCGCGTCGGAGCGGTCACCGGAGGTGACGAAGATCTTCTCGCCGTTGAGGACGTAGTGGTCGCCGTCGAGGGTGGCGGTGGTCTTGATGTTGGCCGAGTCGGAGCCGGTGCCGGGCTCGGTGATCGCCATCGAGGCCCAGATGCCGTCGAAGCGCTCGTGCTGCTCGTCGTTGGCGACCGACGCGATGGCCGAGTTGCCCAGGCCCTGGCGCGGCATCGCGAGCGTGAGCCCGACGTCGCCCCAGCACATCTCCGAGACGGAGAGGACCGAGGACATGTTGGCGCCGTTCTTGACCTTGCCGTCGTCGGGCTTGGAGTCACGGCGTACGCCGGTGGCGCCCGCGCCCTCACCCTGCCCGGACTCGGCGAGGCCGTCGGCCATGGCCGCGAGCATGTCGAGCTCGGTGGGGTACTCGTGCTCGGCCTTGTCGTACTTGCGCGAGATCGGCCGCAGCATGTTCATCGCGACCTGGTGGACCTGCTCACGCAGCGGCTTGAGCTTCTTGGGGTCTTCCAGATTGATGGCCATCAGACCAGCACCGTGCCTTCCATGATCCCGATCGCACGCAGGTCGCGGTACCACCGCTCCACCGGGTGCTCCTTGACGAAGCCGTGGCCACCGAGCAGCTGTACGCCGTCGAGGCCGATCTGCATGCCCTTGTCGGCACACAGCTTGCGAGCCAGCGCGATCTCGCGGGTCGCGTCGATGCCCTGGGCCACCCGGCTGGCGGCCTTGTAGGTCACCAGGCGCATCGCCTGCAGCTCGATCGCGATGTTGGCGACCATGAACGCCACCGACTGGCGGTGCGCGATCGGCTCACCGAAGGCCTCGCGCTCCTTGACGTAGGGCGTCACGTAGTCGAGGACGGCCTGGCCGACGCCGATCGACAGCGCGCACCAGGCGAGGCGGGAGAGCCGCACGGCCTCGGTGTAGGTCGAGCCGTCGGTCTCGCCCAGGACAGCGGTCGCAGGGACCTTCACGTCGGTCAGGGTCAGCTTGGTCAGCGAGGCGGCGCGTACGCCCATCGCCGGCTCGGACTCGATGCTCAGCCCATCGGTCGAGGACTCGATGAGGAACAGGACCGGCTTGCCGTCCAGGGCGGCGCCGACCACGAAGAGCTCGGCCTCGGCACCGCGGGCGACCAGCGACTTGGCGCCGTTGATCGTGTAGCCGCCGGCCGTCTTCGTGGCCGTGGTCGACGGGGAGAGCACGTCGAAGAGGACCTTGTCCTCGTTGAGCGCGAACGCGGCAGCGGGCACGGATCCTTCGGTGAAGGCCGGCAGGTAGGTCTGCTGCTGCTCGTCGGTGCCCCACAGGCCCAGGGCGGTAGCGACCGAGCCGGGCGCGAGGGCGGCGACGGCCAGACCGAGATCGCCCTTGGCGAGCGCCTCGGCGACCAGGGTGCCGGCAACCGCGGAGCGGGTCTCGGAGATGCCGCCGAGCTCCTCGGGGACACCCAGGATCGGCAGCCCGATCTCCAGGCTGGACTTGAGCAGCTCGTCCGGTGCGGCGCAGGCCTCGTCGGCCTCGGCAGCGGCGGGACGTACGACCTCGGCGGCGAACTCGGCGACCACGTCGACGAGCATCTGCTCGTCCTCGCTCGGGGTCAGGTCGAAGACACCCTGGGGGATGGCGTTGGGTACGCGTACGCCCGGGGCGCCCTGCTTGCCCTTCTTCTTGAACGCGCGGCTGGTCGCCGCCATCGTCTTGAACCCGCTGCGGGTGACCGTGAAGACGACCTGCTCGGTCTGCTTGCGGACACCGAGCCGGTCGAGCGCAGGGCTCTGCGAGAGCTTGCGCAGACCGGCCACGGCGAACCCGATCGGATCACGCGACTCGCCGGACGGGACGCCGTTCGCGAGCCCGCCACGTAGGCCTTGGAGGATACTCATGAGTAGAACTGTAACTTGGAGTTACAACGCGGTCTACAGTTCGGGGTGGTGATGGCGGTAACAAACCACGCACGACTTATTTATAGGCTTGGCACATGGCCGACTCCTCGCTCGAATCCCGTGCTCCGCTCGCGCCCCACGGCGCCCTGCCCGAGGGCGGGAAGGTGCGGCCGATGACCCGCTGGGGCACCCCGGTCATGCACCGGCCCAAGAAGCAGGTCGAGGACTTCGACGCGACGCTGGCCGAGCTGGCCGCCGACATGGTCGCGACGATGTACGCCGCCGAGGGCGTGGGCCTGGCCGCCGACCAGATCGGCGAGGACGTCGCCATCTTCGTCTTCGACTGCCCCGACGCCACCGGGCAGCGCACCGTCGGGATCGTCTGCAACCCGGTCCTGACCCTGCCCGAGGGCGAGGACCGCCATCTCGACGTCGACCTGGAGGGCTGCCTCTCCTTCCCGGGTGCCTTCGTGGACTGCGCCCGCCCCGACTGGGCCGCCGTCGACGGTCTCGGCCTCGACGGCAAGCCGGTCCACTTCGAGGGCAACGGCCTGCTGGCCCGGTGCCTCCAGCACGAGACCGACCACACCAACGGCACCGTCTTCGGCGACCGCATCTCCGCCAAGGCCCGCAAGAAGCTCACCAAGGAGCACGACCGCCTCGCCAAGGAGTTCCCGGCGACCTGGCCGGTCGCCGAGTAGTCACATCCGGTCGACGACGTACTCCGCGATCGCGAGGCTGGAGGTCGCGGCCGGGCTCGGTGCGTTGCGCACCGAGGTGATGCCGTCGGCGTGGTGGATGACGAAGTCGTCCACCAGCGAGCCGTCGCGCTCGACGGCCTGGGCCCGCAGCCCCAGCCCCGCGCGGGTCACGTCCGCTGCGCCGATCTCCGGCACGTAGCGCTGAGCCTCCCGCATGTAGGCCTGTTTCGACAGTACGCCGCGAAGCTCGGTGAACCCGGTGCGCCAGTGCTCGGCGGCGAACCGCCAGAACCCCGGCCACGCCAGCGTGTCGACGACATCACGCGGGGTCAGCGACGTCCGACCGTAGCGCCGGCGGCTGAGCGCCAGGAAGGCGTTGGGACCGACCTCGAGGCCACCGCTGACCCGGCGGGTGAAGTGCACGCCGAGGAACGGGTAGCGCGGGTCGGGGACCGGATAGACCATGCCCCGGACGAGATCCTGCTTCGCCGCACTGACCTGCATGTACTCACCGCGGAACGGGACGATCCGGGGCGCCTTCGGACCTCCGGTCAGCTCACCGAGCCGGTCGGACTCCAAGCCACCGCAGACGACCAGGTGATCGACCCGGGTCCGCCCGGCCGGCGTCTCGACCTCGATCCCGCCCGTCACGCGACCGATGCCGGTGACCTCCTCGCCAAGGCGTACCTCTCCCCCGGCTTCGGTGATGCTGCGGCCGAGCGCCTCGGCGACGGCGACGTAGTCGATGATCGCGGTCCTCGGTGAGTGGAGGGCTGCCAGACCGGCCGCGTACGGCTCGATCTCCTCGATCTCCTCGGGGCACACTCGCCGCAGGCCGGGTACGCCGTTCGCCGTCGCTGTCTTCTCCAGCGCGTCGAAGCGCCCCATCTCGGACTCGTCCACCGCGACGACGAGCTTCCCGCAGGCCTCGTAGGGGATCTCGTGCTCGGCCACGAACTCCTCGAGCAGATCGCGTCCACGGGTGCAGAGCCGGGCCTTGAGGCTGCCGGGCTTGTAGTAGATCCCCGCATGGACCACGCCCGAGTTGTGGCCGGTCTGATGGGAGCCGAGCCTGGTCTCCTTCTCGAAGACGATCACCGTCTCGGCCGGGCGGCGGCGCAGGATCTCGCGCGCCACCGCCAGCCCGACGATCCCGCCGCCGACGACCCCGGTCGTGGTCAACGTGCCTCGGCCCCGGGGAGGAGCTCGCGGACCTGCACGGTGGCACGGCAGGCCGAGGCGCACTTCCCCGCCCACATCAGCGCCTCCTCGAGGTTGTCGACGTCGACGACGATGAAGCCGCCGAGGTGCTCCTTGCTCTCCGGGTAGGGACCGTCGGTGACGACGCCGGCCTCGTCGACCGTCCACGCGTCCTCGAGACCGCCCTTGATTCCTCCGCCGAAGACGAACGCGCCGGCGGCGATGGCCTCACGGGTCATCTCGGAGGATGCCTCGGCGATGTCGGCCACCTCCTCCTCGCGGAAGTCCATCGCCTCGTCGCGGAACGTGATCAGATACCTGGTCATCGAACAACCTCCTGTTTCCGGGCAGCGCTCATCGCCACCCTCTACTCGCTCCACGAACGGATCCGGGCGCCTTCGACAGGTCCCCGAGAAAGAACGTACGCCGTGCCGGCCCTAGCGACTCCAGAATCCGGACAGTCTCGCGGCGACGCCCTGACCCTGGCGATGCCCGGCGCGGGCGGCCGCGGGCCGGGTCGAGAGATCCATCATGTTCTCGCCGAACGCCTCGAGCGAGTCGGCGTCGGGCAGGATCGTCTCGACCCGGCTGCCGCCGGCGCGGAGCTCCTCGACCTGGGCGGCGAGCTCGCTGCGCCACGCGGCCGGATGCCGGGTCCGGCCGCCGAGGGGCGAGAGCACGAGCACCCGTCCGTACCCGGCGGCGAGGTCGGCGTTCTCGCTCGATCGCCGGTAGCCACCGTCGATGTAGTCGCGGCCGTCGATGGCGTACGCCGGGCCGCCGGCGCAGCTGGCGGCGACCGCGTCGACCAGGTCGACCCCGCTGTCGCGGTCGAGCTCGACCGGTTCACCGGTGTCGGCCTCGACCGCGGTGAGGAGCAGGTTGCGGTTCGGCCAGTGCGGGCCGGGCAGCCGGGCGGCGACCGTCCGGTGCCATCGCTCACGGCCCTCCGCACCCCAGGCCGCGGCGAGCTCGATCGCGTCGGCGCCGATCCGGCGCCGCATGTCGGCGATGTCCGCCGAGGCCGCGATGATGGCGTTGGTCCGCTCCAGATGGGTCGGGCCGTCAGGGCGAGGCCCGCGCTGTGCTCTCGGCACCTCCGGTGCCGCGAGGACCGCCGCGAGCAGGTCGGACGGGCTCGAGCCGCTGATCTGGACGGCCGTGGTCGCGCCGGCGGAGGTGCCGATGACCAGATCGGCCTCGGTCACGTCCACCCCGCCCTCGAGCAGACCGGCAACGACGCCGATCAGCCAGGCGTTGCCTGCCGATCCGCCGCCACCGAGGACCAGTGCGCGCTCAGATGTGTGCGCTGGCCCTGGGGTCGTGGTGTTGTTCATGGGAGTCGCCTCTCGGGAGTTCTCTGTCGGCGCTCCCTGCGACTCGGCCCGGATCCGGCCTCAGTCTCGCGATCGTGGGCGGCGGGGAGCACCCGCTGTGGACACTGCCTGCACGGGACTCACCTCCTGCTGTCGGATCACGATCGCCGCGACGCTACCACGCGACACCGACGCGGCTCACCCCGAAATCCGCCACGATCGGTGAGCGGTGGTTCTACGGTGAGCAGGTGACGAAGACCTGGTCGATCCTGCGCCTGATCATGGCGGCGCTCATCCTCGCGGCTGTGGTGACCGAGTTCGGCAACGCCATGAGCACGGTGCCTGCCGAAGGCTCCAGCGAGGCGACGGTCCTGGTGAACTTCTTCAGCTACTTCACGATCCAGTCGAATCTCTTCGCCCTCGCGGCCCTGACCGCGGCCGCGGTCTGGGCGCTGACCCGCAAGAGCCGTGAGCCGGTGTGGATCGCGGTGCTCCTCGCGGCGGCCACCACGTTCATGGCCATCACCGGTCTGGTCTACAACCTGCTGCTGCGCGGGATCGCGCTCGCCGCGACCCCGTGGGCGAACGAGGTGCTGCACCTGATCGGCCCGTTGTTCCTGATCGTCGACCTGCTCTTCGCTCCCCCGCGCCGCCGGCTGCCGTGGCCCACGGTCGCGGCCATCATCGCGTGGCCGATCGCGTGGGTGGTCTACACCCTGCTCCGCGGCGAGCTCGTCGTCTCCCCTCTCACCGGCGAAGGCTGGTGGTACCCGTACCCCTTCCTCAACCCGCACGTGCAGGACGGCTACCTGGTGGTCTCGTTCTACGTCGCCGGCATCGCGGCGGCGTTCACGCTCGTCGCCTGGGGAGTCGTCGCCGTCGGGCGCAGAAGGGACGTGCCCGAGCCGGTGGCCGTGTCTTAGAGAGAGGCGCGCCCTAGAGGTTCCGGATCATCCAGCGCTCAGGCGCAGGCAGCGGCTCCCAGCCGTACTGCGCATAGAGCCCGTGGGCGTCCTCGGTGGCGAGCAGGGTCCGGCGGATGCGGTAGGGATCGAGGTCGGCGACGATGCCCTCGATCAGCAGCTTGCCGATCCCCTGGCCGCGTACGCCCGGGTCGACGATCACGTCGCACAACCAGGCGAAGGCGGCGAAGTCGCTGACCACGCGGGCGAAGGCGACCTGCTTGCCCGCTGTGTCGTAGACGCCGTAGCAGCGCGAGGCCTTGTTGGCCGCGTCCTGCACCTCCCGGGTCCGGTCGCTCGCCCAGTAGGACTGCGCGAGCATCCTGTGCACCCAGTCGGGGTCGATCCGGTTCTGATCGACGGAGAAGGAGTACGCCTGGCCCGTCTCGCCCACGGCCGGCACCGCGCTCAGCAGGCCGAGCAGGTCGTCCGGCTCGGGCTCGGGCCGCGCGATCTGCGGGGCGACGGCGGGCGCCTCGACGGCCCCTGCGAAACCCGGACCGGGGTCCGGCGTACGACCCTGCTGGTAGGCCAGCGCGGCACCGTTCGCGAGCTTGTCGGCGGCCTCGTTGAGCGGGTGCCCGGAGTGGCCCTTGATCCACTCGAACCGGACGTCGCGACCCTGCATCGCCGCGTCGAGATCCTTCATGATCTCGACGTTGAGGACGGGCTTGCCGTCGGCCTTCTTCCAGCCCTTGCGCTTCCAGCCCGCCATCCACTTGGTGACCGAGTTGATGACGTACTTGGAGTCGCAGTAGACCAGCAGCGGCTCGCCGGCGTGCGCCGTCTGCCGCAGCAGGTCGAGGACCGCGGTCAGCTCGCCCTGGTTGTTGGTCCCGTGCGGCCACCCGCCACAGGCCCAGGTGGACTCGTCCACGTACCAACCCCACCCCGCGGGTCCCGGGTTACCGAGCGCCGAACCATCAGCAGCAGCCACAATCGTCACGCGCCCATCCTGCCAGCCGCGTGCGGGCTGCCTCCGGGAGGTCAGGGGTTGACGCGCGGGCCGGAGGCCGTGGAACCGCGGACGATCAGCTCGGGGTGGAAGACGAACTCCGAGTGCGGCGTTCCGGTGCCGGCGATCTCGTCGAGGATGGCGCGGACGGCGGCCTGTCCCATCGCATGGACCGGCTTGCGGACGGTGGTCAGCGGCGGGTCGGTGAAGGCGATCAGCTGGGAGTCGTCGTAGCCGACCACGGAGACGTCCTCGGGGACCCGCAGGCCGCGCGAGCGGGCGGCACGGATGGCGCCCAGCGCCATCATGTCGCTCGCGCACACGATCGCGGTGAAACCCTCGTCCAGGAGCTCGGAGGCCGCGGCCTGGCCGCCCTCGAGGGTGAACAGCGAGTCGCGGATGTGGCCCTTCTCGATCTCCTCGGCGCTCAGACCGAAGCGGTCGGCCATCGTGGCCACGAAGCCCTCGATCTTGCGCTGGACCGGGACGAAGCGGCGGGGCCCGACGGCGAGGCCGATCTTGGTGTGGCCGAGCGTCGCGAGGTGGGTGACCGCCAGCTGCATCGCCTCGCGGTCGTCGGGCGAGATGAACGGCGCCTTGATGTCGGGGGTGAAACCGTCGAGCAGGACGTACGGAACGCCTTGGGCACGCAGCTTCTCGTAGCGCGTCATGTCGGCGGTGGTGTCCGCGTGCAGACCGGAGACGAAGATGATCCCGGTGACACCGCGGTCGACGAGCATCTCGGTGAGCTCGTCCTCGGTCGAGCCTCCGGGGGTCTGCGTGGCGAGCACCGGGGTGTAGCCCTGCCGGGTCAGCCCCTGCGCGATGACCTGCGCGAGCGCGGGGAAGATCGGGTTGTCGAGCTCGGGCGTGATCAGCCCGACCAGCCCCTCGCTGCGCTGGCGCAGCTTCACCGGGCGCTCGTAGCCGTGGACGTCGATCGCCGCCAGCACCGCCTCCCGCGTGGCCGCGGCGACCCCGGGCTTGCCGTTGAGGACGCGACTGACCGTCGCCTCGCTCACGCCCGCATGGGCCGCGATGTCAGCAAGACGGGCGGAGGCTGGTGTTATGGGCACGGTCACATCATGCCCCCTCCCTACACGGCCTGCAAGAACTTTCTGCAAGTTTGCAACTTTTGCTGAAAGGCTCTTACATTCTCCTCGACGCGGGGTTACCTTCGTCACACCACCGGGCGGACTCCTCGCCCGGCCCCATATCGAAGGAGAACTCATGCGACGTGGCATCGTGGCCACCGCAGTGGCGGCATCGCTCGCCCTGGCGGCATCGGCATGCGGCGGCGGCAGCGGCGACAGCAGCGACGGCCCGGTCACCATCACCTGGTGGGACACCTCGAACGCGACCAACGAGGCGCCGACGTACCAGGCCCTCGTCAAGGACTTCGAGAAGGCCAACCCGGACATCAAGGTCAAGTACGTCAACGTGCCCTTCGACCAGGCGCAGAACAAGTTCGACACCGCGGCCGGTGCCAGCGGTGCTCCCGACGTACTGCGCGCCGAGGTCGGCTGGACCCCTGCGTTCGCGCAGAAGGGCTTCCTCGCTCCGCTGGACGACACCGAGGCGCTCGAGGAGAAGGACGCCTTCCAGCCCAACCTGATCAAGCAGGCCGAGTTCGACGGCAAGACCTACGGTGTCCCGTTCGTCACCGACACCCTCGCGCTCGTCTACAACAAGGCGCTCTTCGAGAAGGCCGGCATCACCGAGGCCCCCACGACCTGGGACGAGCTCAAGACCGACGCCGCGACGATCAAGTCGAAGACCGGCGTCGACGGCTACTGGGGCTCCACCTCCGCCTACTACGCACAGCCGTTCCTCTACGGCGAGGGCACCGACACCGTCGACGCCGAGGCCAAGAAGATCACCATCTCCTCCCCGGAGGCCAAGAAGGGCCTGACCACCTGGCAGGGTCTCTTCGACGGCGCGGGCCTGCACAAGGCGGACACCACCGCCGACGCGTACGCCCACATCCAGGATGCCTTCGTCAACGGCAAGGTCGCCGCGATCATCCAGGGTCCCTGGGAGATCACGAACTTCTACAAGGGCTCGGCGTTCGCCGACAAGAACAACCTCGGCATCGCCACCGTCCCGGCCGGCTCCACCGGCGAGGCCGGCGCTCCGACCGGCGGTCACAACCTGTCGATCTACGCCGGTTCGGACGAGGCGCACCAGGAGGCCTCGGCGGCGTTCGTGAAGTTCATGACCTCGGCCGACACCCAGGCCCAGATCGCGCTGAAGAACTCCACGCTCCCGACCCGCGACGACGCCTACACCGACGAGGTCAAGGCCGACCCGGGCATCGCCGGCTTCCAGACCGTGCTCCCGGCCGCCCAGCCGCGACCCGAGCTGCCCGAGTACTCCTCGCTGTGGGGCCCGATGGACCAGGAGCTCCCGAAGATCGCCTCCGGCGCCGAGACCCTCGACGAGGGCCTGGCCACGCTGGAGACGGCCTTCGCGGACCTGCTGCCCGACTTCTCCAACTGACACAGTTCTAAGTGAGCCGATGACTCTGACAGCACCAGCGCCCGCCGCCGAGACCCCGCGGTCTCGGCGGCGGGCGCCCCGCCCCGTCCAGCGCCTGCGAGACTCCTACAGCCGTTACTGGTACGCCTATGCGATGGTCGCGCCCGTCGTGATCGTGCTCGGCGTGCTGGTCGGCTACCCGCTCCTGCGCGGCTTCTACCTGACCCTGACCGACGCCAACAGCCTCAACTCGGCGCGCACGATCGGCGTCAACACGATCGACGCGACGTACAAGTTCATCGGTCTGGACAACTACGCCGAGATCCTGTGGGGCCCGGCGGCCTACGACCGCTTCTGGTCCCACTTCGTGTGGACGATCGTCTGGACCGTCACCTGCGTCCTCCTGCACTACGCGATCGGCCTCGGTCTGGCGATGCTGCTCAACCAGCGGCTGCGCGGGCGGGTGGCGTACCGGCTGCTGCTGATCCTGCCCTGGGCGGTGCCGACGTTCGTCACCGTCTTCGCCTGGCGGATCATGCTGGCCGACGCGGGCGTGATCAACTCGATGCTCGACACGATCGGTCTCGCCTCGCCGAGCTGGCTCGAGGACCCGACCTGGCAGCGTACGGCCGCGATCATGGTCAACACCTGGTGCGGCGTGCCGTTCATGATGCTCTCCCTGCTCGGCGGGCTGCAGTCGATCGACGAGAACCTCTACGAGGCAGCTGAGATCGACGGCGCCAACGCCTGGCAGCGGTTCCGCCACGTCACGCTGCCGGGGCTGTCGTCGGTGAGCTCGACCGTCGTGCTGCTCGGCGTGATCTGGACCTTCAACCAGTTCGCGATCATCTTCCTGCTCTTCGGCAACACCGCGCCGGACGCGCAGATCCTGGTCACCTGGGCCTACCGACTCGGGTTCGGGCAGCAGCCACGCGACTTCGCCATGTCGGCGGCGTACGGCGTGCTCCTGCTCGCGATCCTGATCGTCTTCACGTCCTTCTACTACCGGTGGTTGAAACGCAATGACCAGCTCGCCTAGTACTAAGCAGCGCCGGCGCGGAGAGCTCGGCCCCGTCGCACGCGTCGGCACGCACGTGACCCTCACGGTGGCGTCGCTGATCGCGCTGTTCCCGATCGTCTGGCTCGTCTACCTGTCCCTGGGACCGGACAAGGACGACTACCTCCACCCCGGCGGGATCTTCGCGAAGGCAACGCTGGACAACTACTCGTTCGTGCTGACCAACACCGCCTTCTTCAACTGGCTGTGGTCGACGCTCGTGGTCGCCGGGGGCACGACGCTGTTCGGCGTGATGTCGGCGGCGACGACCGGCTACGCGGTCTCCCGGATGCGGTTCCCCGGTCACCGGCCGTTGATGTGGGTGCTGCTGCTGACGCAGGCGTTCCCGATCGCGGTGCTGATCGTGCCGATGTACGAGATCTTCTCCCAGCTCCGCCTGGTCGACTCGCACCTGGGCCTGATCCTGGTCAACTGCACCACGATCGTCCCCTACTGCTCGTGGCTGCTGAAGGGCTACTTCGACACCATCCCGGTCGAGCTCGACGAGGCCGGCATGATCGACGGGCTCACCCCGTTCGGTACGTTCTGGCGGCTGATCCTGCCGCTGGCCCGTCCGGGTCTCGCGGTGGCCGCGTTCTACGCCTTCATCACCGCCTTCGCCGAGGTCGCCTTCGCCTCGACGTTCCTGCTCGACGACTCGAAGTACACCTTCGCGGTCGGGCTGCAGAGCTTCGTCAGCGAGCACGACGCGCAGTGGAACCTGATGGCCGCCACCGCGGTCCTCATCGCCATCCCCGTGACCATCTTCTTCTACCTCGTCCAACGACACGTCGTCACCGGTCTGACCGCCGGCGGCGTCAAGGGCTGAAAGGTTTCTCTCCTCATGAGCACCGAATGGTGGCGCGACGCCGTCATCTACCAGGTCTACCCGCGCAGCTTCGCCGACAGCGACAGCGACGGCACCGGTGACCTTCCCGGGATTCGGTCCCGACTCCCGTACCTCCGCTCGCTGGGGGTCGACGCCGTCTGGCTGAGCCCGTTCTACGCCTCGCCGCAGGCCGACGGAGGCTACGACGTCTCCGACTACCGCGCAGTCGACCCGCGCTACGGGACGTTGGACGACGCTCGGTTGCTGATCTCCGACGCCCACGAGCTCGGGCTGAAGATCATCGCCGACATCGTGCCGAACCACTCCTCCTCGGAGCACGTATGGTTCCAGCAGGCGTTGGCGGAGGGTCCCGGGTCGCCGATGCGGTCGCGCTACCACTTCCTGCCCGGGCTCGGCGAGGACGGTTCGGAGCCGCCCAATGACTGGGACTCGATCTTCGGCGGTCCGGCGTGGACCCGGGTGGAGGACGGCGAGTGGTATCTCCACCTCTTCGCCCCCGAGCAGCCCGACTTCAACTGGAACTCCCCCGAGGTGCACGCGGAGTTCCTGGACATCCTGCGATTCTGGCTCGACCTCGGCATCGACGGGTTCCGCATCGACGTCGCCCACGGTCTGGTCAAGGCTGAGGGCCTGCCCTCCATCGGCCACGCGGACCAGCTCCACCTGCTCGGCAACGACGTGATGCCCTTCTTCGACCAGGACGGCGTCCACGAGATCTACCGGTCGTGGCGGCGGGTGCTGGAGGACTACCCGGGCCGGATCTTCGTCGCCGAGGCGTGGACCCCGACCGTGGCGCGGTCGGCCAACTACGTACGCCCCGACGAGCTGCACCAGGCCTTCAACTTCGAGTACCTCGACACCGCCTGGGACGCCGCCGCGCTGCGCAAAGTCATCGACAGCTCGCTGGACGCGATGCGGCCGGTCGGCGCTCCGGCGACCTGGGTGCTGTCCAACCACGACGTCACCCGGCACGCCACCCGGTTCGCCAACCCGCCGGGATCGGGGACCCAGATCCGGACCGCCGGCGACCGGTCTCTCGGGCTCCGGCGGGCTCGTGCGGCGACGCTGCTGATGCTCGCGCTGCCCGGCTCGGCCTACGTCTACCAGGGCGAGGAGCTCGGCCTCCCCGACGTCACCGACCTGCCCGACGAGGTCCGCCAGGACCCCTCGTTCCACCGCGCCAGCGGCCAGGACGGCTTCCGCGACGGCTGCCGGGTGCCACTGCCGTGGACCCGCTCCGGCTCGTCCTACGGCTTCGGCGACGGCGGCTCCTGGCTGCCGCAGCCCGCCGAGTGGGGCGAGCTGAGCGTCGAGGCCCAGACCGGCGTGGACGGCTCGACCCTCGAGCTCTACCGCTCCGCCATCGCCATCCGCCGCTCGACCGCCGGGCTGGGTGCCGGCGACGCGGTCACCTGGCACGACGAGGCCCCCGCCGGCGTCCTCTGGTTCGAGCGCGACGGCTTCGCCTGCACGGTCAACACCACCAAGGAGCCCGTACGCATCGCCGCCCCCGGCGACGTACTCCTCTCCTCCGTGGGCCCGGTCCCCGTCACCGACGGCTCCGCCAACCTCCCTGGCGACACGACCGTCTGGTGGCAGCTCTAGCCGAGAAGTCAGCCCGGTCGGCCGAGTTGGCAGCGTGGTGCCAACTCGGCCGACGCAACTGACGTTACGGACGACCGGACTGACGTCTCGGCGGGGAGGTTCAGGCCCGGGCGTGACGCCTGATCCAGCCCTTCCCATCGGCTCCGATGCCTTCGAGGAGCCGCAGGGCGTGGTCGAATCCGGTGGCGTCCAGGTTGAGCCTGACCAGCTTCACCAGGTCCGGGTCGGGCGGCGCCTGGGTGGTCTCGCCGTCGCCCAGACCGTCGTCGGCCTCGCTGCCCACCGCCTCGGCTGCGATGACGCCCTCGGCGACGCGGATCTCGCGAGGCTCCCCATTGTTGAGCATCACCGCGAGCACACGACCGCCGTTCACCTCCTCGATGACCTTGACCGAGGTGATGCTGTCGAGCTGGAAGTTCTCCCGGGAGACCTTCCCGATCTCGCCGGTCCTGAAGTCGAGATCAGCGGTGACCTCGCGTACGCCGTCGACGGTGACGAGATAGATGCGGAGCTGATACTTCGAGTAGCGCCACGGACCGTCGTCGACCCGCCCCCGCCGCCACCCGGGTCCAGGCTGGCGGATGACGGCGTTGGAGACGACCTCGCAACGCTTCCATTTCGCCTCCTCGAGCACCTTGCCGATGAGCACCGTGATGTCGCTGAGCAGCCAGGTCTCCATCTCCTGCTCGGTCGGCATCTGGTCGCTGATGGTCTGTTTCCAGCGCTCGAACTCCTGGCGGCGCCGGTCGAGCAACGCCGCCGCCTCCGCCTCGTCGTCGGCGGCGCTCCTGCGGGCACGGTAGAGGCGGTAGCCGACGCTCACCGCGAGACACCCGCTGACCAGTACGACCAGGAGTACGAGCTGGCCGGCGAGACTGCTTGCCCGGAACAGCACCACCGCGGCAGCGACCGCGACCGCGAGAGCGCCGAGGAAGCGAAGAGCCGCTCGCCAGTCGGGCCGGCTCGCGGCACCGAGGTCGTGGAACGTACCGGCCTCGAAGCTCCGCTTGTCCTCGATCGCGTGATAGCGGATCAGCCAGTGCAGGCTCTCGGCGCAGGTCCGCTGCTCGCGGAACGTCTCCGCGAGCTCCTCGCGCAGCCGCTGCCTGACCCCTGCTGTCAGGTCGAGCCACTCCTGCGCCGACACGTCGGCCGGGCGGTGTCTGGCGTAGTAGAAGTTCATCGAGTGGCGCAGCTGGGAGACGAAGCCCTTGCCGTCGCGGGACCCGTCCTCGGCGAACCCGTTCCCGTGGTGGCGGCGCTCGTTGAGGCTGACCCGGTCCGCGCGGTACATCCAGCCGAAGAGGTCCCTCCCGAGGACCGCTCCGGCCACCAGGAGCACCATGAGCGCGGCGACGCCCCACGGACTCCCACCGCTCAGGGTCAGCCACCCCAGGATGCTGACGGCGAGAGCGCACACGGCGACTCCGGCGACCTCCGCCGGGTGTCCTTCCGGCGCTTCGTAGCCAGCCGCCGGGGCGCCGCGGCGAGGCATCGCCGGCGTCGGCTCGAAGTAGACCCGGGCCCGGGCGGTCCGCTCGTTGGCGAACCGTGCCCCCCGGGCCCGCTCCAACGTACGCTCCCACAGGCGCTGGGCGGTGACCCCTGCGAGCACGTCCACGAGGTGATAGCTGATCTTGTCGAGGAGGTCCTCGTCCAGCTCGTGGAGCGCTGCCTCGGCCGCGACCGCATCACCGGTCGCGCCGTCGAGCAGGTGCTGGATCAGCAGACCCAGCGCCTGCAGGGCATCGGTGTAGCGATCCTCGGGGTCGTAGAAGTCGAAGGTCAGCATCGCTGCTCTGAGCCGATCACGCTCGTCCTCGCCGAGATCGCGGAAGGACCGCTTGCTGAACATCGCCAGCAGCCAGTGGAACTGAACCTCCGCCTGGTCGTGGCGGCGCCTGATCGCCTCGCTGATCAGCTCTTCGGCTCGCCGCGGGGAACCCGCTTCGAGGTAGCGCCGCCCGACGATGTAGCGCTGCTCGGCGGTGTCCTCGGGCGTGATGTGGAAGTGGCGGTTGTGGTGGTGGATCTCGTAGGCCTGGTTCTCCACGATGCTGCCCGGTTGGGCGATGTTGTGCGCCGCGCCGGGTCCGGGTTGGCCGGAGTCCCCCGTCCTCATGCCAGCCCCTGGAGCGCAGCGACCGCGAGCGCCACCTTCGTTGCGACCGCGGCCGTGTCGGAGACGATCCCGCTGAGCTTCTTGAAGGCGAGGATCGCCTCGGTCCGGCAGGAATCGTCCTCCTGGTTCGCGAGCGACTCGGCGACCTCGAGCTCCCCACGGGCAGCCTGGTACGTCCTTCTGTCGAGGTCCCCGGCAGCGTGATGCATGATCAGCAGCGCCCGCAGGTCCGCGATGATCTCGGCGAGCTCCGCCTCGGCGCCCCGGTGGATCGCAGGCGCCATCTGCAGCGTGGTGGCCCCCAGCGTGTGACCCTGGGCGCCGACGGTGCCGCCGACGTTGATGTTGGAGACGTTGCCGCCGCCCCCGGGACGTACGCCGTCCCGCTCCGAGGACACCCTGTCGGCCCCCGCACGGGCGCGCGGGACGACCGGCGACGCCTCGAGCAGGGCGACCGCGAGCTCGATGGTGAACGCCGCCGCGTTGGCCGCGGCGCGCGGCTGCCAGTGGAGATCGTTGCCGACCGTCTTGTCGCCGCCGGCTCGGTCGCTGATCCCGCGTACGACACCGACCGGGAGGCGGTTGAGGTGACCCGCCTCAGCGATGCCTGCACCCTCCATCTCGATGGCCGCGGCATCGTTGTAGTGCTGGTTGATCCATCTCGCCTCCTGGGAGATCCGCGACTTCTGGACCACCTCACCGGCGGCGATGGGGCCACACATGACTGCCGGGAGGCTCGAGCCGGCCGGGAGTCGCTTGATCCAGTCTCGTCGCCGGACGATCTCGCGGACCTCCTCGCTCACCGCGTGGTCCAGCTTCCACGACTCCGGTCGCGCCCGGAGGCCGTGGTCCTCCCCGGCGGCGCTGTGGTAGGCGTAGATCTTGGAGCCGACGACCACGTCTCCCAGCTCGATCGAGTCGCGAAGCGCACCGGCGACGCCGGAGAAGAGCAGCGCGACCGGTCGGAAGCGGTTGATCGCGCGCTCGGCCAGCGCTGCGGCCGCTTTGTTGCCGGCACCGGTCCGGCCGATCACGACCCGGCAGGACGTGCCGCGCACGGTGCCGATCTCGTAGTGGGTTCCCGACTCCGGACGCTCGGGCACGGGGTCGACGAGATGCTCGCGCACCGCGTCGTACTCGATATCAAGGGCGGTCAGCACGACGGCTACCCGTGGCTCAGTCATGGCTTCTCCTTGGTGTGGTTGGAACTCGGTTGTCGGTCTCACGCGGTGTGACCCGGTGTTACTCGGTGTGAGGCGGTGTCGTGGGGACGGATGATCGGTGGGTTGAGCACCGAGGCATGCCCGGCCCGGAACAGGCGCGCCGGCCGGCCTCCGGTCGTCCTGCGCTCGCCCCCTGCCGGCTCGATGAAGCCCTGCGCACGCTGGGCCTTGCGGTAGAAGTTGCCGGGATCCAGACCGATGCCCCATACGGCCTCATAGACCCGCTGAAGGTCGGAGATGGTGAAGGTCTCGGCGCAGAACGCCGTCGCGAGGCAGGTGTGCTCGAGCTTCGTACGTGCCCGCTCGATCGCGTCCTCGAGGATCTGCTGGTGATCGAAGGCCAGCCTCACCCGACCCGAGATCACCTCCTCGACCGGGACCCAGGCCGCCTGTGTCGCATCGGTCCCGGCCACCGGCTCGGGCAGCCCCGGCGCGATGGCCAGATAGACCACCGACACCACGCGTCCTCGTGGGTCGCGATCGGGTCTGCCGTAGAAGCCGAGCTGCTCGATGTGCAGCCCCGCCCCGTCCAAGTCGGTCTCCTCGCGCAGCTCACGCAGCGCTGCGTCTCGGACGTCCTCCTCGACATGCTTGAGGAATCCTCCCGGGAGTGCGCGCGAACCACGGAAAGGCTCGTTGCCTCGCTCGATCAGCAGCACCTGGAAGCTCGTCCCACGCATCGTGAGGATCACCAGGTCCACCGCCACCAAGACCGACGGTCGAGTTCGTGACGTGTTCGCGGGCACTCATCATCACCCCCCCCCTTTTTGTCGTAATGACAATAAAAAGTTTAAGGCGATATCTTGATGTTCGCTTCCATTCTCATTCATTTGTTCCGGATATCGGCACCAAACTGCCGAAGCGTCACTTAGGTCGGCCGAGGCGGCACCTCGGTGACGCCTCGGCCGACCGGAGTGACGCCTCGGCCGACCGGAGTGACGGCTCGACCGGTCAGCGGCGGGCGGTGACGTAGCAGGCGACGGCGGTGGCGGCGGCTACGTTGAGGGAGTCGATGCCGGCGGACATCGGGATGATGGCGCGACGGTCGGCGGCCTGCTGCCAGCGCGGGGATATGCCGTGGCCCTCAGAGCCGAGGACGAGAGCGACCTTGTCGACGCCCTCGACTGCCTTCTCGATGTCGACAGCGTCGTCGGCCAGGGTCAGAGCGACGGTGGTGAAGCCGGCGGCGGAGAGGGACGGGAGCGCTTCGTACCAGTCCGGCAGGCGGGTCCACGGCAGCGCGAAGACCGCGCCCATCGCGACCTTGATCGAGCGGCGGTAGAGCGGGTCGGCGCAGCGTGGCGCCAGCAGCACCGCGTCGAACCCGAGCGCGGCGCCCGACCGGAAGATCGCGCCGACGTTGGTGTGGTCGACGATGTCCTCGAGCACCAGGACCGAGCGGGCACCCTCGAGCACCGAGTCGACCGACGACAGCGGCCTACGCTTCAGCGATGCCAGCGCACCGCGGTGCACATGGAACCCGGTCACCTCCTCGGCGGCCTTTTCGCTCATCACGTAGCACGGCGCGTCGGTCGTCGCGAGCGTGTCCGCGAGCCCGTCAAGCCACTTGGGCGCCATCAGGAACGAGCGCGGCTCGAAGCCACCGGCCACGGCGCGGCGTACGACCTTCTCGCCTTCCGCCAGGAAGAGTCCCTCGGACGACTCCAGCGACTTTCGCAGCTCGACGTCGCGAAGATCGCGATAGTCGGCGAGCCGAGGATCGGCAGGGTCGGAGATCTCGATCAAGTGGGCCATGAGGGTTCAAGCCTAGGGCCACCAGAAATCCCGTGCTCACGCGGAGGAGCGGATGGATTCCTCCGGCTATGCCCGACGACCAGGGTTGAACCTTCGTCGAGGTATGTAGTCGAAGGGTCACATCCCGTGCGGAGGTCCGCTGGGGATGTGATCCTTGACCGGTATACCCTGACGAAGGACCCGCAACAGCTCAGCGGAGCCCGGCTTGGTGCGGAGGGATACTCCCTCGGACTACTGGCTCACACGGCAACCCAAGAGCCGACTCATTGCAACGAACCGACGGATAGCCGACCCGCTGAATCTGGGTCAGAAAGAGTCGGGGTGGGCGACGCGGACGACCTCGCCGACGACGATGATCGCCGGGGGCTGGACGTTCTCGTCGGCCAAGGTCTTCTCGAGGGTCTCGAGGGTCGCCAGGACCGTACGCTCCGTGGGCATCGTGCCGTCGCAGATCACCGCGACCGGGGTCGACGCGGAGCGACCGCCATCGAGCAACGCGGTCGCGATCGCCGGGGCGTTCTGGACGGCCATCAGGAGGACCAGCGTGCCACCGAGCTGAGCGACGGCGGACCAGTTGGTCAGCGAGGTGGGGTCGCCCGGCGGGACGTGGCCGGAGATGACGGTGAACTCGTGCGCGACGCCGCGGTGGGTCACCGGGATCCCAGCGACACCGGGCACGGTCACCGGCGAGGTCAGGCCGGGGATGACGTGGACCGGCACGCCGGCCTCACGACACGCCAGCACCTCCTCGAAGCCGCGGCCGAAGATGAAGTTGTCGCCGCCCTTGAAGCGCGCGACCGCCTTCCCCTCCAGGGCCGCCTCGACGATGATCCGGTTGATCTCCCCCTGCTGGGCAGAGCGGCCGCGGGGAAGCTTGGCGACGTCGACCAGCTCGACGTCGGCAGGCAGCTCGGAGAGCAGCTCTCGCGGCGCCAGCCGGTCGGCGACGACGATGTCGGCCTCCATCAGGGCCTTGCGGCCGGCGACCGAGATCAGCCCGGGGTCACCCGGGCCGCCACCGATCAAGGTCACGCCGGGCACGCGCTGACGCTCGTGCGGAGCGATCAGGTCACCGGAGCGCAGTCCGTCGAGGATCCGGTCACGCACGCCCGCGGAGCGCCGCGGGTCACGGTTGGCCAGCACGGCGACGGTCAGGTCGCCATCGTGTCCGGTCGCCGGGGTCCAGGCGGTGGCCTGCGTGCCGTCGTCGGAGCGTACGCAGAAGATCCGTCGCTCCTCGGCGGCGGCCGAGATCTCCTCGTTGACGTCGGCGTTCTGGGTCGCGGCGATGACGTACCAGGCGCCGTCGAGCACGTCGGCCGAGAAGCGGGCCCGGTGCCAGGTGATCTCGCCCGAGCCGAGCAGCCCTTCCAGGGCGGGGGTCAGCGACGGCGAGACGACCTCGACCCGCGCCCCCGAGGCGATCAGCGCAGGCACGCGCCGTTGCGCCACCCGGCCGCCACCCACGACGACCACCCTGCGCCCCTCCAGGATGAGACCGGCGGGATAGGGAACGGCATGCTCAGAACTCATGGGTACATCCTCGCCCAACACCGGGGCGCGGCCTGACAACGGGTCGATTCGCGGACTACGTTGGTGGGCATGGCACTCGATCGTCCGGTGAAGCCGGATCCCTACTCGCTCATGCCCGCCCTGCCGTCCTTCACGCTGACCAGCGAGGACGTGACGGACGGCCAGCCGCTGAAGCAGGACCAGGTCTACGACGGCGGCAACACCTCCCCGCAGCTCAGCTGGAGCGGCGCACCCGCGGGCACGAAGTCGTACGTCATCACCTGCTTCGATCCCGACGCGCCCACCCCCAGCGGTTTCTGGCACTGGGCACTGGTCGACGTCCCCGCCGACGTGACCGAACTGCCCGCCGGTGCCGGGGCCGGCACCGCCGAGCTCCCGGGCAAGGCGTTCCACGTCGCGACCGACTTCGGCACCAAGGAGTTCGGCGGCGCCGCTCCCCCGGCCGGTGACCAGGTCCACCGCTACTACTTCGTCGTCCACGCCGTCGGCGAGGAGACGCTGGGAGTGAACGACGAGGTCACCCCGGCCGTCGTCTCCTTCAACCTGGCGTTCAAGGCGCTGGCCCGCGCCGTCGTGGTGGGCACCTACCAGCACTGAGCCTCCGACGGCGGGAGCCCCAGGGCTCCCGTCGTCAGCCGGATGCGAGGTGGGTCAGCAGCGTCGGCGTACGTCGATGCTCGACGTCGCCGGAGAGGCCGAACGCCAGAAACATCTCGCTCAGACACTGTTCGAACTGCCGCCTGCCACTGAAGAACCTGCTGATGATCGCGCGGTTGGGGAATCCGGCGTGGATCATGCCCAGCACCTCGCTCTGGCGCATCGTCAGCCTCGCGATCACCTCCGGATCGGCGTCCTGCGACGCCTCGACCATCCGAGCGATGACCTCCGGGTCGACGACGACCTCACCTGAGGCCACCCGGCCGACGACGTCGAGGAAGTGAGGGACGGTGCGTACGCGGGACTTGCGCAGGTAGCCGAGACCGCCGGTGCCGGCGCTGGCGAAGACAGCGGACGCGTAGGCCGTCTCGACCGTGTCGGCGAGCACGACGATGCCCATCTCCGGGACCTTCTCGTGCAGCCGGAGGGCTGCCCGGATGCCCTCGTCGTCCGGCCCCGAGCCGAGCCGGGCGTCGGTCACGACCAGCGTGGGCAGCGTGTCGGTCGCCGCCTGGACGAGCGCCTCGGCATCAGCGGCGTCGGCGACCACCTGGTAGCCACCACGCGCGAGCAGGGCCGTGAGTCCAGCACGAAGGAGAGGCGACTCGTCGGCAACGACGACGCTCGGCTCATAGCTGGGCACAACGGCTCCGCTCGGTGCTGGGGGTAGCGGTCGAGACGCATTCTGTCGCACTTCCTCGCAAACCCCCGGTATCTCGGCTCCGTGTTCACATCGGCAGCCGAACCGAACCCCGGCAGGTCAGAACTCCGGCGGCCCTTCGGAGGCTCTCTTGAGCAGCGTCTCGAAGGACGTCGGGTTCGCGAACTCGTCCTCCACCAGCGTCCGATGCGGCGCCGGGGAGGGCGAGGCGACGCCCACCGCCAGCAGGGCTGCAAGCTCGGCGGCGGCCCGGTCGACCCGCTTGGGGAGCTCCGGCCCGCCCGCGAAGTCCTCGGTGGCGGCGAAGACCCCGGTGGGGACGACCACGGCGTGCAGGTAGGCGAAGAGCGGCCGCAGCGCGTGCTCGAGCACCAGCGAGTGCCGGGCCGTCCCGGCGGTGGCGGCGATCAGGACCGGCTTCGCGTCGAGGACGCCCTGCTCGAGTACGTCGAAGAACGTCTTGAACAGGCCCGAGTAGGAGGCCGAGAAGACAGGCGTCACCGCGATGACGGCGTCGGCACAGCGCACCTGGTCGATGGCCGACTGGAGCGCCGGCTTGGCGAAGCCGGTGAGCAGGTTGTCGGTCAGCTCGTGGGCCAGGCCGCGCAGCTCTACGTGCTCGACCTCGACCTCCGCGCCCCGGGCCTGGACGGCCCGGGTCGTGGCGTCGCCGAGCATGTCGGCGAGCAGCTTGGTCGAGGACGGGACCGAGAGCCCCGCGGAGACCACGACGATCCGGGTCACAGCTCCCCCTCGAGAACCTTGGCGACCTCCGGGTCCTCCAGGTCGCGGTCGGACGAGCCGGTGGCGGAGTCACCCTCGGCGTAGACGGTGGAGTCCTTCGCGCCGCCGGCCTTCTCCACCAGGGAGGCGTGGGTCGGGGCGTCCGGGACACCGGGCTTGCGCAGCTTCTCGAACTCCGCGCGCAGGGTCGGGAGGATCTCGCCATAGAGGTCGAGCTGCTCCAGCACCGTCTTCAGCGGCAGCCCGGCGTGGTCGAGCAGGAAGAGCTGGCGCTGGTAGTCACCGACGTACTCGTGGAACGAGAGCGTCCGCTCGATGACCTGCTGCGGCGACCCGACGGTCAGCGGTGTGGCCTCGGTGAAGTCCTCCAGCGAGGGGCCGTGGCCGTAGACCGGGGCGTTGTCGAAGTAGGGCCGGAACTCGTCGATCGCGTCCTGGGAGTTGGGCCGCATGAAGAACTGCCCGCCCAGCCCGACGATGGCCTGGTCCGCGGTGCCGTGGCCGTAGTGCTCGAAGCGCTGACGGTAGAGCTGCACCATCTGCTTGGTGTGCGAGGCCGGCCAGAAGATGTGGTTGTGGAAGAAACCGTCGCCATAGTAGGCGGCCTGCTCGGCGATCTCGGGCGAGCGGATCGAACCATGCCAGACGAACGGCGCGACGCCGTCCAGCGGCCGCGGGGTCGAGGTGTAGCCCTGCAGCGGGGTGCGGAACCTACCCGACCAGTCGACCACGTCCTCGCTCCACAGCCGGCGCAGCAGGGCGTAGTTCTCGACCGCCAGGTTGATGCCCTGGCGGATGTCCTTGCCGAACCAGGGGTAGACCGGGCCGGTGTTGCCGCGGCCCATCATCAGGTCGACGCGACCGTCGGTGAGGTGCTGGATCTTGGCGTAGTCCTCCGCGATCAGCACCGGGTCGGTCGTGGTGATCAGGGTGGTCGCGGTGCTCAAGATGATGTTCTCGGTCTTGGCGCCGATGTAGGCCAGCGTCGCGGTCGGGTTCGAGGCGATGAACGGCGGGTTGTGGTGCTCACCGGTCGCGAAGACGTCCAGGCCCACCTCCTCGGCGTGCTTGGCGATCTCGACGGTCGCCTTGATGCGCTCGTGCTCCGTCGGGGTCCTGCCGGTCGTCGGGTCCATCGTGACGTCACCGACGGTGAAGATGCCGAACTGCATACCCATGGTTCCCTGCCCCTTTCGTGGACTCTTCCACGATAGTTGAAATCCGAACTACTCGGCAAACAGTTGCTGCATCAACCTTATTCCAGGAAACCCCTTGGCGTACGCAGGCCCTGTTGTGCCAACGTACGTCAGGTGTCCGGGGCCCTGCATGCACAGATCAGTGTGTACGCCGCGATCGCGACCAGGTCCTTCCGCCGCTACTCCACCTACACCGTGGCGACGCTCGCCGGGATCTTCACCAACTCGGTCTTCGGCATCATCCTCAGCTTCGCCTATCTGGCGCTGTGGGAGCAGAACCCGTCGGCCGGCGGCTACGAGGCCGACCAGGCGGTGACCTTCGTCTGGATCGGGCAGGCGCTGCTGATGACGATCGCGCTGTGGAGCGGCGGGGCGACCGACGACCTCGCCGAGCGGATCCGCAACGGCGACATCGCCGTCGACCTCTACCGTCCCGTCAGCGTGCTCGGCTGGTATCTCGCGGCCGACCTCGGCCGCGGGCTCTACCACTTCGCGACCCGGGGCGTGGCCCCGACGATCATCGGCGCGCTGCTGTTCGGGCTGGTCATGCCCTCCCCCGCGGGTGCGGTCGGGTTCCTGGTCAGCGTCACGCTCGCGGTGGTGGTCAGCTTCGCGGTCCGGTTCCTCTTCGCCGCCAGCGCGTTCTGGCTCCTGGACGCGACCGGCCCACGGGTCCTGCTCAGCGTGCTGGCGACGTTCTTCAGCGGGCTGACTCTGCCGCTCAACCTCTTCCCCGACGGCCTGCGCCAGGTCGCGCTGGCGCTGCCGTTCGCCTCCTACATCCAGACCCCGGCCGACATCTGGCTGGGCCGCCACACCGGGCTCGACATGCTCGCCGCGATCGGGCTGCAGGTCGCCTGGGCGGTCGTGCTCCTGGGGGTCTGCGCACTCGTGCTGCGCGCCGCGACCCGCAAGGTGGTGGTCCAGGGTGGCTGAGGTCGCTCATGCGGTGCGCTCCTACTGGCTGATCGCGCTGCTGTGGATCCGGGCGGCGATGGCCTATCCCCTCTCCTTCTGGACGATGACCGTCGGCGGGGTGCTGATCACCTTCCTCGACTTCGTGGCGATCTGGCTGATGTTCAGCCACATCGACTCCTACGGCGGCTTCACGCTGCGCGAGATCGCGCTGCTCTACGGGGTCACCTCGATCGCGTTCCGGGTCGCCGACATGCTGGTCGGCAGCGTGGAGAAGATCGGTCAGAAGGTACGCACCGGGGAGCTGGACGCGATGATGAGCAAGCCGGTCCCGGTGCTGGTGCAGCTGTGCGCCGACCGGTTCGAGCTGCGCCGGCTCGGCCAGATCGCCCAGGCCGTCGCGGTGTTCGCGTGGGCCGCGCCGACCGTCGAGTGGACCCCACAGCGGCTGGCGGTGCTCGTGATGGCGCTGGTCTCGGGCGTGGTCATCTACTTCTGCGTGTTCGTGACGTTCTCGACCATCCAGTTCTGGACCCTGGACGCCTCCGAGTTCGCCAACGCCTTCACCTACGGCGGGAACACGATCATGCAGTACCCGATGACGATCTTCCCGCGCGAGGTCGTCCGCTCGCTGACCTACCTGCTGCCGCTGACGTTCGTGAACTGGTACCCCTGCCTGTTCCTGCTCGGCCTCCACGACCCGTTCGGTGCCCCGGACTGGTTCCGCTTCGCCTCTCCCCTGGCCGCGCTCGCGCTGGTCGGCGTGACCACGCTGGTGTGGCGCCAGGGGCTTCGCCGCTACCGATCGACTGGGAGCTGATGTGTCGCTGATCGAGGTGCGGGACCTGTCCCGCGAGTTCACGATCCGCAAGAGGGCGGGTCGTCTGAGACGTACGTCGGTGGTGAAGCAGGCCGTCCACGACCTCTCGTTCGAGATCGACGCCGGTGAGATGGTCGGCTACATCGGCCCGAACGGCGCCGGGAAGTCGACGACCATCAAGATGCTCACCGGCATCCTGGTGCCTTCCGGCGGGTCGGCGCGGGTGGCCGGTCTGGAGCCGTCGCGCCAGCGCCGGGAGCTCGCCCGGCGGATCGGGGTGGTCTTCGGGCAGCGTACGTCGCTGTGGTGGGACCTGCCGCTGCGCGACTCCTTCGAGCTGCTGCGACGCATCTACCGGATCGGTGACCGGACCTACCACCGCAACCTGGACGACCACGTCGCCCTGCTCGACCTCGGCGACCTGATGGACACGCCGGTGCGGCAGCTCTCCTTGGGGCAGCGGATGCGCGGCGACATCGCGGCCGCCCTGCTTCACGACCCCGAGATCCTCTACCTCGACGAGCCCACGATCGGCCTCGACGTGATCTCCAAGGGACGCCTGCGGGAGTTCCTGCGCGCCCTCAACCACGAGCGCGGCACCACCCTGATGCTCACCACGCACGACCTGCAGGACATCGAGGCGCTGTGCGACCGGGTCATCGTCATCGACCACGGCACCGCCGTCTTCGACGGCCCCCTGCCCTCCCTGCGAGCCAACGGCGACGCCTCCCGCACCCTCGTCGTCGACCTCGTCGACGAGGCCTCCCCGATCGCCATCGAGGGCGCTCGGGTTCTGAAGGTCGAGGGCCCCCGCCAATGGCTCTCCTTCCCCGCCGGCGCCTCCGCCGCGCCGCTGGTGGCGCAGGTCGCGGCTGCGTACGACGTTGCCGATCTGTCCATCCACGAGCCCGACATCGAGGACGTCATCCGGCAGCTCTACTCCCGCTGATCGTCACGTGGGTCGCGCGTTGGCGACCTGGCGTAATGCTGAGACCGTGCCTACCCATGCGCCGGCCTCCGGATGAACCCATCCAACGAGCTCGATGGCGTCCTCGAGGTCCGCGAGTAGGTCACGGCGATGGATGGGCTCGTGGTGGGCGGCCCGGTTGCGGACCAGCATCAGACTCACAAGACGTCGTTCGACGTCCCGACGTCTCTTCCGGATGTCCGGGGCGGCGCCTGGGAACGCCTTGTGAAGCGAAGGAACCCATGACGAGGCGTGATAGCGCTGGGAAACCAGATAACGCCAGAACCCGAAGCTCAGCTCCGCGACCACTCGCCCATGCTCTTCCGGCCGCCTTCCGCGCAGGGTCGCCCTGGATCGAGCCTTGGCGACGTCATCGCGTCCGCGCTGGTCGAGTGGCAGGACGCCGACCCAGTCTTGGTGACCTTTCCGACGCGCCCACGAGAGGAGTTGGCGGTCGATGGCATTGCGAACGATGACCTCCACCGTCCCCGTCGTAGCCATGACCGCCGACCCGGCGCTCATGTTCCACTCGTACAGCCGCAGCGAGCGACTGATGTCCTCGCCGCAGGCATGCAGGTAGGAACTCAATCTCTCTGCGGTCAGGAGATGACGAAGCGTCGCATCCGTCCATCCGCCGTTCCCTCGGCTGGCGTTTGACATCCCACCGTTCCCCCGTAGAGTTGAACGCGAAGACCCCGGAACGATCCCTGGCAGCAGCCACATCGCCGGGGTTTCGCCTTGTCCGCGGCCTTGTGGCCGACTGTAGACGGACCCACCGACAACCTCGGACGACGCGGAGAACTCAGGAGTCGATGCGGAGGACGGTGAGGTCGTCGGGCTGGCGGGAGAGGTCGGCGAGGGTGTGGCGCAGGCGGTCGAGGAGGGACTCGACGGAGACGGCGGCGACCGCGGTGTCGGGGTAGCGGACGCGGACGGCGAGGCCGGTGTGGGTGCGGGCGAACCAGATCTGGACGTCGTCGGCCTGGGTGGAGGCCGAGATGTGCTGGGCGTCGCGGTCGAGGTGGGCCGAGCCGCCGGGGACGTGGCGGTAGTCGACCCAGGAGACGACGAAGACGTCGCTGCGGGTCTGCACCAACGGCTCGGTGAGCGAGCCGAGGACCTGGTCGAGCGGCACCGACCCGAGGCGTACGCCCTGACGGACCGCGTCACCGGCCTCTGCCAGGCCCAGATCGGTGAGCGAGGCGGGGACGGTGAGCGGGACGGTGGTGGTGTACCAGCCGATCGAGCGGGTCAGCGCCTCCGCGGAGCGGGTCGAGACCGGCGCCATCGTGTCCAGCCGGTCGCCGCCACCGAGGTCGGAGATCGCGGTGGCGAGAGCGGCCAGGACGGCGGCGTACGTCGATGCGCCGCTGTTGCGGGCGCGGGTGCCGATGCGCTCCATCAGGGCGGCGTCGGCCAGCGGAGCGACGGCGGTGGCCTGGGCGGCCCGCTCGCCGGGCTCGAGGCCGAGCGGGAGCGGGAAGGTCGGCAGCCGGTGGTCGCGACCGCTCAGGAACTCGCTCCAGCCGCGGAGCAGCGGGTCGTCGGCGGCCACCCAGGCGGGCCCGTCGTGTCCCTCGGCGACGGCTTCGAGGAACGACGTCACCGGCGGCAGCGGCGGCTCCTCGCCACTCTCGGTGAAGGCGGCGTAGAGGTGGGCGAGCTCCTCGACCGCGACGGCGACCGAGTGGGCGTCGCAGTGCAGGTGGTCCATGCCGAGGACGATCGTGGATCGGTCGGGGCGGGAGATCGCGGCCGGCAGGAAGGCCGGGTAGGCGAAGGGGCCGCACCGTTCGTCGAGGGCGGCGTGCAGCGCGGCGCGGGTCTCCTCGACGGTGCTGGTGTGGCCGACGGTGGCGACCGACCAGGTCAGGGTGCCGGGGTGGTGTCGGCGGGCATGGAGCCCCTCGGACCCGGCGACGACCTCGAGCTGCAGACTGCCGTGGCGGGCGAGGAAGGCGCGCCAGGTGCGCGAGAGCGCGACCGGCTCGATGGGCCCGTCGACGTCGAAGGCGGCGGCCAGCCATACGGTCGGCGCCCCGGCCATCGCGCCGGCGAGGTGGTTGCGCTGGTTGAGCGAGAGCTCAGTCGGCGCGCCGCGACCGGGCGCGGAGAGGTCCCAGCGCAGCAACGTGCCCGGCCGGGGCTCCCACAGGTCAGCGGTCGTGACCAGCATGTCCGGTCCCGATGATCGCTTCGGCATCGACCGGACGCACCGACAGGCCGAGCCCGGCGAGCACGTCGTGGACCGCCGCGAAGAAGGTCGCCACGGACCGTCCGCCCTGCTCGGTGTCGGGGCTCTGGGTGGCCAGCTCGAAGCGGTCCTCGAAGCGGTTGACCCACAGGCTCGCGTTGGCGGTGCGGCCCTCGCCGGTGAAGTGCAGCCCGGTGTCGAAGGGGGTGGTCCCGGCGCCGGGGAACTTGCGTACGTCCAGGTAGGAGACCATCTGCGGGCTCGCCAGCTCGGTCGGCGCGAGGATCCCGCCGGCGACCATCGCACCGAGCGGCACGTGGACCGGGGTCCTGGCCAGCTCACGAGCCACGCCGAAGGCCTTCTCCGCGCCGACCACGGTCTCCGCGAAGGTCTCCCCCAGCGGCATCGAGACGGGGGCGAAGTTGCAGAACCAGCCGTGCGACATCGTGGTCTGTGGCGACCGGGTGCCCAGCACGGTGATGCCCAGATAGTCGGAGGCGCCGGTCAGTCGCTGCTCGGCGTGGGCCAGCAGCGCGAAGACGCCACTGGTGAACCGACCGCCGGCGGCACGACACAGCGACTCGAGCGCGTCGACCGCCTCACCCTCGAGAGCGGTCCACCGCCGGATCCGGACCGGTGCGGTCTCGCCTTCGGCCAGCCCCAGCGAGACCGGGAAGCGCGGCAGCCGCCCGTCGTGACGCGAGACGATGTCGGCCCACTCGCGCACCGCCGGTGTCTCCGCGTCGCACTGGGCAGCCAGCTGCTGCTCGCCGGCCGCGTACGCCACGAAGCTGTCGGCCTCCGGCAGCTCCTGCGCAGGGGCTCCCAGGGCGGCGGCATAGGCGGCGCCGAGCTCGGCCGGGACCATCAGCTGCGAGGCGCCGTCGGTGAAGGCGTGGTCGCAGCCCCAGAAGTAGCTGAAGCCGTCCTCGCGCACGATCGCGCCGAGCAGGAACGGGGTCCAGGAGTCGGGGCGGCACTGCTCGTCCCACAGGCTGACGAGGAGGTCCTGCCAGCCGCCGGACCAGTCGGACGGCGCCTCGACCTCGACGGCCTCGAAGGCGATCGCCTCGGCCGGGACGAGGTGTCGGACAGGGGTTTCTCCCGAGAGGTCGAACCACGTCCGCAGGCCCTCGTGGCGCCGCACGAACGTGGTCAGCGCCTCGACGTAGGCCGGGGCCGAGAAAGCAACGGAGAACTCCCCCGCGGTGCCGGTCCAGGCGCGGTGCACCCCACCGGAGCCGACCTTGGCCCGATAGGCGTTGAGGTGATCGGCCTGCAGGAACGACGGCGCTCCGGGAGAGATCGGCGCCGCATCCGCCGCCGCCTGACACTCGGCCGTCGGGCGCAGCACGACCACCCGCCCGGGCGCAGGAGCCAGCTCGGCCAGCGCCCCGATCCTCATGCCGCCACCTCCGTCGAGGAGAGCAAAGAATACGGAAGCGGCGGCATGAGCCCGATTGTCGTTCGCTGGCGCTCACTCATGCGGTGCCCTCCAGGTCGGCGGTCTCGGGCCGCGCGATCTCCTCGAAGAGGTCGCTCATCCCGCCGATCAGGTCGCGCACGACCCGTTCGGCGGCGACGGTCTCCGGGTAGCGCGTCGAGACGTTGAGACCGTCCCGGTCACGCACGAGCCACAGATAGACCTCGTCGTCGGCGCGGACGGGGGCCCGCAGCGTACGGGCGTCCCAGGAGTTCCAGCGCTCGGCGCCGGGGATGAAGCGGGTGTCGACGAAGGTGACAACGAAGTGGGGTGCGTCCGAGACGCCGAGCAGGTCCGCGACCCGCGCGAACGGCTGCGGGACCAGCGGCTTCGACTCACCGAGCGCGGTGTGGACCCGGGCGGCGACCTCGGGCAGCGTCGAGGCGCCGGAGATGTCGAGCGTGATCGGGACGAGGCCGACGTACCAGCCGACCGCGGCGGCGTGCTCGGCGGTGTAGCGGGTATGCATGGGCGCCACGAAACGCATCCGCTCCACGCCGTACCGGGCCCGCAGGACGTACGCCATCGCGCCCATCATCCCGGCCTGGAAGGAGACGCCGGCGCTCTTGCACAGCTCGCCGAGAGCTCTGGCCTCGCGCGGGTCGCCTAGCCACTGCGACAGGCTGGCCTGCGGCAGCGGCTCCGCCGAAGCGGGTACGTCGGTGATGCCCGTGACCGGGAAGTCGGCGAACCGCAGCGTGCCCGAAGGGGTGCTCAGCCAGTCGCGCCAGACCCGCACCGAGTCGCTCTCCAGCGACATCGCATCCCCGGTGACCCGCTCCTCGGCAGCGTGGTCGATGTGGCTCCCGGTCGTGGCGACGGCCAACTCCGCGAACGGCTCGCCGGCCAGCGCCCGCTCGTAGAGGGTGGCGATCTCCTCGAACCAGAGCAGCTGGGAGTAGGCGTCCATGACACCGTGGTCGGCGCCGAAGACCAGGGTGAAGCCGTCGGCGTCGGCCACCGTCGCGAACACGACGTAGGGCCAGGCCGAGGGGTCGATGTGATCGGCGAGGAAGTCCGAGATGCAGCCCCGGGCGTCCTCGCCGTCGAACCGGCCGAGAACGGTCGTCGTCATCGACACGTCCGCGGGGGCGACCGCACGACGCTGCCGGCCGGCCGGAGTCTCCTCGACGGTCCCGCGCAACGCCTCGTGCCGGCCGATCCAGGCCCGGAGCGCGAGGCCGAGTGCCGTCACGTCGAGCAGCCCGTGCAACCGCATGATCGAGCCGATCCAGGAGCCCGCCTCGGCGGTGTCGAGGTGCAGCTCGTGGTTGTGGGACAGTCGGCGGTCGTCGTCGACCCAGGCACTCGGCTCCGCGGTGGGGATCCACGCAGTCACCTCGCCCGGGGGTACGTCGTACGCGGACAGCTCGGTGTACTCCATCGGAGGTGGAGTTCCTCTCTGAGGTGGGGGCTCATGTGCGGGCAAGCGCCATCTCAGGGACCCGAACGAACCTCAAGAACGCCGTAGCCCGAGAAGGCGTACTGCCTGGGACGACAGCGATGTCGCCCCACGTCGCGGCCTATTGTGCACACAGGTCCACCCTCGGTTTCGAGCCACCCTGGACGTGGTGATTCCCACACCAACCAAATTGCCCCTGGGGGTTTACATACGGTATCGACTCCGCTTGACTCCTCCCCTTGGCCGCCCGCCCTATCTCGAGGATCCCCCATGCCCGCTGCCACTCGTGCACCCGTCGACAACTCCGGCCGCCTGCAGTTCGCCGACGACCTCTTCGCCCGGCGTCATCGCGGTCTCGGAAGCCCGATCGCCAACCAGTGGATCTGGCGGATGAACAGTCCCTACGACGCCGACAGGCTGCGCTACATCGCGGCCGGCCTGGCCGAGGGCGGGCTCTCGCGCAGGCTCCACCGGGCGAAGTTCCCGGGCGCTCGCGACCTGTGGACCAATGCCGACCGCGACCCGTCGATCGAGCTCTACGACGAGATCCTCCCCGTCGCCGAGATCACCGACTGGCTCCAGAAGCGGCACAGCGACCACCTCGACCCGCACGAGGGCCTGACCTACCGGCTGACCGCGATCAACCTCGACGACGGCACCTCGGTCGTCTCGATGCTGCTCGCCCACGCCGTCGGCGACGGTGGCTCCGTCCTCGACGCCGTGTCCCGGGCCTCTCGCGGCGAGCCGCTGCGGCTGCCGCACGCGCCCGCCAAGGGCTGGGACCGTGTCCGTGCCGAGGCCGCCGACAGCCGAGCGCAGTGGCGCGCCGTCCGCGACTGGACCAAGGCCCGTCGCCAGGCGAAGAAGGACGGCACCGCGGCCCTGGCCACCAAGGCACCGCGGGTCTACCCGGAGGCCACCCCGAACCCGGCGCCCGAGGCCTGGCGGATGCCGCGGATGATCGCCGAGTTCGACACCGAGGCGATGACGAAGATCGCCGCCGAGCACGGCGGCTCGACCAACGCCTGGTTCATCAACGTGGTCGCCGACCTGCTCGTCCGCATCGACCACGTGCCGGTCGACCGGGGCGACGTCCCGGTCTCGCTGCCGATGAGCGACTTCCAGCCCGGGGACGTACGGTCCAACTCGACGCGCGTGGCCATGGTCGAGGTGCCGCGCGACGTGCTCGAGCGGCGTGATCTCGCCGCGATCAAGAAGCTCTCCAAGGCCGCCTACATCCGCCTCGGCCAGGCCGGCCCGGGGCTGGTCCCGGTGCCGCTGGCGATGATGCAGATGCTCCCCGACGCGGTGCTCGACAAGCTCCCGCAGCCGCCGGCGGCCGCGTGCATGGCCTCCAACCTGCCGCAGCTCCCCGACGACTACCGCTACGCGATGGGCGAGGACGTACGCCTCGTGGCCGGGCTCGCCGGCTACCAGAACGCCACCGCCCAGGACGCCTACGACGTCGGCGGCGGGATCATCTCCTGGCTGATCCAGTCGGGCCCGCGTACGACGCTCAACCTGGTCGCCGCCGAGCCCGACCGCGTGCCCGACCTGGAGTTTCTCAAGAATCTGGTCGTCGAGGAGCTCGGCTCGTGGGGTCTGAGCGTCGAGGTGTGGTGATGCTGCCGCCCGCGAGCCCCGGTGCCCGCCCGGCGCCGTTCACTCCCGAGCCGACCAACCGGCTGACGTACGACGACGAGGTCTTCCTCCGGACGGCGACCGTGATCGGGGTCCCGGTGGTCGCCCAGACCGCCTGGCGGTTCCCTGCCGAGATCCCGGTGGAGGCCGTCCAGGGCGTCGTCGACGAGCTGGCCAAGGGCCCGCTCAACCGGCTGGTGGTCCGCCCCCGCGCCATCGGCGCGCGCTCGCACTGGGTGCCGGCGACGACGGCCGAGCCGGTCCGTCTGCACCCCGACCGGATCAAGCCCGACCAGGTCATGGCCTGGCTCGACAGCACGGCCGAGGAGGTGCCGTTCGACCCGGTGACGGGCCCGCTGTGGGCGCTATTCATGGCGCAGACCACCGACGGTGGCACGGTGGTGGCCTACAACGCCTCCCACATCGTCTGCGACGGCGGGATGAAGCTCGGGGCGCTGATCGCGGCCGTACGCCGCCAGCCTCTGCCCCGCCTCCCCATCGCCGAAGCAGAGGCCGAGGTCACCCGGAAGGACGATCGGCGCGACGCACGCACGATGGCCCGCGCCGCCGCTCGCGGCCTCCGGGCGGCCCGCAGGGCCGGGAAGCCCCCGGTGCTGGAGGCCCAGTCCTCCGAGAAGCGGCCACTGCCCGCCCCGCAGCCCGACGACGGCGTCGTCCAGGAGGTCGCCTTCGCCGGCGCCGACTGCCCCGTCGAGGAGTGGGACGTGGCCGTGGCGCGGGCCGGTGGCACCTCCAACGCGCTGCAGGTCGCGATCTCGGTCGAGGTGCTCCTCGAGGCCGGGATCGTACGCCCCGGCGAGCCGGTCAAGATGTCGCTGCCCGTCTCGATGCGCGGCGAGGGCGACCTGCGCTCCAACGCCACCTCGGGCGTCTCGATCGCGGTCGAGACCGAGCTGCGCGACGGCGTCGGCCGGGTCACCGACCTCGCCCACATCCGGGAGCGGTCGAAGAAGGAGTTCTCTGCGCTCTTCAAGGGCACCCGCCCCGACCCGATCGCGCACATCGCACCGCTGGCGCAGATGATCCCGGACAAGCTGGCCGGAACGCTGCTCAAGAACGTCGTCACCCCGCTCGGCCTGGCCTCCAACCTCGGCCGCCCCGACCCCGACTTCGTGGCGCCGTTCGGCGTGGCCGCCGACTCGATCCTCTTCCGTGCGCTGGCGCTCGGCGCGACCCGCGGCGAGCTTCGCCGGATGCGGGGCGGCGTCACATCGTGGTGGAGCGAGGTCGGAGAGACCTGCACCTTCGGCATCCGCGCGCTCGACCCCGACGCGATCCCGGACTCCGAGCGACTGAAGGAGATCGTGACCACCGTCTACGGACGTCGGGGACTCACTCCTTCCTTCTGGTGAGAGGATGCGTTCATGACGATCGACGTACTCGGTGAGCCCTACACCGTGGAGACCATCGAGCTCGCGGACGACTTCGAGGGCACCGTCGTGGCCACGCTGGTCAAGCGGCCGGCCGACGGCGAGGCGAAGGGCGCCGTCCTCTACGTCCACGGCTTCTCCGACTACTTCTTCCAGAAGGAGTACGCCGAGTGGTGGACCGCTCGCGGCTACGACTTCTACGGCCTCGACCTGCGCAAGTACGGTCGCTCGCTGCGTGAGCACCAGTCGGGGACGTACGTCGGTGATCTCGTCGAGTACTTCGACGAGATCGACGCCGCCTGGGAGCGGATCACCGAGCGTGACGGTCACTCGCACGTCATGCTCAGCGCCCACTCCACCGGCGGGCTGACGGTCTCGCTGTGGGCTGACGACCGGCAGCCCGACGCCCTGGCCGGGATGGTGCTCAACTCGCCGTGGCTCGACCTGCAGGGTTCGTTCCTGCTGCGCGAGGTCGCCAGCCCGGTGGTGCGCCGGGTCGGCCACCGCGCCCCGATGCGCGAGCTCGGCCGCGACGTCAGCGGCTTCTACACCATGTCGCTCCACGTCGAGCACGACGGCGAGTGGGAGTTCGACCTCGGCCTCAAGCCGGTCGGCTCCTACCCGATCCGGCTCGGCTGGCTCAAGGCGATCCGCGACGGCCACGCCCGGCTCCACCGTGGCCTGGACGTGAAGGCGCCCGTGCTGGTGCTCTCCTCCGACCGCTCCAGCAAGCCGAAGGCGATGGGCGAGCTCGTCCACTCGACCGACATCGTGCTCGACGTGCGCCAGATCCGCCGCTGGTCGACCGCCATCGGCAGCCATGTCACCTACGTCGCGGTCCCCGGGGCGAAGCACGACGTGATCCTGTCGCGCCCCGAGGTCCGCAAGCAGGCCTACGCCGAGATCGAGCGGTGGCTGGCGGCGTACGGCGTCTGAGCCGGATCAGTCGAGGGTCGTCTTCGGGCCCTTGAACCACCTGCGCGCGGAGAGCCTCCACCACAGGCCGAGGACGACCAGCGAGCCGACCGTGAGGATCGGCGCGTAGTTGACCGACGCCCAGGAGAAGTCGTCGCTGGTGATCCAGCCGGACGGCACGAACGGCAGGATGAAGTAGACCGAGATGATCGCGATCTCGGCGACGGCGACCAGGTTGAGCCACTTGTAGTGCTTGCCGAGGGTCCACTGCCCGGTCTCGAAGGCGTCCCCGGCCCGCCAGCGCAAGAAGATCGGGATCGCGAAGGCGAGGTAGAGGCCGATCACCGCGACCGAGGTGATCGCGTAGAAGGCCAGCGGGATGCCACCGACGCCCCACAGTGCGGGGAGCGTGATGGCCGCACCGACGACCGCCACCAGGAGCACCGCGTTCACCGGGACCTTCCTGCTCGGGCTGACCTTCGCCCACAGCGAGGAGCCGGGGACCGCGCCGTCGCGGGCGAAGGCGTACGTCATCCGGGAGGCGCTGGTGAGACAGGCGGTGGCGCAGAAGAGCTGCCCGGCGGTGGAGATCAGCAGCACCACGAAGTGCCAGGAGTCCGGAAGCGCCTGACCGAAGATCACGTCGACCGCGCCGCCGCCCGCGCTCACGCCCTCCGGGTCCTGGACCGCGAAGAGGAAGGCCAGCAGCAGGACGTACCCGCCGACCGCGGAGTAGAAGATCGAGCGCCAGATGCCCTTCGCGGCGCCGTCGGCGGCGCCCTGGGTCTCCTCGGAGAGGTGGGCGGAGGCGTCGAACCCGGTGATCGTGTACTGCGTCAGCAGGAAACCGAGCGGGAGCACCAGGAACCAGTACTTCGCGTCGGCGTAGCCGGAGTTGTTGATCCGCTCGGTGAAGACGTAGCTGATGCTCTGGTGGTCGTCCGGGACGATGATCAGCACCAGGACCACGACCGCGGCGCCGGCGACGTGCCACCACACCGAGACGTTGTTGATGACGGCCAGCAGGTGGCTGGAGAAGATGTTGGCGAGCGCGGCCAGCACCAGGATGGCCAGGAAGATCAGGTAGACCCGGCCCAGGGAGTAGCCCTCCGCCCAGCTCGCGCTCAGGGTCGAGAGGGTGAGGTCGAGGAAGGTGGCGGCTCCGTACGCGACGCTCGCGGTCACCGCGAGCAGACCGATCAGGTTGAGCCACCCGGTGAAGAATCCGGCCGCCGGGCCGCCGAGCTTGGCCGCCCACCAGTAGATGCCGCCCGAGGTCGGGTACGCCGAGACCAGCTCGGACATGGTGAAGCCGATGATCAGGATGAACGCGGAGATGATCGGCCAGCCCCATGAGATGGCCACCGGTCCGCCGTTGTTCCAGGCCTGGCCGAACGTGGTGAAGCAACCGGCCAGGATCGAGATGATCGAGAACGAGATGGCGAAGTTCGAGAACCCCGACCAGGTGCGGGCCAGCTCCTGCTTGTAGCCGAGCCGGGCGAGATGTGCTTCGTCGTCGAGCTGGGCCGGCTCGACGGTTTCAGGTGCCTCGGGCATGGCACGCCTCCGGATTTCGTGGGGGTGGATGTGCCTGAGGCTAGAAACGGTCCGTGGCGGTCGTGGTCGCGCCAGGTAACGGCGCTGTGAAAGATCCGTCCTTGAGCGTCACCCCGGTCGCGCCGAGCGCCCGGGCCCCGGCGACCAGGCCGGCGATGGTGCGCGCGGCGGTCGCATGGTCCAGGCCGTGGGGTGGACGGATGTTGGAGACGCAGTTGCGGGCCGAGTCGAGGACGCCGGGCCGTGGGTCCCAGGTGAGGTAGGCGCCCAACGAGTCGCTGGACGAGAGCCCCGGCCGCTCGCCGATCAGCACCAGGACCAGTCGCGCGCCCAGCGCCCGGCCGATGTGGTCGCCCAGCGCCACCCGGGCCTGGGTGGCGACCACCGGCGCGGCGACGGTCGTGGCGCTGTCGAGGAGCGGGACCAGATTCTCCAGGAGCGGCACCGCGTGCTTCGCCACCGCCTCGGCGGAGAGGCCGTCGGCGACGACGACCGCCATCTCGGCTCCGCCCCGCCCGAGCTCCAGGTCGGCGCCTGGCACACGCCCCAGGTCCGGCCGGGTCAGGTAGGTGGTCCGGTCCGGTGCCGCCGAGGCGACCACCCGCGGGGTACCCAGTGCGAGGCCGTCGAGCGCCTCGACGAGGGCATGGACGTCGAGCGGGAGATGGACCGCGTCGCGGGCCGCCGCATGGGCAGCGCCGAAGGCGAGGACCTCGGCGGTCGGGATCGAGTTGCCGGCCCGGCCCAGTCCGATCCGTGCCGGGGTAGCCCTGCGCAACGACTCCCAGAACTCGCTCATCGCGCCAGCTCCTTCAGCACCGTGGTGGCCGGGTCGATGTCGCGTACGGAACCGTCCGGGTCGAGCAGGCCGGCCGAGGCCAGCCACTCCTCGAGCTCCGGCGCCGGGCGTTTGCCGAGGACCTGGCGGGCGTAGAGAGCGTCGTGGAAGGAGGTCGACTGGTAGCCGAGCATGACGTCGTCGGCACCCGGGACGGCCATGACGTACGTGCACCCGGCGACACCGAGCAGGGTGAGCAGGTTGTCCATGTCGTCGGAGTCGGCTTCGGCATGGTTGGTGTAGCAGACGTCGACGCCCATCGGCACGCCCAGCACCTTGCCACAGAAGTGGTCCTCGAGCCCGGCGCGGATGATCTGCTTGCCGTCGTAGAGGTACTCGGGGCCGATGAAGCCGACCACCGTGTTGACCAGGAACGGCCGGAACGCCCGCGCGACCCCGTACGCCCTGGCCTCCAGGGTCTGCTGGTCGACCGGCCTGCCACCGCTGCCGAGATGGGCACCGGTGGAGAGCGCCGAGCCCTGGCCGGTCTCGAAGTACATCACCTCGTCCCCCACGGTGCCGCGCGCCAGCGACCGGGCAGCCTCGTCGGCCTCCGCCAGCATCGCCAGGGTCACCCCGAAACCCTCGTTCGCACCCTGGGTGCCACCGATCGACTGGAACGGGAGGTCGACCGGCAGCCCCGCCTCGATCAGGTCGATCGTGGTGGTGACATGGGTCAGCACGCAGCTCTGCGTCGGGATCTCGTAGCGGAGGCGTACCTCATCGACGAGCCGGAGCAGGTCGGCGACCGTGCGCGGGTTGTCGGAGGCCGGGTTGATGCCGATCAGCGCGTCCCCGGACCCCAGAAGCAGGCCGTCCAGGATCGAGGCCGCGATGGCGCTCGGGTCGTCGGTGGGATGGTTGGGCTGCAGCCGGGTCGCCAGCCGGCCCCGCAGTCCCATCGTCGTACGGAAGCCGGTCACCACCTCGGTGGCCGCGGCCACCGCGATCAGATCCTGGTTGCGCATGATCTTGGAGACGGCCGCCACCATCTCGGGGGTCAGCCCCGGCGCGACCGCGGTCAGCGCGGCGGTGTCGCGCCGGGCGGCGGCGTCGAGCAGCCACTCCCGAAGAGCCCCGACGGTCAGGCCGCTGACCTGCGCGAACGCGTCCTCGTCGTGGGTCTCCAGGATCAGCCGGGTGACGTCGTCCGACTCGGCCGGAACCACCTGCTCCTCGAGGAAGGTGGTCAGCGGCAGGTCGGCGAGCAGCATCCGCGCCGCGACCCGCTCGGTGTCGGACCGTGCGGCGCATCCGGCCAGGATGTCGCCGGAGCGCAGCGGCGTCGCCCGCGCCAGCACCTCCACCAGACCGTCGAACTCGAAGCCGTGCCCGTGGAGACTCTGCCGGTAGCGCATGACATCAACGGTAGAGCCGCAATATTTCCACGGTGTGAGCCTCAGACACCGCTGCAGCACGGCGGACCACATCACCAGAACAACACGCGAACCGGCCGGACACAGTCGATCCAGAAGTCGATTTCAATCGACGGCCGCGCCACCCCGGTGAACAGAAGGCAAAGACAGTGCGCGTTAGGGTGCTGTGGTCCCGAACCCAACCGGAAGGACAACAGTGTGACTTCTGAGAAGAAGACAGACAGTCCGAAAAATTCCGACCATCACAACGCTACTGGTCTCATCAAATCCCCCACGGGCGAAGTCGTTCCCCACCCTGCGCTGGACCTGCCGATCTCGAGCGAACAGGACCAACGCAAGGGAATCGACTGGGTAGTCTTCGGCGTCGCGGCGGCCATCGCCATCGCGTTCATGGCCTGGGGCTTCATCAACACCGACGGCATGGGCAAGGTCGCCGGCGACGCCCTCGCCTGGGTGCTGGACAAGGCCGGCTGGTTCTTCGTCCTGACCGCCAGCGGCTTCGTCATCTACATCGTCTGGCTCGCCGTCAGCAAGTACGGCAACATCCCCTTGGGCCGTGACGACGAGAAGCCGGAGTTCAGGACGGCGTCCTGGATCGCGATGATGTTCAGCGCCGGAATGGGCATCGGTCTGATGTTCTACGGCGTCAGCGAGCCGATCTCGCACTTCGTCACGCCGCCTCCGGGCACCGGCGAGGCGGGCAACCCCGAGGCCATCCAGCACGCGATGGCGACCACGATGTTCCACTGGACGCTGCACCCCTGGGCGATCTACGCGGTCGTGGGCCTTGCGATCGGCTACGGCGCCTACCGCAAGGGCCGCGTCAGCCTGATCTCCGCGGCCTTCACGCCGCTGCTCGGCAAGAAGACCGTCGAGGGTCCGGCCGGCAAGGCGATCGACATCTTCGCGATCTTCGCGACCCTGTTCGGCTCGGCCACCTCGCTCGGCACGGGCGCGATCCAGATCGAGAGCGGCCTGCAGATCGTGGCCGGGCTCGGCGAGGTCGGCAACAACGTCCTCATCGGGATCATCGCGGTCCTGACGGTCTGCTTCGTCATCTCTGCGGTCTCGGGTGTGGCCAAGGGCATCCAGTGGCTCTCCAACATCAACATGGTGCTGGCGCTGTTCCTGGCGCTGTTCCTGTTCGTGGTCGGCCCGACGGTCTTCATCCTCGATCTGATCCCGACCTCGCTCGGCACGTACGTCGGCGACCTCGCGCAGATGTCGGCGCGCACCGGCGTCGGCGGCGAGGAGACCTCGGCCTGGCTCGGTTCCTGGACCGTCTTCTACTGGGCCTGGTGGATCTCCTGGACGCCGTTCGTCGGCATGTTCATCGCGCGGATCTCGCGTGGGCGCACCATCCGGCAGTTCGTCGCCGGCGTGCTCCTCGTCCCGAGCGCCGTCAGCGTGCTCTGGTTCTGCATCATGGGCGGCACCGCCATCGACCTGCAGCGCGACGGCACCGTCGACATCGCCGGCCTCGGCGGGGTCGAGTCGCAGCTGTTCACCACGCTCGACCAGTTCCCGCTGGCCACCGTGATGAGCATCCTGGTCATGGTCCTGGTGGCGATCTTCTTCGTCTCCGGAGCCGACGCAGCCTCGATCGTGATGGGCACCCTCTCCGAGCACGGCTCGGAGGAGCCGAGCCGGCCCACGGTGGTCTTCTGGGGCGTCGCGACCGGTCTCGTGGCCATCCTGGGCCTGATCGCCGGTGGTGCGGATGCGCTCTCCGGTCTGCAGACGATCACGATCGTGGCAGCACTGCCGTTCGCGGTGATCATGGTCGGGCTGGCGGTCTCGCTGCAGCGCGACCTGGCCCACGACCCGCTGATCGTGCGTGGTCAGTACGCCGCGGAGGCGGTCGAGCAGGCGGTCATCACCGGCGTCACCGAGCATGGTGACGACTTCGCGCTCGCGGTCGTCGAGGACGACCACAGCAGCAACGGCGCCGAGCTGGCTTCGGCCGAGGACACCGCCACCGCGGTTCCTGCCGACAAGGCCTGATCCGCGAGGTCTGAGTCTGATGGCGGGTCCTCCGGGACCCGCCATCAGTCGTCTCTGAGCGGTGTACCTGCGTACGTCTCCAGGGTGACGAACTCCTCGACCGGCTGCCTGCGCAGCTTGGTGAGCTGCTTGACGGGCTTGCCCAGCGGGACGACGGCGGCGACGGCGTAGCTCTCGGGGGCACCGAGAAGGTCGAGGAGCGCCGGCTCCTCGGCCACCGCCATCGTCGTGATCACCCCGCCGAAACCCTCGTTGCGCGCGGCCAGGAGCGTGTTCCACACCAGCGGATAGACCGAGGCGCCGGAGACGACACCCACCCGGTCCAGCTCGGAGTCGATCGAGGCGATCACGCTCAGATCGACGAGGAAGACGAGCACCACCGCAGCGGTACGCAGCGGCTCGGTCATCCCACGTGGCACGCGGGTCTCGGCGATCTGCTCCTCGGTGACCGCCGTCGGATGCACGGTGTTCCAGGGCATCTCCCCCGCCTGCTGCTGCGCGAGGTACCTGCGGGCACCCGTCGCGGTCAGCTCGACCAGGCGCTCGCGGGTCTCCTGGCTGCGTACGACCACGACGTGTGCGCCCTGCCGGTTGCCGCCGGAGGGCGCGAACCGGGCGTTGTCGAGGATCCTGGCGAGGACCTCGTCGGGCAGCGGGTCGTCGGTGAAATCACGTACCGCATGGGTGGTCCGCATCGCCTCGTAGAGCTCCATGGCTCCATCCCAGCAGACTCAGCCCAGCAAGAAGGCGACCAGTGCCGTGATGCCGACCACGACGATCACGCCACGGAGCACGTTGGGCGGCAGCCGCCGGCCGATCCTGGCACCCAGGAGCCCCCCGATCGCCGCGCCGACGGCGATCAGCGCGGCGATCTGCCAGTCGACGTCGGCCACGACGGCGAAGATGAGCCCGGAGATGCCGTTGGTGATGGCGACCAGGACGTTCTTGAGCCCGTTGAGACGCTGCAGCGACTCGGCGACCCCGATGCCGATGATCGCGATCATCAGCACGCCCTGAGCGGCACCGAAGTAGCCGCCGTAGACGCCGAGCATCGCGACCGCCGGCCAGACCCACCAGCGCTCGCTGCCGTCGTCAGGCAGGTCGCCGTGCCGTCTGGCGACCCACCGGGAGATCCGCGGGCCGGTGATCACCAGGACCACCCCGAGCCCGATCAGCACCGGGACGATCGCCTCGAACGCACCCGCCGGGAGCACCAGCAGCAGGATCCCGCCGACCGCGCCGCCGATGAGTGCCGCGACCCCGAGCCGCAGGATCCGCCCGCGCTGACCGGCGAGCTCGCGGCGGTAGCCCCAGGCGCCGGCCAGCGAGCCCGGCACCAGGCCGATCGTGTTGGACACGTTGGCGACGACCGGAGGTACGCCGAAGGCCAGCAGCGTCGGGAACGTGATCAGCGTCCCGGAACCGACGGCGGCATTGATGGTGCCCGCCCCCACCCCGGCGATCAGGATGAGGGCGGACTGAACAGGATCCACTTAGGCGGTCGGCTCTGCAGGAGGCTTCGGCCGGTTGGGGGCCTCGGCCTCCTTGGCCTCGGCCAGCGCCTGCTCGACGGCCGCGGCCGCGGCCGACTGCTCGAGGTCGATCACGGGCTCGGTCGAGCCCATGTCGACCCGCTTGACCGGGCCCTCGACCTCGTCCGGGATGCCCCGGAGGCTGTTCATCGTCGAGCCGAGGCCCTCGAGGGCCTTGCCGATCTCGCTCGGGACGATCCACACCTTGTTGGCGTCGCCCTCGGCGATCTTCGGCATCATCTGCAGGTACTGGTAGGCCAGCAGCGACTGGTCGGGGCGGCCGTCGTGGATCGCCTGGAAGACGGTCTGGATGGCCTGGCCCTCACCCTGAGCGCGCAGGATCGCGGCCTCGCGGTCGGCCTGCGCCGCGAGGATCTGCGACTCGCGCTGACCCTCAGCGTTGAGGATGGCGGACTGCTTGTTTCCCTCGGCGGAGAGGATCGCGGACTGGCGCTGACCCTCGGCGGTGAGGATCGCGGCGCGCTTGTCGCGGTCGGCGCGCATCTGCTTCTCCATCGCGTCCTTGATGGACATGGGCGGGTCGATCGACTTGATCTCGACGCGCTTGACCTTGATGCCCCAGCGACCGGTGGCCTCGTCCAGGACGATCGAGAGACCGGAGTTGATCTGCTCGCGGCTGGTCAGCGTCTCCTCCAGGGTCATGCCACCGACGATGTTTCGCAGGGTGGTCATGGTGAGCTGCTCGACGGCCTGGATGTAGTTGGCGATCTCGTACGTCGCCGCCACCGGGTCGTTGACCTGGAAGTAGATGACCGTGTCGATCGAGACGGTCAGGTTGTCCTCCGTGATCACCGGCTGCGGTGCGAACGCGACGACCTGCTCACGCATGTCGATCATGTAGCGCACCTTGTCGACGAACGGGATCACCGCGTTCAGGCCGGGGTCGCGCTTCGACTGGAACTTGCCGAAGCGCTCCACGATGCCGACCCGCGCCTGCGGGATGATCTTGATCGTCTTGGCCAGCGTGGTGATCACCAGCACCGCCAAGATGACCAGGAGGGCCAGGATGATGCCACCCATTGCCAATCAGTCCTTGTCTGTTCGTTTGTGCGTCAGGTTGCCCGGAAGCTACGGAGTCCCGAGCTCCGGAAGAGGATGGACGTACGCCGTCGCTCCTCTGATCTCGAGCACCTCGACCGGCGTGCCGGCCGCGATCACGAGCGTCTCGTCGTAGGGCTGAGCGGTCCAGAGCTCGCCCTCGAGCTTGAGCTGCCCAGGCTTGTGGGCGCTGATCTCGACGGGCGAGATGGCCTGGACACCGATCAGCTTCTGCGCGCCGATCTGGATCTCCGGGCCGTTGTGGAGCCGCCTGGCCAACCCCGGGCGTACGACCGCGAGCATGGAGACAGAGACCGCCATCGCGACGATCGCCTGGATCACGAAGCTGTCGGTGAACGCGCCGGTCAAGGCACCCGCGAAGGCGCCGGTGGCGAGCATCAGCAGGATCAGGTCGAGGCTGAAGAGCTCTCCGACGACGAGCAGCGCTCCGAGTGCCGTCCAGATCGCCCAGTCCCAGTCCTGCCAGTCCATGGGCGTCACCCTATCCAGACGGGCCATGCGTTGTGGGGAGGTTCGGGTACCGACTTCTTAACGTTCGGCCTACCGGGTGTGACGGGCGCGACGCTTGGCCCAGAAGCGGCCCTCGCTCTCCTCGAGCTCGAGCGGCATACCGAAGGTCTTGGACAGGTTGGCCGAGGTCAGGGTGTCCTCGATGAGCCCCTGGGCGGTGATCCGGCCGGAGCGCATCATCAGCACGTGGCTGAAGCCGGGCGGGATCTCCTCGACGTGGTGGGAGACGAGCACGGTCGCCGGGCTGTCGGGGTCGTAGGCCAGCGTCGACAGCGTCGAGACCAGGTCCTCGCGACCGCCAAGATCGAGCCCGGCGGCGGGCTCGTCCAGGAGCAGCATCTCGGGGTCGACCATCAGCGCGCGGGCCAGCTGGACGCGCTTGCGCTCACCCTCGGACAGCGTGCCGAACTTCCGCTCGCCGAGGTGCTTGATGCCGACCTCGATCAGCAGCGCCTGGGCACGGTCGTGGTCGAGGTCGTCGTAGTGCTCGCGCCAGCGCCCGACCACCCCGTAGGAGGCACTCACCACGACGTCGCGGACGAGCTCCTGGCGCGGGATCCGGTCTGCGAGCGCAGCGGAGGTGAGGCCGATACGCGGGCGCAGCTCGAAGACGTCGATGCGGCCGATCTGCTCGCCGAGCACCTTCACGACGCCCGAGGTCGGGTGGAGCTGAGCCGCAGCGGTCTGGAGCAACGTGGTCTTGCCGGCGCCGTTGTGGCCGAGGATGACCCAGCGTTCATCCTCTTCGACCACCCAGCTCACAGAGTCGAGAAGGGCGTTGCCCCCGCGGCGTACGGTGACGTCGGTGAACTCCAGCACGGCTGCCATGGCGGCAAATCTATCGGCAGGGGTCGGCCGGCCCGGGGTTAGGGTAGGCGGCTGTGAGTGTCGACGATGCGGAGCTGAATTCAGGGTCGCTGGAGACCACCCCTGAGGCGCTGCGGCTGGCCTGGTGGGTGACGGCATGGTTGCGCGGTGAGGCGGTCACCGACCTGGTGCTCGATGCGGTGATCGGGCCCGATGCGACCCACACCGTCAGCGGGCTCGCCACGCTGGGGCTCGGTGGCACCGAAGGGGTCGCGGACACCCTGGTCAGCGGGATGGGACGGCTGCGTACGGAGGGAGCGACCGGTGTCGGGGTCGCGTTCCCGGCCGAGGGCGACCCGGTCGGGCTGGGTGGGCCGCGGGCCTTCAACTCGGCAGCGATGGAGGCCGGGGAGGCGACGGTGTGCGACGCCGGCATCGGGCTCGTTCCGGTCCGGGTCGGCGCGGTCGTCGAGTGGCAGGCGTACGCGGCATCTCGACGTCAGCTGCCCGACGTCGGTGAGGCCGACCGTGCGCTGCGGCTCGCGCTGAGCGAGTCCGCGACGGCGCTCGCCGAGCTCGACGTCGCCCGGTGGCGGCCCGAGGTCGCCGACCGGCTGATGAACCTGCGCCACCGGCCCTCGCTGGCCGGGGCTCCCGGCGTGCCGCCGCGGTGCGTGGAGCTCGCTGCCCGTGGCGTACAGGCGAGAGAGATCGTCGCGGTGGCACTCGAGGACGACGGCGGCGCCGTGTCCGCCTCGGAGATGCTCCGGCGGCGAGAGGCGCTGGTCGGCCTCGACCGCGCGGCCCGGAGGGCGCTCACCGCGGCGGGATCGCCCGAGGTGTGGCCGCCGAACTGAGACGCGGGGGCCGGCTCCACTATCCTGTGCAGCGATGACCGAGGAATTCGACGCGCTCGAGCGCCGTCCCGACACTCTGCTGATCACCCTCGCCGGAAACGACCGACCCGGGCTGACCTCGGCCACCCTGGCGACGCTCGCGTTGGCGGGGGTCGACGTGGTCGACCTGGAGCAGATCGTGCTGCGGGCGCGGCTCGTGCTCGGGCTCCTGGTGACCGCGCCGGCCGACGCGGCGAGCACCGAAGCGCTCAAGCACGCGATCGAGGAGACCGCCCACGCCCTCGACATGACCGTCGAGATCGAGGAGGGCGTCGGCGACACCCCGCGCGAGCCCGCCGACCGCGCCCGGGTGACGGTGCTGGGCCTGCCGCTGAAGGCGGCCGCGCTCGCGTCGGTGACCCGTACGATCGCCTCGGCCGGCGGCAACATCGACCGGATCATCCGGCTGGCTCGCTACCCGGTCACCGCCTTCGACCTGCACGTCTCCGGTGCCTCTCCCGACGAGCTGCGCGTGACGCTGGCGGCCGAGGCGGCCGCCCAGGGCGTCGACATCGCGGTGCAGCCCGCCAATCTGGTCCGCCGCGGCATGCGTCTGATCGTCATGGACGTCGACTCGACGCTGATCGACGGCGAGGTGATCGAGATGATCGCCGCCCACGCGGGCTACGAGAAGGAGGTCGCCTCGGTCACCGAGGCGGCCATGCGCGGCGAGCTCGACTTCGAGGAGTCGCTCCGCGGGCGGGTGAAGTATCTCAAGGGTGTCCCCGCGACCGCGTTGGACGAGGTCTACGCCGGGCTGCAGCTCAACCCGGGAGCGCGGACGATGGTCCGCACCCTGCGCCGCCTCGGCTACCGCTTCGCCATCGTCTCCGGCGGGTTCTCGCAGATCACCGACCGGTTGGCGGCCGACCTCGGCATCCACTACGCCCGCGCCAACGAGCTCGAGATCGTCGACGGCGTACTGACCGGTGAGGTCGTCGGTGAGGTCGTCGACCGCGCCGGCAAGGCCCGCGCGCTTCGCGAGTTCGCCGCCGAGATCGGCATCCCCGAGGCCGCCACGGTCGCCATCGGCGACGGCGCCAACGACCTCGACATGCTCGCAGCCGCCGGCCTCGGCATCGCCTACAACGCCAAGCCCGCGGTCCGTTCGGCTGCCGGGACCGCCATCAACGTCCCCTACCTCGACACGATCATGTATCTCCTCGGGATCTCCCGCGAGGAGATCGAGGCCGCCGACGCCGAAGCCGGCATCGTCACCCCCGCCCCGCCGCTCATCTGAGCCCTGCCGAGGCGTCACTCGCGTCGGCCGAGGTGGCAGGCGCGTGACATCTCAGCCGACGTACGTGACGTCTCGGCCGACGTACGTGACGTCTCGGCCGACGTAGGTGACGCCTCGTCGGTCAGGCCCGGCCGACGTGAAAGGCGGTGACGGAGGCCTCGGCCTCGTCGAGCTCGGACCAGTCGCCGTCGTAGGTGAGTACGGCGACGGCGGCTGTCGGAAAGCCGAGGGCGAGCTCGTTGCCGGCCTCGTCGTCGCCCTCGCCGTCGTCCAGGAGCTGCACGAGCGAGAACGCGGTCGGGTTGTGACCGATCACCATGACCGTCGAGATGCCGTCATCGACGCCGCGGACGAGGTCGAGGGCGGTGGAGGTGCCGGCGGCGTACAGACCCTGGTCGTACTCGGCCAGCGTCAGGTCCCACGACGCCGCGACGGCGACGTCCTCCCAGGTCTGGGTGGTGCGGTCGGCCGCCGAGACCAGGGCGTAGTCCGGGACCACGCCCTGCTCGGCCAGCCACTTCCCCGCCGCGACCGCGTCGGCATGGCCGCGCTCGGTCAGCTGGCGCTCGTAGTCGGTGGGTGCCGACGACTCCGCCTTGGCGTGCCGCATGATGACGAGGGTCCGCATGCGGGCAACCCTATGACCTCACGCTCCCAGCGAGTGATAGCCCCCGTCGACGTGGATGATCTCGCCGGTGGTCGCCGGGAAGAAGTCCGAGATCAGCGCACAGACGGCCTTCGCGGTCGGGCCCTGGTCGGTGTTGTCCCAGCCCAGCGGCGCCCGGGTGCCCCAGCCCTCGTCGAGCTCCTCGAAGCCCGGGATGGCCTTGGCGGCGAGCGTCTTGAGCGGCCCGGCGGAGACGAGGTTGCAGCGGATCCCGTCGGGACCGAGGTCGCGGGCGAGGTAGCGCGAGGTCGACTCGAGCGCGGCCTTGGCGACACCCATCCAGTCGTACGCCGGCCAGGCGATCGTCGCGTCGAAGGTCAGCCCCACGATCGACGAACCCGGAGCCAGGAGCGGCCGGGTCGCCATCGCGAGCGACTTCAGCGAGTAGGCGCTGACCTGGACCGCCTGGGAGACGTCGTCCCACGGGCCGTCGAGAAACTTGCCACCGAGAAGCGTCTCGGGGTTGCCGTACGCGATCGAGTGCACGACCCCGTCGAGCCGCTCGACGCCCTCGGCCCGGAGCGCGTCGGCCAGACCGTCGAGGTGCTCCTGGTTGGTGACGTCGAGGTCGAGGACCGGCGGCTCCTCGGGGAGCCGCTTCGCGATCCGCTTGGTGATCGACAGCGCGCGCCCGAAGTTGGAGATCAGGACGCGGGCGCCCTGCTCCTGGGCCACCTTGGCCACCGCGAAGCCGATCGAGGAATCCATCGTGACCCCTGCGACGAGAACAGTCTTGCCGTCCAACAAACCCATGATCAGTGCCCCATTCCAAGTCCGCCGTCGACCGGGATCACGGCCCCGGTCACATAACCCGCATCTGCCAACCACGTCACGGCCGAGGCCACCTCGTCCGGTGACGCGTAGCGCCCCAACGGCACCCGGTCCGTGATCGCCTTCTGCTGCTCATCGGTCAGGACCGCGGTCATCTCGGTCTCCACGAACCCCGGCGCGACCACGTTGGCGGTGATCCCCCGCGAGCCGAGCTCACGCGCGAGCGAGCGGGCCATGCCGACCAGCCCGGCCTTCGAGGCCGCGTAGTTGACCTGGCCCGGGTTGCCCAGCAGCCCGACGACCGAGGAGATGAAGATGATCCGCCCGCGGCGCAGCCGCAGCATGCCCTTCGAGGCCCGCTTGGCGAGCCGGAACGACGCGGTCAGGTTGGTGTCGATCACCGAGGTGAAGTCGTCCTCCGACATCCGGAGCACGAGGGTGTCCTTCGTGATCCCGGCGTTGGCGACGAGGACCTCGACGGGTCCGTGGGCGGCCTCGGCGGCGGCGTACGCCTCCTCGACGGCGGCCGGGTCGGTGATGTCACACACCAGGTCCAGGGCACCTTCCGGAGCCCCGCCCTTGCGGGAGGTCACGGCCACGTTGTCGCCGTTGGCCACGAAGGCCTCGGCGATCGCCCGGCCGATGCCGCGGCTGCCGCCGGTGACAAGCACCGAGCGAGGCGGCTTGCTTGTGGGGTTTTCACTGTCAGTCACAGGCGCGACGGTAGCGATTACTTCGGCGTACGACCAATGTCTTGGATTTGCTTGTGAGAACCATCCAAAGTCCATCGGAGAGCCCCTGTTGGGTCCACACCATTGACCGGATGCCATCGGCCACGACCTAGACTGGCGGTATGTCCAAGGCACAACCGATCAGGATCACCACCGCCGGCCGTAGCCGCGCCGAGGACATCGCGATCCGCCAGAAGCGCTACGCCATCTCGATGTCGATCCGCTCGCTGTGCTTCATCGGTGCCGTGATCGCCGGCCTGGCCGGTATCGGCTGGCTGTGGCCGATCCTGATCGTGGCGGCCCTGATCCTGCCCTACGTCGCGGTCGTCATGGCCAACGCGACCAACACCAAGAGCGACGAGATGAACCTGATGGACTCGCCCTACGGCCCGCGCCAGCTCAGCAGCGGCCGCGAGCAGCAGCTCAACGAGAAGGACGAGAGCTGATGGGCGCGCTCGATTCCGACCTGTGCTCGGCCAAGGGCTGCCAGGACCCCGGTTCGTGGGAGCTGCAGTGGAACAATCCGAAGATCCACACGGCCGATCGGCGTAAGATCTGGCTCGCGTGCGAGACCCACAAGGAGTCGCTCAGCGACTTTCTGGGAGCGCGCGGATTCCTCAAGGACGTCGTCCCTCACTAGCTGTTCCCCCGGAGAGGTCGTGCGTTGAACCCGATCCCTGTTCTCCTCGACTGCGACCCCGGCCACGACGACGCCATCGCGATCCTGCTGGCCCTGGGCAGCCCGCGCATCGACCTGCTCGGGATCACCACCACGTTCGGCAACTGCCGGGTCGAGAAGGCGACCTACAACGCCCAGCGTCTGCTGGCCCTGGCGGGGCGGCCCGACATCCCGGTCTCCGCGGGGGCTGCCGCGCCCCTGACCGGCACCGCCCACATCGGCGACTTCATCCACGGCACGACCGGGATCGACGGTCCTGACCTTCCCGAGCCGCTCGCTCCCCCGGTCGCCGCCGGAGCGGTCGAGTTCCTGCGTACGTCTCTCCTGGCCGCCCCGGACCCCGTCACCGTCGTCGCCACCGGACCGATCACCAACATCGCGCTGCTGCTGCGCGACCATCCCGAGGTCGGTCCGAAGATCGCCGAGATCCTCTTCATGGGCGGCTCGACCGAGCGCGGCAACACCACGCCGGCCGCCGAGTTCAACGCCTACGCCGATCCCGAGGCGCTCGACCTCGTCCTCACCAGCGGCCTCCCGATCCGGATGGTCGGGCTCAATCTGTCCCACCAGGCGCTGGCCACTCCCGACGTCGTCGCGCGGATGCGGGCCATGGACCATCCGGTCGGCCGGGCGTGCGCCGACCTGATGGGCTTCTTCGGCGGCACCTACTCCGACGTCTTCGACTTCGCCGCTCCCCCGGTCCACGACCCCTGCACCATCGCGGCCCTCATCGACCCCGGCCTGATCACCTGGCACAAGTCGTTCGTGGCCGCTGAGACCGAGGGCCGCTGGACCCGCGGCGCCACCGTCGTCGACCTGCACGGCCGCCTCGACGAGCCGCCCAACGCCCAGGTCGCGATCACCCTCGACGTACCTGCCTACTGGGACCTCGTCCTCGACGCCCTCGACCGCGTAGGCAGCTGACGAGGCGTCACTCCCGTCGGCCGAGGCGTCAACGCGGTGCCAGCTCGGCCGACGCGGGTGACGCCTCGGCTGGTGGTCAGCCGCCGATGGCGGACATCGGACGGTCGGGCTGGAGGAAGCCGAGGTCGTCGATGCCGTGGCCGGCGCGCTTGCCGGCCATGGCGGTGACCCAGCGGGCGGCGAGATCGGCGTCGGAGGCGCCGGCACGCAGTGGCGTACGCAGGTCCGACTCCGAGCGCGCGAAGAGGCAGTCGCGCACCTGCCCGTCGGCGGTGAGGCGCACCCGGTCGCAGTCTCCGCAGAAGGGGCGGGTGACGGAGGCGATGATGCCGACCTTGGCCGGGCCACCGTCGACGTAGAAGAGCTCGGCGGGGGCGCTGCCGCGGGGCTCCTGCGCGGGCGTCAGCTCGAAGGCCGCCGACAGCGCCGCCAGGGTCTCGTCGGCGGTGACCATCTTGTCGCGCGACCAGCCGTGCTGGGCGTCGAGAGGCATCTGCTCGATGAACCGCAACTCGTAGCCGCGCTCGACCGACCAGCCGAGCAGCTCGGCGGCATGGTCGTCGTTGACTCCGCGCAGCAGCACCGCGTTGATCTTGATCGGGCCCAGACCGGCAGCGGCCGCGGCCTCCAGCCCGGCGACCACGTCGGCCAGCCGGTCGCGGCGGGTGATCTGCGCGAAGGTCTCGGGCCGGATCGAGTCCAACGACACGTTGACCCGGTCGAGGCCGGCTTCGGCGAGCGCCCCGGCCATCTTGGCCAGCCCCAGCGCGTTCGTGGTGATCGAGAGCTCCGCGTCGGGTGCGACCTCGCGGGTGCGCGCGACGATCGAGACGAGCCCACGCCGCACCAGCGGCTCGCCACCGGTGAACCGCACCTCGCGGACCCCGAGCTGACCGGTGGCCACGCCGATCAGCCGCACCACCTCGTCGTCGGTGAGCACCTCGTCGCCGGGCAGCCAGTCGAGCCCTTCGGCCGGCATGCAGTAGGTGCACCGCAGGTTGCAGCGGTCGGTCAGAGAGACCCGCAGATCGGTCGCGACCCGGCCGAACCGGTCGACGAGCCTCTGCTGGGTCTGATCTGTCGGGGAGGTCGTCATCACACCAGTCTAGGCAGGCTCGACCCGGATCGTGAGTGAGGACCGCATGCCAGTTAGTCTCATCGGGTGAGTTCGTTCCGTTTCCTGCTCAGCCGACGCTGGGCCGGTTTCACGGTGTTCGTGCTGATCCTGGCCTACGGGACGTGGTGGCTGGGCCAGTGGCAGTTCGACCGTCTCGAGGACCGCAAGACCAGCAACCAGATCGTCCGCGTCAACGAGCACGCCGAGGCGGCTCCCGTCTCCGACGTGCTGGCCCCGGGCCGACAGGTCTCGGAGAAGGACGAGTGGCGGCGGGTGACCGCGACCGGGACGTACGCGGTCGACGACACGATCATCTGGCGCTACCGCACCCCCGACGACGCGAAGGGCGTCGACATCGTCGTCCCGTTGGTGCTCGCCGACGGCAGCGCGGTGCTCGTCGACCGCGGCTGGCTCCAGACCGAGTCGCAGGACGAGTTCGAGGACCTCCCGGCGCCGCCGTCGGGTGAGGTCACGATCACCGGCTGGGTGCGCGCCGACGGCACCGGTGACTCCACCGACATCGCCGAAGTCGACGGCTACCACGCCACCCGCGCGCTCTCCTCGTCCCAGGTCGCGAAGGTCGTCGACGAGTCGCTGCTGACCGGCTGGCTCCACCTCGACACCGAGTCCCCCGAGCCCGCCACGCAGCTGCGCCAGGCCGACCTGCCCGAGCTCGACAACGGCCCCCACTTCTTCTACGGACTGCAGTGGTGGTTCTTCGGCGTACTCGCCATCGCCGGCTTCTTCTACCTGATGTACGACGAGCGGCGCACACAGCGCCAGGACGCCCCTGCACCAGACGATGACACCGCTGACGGCAACGAGCCGACCGATGAGCGCGCCCGCAAGAAGGCCGCCAAGCTGGCCCAGAAGCAGGCCGTGAAGGCGGCGTACCAGGCTGCGTACGAGAGGGACAAGGCAGCCCGCCGATAAACCCCTCCAGCATGTCGGCGCCCTCGGCTACCCTGCACGCTGTGTCAGACGCGCGGAACTTCCAAGTCGACCTCCACGGACTCGTCGACCTCCTGTCCCACCACCTCTACTCGAGCCCGCGCGTCTATCTCCGCGAGCTTCTCCAGAACGCCGCGGACGCGATCACAGCCCGCCATCTGCAGGACTCGGAAGCGCCCGCGGAGATCAGCATCCGGACGTTCCCGGGCGGACTCGAGGTTCGCGACACCGGCATCGGGCTCACCGCCGACCAGGTCTCCGAGCTGCTCGCCACCATCGGCCGCAGCTCCAAGCGCGACGAGATCGGTTTCGCCCGGGAGGAGTTTCTCGGCCAGTTCGGGATCGGCATGCTCTCCGCGTTCATGGTCGCCGACGAGATCGCAGTGACGACGAAGGCCGCGAACGGGAGCACCACCCTGTGGGTCGGCACCGCCGACGGCCGTTACACCGTCGCCGAAGCGCCCGAGCGCGATGACGTCGGGACAACGGTCTCGCTGACCGCAAGACACGGCGCCGAGCAGTGGGTCGACCCGCAGTCCGTACGCGACCTGGCACTCTTCTTCGGCTCGATGCTGCCCGTGACGATCACCGTCGACGACGACCTGGTCAGCGACGGCCTCGCGCCCTGGGACCGCACCGGGACGCCTGGCGAGCGCAAGGCCCGTCTGGTCGGCTATGCGCAGGACGAGCTTGGGTTCACGCCGTTCGACGTGATCGACCTGAAGGTGCCTGCTGCCGGCCTCGACGGGGTCGCGTTCGTGCTCCCCTTCCCCGCCAACCCCGCCGAGCGCGCCACCCATCGCGTCTATCTGAAGCGGATGCTCCTCTCCGAGAGCCTCGAGGGCCTGCTCCCCGACTGGGCGTTCTTCGTGCGCTGCCTGGTGGACATCTCCGAGCTTCGCCCCACCGCCAGCCGCGAGGCGCTCTACGACGGCCCTCACCTGGAGGAGACGAAGGAGGCGCTCGCCGAGCAGCTGCGCGGCTGGCTGGTGCGTTTGGGCGCCACCGACCCCAGGCGACTCGGCGACTTCCTCCGCATCCACCAGCTCGGGGTGAAGGCGCTGGCCCTGCACGACGACGCGATGATGGAGCTGGTCGAGCGGTTCGTACCCTTCGAGACCAACCAGGGGCGGATGACGCTTCACGAGGTCCTCGAGCGCACCGACGAGATCCGTTACGTCTCCTCAGTCGACGAGTTCCGCCAGATCGCGGGCGTGGCCGCCGCCCAAGGTGTTCTCCTGGTTGACGCCGGTTACACCTACGACGCAGACCTGCTCGAGCGGCTCCCTGCCGTGCATCCTGAGCGGAGTGTGGCTCGATTCGACCCGACCGAGCTCGCGACCTCGTTCGACGCCTTGGACGCCGCGACCGAGCTGGCTCTGCGACCCTTCGTCGCCGCTGCGGAGAAGGTGCTCGCCCCGGTGGGCTGCGAGGTGGTCGTGCGCGCCTTCGACCCTCCGACCCTGCCCGTCCTCTATCTCGTCGACCGGTCCGCGGCCTTCGCCGCCGAGCTGCGAGCGACCCGCGACAAGGTCGACGGGCTGTGGGCCGGCGTGCTCGGGGCCCTCGACTCCCATGACGAGACCAAGCCACAGCTGGTCCTCAACCACAGGAGCCCACTCGTACGCCGGCTTGCCTCGCTCTCCGACCACGGCGTCGTCGGGCTTGCCGTCGAAGGCCTTTACGGTCATGCGCTCATGCTCGGCCACCACGTCATCCGCCCGGCCGACTCCGCCCTCGTCAACCGCTCGTTCCTGGGTCTGCTCGAGCAGGCAGTCCCCTCCACCAAGGACTCAATGTGACCGATCTGCACGATCTGTTCCACCAGGCCCAGCACCTCCCGTACGGAGCCGCCCGCACCGCCACCCTCGAGGCCGTCGTCCAGCGTGCCGACTCGGAGGCGCCCGACTCGACGCTGCCGTTCGAGGCGCGGATCGAGCTGACCTACGCCTACCGGCGCAGCGGGGAGACGCTGAAGTCGTTCGTCCCGTTCGCCTGGTGCACGAACGCGTACGACGCTGAACCTGTCCGCTACGCCGATCTCACCCATCGGTTCCTGTGGGCGTTCAAGTGGCAACCCGGCGCACTCACCACCTTCCCGCAGGTACCGCTCGGCCAGGCACTGGATGTGCTGGCCGACATGGAAGGGCGGTATCGCGCCGGTGGGCACAGCCTGTTCGCCGTCCATCAGGTGCGGCTGCGGATCCTCCAGCACCTCGGCGACGACGAGCGAGCCGCCGAGGAGTTCCGTCTCTGGGGTCTGACGAGCCGCGACGATCTGTCCGACTGCGCTGGCTGCGTTCCTTCCGCACAGACGGCATACCTCATCGGAGCAGGCCGGTACGAGGAGGCGATCCGCATCGGTGATCCGGTGCTGAAGGGCACCTTGACCTGCTCCGAACAGCCGCAGACCCTGCTTACCAATCTCCTCTCGGCGTACGTCGCCACCGATCGCCTGGATGAGGCAACGGCAGCACACCGCCGTGCCTATGCGCTCGTGCGCAACGACCGGGGCTCGCTCGGCGACATCGGCGACCACATCGAGTTCCTTGGCCGCACCGGCAACGCCGGACATGCCCTGGCGGTCGTCGAGCGGCATCTGGGCTGGCTCGACGCCCCTGACACTCCGTGGGCGGAGATGATGTTCGCGGCCCACTCCGCCCACGCACTCGGGCAGGTTCCCGCAAACACAGTGATCCGTGACCACGGCAGACCGCGGCCGGTGGCCGACGTCGCTGAAGAGCTCACCCAGCGTGCCCGCAGCATCGCGCTTCGCTTCGACGAGCGCAACGGCAACAGCCACATCTCGACGAAGGTCCAGCGGGCTCTGAGCGCCGAGCCGTGGGTCGAGGAGCTGCCGCTGTCCGCCACCGCCCGGCGGGCCGCCGAGATCCGGCGCAACGCGAAGCCAGTCCCGGTCGAGCCGGTGGCGGTCGAGACCCCCGCTGACGACCTGACGCCCGAGGACGTGCTCGACCATTTCGACAAACGGTGGATGGCGAGCGATCGCGAGGGAGCGGCGGCGGCGGTCGAGCGGTTCGAGAACCTGGTCGACACAGCCGACCGCACCCAGCACCAGGCGGGCCGTCTCCTGGAGGCGCACGGGTTGATCGCCCAGTACGACGGATTGGAGGCCGCGATCGAGCTGTGGCGGCAGGCGCTGAACATGCTCGACGGTGTCGACGAACTGCGCGCCCTGCGGTGTCGTGCCCGGATCGGCTCCGCACTCGGCTACCTCGGGCAGTTCGAGGAAGGACTCCTCACCGGTGAGGCGCCGCTGCGACAGCTCATCGCCGAGGATGCCCAGGATCGCCGGGCCGGGTGGGCGGGTCGGCTCGGCGTGCTTCTGATGCAGACCGGCTGCCTGGCAGAGGTCGAGGACGTCATCGCTCCTCACACGACGAGCGGCGACGACGCCGAACAGCTCGCCCATGCGACGCTGGTCCGTGCCGACGCTGCCCTCGCCGTCCTCGAGGAGACCGCGAATGAGGCTGGCGCCTCCGACGACGACGGCATCCGCCGGGTCGGCGCGCTCTACGACGAGGCCGTCACCGCTGCCCAGAGAGCCGGCGGAACCGCCGAGATCCAGGCGCTGTGGAACCGTGGCCGGTTCCACCTCTTCAACGAGTCTGGTGCCGAGGAAGAGGCGGCGGACGACCTGACCGAGGCGGTTGCGCAGGCCGGGGCGCTCGGGATGAGCAACGGCTACCTCTCCATCAACCTTCTTCAGGCACTTCTCGAAGCCGGTCGCCTTGAGGAGGCGGCCCACGCGGGCGAAGAGGCCGACCGTCTGGTTCCCGAGCAGGGCGGCGAACGACACACCGTCCACCATCTGCTCGCGGTCGTCTACGAGCGGCTCGGTCAGCGCGAGACCGCCCTCGAGCACATCGCCAGTCGGTTGGTTCTGCTGGCCGCAGAGGACCCCGCGGAGAGCGACGAGGTGTGCAACGCCGACCGTGCGGTCCTTCACGACTGGCGCGGGAGGCTCCTCGACAAGCTCGACCGCGACACCGAAGCGACCGATGCCTTCGAGCTGGCCGCGAGCATCTTCGAGCGCACCGGCAACCGCGAGCAGCAGCTCATCGCCCTGCGCCGAGCAAGTACGAGCGCCTCATGGGCCGACGACGACGCGCGCTCCAGCGCTCTGCGCGCGCAGGCCAAGGCGCTGCTGCCGCGCCTCGCTGAGGACAGTGCCCACCCCGCGTACCTCACCTTCCAGGAGGGCGCACTGGCCTGGGACGGTGCCCGCGCGGCCGACCGGTCCGGGCGCACCGAGGAGGCCATCGCTCTGCTCCACGAGGCCGAGCGGTTCTACCGCGAGTGCGGAGAGGACGAGAATGCTGCCGGTGCCGTCGCCTATCGCGCCCAGCTCGGCGACCCGGTGCCCAGCGCTGACCTCCGAACGATCTTCGAGGCCAACGAGGAGGGCAGCCAGTTCTGGCACAACGTCGGTTACCAGCTCCTCGACGCGTTACGTCGCGAGGGCGACACCACCGCCGCCGACGAGCTGCAGGAGCGGCTGGAGGTCTGACGAGCTGGCCGCCTACCGGCGGAACTGCGTCTCGTAGAGCTCCGCGTAGAGCCCGCCGGCTGCGAGCAGGGACTCGTGCGTGCCGGATTCGATGACTCGTCCGGACTCGATGACGAGGATGCGGTCGGCGGCGCGGATGGTGGAGAGCCGGTGGGCGATGACGATGGATGTACGCCCCTCCAGCGCGGCGTCCAGAGCGGTCTGGACCGCGGCCTCGGACTCTGAGTCGAGGTGGGCGGTGGCCTCGTCGAGCACCACGATGTGGGGCGCCTTCAGCAGCAGCCTGGCGATCGCGAGCCGCTGGCGCTCGCCACCGGAGAGGCGGTAGCCGCGGTCGCCGACGACGGTGTCGAGGCCATCCGGGAGACCCTTGATGACGGCGGCGACCTGGGCGGCTTCCAGGGCGGCCCAGACCTCGTCGTCGGAGGCGCCGGGGCGGGCGTAGAGCAGGTTGCCGCGCACCGTGTCGTGGAACATGTGGGCGTCCTGGGTGACGTAGCCGACCGCGGCCTCGAGCGACTCCAGGGTCACCTCGCGCACGTCGAGCCCGCCGACCTCGACCGATCCGGAGCGTACGTCGTAGAGCCGCGCGATCAGGTGGGTGATCGTCGACTTGCCGGCGCCGGAGGGGCCGACCAGGGCGACCATCTCCCCCGGTTCGGCCGCGAAGTCGATGTCGGAGAGCACCTCGCGCACCTCCCGGCTCTCCGGGCGCGCGATCGTCTCCAGAGAGGCGAGCGAGACCTCGTCGGCGCGCGGGTAGGTGAAGGCCACATGGCGGAACCGCACCGACGCGGCGTCAGCCGGCACCTCGACCGCGTCGGGCTTCTCCTTGATCAGCGAAGGCAGGTCGAGGACCTCGAAGACGCGGTCGAAGCTGACCAGCGCGGTCATCACGTCGATGCGTACGTTGGAGAGCGCCTGCAACGGCCCCAGCAGCCTCACCAGCAACAGACCGAGCGCAGTCAGGGTGCCGAGCGTGACGTCGCCCTGGATCACCATCCAGCCGCCGACGCCGTAGACCAGCGCGGTCGCCAGCGCCGGGACCACCTGCATGGTCGCCCCGAACAGCCGGGTCAGCAGCGCGATCCGGATGCCCAGGCGGCGTACGACATCGGCTCGCAGGGCGAAGGCGGCATCCTCCTCCTCGCGGCGGCCGAAGAGCTTGAGCAACAGCGCGCCGCCCACGTTGAACCGCTCGGTCATCGTCGTCGCCAGCGCCGCGTTGCCGTCCATCTGCTCGCGGGTCAGGCCGGCCAGGCGACGGCCGACCCAGCGCGAGGTCAGGAACAGGATCGGGAACAGCGCGACGCACATCAGCGTCACCTGCCACGACAGCACCAGCATCGCCGCGCCGACCACGACGAGGGAGATCAGGTTGGAGACGCTGTTGGACAGGGTCGAGGTGAAGGCCCGCTGCGCGCCCAGCACGTCGGTGTTCAGGCGGCTCACCAGTGCGCCGGTCTGGGCCCGGGTGAAGAAGGCCAGCGACTGGCGTTGCACGTGGCCGAAGACCTGGGTGCGCAGGTCGAAGATGAGTCCCTCGCCGATGCGGGTCGAGAGCCAGCCCGAGACGATCCCGAATCCCATGTCGACCACGGCCACCAACGCCATCGCAAGGGCCAGCCAGACCACCAGCGAGACGTTCTGCTGGAGCACACCGTCGTCGATGAGGCGCTGGGTCAGCAGCGGCGTCACCACGACGAGCGCGGCGTCGAAGACTGTGAACACCAAGAACGCGCTGATCAGGACCCGGTGAGGCCTGGCGTAGGAGACGACGCGTTTCAGCGTGCCCTTCGGCAGCCCGCGCTGGAGAACCGTCCGGTCGGCACGCAGGTTGCGCATGATTCCGCCGCCGCCCATCGCCCCGCCGCTCGCACCGAAGCCTGGACCCATTTGTGACACTCCGTCACCTTAGTCGTCCGGGCGGATTCGGCCGCGTCGAGGATGCACCGTCGAATTATGGTCAAAATCACGTGTGGTGGGTGACCAAGCGCTCTGTTGGTGATATGAAGTGGAGCGCGTGTGTGCGCCGGTCTCCGGGGACTGGATCAGGATTCGTCCAGACCGCCCTGAACCCGCGGGTTCATGCCCTGACTGTTCACCCCCACACCAGGTGCCCTGACATGACCCGACCACTCCCGGCCCGACTCCACCGAGCCGGTCCATGGTTCTGCAGTACGGCGATCCTCCTCTTCGTCGCACTCTCCCCCGTCATCTTCGTCACCACCTCCGGTGATCAGTGGTTCTGGCCCTGGATCATCGCCGGCGTACCCGTCGTCGCCCTCACCCTCTGGCTCACCGCGATGGCCTACGACACCACCCCCGCCGAGGCGTCAGCCCCGCCGGCCGAGGCGTCAGCCCCAACGGCCGAGGCGTCAGCCCCAACGGCCGAGGCGTCGGCCCCGACGGCCGAGGCGTCGCTTACGTCGGCCGAGGCGGCACCCGATGACACCTCGACCGACGCAAGCGACGTCTCGGCCGACGTACCTGACCTTTCGGCCGACGTGCCTGACGTCTCGGCTGGAACGGCTGGGCGGGGCGGGGATGCCGGGATGCGGGTGGCGGTGCTGTCGCTGTCTCGCAAGGTGCAGGCGTCGGCACACCGGATCCAGGAGGAGTCGACGCGGATGGTGGCGAAGTTCCCGGCCGAGCCGGATGTGCTCGAGGCGGGGATGCGGGTCGACCACGCGGCGGCGCAGCAGGCGCGGCTGGCGCAGAGCATCGCCACGCTGTGCGGGGAGCAGCCCGGGCAGCACTGGCGCGACCCGCTCGCGATCGCCGACGTCGTACGCGGCGCGGCTGGCAGGATCACCGCCTACCGCCGGGTCCGGGTGGAGGGCGACCCGCCGGTGGCGGTCCAGGGTGCGTACGTCGAACCGCTGATCCACCTCCTCGCCGAGCTCCTCGCCAACGCGACCCAGTCCTCGCCGCCTGCGACGGAGGTGCTGGTCACGATCCGTTCCGTACGCCGCGGCGCTGCCCTCGAGATCGACGACGCAGGCGTCGGCATGGACGAGACCAACCTGGCCTGGATGCGCGAGATCGCCTCGGGCACCCGGCAGGTTCGCCTGCACGACCTCGGTGAGATCCCACAGACCGGCCTCGCGGTGGTCGGCACCTACGTACGCCGCCACGGCTTCCGCGTCGATCTGACCGAGTCCGTCCACGGTGGCCTGCGGGTCGCCGTCCTCGTCCCGGAGTCGATGACCGCGTCGTTGACCGCGTCGCCGACCTCGGCCTCGGCCGAGGTGGTCGCGCCGCGTACTCCGACCTCGACGCCCGTGCCCGCCGCACTCTTGGCGAGGGCCCCGAAGGCATCGCCCGCCGCGACGGCGCCGGCCTGGCCGGTCTACACCGCCGCGAAGGCACCCGATCCGGTCCCCGACCACGAGCGGCCCGAACAACGCCAGCCGTCGCTGTTCACCTCCGACGGCCTGCCGCAGCGCCGCTCGAAGCGCGGCCAGCGCTTCGCGACCGGGAACCAGCAAGCCGTGAGCCAGCCGCTCCCCACAAGCCCGGAGCCGACCGCCGAGCAGGCCGGCGCATGGATGAGCAGCTTCCTCAGCTCGCCGCCCACCCCAGCCGCCGGCACCACGATCCCACACCAGGCCGTTGACCCCACGCATGGCCGCACCGCCGCGGAGACCGATTCCGCACCCGAGAACCACTGGAGGAACCATGACCGATGAGAACAGCTGGATGCTGGAGCTGGTCGCGGGAGTACGCGGCGTACGTCATGTCGTGGTCCTCTCCGCCGACGGGCTCGTCCGGGTCCGCACGAGCCACACCCCGCGCGAGGAGGCCGACAAGCTGGCCGCCGCGTGCGCCGGGCTGACCTCGCTCGGCCACGGGATCAGCCGCCAGTTCGGCGCCGACGCCCACCCCCGTCAGGTGATGGTCGAGTTCAACGGCGGCTTCCTGTTCATCCGTGGCGCCGGCGACGGCTCCCGCCTCGCGGTGGTCACCGAGATGAGCATCGACCCGGCGCTGGTCGCCCAGCAGATGCAGGCGACCGTCCTGATGATCGGGGAGCGCGCGATGAGCACCCCGAGACGTTCGGTCTGAGCAGATCCGAGCCGATGCCCGACGCCGCTGACGACTACGTCGACCACCCGATCCGGTCCTACGTCCGGACGGGCGGTCGTGCCCGCCCGACCCACCGGCTGACGCCGGCGACGCTGCTGCTCGGCCACACCAGCCCGGCCGCGGCCCCCGCGGAGGTGGGCCGCCAGGAGCGCGAGGTCCTCTCCCAGTGTCTCGGCGTGATCTCCATGGCCGAGATGGCCGTCCATCTCGGCCAGCCGGTCAGCGTCTTGGCGGTGATCGCCTCGGACATGATCGACGCCGGCCTGATCGGCGTACGCCCCGACAGCGACACCGCCGCCGGCCCCTCCCGTGAAACCCTCCAGAAGGTCCTGCATGCTCTCAACCACCTCTGACGACGACCACTACCTGGCACCGACGGTCGTCGAGTCGGTCAAGATCTTGGTGGTCGGCTCCTTCGGGGTCGGCAAGACCACCCTGATCGGCTCGGTCAGCGAGATCGAGCCGCTGCGCACCGAGGAGTCGATCACCCAGGCCAGCGAGGGGATCGACGAGGTCGCGGCGACCCCGGAGAAGACGACGACCACGGTCGCGATGGACTTCGGCCGAATCACCCTGACCGACGAGATCGCGCTCTACCTGTTCGGCACCCCCGGGCAGCGCCGCTTCTGGGACCTGTGGTCCGGCCTCGCCGAGGGTGCCGCCGGTGCCCTGGTCCTGGTCGACACCCGCCGCATCGAGGACTCCTTCGAGGTGCTGGACCAGCTGGAGACGCGTACGTCCCTGCCGTTCGTGGTCGCGATCAACCAGTTCCCCGGGGCGCCGAACTACGAGCCCGACCAGATCCGCACGGCGCTCGACCTCGATGACGAGACCCCGATCGTCGTGTGCAACGCCAAGAACCGCAACGCCTGCGTCCGTGCGCTCGCCGCGCTCGTGCGCCACGCGCTGAAGACGCACTGACCCGATCACACGACCCGAACAGGCACCCGCGATGGCTCCCACCCGCACCGTACGTCTCGCCGACCTCACCGACCTGATCCAGGCGCCCGACACCGTCGGCCCGCAGGCTCGTGAGGTGCACGACCGGCTCCGCGCCGAGTGGGGTCCGGTGGCTCCGGGCGAGCTCTCCCCCGGCGTACGCGTCTGGTTCGCGATGGGCTACGCCGAGTTCAGCGAGGTCATCCGCAACGAAGAGGTCTTCTCCCGCAACGGCGACAACTGGAGCGCGGTGCAGGAGGGCAAGATCCTGCCGGACATGCCGATCTACCCCTTCGTGACCACCCGGCAGAACTCCTTCCACAACGACGGCGAGCTCCGCCGGCGGCTGCGCTCGCCCGTCGACCGGGCCCTCTCGCGGGTCGACGAGCACGGCTACGCCGCGAAGGTACGCAGCATCTGCAACGACCTCGTCGACGACATGCTCGAGCGCGGCGAGGCCGACCTGGTCCAGGACTACGCCGTGCTGATCCCGTTGCTCTCGGTCGCCGCGATGTTCGGCATGGGTCACGAGGTCGGCGACTCGATGCGCAAGGCGGCCCACAAGGTTCTCGGCGGCGGCCAGCTCGCCCAGGAGGGCGTCATCGAGCTCGCCGTCGAGATCGTCGACCACATCGCCAAGCGACGCCGGGACCCCCAGGACGACCTGACCTCGCACCTGATCGACGACCCCGGCCTGTGGGACGACAACGAGGTCATGGAGGCGATGATCGTGATGATCATCGCCGGCAACGAGCTGACCATCGCGACCATCACCCAGACCCTGCTGCTGATGCTCTCCGACGAGCGTTTCGCCGGCCGGCTGCGCGGCGGTCGCCTCGACGTCGACCAGGCGATCGAGGAGGTCATGTGGCGCGACCCACCGTGCTACAACATCACCCCTCGGTTCGCGCTGCGCGACGTCGAGCTCGGCGGTCAGCTGATCCGCAAGGGCGACGCGGTGGTGCCGTGCATCGCGGCGGCCAACGTCGACCCGATGATGACCGGCGGCGACCCGTGGCTGGAGATCGGCAACCGCGCCCACATGTCGTGGAGCGCCGGCCCCCACTCCTGCCCCGCCCAGCGGCCAGGCACGATCATCGTGCAGGCAGCCGTACGCACCGTGCTGGAGCGCCTCCCCGAGGTCTCCCTCGCGGTGCCCGCCGACCAGGTCGAGCGCAACACCGACTCGCTCTCCTACCGCTACCCGACCTCGATGCCGGTGACGTTCGTCCGCACCCTGACCTGAACGCCGGAGCTCGTAGCTCCAGCAGGTCAGGCGAGCGAGACCAGGTCGGCGTACTCCTCGTTCCACAGGTCCTCGACGCCGTCGGGGAGGATGAGCACCTTGTCGGGCTCGAGCGCGTGCACGGCGCCCTCGTCGTGGGTGACCAGCACGATCGCGCCCTCGTAGCGGCGGATAGCGTTGAGCACCTCCTCGCGGGAGGCCGGGTCGAGGTTGTTGGTGGGCTCGTCGAGCAGGAGCACGTTGGCCTTGGAGACGACCAGGGAGGCCAGCGCCAGCCGGGTCTTCTCGCCACCGGAGAGCACCCCGGCGGGCTTGTGAACGTCGTCGCCGGAGAAGAGGAACGCACCCAGCACGGTGCGGGCCTCGGTGTCGGTCAGCTGCGGCGCCGAGGACTGCATGTTCTCCAGCACCGACCGCTTGGTGTCGAGGGTCTCGTGCTCCTGGGCGTAGTAGCCGATCTTGAGCCCGTGCCCCGGCACGACCTCGCCGGTGTCGGAGGCGTCGACGCCGGCCAGAATGCGGAGCATCGTGGTCTTCCCGGCGCCGTTGAGACCGAGGATGACCACCCGGGTCCCCTTGTCGATGGCCAGGTCGACCGCGGTGAAGACCTCCAGGCCGCCGTACGACTTCGAGAGGTCGTGGGCGGTCAGCGGAGTCTTTCCGGACGGCGCCGGCGAGGGGAACTTGATCGCGGCGACCTTCTCCTGCTGCCGCTCCCCCTCGACGCCCGCCATGATCTTCTCGGCACGCTTGAGCATGCTCTGCGCGGCGGTCGCTTTGGTGGCCTTGGCGCGCATCTTGTTGGCCTGGTCGGTGAGCGTCTTGGCCTTGTTCTGCGCGTTCATCAGCTCGCGCTTGCGCCGGGCCTCGTCGGTCTCGCGCTGGGTCAGGTACTGCTTCCACGGCATGTTGTAGATGTCGATCACCTCACGGTTGCCGTCGAGGTGGAAGACCTTGTTGACCGTCTGGGCGAGCAGGTCGTTGTCGTGGGAGATCACGATGAAGCCGCCCTTGTAGGACTTCATCCAGTCGCGCAGCCAGATGATCGAGTCGGCGTCGAGGTGGTTGGTCGGCTCGTCGAGGATCAGCACCTCGGCGCTGGAGAAGAGGATCCGCGCCAGCTCGACCCGGCGGCGCTGGCCGCCGGAGAGGGTCTTGAGCGGCTGGGTCATGATCCGGTCGGGGATGCCGAGCGACTGGGCGATCTGCAGGGCCTCGGTCTCGGCCGCGTAGCCACCGCCGGCGTCGAGCTCGTCGTGGGCGCGCTGGTAGCGCTTCATCGCCTTCTCGCGCACGTTCGGGTCCTCCGACCCCATCTCCTCCTCGGCGATCCGCATGCGACGTACGGCATCGTCGAGCCCGCGCGCGGACAGGATCCGGTCCTTCGCGATCACCTCGGGGTCGCCGACCCGTGGGTCCTGGGGCAGATAGCCGATCTCACCGGTGTTGGACACCGTCCCTGAGGCAGGCAGATGGTCGCCGGCGAGCACCTTCGTCAGGGTCGTCTTCCCAGCGCCGTTGCGGCCTACGAGCCCGACCTTGTCGCCGGGTCCGACTCGGAATGTGACGTTCTCCATCAAAAGTCTGGCGCCGACGCGGACTTCTAGGTCATGGGCAGTGATCATCTCCGTCACTAGTGTATGGGCGGGGCACTCGGTCCCACACATCACCACCTCCAGGGGGACAAGATGCGGTTCAACCCGAAGGCCAGACTCGACACCAGCCGGACCTCCGGCGGGGGCGGCGGTGGCGGGTTCGGTGGTGGCGGTGGCGGCCGGATCCCGATCCCCGGAGGCAAGGCGAGCGGCGGCATCGGCACCGTCATCCTGCTCCTGGTCTTCTTCCTCGTCACCCAGTGCATGGGCGTCGGGCCGCAGGTCCTCGGCGACAGCGGGAGTTCGACGTCGGTCGGCACCGGCACCTTCGGCGGTCTGCAAGCAGCCGACGGCGGCGAGACCGGCGACTTCGGGTCGTGCCGGACCGGCGAGGACGCCAACAACGACGAGAACTGCGCCTTCGTCGCCCTCGAGAACTCGATGACCGGCTACTGGGACTCCCAGCCCGACCTCTCCGGCCGGTTCCAGCCGGAGCAGGCGGTCGTGATCTTCTCCGACCAGGTCCAGACCGGTGGCTGCGGCTCGGCGTCGAGCTCCGTGGGCCCGTTCTACTGCCCGGCCGACCAGACGATCTACCTCGACCCGACGTTCTTCGACTCGATCTTCGAGCAGCTCGGCGGGCAGGACACCACCTTCGTACGCGCCTACGTGCTCGCCCACGAGTACGGCCACCACATCCAGAACCTGCTCGGCACCATGGGCCAGGTCCGCACCCAGCAGGGTCCGGAGTCCGACGCCGTACGCCTGGAGCTGCAGGCCGACTGCTACGCTGGCATGTGGACCGCGGCCGCCGAGGACGACGGCTTCGTCGAGGACATCACCGACCAGGACATCGAGGAAGGCATCAGCGCCGCCAAGACCGTCGGCGACGACCACATCCAGTCCCGCACGACCGGCCGCGTCGACACCTCGCAGTACACCCACGGCTCCTCCGAGCAGCGGATCGCCTGGTTCAGGAAGGGCCTGACCACCCCCGACTCGATCGCCGGCTGCGACACGTTCAAGGCTCGGGATCTCGATAACCCTTAGACCTCGCCGGTCGAGCCGGTTTCGTGAGGAACGAGCGAATCCGTGTCGAGACCAACACGGTCCCATCGCACTCGACTCGACTGTGTTGGTCTCGACACGCTCGGCCGCAGGCGGCCTCGCGGCTCGACCAGCGACAACCGTCACATCTCGAGCAGCGCCTCCACCAGCGGCGCCTGACGCTGCAGGTTCCGCAGGTGGGGAGCGACCGCCGGGTGGCGGAACTTGGCGAGCAGCGGGCCCTCCCCCGGCGTGATCCGGCTCAGCGCCCACTCGGCGCGGCTCAGCGCGGTGTAGACCGCACTGATCTGCGCACCGAGCCTCACCTCCTCACGGGTCGCGACGCCGGCGGGCAGCCCCAGGACGTACGCCTCCAGCAGCGGCTCGAACGACTCCCGGGCGTGCAGCAGATAGAGCCCGAGGTCACCACCGACGGGGCCGTGGCCCAGGCTCGACCAGTCGATCGCGATCAGCCGCTCGCCGTCGTCGGTGCGGCCGAGGAGGTTCTGCGGCGCCGGGTCGCCGTGCTGGGCGACCTGAGGCAGCTCGTCGAGGAGGTTGGTGAAGCGCCCACGCCGCTCCCAGAGGGTGTGGGCGATGTCCGCGGCGGTCGTACGCGTCATGGTCGGCCAGCCGCCGTTGTACTCCACCCGCGCGATCCGGTCGCGGAACTGGTCGCGCGCCAGCCAGCGCGCCTCGCCCAGGTCCGCGCCGGCGAAGCGGCCCATCGAGAGCGCGGCGAAGAGCCCGGAGTTGGCGGCGTCCTCGACCCAGTCGGTGGTCAGGGTGATGCCCTCGTCGTCCTCGGCGACGCTCGTACGTGCGCCGATCAAGCCCGGGGTGTCGTCGACGAGACCCGAGGTGGCGACGTCGGCCGCGCGCCGCCAGTAGGCGAAGTGGCGCCGGCGGCCCAGCTCGGCCGGATCGTACGTCCCCGGCTGCCCGAGCCGCTTGACCACGACCGGCTCCTGCTCCTCGCCCACGGCGGTGCGCCAGACCCCCAGCGTGGAGGGTCCGGTGCCGCCGGGGAGGGCGAGCCACCCTGGGTCGGGCTGCCACATGCTTGCCAAAGTAGCGCATCTGCGCAGGTCGCAACGGCACTCGCCGCCGGGATGCGATGACATATGCGATGACGGGATACTGACTTTGATCCTGGGGCCGATATGGTTGAGCCGATGTCCGAGACTGACTACTGCGAGCTGTGTGACCTGCCGAAGTCACAGTGCATCCATGGGCGGCCCCCGGCCCCGCCCGCCCCGGCTCCGCCCGCGAAGAGGGCAGCGAAGCCGACAACCCGGGTGCGCAAGACCACCACGAGCACGACGGCCGCCGCGCCGAAGGTCGTCACCAAGTCGGCTCCCCGCAAGTGGACTCCGCCGGCCGCCTTCGCGCCGCTCATCCTCGAGATCCTCGAGACCGCCGGCGGCTCGATGTCCGCCGACGACGTCCTCGACGAGCTCGAGAGCCAGCTGGCCGACAGCCTCCTGCCCGGAGACTTCGAGACCACCCCGGAAGGCGAGCTCCGCTGGCGCTACGCGGCGCGACGCGCCCGCCAGACGCTGCTGACCGACGGTCTGATGATCAAGGGCTCACCCGGAGTCTGGCAGCTCCCCTGAGGCATCAGCTGTCGGCGTTGAGGACCTCGATCCGCACCTTCTGAGCCTCCTCAATCGCCTGATCGAGCACCGCGCGGTTGGGGTCCTGCACGGCCAGCCAGGGTCCGGTGACCGTGAGCGACTGAAGCCGCCGATCCTCGAGCACGTCATCGACCCCGCCGTGGTCGCCGCCGGTCACGAGCGGGCCACGCAGCCCGTCGAGGATCCGGGCGGCGTGCTCGGCCGCCGCCTCGTACGCAGCGCTGGCCTGGTTGGCCCGGCGGCGGGCGAAGCGCTGCTGGCTCCAGCCACCCGCCTTGGTCTTGCCCTGGACGTGTCGGCGCCCGATCTTGTGGTCGGCGATCTCGCCGCCGCTCATCCGCGCGATCGCGAAGCCGCCCTTGCGCACCAGCAGCAGGCCCCACTCCCGCGGGGCCGCCGAGGCGGCGATGAACGCCTCGACCTCGGCCGGCCCGGCGTACGTCTTCTCGAACGGCAGCGCCGCGATGAACGAGGAGCCGTCGGCCGCGGCACCGGTCAGCGCACCGGAGTCGACCGCGAGCCGGGTCTGGCCGTGGCGCCCGGCGAAGTTGTCGACCCAGCGCTGGATCCGAGCGACCGGGACGGCGACGTTGGGCATGTCCGTACGCTACCGGTCCGGGCCGCTCAGCAGCCGAGGCGGCGCGATGTGGCGATAGGCGTCCTCGCAGATCTCGGCGACCTCACCCCAGTCGACGTCACCGTCGAGCCGCATGCCCACCCAGCCGCGACCCCCGACGTAGGGAGGCACGAAGAAGCGCTCGGGATCGTCACCGACGACCTCGGCCTGCACTCCCGCCGCCGCGGCCGCCCACAGATGCGGCTCGTCCCGCCCGTGATGTCCCTGCGGCCACAGCATCACGAACTGCTTCTTCACGAAGAAGCCGGGCGACCCATGAGTGACCTTCTCGGCACTCTCCGGGAACCCGAGGCAGATCCCCCGCACCCGCTCGGTCAGCTCAGTCGGTGTCATGGCCCAGCATCCGACCTCTCGGGTCAGTCCGGCTTCGGCCAGACGAGCTCGAAGCGCTCGAGGACGACCGGCATGTCGTCGGCGAAACCCCGGTCGTGGCCGGCCTCTTCGGTGAAGAACCGCTCGTGGACCTCGCGCCAATGGTCGAGGGAGCCGTCGCCCTCGCCCTCGGCCCGGGCGTGCTCGGCGGAGACCTCGTCGAACGGGACCACGTCGACCGCGGTGGTGACGACCAGCGCTCGCGGATGGCCGGCGCCGTCGAGGACGATGCCGAGCGTGCCGACGGTCGGGATCGGCTCCTCTGCGGCCTCGTAGTCCCACATCGCCGAGGCGGTCGCGGTCTTCACACCCTCGAGCACGAGCTCGAGGAGCTCGTTGGACTGTTCCGGCGTACCTCCGAAGGCCCAGGCCGGCGGCTGCAGCGCCTCCAGCGGCGACGCACCGAAGTAGCCCGGCGCGGCGCTGAGGTGAGCGTGGTGCTTCACGTCCTCCCAGAACGCGGCGACATCAACTTCCTGCTGGGTCTCGGTGGCAGGGGCATCAGGCGCGGGGACCGCAGCGTCGTCGCTCATAGGCGACACTCAATCACAGTTCGCGCTAGCCGTGCTGGGACTCGACGGAGGTGTGCGGCGCGGGTGACCGCGCGGTCACCAGGCGAGCCTCGGCACGCCAGCCGAGGTCGGCGTAGAGCGGCTCACCCATCGCGCTGGCGACCAGGAGGCCGTGGCCCGCACCGGCCTCGCGTGCGGCGGCGACGAGCAGAGTCATCACCGCGCCGCCAAGCCCGCGGCGCCGATGGTCGGGGTCGGTCCGGATGCGGTCGGCGACGGCGTCGGTGCCGATGACGGCGATCGTTCCGTCCGCGGCTGCAGCCTCACCCGAGCGCACCGTCACCGTGATGACACCGCCGTCGCGCTCCACCTCGGCGCGGTAGCCCTCCGGGAGCTCGCGGGACGCCTGGTCGGCGAGGTCGATCGACATCAGTGCCTCCTCGCCGTCGTCGGTGACCAGCCCGGCCTCGACGAACCAGGGACGTACGCCCTCGGGCGACTCGGCCACGACCGACAGCCATGCCTCGGGTGTGGCCCGAGCGGTGTCGACGAGCCCGGCGAGCGTGTCCGCGTCGTCGGTCGCCACCCACTCGACCTGGCGCCCGGGCTGTCCCACCTCGACGCGTACGCCGCCGGGCAACGTCGCAGGCCGCGGGAAGCCCCGCGCGTAGGCCCAGCCCCGGGCCCACCGGGAGACGAGCTCGGGAAGGTCGGCGTCCTGCGCGGCGGCAGCGAGCGCGATCTGCCGACCGCGGTACCACTCCCCCAACACCGTCGCGACCAGCACGGCGACGGCCAGGCCGAACGCCAGCGGGTCGAGGGTGATCAGCCCGATCACCGCGATCCCCACCGCGGCGATGTACCCGAACCAGATCCGACCAGGAGCCTCCACGTCCGCGGAGCCTACCCGGGTCAACCGATCCGCTTCCGCAACGTCGCCACCCCGGGTCCGTCGAGATCCGCCAGCGCGACCGACCGGCCGGAGAGCGCCAGCGCCAGGGCCTCGCTGGGACCGGCGACCTCCACGACCGAGCCATCGGCCGCCGTCCAGGACCAGTCCTGGTCGGTCGCACGCAGCGCAAGCCCGTCGAGTCGTCCGGCCGGGACCACCCCGAGCGAGGCCTGTTTGGTCGGCAGCCAGTCGAGCACCGCGCGCCAGTCCTCGAGCGGGACGTCGGTGTCGAGGCCGAGCGGCCGGGCGCAGTCGCGCAGATGGATGCAGTGGTCGGTGAACTGCCCCATCGGACCGACCCCGGGCGCCGGCACCCGCTTGGTGGCGTACGTCCTCAGCAGCCCGGACAGCTCGGCGACCGGCCGCCGCGCCTGCTCCTCGGCGATCGCGGCGGAGGCCCGGTCGATGGAGCCGCGGGCCAGCATCGTGCGCCACAGCAGCCGGCCGATCCCGACCGAGAACGGCATCGCGCTGTGACCCAGCACCTCCCTCACCGTCCAGGCCGAGCAGAGGCTCTGCGTCTCCAGCTGGGACTCGTCGAGGCCGTCGAAGAAGTCGGCGAGCAGGCGGCGGTTGGCGGCAGTGCGGGCGGCTACGTCCATGCCTCCATCGTGTCAGGCCGCGGCCTCCGCGGCGGCCTCCACCACGGGCTTCGTCCCCGCGTACACGTCCCGGTCGATCTCATCCACGCCGTGCGCGACCAGCAGCGCGACCATGGTGTCTCCGTTCACGTTGAGGAAGGTTCGCAGGATGCCAGTGAACCAGTCCACGGCGATGAGCAGCCCGGCGGCCTCGATGGGCAGGTCCAGGGACGTGGCCAGGAAGATGGCGACGACCGGGAACCCGCCGGGCACCGTGATCGTGCCGATGTTGAGCAGCACCGCGAGCGCCATCCCGAGCGCGATGTCGCCCGGGGAGAGCGAGACGCCGGAGGCCTGGGCGAGGAAGAGCACGACGATCGTGTAGTTGAGCACCGCACCGCACGAGCCCATCGTCATCCCCAGGCAGAGCGTGAAGTCCGCGACCCGCTTCGAGATCCCGAACTTCTCGACCGCGTTCTTCAGCACCGTCGGGAAGGTGACGGCCGACGAGGTCGTGGTGATCGCCACGACGGTCTGCTCGGCGAGCTTCGCGGGCAGGCGCAGCGGGTTGAGCCGGGTGACTGCGACGACCACGACGACGTAGAGGGCGAAGATGATCACCACGCCCGCCAGGGTCGCGCCCAGATAGGCGAGCGCGGTGGTGACCACCGCGAAGCCGACCCGGCCGGCGAGGTCGGCGAGGAGGCAGAAGACGCCGATGGGCGCCAGGAACATGACGTACCTGATCATCAGCAGGACGATCGCCTGGACCTGCTCGAAGAAGGGGAGCACGACCGTCGGGCCGTTCATCGCGGTGTAGCGGTTGAGGGCGAGACCGAAGATCAGGGAGAAGACGATGATCGGCACCATCGCGCCGGTCGCCATCGCCTCGACCACGTTGGTGGAGACGAAGCCGGTCACCGTCTGCTGCCAGCCGACCGCGGTCGCCGCGGCCGAGTCGGTCAGGGTCGGGTCGAGCTCGCCGTCGTAGCGCATCCCCGAGCCCGGCTGGATCAGCTCCGCCAGCCCCCAACCGACGAAGGCGGCGACCACCGCGAACGCCAGCATCCAGCCGAAGGTCGCACCGGCCAGCCTGCCGGCGCCCGCCCCGGTCATCGCGCCCGTCGCGACGATCACCGACGAGGCGACCAGCGGGACGATCGACATCTGGATCAGCCGAATGAAGATGTCACCGACGAACTTGAGGTTCGCCGCCCACTCCCCCACCACCAGGCCGAAGACGATGCCGGCGACGGCACCGGCGAGGATCAGGACGGCTGGGGACTTCAAGACCTTCATCGGGTCTCCTAAGCGTCGGGGACGGTGGCCCCGGACGCTAACGACGCCGCGTACGCCGCCGGTTAAGTCGTCGTCACCGGCACGTTTCCCCGACAAACCAGTGGTCCCGGCCGGGGCAGGGTGAATACCATGCATGTCATGCGCGAGACGACCATCTGCAACCACCTGGGCCGACCGGTCCAGGACGTGGAGTTTGCGCGCTCGGAGCCGCAACCGACGTAGGTGCTCAACCGCACCCACCAGGGCCGCTCCGATCGAATCGGAAGCGGCCCTTTCTCATGTCCAGCAGCATCACCAGGAGGTGAACGAGATGGAGATCATCACACTTGTCGGAGAAGGATTCAGCTCCAAGACCTATGAGCTGACGCTGAAGCACCCGACTCCGCGGACCGACGAGTGGGCCTGCGTGGGCGAGGATCCGGAGCTCTTTCATCCCGAGGACCTCACCCAGCTCGCCGAAGCGCAGGAGGTCTGCGCCGACTGCCCGATGCGACAGGTCTGCCTCGAGCTCGGGACCGCCCGGCGGGAGTGGGGAGTCTGGGGCGGTGTGCTGCTGGAGAGCGGCAAGCCTCGGGACACTCCCAGAACCCCCGGACGCAAGCCCTACAAGCGCAGCCAGGAAGCGATCGCAAGAGCACGGAGAGTTGCCTGAAATGACGTGGGAGTCCCGAGGTCACTGGGTGACCTGAGGACTCCCATGTTCGGGATCGCACCGAGGTCAGCCTCGAGCACGGCGGTCCGGACGCGCGTTCAGCATCCTTGATCTCAACCCGACTTCAGCTCCTAGGTTGAATCCATGACCTTCACCCACGCCGAGTTCGAGTACCTGACAGCCCACCCGCTCGGGCGTCTGGCCACGATCGGCCCCAACGGCGCCCCACAGGCCCACCCCGTGGCCTTCTGGCTGCACCCTGATGGCAGATTCGTCGTGATGGGTGGACCTGAGCTCTCGAAGAGCCAGAAGTTCCGCAACATCAAGGCAGACCCCAGAGTCTCGCTCGTCGTCGATGACCAGTCGGCGACCCCCAACCCCATCGGCCAGACCGGACGAGGCATCGAGATCCGGGGTCGGGCCCTGATCGTGACCACCGATCCCCCACTGATCCCGGGGTTCAGCCCCGAGACCTTCCAGCTGCACCCTCGCCGGATCATCACCTGGAACATCGAGGAGTTCGGTACCGCCGGGACGCCCCGTCTCGAGCACTTGCAGGGCTACAGCGCCCGCGACGTTCCTACCGACTGATCGCGGTTGCCGCCGGTCCAGCGTTCTGAGACCGCATGAGCACCGCCCTCACCTCAGATCTCTTGCCCAGGCCGCGATCGGCGAGGACGTCGGTGATGCTGAGCGCGGCGCTCCGCAGCCCGAGAAAACCGACGACACTCTCAGACGTTGAACCCGAGCGCGCGCAGCATCTCGCGGCCGTCGGGGGTGATCTTGTCCGGGCCCCACGGGGGCATCCAGACCCAGTTGATGTGCACGTCGTTGACCATGCCCTCCAAAGCCTGCGAGGTCTGGTCCTGGATGACGTCGGTCAGCGGGCAGGCCGCCGAGGTCAGCGTCATGTCGATGACCACGTTGGAGTGGTCCTCGATGTGCAGGCCGTAGATCAGGCCCAGGTCGACGACGTTGATGCCGAGCTCGGGGTCGACGACGTCCTTCATCGCCTCCTCGACGTCCTCGATCTTCAGGCTCGCGCCCTCGACCGTGGACGTACGCATCCCCTGCCACTCCGGGGCCTCGTGACCGTGCCCGTGGCCGTGGCCCGAGTGGTCGTGACCGGAATGGTCGTGACCGGCGTGGTCGTGTGTGCTGTGGTCGGTCTCAGTCATCAGTTCTCCTCGGCGACAGTCTTCGCGGCGGCGTCTTTCCACGCCATCCACGACAGCAGCGCGCACTTGATCCGGGCGGGGAACTTGGCGACGCCGGCGAAGGCGATGCCGTCCTCCAGAATGTCCTCGTCGGGCTCCACCTGGCCCTTGCCCTGCATCAGCCGCAGGAACTCCTCGTGGATGACCATCGCCTCGTCGACCGTCTTGCCCACGACCAGGTCGTTGAGCACGGAGGCCGAAGCCTGCGAGATGGAGCAGCCGAGGGCATCGTAGGAGATGTCCTCGATCTTGCCGCCGGTGACGTGGAGCCGCAGGGTGATCTCGTCACCGCAGGTCGGGTTGACGTGGTGAACCTCCGCCTCGAACGGGTCGCGAAGACCCTTCCCGTGCGGGTTCTTGTAGTGGTCCAGGATGATCTCCTGGTACATGCTCTCGAGGTTCGCGGCAGTCATCACTTGTCCAACTTGAAGAACGTGCGTACGTATTCCAACCCCTCGACCAGCGCGTCGATCTCGGCGGGCGTGGTGTAGAGGTAGGACGACATCCGGTTGGAGGCCTGCACGCCGAACCGCTGGTGGGCCGGCTTGGCGCAGTGGTGCCCCGCGCGGATGGCGACGCCCTTGGAGTCGAGGACCTGGGCCACGTCGTGCGGGTGCACACCGTCGAGCTCGAAGGAGATCGCTCCCCCACGCTTGGCCGCGTCGGCCGGGCCGAGCACGGTCACACCCGGCACGGTCGCGAGGCGCTCCAGCGCGTAGGCGGTGATCGCCTGCTCGTGGGCGTGGACGTTCTCCATGCCGACGTGCATCAGGTATTCCAGCGCTGCCCCGAGGCCCACGGCCTCGGCGATCGGCGGCGTGCCGGCCTCGAACTTGTGCGGGATCGGCGCGTAGGTCGACTTCTCCATCGTCACCGTCGCGATCATCTCGCCGCCACCGAGGAACGGCGGCAGCGCCTCGAGCGCGGCACGCCGGCCCCACAGGACGCCGATGCCGGTCGGGCCGACGACCTTGTGGCCGGTGAAGACGAGGAAGTCGGGACGCTCCTCCTCGGCCATCGAGGCCAGGTCGATCGGCAGCACCGGGGCGGCCTGCGCGGCGTCGACGACGACCAGGGCACCGACCTCGTGGGCCTTGCGGGCGATCTCGGCGATCGGGTTGATCGTGCCGAGCATGTTGGAGACCCAGGTCAGCGCGACGATCTTGGTCGCCGGCGTGATCAGCTCGTCGATGTTCGACAGGTCGAGGTCACCGGAGTCGGTGAGCCCGAACCACTTCAACGTCGCACCGGCACGCTGCGTGGCGAGCTGCCACGGAACGATGTTGGAGTGGTGCTCCATCTCGGTGGTCACGACCACGTCGCCCTCGGCCAGCGGCACGGTGTTGGCGACCAGGTTGAGCCCCTCGGAGGCGTTCTTGGTGAAGATCACCTCGTCGCGCTCGGGCGCGCCGAGGAAGCGCGCGACGGTGTCGCGCGCCCCCTCGAACGCCTCGGTGGCCTCAGCACCCAGGTGGTGCATCGCCCGGGCGATGTTGGCGTTGTGCCGCTCCAGGTGGTCGACCATGGTGTCGATCACGATCTGCGGCTTCTGCGAGGTGTTGGCGCTGTCGAGGTAGACCAGCGGGGTCTCGCCGCCGTCGAAGGTGCGCTCCAGGATCGGGAAGTCCTTGCGGACCAGATCCAGGTCGGGCAGCAGACCCTTCATGTCAGACCCCTGCCGCTACGTACTTCTCGTAGCCGTTGGCCTCCAGCTCCTCGGCCAGGTCCGGGCCACCCGACTCCGCGATCCGGCCGGCCACGAAGACGTGCACGTGGTCGGGCTTGATGTAGCGCAGGATGCGGGTGTAGTGGGTGATCAGCAGGACCGACTTGCCGTCGCGGGCGCGGAAGTCGTTGATCCCCTCGGAGACGACCTTGAGCGCGTCGATGTCGAGGCCGGAGTCGATCTCGTCGAGCAGCGCGAAGGCCGGGTCGAGGATGTCGAGCTGGGCGATCTCGTGGCGCTTCTTCTCGCCACCGGAGAAGCCCTCGTTGACCGAGCGCTGCGAGAAGGTCGGGTCCAGGTGCATCTTGTTCATCGCACCGTTGACGTCCTTGACCCACGTACGCAGCTTGGGGGCCTCGCCGTCCAGCGCCGTCTTCGCGGTGCGCAGGAAGTTGGCCACGCTCACGCCGGGGACCTCGACGGGGTACTGCATCGCCAGGAACAGACCGGCCTTGGCGCGCTCGTCGACCGACATCTCCAGGACGTCCTCACCGTCGAGGGTGACGGTGCCGCCGGTGATGGTGTACTTCGGGTGGCCGGCGATCGAGTAGGCAAGGGTCGACTTGCCCGAGCCGTTGGGGCCCATGATCGCGTGGGTCTCGCCGGAGTTGATCGTCAGGGTCACGCCCTTGAGGATCTCCTTGGCACCGTCCTCGGTGTCGACCGAGACCGTGAGGTCCTTGATCTCAAGCGTGCTCATGCGGTTGCGTCCTTCTCGATAAGGGTGTTGATGTTCTTGGCGAGCTCGGCCTCGACCGTGCTGGTCAGCTTCTCCTCGAGCTCGGGGACACCGATCTGACGGATCAGGTCGTTGAAGAAGCCGTGCACGACCAGGCGCTTGGCCTCGGTCTCGGAGATGCCGCGGCTGCGCAGGTAGAAGAGCTGCTCGTCGTCGAAGCGGCCGATCGCCGACGCGTGACCCGCGCCCTCGATCTCGCCGGTCTCGATCTCCAGGTTGGGCACGGAGTCGGCCCAGGCACCGTCGGTGAGGATGAGGTTGCGGTTCTCCTCATACGTCTCGATGCCCTCGGCCTCCTTGCGGATCAGCACGTTGCCGATCCAGACCGCGTGGGCCTTCTCGCCCTGCAGCGCGCCCTTGTAGACAACGTGGGACTTGGTCTTCGGGGCGGTGTGGTCGACGAAGAGGCGGTGCTCGATGTGCTGACCGGCATCGGCGAAGTAGAGGCCGAGCGACTCCACGGAGCCGCCGGGACCGGAGTACTCCGCCGAGAAGTCGTGGCGCACCACGTCGCCGCCGAAGCTCACCGAGACGTGCTTGAGGTTGGCGTCGCGGCCGACCTTGGCATGCTGGGTGGAGAGGTGGACGGCGTCGTCGGCCCAGTCCTGGACGGAGACGACGGTGAGGTCGGCGCCGTCCTCGACGACGATCTCGATGTTGTCGGCCACGACGGCGGAGCCCTCGAAGACCAGCACGACGGTCGCCTTGGCGAACTTCTCCGCCACGATCACGGCGTGACCGGCGCCGGCGGTCTCCGAGCCGGTGCCGTGGTGGCGGATCACGGTCGCGCCCTCGATCACGGTGTCGGTCGGGATCCGCACGAGGGTCGCGCCGGTGCTGGCCGCCCAGGCCCGCGCGGAGACGCGGTCGGTCGGCACGAGCCCGGACAGGCCGCGTACGTCATCGTCGGCCGCCACGGTCTCGACGGTCACACCCGCGGCCGCCTCGACCTCCACCTTGGTCGCACCGTCGGCGAACGGGGCGTCGTCGTGGATGCCCTTGAGGCGCTTGAGCGGGGTGAACCGCCAGACCTCCTCGCGACCCTTCGGCACCTCGTGGGCCTCGACGTCGAAAGAGCCTTCGGGGTGGAGGTGGGACTCGACCTTGTCGAGCTCCAGGGCCTCCTGCACAGCTGCGGTCATCAGCCGACCGCTCCTTCCATCTGCAGTTCGATCAGGCGGTTGAGCTCGAGGGCGTACTCCATCGGGAGCTCCTTGGCGATCGGCTCGACGAAGCCGCGCACGATCATCGCCATCGCCTCGTCCTCGGCCATGCCGCGGGACATCAGGTAGAACAGCTGGTCGTCGGAGACCTTCGAGACCGAGGCCTCGTGACCCATGGAGACGTCGTCCTCGCGGATGTCGACGTAGGGGTAGGTGTCCGAGCGGGAGATCTGGTCGACCAGGAGCGCGTCGCAGAGCACGTTGGACTTCGAGCCGTGGGCGCCCTCGTTGATCTGGATCAGGCCGCGGTAGGACGTCCGGCCACCGCCACGCGCAACGCTCTTGGAGAGGATGGAGGAGGAGGTGTTCGGGGCGGCGTGCACCATCTTGGCGCCCGCGTCCTGGTGCTGACCCTCGCCGGCGAAGGCGATGGAGAGCGTCTCGCCCTTGGCGTGCTCACCCATCAGGTAGACGGCCGGGTACTTCATGGTCACCTTGGAGCCGATGTTGCCGTCGACCCACTCCATGGTCGCGCCCTCTTCGCAGACGGCGCGCTTGGTGACCAGGTTGTAGACGTTGTTCGACCAGTTCTGGATGGTCGTGTAGCGAACCCGGGCGTTCTTCTTCACGATGATCTCGACGACCGCGGAGTGCAGCGAGTCGGACTGGTAGATCGGCGCGGTGCAGCCCTCGACGTAGTGAACGTAGGAGCCCTCGTCGGCGATGATCAGGGTGCGCTCGAACTGGCCCATGTTCTCGGTGTTGATCCGGAAGTAGGCCTGCAGCGGGATGTCGACGTGGACGCCCTTGGGGACGTAGATGAAGGAGCCACCCGACCACACCGCGGTGTTCAGCGCGGCGAACTTGTTGTCGCCGACCGGGATCACCGTGCCGAAGTACTCCTGGAAGATCTCCGGGTGCTCCTTGAGCGCGGTGTCGGTGTCGAGGAAGAGCACGCCCTGCGCCTCGAGGTCCTCGCGGATCGAGTGGTAGACGACCTCCGACTCGTACTGCGCGGCGACACCGGCGACCAGGCGCTGCTTCTCCGCCTCCGGGATGCCGAGCCGGTCGTAGGTGTTCTTGATGTCCTCGGGCAGGTCCTCCCACGAGGTGGCCTGCTTCTCCGACGAGCGCACGAAGTACTTGATGTTGTCGAAGTCGATGTCCGAGAGGTCGGAGCCCCAGGTGGGCATCGGCTTGCGGCCGAAGAGCTTGAGGCCCTTCAGGCGCAGGTCGAGCATCCACTGCGGCTCGGACTTCTTGCCGGAGATGTCGCGGACGATGGCGTCGTTGAGACCGCGCTGTGCCGCGGCACCGGCGACGTCCGAGTCGGACCAGCCGAACTCGTACTTGCCGATGCCCTTCAGCTCGGGGTTGAGCTCCTCGATGGAGGTCATGTCGTGACCTGCTCCTTCTTCTTCGAAACTTCGCCGGGACCGGAGGATCCAGGAGGGATGTGCGTCGTGCAGACCCCGTCGCCGTGGGCGATGGTGGCCAAGCGTTGTACGTGGGTGCCGAGCAGCTTCGCGATCGCCTCTGTCTCCGCCTCGCAGAGCTCGGGGAACTCCTGGGCGACGTGGGCGACCGGGCAGTGCTGCTGGCACAGCTGCTCACCTGCGTCATGACCGTTGATCAGCGGCAGCTCCCTGACGGAGGCCGCATAGCCGTTGGCCGTGAACACGTTCGCGAGCACCTGCGCGGGACTGAGGTCGGTCTCGCTGGCGGCGATCCGGTCCAGTCCCTGCTTGATGAACGCCGCGCGGCGCTCCGCGAATTCCCGCACGGCCTCCTCGCCGGCCACCTCGGAGAGGAACCGCAGCGCCTCGACCGCCAGGTCGTCGTACTTCTTCTCGAAGCCGTCCCGACCCTGGTCGGTGAGCGCGAAGAGCTTGGCCGGACGGCCCCGCCCACGCGTAGACGCGGTGCGCGGCTCACGCTGCTCCACCGCCTCCTCCTCGGCCAGGGCGTCCAGGTGGCGCCGGACTGCGGCCGGGGTGAGATCGAGCCGCTTGGCCAGCGTCGCAGCGGTCTGCGGACCGTCGACGAGCAGCGACCGAGCGACCCGCTGGCGGGTGCTCTCCTCGCTGGTCTCTGCGCTGTGCCCATTCTTGGGCAGAGTGCTCTCGTCGAATTTCACAACACCATTGTGACGTTATTCCCCCGAGGGATTCAACGAAGGCAACCCTTACTAGCCTGCAGGGCGGCGACGACGTGTTGTACGTCACCCCCGCACCCCGCTCAGCGGCGAGTCACCGATCAGCCCGTCGGCATCCCGTCGAGGGTCGGGGAGGCGAGAGCGGCAACGCCGACGAAGACGGTGTCGGGCGGCAGCCAACGGGTGCCGCGGTCGGAGCGGAGGACCGCGCGACCGCGTTCGAGGTCGAAGATGCCGACCCGGGTGCGGCCGCCGGAGCGCACGACCGCCACCTCACCGCGCCTGGGTCGGCGCGGGTTGATCACCAGGTCGGAGCCGGGCGGCAGGCCGCGGGAGGTGAGGTGCGCGCCGACGAGACGGTGGACCTGCTTCCCGTCCTCCGGCACAGGCGCGGGCGATCGTCTGGCGGGCACGGGCACCGCATCGAGAGCGATATCGAACGGCAGCGGTACGTCGCTCCTGGACACACCCCCAGTCGATCTCATGTTCGAAAGCGTACCGGTCGGCGACGGCACACGGAACCGCCTGGGACCGCGGACTCGCCCGGGCCTCCTGCTCGCCACCTGTCACTCCGGTCCGGAAGACTGTGACCCATGACCGTCAACGACCCCACGGACTGGGAGACCGCCTACGTCCGCGGCACGACCGGCTGGGACCTCGGCACTCCCCTGATCTACATCCAGGAGGACCCGGCACTGTTAGGCGAGCCCGGCAGCGCCTTCGCACCCGGCGCCGGCCGGGGACACGATGCGGCGGGGTTGGCGGCTGCCGGATGGCGTACGACGGTTGTCGACATCTCGCCGACGGCGGCCGCCCACGCAGCAGAGCACTACCCGGAACTCACCTACGTGGTCGGCGACGCACTCGACGTCGACACCGTCCTGGACGCGACCGGCGGGCCGGTCGACCTGATGTGGGACCACACCTTCTTCTGCGCGCTGCCGCCCGCCTGGCGAGGCCGCGTCGGCGACCTGGCCCGCGCGGTCGTACGCCCGGGCGGGCGGGTCGCGTCAGGGGTCTTCCCGGTCGACCGGCCGAGCGATGAAGCGGGCCCGCCATGGACGTACGTCCCCGAGGACATGACCCGCGCCCTCGGCTCGGACTTCGACCTCGTCCACCTCTCCGAGCCGCGCCGACTGAACCCACGGATGCCGTGGAGCCACCGCCTCGGGATCTGGCAGCGCCGCTGACCCGCCCGAGGGTTGTGAAGCCGAGAGTGACCTATGGACCACTCTCGGCTTCACAACCTCAGCCCTTCACGCACAGCAGCGTGCGCAGCCGGGCCTCCACCGAGACCAGGTCGGTCTGCGCCTCGATGACGCTCTCCAGCGACTTGTACGCTCCCGGGATCTCGTCGACGACACCGGCGTCCTTGCGGCACTCGACACCCTCGGTCTGCACGGCGAGGTCGGCGACGGTGAAGGTCTTCTTCGCCTTCGTGCGCGACATCCGCCGGCCCGCGCCGTGGGAGGCGGAGCAGTAGGAGGTCTCGTTGCCGAGGCCGCGTACGACGTACGAGCCGGTGCCCATCGACCCCGGGATCAGCCCGAACTCGTCGGACTTGGCCGAGATCGCGCCCTTGCGGGTGACCACCAGGTCGACGCCGTCATAGGTCTCCCGGGCGACGTAGTTGTGGTGGGCGTTGACCTCCTGGCCCCACACGACTGCCGGGAAGAACCCGGCGAACACCGCCTTGACCGTGGCCATCATGATCCGCCGGTTGAGCTTGGCGTAGTCCTGGGCCCAGTAGAGGTCGTGCAGGTAGGCGTCCATCTCCGTGGTCCCGGCCAGGAAGACCGCCAGGTCACGGTCTGGCAGGCCGAGGTTGTGCTCGAGCCCCTTGGCCGCGTAGATGTGCCGCTCGGCGATCTCCTTGCCGATGTTGCGGGACCCGCTGTGCAGCATCAGCCACACGACACCGTCGTCATCAGACGTCACCTCGATGAAGTGATTTCCGCCGCCGAGCGATCCGCACTGCGCGACCGCCCGCTTGTGCCGGTCGTCCAGCTTCGGGGCTCGCAGGTCCTCGAAGCCGCCGAAGAGCTTGTCGAAGGCGACCTTGAGCCGCAGGTCCTTGCGGACGACACCGGCCTGACCGTCGTTGGCCTGGAAGCCGACCGGGACCGCCTCCTCGATCGCCGACCGCAGCGCGCCGAGGTCGTCGGGCAGGTCGCTGGTCGTGACGGAGGTCTTGACCGCCATCATCCCGCAGCCGATGTCGACACCGACCGCGCTCGGCGAGACTGCGTCCTTCATGGCAACGACGGAGCCGACCGTGGCGCCCTTGCCGAGGTGGACGTCGGGCATGACACGTACGCCGTGCACCCACGGCAGCTTGGAGATGTTGCGCAGCTGGTCCTGGGCAGCGTGCTCGATCTCGTGCGGGCGGGCCCACATCAGGGTCTCGGCCTTGGCGCCGGCCAGGGCGATCGGGAACTCGTTCGTCATCTCTTTCTCTCCTTCGACAGGGCCGGGGCATGCGAAAGGGCCGCTCCGGCCGGGGTTCGTGCGGCGGGAGCGGCCCTTTCAGGACGGCGCTGTGGCTCAGCGCGTCGGCGGCTCCTGGCCGATGCGGTCCGAGCGGAGGTCGGAGCGCAGGCAGGCTTCGCTCGCCAGACCGGGGTTCCCGGCGGCGGAGCGGATCTCGACCGACCTGCGCATGCTCATCTCCTCGTGGTGTGCCTGTGTGTCGGAAACGGTAGTCAGCGGCGTACGTCTGGTGCCACTGGTTTACGCCAGGCGGGCGGGGAAGCCGCCGGTGGCGACCGGGCCCCAGCGCTTCGGGGTGATCCGGAGGAGGGACTTGCCCTGGTCGACCATGGCCTGGCGGTACTCGTCCCAGTCGGAGTGCTCGCCGGAGATGTTGCGGAAGTAGGTGACGAAGGCGTCCAGCGCCGGGTCACCGGCGGAAGCGTCGAGGACCTCGGCATCGCCGTCGACCTGGACCCAGGCGCCGTTCCACTCCTCGGAGAGCACCATGACGCTGACCTGCGGACGACTGCGGGCGTTGCGGGTCTTGGCCCGCTCGGGGTAGGTCGCGATCACGATCCGGCCGTCGTCGTCGACGCCGCCGGTGACCGGCGAGAGCTGTGGGGACCCGTCGGCTCGGCCGGTCACCAGGATCATCTGGTGCCGGGGGCGTACGAACTCCAGGAGCCCCTCGAGATCAACGGTCGTGTTCGTCGCGATCGTGCGTGCCATGGTCCCCAGCCTGCCAGGTGAACCCGTCCGGGTCGGTGAAGGCCTCGCCGGCGCCACCGAGGACGATCCCATACGCCGCGGACGGGTCGATCGCGACGCCGGTCTCCTTCTCCAGGGCGTGCCGGGGGTAGATCGCGAGCTGAACGGCGCCGGGCGCGGCCTCGAACTCGGCGTACTTGCCGCCGAAGCTCCGCTTCACCCCGAGCCCGCGGTCGGCGTAGAACCGCTTGCTCGCCTTGACGTCGGCGACGCCGAGGAGCAGGACGATGTCGTCGATCTCCCGGGTGGCGGGGCCACGGTCCTTCTTGGCGGAGGTCGCGAGCTTCCAGATCGAGCCGTCGGGTGCCTGGACGATGCCGCCGTAGCCCCAGAAAGACTTCTCGACCGGCTTGAGCGAGGTGGCGCCGGCAGCGAGGGCCGAGTCGACGAGGCTGTCGACCGTGGAGGGCTGGCTCACGACCAGCGAGATCGTGAACGGCCGGCCGGTGCCGGTGCCCGGGCCCTGGCGTACGGAGATCTGGTCGGTGAGCCCGAAGGCCTTCTCGTAGAACGCGCGGGCGTCCGTGATGTCGGTTGCGTCGAGGGTGATGGTCTGAAGTGTGAACATGTCTCGACCTTAGGAATTGCGGGGCCGCTGGGGCTTCTCGATTCCTGACCGCCTTGTCTGTTGATCTCCTGAGCAGAAATTGTGTCTGAGACACCGCGTCATGGCCCTGGGGGCATCACGTCTCATCCCCGCGTTGGCCGTCCTTCGGTGGGAGTTGGGCGGCCAACGTCCTTATAGACAGCTAAGAATCCACAGGATCGCACCTACGCGATTGGGCTGGTGGCGTACGCCTTCTTAGACTGCCGCCGTGGATTCTTCCGTTGCCTCGCCCGCTGTCGAGGTACGCGACCTGCGCATGGCCTACGGCGACAAGACGGCCGTCGACGGCCTCACGCTGAGCGTCGCCGAGGGCTCGATCACGGCCGTGCTCGGGCCGAACGGCGCCGGGAAGACGACCACCCTGGAGACGTGCGAGGGCTATCGCAAGCCCCAGCAGGGCACGGTGCGTGTGCTCGGGCTCGACCCGATCGCCGACCGCAAGCAGCTGCTCCCCCGGATCGGGGTGATGCTGCAGGGCCAGGGCGCCTGGAGCGGCGTACGCGCCATGGAGATGCTCAAGCACATCGCCAGGCTGCACGCGCATCCGCTCGACGTCGACCAGCTGGCCGAGCGACTGGGGCTGGGCGAGTGCGGTCGCACCCCCTACCGACGCCTTTCCGGCGGGCAGCAGCAGCGGCTCGGGCTCGCGATGGCGCTGGTCGGCCGCCCGGAGCTGGTCTTCGTGGACGAGCCGACGGCGGGGATGGACCCGCAGGGGCGGCGTACGACCTGGGAGCTGCTGCGCGAGCTCCGCGCCGACGGCGTGACCGTCGTGCTGACCACCCACTACCTGGAGGAGGCCGAGGAGCTGGCCGACCAGGTGCACATCATCGACCGCGGCCGGATGATCGCCTCCGGCACGCCGCTGGAGCTCACCCGTGGCGGCGCGACCGCCACCGTGCGACTGGTGGTGACCAAGCCGTTCCCGCCCGGTGCCCGCGAGTCGCTGCGCAAGGCGCTCGGCGAGGACACCGAGGTCACGCTGCTCGACGAGCGCTCGATCCGGGTCACCGGCAAGGCCGACCCGACCACCCTCGCCAAGGTGAGCCGTTGGTGCGAGGAGAACGACGTCCTCCCGGAGTCGCTGACCCTGGGCCGCAGGAGCCTCGAGGACGTCTTCCTCGATCTCACCGGAGGGCTCCAACTCAGCGAGGGGATCGAGCATGTCTGAGGTGGCCACGGGGACCTTCACCCCGAAGCCCGGTGGCGCCCCGATCACCCAACAGGTGGTCGCCCAGGCGCTGATGGAGGCGAAGCTGATGCTTCGCAACGGCGAGCAGCTCCTGCTGGCCGTCGTGATCCCGGTGATGGTGCTGATCGGCGGCGTCACCGCCGGCAACGCGATCGACCTCGACCTCGGCACCGACCGGCCGCTGGTCGACATCCTCACCCCCGGTGTCCTCGCCCTGGCCATCATGTCGACGAGCTTCACCAGCCTCGCGATCGCGACCGGGTTCGAGCGGCGCTACGGCGTGATCAAGCGCCTCGGCGCCTCTCCGCTCCCCCGGATCGGGCTGCTCGCCGGCAAGGTGCTCGCGCTCGGCTGCGTACAGCTCGTGCAGCTCTTCGTCATCGGCGCCGTCGGCCAGATCCTCGGCTGGACCCCCGCCGCGGGGTTCGGCACCGTCCTCGCCTTCTTCCTCGCCATCGCGATGGGCACGCTGGCCTTCGCCTCGCTCGGGCTCTTCGTCGCCGGCGTGCTGCGCGCCGAGGCGACCCTGGCCGCGGCCAACCTCATCTACCTGCTTCTCCTGGCCGGCGGTGCCGTGGTGCTTCCGCTGACCGCCTACGGCGCCTACGGCGACGTCGCCCGCTGGCTCCCCTCGGGGGCGCTCGGAGAGGCGGTACGCACCGCCTTCCTCGACGGCGTCCCCGCCTGGCGAGACCTCGGCGTGCTCCTGATCTGGGCCGTCCTCGGCTCGACCCTCACCGCTAGGACCTTCAAGTGGGAATGACCACCACCGAACCCTCCACCGACCCGGGTCCCTCGGCCAAGGTCCTCGGCTGGCTCAGAGCGCACGCGTTCGAGCTGGCGATCGCCAACCTGGTCGCCAACATCGGGATCGTGGTGACCGGCGCAGTGGTCCGGCTGACCGGCTCCGGCCTCGGCTGCCCCACCTGGCCCAAGTGCACCGAGGAGTCCTACGTGGCTCACGAGGCGCTCGGGATCAACGGCGTCATCGAGTTCGGCAACCGGCTGCTGACCTACGTCCTGGCCGCGATCGCCATCACCGTCGTCATCGCCGTCTGGAACCGCCGCGGCACCATCCGCACCCTGGCGATCGTCATCGCCCTCGGTGTCCCGCTGCAGGGTGTCATCGGCGGCATCACCGTCCTCACCGAGCTCAACCCCTACGTCGTCGCGCTCCACCTGCTCGCCTCGATGGCGATGGTCGGTCTGTGCGTGTGGCTGCTCGACAAGATCCGCTCGCCGGAGCGTGAAGCCGCGCCGCGCAACGTACGCGTCGCCGCCGTGGTCACCTTCGTCGTCGGCTGGCTCTCGCTCTGGCTCGGCACCGTCGTGACCGGCTCCGGCCCCCACTCCGGTGACCTCGACTCGCGCCGCACCGGCCTGGACCCGGCCCTGATGTCCCACATCCATGCCTACGCCGTCTACGCACTCATCGCCGCGACGCTGGTCACCCTGTGGCTGGGCCGGAAGAACGCGTACGTCCGCCGGGTCACGATCGTCCTGCTGGTCATCGAGCTGGCTCAGGGCCTGATCGGCTGGGTCCAGTACCTCACCGACCTCCCCGTCCTCCTCGTCGGCTTCCACATGCTCGGCGCCGCCCTCATCTCCGCCGGCCTCGCCCGCGTCCTGGTCTCCACCCGCGCCCACGCCGCCTGACCAGCCCTAGCCGAGACGTCACGCACGTCGACCGAAGCGTCACGCACGTCGACCGAAGCGTCACGCACGTCGACCGAAGCGTCACGCACGTCGACCGAAGCGTCACGCACGTCGACCGAAGCGTCACGCACGTCGACCGAAGCGTCACGCACGTCGACCGAAGCGTCACGCACGTCGACCGAAGCGTCACGCACGTCGGTCGAGTGGGCAGCGTGCTGCCCACTCGACCCGCGGGAATGACGCCTCGGCCGACCGGAGTGACCTCTCGGCCGACCGGAGTGACCTCTCGGCCGACGCGGGCGACGCCTCGGCGGGAGGGGTCAGCGGATCAGCGGGTCGACCGCGAGGGCGACGAAGAGCAGGCTCAGGTAGAGGTTGCTCGAGTGGAAGAGCTGCATGGGGCGGATCTTGGTGAGGTCCTCGGTGCCCTTGGTGCGCGCGTGCAGCTGGTGTGCCTGGACGAGGAAGACGGCGCCAAGAGCGATGGCGGCGACCGGGTAGAGCCAGCCGGTGGAGGCGACGGGCCACAGCAGCAGCGAGGTGGCGACCATGATCCAGGAGTACGCCACGATCTGGCCGCCGACGTGGCGCGCGGAACGGACCACCGGCAGCATCGGCACGTCGACCTGCGCGTAGTCCTCGCGGTAGCGCAGCGCCAGGGCCCAGGTGTGCGGCGGGGTCCAGAAGAAGACGACCATGAACAGGATCAGCGGCTCCCAGGAAACCTGGTTGGTGACCGCGGTCCAGCCGATCAGGGTCGGGAAGCAGCCCGCGATGCCGCCCCAGACGATGTTCTGCGTGGTGCGCCGCTTGAGCAGCATGGTGTAGACGAAGACGTAGAAGGCGTTGGCGGCCAGCGAGAGGCCGGCGGAGAGCCAGTTCACGAAGAACCCGAGCACCAGCACCGACAGCACGGCCAGGACGGACCCGAAGATCAGCGCCGCGCGCGGGGTGACCACGTGCCGCGGCAGGGCCCGGCGCCGCGTACGCCTCATCTGCTCGTCGATGTCGCGGTCGTAGACGCAGTTGAAGACCGAGGCCGAACCGGCCGAGAAGATCCCGCCGACGACGGTGGCCGCGACCAGCCCGACGCCCGGGACACCCTGGGCGGCGAAGAACATCACCGGAACGGTCGTCAGTAGCAGCAGCTCGATCACGCGGGGCTTCGTCAAGGAGACGTACGCCGAGATGACATCGCGCATTGACGCGCGGTCGCTACGCTGGTCGAGGTCGGGGACCGGCTGTTCGACGTGCGTCACTGAGAAGATCCTTCTCGTTCGGGTTGAGGCGTCACATGCGGCACATACAAGCAGTTCACAGCATGCGGCTCGCAGTCTAACCCGGGGCGTGAGTAGGCTCGGATTCGGCAGCCCCCACGGCCAGCCCAAGAACTCTCCCAATGTGGAGTCGACGACTTTGAAAAGGCACCTCGTGAGCACCAAACCTGTACTCGAGTGGACCGATCTGGACAGCAAGGCCGTGGACACCGTCCGCGTACTCGCCATGGACTCCGTGCAGAAGGTCGGCAACGGCCACCCTGGCACCGCGATGAGTCTGGCCCCGGCGGCGTACCTGCTCTTCCAGAAGGTGATGAAGCACAACCCCGCCGACACCGACTGGCTCGGTCGCGACCGGTTCGTGCTCTCCGTCGGCCACTCGAGCGTCACCCTCTACATCCAGCTCTACCTCGGCGGCTTCGGTCTCGAGCTCGGCGACCTGGAGGCCCTGCGCACCTGGGGCTCGCTGACCCCGGGCCACCCCGAGCGCGGCCACACCCGCGGCGTGGAGGTGACCACCGGCCCGCTCGGCCAGGGTGTCGCCAACGCCGTCGGCATCGCGATGGCCCAGCGCCGGCTGCGCGGCCTGCTCGACCCGGACACGCCGGTCGACCAGCCGAGCCCGTTCGACCACAAGACGTACGTGCTGGCCGGCGACGGCGACCTGCAGGAGGGCGTCAGCGGTGAGGCGAGCTCGATCGCCGGCACCCAGAAGCTCGGCAACCTCACGATGATCTACGACGCCAACCGGATCTCGATCGAGGGCGACACCAACGTCGCCTTCACCGAGGACGTCGCCGCTCGCTACCGGGCCTACGGCTGGCACGTCCAGGAGGTCGACTGGACCCACGACGGCACCGGCTACACCGAGGACGTCCCGGCGCTGTTCGACGCGATCAACGCCGCCGGCGAGGTCAGCGACCAGCCGTCGCTGATCGTGCTGCGCACGATCATCGCCTGGCCCGCCCCCAACGCGCAGAACACCGAGGCCGCCCACGGTTCGGCGCTCGGCGCCGAGGAGGTCGCCGCGACCAAGGAGATCCTGGGCTTCGACCCGGCCAAGTCCTTCGACGTCGACCCCGAGGTGCTCGCCCACACCCGCCAGCTCATCGAGCGCGGCGAGAAGGCCGAGGAGGCCTGGCGCGCCGAGGAGGCCGCCTGGGCCGAAGCCAACCCGGAGGGCGCCAAGCTGCTCGAGCGGCTTCAGGCCGGGGATCTCCCCGCCGACATCGCCGACGCGCTGCCGGTCTTCGAGGCCGACGCCAAGGGCATCGCCACGCGTGCCGCCTCCGGCAAGGTGATCAACGCGCTGGCGCCGGTGCTGCCCGAGCTGTGGGGCGGTTCGGCCGACCTCGCGGGCTCCAACAACACCACCATCGCCGGTGCCCCCTCGTTCATCCCCGAGGACCGCTCCACCCACGAGTGGAAGGGCGACCCCTACGCGGGCCGCGTCCTCCACTTCGGCATCCGCGAGCACGCCATGGGCGCGATCCTCAACGGCATCGTGGCCCACTCGCCGACCAAGGCGTTCGGCGGCACGTTCTTCCAGTTCTCCGACTACATGCGCGGCGCCGTACGCGTCGGGGCACTGTCCAAGCTGCCGGTGATCCACGTCTGGACCCACGACTCCGTCGGCCTGGGCGAGGACGGCCCGACCCACCAGCCGGTCGAGCACCTCGCCGCGGTCCGGGCCATCCCGGGCCTCGACGTGGTCCGCCCCGCCGACGCCAACGAGACCGCCGCCGCGTGGCTCGAGGTGCTCAAGCACCACGACCGCCCCTCGGCACTCATCCTCACCCGTCAGGCGCTGCCTACGTTCCCGCGCGGGGTCGACGGCTACGCGACCACGGAGGGTGTCGCCAAGGGTGGCTACGTGCTCCTCGACTCCCCCACCGGGACCGTCGACGTCGTGCTGCTCGGCACCGGCTCCGAGGTGCAGTACGCCGTCGCCGCCCGCGAGGAGCTGGCGAAGGAGGGCATCGGCGCCCGCGTCGTCTCGCTGCCGTGCCTGGAGTGGTTCGAGGCCCAGGAGCAGGACTACCGGGACTCGGTGATCCCGCCCAGCGTCAAGGCGCGAGTCAGCGTCGAGGCCGGCGTGAAGCAGGGCTGGCGCGAGTACGTCGGCGACGCCGGCCGGATCGTCTCGCTCGAGCACTTCGGCGCCTCGGCGTCCGGAGCGCTGCTGTTCAAGGAGTACGGCTTCACCCCCGAGGCGGTCGTCACGGCCGCCAAGGAGAGCCTCGCCGCCATCAACAAGGGAGCATGAAATATGTCTGACCGACTCAAGGCGCTGGCCGAGGCCGGCGTATCCATCTGGCTCGACGACCTCTCCCGCGAGCGCATCGAGACCGGCAACCTGGCCGAGCTCGTCAAGGAGAAGTCCGTCGTCGGGGTGACCACCAACCCGACCATCTTCGCCGCCGCGATCTCCAAGGGCGAGCGCTACGACGAGCAGCTGCGCTCGCTGGTGGCCGAGGGCAAGAACGTCGACGAGGTCATCTTCGGCCTCACCACCCAGGACGTACGCAACGCCTGCGACATCCTCGCGCCGGTCGCGGAGTCCACCAAGGACGACGGCCGGGTCTCGATCGAGGTCGAGCCGACCCTGGCCAACGACACCGACGCGACCATCGCCTCCGCGAAGGCGCTGTGGGCCGCGGTCGACCGCCCCAACGTGCTGATCAAGATCCCGGCGACCCTCGAGGGACTCCCCGCGATCACCGCCGCGATCGCCGAGGGCATTTCGGTCAACGTGACCCTGATCTTCTCGGTCGAGCGCTACCAGGCCGTGATGGACGCCTACCTGACCGGCCTGGAGCAGGCCAAGGCGGCCGGGATCGATCTCTCCACGATCCGCTCGGTGGCCTCCTTCTTCGTCTCCCGCGTCGACACCGAGATCGACAAGCGGCTCGAGGCGATCGGCACGCCCGAGGCGAGCGCGCTGCTCGGCAAGGCCGCGGTGGCCAACGCGATCGCCGCCTACGCCGCCTTCGAAGAGGTCCACTCCAGCGAGCGCTGGACCGCGCTGGCCGGTGCGGGCGCCAACGCCCAGCGGCCGCTGTGGGCCTCGACCGGGGTCAAGAACCCGGCCTACCCCGACACCCTCTACGTCACCGACCTGGTCGTCGCCGACACGGTCAACACCATGCCGGAGAAGACGATGGAGGCCTTCGCCGACCACGGCGAGGTGCGTGGGGACGTGGTGACCGGCAAGGGCGCCGAGGCGGCGACCACCTTCGAGTCGCTCCGATCTGTCGGCGTCGACCTCGAGGACGTCTTCGAGGTGCTGGAGACCGAGGGCGTCGACAAGTTCAAGGTCTCCTGGACCGAGCTCGTCGACACCGTCGTCGCCCAGATCGAGGCGGTCAAGCAGTGACTCAACCGTCCGTCTCGGGCTCCGCTTCGACCGGCCCGGTCGACGCGAGCACGACGGACGCTTGGAAGGCACTCACCGAGCTGCGGGCCGGCTTCGAGCCCGACCTGCGCTCGTGGTTCGCCGATGATCCCGGCCGGGCCTCACGCCTCACCTTCGAGGCGGCCGACCTCCACGTCGACCTCTCCAAGGACCTCATCACCGACGACCTCCTGGCCACCCTGCTCGCTCTCGCCGAGCAGGTCGGTCTGGAGGCACGGCGGGACGCGATGCTCGCCGGCGAGCACATCAACGTCACCGAGGACCGCGCGGTGCTTCACACCGCCCTGCGTCTCCCCGCCGAGGCCTCCCTCGAGGTCGACGGCACCGACGTCGTGCCCGCCGTCCACGAAACCCTGGCGAAGATGTACGCCTTCGCCGACCGGGTCCGCTCGGGTGAGTGGAAGGGCGTCACCGGCGAGCGGATCCACACGGTCGTCAACATCGGCATCGGTGGCTCCGATCTAGGGCCGGTGATGGCCTACGAGGCGCTCGAGCCGTTCCGTCACCCCGAGATCGAGTGTCGGTTCATCTCCAACATCGATCCCACCGACGCCGGCCAGAAGCTCAAGGGGCTCGACCCGGCCACGACCCTGTTCGTGGTCTCGTCGAAGACCTTCTCCACCCTGGAGACGCTGACCAACGCCCGGCTGGCGCGTTCCTGGCTGCTCGAGGCGCTCGGCGACGGCGTGGACTCCGCCGAGGCCGTCGCGAAGCACTTCGTGGCCGTCTCCACGGCGCTGGACAAGGTCGAGGCGTTCGGGATCGACCCGCAGAACGCGTTCGGCTTCTGGGACTGGGTCGGCGGCCGCTACTCGGTCGACTCCGCGATCGGCACCACCCTGGCGATCGCCGTCGGGCCGGAGGGCTTCGCCGAGTTCCTCGGCGGCTTCCACGCGATCGACGAGCACTTCCGCACCACCCCGCTCGAGCAGAACGTGCCGGCGCTGATGGGCCTCCTGAACGTCTGGTACGTCAACTTCCTCGACGCCCAGACCCACGCCGTGCTGCCCTACTCCCAGCTGCTGCACCGGTTCCCGGCGTACCTTCAGCAGCTGACCATGGAGTCCAACGGCAAGTCGGTGCGCTGGGACGGCACCGCGGTGACGACCGACACCGGAGAGGTGTTCTGGGGCGAGCCGGGCACCAACGGACAGCACGCGTTCTACCAGCTGATCCACCAGGGCACCCGGGTCATCCCGGCAGACTTCATCGCGTTCGCCAACCCGGCCTATCCGCTCGCGGACGGCGACACGGACGTGCACGAGCTGTTCCTGGCCAACTTCTTCGCCCAGACCCAGGCGCTCGCCTTCGGCAAGACGGCCGAGCAGGTGCGCGCCGAGGGCACCTCGGAGAACATCGTCAACGCGCGGGTCTTCTCCGGCAACCGGCCGACCACCTCGATCATGGCGCCGTCACTGACCCCCGCGGTCCTGGGCCAGCTGATCGCCCTCTACGAGCACATCACCTTCACCCAGGGTGTGGTGTGGGGCATCGACTCCTTCGACCAGTGGGGCGTCGAGCTCGGCAAGCAGCTCGCCCTGCAGGTCAGCCCGGCCGTCTCCGGCGACACGGAGGTCGCCGAACAGCAGGACTCCTCCACCCAATCCCTCATCGCCTACTACAGAGAGAAGCGCACGTGACCAGCGACGGTCATCCCGAGTCACTCATCGAGGTCCACGACACCGCCGAGGCTCTGGCCTCCGCTGTGGCCGGGGAGTTCCTCAGCCGCCTCGCCGACCTTCAGGCGGCCGGCGACGTACCCACCATCGGTCTCACCGGCGGCACGATCGCCGAGGCGATCCATCGCGAGATCGCCCGCCTGGCCCCCGAGTCGGGTGTGGACTGGGGCGCGGTGGAGTTCTTCTTCGGCGACGAGCGCTACGTCGCCGCCGACTCCCCCGACCGCAACGCCGGCCAGGCCCGCGCCGCCTTCCTGAACGAGGTTGGCGTCCCGGACCACCGCATCCACGAGATGCCCGCCACCGACTCCGGTCTGAGCGTCGACGAGGCCGCGGCACGGTTCTCCGAGGACGTACGCAGCCACGGCTCCGGCGGCTTCGACATCCTGATGCTCGGCGTCGGCCCCGACGGCCACATCGCCTCCCTCTTCCCCGGCTTCCCGCAGCTGGAGGCGAAGGACGCGATCGCGGTCGGCGTCACCGGCTCCCCCAAGCCCCCGCCCGAGCGCATCACCTTCACCTTCGAGGCGCTGCGCCGCTCCACGACCGTCTGGTTCCTGGTCAGCGGCGAGGGCAAGGCCGAAGCGGTGGCTAAGGCCCACGCAGGCGCTCCGATCACCGAGATCCCCGCCGCCGGCGTCACCGGCACCACGGAGACGACCTGGTTCCTGGACCGAGCGGCTGCCTCGAAGCTCTGACCGGCGCCGGATCGGCGCGAATGTCTCGGGAACTCGGTTACCCAGCTTGCTAACGCTGGGTAAATCTTTCCCGCATGGGGTGCCGCGCACCCCTGCGGGCCTGCCACCATCCGAGCATGCCCATCAGCGCCTCTCGGCGGCTCGGCCTCACCCTGGCCAGCCTCGTTGCCCTCGCCCTGGCGAGCGTCATGGCGGTCGTGATCACGACCGCCCCGGCCCAAGCGGCCACGATCAACGTCACCACGGCGATCGCCACCCAGAACGGCTCGACGGCCACCGTTCGCGGCTACGTCGTCGGCCAGCCCACAGCGACCAGCACGGTCGTGACCAGCAACTACCCCAACGACTACGCTCTCGCGATCGCTGACTCGGCCACAGAGACCAGCACGTCCAGGATGCTCTACGTGCAGATCCCCGACGCCTTCCGCAGCGCGTGGGGCCTTCGGTCCAACCCGAGCCTGAAGGGGCGTCAGATCGACGTGACCGGCACCCTGACGGCGTACTTCTCCCATCCCGGCCACAAGAACGCCACCGCCTTCGCGTTCGCCGGCTCCACGCCGACCCCGACTCCGACGCCGACGGCCACCCCGACCGCGGACCCGGGAATCCCGGCGGGCTACTACGACTCGGCCGCCGGCCTTTCCGGCTCGTCGCTGAAGTCGGCCCTGCACAACATCATCGATGGCCACACCACTCTGTCCTACAGCGCCGTGTGGGAGGCACTGAAGGTCCTCGACCAGGACCCGAACAACTCCTCGAACGTGATCGAGTTCTACTCCGGGGTCTCCACGCCGAAGACCAACAACGGCGGCGACGCCAACAACTGGAACCGCGAGCACACCTGGCCGCAGAGCCATGGCGACTTCGGCACGAGCAACGGTCCCGGCACCGACGTGCACCACCTGCGGCCCGAGGACGTCACCGTCAACTCCACCCGTGGCAACAAGGACTTCGACCTGGGCGGGTCGGCAGTCTCGGAGTGCAGCGACTGCTGGACCGACTCCGACTCCTTCGAGCCTCGCGACAGCGTCAAGGGCGACCTCGCCCGCGGCATCCTCTACATGACCGTGCGCTACAACGGCGACGACGGCTTCGCCGACCTCGAGGTCAACAACTCCATCAACGGCTCGACCAACTACCTCGGCAAGGTCTGCGTACTGCTCGGCTGGCACAACGCCGACCCGGTCACCGCCGCCGAACGCACCCGCAACAACACCGTCTACGAGAGCTTCCAGCACAACCGGAACCCCTTCGTCGACCACCCGGAGTACGCCGAGTCCATCTTCGGCGCAACCTGCTAAACCCCCGCCGAGTCGGCTCATCCTGACCAGAATCGACACCGAGTCGGCTCGTCATAACGAGCCGACTCGGCGCTCGAGGTCAAATGTCGGTGGTCCCGCTCATGCTGGGACACATGGATATCGAACAGATGCAGTTCACCCGTACGCTCGGCCCGGACTTTCCACTGACAGCAACGCTGCCGTTCACCGCCAGAATGGCGCTCGATTCGGGCGTGACCTACCGGCAGCTACGCGAGCTCGTACACCTGGGCCTCATCCGCCGCTTGGTCAAGGGCGTCTATGTCGCGACGGAGATGGGCGACTCGCTCGAACTGCGGGTCGCCGGGCTCAAGCTTGTCGTACCCAAGGACGCGGTGGTGGTCGATCGGCACGCCGGGTGGCTTCTCGGCGCCGACATGATGCTCGCTCCCGGTGAACACCTCGACCTGCAGCCACTCTCCGTCTTCCTCCCCGCCGGCCGCGGACGTCTGCGCAACGACCTCGCTGCCAGCGGCGAACGCACCTTCCGCGACGACGACATCATCGAGATCGGGGGCCTGCTGGTCACCAGCGCACTCCGCACCGCCTGGGACGTCGGTCGGGTGCGCTGGCCTGAGCGGGCCGTCGCCGCGATCGACCAGATGCACCGGCTCGGCCACTACGACTGCGACGAGTTCCTCGCCGGGATCAACAGGTTCCGTGGACAGCGGTACGTCACCACGCTGAGGGCGGTCGGACCGCTCGCCGATGGCCGCGCCGAGTCGCCTCCGGAGTCGGTCCTGCGGATCTGGTCGAAGGAGGTGAGGGGTCTCGATCTCGTACCCCAGCTCGAGGTCCGTCGAGGAAGCCGATTCCTCGGACGCCTCGACCTCGGTAACGAACTTCTGAGGATAGGCGTCGAGTACGACGGGGCCGAATGGCACAGCGCCCCCGACCAATTGGAGCACGACCGGACACGACGAGCGGCGATGATCGACGACGGCTGGCTCATCGAGGTCTTCAGCAAGGATGACACGTTTCACAGGCTCGCTGACCCCGGCGTACGGCTGCGGCGGCTGCGTGACCGCGCCTATCAACGCCTCAACGACGTTGCGGCCGCCTGACCAAAGCCGAGTCGTCCCGTCCTGACCACATTCAAGGCCGAGTCGGCGCGTCATAACGAGCCGACTCGGCGCGGATCTTGGTCAGAACGCGCCGACTCGGCGTCCTCACGTGGGACAAATGCGGCGAGTCGGCGCCTCTGTGCGGGACAGATGCGCCGACTCGGCGGGAATTCAGAAGATGATCTCGCCGGACTTGCGGCGGGAGCGGAGCAGGGCGATTGCCTCCTCCAGGATGTCCTCGGCCTCGGCGTCGGAGCGGCGCTCCTTCACGTAGGCGAGGTGGGTCTTGTAAGGCTCGATCTTCGGCGCCGGGGGCGCGTTCTCCTCGTCCAGACCGGCCGGGAGCCCACACTTGGGGCAGTCCCAGGAGTCCGGTGGCGTCGCCTCGACGGCGAAGGTGATGACCGAGCGATGTGCGTTGGCGCAAAAGTAGGTGACGGCCTTCCGCGGCGCGGCCTCGCCGCGCTCCGCCTCACCCATCGGCCCAGCACCGACTCGGGAGCCCCGAATCGCGTTCCCTCCACCTGCCATGGTGCTGCGGTGTCCTCTCTCAACTTAAAGTTCGCAGCCCCGAGAGGCCACTTTGGGGGAATCGGACGGCAAAATCTCCGTCCAGCGTCGATGAGTTTAGACGCTATCGCGCGTGCGCTGAAGGGGAATGTTTCAGTAGGCCATCAGCAGGCCGAGCGCGATCACACAGGCGAACCAGATGACTCCGATGCCGATGGTGAGTCGGTCGAGGTTGCGCTCGACGACCGAAGATCCACCCAGCGAGCTCGAGACACCGCCACCGAACATGTCGGAGAGTCCGCCACCGCGGCCCTTGTGAAGCAGCACGAGCAGGATCATCAGCGCGCTCGCGATGACCAGGATGATGGTGAAGAGAAGTTCCACGTCTGAAATCCTATCTGGAGAGCCCGAAACCTACAGCACTGGCCTAGAGAACTGGCAGGTCGTAGTAGCGCGAGATCGCCGCGAAGTCCTCGACCGAGAGGCTCGCCCCGCCGACCAGCGCCCCGTCCACGTCGGCCTCCTGCATCAGCGCGGCCACATTGTTGGGCTTCACCGAGCCGCCGTAGAGGATGCGTACGCCGTTGGCGATCTCCGCGCCGTAGCTCTTCTCGAGCTGGTCGCGGATGCCGGCGCACACCTCTTGGGCGTCCTGCGCGGTGGCGGTCTCGCCCGTGCCGATCGCCCAGACCGGCTCGTAGGCGATGACGACCTGGCCGACCTCGGCGTCGGTGAGCCCGGCCAGCGAGCCCTCGACCTGCGCGGTGCAATGGTCGAGGTGGTTGCCGGCCTGGCGTACGTCAAGACCCTCGCCGACGCAGACGATCGGGATCATCTTGTGCTTGAGCGCGATCTTGGCCTTGAGCGCGACGATCTCGTCGGTCTCGCCGTAGTGCTCGCGACGCTCGGAGTGACCCACGATCACGTAGGAGCAGCCGAGCTTGGCCAGCATCGCGGCCGAGACCTCGCCGGTGAAGGCACCGGACTCCTGGGTCGAGACGTTCTGGGCGCCGTAGGTGATGCGCATCTTGTCGCCGTCGACCAGCGTCTGCACCGAACGGATATCGGTGAACGGCGGAAAGACCGCCACCTCCACGGCCGCGAAGTCGTGGCGCTTGTCGGAGAGCGTCCAGGCGAGCTTCTGGACCAGGACCACCGCTTCTTGGTGGTTGAGGTTCATCTTCCAGTTGCCGGCGATGAGCGGGGTGCGCCCCGCGGCCGGCTTCTTGGCCGCCATCAGCCCAGTCCCCCGACCACGGTCGACTCATCCAGCACGGCGACCCCCGGAAGGGTCTTGCCCTCCAGGTATTCGAGCGATGCGCCGCCGCCGGTCGAGATGTGACCGAACTGGTCATCGGCAAACCCGAGCTGGCGGATCGCCGCGGCCGAGTCGCCACCGCCGACCACCGAGAGCCCGTCGATCGTGGTCAGCGCCTGGGCGACCGTGCGGGTGCCCTCGGCGAAGGCGGCCTGCTCGAAGACGCCCATCGGACCGTTCCAGAAGACCGTCTTCGCGCCCTCGAGCGCGGCCGCGTAGGTCTGCGCGGACTCCGGACCGATGTCGAGCCCGAGCGACTCGGGCGGGATCGCGTTGGCCGCGACCACTCGCGCGGACGCCTCGTCACCGAAGGAGTCGGCGACCACGACATCGGTCGGCAGCAGGATCTCGACGCCGATCTCCTCGGCGCGCTCGAGGTAGCCGAGCACGGTGAGGATCTGGTCCTCCTCGAGCAGCGACTGGCCGACCTCGTAGCCCTGGGCCTTGAGGAAGGTGAAGACCATGCCGCCCCCGATGAGCAGCTTGTCGGCCTTGCCGAGCAGGTTGTCGATCACGCCGAGCTTGTCGGAGACCTTCGAGCCACCGAGGACGACCACGTAGGGACGCTCGGGGGTCTCGGTGAGTCGCTTCAGGACGTCGATCTCGGCGGCCACCAGGTCGCCCTGCGCGCTCGGGAGCAGCTTGGCGACGTCGTAGACCGAGGCCTGCTTGCGGTGGACCACGCCGAAGCCGTCGGAGACGAAGGCGTCGGCCAGCGAGGCGAGCTCGGCAGCGAAGGTCGCCCGCTCGTGGTCGTCCTTGCTGGTCTCACCGGCGTTGAAGCGTACGTTCTCCAGCAGAGCGACCTGGCCGTCGGCGAGGCCGCCGACGACCGAGGCGGCGGAGTCGCCGACGGTGTCGGTCGCGAAGGCGACCTCGGCACCGAGCAGCTCGCCGAGACGGGTGGCCACGGGGGCCAGCGAGTAGGCCGGGTCCGGCTCCCCCTTCGGCCGACCGAGGTGGGCGACCACCACGACCCTGGCGCCGGCGTCGGCCAGCGTCTTGATCGTGGGCACCGAGGCACGGATGCGACCGTCGTCGGTGATCGTGGTGCCTTCCAGCGGGACGTTGAGGTCGGAGCGCACGAGAACTCGCTTGCCGGCGACACCCTGCTCGATGAGCTGCGTGAGATTCAGAGACATAACGGGCTAGACACTAACCTGTGAGGACCCTTGCTGGGTCACAGGCTCGCACCAACGTACGCCACCAGGTCACCGAGCCGGTTGGAGTAGCCCCACTCGTTGTCGTACCAGGCCGCGACCTTGACCTGGTTGCCGATCACCTTGGTCAGCGGAGCGTCGAAGATCGAGGACGCCGGGTTGGTCACGATGTCGGAGGAGACGATCGGGTCGGTCGAGTAGACGAGGTACTTCCCGTCGGCGGCCTTCTCCATGATCGCGTTGATCTCCTCGACCGAGGTCTCGCGCGAGGCCTCGAAGGAGAGGTCGACGATCGAGCCGGTCGGGGTCGGCACGCGCAGCGCATAGCCGTCGAGCTTGCCCTTCAGCTCCGGCAGCACCAGGCCGATCGCCTTGGCGGCACCGGTCGAGGTGGGCACCACGTTGACCGCGGCGGCACGGGCGCGACGCAGGTCCTTGTGGATGTTGTCCTGCAGGTTCTGGTCGGCGGTGTAGGCGTGGACGGTCGTCATCAGACCGCGGTTGATGCCTACGCCGTTGTGCAGCGCGTTGGCCAGCGGCGCCAGGCAGTTGGTGGTGCAGGAGGCGTTGGAGATGACGGTGTGGGCCGCGGCGTCGTAGATCGACTCGTTGACGCCCATCACGATGGTGGCGTCCTCGTTCTTGGCGGGGGCGGAGATGATGACCTTCTTCGCGCCGCCGTGGTCGACGTGCGCGCGGGCCTTGGTCGCGTCGGTGAAGAAGCCGGTGGACTCGATCACGACGTCGACACCGAGGTCGGACCACTTGAGGTTGGCCGGGTCGCGCTCCGCGTACGCCTTGATTTCCTTGCCGTCGACGACGATCGCGTCCTCGGTGGCGGACACCTCGGCGTCGAGCGGGCCGAGGATCGAGTCGTACTTCAGCAGCGTCGCGAGGGTTGCGTTGTCGCTGAGGTCGTTGACCCCGACGATCTCGATGTCGAGGTCGGAGGCGCGCACCGCGCGGAAGAAGTTGCGGCCGATCCGGCCGAAACCGTTGATGCCTACTCGAACTGTCACGTGGACTCCTGGTTCGCGTCGAAAAGATTGTGCGCGGGATCACCCGCTGACGCCGACACTACCCAGGCCCTCTGAACAGCGGGAGACTGGGTTGGATCGTTCCAAAAGACGGACGAGTAGCAAACGGCCCGAGCCCCTCGATCAGTCGAGGGGCTCGGGCCGGTTTCTGGAATCTGGGGGCGCTTCCTAGGCGTCCTCGGCCAGCATCTCCGCGGTCAGGGACGCCTCGGTGTCAGGGATGCCGAGCTCCTCGGCCCGCTTGTCGGCCATCGCCAGCAGACGGCGGATTCGGCCGGCGATGGCGTCCTTGGTCAGCACCGGGTCGTGGAGCTGTCCGAGCTCCTCGAGAGAGGCCTGCTTGTGCTCCAGACGGAGCTTGCCGGCCTGGCGCAGGTGGTCGGGGATGTCTTCGCCGAGGATCTCCAGGGCACGCTCGACGCGGGCCCCGGCGGCGACGGCGGCACGGGCCGAACGGCGCAGGTTGGCGTCGTCGAAGTTGGCCAGTCGGTTGGCGGTGGCGCGGACCTCGCGGCGCATCCGGCGCTCCTCCCAGGCCATGAGCGACTCGTGGGCACCCAGGCGGGTCAGCAGCTGCCCGATCGCGTCACCGTCACGGATGACGACGCGGTCGACGCCACGCACCTCACGGGGCTTGGCGGAGATACCGATCCGACGGGCGACGCCGACCAGCGCCAGCGCCGACTCCGAGCCCGGGCAGGTCACCTCCATCGAGGAGGAGCGGCCCGGCTCGGTGAGCGAGCCGTGGGCCAGGAAGGCACCGCGCCAGGCGGCCACCGCGTCGCAGGCCCCGCCTGAGACGACGGCAGGCGGAAGACCCCGCACCGGCCGTCCGCGCTGGTCGAGAAGGCCGGTCTGGCGCGCCAGCGCCTCACCGTCCTTGACCACTCGCACGATGTAGCGGCTGCCCTTACGAAGCCCGCTCGCCTGGATGAGAGCCACCTCTGCCTCGTGACCGAAGACGTCGGCGATGTCTCGCTTCAGTCTCCTGGCGGCCAGACCGGTGTCGAGCTCAGCCTCGACCACGATCCTGCCGGCCACGATGTGGATCCCCCCAGCGAACCTCAACGTCGAGGCAACCTCTGCCTTGCGGCAGCATGTCTTGGTGATCTGAGTGGAGGCCAGCTCGGCCTTCACCTGTCCCGTCATCGCCATGCGGGAGAGTCTTTCATTGATGTCAACGACCCTCGAATCGGTTCCATATCGGTTTGCCCTGAATTGGCTCCGTGGCGGGTAGTGATGACCTAGTCTGCACGGCTGTGCCGTTACCCCCCCACCCGTACCCAGCACGTCAGCCGTGACCTGGGCTGGGCCTGGTTCTTCGTCCTCTGCTGCAGCCCCAGCCCGTTCGGCACGCTGACCTCCGCGGAGTATCGAGACGGTGGGTTCGTGGGGCTGTCGTTGATGGTCGGGTTCGAGCTCCTGCTGCTGGCCGGGCTCCTCTGGAGCGTGGTCGGGCTCGTTCGGCGTCCGCCTGCCTTCTCCGACGTGTGGAGCACGATCGTCCCGCTCGGACTCGGTCTGCTCCTGCTGGGCGTCGGCATCGGCTGGCTCGTCGAGGGAGCACCCTTGATGGAGGAGCGGACGGGCACGCCGGACTGGGGGTTCCGGCTCGACGGGACCATCCTGGCCGCGACCGGGATCGTGATGCTGAGCCTGTGGCCGCGGGAGGTCCTGCGCCGCCGGAGGGCGGCCGCGGAGATCCCCTAGCCTTCGCCCATCACCTCGGTGAAGGCGGAGGCGAGGCGGGTGGGATCGTGGCGCGGCGTGCCGTCCCCGAGGGCCACGTCCGCGACTACGACCCGGGCGCCGATCTTTCCCGCCAGCACCGAGAGCTCGTCGAGCCGGTCCATCGAGCCGTCGACCAGGATGGTGTGGATGCGGAGGTCAGGAGCATGGTCGAGGAGGACCGAGAGGTGCTCGGCGGGGCCGAAGCCGGTGGTCTCCCCGGGCTGCTCACCGAGGTTGAGCACGACGACGATCTTCGCCGACGTGGCGACCAGGGCCTCGCGCAGCGCGCGGACCATCAGGTGAGGCAGGACCGAGGTGAACCAGGAGCCGGGCCCCAGGAACACCCACTCCGCGTCCTGGATCGCCTTGACAGCGTCGGGTGCGGCCGGAGGGTTGTCCGGGATCAGCCTGATCGACTCGATGATCCCGTCGGTGCTGGCGACCTCGACCTGGCCCTGCACCGAGGTGAGGGCCGCAGGAGAGCCCGGCACCAGCCCGCGTACGTCGGCGACGATGTCCATCGGCACCAGCGCCATCGGCAGGACCCTGCCCTTGGCGCCCAGCAGGCGGCCGACCCAGTCGAGGGCCTCGACGTGGTCGCCGAGCTGTTCCCACAGGCCGACGATCAGCAGGTTGCCGAGGTTGTGGCCGCGCATCTCGCCCTCGCCGGCGAAGCGGTGCTGGAGCACCTGCGCCCAGGTGTCGTCCCAGCGGTCCGCGCCGCACAGCGCGGCCAGCGCCATGCGCAGATCACCCGGAGGCAGCACACCGAACTCGCGGCGAAGCCGGCCGCTCGAGCCGCCGTTGTCGGCGACCGTGACGATCGCGGTGAGCTGGTCGACGGTCAGATCGTCGACGAGCAGCCGCAGCGCGCTCAGCGAAGCGTGCAGTCCGTGCCCTCCCCCCAGGGCGACGACGGCCTGGGCATCTGCCCCGGGTCGGTCGGCCCCGGCCACTCTCACTCCCGCCCGAGGTCTCGGTGGATCGCCTTCGCATCCAGGCCCGCATCTCGCAGCCGCCTGGAGATCTCCTCCGCCATCGCCACGCTGCGGTGCTTGCCACCCGTGCACCCGATCGCCACGCGCATGAACCTCTTTCCTTCGTGGAGGTAGCCCTTGGTCACTCCGATGAGCACCGGAACATACCCGCTCAGGAACTCCTCCGCACCAGGGCGCGAGTAGACGTACGCGGCGACGTCGGGGTTGTCGCGTCCGTTGCCGTCCTTGAGCTCGGGCACCCAGTGCGGATTGGGCAGGAAACGCATGTCGGCCATGAAGTCGGCGTCGACCGGGATGCCGTACTTGAACCCGAAGCTCACCACCGACACCTTCAGCGTCGTCCGCTCCGGGGTGCCGAACGCCTCCGCGATCCTCGCGGTGAGCTGGTGCACGTTGAGCTGGGTCGTGTCGATGACCAGGTCGGCGGCGCCACGCAGGTTGGCCAGCACCACCCGCTCCCGCTCGAGCGCATCCAGCAGACGCTCGTTGCCCCGCTGCATCGGGTGCGGACGCCGAGCGGCCTCCTGGCGGCGGACCAGGGTGTCGTCGGCGGCGTCGAGGAAGACCAGGGTCGTACGCCGCCCGGTGGCTCCCTTCGCCACGATCTCCTCGAGCTCGGCGAAGAATGACCCCGAACGTACGTCGGTCACGACCGCCACCGGCTGCTCCGGGCCGCGGGCCGCGTCGACCCGTTCGACGACCTGCGGGAGCAGGCTCGGCGGCAGGTTGTCGACGACGTAGTAGCCGAGATCCTCCAGCTCCTTGGCGGCGGTGCTCCGCCCGGCACCGGTCATGCCGGTGATGACGACGACCTCCCCCTTGTGCATGACCTACTCCTCGATGATCTCGCCGGTGGTGACGTTGATGGCGCTAACCTTGCCATTCTTCGCCGTCTGCTCCACAGCGGTCTTGATCGCTGTCGCCGTCGCGGGCCCGATGCCCGGCACCAGGGCGATCTCCTCGGCGGTCGCTGCCCGGAGCTTCTTGAGTGAGCCGAAGTGCTTCATCAGCGTCTTGCGGCGCACCTCGCCGAGACCGGGTACGTCGTCGAGCAGGCTCTCCACCATCGACTTGCTGCGCCGTCCGCGGTGGTGAGTGATCGCGAAGCGGTGCGCCTCGTCGCGGACCCGCTGCAGCAGGTAGAGCCCCTCGCTCGACCTCGGCAGGATCACCGGGTCCTCCTCCTCGGGCACCCACACCTCCTCCAGCCGCTTCGCCAGCCCAACCACCGGGATGTCGTTGATCCCGAGCTCGGTCAGGGCCCGTTGCGCGGCCGCCACCTGCGGCGCGCCGCCGTCGACGACCACCAGGCCCGGCGCGTAGGCGAACTTGCGAGGCCGACCGGTCTCGGGGTCGACCAGCATCGGGCCGTTGGCCCCCTCCACCTCTGTCGACACGATCGATGTGGACTGCTCGTCGAGCAGCCGCTTGAACCGCCGGGTGATCACCTCGTGCATCGCCTTGACGTCGTCGGAGCCGTCCTGGCCCTTGATGATGAACCGGCGGTACTCCGACTTGCGGGCCAGCCCGTCCTCGAAGACCACCATGCTCGCCACGATCTCGGTGCCCTGCAGGTGGGAGATGTCGTAGCACTCGATCCGCAGCGGCACCTCGTCGAGCTCGAGCGCCTCCTGGATCTCCTCCAGCGCCCGGTTGCGGGTGGTCAGGTCGCTGGCGCGCTTGGTCTTGTGGAGCGCGAGCGCCTGCTTGGCGTTGTTCTCCACGGTCTCCTGGAGCGTCTTCTTGTCGCCACGCTGCGGGACCCGGATCCGGACCTTCGCCCTGCGCACGTCGGAGAGGAGCTCCTCGAAGGTCTCGTGCTCCGGCGGCAGCGCGGGGACCAGGATCTCGCGCGGGATGGCCTCCGCGTCCTCCCCGGCGTAGAGCTGGAGCAGGAAGTGCTCGACCAGGCCGGCGGTGTCGGCCTCGTCCATCCGGTCGGCGACCCAGCCGCGCTGGCCCTTGATCCGGCCGCCGCGTACGTAGAAGATCTGGACGCCGACCTCGAGCGGGTCCTCGGCCAGCGCGATCACGTCGGCGTCGGCACCGTCGCCGAGCACGACCGCCTGCTTCTCCAGGGCACGCTGCATCGCGGCGAGGTCGTCACGCAGCCGCGCGGCCTTCTCGAAGTCGAGGGCCTCGGAGGCGGCGTACATCTCCTTCTCGATCCGCTTGGTGAAGGTCGAGGTGTGACCGGCCATGAAGTCGCAGAAGTCGTCGACGATCTCGCGGTGCTCCTCGGCGGAGATGTTGCCGACGCAGGGCGCAGTGCACTTGTCGATGTAGCCGAGCAGGCAGGGGCGGCCGATCTGCTGGGAGCGCTTGAAGACGCCGTTGGAGCAGCTCCGCATGGGGAAGACGCGCAGCAGGATGTCGACGGTCTCGCGGATCGCCCAGGCGTGGCCGTAGGGGCCGAAGTAGCGGGTGCCCTTGCGCTTGGCGCCGCGACCGACCATGACTCGCGGGAAGTCTTCGGAGACGGTGACCGCGAGCCACGGGTAGGACTTGTCGTCGCGGTACTTGACGTTGAACCGCGGGTCGAACTCCTTGATCCAGGTGTATTCGAGCTGGAGCGCCTCGATGTCGTTGTTGACCACGGTCCACTCGACACTGGCCGCGGTGGTGACCATGGTCGCCGTGCGTGGGTGCAGCGACGGGATCGGCTGGAAGTAGTTCGCGAGCCGCTGACGGAGGTTGATCGCCTTGCCGACATAGATCACCCGCCCCTTGGGGTCGCGGAACCGGTAGACCCCGGGCTGGGTGGGGATGTCTCCAGCTTTGGGGCGATAGCTCTGCGGATCAGGCACGTCCGCCAGCCTATCGGCGAGCACCGACAGGCTGGCGGCACGCAGCTGTGCCCGGATCGCTAGCCCAGCAGCTCCACCTCCGAGAGCGTGATCTGCTCGTCGGCCGAGCCGGTGAACTCGATCCGGATCCGGCTGAACTTCGACGCCGACTCGAGCTTGAACGGCCGGGTGGCCTGCTGCCAGTCGAACGTCTCGCCCGAGCGCCGGTCGAGGACCTTCCAGTCGGTGCCGTCGTTGGAGCCCTTGACGACCCAGCCGCTCGGCGAGCCACCTTCGGCGCCGTTGGTGAGGGTGTAGAAGGACACCGGCACCTTGGTCCCGGAGAACTGGTACTCCACCCAGCCGTCCCCGGCCACGGTCGTCTGCGTCCCGGAGTCGTTGTCGACCAACGTCTCGCCGTCGTTGCCGCTGGCCGACACCGTGCCCTTCCCCGCACCGGACTTGTCGGCGAGAGGAGTTGCCGGCTGGGAGCCGGTGGTCAGCGAGGGCGGGACGGCGCTGGGCGAGGTGCCCCAGCGCGACGGCTTCGAGCCCATGTCGAACTCGATGGTGCCGCCGTCGGCGAGCTCCTGGTGGGAGACGTACGTCTTGTCCCACCTCTTGCCGTCGATCTTGACGCCCTGAACGTAGATGTTCCGGTTGCTGTTCTTCGGTGCCTTGATCACCAGGTCCTTGCCGCCCTCGAGGCGGAGGGTGGCCTTGGTGAACTGCGGCGAGCCGAGCACGAGGTTCTCGCTGCCCATCTGGAGCGGGTAGAGGCCCAGGGAGGCGAAGAGGTACCACGCCGAGGTCTCGCCGTTGTCCTCGTCACCGGCGTAGCCCTGCCCGATCTCGGAGCCGGTGTACATCCGGCGCAGCGTCTCGCGGACGATCTCCTGCGTCTTCCAGGGCTGGCCGGTGTAGCTGTACATCCACGGGATGTGGTGGCTGACCTGGTTGGAGAAGCCCCACTGCCCCATGCGTACGTCACGGGCCTCACGGATCTCGTGGATGATGCCGCCGTAGGAGCCCGGGTACTCCCCCGTCTCCGGCGTGGAGAAGAAGGTGTCCAGCTTCTGCGCGAGCCCGCCGCGACCGCCGTAGAGGTTGGCCAGGCCCTGGCCGTCCTGCGGGGTGTGGAACGCGAAGTTCCACCCGTTGGTCTCGGTGTAGTCGTGGTCGCTGCCCCACACCAGCGGGTTGTAGTCCGCCGGCGACTTCTTGAAGGTGCCGTCGGCGTTGCGGCCCTGGAAGAAGCCCACCTCGGTGTCGAAGGTGTTGACATAGTTGCGGGCCCGGCTGAGGAAGTACTCCGACTCCTCCTTCAGCCGCTTCTTCTCGGCGCGGGAGATCCCGTCGCGCTGGGCGAGCTTCGCGGCCATGTTTCCGATGCCGTAGTCGTTGATGTAGCCCTCGAGCCCCCAGGAGACGCCCTCGCTCACGGCCGCGGGCGTGTAACCGAGGAACACCGAGGTCTGCATGCCCTTGCGGCCGACGTTCGAGTTGGTCGCGGAGCCCGGAGGCCGGACGGTGGCGTTCTTCACGGCTGCGTCGTAGGCCGCCTCGGCGTCGATGCCCTTGACCCCCTTGACGTACGCGTCGGCGAAGGAGACGTCCGAGCTGGTCCCGGTCATCAGGTTGGCGTAGCCCGGTGAGGACCAGCGTGAGATCCAGCCGTTGTCCTTGTACTGCTGCACGAAGCCGTTGACCATCTCGGCCGCCTGGCTCGGCTCGAACAGGGAGTAGGCCGCCCAGGTCGTGCGGTAGGTGTCCCAGAAGCCGTTGTTCACGTAGACCTTGCCGTCCACGATGTCGGCGCCGGTGTGGGTGGGCGTGGTGCCCGGCGGGTTGGTGTCACCGGAGGTCGACTGGACGGCATGCTTCCAGACCGGCTCGTCGGCGGTGCCGGTGTTCTCGTGACCCGAGTTGGGGTAGAGGAAGAGCCGGGCGAGGTTGGAGTAGACGGTCGTCTTCTGGTCCTTGGTCGCGCCCTGGATGTCGAGGACGTCGAGCTTGTCCTGCCACATCGCCTTGGCGTCGTCCTTGACCGTCTCGAAGTCGTCGTCGGCGATCTCGAGCTCGAGGTTCTTCCGGGCCTGGTCGACGCCGATCAGGCTCGTGGCGATGCGCATCGTCACCGTCCTGTCCGCGCCGGCGTCGAACTCGAGATGACCCTGGACGTTCGGGCGCTCGCCGGTGGTGTACTTGCCGCCGCCGGTGACCGGCTGGTCGAAGGTCGCGTAGACGTACATCCGGGTGGCGCCGTTCGACAGGCCACTTCGGGTGTCGGTGAAGCCCTGCAGCGTCCCAGCGGCCGGGTCGAGGGTCAGCCCGCCGTCGTTGTTGACGTTGTCGAAGATCAGGCTGGCATCGTCGCCGGGATAGGTGAACCGGAACACCGCCGCGTGGTCGGTCGGTGCGATCTCGGCCCGCTGGCCGTTGTCGAAGTCGACCTTGTAGTAGTAGGGCCGCGCGGTCTCGTTGGCGTGCTCGAAGGTGAGCCTGCGCGCGTTGCGGCCCGGGTCGGGGGTGCCCGCGGCGGCCGACGGCATCACCTGGAACGTCTGCCGGTCGCCCATCCACGGGCTGGTCTCGTGGCTCAGGGTCAGCGCCTGCAGGCTGGTCCGGTTCTGGGCGTCGTTGTCCTGGTGGTAGCGGTAGAACCACGACAGCGAGCCCGCGTTGGTCATCGGCGCCCAGAAGTTGAAGCCGTGCGGGACCGCGGTCGCCGGAATGTTGTTGCCTCGCGAGAAGCTGCCGCTCGACTGGGTGCCACGGGTGGTGACGGCGTAGTCGACGCGGCTGGTGACCTGCGGTTCGTCCGGGGAGGCGGTGATCGCGATGTCGTCGTACCAGCCACGGAACTTCGTCGGCCCGCTCGGCGCGTCGACGGCGACCAGGATCCGGTCGATCGTCCTGCCCGCGGCGACCTCGCCGATGACCGAGGTCTTCTTGTTCCACTGGTTGGTGTAGAGCGACTTCGACTCGCCCTGGCCCTCCGGGGACAGTACGTAGCCCTGCGCGTCGAGCGCGCCCAGCTCGGAGAGCAGGGTTCCGTCGGTGAATGCCAGGTCGACAGCGGTGTAGGTGCTCGGGTAGCTCAGGTCACCCTCGATGAACTCCGGGAAGACCAGGTAGGACAGCTCGGTCTCCGCACCGACCGGGATGTCGACGTCGAAGACGCGGTTGTAGGAGTGGCCCTTGTCGGCGGTGATCTTGCCGGCGTACTCGAAGGCGTGCACGCCGGTGAAGCCGACCTTCGACTTCGCGGCGTAGGCCGATGCGGGGCCGTCGTCGGGGTGGCTGGTCATGCTCTTCAGCGGCGGCGGGGGCTCGGAGCCGTCGGAGAGCTGCCACTCGGCGAGCTGGATGAGGCCGCCGCTCTGGTTGGCGGAGATGTCGATGCGGTAGTGCGAGTACGCCTGCGGAGAGGCGATCTCGAACTCACGTGTCTGGAAGCGCTCGTCCCAGGACTGGCCGGTGCGGGTGTCGACGGTCGTCCAGCTCTGGCCGTCGGTGGAGCCCTGGATCACCCAGTCCTTGGGGTCACGCTCGGCGGCATCGTTGGCCGAGGTGAGGGCGTACTTCACGACGCTGACGGGCTGGTCGAGCTCGATCTGCACCCAGCCGGTGGTCGCGAAGGTCAGCCACTTGGTGTTGATGTCGCCGTCGACGAGCTCGGCCGCGCCCTCGCCGGAGCCGGTGTTCTCCCCGCTGGCGCTGACGCCGGTGATGTGCTCGGAGATGTCACCGGGGATGCCGAACGGGTCCGGTCCGGCGACACCCGCGCTGCGCGGGTCGCCGTCGTCATCGGTGTCGACGAGGTCGGCCCAGGTGGGCTGCGGGTCGTCCTCCTCGAAGGAGGTCTCCCAGTCCCCGCCGTCCGCGGCCCGCTGGGGGTCGGCGGTGTCGCTCTTCGGAGCCGTGGGCTCATCAGGGGTGGCGAGCGCGGGTGCGGTGCCGCTCATCGCGACCATCAGCGCCGCCGTCGCGGCGATCATCGCGGCCAGGCGGGCCCGGCCTCTCGTTCTGCGTGGTACGTCCCAACGATGCATCGGTGTGATCTCCTTCACATGGGGGCCACCCCAGATGGAACCGTGGTGTGACAACGTTGTCAACGTGATTCGCCAAGGATTTACGCTTGCCTTCTCTGCGAGCCGCGTCATCCGCGCCACCAGAGGGAAAGAAGTGAGACATCGTTGTCCCGCTCGGATCGGCGTCTTACGCTGAGCACGTGGCATCACCTCCGTCCGACCAGACCCGTCAGCAGCGCCGCCCGACCATGAAAGACGTCGCGGCGTCGGCCGGGGTGAGCCTGAAGACCGTGTCACGGGTGGTCAACGGCGAGTCGAACGTCAACGACGACCTGCGCGCGGCCGTGCTCGAGTCGATCGCCCAGCTCGGGTTCCGGCGCAACGCCAGCGCCCGCGACCTTCGGCAAGGACGGTCCGGCACCGTCGGGCTGCTGCTCGAGGATGTCGCCGACCCGTTCTACTCGATCCTGTCCCGCGCGGTCGAGGAGGTGGCCCGGGAGCACGGCACGATGGTCTTCGCCGGCTCCTCGGCCGAGGACGCCGACCGGGAGCGCGAGCTCGCTCTCGCCTTCTGCGAGCGGCGCGTCGACGGACTGATCGTCGTGCCGGCCGGCACCAGCCACTCCTACCTCCTCCCCGAGATGCAGGCCGGCATCCCGGTCGTGTTCGTCGACCGCCCGCCCGGTGACATCGAGGCCGACATGATCCTCACCGACAACCGCGGCGGCAGCCGGCGCGGCGTGGACCATCTGCTCTCCCACGGACACCGCCGCATCGGCTTCATCGGCGACGCACCCGAGATCTACACCGCCGGCGAGCGCCTGCGCGGCTATCGCGAGGCGCTCGAGGCCGCCAGGATCCCCTTCGCCGACGATCTCGTCACGCAGGCACCCCCTTCCCCCGCATCGACCACCGAAGCACTGGACCGGCTTCTCGACGGGCGCTCACCGGCGACAGCGCTGCTGTGCGGCAACAGCCGCACCACCGTCAGCGTGCTTCGCGAGCTCGCCCGGCGCTCGACCCGACTGGCCCTGGTCGGGTTCGACGACGTCGAGCTCGGCGATCTCCTCCAGCCGGGCCTCACCGTTGTCGCGCAGGACCCCGGCGCCATGGGCGCGGCCGCCGCGCGACTCCTCTTCCAGCGCATCGCCGGCGACACCGCGGGACCGCCCCAGACGGTCACCATCGGCGCTCGGCTGATCCCCCGTGGCTCCGGCGAGCTCCCGGCTCCCTGACTCTGGGGAAATCCGCCGCGCCGACCTAGGTTTTAAAGTCTAGTGGTCTAGTATGGTTATGTGCCTTGTCGTGACCGCTACGGATACTCGCTGACCACCAGTGACGAAGCTGCCCTGGCCTACTCCCAGGGGCTGCTCGACGTGCTCCGACTACGGGACGGCGCCCTCGCCTCCTTCGCGGCCTCGATCGTCCTCGACCCGACGTTCGCGCTCGGACACGCCGCACTGGCACTGCTCGGCCACGAGATGTGCGCGCCCGTCGACGTGGGTGCTCGCCTGAAGCAGGCTCGGCTGCACGCCCGCCGGGCGACCGAGCGCGAACGCAGCCACGTCCACGCGGTCGAGGCCCACATCGGCGGCAACCCGCGGCCGCTGATCGACCACCTTGCAGCCTTCCCGCGAGATGCTCTGCTGCTCTCGACCGCGGTGCCGACCATCGCCTTCGCCGGCGCCACCGAGGTGCCCGAGGAGGCGTGGGCGATCGTCGAACGCGCCAGGCCCGCCTACGGCGACGACTGGTGGTTCGCCGGCCTGCTCGCTTTCGTACGCCAGGAGCAGCGCCGCTTCGACGACGCGATGTCGCTCTCCTGTGCGTCGCTGGCGGTGGAGCCCGGCGCCGGCCACTCCGCCCACGCCCGTGCGCACGCCCACTACGAGACCGGCGACCACGAGGCCGGACTCACGTGGATGTCCTCCTGGGTGCTCGGCGACGGCGCCCAGATCGACTCGCTCTCCCACTTCTCCTGGCACGCCGCGCTGCACGAGCTCTCACTGGGCGACCTCGACGCCGTACGCCGCCGCTATGAGACCCAGCTCCAGCCCGGGCACGCCCTGGGCTGCCGGGCGCTGGTCGACTCCGGCTCGCTGCTCTTCCGGTGGGCGCTCACGCCGGGTGCTCGCGACGTGCCCGACATCGCCGAGGTCGTACGCGTCACCGGTCGCGAGACGATGATCCGGCCCGCCACCCCGTTCCTGGCGATGCACACCGCGGTCACCCACCTCGCCACCGGCGACGCCGGTGCTCTCGACGAGCTGAGGTCGTGGGCAGCCGGGCACGTACATCCGACGATGGCCACCGTCGTCTCCCCGCTCGCCGAGGCGCTCGGGCTGATGGCCCGCGACGAGAACTCGGCCGCCGCCGATCGGCTCGCGGTGCTCGCGCCGTCGATCCGTCGCCTCGGCGGCTCCGACGCGCAGCGCGAGATCATCGAGGAAGCCCGCATCGCCGCCCTGCTCCGCGCCGACCGCTGGGACGAGGCCCGGGTGCTGCTCGACGCCCGTCTCGACCGCCGTCGTTCCCCGCGCGACGAGCTGTGGCGGGCACAGGCCCTCGCGCGCGCCTGATCCACCTCAGGCCGAGGGTGGCTCAGCTGGGGACGATCTCGTCGTTGGTGACCTCGAAGGCGACCTCCTCCAGCGGACTTGTCGCCGGTCCCTGCGTCACCGAGCCGTCCTCGATCGAGAACCGGCTGCCGTGGCACGGGCAGTCGATGGTGCCGCCGGCGACCTTCGTGACCGCGCAGCTCCGATGGGTGCAGACCGCGGAGAAGACCTTGAAGGTCCCCTCGGTGGGCTGGGTGGCCACCAGGTTGCGGTCGGCGACGATCACTCCCCCACCGACCGGGACCTCGCTGGTCGCTACCAGCGGGCCGCCACCACCTGACCCCCCGTCACCCGAGGAGCCGGTGTCGCCATCTCCACCGCCGCATGCTGCCAGGAGAGGGACGCCGACCGCGGTCACCGCGGTGCCGGTGACGACCTTGCGCCGGGTGATTCGAGATTCACTCATGCTGCCCAGAATAGGCACGCCGGCAACGCAGGTCCCTCGCCGAGCGCAAACCTTCGGGTAAATCTCGATCTCGGGTCAGGAGGCGCTGACCTTCTTCCTCGTCGCCGGCTTCTTCTTCGCCGCCGTCTTCTTGGCCGCTGCCTTGGCCGGCTCCGCCTTCGCCTTCACCGGCTTGGCCGGCGGCTGCTCGGCGGCCTTGCCGTCGAGCAGTGGCGCGAGGAAGCCACCGGTGTGGCTGCCAGGGGTCGCGGCGACCGTCTCGGGAGTGCCTTCGGCGATCACCGTGCCACCGCGGTTGCCGCCCTCCGGACCCATGTCGATGATCCAGTCGGCGGTCTTGATCACGTCGAGGTTGTGCTCGATCACCAGCACCGTGTTGCCCTTGTCGACCAGCGAGGAGAGCACGCCGATGAGCTTGCGGATGTCCTCGAAGTGGAGGCCGGTGGTCGGCTCGTCGAGGACGTAGAGGGTCTTGCCTGTCGAGCGCTTCTGCAGCTCGGCGGAGAGCTTGACCCGCTGCGCCTCACCACCCGACAGGGTGGTCGCGGGCTGCCCCAGCCGCACGTAGCCCAGGCCGACCTCGACCAGCGTCTTCATGTGGCGCGCGATCGCGGGCACCGCGGCGAAGAACTCCACGGCCTCCTCGATCGGCATGTCGAGCACCTCGGCGATCGACTTGCCCTTGTAGTGCACCTCGAGCGTCTCGCGGTTGTAGCGCGCGCCGTGGCAGACCTCGCACGGGACGTAGACGTCGGGCAGGAAGTTCATCTCGATCTTGATCGTGCCGTCGCCCGAGCAGGCCTCGCAGCGCCCGCCCTTGACGTTGAACGAGAACCGGCCCTGCAGGTAGCCCCGCATCTTGGCCTCCGGGGTGGAGGCGAAGAGCTTGCGGATGTGGTCGAAGACGCCGGTGTAGGTGGCCGGGTTGGACCGCGGTGTGCGCCCGATCGGGGACTGGTCGACGTGGATCACCTTGTCGACGTTGTCCAGGCCGGAGATCTTGGTGTGCCGGCCCGGAACGGTGCGGGCGCGGTAGAACTCCTTGGCCAGGGCGGTGTAGAGGATGTCGTTGACGAGCGTCGACTTGCCCGAGCCGGAGACGCCGGTGACCGCGAGGAAGAGCCCCAGCGGGAAGGTGACGTCGATGTCCTTGAGGTTGTTCTCCTTGGCACCGTGGACGGTCAGCTCGCGCCCGGCGGTGCGGGGGCGGCGTACGGCCGGGACGGCGATCTCGCGCCGGCCGGCCAGATACTGCCCGGTCACCGACTGCTCGTTGGCGAGCAGCTCGGAGACCGTGCCGGAGTGGATCACCTGACCGCCGTGCTCGCCGGCCCCGGGGCCGATGTCGACGACCCAGTCGGCGACCTTGATGGTGTCCTCGTCGTGCTCGACGACGATCAGGGTGTTGCCGAGACGCTTGAGCCGCTCGAGGGTCTCGATCAGCCGGTGGTTGTCCCGCTGGTGGAGGCCGATGGAGGGCTCGTCCAGCACGTAGAGGACACCGACCAGACCGGACCCGATCTGGGTCGCGAGCCGGATCCGCTGGGCCTCACCACCGGAGAGCGATCCCGAGGGCCGCTCCAGGGAGAGGTAGTCGAGGCCGACATCGAGGAGGAAGCGCAGGCGTGCCTGGATCTCCTTGAGCACCTGCTCGGCGATCTGCCGCTCCCGGCCGCTGAGCTCGACCTGGTCGAGCCACTCCGCGGCCTCGTTGATCGGCAGCGCACACAGCTCGGCGATGTTGAGACCGCCCTCACTCCGCTCCCCCAGCGTCACCGAGGTCGAGACCGGCTTGAGCCGGGTGCCCCGGCAGGTCGGGCACGGCACCTGGCGCATGTAGCCCTCGAAGCGCTCCCGGGTGGTGTCGGACTCGGCCTCCTTGTGGCGTCGCTCCACCCAGCGGCGTACGCCCTCGAACTCGGCGTCGTAGGAGCGGCGCCGGCCGTAGCGGTTGACCGAGACCACGTGCACCTTGCGTCCGTGACCGTCGAGGATCGCCTTCTGACCCGCGGCCGGGATGTCGTCCCACGGGGTGTCCAGGTCGAAGCCGAGCTCACCACCGAGTGCCTCCAGGAGGCGCAGGAAGTATTCGGCGACGTGGGCCTGGGACCAGGGCTGCAGCGCGCCCTCGGCGAGCGTGGCCGCCGGGTTGGGGACGACCAGCTCGGGGTCGACCTCCATCCGGGTGCCGAGACCGGTGCAGGCCGGGCAGGCACCGAAGGGCGAGTTGAACGAGAACGACCGCGGCTCGAGCTCGTCGGTGTCGAGCAGGTGGTCGTTGGGACACGACATCCGCTCGGAGAACTTCATCTGCTCGCCAGTGTCGACGAAGTCGAAGACGACCAGGCCACCGGCCAGCTCCAGCGCGGTCTCGACCGAGTCGGTCAGCCGCCGCTTGGACGACTCCTTGACCGCGAGCCGGTCGATGACCACCTCGATGGTGTGCTTCTTCTGCTTCTCCAGCTTCGGCGGCGCGTCGAGCTGGTGGGTCTCGCCGTCGACCCGCACCCGGGAGTAGCCCTGCTGCTGCAGCTGGCTGAAGAGCTCGACGTACTCCCCCTTGCGGGCCCGGATCACCGGGCTCAGCACCTGGAAGCGGCGCCCCTCCTCCAGCGCGAGCACGTGGTCGACGATCTGCTGCGGCGTCTGCCGCTCGATCGGCGCGCCACAGGTCGGGCAGTGCGGCCGCCCCGCGCGGGCGTAGAGCAGACGCAGGTAGTCGTAGACCTCGGTGATGGTGCCGACCGTCGAGCGCGGGTTCTTCGAGGTCGACTTCTGGTCGATCGACACCGCCGGGGAGAGCCCCTCGATGAAGTCGACGTCGGGCTTGTCCATCTGACCGAGGAACTGTCGGGCGTAGGCCGACAGCGACTCGACGTAGCGGCGTTGGCCCTCCGCGAAGATGGTGTCGAACGCGAGGCTCGACTTCCCGCTTCCGGACAGACCGGTGAACACGATCATCGAGTCCCGAGGCAGATCGAGGGAGACATCCTTCAGGTTGTGCTCCCGGGCTCCCCGGATGATCAGCTGCTGCTCCGCCACGTTCTTTCCTCGTCCAGTGCTATCGCATCGCGCTACCGCGTCGAACAGATGTTCGCATCATACGACGCTGGGAAGACTCCCAGACGGCACCCTCTCACGGAGCACCGACATTTTACTTCTGGCCGGGTCCGACGTGCTTGCATAGACGCATGAGCGATGCCCCTACCACTTATACAGGCGCTGTGAAACCGGGCGGTCCGGCCGACGTACGCGAGCTCGGTCGGCTGACCGTCACAAAGGTCGCCGTCGACGCGCAGATGTCCAACAACTGCTACCTGCTGCGCTGCCGAACGACCGGCGAGCAGCTTCTCATCGACGCCGCGGCCGAGCCGGAGACCCTGCTCCCCCTCATCGGTGACGAGCTGGCCACCGTCGTCACCACCCACCAGCACTGGGACCACCACCGAGCCCTGGCCGACGTCGTCGCCGCGACCGGAGCCGCCACGCTCGCCGGAGAGCCCGATGCCGCCGCGATCACAGAGGCAACCGGCGTACCCGTCTCCCGCACGCTCTCCCACGAGGACACCGTCGCCGTCGGCGACTGCACCCTCGAGGTCATCGCACTGCGCGGACACACGCCCGGGTCGGTCGCCCTCCTCTACCGCGACCCCGAGGGCACGCCCCACCTGTGGACCGGCGACAGCCTCTTCCCGGGCGGCGTCGGAAACACCCAGCAGGATCCCGTACGTTTCACCCAGCTGCTCGACGACGTCGAGGAGCGGATCTTCGGCACCCTCCCCGACGAGACCTGGTTCTACCCGGGCCACGGGGACGACTCCACGCTCGGCGCCGAGCGTCCCCATCTCGCCGAGTGGCGCGAGCGGGGTTGGTGACTACGGCTCCGTAGGCGGGGTCGCGGTCTCCGTCGGCGTCGGATCCGTGGTCGGATCGGCCGACTCGGTCGGCTCGGCGGTCGGCTCCGGTTCTGCCGTACGCGTGGGCCCGGAGGTGGGCGTCGAGCCACCGGTCTCGGCGGGCTCGTCCGGCTCCCGCGATGAGGTCGGCCGGTCCGGGTCGGCAGTTGCCGACGGGTCCGACTTCCCGGATCCGTACGTCGCGCCGTCAGGATCGGTCGCCGCGCCACGCGGACGGGCCGAATGGCCGTCGGAGGACTCCTTCGACGGCCTCGAGCCGGGCAGTGGCGGCAACGGATCCACATCGGGATAGGCGTTCCCGACGTCCTCGATACCCGTGGCCGGGTCCGGATCGGGACGCTCGGCCTCCACCAGGCCGGCGAGAAGGACGACCACCCCGAGACCGGTCATGACCGCGCCGGTCAGGATGCCCGCGACGGCGACCTGCTTGCTCTGCAACTCGACTCCCTGTACCCGCCCCGCGCCTGGTGTGGCGCACAGCGTAGGGCAGCGAAGCCTCGAGCGTTATCCACCCGGGGGCATCGAGATCAGCGCTCGGGAGCCGAGGTCAGTCGGTCGGGCTCTCGCTCGGCGACTCACTGGGCTCGCTCGGCGACTCGGTCGGGTCGCTCGGCGACTCGCTGGGGTCGCTCGGCGACTCGCTGGGGTCGCTGGGGCTCTCGCTCGGCGACTGGCTGGGCTCGCTCGGCGACTCGGTCGGCCTGCCCGAGGGCCTCGGCTCCGACGGCACCTGAGTGGGACGCGCCGGGACCGGGGACATCGACCCGTCGGCCGACTCCTCGACCGACCGCGGGCTCGCCGGGACCGGCTCGGCGACCTCGGGGTCCTTGCTCTGCGGACCCATCGGGCTGGACGGCCCTGCCTGCGACGGCGTCGAGGACGACTTCTCCAGCGGTGCCACCGGCGAGACCGGCGAGATCAGGCTGACCCCGGTCTCGTCCGTGGCGTAGCTGTGTCCTGGCTCTTCCGCTCCGGCGTTGCCGACGATCAGGCCACCAATCCCGATGCTCGTCATGGCCAGTCCCGTTGCCATTCCAGCCAAGGCGATCTGCTTGCGATGCAACACGATTCCCCCGTGATACCAACGACTCGACAAGTTCTCTGGTCGTGCACAGTAGACCTACAAAGATCGAAACTGTGCGACCACTATCGGGGTGTCGGGCCTCGCTGGCAAGTCCTTGTCATCTATCGTTCGACCGATATAACCCCTGGTAAGAGGTCTGTTCGCCCGGCGCGAACGGTCCGTCCGGGCCTCAGGTGGGGCGCTAGTGTGGTGGCATGGGCGAAGTGATCAGGTTTCCCGGCCATCCGCTGCCGGACCACGACAAGCCGGCGCCGCTGTGGCGTGAGGCCGCCGGCCAGGTGATCCGCGAGGAGCGGTCCCGCCAGGAGCGCACGCTCGCCGATGTCGCCGGCGATGCCGGTGTCTCGACGCAATATCTCTCCGAGATCGAGCGCGGACGCAAGGAGCCCAGCTCCGAGGTGCTCGAGGCGGTCGGTGGTGCGCTGGGCCTCGGCCTCGTCGACCTCACCGAGCGGGTCACCCGCACGCTGCGCGCGGGCGCCCGCCCATCCGGCCCGCTGGCTCTCGCCGCCTGAGCCTCAGACCGAGGTGAGCTTGCGGCTCTCCAGGACGGCGTCCGCCAGCCCGTACGCCACCGCCTCCTCGGCTCCGAGGACGTGGTCGCGCTCGGTGTCGGCGTGGATCTCCTCGACACTCCGCCCGGTGTGGCGCGCCAGCAGCGTGTCCATCTCGGCTCGCACCCGGCCGATCTCCTTCGCCGCTACCTGCAGGTCGGTGACATCGCCCCGCTGACCGTCCTGGCCCGGCTGCTGCAGCACGACCCGCGCGTGCGGGAGGACCGTACGCCGCCCCGGTTCCCCCGCGGCCAGCAGCACCGCGGCGGAACCGGCCGCCTGGCCCACGCAGGTGGTCGCGACGGGCGAGCGCAGGAACTGCATCGTGTCGTAGATGCCGAACATCGCGGTCGGGTCGCCACCGGGAGAGTTGAGATAGAGCTCGATCTGGGTGTCCGGCGCGTCCGACTCGAGGTGGATGAGCTGCGCGATCACCACGTTGGCGACACCGTCGTCGATCGGCGTACCGAGATAGACGATCCGGTCCGAGAGCAGACGACTGTAGACATCGAGCGCGCGCTCGCCACGCGGGGTCTTCTCGACCACCGAGGGAATGGTGTAGGAGCTCATCGGGCACCCCCGGCCGTGGAGAGACCGAAGGCGACGCTGCGCTGCTGCACCGGCGTCACCGACTGCACGTCGTTGAGCACCTCGTCCACGAACCCGTACTCGCGCGCCTCCTCGGCGGTGAACCACCGGTCGCGCAGCGAGTCCTGGTCGATCTGCTCGACGCTCTGGCCGGTGTGGGCGGCGGTGATCCGCAGCATCTGCTCGGTCATCCGCGCCAGCCGCGCGGCCTGCACCTCGATGTCGGCCGCGGAGCCGCCGATCCCGGCGGACCCCTTGTGCAGCAGCACCTCGGTGTGCGGCAGCACGTAGCGCTTGCCCGACGTGCCCGCGGTGAGCAGGAACTGCCCCATGCTGGCCGCCATCCCCATCCCCAGCGTGGAGACGTCGTTGGGGATCAGGTGCATCACGTCGTAGATCGCCATCCCGGCCGTCACCGAGCCGCCTGGCGAGTTGATGTAGAGGGAGATGTCGCGGTGCGGATCCTCGGCGCTGAGCAGGAGCAACTGCGCGCAGATCCGGTTGGCGATCGCGTCGTCCACCTCCTGGCCGAGCACGATGATCCTCTGGTTCTGCAGTCGTGCCGTGAGCTGCTCGTCGAGCGGCCCGGCCGCCACTGGTGTCTGGGTCATGCTGTCGAGCCTGACTCAGGCGTAAGCCGCGATCCAGCGATTCTGCCGGGAGCAGATCTGCCCTGAGCAGATCACCCGGTCGAGCCCCACAACAGCCGAGGCTGCGGCACACTCTCACCCGTGCTCGCCGATGTCGAGGTCGTCCACGTCTTGGCCGCAGGACTGCTCGCGTACGCCAGCTACGCCGCCGTGGTCGCGACTGTGACGGGAGCCAGGATGCGCCGGCTCACCCGGGACTCAGGCCCCGACACCGCGTACGTCGCACTGTGTGCGAGCCACGGCTGGACGTACGCGAGCCATGACGAGAGCCTGCCGACGAGATTCCAGATGATGCCGATGCCCGCGAGCTCCGCTGTCCCCGAGCCGAAGGCGGTCAACGTGGTCACCGGCACCTATGCCGGCCTGGCGTTCCTCTCCTACGAGCACAGGTCATTCGAGAGGGAACGCCTGGTCCAGGGGCTCTACCGCTACCGCACCGAGTCCGTCCATGTGGTCGCGTTCGACCTCGATCACCTCCACCCGTGGCTGCACCTGCAGCCGAAGCGCCGCAGCGACAGCTTCGAGCGCGCGTACGCCGTGGAGACGACCCGCACGTCGTTCTCCAGGGCCGTCCTCCACGACGAGATGCGCGATCATCTCCTCCGCAACACGGCCCGCTACCAGTTCGACGGGACGTGGCTGGTCATGGTCGTCGACGGGCCCGCACGGCCGGATGACGTCGAACCACGGCTGGCCGACCTGACCGCCTTCCTCGACCTCGTGCCCGATCACCTTCTGAACCGCTACTGACCGACCTCGTACGCTCTGCTCGTGCGCTGCGTGATTCTCGACGACTACCAGGACGTGGCGAGGACGTACGCCGCATGGGACTCTCTCGACGGCCTCCGGGTCACCTCTCTGACCGAGCATCTCCCGCCGGACGCCCTCGTCCGGGCGCTCCGGGGCGCGGAGATCGTGGTGGCGATGCGGGAGCGTACGCCCTTTCCGGCCACCCTCCTGGAGCGACTGCCGAAGCTGAAACTGCTGGTCACGACCGGGATGCGCAACGCGTCGATCGACCTCGCCGCGGCAGCCCGGCTGGGGGTCACCGTGTGCGGCACCCCGTCCAGCCCGCACCCGCCGGTCGAGCTGACCTGGGCGCTGATCCACGCGCTGACCCGCCACATCGTGACCGAGGCGACCGGCCACGCCTGGCAGCAGAGCGTCGGGAGCGACCTGCACGGACGGACGCTCGGCCTGCTCGGGCTCGGCAAGATCGGCGCCCGGGTCGCGGCCGTCGGCCAGGCGTTCGGGATGGACGTGATCGCCTGGAGCCCGCACCTCACCGCGGAGCGTGCCGAGCCTCTCGGGGTGCGCGCGGTCGAGAAGCACACGCTCTTCGAGACCAGCGACATCGTCTCGCTCCATCTCGTCCTCTCGGAGACCACGCGCCACATCGTCGGTCACGCCGACCTGGCCTCGATGAAGCCGACCGCACACCTGGTCAACACCTCGCGAGCCGGGCTGGTCGACACCCAGGCGCTGGTCGCCCACCTCGGCTCCGGCACCATCGCCGGAGCGGGCCTGGACGTCTTCGACGTCGAGCCGCTGCCCGCCGACGACGTGCTGCGCCACCTTCCGAACCTGGTCGCGACGCCGCACCTCGGTTACGTCACCGAGGACAACTACCGCCGCTTCTACGGCGGCGCCGTCGAGGACATCGCCGCCTGGCTGGCCGGCGACCCGATCCGCACTCTCCTGCCGAAGGACCCCGATGCCTGACCCGATCCACCTCGCCGCCGATCTGGCACCGACCGGAACCCTGCGCGCCTCCATCAACCTCGGCAACCCGGTCCTCGCCCAAGGCACCCCCGAGGCACCGAGCGGCGTCACCGTGGACATCGCCCGGGAGCTGGCGAGCCGGCTCGGCGTACCGGTCTCCTTCCAGTGCTTCGACGCCGCCCGCAAGTCCTTCGAGGCGCTGCGGACAGGGGCCGCCGACGTCGCCTTCCTCGCGGTCGAGCCCGCCCGGGCCGCCGAGGTCGAGTTCACCGCGCCGTACGTCCTCATCGAGGGCGTCTACGCCGTCGCCACCGACTCCCCGATCCGGACCGCGGACGACGTCGACCGACGCGGCGTGCGGGTCGGCGTCAAGGAGGGCTCGGCCTACGACCTCTTCCTGACCCGCACGCTGGAGAACGCCGAGGTCGTACGCGGCGTCGACGGGATCGACGCCTTCCGCGAGCTCGGGCTCGACGTCGCTGCCGGGATCCGGCAGCCCCTCGCCCGGCACGTCGCCGCCGATCCCGGTCTGCGGCTCGTCGAGCCACGATTCATGCAGATCCGCCAGGCCGTGGCCGTCGCGCGGGATCACCGACCTGCCACCGTGAGCTTCCTGTGGGAGCTGGTCGAGGACCTGAAGTCCGGCGGCCAGATCGCCGAGTCGCTGGCCAGCTCGGGACAGGACGCGTCAGTCGCTCCCTGATCCCCGAGACCTGCGCCGGACGTAGGGCGTCGTGGTGCCGACCTTCACCAGCCCCGAGCGCTCGAGGATCGGCCGGGAGAACTCGGTGGAGTCGCTGTGGATGTAGCGCTTGCCCCGGTCGATGGCGGTGCGGGCGCGAGCGGCGGTCAGAGCGCGGTAGATGCCGCGGCCGCGCCACTTCTCCAGCGTCGCTCCGCCCCAGATGCCGGCGAACTCCGTTCCCGGCACCATGTCGATCCGGCCGGCGCTGAGGACCTCGCCGTCCGCCTCCGCGACCCACATCTCGCTCTCCCCCGCCGCGATCCCACGCAGCTGGCTCTCGACCCGAGCCTCCGAGGCCGGTGAGCCGAAGACCGCGTCCTGCATGATGCTGGCGGCGCGTACGTCCTGCACGCTGGTGATGGTGCGCAGAGCGACCCCGTCGGGCAGCGGGACGTCGACGGCCAGCAGCCGGGCCTCGCCGACCATGATCGACTCCGGCTCGTCGGGCGCGAAGCCGTGTCGAAGCAGCGCGTCATGCAGGCCAGGGGCGTGGTCGTGGCCGCGGGTCTTCCACTCGACCTCCGTGATCCCAGGGTCGGCGTCGAAGTGCGCCACCGCCGCCGCGACCAGCTCCTCGATCCCGGCCTCGCCGGCCCCACCGAGGTCCTGGTAGGAGATGAATCCTCGTCCGCCGTCGAATGTCGCGAGGCGAAGCGGCCCGTGCCGGGTCACCGACACCGCCCCGGAGGTCTCGGCATCGGTTCGCAACTGCTCGTCATAGGCTTTCAGCACGGCCAGAAACCTACGCCGAAGTCGTGGGCCGAAGCATGTAGATATCCGGGCGCGGGCTCCGTTCCCCTCGTGAATGGCGCTTACAAAGAGCGCCCGAAGTGGAAGGGTGAGGACATGCCTCGCTACCTGATGATCCTCGACTACCAAGGCGGCACCGACGAGACTCCCGGCGGGATGGCCGGGTGGAAGCCGGAGGAGGTGCAGGGCCACATGAGCTACTACGAGGCGCTCAACAAGGCCCTGACCGAGTCCGGCGAGCTCGTGCACGTCGAGGCGCTGACGCCGCCGGACCAGGCGTTCGTGGTGACCTCCGACGGCACCGACAAGACCGTCACCGACGGACCGTTCCAGGAGTTCAAGGAGTGGGTCGCCGGCTACATGATGATCGACGCCGAGACCGAGGAGCGCGCCTTGGAGATCGCCGGGCTCTACTCCGCCGCGCCCGGCCCGGGCGGGCTGGCGATCCAGCAGCCGATCCAGGTGCGCCGGATGTACCACGGCACCGACGGCTCCTCGGTCGACGACACCATCGCCTTCGGCGAGGCGAGCATCGAGTGACCGAGGCGACGGCGTACGACCTGCCCGATGACCTCCTGCGTGACCTCACGCCGCAGGTCGTCGCCGTCGTCACCCGCCGCAGCGGCGACTTCTACGCCGCCGAGGACGCGGTCCAGGAGGCTCTGGTCGAGGCCGTACGCACCTGGCCGGAACGAGGTGTTCCGGAGCAGCCTCGCGGCTGGCTGATCACGACCGCGATGCGCCGCCTCGTCGACGCCAAGCGCAGCGAGTCGCGTCGTCGCGACCGCGAGCACGCCGACCACCTCGCCGAGCCCGAGGGGCGGGAGACCTCAGTGGTCGACGACTCCCTCGACGTACTCCTGCTCTGCTGCCATCCCAGCCTCACCCCGGCCTCGGCGGTGGCGCTGACCCTGCGGGCAGTCGGCGGGCTCACCACCCGGGAGATCGCGAGTGCCTACCTCGTCCCGGAGAAGACGATGGCGCAGCGGATCTCCCGGGCGAAGGCGACGATCAAGGGCCGCTCGCTCGGGATCGACGGCGCCGCCGACCTGGCCGCGCGGATCCCGGCGATGCTCAAGGTCCTCTACCTGCTCTTCAACGAGGGGTACGTCGCGACCGAGGGCGACGACCTGCAGCGCGTCGACCTGTGTGCCGAGGCGATCCGGCTGACCCGCCTCGCCCGCACCGCGCTCGCCCGGATGACGGGGACCGGCCACGGCGAGCTCGGCGGCCTGCTCGCGCTGATGCTGCTGCTGGATGCTCGCCGCCCCGCCCGGATCGACGCGCACGGGGCGGTGGTGCCGCTGGCCGACCAGGACCGGAGCCTGTGGCGCGACGAGGCCACTCGCGAGGGGGTCGCGCTGGTCGACGCCGTCATCGGCACCGGTCGGCCGGGGACCTACCAGATCCAGGCCGCCATCGCCGCGCTCCACAATCGCGCGCCCACCGCGGAGGAGACCGACTGGCTGCAGATCACCGCGCTCTACGGGTTGCTGGAGAAGGTCGCTCCCGGGCCGATCGTGACGCTCAACAAGGCCGTCGCGGTCGGGTACGCCGACGGCCCGGGCCCCGCCCTCGCACTGCTCGACGAGCTCCTGCGCGACTGTGCGACGAACGGGGCCGACGGCTTCGCCGACCATCCACGGGTGCCTGCGGTGCGCGCTCATCTGCTGGAGCTCGCCGGCGACCTGGACGGTGCTGCCGATGCGTACGATCTCGCCTCGGTGCGGGCGACCAACCTCGCCGAGCGCCGTTTCCTGACCTCGAAGGCGGCCGCGCTGCGCGATGCTCGCTGCTGAATTCAAGTGAGAACCGTTCTCAGGATACGCTGTGCCTGTGATCGAACTGCGCACCCCGACCCAGATCGAGCAGATGAAGCCCGCCGGCCGATTCGTGGCCGATGTCCTGACCGCACTCCGCGAGCACGCCGCCGTGGGTGTGAACCTGCTCGAGCTCGACGAGCTGGCGCACAAGATGATCAAGGACCGCGGCGCGGAGTCCTGCTACATCGACTACCACCCGAGCTTCGGTGCGATGCCGTTCGGGAAGGTGCTCTGCACCTCGGTCAACGACGGTGTGCTGCACGGCCTGCCCTTCGACTACAAGCTGGCCGACGGCGACCTGCTCAGCGTCGACTTCGCCGCCAGCGTCGACGGCTGGGTCTCCGACTCGGCCCTCTCCGTCGTCGTCGGTACGCCCCGCCAGGAGGACCTCGACCTGATCGAGACCACCACCCAGGCGCTCGCCGCGGGCATCGACGCCGCACGTGTCGGCAACAAGGTCGGCGACATCTCCCACGCGATCGCCGGCGTCGCCCGCGCGAAGGGCCTCAAGATCAACACCCAGTTCGGCGGCCACGGCGTCGGCCGCACCATGCACGGCGACCCGCACATCGCCAACGACGGCCGCCCCGGCCGCGGCTTCAAGCTGCAGCCCGGCCTCGTCATCGCGATCGAGCCGTGGTTCCTGCACACCACCGACGAGATCTTCACCGACCCGGACGGCTGGACGCTGCGCAGCGTCGACGGCTCGCGCGGCGCCCACATGGAGCACACCGTCGCGATCACCGAGGACGGCCCGCTCATCTTGACCGCCCGCGACTGACGTACGCAACGACGGCGCCCCCGTTCCCGCGAAGGGAACGGGGGCGCCGCGCTGTTCCACCTACGACAGGTTCACTGCCGTGTCATCGATCAGGAAGCTCGTCCCGAGGGAGGAGTCCTCCGTACCGGTGAAGGTGAGGGTCACCGTCGAACCCGCCTGGCCGCTGAGGCTGAGCGACTTCTGGACGTAGCCCGAACCCTTGTTGAGGTTCGAGTAGGTGGCCAGGGTGGTGGACCCGGCCTTGACCGTCAGCTTGTCGTACGCCGTGGTCGTGGTCGTCTCATCGGAGTCGACGTAGAGCCAGAAGGTGAGCGTCGCCGCACACCCCGACGGGATGGTGACCGACTGCGAGAGCGTGTCGGTGTGGGTCGACCCGTAGCCGTTCAGCCAGGCCTTGTACGACCCGGCGTGCGCGGGCGCGCTGGTCGAGCTGTCGATCACGCCCGAGGAGGCGGTCCAGCCGGTCGCGCCGGACTCGAAGCCCGGGTTGGTCAGCTTCTGGCCGGAGCAGGTGCCGCCGCCGGTGCCGGAGACGGTGAAGGTGAACTGCACCGAACCGGTCACACCGGCCGAGTCCGTCGCGGTGACGGTCGGCGTGAAGGTGCCGGCCGTGGTCGGCGTACCCGAGACGGTGCCCGAGGACGAGATCGAGATGCCGGCCGGGAGCCCAGTGGCCGTGTAGGTGTAGGGCGAGGTGCCACCGGAGGCCGCGACCGCGAAGGACGAGATCGCGGTGCCGACGGTGCCGGTCTTGGAGCCCGGCGAGGCCACCGTGACGGGGCTGGAGCCGCCGGGGGTGCAGGTCGGGTCACCGGTCTGGGCCGGGACCGAGACCGCGTTCCAGGCAGCCTTGACCGCGTTGAACTCGGTGCAGGTCGTGGTGCCGTACAGGTTCTTGGCCGCGGTGAGCGTCCAGGTGCGGTACTTCAGGTACGACGACGAGGAGGTCTTGATCAGCATCGCGTTGTACATGATGTTCATCGCCTTCTGGATCCCCACGCCGGTCACGGACGAGGAGTTGCAGGTCGGCGAGGTCGGCTGGCCGTTGGTCGGGTTGGACCCCTCGGCGAGCAGGTAGAACCAGTGGTTGCCCGGTCCGGCCGCGGCGTGGACCTCGTCGCCCGGCGTCGAGGACGAGTAGCAGTTGTCGTCGCCGACCAGGGACGGGTTGTACATGTTGCGGATCGGTCCGGCGCCGACCAGGTCGACCTCCTCACCGACGGTGTAGTCGGGGGTGTCGTTGGCGCTCTGGTTGTCGTACCACTCGGTCGCCGCACCGAAGGTGTCCGCGACGAACTCCTGGGTGTTACCACCCGAGATCCCACCCGGGGTGTGGTCGTCGATGCCGTGGCCGAACTCGTGGGCGACGACGTCGAGCGAGCCGATCCAGCGCGAGCCGGACTGCGAGTGGCCGATCTGCACCTGGGTGCCGTCGTAGTAGGCGTTCACGTCGTTCAGACCGACCCGGACCGGGAGCCAGCCGCCGGAGCCGTCCATGCCCGAGCGACCCAGCCACGAGGTCAGCATGCCCTTCTCCTGCTGGGCGGCGTAGAACGCGTCGACGCAGCCGGTCTCCCGGTTGGTCGGGTCTCCGTTGCCCCAGGCGTCGTCGGTGCCGGTGTAGGTCACGTTGCCCGTCGCGTTCTGACACTTCAGCGTCGTCGCGGACGGGTCCGTCATCGAATACGTCGAGCCGGAGAGCTGCGTCGAGATCGACACGCTCCCGGAGTAGCCCGAGTTGCCCGTGCCCGCCACGACGTGCTCCCTGGTGGAGAGCACCTTGCCCGTGGCGGCGTCGACGAAGACCGAGAGACGTGAGGGCTCGCCGGCACGCGTGCCGGTCACGATCGTCTCGTACGCCAGGTCCGAGCCGGCCTCGCCCTGGAGGACGACCAGCTCGCTGGACTCCACGGCCGGCTTGGTCACCTTGCCCTTGGCGACCTTCTCCGCCTTGGCCTCGGTGATCGCGGGTGTCGTGGTGGCCACCTTGACCGGGGCGTCCTGGGCGACCGAGGTGCCCAGCAGGTTGCCCTCGCCATCAGCAGCGACGACGAAGTCACCGCCGACGACGCGCAGGCCCTGGTGGGTGCGGTCGTAGGAGACGTACTGCAGCCCGGAGGACTGGTACGTCCTCAGCCGGACGGCCTCGTCCTTGGCGCCGAGCTTCAGCGCCACAGGGTCGGCGGCGACGAAGGCCGCAGCCGACTTCTCCGCCTTGGTCCTGGCCTCCTTGCCGGCGACGACCGCGCGGCCGTCGTCGGTCTCCTGGGATGCCACGGTGCCCTTGCCGGGCTTGGGGTCGGTGGCCGCCTGCACGCCTGTGGGCATGCTGATGGCGGCCACTGCCGAGATGAGGGCCATGGTCAGGCCCTGCGCTACGCGTCTGTTGTTCACGCAGACTCTCCTTGAGCCGGCCCCGCCGAAGCGGAGCAGCCGATACTGACTCATGGACAGTGGCGATCGGGCGCGGAGACGGTCAATCAGGTTAGTGCTTCATAACCTTGCAGTGCAGCGAGCCGTATTTACGACAACATATGAATACCCACGGGTACATCACGAATGCGTCAGTTCGCGCGGCAAAACAGAAGTCAGCCGCTGGCGTCTCGGGTCACCAGCGGCTGACAAGAAGAACGTTAGCCGACGAAGCCGAACACGTGCAAGCACCTGCAATGCAGAAGACTGCAAATGATCCGACCGGGCTACTCGGACCACCCGAGAGGGCTATGAGCGCGGGTTCTGCGAGCGCTGCGTACGCCGCGCGTCGCGCTGCCGTCGCAGCCGGCGCACCAGGACGCCGTCGTAGGCGAGCGCCTCGGGCTTGTCGATCAGATCGTTGACGGCTCGGTGGTACTCGGCGGCACTCATCCCCAGCTGCTCGCGGACCGCGTCGTCGCGGCCGGTTCCGGCCGACCACCAGGAACGCTCGAAGTCGAGCAGTCGCTTCTCGTTCTCGGAAAGGCCCGGCTGCCCGTCGGCAGACCCGGGGCTGTGGGGCGCCTCGGTCATGCGTACATCATCCCAGGCGCGACGGGCGCCTCCGAAACCGCCACGCGCCACCGTCTCGAACTACCCGGCATAGCCCATCTGGGCCATCTTCATAAAAGTGCAGATCAACTCTTTGAAGGTCGCCGGCCGGTCGGCTAATCTCTTCCATGTCAGCCGCTGGTGACCCGAGACGCCAGCGGCTGACTTCTATTTCGGCGGGTGCTACACCTCCGCGGTGTCCTCGCCGTGCGTCCCCGGACGCGGCGCCCAGGGCAGCTCCTTCGCGGCCCGTACGACGACCAGCCGGTCCCCCCGCGACAGGGTGCCGACGACCGGGTCGAAGTAGCGGAAGACCTTCTCGTCGCGTACGACCGCGATCACCTGGTCGGCCAGCTGCTGCGGCTGCTTGCCGACCTCGTTGACCAGCAGGTCGCGCTCGGCGACCTCGAGGCCGGTGCCGGAGTTGAGCAGGTCCTCCATGACCGACCCCAGGGTCGGCGAGATGGTGGACAGACCCATCAGCCGGCCGACCGCGTCGGCGGAGGTGATCACCGAGTCGGCTCCGGACTGCTTCATCAACGGCGCGTTCTCGCGCTCTCGCGCGGCGGCGACGATCCATGCCTCGGGGTTGATCTGCCGCACCGTCAGGATCGTGAGCACGTTGGAGTCGTCACGGTTGGTGGTGATGATGACCTGCTCGGCGTCCTTGACGCCCGCCCGCATCAGCACCTCGCGCCGGGTGGCGTCGCCGGTGACCACCGCGATCCCGTCGGAGTGGGCATCCGAGCGCGCCACCGGGTCCGGGTCGACCACGACGAACTCCTCCGGATCCGCTCCGCTGGTCAGCAGCGTCTCCACGGCACTGCGGCCCTTCGTGCCGTAACCGACGACAACGATGTGCTGGGACATCTTCTTCCTCCAGCGAGCGACTCGGATGAGGTCACGGCCCTGCTTGGTGAGGACCTCGAGGGTGGTGCCGATCAACAGCACCAGGAACGCGATGCGGGCCGGCGTGATGATGAACGCGTTGATCATCCGCGCATGCGCCTCGACCGGGGCGATGTCGCCGTAGCCGGTCGTGCTCAGCGTCACCGTCGTGTAGTAGATCGCGTCGATCAGGCTGATCTGGCCGGTGGGATCGTTGTTGTCGGCGTACGCATCGCGGTCGAGATAGACCAGCAGGACCGTCCCGACCAGGATCGCGAGCGCGGCCAGCAGCCGCCGCCCGAGCTGCCACCACGGAGACCGCACCGTCTCAGGAAGAGCGACCTGCTCGACACCGGCCCACTTCGGGGCGAATGCAGATGTCTCGGACACATCAGTGACCCTATCCGCCGCGCTCCTTCGTCTGTTGCATGAGTGCCTCCGACATCACCGTGTCACCAGCCAGATGCCCGCGCTCGCCGGTCACGACGTGGTCATCGTGCCGCGCAGCAGAGGGCCCTGGACGCGAGACGGGCGCCATGCCCCCGAAGGGACGATGGCGCCCGCCGTGTGCGAACCGGTCCTCAGCCCTTCACGGATCCGGCCGTGAGTCCACGGACGAAGTAGCGCTGCAACGAGAAGAACACCAGCAGCGGCACCGTCATCGTGATGAACGCACCAGCTGTGAGCAGGTGCCACTCCTGGCCACGGTCGCCGATCAGGTCGCGCAGCGTGATCGTGACGACCTCGTTGTCTCCCGCCCCGAGGAAGATGAGCGCGACCAGGAGGTCGTTCCAGACCCAGAGGAACTGGAAGATCGCGAACGCCGCCAGCGCCGGCACCGACATCGGCACGATCAGCCTCCAGAAGGTCTGGAAGTGGGAGGCCCCGTCGATCTCGGCCGACTCGATGATCTCCTGCGGCAGGGTCGCCATGTAGCTGCGCAGGATGAAGACCGCCAACGGCATCCCGAACGCGGTGTGGGCCAGCCACACCGCGAGGAAGGTGCCGTTGAGGTCGTAGCTCCCGAACAGGTTGAGCAGCGGCACGAACGCCACCTGCAGCGGGACCACCAGCAACCCGACGATCAGCATGAACAGCACGTTGCGTCCCGGGAACCGCATGAACGTGAACGCGTACGCAGCGAACGCGGCGATCATGATCGGCAGCACCGTCGCGGGGACGGAGACGACGATCGAGTTCACGAATGCGTTGGCCATCCCGCTCTCGAGGACCTGCCTGTAGCTGTCGAAGGTCCACTGGGAGAACGGGTCGGTGATGACCGTCCACCAGCCCGACGACTTCACGTCGGCCTCGTCGCGGAACGACGAGATCAGCAGACCCAGCGTCGGGATGAACCAGAGGACGCAGAGCAGGAAGATGCCCACACGGACAGCGACGCTGCCGAGGGTGAAGCTCCTCATCAGCGGGCCTCCTGCTTCTTGAACTGGCGCATCTGGTAGACCATCACCGGGATCACCGCGATCATCAGGACCACGACCACCGCCGCCGCGCGACCGGCGTCACCGAACTCGAAGAGCTCGAGGACGAAGGTGTTGGCCAGCACCGAGGTGCCGGAGCGGCCACCGGTCATCACGTAGACGATGTCGAAGACCTTCATCACCAAGATGAGGATGGTCACGAAGACCACGATCACCGTCGGCCAGATCTGCGGTACGACGACCTTGAAGAAGATCTGGATCTCGCTGGCCCCGTCGATGCGCGCAGCCTCCACGGTGTCCTCGGGCACGCCCTTGATCGCCGAGGAGAGCAGCACCATCGCGAACCCCGCCTGCAACCAGATCATGATGACGATCAGGAGCAGGTCGTTGAGGTTGTAGTCGGAGATCCGCAGCCAGGCGACCGGCTCGAACCCGAGACTGGTCGAGATCGCCGAGAGGAGCCCGATCTGCTTGTCGCCCTGCGCGAACCTGGTCGCGTAGACGAAACCCCAGATCGTGCTCGCCCCGACGAAGCTGATCGCCATCGGCATGAAGATGACCGACTTCGCGACCCGCTCCGGGAACGCCTTGAGCTGGTCGGCCAGCACCGCCACGAGCAGGCCGACGATGACGCTGGCGGCCGGGACGATGAGGATCCAGAGCAGGTTGTTGACCAACGTGCCGATGAACTCGTCGTCCCGGAAGAGCGCCGTGTAGTTGTCGAACCCGACCCAGTTGATGCTGTTGTCATCGGCGAAGCTGTAGATCACCGTCATCAGGGCCGGGTAGACCAGGAAGACGGCGACCACCACGATGGCCGGGCCGATGAAGACGTACGGCTTGACCCGCCTCTCCCACTTGCCCGGCAGCAGGCCCGAGAGGAAGTTGAGCACCCAGAAGAGAGCAGCGGTGCCACCGACCCCGAGGACGATCGCGATCAGGCCGTTGAGGATCTTCAGATATGGGTCATCGCTCATCCTCGCCAGCTCTCCTCGATCGCGTCGGCAGCCTCCTGAGCGCTCTTCTCACCTCCGACATAGGCGTTCATCTCGCTCCAGAACGTGCCGGCGCCGACCTGCGCGGGCATCAGGTCCGAACCGTCGAAGCGGAAGGTGTCGGCGTCCTGCAGCAGGGTCGCGATCTCACCGAACATCGGGTCGGCGTACTGGGAGTTGTCGAACTCCGTGCTCGGCGAGAGCCAGCCACCGGCCGCGGCCCATTCGGCACCGAAGTCGGGAGACGCGAAGAACTCCATCAGCTCCACCACGTCGGTGTCGTTGGTGAAGGCGGTCGCCATGTCACCACCGCCGAGCACCGGGTTGCCCTCGAAGCCGCCCTCCATGTTGCCCGGGAGCGCGAAGACGCCGACGTTGCCGGCCAGGTCCTGCTGGACGTCCTTCGGGAAGAAGGTGGTGATGAAGTTGGCCTGGCGGTGCATCTGGCAGCCCGGCTTCGCGTCGAAGAGCGGGAGCGGGGAGTCGCCGAAGGGCTCGCTCAGGGTGCCGTCGGCCCCGCCGCGGACGTTCTTCGGCTTGTTGATGATGTCGCCCATGGTCTCGATCGCCTCGACGATCTTCGGGTCGTTGAAGGGGACCTCGTGGGAGACCCAGTCGTCGTAGAACTCCGGGCCTTCCTGGCGCAGGACGATCTCCTCGACCCAGTCGGTGTAGACCCAGCCGGTGTCGGCACCGGCCTCGGCGCCGAGGCACCACGGGGTCTGGCCCTTGGCGATCATCTGGTCCTCGAGGCCCCGCAGCTCGTCCCAGGTCGTGGGCGTCTTGTAGCCGGCCTGCTCGAAGTTCTTCGGGGTCCAGACCAGCGACTTCATCGAGACGCGGATCGGGACGCCGTAGGTCTTGTCGTCGATCTCGACCGAGTCCATCAGGCCGGGGATCATGGTGTCGTCGAGCGAGCCGACGTCGATGAGGTCGTCGAGCGGGAGCGTGTCACCCGACTCGGTCAGGTCGCCGACCAGACCGGGCTGCGGGAAGAACGCGATGTCGGGCGCGTCGTTTCCGTTGACCTTGGTGCGGATCTCGGTGGTGAAGTCCGCCGAGGGGGTGTAGGTCACCTCGATCCCGGTCTCCTCGGTGAACGTGTCGAGGGCCGCGTTGAGCCCCACTGCCTCGCCCTCGGGGATCGCGCCGAGGATCTGGATGCTGCCGTCGCCCTCTTCGGTGTCGCCGGCATCGTTGCTGCCTCCGCCACCGGGGACGCCGCACCCGGTCACGGCGAGCAGACCTGCGACCACTGCTCCGATTTGCCACTTTCGCACGTGCATCTGAATTGCACCCTCCATCGTCGTTTGATCCACGGAGTCGTGCCACGCAGGCCGCGTCGGGTCCACGAGGCATCGCCTCGTTATGTGATCTCCGTAACATTAGTCGCTACGGTCCATCGATGTCCCGGGCAAATTGTCGAACACTTACCCGAGAACGCGCAGGAGGATACCGCTCACGCACTCCGGTGCCAGGAAGACCCGCCAGCCCGGTGTGACTCCGGCAGCGGAGTTAGGCCAGAATCAGCGCCCAAATGAACTATCCGCACCCTCCCCATCAAGGCCCCGGTCAAGGGCCCCCTCACCAGCCTCCTCGCGACCCGCTCGCCGTGGCCGGCCGGTTGGCCGCTGTCATCTGCTCGATCCTCTTCTGGCTGATCGCGGCGATCGCCGTGATCGCTGCCGTCATCGGCATCTTCCGGGCCTTCGGCGGCGGCCTGGCCTGGCGTACGGTCGGGATCTGGGCCATCGCCGGCGTCGGCTGCTTCGCGTCCTCCTGGATCATCGCCGCGCTCGGCCGCATCGGGCTCGACGACGAGCCGATCGGATCGTGGCGCGTCGCGCCGTTCGAGCTGGCGCGCATCCTCTACCGCAACCGATGACAGGTCGTGCCCCGACGACGGCAGGCCGTACGTCGCGCGTGCCCGCGCGGCGTACGGCCTGCTGTCGTGGGGTCTAGACGCGCGCCTTGTCGGTCTCCGCTGCGGGCGGAGCCGCGTGGTCGTCGACCATGGTCGTCTCGTCGAAGGGGTCCTGACCGTCCAGGACACGGTCGAGCCGGCCGTGGTCGATGGTCCTGGTCCAGTGGCCGACCAGGACGGTGGCGACCGAATTGCCGGCGAAGTTGGTCAGCGCGCGGGCCTCGGACATGAACCGGTCGATGCCCACGATGAGCCCGACCCCGTCGACCATCTCCGGGCGGTGGGACTGCAGCCCGCCGGCCAGGGTCGCCAGGCCCGCACCGGTGACGCCGGCGGCACCCTTGGAGGCGATCATCATGAACAGCAGCAGGCCGATCTGCTCGCCGATGCTCAGCGGGTCACCCATCGCGTCGGCGATGAAGATCGAGGCCATCGTCAGGTAGATCGCGGTGCCGTCCAGGTTGAACGAGTAGCCCGTGGGGACCACGACACCGACCGTCGCCTTCTCGACACCGGCGTGCTCCATCTTCGCGATCAGGCGCGGGAGGGCCGACTCGGACGAGCTGGTGGAGAGGATGAGCAGGAACTCGCGGGCCAGGTACTTGAGCAGCTTGAAGATGTTCACGCCGGTGGCCAGCTTGAGGAGCGCACCCAGGATGCCGAAGACGAAGATCGCGCAGGTGACGTAGAAGGCGATCATGATGACGGCGAGGCTCTTGAGGGCGTCGATACCGGTCTCGCCCACCACACCGGCGATGGCACCGAAGGCGCCGACCGGGGCTGCCCACATGATCATCGCGAGCACCCGGAAGATCAGGTTCTGGATCGCGGTGATCGCGTTGAGGATCGGCTTGCCCGACTCCCCCATCCGCTGCAGCGCGAAGCCGACCAGCAGCGCGACCAGCAGGGTCTGCAGCACCACGCCGGAGGTCAGCGCCGAGAAGAGCGAGGTCGGGATGATGCTGAGGAGGAAGTCGGTCGTGCTCGCGTGCCCCTCCGAGGCCGCCTCCTGGCCTGCTCCGGACGCGTCCGAGCTCAGCTGGAGACCGGTGCCCGGGTCGATGATGTTGCCGACGATCATGCCGATCGTCAGGGCGACCGTGGACATCACGATGAAGTAGATCAGCGCCAGGCCACCGACCTTGCCGACCTTGGCCGCGCTGGCGACCGAGCCGACGCCGATGACCAGGGTGCAGAAGATGATCGGCTGGATCATCATCTTGATCAGGTTCACGAACGCCGTGCCGATCGGCTTCAGCTCCACCGCGAACGACGGGGCGATCAGCCCGACCAGGATGCCGAGGACCACCGCGGCGATCACCGCGATGTAGAGATAGTGTGTTCGGTCCTTCTTGGGTCTTGTCTCTGTGGGGGTCGTGCTCATCGTTCCTCCTGGTCCGGTGTGTCCTGCCCTCCGGGGCAACTCGGGCAACTCTCCGGGAGAACGTGACGACCGTCACTGTTGTGTTCGTTGTGTTCGTGGCCACGATCACAACCGCGCGACGGAGGTGGTCCAGAATGAGGTCGTGTCCCGTGTCCACCCGTTCCGCCCCCGCGTTCTCCGCGATCGGCCGGTGGCCCAGCAGGTTCTGCTCCTCCAGTTCGGCACGGTGCTGCTGCTCGTCGTCACCGGCATCCTGATGGCCTCCTACGACGCCCAGCGCGACTCCTACAGCCGCGCCACCCAGCGTGCGGTGGCCGTCGCCCAGACCGTCGCCGACTCCCCCACGGTCCGTACGGCGCTGCGGGGCGATGACCCGACGGCGACCCTCCAGCCCTGGACCGAGCAGGTACGCCGCGACACCGACACCGACTTCGTCGTGGTGATGGACCTGGACCGCACCCGCTACACCCACACCGATCCGCGCCAGATCGGCGGGAAGTTCGTCGGCGACCTCGGTGGCGCGCCCGACGGTGAGGTCTTCACCCAGCAGTACACCGGCACGCTCGGACCGTCGGTGCGGTCGGTGGTTCCGGTCGAGGCCGGCGACGAGGTCGTCGCGCTCGTATCCGTCGGCATCACGGTCAGCGACATCAACCGCGGTCTGCGGCGCGACGTCACGATCGTGCTGCTGTGCGGCGCGCTCGTGCTGGCCGTCGGGCTGACCGGTGCCTGGCTGCTGAGCCGGCGCCTGCACCGGCTGACCCACGGCATGGGCGAGCGGGAGCTGGCCCGGATGTACGAGTACTACTCCGCCGTCCTCCACTCGGTCCGCGAGGGTCTGCTCCTGCTCGACGGAGAGGGGCGCGTTCAGCTGGTCAACGACGAGGCGCGGCGCCTGCTGGCGCTCCCGGGCGACGTCATCGGCACCCGGATCGAGGACCTCGGCCTGGCCCCGGGACTGGTCGCCGCCGCCCGCGGCCGCACCGCCGAGTCCGACGACCTCTACCTCGCCGGCGAGCGGATCCTCGTCGTCTCCTCGGCACCGGCGCTGTGGGACGGCCGCGAGGTCGGCGCCGTGGTGACGCTGCGCGACCACACCGAGCTGCGCTCGGTGACCGGCGAGCTCGAGGTCGTACGCCGCCTCACCGAGTCGCTCCGGTCGCAGAACCACGAGGCGGCCAACCGGCTCCACACGGTGGTGTCCCTGATCGAGATGGGCAGGGAGCAGGATGCGGTCGAGTTCGCCACCGAGGAGCTCCAGGTCGCCCAGCTCCTCACCGACCGGGTCGTCGGTGCGGTCGAGGATCCCGTCGTGGCCGCGCTCCTGCTCGGCAAGTCGGCCGAGGCGGCCGAGCAGGGCGTCGAGTTCCGCATCGTCGGCGAGGTGCCGCCCGGCACGGGCATCCCGCCCCGCGACCTGGTGACGGTGCTGGGCAACCTCGTCGACAACGCCTTCGACGCCGTCTCCGGCTTCGAGTCCCGCCAGGTCGAGGTCCACCTCACCGGTGACGACGACACCCTCACGGTGCGCGTCGGCGACAGCGGTCCGGGGCTGGACGAGGCAGACTCGGCGCGCGTCCTCGACCGCGGCTGGACCACGAAGGCCGAGCCCGGCACGGGCCGGGGCCTGGGTCTCGCGCTGGTCGGCCAGATCGCCCGACGTCATGGTGGCGAGGTCGTCATCGGCCGCTCGCACCTCGGTGGGGCCGAGTTCACCGTCACCCTCGCTACGGAGGTGGCCGCATGAGTGTCAAGGTGCTGGTGGTCGAGGACGAGGCGCTCGCGGCCGAGGCCCATGCGGCGTACGTCGGGAGGGTCTCGGGCTTCGCCCTGGCCGGGATCGCGCGGTCGGCGCGCGAGGCGGTCCGCGCGCTCGACGCGGCCCGCGACGCGGGCACTCCGGTGGACCTGATCCTGCTCGACATGAACCTGCCCGACGGGCACGGGCTCGGGCTGCTCAGCAGGCTGCGTGCTGCCGGGCACCTGTGCGACGTGATCGCGGTGACGGCGGCGCGGGACACCAAGGTGGTGCGGCAGGCAGTCGTGCAGGGGGTCGTGCTCTATCTGCTCAAGCCGTTCACGTTCGCGACGTTCCGGGACAAGCTCGAGCAGTACGCCGACTATCGTGCCCGGCTCGACGCTGCCCCCGAGGAGGTCGTCCAGGACGAGGTCGACCAGCTCCTGGGGTCGCTGCGGCCCACCGGGAGCACACCGCTGCCCAAGGGCATGAGCGCGGAGACCCTGCGCGCCGTGACGGCCGCGCTGCGCGAGGCCTCCGGTGACCTCTCGGCGAGCGAGGTCGCCGCCGTCGTCGGCTCGTCGCGGGTGACCGCGCGGCGCTACCTCGAGCACCTCGCCGACAAGGGCCTGGCCGCGCGCGGGGTCCGTTACGGTCCCAGCGGCGGCCGACCCGAGGTCGGCTACTCCTGGCTCTGATCCGGCCGAGAGCCCTAAATCGTTCGCGCCCGGGGTGTCTCGCCGGGCAGAGTCGATGCCCATGACCAGCAGCGACCTGTGGACCCGCGACGACGCCGAGCGCTACGACGACCCCGACGACTGGGTCAACTCGGCCGAGGTGACCGGGCCGGTGGCCCGGCTCCTCGCCGAGCTCGCCGGCGACGGCCCCGCGCTCGAGCTCGCCATCGGGACGGGCCGGATCGGCGTACCGCTGCGGGAGCTGGGTGTGCCGGTTACGGGCATCGAGCTGTCCCAGCCGATGGTCGACGTGCTGCGCCGCAAGGTGGACGAGGCGACGATCCCGGTCGTGGTCGGTGACATGGCCGCTGCCGAGGCACCCGGGGTGGGGACGTACTCGTTGGTCTACCTGGTCTTCAACACGATCGGGAACCTGCGTACGCAGGAGGAGCAGGTCGCCTGCTTCGCCAACGCCGCTCGTCATCTGGCGCCGGGCGGACGCTTCCTGGTCGAGGTCGGCGTGCCGGGTCTGCGGCGGCTTCCGCCGGGCAGCCCCGCGATCCCGTTCGACGTCTCCGCAGCTCACCTCGGGTTCGACACCTACGACCTGGTCACCCAGCAGGCGACCTCGCACCACTACACCCGCGACGCCGACGGCCGCTTCCGGTACGGGGCGCACAACTTCCGGTTCGTGTGGCCCTCCGAGCTGGACCTGATGGCGCGGCTGGCGGTGATGACGCCGGAGTCGAGGTACGCCGGCTGGGACCGCTCCGCGTTCACCAGCGAGTCCACGAGTCACGTGTCGGTCTGGCGCAAGCCGGAGTAGCGCTGGAACTCCCAGGCGCGCCGGATCGCCTCGCGGACGGCTTCGGGGGCGGCACGTTCGAGGTAGGCCTCGATCTTGTGGTGCGCCTCCATCCTGGGCGGGATGCCGAACGCGTCCGGCCAGCGTTCGATCAGGTCCTCGCGGCGTTCGATCGGAACCCGGACGAGCAGGGTCCTCGCGTCGACGAGCCGGGCCACCAGGCGGTCGTTGACGTACCAGCCGCGTGGTTTGTGGCGGCAGCCGTCCAGGGTGGACACGAAGGCGTCGACCTCGTCCGGGGTCATGCTTGTGGAGCGTACGCCGCCCGCCACCGCTCCGCAGCCACCTGCGCGGCTTCGCTGATCAGTGCGGTCAGCTCGGGGCGGTCCGGGACCGGGAACGAGGTGTAGGCGCTGCGGCCGCCCTCGACCGGACGGCCGTAGGCCTTGGCCGCGAGACGCCCGTCGGGCAGGAGGCGTACGTTGAGGGTGCTGAGCCGGAAGACCACGTCGCGGCGGGTGTCCGTCCACTGAAGGGCTTCGGGAACGGCGACATTGATCGCCAGGGCGCTGACCTCGACCTCATCACTCGTCACCGGGCCGAGTCTAGGCCTGCCACAACCCGATCTCGGCGGCGAAGCGGGTGGCGATGGACTCGATCACGCCACCGGAGGCAAGGAGCGCCTCGGTCTCGTCGGCGGAACCGCCGCCGCTGCCGCACAGCGTTCGGAGCCTGGCCAGCTGGGGCGCCAGCGCCGGTTCGATCTCGCTCCAGCGGGCGGCGGCGGAACGGTCGGTGGTCCAGGTGCCGTCGTGGACGCTGACCAGACCGGCCAGGGCGAGGAGGGACTTGCGCGCGATCCGGCGGGACAGGTCGCTGGGGTCGTCGCGGCCGAGGGCTGCGCGCCACCTGCGCAGGGACCGCTCGATGTCGCCGTTGAATCCGCGGGCGGCGCGGGCATCCGCCGGGAATCCGGGCAGGCCGGCGCCCGGATCGGGGCCTGCCAGATGCGCGCAGTAGTGGCGCAGGAAGACCCGGTTGCCGTACGCCTCATCGCCCTCGCCGAGATAGTCGTCCGAGGATGCCGCCGCGATCTCCACGCCGCGACAGACCTCAGCGAAAGCCGCCGACGCCTCGGCGCCGAGCCCGGCGGCGTCGGCCGCCGGGAGCCCGATCGTCAGCAGGTCGACGTCGGAGGTGGGCACCGTGGCCGTGCCGTTGGCGACCGAACCGTAGACGTGGACCGCCACCTCCGGCGGGACCCGCCCGAGGACGTACGCAAGGACCGGCTCGAATGCGGACGGCACTCGGTCCCGACGTGCTCCCGTGACGATCAGACCGTCAGTGGTCACGCCCTCGCGCGGATCGGCCATGAGGCTCAGGTGAGGCGGAGCGCCATCTTCGACTCGGTGCGCGGGTCGCCCTCGGGGAAGGGCTGCGTCTCACCGGTGAGCTCGAAACCGAGGCGTTCGTAGAGGCGGCGCCCGGACTCGTTGCCGTCGACGACCCACAGGGTCAGCACCGAGGCGCCGTCACGACGCGCCCAGCCGGCAACAGCCAGGATGAGCCCCTCGGCCAGGCCGTGACCACGCGCCTCGGGGGCGAGCCACATGTTGATCAGGTGGTGCTCGTCGTCATGGATGATCCCGGCGGCGAGCCCTGAGGGATTCTCGCCGAGCCAGGCGATGTAGGCGGCACCGGAGGCCGCCCACAGCCGCCAACGCTCGTCGGGCCAGGTCACCACCTCGTCGTAGGAGGCCCAGAACGCACGAGGTGTGTCCTGGAGAGCCGCGAGGCGCACCTTCTTGAGCGCCGGCCACTCGTCCTCGACGACGACACGCACCGCCGCCGTCGGGACCACCTTCTCAGGGGCCCCGACGCCGGGGATCGAGCTGGGTCGCTTCGGAGCAGGCACGAGCTCAGGCGAGGTCGAGACCGGGGTACAGCGGGAACTTCGCGAGCAGCTCCGCCGCGGCGGCCTTGGTGTTGTCGGCGACGGAGTCCTCGATGGCGTAGGACGCCTTGGACGGGCCGCCGGCCTTGGTGGTGCCGGGGGTCGTCTTCGAGAGCACGTCGACGATGAGCTCCGCGACGCGGTCGAACTCGTCGGCGCCGAAGCCGCGGGTGGTCAGCGCCGGGGTGCCGAGGCGGATGCCCGAGGTGTACCAGGCACCGTTGGGGTCGGCCGGGACCGAGTTGCGGTTGGTGACCACGCCGGAGTCGAGCAGCGCCGACTCGGCCTGGCGGCCGGTGAGGCCGAAGCTCGTCACGTCCAGCAGCACGAGGTGGTTGTCGGTGCCGCCGGTGACCAGCTTGGCGCCGCGCTTGAGGAAGCCCTCGGCGAGCGACTTGGCGTTGTCGGCGACCTGCTGGGCGTAGGTCTGGAAGCTCTCCTGCTTCGCCTCGGCGAAGGCGACGGCCTTCGCGGCCATGACGTGCGAGAGCGGGCCGCCGAGGACCATCGGGCAGCCGCGGTCGACGCTCGGGGCGTACTCCTCTGTGGCGAGGATGAAGCCACCGCGCGGGCCGCGGAGCGACTTGTGGGAGGTCGAGGTGACGACGTCGGCGTAGGGAACAGGGTTCTCCTCGCCCTGGAAGACCTTGCCGGCGACGAGCCCGGCGAAGTGGGCCATGTCGACCATCAGGGTGGCGCCGACCTCGTCGGCGATCTCGCGCATCTTGGCGAAGTTCACCCGGCGCGGGTAGGCGGAGTAGCCGGCCACGATGATCAGCGGCTGGAACTCCTTCGCCTTGGCACGCAGCGAATCGTAGTCGAGCAGCCCGGTCTCCGGGTCGGTGCCGTACTGGTTCTGGTGGAACATCTTGCCCGAGATGTTCGGGCGGAAGCCGTGGGTGAGGTGGCCGCCGGCGTCCAGCGACATGCCCAGCAGGCGCTGGTTGCCGAGCTCGGCACGCAGCGTCTCCCAGTCGGCCTCGGAGAGCTCGTTCATGTTCTTGACGGCCATCTTCTCCAGCCACGGGCCCTCGACCCGGTGGGCGAGGATGGCCCAGTAGGCCGTCAGGTTGGCGTCGATGCCGGAGTGGGGCTGAACGTAGGCGTACTCGGCGCCGAAGAGCTCCTTGGCGTGCTCGGCGGCGATCTGCTCGACGGTGTCGACGTTCTGGCAGCCGGCGTAGAAGCGGTGGCCGACGGTGCCCTCGGCGTACTTGTCGGAGAACCAGGTGCCCATCGTCATCAGCGTGGCGGGGCTCGCGTAGTTCTCGCTCGCGATCAGCTTGAGGCTGGCGCGCTGGTCGGCGAGCTCCTGCTTGGTCGCCTCGGCGATGCGGGGCTCCACGGAGGCGATGACCTCGAGGGCTTGGTTGTAGGCAGAACTCACAGTGCCTGAATTCACCGGGGCAGACAGATCGCTCATGGGTCACAGCCTAGTCAGCCGCGCGGACGAGAGCAGCATCGTGGTCGCCCGGTGCCTTGCGTACGTCCTCTATCACCGCCCGTGGGAATGACTGACTGCTCAGCCTGGTTAAGAGACCGTGACCAGATGGTGACCTCGGCCACACCGCCCGCGTGAACAAGCGGGAACGTCCCACATAACGGACCAATGTCTCATATATCGGGATTCCAGATTGCGTGCGGGCCGTCCGCTACCTGAGACTCCTTGACATGGTCACTGCTGCAACACATGCGCACCTCGTGGTTCGACGCCACGTGGACTATTGCCGCATCCGCAGCTCGATCTGTTGGCGCCACTGACGCCCAGCGCTCCGCATCCCCCGCGTCGAGCCGCTGGCCCGCCGCCCGACAGACATCCCGGGCGCCCGCCGCGAGCACGTCCCTGCTCCGCCGTGCGTCCACGACCGACGCAAAGGTTTCTCTGACATGAGCGACAACCGGTTTCAGGCCAAGCGCGCCACCCGAACCGAGATCCCCCGCCCCAAGAAGGGCGAGGGCCAGTGGGCCCTCGGCTACACCGAGCCTCTGAACAAGAACGAGGAGTCGAAGAAGAACGACGACCCGCTCAACGTTCGCGACCGGATCCTCTACACCTACTCCAAGCGTGGGTTCGACTCGATCGACCCGGCCGACATGCGCGGCCGCTTCCGGTGGTTCGGCCTCTACACCCAGCGCAAGCCCGGGATCGACGGCGGCAAGACCGCCATCCTCGACGAGGAGGAGCTCGACGACCGCTACTTCATGATGCGGGTCCGCTCCGACGGCAAGCTCCTCTCCCCCGCCGCGGTGCGCACGCTGGGTCAGATCGGTGTCGACTTCGCCCGGGACACCGCCGACATCACCGACCGCGAGAACATCCAGTACCACTGGATCGACATCGTCGACGTACCGGAGATCTGGTCGCGCCTCGAGGAGGTCGGGCTGCACTCGACCGAGGCCTGCGGCGACTCGCCACGGCCGTTCCTCGGCTCGCCGGTCGCGGGCGTCGCCGCCGACGAGATCATCGACGGCACCTCGGCGCTGCGCGAGATCGAGTCCCGCTACCTGGGCGACCCGGCCTTCTCGAACTTCCCGCGCAAGTTCAAGACCGCGCTGACCGGCCACCCCTCGCACGACGTGGCGCCCGAGATCAACGACATCGCCTTCGTCGGCACCGTCCACCCCGAGCATGGGCCCGGCTTCGACGTCTGGGTCGGCGGCGGTCTGTCCACCAACCCGCGCCTGGCCGAGAAGCTCGGCGTGTGGGTGCCGCTCGACGAGGTCGCCGACGTGTGGGCCGGCGTCGCGGGCATCTTCCGCGACTACGGCTACCGCCGGCTGCGCTCGCGGGCCCGGCTGAAGTTCCTGGTCGCCGACTGGGGCAAGGAGAAGTTCCGCGAGGTCCTCGAGAACGAGTACCTCGACCGTCAGCTCGTCTCCAACCCCTCCCCCGAGTCACCCCTGGGTCACCGCGACCACGTCGGCGTCCACGACCAGAAGGACGGCAAGAAGTACGTCGGCCTGGCGCCGATCGCCGGGCGCATCTCCGGCACCCACCTGGTCGAGCTCGCCGGCGTGATGGAGAAGTTCGCCGTCGAGGGCGCTCGGCTCACTCCGTACCAGAAGATCGTGCTCATCGGTGTCGAGCCCGCGGTCGTCGAGGACCTGATCACCGCGCTGGACCTGATCGGGTTCTCCGCACGGCCCTCCAACTGGCGCCAGAACACGATGGCCTGCACCGGGATCGAGTTCTGCAAGCTCGCCATCGTGGACACCAAGGACCGGGCGCGCGACCTGATCGCCTCGCTCGAGTCGCGGTTCCCGGAGCTGGACGCCTCGATCACCGTCAACGTCAACGGCTGCCCCAACGCCTGCGCCCGGACTCAGGTCGCCGACATCGGGCTCAAGGGCCAGCTCGTCCTCGACGACGAGGGCAACCAGGTCGAGGGCTTCCAGGTGCACCTGGGCGGCGCGACCGGGCTGACCGCCAACTTCGGGCGCAAGCTGCGGGCCCACAAGGTCACCTCCGTCGGGCTCGACGACTACATCTCCGCGCTGGTCGTCAACTACCTGGCCGACCGCACCGACGGCGAGACCTTCTCGGCCTGGACCGCACGGGCCGACGAGGTCCTGCTGCGCGGCGAGAAGGCCTTGAGCGAGGTGCCGGCATGAGCTCCCGCGCCAGCACGCCTTTCCACTGCCCGTTCTGCGGGGAGACCGACCTGTGGCCCCACGAGGCCACGCACGGGTCCTGGGAGTGCCGCGCCTGCCTGCGGGCCTTCCAGCTGAAGTCGTTGGGCCAGATCTCTCGGACCGTCACGAAGGAGGCGCAGGCATGAGCGTCAGCACAGCAGCCGCCCGGGCCAACCGCGGGGTGGACACCGAGGGTCGTAGCCCCGAGGAGCTGCGCGAGATCGTCTCCCACTGGGGAGCCGAGCTCGAGCTCGCCCCGGCCGAGACGATCATCGAGTGGGCCGCCGCCACCTTCGGTGAGCGGTTCGCGATCACGTCCTCGATGGGTGACGCGGTCCTGGCGCATCTCGCCTCCAAGGTCGTACCCGGTATCGACGTGGTCTTCCTCGACACCGGCTACCACTTCATCGAGACGATCGGCACCCGCGACGCCGTCGAGGCGACGATGCCGGTCAACCTCCTCACGATCACGCCCGTGCAGAGCGTGGCCGAGCAGGACGCCGAATACGGCAAGGACCTCTACCGGACCGACCCCGACCTGTGCTGCGCACTGCGCAAGGTCAAGCCCCTGGCCGACTCGCTCGCCTCCTACGACGCCTGGGCCACCGGCCTGCGCCGCGCGGAGACGAAGAACCGGGTCATCGCCCCGGTGATCGGCTGGGACGCCAAGCGCCAGAAGGTCAAGGTATCGCCGATGGCTCGATGGTCCGACGAGCAGGTCGAGCGATATATCGAGGACAACGGAGTGCTCGTGAACCCGCTCGTCTACGACGGCTATCCCTCGATCGGCTGCGCGCCGTGCACCCGCCGGGTCGCTCCCGGCGAGGACCCGCGCAGCGGGCGATGGGCCGGTACCGGCAAGACCGAGTGCGGCATCCACGCCTGATCCGCCCCACCACAGACTTTCCGACTTTCCCTGCAACACCCGAAGGATGAAGACAATGGCAGCTCCCGCTCTGGTAGCCCTGGCTCACGGCAGCCGCGATCCGCAGTCCGCCGCGACCATCAACGCCCTCGTTGCCGAGGTACGCGCCCTGCGCCCCGACCTCCGCATCGAAGCCGCCTTCCTCGACCACTCCCGGCCGCGTTTCCAGGCCGTCATCGACAAGCTGGTCAAGGCCGGCCACGACGAGATCGTCGTCGTGCCGCTGCTGCTGACCGAGGCGTTCCACGCCCGCGTCGACGTACCCTCCGTCATCGCCGAGGCCACCGCGCGCCACTCCGGCCTGCGCATCCACACCAGCGCGATCCTCGGCCTCGAGAGCGTCTTCCTGCAGGTGCTCGACGAGCGCCTGCGGGAGTCCCTGAAGTCGGCCCGGGTGCGCGAGCTCGACGCTCTCGTCCTGGCCGCCGCCGGCTCCTCGGACTCGCTGGCCAACCAGTCGGTGGCCCGCCTGGCCCGGATCTGGGGCTCCCACCACAAGCTGCCGGTCGTGGCCGCGTACGCCTCGGCCGCGCCGCCCGCCACCGGCGAGGCCGTCCGTGCCTTCCGCGCCGAGGGCCGCCGCCACATCGCCGTCGGCATGCTCTTCCTGGCTCCCGGACAGCTGCCCGACCGCGCCAAGGAGCTCGCCCTCGAGGCCGGCGCCGTCGCGGTCTCCGACCCGATGGGCGCCCACCCCGAGGTCGCCCGCACCATCCTGGCCCGTTACGCGGTCGGTGCCGTGGAGCTCGTCCCGGTCTGATCCGCCCCCGCTGGTCGAGCCCGCGAGCGCCGGCGAGCGGTGTCGAGACCAACACGGTCCCATCGAGCGCGACCTCGGACCGTGTTGGTCTCGACACGCCTCCGCCCAGCGGCTCCGGCGGCTCGACCAGCAGTGCGGTCAGGTGATCTGGTGGGCGAAGACGCGGTCGAGCTCGGCGGCGGCGTCGGTGGTGACCCCGCCGTGGACGGGGCCGGGCTGGAGGACCGTGGACTTCGGGGCCTTGAGGAGTCCGAAGCGGGCGGACTCGTTGTCGGAGAGCGCCCGCAGTCCGTACGCCGTCGCGCGGACGCCCGCGCCGAAGCCGGCGTGGGCCGCGCCGGCGCAGATCAGGTCCACCGACTCCAGGGCGGCCCGTACGAGAGCGAGCTCGAGCCCCGGGGCGAAGGCGGCGAGACGCTGCTCGTCGAGCGCCCACCGGGCCGCGAGGAACTTCTGCTCGGGGCAGTGCAGGACCACGCCGACGTTGAGGAACTCCTCACGCTCGGGGCGGGGTACGCAGCGGAGCACGACGTACTGGTAGGCGTCCATCACGCCTCCTGGGCGGGCTCGGCCGCGGGCAGCCACGGGCGCTCGCCGTCCAGGCGCGCCCGCAGGAACGCGACGTAGCGCTCGCGCAGCGACTCCGGGGTGTCGTAGCCGGGGACGGGCTCGAGCCACTCGTCGGGTACATCGGCGAGCACCTTCTCCAGCACCGCGTCGTCGAGCCGCGAGGCGAGGTCGTCGTTCTGAGCGATCGCCTCGGCCGCGTAGGCCCGCAGGATGTGCTCGGAGGTGTCGAAGGGCTGCGCCGCGTAGCGAGCCGGGTCGCCGCCTCCGCCGGGCCAGACGTGGTGGAAGTAGAGCGAGGCGCCGTGGTCGATGACGTACAGCGCACCGTTCCACAGCAGCATGTTGGGGTTGCGCCAGGAGCGGTCGACGTTGGCGATCAGCGCGTCCATCCACAGGATCCGCCCGGCCAGCGCCGACTCGGGCTGGTAGGCGGCGTCGTAGCCGAAGGCACCTGCGAGGAAGTCGATGCCGAGGTTGAGCCCGGCGCTCACGTTCAGGAGGTCCTGGACCTCCTCGTCGGCCTCGTAGCGGGCGATCTCCGGATCGAGGTCGAGCACCACCTGCTCGGGCGTCGGGATGTCGAGCGCCCGGCACAGACCGGTGACGATCACCTCCGCGACCAGCACCCGCAGCCCCTGCCCGGCGCCGCGGAACTTGCAGACATAGGTGCCGAGGTCGTCGGCCTCCACGATCCCGGGCAGGCTGCCGCCTTCCCGGAGCGGGGTGACATACCGAGTCACCCGCACCGTCTCCAGACTCACGAGATGGTGTCCTCTTCCAGTCGTCTCTTCTCCTCGGCGATGTCGAAGCGGGGCGCGGGCCAGTCGAGGTCGAGCCGGTCCAGGGTCTCCAGGAGCAGCTCGCCGATGGCCAGGTTGCGGTACCACTTCTTGTCGCTCGGCACGAGGTACCACGGAGCGTACTCGGTGTTGGTGCGCTCCAGCGCAATCTCGTACGCCTCCTGGTAGCGGTCCCACAGCTGCCGCTCGTCGATGTCGCCGGGGCTGTACTTCCAGTGCTTCGTCGGGTCCTCGAGCCGGGCCCGGAGCCGCTTCTTCTGCTCCTTGGGCGAGATGTGGAGCATGCACTTGAGGATGACGGTGCCGTCGTCGGTCAGGCGCTTCTCGAAGTCGTTGATGGCGTCGTAGCGCCGCTCGATCTCCTCAGCGGAGGCGAGCTCGCGGACGCGGCCGATCAGCACATCCTCATACTGGGAGCGGTCGAAGACACCGAGGTAACCGGGCTCCGGCACCGACCTCTCGATCCGCCACAGGAAGTCCCGGGCCCGCTCCTCGTCTGTCGGTGCCTTGAAGCTGGTGATCTTCACGCCGACCGGGTCGACCAGCCCGACGGTGTGCTTGAGCACGCCACCCTTCCCGGAGGTGTCCATCCCCTGCAGGATGAGCAGCACCCGCCTGGGGTCATCGCCCTCCTTCGAGGCGAACAGCTTGGTCTGCAGCTCGATCAGCGTCGGGCCGAGCTCGGCGAGCACCTGCTTGCCGGTCTCCTTGTCGGCGCCGACGCCGGGCGCGGAGTTGGTGTCGTACTTCCGCAGGTCCACCGCACCGGCCGGCAGCCGGAGCTCATCAAGAAGGCTCATGAGACGACGATAGGTGCCGACGCCCAGGTCGTCAGCCGAGTACGCGCCGAAGATCCAGGGAGCAGCCGACCATCGTGGTCGTCGAGCCGTCGGGCTGGGGTTCGTCGAACCAGGTGCCCTGCTCGAAGCCGACCTTGGCGAGCATCCGCAGTGAGGCGGCGTTGCGGTGGTCGGGGGCGGCGAAGCAGGCCGTCGCATCGGGATAGCGGCGCAGGATCGAGGTGATCCAGACCCAGGCCATCCGCGGCCCGATCCCACGGCCTACGAAGGCCGGCTCGCCGATCGCGTAGTCGAAGCCGATCGCGTCGGGATCGGGGGTGAGCAACGCGTAGTCGGGCTCGTCGCTGATCCGGTAGTCCTGGCAGAAGCCGATCGAGCGCCCGTTGACCTCGATCACCCAGAACGTCACCGGGGTCTTGCCGTCGATGTCCGGGCCGTAGTTGTCGGCCACCCACTCGGGCGTCGGCTCCCCGTCGACGGCGTACCACCGGTGCACGTGCTCGGCGTTGAGCCACCGGATCAGATGAGGCAGGTCGCCGCGGGTCATCGGCCGCAGCGCCACCACCGGCATCGGGTCGGAGGAGAACTCCTTCACCTCACCGGAGAGGTCCACGGCGTACGCAGGTCGCCCGGCGATCCTCGTCGCCGCCGATGCCCAGCTCTCCCCCGGACGAGTCACGCCACCGAGACGGTGTGTCCCCGTATGGACCGCGACCGGCGTGAACATGCACCCAGGTTAACGCCGCCGGGTCAGTGGGCCTGGCCGCCGGGTCAGTGGGCCTGGCCGCCGCGGCGGTCGACGAGCGGCGGCTGGGAGGACCACGGGAAGTCGATCCAGCGGTCGGTCTTCTTGTAGACGTAGTCGGCGTTGATCACCGTCCACGGCTTCTCGAAGATCACCGCGGTGCGGGCCTCGGCCACGTGGCCCTCGCAGAAGTCGTGGACGATCTCCAAGGTCTTGCCGGTGTCGGCGACGTCGTCGGCGATGAGCACCTTCATCCCGGTCAGGTCGACGGCCGCGGGGGTCGGCGGGAGCATGATCGGGACGTCGAGGCGCTCGTTGATGCCGGTGTAGAACTCCACGTTGACCGCGGACAGGTTCTTCACATCGAGGGCGTAGCCCAGGCCCATCCCCAGGGCCAGACCGCCTCGGGCGATGGAGAGCACGATGTCGGGCTCGTAGCCGCTGTCGACGACCTTCTGGGCGATGTCGCGCACTGCGGTGCCGAAGAGGTCGTAGGTCAGGATCTCGCGCTCTTGCTGCTCACTCACAGATCGGATTCTGACACGAGACCGCCGGTGCCATCGTCATCGGCCAGAGCGAGCTCCTCGCGAACGATGCTGTAGGCCACACCGGCGCCGTATCCCTTGCGGGCGAGCATCCCGACCAGACGCCGGGTCTTGGTCTGGTCGTCGAAGCGCTCCAGGGAGCGCAGCTTGCGCCGGACCATCCGCCGGCCGGCCTCGCGCTCGTCGTCGGGGTCGATCTCATCGAGCGCGTCGCGGGCCACGTCGTCGTCGATGCCCTTGCGGCGCAGCTCCTGGGCCAGGGCCCGTCGGGCCAGACCCTTTCCGGGCTGTCGGCTGGCGATCCAGGCCTTGGCGAAGGCCTCGTCGTCGATCAGGCCGACCTCTTCGAAGCGGTCCAGCAGCCGTGTCGCCAGGGCCGCCGGAACCTCCTTCTTCTCGAGCTTGTCGGCGAGCTCCTTGCGGCTGCGCGCCTGGCCGGTCAGGGCGTCGAGGAGGATCTTGCGGGCGATGGCCTCGTGGTCGGGCTCGGGGTCGTTCTTGGGGTCTGCGGGGTCTGCGGGGCGGGGTTTGCGCGTACGCGACCGCGTTGGTTTCGACACGGACTCGCTCGTTCCTCGCGAGTCCGGCTCAACCGGCGAGCGGGACTTGCCGGCCCAGGCTTCTACGCCGAGCGAGACGTCGCCCAGCCAGTCGGGCGCAGGCCGTTCGTCCACCCAGGGATCCTGGGTGGACGAACGGTCAGGCCTTGACGAAGCCACGGGTCAGCCGGTTCCTTCGGACCTAGAAGTCCTCGACGCCGGCGGGCTCGGCCGCGGGCGCCTCGCCGTCGGCCGGGGCGTCGACCGTCGGTACGACGCCGAGCTTCTCCAGGATCCGCTTCTCCAGCTCGTTGGCCAGGTCGGGGTTGTCCTTGAGGAAGTTGCGGGAGTTCTCCTTGCCCTGGCCGAGCTGATCGCCCTCGTAGGTGTACCAAGCACCGGCCTTGCGGACCAGGCCCGCCTCGACACCGACGTCGATCAGGCCGCCCTCGCGGGAGATGCCCTTCCCGTACATGATGTCGAACTCGGCCTGCTTGAACGGCGGGGCCACCTTGTTCTTCACGACCTTGACGCGGGTGCGGTTGCCGACCATGTCGGTGCCGTCCTTGAGCGTCTCGATCCGGCGCACGTCGAGCCGCACCGAGGAGTAGAACTTCAGCGCGCGACCACCGGTCGTGGTCTCGGGCGAGCCGAACATCACGCCGATCTTCTCGCGCAGCTGGTTGATGAAGATCGCGGTGGTGCCGGAGTTGTTGAGCGCACCGGTCATCTTCCGCAGCGCCTGGCTCATCAGTCGAGCCTGGAGGCCGACGTGGCTGTCGCCCATCTCGCCCTCGATCTCGGCCCGCGGCACCAGCGCCGCGACGGAGTCGATGACGATCAGGTCGAGCGCACCCGAGCGGATCAGCATGTCGGCGATCTCCAGGGCCTGCTCACCCGAGTCCGGCTGGGAGACCAGCAGGGCGTCGGTGTCGACGCCGAGGTTCTTCGCGTATTCCGGGTCGAGCGCGTGCTCGGCGTCGATGAAGGCCACGATGCCGCCGGCACGCTGCGCGCTGGCGACCGAGTGGAGGGCCACCGTCGTCTTACCCGAGGATTCCGGACCGTAGATCTCCACGACCCGCCCGCGGGGCAGACCGCCCAGCCCCAGCGCCACGTCGAGCGCGATCGAGCCGGTCGGGATCACTTCCAGCGGAGCCCGGGTCTCATCGCCCAGCCGCATGACCGAGCCCTTGCCGAACTGCCTCTCGATGTTGGCGAGAGCGGCGTCCAATGCCTTCTCGCGATCACCTGCCGCCATGTTCTTTCCTTCCTGAGGGGAAGACTTCTTCCCCTTGCCTGCCGCTTGTCCACGTGTCTTCGTCGTCATCAAGGCAGACGCTAGACGGGACCACCGACAGTTTTGAACGGGACCCTCTGGCACGGTGTTTCACGACCCGGTTTTTGCCTGGGCGATTGCACGAACCACGCTCCACCTACTACCACACACTAGCCCGAACAAGCGTTCGATGTGAACACCTGTTCGGGCGTGTCGAGGTCGCCGGATCCTCAGTGGCCCTGCATCTCGACCTCCTCGACCGGAGCCGGGCCGTCACCGATCTCATCGGCGATCGCGACCGACAGGCCACCGAGCATGAACGCGATGATCACCGCCGCGAGCGCGCCGCTGGAGAAGGACGGAATGAAGCGGCGTACGCCTTCCTGGACCGGCTCCGCGCCGTGATACTGGTGCGTCAGCGCGTGCCCCTTGCCCCGCTTGAGCAGGTAGCGGTTGACCGGGAAGGCCGCCACGAAGGCCACCGAGAGCGCGATCATCATCCCCACCCAGAACACGACATTGACGAGCCCGGCCTCCATGGCGCCGGGGATGAGCGCCATGACCAGGTTGTCGACCAGCTCCATCGTGGCGATCGAGAGGGTGTCGGCGGCCAGCACGACGCTGAGCGCCGCACCGACGGCCATGCCCGACTTGAGCAGCGGCAGCGTCGAGAGGGCGTAGCCGAAGACGAACGCGAGCGCGACGGCCAGGGCGATCGTCCACCCCGTGCTGAGCCCGATCGCGGTGCCGATCATCAGTCCGGCGATCTCGCCGATCGCGCACCCGGTGAGGCAGTGCAGCGTGGCGCTGGCCGCCATCGCGTTCACCCCGGATCCGCCGCCGTGCGCGGAGTGGTCGCCGTGGCCCCCGTGCATCGCGTGCTGATGTCCGGCGTGGTCGTGCCCAGCGTGCAGGTGCTCGTCATGCGACATCATGTCGCTCCCCTTGCTCGATCGTTCGGTGTTCCTACATCTCATTCATACCCCATGGGGGTATGCACTCGCAAGTGATATCCGCCTCGGGAGCCCGCTTTGTCCAACCGCTGACGACTCCCTAAGGTGTTGCGGTGTGTGGACAGTGCGAGGACGGCGGCGGACGACCCGGGTGGTCGCACGCGCCGGTCTGCTGGCGGCGGTCGTGGTCACGGTCGCCGGTCTGCTGGCCATGCACGCGCTGAGCATGCACGGCACCGGCACCGACGGCGAGCACGGCACCTTGAGCCTGCCCGCCGCGCACATGGAGCACGCCCACGCCCTTGACCACGCGGCCACCGGTGCCGCCGACCACACCGGTCACCAGGGCGGGGACGAACATACGGCGATGATGCTGTGCGCAGCGTTCCTGCTCGCCGCGGGCGCGCTGCTGCTGAGCGGGCTGCGGCGGCGTACTCCTGCCTGGTGGTTCACCCGGACCGGCAGCTCACCCCGGGCCACCGGGTCCACGCCCTTCCGCACGCCTCCCGCGACCGGCCCGCCACCGGAGTGGGCGTTCTCCGTCATCAGGTGCTGAGCGGCCCTGACCGCACCCGCCATCGCGGGTGGGTCAGCGATGCCCGACACAGCACATGACAAGGAGAAAACAACAGATGCGTACGCAACGACCCCTCATCCGCTCGACCTGGGCCGCGGCCGGCCTGGCCGTGCTGCTCACCCTGTCCGCCTGCGGCGGCAGCGGCGAGGATGCCAAGAAACCTCAGAAGCTCTCGGAGACCGAGCACAACAAGGCCGACGTCGCCTTCGCGAGCGACATGATCCAGCACCACGCCCAGGCGCTGTCGATGGTCGACCTGACCATGGACCGCTCGCTCGACCCCGAGGTCCAGGAGCTGGCCGACTCGATCCGCGCGGCGCAGAGCCCCGAGATCGAGACGATGTCCGGCTGGCTCCTGCAGTGGGGCGAGGACGTGCCCGCGACGATGCGCGACCACGTCAACGGCGGCCACGAGGGTCACGGCGACGACGGTGACAGCAGCATGTCCGACTCGATGGCGGGCATGGACGCGGACATGCCCGGGATGATGTCGGGCGAGGACATGGATGCCCTGGAGAAGGCCTCCGACGCCGAGTTCCAGGACATGTGGCTGGAGATGATGGTCGAGCACCACGAGGGTGCGGTCGAGATGTCCGAGACCGAGCAGGGCGAGGGCCGGTTCAAGCCGGCCGTCGACCTGGCCGGGACGATCATCGAGTCGCAGTCGACCGAGATCGAGACCATGGAGAAGCTCCTCGGCTGAGGATCCCGGCAGGGGCAGGGCCCGCAGCTGCGGGCCCTGCCTTCTCAGGCCGCCCGACGGGCCACGTACGCAGCCCCGAACAGCACCGCGACCAGCAGGATCGTGCCGAGCGCGAGCGTCGGATATCCGGCCACGTCGACGACGACTCCCGACACAGCCCCGGCGGAAGCAGCGGCGACACCCATGATCAGGTCGGCGGTGCCCTGGACGTCGGCGCGCACCTCGATCGGGGTGTGATCGGCGACCGAGGTGGCCGCCGCGATCGTGGCCAACGACCAGCCGAGACCGAGCAGGAAGAGCCCGACGAAGATCCGCCCGGAGCTGCCTTCCGGCGCGGCGGCGCACAGGACCAGGGACACCAGGAGCACTCCGCCGCCCAGCGCCATCACGTCGGCCCGGCCGACGCGGTCGGCCAGCCAGCCGGCGACCGGCGCGAAGGCGAACATGCCCAGGACGTGCCCGCTGATCACCAGTCCGATGATCTCCAGGCCGGCGCCGCCGTGCTCCATGTGGAGCGGGGTCATCACCATCACCGCCACCATCGTGGCGTGCGCCGCGGCCTGCCCGACGACCGCCGCCGCCAGCGCGGGCCGCTCCCGGATGACGGCGATCGCCCGGCGCCAGCTCGTTCCCTTCGCCTTCTCCGTGGCCGGAGCACCCTCCCGGGCGACCAGCAGCGGGTCGGGTCGCAGGAAGACCCCGACCACCAGTGCGGCGGCCAGCATCCCCATCGACCCGATCGCGAACGGACCGGTGAGCACCGGGATCCCGACGGCGTCGGAGAAGATCTCGGCGACGCCGGTCAGGTTGGGGCCGATCACCGCACCGAACGTCGTGGCCCAGACCACGACCGACAGCGCCCGCGCACGGCTCCTGGCGGGTGCCAGGTCAGTGGCTGCGTAGCGCGCGCCGTTGTTCGCCGCGGTGGTCGCACCCAGCAGCACCGCCCCGACCAGCAGCAGGATCATCGAGCCGACCACGCCGGCCAGCACCGCCAGCAGCCCACCGGCCGCCCCGAGCAGGTAGCCCGCCACCAGCCCGAACCGGCGCCCACGCGCGTCCATCACCCGCCCCAGGACGTACGCAGCCACGGCGGCGCCGAGCACCTGGGTCGTCTGGGAGAGACCGGCCATCGACTCCGAGCCGGACAGGTCGCGCGCCAGCAGGGAGGCGGTCGCGATGCCGATCGTGATGCCCATCGCGCCGACCGCCTGGTTGGCGACCAGGGTGAGGATGGTGCGCTTCTGGACCGCGGCCACCGAGGCCGGTGCGGCCAGCGTCACCGCTCACGCGCCGGCAGCTCCAGGGCCTTCCACACCGCGGCCCAGACCTCCTTGGGCGGGACGCCGTCGTCGAGGGCTTCCTGGGCGGTGCGCCCGCTCAGGTCGCCCATGACGAACTGGCGTGCCCACGCTCGCGCGTAGCCCGCGCCGAGCGCCTCATCCATCCGGGTCCAGAACTCCGTGTGTCTCATCGCCCCGAATGCTACTCAGGCTCGGTCGGGCCTGCGGGCGAGGACGTCGAGCCAGACGTCGCCGAGGCGCCCGTCGGCGTGCCCGACCTCGAGCACCTCCCAGCCGGCCTCGGCCAGCGCCTCCCGGAGCGCGGGCTCGCGCCAGTAGACGAAGAGGCGGGGAGCCTCGATGTGACCGCGGTCGGTCCACTCCTCGCCGTCGCCCTCCTTCATCGACACGTGCAGCGCGCCGCCGGGGCGGGTCACCTCGGCGAGCCGGGCGAGCACCGTCCCGAGGTCGTCGCGGGCCACGTGCAGCAGCGTCGCCGAGGCCCAGACCGCGGCATAGGGGACGTCGGGGTGGACCGGGTCGCGCAGGTCGTCGGTCAGCGGGTCCAGGCAGGCCGCGGCGTACCCCTGCTTGCGCAGGTGCGCCACGAACCCTTCGCTGATGTCGGTGCGCCGCACCCGCACTCCCCCGGCTTCGAGGGCCTTCGCGTCGTGGCCCGGCCCGGTGCCGATCTCGAGCACGTGGTCGCCGGGCTCGAGCACGGCCAGGAACCTGTCCAGGACCGAGCGGTTCTCCTCGGAGAACGAGCTGCCCTGGACGTACGTCGCGACGCCGGCGTCGTAGGCGGCGACGGTCGCCCGCTTGGCGGCCGAGCGTACGTCCCACAGGTGGTGGACGACGTCGTGGAGGTGGTAGCGGCCCAGCGACTCGACGCTGAACACGTCGCCGTTGGACCGGGTCCCGCGGCGGCCCCACGCGTCCGGCGGGACCTTCTCGTAGATCGTCGCGATCTCGTCGGCGGCGTCCATCAGCTGCTCCGCGACGACAGCCGGGTCCTGGCCGGCGTAGTCGTCCTCGCGGGCGGTCACGTCCTGGTCCCAGTTGGCGAAGCGCGGCTCGTCCTCGGTCAGCATCTGCTGCAGCCGCTCGGCGAAGATGCGGTGCACGTCGCGTACGTGCGCTCCGTACTCCAGTGCCGACCACACCCCGGGACGGGGGCGTTCGCGGGCGTTGTCGGCGGCCAGGTAGATCTCCCAGTAGGTCGCGTTGTCCCGCACGATCTCGGGCAGCTGGTCCGCGGTCACGGCACCGGCGATGAAGCCACACTCCGGGCAGGGCCGGTCGAGCACCCAGGTCCAGTCCTTGGTGTCGGGCGTGATCGCTTCATATGTCATGAGGTCAATCTTGACGGCCCACCGGAAACCTCACGAGCGAGATCCTGCCTGTGAGACGCGACTTGCTGCCGCTCAGGTCAGCAGTAGGGAGTCGAGCCGGCGCCGCACGACGACGAGGCCGATGGCGCCGAACGCAAGGAGATAGACCACCGAGACCAGCGAGCCCCACGACGGCACCCCGAGCGTCAGCTCTCGACAGAGCACGACACCCCGGTAGAGCGGCGTGACCTCCACGATCCAGCGCAGCCACTCCGGATAGGCCGTGACCGGGAAGAAGGTCGCGCTGAACAGGAACATCGGCATCATCGCGAGGGTGACCTTCTCGAAGTCCTGCCAGGAGGTCATGTACGTCGTCAGGGCCATCCCGACAGCCCCGAAGGCCGACCCGATGAGCAGCGCCGCCGGGACCACGAGGAGCGCCCACCACGAGTGGACCAGGTCCATCGCGACCATGATCAGCAGGAACGCGGTCACGTAGATCCCGCTGCGCAGCTGGTTCCAGAGGATCTCGCCGACCGCGATGTCGACCGTACGCAGCGGGGTGGCCAGCATCTGGTCGTAGAGCTTGTTGTACTTCAGCTTGAAGAAGAAGTTGAACGTCGCATCGAGCAGCGACCCGTTCATCGCCGAGGCCGCGATCATCCCGGGCGCGACGAACTCGCGATAGTCGACCGGCTTCCCGGCGTACTCGAAGCCGACCACCATCGCACCCACGCCGATGCCGATCGAGAACAGGTAGAAGACCGGCTCCAGGAAGCCGGTGATGAAGACCAGCCAGGCGCGCCGGTAGACCAGGATGTTGCGCCACAGCAGCAGCCGGGCGGCCGCGCCGCCTCGCAGCGGCCGGGCGACGGTGGCGCCCACGGCGGCGGTGAAGAGCGCCATCTCAGGAGACCAGCCTCTCGCCAAGCCTGCGCACCGCGAGCCACCAGCACACGCCCGCGAGCAGCCCGAGATAGCCGACATGGACCGCGGCCAGCGCCCAGTCGATCTCGCCCAGCGCGAGCATCCGGGTCAGGTTGACCCCTTGCCACAGCGGCGAGGCCATCGCGACCTTCTCCAGCACCGGCCCGAGGTTGGCGACGGGGAAGAACGTGCCGGAGAACAGCGTCAGCGGGATCATCCCCAGCCGGAAGATCAGCGCGAAGGACTCCTCGCCCTTGATCGAGAGCGAGAACAGCAGCACCGGCGTCCCGAAGGCGAGCACGACCAGCCCCTGTACCAACCACGCCGTCAGCACGCCCCACCACGTCTCGAAGACCCCGAAAGGCGCCAGGACCAGCAGGAAGACCCCGCAGGCGAACAACGTACGCAGCATCAGGAAGCCCAGCTGGGCCAGCACGATGTGGGAGGCGGTGAGCGGCGAGGCGATCATCGAGAAGTAGATCCGCTGCCACTTGACCATCCCGTAGACCGGATAGGTCATCTCGGAGAAGGCGATCGTCATCGCGTGGGCGGCGACCATGCCCGGCGCGACGAACGCCAGATAGGAGTCGGCACCCTCGAGGGTGGCCGGATCGGCCTCCACGAACTCTCCGAGCAGCACGCCGAGTGCCAGCACGTAGAAGAAGGGCGTCACGAAGGTGGTGATCACCCCGCCCTTCCAGGTGCGCGCCAGGACGGTGAGCCAGTAGTCGCCCATCCGCAGGGCGCCGGAGACCAGCCCGGCGGGTGCCGTCGGCGGGGTCGCCGGTGCCGAGTCGGCGTAGTCGGTCATCAGTCCACCAGGGTCCGGCCGGTCAGGTGCAGGAAGACGTCCTCGAGCGAGGAGCGCCGCACGAGGGTGGCCACCGGCGACAGGTCGCGGCTGTGGACGGCCTCGATGACCGCCTCGCCGTCGTCGCTGTAGAGCAGCAGCCGGTCGGGCAGCACCTCGACCCGCTCAGCGAGGTCCTCGACCTTGGCCGCCAGCGCCTCGTGCTCACCGACGCCGAAGCGCAGCTCGGCGACCTCGCGCGTGGAGTGCTGCTGGATGAGTCCCAGCGGCGTCCCGTGGGCCACGATCCGGCCCTGGTCCATGACCACGAGCTCGTCGCAGAGCTGCTCGGCCTCGTCCATGTAGTGGGTGGTCAGCAGCAGGGTCACGCCCGCCTGCTTGAGCCGGAAGAGCCGGTCCCAGATGACGTGGCGGGCCTGGGGGTCCAGGCCGGTGGTCGGCTCGTCGAGCACCAGGATCTCGGGACGGTTGATCAGGCTCCGGGCGATCGTCAGCCGTCGCTTCATGCCGCCGGAGAGGTCGTCGACCTTGGCCTTGGCCTTGTCGGTGAGCTGGACGAAGTCGAGCAGCTCCTCGATCCGGCCCTTCACCTCGGCCCTCGGCAGCCCGAAGTAGCGCCCGTAGACGAAGAGGTTGTCGTAGACGTTGAGCTCGACGTCGAGGGTGTCCTCCTGCGGGCACACCCCGAGCCGCGCCTTGATCTTCGGCCCGTCCTTGGCCGGATCCATCCCGAAGACCCGCAGCTCTCCCCCGCTGGGCGGCGAGACACAGCAGATCATCCGCATCGTCGAGGACTTGCCGGCGCCGTTGGGGCCCAGGAAACCGAAGGCCACACCGGGGCGCACGGACACGTCGATGCCGCGTACCGCCTCGAAGTCGCCGAAGGACTTGCGCAGCCCGCGCGCCGAGATCATCAGGTCCTCACCCACGTCGGCAAAGACTAGATCAACCCTGCTGCCTCTGGCGCCGGTTGTAGTCGCGCATCCGCTGCGGTACGCCCACCACCGCGGCGTCGTAGGAGGGGACCTGGTGCTGGTTGGCGAACTTGTGCGCCCACTGCGCCGACGGCACTCGCCGCCGGGTCCACTCGCCGTCGTGCGCGACCAGCAGCAGAGTCACCTCGCTGACGACGGTGCGCGGCTCGACGAACCCCTCGACACCACGTCGGGTCGTCACGAACTGCTCGAGATGCTGCTGGTCGGTGGAGTCCGCGGCGCGCACCCTTGTGGATCCGGTGTAGCTCTCGCCCGTCGGACGGCTCATGCGCGTCCCGCGGCGTCGGAAGCGATCGAACAGGCTCACGCACCAATTGTGCATCCCGATGCCCAACGCCGTCAGCGATAACCAGTTGGGCGCCCACTCCGTGGTCGCCTATGTTGGTGCCTTTGACCCGTGCCCCCATCGAACCCTGCCGCTGACGGAGAAGCGATGAACCAGCCATGCCCGTAGACGACCTCGACGCGGAGCGCGCCCATCTGGCCGCCTCCCGGAACGATCTGGCCCGGATGCGGCGGAAGGTGGAGTCGCTGGACTCCTCCACGGCCGGCAACTGGGTCAGCGCCGAGATCCTCGACGCCACCCTCGCGCAACGCCTGGAGCAGCTCGCCGACGATCCGGACGTACCGCTCTTCTTCGGCCGGATCGACCGGACCGATGCCGTGGGAGGCGAGTCCTTCCACATCGGGCGGCGCCACATCTCCGACAGTGCGGGCGACCCGATGGTGGTCGACTGGCGGGCTCCGGTCAGCGTCCCGTTCTACCGGGCGTCGCGGACCGAGCCGATGGGGCTCGCGCGCAGGCGGCGCTACGGCTTCTCCCACGGGGAGCTGACGGCGTTCGAGGACGAGTCGCTGACCGAGGTGGGGGCCGGGGCCGGCCAGGAGCACTCGGCGATCCTGGAGGCCGAGATCGAGCGGCCGCGCGTAGGGCCGATGCGCGACATCGTGGCCACCATCCAGCCCGAGCAGGACGTCCTGGTCCGCGCCGACCTGTCCCAGACGATCGTCGTGCAGGGTGCGCCGGGGACGGGGAAGACGGCCGTGGGGCTGCACCGGGCCGCGTACCTGCTCTACGCGCACCGCGACCAGCTGACCCGGCGCGGGGTCCTGATCATCGGCCCCAACGCCTCGTTCCTGCGCTACATCCGCGACGTGCTTCCCGCCCTGGGTGAGGTCGAGGCCAAGCAGTCGACGATCGCTGAGCTGGTCAGCACCAACGGCGCCGTCCGCGCGGAGGAGCCCGCGCCGGTGGCGACGCTGAAGGGCGACGTACGCATGGCCGAGCTGCTTCACCGGGCGGTCTGGTCCCACGTCGGATCGCCGGAGGAGGCTCTGGTCGTCCCGCGCGGCTCGCGGCGGTGGCGGGTGCCGTCCTCAGAGGCGCGGGAGGCGCTGGAGGGGCTGCGCGCCAACGATCTCAGGTACGCGGCGGCCCGGGCCCTGCTCCCGCGCGCCCTGGCCCACCGGGTGCTGGTGCAGATGGAGCGCTCGGGCGACTCGCCCGACGACCGGGTGCACGACGCGGTGGCGCGGGCGAAGCCGGTCAAGGACTACGCCGCCGCGCTCTGGCCCGATCTGAAGCCCGCCCGGGTCCTGTTCCGGCTGTTCACAGACGCGGCCTGGCTGGCGGAGGTCGCCGACGGGCTCCTCTCCGAGACGGAGCAGGCGAGCCTGCTCTGGGAGAAGCCGCCGCGCTCGGCCGGCACCGCGCGCTGGTCGCTGGCCGACCTGGTGCTCCTCGACGAGATCGCCGACCTGCTCGAGCGGACTCCGTCGGTGGCTCACATCGTCGCCGACGAGGCCCAGGACCTCTCCGCGATGATGCTGCGCGCGCTCGGCCGCCGCTCGACCACGGGGTCGCTGACGATCCTGGGCGACCTCGCCCAGGCGACCACGCCGTGGGCCTCCTCGTCGTGGGCCTCCGCGCTGAAGCATCTCGGCAAGCCCGACGGCCACGTCGAGCAGCTGACCCGCGGTTTCCGCGTCCCCGCCGACGTGATCGCGTACGCGGCCCGCCTCCTCCCCCGCATCGCCCCCGACCTGGAGCCGCCGATCGCGGTGCGACGCACGCGCGGTGACCTGACGTTCACCAGCTCATCGGTCGTGGAGGCGCTCGGGGCTGCCCTGGAGCGGCCGGGGTCGGTGGGGCTGATCGTGCCCGACGCCGCGCTGGCGGCCGCCCGCGCCGAGCTGACCGAGGCCGGGCTCGCCTTCGCCGAGATCGGGGTGATGGCTGACGAGGAGACCGAGTTCGACGCCCATCTCGACCTCGTACCCGCCTCGCTGGCGAAGGGACTCGAGTTCGACCACGTGGTCGTCTCCGACCCGGTCGGGATCGTCGCCGGGGAACCCACCCGTGACACCGGCCTCCGCCGCCTCTACGTCTGCCTGACCCGCGCGGTCACCTCCCTGGTCGTACACCACGCCGACCTCCCCGGCGGCCTCCCCGAAGAACTCGGTGGCGTCCCGGAGCGGGTTGGTGCGAAGGTGGGCGCATGATCGACACCCGACCTGATCCGCTGGTGAAGGCCGAGTGGCCGCTGCACACCGAGCGCCTGGTGGTCCGCCGGATGGTGCCCGCCGACATCGAGCCGACGTGGGCCTTTCGCGGGCTTCCCGAGGTGGCTGAATGGGTGACGACCGCGTTCGCGGACCTCGAGGCCTACCGCAAGGTCTTCGAGCACCCCGACGTCATCGGACCCGCCCTGGTCATCGAGCGTGACGGCGTCATCGTCGGCGACCTCATGCTGCGGATCACCGACCCGTGGTCGCAGACCGAGGTCCGCGAGCGGGCCAACGGCACCCAGGCCGAGCTCGGCTGGACGATCGACCCTGCCCACCAGGGCAACGGCTACGCCACCGAGGCCGTACGTGCCGTGCTCGACGCCTGCTTCGGCCCCCTCGCCCTGCGCCGGGTCGTCGCGGAGTGCTTCGCCGACAACGAGGCCTCCTGGCGACTCATGGAGCGCCTCGGGATGCGGCGCGAGTCGCACACCGTCAAGGACTCTCTGCACCGCACCCGCGGCTGGCTCGACGGCCTCTCCTACGCGATCCTCGCCGAGGAGTGGGCCACCGTCAGTCGCTGAGGGCCGCCTCGATCGCGGCCTCGCAGTGCAGCCGGGTCGTCGGGAACAGCGGCACACCTGCGTACGTCTCGATCGGCAGCAGCAGCTCGATCTCGGTGCAGCCCAGGACGACGCCCTCGCAGCCGGCGGCGACGAGACGGTCGATGACCTCGAGGTACGCCTGCCGGGAGCTGTCCAGGAACGTCCCCAGGCACAGCTCCTCGTAGATGATCCGATGGACGGTCTCCTGGTCCGCCTCGGTGGGGACGGTGACCTCCAGTCCGTGGCCACGCAGCCGGTCGGCGTAGAACGGCTGCGACATCGTGAAGCCGGTCCCGAGGAGCCCCACCCGCCTGACGCCTGAGGCGTTGACCGCGGCCGCCGTCGTGTCACCGAGATGCAGGAACCGTTCCCCGTACGTCTCCTCCAGCGCCCCGGCCACCTTGTGCATCGTGTTGGTGGCCAGCACGATCACCTCGGCCCCGGCGTCGCTGAGCGTCGCCGCCTCCTCGGCGAGGCGCTCCCCCGCCCGCTCCCACTCGCCGGCGACCTGCATCTCCTCGATGTCGGCGAAGTCCACCGACCGTAGGAGCAGGTCCGCCGAGTGCAGCCCGCCGAGCCGCTTCGCGGTGATCTCGTTGAGCAGGCGGTAGTACTCCGCCGTCGACTCCCAGCTCATCCCGCCCAGCACGCCGATCCGTCGCATGCCACCTAGTTTCCCCTGGCGACCAACTTCCACGCTGCTCGTGGTCGGCCGCCCACATGGGCGTGGCTACTTCGGCGGGCTGTTTGGCCGCCGCAGGCTCAGTTGGGTACCGGCTTGGGGGCCGTGACTGTTGTGCGGGGAGGCCTGGTGCCTTGTGGATGCCTATGGCAGTGGGCGTGACCTTGTGAATGGATCACAAGCGGCCGGGGCTTTGGTGGCGTCGGGTTCGGTGCGGGCTGGGTCACGAGTTCCCCACTCGCCGGAAGAGTGCCCCACGGGTGCGAGCATTCCCCATCCTCCGGAGCGTGGGGGGCCTTCGCTGCAGTGGGGAAGTGTCCCTGCCAGCAGGGAGATGGCGAGTGTGGAGTCGCGAAAGGGTGGCCGGGCCGATCATGTGGGCACCGGACCGGCGGCGTCAGCGAGAGCTGAGACCGGTCGACGGCCGTGTGTCGTGTGTCGTCAGGCCCGAGGGGCACGGCCCGGTGTCGTGGTTTCTCACCAGCCGGTTAGGAGCGGCGGGTGAACCGGATGGTGCCATCCGGTAGTCGCTCATGGAGGTACGCCGGGGCGTGGGCCAGACGGTGATGGTGTGAACACAACAAGGCCCCGTCCTTCAGGTTGGTCTTCCCGCCCGCAGCCCAGGGGTTGAGATGGTGGGCGTCGCACCATTCGGGTGGCATGTCGCACCCTTCGGCTTGGCAGCACTTGGCCTGCAGCCGGAGTGCCTTGCGCTGGATCGGTTGGAAGAACCTGCTGGCTCGGCCGGCGTCAAGGACCTCACCCTCGCTGCCCAACACCCACGGGATGATGGTCGCATTGCAGGCCATCCGCCGGGCCTCGGCGGCGGTGATGGTGGTGCCGTTGGTCTCGTCGTAGCCCAGCGTGGCGGTGCCGAGGTCCTTGCGGAGCTCCTCGAGCGAGATCACCACGTTGATGGTGGTGGCGTCGCCACCGTGGCGGGGCAGGCTGGCCGGATCGAGGGTATCCAGCAGCCGCGAGAACCCCTGCCCCATCAACCGCTCCCACGGCGGCAGCGCCGCGCCCTTCTCGACCAGTTGTTGTTTGCGGGGTTGGGCGTAGGCCTCGACCAGCCGCTTGAACCTCATCCCGACCGAGACCGGCAGCACGCCGTCGAACCCGACGGTGCCGTCGTGGTTGTCCCAGACCCGGAGTGCGGTCTTCTGCTGGGCGCGTTCTTCTTCGGCGAGGAGGGCTTGGGCTTCGGCGTCGTCGAACCTGGCCGGGTCGATCTCGACCAGGATCTTCCGACCGACGATCGCTAACTCGTTCGCGGTGAGCCGGGTGGCGTAGTCGACCAGGAGTTTCTCGGCCAAGACCAGGTCCTCTGTGGTGGCGACCGGGTCGGCCTCGATCTTGTCCAACGCCGTCGTGATCACGCGGGCCTTGTCCTGGGAGACGACACCGGCGGCAAGGCCATCAGCAACGACCTCGTATTTGGCAATCTTGGTGGCGAGCTTGATCTGCGACCGGGCCACCGCCTTGTCGACCAAGAGCTCGGCACGCATCCAAGCGGAGGCGTCCTTGTCGCCGGTCTCTTCGGCGATATCGCCAGATGACGCGAGCACTCGGAGCTTCAACGCGGCCTGCTGGGTCTGGATGGTCTCCAGACGGGCCAGCAGGTCCTTCTTGGTCGAGGTCCACCAATAGGCGGGGTCGCTGGCGAGCAGGTCGTGGAGGGAGGACTCGATGGCAGCAAGAGCTGTGTCGATCGCATCACCGGGGTTGTTTCCCCAGTGGTCGACGTCGCGCTCGAGACTCATCGTGATCCCTCCCCTCAGAGGTGTGTCGTGATGGGTCTGATTCTACGCCCGCAAGGGGATACCTAGCCACCTATAGGTGCAGGTCAGAGGCAAGTTTCGCGGTGAGCGAACGACGTCGCTTCTCTGGATGGTACAAGATGAGATGGGCGCCGTAGTGGCCCGAAGGGCCACCCCTCCACCCCTACAAGCCCCACTGGTCCCAGCAAGAGCCCCTCCGCGCCACACCCGGGCCGCCGCCCGATAGCCAGCCAAATCTTTTCTCGATCTGGTCCGGAGTCCAGGACCGCGAAGCGGCCGGCGAAGCCGGCGCCCGCAGGGCGTCCTTGACGCCGGACCAGATCGAGAACACCCTCCAGAAAGGGTCGGCGGCCCCCGGTCCCCCGAAGAAACAGTCCCCGACAACCGCCAGAACGAACTCAACAAGGTCGAAACACCACGACCAGACCCGGAAGCGACCGTGTTGGTCTCGACACGCTCGCTGGCGCTCGCGGCTCGACCAGCGGGGGACCAGGGGCTCGACCGCGGAGGGGCACCAGAGGCTCGACCAGCAGAGGCAGCAGCGGCTCGACCAGCGGGGGGACGGCTCAACCAGCGGCGAGACAGATGCGCCGACTCGAGGGCAAGGTCGCGCGACAAGATGAGATGGGCGCCGTACGGTCGAAAGCATGGGCATCTCACTCGACGACCGCCAAGAGTTCCTCACCCAACCCCTGATCGCAGCCCTCTCAGTGGCCCGGCAGAACGGAAGAGCACCCCTGACAGTCCCGATCTGGTACGACTACACCCCCGGCGGCGACGCATGGATCGTCACGGGAAAGGACTCCCTGAAGACCAGACTGATCCGCGAAGCAGGACGCTGCACGCTGATGGTCGAACGCCTCGAGCCGACGGTCAGGTACGTCTCGATCGAGGGACCCGTGCAGATCGCGGATGCCGCCGAGGGCGAAGCAGAGGCGATGGCACGACGGTACCTGCCTCCCCAGGCAGCCGAGGCGTACCTGGCGCAGGCGGCGAGCTTTCCGCCCGAGGTGACGATCCGGCTGACGCCGGAGCACTGGATCTCCGCCGACCTCGGCGCGCTGTGACCTCGCCGTAGAGGAAGGCTCACCGAGCCACGAGCTGACCCTCCTCGGTCAGCTGCCGCCGGACCGCGAGGGCAGCGGCCCGGCCGGCACGGCTGGCTCCGATGGTGCTGGCCGAGGGGCCGTAGCCGACGAGCTGGACGCGCGGGTCGTACGCAGCGGTGACGGCGGTCTGGACGTCGGCGGACTCGCGCAGCAGCGGGATCCCTCCGTGGGAGCTCCGCAGATGGAGCGGCGCGAGGTGGGTGACGGCGGGCCGGAAGCCGGTGGCCCACAGGATCGCGTCGACGGGCTCGAACGCACCAGACGACCATCGCAGCCCGGACGGCTCGATCCGCGAGAAGATCGGCAGCCGGCGCTCGTAGACCCCGAGCCGCGCGGCCTCCTGCTCCTGCGGACGCAGCGAGAGTCCGGTGACGCTGACGACGCTCGCCGGTGGCAGCCCTGCCTCGACCCGCTCAGCCACCAAGCTCACCGCCTCCCGCCCACGCGATGCGTCGAAGTCGGCGCGCCAGACCGGCTCACGCCGGGTCACCCAGAGCACATCGGTGATCGGTGCCAGCTCGCCGAGGAACTGCACCGCCGAGGCTCCCCCACCGACGACGGCGACGCGCTTGCCCCGGAAGTGAGCAGCACCCGGATAGTCGTGGGTGTGCACCTGCTCCCCGAGGAAGGTCGCGGCCCCCGGGTAGTGCGGGACGAACGGCCGCGTCCAGGTCCCGGTCGCGTTGACCAGCGTACGAGTGAACCAGGTGCGACCGTCGGCAGCATGCACCGCCAGCAGGTCGCCGACCGAGGTCACCGACTTCACCGAGACCGGCCGCTCGACCGGAAGCGAGTGCAGCGACTCGTAGAGACCGAACCAGCCCGGCACCGCGACGTTGGCGCGCTCGCCGGACTCCCCCGGCGCCCGCCCGTCCGGCAGGTCGGCGACGCCGTGCACGTCGTGCATGGTGAGCGAGTCCCAGCGGTGCTGCCAGGCGCCACCGGGGCGCCGCTCGGCGTCGAGCACGACGTGGCGTACGCCCAGCCGGCTGAGGTGGTAGGAAGCCGACAGACCGGCCTGACCGGCACCGATCACCACTGATTCGTAGCTCTCCACGCACACCTCAACAACGCACGATGCCCATCCATGCCCGCCGATCGGCTGCGGGAACATGTTCTAGTTGACTACCCTCAGCAGAGTCACTCGGGACCGGGAGGTCGGACACGATGGATCAGGCACCATGACAGCGACCGAGGCGCTTCGAGAGGTCCCACGACTCGTGCCCGGCGACCGCGGCCTCCCCTGGGTCGGCCGGCTGCTGGACTACTCGCGCGACCCGGTCGGCTTCTACCGGCACCAGTGGGAGACGTACGGCCCGGTCTCGCCGTTCTTCCGTGCCGGCGAGACCGGGGTGGTCGTGCTCGGCCCCGACGCGTGCGAGGCAGTGCTGCGCAACAAGGAGAAGGCGTACGCCAACGGGCCGGCCTGGGGACAGATCGTCGGCCCCTTCTTCGACCGTGGCCTGATGCTGCTCGACCTCGACGAGCACCACGCCCATCGCCGCATCATGCAGGAGGCCTTCACCCGGGACCGGCTCGCCACCTACACGACCGCGATGCACCCGGCGATCGCACGTGGCATGCGCGGCTGGGCCCACACTCCGGCGTTCCAGGCCTACCCGCGACTCAAGCAGCTCACCCTCGACATCGCCGCGGACATCTTCATGGGTGGGGCCTCCGAGACCAGCCGTGCCGAGATGGACCGGGTCAACAAGGCGTTCATCGCCTGCGTGCAGGCGGCCCCCGGGGTCGTACGTGCCGATGTGCCGCTGACCCGCTGGGGCAGGGCTTTCCGTGGACGGAAGGTGCTCGAGGGGTTCCTGCGCCACTACCTTCCCGCCAAACGCGCGAAGCAGAGCGACGACATCTTCTCGGTGCTGTGCCACATCGAGACCGACGACGGCGAGCGGTTCAGCGACGAGGACGTCGTCAACCACATGATCTTCCTGATGATGGCCGCCCACGACACCTCGACCATCACCACCTCGACGATGCTGCAGTACCTCGGCCAGCATCCGCAGTGGCAGCAGCGCTGCCGCGCGGAGTCGCTTGCACTCGGGCCGGCTCCGACCATGCCCGAGCTCGAGAGCCTGCAGAGCCTCGACCTGGTGATGAAGGAGGCGCTGCGGCTGCGTGCCCCGGTGCCGGCGCTGATCCGGCGTACGGTCAAGGAGACCCGCCTCCTCGGCGTCCGCATCCCCGCCGACACCGGCGTGATGGTCGGGGTCCAGTTCAGCCACATGATGGAGGACTACTGGACCAACCCGACCGTGTTCGACCCCGAGCGGTTCGCGCCGCATCGGCGCGAGGACAAGAGCCACCGCATGGCGTGGGAGCCGTTCGGCGGCGGGGTGCACAAGTGCATCGGTCTCTACTTCGCCGGCCTGGAGGTCAAGTCCATCCTGCACCGGCTCCTGCGCGAGTACCGGTGGAGCGTCTCCCCCGGCTACCGCGCCCCTCTCGACAACAGTTCGCTGCCGTTCCCGAAGGACGGCAACCCCATCCACCTGACCCGGATCTGAGGAGATCGATGACCACGAAGACAACCGAGACCGAGAGCGTACGTCCCGGATGGGTCGACGACGCACGCCTCGCCTCCTGGACCCGGTGGGTCTCGGCCCCGGTCTCCGGAGGGGACGGCACGCTGACCGCGACCGCGCCGTACGACGCGATGCCGACCGCTCCGGTGCCCTCGGTGACCGCCGCGGACGTCGCTGAGGCCGCGGCCGCGGCGCGGGCGGCCCAGCCCGACTGGGCCACGCTCGACTTCTCGGACCGTGCCGAGGTCATGCTCCGCTTCCACGACCTGCTGGTCGAGCGCCAGGACGAGGTGCTCGACCTGATCCAGTGGGAGATGGGCAAGGCCCGCTACCACGCCTGGCAGGAGATTCTCCAGGTCGGCACCATCGCCCGCCACTACGCCCGGCGCGGCCAGACGTACCTGGCCGACAAGCGCGTGCGCGGGGCCATCCCCGGCATCACCTCCGTGAAGGAGGTGCGGGTGCCGAAGCAGGTCGTCGGGATCATCTCGCCGTGGAACTACCCGCTCTACCTCGGGGTCGGCGACGCCATCCCGGCCCTGCTCGCCGGAGCGGCCGTGATCAGCAAGGCCGACCCGCAGGCGCCGCTGACGCTGCTGTGGGCGAGGGCGCTGATGGCCGAGGCGGGGCTGCCCGAGCACGTCTGGCAGGTCGTGACCGGGCCGGGAGCGGCCACAGGTGAGGCGGTCATCGACAACGTCGACTACGTCGCCTTCACCGGCTCGACGGCCACCGGACGGATCGTGGCCCAGCGCGCCGCGGGCCGGTTGATCGGCGCCTCGCTCGAGCTCGGCGGGAAGAACCCGCTCATCGTCCGCCGCGACGCCGACCTCGCCCAGGCCGCTCGCGGCACGGTGATGGCGGCCTTCGCCAACACCGGCCAGATGTGCGTCCACATCGAGCGCGTGGTGGTGCACGAGGCCGTCTACGACGCCTTCCGCCAGGCGCTGGTCGCCGAGACCGAGAGCCAGGTGGTCGGGCAGAGCTTCGACTACTCGGCCGACGTCGGGTCGCTGGCCTCCCAGGCGCAGCTCGACAAGGTCACCGCCCACGTCGCCGACGCGGTGGCGAAGGGCGCGACCGTGCTGGCCGGTGGCGAGCCGCTCGCCGAGGTGGGTCCGTACGCCTTCGCCCCGACCGTCCTGGAGGGCGTCACCGACGAGATGGACCTGTGCCTGGGCGAGACCTTCGGGCCGGTCCTCGCGCTCTACCGCGCGAACAGCGACGAGGAGGCGGTCCGGATCGCCAACCAGGGCGAGGCCGGGCTCTCGGCGAGCGTGTTCAGCAAGAACGTGCGCGAGGCCGACATGATCGCTCGCCGGATCCGCGCGGGCGCGGTGAACATCAACGACGGCGCCGCCCTGGCCGCCGGGAGCATCGAGGCCGGGATGGGTGGCATGGGATCGAGCGGGCTCGGTCGCCGCCACGGCGCCGACGGGATCCGGAAGTTCACCGACGCCCAGACCCTCGCGGCCTCCCGGATGGGCCCGGTCGGGCCGTTCAAGGGGCAGACGGTCGAGAAGTTCGTCGCGCTGGGCAACGGGCAGCTCAAGGCGCTGCGGAAGCTGGGGCTGCGATGACCGAGACGCGGATGAGCGCGCTTCCGGGCCGGCACAACCTGGCGGTGCTGGCCGAGGAGTCCTACGCCCGTCACGGCGACCACCCGATGGTCTTCTTCGAGGGCACCTGGCACTCCTCCGCCGAGATCGCCGAGCGGTCCGCGCGGGTCGCCGGCGGCCTGGGCAAGCTCGGGATCGAGCCCGGTGACCGGGTCGTGGTGCTCACCATGAACACCCCGGAGGTCTTCGTCAGCTATCGCGCCCTGTGGCGCCTCGGCGCGGTCGTGACGCCGGTGATCTTCCTGCAGACCCCGCCCGAGCTGCGCCACATCCTGGAGGACTCCGGGGCCACGGCGGCCATCGTCACGCCCGAGCTGCTGCCGCTGATCCAGGCGGCCTCGGAAGGTCTCGAGCTCACCGTCATCGTCGCCGGGGACCCAGCTCATGACACAGCCGAGGGAACCGATGCGGTGGCGTACGAGAGCCTGGAGAGCGCCGCCCCGATCGACATCGCCCCTCGCGGTGACGACGACCTCGCCGCGCTGCTCTACACCGGCGGCACCACCGGACGGGCCAAGGGCGTGATGCTGAGCCACCGCGGGCTGTGGGAGTCCGGGCACGCCCTCAGCCGGGTCGGGGAGAGCCAGGGCACGACACGGTGGCTGCTGCCGCTGCCGCTCTCCCATGCGTACGGCCTGATCGTGGTGATCAGCGGCATGCACTCCTCGCGCCGGCAGAGCTCGGTGCTGCAGCGGTGGTTCGACGCCAAGGGCTGGCTCGAGCTCGCCCAGGAGCACCGGGTGGAGTCGAGCACGGTGGTGCCCTCGATGCTGCAGATGCTGCTCGACCAGCCCTACCAGGACTACGACCTGAGCTCGCTGCGCTCCTTCGGCAGCGGTGGCGCACCGCTGCTGCCGGCGCTGCGGGAGAAGACCGAGGAGGCCTTCGGGGTGACCATCCTGGAGGGCTACGGCTGCACCGAGTCGAGCGCGGTGATCGCCGCCTCGACCGTCGAGGAGTCGCGGCCCGGCAGCGTCGGCAAGCCGCTCTCGCACGCCGAGGTGATCATCGCCGGCCCCGACGGTTCACCCGTCCCCACGGGCGAGGAGGGCGAGATCTGGGTGCGTGGTCCCGGGGTGATGCAGGGCTACTGGAACGACCCGGCGCAGACCGCGGCGACCGTCGTCGACGGCTGGCTGCACACTGGCGACATCGGCCACTTCGACGCCGACGGCTATCTCTACGTCGACGACCGGATCAAGGACCTGATCATCCGGGGCGGGTTCAACGTCTTCCCCCGCGACGTCGAGGACGCGCTGCTCGCCCACGAGGCCGTCACCGCCGCCGCGGTGGTCGGCCGCCCGGACGCTCAGAGGGGCGAGGAGGTGGTCGCGGCCGTCGCTCTCCATCCCGGCGCACGCACCACCCCCGAGGAGCTGATCGCCTTCGTCAAGACGCGGCTCGCGCCGCACAAGTACCCCCGCGAGGTGCTGATCCTGGACGCCATCCCCGTCACCAGCGTGGGCAAGACCGACAGAAAAGCCGTACGCAGCATGGTCCGCACCGCCGAAGGAGAGTCATGACACGCCAGATCGAGGGAACCTCCGTCATCGTCACCGGAGGCGCCCGGGGCATCGGCCGCGCCACGGTCGAGCGGCTGGCCCGTGCGGGGGCGTCGGTCGCCGTCGGCGACCTGGACCCGGACCTGCTGGAGGATGTGACCGCCGAGTTCGGGTCGCGGGTCGTGGCCGCACATCTCGACGTCACCGACCCCGCATCCTGGCGTGCGTTCCTCGAGTCGGTCGCCGACCTCGGGCCGTGGGACGTGCTGGTCAACAACGCCGGGATCATGCCGCTCGGGTCGGTCCTGAAGGAGGAGGACGCGCTCACCCGGGCGATCTTCGAGGTCAACGTGCACGGCCCGATCAACGGGATCAAGGCGGTCGCACCGGCCATGGTCGATCGAGGGCAGGGTCACATCGTCAACGTCGCCTCGGCAGTCGGGCGGGTGCCGGTGCCGGACGCGGCGACCTACTCGGCCTCGAAGTTCGCCGTCGTCGGCTTCTCGGAGGCGCTGCGGATGGAGCTGGCACCGTCCGGGGTCGATGTCTCGCTGATCCTGCCGGCGGTGGTGCAGACCGAGCTGGCCGATGGAGTGCCACAGGCGAAGGGGATGAAGCCGGTCACTCCCGAGGACGTCGCCGCCGCGATCGAGTCGGTCATCCGCGAGCCGCGGCCCGAGGTCTGGGTGCCCAACTGGGCCCAGACCCTGACCAAGATCACCCAGGCGATGCCGCGCCGGTTCCAGGACTTCGTCGACCGGGCCACCAACGCCTCGCAGCTGCTCGCGGGCGTCGATCCGGCGGCGCGGGCGGCCTACGAGGAGCGGGTGCGGCGGAACGTACGGTAGGCGGGGTCGGCCGCCGGATTGGCCCAGGAGACGGGGGCCGGATTGGCCGGGCGCGGAGGGGTCCTCGATCACTAGCGTCGAGTGCGTGAAGAACGACGGACTCTCCGTGCCCCAGGGCGCGGCTCTCACCCTCGGTGCGGTGCTCGGCACCGGTGTCATCTCCCTGCCCGCGCTGGCGGCGAACGAGGCCGGACCGGCCTCGCTCGTGGCCTGGGTGGCCCTGATCGCGCTCTCGGTGCCGCTGGCGGCGACCTTCGCCGCGCTGGGGGCGCGGCATCCTGACGGCGGCGGGGTGGCGACGTACGCACGACTCGCCTTCAACCAGCACATCGCGACGATGGTGGGCTGGGCGTTCTACCTGACGATCGGCGTGGGGGCGCCGGTCGCGGCGGGGTTCGGCGGGGCGTACGTCGCCGACGCCTTCGGTGGGGGCCGGGGCATGTCGCTGGCGGCGACGGCGGGGATCATCGTGCTGGTCACCGCGATGAACTGGTTCGGGATCAAGGTGTCCGGGGGCGTGCAGCTGGGGATCGCGGGAGCGATCGCGGTGCTGCTCGCGGTTGCCGTTCTGGTGGCGCTGCCGCACGCCGAGCTAGGGCGGCTGACGCCGTTCGCGCCGCACGGCTGGGGGTCGGTCGGCACCGCGGCGGCGATGCTGGTGTGGGCGTTCGCGGGGTGGGAGATCCTCTCCTCGCTCTCGGCCGAGTACCGCGACCCGGCGCGCGACATCCGCCGGGCGACGTTCCTGGCGCTCGGGATCGTGACGGTGCTCTACCTCGGGATCGCCTTCGCCACCGTCGCCTCGCTGGGGTCCACCTCCGGTGCCGCACCGCTGGCGGACCTGCTCGTCCTGGGCTTCGGGGAGCCCGCGCGACCTGTGACGGCCGTGGTCGCGGTGCTGCTGACCATCGGGGCGATCAACGCCTACTTCGCCGGCGGCTCACGGCTCGGGGCGGCGCTGGCCCGCGAGGGTGCGTTGCCCCGGTTCCTGGCCGAGCCCGGGTCCGGTATCCCGCGCCGCTCGTTGCTCGCCATCAGTGCGATCGCGCTCGGTTCTCTCGCGGTCATCTGGATCGCAGGCACCTCGACGGACGCCCTCCTGCTGATGGCGTCGGGGACCTTCTCCCTGCTCTACGTCGTCGGCGCCGCGGCCGCGCTGCGCCTGCTCCCGCGGGGCACGATGTCGTGGTGGGCAGCGGTCTGCTCGATGGTCGCCGCGCTGATCCTGCTGGGTCTCACCGGTGCCCACCTGCTCGGCCCGGTGCTCTGCGGCGGGGCCGGTCTGGCCTGGTCGCTGGTCCGCTCGGGACGAGACCGCTCACGCCCAGCCCGCGAGGGTGGCCAGGAGCTCGAGCCCGCGGGGCAGGCTCTCTGTCCGGACGGCTCCGTAGCCTAGGAACAGCCCGTCGCGGCCGGGCAGCAGCCGATGAGCGCCGATCGTGTCCAGCGCCAGCCCCGCGGCCGCGGCACGTTCTGGCAGGTCTGCGGGGAGCTCCGCGTAGGCGGACAGGTGCAGGCCGGCCGCCGACGGGAGCACCTCGACCGGCCACGTGGCGAGGGTCTCGAGGAGGAACGAGCGGCGCTCGGCGTACGTCTTGGACGCCTTGCGCACATGACGGGCGAGGAGGCCCTCCTCCAGGAAGCGGGCCAGGGCTGCCTGGGGCTGGACGGAGCCGAAGCCGTCGGTGAGCTGCTTGGCGGCGAGCAGCGCATCGACCAGCGACCCGGGGGTGACCAGATAGCCGGCACGCAAGCTGGGAAGCAGCGACTTGGAGAAGGTCCCGACATAGATCACCCGACCCTGGTCATCGAGGGCGTGCAGCGGCTCGAGGGGCCGCTCGGTGAACCGGAACTCGCTGTCGTAGTCGTCCTCCACGATGCCCGCGTCATGCGTGTTCGCGAAGGCGAGGAGGGCTCGGCGGCGTGGGAGGGAGAGGCGTACGCCGAGCGGGAACTGGTGGCTCGGGGTCGTGTAGACGAGCCGGGCCTGCTCCGGGATCTGCTCGACGACCAGCCCTTCCTCGTCGACCGGGACCGGCACGACCCGGGCGCCGTGGGAGGCGAAGAGGTCGAGCGCGGACGGGTAGCCGGGGTCCTCGACGGCGACGACGTCGCCCGGCTCCAGCAGCACCCGGGCGACGAGATCGAGCGCCTGCTGGGTTCCGCTGGTGACCACGATCTGTCCCGGGTCGGCCCGCACCCCGCGGTGGTAGGCGACCGTGTGCGCCAGCGCCTCGCGCAGCCTCGGCAGTCCGGCCGGCGAGGCGTAGGTGCCGGGGTTGTGGCCGCGCAGGCGGGACTCGGCCGCGAGGATCCGGCGCCAGGTGTCGAACGGGAAGAGCTCGGCATCGGGGATCCCCACCCGCAGGTCGTACGTCGGGACCGCCGCCTCCGCGCTCGTCGGCCGTGACGCCCAGCGCCAGCCCGGGCGCGGGGCCAGGGACCCGGGGGCGCTGACCCGGGGGCTCCCCGCGGCGGCCGCGACGTACGTCCCGGCGCCCACGCGCGACTCCAGGAACCCCTCGGCGACCAGGCGCTCATAGACCGTCGCGACGGTGGTGCGTGAGATCCCCAGATCGGACGCCAGCGCGCGGCTCGCGGGCAGCCGGTCGCCCACCTTCAGCCTGCCGTCGCCGATCGCGTCGCGCAGCGCCTGGTAGAGCGACGCGGATCGTACGGCGCGGTCGGTCAGGTCAAGCGCGAGGTCCACAGCGGGATTGGACCACACCTGGGCGCCGAGCGCGCGCTGGTTTCAGGACAGCCGGCACATATCAGGGATCGGTCGGCAGACCGAGGCGGGTGATGATCTCCTCGGCGGTCTCGGCCGCGGTCAGGCGAGTGCTGTCGACCACGGTGTGCGGGAAGTGCAGCGGGAACGGCATCTCCGGGCCGGTCGAGAGCACATGGCGCTCGTTCCAGTCCACGACGTTCGCCCTCGCCCACTCGGTGTCTCGCTTGGACGGCTTCGCGGCCAGCCGCTCCGGGGTGCCCTCGCGGCTCAGACGGGTCGGCAGATCGGCGTACAGCTCGACACAGTCGACCTTCCCGCCCGCCTCGACCACGGGAGCGACCAGCCTGGTGACGGCCTCCGCGTCCTCGCGGAGCTCGAGCGCCCAGACATAGGTGAAGACGAGGCCCGGGAGCTCGGAGGCCACCGCCTCCTCGATCACCCGTCGCCGGAACTCGTCCTTGAGCACCCCGAACGACGGCATCTCCCAGTCGAAGACCTCCAGCAGCGGCTCGATCGTGGCGTGGTTGTGGAAGAGGCGGTACGGCGTGCGTGCCGCGATCTCCCGGCCCACGCTCATCTTGCCGACCGCCGGCGGGCCGAAGAGGTTGATGAGGTGCATGGGCTCAGTGTGCCGCTGAGTGTCGGCGGTCGCGACTAGGTTTGTCCTCATGAGCGACACGTCCGAGGCGTTGGCGCGGTTCAGCGATCCGACACGTACGTGGTTCGCGGCTGCCTTCGCGGCGCCGACCGCGGCTCAGGCCGGTGCCTGGGAGGCCATCGGGGCGGGGCGCAACGCGCTGGTGGTGGCGCCCACCGGCTCGGGCAAGACGCTGAGCGCGTTCCTGTGGTCGATCGACAAGCTGCTGTGCGAGCCGGTGCCGGAGAAGAAGCAGCGCTGCCGGGTGCTCTACATCTCTCCGCTCAAGGCGCTCGGCGTCGACGTGGAGCGCAACCTGCGCTCGCCGCTGGTGGGGATCCGGCAGACCGCGGAGCGGCTCGGGGTGGACGCCCCCGAGGTGCGCGTCGGGGTGCGGTCCGGCGACACGACCGCGGCGGACCGGCGGCGGCTGACGACCACTCCCCCGGACATCCTGATCACCACGCCCGAGTCGCTGTTCCTGATGCTGACGAGCCAGGCCCGCGAGATCCTGCGCAGCGTCGAGACGGTGATCGTCGACGAGGTCCACGCGGTCGCGGCGACCAAGCGCGGCTCTCATCTGGCGCTGACCCTGGAGCGGCTCGACGCGCTCCTGGAGAAGCCCGCGCAGCGGATCGGGCTCTCCGCGACCGTACGGCCCTTGGAGGAGGTGGCTCATTACCTCGGTGGCGCCCAGCCCGTCGAGATCGTCGCACCACCGGCGGAGAAGCGCTGGGACCTCAGCGTCGTCGTGCCGGTCGAGGACATGACCGCGCCGAGCGCCTATGGCGAGGAGGAGGACGACGACGACCCGCAGCGGGCCTCGTCGATCTGGCCCCACGTCGAGGAGCACGTCGCCGACCTCGTCACCGCCCACCGCTCCACCATCGTCTTCGCCAACTCCCGCCGGATCGCGGAGCGGCTGACGGCGCGGCTCAACGAGATCGCCTCCGACCGGGTCTTCGAGTCCGGGCCGCCGCCCGCCCAGGTGATGGCGCAGTCGGGGCAGTCCCACGGCGCCGCCCAGGTGATCGCCAAGGCCCACCACGGCAGCGTCTCGAAGGAGCAGCGGGCGCTGATCGAGGACGACCTCAAGTCCGGGCGGCTGCCCGCGGTGGTCGCGACCTCCAGCCTCGAGCTCGGCATCGACATGGGCGCGGTCGACCTCGTCGTCCAGATCGAGTCGCCCCCGAGCGTCGCCTCCGCGCTCCAGCGCGTCGGCCGAGCCGGTCACCAGGTGGGCGAGGTCTCCCGCGGCGTACTCTTCCCGAAGCATCGCGGCGACCTCGCCCAGACCGCGGTCAGCGTGCAGCGGATGCGGCAGGGCCTGATCGAGTCGATGAGCCTCCCGGCCAACCCGCTCGACGTACTCGCCCAGCAGATCGTCGCGGCCACGGCCCTGGACACCTGGGACGTCGACGACCTGTTCACGATGGTCAGAAGGACGGCGTCGTACGCGACCCTCCCCCGCTCCGCCTACGACGCCACGCTCGACCTGCTCGCCGGGCGCTATCCGAGCGAGGAGTTCGCCGAGCTGCGACCGCGCATCGTGTGGGACCGGGTCGCCGGGACGGTGACCGGTCGTCCGGGAGCGCAGCGGCTGGCCGTCACCAGCGGCGGCACCATCCCCGACCGCGGGCTCTTCGGGGTCTACCTGGTCGGCGAGGGCACCGGCAGGCGTGTCGGCGAGCTCGACGAGGAGATGGTCTACGAGTCCCGGGTCGGCGACGTGTTCGCCCTCGGCGCGACGAGCTGGCGGATCGAGGACATCACCCACGACCGGGTGCTGGTGACCCCCGCTCCCGGCATCCCCGGGCGGCTGCCGTTCTGGAAGGGCGACTCGCTCGGCCGGCCCGCGGAGCTCGGCGAGGCCGTCGGCGCCTACACCCGCGAGCTCGCCGCGCTGCCCGCGAAGAAGGCGGAGGCACGGGCCCAGGACGACGGCCTGGACGCCTACGCGGCCGCCAACCTGGTCACCTACCTGCACGAACAGGCCGAGGCCACCAACGTCCTCCCCTCCGACAGCAACATCGTCGTCGAGCGCTTCCGCGACGAGCTGGGCGACTGGCGGCTGGTGGTCCATTCCCCCTACGGCCGCCCCGTCCACGCACCGTGGGCGCTGGCGATCAACGCGCGGATCCGGGAGCGCTACGGGGTCGACGGGCAGGCGATCGACAGCGACGACGGCATCGTGATCCGGCTCCCCGACACCGATGCCGAGGCGCCGACCGGCGAGATCATCGTCTTCGAGCCCGACGAGATCGAGGACCTGGTCACGACCGAGGTCGGCGGGTCGGCGCTGTTCGCCAGCCGCTTCCGCGAGTGCGCGGCGCGAGCCCTGCTCCTGCCTCGCCGCGACCCCGGCCGCCGATCGCCACTGTGGCAGCAGCGCCAGCGCTCCGCCGCCCTGCTCGAGGTCGCCTCGCAGTACCCGAGCTTCCCGATCATCCTCGAGGCCGTACGCGAGTGCCTCCGCGACGTCTACGACCTCCCCTCCCTCGTCGGCCTCCTCCGGCGCATCGAACGCCGCGAGATCTCGATCGTCGACGTCGCCACGCCCTCACCGTCCCCCTACGCCCAGTCGCTCCTCTTCGGCTACGTCGCCCAGTTCCTCTACGAGGGCGACTCGCCCCTGGCCGAGCGCCGCGCCGCCGCCCTCACCCTCGACCAGGGCCTTCTCGCCGAGCTCCTCGGCCGCGCCGAGCTCCGCGAGCTCCTCGACCCCGAGGTCCTGACCGAGGTCGAGTCCGAGCTCCAGCGCCTCGCCCCCGGCCGCCGCGCCCGTGGCGCCGAAGGCATCACCGACCTCATCCGCACCATCGGCCCCCTCACCCTCGACGAGATCACCGCCCGCACATCCCTGGCCGAGGCGTCAGCCCCGTCGGCCGAGGCGTCGCGTACGTCGGCCGAAGCGTCACTTAGGTCGGCCGAGACGTCACTGAATGCCGTCTCGACCGACGCGAGCGACATCTCGACCGACGCGAGTGACGCCTCGGCCGACCCCGGTGACGCCTCGGCCGACCCCGGTGACGTCTCGGCGGTGTTGGAGGGGCTGGCGACGGCTCGACGAGTGGTCGAGGTACGGGTGGCCGGAGAGGCACGCTGGGCGGTGGTCGAGGATGTGGCCAGGCTCAGGGACGGGCTGGGGGTGGCGGTTCCTCCGGGCGTACCGTCGGCGTTCACCGAGCCGGTCGAGGACCCGGTGGGCGACCTGGTCTCACGTTACGCACGCTCGCACGGTCCGTTCACGGCCACCGACGTCGCCTCGCGGCTGGGGCTGGGCGAGGCGGTGGTCCGGCACACCCTGACGCGGCTCTCGGCGCGCGGGCGGGTGCTCGACGGGGAGTTCCGGCCGGGCGGGAGCGGGCTGGAGTGGTGTGACGCCGAGGTGCTCCGGATGCTGCGGCGACGCTCGCTGGCCCGGCTGCGCAAGGAGGTCGAGCCGGTCGAGCCGGCGGCGCTGGGCAGATTCCTCCCGGCCTGGCAGAAGACGAACGTACGCAAGGGTGCGCTGCGCGGGGTCGACGGGGTGCTGAGCGTCGTCGACCAGCTGGCCGGCTGCCCGGTGCCGGCCAGCGCGCTGGAAAGCCTGATCCTGCCGGCCCGGGTGGCCGACTACGAGCCGGCGTTCCTCGACGAGCTGACCTCGGGCGGCGAGGTGCTCTGGGCCGGCCACGGCACCCTGCCCGGCACCGACGGCTGGGTCTCGCTGCACCCGGCCGACACCGCCGACCTGACCCTGCCACCGCCGACCGAGATGCCACCCGGGCCGCTCGCCGAGCGGCTCCTCGAGGCCCTCGCACCCGGTGGCGCCTGGTTCTTCCACCAGCTCGCCCGGACCGTCTCCGCCCAGACCGAGGAGACCCCGAGCGACGCCGACCTGAGCGCGGCCCTGTGGGAGCTGGTCTGGTCGGGGCGGGTCAGCAACGACACCCTGCTCCCGGTGCGGGCGCTGACCCGCTCCGGCACACCCTCGCACCGCTCCAGGCGGCCACCGCCTCGCGCCCGCGGCGGCCGCTACACCGGCGGCACGCGGATGCCGGCCCGGGCCGGCCTTCCGGAGACCGCCGGGCGCTGGACGATCCTGCCGGAGCCCGACTCCGATCCGACCAAGCGCGCCCACGCGGCAGCCGAGCGGCTCCTGGACCGCCACGGCGTGGTCACCCGCGGTGCGGTCCAGTCCGAGCGCACTCCTGGAGGGTTCGCCGCCGTCTACAAGGTGCTCAGCGCGTTCGAGGAGTCCGGCCGGGCCCGCCGCGGCTACTTCGTCGAGGGCCTCGGCGCGGCCCAGTTCGGCACCGCGGGCTCGGTCGACCGGCTGCGTACGTTCTCCCGGGTGGAGCCGGCCGACAAACCGGTCGCCCTCGCGCTCGCCGCGACCGACCCCGCGAACCCCTACGGCGCGGCCCTCCCCTGGCCGGCCTCGGAGGAGGGCCACCGGCCCGGCCGCAAGGCGGGCGCGATCGTGGTGCTGGTCGATGGGGAGCTGGCGATGTACGTCGAACGCGGCGGCCGCACGCTGCTGACCTGGTCCGAGGACCCCAACCTTCTCGAACCCGGCGCCGAGGCGCTCGCCGACGCCGTCCGGCGAGGGGCGCTGGGTCGGCTCACCGTCGAGAAGGCCGACGGCGCCCCGCTGCTCGGCTCCGGCGAGACGCCGCTGCGCCAGGCACTCCAGTACGCCGGCTTCGTCGCCACCCCGCGCGGCCTGCGCCTGACCTCGCCGAGCAGGTGAGCAGATGCCCGAAGGCGACGCTGTGCTCCGCACCGCCCGTTCGCTCGACAAGGGCCTGGCGGGAGCGAGGCTCACCCGGACCGACTTCCGCGTCCCGCAGCTGGCCACGGCGGACCTCTCCGGCGGCACGGTCCTCGGGACGCTGACCCGCGGCAAGCACCTGCTGACCCGGATCGACCACCGCACCGGCGAGTGGACCCTGCACACCCACCTGAAGATGGAGGGATCCTGGCGGATCCTCGAGGTGGGCCGGCGCTGGCCGAAGCCCGGGTTCCAGGCGCGAGTGGTGCTCCGCACCGAGAAGACCGAGGCGGTCGGCTTCCTCCTCGGCATCGTCGACCTCGTCCCCCGCGACCAGGAGGAGCGGCTGGTCGCCCATCTCGGCCCGGACATCCTCGCCGACGACTGGGACCCGGACACAGCCATCGAACGCCTGGTCGGGCAACCCGAGCGGCCCCTCTTCGACGCGCTGCGCGACCAGACCAACCTGGCCGGGATCGGCACGATCTACGCCGCCGAGACCTGCTTCATCGCCGGGATCAACCCGTTGCGTACGGTCGCGGAGGCCGGCGACCGACTCCCGCGGATCCTTCAGCGCACTCGCGACCTGATGCTGGCCGACTGGTCACGCTCGCGGCAGATGTGGGTCTACGGCCGCCGAACGTGCCGACGCTGCGGCGGCACCGTGACCGTTGCCAGGGTCGGCCCGCCGGGCAAGGAGCGCCCGGCCTACTACTGCGCGACCTGCCAGCCTTAGGCCCCGTGGAGCAGCCGCATCCGGATCTGGGCGATCCGAACCCGGAGATCACGCATCTGGCGGGCGACGTGCGCCCGCTCGCCAGGAGCGACCGAGGTGAACTCGTCGCGAAGGATGTTCAGGGTCTCCTCCAGCCCGAAGAGCTCGGCCTCGAGCAGGTCGGGTGAATGCGCGGCCCCCGGGAGACGCGGTGACGGCGCCGTCAGGCCCGGAAGCTCGTTCTCGACTGCCATGCTCATCGCACCATCTCCCCTTGAACGCGCGGGCCCCTGGTGGGCTCACGTCGGCATGGAGACACAACGGTCCGCGTTGAGACACGGGTGCGGAAAACTCCCCTAAATTGGGGAGAGAATCAAGCAGCAGCGGCGTCGGCCGCGGCGCGGACGGGCATCCGAAGGATGGTGGCCTCTTCGAGAGCCACGGCGTCGGAGACGTCGCGAAGAACATCGGAGAGGGCAACGTCGAGCGCGCTGCAGAGCGAGGCGAGGAGCTCGGAGGAGGCTTCCTTCTGGCCACGCTCCACCTCGGAGATGTAGCCGAGGCTGACCCGCGCCTCCGCGGAGACCTCGCGCAGGGTCATCCCACGCTCCAGCCGCTGGGCACGAAGCACCTCGCCGAGAAGTCGACGGAAGAGCACCATTGCGGTCAGCCTCCTACAGGTCACAAGTCACCGACATCTGGGTGACGTCTGGCTCCAACGCTACCTGACCCTTCGATGTTCCCGCCGAAGTAGTCCGAGTAGTTCATCAACAGCGAACAAAGACGTATCACGCTGGATCTCCGCACGCGAGCCCGACAGCCCGAGACGGGCCGTTGTTTCACCGTGCGGACCGGAAACGCCCACATAGACCGTCCCGACGGGCTTTCCCTCCTGCTCGTCCGGCCCGGCCACACCCGTGGTCGCCAGCGCGTACGTCGCCCCCGACCGCTCCCGTGCCCCCGCGGCCATCGCCGCTGCGCACTCCGCGGAGACCACTCCGACGGTCTCGATCACCGAGACGGGGACCCCGAGCAGAGTGTGCTTCAGCTCCGTCGCGTACGTCACGAAACCCCCGCGAAACGTCTTCGAGGCACCCGGAGGCTCGGTGAGCAGCGCGGCCAGGCGCCCGGCGGTCAGGGACTCGGCCGTAGCCACGGTCGCGCCGGCATCACGCAGCGCGGCATGAAGCTCTTCGACAGCACTCATGCCGACGACGGTAGCGGCCCGGCCGTCGCGATGACGACCGGGCCGCTTTCACCTGTCCCTGATCAGCGAAGCAGCTTCCAGGGGCCGTGCTTGTCGCCCGGCCGCTGGTTGCGGGTCCACCACTTCGCCTCGTAGCGGCGGCCCTCGTGGACCACCACGTCACCGGCGGTGAAGATCCGTGACGGCGTCCAGACGGCGGTGCCGTCCTCGGCGGTCACGATCTCCTCCCAGGGGCCGTAGGGGAAGCCGGGCTTCACCGCGGCCGTCCACCACAGCGCCCGCCACAGCGACCCGGCATAGGTCACCTCGTCGCCGGTGCGGTAGATGGTTCCCGCGTCCCAGGCCGGCGCCTGCGGAGCCGCCTCCTCGACCGTGATCGGCACCAGGACAGTCGTGCCGGTGCTCTCCCCGACGACGGTGAGCTGGTTCGCGCCCGGAGGCGCCGTCGCGGGCAGGGTCACCGAGACCGAGGCGGTCCCGTGGTCGTCGTACGTCACCGTGCCGAGGGTGTTGTCGACCGCCGCGGTGCCCAGCACGGTGTCACCGAGCCGGATCTCCACCGAGGAGTCGGTGAGGTCCTGGCCGGTCATCGCCAGGGAGGCGAGGTCGAAGGTGACCGTGTCCCCCGGTGCGTACTCCGTAGGTGCCGAGGCCGGGAAGGTCACCTCGACGGCCCGCTGCCCGTAGTCGACCGGCAGCGGCCCCTCGGCGGTCTGATCGGCGAGGTAGTCGACCATCGCGCTCAGGTCGATCTTGCCGGTGTCGCGCTTGTCGGCGCCGTTGGCGAGCTCGCGGAAGTTGTCCCCACCGGAGGCGAGGAACGAGTTCACCGTGACCGAGTAGGTCTCCTCCAGATCCAGAGGCGAACCGTCGAGCCACATGCCGCTCACCGTGCCCAGCGGGGTGCCGGGATGGGCAGGGTCGTCGGCCTGCGTGTAGGTGTAGGTGAACCCGTCGGAGACCCCGAGCCGCAGGAACGGCCGGGACGGCACGGCGCCGGAGGCGTCACGCTGCCACTGCTGCTCCAAGACGGTCTTGATCTGCGCGCCGGTCAGGTCCATGTTGACCAGCGTGTTGGCGAATGGCTGCACCAGCGCGGCCTGCTTGTAGGTGATGTCGCGAGCCTCGCCGGCCGCGGTTCCGGCCATGTCCGCGCGCAGACCACCGGGGTTCATGAACGCGATCTGCGCCTCACCCGACTCGGGTGCGGAGGTCGCCCAGCGCTGCACCTCGGCGACCGTGTTGCCCAGGGTCGACTCGCCGCCGCGGTTCTCGGTGGTCCCGTTGGCGAGCTTGGCGCGGTTGAGCGGTGCCTCGATCTGTCCCAGCACCTCGGCACCGAGCACGTCGGCCTTCGCCACCGCGTCGCTGACGATCGACGCTGTGGCCGCGTCGGGCTGGAAGCCACCCGAGGCGAGCGCGACCAGGCTCGTGGAGAGCCCCTCGACCTCACCCGAGGTGGGGTCGACGGTGTAGACGAGACGGTTCAGGTTGGTGCCGTACTGACCCGCGGAGACCACCGGTCGCTCCGTCACCGCCCGGTCGGCCCACTCCTCGACCGGGAAGGAGCAGTCGTAGGCCAGGTGGGTGTGCCCCGAGACGATGGCGTCGACGTTGGCGTTGACGCCGGTGACGATGTCTCCCCAGGTGGTGCCGGGGTCGTCCATCGCGGCGCAGTTGATCGACGGGGCGCCCTCGTGGACCAGCATGACGACCACGTCGGCACCCTGCTCCTTGAGCTCGTCGGCGTAGGTGTTCGTCGACTCGACGATGTCGCCGACCTCGAGGTCCGCGATGCCCGCGGGCGAGACCAGGGACGGAAGCTCCTCGGTGACTGCACCCACGAAGCCGACCTTGACGCCGGACATCTCCTTGATCCAGGTCGCCGGGACGGCCGGGTCGCCGGTCGCCTTGAGGGTGACGTTGGCGCCGATGTAGGCCCACTCCGCACCGCCCTCGGGGTTGGTCTCCTCGTCATAAGAGGCCATCACCCGGTTGATCAGGTCGTCGTAGCCGGCGTCGAACTCGTGGTTGCCGACCGCGGAGACCTCCAGGCCCGCCTCGTTGAGCGCGTCGATGGTGGGCTTGTCGTGCTGGATGAACGACTCGAAGGTCGAGGCGCCGATCAGGTCACCGGCGGCGGCGAAGACCGTGTTGGGGTTCTCCGTACGCATCTGCTTGACCGCCCCGGAGAGCAGCGCCGCGCCCGCCTCGGCCCCGTTGGCCTGGATCCGGCCGTGGAAGTCGTTGGTGGCCAGCACCTGTACGTCGACCGGTGCCGCGTCCGCGGAGAGCCCGACGACCACGGGGTCGTGGTCGGAGGAGCGCCACGGACCGTTCTGGTGCAGGTCGGTGCCGGTGTAGTTGTAGCGGCTGTACTCCTTCAGGATCGGCTCACCGGAGTTCACGTTCCAGATGTCCGTGCCGGTGACCCGGGCCTGCAGCGATGAGCTGAGCAGGATGTGGTCGAGAGAGCCGACCAGCCCGGAGAAGAGGTAGCTGTACTCGGCGTTGCCGGAGACCTTCTCGGAGTCGGCGTAGCCGGCCTCGTAGAGGACCTGCAGCGGGTCCTCGGAGGTGTAGGAGTTGAAGTCGCCGGCCAGTGCGACATCGCTGACACCCGCGGACTCCTGGACCGAGGCCACCCAGTCGCGCAGCGCCGTCGCCTGACGGACCCGCGACTCGTTGGAGGCACCCTGGCCGTCACCGGTGTCGGCATCGCCCGGCCACGGACCGGCCGAGCCCTTGGACTTGAAGTGGTTGACCACGAACAGGAGCGGCGCGCCACCATCGGCCGGCTCGAAGACCTGGCCGATCGGCTCGCGGGCGTTGCCGAAGGCCTGGTCGTCGTTGCTCTGGTCGCCCAGGGCGAGCGCCTCGCCGACCCGGTTCACCGAGCCCGGCTTGTAGATGATCGCGTTGGTGATCACGTCCATGCCGTCGGCCGGGAGCTGGGAGGAGATCGGGTTGGCCGCCCAGGTGCCGGCACCGGCCGCGGCGTTGAGCGCGGCCACCAGCGACTCGGTCGCCTCGCCCGGCTCCTCGCCGAGCGTGGTGGAGTTCTCGATCTCCATCAGGCCCACGACGTCGGCGTCGAGCGCGTTGATCGCGGAGACGATCTTGGCCTGCTGGCGCTCGAAGTCCTCGGGGTCCCAGGCGCCGCGCTGGTCGCAGCCCTCGGCGACGTTGTTGCCGTCACCTGCCCGGTCGACGTACGCCTCGCAGCCGCCGTCACCGACGTTGTCGTCGTCGGCGTCGCCGAGCGTGGTGAAGTAGTTGAGCACGTTGAACGAGGCGACCTTCAGGTCGGCGTCGCCGAGCTTGGCGGCGTCGGGGGCCTCGGTGCGTACGTTCTCGAAGTCACCCGGCCACGTCGCCGGGTCGGCCGAGATCGGCGCGGTCGGCTGGAGCCGGTAGGTCGGGGCCGTGGGCGAGCCGCCCTCGGTGAAGATCACCGGGTCCAGGTCGGCCGAGGCGCCGACCGCGATCGGGACGTCGTTGGAGACCCACGGGAGGTCCGCGTCGGTCGGGACCCGCCACGAGGTGGAGCGGCCGTCGTCGAGGACGATCCGGCGGGCGGCGTTGTCGGCCGCGACAGCCGCGGCCTCCGCCGAGCCCGGACGGGCGACCTCGGTCGGCTGGAGCAGCGGCTTGTCGCCGGAGGCGAGGCCGAGCTCGCCGTAGACCGTGGAGCCGGTGTAGGTGTCGGCGACGGTCAGCTCACCGGGGGCGAGGAGCATGCCTTCGAGGGACTCCTTCTGGGCGACCGTGGCCGGCCAGTCGGTCGTCACCGGGGCGATCTCGCCGGTGCCGTCGGTCACGATGGCGGTGGCCGCGCTGACCTCGACCTCGGTCAGACCGGCGTACTCCTTGACCAGGCCGGTCACGGTGACCTTGTCGCCGACCTCGGCGGTGACCGCACCGGCGGCCTGGGTCTGGTAGACGAAGACCGCGTTCGAGGCCGGGTGGTCGGCGAGCGAGCGCTCGCCGCCGGTGCCCTCGGTCTGGAGGTAGAAGCCGGAGAACCCACCCGTGGGGTAGGCCGCGGTGACGATGCCGGAGGTGGTGACGTTCTGGCCGGCCAGCGGGCTGGTGGTGCCCTCGCCCTGGATCTCGGCCGGGGTGGCCGCGACCGGGTCGCCGGGCTCCTCAGGCTCCTCCGGCTCGCCGCCGGAGGGGGTCGGCGTCGGCGCGGTGCGGGTGAAGTCGGCGGAGTTGTCGTCGGTGTCCGCACCGCCGGTGCGGCTCAGCGACTGGGTCGCGGTCGCGGTGGTGCTCGCGGGGGCGCCCTCGAAGGAGGTCGCGCCCGAGGTGCCGAAGAAGTCGACGATGCCCGCGACCCCGACGGTCGACCCGGAGGTCGCGACCACCGCGGTGCCCTCCTGCAGGGAGATCTGCCCGCCCGCTGCGGCCATCGAGAAGGCCGGCGCCGCGGTGTGGTCAGGGGTCGGCAGCGCCTCGCCGGTCGCGCCTGCGGCCGACATCTGGATCAGGTAGTGCGCGCCCGCCGCCACCGAGCCGGACAGTGCCTGCGGGGCGCCGCCGCTGCCGCCGCTCGCGGAACGGTAGTGGATGGCCAGACCGTCGAGGGCGATCGCCTCGCCGGTCGGGTTGAAGAGCTCGACGAAGTCCGCGTTGTAGACCGCGCCGGAGTTGCCTCCGGCGCCGTAGACCTCGGAGATGACCAGGTTGTCCCCGGCAGGCGTTGCCTGCGCGACCGGGACAGCCACTGCGTACAGACCGGCGGTTGCGACCGTGAGGCCCACCGCCGATCCGAGCAGCGAACGTGCTGACAGCATTGAGACGACTCCCCGCATGAGGTGAAAGAGTGAGTGCGCCAGCCGGCCTGCCCGATCAGTGCGATCGCTGAGGACCGACCGAAACGACGTGACTCTAACCCGGCGTACGTCTCGTTGGGAGCGCCTTGGGTGAACGTCGGGTAACGGAGTTACAACTAGTCGAAATGGTCCAGACCAGTCGCGGCTACTCGGCCCCGCCGCGCAGCGAGGCGCGCTGCTTCCACACGCCGTGGAAGAACTGCGCACCCGACCACATCGTCAGCGCGACCGCGACCGCGAGGCAGACCTGGAAGGCGTAGAAGAGCAGCTCCCCGACCAGGGCGTCGCCGAAGGCGCCACCGTGGGCGGAACCGTGCGGCAGCGGCATCAGCAGGCCGCCGAGGGCGACCGCCTGCACCGTGGTCTTGATCTTGCCGAGCTGGTCGGCGGCGATCACGATCTTCTTGAGCACCGAGAGGCGCAGGATCGTGACGCTCCACTCGCGCAACAGCACGATGATGGTCACCCACCACCAGATGTCGCCGACGATCGAGAGGCCGATGAAGGCCATCCCGGTGACCGCCTTGTCGGCGATCGGGTCGGCGATCTTGCCGAAGTCGGTGATCAGGTTGTGCTTGCGGGCCAGGTCACCGTCGATCTTGTCGGTGATCATCGCCAGCGCGAAGATCGCGAAGGAGACCCAGCGCAGGGTCGGGTTGTCGCCACCGTCGGCGAGCAGCGCCCAGGCGAAGAACGGCACCGCGAGGATCCGCAGCGTGGTCAGCGCGTTGGGTACGTTCCAGTTGCTGGTCTTCTCGGCGATCTCGTTCACGCGGCGAACCCTACTTGTTCACTTCGGCGACGAGGTCAACGCCTTCGGAGGCGATGACGGTCGCGCTGACGAGATCACCTGGACGTACGCCCTCGATGTCTCCCTCGAGGGAGGTCATCCCGTCGACCTCGGGCCCCTGGTGGGCGGACCGGCCCCAGATCTCGCCGTCGGAGGTCTCCTCGACGAGCACGACGACCTGCTCCCCGATCCGCTCCTCGGCGCGCTGGGCGGTGAGCTCCTCGACGAGCTCGTTGACGTGCTCGACGCGGGCGCGGATCTCATCGGCGTCCAGCTTGAGCGACTCGTCGAAGCCGGCGGCCTCGGTGCCCTCCTCGTCGGAGTAGCCGAAGACGCCGGTGACGTCCATGCGTGCCGCGACCAGGAAGTCGGTGAGGATCTCGAGGTCCTCCTCGGTCTCGCCGGGGAAGCCGACGATGACGTTGGACCGGACCCCGGCGGTGGGGTCATAGGCACGGATCTGCGAAAGCAGGCCCAGGAAGCTCTCCGGGTCGCCGAAGCGCTTCATCCGCCGCAGGACGGCGTTGGAGGCGTGCTGGAAGCTCAGGTCGAAGTAGGGCGTGACGCCGGGCGTGGTGCCGATGACCTTGAGCAGGTCGGGCCGGGTCTCGGCGGGCTGGAGGTAGGAGACGCGTACGCGCTCGATGCCGTCGATGCCGGCCAGCTCCGGCAGGAGGGTCTCGAGCAGCCGGATGTCGCCGAGGTCCTTGCCGTAGGAGGTGGAGTTCTCCGAGACCAGGAAGAGCTCCTTGACGCCCTGCTGAGCCAGCCACTGGGCCTCGTGGAGCACGTCGGAGGGGCGCCGCGAGACGAAGGAGCCGCGGAACTGCGGGATCGCGCAGAAGGTGCACCGGCGGTCACAGCCAGAGGCGAGCTTCAGCGGCGCCCACGGGGCGTCGTCGAGCCGCGTACGTCCTGCGAAACCGGGCACCTGGTCGACCGCGGCCATGCCGGGGACCGAGATGGCGGAGGCGTCGCGCTCGACCGGGGAGATCGGGAGCAGCAGGCGCCGGTCCTGGGGCGTGTGCGGGTGGTGGGTCTCACCGGCCAGGATCGCGCGGAGCTTGGCGGCGATGTCGGGGTAGTCGTCGAAGCCGAGCACCGCGTCGGCCTCGGGGAGCTCGGCGGCCAGGTCCTTGCCGTAGCGCTCGGCCATGCAGCCGACCGCGACGACCGCCTGGGCCTTCCCCGTCTCCTTGAGGTCGGCTGCCTCGAGCAGCGTGTCGACCGAGTCCTTCTTCGCCTGCTCGACGAACCCGCAGGTGTTGACCACCACCGTGTCGGCCTCGTCCGGGTCGGCGACCAGGCGGAAGCCACCGGCGGTCAGGCGGCCGGCGAGCTCCTCGGAGTCCACCTCGTTGCGGGTGCACCCGAGGGTCACCATGGCGACCGATAGGACCTTCTGGTCAGCTGGCTGGGCGGTCTCGGCGGAGGGTTCGGTCGCAGTGCTCATCACCGTGAAGTATGACGGGCGCAAGCCCTGAGACCGAACCCTCGCGTCTATCAGTCGGGGACCGAGCCCGGCTTCACGGACAGGACCGGGCAGGAGGCGCCGAGCAGGATCCGCTGCGCGACGCTGCCCATCAGCAGCTTGCCGACCGGCGTACGCCGCCGCAGACCGACCACGACCAGCTTGGCGTCGAGCTGCTCGGCGGCGTCGAGGACGGCACCGGCGACGTCCGGGTCGATGGACTGCCGGATCTCGTGGGGCCGGCCCGACTCCGTGAGCCGGCGCTCGAGCTCACCGAGCTGCTCGTCGAGGGCGTAGCGGTCGTCGACCAGGGCGTCGCCCCGGGAGGCGTTGACGACCACGACCCCACGGTCGCGACGCGAAGCGTCGGCGAGCGCCCAGTCCAGCGCGACCGAGCCGAACACGTCGGGCGCCCACGCCACGACCACCCAGCCACCTGCGGGAGTCTCACTCATCAGTCCACCAGCTCCTTCTCGTCCTCGACCTCGGCCGACTGCTCGGCCCGTGCCCTGAGCCGGGCGATGAACGGCCGCCCCAGGATGAACAGCGCGATCAGGATGTAGATGACCACCGCGAGCGGCTCGCTCAGCAGCGCCGTGTAGTCACCGCCCGAGATCGTCAGCGCCTCGCGCAGCTTGGTCTCCATCAGCGGTCCCAGGATGACACCCAGGATCAACGGGAGCACCGGCAGTCCGAAGCGGCGCATCATCAGGCCGAGCAGACCGAACGCGACCAGCAGCCCGATGTCGAAGGGGTCCAGGTTGGTGGCGTACGCACCCAGGCAGGCGAAGAACAGGATGCCCGCGTAGAGCTGCGGACGGGGGATCCGCAGCAGCCGGGCCCACAGCGGCGCCAGCGGCAGGTTGAGCACCAGCAGCAGGGTGTTGCCGATCAGGAGGCTGGCCAGCAGCGTCCACACCAGGTCGGCGTGGTCGGTCATCAGCTGCGGGCCCGGGGTGATGCCGTAGCCCTGGAGCGCGGAGAGCATCACCGCGGCGGTGGCGGTCACCGGCAGACCGAGAGCCAGCATCGGCACGAACATCCCGGCGGCCGAGGCGTTGTTGGCCGCCTCCGGCCCGGCGACGCCCTCGATCGCGCCACGGCCGAAGTCGCCGCGCTTGGAGAGCTTCCGCTCGGTCAGGTACGAGAGGAACGTCGGGATCTCGGCGCCACCGGCGGGAAGGGCACCGAACGGGAACCCGAACGCGGTGCCGCGCAGCCACGGCTTCCAGGAGCGGCCCCAGTCGTCGCGGCCCATCCACGGCCGGCCCACCGGGACCACGTGCGCCGGGCGGCGGCGCAGGTGGGCGGCCACCCACAGGGCCTCGCCGAGGGCGAAGATGCCGACCGCGACGACCACGATGTCGAGCCGGTCGACGAGCTGGGTGACACCGAAGGTGAGCCGCGGCTGGCCGGTGTTGAGATCGAGACCGACCAGGCCGATCGCCAGACCGAGGAACAGCGCCGCGAAGCCGCGCAGGGCCGAGGTGCCGAGCACCGTCGTGGTCATGACCAGGGCCAGGACCATCAGCGCGAAGTACGACGGCGCACCCAGCTCGACGGCCACGTCGGCCAGGGCCGGCGAGAAGAAGGCCACCAGGATGGTGCCGATGGTGCCGGCGACGAACGAGCCGACCGCGGCGGTGGCCAGCGCCTGCGCGCCACGCCCCGCTCTGGCCATCCGGTTGCCCTCCAGCGCCGTCATCACCGAGGCGGACTCCCCCGGTGTGTTCAGCAGGATCGAGGTGGTGGAGCCGCCGTACATGCCGCCGTAGTAGAGGCCGGCGAACATGATGAACGCGCTGGTCGGCTCGAGCCGGTACGTCACGGGCAGCAGCAGCGCGATGGCCATCGCCGGCCCGATGCCGGGCAGCACGCCGACGAAGGTGCCCAGCAGCACGCCGATGGCGGCGTAGAGCAGGTTCATCGGGGTCAGGGCGGACTCGAGTCCGCCCATGAGCAGTTCGAAGTTCTCCATCAGTCAGTCCTCACAGGATCCCGTCGAGTACGCCAGGGGTGAGCGGGATGCCCAGACCGACGTAGAAGGCGTACCAGCTGGCGACCGAGAGGACGAGCCCGACGATCACGTCCCGCACGAGCGTTCGGCTGCCGAGGCACCACGCGGCGCCGGCGAACAGCGCCGCGCCCGAGATCGCCCAGCCGAGCAGGTTCACGGTCGCGACCGTGAACAGCAGGACCGCGACCAGCTTGAGGACGGTCAGCCAGTCGGCCGACTGGCTCAGATCGACGTCCTCGCCCTCCTCGGGCTCCGGCTGGGAGCCGCGGGCGGTGGCGACCGCCAGCAGCACACCGACGACGACGAGGCCGGCGCCGATGACGTACGGGAAGGCGCGGGGGCCGACCGGGTCGGCGAAGCCGACGTCCAGGCCACTGGCGTCGATGACGGTGTAGATCCCGACGACGACCAGGAACAGGGCCAGACCGTACTGGCCGAAGTCGACCCGCCGCACGGTGCTCGTGGGCTCGGGAGGTTGGGTCTCGGTTTCGTGGACGCTCACAGCAGATCCAGCTCCTTCAGGGTCGAGGCGACGCGCTGGTCCTGCTCGACCAGCAGGTCGTCGAAGTCGTCGCCGGTCACGAAGGCGTCGGTCCAGCCGTTGTCCTTCAGCGCCTGCTGCCACTGCTTCGAGTCGTGCATCCGGGTGAGGAGGTCGATCAGCTCCTGCCGGCGCTCGGCGCTGATGCCCGGCGGGGCGAGCACGCCGCGCCAGTTGAGGAAGACCAGGTCGATGCCGCTCTCGGTCAGCGTCGGCGCGTCGGCGAAGACGCCGGTGCCGCGCTCGTCGCCCGAGACGGCCAGGACCCGGAGCTCGCCGGCCTCCACCTGGCCCTCGAACTCGGCGAGACCGGAGAAGCCGACCTCGATCTTGTGACCCAGCAGCGCGCTGGTGAGCGGACCACCGCCGTCATAGGGGACGTACTTGACCTCCTTCGGGTCGATGCCGGCGGCCTCGGCCAGCTGCATCGGGAAGAGGTGGTCGGGGCCACCGGGCGAGGAGCCGCCGCCGACCACGATCGACTCGGGGTCCTCGGCCCAGGCCTTCACCAGGTCGTCGATGGTCTTGAACGGCGAGTCGGCCGGAACCAGCACACCCTCCTGCTCCTCGATGAGCTGGGCGATCGGGGTGGCGTCCTGGGGACGGGCGTCCACACCGAAGGAGTAGGTGGAGCCGACGACGCCCAGACCGATGGTCATGAGCAGGTTGCCGTTGCCCTCCTCGCTCATCAGGCGGGACATCGCGACGGAGCCGCCGGCGCCCAGGATGTTGGTCACCTGGATGTCGCCGCCGGTCATGTTGTCGCGGTCGAGGACCCCCACGGCCGCGCGACCGGTCTGGTCATAGCCGCCTCCGGGGCTGTTCGGGATCCACATGTCGAGGTCGCGGGACTCCGCGCCACGGGTCACGCCGCAGGCCGATGCCGCGGCGAGCAGGCAGGTCACGAGCACGACTGCGAGAGCACGGGTACGGCGTATGCTCGCTGCCCGACGCGATTGCCTCTGCTGCGGCGGCAGCGGCGGCCGGCTCGGATCGGGCGGGGACTGCGATGTCGGCGTCGACAACGGCTGGCCTCCAGACTCAGGGGGATGAAACGGTCAGTGGCGATGGTCACAGTCCGAGGTGAGCGCCGTCACCATTCGGCAACCAAAGGAGGTTGTGTAACTTGTGGTCACCGCGATCGCGCCGGCACCTGTCGCTGGCCGGGCAGGTGCTGGTGCTGCAGCTCTCGGTGCTGCTGCTCGTCGTCGTCGCGACCAGCATCGTCTCCCTACGGCAGAGCGACGCCGACTTCCGTGACTCCCGCGAGGACCGGCTGCGCGCCGCGGCGGAGAGCCTGGCCGGGATCGCGGCGGTCCAGGACGGGCTGACCAGCACCCCCGACCGGCAGGCCCTGAGCTTCTACCTGCAGACGCGGGCCGCGGACGCGGGCGCCGACACCGCCTATCTCACCGGCCTCGACGGCGAGGTGCTCGTGGCCACCGACCCCACCCGGGTCGGCGAGAGGCTCGACCTGGGCAGGCGCGAGACCAGCCGGGCCTGGTCCGGCGACATCGACGACGCCGGCCGCCGGGCGATCGCCGCCCAGGTCCCGGTCTACGGCGGAGGCTCGACCGGTACGGACCCCGAGGCGCCACGTCCGGTCGGCGTCGTCGTGGTGACCGAGGACTATCCGCCGCTGACCGAGCGCCTCGCCCGCACCTGGGCCGATGCGCTCACCGTGCTCCTGGCCGGCCTCGCGCTCGGGGTGCTGGGGTCGTGGCTGCTGGCGCGGCTGATCAAGCGGCGTACACGTGGGCTGGAGCCCCGCGACATCGCCGCCCTCGCCGACCACCGCGAAGGCCTGCTGCGCTCGATCAGAGAGGGGGTGCTGGCCGTGGGCGCCGACGAGCGGGTCAGCCTGATGAGCGACAGCGCCCGCGAGCTGCTGGGGCTTCGGGAGGACCCGACCGGGCGCCGGCTCGACGAGCTCGACCTGCCCGCCGAGACCCTCGCCCTGCTCAGCGGGCCCGAGGAGGTGCACGACGCACCGCTGGTCGCCGGCGAGCGGGTGCTCGTGCTCAACCGCAACCGGGTCCACCACGACGGCCGCCCCGCCGGCACTGTCACCACGCTGCGCGACCGCACCGAGCTGGTGGCGCTGCAGAGCGAGCTCAACGCCCGGGAGAGCGTCACCGAGACCCTGCGGGCGCAGACCCACGAGTTCAGCAACCAGCTGCACACCATCACCGGGCTCCTCGAGCTCGAGGAGTACGCCGAGGTGGGCCGCTTCGTCACCGGGCTGACCGCCCGCCGGGCGGCCCTGAGCGACCACATCACCTCCCGGATCGACGACCCCGCCGTGGCCGCGCTGCTCGTCGCCAAGGCCAGCCTGGCCGCCGAACGACGGGTGAGCATCGACCTGGACGCCGCCAGCTCGCTCCCCCGGCTCACCCCCGACGGCTCGGCCGACGTGGTCACCGTCCTCGGCAACCTGGTCGACAACGCCGTCGACGCGGCCGCCCTGGTCGGGCCGCTCGACGGCCGCGTCGGCGTACGCCTGACCTCCGAGGGCGAGACCGTGAAGGTGCGCGTCTCCGACACCGGCGGCGGCGTACCGGCAGAGCGTCTGCCCGAGATCTTCCGGCGCGGTTTCAGCACCAAGCCGCGCGACGCCAGCGGCCGGGGCGTGGGGCTCGCGCTGGTGCAGCTGGTGTGCCGCGCACGCGGCGGCGAGGTCGAGGTGGAGAATAGCGGGTCGGAGGAGCGCCCCGGAGCGGTCTTCATCGCGACCCTGCCGGGCGCCGCTCCGCTCGCCCCACCCACCGCCCCACCTGCCGGCACTGCCCCCGAGGAGTCCCGATGACGTCCGCACCTGAGCTCACCGTGCTCGTGGTCGAGGACGACTTCATGGTCGCCTCGATCCACACCCGTTTCGTCGAGCGCGTCGAGGGGTTCCGGGTCGTCGGCGTCGCCGCCACCGGCTCCCAGGCGCTCGAGGAGACCGCCCGGCTCTCCCCCGACGTACTGCTGCTCGACGTGCACCTTCCCGACTTCAGCGGCATCGAGCTGCTGCGCCGGCTGCGCGGACGAGGTGACGACGCCGCCGTCATCGTCATCACCGCCGCCCGCGAGGCCGACACGGTGCGGGCCGCCGCGGCCGGCGGCGCCGCCCACTACGTGGTGAAGCCGTTCCCGTTCGAGGATCTGGCCGCCCGGCTCGATGACGTACGCCGCTCCCGCGAGGCGCTCGCCAGGATCGGGCAACGGGCCGAGGGCCCCGGGCACCGCGACGAGGTCCAGGCCGGCATCGACGAGGTCTTCAGCCACCAGGGCGCACGCGAGTCCCGTGAGCGGCTGCCGAAGGGGCTCAGCGCCGAGACCGCCCGGGCCGTGCTGGCCGCGCTGGAGACCGCCGGTGAGCTCAGCGCCACACAGTGCGCCGACGCGATCGGAGTCTCTCGGGTCAGCGCCCGCCGCTACCTCGAGCACTTCGCGAGCACGGGCCGGATCGGCGTACGTCTCAACTACGGCACCGCCGGGCGGCCCGAGCGGCGCTACCGCGCGGGTGACGCCTGAGACCGCTGCCTCAGGCGGACTCGCGGATCACCAGCCTGGTCGGGAGCACGACGGAGGCCTCGACCTCCTCCCCCGCCACCAGGCGGAGGATCTGCTCGGCGAGGCGGGTGCCGATCTCGTGGATCGGCTGGTGCACCGTCGTCAGCGGCGGGTCGGTGAACCGGGCCGCCTCGACGTCGTCGAACCCGATCACCGCCACGTCGTCGGGCACCCGGCGGCCGAGCCGGCGCAGCGTACGCAGGGCGCCGTCGGCCATCAGGTCGGAGGCCGCGAAGACGGCGTCGATGCCGGGATCGCGCTGCAGCAGCCGCTCCATCGCGTCAGTCCCGGACTGGCGCATGAAATCACCCTCCTCGACCAGCGGCACCGCCCCCGGCACGGCCCGGAGACCGGTGAGGTAGCCGGCCAGCCGCTCGCGCCCGGCGACCATGTCCTGCGGCCCCGCGATCGTCGCGATCCGGCGTCGGCCGAGGCCGACGAGGTGTTTCATCGCCGCCTCCACGCCGCTGGCGTGCTCGACGTCGATGAACGGGACGGTCGCCTCGCCCAGCGGCCGCCCGCTGGTCACGACCGGGACGCCCGCCGCCCGCAGCTCCTCGGGCAGGGTGTCGGCGCCGTGCATCGAGGCGAGCACGACACCGTCGACGGTGCGGCCGTGCACGTAGCGCAGGATCCGATCGTGGCTTGCCTGCGTCGAGGCGAGCAGCAGCACCAGCTGCTTGTCCGCCTTCTCCAGCGCCTCCCCGACGCCCCGGATCACGCCGGGGAAGAAGGCGTCGTCGGAGAAGACCCGGGTCGCGGACTCCGGCAGGATCAGGGCGATGGAGTCCGTACGCTGCGTCACCAGGCTCCGCGCCGCCGGGTTCGGCACGTAGCCGAGCTCAGCGATGGCCCGGCGGATGCTCTCGGCGATGTCGGCGCGCACGGTCGTGGAGCCGTTGACGACGCGCGAGACGGTCGCTCGTGAGGCCCCGGCCGCCCGTGCCACCGTCTCCAGCGTCGGCCGGCCGGCCGGGGTCTCGTTCATGTATCGAAACCTATCGCCTACCGCTCACCTTGAGAACGTGAACCAGTTGACGTTGACGAAGTCGGCCGGCTGGCCGCTGGTGAAGCGCAGGTAGACCGTGTGCGTGCCGGTCACCCCGGTGATGGCGCCCGGGACCGTACGCCAGGTCTGCCAGCCTCCGGTGTTGGCCACCGAGAAGCTGCCGATGGGGGCGTTGTTCACGTTGTCGAGCCGCACCTCGACCAGGCCGCTGACGCCCGCGGGCGCGCCGGAGGCGACCCGGGCGGAGAACGTACGGGCGGCGCTCGAGCCGAAGTTCACGCCGTCGTAGCGGAGCCAGTCGCCGTTGGCGAGGTAGCCGACGTCCTGACCGCCACCGGTGTCGGAGGTCGTCTCGGTCTGGGTGCCGCTCTGGGCGTTGTAGGACTCGGCCTGGATCGTCGAGTAGGCGTCGCGGTTGCCCGTCTCCGGCGGGTCGGTCGGCTCGGTGGTGCCACCACCCTTGGAGTAGACCGCGACGTAGTCGACCAGCATCGGCACGCCGGAGGCGGTCGCCGAGGTCGGGTTGCCGGGCCAGCCGCCGCCGATCGCGACGTTGAGGATGATGAAGAAGCCGTGGTTGGTCGCGTTGTCCCAGGTCGTCGCGTCGACCTGGTCCGAGCGCACCGTGTGGAAGAGCGTGTTGTCGACGTAGAAGCGGATCTGCTGCGGGCTGGTGCTGCGGTCCCACTCCATCGCGTAGGTGTGGAAGGACGACTGGCAGGTCGAGCCCGGGCAGCCCTGGATGGTCCCACCGAGGCCGGTGGTCTCGTTGCACGGCCCGCCGGGCGAGGTGCCGCAGTGCAGGGTGCCCCAGACCTGGTTGGCACCGTTGACGTTCTCCATGATGTCGATCTCGCCGATGCCCGGCCAGTTCCAGTAGTCGCCGCGGAAAGGCTCGCCGAGCATCCAGAACGCCGGCCAGATGCCTTGCGCGGCCGCGCCGGTGACGTTGGGCATCTGGATGCGACCCTCGACGCGGAGAACGCCGCCCGACGGCGGCTGGAAGTTGGTCCGGGTCGTCTCGATGCGGCCAGAGGTCCAGTTGCCGGCGCCGTCGCGGATCGGCTTGATGACGAGGTTGCCGGCGCCGTCCTGGTAGACGTTCTGGGTGCTGTCGCTGTGGTAGGCGATCTCGCCGGTGCCCCAGTTGGCGGCACCGCCGGGGTAGGAGTGGCCGATGTCGTAGATCCAGTCGTTGGTGTTGATCCGCGACCCTGCCGCACCGGTGAAGTCGTCGCTCCACACCTTCGTCCAGCCGGCCGGCGTGCCCGGCTCCGACGCCTCCGACGCCTGTCCGAACGATGTCAGCGGGATCGCCACCGCGACCATGCCGGCCGCGATGGCAGCGGCTCCTAATGCCTTCAGAATTCTCATGATGACTCGCTTTCCGAATGAACGAGCGATGAGTCCTGGCGACTCGTGAGAGCGCTCTCTCGGTGGCAATGGTGACAGAGCGATGTGACCGCTGTCACCCATCGCCCGAACTCTTTGCCAACCCGCCGAGTCGGCTCGTCCTGACCGAAATCAGCGCCGAGTCGGCTCGTTCTGACGAGCCGACTCGGCGGCGGTTGTGGTCAGGACGAGCCGACTCGGCGGCGGTTGTGGTCAGGACGAGCCGACTCGGCGGCGGTTGTGGTCAGGACGAGCCGACTCGGCGGCGGTTGACGCAGGGGGTCTAGTTGGCGGTGTAGGTGCGCTGAGCGGCTTCGCCGGTCTTGCCGAGGGCCTTGGCCTTGCCGTCGCCGATCGCGACCTTGAGGGATCCGTCGGAGGTCTGTACGCGCAGGGGCGGGGTGACCTGGAGCACCTTGGACTCGCCGAAGGCGAGGTCGCCGCTGAAGACCACCTTGCCACGCGAGTCGCGGACGACCACATGGGCACCGCCACCGGCGGCGGAGACGGTCACCGCAACGGGCGAGGACTTGCCGTACGGGCTGTCGGTGCCGGCAGAGCCGTCGAGCTGGATCGCTCCGGCCTCGGGCTCGTGCTGGGTGCCGTCGATGACCAGGCGCGCGACCGACCAGACCAGGATCACCGCCATCACCGCGGCGACCAGGACCGACCAGGACGGGCCACCACGCATCCGCCGGACGGGGCGGATCGCCGCGCTGTGGGCGAGCTCGGCCTCGAAGACGGCGCGCGGGCTGACCGGGCCGGAGGCGTACTTCTCGTCATAGGTGCGCAGCAGCGGCGCGACCTCGATGCCGAGGACGCGCGCCAGCGTGCGCAGGTGGCCGCGGGCGTAGAAGTCGCCGCCACAGGGGCCGAAGTCGTCGACCTCGATCGCCTCGATGACGTGCGGACGGATCCGCGTCCACTCGGCCAGGCCGTCCATGTCCAGGGCGAGCCGGCGGCGGGCGGCGGCGATCTCAGCACCGATCTCCGGGACCTCAGCCGGGACCACCTCGGTCTCCTGGTCGTCGACGTCGTCGATGCGGTGTCGCGAGCCGGTCGACGGGGCGAGTGCCTTGACCCCCTCGTCGGGCACGGCGATCGGACGTACGCCCTCGGGCTCGTCGTCGACGTCCGTGTCCTCGACATCCGCCTCGGCGAAGTCCGCGTCGGCGAAGGCGGCCTCCGCAAGGTCCAGCTGGAGCGCGTTCGCGCCGTGGACGGCGATGGTCTCCTGCGGCTCCTCGGGCACGTAGCGTACGTCCACCCGGATCGCCGTCGAAGGCTCGCGCAGCGGCGCGACCGGCTCCGTCTTCGCTTCGGCCACGAGATTCACTTCGCGCTCAGGCTCGGGGTCGGTCGTCGGGGTCGTCTCGTCCTGTTCCGCGCTGTGCGCGGTCGTCTCAGTGTCCCGGTCCACCTGGTCCTGCTCCGCCTCGTCCACCACGTCTGCGGCATTGATATCAGGCTCGTCCAAGACCCGGAGCATCCGGGGGTTGGTGTCTCCGGCCCGCTCGGAGAGGGGCGGGCGGACCGCGGTGTCACCGTCGTCCGAGGCGGCATCGGCAGTGTGGTCCTCGGCGCTCTCGTCGGTGTCCGTCTCCGGCTCCTCCGCGTCGAGCCCGGGGTCGATCTCGACGACCTCGACGCCGTCGGCGGCGACGATCGCGATGGCCTCGGTGACGTCGTCACCGGCGCCCAGGACGCGGGTGGAGAGGCCGAGCGGGAGCGAGAACGGCAGACCGTAGAGGCGCTCGGTCAGCATCGCCTGGCGCCGGGCGGTCGGCGAGAGCTCCTCGAGCACCTCGTCCTCGTCGTGCAGCAGCACGCCGATGCGGCCGTCCTTCCAGAACCGCTCGATCCCGTCCGGGCGAGGGGTGTGCTCGACGGACTCGATCTTCGACCACGGGATGCCCTGCCAGGTCTGGCCGAAGCGGAGCCGTACGCCCTGCTCGTCGACGAGCAGGAGCGGCATCCGGGAGTCCCAGGCCGTCCAGCCCTGCACCGCCGCGACGACGAGCAGGATCAGGCCGACCAGGTAGCCCTCGATGCCGCCGCGCATCACGAAGGCGATGCCGACCAGCAGCGACGCGAGCGCCACCACCAGCGCGAGGCGGCCGTTGCGGCGTACCTCGACGACGTCGACATCGTGAGTCTCGACGGCCTCGACGGTCTCGGCAGGGTCGACGGTCTCGACCGCCGGTGAATTCTCGCTCACATCTCCCCCTGGATCGTTGCGATGACGCCGTCGATCTCGTCCGGCTTGACGAGTACGTCGCGTGCCTTGGAGCCCTCGGAGGGACCGACCACCCCGCGCGACTCGAGGATATCCATCAGACGGCCGGCCTTGGCGAACCCGACGCGGAGCTTGCGCTGCAGCATCGAGGTCGAGCCGAACTGGGTCGAGACGATCAGCTCGATCGCCTGGATCACCAGATCCATGTCGTCGCCGATGTCGTCATCGAGCACCCGCTTGGACTCGGCCGGTGCGGTCACGTCCTCGCGGTAGGACGGCTCGAGCTGTCCCTTCACCGACTTCACGACAGCATTGATCTCGCTCTCGGAGACCCACGAGCCCTGCACACGGATCGGCTTGGAGGAGCCCATCGGCAGGAACAGCCCGTCACCCTGGCCGACCAGCTTCTCCGCACCCGGCTGGTCGAGGATGACGCGCGAGTCGGCCAGCGACGAGGTCGCGAAGGCGAGCCGCGAGGGCACGTTGGCCTTGATCAGACCGGTGACCACGTCGACCGAGGGCCGCTGCGTGGCCAGCACCAGGTGGATGCCGGCGGCACGGGCGAGCTGGGTGATGCGTACGACCGCGTCCTCGACGTCGCGCGGGGCGACCATCATCAGGTCGGCGAGCTCGTCGACGATGACCAGCAGGTAGGGGTAGGGCGACAGGACCCGCTCGGAGTCGGGCGGGAGCTGCACCTTCCCTGCGCGTACGGCCTTGTTGAAGTCGTCGACGTGACGGAAGCCGAAGTTGGCGAGGTCGTCGTAGCGCATGTCCATCTCGCGTACGACCCAGGCCAGCGCCTCGGCGGCCTTCTTCGGGTTGGTGATGATCGGCGTGATCAGGTGCGGCACGCCCTCGTAGGCGTTGAGCTCGACCCGCTTGGGGTCGACCATGATCATCCGCACCTCGTCGGGAGTGGCCCGCATCAAGACGCTCGTGATCATCGAGTTGATGAACGACGACTTACCCGAGCCGGTCGCACCCGCGACCAGCAGGTGGGGCATCTTGGCCAGGTTGGCGACCACGAAGCCGCCCTCGACGTCCTTGCCGACACCGGTGATCATCGGGTGGTGGTCACCGCGCGCCGCGTTGGAGCGCAGCACGTCGCCGAGGGTGACGATCTCCTTGTCACTGTTGGGGATCTCCACGCCGACCGCGGACTTGCCGGGGATCGGGCTGAGGATGCGTACGTCCGCGGAGGCCACCGCGTAGGCGATGTTCTTCTGGATGCCGGTGATCTTCTCGACCTTCACACCCGATCCGAGCTCGACGACGTAGCGCGTGACCGTCGGTCCACGGGTGTAGCCGGTGACCGCGGCATCGATGTTGAACTCCTCCAGCACCGCCTGGAGCCGGTTGACGATGTCGTCGGAGGCCTTGGAACGAGCCTTGTGCGGCGATCCCGGCTTGAGCAGGTCGCTGCCCGGCAGCGTGTAGGCGACGTCGCCGGCGAGCATCAGCTGCTCCACGCGCTGAGGCAGCTCGGCGTGCGGCGGCGGCTCGAGGTCGCGCCGCTTGCCGGCCTTCGGTGCGGTGTCGGTGACCGCGGGCATGAGACCCGCCGCGTCGCTGGGCACTGCCTCGTCGGGCTGGGTGTCGGCGTCGGAGTCCTCGTCGAGGGCGAGCGCGATGTCGAGCCCGTCCTTCTTGCGCTTCTTCTTCGGCTTCTCCTCCTCGAGGAGCGGCGTCTCGTAGGGCTCGAAGCCCTCCGGGTCGAAGGTGTCGTCGTCGGCGAAGAGCCTGCCGCCCCGGCGCACCCGCCGGATGTTGGTGCCGCTCTCGCTCATCTCCTCGGGCGGCGTCAGGCCGAGCGCGCGGTCGCGCAGCTCCACCAGACGACTCGGCACCTGGTAGAGCGGGGTCCCGGTGATCACCAGGATCCCGAAGACGACGAGAAGGGACAGGAGTACGACGACCACGGCCGTCGAGCGCATGACGTCGAGCAGCAGGCTGGCCACGACGTAGCCGATCGCACCGCCGGCCCACTGCAGCTCGGTGCTGTCGCCCGAGGTGGGCTGCGGGTTGCCGTTGGCGATCTGGATGATGCCGAGCGTGGCCATCAGAAACGCGGACCAGCCGATCGCGAGCCGGCCGACCGGGGCGGCGTTGACCGGGTCACGCATCAGCCGGACTCCGCCGACGACGAGCCCGACCGGCACCAGCCAGCCGACCTTGCCCACGACGCCGGCCACGGCGATACGTACGACGTCGAAGAACTGCCCGCCGAGCTGGAACCAGACGCCGGCGGCGACCAGGACGGAGAGGCCGATCAGGAACAGGCCGGCACCGTCGCGCCGGTGCTCCGGCTCGAGGTCGCTGGCGGCCTGGCCACCCACACGGAAGATGGCCGCCACTCCCCCGGCGATCGCCAGCCACAGGCTCGCGATGGTGGAGAAGATGGCATCGAAGAGAACCGCGATCGGGCTGGGCCCGTTGCGTACGGCGCGAGGTGGCGTACGGTTCGTCGTCTTCCGGTTGACTGTCCTCTTGTTGGCTGGCTTTGCGGCGGGACGGCGCTTGTTCTGGCCTTTGTTCGGCGCTGCCTTTGAGCGGGCCCGGCTCGTGGCCGTTGCTCGCTTTGTCGTGGTCGTACTCCGGGGACGGGTGCTCTTGGTGGTGGTCGAGCTCCGCGAACCCGGCGGGGAAGACGTACGGGTCGCCATACAAGCAGGGTATTTGACCGAGCGGCCTGGCTCCGGGACCCCATGGGGGTGTGTTGCATCGGTGTAGTTTGCCGCCATGCAGAGCCTCGTAGTCCTCGTTGCCGTTCTCACCGCCGCCGATGCCGTGGCGGACTGGACCTGTGTGTGGTTCGGCTGGCGGCGGATCCACTACGTCACCAAACCCCTGGTGATGGTGGGGCTGATGGTGCTGGTGGGGCTGGTCAGCGACGGCGAGCCGGCCGCCTGGTGGCTGGTCTTCGCGCTCTTCTTCGGGATGCTCGGCGACATCTCGATGATCGGTTCCTCGGCGCGAAGATTCCTCGGCGGCGTGGGGCTGTTCTTCATCGGCCACCTGGCCTACGCAGCGACATTTCTCGCCCTCGGCCTGGAGACCCCTTGGTGGTCCTGGGCCGGGATCGCGGTCGCGGTCGTACTGGCGATCCCGATGCGCCGAGTGCTCCGCGGCGCCCGGGAGATGGGCGGTGCGCCGATGGCGGTGGCCCTGGCTGCGTACTCCCTGGTGATCGCCACCATGCTCGTGCTCGGCTGGTTGACCGGGAGCGTGTGGATCGCCCTGGGTGCGCTGATCTTCGTCGTCAGCGACACCCTGATCGGCCTCAACCTCGCCGAGCACGGCAACGCGCCGCCGCGCCTGACCAACGTGCAGATCATGGTGACCTACCACGTCGGCCAGGCGCTGATCACGGCTGGCGTGCTGCTGGCGCTCGGCTAGTGGATCTCGACCCGCTTCGCGGGTTCGCAAGCTCACCCGCTGCGCTCGCTCGATCCCTTCGCGTTGGTCCTGCGAGCTTCGCTCGCAGGACCAGGCTCAGGCCTCGATGACGACCGGCACGATCATCGGGCGACGACGGTGGGTGCTGGAGACCCAGCGGCCGAACGTACGCCGGATGGCCTGCTGCAGCTGGTAGGTGTCGGTCGCGCCCTCGGCGATGGCCCGGTTGACCGCCTTGACGATCGGCTGCTTGATCGGCTCGAAGGCGTTGTCCGGCCAGACGTGGCCGCGGGCGTGGATCTCGGGGCCGCTGGCGACGGTGCCGTTGACCGAGTCGACCACGACGATGATCGAGACGAAGCCCTCCTCGGACAGGATGCGGCGGTCCTTGAGCTCGGACTCGGTGACGTCGCCGACGGTGGTGCCGTCGACGAAGACGTAGCCGCACTCGACCTTGCCCGCGATCTCGGCCTTGCCGTCGATGAGGTCGACGACCACGCCGTCCTCGGCGTAGACGACGCTCTCCACGCCGGTCTGGCGGGCCAGGTCGCCGTTGGCGAGCAGGTGGCGCACCTCGCCGTGGACGGGCATCACGTTGCGCGGGCGGACGATGTTGTAGCAGTAGAGCAGCTCACCGGCGCTGGCGTGACCGGAGACGTGCACCAGGGCGTTGCCCTTGTGGACCACGTTGGCGCCGAGGCGAGCGAGACCGTTGATCACCCGGTAGACCGAGTTCTCGTTGCCCGGGATCAGGCTGCTCGCGAGCAGGACGGTGTCGCCCGGCTCGATGTGCACGAAGTTGTGGGTGCCGTTGGCGATCCGCGACAGCGCCGACATCGGCTCGCCCTGGGAGCCGGTCGAGACCATGACGACGCGCTCCGGCGGCAGCTCGGCGAGCTCCTTGGCGTCGACGATCACGTCCTCGGGCACGTGCAGGTAGCCCAGGTCGGAGGCGATCTGCATGTTGCGGACCATCGAGCGACCGACGTACGCCACCTTGCGGCCGTGCGCGACCGCACTGTCGAGCACCTGCTGGACACGGTGCACGTGGGAGGCGAAGCAGGCCACGATGATGCGCTGGTCGGACTCGCGGAAGACCTGCTCGATCGCGGGCGCGATCTTCTTCTCCGCGGTCGTGAAGCCGGGGACCTCGGCGTTGGTGGAGTCGGTGAGGAACAGGTCCACACCCTCCTCGCCGAGCCGGGCGAACGCGCGCAGGTCGGTGATCCGGCCGTCCAGCGGCAGCTGGTCCATCTTGAAGTCGCCGGTGTGCAGCACGAGCCCGGCGCCGGTGCGGATCGCGACCGCGAGCGCGTCCGGGATGGAGTGGTTGACGGCGACGAACTCGAGCTCGAAGGGCCCGAAGGAGATCGTGTCGCCCTCGCGTACCTTGTGCTGGACGGTCTCGCGCAGGCGGTGCTCGCGCAGCTTCGAGCCGAGCAGGGCCAGGGTCAGCTCGGAGCCGACCAGCGGGATGTTCTGCCGCTCGCGGAGCAGATAGGGCGTTGCCCCGATGTGGTCCTCGTGGCCGTGGGTCAGGACCAGCGCCTCGATGTCGCCGAGCCGGTCACGGATCGGGCCGAAGTCGGGCAGGATCAGGTCGACGCCGGGCTGCTGCTCCTCGGGGAAGAGCACGCCGCAGTCGACGATCAGCAACCGGCCGTCGTACTCGAAGACGGTCATGTTGCGGCCGACCTCGCCGAGGCCGCCGAGAGGGGTGACCCGCAGGCCGCCCTTGGGGAGCTTGCCGGGTTCGGTCAGCTCCGGGTGTGGGTGAGACAAAGGCGTTCCTTCTAAAGAAGGCCAGAGGCCTCCAGCCCGGCTCGCAGCGCCTCGACCTCGTCCGCCTCGAGCGCCACCAGGGGCCCTCGTACGTTGCGGTTGTCGATCACGCCGGTCAGCTCGAGAGCGGCCTTGGCAGTGGTGGCTCCGTAGTTCGGGACGCCCATGATGGCGTCGATCGCGGGGAGCATCCGCGCATAAGTCTTGCGGGCGGTCTCGATGTCGCTCGCCGCGAAGGCGTCGATCATCGTTCGCGTCTGGTCGCCGAGCACGTGGGCGGCGACGCTGATCACGCCGACGGCGCCGTGCGCCAGCCAGGCGAGGGTGAGCGCGTCGTCACCTGAGTAGATCGAGTAGCCGAGGTCGAGCAGCCTGGTGCCGCGCGGGAAGTCGCCGGCCGCCTCCTTGACCGCCACGACGGTGTCCCAGGTGATCGCCTCGCGGTAGGTGTCGAGGGTGATCGGGGAACCGGTGCGGCCGGGGACGTCGTAGAGGATGACCGGGGTGTCGGTGGCTCCAACGACGGTGCGGAAGTGCTCGCGGATGCCGCGCTCGCCCGGCTTGTTGTAGTAGGGCGTCACCAGCAGCAGGCCGTCGGCGCCGATCGACGCCGCCTGCTTGGCGAGCTCGACGGTGGTGCGGGTGTCGTTGGTGCCGATGCCGGCCACGATCTTGGCGCGGTCGCCGACGGCGTCCTTGACCGCGGCCAGGATCTCGCCGTCCTCGGCGGGGGTGGTGGTCGGCGATTCGCCGGTGGTGCCGGAGACGACGATGCCGTCGTGGCCGTGATCGACCAGGTGCTTGGCGACTTTCTGGGTCTGCTCCAGGTCGACCGAGCCGTCGTCGTTGAACATCGTGACGAGTGCGGAGAGCACGGTGCCGAAGGGAGCATCAGTCATGGCGTACAGACTATCGTCAGACGCGCGGCATGACCTCGTCGGCTACGAGTGCGAGATGGTCGAGATCGCTCAGGTCCAGCACCTGGAGGTAGATCCGGGACGCGCCGACGTCCTCGAACCGCTTGATCTTGGCGACCACCTCGTCCGGGGTCCCGGCCAGGCCGTTCTCACGAAGCTCGGCGGGCTCGCGTCCGATCGCCCGCGCACGGGCGGCGATCTCGTCCTCGTCGCGGCCGACGCAGAGCACCTGGGCGGCGGAGTAGATGATCGAGTCGTCCCGACCGGCCGCCTCGACGAAGCGCTCGACGTTCTCGAACAGCGCCCGGGACTCCTCGACGGAGACGAACGCGGCGTTGAACTCGTCGGCGAAGGTGGCGGCAAGCGTCGGCGTACGCTTCTTGCCGCCGCCGCCCACGATCACCGGGATCGAGCCGGCGTGGCCACGGGTCTGGACGGGCTTCGGCAGCCCCGGGCTCTCCTTGATCGTGTAGTGCTTCCCGTTGAAGTCGAAGGTCTCCCCCGGCTCGGTCGCCCACAGCCCGGTGATGATCTCGAGCTGCTCCTCCAGCCGGTCGAACCGCTCTCCCAGAGCCGGGAACGGGATCCCATACGCCTCGTGCTCCTGCTCGAACCAGCCCGCCCCCAGGCCGAGCTCGACCCGGCCCTCGGACATGTCGTCCACGTTGGCGGCCTGGATCGCCAGCACCCCCGGGAGGCGGAAGGTCGCCGAGGTGACCAGCGTGCCGAGCCGGATCGTGCTCGTGTCGCGGGCCAGGCCGGCGAGCGTCGTCCACGCGTCGCTGGGTCCGGGCAGCCCGTCGACCTCACCCATCTTCAGGTAGTGGTCGGAGCGGAAGAACGCCCCGAACCCCAGCTCCTCGGCCTTCTGGGCGACAGCGAGGATGTCGGCGTAGGACGCCCCCTGCTGGGGCTCGGTGAAGATGCGCAGCTCCATGCGGTTTACCTTAGAGGGGTCGAGACCTACTCGCGCGTTCGGGAGCGAAGGCGGGCTGTGGAGCTCAGCTCGCGGCGCTCGCGATCGGCGGCGACCTGCGCCTGATAGTGGACGCTCAGCGGATCGGCTCGCGGCGATGTCGTGACGGGCGCTCCCCAGATCGTCCAGGTCGGCCCGTTCTCGATCGGGAGCCAGGTGTCGGCGAAGTCGGCTTCCCATTCGCCGGGTGGCTCGAGCCGCAGGTCTGACCGGTTGAGCCCGACCAGGTTGGCAGTGAAGACCGCCCAGGCTCCGAGCGTCGCCACCAGCGGGAGTGGCTTCCGGGCGTCGATCTGGAACGCGGTCAGCAGCGGCAGATGCCAGCCTCTCGCCATCACGGCGGCCCGCTCCTCCCACGTCGCCTTCATGTCGAGCGGTCGCTGCCGCCCGACCCGAGCGATGAACGGCCGCCACCGATCGAGCGCCTCGTCACTGCACCTCGGCCGCGCGAGGAGTTCCTCGAACCGTTCGTTCTCATAGAAGTACGCCGACCCGACCCGGTGGCGCGGCCCGGCCAGCCCCGCGCGCAGCACCCGCTTCGCCTGGGCTTCGCCCAACACGTGCACGTCGGCGAGCCGGAGCACGGCTTCCGTCGTAGTTATCCACATATACCGAACATACGTACGAGCACCGACAATCTGACCGCCGCCCGCTCTCACCCACGGCAGTCGAACCATCCGGCGGTATGACTGAGGATCCGAGCTTGTGAATCATTCACAAGCTCGGATCCTCAGTCATACCGGGCGTGATCCCTGTCCTGCCGTCGGTCAGGTAGAGGCGGTGGACGGGGCTGGGGCCTCGACGCGACGGAGGAACACCCGGTCGTACGCCTCATGCGGTTCACGCGCCGTCTCGACCCACTCCGCCTCGTCGAAGCCGGGGTAGACAACGTCGCCCTCCGGAGTCAGATGGACGCGGGTGATGACCTGCTCGGTGGCGTACGGCATCGCTGCTTCGTAGACCTGCGCGCCGCCGGCGATGATCGTGTCGCCCTGCTCCGCCGCGGCCAAGGTGAGGGCGGAGTCGATGTCGTGGGCGACGAGGACCCCGTCGTACGACCAGTCCTTGTCGGTGGTGAGGACGACGGTCGTGCGGCCGGGGAGGGGGCGGCCGATGGACTCGAAGGTGGTGCGTCCCATGACGAGCGTGTGACCCATCGTGATCGCCTTGAACTCGGCCTGCTCACCGGGGATCTTCCAGGGGATGTCGGGGCCGTTGCCGATGACTCCGTTGTCGGCCACGGCGGCGACCATGACGATGCGCCGTGGACCGGTCTCAGACGGCAATGGGAGCCTTGATGACGGGATGCGGGTCGTAGCCCTCCACCGTGATGTCCTCGAGCTCGAAGGCGTCGATGTCCTTGACCTCCGGGTTGAGCCGCAGCCTCGGCAGCGGCCGCGGGTCACGGGTGAGCTGGAGGCGGGCCTGCTCGAGGTGGTTGCTGTAGAGGTGGGCGTCGCCGAGGGTGTGCACGAACTCACCCGGCTCGAGGCCGGTCACATGGGCGACCATGTGGGTGAGCAGGGCGTAGGAGGCGATGTTGAACGGCACCCCCAGGAACACGTCGGCGGAGCGCTGGTAGAGCTGCAGGCTCAGCTTGCCGTCGGCGACGTAGAACTGGCACAGCGTGTGGCACGGCGGCAGCGCCATGTCGTCGATGTCGGCCGGGTTCCAGGCGCTGATGACGTGGCGGCGGCTGTCGGGGTCCTGCTTGATCTGGTCGATGATCCGGGCGATCTGGTCGACGTGACGACCGTCCGGAGTCGGCCAGGAGCGCCACTGGTAGCCGTAGACCGGCCCCAGGTCGCCGTTCTCGTCGGCCCACTCGTCCCAGATCGTGATGCCGCGCTCCTGGAGCCAGCGCACGTTGGTGTCGCCGCGCAGGAACCAGAGCAGCTCACCGAAGACCGACCGGGTGTGGACCTTCTTCGTGGTCAGCAGCGGGAAGCCCTCGGCCAGGTCGTAGCGGGTCTGGTGACCGAAGACGCTGAGCGTGCCCGTCCCGGTGCGGTCGGACTTCTCTACGCCCTCGTCGAGGATGCGGGTCAACAGATCGAGGTAGGACTGCACGGCCCCAGCCTAGGTCAGAGCTCCGCCGTCCCATGGATGGTGGTCAGTGTGTCTCCGCCCACCCACACCTGGCCGCCGGCCCTCTCGATGTGCACCCGGCCGCGCCGCCTCATGACGGTACCCTGCGAGGCGACGTACGCCTCCGGGAGCCGCGACCCCGCCAGCCACTGCCCCAGCGCCGCGTTGAGCGACCCCGTGACCGGGTCCTCGAAGGCGACACCGTCGGCCGGGAAGAACGCCCGGACCTCGACGGCGCACTCGCTGCCCTCGGGGTAGCGGCCGACCAGGCCGACCTTGTGATCCCCCAGCGCGGCGTGGTCGGGGGTGACGGCCAGCACGGCCTCCGCGTCGGCGAGCATCACCCCGACCCAACCCGGGCCGTTGTCGCACCACTGCGCGTCCTGGATGTCCTCCCGGGCGACCCGCAGGCCCCTCGCGATCGCGACCAGGGTCTCCTCATCGACCGCGCCGCCATGGATCAGCTCGGGCGCCGCGAAGGCGATCCGCTCCTCACGGCGCAGCTCCACCAGACCGACGCCGCACTCCTGCACCAGGTTGGTGCCCTGAGGCGTACCGCCGGCCTCGAGCCAGGCATGCGCCGACCCGAGCGTCGGGTGGCCCGCGAACGGCAGCTCACCGCTGACCGTGAAGATCCGCAGCCGATAGTCGGCAGCCGGGTCCGTCGGCGCCAGCAGGAACGTGGTCTCGGACAGGTTCGTCCACCTCGCGAAGGCGGCCATCTGCTCGTCGGTGAGGCCGTCTGCCCCGTGTACGACGGCGACCGGGTTGCCCAGCAGCGGCTCGTTGGTGAAGACATCGACCTGGCGGAACTCGAAGCTGCTCACGGCCCCGAGGCTACTCGGCGTGCGTCGGCGCCGATCGGCAACCATCACATCGCCCCCTGAGGGGCGGGGCGGCCGGGGAAGTGCATCTGCCATTGCGGGGACAGTTGAGTCGGTACGCCGGGGAGACGCCTTGCCAGCAGTTGGCGGTGGATTCGGTTCAAGGTATTGCCCGGGGTGTTGTAGACGTCCTTGGCGATGAAGACGAGGATGCGCCAGCCGTCGTCGTCGATCTTCTCCCGGCGGTCGATGTCGGACTCCCACTGCTCCTGGCGCTCGACGTGCTGCCGGCCGTCGTACTCGACGATCAGCTTGATCGCCGGCCAGCACATGTCGTACTTGCGGAAGTCGAGCTCGCTCTCCTCACCGACCAGCTGATTGACCAACGGCTCGGGGAGACCGGCGAGGACGATCAGCATTCGCAGCCGGGTCTCCATCGGCGAGTCGACGCCGGTACGTACGTAGGCCAGTGCGCGACGTGCGGCCACCGCCCCCGGGCCCGCGGCTTTCGCGCAGTAACGCTGAAGACGACCGAGCCCGCCGGGGTTCTTCCGCACCAGATGGTCACCGACCACGACGAGGTCGACCAGCGTGAGCAGCGTGGCGAGCTCGACGAAGTTCTGCTCGATCAACGAGACCCGCACACCATTCACGGTCCTGACCTCCGCCCTCGGCGCGCAATGACATACGACCCCGGCGAGCCGGTGACGGTCCTTCTGTGCCAACACCGTGACGTGCTCACCCGGCAGCACCGGCAGCGGAAGCCCCGCGATGCGGGCCGCGGTGGCGTGGCTGGCGAAGGCGCTGTCGGCGTAGGTCATCAGCGCCGCTTCGGCGCGAATCAGCGGGGTCAACGCGACGTCCGCCGCCGCGAAGACACCCGTGTGCAGGCGTACGAACCCCGGCCCACGGAGCCGGTTCGGAGTGATTCCCGCCGCCAGCCCCTGCTTTCGAGTGAACGGATGCAACGGGTCGAACGGCACCCCGGCGGACTTGTCGACGCCAGGGACCGGCTCGGAACCAGCTGATGCGTTCACACCGACAGAATCGGACAATCCCGCAAATCCTGCAGAAGTTATCCACAGGCGCCACCGTGACGGTCCGGACACCATCGACAATGCCCCTCAAGGGTCAAGGTGGTGGTCGCATCCAGCGAAGAGACCACCACCTCGACCCTTGAGGGGCCAGGTCGTCGATGTGCGTCAGGCGGTGAGCTTCATCGGGCCGTAGACCTGCCGGTCGTGCTCGAAGAGCACCACCGCGGCCACGCCCGCGTCCAGCAGGTCCTGCCAGACCTCGCCCACCCACGACTCGGCGTCGCTCTGGTTGGCGAAGCGCTGGCCGGCGAGGTCGCCGTCGACCGACACCTCGGCACCCGAGGCGTCGACGAGCTGCCACCACCACGGCCGGTCGGCCGCCGACGGCTGCTTGAACACCGAAGGAACGTCAGGGATGCTCATCAGCCCTCCCGCACGTGCGAAGGGACGAAGGGCGGCTTGGTGAGCTGGAAGATCTCGCGGCGGCCGCGTACGTCGATGCCGATCTCGGCCTCGGGGTTGACCGTCGTCGAGACGAGCACGAGGCCGACACCCTTCTTCAGCGTGGGCGAGAAGGTGCCGGAGGTGACCTCGCCGACCGGCACGTCGGCGGTCAGGGAGGCGGTCATGTGGGGGCGTGGGATGCCGCGGCCGACGGCGACGATGCCGCGCAGGGCGCGCTTCGGGCCAGCCTCCTTCTCGGCGACCAGCTTGTCGCGGCCCCAGAAGGCGTCCTTCTTCCAGCCGACGGCCCAGCCGAGGCCGGCCTCGTTGGGGGTGACGTCGAGGGCGATGTCCTGGCCGTGGAGCGGGTAGCCCATCTCCGTACGCAGCGTGTCGCGGGCGCCGAGGCCGCACGGGACCGCGCCCAGCTCCTCCCCCCGGGACAGCAGCGCGTCCCAGAGCGCGCCCGCGGCCTCGTTGGCGACGATCAGCTCGTAGCCGCGCTCACCCGAGTAGCCGGAGCGGCACACGACGACGCCGATCTCGTCACCGAGTACGTCGGGAGCGGCTGCCTCCACGAAGGACATGTATTCGTGACCGGCCGGCAGCCCGACCGCCTCGAGCAGCTCGTCCGACTTCGGCCCCTGGACGGCGAGCACCGCGTAGTCGCGGTGGTGGTCGACGAGATTGATCTCCTCGGGCGCGGCCTCCTGGAGCCGGCGTACGACCTCGGGGGTGTTGGCGGCGTTGGGGACGATCAGGACGTGCTCGTCGTCGCGGTAGTAGGCGATCAGGTCGTCGACGATGCCGCCGGACGCCTCGTCGCAGCACAGCGTGTACTGGGCCTTGCCGGGCTTGATCCGGTGGAGGTCGTTGGTGAAGGACGCGTTGACGAAGTCGGCCGCACCCGGCCCGCTGATCATGACCTTGCCCAGGTGGCTGACATCGAAGACGCCGACCGCCTCACGGACCGCCGTGTGCTCCTTGACGACTCCGGAGTACTCCAGCGGCATCGACCAGCCGCCGAACTCACCGAACTTCGCGCCGAGCCCGACGTGGTTTTCGTGCAGAGGGGACTGGAGCAGCTCCGACCCGCCCCCCGTGGAGGTCTCTTCAGCCATACCGCGAACTTATCGCACCAGGCCGACACTCCCCGGTCCGCGCCCCCTCCGGGCGCGCCACACCTAGACTGCACGGCGTGACCCTGCCTGACATCACCTACACGCTGCGTACCGCCTCCCCCGCCAAGACCCGTGCCGAGGCGGTCGTCGTCGGCATCGGACAGGGCGCGAAGGATGTCGAGGTGCCCGCCGGCGCAGAGGACGTCAAGGCCGCCTACGGGCGCCGGTGGCGGGGGATGCTCGCCACGCTCGGCGTCAGCGGCAAGGCCGGCGAGGTCACCCGTCTGCCTGCCGGGGACGAGATCGGCGCCCAGCTCCTCGTGCTGGTCGGGCTCGGGCCCCGCTCGTCTTCCGGGCAGGGTGCGGACGGGACGTACTCGACCGATGCCGTACGCCGCGCCGCCGGCGCCGCTGCCCGCTCGGTGCCCAACGCCACCTCCGTCGCCGTCTCCCTGCCGGCCGACACCCCCGATCTGGTGCGGGCCGTCACCGAGGGCTATCTCCTCGGCGGCTACACCTACACGACCTACAAGTCGGGCGCAGCCAAGTCCGAGGGCAACGGACCGAGCGATGTCGCGATCCTGAGCGCGATCGCGCGACGTACGGACGCGATCACCGCCTTCGAGGAGGCGCAGATCCTCGCCCAGGCGGTCGCCGGCACCCGCGAGTGGGTCAACGTCCCGCCGGCCGACCTGACTCCCCCGGCGTTCGCCGACGCCATCGCGCACGTGGCCGGGCTGGTCGAGGGCGTCGAGGCGACCGTCTACGACGAGGAGCAGCTCGCCGAGCTCGGCTGCGGCGGCATCCTCGCGGTGGGCATGGGCTCGGCGGCCGCGCCGCGCCTGGTCGAGCTCACCTACTCCCCCGAAGACGCGCGCGGCCACATCGCGCTGGTCGGCAAGGGCATCACCTTCGACTCCGGCGGCCTCACGATCAAGCCGGGCAGCTCGATGTCCACCATGAAGTCGGACATGGCCGGGGCGGCCGCGGTGGCCCAGGCGACCTTCGCGATCGCCCGCCTCGGGCTGCCGGTGAAGGTCTCCGCGTTCGTACCGATGGCGGAGAACATGGTCTCCGGCTCGTCCTACCGGCCCGGCGACGTGGTCACCCACTACGGCGGCACGACCGTCGAGGTCTCCAACATGGACGCGGAGGGGCGGATGGTCCTCGCCGACGCTCTGGTGCGCGCCACCGAGGTGTCGCCGGACCTGATCATCGACGTCGCCACGCTCACCGGTCACATGGTGATGGCGCTGGGTGACCGGGTCAGCGGCGTACTCGGCTCCGAGGATGTCGTCGACCGCGTCCTCGCCGCCGCCGACGTCGCCGGCGAGCAGATGTGGCCGATGCCCATCCCGGAATGGATGGACGAGCGAATCCGTTCCTCCAAGGTGGCCGACCTCAACCAGCACGACTGGATCCGCTGGGGCGGTGGGCTGTACGCGGCCGCCTTCCTGCGCGAGTTCACCGGCGGTCTCCCCTGGGCCCATCTCGACATCGCCGGACCCTCCTTCAACAGTGGGGGCGCCTCGGGCCATCTCACTCCCGGAGGCACGGGTGTGGCGGTGGCAACACTGGTGGACTACGTACGCGAGATGGCTACCGATCAGTAGTGGTCCGGTTGACACAGCGCTGCGAGGGTAGTGACAAGATGGGCCACGTGATCGACGCCCTTGGCCGCCCCTCCGGCGGCATCATGAGTGCGTCGGGCAGGTGTCGGCCCAGACCGATGCGCCTCTCTTCTCACGGAGTCTCCTCGTCGAGCCCTCGGGCTCGGTGTGGTGGCGCGCGTGTCCGGACATACAAGTAGAGCAACGAACAGACGTAGAACGAAGGAACTCATGGCCACCGAAGTAACTCTCCCGGCACTCGGCGAGTCCGTCACCGAGGGCACCGTCACCCGCTGGCTCAAGCAGGTCGGCGACACGGTTGCGGTCGACGAGGCCCTGCTGGAGGTCTCCACCGACAAGGTCGACACCGAGATCCCCTCGCCGGTCGCGGGCACCGTGCTCGAGATCAAGGCTGCCGAGGACGACACCGTCGAGGTCGGTGGCCTGCTCGCCGTCATCGGCGCTGCCGACGAGGCCGGCGCCGAAGCCGCTCCGGCGGAGCCCGCCGCGCCCGCTGCCGAGCCCGAGGCTGCCGCTCCGGCTGCCGAGCCCGAGGCCCCGGCCGCTCCTGCCGAGCCCGAGGCTCCCGCCGCGCCTGCCGCTGCGGCGCCCGCTGCCGGCGGCAACGCCACCGAGGTCGCTCTCCCCGCGCTGGGCGAGTCGGTCACCGAGGGCACCGTCACCCGCTGGCTCAAGCAGGTCGGCGACACGGTCGCCGTCGACGACGCGCTGCTCGAGGTCTCCACCGACAAGGTCGACACCGAGATCCCCTCGCCGGTCGCCGGCACCCTGCTCGAGATCAAGGTCGCCGAGGACGAGACCGTCGAGGTCGGCGCCGTGCTGGCGCTCGTCGGTGACGCCGGCGCCGCCCCGGCCGCCGAGCCCGCGCCCGCCGCCCCGGCCCCGGAGCCCACTCCCGAGCCCGAGCCCGCTCCGGCCGCCGCCGCTCCTGCTGCTCCGGCTGCGCCCGCTGCTCCGGCTGCGCCCGCTGCTCCGGCTCCTGCCGCTGCGGCTCCTGCGGCTGCGGCTCCTGCCGCCCCGGCTCACGCCGCGCCGTCCACCGACGGTTCCCCGGCCATCCAGCCCGGCGGCTACGTGACCCCGCTCGTACGCAAGCTCGCGGCGCAGCACAACGTCGACCTCGACACCGTCGAGGGTTCGGGCGTCGGCGGCCGCATCCGCAAGGAGGACATCCTCCAGGCGGCGGCCGCGAAGTCGGCTCCGGCCGCTGCCCCGGCTGCCGCAGCTCCGGCGGCCTCGGCCGCTCCGGCCGCGTCCGCCGCCCCCGCGGCCCCGTCGCCGCTGCGTGGCACCACCGAGAAGATCTCGCGTCTGCGCAAGGTGATCGCCGAGCGGATGACCGAGTCGCTGCACACCGCGGCGCAGCTGACCCAGGTCATGGAGGTCGATGTCACCAACATCGCCCGCCTCCGTGAGGCCAACAAGGCCGGGTTCCTGCAGCGTGAGGGCGTCAAGCTGACGTACCTGCCGTTCTTCGCCAAGGCCGCGATCGACGCGCTCAAGGTGCACCCGAAGCTCAACGCCGGGATCGACATCGAGGCCGGCACGGTCACCTACTACGACCGCGAGAACATCGCCTTCGCCGTCGACACCGAGAAGGGTCTGCTCACCCCCGTCGTCAAGGACGCGGGCGACCTCTCGATCGCCGGCATCGCGAAGAAGATCGCCGACGTGGCCGACCGCACGCGCAACAACAAGATCACCCCGGACGAGCTCTCCGGCGGCACCTTCACGATCACCAACCTGGGTTCGTTCGGTGCGCTCTTCGACACCCCGATCATCAACCAGCCGCAGGTCGCCATCCTCGGACCGGGTGCTGTCGTGAAGCGTCCGGTCGTCATCGACGACCCGGACCTCGGCGAGACGATCGCGGTGCGCTACATGGTCAACGTCGCGCTGACCTACGACCACCGCCTGGTCGACGGCGCCGACGCCGGCCGCTTCCTCCAGGACGTCAAGAAGCGCCTCGAGGCAGCTCAGTTCGAGCTCTGAGCCGGTAAGCAGCGAGCGGCGCGGTCCCCACGGGGCCGCGCCGCTCGTCATCTCACCGGGTGACGGCTACATCTCCATGTCGGACATGTCGGTGATCTTGCCGCTCGGCTTCGCGATGGTCACCGGCTCGCCGTGAGCGGACAGGTCGAAGACGATCTCCCCGGCGTCGCCGCCGTTCATCCTCATCCGCACGAGCCGACCCTCGGAGTCGACGTTGACATCGACCGTCGAGCCCTCCGCACCGAAGTCCGACTCACCCGCGGCGAACGTGTAGTGGGCGGTGTCGACACCGTCGATCGCCTCCTGCCCGACGTACGTCGTGGTGTCGGCAGAGATCGCATGGGTGACGGAGTCCAGGAAGAGGTTGGGCGCCGGCATCATCGCGGACATCACGCTGGCGAATCCGCCCATCACCCACTCGCCGTCCATGCTGGCGTACGTGGTGTTGTCGAGGATGACGAACTCGACCGCGCTCGGTTCGTCGGCACCGCGGATCTCGCCCTTCACGTGGAAGGCCATCGGGTCCTGCTGGAAGTCGCCTTCGCCGGTGCCGGCGATCTTCTCGCCCTCCTCGACGGCGTTGATCTCCATCTCGACATGGACCGTCGACATGGACTCGGCGGCCGCTTTCACGACCTTCGTGGCCTCTGACGCCGACAGCGTCGTGCCGGGCTCGATCGAAGGTGCGGCATCGGCCGCGGAATCCGCGTCCTTCGCGTCGCTGCCGGTCCCACCGCACGCCGCAACTGTGCAGGTCGCGGTCAGGGCGAGGACGGCCGCCGCGAGGCGGCGCCGGTTCTGGGTGGTACGCACGTCTGTGTGCCTTTCAAGACTGATCCGATGACCGATCGCTCCCGAGCGCGGCCAGCCGAAGCACGCGCATTCTGCGCACAGTCTCTTTACCCTCGCGGGGTTGTCGCCAAACCGTTATCCGCCCCGGCGTACGATCGCGGGTGTGACTGAGCTGCGCTTCGTTGAGGTCGGGACGATCGACTACCTGGACGCCTGGGAGCTGCAGAAGCAGATCCACCAGCGCGTCGTGGACCGCGAAGAGCCCGACACCGTGCTGCTGCTCGAGCACCCGCCGACCTACACCGCGGGGAAGCGTACGAAGCCGGAGGACCGGCCGGCGGATCCCGGCGGCGCGCCGGTGATCGACGTCGACCGCGGCGGTGAGGTGACCTTCCACGGCCCCGGCCAGATCGTCGCCTACCCGATCGTCCGGCTGCCGGAGAAGGTCAAGGTCGTCGACTTCGTACGCCGCCTGGAGCAGGCGATGATCCGCACCTGTGCCGCGTTCGGCGTCACCGCCTACCGCGTCCCGGGCCGCAGCGGCGTGTGGCTGCCCGCGGGCGAGACCCCCGACGGCGTACGCCGCCTGGAGCGCAAGGTGGGGGCGATCGGGCTGCGGGTCAGCCAGCACGTGACCATGCACGGCATCGCGCTCAACTGCGACGTCGACCTGGGCTGGTACGAGCGGTTCGTGCCGTGCGGTATCTCCGACGCCGGGGTCACCACCCTCTCGATCGAGGCCGGGCGGCAGATCGGCAACGCCGAGGCGATGCCGGTGCTCCACGCGCAGATCGCGGAGATGCTCTCCTGGCGCGACTACGAGCAGGGCCCGAGCCTCGAGGCGAAGCCCGACCCCGCGAAGACTCCGCGGGTTCCGCTGCTCTCCCCCAGCCTGGGCTGAGCGGCGGCGGCGACGATCGGTGTGACCGACCAGTAGCCGCCTGCCTTCGAGGTTCCACCACCACGCGGCGTACCCTTGTGGGGTGACTCAAGCTCCTGCCCCAGAAGGTCGCAAGCTCCTCCGTCTCGAGGTCCGCAACGCGCAGACTCCGATCGAACGCAAACCGGAGTGGATCAAGACCAAAGCGAAGATGGGGCCCGAATACAAGGAGCTCACCGCGCTGGTGAAGTCCGAGGGCCTGCACACGGTGTGCCAGGAGGCCGGCTGCCCCAACATCTTCGAGTGCTGGGAGGACCGCGAGGCCACCTTCCTCATCGGCGGCGACCAGTGCACCCGGCGCTGCGACTTCTGCCAGATCGACACCGGCAAGCCTACCGACCTCGACCGCGACGAGCCGCGCCGCGTGGCCGAGTCCGTGCAGACCATGGGCCTGAAGTACGCCACGATCACCGGCGTCGCCCGTGACGACCTCGCCGACGGCGGGGCCTGGCTCTACGCCGAGACGGTCAAGCAGATCCACGAGCTCAACCCCGAGACCGGCGTCGAGAACCTCATCCCCGACTTCAACGGCATCCCGGAGCTCCTCCAGGAGGTCTTCGAGTCCCGCCCCGAGGTGCTCGCCCACAACGTCGAGACCGTCCCGCGGATCTTCAAGCGGATCCGGCCCGCGTTCCGCTACGAGCGCAGCCTCGATGTGATCACCCAGGCCCGCGACTTCGGCCTGGTCACCAAGTCCAACCTGATCCTCGGTATGGGCGAGACCCGTGAAGAGGTCTCCGAGGCGCTGCGCGACCTGCACGCAGCCGGCTGTGAGCTGATCACGATCACGCAGTACCTGCGCCCGAGCGTGCGTCACCACCCCGTCGAGCGCTGGGTCAAGCCCGAGGAGTTCATCGAGCTCCAGGCCGAGGCCGAGGAGATCGGCTTCTCCGGAGTCATGTCCGGACCGCTCGTTCGTTCGTCCTACCGCGCCGGTCGGCTGTACCGTCAGGCGATCGAGGCGCGAGACGCCTCCTCCGTGGCCTGAGTCCCTGCGTACGAGAACTGAAAGAGGAAGATGTCCCAGACCGACCCGAGCAGCATGAGTCGCCGCCAGCAGATGGTGGAGACCTACAAGCTCACCAAGCAGTCAGACCCCAAGATCGGCCTCATCCTCGGCTCGATCTTCGTGGTCGTCGCCGCGGTCGCCGGCGTGATCTTCTGGTTCCTTCCCGGCGAGGGCATCTTCTCCTGGATCTTCACGATCGTCGGCGCCCTCCTGGCAGGCCTTCTCGCCGCGATGGTGGTCTTCTCGCGGCGCGCGCAGAAGGTGATGTACTCCCGGCTCGAGGGCCAGATCGGTGGCGGGTACGCCGCCCTGACCATGCTCCGCCGAGGCTGGACCGTCACCCAGGCCGTGGGCGTCGAGCCGCGCAGCCAGACCCTCGTGCACCGCGTGGTCGGCCCTCCGGGAGTCGTCCTCGTCGGTGAGGGCAACAGCCCGAGCAAGGTCCGCTCGCTACTGGCCAGCACGAAGCGCACCCACGCCCGGGTGCTGGCCGACGTGCCGATCACCACCATCGTCGCCGGCAACGGTGAGGACGAGGTGCCGCTGCCGCAGCTGACCAAGCACGTCACCAAGATCGGCCGCAAGGTCGCCGGTCCCGAGATCACCGACATCCTCAACCGCCTCAAGGCCGTCGACGCCACCCGCGGCGCCATGCCGATCCCGAAGGGCCCCGTCCCGACCTCGATGAAGGGCATGCGCGGCAACCTGCGTGGCCGCTGACGGTTACCGCCGGCGCGCCCGGATCGCGTAGAGCAACGGGATCCGGGGCGCCTGCTCGGGCAGCCTGAACCAGCCGTCCTCCCCCGCCACCATCGACGGGAAGCGGGGCCACGGCAGCCGCTCGTCCTCGCGGACGACCTCGACCCGCAGGCCTGCCCCCGCGAGCGCGGTGACGACCTCGCCGACCCCGTGGCGCCATTCGTACGCCGTCGTGGCGCTGCCCAGCGCCGGGCCGTCGGTGTAGGTGTGGGTCGAGTCCTTCGCGATCGCGCCCCGGCCCGAGAGGTAGTCGTGGTGCAGCTCGAGGGAGTCCTCGCGCCCCGGCTCCGGCACCTCGCCCAGAGCGTCGAGGAGCGGGTGGAACTCGGCCAGGTAGAGGAACCCGCCGGGCTTGAGCAGATCGTGGACGATCCGCGCCCACAGGTCGATGTCGGGTAGGTAGCAGACCGCGCCCTTGCCGGTGTAGACGACGTCGAACCGGCCGGCGCCCAAGACCTCGACGGCGTCGTGGACGTCGGCCTCGTGGTAGTCGACGGCCAGCCCGCGCTCGGCGGCGATCCGGCGCGCCGCGGCCACCGCCTCGGCCGAGATGTCCAGTCCGTACGTCACTGCACCCCGCTGCGCGAACGCCACCGTCTCGGTGCCGAGATGACACTGCAGATGCACGACCTCGCGGCCGGCGAGGTCGCCGAGATCGCTCCACTCGTAGTCGGCGAACCACGACTCGGCCGGCCGGGACCCGTCGATGCCGTAGAACGCACTGGCGACGTGGACGGGTGTCCGGGCGTCCCAGTTGGCTCGGTTGGCCTCGATCTGGCGGGTGCTTTCGGCGTCGAGAGTCATGCGACCACAGTGCCACGAACGACACAGGGCCGGTCCCCGTTCGGGGACCGGCCCTGCTGCGTACGAACTGGCTATCAGCCGGCCATGCTCGGCATGTCGGTGACCTGGTCCGCCGGCGGCGCCTCGATGGTCACGTCCTCGCCGTGCTTGGAGAGCACCATCTCGACGGTGCCCATCTCGCCCATGCCGACCTCGGCCTTGCGGAGCAGGCCGTCGCCGTCGACCCAGATGTCCTGGTCGATCGTCTTGGGCATACCGCTGGTGCTGTCGGCACCGAGACTCTTGGCGAGCCCGGCGGAGTCGACGGTGAAGCTGTAGTGCTTGGTCTCGGTGCCGTCCACCGTCTCCTCGCCCTCGAACTTGGAGGACTTGATCGACTCCTCCATACCGTCGAAGAACGCGAGCGGGTTGCTCATCGACTCCAGGCTGGTCCCGCCCATCTTGGCGAGATCGTCGGTGCTCGCGGTCACCCACGAGTCGCCCATCATGCCCTTGATGTAGATCTTCTCGTCGACAAGGATCGTCTCCAGATCCATGTTCATCGAGCCACCGCTCATCTTCATGGTGGAGTGCTGCGCCGGCGGCTCCTTCTGGATGTCGCCCTCGCCGGTCATCGAGACCGTCTGACCCGACGCCTTCGCCTCCATCTTCGTGGTGAAGTGGGCGGTGTCGATGTCGGTCGCCTTCTTCATCACCTCGGTCATCTCCTCGGCCGAGACCGAGTCACCCTCGCTGGCGCCGCCGGCCCCACCACCGCCGCCGCAGGCCACCAGGCCCGAGAGCGATACGGCCAGCACGCCTGCGACAGCAGCGCGGCGCCAGAGGCCACGTGGCCCGAGAGTACGGTTGAGCGTCATTGAGCTTCCCTTCGTGTTTGCCGCTGCCTGCGGCTGACCGGTCCAACCTACCTCTGGACGCCTATCAACTCACTCGGCGAAACACGTGTCGATAGGTCTGAAGGGTGACAGTCGCGGTGCCGGCCGCCAGATCGTGCAGCCCGCGCCGATCAGGGCGGAAGACCAGCGGCGGAATGACGAGGACGACCAGGATCTGACGGGCGATGCTCCGCAGCGGATCGAGCGGGCGTACGTCCGGCTCCCCCGGGGACACTCGCACCGTACGCAGTCGCGTGACGAGCTTGCCGAACGAGCCTCCACCGAGCGTGGTGAAGACCGCCGTCTGCACGATGAAGACGACCAGGATCCACAGGTTGTCGCTCGGCCGTGGGTCGACACCGGCGAGGAGCGACCCGAACGGCATCGCCCGTACGCCGAGGAAGACCGACGCCACCAGCGACGACGCGAGCCAGTCGATGAAGAGCGCCAGCACCCTTCTCCCCCAGCTGGCGGTCTCGTAAGGCAGAGTGGGTGTCGCAGGAGTGGCGGAACTGGTCACGTCGGTAAGCGTAGGCGGCAACGTCTTGAAGCGTGAGATCGGGATGGTTGACGTGCAAATCACACAACCTGTTACATGCCTGAAACATTTGCGACACTCCTGTGCAACCGTCCCTTCGTAATTTGCGGTGGCACGGCCGGACCATGAGGCCCGGCCTCGATCGCTAGAGACCTATCTGGCTCTTCCCGCCCGGGGGAGCCAAGGAGGATTGATGTTCAGCACTGACGACGAACTCTTGAAGTTCATCTCTGACGAGGGAGTCGAGTTCGTCGACATCCGTTTCGTCGACCTGCCCGGTATCCAGCAGCACTTCACGGTGCCGGTTTCGTCGTTCAACCTGGAGCCGATGGCCTTCGACGGTTCGTCGATCCGTGGCTTCCAGACGATCAACGAGTCCGACATGGCGCTCTACCCGGACGTCACGACTGCGTACATCGACCCGTTCCGCACCGCGAAGACCCTCGCGCTGATGTACTTCGTGCACGACCCGATCACCGGCGAGGCCTACTCGCGCGACCCGCGCAACATCGCGCGCAAGGCGCTGGCGTACCTCGCCTCGACCGGCATCGGCGACACCGCCTTCTTCGCCCCCGAGGCCGAGTTCTTCATCTTCGACAAGGTCGCCTACAGCAGCTCCGAGGGCGAGTCGTTCTACAAGATCGACTCCGTCGAGGCCTGGTGGAACTCGGGCGCCGACAAGAACCCCGACGGCTCCAACAACCTGGGCTACAAGACGCGTTACAAGGGCGGCTACTTCCCGGTCTCCCCCACCGACCACTTCGCCGACCTGCGCGACACGATGGTCAAGAACCTCGAGGCCTCCGGCCTGCTCGTCGAGCGCGCCCACCACGAGGTCGGCACTGCCGGCCAGGCCGAGATCAACTACAAGTTCGACACGCTGCTCAAGGCTGCCGACGATGTCATGAAGTTCAAGTACATCGTCAAGAACACCGCCTGGGAAGCCGGCAAGACCGTCACCTTCATGCCGAAGCCCGTCTTCGGTGACAACGGCTCGGGCATGCACGTCCACCAGTCGATCTGGAACGCCGGCGAGCCGCTGTTCTACGACGAGACCGGCTACGGCGGCCTCTCCGACATGGCCCGCTGGTACATCGGCGGCGTCCTGAAGCACGCCCCGTCGGTGCTCGCGTTCACCAACCCGACCGTGAACTCCTACCACCGTCTGGTGCCGGGCTTCGAGGCTCCGATCTCGCTGGTCTACTCCTCGCGCAACCGCTCCGCCGCGGTCCGCATCCCGATCACCGGCACCAACCCGAAGGCCAAGCGCGTCGAGACCCGGTTCCCGGACCCGTCCTCGAACCCGTACCTCGCCTTCTCGGCCCTGCTGCTGGCCGGCATCGACGGTATCCAGAACAAGATCGAGCCGCCGGCTCCGATCGACAAGGACATCTACGAGCTTCCGCCGGACGAGATGGCCGAGATCAACCAGGTGCCGACCTCCCTCGGCGCCGTCCTGTCGGCCCTGGAGAACGACCACGACTTCCTCACCGTGGGCGACGTCTTCACCCCCGACCTGATCGAGACGTGGATCGACTACAAGACCAACGACGAGATCCTCCCGATCCAGGTCCGCCCCCACCCGCACGAGTTCGAGCTCTACTACGACATCTGATCCGGCACTTCCAACGCCTGTCAGCGTCTGCTGAAGCGGTGGCTGACCTGAGAGAACGTCTTTCGGCGTCTTTCAGCGTCAGCCACCGTTCTTCGTTGTCCTGTGCCCCCAGGGCCTGGACCACCGGTCGCACCACCCGCGCCCGCGTCATCTGGTCAACAACCGGGCAACAGCGTCTGCCTGGAGCGCGGATGTCGCGTAGCCTCGACCGGTGCCAATCTTCGCGACCCTGGCCGGCGCATCTCGGGCACGCCGCTCCGCCCTCGTCCTCGTTCTCCCCCTCGTCGCCGCTGCCGCGCTGGCGGCGGCCGCCGTGGTGGTGGTCAGCCCCGGCAACGCCGCCACCGCCACGACGATCAAGCGGTGGGAGACCCGGCTGGCCGGCCTTGGCTGCAACGTCGGCCGCGTCGACGGCCGCGTCGACGACCACACCCGCACGGCCGTCGTACGCTTCCAGACCCGCCACCGCCTGAGCCCGAGCGGTCAGTTCACGACCACCACGCGGACACGGCTGATGGCGGCGACGGCGAAGCGGTGCGACGTACGGCCGGTGCCGGCGAGCACCGGGACCGGACGCCGCATCGTGATCAGCCAGCGTCAGGACTGGGTCTGGCTGGTGCGCGCCGACGGGTCCATCCGCGCGCAGGGCGGGATGATCGACGCGGAATGGCTGGACAAGCAGTGGTACACCACCGGCTCCTACTGCGGCCGACCGGCGCGCGGCAACCCACGTACGAACTACAGCGGCACTCAGTGGCTCTACCACTTCGTCCGGTTCGCGCCCTGCGGTGTCGCCTTCCACCGGGTGCCGGTGAGCATGCGGACCGGTCGTCAGATCCACCCGAACTGGTATCTCGGCACCGATGAGAAGACCTCCGACGGCTGCATCCGCCTCAGCGCCACGATGGCGGCCGAGGTCTGGGACTTCACCAAGGTCAAGACCCGCGTACGCGTGGTGTGAGCTCGACTGATGCTCCGACGCGGGCGGATCCCGTCGCTCGTAGCTGGTAGGTGCCGGTCGTGGTCGCGACGACCTCGCCGCTCGCGTCCGCGATCACGGCGTCCAGGACGAACTCGGCCTTCCCGGTCGCCTCGGCGAGGTCGCGGATCCGTGCGATGGCCTCCTCGGTCAGCGAGGCCTCGGCGCGTACGGCGGTGGTCGCCGGCCGCCGGAAGTCGATCGTCAGCGCCTTGACGGTCGGGTAGAAGCGCGCGAGGTCGAAGCTGGGGACGCAGATCACCCCGCCGAGCACCTCCGCGACGCCGAACAGGGTGCCGGCGTACATGGTCCCGAGGTGGTTGGCGTTTCCGTCCATGCCGACCTCGGCGACCACATGGCCCGGTACGGCCCGGGTGATCGTGATCCCCATCTCGCCCATGCGCGGCACCATGGCGCCGAGGGTGGCGGTCAGCTCTTCGACGGTGATGTCCATCAGCACTCCCTGCTCGAGTCGACGCCGGCCGGCGTCACCTCGAGTCTGTCGGTGTGACCGAGGGGACCGCCATGACCGTGGCAGCCAGGATCGTTGACGGCGACGCGCGTCAGGCCGGGCGCGGCTGCGCCGCCGGGAGTCGCGACCCGAACTCCAGCACGAGGTCCGCCAGCGTTTCCGGGTGCTCGAGCTGCGGGCAGTGTCCCCACCCCGCGACTCGGATCGACTCGGTGCCGGGGACCGGCCGGTCCGCACGCACCAGCCGGTCGCGGGTCCCCCACACCATCAGCACCGGGTACGCCGGGACGGGCAGCTCCCGGACCTCGTCGATCTCGTGAAGGACCCGGGCCACCAGCCCGGCCGCGTCGCGGAGGTCACCGCGCCGGGAGAACTGCGCGATCCACGAGTCCGCCACGGCCGGGTCGAGCCGGCGGCCGACGCCGGCCCCGTGCGCATAGCCGCGTACGAGCAGGAACCGCAGGACCGGCATGGGAAGGATCGGGACTGGGAGCGCCGCGGGCGTCCTGGCGAGGATCCGGCGGCCGAGTCGGACCCGCCGGGTGAACCCGAAGCCCGCCGGCGCGATCGCCACGATCCCGGCCAGCGGGAGTCTGCTCGTCTGGGCCGCGGCCCAGACGGCCGCGCCGCCCAGCGAGTTGCCCACGACCAGCGGCGGACCCTGCTCGGCGGCGACGCGGCGTACGGCGTCTTCCACGAACTCGGCGAGCTGGGGCATGACCGGACCGGGCCGCATCCTGTCCGCCCGCCCGAAGCCCGGCAGGTCCAGGGCCAGCGCGGCGTGCCCGCGCGCCTCGAGCACCGGGAGCAGCGCCCGCCACCCCGGCGCGTGGTCGGAGAAGCCGTGCAGCAGCAGGATCGGCGTACCGGTGCCGTGGACCGTGAGCACTCGGGTGCGCACCCCGGCGATCTCGCGGAAACCATCGTCCATGCCGTGAGTGTGGCCGATTCAGGCCCCGATCGGGAGCCTCCGCGCGCGGGGGGTCGCGAGGGTCAAGGACCTTGTTCGCCTCAGTCATGGGGGCGACGCGAGAGCCCTTCTAGCGTTCCAGATGTCGAACCGAACTGACTGGAGACGCTGATGCCGAAGTACCGATCCGCCTGGATGGACATGGATCTCGATGCCCTCGCGGACACCGCGCGGACCTTCTTCGAGAAGGAGTGCGCGCCGCACGAGGCGCGGTGGTCCGAGCAGCAGTACGTCGACCGCGAGGCCTGGACCAAGGCCGGCGAGCAGGGCCTGCTGTGCCTGAGCATCCCTGAGGAGTACGACGGTGGCGGCGGCACCTTCGCCCACGAGGCGGTGCTGGCTCGCCAGCAGGTGCACGCCCTCTCCCCCAGCCTCGGGATCGGGCTGCAGAACGCGATCATCGCGCACTACTTCAACGCCTACGGCACCGAGGAGCAGAAGCGCTCCTGGCTGCCGAGGCTGGCCACCGGCGAGGTGGTCAGCGCAATCGCCATGACCGAGCCCGGCACCGGCTCGGACCTGCAGGCCATCAAGACCAAGGCGGTCAAGGACGGCGACGAGTACGTCATCAACGGCGCCAAGACCTTCATCTCCAACGGGCACCACGCGGACGTGGTGCTGGTCGTGTGCCAGACCGACCCCGACGCCGGGGCGATGGGCTTCTCGCTGATCATCGTCGAGACCGACCGGCCGGGGTTCTCCCGCGGCCGCAACCTGAAGAAGATCGGCCAGCACGGGCAGGACACCTGCGAGCTGTCGTTCGACGACGTCCGGGTGCCGCGGTCCAACCTGCTCGGCGAGGCCGAGGGCATGGGCTTCATCTCCCTGATGCAGCAGCTTCCCCAGGAGCGCCTGATCCTCGCGGTGGCCGCCGTCGCAACGATGGAGAAGGCGGTCGAGCTGACCATCGAGTACACCAAGGAGCGCACCGCGTTCGGCAAGCCGGTGTTCCAGTTCCAGAACAGCAGGTTCGTCCTGGCCGAGTGCGCGACGCTGGTCCGGGTCGCCCAGAGCTTCCTGGACGACTGCATCCAGCAGCACCTGTTGGGCGAGCTCGACATCGAGACCGCGGCGATGGCCAAGTGGTGGCTCACCGAGCAGCAGTGCATCGTCGTCGACCGGTGCCTGCAGCTGTTCGGCGGCTACGGCTACATGGAGGAGTACCCCATCGCCCGCCTCTACGCCGACGCGCGGATCCAGAAGATCTACGGCGGCACGAGCGAGATCATGAAGGAGATCATCTCCCGCTCACTGTGAGCCCCAGAAGCCCATCGGCGGGCAGGACGTCCTGCCCGCCGAACCGTGCGTCTTCGGACGGTCAGCTGCCGACGATCTGCAGCTCCCAGATGGAGTAGTTGCCGTAGCAGCAGGGGGCGCTGTCCATGCGGACCCGGACGTGGCGCGCCTGCACCCCGTCGAGGGCGATGACCGAGTTGTCGCCTCCGCTGTCGGTCACCTGGAGCTTCGTCGCCCAGGTCGACCCGTCCCACACCTGGATGCGGTAGTCCTCCGCGTACGCCGCCTCCCAGGCGATCTGGATGCCGTTGATCGTCCGGGTGGTGCCGAGGTCGACCTGGATCCAGGTCGGGGAGTCCCAGGCGCTGCTGGACCAGCGGGTGCCGCGGTTGCCGTCGACGGCCTTGGAGCCGTGGTGCGACGTCCAGGACTCCACGGAGCTCACCGTGGTGGGCCTGCCGAGCGCGAGGTCGGTGTCGCCGGGCTCGCCCAGGGCGTACTCGCGGATCGGCGGCTCGGCGGTGAGCCAGAGCTCCTCGTTCTCGAACAGCGCGTCGATGAGGTCGGTCAGGAGGCCGACGAGCAGCTTGCCCTGGTTGGCGTCGGCTCCCTCGAACGCCGTGCGGGCGCAGACGGCGGTGTCGATCCGTGTCACGTCGGCGGTGCCGGCGTGGGTGAGCGCGTCCATGGCCAGAGCGTGCGCGGCGGCGTCCGAGAGCATGTCGAGGTGGCCGACGTAGCGCCCCGGGCACACCTGCTGGAGGGTCAGGTTGCTCGCGCCGGGCAGCGAGGTCGCATCCGGCGACGGGAAGATGAGGTCGGTCCTGCTGGTCCCGATGGAGGTGTAGGAGACGCCGGCCGGGATCGGGAAGCGCCGCAACGTACGCGACCAGTCCGAGGCCGGCATGACCTGCCACGCCAGGGCGGGGCAGTCGATGGGGCCGCAGACCCGGCCCACCAGCTCGGTCCCGCCGTACGGTGAGTCGAGGGAGACGACGTCGTCGATCCGGGACGCCAGGTCCGGCCAGAAGCGGATCGCCCAGGCCGGCAGGAGACCGCCCTGGCTGTGCCCCAGGACGGAGATCTCCTTGCCGCTGGTGTCGCTCATCGAGCGCACCGCGTGGACGACGTACTCGACGGTGGCCTGCATGTCCTGCGCGCCGCCGCCGGGCAGCGCCACCGTGCAGACGGGGTAGCCCTGCTCCCGCAGCACCTTCTGGTAGCCCCAGCTGTAGGCCACCGGCGCGGTCATGACCGTGCCGGGCACGAGCAGGATCGGGGTCTTCCTCGAGGTGGCCAGGTCCGAGGAGCAGGACAGCGCCGCGGACAGCGCGGCCGTGGACGTCGTCAGGGTCGGGCCGGACGGGGCGTCGAACCCGACCGGGCCTGTCGTCACCGCCGTCGTGGCACTCGCGCCGGCGCCGGTGGTCGGGGTGAGCCCGACCGCGGCGAGGACGGCGAGACTCAGCAGGACGGTACGTAGGAGGGGTCGTCGCATGGGGTAGCTCCTCGGGATCGGCGGACCTCTCACGGACCCGCTCAGGAGTGAGTGTGCTGTTCGTCACATCCGTGCAGCCATGCCGATCCAGGACGTTCTCTTGTCGATATCGGCCACGCGGCCTACCGTCACGAAGGTGAGCCATTGGGAGGTCCCCCGTACCGCCATCGGGGTTCGCCACCTGCTCGCCGCCGCCCGGGAGCGCGGGATCGAGGCGTCGGACGCGCTGGCCGGGACCGGCCTGGACGCCGAGCGGCCCATCGACGAGGTGACCGGCTGGCAGGAGCTCGCCGTCGCCCGGAACCTGGCCCGGGCGCTGTCCGACACCACCGGGCTCGGGGTCGCCCTCGGGCGCCGCCTGCACCTGGTCAGCTACGGAGCCGCCGGGCTGGCGGCGCTGGCCTGCTCCACGCCACGCAACGCGCTGAAGCTGGCGCGCTACTTCCCCGACCGCCTGGCCGTGCTGTCACGCACGGAGCTCGAGGAGGTCGGTCACCGCTCCGCGCTGCGCTTCGACGCCGGAAGGATCCCGGCCGACGTACGCCGCATGCTCCTGGAGCGGGACGTCATCGCCGTCACCACGGCGCTGCGGGAGGTCGCGGGACGGCCCCTCACCGGCCTGACGATCGACCTCGAGCTCGGTCGCGACGCGGCCCATGACGAGCTCGTCGACGCGCTGCGGATCACCCCGTCCTACGACGCTCCCGCCACGCGCCTGCTCATGGACGACGCGTTCCTCGACGCCCCCGCTCCGCAGGCGGACCCGGATGCGCTGGTCGAGGCGATGGTCGACGTCGCGCAGCACCTGGACCGGCGACCACCCCGCAGCAACGTCGCCGGCGCGGTGGTCGCCCACCTCGAGCAGCAACCGGGACCACCCCGCCTCGAGCCGGTCGCGGCCGCGCTGCACACCACGCCTCGAACCCTGCGGCGGCAGCTGGCCGCCGAGGGCACGTCGTTTCGCGCCTTGGCCGACGAGGTGCGCCGGGCTCGCGCCGACGCGCTGCTGGCGGAAGGCCGGCTGAGCGTCGAGCAGATCGGGGTCGAGCTCGGGTACGCCGACGCCGCAGCGTTCAGCCACGCCTTCCGGCGGTGGACCGGACTGTCGCCCTCGCAGTTCCGCAGGAGCGCTTCGGCACGCTGACCTCCCGGCCGACAGCCGCACAGGCCCGGGTCAGTCGTCCGACGCGTCCTGCGCCGACTTCGGGCGATAGGCACCCGGCGCGCTGCCGGTCCACCGGCGGAACGCGCGATGGAAGGCGCTGGGCTCGGAGAAACCGAGCCGCTCCGAGAGGGCCGCGATGGTCTCCTCGCCGGCCACCAGGCTGGCGATCGCGGCGTCTCGGAGCAGCTCCTCCTTGATCGCGGACATCGAGGTGTCGTCCTCGCGCAGGACCCGCCTGAGGTGCTGGGTGCTCATCGCCAGCTGCGAGGCGACCTCGTCGGGCGTTGGCCACGGGCCCCGAAGACCGCGTTCGAGGATCCGGCGCACCTGGTCGGCGGGCGTCGCTCCGTAGTCGCGGTACATCAGCAGGTCCGCCGGCGCGTTGCGGAGCCACTCCTCCAGCTCCTCCTCGGTGCGCATCACCGGGAGCGTGAGCAGCTCGTTGCTGAAGCGCAGGCTCGCGGTGGCCTGGCCGAAGGCGATGCGCCGGCCGAAGACCTGGTCGTAGTCCTCGGCCCGCTCGGGACGCTCGTACGGCAGCGAGACCTGCTCGACGGGGAGCCGGGACCCGGCCAGCCAGCTGAAGAAGCGCAGCCCGACCGAGAGCGCGATGTCGGTGACGAAGTGGTCCGGGTCGTCGAGGCTCTCGGTGTCCAGGGTCAGCTGCGTGGTCCGCTCCCCCACCTCGAGGTCGAAGGTCGGCAGCCCGGGCAGGACCCGGCTGAAGTCCCGGGCCCGCTCCATGACGCCGCGCAGGTCGGGGGCGCTCATCAGGCCGAGGCAGACCATCCGGAACGTGCCGAACGGTGAGGGCCGGGCGCCCAGCCCGACCCACTCGTCCCCGGTGAGCCGCCACAGCTCCTGGACGATCTCGGTGGCCTGCTCGAGCGTGATGCGCGCACGGTCGTCGAAGAGCAGCTCCGGGTCGATGCCGAGGTGGTCGAGCCACTCCTGGGCGTCGACGTCACGACGCCGAGCGGTCCTCGCGGCGGCCCGCAGGAACCTCACCGGGATCGTGCGCTGGGTCATCGGACTCCTTCGATCGTCGCGGTCAATCTTCTCGCGAACTCCGGTCATTAGAACTCACGGCCATCCTCCCTAGCGTCTTTCCCAGGCAAGAAACGTACTGACACCAAAGGAGCCGTGATGGCTGAGGCAGGCGAAGACTTCGACTTCGACGTGATCGGGCAGTGGAGTGAGCCGGTGTCGTTCAGCGTCACCCAGGACGCCACTATCGCGTACGCCAACGCGACCAACGACGACGCCACACCCCATGCCGCCGGCGACTACGCCGCGCCGGTCTACGCGGTCGTGCCGGTCTTCTCGATCATGGCCGAGCGCACCATGAGCGCCGTCCCGGACGAGCTGATCATGCGCATCCTCCACGGCGAGCAGGACATGCGCTTCCACCGCCCGATCGTGGCCGGGGACGAGCTGACCTGCCGGGCCCAGGTGGTCGGCGTCCACGGCCGCTCCTCCGGCGTCGTGGTCACCACGCTGCTGGAGACGAGGGACGCCGCGGGCGAGCTCGTCAACGAGCAGCACTTCACCGGGTTCTTCCGGGGCGGCGTACTCGAGGGCGGTCGGGGCGAGGAGCCTCCGGCACACGGCATCGATCCGACGCAGACCGAGCGTCCTGCGGACGCCGTCGTCGTCCAGAAGTTCGACGACGACCAGACCTTCCGGTACTCCGAGGCCTCCGGCGACCTGATGCCGATCCACCTCGACGACGACTTTGCGAAGGCGATGGGCCTGCCGGGGATCATCATCCACGGCCTCTGCACTATGGCGTTCACCTCACGCGCCGTCATCGAGACGGCCTGCCCCGAGGACCCCAGCCGGCTGAAGCGCCTGGCGGTCCGGTTCAGCTCGCCGGCTCAGCCGAGGCACACCATCACGACCGAGCTGTGGAAGGTCACCCCGGAGTCGCTCGACGACGGCGGGACGTACGTCTTCGAGACGACCACCGACGAGGGCGACTTCGTCATCAGGGACGGGCTCGCCGAGATCGCACCCGCAACGAGCAAGAGGAGCAACGCATGAGTGGCAAGGTGTTCGTCATCGGCGTCGGCATGACGAAGTTCGAGAAGCCGGGCAGCCGGGAGAGCTTCGACTACCCCGACATGGCCCTCGAGGCCGGCACGAAGGCTCTCGAGGACGCGGGAGTCGGATACGACAGGATCCAGCAGGCGTACGCCGGCTACTGCTACGGCGACTCGTGCGCCGGTCACCGCGCGGTCTACGGCCTCGGCCTGACCGGGGTTCCGGTCTTCAACGTCAACAGCAACTGCTCGACGGGTTCGAGCGCGCTCTTCCTGGCCGCCCAGGCGATCCGCGGCGGGATGGCGGAGTGCACCCTGGCGCTCGGGTTCGAGAAGATGCAGACCGGTTCGCTCGCCTCGACCTACGAGGACCGCGAGCAGCCGATGATGCGGCACATGCTGGCGATGGCCGAGCTGCGGGAGATCGCGTTCCCGCCGGCGCCGTGGATGTTCGGCGCCGCCGGCCTCGAGCACAACGAGCGCTACGGCTCCACCTCGGAGCACTTCGCCAAGATCGCCGAGAAGAACCACCGGCACTCGGTGAACAACCCCTACGCGCAGTTCCAGGACGAGTACACGCTCCAGGACGTCAAGGACGCGAAGATGGTCTACGCCGAGGCCGACCTGACCCGCCTGATGTGCTCGCCGACCTCCGACGGCTCCGGCGCGGCGATCCTGGCCAGTGAGCGGTTCGTCGAGGACAACGGCCTCGGCGACCAGGCTGTCGAGATCGTGGGCCAGTCGCTGGTCACCGACCTGCCCTCCACCTTCGAGGACAAGAGCCTCATCAGCCTCGTCGGGGCCCCGATGAGCAAGGAGGCCGCCGGCCGGGTGTACGAGCAGGCCGGGCTGACGCCCGACGACGTCGACGTCATCGAGCTGCACGACTGCTTCGCCCCCAACGAGCTGCTCACCTACGAGGCGCTCGGGCTCGCTGCCGAGGGCGAGGGCCACAAGCTCGTCGACGACAACGACACGACGTACGGCGGCCGGTGGGTGGTCAACCCCTCCGGCGGCCTCATCTCCAAGGGGCACCCCCTCGGAGCCACCGGTTTGGCGCAGTGCGCCGAGCTGACCTGGCAGCTGCGCGGCACGGCCGACAAGCGCCAGGTCCAGAGCGCCGCCCTGAAGTCCGGGGTCGCGCTGCAGCACAACATCGGCCTCGGCGGATCGGTCGTCGTCACGGCGTACCGACCGGCGAACCGCTGACCGACCCAACCCAGAAGGAGCAGCATCCATGGCACACGTAGACGTCTCCCAGGAGATCGGCGCGAACCAGGAGGACACCTGGAAGGTGTTCTCCGACCTGAACAGCTTCGAGAAGTGGCTGACCATCCACGACAAGTGGTACGGCGAGCCCCCGACGGACCTGACGGTCGGCAGCACGTTCACCGAGCAGGCCACCATCATGGGCATGTCCAACAAGATCGACTGGGTCGTCGAGGAGTTCAACGCCCCGTCGAACATGAAGATCTCGGGCAAGGGCCTCGCCGGGGCCCAGATCACCTTCGACCTCTCCGTCGACCCGGTCAGCGACACGACCTCGACCGCGTCGATCGTCGCCGACTTCACCGGCCAGATGGTCGTCGGCGCGATCGGGGCCGCCATCGAGCGCGCCTCCGACAAGGAGTGCAAGGCGTCGCTGGAGAAGCTGAACGAGCTGGTGAGCTGAATGGGATCCCTCGATGGCCGCGTCGCGGTCGTGACGGGAGCGGGTCGCGGCATCGGCCGTGAGCACGCGCTCCTGCTCGCTCAGGAGGGTGCCGCCGTGGTCGTCAACGACCTGGGTGGCGCCAACGACGGAGCCGGCTCGGACGCCGGTCCCGCCCAGGAGGTCGCCGACGAGATCAAGGCGGCGGGTGGCCGCGCGGTGGCCAACACCGACAACATCGCCACCTGGGCCGGTGCCCAGGCGCTGGTCGACCAGGCCGTCGAGAAGCTGGGCGGCCTCGACATCGTCGTGAACAACGCCGGCATCCTGCGCGACGCGTTCGTGGCCGGCATCACCGAGGCGCAGTACGACTCGGTCATCGACGTCCACCTCAAGGGCCACTTCGCGGTGCTGCACCACGCCGCGGCGTACTGGAAGGAGAGGTCGAAGGCCGGCGAGCAGGTCGCCGCGTCGGTGATCAACACCGCGTCGGCGTCGGGGACCTTCGCCGTCAACTCGGGTCAGGCCAACTACGGTGCCGCGAAGGCCGGCATCGCGGCAATGACCCTCGTGGCGGCGCAGGAGCTGGAGCGGTACGGCGTCCGCGTCAATGCGATCGCCCCCGTCGCCCGGACCCGCCTCACCCTGGCCACGCCCGGCATGGGCGCGCTGTTCGCGCAGGAGGTGCCCGAGGGTGAGTTCGACGCCTTCAGCCCGGCCAACATCGCCCCCGTCGTCGCCTACCTGGCCCAGGAGAAGTGCCCGCTGAGCGGCCAGGTCTTGGCCGTGCAGGGCGGCGCGATCCAGCGGCTCGTGGGCTGGACGATCGAGGAGACCATCGAGACCGACGGGCCGTGGCTCGTCGAGGACCTCGAGCGACGGCTGGCCGACTGGGCCTGACCCCCGTCCCCCGGGAGCCGCGCGGCGGCTCCCGGGGAGCTCACCACGTACCGGACCTCACGAGGGGCGACACCCATGACCGACCTGGCACACACCATCACCGACATCGCGGCCCGCGTGGCGAACCACGGCGACCGGGTCGCGATCCGGTCCAAGCGGCACGGCAGCTGGGTGGAGCGCACCTACCACCAGCTCGACGCCGAGATCACCCGCCTCGCCGGCGGGCTCATCAGCAGAGGCGTCGAGCCCGGTGACCGGGTCTGCATCCTCTCCGAGACCCGCCCCGAGTGGACGCTGGTGGACTTCGCGCTCCTTCGCATCGGCGCCGTCGTGGTGCCGATCTACCCGACGAGCAGCCCCCAGGACTGCGCCTGGGTGATCGGTGACTCAGGGGCCCGGATGATCGTGTGCGAGGACGCTTCCCAGGTCGCCAAGGTCGCCTCGGTCCGCGACCGGCTCCCCGACCTGCGTTCGATCGTGGTGATCGACGCTCCCGAGCATGACGACGACCTGACGACGCCGGCCGATCTCCTGGCCGACCTCCAGGCCGACGGCGAGGACCACACCGAGGAGCTCGAACGGCGTCGCACCTCCGTACGTCCCGAGGACACCTGGTCGATCGTCTACACCTCCGGCACGACCGGTCCGCCGAAGGGCTGCGTGATCAGCCACGGCAACATGATCGCGCTGTGTCGCTCGACGCGTGCCCTCGGACTGATCCGGGAGGACGATCTGGCCTACCTGTTCCTGCCGCTGGCGCACATGTTCGCGCGCATCATCCAGATGCTTTCCGCCGATGTCGGATCCACCGTGACCTACTACGGCGGCGACCTCTCCCGAGTGGTCGAGGAGCTCGCCGAGGTCCGGCCGACGATCCTGCCCTCGGTGCCGCGGATCTTCGAGAAGATCTACGTCCGGGTCACCACCGGCGCGAGCGACGCCGGGGGCGCCCGCGCCAGGATCTTCGACTGGGCCATGGGCGTCGCCCGACGTACGGCCAGGCTCAGCGAACAGGGGCGGACACCGCGCGGGCCGCTGGCCGTCCAGGCAGCGATCGCCGACCGCCTGGTCTTCAGGAAGGTACGCGGGGTCCTCGGCGGCCGGGTCCGCTACTGCCTCACCGGAGCGGCCCCCATCTCCGCCGAGATCCTCGAGTTCTTCTACGGCATGGGCATCCCGGTGGTCGAGGGCTACGGCATGACCGAGTCGGGTGCGGCGATCTCGACGACTCCCCTCGGCCGGCCCCGCTTCGGGACCGTCGGCAAGCCGCTGCCCGGGGTCGAGGTCCGGATCGCCGAGGACGGCGAGGTCTGCGCCCGCGGCGACAACGTCTTCCTCGGCTACTACGGCAACCCCAAGGCGACCGCCCAGACCGTGGTCGACGGCTGGCTCCACACCGGCGACCTGGGCGAGCTCGACGCGGACGGCTACCTGTCGATCACCGGCCGCAAGAAGGACATCATCATCACCGCCGGCGGCAAGAACCTGAGCCCGGCGAACATCGAGAACGACCTGAAGCGCTCCCGCTGGATCTCCCAGGCGGTGATGCACGGAGACCGGCGGCCCTATCCGGTGGCGCTGATCACGCTGGATCCCGACGAGATCACCGCGTACGCCGCGGCGCACGGGCTGCCGACGTCGCTGGCCGAGCTGGCCACCCACCCCCAGGTCCTCGAGCTCGTCCAGAAGGACCTGGACGAGGCCAACGCCAAGCAGGCGAGGGTGGGGCAGATCAAGCGGTTCGCGATCCTGAGCGAGGACCTCTCGGTCGAGAACGGCGAGCTGACGCCCACGCTGAAGGTCAAGCGGAAGGTCGTCAACGAGAGGCACGCGGCGGTCCTGGAGTCGCTCTACTCGTCCCCGGGATCGCCGTATGGGTCATCGTCCGCGTCCTCGTCCGCGTCCTGACGTCGGACGGGCTCGACCACCCACTGCTCGACACATCGATCGAAGGTAGGCACAGCGATGGCACGTACACGAGGGAACGAGGTCAACGGCAAGGTGGTGGCGATCACCGGCGCCGCCCGCGGGATCGGCAGGGCCACGGCCGAGGCCTTCCTCGCCGCGGGGGCGAAGGTCGCCATCGGTGACCTCGACGCCGACCTGGCGGCCAGGACGGCGGCTGAGCTCGAGGGCCCCGTGGACGTGGGCACCCGGGTGGTCGGGCTGCCGCTGGACGTCACCGAGCCGGTGTCCTTCGCGGCCTTCCTGGACGCCGCCGAGGCCGAGCTCGGGCCGCTCGACGTCCTGGTGAACAACGCCGGCATCATGCCGACCGGCCTGTTCGCCGAGGAGGACCCGGCGATGACCGGCCGCATCCTCGGCATCAACCTCGGCGGCGTCATCAACGGAAGCCGGCTCGCCGCCGAGCGCTTCACGTCCCGGGGGACGGGACATCTGGTGAACATCGCCTCCCTCGCCGGCGTCAGCGGCTTCCCGGGTCTGGCGACCTACTGCGCCAGCAAGCATGCCGTCGTCGGGTTCACCGAGTCGTTGCACCGTGAGCTCGCGGTGCACGGGGTGGGCGTCACCGCCGTCCTCCCCGGAGTCGTACGCACCGAGCTCTCCGCCGGCGCGAACACCCCGGCCTGGACGGAGGCCATCACCACCGTCGACCCCGAGGACGTCGCCCGGGCGATCGTGCGGGTCGTCGGCTCGGAGAAGCCGCTGGTCACCGTGCCCCGGAGCCTGGGCGTGACCCTGACGGCGATGAGCCTGCTGCCCTACCGGCTCCGCGGCCTCGCCGAGAAGGCGACCGGGGCATCGACCGCCTACACGCAGGCGGACCCGGTCGCCCGCGAGGCGTACCACCAGCGTCTGCGCAGGCAGGCCTGACATGGACGGTCCGACCACCTCGACGTTCGAGGTCCGCTCCCCCGTCGACGGTCGGCTGCTCGCCGAGGTCGCCGACTTCGCTCCGGCCCAGGTCGCGGAGGCCGTGACCACGCTCCGGACCGCCCAGCCGGCCTGGGAGGCGCTGGGCCCGAAGGGGCGCGCACGATGGATGCGCAGGCTGCGCGACTGGCTCCTCGACGAGGCCGAGCACCTGGCCGACGTACTCCAGGCGGAGTCGGGCAAGCCGCGGGCCGAGGCGCAGCTCGAGGCCCCGTGGATGGCGGAGCTGATCAACTACTTCGCCGACCACGCGCGCGAGTTCCTGGCGGACGAACGCGTTGGCAGCTCCGGCCTGCTGTCCGCGACCAAGCGGATGGTCAAGGTCCACCGGCCCTATCCCGTGGTCGGCGTGATCTCGCCGTGGAACTACCCGCTCGCGATGCCCGGCATGGACGTGATCCCGGCGCTGCTCGCCGGCTCCGCGGTGCTCCTGAAGCCATCGGAGGTGACCCCGCTCTCGGCGCTGGAGCTGGCCCGCGGCTGGCGTGAGATCGGCGCTCCCCCGGTGCTGGCGGTCGCGACGGGCTCGGCTCCGGCCGGCCAGGCGCTGGTCGACGTGGTCGACTTCGTCCAGTTCACCGGCTCGACCGGCACCGGACGGCTGGTCGCCCATCGGGCCGTGGATCGGCTGGTCCCCTACAGCCTCGAGCTCGGCGGCAAGGACCCCGCCATCGTGCTCGCCGACGCCGATCTCGACCGGGCCGTCGCCGGCGTCGCCTGGGGAGCGCTGTTCAACTCCGGGCAGGCCTGCGTCTCCATCGAGAGGGTCTACGTCGAGGACTCGATCCACGACAGCTTCGTCTCCAGGCTCACCACGCTGGTCGACGGCCTGCGCCACGGCGAGGAGAAGACGCCGTACGCCGTCGACACCGCGGCGATGGCCACCATGGCGCAGCGCAACCTCGTCCATCGACACGTCACCGAGGCCCTCGCGAGCGGCGCCCGAGCGCTGACCGGCGGCCGACCCACGGGGGTCGGCACCGGCTACCGGCCGACGGTGCTGGTCGACGTCGACCACTCCATGACCTGCATCCGCGAGGAGACCTTCGGTCCCACCATCCCGGTGATCAGGGTCGCCGATGCGGACGAGGCGGTACGGCTCGCCAACGACTCCAGCTACGGCCTCTCGGCCACCATCTGGACCCGAGACCTCGCCCGCGGCCAGAGCATCGCGCGCAGGCTCGACGTCGGCGCGGTCAACATCAACGACGCGTACGCGAACCTCTTCGCCCTGACCCTGCCGCACGGCGGGTGGAAGACGTCGGGTTCGGGCGCCCGGTTCGGCGGCGCACACGGACTGCGCAAGTACACCCGTCAGCAGGCGATCACCACACCCCGGTTCCCCACGCTCGAGCGCGAGCCGGCCTGGTTCCCCTACTCCAGAAGGCGCGCGCAGCTCACCCGCCACCTCTTCCACGCTGTCGCGGCTCGCGACCTACGACGTCGGATACCCCGGATCGTGCGATCTCGCCGGTGGCCAGGCGCAAGATCCGGATGATCGTCGCCCCATGGCGCGGCACAGACCAGCTTCCAGGCGGTCAAGCGCTGCGCTTTCCGCCACCGGCGTCCGCCGACACCAGCCCGTGCACCATCCGCAACCAGACTTTCCCGGACTGGGCGAACGTCACCGGAATCGCCTCCGGGAGCTACCTCACGGTCCGCACCGGGCCTGGATCAGGCTACGACGTCAAGGATCGCCTGGCCAACGGCAGGCTCGTCGCGGTCTCCTGTTATACAACGGGGCTGACGGCTCGTTCAGTGCGGCTGTCCGCCGGCCCCGTCGAGTCGTAGCGTGAGGATTGCCCTGATCTCGGGATCGGCGTTGTCGACGACGACGAGGGCCCGCTGCCATGCACCGCGGGCGCGGGGTCGGTCGCCGAGGTCCTCGGACAGGTCGCCTGCCTGCAGCCCGCTGCGGGCGGCGCTGACATGGTCGCCAAGGGCCTCGTACTGTTCCGCTGCCCGCTCGGCCGCCTCGAGCGCGTCCTCGAGCCGGCCCAGTCGCTGGTACGCCAGGGCGAGGCTGTCCCAGGTGTCGGCCTCGCCCGGGCGGTCGCCGCTGGTCTGGGCATGCTCGAGCGCCTTCAGACAGGTGGCGAGTGCCCGGTCGAGGTCGCCGAGGTGAACGAGATACCAGCCCATGGAGTTCATCGCGCGGCCCAGGCCGGCCTCGTCGCCGGTGCCGGTGAACAGCTCCACGAGCTTCTCCATCCTCGCCACCGCCTCGGCGAACCGGCCTTCTCGGGCACAGGTCCAGGTGTCGTTGCGCAGCACGTACGAACGGCCGACGTCGTCGCCGATCCGCTCGAAGCCCTCGGAGGCGAGGGCGAAGTGCTCGTGGGCGCGGTCGTACTCCCCCAGCCGCGCGAGAGCCTGACCTGCGAGCCGGTGACACTGAGCCACCCCGGCACCGTCGCCGGCAGCGGCCAGGACGACGACCGCGTGCTCGGCGAGATTCGCCCACGGCCACCACAGGGCCGCTCGTCGGTCGGCATAGTCGACCAAGCACCACACCAGCCGCCAGCCGTACTCCGGGTAGCCCGTCGCCAGGGCGATCCAGGCGACCTCCAGCAGGCTCTCGTGCATCGCGGTGAACCAGGCCAGCGCCTCGTCATAGCTGGTGACCCGGTCCAGGACCACCTGGTCGACCATCGGCAGCAGCGAGATCGGGTATTGCTGCGGGTCCATCAGCATCGCCGCCTCGCGAGCCGTGGCCAGGTAGTGCCCGAGCACCCCGAGCGCCGCGCGTCGCTTCGCCTCCGGCGACTCCGAGGCTCCGAGCAGGTCCACGGCGAGCAAGCGGACCAGGTCGTGCTGGACATAGCGCTGCGGCCGACGCTCCTCGACCAGGCTGGCCGCCGCCAACCGGGCCATCGTCGAGCTCGCCTCGGTCAGCGTCACGCCGGCGAGGCTGGCCGTTGCCGCGAGCGAGATCTCCGCCACCCGGTGCAGGCCGAGCAAGCGGAAGACACGGGCGTCCTCGGGCCCCAGCGCGAGATAGGAGGAGCGGATGGCCGCGCGTACGCTGCTGTGTTCATCCGGCCCGCTCAGATTGTCCAGACGGCCGCTCTCGGGTCGCAGCTCGTCGGCCAGGTCGGAGAGCCGGAAGGCCGGGTTGGTGGCCGCCCTGGCCGCGACCAGGCTCAGTGCCATCGGCAACCGGTCGCAGGTCTCGATGATCTCAGCGACCGCGCCGTCCTCGGCCCCGACCCGGCGCGCGCCGAGCCGGCGCCTGAGCAGCTCACGAGCCTCGTCACCGCTGAGCGGCCCCAGTCGCACCGTCGAGGCACCCTCCCGGGAGACCACGCCGAAGAGCTGGTCCCGACTGGTCACCAGAGCCGCGGCAGTACGTGGCGGGAGCAGCGGCCGAACCTGATCGGCATCACGCGCGTTGTCGAGCACGACGAGCAGGCGCCGCTCGGCGATCGTCGAACGGTAGAGGGTGAGCTGTCGGTGCACGTCACTGGGCACCTGCTGGGCATCGACGCCGAGCTCGGCCAGCACCAGCCGCAGGGCCTCCCCGAGCGCCATCGGCCGACGGTTGGGATCGAAGCCACGGAGGTCGACGTAGACGACGCCGTCGGGAAACTTGTCGTAGTGCAGATGCGCCCAATGCAGGACCAACGCGGTCTTGCCGACCCCGGCGGCGCCCGAGACCACGACGACCGGCGCCTGCTCTCCGGAGGCGATCAGCTCGTCGATAGCCGCCAGCGCGTCGGTGCGGCCCACGAAGGTCGAGGGCGCCGACGGCGGGACCGGCCTGGTCGCCGCCCCGGAGCGGCCGGCGTCCTCCGGGTCGCCGAGCAGGTCGGCGAAGACCGCGCTCAGCTCCGCGCCCGGGCCGACACCGAGCTCGTCGGCGAGCGAGCGGCGTACGTCTTCATACGCAGCCAGTGCCTCCGCTCGGCGGCCGGTCAGATCCAGCAACCTCAGATGCCTGACCCAGAGCGACTCTCGCAGTGGGTGGTGCTCGAGAGCGGCACGGATCCGCTGAGTCAGCTCGGTGATCTCGATCGGATCGGGGAACCGAGGTCCCACCAAGGACAGATCAGCCACCCGTTCCAGAGCGGACAGGTAGCGGTCGGTAAGAGCCGGTACCTCGGCGGCGTAGAGATCCTCGGAGTCGACGCCGGTGAAGGCGACGCCTCGCCAGAGCCGGACCGCGGCCCACAGCTTCTCCGCACACGAAGGATCGCCGGGTTCGGCCTCCGCCAACCTGCGGAACCTGGCCACGTCGACCTGCTCTGCGGTCGCCTTCAGCACGTAGCCGCCCGCGCTGAAACCGATCGACTCGGGTGGCAGCCGGCTGCGCAGGCGGCGTACGACCGTGTGGACCGAGGCGCGCACGTGCTGCGGCGGCCGCGCACCCCAGACCCGCTGGGCGAGCGTCTCGACAGTCACTGGCAGGCCGGGATCCATCGCGAGCACCGCGAGCAGCGCACGGCCACGACCGCGGGGAAGCAGAACCGGTCGGCCGGCGACGGTGACCTCGAAGGACCCGAGAAGGCCGACCTGTAGGTCGGACGCAGTGCGGTCGACCACCACGCTCCTTCGCCATCGAGCCGATCCACCGCGACTGTAGCCAGCCGTGGTCAGAGCGCAACCACAAATCAGGTCTGGATCGGCGCGAACGGAGACGTCCGGCCCGTGGTGGCGATTAATCTGGTCGACATGACCGGCATCCAGGGAGTCAATACCACTGTTCGGCCGTCCGGCGCCGGGTGTGCCGAGTGCCTTGCCAGTGACGACGGCTGGTGGTTGCACCTTCGCAGATGTGCCGAGTGCGGGCATGTGGGCTGCTGCGACAGCTCGCCGGCGCAGCACGCCAGTCGCCACTACCGCGAGACCGGCCACCGTTACATGCAGAGCTACGAGCCCGGCGAGGAGTGGTTCTGGGACTTCGAGAACCAGGAGGCCGTACGCGGAGTCGTTCTGGCGGGCCCGACCAGTCGACCGGAGTCTCAGCCCTCGCCGGCTCCGGCAGATCGCGTTCCCGAGGACTGGCAGCAGCACCTGAACTGAGTCCGCCCGCGCCCGCGCCCGCGGCGGCGGCCTCAGCCTCGCGGCGGTTGCTGGTGGGCGTACGCCCACATCGCGATCTCGACGCGGTTGCGGGTGCCGAGCTTGGTCATCAGCGACGCGACGTGGGTCTTGACCGTGCTCAGGCCGACGTAGAGCTCGGTGGCGATCTCGGCGTTGGTCCGGCCCCGTGCCACCAGGGCGAGCACCTCCTCCTCGCGCTCGGTGAGCGGGTCGATGGGTTGCACCGGTGCCACCGGCGTCTGGCCGGCGAAGGTCGCCAGCAGCCGGCGGGTGACATTGGGGGCGATCAGCGCGTCCCCGTCGGCCGCCGCGTGGATGGCCTGCACGAGGAGCTCCGGCCCGGCGTCCTTGAGCAGGAAGCCGCGGGCACCGGCGCGCAGGGCGCCGAGGACGTACTCGTCGAGGTCGAAGGTGGTGATCACGACGACCGCCATCGGGTCCGTCACCTCCGGCCCGGCCAGGCGCCGCGTCACCTCGACGCCGTCGAGTCCGGGCATCCGGATGTCGACGAGGAGGACGTCGGGACGCAGCCGGGTCGCCAGGTCGAGCGCTGCGAGCCCGTCTGCCGCCTCCCCCACGACCTCGAGGTCGGGTTGCGCGCCGAGGATCATCACCAGCCCGGCCCGGACCAGGTCCTGGTCGTCGGCCACGACGACACGGATGCTCATGCCCGCACCTCTGCCGGCAGCACGGCCTCGACCACCCAGCCACCCTCGGGCCCCGGGCCCGCGGAGAGCGAGCCGCCGAGGAGCTGGGCGCGTTCGGTCATGCCCAGCAGGCCGAACCCCGGCTCGGGAACCGGCCCCGGCTCGGTCCGCCCGTCGTCGCAGACGCGCAGCCTGACGGCGTCGCCCTCGCGGCGTACGTCGATCCCGACGCGGGTCGCGCCCCGGGCGTGGCGTACGGCGTTGGTCAGCGACTCCTGCGCGAGCCGGTAGAGCGCGGCGTCCACCGGTCGCGCGAGCCGGGTCAACGATCCCTCCAGCGAGACCTCGACAACGGGCTTCGTGTCGGCGTGCGCGAGCGCAGGCAGGTCCGCGACACCCAGCTGCGGTGAGAAAGCGGCGGCCTCCTCCTCGCGCAGCACCCGCACCATGGACCTCATCTCCGCCAGGGTCCGCGACGCCTCGGACTCGATCGCGGCCAGGACCTCGACAGCCTTCTCCGGCTGGATGCCGGCGACGACGCCACCGGCCTGCGCCTGCACCGCGATGGCCGAGACGTGATGGGCCACGGTGTCATGCAGCTCCCGCGCCAGCGCCACCCGCTCCTGGGTGCGGATCTCGCGCTGTTGGCGTTGCCAGAGATCCGCGCGGTAGCGGAACACCGCCGCGAGGGCGACGACCAGCAACAGGAGGACGATGCCGCCGAAGAGGTCGGCCCAGCCCGCGGCGGAGGCGTACATGCCCAGCGCGACGACGACCGTCACGAACGCCGTCCCCACGACGATCTCCCGTCCCGAGCCCCACCGCACCAGGGAGTAGAGCAGGATCAGGACGGCCAGCATGGAGTAGAGGTCGAGGTCCCCGGCGGGCGTGGTCAGCTGGAGGATGGAGAGCAGTCCCGCGACCCCCCACCCGATGAGGGCCGCCACCAGCGGGCGGCCCCGACGCCAGAGCAGGGCGGGCACCAGGGTCAGAGCAAGCACCGTCACCAGGGGTCGCCAGGCCACGTCCGACCGGACGATGCCCTCGACCACGACGGCGACCGCGAACGCACCCACCAGCAGCCGGTCGAGACGACCGATGGGTGGGGCGTCGGCAGGCCGCGGCTCGTGCCAGATGGAACGCCGGACAGGTATCACGACACCAGCCTAGGGATCGGCGAGCCGCGGCGTACCGGCCGAAAGTACGAGAGGAGGACCGTTCCATCGGCCAGGCGAACTCCGGCCTCCGGTCCGATGTGCCCGCGGCCGCGGTCAGCCAGCGTGGACCCAACGATCCTCACCACCACAACGGAGCCCATGATGAGAACACCTCAGACCACCACCACCACCACGCTGGACGAGCAGCCGATCTCGGTGAGAGTCAAGCTCGCCGCAGCCTGGACGAGCTTCATGTTCCTGTACGCCTACGTGGACATCCTCAACTTCTTCACCCCCGGCGTCGTCGACGACATCCTCGCCGGCAAGGTCTTCGAGTTCGACCTCTCCCAGACCTTCTCGACCACGGCCCTGACCCTCGTGGCCGTCCCGATCCTCATGGTCGTGCTGTCGACGACCCTGCCCGCCCCCGCAGGCCGCATCACCAACCTCGTCGTGGCCGCGCTCTACGTCCCCGTCACGGCGTTCAACCTGCTGGGCGAGTCCTGGCTGTACTTCTACGGACTCGGCGTCGTGCTGGAGCTGACCCTGCTCGCGTTCATCGTGCGGTACGCCTGGACCTGGCCCCGCACCGCACCGCAGGTCGCCCGTCCGGACCGCGAGACCATGCGCGCCCAGCAGCTGTGAGTTCAGAGCACGACCAGAGGTTCGCCGCGACACCCCGAACGCCCCGGGTCTCCCGGGGCCTTCGGCCATCTCGAGGTCGTTACGAGCTGCGAGCCAGCCCGAGGAAGTCGTCCGCGCGATGGACGAACAGGTACGCCTGCTGGGCGATCGCTGTCGCTCGGGCACGTCCCGCGGCCTCGTGCACGGCATCCAGCGGGTCCCCGAGCGCGCGCCTGAGCTTCGCGTGCATCAGCTGGACGAAGGCGGCCGCGTAGCGCTGCCCGTGAGCCTCGATGGACGCGTCGGCGCGTCTGAGCGCGCCTGCGGCCTCCTGAACCCGCCCGCTCGCGAGATACATCTCGCTCAGCAGCGCCAACCAGGTCGTCAGGCCGGACCGCGGCGGGTCGGCCAGGTTCGACTCGATCAGCGCCTCGGCCTCGGCCACGGACCGATCGGCGTCTCGCCCGGTGACCGCGTGTGCCCAGCATCGTCCCAACCGCTGGTAGGCGCCGAGGAAGCGGAAGGCGTACTCCGGGTCCGCTGCGATGCCCCGCTCTGCAGCACGGAGCGCCCACTGCGGGTCGGCCATCAGCGCCGCGGCCGTGACCGCGAACGCGGACCACACGGTGACGTCGTAGGAGTGGTTTCCGGCGTCGCTCTCGATCCGCCCGAACATGCCACGGGCTTCGTCGTCCTTGCCGTGCAGCGCGGTGTTGAGCGCCAGCATCGCCGGGGACAGCAGCTGCAGGTCGTGCCGCAGCTGATCCTGATCGAGGGAGTTCGCCCGTTCGGCGACGACGGCGTTCGACTCGCTGAGGTGCCGATAGGCCGAACCGATGTTTCCGACGTCCCACTGATGGATCCCCCAGGCGTGACGTCCGTACGCCTGCACGACCGGGTCCTCGGATCGTTCGCTGTCGGCGAGGAGCCGGCGGGCCAGCTGACCGCTGCGGTCGAGCTGGATGGCCTGGGAGTGAGCCGCCCAGTGGGAGAAGAGGAAGTCGGCCGCCTCTCGCTCCCGGCCGAGTCCTCGGGCGGCCCGCTCGGCGCGTTCGAGCAGGTCGAAGGTGGCGTCGGCGCTTCCCATGTAGCCGGTCTGCATCCCGATGACCGCCACGAGCTGTGACAGCGCCGACAGCTCGAGCTCGAGCAGACCGGCCGAGTGCGCGATGCCGGCAGCGGCCTCGAGGTGCGGCACCGCCGCGTCGAAGGCCGACTGGGCAACGGCTCTTCGACCGCCCCGGACGAGGGCCGTCGTGGTTCGGGTCGGGTCTGCGAACGGACCGGCCAGCCACAGATGGTGGGCGAGTCGCTCGGTGACCGCCTCGTCGTCTCCGTGGATCCCCTCCAACGCATCGGCGATCTGCAGGTGCAACCGGCCGGTCGAGAGCAGCCGCGAGGTCGTCTGGTGCACCGACTCACGAACCAGGTCGTGCACGAACCGCACCGAGAGCGGCCGGTCCTCGGCCGGCTCCAGCAGGCCCTGCGAGTCGGCCGTGGCTACCAGCGCCGAGCAGGCCGACATCCCGATGCCGGCCGCGCGAGCGAGCAGGCGAAGATCCACCTCCCGCCCGATGAGCGCCGCGATCTCGACGAGCCTTCTCGTCTCGTGGTCGAGCCCGGCGAGACGGTCTCGCACGATGTCGCGCACCGTGGACGGGACGCCGGTGCGCGCCAGGGCGTCCTCACCGGCAGCGGCATCGAGATCGCTGTCAGCCAGGAGCCGGGCGAGCTCGCGTACGAAGAACGGGTTGCCCTCGGTGCGCGCCTGGATGCAGCGCGCGACGTACGGACTCGGTGCCCGTCCGGTCTCGCGCCGGACGAGCTCGCCCACCTCGGTCGGCTGGAGCGGGCCGATCCGTAGGCGCTGGTGGTGGGGCAGGCGCCCGACCGCCGCGAGCATTCTCCCGAGACCGTCGCCAGGAGCGGGAGCCCGATCACGCAGTAGACCGGCGAGGACGACGCCGTCCGGCTGCTGGGTCGCCACGTGCCTGAACAGCTGCAACGACGCGACATCGGCCCATTGCAGGTCGTCGACGACCAGCACGACCGGGCGCTCGGCCGCGGCTCTCCGGATGAGGTCGACGGTCTGCTCGAAGAGACGGAACTGGGCACCGCTGTCGGGGAGCACCGCACCACCGAGGAGATTGTCCGGGCGCGGGTCGAGAAGGCGTCGGATCTCGCCGCTGGCCAGCCCTGCGCGGACCGGCTCCGGCTGGTTCGCCAAGAGCTCGGAGATGAGGCGGGTCCAGGGCCACAGAGCCGGCGTGCCCTCGTGGTCCAGGGATCGTCCCCACACGGCGAGCGCACCGCGGCGCTCCGCGTCCTGGGTGAACTCGGCGAAGAGAGAGGTCTTGCCCGCTCCCGGTTCGCCTTCGGCCATGATCAGAGCCGCGTTCCCGGCCCTCGCCGAATCGAGCGTTCGAGCCAGCAGGGCGCGTTCCTCACCGCGGCCGACGAGTGGCGCGCTCCCACCGTGATCGCTGTGCTGGTCGCTCCGGACGCGGGCCTGCTGCACGACGCGCTTTCGGGCGGCCTGCAGCGCCTCGCCGGGAGCCACACCGAGGTCGTCGGCCAGCCGGGCCCGGACGGTCTCGAAGACGGAGAGTGCCTCGGCCTGCTTGCCGGCGATGGCCAGGGCCGTCATCAGGCTGGCCTGGACGGGCTCGTTCAGCGGTGCCATCCATGCGGCCAGGCGCAGCGGCTGAAGGATTCGCGTCGAGAGCTGCGGAGTGTTGGCCAGCTCCCCCACCGCGACGCAGGCGTCGAAGAACTCCTCGTTGATGCCGGCGAACAGAGGCGAGACGGTCGCGCTCGGGCCCAGACCGTCGCCGGCCGGACCGTGCCAGAGACCGAGCGCCTGGGCGTACTCGTCGACCGCCTCGTCGCGACGGCCCGAGGCGAGGTGGGTCCTGGCGCTGTCGACATGCGTCCTGAACTCGATCAGGTCCACCCTGGCGGTCCGTCCGGTGAAGGCGTACCCGCCCCCTCTGCGGACGATGAAGCTGCCTGCCTCGCGCGCCGGAAGATCGGGTTCGAGCATGCGGCGGATGGTCCCGACGTACTTCTGAACGGTGTTGACCGCCGACATCGGTACGTTCTCCTCCCAGAGGAGATCGACGAGCTCCGACATGCTCGTCGGGCTGCCGGCCCTGGCCAGGAGCAGCGCCAGCAGGTATCCCTGCTGCGGCGGACCGGTCTCCAGCTCGACATCGTCGCGGTAGGCGCGCAACGGACCGAGAAGCTGAAGGCGGACCGGACCCCGCGGATCCGATCTCTCGGTGTTCGAAGAGTGCTCCATCGTGAGTCCTAAAGGGCGCCGGCGAATGGCCCACACCCCGAGATACCGGGCCTCGTCGTCAGCCTAGGCGTACGCCGGGCCCGGCGCAGCCGTCTGCAGCGAACCGGGATCCACGAAATCTCCACGGATCGTCCAGTGGCGCTTCGTAGGTTCCGACTGACCGAGCGTGTGCCGGCGCACAGGAAGAGGACGGACGATGCACGAACAGGCTTATCACGCGCAGTGCCGAGCCGAGGAGAAGCGGCACCCCGCACAGGCGCCGACCCAGCGAGACGCGCTCATCCTGTTCGCCCTGGCGCTCGGCACCTTCGCCATCGGGACCGGCGAGTTCGGGAGCAACGGCATCGTCCAGCTCTTCGCAGCCGACTTCGGCACATCGGTGCCGGCCGCGACGAATGCGATCACCGCCTACGCCCTCGGCGTGGTCATCGGATCGCCCGTGCTCACCATCGCGGCGGCGCGGCTCAACCGGCGCTCGCTCCTCCTCGGTCTGGTCGTGCTCTTCATCGTCGGCAACCTGTTGTCCGCCGCGGCCGCCGATCTCGACGTCCTCATCGTGGCCCGCTTCATCACCGGCACCGTCCAGGGCGCGTTCTTCGGCGCCGGTGCGGTGGTGGCCGCGTACGCGTACGGCCCGGGCAAGAGCGGCAAGGCGTTCGCCACCGTGATGGCCGGTCTGACGATCGCGACGATCTTCGGCTCTCCCCTGGGCACCTTCATCGGGCAACAGGTCGGCTGGCAGGCGCTGTACGTCGTCGTGGCGGTGATCGGCCTGCTGGCCGGGATCGCCATCTGGGTCTTCGTCCCACGCACCAGCGCGCTCGCCGGCGGATCCGTCAGGCAGGAGCTCGGTGCCCTGAGGCGGCCCATGGTCTGGGCCACGATGGCCATCGCCGCGCTCGGCATCTCGAGCATCTTCGCCGTCTACACCTTCATCGGTCCGTACATCACCGACGCCGTCGCGGTCGACGAGTCCTGGATCCCCGTCGCGTTGGCGGTCTTCGGGGTCGGGATGGCGCTGGGCAACTGGCTCGGTGGCCGCCTCGCCGATCAGTACGAGCATCGGGGCCTGGTGCTGGGCTACGCCGTCGCGCTGGTCTTCTTGGCCGTCATCGCGGTCGGAGGCGACAACCTCGCCGTCCTGCTGCCGTGCCTGCTCGGAGTCGGTGCCTCGACGATGATGGCGATCCCGACCATCCAGGTCCTCCTGACGCGGTACGCACCCGAGGCCCCGACCTTGATGGGGGCCGTCAACCTCGCCGCACTCAACCTCGCCAATGCGCTCGGAGCGATCGGCGGCGCCCTCGTCCTCGACGCCGGGTGGGGTGCTCTCTCGACCGCCTGGGCCGGTCTGGTGCTCACCGCCGCCGGCCTGCTGCTCTTCGCGGTCACCGTGCCACGCGTGGCGCCACCGCAGCCGCTGGCCACCACCGTCTCCGCGACGGTCTGAGGGTCCTGGTCATGCTGTCCTACCGCTCAGAGAACTCGTTCCTGTCGATCTGCTCGAAGGGCTCCATCCTGTCCGTCGGCAGCATCGGGTCGATCGCCTCGGTGGGGTCCATCGGCGCCGTACTCTCCGTCGGCTCGATCGGATCCTGGATCTCGGCGATGTCGATGCTGAGCTCGCAGAGCAACTGCTCCGTCCTCAGCCACCAGAGCAACTGCTCGATCCTCAGCCGGCTCTCCAACTGCTCCATCCTCAGCCGTCGCGCCAACCGGGCCATCCTCGGCCGCGCCGTCCGACGACCTCTCACCCATTCCGACATCAAGGAGAACAGATGAGCAACGACAACCCGACCGTCGTCCTGGTCCACGGAGCGTTCGTGGACGGATCCGGCTGGCAGCCGATCCACGACATCCTCACCCGCGACGGTCTCGACGTCGTGGTCACCCAACACTCGACCCGGTCTCTCGCCGACGACGTGACCGAGGTCCACCAGGTCGTCGAGGCCCAGGACGGGCTCGTCCTGCTCGTGGGCCACTCCTACGGCGGTGTCGTGATCACGGAGGCGGGCACGCACCCGCAGGTGGCCGGTCTGGTCTATGTCGCGGCGTTCGCGCCCGACGCCGGAGAGTCGGTCGCCTCCATGCTCGCCGAGCCCGTCCCGGACGCTCCGGCGCCGCCCATCCTCCCCCGCAAGGACGGTTCGCTCGTCCTCGATCGTGACCGCTTCCAGGAGGCGTTCGCCGCCGACCTGCCGGCCGGGCAGGCACGGTTCATGGCCGACTCCCAGGCCCCCTGGGGCGGCGCCGCCCTCAGCACCGCCATCACCGAAGCGGCATGGCGTTCCAAGCCCAGCTGGTACGTCGTCGCCACCGAGGACCGGATGATCCCGCCCGCTGCCCAGGAGGGCATGGCCGCACGGGCCGGAGCATCCGTCGAGACGGTCGCCGCCAGCCACTCCGTGTACGTCTCCCGGCCCGACGTGGTCGCCGACCTGATCCGGCGTGCCGTCAAGGCGATCGACCTGTAGGCGTCGGACCGAACTCTCGAAGACCGAAAGGAACCACCGCAATGAAGCTCGCTCTCCGCCGCAGTCGCGCCCTCGTGGCGATCCTCGTGGCCATCCTCTTCACGGGCTCGATGCTCGCGACGACAAGCATCGGCGCCTCGGCGACCGGACGCGCCAAGCCCACGATCGTCATGGTCCACGGAGCCTGGGCCGATGCCTCCGGGTGGCAGCGTGAGGTCAAGGAACTCACCGACGACGGCTACCCGGTCATCGCCCCGGCGAACCCGCTGCGTGGACTCGCCTCCGACGCGGCGTACCTGCGCAGCATCCTCGAGACGATCTCGGGACCCGTCATCCTCGTCGGGCACTCCTACGGCGGTGCCGTCATCAGCAACGCGGCGACCGGCCTGCCGAACGTCAAGGCGCTCGTCTACGTCGCGGCATTCGTCCCCGACGTCCACGAGCCGGTCGCCCAGCTCGTCCAGCAGTTCCCTGGCACCCTGGTCACCGAGGACGCGCTCGACGCCCGTCCCTACCCGCTGCCCGGCGGCGAGGTCGGTGTCGATCTCTATCTGAGGGCAGACATCTTCCGCGAGGCCTTCGCCGGCGACCTCCCCCGCAGCACCACCACGGTGATGCAGGTCTCCCAGCGTCCGTTCTCGCTGGCGGCGTTCACCGAACCGTCCGGGGAGCCCGCGTGGAAGACCGTTCCTTCCTGGTACCTCCTGGCAACGGCCGACAAGACCATCCCGCCCGCCGCGCAGGAGTTCATGGCGAGGCGTGCCGGCGCCAAGATCGTGAGGGTGCGGTCCTCGCACGTGGCGCACCAGTCGCACCCGCACGAGACCCTCGCCCTGATCGAGAACGCGGTTCGCTCGGTCCGCTGAGCGATCCGGCCGATGCGCTAGCCGTCCAGGTCGGGAAAGACAGCGGCGGCGGTGGAGACGCGGATGACGTCGCGGAGGAACCGGGGGCCGACGCGGCGGTCGCCGGCGGAGCGGATGCGCTTGATGAGCTTGCTCTGGAAGCGGTCGATCTCCTTCTGCTCCAGTGCCCTCCAGTGGTCGCTCGTACGCCGGTGCGGATCGACGTCGAAGCGCTCGTCGATGGACTCGGCGACGGTGGACAGAGTGGTCGGGAAGACGTCGAGAAGGCGCACCGGTTCGCCGTCGACGAGCGGGAGGCACTTCATCGCCCTGGGCCGGGAGAAGTCGGGGTGGGAGACGGTCGCGGGGACGACCAGGCCGGTCTGGGCGAGCTCGAGATCGATGAAGTCGTCGTTGCACCACTCCAGTCGCTTCGGCACCACGACCGTCACGGTGGCGTCTCGGAGCCGCTCGACGGGCAGCTCGACCCCATCGACGGTCAAGCTGCCCGGGCCCCGTCCGGTGGAGATCTCCAGCAGCGCGTTGGCGACGGGGAGCACGAAGTTCCTCGCATAGCCCGCCGCCAGCGCGTTGGCCACCGAGATCTGGGTCAGCGGTGCCTTGAAGAACGTCGTCACCGGGTTGGTCGTCGGGTTCTCCCCCAGCGCCTCGAAGATGGACCTCACCGAGAGCAGCCGCTGCTCGACGGTGCGTCTGGACGCCTCGATGTCGTCGAGATCCAGGTCGAGGACGTCGAAGATCCGGCCGGCCGGCGAGTCCGCGCTCCGGTCCCTGATGACGACGTCCGGGGTGCCGAGGCCCTGGGCGACGGTGAGCTCGTAGACGACCGAGGGGTCGGCGCCGGTGATGTCCGCGATCACGACATCGGCGAGCTCGAGCTGCTTGAGATCCTCACCCCGCATCCCGGACGGCTCCGAGACGTACAGGGCAAGGTTCAGCTGCTCCAGCACCGGCCGCAGGATCCGCTCGCGGACGATGTCGCGCTGGGCCTCGGTGGTCGTGCTCGGCTGCAGCAGCACACAGCGGCCGCGCGTCGGTCTCACCGCGGCACCGACGAGCTCCTCCCAGTAGTCGACGATCCGGGCCAGCGGCATCGCGAACGCCTGTCGGCCTCCCTCGGCCTCGACCTGGATGCCGATCACCGCACCGGCGAGATCGCTGTAGACCGCGGCGCCGCTGAACCCGGTCACCGCCAGCGTCGTCGTCTCGTACTGGAAGTAGTAGGCCCACGAGCTGCTGGTGCGCAGGTAGTTCCCGGCGGGCGTCAGTACGCCGGTGCCGCCGCTCTGCGCGCTGCGGAGGTTGTCGCCGTAGCCACGCGCGCGCACCTGCCCGTCGGCCTGGGTCACGAGGGTGAACGGCAGTGGCTGCCGGCCGTTCGGCCGGTCGAGCCGCAGGACAGCGAAGTCCTGCGCGGCGGGCTTGTCGTGGACCGGCTGGATCACGAACGTCGCGCGCTCGTCGGTCTCGGCGTCGGGGAACCTGACCCACACCTCGCCCGACTCGGCGAGCGGTGCGACCACGTGGCCCGCGGTCAGCAGATAGCCCTCGTCGGTGCCCAGCCAGGCCGTGCCGATCGTACGTCCGTCCCTGCTCGCCCGCACGGCGCAGGTCGCCTGCGCGAGCAGCTCGCCAACGCCCATCAGGATCGGTCGAAGTCCCAGGTCAGCGTCGCTTTCACCGAACCCTGACCCTGCGCCTTGATGACCCATACGCCGGCACTGCCGGTGAACGAGAATGCGAGCTCCAGCGAGACCGAGCTCGGCCCGTCCGGGGAGTCCGCGAGCGCGCTGCCGAGATCCCCCGAGACGTCCTGGAGCATCCGCTTGAGCGATCCGTAGGCGTCCTCGAGCCTGCTGCTGGTCTCGGTGGTGCCGAACTCGTCGCCGAGCCAGTCGATCCCTGCGCCGGGTCCGTCGTCCGACGACTCGATCAGGATGGTCGACGTACCGATCTGAACCGGCGTGTAATCCAACGCGTCCTCCTCGTGATTCGAACCCCGCAACCGTAGGGGAACCGGAAGGGACGCGTAAGTGGTTTCGACGAGGCTCCCAGTACGGTTGGCGCGTGATCGACGTACCTGCCGGTGGCACCCTCACGATCGGCGCTCCCAGCCTGGTCCTCCTCGTCGGCCCGTCGGGCTCGGGGAAGTCGACGTTCGCCAAGCGGATATTCGGGCCGTACGAGGTCATCTCCAGTGACCACTGCCGCGCCCTCATCACGGACTCCGAGGAGGACCAGTCGGTCACGCCGCAGGCATTCGCCATGGTCCGCTACATCGCCCGGGCACGCCTCGAGGCCGGCCGGGTCGCGGTCGTCGACGCCACCAACGTCCACGAGAGCGCCCGCCGCCGCAACCTCGACCTGGCCGCGAAGCTCGGGGTCGAGACGGTCGCCGTCGCCCTCGACGTCCCGCTCGAGGACTGCCTGGCGCGCAACGCCTCCCGGAAAGGGCGAGTCGTCCCCGAGCGGGCCATCCGTGGCCAACGGGCCGACATGGACAAGGCACTGACCTCCCTCGACGGCGAGGGCTTCAGCCGCGTCTATCGCCTCGATGTGCCCGCGATGGCGTCGGTCGAGCTCACTCGCGCAGGGACCAAGAAGTAGCCGACCGTCGAATTCACGGGCCCGAAACAACTCCGCACCGTTGACGCAACTGAAACGTCGTTTATTCGTCGTGAACGGCGTGAGAGGCACGCGCGCTCCAACGGCAAGGAGTTCGAATGGATACGGGGACGACGGCCCTGATGCTCTGCTGCATCATCGGCCTGACGATGATGATCCCGGGGCTGGCCCTCTTCTACGGGGGAATGGTCTCGGTCAAGAGCTCGGTCAACATGATGATGATGACCTACGGCGCGGTCGCGGTCGTGGGCCTGCTGTGGTTCCTGTTCGGCTTCTCGGTCGTGTTCGGTGACTCCATCGGAGGCGTCCTGGGCAACCCGGGCGACTTCTTCGGCAGCTCCGGGCTGCTCGAGGCCACGACGTCCTACGACGGTGTGACCACGCTGATCTTCTCGCTCTTCCAGGCGCTCTTCGCCTGCATCACGGTCGCGTTGATCTCCGGTGCGGCGGCGGACCGGATGAAGTTCTCCGCGTGGATGGTGTTCGCCGGCGTCTGGGCCGTGGTGGTCTACTTCCCGGTCGCCCACTGGGTGTTCTCCTTCGACGGGGTCGTCTCGGAGTCCGGTGGCTGGATCGCCAACAGGCTCGGCGCGATCGACTTCGCCGGCGGCACCGCGGTCCACATCAACGCGGGCGCGGCGGCTCTCGCGCTCGCCCTCGTGCTGGGCAAGTCGAAGACCTTCGGCACCGGCCCCAAGCCGCACAACGTACCGCTGACGCTGCTCGGCGCGGGCCTGCTGTGGGCCGGCTGGTACGCCTTCAACGGTGGCTCCTGGCTCACCGCCGACGGCGGTGCCGCGTTCGCCATGGTCACCACGTTCCTCGCCACCTGCGCCGCCACCCTCGCCTGGCTGGCCGTGGAGAAGCTCAAGGACGGCCACGTCTCCGGAATCGGCGCGGCCTCAGGCGCCATCGCCGGCCTGGTCGCCATCACACCCGCATGCGGCGCGGTCACCCCGGTCGGTGCGATCCTCGTCGGCCTCGTCGCGGGCGTCGTGTGCCCGCTGGCGGTCGGGCTGAAGGAGAAGCTCGGGTACGACGACTCGCTCGACGTGGTCGGCGTCCACCTCGTCGGCGGCCTGATCGGCACCCTGATGATCGGCCTGGTGGGATCGGCCGAGTCGGTGAACGCCGTCGAGGGTCTCCTCTACGGCGGCGGTGTCGGCCAGCTCGGCAAGCAGGCCCTGGCCGCCGGTGCGGTGCTGGCCTACTCGTTCCTCGTCTCCGCGCTCCTCGCCTACGTCCTCAAGGTGACGATGGGACTGCGGATCTCCCCCGAGGACGAGGAGCTCGGCATCGACGCGAAGCTGCACCGCGACCCGGCGTACGAGCTCGTCTGAGACCTGGCAGAGAGCAACCGGGGAGTCCCGAGGTCACGTGATGACCTCAGGACTCCCCCGTCGTCCGGCCGGCGTCAGCTCTTCAGCGCGGCGAGTGCCTCGTCGGCGTGGATCTCGGCCTTGAGCATCCCCTCGACGACGGCCTTGATCCGGCCGTCGGTGCCGATGGCGAAGGTCGTACGCTGCAGCGGCCCGAGCTTGCCGAGGATGCTGGGCTTCACCCCGTAGAGCTCGGCCACCGAGCCGGCGGGATCGGAGAGCACGGGATAGTCGAGGTCGTGGTTGGCGGCGAACCCGGCCTGCTTCTCCACGCTGTCCTTGCTGATCCCGAGCCGGTGGGCGCCGATCGCCTCGAACTCGCCGGCGAGGTCGCGGAAGTGGCACGCCTCCTTGGTGCACACGGCCGTCTCGGCGGCCGGGTAGAAGAAGAGCACCACCGGGCCCTTCTCGATCAGGGAGGAGAGGGTGACGGACGTACCGTCCTGGGCGGGGAGCGTGAAGTCGGGCGCGACGGCACCGGTCTCGAGCGGCATGGCGCCAACCTACTCCGCGGGCCAGGGATCCTTTCCCCGCACCGCCAGGACGCGATCAGGAGGCGATCAGGACGGTCGCGAGCTGCTCGATCGGGAGACGCCCGCGTACCTCCACCACCGGCCCGCAGGAGCGCATCGCCTCGGGACCGAGCAGTGACCGGGCGATGTGCACCATCTGGCGGTTCTCGGCCTGCACGTCACCGGTGAGGACGTGGATCCCGCGGCGGCCGGCCAGGACGCCGATCTCGCGCAGCATCTGCACCCCGATCCCCCGTCCCTGCCAGGCGTCCTCGACCAGCACCGCGACCTCGGCCGCGCCCGAGTCGTCGGGACTCCGGTCATAGCGAGCCACCGCGATCACTTCTCCCCCGACGACCGCGACCAAGGCCTCGCGGTCGTCGTGGTCGACCTCGACGAGATATCGCCGCAGCTTGAGCGACAGGCAGCGCAGCGGCGAGTGGAAGCGGCGGTAGATCGTCTCTTGGGACAGGCGGCCCCACAAACGCTCGAAGGCGGCGATGTCATCGGGCCGCACCGGCCTCGTGACGACCGTGCCGAGCTCGACAGGCTTGGCTGAGTTCATGATTCGAACTCTCCTACGCCAAGCTGAGTTCGTCAAACGAATTCAGCGGACGTAGTCTTGACCCGTGCTTGCAGATGAGATCGACCGCACCAGATGCTCGGTCGCCGGAACCCTGGCGGTGGTCGGCGAGAAGTGGAGCCTGCTCGTGCTCCGAGAGGCATTCCTCGGCGTACGCCGCTTCGCCGACCTCCAGAAGAACCTCGACGTCCCTCGAGCGGTGCTCACCGACCGGCTCAACACCCTCGTCGCGCAGGGCGTGCTCACCCGGGTGCCCTACCACGCCGAGGGTCAGCGTCAGCGCCACGAGTACCGCCTGACCCAGAAGGGCCTCGATCTCTACCCCGCTCTGGTCGCGTTGATGGCGTGGGGCGACCGCTATCTCGCCGAGGGGCACGGCTCCGCCCTCGCCCTCGAGCACCGCGACTGCGGGGCCGAGGTGCACCTCGAGCTGACCTGCGAGGACGGACACGTGCTCGGCGGACCGCGCGAGGTGCGGCCGGTCCCGCTAGCGCGCGTGGACCTGCTCTCCTCCGACGAAGATGCCGAGCCCGCGAGGGGTTGACGCGAAACCCCTGACGCCGAGGGCTCAGCCACGGCACTATGTCGGGCATGCCCGCCAGCCCGACCCTCCCGCTCGGCGTACGGATCGGCTATGGCTCCGGGTCCGTGGCGACCGGCACGTTCGGCACCATCCCGGGGCTGATGCTGCTCCCCTACCTGACCGACAGCCTCGGGATCGCCGCACTGGCGGCGGGGTTCATCGTGTTCGCGCCGAAGGCGTGGGATGTCGTGCTGAACCCGATCGCCGGCCGGATCAGCGACCGGACGGTGGACCCGCGGGGGCCGCGGCGGCCGTGGCTGCGCCGGGCGGGGATCGCGCTGGCGGTGACGTTCGCGCTGCTGTTCGCGGCACCGTCGATGGCGACCGGGCTCGAGGCTGCCTGGGTGCTGATCGTGTTCCTGGGCTGCGCGACGGCGTACGCCTTCTTCCAGGTGCCCTACGTCGCCATGCCCGCCGAGCTGACCGAGTCCTACGACGAACGCACCCGGCTGATGACCTGGCGGGTCGCGATCCTGGCACTCACCATCCTGCTCGCCGGCGCGACCGCGCCGATGATCCGCGACGCGGTCGGTGGCCGCGACGGCTACCGGGTGATGGGCGTGGTGATGGCGGTGCTCATCCTGATCGGGGTCCTCAGTGCGTACGTCGGGACCCGCCGGGCGCCAGTCCACACCGTCCAGCCCGGGGCCGGCACGCTGCGCGACCAGCTCCGGATCGTGGCCGCGGCACCCGACTTCCGCCGGCTGCTGATCACGTTCGTGATCCAGGCGGTCGCCTTCGGGGCGATGCTGGCCGGCGTCGACTACCTCGCCGGTAACGTGATCGGCCGCGACGGCGCGGCGACGATCCTGTTCGTCTGCTTCGTCGGCCCCGCACTGCTGCTCACCCCCGCGTGGGCCGCGCTCGGGGCCAGGATCGGCAAGAAGAACGGGTACGTCGCCGCCTCGGTCGTCCTCGCCGTCGGCGCGCTCCTCGCCGCCACCGCCCAGACCGCACCGGTGGCGCTGGTCTACGCCGCGGTGGTGCTGGTGGGGGTCGGGTACGCCGGGTGCCAGGTCTTTCCGATGGCAATGCTTCCCGACGCCGCCGCCGTCGACGCCCGGCGTAGCGGGTCGAGCCGGATCGGGGTCTACACCGGAGTCTGGACCGCCGGGGAGACCCTCGGGCTCGCGCTCGGTCCGGGCGTCTACGCAGCGGTTCTGGCACTCGGTGGCTACCGGTCATCGACCGGCACCGACGTCGCCCAGCCCGACTCGGCACTGACCGCGATCACGCTCGGCTTCTCGGTGCTCCCGGCCTGCCTGGCCCTGCTCAGCCTGCTGTGGCTGCGGGGCTACTCGCTCACCGCCGACGACGTAGATGGGACCGTGACCGTATGACCGACGCCCTGACCCAGCTCCGCGAGCTGCAGTCCGCTGACCTGCCTGTGCACGGTGGCCGCACGCTCGCCTACGTCTACGACTCCGGCCTGCCCGACATCGACCGGATCGGTCGCGAGGCGGTGGCGGCCTACGCCGGCTCGAACGGCCTGGACCCGACCGCGTTCCCGAGCCTGCTCCGGATGGAGACCGAGGTGGTCGGCACCGCCGCGGACCTCCTCGGCGCGCCCGAGTCCGTGGTCGGCACCGTCACCTCCGGTGGCACCGAGTCGGTGCTGCTCGCGGTGCAGGCGGCGCGCGACGCGCATCCGGGGGTCGAGCGGCCACGGATGGTGCTGCCCTCGACCGCCCACGCCGCGTTCCACAAGGCCGCGCACTACTTCGGCGTCGAGCCGGTCCTGGTGCCGGTCGGACCCGACTTCCGGGCGGACCCGGCCGCGATGGCCGCGGCGATGGACGACCGCACCGTGCTGGTCGTCGCCTCGGCGCCGTCCTATGCGCACGGGGTCGTCGACCCGGTCACCGCGATCGCGGCAGCCGCGGCCGAGCGCGGGATCCGCTGCCACGTCGACGCGTGCATCGGTGGCTGGGTGCTGCCCTATGCGACACGGCTGGGGCGGGACGTACCGGCCTGGACGTTCGCGGTCGAGGGAGTCACCTCGATCTCCGTCGACCTGCACAAGTACGCCTACGCCCCCAAGGGCACCTCGGTGCTGCTGCACCGCACCCCGGACCTGAGGCGGCCGCAGTTCTTCGCCTCGGCCGCCTGGCCGGGCTACACCATGCTCAACTCCACGATGCAGTCGACGAAGTCGGGTGGGCCGCTGGCCGGCGCCTGGGCGGTGCTGCGCTCGTTGGGCGATGAGGGGTACGAGCGGCTCGCCCGCGACGTCTTCGAGGCCGTTGACCGCATCCGCGCCGGCGTCGATGAGATGCCCGAGCTCGCCGTGGTCAGCACTCCCGACTCGACGCTTCTCGCGCTCACCACCGACGGCAGCTGCGACCCGTTCACGGTCTGCGACGAGATGGCGGCGCGTGGCTGGTACGTCCAGCCGCAGATGTCCTTCGCCGGCTCCCCCGCCACCATCCACCTGTCGGTGAGCGCGGCGACGCTCCCCCACGTAGCTGAGCTTCTCGCCGCTCTCGCCGAGGCGGTCGCGGCGGCCGTGGCGGCCGGCCCGGTCACGGTCGACCCCGCCGTCGCCACGTTCATCGGCGACCTCGACCCGAACTCGTTGTCGGAGGAGGACTTCGACGGCCTGCTGCTCGCCGCCGGGCTCGTCGGCGCCGCCGGCTCGGAGAAGGGCGAACTCGCGCTGCCGCAGCGGATGGCCGAGGTCAACGCGATGCTCGACCTGGCCTCCGCCGCGATGCGCGAGGCACTGCTCGTGGCCTTCCTCGACCGGCTGACCCGGCCTACTCGGCGCTGAGCCGGCGCTTCCTCCGGGCCAGCATCAGGATCAGGCTGAGCACGATCGCCGCGACGATGCCGCTTCGAATCTGTACGTCTCGGGACCTGACCGCCACCTGCGTACGCTGCTTCACCTCCTGAGCCTTCTCCTTCCCGCGCGTCTTCACGTCCAGCCGCGAGGCGAGCTCGTCGAGGGTGTCGGCCATCTGGTGTCGGGTGGTGTCCAGGTCGGCCTCGACCGCCGCGATGCTGTCGTCGCCTGCCTCGACGGGCCTGGTGACATGGTGGTTCGTCATGGCGTGCTCCTCGGGGTGTGATCCTCGACGTGGCGGTGCTTGACGGCTTCCACGTCCCGCCTGAGGTTCTCGGTGGCGCGTTCGGGCTTCATCGGGGTCCCCTCGGAGACCTGCTTCTTCCCGAACAGGGCGACGCCGCCGGCGATCGCCAGGAGCACGACTCCGACCAGCACCGCGGCCAGCCAGGCATCCATGACCAGCGCCAGGGCGAGGATCGCCGCAGCGATCAGGACCCCGAGGCCGTACAGAGCGACCAGGCCGGCCGCGCCGAACGCCCCGGCCCCCTTGCCCGTGTGCTTGGCCTTCTCGGTCAGCTCGAGGCGAGCGAGCTCGACCTCGCCTCGCATGAGGCTGGACATCTCCGTGGAGAGTCGCGAGACCAGCTCACCCATCGATGCGTCGCTCTGATGATGAACCGTCACGACTCCCACCCCCGCGGCATGTCGGTCACCGGGTCCGTGGTGGTGTGGGGACGCGGCGCGCTCGGCGTCGTCTGGGGCGTCGGGGTAGGTGCCGAGGACGACGTGTGGTCGCCAGGCATCTTGTCCTGGATGGTGTGCCGGGCCGTGTCCGCCTTCTCCTCGGCCACGACCCGAGCGCGGTGCGCCTTCTCCTGGACCCGCGGGTCGTGCCACAGCTCCTGTGCCTTGGCCACCATCGCGTCGTAGCGCTCACGTCCAGCGCGAGCGCCGAGGACGTAGCCGATACCGAAGGCAGCCAACAATGCTGGTTTCTTGAACATGTGTTCCTCCTCATCGCTGTAGAACTGGTCGGTACCCAGATGGCGAGGAGATACGCGGGCAACCCTAGGCAGGCGGGTCCGCGGTCAGCAGGACGAGCGCGAGATCGGCCAGCTGGTTCTCGAGCGCCTCGCGGCCCGAGCGCGGCTGATGCAGCGCCCAGTCGTAGACGATGGCGGTCACCGCACCCACCAGAGCCAGCGCGGCGAAGCGCCAGTCCCGATCGAGGATCTCGCCCCGTCCCACGGAGGCGGTGCACTCGGTGCCCACGATGTCGACCAAGGTCTCGCGATAGTCGAGCCGGAGCTTCTCGATGCGTGGGCTCGCGCCCATGATCTCCACGAACGCGATCCGGGCGACGCGGCGGTCCTTGAGCATCGGGTCGAGATAGGCCAGCACCGCCGCCGGCACCCGCTCGAAGATCGGCTTCCCGGTGGTCGCCGCCAAGGATGTCGCCACTCGCGCGTAGGAGTCCGCGGTGATCCGGTCGTAGAGGTCGACGAAGAGATCCTCCTTGCCGGGATAGATCTCGTAGAAGTGCCGCGTCGACACCTTGGAGGCGGCGCACACACCCGGGATCGTGGTCGCCGCGTAGCCCTGCGTGCCGATGATCTCCGTGGCGGTCTCCAGAAGCCGCTGGCGGCGCTGCGCGTCACGCTCCTCGCGGGTCAGCCCGCCGTAGGACCGGCCCTCCTGCGCCATCAGCCGGGCGACCCGACCGAGCAGACGAACGGGGCGGCGTCGGCCGGGTCGAGAGCGTTCTTGACCAGGTGCCAGACGTTGGTGTCGTAGGCCTCGCCGATGTGGCCGACCGGGTCGTACGGGCAGACGTCCTGCACGTAGGTGTTGGTGACGCCCGGCTCGCGCACGAAGGAGGTCTCGGTGGGCGTGACGAGCTCGTCGTACCTCGACTGGATGATCGTGTACGTCACGCCGGGCTGCGCGATCGGGCCGCTCGTCAGGGTGCGTACGGCGCTGCCGTCGGTGACCAGCTGGGTGCAGGCCACGCAGCCGAAGGTGGTCAGGACCTGTCCGGCCAGATCGTCCGCGCCCAGGGCCATGCCGAGCCGGTAGAGCCCGGCGAAGGTGGTGCCGTGGGTCGGCGGCGCGATGGCGACGACCTTGTCGATCCGGTCGGAGATGCCCTGCGTCTTGGTGACGTAGAGCGTCTGGAACCCTCCCTCGGAGTGGCCGACCAGGTCGACCTTCGCGGCGCCGGTCTGCCTCAGCACGTCCTGGACGAACGCCTTGATCTGCGCCGCCGACCTGGCGATGTCACCGACGCCGCCGACGAACGGGCCGTAGGCGCCGGCGCCGTAGGTCAGGCTGTAGGTGCAGTAGCCCTGGGCCGCGACGTCGGCCTGGAGGAAGTTGAGGTCCTCGTCCTTGTTGGCTCCCAGCCCGTGCAGGAAGACGACCGGGTTGGGGTGGTCGGCCGATGGCCGGCACGCGGCGTCATTGACGCCGCCCGCCGCCTGCGCAGGTGGGGCGATCAGCAGGGTCGAGGCCGCGAGCAGCCCCACGGCGGCACGGATGACGGCAGAACGCTTGAGCATGGCAGACCACTCTCTCCAGGCGAACCGGACACAGCCGACCCTAGGACGAGCGCGTGCATTTGACAATGCACATTTTCAGATAGGTCGCTCCTCGGTGGCCAGAACGGCCGCGACGCCGGATCCGTCCGAGCTCTCTCGACCTGCGAGCCGATCGGTCCACTCCCGCATCACCGCGGGGTCGGTCGGGCGGGTGAGCAGGCTGACGACGACGTACGCCACGGCGCTGGCGGCGAGGCCTGCGTAGACCGGCTCGTTGGCGAGCACGTCGCCGACGATCGCCATGGTCCCCAGCGTGGCGACGGTGCCGGCGACCATCGCCGTCACCGCGCCGGCGCCGGTCCCGCGGCGCCACAGGAAGCCACCGAGGATCGGGACCAGCAGACCGCCGACGAGGATGTCGTAGGCGATCGTCAGGCCCGAGACGACATCGTCGAGAAGGGACGAGATGACGACGACGACGAGGCCGATCACGACGACGTAGATCCGGTTGGCGAGCACGTCGTGCTCGGGGTTCTCCGCCTCGTCCTGGACCAGCGCCGGGGTGCGTCCGACGAGTCGGGCGAGCAGCGGCTGCACATCCGTGCGCGCCACGGTCGCCGTCGCGATCAGCGCACCCGAGGCGGTCGACATCATCGCGGCGACCGCGGCGGCGAGCACCAGCCCGCTGATGCCGACAGGGAGGATCGACTCGGCGATGGTGGCGTAGGCGTCGTCGCGGTTGTCGACGGTGATGAAGGTGGAGGCCGCGGCACCGATCAGGGCGCCGGCCACACCGTAGAGCAGACAGTAGACACCGGCTGCGGTGCCGCCCCAGCGCGCCACCTGCGGCGAACGGGCGGTGAAGACCCGCTGCCAGATGTCCTGCCCGATCAGCATGCCCAGGGTGTAGACGACGACGTAGGTGATGATGGTCCCCGTGCCGATCGCACCGAGGTCGAAGACCGAGTCCGCGGCACGGGCCTTGATCCCGTCCAGGCCGCCGGCGTGGTTCCAGGTGAAGGGCAGGAGCAGGAAGAAGACACCGATGGTCTTCAGCGCGAACTGCACCATGTCGGTCAGGGTGATCGACCACATCCCGCCGATGCTGGAGTAGATCACCACGATGACGCCGCCGATCAGGATGGAGACGACCCGGTCGGTGCCGAAGAGGACGTTGAACACGGTCGCGTACGCCATCGTGGAGGTGACGGTGAGCATCAGGGTGTAGGCCATCATGACCACGCCAGAGGCCGCGGTCGCTCCGACGCCGTAGCGCAGCGCCAGCATCTGGGCCACGGTGAAGATCCGCAGCCGCTGGATCCTGCCGGCGAAGAACAGGCTCAGCGCCAGGACGCCGAACGCGATCGCCGCGACCAGCCAGGCCCCGGAGATGCCGTACTCGTAGCCGAGCGCGACGCCGCCGACGGTCGAGGCACCGCCGAGTACGACTGCGGCCATGGTGCCGGTGTAGAGCACCGGACCCAGCCGGCGGCCGGCGACGAGGAAGTCGGAGCTGTCCTGGGTCCGGCTCTTGCCCCACCAGCCGAAGGCGACCATGGCGGCGAGGTAGATGACGATGATGGTGAGATCCATGTGGGGGCTCCAGATCGAGGTGGGCGGTCAGGTGGCGGCGAACATGCGGAGGGTCGTCGGAAGGACCACGACGGCGGGCCCGCTGGCGGCGAAGGTGTCGGCGACGATCTCGCCGACGGTCTCCGAGGTGGCGGCTCGGACAGGGATGCCGAACGCCTCGGCGAGCCGGACGAAGTCCGGCCGGGCGAGCTCGGTGGCGGTGGCGGCACCGAAGGCCCCGGTCATGTACTCGCGCAGGATCCCGTAGCCGCCGTCGTCGATCACGAGCCAGGTGACCTCGGCATCGTGCTGGCGGGCAGTGGCGAGCTCCGCGATGGAGTACATCGCGCCGCCGTCTCCGGTGACCGCGAACGTACGCCGACCGGTCCCGACCGCGGCTCCGATCGCAGCGGGAAGGGCGAGGCCGAGACCTCCGGACGCCTGTGCGGTGTGGAAGCCGCCCGTGCGCGGGTCCCAGGCCGACCAGGCCCAGTACGCCGCGATGGTCATGTCCCAGAAGGTGTCGGTGTCGTCGGGGACCGCCGCGCGCAGGTCGGCGAGCAGCCGCTGCTCGGCGGCGAGGTCCTGGGCGTCGAGCCGGGCCTGGACCCGGGCACGCAGGTCCTGGGCGACACGGGCACCGGATCGCCTCGGGCCCGGCTCGGAGCCGGCACCGGGAAGCGCCGCGGCCAGATCGGTGAGAGCCGCGGCGGCATCGGCGTGGACGCCGAGCACGCCGTGGTTGGAGCCGAGGACGCGAGCCTCGGCGTCCACCTGGATCACCCGTCCGCGCGGGGCGAAGGTGCCGTAGTTGCTGGTCACCTCGCCGAACGAGGTGCCGATCGCGAGCAGGACATCCGCATCGTCGAGCAGTTCGGTGGTGTACCGGTCCTCGATCCACGCGGCCGCGCTCAGCGGGTGCGCGAGCGGGATCGAGCCGTTGCCCCCGGAGGTCGAGACCACCGGTGCGTCGAGGAGCTCGGCGAGGGCGACCAGCGCCTGCGGGGCTCCGGCGGAGCGGCGTACGCCTCCTCCGGCGAGGATCACCGGGCGCTCGGCCGCTGCGAGCAGGCGGGCCGCCTCGGCGTTGGCCTCCGGCCGGGGCCGCCGCGGTGCGGGCACCTCTGCCTCGAGCAAGGTCACCGGCGGCACGGTGACCTCCTCCAGGAGCACGTCCTGCGGGATCTCGACCCAGACCGGACCGGCCGGCGCCTCCTGGGCGGTCGCCCACGCATCGGCGAGGACGCCCGGGATGGCGGCCGCGTCACGGACGACGGCGGTGGACTTGGTGACGTTGCGGGCGCTGGCCTGCTGGTCGTCGAGCTGGTGCAGGTAGCCCTTGCGGGCACCCCCGAGCCCGTCGCGCGGGATCTGGCTGGTGATCATCAGGATCGGGACGCAGGCGGCGTACGCCTCCTGGAGCGCGCCCAGCGCGGTGAGCGCTCCCGGTCCGGTGGAGCAGAACACCACCCCGACCTGGCCGGTCGTCCGCGCGTAGCCGTCGGCCGCGAAGACCGAGTTGTTCTCGACTCGGGAGGAGACGAAGGTCAGGTCGCTGCGGCGGATGGCGTCGAAGAGACCGAGTGCGTGCTGGCCCGGGATGCCGAACACGTGGGTCGCGCCGCGGGCGGTCAGGCTCTCGACGGTGACGTCACCGCCGTTGCGTGCCGTCATGCCTGACCCGAGTGGCGCATCGCGAGCAGCGAGACCAGGTCGTAGGCCACGTGCGAGGCGGCGACCCCGGTCAGCTCGGCGTGGTCGTACGCCGGGGCGACCTCGACCACGTCGGCGCCGATCAGGTTCAGGCCGACGAAGCCGCGGAGGATCTCGAGCAGTTCACGGGAGGTGAGCCCGCCGGCCTCGGGGGTGCCGGTGCCCGGGGCGTGCGCCGGGTCGAGGACGTCGATGTCGACCGAGACGTAGACGGGCCGGTTGCCGACGCGCTTCCTGATCTTCTCCACCACCTCGTCGACGCCCTGGCGGAAGACGTCGGAGGAGGTGACGATCCCGAAGCCGAAGCGGCGGTCGTCCTCGAGGTCCTTCTTGCCGTAGAGGGGGCCCCGGGTGCCGACGTGGCACAGCGCCTCGGTGTCGAGGATGCCCTCCTCCACCGCCCGCCGGAACGGGGTGCCGTGGGTGTACTCGGCCCCGAAGTAGGTGTCCCAGGTGTCCAGGTGGGCGTCGAAGTGCACCAGCGCGACCGGGCCGTGGCGCTCGGCGGCGGCCCGCAGCAGCGGCAGGGCGATGGTGTGGTCGCCACCGATCGTCACCAGCCGGGTTCCGCCTGCGGTGAGCTCGAGCGCCGAGGCCTGGACGGTGTCGAGCGCCTCGTTGATGTGGAACGGGTTGGCCGCGATGTCCCCCGCGTCGACCACCTGGGCCGAGGCGAACGGCGAGACGTCCAGCGCCGGGTTGTAGGGACGCAGCAGGCGCGACGACTCCCGCACGTGCGATGGGCCGAAGCGGGCACCCGGCCGGTAGGAGACGCCGGTGTCGAACGGGACCCCGACGACCGCGATGTCGGCGTGCTCCACCTCGTCGAGGCGGGGCAGCCGCGCGAATGTCGCGAAGCCGGCGTAGCGGGGGTTCTTGGAGGCGTCGAGGGGCCCGATGGGCATGGGTGGTTCTCCTTGGGTGGTGCGGTGTGGCGAGGTGGATCAGCCGACGACGGCAGCGGGCGCAGGCCCCTCTACCGAGGTGACGGGGGTGTTCGCGGCCGGTCCGGTCGGGACCAGACGGGCGCCGTCGGGCCCGTAGGCGTCGCGCGGCTCGGGGAAGGCGAAGAGCAGTCCCAGGTAGAGCAGCGCGGCCAGGCCCATCCCGAGCGGGATCGAGATGTCGACCCCGCCGGGGATCAGCGAGGCGGCCGGACCGACGAACTGGCCGGGCAGGTTCACGAAGGTGAGCGCGACGGCGGCCGCGACCAGCCAGGCGGCCAGGCCGCGCCAGTTCCAGCCGTGGGCGAACCAGTAGCGGCCACCGCGCTGGCGGCGATTGAAGACCTGGAGAGCATCGGAGTCGTACCAGCCCCGCCGGACGTACCAGCCGACCATCATCACCATCATCCAGGGGACGGTGCAGCTGACGATGAGGACGGCGAAGGTCGAGATGCTGGAGACGACGTCGAAGACGAAGCGGCCGATGAAGATGACCCCGATCGCGAAGACGCCGATCAGCACCGTGGACTGGACGCGGTTGAAGCGCGGGAAGACGCTGGAGAAGTCCAGGCCGGTGCCGTAGAGCGCGGTGGTGCCGGTCGACATGCCACCGATCAGGGCGATCAGGGCGACCGGCACGAAGTACCAGCCGGGCGCGATCGCGAGCAGGCCGGAGGCGTACGCACCGGAGGCGAAGATCTCGGGTTCGCGGGTGGCGATGATCGTCATGGTGACCAGGCCGAAGCAGAACGGTACGAGGGTGGCGATCTGTGCCAGGAAGGCGGCGGCCATCGAGGAGCGGCCCGGGGTCTCGCGGGGGATGTAGCGGGCCCAGTCGCCCAGGAAAGCGCCGAAGCTGACCGGGTTGGACATCACGATCAGCGCGGAGCCGACGAACGCCGCCCAGAAGCCGGGCTCGCCGAACGCCTCCGAACCGGAGCCGAACACACCGGCGTAACCGGGGTCGAAGTCGCCGGCGAAAGCGACGATGCCGAGCAGGAAGAGCACGGTCGCGGCGATCACGGCGATCTTGTTGACCAGCAGCATGAACCGGAAGCCGTAGATGCACACGACCAGGACGAGCACGGCGAACAGGCCGTACGCCAGCGCCAGGGTCAGGTCGTTCTCCGGCAGCCCGACCGCGCGGTTGGCGCCGCCGACGAGCACGTCGCCCGAGCTCCACACCGATATCGAGAAGAACGCGAGCGCGGTGAGCAGGGAGAGGAACGAGCCGACGATCCGGCCGTGCACACCGAGGTGGGCCGAGGAGCTGACCGAGTTGCTGGTGCCGTTGCGCGGGCCGAACAGGGCCATCGGGGCGAGGACGACGGCGCCGAGGAGCAGCCCGAGCAGCGTGGCCATCAGGCCGTGCGCGAAGGAGAGCCCGAACAGGATCGGGAAGCTGCCGAGCACCACGGTGGCGATCGTGTTGGCGCCGCCGAAGGTGAGCCGGAACAGGTCGAGCGGCCGGGCGCTGCGCTCGGGGTCGGGGATCGGCTCGACGCCGTGCTGCTCGACCTCGGTGACCTTGGGCGGCTGGGGCTGCGTAGTCATCGCTGGTCCTCGCTCGGCCGCGCGGACAGGTGCTCGTGCACGGCGAGAAGGTCGCCGTCGATGAGCCGGAAGACGATCGTCTCGCGCTCCAGGGTGGTCTCGGCGGGTCCGCCCGTCGAGGTGGTGGTGAGGACGTCGTGGCTGAAGACCGCGGTCTCGCCGTGGATCTGGACGAGACGGGCGCTGCTCCGGCAGGACTCGACCCGCCAGCCCTCGGCGACCCAGGCGGCCCAGAGTCGATGGTAGGCAGCGCGGTCATCGAGCCGACGCGGCTCGGTGTGGAAGACGAAGCTGGCCTCGGCGGCGAAGCACGCGAAGTAGGCCGCGGTGTCGGTCGCGGCGAAGGCCGCGACGAGCCGGTCGGCGGCCTCGTGGACCTGCGACTCGGTCAGCGTGGCTGATGGGGCGGTGATCGTGGACACCGGGCCTCCTGGGTCTGTGGGTCGGCCGAGATCTGCGTCACTCTAAGAGCATCCCGAGCACCGCGGCAATCGTTTCGTTCTTAACCTGACCGTAATAGCTGTCGATATGACGGCGAAGCGCGGACCATCCGTCATAATCGCACCAGATCCCCGCCCATGAGGATCGATCCGACCTTGGAGACGCGCTCAAAAAATGTCGAACCAATTTTCTCCGGACGTCCCCGGCATCCCCGACCGGACCGATGAGGCGATCCTCGTTCTGCTCGAGAAGGACGGTCGTCTCACCCACCGCGAGATCGCCGCCCAGGTCGGCCTGTCCCGGTCAGCGGCGGCCACCCGGGTCCAGCGGCTGCTGAACGAGGGGCACATCGACGTCCGGGGCGTCGTCCACCCGGCCGTCCTCGGCCATGACGTGCTCGCCCACGTCTCGGTCACCGTGAATGGCTCCGCGACCCACGTCGCACAGGCGGCCGCAGCGCGCGAGGACACCACCCTGGTCTCGATGACCAGCGGCCACCACGCCCTGGTGCTGGAGCTGCGGGCGAAGGACATCGGCCGGATCGACGACGCCCTCGCCGAGGTGCGGACGATCGACGGCATCGTCACCACCGAGACCCTGCTCTACACCGAGGTCATCCGCGACGTCGCCGCCCCGGTCGGTCCGGCCCCGGCGGCCGGCTCGCTCGACGACACCGACTACGCCCTGCTGCGCGCACTGCAGGCGAACGGCCGTGCCTCCTACGTCGACCTGGCCGCGAGCGTCGGCCTCTCCCCCGCCGGCACTCGTCGCCGGGTGGTGCGCCTGCTCGACGGGAACATCGTCCGGGTGGGCGCCGTCGTGCGCCACTCGGGTCAGGAGCGGCGTACGGCCACCGGAGTCGGGCTCCGTCTCGACGGCGCCGCCCACCGCCCGATCGCCGCGCAGCTCGCCGAGCTCCCGTCGGTGACCTTCGTGGCCCGGACCCTCGGTCGCTACGACGCCCTGCTCACGGTCAGCACCGCCACCTCCGGCGACCTCGTCGGCGTCCTCGACCACATCCGCGAGCTCACCGGCGTCCGCGAGGCGGAGACCTGGAGCCACCTCCGCTTCGTCAAGGAGACGTACGCCTCCCTGCACCTCGGCGGCGCCTGATACGGAGGCTCAGCCTCTGGGCGGGTGGATGCGCCGGACAGAGACCGCGTCCAGCGTCGCCTCGAGCGCGGCAGTGACATCGTCCGGATTCTCGCGGGCAACGCCGAGGAAGATCGCGTCGACGATCACGAGCTGGGCCATCCGGCTGGACATCGCGCCGTAGCGGAACCGGGTCTCGCGGGAGACGGTGGCGAGTGTGGCATCGGCGAGCTCGGCCAACGGGGAGTCGGGGAAGTTGGTGACGGCGACGGTGAAGGCGCCCCGGGCGGCGGCGGTGCGCAGGGCGGAAATGGCCTCCTCGGTCTCCCCGGAGTGGGAGAACGCGATGGCTACGGCATCGGCGGGGAGCACCGCGGCGCTGGTGAGGGCGAGGTGGGCGTCGGCCCAGGCGTTGACCTGGTAGCCGATACGACGCAGCTTCTGCTGGAGGTCCTGCGCGGCCAGGCCGCTGGAGGCCGATCCGTAGGCGTCGAGGACCGAAGCGGTCGTGATCGCCGCGACGACCCGGTCGAGCTCGTCGATGTCGAGCCTGTCAGCGGTCTCCTCGATGGCTCGCGCCTCCTGATAGGCGAGCTTGCGTACGACGTCTCGGGTCGTGTCGGCCGGGTCGATGTCCCCGTCGGAGACGCCGAACTCGATCCGGCGGCCGGCCTCGTTCGCGCCGGCCCGAGCCAGTGCCAGCCTGAACGCCGAGTAGCCGGTGAAGCCGAGGCTGCGACACAGCCTGGTGACGGTGGCGGTCGAGGATTCGTGCCGACTCGCGAGCTCGGTGATGGTCAGTGCGGCGATCGCGCCCGGATCCGCCAGCGCCGCCTCTGCCAGACGACGCTCGCTCGGCCGCAGACCGGGCAGGGCCCGTCTCAGGCGCACCAGGATGTCTTCGCTCATCGTCTCCTCGTTCGGCTCGACCACCACAAGTTGTCAATAATTGACCACGAGTGGTTCACGGCGGAAAGATTTTGTCATACGGTCGTCAGATCCGCGGGCACACGCCACTGCAGGCAAGAGCCCGACCTCGTGGCCCCACCCTAGGAGGATCCGTGAGCACGCAGCGACGACACGGACAACGCACCCACGCAACGGTCGCCACCGCCCTCGCGGCCAGCTTGCTGGCAGCCGGTCTCGCCGGCTGCGGCAGCGGCGGCGAAGACAGCGCTGACGCCAACGGCACCCTCGTCTTCGGGATCTCTGCCGACCCGGCACAGATGGTCCCCTGGACCGCGACCTCGACCCAGTCGATCCAGGTGCTGTCGCAGATCTACAGCCCCCTGATCAACACCGACGCCGACGGTGTCCCGGAGGCCGGGCTCGCGGACCTGCCGGAAATCTCGGAGGACGGGAAGACCTACACCTTCACCATCCAGGACGGCGTCACCTTCGGGGACGGCTCCGACCTCGACTCCGCCGATGTGAAGTACACCTACGAGAAGATCATCGACCCTGCCTCGAGCGCGAGCTCGGCGTCGTACTTCGCCTCGGTGGCCGGCATCGAGGCACCTGACCCGCAGACGGTCGTGGTGACCCTGAAGCAGCCCGACGCCTCCTTCGTGTCCGGACTCACCGGGGTGAACACCGCGATCGTGCCCTCCGACGTGGACCCGAAGAGCCTGGAGTCCAAGCCCGTCGGGTCGGGGCCGTACCAGTTCAAGAGCCGCACCCCGAACGAGTCGATCACGCTCACGCGCAACGCCGACTACTTCGCGGGCGAACCCGGTGCGGCCACGGTCGAGTTCCGTATCATCCCCGACGAGCAGTCGATGGTGTCCTCGCTGAAGACCGGCTCGGTGGACGTGGCGATCTTCGACAACCCGGTGACCGCGAAGACGGCGACCTCGGCCGAGACCACGAGCATGACGGTCGACTCGCTGTCCTACCACGTGCTGCAGCTGCGGGCGACCTCACCGACGCTGTCGGACCCCAACGCCCGGCTCGCGATCCAGTGCGCCGTCTCCCGCCAGGACGTGATCGACTCCGCGGCTCTGGGATCGGGTAAGCCGAGCGGGCCGATCACCTCGCCGGAGTACCGCTCCGACCCGGAGGCGCAACCGTGCCCCGAGCAGGACCTCGACAAGGCGAAGGACTACCTGGCCAAGGCGGGCAAGCCGAACGGGTTCACGCTGAAACTGATGACCTCCCAAGGTCTCTACTCCACCGCGGTGGACGAGGCACAGAACCTCCAGGCCCAGCTCGGCAAGGTCGGGATCAAGGTCGATGTCGAGGCGCTGGATTCCAACGCCTACGTCGAGCGCTGGCTGGCGGCCGACTTCGATGCCGCGATCGCGATGAACGGCGGCAGCTCGGACCCGAACACGATGTACAGCCGCTACTTCACCAAGGCGGGCAGCTTCAACAAGGTCGCCGGCTACAGCTCGCCGGAGCTCGACAAGCTCTTCGCCGAGGGGATCGCCACGACCGACACCGCCGCCCGCAAGCCGATCTACGCGGAGATCTCCCAACAGCTGGTCGACCAGGCGGCCTGGGTGTGGTTGTTCACCCCGGAGATGTACGTCGTGTCCAACAAGCGCGTCGAGGGCCTGGAGGAGCGCGCAGACGCCTCGATCGCGACGCTGTGGAAGGCGTCGGTCTCCTGAGCGCGGTGTCGAGCCTGACCCACCGGGCCGGCGCTCTCGGGCGTCACCCGGTGGCACGGCGTGCCGGGGAGGCGGCGGTGACGCTCATCGGGGTCTCGATACTCACCTTCGTGCTGCTGCGGGTGGTCCCGGGGGACCAGATCACCGCGGCGTACGGCACGGCTGCAGGTGACCTCTCCCCGGAGCAGCTTCAGGCACTGGAGGCCTACTACGGTCTCAACGAGCCGCTCCTGTCCCAGTACCTGGGCTGGCTCGGCGGCGTGCTCACCGGCAACCTCGGGGTCTCGGCGACCTCACACCTGAGTGTGCTGTCGATGACCGCCCAGTCCCTGCCGAACACCATCGAGCTGGCCGTGCTCGCCATCGGGATCGGCCTCGTCCTCGGCGTACCCGGCGGAATGCTGGCGGCGAGCCGCCCCGGGCGTGCGCGCGACCAGATCAGCCAGCTGACCAGCCTGGTCGCGCTGTCGGTGCCGTCGTTCCTGCTCGCCGCCGCGGTGTCGAGCTGGCTGGTGAACACGATCGGCTGGTATCCCAACGGCGAGGGCTACCGCACGCTCGGCGAGGATCCCCTCCTCAACCTGCAGCAGATGCTGCTCCCCGCGCTCGTCCTCGGGATCAGCATCGCCCCGCCGATCCTGCAGACGACCCGCGCCGCGATCCTCGCCGTCCGTTCGGAGGACTTCATCCGAACCGCTCGCGCCAAAGGCGTGCCGGCCCGGCGGCTGCAGGTGCGCCACATCCTCCGCAACGCCCTGATCCCGGTGGTGACGATGAGCGGCCTGCAGTTCGGCTTCCTCCTCGGCGGAGCACTGGTGGTCGAGCAGATCTTCGCGATCCCCGGCATCGGGCGCCAGGTGCTGCTCGGCCTCGAACAGAAGGAGTACGCCGTGGTCCAGTCGACGGTGCTGGTGATCGCGGTGATGTTCGTCCTGGTCAACCTCCTCACCGACGTCATCTACCGGCTGGTCGACCCGAGGGTGCGAGTTCAATGAGCGCGGCAGCAGACATGCACGAGGTGCCGGAGGTCCCCACGACCCGGGCCTCCGGCCGGTGGCGTCAGGCATTTCGTACGCCGGGCGGGATCGTCGGCCTCGTTCTGATGGCGATCGTGACGACTCTCGCGCTCCTGTCTGCGGCCGGGTTCGGACCGGATCCGGCCGCGCAGGAGGTCTCGGAGGCCCTGCAGGGTCCCAGCGGGACCCATTGGTTCGGCACCGACCAGTTCGGCCGTGACATCTTCGCGCGGGTCTGCTCCGGCCTGGCCAACTCGCTGCGGGTCGCGATCGTCTCGGTGACCGTGGCGGCGCTCGGCGGGGTGCTCCTCGGGATCCTCGCCGGCTACTACCAGGGAATCCTCGACCGGGCTGTCGGCGTGATCACCAACGTGCTGTTCGCCTTCCCCTCGCTGCTGCTCGCCCTCGCTCTCGCCGCCACCCTGCGACGCAGCTGGCTGACGGTGGCGATCGCGATCGCCGTGGTCTACCTCCCGATCTTCGCGCGGGTCGCCCGCGGCCCCGTCCTGACGCTGCGCCACGCCGAGTACGTGCTCGCCGCGACGGCCGTCGGCCGCACTCGGCTCTCCACCCTCTTCGTGCACGTGCTTCCCAACATCCTCGGCATCCTGGTCGTCCAGGTCACCCTGTCACTGTCCTGGGCGATCCTCACCGAGGCGGCCCTCAGCTTCCTCGGCTTCGGCACCCCTCCCCCGGCGGCGTCGCTCGGCGGCATGATCTACGAAGCGCAGACGCTGACGAGCGTCGCTCCGTGGATGCTGTACGCCCCCGGCGCCGCGCTGATCCTCGCGGTGGTCGGGCTGAACCTGCTCGGGGACGGACTCCGGGCCGCACTCGACCCACGAGGAGGCAGCAAGTGAATCCAGAGGACGAGTCGATGCTCGACGCACTCACCACCGAGGCGTCCAGATCCGGCGGACCGGAGATCGACCAGCTCTCCGCCTCCGACCTGGTCGCGTTGATGAACGAGCGCGACGCGACGGTCGCCACCGCCGTACGCTCCGCACTGCCCTCGATCGCGGCGGCCGTGACCGCGGCGACCGCCCGGATGCGGGACGGCGGGCGGCTGATCTACGTGGGCGCGGGCACCTCGGGCCGGCTCGGGGTGCTCGACGCCTCGGAGGTGCCGCCCACCTTCGGGCTCGACGACGTCGTCGTCGGCGTCATCGCCGGCGGCCCGGCGGCGCTCTTCAGTGCGGCCGAAGGGATCGAGGACGATGCCGAGGCCGGGGCGGCCGACCTGGCCGCTCTCGGCGTCGGGCCGCTCGACACGGTCGTCGGGATCGCCTCGAGCGGACGTACGCCCTATGTCCTCGGCGCCCTCGCCCACGCCGCCGACAACGGCGCGCTCACCGTGGGGCTCGCCTGCAATCTCGGCACGCCACTGGCGCGCGTCGCCACCCACGGCATCGAGGTGCCGGTCGGCCCCGAGGTCGTCTCCGGATCGACCCGGCTCGGCGCCGGCACCGCCACCAAGATGGTGCTCAACATGATCTCCACCGCCACCATGGTGCAGCTCGGGAAGACGTACGGCTCGCTGATGGTCGACATGCGGGCCAACAACGCCAAGCTTCGGCATCGGGCCATCCGGATGGTCACCGAGGCCACCGGCGCCGACGACGCGACCGCGGTCCGGGCGCTCGGCGACTCGGGCTGGCATGCCAAGCTGGCGATCGCGACGATCCTCACCGGCCTCTCCCCCGCCGAGGCGTCACAGGCGCTCGAGCTGGCCGATGGCCGGCTGCGGACCGTTATCGAGGAGCGTGGCTGATGCGCGTGCTCGGCATGATCTCCGGGACCTCCCACGACGGGATCGACGTCGCGATCGTCGACTTCGCCTTCGACGTCGACATCGACGCGGACGTGCTGCGCGCACGGATCGTTCACCACAGCTCGGTGCCCTACCCGCCGGATCTTCGAGAGCGGCTCATCGAAGCCCTGCCTCCCGCGCCGGTCGGTTTCGACGTCGTGTGCGAGCTCGACACGAGGATCGGACAGGCCTTCGCCGCAGCCGCACGGCAGGCCGTCGAGGAGGCCGGCTCGGTCGACGTCGTCTGCACGCACGGTCAGACCGCCTATCACTGGGTCGAGAGCGGCCGTGCGCTCGGCACGCTTCAGATCGGGCAGCCCGCCTGGATCGCCGAGGCCACCGGTGCCACGGTCGTCTCGGACGTACGCTCCGCCGATATCGCCGCCGGCGGGCAGGGCGCACCGCTGGTGCCCCTCCTGGACGTCCGGATGCTGGCGCCGCTGGCCGAGGACGGGACCGTCGCGGCCGCGCTCAACCTCGGCGGTATCGCCAACATCACCGTGCGCCGACCAGCCGCGGATCCGGTCGCCTGGGACATCGGGCCCGCCAACGCCCTCATCGACGCCGTGGTCACCGACGCGCCCGGAGAGGCCGGCTTCGACCGCGACGGCGAGCTGGCCGCCGCCGGCACCGTGATCCCGGTGCTGCTCGCCGACCTGCTCGACTCGCCCTTCTTCGGGCAGCCTGCGCCGAAGAGCACCGGCAAGGAGCTGTTCAACCTCGACTACGTCCGGGCCGGGCTCGCGCGGACCGGACTGGACCCCTCTCTTCCCGACCTGGTCGCGACGCTGACCGAGGTCACCGCGGTCTCCGTGTCCCAGGCGGTGGCCCAGGCGGGCGTCGAGGTGCTGGTCGCTTCGGGTGGCGGCGTACGGAACCCGGTGCTGATGCGACGGCTCGGCGACCTCCTCCCCGGCGTGCGGGTCATCACCAGCGACGCCCTCGGCGTACCGTCCGACACCAAGGAGGCGATCGCCTTCGCCCTCATCGGATGGGCGAGCGTCCACAGTCTCGCCGGCAACGTGCCCAGCTGCACCGGAGCGATCGGCCCCCGTGTCCTCGGCCAGATCATCCCCACGAGCGCACCCCCTCCTCCGATCGGTGCCTGGCCCGCGACGCTGGTGTTCGAGCGATGACCAGCCGCGGCCCCCTCCAGGCGTACGCCGACCGCCTGCTGACCATCGGCGGCGACGGCAGCCACCCGGCCGGCGGGATTCTCGGGCTGCGTACGCCGAACGGGTCGGAGGTCGTGGCCTCCGGCTGGGCCCAGCTGCCCTCGGAACGCGATCCCGGGGTGCCGATGCGGCCTGACCACATGCTCGACCTCGCCTCGGTCACCAAGCTCGCCGCCACCACCGCGATCACGATGCGGCTGGTCGCCGCCGACGACCTGCGGCTGAACGACCCGGTGCGCCGTCACCTGCCCGCATTCCGCGATGAGGGGAAGGACGGCGTCACCATCGAACAGCTGCTGACCCACACCGCCGGCCTGCGGCCCTGGTGGCCTCTCTACGCGGCGGCCGGCGGCAGCCGGTACGAGGCGATCCAGCTCGTCCAGCAGCTCCCGCTGGCCTACCCACCCGGCGCCGGCTGGACCTACTCCGACCTCGGCATGATCCTGCTCGGCGCGGTGATCGAGCAGACCACCACGCTGCGGTTGGACGAGGCGTACGACCAGCTGGTGGCCACTCCCCTGGGACTCTCCGCGCGCTACGGCCCGGTGCTCCCGGATCGCGCCGCCACCAGCGCGGACAGCGACGCCTACGAGTACGCCATGCTCGCCACCGACGAGCCGCACCCCGTCGGCATCCCACCGGCCCGCTTCTCCGGATGGCGCGACCATCACCTCCGAGGAGAGGTCGACGACGGCAACACCGCCCACGCCCTCGACGGCGTCGCCGGGCACGCCGGGCTGTTCGCCACCGTCGATGACCTGCTGACGTACGGGGCGGCCCTGTGCGACGGGACCTTCGTGCCACGCGAGGTGGTCGACCGCTTCGCGACGCCCCACCCGAGGCATCCTGAGCAGGCGCTGGGCGCCTTCCTCGGCCGGGCCGGTGATGTCCGCTACCTCCATCATCCCGGCTTCACCGGCACCTACCTCGCCATCGCACCCGCCACCGGTGTCGTCGTCGCCGGCGGCGCGACCCGCCTGCACGGTCCGCTCGGCTCGCTCGACCACAACCCCACCCGGCTCCCAGACGTCGTGCCGGGCACCGAGATCATCTCGGTGCTGCTCGACGCGGCCGGCCTCCAGGAGGACCGATGACCCCCGTCCTGTCCGTACGCGGCCTCTCGGTCACCTTCGACACCAGCCAGGGGCCGGTTCAGGCACTGACCGACATCTCCCTCGACCTCGCGGCCGGTGAGACCGTCGCCGTCGTCGGCGAGTCCGGGTCCGGCAAGTCCACGCTCGCCTCCTGCGTCAACCGACTCCTCGCCGACAACGGCCGGATCACCGCCGGCACGATCGCCCTCGGCGACCACGACATCACCCGAGCACCCGAGTCGGCGATGACCGCGATCCGCGGCAGACGCATCGGCCTGGTGCCGCAGGACCCGATGACCAACCTGAACCCCGTGATGACCGTCGGCGCGCAGATCACCGAGGCGCTGGAGGTCCACGGTCTGGCGTCCGGGCGCACGGCCCGCGAACGTGCCGTCGACCTGCTCGGCCAGGCCGGGATCGACCGCCCCGGCGCCCGCTACCGGCAGTATCCACACGAGTTCTCCGGCGGGATGCGGCAACGCGTGCTCATCGCGATGGCGCTCGCCTGCCGTCCCGAGGTGCTCCTCGCCGACGAGCCGACATCTGCGCTCGATGTCACCGTGCAGCGCCGCGTCCTCGACCAGATGACCACGCTCACCACCGAGCTCGGCACCGGCGTGCTCCTCATCACCCACGATCTCGCCCTGGCCGCCGAGCGTGCCGACCGGGTCATCGTCATGCACCGCGGCCGGATCGTCGAGAGCGGTGACGCGGCCGCGATCATCGCTTCTCCCCAGCATGAGTACACCCAGCGGTTGCTGGCCGCCGCGCCCGCGATGTCCGAGGTGAAGGTCGCGCCGCCGACCACCACCGAGGAGACCGAGACCCTCCTGGAGGTGTCCGGTGCCGTACGCCGCTACCGGATCCGCGGGCAACGCGAGCAGCTCCGCGCCGTCGACGGCATCGACCTGACCATCCCCAAGGGACGTACGGTCGCCATCGTCGGCGAGTCCGGATCCGGTAAGTCCACCGCGGCCCGCCTCGCGCTTCGCCTCGAACGGGCCGACGCCGGCACCATCCGCTACCGCGGCACCGACCTCTCCGGTCTTCGCGGTCAGGACCTCCTCGCCTATCGGCGCGCCATCCAGCCGGTCTTCCAGAACCCGTACGCCTCCCTCGATCCGCGCTACACGATCGCCCAGGTCATCTCCGAGCCCCTCCGCGTCCACGGCGTCGGCGACGCCACCACGCGCCGCAAGGCTGTGGAGGCGCTGCTCGACAGGGTCGCCCTGCCCGTGGCGTACGCCGACCGCCGGCCGCACGAGCTCTCCGGCGGCCAGCGCCAACGCGTCGCGATCGCGCGTGCTCTCGCGCTCGACCCCGAGCTCGTCGTCATGGACGAGGCCGTCAGCGCCCTCGACGTGCTCGTCCAGGAGCAGATCCTCGACCTGATGGTCAGCCTGCAGCGCGACCAGGGTCTCTCCTACCTCTTCATCAGCCACGACCTCGCCGTCGTCCAGCTCGTCGCCCACCACGTCTACGTCATGCGGGCCGGCAGGATCGTCGAGAGCGGCGACCCAGCCACCGTCTTCCACTCCCCACAGGATCCCTACACCCAGCAGCTCGTCGCTGCCGTACCGCGGCCCCGCCAGCAGGCGTCCTAGCGCCGGCGCTAGTCGGAGATCTGGCGCAGGGTGGCGACGATCTTGCACTCCGGCCAGTACGTCGCGTGCAGCTGCGCGAACTCGCGCTGCCCGGCGATCGCCTCCTCGAGGGTGTCGTAGCGCGTCAGCGCCCAGCCGCCGACGACCTCCTTGGCCTCGGCGTACGGACCGTCGACACGGGTGACCTCGCCCTTCTCCACCAGGAAGTTCACCGCGTCCTCGCTGCCGTAGAGACCGCCGCCGTCGAGGAAGTGTCCGGCCGCCGCCTGCGCGCCGATGTAGTCGTCCATCGCCTTGTACAGGGCCTCCGGCGCCTGGCCGATTCCCTCTTCCATCCTCACGAAACCCATGAAACGGGGCATGATGTGCTCCTCAGTTCGGGGCCAACCGCTTCTCGGTGGCCGACACATGTGCGTCGAACCACATCGTTCTCCTTCGACATCGACATCGGAAGAACTTTCCACCGGCCGCGCGGGCGGCGAGATGCGAGCACGTTCAGGCGTTGGCTGCCTCGGACTCGGCCGCCGGCTCCCGCTCCGAGGCGCCTGCGGACGTGCCACGGGACTTCCGCACCGCGATGGCGACGATCACGGCGGCGACGGCGAAGAGAACGCCGTAGGCGGCGACCGACTCGGCCTCGAAGTTGCGCAGCAGCGTACGTCCGTTGGTGACCAGGATGATGCTGCCGACCAGGCCGCCGAGGATGGGCAGCGAGAGGTGCTTGACGAGGTAGGCGGCGAACGGGGCCGCGATCACGCCGCCGACGAGCAGACCGCCGATGACGCGCCAGTCGAGCGCCTCCCCGGCCAGTCCGACGAGGAACCCGACGCTCGCCGAGAGCGTCGTGACGAACTCGGCGGTGGAGACCGACCCGATCACCTTGCGCGGGTGCAGGGTGCCACTGGAGATCAGGGTGGGCGTGGTCACCGGACCCCAGCCGCCACCACCGGTCGCGTCGATGAAGCCGCCGAAGAGACCGAGCGGCGCGAGCAGACCGAGCCCCGGGCGACGTCCCGGGATGAAGACCGGCGGCTTGCCGAAGACGAAGCGGGCGATGATGTAGAGGCCCAGGACGAGCAGGAGACCGGCGACCCAGGGCGTCGCGCTCTCCGTGGAGAGGTTGGAGAGAACGGTTGCTCCGGCGAACGCGCCGATGCCGCCCGGGATCGCGATCTTCGCCACGACCTTCCAGTCGACGTTGCCGAGCCGCCAGTGGGAGACCCCCGAAGCGAACGTCGTCCCGACCTCGGCCAGGTGCACCGACGCCGAGGCGACCGCCGGCGCGACCCCTGTCGCGACCAGCAGGGTGCTCGAGGTAACCCCGTACGCCATGCCCAGCGACCCGTCGACCGCCTGGGCCGCGAGACCGACAAGAGCGAAAATGAGAAGCCGCTCCACGCGTACCTCCTAGGTGCGATCGAAAATGGCGAAGTAGTAATGTAACGCTATTTACTATAGATAGTGCATCCGGGAGCCTTGGGGCGTCTCGACGGGCGGACGGGTCGAGCCGCTGGAGCCCACCGCTGGAACCCACCGCTGGAACCCACCGCTGGAACCCACCGCTGGTCGAGCCGCCGCTGGTCGAGCCGCCGCTGGTCGAGCCGCCGGAGCCGCTAGGCGGAGGCGTGTCGAGACCAACACGGTTCTCTTGCTCGGGAGAGCTCGCTTAGCGACTGTTCTTCGTTT
>NZ_FNFN01000011.1 GCF_900101045.1 Nocardioides sp. YR527 | reverse complement strand
GGCGTCCAACGCTTTGGTGATCACGCGGGCTTTGTCTTGGGACACGACGCCTTCGGCGAGGCCGGCGGCCACGAGGTCGTACTTGGCCACGCCGGTGGCGAGCTTGATCTGGGAGCGGGCGGCGGCCTTGTCGACCAGGAGGTCGGTCCGCATCCATCCGGAAACGTCCTTGGCGCCGGTTTCTTCGGCGATGTCGCCGGCGGTGGCCAGGACGCGGAGTTTCAGTGCGGCTTGTTTGGCGTGGATTCGTTCCAGCCGGGCCAGGCGGTCCTTCTTCTGGCCGGTGCGCCAGTAGGCAGGGTCTGCGGTGAGGAGGTGGTCGAGGGAGGACTCGATGGCGGACATCTCGGCGTCGATCGGGTCGCCGGGCTGGCTGCCCCAGTGGTCGATGTCGTGCTCGAGACTCATCGCTTCCCTCCCTCCAGAGGTGTGTCGTGATGGGTCTGATTCTACGCCCTTCAAGGGATACCTAGCCACCTATAGGTGCAGGTCAGAAGCGGTTTTCGCGGTGAGTGAACGACTTCGCTTCTGTGGATGGTAAGTGGCCCGGAGGGCCACCCTTCCACCCCACAAGCCTCACCAGTCCCGACAGATTCCTCCGCGCCACACCCCGGCCGCCGCCCCGATAGCCAGCCAAATCTTTCTCGACGGGTCCCGGTGTCAAGGACCGCGATAGCGGCCGGCGAAGCCGGCGGCCGAAGGCCGTCCTTTACTCCGGGATCCGTCGAGAACACACTCAGAGCAAGGGTCGGCGGCCCACAGCCCCACGAAGAACCCCAGCTACCGTGACCAACATGCCGACCCCAGACTTCATCCTCGACCTCCGCCGCAAGATCGGGACGGACATGCTCTGGCTCCCCGGCGTGACAGCAGTGGTGCGCAGAGACGACGAGATCCTCCTGGTACAGCGATCCGACAACCGGATGTGGACACCGATCACGGGAATCGTCGACCCGGGCGAGCAGCCGGCGACAGCAGCGGCGCGCGAGGCGAAGGAGGAGACCGGGGTGGACATCTCGGTCGACCGGCTCGCCTCCGTGGGTGCGACGACGCCGATGGCCTATCCCAACGGCGACCAGGCCGTCTACATGGACCATACGTTCAGCTGCACGTGGGTCTCCGGTGAGGCGTACGTGGCTGATGACGAGTCCATGGACGTCGGCTGGTTCCGGGTGGAGGATCTCCCCGAGATGCACCATGAGCTCAGGGCCCGGATCGACGCCGCGCTCTCGGGCGAGATCGCGGCCCGGTTCACCGCCCCCTGAGCTCGCCGCGAAGGCGCGCGTCGAGGATCTTCATGAGCTCCGCGACGCGGCTCTTTCCGACCGGCACCTCGGGATACCGCACGAGCACCCCGATCAGCTCAGGACCAGCCCGCGCGACGGCCCGGTCCAAGGAGACCAGAGCAGCCCCGGGATCGCCCGAGGCCTCGATCTCCGCGATCCGCGCGACGCTCGCCGCGGCACGCAGGATGTGTCCGACCTGATCCGCGGAGGCGAGCGGATGGAGGTAGGCGGCCGAGGCGGCGTCGCCGGCGCTCCGTGCGGCCAGTCGAACTACCTCGGAAGGCGCCTCGGCCGCGGCGCGATGAGCGTCCAAGGAGGTGACGCGCTGGAGCTTCGTACGCCGGGCGCCACCGACGAACTCCCAGGCCGCATCCAGCGCCAGCCTCGGTCGAGGGTCGTCGGGGCAGGCCGCTTCGAACAACGGCAGGACCTCGGCAGCAGTCTCCGCGACGTAGCGTGCGACGACCCGGAGCTCGTCGGTCGTCAGCTCGAAGTCGCCCGGCACGGGGAGTGACTCAGGCGTGACCGTCGAACATCGAGGTCACCGAGCCGTCCTCGAAGACCTCACGGATCGCGCGGGCGAGCATGGGGGCGATGGAGAGCGTGGTGAGCTTGTCGAACTGCTTCTCCTCCGGCACCGGGAGGGTGTTGGTGATGACGACCTCGGTGGCGGTGGAGTTCTTCAGCCGGTCGACGGCAGGGTCGGAGAGGATCGCGTGGGTGGCGCAGATGATCACGCCGGCGGCACCGTCGGCCATCAGCGCGTCGGCGGCCTTCACGATCGTGCCACCGGTGTCGATCATGTCGTCGGTGAGGATGCAGATGCGGTCCTTGACTTCACCCACGACGCGGTTGGCGACGGTCTCGTTGGGCCGGTTGATGTCGCGGGTCTTGTGGATGAACGCCAGCGGCGCCCCACCGAGCCGCGCGGCCCAGCGCTCGGCGACCTTGATCCGGCCGGCGTCGGGAGAGACGACTGCGAGCGGCTGGTTGCCGTACTTGTCCTTGATGTAGTCGGTCAGCAGCGGCAGCGCCATCAGGTGGTCGACGGGACCGTCGAAGTAGCCCTGGAGCTGGTCGGCGTGGAGGTCGACGGAGATGATCCGGTCGGCACCCGCGGTCTTGAACATGTCGGCGACCAGGCGGGCCGAGATCGGCTCGCGACCGCGGTGCTTCTTGTCCTGGCGGGAGTAGCCCCAGAACGGCATCACGACCGTGATCCGCTTGGCCGAGGCGCGCTTGAGCGCGTCGACCATGATCAGGTGCTCCATGAGCCACTGGTTGATCGGCGCCGTGTGCGACTGGATGACGAACGCGTCCGAACCGCGCACCGACTCCTCGTAGCGGACATAGATCTCGGAGTTGGCGAAGTCGTAGGCCGAGGTCGGCGTCAGCTTCGTTCCCAGAAGGTCGGCGACCTCCTCGGCGAGGACCGGGTGAGCCCGGCCGCTGAAGAGCATCATCTGCTTCTCGGTGGTGCGCTTGGTCATGTGCTGGCTCCTACCCCCGGGGTCACTGCACTTGGATTCTCCATCAACTACGCCGCCGGGCCCAACCCCGGGGGTCACTCGCCCGTCGCCGAAGGTTCACCAAGGATCGGTACGCCCGCCTCGAGCGCTTCCTCGGCCGCGGCCGCCTGCGGCGTACCTGCTCGGCGAGCCAGCGCCCAGCCCTCGATGATCCGCTGCTGACCTGCGGAGACGGCCAGCGCACCGGGCGGAACGTCGTCGCGGATCAGGGCCTCTCCACCGGTCGCCGCACCGTCCCCGACGACCACCGGGGCGACGAAGGTCACACCCGAGCCCGACTTCACGTGCCGTCCGATCCGGGTCTTGTGCTTGTTGACCCCGTCGTAGTTGGCAAAGATCGTGCCGGCCCCGATGTTGGTGCCCTCGCCGATCGTCGCGTCGCCGACGTAGGACAGGTGCGGCACCTTGGCTCCGGCACCGATGGTCGAGTTCTTGACCTCGACGAAGCCGCCGATCTTGCCCTCCTCCCCGAGCACCGTGCCCGGGCGCAGGTAGGAGAACGGCCCCACGTTGGCGCCGGGTCCGACGACGGCGAGCTCTGCCTGCGTACGCACCACCCGGGCGCCGTGGCCGACCTCGGTGTCCTTCAGCGTGCAGTCGGGGCCGACCACCGCGTCCTCGTCGATCCGGGTGGCACCGATGAGCTGGGTGCCGGGCAGGATGGTGACGTCGGGCGCGAGCTCGACGTCGGCGTCGATCCAGGTCGTGGCCGGGTCCATCACCGTGACCCCGTCCTTCATCCACCGGGTCACGATCCGCTCGTTGAGGATCTTCCCGAGCGCGGCGAGCTGGGCCCGGTCGTTGGCGCCCTCGGCCTCGCTGACGTCGTCGAGGACGAACGCGTCGACTCCGAGCCCGTCGGCGACCGCCAGCGCGATCGCGTCGGTGAGGTAGAACTCCTTCTTGGCGTTGTCGTTGCCGATCCGCGGGAGGACCTCGGCCAGGAATCCGCCGTCGAAGGCGATGATCCCCGAGTTGATCTCGGTGATCGCCCGCTCCTCGTCGGTCGCGTCCTTCTCCTCGACGATCCCGGCGACCCCGGCGTCCCCTCGCAGGATCCGGCCGTAGCCGAAGGGCTCCGGGACGATCCCGCTCAGGATCGTCGCCGCCCGGCCGGCGGCCTCGTGGTCGGCCACCAGCGCGCGCAGCGACTCACCGCGCAGCAGGGGCGTGTCGCCGTACGTCACCAGGACCGTCCCGCCGGAGACCGCACCGGCCTCGACCGCCACCCGCACCGCGTGCGCCGTGCCGAGCTGCTCGGTCTGGATCGCGATCACGGCCTCGGGGAGGATCTCGGCGATGTGGGGCTCGACCAGCTCTCGCTGGTGGCCCACGACCGCGACGACTCGGGACGCTCCGGCCTCCGAGACCGCGGCCAGAACATGGCCCACGAGACTCCGGCCCGCGATCTGGTGGAGCATCTTGGGAGTCTTGGACTTCATCCGGGTGCCGCCGCCGGCGGCCAGCACGATCACGGTGAGCTCGCTCATGTTGGCTCAGTCTAGGCCGCCGGGCCCGGCCGCCGATCCGGGGTCAGCGGACCCGTTCCTCGGCCGCGTTGAGGACCCCGATGATCTGGTCGTAGTCGCCGCGGACCTCGGCGTAGCGCAGCAGCTTGACCTGCTCGACGAGCACCTCGTGGGCTTCCGGGTCGGCTTCGAGGAGCGCCATCACCTCGTCCACGTAGGCCTCGAGCGGCATGGCGTGCTCGGAGCTCTCGTGGCCCGGCATCAGGGCCGTCCGGACCGCCGGCGGGACGAGCTCGGTGACCTGGATCCCGATCGGCGCCAGCTGCATCCGGATCGACTCGGAGAGCTGGTGGATCGCCGCCTTGGTGGCGTTGTAGGTGGGCGTGAACCGCAGCGGCGTGTGGGCCAGCCCCGAGGAGACGGTGAGGATCGTGGCGCCGGGACGCTCCCGCAGATGCGGCACCAGCGCGTCGATGAGCCGGATCGGACCGAGCAGGTTGGTCACCACGGTCTCCTCGGCATCGGCGAGGAAACCCGGCGCGGTCCAGTCCTCGGGGCGCATGATCCCGGCCATCGCGACGAGCACGTTCAGCTCCGGGAAGCGGCTGACCACATCCGCGGTCGCCTCGGCGATCGAAGCGGCGTCGGCGGTGTCGATGCGGACGGTGTCGAAGCCGTGCACCTGCGCCAGCTCGGAGAGCAGCGACGTACGCCTGCCACCGATGATGACCGTGTTGCCACGCTCCTTCAGGCGCAGGGCAAGAGCGAGACCGATCCCGGAGGTCGCTCCGGGGATGAAGATGGTGTTTCCGGTGATGTTCATGCCTCCACCCTGCGGCGGCCACGCCGTCGGCGGGAGAGACCTGGTGATCGTGGGATCGGCGGTCCCTGGTTGCGTACGCGCGCACCCCGCATGATGGATGCCATGGACCGCGCCTCCCTCGCCGACTTCCTCCGACGCCGCCGTGAGGCGCTCCGCCCGCAGGACGTCGGTCTGGTGACCGGGCCGCGGCGGCGTACGCCCGGCCTGCGCCGTGAGGAGGTGGCCGCGCTGACCGGGATGTCGACCGACTACTACGTACGCCTCGAGCAGCAGCGCGGGCCGCAGCCCTCCGACCAGATGCTCTCCGCGCTCGCCCGGGCGCTACGCCTGACCATCGACGAGCGCGACCACCTCTACCGGCTGGCCGGACACAACGCCCCGCGGCGTACGTTCGAGGACGGGCATGTCGCGCCGGCGTTGCTACGCGTGCTCGACCGACTCGAGGACACTCCGGCGATGATCATGTCCGCACTCGGAGAGACCCTGGTCGCCAACCGGCTCGCGACCACGATCTTCGGGGACCGGGCGGCGCTGACCGGCTGGGACCGCTGCGAGGCCTACCGCTGGTTCACCGACCCCTCGACGCGCGACGTCTACCCGCCGGACTACCACCTCACGCACGGCCGTGGTCTGGTGGCGAGCCTGCGGATGGCCTACGGAGCACTCGGCGAGAACTCCCGCGCCGGCGAGCTCGTACGCCTCCTGCTCCCCAGGTCCGAAGAGTTCCGCGAGCTGTGGGAGCGGCACGAGGTCACCCACCGGTTCGAGGACCACAAGACGCTGCTGCACCCGCACGTCGGGCGCATCGACGTCGACTGCCAGGTGCTGTCCGCCCAGGACCAGGGCCAGGCCCTGCTGGTGCTGACGCCGGTGCCCGGCAGCGAGGCGGAGCAGAAGATCCGGCTGCTCGCGGTGCTCGGCCACGAGGAGTTCAGCGCGCCCTAGGCTGCGCCCTTGCCAGGTCGAGGACGAGAACGGCCATGTCGTCGGAAGGCGGCGCGGAGGAGAAGTCGGTGACCGCCCGCAGCAGCCGGTCGGCGACGACCTGCGCTCCCAGGTCGATCCCCGTGGCGAGGACGGCCTCGACTCCCGCCTCCTCGAACATCGTGTCCTCGGCACGCCGCTCGAGGACTCCGTCGGTGACGACGACGAGCCGGTCGCCGCGCGCCACCGTCACCTCCTCCTCGATGTAGTCGACCGAGTCGAGCACCCCGAGGAGCGCCTGCGGCCGGCCGACCCGGCGGGCCGGCACACCGGGCTCGGTCCGGGTCACCAGGAACGGCGGTGGATGGCCGGCGCAGACGAGCCGCATCCGGAAGCGGGAGGCGGCGGTGACCTCGAGCGTGCCGCACACGAGCGTGATGAACCGACCCCGCAGGCCCTCGTCACCGATCGCGGCGTTGAGCCGCTCCAGGGTCGGCGCGATCGGGATGCCGGCCCGCATCAGCGCCCGCACCGTGTGGCGCGACATCCCGGCGATGGCGGCCGCCTCCGGCCCGACACCGCACACGTCGCCCACCATGAAGCCCCAGCGCCCCGCACCGAGCGCGAAGATGTCGTAGAAGTCGCCGCCGGCGTCGTTGAACTCGCCCGTCGGCTCGTAGCCCACCCCGATGTCGACACCGGGGATCTCCGGCAGCACCGCCGGCAGCAGGCTGCGCTGCAGCGACTGGCCGATCTCCTGCAGCTCGGTGTGGGCGCGGGCGTTGTCGATGGCCAGAGCCGCCCGGCGGGACACCGCCTCCGCCACCATCAAGCGTTCGCGACGCAACGGCTCACCGGCCGGCCTGCCCAGGGTGAGCCAACCGATGATCCGGTTGCGTGCCTCCAGCGGAAGGATCGCGACCTCACCCTCGACGTCGGGCGCGGCCGGAGCCTCGGGACCGTCCGGCTCCGCGTCCTCCAACGCCTCCCGCACCGCGTCGAGCTGGTGCTCGTCGGCATGCCATGCGAACTGGAGCCGCGGATGGTCACGGGCGTCGTTGAGGTAGATGCCGCACCACGTCGCCAGCCGCGGAACCACGATCTGCCCGGTCATCGCCGTCGTCGTCTCCAGGTCCAGCGACGCGGCCAGCATCACGCTGGCCTCGCTCTGGAACGCCAGCCACGCGCGCCGCTCGCTGTCCGCGGCCCGGGTCGAGGCGCGGTCGACGCTGGGCGCGGCCCAGTCCGCGACACGCTGCAGCTGTGCGCCGTCCTCCGTGGTGAAGCTGCCGGGCTCGGCCCCGGCGACCGCCAGCGTCCCGATCACCCTGCCGTCGAAGGCCACCGGCGCGGTCACGAGCGAGCGCAGCTCAAGGCTGCGGAGCAGCTCGACCGGGGTCGCGCGCAGGTCGGCGATCGACAACGGCCGGAACGACGCCTGGCGGCTCGGCGCACCGACCTCGCCGTGGCGTACGCTCCGCCCCTTGAGCGCGTCCGCCTCACCGCTGGTGGCGACGACCACGAACCGTTCCTCCATCTCGTCCTCGAGCAGGAGGTACGCGGCATCGGCGTCGAACAGGTCCCGGGTCTGCTCCACCACCAGCTCGAGCATGTCCGCGAGCGGCAGCTGGTTGAGCGTCAGCCCGGCGAGCCCCAGCGGATCCTGGCCGGCGGAGACGGGCTCCCGGCGGCGTACGTCCCGGTCCTCCGGGCCGTCACCGGCGGGCGCCTCGGCGCCGAGGGTCTCCTCCACCAGCGCGAACGCGGCCCAGACCCGCTTGTGGTCCTTGCGGTACTCCACGCCCCAGGCCGTGGCCAGCGCCGAGGTGATGAGCAGCCCGCGGCCGTGCTCGCCGGTGCCCGGGTGGGCGTTGACACCGAGCGGGAGCACCCGGGTCGGGTGCTGGTCGACGACGTCGATGCGGAGCCGGTCCACCTCGAGCACGACCACGACGGTCATCGGCGTGCCGGCGTGGGTGACGGCGTTGGTGACCAGCTCGCTGGTCAGCAGGATGGCGTCGTCGACGAGGTCCTCGAGGCCCCACTCGGCCAGCACCTTGCGCGCGAAACGGCGCGCTTCGGAGACCGACGTCGGTGCCGGCTCGAAGGTGCGCGACTGCGTCTTGGCTCCGGTGCTCATGACCACCGCCGATTGTGCACCCGTTCGGCGCCGATATGGCACTGATCAAGGCAAGGTACCGGCAGGTAGGTCAAGGAATTACCAGAATCGGTGGTGAACGATCATTTGTGAGCCACGGCGAGCCGCGGAGTGCGACACTTCAGCAGACGCATGTCTCAGCGCGAGAGGAGGCGGGGATGTCCTCATCGGTGGACTCATCGAGGTCGACCACGCTGCCCGAGCAGGTGGCGGTCGATCAGGTCACGCTGCGCCAGCTCAAGGACGCGATGGCCGCGATGCGCGACGGCATCTTCACCGGCCGGCTGGAGCCCGTCGACGGGCCCCTCGGTGATCTGGCCTCCATCCACAACGAGATCGCCGAACGGCTGAACCACCTGACCGGCGAGATCGCGCGCGTACGCCGCGAGGCGGGCCGCGACGGCCACCACGACGAACGGCTCCGGCCGAGCATCGGCGGTGGCGCCTGGGCCGGTGCCGTCGAGGACGCCAACAACCTGGTCGCCGACCTGGCCCGCCCGACCGCCGAGGTCGCCCGGGTCGTCGCCGCGGTCTCCGCGGGTGACCTCACCCAGACGATGGCGGTACGCCATGGCAGCCGCGCCCTCAAGGGCGACCCGCTGCTGGTCGCCAAGAGCGTGAACGGCCTGGTCACCCAGCTCGCCACGATCACCGAGGAGATCGCCCGGGTCACCCGTGAGGTCGGCACCGAGGGCAAGCTCGGCGGTCGCGCCCGGGTACGCAACGCGTCGGGCACCTGGCGCGACCTCGTCGACGCGGTCAACACGATGTCGTCGAAGCTGACCGCCCAGGTCCGCGACATCGCCGAGGTCACCACCGCGGTCGCCAACGGCGACCTGTCCCGCACGGTCACCATCGAGGTCTCCGGCGAGATGGCGCAACTCAAGGACACCGTCGACCGGATGGTCGGCCAGCTGTCCTCGTTCGCCGCCGAGGTCACCCGCGTCGCCCGCGAGGTCGGCACCGAGGGCCGCCTCGGCGGCCAGGCCGACGTACGCGGCGTCTCCGGCACCTGGCGCGACCTGACCGACTCGGTCAACACGATGGCCTCCAACCTGACCTCCCAGGTGCGCGGGATCTCCTCGGTCGCCAAGGCCGTCGCCCTCGGCGACCTGTCGCAGCAGATCACGGTCACCGCGCGGGGCGAGGTCGCCGAGCTGGCCGAGACGCTCAACTCGATGACCGCCACCTTGCAGACCTTCGCCGACGAGGTCACCCGCGTCGCCCGCGAGGTCGGCACCGAGGGCATCCTCGGAGGTCAGGCCGAGGTTCCCGGCGTGGCCGGTCGATGGAAGGACCTCACCGACTCCGTCAACTCCATGGCCTCCAACCTGACCAACCAGGTCCGCGACATCGCCCAGGTCACCACCGCGGTGGCCGGCGGCGACCTCTCCCAGAAGATCACCGTCGACGTACGCGGCGAGCTCGCCGAGCTCAAGACCACCGTCAACACCATGGTCGACCAACTCTCCGCCTTCGCCGACGAGGTCACCCGCGTCGCCCGCGAGGTCGGCACCGACGGCAAGCTGGGCGGCCAGGCCGAGGTGCCGGGCGTCGGCGGCCGGTGGAAGGACCTCACCGACTCCGTCAACTCCATGGCGACCAACCTGACCAACCAGGTCCGCAACATCGCCCAGGTCACCACCGCGGTGGCCGGCGGCGACCTCTCCCAGAAGATCACCGTCGACGTACGCGGCGAGCTCGCCGAGCTCAAGACCACCGTCAACACCATGGTCGACCAGCTCTCCTCCTTCGCCGACGAGGTCACCCGCGTCGCGCGCGAGGTCGGTGGCGAGGGTCAGCTCGGCGGCCAGGCGGCGGTGCCCGGCGTCTCCGGCACCTGGCGTGACCTGACCGACTCGGTGAACTTCATGGCCGGCACGCTGACCGCCCAGGTCCGCAACATCGCCCAGGTCACCACCGCGGTGGCCCGCGGCGACCTGAGCCGGCAGATCACCGTCGACGCCCGCGGCGAGATCCTCGAGCTCAAGTCGACCATCAACACCATGGTCGACCAGCTCTCCTCCTTCGCCGCCGAGGTCACCCGTGTCGCCCGCGAGGTCGGCACCGAGGGCCGCCTCGGCGGCCAGGCCGACGTACACGACGTCTCGGGCACCTGGAAGGACCTCACCGACTCGGTCAACTCGATGGCCTCCAACCTGACCTCCCAGGTCCGCAACATCGCCCAAGTCACCACCGCCGTCGCCCGCGGCGACCTGACCCAGAAGATCACCGTCGACGCCCGCGGCGAGATCCTCGAGCTCAAGTCGACCATCAACACCATGGTCGACCAGCTCGGGTCGTTCGCCGACGAAGTCACCCGCGTCGCCCGCGAGGTCGGCACCGAGGGCGCGCTCGGCGGTCAGGCGCAGGTGCCCGGCGTCGCCGGCACCTGGCGCGACCTGACCGTCTCGGTGAACTCGATGGCCTCCAACCTGACCAACCAGGTCCGCAGCATCGCCCAGGTCTCCAAGGCGGTCTCGCAGGGCGACCTCTCGCAGAAGATCTCCATCGAGGCCCGCGGTGAGGTCGCCGCCCTGGCCGGCACCCTCAACGCGATGGTCGACACGCTGCGTACGTTCGCGGACGAGGTCACCCGTGTCGCCCGCGAGGTCGGCACCGAGGGATCGCTGGGCGGACAGGCCCACGTACGCGGCGTGGCCGGCACCTGGAAGGACCTCACCGACTCGGTCAACTCGATGGCCTCCAACCTGACCTCCCAGGTCCGCAACATCGCCCAGGTCACCACCGCGGTCGCCCGCGGCGACCTGACCCAGAAGATCACCGTCGACGCCCGCGGCGAGATCCTCGAGCTCAAGTCGACCATCAACACCATGGTCGACCAGCTCGGGTCCTTCGCCGACGAAGTCACCCGCGTCGCCCGCGAGGTCGGCACCGAGGGCAAGCTCGGCGGCCAGGCCGAGGTCGCCGACGTCTCCGGCACCTGGCGCGGGCTGACGGAGAACGTCAACCAGCTCGCCCTCACGCTGACCACCCAGCTCCGCGCGATCGCCGAGGTCTCCGCCGCGGTGACCCAGGGCGACCTGAGCCGGCAGATCACCGTCGGCGCCGCCGGCGAGGTGGCCGACCTGAAGGACAACCTCAACGAGATGATCGACTCGCTCCGCGAGACCACCAGGGCCAACGAGGACCAGGACTGGCTCAAGACCAACCTGGCCCGGTTCACCGGTCACATGCAGGGCGGGCGCGACCTGCTCGAGGTCGCTCGGCTGATCGTCTCCGAGCTCACCCCGCTGGTCGGCGCGCAGCAGGGTTCGATCTTCCTCACCGACCAGATCTCCGAGCACGGCGGCCCCAAGGTCCTGCGCCGGATCGCCTCCTACGGCTACCAGCCCAGCGCCGACGTCCCCGATGTCTTCGCCCTCGGTGAGGGTCTGGTCGGGCAGGCGGCCTACGACCGGCAGCCGATCGTCGTACGCGACGTGCCGGCCGACTTCCTGCGGATCTCCTCCGGACACGGGTCGGCCGCCCCGACCTCGATCGTGGTGCTCCCGGTGGCCTTCGAGGAGAAGGTGATCGGTGTCGTCGAGCTCGCCTCGTTCCGCCCGTTCAGCACCGTCCACATGCAGTTCCTCGAGCAGCTCGCCGAGTCGATCGGGGTCTCGCTCAACGCGATCATGGCCAGCTCGCGCACCGAGGAGCTGCTGGTCGAGTCGCAGCGGCTCGCCGCCGAGCTGCAGGACAAGCAGGACGAGGGCGAGCGTCAGCAGGTGGAGCTGCAGCAGTCCAACGCCGCCCTGGAGGAGAAGGCGCGCCAGCTGGCCGACCAGAACCAAGCGATCGAGATCAAGAACCTCGAGATCGAGGACGCCCGGCGTGGCCTCGAGGAGCGCGCCGAGCAGCTCGCCCTCTCGTCCCGCTACAAGTCCGAGTTCCTGGCCAACATGTCGCACGAGCTGCGTACACCGCTCAACTCGCTGCTCATCCTGGCCCGGCTGCTCTCCGACAACGTCGACGGAAACCTCAACCCCCGCCAGGTCGAGTACTCCCGCACCATCCACGGCGCCGGCACCGACCTGCTCCAGCTGATCAACGACATCCTCGACCTGTCCAAGGTCGAGGCGGGGAAGATGGACGTCCATGTCACCGACGTCGCGGTGACCTCGGTGGTCGAGTACGTCGAGGCGACCTTCCGGCCGCTGACCGCCGAGAAGGACCTCGACTTCATCGTCAGCGTCGACCCCGACGTGCCCCGCGTGCTCCGATCGGACCAGCACCGTCTGCAGCAGGTGCTGCGCAACCTGCTCTCCAACGCGGTGAAGTTCACAGACGGCGGCGGTGTCCGGCTGCTCATCCGCAACGCCTCCGGCGAACGCTTCTCGACATCGCGCCTGCAGCAGGCCGACTCGGTGCTGGCGTTCTCGGTGGTCGACACAGGCATCGGCATCCCGCCGGAGAAGCTGAGGGTCATCTTCGAGGCGTTCCAGCAGGCCGACGGCACGATCAGCCGCAAGTTCGGCGGCACCGGCCTCGGCCTGTCGATCAGCCGCGAGGTCGCCCACCTGATCGGCGGCGAGATCCAGGTCAAGAGCGAGCCCGGCCACGGCAGCTCCTTCACCCTGTACGTCCCCAGGATCAGCTTCGAGACGGCCGACGCCCAGCCCCCCACGCCTGCTGTCGACGAGCAGGGTGCCACCGACAGGAGAGCCGACCAGGTCCTGCTGGTCCTCAGCGGCGGCAGCGACGAGTCCGGCCCCGGCACCAGCGCCGTCGTGGAGGCCCTGTTCGGCTCGGTCGACGAGGTCGAGACGGTCTTCGGCACCTCGCCCGAGGAGGCTCAGACGGTCCTGGCCGACCGCGACGTCGACTGCGTGGTCCTCGACCTTCCGCTGGCGGACGGAGGCTTCGACGTGCTCCGCTGGATGCGCACCCACAAGCGCACCAAGAACATCCCCGTCGTGCTGAGTAGGGTCGGCGAGGTGACCAAGGCCCAGCAGAGCCGTCTGGACCGGTACACCCAGGCGATGACCCTCAAGACGCCGGCAACCACCGAGGAGGCGATCGACGACGTGAGCGTGCTGCTGGGCCGGCCAGGGCCGCAGCCCACCAGGTCGTACGTCCCCGAGCCGGCCGACCCGAACGGCCAATTCGTGGGTCGGCGGATCCTGATCGTCGACGACGACGTACGCAACGTCTTCGCGCTCACCAGCGCGCTCGAGCAGCACGGCATCGACGTCATCTACGCGGAGTCCGGGGAGGCCGGGATCGAGGCGCTCCAGCGGGAGCCGGGTGTCGACCTCGTGCTGATGGACATCATGATGCCGGGCATGGACGGTCTGACCGCGATGCGCCTGATCCGGGACATCCCGCAGTTCAAGAGCCTGCCGATGATCGCGCTGACCGCGAAGGCGATGACCGGGGACCGCGAGGACAGCCTCGCCGCCGGCGCCTCGGAGTACATCACCAAACCGGTCGACGTCGCCGACCTGCTCTCGCTGTTCCGGTTGTGGTTGTCATGAGCGCGCGCCAGCGAGCGACAGCAGGCCTCAGGCCGCCGCTTCCGTACTCTCCGCTTCTCACTACGGAGGCGGCGGAATGAGCGAGCGTCAGGGGACCGCGAAGATCCTGCTCGTCGACGACCGTGCCGCCAACCTGGTCGCGCTCGAGGCCATCCTCGGCTCGCTCGACCAGACCCTCGTCCGCGCGGGGTCCGGCGAGGACGCGCTCCGCGCCCTGCTCCACGACGACTTCGCGCTGATCCTGCTCGACGCCCAGATGCCTGGGATGGACGGTTTCGAGACGGCCGCCCGGATCAAGGCGCGGGAGCGCACCAAGGACGTCCCGATCATCTTCCTGACCGCGAACGACTTCGACACCCATCTGGCCTACCGCGGCTACGCGACCGGCGCCGCCGACTTCCTCGCCAAGCCGTTCGACCCGTGGCTGCTGCGCGCGAAGGTGCAGGTCTTCGTCGACCTGTGGCACGCCAGCCGCAAGCTCAGCACCCAGGCGGACCTGCTGCGCCGGTCCCTGGACGAGCGCCGTACGACGGTGCCCGGCCGGGTCGATGTCGACGTCGTCGCCGACCTCCGCTCCCGCCTCGCCGGCGTCGAGGAGGCGGTCGCCGACCTGGACGTCGGCGCCGACATGGGCCCCGGTGGCGATGCCCGCCGTCGGCTCGGCCAGCGGATCGAAGACCTCAGGCAGGCCCTCGAAGCGCTGGGCTGAGTCAGACCAGAAGGAATCAGATCCGTGAGCGGTACTCCGCGAGGATCTTCTCCGCCTTCTCCTTGTCGGCGTCCTGCAGCGGGATGAGCAGCTCGGCGACCACATCGGTCAGCTCGGCGACGCGCCGGTTCAGCTGACGCTGCTCCTGCACCTCGGCCTCGAGCGCCTCGATGCGGCGCACCAGCGAGGCACGCGTACGGGCCGCGTCACGGGCGCCGCGAGCGATGTTCTTGATGCCGGAATCGTCGGACATGTCAGTTTCCTTCTGCAGACTGCTGTGCCAGATTGTGGGGCGAGGGCCAGGAGGCGCGCAGCCGCGCGACCCGCGGCAGCGGGTCCTCGAGCATGTTCCGGCCGTCGACGATCTCGAGGTGCTCGACCACACCGCCGGCCGCCTCGATCTCGGCCTGGACGAGCGCGGGGTCCACGCGGCGTACGAGACCTTCGGGCTTCGGCTCGGGCAGGTTCTCACCGGTCGCCGCGAACTCGAGGTAGAGCTTGCCGCCACCGGGACGCAGCGCCATCTTCGACAGGGTCCAGAGCTGGTGCCGGGCCGCCTTGTCGAGGCAGCCGACCAGGTCGCGGGCGTAGAGATGGTGGGGGTCGCGGGCCAGCCGCGCACCCAGCGTCAGCGTCGAACGGAGCTCGCCGAGGATGAGCTGGTCGGAGACCAGCGGAAGCTTGTGGCGCTCGGCCCGGCGGCGTACGGCGGCCACCGCGGCCCGGGAGAAGTCCACCGAGTGCACCTGGTGGCCCTTGCGGGCGAAGAAGCGACCGTCACGCCCGATCGCGCCGGAGCCGAGGTCGACCACCTTCGCGTCCTCGGGCAGCTGCTTGAAGACCCACGTCGCGAAGTAGGACTGCTTGGTCTCGAGCTCGCTGCCCTGGGTGTTGTGGAACTCGGTCCAGAACCCCATGTCGGTGCGGAAGCCGCGCAGCCAGCCGTCCAGTCGACGTACGCCGGCCGGCGGGTCGGCGTACTTGAACGACGGGTCCGGGGTGCGCCACTTCGGGCCGTAGATGAAGGCCAGCATCTCCTCGGGCTCGGCGGGAGCCGGGAAGTCGTAGCCGTGCAGGTTGATCGTCGAGACCGGCACGATCGCCTCGCGGCGCAGCCGTCCGGAGCGGTTGCCGAGCTGGTAGAAGACCGGCTCGCCGTCCTTGTCGGGCACGTAGAACGCCACGAAGATGTCGATGTGCACCTTGCGGCCGTCGGAGACCTGGTGCAGCACCTTGATGTCGCCGCCGGACATCCGCAGGATGCTCCAGCCACGCTCGCGCATGGTGCGCTCGATGGCGTACGACTCGGCGATGATCTCGGCGGGCACGGTGTGCTTGGAGAGGTAGCAGACGTCCGTGTCGGAGTCGTGGCCGAGCATCCGGCCCTCGCGGATCGCGCCGAGGAGAGCCCCGTAGTTGAGGTAGGCCTCGACGCCGACCACGTCGCGGAGGTCGGCGAGGACGCGCTGGGTGCCGTCGAGGATCTCCGCGCGGATGCTCTCGTCGGTGGCCTCGAAGGAGCGGGTCAGGTGGCCGACCTTGTCGACGCTGAGCGGGTTGCCGCTGCCGTCGACGATCGAGATGTTGCCCTCACCGGACCCGAGAACGACCTTGTCCTCGAAGAGGACCTCGCCCTCGTAGTCGGCGATGGTGACCGTCGCGGAGCCGTCCAGGAACCGGGTGAGCACGGTCGGCCACGGCACCATGGTGCCGCCGTCGACCCGGTGGCCGTCGCGGTCGGGGGTGAGGGACCAGACGTACTGGCCGTCGACGGAGAGGATCAGGACCGACGTCGAGGAGTCCCGGACAAGGACCCCGTCGTCGGAGATCTCGAACTGTCCGCCAGGTGTGGGGGCACTGCCGGTCACGAGACCTGGGCATCCTCTCGCGCGATGGCCTTCCGCAGAGCGGTGCTGCTGGTCTGGAGCGTGTAGGGGAAGTAGACGACCTCGACACCGACCGACGCCATCTTCTTCTCGAGCGCGTCGCCCTTCTCGGTGCCCTTCCAGTCATCGCCCTTGAAGAGGTGGGTGAACCCGACCTCGCGCCAGGAGTCGACCTTGTCGGTGGTGCGCTCGGCGTAGACCGCGTCCACGATCCCGATCGCCTCGACGATCTCCAGCCTCTCGACGAGCGGGACGGTCGGGATGATTCCCTTCGTCGTCTCGCAGACCTCGTCGGAGACCACACCCGCGATCAACGTGTCGCAGCGCTCTCGCGCCTGGCGCAGCATGTTGAGGTGACCGATGTGGAAGAGATCGAACACGCCAGGTACGTAACCGATGATCGGCTCCATGCCCACGCTTCCTCCAAGTGTTTGTCGATTAGTTTGGGCGACTTTACACCCTGCTCCCCCACGACCTTGATACAGGCCAGTATCCATACCACCCTGCGCGTCCCCGCAATCACCAACGCGACACGCGGACGTACGCAGGAAGCCCGGTGACCTTACACGAAGATGAACGGCGCGCGGCCATCAATGGCGAAGCCCGAGTCAGCCGGGCGGCATGACCCCGACGACGACGAGCAGTCCGGGAAGGCCGAGGAACAGCAGTCCGAGGAGGACCGGGCCACCGAGTACGCCCAGGAGAATGGTGACCCTCGTGACGGCGTACCGCCGCAGGTAGGACACCGCGAGCACCCCGAATCCCGCGGCCGAGACGACCGAGCCGAGGAGGTACGCCACAGAACGTGGGCCGAGGTCGGCCGGGGAGCCGCTCGCTCCCACGAGGATCGCACCGGCCTCCACCATGCTGCCGACCGCGTCGAGCGCGAGCGTCGCGAAAGCACCCCAGAGAAGCACCGACATGACCCATGGCGTCGCGAACCGGACCGGGCGGGCGGCAACCGAGAGCAGAGCCACCGCGGCGCCGAGCACCTTCAGGCCCGTGACGACCCAGTTCATGACCGAGAGCCCGGCGGCGTACTCGGCGTAGCGGCCCTCGGCGAACCGATCGGTGACCTCGAAGGCGACGTTCGCCCCGGCGAACGCCAGACAGCCCAACGCCATCAGCACGGCGACGGCGATGATGGCAGGGCTTGCGGCCCGCGCCGCGGGCGCCACCGGTCCCTTCTGGCTCGCGAGAGTCGTCATGGTCCCGACGCTACGAATCTCGACGCCGCGAGGACATCGGGGGATCCCCTACCTGGACCCGGGTTTCGAGTGCCACCGCCGACATCGCCGAGCGCGCTACGGTCGGTTCATGGATGTCGTCGAGGTCGACGGGTTGCGCATCGCCTACCGGCGGGCCGGAGACGGCCCGGCCGTCGTGTTCGTCCACGGCGGTGCCGAGGACAGCCGTGGCTGGACCCCACAGCTCGACGCCCTCGCCGACGAGTTCACCGTCATCGCCTGGGACGAACCGGGCGCCGGCGGCTCCGCCGACGTCCCGGCTGGCTTCGCGCTGAGCGACTACGCGGATCATCTTGCCGGGCTGATCCGCGCCCTGGACATCACTCCGTGCACCCTCGTCGGGCTCTCCTGGGGTGTGACCGTCATCCTCGAGGTCTACCGACGCCACCCCGCGGTGGCGCGAAGCCTCGTCCTCGCCGACGGCTACGCCGGCTGGCGCGGCTCCCTCGGCCCTGACGAGGCCGACGCCCGCCTCGCGGGCCTCCGCGCCCAGCCGGAGGGCAGCTTCGACCCGACCCTCCCCGGCCTCTTCGCCGGCCCTCCCCCGGCCGACTTCGTGCCGTTATTGGAGGCGATGTCGGCTGATGTACGCCGCCACAGCATGCTCACCGCCCTGACCGCGATGGCCCAGGCCGACCTGACCGACGTCCTCGCCACGATCCAGGTGCCCACCCAGCTCATCTGGGGCGCCCTCGACGCCCGCTCGCCCCTGTCGGTCGCCCACGAGTTCGAGCGCCGCATTCCCGGCGCGGACCTCGCCGTGATCCCCGACTGCGGCCACGTCAGCAACCTCGAGGCTCCGCAGGCGTTCAACGACGTCCTCCGCGGCTTCCTCCACATGGTCCGGAACGGGTGAAGCGCATCGCCTCAGGGGCCGCGCAGGCTTGGCGCCGAGACCAGGCAGGCCGCGGCGAGGGGTGGAACAGTGGGCGACGAGAGCATGCTGGAGATGGCGCGGCGGAACATCGCGGTGCCCGACGTGGTGCCCTCACCGCTGGGCGACCTCGAGTTCTTCGACGGGGTGCCGCTTCCGGGGTCGGTCGACACGATCTACGACCTGCTCGATCTCACCCGGGCGATCGAGGTCTACCTCAACACCATCCCGGGCGCCTCGCTCGTTGCGATGCGCAGCGGGTTCCGCAGCGTGGGCCTCGACGGCAACACCATGCTCGGCTTCACCGACCCTCGCGCGAACTCGGGCTCGTTCTTTCTGACGCCGAACACCGAGACGACGTACGGCTCGATGTTCCTCGACCTGCGCGACGGCCCGCTGGTCGTCGAGAACCCACCGAACTCGCTGTGCGTGCTCGACGACTTCTGGTTCCGCTACGTCGCCGACCTCGGCATCGCCGGGCCCGACAAGGGCGCGGGCGGCAAGTACCTCTTCCTGCCTCCGGGATACGACGGCGAGGAGCCGGACGGCTACTACGTGTTCCGCACGCCGACGTACTCGAACTGGCTGGTCGTCCGCGCCCTCGGCGGCGTTCCCGACATCAAGAAGGTTCGGGTCTATCCGCTCGCGCAGGCCGACGACCCGCCGGCGATGACCTACCTGAACATGGCCGATCTGACCCAGAACACCATCCACGCGAACGACTTCTCGTTCTTCGAGGAGATCGACACGCTCGTGCAGGAGGAGCCGGCCGACGCGCTGGATCCGGAGCGCGCAGGCCAGTGCGCGTCGATCGGGATCGTGCACGGTCAACCGTTCGAACCCGACGAGCGGATGCGCGGGATTCTCACCCAGGCCGCGCCGCTCGCGGCAGCGATCGCCCGGGCACTGGTCTACAAGCCACGCGACCCCGACGCGTACTACTACCCCGGCAGCAACTGGCTGGCCGCGTTCGTCGGCGGCAGCTACGAGTTCGAGCGCAACCACGCCCGGCTGCTGGACGCCCGCGCCCAGTTCCACTACTTCGCGACCGTGATCACGCCGGCGATGGCGCACGCCCAGGTGGGCGCGGGATCGGCGTACGCCTACACCGCGATGGACTCGACGGGCGCCTGGCTCGACGGCGGCCGGACCTACCGGCTCACCCTGCCCGCGGGCATCCCGGCGAAGAACTTCTGGTCCGTCGACCTCTACGACACCCAGACCCGCTCGCTGCTGGAGACCGACACGCCGTACCCGGCCCTGATGAGCCTGTCGAACACCGTCGCGACGAACGACGACGGCAGCGTCGATCTCTGGTTCGGACCGACGGCGCCCGACGGCCGCGAGGCGAACTGGATCCAGACCGTGCCCGGCAAGTCGTGGTTCGCCATGCTGCGGCTCTATGGACCTCTGGAGGCATGGTTCGACAAGACCTGGCGCCCCGGCGAGATCGAGCCTGCGGACGAACTCAGCTGACGCGCCCGGACACCAGTTGGACGAGGAGCATCAGGGGTGACTACCTGCTCCCCGGGTAGGAGTCGAACCTACGTCGCTAGTCCTGATTCAAAGTCAGGCGGGCCCTGCCGGCAGACCAACCGGGGAACGTACGCCGAAACGCACGGGACAACTGTAGACGGCAAAGCCGGTACGCCGCGCACTGACTCCGCAGCACGGGCACCCGGTCAGAGGAGCTCGGCGACCTTCTGGGCCGTCTCCTTGGCCGACCCCGGGTTCTGGCCGGTGACGAGGTTGCCGTCGACGACCGCGTACGAGACGAACGGGATCTTGGCCTTCTCGTAGAGCGCGCCGCGCGCCTTGGCCTCCTCCTCGGCGTTGTACGGCACGAGCTTGTCGACGCCGCGCAAGGACTTCCTCCTGCCACGCGAAGCCGGTCATCTTGCGGCCGGCGATGAGGTAGGAGCCGTCGGAGAGGCGGGTGTTGAGCAGGCCGCAGTAGCCGTGGCAGACGGAGGAGATGATGCCGCCGCGCTCGAAGATCTCGCGGGTGATGCGCTGGAGACCCTCGCTGTCGGGGAAGTCGTACATGACCGCGTGGCCGCCGGTGAAGTAGATGGCGTCGTAGTCGGCGGAGTCGACGTCCTCGGGGCCCAGCGTGTTCTCCAGCAGCGCCATCCGCTCCGACGAAGAACGCCAGGCCTTGGCGGTCTTGTCGTAGCTGGGGAACCTCAGCGCCCGCGGTTCGAGGGGCACCGCTCCCCCGGCGGGGCTGACGAGGGTCTGCTCGAAGCCGTGCTCCTCGAAGACCTGCCAGGCATGGGTGAGCTCGGAGAGCCACAGCCCGGTCGGATGGGACGGGTCGTCGTAGTGACCGACGTTGGTGACGACGTTCAGGATGCGCTTGGTCATGCCCCGGTCTCCTTCGTGTGGTCCCGGCTCACCGGACACCCGTCCGTCGTAGTGTCTTCAACGCGAGCGTAAGGATCCGGGACCACTGATCGTGGTTGATCGCGCTGGGCGGGGTGAATCCCTGGAGTCGCTGGTGGGCGACGGTCTGGGCCTCGGTGTACTTGAGCAGCCCGTCGGCGCCGTGCCTGCGGCCGAGCCCGGAGTCACCCATCCCACCCATGGGAGCGTCGATGCTGCCCCAGGCTGCCGCGAAGGCCTCGTTGACGTTGACCGTGCCGGAGTGGATACGGGCCGCGACGGCCCGCCCACGTGCGCCGTCGCGAGTCCAGACGCTGGCATTGAGGCCGTACGGCGTGGCGTTGGCCATCTGGATGGCGTCGTCGAGGTCGGAGTAGCGGTAGATCGAGACGACGGGGCCGAAGGTCTCGTGGTCGAACAGGGTCATCTCCGGGGTGACGTCGGCGAGGATCGTCGGCTCGTAGAACAACGGCCCGAGGTCGGGGCGCGGCGTCCCGCCGGCGAGCAGCGTCGCACCCTTCGCGACCGCGTCCTCGACATGAGTGGCGACGGTCTCGAGCTGCGACGCCGTCGTCAGGCTGCCGACGTCGATGCTGTAGTCGTACGCCGCGCCGATCCGCAGCTCCTTCGTCCTGGCCGCGAACCGGGAGACGAACTCGTCATAGATCTGGTCGGGGACGTACATCCGCTCGATCGAGACGCACAGCTGGCCGGCCGAGGGGAAGCTCGCGGCGATGGCGCCCTCGACGGTCCGGTCGATGTCAGCGTCGGCCAGGACGATCATCGGGTTCTTGCCGCCGAGCTCGAGGGAGGCACCGATGAGGCGCTCGCCCGCCTTCTGGGCGATGTGGCGGCCGCTGGCGGTGGAGCCGGTGAACATCACGTAGTCGCCGTTGGCCAGGAGCGGGTCGCCGAGGACGCTGCCGCGCCCGATGACCATCTGCCACACGTCGGCAGGCAACCCGGCTTCCTCGAGCAGGTCCAGGGCCCACAGGGCGGTGACGGCGGTCTGGGTGTCGGGCTTCTGGACCACGGCGTTGCCGGCCAGCAGGGCGGGGATGGCGTCACCGGCCGCCATCGAGAGCGGGTAGTTCCACGGTGAGATGACCGTGACCACGCCCTTGGGGTGGTGGAGCTCGGTGGTGTGGGTGAGCAGCGGAAGCGCGCCCTTGCGTCGCTTCGGGTCGAGGAGCCTCTCCACACTGCGGGCGTAGTAGCGGGCCGTGATCGCGATGTCCATGATCTCGAGGAACGCATCGCGTCGGGTCTTGCCGTTCTCGGCCTGCATCAGGTCCAGACCCTGCTCCTGCCGCTCCAGGACGAGGTCGTGGAAGCGGAGGAAGATCCGCTTGCGCTCGCTGATCGGGGTGGCCGCCCAGCCGACCTGCGCGGCGCGGGCCCGCCCGAAGGCCGCCTCGACATCCTGGGCGGTCGAGGACGGGAGCGCAGCGAAGGGCTCGCCCGTGTAGGGAGCGGTGGTGGTGACCGTGGCGGCTCCCGGAGCCGCGGCGACCTGGCTCGCGAGCCGGTTCAGCAGCGCGGGCGTGATGGAGGCGGGAAGGCCGGCCCCTCGGACCGGGGCGGCAGCGTGATCGATGGACATGTCGGATCTCCGTGTGGTGAGCGCTAGGCGGTGGCCCGGACCGAGATCGGCACGGGCATGTGGAGGGCGGCCTGGGCCTCGGTGGCGACGTCGAGGCGGAGCGTACGCACCGGCTCGAGGGCGCGGATGTCGTCGGACATGCGGCCCTCGCCGAGCTGGAGCTCGACACCACGCGGCAGGGTCGCGCTGCCGGCGGCGAGGATGTTGGTCTGGTTGAGCGTCGACTGCCAGCGGCCGCCGAGCTCGGTGTAGGAAGTCAGCGACGAGACCCGCTCACCCGAGCCGAAGGTGGTCTGCGCCGGCGTGGGCGCGGAGAAGGCGACATCGACCCCACCCGTCGCGTTGGCGACCCGGGCGGTGCTGGTCGAGGTGTCGATGTCCACGTCGAGGTCGGTTACCCATTTCGGGAAGCCGTAGCCGTCATGACCACGCACCTGCGCGATGTCGGTGTTGACCGGCAGGGAGAAGACGTACGAGTGCAGGTGGTCGTTCTTCAGGTCGGTGACGAGGTCGAGGAATCCGAGCCGTCCGTGCCGGGCGGGCCGGACTGCGACGCCCACCGCGGCCTCGGTGTAGAAGTCGATGTCGGCGATGTCGTAGCGGAAGAAGATGACCGAGGCGAGGCCGATGCCGGGGACGACCTCGAGCGGCTCGAGCTCCTCGGGCAGGCGGGCCCGGATCGCCGAGGAGCGGGCCAGCATGGTCAGCCGGGCCGAGGACATCCGGTAGTAGAAGTTCGGCGTGTACGTGGGGCCGATCGGTGAGTCGACCTGGGTCTTGGAGAGGCGACGGAAGAAGTCGACGCCGCTGACCCGTGGGTCGCGGGCGATCTCGTCGAGATCGGGGTTCATCCGGTAGCGGTCGTAGAGCCCGCCGCGGGGCACGTCGACCGTACGCTCGCCCAGCCGCGCGGTCACGGCCTGCTGTCCGGGCTGTTGTTCGGTGGCAGCCATCAGGATCTCCTCAATGTTAGCAATGCTTACATGGAGAGCCTACGCAGCAATGTAAGCACCGTCAACACCGGCCGAAGTGGCGACCGCCACTCCCTGCTAGTCGGCGCTGGCAGCGAGGATCGCGGCGAACGCGGCCCGCACCCGTTCCCCGATCTCCTCGGTCGAGCCCGCCTGAAGCTTGCCGTCCATGTAGAGGTAGGCCATCCCGTGCGCGAGCGCCCAGCCGGCCGAGGCGAGCGCATCGGCATCGACATCAGGGAAGACCCGCGTCATGGCCACGGCGAGCAGGTCATGGATCTCGGCAGCAGCCTCGACCCGCTCCGCACTCCCCGTGTCGCACGCGTTGCCGAACATCACCCGGAACAGCGCCGGACGACGCAGCGCGAACTCGACGTACGCGACAGCGAGCTCGCCCAGATCGGCAGCAGAGGCCGGGAGCTCACGGCCCTCGGTCAGGTCGGCCTTCAGGTCGCGCAGCCCCTGGGCCGCCAGCGCGGACTCCAGGGCGTCACGGTCCTTGAAGTGGCGGTAGGGCGCCGTCGGCGAGACCCCCGCCTCGCGCGCGAGCGCACGCAACGAGAACGGCTCGCCCTCTTCGAGCATCCGCATCGCGGCCGTCAGGAGCGATGCCCGGAGGTCGCCGTGATGATAGCCACTCTTCTCAGAAGTTGACACTGCTTACATTCCTTCCTACGCTCATGTGAGCACCGTAAACATACCGCACTCAGGAGCAGTACATGTCATCCGTATTCGAGCAGTTCGCCCTTCCCAACGGCTCCGTGCTCCCGAACCGGCTGGCCAAGGCCGCCATGGAGGAGAACATGGCGGCGGCCGGCCAGCTCCCGGACGCCTCTCTCGTCCGGCTCTACCGCCGCTGGAGCCAGGGCGGGGTCGGTCTGATCATCACCGGAAACGTCATGGTCCACGCGGAGGCGCTCACCGGGCCCGGGGGTGTCGTTCTCGACGCGGAGTCGCCGCTGGCCCCTTTCCGGGAGTGGGCGACCGCCGCGAAGAGCGGGGGTTCGCAGGTCTGGATGCAGATCAACCACCCCGGCCGCCAGGTGGGCGCGAACATGCCCGGTGTCGCCTGGGGGCCTTCGGCCGTACGCGTCGACCTCGGCAAGAACACCAAGCGGTTCGCCCAACCCGTCGAGATGACCGCGACCCAGATCGAGGAGACGGTCACGCGGTTCGCCGAGACCGCCCGGCGGGCCGAGGAGGCCGGGTTCGACGGCGTCGAGATCCACGCCGCCCACGGCTACCTGCTCTCCCAGTTCCTCTCACCCCTGGCCAACCGGCGCACCGACCGGTGGGGCGGCGACCTGGCCGACCGGGCCCGCCTCCTGCTCGACATCGTCCGGGCCGTACGTGCCCTGGTCTCCCCCGACTTCGCCGTCGCGGTCAAGCTCAACTCCGCCGACTTCCAGCGCGGCGGATTCGACGCCGAGGACGCCAAGGCAGTCATCGAGATGCTGGCCCCGCTGGGCGTCGACGTCGTGGAGCTCTCCGGTGGCAGCTACGAGGCCCCGGCCATGACCGGGCAGACCAAGGACGAGCGCACCCAGGCCCGCGAGGCGTACTTCCTGACCCTCGCCGAGGACCTGGCCCGGACCAGCCCGCTTCCCCTGATGCTCACCGGTGGCATCGTCCGGCGCCCCGTCGCCGAGGAGGTCCTCGCCGGCGGCGTCGACCTGGTCGGTATGGGCAGCGCCCTCGCGGTCGACCCCGATCTGCCGAACCGGTGGCGCCACGACGCCGAGGCCCGCGTCGACCTGGCGCCGGTCCGGATCGAGGACAAGGCCGTCGCCTCGGCCGCGAGCATGGCCCGCGTACGCCAGCAGCTGCGCCGCCTCGGTGCCGGCCGCCGCCCCCGCCCCGGGATGGACCCCAAGCTCGCCCTGGCCAAGGAGACCTTCCTCCAACGCCGCGCCCTGCGCCGCTACCGCACGTGGCTCCAGACCCGCGTCGCCTGACCCGTCGAGCAGTGTCGTTCAACGCCGGATAGAGAGCGTTTGGATGCGGTAGGTTGCCAATATGCTCATCATCGCGATCATCCTGTTCGGCATCGTGGCAGGCGGCGTGGCACAACTCGTTCTCGGTCGATCGATGAAGGAGATCGATTGGACCACCGCGGCGGTGACGGGCCTCCTGGGCTCCTTCGTCGGCGGCCTGGGGCTCAGCCTCGCGACCGGCAACGGCCTCGATCTCCACCCGACCGGGTTGATCGGGTCGATCCTGGGAGCCCTGCTCCTCACCTGGGCATGGGGGTTCTGGCGCCGGTCGCGTCAGGGCCAGTGATCATCGGATCCTCCGAGCGGCACCCCACCCGCTACGGGTGATGCCGTCGAGCCATGGCCGTTCGAGAGTGGTACCTCAACCACCAAGGAGCGGATGTCATGGCAGACGAGACCAACCCCGACGTAGAGGTGAGCGCGGCCTCCGTGTCCGACGGCGCCTACACCCTCATCATCGCCGACTTCAGCGACACCGACATGGCGTTGGAGGCGTACGAGGCCCTCAAGTCGGCCGAGGACGGCCGCACCGTCGAGATCGAGGGCGTCATCGTGGTCAGGCGCTCGGCCGAGGGCAAGCTGGAGATCCAGAAGGCAACCGACCACAGCACGAAGTCAGGCCTCAAGTGGGGCGTCGTCGGCGGCGTCGCGCTCGGGGTGATTTTCCCGCCGTCGATCCTCGGCAGTGCCGCAGTGGCCGGCGGCGCCGGAGCCCTCGTCGGAAAGCTGCGGCAGCGCCACCACAACCGCGAGCTCGAGGAGAAGCTCGAGAATGCGATCACACCAGGGCACTCCGGCCTGCTCGCCCTGGTTTCCGACCCCGGCGAGGTCAAGATCCGCAAGGCCCTCGAGCGTGCGGAGTCCATCGTCGAGTCCACCGTCGCGAAGGTCGAGGCGGACGACATCAAGGCAGCAGCCAAGGAAGTCCAGGGCGGCCACGCCTGAGCGCCGGGCAGCGGAGCGTCCGGCGCCCGGCGCTCAGGCGACGTCGCGGCGCAGGGACACGGCCGCGGCCAGGGCCGATGAGGCCAAGGCGTAGCCGAGGAGCACGAGCGCACCCACCAGCGGCGCCTGTACGACAGGGCCATTCACACCGGTCTCGGCCGCGATCATCTCCAATATCGCGGTCGACCCGGTGAGCGCGGACGTGGCTCCACCCGGAAGGAACGGATAGACGATGTTGGCTCCCGGGAGAATCATCATCAGGTTGTCCACGAAGTAGAAGTACCCCAAGGTGATCCCGATCGCGAGCAGCTGGTGCCGCGCGACAGCTCCGATGCCGACACCCAGCAGCATGTAGATGGCTGCGGCGGCGCCGTACCTCGCTGTGGTGCCGAGCATGGCACCGAGCCCGAGCCCTGGCTCGATCCCGTACGCGAAGGTCCCTGCATAGATCCCGGCAACCGCGGAGAACGCCAGGACCAGCCCGTACGCCAGGCCGAGCCCGCCGTAGGCGATCAGCTTGGCCACCAGTACCCGGCCGCGATTCGGGACCGCGAGGAAGGTGGTGGCTACCGTGCGATGCCGGTATTCGCCGGTGATCGCCACGGTGCCGATCAGCGCAGGTACGAAGAGGGCGACGCCGAGAAGGCCCACGACGCCGGAGACGCCCGCGACAGTGTCCAACCCAGGCATCGGCGGGGTGGCGTTCTCCGGCCCGGTCAGGGCGACGAGACCGGTGAGCAGGCCACCGCACGCCACCGCGGCCGCCAGCGTCCACAGGGGCAGTCGGGTCCTGGTCAGCCGGACCACCTCACCTCGGATCGCGTCCTTCAGCTGTCGCATGCCATCTCCTCCTCGACCATGCTCAGGTAGGCCTCCTCGAGCGAGGCGTGTTCGCCGGTGAAGTCGCTCAGGGAGCCTGACCAGCGCGTGCGGCCTCCTTCGACGAGAACCAGATCGTCGATGACCTGTTGCAGCTCGGTGAGCACATGACTGGACACCAGCACCGTCCCGCCGGCATCGGCGAAGGCTCGCAGCAGACGGCGCAACCACACGATGCCCGAGGGATCCAGGCCGTTGGTCGGCTCATCGAGGATCAGCCCGGACGGTTGGCCCAGCAGAGCCGTCGCCAATGCCAGCCGCTGGCGCATCCCGGTGGAGAAGCCGCGGACTCGTCGGCGCGACACCGAGCTCAGGCCGGTCTCCTCGAGCACCTGCTCGACCCGAGCGCCGGGCACACCGATCAGGGCGGCCTGAGTCTGCAGGTGCCCACGAGCGGTCATCCCCGGATGGGCTCCGGCCAGATCGCCGACGACGCCCAGAACCCGGGACGGAGAGCTCAACGCCCCATAGGGCATCCCATCGATCGTCGCGGCGCCCTGATCCGCACGGGCGAGTCCGGTGAGGATGCGCAAGGTCGTGCTCTTGCCCGCGCCGTTCGGCCCGATGAAGCCGGTCACCCGCCCCGGCCGGGCGACCAGATCGACCCGGGTCAGCGCCGGCACCGGCCCGAACGACTTGGCCAGACCTTCAGCTCGCAGTGTGGGGCCGGACAGCACCACACGCCCCTGCGCCGCGACACCCGGGGCCACGGCGGCACTCATGACCGAGCCAGAGCGTCGAGCTTCGCGGCCAGCTCGGCGGCCTCCGGATTGCTGACCAGCAGCTCGTCGAAGCCGGCACCGACCTCCCTGTCGCGCAACCGGATCCGCAGCAGGGGCAGCCCACGCGTCATCGAGACCAGCCTGCGGGTGCCGTCGGGATGCCGAAAGGTGCCCAGCTTGCGAAGACCGGAGATCGCCATGCCAGAACGCCAGCCCAAGATCTCAGAGCTCCAGCCCGGCAGCACCTCCACCGAGTCGACGGCACTGACCGCGACGGAGTAGCCCGCGCGGCCGACCATCAGCCGCTCCCAGCCGGGAAAGGTCAGCATCAGCACGCCGTCCTGGACATTGAGGATGGTCATCTCATCTCCTAGAATATACTCAGATCAGGAACATTCTACGAATGAGAATAATGGGAGCCAGATGCCGTCGCAAGGCAATAACTCTGAGGTCGTTGCCCATCCCGTACGACTGCGGGTCCTGCAGGCGGTAGGGGGTCGCGATCTGACCACCGCCCAGCTCCGGGACCTGCTGACAGATGTCCCCCAGGCAACGCTGTATCGACACATCGCCACGCTCGTCGAGGCCGGCTTCCTCGCCGTGGCGTCGGAGCGGCGGGTGCGCGGCACGGTCGAGCGCACGTACACCCTGGGCGAGCGGATGGCTCACGTCGAGAAGGCCGAGCTGGCGACGCTCTCCGACGAGCAGATCCGAGCCGGTTTCCTCGCCTTCATCGGCGAGCTGCTTCGTACGTTCGAGGGTTCACTCGCACTCGGCGAGGTGACCCGCAGCCACATCGGGTTCGGCACGGGCGCGCTGTACGTCGATGAGGAGGACCTCGGGCGGATCCAGCAAGGATTCAACGATCTCATCGCCCCGTACGTCGGCGAGGCGCTCGGGAAACAGCGCGTGATGCTGTCCACGGTGCTCCTGCCCACCGAGTAGCGCCGTATGTCTCAGCCGACGACCTTCAGGTCACGCTCGGTGCTGTTCAGACGTCTGCCGCCCTCCTCGGTGACGGTGACGATGTCCTCGATGCGGACCCCGAACTCTCCGAGGAGGTAGATCCCGGGCTCGACGGAGAAGCACATCCCGGGCACGAGCGGCTGCTCCTCGCCCTCGATCATGTACGGCGGTTCATGGGTCGTGGTGCCGATGCCGTGGCCCGTGCGGTGGATGAACCGCTCGCCGTACCCGGCGTCGGTGATCACCTTTCGAGCGGCCCGGTCGATCTCCTGGCAGGCCACGCCCGGGCGTACCGCTTCGACTCCTGCCTGCTGCGCCGCGCGGACGACCTCGTGGACCTCGCGGATCAGCGCGGAAGGTTCGCCCACGCACACCGTGCGACTGGTGTCCGAGCCGTAGCCGTACATCAGCCCACCGAAGTCGAGGACGATCGCATCGCCGACCTCGATGGTGCGGTCGCCGGCCTCGTGGTGAGGGTTGGCGCCGTTCGGTCCTGAGCCGACCACCGTGAAGTCGACCTGCTCGTGCCCGGCCTCCCGCAGCAGGCGGGCCAGGTCGGCGGCCACGTCCGTCTCCTTCCGACCGGCGAACCGGACTCCGAGGATCTGCTCGTAGACCGCGTCCGCGGCGGCCCCGGCAGCTGCCAGCCGGGCCAGTTCCTTGGAGTCCTTCACCGCTCTCAGCATGGGAAGGGCCTGCGTCAGCGACCGATAGGAGGACTCGGGCAACGCGTCCTGCAGTCCGAGCAGGTGCATCGCCCATGCCGAGTCGGCGATTCCCATCGTCCCGTTAGCGGGGATCAAGGTGCTGGCGCGCACGAACGGATCCTCGCCGTCCACCCAGTCGACGATCGAGAGGCCCGGTGCACCCACGGCACTCTCGACGTCCGGCCGCTCCAGGGTCGGCACCAGCAGCGTCGGCTGTCGGCCGGGAGCGAGGACCAGCACCGTCAACCTCTCGGTGATGGCCGTGGGCTGGTAGCCGGTGAGCCACACCAGGTCAGGACCGGGCGTCACGAGGAGCCCGTCCAGCCCCGCGTCGGTCGCATCGGCCACCGCACGGCTCATCCGAGCCGTGTAGTCCTCGGTCGTGATCGGCACTGGTGACTGCGTCGTGGTCATCGTGTCCCTCCTGGTACGGACGATAACCACAGATGGTCAGGCGCGAATCATCCGTTCGGGATGATCCACCTGCGCGAGTCTCGTTCCTAATCTGAGCCATCAGCTGCCGTCGCTTTTCGCAAGGAGTGATGAGGATGTCCAGATCTTGCAGAATTTCCGCACCGTTGCGGTGGTCACCATGAGCGCAGGGGACGCAGCAGCAGACCTGGCGACGCGAGCCAAGATCCCGCCGACCGCCTGGATCTCGTGGGTGGCGCTGGCGATGATGACCACGAGCTCGGTCGCCAGCCTGCGGGCGGCGCCGACGATGGCGGTCTACGGCCTGGCCTGCGTCTTCTTGTACCTGCTCCCGGCCATCGTGTTCCTGCTGCCGACGTCGCTGGTCTCCGCGGAGCTCGCGTCGGGCTGGGAAGGCGGCATCTACAAGTGGGTCTCGGAAGGGATCTCCAAGCCGATGGGCTTCCTGGCGGTCTGGTGCCAGTTCGCCATGACGATCTTCTACTACCCGAGCCTGCTGGGATTCGTGGCGAGCACCCTCGCTTATGTGTTCAATCCAGAGCTGGCGAGCAGCGGGGTGTGGACCGCGTGCGTGATCATCGTTGTGTACTGGTCCGGTGTCTGGATCTCCTCACGCGGCACCAAGGGAGTCGCGGGTCTCGCCAGCGGCGGCCTGATCATCGGAACCCTGATCCCCGGCGTCGTACTGGTCCTTCTCGGCATCGTCTTCCTCGGACAGGGCAACGAGTCCGCGGCACCGATGACCGCGGAGAACATCTTCCCGGTGTGGGCCGGGCTCGCGAGCCTCGTGCTCATCGTCAACAACTTCCTCTCCTACTCGGGCATGGAGATGAACGCGGTTCACGTGTCCTCGCTGAAGGACCCGGGCAAGGAGTTCCCGAAGTCGATGTTCCTGGCCATGGGCATGGTCCTGGCGATCTTCATCCTCCCGGCGCTGGCGATCAGCTGGATCGTGCCCGCTGAGGAGCTGTCCCTCACCGCTGGTGTGATGCAGGCCTTCGACGCGGTCTTCGCGAACTTCGGCTGGCAGTGGCTGACCCCGATCGTGGGCATCATGCTGGTCACCGCATCCCTCGGCGGCATGCTGACCTGGCTGGCTGGGCCGTCGAAGGGCCTGCTGCTGATCTCGCGCCAGGAGGGCTACCTTCCACCCTTCCTGCAGCAGCTGAACAAGAACGGTGTCCAGCAGAACATCCTGGTCGTCCAGGGGCTGATCACCACCGTGATCGGTCTGGCGTACGCGTTGATCCCAGACGTGTCCAGCGCCTACTGGATCTTCTCGGTCATCACCACCCAGGTCTACCTGATCATGTACCTGTTGATGTTCGTGGCCGCGATCCAGCTGCGCCGTAAGCATCCCGACCACCCGCGCGGCTACCGCGCGCCCATGCTCGTCGGGATGTGCGGCGTCGGCTTCGCGGCCTCCCTCGCCGCCCTCCTGGTCGGCTTCATCCCGCCGTCGCAGTTCGCGTCGGGAAACTCCGGTCTCTACTTCGCCATCGTCGGCGGCGGCGCACTCGGGCTCGGGCTCCTCGTGCCGTTCCTGTTCTACCGCTTCCGCAAGCCGTCGTGGAAGCAGCCCGAGTCGCAGGAGGTGACCCCGTCATGAGCACCCCGACGGAGACAGAGAGCAAGCGCGAACGCAGCTGGATCTACATCACCGCCCTGGTCGTCCTCGGCGTCCTCCTCATCGCCGGGCTGATCGCCTTCAACTCGGCCCGGGAGACCCGCAACGCCGAGGAGAAGGCCGACGAGCTGATCGCGGCCCTCGAGGACGCGGGCGCCAGCGCCCCGGACAGGGACCAGATCGTGCGGGTCCTGGGCGAGGACGGTGGGGCGACATGCGAGGACCCGAACGACGCGCTGAATCGCGCCGTCCTGCTGTCGCAGCTCTCGAACGGGGCGACCGGCCCCGGGTCGCGCCCGGTGATCGCCGACAGCCGGGTCTTCCAGGGCCAGAAGCTGATCATCGAGATCTACTGCCCCGACGAGCTGGAGGAATTCAACGAGTTCGTCGACGACCTCGAGACCGATGACGTGGCGGGGTGAGCGAGAAATGGATCTGAGGGGCCGCATCGCTGACCTCATGCCCCAGGCGCGGGAGGAGCTGGCCGAGCTGGTCGCCATCAAGTCGGTCGCCGACCCGCGCCAGTTCCCGCCCGAGGAGTGCCACCGTGCCGCGCGGTGGGTGCTCGACCACTTCACGGCTCTCGGGTTCGACGATGCCCGACTGGCGGAGACCTCCGACGGCAGCAACGCCGTCGTGGGCTCGCGCCAGTGCGCACGACCCGATGCGCCCACGGTGCTGCTGTACGCCCACTACGACGTGCAACCGCCGCTCGACGACGCCGCCTGGCAGACACCGCCGTTCGAGCTGGTCGAGAAGGACGGGCGCTGGTACGGCCGCGGGACGGCGGACTGCAAGGGCAACATCCTCATGCACCTCCTGGCGCTCCGCGCCTTGGGGGATGACGTACCGGTGAACCTCAAGCTGGTCGTGGAGGGGTCCGAGGAGCAGGGCACGGGGGGCCTGGAGGCGTTCGTGGTCGACAACCCGGATCTGCTCCGCGCCGACACGATCCTGGTCTGCGACACCGGGAACGCGGCCGTCGGCCACCCTGCGGCGACCGTCAGCCTGCGCGGCATGGTCAACGTGGTCGTCACCGTCGAGGCCCTGACCTCGGAGGTGCACTCCGGAATGTTCGGCGGTGCCGCCCCGGACGCCCTCGCGGCCCTGATCGCGATGCTGGCCGGCCTGCGGGACTCGGCCGGCAACACCACCATCGAGGGCCTGGACAACACCCGACGCTGGGAGGGCGAGCCGTACCCGCCCGAGCAGTTCCGCGGCGACGCCGGACTGCTCGACGGGGTCCAGCTGCTCGGTGACGGCTCGGTGTCGGACATGTTGTGGGCAAGGCCATCGGTCACGGTGCTCGGCATCGACTGCCCACCCGTGGTCGGCTCGGCGGCGGCGATCGTGCCGAAGGCCGCCGCGCGGCTGAATCTCCGCATCCCACCCGGGCTCGCGCCGGACGTGGCACAGAAGGCGCTCGAAGCGCACCTCCACCGGACCGCACCCTGGGGTGTCCACGTCACCATCGAGGTGGAAGCCACCGGCTCGCCGTTCCGGGCCACGATCGACGGACCGGCCTACCGGGCGATGGGCGCGGCGATGCTGGAGGCCTACGAGAAGCCGATGGCAAGCCTCGGGCAGGGCGGCTCGATACCGCTGTGCAACGTCTTCACCGACACCTACCCCGACGCCGAGATCATCCTGATGGGCGTGGAGGAGCCGCAGGCGTTGATCCACGCGCCGAACGAGAGCGTGGACCCGCGTGAGATCTCGGCCATGGCACTGACCGAGGCGCTGTTCCTGCAGCGCTACGCCGCCGGGACGACCTGACCGGTCTTCCTCCCACGGATCGATCGCGCGCTTAGGCTGAGCGACGTGGACCTTCCTGTGATGCCGCCGATCCTGCCGATGCTCGCGAAGCCCGCGAAGGGCGTGCCGACCGACGGCGGCTATGCGTTCGAGCCGAAGTGGGACGGGTTCCGGTGCATCGTGTTCAAGGACGGGGACGAGGTGGAGCTGGCCTCGCGCAACACCAAGCCGCTGACGCGCTACTTCCCCGAGGTGGTCGAGGCGCTGCGGAAGGCGCTGCCGGAGAAGATCGTGCTCGACGGGGAGATCTTCGTGGCGATCGGGGACCGGCTGGAGTTCGAGGTGCTGCAGCAGCGGATCCACCCGGCGGCGTCACGGATCAGCCTGCTGGCGGAGGAGACGCCCGCTGCGTACGCGGCCTTCGATCTGCTCGCGCTGGGCGAGAGGTCGTTCCTCGACGAACCGCTGACGGAGCGACGGGCAGCGCTGGAGGACGTCTTCTCCTCGGTGACCTCGGACAACGTCCATCTGTGCACGACGACGACCGACCCGGAGGTCGCCCAGGACTGGTTCACCCGGTTCGAGGGCGCCGGACTGGACGGGGTCATGGCCAAGCCGCTGGACGCTCCCTACGTCCCCGACAAGCGGACGATGCTGAAGATCAAGCACTCGCGTACGGCTGACGTGGTCGTGGCCGGCTACCGCGAGCACAAGACCTCCACGCCGGAGAACCCGCTGCTCGGGAGCCTGCTGCTAGGTCTGTACGCCCCCGGGGAGGACGGTCAGCCGGAGCTGCAGCACATCGGGGTATCGGCGTCCTTCACCGCCGCGCGACGCGCCGAGCTGTGGCAAGAGCTGCAGGAGCTGGTCGTCCCGATCGAGGACCACCCGTGGGGACGCTGGAACGAGTGGCTCACCGCCAACCCCGACCGCGTCCCCGGCACCCAGAGCCGCTGGTCCCAGGGGAAGGACCTGTCCTTCACCCCGCTGCGGCCGGAGCGGGTGCTCGAGGTGGGCTACGACCACATGGAGGGACGCCGGTTCCGGCACACCGCCCAGTTCAAGCGCTGGCGCCCCGACCGCGACCCGGAGTCCTGCGGCTACGAGCAGCTCGAGGAACCCGTGGCGTACGAGCTCTCCGAAGTGCTCGGAGTGCCCCGCTGAACAGCGCAGTTAAATCCGGATAGGGTCGGAGTCATGAGCTACGACGTCGTACTCCTGGTCGAGCAGGCAATCACCCTCGACGACGCGACCCGGGTCCACTCTCTCCACGAGGGGGTCGAGGACCCGGTCTACCACGTGCTGCTTCCCTTGGAGGACGCCGCAGCGCGGATCGAGTCGGCGATGGGCACGCTCAGCGCGGCCGAATACCTCGGCTCGGCGATGATGATGAACGAGATCGACCTCGACGCGGTGCGCGAGGAGGCCAAGGACGAGGCCGAGAAGGCGCTCGAGCAGACCCTCAAGGTCCTGAAGACCTCTGGCGCCGCCGCCCACGGCGAGCTCGTCCAGGATCCGGTCAAGGCACTGCGCACCAAGGTCGCGGCCGTCGACGGCCGGGAGGCGATCATCATGACCCGCCCGCACGTGGTCGCCGAGTTCTTCCACGTCGACTGGACCCACCAGGCCCGACGCCATCTCCACGTGCCTGTCCTGCACCTGATCGAGCACGAGAACTTCGACGAGCAGGCCGGCGAAGGCGAAGGAATCACCGGAATGTAGGACGTTTCGTCCCCATGACCGCCGAATGCACCAGACGTGACCGGTAACACATCAAAGGTTACCGCTCTGTTACCGGCTTCACGTGGCAGTTGTGGCTCGCATTCCCCTAGTATCTTGGGGTTCGCTGTTCCGGGGGGATCCAGCGACAAAGAAGTGCCTGCTCGTGCGATCGGGGGATCCGCGCTGAGTGGGCACTTCTGCTATCCGCTCACTCCTTCCGTGCCTTCTCCAAGGTGCTGGTGCGCTGGTCGACCCAATCCGACATCGTGTCGATCGCCGTTCCCAGGTCCTCGGCGCTCAGCGAGTCGCTGGTCGGCACCGTCTCGGCCAGCCCGTCGAGGGTGTCGGCGGCCGTGCCGTCGGCGTACACCTTGTCGAACAGCTCCCAGTACGCCTCGGTGTAGACGGTCTTCAGGTCCTCGGACGCCAGGAACCGCTCCTTGAGCGCGTTCCCACCACGGATGCCACCGGCTCCACCGGCTCCGCCTGCCTGCTGCGTACGTTCCGGGGCGGCGCCCATGCCTGCGTCCATACCGGCCCGCATGCCGCCTCCCATGCCGTTCTCGTCGTCGGGACCGAGCGTGGCGTCACCCTGCATGGCGAGGTTGAGGTCCCAGGAGATCACCGAGAGCTTCTCGGAGTCCAGGTCGTACCAGAGGTAGTAGTTCTGACCCGGACCGCTCATGTCGTCGCTGTTGACGATCAGGTTCTGCATCGCCAGGTAGCTCGCCAGCGAGTCCACGTCGACCCACTCGTCCAGGTCGGCGGCGAACTCTTCGTCGTCGGCCCCGTCCATCCACTTCAGGAAGTCGATGATCGGCTGCAGGGTGCCGTCATCGCTGGCGTTGATCTGCTTGAACTGGTCGCTGTAGGAGGACTGGTCGGCGTCGACGTAGGCCAGCTGGGAGGAGGCGTCCGCCTTGTAGAGGTAGCCGGGCGAGTCGAACAGGTTGTTCGCCATGTTCTCGTCCGGGTGGGCGAGCAGCAGACGGGTCGTCGTGTCGCTGCCGTTGACCGAGTAGACGGCATACCCGTAGTCCTGGGTCGGCAGATCGGCGGCCTTGGTCAGCGAGAGGGCCATCGCCTCATTGATAACCGGGCTGCCGGGGCGTACGGAGATCTCGGTCATGCCCTGGTAGGCGCGGCCCTCGACGTTCTCGTCGAAGCTGAGCAGCAGCGGGAGCGAGGTCGGGTCGTCGGCGGAGACCTGGGACATCGCGCCCATCGCGCCACCGCCCGGTCCCCCGGCCATCCCGCCTTCGGGCATCTCCATGCCCTCGGGCGGCTCCATCCCTTCGGGCATCTCCATCCCCTCGGGCGGCTCCATGCCTTCGGGAGGCATCATGCCGCCGCGTCCGGGACCGCCCTCGCCACCGGCTCCGCTGGTGCCGCGCAGGCCCATCAGGGTCGAGTTCCCCTTGAGCCGCACCGCGACGTCGTTGATGACGGTCCCGTCGATGGTCACCGTGGCGGTGACCCACTTCTTCTCACCGTCCTTCTGGTAGCTGTCGACCATGTCGTCGTACTCGACGTCGGTGATGTCGATGGAGACCTCGTGGTCGACCGAGGTGTCGAAGAGGTCGACGGTGCCGGCGAGGTCCTCGGTGATGTCGGCGGCGGCGATCTCGACGTCGCCGGTGATGTAGGGCTTGATGCCCACATCCTTGAGCGTGACCAGCAGCGCGAGGGAGAAGACACCCAGGAGGGCGACGAGCTTCCAGTGCTGGCGCCAGGAACGCGGCAGCCGGTGCCGGAGGCGCTTGCGCGGCACCGGCTGCGGCGTGATGTTGTCGGGTTCGGCCATCACAGATCGGTCTGGTCGTAGCCCGTCAGCACGGTGACGCGCTGGCCGCTGTTGACCGCGGAGAGTGCCTGCAGCAGCTCACGCGAGCTGCTGCCCTTCTTCAGCTGCGCGGTGTAGTAGAGCTCGATCAGCGCCCCGGAGCGTACGGACTCGGTCGAGACCAGCTCGAAGTCGGAGCAGTGCTGGATCATCAGGTCCTCGACGACCGCGGTGTACTCCGGCTCGGGCGGAACCTGGACCTTGACGACCTGACGCTGCACGTCGAGCTTGAACCAGTTGAACTTGTTCATCAGGACGAGCACGAGGCAGATCATCACCGTGGCCGCGATCGCGAGCAGGTAGAACCGGGTGCCGGTCGTCATCCCGATCGCCATCACCAGGAAGATGAAGCCGACGTCGCGGGTCTCCTTCACCGCGTTGCGGAACCGGATCACCGACAGCGCACCCACCAGCGCGAACGCCCTGGCGATGTTGGAGCCGACGACGAGCATGATGAGCGAGACGACCATGCCCGCGAGCACCAGCGTCTGGACGTACGACTGGCTGTAGGAGACGTTCTTGTGGGTGGCCCGGTAGACGTAGCCGATGATCGCCGACAGCACGAACGACAGCGTCAGCGACGCCACGATGTCGAAGACGGTGAACGTGGAGCTGAGATCTTGGAAATCGAGATTCATGAGAGCTTCCTGTGCGGTGATCGCCGAGAGGATCAGCGAGAGGTGATGAGGTCGGTGGACGGGGCGGGGACGTTCTCGGACGTGCCGTAGCGTGAGCTCGGGGCGAGCGAGAAGGCCTCGACGGACTGGCAGTACTTCGAGATCCGGACCACCGACATGTCGAGCCGTGCGGTCAGGTCGGTCGCCCAGTAGGGCACCCGCTCGTTGGCCTTGAGCTCGACGATCGCCAGCTTCGGTGGGATGAGGAACCGGTTCTCCGCGCTGGAGGCGAAGAGGAAGTCGCGGTCACGGCCGCGCACGCGGTGGTCGATGGTGACGCGCAGGCCGAGGTCGGCCTCGCGCCCGATGAACGCCTCACGCTGGTAGCCGGTGGTGACGATGGGACGCAGGTCGAGATTGCCGACCAGCGAGGTCACCTCGTTGACGAAGCCCCGCGAGGTGCCGCTGACGTCGAGTTCGAGCTCCTCGCGCTGGTCGAGCCAGCGCCGCGCCTGCTGGTAGGGCAGCGACAGGCGGCGCTTCTGGGTCACCCGGTTCACGCGCTGCTTGATCTCGACATGGACCGGGGTGTCCTCGGCACAGTCCGCCGGCTGCCCGTAGAGCCGCATCCGGAGCTTGCGGCGGAACCGGAGCCCCTCGATCTTCTCCCAGTAGAACCGGAGATCCGGGGTGTCGTAGTAGACCGACGTCACCGGATAGCCACCCAGTGGCGAGTACGGGTCGGCCTCCATCCGGGCCTCGAGCTCCTCGCGGAGCCGGGCGACCTTCAGCTCGTCGATCAGGTACTTGATCTCGTAGCGGTTGAAGGCGTGCAACCGACTCGCGGTCTCCGCATAGCCGGTGGGCTGCGTCGGAGCATCCTCGGCTTCCATCTCATCGTGGGTGACGCCTCGGCGTCTGCTCAACCAACCCATTCAGTTCTTCCTCCCGGGAGAGTCACTCATGCGACCCCGGGAGTTCACCGGTCGTTCATGTCCTCGGGCTGTGCCGAACCTGTGATGAGCCTGTCAACGAGTCGGCCGGAGGCCGATCACTCGATGCGGTTGCCCTCCTCGTCCCAGTGGGACGCGACCTTCTTGCTCGGCTGCACCCGCGGTGGCTCCCCCGGCATCTTCGGGTAGTCGGGCGGGAAGTTGAGCTCGCCACCGGGCAGCTTCTCCCAGAGCTCGAGCAGGGGCCCGAGGTCGTACGCCTCGTCGTCGATCTGCGCCCAGCGGTCGCCGTCGGCGAGGAGGTCGGGGACGGTGAAGAGGTTGAGCTCGCGCGGGTCTTTCAGGTCGGCCAGCTCGTCCCAGGTGAGCGGCGTGGATACCGGGGCGCCGGGCTTGGGACGCAGCGAGTAGGCGCTCGCGATCGTGCGATCTCGGTTGTTCTGGTTGAAGTCGACGAAGATGCGCTCCCCGCGCTCCTCCTTCCACCACGCGGTGGTCACTCCTCCGTCGCGACGCTCGAGCTCACGCCCGAACCCGATCGCGGCGTGACGCAGCTCCTCGAAGGTCCACTCCGGCCGGATGCGTACGTAGATGTGTACGCCGCGGTTGCCACTGGTCTTCGCGAAACCGCGCAGGCCGAGCTCCTCGAGCGTCTCCCGGGCGACGCCCGCGACCCGCACGACGTCGGAGAAGTCGGTGCCGGGCTGGGGGTCGAGGTCGATGCGGAGCTCGTCGGGGTGGTCCACGTCCGCACGGCGGACCGGCCAGGGGTGGAAGGTCAGCGTGCCCATCTGGGCGCACCAGACCGGGATCGCCGGCTCGGTGGGGCAGATCTCTCGCGCCTTACGCCCGCTCGGGAAGGTGATCTCGACCTCCTCGAGGTAGTCGGGGGCTCCCTTGGGCGTGCGCTTCTGGTAGAAACCGTCGCCCTCCTTGTCGGTGGGGCCGGTGGCCAGCTTCATGCCCTCGCGCCAACCGTCGGGCCAGCGCTCCAGGGCCGTCGGGCGCTCCCGCAGCGCCCGCATCAGCGGGTCGCCGACCGTCGCGAAGAACTCCGCGACCATCAGCTTGGTGACCTCGGGGGTGCGGTCGGTCGCCTCGTAGATCACCCGGTCCGGGCTGGAGATCCGCACCTCACGCTCGCCCGCCTGCACATGTGCCGCCGGTGTCTTCGCCATGGCGCCAACCTAGCCCGACCCGGGCCCCTCCCCCAGCGAAATCGCCCGGACAACCTCCGGCAACTCACTGGCCAGTACGTCCCGAGACCGGCATGATCCGCTCCAACGTACGGCGACCGCCACGATCTCGGAGGACCCCACATGTCGACTCGAACCACGGCGTTGAGCGCCGCCACGGCGGCCCTGACCGCCGCCATCACCCTCGGCCTCACCGGCGCTCCCGCGACCGCGAGCGCCGACCCGGCCTGCGGGACCGTCTCCTCGCCCGACACGCGGGTGGAGCACACCCGACTCGCCGCCCCGGCGGTGACCGACCTCCTGGCCCGTTCCGGGTTCGACGACGTCGCCGGCGCGGTACGGACCGCCGTCTGCGACGCGGGCAGCAGCCGAGCCGCCACCGCTGCGGCCCGGCGTGCGGGGCAGGCGCTGTGGCAGCGCGCGGTCAACCGGGTGCAGGGCCGCGGCGATGCGGGTGGCGACCTACCGCGCAGCGACGACCGGCCGCTCTACTGGGCCCGGCTCGCGGGCGAGCTGGAGATCGCGCGGGTCGCCCCTGGGTACCGGACCTGGTCCGAGGACGCCCGAGCGAAGGTGCTGGCGGCCTTCGACCGGAGCTCGCGCGGGATCGAGTCGACCGCCTTCGCGGGCGGCGAGCGCGGCCGGTCGCGGCAGGTGCTGGCCTCCGGCTTCGACCCGTTCACCCTCGATCGCAACATCCGCCAGTCGAACCCGTCCGGGGCGACGGCGCTGGCGATGGACGGACGCGTGGTGCAGACGGCGAAGGGTCCCGTCGAGATCCAGACCGTGGTGTTCCCGGTGCTGTGGGAGCCGTTTGAGCAGGGCATCGTCGAGCGTGCCTTCCTGCCGCACCTGGTCCCCGGCAGGCGCGACGTGGACACCGCCATCACTATCAGCCAGGGCCGCGCCGGCCGGTTCGACCTGGAGGTCTGGAACGGCGCCCATCGCGGCACGTTCCCCGACAACGACCGGGTCAGCGTCAACGAGACGATCCCGATCCCCGAGGACGTGCCCCAGGCCGACCCGCAGCCGCAGTGGACCCGGACCACGCTGCCGGTCGAGGCGATGAAGGCGGCCGTGCCCGGCACCTTCCCGGTGAACATCAACCGCGTCATCACCGAGATCCCGGCAGGGTCGACCGCGCCGGTCACCCGGGAGGACCCGACGCCGGGCTCCACCGCGGTCGCCGGTGGCGGCGGTGACTACCTGTCCAACGAGTCGGCCTACCGCACCACGGCTCTCCGCGACGCGCTCGAGGCAGACACCAAGCAGGGCCACATCCACGTGCCGGTCCTCGACGGGGACGTCACCGGCGAGCCGCTGGCCGACATGCGGGCAGACATCGTGGCCCAGGCTCTCGATCTCGTGGCGGCTGCGGCGACGAGCTGATCCGGAGATGGCCCGAAGGAAATGGCACGAAGGAACTAGCCGTCTCCCGCACCGTTTTCATGCCCCCGGGCGTACTAGGGGCATGAAAACAGCAAAGGTCAGGCCTATCTCGGGTGCGGCCCTTGTGATTGTCAGCATCTTCGCCCTCGGCGCATGCGGCGGGTCGGACGGATCGGGCGGGTCCTCCGCCGACTCCGGCTCGGTCGAGTCGCTGGCCGATCCATCAACCGGGAGGGCGGCAGCTCCGGAGATGGCCGCGGAGGACGCGGACGCGGCGGCCCCGAAGCAGGCCGTCACGAAGGCGTCGATCATCTCCACCGGCTCGGTCTCGCTCGATGCGAAGGACGTCGGCAAGACGCGTACGCAGGTGCAGCAGATCTCCGACAGGTACGCGGGTCAGGTCACCGAGCAGGAGACCAGCGACAGCGACGACGACGGTCCCAGCCATGCCCGCATGGTCCTGCGGATCCCGTCGAAGTCGTTCGACGACGCGATGGCCGACCTCGAGGACACCGCCACCCTGGTCGACTCCAACACCACGACCACCGACGTCACCACCGAGGTCGTCGACACCGAGGTGCGGGTGAAGAACGCCCGGACGAGCATCGAGCGGATCCGTACGCTCCTCTCCCGCGCGGAGGCGATCGGGGATGTCATCGCGATCGAGTCCGAGCTCGCCCGGCGCGAGGCCGACCTCAACTCGCTGCTCGCCCAGCAGGCGGCCCTCGAGAACCAGACCTCGCTGTCGACCATCACGGTCAACATCGACCGGTCCGGCCCCGGCGGCACCTCCGACGACGACCCCGGCTTCCTGGCCGGGCTGAGCGCCGGCTGGGACGCCCTGGGCGACTCGGCCCGTGTCCTCGCGGTCGCCCTCGGCGCCATCATCCCGTGGACGCCGGTCATCCTGCTCCTCCTCGCGCCCCTGTGGCTCCTCTCCCGGCGCCGGCGGCAGGCGGCTGGGCCAATGACCGGACCGGTGCCGACCACCGGCCCCGCGGAGGAATAACCAGTCGAGATCGGGGTGCCCGGCGGCGTACGTTCTGACCATGAGCGCGCTCGAGCACCCCGGCCTCGTCTTCCGCAGCCTCGACCCGTTGGACGGGGACGAGGCCATGTTGAAGGGGTGGTACGAAGCGACCCGGCGTGGCTTCCACCAGTCCCGAGGCAACGACGACGGGGTCGAGGTCTGGCGCGACCACATCCGCAACGACTCGGTGAATGTGCTGGGGGCGTGGACGGAGAGCTCGGAGTTCGCCTCGGCCACGATCCCGGTCGCGACGTTCTCGTCCTGGACCTCGCCGGTCAACGTGGGCGGCGGCGTCAGCCTGCCGACACTGCTGATCAGCGACGTGACCGTCTCCCCGACCCACCGGCGCCAGGGGCTGCTGCGCAAGCTGATGACGGTCTCCCTCGCCGACGCGGTCGCCGCGGGCGTGCCGCTGGCGGCGCTGACCGTCTCCGAGGGGTCGATCTACGGCCGTTTCGGGTTCGGCACGGCCACCCATCTGCGCCAGGTCGAGGTCGACGTCACCGCGAAGTTCCGCTATCGCCCCGAGGTGCCCGCCGACGACGGCTGGGTGACGCTGGTCGAGCCGGCCGACGCCTGGAAGACGGTCGCCGAGATCTACGGCACCTTCCAGGAGCGCACCCGCGGATCGGTCACCCGGCCGCACTTCTACGAGCCGTGGCTCTCCAGCGGCTACGACTTCGACGGCGACTCGAAGGGCGAGTCCAAGCAGAGGGCCGTGCTGCACCTGGACCCTTCCGGCACTCCCGACGGCTATGCGATCTACAAGACCGCCGACGAGCGCAACGACTCCGGGCTGCGGATGGCGCGGGTGGTCGACCTGGTGGCGCTGACCCCGGCGGCCTACCTGCGGCTGTGGCGGTTCCTCGCCGACATCGACCTCGTCGAGCGGGTCGGCTGGCGCCGGGCTCCGGTGCACGACCCGCTCTACTGGGCGCTCGCCGAGCCGTTCGCGGTCAAGAGCGCCGAACTCGACGACATGCTGTGGATGCGCGTGCTCGATGTGCCGGCCGCCCTGCAGGCACGACCCTGGTACGCCACCGGAGACGTCGTCCTCGGTGTCGACGACCCGCTCGGACACGCCGCGGGTGCCTGGCGGATCGTGGTGCGGGACGGCGTCGCGGAGGTCACCCCGACCGAGGCCGCGCCGACCGTGGAGCTGGCCGCCGACACCCTCGGCGCCCTGTATCTCGGCGGTGTCGACGTACGCACCCTGGCCGCCGCCGGCCGGATCTCGGGTTCGCCCGAGGCGATCGAGACCTGGGCGGCGATGGCCGACGGCGGCCCGCTGCCCTACTGCATCACCGGCTTCTGACCCTGCCCGGCTGCTGAGCCCTCAAGTGCGTCCTGGCTCGGCGCCGATCAGGCTGATCCGGTCGCCGAGAAACCGGTAGTTGTGCATCGCGTCCAACCTCGGTGCGTACGCGTGCAGGCTGATCGCCGGGCGCGAGCCGACGTTGCGTACGTCATGGACATGGCCGGCGTCGTGCGCCCGGGCGTCGCCGGGGCCGACGTCGGCGATCTGCAGACCGCCGAGCCAGTTGTGCTCGACCAGGCTGCCGGCGAGCACGGTGAAGGCGGTGGTCGCGGTGCCGTGGTCGTGGAAGCCGGTGCTGGCGCCCGGCGACCAGGCGATCAGCCAGACCTCGACCTCGTCGTCGCGGTGGAGCAGGTGGAACTCGCGCCCGGTCTCGGGCACCTGCACCCGCGCGAGCAGGTCGTCGTCGGCATAGGTGCGGATGGCGTCCAGCAGGGGCTGTATGGCAAGGGCGGTCAAGGTGGCCTCCTCCAGAAGCGTCGTGGGTTTAAGTATAGTAGATGACTCGACTTTGGCCAATGGCGTCGTGCTCCCACCCCAGACGTACCATTTGAGCCATGGGTTACAACGTGGAGAAGTCCGACGAGGAGTGGCGCGCAGAGCTGTCGCCCGAGGAGTACGCGGTGCTGCGCCAGGCGGGCACCGAGCGGGCGTTCACGGGTGAATACACCGACACCGAGACCAAGGGCGTCTACTCGTGCAAGGCCTGCAAGGCCAAGCTGTTCGAGTCCGACACCAAGTTCCACTCCGGCTGCGGCTGGCCGTCGTTCTACCAGCCGATCTCGGAGACGATCGAGTACATCGAGGACAAGTCGCACGGGATGGACCGGGTCGAGGTCCGCTGCGCCAACTGCGGCTCCCACCTCGGCCACGTCTTCCCCGACGGCTACGGCACCCCGACCGGCGACCGGTTCTGCATCAACTCGATCTCCATCTCGCTGGAGCCCGCGGACCAGTAGCCTGCGGCCATGCGCATCGCGATGTGGTCGGGACCCCGAAACCTCTCCACGGCGCTGATGCGCTCGTTCGAGAACCGGCCCGACTGCACCGTCGTCGACGAGCCGCTGTACGCCGCCTACCTCTCGGCCACCGGCCTCGACCATCCGGGCCGCGAGGACGTGCTCGCCTCCCAGCCGAACGACTGGCGGGTCGTGGCTCGCGAGATCACATCCGGGCCGATCGAATCGGCGGTGCAGTACCAGAAGCACATGACCCATCACCTCCTCCCGGAGATGGACCACGGCGCCTTCGCCGGGCTCTCGCACGCGTTCCTGGTCCGAGACCCGGAGCGGGTGCTGACCTCGTACGCCAAGGTCCGGGAGGAGCCGACGCTGGAGGACCTCGGGCTGCCGCAGCAGGTGGCGCTCTTCGAGGAGTTCGGCGGGCCGGTGGTCGATGCCGCCTCGATCCTGGCCTCGCCGCGGGCGGCTCTCGTCGGGCTGTGCGACGCGCTGGGGATCGGCTTCGACGAGGCGATGCTGTCGTGGCCGGCCGGCCGTCGCGACTCCGACGGGGTGTGGGCCCCGCACTGGTACTCCGGGGTGTGGGCCTCGACCGGGTTCGCCGCCTCCTCCCCCGGCGCCGCCGACCCGCTGCCCGCGCGCCTGGCGCCGCTGCTGGAGCGTTGCCTGCCCTACTACGATCGCCTCGCCCCCTATGTCATGAAAGTTGACTGATGCTGCAGACATACGACCCCCGCAACGACCACCTCCAGGTCTGGATCAACGGCGACCTCACCCATCGCCTGGAAGCGCGGATCTCCCCGTTCGACTCGCTCGCCCAGGGTGGCGACGGCGTCTGGGAGGGCCTGCGGCTCACCCGGGGGCGCATCTTCAAGCTCTCCGAGCATCTGCAGCGGCTGCGACGCTCGGCGCGGGCTCTCGCCTTCTCGGACATCCCGTCGGACGCACACATGACCGAGGCGATCCGGGAGTGCCTGGCGGCCAACGGGATGCGCGACGACGTCCACATCCGGCTCACGCTCTCGCGCGGGGTGAAGGTCACCTCCGGCATGGACCCGCGGCTCAACCAGTCGGGTCCGACCCTGATCGTGCTGGCCGAGTTCAAGTCGCCGGTCTACGACGACTCCGGGATCACGTTGATCACCGCGGCACAGCGCCGTCCGCGCGCCGACATGCTCGACCCGAAGATCCACCACAACAACCTGATCCCCTCGATCCTGGCCAAGGTCGAGGCCAACAACGCGGGCGCCGACGACGCGCTGATGCTGGACGATGCCGGCTTCATCGCCGAGACCAACGCCACCCACTTCTTCCACGTACGCGACGGGGTGCTGCGCACCTCGACCACCCGCGCGTGCCCCGAGGGGATCACCCGCGCCACCGTCCTCGACCTCGCCGCCGACCTGGGCCTGCCCGTGGACGTCGGTGACTTCTCGCTCACCGACGCCCACACGGCCGACGAGGCCTTCGTCACCGGCACCATGGGCGGGCTCACCCCGGTGGTCTCCCTCGACGGCCGCCCGATCGAGCGCGGGCCGATGACGCAGCAGCTCACCAAGGCGTACGCGGACCTGCAGGCGACAACGGGGACGGTCGTCGCGGGCTGAATGCAGACCGAGGTAACTCGGTGAGCGCGCGCTTCCTTCGTGGAGTTCCACGAGGGAAGCGGCAGTCGACCGAGTTACCTCGGTGAACGGTCAGGCGTCGCGCCAGGCGACGAGCTTCTCCAGGAACGAGAGGTCGTAGTCGGGGCCGTTCACGCCGACGGTGAACAGCGTCGCCCCGGCATCGGCGAACGCCTGGGCGGACTCGAGGTCACGGACCTCGACCGAGATCTCGATCTCGGAGACATCCCGGCCGACGTTGGCGCAGTGCTCGGCGAGGATGCCGCGCTTGCGCTCGAGGGTGGGGACGTCGGAGAAGGAGTGCCAGATGTCGGCGTGCTTCGCGACGTACTTCAGGGTCTTCTTCTCCCCGCCACCGCCGATCATGACCGGGATCTTCCGGACGGGCGCGGGGTTGAGCTCGGACCAGCGCTTCTCGATGCGCGGGAGGGCCTCACCGAGGGCGTCGAGGCGGGAGCCGGCGGTGCCGAAGTCGTAGCCGTACTCGGTGTAGTCCCGCTCGAACCACCCCGACCCGATCCCGAACACCAACCGGCCACCGGAGATGTGGTCGACGGTGCGGGCCATGTCGGCGAGCAGCTCGGGGTTGCGGTAGGAGTTGCAGGTCACCAGGCAGCCGATCTCGGCGCGCGTGGTCTGCTCGGCCCAGGCCGCGAGCATGGTCCAGGCCTCGAAGTGCTTGCCGTCGGGCTCGCCGTAGAGCGGGTAGAAGTGGTCCCAGTTGAAGAGGATGTCGACGCCGATCTCCTCCGCGCGGCGGGCGGCATCGCGGATCTGGGCGTAGTCGGCGTGCTGGGGCTGGATCTGGACTCCGATGCGGATCGTCATGTGCCCAACCCTACGGAGCCTCCGGCTTCCGTCCTCGCGCGAATCGGCCCTATCGTTCGGCAGGCGGCGAAGCGCGCCGTACGAGAGCTGAAGAGGGTGCGAGATGCGACTCGGTTGGGATCTGCACGATGACGGCAAGAACGTACGCGAGGGCGCGATCGTCAAGCCCGGCGAGCGGTTGAGCTGGCCCCGGACGATCGGCTTCGGCGGCCAGCACGTGGTCGCGATGTTCGGAGCCACGTTCCTGGTGCCGTTGCTGACCGGCTTCCCGCCGACCACGACTTTGTTCTTCTCCGGCCTCGGCACCCTGCTGTTCCTGCTGATCACGCGCAACAGGCTGCCCAGCTACCTCGGCTCCTCGTTCGCCTTCATCGCGCCGATCGGCGCGGCGATGGGTGGCGGCGGGATGGGCGCCGCGCTCTTCGGCATCCTGGTCACCGGTGCGCTGCTGGCGCTGGTCGGCGTGATCGTGATGGTCACCGGCACCGGCTGGATCGAGGCGCTGATGCCGCCGGTTGTGACCGGTGCGATCGTCGCGCTGATCGGTCTCAACCTGGCCTCGGCCGCGACCAACAACGTCGTCGGCGGTGACCCTGCCAAGCCCGACAACGGCGCCGTTCTGGTCGCCGCGATCACCCTGGCCACCGTGCTGGTCGTCGCGGTCGCCTTCCGCGGGCTGATCGCCCGGCTCTCCATCCTGGTCGGCGTCGTCGTCGGCTACATCGCCGCGCTGATCGCCGGCCAGATCGACACCTCGGCGTTCAAGGAGGCCGCCTGGTTCGGGCTCCCCGACTTCTCCACGCCGACCGTGTCCTGGTCGGTGGTGCCCATGTTCCTGCCGGTCGTGCTCGTCCTCGTCGCCGAGAACGTCGGCCACGTACGCAGCGTCGCCCACCTCGCCGGCGACGACTCCCTCAACCGCGAGACCGGCCGGGCCCTGTTCGCCGATGGCCTCGCCACCACCATCGCCGGTGGCTTCGGCGGCTCGGCGACGACGACGTACGGCGAGAACATCGGCGTCATGACCGCGACCCGGGTCTTCTCGACCGCCGCCTACTGGGTCGCCGGCGTCGTGGCGATCCTGCTCTCGCTGTCCCCGAAGTTCGGCGCGCTGCTCAACACCATCCCTGCCGGCGTGCTCGGCGGGATCACCGTCGCGCTCTACGGCCTGATCGGCCTGATCGGCATCCGGATCTGGATGGACAACCGGGTCGACTTCGCCGACCCGGTCAACCAGTTCACCGCCGCCGTCGCCCTGGTCATCGGCATCGGCAATCTCACCCTGACCTTCGGCGACCTCACCTTCACCGGCATCGCCTTGGGCACCATCGCCGCGGTCGTGATCTACCACGGGATGAGCGCCCTGGCGCGCCTGCGAGGCCGCTGAGCGGGCTCAGAGCCGGCTCAGAGCTTGCTGCGATCGGCGGGCGTCGGCGAGAAGGCGGCGCTCAGCCGAAGCACCTTGGCGAACTCGGTGACCTTCTCCACGGACAGGAACCCGTCGCCTTCGCCCGACCCGATGACGACGCCACCGTTGTCGAGCTCGTCGAGGTGCTTGTCCATGCCACCGGGAAGGGCCTTCGCCCTCCCTTGCGAGAGGTAGTTCAGATAGCCGAGCTTCGGCCCCGGCTTTCCGACAGGCTGCACCTCGGCGAGCGCTTCGTTGAGCGACCTCGAGGTGACCGCGGCCCAGTCCGGGTCCCAGGCAGAGGCGAGCTGACGAAGGACCGGGCCGGCGAATTGCGCGATATCGGCACCACGCCACTTCACCACGATGCTGTTGCGCACCTTTGCGGACTCGGTATATCCGCCGACTATCAAGGTGATAGCCACCATGACTCGATCCCCGCGTCCTCGATAAGCTTGGCTGATTCCAAGATTCGGAGCGTCGGTATTCTCGCGAAACGCGTCGGAGATCGCTTTCAGGACGTTATCCCCGTCTTCGAGGGGCTTTCCCGGCATCGTGGGTGAGGACCACGAGATCTTCTCGCCCAGGACCTCGCCCAGGCCTGCGATGAAGGCACTCAGTTCCTCTGCGACCCGCTCAGGGGTCTCCTGGCGTGGGCCCCAGAATCCTCGCGCGATCAGCTCTTCATCCACGGTCATGACCGTATCACCGCTCCCTCTTCGTATCGGCCGGCACCTTCGAACCCCACCCGCTCGCCATCGTGGCGAAATGGGGCCTATCCATTACTCTTCGGCGCATTCCAGCCGTCCCAGTCGCTGGGCGGGTTGACGAACTCCTGATGCCTCACCGAAATAGGAAGATCGAAGTCCTCGAAGAGGGTCCGCGCCGCTTCCATTGCCTCTTTGTTGGAGAAGACCCACTCGACTGGTGTGTCGCCAGCCGCGTCAACCTGTCGGAGGGCTTGGTCCAGCCAGTCCTTTTCCTTGGCACCGTTGGGATATCCCCAGGAGTCGACCATCTTCCCGTAGCCGTGCTTGGTCTCGATCAGCTTTCCGTCGAGAATTCCGTCGAACTTGACCTCGTTGTCCATCGACCCACGAAGACAGAATTCGAGCCCGTCGTCCTTGCCGGTCACCTGGCGCTCGAACTCGGCACCGAGCTTCTGCTGGAGGAACTTGTGGTTCCGGTTGACGGGCTTCCACTCTCCGGGTCCCAGCCTGCCGTCGAGCTCACGACGGGAATCCGCCTGCTTCCGGATGTCTTCGGCGACGTCGTCGGCGTTCTTCTTGAGCGAGTCCCCGACCTCGGTGAGGACCTCGCCCGCCTTGTCGAAGGCCTCCTTGGCGACATCGCCGATCTGCTTGGCCATAGCTGTCTCCTACGAGGCGAAGAGGGGAAGGGCGGACACGTCGGCGGCGAACGTCGTGCACAGGTCGTACTGGTCGGCGCCGCAGTCGGAGAGCGCGGTGGCGATCTGCTCCATCAGGTCGTAGCTGAGCTTGGTCGCCGCGGTCGCCTCTCCGTCGCTCACGATCGGAGCCTCGGCGATCGACATGGCGAGCTCGGTGATCGTTCCGGTCAGCGGCTCGATCACCATGCTCGCGACCTGGCCGAGCACCTCTTCCATCGCGATGTCGGTGGCGATGTCGAGCGCCTTCTTCCGAGCGGCGATGAGCGCCGCGTTGCCGATCACGCTGAGTCCACCGGTGACCACAGCGGTCGCCGCCGCTGCCGCGATCTGCGCCGCCGTGATGGTCAGCTCGGCGATCACCTTCATCTTCAGCGCGACGATCGCATCAGCAAGGACGTCGATCCCCGTCGCGACTTCGGGCAGCGCGTCGAGCACCGCGTCCATGTTGGCCGTGCGGTTGTCGGTCCAGGCCCTGATCAGCGCATTCACCGACTGGGCCTTGGCGCCGTCACCGAGCTCGTTGACCCGCGCCTCCAGGTCGTCGAGGGTGCCGCGAAGGTCCGACTCCAGACCGCGCAGCAGCTGCGCGGCATCGCGGACCGCATCCTCGTCGACGTTCGGCCACTCGTAGCCGAGCAGGTCGAGTACGAAATCCAGCTCCCCAGGGATGGTCATCCCCACGTCTCAGCCCTCCCATCCTCGTGCGGACATGTCAGAAGCCCATGACGGGATCGGCACACGAACCCGAGCAGGAGCCACCGCGACGGATGAGATTAGTGGAGACTCACCATGGCCGGACAGGGAATTTCCGAGACGATCCGGCCGATCAGGAACGCCTCAGGGGAGGCGGTCCAGGAGATCGCCGATCTCGACGCGGGCGCCGGTGTAGAACGGCACCTCCTCGCGTACGTGACGACGGGTCTCGGAGCCGCGGAGGTGGCGCATCAGGTCGACGATGCGGGAGAGGTCGTCGGCCTCGAAGGCCAGCATCCACTCGTAGTCACCGAGGGCGAAGGACGGGACGGTGTTGGCCCGCACGTCGGGGTAGTCGCGCGCCATCTGGCCGTGCTCGGCCAGGAGGCGGCGGCGCTCCTTGTCATCGAGGAGATACCACTCGTAGGAGCGGATGAACGGGTAGACCGCGACGTAGTCGTGGGTGCGCTCGTCGGCGAGGAACGCCGGCAGGTGGCTCCGGTTGAACTCGGCGGGGCGGTGCAGCGCCATCTGCGACCAGACCGGGACGAGCCGGCCGCCGAAGGCGGTGCGGCGCAGGCGGTGATAGGCCGACTGGAGCTTGTCGGAGGAGTCCGCGTGCAGCCAGAACATCACGTCGGCGTCGGCGCGCAGGCCGGCCACGTCATAGGTGCCACGCACCACGATGTCCTCGCCGGCGAAGGCGGCGAAGAGCTCCTCGACCTCGACCGCCTCGGCCTTGCGGTCGGCGTCGCCGAGGGTCTCCTCGAGGGAGAAGACCGACCACATCGTGTAGCGAAGGGTCGCGTTGAGCTCGTTGATCTTGGCTGCGTTGGACTTGATGTCGGCCTGGGGGTCGGTCATGCCCCCATTTTGCGCTACCGCCGGTCACCGCGCCCTCTCGGGCTCTATCGTGAGCGCCATGCTGCCGCTGCGTACCCGCATCTTCGCCTTCCTCCAGGAGCGCCTGGTCAAGACCCCGCTGAACGCCGAGGAGATGATCGCCCTGCGCGCCCAGCGCGAGGGGCTCCGCACCGGGCCGGTCAGCGGGTTCCTGTTCGGCCGTCCTGCGGACGTCGAGATCAAGGAGACGTACGTCGACGGCCGCCGGTTCGCGATCTACACGCCTCATCGCGTCGGCGAGGCCGCGCCGGTCGTCATCAACTACCACGGCGGCGGCTGGTGTCTGGGGACCCCGGAGCAGAGCGCGTGGGTCTCCTCGCACGTGGCCGCGGAGACCGGGTCGATCGTGGTCGCCCCGTCCTACCGGCTGGCGCCCGAGCATCCGTTCCCGGCTGCCGTCGAGGACGCCTGGGCCGCGTTGGAATGGGTCTCGAAGAACGCCGCCGACCTGGGCGGGGACCCGACTCGGATCGCGGTGATGGGCGACAGCGCCGGCGGCAACCTGGCGGCGGTGGTGTCCTTGATGGCTCGTGATGCGGGCGGACCGGCGGTGCGGGCTCAGGTCCTGATCTACCCGGCGGTGGAGATGTACGAGAAGTTCCCCTCCGAGGCGGCCAACGCCAACGGGCCGGTGCTCACCTCGACGCAGATGAGCACCTTCGGCCACCTCTACATGGGCGATCGCTACGGGGACGAGTCCTGGCAGGCCTCACCCCTGCGTGCCACGTCCCACGCCGACCTGCCGCCGGCCCACATCATCACCGCGCTGCACGACCCGATCCGCGACCACGGCACCCGGTACGCCGAAGTCCTCCGTGCCGCCGGGACACCGGTCTCGCTCGTGGACTACGACACCGCGTTCCACGGGTTCATGTCGCTCCCCGGAGTCGCCCCGGTCGCACCTGAGGCTCTCGCCGGGATCGTCGCATTCCTGCGGTGAGATCATCAGCAGTTTTCTACGTTCGATTGGGAGTTTGTTAACCCTCCGCGTTGGGCCGTGTTGTAACGTTCCACTCGGGTGTCCGTCGCCAGGTTGTCTCGGGTTGTACGTCACCTCGATCCCCCCAATTCGCCTGCGGCTGAGAGCGCTTTCGCGTTTCCTCGGCGAGCCCTGTGCACACCGGAAAGGCGTGGTGACATGGCAGACGTCTCCATCAAGATCGAGACCCTTGATCAGACGGTCAAGAAGCTGGACTCGATCATCGACGAGTTCGACCACGCGGTCGGCAACTCCGACGCTCTCGAAGGCGCCATCGGCAACCCGTTCCGCCGCGGCGATCTGCGCGGCCAGGCCGACGACTTCGAGCAGCGCTGGGACATGAAGCGCAACGACCTCAAGGACGAGCTCTCCGACGTGCGGGACCACATCAAAGGCGTCGTCGAGGGATTCCAGAACTGGGACAGCGAGACGGCTCTCCTGTTCCAGCAGAAATAGACGGATGGAGTGAGTCATGGATCAGTCACCCAAGGGTCGGGAGATCCAACCTCTCACCGGCGACTCGGCGGTGATCGTCGCGCGCGGGAACAAGATCGAAGAGCTCGGTGAGCAGATGTCCGAGGCGGCCAACGTCCTCGAGCAGGTCGCCACCGGCGAACTGGCCGAGGGCCAGATGCAGGGCAAGGCAGTCGCCGAGCTTCAGGACAAGATCGGGTCCTCCTACGAGACGTTGCGGGAGGCCAGCGAGCTCTACACGCCCGTGGGGCCGCTCATCGCTGCGTACGGCACGAGCCTCGGGGAACAGCAAGCCAAGATGGGACCGTTGGTCGAGTCCTGCACGGACAAGTGGACCACCTATGAGGGGCTTCCGGGGGACCGCGAAGCGGACGATGACGAGGGGCAGGCCAAGAAGGCCGCGTACGACGAATGGCAGGACGACGCGGAAACCTGGGACGCCGAGTACGACACCTGGGAAGACGCCTATGACCTCGCGGTCAACGGCATCGGCAACGAGATGGCCGGCAGCATCAAGGACGGCTTCTGGGAGATCTTCGGCTTCCTGATCAACATCCTCGAGGCGATCGCGATGGTCTTCATGATCGCCGGGCTCTTCCTCGGTGGCATCGTCGCCGTCATCGGATTCGCCCTCGGCGCCTTGGTGCTGATCGGCAAGATCGTCCAGGCCTCAGCGGGCAAATGCGAGGTGACGGACGTGCTCTTGGCGGTTCTCGCGGTGCTCCCCTTCGGAAAGCTCGGTCAGATCGGAAAGGCCTGGGGCCAGCTGGGGAAGGGCGCCGCCTCCGGAGGAAAGACTGCCGGCGCGGCCGGACGAGGCTTCGGAAACTTTGCTCTGAAACGAGCGGCGCCGCTGAACCCACCTCCCGTGAACGTCACGTTCGGCGCCAAGTTCAAGACCGCACTCTCCATCTCCACCGGGTTCAGGGAGGTCCCCCGGACCAGGGCCGCTTGGATGGCCAACCCGTTCAAGCCCCCCAAGGACATTCCCGTGGGCATCATGAGCGGCTCCGACATCGCTACCGGGATGGCCATCTACGGGGGGATACGCACAGGGACCTGGGGCCAGAAGATCGGGGCCGGCTTCGACGGGCTCAGCGGCCTGGGGAAGTGGGCAGGCGAGTGGTACGGCACCACCTCGACGAGCCAGTCGCTGAACGAGCGGCGCACCAATGACCAGCAGAGCGCACAGCCCTCGGAGGGATGATGCCGGAGACATGGCAAGCTGAGATCGCCCAGCCGTCGGAGCGATGGATCTGGGTCCCGAACGCGGGTGAGCTCGACGGCGCGGGTGCGGAGAGGTGGGTCGAGGACGTGCTCGCCTCGCTCCGCGACACCTGGGACGGCGAGTGGACCGACGAGGTCGACCCCGACGCGCGGGCCCTGCTCGCCCACCACCTCGCCGGCGACCTCCACCCCGGGACGCTGGCCTCGATGCTCCACTGGCCGCTGCCCGCGCCCGTCGTCAGCCGGGTTCGGGTCGTACTCGGGGGCGGCGAGCCGACCTCGCCCGAGGAGTGGCGGCAGCAGGGCTTCGACGTCGACGAGTACGCCGGGGCCGCTCTCGGTCCCGGACTGAGATGTCTCGCGTCCAGGACCGGAGAGATCGACGGTGAGACCGTCGAGTTCCTCACCGGCATCTTCGTCTTCTCGACGCAGGAGATCAGCGTGATGGTCGTGGTCGAGGCAGGCGCACCCGCGATCTTCGGTCTCACCATCGCGGACATGCCGCTCTTCCTCGCCGAGCTCGAGGTCGTACGCCCCGATGGCACCCCGTTCTCGGCAGAGCCGGTCCCCGGCATGCCGAGCGACCCGTTCGACGTCTGGGAGGACTCGTCCTTTGTCTGAGGCAGCACCCGACCCGCAGTCCTCGCTACGCGAGCTGCTCGGCGGCACCAAGGAGCCGGAGTTCGAGCTGAAGCTCCTCCCCGGCTGGGAACGACACTCCCCGGACGAGGCGGACCGGGCCGCGATGGACGCGGCACTGAAGAAGCGCTTCATGAGCATCAACCGGCCCGAGCTCCACGCCTCCATGCGTGCGCAGCTCGACCAGGCGTACGCGCTCATGAAGCAGCAGCAGGTCAAGGCCTACTTCGCCGCCACCGCCGAGACCGACAGCCTCGCCATCATTCCCGGCGCGATCGTCGCGACGACGTTCCACGCCGGCAGCGGCGGGACCCTCGACACCCACGTCGCCGCGATCATCCGGGACCATGGCGCCAAGCCGCTGTTCGGCGACAAGCGGTTCATCAGGTACGAGCGCGAGTCGACCAAGACCGCCGATGGCGACGAGCCCGTGGTCGCGACGACGATCGTCTACATGACCCCCGTCCCCGGCTCGAAGCGGCGTCGGGGGCTTCAGCTGACCGCGACGATCGCCCGGCCGCTGGACATGACGGCGACCGACGAGAAGTTCCTGGCCTGGAAGCTGGCTCTCGACGTCTGTGTCTCGACGCTGCGGTGGGTGCCGGCCTGAGCTTTCAGCCGATGTCCGCGGCGGCGCGGTGCGCCGAGGCGATCGTGGCCGGGATCCCGACGCCGTCGTAGGAGGCCCCGGCGAGGGCGAGTCCGGGCACGCCGCGGAGTCCTTGCCGGATCCGGGCGACCCGGTCGAGGTGGCCGACGGGATACTGCGGGAGCGCATCGGTCCAGCGCTGGACGTGTACGTCGGTCGGCGTCGCGGTGATCCCGGCGATCTCGGCCAGGGCAGCCAGGGAGTCGGCGACCAGACGGTCGTCGTCGTCCCAGGGCGGCTCGCCGTGGCGTCCGATGGAGGTACGCAGGTAGGTGCCGCGCTCCCCCACCCAGGCCCACTTCGCGAAGGAGAACGTGGAGGCCTTGATCGCGCACTCCTCGACCGGCGGGACCAGGAATCCGGACTTGTCGTGCAGCTCGGCGGGAAGGTCGGGGAAGGCGAAGGTCACCACCGCGACGCTCGCGGTCTCGATCCCGGACAGCTCGCGTGCGACCGACGGGGCGGTCGAGCGGAGCAGCCTGGCGGCGACCGGAGCGGGGGTCGCGACCACGACGGCGTCGGCCGCCTCGACCTCGCCACCGGTCTCGATCAGACTGTGCTCGACCAAGAAGCCCTGCGGGGTCCTGGTGACGGTGTCGACGGGGGTGTCGAACCGGATGTCCAGACCCTCGGCGAGGGTCTCGGGCAACCGCGACATCCCGCCCTCGATCCCGGCGAAGACCGGGACGTCCGAGCTCGGCAGCGCCGCGGCGGCCTCGAGCAGCGACCCCTTCTCGGCGAGCATGAACAGCTGCGGGGCGGCCGCCTTCACCGAGATCCGGCGGGCATGACCGGCGTAGACCCCGGCCAGCAGCGGATCCGCCAGCCGATCGGCCGTCTCGTCCCCGAACCGGGAGGCGATGAAGTCACCGACCGAGATGTCCTCGTCCGTCTTCGCAGGTGGGAGCGTGGGCTCGCGGCGTACGACCTCCAGGGTCTCCTCGGAGAGGAGACCGGCCGACTCGAGCGCGGCCAGGTCGAGAGGTACGCCCATGATCGAGCGCGGAATCGGCCGCAGCGCGCCACGCGACCAGATCGAGGACTTCGCGCCAGTGGGGTGTACGACGTCGAGGCCGATCTCCCTGGCCAGCGAGACGCCCTCGGGCCGTCGGTTGAGCATCGCCTCGGCCCCGACGTCGACGACCTGCCCGGCCACCGACTCCCCGCGGATCTTTCCTCCGACCCGGTCCGAGGCCTCCAGCACCGTGACCCGGTGCCCCTTCAGGGACAGATCGCGGGCCGCGGTCAGCCCGGCGATCCCTGCTCCGACGACGATGACACGCACGAGTCCAGTGTCGCATCGGCCATCGCACCGGCGTACGTCAGGTGAGCTGCTCCACCGCGCGCTTGGCCTCGGCCAGCCCGACCCCGGTCGCCTCCCGGTAGACCTTGATCGCCTCGATCTTCTTGCCCGCGCGCACCAGCGCCACCACCTCGTCCTGACGTGGCAACGGCGGCTCCTCCACCCCCGCGTGCTTCAGGAGCAGATCGACCTTGTCCTCGAGCCGGTTCAGCCGGCGGGTGAGGTCCGTCCGCGTCTTGGTCGCCGACGACTCGATCACGAAGTAGAGCAGGATCAGACCGAAGAGAGCGATGGCTCCGAAGGTATCCACACCCGGACTCTAGTGCCGAGGCGTCAGCCCCGTCGGCCGAGTTGGCACCGGGATGCCGTCTCGACCGACGTACGTGACGCCTCGGCCGACGGGGGTGACGCCTCGGCAGGGTGGGGTCAGCCGGCGAGCCGGCCGAAGTTGGAGCGGTGGAAGACGAGCGGGCGGCCGGCGCCGTGGTCGGCGGCGTGGAGCTGGAGGAGTACGACGATGTGGTCGCCGGCCTCGACCTCGCGGTAGACGGTGCAGTCGAACTGGGCCAGGCCCTCGTCCAACGTCAGCGCCCCGTCGCGGGATGCGCTGACGACCAACCCGTCGAAGCGGGAGTCGACCGGGCCGGCGAGCTGGCGGCAGACCTCGCCGTGGTGCTCGGCGAGCACGGTGACGCCCAGGTGCGAGGAGCGCCGCAGGTCGGGCCACGTCTTCGAGGTCCGGGCCACCGAGAAGGAGACCAGCGGCGGGTCCAGGGACACCGAGGTGAACGACGAAGCGGCCAGACCGACGGGGCGTCCGTCGACGACCGCGGCGACCGCCACCACCCCGCTGGGGAAGACCCCGAAGGCCTGCCGGAGCGCGGCCGGGTCGAGATCCTGATTCGTACGCAGCGGACTCGTCATCGCGCCACCACCTCTCTCGCGGGCGCTGCCCGCGCCTCGTCCACCGCCGTGTCCCGCAGCCTCTCGCCACGGGTCTCCGGCAGCAGCCACATGCAGGTCAGGCTGATCACGGCGACCACGACGTTGTAGCCGGCCACCCACCACAGCGAGCGGTCATCGGAGAGTGCCACCAGGGCAGCCGCGATCAGCGGCGTCAGCCCGGAGGCCACCACTCCTGAGATCTGGTAGAGCGCGTTGAGCGCGGAGAAGCGGTAGCGGGTGTCGAACAGCTCGCTCCAGAACGCCGCCAGCGGCCCGTAGACGGTGCCGTAGACCAGGCCCAGCCCACCGACGAAGGCCGCCACCGACGGCACCACCGCGCCGGACTGCACCGCGGCCGCGACCGGGAAGGCGATCACCAGCCCCAGCACGGCCCCGACCGTGTAGACCGGCCGTCGTCCGAACCGGTCGCTCAGCGCTCCGGAGACGACGGTCATGACCACACCCAGCAGCGCACCGGCCATGATCGCGTTGAGCACCACCGACCGGCTCAGCCCGGCGTCCGACACCGCGTAGGAGAGCAGGAAGACCGAGTAGAGGTTGTAGGTGAACCCCTCCACGAACCGGGTCCCCATCCCGAGCAGCAGCGTGCGCGGCTGACGCCGGAAGAGCTCGGCGACCGGCAGCTTGGAGACCTTCTTCTCGGCCTGCACCTCCTGGAACGAAGGCGTCTCCATGATCGAGAGCCGGATCCAGGCGCCGATGGCGAGCAGCACGATCGAGATCAGGAAGCAGACCCGCCATCCCCACGCCAGGAACGCAGCGTCGGGCAGCTGGGAGGCGATCGCGAACGCACCTGAGGCGAGCACCAGCCCGCCAGGGACGCCGATGTGCGCGAAGCTGCCGTAGAGCCCACGGCGCCCGGCCGGGGCGTACTCGGTGGCCAGCAGCACCGCGCCGCCGTACTCACCGCCGACGCCGATCCCCTGCAGGATCCGGAGCACCACGAGCGCGATCGGGGCGAGCACCCCGATGGAGTCGTACGTCGGGAGCAGCCCGACCAGCGAGGTGCCCACCCCCATGATCACGAGCGTCCAGATCAGCATGGTCTTGCGGCCGATCCGGTCGCCGAAGTGCCCGAAGATCAGGCCGCCGACGGGGCGGGCCAGGAACCCGACGGCGAAGGTGCCGAAGGAGGCGAAGGTCGCGGCGGTGCCGCTGAGCCCGTTGAAGTAGAGCTTGTCGAAGACGAGGCCGGCGGCGGTGCCGTAGAGGAAGAAGTCGTACCACTCGATGGTGGCGCCGACCGAGGCCGCGAGCGCGACCCGCTTCGGGTTGGCTGTGCCCGTGGGGGAGACAGCAGACATGAGGACCTCCTACTGGGCCGCGGCGCCGAAGGGCACCGCCGCCCCTCGGCCGGCAACGGGGGCGGGGTGGGACCACAGGCCCCGGCGGGCGAGCTCGGGCAGGACGCCCTCGCCGAACCAGTAGGACTCCTCCAGGTGCGGGTAGCCGGAGAGCACGTACTCGGTGATCCCCACCGCGTGGTAGGCCTCGATCAGGTCCGCGATCTCGGTGTAGGACCCGACCAGCGCGGTCCCGGCACCACCGCGGACCAGCCCGACGCCGGCCCACAGGTTGGGGTGGATCTCGAGCCCGTCACGCGAGCCCTGGTTGAGCTCCAGCATCCGTCGCTGACCCTCCGAGGCGCTGCGGGAGAGCCCCGCCTGGACGCGCTCGATGTCCTCGTCGGAGATGTTCTCCAGCAGCCGGTCGGCCTCCGCCCAGGCGGCCGACGACGTCTCGCGGGCGATCGAGTGCAGCCGGATCCCGAAGCGGAGCTCGCGCCCGCGGTCGGCGGCCAGCTTCTTCACTCGTGCGATCTTCTCCGCCACCGCGGTCGGCGGCTCGCCCCAGGTCAGGTAGACGTCGGCATGCTCTGCGGCGACCTCCAGCGCGGCCGGCGAGGAGCCGCCGAAGTAGACGTCCGGGACCGGCGTGGGCCGCTGCTCCAGGCGCGCGTTCTCGACCGAGAGATGCTTCCCGGAGAAGGTCACCGTCTCGCCCGCCCAGAGCCGGCGGACGATGTGCAGGAACTCCCCGCACCGCTCGTACCGCTCGTCCTTGGCCAGGAAGTCGCCGTACATCCGCTGCTCGTGGTCCTCACCGCCGGTGACGACGTTGAGGAGCAGCCGCTGCCCGGACAGGTTCTGGAAGGTGCCGGCCATCTGCGCGGCCAGGTAGGGCGAGACCGAGTCCGGCCGGAAGGCGACCAGGAACTTCAGCCGCTCCGAAAGGGAGCTGAGCATCGCGGTCGTCACCCAGGCGTCCTCGCACCACGCGCCTGTCGGCGTCAGCGCCGCCTCGAAGCCGAGCTGCTCGGCGCTGCGCGCGATCTGGCCGAGATAGGGCACCGTCGCCGGACGGCCCGCCGCCAGCGCACTGACGCCGTGACCGCCGCCGATCACGTGACGGCCGTCGCCGCCGTTGGTCGGGAGGAACCAGTGGAACTTGAGGGAACTCATCGCTGCCTTTCGCGTGGGATGTGTGGGGGATGCGGGGAGGTCAGATCTGCCCGTGCCGAGGCGGCGGGGTGCGGTCGACGGCCCAGCGCCCGAGGTGCTGGACCTTCCAGGCCACCGGGTCGTGGAGGGTGTGGGTGCGTGCGTTGCGCCAGTGGCGGTCGAGGTTGGTGGACGTCAGAGCCGACCGGGCGCCGGAGACCTCGAGCAGCCGGCTGGTGACGTCGACCGACACCTTCGCGGTCGACGCGCGGGCGGCCGCCACCGCCAGGCTCGCCTCCGCGGCCGACTCGGCGGTGAGATCCGCGTCGGCCTCGTCGACGCGTCGGCCCGCTTCGGCGAGGAGCGCCTCGGCGCTGCGTACGGCCAGCTCCATCTCGCCGAAGGCGTGGACGACCAGCGGGTCCTGCGCGGCCGTCTCGACCCCGGCGAGTGCGACGGCGTCGGCGTAGGGGCGGGACTTGGTGCGTACGAACTCGGAGGCCTCGTCCAGAGCCCGCCGGGCGATCCCGGCGTCGATGGCCGCGTGGAGCAGCTGGGCGAAGGCGCCGTAGGTCGTCGGCACGTCGAACGCGACCGCGAACGGCGTCACCCAATCGTCTGCTACGGGAACGTTTGTGAAGCGAACTGTTCCGGAACCAGTCGTACGCTGCCCCACGGCGTCCCAGTCGTCGACGATCTCGACGCCGGGAGTCTCCGTACGGACCCACGCCACCTGCAGCGGCCCGTCGACGTCACGCCGCGCGAGCACGGCGAGGTAGTCGGCGAAGAGCGAGCCGGTGCAGTAGAACTTCTCGCCGTTCAGCAGCCACTCCCCCTCCTGCCGGGCAGGCGTGAGAGTCGTGCGGATGTCCCGCACGTGCTTGGTCCCGAACTCCGACTGCGCGTTGGCGACCAGGGCCCCGGCCCGCACCTCGCTGTAGATCCGCTGCGCCAGGTCACGGGTGCCGTTCAGCCGGAGCTGGTTGAGACGGAGCCCATTGAGCATGGTGAAGTGGCTGTGCGGGACCTGGCCGACGTTGGGATCACCCCACGAGACCAGCCGGAACACCTCCGCCACGGTCGTGGCAGGGAGCGCCGGACCGCCGAACTCGAGCGGGACGGTGAGCGCACCGAGCCCGGCGGCGGCGTACGCCTTGACCTGGTCGTAGGGCAGCGCCCTGACCCGGTCGCGTCCACCGTCGCCGAGCGCGAGCTCGTCGGCCAGCCGCCGGGCCACCAGCGGTGCGGTCTCGGCATCGAGCCGGGCGATCTCCGTCGCGCTCAAGCCACAGGCTCCAGCTGCTGCGCCTCGAGCTCGCGCACGATCGGGAGGACGCGTCGGCCGAAGTACTCCACGTCCTCGAGGTAGTGCAGGAAGCCGCCGAGGATCAGGTCGGCTCCGGCCCGCTTGAGCTCCACGATCCGTTCCGCGACCTGCTCCGGCGTGCCGATCAGCCCGGTCCGGAAGCCGTCGTTGTACTGCACCAGGTCCTCGAAGCTGGAGTCCTGCCACATCCCGGTCTTGTCGCCGGTCGACTGCCCGGCCTGCTTGACCGCGGACCCGAAGCCCTCGACCGCCTCGCGGTCGGCCTTGTCGATGATCTCCCTGAGGGTGTCGCGCGCCTCCTTCTCGGTGTCGCGGGCGACGATGAAGCCGTTGATCCCGAACCGGACCCGACGACCGAGCGGCTCGGCGACCGCGTTGACGTCGGCGATCTGCGCGGCAAGGCCCTCGGGGGTGTTGCCGTTGGCGAAGTACCAGTCCGAGACACGGCCGGCCATCGCCTTCGCGTCGGAGGAGTTGCCGCCCTGGAAGATCTCCGGGTGCGGCCGGCCCTCGCCGGCCAGCGGCTTCGGCTTCAGGTCGAAGTCGTGCAGCCGGTAGAAGTCGCCGTTCAGCTCGGCGGAGTCGGAGGTCCAGATCTCGCGCAGGTAGCGGATGAACTCCTCCGAGCGGCGGTAGCGCTCGCCGTGCTCGAGCCATGGCTCACCGAGCTGGGTGAACTCGTCCTTGAACCAGCCGCTGACCACGTTGACGGCCGCGCGGCCGCCGGAGAGGTGGTCCGCGGTGGCCAGGAACTTGGCGAGCACGCCGGGCTGCCACAGCCCCGGGTGGACCGCGGCGATCACCTTGAGCCGCTCGGTGGCCAGCAGCAGCGCGAGGGAGAACGAGGTGGACTCGTGCTGGTAGGCCGCGCCGTAGGAGGCCATGTAGCGCACCTGGGAGAGGGCGTACTCGAAGCCGTTGTTCTCGGCCAGCTGCGCGAGCTTCTTGTTGTAGTCGTAGCTCCAGTCGGTGCGCTGCTCGATCTTGCTCACCACCAGGCCGCCACTGACGTTGGGCACCCAGTAGGCGAACTTCAGGGGCTCGGTTGCCGGTGAAGTCATGCTGGTCTCCTCGGTTCGTTAATGTCTATTAAACTTATCTGATTAAACAGAAGACGGGACCGGATCTCCCGATGTGGACCACCGGAAGACCCGATCCCGTGATAGGTGCCGCCTATCAGGCAGCGACAGGGCGAGAGGCCCTGCTGATCACCGCAGGCGGCTCACGTGTACCAGGTCGGCGCGGGGATCTCGCCGAGCAGCGCGTAGCGGCCCACCTCGGCCCGCTTGTGCGCCACCGGGTCGTGCAGCGAGTGCGTCCGGATGTTGCGCCAGAAGATGTCCAGGCCGACCTTGTTGGACGTCGCCCGGGCGCCGGTGAGGTCGTAGACCTTGGTGCCGATCTCGAGGCCGGCGTCGATCGCGACCTGCTTGGCCGCGGCGATCACGACCGCCGCCTCGCCGCGCTCCTGCTCGGTGACCTCGTCGGCGTGCGCGTTGATCGCCTCGATCAGGCCCGCGGCCCGCTCGGCCAGCGCCTGAGCAGCCCACAGCTTCGAGGTGAGGTCGCCGTACGTCTCCTGGATGTAGAACTCCTCGCTCCCCTTCTCCTTGACGTCACCGGCATAGGGCCAGGCGCGGGTCGTGTCGCGGGTGTAGGTCGCGGCGGTCGTCAGCGCGCCCTCGGCGATGCCGAGGTAGAAGTTGGTGAAGATCAGCTGGATGATCGGCACGTTGAGCGTGTTGTAGACCCGCGGGACGAACTCGTACGTCCCGTCCGCCTGCTTCACGTAACCGGCCGCCGACTCCCAGGGGACCCGCACGCCGTTGATCTCGACGGCGCCGGACTCGGTGAGCCGCTGGCCGAGGTTGTCCCAGTCGCCGGCGAAGACGATGGCCTCCTGCTGGGTCGGGACGATCGCGAAGACATGCTTCTCCGTGCCTTCGATGACCCCCTCGAGCACGGTCAGGTCGGAGATCCGTCCGCCGGTCGAGAACGACTTGCGGCCGGTGAAGACGAGCTCGTCGCCCTCGACCCTGATCACCAGGTCGTCGTCGCGCGGGTTGACCGCGCCGCCGAAGAAGAAGTTGTTCTCGGTGTAGAGCTGCTCGACGGCGGCGACCTGCTCCGGGGTGCCGACCAGCCGTGCCGCCCAGGCCCACAGGTAGTGGTAGCCGAGCAGCTGCCCGATCGAGCCGTCGCCGGCAGCCACCGCGCGGATCACGCGCAGCGCGGTCGTCCAGTCCTGGCCGGCGCCGCCGTGCTCGGCAGGGCCGAGCAGGGTGACCAGGCCGCTCTCCTTGAGCAGGTTCACCTCGTACGTCGGGACCTGGTTGGCCCGGTCGCGGGCGACCGCGTCCACGGAGAGCCTGGTGGCCACCTCGCGGGCACGGTCGACCCAGCCCTCCGGGGTCGTGGGTGCCGCGCCGAACTCCGCGGCGTTGCGTACAGCTTCGGTTGTCATCGCGCCCTCTCGGTCTTGCGTCGTGGAAGTCGTTCTTCTTAGTTGACTAAATTAGTAGAGAATGGGCGCGAGGGTGCTGGCCGGACGCCAGTGATCACCGATCACCCGCTCGGGATGACCGATCACCGAACGACGAGAGGACAGCGTGAGGATCGAGCAGCTGGAGTACATCGCGGCCGTGACCCAGTACGGCTCGCTGCGCCGCGCGAGCGAGCAGCTCCACATCTCCCAGCCTGCCCTGAGCGAGGCGATCACCAAGCTCGAGCGCGAGCTCGGCGTGACCCTGCTCGACCGGCGCCGCGCCGGCGCCCGGATCAGCCGCGAGGGTCAGGAGCTGCTGCACTCGATGTCGGACGTCCTGGAGGCCGTCGACCGGCTCCGTCTGGCCGCCGGCGACCAGCACGCCGGGGTCAGCTCGGTGCGGGTCGGCACGGTCCACGCCGGCACCTCGACGGTGCTGCTACCGACGCTGCGTCGCTTCAGCGAGGAGCATCCACGCACGAGCGTCGAGGTCCGCACCATGGTGCAGGAGGACATCTACCTCGCCCTGGTCGAGGGCACGATCGACATCGGCCTGGTCAACCTGCTCGACGGCGACGACCTGCCGCCGACGGTCGAAGGCACCGTGCTCCTCCACGGACGGCCGATCGTGGTGCTGCCCGCGGACCACCCGCTCGCGTCCCGCGACGAGATCACCGTCGAGGAGCTCCGCGAGGAGCCGTTCGTCGGCATGCGCTCGGGCTACCTGATGTATCGCTTCGCCCACCGCGTCTTCGGTCGCGACCTCCCCCACCACTGGCACGCCACCGACGGCGCCGAGATGGGCAAGATGATGGTCGGCGAGGGCCTCGGACTGACCCTGCTGCCCGACTACAGCGTCGTCGGCGACCCGCGCGAGACCGGCGGGCACATCACCGTACGTCCCCTCGCCGGAGACCGCTCCCGGGTGACGATGGTCGCGGTGCGACGGCACAACGCACGTACGACCTCGGGAGCGCGCAGCCTCCTCGACCTGCTCGCCGAGACGGCCGCCCGCGCTCGACCCTCTCGCGCTCAGCCCTCGGCCGGCTCGTAGCTCTGCACGAACTCGGTGAGCCGGGCGAGCTGGTCGGGGTCGGTGCTCGGGATGACGCCGTGGCCGAGGTTGAAGACGTGGCTCTTGGCGCGACGCCCGGTCTCGATGATCTTCCCGGCCTGCTCGAGCATCACCTCGGTGGGCGCGAAGACGAGGGCGGGGTCGAGGTTGCCCTGGACTCCGAACTCGTCGCCGAGCTGGGTGATCGCCCAGTCCAGCGGCGTACGCCAGTCGACGCCGACGACCTCGGCACCGGCGCTGCCCATCAGCGGAAGGAGCATGGCCGAGTTGACGCCGAAGTGGATCCGCGGGACACCGAGCTCGCCGATCCGGGTCATCACCTGGGTGGAGTAGGGCAGCACGTGGCGCTCGTAGTCGGCGGGCGTGCATGCACCGGCCCAGGAGTCGAAGAGCTGCACCGCGGAGGCACCCGCACGGACCTGGACCTCCAGGAACGCGCCGGAGATCCCGGCAATCTTGCGCATCAGGGCGTCCCACACGTCGGGGGCACCGAACATGAGCGCCTTGGTCTTGGCGTACTCCTTCGACGGGCCACCCTCGACCAGGTAGGAGGCCACGGTGAACGGGGCGCCGGCGAAGCCGATCAGGGGCGTCCCACCGTTGATCGAGGCCAGCTCGCCGGTGAGGTTCTGGACGGCCTCGGTGATGTAGGTGACGTGCTCCGGCGTCAGGTCCGGGATCGCCTCCACGTCGGCCAGGGTGCGGACCGGTTTCGCGATCACCGGGCCGACACCGGGCTTGATGTCGAGGTCGACACCGACCGCCTTCAGGGGCAGCACGATGTCGGAGAAGAAGATGGCCGCGTCGACACCGTAGCGGCGTACGGGCTGGAGGGTGATCTCGGTGATCAGCTCGGCGTTCTGGCAGGACTCGAGCATGCCGATGCCCTCGCGGACCTTCAGGTATTCGGGCAGCGACCGTCCGGCCTGGCGCATGAACCACACCGGCGTACGGCTCGGCTTTTCTCCGGCGAGTGCCTGCAGGAACGGGGAGGATGCGAGGGCCACCTGGCAATGGTCCCATCCGGTGCGGCGTGTACGCACATCGCGAATCGCGCAGAAGACATACCCTGTTCACATGGTCGTCCGTGGAGAGTCGCGTCCCGCCGCGGGACCGGAGAGCGGTCCAGCCGTGTTCCGGTCCGCCGCGGAAGGAATGCGCGCCGCGACCTTCCGGCCCGAGGTGCTGGCCGAGGAGATGCCGGCGCCGCAGCGGATCGCTCCGTACGCCGCGGCGCTGTCGGCAGATGTGACCGTCGGCGACGTCGACGTGGCGACCGGACGGCTGATCCTGCTGCACGACCCCGACGGCAACGACGCCTGGGGCACGGTGCACGGACTGCCTGGCACGTTCCGCCTGGTGGCCTACGCGCGGGCCGATATCGACGTCGAGCACATCAGCGACCCGCTGCTGGGTGAGGTCGGCTGGTCCTGGCTCCTCGACGCACTGTCCGGTCACGGCGCCTCGCACGTCGCCGCCGCCGGCACCGTGACCCGCGTCGCCACCGAGTCCTACGGCGGGATGGCCGACGAGGACGGCACCGCCCAGATCGAGATCCGTGCCTCCTGGACGCCGGTGGGGACGGCCTCGGGCGACCTTGACCTGCGACCACACACCGAAGCCTGGGGCGAGCTGCTCTGCACGGCCGCGGGGCTCCCTCCGGTGCCGGAGGGCGTCACCGTCATGCCGAGCCGGCGAGGGCAGCGAGGCGCGTGATCGAAGAGAACACCGAGGCCGAGACGGGGCCGGACACACCAGAAGATGCTGCTCCGGCCCCACTGTTGACCCTGCGCGACGGGCTGCCTCCGGTGACCGACACCGACGAGGGCCTGGTCAAGGCCGCCGCGGCCATCGCCGCCGGCTCGGGCCCGGTCGGGATCGATGCCGAGCGCGCCTCGGGCTACCGCTACTCCAACCGCGCCTACCTGATCCAGCTGCGCCGCGAAGGCTCCGGGATCTGGCTGATCGACCCGATCGAGCTGACCACGATGCAGCCGCTGATCGACGCCCTCGAGGGCACCGACTGGATCCTGCACGCCGCCACCCAGGACCTTCCCTGTCTCAGCGACCTCGGCCTGCACCCCTCCGTCCTGTTCGACACCGAGCTCGCCGGCCGGCTGCTGGGCTATCCACGCGTCGGGCTCGGCACCCTGGTCGAGACGGTGCTGGGCTTCACCATGCTCAAGGAACACTCCGCGGCCGACTGGTCGACCCGGCCGCTGCCGGACGCCTGGCTGGAGTACGCCGCGCTCGACGTCGAGGTGCTCGTCGAGCTGCGCGACGCGCTGGCTGACGAGCTCGTCGCGCAGGGCAAGGACACCTGGGCCCGCCAGGAGTTCGACTGGCTGCGCGGGTTCGAGGCGCCGGTGCGTACCGATGCCTGGCGACGCACCTCCGGCATGCACCGCGTCCGCGGCCGCCGCGGCCTGGCCGCGGTGCGTGAGCTGTGGACCGAGCGTGACCGGATCGCGCAGCAGCGCGACGTCACCCCGAGCCGGATCATTCCCGACGCCGCGATCGTCGCCGCCGCGCAGGACCTCCCGCAGGACAAGGCCGCGCTGCTCGGGCTGAAGGGCTTCCACGGCCGAGGCGCCGAGCGCTACGCGACCTCCTGGGTGAAGGCGCTCAACCGCGCGGTCACGATGGAGGAGGACGAGCTCCCGGTGCGGTCGCCGCGCTCGGACGGCCCTCCCCCGCCCCGCGCCTGGGCCGACAAGGACCCCGTGGCCGCCCGTCGGCTCACGCTGGCGCGTGAGTCCGTCAACGCCCTCGCCGAGGCGCGCAACCTGCCCGCCGAGAACCTGCTCACTCCCGACTTCCTGCGCCGCGCCATGTGGACGCCCCCGAAGACCCGCGACCCCGGCGCCCTGCTCGACGGCATCATCGAGATCCTCTCCGGCTTCGGCGCCCGCGGCTGGCAGATCGCCCTCACCGCCCCGCTCCTCACCGACGCAGTCCTCCACGCCGAGGCGAACTGAGCGAGGCGTCACCCCCGCAGGCCGAGGCGTCACGTACGTCGGCCGAAGCGTCACCAAGGACGGCCGAAGCGGCATCGCCGTGACGGCTCGACCGACCGGGCCGACTTCTCGACCGACGTACGTGACGCCTCGGCAGCTAAGAGCTGGGCGAGATGGAGGGGGACGGGGAGGCCGGCGGCGTGGGCTGGGGGAAGACGGTCTTGGAGAGCTCGTCGATCTGGACCGCGTAGCCCTCGACCTGCTCGGGCTCGGCGACCGCGAACGAGCCTCGGACGGCGACGGCGGCGACCTTCTGGAGCTGGGCGAGCTGGGTGGCCTCGGGGAGGACCTGCATGTCGCGCACGGTGTCGGTGAAGATCCGGGCGTTCTTGGGGTTGCGCTCGGGCTGGGTGAAGACCGGGGCGTAGCCGACCTCGGAGTTGACCGGCACGAAGTGGCCGGTGCGGACCATCTTCACGACCGACTCGGTCGAGATGAGGTAGGTGAGGAAGTCGGCGGTGGCGTCGGGGTCGGCGGTCTCCGAGCCCATGCACAGTCCGGCGTAGTCGCCGGTGGTGCCGTTGCCACCCGGCATCGGCATCACGTCCCACTCCGTCGCGTCGGTCGCCCGAAGGTCCGAGACCAGCGAACGGTCACCGGCCAGCGCCACCAGGCGACCCTGCTTGAAGGCCTGGAACGGGGTGCGCCCGTTGAGCTCCTTCGCGGTGGCCAGCACGTTGGGCTGGGTCAACGCCTCGACCAGATCCTCGTACGCCCCGGCCGAGTCCTCCAGCGCGGTGGACGTCGGCACCAGCGGGTCGTCGAAGAGGGTCGCGCCGGCACCGGCGAGCCAGGGCATCAGCGCGGAGAGGTTCTGCTCCACGTAGGTGCCGCGGACACCCTTGTGGTGCTCGGTGGCGTAGGTCATCGCCGAGCTGAACTGCTCGAGGGTCCAGCCACGCAGGGAGCCGTCGGCCCGGACGCTGGGGGTCGGGAGGCCCTCCTCCTTCATGGCGTCGAAGTCGATCAGACCGGTGTTGACGTAGACGACCTGCGGCGAGACCGAGTAGGGCATGCACTCGAGGCGGCGCTCGACGGAGAAGTCCTCCATCGCCTCGCGGGAGTACTTGTCCCCGAAGTCGACGTTGCGGGCCTCGAGCAGGGTGTCGACGGGCTGGATCCGCTTGTCCTCGGCGAACATCGCGACGTCGGCACGCGGGGTGAGCACCACGTCGACCTTCTCGCCGCTGTTGACCGCCGCGGTGAGCTGGTCGGCGGTCGGCCAGGACTTCACCTCGACGGTGACGTTCGGGACGCCTTGGGTGTATTCGGCGGCCAGCTGCTTGTAGGTGTCGACCAGCGTCTTGTGGCCAGAGACCCCGAAGACGAGCTTCACCTTGGCCGGCGCCTTCGTCGCGGCGCTCGGCGAGGGCTTCGAGGCCGGCTCACCACCGCAGGCGACGAGGGACGCCGAGAGAACCGCCACCAGAAGCGCCGTTGCCAGCCGCGTGCGCCGCACCATTTCCTCCATCTCAACACCAGGACCGGGTCTGTGATGGAACCACAGACCCGGTTTACCAGCGATTCACTTTACGATACGTACCTGGACACTTCCTGAGAAGGAGGCTCCAGAACCGCCTCAGGCGAGGTGCTCGCGTGCGGCCTTGATCACATCATCGAAGATCTCCTTGGCCAGCGCATCGCCCTCACGGCGTACGTCGGCGGGGTCCATCCGGATCAGCCGGTCCAGACGAACCTCCGAGGGCCGGCCCTCGCGATCCCAGCCGCCGGTGCCGACATCCATCCAGTGCCGACCGTACCGGGCCTCCTGGGCCTCGTCACGATCGTGGTCCTTGCTGGTCAGCATCAGGCAGAGAAGTACGTCGGCCTTCTGCCCGATCACGAGAACCGGTCGGTCCTTGCCCTGGGTCTCGTCGTCCTCGTAGGGCACCCACCCCCAGACGACCTCGCCGGGATCGGCGTTGCCGTCGCCGATCTCGGGGTCGTAGGAGATGGCGCTCGCGCGCTGGTCGTCAGTCATCTCAGCTCCAGAGAAAAGTAAAGAACACGCCGGACCGGGAGCGCCTCACGGCGCAAGGCCGCTCGAAGCGGCTGAAGTTGGGACCCGGGGCTGCCGCAGCCCGACGTGTTCGGGCACCAGTGTAACGGTGCGGCCAACCTCAGCCACATCAAAGCGAGCAGGAGGCTACCGCACCGGCGGGGCGACCTCAGGTCAGCCGCTGCTCCAGCTCGGCATGTCCCGCGGCCTCGAGCTGTTCGGAGAGCTGCAGCATGTTGCGTACGTCCTTGGCGGCCGCGTCCGGGTCCAGGGCCGCCCGGCCGGCGGCGATGACGCGGGAGAACGCCGCGGCGCGGAGGAGAACCACGGCGAAGTCGCTGCCGGCGATGCCGCGCAGCACCTCGTCGACCATCGCCTTGAGCTCCTCCGGGCCTGGGGGCTCCGCGACACCGGCCACGACCTGCGCGACCTGCGCCTTCGCCCGGCCGGCGTCGAACTCGCGCGCGGCGCCGACCGGGTCGGCGTAGACCCAGCTGCGGAGCAGGAAGAGCCGCCACAGGCAGCCGGCCAGCGACTCGGCCGGCGAGTTCGACCAGACCTCCGCGATCGTCTCGATGCCCTCGGACTCGGCCAGATGGAGGATCCGCTCGGCGACCGCGGGGTCGTCGCTGTCCCGGGCCCCACGGACGAGCGCCGTCGCCGCCGCGTCGGCCGCCTCCTGCACCAGGGCAGGGTCGTCGCCCCCGAGGAGGGAGTCGAAGAAGCCGTCCCCGGGACGCATCGGCGAATGAAACTCTCTGGGCATCCCTACGAGCGTAGCCATCGTCGCCGTCGGACGCATCCTGACCGGACGGGTCGGTCAGCCGAGCAGCTTGCGGATCCGGGCGTCGGAGACCTTCTCGGCGGTGCCGAGATGCTGGGCCCAGAGCTGGACGCGGTACTCCTCGAGCATCCACCGCACCTGCCGCAGCCGCGGCCCGGGCGGCCGGCCCTCGGCCAGCGCCTCGACCTGGTGCAGATACGCGTCCTGGAGCGACGCGATCCGGTCGTGGGTCGTCCGGTCGGCGCGCAGGTCGGCGTCGAGCTTGCGGCGGCGTTCGACGATGGCCTTCAGATAGGTCGGATACCGCCGGATCTGCTGGGTGCCCGCCTCCGCGACGAACCCACGGTGCACCAGCCGGGCGAGCTGGTCCTTCATGTCGGTCAGCGCGGGAAGCTGGAACATGTCGGCCCGGCCGGAGAGCGCCTTGTCGGTCTCGCGATAGGCCTCGAGCGCCCGCATCACGTCGGCCAGGACCGCCCGGACGGCCGCGACCAGGTCGGCCGGCGTGCCGGCGGCGGCCAGGACTGCGGCGTACGTCTCCTGGGTCCGCGGCAGCGGACGGGCGTCGACCACCTGGCGGACGACGGCGGCGCGGCAGTCCTCCATGAGCTCGGCGGCGCTGGGGTAGGGCGACCCGGCCAGGGCGAGCTTCTCCATGGTGGAGAGCCCGTCGACGACCTGCTTGGTGACGTCGGGCAGCGCCAGGAGCAGCAGACGTACGACACCGAGACGGTGACGAGCCTCGGCCTCCTCGGCGGATCCGGCGACGACGAGACCGACCGTCGCGCCCTCGTCGGAGAGGCACGGGAAGACGGTGACCTCGTGCCCGGCGCGCTTCTCCGTCACCGTGGCCTCGATCGCCCCGAAGACCCACGAGGTCTCGCCGGTGCGGGTGTGGCCGGCCGAGGCGGCGACCTCGGCGATCGCGGCCTCGAACTCGCCCTCGAGCGGGGCCTTGAGCGCGTCCAGGTCCTTGCCGCGGGCCGTCTCGCGACCGTCCTCGCCGACGACCCGGTAGGTCGGCCGCAGGTGCTCGGGCACCTTCTCCCAGTCCCAGGCCTCGCGGGGGATGTGCACGCCAGCGGTCGAGCGCGCCCAGCGCTCCAGGGCGATCAGCAGCGGCTCCTCCCCCGGCGGCGTCTCCTTCAGGAACGCGCGCGCCTTGTCGGGCGCCGGCACGAAGCTGACCCGCAGCGGCTTGGGCAGCGACCGGATCAGCGCGGTCACCAGCTCCTCCCGCAACCCCGGCACCAGCCAGGAGAAGTCGTCGGCGCCGACGCGGTTCAGCGTCGCCACCGGCACATCGATCGTCAGGCCGTCGTCAGCCGCACCCGGTTCGAACTGGTAGCTCAGCGAGAAGGTGAGCGGCCCTGCGTCCCACTCGGCCGGGAAGTCGCTCTCGGTCACCTCACCGGCGGCGTCGTTGGTGAGCATCGAGAGATCGAAGGCGAGCAGATCCGGACTCTCCCGGCGCGCTGACTTCCACCACTGGTCGAAGTGGGCACCCGAGACGATGTCGGCCGGAAGCCGGCGGTCGTAGAAGTCGAAGAGGGCGTGCTCGTCGACCACGATGTCGCGGCGCCGGGCGCGGTGCTCGAGCTCCTCGGCCTCCTCCATCAGCTTCGCGTTGTCGCGGAGGAAGCGGTGATTCGTACGCCACTCCCCGTAGACCAGCGCGTGCCGGATGAAGAGCTCACGGGAGAGCTCGGGATCGATCTTGCCGAAGGCGACGGGACGGTCGGCGACCAGCGGCACGCCGTAGAGGGTCACCTTCTCCCGCGCCATCACCGAGGCCCGCTTCTGCGACCACACAGGCTCGGAGTAGGTGCGTTTGACCAGGTCACGGCCGAGTCGCTCGGCCCACTCGGGCTTGATCGAGGCGTTCTGCCGGGCCCAGAGCCGGGAGGTCTCCACCAGCTCCGCGGACATCACGAACTGCGGGTTCTTCCGGTGCAGGACCGAGCCCGGGAAGATCGCGAACTTCGCCCCGCGGGCGCCCTCGTACTCCCGCGGCCCCGGCCGCCGCCGGTCGCGCCCCGCAGCGGCGTCGGCCTTCTTGTCCCGCTCCTCCAGCGCCCCGATGTGCGAGAGCAGCCCCGAGAGCAGCGCCTGGTGGATGCCGTCGGCGTCGTAGACCGCCTTGTCGCCACTGTCCTCGGCGCTGTCCTCGGCGCAGGCCTCGATGACGTCGCGGTGTCCCTTGCCGAGGTCGATCTTCATCTCCCGGCACACCTGGCGCAGCTGCGACTCCAGGTCCTGCCACTCCCGGACGCGTACGTAGTGCAGGAACTCCCGCTTGCACAGCCGCCGGAACGCGCTGGAGGAGAGCTCGTGCTGCTGCTGCTTCAGATAGCGCCACAGGTTGAGCCAGGTCAGGAAGTCGGAGGTCTCGTCCTTGAACCGGGCGTGCAGCTGGTCGGCCTGCGCCTGCTCCTTGGGGTGGTCCTGCCCCGGCCGCTCGCGCGGGTCCTGGAGCGAGAGCGCGGCGGCGACGACGATGACGTCGCGTACGCAGCCGAGCCGCTCGGCCTCGAGCACCATCCGCGCCAGCCGCGGGTCGATCGGCAGCCTGGCGAGCCGACGGCCCAGCTTGGTCAGCCGCTGCCCGCGCATCGCGCCGAGCTCCTCGAGGAGCTGTACGCCGGCGGTGATGTTGCGCCGGTCCGGCGCCTCCACGAACGGGAACCGGGCGATGTCGCCCAGCCCGAGGGAGGCCATCTGGAGAATGACCGAAGCGAGGTTGGTGCGGAGGATCTCGGGGTCGGTGAACTCCGGGCGTCCCTCGAAGTCCTCCTCGGAGTAGAGCCGGATCGCGATGCCCGCCTCGACCCGCCCCGTACGTCCCGACCGCTGGTTGGCCGAGGCCTGTGAGATCGGCTCGATGGGCAGCCGCTGCACCTTGGTGCGGGCGGAGTAGCGGGAGATGCGCGCGACACCGGTGTCGACGACGTACTTGATCCCGGGGACCGTCAGCGAGGTCTCGGCGACGTTGGTCGCGAGCACGATCCGACGGCCGGTGTGGGGCGAGAAGACCCGGTGCTGGTCGGCGGCCGAGAGCCGGGAGAAGAGCGGGACGATCTCCACGAGACCGGTCGAGGGGCGGCCGCGGTTCAGCCCCAGCGCATCGCCCAGGGCATCGGCGGCGTCGCGGATCTCCCGCTCACCCGGCAGGAAGACGAGGACGTCGCCCGGCCCCTCGGCCGAGAGCTCCTTGACCGCGTCGACGATGGCCTCGGTCTGGTCGCGGACGACGACCTCGCCCTCTTCGTCTTCCTCGGAGAGCTCCATCAGCGGCCGGTAGCGGACCTCGACCGGGTAGGTGCGCCCGGAGACCTCGATGATCGGCGCGGGCGCGCCCGTCCGCACATCCGAGAAGTGGGCCGCGAACCGCTCCGGATCGATCGTCGCCGAGGTGATGATCAGCTTCAGGTCCGGGCGTCGCGGCAGCAGCCGGCGCAGATAGCCCAGCAGGAAGTCGATGTTGAGCGACCGCTCGTGGGCCTCGTCGATGATGATCGTGTCGTACTTCCGCAGGTCGCGGTCGCGCTGCAGCTCGGCGAGCAGGATGCCGTCGGTCATCAGCTTGATCCGGGAGGCCTTGGATGACTTGTCCATGAACCGCACCTGGTAGCCGACCAGGTCCCCGAGCTCGGTGCCGAGCTCGGAGGCGATCCGCTCCGCCACCGACCGCGCCGCGATCCGGCGGGGCTGGGTGTGGCCGATCAACCCGGCCGACCCGCGCCCGAGCTCCAGGCAGATCTTGGGCAGCTGGGTCGTCTTCCCCGACCCGGTCTCACCGGCGACGATCACGACCTGGTGGTCACGGATGGCCGCCGCGATGTCCTCACGGCGCTGGGTGACCGGAAGCTCGGCGGGATAGGTGATCGCCACGGAGACGGCGGCAGGCTGGTCGGAGGACATGAGGTCACCCATTCTCCCCCGGCGTACCCCTCGACCGCACATCGGTTTCTCCCACCGCCCGGCCCGCCGGATGGCGGGAGGTGCCGGTGTGATTCCCGCCACAGGCCGGGTACCGTGTCCACCGGCACCGGGGGGAGGCTGGGTCCACCCCCAGCTCATGAAGGAGTGACCCCCGATGACCAGCGACCAGATCTTCCCCGACACCCCTACCCGACCACCGTTCGACGCCGAGCTGACCCCGGTGCTCGAGATGGTCCGCCAGCACCTCCCGGCCTTCACCGAGGAGAACCTGGCGGAGATGCGGCAGCAGACCGACGAGGGCTTCCCCGGCATGGAGCCGGTGGACCTGACCGTCGGCGGCGCCGTCCGGGTCGAGGAACGTCAGGTGCCCGGCCCCGAGGGCGCACCCGACATCACCCTGCTGATCCTGAGCCCCGCCGTCGAGGGTCCTGCGCGACCGGCGATCTACCACACCCACGGCGGCGGCATGATCATCGGCAACCGCCGCCTCGGCGTGGAGCCCTTCCTCTCGCAGGTCGCCGACGGCAACGCCGTGGTCGTCTCGGTGGAATACCGCCTCGCCCCGGAGCATCCCGACCCCGCGCCCGTGGAGGACTGCTACGCCGGCCTGGTCTGGACCGCCAAGAACGCGGCCGAGATCGGCGTCGACCCCGAGCGGATCCTGATCGCGGGCGCCAGCGCGGGTGGCGGCCTCGCGGCCGGCACCGCGCTGCTCGCCCGCGACCGCGCCTTCCCGAAGCTGACCCACCAGATCCTCATCTGCCCGATGCTCGACGACCGCTTCGAGACCCACAGCAGCCGCATGCTCGACGACGAGGGCGTGTGGGACCGCGGTGCCAACCTGTTCGGCTGGACCGCGCTGCTCGGCGATCGTCGAGGCGGCCCCGACGTCTCCCCGTACGCAGCTCCCGCACGCGCCGAGGACCTCACCGGTCTCCCCCGCACCTACATCGACACCGGCTCGGCGGAGACGTTCCGCGACGAGACGCTGTCCTACGCGCGGCGGCTCTCGGAGGCCGGTGTCAGCGTCGACCTCCACATGTGGGGCGGCGGCTTCCACGGGTTCGACATGATGGCCGGCCACGCCGCCGTCTCGCGCGCCTCGATCGCGACCCGCGACGAGTTCGTCCGCAGGGCGCTCGAGGGCTGATCCACTGGCCCGCTCGCCTCCGGTGGGCGAGAGTAGGCAGGGGAGGTTCAGGTGCGAGATCTGATCGGCAAGCTCGAGGTCGTCGATGACGACACGGCCAGTGCGCTGCGCGTCATCGACCACTTCGACCGCCTCGTGGACGAGCGGGCCTCGACCGCGGCGGTCGTACGCGCCGCCGCGGCCCTGGCCGGTTCCACCGCCGGCCTCCACGACGCCGCGAGGGCAGTGGTCAAACGGTTCACACCCGACGGCCGGACCCTGACCGGCAAGGACGCGGGCGAGTGGCGCCACGAGCCCGTCCCCGGCCAGCCCGGCTCCTGGCTCTGGCTGGAGCGTGCCGGCGACGACGGCCCGCTCGACGCGCTCATCCTCGAGCGGGCCGCCCGCGCGCTGCAGGCGCTCAGCACCGGCTCGTCCGATCCCTCGACCAGCGGGCTGGTCCGGATCGCGTGCGACCCCGATGCGACCGACGCGGACCGGCGTGACGCGGTCGCCCGGCTCGGCCTGACCGGGCCCGTCACCCTCGTCCTGAGCACCTCGGCCAACCTGCGCGCGACGCTGGTCAGCAGCGTCGGTGACCTGGTCGTCGCGCTGCTCCCCGGCACGCCCACCATCCCGGACGGCATCCGCGCAGGCGCGGCCGTCGCTCCCGACCCGCTCCGGCTGCCGACCGCGCTGGAGCAGGCGCGCACGGCCCTCAGGCTGGCCGCCGACGTCGGCGGTCTCGCGCCCGCCGTGGTCTGCTACGACGACCTCGGGGCACTCGCCGTCATCGCCGAGCGGATCAGTGCGGACGAAGCGGCGGCGGTGGGTGACGTACGCCGTCTGGAGGAGCTGCTCGCCGGCCATCCGTGGGTCGTGGACACGCTCCACGCGGTGCTCGACCAGCCGAGCCTGAGGCAGTCGGCCGCGCTGCTCCACGTGCACCACTCGACGCTGCAGGAGCGGCTGACCTGGCTGAGCGGTCAGCTCGGCTATGCCCCCATGAAGGGTCGGGGACGGCAGCGCGCGGCCGTCGCGGTGCTGCTGTGGCGGGTGGCTCACGGCACCGGCCAGGAGGCGGCGACGCAGAACGGGCGACCTCGAGGTTGAGATCGCCCGTCATGCTCGGCCTGCCGGCCCTATCGGGTCAGCAGACGTCGATGTAGTAGATCGGGTCCCAGCCGATGGGGCGCCGGCCGTGCTTCGCGACCGACCGCTCGTCCTTCAGCTCCGCACGCGAGCTGTTCAGGAAGCGTGTCACGGTTCCCTGGGTCTGGTTGTTCACGATCTCCGGGTACCCGGGGCTCTCGAGGAAAGCGGTCAGCGCATGCGTCTGGCACTGCCAGAACTGGAAGATCTTGTACGTGCCGCGAGTCGGGTCCCACACGTCGACACACAGTCGCTCAGACGGACAGCTGTAGTCGACCAGCCCGCGTGACTTGTAGATGACCTTCTCCGCCGCCGGCGAGACCGACGGCGACACCGCCGCCGCGACCACGCCCTCGGTCGTACCGGCGCCCTTCGCCGCCTTGTCCACGCTTCCGCCCTCCGCCGCGATGGCGCCGGAGGAGATGCTGGTGACCGCCATCGCGAGTGCCGCCGCGGCCAAGAATCGCTTGATCATGAGACTGCCTTTCAGATGAGGTTTTCCGATGAGATCGGATGTGGAGGAATGACCCTCCGAGGGTCCGATCAGGCAGCCCTTCTCCGAAACTTTTTTGGCGAGGGCCGAAAGGTGTATCAGGACGACGATGCCCCGCTCAGCACCTGAACCCCGAGCCTGGTGATCTCGTGACGGACCGAGTTGCCCTCGCGCCGGGTGGTGATGAGTCCGCCTTCGCGCAGGATGGTCGCCTGCTGGCTGGCGGAGCCGACCGAGATCTGGCAGCGGCGGGCCAGCTCACCGGTCGAGCACCCCGTGCGGACCGCTGCGAGCGCCGCGGCCCGGGTGCGCCCCAGCAGGGCGATCAGCGGCCGGTCAGGCGCCTCGCACGACTCCCCCGAGGCCGACTCGGCCGTGAGCCCGGTGGCCGGCTTGGCGGTGGGATAGACCAGCATCGGATCCGGACCGGGGTCGCACAGCTTGATGGGGGCCTCCGGCTCGCAGAAGTAGGACGGCTGGAGCAGGAGCCCGCGACCCTCGAGGTGCACCTCGGCGTCGGTGTAGTTGGCGATCTCCAGCACCGGCGCCCGCCAGCGACAGCCGGGAATGCCCGCCAGCACGGCCTCGAGGCCGCCACCGGACATCTGCAGGGCGCGCACCTGCCGGTCCGCCTCGACCACGGCCGTCAACGAGCTCCACACCGGCGCGATCGCGCCCTCGTGATAGATCGCCACCGCCCGCCCCAACGTACGCAGCGCCGATCCGTCCGCGCGACGCACGGCTTCGACCCACGGGGTCAGCCGGCGCTGGCTCGCCATGGCGGCGATCTGCGTGGAGATCGTGGACTTCGGCGTACGCAACGCGATCTCCATCCCGTCGCCGAACCCGTGCGCGCCGCCCGACGGCGTCATGAAATCCGGAGAGATGCCGCGCGGTGGCGCGATCTCGGCGAGCCGGCACACCACGTCTCGTGGCAGAGAGCGCAGCGTCTGCCTACGCCAGGGCATCAGCTCCACGGCACGCCCGCGCGTCTGGAGGACATGCAGGCTGAGCAGCACCTCCCAGAGCGCATCGGGTCGATCGGCGATCCTGACCCGAGCGAGATCCTCGTAGGTGAAGTGAATCCGCAGCATCACGTCCATGCTGCTCGGCCGGGCTGTCAGAAAACTGCCACCCCGGAATCCATGGCACATCGCAACCCACGGTCGCACTCCTTGAACAAGCCACCTAGATTATGTCCCCATGACCGGGGAGCCGAGCGAGACCGAGGTCCAGGATGCGTTGCGTGCGCTCCGAGGAGAGGACGACACCCTCAACGAGCGGTCGGTGCAGACCGCTCTCGACCTTCATCGGCTGCGCGATGCGCTGACCCGGTTCGGCGACGACGAGCCGTCCGGCGACACCAAACCGGCACGGGACAGGTTCCGACTCTGAGTCGAAATCGGCCAATGGGTGGGACGCCGAGTTACGTACGGGATTTCAAGAGGGTTACCGTTGCTGATCGTGACCGAATCTCTAACAGTGCGTGACAACCGCACCGGGGTGGAGTACGACATCCCGATCACCGACGGCACCATCCGCGCCGCCGACCTGGGGAAGATCAAGGCCAACGAGGACAACCCCGGCCTGGCAGTCTACGACCCCGGCTTCGTCAACACGGCCTCGTGCCGCTCCTCCGTCACCTATATCGACGGCGACAAGGGTGTGCTCGAGTATCGCGGCTATCCCATCGAGCAGCTCGCGGAGAAGTCCAACTTCCTCGAGGTCTCCTACCTCCTGGTCCACGGCGACCTGCCGACCAAGGAGGAGTACGACGCGTGGGTGCACGAGATCACCTACCACACGTTCGTGCACGAGAACATCAAGGAGTTCATGCAGGGCTTCCGCTATGACGCCCACCCGATGGGCATGCTCATGGCGTCGGTCGGTGCGATGTCGACGTTCTACCCGGACGCCGCGAACATCTCCGACCCCGACAACCGTCGCCTGCAGATCATCCGGCTGATCGCCAAGATGCCGACGCTCGGTGCCTGGGCGTTCCGGCACGCGCAGGGCAAGCCGTACGTCTACCCGGACAACGACCTGTCCTACACCGGCAACTTCCTCTCGATGCTCTTCAAGATGAGCGAGTCGAAGTACGCACCGGACGAGCGCATCGCCAAGGCGCTGGACACGCTCTTCATCCTGCACGCCGACCACGAGCAGAACGCCTCCGCCAACGCGGTGCGCTCGGTCGGCTCGACCCAGGTCGACCCCTACTCCTCGGTGGCCGCCGGCGTCGGCGCCCTCTTCGGCCCGCTCCACGGCGGCGCCAACGAGGCCGTGCTCCGGATGCTGCGCCGCATCGGCAAGGTCGAGAACATCCCCGCCTTCATCGAGGGCGTCAAGGCCGGCAACGAGCGGCTGATGGGCTTCGGTCACCGGGTCTACAAGAACTACGACCCGCGCGCGAAGCTGATCAAGCAGCAGGCCTACAACGTGTTCGAGGTGACCGGCACCAACCCGCTCCTCGACATCGCCCAGGAGCTGGAGAAGATCGCGCTGGAGGACGAGTACTTCGTCTCCCGCAAGCTCTACCCCAACGTCGACTTCTACTCCGGCCTGATCTACGAGGCCCTGGAGTTCCCGCCGGAGATGTTCACCGTGCTGTTCGCCATCGGGCGTACGCCGGGCTGGCTCTCCCAGTGGCTGGAGCTCGTCCAGGACAAGGAGCAGAAGATCGCCCGTCCGAAGCAGATCTACACCGGCGAGCGCGGACTCACCTTCGTCCCGCGCGACGTGCGTTGGGCGTGACGGTTCCCGACATGCCGACCCCGTCCACCGCTGTGGTGGATGGGGTCGTCTGGGATTTCGGGAACGTGCTGATCCGCTGGGACCCGCTCCCTGCGATCGCGGCGGGAGTCGGGGACGCCGATGCCCGCGCGTTCCTGGAGTCCTACGACTTCCGGTCGTGGAACCACGTCCAGGACGCCGGACGGACCTGGGCGCAGGCACTCGCCGCGCTCGAGGGCGACGCGCCCGAGTGGCTCAGCGCCGGAGCGGCGTACGTCGACAACTTCCCGCTCTCCATGCTGGGGCCGGTCCCCGGCACCCATGAGCTGGTCCGCGAGCTCGCCACTGTCGGGTTCCCCCAGCTCGGACTGACCAACTGGTCGGCCGAGCTCTATCCGCACGCTCCGGCGACGTACGACGTGATCGAGCTGCTCGGCGACGTCGTCGTCTCCGGTGAGGTGCGTCTGGCCAAGCCGGATCCGGCGATCTACGAGCTCGTCGCCGAGCGCGCCGGGATGCCGTTGGACCGGCTGGTGTTCATCGACGACAGCGCCGCCAACGTGGCCGCCGCCGCGGCGCTGGGCATGCACGCGATCCAGTTCACCGACGCCGAGCAGCTCCGCGGCGACCTGGTCGCGCTCGGCCTGCCGCTCTAGACCTGCTCGGGCGCTCGCTCGAGACGGCGTACGCCCGCGAACGAGATCGACATCAGGGCGCTGCCGGAGATCACCGCGGCGACCACGAGCAGCCAGGTGTCGAAGCCCACCGCGACGGCGACCGGGCCGACCAGCGCGAGCCCGAGCGGGCGGGCGACGAACGAGCCGACGATGTCGAAGGAGTAGACCCGGGAGAGCTTCTCCTCGGGGATCTCCTGCTGGATCGCGATCTGCCAGAAGATGTCGAAGACCTGCAGCCCGAACCCGTGCAGGAACGCGCCCACCAGGATCGGCCAGAGCGTGTCCGAGACCGCCATCGAGATCGGGAAGAGGCCGGTCATCGCGAGGAAGAACACCCCGACCGAGAGCAGCCGGCGTGGGCGGAACCTCAGGCAGAACAGGCCGCCGACGATGAAGCCCGCCATCAGCGCGGCCAGCGCGAAGCCCCACGACGCCCGGCCGATCCCCTCGCCGACCACGATCGGACCGAGCACGCTGTGAGCCCCCGACCAGAACAGGTGGTAGAGCAGCGCCTGCAGGATGAGGAACCACAGCCACGAGTGCCGCATCACCTCGCGGAATCCCTCGACGAGGTCGCCGAGCATCGAGGCCTTGTGGGGCGGTCGTTCATGAGGCACCCGCATGCCGGCGTAGGCGACGGCGGCGACGGCGAAGGTGAGCGCGTCGACGGTGATCGCCCAGCCGGGGCCGACGGCAGCGACGAGCACCCCGCCGAGGGCGTAGCCGATGGTCGACGCGGTGGTCTGGAGCAGCGAACGGAGCGAGACGGCGGCACCGAGATCCTCTGCCGGCACGACGACCTTGGTCATCGCCATCGCGGAGGGCTGGTTGAGCGCGGCGACGATGCCCGCGAGGCCACCCATCACCGCGATCGAGGGGATCGTCGCGATCCCGAGGATCACCGTCGCGGCCAGCGCACCGGCCACCACGGCACTGATCGCGGCCGTGCCCTCCATCATCACCTTGCGCGAGACCCGGTCGCCGAGCACTCCCCCGGCCAGCGTGGTCACCACCTGGCAGGTCGCGAAGACAGCCTCCACGATGCCCAGCTGGGTGACGGTCCCGCCGAGGTCGAGCACCGCGAACGCCAGCGCGATCGGCGTGATCGCGTTGCCCAGCGACGATGCCGCCGTCCCGGTCACGAGCCGCCGGAAGTTGCGGTGCCGCAGCGGCGAACGACGCTTGGTCGGCGTTGGCGTTGTGGTCATGCCCGGAATCTACTTCGCTGGCGAACTATTCGCCAGCGAATTACCGGTGCCGAAGTTAGGATCTGTACATGCCCGAGATGCGCCACTCCGCCGACCTTCCCGGGAGCCTCCCGGCCACGCCTGGAATCGGACTCGGTGCCACGCCGGAGAGCATCGTCCTCACGCCCGAGGCGCTGCCGGAGGACCGGGCCGACCGTCACGTCGCGCGGTGGCGCGACCACTGGATCGACGTCGACTTCGACGACGAGATCGAGGCGATCACGGTGCGGATCGGCTCCATCTCGAAGTTCTTCGACGATGCTCGTGCGGCGGCGGCCAACGAGGTCGGTCTGGCCGACTTCGAGTACAAGACGCTCCACATGCTGATGATCCGCGACACCCCCGGCCACGCCTCGCCCACGACCCTCGCCAAGGACCTCGACATCAGTCCGGCCGGGATGACGGGACGGCTCGACAGCATGGAGAAGGCCGGGTGGGTGCGGCGTACGACATCGGTGGAGGACCGTCGCAAGATCAGCGTCGAGGCGACCAAGGCGGGCATCGAGATCTGGCGACGGGCGATGGACCTGCGCGGCGAGGCCGAGACCAGGCTGCTCGAGACGCTGAGTCCGGAGCGGCGTACGGACCTGGCGGCCCTGCTCAAGCAGGTGACCCTGCGGATCGAGGGCGAATAGCGGCTGCGCGGATCTGCGTACGCCGTGGTCGCCGGTGAGCGGATCCGCTCACGCGCCGCCAGGACCAGCCTGGAGGCATGACCACCACACCTGAGACCAGACCCTTCCGCTTCGGCGTCGTCGCGGCTCAGGCGCCCACGGGCGCCGCCTGGAGCGACCTCGCCCACCGTGTCGAGAGCGCGGGCTACGACACCCTCGTCATGCCGGACAACGTGTCCTTCGGCCATGCCGTCTTCCCGGCTCTGGCGGCCGCCGCGGCGGTGACCACGAGGCTCCACGTCGGGACGTACGTCCTGGCCAACGACTTCCGCCACCCCGTCCAGGTCGCCAAGGAGTCGGCCACGCTCTCCGTGCTCGCGGGCGGCCGCTTCGAGCTGGGCCTCGGCGCCGGGCGGCCCGACTCGGCCCGGGAGAACGCGATGCTGGGGCTGGGCTTCGACCCGCCCGGCGTACGCGTGGACCGGCTCGTGGAGTCCATCGGGATCATCAAGCGGCTCCTGGCCGGTGAGACCGTCACCGTCGACGGACCCCACCACCGGGCTGTCGAGGCCTCGGTGCTGCCCTATGGGACCGAACCCCAGCAGGTGCCGATCCTGATCGCCGGCGGCGGACCACGGATGCTGCGGATCGCGGGCGAGCACGCCGACGTCGCCGCCCTCGGGATCCCCTTCTCCGCCGAGGAACCGGAAGCGCTGGCGGCCATCGACCACGTACGCTCCGCCGACCGCCCCGCTCCCGAGCTCAACATGAACCTGATGGCGGTGGGCGAGACCGTTCCGCGCTACCTGGCCGGCCGGCTCGACCCCGCGGCGCTCGCTGCCAAGGGCGCCGTCGGCGTCGTCACCGGATCCGCCGAGGAGATGGCCGACCAGCTCCGCGAGCGCCGGGAACGGCTGGGCGTCTCCTACGTCCTGGTCGGCGACGAACTGATGGAGGCGTTCGCCCCGGTCGTCGGCGTCCTCGCCGGGTCCTGAAGCATCTCTTCGAGACCGCATAGCCCAGTCTCAGCAGGTTCACAGCGACGTTGCGCACACTGAATGACATGACCGAACCCACTCCTCAGCAGCAGCCCGGTGGGACCCCGCCGCAGTGGACGCCCCCGGGCGCCGACGCAAGCGCGACGACTCCGCCCCCCGCCGCTCCGACCACGCCGCCTCCCGGGGTGGCTCCGACCGCAGTCCTGTCGACGCCTCCGGCGGCCCTCGCGACGACCCCCAAGCCCAAGGCGCGCCGGGCCACGCTCGCTGCCACGGCACTCGTCGGCGCCCTCGTGCTCGGCGGCGGAGCCGGCTTCGGTGGCGCGGCACTGTTCTACTCGACCCAGGACGACGGCGCCCGCAACGGCGGCAGCTCGGCGACCGGCTCCCAGGTCGTCGACAGCGACGCACCTGAGGGCACCGCCGAGAAGGTGGCGGCCAAGGTGCTGCCCTCGGTCGTCAAGATCGAGGTCTCCACCCAGGCGGGCAGCGGCTCGGGCTCGGGCATCATCCTCTCCTCCGACGGCCTGATCCTGACCAACAACCACGTCGTCGACCTCTCCTCCGAGAGCACCCAGGAGACCAACCCCGGCTTCCCCGGCTCGCCCGACCAGGACCAGCAGGAGCAGCAGGGACAGGATCAGCAGGGCTCCTCGATCACCGTCGACTTCAGCGACGGCACCTCGGCCTCGGCCAAGGTGGTCGGCACCGACCCGCTCACCGACACCGCCGTGATCCAGGCCGAGAACGTCTCCGGCCTCACCCCGGCCACGATCGGCGAGTCCAGCAACCTCGTGGTCGGGCAGGACGTGGTCGCGATCGGGTCGCCGTACGGCCTGGACTCGACCGTCACCACCGGCATCGTCAGCGCCCTGGACCGCCCGGTCAACGTCGGGTCCGACTCCTCCGGCAACGCGACCGTCTACCCGGCCATCCAGACCGACGCCGCGATCAACCCCGGCAACTCCGGCGGGGCACTGGTCGACATGAACGGCAACGTGGTCGGCATCAATGCCTCGATCAGGTCCAACTCCTCCTCGAGCGAGGAGGCCGGCTCCATCGGTCTCGGTTTCGCGATCCCGATCGACGAGGTGCTCCCGATCATCGACCAGCTCAAGGCGGGCGACGAGGCCACCCACGCCCGAATGGGGATCTCGGTCGGCGACAGCGCCGGCGCCCAGTCCGGCCAGACCGCCGTCACCGGTGCCGTCGTTCAGGACGTCACCGCGGACAGCGCTGCCGAGAAGGCCGGCCTGAAGAAGGGCGACACGATCACCAAGGTCGACGAGCACCAGATCAATGGCTCCGACTCCCTGGTCGCCACGGTCCGCTCCTACCGCCCCGGCGACGAGGTCGAGGTGACCTGGTCCCGCGACGGCAAGGAGCAGAGCGCCAAGATCACCCTGGACTCCGACGCCACCTGATCTCCCCGCAAGACGCTGGTGCTTCCGACGGAAACCTCAGCGCCGCGGGGTGCCAACGACCGAGCGCCTCATGCCCGTCCCCGCGGGTATGAGGCGCTCGTGCGCGTCCCGCCTCAGGTGACCTGCTTCTGGATGCTGCACAGCCACTCGACCGGCTCGAAGCCCATCGCCTCGTTGACCTGGATCATGTGGGCGTTGACCTCGGCGTTGTAGGTCGACAGGGTCGGCACCTCCGGCCGCTCGGACTGAAGCAGTCGGAGATTGGCGACCTTCACCGCCAGCCCGAGCCGGTGGCCCCGGTGAGCACCCTCGACCAGGGTGCCCCACTGATAGCTGTTGCCGTCCAGGCTCGAGTAGCCGATCACCGTGTAGGCCACCACCCGGCCGTCGGCGTCCACCGCCACCGAGTGGTAGAGGGTCCGCTTCTGGGCCGCGACCAGCTCCTCGGTCTCGCGCACCCTCGCCACGTCGGGTTCGAGCGCCTCGACGTCCAGGTCGCCGGTCGGCGCCTCGGTCTCCAGGCTGGCGTCGAGCACCGCCCAGCTCTCGACGATGTCGTCGGGCACCCGGCCGACCCAGGACCGCAGCGTGTAGTCGCCGTGCTTCTCGGCGGCCTCCGCCGCCAGCCGGTCGAGGACGTGGTCCGGCACCGGGAGCCGCAGCAGGCGGCGTACCTCCACCAGGGCGGGCGCGTAGCCCCGCGCGATCCCGAAGTCCCGCCCCGGTGATCCCTCGCCGCCGGACCCGAGCGACCAGGGCCACCAGACCTCACCCGTGAACGACGTACGCCCCTGGGACCGAGCCTCCGCCTCGACATGGTCGAGCAGGCCGGTGCCGTGGCCCTGGCGCCGGTGAGTCGGCAGAACGGCCACCACGAGCGTCGCCCGGTGCAGGTTGTCGAGCAGCGGCATGGCCACCCAGGCGGCAGCGACCGCCGTGTCACCGACCCGGCCGACGTAGGCGCGGCGGTCGGTCTTCTCGGACTGCTGCCGCAGCTCGACGCGCTGCTCCTCACGCGCCCACAGATCCGCGTCGGGGCCGCGTACGTCCAGCCACGACGCGGTCATCACGTCGAACCACGCGTCGAAGGCGTCGTCGTCGAACGGGTCGACGCGCTCGATCACCAGCTCACTCATCGGGACCTCTCCACTCTCGTCTCGTCCCAGACCGGCTCCGGTGACTCGTAGACGTCGCCGTTGGCGCCGTAGACCAGGAAGCGGTCGAAGCCACGGGCGAACCAGCGGTCGTGGGTGACCGCGACGACGGTGCCCTCGAACGACTCCAGCCCGGCTTCGAGGGCCTCGGCGGACTGGACGTCGAGGTTGTCGGTCGGCTCGTCGAGCAGCAGCAGGGTGGCGCCGCTCAGCTCGAGCAGAAGGATCTGGAAGCGCGCCTGCTGCCCGCCGGAGAGCGAGTCGAAGGTCTGCTCCGCCGCGTGCGCGAGCTCGTAGCGGTCGAGCACCCGCGAGGCGGCCTCGCGGCCCATCCCCGAGCGTCCACGCCCGTCAGGGGTGGCCTCACCGCGATGCAGGATGTCGAGCAACGTACGCCCCATCAGCTCCGGATGGGCATGGGTCTGCACGAACCAGCCCGGCCGCACGCGGGCGCCGAGCTTGGCCTTCCCACGGTGGCGGACCGGCTCGATGGGAGTGTCCTCGACCGGGCGGTGCTCCACGTCCGGGTCGGTGCCGCCGCGGGCGAGCAGCCGCAGGAAATGGGACTTACCCGAGCCGTTGGAGCCGAGCACAGCGACCCGCTCGCCGTACCAGACCTCCAGGTCGAACGGGCGCATCAGTCCGGTGAGCTCGAGCGCCTCGCAGACCACCGCTCGCTTGCCGGTGCGCCCGCCGCGCAGCCGCATCTGCACCGCCTGCTCTCGTGGCTGCTCGACGGGCGGCCCGGCCTCCTCGAACTTCCGGAGCCGTGTCTGGGCCGCCTTGTACTGGCTGGACATCCCGTCGTTGTACTCCGACTTGACCTTCAGCCGCAGAACCAGCGCCTTGATCTTGGCGTGCTCCTCGTCCCAGCGCCGGCGCTGCTCCTCGAACCGCAGGAACCGGTCCTTGCGGGCCTCGTGATAGGAGGCGAACCCACCAGGATGCGTCCACGTGCTGTTGCCGGCGCCGGACGCACCGAGCTCGACCGTGACCACCCTGGTCGCGGTGTTGTCCAGCAGCTCACGGTCGTGGCTGACGTAGAGAATGGTCTTCGGGGACTCCCGGATGCGCTCCTCGAGCCAGATCTTGCCGGGCACGTCGAGGAAGTTGTCCGGCTCGTCGAGCAACAGCACCTCGTCGGGGCCGCGCAGCAGATACTCGAGCACCAGGCGCTTCTGCTCGCCGCCGGAGAGCGTGTCCAGGGAGCGGTAGCGGGCCCGGTCGTAGGGCACCCCGAGCCCGGCCATGGTGCACACGTCCCAGACGACCTCGATGTCGTAGCCGCCGGCGTCGGCGTACTCGGACAGCGCGGTCGCATAGCGCATCTGCAGCCGCTCGTCCTCCGACGACATCAGCTCCAGCTCGCAGGCCTCCACGGCTGCCGCCGCCTCGCGCACCCGCGCGGGCGCCACCGAGAGCAGCAGCTCGCCTACGGTCGAGGAGCCCTTGCCGACCATCTGCCGCATCACCCCGAGGCCGCCCGAGCGCACCACGGATCCGGTCGTCGGGGTCAGCTCGCCGATGACGATCCGCAGCAGCGTCGTCTTCCCCGCGCCGTTGGCGCCGACCAGTGCGACCTTCGCGCCATCGCCCACCCGGAAGGAGACGTCGTCGAGCAGCACCCGTCCGTCAGGCAGCTGGAAACTCACTCCAGCAACGTCCACATGTCCCACAGCCGTCCAGTCTGGCACCTGTGTCGAATGGTTATTCCACATTGGGATTCGTAAAGCGGTCCCATCAGTAGAACGTGACGCTCGACACATTTCGGCTATTAACGATATTACTGTCGCCATGCCTCCGCTCGACAGCCAGATCGCTGACCTGCTCACCCTCTTCGCGAAGGGCCAGCCCCTGGAGTCCTTCGACCCACCGACGGCGCGAGCGCTCTATCGCGCGCTGGGCGAGGGCATCCCGCTTCCACCCGTCGGATCGGTGGAGAGCTCGGTGATCCCGGGACCGGCCGGCGACCTGGACGTACGCATCTACCGGCCCGCCACGGAGGGGCCACTACCCGCGATCGTGATGTTCCACGGCGGCGGTTGGGTGGTCGGCGACCTCGACACCCACGAGGACCAGGCCCGCAACCTCTCCACCATCTGTGACGCCGTGGTCGTCGCGGTCGACTACCGGCTCGCCCCCGAGCACCCGTTCCCCGCTGCCTGCGACGACGCTCTGGCCGCCGCTCGCTGGGTCAGCGACAACGCGGCGACGCTCGGCGGCGACGGCCGGGTCGCGGTCGCCGGTGACAGTGCCGGCGGCAACCTGTCGGCCATGGTCGCCCAGGTCTTCCGCGACGAGGGCCGCGAGCTCGCCGGCCAGCTGCTGATCTACCCGGCGACCGACATGACCAGCGGCTACCCCTCCTACGCCGAGAACGGCCACGGCTACTTCCTCGAGCTGCCGACGATGAAGTGGTTCTCCGACCACTACGTGGGCGACGCCGACCGTGCCGACCCGCGACTGAGCCCGATCAAGGGCTCCCTGGAGGGTCTGGCGCCGGCGGTCGTGGTGACCGCGGAGTTCGATCCGCTGCGCGACGAGGGCATCGCGTACGCCAAGGCGCTGGAGAGCTCGGGCGTCCCGATGACCTACCACCACTGCGACGGCCTCATCCACGGCTTCTTCGCCATGGGCCACCACTCGCAGGCGGCGCAGCTGGCGATCGAGGAGACGTGTGCGCTGTTCAGGACCGTGCTCCACGGGTGATCCCGGGACGACCCTGAGGGGTGATCCAAGACACATCGTCAAACCAGGGGTATTCCTGATGACCGTGGTTTGACGATGGTCCAGACTGGCCGCATGCAGATTGCCGCCCAGGTGAAATCGATGACGCGACCCGTGACGGAGCGTGTCCGCAAGCTTGCCCTGCAGTTCGCGATGCGGGGCAAGGAGTCGCCGATCCCCGACATCACCACGCTGCGCAAGATCCCCGAGCACCTGACCTTCCCGCTGCGCCGTGACGGCCTCGACCCGGTCCCGATGCTCGCGGAGAGCCGCGAGCAGGCGCCGGTCACCAAGCTGGGCTCGGTGCTCGGCCTCGACATCGTGCTGGTCACCGGTCATGCCGAGTCCAAGCACGTCCTGGCGGACAAGAACGCCTACTCCAACGACATGCGCCACCTGCTCGGCACCCGCAAGCGCACCGACGCCGAGGGCATCGGTGGCCTCGGCATGACCGACCCGCCCGACCACACCAAGCTCCGCGGGCTGCTGACCCCGGAGTTCACCATGCGCCGCCTCGGCCGTCTCAACGAGATGATCGACCGGATCGTCACCGACGCACTCGACGGCATGGAGGCCCACGGCCCCGAGGTCGACCTGGTCCAGCACTTCGGCTTCGAGATCCCGTTCCGGGTGATCTGTGAGCTGCTCGGCATGCCCGAGGACGTACGCGACGAGTTCCACAAGCTCGGCATGGCCCGTTTCGATCTCTCCGAGGGTGGTGCGGGCGCCTTCGGTGCCGCCACCGAGACCCGGACGTTCCTCATCGAGCAGGTCCGTCAGCAGCGCGCCAACCCCGGCGACGGCATGATCGGCGAGATCATCCGCAACAAGGGCGCGGAGTACGACGACGTCGAGCTCGGCGGCCTCGCCGACGGCGTCTTCCTCGGCGGCTACGAGACCTCCGCCTCGATGCTCTCCATGGGCGCCTACGTCCTGATGCAGAACCCGGAGGCGTACGAGATCCTGCGCTCGGGCGACCGTGCCGAGGTCGACAAGGTCGTCGAGGAGCTGCTCCGCTACCTGTGCCCGGTCCAGCTCGCGTTCCCGCGCTTCGCCCGCGAGGACCACGACCTCTTCGGCGTACCGATCAAGAAGGGCGCCGTCGTCCTGGTCAGCCTGACCGGCGCCAACCGCGACCCCGCGGTGGTCCCGAAGCCGGAGCAGTTCGACCTCCGCAACGCCGACACGATGCACTTCGCCTTCGGCCACGGCATGCACCGCTGCGTCGGCGCCGAGCTCGCCCGAATGGAGCTCCGCGCCGCCCTCACCGGCCTCGCCCGCCGCTTCCCCGACCTGGCCATGGCCACCGACGACCCCGGCGACCTCGGCTGGCGCGACCTCTCGGTCGTCTACAGCCTCGACCGCCTCCCCGTCCGGCTCGCCAAGGACCCCGTCCCCGCCTGATCACTGCCCCTGAAGCCCCCGGGATCGCGGCGACTGCTGCGCCGATGCCCGGCGCAACAGCGAGCAGCCACCACACCAGACGCAGGGATGACGTCGCCATACCAAGTGGGGTGTTCTCTGCTCACCCATCGAGCCTGGCCACCTCCGCAGGTCGCCACATCCGCACGGATACTCAGACTGCGCGTAGCCGGGTCGCCAGGAACCATCCCGCCTGCCTATGGCGGTGGACGTGAGCTTGTGAACGATTCACAAACTCACGCCCACTGCCATAGGCGCCGACAGGAGCAGCCGTGAGTCGAGGTCGTCCCTGGCGCGCTACCGGATCAGTGCGTACGTGAGGACGACCGCACCGTTGCCGAGGTCGGTCACGTTCTGCAGGTCCATCGCGGTCGCGCCGAGGCCGGTCAGCAGCGACTCACCGGAGCCGGCGACGAACGGGGACAGGCTCACGTGGAGCTCGTCGAGCAGGCCGGCCTCGACGGCGTCCCCGGGGCGCACCTCGGCGTTCCAGGTGGTCTCCGTGAGCGTCGTGGACGCGAGGTACTTCGGCAAGGTGTTGAACCTGTCGGCCAGGTCAGCAGCGAGGCCCTCACGTCGGCGCGGTAGCGGTCAGCCGTTCCGGCGCTGAGGCGCCGACTCCTCGCTGATCGCCACGGCGATCCAGGGCGCCAGGACGTACGCCGGGATCGCCAGCAGCGGCAGGCTCGTCATCGGGGTCGCGATGATCACGAACGCGGCCCCGGTGCAGAACCGGCCCAGCCCGGCGCGCATGCTCAAGAACGCTCCGACGACCGGCCCGATCAGCCCCACGACGAGCATCACCGGCACGCTCACCAGCCGCGACAGCTCGATCCCGGAGCTCGTCACGGCAAGGTAGACGGGCAGCACCGTCACCAGGCTCAACAGCGCGGAGACACCCCAGGCCTTATAGGAGCGAGCCAGGCGCTGACCGTTCGTCAGCGCGGGGGGCGTCATCGTGGGACTGGTCATGGACGGAGTCTGGCAGCGCACCCCGCGCGACCGGCCGTGAGACGCGCGAGACGGCGGAAACCGGCACCTGTGCCGTTCAAGCGCGGCGCGTCTCGAGGACGCGGAACCCCTTGGCGCTGCCGATGCGCTCGGTCGGGTAGCCCTGCTCGCCGAGCCAGCGCTGGAGTGAGTCGCCGCCCAGGTTCTTGCCGACGACCATGACCGCGCGGCCGCCGGGGGCGAGGCGCGGAAGCCAGGTCAGGAGGAGCTCGTGGAGGGCCTGCTTGCCGATCCGGATCGGCGGGTTGCTCCAGATCTCGTCGTACGTCACCGCCGGGTCGATCTCGGCCGGGACCGCGGCCCGATAGCGGTCACCCAGTCCGAGCTTCGCAGCGTTCTCGTTGGCCAGCAGAACGGCGCGCTCGTTGACGTCGACCCCGGTGACGTACGCCTCCGGCACCGCGAGACCCAGCGCGAGCCCGATCACGCCGTAGCCGCAGCCGAGATCGAGGACGCGCGCGCCCGGCTTCAGCGCGGGCGGCTCGGTCTCCTTGAACAGCACCGAGGTGCCGATGTCCAGGCGCCCCTTGGCGAAGACGCCGGACCCCGAGACCAGCGAGAGGTCGAGGTCCCACACGGTCGTCGAGACGGGGATCCGCTCGAAGGGCACCGACGGGTCGGCGGAGAAGTAGTGCTCGTCGTCAGTCCCGGTCAAGCTCGCTCGCCTCTCTGCGGTTCATGGTGCGTTCGTGCTGGGCCGCCAGCTGCTCGTCGGGCGGGTAGGCGACCTCTTCGAGGGTCAGTCCGTTGGCCGGCGCGATCGGGATCGACGAGGACCGCGAGCGCGAGGCCAGCGACTCCTTGGCCCAGGTGACGTCCTTGCGGCCCTCCCCGATCACCATCAGGCAGCCGACCAGCGAGCGCACCATCGAGTGGCAGAAGGCGTCGGCGAGGACGGTCGCCTCGATGATGCCGTCGGGGCGCCGTTCCCAGCTGAGCTGGCGCAGGTCGCGGATCGTGGTCGCGCCCTCGCGCGGCTTGCAGAAGGAGGCGAAGTCGTTGAGCCCGATGAGATCCGCGGAGGCGACGTTCATCAGCGACAGGTCGAGCGGCCGCGTCCGGTAGAGCACGTGCCCGCGCAGCAGCGGGTCGACGTACGCCGGGTCGTCCACGATCCGGTAGACGTAGCGTCGCCACAACGCCGAGAACCGGGCGTTGAAACCCACCGGCGCCTCGACGGCGGCCCGCACCCGCACGTCGGCGGGGAGGATCCCGTTCAGGCGGCGCACCAGCGCCTCGAGCGGCGACTGCTCGGAGCGTCCGCGCGACGACTCGAGCACGTCGGCGTCGATGTCGAAGTGGGCGACCTGGCCGCGGGCGTGCACGCCCGAGTCCGTCCGCCCGGCGACCGTCACCCACACCTGGGACCGCTCCCCCGTCCCCGGCACCCGCAGCGCGGTCGCCAGCGCGCCCTGGAGCTCCCCCTGGACCGTACGCAGCCCCGGCTGGGTCGCCCAGCCATGGAACGTGGTGCCGTCGTAGGCGAGGTCGATCCTGATGCGCACGGCCCCATTCTCGCAGCGACCACGTCGTTTGCCAGACTCGGCGCATGCGCTACGTGATCTTCGGAGCAGGAGCGGTCGGCGGCGTCGCGGGCGGCCTGCTGCACAGGGCAGGGATCGACGTCACCCTGGTGGCCCGCGGCCAGCACCTCCGCGCGATCCAGGACCTCGGCCTCAGCCTCGACACCCCCGACGGCGTGCTGACCCTCGACGTCCCCGCGGTCGAGGGCGCGAGCCAGGTCGCCTGGACCGAGGACACCGTCGTGCTCCTCAGCGTCAAGGGCCAGCAGACCGAGGCCGCGCTCGAGGACCTGGCGGCCTACGCCCCGCCGAGCACCCCGGTCGTCTCCCTGCAGAACGGCGTCGCGAACGAGCCGCGGATCCTGCGACGCTTCGCCCGGACGTACGCCATCCATGTCATCCTTCCCGCCACCTTCCTGACCCCGGGCGCCGTCGTCCAGGACTCCGGCAACAAGCCCGGCATCCTGGACATCGGCCGCTACCCCACCGGCGTCGACGAGATCACCACGGCGATCGCGAACGACCTGGTCAAGGCGGGGTTCCTGAGCGAGCCGCGCGCCGACATCTTGGCCTGGAAGCACCGCAAGCTCCTCAACAACCTCGGCAACGGCATCAACGCCGCGATCGCCCCCGGCCCCAGCAGCGAGGAGATCTACGCCCGCTGCCTGGCCGAGGCGGAGTCCGCCCTCGCCGCCGCCGGGATCAGCGTCGTGACCGCCGACCAGGACCGGACCCGGCGAGCCGGCCACATCACCGGACGCGGCGGCGCCAACAACAGCTCGACCTGGCAGAGCCTCACCCGCGGCACCGGCGTCGAGATCGACTACCTCTCCGGCGAGATCGTCCTGCTCGGTCGCCTCCACGGCGTCCCGACACCCGCCAACGAGGCCATCCAGCACGCGGTCCACGACATCGCCCGCACCGGCGCCGGGCCCGGCAGCATCGACGGCGCCACCTTCCTCGCCGGCCTCTGACAACTGGCCCGAATGGGGTGGTCAGGTACGCAGCGAGTCCGGCAGGCTGCCGGCCATGAGCCACCCCGCGCCGCCTCCCCCGCCGTCCCCCACGCCGCTGCCACCGACCCACACCACCGGATCCGCCCCTCGATCGACGATGGCCGTCACCACTGTCGTGGTCGTGGCGGTGGTGGTCCTGCAGATCGCGATCGCGCTGATCGGCTTCGTCCTGACGTACGCCCTCGGCGGCACGGTCGCCAGCATGTCCATCTCCAACGTCGTGACCGTGGTGCTCAACGCGCTGCTGTACGCCGTGGTCGCAGGTGGTGCCGCGGTCATCGCCCGCACCCCGACGGGCCGGCTCCTCGGCATCGTGTTGCCGATGCTCTCCTGGCTGATGAGCACGGTGTTCTGGTACGGCCTCATCCGACTGCTGGACTTCTACAACCCGGCCGTCATCGGCTTTCTCGCTCCGATGCTCCTGCTGCTGGTGCTGGCCGGCTGGGGATGTGCCGCCTGGTCCGGCCGCCGATGGCTGATCGGGCTGCCGATCACCTACGTCCTGCTCATCGTGGCGCAGACGCCGCTCTCCCTCGCGCTCGCGCCCGCCATGTCCCTCGACAACATCGCCGCGGCACAGCTGCTGTCGGCCATCTCAACCGTTGCGACGACCGTCGTCATGGTCGCCGGCGGGGTCATCTGCTGGCTGCTCGCCCGCTCCGAGCAGAGCTCCGGGAAATGACAGTGGCCCGTCACCCTCGCGGGTGACGGGCCACAGTTCAGAACAGATCAGGCCTTGGCCTCGGTGGTCTCCTCAGCGGGAGCCTCCTCGGCAGCAACCTCGGTCTCGTCGGCGGCGGTCTCCTCGACCGGAGCCTCCTCGACCGGGGCCTCCTCGACGGGAGCCTCAACCGGAGCCGCGGCAGCCGGAGCAGCCTTGGTCTTCGGCTCGTAGGCCTCGTTGACGAGCTCGATCACAGCCATCGGAGCGTTGTCGCCCTTGCGGGGACCGATCTTGGTGATCCGGGTGTAGCCACCCGGACGCTCCGCGAACTGCTCGGCGATCTCGGTGAAGAGGGTGTGCACGACGGACTTGTCGCGGATGGTCTTGAGGACCTCGCGACGGTTGTGCAGGTCACCCTTCTTGGCCTTGGTGATCAGCTTCTCCGCGACGGGGCGGAGGTGCCGAGCCTTGGCCTCGGTGGTGGTGATGCGGCCGTTCTCGAACAGCGCGGTGGCGAGGTTCGAGAGGATCAGCTTCTGGTGCGCGGGCGAACCGCCGAAACGGGCACCCTTCTTCGGGGTAGGCATCGTGCCTGCTCCTTCTCTCCGGCCGTATCAGGTACCGGGGTAGACGCAGCTTTCGCTGCGATTTCCATTGTTCGGAACTTGCTCGCCGGGCCGCGGCGAAGCCGCCTGGCCCGGCGCTTTCAACTCAGTACTGCTCGTCCTCGACGAACGCGTCGTCGTCATCGTCGCCGTAGGCGGCGAGGGCGGCGGACGGGTCGAAGCCCGGAGCGCTGTCCTTGAGGGACAGACCCATCTCGTGCAGCTTCAGCTTGACCTCGTCGATCGACTTGGCGCCGAAGTTGCGGATGTCGAGCAGGTCCTGCTCCGAGCGCGAGATGAGCTCACCCACGGTGTGGATGCCCTCACGCTTGAGGCAGTTGTAGGAACGAACGGTCAGCTGCAGGTCCTCGACCGGGAGGGCGAGGTCGGCGGCGAGCTGCTCGTCGACGGGCGAGGGGCCGATGTCGATGCCCTCGGCGTCGACGTTCAGCTCACGGGCCAGACCGAAGAGCTCGACCAGGGTCTTACCGGCCGAGGCGATCGCGTCGCGGGGAGCGATCGACGGCTTGGTCTCGACGTCGATGACGAGCTTGTCGAAGTCGGTGCGCTGCTCGACACGGGTGGCCTCGACCTTGTAGCTGACCTTGAGGACCGGCGAGTAGATCGAGTCGACCGGGATCCGGCCGATCTCGTTCTCGGCGCCCTTGTTCTGGACGGCGGAGACGTAGCCACGGCCACGCTCGACGACGAGCTCGAGCTCGATCTTGCCCTTGTCGGACAGGGTCGCGATCTTCAGGTCGGGGTTGTGCACCTCGACACCGGCCGGCGGGGCGATGTCGGCAGCGGTGACGTCACCGGCACCGGACTTGCGCAGGTACATGGTGACGGGCTCGTCGTGCTCGGAGGAGACGACCAGACCCTTGAGGTTGAGGATGATCTCGGTGACATCCTCCTTGACGCCCTCGATGGTCGAGAACTCGTGGAGAACGCCGTCGATCTTGATCGAGGTGACCGAAGCACCGGGGATCGAGGAGAGCAGGGTGCGGCGAAGAGAGTTGCCCAGCGTGTAACCGAAGCCCGGCTCGAGGGGCTCGATCACGAAGCGGGAGCGGAACTCCTCGACGGACTCTTCCGACAGGGTGGGGCGCTGTGCGATAAGCACTGATTTGTCCTTTCCGGGCCGACCGCTATTTGACGGACCCGAACTTCAAGGGGTGATGACGGAAGGCTGTGGGGCTGGCAAGGCCCCGGCGTACGACTTCGCATGAAGTTGAACGCCGGGGACTCACCGTGGTTACTGCGTGATGCGTTGATCAGAGCTTCGAGTAGTACTCGACGATCAGCTGCTCCTGGACCGGGACGTCGATCTGGGCCCGGACCGGAAGCTGGTGGATCAGGATGCGCATGCGCGAGGGCACGGCCTCGATCCACGCGGGGACGACGCGCTCGCCGTGGGTCTCGCGAGCCACGATGAACGGGGTCATCTCCAGCGACTTCTCGCGAACGTCGATGACGTCGTGAGCCGAGACCTGGAACGAAGGCACGTTGACCTTCTTGCCGTTGACCAGGAAGTGGCCGTGAACGACCAGCTGGCGGGCCTGGCGGCGGGTGCGGGCGAAGCCGGCACGGTAGACGACGTTGTCCAGGCGGCCCTCGAGCAGCTGGAGCAGGTTGTCACCGGTCTTGCCACCGCGACGGTGGGCCTCGGCGTAGTAGGAGGCGAACTGCTTCTCCATCACGCCGTAGGTGAAGCGAGCCTTCTGCTTCTCACGAAGCTGGAGGAGGTACTCGCTCTCCTTGATGCGGCCGCGGCCGTGCTGGCCGGGAGGGTAGGGGCGCTTCTCGAACGCCGCGTCGTTGCCGACAAGGTCGACACCGAGACGGCGCGACTTGCGGGTCATGGGTCCGGTGTAACGGGCCATTACTCTTCAGTCTCCTTCTATGTCTCGGTGGGGATCAAACGCGGCGGCGCTTGGGCGGACGGCAGCCGTTGTGCGGAGCCGGCGTGACGTCCTGGATGGTGCCGACCTCGAGGCCGATCGCACCCAGGGAGCGGATCGCGGTCTCGCGGCCCGAGCCCGGGCCCTTCACGAAGACGTCGATCTTCTTCATGCCGTGGTCCATCGCGCGGCGGCCAGCGGCCTCGGCGGCCATCTGAGCGGCGAACGGGGTCGACTTACGCGAGCCCTTGAAACCGACGGTGCCGGCCGAGGCCCACGAGATCACCGCACCGGTCGGGTCGGTGATCGTGACGATCGTGTTGTTGAACGTGCTCTTGATGTGGGCCTCGCCCTGAGCAACGTTCTTCTTCTCCTTGCGACGAACCTTCGTCGCACCCTGTCGGGTCTTCGGAGGCATGCATTAACTCCTGTGTTGGCTGGTCTGTGTGATCGAGGCGAAAGCGCTCGTGATCACCGACGCGCAGAGCGCGTCAGGGTCACTTGGCCTTCTTCTTGCCGGCGACGGTGCGCTTCGGGCCCTTGCGGGTGCGCGCGTTGGTCTTGGTGCGCTGGCCGCGGACCGGAAGGCCCTGGCGGTGGCGGCGACCCTGGTAGCTGCCGATCTCGATCTTGCGACGGATGTCAGCCTGGACCTCACGACGGAGGTCACCCTCGGTCTGGATGCCCTGGGCTTCGATCTCGTCACGGAGCTTGACCAGCTCGTCCTCAGCCAGAGCGTGCACCCGGGTGTTCGGGTTGACGCCGGTGGCCTCGAGGAGCTTCTGCGAGGTGGTACGGCCGATGCCGTAGATGTAGGTGAGAGCGATCTCCACGCGCTTGTCGCGCGGAAGGTCAACACCTTGGAGGCGTGCCATGTCGTTCCTTCTTTGTTCGTCAGAGGTGTCGTTCGGGTCGCGCCCCGGGGTGGCACCCTCGGGCTCCGGCCTCTGAACCGGAGGTGCTTCGGAGACGTACGCCTCCTAGCGACTCGATGCGAATATTCAGTTGTCGGCGAGAAAGGGACTCAGCCCTGGCGCTGCTTGTGGCGCGGGTTCTCGCAGATCACCATGACGCGGCCGTGGCGACGGATCACCTTGCACTTGTCACAGATCTTCTTCACGCTCGGGTTGACCTTCATGTCAGCCCTTTCTTGATCGTCGGCTGGTTACTTGTACCGGTAGACGATCCGACCGCGCGTCAGGTCGTAGGGAGACAGCTCCACCACCACGCGGTCCTCGGGGAGGATCCGGATGTAGTGCTGTCGCATCTTGCCGCTGATGTGGGCGAGAACCTTGTGTCCGTTGCTCAGCTCCACACGGAACATGGCGTTGGGGAGGGCCTCCACTACGGTGCCCTCGATCTCGATCACGCCTTCTTTCTTCGGCATGCCCTCTGCAATCTGTTGGTCGGTCATCTACCGTTCAAACCACGGATCGGATGACCCGCGGGCGGTCCGGGAACCTCTCCGAGAACTCGGAGTGGACCTCGTGAAGCCATCTGCATGTCTCACCCGCGAGCGCACAGAAGCGCGCTGACCGGGCAGCCGCGAGGCACGACGAGACAGACCCACGTTGGACCGACTACCAAGCCTAGACCCCTAGAACAGCAATGCCCTAATCGTCAAGCCCTGGCCGCCGCGTCGGCCTGAGCGACCTCCGCGACGTACGCGAGCGCCGCCTCCGGGTCGCCGAGGAACGGTCCGAGATCCTCGGGGTGCGGGAACAGCCGGGTGAACCGGTCCGCCACCGCCTGGTGCTGGGTGGCCGCGCCGAGCACCTGCTGCACGTGGTCGGGCAGCGGGTTGAGCAGCGCGTCGGTCAGGCCGGTCGAGTGCTGGGCACGGGTCTCCCAGAAGGTCTCGAAGGTCGCCCGCATCCAGGCGGGGTCGAACGGCAGGTCGCCGCGCTCGAGGATCGCCTGGGTGTAGATGCCGGCGCAGTGGGCGGCGTTGTTGGACCCCTGGCCCGCGATCGGGTCGTTGACCACGACGACGTCGCCCATGCCGAAGACGTACGCTCCGTCCCCGACCTCTGCGTACGGCTTGCGGATCATGCCGGTGAACGCGCCCGAGAGCGAAGCACGGGCGTCGGTGGGTTCGCAGTCGAGCATCAGCTCGCCCTCCCACGGCATGTGCTCGAGCATCACGTGCTGCAGTCGGCGCAGGTGCTCGTCGGGACGCGGACGGTCCCAGAAGCAGTCGAAGGGGCCGTCGGGGATCGCCTCGACGAACGCGACCCGGCTCGGCCCGAACTGGGTCAGGGCGCTGATCACGAACAGCTCCCCCACGCCGGGCGCGACGTTGATCCGCATGCTCCCGGCCGGGAAGTCGTCGGGCTCGACCATGCCGTGGAGGTAGATGGCCGAGAGCGCACGGCCGGGGGTGTCGTACTTGGATCGGACCGGGTCACGGTCGAACAGGTCGACGATCTCGCCCTTGCCGGCCGCGATCAGGGTCAGCTCGTACATCGAGGCCAGGCCGGCCAGGTCGGAGGTCATCACCGGGTGGTAGATGATCCGGCCGCCCCGGTCCTCGAACAGCTCGAGCCAGGCGGACATCTTCAGGCGCTGGTCGACGGACATGGCGTACGGCTCCCAGGGCCCGTCGAACTTGAGCGCGCGGACCCCGGGCTCCGGGCTGACCGAGATGCCGACCGCGGGGATGCGGGGCGCCTCGTCCTCCCAGAGGTTGAGGTCGTAGACGCGCTCGTAGGCGAGCGCAGGGTCGAACATGACCTGCGTCGACATCGGCCAGCCGTCGCGCAGCTCGTCGGGCGTACGCGCGGACATGACCGTCACCTCATAGCCCTCGGCCTGGAGGCTGAGAGCGAGCTGCATGCCCGCCTGTCCGGCGCCGACGATCAGGATCTTGCGCAATGAAACTCCTTCGGAGTGGGGACGCCTCCGGGCTCAGGCGCGTGTGGGGGTGTTCTTCATCGTGTGCGACAGGCAGGCGACCAACGTCTTGGCCGTCGACCTGCGGTCGCGGGCGTCCACGGTCACCAGTGGCGTCCGCTCGTCGAGGCAGAGCGCGTCGCGCACCTTCTCCAGGGAGTGGGTCAGCTTCCCGTCGAACAGGTTGACCGCCACGATGAACGGGACGTCGGTGTCGTTCTCGAAGTAGTTGACCGCCGGGAAGGACCCGTCGAGCTGGCGGGTGTCGACGAGGACGACGGCGCCGCTGGCACCACGGCACAGGTCGTCCCACATCGGCCAGAACCGGGGCTGGCCCGGGGTGCCGAACAGGTAGAGCAGCAGATCGGGAGCGAGGGTGACCCGCCCGAAGTCCATCGCGACCGTGGTGGTCGTCTTGGCGCTCGAGTCCGAGAGCGGGTCCACCGACTCACCGGCCTGCGTCATCCACGCCTCGGTGTTGACCGGCGGGATCTCCGAGACCGAGGCGACCAGGGTCGACTTCCCGACGCCGAAACCTCCTGCGACCACGATCTTGGCCGAGGTGACGGTCAGTGCCGGGCGGTCAGCCGAGCTCGGAAAGGCCATCGATAACTCTCTTCAACAGGCGGTGGTCGAACGGGGAGTCGTAAGCCCCCTCATTGATCTGCAGGTGCTCGGTCGAGGCCAGGTCCTCGAGCAGCACGCGCGTCACCCCGAGCGAGATCCCGCAATGCGCGGACAGCTCCGCGACCGACTGTGGCCCGAGCCGTACGCGGTCGTAGAGGCGGCGCGACTCGGGCGTCAGCTTGGCGGCCGCGCGCGCGTCGAAGTGTGCCGCGGAGACCAGCGTGTGCACGTACAGCTGGTGGTTGGTCCTGGTGCGGCCTCCCGTCAGTACGTAAGGACGCACCCACGGATTGGAACTCACGCGCGCTCTCCTGCCATCGAGCTGACCGTCATCTGGCGCAGCTCGTCGCGCATCTGGGGAGTGAGTACGTGGCCCACGGCGTCGACCATCTGGGCCATCTTGTGGGCGACGACGCCCAGGTTGGCTCCGGCGCCGACGAGGACGGCGAAGCCCGCGAGGTCACCGATGCCCATGAAGAGGAAGTGTCCGGTGTGGAACTTCAGCATCACCTGGTCACAGCCGGGTTCACCGACCTCGCGCGCGATGTTGTTGCCGAGACTGATCACTCCCGCCGTCATCGCGGCGAGCGGGTCGGCGACGTTGGCCGACATGCCGCCGGCACCGATCAGCGGGAGCCCGTCGGAGGAGACGATGAGCGCATGGGTCACACCGGGGGTGGAGCTGGCGAAGTTGTCGATCAACCAGCTGAATTCCTTGGGGTCGCGGGGGACGACCGGGCTTTCCATTACGAAAGGGTTCCTTTCACTGCTGGGGCTTAGCTACCAAGGGAGAACGCGTCGAGATCGTCGGCGAAGGAGTGCCGGGCCGCCGACTGGTCCTCGGGCGAGGACTCATCCGGCTGCGGTCCAGCGGCTGCTTCGGGCACGGTCTGCTTGCTGCGCAGGCTGACCGGCTCCCGGCGCGGGAGCGCGCCTGACTCTACTGGGCTGCTCTGTTCAGCGGGCACGGAGGCCTCATTCGTCTCATCCGTCCCATCCGTCTCGCCAGGGAGCGGGATCGACGTCTTCATGGTGTCGGTGGCGAGATCCGGCGACGGCTGCTCGCTGGGCGCCGGCGCGAACTGGGCCGCCGGCCGCTGCACAGGCTCTCGCAGCGCGGGCTGTTGCCCGGTCTGCGGCGCGACCTGCTCGGTCGGCAGCATCGGCCGGCGCACCGGCTCGAGCGAGGACGGTCGCATCTCTCGCCGCACGGGCTGGGTGGCCGGCTGCGGCCTCGACTCGGGTCCACGGCGCCGCCGCGGGGCGGGAGGCAGGACCGCGACGCTGCTCGCGCTCGAGGTCCGCGGCAGCTCGGCCGGTTCGAGCGGGGTGACCGGCACCTCGCACAGGAGCTGGGCCGGCACCGTCACCATCGCGATCATCCCGTTGCCGGGGGCAGGGCGGGTGGCGAGGCGTACGTCGATGTCGTACCTGCGGGCGATCCGGTGCACCACCGGGAAGCCGGTGTGGCTCCCGGACTTGCTGACCAGCTCCACGATCGGGCCCGCGAGCAGCGCGTTGAGGCGTCCCACCGACCGCTCCGGGATGCCGATGCCGGTGTCCTCGATGCGGAACAGCACATCCCCGGCGTCGGCCAGGTGGACGTTGACCGTCACCGCACCCGGCGAGTACTTGGTCGCGTTGTCCAGCAGCGCGGCGATCAGGCAGGAGACGTCGTCGGCGGCGTAGCCGATGACGGCCAGCTCGCTCACCCGGCCGATCGTGACCTGGTTGTAGCGCTCGATGCCCGACAGCGCCATCCGGATGATGTCCAGCAGCGAGGTGTCGATGCCGCCCATCTCGTCCTCGGCACGGCCGGCGAGCGTCCTCAGGTCGCGGCTCGCGCGCCGCATACGGGTGACCGCGTGGTCGACCTCATAGAGCTTCTTCAACCGATCGGGGTCGTCCTCGTCTGCCTCGAGCCCGTCGAGGGAGATCCGCATCTGCTCGGCCAGGCTGATCAGGTGGAGCCCGAACTGCTCCATGATCTCGGGCCAGGCCTCGTCCTCGTCCTCCTGGAGGGGAGGTGGTGTGGACGAGATCGGTGGCATGGCGGGGTTCGATGGCACCGGAGGGAAAGGCACGGCCAGACCCCCGGTCGGAGGGAACGAGCGAGCAAGACCCGGATCTGACTGCTCAGCGAGCGTCGCAGTCTGGGGCCCCCGGCGCTTCAACCAGCGCAGGCTCCAGCGTGTCATGAGGCGGCACTTTCAAATGTGGAGAAGGAAACAGAGCGTTGATCAGACTGGCACAACCGGCGCGCGAGCGCAGAGTTACGCGCCCAGAAGCAGACAGTGTCCTAGGTCCCTCGTCCCAAGTGGCTCAGGCGCGCCGTCGCCTCGCGACGAGATGGCCCGATCCTACGCGGCCGCCCAACTCACCTGGCCAGCAGGCGCAGGGTCTCCTCGCGGGCCGGCGCGGTGCGCGGGTCCGTCCCCTCGTACGCCGATCCGACCGGGTTCACCATGACCTCGTCCACGCCGTACTCCTCGGCCATCTCGGCCAGGCGATCCTTCGCGTACGCGGCGGAGCCGATGATCCAACGGCCGCGCATCGTCTCGACCAGCCCCTGGTGGGCTTCGGGGATCTCGGTCTTCTCGGCCTCGTCGATGCTGGGCTGCGCGGTCAGCGGCTGGCCGGTGCGCAGCTTCAGCATGGTCAACAGCTGGGGCAGCGCCCGGCGATCGGCCTCCTCGGAGGTCTCGGCGACGCTCGCGTTCACGGTCAGGAACGTCTTCGGCTCGCTGAGGAGCTCGGAGGGCTGGAAGGTCGAGCGGTAGAGCTCGATCATCGCCTTGGTGTCGGTGCCGTTGCCCGCGAAGTGGTGGGCGAAGACATAGGGCAGGCCCTTCTCGGCAGCCAGGCGGGCGGAGTAGTCGGAGGAGCCGAGCAGCCAGAGCTCGGCGACGGACGCTGCCGACGGGGTCGCGTGCAGGACGTGCTGGCGGCCGCCGGCCATCAGCCCGACGCCTTCCGGGGCCATCATCGCGACGATGTTGTCGAGGTACTCCGGGAAGCGGTTGACCGCGTCGTCGCTCACCCCACCGGCGCCGTGACGCAGCGCCCAGGAGGTCACCGGGTCGGTCCCCGGCGCACGGCCGATGCCGAGGTCGATTCGTCCCGGGAAGGCCGCCTCGAGCAGCGAGAACTGCTCAGCCACCACCAGCGGTGCGTGGTTGGGCAGCATCACTCCCCCGGACCCGACCCGGATCCGCTCGGTCGCACCGGCCACCAGTGAGATCAGCACCGGCGGGTTGGTCGACCCGACCGCCGGCATGTTGTGGTGCTCGGCGAGCCAGTAGCGCTCGAACCCGAGCTCGTCGGCCACCTTCGCCAACGACAGCGTCGCGGCCAGGGCATCTGCGGAGGACTGGTCCTTGCGGACCGGGACGAGGTCGAGAACGCTCAGCTTCACGTGAGGTCTCAACCCCGTCCGGGGCGTCGCTTATTCCGGTGGCAGCAGCGCGCGCAGGCCGTCGGCGACGGCCGAGCGCCACCAGGCGTAGTCGTGGCCACCGTTGTGCTCGGCGGAGGTGACGTCGATCCCGGCGGCACGGAGACGGTCGACGAGGTCGTGGTGGAGCTCGTCGAGGACCCACTCCTGGGTGCCGTGTGCCAGGTGCACACGGGTCTTCGCCTCCGCCGTGACCGCGTCCGCGAGGTCGTCGAGCCACAGCGAGGCGGACTGGCTGGCGACACCGTGGATGTGCTCGGGATAGGTCAGTCCGGCACGCAGCGCAGTGACGCCGCCGAGGCTCTGGCCCACGACGTACGTCTCCTCGGAGACCGCGCGACGCTCCCGCACCCACGGCAGCAGCTGGTTGACGATGTAGTCGGCGCCCTCGCCTCCGGCCAGCTCCTCCCACCGCTTGTCGCGGCCGCCGGAGGCGGGCAGGACGCAGCGTACGTGGCGGAGGTGGCCGTCGGCGATCAGGTTGTCGAGCGTGGTCGGCAGCGAGTGGTGGTCGGTCCAGATCTCACCGTCGAGGGCGACCACGAGCGGCAGGTCGACGTTGAGACCGGCGCCGGCGGGGTCGTAGAGCCAGACGTCGCGACCGTCGGGACCGACTTCCAGCGTCACCGTGCCGGCGACGACGTCGTCGCGCCGGAACAGCCACGGCTGCAGCGGAGCATCCGGCAGCGAGACCACGGACTGCTTGGTGCCCTGCCGGTTGTGGCACCAGTCGGGGTTGAGCGGGTCGAGGTAGCCGCGGTGCAGCACGGCACGCAGCTCGACCTGGCCCTCGCTCTCCCACGGGGCCGGCTCGCCGGAGTGCTTGCACAGGAAGGAGTACGACGCCCGCCAGTCGCCCTTCATCAGGAACGAGGCGTGCCACAGGTCGGTTCCTGCCTTCCGCTCGAGCATCGTCTCGGCGAGATGACGCTCGTCGGTCAGCCGGTTGGCGAAGAGGAGCACCTCTTCGGCTTCGTCATCGCGCCAGCAGAAGGTGACGATCACCTCGTCGTCCGCAGCGCCGGCGCCTGTCTCCTCGACAAGCGGGAGCGAGGTGGCGATCTGGTCCCAGAACATGTCGATGTCCTCAGGACTGAGGCGGTCGATGATCGCGCTTCGCGTCCGTGCTGATGGATTGGGTCGCACGGCCGTTGGTGGTCGCAACTGCGTACTCATCCGGTTCTTCCTCCCGAGCACGGGGCTCTCTCTGTCCCCGCGGGCTGACCAAGTTACTCACAGTCGGGGCCGCACGCGAGATGCCGAGGTCCCTTTCTCTGTCAACTGACAGGTGATGTCGCATATCCGCTAGTCAAAGCCTCGGATAAGCGTGGATCGTTCAGTTTCCTATCAGGTTCCTAGCATTTCCCGGTCCACATGTCGGCACAGATCGCGACCGCGCCGAGGAGTCCGGAGCCCTCCCACTGGGTGAGCCGGATCTCCCCGACCTGGTCCGCCGGGACGTCGCCGCCGAGGACGTCGAGGCGCTGCGCAGCCGCCATGCTCCCGTGGCCGGCCTTGACCAACGCCTCCTTGCGCACCCACAACCGCGTGAACGCGTACGCAGCGTCCTCCTGCCCCTCGACCCAGGCCACCTCGCGCGGCGAGAGTGCCCGGTCGGGTCCGCGCGAAACCTTCTCCACGTCGATGCCGCAGCGTCGGCCGGCTGCGACCGCGGCGACCTGGCCGCGGGTGTGGCTGAGGCTCACTCGGATCGCTGGCGCACCGGCCACCGACGGTGCGCCGTGCTCCGCACTGCCGCAACGAGCGCAGCGCTGATCGATCACGATCTCCTCGCGCGCGGTGACCAGCAGCTCCGCGGCGCACTCACGGACGAGGACGTGCGCGGCGGCGTACGCCTGCTTGTCGACATCAGCGACCAGCCGCTCGTGACGCGCCAGTTCCGCGGCGGTGAGCAGCCCGAGATCGGCGTCGACCTCGGCCACTGCCGCGAAGCGCACGATCTCGGTCATGCCGTGGCTCAGTGACCGCCCCAGGGCACCCCGAGCTTGCCGAGCATCTCCTCGCCACCGTCGAGCGCGGTGAGCACCCAGGCGCCGTCGGAGGTGAGCGCGAAGGTGTGCTCGAAGTGGGCCGCCCAGGAGCCGTCGTCGGTCACGACGGTCCAGTCGTCGTCCAGGGTGGTGACCTCGGGGCCACCGAGGGTGAGCATCGGCTCGACGGCGAGCGCGATGCCGCGCTGCAGCTTGGGGCCCTTGCCGGGCTTGCCGTAGTTGAACACCGACGGCTCCATGTGCATCTCGGTGCCGATGCCGTGGCCGCTGAAGTCCTCGAGGATGCCGTAGTCACCCTGGGAGTCGACGTAGGTCTCGATGGCGTGCGAGATGTCGGTGACCCGTCCACCCAGGCGGGCAGCGGCGATGCCGTGCCACATGGACGCCTCGGTGACGCGCATCAGCTCGGAGACCTCCTCGGACACCGAGCCCATGGCCACCGTGATCGCGGCATCGCCGTGCCAGCCCTCGACGATGGCACCGCAGTCGATGGAGATGATGTCGCCGTCCTGGAGCACCCGGGAACCCGGGATGCCGTGGACCACGACCTCGTCGACCGAGGCGCAGATCGAGCCCGGGAAGCCGTGGTAGCCCTTGAACGACGGGACGCCACCCCGGGACCGGATCGAGTCCTCGGCGATGGCGTCGAGCTCGAGAAGGGTGACTCCGGGCCGCGCGGCGGCCCGGAGCACCTCGAGCGTCTCGCCGACCACGAGGCCGGCCCTTCGCATCTTCTCGATCTGCTCAGGGGTCTTGATCTGGACCTTGTTCAAGAAGCCCACTGCTCCCCCGTTGCGTACAAGATGGTCGTCTCAGGACTCAGGGACGATGTCGAGCTCGTCGAAGATCCGCTTGGTGACGTCGTCGACGTCACCCATGCCGTCGATCTCGTGGACCAGGCCGCGGCCCTTGTAGACCTCGATCAGCGGCGCGGTCTCCTCGAGGTAGACCTCCTGGCGGCGACGGATGACGTCCTCGGTGTCGTCGGCGCGACCCTCGAGCTCGGCGCGCTGCAGCAGCCGCTGCACGATCTCGTCCTTGTCGACCGTCAGCACGACCACCGCGTCCAGCGCGTGGCCGGTGAACTTGATCATCCCGTCGAGCTCCTCGACCTGCGCGAGCGTGCGCGGGTAGCCGTCGAGCAGGAATCCCTGGGATGCGTCGGGCTCATCGATGCGGTTGCGGACCATCAGGTTCGTGACCGAGTCCGGGACGTACTCTCCCTTGTCCATGTAGGACGCTGCCTCGACACCCAGGGGCGTGCCCTGGGAGACGTTGGCGCGGAAGATGTCACCGGTCGAGATCGCCGGGATCTCGAAGTGCTCGGCGATGAACTTCGCCTGGGTGCCCTTACCGGCCCCCGGCGGGCCCATGATGATCAGTCTCATCGGAGGAACCCTTCATAGTTGCGCTGCTGGAGCTGGCTCTCGATCTGCTTCACCGTGTCGAGGGCGACGCCGACCATGATGAGGATCGAGGTGCCGCCGAACGGGAAGTTCTGGTTGGCGCCGATGAGGGCCAGCGCGATCAGCGGGATGAGCGCAACCAGACCGAGGTAGAGCGAGCCCGGCAGTGTGATACGGGACAGAACGTAGGACAGGTAGTCCTCGGTCGGCTTCCCGGCCCGGATTCCCGGGATGAAGCCGCCGTACTTCTTCATGTTGTCGGCGACCTCCGGGGGGTTGAAGGTGATCGACACGTAGAAGTAGGTGAAGAAGATGATCAACGCGAAGTACGTCGCCATGTAGACCGGGTGGTCACCACGGACGAAGTAGTTGTTGATCCAGTCGACCCACGCCGGCGGGTTCTGCGCGTTCTGGTTGAACTGAGCCGCCATCGCCGGCAGGTAGAGCAGCGACGAGGCGAAGATGACCGGGATGACGCCGGCCTGGTTCACCTTGAGCGGGATGTAGGTCGAGGATCCGCCGAACATCTTGCGACCGACCATGCGGCGCGCGTACTGGACCGGGATCCGGCGCTGGGCCTGCTCGATGAAGATGACCGCCGCCATGATCGCCAGACCGATGACGATCACGATCGCGAAGGTCCACCAGCCCTTGTCGTTCTTGACCGCCCACATGGTGGCCGGGAACGTGGCGACGACCTGGGTGAAGATGAGGATCGACATACCGTTGCCGATGCCGCGCTCGGTGATGAGCTCACCGAGCCACATGATGACCGCGGTGCCGGCGGTCATGGTGATGACCATGACCAGGAAGGTGGCGGTGCCGTCGTCGTGCAGCAGCGGCTGGGTGCAGCCCTGGAGCAGATCGCCGGAGCGGGCCAGCGCGACGATGCCGGTGGCCTGCAGGACCGCGAGGCCGAGGGTCAGGTAGCGGGTGTACTGGGTGATCTTCGTCTGCCCGGCCTGGCCCTCCTTCTTGAGGGCCTCGAGGCGAGGGATCACCACGACGAGAAGCTGCAGGATGATGCTCGCGGTGATGTACGGCATGATGCCGAGCGCGAAGATCGTCAGCTGCAGCAGCGCGCCACCGGAGAAGAGATTGACCAGGTTGTAGAGGCCGGCGCTGTCACCGGTCTGAGCCGCGTCAAGACACTGCTGGACGTTCGCGACATGAACGCCAGGAGCCGGGATCTGGGACCCAGCCCTGAAGATCACGACGATGAAGAGAACGAAGAGCAGCTTCTTGCGCAGGTCCGGGGTACGGAACGCTGATGCGAACGCGCCAAGCACGAATGGTTCCTCTTTCGACAATCAGGGGTCGCAGGGCCTGCGCCGATGCGAAAACCCGTGGCAGCCTAACAGCCCCCACGGCAGTTCTTGCACGTAGGGCTGAAACAGCGGGAGCGCGGGCGGGACCCCGAAGGGGCGACCCGGCCGCGCTCCCACGTGACAGGCTCTACGTTAGTAGAACTGTCAGAGAACCGTGACAGTTCCGCCAGCGGCCTCGATCTTCTCCTTGGCAGTGCCGGAGAAGGCGTTGGCGCTGATCTCGACCTTGACGGTCAGGTCACCCTGGCCCAGGACCTTGACCGGGTGGCCCTTGCGGACGGCACCCTTCTCGATCAGGGTCTCGGGGGTGACGACGCCACCCTCGGGGAAAAGCTCGTTGAGCTTGTCGAGGTTGACGACCTGGAACTCCACCTTGAAGGGGTTCTTGAAACCCTTCAGCTTGGGGAGTCGCATGTGCATCGGGGTCTGGCCACCCTCGAAGTAAGCGGGGACCTGGTAACGGGCCTTCGTGCCCTTGGTACCACGGCCGGCCGTCTTACCCTTGGACGCCTCACCACGACCCACACGGGTCTTGGCCTTCTTGGCACCGGGAGCCGGCGCCAGGTTGTGCACCTTGAGTGCCATATCAGTCGACCTCCTCGACCGTCACCAGGTGACGGACGGTCTGGACCATGCCGCGGATCTCCGGGCGGTCCTCCTTGACGACCACGTCGCCGATCCGCTTGAGACCGAGCGTACGCAGGGTGTCTCGCTGGTTCTGCTTCAGACCAACGAGGCCCTTCTTCTGCTGGACCTTCAGCTGCGCCATCAGGCCGACACCTCCGCGGCGGGAGCCGCAACCTCGGCCTGCGCCTTGAGCAGCGCGTCGGGGGCGACGTCCTCGACAGGGAGACCACGGCGGGCGGCAACAGCCTCAGGCGTCTCGAGCATCCGAAGCGCCTCCACCGTCGCGTGGACGATGTTGATCTGGTTGGACGAACCGAGCGACTTGCTCAGCACGTCGTGGATGCCGGCGCACTCCAGGACGGCGCGCACCGGACCACCGGCGATGACACCGGTACCAGGGGCGGCCGGACGAAGAAGGACCACACCAGCGGCCTTCTCACCCTGCACCGGGTGCGGGATCGTGCCCTGGATGCGGGGAACGCGGAAGAAGTGCTTCTTCGCTTCCTCGACACCCTTGGCGATCGCCGCGGGAACTTCCTTCGCCTTACCGTAGCCGACGCCGACCAGACCTTCACCGTCACCGACGATCACAAGGGCGGTGAAGCTGAAGCGACGACCACCCTTCACGACCTTGGCAACTCGGTTGATCGCGACGACCTTCTCGATGTAGGCGGTCTTGTCGGCGCTCTGGTTGCGACGGTCGTCGCGACCTCGGCGCTCGCCACCACGCTGTCCGCGCTGGGCTCCGCTCATCAGACTTTCCTCTTCTCTCGTTCGATCGTTGCGATCAGAAGGTCAGACCGGCCTCGCGCGCGCCATCGGCGAGCGCGGCGACACGGCCGTGGTACTTGTTGCCGGCACGGTCGAAGACGACGGTCTCCACCCCAGCGGCCTTGGCACGCGACGCAACCAGCTCGCCGACCTGCTTGGCCTTGGCGGTCTTGTCACCGGAGGCCGACCGCAGGTCGCCCTCGATGGTCGAAGCCGAGGCAAGCGTCTTGCCGGCCAGGTCGTCGACGACCTGGGCGGTGATGTGCTTGGCCGACCGGGTCACGACGAGGCGCGGGCGCTCCGGCGTACCCTCGATCTTCTTGCGACCGCGGGCCTGACGACGCAGGCGCGAGCGGACACGGGAAGCGGTGTGCTTGTTGTTCGACAGCGAGATGGCCATCACTTACCAGCCTTTCCGACCTTGCGGCGGATGTTCTCGCCGGCGTAACGAACGCCCTTGCCCTTGTAGGGCTCCGGCTTGCGCAGCTTGCGAATGTTGGCCGCAACCTCACCGACGAGCTGCTTGTCGATGCCGACGACACCGAGCTTGGTCGGACCGTCGGTGGTGAAGGTGATGCCCTCGGGCGCGTCGAAGACGATCGAGTGGGAGTAACCCAGCTGGAACTCCAGCTTGGTCGGGCCCTTCGACAGCACGCGGTAACCCACGCCGACGATCTCGAGCTTCTTCTCGTAGCCCTCGGTGACACCCAGGACCATGTTGTTGATCAGCGTGCGGGACAGGCCGTGGAGGGCCTTGTTGTCCCGGCTGTCGTCGGGGCGCTTGACGTCGAGGACGCCGTCACCCTTCTCGACGGTGATCGGGTCGACCACGGTGTGCGACAGGGTGCCCTTGGGGCCCTTGACGCTCACGACCTGGCCGTCGATGGTGACGTCCACGCCGGCCGGAACCGGGACGGGGAGCTTGCCAATACGCGACATTTCTTCTCTCTCCCTTCCCTGATTACCAGACGTAGGCGAGGACTTCCCCACCTACGCCCTTCTTGTTCGCCTGGCGGTCGGTCAGCAGACCCTGGCTCGTCGAGATGATCGCGACGCCGAGGCCGCCGAGCACCTTCGGGAGACCGGTGTGCTTCGCGTAGACACGCAGACCGGGCTTGCTGATGCGGCGTACGCCGGCGATCGAGCGCTCACGGTTGCGGCCGTACTTGAGGGTGATCGACAGGGTCTTGCCGACCTGGCCCTCGGTGGGCTCCAGCACCTCGTACTTGGTGATGTAGCCCTCCTGCTGGAGGATCTCAGCGACGCCCTGCTTCAGCTTGCTGTACGGCATCGAAACCGCATCGTGGTACGCCTGGTTGGCGTTACGCAGACGAGTGAGCATGTCTGCGATCGGGTCAGTCATCGTCATTGGCCGAACGGCCCTTTCTCGTAGTGGTTTCCTCACGACACACAGTCATGAGGACCTTCAACGTCAGTGGTTGGAACGGTGATCGCTCACCAGGAGGACTTGGTGACGCCGGGCAGCTCGCCGCGGTGGGCCATCTCGCGCAGGCAGATACGGCACAGGCCGAACTTGCGGAACACAGCCTTCGGGCGGCCGCAGCGCTGGCAGCGGGTGTAACCGCGAACCGCAAACTTCGGCTTGCGGGCGGCCTTCACCTTGAGAGCGGTCTTCGCCATCTCAGTTCTCCTTGAACGGGAAGCCGAGCGCCTTGAGCAGCGCGCGACCCTGGTCGTCGTTGGTGGCAGTCGTCACGAGGGTGATGTCCATGCCCCGCGAGCGGTCGATCTTGTCCTGGTTGATCTCGTGGAACATGACCTGCTCGGTGAGACCGAAGGTGTAGTTGCCGTTGCCGTCGAACTGCTTGCCGTTGAGACCACGGAAGTCCCTGATCCGGGGCAGAGCGAGCGAGAGCAGCCGGTCGAGGAACTCCCACATGCGGTCGCCGCGCAGCGTGACGTGCGCACCGATCGGCATGCCCTCACGCAGCTTGAACTGCGCGATGGACTTCTTCGCCTTGTTGATCAGCGGCTTCTGGCCGGTGATCGCGGTCAGGTCGTTGACAGCGCCCTCGATCAGCTTGGAGTCGCGAGCGGCCTCGCCCACACCCATGTTGACGACGATCTTGGTCAGACCGGGGATCTGCATGACATTCGGGATCTCGAACTCGGCCTGCAGGGCCGGGGCGATCTCCTCGCGGTACTTCGTCTTGAGGCGCGGGGCCACAGCGGTGTCGGTCATGATCAGATGTCCTTACCGGTCTTGCGCGAGATGCGAACGCTGCGCTCGGCGGCGTACGTCGACCCGTCGGGGCGACGCTTCTGGACCGTCTCACGGCGGTAGCCGACGCGAACCGGCTCGCCACCCTCGAGCAGCTGGACGTTGGAAACGTGGATCGGGGCCTCGGTGTTCACGATGCCGCCGGTGGTGCCGGCGCGACCGCCCTGGTCCTGGACCTTGGTGTGCTTCTTGACGAGGTTGATGCCCTCGACGATCACACGGTCCTCCTGGGTGAGGACAGCGATCACCTTGCCGGAGCCGCCCTTGTCCTTACCAGCGATCACCTTGACGGTGTCGCCCTTCTTGATGTGCGAGCGACCCATCACAGCACCTCCGGCGCGAGCGAGATGATCTTCATGAACTTCTTGTCGCGCAGCTCACGGCCGACCGGGCCGAAGATGCGGGTGCCTCGCGGCTCGCCGTCGTTCTTGAGAATGACGGCGGCGTTCTCGTCGAAGCGGATGTACGAGCCGTCAGCGCGGCGGCGCTCCTTGACGGTGCGCACGATGACGGCCTTGACGACGTCACCCTTCTTCACGTTGCCACCGGGGATAGCGTCCTTGACGGTGGCGACGATGGTGTCGCCGATGCCGGCGTAGCGACGACCGGAACCACCGAGCACACGAATGCAAAGGATTTCCTTCGCACCAGTGTTGTCGGCGACCTTGAGTCGCGACTCCTGCTGGATCATTACTTCTCCTTGTCGAGCTGGTTCTCTCCCCGCTCCAGGGCGGGTGAGCCTTGCCGAACGTAATGGGATTTGATGGGCACAGGCCCAGCGAACAATGGTCGCTGGACCTGCACCCTTTGGTCAATTTGGCGACGTTTGCCGCCAGCCGGATCCGTCGCTTATGCGACGAGGATCACTTGGCGCGCTCGACGACCTCGACGAGGCGCCACCGCTTGGTCGCGGACAGCGGCCGGGTCTCCATGACCAGGACGCGGTCGCCGATGCCGGCGGTGTTCTGCTCGTCGTGAGCCTTGAGCTTGCTGCTACGGCGCATGACCTTGCCGTAGAGCGGGTGCTTCACGCGGTCCTCGACCTCGACGACGATGGTCTTGTCCATCTTGTCGCTGACGACGAGGCCCTCGCGCACCTTGCGCGTGTTGCGCTCGGTGGTGTCCGTGGTGGACTCAGCCATGATCAGGCCTCCTCGGTGGTCTCGGTGCCCGGGGCCACGCGGATGCCGAGCTCGCGCTCACGCACCACGGTGTAGATCCGGGCGATGTCCTTCTTGACGGTGCGGAGCCGACCGTGGCTCTCCAGCTGGCCGGTGGCCGCCTGGAACCGGAGGTTGAACAGCTCCTCCTTCGCCTCGCGCAGCTTCGCCTCGAGGTCGACGTCGGTGAGCTCGTCCAGCTCGAACGCCTGCAGGGAGTTAGCCATCAGAACTCACCAGCCTCTCGCGTGATGAAACGGCACTTCATGGGCAGCTTGTGGATCGCGCGGCGCATGGCCTCGCGAGCGGTCTCCTCGTCGACACCGGAGAGCTCGAACATCACTCGGCCCGGCTTGACGTTGGCGACCCACCACTCGGGGGAACCCTTACCGGAACCCATGCGGGTCTCGGCCGGCTTCTTGGTCAGCGGGACGTCGGGGTAGATGTTGATCCACACCTTGCCGCCTCGCTTGATGTGACGAGTCATCGCGATACGCGCTGCCTCGATCTGGCGGTTGGTCACGTAGTGACCGTCGATCGCCTGGATGCCGTAGTCACCGAAGGCCAGCTTGGTGCCACCCTTGGCCACGCCGCGGCGGTTCGGGTGGTGCTGCTTGCGGTGCTTGACGCGACGGGGCATCAGCATGGGTCAGCCCTCCTGGGACGTGGTCTCGGCGGCGGGAGCCTCAGCGGCAGCCGGCGCCTCAGTCTTCGCCGCGCGGTCAGCGCGGTTCGGGCGGTCACCACGGGAGCCACGCGACGGACGGTCGCCGCGGCCACCGCGACGGTCGTTGCCACCGCGACCCGGGACGCCCGCACGGGCGGCCTGGGCGGCCTGACGCTCGGCGCGCGATCCGGAGACCTCGCCCTTGTAGATCCAGACCTTCACGCCGATGCGGCCGAAGGTCGTGCGGGCCTCGTAGAAGCCGTAGTCGATGTCCGCGCGAAGGGTGTGCAGCGGCACGCGACCCTCGCGGTAGAACTCGGTACGCGACATCTCCGCGCCGTTCAGACGACCCGAGCACTGGATCCGGATGCCCTTGGCACCGGAGCGCATGGTGGTCTGCATGGCCTTGCGCATCGCGCGACGGAACTGCACGCGACCGCTGAGCTGCTCGGCGACACCCTGGGCGACCAGCTGAGCGTCGACCTCGGGGTTCTTGACCTCGAGGATGTTCAGCTGAACCTGCTTGCCGGTGAGCTTCTCCAGCTCGGTGCGGAGGCGGTCGGCCTCGGCGCCGCGGCGACCGATGACGATGCCGGGACGCGCGGTGTGGATGTCCACACGCACGCGGTCACGGGTGCGCTCGATCTCGACCTTGGCGATGCCGGCCCGCTCCATGCCCTTGCTGAGCAGCTTGCGGATCTTGACGTCCTCGCCGACGTACTCCTTGTACTGCTTGTCGGCGTACCAACGCGACTTGTGGTCGGTCGAGATGCCCAGGCGGAAGCCGTTCGGGTTGATCTTCTGACCCATTACTTCTTACCGCCCTTCTCGACGACGTCGGCCGGCTGCACGACCAGGGTGATGTGCGAGGTCCGCTTGTTGATGCGGGTCGCACGACCCTGGGCGCGGGGGCGCCAGCGCTTCATGGTCGGACCCTCGTCGACCATGGCGACCGAGACGACGAGGTCGTCACGGTCCAGACCCTCGGTCGACACCGCGTTGGCGATGGCGCTCTCGAGAACCTTGTAAACAGTCTCGGAGGCTGCCTGCGGCGCGAACTGCAGCAGGGAGAGAGCCTCGTCGACGGGCAGACCGCGGACCAGGTCGACGACGCGGCGTGCCTTCAGCGGGGTGATCCGCACGAAGCGGGCACTCGCGAAGGCACCCGGCTGGTCGCCGAGCAGGGAGTCGCGGCGGGCGCTGATGCGCTGCCGTTCGGTGGTGGTCATCGACGGCGTCCCTTCCGGTCGTCCTTGATGTGACCCTTGAACGTGCGGGTCGGGGCGAACTCGCCCAGCTTGTGACCGACCATCGAGTCGGAGACGAAGACCGGGACGTGCTTGCGACCGTCGTGCACCGCGATGGTGTGACCGATCATCTCGGGCACGATCATCGAGCGGCGCGACCAGGTCTTGATCACGTTGTGGGTGCCCTTCTCGTTCTCGGCGTCCACCTTCTTCTGAAGGTGGTCGTCGATGAAGGGGCCCTTCTTCAGGCTGCGAGGCATTGCTTACTTCCTACCCTTCCCGCTCTTACGGCGGCGGATGATCTGCGAGTCAGAGGCCTTGCGCTTACGCGTACGGCCCTCGGGCTTACCCCAGGGGCTGACCGGGTGACGGCCACCAGAGGTCTTACCCTCACCACCACCGTGCGGGTGGTCGACCGGGTTCATGACGACACCGCGGACGGTCGGGCGAACGCCCTTCCACCGCATGCGGCCGGCCTTACCCCAGTTGATGTTCGACTGCTCGGCGTTGCCGACCTGGCCGACGGTGGCGCGGCAGCGCACGTCGACGAAGCGCATCTCACCCGAAGGCATACGGAGCGTGGCCTTGGAGCCCTCACGAGCGACCAGCTGGGCGCTCATACCGGCGGAGCGGGCGATCTTCGCGCCGCCACCAGGACGCAGCTCAACATTGTGGATGGTGGTACCAACCGGGATGTTGCGCAGCGGCAGGTTGTTGCCGGGCTTGATGTCGGCGGTCGGGCCGGACTCGACGACGGTGCCCTGGCTGACGCCGACGGGCGCGAGGATGTAGCGCTTCTCGCCGTCGAAGTAGTGCAGCAGGGCGATACGGGCGGTGCGGTTCGGGTCGTACTCGATGTGAGCGACCTTGGCCGGCACGCCGTCCTTGTCGTAGCGACGGAAGTCGATGATCCGGTACGCACGCTTGTGACCGCCACCGATGTGGCGGGTCGTGATGCGACCCTGGTTGTTGCGGCCACCCTTCTTGGGAAGGGGCTTGGTCAGCGACTTCTCCGGCGTGGTCCGAGTGATCTCGGCGAAGTCGGCCACCGACGAGCCACGACGGCCCGGGGTGGTCGGCTTGTACTTACGAATAGCCATGTTCAGTCAGTCCTTCTCACGCGCCGAAGATGTCGATGCGGTCGCCCTCGGCCAGGGAGACGATCGCGCGCTTGGTGTCGGGGCGCTTGCCCAGGCCGTAACGCGTACGACGAGCCTTGCCCTTGCGGTTGATCGTGTTGACCGAGGTCACCTTGACGTCGAACACCTTCTCGACCGCGATCTTGATCTCGGTCTTGTTCGCGTCGGGGCGAACGATGAAGGTGTACTTGTTCTGGTCGAGGAGGCCGTAGCTCTTCTCGGAGACCACCGGCGCGATCAAAATGTCGCGGGGGTCGTAGTGCAGCGTGCTCACTTGTTAGCCTCCTCGTCAGACTCAGCCTTCTTCTTGCCGGCCTCAACGAAACCAGCCGCGATAGCGTCCTCGGCGGACTTGAAGTAGAACTCCGCCTTGGTGGACTCGTACCAACGGCCGCCCGGGGCGTGGAACTTCTTGTCCTTGCCCTTGACGTTGCCCTTGATGTCGAAGCCCTCGGGGGCCGAGCCGTCCTCGAGCGGCGCGACTGCGCCCTCGGGGAGGTCCGACTCCTTGGCGGGCTCGACGGCAGCCTCCTTGATCGCATCCTTCTCGACCTCACCGATGGTGACGGTCTCCTTGGCGGCGACGGCCGGCTTGCCCGAGATGAAGCCCTCGAAGGCCGGCTTGGAGAAGACAACGTCGTCGGAGACGAGGACGTCGTAGGTGTTGAGCTGGTCGGCCCAGAGCAGGTGCACCTCGGGGGCGTTACGCAGGCTCAGCGCGGCGACGGACTCGGAGCGGTCCAGGACGACGAGGTAACGCTTGACGTCCGAGATCGCCTTGAGGGCGGTCAGCGCGGTCTTGGTCGAGGGCGCCTCGAGGGCGAACTCGGCCACGTGGATCTGGCCGGCACGAGCCCGGTCGGAGAGGGCACCGCGGAGGGCGGCGGCCTTCATCTTCTTGGGGGTGCGCTGGCTGTAGTCACGCGGCTGCGGGCCGTGGACGGTGCCACCACCGGCGAACTGCGGCGCGCGGGTCGAACCCTGACGGGCGCGACCGGTGCCCTTCTGCTTGTAGGGCTTGCGTCCACCGCCGCGGACCTCGCCGCGGGTCTTGGTGGAGTGCGTGCCCTGGCGCGCAGCGGCCTGCTGCGCGACGACGACCTGGTGGATCAGCGGGATGTTGACCTCAACATCGAAGATCTCAGCCGGGAAGTCGACCTTGACAGTCTTGATAGCCATGATCAGGCCTCCAGCTTCTTAGCAGCCGAGCGGAGGACCACGAGGCCACCCTTGGGGCCAGGAATGGCGCCCTTGACCAGGATGAGGCCCTTCTCGGTGTCGACGGCGTGCACGGTCAGGTTCTGGGTGGTGACGGTGTCAGTACCCATGTGACCGGCCATGCGGACGCCCTTGAACACGCGACCCGGGGTGGCGCAAGCGCCGATCGATCCCGGCTTGCGGTGGTTGCGGTGGGCACCGTGGGAGGCACCGACACCGGAGAAGCCGTGACGCTTCATGGTGCCCGCGAAACCCTTACCCTTCGAGGTGCCCGTCACGTCGATCTCCTCGCCGATGGCGAAGGTGTCGACGGGGAGCTCCTGGCCGGCGGAGTACGACGCGGCGTCGGCGGTGCGGATCTCGGCCAGGTGGCGGCGCGGCGTGGTGCCGGCCTTCTCGAACTGGCCGGCGCCCGGCTTGTTCACCTTGCGGCCGTCGATCTCGCCGTAGCCGATCTGCACGGCGTTGTAGCCGTCGGCCTCGGGGGTGCGGACCTGGGTCACGACGTTGGTGTTCGCCGCGATGACGGTCACGGGGACGACGACGTTGTTCTCGTCCCACAGCTGGGTCATGCCGAGCTTGGTGCCCAGGAGACCCTTCACGTTGCGTTCGATCGTCATGTCGTCAACCTCAGAGCTTGATCTCGATGTCGACACCAGCAGGCAGATCGAGCCGCATGAGGGAGTCAACAGTCTTCGGGGTCGGGTCGATGATGTCGATGAGGCGCTTGTGGGTGCGCATCTCGAAGTGCTCGCGCGAGTCCTTGTACTTGTGGGGCGAGCGGATGACGCAGTACACGTTCTTCTCGGTCGGCAGCGGCACCGGGCCGGCGACCTTGGCACCCGTACGGGTGACCGTGTCCACGATCTTTCGCGCCGAGGTGTCGATCACCTCGTGGTCATAGGCCTTGAGCCTGATGCGGATCTTCTGTCCCGCCATCTGTCTCTCTCGTCCTTCTTGGTCAGCGTGCCGCGTGCTACAGGCTTCCTCCGGCTGAGTCGGCCCGGTTGCTCACCTCTGGCTCCGACCCCCGCGGTCGGGCGTGTCGCTTATTTTTCACAAGCAGACGCCGGACTTCTCGACGGGACTTTCACCATCAGCTTCACTGGAACCACGCCTTCGGGATGGGCACACGACGACCACAGACCACATCCGACAGGCTGAAAAGCCTGCTCAGGTGACGCGATTCAGTAGTCAAGGTGTGCACACCCCAGCGAACAGTTCACTGGAGCAACCAGAGAATCTTGTCACGCGTACGCAGGTGGCTCCAAATCAACGATGTCGTCTGGATCGCTCTGAGAGGATGCCCCCAACCGAGCGAGTTCGCCGGTCGTCGCGACGAGGAGCATCCAGATGTCAGGAGTGTGGCCGCCCCCACCGGGTGAGCAACCTCAGCAGGGCCCGACGACCCCGTCGACCCCGCCCCCGCCGGGCCAGCCGGTGCAGCCTCACCCGTTGCAGCCGCACCCGGCGCAACCGGCGTGGGCGCAGCCGCTGCCGCCGGCCCACAAGCCCGGAGCGATCCCGCTGCGGCCGCTCGGCCTCGGCGACATGCTCGACGGCGCCTTCCGGCTCGTACGCTTCAACCCCGGCGCCACCGTGGGCGCCTCGGTCCTGGTGGCGGCGGTCGCGATGGCCATCCCGCTGGGCGTGACCGCGGCGATGACCTTCACCGGAGACAGCCTGGACGCGCTCGGGACCGGCCTCGAGGACCCCGACTACTCGCCTGGTGGATCAGAGATCATCGGCATGCTGGTGGCCTTCGGCTCCTTCTTCCTCGGCTCGGTCCTGCAGGCGATCGGCGCGATCCTGGTGGCCGGGATGATCTCCCACGTCGCCCACGCCGCCGCGATCGGCCGCAAGCTCACCCTCGCGCAGGCGTGGGCGGCGACCCACGGCAACCGCTGGCGGCTGATCGGACTGGCGCTGCTGAGCGGGGTGGTCTTCACCCTGGTCCTGGCCGTCGCGGCCACTCCCGTGGTGGTCCTCGCGATCGTCGTCGACAGTCCCGTCCCGGCCATCCTGGTCGGCATCCTGATGTTCCTGCTGCTGATCGTGGCCAGCCTCTTCCTGACCGTGCGGCTCTATCTGCTCGCGGTGCCCGCGCTGATGCTGGAGAGCCCCGGTGTCCTCGGCGCCATCAAGCGGGCCTGGCAGCTGTCGGCGAGACAGTTCTGGCGGCTCTTCGGGATCTGGCTGCTGGCTGCCATCATCGTCGGCTTCGCCTCTCAGGTCGTCGCCTTCCCGATCAGCCTGGTCGCCAGCATCGTCGGCATCGCGCAGCCCGATCTCTACTTCCTCGCGACCATCGCCGGCAGCGCCGTCTCGACCGTGGTCTCCGCCGCGATCGTGGCGCCGTTCAGCGGCGCGGTGACCAACCTGCAGTACCTCGACCAGCGGATCCGCAAGGAGTCCTACGAGGTCGAGCTGATGGAGCAGGCCGGGCTGCTGAGCAGATGATCCTCCTCCAACAGACTCCTCCTCTGACCCCGACGCCCGAGGAGGGTCGCTCCTGGCTCCAGCGCGAGCTGGCCGGACCGGAATACCACGACCTCGACCTCGTCGAGCGGATCCTGCGCTGGATCGAGCGCACCCTGTCCGAGGGCATCCCCTCCGCAGGCGACCTGCCCTGGGCCCAGACCGTCGCCGCGATGGTCGTCTTCGCGGCGCTCCTGGTCGGGATCGGCCTGCTGGTCTCGCGGGCCCGGCGCAGTCCTCGGGTCGCCCGCGACCGCAACGGGGACGTTCTCACCGACGAGTCGCTCTCCGCGGCCGCGCTCCGGGCGCGGGCCGAGGCTGCGTACGCCTCGGGGGATCATGGCGCCGCGGTGGTCGACGGGTTCCGGGCCCTGGCCAGGCGGCAGGTCGAGCGCGGCCGACTGGCCGAGGATCCCGGGCTGACCGCCGCCGAGGTCGCGGCGAGCCTGGAGCGGGAGATGTCGCTCGAGGGCCGCGCCGGGCAGGCCGCGGAGCTGTTCAACGAGGTCCTCTACGGCGACCACCCCGCCACGCGTGAGCAGGCCGAGGGCGTACTCGCTCTCGAGCAGGAGCTGGCGGTGGTGCGATGACCACGCAGACCCCGACGAGCCCGGCCGACCCGACCGCCGGACGGCTGAGCTGGTTCCGACGGAACCGGCCGATCCTGATCGTCGCACTGGCCTTCATGATCGCGGTCGTGCTGGCGTACGTCGCGACTCCGAAGGGCGGCGAGGCCTTCGCCGCCCACGACCCCGAGAGTCCCGACCCCGACGGCACCCGGGCGCTGGTCCAGGTGCTCGAGGACCACGGGGTCGAGGTGGAGATCGTCCGCTCGTCGAAGAGTCTGGAGAGCACCGAGATCCGGCGGGACACGACCGTCTTCGTGACCGGCACCGACGCGCTCGGCGAGCAGACCGCCTCCCGGCTGCGTGAGCGCACCGACGGCGCCGCCGACCTGATCCTGGCCGAGCCCGCTCCCTACGTGTCGGCGATGCTCGGCATCCCCTACGCGGTCAGCCAGACGTCCGACGCCGTCGAGGCGGGGTGCGACGACGCGCGCTGGGAAGGGCTCAGCATCCAGGCCGACGCGGTCACCGCGTACGACGCCGGCTCCTGCTTCCCGCACGAGGCCGGCGCGGTGCTCGCGCCCGCGGAGGGGCTCACCGTCTGGGGTGCGCCACAGGTGCTGACCAACGACCAGATCCTGCGGGCGGACAACGCCGCGGTGGCGCTGCGGCTGCTGGGCCGAAGCGATCATCTGGTCTGGTACGTCCCCTCCTTCGACGACCTCGCCCCCGACGAGGCGCACTCCCCCAGCTCGTTGCTGCCACGCTGGATCAAGCCGGCCCTGTGGCTCCTGCTGGTCGCGGTCATCGCCTTCGCCATCGCCCGCGGTCGGCGGCTGGGTCCGCTGGCGGTCGAGCCGCTGCCGGTCCACGTCCGTGCCGGGGAGACGACGCGCAGCCTGGGCCGGCTCTACCGCCGCTCCGGTGACCGCACGCACGCCGCGGCGACGCTGCGGCAGGCTGCCCGCACCCGCCTCTCCCGGCGGCTGCGGCTGGGCCGCGACACCTCGGCCGAGGCCGTCGTACGCGCCGTCGCCCAGCACACCGGACGCCCCGATCTCGAGGTCTCCGCGCTGCTCACCGATGCCCCGATCGAGAACGACCAAGACCTGATCACGCTGGCCAACGCGCTGGCGGCCCTTGAGGAAGAGGTACGACACCCATGACCCAATCCGAGACCATCGCCAACGTGTCGCCCGACGGCGCACGCGAGCGGCTCACCGCGGTCCGGGCCGAGGTCGCCAAGGCGGTCGTCGGGCAGGACGCCGCGGTCTCCGGACTGCTGGTCGCGCTGGTCTGTGGCGGCCACGTGCTCATGGAGGGCGTACCCGGCACCGCCAAGACCCTGCTGGTGCGGTCGCTGTCGGCGGCACTCTCGGTGGAGACCCGCCGGGTGCAGTTCACCCCCGACCTGATGCCTGGCGACATCACCGGGTCGATGGTGGTGGAGTCGTCCCACGGCGAGCTCACCTTCCGGGAGGGGCCGGTCTTCACCAACCTGCTCCTGGCCGACGAGATCAACCGAACCCCGCCGAAGACTCAGTCGGCGCTGCTCGAGGCGATGGAGGAGGGCCAGGTCTCGGTCGACGGGGTCACCCGCGCGCTGCCGCGCCCGTTCCTGGTGGCCGCGACCCAGAACCCGATCGAGTACGAGGGTGTCTACCCGCTCCCCGAGGCCCAGCTGGACCGGTTCCTGCTGAAGGTCGTCCTGCCGGTGCCCTCACGCTCCGACGAGGTGCAGATCCTCAACCGGCACGCCTCCGGCTTCGACCCGCGCGACGTCGCCGGCGCCGGGGTCACCGCCGTGGCCTCCGGCGCCGACATCGAGGCCGCCCGGCAGCACGTCGGCTCCGTCCAGGTGTCCCCCGAGGTCACCGGCTACATCGTCGACATCGCCCGGGCGACCCGCGAGTCCCCGTCACTGTCGGCCGGGGTGTCGCCGCGAGGCGCCACCGCCCTGCTCCGCTCCGCGCGCGCCTGGGCATGGCTCGCGGGCCGCGACTTCGTGTCCCCCGACGACGTGAAGTCCCTCGCCCATGCCACCCTCGCCCACCGCCTGGCCCTGCGCCCCGAGGCCGAGCTCGAGGGCGTACAGGTCTCCCAGGTCCTCTCCTCCGCCATCGGCGCCGTCCCCGTCCCCCGATGACCACCCCCAGCCGAGACGTCACTTCTGCAGGCCGAGACGTCAGTTCGGTCGATCGAGACGTCAGTTCTGTCGGCCGAGACGTCACCTGTCGCGCCCGCCCGAGGTCGTGCCGATGACCATCACCTGGCGCGTCCCGTTGCTCATGGTGGCCGGCATCGTCCCTGTCATCCTCCGTCCAGCAGCGGGCACTGCTGCGCTCTGGATTCTGCTCGTGGTGGTGCTGGCGCTTCTCGACGTGCTCCTGGCCCCGAAGCCGGCGAGCCTCGAGATCAGCCGGGTGCGCCTGGGCGGGTTCCGGCTGGGCGAGTCGGCGACCTCGGAGCTTCTGGTTCGCTCCCCCACCCGGCGCTTCCGGGCGCTGGTCCGCGACGCCTGGCAACCCACCGCCGGTGCCACTCGGAACCGCCACCGGATCCGGCTCGACCGAGGCGACACCACCCGGCTGCGTACGCCGCTGCGACCGCGCCGCCGCGGAGACCTGCGTGCGTTGGGCGTGACCGTGCGTGCCTTCGGGCCGCTCAGTCTCGGCGCGCGGCAGCGCACCATCCCGCTAGAGGGTTCGGTGCGGGTGCTGCCCGCCTTCGAGTCGCGCAAACACCTGCCGTCGCGGCTTCAGCGCCTGCGCGAGCTCGACGGCCGAGCCGCGGTCCGGGTACGCGGGCAGGGCACGGAGTTCGACTCGCTGCGGGAGTACGTCCGCGGTGACGACGTACGCTCCATCGACTGGCGCACCACCGCCCGCTCGCGCACCGTCGTGGTCCGCACCTGGCAGCCGGAGCGGGACCGTCGCGTCGTGCTGGTGCTCGACACCTCCCGCACCTCGGCCGGCCGGATCGAGGGCGCCGACGGCGGGGTGCCGCGGCTCGACTCCGCGATGGATGCCGGGCTGCTGCTCGCCGCCATCGCCTCCCGGGCCGGCGACCGGATCGACTTCATCGCCGGCGACCTGCGCGTACGCTCCCGCGTCCGCCTCGCCGGCCAGCGCGACGTCACCCAGCGACTGCAGGAGGCGATGGCCGACCTCGAGCCCGTCATCGCCGAGGCCGACTGGTCCAACCTCGCCGGCGCGGTCGCCGGCCTCGGCCGTCACCGCGCGCTCGTCGTCCTGCTGACTCCCCTCGACCCGCACGCGATCGAGGAGTCGCTCCTCCCCGTGCTCCCGGTCCTGACCCAGCACCACCGCGTCGTCATCGCCTCCGTCCGCGACCCCGAGCTCGAGGCCACCGCCGCATCCCGCGACACCATCGAGGACGTCTACGCCGCAGCCGCCGCCGAGCAGACCCTCCGCCGCCGCGATCACACCGCCGCCATGCTCCGCACCCTCGGCGTCGACGTCGTCGACGCCGACGCCGAGTCCCTCCCGCCGGCCCTCGCCGACCATTACCTGCAGCTCAAGGCCACCGGCCAGCTCTGATGTCTTTCAGTACGCGGCCTCATCAGGCTTCGACATCACCAGCATCGTGATCGACTCCCGCGGCACCGGCACGTCTCGGTCCCGCTCCACCTCGGCCTCGAGAGCTGCGATCCCGGCGCGGAAGTCGGCGTCGGGCATCCGCACCAGCGTCGAGAGCGTACGAAGGCGGAGTCGCTCGAACACCTCACCCTTGGTCTCCGCAGACGGCATCTCCACGCGGACGAGCCCGGGCCACGGCACCAACCCGGCCGCCGAGAACGTCTCGATCTCCTCGGAGAGCGGGCGGTACATCGCCGCATCCACCTCGGCGCCGTGAGGGAAGTGCCGCAGCCACCACAGGTCCGGCATCAAGTCGCTGAACTGCGCACGACACAGGAGTACGCCCCCGGGCCGGAGCACCCGCGCGATCTCCGCGGCTCCCTGCGAACGGCCGGTGACGTGATGCCAGGCCAGGAACAGCAGGCAGTAGTCGACCGCTGCGTCCTCGAGCGGGATCTCCTCGGCGCTGCCGGGTAGGTAGCGGACGTCCTCATGTGCCGAGGACCGCTCGGCCGTCTCGCGCATCCCGGTCGAGGGCTCGACCCCGACGACCGGCCCGAAACTGTCGGCGAGCATGGGCGAGAACCGCCCGGTACCCGATCCGAGGTCCAGTCCGTCGAGCGGCCGGCGCCCCGGGAGGTGCTGGCCGAAGGCATCGGCCCAGGCCGCGTACTGCTCCGCCTTCAGCGCCCGGCCACGGGCGTAGTCGCGGTGGATGGGGCCGTCGTAGTCGGTCGTGGGCATGAGCGCTCCTGGGGAGGTGATCGGGTACGACTTCACTCAACCAGGCTTTGTCTCGTCGGTCTTAGGTCAAGCCTGGGTGGCTACGCGGTCCTCGAGCAGACGGTCGTCGATGTCGCCGGTCTCGCCCTGGGAGGCCGCGGCACGGCCGACGATGAAGACGTACGCGAAGAAGGCGAGCTCGGCGAGGACGCCGATACCGACGCGGGCCCAGGTGGGCAGGGGCGAGGGGGTGACGAAGGCTTCGATGATGCCGGAGATCAGGAGCACGACGATGAGGCCGAGGGCGATGCCGGCGGCGGTGCGGCCCTCGCGGGCCATCGACTGCCCACGGGTCAGCGAGCCGGGGTCGATCCAGGACCAGAAGATCCGCAGGCCGACGGCGCCGGCGACGAAGACGGCGGTCAGCTCGAGCAGCCCGTGGGGAAGGATCAGGCCCCAGAAGAGGCCGCCCCGGTCGTTGCGGTGCATCAGGGTGCCGAGGATCGCCAGGTTGGAGATGTTCTGGAACATCGAGTAGATCACCGGCAGCCCGAGCACACCCAGGGCGATGCAGATGAACGAGACCCAGACGTTGTTGACCCAGACCTGGGTGGCGAACGACGAGGCCGCGTGCTCGCTGTAGTAGCCCTCGATGTCGTGCTCGACCAGCTGCTTGACCTGCTCCGGTCCGAGCAACGACTGCTCGACCTCCGGGTGGCGCAGCAGCCACCAGATCATGACCGCGGTGACCACCACGTTGGCCGCCATCATCCCCAGCCACCACCAGCGCAGCCGGTAGAGCGCGGCCGGGAACCGGTGGGTGAAGAACCGCAGGAAGCCGGACCACGTGCTCGTCCGGGTGCCGGTGGTGCGGTTGCGGGCCGCGGCCAGCAGGACCGAGAGATGCTGGACGACCGTGGGGTCGGGAGCGTTGCTGCGCACCACCGAGAGTTGGGTGCTCACCCGCTGATAGAGCTCGACCAGCTCGTCGGCCTGCGCGCCGCTCAGCCGGCGCTCGGCCAGCAGCTGCTCGAGCCTGGTCCGGTCGGCGGCGGTAGCGGCCAGATACGCATCGAGATCCACGCCCGCAGCGTACGCTGACGGCCATGACCTCCGCGCCGCAATCGCCCGAGCGACGCCCGCAGGAGCAACGCCCCCAAGAGCGGGAGCTGCTCACCGACGACGACCTGATCACCGGGGACGCGGTCGCCCTCGACCTGCCGGCCGCCGGGCTGGGGATGCGGCTCCTGTCGGGCCTCATCGATGTGGTCGTGGTGATGGCACTGCTGATCGTGACGCTGTTCGTCTTCATGACCGCCGCTCCCGCGACCGACGAGGCCCTGGCCTGGGCCGCCTACATCGCGGCCACCGCCTCGGTCCTCGTGGTCTTCCCCACGGTCCTCGAGACGCTCACCCGCGGCCGCTCGCTCGGCAAGCTCGCGCTCGGCCTACGCACGGTACGTGACGACGGCGGGGCGATCAGCTTCCACCACGCGTTCGTACGCGCCCTGATCGGCGTCGTCGAGATCTACGCCACCAGCGGCGCCGTCGCCTTCCTCAGCGCGATGATCCACCCCCGCGGCAAGCGGCTCGGCGACATCGCGGCCGGGACGTACGTCATCCGCGTTCGGGTGCCGCTCCGTCCGCCGGCACCGATCCAGATGCCCCCAGGGCTCGCCGCCTGGGCCTCCCGCGCGGATGTCGCGACCATCCCCGTCGGCCTCAGCCTGGCGGTGCGACGGTTCCTCTCCGGCGAGGTCGGCACCTACACCGACCCGGTCCGCCGCCACGCTCTCGCCGAGCGTCTCGCCACCCACATGCAGATGTACGTCGCCCCGGGCCCACCTCCGGGCACACCACCCGAGGCCTACCTGGCCGCCGTGCTCGCCACCCGACGCGATCGCGACGCGGCGAGGCTGGCCCGGGACGGTGAGCTCCGGACCCGCCTCACCGCGCGCTCCTGAATCAGTCCGCGCTCAACGGACCGGGGTCAGCTGGAGGTAGTCGAGGTTCCAGTTCTGGTAGCCGTCGGCGGGCAGCGAGATCTTCACGATGTGCTTGCCCGCGCTCAGCTCGGCGACCTGGCCGCTGGGCTGGAGGGCGTACTTGTTGTGGCTGGTCGTGTTCTCCACCGCCACCGGCCCGCTCTCCGCACCGCCGTCGAAGGAGAACGTGTAGGCGCCGGCCGGGTCATAGGGCGAGGATGCCCGCAGGGCCAGCTCATAGCGCCCCGCCGTGCGCACGTCGACCTCGTACGTCAGCCACTCACCGCCACGCAGCCACCCGAGGCTGACCGCACCGTCGGTGTCCTGGATGTCGACGTCCTCGCCGGGACGCAGCTGCAGGTTGCTGCGGTTGCCGGCGTCGTTGTCGTGGTAGCCGACGTCCTGACCCGGCCGGAAGTCCTCGGCCTGCACCCGGACGCCACCACGCGGTACCGGGTCCCCCACCCCCGTACGCAGCCAGCGCTCGAGCGCGACCGTGTCATCGGTCTGGAAGATCGTCGTGCGGTAGGACCTCACCAGCGTCTCCCAGCCACGCCGCGGGTCGATCAGAGACGCCTCGTCGGTCATCCTCTCGGGAAGGCCGTACCACATCGTGTTGTGCCAGACCCTCGCCCGTGCCGCGACCTTGTCCAGGAACCACGATCGGGCGACCGCGTCGGCCACGGAGTCGAAGTTGACCTCGTAGGCGACCGGCTGATCCTCACCGAACTGGTCGACGACGGCCATGTTCGCGTCGGTGACCATGTGCATGTAGACCGCACCCGGGTGGCTCTCGCGGAAGGCCTGCACGTCGGCGACGGGCGCATCGGACTTGTAGATGCCGTTGCGCACGGTGTCGGTCTCGACGAGCGCCTGCCAGATCTCCTCGCGGAAGGGCCAGCCCTTGTCGAGGTTGACCAGGCCCCGGTCCTTGATCACCGCCAGCGCCTCGGCCAGCGTCGGGACCTGCTCGCCGGTCAGCGCCGCCTGCGCCCCGCCGAGCCCCTTCTTCAGGCGCAGCCGCTTGATCTCGGCCAGGGTGAGCGAGTCCACCCGTCCGGAGCCGTTGGTGGTGCGGTCCACGGTGGTGTCGTGCATCAGCACCGGCACCCGATCCTTGGTCAGCTGGATGTCGAGCTCGACGATCTCGGCACCGTCGTCGAAGGCATGCACGATCGACGGCATCGAGTTCTCCGGCGCCTTGCGCCACTGGGCACGGTGAGCGGCGGTGAGGATCTTGGCCTTCGGGCCGTGGTCGAGCAGGTCGCGGTAGGCGCGCTCGGCGGCGGTGGCGCCCCCGTGGCCGGGACCACCGACCCGGAACGCGTCGCCCTCGTCCGCGGCAAGGGCGACGGTCCGCGTGCTGGACGCGGTGAGCATCGTCCCGGCCGTGGCACCGACAGAGAGCAGGGCGATGACAGCGGAGATACGGCGTACGCCGCGAGAGAGATTCATACGCTGCACGGTGGCAGCACACTCGGTCCCCCGGGCATCAGCGGCCTGGCCTTTCGGGAACGGCTCCGTGAAGCGTGCGCGGCCGGCTAACCCTTCGCCGGCTTCAGTCGTTTGGCGCTCAGCCCGACCGCCTTCAGCTCCAGCTCGGCCAGCCTCGCCACCACGTCCGCGTCGCCGTCGCGCCAGGCTCCGACCGGGTCGTCGCTGATCCTGACCAGCTTGTGCAGCGGCTGGGTCGCCATCGCGCGCAGTGCCACCAGATCGGCCGCGGTGCCGGCCTCCAGGAACCTCTGGGTCGAGGTGGCGTTGCGGATGAACCGGCACCGCAGCGGCACGTAGATCATCAGCCACATCAGCACCGGGACGACAACGACCCCGACGGCCAGCCAGATCGCGATGGTGGAGACGGCCTCGACCTGCGCCTCCCCTGCCGCACGGAGCTGGTCGGCGGCCTTCGCGGCCCCCTCGAACGGGACCGCGATGCCGTCCTTGACCAGCGGGAGGTCATCGACCTTCCCGGCCGCCTCGAGCAGCTTCGCGGAGAGCGAGGTGCCGGCGTCGTCCATCTTCTCGCCGGGAACGGCGAGCGCCGAGACCATCTCGTGGACGAACCTGCCCACCAGAACCCAGCCGGCGATCCACGCCACCGTCAGCAGGTCGACGAACAGCTGGAAGGCGAGGCGCGGGGGCCTGTCGGCGTACAACTTCATGCCGCTGATCTTGACGGTTCCGCGCCTACAGATCAGTCACGACACGGGTAGTTCGGATCAACGTCGGTAGAGCAGGTCGGTGATGACCCGATCCTTGGCCAGTCCCTTGCGCTCGAACTTGGTCACCGGGCGCTCATCCCAACGCTCGACGACACCACCGCTCAGCAGCGGCTCGGCGTCGAGGACCTCGACCATCTGCTCGGCGTACTCGACCCAGTCGGTCGCCAGCCGCCAGGTCCCACCGGGCGCGAGCCGCTCCGCGATCATCCGCGCGTTGGTGGGTGTCACCAGGCGCCGCTTGTGGTGGCGGGTCTTGTGCCACGGGTCGGGGAAGAACGTCCAGATCTCGCTGACCGACCCCGGGGCGAGGAGGTTCTCGAGCGTCCAGAGCGCGTCGACGCTGCAGAACCGCACGTTCGTAGCGCCCGCGGCACCCACGCGGGCGAGGCTCTCCGCGACGCCGGGCCGCCACACCTCCAGCGCGAGGATGTCGGCCTCGGGACGGTTGGCCGCCAACACCGCGGTCGCCTCTCCCACGCCGCCGCCGATGTCCACGATCAGGGGCGCCTTGCGACCGAACCAGGTCTCCAACGAGAACCCTGGATCGTCCACCGCCTCATCCGGGATCACCCACTCCTCGGCGTACGCGTCCCAGGCCTTCTGCTGCTTGGCGTCCAGGCGGCTGCCTCGGCGGGTGTAGGTGAGCACCTCGCGTACGGTGCGGCCGTCGTCCAGGAGCTTCTGGTGGGGTCTTGCGGGGCGGACTGGGTGGTTTGGGTCTGTCATCTCTTCTTGCCTTGGTCTCGTGGCGCGCCGACGCGGCGCAATCCGGTCCTCGCTTCGCTGCGGTCCGTTTGCGCCGAGTCAGCGCTTGCTCGAGCGTCTGACCAATGCAAAGGGCCCCCTTCGCCTTGCGGCTCCGGGGGCCCTTCACATTGGATCAGACGATCACTTGGTGATCTTCGTAACCCGACCCGCGCCGACGGTGCGACCGCCCTCACGGATAGCGAACTTCAGACCCTCGTCCATCGCGATGGGCTGGATGAGCTCGACCGACATCTCGGTGTTGTCACCCGGCATGACCATCTCGGTGCCCTCGGGGAGGGTCACAACGCCGGTCACGTCCGTGGTCCGGAAGTAGAACTGCGGACGGTAGTTGTTGAAGAACGGGGTGTGACGGCCACCCTCCTCCTTCGAGAGGATGTAGACAGAGCCCTCGAAGTTGGTGTGGGGGGTCGTGGTGCCCGGCTTGATGACAACCATGCCGCGCTCGACGTCCTCGCGCTTGGTGCCACGGAGGAGCAGACCGACGTTCTCACCGGCCTGGCCCTCGTCGAGCAGCTTGCGGAACATCTCGACGCCGGTGACGGTGGTCTTCTGCGAACCCTCGCGGATGCCGACGATCTCGACCTCCTCGCCGACCTTGACGATGCCGCGCTCGATACGACCGGTGATGACGGTGCCACGACCGGTGATCGTGAAGACGTCCTCGACGGGCATCAGGAACGGCTTCTCGGTCTCACGAGCCGGGGTCGGGATGTAGTCGTCGACGGCCTGCATGAGCTCGGCGACGGAGTCCATCCACTTCTCCTCGCCCTGCAGGGCGGGGTAGGCGGCAACGCGCACGACCGGGATGTCGTCACCCGGGAACTCGTACTCGCTGAGGAGCTCGCGCACCTCCATCTCGACGAGCTCGATGAGCTCCTCGTCGTCGACCATGTCGCACTTGTTGAGCGCGACGACGATCGAGGGCACGCCGACCTGGCGGGCCAGGAGCACGTGCTCCTTGGTCTGCGGCATCGGGCCGTCGGTGGCGGCGACCACGAGGATCGCGCCGTCCATCTGCGCGGCACCGGTGATCATGTTCTTGATGTAGTCCGCGTGACCCGGGCAGTCGACGTGAGCGTAGTGACGCGACTCGGTCTGGTACTCGATGTGCGCGATCGAGATCGTGATCCCGCGCTGGCGCTCCTCGGGGGCCTTGTCGATGTCCTCGAACGCGAACTCCGGGTTCAGGTCCGGGTACTTCGCGTGCAGCACCTTCGAGATCGCCGCGGTAAGGGTGGTCTTACCGTGGTCGATGTGACCGATGGTGCCGATGTTGACGTGCGGCTTCGTCCGCTCGAACTTCGCCTTAGCCACTGTGGGCTCCTCCTGGTGTGATTTTCTTACTGACTCGTACTGAAATGTGTTGCTGCCGAAGTCCCTGGACGGGCGACCCGAAGGTCACTCGCCACGGGCCTTCTTGATGATCTCGTCGGCGACGTTCGTGGGAACCTCGGCGTACGAGTCGAACTCCATCGAGTACGACGCCTGACCGCTGGTCTTGGACCGCAGGTCACCGACGTACCCGAACATCTCTGAAAGCGGGACGAGAGCCTGGACGACCATGTCGCCGTGGCGCTCCTCCTGCGAGGACACCTGGCCGCGGCGGGAGTTGATGTCGCCGATGACGGTGCCGAGGTAGGTGTCGGGGGTCGTCACCTCTACCGCGAACATCGGCTCCAGCAGAACGGCCTTCGCCATCCGCGCGGCCTCCTTGAAGGCCTGGTTTCCGGCGATCTTGAAGGCGAGCTCGGAGGAGTCGACGTCGTGGTAGGCGCCGTCCTCGAGCGAGACCTTCACATCTACCATGGGGAAGCCGGCGAGGATGCCGAACTCCATGGCGTCCTGAGCACCCTGGTCGACCGAAGGGATGTACTCCTTCGGCACGCGACCACCGGTGACGTTGTTGGCGAACTCGTAGCCCGCACCGAGGCCGGTCTCCTCGTCGATGTTGGGCTCGACGGAGATGACGACCTTCGCGAACTGACCCGAACCACCGGTCTGCTTCTTGTGGGTGTAGCTGTGGTTCTGGACCTTCTTGCGAAGCGTCTCGCGGTAGGCGACCTGCGGCTTGCCGACGGTGGCCTCGACCTTGAACTCGCGCTTCATCCGGTCGACGAAGACCTCCAGGTGGAGCTCGCCCATACCGGCGATGATCGTCTGGCCGGTCTGCTCGTCGGACTTGACCGTGAAGGTCGGGTCCTCCTCGGTGAGCCGCTGGATCGCGGTGCCGAGCTTCTGCTGGTCGCTCTTGGTCTTCGGCTCGATGGCGACCTCGATCACCGGGGCCGGGAAGCTCATCGACTCGAGCACCACCGGGTGGGTCGGGTCGCAGAGGGTGTGACCCGTCTTCGAGTCCTTCAGACCCATGACCGCGACGATCTGGCCGGCGCCCACCGAGTTGATCTCCTCACGCTTGTTCGCGTGCATCTGGTAGATCTTGCCGATGCGCTCCTTGCGGCCGTTGATCGGGTTGACCACGGTCGCACCCGCCTCGACCTTGCCGGAGTAGACGCGCAGGTAGAACAGCTTGCCCAGGTGCGGGTCGGAGGCGATCTTGAAGACCAGGCCGGAGAACGGCTCGTCGTCGGAAGGCTTCCGGGAGACCTCGATCTCCTCGTCCTTGACGTCGTGACCGATGATCGACTCGACGTCGAGCGGCGAGGGCAGGTAGTCGACGACCGCGTCGAGCAGGGGCTGGACGCCCTTGTTCTTGAACGCGGTGCCGGTGAGGATCGGGTTGAGCTTGTCGGCCAGGGTCGCGCGACGGATGGCGGCCTTCAGGGTGGGCACGTCGAAGACGTCGCCCTCCTCGAGGTAGACCTCCATGATGTCGTCGTCGGCCTCGGCGAGCGTCTCGACCAGCTTCTCGCGGTATTCCGCAGCCTTGTCGGCGAGGTCGGCCGGGATCTCCTCGATCACGTAGTCCTCGCCCATCTCGGTCTCGCCGCGCCAGACCTTGGCGTGCATCTCGACCAGGTCGACGACGCCGATGAAGTCGGACTCGGCACCGATCGGCAGCTGCAGCACCAGCGGGGTGGCGTGCAGCTTGTCGACGATGGAGTCGACGACCATGTAGAAGTCGGCACCGGTGCGGTCGAGCTTGTTGACGAAGCACATCCGCGGGACGGCGTACTTGTTCGCCTGACGCCACACGGTCTGCGACTGCGGCTCGACACCGGCGACACCGTCGAAGACGGCGACGGCGCCGTCGAGGACGCGCAGCGAGCGCTCGACCTCAACGGTGAAGTCGACGTGCCCGGGGGTGTCGATGATGTTGATCTGGTGGTCCTTCCACCAGCAGGTCGTCGCGGCGGACGTGATCGTGATGCCGCGCTCCTGCTCCTGCTCCATCCAGTCCATCGTGGCAGCGCCGTCGTGGACCTCACCGATCTTGTAGGAGATACCGGTGTAGAACAGGATGCGCTCGGTGGTGGTGGTCTTACCGGCATCGATGTGCGCCATGATGCCGATGTTGCGGACCACATTGAGGTCCGTGGTGATGTCGACGGCCACTGTCTTCAGCGTTCCTTAAAGAGATTGTCTTCGGTCTGGATGGGCGGGGTGCCCACATTGTGCGGCAGGTGGTTCCTGAGCTTGTCGAAGGGCACCCCGCCGTACGTCACCAGCGGTAGTGCGCGAAGGCCTTGTTGGACTCGGCCATCTTGTGGGTGTCCTCACGCTTCTTCACAGCGGCACCGAGGCCGTTGCTCGCGTCGAGGATCTCGTTCATGAGGCGCTCGGCCATCGTCTTCTCACGACGGTCCTGGGCGTAACCGACGAGCCAGCGCAGCGCGAGCGTGGTGCCACGCGTGCCCTTGACCTCGATCGGAACCTGGTAGGTCGCGCCACCGACACGGCGGGACTTGACCTCGATGGCCGGCTTCACGTTGTCCATGGCGCGCTTGAGCGTGACCACGGGGTCGGTGCCGGTCTTCTCACGGCAACCCTCGAGCGCGGAGTAGACGATGCGCTGCGCGACCTGCTTCTTGCCGTCCTGGAGGACCTTGCTGACGAGCTGGGTTACGAGCTGCGAGCCGTAGACGGGGTCGACGACGAGCGCACGCTTGGGAGCGGGACCCTTACGAGGCATGTCACTTCTCCTTCTTCGCGCCGTAGCGCGAACGGGCCTGCTTGCGGTTCTTGACACCCTGGGTGTCGAGCGTGCCGCGGATGATCTTGTAACGCACACCGGGGAGGTCCTTCACACGACCGCCGCGGACGAGCACGATGGAGTGCTCCTGAAGGTTGTGACCCACACCCGGGATGTAAGCGGTGACCTCGACGCCGGAGGAGAGGCGCACACGGGCGACCTTCCGGAGGGCGGAGTTCGGCTTCTTCGGGGTGGTGGTGTAGACGCGCGTGCAGACGCCACGGCGCTGCGGCGATCCCTTGAGGGCAGGCGTCTTCGACTTCGTCGCCTTGTCCTCGCGGCCCTTACGGACCAGCTGGTTGATGGTGGGCACCTCGGTGGTTCCCCTTCTTTTCTGCTCTCACTACGCGGCGCTCTGCCGCGAAGGATCCAATGTTTGTGCGTCCAGGTGGTGCGATACCAACTGGTCCCGCCTCGCCCCCGAGGTCGGGCGTGTCGCCCTTACCTCAACAGCACGAAGACGGATCTTTCGAACCGAATTCCCACTTGAGGGCGCCGAACCCGGGTCCGAGACCCATTTCTCGAACTTGTTCCGAGCACGCGCGACGGCCTGGTTGTCCCAGACACGCTTCAGAGGCTACCCGGCGGCTTGAGAGGGGGTCAAAACGGCCCGGATACCACCTCTGAGTGCGGCGAGGAGCAGCACCCCCGCAAGCGTACCCAACAGCACCATGGCGCCACTGGCGTACAGGGTCGTGCGGGCACCGAAGTGCTCGCCGATGAAGCCGATGAGCGGGGCACCCAGCGGGGTGCCGCCCATCAGGACGGTCATGTAGATCGCCATCACCCGGCCGCGGAACTCCGGGGCCGCCTCGGTCTGCATGGTGGCGTTGCAGGCGTTGAGGGTCGTGATCGTGAAGAAGCCGAGCACCGGCGAGACCAGGGCGAAGAGGGCGTACGTCGGCATCATCCCGGACACGATGACGGTGAGGCCGAACCCGGTCGCCGCCAGCACGATCAGCTTGAGCGGGATCCGGGTGCGGCGGGCGCCGAGCAGGGCGCCGGAGAGCGAGCCGATGGCCAGGACGGTGCCGAGCAGTCCGTACTCGCTGGCACCCTTGCCGAACTCCTCGGTCGCCATCAGCGCCGAGGTGATCGGGAAGTTCGCCCCGAAGGTGCCGACGAAGAAGATGATCACCAGAACCATCAGCATCTTGGGCTGTGTACGGATGTAGCCGATGCCCTCACGCAGCATCCCGCTCCGCCGGGCGACGGGGTCGGGCGAGCTCAGCTCGGCGGTGTTCATCCGCTGCAGCTGGCCGATCACGGCGAGGTAGGAGACGGCGTTGACGAGGATCACCCAGCCGGTCGCCTCGGGGCCGCTCCCCAGCGAGCCGATGAGCAGCCCGGCCAGCGCCGGCCCGATCAGTCGGGCGAGGTTGAACGAGGCCGAGTTCAGGCCGACGGCGTTGGTGAGGTCGTCGGGGTGGACCATCTCCGAGACGAACGACTGCCTGCCCGGACCGTCGAAGGCGGCACCGGTGCCGAAGAGGAACGCGATCACGTAGACCATCCACACCTCGGCGTGGCCGCTCACCGCCAGCACACCGAGAAGCAACGACATCAGGGCCATCCAGCCCTGGGCGACCTGGAGCAGGCGGCGCTTCGGGAAGCGGTCGGCGATGACCCCGGCGTAGGGGCTGAGCAGAAGGATGGGCAGGAACTGCAGGCCGGTGGTGATACCGAGTGCCGCTCCCCCGCCGCCAAGACTCAGGACCAACCAGTCCTGGGCGATGCGCTGCATCCAGGTGCCGACATTGGAGACGACACTGCCGGCTAGGTAGAGGCGGTAGTTGTGGCTGCGCAGGGAACGGAACGTGGGACTCAACTGGTGGCTATTCTCTCCATGATCGAAGCGGCGGTGCGGAGGGCGGCGAGCTCGTCCGCATCGAGGTCGACGAGCTGCTGGGCGAGCCAGGCGTCCCGGCTCAGCCGGTCCTTGCGTACGGTCCGGCGGCCCTCGTCGGTGATCGAGACGAGCACCTGGCGGCGGTCCGTCTCGCCCTGGCGGCGGACGACGAAGCCGCCCTCCTCGAGGAAGTTGACCATCCTGGTCATGCTCGGCGGCTGCACGCGCTCGCGCGCAGCGAGGGCGCCGAGAGTCATCTCATCGTTGGCGTACAACGCCCCGAGCACCGCCATCGACCCCAGCGATAGGTCGTTGTCGGGGTGGCGCTCGTTGGCCAGGCGGCGGCGCATCCGCATGACAGAGGTGCGCAGCACCGACGCGACCTCGGGGATGTCGGAGGCCGCGTCGGGCGCGGAAGCGGGATGTGCGGTAGGCATGTCGGTAAGCATAACTGCTTACCGGCGCTAACTATTCCGGAAAGAGACGGCGCCCTGGTGAGGGCGCCGTCACAGAGTCAGGACATCGCGGCGAGCATCAGGATGTCGTCGCGGCTGTAGGTGCGGCCGGGGTGAGCCTCCGCGAGGTGCTCCTGCACCTTCTCGACCAGCTCGTCGTCGGTCTCCGTGCGGAAGTTGGTGCCACAGGGGCAGCGGAGCGAAGCCATCAGGGACCTCCAGAGTCGTCAGCGTTCCTCACCACCCTACCGGCTGGTGGCGCCCCATAGGATGAGGTCCCATGAGCGACCAGTACCGCGACGACGACTATTCCGGCACCTACCCGGAGCAGCAGTACGACGGGTACGACGGCGACTACTACGCCGAGACTCAGTCCGACGATGGGCATGGCTACCCCCAGAACTACGGCTACGACGAGCCGCCTGTCGAGGAGCCGGCCGAGGCCGTCCCGGAGCCGAAGATCGAGCTCGTCGACCAGGACGGCATCCGCGCCTTCGAGCTCGCCACCCTCGGCTGGCTGGTCGGGTTCGTGGCCCTGCTCCCCTTCTGGGGCCTGCTCAACGACCGCGGCTGGACCTGGTGGATCTGGACCTGCCTGGCCGCCTTCGGCATCGGAGCGATCGGCATCGAGCTGACCCGCCGCCGCAAGGCCCGCCGGCTACGTGCCGAGGGCCTCGCCTAACGGTGCTCGACCAGCAGTGCTCGACTAGAGGGCCTCGAAGTCGATGCTGATCGTGTCGAAGACCGGGTCCGGCAGCGGCTGCGGCTCGTGCTTCTTCGCCAGCCGCACCTCCGAGTGCGCACCGCACCCGTGGTTGAGGCTGACCACCTTGCCGTCGTCGTTGGCGTCGCCGTTGGCGCAGACACCGAAGCTCGTGGCCAGGTGACCGGTCAGCCGGACCAGGAAGCCGCAGCTGTGGCACTGGTCGGGAGCTGCCTGCGCGAGCGGCGCGTCGGGGCCGCCGTCACCGGCGTACCACCGCTCGGCGGCGGCGTCGAAGCCGGAGGTGGACAGGGTCCGGACACGGCCGAGTCCGAGGTCCTTGGCGACCTCACGCACCTGAGCCTTCTCGTCGGCGTCGAGCGGGTCGTCGCCGAAGGCGTACGTCGGGACCAGGCGCGCATCGTCGTCATCGACCGGGAGCAGATCACCCGGCGAGAGGTCGCCCGGCTTGATCCGTTCGCGGTAGGGCACCCAGGCCGGCGCGACGATGGCGGCGTCACCGGGGACGAGGACGACCTCGTTGACGGTCAGCTCGGTCTTGTCGCCGAGGACGGGGACATAGACGACCGTGACCGACCAGTGCCAGCCGACGTAGCCCTTGCGGCTGCAGGCGAACAGGTGGGTCACGACGCCCGGGCCAGCACCCTTCTCGACCACATGGCCGAGATGTTCTCCGACGTCACCGGCTGGCACGTCGGACAGGAGCGCGGCGCGGGCCTCGTCGACGGCAGCGACGGCCGTCGCATCGGCGTACGGGGTCGTGATCACGGACCACATCTTCACCCACATGCGCCTCAGGTGCCACTTCGGGGTCACCTTGCGCCACCACAACCTGAACTTCCGCACAACGCGTGATCCTCCCAGACGTACGCCTCTACTGCACAGTCACGGCACCCCTTGAAACGCCAACACCCGCCGGAGCGGGGCTGCGGCGGGTGTTGGTGACGCTTGGCTACTGAAGAGCGCGCGTGGAGACCATGGAGAGGACGTACTCGACGAGCGAGATCAGCGTCGCCTTGGTCGACTGACGGTCGCGAGCGTCACAGGTGACGATCGGGATGTCCGGGCGCAGAGCCAGGGCCTCGCGGATCTGCTCCGGCTTGTAGGCCTGATTGGCGCCGAAGACGTTGTGGGCCACGACGAACGGCACGTTGCGGGACTCGAAGTAGTCGATCGCGCCGAAGGAGTCGGCGAGTCGACGGGTGTCGATGAGTACCACAGCGCCGATGGCGCCCTGGGTCAGGTCGTCCCACATGAACCAGAACCGGTTCTGACCGGGCGTGCCGAACAGGTAGAGGATCAGGTCCGAGTCGAGGGAGACTCGACCGAAGTCCATCGCGACCGTGGTCGTCTTCTTGTTGGGCACGGCGGAGAGGTCGTCGACGCCGGCGGTCGCCTGCGTCATCACGGCCTCGGTCGTCAGGGGGACGATCTCCGAGACGGAGCCCACGAAGGTCGTCTTGCCAACGCCGAACCCGCCGGCGATGACGATCTTCGCAGACATCGTCGCCTGCTTGGAGTCGGTGGTCACTGCATTACTCCTGTCAAAGCTTCCTCAGGCCGGACAGCACGCGCTCGAGGAGAGCGGTGTCCGGGGCGTCCGGGACCTTGCTGGCGTGCACCTGCACCACGCCGCGCTCCGCAAGGTCACCGATCAGGACTCGGGCGACACCCAGGGGCACCCGGATGAGAGCCGCAACCTCAGCGACGGAACGGCTCTCGCGGCAGAGCTCCGCGATCGTCCGCTCCTCCGGCGACCGGACGTAGCCGTCGATCACGTAGCGGTCGGTGATCACCAGGGCTTCCATCGGGAAGACGCGCTTGGGTTGCGTGCGGCCACGGGTCAGGGCATACGGCCTGACCAGCGGCGGCGGTTCGGATGCGTGGTTGCTCACGATCTCGGTCCTAAGGTCGGGCGCGGTCAGGCGCCAGTTCTGGTATCGGGGGTGAGGGCGGTGGCAACACGCGAGATCAACAGCTGCATCTGGTAGCCAACCTGTCCCAGATCGCAGTCGGGGGCGGCGAGGGCAGCAAGGCTGGAACCCTCACCAACCGCCATGAGGACCAGATAGCCACCGTCCATCTCGATGACCATCTGCTGGACATTACCCGCCGCGAAGCACCGAGCTGCTCCCTGGGTAAGACTGGTGAGACCGGAGGCGATCGCCGAGAGCTGGTCGGCCCGGTCCGGGGGGAAGTCGACGGAGCTGGCCATCGGCATGCCATCAGCCGACACCAAGATCGCGTGAGCGATGTCAGGGGTGCGCTGGGTCAGGCTGTCGACAAGCCAGTCCAGTCCTGCGGGGGCCGTTGTCACTGCTGCTCCTCACCTTCGGGGTTGCTTTCCGCATCAGCGGGGTTGTTGCGGGCGCGGCTGACGCCCTTCTGGAAGCTGGACATGCCACGGGTGCGGCGCGCGTCCATGTTACGCGGACCTGATGACGGTGGTGTGACCGCAGGTGCCGCGCCTGGGATCAGGTTCTGACCCGGGACACGGACGGGGAGGCCACCCTGGGTGATCGTCGCCGGCTCCTGCTCCTGCAGGTGCTCCAGCTCCTGGGCACGGCGCCAGCCCTCGTCGCCCGGCGAGGACCAGCTCACCGGCGTGGTCGGCTCGTCGTCCTGAGCGACCGTGGGCTCGTCGACCGGGTCGCCCGCGGGGGCGGCCGCCGGACGGGCCTCGTCGAGGTTGGGTCCCGGGCCGGCCTTGGCGGCGGGGGCGATCGGGTCGCTGAGCGGGTCGCCCTTGGACTCCATCGCCCGGCGCGCACCGAGCGGGCGACGACGGGTGAACCACTCGGACTGCAGGTCGTCGAAGATCGAGCTGCCCTCGTCGTCGAGGATCGGCACCTCGGTGGTCGAGTCGAGCGGGTTCGGCGAGTTGGTCGGCTCCGGAGCCATCGGGCCCATCGGGCCCGGGGCGATCGCGTCACCGGCAGGACCGAACGGGTCGTCGTCGGGACCGAAGCCCGGCGGCGGCGTACGCGGCACGGTGCGCTCGTTGGGGCGCTCGAAGGTGCGGAACGCGCCGGTGTCGGTGCCGAACGGGCTGCCGCCCTGGATACCCGGGTCGCGACGCGGCAGCTCGCCGGTCTCGGTGCTCGGGTCGAAACGACCGTCGGGGAAGCGCGCGGCCAGGTCCTCGGCCTTGCGAACCGGCAGCATGTTGGAGAGGAAGTTCTGCTGCTGGCCGCTGGGGTTCTGCTGCGGGGCCGGCGGCTGGTTGGCGCCGAACGGGTCGCCGCCGAACGGGTCTCCCCCGTACTGCGGCTGGCCACCGCTGAACTGCTGCGGCTGCGCCGGGAAGCTGCCCGTGCGCGCGCCCGGACCCTCGAAGCCCGGATCGCCCGGCATCGGCGGGACACCACCGAACGAGGGCTGCTGGCCCGTCTGCGGCCCGCTCTGACCGAAGCCGTTGTGCTGGCCCGAGAGGCCGTTGGCAGGCTGCTGCGAGAAGGCCGAAGCACCGCCACCTGAGAGGTTGGGGTGGTTGGACGCACCGGGCGTACGGCTCGGCAGGGCCGGGGGCGCTGCCGCGGAGGCCGCGGGCGCCTCGGGCGCCGGAAGAGCACCGACCGGCACGTCGTAGGGGTTGCCACCGGCGTACGGCTGGGCGTCGTAGGCGGGCATCCCGTACTGCATCTCGTAAGGGAGCTCGCCGGTGGTCGGGTAGGCGCCGGTCTGCTGGCCGTAGCCACCCTGCTGGAAGGCGTAGGCGTCGAAGCCCTGCTGCTGGCCGGACGGGGCCTCCGCGTGAGCGCCGACGATCGTGGTGACCGGCATCTCGACACGCGCGACCACACCGCGGGGGCGGTTGGGAACGAGCTCGATGTAGAGACCGTGACGCGCCGCCAGGCGCGCGACCACGACCAGACCCATCATCCGGGCGACGTCGGCGTCGAGGCCGGTCGCACGGCGCAGCTTCATGTTGGCCGCGTCGAGCTCCTCCGGCGTCATGCCGATACCGAGGTCCTCGATCTCGACCAGCAGCGGCGCGGCGGGGCCGGCGCGGAAGGTGCGGATCGTGACCGCGGTGTCGGGCGGGGAGAAGTTGGTGGCGTTCTCGATCAGCTCCGCGAGCAGGTGCACGAGGTCACCCGCGATCGCGCCCTCGAACTCGGCGTTCTCGTCGGAGTCGATGTCGACCCGGGCGAACTGCTCGATCTCGGAGGCGGCGGCACGGAGCACGTCGAGGACCGGGACCGGACCACGAGCCGCGTGGCCGATCTCGCCGCCGGCGAGGACCAGGAGGGACTCGTCGTTGCGGCGCATTCGGGTGGCGAGGTGGTCCAGGCGGAACAGGTTCGCGAGGTCGTCGGGGTCCTGCTCGTTGGCCTCGAGCTGGTCGATGAGCTGGAGCTGACGCTCGACGAGGCTCTGCGAACGACGGGAGAGGTTCATGAACATCTTGTCGACGTTCGTTCGCAGCTCGGCCTGCTCGCCCGCCAGCCGGATCGCCTCGACGTGGACCGCGTCGAACGCGTCCGCGACGTCACCGATCTCGTCTCGACGCGCGATGTCCAGAGGCTCCACATGGGTGTCCACCGGGCCTTCGGCCTGGTTCATGTAGGCGACTCGCTCGGGCAGGTCGTGGTTCGCCAGGTTGTAGGCCAGACGACGCAGCTGGCTCAGCGGCGACAGGATCGAACGGGCCGCGACCAGGCCGACGGCGAGTGCGAAGATCAGAACACCGAGAACGAGGAGACCGATGACGATGGCCTCGCGGGTCGCGTCGCTCTTGATCTGCTCGACGTCGTCGCTGATCTCCTGAGCGGTCTGGACGATCATCTTCTGCAGACCACGGATGAACTCCGTGCTGGCCTGGGTGTACTGGTCCGGGGTCATCTTGACCCGGTCCATGCTGCCGCTGGAGATCACCTGGTTGACGACCCGGTGGGCGGGCGCCCCGACCGAACCCTGGTCGGTGGTGCCGTTGGTCAGCTCGTCGAGCTGCCCGCGGATCTCGTCTGACGTCTTCGCGTAGTAGTCCGCGGTGGACAGACGCCACTTCGCCTCGGCGCGGGCGAGCTCGGCGAACTCCTCGTCGCTGAGGACGTCCGGGTTGGTCGCTCCCTGCGACTCGGCGATGGCCTTCTTGCTCAGCGCCGTCATCATGATGATGCGCTCGACACCCATGGCCTCGGACGCCGGACGCACGTTGCTGATCGCGGAGATCTTGGAGAAGACCTCGTCGTTCTCGAGGGTCGGCATCTGCGCCGAGATGCCGAAGAGGTTGTTCATCACGGTCGTGTAGGCCAGCTGGGCCTCGACCTGGGTGTCCTTCTCCTGGATCTGCGAACGCAGGTCGTCGATGCCGTTCAGCGCCTGCTGGATCTCGACGATGCTGTTCTCGAGGTCCTTGTCATCGCCGGCGTCGATCTCCTTCGCCTTGGCGCTCCAGGCCTCGATCGACTCGTCGGTCTTCTGCTGGAGCGGCCGCATGACGACCTCAGGAACGCCCGCGAGCGCACCGTCACGCTCGAACAGGATGTTGATCGCGAGTTGGTAGGTGTCAGGCAGTGCCTGGGCGACAGTCTCGGCCTGGCGTGCTTCCGCCTGGGCTGAGAGGGCGCTCGAAATGCTCAACCCGCCGAACACCATCGCCGCGATGGTCGGGATGAGCAGCACGAAGATGAGGCGCGCTCGAATTCCCTGCCAGGGCTTACGTTCCGGACGGTGGGTTGTGCTTGCGTATGGCTCGGCCATTACTCCCTCTCGTGGCCATGTCACATCATTCCCGAGAGGTGTGCACCCTCTGTGGCGCACACCCCAGTCCCCCGCCGCGAAGTCTGCTGGCACCCGGGCGTACCTGTCTGCAGTCTTTGGCGACGTAAACTTACGTCATAACTGGTCTCGATTACCAATGGTGTACGAAATCATTTGCAAATCTATGGAGGGGTAGGCGGAGTATAGGCCCCACCTGCCCGAGGGACGAGACGGCGACCCGTCCGTGGATGCCGTCGATGCCGGAGCGGGGAATACCTCACGCGTCCCTGGGCGCTGAGGACTAGGCTCTCCCGCGTCGGCCGTCACAGTCGCCGGGCGACGTACGTTTGAAGCGCTGATGCGCGAGGAAGGGGCAAGCTGCCGTGCCTACTGGCAAGGTCAAGTGGTTCGACGCCACCAAGGGCTTCGGGTTTCTGTCGCAGGACGACGGTCCGGACGTGTACGTCCACGCCGACGCGCTCCCCGAGGGCGCTGCCAAGACCTTGAAGGCCGGCACCCGGGTGGAGTTCGGCATCGCCCAGGGGCGCCGCGGTGAGCAGGCGCTCTCGGTGACGATCCTCGAGCGCTCCCCCTCCGTCGCCGGGCGCCAGCGCGCCGCCAAGCGCCGCAAGCCCGAGGAGATGGAGCTGATCGTCGAGAACGTCATCAAGCTCCTCGACGACATCCGCGACGGCTATGCCCAGGGCCGCCCGCCCACCCGCGAGCTCGGCCAGAAGGTCTCCCCCGCGCTGCGCCAGATCGCCGACGAGTTCGAACTCTAGATCCAGCTCAGGTCGGGGATCAGGGTCTGCACGCCGACCACGAGGCCAGCGACGTTCACCGCCAGCAGGACGAGGATCCAGAGCACCGACGGGATGCCGGTCAGACCGGCGAGCTGGTCGGGATCGGAGCCGCGACGACCTCGCTCGCCGCGGCCGAGGAGCTCCAGGAGCGGCCTCGGTGAGGCGAGCAGGAGCAGCCAGGTGACGAGCGTGGCGACGATGGTCTGAAGGCGGCCGTCGGCGTACCAGCTGATCGCGCCCAGCGCTGCACCGAGCACCAGGACGACGACGAGACCGTAGCCGTTGCGTACCCACAGCAGCAGCACGAGCATCGCCGCCACCAGGAGCCACAGCAGCCCCAGGGCGTGACCCGCGGCGAGCATGGTCGCGCTGAACAGGCCGAGGAGCGCCGGGGCGAGGTAGCCGGCGGCGAGCATCGCCACCATCCCCGGACCGGACGGCTTGCCGCGCGAGAGGGTCACGCCCGAGGTGTCGGAGTGGAGCTTGATCCCGGCCAGGCGCCTTCCCACCAGGACCGCCACGACCGCGTGCCCGGCCTCGTGGACGACGGTGACGCCGAGGCGTACGGTGCGCCAGGTGCCACGCCACACGACCAGCACCAGGGCGACGAGCCCGGCGCCGATCAGCCAGGGTGCCTCGGGAACGGTCTGGGTCGCGGTGATCGTGTCCCAGAACTCCCTCACTTCGCCGCCTTCTGGTTCATCGATCCGGAGCGGAAGCCCCGTGGGTCGATCTCCGCGGCGGGGAATCCTGCGTCTGTCACGGTCCTGAGCACCTCGTCGGCATGGTGGGGGTCGAGAGGCAGGAGGGTAGCCGACAGCTCCACCGTGGCCTTCTCCCCGTGGTCGCGCACGCGCAGGTCCACTCTGGCAGCGTCGTGGCCGCGGGCGGCCAGGACGCTGCGTACGCCCTGCTCTGCTCGCTCCACGCGCGCGAGGCGCCTCGGCGTGACCTCGAGGCCGTAGGCGATCCGGCTGGAGAGGCAGGCGGCGGCCGGCTTGTCCCAGGTCGGCAGCCCCCAGCGGCGCGAGGCCTCGCGGATCTGCGCCTTGGTCAGCCCGGCGTCCCTGAGCGGCGTGATCGCGCCACGCTCGGCGGCCGCGCGGATGCCCGGCCTCAGCCCGTTGAGGCCTTCGATCGCATCGTCGGCGTTGGTGCCGGTGGCCACATGGGCCAGGCCCAGCTCACGGGCCAGCGGCACGAGGGTGTCGAGCAGCTCCGCCTTGCAGAAGAAGCACCGGTCGGTGCCGTTGGCCCGGTAGCCCTCCCGCTCCATCTCGTGGGTCCGCGGGGTGACGAGACGTACGCCGAGGCTTCTGGCGAACTCGGCGGCCGGGTCCCTCTCCGCGATCGGGAGACTGTGCGAGTAGCCGGTCGCGGCGGCGACGTCGTCGCTGCCCAGTGCTCTGGTCGCGGCCGCCAGGAGGAAGGCGCTGTCGGCGCCTCCGGAGAAGGCGACCAGCACGCTTCCCCGCGTCTTGAGATCCGCTTCGAGAGCGTTGAGCCGTTGGTCGAGGTCGGACACGCTCCGACCTTATCCGCGCGCTCCACGCGTGTTGGTGGATCGGCGCCGGGAGACCAGGACCGCCAGCAGGACCACGAGCACGATCACGACCACGACGAGGACGCTGACCACCGCGAGCGTGAGAACGACCGCGACGAGCGCGGTGCGCTTTGCCTCGTCGCGATCGGCCTGCGCCTGCTCGACGATCTCCTGGGCGGAGGCGGTGAGCACCTCCTGCAGGCCGCGTATGAAGTCGGTGCTGGACGCGACATACGTCGCCGGGGTCAGCGCAGTGTCGCCACCGGCGATGATCTCGTTGACGCCCTGATGGGCAGGGACGCCGGTGGCGCCCTCCGCGGCCGTGCCGTCGGTCAGCTCGTCGAGCGCCCTGCGCTGGTCCCCCGAGGACCCCTCGTAGAAAGCAGCGAGCGAGCGCCGCAGTCCGGCCTCGGCCTCGGTGAGCGCCGCGATCTCGGTGTCGCTGATCTGCTTCTTGCCAGGCAACGGTGACCTGGAGAGCACGGCTGTCATGATCGCGCGCTCCTGGCCCAGCGCCTCCCATGCCTGGGGCATGTGGCCGATCGCCTCGATGGACGAAGCGGCCTGGCCACCGCCCGTGCTCGGCAGTTCGTCCACGATGCTGACCAGGTCGTTGGTCAGGGCCGTATAGCTCTCGGTCCCTTTCGCGCGATCGTCCCGCATCTGCGTACGCAGCTCGTCGATGCCATCGAGCCCTTCGGAGATCCGGGTGAGCGTCGCGTCGAGCTCCTTGTCGCCGCTGTCGATCTCCTGGGCCCGAGCGCGCCAGGCCAGCACCGACTCGTCGGTCATCTGCTGCAGCGGCCGGAGCACGACGGGAGGTACGCCGGCCATCATCGCGTCGCGTTCGAAGGACAGGTTGACCGCGAGGTCGAAGGTCTCCGGGAGAGCCTCGGCGAGCGTCTCGGTCCGCTCACCGGGTCCCGACTGGCTGGTCGCCCGGGAGACCCCCAGGTAACCGAGGGCTCCCGCCAGGACGGCGACGATGACGGCCAGGGCCAGGACGGTCCAGATCGCCCACGTGCCCTTCTTGGCGCGTTCATGGGTCGGGGATTCGAGTGTGTCGGTCATGACGCCCTCTCGGGTCCGGCTGAGTGAGGAACCCTAGGACAGGAGCGACGGCGCGCGCCCGTGAATTCTGGATAGCGTCCGGGCCCGACCCGTCCTCTGGATAGGGTCTCACCATGGGGGCAGAGCGGGAGGCGTCGGCAGGGTCAGGCCGACGGGAGCGGGGAGTTCTGGGGTCGCTCGCCGAGATCCTGATCATCGCGGTGACGGCGATCCTGCTCGCCGTCCTCATCAAGACGTTCCTCGCCCAGGCGTTCTACATCCCCTCGGAGTCGATGGAGCCCGGTCTGGAGGTCAACGACCGCGTGCTGGTGGAGAAGCCGTCCTACTGGATGGGCGGGACGCCCGAGCGCGGCGACGTCGTCGTCTTCACCGATCCCGGCGGCTGGCTCTCCGCGAACCAGATCGCGCCTGCGCCGACCGGCCTCCGGGCCGTGCTCGCCAAGATCGGGCTCTACCCGACCGGCGACCACCTGGTGAAACGGGTCATCGGAGTCGCGGGCGACACCGTGGAGTGCTGCGAGTCGGGTCGCGTCGTCGTCAACGGCACGCCCGTGGACGCGTCCTCCTTCATCGCTCCCACCGACACCTGTGACGGGCCGATGGCGCAGGACAACGGGACGTACGTCCAGGGCGGCTGCCGGGGCTGGAAGGCCGTCGTCCCCGAGGGCCGCCTCTTCGTGATGGGTGACAACCGCGCCAACTCCGCCGACTCGTCCTTCCATCTGTGCAGCCCCGAACGTCAGAAGTCGGGCGACGAGGCCTGCTCGAACGCGTTCGTACCCGTCTCCGACGTCGTCGGCCGCGTCGCCGTCGTCTTCTGGCCCACCGACCGCTTCGGCCTCGAGCGCCGCCCGGAGACCTTCGACTCCGTCGACTGACCTCGCCGAGCCGTCACGCACGTCGGCCGTGGCGTCACATGCGTCGGCCGAGACGTCAACAGCGTGACGTCTCGGCCGGCGCGGGTGACCTCTCGGCGGTCAGGCTTCGCGGACCACATCCATCGTGCGGTCGCCGAACTTGACCTTGTCGCCGTCGACGAGAGCCGCGGGGCGGCGGGCGCCGAGGGCTCGTGCGGCACCCTGGCGGATCAGGGTGGTGCCGTTGGTCGAGCCGCGGTCCATGACCACGAGGGTGCCATCAGCTGCGATCTGGAATTGAGCGTGGGTCTTGGACAGGGACATGTCGCTCGAGGAGAGGGCCACCCGGTGGGCGACCTCCTCGCCGGGACGCGGCTCGGGGCCGCGACCGACGATGGCGAGACCCTCGACGACGAAGCTCTGGCCGGTGTCGAACGTGACCCGCCAGCGGGCCGTCGCCGCGGCCTGCGGGGCGGGCGCGGGAGGCGGCGGAGGAGCCGGCTGCGCCACCGGAGGAGGAGGCGGGGGCGCGGGAGTCGGCGCGACGGGCGTCGGCGGCATCGGAGCCGCAGGCGTCTGACGGGGGATCATCCCCGGGACGATGGTCTGCGCCGCCTGGGCCTCGGCCGCGGCCTGAGCGGCAGCAGACTGGGCCGCGGCCTGAGCCGCTGCGCTCTGGGTCGGGGCGGCCGGGGTCTGCGGCCGATCGGCCCGCTCCGGGGTTGCCTCGGCCTGCTTCAGGCGCATGGTGGTCAGGTTGACGATGCGGCGCGGCGCCGGTGCCTCTTCCTCGGCCTCGACGACCACCGGAGGACGTACGTCGACCACGACCGAGCCCGCACGACGGTCGTGCCACCCCTGGCGCCGGCCGCGGTCGTCCATCGCGGCGACCCAGGCGAAGGTGGCGGTCCCGATGCCGAGCGTCGGGATCGTGCAGAGGCCGAGCAGGGCCTGGCGTACGAACGCCTTGCCGACGCCGATCGGGCGGCCCGCGGCTCCGGAGTCATCGCTGACCACGCGGAGCCCGAGGGCCATCTTTCCGGGGGTCTTGCCCCCGGAGCCGGTGAGTACGGTGCCGACCAGCCAGACCGCCAGCACCACGCTGGCGATCAGAGCGACCCCGAGCAGGGGCTCGTCGTTGCGGAAGAAGATCAGCCACGCCAGGAAGCCGGCTGCGGCGAAGATCGCCCACGCGATCACCCGGTCGATGGCGAAGGCGTAGAACCGGCGGTCCGGCTCCGCGATGGCAGCCTCGACCGCTGGGGCCTGAAGCCCCGCCACGCTCATGCCGCCGCCCCCACGATGGAGGACGGCGGCATCAGCGAGAGCACATGGATCACGGGTTGGTCACCCGGATCGTCAGGCTGTCACCGAGGTCGATGACGGCACCCGGCATGAGCTGGACGGGTACGCCGGGGCGCAGGTCCTCCGGGCCGAGACCGGGCTGGACCAGCACGGTGCCGTTGGTCGAGCCGAGGTCGGTGACCACCGCAGCACCGTGGTCGACCCCGGCACCGGGACGGATCTCGCAGTGGGTCGAGGAGATCTCCTGGTGGGGGCTCGGCACGGTCACCAGCATCGGCTGCTCGGTGGGCGTGAACCGGCTCGCCTCCGGCGCGCGGCCGACGAGCACGACCCGGTCGACCTCGACGCGGTCGCCGCTGGAGAACTCCAGGCGCGCGACCGGGTAGGCGGTCACCTTCGGGGCTTCGGGCTGGCCGGGGATCCCGGCGAGACCGGCGTTGAGGTCCTCGCCGACGCCGATGCGGGTCAGACCGTCGTGGTCGTCCTCATCGGGGTTGGGCTCCTCCCAGACCGGCTCGTCGTGGGTCTCCGGGATGGGAGCCACGGGCGGAGCCGGCGGCGCGGGCGGGGCCGGGAACGCGGGCGGGGCCGGGGGCGCCGGCGGGATGTCGGTCAGCGGGGCGTCGGCAGGCGGGCCGTCGAAGGACGGTGCCTCGATCGGGGCGTCGCTCGGCGCAGCATCGATCAGGCCCTCGGCCGCCTCCTCGTAGGGAGCCGGAGGCGCGTCCACCGGAGGCGGCGGAGGCGTCGTCAGCGGCGGCGGAGGCGGCATCGACGGCGGGCCGAAGCCGGGCGCCTGGGCAGACGCGGGCTCGTCGTAGGACTCGGGCCCGTCATAGGACTCGGGCTTGTCGTAGGACTCGGGCTCGTCGTAGGACTGCTCGTCGACGGCCTCGAGGACCTCGGTCTCGGCGTCGGGGGCGACGTCGTCCATGTCGGCCACCGGCTCCGGGGAGACCGCGGAGGGACCGAAGGAGGACGCCACGGCAGCGGCGTGCTCGTCGCTGGCGTAGTCGTCCTCGTAACCGCCGGCAGCGGGCTCCGGGAAGTCCTGGTCGTCGGCGTCCTGGGAGGCGGCCGGCATCTCGAACGCCTCGGTCGGCTCGGTCAGGTCGTCGTGACGCGGCGCGGAGGCCTCGCCGGACTCGTCGCCGCGGTTGACCGAGATCGGCTCGTCCTCGGAGTCCGCGTCGAAGTCGGAGTCGGAGTCCGGGCCGAGGTCGGCCTCGAAGTCGGTCTCCGACTCCGAGTCGGCCTCGAGACCGGGGAGGTCACCCGAGACCGGGATCGGCGGAACGACCGAGAGCGAGGGCGGAGTCGCGACCGGCTCGTCCTCGTCGAGGCCCTGCTCCTCGGCGGAGTCCACGTCGTCGGAGTCGGTGTAGGTCTCCTCGGGAAGAGGGTCGGTGAGCGGGTCGGCCTGGGCCGGCTCGTCGACGCCGTCGTCGGAGCCCTCCTCGACCGCCACCGGGGCGGCGACGAAACCGGCGCGGCTCTCCGGCGAGTCGTCCTGGGTGGACTCCGGGGCCGGCGGCGGAACCTCGAGACCCGAGACCCGCAGCAGGCCACCGAGCGCCGTCATCGGCTCCCCGGTCGCACCCTCCTCGCCGAGCGAGACGGACATCCTGGTGACGCCCTCGAGGGTGCGCTCGACCCACGTCTTCGACGACGAGCCGTCGACCTCGACGGCGCCCTCGCCGGCCTCGAACGAGACCACGGACGGGCCGCGCACGACCGTGCGTACGCTCCCGCCGTCAGGCGTCACGTCCCCGGAGATGAGGACGAAGCCCGGCAACGAGCTCAGCCCGGTCGCGACGAGCGCGTCGAGCACCTCGTCGAACCCGGCACCGTCGTCGACGAGCGCCCACAGCGCGCCCGCACGGCTCTTCTCCGAGGGCGGGAGCAGCACCGTGGCGCTCTCACCGATGATGCCGAACCATGTGCCCGGCATGTAGGACGTGCTTGCGATGGTTGCTGGCTCACTCATGGCAGCACTCCTAGCTTCTGCTCCATACTCACCCTTTGTTGCTCCGAGTCATACGGGTTCTCCTCGGTCAATCCCATCACATCGACCACGACGGCGGTGGCGTTGTCCCGGCCACCCGCCTCGACCGCGGCGGCGACCAGCTTCTCGGCCGTGTCGCGGGCATCGGTGTCCTCCGCGGCGAGGATGTCGGCGATCTCAGCATCCGAGATCATTCCGCTCACGCCGTCGGAGCACAGCATCAGCCGGGCGCCCACGGGCAGGGTCACCTGGAAGATGTCGGGGACCGCCGGGGCCATCCCGCCCAGCGCCCTGGTCACCACGTTGCGCTCGGGGTGGTGCTCGGCCTGCTCGCGGGTGATCTGCCCCGAGTCGACCAGCTCCTGGACCAGGCTGTGGTCGCGGCTGAGCTGGCTCAGCGTGCCGTCGAAGTATCGGTAGATGCGCGAGTCGCCGACGTTGAGCAGGATCCACAACGGGCTGCTTCCGCCGTCGGCGATCAGAGCCGCGGCGCAGGTGGTGCCGGACTGGTAGTCCGAGGCCCCGCGCGAGCGCTGCTCGAGCGCGAAGGCCACGATCCGGTCCTGTGCCGCCTGGAGGGCCTCGACCATCGCCTGGCTGCCGGACTCGGAGACGTAATGGGTGCCACCGAGCTTGGCGAACTCCTGGATCACCATCTCGCTGGCGATGTCACCACCGTCGTGGCCGCCCATACCGTCCGCGACGACGAAGACCGGTGGCTCGGCCACATGGGAGTCCTCGTTGACCTTCCGCACCTGGCCGACATCTGTCGCGGCCCCGTGCGCGATCACTACTTTCCTGGACATCTCGCCCCCTAGGCCTGCCGGGATAGCGTGATGCCGATGGACACAGGCTTCCGCTCACTCGCAGACCAGTTGCGCTCTTGGCCCACAGAGCGCATCTCACGCCTGCTTCTTGCTCGTCCTGATCTCGCCACGCCGTCCCCTCATGACTCCGGCCAACTCGCCGCCCGAGCAGCCACTCGCACATCCTTGCACTACGCGATGGATGACCTTAACCATCTCGAGCTGATCGTGCTTGATGCCGTTGTCCTCGCGAATCAAACCACCAAAGCCCACTTATCTTCCATGGTGAATGCCGAAGTGGACGCCGCGACACGGGCACTTTCTCATCTGGAGGACACCTGCCTGGTGTGGCACTCCCTCGACGGCCTGCGCGCGGTGACCGGTGTCGCGGCCCTGCTGCGGGGCTCGCCCGGCACCTCCGGGCTGCAGCCGTTCGCCGCTGACCAGGAAGAAGGCGTACGCAGCCTGCCTGCTGTCTCCGCCGAGGCGCGCGCGATGCTGGAGGCCGTCGACGCCGGCGGCGGCCAGGCCTCCTCCTCCCGCGCGCGCCCGGGCGTATCCGTGGCCGAGGCGACCGGACCGGCGGAGGAGCTGATCGCCCACGGGCTGCTGGTGTCCTCGGGCGACGGCATGCTGACCCTGCCCGGCGAGGTCGGGATCACACTGCGGGGCGGGCGGACGACGCTCGCCCCCGTGGACGTCCCGCCGCCGCTGCCGACCTCGTCGCGGGCATCCACGCTGGTCGACCGGGCGGCCGCGGGCGCCGCCTTCGAGCTCGTACGCAACCTCGAGCTGCTCCTCGACGCCTGGAGCGCGGTGCCACCCCGGTCGCTGCGTGGCGGGGCGGGGCTGACGGTCCGCGACCTCAAGACGACCGCCGAGCGGCTCCATGTCACCGAGCCGGCCGCGGCGCTGCTGATCGAGGTCGCCTGGGCCTCGGGCCTGCTCGCGCTGGGCACCGACGAGGAGGGCGATCCGTCCTGGATGCCGACCGAGCTCTTCGACCAGTGGCTCCAGCAGCCCCTGGCGGCCCGCTGGGCGCACGTGGCCGGCGCCTGGCTGGCCTCTCCACGGCTTCCCGGGCTCGTCGGCCAGCGCGACCCCGCCGGGAAGACCTGGAACGCGCTGGCCCCTGATCTGGCCGGAGCCTCGGCCGTGGCGACGCGGCGACAGACCCTGGGCCTGCTCGCCGCCTTGCCGGATGGCGAGGTCCTCGCCGCCGGCACCGGCCCCGCCGCGGTCGTCACCCGCCTCGCCTGGGAGCGACCGCGCCGGCCGCGCACCCGCACCGAGTCCCGCGAGGCACTGGTGGACTGGACGCTCACCGAGGCGCAGGCACTCGGGCTCGCCGCGTTCGGAGGGCTGGCTGCGTACGGTCGGCTGCTGGTGGCCGGCGAGGACCCGGTCCCGACCCTGGCCGGGCTGCTGCCGGAGCCGGTCGACCACGTGCTGCTCCAGGGCGACCTGACCGCGGTCGCGCCGGGGCCGCTGGAGCCCGCGCTGGCCCGCACGCTGGCCGTGGTGGCCACGGTGGAGTCGCACGGCGGGGCGACGGTCTACCGGTTCACCAAGGAGTCGGTACGCCGGGCCATGGACCGCGGCTGGACCGCCACCGAGATCCACGCGTTCCTCACCGCCGCCTCCCGCACCCCCGTCCCGCAGGCGCTGACCTACCTGGTCGACGACACCGCGCGTACGTTCGGGACGGTCCGGGTCGGGTTCGCCGCCGCCTATCTGCGCAGCGACGACGAGGCAGCGCTGGCCGAGCTGCTGGCCCATCCGGCGGCCGAATCCCTGGGACTGCGGCGGCTGGCGCCGACGGTGGTCGTCAGCACCGTCGCGCTCGACTCGCTCCTCCCCCGGCTGCGCGAGCTGGGCCTGGCCCCGGTCGTCGAGGCCCCCGACGGATCCGTCCATGTGGCGCGCTCCGACACCAAGCGCGCCAAGGCCCGCAACGGCCAGCGCCCGGCCGGCGCCCAGGAGGCCCACCTCACCGCTCGTGCGACAGCGGTCGCGGCCCGGATCAAGGCGGGCGACGAGACCGCCGCCTCCCGCCCGGCACCGGCCGAGCCGGCCTCCACCATGGCGATCCTGCACGAGGCCATCGACGCCGGGGAGCAGGTCGTGATCTCCTACGTCGACGGCCGCGGGGTCGCCGGTGAGGCTCGCGTCGAGCCGTTGGGGATCGACGGCGGCTCGCTCGCGGCCAGGGTCGAGGAGGACGTACGTTCCTTCGCGCTGTCCCGGATCAGGAGTGTCCGGCCGGGGTCGTGACCTTCGGCTCGGCCTCTGCGGGCTCCTCGGGCTCCCCGGACCTCCGGCGGCCGCGCCAGAGCATGCGGCCACGGGACTCCCACTGGGAGAGCGCGACGGCGAGGATGAGCGCGACGCCGTAGAAGAGGTCGTTGACCCAGCGAGGTGAGCCGCCGAGCTGGAGGCCCTTGATGCCGACGGCGAGGACGTACATCGCCACCAGGGTGCCCCAGACGTTGAACCGCCCGCCCCGGAACTGGGTCGACCCCAGGAACACCGCGGTCAGCGCGGGGAGCAGGAACGACGGCCCGACGGTCGGGTCGCCGGCGTTCAGACGGCTGGTGAGGAGGGCACCGGCCAGCGCGGAGATCGCGCCGCCGGCCATCAGCGCGCCGGTCTGGATCCGGGTCACGCCGACGCCGGCGAGCCGGGCCGAGTCGGGGTTGAACCCGGAGGCGTACATCCGGCGGCCGACGGGCGTGCGCTCGAGCACGTACCAGCTCACCAGGGCGACCGCGAACAGGATGTAGACCGGCACCGTGACGCCCGCCCACTGTGTCGTGGCCAGCGTCCGGTAGGAGGGACCGAGGTCGAGGATCTGCTGGCTGCCGGAGACCCACGCCATCCCGGCGAGCAGGATCGAGCTCATCGCCAGGGTCGCCACGATCGGCTCGACCCGCAGCCTGGTGATGACGACCGCGGTGACCCAGCCGATCAGCGCCCCGACGACCAGTACCAGCGGCAGCTGGACCGCGATCGGCAGACCTGCCTTGGCCAGCAGCCAGCCCGACAGGATCGCGGTGAAGCCGACCTGCGCCCCGATCGCCAGGTTGAGCGAGCCGGTGACCAGCGGGATCAGCGCCGCTAGAGCGGCCAGCCCGGTGAGCGCCTCGGCGTCGAGGATCGAGCGCCACACGCCGACCTGGAGGAACCGGTCCGGGATCCAGATCGAGAAGACGACGAACATCACCACGAAGATGTAGACGGCGCTGATGTTGCGGAAGGAGAGTGCACGCAGGTTCACGATGGTCCTTGGTTCGTCTGGATCTCAGGGTTGTCGGGCGTCAGGCCGTAGCCCTCGACGAGCAGGCGATGCTCGGTGAGCGCCTCGCCCGCCAGCTCGGCGACGAGACGGCCGTCTCGCAGAACGAGCACGCGGTCGCAGATCCGCAGCAGCTCCTTGGTGTCCGAGGAGCTCACCAGCACCGCGGTCCCGTTGGCCGCGGCCTGCCCGACCGCTTCGTAGATGGTGGTCTTGGCACCGATGTCGACACCCTGGGTCGGCTCGTCGAGCAGCAGGACCAGCGGGTCGTCGCGCAGCCACCTGGCCAGCACGATCTTCTGCTGGTTGCCCCCGCTGAACAGGCCGAACCTCTGCTCGGTGCGATGCGGACGTACGTCGTACGCCGCCAGCCGGCGCTCCGCCTCCGCCCGCTCCCGGCGGGTGCTGATCGCCCCACCCGCGCCTCGGACGGTGCGCATCTGCGGCAGGGTGAGGTTCTCCCGGGCGCTCATCTGCGCGGTGGAGCCGTGCCTGGCGCGATCGCCCGGGACGAAGGCGACCTTGCGCCGGATGCTGGTCGCCGGGGTGGGCGCCAGGACGACCGCTCCGCCGACGGTGAAGCTCCCCGCGTGGGACGGCACCGCACCGAAGAGGAGCGACGGCACCGCCTCCCGGCCCGAGCCGAGCACGCCGGCGACGCCGACCACCTCACCGGCGTGCAGGTCGAGGTCGAGGTTCTCGATGGCGCCGCCCCGCAGGCCACGGACGCTCAGGACCGGGTCGGTGCTGCGTACGTCCTGGGGCTGGTGGGCCTCGATCTCCGCCGGGGTGACGCCGGTGATGAGCTCGACGAGCCGGTCATGGTCGAGGCCGTCGACCGGCTCGGCGGCGACGACTCGTCCGTCACGCAGCACCACGACCCGGTCGGCGAGCGCCAGGACCTCGTCGAGACGGTGGGAGATGAACATGACCCCTGCCCCGTCGGCAGCGAGACGGCGGACCGCCGAGAAGAGGACCTCCACCTCGGCGCCGTGGAGCGACTCGGTGGGCTCGTCGAGGACGAGCACGTTGCGCGGGTGCGTCCAGCCGTCGAGGGCCCGGGCGATCGCGACGATCGCCCGCTGGCCGGGGGTCAGGGACGCGACCGGCACGGTGACGTCGAACGCCTCCCCGAAACGGGAGACGAGCTCCGTGGCCCGGCGACGCTCGGCCCGACTGTCATGGGGGTGCAGTCGGGCCGAGCCGATCAGGTTCAGGTTCTCGACCGCGGTCAGCGCACCGACCAGCGCGAGATCCTGATGGATGAAGTGCAGCTCGGCTGCCTCCTCGCCGGCCGACGCGGGCAGCTCGACGGTGCCACCGTCGGCGGCGTACCTGCCCGCGAGAACCTTGACCAGCGTCGACTTCCCGGAGCCGTTGTGGCCGAGCACGGCCACCACCTCGCCGCTGCGCACCTCGAGCGAGACGTCGTCGAGCGCCCGCAGGCCCGGAAAGTCCTTCACCAGGGAGGTGACCCGCAGCAGCGGGTCGCCGCCCGACATCTCGGCTGACATGACTCAGTCGACCAGCCAGGTCTTGGCGAAGAGCGTCTCGAGGTCCTCGACGGCCTGGTAGCCGACAGTGGCGTCCTCCGGGAGGTTCTCGGCGTCGGTCACCCGGGTCAGGGTCGAGGCGCGCACCTCGGTCGCGGGCCACTCGTACTCGTCGCCGTTCATCTCCCGCAGCAGCTGGTCCAGGACCGTCCACATCATCAGGCTGAGGTCGACCGAGAGGGTCGCGTCCTGGTCGCCGGAGCCGATCTGCTCGTAGTTGGGCGGCGAGGTCCACATCCCGATGCCCTTGGTGTCGATGCCGGCCAGCTTCAGCTTCTGGGGCAGGCCGATCTGGACCTCGTCGACGGCGGCGATGAAGTACTCCGTGTCCGGGTTGGCCTGCAGGTCGCTGACCACCCGGTCGGCCGCGGTGGAGCCCAGCTCGGCGATCGGGATGTCGACGGTGCGCAGCGTGCAGTCGGGGCAGAGCTCCTTCATCTTCGCCTTCGCGCCCTCCAGCTCCAGCGGCGAGAACGGGAACTCGGGCACGTTGTAGAAGACGTACTCGCTCGCGCCCTCCGAGCGCACCACCGCAGCCGCGGCCAGCGCGGCGCCGTTGGCCTTCATCCAGTCCGGTCCGTTGAACGCCTCGGGCAGACCGTGCTCGACCGTGTTCATCACCGACCCGGAGGCGATCGGGATCCCCTTCTCCTCCAGCGCCTTGGTCTGCGACTCGAAGAAGACCGGGTCGAGGGTGATGTTGATGACGCCGTCGGGGTTCTTCTCGACCACCGTGTTCATCGCGGCGTTGATGCTCTGCGCATCCCTTCCCACCTCGACACGTTCCAGCTCCAGGCCGAGCAGCTTCGCCGGTGCCTGCAGGTTGCCCCACATCACCGCGCTCACCGGAGTCCCGACGTCGAGGTAGACGACCTTGGTGCCCGCGGCGATCGGCTTGGAGAGCGGCTCGTCGATCAGCAGGCCCTTCTCACCCTCGCCGTTCCACGGCTCCAGGTAGGCCTTCGCGGCCTCGACGTCGGCCTCGGCGCTCGCACCGCCCCCGCCGCCGCTCTCGCTTCCGCAGCCGGCGAGCAGCAGCGCTCCCGCGGCCAGCGCCGCGTACATCCGCTTCGTTCTCATCATGCGTAGTCAGTCCTTGTCTCAGGTGGATCTGCGTGGATCTGCGTGGGGCCCGAGAGGGTTCAGAAGGGGTACGCCTGGATCTGCGACTGCACCGTGACCCACTGGGTCTCGGTGAAGGCGTCGATGTTGGCCTCGTGGCCGCCGAACCGGGCACCGGTGCCGGAGGCGCCGATGCCCCCGAAGGGCGCCTGCGCCTCGTCGTCGACGGTCTGGTCGTTGACGTGCACGATCCCGCTGGGGATCCGGTCGGCGAGCTCGTAGCCCGCGAACGGGTCCGTGGTGAGGACACCGACCGAGAGCCCGTAGTCGCTGCGGCTGACCAGCTCGATCGCCTCGTCGACGGTCTCGAACCGGGTCACCGGCGCGACCGGCCCGAAGATCTCCTCGGCGAACGCGGGATGCTCCGGGGTCACCGCGGACAGCACCGTCGGCTGGTAGAAGAGGCCCTGGTACGTCCCGCCCGTCTCCAGCCTCGCCCCGGCCGCGATCGACCCGGTGACCAGGGCGTGCACCTTGTCGCGCTGCCCCGCGTCGATGACCGGACCCAGAGGTACGCCGCTGGTCGGGTCACCCACCGGGATCCCGGCGGCCTTGGCGGCCAGGGTCGCGACGTACTCGTCGTAGATGTCGGCGTGGACCAGGTGACGGCCCGTGGTCATGCAGATCTGGCCCTGGTGCAGGAAGGAGCCCCAGGCGCCGGCGGAGGCCGCGGCGGTGACGTCGACGCCGGACAGCACGATCATGGCGTTGTTGCCGCCGAGCTCGAGATGGGCCCGCTTGAGCAGGCGCCCGGCGCGCTCACCGATGACCCGTCCCGCCCCGGTCGAGCCGGTGAAGGAGATGACCGGGACGTCGGGGTGCTCGACGAGCGCCGAGCCTGCCTCGACCCGTCCCGGGACGACGGCGAAGAGCCCCGCCGGGAGCCCGGCCTCCTCCAGGAGCGCGGCGAGGAACAGCCCGCCGCCGATGCTGGTGCGCGGGTCGGGCTTGAGGATCACGGCGTTGCCCAGCGCGAGCGCCGGGAGGACCGATCGGGCGGCCAGGATCGCCGGGAAGTTGAAGGGTGAGATGACGCCGACGACGCCGACCGGACGACGCCGGGCGACGCTCAGCCGCGGGTGCGAGGACTGGAGCAGCTGGCCGTAGGGCATCAGCGCGGTCGCGGCGGCCTGGTGGAGCTCGGCGGCGACCAGCCCGGCCTCGAAGGCGGCCTTGCCCTGCCCGGATCCGGCCTCGCGGACGAGCCAGTCGACCAGCAGTTCCTGGTGCTCGGCCAGGATCGCGGCGGCCCGGCGCATCACCTCGGCGCGCACCTCGGCCGGTCGTGCCGCCCACTCCCGCTGTGCCTCGACCCCCAGGCTCACCGCCTGGTCCACGTCGGCGGCCTCTCCGGACGCGACCGTGGCGATCGTCTCGCCGGTCGCCGGCTCGGACACCTCCAGCGTCCCGCTCAGCCTCACCCAGCCCCCGACGTACGCCCTGCCGGTCCACTGGTCCTGGTCGAAGAAACCCATCCCACTCCCTCGTCTACATCTGGCGGCGACAGCCTCTGGTGGCTGTTGCCGCGTCGACGCTACGGTGGGTCGGCGTCGCCTGAACCGACGATTTGTGCACGGCGCCGGGCAGATCCGAGCGTGACCGGCATCACGTTCCGTAGGCTCTGGTCAGGCCCGGGAGGAGGACGAGATGAGCGAGCGTCAGCGAGCGAGCAATGAAGCTCTCATCGGGCCGCGTCCGTATTCTGGCGCTTGCGCGACGGAGGTGGCCCGATGAGCGCGGTGGTCGAGGTCGACAGCGCCGACGCCTGGCAGTCGGTCGTGAGCAACTGTTTCGTGCCTCTCGCCTGCAACGACGTCGAGCCCGGCTTCACCGGCCGGATGGAGCACACCCAGCTCGACGACGGCATCGCGATCGCGCTCGCGACGTCCTCGGGCCACAGCTCGACCCGCACCGCCAGGCTCGCCCGCGGCGCCGGCGGGGACGACCTGCACCTCTCGTTGCAGCGCTCCAGCACCGGCACGGTCTCCTCCGGCTCCCGGACCGTCGCCGTACGCCCCGGGTCGGTCTCGGTCTACCGGGTCGATGCCCCCTATCTCGTGGACTACTCCGCGCCCCACCAGCAGCAGCTGCTGGTCCAGGTCTCGCGATCGTCGATGCGGCTGCCGAGCGGGATGCTCGGCGAGGCCGCGGACCGGGTCGCGCTCCCCCGGGTCCAGGAGGCACCGGCGGCGCGTGCCCTCTTCTCCTATGCGGCCGCGCTCCCGGAGGCGGAGAGCCCGGCCGAGGTGGCGACCGTGGTCCGTGACCTGGCCGCGGTGATGATCCACTCCGCGTTCACCAGCGCTCCGGTCACCCCGCACACGACCGCCGGGCTGCACCACACCGTGCGCCAGCACCTGCGCGACCACGCCGGGGACCGCACGCTGACCATGGACGAGGTCGCCCGCCGCCATGGCGTCTCCAGGCGGCGGCTCTACCAGGTCTTCGAGGAGTCCGGCAGCTCACCAGCGGCCTATCTCCGCTCCGTACGCCTCGCCGCCGCGGCCGAGATGCTCTCGGCCGCGCGTCAGCCTCCGGGCGGCATCGGCGCCGTCGCGTACGTCTGCGGGTTCAACGACCCGCTCACCTTCACCCGCGCCTTCCGGCGGGCCTACGGCGTCACCCCGCGGGAGTGGCGGGCCGGAGACCGCGCCGCCTGAACCTCAGGCCCGTAGGCTGGTTCGGTGAACGACGGCCCCCTGATCGTCCAGTCGGACAAGACGCTGCTGCTCGAGGTCGACCATGCCCGGGCGGGTGAGTGCCGCAAGGCGATCGCGCCGTTCGCCGAGCTCGAGCGATCGCCGGAGCACATCCACACCTACCGGCTGACCCCGTTGGGACTGTGGAACGCGCGCGCGGCCGGGCACGACGCCGAGCAGGTCGTGGACACGCTGCTGGAGTTCTCCCGCTATCCCGTCCCACACTCCCTGCTGGTCGACGTCGCCGAGACGATGGCCCGCTACGGCCGCCTCCGTCTCGAGAAGAACCCGGCCAACGGGCTGGTGCTGGTCTCCTCCGACCGGGCGGTGCTCGAGGAGGTCATCCGTGCGAAGAAGGTCGCCGGGATGCTGGGCGAGCGGCTCGACGCGGACACCGTCGTCGTGCACCCCTCCGAGCGCGGCAACCTCAAGCAGGCGCTGCTCAAGCTCGGCTGGCCGGCCGAGGACTACGCCGGCTACGTCGACGGCGAGGCGCACCCGATCGCGCTCGACACCACCGACTGGACGCTGCGTCCCTACCAGTCGGAGGCGGCCGAGTCGTTCTGGCACGGCGGCTCCGGGGTCGTCGTGCTCCCCTGCGGCGCCGGCAAGACGCTGGTCGGAGCCGCCGCCATGGGGTTGGCTCAGGCCACGACCCTGATCCTCGTGACCAACACCGTCTCCGCGCGGCAGTGGAAGGACGAGCTCGTACGCCGCACCTCACTGACCCCGGACGAGATCGGCGAGTACTCCGGATCGGTCAAGGAGATCCGGCCGGTCACGATCGCCACCTACCAGGTGCTGACCACGCGCAGGAAGGGCGCCTACCCCCACATGGAGCTGCTCGACGCCCGCGACTGGGGGCTGGTCGTCTACGACGAGGTCCACCTCCTTCCCGCCCCGATCTTCCGGATGACCGCCGACCTGCAGGCCCGCCGCCGGCTCGGCCTGACCGCCACGTTGGTACGCGAGGACGGGCGCGAGGGTGACGTGTTCTCCCTGATCGGGCCCAAGCGCTACGACGCACCCTGGAAGGACATCGAGGCGCAGGGCTGGATCGCCCCGGCGGACTGCGTCGAGGTGCGCGTGACGCTGCCCGCCGACGAGCGGCTCGTCTATGCCACCGCCGAGCCCGACGAGCGCTACCGGATCGCCTCGTGCACGCACCACAAGATCGACGTGGTCAAGGAGATCGTCGCGTCCCACGCCGGCAAGCCGACCCTGGTGATCGGGCAGTACCTCGAGCAGCTCGACGAGATCGCCGCCGCGCTGGACGCTCCGGTGATCGAGGGCAAGACGTCGGTCAAGGAACGCCAACGTCTCTTCGACGCCTTCCGCTCCGGCGAGATCGACCTGCTGGTGGTCTCCAAGGTCGCCAACTTCTCCATCGATCTGCCCTCGGCCGAGGTCGCGATCCAGGTCTCCGGCGCCTACGGCTCCCGCCAGGAGGAGGCCCAGCGGCTCGGGCGCCTGCTGCGTCCGGGCGACGGCAACAAGACCGCGCACTTCTACACGATCGTCTCCCGTGACACCGTCGACGCCGACTTCGCCCAGAACCGCCAGCGCTTCCTGGCCGAGCAGGGCTATGCGTACCGGATCGTCGACGCCGACTCCCTCGGCGACCTCACCTCCTGAGCTCGCGGCCAACCCACGGCCGTTGAATCGTTGTCCGTGGCCGGATGAGGCCATTTCACTGCACGCAAAGCGTGACGCACACCATACTCCCTGAAGCGTTTCAATTCCTCGACCTCAGGAGTTTCGCGTGCGCCCTCATGTCGCCGGGTTGATCACGGCCGCCCTCGCCGTCGTCCTCGTCCCCTCACTGCCACCACTCGCCGCGGGTGCCGTCCAACCGCCCGTGAGCGGGAAGGTCGACGCCGTCCCGGTCGTCGACGAGCTGCGTACGAACGCACTGGCCGATCCGCTCGGCATCGCCACGACCGCCCCGACGCTGGGCTGGCAGCTCGAGTCCGACCGGCGCGGGGTGACCCAGAAGGCCTACCAGATCCGCGTCGCGTCCTCGGAGCGGAAGCTCCGGACGCCCGATGTGTGGGACAGCCGGAAGGTGCGCTCCGGGCAGTCCGTCGACGTCCGGTACGCCGGGCCCGCGCTGAAGCCGCGCACGGACTACGTGTGGTCGGTGCGGGTCTGGGACGACAACGGCGTCGCTTCGGCGTGGAGCGATCCGGCGACGTTCGCCACCGGTCTCGGCGAGGAGCCCTGGACCGCGGACTGGATCGGCGCGGAGACTGCTGAGCCGGGCGCGGAGTGGACGGACTACACGATCGAGTTCACCGCTTCCGACATCGGCGGAGCGCTCGGCGTCTACTTCCGTGGCGAGAACACCGAGAACGCCTACATGTGGCAGTTCAGCGAGTCCGACGACGCGCTCCGTCCCCACGTGAAACGCAACGGCGGCTACTCCGTGCTGCCCGCGAAGCCGGTCCCGAGCGGCTTCGATTTCGCCGCCGAGCACGACTACGCGATCACCGTCGCGGGGGACACGATCACGACCACGATCGACGGTGAGCAGCTCGACCAGCGCACCGATGCCACCTTCGCCGGGCCCGGGGTCATGGGTTTCCGCACCAACGGTGCCGAGCACGGACTGGTCCACGACGTGACCGTCACCAGCGCCGGTGGCGCCACCCTCGTGGACACCGACTTCCCCACCGGCGACCGCACCTTCACCGCCGGCACCGTCACCGCCGACGGCCTCCGGGTCGACAACGCCGGCGGCGAGGCCTGGCTGCGCGGCGACGACGCGGTGCCGCTGCTGCGCAAGGAGGTCGACCTGGGCGAGAAGAGCATCACCCGCGCCCGCGTCTACGCCTCGGCGCGCGGCGTCTACGAGCTGCGCCTCAACGGCGAGCGCGTCGGCGACGCCGAGCTGGCGCCCGGCTGGACGGCGTACGACAAGCGCATCGACTACCAGACCTACGACGTGACCGGTCTGGTGCGTTCAGGCTCGAACGTCTTCGGGGCCGAGGTCGCACCCGGCTGGTACTCCGGCAAGGTCGCGATGTTCGGCACCGACGTCTACGGCACCGCCAACTCCGTGATCGCCGAGCTCGTCGTCGACTACTCCGACGGCACCAGCGAGGTCGTACGCACCGACGACAGCTGGCGCACCACCGGCGGCCCGACCCGCGAGGCCGACCTCCTCGACGGCGAGTGGTACGACGCCCGCCGAGCGGCCGAGGTCGAGGGCTGGGACCGCGCCGGCTTTGACGACCAGGACTGGGCCGACGTCACCGTCAGGGACGAGCCGACCGACGTGCTCGAGCCACAGACGGCCGTCGACGTACGTGTCACCGAGGAGCTGGAGACCGCCGAGCGGATCGACTCGCCCACCGACGGTGTCTACCTCTACGACCTCGGCCAGAACATGGTCGGCCACGTCCGCCTCACCCTGCAGGGCGAGAAGGGCCGGACGGTCACGATCCGACACGGCGAGGTGCTCAACCCCGACGGCACCCTCTACACGGCCAACCTCCGCAGCGCGAAGGCCACGGACACCTACACCTTCGGGTCGGACGAGCCGGAGACGTACGAGCCGTCCTTCACCTTCCACGGCTTCCGCTACGTCGAGATCTCCGGGCTGGACGAAGCGCCCGACGCCTCCGACATCGTGGGCGTCGTGGTCGGCACCGACGGCGATCTGGCCAGCACGCTGGACACCAGCTCGCAGCTGGTCGACCGGCTGCAGAGCAACATCGTGTGGGGCATGCGCGGCAACTTCCTCTCCATCCCGACCGACACCCCGGCTCGCGACGAGCGGATGGGGTGGACCGGCGACATCAACGTGTTCGCCCGGACCGCGGTCTACAACATGGACTCCGAGTCGTTCCTGACCAAGTGGCTGCAGGACCTGCGCGACACCCAGCGGCCGAACGGATCGCTGCCCGGCGTCGCCCCGGTCGTCCCGGGTCGCTTCGACGGCGGCTACGAGTCGGCCGGCTGGATGGACGCGGGCGTGCACGTGCCCTGGACGCTGTGGCAGGCCTACGGCGACACCGGCGTCATCACCGAGAACTACGACATGATGAAGCGCTACGTCGACTTCCTCGACGCCGACTCGACCGGACACATCCGCTCCGCCGGCGGCTACCTGGACTGGCTCAACCTCGACGACCCGACACCCGCGGACGTCCTGGACACGGCCTTCGTCGCGAAGAGCACCCGCGAGTTCGCGCAGATGGCGAAGGCGGTCGGCAACGACGAGGACGCCGCGACATACCAGGCTCGTTACGAGGCCATCCGGGCCGCGTACCAGCAGGCCTTCATCGCTGCTGACGGATCCGTCAAGGGCGACAGCCAGACGGCGTACATCCTCACCCTGACCAACGATCTCGAGCCCGAGAATCGACGCGAGGCGGTCTATGACCAGTTCGTGCAGACGCTCGAGCGGCGTGACTACCACCTCTCGACCGGGTTCCTGGGTGTCGACGGGCTGCTGCCGGCGCTGACCAAAGCCGGGCGCACCGACATCGCCTATCGGCTGCTGCAGCACGAGGACTACCCGTCGTGGGGCTATGAGATCGGCAAGGGCGCCACCACGATCTGGGAGCGCTGGAACTCGATCAACCCGGACGGCACGTTCAACGACGTGGGCATGAACTCCTTCAACCACTACGCCTACGGCGCCGTCGGCGAGTGGATGTATCGCACCATGGCCGGCGTCTCGGCCGCTGAGCCCGGCTACCGCAGGATCACGATCGCGCCCGAGCCGGGCGACGGTGTCGACGACGTCGACTTCAGCCTGCAGACCCCGTACGGCACCGTACGCAGCGCGTGGGCGACCGACGACGGGCCGATGAGCCTCGAGGTGACGGTCCCGGCGAACACGACCGCCGAGGTGCGGATCCCGGCCGCCAACCGCTGGGCGGTCACCGAGGGCGGCTCCCCGATCGAGGACTCGCGGGACGTCGAGTTCGTGCGTGAGGACGAGGGCGTGGTCGTTCTCGAGGTCGGATCCGGCGACTACAGCTTCGCGGTAGCTCCCGCGCTCGGGGACCTCGGCGCCGCCCGGGCGGCGGCTGCCGCGACGGCTGCGCAGGTCTCCTCCTTGAGCCTCGAGGGCCCCGCGGGCCGTGCCGCCGAGCGCGACCTCGCGAAGCGGACGGCTCTGCTGCGCGGCGAGATCGCCAAGGCATGGGATCTCGCCGCTCGTGACGCCGAGGAGGAGCGGGTCGCCGAGGCGGTCCATCGTGCCCTCGCGGCGGCCGCGAACCTGGACCGCGCCGTCCAGATGTACGCCGACAACGGCATGCTCACCGAAGCGACCGCTGCAGGTCTGCGCGACCGGCTGACGGCGATCGAGAAGAGTCTCTCGCGGGCTTCGGCCCGGCTGGTCGGCGCCGTCGCCGTCCTGCGGGTCCCCGACGAGGAGGTCCTCCCCGGCGATGTCGTCGAGGTGTCGGTGCGGGTCGACAACTCCGGCAAGGAGTCGCTGAAGGAGGTGGCCTCGTCGCTCGAGGTGCCGGACGGATGGACCGCCGAACCGGTCGGCGCGCCCGCCGACACCGTGCCGACAGGCGGACAGGTCGAGCACGCCTATGAGGTCACCGTGCCGGAGGACGCCGCTGTCGGGCCCGTCGAACTCAACGGCGAGCTGTCCTACAGCCGCTCGGGTGGCACCGCCACGCTCCCGGTGGGAGGCACGCTGATGGTCGGACCCGGGGTGCAGATCACCGCGACGTCGAGCACGCCGGCGTCGGTCGACGGCGGACGGACCGCGACCATCACCGCCACGCTGCACAACCGCAGCGACGTCACCCAGCGCGGCGAGCTGTCGCTGACCGGCCCTGCCGGCTGGTCCGCGGAGCCGGTCGGCTACGAGATCCCGGCCGGTCAGAACGCTGATGTCGAGGTCGACGTCGTCGTGCCGCAGACCGTCGTCGCCGGCCCGGTGTCCCTGACCCTCGCGACCGGAGCCACAGCAGCTGAGCAGGCGGCGGCCACCGTGACCGTCGGACTCGCGACGCCACCGTCGGCGTCGACCGATCATGTCGACCTCGGTGAGGCGACCTCGGAAACAGCGCACGGACTGACCGCCTCCGAGCGGTCGGGGACCAACCAGGAGGCCGGACTGACCCGCCGCTACACCCACTCCTCCTACCCCGGCGGCTGGTTCGAGTTCGACGCCGCGGTGCCGACGGACCGATCGTTCGTGGTCCGCATCGTCGAGACGTTCGACGGTGCGCGACGCAAGACCTACGACGTCGAGCTCGACGGTCAGGTCGCGCACAGCGTCGACCTGACCCGCACAGGCGGCGGCCAGGGCACGATGACCCACCAGTTCCTGGTGGAGCCCTCGGCGCAGACCGCGGACGGCTCGGTGCGGATCCGGTTCCGGGACACCGGCGCCGACTACGACCCGTCCGTCGCCGACGTCTGGGTGGTGCCGGTGGCATGAGCCTCACCCGAGCGCAACGACGCGGAGCTGGTGAGGGGGTGGACAGTTCTGCACCCACAGGTCCCGGCACTCCCGGCACAACAGATAGGTGTGGGTGCACCGGTCGTCGGGACAGAGCACGGTCACGGCGTACGCCGCCACCTCGCCACAAGGCTCCGCGTCGCTGTCCGGGCTGCCGCAGCTGCACTCACAGGCAGGCCGCTCGCCGAGCTCCTCCTCGAGCCGCTCGATCTCCTCATCGATGGTCGTGCTGATGGTCATGACATCTCCTCCGTCTGGATCGGATGTCGTCCTCACCACCCACTTAAACAGAGACCACCGACAGTTCTGCCTCATGGATCGTGGTCTCGAAGCCGAGATCGGGCCGTGAGCCTCCGACCGGGGTCAGCTGCACGACGATCCCGGTCGCCACGTCCAGCGCGACGTCGTACGCCTCGGGGTAGACCGTCCCCGCGGACGGCTCCCAACCCGGGTCGCCATCGCCGTACTCGTCCCGGTCGGAGACCCAGGACCACAGCAGCGGACAACAACCGCACCGCGGCTCGTACTCCTCCCCGGGCACCGCCCTCGCCCACCAGGTCTCCCGACCCGCTCGGGCCTCCGAACGCAGGTCGCTCAGCACGACGTCGGCGGAGAGCTCCTCGGGATCGAGCATCGACACGAACAGGTAGTTGTTCCACATCGGGTCGTCGATGTCGTGGGTGTAGGCCCGCGGGCGGCTCTCCACGAGACCGTCGGCCCGCAGGACCGGCCGCGGATCGACCACCGGGTCCTCGCCCCTGACCACTCGATCCCCGGCGGCGTCACGCACGCGGAGCCAACCAGGTCTGCGCAACCAGCACTCGACGTCGCCGTCGTCCCGCGTCCGCCAGGTGAAGTGCAGCGCGGAGAAGCGCCACGGCGACGATCGGGCGAGCGCCCGGAAGGCGTCTTCGGTCAGCGGCACCTCAGCTTCCATCCGACCCACCCTCGTCCAGCCAGCGGCTGTTCCGCATCAGGTGGCGGCCCTCGAGCTCGTTCTCCTCGCGCCAGGCCTGGACCTTGGTCGGCCGGACGCGGATCAGGCTGTCCGCCCAACTGCTCGGGTCGCCGCCCTGCTTCTCGGCGTAGATCTCCAGGACCCGCTTCGGCGTACGCTCCATCGGCTCGACCTCGGCGCGACCGTCGACGATCACGACGTCGCGCAGCTCGCCGAGGGCCAGACGTACGACCGGGGAGGCGGTGAGGTTGCGCTGGGTGCGCGCTCCGCCCATGCTCGCGATCCAGATCTCGCCCTCCCACCACACGAACGAGATCGGCACCAGCCACGGCTGGTCGTCGTGCGCGGAGGCGATCCACAGGTCGACGTCGTTCTCCAGACGGGTGCGGGTGTCGGAGAGTCTCTGGGCGAGGGAGCGAGGGTCAGCCATGGCCGCACCCTAGTCCGCGACCGAGCAGGCGACCCAGCACTTTCCGGGGGAGGATGGACGCATGGAGACCTGGGAGTTCGAGGCCGAGCTGTGGCCGTGGAAGGACGAGACAGACGCCTGGATCTTCGTGACCGCTCCGCCCGAGGTCACCGAGGAGATCCGCGAGGCGTCGATCGCGACCGGCCCGCCTCGCGGCTTCGGCTCGGTGAAGGTCGAGGCGCGGATCGGCACGACCACCTGGAGGACCTCGGTCTTCCCAGGTCAGGAGGGCTATGCGCTGCCGATCAAGAAGGACGTACGCCGCCGCGAGGACCTCCAGGTCGGCGACCGCGCCCGCGTCTCGCTCACCCTCGTCTGACGCCCGCGAAAATCATGCGCGCCGCGGGGCGCCGACGTGGTTGGCTCAGCGACGATGAACGCCGAGATGCACGACGACGAGCTGACGATCGACGAGGACCTGGTGCGGTCCCTGCTGAGGCGGGACCTCGCCGCGTACGCAGATCTTCCACTCCGCCCGCTGGACTCGACCGGGTCGACGAACCGGCTCTTCCGGCTGGGCGAGGAGCATCTCGTACGCCTCCCCCGCCAGCCCGGCGGATCGGCCACGATCACACAGGAGGCCCGCCGGCTTCCCGGATTCGCGGCCAACCTCGCGGTGGCGACGCCGGAGGTGACGGCGGTCGGCGAGCCGGGGTTCGGTTATCCCGAGCGCTGGAGCGTGGTGCGCTGGCTCGAGGGCGAGAAGCCGGGACCGGGTGCCGGTGACGTGACCGCCGCGGACCTGGCCGGGGTCGTGACCGGGCTCCGGCGGACCGAGGTGCCGCAGGAGGCGCTCGCGGATCCCGAGCTGCGCTGGTACCGCGGCGAGGCGATCGCCGGTTTCGACGCCGATGTGCGGTTCCGTCTGAAGGAGTGTCGCGAGCTCGCCGAGCTCGACCTGGACCTGGACGCGGTCGAGACCGTCTGGGCGCAGGTGATGGCCCTGCCCCCGGCCGACGCCGAGCCGCGCTGGGTCCACGGGGACCTGCTCGCCGAGAACCTGCTGTCCCGCGAGGGCAGTCTCACCGCCGTACTCGACTTCGGGGCCCTCTCCGTCGGCGACCCGACCGTCGACCTGATCTGCGCCTGGGAGCTCCTCGACGCCGCCGGCCGCGACGAGTTCCGCGGGCTCCTCGACATCGACGACGCCACCTGGCTCCGCGCTCGGGGCTGGGCCCTCTTCATCGCGCTGATGACATTCCCCTACTACTGGGAGACCATGCCCGTACGCTGCGCCGACCGCCTCGTGATGGCCAGGGCTGCGCTGGCTGGCTGAATGGGTTGCCTTCCAGCGTGGGTGGGGCCAATACGTTGTCTGGGTTGGGAGATTTAGAAGCAGGGTGTCTGGGTTGGGTGCCATTTGGCTGTCTTGCGGACTTCCAGCGACGGTCTGGGTTTGGTTGGGATACCTGTCCCTGACTGGGTTCACTAGTTTTGCTTTGCGTGGTAGGCTCGGCGCAGGCGTAAACGTGAAGGCCGACCACCTCGAAAGAGGCGTGCCCCATCCACCCGGGAGACATCGGGTGTGGGGTAATCCAGGGGAACCAGGGGCGTGCACGCTGAGCTGCGAGGGTAAGTAATAGCCCGTACTGCCGGGCCTCCGAGACCAGCGAACCAACCGGGATTCTGCGCGGGCAGAAACCCTTGAGTTCGTACGTCGGGAGGTGACCGTGATGACCATGCTGCAACAGCCCCAACACCCTGTGCTGGGGGCGGTGGTCGCGGTCACCACTTCCCTGGAGGCGGTTGCTGAGGCGAATCCG
>NZ_FNFN01000012.1 GCF_900101045.1 Nocardioides sp. YR527 | reverse complement strand
ATGGTCTTGTTGTGCCCCAGCGACCACCGCCGCATCCACGACGCCAACTCCACCTATGAGCGGCTTCCGGATGGACGGATCCGGTTCACCCGACGCACCTGAACAGGCCACGCCCGAAACCCCACCGCCCCACCACCCGTGTTCTTCGCCGCCACGCGTCCATGGCTGCCGAGGCGATCAGTGCGCGCTCGTTCCCGCGACCCCGGTGGGGCTGACCGTCGTCGAACCACTGCAAGCCCTTGAACCCGGTGCGGATCACCGGCCCGCTGCTGATCGCACGACCGCACATGTGCTGGACGCGGGACCGTGCCTGCTGGGCGCGGGACCGTGCCCCCGGCGTGGTCGCGCACCACGTCTGGATGTGGCTTCCCCACCGCTGCTGATGATGTCCCACGCCACGAGAGGTTCCCCACGCTCCGGAGCAGGGGGAAGCGACATCTCAGTGGGGAACTGTCTGTACCCGTGGGGAACCCGGGCACCAAGCTGCACCCTCTGCCACTCGAACAGTCGCCACCGAGGCACCAGCAGCGGGCCGGCCACGGTCACTGCCGAGGCGACCGCCAAGGTGTCATCGTCTAGTAAAAGCCCCGAGACCCCGACCTCCCGCAGAGGGACATCGACGCCAATTCCCAAGCCCGTACCCAACCCAAGGGACTCCGCGCCAAACCCCGCCGCCGACCCGATAGCCAGCCAAAATTCTCGGGCTCGGCCGGTGTCAAGGACCGCGAAGCGGCCGGCGAAGCCGGCGGCCGCAGGCCGTCCTTTACTCCGGACGAGACCGAGAACACCATCCGTAACGGGTCGGCGGCCTCCGGTCACCAGCCACAGGCCCTCAGCTGACCGTCCGCCCCGTCAGAACATCCTGGTTCTGAGCAAGCCAAGCGTCCATCTCGTCCTCTCGCACAGCGCCCCACAGCTCCCGCCCCTTGCGCCGATCGAGATGGACGACACTCTGCTTCCCCTCGCGCCCCAGCCCAGCGACAGGAGCCGTGAAGAACGTCAGGTCCGAGGAAGGCATCCGGGCGAGATCGAGGGCCAGGCCACGGAGGTCACCGCCGGAGAAGCCGGAGTCGACGGTCAGGTGGCGGGTGATGATGTCGAGGAGGTCGTACGCCTTCTTGGGGTTCTTCGGGTCGACGCTCTGGCGCAGGCCGCGGAGGATGGAGCGGAGCACGTACTGCTGGCGCTTCACGCGGTCCAGGTCGCCGCCGGGGAGGCCGTAGCGCTGGCGCACGTAGAGGAGGGCTTCCTCGCCGGTGAGCAGGTGGGTGCCCTTGGTCCAGGTGCGGTCGCGCGCGGAGTCATGGACGGTCTCGGGGACGTAGACCTCGACGCCGCCGAGGAGGTCGCCGATCTCCTCGAAGCCGGCCCAGTCGACCCAGGCGACGTGGTCGATGCGTACGCCGGTGAGCTTCTCGACCGTCTGCACGCTGAGCGTCGGGCCACCCTGGGAGAAGGCGGCGTTGACCTTGGCCTTGCCGTGGCCCGGGATCCGTACCCAGGAGTCCCGTGGGATCGAGACGACCGAGGCCGAGCGGCGGTCCGCGCTGAGGTGGAGCAGCATCATCGTGTCGGCACGCTGCTCACCGGGCGTCCACGACGCGGTGGCCCCGCTGCCGGTGGTGGCCTCGCCGCCGGTGCGTCCGTCGGTGCCGAGGAGCAGGATGTTCAGGGCGCCCGCAGCCTCGCCGGCTGCCTCGGGACGCTCCTCGAGCCCGGCGAAGACGTCGACGGTCCGGACCTGGCGGTCGAGCCGGTGGGCGAGATACCAACCGGTGCCGGTCACGGCGCCGACGAGCACGACGAACGCGATCCCGACGCTGAGCCAGATGCGCTTCTTCTTCATGGCCGTCCTCAGTGGTGGGGGTCGAGGGCGGATAGAGGCTAGTCGTCGCTACTCGCGGTCGTCGAAGTGGTCCTCCCAGGAACGCCGCAGGATCGTCGGTACGTCACCGGCCAGGGCCGCACGCAGTGCATCGAGCTGCCCGCCGTCGAGAGCGATCCGAGGGAAGGCGCGCCCGACCTCGATCGCGAAGGCCTGGCCACGGATGGCCAGAGCCGGCGCCTCGGCGAGATAGGCGGTGACGTAGGGACGCAGCAGATGCGCCTGTTCGGCGATCCACATCCCCGATGCCAGCGCCCCGAAGCGACGGTTGTCGACGCCAGGGGCGAGCATCGCCTCCCAGGCGGCGTCCTTCGCGCTGGTCGAGGGACGGGCGGCGAGCGCCCGAAGCGCCCCGAGGTCTCCCTCGACGGTGCCGTCCAGGTCGCGCTCGGTCGCGATGAACCGCGCGTCGGCCTCGCCGAGCGAGGCGAGACGTACGATCGCCGCCCAGCGTGTGGTCGGCAGCAGCGGGATGCCGACGCCGACCTTGTCGGCGTCCAGCCAGCCGCGCAGCAGCCCGGCGTCCGCGCTGGTCGCGGCCAGGGCCCCTGCCCAGGCCAGGGCCCGCTGCTCGTCGTCAGCGGAAGCCGCCAGGCCCGCGGCGGACGCGGCGGCAACCCGCGCCACCGCTCCCGCTGCGCGCGAGGCCGGCACCCGTTGCGGGATCACCACGGACCGGGCCTCGGCGAGGACCCCCTCGATGATGTCCGCCCGGGTCTCCGCAGGAAGGTGGGCCTCGACCAGGTCGAGGTAGTCGTCGGCCGAGAGGTCGCGCGATCGCACTCGCAGGGCGGTGGCGGACCAGAGCACTGCACGTACGAGCGGGTCCTCGAGCCGGGAGAGCCCGCCGGAGAGCGCCTCCCACGAACCCGGGTCGAGGCGGAGCGCGGCGAAGGTCTCGCCGCCGGCGTTGGGGACCACGACGAGCCCGGCGAACTCCGGCAGCGGCAACGGTTCTGCACCCAGCTCGACCCGCTTGCGTCCCACGAGCCGCAGTGCGGAGTCGTAGCCGGCGACGGTGAACGCGTGCGGCCGGCTTCCCTCGCGCTCCAGGACCGGGACGTCCCCGTCGCGCCGTACCGACACGGTGTCGAACCCCGGGCGCCGCAGCCAGGCGTCCACCCAGCCGCGTACGTCCTTCGGCGAGCTCGCCGCGAGCGACTCGACGAAGTCGGCCAGCGTCGCGTTGGCGAACCGGAAGCGGGTCAGGTGTCGGTTGACCCCGGCCATGAACTCCTCGTCACCGAGCCAGAAGGCGAGCTGCACCAGACAGGCCCCGCCCTTGGCGTAGGAGATGCCGTCGAAGATGGTGGCGGCGGTGTCCACGTCGGGCACGTCCACGGCCAGCGGAGCGACGGGATGGGTCGAGCGCCGCGCGTCGGAGCGGTAGCCCCACGGCTTGCTCCCGATCTCCACCTCGACCCGCAGGTCCGAGAAGCCGGCGCCCGCCTCCGCGACCCGGTAGCCCATGTAGTCCGCGAACGACTCCTGCAGCCAGGTGTCCTCCCACCAGGTCATCGTCATCGAGTCGCCGAACCACATGTGCGACATCTCGTGGGCGATGATCACCGCGCGGATGGCCCGCTGGGTGTCGGTGATCGCGCCGCGCGGCAGCAGCTCGTCGCGGTAGGTCACGCAGCCCGGCATCTCCTGCGCGCCCCAGTTGAGCCCGGGCACGAAGACCTGGTCGTAGGAGTCGAACGGATAGGGCTCGTCGATGAGGTCGGCATAGTGAGCGAAGCACGCTTCCGACGTACGCCGCAGCTCGTCCGCGTCGCGGTCCAGCTCGGCCGCCAGCGACCGCCGGGCATGCCAGCCGAACTCGAGGCTCTCCCCGGAGTCGAGCGCAGCCGTCCAGCGCACCGAGTGCCACGGCCCGGCGGCGACGACCAGCAGGGCCGGCGGGATCGGGGGAGTGGTGGCGAAGACCCAGCGGCCCGCGTCGTGCGAGACGACGGCACCGTTGGCGAGGACCGTGTCGGCCGGATCGGCGGTGACCGCGACGGCGAACGGCGCCTTGAGATCGTTCTGGTCGAAGCACGCGTAGACCTTCGCGGCGTTGTCCATGCCCAGGTAGGCGGACACATAACGCGACCCGTCGACGGGGTCGGTGAACGTGTGCATCCCGTCGCCGTCGGTAGTACAGGGCAGCGTCGCGGTCACCTCCACCTCGTTGAAGGCGCCGGTCGAGAGCCCGGTCAGGACCACCCGCTCACCGTCGTACGCGGCCTCGACCGCCTCCCCGTTGACGACCAGCGACACAGCGAGCGCGCCCTTCAGATCCAGGAACGTCTCGGCGACCGTGGATCGAAACCGGACCCGGGTGCGACTCCGGAAGGTCTCGGGGCCGGTGAGGTCGAGATCGAGGGAGTAGGAGACGGAGCTGAGCACGCCGGCCCGTGTGCGGGCCTCGTCGAGTGTGAGGGACACGACCTCCAACGTACGTCCTCGCAGGTCAGCACGCGCGCGCATTTCGCGGTGAGCGTGACCCGGGGATAGTCTGTGGCAGTTGCCTCGGCGAGGGAGCGCCTCGCGCTCCGTGATCGACAAGGTGGACGTCTCTTCTCAGAGACGCCGTGCCTTCGTCGCACGGCCTTCGTTGGACCAGCCGGGCGCCATTGACGTCAGCACCACTCATCGAGGAGTTCAACGCATGTCCAGCGAGAAGATCGTAGCCGAGAAGCGCACCGAGTTCGGCAAGGGTGCCGCTCGTCGCATCCGCCGTGAGAACAAGATCCCGGCGGTCGTCTACGGCCACGGCGCCGACCCGATCCACCTGACCCTGCCGGGCCACGACACCATGATGGCGCTCAAGAACCACGGTGCGAACGCTCTCCTCGAGCTCGACATCGACGGCAAGACCCAGCTCGCCCTGACCAAGCAGGTCCAGGTCGACGACGTCCGCCGCGTCATCGAGCACGTCGACTTCGTCGCGGTCAAGGCCGGCGAGAAGGTCACCGTCGACGTCACCGTCCACGTCACCGGCGACGCCGTCTCCGGCAGCCTGGTCGTCACCGACGCCAACACCCTGACCGTCGAGGCCGAGGCCACCCACGTGCCGGAGAGCATCGAGGTCAGCATCGAGGGCCTCGAGATCGGCACCCAGATCCTGGCCGGCTCCGTCGCGCTGCCGAAGGGCACCACCCTGGTCAGCGACCCGGAGACCCTGGTCGTCAACATCACCGAGGCCAAGACCATCGAGGAGCCCGTCGCCGACGAGGCCGCCGAGGGCGAGGCCGCTGAGGCCACCGAGGCTGAGGCCGCCGACGCCGAGTGACTTCTGACTCGGTGAGCGACGGCGTCTGGCTGGTCGTCGGCCTGGGCAACCCCGGGCCGACGTACGCCGGACACCGTCACAACATCGGCTATCTCGTCACCGACGAGCTGGCCAACCGGCTGGGCAGCAAGTGGCGCGCCCACAAGTCCGGCCGTGCTGACGTCGTGGAAGGGCGGCTCCCGGGTGCCAGAAATGGACACAGCCCGGGGGTGCCCGGCCCACGCGTCGTGCTCGCCCGCTCCCGGACCTACATGAACGAGTCCGGCGGGCCGGTCAATGCGCTTGCGACCTTCTACAAGGTCCAGCCCGACCATGTCATCGCCATCCACGACGAGCTCGACATCGCCTTCGACACGATGCGGGTCAAGCTGGGCGGTGGCGACAACGGCCACAACGGCCTCAAGTCGATGCGCTCCTCCCTGGGCACCGGCGACTTCCACCGGGTGCGCGTCGGCATCGGCCGCCCGCCCGGTCGCCAGGAGGTGCACGACTTCGTGCTCTCCAACTTCTCCAGCACCGAGCGCAAGGTGCTGCCGTTCGTGGTCGACACCGCCGCCGACGCGATCGAGACGCTGATCAACGAGGGTCTGGAGAAGACCCAGCAACGGTTCAACTCCTAGGGGCGACTCTCCGGGGTCAGCTCCGAGGCGGCCGCAGATACCGGTCGTACGCGGCGACCGCCGCCAGCTGGGAACCGACCTCGAACTTCCGCAGGATCGACTTCACCTGCGTCCGTACCGTCGTCTGCGCCACCCCGAAGCGCGACGCGATCTCGGCGACGGTGGCCCCGTCGTAGAGCAGCTCGAGCACCTCGTGCTCGCGCACCGTCAGCGAGCGGACGAGGCGGTGCATGCGCTCGCGTCCTTCCCGCATGAGATGCCACTGCGCGACCAGCCCCTCGGCCTCTCCCGGGGTGTGCCCACGTCGTCCCTCCGCCGCGTCGCGCAGCGCGTCCTCGATCGTGTCCGAGTGGGTGTCGGCGGAGAGCACCGCGACCGCACCGGCCTCGAGCAGGGCACCCCAGAGCCCCCCGCGCGGGGCGGAGGTCAGCACGACCCCGGGCAGGCGTACGCCGCGGACCAGGTCACACACCTCACCGAGATGGGTCCAGCCATCGAGGTCGGTGACCACCAGCCAGGCCGAGGGATTTCCGACGAGCAGCTCGTCGGGATCCGCGGAGGTGGGGGCCGTCGCGGTCACGGTGATGCCGTGCTCGTCGAGCGCAACCGTCACGGCATCAAGGGTCATCGTCTCGTCCGCTGAGACTGCGACCCTGAGTCGTACGGTCGAGGCTGCCATGTCTGCTGTGCCGTTCGGTCGTCTCCGGCCCCGCGAGATCTCCCTGGGGGTATGGCTATTGTGGGTGAACCCAGGCGGAGATCGGGAACCTGTTCTACAGTGCCCCAAGTTTGGGGATGACCTGGGACAACGCTTCCCGCAATGTAGTTTGTGGACGACCTCGAAATTCTATGACTCCTCAATTCTCGGTATTGGCCCGGAATGCGGTCACGTGGCGATACGGTGCTGATTACGTTGCCTTGTAAAGGTTTCGGTCACAACATTCAAATTGGGACGGCCCGACAAGCTCGGGCTGGGGGAGCAGGGCCTGGACACGGCCCTATTCGGGACTCATACCTCACTGGCCGACCCGTCCTGGGGAGCAGTATGTCTATGTCCATTTTCCAGCGGATCAACTCGGGTTGGTTAACCACCGCCTACGCAACCACCACCGCAGTCCTGATCGGCGTCCAGAGCTTTCTGATCGCCGTCCTTCAGGGCCCTTGGGTCTCCTTCCATCCCGGCGGAGCACTCCTCTGGGTCCTCCTCACGGTCATCGTCGTCAGCACCTCGCTCGGGGCCGCCGCAGCTCTTCTGTTCGGTGCTGTGCGCATCTACCGGCGCGTGTGCGCGGCGGAGGCGAAGGCAGCCGACGAGATCTACCACGACCTGCTCAGCGCGCGTGAGACGCAGCGTCTCCACCGGGCCCGGATGCACGAGGTGACCTCGACGCTCGCCGGTGTTCGCTCGGCCAGCGAGCTGCTGTGCAACTCCGAGACGCTCGACCCGGAGCGTCGCGTCGCGATGATGGCCATGATGGGCAGCGAGCTCAGGCGCCTGGAGCGCCTGGTCCGTGCCCAGCGAGGCGGCGCGGACACGATGCCCGTCGACACCGGAGTGATCGACGTCGACGCGGTGGTCCACAACCTCGCCCTGGCCCACGAGGCTGGGGGCACCACGGTGGTCCACGAGCCGAGCAACGCGCTCGCGGTCGGCAGCTCGGACGCGGCCGCACGGATCATCAACATTCTTCTCGACAACGCGGCCAAGCACGGTTCCGGCGCTGTCGACGTCACCGTCCGGCACGAGCCTGGCGAGTCCCGTCAGATGGTCGTGATCGAGGTCTCCGACGACGGCCCCGGGGTCGCCCCCGAGGTGCGCGACCGGCTCTTCGAGTGGGGCGTCCGCGGGCCGGACTCGGCCGGTCAAGGCATCGGACTCAATGAAGCCCACACCGTCGCCGAGCGGATGGGCGGCTCGCTCCGCCTCGCCGCCATGGAACGTACAACCTTCGTGGTCACCCTTCCCAGCGCCGTGATCCCGCGCGCCACGATCGAAGCACAGCAGGAAGGCGTCTCCGATGACGTTGTCGCCGCGTAGCCAGTATCGAGTCGTCATCGTCGAGGACCACGTCCTCTTCGCCGAGTCGCTCGAGCTCGCCGTCTCGATGGAGGGGTACGACGTACGTCGCATCCCGATGCCCAGCGAGCCCGTCTCCACCGCCACCATGGTCTCCGTCGTGCTCCGCAACAAGCCGAAGGTCGTGCTCCTCGACCTCGACCTGGGCCGCTACGGCGACGGCGTACGCCTCATCGAGCCGCTGGCCAAGGCCGGCGTCGACGTGGTCGTGGTGACCGGTGCGATCGAGGAGGCCCGCTGGGGCCAGGCGCTGCGCAACGGCGCCCGCACGGTGCTGTCCAAGTCCCGCCCGCTCGGCGAGATCCTCGGCACCGTCAGACGGCTCTACCAGGGCGCCTGCGTCCTGGCGGTGAGCGATCGCGAGCGGCTGATCCGGGTCTGGTTCGAGCGCCAGCACGAGGTCTCCGAGCTGAGCCGCCGCATCGAGCTGCTCACCAAGCGCGAGTCGCAGGTCCTCGGCCACCTGATGCTCGGCCGCACCGTCCACGAGATCGCCGTCATCGGCGTCGTGTCGGAGGCGACCGTGCGCACCCAGGTGAAGTCCATCCTCGCCAAGCTCCAGGTCACCTCCCAGATCGCCGCCGTCGGCCTTGCCCACCGCCTCGGCTGGCGCTCCCCGCAGTCATTGGAGTGAACCCACTGGTCTGGACCAGTGGGTTCCGGTTCCCTCATTTGGTCTAACCGGACCCCCATCGGCCCCCAACGACCGCTTTCTTACCGCATTGTTCTGGCATGAAGTAAGCGTTCGGGCGCCCAGCAGCTTTGGGGGAGATGGATGACGATAGAGCTGGCGTCGGTGGAGACAGTAGTCCCGCTCGACATCAACCGACGGAGGGTGTCCGCCAAGGCACCCTCCCTTCGGTTGCAGGCCTCGATGGTCGACGGTCTCGCGCTGATGATCCTCGCGCCGCTGATCGTGGGACAGGAGATCGTCCACGCACTGGTGTGGGGTCTGCTCTGGGGGCTGGCCACCAGGATCACCGCGCCGAAGATCCTGCCCGGCGCCGAGCGCCTGCGGGCGACCGTCTCCGGGGTCTTCAAGGCGTTCATGGCGATGAGCATGGCGACCTGGCTGCTGGGTGCGGTGGTCGAGCTGCCGCAGGCGCAGCTGGTCGTGCAGACGATCCTCGGGCTGGTCACCGCGCTCGCGTTCCGCGTGGTGGGCTACATCTTCAGCTCCCGGCCGCGCACCCCGTTGCGGGTCGTGGTGGTCGAGGCCGCCCATGACCACGGAGCGATCCCGGAGTGGACCCACCGGCTCAGCGGCGGACTGATGGAGGCCGCGGCGGTCTGCCGTGCCGACGGGCTCTCCGGCGCGATCGCCTCGGTCGGGCCCGACGCGGTGCTGGTCGTCCCCGGGCCCGACCTGGCCGGCCGCGAGATCCAGCGACTGGCCTGGACGAGTGAGTCCTTCGGTCTTCCCCTGCTGGTCAGCACCCGGATGCAGGACGTGACCCCGCAGCGTACGTCCTCGATGCGGCTGGGCTCGATGAGCCTCCTCTACGTCGACGAGGCGCTGCGGGCGCGGCTGACCCGGGTGGCGAAGTACGTGTGGGAGTGGCTGGCCGCGGCGGCCGCCGTCGCCGTGCTCGTCCCGGTCTTCGCCGTGATGGCGGTCGTGATCAAGCTCGACTCCCCGGGCCCGGTCTTCTTCCGGCAGGTGCGCGTCGGCCGCAACGGCAAGCAGTTCCGGATCTGGAAGTTCCGCACCATGGTCGTCGACGCCGAGTCGCTGCTGCGCACGCTCGACCACCGTCCCGGCCAGGTCCTCTTCAAGCTCCGCGCGGACCCGCGGGTGACCCGGGTCGGGCGAGTGCTGCGGAAGTACTCCATCGACGAGCTGCCGCAGCTGTTCAACATCGTGCTGGGCCAGATGTCGCTGGTCGGGCCCCGGCCGGGGCTGCCGAGCGAGGTGGCGATGTACGATCGGGACTCGCATCGCCGACTCGCGGTTGCTCCCGGTCTGACCGGGCTGTGGCAGGTCTCGGGGCGATCGGACCTCTCCTGGGAGGACACGGTTCGCCTGGACCTGGACTATGTGGACAACTGGACGCTGCTACGCGACTTCGGAATCGTCGTTCGTACGGTCAAAGCTGTTGTGCGTGGCTCTGGCGCCTACTAGTGAGTGTCGCCTAAACTCCCAGGCCGTTGTGTGAGCAACCTGACACGTACGAACAACTGGATCCTCGACGGGAACGTCCCCCATGCAAACCTCCCCCCACCCCATGATTGCCGGCCGATATGAGCTGCACCGCCTGATCGGGCGAGGCGGCATGGGCGAGGTATGGCAGGCCATGGACCTCACCCTGCAGCGCTGGGTCGCGGTCAAGGTCGTGCGGACGTCGGCCGACCCGACGATGATCGAGCGGTTCCGGCGCGAGTCGCTCTCCACAGCGGCGGCCAGCCACTCCGGTACCGTGCAGATCCACGACGCCGGGATCGAACGCACCGCCAACGGGCCGATGGCCTTCCTCGTCATGGAGCTCCTGACCGGCCCCGACCTCGGCGAACGCCTGCGCTCGCACGGCCCGCTGATCGCCCGCGAGGCCGGTGAGGTCATCGTCCAGGCCGCGCGTACGCTCGACGCGGTCCACGCCCAGGGGATCGTCCACCGCGACATCAAGCCGTCCAACCTCGTCTACGACAGCGACCGCAGGATCAGGATCGTCGACTTCGGGATCGCCCAGCTCGCCCGCCTGGGCGACCAGCGGCTGACCTCCACCCACGACGTGGTCGGCAGCCTCGGCTACCTCTCGCCCGAGCGTGGCTCGGGAGGCGAGGTCGGTCCGCCGAGCGACATCTACTCGCTGGGCTGCGTCTTCTTCGAGATGCTCACCGGTCGCACCCCCTACTCCGGCGGCGCGCCGGCGACGGTGGTCTACCAGCACGCCACCGCACCCATCCCGCGGGTCAGCGGGGCGGTCCAGGTGCCGAAGATCATCGACGACCTGGTCGCGATGATGATGGCCAAGGACCCCGGGCAGCGGCCGAGCGCGCACGACGTCGTCGCGGTGCTCACCGGCTCGGGCCCGCTGCCGGTCTTCGACATGCAGGTGCCCCGGCAGCGTCCGATGCACGCGTCGGGTCCGATCAGCACCTCCGGTGCCTACGAGGCTTTCGGCGGGAGCGGCTCGTTCCCCGCAGCCGGGTCGACCGGGTCCACCGGCGCCACCGGCTCGTCCGGGGCGTTCGCGAAGATCGGGGCGAGCGGGTCGTTCCAGACCGGTGGTTCCCGGGTGGCGAAGCGCTCCGGCGCCAATCGGCCGTTGAGCATCCTGCTGGCGGTGGCCCTGGTCGGTGTCGCGGTCGGCGGTCTGGCGACGTTCGCCTCCTTCCGGAGCGCCTCGGAGACCGGCCGGGCGGCCGCGCTCAGCGAGGCACTCCCCGAGACCATCGAGCTCGCCGTCGACGTGATCTTCGAACGGGACGCGCTGCAGCCCGTCGCGCAGGCGCCGGTCAACGTACGCTCCACCTACCTGCACACGACCGACCTCGCGGTCGAGGAGTGGCGGACGGCCGCGGCCGAGATCGACGTCGACGGTGATCCCGAGCTGCGGAGGCTCCACCACGACATCACCGAGGTGCTCGACGACTTCGAGCTCTACCGGGTCGAGATGCAGGAAGGCGACCGGGCGAGCCAGGACGCCGCTCGCGAGGTCTACACCGCGCTGGCCAGCAACCTGCTGATGCTCGCGGCGCAGGTGCCGGAGCTGGAGGACGGCCAGACCGGCGACCAGGTCCGCAACCTCAGCAGGCTGACCGGGGCGGCGGAGGCGTTCAGCATCGAGCGGGAGCTGATGGTCGTCGCGCTGTCCGAGAACGAGATCGGTACGAAGTCGGTCAAGGACCTCACCGACGCGGAGGCCGCCTGGGTGAAGTCGTCCTCGGCGTTCTACTCGGGCGCGTCGCCCGAGCTGCAGGCCGAGCTCGATCGGGTCTCCGACGGCACCTTCGAGAAGGGCTCGGGCGCGATGATGGTGCAGCGTACGGTCCGTGATGTCGCCGCCAAGGGCAGTATCCAAGGCGTCGCCACGGAGCTGAGGGCGGCGTCGAAGGGCGAGCCGATCGTCCGCACCTGGTCCGACGGCGCCGTCGAATACATCCAGAGCCTTCTCCAGGTGATCCTGAAGTCGGCCGAGACGATGGCCAACGACGTCACCGGCGAGGACGAGCGTGCCAAGACCGGGCTGATCCTGCGCGCCGTGCTGACCGGAGTGGTGCTGGTCGTCGCGATCGGACTCGGGCTGGGCCTTTATCGGACGCGGCGGTCGGCTGGATAGAGTGCCGCGGGTGACCTTCATGCCTGGTGTGCCTGCGCCCGAGATCCTCGCCTCCGACCACCTGCTGGCCGCCTGGCTCGCCGAGACCGCCGGCCGGCGGCTGCTCGAGGTGCGTGCCACCTCCGGCCTGGAGGGCAAGGAGCTCAAGGATGCCGGTGACCTGGCTGCCCACGAGCTGCTGATGGAGCTCGTCGCCGAGTACCGCCCGCAGGACGCCGTCCTCTCCGAGGAGGGCAAGGATTCCAAGGAGCGGCTCACCAAGGACCGGGTGTGGATCATCGATCCGCTCGACGGGACCCGCGAGTTCTCCGAACCGCCGCGCGACGACTGGGCCGTGCACGTGGCTCTGTGGGCCTCCTCCAACGGCGGGGAGCTCATCGCCGGCGCGGTCGCGCAGCCGGCGCTCGCCGACGCGTCCGTGCAGAGCACCTTCCACACCGGTGCCGCTCCGGTCGTGCCGCCGTCGACCTCGCCCCGTCCCCGGATCGCCGTCTCCCGCAGCCGCCCGCCGGCGTTCGTCGAGGCGCTGGCCGAGGAGATCGGCGCCGAGCTGGTGCCGATGGGATCGGCCGGGGTGAAGATGATGTCGGTCGTGCGCGACATCTCCGACGCGTACGTCCATGCGGGTGGGCAGTACGAGTGGGACTCCGCCGCGCCTGTGGCCGTCGCCGCCGCTGCCGGGCTGTTCACGTCCCGCATCGACGGCTCGCCGCTGCACTACAACCAGGACGACGTGTATCTGCCTGATGTCATCGTTTGTCGGCCTGAGCTGTCGGAGCAGATCCTGTCGTTCATCAAGCGGCATGGGGTGTGAGGTTTGGCCGTTTCGCTGACCGCGAGGGTTTCCTCATTGGGTGGGGTGGGCCGCCGACCCTCTCTTTGAGGGTCTTCTCGACCTGCCCCGGAGTCAAGGACGGCCTTCGGCCGCCGGCTTCGCCGGCCGCTTCGCGGTCCTTGACACCGGACCACGTCGAGAAAGATTTTGGCTGGCTATCGGGGCGGCGGCCCGGGTGTGGCCGCGGGGAACCGCTCCGGGCGAAGGGAAGGCTTCCGCGGGCGAAGGAAAATTCGTTCGCCCCACCGAGCAGGGACTCCTCCAGCGGAAAGAAAATTCCTTCCGCCAGCAGAGCCCACCCTCGGCGGAGACGACTCACGCGGCGAACGAAAATTCGTTCGCCAACCGCCCACTCGCCCACACCGGCGAAGCGTTCAGTCGATTCCCAGGCCCCTACCCAACCTAAATTCTCCGCACCAAACCCCTGCCGCCGACCCGATAGCCAGCCAAAATTCTCAGCGACGGCCGGTGTCAAGGATCGCCGAAGGCGACCGGCGAAGCCGGCGGCCGCAGGCCGTCCTTTACTCCGGACGCCGCCGAGAACACCCTCCCCGAAAGGGTCGGCGGCAAACCCCAACCACAAAACACCCCGACCCGCCGGCGTGCAAAAGCAAAGACTCAAGAGCCGAGCAACAGCTCCTCGAGCGACTCCAAGCTCTGCCGCGCATACCCCTTCCACATCCACCCGAAGACAGGCATCGCGAACGACGCCGCCTGGGACGTGGGCGTGACGTCCCAGGACCAGGTGACCCGGGTGCCGGTGCCGGCGGGGGCGAAGGACCAGCGGCCGGCGACGTGGCCGACCAGGAGCTTGAGAGGGCCGGAGAGCGGCGTGATCTCGTAGGAGAACGACGAGGGAGCCTCGATCGCGGTCAGGGTCTCGCGCATCGTCGCGCCGTCGGCGAGGACGATCGTGCGGGTCTCGCCGGCGGTGTCCCACTCGCCGGCCTGGTCGCGGACCTCGGCGATCGGGCCGATCGCGGCGTACCGGCGACCGAAGATCTGCGGCAGCGGTGCCGGGAGGACGCGGGCGAGGGCGGTCTCGTACGCGACCGGGATGGCTCGGGAGGATTCGAGGTGCAGTGCCTCTGGGTTCTGGGTCATGGGGTCGAGCATGGCATCAAAGTGCTGCGGGTAGCGTGAAGGACGTGGTCGAGCAGATCGAGATCGAGACACCGGACGGCACCGCCGAGGCCTATCTGGCCCGGCCCGAGAGCACGCCGAAGGGTGGTGTGCTCGTCTACATGGACGCGATCGGCCTCCGGCCGCGGCTGGCCGAGATGATCGAGCGGGTCGCCTCCTGGGGCTACGTCGCGCTGGCCCCCAACACGTTCTACCGCGACGGCACCGTGGCGGAGCTGGCGCCGACCGGCGATCTTCGCGAGCCCGCGGCCAGGGACGCGTTCTTCGCCGGCGGCGCCATGAACCGCGTGCGCGGCCTCACCGTGGACCGGCTGGCGATCGACATCCCGGCGTATGTCGAAGCCCTCAAGACGTACGTCACCGGCCCGCTCGCAACCCACGGCTACTGCATGGGCGCGCGGCTGGCGGTGCGGACCGCGGGGCGGTTCCCCGACGAGTTCGTCGCCGTCGCCGGGTTCCACGGCGGCGGGCTGGTCACCGCGGAGGAGGCCTCGCCGCACACCTGCATCGCCGGGACGAGGGCGGAGTACTACTTCGGCCACGCCGACCACGACCGCTCCATGACTCCGGAGAACGTCGCCGACCTCAGCAGGGCCCTCGACGACGCCGGGGTGATCTACACCAACCTCATCTACCCTGACGCCCCGCACGGCTACTCGATGGCGGACACCTCCTCCTACCAGGAGGCGGGGACGCATCGGCACTTCACCGATCTCGAGGCGCTCTACGCCCGTACGATGGCGTGATGGCGAAACCGGTGCTGGTCGTGATGGGCGTCTCGGGCTCAGGGAAATCGACCATCGGGGCGGCGATCGCGGGGCGGTTACGGGTGCCGTTCGAGGATGCCGACGATCTGCATCCGCAGGCGAACATCGAGAAGATGACCGCTGGGATCGCGCTCGACGATGACGACCGCTACCCCTGGCTCGAGGCGGTCGGAGAGTGGCTGGCCCGGCACGCCGAGCGCGGCGGCGTGATGAGCTGCTCGGCGCTGAAGCGGAAGTACCGGGACCAGCTCCGCCGGCACCATGCCGAGGTGACCTTCCTCCACCTGGAGGGCACCCGCGAGGTGATCGCGAGGCGCCAGGCGAGCCGACCCGGCCACTTCATGCCGGCCACGCTCCTGGAGAGCCAGTTCAAGACGCTCGAGCCGCTCGAGTCTGACGAGGCCGGGATGGTCATCGACGTGAACCAGCCGGTCGACGCGATCGTCGAGGAGTACGCAGGCCGGATCGGCGCCTAGGCCGGCGTCTCGGTCAGGTGCCGAGATGCGGCCGACACGCGCCCATCTCGGGTTGGGCACTGCGTGCCGGCCGCGGCCACACCCGGGTGAGGGACCAGCGGGCGGGCCCACCTTCGACCGTAACCCAGGATGCGGCCCAACAACAGGGGGTCAACGACTATCGCTGCAGGTCAGCCCGTAAAAATCTCTCCGTGGAACACGTCCGGGACCTCGGACGCCTTCGAGGTGAACTCGGGGGCCCGCTTCTCCAGGAACGCGGCGACTCCCTCCTTGCCGTCGCCGATCGAGGCATAGAACATCGCCAGCGAGTCGGACAGGTGGGCCTCGAGCGGGTGGCGTGCGGAGGCGTTGCGGGTGATGAGCTGGCGGACGAGCGCGGTGCCGACCGGCGACCGGTTCTGAGTGAACCTCCGGGCCAGCTCGAAGGCGGCGGGCAGCAGCTCGTCGGGCAGGTGGATGCTGCGGACCAGGCCGCCGTCGAGGGCCTGATCGGGGTCGAGGATCTCCGCGGTGTAGAGCCACTCCAGGGCCCGCGGGACGCCGACGACGCGCGGCAGGAAGTAGGACGAGCAGGCCTCGGGGACGATGCCGAGCTTGCCGAAGACGAAGCCGATCTTCGCCTTCGAAGAAGCCAGCCGCGCGTCCATCGCGCACAGCATCGTGGCGCCGATGCCGACCGCCGGGCCGTTGATCGCGGCGATCACGGGCTTGGGGAGTGCGTGGATCGCGAGGGTGACCTTGCCGCCCGTGTCGCGTACGCCCTCGGCGTACTCGGGGTGGTTGGCCGGGTCGGCGAGGTGCTCGGCGAGCCTCTCGGGTGTCGGGTGCAGCGACTCGTCCAGGCCGAACACGTTCCCGGAGGCGGAGAGGTCCATCCCGGCGCAGAACGCCCGCCCGGCGCCGGTCACGACGACCGCGCGGACCTCGTCGGCCATCGCGTCGGTGGTGAACACCTCCTCCAGCTCGCGTGCCATCGTCACCGTGAACGAGTTGAGCGCGTCGGGTCGGTTGAGGGTCAGGAGCGCGATGCCGTCGCCGTCCACGTCGAAGGTCAGGGTCTCGTAAGCCATGGGTCACAGTCTGCACCGGTGGTCGAGCTTGTCGAGACCCCCTGCCGAAAGACAGTACTTCTCGAGAATGTCGCCGACTACCGTGGTGCGCGTGAGTCTGCTGCGCCGGCCTCGGCCTCTCGAGTCGATCCTGTCGGGCCTTCTGGTCGTGGCGGTCACCGCCGAGCACCTCTACATGAGCGACGCCGGCCACCCGCAGTGGTCGGGCTGGTCGGCGCTGCTGGGAGTCCTCGGGGTCACCGTCGCGATGTGGGTCCGGCAGAGGCACCCTGCCGTCGCGGTGGCACTCGTGTGCGCGCTGGTCGGCGGCACGGTGGTGGCCAACGACGGGTGGATCCTGGTCAGCTACGTCGCGTTCGCGGCGCTGACGAGTTTCCTCGTCGGCAGATGGGCCGACCAGGTGTGGCCCTCGGCGGTCGTGACGGGCGTGGGCGTGGTGACGCTGACGGTGCTGGACGCCGTCGTCAACGGCGGCGGCGTGCAGGTCGCGATGGCAGGTAACATGATCATCTTCATGGCGCTGCCGTGGCTCAGCGGCCGCTACCTGCGCCAGGTCGCCCGCAACCATTCGACCGAGATCGAGCAGGCCCAGCTCACCGAGCGCGCCCGGATCGCCCAGGAGATGCACGACTCGCTGGGCCACGAGCTTAGCCTGATCGCGCTGCGCGCCGGTGCGCTCGAGGTGGCACCGGGGCTCACCGAGGCCCACCAGCAGGCGGCCGGAGACATCCGCGCGGCCGCCGCCGGGGCCACCGAGCGGCTCGGCGAGATCGTCGGCGTCCTCCGCCCCGCCACCGAACAGGCGCCGCTGGCCCCCGCCCCGGCCGGGATCGATGGCCTGGTCGAGCGCGCGCGTGAGTCGGGGATGGACGTACGCCTGGTGGGCTCGATCGACGACGGCGACGGGGTGCGGGACGTCGCCGCCCACCGCATCGTCCAGGAGGCGCTCACCAACGCCGCCCGGCACGCTCCAGGGTCGTCGGTGACGGTCTCGGTGGAGCGGGAACCAGAAGGCGTACGTCTCTCGGTGAGCAACGGCCGCGCGACCCTTCCGCCACGAGCCGGGACCACGACCGGGCTGGGCCTGGCCGGGCTCGAGGAGGCGGCGCGCGCCGCCGGGGGCACGCTGCGCCACGGCCCGACGACGGGCGGAGGCTTCGAGGTGGTCGCCGATCTGCCCGCGCGCAGCGACCGATACAACGACCGACGAGAGGTGACCACGTGATCCGGGTGCTGCTGGCCGATGACGAGGCGATGGTGCGGGCCGGCGTACGCGCGATCCTGGAGACCGACGAGACGATCGAGGTGGTCGCCGAGGCCGCCGACGGGCGAGAGGCGGTCGAGGCGGCCCAGCGCCACCGGCCCGACGTCGCGCTGCTCGACGTCAGGATGCCGCGGATGGACGGTCTGGCGGCGGGGGCGGAGATCGCCCGGACCGCTCCGGAGACCGCGCGGGTCATGCTGACCACCTTCTCCGAGGACGCCTACATCGCCCGGGCCCTCGGCGACGGGGCGAGCGGGTTCCTGCTGAAGTCCGGCGATCCCCGCGAGCTGCTCGCGGGCGTGCACGCGGTCGCCGACGGCGCCGCCTTCCTCTCCCCACGGGTCGCCCAGCGCGTGATCGCCGAGCTCGGCGTCGGGGCCGGTGACCGGATGTCGCGGGCCGCGGACGCGCGGGCCAAGGTCGCCGCTCTCACCGACCGCGAGCGCGACGTGATGGCGCTGGTCGCCGCCGGGCTCTCCAACGCCGAGATCGGTCGCCGTCTCCACCTCGTGGAGGGGACCGTGAAGGCCTATCTGAGCAGCGCCTTCGGTCGTCTCGGCGTACGCAACCGGGTGCAGGCAGCGGTCCTCGCCCACGAGGCTGGGCTCGTGAGCGAGGACCGCTAGGAGGCGCAGGTCTCAGGCGTCGCGCCGGCGGAACACCAGATGGCCCGCCAGCAGCGTGGCCACGGACCAGGCGGCGACGAGCCCGAGCCCGCCGTTGCGCCCGTAGGGGAGTCCGTCGGAGAGCCCGAACAGGGTCGCGATCCCGATGCCGAGGTATTCCGTGCCCGCCGTCCCCGGGAGGTAGTAGGACACGTCGGTCATCAGGTCCATCCCGCTCATCATCAGCACCATCGGCAGCAGGAAGAGCAGCAGGAACGCCACGACCAGCGCCCCGGCAGTGCTGCGCAGGCCGACCGCGAGCCCGATGGCCAGCGCGACGACCACGCCCAGGTAGACGCTGATCCTGCCGGCCACCGCGGCCACCGAGGAGACGTCGAAGACCCCGTAGTCACCCGCCGTCAGGTAGCCGAGCCCGGCGCCCAGGACCGCGAGGAACGCCCCCGAGACCAGCGCGACGACCTCCACGACGAGCAGCTTCGCGACCAGCACCCGGCCGCGCCGGGGCTCGCACTGCAGCGTCGTACGCATGCTGCCGGAGGCGTACTCCGAGGTCACCGTCAGCAGTGCCAGCGCGATCAGTGCGAACTGGGTGAACAGCAGCCCAGCGGTGGCGACCTCTTCGACGTGGAGCAGTTGGTCGGCGTGGGACAGGTTCGGGTTGGGCTCGGCGGCGTCGAAGCCCAGCGGGACCGAGTACAGCGCCATCAGCGCGGCCGCGCCGATCAGGCACCACCAGGTCGAGCGCACCGACCAGAGCTTGGTCCACTCGGACGAGATCGCTGCCAGGAACGGGCTCGGCATCAGGCCACCTCCCCGGCATACTCGACCGAGCCGGCGGTCAGGCGGAAGTACGCCTCCTCCAACGAGGAGTGCCCGGCGACGAACGATCTCAGCGGGGCGTCCGCGAGCAGCCGCCCGCGTCCCAGCACGACCAGATGGTCGGCGGTCTGCTGCATCTCGCTCATCAGATGGCTGGAGACGAGGACCGTACGCCCCTCCGCGGCGAGCGACCTCAGCAGCTTCCGGATCCACACCACCCCGTCGGGATCGAGCCCGTTGACCGGCTCGTCGAAGAGCATCACCCGCGGGTCGCCGAGCAGCACGCCCGCGATCCCGAGCCGCTGGCTCATCCCGAGCGAGAGGCTGCCCGCCCGCCGCCGGGCGACCCCGGTGAGACCGACCCGCTCGAGCACCTCGTCGACCCGGGCCACCGGGATCGAGTTGCTCCGCGCCATCGCCACCAGATGCGTACGCACCCGGCGACCGGGGTGCACCGCCTTGGCGTCCAGCAGCGCACCGACCTCGCGCAGGGGACGCCGCAGCGAGACGTACGGACGACCGTCGATGGTGGCGGTCCCCGACGTCGGCCGGTCCAGGCCGAGGATCATCCGCATGGTCGTGGACTTCCCGGCGCCGTTGGGGCCGAGGAAGCCGGTGACCCGGCCCGGTTCTATCCGCAGGGTGAGATCGTCGACCGCGGTGGTCGCGCCGTATCTCTTGGTCAGGTGCTCCAGATTGATCATGCCTCGAACCTAGGGACGTACGCGGCCGGGCACAGTGGACGAAAAGCAGCCGTCCCTACCGACGAAGGTCAGTAGGGACGGCCGTGGCTGCTCCGAGGATCAGCCGGTGACGCTCTTCGGCAGCCCGGTCGGCGTGCAGAGGTCGGCCGGGATGTCGTCGACCGTGTCCTCCTTGATGTGACCGAACATCGTCAGCGCGCGTTCCCGGTCCCACTGGGTGCTCATGCCCACGATCGGGACACCGCAGGTCATCGCGGAGCCGCCGGCGAGAGCCTTGAAGGCCCAGGCGAACTTCGCGCCGCCGATGACACTCATGCCCTTGCCGACCTTGAGGCCCTCGGCGCCCTTGCCCATCTCGGCGAGCTTGAACGGGTTGAGCACCGTGGCCGGGTTGGTCATCTTCTTCCCGATGCCGGAGATGACCTCGGTCTGGTTGACGCCTCGCGCCAGGTCTCCGGTGCTCTCCACGTGACGGGAGCGTGCGTAGGCCAGAGCGGTCGCGCCGTCGGCCTCCTGGCAACCCTTCTCGATGTCCAGACCGGCGAGCGGGTCCTTCATGTTCTGCTTCGGGCAGATCTCGACGCCGCCGACGCCGTCGACCAGCCGGGCGAGACCACCCATGCCGATCTCGACGTAGCCGTCGATGCGTACGCCGGTGTTCTGCTCGATCGTCTGGGTCAGCAGCTCAGGACCGCCGTAGGCGAACGCGGCGTTGATCTTGGTGTTGCCGTGGCCGGGGATGTCCACCGGGGAGTCCCGCGGGATGGTGACCACGATGGTCTTGCCGGCACCGGTGTGCAGCAGCTTGATCGTGTCGGTCCGGCTCCCGGCCGCATCGCCGGTGTGCAGCTTCTTCTTCTCCTCGGCGGTCAGCCCCTCGCGGGAGTCGCTGGCGACGATGAGGTACGTCGTGCCGGGCTGGTCCGCGGGCCGCTCACCCGCGGTCGGCTCGTAGGGGACCTTGTCGACCTTGTTCCAGGCACTGATGCCGATCCAGGCCACCGCGCCGACCAGGATCAGGATCGGGATCATCACGATCGCGACGAACTTGCGGAACGGGTGGCGCTTCTTGGGCCTGGGCTGGCGGCCCCCGCGACCGCCGCCGTAGCCGTCGCCCGGACCCCCATAGCCGCCGTTGCCACCGTTGCCGCCGTACTCGCTCGGCTGGCTCCAGTCCTGGTTGTAGCCCTGGTCGTAACCCTGGTTCCCATACCCGCCCTGTTGGCCAGGGGTCGGCGCGATCTGCCCCGGCTGGGGCAGCGGCCGGTCATAGCCGCCGCGCGGCGGCGCCGGGGGCGGCGAGCCGCCCGGCGGGCGCCGTACGGTGGGCATGACGTTCGTGGGCTCGGGCCCCGAAGGCTGAGCAGGCTGGCCGTTGCCGTACGCCCAGCCGTACTGCTGCGACCGGGGATCGTTGGGGCTGCCAGGGTTGCGGGGGTTTGGCATGCGCTCAAACGTACCGTGCCAGGCCGCTAAAGTTAGTCGGCGCGTCGCACCGCTGTGTTACTCGTGTGACTGGTGATACTGGCGGTGCAAACTCTTCACCCGAGGACCCGAGATGGCTGAGCAGAACTACCGGCCCCAGCGTACGGCCGCCGAGCGCGCCTCCCGCGTGCGGTTCCGTCGCGCCATGGCACTGCTGCTGATCACGCTGCTCCTGCCGGGTTCCGCCCAGCTCGTCGCCGGCAACCGCCGCGTCGGCCGGATCGCGATCTGGACCGTCATCGGTCTCGCGGTCACCGCCGGGCTGGTCTTCGGGATCTCCCTGCTGTGGCACGGCCTGATCTTCCGGCTCGGCACGACGCCGTGGCTGCTGGGGCTGTTCCGCATCGCGCTCATCGTCGGCGCCATCGCCTGGGCCGGGCTCTTCATCGACGCCTGGCGCCTGGGCCGCCCGCTCGAGCTCGACCTCAAGCAGCGCCGCATCGTGGTCGCGATCAACGGCGCGCTGGCTTTCTCCGTGGCCGCGACCCTGATCTTCGGCGCCCACCTGGTCGGTGTCCACAAGGGCATGGTCGAGGCGATCTTCGCCGGTGCCGAGGCCGCCGAGGCCCACAACGGCCGCTTCAACGTCCTGCTCGCCGGTGCCGACTCCGACGGGGGCAAGACCCGCTGGGGACTGCGTCCGGACTCGCTCACGGTCGCCTCCATCGACGCGGTCACGGGCCGCACCGTCCTCATCGGCCTGCCCCGCAACATGGCGAACTTCACCTTCGACGACGGCTCCCCGATGGACGAGGAGTTCCCGCGTGGCTTCGACTGCGACGGCTGCTACCTCAACGGCGTGAGCACCTGGGCCGAGGACCACAAGGAGCTGTACAAGGGCGAGGACCACCCCGGAATGGCCGCCACCGTCGACGCCGTCGAGGGCATCACCGACCTGCAGATCAGCTACTACGCGATCGTCGACCTCAACGGGTTCCAGGAGATCGTGGACGCCATCGGGGGAGTCACCCTGAATGTACGCCAGCCGATCCCGGTCGGCCTCCCCTCCGACAAGTTCTACACCCACATCCAGCCCGGCACGAAGAAGCTCGACGGCTGGGAGACCCTCTGGTACGCCCGGGCCCGCCACGACTCCGACGACTACTCCCGGATGGCCCGCCAGAAGTGCGTCCTGAACGCGATCCTGCAGCAGACCAGCCCCGCCGACGTCGTACGCCACTACCAGGACGTCGCGAAGGCGACCGGCTCCACCATCACCACGACGGTCCCGCCGAGCGAGATCGAGCGGTTCTCGACGCTGGCGCTGAAGGCGAAGTCGCAGAAGATCTCGACACTCTCGCTGGTGCCTCCGCTGGTCAACACCGCCGACCCGAACATGTCCGACATCCACGCCGAGGTGCGCAAGGCGGTGAAGAAGGCCACCCCGAAGAAGGAGGAGGCCTTCAAGTCGCCCGGCACCGGCGAGGACGGCGAGACCAAGGCGCCCGCCACCGAGAAGCCGAAGGCCACCGGCGACTCCGACAAGGGTGGTCCGGTCACCGGTGGCTCCCTGGGCTCTCGCAACAAGGGTTACCAAGCCAACGAGACCGACGACCTCGCCTCAGCGTGTTGAACAACGGGTTAAGCGCAGGTCACACCGACTCGCTGATTCCCGGGATACACCGCGGTCGCGGCTAGTCTGGATCCGTGCCAGGGAGCAATCGTGTCGCCGCGGTGGTGGTGACCTACAACCGTCTCGAGCTGCTGCAGCGACTGCTGGAGCGGCTCGACGTGGTCGACGGCCTCGACGAGGTGATCGTCATCGACAACGCCTCCACCGACGGTACGTCGCAGTGGCTCGCCGAGCTCGACGGTGCCGACGAGCCGGGTCAGCGCCAGGTGCCGGTGGTCGCCCGCACGCTGCAGCGCAACAGCGGCGGCGCCGGCGGCTTCCATGACGGCCTCGAGACGGCGATCGAGCGCGGCGCCGACCTGGTCTGGCTGATGGACGACGACGGCCTGCCCGACACCGACTGCCTGGGGCTGCTGCTCAAGCAGACCGATCTCGACTTCTGGGGGCCGCTCGTCGTCGATGAGGGCGACCCGGGCCGCCTGGTGTTCCCGATCCGACTCCCGGGCCGCTCCAAGGTCGTACACCAGCTCTCCGACGTCGAGGCGGCCGCAACCGACGGCCTGATCAAGGACATCGTGATCCCGTTCAACGGGGTCCTGGTCACCCGCGACCTGGTGGAGCGGATCGGCTACCCCCGGGCCGAATACTTCATCTGGGGCGACGACCACGAATACCGTCTCCGGGCCGAGAAGGCCGGGGCGCGGATCGCGACCGTCGTCGGCGCCCAGGTGCGCCACCCCTCCGTCGGTGATCTCGGCACCCCGATGGCGTGGGGGAGGGCGACGTACAACCACACGCCGAGCGACCTGAAGCACTACTGCATGGCGCGCAACAACCTGCTCAACCTGCGCGACTACCGAGGGTGGCCCTTCGCTTTGGCTTTCGTGGCGAAGACTCTATGGTTCTACCTGCTCACCAAGCCGCAGCCGCGTCGGATCTGGCTGTCGATGCAGGCGTGGTGGGCCGCTATCCGGGGGGACTTCAGTGGACACGAGAGGTTCCTTCGTTGAGCACCACCCGTGAGACGGTCGCGATCGTCGTCGTCACCTACAACCGCGCCGACATGCTGCGTGGGCTGCTCGACGGGCTCACCAAGCTCGACCAGCCCGCCGACGCGGTGATCGTCGTCAACAACGCCTCCACCGACCACACCGCGCAGGTGCTCGCCGAGGCGATCACGCCCAACCTGCAGGTCATCGACAGCCCTGAGAACCTCGGCGGCGCCGGTGGCTTCCACCTCGGCACCAAGGCCGCGGTCGAGCAGGGCTGGGACCGGCTCTACCTGATCGACGACGACGTCGTCCCGGCCCACGACTGCCTCGAGGTGCTGCTCGCCCAGGACGAGGACTGCCTCTTCTCCGTGCGCGAGGACAAGAACGGCAAGCTGATCGAGCTGGCCGCGCTGAAGTTCGACCTGCGCAACCCGCTCGCGATCAAGCCCAAGACTGCCGCCGTCATGGACACCTACCCGACCCGCGACGCCATGCCGGAGCGCGTTCCGGTGGAGAACGTCGCCTTCGAGGGCTTCATGATCCGCCGCACCGTCCTGGAGGAGATCGGGCTCCCCGATCCGACCTACTTCATCTTCTACGACGACGTGGATCTCGCGATCCGCGCCCGCCGCGCCGGCCGCACCATCTGGGCCGTACGCGACGCGGTGCTCGTGCGACAGCTCGACTTCAGCCAGCAGCACGACCTGGCCGGCTGGAAGGGCTTCTACATGTACCGCAACCTCTTCGTCGTCCACTTCCGCTACGGCGAGAACGTCCTGGTACGTCTCAAGCCGTGGCTCATCACCGCGGCTGTGGTTCTCCTCAGCCCGTTGCGAGGCGGCAAGCATGAAGCCGTCAACGTGATCAAGGCCCTGCGCGCCGCGCGGGGCATGCGTACCGTCCCCACCTCCTCCTGACCGACCCCTTACCCACAGAGACCTAGACTGAGCGATCGTGTCCTTCCCTGAAACCACTCCTGACCTCGTCGTCGTCGGCTCCGGCCTCTTCGGCCTCACCATCGCCGAGCGCGCCGCCACCGAGCTGGACAAGAAGGTGCTCATCATCGAGCGCCGTCCGCACATCGGTGGAAACGCCTACTCCGAGTTCGACGAGGAGACCGGCATCGAGGTGCACAAGTACGGCACCCACCTCTTCCACACCTCCAACGAGAAGGTGTGGGACTACGTGCGGAAGTTCACCGAGTTCACCGACTACAAGCACAAGGTGTTCGGGAAGTACAAGGGGCAGGTCTACTCCCTGCCGATGAACCTCGCGCTGATCAACTCCTTCTTCGGGAAGTCGCACACCCCCGACGAGGCCCGCGCGCTGATCGCGGAGCAGGCCTCCGAGTTCAACACCGAGGACGCCAAGAACCTCGAGGAGAAGGCGATCTCGCTGATCGGCCGCCCGCTCTACGAGGCGTTCATCAAGGGCTACACCGCCAAGCAGTGGGAGAAGGACCCGACGGAGCTGTCGCCCGACATCATCACGCGCCTCCCGGTCCGCTACACCTTCGACAACCGTTACTTCAACGACAAGTACGAGGGTCTCCCGGTCGACGGCTACACCGCGTGGCTGCAGCGGATGGCCGACCACCCCAACATCGAGGTCAAGCTCGACACCGACTTCTTCACCGTGGTCGACGACTACAAGGGCAAGGTCCCGATCGTCTACACCGGCCCGGTCGACGAGTACTTCGACTTCTCCGCCGGCAAGCTCTCCTGGCGCACCGTGGACCTCGAGTCCGAGATCCTCGACGTGGACGACTACCAGGGCACCGGCGTGGTCAACGCCAACGACCCCGAGGTCCCCTTCACCCGTGAGCTGGAGTTCAAGCACCTCCACCCCGAGCGGGCCGACCGCTACAAGCCCGGCAAGACGATCGTGGTCAAGGAGTACAGCCGCTTCGCCCAGGAGGGTGACGAGCCGTACTACCCGATCAACACCGCCGACAACCGCGAGAAGATCCTGGTCTACCGCGACCTGGCCAAGAAGGAGCCGATGGTGCTCTTCGGCGGCCGACTCGGCACCTACAAGTACCTGGACATGCACATGGCGATCGCGTCCGCGCTCACCATGTTCGAGAACAAGCTCCGTCCCCACTTCGAGGACGGCACCCCGCTCACCTCCGGAGGCGTTGACGAATGAGCGTGACCCGACTGCTCCAGCGGCAGATCCTGCCCCTGGACCGTGACTCCGACGTACTCCCGCTCTACGTCGACAACCAGGCTGCCATCCTCGACGCCGACAAGTACGAGGTCGGCTCCGACAAGACGGCCCAGGCGCTGAACAACGCCCAGATCCGTCAGTCGATCAACGACGGCACCCAGATCCACCCCGACCAGATCGAGTCGCGTACGGCGCTGCGGATCCTGAAGAGCGAGCGGCTCTCGCTCGGCACCTACTTCAACGCGTTCCCGGCCAGCTACTGGCGCCGGCACACCGTGGTCGACAGCGTGAAGCTGACCGTCGCGCTGCAGGGTCGCGGCGCGAGCGTCATCGTCTACAAGTCGATGGCCAACGGCCGCTCGCAGCGCGTCGACGCCGCCGACACCGGCACCAACCCCGAGGGCACCTTCACCTTCGACCTGCCGCTGAAGCCGTTCGTCGACGGTGGCTGGTACTGGTACGACGTCGTCGCCTCCGACGAGGACGCCGTCATCACCTCGGCCGAGTGGACCGCGGAGGTCCCCGACGACCGTGCCGAGCACGGCACCGTCGACATCTGCGTCACCACGATGAACAAGCCCGACTTCTGCGCCAAGCTGCTCGCGCAGATGGGCGAGGACGAGCAGCTGCGCCCCTACCTCGACACCGTCTTCGTGATGGAGCAGGGCACCAAGAAGGTCGCCGACGACGTCGAGTTCCCGGCGGCCGAGAAGGCCCTGGGCGACCTGCTGCACATCATCGAGCAGGGCAACCTGGGCGGCTCCGGCGGCTACGCGCGTGGTCAGCTCGAGTCGCTGCGCAAGGGCACCGCGACGTACGCCCTGATGATGGACGACGACGTCGTCTGCGAGCCCGAGGGCATCATCCGCGCGGTCACCTTCGGTGACCTCGCCAAGCGGCCGACCATCGTCGGCGGCCACATGTTCTCGCTCTACGCCAAGTCCCGCCTGCACTCCTACGGCGAGATCGTCCAGCCGTGGCGGTTCTGGTGGCAGTCGGCTCCCGGCGTCTACGGCGACTGGGACTTCGGCGCCCGCAACCTGCGCTCGACCCGTTGGCTGCACAAGCGCGTCGACGTGGACTTCAACGGCTGGTTCATGTGCCTGATCCCGCGCAAGGTGATCGAGGAGATCGGGCTCTCGCTGCCGGTCTTCATCAAGTGGGACGACTCCGAGTACGGCCTGCGCGCCAAGGCGGCCGGCTTCCCGACGGTGTCCTTCCCGGGTGCGGCCGTGTGGCACGTCCCGTGGACCGACAAGAACGACGCCCTCGACTGGCAGTCCTACTTCCACCAGCGCAACCGCTTCGTGGCCGCGCTGCTGCACTCGATCTACGACGACGGCGGCCGGATGGTCACCGAGTCGTTCTCGCACCAGATCAAGCACCTGGTCTCGATGCAGTACTCGACGGTCCTGCTGCGCCACCAGGCGCTGCTCGACGTCCTCGCCGGCCCCGAGAAGCTGCACGAGACCCTCGCGACCCAGCTTCCCGCCGTACGCGAGATGGTCAAGGACTACTCGGACGCTCAGCTCAAGGCCGACCGTGAAGAGTTCCCGCCCGTGCGCCGCCACAAGCCGCCGCGCAAGGGCAAGGAGGACACCGAGGTCCCGACCAACCGCGAGGTCAAGCTGGCCGCGCTCAAGGCGCCGATCCGGCAGATCATGAAGCCGCGCAAGCTCTCCACGGAGTTCCCCGAGGCCGAGCTCGCCGCGATGGACAACCAGTGGTACCGGATCACCAAGTACGACAGCGCCATCGTGTCGATGAACGACCAGCAGGGCGCTGCCTTCTACCGCCGCGACAAGAAGCTCTTCAACCAGATGCTGAAGGACACCGTCAAGGTGCACCGCCGGCTCAAGCGCCAGTGGCCGAAGCTGGCCGAGGAGTACCGCTCCAAGCTCGGCGACTTCACCTCGCCCGAGGCCTGGGAGAAGACCTTCGAGCCGTGGTCGGCCGCTGAGGAGAAGGGGACCGATGGCAACCGGAGTTGATGAACGCCCCGTACGGATCGTCGACGCGCCGCTGGCACCTCCGGCGGAGAACCTCGGTCTGCTGTCGGTCTTCAAGCGCCGCTACCTCCTCAAGCTGCTCGTGCAGCGGGAGATCAGCGGTCGCTACTCCAACTCGATCCTGGGCGTCTTCTGGTCCTACATCAACCCGTTGACGCAGTTCTGCGTCTACTGGATCTTCATGGGCAAGATCATGGGCGCCGACAAGGGGATGGACAATTACCCGGTCCACCTGTTCGCCGGGCTCGTCATCGTCCACTTCTTCACCGAGACCTTCGGGGCAGGGACCCGCTCCCTGCTCGGCAACAAGGGACTGCTGAAGAAGATGGCGATGCCGAAGGAGATGTTCCCGGTCGCCTCGATGCTGGTCTCGCTCTACCACCTGGTGCCGGCGACCCTGATCCTGGTGGTCGTCTGCCTGTTCAGCGGATGGACGCCGACCTGGGAGACGGTTCCCTCGCTCCTGCTCGCGCTCGGCATCGTGATGGCGCTGGGCACCGCCCTGGCGCTGGTCTTCAGCCTCGCCAACGTCTTCTTCCGGGACTTCGGCAGCGCGGTCAACATCCTGACCAACTACATCCGGTTCGGCGTACCGATGATGTACCCGTTCTCGATGATCGAGGGTGCGCTGGGGGACAAGGCCTGGATCTACCTGCTCAACCCGATCGCGGACGCCGTGCTGCTCTTCCAGCAGGCCTTCTGGGTCGGGGTGACCCCGAATCCCGAGGAGACGGCCGCCAAGCATCTGCCCGAGCATCTGTGGATGTGGGGCCTGGGCGCGTTCGGTGCCTCGCTGGTTCTGCTGGTGATCGCCCAGCTGGTCTTCAGCAAGCACGAGAACAAGATTCCGGAGCGCCTGACATGACAGCCGACTCGATCGTGGTGGACGGAGTCACCAAGAACTTCACGCTCCGCTACCACCGCAGCATCAAGGACATCACCGTCGCCAAGATGAAGGGACGGGCGGTCTCCAACACCTTCAAGGCGCTCGACGACGTCACCTTCACGATCAAGCAGGGCGAGTCGGTCGGCCTGATGGGCCTCAACGGCTCGGGCAAGTCGACCCTGCTGAAGCTGATCAGCGGGGTGATGCGTCCCGACCAGGGTGTCGTGAAGACGCGTGGCCAGATCGCCGGCCTGATCGCGACCGGTGCGGGCTTCCACCCGCAGCTGTCCGGGCGCGAGAACATCTTCCTCAACGCGGCGATCTACGGGCTCTCCGCCGAGGAGACGGCGGCGATCTACGACGACGTGGTGAACTTCGCCGAGCTCGGTGACCACCTCAACTCCCCGGTCGGCAACTACTCCTCGGGGCAGTACTCGCGCCTGGGGTTCTCGGTCGCCGTCCACATCGACTCCGACATCTTCCTCGCCGACGAGGTTCTCGCCGTCGGTGACAAGCCCTTCAAGAAGAAGTGCATGGAGAAGATGGAGGAGATCCGCGACAGCGGCCGCACCGTGGTCTACGTCAGCCACGCCGCCGGCTCGGTCAAGCGGATGTGTGACCGCGTCATCTGCCTGGAGAAGGGCCGCCTGGTCTTCGACGGCGACGTCGACGAAGGCATCGAGTACCTCCACTACGGTGAGGACGACGCCAAGGGATCGGCCAAGCTCAGGCAGCTCGAGGCTGCCGACAGCGCCCTTGGCGCCGAAGTCTGAGTCTGTCCAGCACGGCGAGAGCCCGCGAAGAATTACAGGTTTGTAGTTCTTTGCGGGCTCTTCCCAACCCATGTTGCTGATGTGAAAGATGTTCCCTGGTGTTACGGAACCAGGGGGATCCATACGTGCTTTCGCAGGCCGGAGAAGAGCAGTCGAGCGACGTCGAACGTGCTCGGTCGCGCTATGTCGCCTCGACCCAGCAGCTGCTCGTGCTGGGGTTCGTCCTGGCCGCGCTGGTCCCGGCGAGCACGGTCGTCGACCTGAAGGTGGTCCGCCCCGGAGACGTCCCCGTCTCCGGGAGCCAGGTGGCGGCGCCGTCGGCGGCGCAGGTGCCCGCGGCCCCGGTCGACGCCCACCTCGAGGAGATCTCGCTGACCGCACCGTCCTCGCGCCGCGTGCCCGGACGGATCACCGCTGAGGCCACGAAGGCCGCCTCCCGGGGCGATGCGGTGACCGTCACCAGCCTCCCGCAGCCGGTGGACGGCTTCGGGACGGTCGGACTCACCTGGGCGCCCGGTGCGGTCGTTCCGGAGGATGCGGTCGGGGCCGACGTACGCACTCTGGAGGACGGCACGTGGAGCGACTGGCAGGCGCTGGACGTCCACCTCGACGACCATGCTCCTGACCCGAGCTCCGCGGAGGCCGCCGGGTCGAGGCCGGGCACCATGGAGGCGATCGTCGGCGAGGTCGACCAGGTGCAGACCCGGCTGCGGCTGACCGGTGCCCAGGTGCCGGCCGATCTCAGGCTGGCGGTGATCACGCCCGGCGAGGCGGACGCGAGCCGCAGCGAGTCACCCGAGATCGAGACCGGTGCCGATGACGCACCGGAGCCGGCCGAGGGTGCCCAGGGCGCCACGAGATCCGAGGAGGGGGAGGCGGCGACGCTGTCGGCGGCCGCCTACACCGCCAAGCCCAGCATCTACAGCCGTCGCCAGTGGGGCGCCGACGAGAGCGTGCGCGAGGCCGGACCGCCCGACTACCACGAGGTCCGCGGCGGGTTCGTGCACCACACCGTCAACACGAACTCCTACACCAAGGCGCAGGTGCCGGGGATCATCCGGAGCATCTACACCTACCACGTGAAGAGCCGGGGCTGGCGCGACATCGGCTACAACTTCCTGCTCGACAAGTATGGCCGGATCTGGGAGGGGCGCTATGGCGGCGTCGACCGCCCCGTCGTGGGTGCCCACACCTCGGGCTACAACAGCTACGGCTTCGGTGCCTCCGCGATCGGCAACTTCGACAACGCCGCGCCCCCGACCGCGCTGGTGAACGCCTTCGGATCGCTGTTCGCGTGGAAGTTGTCGCTGCACGGTGTCCGCGGCAACAAGGGCTCCACCAAGATCGGTGACCGCACCTTCTCGCACGCGATCATGGGCCATCGCGACGCCGGCTCCACCGCGTGCCCGGGCCGCTACCTCTACGCCAAGCTGAGCACGATCCGCTCGCAGGCGGGCTCGAAGCAGGCGAGCTGGTCGGCGCGCGAGCTGCAGTCGCAGATCAGCGGCCGCGGCTACCCGGACCTGGTCGCCCGGCGGTCCAGCGACCGGCGGATCGTCGTGCTCCGTACCGACGGCAACGCCCGCTTCGGTACGCCGCGGGCGACCAACCTGATCGGCGGCACCTCGGCCACCTTGATGAACGCCGGTGACTGGGACCGCGACGGCGACGGCGACATCCTGATCCGCCACACCGACGGCACGATCCGGGTCAACCGCGGCAACGGGACCGAGACGTTCGCCACCGGCGTCATCATCGGACGCAACTTCCAGTCCGTCTCGGTCATCGACGTGGTCAGCGACATCACCGGCGACGGCTGGCCCGACATCGTGGGCAAGCACTCCAACGGCGAGATCCGGGTCTGGCCCGGCCGCGGCACCAGCTCACTGGGGGCTTCCTACCGGATGCGCAGCGCAGTGAGCGGCTCGACCCAGGTCATCGGAGCCGGCCGTTTCTACAACGACGACGGCTCGCCGGAGGCGATCTTCAGGACCGCCAGCAAGCTGCTGATCTTCCGCACCAACGGCCCCGGGGGCCTGACCACCTACTCCGACCCCGGGATCGACGCCAGTGCCTTCGACTTCATCCTCGCGACCAAGGACCTGCGCGGTGCCTCCACCGGCGGCGACCTGCTGCTACGTCGTAAGTCCGACGGGATGTGGTTCGCCTACGAGCACAACCAGAGCGGCGGCTGGGACCGGAAGACCCAGATGGGCGTCGTGCGGGGCTACGACCAGTTCGGCTGAGCGCGCTCGGCCTCCGCGAGGGCGGCGAGGCGATCGTCGGTCGCGTTGGTCGCCAGCACCAGCGAGCCGCCACCGGCGAGCAGGGCGGCCAGCAGCTCGGCGCCGGCCGGGGAGGCCGAGGGGACGGGGGAGAGCAGCCGATCGGCCTTCCCGCCACCGAACAGGTCGGCGTGGCTGGTCTCGACGCCGGCCCACGAGGTGGCGGTGTCGTCCGCGGCCGGCGGGTCGAAGGGGGTGAAGGCGTCCGGCTGCCCCCAGACCTCGATGCCGACGTCGTGCACGCCCTGGGGGAGCGGGTCGGCGAAACGTACGCCGAAGGGGAGCAGGGAGCACGCCAGGGTCGGCCGCTTCCCAGCGCCGTCCGCCCAGGCGGGCAGGGTCTCGGGACCGCACACGACGGCGTCGGGGCTCTCGGAGTCGGTCACCACGAGTCCGGTGTTCCAGGCGGCGCCGAGGAACACGGTGGCCAGCCAGTGGGTGGGCAGGTCGATCCGGATGCTGTCCCCGCGCTCGAGGCCGTGCTCGTCGAGGAGGAGGCCGGACGCCTTGGCCACCCAGTTGGCGTACGTGGTGGTCGAGAGCTCCTGGCGCTCGCCGCTCGCCTCGTCGTAGAACGTCACGAACGGGCTGCCCGGGGCGGTCCGCAGGGCTCGGGCGAGGGTCTCGGGAAAGCTGGTCACACACAGACCCTAAGGTGTGCGGCATGAGCGAGCGCCAGCGAGCGACCAGCGGGTCCATCATGCCGCCACCTCCGTATTCTTCGACGTGCCCTACGGAGGTGGCGGCATGACGTTCTGGGCAGTGATCCCCGCTGGTGGTGCCGGCACCCGGCTGTGGCCGCTCTCGCGGTCCTCGGAGCCGAAGTTCCTGCGCGACCTCACCGGCCACGGACGTACCCTCCTGCAGGAGACCTACGACCGCCTCGAGCCCGTCTCCGACGGCATCATGGTGGTGACCGGCGCGGTCCACGAGCGGGCCGTGTGCGAGCAGCTGCCCGAGGTGCCGCACGACGCGATCCTGGCCGAGCCGAGCGGGCGCGACTCGATGGCCGCTATCGGCCTGGCCGCAGCCTTCTTGGAGCGGCGCGACCCGGAGGCCGTGATGGGCTCCTTCGCGGCCGACCACGTGATCCGCAACATCGACAACTTCCACGAGACCGTACGCAGCGCCGCGGCCATCGCCGCGGACGGCTGGCTGGTCACGATCGGGATCTCGCCGACCTTCGCCTCGACCGCGTTCGGTTACATCGCCGAGGGCAAGGCGCTGGACGGTCACCCGGGCGCCTACCTGGTCGACGAGTTCGTCGAGAAGCCGTCGGCCGAGGTCGCCGCCGGGTATCTCGCGACCGGCCGCTACCGCTGGAACGCCGGGATGTTCGTGGTGCGTCCCACCGTCCTCCTCGACCTGCTCGCGGAGTCGGACCCGGGCTTCACCGACCGGCTGCGGGCCATCGCCGCCGACCCGTCACGGCTCGAGGAGCTGTGGGATACGCTCCCGAAGATCGCGGTCGACCATGCGGTCGCCGAGCCCGCTGCCGCCGCCGGCAAGGTCGCCACGGTGCCCGCCGATCTCGGCTGGGACGACATCGGCGACTTCGACTCGCTGGCGACGCTGCTCCAGGCCGCCGCCACCGCCTCGCCCGAGGGCCCCACGATCCTCGGTGACGACTCGCTCGTCCACGCCCTCGACTCCACCGGCCTCGTCGTACCCCACTCGGGCCGCATGATCGCCCTCATCGGCCTCGAGGACATCGTCGTCGTGGACACCGACGACGCCGTCCTGGTCACCACCCGCACCCACGCCCAGCAGGTCAAGAAGATCGTCGCCGCCCTCAAGGACTCCGACCGCACCGACCTCACCTGAAATGCCGAGTCGGCGCATCCGCCCCCTCTCGCTCGCTTCGCTTCGCGAGGCACGGGGGCAGATGCGCCGACTCGGCAAGGTCTCACATGGCCTGGGCCTCGGGGCTGTCGGTGTAGGGGTACTTCTCCATGAAGTCCTTGATCGCCTCGCCGGAGACACCCTCGCAGTACTGGAAGACGCCCTTCTGGGTGGACGCCTCGGTCGGGTTGGCGGCGTCGGCGTACCAGTGGGTCATGGCGATGTGGGTGCCCGAGGGGAACTCGGTCTTCTTGTCGCCGGCGACCGCGGTCTCCTTGGCGTCGGCAGCGGTCCACGGGGCCGCGATGAACTTGTAGCGGAAGTTGGAGGTGCCGGAGAACTTCTGGCCGATGGCCCGGAGCTCGTCCAGCTCGTCCTCGGAGACGGTGTCGTCGTACCACACGATCGTGTAGCCGTGCTCGAGGTTGTGCACCAGCGCCTCGAGGTCGGGGCGGTCGTCGGCGGTGTAGAACTTGCGCGACATGTCGGCCGGCGCGACGTTGGCCTCGTTCCAGTGCGGACCGAAGGCCGGGGGAGCAGTGGTGTAGGTCTGCTCGGTGCCGGTGGCGATGTGGTTCTGGTTGCCGTCGGCGGCCATCTCGGTCACCTTCTGGCAGCCGGCGGCCTTCGCGCTCTGGCCGATGTCCTGCAGCGCGACTTCGTCGAACTCCCTGTCCTTGAAGAAGCCCGTGACCGGGCCCCACGCTGCGGCACCCACGATCACGAGGGCGATGACGACGCAGACACCGACGATCGCCGCACCACGGACGCGCTCTGCGCGACCCTGCTTCTTGCGGATGTCGTTGATGACCGCCTTGCGGTCTTTGTTGAGCGACTTGTTGGCCACTGTTCGGCGTACCTCGGGTCTTTTGTCGGGACGCGCAGATTCTAGGTGGTCAGTGGTAGCAGAAGGGAAGTTGCCCCGTGATTCTTCTCCTCGCGCTCGCACCGCCAGCCGTGGGCGAAGGCCAGCGCGGCCATCACCGCGGGGTCGGCTCCGGCCACCCGAAGCCCGTCCTGGTGCGGGACGGGGGCGGTCCCGGTCACCTCCGTGACGGCCGCGGAGAGCTCCTCGACGCTCGCCGGCGCACCGAACGGAGCTTGGTCCGCGGCGGCACCCTTCAGAGCGCGTACGACGGCCTCCCGGGCCCCGAAGCCGAAGAAGTCCGAACCCTCGGGGCGGATGAGCGCGCTCGCTCCCGGTCCGTCGTCGCCGGGCTCGCGGACGAGGTCCGCCCGGCCGCGCAGGACCGCGAACGGCCGCGCGCCCAGCTTGCCCTGGGAGATCTCGGCCGCCGATGCGATCTCGTCGACGACGGCGGGGGCGGTGACGACGAGATCGTTGCCGTAGGCGTCGACCTGGCCGGCGAAGCTTTCCAGCACCTCGAGACCGGCGGCGCCGATGGCGATGTCGGTCTGCCCGTCGCGCCAAGCGCGTCCGGCGGTGTCGGTGATGATCACCCCGACGTTCGCGCCGGTTCGGTCGCGGAGCGTGGCGCGCAGGGCCCGCGCTGAGGCATCGGGGTCCAGGGGGAGCAGCACGATGTGGCCGGCCTCGACGTTGGAGGCGTCGATGCCGGCGGCGGCCATGGTCAGCCCCAGCCGGCTGCGCACGATCTGCGTCGGCCCGCGTCGGGCCACCACCCGCGTCGTCTCGCCGGGGAGCGCGTCGTCCCGGTTGCCCTCCCGCACCTGACCTTCGGCCTTGGAGACGACCTTCGAGGTGACCACGACGATGTCCCCGTCGGCCAGCGGGGACTCCAGGGCGTCGAGGAGCAGGGCGGCGAGGTCGTCGCCCTTACGCACCTCGGGTACGCCGTCGGGCGCGGTGACGGTGATGCCCAGTCCGCTCATCGGCCCGTTCGTGGGCCGCGTCATCGGTTGACCAGCTCGACCGCGGCGGCGGCGATGTCGGCGGTCGCGCCCTCGGAGGACATCCACAGCGGGACGGCCGCCGCCTTCAGTCCCGACTCGGTGAGCGCGGGGACCGCGGCGGCGTCCGCGGTGTCGACGAGCCAGCCGTCGAGGACCCCGCCCGCGCCCCGCGTCCCGTAATGCAGACCGACTCCAGCAGCGGTCGCGTCGACGCCGATGGCGGCGAGCATCTGCTCCGCCATGCCGCGTACGTGATGACCGCTGATGATCGGCGAGATCCCCACCACGGGGGCCGAGGTGGCGACCAGGCCCTCCCGGATCCCGGGTACGCCGAGGATGGTCCCGATCGAGACCACCGGGTTGGACGGGGGCACGATCACGAGGTCGGAATTCAGCAACGCGTCCATCACCCCGGGTCCGGGTTTCGACTCGTCCTGCCCCACGAAGATCAGTTTCTCGACCGGTTCGCCGGCCCGGAGACGTACCCAGTATTCCTGGAAGTGAACGACTGAGAGTCCACTGGGTGAATTCTCGTCTTTGATCGCCACATGGGTCTCGACACGGTCGTCGGTCATCGGCAGCAATTGCACGCGGTCGCCCCATACAGGCTTCAGCCAGCGTTCGCACAACGCGGCGGTGACCTGCGACAACGAGAACCCGGCCTCGATCATCTGGGTGCGTACGAGATGGGTGGCGATGTCTCGGTCGCCGAGCCCGAACCAGGTCCCGGGCACCCCGTAGGCCTCGAGCTCGTCCTTGATCGACCAGGTCTCGGCCTTGCGGCCCCAGCCGCGCTCGTGGTCGAATCCGTTGCCAAGGGTGTACATCACCGTGTCGAGGTCGGGACAGACCTTGACGCCGTGCATCCACAGGTCGTCGGCGGTATTGGCGATCACGGTGACCCGGGCATCTTCCCTAATGCCTGGAACACGGCCGGCAGAGATGCCGTGGAGGAGCCCGGAGATGAACTTCGAGCCGCCATGGCCGCCGGAGAGAACGGTGATGTCACGCATGGCCCTAGCCTCTCAGACGGGGCCAGCAACCCTGCTCCAGCCGGTGCTTAAAGCCGGTGCTAATGCCGCCCTAGCAGATTTGAGGGTTGACTTGTGGCACCGACAGGCATGTAATTTCATCAGTGTGATTCGAAATTGAACCGGGGACCGACAACTGTGGAGACAGTGCTTGGATATCTCGGGAAAATTTCGTCAGGGAACTGCATCAAAGTGACGGCCCAGGTCGTAACTAGAGGCAGTTCCCGCAAAAAACGGGGGGATCGGTTACCTGCCGATGGCGTGAGGTGACTGGCCCGAGACGGGGTCACGGTCCCAAAAACAAGCTGAATAGGGTCGAAAGGTCGGAAAGACGATGAGAGAGCTGTTTCTCCTCGAGCCGGACACCGACGAAGGGGGCTGGCAGGAGCGCGCCCTGTGCGCGCAGACGGATCCGGAGGCGTTCTTCCCTGAGAAGGGTGGATCGACTCGGGAGGCCAAGAAGGTCTGCCAGACCTGCGAGGTGCGCCAGGACTGCCTTGAGTCTGCTCTGGGCAACGACGAGCGCTTCGGAATCTGGGGTGGACTCTCCGAGCGGGAGCGCCGCAAGCTGAAGAAGCGCGCTGTCTGAGATTCACTGACAGTCGCAACCAAGCACGAGCCAGCAAGGCCCGGACCGTCACGGTCCGGGCCTGCTGATCATTTCGGGGCAAATACCTGAGGGGGCGTGTCCCGATCGCCCGACAGGTCCATTCGGACTATCACCGGTTGGGCACTAGGGTTGCCGATCGTGCACGCGTCGGTCGCCCTCGTCCTCGTCTCTCATAACGGCGCCGGCTGGCTTCCAACCGTCATCGACGGGATCCGGAACCAGCAGGCTCCGGTGAGCTTTGCCGTCACGATCGACACCGGCTCGACCGACAGGTCGGTCGAGATCCTGGAGGAGACCTTCGCCCAGGTGGTCAAGCTCCCGGCGTCGACGACGTTCGCGGACGCGGCCAACGAGGCGCTCGCCATCCTCCACCAGGCGGCCCAGCCGCCGGAGTGGATCTGGTTCCTCCACGACGACTCCACCCCCGACCCGCACGCGCTGTCGACCCTGCTCAACGCCGCCGAGGAATACCCGGAGGCCGACATCCTAGGCCCCAAGATCCGGGAGTGGCCCTCGCTGCGCCGGATGCTCGAGCTCGGTGTCTCGATCTCGGTCACCGGCAACCGGGAGACCGGCCTGGAGCGCGGCGAGTACGACCAGGGTCAGCACGACGAGGTACGCCGCGTCCTGGCCGTCAACACCGCCGGCATGCTGATCCGCCGCGAGGTCCTCGAGTACCTCGGCGGCTTCGACAAGCACCTCCCGGTCCTCGGCACCGACATGGACCTCGGCTGGCGGGCCGCCAACGCCGGCTTCACGACCATCGCCGTCCCGGACGCGGTCGTCTTCCACGTGGAGGCGGCCCACCGTGGCGTACGCAAGACGCAGCTGACCGGACGCCGAATCCACTACCAGGAGCGACGGGCCGCGCTCTACACCCTGCTGGTCAACGGCCGGCCGGGGATGCTCCCGTTCACGATGGTCCGGTTCTTCTTCCAGACCCTGTGGCGGATGCTCGGCTTCATCCTGGTGCGCGATCCCGGGACTGCGCTCGACGACCTGGGCGCGCTGGGCTGGATCTACGGCCACACCGGCCAGATCATGCTGGCCAAGCGGCGGCGCCGGAAGCAGGCGCACGCCGACAAGGACGTGGTCAAGGCGCTGCTGCCGCCACCATGGCTGCCCTACCGGCACGGGCTCGACTTCGTCTCCGACGTCGCCAACGCGATCACCCAGCAGGCCTCCGACATCGCCGAGCGGCGCCAGATGGCCCAGGCCGAGGCCGATCCGGCCTCCTTCGCCGCCAAGCGCCAGGCCGAGCGGGCTCAGCTGGAGGAGGACGAGATCCCCGCCGAGACCGGTTGGCTGGTGCGTCTGTTCACCAACCCGGTCGCGGTGCTCCTGGTCGTCATCGGCATCCTCGGCGTCATCGGCGCCCGTGCGGCGCTCGGTGGTGTGGCCGGCAGCGGCCTCGGGCCGACGCCGCAGAACGTGGGCGACTGGTGGCAGCTGCAGTTCGAGTCGTGGCACGCGATCTCGCAGGGCACCGGGGTGCCCGCGCCGCCGCACGTCTTCCCGCTGGCAGTGCTCGCCACATTCCTCGGCGGCAACCCGAGCCTGGCGGTCGCCGGCGTCATGCTGCTCAGCTTCCCGGTCGCGCTCGGTGGCGCGTGGCGGCTGCTGCGGGTCGCGGGCCGGCTGATCAGCCACCTGGGTGCCCCTCGCTGGCTGCTGCTGTGGGGCGCGACGGCGTACGCCCTGGTTCCCTACGTCAGCGGTGCCTTCGGTGACGGCCGGATCGGTGCGGTCGTCGTCGGCGCGCTGCTGCCCTGGCTCGCCCACGCCGCGCTCGGGTTCAGCGATCCCGTCGCCGACCGCCGTTGGCGCGCCGGGTGGCGCACCGGCCTGCTGCTCACCGTCATCACCGCCTTCGCTCCGATGGCCTTCCTGGTCGCGGCCGTCTTCGCGGCGGTCATCTTCATCGTCGCCCGCCGGCTGATGCCCGCCGTGCTCAGTGACCGCGACCAGTGGGGTCCGCCCGCCGCGGCCATCGCGACACCGGTCGGGCTGCTGCTCCCGTGGTGGCTGCCGGCGATCTTCTCCGGCGGCTGGGCCGGCCTGCTGCTCGACCCGGGCAGGCTGCCGGCCCCGGCCGCGGGCGGGTTCGACCTGCTCGTGGGCCGTCTGACCGGGCTCGACGGTGCCGATCTCGGCGCCCCGTGGTGGCTGGGCCTGGCGCTGCCGCTGCTGGCCGTGCTCGCACTGATCCCGAGCCGCACCCGGATCCCGGTCATGGTCTGCTGGATCGGCGCGGTCGCAACCGCGGTCGTCACGATGCTGCTGTCCTGGATCCCGATCCCGCTCGACGCCGGCATCGCCCGGGTCGGCTGGGGCTTCCCGCTGGTCGCCATCCAGGGCTTCGCGGTGGTCGCGGCGGTGCTGGGTGCCCAGGGCGCCATCCTCGACGGCCTCAGCGGGCTGCGGAAGGTGATGGTCGGCGCGGCGGCTGCGGTCGCGGCGGTCGGTGTCGTCGGCAGCCTCGGCTGGTTCGTCTACGCCGGCACCGGCAACCTCACCGACAACACCCGGGCCCTCGGCCACATCGGGGTGCCCTCCTACATGCTCGACCCGACCTCGACCACCCTCGGGCCGGAGGACGGTGTCCTCGTGCTGCGCGGCTCGGTCGACGAGGGCATCCGCTACGCCGTCCTCCGCAACGACGGGATCACCCTCGGTGAGGACGAGATCGCGCAGGTCGCCGGTGGCTCCGAGGAGCTCACCGGGGTCGTACGCCGCCTCGCCGCCGATCCCGACGACGCGGTGATCGGTGATCTGGCCGCCCAGGGCGTGGCCTACATCGTGATGCCCGGTCCGGCCGACTCCTCGGTCGCCGAGGGGATCGACGCCTCCGGGTCGGTGACCCAGGCGAGCACCGTCGAGCGCTCGACGCGTGCGTGGCTGCTCGACTCCGAGCCGAGCGACCCGGGCGTGACCGAGTCGCAGTCCATCATCCGTACGATCCTGTTGGTCCTGTCCGGGATCGGGCTGTTCGTGGTCCTGGTCCTGTGCCTGCCGACGCTGATCCAGAGGAGGGAGTCGGCATGAGCCATTCACGTGATCCCTACGACCGCTCGCACGAGCCGCAGGCCGACGACGTCTACGGCCAGGAGCCGTGGATGCTGGACCCGTATGCCGATCCCTACACGGGTCAGACGGCCCAGACGCCGCCGGAGGGCTACACCCCGGAGCAGCTCTACGCCCAGGAGCCCTACGTGCCCGGTCCGGAGACCGGACAGATGCTCGCGCAGACGGGCTACCCGCCGCCCTACGAAGGTGACTACCGGACCGGGGAGTTCCAGCCCGCCTACGAGCCGGAGTTCGAGGCCTGGCCGACCGCTGACGAGATGCGGGCGGGGGAACCGGAGCTCGAGCAGGAGTCAGAGCCGGATCGTGGCAAGGGCGGACGGATGGCGGCTGCCGCAGCGGCAGCGGCCGCGGCGCGACCCCGGCTGCGCCGCGTACGCAGGCAGCGCGGCCGTCGTCTCGACAACACCGTGCTGGTGGCGCTGGGTCTGGTCGGTGCGATGGCAGTGGCGCTGCTGCTCAACCGACCCCACCAGTGGGAGCAGCCGAAGCTGGCCGCCGACAGCAGCGCGCCTACGGCAGCCACCGTGGTGTGCCCCGGCAAGCCGAAGTCCGGTGCCGACCAGGTCGCCGTCACCAACGCCGCCGACGGGTCCGGCAAGGTCACGCTGAGCGGCCCGGGCGCCGGCAACGGCGCGGAGACCACGGTGGGGTCCGGCAAGGTCACCAGTGCGTCGGTCAAGCCCGGCTCGGTCGTGGTCAAGGCGGGCAAGGAGGTCGCCCCCGGGCTGGTCGCCGGACGTTCGACGACCAAGCCGCTCGCGGCGACGGGGTGCATTCCCCCGCAGGCTGAGGCGTGGTTCCCCGGCGTCGGTGCGGGTGCCACCCACAACTCGATCCTCGAGCTCACCAACCCCAACAGCGGCGCGGCCACGGTCGACATCTCGCTCTACGACGAGAAGGGCGTGGTGGCGGTCCCCGAGGAGCTCCGCGGCGTCGCGATCCCCGGCAACACCACCCGCACCTTCGACCTGCTGCACGTGATCCCGCGCAAGGGCGAGCTCTCCCTGAAGACCACGGTCGTACGCGGCCAGGCCGGGGCGATGGTCCGTGACCGTGCCATCGCGCTGGAGTCGCAGAAGGCCACCGAGGACTACTTCCCAGGCCAGTCGGCGCCGGCCGAGACCAACCTGCTGGTCGGCTACCCGAACAGCTCCGCGAGCCGCACGCTCACCGTCACCAACCCGGGCGATGCCCAGGTGAGCGCCGAGCTGCGCCTGCTCACTCCCAAGAACGTGCTCACCCCGGAGGGCGCCCCGGAGATCAGGGTGCCGCCCAACGGGCAGACGCAGGTCGACCTGACCAAGCTGCTCGGCAAGGACAGCGCCAGCGACGCGTACGGCGTCGAGATCGTCGCCACCGGCCCGGTCGCCACCGCGATGCGCTCGGTCGACGGCGGTGACGTCGCGATCACGACGGCCACCGAGACCATCTCGGAGCCGACCGCGGCCGTCGTCCCGGCCGGCGCCGGAGTCGGCAAGAAGCGGGTCGTGATCTCCGGCCCGGTCGCCAAGACCGGGGCCAGCGGCACCGTCAAGGTGATCCCGATGAACGCGAAGGGCAAGGCGCTCAAGGCCAAGTCCGTCAAGGTCGGTCCCGGACTCGGTGCCGAGGTCGAGGTGCCCGCGGAAGCAGCCCTGATCCAGCTGGTGCCCGAGGGTGTCTCGATCAACGCTGCGGTGGTGATGAGCGGGGATGGGGATGCAGTGGTTCCGTTCCGGCCGTTGCGGACCGAGGTGCGTACCGCTGGGGTTGCTCCGGGGTTGCCGTTGCCGTTGGAGCCCTGAGTTTCTTTCGGGCGCTTCTTGGTCGGGGTGTTTTGTGGTTGGGGTTTGCCGCCGACCCTTTCGGGGAGGGTGTTCTCGGCGGCGTCCGGAGTAAAGGACGGCCTGCGGCCGCCGGCTGACGCCGGTCGCCTTCGGCGATCCTTGACACCGGCCGTCGCCGAGAAAAGATTTGGCTGGCTATCGGGTCGGCGGCAGGGGTTTGGTGCGGAGGTTCGGGTCGGGTAGGGGTCTGGGAGTCGGCTGATCGCTTCGCTGGGGTGGGCGAGCGGGGCAGCTGGTGGAAGGAAAATTCCTTTCGCCGTGTGAGTCGTCTCCGCCGGGATGGGGTCGGTTGGTGGAAGGAATTTTCTTTCCGCTGGAGGAGTCTCTGCTCGGTGGGGCGAACGAATTTTCGTTCGCCCGGAGAAGCCTTCCCCTTGCCCGCAGCGGTTTCCCGCGACCACACCCGGGCCGCCGCCCCGATAGCCAGCAGAAGATCCTCAGAGAACGGGTCGGCGGCCCACCCCAACCACGAGACCGCTCGCGATGATCAGGGCTGATACCGAGGATCGACATCCTCAGCCGCGATCCCGAGCAGGTCGGCGATCTGCTCGACCACGACCATGAGCACCATCGCCTCGACCTCGGAACGGGTGTGGCAGCGGTGCTCGATCGGCCGCCGGTAGATCACCAACCGGGCCGGGTTCGCGCCGGAGCCACGCTCGAGCGACCCGAGCGGGATGTGATCCTCGACGGTCCACTCCTTCGGGATGTCGGGCGACTCCTCGACGGCGTACTCGATCAGGCCCAGCCGGGACTGCCAGCGACCGTCGATCTCGGTCACGATGGCGAGCGCGATGTCGTCGAACCGCTCCCGGCGGGTGCGCAGGACCGGCACCTTCGGGTCGGTGGGAACGGCGATCGGGCCACGTGTCCCACGGCCGTGCCGATCCCTGTGCCTGGTCATGTACGCGAGCCTAACTGCGCGGCTGGCCTCAGGGGAGTACGGTTCACCCGTGACTGCTCGTCGTTGTTCGCGTACCGCCTGCCAGCGTCAAGCCGTCTGCACGCTCACCTATGTGTACGCCGACCAGACGGCCGTTCTCGGCCCGCTGGCGACCTATGCCGAGCCACATGCCTACGACCTGTGCGAGGAGCATGCCGAGCGGTTGTCCGCGCCCCGTGGCTGGGAGGTGGTCCGGCTGGCTCGTGAGCCGGTCGACCCGCAGCCCAAGGGCGACGACCTGCTCGCGCTGGCCGATGCCGTCCGTGAGGCCGCGAGGCCGCCGGCTCCGTCCCCGCGAGGGCCCGTCGGGGCCCCTGGGCAGGACGACGCCGACGAGCCGGGCGCGAACGACGGCCAGCCCCGTCCGGGCGGCACCCGCCGCGGACACCTCCGCGTGCTGACCTCGGAGTAGGACGACTAGAGTTCCGGACATGCCGGAGAGAGTTGACCCCGACATCGCCAACGCCGTCTTCAAGGCGTACGACGTCCGTGGCACCGTCCCTGATCAGATCGACGAGAACCTCGCCCGACGCGCCGGGCGGGCCTTCGTGCACGTCACCGGCGCCCGTAGTGGCGAGATCGTCGTCGGCCACGACATGCGCCCCAGCTCCCCGGCGCTCGCGGGAGCCTTCGCCGAGGGGGCGACCGAGGCCGGCGCCGACGTGACGATGATCGGGCTGGCCTCGACCGACGAGCTCTACTTCGCCTCCGGTCACCTCGGGCTGCCGGGCGCGATGTTCACCGCCAGCCACAACCCGGCGCAGTACAACGGCATCAAGCTGTGCCGCGCCAACGCGGTCCCGGTCGGCGCCGAGACCGGGCTCGACGAGATCCGCGACCTGGTCATCTCCGGTGAGGTCCCGATCGCCGACGTCGCGGGCAGCATCAGCGAGACCGATGTGCTGGAGGCGTACGCCGCGCACCTGCTCGGGCTGGCCCCGGTCAAGGGTCGCCGGCTCACCGTCGTCGCAGACGCGGGCAACGGCATGGCCGGCCACACCGCGCCGGCGGTCTTCGGGCGCCTGGGCACCGAGGCCGTCGAGCTGATCCCGATGTACTTCGAGCTCGACGGCACCTTCCCCAACCACGAGGCCAACCCGCTCGACTCGACCACGTTGGTCGATCTGCAGGCGAAGGTGCGCGAGACCGGCGCCGACGCCGGCCTGGCCTTCGACGGCGACGCCGACCGCTGCTTCCTGGTGGACGAGAAGGGTGAGGTGGTCAGCCCGAGCGCGATCACTGCCCTGATCGCCGAGCGGGCCCTGGCACAGGAGCCAGGCGCCACGATCATCCACAACCTGATCACCTCCCGCGCGGTCCCGGAGATCGTCACCGAGCTCGGCGGCACCCCGGTACGTACCCGCGTCGGCCACTCCTACATCAAGGCCGTGATGGCCGAGTCCGAGGCGGCCTTCGGCGGCGAGCACAGCGGCCACTTCTACTTCCGTGACTTCTGGCGTGCCGACTCCGGCATGCTCGCCGCGCTGCACGTCCTCGGCGCCCTCGCCGAGACAGACCAGCCGCTGAGCGAGCTGCTGGCCGCCTATGCTCGCTATCCGATGAGCGGCGAGATCAATTCCACCGTCCCCGACCAGGCCGCCACCGTGGCCGAGATCGAGAAGGCGTACGCCGGGCGCGACGGTGTCACCGTCGACAAGCTCGACGGCCTGACCCTCTCCCACGCCGACTGGTCGTTCAACGTACGCGCCTCCAACACCGAGCCGCTGCTGCGGCTCAACGCGGAGGGCAAGGACACACTCACCATGGAGCGCGTGCGCGACGAGGCGCTCGCGATCATCCGAAAGGACAACGCATCATGACTGGCGCAACGACCCCCCTGGGCCTGAGCGAGAAGCTGCTCGAGATCATCGTCTGCCCGCAGTGCCACGGCGACCTGCTGCCGGTGGAGCCCGACAGCGAGCTGGTCTGTCAGGGGGAGTGCGGCCTGGCCTACCCGGTCCGCGACGGCATCCCCGTCCTGCTCATCGACGAGGCCCGTCCGACCAAGAGCGAGTGAGGCAGCGATGACCTGGTTCGACGAGTCGAGGCTGGACGACGAGCGGGCGCTGGCCGGGATCGACCTGCTGCTGCGCTCCCTGGCCGAGTCCGGAGCCCGGGTCCGCCGGGAGGCTGCGGGTGCCGCAGAACCCCTGCAGGAGGCCGTACGCCGCGCCGCGGAGACCGGCCGACCCCGGGCCGTCGTCGCTGCAGGTCCCGACTCGCGCCTGCTGCGCGCCGTCCTCGAGCCGTTCTGCCCGGTGCCGTTCGTCGCCTGGCCCGCTCCGGGTCTGCCGGGCTGGGCCGGAAGCCTCGACCTCGTGGTCGTGCTGGCCCCGACCGGCTCCGACCCGGGTGAGGCCTCGGCCGCCGCCGAGGCCGTCCGCCGCGGCGCCCAGCTGGTCGTGGCCGCACCGGAGAAGTCGCTGGTCGCCCAGCACGCCGAGGGTCGCGACAGCACCCTGCTCCCGGTCGAGGGCGGCGACACGCTCGCGATGGCGATCCTGATGCTCACCTACCTCAACTCGGTCGGTCTCGGTCCGGAGGCCGACGCGGACAAGGTGGCCGACGCGCTCGACGACGTCGCCACCGCCTGCTCACCGCATCGCGACATCTCGGTCAACCCGGGCAAGATCCTGGCGATCTCGCTGGCCGACTCGCTCCCGGTCGTGTGGGGTGGCTCCGTCCTGGCCGCCCGCGCCGCCCGCCGCGTCGCCGAGAACCTGCGCCGGGCCAGCGGCCGAGGCGCCATCGCCGGTGACGCCGACGACCTGCTTCCGGTCCTCGAGGCAGCCCGGCCGCGCAACGTCTTCGACGACCCCTTCGCCGAGGAGCAGGCCTCCGCACGTCCCGTTCTGGTCATCCTCGACGACGGTGCGACCGATCCGATCATGGTCGAGCAACGGCGGTCCCTCACCGAGGCCGCGGACACCCGCGGCGTACGGGTGGAGGTGGTCGAGGCGAACACGACCACGGAGGTCGCCCGCTACGCGTCTCTGCTGCTCCAGGGGACATACTCCGCGGAGTATTTGCGTTTGGGTCTGGTTAACGAAGGTTAATTCCGGATGACGGACAGATCCATGTGATCTGCCTCATGCCTCACGCTCAGGGGCATCGGCGACGCGTCGCGATGGTGGGCGACCCCTGGACGCGATCGTCTTCAGCGGCCGGATCTCCGCCCCTGCGCCGCCGGCGACCGACGAGGCGAGCGCCGCGGCCGGCGGCACCCTCCGGATCGGTGTCGACAGCGCCGAGCCGTCGTACTACAAGGTCGACGGCGTGACCAAGGGCTTCGACTACCAGATGGCGCGCAGCGTCGCCGAAGGCATGGGCGCGGAGCCGGAGTTCGTGGAGATGGAGTTCAACGAGCTCTTCCAGGCCCTGGAGGCGGGCAAGATCGACATGATCGGTGCCCAGGTCACCAAGACCGAGGAGGCGGAGCGGAATTACGACTTCAGTGTTCCGTACTTCGTGACGTACGTGTCCTTCCTCGCCCCGAAGAACTCGGCGATCAAGAGCCGCGACGACATCGACGGCAAGAACATCGCCGTCGTCGAGGGCACCGTCCAGGAGCGCTACCTCGAGGAGCAGTACGAGGACGTCACCGTCATCAAGGCCAAGAACGCGGACGCCGCGGTCAGGTCGATGGGGCGCGGTGAGGCCGACGCGTTCTTCTACGGCGCTCCCTACTCCGAGTCGATCATCAAGGGCGCGCCGATCCCCTGACGGAGCCGATCGTCTACCAGGCCGAGGACGCCCCGATCGGGTTCGTGGTTCGCGAGGGTGATGAGCGCAAGGAACAGATCGACGGGGTCATCGAGGACATGGTCCTCGACGGTGAGTGGGTGAAGATCAAGTCGGACTACTTCGAGGCGGTCCCGCTCTCCGAGATCTTCAGGGAAAAGGGCGCCTGATGTGCGGGTGTCTGCGTTTGGGTCCGTTCGCCGAGGAAGCCTTCCCGAAGGTGAACGATGCGCGTGATCTGTGTCACGCGCGGCGGTGAAGGTTCGGTCACGGATCGTCACAGATCGTGACGACGATCCTCGAAAACCTGGACGCGGGGGAGCAGACGGGTGTTTGATGCAACATCGTCCGGCCACTCCTGGCCAGCACGTCTCGGATTCTCGGCGCCGACGTGACGGGCATGCCCCACCATCCCGAAAACACAGGACTTCCGCATGAATCACATCAAGTTCGTCGTCGCCGGCGCCCTGGCCCTCCTAGGGGTCCTGGTCATCGGCGGCTACTTCGCCGACCCCGCCCCCAAGGCGACCGACCAGGAGAGTGCCGCCGCCGGCGGCACGCTCCGGATCGGCGTCGACGGCACCGAGCCCGCCTTCTACAAGGTCGACGGCGTGACCAAAGGCTTCGACTACGAGATGGCGCTCGGCGTCGCCGAGGGTCTGGGAGCCAAGCCGGAGTTCGTGGTGATGGACTTCAGCGACCTCTTCACCGCGCTCGAGGCCGGCGAGATCGACATGATCGGCGCCCAGGTCACCGAGACCGCCGAGCGGAAGCAGGACTTCGACTTCACCGCGCCCTACTTCGTCACCTACCTGTCCTTCCTCACCCCGGAGGACTCGCCCATCAAGAACCGCGACGACATCGACGGCAAGAACATCGCGGTCGTCGAGGGCACCATCCACGAGCGCTACCTCGCCGAGCAGTACAAGGACGTCAACATCATCAAGGCCAAGGACGAGGACTCCGCGGTCAAGGCGATCCAGAGCGGCGAGGCAGACGCGTTCTTCTACGACGCGCCCTACACCGCGCCGATCATCAACCGGGCGCCGATCGCCTTGAAGGAGGCGATCGTCTACCCGGCCGACGACGCTCCGATCGGTTTCGTCATGCAGAAGGGTGACGAGCGCAAGAAGCTGATCGACGAGGCTCTCGAGCAGATGATCCTCGACGGGGACTGGTTGAAGATCAAGAAGGAGTACTTCAAGGAGTACCCGCTCTCTGACGTCTTCAAGGACAAGGGCGTCTGAGCTTGACGCCGCTCGCCCCGCCTCGGGGCGCCTGAAGTCCAGTAGCCTACGATGCCCGCTGGCCCGACTCCGGTCGGGTCGGCAGTGTCTCGGCGCACCCCTCCCCCCAACCAGGACGTCGTATGAAATCCCTGAAGTTCATCCTTGCGGGCGCGGTCACCCTTCTGGTGATCCTGATCGTGGTCTCCAACACGGTTGAGACGACCGGCCCCTCCTCTGCCAGGCGCAGCAGCGCGGCCGATGACGGCCAGCTCAAGATCGGAGTGCTGGACAGCGCCCCGGTGTACTACACCGAAGGATCCGCCGCCAAGGGCTTCGACTACGAGGTGGCCCTCGGCGTCACCGAGTCTCTCGGAATCAAGCCGTCGTTCGTTCCGATGGACTTCGCCGACCTGTTCACGGCGCTCGACGAAGGAAAGATCGACATGATCGCCTCCCAGGTGAGCGTGACCGAGGAGCGCGAGGAGGCGTACGACTTCTCGCACCCCTACTTCGTCACCTACCTGTCCTTCACGACCCCGAAGAACTCCCCGATCAAGAAGCTCAAGGACGTCAACGGCACCCGGGTCGCCATCGTGGACGGCACCGCGCAGGAGAGCATTCTCAAGGCGCGCTTCCCCAAGGCCGAGATCGTGAAGCGGAAGAACGAAGCTGCCGCGCTGGAGGCGGTCGCCGCGGGCAAGGCGGACTCGTTCTTCTACGACGCGCCCTTCACCGACGGGCTGATCAAGAGCGCCCCGATCCCGATGGAGGAGCGGATCGTCTTCCCGTCCGACAAAGCCCCCATCGCCTTCGTCTTCCGCAAGGGCGACGGGCTCAGGGACCAGGCCGACGACGCGATCGACGAGATGATCGTCAACGGTGACTGGTTGCGGATCAAGACCGACTACTTCAAGGAGTACCCGCTCTCGGAGCGCTTCCGGGAGCAGGGCGTGGAGTAGCCCGACCCACCCGCTAAGGTTCCGGTCATGAGCGCCGGACTCTTCGCACTCCTCGACGACGTAGCCGCCATCGCCAAGCTGGCGGCTGCGTCCGTCGACGACGTCGGCGCTGCCGCCGGCAAGGCCTCGGCCAAGGCCGCCGGTGTCGTCATCGACGACACCGCGGTGACGCCGCAGTACGTCCACGGCATCGCCGCCGAGCGCGAGGTGCCGATCATCAAGAAGATCGCCCTCGGATCGCTGCGCAACAAGCTGCTGATCATCTTGCCGGTGGCGCTGATCCTGGCGCAGTGGGCGCCCTGGGCGATCACCCCGATCCTGATGCTCGGCGGCGCCTTCCTCGCCTTCGAGGGTGTCGAGAAGGTCCTGGAATGGGTCCGGCCGCACGAGGAGGCCCACGAGACGCCGGTCGCCCTGGAAGGGCCCGAGGCCGAGAAGACGATGATCGCCGGTGCCGTACGCACCGACCTGATCCTCTCCACCGAGATCATGGTGATCGCGCTCAACGAGGTCATCGACCAGGGCTTCTGGATGCGCCTCGGCGCCCTGGTGGCGGTCGCCTTCCTGATCACGGTCGTGGTCTACGGCGTGGTCGCCCTGATCGTGAAGATGGACGACGCCGGGCTCTCGCTCTCCCAGCGCCCCAGCGCGTTCGCCCAGCGGCTCGGCCTGGGCATGGTCGCGGCCATGCCGAAGGTGCTCGCCGTGATCTCGGTGGTCGGCACCATCGCGATGCTCTGGGTCGGTGGCCACCTGATCCTGGTCGGTGTCCACGACGTCAACGGTCTCGCCGCCGGTCACCCCGGTTGGGCGTGGCCCTACGACACCGTCCACCACCTCGAGGAGGAGGTCCACCACGCCCTCGGTGCCGTCGGTGCGGCCGCGGCCTGGCTGGTCAACACCTTCTTCTCCGCGGTCGTCGGACTCATCGTCGGAGCGATCGTGGTCGGCGTACTCCACCTGCTGCCGTTCAAGAAAAAGCACTGACCCCATCGGGGGTCCGGGGTTAGCCTCGGAGCATGCACCCGATCTAAGGCCCCTCCACCGATCGCGGCCGTACGCTGCGTGTGCTCGCGTATCACGCCTCGCGTGACGCGGTCCCGCTCTATGCGGTCTATGCCCTGCTCTTCGCCGATCACGGGCTCTCCGCGGGGCAGATCTCGTCGCTGTTCGTGATCTGGTCGGTGACGGCCTTCGTTGCCGAGGTGCCCTCCGGTGCCTGGGCCGACACGGTCGACCGACGTCACCTGCTGGTGGTCTCGGCGCTGCTCCATGCCGCTGCCTTCGCGGCCTGGACCTGGTGGCCGGACTACGCGGGCTTCGCGCTGGGGTTCGTGCTGTGGGGCGTGTCCGGTGCGTTGATGTCGGGGACGTTCGAGGCGCTGCTCTACGACGATCTGGCGGTACGCGGCGAGAGCGCGCGCTACCCGAGGCTGATCGGCTACGCGCGGTCCTCGGCACTGGTGTGCACTCTGCTCGCGGAGCTGGCGGCCGTCCCGTTGCTGTTCGCCGGCGGCTATCAGCTGGTCGGTGTGGCGTCGGTCGGGATGGCGCTGGTCCAGGGGCTGCTGGCGGCCACGCTGCCGGTGACCCGGTCTGCGCGTCACGGCCGCCGTGATCCGGACGACGACTCCGCCGGCTACGTGGCGATGCTCCGCGCCGGGCTGTCCGAGGCGTCCCGGACGCCGTCGGTGCGCCGGGCGCTGCTGGTGGCGTCGGTGCTGGTCGGGACGACGGCGTACGACGAGTTCTTCCCGGTCGTCGCCGATGCGCACGGGGTCGCGGCGACGACCGTCCCGGTCCTGGTCTCGCTCGCCACGCTCGCCCAGGCGGTCGGGACGGCACTCGCCGGCCGGACGGCGAGGATGGGCCCGCGTACGCTCGCGGCCGTCGTCGCGGGCGGGGCGGCGCTGATCTCGCTCGGTGTGCTCGTCCACCCCTATGCGGGCTTCGTCGCCATCGCGCTCGGCTACGGCCTGCTCAACAACGCCATGATCGTGGCCGAGACCCGTCTCCAGGACAGCATCCAGGGTCCGGCGCGAGCGACCGTCACCAGCGTGCTCGGGGTGGGGGAGGAGACGGTCGCCCTGATGACGTACGCCTTCGTCGGTCTCGGCTCCGGGCTCATCGGGGTGCCGGTGGCCGTCGCGCTGGTCGGGCTGCCCCTGGTCGCCGGGGCGGTGACGGGTCACCTGATGCTGGTCCATAGATGTTGGCCTGGCGTTTGCCGTCCAGGATTACCGCAGACGCCGAGGGCCGCTTGTACTCTGAGAAGACCCTGCGTGGGAGATCCCGCTGGTGCGCAGATGCGCGACGCAGGCCCGCATTAACTTCGGTAAGGAATAACCATGGACTACAAGGTTGCCGACCTGAGCCTGGCCGAGTTCGGCCGCAAGGAGCTCTCCCTCGCCGAGCACGAGATGCCGGGCCTGATGGCCATGCGCGAGCGCTACGGCAAGGACCAGCCGCTCAAGGGCGCCCGCATCGCCGGCTCGCTGCACATGACGATCCAGACCGGCGTCCTGATCGAGACGCTGACCGCGCTCGGCGCCGACGTGCGCTGGGCCACCTGCAACATCTTCTCCACCCAGGACCACGCTGCCGCGGCCGTCGTCGTGGGCAACGGCACCGCCGAGGACCCGCAGGGCACCCCGGTCTTCGCCTGGAAGGGCGAGACCCTGGCGGAGTACTGGGACGAGGCCGAGAAGGTTTTCGACTTCACCGACGAGGCCGGCAACAAGGTCGGCCCGAACATGCTCCTCGACGACGGCGGTGACATCACCCTGCTCGTCCACAAGGGTGTCGAGTTCGAGAAGGCCGGCGCGGTGCCGGGCCAGGACTCCACCGACAACGAGGAGTTCAAGGAGGTCCTCCGGGTCCTCGACCGCTCGCTGACGAACGACCCGCAGCGCTGGACCAACATCGCCAACGGCATCAAGGGCGTCACCGAGGAGACCACCACCGGTGTCCTGCGCCTCTACGACCGGTTCAAGGAGGGCTCGCTCCTCTTCCCGGCGATCAACGTCAACGACTCGGTCACCAAGTCCAAGTTCGACAACAAGTACGGCTGCCGCCACTCGCTCATCGACGGCATCAACCGTGCCACCGACGTGATGATCGGCGGCAAGGTCGCGGTCGTGTGCGGCTACGGCGACGTCGGCAAGGGCTCGGCGGAGTCGCTGCGCGGCCAGGGCGCTCGCGTCATCGTCACCGAGATCGACCCGATCTGCGCGCTGCAGGCGGCGATGGACGGCTACGAGGTCCGCCGCCTGGAGTCGGTCATCGAGACCGCCGACATCTTCATCACCACGACCGGAAACTTCGACATCATCCGGGTCGAGCACTTCGAGAAGATGAAGAACCAGGCCATCGTCGGCAACATCGGCCACTTCGACAACGAGATCGACATGGCCGGCCTGGCCAAGATCCCGGGCATCGTCAAGGACGAGATCAAGCCCCAGGTCCACCAGTGGATCTTTGAGGACGGGAAGAAGATCATCGTGCTCTCCGAGGGCCGCCTGCTCAACCTGGGCAACGCCACCGGTCACCCGAGCTTCGTGATGTCGAACTCGTTCACCAACCAGACGCTGGCCCAGATCGAGCTCTTCACCAAGACGGACGAGTACCCGATCGGCGTCTACGTGCTGCCCAAGGCGCTCGACGAGGAGGTCGCCCGCCTCCACCTCGGCGCCCTCGGCGTCGAGCTCACCGAGCTCAAGCAGGAGCAGGCCGACTACCTCGGTGTCCCGGTCGAGGGTCCCTACAAGTCGGACCACTACCGCTACTGATCAACGTCTGAACCCCCGCCGAGTCGGCTTGTTCTGACCGAAAACCCCGCCGAGTCGGCTCGTCATGACGAGCCGACTCGGCAGGGAATCGGGTCAGGATGAGCCGACTCGCGCGTTGTGGGGGTGGCTCCTGTGACGCGTCGCACGCACTGGGTGACAGAATCGGACACATGGCCGATCGCAGCGCTCCCGACCAGCCCGCCAAGGGAAAGGTCCTCGTCGTCGATGATGATGCCTCGCTGAGCGAGATGCTTGCGATCGTGCTCAGACAAGAGGGGTTCGACTCACAGCTCGTCGCCCGTGGTGACATGGCGCTGCCGGCGTTCCACGACTACAAGCCAGACGTGGTGCTGCTCGACCTGATGCTTCCCGGGATGGACGGCATCGAGGTGTGCAAGCAGATCCGCAAGGAGTCGGGTGTGCCGATCGTCATGCTGACCGCGAAGGGCGACACGGTGGACGTGGTGGTCGGGCTCGAGTCCGGAGCCGACGACTACGTGGTCAAGCCGTTCAAGCCCAAGGAGCTGATCGCGAGGATCCGGGCGCGGGTCCGCAGGCACGGCGACGCCGTGCCCGAGGTGCTGGAGATCGGCGACCTCACCATCGACGTGGCCGGCCACCAGGTCACCCGTGGCGATGAGCAGATCCAGCTCACACCGCTCGAGTTCGACCTGCTGGAGTGCCTGGCCCGCAAGCCCCACCAGGTCTTCTCGCGCGAGGTGCTGCTGGAGCAGGTGTGGGGCTATCGTCACGCCGCCGACACGCGCCTGGTCAACGTGCACGTCCAGCGACTGCGTTCCAAGGTCGAGCACGACCCGGAGAACCCCGAGATCGTCGTCACCGTCCGTGGTGTCGGATACAAGGCAGGGCCCGTGTGACACTCCAGCAGGTCGTCCGTACGGCAGCCCGCACGACAGCCCGGACGCCCAAGAAGCTCCTGACCACCTGGCGCCGGTCGATCCAGACCCGCGTCGTGGTCTACACCGTGCTCCTCACCGCGGCCGCCGTCAGCCTGGTCGGGCTGATCCTGCTCGAGCAGATCGGCGACGAACTGGTCCAGGACCGGGTCGCCGCGGCGAAGGCGGAGGCCTCCGAGGAGCTCTCCGCGGCCCGCTCGAGCATCGCGGAGACCTCGGGCGCCAACGGCGGCACTCCGCTGCAGCGCAACGACCTGGGCGACCCGATCATCCAGCGCAGCGTCTCGCGCGGCTACGGCGTCGTCATGGCCGGCCCGGTGACCTCGACCTCCGGCCGGATCAGCGACGACGGTGTCGAGTGGACACCCGGTGTGGACGTACGCAGCGTCCCGCGCGCCCTCGAGGACCGCTTCCAGACGATCCGTGCCGAGCCGGCCTGGACCTACACCCGGATCGCCTACGACGACGAGGAGCGCTCCTCGACCCCCGGCATCGTGATCGGGTCGCAGCTGGAGCTGCACGACGACACGTACAACGTCTACTTCCTCTTCCCGATGGACCAGGAGCAGGAGACGCTCGGCGTCATCACCCGCGGGCTGCTGGCTGCCGGTGCGATTCTGATCCTGCTGATCGGCGTCGGCAGCTGGATCGTGACCCGCCATGTCGTCACGCCGATCCGGATCGCCCGCAGGACCGCCGAGCGGCTCGCCGCCGGCCGCCTCGAGGAGCGGATGGTCGTCCACGGCGAGGACGACCTCACCGGCCTGGCGCTCTCGTTCAACCAGATGGCCAGCGGGCTGCAGAACCAGATCCGGCAGCTCGAGCACCTCTCCCGGGTTCAGCGACGGTTCAGCTCCGACGTCTCCCACGAGCTGCGTACGCCGCTCACCACCGTCCGCATGGCCAGCGACGTCCTCTACGAGGCCAGGGACACCTTCGACGCCTCGACGGCCCGGGCGGCCGAGCTGCTGCAGACCGAGCTGGACCGGTTCGAGACGCTCCTGAGCGACCTGCTCGAGATCAGCCGCTTCGACGCCGGTGCGGCCGTGCTCGACCTCTACGACACCGATCTGACCGCGCTGGCCCACGCCGTCGTCGAGGCCTACACGCCGCTCGCCGACAAGCGCGACATCGAGCTGAAGGTCGTGGCCCCGGACCATCCGTGCATGGCCCAGGTCGACCATCGCCGGGTCGAGCGGATCGTACGCAACCTGGTGGCGAACGCCACCGACCATGCTCTGGTGGGGCAGACGGTCACCATCCGGATCGACAGCGACGAGCACGCGGCCGCGCTGACCGTGCGCGACCACGGAGTCGGGCTGGCCCCGGGGGAGACCGCCCTGGTCTTCAACCGGTTCTGGCGCGCCGACCCCGCCCGGGACCGTTCCAGCGGTGGCACCGGTCTGGGCCTGTCGATCTCGCTCGAGGACGCCCATCTCCACGGGGGCTGGCTGCAGGCCTGGGGCCGCCCGGACCAGGGCGCGCAGTTCCGGCTCACGCTCCCGCGCTATGCCGGCGCGGTGCTCAGGCACAGCCCGCTCCCGCTCGTCCCGGCCGACGCGCGCGACACCCTGGAGGCATCGTGAGACCCGTCTTCGCCGTCTTCCTCGCCGCGCTCGCCCTCCTCGTCTCGGCGTGCTCGGGCGTGCCTGACTCCGGCCCCGTCCAGAGCGTCGACCTGGCCGCGCCGGACGCGCAGGAGGAGGTCATCCCCTACAACCCCGGAGCCCCGCGCGCGGGGGCGTCCCCGGGCGAGATCGTCGACGGTTTCCTCGACGCGATGAAGGCCACCCCGATGAGCACGGCCTACGCCCGTCGCTACCTCACCAAGGACGCGGCGATGAACTGGGCGCCGGCCGGCCGCACCCTGGTCTACGGCGAGCTCGGCAGCCACGTCAGCTCCTCACCGCGGGTGTCGGTGGAGCTCGAGGACGCCGGCTGGCTCGACGATCGGGGCGTGTGGCGTGGCAAGCTGGCCGCCTCGCAGGCGATCCTCGACTTCGAGCTGACCCGCGCCGAGGGTGAGTGGCGGATCAGCTCGGCTCCCAACGCCCTGGTGGTCGAGGAGGACTGGTTCCTGACCCACTTCGCCCGCAGCAACCTCTACTACGTCGAACCGACCGGGCACACCCTGGTGCCGGAGCCGATCTTCGCCCCCAAGGGCGCCTCCTACGCCACCACCCTCGTCTCCAGCCTGCTGAGCGGGCCGGGGGAGGAGGCGCAGGGCGTGGTCCGCAGCGCGCTCCCGTCCGAGGCGTCCGAGCCTCGCTCGGTGGACGTACGCGACGGGGTGGCCGAGGTCGACCTCGCCGGTGACCTGGACGACCACAGCTCCGAGGACCGCCAGCTCATGGGCGCCCAGCTCGCCTGGACCCTGCGGCAGGACGCCAGCGTGGAACGCATCCGGCTCACGATCGACGGCGAGCCGGTGGTGCTGCCGGGCTACGGAGAGACGTTCAACGTCGACAGCGGCGGCGGCTACGACCCCAACGGCACCTCCGCGCGGGTCGACCTCTACGCGCTGCGTGGCGGCGCGCTGGTGACCAGCACCGGCGACAACGGTGACCCATGGGTGCCGGTGCTCGGCGCCTGGGCCAAGTCGCACGGCGTGACCGACGTCGCCGTCGACGCCGACGGCTCGACCGCAGCCGCGATCACCGCCGACCGCACAGGCGTCGTCGTCGGCGAGCTGACCAGCGACGGCGAGCTCAGCAGGGCTCCGGTGAAGGGCACCCGCCTGCTGAGGCCCTCCTGGGACCTCGCCGGCCGGCTCTGGCTGGTCGACAAGGACTCGACCGGCGCCCGGGTCATGTACGTCGACGGCGACCGCCGCGTCCGCGTCGCCGTGCCCGGGGTGACCGGAGAGAACGTGACCCGGTTCCTGGTCTCCCGCGACGGCACCCGGTTCGTGGCGGTGATCGACGGGGTGTCCTCGGACCGGATCGTGGTCAGCCGACTGCGGGCGACCTCGAAGGGCGAGATCACGACCGCGACGTCGGCCGTCCTGCTGCCGCACCCGGACTCCGCGACGATGCGGGTCACCGACATCGGCTGGACCTCGCCCACCACGATCGTCGCGGTCCAGCAGATCAGCTCGACCGCGCTCTTCCAGTCGGTCTCGCTCGACGGTGCCCCCAGCGGCGAGCGCTACACCCTCAGCGACCGGGTCACCGGCGTGGTCGGCTCCCCGGTCGCCTCGGCCCGCCTCTATGCGGTCTCCAGCTGGACCCTCCTGGACCCCCTCGACCGGTTCGACCTCGAGCTGCCCTCCGACCTCTCCGACATCACCTACCAGGGCTGACTCTCCACAGCTTTATCCACAGGTACACGGCCCCTGGTTGTCCCGTCGAGCGCATCCTGGTCGACTCGACCCCATGGAACTTGCCGACGCGTGGCACGACCTCGTGGTCGGCGGCCGCTGCGTCGGCTGCCGACGACCAGGCAGGCTGCTCTGCCGCGACTGCCGCGCCGCCCTCCCCGACACGGCCCGGCCGAGCCCGCCGAGCCCGGCGCCTTCGGGCATCGCCCCGGTCTTCGCGGCAGGGCCCTACGACGACACCCTCAAGCAGCTCGTCATCGGCCTGAAGGAGCACCAGCTCCTCGGCCTCCGCAGGCCTCTGGCCGGCCTGCTCGCACTCTCCGTCCTCGAGGCGATGGCGGCGACCGGCACCGGCCCGACGGTCCTCGTCCCGGTCCCGTCGCGCCCGGCCTCCGTGCGCGAGCGCGGCCTCGACAGCACCACGGCGATCACACGCAGGGCAGCCGCGATGCTGAGGCGGCACGGGCTGGACGTACGTCATCACCAGCTGCTCCGCACCAGACCGGGCGTCGCGGACCAGGCCGGTCTCGACTCCCGGCAACGACAGGCCAACCTGGACGGCTCGATCACCTGTCCCGCGTCCGGCATCCGGACACTTGCCAGGAAGATCCCGCGGGCGACGCTGATCGTCTGCGACGACGTGATCACCACCGGCGCGACCGCCCGGGAGGCCCAACGAGCGCTGGAATCGGTCGGTCTCGGCGTGAAAGCGATCGCAACCGTTGCGGCCACCCGGCGTCGGTCTCGCGTTCAAATGTAGGAAACCGTCATGTAATTCTGTTGAAGGGCTTTCGTGGGGCAGATCGGCGAACTACCGTCACTACATGGAGTCCGCCTGGGTCCGTGGTTGCGTCGCAGAGAGGTCCGCGTTGCGGACATCCGAGCGGCAAGCCGATGCCAGTCGCAGGCGAAACGGTCCACGTAACCCTTCGTTGCCAGATTCTGGTGCAAGGGGATCACGGTGCGGCTTAGAGATAAGTCCTGCCTTTGCCCTCCCGTCAGATACGGGAACCAGCAAGGAGAAGGTGGAGTGGCACCAAGCTGCTAAGCCTCAGCAGGCGATTGTGGGGTCGAAGACCAGGTCGGCCGGGCGGACTCCGTACCCCGGAGGTCACATGCGCTGACCGTCCGGGATCCCGCCAACCCCGAAACACCGGGAGGTACCGATGGAAGTTGTCGTCACGGCCCGCAACGCAGAGGTCTCAGACCGCTATCGCGCTCACGTAGCCGAGAAGCTCGCGAAGCTCGAGAAGCACGACCACCGCATCATCAGGATCAACGTGGAGGTCGACAACGAGCCCAACCCGCGTCAGCACAAGGGCGCCGTACACGTCGAGCTCACCGCATACTCGAAGGGTCCGGTCATCCGGGCCGAGGCGTGTGCCGAGGACAAGATGGGGGCACTGGACCTGGCAGTCGACAAGATGGCTTCCCAGATGCGCCGCGCCGCCGACCGCCGCAGAGTCCACCGCGGCCGTCGTACGCCGGTATCCGTCGGGCAGGCACTGGCGGGCATCGACCCCGACGGCCTGGCCTCGACGACCGAGTCCGAGCAGCTCGAGGAGGAGACCGTCCGGGAGCACCAGGTCGGTCCGATCACGGTGACGGGGGAGGGGCCCTTGGTGGTCCGCGAGAAGACGCACACTGCGGAACCGATGACGCTCGACCAGGCGCTCTACGAGATGGAGCTGGTCGGACACGACTTCTACCTCTACATCGACAAGGACTCGATGAGGCCGGCGGTCGTCTACCGCCGGAGGGGGTACGACTACGGCGTGATCGCGCTCAACCGGACAGACCTCGTCTGACCGCCGTGACGAGCAACCGCTCGTAAGCACGTCGGCCGGGACTTATCCATCCCTCAGATGGATGAGTCCCGGCCATTTACTTTGTCATCATCAGTTACGTGCCATGATGCATTCGTGTCATCTACATCTGGTGCCGATCGTGAGCCGGTCCGCGTCTTGGTTGTCGACGACCAAGAGCTCTTCCGAAGGGGCCTGGTCGCGCTGCTGGCGAGCGAGCCCGGGATCGAGGTCATCGGTGAGGCGACCAACGGCATCGAGGGCACCGAGCGCGCCGCGGCTTCCGCTCCGGACGTGGTGCTGCTCGACGTACGCATGCCCAAGCAGACCGGTCTGGAGGCCTGCGTCGCCATCAAGGAGGCCGTCCCCTCGGCCAACATCATCATGCTGACCGTCTCCGACGAGGAGGCCGACCTCTACGACGCGGTCAAGGCCGGCGCGATGGGCTACCTCCTCAAGGACTCCTCGATCGACCAGGTCGCCCAGGCGATCCGGGTGGTCGCCGACGGCCAGTCCCTGATCAGCCCCTCCATGGCGGTCAAGCTGATGGAGGAGTTCAAGCAGATGTCCCGGCCGGACCGCTCCTCGGTCCCCGGCCCCAAGCTCACCGACCGTGAGCTCGAGGTCCTCGGCCTGGTCGCCAAGGGCCTCAACAACCGCGAGATCGCCAAACGGCTGTTCATCTCGGAGAACACGGTCAAGAACCACGTACGAAACATCCTGGAGAAGCTCCAGGCCCACTCGCGCATGGAGGCGGTCATGTACGCCGTGCGCCAGAAGCTCCTCAACGTCGACTGACCCGCTAAGGTGAGGCCAGCGTCGCGTGCCGGTGACAGACCGTGTCAGGCATGGAGGCGCCGGACACGAAGGAGATCGACATGATGTTGTCGTCCCCTTCGCCCTCACGTGACTGAGGGCGAGAAGACCAGGTTCATCGCCTGGGCAGATGAGATGCGGCGGGTCCACGACCGGCTGCGCAAGGCACTGCGAGTGACGCAGGAGGCCATCGCCGCGGGAGATCCCGCCGAACCGGCGGCTCGTGACCTGCTGCTGTTCTGTCACGGGTTCTGTGCGGCCCTGACCGGCCACCACGAGGGCGAGGACCGCTCGCTGTTCCCGGCGATCGCCCGAGCCCACCCCGAGCTGCGCGAGACCATCCGCTATCTCGAGCAGGACCACTCCATGATCGGCCATCTCCTCGGTGGTCTCCAGGTAGCTGTCGATCAGGCCGCCACCCCCGAGGACCTCGGGAAGCACCTCGAAGGCATCGCCGCGATCATGGAGTCCCACTTCCGTTACGAGGAGCGCAAGCTGCTCGGCGTGCTCGAGTCGCTCGCGCTGGATGCAGACGTCGGGACGGTGTTCGGCCCGCTGTAGCTCGGACCCTGGGAGCGTGAGCCGTGTCTGGTGCGCCTGGCGCTCCCAGGGTGTAGCGGTTGCGGTCAGGCGGCGGCGTCGCGGAGCCGGTCGAGGTCGTCGGCGTCACCGGCGCGGAGCTGGACGGTGCGGCGGATCGTGCTCGGATCCCGGTCCACCGTGGCGCAGTGCTGGTCGAGGATCGAGCCGAGCAGGGCGTACTCCTCCGGGGTCTCGCCGGTGGCGTTCCAGGCGTCGGCGTACTGCGCGACCATCCTCAGGGTCCGCTTCGGGCCGCTGCCGCCGATCCAGATGGGCGGGTGCGGACGCTGGACCGGCTTGGGCTCCGCGACGGCGTCGGTGAGCTGGTAGTGGGTGCCGGAGACGCCGATGCCAAACTCCAGTCGGCCGCCGGAGAGGTGGTCGACGGTGGTAGCGAGCTTGGCGAGCATCCCAGGGTGGCGGTAGGTGTTGCCGGTGACCATGCAGCCGATCCGCACCCGATTCGTCGCGACCGCCATCGCCGCCTGCATCGCCCAGCCCTCGAAGATCGGCACGCTCGGGTTGTCGCCCTCGGAGCTGCTTGGCTGAGCTTGATCCCGAACCGTGTCGTCATGACGTCGAGCCTAGGTCCCGCTATGACAGAGGGTCCGACCTTGTGAAGCATTCACAAGGTCGGACCCTCTGTCATAGCGGCCGCAAGCCCTTCGCACGGCAACCGCTGACCCGGATCAGGTCGGATAACGTCCGGAACCGGCTCTAGAGTCGGACTCGTGCCCCGTTCTCAGACACTCAGCCGCTCCCAGGCCCGCCGGATCGCGCTGGCTGCGCAGGGGTTCGCGGACAAGCCCCACAGCGCGCCCACGATGCGTACGTTCCAGCGCACCCTGGAGCGCACCGGAGTGCTCCAGGTGGACTCGGTCAACGTGCTGCAGCGCGCGCACTACATGCCGCTCTACAGCCGGATGGGGGCGTACGACACGGGGCTTCTGCACCGCGCCAGCAAGGGCCACCGGGACCGACGGATGGTCGAGTACTGGGCCCACGTGCAGGCGTTCATGCCGGTCGAGCTGTGGCCGCACATGCAGTGGCGGATGGACGACTACCGCGCCACCAAGGGGTCGAAGTGGTGGGGGAGCGTGCCGGACGGGATGAAGGAGAAGGTGCTGGCGCTGGTGGCCGAGCAGGGGGCGCTCACTGCGCGCGAGGCGGCCAAGGCGCTCGATGACGCCGGCCCGCAGACCAAGGACCACTGGGGCTGGAACTGGTCCGACTCGCGCAAGACCCTCGACATCCTCTACATGTTCGGCGAGCTGGCCATCGCCGGCCGCAACGACCAGTTCGAGGTCGCCTACGACCTGCCCGAGCGTGTCATCCCGAGGGTCCACCTCGACGCGCCGACGCCGCCGAGGGAGGAGGCCCACCTCGAGCTCGTACGCCGCGCCGCCCGGTCCCACGGGGTCGGCACCGCCAAGGACATCGCCGACTACTTCCGGATGCGCGTGGACGACACGACACGCGCGCTGGGCCAGCTCATCGACGCCGGCGAGGTGGAGCCGGTCGCGGTCGAGGGCATCCGCAAGCAGGCGTACCTCTTCTCCGGGTCTCGCCTGCCGAGGCGCATCGCGGCCCGCGCGCTGCTGAGCCCGTTCGACCCGCTGGTCTGGGAGCGGGAGCGCACGGAGGCGCTGTTCGACTTCTTCTACCGGATCGAGATCTACACGCCGGCGCCCAAGCGGATCCATGGCTACTACGTGCTGCCGTTCCTCCTCGGCGAGCACATCGTCGGCCGGGTCGACCTGAAGGCCGACCGGAAGAGCGGAACCCTGCAGGTCAAGGGTGCCTTTGCCGAGCCAGGAGCCCCCGTGGAGACGGCCATCGAGCTGGCCGCCGAGCTCGAGAGGCTCGCTGGCTGGCTCGGCCTGAGCGCCGTCGAGGTCGGTCCCAGGGGCGACCTGGCACCCCTGCTTGCGCCGTTGGTGTGAGTGGGTGACCGGGAGGTGGGTAGAGTGAGCGTGCTATCCGTCTGCCGCTAGTAGGAGCCCGCCACCGTGGCTATTCTCGACAAGATCCTTCGCCTCGGCGAAGGCAAGATCCTTCGCGAGCTCGAGGCCATCTCGAAGGCCGTCAACGCGATCGAGGACGAGTTCGTCGCGATGAGCGATGACGAGCTGCGGGGGATGACCGACGAGTTCAAGCAACGCCTGGAGAACGGCGAGGACCTCGACGACATCATGGCCGAGGCGTTCGCCACGGTCCGCGAGGTCACCAAGCGCGTCCTGGGCCAGCGTCACTACGACGTGCAGATCCAGGGCGGTGCGGCGCTCCACCTCGGCAACATCGCCGAGATGAAGACCGGTGAGGGCAAGACCCAGACCGCGGTGCTCCCGGCCTACCTCAACGCCTTGGCCGGCAAGGGCGTCCACGTCGTCACGGTCAACGACTACCTGGCCAAGTTCCAGGCCGAGATGATGGGCCGCATCTTCGGCTTCCTCGGCCTCACCGTCGGCGTGATCCTGCCGCAGATGACCCCGGCGCAGCGCCGTGAGGCCTACAACTGCGACATCACCTACGGCACCAACAACGAGCTCGGCTTCGACTACCTGCGCGACAACATGGCCTCCTCCATGGCCGACCTGGTCCAGCGCAGCCACTTCTTCGCGATCGTCGACGAGGTCGACTCGATCCTCATCGACGAGGCCCGCACCCCGCTGATCATCTCGGGTCCGACCGAGGACGACGTGAAGTGGTACGACGAGTTCGCCACGATCGCCAAGACGATGACCAAGGACGTCGACTACGAGGTCGACGAGAAGAAGCGCACCATCGCCGTGCTCGAGCGGGGCATCACCGTGGTCGAGGACCACCTCGGCATCGAGAACCTCTACGAGGCGGTCAACACCCCGCTGATCTCGTTCATGAACAACTCGATCAAGGCCAAGGAGCTCTTCCGCCGCGACAAGGAGTACGTCGTCGCCAACGACGAGGTCCTGATCGTCGACGAGCACACCGGCCGCATGCTCGCCGGTCGCCGCTACAACGACGGTCTGCACCAGGCGATCGAGGCCAAGGAGGGTGTGAAGGTCCGCGAGGAGTACCAGACCCTGGCGAGCATCACCCTGCAGAACTACTTCCGTCTCTACGAGAAGCTCTCCGGCATGACCGGTACGGCGATGACCGAGGAGTCGGAGTTCGACAAGATCTACAAGCTCGGCGTGGTCCCGATCCCGACCAACAAGCCGATGATCCGCAAGGACCAGGCCGACCTCGTCTACCGCACCGAGCAGGCGAAGTACGAGGCCGTCGCCGACGACCTGGTCGAGCGCCACAAGAAGGGCCAGCCGGTGCTGGTCGGCACCGTCTCGGTCGAGAAGTCCGAATACCTCGGCAACATCCTCAAGAAGCGCGGCGTCCCGCACACCGTCCTCAACGCGAAGTACCACGCCGACGAGGCCAAGATCGTCGCGCTGGCCGGTCACAAGGGTGCCGTCACGGTCGCCACCAACATGGCCGGCCGAGGCACCGACATCATGCTCGGTGGTTCCGTCGACTTCCTCGCCGACCAGGAGCTGCGCAAGCAGGGCCTGGAGCCCGCGGGCGAGACCGCGGAGGCGTACGAGCAGGCCTGGGCGCCGACCGTCGAGCGGATCAAGGCGCAGGTCAAGGCCGAGCACGAGGAGGTCACCGAGCTGGGTGGCCTCTACGTCCTCGGCACCGAGCGCCACGAGTCCCGCCGCATCGACAACCAGCTGCGTGGTCGTTCCGGCCGTCAGGGTGACCCGGGCGAGTCCCGCTTCTACCTGTCGCTGGAGGACGACCTGATGCGCCTGTTCAAGGGCGAGTGGGTCGACCGCATCCTGACCACCCTGAAGATCCCCGACGACGTGCCGATCGAGGCCAAGTCGGTGACCAAGTCGATCGCCAACGCGCAGACCCAGGTCGAGGGCCAGAACTTCGAGTCCCGCAAGAACGTCCTCAAGTACGACGACGTCATGGACCGCCAGCGCAAGGTGATCTACGCCGAGCGCCGCGAGGTGCTCGAGGGCGCCGACCTCGAGGAGCAGATCCGCACCTTCATCGACGACGTCGTCACCGGCGTCGTCACCGGCGCGACCCAGGAGTACGCCGAGGAGTGGGACCTCGACCAGCTGTGGACCGACCTCAAGCAGATGTGGCCGGTCTCGGTCGAGCCGGAGAAGCTGATCGCGGAGGCCGGCGGCAGCAAGGACGACCTCGACCGCAACGAGCTGATCGAGATCCTCAAGAAGGACGCCCAGGAGGCGTACGACCGCCGCGAGGACGAGATCGGCGAAGAGGGCATGCGCGAGGTCGAGCGTCAGGTCGTCCTCTCCGTGCTGGACCGCAAGTGGCGCGAGCACCTCTACGAGATGGACTACCTGCGCGAGGGCATCGGGCTGCGGGCTTACTCGCAGCGTGACCCGCTGGTGGAATACCAGCGCGAGGGCTACGACATGTTCACCGCGATGATGGACGGCATCAAGGAGGCCGCGGTCGGCTACCTGTTCAACCTGGAGGTCCAGGTCGAGCAGGCAGAGCCGGAGTTCCACTACCACCCCGACGGCACCCGTCACGCCGGTCCGATGCACGAGGGCGCGCTCGCCGAGCCGCCGGTCGGCGTCGGCCAGGCCGGTGGCCTCCAGGACATCTCCGCGGCCTTGCAGGCCGAGGCGGCGAAGGCGTCGGCCAACGCCCCGCAGGTCACCGCGAAGGGCCTGCAGAAGCCCTCCACGCCCAAGCACCTGGCCTTCTCCGGCCCGGACGAGCAGGGTCAGGCCGAGGCGCAGGGCAACACCGTCAGCAACGCCGACGACCCCTACGCCAAGGTCGGCCGCAACGAGCTGTGCCCCTGTGGCTCGGGCAAGAAGTTCAAGCAGTGCCACGGCCGCCCCGGCGGCCCGACCGGCCTCACCACCCGCGTCAACGGCTGAGGCCCTCAGCGCAGAACCAGTGGAGCGCTGTACGAGGTACGTACAGCCCTCCACTGGCTCAGGTGTACGGCCCGAAGTTGAGGACCGTGCAGATCCAGCTCTCGCCGCTCTGCTCGAAGCGGAGAGCCATCGCGCGGTAGCCGTGGCCGTACTTGATCGTGGCGGTGGCCTCGACGATGGTGTCGGTGACCACGTGAAGGTGCCATCGATAGACGCGGGGGCGGACCGGCTGGTGGCGGCCCATGCCTGGCTCGTACGCCCCGCTACGGGCGGTGAGAGCGGCGCGGTATCGCAGGTCGGCGACGACCTCCTTGGTCGTCCAGCGGATCAGCTGGCTCGCTGGACGGTCCCCGCCGACGACCTCGGCGATCTTCTGGGCGAACTGTGGGATCCACGCGTTCAGATGGCCACGAGCCGGGACGATCGGGATCGGCTCGGCCAGCAGCGCGTCGTCCGCTCCGCCCCGGTCCGGCTGCGGCGGGTCCAGGCGTGGCTGTAGGTCGAAGGCGAGCGTGCCCTGGACATCGGCCAGGGGTACTTCGGCAGGACGTGGTGGATCCGGCTCCGCTGCTGGATCGGGGTCCCGAGATGGTAGAGCGCTCATGGGCGCAAACTCCTTTCTACGCAGGCAACCTTCTCTTACCCGTTATTCGTGGTTCTAAACCGACGAGTAACAGAAGGTTCTGCTGCGACGAAGGAGACTGGAGGGACGGGCTACGTCGCCTGGTCGTCGTAGGGCGGCTTCTCGCCGGCCAGAAGAGGCCGGGGCGCCTTGGCGCGCGCCTCTTCCTCCTCGATGTCGGCGAGGGCTTCCTGGATCTGTCTGCTGACGATGCGACGTGGGTCGAGGTCGCGCAGCTCGAGGTCCTGGTAGGCGGGCCCGAGCTCTCCGCGGAGGTCGTCTCGCGCGTTGTTGGCCAGGTTGCGGACCTGGTGGAGGAGGCGGGCGACCTGCCGTGCCATGTCGGGGATCTTGTCCGGCCCGAAGACCAGAATGGCGATCACGACGATGACGGCAAGCTCCGCGAAGCCGATGCCGAACACGGAGGTGAACCTACAGGCTCAGAGCTTGGAGGTGGGAGTGAGGCCCAGTTGCATGCCCGCGAGCCCGCGGCCGCGGCCCGAGATCGTACGCGCCACCTCGGCCAGCACCTTGGCCGACTCCGCGGTCGGGTCGGACTCGACGATCGGCTTCCCGGCGTCGCCGGCCTCGCGCAGAGTCTGCTCCAGCGGGATCTGGCCGAGCAGCGGGACCTTCGAGCCGAAGCGCTGGGAGAGGGTCTCGGCGACCCGCTGGCCGCCGCCGGAGCCGAAGACCTCCATCTTGGAGCCGTCGGGCAGCACGAGCCAGGACATGTTCTCCACGACGCCGACGACGCGCTGATGCATCATCTCGGCCATGGTGCCGGCCCGCTCGGCCACCTCGGCGGCAGCCTCCTGCGGGGTGGTGACCACGACGATCTCGGCGTTGGGCAGGTGCTGGCCCAGCGAGATCGCCACGTCGCCGGTGCCCGGGGGCAGGTCGAGCAGCAGCGCGTCGAGGTCGCCCCAGTAGACGTCGGAGAGCATCTGGACCAGGGCGCGGTCGAGCATCGGTCCGCGCCAGGCGACGACCTGGTCACGGCGCGGCTTGAGCATCCCGATCGAGATCACCGAGACGCCCGAGGCGGTCGGGACCGGCATGATCAGGTCGTCGACCTGGGTCGGTCGGGAGTCGGCCACGCCCAGCATCGCGGGCACCGAGTGGCCGTAGATGTCGGCGTCGACGATGCCGACCTTGAGACCCTGCTGGGCGAGCGCGACGGCCAGGTTGACGGTGACCGACGACTTGCCGACACCGCCCTTGCCCGACGCGATCGCGAAGACCTTGGTCAGCGAGCCCGGCTGGGCGAAGGGGATCTCCCGCTGCGCCTGGCCGCCGGTGAGCCCGTTGCGCATCTCCGTACGCTGCTCGTTGGTCATCACGCCCAGCTCGAGGTCGACGCCGGTGACACCGTCGACCTTCTCCAGGGCCGCGGTGGTGTCGCGGTTGATGGTGTCCTTGAGCGGGCAGCCGGCGACGGTCAGCAGCACCTTGACGCTGACCACACCTGCGTCGTCGATCGAGACGGAGTCGACCATCCCCAGTTCGGTGATGGGACGTTTGATCTCCGGGTCCTGAACGGTCGCCAGGGCTGCGTTGACACGGTCGAGAAGCGGGCTACTCACGGTATGCAAGCCTACGTCGTGCGTGGGGACTCTCCCGCATCGCCCGAGGGCTGGTCGATCGGACCTCGGTGACGGTCACGCTCATCCAGCTCCTCGAGGAGCAGCCGGAGCTCGGAGCGGAGGTAGTCGCGGGTGGCGACCTCGCCGAGGGCCATCCGCAGCGACGCGGTCTCGCGGGCGAGGAACTCCATGTCGGCCTTGGACTGGGAGGCGATCCGGCGGTCCTGCTCGGCCAGCGCGCGGTCGCGGTCCTCCTGGCGGTTCTGGGCGAGCAGGATGAGCGGGGCGGCGTACGAGGCCTGCAGGCTCAGCGCGAGGGTCAGGAAGATGAACGGGAACTGGTCGAAGCGCCACTCGCGGGGCGCGAGGGTGTTCCAGGCGACCCAGATCAGCACGACCATCGTCATCCAGCCGATGAACCGGGCCGTACCCATGTAGCGGGCGAATGCCTCGGCGAAGGAGCCGAAGTCGGTGCGGAAGGTGGGGCGCTTGACGAGAGGGCGGCGCAGCTCGCGCGGGGTGTCGAGGCGGCCGCGGGCGGCGCGTGCGTCAGCCACGGCGCACCATCTCGGGGGTGATCACCTTGTTCGGGCGGGTGTCAGGACGAGTGTCGGGACGAGGCTCGGTCGCCGACTCCTGGCGGGCGAGGTTCTCGCGCCAGTTCTCCGGGAGCAGATGGTCGAGCAGGTCGTCGACCGTGACCGCGCCGGCCAGATGGCCGTTCTCGTCGACGACGGGAGCGGCGACCAGGTTGTACGTCGCCAGGTGGGCCGCGACCTGCTCCGTGCTGTCCTCGGGGCGCAGCGGCTCCAGGGACTCGTCGAGCGCGCCCGCGACCAGTGTCGAGGGGGGCTCGCGCAGCAGCCGCTGGATGTGGGCGATGCCGAGGAACTTGCCGGTCGGCGTCTCCAACGGCGGACGGCAGACGTAGACGACGGACGCCTCGGCCGGAGTGAGATCGGGGTTGCGTACGAGCGCGAGGGCGTCGGCGATGGTCGCGTCGGGGCCGACGATGACCGGCTCGGGGGTCATCATCGAGCCGGCGGTGTCCTCCTCGTAGGACATCAGCCGCAGGACGTCCTTGGCGTCCTCGGGCTGCATCAGCTCGAGCAGCAGGGTCGCGGTCTCCTCGGGCAGCTCGGCGATGAGGTCGGCGGCGTCATCGGGTGACATCTCCTCGAGCACGTCGGCGGCACGCTCGGAGTCCAGGGCCCGCACGATGGCGACCTGGTCGTCCTCGGGGAGTTCCTCGAGCACCTCGGCGAGCCGTTCGTCGTCGAGGGCGGCGATCACCTGCCGCTGACGCTCGGGAGGCAGCTCGTGGATCATCGTCGCGGCATCGGCCGGGCGCATCTCCTGGATCGCCTGGACCAGGTGGGTCGCGGCCTGGGTGGGGGAGCGGCGGGCCAGGCCCTCGACGTCGTCCCACTCGACCACATGAGTCTGGCCGCGGCGGCGCAGGCCCTTGGAGGGTTCCTGCACGGCCACCCGGGAGAGCAGCCAGTCGCGGTTGCGGGCCTGCTCCATGCCGACGTCGTAGACCGTCCCGGACACACCGGTGCTGCGGATCGTGACCTGCCGGTCGAACATCTGGCCGATGACCAGGGTCTCGGTCGACCGCTGCTGGAAGCGGCGCATGTTGAGCAGGCCGGTCGTGTAGATCTGCCCGGAGTCGATGCTGGTCACCCGGGTCATCGGCACGAAGATGCGCCGGCGCCCGAAGACCTCGACGACCAGGCCCAGCACGCGCGGCTGCCGGGCGTCGGATCTGACCGTGACCACGAGATCTCGCACCTTGCCGACCTGCTCACCGAGCGGGTCGAAGATCGGAAGGCCGACCAGGCGTGCCGCGTAGACGCGGTTGGGCGAGGTGCTCACGGACCAACGTTATGACATGGACCCCAGTAGATCGCTTCGGCGCTCACGCGGTGGCACGGAACCGGGATTCGATGGTCTATCCGAACTCTCTCCGGAATGGAGCCGCAGATCTGGCTGGTACCTGTGTTACAAAAGGTATCTATGTGACCAGTGTGATCGGTCGCGACTGCTGCGAGGGGAGCCGAAGAGATGCATACACGACCTGATGTCCCGTCTCGTGCGGGTCGGGTGGCCAAGGTCTTGCTCTCCGCGGGGCTTGTCGTCGGGCTCTTCGGTGGCGCGCTCGTCGCCGTGCGCGACTCGTCCGCACCGTCCGCGACGGACCTGGAGGCCGTCGCCTACTCGCCACCGCGCTACCGGATGGTCCAGGCCAACATCAGGGCCAGCATGAGCACGGCGAGGTTCAAGAAGGACGTACGCGAGGTCGTCGACACGGCGCCCGACTTCATCACCTACAACGAGGTGAACGGCCGCCGGAGCGCCAGCCTCGAGCCGGGGCGCTACCGCGTGTGGCGCAAGGGTGGCGACCCCTACAAGTCGGCGACGGCAGTGGCCTGGGACAACGACAAGTGGGCAGCGACCTCGAAGGGCATCCATCAGATCAGCAACAAGCGCGGCAAGTCGGCCGACCAGCGGCTGCACTGGGGCATCAGGTACGCCAACTGGGTCACCCTCGAGAACCGTGCGACCGGTCGGAACGTCTCGGTGGTCGCGGTGCACTTCGCGCCCAGGTCCAAGTACTACGGCGACCTGGTCCGTCCCTCCGCCCGTGCTCTGAACGTGCTCGTCAAGGCGCTGGCCAGACGCGGCCCGGTGATGGTCGGCGGCGACCTGAACGTGCAGTACGAGGGCTCGCGCTACCCGAGCGACATCTTCGCCGCGCAGCACCTGATCCCCAGCTACGACGTCACCCAGCAGACCCCGGTCACGCACGGCCGGGCCTCGACCATCGACTACGTGCTGGCTCGCGGGATCGCGCGGTTCGCCACCGGCAACCAGCGTGCCTTCGGGCTCGAGTCCGACCATCACGCGGTCCGCGTCGACTTCTCGCCGCTCCCGATCACCTCCGCCGACGGCTCCTCCCGGGTCAGGTTCGGGCCGGGTGTCGTGGTCACCGACCCGGGGCTGAGCGCCGCCGACGAGCAGAGCGTGCTGCGTACGGTCCTGAAGTCGATCAACAGCACCAAGCGCGGTCAGGTCGTCCACCTGGCCACCCGTGCGCTGAGCAACGGCAAGGTGCTCCGGGCACTGAAGCGGGCCAAGTCGCGTGGCGCGCGGGTCCAGGTCGTCACCGCGGAGCGGACCGCCACCGACGAGATGCGCTCGCTGCAGCGGGTCCTCGGCAAGGACGTGAACAAGGAGAGCTGGGCCGTGCGGCAACCGGACGGATACGACCGTGCTGGACTGCGGGCGACCGTGCTGCTGATCAGCAGGACCGGTGCCACCCCGGCGTTCGCGTTCAGCTCGAGCACCCAGATGTCCACCTCGGCCGGCAGCGGGAAGCGGTCGGGCTACGTGAGCGTCACCAAGGCGTCGTACGACAAGCTCTTCAAGCCCTTCTTCTCGGCAGTCGGACGGCGGGTCTGAGCGTCGTAGGATCGCGATGTGGCGGGAGTCACGTGTCCCTGATGGTTACTGATTGGTAACCTGCCGCAGTGACGTCGTGGTGGTCTCAACAGCCCACCGAGATTAGGAGTTGAGCATGGGTCGCCTTGCCGAGACCGAGGGTCTCACCGACATTCAGGAAGAGATCCTGAAGACCGTCCGTCAGTTCGTGGACGAGAAGGTCATCCCGGTGGCCCAGGAGCTGGAGCACGCCGATGAGTACCCGACCGAGATCGTGGAGGGTCTCAAGGAGCTGGGCATCTTCGGTCTGATGATCCCGGAGGAATACGGCGGTCTGGGCGAGTCGCTGCTGACGTACGCACTGTGCGTCGAGGAGATCGCGCGCGGGTGGATGTCGGTCTCGGGTGTGATCAACACCCACTTCATCGTGGCCTACATGCTGATGCAGCACGGCACCGAGGAGCAGAAGCAGAAGTATCTGCCGCGGATGGCGACCGGTGAGGTACGCGGCGCGTTCTCGATGTCCGAGCCGGGTCTGGGCTCGGATGTGTCGGCGGTGTCGACCAAGGCGACCAAGCTCGAGGATGGGTCCTACAGCATCACCGGCCAGAAGATGTGGCTGACCAATGGTGGCTCCTCCACGCTGGTCGCGGTGCTGACCAAGACCGACGAGGGCGCCGAGAGCGTCTACAAGAACATGACCACCTTCCTGGTGGAGAAGACCCCGGGCTTCGGTGAGACCGCGCAGGGCGTCACGGTGCCCGGCAAGATCGACAAGATGGGCTACAAGGGCATCGACACGACCGAGATGATCTTCGAGGGTCACCAGATCTCGGCCGACCAGATCCTCGGTGGCACCCCGGGCAAGGGCTTCTTCCAGATGATGGACGGTGTCGAGGTCGGCCGCGTCAACGTCGCCGCCCGCGCCTGCGGCCTGGCGATCCGCGGCTTCGAGCTCGGCATCGCCTACTCCCAGCAGCGTCAGACCTTCGGCAAGAAGATCGCCGAGCACCAGGCCATCCTGTTCCGGCTGGCGGAGATGGGCACCAAGGTCGAGGTCTCCCACAACATGATGGTCCGTGCCGCGCGTCTGAAGGACACCGGCAAGCGGATGGACGTGGAGGCCGGGATGGCCAAGATGGTGGCCTCGGAGTACGCCAACGAGGTCGTGGAGGACTCCTTCCGGATCCACGGCGGCTACGGCTACTCCAAGGAGTACGAGATCGAGCGGCTCATGCGCGAGGTCAAGTTCATGCTCATCGGTGAGGGCACCAGCGACATCCAGAAGATGATCATCGGGCGTTCGCTGCTCAAGGACTACAAGTCCTGAGCCTCCGGCTAACCTGCCCGCCGAACCTTCCGCCGAATCTGTAGGAGTGGGCGACGAAACCGTGGTTTCGTCGCCCACTTCTGCTGTCTCGGTCGATCGTCAACCCGAGCTTCTGGCTGACTCGCGGTGATGCGGCGTTCGGAGCCAGGCCGACCGATCCGGCCTCCGCGGACCGCTGGCTCGGCCTGGGTGCCGACCTGGTGAGCCCCGGCCGGGCGTACCTCGCCAATCCGGACCTCGTCGAGCGCCTTCGTCGCCGGCTTCCCCTCGCTGAGGCCGACCCGACGACCTACTGCACCGGTGGTGACGCCGGCTTCCTGGACGTCCCCGTCCGTCACCAGGTCGCCTGACTCGCCTCGATCGAGTCCGCACGAACGCACACCGATTCCGTGGTTGTGGGCGACGAAAGTAGACCTTCGTCGCCCACAACTACGGTCTCGTCCGGAAAACCTGAGGATTCGTCGTTGTCGTTGTCGTAGGTTGGGGGTTACCCGACCAACGATCCAGCAACGCCGATTCAGGGAGAGCGATGACGAACGACGATCTCAAAGCCAAGATGCGCGAGGCGCTGGAGAAGAAGAACAACAACGACCACGCACACGCCGAGAGTGCGGGGGCCAAGGAGAAGGCGCACGGGTCCGAGGTGATCGGTGGCGCACCGAAGATGCACCGCCGAAAGGCAGGCGGCGGCGGGTCCTGAGGCTACGATGCCCCCTCGGGGGTGTCGGGTAGGTCTGGTCGAGAGGTAACGAGAAGTTGGCGCGCCGCGTAGTGCTCCATGTCGGGGCGATGAAATCGGGGACGACATATCTGCAGGGTGCCCTGTACAAGAACAAGGCTCTCCTTGCGGAGCGTGGGTTCCTGGTCCCCGGCGCACGCTGGCGTAACCAGATCGAGGCCGTCCTCGACGTGAAGGGCCGCCGCAAGCATCCGCAGGGGAACTCGGTCGCCGGAGCCTGGGACCGTCTGGTCGCCGAGGTCGACGCCTGGGACGGCACCGCGCTGATCTCCGTCGAGCTGCTCGCACCGGTCGGGCCCGAGACGGTCGAGCGGGTGGCGACGAGCTTCGCGGGGGTGACTCCCGAGATCGTGCTCTCGCTGCGTGACATCAACCGGCAGATCCCGTCGATGTGGCAGGAGCTCGTCCAGAACGGCGTGGACTGGACCTGGGCGGAGTTTCTCGCCGCGGTCAACAAGAGCCGCCCGGGCTCGCCCGAGCGCCGTCGCTCCGGGCCCGGCAAGCGGTTCTGGGCCGAGCAGGACATGGTCGCCATCGCCCGGCGCTGGGGCCAGGCCGGACCTCTCCACCTGGTCACCGTGCCGCCGCCGGGCAGCCCGGCGACCCTGCTGCTGGAGCGCTTCGGCGCGGCGATGGGTTTCGACCCCGAGGGGATGCAGAGCCCGCCCCCGAAGAACACCTCCCTCGGCGCCGCGACCGTCGAGGTGCTCAGGGGCCTCAACGCCGAGCTGGACCGGCGTGGCCTGGCCTACCCGGCGGCGATGGCGCTGCGCAAGCACGTCCTCGGCAAGCGGCTGATGCCGGACCTGACGGTCGAGGACCCGCGTATCGGGCTCCAGGCGCCGCGCTGGACGGCGAGGTTCACCCGCGACCAGGCAGCCGAGCTGCGCGGCCTGGACGCGACCATCCACGGGGATCTCGATGACCTGGCCCCTGTGGACGTACGCGGGATCGACCCGCGCAAGGTCACCGACAAGCAGGTTCGAGACGCCGCGGTCGCTTCCTATGCGGCGCTGCGTGCGGACCTCGACAAGAAGCTCGCCGACCCGACCATCCCTGGTGAGGCCGTCGACCCGGGGGAGGGCCGCAAGGCCCCGGCACGCGCCGTCTCCGCCCTGGCCGACCTCGTGGAGTGGTCCGTCCGGCGAGAGGAGCTGGTCCGTACGTAGGGCCTCAACACACACATATTCGGGGGAACTCTTTGTCAAGCAGCTGGAGCCTGCGCCGTCGTCGCAGACTCGCCGAGGAGGCGGGCGGCACGTCGGCCGCGCCGCCACGGATCGCGGTGCTCACGATCGCCCGCGACGAGGGCGAGATGCTCGCCCGCTGGGTCGACCACTACGGCCGAGCGGCCGGTCACGAGAACCTGATCGTCTTCGACGACGGCTCGACCGACGGCTCCACCGACGACCTCCCGTGCACGGTCCAGCGCCTGCCTGGCTTCCGGAAGGGCAACTTCGAGGCCGGCCGGATGGGCCTGGCCAGCGGGGTCGCCCACGGTCTCCTGGGGATCTACGACGTCGTCATCTTCACCGACGTGGACGAGTTCCTGGTCCCGGACCCGGCGAGGTACGCCAGCCTGTCCGACTACCTGTCCCGGCGGCCCGAGCGGGTGATCGCCCCCTTCGCCCTCAACGTCGTCCACCACACCGCGGTCGAGGGGCCGCTGGTCAGCGGCAAGCCGATCATGGGCCAGCGGTCCTACGCCCAGTTCGCGCCGTTGATGTGCAAGCCGTCGGTCAAACGGGTGCCGGCCGCCTGGACGCTCGCCTCCCACGGGATCAAGGCGCCGTACGTGCCCGATCCCGGGCTGTTCATGCTCCACATGAAGTTCGCCGACCTGGATCTGCTGCGCCGACAGGCCGACCGCCGCAACGAGCTCGCCAAGGCGGTGGGCCGCGGCAAGGGCAGCTCGTGGGGACGGTCCGGTGATGATCTCGCCGGTCTGCTGACCGCCGCGACCGCCTCGGTGAGCGCCGACGTCGAGGAGTTCGACCCGGCCTCGGTCCTGCCGGCCAGACTCGTCCGCGAGGAGGACGGCGTACACCGCGCCGTCGGCCCGGGGCACATCGACAACCTCCGCAACCAGCCGTTGTTACGCATCCCGGAACGCCTCCACGGGATCGTCTGAACTAGGTTACCGTCCGGTAATCAACGCACCGCCAGACTCACCGACGAGAGGCCGCAGATGAGCAAGACGAACCCCGGCAACTTCTTCGAGGACTTCTCGGTCGGCCAAGTCATCGAGCACGCCACGCCGCGCACGGTGACCGAGGGCGACCGGGCTGCGTACGGGTCGCTCTACCCGACCCGTTTCGCGGTGCCCTCGAGCGCCGCCTTCGCGGCCTCGGTGGGGCTGGGCGTGCACCCCGTGGAGGAGCTGATCGGCTTCCACATCGCCTTCGGCAAGACCGTCCCGGACGTGTCGCTGAACGCGGTCGCCAACCTCGGCTACGCCGAGTGCCGCTTCCACCAGCCGGTGGTGCCGGGCGACACGCTCTCGACGACGTCCGAGGTCATCGGCCTCAAGCAGAACTCCAACGGCAAGTCGGGCGTCGTCTACGTACGCTCGACCGCCACCAACCAGCGCGGCGAGGTCGCCATCGACTGGGCGCGCTGGGTGATGGTCCACAAGCGGGACCAGGAGGGCGCCGCACCCGAGACCGTGATCCCGGAGCTGGCGAAGGCGGTCGACGCCAAGAATCTGATCGTGCCCCAGGGCCTGGACTTCTCCTCCTACGACTTCACCGCCGCCGGTGAGCCGCACCGGCTGGCCGACTACGAGGTCGGCGAGAAGATCGACCACGTCGACGGGGTGACCCTCACTGCGTCCGAGCACCAGCAGGCCACTCGACTGTGGCAGAACACCGCGAAGGTGCACTTCAACGTCGAGGCGCGGCCCGACGGCCGCAACCTCGTCTACGGCGGCCACATCATCTCGCTGGCCCGGGCGCTGTCGTTCAACGGCCTGGCCAACGCCCAGCTGATCGCCGCGATCAACGCCGGCGCCCACACCTCCCCGGCCTTCGCCGGGGACACCGTCTACGCCTGGTCCGAGGTCCTCGACCGCGTGGAGACCGACGCCCCGGGGGTCGGTGCCCTCCGGCTGCGTCTGGTCGCCACCAAGGGCCGCGACGAGTCGATGACCCTGCGCGGCGAGGACGGCAAGTACGCCCCGGGCGTGCTGCTCGACCTCGACTACTGGGCGCTCATCCCGGTGTAAGGAGGCACCCGATGCCCACCAAGAAATCCCTGTTCGTCTCCGGCTCCGCCCAGGGGATCGGCAAGGCGATCGTCGAGAAGTTCGCGTCCGAAGGCTGGTTCGTCGGTGTCTACGACATCGACGCCGACCTGGCCCGTGACGTCGCGGCCCTGCTGGGGACCGACAACGCTGTCGGCGGCGCGCTCGACGTCACCGACCCCGCGTCCTGGAGCACGGCGCTGGAGGAGTTCGCCACCGCCGCCGGCGGTCGCCTCGACCTGCTGGTCAACAACGCCGGCATCCTGCGCGCCGGCCGCCTGGCCGACGTCGACCTGGCCCAGCACCACCAGACCATCGAGATCAACGTCAACGGCGTGATCAACGGCTGCCACACCGCGTACCCCTATCTCCGCGCCACCCCCGGCTCGGGCGTCATCAACGTCTGCAGCGCGAGCGCGATCTACGGGCAGCCGGAGATCGCCTCCTACAGTGCGTCGAAGTACGCGGTGCGCGGACTCACCGAGGCGCTGGAGCTGGAGTGGCGCAAGGAGGGCATCCGGGTGCAGGCGGTCTGGCCGCTGTGGGTGAAGACCGCGTTGCTCGACGGCAACGCCGCCTCCTCCCACGAGACCCTCGGCATCCGGCTGACCGTCGAGGACGTCGCCGACCAGGTCTGGGAGATGGCGCAGCCGCGCAAGGGGCTGCGCGGACGGCTGCCGAAGGTGCACACCACCGTCGGTCTTCCGGCCAGGGCCCTCTCGACGGCGGCCGATCTCGCGCCCAACCTGTTCGTCCGCGAGGTCAACCGGTTCATCACGCGGGCGTGACCAGCCGGTAGGGCCGGGGGCTGGTTGGATGGGGGCATGGCCCTCTACCTCGTCAGGCACGGCACCACCGAGTGGTCCCTCAACGGCCGGCACACCTCCCGCACCGACCTTCCCCTCCTGCCCGAGGGGGAGGAGGCCGCCAAGGAGCTCGCGTCCAGGCTCGCCGAGCGGACGTACGCCGCGGTGCTGACCTCCCCGCGACAGCGGGCGCTGCGTACGGCTGAGCTCGCGGGCTTCCCGGACGCGGTCCTCACCGACGACCTGGTCGAGTGGGACTACGGCGACTACGAGGGCATCACCACCGACGAGATCCACCGCACCGACCCCGACTGGAGCCTGTGGACCGCGAAGACGCCCGGGGGAGAGGCCGCGGCCGCCGTCCAGGAGAGGCTGGGCCGCGTCGCCTCGGCCGCCCGAGAGCGCGACGGCGACACCCTGGTCTTCTCCCACGGACACGCGCTGTGCGCCCTGGCCGCGGTGTGGCTGGGCCTCCCGGTCACCGAAGGACGGCTCTTCCGGCTGGACACCGCGACCGTCTCGCTGCTGGATGCCCACCACGGGCAGCCGGTCGTGAAGAGCTGGAACACATAGCCCCTCCATAGCCGGCCCGGGTCGAACCCACAGGCTGGATCACTACCTCTGGAGGGCGGCCGTACCATCCCGCGGCCGCTGGAAGGGGTAGTTGTGGCACGCCGTGTGATCATCCATGTCGGCACGATGAAGTCGGGGACCACGTCCCTGCAACATGCGCTCTTCGCGCATCGAGAACACCTGCGTGAGCTCGGCATACTCGTCCCGGGAAAGAGCTGGCGAGAGCAGGTCGACGCGGTCTGGGACGTCCGCGGGCGGGCCTGGTCGCTGGCCGGCGACCGTTCGATCGGGGGATCCTGGGACCGGCTCGTCGAGGAGATCAACGCCTGGCCAGGAAGCGCGGTCCTCTCCGCCGAGCTGCTCGCCCCGGCCGGTACGGCCGTGGTCGAGGAGGTCGCCCGTTCCTTCGCCTCCGTCGAGATCGTGGTCTCCGTACGCGACCTTAACCGCAACCTGCCGGCGATGTGGCAGGAGGTGGTGCAGAACGGCGAGCTGTGGACCTGGCCCGAGTTCCTCGCCTCGGCCAAGCAGATGCGGCCCCGGTGGTCGCTGCCCGACCTGATGACCAGCACGAACCGGTTCTGGAAGGAGCAGGACGCGGCGGCGATCGCGAAGCGCTGGAGCGCCGCCGGGCCGGTGCACGTGGTCACCGTGCCCCCGCCGGGAGGTCCGTCCGAGGTGCTCCTGGAGCGGTTCGGCGAGGTGATCGGCTTCGGGTTCGGCGACGTCTCGACGCCGATGTCGCGCAACGCCTCCCTCGGTGTCGTACGCGCCGACGTGCTGCGCCGCCTCAACCTGGAGCTCGAGCTGCGGGGTCTGCGGTTCCCGGCCGGTATCCGGCTCCGCAAGCACGTGCTCGCCAAACGGCTCATGCGCGACCTCGACGTCGACGACCAGCCCCTCGGGCTGCGGGTCGCGCCGTGGGTCGAGAGGAGCGCACGACAGCAGGTCGCCGCGCTCCAGCGTCAGGGTGTCGTCCTGCACGGCGACTGGGCCGACCTCACCCCGGTCGAGGTCAGTGGTACCGACCCGTCGACGGTCACCGAGGACCGGATCGCGGCGGTGGCGGCCGCCACCCACGTACCACTGCGGGAGTGGTTGCTCGAGCGGGCCGCCGTCGGGTCTCGCCCCGGGTGGGGTCCTGAGACGGTCCCGCAGTGGTCGCCCGGCGGGTCCGACGATGCGGCCGACGAAGCGGCCGACGACGCCGTGGCCGCGCTCGCCGACCTGATCGAGTGGGCGATCACCCGCACGCGCGCGAAACAAGCCGCCGACGCCTGACCGGACCGCTTGACCAGACGGATGGCACGGGTCACCGTTAGGGGGTGGCTCTTGCGGTTGGCTGTCCACGCTGCGCGACACCGGTGGCGAGCATCGGTACCGGCGGCAGCAAGTCGTGTCCCGAGCACGGTGTGGTGACGCCGGTGTGGCGTTCGGATCTGGCCTCCTACGAGGACCTGGTGCAGGTCCTCTCGCTGGCCGGTGACGTGCCCACCTACGTCCCCTGGCCGGTCGAGTCGGGCTGGTCGATCGCCGACCTCGCGGTTGTCAGCGACGAGGCCAAGGGCTCGGCGACGCTGCTCACGCTGACGGGTGTGACCCCCGACGACGGACCGGTCGAGATGACCGTCGTGGCCGAGGAGGCCGGCGTCGGGCTGGGCGCACGGTGTGCGCGTACGGAAGGACCGGACCCCGGCATCGACGCCTGCACCGGACCGCCCACGACGAAGGTCCGGGTCGCCGGGCAGCGGCAGCTGGTGCCGCTGTGGCCGATCACCCAGTGGACCAACGGCGCCGAGGAGTGGGAGCGGTCGGTGGTCGTCGGCGAGGCCGCCGGCCGCTGGCTGTGGCTGGTCTTCCGCCCGGCCACGGCGATGCTCATGCTCCAGGACGGCTGGCACCTGCGCCAGGTCGACGATCTGGGCGTACAGATGGTCGAGCTGCCCTTCGGTGGCCCCGGTGGAACTTGGTGGAACGCGCCCTAGGATAGGCGGGTGCGCATCGACCTCCATACTCACTCGCGGGTGAGCGACGGGACCGATTCGCCCACCGAGCTGGTGCGCGCGGCGAAGGCAGCGGACCTCGATGTCGTCGCGATCACCGACCACGACACCGCCGACAGCTGGGACGAGGCGGCCACTGCTGCGGCCGAGGCCGGGATCGAGCTGGTGCGGGGCATGGAGATCAGCACCATCCACGCCGGCCACGGGGTGCACCTGCTGGCCTACCTGCCGGACCGGACCCACCCGCCGCTGGTCGAGGAGCTCGGCCGTGTCCTGGCCGGCCGCGACGGACGGCTGCCGCTGATGCTGGCCCGGCTGGAGCGTCTCGGCATCGAGGTGTCCCTCGAGGACGTCGCCGCCGTCTCCGGTGATGCCGCCGCCTCGGGGCGCCCGCACCTGGCCGACGCGCTCGTCGCCAAGGGGTACGTGGGCAGTCGCGACGAGGCCTTCAACCGCTACCTCGGCGCCGGAAAGCCTGCGTACGTCAACCGCTACGCCGCCCCGCTCGAGCCGATGATCCGCACCGTCGCCGCCGCCGGGGGAGTCACCGTGATCGCCCATCCCTGGGGCCGGTCCGGACGCGAGCAGCCCGACGAGGCGGCCCTCTCCGCACTGGTCGACGCGGGCCTGTCCGGGCTCGAGGTCGACCACCAGGATCACAGCCCGGAAGTGCGCGAGAAGCTGCGGGTGATCGCCCGCAACCTCGACCTCGTGGTGACCGGATCCAGCGATTACCACGGCACCGGGAAGGTGGGTCACCATCTGGGAGTGAACACCACTGCACCCGCCGAGTACGAGCGGCTCCTGGAGCGCGCCGCCGCAGCCGCGGCCGCCTCCGGACGAGCCACCCCCGAGGTCGTACGTTGACCGAGCTCTTCGTCTCCACGTTCGTGACGCTCTTCGTGATCATGGACCCGGTCGGAACGATCCCGGTCTTCCTCTCGCTGACCGCCGGGCAGTCAGCGGGCAAGCAGCGTCGGGCGGCGGTCCTCGCGGTCGCCGTCTCGTTCCTGGTGATCACGATCTTCGCGCTGTTCGGACAGGCGATCCTGCACTACCTGCACATCTCCCTCGAGGCGCTGCAGTGCGCCGGCGGCCTGCTCCTGCTGCTGGTGGCGCTCGAGCTGCTCACCGACAACTTCGACGACCCGGTGGCCGCGGCGGGCGCCAACGTGGCGATGGTGCCCCTCGGCACCCCGCTCCTGGCGGGTCCGGGTGCGATCGTCGCCACCATGGTCTTCACCCAGGACGTCGACTCCGTCGCGGACGGCTTCGGCCTCGGCCTCGGCCTGGTCGTCGTGCACCTCACCCTGCTCCTCGGCATGATCTTCTCCGTCCCGATCCTCAAGGTCCTCAAGGAGTCCGGCGTCCTGCTCATCACCAGGATCGCCGGTCTGCTCCTCTCGGCGATCGCCGTCCAAATGGTCGCCGACGCGGTCACGACCTTCATCGCCAACGCCTGATCCTGGGCTGGTCAGTTTCAGACGTACGCGCCCATCTGCTGGCGCGTAACGGGCGCGTACGTCCGCGCTACGCGCGGTCACTCCCTCGCTCGGCGCAAGCGGACGACCACGCTCGCCGCTCGACCTCGCTCCGGTCGTCTCTGGGACTACTTGCGGCCCAGCGACTGGAACTTCTGGAGTACGCCGGACGGGACCACTCGGGCCATGGTGGCCAGGGCCTTGTAGCGCTTGCTCGGGATCGAGAAGGTCTTGTCGGCGTCGTAGTCCTCGAGCGCCTCACGGACCAGGTCGTCGACGTCGAGCCACATCCAGGAGGGGGCAGAGTCGTAGCCGGAGCCGAGGCGCTCGTGGAACTCGGTCTTGGTGAATCCCGGCAGCAGGGCCATGATCTTGATGCCCTGGCCGGCGTACTCGTTGTGGGCCCACTCCGTGAAGGAGTTGATCCACGCCTTGGCGGCCGAGTAGGTGCCGCGGGGAAGGTAGGAGGCGACGGAGCCGACGTTGATGATGCCGCCGTGGCCGCGGGCCACCTGGCCGCGCAGCGCGGCGTGGGAGAGGCGCAGCGGGGCGATCACGAGCACCTCCGCCATCGCGGTCTCCTCATCGGCGGTGTTGTCGAGGAAGCGGCGCTTGAGGCCGTGGCCGGCGTTGTTGACCAGCAGGTCGACCGGGTGATCGGCATCGGCCAGACGGGCCTCGACCCTGGCCAGATCGGCGCTGTCGGTCAGATCGGCGCGGAGCACCTCGACACCGATGCCGTGAGCGTCCGTCAGATTCTTGGCGACGCCGTCGAGGCGCTCCTCGTCACGGGCGACGAGGACGAGGTCGTGTCCGCGGGCAGCGAGCTGCTGGGCGAAGGCGAGTCCGATGCCGGCGGTTGCGCCGGTGACCAGGGAGGTGGGGTTCGACATGGGGCAATCCTGCCACCACGGGTCGCGATGGCGATCCAGGCGCCGGGCCGTCGGTTCGCCAGCGGAATCACGGTTTCTGTCTGTCGTGTGACAGTTGACTTGCGGTGATACGTGTTTGGATGATGTTCGACGTGGATTTAGCAGGGGGACTCGGGCGCGTGATGGCGAAGTGAACCGCACTGGGCGGCACATGAGATCGCGGCCCCTCAGGCGCACCAAGATGCTCTTCGTCGCGTCCTTGATGACATCGGCCGGTCTGTACGTCGGGATGGAGGTCATCGCCGAGCCGGTGGCCAATGGCCGGCCCAGCGCGGCCGACAGCGGGATGAAGCTGGGCGCGGACGGCGCGGCCCGCACCCCGGTCTGGCCGCATGACAGCCAGCGTGAGGCCGCGATCGACCGCCACGTCGACGCGCGGGTCGCCGCTGCGGAAAAGGTGCTCCCGGACGACTCCGGCACCGGTCGCCGGGCCGTCTTCTCGATCAGCCGTCAGCGGGTCTGGATCGTCTCCGCGGGCGATCGGACGCGGCGTACCTATCCGGTCTCGGGCAGCGCCTACGACAACCTCGAGCCCGGCACCTACAAGGTCTTCTCCCGCTCCGAGCACGCGAAGGGGATCGACGACTCGGGCCGGATGAAGTGGTTCGTACGCTTCACCAAGGGCCCCCGCGCCGCGATCGGCTTCCACAACATCCCGGTGGACAAGGGCAAGCGCGTGCAGACCCGCGCCCAGCTCGGCACACCGCTGTCGCACGGGTGCATCCGCCAGGCCGAGCCGGACGCGAAGGCGATGTGGCGCTTCGCGCGGCTCGGCACCAAGGTGGTCGTGATTCCTTAGCCTGGCCCTGGCAGCTCAGGCGTCGGCCTTGGGCGCGGAGCCGCCCGAGCCCGACGAGCGGCGGCGACGGCGACGACGGGGTGCGGAGCCCTCGGCCTTGGCCTCGCCGTCGGCGGGCTTCGTGGACTCGGCGGACTCGGCCGCAGCCGGGGCAGCGGACTTGTCGACGACCTGGCCGCCGCGCGAACGGGTGCGCTGACGGTCGCGGTTGCGGGGAGCGCGCTCGCGCTTCTCGCCGTCCTTGCCGGAGTCCTTGTCCTTGGGCTTCGCGGGCGCGGCGGCCTTGATCCGGCCCTTGGTGCCCTTCGGGATGCCCATGTCGTGGAGGAAGTGCTCCGAGGAGGAGTAGGTCTCGGCCGGCTCGTCGAAGGGAAGGTCGAGAGCCTTGTTGATCATCTTCCACTTGTGGAGGTCGGCCCAGTCGACGAACGTGACCGCGACACCGGTGGCGCCGGCGCGGCCGGTGCGGCCGATGCGGTGGACGTAGGTCTTCTCGTCGTCGGGGGTCGTGTAGTTGACCACGTGGGAGACGCCGGTGACGTCGATGCCGCGGGCGGCGACGTCGGTGGCCACCAGGACGTCGACCTTGCCGTCACGGAACTTCTGCATCACCCGCTCGCGGGCGGCCTGCTGCATGTCGCCGTGCAGGGGAGAGGCCAGGAAGCCGCGCTCGGCGAGGTCGTCGGCCACGCGCTGTGCCTGCCGCTTGGTGCGGGCGAAGACGACGACCTTGTCGTGGTCCTCGCACTGCAGCAGGCGGCCGATCATCTCGGGCTTGTCGAGGTCGTGGGCCTGGTAGACGAACTGCGCGGTGGCGGGCACGGTCTCGCGCTCGCTCGCCGACTCGGCGCGGATGTTCATCGGGTGGCGCATGTAGGAGCGCGCCAGCGCCACGATCGCACCCGGCATGGTGGCCGAGAAGAGCAGCGTCTGGCGGGTCTCCGGGGTGAGGGTGACGAGCTTCTCCACGTCGGGCAGGAACCCGAGGTCGAGCATCTCGTCGGCCTCGTCGAGGACGAGGGCGTGCACGTGGGAGAGGTCGAGGACCTTCCGGTTGGCCAGGTCGATCAGGCGGCCGGGGGTGCCGACCACGATGTCGACGCCCTTCTCCAGCGCGTCGATCTGGGGGTCGTAGCCGGCGCCGCCGTAGACGGTCAGCACGCGGAGGCCGCGGTCCTCGGAGATCAGCGAGATCTCGGCCGAGACCTGCATGGCCAGCTCTCGGGTCGGAGCCACGATCAGCGCCTGCGGCTTGCCCTGCGGGAGGTCGATGTAGTCAGGGTCCTTGGGGGACACGCTGCGCTGCACCACCGGGATGCCGAAGGCCAGCGTCTTGCCGGACCCGGTGCGGGCCTGGCCGATCAGGTCGGTGCCCTGCAGGGCGACCGAGAGGGTCATCTCCTGGATGGCGAAGGGGGTGGTGATGCCTTTGCGCTCGAGCGGAGCGCAGATCTCGGGATGAACACCGAGGTCCTTGAACGTTGTCATGATTTCGTCGCTACTCGCTTGTCTCATCGAATGCGGCGAGCGACTCACGGGTGTCTCGAGCTTGCCAAGCGAGTGCCACGCCGCGCACATACGGGATCCGAGCCGCCGCGATATGAAAGCTGAATATCAGCGGCGCTGGGTCGGTCAAAAGGCATTCTATCGGTAGGGTTCTCTCGTGGTTGCATCGTCAGAGTTCACGGGTCCTCAGGATCCGTTCGGTGATCCTGTTTACAAGGCTGCCGTCATCGACCTTCTCGGAGCGGTCGCCTATGGCGAGGTCTCGGCTGTCGAGAGGCTGACCGACGACGCCAAGATGGCGCCCTCCCTGGAGGACAAGACGGCTCTTCTCGCGATGGCGGCCGCTCAGCACGCCAAGATCCAGCCGGTCCTCGACCGGTTGGTGGAGCTCGGGACCGACCCGTACGCGGCCATGGAGCCGCTGCGCGAGGGGTTCGACGAGTTCCACACCCACACCAAGCCCGCCGACTGGTGGGAGTCGCTGGTGAAGGCGTACGTCGGGGACGGGCTCGCCAACGACTTCTACCGTGAGGTCGCCGGCTTCCTCGACGAGGACACCCACAAGCTCGTGGTCACCACCCTCGAGGACGCCGGGCGCGCCGACTTCGTGGTGGACCGGGTGCGGGCCGGCATCGAGGCCGATCACCTCATCGGCGGACGGCTGGCGCTGTGGGGCCGTCGCCTCATGGGCGAGGCGATCACCCAGGCCCAGCAGGTCGCGGCCACCCGCGAGGGGCTCAGTGACCTGATCGCCGGCGGCCACCTTCCGGGCCTCGACCTCGGCACGATCGGCGAGATGCTCACCCGGCTCACCCAGCGCCACGTCGAGCGAATGGGCAAGCTCGGGCTTGAGCACTGACGTCCTCTGGACCGGCTGGTCGGGCGAGCAGATTGACCCGAAGGCCAATGCTTGGGTGTCGCCCGAGGTCAGCCCGGGTTTCTGCTTCGACGAGCTGGTCGCCTCCTGGAACGTGGTGACCCCGCCCGGGACCTGGGTCGAGGTCGCGGCTCAGGTGGTTGCCGAGTCGGGGGAGCGAAGCGGCTGGCTGGTGCTGGCTCGCTGGTCCTCGGACCCGGCCTTCACCTCCACCTCCGTCGCCGGTCAGGACGATCCGGTCGCGGTCGCGGACGACGACACGATCCTGGGGCGGGACGGGCACCGGTTCACCTCGTTCTCGCTGCGGCTGAGGTCGTTCGGCTCGGCCCAGATGCCGCGGGCGAGCCTGCTCGGGGCGATGGTCTCGGCCGGCGCCCGGGACTCGGCGCCGGCCCCGGAGGCGGTGCCTCGCGGGACGGTCGTGGGTGGCGTACCCGCCTATTCGCAGCAGCTCCACCGTGACCGCTACCCGCAGTGGGACGGTGGCGGGCAGTCCTGGTGCAGTGCCGCCTCGACGGCGATGATCGCCGACTTCTGGGGCGTTGGGCCGACGCCCGCCGAGACGGCCTGGGTGGACTACGAGACCCCTGACCCGCAGGTGCCATTCACCGTCAGGGAGGTCTACGACGAGTCCTTCGGTGGTGCCGGCAACTGGGCCTTCAACACCGCCTATGCGGGCACCCGCGGCCTGGTCGCGTACGTCACCAGGCTCCGCTCCTTCGCCGAGGCCGCCCGATTCCTCGAGGCCGGGATCCCGCTCGTGCTGGCCGTCTCGCACCAGGACGGCGAGCTGACCGGCGCCGGGTATGTCACCAACGGTCACCTGCTCGTGCTGACCGGCTTCGACGAGGAAGGCGACCCCGTCGTCCACGACCCCGCCTCCCATCGGATCGTCAGCGATGCGGAGGTGCGGGCGACGTACGACGTGGGCGAGCTCGACCGCGCCTGGGCCCGCTCCGGGCGGATCGTCTACCTCATCCGGCCGCCGGACGTGGCCTCGCCGCAGCCTCCGGCTCAGCCGAACTGGTGAGGCTGGCTGGCGTGTAACACGTCGTTCGTAGGACTATCCGGTCGTTCCAATAGGGCGAGTAGTCCTACGAACGACGTGTTACACGTAGCCGGCGGGGGTTGGTGGGGCGTACCTGCAACAGCAGAAGCGGCCCCACCCCAAGGGGCGGGACCGCTTCGAGATGACCTGGACGAGGCTCAGGCCTTGGACTTTCCGGTGATGCCGGCGGCCACGACGACCGCGATGGCCGCGACGACGACCTGCCACAGGTGACGCCACCAGTCGATGCCCTTGGACGTGTTCCACATGTCGTAGTTCGGGTTGCCCGCGACGTTGCCGGCAACGCCGAAGATCGCGTAGTAGATCCAGCCGCCGACGAGCATGCCCACGATTCCGCAGACGACGACCAGCCAGAACGGAATGTTGTCCCGGCTACCCGGGGCGAGGAACTTGCCGAGGAGCCCGATGATGACGCCGCCGACGAGGACGGTGATGATGGTCCCGATCATGCCCAGATCCCTTCAGGTTGTGAGGGCGCCATGAATGCGCCTATCCCTCGATATTGCACCTGTTGAGACGACATTGCACGGACAACATGGCTCAAACCCGGAAGTTCGCCACCGGAATCAGGGCCATCCCTGAGTCGTACGGTCCGGATCGGTTCAGCCGGCGAACCCGACCTTGCCGACCTTGGCCGGGCCGATCTCGATGTAGGCGAGCTTCTCGGTCGGGACGATGACCTTCCGGCCCTTGCTGTCGGTCAAAGCGAGCACAGCGCCGCCGCCGAGGGCGTCGGCGATGAGCTTCTCCACCGATTCGCTGGACTCCTCGGTCTCTACGACGAGCTCACGGGCGGCCTGCTGGACGCCGATCTTGACCTCCACGGGTCCTCCTTGCGATGGGTCGATCAATGCTTCGGAATCCTCTCACACGGACCGTGAGGAACCCCGTTGTTGCGCTACGAGCGGAACTTCGAGCTGATTGGAATGGATTCAGTCGGTCTTGGGGTAGCCGCCGATGCCGCGCCAGGCGAGCCCGGCGACCAGACGCGCCGCGTCGGCCTGGGAGAGCTCGCCGTTGTTGTGGAGCCAGTAGCGCGCGCTGACCTGGATCTGGCCGACCAGGCCCACGGCGAGCAGGTGGGAGGCGGTGGGAGCGAAGCCGGTGTCCTCGGCGATGACCTCGGCGATGACCTCGGCGCACTCGTTGGTGACCCGGTCGACCTGCTCGCGCACGGCGGGGTCGTTGGTCAGGTCGGACTCGAAGACGAGCCGGAACGCACCGGACTCGGAGGCGACGTAGTCGTAGAAGACCTCGACGGTGCGGGCCACGCGCTCCTTGTTCTCGTCGGTCGACGCCAGGGCCTCCCGGCAGCGATCGATGATCTCGTTCGCGGACTTCTCCAGCAGGGCCAGATAGAGGTCGAGCTTGCCGGGGAAGTGCTGGTAGAGAACGGGCTTCGAGACTCCGGCCCTCTCGGCGATGTCGTCCATCGCGGCAGCGTGGAAGCCGTAGGCGACGAAGACCTCGAGAGCGGATTCGAGAAGCTGGGCTCGTCGTTCCGTTCGGGGCAGTCGGGCCCCTCGCGGTCGAGTGGGGTCGAGCTCGGATTGGTGCGTGGTCACCCCAGCAGCCTACCCGCTGGTACTCGGATCGCGGGACGCGTCGTTGCCTCGCCCACGAATGAGGGAACATGGAGATGTGCCTGCGGTGTTCAAGTAGGCATACGTACGTCCGAACTGAGGAGCAGTTGTGTCCCTAGCCCCGCTCGTGGAGCCCGCTGACGAGCTGACGATCGACGAGGTGCGCCGCTACAGCCGCCACCTCATCATCCCCGACGTCGGCATGGCCGGGCAGAAGCGCCTGAAGAACGCCAAGGTGCTGGTCATCGGCGCTGGCGGTCTCGGCTCGCCCGCCCTGCTCTACCTGGCCGCGGCAGGCGTCGGCACTCTCGGCATCGTCGAGTTCGACGAGGTCGACGAGTCCAACCTGCAGCGCCAGATCATCCACAAGCAGTCGACGGTCGGCCAGCCGAAGGCGGAGTCGGCCGCGGCGGCGATCAAGGAGGTCAACCCGTACGTCGACATCGTGCTGCACGACGTGCGGCTCGACAACGACAACGTGCGCGAGATCTTCACCGGCTACGACCTGATCGTCGACGGCACCGACAACTTCGCGACCCGCTACATGGTCAACGACGCGGCCTACTTCCTGGGCATCCCGTACGTCTGGGGCTCGATCTACCGCTTCGACGGACAGGCCTCGGTGTTCGCGCCGACCCTGACCGACGACGCCCCGTGCTACCGCTGCCTCTACCCGGAGCCCCCGCCCCCGGGCATGGTCCCCTCCTGCGCCGAGGGCGGCGTGCTGGGTGTGCTCTGCGCCTCGATCGGCTCGATCCAGGTCAACGAGGCCATCAAGATGCTGACCGGCATCGGTGAGCCGCTGGTCGGCAAGCTGATGATCTACGACGCACTCGAGATGGAGTACCGCAAGCTGAAGGTCCGCAAGGACCCCAACTGCGCGCTGTGCGGGGAGAACGCGACGGTCACCGACCTGATCGACTACGACGCCTTCTGCGGTGCGATCTCCACCGAGGCGGCCGACGCCGCGGCCGGCTCGACCATCTCGGTCAACCAGCTCTCCGAGATGATCAAGGAGCGCGAGGAGGGCAGCCGCGACTTCGTCCTCGTCGACGTGCGTGAGCCGAACGAGTACGAGATCAACCAGATCCCCGGCGCCGTCCTGATCCCCAAGGGCGAGTTCCTCAACGGCAACGCGATCCCTCAGGTCGCCGAGCTCACCTCAGATGGTGCCAAGCCGCTCGTGTTCCACTGCAAGAGCGGCGTACGCAGCGCCGAGGTGCTCGCGATCGCCAAGGGTGCCGGCTACGCGGACGCGGTCCACGTCGGTGGTGGCGTGGTGGCGTGGGTCAACCAGATCGACCCCTCCCAGCCCTCCTACTGAGGGTTACTGAACTGTAGGCCAGCGGTGGCCCCTCTGGGGTCGCCGCTGGCTTTATCTGTACGTGGCGTACCCGATAGTTTTGCGATCGCAGCTGCGGGGGGCGGAGTTGCATCAATGCCCGAACCTCGGAGGATTCGACGTTGTCCACACGCGCTCGTCTCAGCGCGACGCTCGCCGGTGCCACCCTGGCCGGCGGACTGCTTCTCGGTGCCCCTGCCCACGCGAGCGACCAGGCCCCGGAGCCGGCCTCCGGCGCGGCCGTCGGCACTGCGATCGACCCGGAGAGGCTGGAGTCGAACGTCGCGGACCCGACTCGCGGCGTACCTCCGTCCTATGTCTTCGCCGGGGTCGGTGCACTGCTGATGGGGGCGGGGGCCGGACTGGCCGTACGTCGCAAACGAGCTGAGGCTGTGGCACGCTCGGCCGAGTGAGCAACGGTCAACCCAGCCTGAGGACCTTCATCGGCGAGATCTTCGTCGTCGTCCTCGTGGTCGCGGTCGGCGTGCTCGGCTATGCCGCGTACGACTACTACATCAAGATCGACGAGGCGCAGAAGGCCAACGCGACCCCGCCCGCGACGACGTCCTCGATCCCGGCCGAGGCGCTGGCCGAGGTGCCCAAGAAGAAGGGCAAGGTACGCGGCGTCTCCATCGAGTCGCTCAACGTGCACGCCGACGTGGTGCCGCTGGCGATGGAGGGCGGCACGCTCACCCCGCCGGCCGACGCCTCGCTCATGGGCTGGTGGAAGGGCGGTGCGAAGCCCGGCGCGGACGCCGGCTCGGTGCTGATCGTCGGGCACACCCTGCACAACGGCGGCGGCATCCTCGACCGGCTGGGCGAGGTCGAGGAGGGTGACGAAATCGTCGTGCGGACCAAGGACGAGGAGTTCAGCTACACCGTTCGGTCGGTGCGCGACCTCTCCAAGGAGCAGGTCGCCAAGCGCAGCAAGCGGCTCTTCGACACCGACGGCGAGCCGAAGCTGGTCGTGGTGACGTGCGACGACTGGGACGGCACCTCGTTCCAGGGCAACACCGTGGTGGTGGCGGTCCCGTAACCCCGGGGTGTCGAGCCTCGTTACTTGTGAGTCACATCACTTCAGAGACGAGGCCCCCACATGCTCCGCACCCGTTCCGTACGCCGCGCCGCAGCCTTCGCCGCGACCGCCCTGACCGCCGCGCTGGTGCCGGCCCTGATCCCGGCGCCGGCGCACGCCTGGGCTCCGGCCGACACGGCCACCATCACCCCGGGCGTGCAGATGTACACCAAGGGTGCCCAGTGCACCGCCAACTTCGTCTACACCGACTCCGCTGCCAACGTCTACGTCGGCTACGCCGCCCACTGTGCCGGCCTGGGCGAGGCCACCGACACCAACGGGTGCGCGGCCGAGTCGCTCCCGCTGGGCACCCCGGTGACCTTCAACGAGGGCGGTTCGCTGCTGACCGAGGGCACCGTCATCGGGAAGGGCACGCTGGCGTACTCCTCGTGGGTGACCATGCAGCAGCGGGACACCACCGACGAAAACACCTGCGCCTACAACGACCTCGCGCTGGTCAAGGTGAGCTCCGGTGACAAGGGCAAGGTCAACCCGAGCGTGCCGATCTGGGGCGGTCCGACCGGGATCGACACCGACGGCACCGCCGCCGGTGACCGGGTCTACTCCTACGGCAACTCCTCGGTGCGCGCCGACCTGGACCTGCTCTCGCCGAAGATCGGCCTCTCGCTCGGGGACAGCGGCACCCGATGGTCGCACCCGCTCTACAACCTCACCCCGGGCATCCCCGGTGACTCCGGATCGGGCTTCCTGAACTCCGAGGGCAAGGCCGTCGGCACCCTGTCGACGCTCGGCCTGCTCCCGCTCCCGGGCTCCAACAACATCGGCGACCTCGACCTCGAGCTGGAGTACGCCCAGGCGACCTCGGGCATCTCCGGTCTGCGTCTGGTTCATGGCACCGAGCCTTTCACCGGCGTCCTCTGACAGGAGCCTCTGACGGCAGCCTCTGACAGCGCGCTAACCTGCCGGGCATGACCGACCGGGAGGCGTACGTCGAGGCTGTGCTGCGGATCGTCGAGCAGATCCCACGCGGTTCGGTGACGACGTACGGCGCGATCGCCGATGCCCTCTTCGACGAGTTCGGAGGCGGGCCTCGGCAGGTCGGTTCGGTGATGGCGCGCGAGGGCGCCGGGATGCCGTGGTGGCGGGTGGTGCGGGCCGATGGCTCGCTCCCCGCCTCCCACGGCGAGGAGGCCCGGCAGGCCTATCTCGAGGAGGGCACCCCGCGACGTGTCTCGGGGGCTGTGGACCTGCGCGAAGCGATGTGGTTGCCGCCTACGATGATCCCGTGATGTATCGCGTCCTCCACGCCGTCGTACCCCCCGTTCTGCGCGCGGTCTGGCGTCCCACGGTGACGGGGGCCGAGAACGTCCCGCGCACCGGCGGGGTGATCCTGGCCAGCAACCACCTCAGCTTCGCCGACTCGATCGTGATCCCGTCGGTCTCGCCCCGGCCCGTGCACTTCCTGGCCAAGTCCGACTACTTCACCGGCACCGGGCTCAAGGGCGCTGCCCAGAGAGCGTGGTTCGAGGGCATGGGGATGCTGCCCGTGGACCGCGACGACCCGCAGGCCGCGCTCGGCTCGCTGGAGGTGGCCCTGAAGGTCCTGAACAAGGGTGAGGCGTTCGGGATCTACCCGGAGGGCACCCGGTCGCGCGACGGCCTGCTCTACCGCGGGCGCACCGGGGTGGCGCACCTGGCGCTGACCGCCGGCGTGCCCGTGGTGCCGGTGGGTCTGCGGGGGACCGCGGAGCTCCAGCCGGTCGGGTCGAGCCTGCCGCGGCTGGCGAAGGTCACCGTCGAGTTCGGGCAGTCGATCCAGGTGGCCGGCCGCTTCGACGGCGTACCTCTCGGCAAGGCCCGCCGAGCCCTGACCGACGAGGTGATGGCGGCGATCGCGGCGCTGAGCGGCCAGAACCTGGCCGGGGTCTACAACGAGCGGCCCGCCGACGTCTGATCGCAGGTTGCCTGTTGCGCGGGGGTGAGAAGGGGCGCATTCTGGAAGGTGACCCCCTAGCAGCCGAGGTGAGGCAGATGGCCACCACGACCGTGTTGCAGGACGAGCTGCGACGCAAGCACGACGAGCTCGCTGGGCGCCTGGCCCACGCTCGGAGCATCATCGCCAGGCCGGAGCAGACCCGCCGGGGCTGCCCACCGATCGACCAGTTCAACGCCGGTACGTCCCGCCACCTGCACGCGGTGGACGAGGCACTGCTGCCGGCGGTCTCCGCTCACTGCGAGGGCGGAGCAGGTCTGGTCCATGACTACCTCCCCACGGCGCGACACCTGGAGGTGCTGCTCTTCCACGTGAAGGCGCACGAGTACGGCTCCACCTGGGAGACCACCCACGGGTGGCCGGCGCTGTGGGGCGAGGTCGAGGAGGCGCTCATCGACCAGGAGTCGAGGGAGGGCGAGCTGGTCTCGCGCCTCGCCGAGGAGGCCACCGACGACGAGCTTCTCCTGATCGCCGAGCGGATGGCCGCCGCGGAGCGGAGGGCGCCTACGCGCCCGCATCCCCACCTGCCGCACACGGGTCTGGCCGGAAAGGTCGTACGCCGGGTGGCCCGTCCCGTCGACGCCGTCTGGGACGCGGTCGAGGGCCGCTCGGTCGGCGGCCCCGAGCCGGTGCCGCACGAGAAGCCGGGACTGATCTGGCAGTACCTGCTCGGCGACCCGCGCTTCCCCGACGACCCGGCCAACGAGACCCGGCACAATGAGCCGGGTGACCGCTGACTCCATCACTTCCGCTCTTGACCTCGCGCCGCATCCCGAAGGCGGGGCGTTCCGGCAGACCTGGGCTGCTGCCGAGACCGTCACCCTGTCCGACGGGCGGGTGCGTCCGACCGCGACCTTGATCTACTTCCGGCTCCTGGCCGGGGAGTCGTCCGCGTGGCACCGCGTCACCTCGGACGAGATCTGGCTGGCGCACACCGGCGTCGTGTCCCTGCAGCTCGGCGGCGCCGGCGAGGCTCCGGTCGCGGGGGAGACCGTGCTCGTCGGGGTGGACGTCGCCGCCGGCCAGATGCCGCAGGCGGTCGTGCCGGCGGGGGTGTGGCAGCGTACGGTCCCCTCGGCCGAGGACGCGCTCGTCTCCTGCGTAGTCTCGCCCGGGTTCGACTTCGACGACTTCGAGCTCGCCCCAGGCACTGCGGAGTAGGGATGGAGTACGCGTTCGAAGGAGCAGTCATCGAGTGGCGCGGGCCGGCGCCGTTCTACTACGTGCCGATGCCTGTCGAGGACGCCGAGGACCTCAAGGAGGATGCCCGGGGTCTGGAGTACTGGGGGCAGGTCGCCGTCACCGCCACCATCGGCGCGACCACGTTCACCACCGCGCTCTTCCCCAAGGACGGCACCTATCTGCTGCCGTTGAAGGTGGTCGTCCGGAAGGCGGAGGGCCTCGATCTCGACGACGTGGTCGAGGTGAGGATGCGTCTGGGGCACGACGTCTGATCCGAATTGATCTCGACCCGCTCGGATGTCGGTGCTCTCTGGTTGGGTGGAGCCCGTGAGTGTCTCCTACCGCCTTGCCCCGCCGCCGAGCGCTATCGGTGTGCCGGTGCTCGACGAGCACCAGCGGTCGGTCGTGGAGCATCCCGGCGGACCGCTGCTCGTGCTGGCCGGACCGGGGACCGGCAAGACGACCACGCTGGTCGAGGCGGTCGTCGACCGGATCGAGAATCGCGGCGTACGTCCTGACCAGCTGCTCGCGCTGACCTTCTCCCGCAAGGCCGCCGAGCAGCTGCGTGACCGGGTGACGGCGCGGCTGGGGCGGACGTTGTCCGGGGCGGTCTCCTCGACGTTCCACTCCTTCGCCTACGGCCTGGTGCGCCGCTACGCGCCGGCCGAGCTCTACGCCGCCCCGCTGACGCTGCTCTCGGCGCCGGAGGCCGACGTGGTGCTGCAGGAGCTGCTGGCCGACCACCCGGAGTCGGTGAGGTGGCCGGAGCGGTTCCGGATGGCGATCGGCACCCGCGGGTTCGCGCGCGAGGTGCAGACCGTGATCGCGCGGGCGCGCGAGCGCGGGCTCGACCCCGACCAGCTGGTGGCGCTCGGCCGGGAGGAGCGCATCGAGGAGTTCGTCGCGGCCGGATGGTTCCTGGAACAGTATCTCGACGTGCTGGGGGCGCAGTCGGCGATCGACTACCCCGACCTGATCATGCGCGGGGTGATCGAGGCCGAGCGGCATGCGGCCGAGCTCCGGGCGGAGTTCGCGTGCGTGTTCGTGGACGAGTACCAGGACACCGACCCGAGCCAGGTCGCCCTGCTGCAGGCGCTGGCCGGTGACGGGCGCGACCTGATCGTGGTGGGCGACCCCGACCAGTCGATCTACGGGTTCCGGGGCGCGGACGTCAACGGGATCCTCGACTTCCCCTCCCAGTTCCTGACCAGGGAACGCCGGCACGCGCCGGTGGTGGCGCTCGGGACGACCCGCCGGTTCGGGTCGCGGCTGCTGCGGGCGTCGCGGTCGATCGCGGCGGGCATCTCGGTGCGCGGCTCGATCCCGGCCGCGGCCTACGACACCTTCCGCAACCCGCACCCGCTGGCTCAGGACCCCGGCCGGGCCGAGGTGCTCACCTTCGACACCGACCGCGCCGAGACCGAGCACATCGCCGACCTGCTCCGCCGCGCGCATCTCGAGGACGGCATCGACTGGTCCGACATGGCCGTCCTGGTGCGCTCCGGTCGCACCTCGATCCCGCAGCTGCGCCGGTCGCTGACCGCCGCCGGCGTGCCGGTCGAGGTGGCTGCCGACGAGACCCCGCTGGTCCGCGAGCCCGCCGCCGCCGTCCTCCTCGACGCGCTCGGGATCGTCGTCGACGCCGACGTCGAGTCGGACCTCGACGAGCGCTACGTACGCCCCGACCGCTGCGAGGAGCTGCTCACCGGTCCTCTCGGTGGCCTCGACGCCACCGACGTCCGCGCGCTCACCCGTCTGCTCCGGGCCAGGTTCCCGGACGTCTCTGCACATGAGCTCGTACGCCGCGCCGTGCTGGGGTTCCCCGCTGGTCGAGCCGCGAGCGCCAGCGAGCGTGTCGAGACCAACACGGTCCCATCGAGCGCCGACGCCGACCGTGTTGGTCTCGACACGGATTCGTTCGTACCTCACGAATCCGGCTCGACCAGCGTGGTCGGCTCGACCAGCGGGGGCGGGGCGGGTGAAGAGAGGGTGCTGGGGCGGGTGCGCCGGCTCGCGGCTCTGCTCGCCGAGGCTCGGGCTGCGCTGAAGGACGGGGCCGGGGCGGAGCAGGTGCTGTGGACGCTGTGGGACGGTGCCGATTGGGGTCAGCGGCTCCGGGCGCAGGTGGAATCGGGCGGTGCGGCGGTGCGGCTGGCCCACCGCGACCTGGACGCGGTCGTGGCGCTCTTCGACACCGCCGCCAAGATCGAGGGCCGCCAGGAGTTCACCTCGGTGGAGGCGTTCCTGGCCACGCTGCGTGCCCAGGAGATCCCGGCCGACACCCTGGCCGACAAGGGTGTGCGCGGTTCGGCGGTGCGCCTGCTCACCGCCCACCGTTCCAAGGGGCTGGAGTGGGGTCTGGTGGTCGTCGCCCACGTCCAGGAGGGGGCATGGCCCGACCTGCGCCGGCGCGACTCGCTCCTCGGGCCCGACCGGATCGCCCCGGCGCTGCCGGACGGCCATCACGGCGGGCTGCTGCCGCCACTGACGCGCTCGGCGATGCTCGCCGAGGAGCGCCGGCTCTTCTACGTCGCCGCCACCCGGGCCCGGTCCCGGCTTGTCGTGACCGCGGTGAAGTCGCCCGACGACGACGGTGACCAGCCGTCGCGGTTCATCAACGAGCTCGGTCTGCGCGAGGACCAGATCCGTCACCGCGTCGGCAGACCGACTCGACCGTTGTCGCTGGCCGGTCTGGTCGCCGAGCTGCGCCGCACCGCCGCGGATCCTGCCCGACCCGACGCGCTGCGCGAGGCGGCCGCGAGGAGGCTGCAGAAGCTGGCCGCGACCGAGGTGCGCGGCAAGCGGATCGCGCTCTCCGCCGACCCCTCGACATGGTGGGGGCTGCGGGCCCCGACGTACGCCTCGGTCGCGGTGCGCCCCGAGGACCGTCCGATCACGCTGAGCGCATCGGCGCTGGAGGCGATCCTGACCTGTCCCGCGCAGTGGTTCCTGGCCCGGGAGGCCGGGGGCGCGGTCACGGACTCCTCGAGCCAGGGTTTCGGCAAGGTGGTGCACGCGATCGCCGAGCAGCTCGCCCGCGGCGATCTCGACGCCGCCACCGTCGAGGACCTGATGCCGTTCGTGGACGAGGTCTGGGGCCGCCTCGAGTTCCGTACGCCCTGGTCCGCTGCCCGCGAGCGTGAGGCGGTCCAGGATGTGCTGGCCAGGTTCCTGACCTGGCACCGGCGCCCCGGCGCGCGCACCGTGATCGGCTTCGAGGAGCAGCTGACGGCCAAGGTCTCGCTGCCCAGCGGGGAGACGGTGCGGCTGAACGGTTATGCGGACCGCCTCGAGCTCGATGAGAGCGGCCGGATCGTCGTCGTCGACCTGAAGACCGGGAAGTATCCGCCCACCGCGCAGGAGGTCAAGGAGCACGGCCAGCTCGGCCTCTACCAGCTGGCCGTCGAGCACGGTGCGGCCTCGTCGCTGGCACCGGGGGCGACCTCCGGTGGCGCGGAGCTGATCCAGCTGCGCCATCCCGCGGGTTCGGGGAGCGAGCTGCCGAAGGTGCAGGTGCAGGCTCCCGAGCCGCCCGAGATCATCACCCAGCTGGAGAAGGCGGTGGCGACGGTCCGGGCGGAGGAGTTCGTGGCCAGGCCGGGCAAGCAGTGCGACCGGTGCCAGTTCGTCACGCTCTGCCCGGCGCAGACCTCGGGATCGGTGCTGTCGTGACCCCTGAAATGAGTTCCGAGATGACGGTCGAGACCCCCGAAGAGCTCGCCAAGCTGATGGGCCATGACTGGCTCTACAGCGAGGAGCAGTTCCGCGCGATCACGGCGCCGTTGGAGCCGGCCGTGGTGGTCGCCGGCGCCGGGTCCGGCAAGACCGCGGTCATGGCCGCTCGAGTCGTCTGGCTGGTCGCCACCGGCCGGGTGCTTCCTGGGGAGGTGCTCGGTCTGACCTTCACCACGAAGGCGACCGCTGAGCTGGCCACCAGGATCCGGGAGTCGCTGCAGAAGGCGGGGCTGTGGCCGGAGCGCCCCGAGGGCCCGCCGCGGCCCGGAGAGGAGGATGACGAGCCCACCGAGCCAACGGTGGCGACCTACCACTCCTACGCCTCCGGACTGCTCTCCGAGCACGGGCTGCGGATCGGTCACGAACCCGACACCCGGCTGATCGCCGACGCGACCCGCTACCAGCTCGCGGCTCGAGCCGTGGCCCGGCACACCCACCCGGTGGAGAAGCTGACCGACTACCCGAAGCTGGCCGTCCAGCAGCTGCTCGCGCTCGACTCCGAGCTCTCCGAGCACCTCGTCGACCCCGCCACGCTGCGCGCCTACGACCGCAACGAGCGGTCGCTGTTCGCGCTGGAGGTGGCCGACCTCGAGGGCCAGTTGGCCGACGGGAAACGGGTCAAGACCAAGCTGACCAAGGTCGAGAAGGCGATCGACGCGATCGACAAGCGCTACGAGCTGCTCGACCTGGTCGACGGCTACCGGCGGCTCAAGGACCGGCTCGGGCTGATGGACTTCTCCGACCAGATCGCGCTCGCCGCCCGGCTGGCCGTGGAGACCCCCGAGGTCGGTGAGATCGAGCGCGGGAAGTTCAAGGTCGTGCTGCTCGACGAATACCAGGACACCTCGGTGGCCCAGGCCCAGATGCTCGCCCGCCTCTTCGGCGATGGACACCCCGTCACCGCCGTCGGCGACCCCAACCAGGCGATCTACGGCTGGCGCGGCGCCTCGGTGAGCAACATCCTCGAGTTCGGCCGCGACTTCCCGACGAAGGACGGACGGCGCCCCGCCTACTCCCTGACCGTCAACCGCCGCTCCGACGCGCGCATCCTCGACACCGCCAACCATCTGGCCGCCCAGCTCTACGAGGGGCGCGAGAAGGAGCGCCTCGTCGCCGCCGAGGGCGCACGCGACGGTGAGGTGCGGGTGCATGTCCACGAGACGTACGACGACGAGCTGCTCTGGCTCGCCGACAAGGTGATCGAGGCCCATGAGGCGGTGGGGGAGTGGAAGGAGATCGGCGTCCTGACCAGGGACAACTCGCAGGCGGCAGCGGTCTTCGACGCGCTCACCGCTCGCGAGATCCCGGTGGAGATCGTCGGTCTGAAGGGGCTGCTCCGGCTGCCCGAGGTGGCCGAGGTCGTGGCCACCATGGAGCTGCTCCACGACGTCACCGCCAACGCCGCGCTGCTCACGCTGCTGGCCGGTCCGCGCTGGGCGATCGGGCCGCGCGACCTGGCCATCCTCGGCCGGCGCTCGCGTGACCTCGCCGGAGTCGTCGGCGGCGCGGAGGAGTTCGCCGACATCGAGCGGCAGCTGGAGGCGGCGGTCGAGGGCACCGACCCCACCGAGATCCCCTCGCTCAACGACGCGCTGGAGGATCCCGGCGACCCTTCCGACTACGACTACTCACCGCAGGCCCGGGAGCGGTTCAAGCTTCTCGCCGACGAGCTCCGCGGGCTGCGCCGGGCGGTCAACGAGCCGCTCCTCGACCTGGTCCGGCGGATCATCGACGTCACCGGCATCGACGTCGAGCTGGCCGCCTCGGTCTCCCCGGCGGCCTCGGCCAGGCGAGACAACCTCGACCTCTTCGTCCAGGCGGTCGCCGACTTCGAGGGTCTCGACGGTCAGGTCACCCTCGCCGCGCTGCTGGCCTACCTCGAGGCGGAGGACGAGTACGGCCAGGGCCTCGACGTGGCTACGCCCTCGGAGGCCGACTCGGTCAAGCTGCTCACCGTCCACCGCGCCAAGGGCCTGGAGTGGGACGTCGTCTTCCTGGTCGGGGTCACCCACAAGAAGTTCCCCACCGGCCAGACGCGCTCGTCGTGGCTGACCGTTCCCTCGGTCATGCCCGCCGCGCTCCGCGGCGATCGCGACGATCTGCCGCAGCTCCACGGCCACGACGCCGACTCGATCGACGAGCTCCTCGCCGAGCGCAAGGAGCACGAGCGCGTCGAGGAGCTACGGCTGGCCTACGTCGCCTGGACCCGTGCCCGCCACATCCAGTTCGTCTCGTGCTGGCGCTGGTCACCCTCGCTGAAGGAGGGGCGTGGGCCGTCGGCCTACGTGGAGAAGACCCGGGAGGCGCTGCTCCAGTGGGGAGCCAAGCCGGACCGGTGGGCGGAGGTCGTGGTGAAGGGTGAGGAGGAGAGCCCCTACGCCGCCCAGGAGGTCGACCTGCCCTGGCCGATCAACCACCACACGCCTGAGGTGGAGCGCCGTCTGGAGGCGGCCAGGCTCGTCCGCGAGGTCGGGCCGGGACCTGACGATCTCGACGACCTCACTCTGCTCGAGACGGTGAACCAGTGGGACGAGGAGATCGAGCGGCTGCTCACCGAGGCGGAGCGCGAACGCGCTCCGGAGGTGGTCGTACCGCTGCCGTCCTCGCTCTCGGCCACCGCCATGTCGAAACTGCGCGACGACCCGCTCGGCTTCGCCGCCGACCTGGTCCGCCCGATGCCCCGCAAGCCGTCCTCCCAGGCGCGGTTCGGCACCCGGTTCCACGCCTGGGTCGAGGCCCGCTTCGGCCAGCAGGACCTCTTCGACCCCGACGACCTGCCCGGCCGTGCCGACCACGGCATCGAGGACGAGTCCGGCCTCGAGGAGGTCATCGCCGCCTTCGAGCAGGGCCCGTTCGCCGACCGGCCGCCCTACCGGGTCGAGGCCGCGTTCGCGATCGTCCTGGCCGGTCAGGTCGTACGCGGCCGGATCGACGCGGTCTACCAGGAGCCCGACGGGAGCTTCCTGATCGTCGACTGGAAGACCAACCAGGCCCAGAACGCCGACCCGCTTCAGCTCGCGCTCTATCGGCTGGGGTGGGCTGAGTTGATGGGGGTGCCGTTGTCTCGGGTTCGGGCGGCGTTCTACTACGTGCGGTCTGGGCGTCTTGTCGAGCCTTCTGGGCTTGCTGGGCGGGGGGAGTTGGAGGGTCTCCTGGGCGGGGGTCGCTAGCGTTTTCTTTCGACGCGCTTCGGCTTCGGGGTTTGTGGTTGGGGTTTGCCGCCGACCCTTTCGGGGAGGGTGTTCTCGGCGGCGTCCGGAGTAAAGGACGGCCGTCGCCGAGAAAAGATTTGGCTGGCTATCGGGTCGGCGGCAGGGGTTTGGTGCGGAGGTTCGGGTTGGGTAGGGGTCTGGGAGTCGGCTGATCGCTTCGCTGGGGTGGGCGAGCGGGGCAGCTGGTGGAAGGAAAATTCCTTTCGCCGTGTGAGTCGTCTCCGCCGGGATGGGGTCGGTTGGTGGAAGGAATTTTCTTTCCGCTGGAGGAGTCTCTGCTCGGTGGGGCGAACGAATTTTCGTTCGCGCGGAGAAGCCTTCCCTCGCCCGCAGCGGTTCCCCGCGGCCCCCAACCCCGTGGACACAGAGCGCAGACGAAGCCGCACCCCGCGTACGCCCAAATGCCTCCGACCACCCAGCAGAACTACAGCCGCCCGAGCGCCGCCCGCAACGGATCGAGGCCGAGTGAGCCGAGGTCGAGCGCGGCGCGGTGGAAGGCCTTCATGTCGAAGGCAGCGCCGGCGCGGGCGCGCGCGTCCTCACGGGCCTGGAGCCAGATCCGCTCACCGACCTTGTAGGAGGGCGCCTGGCCCGGCCAGCCGAGGTAGCGGGCGACCTCGAAGTCGAGGAAGGCGTCCTCCATCAGGCAGTGCTGCCCGATGAACTCGCGGCCGAGCTCAGGGGTCCACACCTCGCCGGGGTGGAAGCTGAACGGGTTGTCCTCCGGGATCGTCAGCTCCAGGTGCATACCGATGTCGATGATCACCCGCGCGGCCCGGAAGGACTGCCCGTCGAGCATGCCGAGGCGGTCACCGGGGTCGTCCAGGTAGCCGAGATCGTCCATGAGGCGCTCGGCGTAGAGCGCCCAGCCCTCGCCGTGGCCCGAGACCCAGCACATCAGCCGCTGCCAGCGGTTGAGCAGCTCGGCGCGGTAGGCGGTCTGGGCGACCTGGAGATGATGGCCAGGAACGCCCTCGTGGTAGACGGTGGTCAGCTCGCGCCAGGTACCGAACGAGGTGACCGACTCGGGCACCGACCACCACATCCGGCCGGGACGGGAGAAGTCCTCGGAGGGGCCGGTGTAGTAGATCCCGCCGTCGGTGGTGGGCGCGATCATGCACTCGATCCGCCGGACCGGCTCGGGGATGTCGAAGTGCACGTCGGCCAGCTCCGCGATCGCCTGGTCGGCCCGGTCCTGCATCCACGACTTGAGCGCGTCGGTCGAGGTCAGCTGCCGCGCGGGGTCCTTGTCGAGATGGGCTGCCGCGTCGACGACGCTCGCTCCCGGCAGGATCCGGTCGGCAGTGGCGTCCATGTCGTCGGAGAGTCGCTTGAGCTCCTCCCAGCCCCAGGCGTACGTCTCCTCCAGGTCGATCTCGGCGCCCAGGTAGCGCCGTGAGGAGAGCTGGTAGTGGTCGCGCCCGACGGCCTCCTTCGGCAGCCCGTTCGGAACCAGGTCGTCAGCCATGAAGCGCCCGAACTCGACGAAAGCCTCGTTGGCCCTCCCCGCCGAGGCCTCGAGCTCGGCGCGCAGCGAGGGGGGAGTGGTGTCGGGGGCACGTGAGACGAGGCCGGCGAAGAAGTCGCCGGCCCCCTTCTGCCCGGTCCAGCTCAGGATCTGGTCGGCGACCTTCTGGTACTGAGCCGTCGCCGAGACCCGTCCGGCCGCCGCCTCCTCCCGGAGGGTCGCGGTATAGCCCGCGACCGCGTCTGGCATCTTGGCCAGCCGGGCGCCGATCGCTGCCCAGTCGTCCTCGGTGCCGGTGGGCATCAGGTCGAAGACCTCGCGCAGGTTGTGGATGCCGCTGGTGATGACGGAGACGAACTTCCGGTCCAGCTGCGCCTCGGCGAACTCGATGTCGAGCCCGACCCGTTCCAGGAACGCGTCCTTGGCGACCTGCTCACGCTCATCGACCGGTTCGATCGCGGCCACGTCGGCGTAGGCTGCCCGGTTGAGCTCCTCCACCGCCGCCATCCCGTCCGGGGAGAGGTCGGGGAGCTCCGCGTCGTGGCCGGCGACACCGACGTACGTCGCGGTCAGCGGGTCGAGGGCGCAGAGCTCCTCGACATAGCGGTCGGTGTGGGCGTCTACTTCACGGGTCACCTGGCCAACCATAGGTCTGCGGCGGATCGGGGCAACTCAATTCCGCGCGACTCGCAACGAACACGACAGACTTCGCGTAGGAGGTGTGTGAACGTGCCAGAGGAGGTGTCCGTGGATGCCCACGAGGAGGCGGGCGAACCAGACTTCGGTGCCTGGGTGGCCTCTCGGGGACCCGCGTTGCAGCGGTTCGCCTACCTGGTGACCGGCAACAACTCCGACGCTCCTGACCTGGTGCAGGACGCCCTCGCCCGCGCGCTGCCGCGGTGGGAGTCGCTGGCGGCGTCCGGGACGGCGGAGGCGTACGTGAAGAGGAGCATCGTCAACGGGTCGATCAGCGGCTGGCGCAAACGGCGCCGGCTGGTGCTGGTCGAGGACGTCGAGCCGATGGCGACCAGGCATGAGCCCGGCCCGGAGGAGCGAGACGCGGACGAGGCGTGGGCGCTGGTGCAGACGCTGCCGTCGAACCAGCGAGCGGCGGTGGTCCTCCGGTTCTACGAGGACCTCTCGTTCGCGCAGATCGCGACGGTGCTCGACTGCGCCGAGGCGACGGCCCGCTCACACGTGCACCGGGCGCTGGCCAAGCTGAGGCAGCGGTTGAACGAGCAAGGCTCTGTTGATCACAGAGGGAACGAGGGGGTTGACAATGAGTGACTTCGAGCGCGAGGAGCGGGCCTTCCGGGCCGCCCTGGCCCGTGCGGCCGACGGCTTCGAGCCGCGGAAGCTCGCGATCCCCGGGGCGTCTGAAGAGTCTGGACCGGCCGACCTGTCCGACGAGCGTGAGAAGGCCGAGGAGAAGTCTCCCGGACGCCGGAAGGCGCCCTGGATCCTGGCTGCTGCCGCCGCGGTGCTGGCAGTCGTCGGCCTGGGTGGCGTGGTGGCCAACCTGCAGCCCACCGGTGGCGGTGGCGAGAGCACGGCCGCGAGCGACGCCTCCGGCGACGAGGACAGTGCCGGTGACGCGCCCAAGGCGCTCGGTGCGGACGAGGCGGCTCCCGAAGGCACCTACATCGAGCGCGGCCGCACCGACCTGCCGGCGCCCGCGGACGGGAACCGCTGGGCGGTCCGCTACGACATCGCCTTCCAGGTGCCCGAGGAGTGGGCCGACGCCACGGCACCGGCGCTGCCGGAGTGCATCGCGAAGCCCGGCGACCAGTGGGACACCGTGCCGCGGACTCCGTACGTCGCGAACATCACCAACCAGCCGGTGCCGGCCATCGCCTGCAACGAGACCGAGGACCGTGACTTCCCGCCGCAGTTCGGCAAGGTGCCGTTCGCGCTGTGGCAGCCCTACGTCCTGATCGAGAAGCCCGGCAAGGGCGCCACCCTCCAGACCGGCTCCTGGGAGCACGAGGGCTGGCTGCTGACCCGGGTCCAGGTCGGGGAGAGCGACGCGTACGCCACGATCCTCACCGGTCCGGGCGACGAGAAGGTCAACTATGAGATCAAGGGATCGCTGCGGACGACGCCGAAGGATCCCTACGGTTGCGAGACCTCCTCGCCGCTGGCCGAGGGCGATCCGGTGCAGCCGAAGACCGCCCCGAAGACCTCACCGCTGGTGGGCGATGCGCCGGAGTCGATCGCGATCTGTCGCTACGAGCCGTCCTCGGCCTCGCTGACGGGGTCGCGAGAGATCACGGGCAACGACGCCGAAGGCCTCGTGGAGGCGATCACGAGCGCACCGGCCCGTTCCGGTCCCAACACGCCGCAGAACTGTGCGGCGGGTCAGCCGGTCACGGCGTACGTCATCCTGCGGATCTTCCGCGACGGAGGCGAGCCCGGGGAGGTCTACGTGAACTACGAGAACTGCGACGACCACGGGTTCTACGACGGCATCACCGTGTACGAGCTCACCGCGGCCGCCTGCCGGCCGGTCTTCGCCGAGGCGCCGGTCACGATCTACTCGGCTCAGGGCGACGTCGCCAAGGTCTGCCTCTCCTGACCCTCGGTTGCTGGCCGCCCCCGCTCGGGGAGGGCGGCCAGCAACCGGGTCGTGCGCCATGCGGCGTAGAGGAAGAGAAGCACCAGCAGGCCGTTGCGCCAGGCCAGCACCTCGGTGATCCACGGTGAGCCGATGTCGTCGAAGGTGAGCATGTAGCCGTACATCCGCGGGAAGATCTCGTGGGTCAGCAGTGTCACCACGACCAGCACGACCGACCAGATCCCGAGCTGCCGGCGGGCCCTGCCGCGGAGCAGGACCAGCCCGGCGGAGGCGGCGGGAAGCAGCCAGAGCATGTACTGAGGGCTGAGCACCTTGTTGGTCACCAGGAACGCGGCCACCGTCGCGAGCACCAGCCACACGATCGTCTCCTCGGTCCTCTCACCGCGCGGGAGACGTCGCCAGGCGAGCACCCACCAGACGATGACGAGGGCCCCGGCGACCACGGAGGCGACCGTCGCCGCGAGGAGCAGCGGCTCGACCCGCGGCCCGCTGATGTCGTACGCCTTCCACTCGGTGTAGTCGATGGCGTAGCCGCTCTCCGGACCGCCGTGGCCCCACGCGTACATCGCCGGGGTCGCGAAGACCGACTCGATCTGCAGACCCCGCTCGCTCTGGTAGTTCAGCGGTGTCCAGAGGCGGTCCCAGCCACCGAGGACGAGACTCAGCCCGGCCAGGGCGATGCCGGCGGCGGCGACGGTCAGGATGACCCCGCGGCGGGTGGCGCGGTTCGCGGCGAGGGCAGGGATGACCAGGATCGGCCAGTACTTCGCGCCGGTCGCGAAGGCCGCGAACGCCGCGGCCACCTTCGGTCTGGTCACCGCGTAGAGCACCGCCAGCCCGACCATGATCCCGGGGAAGAGGTCGAAGCGGGCGTACGCCGTCGCGCCCAGCGCCGGGACCGCGACCAGCCACAACGCCTCCGCGCCGGAGATCCCGAACCTCGGGTGCGTCCCGCGGCGGTTGCGGACCAGCAGCACCATGAAGAGCAGATCGGTCAGCGCCGCCATCGCCAGCACGGCCACGATGTAGGCCTCGCCGCCCAGGTCGAGGAGGCCGATCGCGGCGTACGGGATCCAGAGCAGGAGCAGCGCGGGCACCGGATACTCGACCAGCGTCCCCGCGACCCCGCCCTGGGCGAGGCCGTCGAGGCTGTCGCGGTAGTAGTTCACGTCGCCCACCACGCCCCACTCCGTGCCCCACCAGGAGAACTGCTCCTGCGCAGCGGCCGGGAAGCCGTAGAGGATCACCACCCACCCCCGGGTCACCAGCCATGCCAGGGTGACCAGGAGATATCGCCGAGAGAAGGTGATCACCCAGTGATCATGACATTGCCGTCCTCGTCAGCGGGGCAGGCCGCTTGCGCGCCAGGCGTTGGGGCCGGGGTGGAGAGGCGTACGCAGCTGGGGGTTCGCCCAGAGGGAGCGTGGCTTCTTCTTCGGGGGCTCGCCTCCTGAGCCGATTGCGGCGAGGACGGCCACGATCGCGGCCACGTCCTCCGGGGTCGCGTTCTGGTCGATGACTCTGAGCAGGGGCTTCTGCTCCTCGTGCGGTTCCTGGGGCGCGGTCACAGCGGGATGTTCCCGTGCTTCTTGGCGGGCAGGGTCTCGCGTTTGGTGCGCAGCAGGCGTAGTGCGCGGGTGACTTCGGCGCGGGTTTCGTGGGG
>NZ_FNFN01000014.1 GCF_900101045.1 Nocardioides sp. YR527 | reverse complement strand
CGAGCTCGATGGTCGTCAGGCCAACGCGATCGCTCAGGCGACCGAGCGTCATGCCCAGGAACGCGCCGCGGCCGGCGCCACCTCCTGACCCGAACCACACACGACAGGACAACCCGATGATCCGTATGCAACAGGTCCTCACGACCCAGCAGCTCCGCCAGGCCTTCGGAGCCTTCCCCTCCGGCGTTGCCGCGATCTGTGCCCGCATCGACCGTGAGCCGGTCGGTATGGCCGCGAGCTCCTTCACCTCCGTATCCATCGAACCGCCACTGGTGTCGGTCTGCATCCAGAAGACCTCCTCGACCTGGCCGGTCCTGCGCGAGAGCAAGCGGCTCGGCCTCAGCGTGATGTCGCAGTGGCAGGACGTCGCGTGCCGCCAGCTGGCGAGCAAGGACGGCAACCGATTCGCCGAGATCGAGTGGGACGCCGGGCCTCACGACAGCATCTTCGTACGCGGCTCCAGCGCCTGGATGGAGGTCTCCCTCTACGACGAGGTGGAGGCCGGTGACCACCTCATCGCGCTCCTGGAGGTGCACGGCCTGGACATCTCGCCGCACACGCCTCCGCTCATCTTCCATGCCAGCAAGTTCCGCAAGATCGCGCTCACGCTCGACGAGGAACGACACACCGACGCCGAACAGTGGTGACGGCACCCGGCAGGGACCGCACCACGACCGAACGCCCAACCACCGAAGGAACCCGGTAGATGTACGCCACCACCAATCCCGCCACCGGCGAGCTCGTCAAAGAGTTCACGACCCTCACCGACGACGAGGCCAGAGAGTCGCTGGAACGCTCCGCCGCCGCGTACGCCTCGTGGTCCTGCCTCGACCTGGAGAAGCGAGCCGAGGTGCTGCGGCAGATGGCCGCGCTCCACCGTGAGCAGGCGGATGCCCTGGCCGCCCTGAGCACGCTCGAGATGGGCAAGCCGATCACTCAGGCCCGCGGTGAGATGGAGCTGGCCGCCTCGATCTACGACTACTACGCCGATCGCGGCCCGGCGCTGCTCGCCGACGAGGAGCTGGAGGTCGCCGGCACGGGACGGGCTCTTGTTCGTACGGCTCCGATCGGGCCTCTGCTGGGGATCATGCCGTGGAACTTTCCCTTCTACCAGGTAGCCCGGTTCGTCGCCCCCAACCTGCTCCTCGGCAACACCATCCTGCTCAAGCATGCTGAGAACTGTCCGCAGATCTCCCTGGCCATCGCGCGGATCGCCGAGCAGGCAGGTGCACCGGACGGCGTCTACCAAAGTGTCTTCGCCACCCACGACCAGGTTGCCGAGATGATCGCGAGCCCGCAGCTTCAGGGGGTCTCCCTCACCGGCTCGGAGCGAGCTGGACGCGCGGTGGGCGCACTCGCCGGGCAGCATCTGAAGAAGTGCGTCCTCGAGCTCGGCGGCTCCGACCCGTTGATCGTCCTGGCCGATGCGAATCTCGATGACGCCGTGACCGCCGCCGTCAACGGCAGGTTCTGGAATGCCGGCCAGGTGTGCACGTCGATGAAGCGCACGATCGTGGCCGAACCGGTCTGGGACGAGTTCGTCACGCGGTTCGTCGACGAGGTCACGACCTGGCAGCCGGGCGACCCCGCTCAGGAGGAGACCCGGCTCGGTCCGATGTCGTCCGAGCGAGCACGTGCCGATGTCGCCGAGGTCGTGCAGGACGCGATCGCCAAGGGAGCGACCGTCCACGTCGGCGGCGCTGTCCCGGACGGAAGCGGCGCCTACTATCCGGCGACCATCCTCTCCGACGTCACCCCGGAGATGCGTGCCTACCACGAAGAGATCTTCGGGCCGGTCGCCGTTCTCTACCAGGTCAAGTCGGCCGATGAAGCGGTCGACCTGGCCAACAGCTCGCCGTACGGCCTCGGTGGCGCGGTCTTCACCGCCGACGCCACCGCAGCGGCTCAGGTGGCCGACCGTCTCGAGGCAGGCATGGTCGGCCTCAACATGCTGGTCCGCAGCTCACCTGAGCTCCCCTTCGGCGGGGTCAAGAACTCCGGGATCGGCCGAGAGCTCGGTCGTTTCGGACTCGACGAGTTCGCCAACAAGAAGCTCGTACGCATCGCCTGATCAAACCGCCCACCCCCATCCACGGAGGACACATCATGCGCGCAGCCGTCTATCACGGGAACAGCAAGGTCGAGATCGAAGACGTCCCGGAGCCCGATCCCGGCCCCGGCGAGGTCAAGGTCAAAGTGCACAGGAACGGCATCTGTGGCACCGACCTCCACGAGTACTACGACGGACCGATCTTCATCTCCCCGTCCGATCCGCACCCCCTCACGGGGAAGTCCATGCCTGTCGTGCTCGGTCATGAGTTCTCCGGAACCATCACCGACGTAGGCGCGGACGTGAGCGGCGTGGGCGTCGGGGACGAGGTCACCATCGAGCCGATCTACCGCTGCGGCGAATGCCGCCCGTGCCGCACCGGCAACTACAACCTGTGCAACAAGATCGCCTTCCACGGTCTCATGGCCGACGGCGGGATGGCCGAGTTCACCGTTGTGCCGGTCAACCAGGTGCACAAGCTTCCCGATGGCGTCGACCTCGACCTGGGTGCTCTCGCCGAGCCGATGGCGGTTGCCTATCACGCCGCCAAGCTCGGCGACGTCGGTGACCAGGACTCCGCACTCATCTACGGTGGCGGGCCGATCGGGATCGGCTTGTGGTTCGCTCTCCGAGGACTCGGTCTCACCCAGATCGACATCGTGGAGCCATCGGCCGAGCGCCGGGCCGCCGTCGAGCGCCTCGGTGCCTCGACCCTCGACCCCGTGAACGTCGACATCCCTGAGCTGATCGCGGATCGCACTCACGGCGACGGCGTCGACGCCGCTTTCGATGCTGCGGGGGTCGCGCCTGCGATCGAGTCCGCGCTCGCGTGCCTCGGTGAGCGCCGCACCATGGTGAGTGTCGCGATCTACGACAAGCCGCTGCCGACGCCGCTCATCAACCTCGTCCTGCGCGAGCGGCGCATCCAAGGCACGATCTGCTACACCGGCGAGGACTTCCAGGCTGTCCTGAAGCTGATGAGTCAGGGCCACTACGACACGACCGGCTGGGTCGACACCGTCGCGCTGAGCGACGTCGTCGACGCGGGGTTCGCAGAGCTCCGTGCGGGTCGCAAGATGAAGCTGCTGGTGGACCCGTCGTCCTGACGAAGTCCACAGGAGGCCCGGACCTTTCGGTCCGGGCCTCCTGTGTTGTGCGGCGGGTGATCTCGGTGTCCAGGATGAGTGTCCCAACATGCAACAACAGGGGTGGACCCGCCACTCGTAGCGTGAGGACCACTCACAAAGTGACCGTCATCACGTCGATCGCTTGATGAGGGAAGTCGCTCGACGCGGACCACACCAGCGGTCCCCGTCGGCACGACGCCACGTTCATGTCATCCGGCCGCCACGGCGTTTGCCGGGACTCCGTCGGCATCTCGGGCCCGGCGATTCCCTCGGCGCGCAACCCGCGCGCTCACGACCGAAAGTCAGTGCAGACATGACCACACGTGCCCCACACGCGACCACAACGCTGGTCGCGGTTCTTCTCTCGCTGCTCGCCATCATGCTCGCCGCCTGCTCGAGCGCAGGCTCGTCCTCAGCCTCCGAGGTGGAGGGGACGGGCTCGGTCGAGGGCGACGGACAGCTCCTGATGGTGTTCATGCCCTCGACCTCCAACGTCTACCTCAAGGCTGCTGCCGAGTCGATCAAGAGCGAGGCAGCTGAGCTCGACTACACCGCGAAGATCGTCGAGAACGACTGGGACCAGACCGAGCAGGACCAGCAGGTCCAGGAATGGCTCTCCACGGGAGAGGAGGCTGCCGCGGTCCTCTTCTGGCCGGCGTCCGCCGCCGCCGCGACCAACTCGATCCGCCAGCTTGCTGCCAAGGCCCCCGTCATCCAATGGAACCAGGCCGTCCAGACCGACGCCGAAGACTTCGTCACGGCGTACGCGGGCGTGAGCGACGACGGTATCGGGGTACAGGCCGGCAAGGACGCCTTGGACGCCCTGGAGAAGGTCACCGCCGAAGGACGGACGTTCCAGGGCCCCGGCGGCAAACCCAACCTGATCGAGATCCGCTTCACATCGGGCTACGCGGCTGGTGACGATCGCGAGAAGTCCTTCGCCGACACCACGGGCGACACCTTCAACGTGCTCGCCGTCGAGCCGACCCCGACTGTCGACGCGCAGGGTGGCTTCGCGGCGGCCAGCCAGGTCATCCCGCAGCACCTCGACAAGGGCATCGACTTCGTCTACACCCACAGCAACGATGTGGCGAACGGCGTCGTGCAGGCCCTGGAGCAGAACGGTCTCAAGCCCGGCAAGGACGTGATCGTCATCGCCGGCACCTCCTCCGGGGATCTCACCAACCTCAAGAGCGGCAAGATCTGGTCCGCCGTCCTGCAGTCGCCGGTCATCGAGGGCACGCTCGTCGTGCGGACCGCCGCCCAGTACCTCGCCACGGGCGAGACCGTTGATGGCGACCACACCCTTCCGGTGGAGGAGACGACTCCGGCGCTCGACGTCGAGGCACCCCACCAGGCGACTTTCATGATGAATCCGCAGGTGACGGCGGCGAACCTCGACTCGATCACGGTCTGGGACCGCTCCTTCAGCGAGCTCAACTGATCCAGAGGTGGTGCTGCGCCGACGATCGGTCGTGGCGCAGCACCACCCCTGGAGCCGTCCTCAAGGGCGCCCCGCGCCCGCCAACATCTGCTGGAAGGAATCACCATGGAGGACACGCATACGCCTCGCTTGTCGGTCCGCGGCGTCACCAAGACATACGGGGCCTTCACGGCCCTGAACGAGGTCTCGTTCGAGCTTCGTGGCGGAGAGATCATGGCGCTGCTCGGTGAGAACGGAGCGGGCAAGAGCACCCTGGTCAAGATCCTGTCGGGCCTGGTCGCCCCTGACGCCGGCGAGATCGTCATCGATGGAGAGGCGGTCGACCTCGACACCGTGGCAGCCTCGCAGGCTGCCGGCATCGCTGTCGTTCAGCAGGAGTACAGCACGGTCCCGACGATGTCCGTGGCCGACAACCTGTTTCTCGGGCAAGCCGCTGCTCCCTGGATCCGACGGCCTCGCCGGCTTGTGCGCGAGGCTCGCGAGATCCTTGCTCGCGTCGGGCTCGAGCACCTCGACCCGCGCGTGGAGGTGGCAACACTCTCCGTCGCCGAGATGCAGCTGGTCGAGATCGCTCGCGTGCTGGCCAGGGATGCCCGCATCCTCATCTTCGACGAGCCCACCGCCGCCTTGTCCGATGCCGAGGTCGGTCGCGTCCTCGACGCCGCCCGCCGCCTTGCCGGCGAAGGGCGCAGCATCATCTATGTCACCCACCGCCTGGGCGAGGTGTTCGAGATCGCCGACCGGGTGACGATCTTCCGCAACGGGACCAGTGAGCCGCCGTACGACGTGGACGACCTCGACGTGGACACCGTGGTCGCGAAGATGATCGGCCGCGAGCTCGCTCATCTCTATCCCGACCGTGGAACCGGTGGCGGACAGGTCGTGCTCGAGGCGCGGAAGCTTGTCGCGCCGGGGTTCCGGGCCCCGCTGGACATGGTGGTTCGAGCCGGCGAGATCCACGGCCTCACCGGTCAGGTCGGCTCTGGTGCCAGCGCCGTCATCGAGGCACTGGCCGGCCTCGCGCCCGTCCTCGACGGAGAGCTGCGCATCGACGGATCCGCCGGAGCCGCTCGCAGCCGCCGGGCCGGCATCCGGGCCGGCGTGGCGTACTGCTCGCCGGATCGCAAGCGCGACGGCATCTTCGCCCAGTCCTCGGTCCGTCACAACCTGTCCTCACCCTGGCTGTCATCCGTCTCGCGGAGCGGATTCATCAAGAGGGCTCAGGAGACGCGCAGCGCATCAGCGGTTGCGGATGCCTTCGCGCTCGACGCCGGACGTCTGGACAGGACGCTGGGCTCGCTCTCCGGCGGCAACCAGCAGAAGGTCGCGGTCGGCAAGTGGAGCGGCATCCGGCCCCGGGTGCTCCTGGTGGAGGAACCGACACGCGGGGTCGACGTAGGCGCACGTGCGGACATCTACGCGACCTTGCGCCGTATTGCCGAATCGGGTGTTGCGGTCGTCGTGTGCTCGTCGGACACGAACGAGGTCCTCGGTCTGTCCGACACCGTCACCACCTTCTACCGCGGTGTCGCGACCCACAGTCGACCTGCCGCTGCCTGGACCGAGCACGAGCTGGTCCGCGAAGTACTTCACCGAGAGGAGGTCTCGGCATGACAGATATCGATGCTGCGGCCGCCCGATGGACATCCGTCGGTCGGCGCACGAGTATCGGCCGACTGGTCGCCCGGTACGCACTGCCGCTCATGATCATCAGCGTCGTGCTGGTCGCAGCCCTCACGACTCCGGGCTTCGCCGAGTCGACGAACTTCCGGGCCATCCTGATCAACACTGCGATCACAGGCATCGCTGCCGTGGGGATGACAGCTGTCACCCTCTCGGGCAACTTCTTCTCGCTCGGGGTCGGCGCCACGGTCGTGATGGCCGGGATCACCTTCCTCGCCACGGCCGACAGGACTGGATCGGCGGCATTGGCGATCGTCATCACGATCAGTGTGGTGGTCCTGCTCGGTGGTGCGCAGGCGCTCATCGTCGCGGCGGGACTGAACCCTGTCATCACGACCCTGGCCTTCGGGACCATCATCTACGGCGCCATCGCAGTCTGGACCGGGGGAGAGGTGGTCACAGCCGGCGCCACACAGGTCACAGGACTGGCGACTGCAGACCTTGTCGGACTTCCGATGCCGGTGGTCGCCTTCCTGGTGCTGACCGCAGTGGCGACGGTGCTCACTGAACGGACAGTGATGGGCCGCCAGCTCCGGCTCGTCGGCCAGAACCGCGAAACGGGCCGTACGACGGGGATCTCCGTGCTGGCGACGACGATCGTCGCCTTCACGTCCCTGTCGATCGGCGCAGCCCTAGCCGGAATCTTCTCAGCCGCCCAGCTACGCCAGATGCAGGCCAACGATCTCCCGAACCTGACCATGGACATCATCGCCGCGGTCCTGGTCGGCGGGGCGGCTGTCGGCGGAGGCGACGCGTCTCCTGCGCGATCTGCGTTGGGTGCGCTGCTCCTGGTGACTCTGGGCAACGTGATGCTCCTCCACGGCCTCGCGCCCGGAGTTCGGGTGTTCGGTGTCGGCGTCATCACGGTCGTCCTGGTCGTGACGCTCCATCTGATCAGGAAGGCGGACGCACGATGAACAAGGCAACCGATCTCTGGAACCGCTACGGCCTCCAGGGAGCCATCCTTCTGCTCCTGCTGGGCATCTTCACGATGATCGCACCGGGCTTCGTGGGCGAGAACGCTCTCTTCGCCGTGCTCGAACGTCTGGTACCGCTCGGGATCATCACCGCCGGCTTGGCGGCGACCATGATCGTCGGCGAGCTCGACCTGTCGATCGCGTCCATGGCTGCGGTCGCCGGCGCCGGGGTCATCGTCCTCGGCAACACCGGGTTGGGACTTGTGCCGCTCATCGTGCTGGCCTCGGTCGGCGGCGCCGTGATCGGGGTGATCCAGGGTTGGTCCATCGCGAGATTCGGCATCAGCTCCCTGGTGCTGACGGTGGCCACCTTGATCCTCCTCCGCGGCGTCGCGTCCCTGATCACCGAGGGTGTGCCGGTCAGTCTCGAGAACTACCTGCTGACCGACCCGCTCCTGGGCCGCAGCTGGGTCTTCTCGCCGCTCTCGGTGACCGCCCTGCTGATCCTCCTCTTGCTGGGTGCCTACCTCTCCCGTACCCGACCGGGACGAGCCATGTACGCGATCGGCGGCGGCCGTCAGGAAGCAGTGGCAGCCGGCGTTCCGCTGACCCGGACACTCGTCACCGCCTTCGCGATCTCCGGAGCCTGCGGAGCCCTTGCCGGTGCCATGTCGTCGCTGCGCAGCGGTTCGGCGACGCCAGACGGGTTCGGCACGATGCTGCTGCTCGGCGTGGCCGCTGCGCTCGTCGGCGGGATCGGCCTCAGCGGCGGCCGCGGCGACATGGTCAACGTCCTGCTGGGTGTCGTCATAGCCAGCACCTTGGCGGCAGGGCTGTCGACCATGGGCGTGAAGAGCTATGTGTCCGAGCTCTTCACGGGTGTCCTGCTGCTGGCGGTGATCGCACTCGAGGCAGGTGTCTCGCAGGTCGCGAGGCGACGCAACCTCGCCCGAGAACGACGGCTCTCCCTCGATGCGGCCGGCACGGCTCGGGCCCTCACCACAGAGCCACTTGCCTCTGCGTGACCCGACCTTCCATCAAGACGCGGTGCCTGCCCGGGCACCCGAACCAACACAACACAAGGAGAATGCAATGACCGTTGCACACATCACCGGCGCCGCTCGCGGGATCGGCAAGGCGATCGCGCTCCGGCTCGCTGCCGACGGACACGACATCGCCGTCTCGGATCTGCCCGCGATGACGGAGGAGCTCGAGAAGACGCGTGCCGAGATCGAGGCGTCCGGTGTCCGGGCAGTCGCGCTCACCGGCGACGTCACCGATCCCGAGTCCGTACGCCGTATCGTCGAGCAGACCGCCGAACAGCTCGGATCGCTCGACGTCATGGTCGCCAATGCAGGCATCGCGCAGACCAAGGCGCTCCTGGATGTCACCCCGGACGAGTACGACCTGGTCCACCGTGTCAACGGCAAGGGCCTGTTCCTCTGCTACACCGAGGCCGCGCGCCAGATGATCAAGCAGGGCAGGGGTGGCAAGATCATCGGTGCCTCCTCGATCGCCGGCCACAAGGGCTTCGGCCTTCTGGGGGTCTACTCCTCGTCGAAGTTCGGTGTCCGTGCTCTCACCCAGGCGGCCGCACAGGAGTGGGCCGAGCACGGCATCACCGTCAACGCCTACTGCCCGGGCATCGTCGACACTCAGATGTGGGTCGAGGTGGACCGCGATCTCGGCGCCATCAACGACATGGCTGAAGGTGAGTCGATGAAGGCGATGGCTGCTGGAATCACGCTCGGACGGGTGTCGCAGGGATCCGACGTCGCGGCCTTCGTGTCCTACCTCGCCGGGCCCGACTCCGACTACATGACGGGACAGTCGCCACTCATCGACGGCGGCATGCTGTTCGTCTGAGAAGACCCGATGAGCGCGACGACAGCCACGACTGAGCTATCGATGGAAAGAGGATGGGCACCGGTCGACGTGCCACGGTCTCGGACGGTCGTGGCTGTCGTCGTCGAATGGAGGGACCGTGTGCTGCTCCTGCGGCGCAGCGAGCGGGTCCGCCATGACAAGGGTCGTTGGCACTGCGTCACCGGCTATCTGGACCACGGCGCATCGCCCGAGCAGCAGGCACTCGTCGAGCTCCACGAGGAGACTGGACTGGGTGTGTGCGCTCTCGACTCGCTGGAGGAGCGAGGCATTCTGAACATCCCCGACGCCGCGGGCAGGATGTGGAGGGTTCACACCTTCCGCGTCTCGACCCGCCAACGGCGGCTGAGGTTGGACGACGAGCATGACGCCTATCGCTGGGTCGCGCCGCAGGCGGTCAGACGGTTCGGCAACAGGGTCACCTGGCTGGACGAGGTCCTGGCACTCAGCGGGACCGAAGCCGCGCATCGAGCGCCATCGTCGCGCGAAGCATCCAGGGGACGGTGACGTAGACGGACATCGGAACGACGAGACCGGTCAGCACGAGGAGTCGCGCGGCGGTCGGCCACTGCGGGACGAACGCCGTGAGCGCGGCCATCCCCAAGGTGGCAGCCGGGTAGATAGCGAGCCAGGTGACGACGGCTCGAGTGTGTACAGATGCGACCCCGGGCCGGCGATGATGCTCGTGATCGGGCTCGTCGGCGGCCAGGGACTGCCCGTCATGATGCATCCGGGTCGTACCTCCAACTGATTGGTTGGTTTGCGTGAGCAGCCCAGTCTAGCGGCGATCCAACTAGTTGGTTGGTAACGTTGGTCACGTGCCCCGCAATCCCGATCACACGCGTGAGCAGCTGTTCACGGCCGCCGTCGAAGAGTTCAGTGAGCACGGGTTCGCGGGCGCGCGCATCGACCGGCTCTGTCAGCGGGCAGGCGTCAACAAGGAACGGCTGTATGCCAACTTCGGCACCAAGCGCTCATTGTTCGAGAGCGTGCTGGCGGCCAAGCTGGCCGAGGCTCTCGACCAGGCGCGGGTACGCGGGACCGGTGCCGCGGCGGCGGCCGCGTTCGCCGGCGACTACTTCGATGCGTGCCGTCGCGCGCCGGAGGTGCCACGGCTGGTGGCGTGGGAGGCCCTCGAGCTGAAGGATCCCGTCGTCCTCGATGAACGGAGGGAGCGTGCCATGCACAAGATCTCCGAGCTCCAGGTGGCCCTTCCGAAGATGTCGCCGCAGCAGGTCGAAGACCTGTTTCTCACGGTCGTCGGCTTGTGCCACACGTGGTTCACCCACGGCAACCTGGCCCGGATCATCGCCGGCGACGACACCGAGCACGATCGGCGCCGGGCCGTCATCGCCTCGCTGACGGCAGCCATGTGCTGACGGCAGACCGCTCGACCGTCGTGACGAGGTCGCTCACACCCGCCGACGGCCAACCATCTCCGCGTCGGTGACCTCATGGCCGATGACGTCACCGACGTAGGCGCGGGCGGCTGGTCCGAGGGCAGCATGCGCTTCGTGGAACAGCTGGTACGCGGCGTATCCCGACCACGGGTCGGGTGTCAGCTGCGGCGGGAGCTGCGGATCGCGGAACGGGAAGTGGCGATACCGTGCGATCAGGTGCGTGCGCGCGGCCAGCGCCTCGGCGCCTTGGAGCCGCGATGCCTTCTTCGGCAGGTCGCGATGGCCGGCGACGAACTCGTCGTACTCCTCTCCCAGACTGGCGAGGTCCCAGCACTGTTGGGCGAGCGACCGGTCGTGCTCGACGCCGTCTGAGGAGCAGATCAGCACCTCGGCCTGCTTGGCGTCCAGGTCGGCGAGCAGGCCGCGGGCAGTCTCGCGACGGTCGTCGGGAGTCAGCCAGGTCGACGTGCTGAGCGGCCCGAACCCGTGCCATGCCAGTGCCTTGCGGAGCTGGTCCCGGTCGTGGCGGTCGCTCTCGGAGAGCTGGTAGATCACCAGTGTCCACTGCCCAGACCAGTCGTTCGGCGGCGCCGCGAAGATACGCTCGCGTCCCTCATCGAGGACCTCGAGCATGTTCTCGGTCAGCTGGTAGCGGCTTTCACGGCCCGTACGCTGCACCGTGAACCACCCCTCCCGGCGAAGCCGCGACATCGTGACCCGCACCGTCGGCGGAGCGATGTCGAAGGCTTCGAGGAGAGTGATCAGATGACCGAGCTGGATGCCCTCGTCGACGAACCGTAGGTACTCTCCGAAGAGGTCGAGGACGAGACTGCGTGGTTTGGCCGGCATGGAACTCATCATGCCGGTAGATCTGTCCAGGGTCAGATCCATCGCGGTGCCTCAATGGGCACGCCGCCCGGCCAGGCAAGGTCGATGTCGCGGCGTTGAGGTGCCATCCGACCTGTGGCCCAGGCCGCCAACGCTGCGACGGGTCCTTCGACGACGACTCCGCTCTCGCCACCGGCCCACTGCTTCGGCAGGCTCTCGTCGGTGGCCCGGAGCGCGGGAAGGGCCTGCTCGTCCCGGGTACGCCAGGTGCCATGGATGTCGTCGAGCAACCGCGTGAGTACGTCGGTGGGGATGTCGCTCACCTGGGCACCGCCGGCCAGATCGACGGCGTGCAACCAGACCTCGCGGGTGCGCATCCACACCGTCTCGGACACGGGTACATCGCGTCCCTGGGCCGTGACCACCTGGAAGGACCAGCGGTCAGCGGGGAGGTCTCGCCAGCGGACATCGAGGTCGATGGCAGAGTGCTCGACCAGGTTGCGCAGGGCTTCGGGGTTGAGGGTGGCGCCGAAGTCGATCTCTTCGGCACGAGCACCGGGGGAGGAGTACATCGGGTTCGGCTCACCGGTGGCTGCCCACTCGACCAGCCGCGCGATCGCTCGCGCGTTGTAGCCGACATGCGCAACCACGTGGCGGCGCGTCCAGCCAGGCAGGAGCGACGGCTCATCGAGGTCGTCGTCCGAGAGCTGGTTGAGTGCACGGCGGAACATCGACGTGCCGAGCCTGACGTTCGCGAGGTCTCGGATCACGTCGACGTCCCGCACGAGGTCTGTGCGTGCGGGCACGTCAGCGACCGGCTTTCACAACCCGGTTGCGGAGCTCGCCGATGCCCTCGATGCCGACCTCGACGACGTCCCCGGCCTGCAGGTAGCGCGGGGGCTTGCGGGCATGCCCGACGCCTCCCGGGGTTCCGGTGAGGATGATGTCGCCGGGCCGCAGCGTGGTGATGGTCGAGATGTAGGCGACCAGTGCGGCCGGGCCGTGCACGAGGTCGTCCGTCGCGGCCTCCTGCATCTTCTCGCCGTTCACAGTCGTCCAGATCCGGCCGGACGGCTTCCACTCGTCGCCGGTGACCAGCACCGGGCCGAGTGGCGTGGATCGCTCCCACATCTTGCCCTGGAGCCACTCCTTGGTGCGGAACTGGAAGCTCCGCATGGAGACGTCGTTGGCCACGGTGAAACCGGCGATGGCCGCTGCCGCGCTGGTCTCGTCGGCGTGCCGCACCTCAGCGCCGATGACGATCGTCAGCTCGGCTTCCCAGTCGAGCTGCTCGTCCTCCTCGGGTGCTTCGATGTCGTCGTTGGGCCCGGTGAGGGTGTCGGCGAACTTCGCGAAGAGTGTCGGGTACTCCGGCAGGTCACGACCCATCTCGAGGATGTGCGTGCGGTAGTTCAGACCGACGCACACGACCTTGCCGGGTGACGGGACCAGCGGAGCGAGATCCAGCTCGGCCCACGCGTGCTGGGGGCCGTCTGCTGCTGCCGCGATCTCTCGCCAGTCTTCGCGTGACAGCAGCTCGCCGACATCTGCGCCGTGGGCAGAATCGATCTCGACGGCGGTCTCGCCGTCTACGCGCACGGCTCGGTGTCCACTGTTCGTACGGATGGTTGCGAGCTTCATGCGTGCTGGTCCTTCTCGTCGGTGATGCGGGTGCGGGCGAAGCCCAGGCTCTCGATGATCGGCTGATCGCCGAAACGGAAGAGGTCGAGGCCGTCGTCGGTGCTGAGGCTCAGTGCGCTCCAGGACGGCACGACGAGCATGTCGCCGCGCTCGACCTGGTGCGGCTGTCCGTCGATGGTGACCACGCCGGCGCCGTCGAAGACCTGGAAGACGCTGGAGCCGACCTCGCGTCGCTCTGCGGTCCGTACGCCGGCGCGGAGCCGGTGGAACTCAGCGCGGATGGTGGGCATCACGTCTCGGCCGGTGGTGGGGTTCACGTAGCGTACGGCGGCGTGCCCCTGCTCGACGGTTGCCGGGTGGCCGGCGGCCTCCAGCTCGAGCTGACCCTCCAACGCTGCCTCGGTGTGCTCCCAGCGGTAGGCGGCGATCGGGGAGGACTTGGTGTCCTCCAGGCCCGACAACGGCCGCAGCCCGGGGTGGCCCCAGAGCTTCTCGGAGCGGGACACGTGCGGTGTCGACTCATCGGTGACGCGGTCGCTGCCGAACTCGAAGAAGCTCGTGTCGGTGTAGTGGACGAACGGGATGTCCAGGCCGTCGATCCAGGCCATCGGCTGATCGGTCTCGTTGTGGTGGCCGTGGAAGTTCCAGCCCGGGGTCAGCAGGAAGTCGCCCCGGCGCATGGCGACGGGGTCGCCGTTCACGACGGTCCAGACACCCTCGCCCTCGACGACGAAACGGAAGGCGTTCTGGGAGTGCCGATGCTCCGGCGCCACCTCGTGCCCGCCGAGGTACTGGATCGCCGCCCACAGGGTCGGAGTTGCGTACGGCCGTCCGCCGAGTCCGGGGTTGGCCAGCGCGATCGCGCGGCGCTCGCCCCCGCGGCCGACCGGGATGAGGTCGCCTGCCCGGGCGGCGAGCGGAAGCAGGGTCTGCCACTTCCACACGTGGGGCACGGCCTGCGGCTTCGGGGTCATCGGCATGAGATCGCCGATCTGGGTCCACAGCGGGATCAGGTGCTCGCTGTCGAAGTCGTTGTAGAGGCGCTCGATCTCGCGCTCTTCCTCGGGGGTCGGCGGCGGCGGTGCCACCGTGCCGGCAACGAGGTCGGGGTCTTGGGTGTGCGTGTTCATGTCCACTCCCTAGTCGGAATCGGTGTGCGGGTCAGGTCGTGGTCAGGCGCGAGCCGATGTCCTCGCGGAGCGCGCGCTTGTCGATCTTGCCGACCTTGGTCATCGGCAGTGCAGGGGCGATCTCGAGACGCTCGGGAAGCTTGAACGCCGCGATCCCGGAGTCGTGGAGGTGCGCTCGGATCGCCTCGAGGGTCACCTCGTGCCCCTCGTGCGGGACGACGTAGAGGCAGAGGCGTTCGCCGAGCACCGGGTCCGGCATGGCGACCGCGGCGACGAGGTCGACACCGGGGATCGCGTAGACCAGGCTCTCGATCTCCTCGGCGCTGATCTTCTCGCCGCCGCGGTTGATCATGTCCTTGTCTCGGCCCTGGACGATCAGGTTGCCGTCGGGCCGGCGTACGACGATGTCACCGCTGCCGTACCAGCCGCCCTCGAGGAACGAACGGGAGTTGTGCTCCGGGGCACGGTAGTAGCCGCACGGAGTGTAGGGGCCGCGGGTGTAGAGCGCTCCGGGGGTGCCGTCGGGGACATCTTCACCCAGGGGGTCGAGCACGCGCACTTCGTCGGCCTCGTGCACGGGGCGGCCCTGGGTGGTGCAGATGGTCTCCTCAGGGTCGTCCAGCCGGGTGGTGTTGATCAGACCCTCGGCCATCCCGAACACCTGCTGCAAGGTGCAGCCGAGGACGGGCTTCACGCGTCGGGCGAACTCGTCGGGTAGACGTGAGCCGCCGACCTGGAGGACCCGCAGGCTCGAGAGCTGGTTGGCACCGACCTCCTCCTGATGCTGGATCCAGCGCTGGGCGACGGCCGGAACCGCCGCAGCGATCGTCACGCCCTCCCGTTGCATCGTCGCGAAGGCTCGGACCGGCTCAGGGCTCGGCAGCATCACCGCTCGGCCCCCGATGAGCAGTGCTCCCAGGACTCCAGGGCAGGCGAGCGGGAAGTTGTGGCTCACCGGCAAGGTGCCGAGGTAGACGTCCTCGGGCCCCATCTCAGCCGCCTCGGCGGTAGCCATGATGTTGCAGAGGTAGTCGTTGTGCGTCCGGGTGATCAGCTTGGGCAGGCCAGTGGTGCCGCCGGAGATGAGGAAGCAGGCGGGGGAGTCGGGGTCCGGATCCCAGGTGTCCACGAGCGAGCGGCTCGCCGCCGCGTCGTCGGGAACGGCGAGGAGGTCGTCGAGAGCGTACGCCCCGTCGCGGGGTACGCCGAGGACCACGACCTTCTCCAGGTCGGGGAGCTCGCCGGCGAGCTCGTGCGCGAGCTCTTGGTGGTCGAAGTCGCGCAGGACGTCGGGGACGACGATCGCACGGCTCTCCGAGAGGGAGGCGAGGTGAGTCAGCTCGTGGCGGCGATGCGCAGGCAGTGCCATCACCGGAATGATGCCGGCGCGGAAGCAGCCGAGGGTCAGGACCATGAACTCCCAGCCGTTCGGGAGCTGGACCAGGACTCGGTCATCCGGCTCGAGGCCGATCTCCAGGAGGCGCTCGGCGGTTGCGTCGGCGCGCTGAGCCAGCTCGCCGTAGGTCATCCGGACCTCGCCGTCGACGATCGCGACACGATCAGGGTGTCGGTCGGCGACCTCCTGGTAGGCGGCACCGAGCGTGATGTCCTTCCAGTAGCCGGCCTGCCGGTATCGCTCCGCCATCTCGGCCGGCCAGGGCACCGTTCCTTCGCGGGTGGGGATGCTCATGGCTGCGTGCTCCTCTGGGGTTGTTCTGGCTTCGTTGCCGTGTCCTGCGGTTCTGCGACGAGGACGGCGTCGAGGGCGATCAGGCCGGCCTCGCTCGCTCGGAGCGGATTGACCTCGACCTCGGCTAGGTGTGGGTTGTGGACCAGCAGGTCTCCGACGATGCCGAGCACGTCCGCGAGAGCGCCGCGGTCGACGGGTGGGTCACCGCGGTGGCCGTCGAGCATCGTGCGGGCCTGCAGCCGGTCTGCGAGAGAGACGAGGTCGTCGCGTGGACACGGGACGGCCGCGATCGCTACGTCGGCGTACACCTCCGTCGCGGTTCCGCCGACACCGACCATCACGACCGGTCCGAAGACCGGATCTCGACGGGCACCGACGATCAGGTCCACCCCCGGACCGACCATCTGCTCGACGAGGACCTCGCCGCTGCCCAGCGCGGCGAGCTCGTCGAAGGCCTCGTCGAGGGCCGTCGGATCGCTGATGCCGAGGCGTACCCCGCCGATGTCGCTCTTGTGAAGGATGGTGGCGTCGGAGACCTTGAGCACGACCGAACCACCGATGTCGGCGAGGGCCCGGCGGGCCTCGTCCCGGGTGGAGCAGATCCGCCGCACCGGGGTCCGCACACCGGCATCGTGAAGGATGCGCTTGGCATCGTCTTCCGACCACGGCCCTGTCGACACCTCGAGCGAGGATCCGCCGAGCATCGCCGAGCTGCTGGCCGCGGCCTGCCGGCGGGCGTCCTCGGCAAGCGCGGAGACGGCGGTCGCGAGCGCGCGCGGCCCGACGACGAGAGGTACGCCTGCGGCAGCGGCCTTGCCGACGGCCTCGGTCACGTCGGGCCCGGGCCCATCGATCCCGACGACGACGGCATGGCCGGACTCGTGTGCGGGAACTGCCGACGCCACCAGGTCGACGACGGGTTCGGTCAGTGCGTAGACAGCGGTGACGTCGATCGCGGCGTCGGCGGCGACGATCGAGACGAGCTCGTCGTGCTGAGGTCCTGGTCGACCGGTGTCGACCGGATTCGCCTGGTACGTCATGGGCGGAAGAAGCTCCGCCACAGCATCCTGTGTCTCCTGGCTGAGCGTGGGGAGACCGACGCCCGCCTCGTGCAGGGCGTCGGCGATCACCAGCCCCGGCCCAGCCTGGGCGGTGACCAGCGCGGCGGCGGGTGACGCGCTCGGGGCCAGGCGCCCTGCGGCGAGCACCGAGGTGGCGACGACGAGCTCGTCGACGTGGTCGACGACGACTGCGCCGGCCTGCCGAAGGAGCTCCCGCGTGGTACGCCAGGACGTGGCCAGCGCGCCGGTGTGGGATTGCGCGAACTCCCCGATGTCGTGCTTACCGACCACCATGGCGACCACAGGCTTCTCGCGGGTCGCCTCCCGGACGGCCGCGAGCAGTGCATCGCCGTCGGTGACGTTCTCCAGGTGCAGTGCGATCGCCCGGGTGTTGGGGTCCTGGACGAGATAGGTCAGCACCTCGGGGGCGGAGACATCGATCCCGGCCCCGATGCCGACACCCAGGCTGAGGCCGCAACCTTCGCGCTGGAACGCGAAGGCCAGTGCATGGTTGAGACCGCCGCTGGCAGCGACGACCCCGACGGCGCCTGGCTCGAGCGTGCTGACCCCGGGCACGAAGCTGGCGAGCAGCGAACGCGACGGTGAGAAGAATCCGGAGGTGTTGGGCCCGAGCAACCGGACGCCGCTGCGGGCCGCCGCCTCTTCGAGCCTGGCCTGGTGCGCGACGCCTTCTCCGCCCGCCTCGGCGAACCCGCCGGCGCAGATCAACGCTGCCCGGATGCCTGCTTCGCCGCACTCGGCGACGACATCGGCGCATGCTGAGGCTGGGACGCACAGGACCGCGAGGTCGATACCGTCGGGGGAGGCGTCGACCGCACTGCCTACGGTTGCGTGCATACCCTCGGCGCGGGCGTTGACGAGGGCCACGTGGCCGTCGTAGGACGACAGACTGGCGGCCATCACGCCGCCGAGCTTGTCAGGGACGGTGGAGGCACCGACGACGACGACCCCGCGCGGAGCGAAGAGAGGCTGAAGCGAGTGTTGCGGTGCGTGGCTGGTGGTCACTTTGCCTCCTTGGGAGCGGCGACCGCGTCTGCGCGGCCGGAGAGCAGCACCGTCTCGGCAGCGTCGTCGGCGGCGAGATCAGGCCCGCTCATGACGGTCACGAGGCCGGTCTGCAGACGGGCGGCTTCGGCGAGGAGCGTGCGTGGAAGGCCGCTTCCGGCGATCACGACGACGCCCGTCTCGGGCAGCTCCTTGCGGGCGGCGGCGACGCCGGTCTCGTTCGTGGGTGCCTCGATGATGGGTGCCGTGACGGACCGGCCGTCCCGGTCGACGAGATGGGCTGTCCCGTTCTCAGAGGTGACCAGGTCGAGGCGTCGTCCGAAGGTCGTCGCCGGTGAGGCCGAGTGAGCCTCGACGGTCGAATCCAGCGCAGCGGCGCCGTGCTGCTCGACCCATGCGGCGCGAACCTTCTCCACGAGCCCGGGGTCTCGTTGGGCCATCTTCTCGACCCCGATGCTGCGGGAGAAGAAGTGGAACGTGAAGGTGAGCGGGTCGAGCGTGCGCTGGTACGTCCCGAAGTGCTCCCACCACGACAGGCTCGGGCGCGCGGCCCCCTGGATCTTGCCGACCGAGGTCTTGCGGATCTCCTGGTAGGCGCCGAGCGCGTCGGACAGCGAGATCCCCTCGGTGGCGGCCCGTGTGATCTGAGCGGCCAGGACCACGGAGTCCTCCATCGCCATCTTGGTGCCTGAGCCGACGGAGAAATGAGCGGTGTGGACCGCGTCGCCGAGCAGCACGACGTTGCCACGCCACCAGTCCCGCGTACGCCGGGTGCGGAAGTTTCCCCACCGGGAGTTGTTCGCGACCAGCTTGCCCTCGCCGATGTCGTCGGCGAACAGCTTCTCCAGATAGGCCTGGGTCTCGGTGTCGGAGGGTCCCGGGGGCTGCGTGACGTCGAAGGCGTCCATGCCCGCGCGGCGCCAGGTCTCCTCATCGGTCTCGACGATGAAGGTGCTCAGCTCGTCGCTGATCGGGTAGCCGTGCACTGCGAAGTTGCCGTGCTCGGAGACCCGGTGCACGAAGGTGAGCCCGTCGAAGAGATGGGTCGTGCCGAACCAGATGAACTTGGCCGTGGCGGTGTCGACCTCGTGCCCCACGGGCTCCTCGCTGTCGAGGTGCTCGCGAATCGAGGAGTTGGTGCCGTCGGCGCCGACGACGAGGTCGTACTCGCTGCGCAGCTGGTCCAGCGGGGGAGCGGTGGTGCCGAAGCGGAGGTCGACACCGGACTGCTCGGCATTGTCCTGAAGCAGGCCGAGCAGGACCTTGCGATGGATGGCTGACATTCCGTTGCCGCCGAAACCGTGCTGCTGGTCGTTGCTCAGCACGTCGATGCGGTCCCAGTGACGACCGTGGTCGCGCAGCGCATCTCGCAGCACCGGGTCCGCCTCATCGATGGCGCGGAGAGTGGCGTCGGAGAAGACCACGCCGAACCCGAATGCGTCGGTGCGCTGGTTGCGTTCGAAGAGCGTCACCGCGGCCTCGGGAAGAGCGCGTTTGACGAGTGTGGCGAGGAAGAGTCCGCCCGGTCCTCCGCCGACAACGGCTATCCGTGGCGAGCTGCCGAGCTTGGGTGCGTCCATGACTCCAACATAGATGCCGAGAAAGTTATGTGCAACATCTTGACGTGGTCCGACGAAAAGTTGTTATCTAGTGTTGCATGTCACAACGCGGTGCTGCTCTGATGCGCCGCGGCCACTTCGTGAACCAAGGGAAGACCATGACCCTCACCGATTCGTTCAGCCCGCCGGCCGTCAACCACCTCAACGGTGCCGCCGGCTCGACGACCTACCGCGACCACCAGGACCCGGGCCGCCTGGACAGCGTCGCTTCGCGCATCGCTGTCGGAACCGCCGCGGATGTCGACGCGGCCGTGCAGCGTGCCCACCGCGCGTTCCAGCAGTGGCGCGATGTCTCGCCCGCCGAGCGCGCCGCCGCTCTCATGAAGGCCGCCGAGGTGGTCCAGGCAAGTGCCGAGGAGCTCGCTCCGCTGCTCGTCCGCGAGCACGGGGGCGTGCTCTGGGAGGCGCAGACCGACTTCATGCTCGGCACCGGCGTCCTCCAGCACACCGCCAGCCTCGTCGAGGAGTTCTTCACCCCGACGACGTACGACGACGAGCAGTCCTACATCAGCGTCGAGCGTGTGCCGCGCGGCGTCGTCGGCGCGATCGTGCCGTGGAACATGCCCGTGGTCCTCACCATGATGAAGCTCGCCCCGGCGCTCGCCACCGGCAACACGCTCGTCCTCAAGCCCTCGCCGTTCGCGGCCGCGGCGCTGACCATGCTGCTCGAGCGGATGTCGGCCGTGCTTCCCGAAGGCGTCATCAACGTCGTCCACGGCGACACCGAGGTCGGAGAGGCTCTGACCAGTCACCCGCTGGTCCGCAAGGTCGGCTTCACCGGGGGCACGTCCACGGCCAAGCACGTCATGACCAGCGCTGCTGGGACGATCAAGAACATCACCCTCGAGCTCGGCGGTAACGACCCGGCCGTGGTCCTCGACGACGCCGACCTGAACCTCACCCTCGACCGGATGCTGCCCGGTATCTACACCCGAACCGGCCAGATCTGCTTCGCGGTCAAGCGCGTCTACGTACCGCGCTCGTCCTACGACACGTTCGTCGATGCGCTGTGCGACCGGGTCTCGGGATACAAGGTCGGGCACGGTCTCGACCCCGAGGCCTCCTTCGGGCCACTCAACAACAAGGCCCAGTTCGACCGGGTCCAGGAGCTCATCCGGGCCGCCCGGGACAGCTCCTCGAAGGTGATCGAGCTCGGCACCAAGCTCGAGCCCGACAACTGGGACAACGGCTACTACGTCCTGCCGCACGTCGTCCGTGACGTCGAGCACGACGCGCTGATCACCTCCTGCGAGCAGTTCGGCCCGATCATCCCCGTGGTCGCGTACGACTCCGAGGAGCAGGCGCTCGCCTGGGCCAACGACAGCGAGTACGGCCTCGGGTCGTCGGTCTGGACCAGCGACCCCGAGCGTGGCCTCGCTCTGGCTCGCAAGATCGAGGCGGGAAGCACCTTCATCAACACCCACTCCTTCGAGTCGCTGGACCTCCGGATGCCGTTCGGCGGAGTGAAGCAGAGCGGCATCGGCCGCGAGTTCGGCACGGCAGGCATGGCGGAGTACGTCGAGGAGCACTCGATCCGCCACCTGAAGTGATCCAAGCAACCAACCTCGGTGCGCCGGCCGTCAGCGACGGTCGGCGCACCCATCGAGCTACACCCGGGAGGGAAACCCATGGTCAGCATCACTGCAGCAGTCGCCCGTGAGCACGAGAAGCCACTGACGTTGGAGAGCCTCGAGCTCGACGATCTCCGTGGCAACGAGGTGCGCGTCCGCATGGTCGCCACCGGTATCTGTCATACCGACGCGATCGTTCGCGACGGCGTCTACCCGACCCCGCTCCCAGCGGTTCTGGGTCACGAGGGAGCGGGGGTGGTGGAGGCCGTCGGCGATCTCGTCACCTCCGTCGTCCCTGGTGACCACGTGGTCATGTCTGCCGCCTACTGCCGCCACTGCGACAAGTGCCGCACCGGTCAGATGGCCTACTGCGAGAACCTCTTCGCCCAGTGCTTCGGCGGCAGTCGCGAGGACGGCACCACGTCGCTGACCAGCAGCGGCGAGCGGATCTCCTCGCACTTCTTCGGCCAGTCGTCGTTCGCAACCCATGCGAACGTGGTCGAGGCGAGCATCATCAAGGTCGACTCTGAGGTTCCGCTGGACAAGCTCGCTCCGCTGGGCTGCGGAATGCAGACCGGTGCGGGTGCCGTGCTCAACGAGATCCGACCCCGGGCCGGCTCCTCCTTCGCCGTCATCGGCACGGGCGCGGTGGGGATGGCGGCGGTGATGGCAGCCCGCGTAGCGGGGTGCACGACGATCGTCGCGATCGACCGTCACCAGTCCCGCCTCGACCAGGCGCTCGAGCTCGGAGCGACCCACACCATCAACACCACCGACCTCGACCTCGTCGAAGAGCTCAAGCGCATCACCGACGGCGCCGGCGTGGACGCGATCCTCGACACGACTGCCCTCCCGAAGCTCTTGGCGTCGGCAGTCGACGCCCTGGCGATCCGGGGGACGCTGGCCCTCGTCGGCGCAGCGGCGCCGGGCACCGAGGCGCCGTTCGAGATCGGTGGCTCCCTGGTCAAGGGTTGGACGTTCAAGACGATCGTCCAGGGCAGCTCCGTGCCGCAGGACTTCATCCCGCGGCTGGTGTCGCTCTGGAAGGAAGGTCGTTTCCCGCTGGACCGTCTGATCAAGACCTACCAGCTCGACCAGATCAACGAGGCATTCGAGGCCTCGGAGTCGGGGGCTGTAGTCAAGCCCGTCCTCGTCTTCTGAGCGGACCCTCGACACCGCGGGCGCTCAGGGGGCATCCCTGGGCGCCCGTGTCGTGTCCGGTCCCAGGAGACGCCAGCCCTCTAGAGATCCGTGTGTGCGTGTCGGCGAACTGCCAACGAATCACTGGTCTACCTTGCCTTTGCACACCGATTCGGCGCCGATGAAGTCAGGGCCGACGGCGATCGGCAGGCGTGAAGAAGTTGGTCCCGTCGCACGTCGACCCGCGCACAATCCGGTGTTCCGTTCGGCTCGGGTGTGCCGCGCTTCAGCGGCCCCGATGCACGTCGGCGCCGGCCGTCACGGGCGCTGACCGTGGCCCGCCTCGCACCAGGCGAGATCCCTGTTGTTGCAGGTCGAGACGCACTTCGAGTTAAACATGTGTCACTTCATTGACGGGCACCTTCAGTTTGTTACACACTGATTGTGACCGATCCCACACCGCAGGAGCATTCCCATGTCAACGGTTCACAAGTCCCCAACCACCCAGACGCCGGCACAGCGGCGTCGGGTGCTCGTCGTGGTGGCGCTGGCCTTCGCGACGATCGTCCTCGACGGCTATGACCTGATGGTCTACGGCGCGATGGTGCCGGCGCTGCTGGAGTACCCGGAGTGGGCGCTCACGCCCACGCAGGTGGGCCTGATCGGGAGCTACACCACCTTCGGAATGCTCGTCGGGGCGCTCGGTGTCGGCTTCCTGACCGACATCCTCGGCCGGCGGCGGATCGTGCTCGCCTGCATCGCCTGGTTCAGCCTGGCGACCGTCGCAACGGCGATGGCTTCGACTCCTGAGGCGTTCGGGCTGTTCCGCTTCCTGGCCGGTATCGGTCTGGGCGGCGTGATGCCGACGGCGATCGCCCTCACTGTCGAGTACGCCCCGCGTGGTCGCCAGCAGCTCTACAACGCGATGATGTTCGTCGGCTACTCGGTCGGTGGCGTCCTGGCTGCTCTCGTGGCGATCGCGCTCCTGGCCGAGACGGGCTTCCGCAGCCTGCTGTGGGTCGGGGCTGCGCCGGCGATCGTTCTCATTCCTCTGGTGTACTTCCTGCTGCCCGAGTCGATGAGCTATCTCGCGCGGCGAGGCCGACTCGAGGAAGCGCAGCAGCTGGCTGAGAAATATGGCGCAGACATCGATGTTCCTGATGTGGACGCCACCAAGGGTGGCCGCGCGACCTCTGCGGTCTCGTACCTCCTGTCGAAGGGCCGCCGCGGTCCGCTGATGCTGTTCTGTGTCGCGTCGTTCATGGGTCTGCTGCTCGTCTACGGTCTCAACACCTGGCTGCCCGCGATCATGCGGTCGGCCGGTTACCCCCTCGGGTCCTCCCTGAGCTTCCTGCTCGCCCTCAACCTCGGCGCCATCGTCGGTACCTTGGCCGCTGCCGCCGTCGCCGATCGGATCGGGTCGCGGATCGCGATCAGCCTGGCCTTCCTCGCGGCCGCCATCACGCTGGTGTTCCTGAGCCTGCAGCCGCCGGCGGCCCTCATCTACGTGTTCATCGCCCTGGCCGGTCTCGGCTCGATCGGCACCCAGATCCTCGTGAACGGCTACGCGGCGGCGTACTTCCCGGCCTGGGCGCGTGGAACCGCTGTCGGCATGACCCTGGGTATCGGCCGGATCGGGGCCGTGGTTGCTCCGACCATGGTGGGTCTCATCATGGACTCGAACCTCGGGTTCCAGTGGAACTTCTACGCCTTCGTGATCCCGGCGGTGCTCGGGCTGGTCGCGATCGTGCTGGTGCCACGAAGGGCCCAGACCGCGGTCTCGTCGTCTCCGCAGGTGTCCCAGAGCTCGAGGACTGCCTAGGCGCGCCGGGCCCAGATCCACCGCTGGCCGCCAGTGCGCCCCTCATGGTCGGGCGCGCCTGGCGGCCAGTGTTGGATGCGGCTCAAGCGGTGATCGCGGCCGTCTCCGTGATCTCGGCGATGTTGGTGAGCGCGAAGCTGAGTGCCGCGTGCTGCCAGTCGTCGCCGAGGCTCGAGGTCGCGTCGGAGGCCAGCACCACCCGGTAGCCATGGTCGGCAGCGTCCCGGACGGTGTGCTCGACGGCCATGTTGGTCCAGACTCCCGCCACGACCACGGTCGTGATGCCGAGGTTGCGCAGCATGAGGTCGAGATTGGTCCCGTTGAATGCGCTCATCCGGTTGCGGAGCAGGACGGGCTCGTCCGCACGTGGCTCGAGCCCCTCGAGCGGCTGTGCGCCCCACGAGCCGAGCTTGAGCGACTCCGGTCCGATCATCGTGAAGATCGGCGCATTGCTCCCGCCGAACGGGCGGCCCGGATAGGACACGATGTGGTTGTGGATGACGGGCACGTCGTGGTCACGCGCCCAGCCCAGCAGCTCACCCACGTGGCCAAGCAGGTCCTGCTTGACCGCGTGGGCAGCGGCGCCGAACGAGGCGTATGCGCCGTCCGGATGGACGTTGTCGTTCTGGAGGTCGACCAGAACCAGTGCCGTGTCGTCGAGGTCGAGCTCGGTCATGCGGCTTCCTTTCGCCAGATATCTGCGTGGACGGATCGGAGTCAGGCGATGGTGCCGAAGCCGCCGGTCCAGCCGATCTTCTCGCCAGCCGCCAGCGTGAGCTGCAGGAAGCCGAACGCCTCGAGCTCACGAGCGCGCTTCAGGCTGCCCGCGTCAACGGCCTCGAGGCCGCCGGAGGTGACGATCTCGGCCAGGGCGTTCTTGGCCTCGGTGTCGTCGCCGGCGATCAGCACGGTGGTGGTCAGGTCGCCGACCTTCCCTGCGGCGAGTGTCCCGGCAAAGGTCGTGTTGAACGCCTTGAGCACGCGCGAGTCGGGGAGCGCCGCCGCGACCTCGGCGGCCGCGGAGCTGTCGGCGGGGACGACGAGCGAGTCGAAGGTCTCGAAGTCGAGAGGGTTGGTGATGTCGACGACGACCTTCCCGGCGAGTGATGCGCCGCGCTCGCGGATGACATCCTGCAGGGCGGGGTAGGGGACGGCGAGGACGACGATGTCGCTCGCGACCTCGACGGTGCCGTCGCTCTGTCCGAGCAGCTGTGCGGTGTGGCCGCCGCGGCCGGCGACGGCCGCGATCGCCTGCCCCATGTTGCCGGTACCGATGATCGAGATGTCTGCCATGATGTGCTCCTTTGAACGAATTGCTTGTTGCTACAACCAAAACCCTAACACGGATAACTTGTAGCTTCAAGTAATTGGTATGCTGGAGGTATGGAGACGCCATGGCTAGATGGGGAAGAGATGGCGGCCTGGCTGCGCCTGGTCGCGATCGCTGAGCTGCTCCCCGGCACTTTGGATGTCCAGCTCCGACGCGACGCCGGGATGAGTCACTTCGAGTACTTCGTGCTCGCAATGCTCTCCGAGGCTACGGAGCGGACGCTGCGCATGACCGAGCTCGCACAACGAACCAACGCGACCCTCGCCCGGCTCTCCCATGTCGTACGACGACTGGAAGAGCGCGGGCTCGTCGAGCGGTTCCCTTGCCCGGAGGACGCCCGTGCGACCAACGCCAGGCTCACCGACGCGGGCTGGGACTCCGTCGTGGCGTCAGCCCCGGGGCACGTCGCCAATGTTCGCAGCAACGTCCTCGGTGACCTCTCGCAGGACCAGGTCCGTCAGCTGACGAAGATCGGCGACGCGCTCCTGTCTCGCCTCGACCCAGACGGCAAGATGACCGCCCTGTATCGGCGGAACGGCTGACGCTGTCACCGACCTGTCGCTCACATGCGCGCGGCGCCGGCCTTGACCGCCTTCCGGATGCGTGCGTAGGTGCCGCACCGACACACGTTGCGGATCGTGTCGAGGTCGGTGTCGGTGATCTCGCGTCCTTCGGCGTGCACCTTGTTGACCAGCGCGACGGCGGCCATGATCTGGCCTGGCTGGCAGTAGCCACACTGGGCGACGTCCTTCTCCAGCCATGCCTCCTGCATGGGATGCAGATCGCCGGGGACGGTGTCGGCCAGGCCCTCGATGGTGGTGATCTCATCGCTCTCTGAGACCTGGGAGACCGGCACCGCGCACGGGTTGAACGCCTTCCCGTTGATGTGTGAGGTGCAGGCCTTGCAGACGTTGATTCCGCATCCGTACTTCGGTCCCTTGATCCCGAGCACGTCGCGCAGCACCCACAGGAGGCGTACGTCATCTGCTACGTCGACCGTGATCTTCTCGCCGTTGACGACGAAGGTGTGTTCAGGCACTGCAGTCTCCTCAGTAGACGTAGTCAAGGCCGTTGGTGGGTGATGCCGGGACAGGAGGCACGAACTCCTTGACGTCGAAGCCGATGGGGTCGTCGTGGTTGATCGGGAATCGCTTCGGCATCTTGCCGGTCGCCCGGGCATAGGCGCAGGCGATGGCGGCGCACGAGACCGCGACGCCCGCCTCGCCCGCACCGCCGGGCTGCTCGGAGTCGGAGGGCATCACGACGACCTCGAACTCCGGCGGGATGTTCCACTCGCGGGTGTAGAAGTAGTTGTCCCAGCTGGCCTCGAGGAAGTGGCCGTCCTCGAGATGACAGCTGCTGGTCAGGGTCATCGCCAGTCCATCGGAGAAGCCACCCATCATCTGCGCCTTCAGGCCGGTGGGGTTGACGACCAACCCGGCATCGACGACCAGGGTCGCCTTCGTGACCCGAGGCCCGGTGACGGCGTCGCGGATCTTCCGGTTCACCGTCTCCGGACGGCAGTCGATCTCCACGAGGCACGCGGTGGCGCCCTTGTACTCCTTGTGGATGGCGATGCCTTGCGCGGTGCCGGCCGGCATGGAGCGGCCCCAGTTGCCGAGCTCAGCGACCTTCTTCAGGACCTTGCGCGTTCGATCGTCCTTGAGGAACTCGAGCCGGAGGTCGAGCGGGTCCTTGCCCATCGCCTTGGCGATCGCGTCCACGACGAGCTCGTTCGCAGTGCGTACGTCTGCTGAGTAGGGATTCCGCATGGCGCTGGTGTTGAAGCGCTGGTCGGTCTCGTTGAGAAGCTGTGTGACGACGCCGAAGTCGTAGGGCAGCTCGGTGCTCAACGTGAAGATCGTCTCGCTGACCCCGAGGTTCCCGAGTCCGGGCGGCAGCGACACGGCGGTCGCCGTCAGCATCTCCCCGAATCCGTGCCTCCAGTCCGTGGATACGCTGGTGTGGCGCTGCTCGAAGGTCAGCACCTGTCCGGCGAGGTGGGTGGCCCGAATTCGCGACGTCGCCATCGGGCGCAGGCGCCCCTGGCGCGGCTCGTCCGCTCGGTGCCACATGAGCCGAACCGGCTTGCCGAACGCCTTGGAGGCCTTCGCGGCCTCGATCGCGCCGTCACCGAACAGCTTGTGGCCGAATGACCCGCCACTTTCGACGACGTTCACCTTGACCTTGGTCTGGGGGAGGCCGACCGCCTCGGCGATCCGGCCCTGGGTGACGATCGGAATCTTCAGTCCGGCCCAGATCTCCGCACGATCGCTGCGCACGTCCGCCACTGCGCAGTTCGGCTCGAGCGCTGCGCTGCTGCGGAACATGAACTCGAAGTCCATGTCGATCGTCTTGGCCAGCAGCGGGATCTTCGGCACTGCCAGTGGGATCTCCGCCTTGCGCAGGTTCGCGAGCACGGAGGCGTCGTCCTCGCCGTCCACGCTGCCCGCGTTCCAGTCGACCTCCAGCGCGCGGATCCCGTCGATGCACTGGCCGAAGGTCCGGGCCCGGACGGCGATCCCGGTGTCGATCATCGCGACGTCGGTGACGCCGGGCATCGCTTCCACCTCGGCCTTGTTGCGGATGGCTTTCGGGGTGCCGTTCAGCGTGGGCGCACGACAGATCATGGTGGGCAGCGCCCCGGGGACGTCGTAGTCCATGGCGAACTTCTTCCGCCCGGTGACGATGTCCATGGCGTCCACCCGCTTGGTCGGGGTGCCGATGACCTTGAACTCGGAGGAAGCCTTGAGCTTCACGTCGGCCTCGACCTCGACGGTCGTGCTGGACGCCGCCTTGACCGACAGCTCCCCGTATGTCCGCGACGAGCCGTCCGGCGCCTCGATGACGCCGTTCTTCGAGCGAAGCAGCGTGACCACCGAGCCGAGCTCGATCGCAGCGGCCTGCAGCAGGGCGCCCTTCGCGATGGCCGCTGCGACCCGTACCGGCGTCATCGTCGACACGGTCGTGTTGGAGCCACCGGTCAGCTGGTTCCAGATGAGCTCGGGACGCGCCGGCGCGAGCGAGACGTGGACGTGCCTGACGGGGAGGTCGAGCTCCTCGGCCAGGATCATCGCGGTGGAGGTGGTGATGCCCTGACCCACCTCGGCGCGCGGGATCTCGAAGTAGGCATGCCCGTCCTCACGGATCTCCACGGTGACCAGCTGTGCCGTCGGCCTGGCCGCGTCGGTCAGGAGATCGTTGAGGTCATAGGCCTCTGGAATCTGCGGTGGCGACGGGACCGCTGCGTGCGCAGGTGCGTCGAGGTTCAGGTCTACTGCCACCGCGAGTGTCGTGCCGGCGATCAGGTAGCCGATGAACCCTCGGCGAGTGGTGCCGCGCCTGGCGGATGGCTGGACGGAGTGCAGTGGTTCGGAGGTCACGGGGGAGTCCTTTCCGTGTTCGGCTTCTGTCCGGGATGTCCCCGGTTCCTCCCCTTGACCCGAGCCATCCGCCTCCCAACGAAGTGACCTGCGTCACCCATTTCATATAACAGATTCGCGTGGTCCGGCAACTTTTTGGCACATATTTTTGGGCGCGTCGGTTGCCGGACCACGGTCTGCTCATGGCCTTCGTTGTCTCAGAGCAGCTGTTCGCTGGTGAGCCAGTCCTTGGCGATGACGGCTGCAGGCAGCTCCTCCTCGACGCTGCGAGCATTGAGGTCGACCAGATCCTGTGCCGACATCGCGGCGCTGACTCGGTCGATGATGGCTGCCGCTTCGTCGGTGACGTCGTCGCTGGCGAGTGGGACGACGTGTGATGCGAGGAAGAGCCCCTTGGTGTCCTCCAGCGTGACCAGGTCGTTCTCCTTGATCGACGGGTCCGCGGTGTAGATGATGGCGAGCTGGATCTTGTCGTCCTGGAGGGCCTTGACGGTGAGTGGTCCGCCTCCGTCCTCGATCGGGGTGAAGCCGACATCGACCCCGTAGGCCGACTTCAGCCCCTTCGGGCCGTTGGGACGGTTCTCGCCTTCGGAGTTGCCGCCGAGCGTGAGGGAGTCGGTGACCTCGGCCAGGTCGGCGATCGTGCTCAGATCCCAGGTGTCTGCGAACCTGCGGGTCACGACGTAGGCGTCCTGGTCGGTTGCATCGGACTGGTCCAGTGCTCGCAGGCCCTTGGGAGTGACCTGCTCGAGTGCCGTGTAGACGTCGTCGGCGAGGCGGGCATCGGTCTCCGGCTGCCAGTACTGCAGCAGGGGACCGGTGTACTCCGGGAAGAGGTCGATGCTGCCGGACTCGATCTCCGGGACGTACGCCTCCCGCTGGCCGATCCGGAACTGCCTGTCGACCTCGTAGCCGCCGTCCTCGAGGGCCTGTGCGTACGCCTCGGCGATGATCTCGTTGGAGTAGTAGTCCTGGGACCCGATCACGATGGTCTCGTCGGATCCGCTGGTGGAGTCGAGCGGGTCGCTGCCGCCGCAGGCCGTGAGGGTCAAGAGGGCGGCCGCCGAGGTGGCCGCGAGCAGGTGCTTGTTCATGCGATTCCTTTCAGGGTTGGTGCGCCGGGCCGAGCACGGCGCGTCACCCACCGCTGCACGGTGGCGAGGGCGAGATCGAGGAGCAGCGCGAGGGCGCCGACGAGGAGGGCTCCGGCGAGCATCTCGGGATAGTCACGGGCCTTGAGTCCGGCGTAGAGGTATCGGCCCAGGCCGGCATCGGCGACGTACGCGGCGAGGGTTGTGGTCGAGACGACCTGGAGAGTCGCGGAGCGCAGTCCGCCGACCAGCACGGGCGCGGCCAGTGGTAGCTCGACGCGCGTCACGATCTGCGTCTCGCTCATCCCGATGGCTCGTGCCGAGTCAACGGTCGCCCGGTCGACCGCCTCGACGCCCGCGTAGGCGCCCGCGAGCAGGGACGGGAGCGCGAGCGCGATGAGCGCGATCACGGGAGCGAGCAGACCGATGCCGATCGCGAGGCCGAGAAGCGTGAGGAGGCCGAGGGTGGGGACGGCACGTACGGCGCCGGCCAGGCCGACGACGAGCCCGCGTCCGCGTCGGGTGTGGCCGATGAGGATGCCCAGGGGAAGCGCAACGACGGCGGCGAGAGTGACGACGAGGAAGGTGATGCCGAGATGCTCGAGGATCCGCCAGCCGATCCCGGTCTCGCCCTCCCAGTGGGCGCGGTCGAGGATCCAGGCGACGGCTTCGATGAACAGGTTCACGCCGTGGCTCCCGTCGGTGCCCGGTGGTTCCACGGGGTGAGCGCCCATCCCAGGACCACCAGCAGCTGGTCGAGGACGAGTGCCAGCACCACGACGACGACCAGACCCGTGAGGACCTCACCGGTGATGCCGCGCTGGAACCCGTCGGTGAAGAGCGTGCCGAGGCTCGGGATGCCGACGAGTGCGCCGATCGTGACCAGGCCGATCGTGCTGGCGGTGACGACACGGACTCCGGCCAGGAGCACCGGGGCCGCCAGCGGCAGGTCCACTCGCCAGAGCAGGCTCCGATCGGTGTGGCCGACGGCGACTGCTGCGTCTCGGACACCTCCGTCGACCGACTCGAAGGCATCGACCGCGGTCCGTACCAGCATGGCGACGCCGTAGAGGGTCAAGGCGATGACCAAGGTGGCCGGTGAGCGCAGCGGAATGGCGATGACAGCCGGAATGATGATCAACAGAGGCAGTGACGGCACGGCGTAGAGCAGACTCGCGGCGGTGAGGACCGGTTGCCCCAGTCGCGGTCGGGTGTGGGCCAACCGGCCGAGCGGCACAGCGACGAAGGCGCTCAGCAGCACAGCCGGGACTGTGACGTAGAGGTGCTGGATGGTGAGGTCGACGACCTGCGGCCAGTTGTTGCCCAACCAGGTCATGACAGCACTCCGAGCAGCTTGCCGCGCCCGTCGACGACGAGACTCTGGCCGCCGACCTGCTTGGTCCGCAGCCGACGATCGGCTCGATCGGCGCCGACGAACTCACGTACGAAGTCGTCGGCCGGATCGGCCAGGATCTCCTCGGGGGAGCCGGTCTGCGCCGTGAGGCCGCCGGACCGGAGTACGACCACCTCGTCGGCGAGGCGGAAGGCCTCGTCGACGTCATGGGTGACCAGCACGATGGTCTTGCCGAGGTCGGCCTGGAGGCGGATCAGCTCGTCTTGGAGCTCTCGGCGGACGATCGGGTCGACAGCGCCGAACGGTTCGTCCATGAGCAGGATGTTGGGCTCGGTCGCGAGCGCGCGAGCGACCGCGACGCGCTGCTGTTGGCCCCCGGAGAGCTGGGCGGGGTAGCGCTTCCCGAGCGACGGGTCGAGTCCGACGCGTTCCAGGAGGCCGAGCGCGGCCCGTCGTGCCGTGCTCTTCCTGGTGCCGTTGAGGATCGGCACCGTCGCGACGTTGTCCAGCACGGTGCGGTGCGGCAGCAGGCCGCCCGCCTGAGGTACGTAGCCGATCGAGCGGCGCAGGGCGACGCGGTCGAGGGTGCGTACGTCCTTCTCGTCGATCAGCACCGTTCCGGAGGTGGGCTCGATCATGCGGTTGACCATCCGGAGCAACGTGGTCTTGCCGGAACCGGATGAGCCCACGAGGGCGACGGTGCGGTGGGACGGCGCGATCAGCGAGAAGTCAGCGACGGCCACGGTGCCGTCTGCGTACGTCTTGCCGACCGAACGTAACTCGATCATGGCGCCACTCCTGAAGTCGGGAACACTGGGACAATACATCGAATCGAGGTATTATTCCGTGGTGTGAGCATCGTCGACGTCATGGTTCTCGGCTTCCTGGCCGAAGGACGCCAGCACGGGTACGAGCTGCGCCGGAAGATCGAGCAGCTGCACGGCCACACCCGCCGCATCAGCGACGGGACGCTCTATCCGGCGATCGACCGCCTCGAACGCAACGGCTACGTGGCCAAGGAGGCCGCGCCGGGACGCGGCCGGGCCGGTCGACACACGCTCACCCTCACCGACGTGGGGCGGCGGCATCTGCTCGATGTGCTCCGTGCCGCCGACGGCCACGACATCACCGACGCGACCCGGTTCTTCGTGGTGCTCACGTTCCTGTCCCTGCTTCCGGACCGTGCCGATCAGCACGCGGTCCTGCGCCGCCGGTTGACCTTCCTGGAGACGCCGGCGAGCTTCTTCTACGACGGCAACCGGCCGATCAGGGCCGAAGAGGTCGTCGACCCCTACCGTCGCGGGCTGCTGCTGACCGCCCGCGCCACCAGTGCCGCCGAGAAGGCGTGGATCAGAGAGGAGATCGACTCGTGAACGCGAGCGAGACCATGCGAGCTGTTGTGCTGGAGGCGCCCGGGCCGGTGGAGGCCCTACAGGTCCGGGACCTGCCTCTCCCGGAGCCCGAACCGGGCTGGGTGCGGATCCGGGTCAAGGCGTTCGGGCTCAACCGCTCCGAGCTGCACACCCGTCTTGGCTTCGCCGGGGACTCGGTGACGTACCCGCGGGTGCTGGGTATCGAGGCCACCGGCGTCGTGGAGCTTGCGCCAAGCGGCGAGTTCGAGCCGGGGCAGCAGGTGATGACGATGATGGGTGGGATGGGACGTACGTTCGATGGTGGCTACGCCGAGTACACCTGCGTCCCCGCGGGCCAGGTCATCCCGTTCCGCTCCGACCTCGACTGGGCGACGCTGGGAGCCGTGCCGGAGATGCTGCAGACGGCGTACGGCTCCTTGACCGTCGGAGTCGACATCGAGCCTGGTCAGAGCCTTCTCATCCGAGGCGGCACCTCCTCTGTCGGAATGGCGGCAGCGGTGCTCGCCAAGCGCAGCGGTGTCCGCGTTCTGGCCACGACCCGGAGTGCGGCCAAGGCCGAGGCGCTCGAGGCGATCGGGGTCGATGACGTGCTGGTCGACGACGGCGATGTCGCGGCCCAGGTGCGGCGGCTGCTTCCTGAAGGGGTCGACGGTGCGATCGAGCTGATCGGGACGCCGACGCTCCCTGACACGCTTCGGTCCACCCGTGTCCACGGCACGGTGTGTTTTACCGGGATGCTCTCGAACGTGTGGACCGTCGAGGAGTTCTACCCGATCGACTATCTACCCACAGGTGTTCGCCTCACCGCCTACTCCGGGGAGGCCGAGAATCTCCCGGCCGACGTTCTTCAGGGCTTCCTCGACGATGTGGCCGCCGGTCGGGCGGTCGTCCCGATCGACACGGCCTACGACCTCGATAGGATCCGGGAAGCGCACCAGCGGATGGAAGATGGTGCAGCCCGAGGCAAGCTCGTTGTGGTTGTATGAAGGTGCGTCTGTGGCTCATGGCCCCGGATCGCCGCCCCAGATCGGCTCTCCGCCGCGGTGGGTCGAGGGGCGATCGAAGGCGTCGGCTGTGCTGCCGGCCGGGATCGCGGCATCGGAGTCAACGTGACCAGGCGGCCTCGTCTCCGGCCGTGTGAAGCAGATCACCCCGCGTTTCTTCGCTGTCAGTGAGAATGGCGGTGCTGGTGAGCGGCCGACCCGGTTGCCAGCATCCGGCGTAACTTCCGGTTCACGGATCCGACACGGGCGTTCACACTTTCGCCCCTGCAATGGAGACATGTCCCAGCACGTGGTGAGCTTCCATCCCCGCACCGAGCGGCGTCTGTCAGCGGCGCGTCGCGTCCACGACCTGCTCCGATCCGCCATCATCCGCGGTGAGCTGCGCGCCGGGGTGCTGCCCGGCGAGGCCGAGCTCATGATCTCGTTCTCCGCGAGTCGACAGGTCGTGCGGGATGCACTCGACCTGCTCCGTCGGGAGGGTCTGGTGCGCCGTCTGCAAGGGACTGGAACGCTCGTGACCTCGACCCGAGTCCGTCACGACTTCAACTTTCTCCACGGTCCCGAACAGGGCCGGGTCGAGCACCGCCTGCTCGGAGTCTCTCGCGAGGTGGCGCCCCCGCAGGTCGCCCGTGAGCTTGAGCTCCCGGCAGGTGAGGAATGCGGGATCATCGAGATGCTGTCGTTGCTCGAGGACGAGCCGTTCTACACCTCGACGACGTACGTCCCGACCACCTTCCTCGCCCTTGCCGAGGGTCTGGGTCCCCATGACGAGTGGTTCGCGATCTACGAACGGACCGGCATCGAGCTCGGGTCGACCAGACACGCCATCGAGGCGTCCGTCGCTGACCCCTTCACCGCCGCCCTCCTCGACGTCGAGGAGGGGCATCCAGTGCTCCTGTTCGAGCGGGTCGTGCGTGACCTGGGTGGCACTCCACTCGAGTACGCCTTCACGCAAGTGCGTGGCGACCGGCTCACGCTTCAGCAGACCCTCAGCCGGCGAAGCCCGGACGGCTCCTGGCACCCCGAGTAGCGCCACTCCGCCGTCGCCACTTCTGCCACCGTCTTCGGGATGCCTCGCGTCCCGGGATGCTGGCGCCTACCCGAAAGGTACCGCACGCCCGTGAACGTCACCGAGCGGCTCAATGCCGCACCGTCCATCCGATCCCGAGTCCCCGACCTGATGCGAGCCGTGCTCGTGCGAGAGCCCGGCGCCCCGACAACGCTAGCCCCCGAGATGGTGCCGGTGCCGGTGCCGGCACCGGGACAGCTCCTCGTCCGGGTGGAGGCCACGACCGTGATCTCCTCAGAGCTCGCGAGCCGCGCCGGAGTCTCTACCGCACGCCTTCCGCTGGTTTTGGGCAACGACTTCGTCGGCGTCGTCGTCGAGGCCCCCTCAGCACCCACCCTTGTCGGAAACCGGGTACTGGGGGCTTACGGCGGGTACGGATACACCCGCGACGGTGCCTGGGCCGAGTACGTCGTTGTCGACGAGGTCGACGCCTTCCCGGTCCGCACGGATGTCTCCGCCGTCAGCATCGCGTCCGTGGCTGGCTCGTTCACGGCGGCATCTGGGAGTCTGCGAAGCCTTGGAAACCTGGCCGGACGGACTCTGCTGGTCCGCGGTGGAACCTCGGGGGTCGGACTTGCGGTGATCACGCTCGCCCGAGACGCGGGAGCCCGAATCCTGGCCACGACCCGCGACTCGACGAAGGTCGAGGCGTTGCGAGAACACGGTGCGGACGACGTGATTCTTGATGATGACCGGCTGTCCGAGCGCGTGCGCGAGGTAGTTCCGGGCAGAGCCGACCTCGCCGTGGAGCTCCTCGGGGTGGCCGCGCTCCCCGAGACCCTGAGATGCGTGCACGAGTACGGCGTCGTCTGCCTGACCGGGCTGCTTCGGGACCAGACCAATTCGATCCGAACCGGTGTTCGGGAGGACCGGTCTGCTCCTGCCTTCCCGCACCCCATGGAGCTGATCCCTCCGACGGTGCGCCTCACCGTCGGAGGCGTGGACGGGACAGCGCGGACCCCCGAGCTGGTGCGGGGCTGGGTGGACGGTCTCGCGACCGGCCGCTACCGGATGCCCGTCGACTCCGTGTTCGACCTCGATGACATGGCCGCGGCGCACGAGCGCCGGGGCGACCCCAGGGCCTTCGGGAAGGTCGTCATCTCGGTATCACGGGACGTGGGCAGCACAGCGGGAACCGAGCCGTCGTCCGATGGCCGCAGATGAGACGGGAAGAGAGAAACACGATGAAGATGGCACACACCAAGGTCCTGGCGTCGGTCGGGGCAATCGCCCTGATCATCTCGATGGCCGCCTGTGGATCGGACGATGAGGCGACGGGCCGCAAGGACGATCCAATCGCGGGCCTCTCCGGCGACCCGATCACGGTCATGACGATCGGCAACTGGACCCAACCGCAATTGGGCACGTCGAATCCCGAGTTCCCGGCCGGCGCCCAGGCGGCGGCTGCGGCGGTCAACGCGGGGGGTGGCATCGGCGGGCGGCCTATCGAGGTGATCGTCTGCAGCGACGAGCTGAACGCTGATACGGCGCGCCAGTGCGCGCGTGAGGCCGTCGCGAAGAAGGTAGTCGCCGTCGTCGGACTCCAGACCACCAACGAGACCGCGATCCTGCCCGTCCTGGAATCGGCTGGCATCCCGGCCATCGGTGTCTACCCGTTCACCGACGTCGGGCTAACCAGCGAGGTCTCCTTCCCCGATGTGTCTGGGTTCGTCGGGCAGACCCTCGGCATGGGCTTCCAGCTCGCACAGTCCGGAGCGTCCAAGGTCAGTACTGTCGTCCCCGGTGGGCTCGGTGGCATTTCGAACGCCGTGGGCGACGCTGTGGAGATCGGTTCCGCCTCCGGCGGGGCAAGCTATGGAGGACTGGTCCAGATCCCGGCGAAGGCGTCCGACCTGAGCCCTGCCGTCGCCTCGGCGACCGAAGATGGCGCCAGCGTCGCCGGATTCGCCACCGACGAAGCGGCGTTCATCAACGCCATGCGGACGCTCGCTCCCGACTCGATGATCTCGACCTTTCCCTTCAACCTGACCGACACGGTGATCGACAGTGCTGGTGATGCGGCCGAGGGCGTGCTTGCTGTCGACGGTTTGGTGCCTCCGACGGCTGACACGGACGGAACGAAGCAGTACCGGCGCGAGCTCGAGGCGTATGACCCTGCTTTGCCCGTCTCGACGACTGGGCTGCACGAGTGGATGGCCATGTGGACGTTCAGTCGTGTCGTGGAAGGTATTGACGTCATCGACGCAGCATCGGTGATGGCAGCGATGGGTCGGGTGCGGGACCTCGACATGGGTGGCATCACACCTCCGTACTCGACGATCCCGACCGACGGGCCGTACCCGCGGATGTTCAACGCCACGGTCTCCTTCCAGGAGGTCAGGGGCGGCGAGATCGTGCTCCAGGATGTCGCCGAGCCGTTCGCCTCCATCGCCGACATCGTCGACGCCAGCGCCAGCTGACGACCTCACGGGAAGTGGACCAGACATGAACGAGTTCCTTCGCTACGCGCTTCTCGGGCTTGGAACAGGAGCGGTGTACGGGCTCAGTGCCCAGGGCCTGGTCCTGATCTTCCTAGGCAACCGGGTGCTCAACTTCGCCCAGGGCGCCGTCGCCCTACTGTCGGCATACACATTCTTCGAGTGCACGACTCGTGGGCTTCCTCTCCTACTCGGAGCTGCGATCGCGCTGGTCGTTGCAGCGTCCACGGGCGCGATCATTGAGCTGGCCGTGATGCGTCCTCTCCGTCACACGTCGTCGGTCACCAAGCTGGTAGCCACGATCGGTCTGCTGACTGTTATCCAGTCCGCTGCGGCGCTGCACTACGGCGATACGACCAAGTTCGTGAAGGGGTTGCTGCCCAACCAGCCGTGGCTCCTCACCGATACTCTCGTGATCGGCCAGGACCGAGCCTGGGTCCTGGTCATCGCTCTGGTGATCACCGTCGTGCTCGTGCTGGGCGTGGGCAGGACGCGCCTGGGTATTGCGACAGTCGCAACGGCCGAGAACCCGACCGCGGTGGAGGTCCTGGGCTGGTCGGCGCGAACGATCTCACTGGCGAACTGGGTGCTCGGCTCGATCCTTGCGGGCCTGGCCGGAATCCTGGTGGCGCCGATGAACGGGCTCAGCGTGTCGAGCATGAGCCAGGTTGTCTACTGCGCTCTGGCCGCGGCCCTCATCGGAGGATTCCGTTCATTCGGGTGGGCAATGGTCGGCGGTCTGCTGCTGGGCGTCGCTCAAGCAGAGGCCGTCCGTATTCATGGCGACGTCGGCTGGTCCACAGCCATCCCGTTCATCGTCATCGTGGCTGCCGTCCTGGTTCGTGGCGACGTGGTCCGGGGCCGAGCGGGCATACGTCGCCGCCTATCGTCCGTCGGCTCGGGTGACCTGCGGCTCGGCTCGGTCATGGTCGCTGTGGTAGTTGCCGCAGGGGTGGTTCTGCTCTCAGGGCACAACGCGGTCGACGCCCTCGCGACGTCACTGGTCGTTGCGCTCATCGGGCTCTCCGTCGTGGTCGCCACCGGGTACGCAGGTGAACTCTCCCTCGCTCAGTACGCTCTGGCAGGTCTGGGTGCGCTGTCCGCCGTCACCCTGGCCGGCCGGTTCGATGCGCCGTTCCTGGTCGCTCTGGTGGGTGGATCCCTGGCGGGTCTCGGCGGAGGAGTGGCCGTCGGCCTGCTCTCCTTGCGGGTGCGGGGGGACGTGGTCGCGATCATCACGGTCGGCGTTGCCCTGGCGGTCCAGGCCCTCGTGCTCGAAAATCCGCGACTCACCGGCGGCATCAGTGGCCTAGCCGTCCCGTCGCCGACGCTCTTCGGGTTGAGCGTCGACGCGATCGAGCACCCGCGACGCTTCGCCACCGTCTGCCTGGCCGCATGCTTTCTGGCGGCGATGGCAGTGATGAACCTACGTCGCGGTAACGCCGGCCGAAGGTTGCTGGCGATCCGTTCCGGCGAGCGGGCGGCGTCCGTCCTCGGTATCTCTGTCCCTGGCGCCAAGCTCTACGCGCTGGCTCTGGCCGGCGGGCTAGCCGGTGTCGCGGGCGCCTTGTTCGCCTTCCGTCAGTCCGTGCTCACCTTCGAAGGCTTCACCGTGGACGCGTCGATGACCTTGCTCGGCGCGGTGGTGCTGGCTGGCGCCGGCTACGTGGCTGCCGGAGTCATGGGCGGGTTCGCGGTCTCAGGAGGCTTGGTCTACTACGTGCTGACCCTCACCGGAGGCCAGCAGTACCTGCCAGTCGCTCTGGGCGTGGTGCTGCTCCTCAATCTCGTCCTGGCGCCGGATGGCATCGTTCCGGCGAACGGGCGGATGATCCGAGCGCTCGCCCGCAAGCTCCCGACCCTGCCCAGGCGTGATCGCAGAGCTCCCGACTCGATCCTGACCCCACCCGCCGTGGCCCGGCCGAGCCGCCCTCCGGCGGGCCTAGAGCTTCGCGACCTCACGGTGCAATTCGGCGGCGTCACCGCGATCGACGGCGTTTCGTTGACCGTCGAGCCGGGCCGCGTCGAGGGCTTGATCGGTCCCAACGGCGCCGGCAAGACGACGCTGATAGACGCAGTCACCGGAGTCACACGCGGCTATGCCGGCCAGGTGCTGGTCGGGGGAGTTGCTGTCGACCGATGGTCGGCGGCCCGTCGCGCCCGGGTCGGACTCGGACGCACTCTGCAGGGGCTGGAGCTGTTCGAGGAACTCACCGTCTTCGAGAACCTACTGATCGGATCGGACTCGCGCGGCCCGACTCCGTACGCCGCTGACCTCGTCCGTCCCAGGCCTCGTCAACTGTCCGGAGAGGCCTGGATTGCGGTGGATCGTTTCGGTCTAGTCGATGCGCTCGATCAGTTGCCGGGCGAGCTGCCCTACGGCCGCCGGCGCCTCGTGGCCATCGCCCGCGCTCTGGCCGCCTGCCCGTCCGTCCTTCTGCTCGACGAGCCGGCGGCGGGGTTGTCGGCTCGAGAGCGTGACGAGCTCGGAACGCTGATCCGGGAGTTGGTCGACTCCTGGGGGATGACCGTGCTTCTCGTGGAGCACGACGTCGACCTGGTGATGCGGGTCAGCGACCACGTCACGGTCCTGGAGTTCGGCGGTGTCATCGCCCGCGGTGAGCCGGCGGCTATTCGGGCCGACCGCGAGGTCAGGCGGGCCTTTTTGGGTGAGGAGGTATCGGCATGACCACTGCTATGACACCGTCCAGCGCGCCAGTGTTGGTAGCTGAACACGTGACGGCCGGTTACGGCGATGTCAGGGTGCTCCAAGAACTGGACCTTCGGGTCCACGCCGGCGAGATCGTCGCGCTGCTCGGCCGCAATGGCGCAGGCAAGAGCACGACGCTGTCGACTTTGGCCGGTCTGGTCACCCCCAGCAGCGGTCGGGTGCTGCTGAACGGGAAGGCCAGAAGGGACGCACCGTTCCGTCGGGTCCGGGACGGACTCGCCTATGTCGTCGAAGAGCGCGGGGTTCTCCTCGGTCTGACAACCGCCCAGAACCTGCGACTCGGGCCGGGATCCGTCGCTGATGCACTCGCCTACTTCCCGGAGATCGAACCCCACCTCGGCCGGCAGGCCGGACTCCTCTCGGGCGGCCAGCAGCAGATGCTCGCGGTCGCCCGTGCGCTGGCAAGTCGACCCCGCGTCCTCATGATCGATGAGCTCTCTCTGGGACTGGCGCCGATGTTCGTCGAACGACTCCTACAAGCGCTCCGGCAGGCCCGAGAGGCTGGAGTGGGTGTGCTGCTTGTGGAGCAGCACGCCCGGACGGCGCTCCGAGTTGCTGACAGAGCGTACGTGCTCAACCAGGGGCGAGTGGCACTCGACGGACCAGCTGCCGACCTGCTCGAGCGACTACCTGAGATCGAGCACGCGTACCTCGGGGGTGACCCGGCGCAGACCTGACCGCCATGACGAGTCGCGACCGGCCCGAGTCGATGTCGCCATCGCAGCCGTACGATCCGCCGCACCAGTTCCGCTTGATCCTGCCGCGGCGCACTTCTCGAAGACGAGGAACGCGCCGCGGCGGAGATCATGATGAGGCGAGACCGTTACTGATCGGCTTACGGGCTCAGCGTCGGACGAGGGCGAGCGCACCTCGTCGATGACGTGTTTCGCGGTCATTGTCATCATCACGATGCGCGGGCCAAACGGGCACGCCGGTAGCTCTCAAGCCTGAGGGGTCAGTTGGCAAGGAGGTCTGGCAGGCTCGAAAGGGCCCGGTCTCGGTAGCGTGTGGAGGTGCTGCATTCTGGGCGGAGTGCACGACCATAGGCCTGTTGCCCCGCGCCCGGGGTGCCTGGCGGAGACAGTTCAACAGTGGTCTCGCCTGGATGTGCTCCCCTAGGAGTCGAGAGACCTCGGAAATGCGAGAAACCCCAGGTCTCCCTGGGGTTTCTCTCTGTGCGCGAGGGGGGACTTGAACCCCCACCCACTAATACGTGGACTAGCACCTCAAGCTAGCGCGTCTGCCTATTCCGCCACCCGCGCGCAACAAGAAGAACATTATCAGGAGGCCGTCCCGGTGCCGAATCGGGATGGCCCTATGGGCACACGCCCAGGTCAGGCCGGGAGTAGAGCACGGGCGGGGTGGTTGCTGGTGACCATCCAGACCCGCTTGTCGTACACGAAACGGCGCAGCCGGCCGGGGTTGTCGACGGTCCAGACCAGGACCTTGATGTTGCGGCGATGCGCCCAGCGCAGCAGCCAGACATCGGCGAGGCGCTGCTCGACGACGACCAGGTTGGAGCGGCAGCGGCGGATGCGGCCCTCGGGGAAGAACTCCGAGAGCTTGAGCCGGAAGAGCTTGACCGGGTGGTGACGGAAGTCGACGCCGCCGAGGGAGAGGCCGACCAGCGTCGAGGGGGAGCGGAGGTCGGCCCAGTCGCGCAGGACGCGTACGGACTCGTCGACCATCGTGGTCACGATGAAGCTCTCGTTCATCACCTCGAGGGCGATCTCGGCGGCGTCGACCTCTTGCGGGAGCCCGAGGTGGTTCGACGGCGAGGCGAACTTGAGGTCGATGTGGGCGTGCTTGCCGTGGGCGGCGAGCAGCTCGAGGGCCTCCCGGTAGCGCACCAGGCGGAACGGCGCGAGCCGCGCCAGGGCGGCGTAGGACCGCTCCGCGATCCGGACCCGGCGGCCGATGCGGTCGCGGATGTGGCCGTCGTGGTGGAGGACGAACTCGCCGTCGCGGGTGCGGTGCACGTCGAACTCGACGTAGTCGACCTCCATCCGTACGGCCTCCAGCAGCGACTCCCAGGAGTTGTCACGGTGCCCCGACTGGCGCGCCGCGGCGCGGTGGGCGGAGAGGAGGGCACGCTTCTGCATGCGTCCATGGAAACCGATTTAACAGACCGTTCCGAATCCTCAGGTTGCGCATAGGTGGACGTCAGGGGGCGGTTTGTCGCACCCGGTCGATACGGTGGCAACTATGACCAGTGCCGAGAACGAGGTCGTCGACCTCTGCCGTGACCTGATCCGCATCGACACCAGCAACTACGGCAACGACCCGGGGCCGGGGGAGCGGAAGGCGGCCGAGTACGTCGCGGAGCAGCTCGACGAGGTCGGGATCTCCTCCGAGATCTACGAGTCGGAGCACGGCCGGGCATCGGTCGTCGCGCAGTGGGGCGGATCGTCCGGTGACGGGTTGCTCCTGCACGGTCACCTCGACGTCGTCCCCGCTGCCGCGGAGGACTGGCGGATCGACCCGTTCTCCGGCGAGATCCAAGACGGGTACGTCTGGGGCCGAGGCGCGGTCGACATGAAGGACTTCGACGCGATGCTGCTCGCGGTCGTCCGTGAGCGCCAGCGCACGGGAAGGATCCCGGAGCGTCCGATCACGCTCGCCTTCACCGCCGACGAGGAGGCCGGCGGGATGAAGGGCGCCCACGTGCTCGTCGAGGACCACCCCGACCTGCTCGCCCACTGCACCGAGGCGGTCGGTGAGGTCGGTGGCTTCTCGACCACGGTTCGCGGCAAGCGGCTCTATCTCATCGAGGCGGCCGAGAAGGGCATGGCCTGGATGAAGCTGACGGCCCGTGGCACCGCCGGGCACGGCTCGATGATCAACCGCGACAACCCGATCACCCGGCTCTCCGGCGCGATCGCGCGCATCGGCGCCCACGAGTGGCCGGTGCAGCTGACCCCGACGATGCAGACGCTGCTCGCCGCGGTCGGCGAGATCGCGGGGGAGGAGCCCACCCCGGAGAACGCCGAGCGGCTCGTCGAGGAGTTCGGCCCGGCCGCCCGGATGATCGGCGCCACCCTGCGCAACGTGACCAACCCGACCATGACCAGCGCCGGCTACAAGGTCAACGTCATCCCCACCGAGGCCACCGCCCACGTCGACGGCCGCTTCCTGCCAGGCTTCGAGGACGACTTCTTCGAGACGCTGCGCAAGCTGTGCGGCGAAGGGATCGACATCGAGTTCGACCAGAACCAGATGCCCTGGGAGACCCCCTACGACGGCGCGCTCGTCGCCGCGATGGAGCGCTCGCTGATCGCCGAGGACCCCGACGCCCTGGTCGCCCCCTACCTGATGTCCGCCGGCACCGACGCCAAGCACTTCAAGCGGCTCGGGATGAGGACGTACGGCTTCGCGCCGCTGCGCCTGCCCGAGGAGCTCGACTTCACCGCGCTCTTCCACGGTGTGGACGAGCGCGTCCCGGTCGACGCGCTCCAGTTCGGTGCGCGCGTCATGGACCGCTTCCTCGATCAGGTCTGAGAAACCGTTCGCGCCGAGTCGGCTCGTTGTGACGGGAGCCAGCGTCGAGTCGGCTCGTTGTGACGAGCCGACTCGACGGGGATCGCAGTCAGGATGAGCCGACTCGGCGGGGTTAGTCGTCAGGACGAGCCGAGTCGGCGAGGGTTGCGGTCAGGATGAGCCGACTCGGCGTCGGCTCAGGGGACGAGGGCGGTGAGGGTGTTCTGGCTCAGGGTGGCGACCTCGGCGTGGCCGGTGCGGTGTGCCCAGGCCGCGACGGAGATGGCGTCGCGTACCTGGAGGCGGTGCCAGGCCTCGGGCTCGCGGGGGTCGGAGCCGTAGCCCTCGAGGAAGGCCTTCTCGAAGGTGTCGTCACGGACGAAGTCCTGCGCGGAGAGCCGGGAGAGGTCGTAGAGGGCCGGCCGGAAGCCGAAGCGGCCGGAGTCGATGACGCGCAGGGTGCCGGCGTCGAGGACCCAGCTGGTCGGCTGCCAGTCGCCGTGGGTGGGGACGAGGACCGTCGTCGGCGTCGGCCATGAGGTGATCTCGTTGCGAAGACGCTCGGTGAGGTCGGTCTCGAGGCCCGTCCCGTCCAGTACGGCGAGGGCGCGCTCGTCGAGCTCCGGCTCATAGTCCTCGTCCTCGACGCGGGCCTGGCCGTGGAACGTCGCCAGCAGCTCACCCGCCTGACGGTAGATCTCCGGGTCGTGGATGGCGGTCGACGTGCTCGCCGGTTCGCCGTCGAGGTGGGTCATCACGATGATCCGGGCGTCCAGGTCGGCCTCGACGAGGCTGGGTGCGCGGCCGGCGTCGGTCCAGGGGGCCAGCCAGCTGCGGTGGGCCGCGAGCTCGCGGTCGATGTGGCGTACGCCTTCTGCCGTGGTCTTCACCAGGAACCGGTCCTCACCGGCGGAGAGCACGAGTGCGGTGGTGCCGGCGCGGTGCAGTGCGCTGCGGTCGGTGACCAGCTCGGCTCCGGGGAGCCACTGGTCGAGGAGGTCGCGCTGGGCGGGGTTCAGGGTATCGAGTGCCGAGATCACCGGGCGGATCCTGCCAGCGCCGAGCAGGCCCCAGCTGCCGTGTCGCGGCGACATGTCCATGTTGTTGGCGCCTTGTGGGCGCCGCTTATCCAGATCGGCCCAGATCGGCCCAGATCGGCCCAGATCGGCTCAGATCGGCAGGATGACCTCGGCGTTGAACGTCTCGACGACGGGCTCGCCGGCGAGATTGGGGCCGATGCTGGTGAGGGTCGCGTTGCCGATCGGGCCGATCCGCATCCAGGTCGCCGGCGGGGCGTTGAGCACCTCGCGTACGAACCAGGAGACCACGAACGCGTGGGTGACCAGCACGACCTCCTCGTCGTGGTGCTCGGACCAGAGCCTGTGCCAGGCCGCGGTGAGGTCGGCGCCGTCGAGGTCTCCCTCGTCCTCGGGAACGTCCTCGAACCACTCCCAGCGGTGGGTCGGGTAGTCGCCACGACGCTCCGGCGACGGCACCGGGGTGCGGTCGAGGAGGAGGTCGGAGGGCACCGCCCCCGCACCCAGGTTCTCGGTGAGGATGCAGGCCGTCTCGGTCGTACGCCGGCTCGGGCCGTGCAGGACCTGGCGGACCGGACGGAACGCGAGACGGTTGGCGAGCGCCTGGACCTGCCGGCGGCCGAGATCGGAGAGGCCGGGGTCGGCCCCTCCCTGCAGCTGAGCCCCGCCGGCGGCTTCGCCGTGGCGTACGAGATGGATCACCCGCAGGACCCTAATATCTGGACGCGCGAGGGGCGCGGAGACGCGCTCAGACCGTGAGCCGCTGCCGGATGATCTTGCGCCGAAGCGTCACCCGGCGGGTGCCGTCGGCGGTGATCCGGACGCGGTCGAGCTCCCAGCCGCCGTGCTCGGCGCGCTCGACGAGGAGCTTGGTGACGATGTTGCGGGAGAACTCACGCGAGAAGGTCACCTTGTCGTACTCCCACATCACCCCAGGGCGAGGCGGACGGCGTTCGGCTCGAGCCAAGGCAGCACTCCTTCTGATGGACTACTCAGGAGAACCAGTGTGCCGGAAGAGATGTTCCCTCGTGGTGGTGTTTCGGCAGTGAGACTCAGACGGCGGAGACGTCGTCGAGCGCGAGCGCGATCTCGGGCGGGAGCGTGAGGTCGGCGACCTGCAGCGCCTCCTTGAGCTGAGCCGCGGTGCGTGCCCCGAGGATCGGAGCGGTGACACCCGGCCGGTCGCGCACCCATGCCAGCGAGACCTGCAGCGGCGTCCACTCCAGGCCTTCGGCGGCCTTGGCGACGGCGGTGACGATCCCGCGGGAGCGCTCGTCGTCGAAGGCGTCGACCCGGGCCGAGAAGTTCGGGTCGGCGCCGCGGGAGTGCGTCGGGATCCCGGTGCGGTACTTCCCGGTCAGCACGCCACCGGCCAGCGGCGACCAGGCCAGCAGGCCCATTCCCAGCGCGTCGGTGGCGGGCAGCACCTCGTACTCGACGTCGCGGGCCAGCAGCGAGTACTCCACCTGCGTCGAGGCCAGCGTCGCCCGACCCGGGACGGCCCGCTGCCAGGTCGCGGCCTGGGCGGTCTGCCACCCGCTGTAGTTGGAGACACCGACGTAGGCGGCCCGGCCGCTGCTCAGCGCCATGTCGAGCGCCGTGAGGGTCTCCTCGAGCGGCACCTCGGTGGACCAGACGTGCACCTGCCACAGGTCGACGTGGTCGACGCCGAGCCGCTTCAGCGAGGCGTCGAGGCCGGTCAGCAGGCCACCGCGGGAGGTGTCCACGCCCCGGTTGCCGCCGCGCCAGGTGATCCCGCCCTTGGTCGCCAGGACGACATCGTCACGAGCCACGACACGCTCCTGGAGGAGCGAGCCGAGCAGGGCCTCGGAGGCCCCGTCGCCGTAGCCGGCGGCGGTGTCGACCAGCGTGCCGCCGGCTTCGGTGAAACCGGCCAGCTGCTCACGGGCCTCGTGCTCGTCGGTCACGCTGCCCCAGGTCATGGTGCCCAGGGCGAGAGACGAGACTCGCAGCCCAGTGGCTCCGAGGAGTCGGCTCTGCATGAGAACAATCTATCCGTGCCCGCGGCAGGGCCCCGGCCGGACACGCTGGCAGTGACGGCGGACACACCGACGGGGAGGCAGCGGTCGGGTGCGGCGTACGTGCCCCTTAGAGTTTGCGCCCGTGGATTATCTGCAGGCGATCGCACTGGGCATTCTTCAGGCACTCACCGAGTTCCTGCCCATCTCATCCAGCGCGCACCTGCGCATCTTCCCCGAGCTGCTCGGCTGGGGAGACCCCGGCGCGGCGTTCACCGCCGTGATCCAGATCGGCACCGAGCTGGCCGTGGTGTTCTACATGTGGCGCAACATCCGCGACATCATCGTGACCTGGTTCAAGAGTCTCTTCAACGCCGAGCTGCGTAGCCACACCGATGCCCGGATGGGCTGGTTCATCATCGTCGGCTCGATCCCGATCGTGGTGATCGGATTCGTGATGAAGGACATCATCGAGCACGACCTGCGCAGCCTGTACGTCGTCGGCACCATGCTCGTCGTCATGGGCATCGTCCTCGGCGTCGCCGACCGGATCGGCGCGAACCGCAAGCAGTTCGACGACCTGTCCTGGCGCGACGCGATCCTGATGGGCCTCGCCCAGGCGTGTGCTCTGATCCCCGGCGTCTCGCGCTCGGGGGCCACGATCTCGATGGGCCGTGCGCTCGGCTACGAGCGGGCCACCGTGACCCGCTACGCCTTCCTGCTGGCGCTGCCGGCGGTCTTCGGCGCCGGTCTGTTCGAGATGGGCGAGATCGCCCACGGCGCCAACCTCTACGGCTGGGGCCCGACGATCGTCGCCACCATCGTCTCGTTCGTCCTCGGATACGCGGTGATCGCGTGGCTGCTGAAGTACCTCTCGCACAACACCTACACCCCGTTCGTGATCTACCGGGTCGTCCTCGGACTCGTGGTTCTGGCGCTCCTCGGCGTGGGTGTGCTCACCGAGTGGTGATCGTGACAAACTCACGGATGTGTCTGAGTCTGGCAAGAAGCCTGCCGTAACACCCGCTGCCATCGAGGAGGCCGCCGCGCGCACGATCGCCACGCGCACGGCGGTCGAGCGCTCGGTCAGACTCTCGGAGAGGTACGCCGCCGAGGTCCTGCTCAAACGGGAGGACCTGCAGCTGGGGCGCTCCTACAAGGTCCGGGGCGCCTACAACCTGATGAGCTCGCTGACGCCCGAGGAACTCGAGCGCGGCGTCGTGTGCGCAAGCGCCGGCAACCACGCCCAGGGTGTCGCGATCTCGTGCGCCCGCCTCGGGGTGCCCGGCCACATCGTGGTGCCGACCAACACGCCCAAGCAGAAGCGTGACCGGATCACCGCCCAAGGCGGCTCCCACGTGACGCTGACCCTCCATGGCTCGACCTACGACGAGGCCTCGGCCTACGCCTACGAGCTCGGGCGCGGGCTCGGGGCGACCTACGTCTCCGCCTTCGACGACCCACGCACGATCGCCGGGCAGGGCACGGTCGGCTACGAGCTGACCTCCCAGATCGGCGAGCCGCTGGACGTGCTGCTGCTGCCGGTCGGCGGCGGCGGGCTCGCCTCGGGGGTGGCGACCTGGGTGCGCGAGGTCTGGCCGCAGACCCGGATCATCGGGGTCGAGCCCGAGGGCGCCGCCTCGATGGCGGCTGCGATCGAGGCCGGTGGACCCGTCCGGCTGGACACGCTCGACACGTTCGTGGACGGCGCCGCGGTCGCGACCGCGGGGAAGGTGACGTACCCGATCGTCAAGGAGTACGTCGACGAGCTCGTCTCCGTGCCGGTCGGCGCGATCTGCGTGGAGATGCTCGAGCTCTACCAGACCGAGGGGATCATCGCCGAGCCCGCCGGCGCACTCGCGGTGGCGGCCCTGGGGCAGATCGACCTGCGTGGCGCGACGCGTGTCGGGGCCGTCCTCTCCGGCGGCAACAACGACGTCTCCCGCTACGCCGACGTGCTCGAGCGCGCCCTGATCCACCAGGGTCTGCGCCACTACTTCCTGGTCTCGTTCCCGCAGGCGCCCGGCGCGCTGCGCGGCTTCCTCGACGACGTCCTGGCCGACGGCGAGGACATCGTCGTCTTCGAGTACGTCAAGAAGTCCAACCGCGAGCACGGGCCGGCGCTGATCGGCATCGACCTCGACTCCGCGGACGGCCTGGCCGGGCTGCTGGAGCGGATGGGCGCCAGCGACCTGCTCATCGAGCGGATCGAACCCGACTCGCCGCTGTTCACCTTCCTGCACTGATGCGCGTGTCCGCCAAGGCCGCCGTGGTCGGCGTCGTGGTCGCGGTCGGCCTCGTCTCGGGATGCTCCGGCGAGGCGGTCGACGCCGGTGGCGCCCCCGGTGCCATCACCCATCGCGCCGTCGCCGCGGTCGCGCTCGAGCACCTGCCGACAGACACCTCCAGCCGCGCTGCGTCCTACACGGACGAGTCGACACCTCCCGAGCAGGTCTCGGTCGACCTCCGCTACGGCGCCGACGGTGAGTACGACGGTGACCTGGTGAGCGTCGCCGTCTCGGCTCAGCGGCCCGAGGACGACGCCTGCCGAAGCGAGCTCGGACAGCACTGCGTCGACCTGCCGACCGACGTGAAGAGCGCCGAGATGCAGCTGCGCTGGACCGAGGAGGAACCCGAGGAGGACCCCGGTGGTGTCGGGGTCGTGCTGGTGCGCGAAGGCGGCGAGACCGCCTCGATCGGCTACTCCGGCCCCACGATCACCGGAGACCCGCGCAAGCTCGAGATGCCGATCAGCGTCGAGAAGCTGGTCGCCGTCGTCGAGGACCCGAGGCTCCGCTACCAGGCGACCTCCTCGACCCTCGCCCTCGGTGAGGAGCTGGACGACTGGAAGGGTGGCGAGCCCGACCCCGACGCGTACGAGCGGGTCCGCAACACCGACCACGGCATCGCCCAGGCCTATGTCGGTGGCCGCGGGGGCTATGGCTACTACCGGGGTGTGATCCGGTCCCCGCTGCGCGAGCGGTTCGGGCCCGAGGCCATCGGCGGGCGACTGCTGCAGCGCTCCTCACCCGACTTCACCGGTATGCCGGATGCCGACATCGACGTCCTCGCCGCGCCGTCCCCGCCTGCGTGGATGACCCGCGAACCCTGCTCGGCGCCGACGCTTCGCAGGCACTGTGTCACCACGAAGGGCAAGCGCGGCCCGCTGGTCTTCGCCTGGCAGCCCGCCACGGCCGAGGACGCTGGCTGGGCCTGGATGATCTCGGTGCGCGAGGATGAGGTGGTCGCGGTTCGCTACCGTGGTCCGCGGATGCCGGCCGCCTACGACGACGCCGCGATGCTCACCGAGTGGTACCAGGGGGAGCAGCTCGACGCGCAGGGTGGGGAGGCCGAGTCGGACTTCGCCGACGACCTGTCCCTGTGGTGCGACCGGGAGCATCTCGAGGCACGCCCGGTCAAGCAGCTCGACTAGAGCTCCGATGATCAACAGTTGGGCGAGTGGGTGTCACCCTCGCTCAAACGTGAAATGCTGGCAGCAATGAGCAGCACTCAGCACCGCGTAGCGTGGCTCGAAGCGAAAGCCGAGAAGTACGTCGAAGACGCACAGGTCTTCACGGACGCGAGGAGCAGCGACCTCCAGGTCGGCGGACTCACCGGCGAGCAGTGGGCAACGGTGTACAAGGCCGTGGCCCACGAGCTCCGCGAGTGCGCACGCGAGGCTGCGGAGCTGCGAGCGCGAAGCTGGTGGCGCAGAGGCTAGCGACCGAGATCTCCAGGGCTGCCTCAGAGCGTCAGAACCAGCCGGACTTCCGGAAGAAGATCCACAGGCCGGCCATCACCGAGGCCATCAGGATCAGCGCGAACGGGTAGCCGAAGGTCCAGTCCAGCTCGGGCATGTGGGTGAAGTTCATCCCGTAGACGCCGGCGATCAGGGTGGGCACCACGACCATCGCCGCACCGGCGGAGATCTTGCGCATGTCCTCGTTCTGCTGCAGCGAGATCTGGGCCAGGTGGGCTTCGAACGCGGAGGAGAGCAGGGTGTCGAGGTTCTCCACGGTCTCCGCGATCGAGGAGAGATGGTCGAGCACGTCGCGGAAGTAGGGGCGCAGGTCGGGGTCGATCGCCCCCTCGCCGTTGGCGAAGCGGCGCACCGGCTCCCGCAGCGGCATCACGGCCCGGCGTACCTCGGCCAGCTCCCGCTTGAGGCGGTAGATCCGGGCGGAGTCCCGGGTGCGCTCGTTGGAGAAGACCGAGGTCTCGACCTCGTCGACGTCCTCGGTGAGGCCGTCCATGACGCGTACGTAGCCGTCGACGATGTAGTCGACCACGGCGTAGACGGCCGAGTAGCTGCCCTCGGTGAGCAGCTGCTCCTCGCTGGTCTCCAGCAGCTCGCGGGCCGGCGCGAGACGTGAGCCTCGACCGTGGCGGACCGTGATGACGTAGTCGGGGCCGATGAAGAACGCGACCTCACCGGTCTCGACGGCGTCCTCGGCGTCCACGTACCAGAGCGTCTTGACGACCAGGAACATCCCGCCCTCGTAGCGCTCCAGCTTGGGCCGCTGGTGAGCGGTGAGCGCGTCCTCGACGGCGAGCGGATGCAGCCCGAAGGCCTCGGCGACCTCGTCGAGCTCGTACTGGCTGGGCTGGTAGAGCCCGAGCCAGACGAAGTCGCCCTCGTCCTTCGCGCCGCTTCGCAGCGTGGCGTAGTCGTGGGGCGCGCAGTCGGTCTGCTCACGCGCCCCGGCGCGGTAGAGAGCGCTGTCGACGATCACTCCGTCAGGTTAGGGCATGAGGAGGCGTTCACACGGGATGGATAGGGTCGCCAACCGTGGCGACGATGATCCTGGTGAGACACGGCCGTACGACGGCGAACGCATCCGGCACCCTGGCCGGCCGGCTTCCCGGGGTGAGGCTGGACGAACGCGGCCTGGAGCAGGCGAGCCGAGCGGCCGAGCGGATCGCGCCGGTCCCGCTCGCGCTGGCGGTCACCAGCCCGATGGAGCGCTGCCAGCAGACGCTGTCGACGATCCTGGAGGGTCGCGCCGAGCAGCCCACCGTCGTCGTCGAGGACGGCGTCTCCGAGTGCGACTACGGCGAGTGGCAGGGGGAGAAGATCACCACGCTGGCGCGGCGCAAGCTGTGGAAGACGGTGCAGACCCAGCCCTCCGCGGTCACCTTCCCCGGCGGCGAGTCGATGGCGGCGATGCAGGCCCGGGGAGTCGAGGCCGTACGCCGCCACGATGCCGCCGTCACGGCCGCGCACGGGGACGCTGCGGTCTGGCTGTGCGTGAGCCACGGCGACCTGATCAAGTCGATCCTGGCCGACGCGCTCGGGATGCACCTGGACCTCTTCCAGCGGCTGCACGTCGACCCGGCCTCGATCTCGGTGGTCCGCTACGGCGAAGGACGTCCCTCGGTCCTGGCGACGAACACGCACGCCGGCGACCTGTCCTGGCTGGCGCCGAAGCAGGCCGCGAAGAAGGGGCGCAAGTCGCCGCGACGCCGCAGCGACGACGCCGTCGTGGGCGGTGGCTCGGGTCCTGAGGCTGGTCTGGATAAGGTTTGACCATGCCTGTGATGCACGCCTTCGACCCGCCCGAGCGATTCGTCGTCGGCACCGTCGGTGAGCCCGGGGCGCGTACGTTCTTCCTCCAGGCGCGCGAGGGAGCGCGGGTCGTCTCCGTGGCCCTGGAGAAGCAGCAGGTCACGGTGCTCGCCGAGCGGCTCGACGAGCTCCTCGACGAGGTGATGAAGTCGGCGCCCGCCGTGGTGCCGGCGATCGCTCCCTACGACCTCGACGACAACGGCCCGCTGGAGCAGCCGATCGAGGAGGAGTTCCGGGCGGGCACGATGACCCTGGCCTGGGACCCCGACGAGGACATGGTCGTCCTCGAGGTCTTCCCGATCAGCGAGGTCGAGGTGATCGCCGAGGTCGACGAGTCCGGCCGGCTGGTCGACGAGGACGCCGAGATCGAGCTGGAGGAGGCCGAGCCCGACGAGGTGCTCCTGGTGCGGATCGCCCCGCGCAACGCCCGTGCCTTCGTCAAGCGGGCCGAGGCGGTGCTGGGCGCCGGACGCCCCAACTGCCCGTTCTGCGGCAGCCCGATCGACCCCGAGGGACACCTGTGTGTGCGGGCGAACGGGTTCAAGCGGCGTGACCCGGTCTGATCCATGTCGGTGACCGAGTCGCTCATCGGGTCCGACGACGAGCTGGTGCTCGTCGGGCGGCTGACCACGGCCTCGAACGCGACGTTCCTGGCGACCATCGGCGGCACCGAGGTCGTCTACAAGCCGATCGCGGGGGAGCGGCCGCTGTGGGACTTCCCCGACGGGCGGCTGGCGCACCGCGAGGTCGCCGCCTACGTCGTCTCCGAGGCCCTAGGCTGGTCCGTGGTGCCCGAGACCTGGCTGCGTGAGGGCCCGCACGGCCTCGGGATGGTGCAGCGCTGGGTCAGCGCCGACGAGTCCGTCGAGCCGGTGACGATCGTGCCCGCGGGGGAGATTCCCTCGGGGTTCCTGCACGTCTTCGACGGGTACGACGGGCTCGACCGGCCGGTCTCGCTCGCCCACGAGGACACGCCGGCACTTCGGCGGATGGCCGTCTTCGACGCCCTCACGAACAACGCGGATCGCAAGGGTGGCCACGTGCTGCCGGTCTCCGGCGGGCACCGCTACGGCTGTGACCACGGGCTGACCTTCCACGACGAGCCGAAGCTGCGCACCATCTTGTGGGGGTGGCAGGGGCTGGGCTTCTCCGACGAGGAGCTCGCCGGGATCCGGACGGTGGCCGCGGGGCTCTCCGGTGCCTTGGGGCGGGGGCTGACCGCGTACCTCTCGGGTCGGGATCTCGAGGCGCTCGGTCTGCGGTGCGAGGAGCTGCTCGCGGAGGGTGCCTTCCCCGAGCCCGAGTACGACCGCCATGTCATCCCGTGGCCGCCGTTCTGAGACGGATGGGGTCTTCCAAGTAGGCTGCACCCATGCGCGCATGGTCTGCACCCGAAGTCCCAGAACTGTCCGTCGCAGGGCCCGAGGTGCGGCTCTATGACCATCAGCGGGACGCGGTCGTCCCGACGTCGGGAACTGGTCGCCGTTCGCTGTACGTGTGTGGCATCACGCCCTACGACGCGACCCACATGGGCCACGCCAACACCTACGTCGCCTTCGACCTGCTCCACCGGGCCTGGCTCAACGCCGGCTACGAGGTCGGCTACACCCAGAACGTCACCGACGTCGACGACCCGCTGCTCGAGCGGGCCGACAAGGTCGGGATCGAGTGGGAGGCGCTCGCCGAGCGCGAGACCGAGCTCTTCCGCCAGGACATGGAGGCGCTGCGGGTCGTGCCGCCGCAGCACTACATCGGCGCGGTCGAGTCGATCCCGCTGGTGCTCTCGCTGATCGGCGAGCTCGAGGAGGCCGGCGCGATCTACAAGGTCGACGACGACGTCTACGCCTCGGTGGCCGTCGACGACGCGTTCGGCGAGGAGTCGCGCCTGGGGCGCGAGGAGATGATCGAGCTCTTCGGTGAGCGGGGCGGTGACCCCGAGCGGGCCGGCAAGAAGGACCCGCTCGACCCGCTGCTCTGGCTCGCCGAGCGTCCGGGCGAGCCGTCCTGGCCCTCGCCCTACGGTCCGGGCCGCCCCGGCTGGCACGTCGAGTGCACCGCGATCGCCCTGGAGCACCTCGGCGCCGGGTTCACCGTCCAGGCCGGCGGCTCCGACCTGGTCTTCCCGCACCACGAGATGTCCGGCTCCCACGCGCGGTCGGCCGGCAAGGACTTCGCCGAGATCTACACCCACGGCGGGATGGTGGCCTACGACGGCCACAAGATGTCCAAGTCGCGCGGCAACCTGGTCTTCGTCTCCGCCCTGCGCAACTCCGAGATCGACCCGATGGCGATCCGGCTGGTGCTGCTCGGCCACCACTACCGTGACGACTGGGAGTGGACCGACGCCAAGCTCTTCGACGCCGTCGACAAGATCGCCGAGTGGCGCAAAGCCGTCGCCCTCGGGCGCGGCGCCCCTGCCGCTCCGGTCGTCGAGACCGTCCTCGGTGCTCTCGCCGAGGACCTCGACGCGCCACGCGCGGTCCAGGCCGTCGACGCCTGGGTCGCCGCCACCCTCGGCGCGGGCGGTCTCGCCGAGACCTCCGACGCTCTTGCGGGCGAGACCATCACCCGGCTCGTCGACGCCGCGCTGGGCATCAAGCTCTAGCCGAGACGTCACCCGGGTCGGTCGAGGCGTCACGTACGTCGGCCGAGATGTCATCGTTGTGACATCTCGGCCGACGGGGGTGACGCCTCGGCTGTTATGAGTCGTCGGTGCGGCGCTTGAGGTAGCGCTCGAACTCCCGGGCGATCGCGTCTCCGCTGGCCTCGGGGAGGTCGGCGGTGTCGCGGGCCTCCTCGAGGGAGCGTACGTAGTCGGAGACGTCCTCGTCCTCCTCGGCGAGGTCGTTGACGCCGCGCTCCCAGGCTCGGGCGTCCTCGGGGAGGTCGCCGAGGGGGATGGAGCACTGCAGAAGGTCCTCGAGCTTGTTGACGATGGCGAGGGTGGCCTTGGGACAGGGCGGGGCGGCGACGTAGTGGGGGACCGCGGCCCAGTAGGAGACCGCGGGGATGTCGGACTGGATGCAGGCCTCCTGGAGCACGCCGACGATGCCGGTCGGCCCCTCGTAGGACGGCGAGTCGAGCTTGAGGCGGTCGACGAGGTCGGGCTCGGTGGCGGTGCCGGAGACCGGTATCGGCCGGGTGTGCGGAGCGTCGGCGAGAAGCGCGCCGAGGGTCACCACGAGCTGGCCGCCGAGCTCGTCGACGCACTCCAGGATCTCGCCGACGAACTGCTTCCAGCGCATGTTGGGCTCGATCCCGCGCACCAGGATGATGTCGCGGTCCAGGTCGGGCGGGGAGCAGACGGCGATCTGGGTGGTGGGCCAGGTGATGGAACGGAAGCCGTTCTCGTCGGTGCTGGTGACAGGCCGGTTGACCTGGTAGTCGTAGAAGTCCTCGGGATCGATCTCGGCCACCACCCGCGCGTGCCAGACGTCCATCAGATGGTCAACCGTGCCGGAGGCGGCGTCGGCCGCGTCGTTCCAGCCCTCGAACGCGGCGATCACCACAGGATCGACCAGGTCGCGGGTCTCTTCGATCTCGATCACACCTCCACCCTAGTCACCGGGACCAGGGAGGCGGCGTCGTTCACGCTGCGTACACCTTCTCAATTCCCACCTGGTGGACTCCCGGTGTCAGGATTCGGAATGAAATGGCATAGCCCGCGCACCTACGCCGTAGCGTGTTTCAGGCAAAGCCGTGCACACCACCGTGCCCGCCCGGGAGAGGAAAGCAAGAGTGAGTCTGCGCCCTGATGTCACCGAGACCCTGACCGCCACCTTGAAGGAGCGGATCATGGTGCTCGACGGTGCGATGGGCACTGCGATCCAACGTGACCGTCCCGATGAGGCCGGCTATCGCGGCGAGCGGTTCAAGGACTGGCACTCCGACCTGATCGGCAACAACGACCTGCTCAACCTGACCCAGCCGCAGATCATCGAGGGCATCCACCGCGAGTATCTCGAGGCCGGTGCCGACATCATCGAGACCAACACGTTCAACGCCAACGCGGTCTCGCTGATCGACTACGACCTGGTCGACCTCGCCTACGAGATCAACTTCGAGGCCGCGCGCCTGGCTCGTGAGGCGGCGGACATCTACTCGACCCCCGAGAAGCCGCGCTACGTCGCCGGCGCGCTCGGCCCGACGACGCGTACGGCCTCGATCAGCCCGGACGTGAACGACCCCGGCGCCCGCAACGTCACCTACGAGCAGCTCCGCGACGCCTACGCCGAGGCGACCCGCGCGCTCCTCGAGGGCGGCTCGGACCTGATCTTCATCGAGACCATCTTCGACACCCTCAACGCCAAGGCGGCGATCTTCGCCGTCCAGCAGGTCTTCGAGGAGTACGGCCGCCGCTGGCCGGTCGTGATCTCCGGCACGATCACCGACGCCAGCGGCCGCACCCTGTCGGGGCAGGTCACCGAGGCGTTCTGGGATTCCGTACGTCACGCCGACCCGCTCCTGGTGGGCCTCAACTGCGCGCTCGGCGCCCAGGAGATGCGCCCCTACATCGCCGAGCTCGCCCGCGTCGCGGACGCCTTCGTCTCCTGCTACCCCAACGCGGGGCTGCCGAACGCCTTCGGCGAGTACGACGAGGGGCCCTCCGACACCGCGGGCCACGTCCACGAGTTCGCCACCGCAGGGTTCGTGAACCTGGTCGGCGGCTGCTGCGGCACCACGCCGGCCCACATCGCCGAGATCGCCAAGCAGGTCGAGGGGGTCGCGCCCCGCGACGTCCCCGAGGTCGAGCCCGCGCTGCGCCTGTCCGGCCTGGAGCCGTTCACCGTGACCGAGGAGAGCCTCTTCGTCAACGTGGGGGAGCGGACCAACATCACCGGGTCGGCGAAGTTCCGCAACCTGATCAAGGCCGGCGACTTCGACACCGCGCTGTCCGTGGCCGCGCAGCAGGTCGAGAACGGCGCCCAGGTCATCGACGTCAACATGGACGAGGGCATGATCGACGGGGTCGCGGCGATGACCCGGTTCCTGACGCTGGTCGCCTCCGAGCCCGACATCTCCCGGGTCCCGATCATGATCGACTCCTCCAAGTGGGAGGTCATCGAGGCCGGCCTCAAGCTCGTCCAGGGCAAGCCGATCGTCAACTCGATCTCGCTCAAGGAGGGCGTGGAGTCCTTCGTCGCGCACGCCGAGCTGTGCAAGCGCTACGGTGCCGCCGCGGTCGTGATGGCCTTCGACGAGGACGGCCAGGCCGACTCCTACGAGCGCCGGATCGCGGTGTGCGAGCGGGCCTATCGGATCCTCGTCGACGAGGTCGGCTTCGAGCCCGACGACATCATCTTCGACCCCAACGTGTTCGCCGTCGCGACCGGGATCGAGGAGCACGCGGCGTACGGCGTGGACTTCATCGAGGCCGTTCGCTGGATCAAGCAGAACCTCCCCGGGGCGAAGGTCTCCGGCGGCATCTCCAACGTGAGCTTCTCGTTCCGGGGCAACAACCCGGTGCGCGAGGCGATCCACGCGGTCTTCCTCTACCACGCGATCGAGGCGGGCCTGGACATGGGCATCGTCAACGCCGGCGCCCTGGTGCCCTACTCCGAGGTCGACCCGGAGCTGCGGGACCGGATCGAGGACGTCGTGCTCAACCGGCGTGCCGACGCCGCAGAGCGGCTGCTGGAGATCGCCTCGAAGTTCAACAAGGACTCACCCGAGGCGGAGGCCAAGGCCGAGGCCTGGCGCGAGCTGCCGGTCGGCGAGCGGATCACCCACGCGCTGGTCAAGGGCCTGGACGCCTACGTCGAGTCCGACACCGAGGAGCTCCGCGCCGAGATCTCGGCTCGCGGTGGCCGCCCGATCGAGGTCATCGAGGGGCCGCTGATGGACGGCATGAACGTCGTCGGTGACCTGTTCGGCGCCGGCAAGATGTTCCTGCCGCAGGTCGTCAAGAGCGCTCGGGTGATGAAGAAGGCGGTCGCCTATCTGATCCCGTTCATCGAGGCCGAGAAGCGGCCGGGCGACGCCGAGACCAAGAACGGCACCATCGTGATGGCCACCGTCAAGGGCGACGTCCACGACATCGGCAAGAACATCGTCGGTGTGGTGCTGCAGTGCAACAACTACGAGGTGATCGACCTCGGTGTGATGGTGCCTGCGCAGAAGATCCTCGACGCCGCGAAGGAGCACGACGCCGACATCATCGGCCTCTCCGGCCTGATCACGCCCTCGCTGGACGAGATGGTGGGCTTCGCAGGAGAGATGCAGCGCGTCGGGCTCGACCTGCCGCTGCTCATCGGCGGCGCCACGACGTCGCGAGCCCACACCGCGGTCAAGATCGACAAGGCCTACGACGGGCCTGTCGTCTGGGTCAAGGACGCCTCCCGCTCGGTGCCGACCGCGGCAGCCCTGCTCGACGCGGGGCGTCGCGAGAAGCTGATGGCCGAGGTCAAGACCGACTACGACTCGCTCCGCGAGCGCCACGCCGAGCGGCGTGAGCGGGTGTCCCTGACGTACGTCCAGGCGAAGGCCAACAAGCCCGAGATCGACTTCACGAAGGCCCCGGCGGAGCCGGCGCAGCCCGGCGCGCACACGCTGCTGGACTATCCGATCTCCGAGCTGCGCGACTACATCGACTGGCAGCCGTTCTTCAACGCCTGGGAGATGAAGGGCCGCTTCCCCGACATCCTCAACAACCCGGCCACCGGCGAGGCCGCGCGCAAGCTCTACGACGACGCGCAGGAGATGCTCGACAAGATCATCGAGGAGAAGTGGATCGAGGCGCGCGGCGTCTACGGCCTCTTCCCGGCCAACTCGACCGGTGAGGACGTGGTCGTCTATGCCGACGACTCGCGCACCGAGGAGCGGGCGACTCTGTTCCAGCTGCGTCAGCAGGGCCAGCACCGCGACGGCATCTCCAACAAGTCGATGGCCGACTTCGTCGCGCCGGTCGGCGAGGGGGCCGACCACGTCGGCGCCTTCGCGGTGACCGCAGGAATCGGGCTCCCTGAGCGGGTCACGGCGTTCAAGGACGATCTCGACGACTACTCCGCGATCATGGTGGAGGCGCTCGCCGACCGCCTCGCCGAGGCGTTCGCGGAGCGGCTCCACCAGCGCGTACGCACCGAGTTCTGGGGCTACGCCGCTGAAGAGGGCGGTAACGGCCAGCTCTCCAACGAGGACCTGATCGCCGAGAAGTACGCCGGCATCCGCCCCGCCCCGGGCTACCCGGCCTGCCCCGACCACACCGAGAAGCAGACCATCTGGTCGCTGCTCGACGTCGAGGAGCAGACCGGAATCGAGCTCACCGAGTCGATGGCGATGTGGCCGGGTGCCTCGGTCTCGGGCCTCTACTACGGCCACCCCGACTCGCAGTACTTCGTCGTCGGCCGCATCGGCCAGGACCAGGTCGCCGACTACGCCCACCGCAAGGGCTGGACGATGGCCGAGGCCGAGCGCTGGCTCTCGCCCAACCTGGGCTACGACCCGGAGGACTGAGTCAGCCGGATCGCGACCTTCATCGCCGCCGGTCGGAAGAGCATCGTGAGCACGAATGCGATGGGCCAGGCGGTGATGAAGGCGAGCGGCCACTGTGTCAGCCAGGCGATGGTCGGGCCCATCGCGATGAGCGACATGATGCCCGACATCGTCAGGGCCATCAGGAAGGTCATCACGACCTGGATGAGAAGTCCGGTGCGCTTGTCCATGGATCGTCCGATCATGTTCGAGAACGGCGGCTGCGCCGACGACTGAGGTCCCGGTGCGCCACCCGTTCGGTTCGGTGATGGCGCCGTGGGCCCGCACCCGTAGGGCGCGACGTCGTCTCGGGGACACCGAGGGCTGGACTAACCGAACCAGCCTGTCTCTTTCCGGCCGGACCAGGGTAGGGGAGGAGAGGGCCTGTTCGCCTGTGGGGCCGGTGGCGATGTTCGTCACATAGGCTCGCAGGGTGCGGCGCGAGGAGCAGTGGGCCAGGGAACGGTTCGCCGATGCCCGGGTGGCCCGCCTGGCCACGGTCTCGGCCGACGCCGCGCCACGGATCGTGCCGATCGTGTTCGCGGTCGCGGGCGACGTACTGGTCACGGCCGTCGACCACAAGCCCAAGTCGACCACGCGACTGCGGCGGCTCGAGGACATCGCCGCCAACCCCCGGGTCGCGGTGCTGGTGGACCGCTACGACGACGACTGGGATCAGCTGTGGTGGGCGCGGGCCGACGGCGTGGCGAGCGTGCACGAGACCTACGACCTGGCGCCGCTGGTCGCGAAGTACGCCGACTATCGCGAGCGGCCGCCGGCCGGTCCGGTGATCGCCGTGGAGGTCACCCGCTGGTCGGGCTGGTCGAGCCAGCCCGGCGGCACCTGACCGACGCTGACCAGGTTCCAGAAGGCCGTACGCCGCGTCAGTATCGTGACGAGGTGGTAGCCGTCCGGGTGCCGGACGAGCACGCCTGCGACCGGCTCGGCCGCCGGGTCCAGGCGCAGCGGGACGACGTGGGCCCAGGTCTCGGTGGCCGGATACCAGTAGGCCCCGACGCTCGCGCCGTCCCAGGAGGCCAAGGCGGCGTCGGCCTCGGCGACCGCCGGCCGGAGCCGGGCCAGGACCTGCTCGGGGGCCATGCCCGCGCGGTCGGCGTGGTCGTAGGCGATGTGGAGCGCGCCGACCGAGGTGATCGTCGCCGTCGGGTCGAGGGCCGGGGGCTCCCACCCCGACAGCACCGTCCGGCAGCGCTGGCAGTCGTCGTCGCGGCTCCAGTCGACGAACTCGACGTCGTCGACCGCCAGGTCCTCGCCGCGGCTGGTGACCAGCACGATCCGCAGCCCCTCAGGATCGCGCAACGGCAGCGGGTTGTGCTCGAGCCCGTCGCGGAAGTGCAGCAGCCCGAAGGTCTCGTTCACCCCGACCCGGTGGACAACGGCACCGCCCAGGCCCTGCAGCCGTGCCTTGGGCGACTCGCGCCGGACCAGGGCCGGATCGACCAGGTCGGCGAGCCACTCGACCAGCTCGTCGTCGAGGAGGCGTTCGGCCTCAGCCTCCAGCACGCGGTCTCTCCGCCATCAACGCGACGGCCGCCGGAACGGTCGCAGGATCTCCCCGCTGGGAGAGGGACCGCGCGAGCGCATCGCGGGGTGGGCCGGGGGCTGCGGCGGGGCGGCCCCGGCCCAGGGGCTGCGTACGTCCAGGACGGTGGCCCACTGCGACGCGGTCGGGCGGAGTCCGGGAGGAGCGGCGGCCTGGTCCATCAGCCGGGTGAGCGGACCGACCAGGATGCCGGCCTCGCCGGCGAAGGTCAGGTCAGGCCGGTGGCCGGGGGCGGCGTTGCGGTCGCCGGTGAGCACCCGGGCGATCGTGAGGGCCAGCTTGAAGCGGTCGCTGTCGGCGGTCGGCGGCAGTCCGGCGTTGCTGGGGTCCTCCCAGCCGCGGGTGTCGGCGGGCGGCAGCACACCGTCCTCGCCGGCCGGCCGGATCCCGTCACAGTCGAGCAGCATCACCCGGGGGATCGGCGAGACCGACCAGGCGATGTTGCGCGGCGAGAGGTCGCCGAGGACCAGCCCCTGCCGGTGCAGCGCGTCCATCACGGCGGCCAGCGCCCGCATCAGCAGCACCCGCTCGTAGATCCCGGGACTCCGTACGTCACCGCTGTCCACGAGCAGACCCAGCTCCGCAAGGGCGGTGGTGGGGCCGAAGCCGGCAAGGAACGGGTCGTGGACCCGTTGCATCAGGAAGCCGGCGGTGCGCAGCCCGTCGAGCACGACCGTGTGCGGCCAGGCGGCGAAGTGGTCCACCTGGAGGCCCTCGCTCTCGACGAATCCGCGGATCCGCACCAGCTCCGCCAGGGCACGGCCGTCCACGAGGCCGCGCTCTCGCGTGCGGTAGAGCTTCGCGACCGTCCCGGGGTGGTCGGCCAGCTCGATGATGCGGCCCTGCGAGCCCTGGGCGAGATGGCGTCCCAGGGTCAGGTCGCTGAGCTGGATTTCGTTCACGGAACCTCCGGCCCCAGTCGTAGGTAGGCAGATCGTACGTGGCTGGGCGATCCCGTGCCGAGTCGACGGCTCATCTGGTGGCACCCTGCTGATGACAGGATGGTCCCGGGACCGGCGAAGGAGAGAGCGTGTGACACGACAGGACGGGCGAGCGCGGCTCGCGGCCTGGGCGGAGCAGAACATCGCCCGGCTCGCCGACGAGGCGTGCGCCCAGGTCGCCGACCGGATCGCGACCTACTACCGCGACCGGGAGAGCGGGCTGGTCTCGCTCGACGAGCTGCGGCAGTCCTTCGCCCACAACCTCCGCTCGGTGGTCGCCGCGATCGGTGACCCGCACGCCCAGCTCGATCTGGAGGCATCCGACCGCACCGGCCGGCGCCGGGCGAAGCAGGGGGTGCCGCTCCCGGAGGTGCTGCGGGCCTACCGGATCTGCTTCGCCGCACTCTGGGACGCCCTCGTCGAGCACGTGCAGGGCAGCCGCCAGCCGGCGCTGACCGATGCCCTGATCGACACCGCCGGCGTCATCTGGCGCTTCACCGACGAGCACGCCGTCGTCCTGACCGAGGCCTACCGGGCGACCACTGCCGAGTTGATGCTCGCCGAGCAGCGACGACGCTCAGCGGTCGTCGAGGCGGTCCTCACCGGGCGTCCCGGTCCCGAGTCGGGTCCCTGGGAGGCGGCGGCCCTGCTCGGCTTCCCGGCCGACGCGCTGCTGATCGTGGTCGCCGCCGAGACCAACGGGCTCGCCAAGGAGAGCCTGGTCAACGTCGAGCAGCGCCTCGCCGAGCAGGGCTTCGTCTCCGGATGGCGGCTGACACCGGCACAGCAGCTCGGCATCGTCTCGTTCCCCGAGGAGCGGGAGGAGGAGGTCCTGGAGACGCTGCGCGGCTTCGCGGACGCTCGCGCCGGGGTGAGCCCGCCCTACGCCTCGCTCCCGGAGACACCGCGCGCGCTGCGCCTGGCGCGAGCCGCGCTGGCCGGGCTGGAGCCGGGCACCGCGGGGCTGCGGGCCTTCGACCACAGTCCGCTGGCCGCGTTGGTGGTCTACGAGCCCGCCGAGGGCCGCCGGCTCGCGGAGAACGTGTTGGGGGAGGTGCTGCGGCAGCCGTCGGAGGACCGTGAGCTCCTGCTCGAGACCCTCGACATGTACCTGGAGCAGTCCGGCTCCGCCGAGCGCGCCGCCACCCTGCTCTACTGCCACCCCAACACGGTCCGCAACCGGCTGCGCCGGATCCAGGAGCTGACCGGCCGGTCCCTGGCCGAGCCGATGGACGTGGCCGAGCTGGCGACGGCCGCCTACGCCCTGCGGGTCGCCTCGGCGACCGAGCTGTGGGCGACCCACGCGCGGAAACGGCCGGGCGTCAGCCCGCTGCGATCCCGGCCACCAGGTTGATCGTGCTCGCCAGCACCACCGCACCGAAGACGTAGGAGAGCAGGGTGTGCCTCAGCACGACGGAGCGGATCCGGGAGCTGTTCACCGAGGTGTCGGAGACCTGGTAGGTCATCCCGAGGTTGTAGCTGAAGTAGAAGAAGTCCCGGTAGGCAGGCCTGTCGTCGGAGTTGAAGTCGATCCCGCCCGCGTCGTCGGCGTAGTAGAGGTGCGCGTAGCGCGCGGCGTACATCAGGTGCAGGCTCGCCCAGGCCAGGAAGACGCCGACGAGCGCGACCGCCGCGGCGAGGCGCCCCTGGGCGGAGTGGCCGACGACGAGGAGCATCACGATCCCGAGCAGCCCGCACAGCGAGATGGCGACCACGATGAGCTCCTCGGTCGCGGGCCGGAAGTCCTCGCGGCGGGTGTTGGCGCGGGTCGTGCCGGCATCGAGCGGCCACAGCGCGATCCAGCCGGAGGCGACGAACGCCGCGTGGAGGACCGCCACCCCGAGAAGGGTGCCGATCTGGGCGTCGACCAGGAGTACGCCGGCCGCGGTCGTCACCGCTCCGGCCAGCAGCGAGCCGGCCAGCCGCACCCCGGCGGCCGAGGGGAGAGGAGTGTGCGAACTCGTCCGACTCACGCCTGCAGGCTACCCGTCGTCGCCGGTCACAGTGGTCGGTGTGCGTGCGGACAGCGACCGCGGGTGAGCGGCGACGAGGACGGGGCGCGCGGCGTACCGTGGTGTCCACCAGGACCAGCAGTGCGAACGAGAACGCGAACGAGAAGAGGACAGGTGCCCCTCAGCAGGATCGAGGAGTCGACCACCCGCAACCAGGGTGGGGTCGAGTTCGGCGGCGGGCGGCTCGCGTACGCGCCCGGCGAGGCGACCGTGGCAGACGCCATGGTCCGCAGGCCGAAGCTGCTCCCGGCCACGGCGACCGGTCGCGACGTACGTGAGCTCTTCCTCGACGACCACGTCCATGCCGCGCTGGTGACCGACGGCGACAGGCTCCTGACCGTCATCGAGCGGCAGGACCTCACCGAGGTGGGCGACGACGACCCGGTGACGGCGCTCGGGACCCTGTCGGGCCGGACGGTCGGTTCGGGGGCGGACCTGTGGTCGACCTGGACATGGATGACAGCTGTCGACGTCCGCCGGCTCGCGGTGGTCGACGACGGCGGCTGCGTCGGACTCCTCTGCCTCAAGCGCAGCGGTCGCGGCTTCTGCTGCGACGCCGGCGTCCGGGCGCGGGCCCTGGAGCGGGACGGCCGCCGCGGCTGCACCCCTCAGGCATGACCGAGATGCGAGCAGGCAGGAGACCCACGTGACGCCGCAGGACCGGGCACAGGACGTACTGGCACCACCCGCGAAGGCGGCCATCTTCCTCACCGTGACGGTCAGGGAGGGCAAGGAGCAGGAGGCCCGCGACGCGCTCGCGGACGTGGCCTCGGTCACCCGCGCGATCGGCTTCCGTATCCCCGAGGCGGCGCTCAGCTGCGTGGTCGGCATCGGGGCGGAAGCCTGGGACCGGTTGTACGCCGCCCCGCGCCCGGACGGGCTGCACCCGTTCCGGCCGCTGACGGGGGAGAAGCACGTGGCCGTGGCCACGCCCGGCGACCTGCTCTTCCACCTACGTGCCGGCCGGCCCGATCTCTGCTTCGAGCTGGGCCGCCAGCTGATGGTGCTCTTCGACGGGCTCGTCGACTGCGTCGACGAGGTCCACGGCTTCCGCTACTGGGACGAGCGTGACCTGCTCGGCTTCGTCGACGGCACCGAGAGCCCCACGGCGGCGGCCGAGTCCGGTCCGGCGGCGCTGGTCGGCTACGGCGAGACCGACCCCGACGAGAGATACGCAGGGGCCAGCTACGTCATCGTCCAGAAGTACCTCCACGACCTGGACGCCTGGGAGAAGCTCTCGGTCGAGGAGCAGGAGCTGGTCGTCGGCCGCAAGAAGCTCAGCGACATCGAGCTGGCCGACTCGGTCAAGCCCGACGACTCCCACGTCGCGCTCAACACCATCACCGATCCCGACGGCACCGAACGCGCGATCGTGCGCGACAACATGCCGTTCGGCTCGGTGGGCGCGGGGGAGTTCGGGACGTACTTCATCGGCTACGCCGCCGACTCGGGCGTGACCGAGGAGATGCTGCGCAACATGTTCCTGGGACGCACGCCCGGCCGGCACGACCGGATCCTCGACTTCTCCACGGCCGTCACCGGATGCCTCTTCTTCGTCCCGCCGGCGGCGTTCCTCGAGGATCCCGAGCCCTTCCTCGCCCGCACCCGGGCCTGAGCGGATGATGACGTGGCCGCGATGAGTGCGATCGGGGGAGTGCCGCAGGCGATCACGGCGTCGCCGGGGGCGCGCACCGACCGCGCCCTGGTCGCGGCGGCGCTGGTGGCTGCGGGCTGGGGTGCCAACCAGTTCACCCCGCTGTCGGTGGTCTACCGGCTCGAGGCGGGCTGGTCGACGATGTCGGTCGTCGAGGTGTTCACCGTCTACCTCGCCGGTCTGGTCCCGGCCCTTCTCCTCGGCTGCCGGACGGCCGACAGGTTCGGCCACCGCCGGGTCGTACGCATCGCCCTGGCCATCACCGCCGCCGGGAGCCTCGCGCTCGCGCTCGCCGAGGTGTCCGGCGAGATCGTCGTCGCGAGCCGGCTGGCGACCGGGGTCGCGGCCGGGCTGATCGTCTCGGCCGGCGCCGCGTGGCTGCGCGCGCTCTCGCCAGGCTCGGACCGCGGTGCCCGCGTCGCGGTGTACGCCACCGGCGCCGGCTTCGCCCTCGGGCCGCTGCTCGCGGGGACCCTCGCCGCCTGGCTCCCGGCTTCGTCCGTGGTGCCGTGCCTGGTGCACGGCGCCTTCGCGTTGCTGGTGCTCGCGCTGACGGCCCGGATCCCGGAGATGTGCTCGATACCCGGGCCACCGCCCGCCGCTCCGGTGAGCGACCGCTGGTCCGCCATCACCCATCCGCGGTTCGTCGGGATCGTGCTGCCCGCCAGCCCCGCGATCTTCGCGGCGGTCACGGTCTCCTATGTCGTCCTCCCGCCGTTCGTGCTCGACCGGGTCCGCGACCACGCGCCGCTGTTCAGCGGCCTGGTCGCGGCGGTCACGTTGCTGGTCGGGCTGGCGGTGCAGCCGCTGGCGGCGAAGATCGACCGTCCCGGTAGCGCCCGGGCGACCCTCGTCGCGATGGGCACCGTCGTGGTCGGGCTCCTGCTCGGTGCCCTGGCCAGCGAGGAGGTCTCACCGCTCCTGGTCCTGGCCGCGGCCGTCTTCCTCGGCGCCGGCTACGGCCTGACCCTGGAATCGGGTCTGGCCGAGATCGGGCGCCTCGCCCCGCCCGGCGCGCTGCCGACGGTGTCGGCTCTGTTCCAGGGTGTGGCCCACAGCGGCTTCCTTGCGCCACTGCTGCTGGCGGTCATGGCGAGGTCCGCCTCCTATCCTGAACTCCTGGCAGGCCTGGCCCTGATCGGCTTCATCCTGCTCGTCGGCGCAGCCGTGCACGCCGCCAGGCACGCCCACCATGACCCCTCACGACCCGACCCCACACCACAGGAGCTGACATGGGAAGAGTGACAGTTGGACGGCCCGTGCTGCGGGTACGCGACGGCGTCATCTCGCGGCGGCCGGACAAGCTGGCCGCCGAGGAGCCGATGGAGATCAGGGTCAACGGCCGGCCGCTGACCGTCACGATGCGCACGCCCGGCGGTGACTTCGACCTGGCCGTCGGCTTCCTGGTGAGCGAGGGGGTCGTGCACTCGGCCGACGACGTCGCCAGCGTCCGCTACTGCGCCGGCGCCACCGCCGACGGTGGCAACACCTACAACGTGGTCGACGTCGGCCTGGCCGCACACGTACCCCCGCCCGACGCGTCCCTGGAGCGCAGCTTCTACACGACCTCCTCGTGCGGACTGTGCGGGAAGGCGTCCCTCGAGGCGGTGCGTACGTCCTCGGCCTGGTCGGTCGCGGAGGACTCCCTGCGGGTCACGCCCGAGCTCCTCACCGTCCTCCCGGAGCGGCTGAGGGAGGCGCAGCGAGTCTTCGACAGCACCGGCGGCCTGCACGCGGCCGGGCTCTTCGACGCCGAGGGCAACCTGCTCTGCGTACGCGAGGACGTCGGCCGCCACAACGCGGTCGACAAGGTGATCGGGCACGCGCTGCGCGAGAGCATGGTGCCGCTGCGTAACAGCATGCTGATGGTGAGCGGGCGCGCCTCCTTCGAGCTCGTCCAGAAGGCCGTGATGGCCGGCATCCCGCTGCTCGCCGCCGTCTCGGCCCCCTCCTCGCTCGCCGTCGACCTTGCCGACGACAACGGCCTGACCCTGGTCGGCTTCCTGCGCGGCTCCTCGATGAACATCTACGCAGGCACCGACCGGATCGAGCCCGTTCCCGTCGGCTGAGCGCGTCGGCTCCGGCGGCTCGACCAACAGGGCCGGGCGTCAGCCCGCGGGAGTCACCCTCACCTTCACGTTCTTCATCAGCGGCTGGTCGCTCTGCACGCTGTAGTCGCTGGCCCCGATCAGCACGTTCATCTCCGGCATGTAGCCGGCGGCGCTGCCGCGTGGGAGGTCGTAGCGAAGGGCACGGTAGCCACGGAGCGACCGGACGCTGCCGTCCTTGGCGGTGGCGACGATGTCGACCAGCGAGCCCTCCTCGATGCCCCGCGAGCGCATGTCGTCCTCGTGCATGAGGATCAACGTACGCAGGTTCTTGATGCCCCGGTAGCGGTCGTCGTCGGAGTAGATCGTGGTGTTCCACTGGTCGTGGGAGCGCATCGTCTGCAGCACGAGGACGTCGTCGTCGGCCGGGATCACGTTGGGCAGCGGCACAGCAGAGAACTCCGCCCGGCCCGAGGCCGTGTGGAAGACCAGCTCGCGGGCGGGCTGCTTGAGCCGGAACCCGAGCGGGAGGCGTACCCGGCGGTTGAAGTCCTCGAAGCCGATCAGGGCCTTGGCCATCACGTCGCGGATCCGGTCGTAGTCCTCGATCCACGACTCCCAGGGGATGGTGCTCGAGGGCAGGGTCGCCCGCGCCATCCCGGCGATGATCGCGGGCTCGGAGAGCAGGTGGGGTGAGGCCGGCCGCTTCATCCCGCGGGAGAGGTGGACCTCGCTCATCGAGTCCTCCACGGAGGTCTCCTGGAGGCCACCGGCCTGGTGGTCCTTCTCGGTGCGGCCCAGGCAGGGGAGAATGAGCGCCTTGCGGCCGTGGACGAGGTGGCTCCGGTTGAGCTTGGTGCTCACCTGGACGGTCAGGTCGCAGTTGCGCAGGCCGCTGGAGGTGTAGACAGTGTCGGGAGCGGCCATGACGAAGTTGCCGCCCATGCCGACGAAGACCTTCACCTGACCCGTGTTCATCGCCTTCGTCACCCCCACGGTGTCGAGGCCGCGCTCCCGGGGCGGCTCGATGCCGCAGACCTCGCCGAGCCGGTCGAGGAACGCGGCGGACGGCTTGTGGTCGATGCCGCAGGTGCGGTTGCCCTGGACGTTGCTGTGGCCGCGTACGGGGGAGGGGCCGGCGCCCTCGCGGCCGAGGTTGCCGCGCAGGAGGAGGACGTTGACGATCTCGCGCACCGTGTCGACGCCGTGCTCGTGCTGGGTCACGCCGAGGCACCAGCTGATCAGCGTACGGTCGGAGGCGGAGTAGACCGCGGCGGCCTTGCGGATGTCGGCCTCGCTGAGCCCGGCCTGGCGGGTGAGCTCGGTCCAGGAGGTCGACTCGACCAGGGACCGGTAGGCCTCGAAACCCGAGGTGTAGCGCTCGATGAACTCGATGTCGAGCGCCTTCGGGTCGGTGCGGTGCTCCTCCAGGAGCGCCTTGGCCATGCCGCGCAGGAGAGCCAGGTCGCCGCCCGGCCTGACCTGCAGGTTGAGGGTGCTGGTGCGGGTGGCCTTGAAGAGCGCCATGTCGACGAACTCGTGCGGGATGATCGCCTTGCGGGCGGCCGCCTCGACCAGCGGGTTGATGTGCACGATCTGGGCGCCGCGGTCGTAGGCCTCGGTCAGCGCGGTGAGCATCCGGGGCGCGTTGGAGGCGGCGTTGACGCCCAGGACGAAGAGTGCCTCGGCGGTCTCCCAGTCCTTGAGGTCGGCGGTGCCCTTTCCGGTCCCGAGCGCGGCGGTGAGAGCGCGCCCGGAGGCCTCGTGGCACATGTTGGAGCAGTCGGGCAGGTTGTTGGTGCCGAACTCGCGCGCCCACAGCTGGTAGAGGAACGTGGCCTCGTTGCCGAGCCGCCCCGAGGTGTAGAAGGCCGCCTCGTCGGGACCGTCGAGAGTTCGCAGCGTCTCGCCGACCAGCCTGAACGCGTCCGCCCACGAGATCGGTACGTAGCGGTCGGTCGCCTCGTCGTAGACCATCGGCTCGGTCAGCCGGCCCTGGTCCTCGAGCTCGAAGTCGGACCAGGTCTCGAGCTCCGAGACCGTGTGGGCGGCAAAGAAGTCGCGGTCCACGCGCTTGCCCGTCATCTCCCAGACGACGTGCTTCATCCCGTTCTCGCACAGGTCGAGCTTGAGGCCCTTGAGGTCGTCGGGCCAGGCGCAGCCGGGGCAGTCGAACCCGTCGTTCTCGTGGTTCATCTTGAACATCGCCCTGGTCCCCGAGGCGATGGCGTGCTCGCGGGAGAGCACCTTCATGACCGAGGTCGCCGCGCCCCAGCCGGCCGCCGGATGGTGGTAGTCCCGCTGCTTCCACTCACCCGTGGGCACGGGCCCTTCGCCGGAGGTGTCCTGGTCGACCATCTCGCGCTCCTGTGCATGTCGTGACCGCTCGGCGGGCCGGCCGGCCCGCCTCGCTGTCGACGCTAACCGCGCGATCGCCCCTTCGCGAGCGGCAACGGGCCTGGGCGAGCGATCGTGTCGGCGCGGACAGCCTCGGCGGTGAGCGGGGACAAGACCGACTCTTGACACAGTTTTAAAATCTAATACGATTTAAAAAACGGCAGATCGGAGTAGCTCATGAGCGGTGCCTTCCCCACGGATCGCAACCTGTACGACGAGGACCACGAGGCGTTCCGGGAGACCGCCCGGGCGTTCGTCGAGAAGCACGCGGCCCCCAACGCGGAACGCTGGGCGAAGGAGGGCAAGGTCGACCGCTGGCTCTTCACCGAAGCCGCCAAGGCGGGCGTGCTCGGCTTCAACATCCCGGAGGAGTACGGCGGGGGAGGCACCCGAGACTTCCGCTTCAACGCGATCTTCGGCGAGGAGCTCGCCCGGCACCCGGTCTCCGACGGCCTCGCCGGCGTCGGTCTCTCCAACGACATCGTGATCCCCTACTTCACCGACCTGACGAACGACGAGCAGAAGCAGCGCTGGCTGCCCGGCATCGCGGCCGGCGAGCTGATCGTGGCGGTCGCGATGACCGAGCCGGGCACCGGCTCGGACCTCGCCGGCATCCGCACCAGCGCGGTCCGCGACGGCGACGACTACGTCGTCAACGGCTCCAAGGTCTTCATCTCCAACGGGCAGAACGCCGACCTGGTCGTCACGGCCGTACGCACCGGCGAGGACAAGCACAAGGGCATCAGCCTCCTGGTGATCGAGGCCGACATGCCCGGCTTCAAACGCGGCCGCAACCTGGAGAAGGTCGGCCTGCACGCGCAGGACACCAGCGAGCTCTTCTTCGAGGACGTACGCGTCCCGGCGGCCAACCTGCTCGGCGAGGAGGGCAGCGGGTTCCTCGGCCTGATGAAGAACCTGCCCCAGGAGCGGATCTCGATCGCCGCCAACGCGGTCGCCGCCTCCGAGGGCGTCCTCGAGCGCACCCTGACCTACGTCAAGGAGCGCCAGGCCTTCGGCAAGCCGATCGGCTCCTTCCAGAACACCCGGTTCGAGCTGGCCGACATGGTCACCGCCGTCCGGGTCAGCCGCTCCTACATCGACGACCTCCTCGCCCGGCACTCGCGCGGCGAGCTGAGCGCCGTCGACGCGGCCGCCGCGAAGTTCTGGACGACCGAGCAGTACGTCTCGGTCGTCGGCCGCTGCGTCCAGCTGCACGGCGGCTACGGCTACATGCTCGAGTACCGCATCGCGCAGGACTACCTCGACTCCCGCATCACCACCATCTACGGCGGCACGACCGAGATCATGAAAGAGATCGTCGGCCGCGACCTCGGTCTCTGAGACCGTCCTCCACCCATCGAAAGGGGCATCCGTGTCCGACGCCTTCATCTACGACGCCGTCCGTACGCCACGTGGCAAGAACCGCGGCGGCGCCCTGCACGGCACCAAGCCGGTCGACCTGGTGGTCGGCCTGATCGATGCGATCCGTGAGCGCAACCCGGGCCTCGACCCGAGCGTGGTCGACGACATCGTCCTCGGTGTCGTGTCCCCGGTCGGGGAGCAGGGCGGCGACATCGCCCGCACCGCCGCCATGGTCGCCGGTCTTCCCGAGACCGTCGCCGGAGTGCAGGTCAACCGGTTCTGCGCCTCCGGCCTGGAAGCGGTCAACCTGGCCGCCCAGAAGGTCGCCTCCGGGTTCGAGACCCTCGTCCTCGCCGGCGGAGTCGAGTCGATGTCCCGGGTGCCGATCGGTTCCGACGGCGGAGCGTACGCCCAGGACCCGACCACCTCCTACGACGCCTACTTCGTGCCCCAGGGCATCGGCGCCGACCTGATCGCGACGATCGAGGGCTTCTCCCGCGAGGACGTCGACGCCTACGCCGCCCGCTCCCAGGAGCGCGCCGAGACCGCCTGGGCCGAGGGCCGGTTCGCGAAGTCGATCGTGCCGGTCAAGGACGTCAACGGCGTCACCCTGCTCGACACCGACGAGCACCGCCGCGCCGGCACGACGGTCGACTCGCTCGGCGCCCTGAAGGCGTCCTTCGCGGCGGCAGGCGAGCAGGCCGGCTACGACGCGGTGGCGCTGCAGAAGTACCACTGGATCGAGAAGGTCGACCACGTCCACCACGCCGGCAACAGCTCCGGCATCGTCGATGGCGCCGCCCTGGTCCTGATCGGCAACGCCGAGGTGGGGGAGCGGCTCGGGCTGACCCCGCGGGCCCGGATCGTGGCGACCGCCGTGACCGGCTCCGACCCGACCATCATGCTCACCGGTCCGACCCCGGCGACCGAGAAGGCGCTCGCGAAGGCCAACCTCACCGTCGACGACATCGACCTGTTCGAGCTCAACGAGGCCTTCGCCGCCGTGGTCATGAAGTGGCAGAGCGACCTGAAGATCCCGGACGAGAAGGTCAACGTCAATGGTGGCGCCATCGCCCTGGGCCACCCGCTGGGCGCCACCGGCGCCATGATCCTCGGCACCGTGCTCGACGAGCTCGAGCGCACCGGCGGCCGCCGCGGCCTGGCCACGCTGTGCGTCGGAGCCGGCATGGGCATCGCCACCATCATCGAGCGCGTCTGACGAGAAGGAGACACACCCCATGAGCAAGTCCGGGATCCGCTACGAGCGCGGCACCGACGGCATCGTCACCCTGACCCTCGACGACCCCGAGTCGGCGGTCAACACCATGAACGACGCGTTCATGATCGGCCTCGAGGAGGTCGTCACCCGCCTGGAGGCCGAGCATGACGACGTCACCGGCGTGCTGCTGACCAGCGCCAAGAAGTCCTTCTTCGCCGGCGGCGACCTCAACCGGCTCCGCGCCGGCGACGCCTCGCGCGCCGCCGAGGAGACCGCCTACATCGACCGGATGAAGGGCTGGATGCGGCGCCTGGAGACCAACGGCCGTCCGGTCGTCGCTCTGCTGGGCGGCACCGCGCTGGGCGGCGGGCTCGAGGTCGCCCTGTGCGCCCACCACCGCATCGCGGTCGAGGACCGCTCCAGCCGGTTCGGCGTGCCGGAGGTGAGCCTCGGGCTGCTGCCCGGCGGCGGCGGCATCTCCCGCATGGTCCGGATGTTCGGCCTGGCCAAGGCGCTGCAGGAGGTGATCCTGCCGGCGACCAGGTTCACCGCCCGCCAGGCTCTCGAGGTCGGCATCGTCGACGAGCTCGTCGCCGACGCGACCGAGCTGGAGACCCGGGCACGGCAGTGGATCGCCGAGAACCCGGCACCGGTCAAGCCGTGGGATCAGAAGGGCTTCCGGCTGCCCGGGGGAGACGTACGCAGTCCCGGCGTCTCCGGCATGCTGCCAGCCCTGCCCGCGCTGCTGCGCAAGCAGCTCAAGGGTGCCCCGATGCCCGCGCCCCGGGCCGCTCTCGCGGCCGCGGTCGAGGGGGCGTACGTCGACTTCGACACCTCCTCGAAGATCGAGACCCGCTACCTGGTCAGCCTGACCAACGGCCAGGTCGCCAAGAACATGATCAAGGCCTTCTTCTTCGACCAGCAGCACATCACCGACGGCGCCAGCCGCCCCGAGGGCTACGAGCGTTTCCAGGCTCGCAAGGTCGGGGTAATCGGCGCCGGGATGATGGGCGCCGCGATCGCCTACGTCTGCGCCAAGGTGGGCATCGACGTGGTGCTCAAGGACGTCAGCGCCGAGGCGGCCGAGAAGGGCAAGGACTACGCCCGCGCCCTGGAGGCCAAGGCGCTCGCCAAGGGACGTACGACCCAGGAGAAGTCGGAGGCCCTGCTCGCCCGGATCATCGCCACCGGCGACCCTGCCGACTTCGAGGGTGTCGACTTCGTCGTCGAGGCGGTCTTCGAGTCCGTCGAGGTCAAGCAGGGGGTCTTCCAGGAGATCCAGGAGATCGTCGAGCCCGACGCGGTTCTGGGCTCCAACACCTCGACGCTGCCGATCACCGTGATCGCGGAGGGCGTCAAGCGCTCCGAGGACTTCATCGGCATCCACTTCTTCAGCCCCGTCGACAAGATGCCGCTGGTCGAGATCGTCCGCGGCGAGCAGACCTCGGACGCGACCCTGGCCAAGGTCTTCGACTTCGTCCTGCAGATCCGCAAGACCCCGATCGTGGTCAACGACTCCCGCGGCTTCTTCACCTCCCGGGTGATCGGCCGGTTCATCGACGAGGCCGTCGCGGCCGTCGGCGAGGGCGTCGAGCCGGTCAGTGTCGAGCAGGCCGCGCTCCAGGCCGGCTACCCGGCCGGGGCGCTGCAGCTTCTCGACGAGCTCACCTTGACCCTGCCGCGCAAGATCCGGCTCGAGACCCGAGCCGCCACCGAGGCCGAGGGCGGTGTCTGGATCGAGCACCCCGCCGAGGCGGTCTCGGACTGGATGGTCGAGCAGGGCCGCACCGGCCGCAAGGACGGCGCCGGCTGGTACGACTACGCCGAGGGCAAGCGCGCCGGCATCTGGCCGGGCGTACGCGAGCACTACGGCTCCGGCCGGACCCAGCTGCCGCTGAGGGACCTGCAGGAGCGGATGCTCTTCGCCGAGACGCTCGACACCATCGCCTGCCTCGACGCGGGCGTGCTCACCAGCGTCGCCGATGCCAACGTCGGCTCGATCCTCGGCATCGGCTTCCCGGCCTGGACCGGCGGCGTGCTGCAGTACGCCAACCAGTACGACGGCGGCCTGCCCGGCTTCGTCGCCCGCTGTCACGAGCTGGCCGAGGCGTACGGCGAGCGGTTCCTGCCGCCCGCCTCGCTGGTCGAGCGAGCCGAGAAGGGGGAGCTCTATGAGTGAGCTCCTGCCCGGGGTCCGGCTCGGCACCCGGTTCACCGAGCTGGTCGGCATCGACCACCCGGTGGTGCAGGGCGGGATGATGTGGGTCGGCCGCGCGGAGCTGGCGGCGGCCGTCTCCGAGGCCGGCGGACTGGGCATCATCACCGCGCTGACCCAGCCCACGCCGGCCGACCTGGCGCTGGAGATCGAGCGGACCCGGAAGCTCACCGAGAAGCCGTTCGGGGTCAACCTGACCATCCTGCCCTCGATCAACCCGCCGCCCTACGACGAGTACCGGCGCGCGATCGTCGACTCCGGCGTCACGATCGTCGAGACCGCGGGATCCAGCCCCGAGCCGCACATGGAGTTCTTCGCCGAGCACGGGGTGACCGTGATCCACAAGTGCACCAGCGTCCGGCACGCGGTGAAGGCGCAGAAGGTCGGTGTCGCGGCGGTCTCGATCGACGGCTTCGAGTGCGCCGGTCACCCGGGCGAGGACGATGTCCCCGGTCTGGTGCTGGTGCCGGCGGCCGCCGACGCGCTGACCATCCCGTTCATCGCATCGGGCGGCTTCGCCGACGGCCGCGGCCTGGCTGCGGCTCTGGTGCTCGGCGCCGACGGCGTCAACATGGGCACCCGGTTCCTGTGCTCGCAGGAGTCGCCGGTCGCGGAGTCGGTCAAGGACCAGATCGTCGCCAACAGCGAGCTCGACACCAACCTGATCTTCCGGCCGTTGCGCAACACCGCGCGGGTCGCGAAGAACGCGGTCAGCGACGAGGTCGTACGCATCCTCGAGGAGGGCGGGACGTTCCCCGACGTGCAGTCCCTCGTCGCCGGTGCTCGCGGGCGCCTGGTCTTCGAGGAGGGCGACCTGGACGCCGGGATCTGGTCCACGGGCCTGTGCCAGGGCCTCATCCGCGACATCCCGCCAGCGGGCCAGATCGTCACCCGGATCGTGGCCGAGGCTCAGGAGGTGCTGACCCGGGCGGCGGCCCGCTTCCAGCGCTGACACCGCCGAGTCGGCTCATCCTCACCAAGACCGACGCCGAGTCGGCTCGTCATGACGAGCCGACTCGGCGTCTCGAGGCGTACGAACCAGCCGACTCGGCCGGTCAGGTCACCGGTCAGGGGCCGGTGACCGTCCGTCGCACCATGTCCTGGGCGACGGCGATGACCTCCTCGAGGCTGCGGGTCTCGGGCCGCCACCACTCCACGACCCAGTTCATCGCACCGAGCAGGAGCATCCGGAAGGTCGTGATGTCGAGGTCGTCCCGGATCGCGCCCTCCTTCTTCGCCTCGTCGAAGAGGTCGCGCCAGATGTGGCTGTAGAGCGACTCCTCGGCCGCCGGCCGGTCCCGCAGCGCCTCGGGCACGTGCCGGGCGTTGCGGATCGAGGCGGTCGCGTAGTCGGAGATCTCCAGCTCGTAGCGGAGGTGGGCGTCGACCGCGGTCATGATCCGGTCGAGAGGAGCACTGCCGTCGGGGAGCGCCGCGACGGCCTCCTCGACGTGGACGCGTACGTCGTGCGCGCCCGACCACATGACCTCCTCGACCAGCTCGTCGCGGGAGGCGAAGTAGTAGTAGATCGCCGGCGCCTGGACCCCGGCCACCTCCGCGACCTCGCCCAGGCGCATACCGGCGTATCCTCTCTGTGAGAGCACGGTCGCCGCCGCGTCCAGGATGCGTTTGCGGGTCTTCTCGGACTTCGATGCCACGGGCGAAATTCTAATACAGATTCAGTTTTATGGCATCCGGGCGGCGCCGTCGGCGATCGCCTGGCGGATCCGCGGGTAGGTGCCGCAGCGGCAGATGTTGCGGATCGTGTCCAGGTCGGCGTCGGTGAGGGTGCGACCTTCGGCCGAGACGCGCCGCACCAGGTCGGCGGCGGCCATGATCTGGCCGGGCTGGCAGTAGCCGCACTGGGCGACGTCGTGCTCGAGCCACGCCTGCTGCATCGGGTGCAGCCCCTCGGGACCCTCGCCGACGGTGGCGGGGAGCCCTTCGATCGTGGTGACTCGTCGTCCGGCCCCAGGTCGGCCACCGGGACCGCGCACGGGTTGAACGCACGACCGTTGAGGTGGGAGGTGCAGGCCTTGCAGACGTTGATCCCGCAGCCGTACTTCGGGCCGGTGACGCCGAGCAGGTCGCGGAGCACCCAGAGCAGGCGTACGCGGTCCTCAGCCTCGACACTGATCTGCTCGCCGTTGACCCGGAAGGTGTGGGTGGGCACGTGGCTCCCGGGTCGGTCGCAGTGTGGCCGAGTGGGTCGACATGGTCGTCGCCCGCAAGGACGCCTGGCTGGCGGTCTCCGGGTTCCTCGGCGAGTCCCGCGACGAGGAGATCTCGGCGATCCTGGAGGACTACATCGAGCGCATGGTCGACCAGATCTGCGAGCTCGCCGGGCTGCACGCGGTCCGCGAGCACCCGGCCGTACGGACCGCCCTGCACGGCTACTCCGCCTTCGCGACCACCGTCACCCGGCGCTGACCGAGGAGTCCGCCCCCGCCTGACCCCGCCGAGCCGGCTCGTTCTGACCGAGATTCGCGTCGAGTCGGCTCGTTCTGACCGAGATTCGCGTCGAGTCGGCTCGTTCTGACCGAGATTCGCGTCGAGTCGGCTCGTTCGAACGAGCCGACTCGGCTGCTTGTGCGGTGAGGACGAGCCGACTCGCCACGGGCTCCTTGTTGAGATGACCCTTGCGTGCGAATATGAATCTGTATTAAAAAATGCTGTGACGGAACCCACATCACGGTTCCGACTGGGAGAGGGAGATCGATGAGCGACCGAGTGACGCAGGCCCCGGCCTGGACGTTCCGCAGCCACTGGATGAGCCAGACCGCCGGGCACGCGGTGATGCGACCCGATGCGACGGCGCTGCGCTTTCTCGGGGTGAACACCACCTGGAAGCAGCTCCACGAGCGCTCGCTGCGCTTCGCCGGCGCATTGCGCGAGCGCGGCGTCGGGGAGGGCGACCGGGTGATCCTGCTGACCCTCAACCGGCCCGAGTTCGTCGAGGCGGTCTTCGGGATCAACAGCCTGGGAGCGATCGCGGTGCCGGTCAACGCCCGCCTGGCCCCGCCGGAGATCGCCGGGCTGGTCGAGGACAGCGGCGCGACCGTGATCGTGACCGAGCAGCTCCTCGCCCCGCTCGCCGCGGCCACCGCCGGTCTCGCCCCCGTGCTCGCGACCCGGATCGTCATCGGCGAGGCCGAGGGGATGGAGACGTACGAGAGCCTGGTCGAGGTGAGCGAGCCGATCGAGCTCGGCGACATCTCCGAGGACTCGGTCGCGCTGATCATGTACACCTCGGGCACCACCGGGAAGCCCAAGGGCGCGATGTTGACGCATCACAACATGCAGATGCAGGCGCTGACCTGCATCCGGTGCAACGACCTCGGTGACGAGTCCGACATCGCGTTCATGACCGCGCCGTTCTTCCACATCGCCGGCCTCGGCTCGCTCGCTGCCAACTTCCTGCTCGGCATCCCGAGCGTGATCCATCCGCTCGGCGCCTTCGACGCGGGCGAGGTCGTCGACGCCTGGGAGCGCGAGGGCGCGACCGTCGTCTTCAACGTGCCCCAGCAGTGGCAGGCCATCTGTGCGCTGCCGGGCATCAAGGAGCGCGACCTGAAGCTGCGCATCATCTCCTGGGGCGCAGCCCCGGCCTCGGAGACCCTGCTCAAGGCGATGGCCGACACCTTCCCCTCCGCCCTGAACGTCGCTGTCTTCGGGCAGACCGAGACCTCGCCGATCACCTGCGTGCTGCGCGGGGAGGAGTCGCTGCGCAAGCTCGGCTCGGTCGGACGCCCGATCCCCACCATCCAGTACCGGATCGTCGACGGCGAGATGAACGACGTGCCCGTCGGGGAGGTCGGCGAGATCGTCTACCGCGGCCCTTCGGTCACCCAGGGCTACTGGAACAACATCGGGGCCACCGAGAAGGCGTACGTCGGTGGCTGGTTCCACTCCGGCGACCTGGTCCGCCAGGACGAGGAGGGCTTCGTCTGGGTCGTGGACCGGGCCAAGGACATGATCATCAGCGGCGGCGAGAACATCTACAGCGCCGAGGTCGAGAACGCCATCCACGCCCACCCGGCGGTTCTCGAGGCGGCGGTCATCGGCCGTCCCGACGAGAAGTGGGGCGAGGTGCCGGTGGCGCACGTCGCGCTCAAGCCGGGCGAGAGCCTCGATCTCGAAGGGCTCAACGAGTTCCTGACCACCCGACTGGCCCGGTTCAAGCTCCCCAAGGACCTCGTCGTGCTCGAGGTCCTGCCCCGCAACGCGGGCGGCAAGGTGCGCAAGACCGAGCTGCGGACCCAGGGCTGAGGTCGGCCGTGTTCCCCGCGGTCTGGGCCGCACGCACCCCCGAGAAGCCCGCCATCGTGATGGCGGGCTCGGGGCGGGTGCTCACCTACCAGGAGCTGGAGGACCGCAGCCTCCGGCTGGCGCGTCACCTGCGGGCATGCGGGCTGGAGCATGGCGACGTCGTCGCGCTGCTGACCGACAACCGGCCCGAGGCCTACGAGGTCTACTGGGCGGCCCTGCGCTCCGGGCTCTACGTCACGGCCGTCAACAGCCACCTCGCCGCCGACGAGGTCGCCTACATCGTCACCGACTGCGGGGCGAAGGCGCTGGTGGTCTCGGCGGACGTACCCGCCGCCGCGACGCTGGAGGTCGAGGTGGCCGACCGGCTGGCTTACGGCGGCGAGGTGGCCGGATACGCCTCCTACGAGGAGGCGCTGGCGGCCGCCGGTGACGAGCCGATCGCCGAGTCCCATGGCGACGACCTGCTCTACTCCTCGGGCACCACCGGCCGCCCGAAGGGGATCAGGTCGCCGCTGCCGGAGATCGCGGTCGGAGAGCCGGGATACGTCTACCCGCTCGTCTTCGGCACGACGTACGCCTTCGACGACTCCTCGGTCTACCTCTCGCCCGCGCCGGTCTACCATGCCGCGCCGCTGCGGTTCGGCGGTGTGGTGCACGCCTACGGCGGCACCCTGGTGATGATGGAGCGCTTCGACGCCGAGCAGGCGCTCGCCGCGATCGCGCGCCACGGCGTCACCCACACCCAGATGGTGCCGACGATGTTCGTGCGGATGCTCAAGCTGCCCGAGGACGTACGTGCCTCATACGACATCTCCTCGCTGCAGTGCGTGGTCCACGCCGCGGCGCCCTGCCCGGTCGAGGTCAAGCGCCGGATGATCGAGTGGTTCGGGCCGATCATCGAGGAGTACTACGCCTCCACCGAGGGCATGGGCGCGACCGCGATCGACTCCGCGACCTGGCTCGAGCACCCCGGCTCCGTCGGCCGGCCGATCATCGGCATCCCGCACATCGTCGGCGAGGGCGGAGACGAGGTCGGTCCTGGCGAGGTCGGCGCGATCTACTTCGAGCGCAACGACCGCAGCTTCGCCTACCTCGGCGACGCCACCAAGACCGATGCCGCCAAGCACCCGGAGCATCCGTCGTGGACGACGGTCGGCGACGTCGGCTACCTCGACGAGGACGGCTTCCTCTATCTCACCGACCGGGTCGCGTTCACCATCATCAGCGGCGGGGTGAACATCTATCCGCAGGAGATCGAGGACCTCTTCAGCCTCCATCCGGCCGTCGCCGACATCGCCGTCATCGGCGTCCCCGATGAGGAGATGGGGGAGCGGGTCGCCGCCTTCGTTCAGGCGGCGCCCGGGGTCGATCCGTCGCCGGAGCTGGCCGCGGAGCTGACCGGGCACGCCCGCGACCGCATCGCCCACTACAAGGTGCCCCGCGAGATCCACTTCCGCGACTCGTTGCCGCGCACCCCGACCGGGAAGATGGTCAAGAGGCGGCTCGTTCCGGATCCTCAGGAGGGCGAGCCGCGCTGAGTCCGCCGGAGAGGTCAGGCTCCGGGGACCTCCGCCCGGGCGGAGGGCGACACCCTGCCGCGGACGAGGAAGGCGGCGACCAGCGCGAACACGACCAGCACGACGGTGAGCGTCGTGGCGATCATCGCGGTCTCCCCACCGCCCTGGCCGGCACCGGCCTCGTCGAGGCCGCCCGCGGCCAGGATCGTCGTCGGGTCGGTGAGGGCGTGCAGCACGATCGCCGCCCAGATGGTCCCGGTGACGCGCATGGTGAGGTACATGCACATGCCGAACCCGAACGTGTAGACGACCGTGACCGCGACCGTCGTGGCCGCCATCCCCGAGAAGATGTTCACGGTGTGCATGAGCGCGAACAGCAGCGAGGACCCGACGGCGACGAAGACCTCGGGGTGCCCGGCGTCGCGAAGGATCTTGACCGCGACGCCCCGGGTCGCGATCTCCTCGGCGAGGCCCACACAGAGGCCGACGAAGGCGAGCGCGGCGATCTGGCCTCCGCTCCAGCGGCCCCAGTCGATCCCGATGACGTGCGCGACGATGGCCGCCACGATCAGGGCCGGCGCGATCCACATCCAGGCCCGCCCACGGATCGGCTGTGGCCCGAAGATGGCGCTGAGCCAGCCGACACGGGCGGCGAAGACCAGCAGCGCGATCGCACCGACGGCGATCGCGAGCGCGATCCCGAACACGATGCTGGAGGGGTCGGCCAGCACGTCGTCGTCGTTGATCTGGCCGCCGAACAGCCGGCCGATGAGCTGGCCCACGGCCAGGTAGAACGCGAGATAGGCCACGATGAAGAGCACGGCCTTCCAGGCGGCGGCGCGCTCCCAGAACCCAGCGTCCGGCGACGCACTCTTTCCCATGCGTCGAAGTCTCGCAGAGATTTCCGGACCCGGTGCGGATCTGGGGGAGTCGACACGACGCGCCGTCGTCGACGGGCACGCATCGATTGAGTACGTGGGCTCAGGCGCGGGCGGCGGGCAATGACAAGACTGCTGCCATGCCCGAGACCATGCCCACGACCGAGACCGAGGTCGAGACCGAAGTCGAGACGCGATCCGGGACCGAAGCCGCCCCGCGCCGGCCGCGCTTCGCCCTGCTGCGCCACCACCTGCTCGCGCCCGCCGCCTCGTGCTTCCTGGGCGTCCTGAGCCTGGCCACGGTGCTCTGCTTCCACTTCCCCGAGCTGCTGACCAGCCGCGAGTTCCGCGCCGTCTACACCGAGGACTTCGCTCGTACGCTGCTCCTGATCGGCCTCGCGACCGCGTTCTTCGCGGGCACGATCGCGGTGCTGCGCGACCAGCACAAGCGGCTGGCGTTCGTCGGCGTGGGGACGGCGACCGTCGCCGTGCTGCTCGGCGGCACCGAGGTGCCGTTCGACGGCCCGGTGGAGGACACTCCGTTCTCGCTCGGTCTCGACTGGTTCGTGCTCGCCCTCTTCTTCTCCGCGCTGGTCTTCATCCCGCTCGAGCACGCCTTCGCCCGGCGTCCGGTGCCGGTCTTCCGGCCCGGGTGGCGCACGGACGCGGGCTACTTCTTCATGAGCCACGTCCTCGTTCAGCTCATCCTGATCCTGGTCACCACCTCGACGTCGCTGGTCGTCTCGACGGTGAAGGTGCCGGGCGTGCAGGCGTGGATCCAGGACCTGCCGTTCGTGGTGGCGTTCCTGCTGGCGGTGTTCCTCGCCGACCTCGCCCAGGCGGTGCTGCACCGCTGCTACCACCGGATCATGGTGCTGTGGCGCTTCCACGCGGTGCACCACTCCAGCCCCGAGCTCGACTGGCTGGCCGGCTCGCGGGTGCACTTCGTCGAGACCGTGCTGACCCGCAGCATCGTGCTGCTGCCGCTGCTGTTCCTGGGCTTCTCGACCTCGGTCGTCAACGCGTATGCCGTGCTCGTCGGCATCCAGGCGGTCGTCGCGCACGCCAACCTCGGCATCCGGTTCGGCTTTCTCGAATATCTGATCGTCCTGCCCCGCTACCACCACTGGCACCACGCCCGGCACCTCGACTACTGGGATCGCAACTACGCCATCCACCTGCCCGTGATCGACATGCTGATGGGCTCCTTCAAGCTACCCCGCGACGGCAGCTGGCCCGAGGAGTACGGCGTCCTCAAGCGCGAGACCGTCCCGGTTGGCATCCTCGCCCAGCACGTCGCCCCGTTCCTCGGCCAGCGCACCTTCGACGAGTACGTCCGCTGACGCGGCGGGAAGCGCTCGGGCAAAGACGCTGTGGCAAGATTCCCGCCATGAAACCCGCGGCTGTTCTCATGGACATGGACGGCACCCTGGTCGACACCGAGCCCTACTGGATCGCGGCGGAGTACGCGATCGCAGAGCGCTTCGGAACGACGTGGTCCGAGGAGCAGGCGATGGAGCTGGTCGGCAACGCGCTGATCGAGTCGGCTCGGCTGGTCAAGGAGGGGATGGGCCTTCCGCACGAGCCCGAGGAGATCGTCGAGATGCTCCTGGACGGCGTGGTCGAACAGGTCGAGCGCGAGGTGCCGTGGCGCCCGGGAGCGCGCGAGCTGCTCACCGACCTGTTCGAGCAGGGTGTGCCGTGCGCGCTGGTGACGATGTCGTACGCCCGGTTCGTCGGCCCCATCCTCCAGCAGCTTCCCGAGGGCACCTTCAAGGTGATCGTCACCGGGGACATGGTGCGCAACGGCAAGCCCCACCCCGAGCCCTACCTCACCGCGGCCGCCGCTCTCGGCGTCGCGGCCGAGGACACCATCGCGGTGGAGGACTCCAACACCGGAGCCCGCTCCGCCGAGGCCGCCGGATGCACGGTCCTGGTCGTTGAGAACCATGTCCCCGTCGCCCCCGGCGAGCGCCGGGTCTTCCGCGACACGCTCGAGGGAATGACGTACGCAGACCTGGCTGCCCTCTGAGCGCTCGGGGTCATCTAGGGTGCCTTCCGTGGGCCACATCCAGATCACTCCGTCCATCCTCAACGCCGACTTCGCCGCCCTCGGGGCCGAGGTCGCCCGGATCCCCAGCGCCGACTGGATCCACGTCGACGTGATGGACAACCACTTCGTGCCCAACCTGACCTTCGGTCCGACGATGGTCGAGGCGATCGCGCGGTCCACGTCGGTGCCGCTCGACGCCCACCTGATGATCGAGAACGCCGACCGCGAGGCGCCGGCCTATGTCGAGGCCGGCTGCGGCTCGGTGACCTTCCATGTCGAAGCCACCAAGGCCCCGGTCCGGTTGGCCCGCGAGATCCGCGCCAAGGGAGCCCGCGCCTCGATGGCGCTCAAGCCGGCGACCCCGATCGAGCCGTACGAGGACATGCTGGCCGAGCTCGACATGGTGCTGCTGATGACCGTCGAGCCCGGTTTCGGCGGGCAGAAGTTCCTCGATCTGGTGCTGCCCAAGATTCGCCGGGCGCGGTCGATGATGGACAAGCACGGTGTCGAGACCTGGCTTCAGGTCGACGGTGGCGTCTCGCTGGAGACCATCGAGCGCTGCGCCGAGGCCGGTGCCGACGTCTTCGTCGCCGGCTCCGCCGTCTACTCGGCCGACGACCCGGACGCGATGATCAACGCGCTGCGGGACAAGGCCGTCTCAGCCTTCGACGCCTGATCAGGTGTCGTGCCACTCGTGTGGCACACTTGGTCGTAGACGAGCTTGTGCTCGCGTGCTCTGGGGTCGGTGAAATTCCGAGCCGGCGGTGACTGGACGAAAGTTCAGAAGTCCGCGACCCGATGACAGCCAGTCATCGGTTGACCAGGTGAAACTCCTGGACCGACGGTTAAAGTCCGGATGGGAAGACGCACGCAGCCCGATTCGTCGTGACCACCCTGATTCGACAGGGTGCGGCGCGATGTATCGAGCCTGACCCCCGGAGTCCGCGAGACGGACCAGAGGGGATCAGATGAAGTGCTTGGACCAGCGTGACCCGGAGCCGGGGGCGATGCGTCGCGCCCTGGATCTGGCCGCTGCGATCGGTGCCCCGGGGCCTGCCACCTATCCGAACCCTCGGGTGGGCTGCGTACTCCTGGGGGCGGAGGGGTCGATGATCGCCGAGGGGTTCCACCGGGGGCCCGGGACGGCGCACGCCGAGGTCGACGCCCTGGCGAAGGCCGGGGAGGCCGCGCGTGGGGCGACCGCTGTGGTCACGCTCGAGCCGTGCAACCACACCGGCCGCACCGGCCCGTGCTCGCAGGCGCTGATCGACGCCGGCGTCGCTCGCGTCGTCTACGCCCAGGCCGACCCCAACCCGGTCGCTGCCGGGGGAGCGGAGCGGTTGAAGGAGGCGGGGATCGACGTCGAGCAGGGCCTGTACGTCGCGGAGTCCCGCGACCTCAACCGGGTCTGGACCCGCGCGGCCGAGCTGCAGCGCCCCTACGTCACCTGGAAGTTCGCCACCACCCTCGACGGGCGCAGCGCCGCCGCCGACGGCACCTCGCGCTGGGTCTCCTCGCGCGCCGCGCGACTCGACACCCACAAGCTGCGGGCGCTGAGCGACACCATGCTGGTCGGGACCAACACGGTCGAGGTCGACGACCCCGCGCTGACGGTCCGTGACCTGGAGGACCGGCCGGTCGGCGTACAGCCTCTGCGGGCCGTCATGGGCGAGCGCGACGTCCCCGCGGACCGCCGGATCTTCGACGCCCAGGCTCCTTCTCTTCATCTCCGCACCCGCGACCCGCACTCGGCGCTGGCCGAGCTGTGGGAGCGGGAGCGCCGCCATGTCTTTCTCGAGGGCGGGCCGACGCTGGCCGCGGCCTTCCTGGACGCGGGCCTCGTGGACGAGATCGTCGTCTACGTCGCCCCGTTCCTGCTCGGCGCGGGCCGCTCGGCCGTCGCCGACCTCAAGATCACCACCATCTCCGACGCCTTCCGGCCGCGGGTGCGCTCTGTCGACGTGCTCGCACCGGCTGCTCCAGGCGAGGAGCCGAACGTGAGGTTCATTCTGGAACCACAGAAAGGGGAGCAGTGATGTTCACCGGGATTGTTGAGGAGCTCGGCACCGTCGCCGGGATCGAGGACCAGGGCGACGCCGTACGCCTGACCATCTCCGCGGCCACCGTGCTGTCGGACGCCGAGCTGGGAGCCTCCATCGCGGTCAACGGCTGCTGCCTGACCGTGGCCACGCTGGGGCCGGGCGAGTGGACGGCGGACGTGATGCTGGAGACGCTCAAGCGGACCAGCCTGCACGCGATCTCGGTCGGCGACCAGGTCAACCTGGAGCGCGCGGTCACGCCGACCACGCGGCTCGGTGGCCACATCGTCCAGGGGCACGTCGACGGAGTCGGGCGGGTCGTCTCGCGTGAGCCCAGCGAGCACTGGGAGGTCGTCACGATCTCCCTGGATCCGGAGCTGGCTCGCTATGTCGTCGAGAAGGGCTCGATCGCGGTCGACGGGATCAGCCTCACCGTCGTCTCGGTGAGCGACGAGTCGTTCACGGTCAGCCTCATCCCCGAGACCCTGGCGCGTACCTCGCTGGGGTTCCGGGCCGTCGGCGACGAGGTCAACCTCGAGACCGACATCATCGCCAAGCACGTCGAGAAGCTTCTGGGAGGGGTTCGGCCGTGAACATCGAGCACAGCAGTATCGAGAGCACCGAGCAGTACGTGGGGGTCCGGCTGGATCCGGTCGAGAACGCGATCGCCGACCTGGCGGCCGGGAAGCCGGTCGTGGTCGTCGACGACGAGGACCGGGAGAACGAGGGAGACCTGATCTTCTCCGCCGAGCTGGCGACCCCTGAGGTGATGGCGTTCGCGATCCGCTGGTCCTCCGGCGTGATCTGCGTGGCGCTGCCGGGCGAGCGGCTCGACGCCCTCGACCTGCCGCCGATGACTCGTGTCAACGAGGACCGCAAGCAGACGGCGTACGCGGTCTCGGTCGACGCCCGCGAGGGCGTCTCGACCGGCATCTCGGCCGCCGACCGGGCGCTCACGACCCGGCTGCTCGCCGGGCCTCACTCCGGGGCCGGGGACCTGACCCGGCCGGGGCACGTCTTCCCGCTGCGGGCACGCGAGGGCGGAGTGCTGGTGCGGGTCGGCCACACCGAGGCTGCGGTCGACCTGACCCGGCTGGCCGGGCTGGAGCCTGCCGGTGCGCTGGTCGAGCTGGTCAACGACGACGGCACCATGCAGCGCGCCCCGCAGCTGCGGGAGTTCGCCGACGAGCACGGTCTGGCGATGATCTCGATCGCCGACCTGGTCACCTACCGGCGGCGTACGGAGGTGCTGGTCGAGCGCAAGGCGTCGACCCGGCTGCCCACCGAGTTCGGTGACTTCACCGCGTACGGCTATCGCACCATCGACGACCAGGTCGAGCACGTCGCGCTGGTCTACGGCGACATCGCCGGATGCGACCCGGTGCTCGCGCGCGTGCACTCGGAGTGCCTGACCGGGGACGTCTTCGGGTCGCGGCGCTGCGACTGCGGGCCGCAGCTGCGCGAGGCTCTCTCGCGGATCGCGGAGGCGGGCTGCGGTGTGGTGGTCTACCTGCGCGGGCACGAGGGCCGCGGGATCGGGCTGCTCGCCAAGCTGCAGGCCTACCAGCTCCAGGACGGCGGTCGCGACACGGTCGACGCCAACCTCGACCTCGGACTGCCTGCCGACGCGCGCCACTACGGCGCCGCCTCGCAGATCCTGCGTGACCTCAAGGTCGACTCGGTGCGCCTGCTGACCAACAACCCCGAGAAGGTGAGCCACCTCGAGGCGTACGGTGTCGAGGTCGCCGAGCGGGTGCCGCTGACCCCGCGCCCCAACGAGCACAACCTCGCCTACCTGCTGACCAAGCGTGACCGGATGGGTCACGCGCTGCCCGATCTGTCCGGGCGCGATCTGAATGAGGAGAACCGATGAGTGGCAAGGGAGCCCCGGCCCCCGAGGTCGTCGACGCGAGCGACCTGCGGGTCGCCGTCGTGGCCGCGCGCTGGCACGACGAGGTCATGGCCGGCCTGCTGAACGGCGCCGAGCGGGCATTGAAGGACGCCGCCGTCGGCGGCCTGACCGTCGTCCGGGTCCCGGGCGCCTTCGAGCTCCCGGTCGCCGCGGCCGCGCTCGCCAAGTCGGGCTACGACGCCATCGTCGCGCTGGGTGTCGTCATCCGCGGCGGCACCCCGCACTTCGACTACGTCTGCTCGGCCGCGACCGACGGGCTGAACCGGGTCGCGATCGACCACGTGGTTCCGGTCGGTTTCGGTCTGCTGACCTGTGACAACGAGGAGCAGGCGCTCGACCGGGCCGGGCTCGAGGGGTCCAGCGAGGACAAGGGCTACGAGGCCGCCGCGGCGGCCATGGAGACCGCGCTCACCCTGCGCGACTGCGTACGCCACTACTGAGGCGCACCGACAGGTCACTCCGTGCGCGTCGCCACCAGATCACCCTGGCGGCGGCGCGCACCCGGGTCCTGGCGTGTCCTCGCCTGCGCGACGGTGAACCCGTGCGGTGCGAGCAGGTCGCCGAGGGCCCCAGGCGACCAGTAGTAGGCGGTGTGGACCGCGTGGTCGAACGCCTCGCCGGGCTCGCCGTCGAAGAAGCCGATCAGCGCGGATCCGCCAGGCGCGAGCACGCGGGCGAACTCGCCCAGGATCGCAGGCAGGTCGGCTGGTGGGGTGTGGATGATCGAATACCACGCCAGGATGCCGCCGATCGAGCGGTCGCCCAGCGGGAGCGCGGCGAGGTCCGCTCGCTGGAAGCTGGCGTCTCGATATCGCGCTCGTGCGGCGGTGACGAACTCGGCCGAGGCATCGAGGCCGACCACCTCGCGTACGCCGTTCGTGGTGAGCTCCTGGCTCCAGAGCCCAGGGCCGCAGCCGGCGTCCAGGAGACGGCCGGACGTGGTGTCTCGCCAGGTGGTGATCGTCTCTCGGTCGCGCTCGGCGAGCTGGTCGATCGTTCCGAACAGGTCGATGTACTCAGCTGCGCGGCTGTCGTAGGCTGCGCCGATCTCGGTCATGGTCATCGGTGACAGAGGGTAGCGGGTTCGGTTGCGCCTTTCCGGGGGTCGCTGGGGGAGCGGACGTGTGTCCGTTGGTCTCGTGCGGACTTCCAGCGCGGGTGGGGCCAATACGTTGTCTGGGTTGGGAGATTTCGAACCAGGGGGTCCGGGTTGGGTGCCATTTACCTGTCTTGCGCGCCTTCCAGCAGCGGTCTGGGCTTTGGTTGGGATACCTGTCCCTGATTGGGTTCACTGGTTTTGCTTTGTGTGGTAGGCTCGGCGCAGGCGTAAATGTGAAGGCCGACCACCTCGAAAGAGGCGTGCCCTATCCATCCGAGAGATATCGGGTGTGGGGTATTCCAGGGGATCCAGGGGCGTGCACGCTGAGCTGCGAGGGTAAGTAATAGCCCGTATCTGGCGGGCCTCCGAGAC
>NZ_FNFN01000015.1 GCF_900101045.1 Nocardioides sp. YR527 | reverse complement strand
TTCCGCGACCGCGCGGGGGTGCCTTCTCTCCCGTGACCGGGTTGACCTGGCCACCTTCGGCCCAGCTGGTCAGCAGGTCCTTCTCGGTGCGGGAGAGCGCGAAGACCTCCTCGAGGTTGCCCATCTCGCCAGGGTTCAGTCCGCCGAGGTAGACGATCTCGGAGCGTCCCACGAAGCCCCAGGCCTTCGCTGTGGCCTCCTCGTTGTGGACCTTGAGGTCATCCATGCCGTGGGTGCACAGCAGCTGGCCCAAACCCAGGGTCCGGTTCAGACGGGTGATCTCATCGACCCGGTCGACCATGAACGGAGCCGCACGCAGCGCACGCCACAGCTCGTCCATGATCAGCAGGTACGTACGCCGCGGCGCCAGCCCGGCGTCGGCAAGAGCCTTGGCGCCCGAGACGGCGGTCGACCCGTAGGACCAGCACACCAGCTGGACGCCGGCCTGCAGGGTCGGGTCCATCTCCTCGAACTCGGACAGGTCGAAGACGACTGCGCGGTCTAGGTGGAGATCGGTCGTGGTGGGCTCGGCGAAGACGCGGCCGAAGGTCTCGGACCCGCCGTCGAGTGCGTTGAGCGCGTCGACGAGGCGCTGGACTCGCTCGTCGTAGCGAGCGTTGTCCCCGTGGTCGCCGGCGAATCGGCGAAGAGCCGGTTGACGGCCCTCGATGATCCGCAGGATGTCGTGGACGACCGGGACGCGCTCGGGGTTGTCGTTGTCCCAAACCTCCATCGCCTTGGAGAGCACGCTGCGCTCGTGGGCGACCAGGTCGCTGCCTAGCGCCAGCGCGCACAGACCCTCCATGACGTTGCTGCGCCGGCCACGAATGTTGGCTTTCACCCGGGCACGCACGTCCTCGGGTAGATCAGTGAGGCGCTTGGCCAGCGGGCCCGGGTCGAGAGGGTTCACAAACCCAGACGCGCGGCCGAGCTTGATGACCTGACCCTCCAGCCGCTCGACCAGGTCGACGTAGTCGGGCTTCCAGTCCGAAAGCACGATCGGCAACACGCCCTTGGCGGGCAGGTAGCCGGCGATGTGACGCAGCAGCGTCGACTTCCCGGTCCCCGGACGAGCCAAGCAGAAGGCCGAGGGGTTGTTGATCAGCCCTTCAGCGAAGTAGGAGACAGGGTCGCCACACACCATCCCGCGCCCCTCCAGGTGCGGGCCAAGCGGCGTACCGATCAGTGCCAGAGACGACCCGACCCCGAACGGGTACAGGCCACAGACCTGCACCGTGGGCGCCCGGAACTCCGGGGTCTGCGGCACCTTCAGCGTCTTCCCGCCCCCGGGGCGAGCCCAGCCCATCGGACCCGGACCCGGCTGGACCGGCTGGGAGCGACGCTTGCTTGAGCGCTGGGTCGCCTTGACCGGTGCATAGAGCGCCCTCCGTTCCCGACGGGAGAGGTTCTGCGTCGAGTACATGCTCTGCCCGCCAGCCATCGCGGCCTGGGCGACGCTGCTGTTTCGAGTGTTCATCTTCATCGCCACTCCCTCCTCACATGCCGTCCGCGAACGAGGCGAGGCTGCCGTGGTAGTACGGCACCATCCCCAGCGGCAGACCAGCGACGAACGCCGCGTCCTGAGCCCCATGCGGGAGCCGCAGCTGGAGCCGCGCCGGTGGCGCCAGGGTGCGACGCACCACGGCCGAAGCGCGACCGAGGTCAGCCGGATCCAGAACGGTCACCGTGACGAGCAGACCGACGCGGGTCAGCGGCGAGCCGAGCGACTCCTGCTCGGCTGTCTTCTCCGCCGCCGAGACGGCCAGCCGGTGCGCGGCCCTCGTGCGCTGGTTCTGCGAGGCCACCAGCCGAGCAGCGGTGACATCGTTCTCGGCGATCTGCGCCGAGCGTGCCGCCGACTCCGGCCGGTAGACCAGCGTGACGCGCTTGTGCGCGACGTCGCGGTGAGGAGCGACAAGGCCGTCGAGGACCTTGGCGAAGAACTGACCCTTCGGCGCCCCGTACATCTGCCACGTACGCGACAGCGCCGTCTCGTGCTGGTAGGCATCCCAGTGGTTCACCGCGGTGATCGGGCCAGCCTGGGACCACGGGATCTGCGTCCCGCCCTCCTGCTGTGCCTTCTCCACCGCCGGACCGGCGGCCGGGTCATACGCGACCCGAGTCATGTCGGTGATCTCCTGCACCGTCGCGGGGTAGCTGCCCTGCCCAGCACCGGTGCCGTCCAAGGTGCCGGTCATCGCGGGCAGGATGTCCCCGATGGCGGCCGCCATCTCCTCACGAGAGCGGACCTGCACATCCTTCTTCGACTCGCCCTCGAGCTTGGCGTTGAAGGTGATCGTGATTCGCACCGTCACCGTCGGAGCACCAGCACGCGAGGACTCCTTGACCTGCTCCACCATCAGCTGCGAGTACGCCGGCGCCGAGGCACTCCGGCCGCGGTCGACCGCACGACGCAGCCGCTCCCCCGAGTCGGGGGCGGAGTCGATGACGACCTGGGCTCCAACGATCTCCTCGCCCGAGGCCAGCTGGCTCAGCCAGGCTGCCCACTGTGCGACCTGGGCGTCCATGACTTCCTTGTCCATGCCGGAGCGGCCCTCGGGGAAGCAGTTGATGACCACGGAGTAGAGGTCGGGCTTGGTCCAGTGGATCAGCCCGAACTCGCGGCCGTGGACATCGCGGGCCGTCGAGAGCTCGACCGCGGCCGCGACACCGGGCAGCCGGCACTGGCCATCGGGGACGAACCCGGTCAGACCCTGCACCAGGACGTTCTCGCCGGTGCGAGTCGCGCGGTTGAAGCGGAACCGGCCGATCATCCGCGAGTAGCGGCCCTGGCCATCCGCGGTGGGGATGGCCTCCGGCAGCACTGCGGCGAGCACGATGCCCATCTCGATCAGGCCGACCCACAGGTTGGTGGTGAAGATCAGCATGAGCATCACCAGGGTGCCGAGCAGCAAGATCCCCGAGGGGATCGCGCTCAGGCCGAAGAATCCTGGCAAGACCGGCTTACGCAGGTTGCCGTACCTGATCTCTGTTGCCTCAGTCGTGCTCATCGTTCCTCCTCGGCCGGGCCGTTCGCCTGACTCACGTCTGTCTGCTGCGGGTGGTTTGTACTTGCTGTGTTATCTGTCATGTCTGTTACTGACCTACGCCGTCAGCGGTCTCGTCCGCGGCCGCCTGAGCCTTCGCCGCCGTGTCTCGGGTCATCTCTGCGACGGCCTGCGCCGAACGCTGGCCCGCCCCGTTCGGGGTGCTCGGCCGGGTCCCGGTCTCCCCTGCCGTGGCCGACGTCGTTTCCGCGCCGGGCGCCGTTGCTCCGGCGCGTGCCGACTCGGGTTCGGTGGGACCAGCACCGGAGGAAGCCTGACCGTCAGCGCCCTCAGCGCTGCCCTTGGTCGACCCGCTCTCCGACGTGCCAGCACCGCTCGCACTACCTGTCGAGCCGCCCTCGACTCCGGGAGTCTGGGCGCCGGAGGGATCGGTACCCGAGGGGTCGGTGCCGGAGGGGTCGGCTCCACCGGCGGGACCGCTCCCGCCGCCAGTCGCACCACCTGCGGCACCTGCTGCGCCGTCGGCGCCACCTGCTGCGCCACCGGCCGTGCCGCTGCCTGCGCCGGCCGCAGCACCCGAGGCGCCGCCCGAGCCTGCAAGGGCGACGATCGCCGCGCCTCCTGCGACAGCTCCAACGGCGGCGCCGCCGGAGAAGGCCGAGGACGAGCCCACCGCAGCGGCAGGCATGAGGAACTTGATCAGCGCAGGGAGTGCGAGCGCTGCCATCGCGAGCACCGTCAGGCCGTAGATCGCGTTCTGGACCTCGTCGCCACTGTTGTCGCTCATCAGCCGCATCCCCGTCGCGTAGATGACTGCGGCGACCGGCTTGTAGAGAATGAACCCGAGCACGACCATCAGCAGCCGCTTGTACCGCTGCCAGCCCTCCTCGGTCGCCGACGCAGCTGCCGCCGGTGCGAGGAGCGCGAACAGCACCAGGATGGCGGCGCCGCGCAGCACCATGAACAGGCACTGCACCAGGCTGGCGATGATGGCCAGCAGGAAGATCACCAGCCACATGCCCAGGCCTTCGGACGGCGCACCGGGCGAGAGACCCTCGATCAGGACCGACTTGAATCCGTCGGTGGCCTCGTGGCCCGAGGCCTGCTCGATGATCCACGGGGAGAACTCATCCCCCGACATGATCAGCACCTGCGACACCGCCCACGCCGGAAGCGTGGCCAGCAGGACCGCCACCATCTGGCGGCCGATCGAGGTGAACCCTGCTCGACTCTGCTCAGGATTGAAGCCGACCTTCAGCAGCGCGAACGCCATCGACATCACGCAGATTGCGGCCGTGATCGGCATCAGATACTGCTGCATCGACGTCATCAGATCGGTGCCCTGCCAGTTCTGGCCGGACCCGGTCGCCAACTTCGGCGAGGGAACCTCCATCCAGAACGTCGACACGTACCCGAGAAGATTCTTGGCCCCATCGGCGAGGGCCTGCACGAACTCCTCAACCGCAGACCCGGCGAGGTTGCTGGCACCTTCCTCGAGCTGGCACCCCAGCTCCCACGGCTTGCACATCTAGATCACCGCCCCGGTTCCCACGAGATGAAGCCCGCTGGGACCTGGTCGACCTGAGAGACGCCCGCGGCCGACAGCGCGGCCGCATCAAGCTGCCAGTCAGACCCGTTCCACACCGCCGACAGGGACGTCCGGGCAAGGACTCCGCCGTTCACAGCGAAGACCGCGTCCAGATTGCAGCGGTCGGGACCGCACGAGGTGAACCGGTACGCGGCAATGGTCTGCGCAGCGGCCGGATCCGAGGCGCCGGCGTCGGCCTCCTCGATGGCCTTGTCTCGGCCTGGCCCGGGGGCAATCTGTGCACGCGCGATCGCTCCGGCCCCGGCCGGATCCGCTCCAAGAGCAGTCATGATCGTGACCGTTGCGAAGAGGGCGCCAGCAGGGGAGTGCTGATAGCACTCTCGAAGAGAGCCGTTGACCTTGCTCGGTCCGTACGTCGTGGACACCGGGACCGAGCTTCCGCCGAGCGGGTCCCAGGTCGCCTCAGGCGCCGACACCGGGATCTCGGTCGATCCCACGCTGGTGTTGCAGCCCGCAGCCCACCCAGCGCCTGCTGAAGCCGAGGGACTCGACGAGGCCGACGAGGAGGGAGGAGTGGTTGGCGCGGTGGACGGCGTGGGACTTCCGGTGTTGTCCTTGTCGTTCCTCGGGAGGAACAGAACGATCGCTAGGCCGATGACGACGGCAGCGATGAGCGCGGCAGCGGACATCCACCAGATGCCCATGCCGGTCCAGCCTTCACGGTTGTCGGACTCGTCACTCATGTCATTCCTGTCAGGTGTCGTGTGCTGTCAGTGAGCTGACGTACGGAGATCTCGTCGGTTCGTCGTCACCCGGCGGCGATGCCGAGTGCCCCGAAGATCGCGGAGGCTGCGCCGAGGAAGACGGCGGCGACCAGCACGACGGCGGCGCCCATGCCACCCTCGAATCGGCCATGGCGGAGGGCCTCGAAGCCGGCCTTGCCCATCATCAGGCAGAAGGCGATGAAGAGCCCGAGGCCGACAAGGCCGGTGACCCAGGTGGTCAGCAGGCTGAGCTTCCCGGTGCCGGGCGGGAGCGCGGCGACCGGAGTGACGGCGGCGGAGGCGCTGGTGTTGATGGCCTCAGTGATCAGGGTGGTCATCATGATGCGGTTCCTCTTCTCTGCTGTGTTTTCATCAGGTTGGTAGTTGCTGAGGGAGAGCTGGCGCGGAACTTGCGTGCCTGGTCGAGCAGGCTCTTGCGGGTACGGCGCACGCGGCCGCCGGGTGCTTCACCGGGGAGGTCGATGCCGTGGCGGATGTCCTCGGACCACTCCAGCCGCCAGGAGTGCGGCAGTGCCCGCTCGGCTGAGCGGAGGTCTCTGGCGAGGAGCTTGGACAGGTTGGGTGCGTCGTCGACAAAGACGACGCCGAGCAGCCGGATCTCCTCAAGCCCGCCTGAGGCCCACTGATTCGCGGCCCGTCGGACGAGGTTGAGCCCTTTGGCGTGCGTACGGGCGACCAGCACGACCGGGATCGTCGGGTCGGCCAGGCCAGAGAGGCTCTTGCCGCAGTCGACCGCCTCGCTGCCGAGGAGAGAGGCCATGGTGGAGGTCCCGGCACCACCATGGAGGCCTACCAGTTGGACCGTGACCTCAGGGCTGAGCGTGCGGATCATGAACCGGTCCGGGACCAGCAGGACCGGGTCTGCCGGCGCGGGTGCCCCCGTCGGAGCCGGTGGGCCGGCGTGCATGACCGGTCGCCGGTCGTCCTCCCCCTCCTCATCGGCCTGCTCTGCCGGGACCGGCAGGAACACATTGGCCGGTGCCGAGGCGGCGGCCGCCTGCCGGATCGTCGGCCGTGGTCCCACGGCACCCGCGGTGCCGGTCGACGAGGGCTGGGTCCGGTTCCAGACGGACGACCATGACCCAGTACGGGAGTCGTCGGTGCGGCCGAGGGCGGCCGAGAGCCAAGCGGAGCCGAAACGTCGCGGCTCCCGGGCTGCCTCGAGCTCGGCGGCCAGGCGGGCACGTCGCTCCGCGTCCTCGCGGGCAACGCGCTCCTGGTTTGCGACGACGGCGGCCTGCCACGAGCTCGGCGGCTCGTCGGCCTGCGGCTGCAGGTGCGGGCGCCGGATCGGGTTGATCCGGGTCTTCTCTTCGGGCTCGTCTGTCATCACTGAACTCCTTGGGGGAAGGTCATCGCGTACATCAGCCAGTCGCCGTGGTCGTGCTCGAGCTGGACGATGAAGTCGCCGGCGCTGGTCGGGACGGCGACGTTGGCGCCCCCGGGCGTCACGGCGTTGGGGCCGGTGACCGCGTCGGTGACTTCGGGATCACCGGTCACGGTGATCGCGGGAATGTTGGCCGGGTCGGTGTACTGGTAGAGCGCCTTCCCGGCCGGGGAGAGCAGCGGCTCAAGCCGTGCCCACCACTCTTCATAGGTCGACGAGCGGTCTGACCAAGTCGTGAAGACCTTGAGAGCCGTCTGCTCGGCCTCGGTCAGGGCCGCCCCCGAGGCGGGAGCGGTCGGATCCCCAGCCACCGAGGAGGAGGGAGTCGGCGGGCTCGTCGCGGCCGGAGTGTCAGGCCCGTTGCTCTGGCTGGCGACGACGGCCAGGACACCTCCGCCCATCAGGACGGCAGCGAGTGCGCCAACGAGGATGGGGGTCTTCATCACCGGGCTCCGATCTGTGCGGCGAGCCAGCGGTGGTCGGAGACCATGGGCCCGTTCCAGCTCTTGGTGAACTTCGCGTTGGTGGGCGCGAAGAGGTAGTCGACACCGGTGTGGACCTGGCCGTACCCGGCAGCGCGCATCTTCGCGGGAGCCGCCCACGCGCCGGTCTGCTGCGCGGAGACGTTGAAGTCGCCGCCGATCAGGACCGGACCGGTCGACTCGAGGCGGTCAGCGACCGCGAGGAGGGTGTCCATGCCGTTGCCGTAGGCCTGCTGCCTGCGCGGTTTGTTGGGACCGAACCGGGAAGGATCGGTCATGTGGTGGACGCTGATCACGTTCACCTTCGCTCCCCCGCCCTGGCGCTCGAGGGTGATCCAGGTGATGTAGCGGTCCCACACGACGACCCGACCCTGGTAGGTGTTGCGATCGTCCTCGACGATCTGGACCCGCCCGCCGGCGACGGCCTGCCAGTCACTGGCCTTCCACATGACGACGGTGTCCTTAGCCTGGCTGGCGCCGGTGCCCGTCGGGGTGTTCGGGTCGCGGTAGGCGGCATAGCCCGGTGCGGCAGCGACGAGCTCGTTGAGCGAGCGCTGCTGCTGCTCGTTGAGGGTGATGAAGTCGGGCCGGGTGGATACGACCCGCGACATTGAGGTGCGCAGCCCTGCGTCACCCGAGCGGTTCGGGATGTTCGCGGTCGCCATCACGACCGAGCCCACGCCAGCGGAACCTGTCGCGCTCGTCGAGGTCGAGGCGGGAGCGGTCTCGACGCGCTCACCCCAGGGTGCTGCCCAGCCGAGGTAGGGCCCCCAGCCCTCGATCGCCTTGAACGGGACGATGTTGAGCGCGTTGGCCTCGTAGCTTCCGTCGGGGGCTGCGTCGGTGGAGGCCACCATCGGGACGCCGTTCTGCAGTCCCATGTAGACCCCGACGTGTCCCGCCCAGTTTGAGGTGTCGAAGTACACCCAGGCACCGACGGGGATCTGGCGGCCGTCGGCGGCGTTGGCGGGGTGCGCGGTGCCCTGTGCGACGAAGGTCGCCCAGGCGTCGTTGGCGGTGGGGTAGCCGGAGTTCGGGCGGCCCATGGCCTGCGCGGCGAAGTTCTGACACCGTGAGAGCCAGGCCTGCCCGGATGCGGCCAGCTCCTTGACCTTGGCGATCAGCTGGGCCTGGTTGAACGGGCCCACGTAGTCGCGGCCGGTGCCGGTCACGACCGCAGTGGTGAAGCCGCCGCCAGCACCACAGCCCGCTGCAGCGTCGACGTCGCCGACCACGCCGGGCAGGGCCGCAGCCGTCTGACCGGCACCGCCGGCCGAGCCGTCCACCGAGGTGCTCCCACCGCGGCTGGTGATGGCGCTGACCAGCTCGAGAGCCGGGTCCCAGAACTTGGCGTACACCGTCGGATCGGCGTTGCGCTGAACCGCGTGAATCGCGGCAGTGGGCGCCATCGTCTCCCAGCCGGGGACTTCGACCAGGTGCCGGTAGAACTGGCGTGCTGCGTAGGCGATGTCCATGACCTGCGCGATGGTTCCCCAGTCGCCACCGGACTCGTACGGCGTCTGCTGAAGGATGCCGTAGGCGCGGCCGCCAGCGTTGGTGATGCCGCCCTGCTGCCCCTGCGGGATCAGGTTGGACTCGTCCATCGCCGCAGCCACGATCAAGGTCTGGGCCCGCGCTGGCATGTTCAGCTCGGCGCCGACCGAGATGAGCTGGGCGGCGTTGGCGACCTGCTGGGCCGACCACTGTCCGACCCCGCGGTCCGGCGCGTTCGCCTGCAGGGTGCTGCCGGCCGGGGCGCACCCGGCGGCTTCCTCTTCGTTCCCGCCGAGGGCAGGGATGAGGACGATCATCAGCAGCGGCGCCAGGGCGGCCGCCATGAGCCACTTACGCATCACGCACCTCCAGCGTTGTTAAGGGCCGAAGCCGGGGAGGAGAGAGGGGTAGTCATGCCGGTGGACGCGCCCGGGGTGGTCTCGGCGCTGGTGTCCTTGGGGAGTCGAAGCGCGTAGAGCACAGCGGTGGAGCTGTCCGCCGAGGCGACCACATAGGCCGCGGTACCGGCCGAGGCTTGAGGAGGCGTGAGCGCGCTTGTCAGCGGCGGCGCCGGTGCCTCGAGCGACTCAGCGAGGACCCCCGAGGGAGCGGCAGCCAGCGGCTTGCCCGCACCCGTGCCGAAGGCCCGCTCGTCACCAACGGCGGAGGTGGCCCAGTCGGTGGGCAGCGCTGCGACCGTGCCGGTCTCAAGATCGAGGGACGTGGAGCCATAGATCCCCCACGTGCCGGTTGCCGACGAGGCCAGCGGCATCTCCTGCCCGGTGGCGTAGACCGTCGGGATCGATCCGGTCGTCCAGCCCAGGCGCCATCCCGACGTCGTGTAGGTGTAGCCAGCCAGGCGTACCTGGTTCGAGCCTGTGTCGGTGGTGGCGTGGTAAGCCAGCACCAGACGGGACCCGGACCAGCCCGCGATCGCCGAGAAGGCAGTCCCTGCCGGCGGCACCAAGGACTGCGGGGCCGGAGCAACGCGGGTGTCAGTGACCGTCCAGACCTCGCCCGCGGCGCCCACGACGATCAGGCCGCCGTCAACCGTGGGAGCCACGGCGGTGCCCGTCGCCGGGATCACCCGGGTGACCAGGTCACCGTCGCTCACCATCCTGGCGTGGCCAGCGTCGTCGAGGACGATCGGGCCGGTCGGCGTCATCCGCACCTCAGCACCCGCCTCGCCCAGCTCCCACTCCCCTACCGGCTTCCCGGTTGAGGGGTCGAGAAGCATCAGGTCCGATGACGTGGCCACCGTCAGCACCTGCTCACCGTCGACGTCGGCGAGCACAGGGCCTGCAGTGACGGTCCCGTCGAGGTTGGGGTTCTTCCACCCAGGGACTCCTGTCTCGGCGTCGTACGCCGCGACGGTCTCGCCGCCATCACGTACGACATAGACACGGTCACCATCTGCGGTCACCGGCGCCGAGGTCGAGGAGTAGGAGGAGGTCCCCAACGGGATCGACCAGCGGGCTACGGCCTCATAGGGGGCGGGGGCAACCACGGGCAGCTGCACGGGCTTGGGCGGAACCGGCTTGCGGTCACCGTCGTCGTCGGCCTGGGCCCTCAGGATCATCAGCATGATCGGAGTCCCGAGGAACGCCAGCAGGAGAACGACCATCAGACCGATGATCAGGAAGAACATGCCCGCCGGACGCTGACGAGCGGGGCGGGGAGCGGTGGATGGCGCCGACCCGGTCGGCTGGCGGCGCCCAGCGCGCGATCGAGAGGCCGTGCCCGTCGAGGTTCGTGTGGTCGGGTCGGTGGTCTCGTAGACCTCGCCGGAGGCGGTGACGACCAGGTGGAAGATCGAGTCGTCCGGTGAGATGCCGCGCACCCGGATAGCCCGGGTCTGCATCGGGCCCTTCTTCTGCGCTGCGGCCTTCGCGGCCGCCTCGACGACCGAGCGGCGCACGGGCTCGAGCTCGACGTTGCGACCAACGCTCACGTCATCGACAAGGCCTTCCAGCTCGCCTTCATCGGTCTGCCGGATCTGGGCACGCACGAGCGGGAACATCGGCACCTGCTCAGGGTCGAACGGCTCTTGGCCGCCCTCCAGCGACGTCAGTGCCGCACGCTCAGAGATCTCCGAACGGTCAGACATCACCAACTCACCTCCCCCGAGACTTGGTGCCGGTGGAGGCCGTTCTGGCCTGCACCAGGTGATCTATCAGAGCAAAGAGCGCCGACAGTTTGCGTTGATACGAGTACAGAAGCATCGGTTTGATAACGGGTGTCTGCAACGCCATTACAGGCTGTCGCTGCTGCGTCGGCTCGCATCTGCTGCCCCTCCCGCCCCTTGGGCTGTGTTGGTTCTGGCGCTCCTCGGTGCTCATCAGGTACGCTACCACAAAGCATTCCTTAAAGGAATGCACTAGCGAAAGGTGGGTGTTTCTCGATGGCCAGAGTTCACGGACGCGCGGTTATCGGCAGAATGGCGATGTGCCGCGCGTCATCCAGCCCGATCCCCCACCGCCCATGAGCGTCGAGATCGCCGCGCGCGTCTTCGGTTCCTCGCTGCGCCTGGCGCTGCTTCGGCACTATCGAGGAACGGCCAGCTCGCAGGCTGACGCCGCAGCTGCACTCGACCTGACGCAGAGCGTGGTCTCCAAGAACACCGCGGTTCTGGTCGACGCCGGCGTCGTGGTCCCCGACCCGCCCGGCCGATGGAAGGGAACCCCCGGCAAGTACATCGTCGATGAGGAGCGCCTGCGGCACCTGATGGCGGTGACGATGATCTACAGCCTCAACGGTCAGCCGATCAAGGGCTTCGACAAAGACCTTCGGGAGGCAGCCGAGACCCTCACGAAAGAGGGCTGGTGACTCTGGGAGGCGCGCGACACGCCGGAGTAAATCGTCAACGTTTTCGGATTTCCCGGAAGGATGACGCCATGACTTCAAGTGCGCACCCTCCCGCGGCCACTGAGTCGATCGGTGTCCGCCTCACTCCCGAAGAGAAGGCACAACTCGAAGCCGAAGCAGCGGCCGAGGGCGTGAGCATGAGTCTCTTCGTCTACCGCCGCGTCATGAACCGGCCAGACGCTGAGCGGCCGCGCGGCCGCCGGCCCAAGGTCCCGCGCGCGCAGCCTGAGGAGCTGTTCCAGATGACTGGATGACCCGATCGGGGCAGTGCCCCGAAATGTACGAAGTCCCCTGTTGGTAGCAGAGGACTTTCGTGGGACTCGATCTGAGTTGGTAGCTCAGGCCGAGCCAGATGTATGACAACCCGCTCTGCGCTAGGAGACGAGGTGGCTTTGTGCTACCCACGATAACACCCGTGATGACGCCAGTCATCGCACACGCGCTTAAACGTTCCATATCTTGGATTCGGCCCGGCGCACAGCCGACGGCACCAGGTGGTGCCGGATGAGTTCCGTGCTCCAACTAAGGGACCAGGCGAAGCCGAGGACCGCGGAGGCAACTTGGGCCCAGCTGGCGCCTCGGCTCGCGGCGCGTGGCCGGGTCCGCGTGGCCCGCGACGGTCGCAACTACCGACGAAAGTACGAGCGGCCGATCACCCGCAAGCTCCCCGGTAGTCCCGCAGCGGTGCTCGTGTACGACGACAACGGTTGCGCCCCTGTGTTCGTGGTCGACCTCGACGCGAAGGGCCCAGACCCTACGGTCGGTCGTGACTACGCCGCCCTCGTCGGGCTCCTCGAGCGCGCCGGGCTGACTTCCTGGTTTTCTGACCACTCCCCCAGCGGCGGCCGACATGTGTACGTCCCTGTCGCCGGCGGGATCCCTTTCACCGAGGCACGTGACGCCTCCCGGATGCTCGAGCAGCGGCTGCCGAGCGTCGACAAGCTGCCGATGTCGGGCATCTCCGAGGGCTGCATCAGGCCCCCAGGATCGAGACACCGCACAGGCGGCCACCAGGAGCTCGACTGCACCCTCGAGCACGCCGAGGCGGTGCTCGACACCCCGAACAACCCGCTCGCCTGGTCGCGTTTCCTCCAGGAGCTGCAGCGTCACCACGGCCCACTGGCCACACCGGCAACGGTCGACGATGTCGACGACGGCAGCAGGATCGATTCGCTACCTGGCTACGCCAGCGGCCCCTCAGACGACTTCCAGCGCATCGCCCGCACCGGCGACTACGCCCCCAGCAAGTACGCCTCCCCCTCCGAGGCCCGCCAAGCAGTCATGTGGTCCTGCGCCGCCGCCGGATGGCGCCTGGTCGACGTCGCCCGCCGCGTCGAGGACGGCACCTGGCCAGGACTGGCCTCCTTCTACGCCCGCTACGCCCCCCACGAGCGTCACAAGGCGCTGAGCCGCGACTGGCAACGAGCCGTCTCCTTCGAAAAACGACGCCGGGAAGCGCACGGGAAGCAGTCTGTTCGTCTACGCACCACAAGCCCGCATAAGACACAGCGGGGGGAGCTACCAGGGTCTGCGATAGTGCAGCGGCCCAAAGTGATCAGCCAATGGGTCAGAGAATGGCTGGCCGCCGCGGACTTCGTACACGGCCCCGAGACGGATCTCGGCGTACGCGCTGTTCTCTACGCCTTGGCCGAAGCCGCAGCTCTGACCCAGAGCAGGGTCATCGAGCACGGCAACCGCTCCTTGGCGATCGCCACGGGCCTAGACCACACCACCGTCGGCCGGATCCTGCGCACCCTGGAGAACCAGCCCACTGACCGCCTACTTCTCCAGATGGTGCGGCAGGCCAAGGGCGTCCACGCCCACGCCTACGAGCTCCGCATCCCCCCACTTCTCGCCCCGAAGTGCGCTGAGACGCCGTGGCGCGCCGGCCGCATCTACGCGATCCGCCCCGTCTTCCGAGAGCTCGGCTTGCCGGCCGCGTTCGTCTACGCCGCCCTCGAGCAGACCCGACACCGAGGTGAGACGTCGATCAGCGGCCGCGAACTCGCCCAGCTCGCCCGGGTCGGGGTCACCGCGACCTACGACGCACTCCAGATCCTGGCCACCCACGGCCTCGCCGAACGCGTTCCGCCGAACCAGGGCGGGGGCTGGCGGATCAGCGACGCGTCGCTCGCTCAGCTTGCCGAGGCCTGGGGCATCGCCGAGGCGATCCGGGCACAACTGGCCCGCTACCGTGCCGAGCGCGCCGCCTGGCGCTACTGGCTCACCACACGCGGCCGGCTCGACCCGCGACTCCTCGAACCTGCAGCCCCGCAGCCCGACCCTCCCCCACAACCGGCCGCGCAAGGTGAGAGGCAAGGCGAGACGGCGTGGTTCGACGACACCACGAGCCTCCTCACGCTCCTAGAGCGAGAGCTCGGCGCCATTGCCGTCTGACCCCGCGACGCTAACCCCCGCCAGAGCCGAAAGTCCCCGCCATGGCTAACCCACCTGTCGGCGCCCCCCGACACAATCACCCCGTGAGCAATGAGCCCGACTTCACCCTCCACGCGTGGATCGACGAATCGATCCACGCCGCAGCCGGCTACATCGTCGCAGCGACAATCGCCGAGCCGGTTGCCTGCGAGGGACACCGCGTGGCCGTACGCGCGGCCGCGCCTTCCCCGCGCCGCCGCATGCACTGGCGTGAGGAAGAGGACAAGGACCGCCTTCGGATCGCCGAGGCTCTCGGCCAGCTCGACGTCGCCCACACGATCGTCATCGCTACACCGATCGACCCCCGCAAGCCGGAGCGTGCTCGTCGCAAATGCCTCGAGCAGCTCTTCCTCGAGCTGGAAGGTCTCGGGGTCACTCGAGCGTGGTTGGAGACACGCACGGACGCCCTCAACCGACGCGACCTGTTCCTGGTCGACGCGCTGCGCGGTGCCGGGACGCTCACAGGCTCGCTCCATGTCGACTTCGGCGATCCCAACGTCGAGCCCATGCTCTGGATACCCGACGCCATCGCTGGCGCTTTCGGAGCCGCCCGACGAGGCAACCCCGTGTGGCGCGACGCCCTCGCCGTACACATCGACGTGATCCAGATCGATCTCTAGCCCAGGAAAAGCGCGAAACCCGGGTCCCGTACTGCGGCGGTATCCCGGGTTCACTTCCCCACACCCCAGCGGGGGGAGGCTTCGGCCTCAACTTTACACGCTGAACATGTCCCTGCACAGGCCCCCACAGGTGACTTAAGTCCCCCTGGTCCCCCGGGGGTTTGCGCAGTGCTGCGGCAGTCGGGCGTACGGCGTATCGACCGTTTGCGGGTAACGTCGGTAACTGGTAACATTGATACCAACGTTACCAAGGAGGCAGAATGACGGTATCCACCCCTGAGGTGAAGGCCGCAGGCGCAGCCGAGGCGCTCGCAGCCGAGGGTGTTGCGGTGACTGCGCGAGCTGTTCGCGAGCGCTCGGGCGTCCGGATGGCCATCGCGGCAGACGCGGCACGATCCTGGAACGAGAGGGAGGCTGAGCAGCGGGAGGCGCCGGCGATCCCCGAAGCGGTCCAGGCCCGTTTCGACGCGCTGTGGCGCGAGGCCTTCACGGCGGCGCGTAAAGAGTTCGACGAGGCCGTGGCTGGCTGGAAGGCCAAGCTCCAACGAGCCGACGAAGAGCGCGATCAGTTGACCGTCGCGGTGGAGGAGGCAGAGAAGGAGTGCGAGCGCATCGACACCGCAGCACAGGCGGCCGCTGAGCAGTCAGCCAAGGACCTAGCCGACGCCCAGGCCAAGGCGGCAGCTGACCTCAAGGAGCAGGCCTCGCTCCTGGCAGACGAGCGATCGCGGGCAGACAAGGCCGAAGGCGCGCTCGCGGCAATCAGCGCCGAGCGCGACCGGCTCCTCAATGAGGTCGCCGAGCTCCGGAAGACCCGCAAGTGAGCGCCTGCGACTAGGCGACCAACGCGCCGGCGTGAATGCTCTGGCCCAAGGAGTCGACCACGACGGTGTCGCGGCGGTGACGCGTGCCCTCCCCGTCCACCCACGACACTGCCTTCACGCGGCCGATGATGACGACCCGAGTGCCCTCGGTCAGCGAGGCAAGCGCGTAGGCGTCATCGTCGAGCGCGGTCACGTGGTACGTCGGCGGCTCGCTCGCGCGCTCCCACTGGGCACGCTGACGCTCGCTGCGCGGCATAGGACGAACCACGACCTCGCACCGCGGCGACCCCTCCGGGGAGACGCTGAGGTCAGGATCGGCGACGAGGTCGCCCTCAAAGAACGCGATAACCGGCATCAGATGGTCCTTTCCTCGATGTCGTACCCGTCGGGTCGACGAATTCGGTGAGTTCCTCCAGCCCGCCGGCGCAGCAGCGCCTCCGGGGTCCTACGTCGTTCACAGCTCATCGAAGGCTCCAATCAAGGAGCAGGCCTCGAGCTCTGCAGCCTCGATCCGCGGCACGGAGACACCGCACAGCCGAAGCCCACTCGTTGCGATCTGGGCGTCGACCCTGGCGGCCAGCGGACGGTCCCCGCCGCGCATCCTGATCACGACCTCGGCCAACTGCAGCAGCATCGATCCGAGGCTGAGGTGCCCCGGAACAGCAGCTGCAGGCGCCGCCACCGACGAACCCTCCTCGGCGAGCACGCCGCTCCCAAGACGGCCATACGCCTCGCGCAACTCGTTGCGGCCAGCCCGATATCGGTCGAAGTAGCCCTGGCGCTGCACCTCGGGTAGCCGCGCCAGGACACCGACGTTGTGCGGCGCCAGGGCCAGCGTTCGCACGTCAAGGACGAGCAGCATGTAGAGCTGCGCCGACGAGGTTGCCGAACCATGAGGCGCCCCGAGCAGCTCGACCTTCTCAATTTTGTCGAGGGTCGGCCGAAGAGACCGATCCAGGAGCTCCGCGACGATCTCGTCCTTGTTGGCGAAGTGGTAGTAGAGCGAGGCTTGCCGGATCCCGGTCGCCTCGGCGATCTCGCGGGTCGAGGTGCCAGCGACGCCCCGAGTCACGAACAGCCGCGCTGCAGCATCGAGGATCTCGTCACGCGGCGCGACGGCGGTGGAAGCCTGACGGCCGGTGTGGCGCGGTCGACCGACCGAATGTCCAGCGGCCATTGCCCTCGCTCCTCCCCGAGCCCGAGATCAGCGACTCGTCACCGTGCTTCCCAGTTCGCGTTACGATCAAGGTGGCCAGGTCGTAACGTTTCTTGACAGGTTCACGCTCTCGCCGGCGGATCCGACAAGTCGACAGACATCAACTGACATCGAACGCACATCAGCGAACATCGGCAGACATCGCGCCTAGGCTCGGGGCACAGTGGAGGGGCAAGGAGAACCGATGAGACAACCAGCAGGGCCACGCACTTCCCTTGAAGCAATCAAGGACGAGCGCGGCATGACGTGGCGCGCTGTCGCCCGCGCGATTGAGAGCGCGGGACACCCGATCAGCGTCGCTCACGTCACGCGCCTCGGCACGGGTGTGCTCGGCTCGACGCCTACAGCTGGGCTCTCCCGTGCGATGGAACGCGCCTTCGGTGGGCTGCCCATCGCCGTTCTCCTCGGACCCCCCGATCCCGCGCTGGCCATCCGGCCCGCCGGAATCACCACTGAGATGGAGGCACTGGCCATGGCTGCCGAGAAGATGCGCAAACTCGGAATGAACCTCACGCCGATCGACGACTACCGCCTTCTCGAGGACGAGCTGCGCGATCTGGCCCGCGCGTACCCGGTGAAGGCACTACCGGAGCTCATCAACCCGATGGTGACCCTCCAGGAGTCGGTCACCGAGGCCATCACCAGCCCGAGTCGCCCCGGCGACGGGCGCCGGCTCTACGGCATCGGGGCCATCACCGGCGGGATGCTCGCCAAGGCGTCACACGACCTCGGCAATCCCCGATCCGCCATCACCCAAGCCCGCACCGCGCTGGTCTTCGCCGACCACCTCGGCGACCCGGCAGTCACCGCCTGGCTCAACGGCTTGATGTCGCTGATCTCCTACTGGGACAACCGGGCCCGCGACTCCCTCGAGTACGCCCAGCGCGGACTGGCGGCCAGCACCGACACCACCGCCGCGTTGTGGCTTCACGCCTCCTCCGCGCGTGCCTGGGCAAGGCTCGGGAACAGTGACGCGGCCGTCAGCGCTGTCCAAGCCGCACAGGACACCGCCGAGACCATGCAGCGCACCGAGCTCGACGAGTACGGTGGGATCCTGACCTTCACACCCGCCCGAGCCGCCTACTACGCAGCGGACGCGTACGCGTGGCTTCCCGGCCACCCTGACGCCGAGCGGGTCGCCACTGCGGCCGTCGATGCCTTCTCCGACCCGTCTGTCGAGGACTGGGCCTTCGGTGATGCGGCCGGTGCGGCATGCGACCTCGCAATCGCCCGCATCCACACCGGCGAGATCGAGGGAGCTGCTGAAGCTCTCACTGGGGTGCTCTCGCTCCCCCGCGAGCAGCGCATCGGCGGCATCATCAAGAGCGTCCAGCGCGTCGCGGCCGCGCTGCGCACCGCCGACACCAGCGGCGCACGCGCCGACCTAGGGGACTCGCTCGAGGCCTTCACCCGCTCTCCCCTGGTGCTCGCACCATGAGCGTCACCGCCCTCCCCGACCCGGGCCCGGTGGTGATCCACACCGAAAGACTCGTCCTGCGCGACTTCGTTGCTGAGGACCTCGACGACGTCGCCCACCTCGTCGGCGACGACCAGGTCACGGTCTGGCTCAGCTTCGACAGCCGGACTCACGAGGAGGCCAAAGCGATGCTGGACGGCATCCTCGAGCGCCAGCACGCCACGCCGCGCACCGAGTACTACCTGGCGATCACGCCCGCTGAGGGCGCCGAGAGCGTGGCCGGATTCATCCGCCTCGGCCTGGGCGGCCACCAGGCCGCCGACCTCGGCTACGCCCTTCGGCCGCAGTGGCAGGGCAAGGGCTACGCCCGAGAGGCCACCATGGCGATCATCGAGTTCGGCTTCGACAAGCTTGGCCTCCACCGGATCACGGCCAACATCGGTCCCGCCAATGAGGCCAGCCAGCGCCTGGTGAAGTCACTCTGGTTCACCTACGAGGGCACGATCCGCGATCACGTCCACACCAACGGTGAATGGCGCGACTCCCGCTCCTACTCGCTCCTCGCGCCGGAGTGGGCCAACGCGCCCCGGTGCGGCTACTGCGGCCGCCGCATCCCCGCACCCGCCGCGCCCAGCCGTACGCCGAAGTTCTGCTCCACCGCGCACAGACAAGCGGCCTACCGCACCACCCGGTCCGCGAACTGACGTGTCCCCCAAGGCCGGGCACCGGGTTTGCCTCGAGCCAAGCTTGTCGACTCTGTCATTCCTGTCACGCGGTGGGTCAACTTGAGGACTCCGCCCCCCGACCGCGGCCGTCCCCACACCACTCACGGACCTTAGGCCGCGCCAGCAGCGGCGCAAGGGAAGCGATGCCCGGCGTCCGCCGGCCCTTGCACCACACCCGGCTCAATGCGGCCATCACCAGGCCCCGTGGCTTGGGGAAGACCACAAGCGGGTGGGGCGGCAGCCCCGCCTCACCCGCACACCCCAGACAGGAATGACAGAGTCGACAAGCTTGACCAAGGACGAAGCCCCGCTCCAGCCATCAAGACCGGAGCGGGGCTCCCCTCATTCCCGGTGGCGCAGATCAGCTCGCCTGAAGCTCCTTCAGGAAGAGCCCGTGCGCGGGAGTCTCCGGCGCTTTGCGCGCGTCCTCATAGGCCCGCCGGGCCGTATCCGGCGACACCGGAGGCTTGAGCGCCGGGCCGATCTTGCGCCAGCTGACCCCAGCAGACCGCATGCGGTGCACCTCGAGCAGGTCCACCTGCGCCCTGGCCGACGCACGGCGTTGCGGCGCCGGAGCGCGTGACGCAGCAGTCTGCGACTGCGTCACCTCTGCGCCACGCAGCTGCTGGGGCGCAGCAGGATTCTGCGACGTCTCCGGCGCAGCGTCAGACGCTCGCGGCGCAACAGGCTGCGCCGACCGCTCCTGCGGCACAGCAGGTGACGCAGCGTCATCGCCGACGCTACGTGCGGCAGCACCGGCGAGGCCCTCAGCAGCGGGAGCCGCGTCCCAAGCTGCCGCGTCATGCGTCGCCTCGCTCATGCCGCTGGACGCAGGCGCCTCCTGCCGCGCCGGGGCCCGTGTCACAGCACTTTTAGCGGACGACGCTGCCGCACGCTCAGCGTGCGCCCGCGGCGCCGCAGCGACATCCCGCTCGGGTGCCGCAGACAGCGCCAGGGCCGACCGACGCGCGACGCTGAGCGACGCACCAGGATCGACCTGCGCCGGGGATCCGCTCTGTGCTGATGCTCCGTGCGTCATGACCTGCGCCAGCTGCTCCATAACCCGCACCCCCGTCTGAGCGTCCATCACCACGGCACGTCCCACCGTGGCGGTCATCTCCGACATCGCCATTACGCCGTCGTCCCAGTCGACCAGTCGACCTCGCAGCTCCCCCGCCGGGACACTCCGCATCGCCCGCGTCATCGCTCGCAGACGCGCCTGGTTGCGACGCTCCACCGCGCGCTTCGCTCGACGACCGCTCTTTCCCGCTGCGCGACCCTGCGCCTCGAACCACCGAGCGCTCGCCGTGATGACCGAGTGGATCAGCACCGCCTGACGCAGCTCGGTCCACGACCTCACCGACGCCAGATGCCGATCCCCCACCAACGCGAAGTGCCACATCAGAGCAGCGACCACAGGAACCGTGAACCGGAACCCTGCGGCCACCAGCCCGTGGCCGGCGTCGATCTCGTGGTACCCCGCCAAGATCCCCGACGCCGCAGAGAACACCCACGTCATCACCAACTGCGTACGCGCCGGCCGGTCCTGCTGCGCCGCTTCCCGGGCCAGCAGCGCCACTGTGATGAGCGAGAGCTCATACACGCCGGCGAACACGTACGCCGACACCGTCGAGATCTCCAGCACGTCGAGAGCGAACCCCACCATGGCGAAGTAGGCGAAGACCGTCGCGAGCACCGCGACCCCCATCGCCGACAACAGCGGGATCCGCACCGGGCGTCGACCTGGCGCTCCAGCGGCCCCGGGGCCTGCTGGCGCAGCCACAGACGTGGCCGACGCACTCGGCTCGGGCGAAATCTCAGAAGTAGCAACGGCGGTCATTTGAAGAACCCTTCGGCGAGATCAAAGACGGCTGGCGAGGAGAGAGGGGTGGCCGCAGCTCGGACCCGAGTACAGACAGCACGGCCACGACAGAACCACAGTATTGCACAGACCGGACAGGAAAGACAGGAAAATTCTCCAAACAGTATTGACATGAATGACAGACTAGACATAAACTAGACCCAGAACACAGCAAGACAACCCCGGGGCTGACCACCCCGAAACGGAGGAACCAGCGATGGCCACCAAAACCAGCACCAAGCCCGCCAGCACCGTCGACCACGCCGCGACCCGAAAGGCCCTGGTCGACCAGGCCGCAGCCTTCATCGCCAACCCCGCAGGCTGGCCCGCCGCCATGGCAGCCCGGGCCCTCCGGCTCCGCGCCGGACACCCGGCCTACTCCCCCAACAACCAGTCGCTGATCGTGTCTCAGCTCTGGGCCCGCTTCGAGACGCAGGGCATGAGCGAGCAAGACGCGTTCGATGCCGCGATCCAGGCCGCCGCCGAGGAGATCGCCCCCGCGTACGTCTGGGCCAAGCGTGGATTCGCCCCCGCCGCTGGCACTGCCCTGGGCATCTTCTCCCGGCCCATCCCGATGTGGGTCGACCCCGCGACCGGCAAGAAATGCGACAAGGACACCCCGGGAGCCGTCCGCCGCACCGTCTTCAAGATCGAGCGCACCTACCGCGCCGCCGACGTCACCAACGACGAAGGCGAGACCGCCTCGAGCGCGTACGCCGCCCCCGAACTACCCGAAGGCGAGGCCCGCGACGTCTTCGACCGGCTCACCGCCTGGATCACCGACCAGGGCTGGACCGTCACCCGCAGCGGCCGCGACATGGCCGAAGGCGGGTACACGGTGCACGCAACCCGCCAGATCGTCGTACACGGAGGCCTGGCCCAGTGGGCAGCCGTCGAGACCCTCGCCCACGAGATCACTCACGCTCTCCTCCACGGCGAAGGCGAGGACCGCCCTTACGCTGGCGAGCACCGCGGCGACATGGAAGCCGAGGCCGAGGCAGTGGCCTACGGCTTGCTCACCGCCTACGGACAAGGTGAACTCGCCCGGGGATCGGCCCGCTACGCCGCAACCTGGACCCGCGACCCGGAGCGAGTCGCCATCGCCTACGAGAAGGCCTCGCACGTGCTCGACGCAGTCACCGCCGCCGCTCTGGGGCACCAGGACGTCACGGTCAAGGAGTCCACCAAGGCCACCAAGGCCGCCAAGAAGGCCGACAACAAAGCACTCGCCGACTCTCTCCGCGCAGCCGGGCTCGAGCCGCGAGGAGAAGCCTGGACCCGAGCCAAGGCTGGCGAGCCCATCGCCGACATCCTTGCCGACCTCACCCGTTAACCAGGTGCTACGGGGGTCGGGCCCATCGGCCCGGCCCCCGTAGCCGGTCGCCGGGCGATCCAAGTCACCGGGTCTCCCGCTTGAGATCGAGCAATCAGGACATGAAAATTCTCCGACAAGACTAGACAGGAATGACAGACTAGACATATAATAGAGACAACACAGCAAGACAACCGGGACTGACCATCCCAGCAAGGAGCGCCCCATGACCCGCACCTCCAGCCTCATCCCGGGCTACACCTCCAGGCATTGCGACGGCACCCCCGGGCTGGAGTACTTCCAGGACGGCTTCGCCTTCGCCTGGTCCGGCAAGCCTGAAGACCTCATCGAGGTCAGCCCCGGCGCCTACAGCGAGCCGGTCGAGTGGATCATCCCGACCACTCCCCTCGCCGCCGCGCAGTTCGCCATCGTCGTCGACGCCCACGCACCCTGGCTGCTCGGACACTTCCGCTACGCCTGCGACCAGTGGCTCGCCTGGAACGGCCGCCGCAACCGGCCCGACGTGGCACACCGCCGCCTCTGGAGTCGAGCCCTCAAGGCCGAGATCTGCGACGTCTGCCTCGTCGACGCCTGCGTCATCCCCCGCGACCTGCTCGAGACCTTCGGCAACTACCTCCCTGCCCAGTGGGAGGACTGCGAGGAGCAGCGCGAGGCCGCGCTCAGCGACTGACGACCCGCCTGGGCCGCTCTTCGCAGGGCGGCCCAGGCGAGCCCTCTGGCTCCGGCCGGGGTACGGAAGGGTCCGGCGGCCGGCCCGGGGCCCCTACCCCAAACCGGCCGCCGAGCTGGGTCCTCGCCAGCCATGGCCCGATCTCACTCCGGCGCGGGCCAGGACAAACACGACGCCGGCTGCGCCGGGTGATCGCCAGGAGGAGGGAGGAGTGGGCACCAACAGGCCGTTAAGCGCCAGGTCGCGGCTGCTTCTCGGTGCGAGCGCGACCGGATCGGAGTACTGAAAACAGAGCATCAAAGAACTAGACAGGAATGACAGACTAGACATACAATAGACACAACACAGCAAGACAACCGGGACTCACCACCCCAGCAAGGAGCGCAACCGTGACCGCAGCCACCGATCCCTGGGACCTCACCGACGCCATCGCCGCCGCAGATGCCCGACTCAACCGGGCCATCACCGCCGCGCATCAAGCCGACATCGAGCTCGCCCAGTCGGCAGTGCACCTGATCGCCCTGCAGGCCCGCCACCGCTTCCCCGACGCCTGGACCGTCGTCCTGGAGTGGAGCGACCAGGGCGACCACCTCACTCTCACGGGCCTCGCCGGTGTCGCCGGAGCGCCGATCACACCCGACGAAGACGCCTGGAACGCCTTCCTCGACGACGGCGGAGACAACTACGCCGCCAATCTCGAAGGCCACACCGAGTACATCTGGCTGCCCTACATGCGGCCCCTTGCCGGGCCCCGGAACTCAACTGACCCGTACCACCTCGACATCTTGACGGCAGCCTCAACTCCCCGCTCCTAATCAGCTCAATCTCCTCGGACTGGCCGGAACTCCCGGCCGGTCCGCTCATTTACGCGCAGTAATGAAGCACAGAAAACAACTGCCTACAACACTAGACAGGAATGACAGACTAGACATACAATAGAGACAACACAGCAAGGCAACCGGGACTCACCACCCCAGCAAGGAGTCACATCATGACCCGCACTCGCGTTGAGACCATGGCCGGCCAGGACGTCGAGATCATCGAGTACGACGTCAAGGAGACAGCCGCCGAGCTCCGGCGCACGCTGCGCGAGGAGTTCCCCAACGTGAAGTTCTCCGTGCGGATGTCGCGCGGCACCGCCCACGGATGGCTTGACTGCGCCTGGACCGACGGCCCGACGACGTCCCAGGTCCTCCCAATCCTCGGCCGATTCGAGGGCGCCCGCTTCGACGGGAGCGACGACTCCTACCGCCAGGTCGCGGCCGTGACCTACGCCCGCGAAGACGGCAGCCGATACAGCCCGCGGTACTCCAGCTGCGGCATCATCCCGCACCGCAGCTACTCCGAGGACGCCCGGACGTGGGCTGAAGGCATCGCCACCGAGGGCAGCCACTGGTGGAGCCTCGGCGAGCAGTACGGCGACCCCACCTACTACGGCACGCGCCGCCTCCTCGACGAGACCGACCTTTCCGACGGCATCCCCACCGGCGCCCCCACGCCGAACTAGCCCCGCGCAGCGGGGCCCACAAGCGGCCGGGGGAGGGGCTGGCAGCCCCGACCCCTCTTCCGGTCATCCACATACAGGCAGCGAACGCAGCGAAAGACAGGCCGTACTGCCTAGCAGTTCATGACCGCAATGACAGAAACGACTGCAGCAACAAACAACACAGCAAGACAACCCGGGACTCACCACCCCAGCAAGGAGCCACATCATGACCACGACCGCAGCCACCACCGAAGCCGTGGCTATCGAGCGATGGGCGATCGTAGACGCAGACGACCGCTTCGCCGGCGAGTACGACGCCCACATCGCCCGAGCCACCATCGCCGGCCACGACTTCTACGTCCGAATCACGCCCGGCAACCACGACACCTACCGTGCCGCCGGCTTCCACGTCGAGATCGAGGACCACGGGGACGGCCTTCGCCGCCACTACCGCACCTTCCACGCCGACTCCGTCGAGGAGGCCAAGCGCCGACTCCCGGCCGAGCTCGAGCGCGACTACGCCGACATGATCGCGGTGATGACCGGCGCCACCGTGCCCGGCGCCCGGACGCCCCTCCGCCGCGCGGAGGTGATGGGGTGAGCAGCCTGGAGCCCGCCATCCAGATGCCGGAGTACCCGGACACCGGGGGAGTGGCCGATGACGTGGCCTGGGAGCGCGTTCCTGCCGCTCTGCTCCTCATCGGCGACGTCACCCCTGCAGGAGTCGTCGAACAGCCCACGTACAACGAGGAGCTGGACCGGATGGAGCTGGAGATCGACGGCACCCGCTACACCGCAGCCAGCGACGACAGGATCGAGCGCCACGTACGCCGCTGAGCCTGCGCCAGGCGCCTACATGGCACCGAGAAAGGCGATCGGCCCCCGGCAAACGCTGGGGGCCGATCTAACACAGCAAGACAGGAACCACCCTGCCTAGCTCGACCAAGCCTAGGGCCGAAGGGCTCGAGCTGCCAGATCCGGCCGAATAGGGGAGGGGAGTAGGGCCACTGCGATCTGAGGGGCCAGAGGGATGAACAGACTCGACAGGCCGCGTTGGAGAGACACAAGAAACATTCACGACACACTAGACAGGAATGACAGACTAGACATATACTAGAGACAACACAGCAAGACAACCCGGGGCTGACCACCCCAGCAAGGAGCCAGCCATGCTCACGATGACTGATCTGTTCTGCGGGGGAGGGGGATCCTCGACCGGAGCGATCGCCGTGCCCGGCATCGAGATCCGCATCGCTGCGAATCACCTGCCCCTCGCCGTCGAGGTGCACAACAGCAACCACCCCGGCGCAGACCACGCCTGTGTCGACCTCCATGAGGAGGACCCCCGCTACTTCCCGCGCACCGACATTCTCTGGGCCTCTCCGGAGTGCACGAAGTGGTCCCAGGCCAGCGGCGGCAAGTACGCATCGGTGTCGATGGAGATCGACCTGCTCGACCTGCTCGACCCCGAGCTGGTCGACGAGGACCCCGAGAAGGCCATCGTGCAGCGCTCCCGGCTGCTGATGTTCGACGTGCTCCGGTTCGCCGAGCACCACCGCTACGCCGCCATGGTCATCGAGAACGTCGTCGATATCGCCACCAACCCCCGCTACGCCGAAGCCTGGACCTTGTGGAAGAAGGGACTTCGAAACCTCGGCTACGACTTCCGCATCGTGAGTCTGAACTCCATGCACGCCCAGGCCCACGGCGACCCCGCCCCGCAGTCGCGAGACCGCCTCTACGTCGTGTGCTGGCTCAAGGGCAACCGCGCCCCGAACGTCGACAAGGTCATGCGCCCGCTGGCCTGGTGCCCCAACTGCCAAGAGGTCGTGGAGTCCCAGCAGGCATGGAAGAACGGCCGCACCGTGGGCAAGTACCGCTCGCAGTACGTCTACATCCACGCCACCTGCTCGACCACCGTGGAGCCCGGCTACCTCCCGGCAGCCGCCGCGATCGACTGGACGCTGCGCGGCAAGATGATCGGGAGCCGAACCAAGCCCCTGGCCGAGAAGACGCGCCGCCGGATCGCGGCCGGGATCGCCAGGTACTGGGCCCCGTTCCACATGGAGCAGGGCGGCAACCAGTACGACGCGGCCGACCCGAAGCACCCCGCCTACGGCAGCCCTAACGGCTACTACCGCACATGGTCTGTGTACGACACCCTCCGGACCCTCCACACCCAGGAGACCAAGGCGCTTGTGGTGCCCCTCGAGGGTCGTGCCGGCGACCGGGTGAAGTCGACCGACGAGGTACTGCGCACGCAGACGAGCCGCCATCTCGACGCCCTCGCGATCCCGAGTGGAGCCACCGCACCAGCGTTCATTGCCGAACTGCGCGGGGGAGGCTCGGACGCTCGCCCGGCCAGCCACCCGCTCTCGACGGTCACGGCCTCGGGGAACCACCACGGCCTGGTCGTGCCCGCCGGGGGGACGTGGAACGACGATGCCCGCTCGACGAGCGAGCCGCACCGGACCATGACGACCCGGGAGACCTCGGCGCTGCTGACGCCCTACTACGGCGCGGCGGAGTCGTCGAAGCCTGCGTCCGATCCGGTCGGCACGCTGACCACCCGAGACCGGTACGCGCTGATCACCCGCCACAACTCCAGCAAGGGTGACGGCGCCGAGATGACCACCCCCGCGACCGAACACCTGCGAACCCTCACCACCACCGCACAGCAGTCGGTCATCACGCCTGGCGACATGGCCGCCGCTGAGGCTCAGGTCGACGACTGCCTCTTCCGCATGTTGGAGCCCCACGAGGTCGCCGCTGGAATGGCCTTCCCGACCGACTACAAGTGGGCTGGGACCCGGCGCGAGCGGGTCAAGCTCGCAGGAAACGCCGTCACGCCCCCTGCCGCGCGCGACCTCATCGCCGCCGTCGTCGAGGCCCTCTCCTAACCGGCCGCCCCAGGTGCTCCGGGGCTTCGCCTCGCACGTGCGGGCCCCGGAGCACCTGGCCCCCATCGTCGGCCGCTGGAGACAGGGACCGACAGCAATGACAGACGAGACATAAACCAGAGACAACACAGCAAGACAACCCGGGACTCACCACCCCAGCAAGGAGCCACACATCATGACCACCATCGCCATCCCCAGCACGAGCGAAGCGCCGGCCAGGACTCCCGAGCGCGACACGTTCCTCGCGGTCGTGCTCATCGCCGCCGTCGGCCACAGCCGCTACTGGTCCCGCTGCCGCGAGTTCCAGTGGTGGCTACCCGGCTTCATCGGCGGCCACGCCGAACCCGCCCGGTCAGGCGGGGGAAACGCGTGGGCCCGCCTCATCGACGAGCACGACACCGAGCACCTCGTCACCCTCGACACCATCGAGGCCGGCCTCACCGAGATCGAGAGCGCCTGCCCCGAATTCATGGACGAGCTCGACCGTCGTTCGATTCGGTTCCTGAACCGCCACAGCGCGATCCACCCTCACCGGGGAGCACTGACGAGCGCCCAGCGCCCGATGTCGCCCGCACTGGCCGACCAGATCCTCCAGGTCGGGCTCCTCGGCACCCTCGTCTACGGCTGAGCCAAGCCGAACGCGACAGGCGTACGCCAGCCAAATCTGCCGACGCGTGGGCCGAACACTGCGAACATGTCGGCGCCGCGAACCAGAATGACCCCAGACCCCCTGAAACGGAGAGCACCATGAGCGCCAAGATCGAGCGCATCACCTATCACGGCACGCTGGCCAGCGATCCGACCGAACGGGGGATCACCCGCTCGTACGGCGACCACGTCAGTGAAGAGCGCGACGGCTGGGCAGACGTCGTCTACGAAGCCATCCGTGCGATGAACCACATCACTAGCAGCCCGGGGGAGGAGGGCATCCCGGCCCCTGTCGTCTACACCGTGCTCGGCAACATGAGCGGCGCAACCCAGATGCTGCCTCAGCTCTTCCGGCAGCTCGCCGACGGGCTCGAGCGGTCGCTGGATCACTTCGACGTCTACGACCACAACGGCGACCCGCGCCTCTCCGCACTGGCCGCAGGGACCCACCTGCAGAATGCCGTCACTCACGCGCAGCGTATGGCCGAGGAACTTAGCTCCGCGCAGACAGCGATCAACTCCCAGGGCTACAACCTTCCCGATGACGAGGAGGCGTGATGAGCCAGCCCTCGACCACGCGTCCGCGCACCGAAAGGCACGATCGATGAGTGGCGACCAGAGCAGCACCAGCGGCGACGTACGTCGCAGCCTCACCGAGTGGGGATTCTCCAGGGTGGAGGCTCGAGACCGGGTCGAAGCGGCCTGGCCCTGGCTGACCAAGCCGAATCCTCTCCGCGACGCCACTGGCCTGCCCGCCGGCACTGACATCATCTCGGTGCGCGAGCAGACCGAGCACCTGTACATCATCGAGAAGGAGCTTGCCGGCCGTGGCGTGCCTGCAGACCTGATCAGGCTGGGATTCCTCATCCTCCACCGGCAGCGGCCGATGCCCTTCGGAGTCTGGTGCGATGACTGTGCCGTGGCGTACGCCGCGGTTCTCGACGTCGATCGGCGTGCAGACGCGCTGTGACGCTCCGGCCGACGAGCGGGTGTTGTGGTCGAGGCGGGGAGTGGTCGCTTGGGGCGACCACAACACGAAGGCCTGGCGCTGGGGACGGGGAGGAGTAGAGGCGCTGTCTGACTGCCGTGCGGGGTTATGGCCGGGCCATGAGCTGGGGGAGCGGCATAGGTTCCCGAAGCCAAAAACACACCAATACCACTAGACAGGAATGACAGACTAGACATATACTAGAGACAACACAGCAAGACAAGCCGTACCCGACCGTTAGGACCAGACCATGACCAACATCGACTTCACCGGAAACCTGGCCGAGGACCCGACAATCTCCTTCACTCCGAGTGGTGTCCCGGTTGCGACCCTCGTCGTGATCGAGAACCAGCCGAGGCAGAACTCGGCGGGGGAGTGGATCGACGGTGAGCCCAACCGTCATCGCGTCAAGGTGTGGCGCTCGCAGGCCGAGAACGTGGCCGAGACCGTCCGCCGGGGCATGAACGTCATGGTGAAGGGCCGGCTCAAGACCGAGAAGTACGAGAAGGACGGCGAGACCCGCTACGCCACGATCGTCGAGGCCGACGCCGTCGGTGTCGCACTGAAGTACCAGACCGCCACGGTCGCCAAGGCGACCAAGTCCTACCGTGAGGTAGAGCCGGCACCCCAGGAGCCCGCTGGCTGGCAGTAAGAGCCAGGCGAGGGGCGGCGCGGAAGCGTCGCCCTTTCGGGTTGAAACAGACTCGAATCAGACCGCAGCACCAACTAAGGCGTAGGAGCCTCCATGACCACGTACGCGTTCGTCTCCCCGAAGGGCGGCGTAGCGAAGACCACGAGCGCAGCTGAAGCCGCGCTGACGCTGGCCCGTGCGGGCCGGAAGGTCCTCGCCTACGACCTCGAGCCGCAGGGAAACTTCGCGGCCCGTCTCGGGATCACGCCCTCGACCGACGTGCTCTACGTCGCCGACGACGTCCTGGACTCGAGGAGCGAAGCGACACTGAAGAGCGCCGCGGTGCCATCGCCGGCCGTTCCCGGTGTAGACGTCGTCATCGGTACCCGTGACCTAGCCCGACGAGACTCCGAGTCTGACACCGCCCATGCGATCCCCGACGAGATCGTCCGCCTCGGCGACGTGTACGACGACATCGTCATCGACACCCCGCCGAGCCTGCACCAGCTGGTACGAGGCGCCCTGGTCGCCGCCGACGTCGTGATCGCGCCAGTGCAGTGCGCAACGGAGGCTTACGAGGCGGTCGAGGACGAGCTGGTTCCCTACGTCGCAACCAGGGTCGCCGCCAGGATGCGCCCTGGCCAAGAGGTGCACTGGTTCATGCCGACCATGGCCTTCCCGAACACCAACTCGACTCGCGACGTGATCGAGCTTCTCAACGAGGGGCACCCCGGCCGCGTCACCGTGCCGATCCGGCACACCACCGAGGTCAAAGACGGATACACCTCTGGCCTCCCGGTCGGTCTCTACCGCCCGAACTCCACCGCCACGCAGGACTACGCACTTGCCTTCAAGCAGGTCCTTGCCCCGTCCCTGTCGGCCGCCACCACCCACTGAAAGGAGTCCCGCCATGGCAACCACCCCCAAGCGCTTGTCGCTCGCGGAGCGACGTCGCCAGTCGTTCGACAACCTCGACGAGGAGCAGGAGGCCCAGGGGCCGGCTGAGCCCGCCGAGCAGGCCCCGGCCGCCTCGAGCTCGCCGGCGGCCGTTGAGCCCACGGTCGAGAAGACCGAGACCGCGACCGCGACCGCCCCTCAGAAGGCGGCCGCTCCGGTGAAGGCGAAGCCGACGGCGGAGGAGCCCGAGCAGGTGAAGGCCAAGCCGGGATCGAAGGTTGCGCCGACCCCGCCGGCCGGGACCACCCGGGCCGGAATCTACTTCCAGCCCGAGGAGTTCGAGGAGACCAAGGCTGCCTACCTCGCGGACTGGCAAAACGGCGGAGAGGCCGACACCTTCACCCGCTGGATCGCCGCAGCCATCGAGACACACGCCGCGCGAACGCCGGCCCAGCGCAAGCAGCTGGCCCGACCGGAAGAGCGCGCCGAGTCCCGGGGTCTGACCCGCACGTTCAACCTGGCCGACCAGACCATCGCGAAGATGCGCGAGGGCATCACTGCCGACCAGGGCGCCAGCCGCTGGCTCTCCGACTCCTCGTGGTGCGGCGAGGCCGTCGCTGCCGCGGTGAGCATCGCACGCGACCGAAACGGCGGCGTGCTGCCGAAGCCGCCGGCGCGACTGCCCAACCGTCTCAAGCGCTGATCCACACATCCGAGACCACGTCTCGCTTACGCTGAACAGAGAGGAGGAGCTGATCATGGACACCACCTTCGACATCGAGACCCGCTGGCCCGACCTGTTCGACGGCCTCACCGACGAGCAGCGCAGCACCGTCATCGACACCCTGGCGAGCGCCTGGCACGAAGGTCACGTGCCCGAGCGCGAGCGCGTCGAGATCCTCGTCGCGTTCACCCGCGGCGACATCGACGCCGCCGAGTCGGCACGACGCACCGCGGCGTTTCGCGCTCGGCGCCGAGCTGGCACTGACCGCCACGCATCGTAAGCAGCAGGCACCGCCTCGATCGTCGACCATGAGCAGCTCGAGCCCAGACGATAGGACTCCCATGTCCCCCACGTGGGAGTCCTATCTGTATCCGGAGACGATGACCGACGGCATCACGGGAACGCTGCGCAACATCCCCGGATACCGCGACTACGAAGAGCTGCAAGCGTTCGAGTACGACGAGGCCCTCGACCGCGAGATCGAACTCCGAACCGGCCAGGTCGACCTGCCCCGCACCTACGACTCAGAGCACCTCCGCGCGATCCACCGCCACCTGTTCGGCAACGTCTACGAGTGGGCCGGCGAATACCGAGGGATCAGCATCCAGAAGGACGCCACCCACTTCGCCGACCCGACCGAGATCGACGACTACCTCTCCGCCGCGAACAAGATCATCGCCGACGCCGACTGGGCCACCCTGGACCACAAAGGGTTCGCGGACGTCACCTCCGAGGTGTACGCCAACATCAACCAGGCTCACCCGTTCCGCGAGGGCAACGGCCGCGCCGGCAAGGTGTTCATGTCGCAGGTCGCGGAGCTCTCTCACTTCCGCATCAGCTACGACCCACAGCGCACCGGCATCACCGCCGCACTGTGGAACCAACAGTCGATGCTCAGCGCCCCCGACTTCGGCCAACGCACCCCGGACCCCGCTCCTCTTCGGCCCATCTTCTACGCGCTGGCTCAGCCCGCCACCGACGGCCCGAGCCAGACCGTCGAACTCGCTTGGAGCGTCCGCGCACATCGCCTCGCCGGCGAACGGTCGATGCCCGACATCCTGAACGAGGCCCGCGGCGACCTCCCTGAGTCGTCACCTTCGTTGCCGCACCAAGAACTTGGCCAGTCCAACGCGCCGCGTCGCGCGCCGCGTCGCTGACGCTGCGTCACCATGCGTGGGTGCTGCTGACGCAGTGACGCCAGCGCCCAACTGATGCTGGCGCAGACCGGCGCAGCGTCAACGATGGTGCGTCGTCGCTGACGCTGCGCCGGTACTGCGGCGTCACGCCTGCGACAGCCGGGCGCAGCAGTGACGCTGCGCGTCTGCTGCGTCATGTCGATCTGCATCGACTCACCAGCGCCACCTGCGCCGGCCGAGTGGCGCAGCGCGCTGACCCTGCGCCAGCGGCTCCCGTGCATCGGTAGTGCCGCTGCACCAACGACGCAGTCTGCGGTGCCGCATCGTGCCGCAGGGAGGCGCGGCCAGCGCCGGGGGAGGCTGCAGCAGGTTGCAGCACCAACCGGTGCGCTAGGTCGGCGGCATCGCAGCGTCGCAACGTGCGTCACCAGCGGCGACGCTGCGTCTCAGTTCGGCTACGTCGTCGACGATGCCGCACCCAGCGTCGCCGCCGCCGAGACCCGGGACGTCCGACGAGCGCCACGCGATCCGCTCTTGCTGCGTCGAGGTGCGTCGACCGGAAGTCCGAGCTGACGCAGCTCGTTGGTGGTCCACCCGGCTCGCTTCGCTGCCTCGATGGCCTGCTGCATCTCCTGGTCCGCGGCAGCCTTCGCAGCCTCCGCTGCAGTCTGCTTCGCAGCCGCGGTCTCCAGCCCGCTGATCGCTGCTCGCCGCACGTCGAGCAACTGCTCGGCGCGGTACAGGAAGCTGCTCGTCTGTTCACTCATGTCGCTCAGATTACGTGCGGGTGCGTCCGGTTGTCCGTGCGTTTGTCCCTACCCCCTCTCCTCCTGGCGCCTTTCCTGTTTGTGCGTTTCGGGGTTACGCGGTGCGCAGCCGGTAGTGGCCTGCCTGGCGAATCTGTCCAGCGATCAGGTGCGTGAACCTGTCAGGTCTTCCGGCGGGAGCAAGATGTACGGTATGGTGCCTTTAAGGCCGCTGACGCGGCCGGGCACCAGACCGAGAAGGGGGGCCGCTGAGCGCGCGGCCCCATGCAACGAAGGGGTACAGACGATGACCGACGAGCGACCGGAGACCAGCTCAGCTGGCCCCGCTCGTCGGCGACACCGGAACTCGGACGGTCCCCGCGAGCACCGGACAGTGATCCGTCACAACGACGCCGAGTGGGCCCGCGTCCAGGCCATGGCCGAGCACCTCGGCGTGAGTCGCCCCGCCCTCTACGAGCGGGCACTCCTGGCCGGATCGGTGCAGGCCGCGGCCGGCGTTGAAGAGGCCGTCCTCGGCATGATCGGCGCACGGCGACTACTCGCCAATGCGGCGAACAACCTGAACCAGATCGCGCGAGCCGCGAACTCGGGGGAGCGGATCAACACGGCTCAGCTCGAGAGCACGTTGGCGCTGTTTGCGACGGCGATCGCAGAGCTCCGCGACGAGATCGCGAACCTGCACCGCTTCGTGCCCGGCATCGAGGAGGACCGGTGATCATCCGAGTCCTCGGCACCGGCAAGGACGCCGCCGGCCTGGCCCGTTATCTCTACGGGCCAGGAAAGGCGAACGAGCACACCAACCAGCGCATGGTCGCCGGTAGCCCGGAGATCCACGCCGAGTGGGGCGACGCCGCGCTCACCTCCCGTCAGGCGACGCAGGTGGGGCGACTGCTGGAGGCGTCGTGGCGACGTCAGTACGCGCCCGAGCTCGCGCTCACCGGCACCGGCTTCGGGGGTATCAGCCGCGAGAACCTCAAAGCTGGTGAGGAGGCGGTGGCAGGGCAGGCACACGTGTTCCACGCGACGATCTCGCTCAGTGCTGCTGAGGGCAAGATCAGCGACGAGCAGTGGCAGGAGGTCGCGGAGCGCTACATGCGGGGGATGGGTTTCATCGACAATCCGGACCACGCTGACGCGGTCTGGTTCGCGGTCCACCACGGCGAGTCGACGAACGGCAACGATCACATCCACATCGCGATGTGCACGACGCTGCGCGACGGTTCGATGCTGCCGGTGCATAACTCGGGTATCCGATCGCAGCAGGTTCGCCGAGAGACGCTGGAGAAGCTCGACTTCATCACCCCGCTGCACGACGAGCAGCACCAGGCCAACACCCCGACGCTCAAGGGGCACACCGCCGCCGAGCACAATATCGCCCGCCAGCGCGCAGCTGACGGCACGGGTCCGGCCGAGCCGGACCGGGTGATTCTGCAGCGCATCGTCCGCGGGGCGGCCGAGCAGTCGCACACCGAGGCGGAGTTCATTAACAACGTCCTCTCGCACCGCGGCGTGCGCATCGAGGCCGCACGTTGGGAGCCCGGCAACCGGGATCAGGTCACCGGCTACAAGGTCGGTCTGCGCGGGGGAGTGGCCTTCACCGCGAGCAAGCTCGCCTCCGACCTGACGTTGTCGAAGCTGCGAAAGAACTGGACCGAGACACCCGAGTCGGCACAGCTCGCACGCGACCTGTGGGCCGGCGACGCCACCAAGCTCGACCCTCTGCAGGTGTCGGGCGACATCGACGTCGACCTTGCGGTCGCCGAGCAGAACCTGCGCGACTTCAACGACCACCTAGCCGGTCTGGACCCGCACGACAAGGCTGCATGGAACGACGCCGCCGCGGGTCTTGCCGGCACAGCCACGGTGCTGGCAACCGGGCGTGGTGCCGAGTTCGGGATGCACGCAGGACGCTCGGCCGACATCCTCGCCCGGCAGACGCTCGAGGACACCTGGGACGCGACGACGACAGTCGAGCCGAAGGTGCCGACCGGGCTCAGCGGTGCGGAGATGGCGACCCGTCACATCCAACTCGCTCTGCGAGCGAGCGGGTCGAGCAAGCACACCGGCTGGCTCACTGTCATCCAGCAGATCACTCGCGCCGCTGATGCCATCAGCGACGCCCGACAGGCACGTGGTGAGCTCGCCGCCGCTACCGCACTCCGCAACAGCGCCATCCCGGCGCTGCGGGAACTCGAGCACTACATCGCCACCCGGCCCGCTGACCCGGCCGGTCCCCGGACACCAGCTGAGCGAGAGTCCGACCGGATCCTGCGGGAACGTCGTGACCAGGAGCGGTCGCACGGAGTGGCGCCGGGCGAAGTGAGCGACGCTGCTCGCAAGGCTGTCGAACAGGCAGCCCATGGTCGACGTCCCGACGGCGCCCCGGCGACGGCGCCCGCGTCGGCCCCCGACGCGGCCGTCCCGCGCGACGCGGACGCGCCCGCTCAGAAGCCGGAGCGCGACAACGGTCCGAGGCGTCCTCGCGGTAGGTGATGGCATCTGTGATGAATGCGCGAACGTGCCCCCGATATCGCGGCGCACGGTGACTGTGTGAACTACCGTGGAAGGCAGGGTCGAACCTGCGTTCGACCCTGAGGAGGGGTTATGGCAACTCAGAGTGCGATCGAGTGGACTGAAGTCACCTGGAACCCTGTGACTGGATGCGACCGCGTCGCGGCCGGCTGTGACAACTGCTATGCGCTCGCGCTGGCCAAACGGCTCAAGGCGATGGGTGCCGAGAAGTATCAGAACGACGGCAACCCCGTGACGTCAGGACCAGGGTTCGACGTCACCATTCACCCGAGGTCGCTTGCCGATCCCTACCGTTGGTCGGGATCGAGGGTCGTGTTCGTGAACTCGATGAGCGATCTCTTCCACGCTCGAGTTCCGCTTGACTTCATCCGGGATGTGTTCGCGGTCATCGCTGAGACCCCCCAACACACGTACCAAGTGCTGACCAAGCGGTCGCACCGGCTGGCGCGGATCGCCGATCAGTTGGACTGGCCCGAAAACCTGTGGATGGGCGTCTCCGTCGAATCCGACGACGTCGTCGACCGGATCGACCACCTTCGCCGTACGCCGGCCAAGACCCGGTTCTTGTCCTGCGAGCCGCTCCTCACGGCGCTGCCGAACCTCGACCTAGACAGCATCGACTGGGTCATCGCGGGCGGCGAGTCTGGGCCCCGCGCCCGCCCGATGGATCGGCGGTGGGTCGAGGACATCCGTGACCAGTGCGCGGTGGCGGGCGTCGCGTTCTTCTTCAAGCAGTGGGGCGGGCGAACCCCGAAGGCCAACGGGCGCGAGCTCGACGGTCGCACATACGACGAGATGCCGCAGCTGATCACGGCTTAGGCCGGGAACGTCACCAGCGTGCCGTCTGGGTACTGGTTTCGCCGGCGCTGGTTCGGCGAGGTGATCCGGCCGTCCCGCTGCATCACCGCCAACGTGTCCCGCTTGAGATGCCCGCTGTAGTACGGCGTCTCCGCGATCACATAAGTCCTGATGACGTCGATGTCGACCGTCTGGCCGGCGAAGTGCTGGGCAAGCTCGTCTTGCAGAGGGTGCGTGTCCAGATGGTCGAACAGAACCTGCTGGTCCGCGAGTCGATCCTCGAACCGGTAGTCCCCTGTGGGGTCGAGGCTCCACATCGCGTACTTCATCCTGTCGAACGCGTCGAGGTTGCGGGTGCAGAAGAACAGGTAGTTGCCGATATGCCCAGTCTTGTTCACCATGGCGAAGCTGCGGACGTGAGCGAAGGAGCAAACCTTCTTGAGCTGGTCCTCGTAGAGGTCGTGCAGGAACTGACCTCGCTCGGGACCGCGCGGAGGTGCCTTTAGGAACTCGTTGCAGCCGAACAGCTCCTCGAAACGCGCGTCGACCGCTTGGCCCTTGCCTGCGAACCGGTTGACGCTGTTGAAGTCGAAGTAGATGAACAGCTCGGCCTTGTCGTACTGCAGCAGGCGCCGAATGAGATCCATCGAGCTATCGCGGTAGCCGAACGGGTCGATGAACGCGAACAGCGGGATCAGGCTGTGGCCGGGCTTGATCTCGCCCAAGAGGCCTTCGGCGAGATCCGTGAAGTTCTCGTTGTGTGCGTGCACCTTGACGTTCTTGGGCCACGGATCCCATCGGTGCGGCAGATCCTCGTCCACAACCTGCTTCAGGGAGTCGAAGCGCTCAGGGTCCTGTTCATTGAAGAGGAAGATGAACTTAGTGCCGTCCCACCGTGCGAAATGGTTGTGCTCGATCAGAGCCTCGAGGGCCAGGACCGGAGAGCCGAACTCGCCCTTGCTGTAGGCACCGGGGCCAGCGAAACCGTCGAGCACGCCGACCTTGTCAACGTAGGCTGAGCTGCCGAAGATCCCGTACCACGCCTGGAGGTACTTGACCAGGATGTCGTGCTTGGCCTTGGTGTGGGCCGGACGGTCCCACCGAGTCGGCAACGGGTCTCGGCGTTTCGCCATCGTTCCTGCTTCCTCCAGGGCGCCGGTCGTTCCTCCCCGCGACGACCTGCTGGACAAGTAACGGTAGTCGTCGAGCGGCCGCTCGTGCAGCGAAACGTGGACTGGGGTCGGTGGCCTTAGTAGGGCCGGCCCCGGCGACCCCTTCGGGCCTGATCCTCGATCTCCGATTGTGCCGCGCCGGCGAGCAACCCGGCCCTGGAGAGCTCCACTTCGGGGTTACGCTGCGGGCAGAGACCGCTACCTCAAGGACAGCGAATGACGACGGACGAACCCCGCGTGACGATCTCGGTCGTCGTGCCGGACGAGGCTCACGAGACCCTCGTCGCGTATCGCGACCGCGTCGCGGACCTCGACACCGAGACTCTCGGCCTGGTCGACGAGCTCGTCGAGAAAGGCCAGGCGAGGATCACCGGCCGGGCCGCTGGTGCCGGCGCTGGGGAGCCGGACCGGGGAGATGGCGACATCTGACCGCCCGAGCGCGTGGCTGGGGATGCCGCTGCGCTAGGCGATCGACCAACGACGATGGCAGAGCTCTCACACTTCGCGGTGGTCTACTTCGTCGGCGACCCGACAGGCGAGCACCCAGATCCAGAGCTGGCCGGCCGCCCACCCTCGCTCGAGCTCATCGCGTGCGGCTCCGAGGACCACTGTTGGGACGCTCTGGCGGCCTGGACCGTGTCTCACCCGCTGCGTGAGGGTGAAACCGCTGAAGTTCTGACTCGAGAGGCACGTAGGCGATGAAGCTGTACGACTCATTCCTGAGGACTAGGTGATCGCCGGCAGGCCAACGGTCAACGCAACGGCAGCACCATCAGCCACGGCTCTTGGAAGCCCTCGTGGACTCGTCCGAACTCGAGCCCGTGTTTTCGGTTCAGCGCCACTCTCGCGTCCCGACCAAGGTCGTCCTCATCAGGCCATGCAACGACCGCGATAGACCCCTGGCGCCGAGCATCGTCGATGAACCAGTCGAGAAGCGCGTCCGCTATCCCGCGGCGGCGGTGGGATGGCTTCACGTAGAGGGAGGAGATGTACGACCCGAGGTCCTCCTCCCCAAGGTGGTGGTAGTCCTCTAGGTGCTGCCACCCCGTGTAGTCGTGGGTGCCCTCCAGAACGGCGACTGGTTCGTCGTCGATCCGAGCGATGAGATACAAGTGACGGTCACCGGACGTCGACAGATCCATCTCCGGCTTCCACTCCCCGAGGAGCGTCTGGGCAGCAGGGTCACCGGGTGGCACTTCCTCGACGACGATCATCATCCGCTCCTATCGCGCTGCTGCTCCAAATTCATTCGGCTGGATGATTTCACTAGGCGGTGAGCTCGACGGCCTGCGTCGAGGGAGGAGCCTCCATTGCGGCTGCCGCTTCGCCGATCTCCGTGATGGACATCCGCAGCGCCGCGAAGCGGAATGTCAGACCCAGGGCACCCTGGACTGCCCGCATCATCTCCTCCACCACCAGCCGGTCGCCGGCAGGGTCGGCGTCTTCGTGCTTGACCTTCTCAAGGGCTCGGCGAGCGGTCACCAACGAGGCCACGGCTGCTTCCCGGAAAGGGTCAACCTTCTCGGGGGAGGACTCAGGCCCGTAGACGAGACATAGCACCTCGGCCCGTTTGGCGGGTCGCAGAATCCCGTTCTTCTCGTAGACGAGGTCGCGGGTTCGGCCGGGATACTTGTTCTGCACCCAGTCCACGACATCGACCCCCTTGAGCTGAGCACGAAGCGACTGGTCGATCAACTCCACCAGGCTGCTGGCAGCCTGCGCGGGGCCGTCGGCGGAGTGGTCCAGGGCGTCACGTGCGCCACGGACCTTCCTGGTGAGCGCGTCGTTGACCACGCTCAACCGGCTCTGCAGGTCCTGGGAGATGAGAGGCCTGATCTCCTCGACCGCTTGGAGGATGGTTCCTGCATCGAGGGTTGCGTCACCCTCGGGGAAGAGCCGATCCAGAGCGTCGCGCTCCATCGCGTCGAGGAGGTGGGTGACGACCTTGTCGATCTGCAGCATGAGCTGGACGTACGACGGGGCGGGAGTCTCAGGTGTGCCGAACCCCATCGCAGCGATCTGGCCAGGCGTCAGGACAGCCAGCGAGTCCTGGAAAGCAACCACCATGGGTCGAACCGCGGTGAGCCCATGCCGCATCGCCGCGAGGACGGCGGCCGAGTCGTCCTTGACCGCATGGGCGAGGCGGTCGTACGCGGCCGCCCCGAGCAGCTTTCGGTAGAACTTCCGAGTTTCTGCGCGCGTGATGTGCTCCACGGCGGTGGTCATCTGGGCTTCGGTGAACTCGGGGAAGTTGTCGAGGTCGAGGCCGAGATTCCCTTCGAGTGCCGTCATGGTGGCACTGAGTCGCTCGATCAGCCCGGTGCCGTCCTCATCCATCACGGTCCGAGAGAGCACGGCGACGAACTCGATGAACCCGACCGCGGCGGAAGAAATGCGCATGATCGCCAGTCGGTCAGCGCCGATCGACCGCAGCTCGCCCGCCAGGCGCGAGCGACGCTGGGCAGGGATGATGAACACGTTCTGGTCCGCGGCTGCGGCCTTTGCTACTCGTGAGGCTTCTACCACCGTGTGATCCCCCCGGAACACAGGGCAGCCTGCGGTAAAGACCACAGGCCGCGCGTTGGAGCGAACTCCTCGATGGAGTTCGTCGGTCGAACATCAGAACGAGTATCCCATGAGTCACCGACAGGTTTGATAGGCAGGCCGTGCCGACAATGTATGACATGATAAGGGTCATTATCATGTCATGATTTGGATAGAATTCGAGCCGCGAGGAGAGGGGCGTCAGGGTGGCCGGCAAGCGACTGCAGCAGTCCCGCCGCCGGGGTGGGCACCTCCCGCCCGGCGCCAAGAGCGTCGCCGGCACGAGCCGGTGGGCAAACCCGTACCGGCCGCCGAGTGGCCAGCGGTCACCGGAGGCGAACGCGGCCGCGGTCGCGGCCTACCGCAAGTACCTGGCCGAGCACCCCGAGCTCGTCGAGCAGGCCCGTGAGGAGCTCGCCGGCCACGATCTCGCCTGCTACTGCGCGCCCGACCTGCCCTGCCATGTCGACGTGCTCTTGGAGATCCTCGCCTCGGATACGAAGGAGACGGCGTGAGTGACGACGTCGACGAGCCCAGCGACGACGGCGACGGCGTCTTCGAGGACAGCGATGGTGAGGCGGTCGTCTCGGCGGTCAGCGATGCGGCCGTGGTCATCGACCCGGTCGAGGAGCTGCGCTCGACGTTCCTCGAGCCGCTGTGGCAGCTACCCCGCGAGCAGCGCGCCGAGGCCCTCGGCCATCGGTTCCTGCTGGACTACTCCGGGCACACCCGCCGCGCGTACGGCCGGGACCTGGCCGACTGGTTCAGCTGGTGCGCCGGTCTTGGGATCGACCCGCTCGACGCGAACCGCGCTGCCGTCGCCGGCTACAGCCGACACCTGGAGACAACCGCGGCCCCGTCGACGATCGCGCGCCGACTCTCCACCCTGGCCGGCTACTACAAGTACGCCGTCGCCGAGGGCATACTCGGCAGCTCCCCGGTCGAGCACGTGAAGCGCCCCAGCGCACCGGCCGACTCCCCGACCCTGGGCTTGGACCGCGTCGAGGCCAAGGCCCTCCTGACTCAGGCCGCCGAGCACTCCACGCGTGCTCGAGCGCTGGTCGCCCTCCTGCTGCACGACGGCCTGCGGATCTCCGAGGCGCTCAACGCCGACGTCGAGGATCTCGGCGTGATCCGTGGGCACCGCACGCTCACGATCATCCGCAAGGGCGGAGCTCGTCGCGACGTCGTGCTCGCCCCGACGACCGCGGCTCTCATCGATGCGTACGTGGGTGCCCGGGAGACGGGCCCGGTGTTCATCACGAAGAACGGGACCCGTCTCGACCAGCCCGGCGCCTTCCGGTTGATCCGGCGCATCGCGAAAGCGGCCGGGATCGAGCATGCCGAGCGGATCTCCCCGCACAGCCTGCGGCATACCTTCGTGACCCTCTCGCGCGAGGCCGGCGTCCCGCTCGAGGATGTCCAGGACGCGGCCGGCCATGCCGACCCGCGCACCACCCGCCGCTACGACCGAGGTCGACACAATCTCGATAGGCACCCGGCCTACACCCTGGTCGCGTACCTTGCAGACTGACAGGGCACGCGTGCGGCCGTCGGCTCGCCTCTTGGCTCAGCGTTTGAGCTGTCGCTCGATCGCGTCCTGGATCGCGGGCAGCGCCTGTACCTCGAAACCGGCGCCACGGAGGGTAATGCGGTGGACGCGATGGAGGTTGAACTCGGCGCGGCCATCCACGTGCCGATCGATCTCCTCCACGTCAAGCAAGCCGAACCACTCAAGCGTCTTGCGCGCGGCCGCGAACGGTGCGCGGTGAATGCCGTAGTGCAGCAACCGCACCTCCCCGGAGAAGACCTGGCCGTCTCGGTCCCACCAACCCCCTGCCCCGCATGCGGCCATGAGCAGCACCGCAATCTCGGAGTCTTCGAGTACATGCAACCAGCCGTTGAGGATGAACCCAGGCGGAACAGCGAACACGAAGGAGGATCCCAACTCGGGGATGGTGTATTCCTCGCGTTCGCCGCGGGCGTCGGCTCCGGCCTCGTGGAGCGGGACGAAGTTCTCGAACCGGTTTTTAGCTCCGGGTCCAGCGGAGGCGTCAACCAGCCCGTCCTTCTCCAAGCGCTTCAGTGCCGACCTGACGGTACGAGCCCGCTTGTCGCGGGAGTTGTAGAAGTGCCCGCCTACGTTGCTGTCCGTGGGCAGCGCGGCCACGAGGTCAGCCCAGCCGGCGTGCTGGCTGTCCCCGGCGATCGGGATCTCCAGATCGCTAAGGCGCGCTCGGACACCGGGCTTGCGGCGCAGCTGCAGCAGCGCGAGGGTCGTCAGTTCCAGGCGCAGCGCCGAGCCGAGGCTGTTGGAGATCCGTGTCGCCGGAGGCCGGAGCGGGCGCGGTGGCGCCTTCCGGTCTGAAAAGTCGCCGTCGATGGGCTCTTCCAGGTAGGAGAACGGCTGTCGCAGCCGAAGACCCTCGGTCCGAAGCTTGCCAGCGGATCGCTCGTGCGCCAGCAGCTTGGCCTCGATGCGCTCCAGGTGCTCCGGCAGACCCGGGACCTGGAGGCGCGCAAGGCGACGCTGAAGCTGCTCACGCTCTTTGTCGGTGGGCTTCCGCGTGAAGTCCACGATCCGGGTGCTGGCCAAGATTTCCCCCTAGGTTATGGCAACTCAGTTGCGACGTCTTAACTGGCCAGACGCTCCCTGCATCCTGATCATCTGTTGAGGTTGCCGACTGGCCAGTTAGGGCGTTCCTTCAGTCTACTGGATCGCTGGGTGGAGGTATGTCTCTACTGGTCTCACACGGCGCCGTCCGGGCGCTGGAGCACCTCGAAGGAGGACAACGTGGACACACAGCACGACCCCCCGGAGCGGCCGCCGACGCGGCGGACTGGATGCCTGACCTGGCTTCGCATCGCGCTTCAGGTCATCCAGACCGCCGCCATCCTGTTCCGCACGTGGCACGACCTGTGAGGTCGTAACGGAGGCTGGAGGTCCCAGCTGGTTGCAGCCGGCTGGGACCCGAAGCCGCACGTGCGGGCCACATCATCGAGAGTAGTACGCCCACTCTGGGCCTGTCGTGCGAACGTCTCTTACCCGAAAAGGTTCTGGAGCCCCTTCGGCAGGAGCGAAGGGTCAGCGCCGATCGGGAGCACGGTGAATACCTTGCTGATGTCGGTCATGTTGACCGAGGCCGGCGTCAGAGTCGGCAGCGTCCGGCCGGGCGGATGGATGCGCTCCAGGCCGACTTGAGCTGCGGCTTCGTCCAGGCGTTCGTTGTGATCGGGGCCGGAGGGAAAGCTGAGGCCGACGACCAGGAGCACGAGCTTGCCGAGCCCGATCGACTCGGAGGCGTTGATGGGTCCCTCCCTGATCGTGAACCCGTTGGGTTCACCGGCTGCATCGAGAGTGATTCGCGAGTCGCTCTGCAGCGCGAGGACGTAAGGGACGGTGCGCGGATCAGCTGGCTCGACGTAGGAGGCGACCTTCGCGGCATACACCCGGAAGCCCTTGGGTGGGCCGGCGCGGTCGGTGTCGAAGCGCCGGAGGAGCAGTTCTCGGCTGGCTTCGGGACCCAGGACGCCGGAGCCGCGCTCGAGGGCGAAGAGCAGCGTGACCCAGATCGCCCAGTCACTGAGATGGTCCAAGGTCTTGCGGGTCACGAGCTCGCCGGTCTCGATGAGCTTCATCATGTCGGACCGCACATGAAGCTTGCTGGTCGCCTCGTTGTGTCTGTTGCAGAGCGTCGTCCGGAACCGAGCGAGATCCGGCCGGTCGGGGTCGATCCCGAACCGCTTCCACAGGGTCCGCGGGATGATGTGTTCGACCGTCGGCTCGGCGCTGGTGCCGCAGAGCAAGCAGGGGCCTGATCCGGGCACTGGGGTCGCCTTGTGGTTGGGCGCGGGGCTCATCGACATGCTCTGCTGGCCGGCCTAGCAGGGCCAGGTGCTGAGGCCGAGCAGCTGCCAGCCTTCCGGGACCCTGGCATCCACCGCCTCGCGGGCGTCCTCATAGCTCGCGCGAGTAACAGTGATCTCCTCGCGCCGGCCATCGTCGACGCCGTCGACGGGACGAGGACGCGCGGAGGCGTAAAGCGTCACCAGGTCAGGTTCGGAAGCCACGAGCAGATCGTACGTCTGTTCGGTCTCAACCCGGTGATCAGAACGGCTCAGCAATATGGTGCAGAGCATGGATGCTCCCGGGAACGGCGCCCTGCGCGCCCATGCGCGACAGTACGTGCGTACCGCTGCGCGCCTCCGCCTCACGGAGGAGGTCCTCTCGGGTCGGCCCGCATACCGCGCGCCGTTCGCGTGGCTCACCCATCGCGCTGCTCAACGTCGGATGGTCGCCGCCAGTGAGGTGGTCACCGGTGAGCACTGGGATGCGCTGATGTCCTGGATCATCTCCGGTGTGGTGCAGGACTTCTTCGAGAAGGAGGGAGTCGAGGGGAACCCGTTCGGGCGGATCGCACTCGCCCGTCTCGACGAGCTGAGCTCGCTGTTCACGGGTGATCCGCCATCCGTTTTGCGTGAGCTGATCGGCTACGGGGAGGTCGCCGAGATGGCAGAGCTCGCCAAGCGGCTGACCCCCGATCAGGTTCGCAAGGTCATCGTGGCCGAGGTCGAACGCCGGGCAGTGGTCGCTGTGGACCCGGTGATCCTCCACGAGTACGTCGTGGACCTTCAAGGACGCCGTGGACTGATCGTTCAGCACCAGGCCAGCGGCCTACGAGCACACTTCGGCTACAGCAACAACCCGGGCTTCGTGTTCTCCAAGCCCTCCTCCATCGGCTCGATCGACCCCGATCGTCCAGACGAACCCGAGGTGCCCGGCGGCAGCCAGGGATGGTCGGCATACACGGGACTCGGAATCGGCGGCCGCTTGTACCGGTATGGGGCGGAGATGCTCCCGGAGTATCGGTGGCGCTCGACAGCCGGCCCTGACGCCGCACGTGCGTTGAGACGCCGGCTGCACCGGGAGGCTCCGTGGCGCTGGCACTCTGCAGAGTGCAGCTGCCACCCGGTCTGGACGGAGCTCACCGAGCTCACGGCGGCGTCCACTCCGCACGAACTGACTGCGGGGCCTTCGATCGGGGGATGAAGCGTCCCCGTTGGTCCCTGTGGAGCGGCCGCCGTCGTCAGCTCATCGAACGGTCAGAAGTTGCTCCCATCTAGTCGTCCGCGAGGCCGAGAGGCGCTCGCGCCGCATGTCCCAGCGCTGCGAGCCGCGAAGACCTGTGGGCCCCCAACCAATGACTTCCCGTCCGTGACGGTCGGCGATCGCGTCAACAGCGGCCGCAAGCCGCTGGCGGGTCGGGTCCTCAGGATCGACCAGAAGCGACGGTTGGGCACCCGCCCGGCCGAGCCCGGTGAGCAGGATGCCGGCCCGGTTGTAAGGGTGCCCCTCGCGCATCTTTGGCAAGACCGCCCGGCTGGCCGAAATCACCCTCATCGGGTCGTTCGTCGGTGGATCAAGCGCGACCGATGTCGAGTGGTGAGCGACATCGTCGCGGAACCGGCTGGAGGAGATCCACACCTGCATCAGCGCAGCTTCTAGGCCGTGGGCCCGCAGGCGGCGGGCGGCCGTCGCGGCGTACTGAGCGAGGACGGACCTCATCTCGTCTCGGCTGCTGACAGGCTGACCGAGCATCCTGGAGTACATCAGCTGCTGACGGTCCTTCGGTGTGAACCCGACCGGAGTGCATGCCACCCCGGCGAGCTCGCGGGCGGTCCGCTCGAGCACGACGGACCACCGTCGGCGGAGGACGCCGGCGTCGGCGTACGCGAGGTCGGCTGCGGTGTGAATGCCGAGACCTGCGAGCCCCTGGGTCAGCCGAGACCCGATGCCCCATACCTCCGAGACCGGTGTTGCGGCGAGCAGCTCGCCGACCTGGTCGTGGGGCCAGGTCGTGAGATCGACCATCGGGGCAGAAATGCTCTTGGCGTGGCGCTGGGCGACCTTCGCCAACGTCTTGGTGGGGCCGACTCCTGCCGATGTCGGCAGTCCTGTCCAGCGACCAACACGATCCTGGATCGCGGCCGCTGTCTCGGCCTGGTCGCCGGTCGAGCTCCTGCGCGGCAAGCCGACGAAGGCCTCGTCAACGGAGTAGACCTCGGTCGAGGATGCGAGCGTCGCCACCGTCTCGTGGAACCGGCTCGAGAAGGCGCCGTACTCCTCGTAGTTGCTGCTACGAGCGACAACTGCGGCGAGATGAGGACGCTCGCGGATCTCGAACCAGGGCTGGCCCATCGCAATCCCGAGGGCCTTGGCCTCGTCGCTCCGGGCGACGGCGCAGCCGTCGTTGTTGGACAGAACGATGGTCGGTGCGCCCCGAAGAGTGGGGTCGAGGACACGCTCGACGCTGACGTACATACTCCGCACGTCGATGAGCCCCACTGGGGGCGAGGAGTTGTTGCGACCCCAACTCGTCCTCACCCCGCCTCGCGGGCGACCGCTGGCGTGCCGCCGGGCCCGAGAGGGAGGTGATGGATCAAGATCGTGGCGACACCCCACGGTTCATCTTCAGCGCGCAGTATCAGCTCCTCCTGGTCGGTGATCAGGACAGCGCGGCCGCCGAGGGTCTCCAGCCGGCCGAGGCGGTGCTCGCCATCGATGAGCACAACCAGGACCCGGCCAGGACGGGGAGGGAGGGAACGGTCAACGAGGATCTCGTCACCCGCGCGGATGCCCATGCTGGCTAGAGCCTCCGAGGTCACCCGCAGCACAAACGTCGACGCAGGTCGACGTACCAGCTGTCGATCGAGCGAGATTGGCCCCGCGTAGTAATCCTGCGCAGGGTTGGGAAAAGACGCAGTCGTCTCGACAGCGATGCTCGCCCGACTCGAACGTTTGTTCGACATGTTGTCAGGGTAACCGACGCGCAGTTCGGCATATAGATCGGCGGGCCAAGGGCATCGATGCCCCGGCCCGCCGCCGCTGCCACCAGGTGTCGCCAGTGGCTAGTTCTCTTGCTCTTCCATTTCTCGCTGTCCCGCGATCGTGCCGAGCCGCGCTGCGGTCGGCTGCATGGCGGAAAGCGTCTCAGCGATCGTCGCGGCGGCCGCCCGCGACTCGGCCGCCAGGCTCTGCAGCTCGGTGACCTGACCCTGGTCGGCGCCGCTCTGTACGAGCCATTCCATGAGTCGACCTTCGCCGAGTTCTTCAAGCTCGGCGCGCCGCAGTCGGTCCATCTCATGTTGGACGGCGAGCACCTGGTCGCGGTACTGCTCCAAGGCCTTGACCCGGTCGTTGGTCGAGTCGATCAGTGCTCTATGCATGCTCGCCGGCGCATGGTTTCCGCCGGTGGTGCCCGAGGTCACCACTCGAACCCGTTGGGCGATGGTCCGGACTTCTTCGACCAGGTCGACGCGTACGCGGTGAGTGTCGAACATCTCCAGCGCCCATACCTCGCTCCCGACCACGTCGGTGGCAGCCTCCCGCGCCCTCTTGAGCAGTTGGCGCCGATCCCAGCCGAGGGTTTGCTGACTCACGTTCCGCGACACGATCGCCAAAGCCCGCCGGCGACTGGTCACCGCGGGAATCGGCACCCGGAGCTTGAAGAAGTCTTCGAGTTCTCGGCGGCCGTCACTCATTCTGGCGTAGGCGTAGGCGGACGCTCCTCCGATGAACATCAGCACGAGCACGGCGGCGAGCCAGACGTTGGCGATCGTCCTCATCACTTCGGAGCCCGTGAGGTGTGCAGCCGTGAAGAACACGAACAATCCTGCGACTGCGACGATCCAGGCCTTGGTTGTGAGGCCACCGACCGGTGTGGACTCCTCTCGGAGGTGGCGCCCATCGGCGAGCGCGTTGGCCAGCGCGTTGATGTCTGGCATCGCCAGACCCGCCTCGGCGAGCTCGTCGTGACACTGAGCCATGTTCAGGACCGACACCTCGTTGCCGCACGCGGCTTGCGCCAGCTGCTCCACGACGTCGTCGGTCGGCTCCGCGGCCTCGCTTGGTGCGAGGAGGCTCGTCCCGCTCACCTCGACGAGATCTCCCTCGTCCTCGCGCGTGCTGATGTCCCGCGTCATGGCTGTCCTTCTCCCCCTCGCCCGGGTCGGGGCGTCTAGTCGATTCCTCGGCGTCAGAAAATCGTCCCGTGTCGAACGTCTGTTCACAACCCCGACTTTTACTCAGCCGAGTGGAGGCTGGCCCAACCGGCTTTCCCGAACGCTCCCGGCCGGTCAGCGGTAGCGAACCTGCCGCCTCATGCTGAAGATGTGATGATCGGGGGTCTCGAGCATCGCGTGGACCCCGATCGCCCTGTAAAGGTCGATCGGCTCGTCGACTGGCGAGATCGTGAACCCAAGGCGGCGGTAGAACACTGCCCGGTCTGGCTCGCAGCTCCCGAGCACGATCATGCCGATGTTGCATCGCCGGATCACCTGCAGAGCGGTCTGGACCAGGTCGGCCCCGATTCCCTGGCCCCGCAGATCCTCGCGGACCGCGACCGCCGTGATCTTCGAGATCCCCATCTGAGTCTGGAGGAGGATCATGTGCGCTTCCCGCGATGAGAAGTCGTCGATGATGGTGTTGAGGAAGTTGTACGGCGGGCATACCGAGATCGAGCCGATCACCGTGTCGTTCTCGTCGACCGCGACGAGCGAGAAGCCGACCAGGATCTGGTCGTCGGCCGTCTCGGGGTCGAGGCTGACCCACGCGTCTTTGAACGCCGTCTGGAATCCCTCCTTGCCGTCGCGGAGCCCCGCGAGGATCGTTGGGCACGCGATGGGGACCGGCTTGGTGGTGTCGTTGGTCCCCTCATCCTCAGTGGCCTGGATGATGTAGTGGCGAAGCGCCGCGTCGTCGTCAGGCCGAGCAAGCCGGATCCGGGCCCCGGCACGCGAAGGGATCCCGTCGGCGAGCCCTGGCCACAGCTCGCCGGCTCGCTTCAGCTGGACCGTCTCGCGTCGGGCCGCCATCGACGCCTGGCGGCGTGCTCTGCTCCGGGCTCCCTTCCCCATCAGTACGCTCCCCTGTTCAGGTCCGGGGCCGACACGACCGAAACGGCGCCGGTGCTCACCTCGGCGACGTAGGTCGGCGCGGTCGTACGCTCCCCGAAGTCGACCACCGGTGCCACGATCAGCTCGCCGCGGCGCTGAGATGGCACCTCTACCACCTCACACCCGCCGTACATCGAGGCTTGGAACGTCCCAGGGGCAGCGACGATCGCGTACGTCACCTGCTCGTTCTCAAGGTCGGCGCGATCGAGCATCAAGTCGACCAGTTCCATCGCAGTCATGCCCGGCTTGCCGGAAGCATCGCGTCGTGCACCGGCACGCTGGACGAGGTCGCTCTCGTAAGTCAGGACTGCGTCGACGATCCGTCCGAGGCGATCTCGTTCGGGCGTTTCCCGGTCGTCGCCGCGAGTGAACTTCGCGTGGTCGTAGATCGTTCGAGTGAGCTGGGTGAGCAGCTGAGCCCGCTCCAGTTGGTCACTCGTTCCCAACGCAGCTCGTACCGCGCCGATAGCCCGCTCGTGCTCTGGCTTCATCAGGTGTCCTCTCCTCTGTGCGCGGGTTGGATGGCTACTTGGACCGGCTGCGGCCGCGTCGCGGTGCTTGGCCACCGCGGTCAGGCCTGGCGGCGAGTCCCTTGTGGCCGTTGGCCGCTTGCTCGATCGCGTCTTTGGTCGACATCGCGAAACCGTGACCGGACCCGACCCGTGCCTCCCGGGCCTGTGGGGAGACGTTCGTCAGGTCCGAGGAGTCGGCCCGGTTGTAGGGCTGGGTCGGCTCGCTCGTCGAGTGGCTGTGCTCGCCGAGACGCTCCTCCACGTGCGGCGGCCGGCCGTCCCGGCCCTCAGTAGGGTCCGCGGACACCACCTCGTTGGTCTTGGTACTGCTGGCCTGGGCGGTGGCGGCCTGGTCGACCAGCTCTCGCCGGCGACGCTCGGCCTCCTCGGCGAGAAGACGGGCTTCGATCGGGTCATCCAGCGTCGCGGTCACCCGAGCGACCAGGTCGTTGAGCCCGCTTCGGGCGTCGCGGTCTCGCGATGCCAGAGCCTCGCCGTTCGTCATCAGATAGCGATCGACGACCACCTCGGCCGCAGAAGGGGCGTCGTCGAGGGTGGACATCGTCGACCGCATCAGACCGGGGTAGTGCTGCCAGGCTTCGGCCGGGTCGCCCTCAGGGACGACCACGTGCCGCGCCTGAGCACCCTGCTGGGCCAGGGCGAAGTAGTCCTGCTCGGTCGCCATCTGTCCGGCGGCATCGTTGTCGTTGGCCAACCAGACCCGCCCGTCCACGGCCCGGTTCGCGATCTGCGAGGCCTGTGTCGCCGACATCGCGGTGCCCATCGGGGCAACACCCGCCGCTTCGCCATCGCCGGCCAAGCTGGTGGCGATCGCATCGAAGGCGCCCTCGGTGCGCACGATCCGGGCACCTTCCGGCGCCTCGGCGAGCCCGAAGACATGCTCAGACTTCGTGAAGGCCGCGGTCGTCGGCGAGTTGGTGTACTTGGGGGCGCGCTGGTCGCCGGACAGGTCGCGGCCGACGAACCCGACGACATCGCCGTCGCGGTCGCGGACGCCGATCATGGCCCGATCTCTGAAGTAGTCGATCACGTTCCCCTTCGAGGACCGTCGGCCAAGGCCTGCGGCGAGGATCTCCTCATCGGAGGCACCGTGACCCTTCAGATGGTTGGTCAGGTTGGTCCACCCCGGCGGCGCGTACCCCAGCGCCCACGGGCCGTCGACCACGCCCTCTCCAAGGCGGTCGACGAAGTACCGCTGCCCCGTGGTGCCCGGCCGCATGTTTCCGGAGAAATAGTCCTGCGCAACCCTGTTCAGCTCGAGGACACGCTCCCTGGTCAGGGGCGCCGTCGCGTACGCCTCGCCCGGGACCGTCACCTGAGGGGCGGGTGAGGTCGAGCGGCCTTGCTCCTGTGTCGGGCCGGGGATCACCCTGGTGGGAGTGATCGGCTGGGCCGCCTCCTGAGCACGCCGGGCCTTGTCTGCTGCCTTCCTCGCGTTCTCGGCGTTGTTGGCCGCCCGCTCGGTGAGGGCACCGATGACGTACTCATCAGGGTTGATCCCGTGCTTCTTCCGGATCTGCTCGCTCAGCTGCGTCGCTGCGGCCTGTGCGGCCAGATCGCCTGACGCTGCCCGCGAGCGGGCATCGCGCCATGCCTGGGAGATCTCCTGCTGCGAGGCGGCCGAGAACTCGCGCTCGTCGACCAGCCGAACCCATGCTGGCACCTGCTCCGGATCCGCGGCGGGCGGGGCGGCCGCGACCTGCGTACGCAGCTGGCCCATCCCCGCAGCCGTCATCGCGACCTGGTGCTCCTCGAGATCGCGAAGGCCACGTTCCTCGGAACCCTCATCCCAGAGCCGCTCCAAGGCGGCATCGCGCGACTCATGGTCGAGCTCGCCCGTCGTTGTACGCCACTGCTCAGGGTCGAAGTCGTCCGCGCGGCCCGTGTAGGCAGCCCATGCCTCCCACCGGGACCTGTCCGGGAGCGCCCCTGTCTGAGCGTAGGTCTGCCAGTCCGCGAGGACCCGCTCCTCGGCTGGTGAGGAGGGGAGGTCGCCGGCCGGGGACAGCTGGTCCCGCGGGGTGAGATCGGTGTGAGCGCGGTAGTAGAAGGGCGCGTGCTCCTGCGCGAGACCGAGTGCCTCCTGCATCGTCAGAACCGTTGGCACCTGCGTCTGCTCAGGCAGCGCTGCGAGGTCGGTCTGCTGCACCAGCACCGAGGGGTGCTCGCCGAAGGCCTGCTTGATCCGGTCGGCCAGCTGCTCTTCGGCCGCCTTCGCCAGCGGGTCCATGGTCGACCAGCCCGCGGCGACGGCCCAGACTCGCGAGGCCTGACGGCCATCCGTCTTCTCGACGGCGCCGGGCTGCAGCCACGGCACATACTGCTGCCGGGCTGCGTCACGGTGCGCCAGCCATTCCTGCCGCGCCTCCGCGGCGGCCGCGCGGGACTCGTCGGCGCTGCGTCGCGCCGTACGCTCCATGATCTGCGCGAGACCAGTGACTGCAGCGCGCAGCGCCCGGTCCATCTCGTGACCGACCTCGAACTCATCAGACATTGACCTCACCCGTCTCCTCGTTGACCATCCCGTTCATCTCGTAGGCGCTGATGTCGTACTCAGCGTCATCACGCTCACCCGGCTCAGCAGCCGCGGCGTCGCTGCGTCCGTGGACCAGTGCGTCCTTGTTGACCTCAAAGAGGCCCTCGGGCGGATTCGCGACTGCCCACGGCCGGCGCGGGTCGTGCACGTGGTCGCCCTCGCGGGCGTTGCAGTTGTGAAAGACCCCGTGCGGGGCGGTCAGCGCCCGCATGTGCACGTCGAGGTGATCTCGGATCCAGGTCGACAGCGACGGCGGCGGCTGCAACCGCATCACCTCGAAGGCCTCCCAGGTCGCCTCGAGCCTGGTGATCGCCTCGGTGTGCTCCCACCACTTGGTGCACCACGAGCCGGCGTAGTTCTCGCCGAGCTTGTGGATCCAGTTCGGTACGACGTACTCCTCCACGAACACCGGCAGCGACGCGAACCGCTGCTGCGGCTGCTCCTCCGGCTCCGGCGAGGGTGCAGGAGTCTTCTCGGCCTGGTCCAGAGCCGCGGAGGCCTGCTCGAGCGCTGCCGCGGTGTCCTCAAGCCGGACCTTGGCCCGGCCCAGCCGTTGCACCGCGCGGGAGTAGGCACGCTTGGCGCGGCTCAGCTCTTCGCGCGCGGCTGCCTTTTCCCACTCCCGAAGCCCTGAGTCGGCCTCGAAGTCGGTCACCTTGAACTCAGCGACCGCAACCGCACCCTCGGCGTCCGCGAGGTCGTCCTCGGCCGTCTCATGCGCCGTTTCGGCCGTCTCCGCGGCCGCCTCAGCGAGACGCAATGCCTCCTGCGCCGTCGCGATCAGGTCCGGATCCGGCTCGAACGGTGAGCCCTTCGGTGCGGCAGCCGCCGGAGTCAGCTCCTCGGTCTCATCGTCGAAGTAGTCGTCGTTGCGCTCCATGACACTCCCCTCCCCTATCCGGCCTTCTCGGCGGTGCGCTTGCTGAGCTCGACGACGTTCGAGGCGTCGTCGACGTCGTCGACCCGGTCCACGTCGCCGTTGCGCTGGAACGCGGCCTGGCTGGCCTTGATGCGTTCGGCGTCCTCGCGCTCGGCGAGGTCGACCAGCTGCAGCAGAATCGGGCGATGCCCAGCGGCGAACAGCACCGCGCGGCCGGTCGGCAGAGCGCGCAGATCGGCCTCAGTCAGGATCTTCTCGTCGCGGTTATGGTGCGAGGTCGACCGGTGACCTCGGCCCACGGTCACAGACCCATCGCGCACCTGGCGATCGCCGATCAGCGCAGTCAGGTCATGCAGGTGGTCAGCGTCGTTGAGGCCTCGCCCGACCACCGCAATGTTCGCGGCCGACCACATCATTGCGAAGCCCTCCTTGCCCCACGCCCGCTCCGCTTGGCGCTTGGACTGAAGGATGACCTCGAGAATGATTCCCTTGCTGCCGGCGTGCGAATAAAGGCCGGGAAGCTCGGGCCAACGGCACACGTTCGCGGCCTCGTCCAGCACGAACATGATCGGGGTCGGCACGCGGCCGCCGGACCGCTCGGCCAGCTCCTCGCTGGCGGCATAGGTGGCCGCCGTGAGCGCGCCGGTGATCGCGCGCGCCGACCCGGCACCCTCCTTGGAGAGCATGTACAGGGTTTGCCCGGTGCGTACGAAGTCAGTCGGCTTGAACTCCGGCCGGTCATCGTTCGAGCCGGTGCGGGTGATCCACGGCAGATAGGCGGGATTCCGGAGAAACCCCACCGCCGAGCGGGCCGTGCCATAGATGCCGGAGCGCTCGTCGGAGGCAGCATCGATCTTGGCTTCGACGTTCTGCGCCGAGGCACGCAGACCGTGGCGCCGCAGGATCTCCAGCGGGTCGGGGATGCCGGACTTGCCGTCAGGAAACTGCAGCCACTCCAGCACGCGCGTGACCGGCTCCTCCCCCACCGCGGCCGCCATCAGGAGATCTGCGAGGAGCTCGCGGCCCATCGGCTCGAAGTAGGCGTCGGTGGAGGAGGCGATGTCGCCACCGGTACGCGAGGCCAGCCAGATGCTGGCCAGCTCCTCGGCACGGGCGAGCGAGGTGACGAAGGTCAGCGGGTTCCACCACCACGTGGCGCCCTCGCCGTAGATGTCTTGGGGGTCCTGGATCCAGCACCGGCCGAGCTCAGACCGCGGCCCACGGGTGAGGTAGACGATGTCGGGCTTGTTCGACGTCGTCACCGCCGCACCTCGATGCTCGGTCAGGTGCGGCACGGCCACCGAGCGGGTCTTACCCGCCCGGGTGCCCATGACCCAGATCTGCGACCACTCATAGGTTGAGGCCACCCACTGGCTGGTCAGGACCGCCTGGCCCAGGCGTACGCCCCAGCCTGCCGCCTGAGCTCCCAGCCGCTCGGTGTCCTCGGCCACCTTGTCCAACGCCAGCCCGGCGATGTCGGCTCGGGTCGACATCGACGAGGCCAGCGGGTCGGTCCACTGACGGCCCGCGAGCGCCTTGCGCACCGTGCGGCCAATCGCGAACAACCCAGCCAGGAGGAGGGAGGAGAGGAGAACCAACCACATCGTGGCCAGACCCGACCACCGTCCACCGGTGCCACGGTCGAGAAGCCACAGGACCGGGCCACCCTGGCCACGACCGGCGAGAGCAGCAGAGGTCCACACGATCGCGAATCCCACGAGGAGCAGCACCACGACAGCGGCGGTGACGAAGAAGGCCCAGGCCTCCCCGTTGCCGACGCTGGCCCGCTTGTTCGGGCGCTCGTTGAAGATCGTCATCACATTCCCCTGACTCAGTACGCCGCGCTGTCGAGGTCGTCGTCGACGTCGTCGCCGGCGCGCTGCATCGCCTCGATCTGGTCGGCCCAGGCCCGGTTGGTGTCGTGGACTCCGGTCTCGACGTCGAGGAGGTCGAGCTTGAACGGCACACCGGCCTTCTTGCCGACCTTGAACAGGAACTTTCCGCGACCGCGCGGGGGTGCCTTCTCTCCCGTGACCGGGTTGACCTGGCCACCTTCGGCCCAGCTGGTCAGCAGGTCCTTCTCGGTGCGGGAG
>NZ_FNFN01000016.1 GCF_900101045.1 Nocardioides sp. YR527 | reverse complement strand
TGCTTCTCCACCGCCTTGGCCGAACCAGCATGGACGGCCTCGTCAAGACGACGCTCCAGCTCGGCCAGCTTCCCGGCAGTCGTGTGCAGATCGATCTCAGCGCCCGGGGAATCGGGTGCGGTGGTGGGCTCGGCGCTCAACGGGACTCCTTGTGAACTTCAGTGTCAATGAGTGAGACTAAGTGTCATGGGGCATGATGTCCAGGGAACGTTCCAAAAGGAGAGTGATGGCAGCAGCGCGTGACGAGATCTCGGACGCGGCATTCCGCCTGTTCGGGATCCAGGGGTACGCAGCCACCTCGGTCGATGACATCGCCTCCGAAGCAGGCGTCAGCCGCAGCACCTTCTTCCGCTCCTTCGGGTCCAAGGAAGCGGTGATATTCCCCGACCACGACGAGCTCCTCGGTCGGATCGAGGAGCGACTGCGTTCCTCGCCATCGAACGCCGGCCTGGCCGCCGTCACCGACGCGGTCAAGATCGTGCTGTTCCACTACGTCGCGGAGGGCGAGCGTGCGCGGGAGCGCTACGGGCTCACCTCCACCGTGTCGGCGCTCCGTGAGCGCGAGCTGGTGAGTGGGGCCCGCTACCAGCGCCTCTTCCGTCGATACCTGAGTCACTGGGCCGACGCCTCGCCGGAGGCGGAGCTCCGTGCCGAGATGACGGCAGCGGCGGTCGTCGCGGCACACAACCGCGTGCTTCGCCGGTGGCTTCGACGCGAGTGCACGGACCCTCAGCGGGAGATCGAGCAGGCACTGGCCGCGGTCCATCGCACTTTCGCCGACGAGAGCGAGGCATCGATCGGGATGCTCGTCGTCCCCGCCGGTGTTCCCGCCTCTGCCGTGGAGAAGGCAGTCAAGCGAGCGCTGGAAGGCATCGCTGTCCGAAACCTCGATCACTGAGGTCGAGACGGCACCCCGGTGCCCTCGTCGTCCCGGTGACGGGGCGTCTCCGAGACGCCCGGAGTCCCGGCGGTCGCCTCGCCCTCGATCGAGATGTGGGGGAGGACCTTGTCGAGCCATCCGGGCAGCCACCAGGCAGCACGCCCGAAGATCACCAGCGCTGCCGGTGCAAGGGTGACCACGAGCATGCCCGCGAGCAGCACCGCGACGGAGAGGCCGACGCCGAACTGCTTGATCGTCGGGTCGGGGTCGAGGATGAAGCTGGCGAACACCGACGCCATGATGAGGGCCGCGGCTGTGGTGATCCGGGCGCTGGAGACCAGCCCTGAGTGGACCGCCTGCCGGGGTTCGTCGCCCTCGTGGACGTGCTGCTGGACGTGGCTGACGAGGAACACCTCGTAGTCCATCGAGAGTCCGAACAGGCCCGCGAACATCATCAGAGGTACGTAGCTGGCGATCGGCACCGTCGATGACGCCGTGTCGATGCCGAGCAGGTCGATGCCCCAGCCCCACTGGAACGCGGCGGTCAGGACGCCGAACGCGGCGGCGGCCGAGAGTAGGTTGGTCACCGCCGCCTGCAGCGGGATCAGCAGCGAACGGAACGCGACCATCAGCAGCAGGTAGCCGAGCAGGATGACGGTTCCGATGACGAGCAGCAGCCTCGCTGAGATGAGGGAGGCCAGGTCGACGTAGGAGGCCGTGTAGCCACCGACGTACGACTTCATGCCAGTGCCCAGGGTCTTCTCCGGCAGCACGGTGTCGCGGACGTGCTCGACGAGATCGGCGGTGTCGTCGGAGGCTGGGGCGGTGGTCGGCACGGCGGAGAGGAGGACGACATCGCCCTTCTTGTTGATCTGCGGCGGGGTGAGGGCCGCGACCCCGTCGGCGTCCGAGAGGCCCGTCTGCAGGCTCACCACGCGAAGATCCGTGCCGCGTGCGTCGCCGCCCGCCGCCGTCATCATCTGGGTGAGCTCGTCCTGCAGTTGCTCGGCCTCCTTCTGCTCCTGCTCGGCCTGCTGCTGCTCGGCCTTGAGATCGGCGGCCTTCTTCTGGAGCTCTGCCGCCTGCTGCTCCAACGCGTCCCCCTGCTGGCGTAGCGCGGCGGCCTGGGCCTGCAGCTCGTCGCCCTGAGCCTGCAGCTCGTCACCTTGGGCCTGCAGTGAAGCTGCCTGGCGCTCCAGCTCGGCCTTCTGCCGGGTGAGCGCGTCGGCCTGCCGCTGCAGTGCGTCGGCCTGTTGCTGGAGGCGCTGTGCCTGCGCCTGCAGTCGGCGGGCCTGCCGGGCGAGGCCGCGTGCCTCCTTCTCCAGCGGCGCGAGCTTCTTCTGGACGGCGGCCTGCTGGGCCTCCACCTCGTCGAGGCGAGCCTGCAACCGTTCCACCCGGGCCTCGTCGCCGTCCCGCTCGGCGCGGGCGATGCGACGTTCCAGGATGCGCTCGTGGGCGCGGAGGCGTACGAGCTCCCGGACGAGCGGCCGGGCCTGCATCGCCAGCCGTCTCGCCTCGCGTCGCAGCTGCTCCCGGCGGGCCTCGAGGTGTGCCTGCTCGGCCTCGAGCCTCCGCTGCTCGGCGCGGAGCCGGTCGGCCTGCCGCTCGAGGTCCGCCTGCTGCCCGCGCAGTGCGTCGGCCTGCTGCTCGAGGGCGGCCTGCTGCGCCTGCAGCTGCGCGCCCTGTTGTTCCAAGGACGCCTGCTCGGCTTCGAGCTGCGCCTGCTCGTCCTCGAGCTGCGCCTGCTCGTCCTTGAGCTGTTGCTCCTGCTCGGGCAGCTCCTTCTGCTTCTTCTCGAGGTCGGACTTGAGCGACATCGCCTTGTTGTACTTCTGGGTGTATTCGTCGCTCGGGGCCGCGGGCGGGTCGAGGGACGAGGCGACCTGCAGCGGACCGTTGTAGCCGACACCCAGGCCCGCGCTGATCAGGTCGTACGCCTGCCGCTCGGTCGTCTCCTTCGAGGTGGCGCCGACGTCCTCCTGGCCGAGCTCGAGGCTGAGCACCGGGATGATGAGCGGCACCAGCGCCGCGAGCGAGACGCAGGCGACCACCCACGGGTGGCGGTGGACGACTCCGGCCCACGTCGCCCACAGGCCCTTGCCGCGCCGACGTCCCGGACGCATGAACGCCGGCAGCGAGGCCCAGCTGATCCGGTGGCCCAACAATCCCAGGAACGCAGGCAGCAGGGTGATCGCCACCAGGACGGCGGCGACCACGGCCATGGCCGAGGCGTACCCGAGCGCGGAGACCAGCGGGATGCCGGCCACGCCCAGTGCGAGGAGGGCCACCACGACGGTGCAGCCGGCGAAGACGATGGCGCTGCCGGACGTCGCCACCGCGCGCGCGATCGACTCGCGGACCGGCATCCCGTCACGCATCTGGTCCTGGTGGCGGGTGATCAGGAAGAGCGCGTAGTCGATGCCCACGCCGAGGCCGATCATGGTGGCCAGGGTCGGCCCGGCGGTCGGGATCGAGAGGAGGTGGCCGACCAGGCCGACGGTGGCCAGGGCGACGCCGAGCCCGACGACTGCGGTGATGATCGGCAGCCCCATCGCCACCAGGCTCCCGAGCACGAGGCTGAGGATGATCATCGCTGCGATGATCCCGACGACCTCGCTGGTCCTGGACTCGTCGGTCGACAGCGTCGAGCCGATCGAGCCGCCGGCCGCGGTGGTGATGCCTGCGTCCTGTGCGGGCTGGGTGGCGTCCAGGACGTTGCCGGCGATCTCCTCCGTCAGGTCGCCGGACCCGACGTCCATCAGCACCGGCGCGAAGGCCGTTCGGCCGTCCTTCGACAGCAGGCCGGCGGTCTGTCCGTCGCTGCTCAACGGGTTGGTGACGGTATGGACGTGCGGCTGCTTGCCGATCTCCTTCACCGAGTCGTCGACGGCCTGCTTGTTGGCGGAGTCGGTCAGCTTCCCCTTGCTCACGTGGAAGACGATCGGGTTCACGCCGTTCTGCTGGGGCGGGAACCGGTCGGTGAGCAGGTCCTTCGCCTCCTGGCTGCCGGTGTTGGGCAGCGCGAGGTCGTTGCTGGTCTTGGCGCCGAGTGTCGAGACGGCCACGACCACGGTGACGAGCACCAGGACCCAGGCGCCGATGACGACCAGGCTGTGCCGGGCACAGAAGCCCCCGAGTCGACCGAGGAGGCCTCCCACGACGCTGCTCCCTCCTGCGGCCTCGTCGGATGAGCCGCTTGGGCGCGTGTGCTGCCCAAGGACCGTAGCGGGATCTCGGGAGAGGTGAGGAGGTCGATATCCGGGTTCCCCGGAATCGGGGACCAAGTGTGAAGCGGACGGGCTGGCCTGTAAGCCGGGTTCTGTAGTCGGCGACCATCCATCTCGGGCCATCGTTGCCGATGGCCTCTAGCAACCTACCCGCGCACTCGGGCGGACCGCCCTCAAACGTACGCTGTCTGGTCTTGCTCCGGGTGGGGTTTACCTAGCTCCTCGTGTCACCACGAGGACTGGTGGGCTCTTACCCCACCGTTTCACCCTTACCGCTACCTGGAGGGTAGCGGCGGTCTGTTCTCTGTGGCACTGTCCCGCGGGTCACCCCGGGTGGCCGTTAGCCACCACCCTGTCCTGTGGAGCCCGGACTTTCCTCGACGTATCTCTACGACGCGATCGCCCGGCCAGCCCGTCCGCACAAAAGTCTAGTGCGAGCCGGGCTCGATGTGGGCATCCGGGCCGGGGAAGACGAGCGACTCGTGGTCGCTGTCGCTCCAGCGTACGAGGTAGGGCGGGCTGCCGTCGGGGTGGCTGACCTCGATGATCTCGGCCTCTCGCGTGTGGTCGCCGACGTGAGGACCCATGACGACGAGGTGGTCACCTACTGATGCGTGCATGCGCGTTCACCTCCTAACCGTCACCATGGTGCTCCCATGACGGGCGCATAGGGAATACCATGTGGGGGTATCATGTTCGGAGGGTGTGATGACGGAGAACGAAGAGTTCGAGTACGTAGCCCCGGCTGTCGTCTTCCCGGGCCAGGCCTCGCACGAGGCGGCCTACCGGACGGCCCACGACCTGCTCTCGCGGCGCTTCCCGGTGGAGGCGCTGGAGATCCTGGAGCCGGCGCTTGCCGACGACCCCGACAACATCGGTCTGCGGAGCATGCGGGCGTGGGCCTACATGCTGCGGGCCCAGCTCGCGAAGGCCGAGGCCGAGCTGCGCTGGCTCGTCGACCGCGACCCCAGCGACGCCTGGAGCCAGCACTCGCTGGGTCGCGTCCTGGAGCGCCAGGACCGGCTCGAGGACGCGCTCGGCCCGCTGCGCCTGGCGGCCGTGATGAGCGACGACTACGACCATCACGCAGCCGTCTACCGCGTACGCAACCGGCTCGCGCAGCGCGAGGGGTGACCCGCGTGGCGCGTCGCCCGCGGCGGTGGCAGGGTGGGGGCATGGAACCTGACACCACGACCCTCACCGCCGAGCAGGTCGCCCAGGAGCAGCTCGACGGCTGGACGTTCGACACCAGCGGCGAGGCCGACAGCATCGTCGCCCGCGTGGAGACCGGTGACTTCATCACCGGTCTCGCGCTGGTCAACGCGATCGGGGCGAAGGCCGAGGAGGCCAACCACCATCCCGACATCGACCTGCGCTACCCGTACGTCGAGATCCGGCTCACCAGCCACGACGCCGGTGGCGTCACCAGCCGTGACATCGCGCTGGCGAAGGTGATCAACGGGCTCGCTGCGGAGAGCACGCTCTGAGCCAGGCTAGGCGAGCCGGGTCATCTCGACGGTGACCTCGACGGCCGGCTCCTCGGGGCCCGAGTAGATCCCGCCCAGCGGCTTGACGTCGGTGTGGTCACGGCCCGTGGCCACACCGACGTACGCGTCGCCGGGCTCGGTGCCGGTCATCGGATCGACCCCGTGCCAGCCGTTGTCCCACCACTCCACCCAGGAGTGCGCGCCGCCGGGGTAGACGTAGCCGGAGACGTAGCGCGCCGGGATCCCGACCGTACGCAGCGCGCCGAGCAGCTGGTGGGCGGCATCGATAGCCGGGTAGCCGGTGGCCCTGGATTCGATAGCGATCTCCTGCGCGATCGCTGACGCGGCCTCGCCTGGAAACCCGGCGTCGGCTGCAATCGACTTGGCGACTCCCGCAAGTGGCTCAGAGGGCGTCACAAGCTCGGGCAGGCCAAGGAACTCGACGTACCTATCGGTGACCTCAGGCTGACCGGCCTCCTCCCAGGTGAGCACCGGAGCCGCGCCGGGCTTCCGGTCGACCCGGACGGTGCTGGTCGCGGAGACCTTCAGTGCCCGATGCGCCTCGAGCACCTCGATCGCGGTGACCTCGTTGCCGAAGTAGTCCTTGTACTCATAGGTCCACGGCTTGGGCGAGACGTCGATCCGGTGGTGGACCACGATCTGGTCGGGCGTGGTCAGGGGTGTCAGCCGCGCCTGGTTGTAGGAGGCGACCGCCGGCCCGTCGTACGCGAACGTCGTGGTGTGCACGATGCGGAACTGCATGCTCATCTCGATCAGACTCCTCAGACCGGCTGCCAGGCCAGCGCCTCGGCACCGGCGAAGTAGCGCTTGGTGACCGCCTCGGTGGCCTCGGCGCAGGTGACCTGGAGCCGCTCCATCTCGGCGGGCAGGTCGGCCAGCAGATCGTGGAGCGAGCGATACTCCAGGGATGCCCGCATCCGGCCGATCAGCCGGTGGGCCTCGTCGGTGAAGCCGGCGCGGCGGGTCGTCCCCTCCAGGGTGTCCAGCGCCCCCTCGGCACGCTGCAGCGCGTGCACCACCGAGCGCGGGAAGATCCGGTCCAGGAGCAGGAACTCGGCAGCCGCCTGCTCGGTCTCGACCCCCTTGTTGACCCGCAGGAACGCGTCGTACGCCCCGCAGGCGCGCAGCGTCGAGTTCCACTGCGACGCGCCGCCGGCGCTCGTCAAGGAGGTGGTCGCGACCAGCCGCGAGGTCATGTCGGCGCGCTCGACGTAGCGCCCGAGCATCAGGAACTGCCAGGACTCATCACGCATCATCGTGGCGTCGGCGGTGCCGTTGATCTGAGCCACCCGGTCGCGCACCCAGCCGAAGATGAACGGAGCCCGCATGTGCTTGAACTGGCCGGCCGGGATCGCCCGGTAGGTGGTGTTGAGCGCCTCCCACAACGGCACCGAGAGCGTCTCCCGCGCCCCGCGGGCCGACTCCCTGGCCGCGCCGAGCGCATAGGCCATCGAGGTCGGCTGGGTGGTGTCGTAGGCGAGCATGTCGAGCATCTGCGGCAGCCCGACCTTCTCCTCCGCGGAGAGCTCGATGCCCATCACCGCGAGCAGCGAGCGGCAGGCGGTCTCCTCGTCGGTGGCGGCGTCCTCGAGGATGTGCTGGGTCTGTACGTCGAGGATGCGCGCGGTGTCCTCGGCACGCTCCACATAGCGCCCGATCCAGAACATCGACTCGGCGATGCGACTCAGCATCACGCAACCCCCTGCGTTTGAGACTGACCCTGACCCCGACCGGACGGCCGGGACGACGTCGGTCCGGCGAGCACCCAGGTGTCCTTCGAGCCGCCGCCACGGGAGCTGTTCACGATCAGCTCGCCCTCTGCGAGCGCCACCCGAGTCAGGCCACCGGGAAGAACCCAGACCTTGTCGCCATCATTGACCGCGAACGGCCTCAGGTCCACATGCCGCGCCCCGAGATCTCCATCGATGAAGGTCGGGACCGTGGACAGCTGCACCACCGGCTGCGCGATCCAGGAGCGGGGATCCTCCAGGATCTTGCCGCGCAGCACCTCCAGCTCGCGCGCGGAGGCCGCCGGCCCGATGACGATCCCCTTGCCGCCGGAGCCGTCGACGGGCTTGAGCACGAGCTCGTCGAGCCGGTCGAGGACCTCCTCGCGCGAGGACGCATCGCCCATCCGCCAGGTGTCGACGTTGCGGATCACCGGGTCCTCACCCAGGTAGTAGCGGATGATGTCGGGCATGTAGGTGTAGACGAGCTTGTCGTCGGCGACGCCGTTGCCGACCGCGTTGGCCAGGGTCACGTTGCCCATCCGGGCGGCGTCGATCAGCCCCACGCAGCCGAGCATCGAGTCGGGCCGGAAGTGGACCGGGTCGAGGAACTCGTCGTCGATGCGCCGGTAGATCACGTGCACCGGGGCGAGCCCCTTGGTCGTACGCATCAGCACCTGCCCGTTGCGACAGACCAGGTCGCGCCCCTCGACGAGCTCGACCCCCATCGTCCGGGCCAGCAGCGCGTGCTCGAAGTAGGCGCCGTTGTAGACGCCCGGGGTCAGCACGACCACGGTCGGGTCGGCGACACCGGCTGGAGCGGCCGCGCGCAGCGCCGCAAGGAGCTTCTGCGGATAGTTGGCCACCGGCCGGATCCGGTGCTCCGCGATCGTCTCCGGGAGCGCGGCCGAGATCGCGCGACGGTTGGTCATGACGTACGAGACGCCCGACGGGACCCGCACGTTGTCCTCCAGGACGCGGAACTCCCCGGCGTTGTCACGGACCAGGTCGATGCCCGAGACCTGGACGCGTACGCCGTTGGGCGGGTGCACCCCGGCGGCGGCGCGGTGGTAGTGGCTGGAGGTGGTGATCACCTCGCGTGGGATCACCCCGTCATCGAACACCTTGCCCTCGTCGTAGACGTCGGCGAGGAACAGCTCCAGGGCCCTGACCCGCTGCTGGACCCCTTTGTCGATCGTCGCCCAGGTGTCCCGCTCGATGACTCGCGGCACGATGTCGAGCGGGAAGGCCCGCTCCTCCCCGCCGATGTCGAAGGTGACGCCCTGGTCGAGGTAGCTGGCCTGCATCGCCTCGACCCGGCTGATCAGCTCGGCAGCGCTGAGCCTGCGCAGGGACTCGCCGAGCCGTTGGTACGGAGGCCGGAGCTCGCTGCCGACGAACATCTCGTCGAAGGCCGGATCCCGAGTCTCGTAGGCGTCGAACATCTGGCTCATGAAGGCAACCTACTGAAATCCTTGTAACAGCGCTGTTGCCCACGCGAACATCTCGCACAACGGTAGGTTGGAAGCATGAGCGACGAGCACGCGGGCGAGTTCTACTACTGCCTCAAGCACAAGACCGTCGAGCCGTACCAGGGTTGCAAGGCCAAGGACCGTCTCGGTCCCTACGCCTCCCACGCCGAGGCCTCCCGAGCGCTCGATCACGTTCAGGAGAACAACGAGCGCTGGGACAAGGAAGACAAGGCCTGGGAAGGCGACGCGGGCAACGAGGACCGCTGATCCTCAGCGCGGGGTCACCCGGAGCAGCACATCCTCACCGCCGTTGTCGGTGGTGACCAGCAGGTCGCCGTCCGCGGCCAGCGAGACCGTACGCAGCCGCCCGTAGTCGCGCATGACCTCGGGTGAGCTGTCGTCGGTGAGCTTCCCGGACTCGTCGAAGGAGAGGATCCGCAGCTCCTGATCCTTGAGCACGGCGACCGCGAGCGCCCCGCCGTAGGCGCCCCACCGCTCCTGGACCGGGATGAAGGTGCCACCACCGGTCGCGACGGTCGGGTTGCCGGAGTCCCAGGCCGCCTCGATCTGCTTTCCGGGCAGGTTCTGGTCGGTCATCGGCACCGACTCGTCGTAGCCGGGGCCGGGGTTCCAGCCGTAGTCGCCACCGAGGGTGATCTCGTTGACCTCGTCGTCGCGGTCGGAGCCGTGCTCGATCGACCAGATGGTGCTGTCGGCGCGCTGTGCCAGCCCCTGCACGTTGCGGTGGCCGAAGCTGGTGATGAATCGGCGCGGCCCCTCGTCGCCGGCCCACGGGTTGCCCGGCCAGGGCTCGCCGGTCTCCGGGTCGAGCCGGAGCGTCTTGCCGCCCAGGGAGTCGAGGCTGCGCGGGTTCTCCTCGTTGGCGGCGTCCCCGGTGCCGACCCAGAGCGCCCCGTCGGCAGTGATCAGCAGCCGGCAGCCACCGTGTCTTCCTGACGAGGTCGGGAAACCGTCGATCAGGGTCCGCTCCTGGGTGGCCCGGGTCAGTCCGGCGTCGAGGGTCCAGGAGATGACGCGTACGTCCTGGCCGTCGTTCCACCCCTGACAGGTGTAGATGCGCCGGTTCTCGGCGAAGTCCGGGTCGATCTCGAGCCCCATCAGCCCGGTCTCACCGGAGACCCAGATGTCGTTGTCCTCGAGCGGGATCTCGCGCCGCTCGCCGCCCTCGACCAGCGACAGGACCGCCCGGTCGCGCTCGGTGAGCAGGAACCGGTCCTCGCCGATGTCGGCGACGTCCCAGGGGTGGTCGAGCTCGTCGTTGACCACCTCGACATCGAGCTCCGGGACCCGATCGGAGGTCGGCAGCACGGCCGGGGGAGCCGACGAGGAGGCGCTTGCGGGGGCGCTCGGCGAGCCCGACGGGTTCAGCGGCGGGGGAGTGGATGCGGGAGAGGAGTCTCCCGCGCATGCGGCGGTCGAGAGCCCGAGAGCGATCACGGAGGCGAGTGCGATGGCAGCGCGCATGGTGTCGACGGTACTGGCCCGGTGGGCTCTAGGGTGTGCGGTTGTGACGAACGTGATCAGGGCGATGCGCGAACACCCCTCCGCGGTGCTGCTGCTCGGACAGGTGGTGGCGATCCTGGCCTACCCCTTCCTCGACGGCTCGACCGCCGGCCGCGCCGTACTGGGCGTGCTGCAGCTGCTGCTCCTGCTGGCAGCGGTCGCGGCCGTACGCATGACTCCGGCCTTCTCCTGGGCGGCCATCATCTTCGGTGGACCGGCGACGATCTTCGCGGTGTGGGAGTCCGTCGCGCCGAACGAGGGCTGGGTCGTGCTGACCTCGGCCTTCTTCCACGTCCCGTTCTACCTGTTCGTCTCCTACGCGATGATCCGCTATCTCTTCCACGATGACGTGGTGACCCGCGACGAGCTCTTCGCGACCGGTGCCGCGTTCACCGTCGTCGCCTGGGCCTTCGCCTACCTGTACGCGGCGATCCAGGTGATCTGGCCCGGCTCGTTCGGCGACCATCGGCAGTGGTTCGACCTGCTCTACCTCTCGTTCACGACGCTGACCTCGGTCGGCCTCTCCGACATCGTGCCCGTGCTCCCGCACGCCCGCTCGGTGGTGATGATCGAGCAGATCGCGGGGGTCTTCTACGTCGCCATGGTGGTCGCCCGCCTGGTCGGGCTCGCCGCCGCCAGGGCGCGACGCGTGTAGCCGGGCGAGTCCGCGAAGTGGTCGACCCGAGCCGGCGGACGGCCCGGATCGACCACTTCTGTGTCGCAGATCCTCAGAAGGTGTGCTCGGGGCCGGGGAAGGTCGAGCCCTTGACGTCTGAGATGTAGGCCTCGGCACCCTCGGACAGGACCGACTTCACGTCGGCGTACTGCTTCACGAAGCGGGCCATCTTGCCGCTGCGCATGCCGAAGGCGTCCTGCCAGACCAGCACCTGGCCGTCGCAGTCGGGGCCGGCGCCGATCCCGATGGTGGGGATGTCCAGCTCCTTGGTGATCTGCGCGGCGACATCGCCGGGGACCATCTCCATGACCACCGCGAACGAGCCGGCCTCCTGGACGGCCTTGGCGTCGTCGATGATCCGGTCGGAGTTGTCGCCGCGGCCCTGGACGCGGTAGCCGCCGAGCACGTGCTCGGACTGCGGGGTGAAGCCGATGTGGGCGATGACCGGGATGCCGCCCTCGGTCAGCTTCTTGATCACCGGGGCCATCTCGGCGCCGCCCTCGAGCTTCACGCAGTGGGCGCCGGCCTCCTTCATGAACCGCACCGCGGTCAGGTAGCCCTGCTCCGGCGAGGCCTGGTAGGAGCCGAAGGGCAGGTCGCCGACGACCATCGCCCGCTTCACGCTGCGCGAGACCGCGCGGGTCAGCGGCAGCAGCTCGTCCACGGTCACCGGAAGCGACGTCTCGTTGCCGAGGACGTTGTTGGAGGCGGAGTCACCGACGAGCAGCAGGTCGACGCCGGCCTCGTCGAAGATCTGGGCGGAGTACATGTCGTAGGAGGTCAGCATCGTGATCTTCTCGCCACGCTGCTTCATCTCGCGAAGATGATGCGTCCGCACCTTCTTCACGGGCTTCGCGGGCGCATTGCCCGCGGCGCCGGAACCGTACGGTGCGGTCTCCTCAGCAGAGGGGTTCGTGCTCATCATCGAGCCTTTCTGGGTTCATCTCGCAGCTCCCTGATGGAGTCCACGGACTACCTCCAGCGTAGGCCGAGTTCACACCGGGCGCGCTGTGGCGGTGGTCACAGCCGGTCGAACGGGGCGGCATAGCGGAACGAACCCCGAAGACCCGGTTCGTACGCGGCCAGCGGCCGTGCCTGGAAGTAGTCGCCCCAGGCGGGTTCGGGCGCCTCGATCCCGAGCGAGGAGGCGGGCACGAAGCCGAAGCGCCCGTAGTAGTCCGGCGAGCCGAGGAGGACGACGACCGGCTCGCCCATGGCGTCGGCGGCGCCGAGGACGGCGTGCATCAGCGCCGAGCCGACGCCGTCGCGCTGGCGTGCGGGGGAGACGCTGACCGGGCCGAGACCGAGCGCGGGCCGACCGGCGAGCTCGCCGCGGGTGGCCACGACATGGCCCACGATCTCGCCGTGCGCCTCGGCGACCAGCGAGAGCTCCGGGATCCAGCCCGGATCCTCGCGCAGCCACCCCACCAGCGTCGCCTCCCCGGGCACCCCGTCGGGCTCGATCGGCGGCGCGGAGTGCTCCGCGCCGGAGAAGGCGGCGGCGGTGACCGCACGGATGTCGGCCACGTCCTCGAGACGTTCACGTCGGATCAGCACATGTCCACGCTAAACGGAGCGACAGCCCCGACGCTCCTGGTTATCGTCGCGTCCATGCGGGTGCGACAGGCGACGGCGGAGGACCTCGACGCGGTGATCCACGTCGGCGTGACGACCTGGCGGGCGACATACCCGCCGATCACCGGCGAGGCGTACGTCGAGGAGGGCATCGCCAAGTGGTGGATCCCGGACGCGGTGCTCCCCGGGATCGGGGCCGGCACCGTCCTCGTCGCCGAGGTCGAGGACCGGGTCGTCGCGATGGCCTCCTACTCGGTCTTCGAGGACCACCTGATGCTCTGGAAGCTGTACGTCCTGCCCGACTCCCAGGGCTCCGGCGCCGGCAGCGCGCTGCTGAGCGAGGTGATCGCCCGCGCCGGCGACCTGCCCGTGCGCCTCACCCACCTCGTCGGCAACGACCGCGCCCACGCCGTCTACGAGAAGCTCGGCTTCGTGGAGTCCGCCACGGTTCCCAGCCCCATCGACGACGGTCCGGAGGAGATCGTGATGGAGCGCTCGGCCGGCTGACCTGGAAGACCACTTTCGAAGATTATCCGCGAAAGTCGTTCAGGAACGGTTGAAAGTCGGCGACTGTCGACACTAGCATCCGGCGTGACGCGCATCACATCTCATTCGGCGTCCCGACGTTCGGAGTCTCGATGTCTCGCTTCCCCTCCACACGCCGCACGCGGACCCGGCTCGCCGTCGGGTCGGCTGTCCTCGGGATCACCGCCCTGTGCCTGGGCGGTCCGATCGGAGCCGCCGCCGCGACTCGTGCCGAGACACCCTCGACGGCCGCGACCTGTCCGGCGCCCGATGCCCGCACGAGCGTGGTCTTCCTCGATCTCGACACCGGCGTCGCCAACAGCACCCTGCGCTCCGGCTGCACCATCAACGACGTCATCGACGACGAGCGGACATGGCGGACCCACGGGGCCTTCGTGACGCACGTCCGCGGCGTCACCGCCGATCTGGTCGCCACCGGTGAGGTGACGCGAGCCGAGGCCAGCCGGCTGCGGTCCGCCGCAGCCCGATCGCAGGTGGGCAAGGTCGAGGGCTATGACGTGCTCTTCGACGGCTCGGCCGACTCCTTCGGTGACTGGGCGTACGCCGGAGACGGTGGGTTCGACCTGGTGCCGGACGGCACCATCCGCAGCCGTGCCGGCGCGGGTGGCGGGTTCGGAACCCTGTGGTACCCGGAACGGGAGTACGGCGACTTCTCGCTGCGACTGCAGTTCCGCGACGACGCGCCCGGTGCGGCCCGTGGAAACAGCGGCGTCCAGGTGCGCTTCCCCGAGCTGTGGGGTCCGGTCGAGGGATGCCCCACCACGTTCAACGGCAGCGAGACCGGCAACCTGTCCTGGATCGCGGTCAACTGCGGCCATGAGATCCAGGTCAACGACTCGCCGGAGGGCGGCAGCAACGACCCCCGCAAGACCGGGTCGATCTACGGCTTCGCCGACCTCACCCTGGCCCAGGCGCGGCCGACCCCGAAGGGCACCTGGAACGACCTCGAGATCCGCGTCGTCGGGCAGCAGTACACCGTGATCCGCAACGGTGTCGTGATCAACGAGTTCGAGAACCTGCCCGGGCTGCCGTTCCCCGGTCGTCCCAACGACCCCGATTCCAGCAGCCGAGGGCTGACCGGTCACGTCGGGGTCCAGGCGCACGGCAGCACCCCAGACGTGGTCTCCTACCGGAACATCCGCATCCGCGACCTGTCCTGAGGTCGTACGCGGTCGGTGGCGGGATCGGGATGCCGGCCAGCACCTAGACTCCGGGTGTGGACTTCTACTCCGCCTACTCCCATGGCTTCGCGCGGGTCGCGGCGTGCACCATCCCGATCTCCGTCGCCGACCCGGCGGCCAACGCGCGCGAGGTGATCGCGCAGGCCCGAGAGTGCTCCGACGAGGGAGTCGCGGTCGCGGTCTTCCCTGAGCTGTGCCTCTCGGGCTACTCGATCGACGACCTCGTCCTGCAGCGGACCCTCCTCGACGCCGTGCACGCCGCGATCAGCGCGATCGTGGTGGCCTCCGAGGAACTGCTCTCGGTGATCGTCGTCGGCGCCCCGCTGCGCCACGGCGACCGGGTGCTCAACACGGCGGTCGTGATCCACGGCGGCGAGGTGCTCGGCGTGGTGCCCAAGACCTACCTGCCGACCTACCGCGAGTTCTACGAGAAGCGGTGGTACGGCACGGGCGACGGCGCCGACGGCACCATCATGCTCGGCGGCGAGGAGGTGCCGCTCAGCAACGAGCTGCTCTTCCGGTGCACCGACGTCAAGGATCTCGTCTTCCACGTCGAGGTCTGCGAGGACATGTGGGTCCCGGTGCCGCCGAGCGCGAAGGCGGCGCTGGCCGGCGCGACCGTGCTGCTCAACCTCTCCGCCAGCCCGATCACGGTGGGCCGCTCCGACGCGCGCCGCCTCCTGGTCCAATCGGCCTCCGCCCGGTGCCTGGCGGCGTACGTCTACACCGCCGCCGGCCAGGGCGAGTCGACCACCGACCTGTCCTGGGACGGTCAGACGATGGCGTACGAGCTCGGCGAACTGCTGGGGGAGACCGAGCGGTTCCCCGACGGGCCGCGGCGCACGGTGGTCGACGTCGACCTGGAGCGGATCCGCGCCGAGCGGATCCGGCAGGGCACCTTCGACGACAACCGCCGGGCCGAGGCGACCTTCCATGCCGAGATCGAGTTCGAGCTGGCGCCGCCGCTGACCGGCGACGGGCTGCGGCGCAAGGTGGACCGGTTCCCGTTCGTCCCCGACGACCCCGACAAGCTCGCGCTGGAGTGCTACGAGGCCTACAACATCCAGGTCTCCGGGCTCGAGAAGCGGCTCCAGTCGATCGGCCCGGACACGAAGATCGTCGTCGGCGTCTCCGGCGGGCTCGACTCCACCCATGCGCTGATCGTCGCCGCCAAGGCGATGGAGCGCCTGGGGCGGCCGGCGAGCGACATCCTGGCGTTCACGATGCCCGGCTTCGCGACCTCCGAGGACACCAGGTCCAACGCGATCCAGCTGATGGAGGCGCTCGGGACGACCTACGAGACGCTCGACATCCGCCCCACCGCCACCCAGATGCTCAAGGAGATCGGCCACCCGGCCGGCGACGGCGAGCCGGTCTACGACGTCACCTTCGAGAACGTCCAGGCGGGGCTGCGTACGGACTTCCTCTTCCGCATCGCCAACCAGCGCGGCGGCATCGTCCTCGGCACCGGCGACCTCTCCGAGCTCGCGCTCGGCTGGGCCACCTACGGCGTCGGCGACCAGATGTCGCACTACAACGTGAACGCGGGCGTGCCGAAGACCCTGATCCAGCACCTGATCCGCTGGGTGATCACCACCGAGCAGTTCGACGGCACCGCCGACGATGTCCTCCAGGAGATCCTCGACCAGGAGATCTCGCCCGAGCTCGTGCCGGGGGAGGAGCTGCAGTCGACGGAGCAGAAGATCGGCCCGTACGCACTGCAGGACTTCACCCTCTTCCACACCGTCCGCAACGGGTTCTCGCCCTCGAAGATCGCCTTCCTGGCCTGGAACGCCTGGCACGACGTCGAGGCCGGCGAGTGGCCCCCGGGGTTCCCCGAGGACAAGCGGGCGGCGTACGAGATGAAGGAGATCCGCGCCTGGCTCGAGGTGTTCGTGAAGCGCTTCTTCGCCAACCAGTTCAAGCGCTCGGCGCTGCCCAACGGGCCGAAGGTCCACAACGGCGGCACCATGTCGCCCCGCGGCGACTGGCGGATGCCCTCGGACGCCTCCCCGGCCGCCTGGCTCGCGGAGATCGAGGCCCGGGTTCCGGTGGAGTAGTTGACCCTCACACGGTGTCAGGCGATGGGCTGATGGCGTCATGTTGAGTATCGGAGACTTCGCTCGCTTCGCCGGGGTGTCGGTGCGCATGCTGAGGCACTACGACTCCCTCGGCCTGCTCTCGCCTTCCCGTGTCGACCCGCACAGCGGCTACCGGTTCTACGAGCCGGCGCTGCTGGCTCGGGCCGACGCACTGGTCGCGTTCCGGTCGCTGGGGTTCTCGCTCGAGGAGGTCGGTGACCTGCTCGACGAGGGCCGTACGCCGGGCGAGCTCGCTGCGCTGCTTCATCGGCGCCGCGACGAGCTGCGCGTTCAGATCGAGGCCGACGGCCGGCGCCTCGGCGAGGTGGAGCGACGTCTTCGACTGTTGGAAGGAGATGCCATGTCCACCCTCACCTACACCGAGAAGCCGCTCGCGGCCCTCAGTCTCACCCAGCTCACCGACCACGTCGACGACGTCGACGAGGTCGGCCGCCGCGTCGGCCCCCTCTTCGGGCGTGTCTACGACGCGTTCGCGGCTGCCGGGATCGAACCGTCCGGGCCGGCGATCGGCTGGTACGACGCCCTCGGCGACGGGATGTCGTTCGGTGCCGGAGCCGAGCTCGGCGGCAGGGCCGTCGACGGCCTCGAGCTCGGCACCGTCCCGGCACACGACCGCGCGGTCACCGCGATCTACCGCGGCCCGATGACGGGGATCAGCGAGGCCTGGCAGGAGCTGTCCCGCCACGTCTCCGACGCCGGGCTCGAGTTCGCCGGACCCTGCCGCGAGATCTACCTCGAGATGCCCGAGGACCAGGATGCCTGGGTCACGGAGCTGCAGCAGCCGGTGAGGTAGCGGGTCCCTGATGCCGGGGCGTGGGGTCCGGGGTCGCGGTAGCGTCCTGATCATGTCGTCCAAGAGCCTGGTCTGGTCCGTCGTACACGCCGAGCGTCAGGCGCTGATCCGAGACCTCGAGACCCTCGCCCCGGCACAGTGGGCGACGCCGTCGCTGTGCGTGGGGTGGACCGTCCACGACGTGCTCGCCCACATGGTCGACGTCTCGACGACGACCCGGCTGGGGTTCGTACGCCGCATGATCGCCGCGCGCGGCGACTTCGACCGGGACAACCAAACGGGTGTCGACCGGGAGCGCGCCGAGGATCCGGCCGAGACCTTGGCGGCGTACCGCCAGGTCGCCGGTCTGACCGCCACTCCGCCGGCCCCGCTCGCCACCCGCCTGGTCGAGGAGTTCGCCCATGGTGAGGACATCCGGCGTCCGCTGGGACTGCGGCGCGACTACCCGGTCGAGCATGTCGTCACGGCGCTGGGCTACCTGGCCAAGACCTCGCTGAAGTGGGGCGGTGGCAAGGAGCGAGCCCAGCGCGTACGCCTTGTGGCCACCGATGCCGACACGGTGATCGGAAGCGGGCCGGAGGTCCGGGGCACCGCGATCACGATCGTGCTCGCGCTGTCCGGGCGGCAGGTGGGGCCGGACGAACTCACCGGGCCGGGCGCGACCGCGATGGTCGCCGGCTGAACCTCCTCGCTTCATTCGTATCAAGTGAATCAAATACCTTCATCACGTGAGAATGAAGGTATGATCTTCATATGACGTCAGTGGCGACCGTGATCGGCGACCTCGTGGGCTCGCGCACCAAGTCCGACCGCGCGAAGGTCCACGAGGCGTTCGCCGACGCGATCGAGGGGATCAACCGGGAGTGGCAGCCGGTCACGCCGCTGCGGATCACGGTCGGGGATGAGTACCAGGGAGCCTTCGAGACCGTCGGCGCCGCGATCCGGGCCACGTTCCGGCTGCGGATCGCGCTCGACCCCGTGGTCGGCGTACGCCACGGCATCGGCTGGGGCGAGACCCGGGTGCTCCGCGACGACCCCCGGGTCGAGGACGGGCCGGGGTGGTGGTCCGCTCGGGCGGCGATCGAGACCGCCGAGAACGCCGAGAACAAGGCGGCCTCTCGCAGCGTACGGACCTGGTATCAGCCCGCCGAAGACGCGGGCGGGCCGGACCCGGCCGCGATCAACGCCGCGATCATCTCCCGCGACGAGCTCTTTTCTCGCCTGGATCGGTCCTCGGTGTCGGTGCTTTCTGGCATGCTCTCCGCCATGTCTCAGAAGGCCATCGCCGCCGAGCTCGACATCACCCCCTCCGCGGTATCCCAGCGCGTCCGCCGCGACGGCATCGCCGTGATCGTGCGCTCCGACGAGCTTCTGGGGGAGGTCCGATGAGCGAGCGTCGGCGAGCAGGCGAGGCGGCGGCATGAGCTGGATAGCGCTGCTCCTGATCGGGATCGGGACGGTCGACTTCGCCCACTCGCTCCTCGACCCGCTCAAGCGGATCCGCTGGGTTCCCGAGGCGATCGGGGCGGTCGCGGTGATCGCCTTCGGCCTGCTCTCGGCTCTCTTCGGAGGTGACCTGGCGGCGGTGATCGTGATCGCCGGGATCACGGTGCTGTGGGGCTTCCTGGCCCACCCGCCCGAGGGCTCCGACGCGAACCCCCGGCCGGGGATTCCGCTGGCCCTGCTCGGCGGGACGATCTTCGTCGGGATCCTGCTGGCCCCGGTGGCAGGTGAGGTCGGTGGACCGGTCGCTGCCTGGGCGGAGCAGGCGCCCTGGGTCTGGGTCGAGTCGGCGCGCCCCGAGGCCGTGCTGCTCGTCTTCGGCGGCCTGCTGGTCCAGGTCTCGACCGGCAACGTCGTGGTGCAGCTCGTCCTCGACGTCGCCAAGGTGGCCAACCCGCTCGACGGTGTCGACGGCAACAACCTCAAGGGTGGCCGGCTCCTGGGCCCGCTCGAGCGGCTGACGATCTTCGGGCTCGGTCTCACCGGCAACCTCGCCGCCGCCGGCCTGGTGGTCGCGGCCAAGGGCTTGATCCGCTGGCCGGAGCTGCAGTCGTTCCGTGGGAACGACGGGCCGAGCATCAACGACGTGACCGAATACTTCCTGGTCGGCAGCTTCGTCTCCTGGATGACCTCGCTGGTGACCCTTGCCCTGGTCATCACCTAGCCCGAGGCTAGATTGCGGTGTCATGACTGTGGGTAAGGCTCTTGGACTCCTGGTGGCTGCGGTGCTCCTCCTTGCCGGAGGAGCGCTGGCGCTGACCGGCATGGGCTATCTCGGCGGAGGCGGCACGAGCACCGCGTGGTCGGTCCTCGGAGCGGCGCTGGCGGGGTTCGGGGTCGCCCTGGTGATCTCGATCTTCAAGGGTCCCAGAGGCTGAGCCCGGCCACGGCGTGGCGCGGAGGTCTCAGCCGTAACGTCGGACCGTTAGTGTTCACGCATGGGCAAGCAACAGGACTTCGTGCTCCGGGCACTCGAAGAGCGGGACGTACGTTTCGTGCGGCTGTGGTTCACCGACGTGCTCGGCTATCTGAAGTCGGTCGCGGTGGCTCCGGCCGAGCTCGAGAGCGCCTTCGCGGAGGGCATCGGTTTCGACGGCAGCGCGATCGAGGGGTTCGCCCGGGTGACCGAGGCCGACATGCTCGCCCTGCCGGACCCGAGCACGTTCCAGATCCTGCCGTGGCGTGCAGACGGCCCGTCCACCGGCCGGATGTTCTGCGACATCGTGATGCCCGACGGCTCGCCGTCCTACGCCGACCCGCGCTACGTGCTCAAGCGCACCCTGTCCAACGCCGCGGAGAAGGGCTTCACCTTCTACACGCACCCGGAGATCGAGTTCTACCTCTTCAAGGACAACCCGAGGGACGGCAGCGAGCCGACCCCGGTCGACTCCAGCGGCTACTTCGACCACACCGCCCAGTCGATGGGTGCCGACTTCCGGCGTGAGGCGATCACGATGCTGGAGGCGATGGGGATCTCGGTGGAATACAGCCACCACGAGGGCGGTCCGGGCCAGAACGAGATCGACCTGCGCTACGCCGACGCGCTGAGCACCGCCGACAACATCATGACCTTCCGTACAGTCATCCGCGAGGTGGCGCTGAGCCAGGGCATCTGGGCCAGCTTCATGCCCAAGCCGTTCACCGAGCACCCGGGCTCGGGCATGCACACCCACCTGAGCCTGTTCGAGGGCGACGCCAACGCGTTCTACGAGCCGGGCGCCGAATACCAGCTCTCCAAGACCGGGCGCAGCTTCATCGGCGGCGTACTCCGTCACGCCGGCGAGATCACCGCGGTGACCAACCAGTGGGTCAACTCCTACAAGCGCCTGATCGGCGGGGGAGAGGCGCCGGCCCACGTCGCCTGGGGTCACAACAACCGCTCGGCGCTGGTCCGGGTGCCGATGTACAAGCCGCTCAAGGGCCAGTCGACCCGCATCGAGGTCAGGTCCCTCGACGCCGCCTGCAACCCCTACCTGGCCTTCGCCGTGATCCTGGCCGCGGGCATGAAGGGCATCGAGGAGGGCTACGAGCTGCCGCGCGAGGCCGAGGACGACGTGTGGGCGCTGACCGAGCGCGAGCGCAAGAGCCTCGGCATCGATCCGCTGCCGGAGAACCTCGACGAGGCGATCGGGATGGCCGAGGACTCCGAGCTCCTCGCCGAGACCCTCGGCGAGCACGTCTTCGACTTCTTCCTGCGCAACAAGCGCGCCGAGTGGGCCGCCTACCGCGAGCAGGTGACCGCCTACGAGCGCTCCCGGATGCTGCCGGTCATCTGACCTCCGATAACTGGTTGTCAGGGAAACTCAAGCCCGATTCCACACTTCCGATCCGGTGCTGCCACACTGGATCGAACGGGAGAGTGGGAGTGATGTCGTGAGTCTTCCCCGAGTGCTTGTGATTCAGCACGAGGAGACAGTTCCGCCGGCGTTGTTCGGTCATTGGTTGGCTGAGGCGGGCATGTGCGTCGATGTCTGTCGGGCGTACGCCGAGCCGATCCCGCCGCTCTCGTCGCTGAACGCCTCCTACTCGGGGCTGCTCGTCATGGGCGGATCGATGGACGCCGACTCCGACGACGAGCACCCCTGGCTCCAGGTCACCCGCGAGCGGATCGCGCAGGCCGCCGAGGCCGGTATCCCCACGCTCGGGATCTGCCTGGGCCACCAGCTGGCCGCGATGGCCCTGGGCGGCAGCGTGGAGCGCAGCCCGTTCGGGCTGACCGTGGGCGTACGCCAGGTCACCTGGGAGCCCGAGGTGCTCTTCGACCCGCTGATGCGCCTGCTGGCGGGCGACGACCGTTCCATGCACTGGCACCGCGACGTCGTCGGGAAGCTTCCCGAGGGCACCGTCGAGCTGGCCCGCTCGATCGACGGGCAGGTCCAGGCGGCGCGGTTCGCCCCGACCGTGTGGGGCGTGCAGTTCCACCCCGAGGTCGACGCCGCCGCGGTCGCGGTCTGGGCCGAGGAGTCCGTCGAGGAGCTCGAGCAGATCGGACGCAGCGTCGAGGACGTGGTCGCGACGGCCACCTTCGCCGAGAAGGAGCTGATCAAGACCTGGCAGCCGCTGGCCTTCGGGTTCGCTCGCCTGGTTCGTGAACGCAGCGCCGCCGTCGCCCCGGGCGGCACCCGCGGAGGCGTCATCTCGACCCCTAGGCCCTGGAGCGCCTGAAAACGGGCCAGTGACACAATCGGGGCCATGACGTTGCCAGGCAAGGGCGAGCTGCTCCGGCTCGGCTTCAACGACCCGGACACGGCCCTGGCGGATCTGGCAGGTCTCGGCCCCTGCGCCCAGGAGCTGCTGGCGATCCTGGGCCAGGCGGCAGACCCCGACGCGGCGCTGGCCGGTCTGGTCATGCTCGCCGAGTCCCAGGGCGCCGGCTTCGTCGACGAGCTCGCCGGCGACGAGGGCACCGCGATGCGGCTGGTCTCGGTGCTCGGCGCCTCGCCCGCGCTCGGCGACCACCTGGCCCGCCATCCCGCTCACTGGCGTGAGCTGGCCGATCCGACCCTCGGCACCACCAGGCCCGCCGCGTACGTCTTCAGGGCCTCGCTGCTCGAGGCCGTCGGCGCGAAGCCGGGCGACGAGAGCCCGGTGGCCACGGTCCCTGACGCGGAGGCGGTCGACGCGCTCCGGGTGGAGTACCGCCGCTGGCTGCTCCGGCTGGCCGCCCGCGACCTGGCCCACCAGCTCCCGGTCGACGACGTCGCCGCCGAGCTCTCCGACCTGGCCTGCGCGACCCTCGACGCCGGGCTGGCGGTCGCCCGCGCGCGGGTGGGGGACGATGTCGACAAGGTCCGGCTGGCCGTCGTCGCGATGGGCAAGTGCGGTGGCCACGAGCTCAACTACGTCTCCGACGTGGACGTGATCTTCGTCCACGAGGCCGCCGACGGGGTCGGCGACGACGTCTCGCTGCGGGTCGCCACCCAGCTCGCCAGCAATCTGATCCAGGTCTGCTCGGCCCACACCGGCGAGGGCACGATCTGGCCGGTCGACGCCGCGCTGCGTCCCGAGGGCAAGGCGGGCGCGCTCTCGCGCACGATCGCCGGCCACGTCGGCTACTACGAGCGCTGGGCGAGCACCTGGGAGTTCCAGGCGCTGCTCAAGGCCCGGCCGGCCGCGGGCGACCTGGCTCTGGGCGAGGCTTATGTCGACGCCGTCAACCCGTTCGTGTGGAAGGCCGCCGATCGCGACGGCTTCGTCTCCGACACCCAGAAGATGCGGCGCCGGGTCATCGCCCACATCCCGTCCCGGGAGGCCGACCGCGAGCTCAAGCTCGGCGCCGGCGGCCTGCGCGACGTGGAGTTCGCGGTGCAGCTGCTGCAGCTGGTCCACGGCCGCACCGACACCGGGATCCGCCAGCCCACCACGCTCTCCGCGCTGGCGGCGCTGACCCGATCCGGCTACGTCGGGCGGGAGGACGGCGAGGCCATGCACGAGGCCTACGCGTTCCTGCGGCGGATGGAGCACCGGCTCCAGCTCCACCGGCTGCGGCGCACCCACGTCGTCCCCGACGACGAGGAGTCGCTGCGCTGGCTGGCGCGCTCGCTCGGCTACCTGCGCGACCCGGTGGTGCGGCTGGAGAAGGAGTGGGGCCACCAGCGGATCGAGGTACGCCGCCTCCACGAGAAGCTCTTCTACCGACCGCTCCTCGACGCGGTCGCCCGGATCCCGTCCGGTCAGGCACACCTCTCCGCGAAGGCCGCCGAGGAGCGGCTGACCGCGCTGGGTTACGCCGACCCCAAGGCCGCCCTGCGCCACCTGGAGGCGCTCACCACGGGCGTCTCCCGGCGCGCGGCCCTGCAGCGGGCGCTGCTGCCGGTGATGCTGCAGTGGCTCTCCGAGGGCTCCGATCCCGACGCCGGGCTCTTCGGGTTCCGCCGGATCTCCGACGCCCTCGGCGCCACGCCCTGGTATCTGCGCTCCCTGCGCGACGAGGGCCTGGTCGCGCAACACTTCGCCACGATCCTGTCCACCTCGCGCTACACCACCGCGCTGCTCGAGCGGGAGCCCGAGGCGCTGCGCCTCCTGGGTCACGATCTGGCGCCGCTGTCCGCCGAGGCGCTGACCGACGAGATGGTCGCCCGCGCCGCCCGCCGTCGCACCACCACCTCCGCCGAGGAGGCCGTACGCCATATCCGGGCGATCCGCCGTCGCGAGCTGTTCCGGATCTCGGCCGCCGAGCTCCTCGGCGAGGCCGGGATCGACACCATCGGTGCTGCTCTGTCGCGGCTGACCGACGCCACCTTGGAGGCCACGCTGCGCACCGTCGTGGCCGAGGAGGTCGCCCGCCGTGGGATCGACGGGCCTCCGACGCGGATCGCGATCATCGCGATGGGCCGCTACGGCGGGTTCGAGCTCTCCTACGCCTCCGACGCCGACGTGCTCTTCGTCCATCAGCCCGTCGAGGGTGCCGATCCGGGAGAGGCGACCCAGTTCGCGCTCAAGGTCATCGCCGACCTGCGCCGGCTGCTTGCTCTGCCGGGCGCCGACCCGCCACTGGAGATCGATGCCGACCTGCGCCCCGAAGGGCGTCAGGGCGCGCTGGTGCGGACACTGCCGGCGTACGCCTCCTACTACGCCAAGTGGTCGGGCATCTGGGAGTCGCAGGCGCTGCTGCGTGCCGACGCCGTCGTCGGCGACCAGCAGGTGCGCGATGCGTTCACCGAGATGATCGACCCGCTGCGCTACCCCGAGGGTGGGCTGAGCGAGGACGACGTCGTCGAGGTTCGCCGCATCAAGGGCCGTGTCGACCACGAGCGGCTGCCACGCGGCGCCGACCCGAACACCCATCTCAAGCTCGGCCGCGGCGGGCTCGCCGACATCGAGTGGACCGTCCAGCTCCTGCAGATGCGGCATGCGTACGCCGTTCCGGGGCTGCGCACGCCACGCACCGTCGAGGCACTGCAGGCCGCCCGCGACGCCTCGTTGATCGAGGACCACGACGCCGAGACGCTCATCGAGGCGTGGCGGATGGTCAGCCGGGTCCGTAACGCGGTCACGCTCGCGCGCGGCCGTCCGGCGGACTCGCTGCCCGCCGGGCCGGTGGAACAGCACGCCGTAGCGGCCATTCTCGGCTATCCGGCGGGCGCGACCGACGAGCTGGTCAACGACTACCTGCGGATGACCCGCCTCGCCCACGGTGTGGTCGAGCGCGTCTTCTGGGAGTGAGGTTCAGAGGTTGTTGTCGTTGCGCGGCGGCAGCCAACCCGGCGTGCGCTGCGGCCGGGCCTGCTGCGGCTGGGCCGGCCGCTCGCTGCCCGCCTCGTCGGCGGGCTGCCCACCCTGAGGCCTGAAGAAGTCCGGCTGGGGCTCCGAGGCACTGTTGGAGGCCTGCTGGGCGTAGGGCCGGGGCGTCCAGCGTCCGTTCTGCGGCCGCAGCTGGGTCGGACGCTGCGGGCGCTGGGCGAACGCGTTGCCGAAGCCTTCGCTCACCGGCTCACCGTTGGGCTGACCCGCCTGCGGGCTGCCCGAGGCTGCGGGCTGCCGCGTCGGGAGCGGCTGGAGCGGCTGCTGCGGCTGTTGCGGCTGCTGCAACTGCTGCAGCTGTGACAGGGCCGGCTGCTGGCCTGTGATCGGCTGCGGCCCGGTGTTGTAGCGCTGTGCCATCTCCGGCCGCTGCGGCATCATCGCGTGGGAGCCGGAGTCCGAGGTCGTCCGCGTGACCGGCGTCCAGGGGTCCTCGAGGTCGTCGTTGATGCCGGCGAACATGGTGGCGAACCCGATCACGATGAGCATGCCGGCCGAGATCGCGAAGATCGGCATGGCGAGATAGACCGGGTCGGCGCCGCTGACGTGCCCGAGCTTGTCCTCGGGAGAGCTGTGGATCTCGAGAGCGAGCATGCCGGTGTAGTGCATGACGCACACGCCGATGCCCATGATGACCGCGGCGCCCACGCGCATCAGCAGCGTGGTGACGTTGAAGGCGAAGAAGAGCGCGAGCGCCGAGGCGACCAGCGCGATCACGATCGAGAGGATGACGACCGGCGGCTTCCAGACCATCTGGGCGCTCATGTCCATCGCGTACATGCCGGTGTAGTGCATCGCGCCCACGCCGGCACCGGTGACCAGGCCACCGACGATGTAGCCCGCGTTGCCGCGCATGGCGGTCGCGATGAGCATGCCGACCATCGCCGCGATGATCGCGACGGCGAGCGAGATGAGGGTGGTGCCGACGTCGAGGGCGTACGCCACGTGGCTGTCGAAGGCGAGCATGCCGATGAAGTGCATGGACCAGATCGCGCCGCCGCCGATCGAGGCGGCCGCGCCGAAGAGCCAGAGCCAGGCACCGGCGCCTGAGCCACGCCGGCGAGCGCGGGTCGCACAGGTCAGACCGACCCATGAGCCGAGTACGGAGATGATGAACGACATCGCGACCAGGGGTTGGCTGAACGCCCCGATCGTGACTTCCTCGATGCTTGTCACGCTGCTTTGACTTCCTCTCGTTCCTCGCCGGACGGGGTGTGGGGGATCGGCGAGGGTGATCTGGAAACATGCGTGGATGCCCCATGGGGTATCCGAGATGCATCCATAGCGGGCAATGGTGCCGTTGTAGCGCAGGTCACAATAGAGGAACAGGTCCCCTATTTCCATGTGGGGGGTAGGGTATCTCCGCTATGGCCGACGATGTATATGTGCTCGAGCTCGACGAGATGCAGCAGTCGGCTGTCGATCTGGGGGATCCGACTCGCCTCGTGTTCGACTACATGAGGCGTATCGGCGATGTTATCGACCGACTGCCTCCAGGGCCAGTGCGAGTTCTGCACGTCGGCGGCGCCGCGATGACGCTGGCGCGCTACGTCCATGCGACCCGGCCGCGCTCCTCACAGATCGTGCTGGAGCCGTCGGTCGAGGTCATCGAGCGCGTACGCAGCGAGGCGCCGCTCCCGCCCCGCAGCGGCATCAAGGTGCGCCCCGTCGACGGGAAGAGCGGCATCGGCGGCGTACGCGACGGCTTCGCCGACCTGGTGATCCTCGACGCCTTCGACGGCGGTCGCACCCCGGCCGAGCTCACCTCCGCGGCCTTCGTGGAGGACGTACGCCGCGTGCTCGCGCCCTCCGGTGTCTTCGTCGCCAACCTCGTGGACCGGGCGCCGTTCCCCCAGGCGCGTGACTTCGTCGCAGTGGCCAGAGACCTCGGCGACATGGTCGTCGGCGTCGAGCCGGCGACCATGAAGGGCCGCCGCTCCGGCAACCTGGTCATCGTCTGTGGCTCGGTGCCGGAAGCGCCGTTCGGGTCGCCCTCGCCGATGGAGTACCGCATCTTCACCGACCGTGCTGTCGCCGACTCCTTCGGTGGTGGGACGCGCCGCTAGGGTGAGGTCCATGTCGATCGAGCTGGCCCGCACGCACCTGGACCGATTCGGACGCGGTGGAGACATCATCGAGTCGGTCGAGTCGAAGGCGACCGTCGAGCTCGCCGCGGCCGCCCTCGGTGTCTCGCCGGCGGAGATCGCCAAGACCATCAGCCTCTACACCGAGGACCGGACCGCCGCGATCCTGATCGTGGCCGCCGGCGACGCCAAGATCGCCAACGCGAAGTTCAAGGCCCACTTCGGCACCAAGGCGCGGATGCTCGCGGCCGAGGACGTGGAGCCGATGACCGGCCACGCGATCGGTGGCGTCTGCCCGTTCGGCAACCCCGCCTCGGCTGAGGTCTGGCTCGACTCCTCGATGAAGCGCTTCGACATGGTCTACCCGGCCGCGGGCAGCGCCAACACGACCATCGCGCTCACCCTCGGTGACCTGGAGACGATCAGCGAGGCCCGGGGCTGGGTCGACGTCACCAGGCTTCCCGAGACCGTCTGACCGACCTGGTCTCAAAAAGGGGGACAGCCCCGCCCTGCCGAAGCAGGAGCGGGGCTGCCGTGGAAGCCAGAGTCAGACCGGGCGGACGTTCTCGGCCTGCGGGCCCTTCGGGCCCTGGGTGACGTCGAACTCGACGCGCTGGTTCTCGTCCAACGTCTTGTAGCCGTTGGTCTGGATCGCGGAGAAGTGCACGAAGACGTCGTCGCCACCGTTGTCCTGGGCGATGAAGCCGAAGCCCTTGTCGCCGTTGAACCACTTCACGGTTCCCTGAGTCATGAATCTAATCCTTGTGTACACAGGGCGACTCCGTGCCGCCCTTTGGGCGTTGAATCCACGAGTCCTGATTTCTGCTTCTGCGGAAGACCAAGTGCTGCACGAACGGTCACCGAGAGCAACCGCGAAGCGCGTGGGGACGCCTCCTTCAACGCAGCCAAGCCTACATGCCCAGGCGCTTCTACGGGTATTGGTGTTTCTTGCGCGCGCCGGAGGCTTGATCTGGGCTTGGCCGCGGGAGAGCCTGGCGTGCAGAAACCGACGATTGATGGGGACATTACGTGGACCAGCCATGGTGGCGCGAAGCCGTCGCATATCAGATCTACCCGCGCTCGTTCGCGGACTCGAACGGTGACGGAATCGGCGATCTGCCGGGGATCACCGACCATCTCGACTATCTCGCCGCGCTGGGTGTCGACGCGATCTGGATCTGCCCGTTCTACACCTCTCCGCAGAACGACCACGGCTACGACGTCGCCGACTACTGCGACGTCGACCCGATCTTCGGCACGCTGGCCGATGCCGACCAGCTGATCGCGCGGGCGCACGAGCTCGCCCTGAAGGTGATCGTCGACCTGGTGCCCAACCACACCTCCTCGGCGCACCCGTGGTTCGTCGAGGCGCTCGCGGAGGAACCCGGGTCCGCGGCGCGCGACCGCTACATCTTCCGCGACGGCCGCGGCGAGGCGGGGGAGGAGCCCCCGACCAACTGGCGCTCGGTCTTCGGTGGTCCGGCGTGGACGCGGATCGAGGACGGGCAGTGGTACCTCCACCTCTTCGACGACGACCAGCCCGACCTCAACTGGCACAACCCCGAGGTGGTCGAGGAGTTCACCAAGATCCTCACCTTCTGGCTCGACCGGGGCGTGGACGGTTTCCGGGTCGACATCGCCCACGGCCTCTTCAAGGATCTGCGCGACCAGGTCGTCCCCGAGGGCCTCGCGCCGACCTCCGACGCTGCGGTGATGTACGAACGCGGCGTCACCGACGCGCCGATGTGGGACAACCCGGGCGTCCACGAGATCTACCGCGCCTGGCGCAAGCTGATCGACTCCTTCGACGGTGACCGGATGATGGTCGCCGAGGCCTGGACCCCTGGGCCGGCGGAGCTGCGCCGCTACGTACGCGCCGACGAGTTCAACCAGGCGTTCAACTTCTCCTGGCTGCAGGCGCCCTGGTCGGCCGAGGCGTTCACCGAGGTCATCGGGTCGACGCTGAAGGCGCTCGGTCCTTCGCGGGCGGCGCCCACCTGGGTCCTGTCCAACCACGATGTCGTACGCCACCGCTCGCGTTACGGCGACGGACTGCAGGCGCTCCACCGGGCGCGCGCGGCGACGCTGACGATGCTGGCGCTCCCGGGGTCCTCGTATCTCTACCAGGGGGAGGAGTTGGGCCTGCCGCAGGTCTATCTGCCACCCGAGTACCAGGAGGATCCGTGGTCGGAGACCGGTGAGGGCGGTCGCGACGGGTGCCGGGTGCCGCTGCCGTGGAGCGGGTTCGAGCCGCCCTTCGGGTTCAGCGACGTACCTGACGAGGAGTTGCCGACGCAGCCGTGGCTGCCGCAGCCGGCCGAGTGGGTGGACCTCACCGTGGCTGCCCAGAACGGTGTCAGGGACTCCACGCTGGAGTTCTATCGGGCGGCATTGACTGCGCGACGGAGCTTCGCGCTCGGTGCCGATGAGGACGTGGAGATCCTGGACGCGCCCGAGGGCGTCGTCTCGTTCCGGCGTGGCGGGGTCGGCGGGTCGCTAGACACCAAGACCGACTTGATCGTCGTCCTCAACTGCGGCATGGAGCCGGCGCCGCTTCCCGAGGGCGAGATCGTGATGTACAGCGGTGACCCGGTCGTGGGCGACCTGCCCACCGACGCGGCGGTCTGGATCATCGCTCCCGCGGTCGACTGATCCCGGGTCGGCGTGATCGTCTCTCAAGATTGTCAACAATTTTGGTACGCTCCTCGGACCCGACCAAGGAGGACATGTGACGGTCTCGCCGACCCCGGTGACCCAGCGCGAGGTGGCGGAGGCGATCCGCCGCGACATTCTCGACGGTGAGCTCGTCGCCGGCCAGCGCCTGGTCGAGGCCGAGCTCTCCGAGTCGCTCGGGGCCAGCCGCGGTGCCGTACGCGGCGCCCTGATCGACCTCACCCACGAGGGTCTGGTCGAGCGGATCGCCAACCGTGGCGCCCGGGTGCGGGTGGTGAGCGTCGAGGAGGCCGTCGAGATCGTCGAGGTCCGCGCCGCCGTCGAGGCCCTGTGCGCGGCCAAGGCTGCCGAGAAGATCACCGACGAGGAGATCGCCGAGCTGCGTCAGCTGGGCGAGGAGATGTCGGCCGCGGTCGCCTCCGGCGACGTCGGCACCTACTCCAAGCTCAACACCCGGCTCGACGAGCGCTTCGTGGCGATCTCCGGCCAGCAGGTCGCGGCCGAGACGCTCGCGCGGCTCCAGGGCCGGAGCGTACGTCACCAGTACCGGCTCGCCTATCGACCCGGTCGCTCCCAGGTCTCGCTGCCGCAGCACCTCGCGATCATCGAGGCGCTCGCCCGGCGTGACCCCGCAGCCGCGGACACCGCCGTGCGTGAGCACCTCGCCAGCGTCCTCGAGGCCGTGCGCGAAGTGGCACGCCAGAGGTAGCGCGAAGTGCTGGTGTGTCGGTCTCGACGCGCTCGGCCGCAGGCGGCCTCCCGGCTCGACCAGCGGTGGTTGAGCCGCCGGAGCCGCTAGGCGTAGGCGGGTCGAAACCAACACAGTCGCCGCCGCGACCGATCAGGTGAAATCCTCGAGCCAGTCCCGGCTGGCTCGAGCGACCCGCGGGGGAACACCCAGGTCGTCGAGCATCTCGGCGGCGGCCGCCATCTCGTGGGAGCGGCGTACGGCATGACGGTGGCTGCCGTCGACGAGCCGGTCGAGGGTCGCGGCCGAGGCGCGGTCGAGCTCGCGCATGATCTCGGCGCGGGTCTCCTCCTCGAGCCCGGCTGCGCGGGCAGCGGCCAAGCTCTCCAGGACCGCGGCGGCGAGGCCCTTGTAGAACACCGAGCGGAGCAGCTTGCGGGTCGCCGCGTCGCCGACCTCACCGTCGACGACCTCGACGCTCGCGCCGACCGCGCCCAGCAGCCGCGCCGCCTCGGCGGCACCCGGTCCGGAGGCGAGCATCGGCACCCGGATGCCCAGGCCCGGCACGGTCGACATCAGCGAGACGTCGGCGAAGAGGCAGCGGCCGCCCAGCACCGAGAAGACCTCGCGCTTGCGGGCGGGGGAGGAGGTGTTGACGTCGGCCCAGACGGTGCTCGCCGACAGCCCGGCCAGCGCGTTGCGGGCGGCGTCGACCGAGTCGGCGGCCGAGTTCACGCTGATCACCAGGCCGGCGCCCTCGACGGCCTCGGCCTCGCAGGCGCAGGCGACGGTGCCCGATGGTGCGCTGACGGCCGGGTCGTAGGCGCGCACCGTGGCCCCTGCCGCGAGCAGGTCGGCGACGAACGCCGAGCCTGCCTCACCGACCCCGAGAACCGCGACGATCATGCCGGCCGCTCGCCCTTCTTGGCCTTCTGGATCAGCTCGTAGACGTGTGCGCGCAGCTCCGCGAAGCGCGGTGCGGAGCGAGTGGTCAGCTGGTCGCGTTCGTCGGGGAGGTCGATGGCCACGTCCTCCAGGATCACCGTCGGCCGGTTGGAGAGCACGAGCACGCGCTGGCCGAGGTAGACGGCCTCGTCGATGTCGTGGGTGACGAACAGGACGGTCACGCCGAGCCGCTTCCACAGCTCGCGGACGAGGTCCTCCAGGTCGGCCCGGGTCTGGGCGTCGACGGCGGCGAACGGCTCGTCCATCAGCAGGACCGAGGGCTCGTAGGCGATCGCGCGGGCGATCGCGACCCGCTGCTGCATACCGCCGGAGAGCTGCCAGGGATGGGAGGAGGCCGAGTCGGCGAGGCCGACGGCCGCGAGTGCCTCGTCGACCAGCTCGGTCCGGCGCGCCCGCGGCACCTTCTTCTCCTTCAGCGGCAGCTCGACGTTCTGGCGGACGGTGAGCCAGGGGAACAGCGAGCGGCCGTACTCCTGGAAGACCACCGCCATCCCGGCGGGCGGCTCGGTGACGGCGGCGCCGTCGAGCTCGACGACCCCGTCGGTGGCGTCCAGCAGTCCGCTGATGCAGCGCAGCAGGGTGGTCTTGCCGGCACCCGAGGGGCCGACGATGCAGACCAGCTCGCCCTGGCCGATCGAGAAGTCGAGCTGCTCGATGGCCTCCAGGGAGGTGCCGCCGGTGGTGTAGGTCTTCTTCAGGCCACGTACGTCCAGGGCAGTTGCCACGGGATTCTCCTCAAGACTTCGGGATCAGGCGCCGCGATCGGCCTGGCGCAGGCCGCGGTACCAGGCGAGCGAGTAGTGCTCGACGAGACGGAACAGGACCGAGAGCAGGAAGCCGAGCACTCCGAGGAGGATGATCCCGGTCCACATCTGCGGGACGGCGAAGCTGCGCTGGAACTGCACGATCGAGGCTCCGAGGCCGCGGTTGGCGCCGAAGAGCTCGCTGATCACCATCAGGATGACGCCGATCGACAGGGCCTGGCGCGCACCCGCGGCGATCTGCGGCGAGGCACCGCGCAGCACCACCTGCCGCAACCGGGTCCAGGCGCTGAACCGGTAGCAGCGGGCGGTGTCGAGCATGACCTCGTCCAGGCCGCGTACGCCCTCGACGGTGTTGAGCAGGATCGGCCACAGGCAGCCGAGCGCGATCGTGACGATCTTGGACGCGTCGCCGGTGTAGCCGAGGAACAGCGCGATCACCGGCACCAGCACCGGCGGAGGCACCGCTCGGAAGAACTCCAGCGTCGGCTCGCAGAACGCCCGGACCGGGCGGTAGAGGCCGATGACGACCCCGAGGAGTACACCGGTGGCCATCGCCACGGCATAGCCGGCCGCGAGCCGCGCCAGGCTGGGCAGGACGTCTCCGGTCCAGCGGTCCGCGGTCCAGGTCTCCCCGAAGACGGAGACGATCTTGGACAGCGGTGGCCAGAAGACGCTGGTGGAGCCGGCCGAGGCGAACCACCACACCGCGACCAGGACGATCGGGAGGGCGAGGGCGTACGCGATGGTCCGTGCGAATCTCATCGGGCCTCCTTGCGGATCGAGACGTGCCAGCGGAGCGTGCGCCGTTCCAGGGCCCGGGCGACCAGGTTGACGGTGACGCCGATGATCCCGACGACGATGACCAGGGCGTAGGTCTTCTCGACCGCGCCGGAGGACTGGGCGACGCCGATGGACTTGCCGAGGCCGGGGACGCCGACGATCAGCTCCGCGGTGATCTCGAGGATCAGCGCGACCGAGGCGGCGAGCCGGAATCCTGTCATGACGTAGGGGAGCGCGGTGGGCCACACGACCGTGCGGACGGTGGTCAGCCGCGAGAAACGGTAGGAGCGGGCGGTGTCGCGCACGACGGGGTCCACGTCGGCGACCCCGTAGAGCACCTGGACGAGGATCTGCCAGAACGAGGCGTACACGACCAGGATCAGCGCCGAGGTCGGCCGGCTGCCGTAGAGGAGCACGACGAGGGGGATCAGGGCGACCGAGGGGATCGGGCGCAGGAACTCGATCGTGGAGGCGGTCAGGTCGCGCAGGAAGCCGACCGAGCCGATCACCACGCCGAGCACGATGCCGGCGGCCATCGCGATGGCCAGACCGGTGGCCCAGCCCCGAAGGGTGGCGCCGAGGTCGGTCCAGAAGGCGGCCTCGCCGAGCTGGTCGACGAGCTCGGCGAACATCGCGCTCGCCGGCGGGAGATAGCTGTCGTTGACGATGCCGAGGCGCGGCAGCGCCTCGGCCAGGCCGACGACGACGAGCAGGCCGAGCACACCCAGGACTGCGTCCCGGCCGCGGCCGGCGACCCGCTTGGGGCGGGTGCCGGCCATGGGCCTTGCCGTTGCTTCGGGTGATGCGACGCTCATGGAAGCAGAGCGTCCACGTCCGGGTCCTTGGCGAACAGGCCGTCGGTCTCCGAGAGGTCCGCGAGCTTCTGGATCGACTCGGCGTCGATCTCGGAGGTCCACTGCGGCATGTTCAGCTCGGCCAGCACCTTCTCATCGATGTCGGTGTAGGTCGGGAGGATCTCCTTGACCTCGTCGGGGTGCTGCTGGGCGTAGTCGAGCGACTCGTTCATCGCGGCGGTGAAGGCCTCGACGGTGTCGGCGTCGGACTCGGCATAGCTGGTCGAGGTGAAGTACTCCGCGACCGCGAGGCCAGGATCGGCGGCGACGAAGTTGGAGCCGAGGTCGGTCATGCCGGCCTGGGTGCCGATGGTGAGGAACGGCTCGACGACCTGACCCGCGTCGACGTCGCCCTTCTCGATGGCCGGGCCGATCTCGGGGAAGGCCAGCTCGACGTACTCGATCTTGGTCGGGTCGCCACCGTCCTGACGGACGAGCTCGTTGGTGGTGGTCGTGTTGATGTTCTTGAGCGTGTTGACCGCGACCTTCTTGCCCTCCAGGTCCTTGGGCGACGTGATGTCGCTGCCGGCCTTGACCAGGACGCCGGCCATGTCGGCGGCCGGGTCCTCGGTGGCGTTGACGCCGGCGGTGACGACCTTGACCGGGACGTCCTGGGTCTGGGCCAGGAGCAGGGAGGTCGTGTTGGAGAAGCCGAACTGGTACTGCCCGCTGGCCACGGCGGGGATGATCGCGGCGCCGCCCTGGGCGAGCTCGAGGCTGACGTCGAGGCCCTCCTCCTTGAAGAAGCCCTTCTCCACCCCCAGATAGATGGGGGCGACATCGACGATCGGGATCACGCCGACGGTGATCTCGGTGGCGCCGTCGGCACCCTCGTCGGTGGACTCGCCACCACCACAGGCGCTGAGCGCGAGCGGCAGGGCGAGAACGAGTGCAGTTGCCAGACCGCGGCGCGCGGTGCGGGCAAGGGAGCGATTCATCGGGACTCCTCGGGGGCTGGGCGCCCGCTCGATCGCGGGCAGGTCGCCAGTGTGATGCACACCACGAGATATTGTAAACAATCTTGGCGGCAATTTTACCGGCGGGCTGTGGGGTTGGCGGCCGCCGGAGCGACCGCGGCACAACCTAGTGGTGAGCCCGGGTGGAGGCCATGGAATCCGGAATTCAGTGCACGGAATGACGGAAGTGCTGGTCGTGGCAGCGTGAGTGGCGGTGTCCCTTGCGGAAGACGAGCGCCCCCACCGCGATCACGGCGAAGACCCACCAGGGCACGCCCATCACGACCAGTCCGATCGCCACGAGCAGGAAGCAGGCGACCAGCGGGAACGCCCGCGGTCGGCCTCGCCGGGGCCGGCGAGCGACCTGCGGTGGCTGCGGGGCGCTCTTCGGCAGGTCGGTGAAGAGCATCTCCAGGTCGGCACGGACCTTCGCGGACCAGACCGCGTCCAGGCGCTCGTAGTAGTCGTCGTCGGTGAGCCGGCCGGTCGAGTAGTGCTCGGCGAGCTTCGCCGACGCCTCCTCCCGATCGGCCTCGCCCACCCGCAGGTTGTCGAGGTTGCTCATGTCATCTCCCCTTGTGTCCCGTGTGAAGCCGCATCGACTGTCGGCGTAGTTTCCCGATATATCGCGAGGGTACGCGCGAAGAGATGTGGCCGCAAGGGACTTTCGTCGGGCCTCAGCCGAGGAGGACGACGACCAGCAGGATCGCCGGCACCGTGGCCAGCGTGCTGACGAAGATGACGTCCCGGGCCAGCAGCACGGCCCGGTTGTAGCGCTGTGCGACGACGAAGACGTTCTGTGCGGTCGGCAATGCCGAGAGCACCGTCACCGCCAGCAGCGCCTCGGCGTCGAGCCCGAGCAGGAACCGCCCGATGACGTACGCCGCCACGGGCTGCACCACCTGCTTGGTCGCGACCACCGCGGCGAGGTCGAGCGGCGGCACGCCTCGTCCGGGAAGCGGGCCGAGCCGGAGCGCGACCCCGTAGGCGATCAGCATCGAGGGGACCGCCATGCCGGCCACCAGCTCCAGCGGGTCGGAGACCGGTGTCGGGAGGTCGAGACCGGAGACGGAGAGCGCCACCCCGATCAGGGAGGCGACGGTGATCGGGTTGGTCAGCGGTCGGCGCAGGATCGCCCAGAACGAGAGCCTCGTCGCGCTCGCGTCGGCGTCGAGGATCACCAGCGCCAGCGGCTGGAGCACGAGCATCTGCAGCAGGAGCGTCGGCGCGACCAGGACCGGGTCGCCCAGGACGTACGACGCGATCGGGAGGCCGAGGTTGCCGGCGTTGGCGTAGGAGCCGCACAGCGTCGCGATCACCGTGGTGCCCAGGTCGCGGCGGCGCAGGCGCGCGACGGTGACGATGAGGGTCGCCGAGACCAGTACGGCGCCGGCGACGGCGACCAGGTTGCCGGAGAAGACGAAGCCGAGGTCGCTGTCGTCCATCACTGTGATCAGCAGGGCCGGGCTGGCGACGTAGAACGCGAGCGTCGAGAGGGTGCGCTGGCCCTGCTGGTCGAGGATCTTGAGCTGGGCGAGCAGGGCGCCGAGCGCGATGAGGACGCTGATCGTGGCGAAGCCGGTGAATACCCCTGCCACGGCCTAGATCTCGCGCCGCAGGTCGAGGAGTCCGCGGGCGGCGTGCTCGGTGACGATGCGTTCGGCCTCGACGGCGTCGTGTCTGCGCAGGGCGACGACCAGGTCGCGGTGCTCGGTGTAGCGGTCGGCGCCGAAGTCGTCGCCGGCCAGCAGGTGCGCCCGGGAGATCTCCCGCTGCCGTGAGCGGGTCAGAGAGCGGGACTGCTCCAGGAGGCGTAGGAGGACGGGGTTGTGGGCTGCGGCGTTGACCTGCTCGTTGAAACGGCCGAGCACGTCGAGGAAGCGATCGGCGTGCTTCTCGACCGCCTTGCCCTCGCGGTGGCGTGCCCGGATCAGGATCACCAGGTCGTCGGCCTCGTCGAGCAGCCGGTCGAGCTCGTCGAGCTCGTCGTCGTTCACGTGCCGCGCGGCGAACCGGGCGGCCAGGCCGCGCAGCGCGACCTCGACCTCGGCCAGGTCGTGGCTGGCGTCCTCCTCGATCCGGGCCACCAGGGTCGTACGCGGCCCGACCCGCTCCACGAGTCCGTCGAGCTCGAGCCGCCGGATCGCCTCGCGGACCGGGGTCGGGCTGACGCCCAGGCGCTCGGCCATGCCGCGCTCGGTCACCTTGGCGCCGGGGGCGAGCTCGCCGGAGCCGATCTGGCTGCGTAGAGCCTGGTAGACGCGCTCGGCCACGGTCGTGGTCTCCGGCATCTCGGGGGAGGGGATCGACATGGCCCCGATCCTAGGCCACTTTTCCAGCGGTGCCACCTCTTGACTGTTTTGCTGTAGCAAAACTACTGTGAGCGCCGCCACAGGCAACAGAGACCATTGAGAGATCACGGAGGTCCGTCTCGTGAGCACCACCATCCCCACCGCACCACCACGGCAGCTCGGACCTCGCCGGATCACGCTCCTCGTCGCCCTGGCGGTCTTCGCCCAGGAGTCGATGTGGAACTTCTACGACAGCCAGGTGCCGCCGCTGCTGCGTGAGCACCTGGCCAGCGCCGCCCTGGTCGGCTTCATCATGGGCATGGACAACCTCCTCGGGATCTTCATCCAGCCGTGGATGGCCAACCGGTCCGACCGGACCCGCACCCGATGGGGCCGGCGGATGCCCTACCTCGCCGTCGGGATGCCGCTCGCGGCGCTGCTGTTCGTGACCCTGCCGCACACGGCCGACTCGCTGCCGCTGCTGATCGTCGTCATCGTCGCGTTCGCGCTGGTCTCGAACTCGTTCAAGCCGATCGGCGAGGCGCTGGTGCCCGACTTCATCGCCCCCGAGCGCCGCAGCCGCGCCAACGCCGCCGTCAAGATCGCCTCCAGCCTCACCGTGATCGTCGCGGCCCTGGTCAGCATCCTGCTGGTCGATGACCACCCGGCCCTCGCCTTCGCGGTGATCGCCCTGATCACCCTGGTCTCGATCACCGTGCTGTGCCTCTCGATCCGGGACAGCTCCTCGCCGGGCTACCAGGCCGCCGTGGCCGAGGACGCCGCCGAGGAAACCGCCGAGGCGTCGACGACCGTCGGCCAGGCGCGCATCCGCGACACGATCCGTGAGATCGTGCGCGACCCCGACCGCAGCCGGCTGCTGCTGATCGTCGCGATCCTGGTCTTCGGCAGCGCCTGGGCCGGCTCGCGCGCGCTGGTCACGCCCTACGGCATGGAGACCCTGGGGCTGTCGCGTGGCGACGCCGGTGGACTCACCCTGCCGAGCGGGGTCGCCTTCCTGCTCGCGGCCTACCCGACCGCGCTGCTCGCCGAGCGCTTCGGCCGGCTGCGCACCATGATCGGCGGCATGGCGATCTTCGCGGCCGCCATGCTCCTCGGCACCCTGGTGCAGACCCCGACGGGCACCGTCGTGGCGTTCTGCATCGGCGCCGCCGGTGCCTCGGCCTTCCTGGTCAATGCCGTCGTCGTGCTGTGGAACCTGGCGCCGTCGGCGCGGGTCTTCGGGACGTACGCAGCGCTCTATGCGGTCGGCTGGCAGGGCGGTGCCTTCCTCGGCCCGGCCCTGATCGGCGGGGCGGTCGACATCCTGGGCTGGCAGACGATGTTGCTCGACATCGCGGTCCTCGCGGCGGTCGCGGTGGCGATCGTGGTGCGGATCGACCGCCTTCAGCGGCGCGGCGACGTCGAGAGGGCGGTGTGAGCGCGGTGGCCCGGATCCTGATCACCACCGACTACCTGCGGGCGGGCGACGAGGTCGACGACCTCCTCCGCTCCCGTGGTCACGAGACCCGCTACCCGTCCGGAGATCTGGTCGCGGACCTCGCCGGGATCGAGGGCGCCCTGGTCGGTCACGACCCGCTCACCGCCGAGGTCCTGGCGTCCGCGGAACGTCTGCGAGCAGTCGTACGCACCGGGGTCGGCTACGACGCGATCGATGTCGAAGCGGCGGCCCGTGCCGGGGTCACGGTCAGCAACCTGCCCGGGATCAACGCCAACGCGGTCGCCGAGTACACGATGGGACTGCTCCTCGCCTCCTCCCGCCGGCTGGTCGAGAGCGCGGCCGGTGTCGCCTCCGGCGGCTGGCCACGCGCGGACGGCCGCGAGCTGCGCGGCTCCACCCTGGGCCTGATCGGCTACGGCGCCGCCGCCCGTGCGGTCGTTCCGCTCGCCCGGGCGTTCGGGATGAGCGTGCTGTGCACGACCTCGGTTCCCGAGGCCGAGCGGACCGACCCGGACGTCCGGTTCGTCGAGCTGCCCGAGCTGCTGGCGGAAGCCGACCACGTCTCGGTCCACACCGCGCTGACCCCGCGGACGCGAGGGATGCTCGACGCGGACGCGTTCGCGCAGATGCGGCCGGGTGCGGTGCTCGTGAACACCGCCCGCGGCGCGATCGTCGACGAGGAAGCGCTCGCCGACGCCGTACGCGAGCGCCGGATCGCCGGGGCAGCGCTCGACGTCGTCGCCGAGGAGCCGCTGCCGGCCGCGAGCCCGCTGCGCGGAGTGCCCGGCATCGTCGTCCACTCCCACCTGGCCGGGCAGTCCGCCCAGGCCCGCCGGGCCGCCGGACTCGAGGGAGCCCGAGAGCTCCTCTGCGCCCTCGCGGGCAGCCCGGAACATGCCGTCAACGCCCACCTGATCGAAGAGAGAGACAACAGATGACCAGCGACAACGCTGACTCCGTCAGCATCTTGGTGCCCAGCGGGATGCTCGGCGCCGGGTTCCCGGAGGAGACGATCACCCGTGGGATCGCGCTGGGAGCGGACGTGATCGCCATCGACGGCGGCTCCACCGACTCCGGTCCCTACTACCTGGGTGCCTCGAAGCCGAAGACCACCGCCGCCGCGGTCGCCCGTGACCTGCGGCTCCTGCTCCGGGCCGTGGCCGGTGCCGGGATCCCGCTCATCGTCGGCTCCTGCGGCACCAGCGGCACCGACGACGGCGTCGACTGGGTCGCCGGGATCGTCGCCGACCTGCTCGCCGAGGAGGGCCTGTCGATGAAGGTCGCCCGGATCTACAGCGAGCAGCGCGCGGCGGACCTGAAGGAGCCGCTCGAGGCCGGCCGGATCCGTCCGCTGCCGCCGCTGGGCGAGCTCGACGTCTCCACCCTGGAGGAGTGCACCCACATCGTCGCGATGATGGGCCACGAGCCGATCGCCGAGGCTCTCGCCGCCGGGGCTCAGGTGGTCCTGGCGGGACGGGCGACCGACACGGCCAACGCCGCTGCGTACGCACTGCTGAAGGGGATGCCCGCCGGCCCGACCTGGCACGCGGCCAAGATCGTCGAGTGCGGCGGCCAGTGCACGACCAACCCGCGGATGGGCGGCGTCTTCGCGACCATCGACCGGACCGGATTCACCATCGAGCCGCTCGACGAGAGCGCCGCGTGCACTCCGATCTCGGTGGCCGCCCACATGCTGTACGAGACGGCCAACCCGTATCTGATGCGGGAGCCGGACGGCACCCTGGACGTGCGCGATGCCGTCTACACCGCGCTCGACGAGCGCCGGGTGCGCGTCGAGGGATCACTGTTCCACCACGCGGAGCAGCACACGATCAAGCTCGAGGGTGCCCGGATCACCGGCTACGAGACCATGTCGTTCTCCGCGATCCGCGACCCGCTGATCCTGAAGGACATCGAGGGCTGGGCCTCGCTGATGCATGTCGTGTTCACCCAGCGGGTCGAGCAGACCCTCTGCCTGACCAGCGAGGACTACGACTACGACCTGCGGCTCTACGGCTACAACGCGGTCTTAGGCGACCTCGACCCGTCCACCGACCCGCCGCGCGAGGTCGGGGTGATGCTGCTCGTCCGTGCTGCCGACCAGGCCTTGGCCACCGCGGTCGCCAAGGTCGCCAACCCGTTGATGCTGCATCTGCCGGCGCAGGACATGGACTACCTGCCCAGCCTGGCGTTCCCCGGGTCGCCGGCCGAGGTCGAGCGGGGCGCTGCGTACGAGTTCGTGCTCAACCACGCCGTCGACAGCCTCACGCCGACCGCGATGTTCCGCACCGAGATGGGAGAGAAGCACGATGTCTGAGACCACCCTGGGGGACCTCGCGATCGAGGTCCGCTCCAAGAACGCCGGGCCGTTCTGGATCACGATGGAGCTGTTCATGCGCGACGCCGAGGGCTACCGGATCGCGGCCGACGAGACGTTCCTCGACGAGGACGTCGTCGCCGGTCTCTACCGGGTCGATCCCGGGTCCGTCCAGATCTTCCGGATCCCGTCGCTCAACGTCGTCAAGATCTCCTACCCGCGCCCGGTCTCGCAGGGCTCACTGCGCGACCGCGACACCCACGCCGGCCAGCACCACGTACCGCTCGCACAGCTGGTCGTGCCGTGAGTCAGAGATCGAGGTGGTCGCAGACCGCCTGGGCCCAGCGCGCATAGCCCGCCGGCGAGGCGTGGAAGCCGTCGGCGGCGAAGAAGGACGGCTCCGCGGGACCGAGGTCGGCGGAGCTGACCCACTGCACTGACGTACGCCCGGCGCAGACCAGCCGCGCCGCCACGTCGAGCGCCTGCCCGCGCTCGGCGAGGTAGCGCCGCAGGGCGCGGGGGAGTGACGGGAACGCACCGAACTCCGGGATCCCCGGGAGGACGGTGCGTACGGCGTGCTGCTCGAGGGTCTCGACGATGGCGGTCAGGTCCCGCGTCCACGCCTCGACCGAGCGGCGCGCGAGGATGTCGTTGACGCCGACCAGGAGCACGGCGAGGTCCCATTCGCCGGTGACCTCGGTGAGGATGCCGTGCCGGATCCGCTCGCTGGTCGCGCCGTACTTCCCCAGCGCCCGCCACTCGACCGGACGCCCGGTCCGCTTCGCGATCGCGCGGGCCATCGATCCGGCGAAGGCGAGGTCGTGGGTGGGTGCGCCGCGTCCTGACGCGGACGAGTCGCCGATCACCAGCAGCCGCAGCGGCGCACCTGTCGGACCCGGTACGAGCCCCTTCGTCGGACCCTCCGGACGAGCCTCCTTTCCGATGGTCCGATGGACGTACGCCGCCTGTGCGGCGACCAGCGGGAGCAGCAGTGGATTCATCGTCTCTCCCTGCGCGGTTCTGTCGTGACGTACGTGCTCTTCCGTCGTTCTACAGCGCGTGCTCCGGCGGGTCTGCGACGTTGGCTGAACGGCGGGCGAATGTCCCCGGAAGGTTTGACACAAGGGGTCCTCGCGTCGGTGAACGTTGGGGTACAAGACAAGGGAATCCAAGACACGCGCCCCGACCCGCTGCGTGCCCGCCCTAGCATCACGCCCAACCGTGAGCGCCCACTCAAAAACCTCCCCTCACCTCGAAGGAATGCGCCGACATGTCCGACTTCATCAGCGGCATCTTCAACCGTCACAAGACCGACCCCGCCAAGGCCGAGGAAGGGGCGTCGACCGACACCTCCGCTCCCGTCTTCGGTGAGAACCTGGCCACCACCGAGGTGGCCGCCGAGACCACCGCGTACGTCACCGACTCCGGCATCGTCGAGGCCACCGAGCCCGTCGTCGAGCCCGTCGCCGAGCCTGTTCTCGAGCCCTCTGTCGAGCCGGTCGCCGAGACGGCGGTCGTCGACCCGCTCTCCGACCCGGAGCACGTCGTCACCGACGCCGAGGAGACCCCCGCCGCCGACGTGGCCGAGCTCGCCGTCGAGGACACCGAGGTGTCTGCCGATGTCGTGGGCGAGGTCGCCGAGACCGAGACCGAGGGCACGTACGAGGCGCCGCTCGAGGGCGCCGACGCCGACGCCCCTGCCGCCGAGACCACCGACGAGGTCGAGGAGATCGTTGCCGAGGGTGTGACCGAGGACGTCGTCGAGGCGACCGAGACCGGTGAGGCGACCGAGGTCGAGATCGACGCCGAGGACACCTTCGTGCCCGCCGACGCGATCGAGTCCGCCGACGACGTCGAGGTGGCCGCCGTGGTCGAGGAGACCGTTGTCGACGACGCGCCGGCCGAGGTCGAGGAGACCGTCGTCGCGCCTGAGGGCGAGGTGCTCGACGCGGAGGCCGTTGTCGAGGAGGCCGCTGCCGAGGAGTCGACCGAGATCGAGGACGCCGTGGTGACCGCGGACGACGGCGAGGTCTCCGAGGTCGAGGTCGTCGAGACCGTCGAGTCGGAGGACGCTGTCGAGCCGGCCGCCGAGGCGATCGAGGAGACCGTCCTCCAGGAGGAGGACGCGCTGGTCGAGGCCGACGCTGAGGAGACGGTCGTCGAGCCGGAGGGTGAGGTGCTCGCCGAGGAGGTCGCGGTCGACGAGGTGCCCGTGGAGACCGAGGACGCCGACGCGCCCGTCGAGGTCGCTGAGGACGCCACCGACGAGGACGCTGCTGACGTGACCGAGCCGGTCGAGGCCGACGCCGAGGTCGCCGACGTCGTCGAGGACGTCGTCGAAGGCGAGCCGACCGAGGTCGAGGTCGATGCCGAGGACGCCGAGGTGACGGTCGAGGTTGCTGACGAGGCTGCTGAGGTGACCGACGAGGTCGAGACCGCCGTGGAGCCGACCGACGTCGTCGAGGAGACCACCGCCGAGGAGACCACCGCCGAGGAGACCACCGCCGAGCAGACCACCGCCGAGCAGACCGAGGCGATCGTCGACGAGGCGCCGACCGAGGACGCTGCGGAGGCACCGGCCGCCGAGGTTTCCGACGCCGTCGACACCGCCACCGAGGAGACGGCGACGGAGACGGTCGAGGAACCCGCCGCGGTCGAGGAGACCGTGACCGAGGCGCCCGCGCCGGGCTTCGCGCCCGAGCCGGTCGTCGAGCCGGAACCCGACGCCAACTCGACGCTGACCGGCGTCCTGCGTGCGGCCCGCGAGGAGCGCGGCACCTCGACGGTGAGCGAGGGCCTCGTCGAGCGCCTGGTCCACCACGTCGTCGCCAAGATCGACGGCGTGCACGCCATCGACGACGAGGGCACCTCGGTCGACATCGTCGACGACGTCGCCAACATCACGGTGTCCTACGTGATCGCCTACGGCACCAACGTCAAGAGCAACGCCGCCACGATCCGTACCCAGGTGATCGAGGTCGCCGAGGACTACTTCGACATCGACGTAGTGGCCGTGGACGTCAACGTGAGCGACTTCCACATCGCCTGATCCTTCGCCGGACGGCATGAGATAATGATCGAAAGCCTCGGAGCGCGACGCGCTCCGAGGCTTTCGTGTATGACCAGCCTCCATACCGACCTTGACCTTCCCGGCCCGATCACCGCCCGTCTCGCCCGGGCCGAGGACCATCTCGCCCTCCGCCATCTCTGGCTGCTCTTCCGCCACGACATGTCGCGCTTCAGCTCCACCCTTCCGTTCGCCGACGGCACCTTCCGATCCGAATGGCTCGACGCCGCCCTCCGCTCCGACCCCGGCTGGCACGCCTGGATCCTCACCGCCGACATCCACCCCATCGGGTTCGCTCTGGTTCGAGACGCCGACCGGCCCGTACACATCCTGAACAGCTTCTTTCTCGTCGCCGGTGCTCGTCGGGGCGGGCTCGGCCTCCAGTTCGCTCGGGCTGTCGTCTCTGATGCTCCGGGGGAGTGGAAAGTGGCGTATCAGGAGCGGAATCGTGCGGCTGTTGGGTTCTGGGATCGGGTCACCGCGGGGTGTGATCGGTCATGGTCCGAGACCGTGGGGCTTCGTGGGACGGTCGACACGTGGATCTCGTTCTCTGCGGGCTCTGGTTGGGCTTGACTCGTCTGCTCCGGAGCACCGCTGGTCGAGCCGCCGGAGCCGTCCACTGCTGGTCGAGCCGTCGGAGCCGTCCACTGCTGGTCGAGCCGTCGGAGCCGTCCACTGCTGGTCGAGCCGTCGGAGCCGTCGACTGCTGGTCGAGCCGTCGGAGCCGTCGACTGCTGGTCGAGCCGTCGGAGCCGTCGACTGCTGGTCGAGCCGTCGGAGCCGTCGACTGCTGGTCGAGCCGTCGGAGCCGTCGACTGCTGGTCGAGCCGTCGGAGCCGTCGACTGCTGGTCGAGCCGTCGGAGCCGTCGACTGCTGGTCGAGCCGCCGGAGCCGTCCACTGCTGGTCGAGCCGCCGGAGCCGTCCACTGCTGGTCGAGCCGCCGGAGCCGCTAGGCGGAGGCGTGTCGAGACCAACACGGTTCTCTTGCTCGGGAGAGCTCGCTTAGCGACTGTTCTTCGTTT
>NZ_FNFN01000017.1 GCF_900101045.1 Nocardioides sp. YR527 | reverse complement strand
CTCGACCGCTCCTACGCACTGGTCGCGGCCGCGATGCGGGCCGGGGACTGCAACCCGGCCCAGGCCCACGTCATCGTGAACGCTCTCGACGACCTGCCGACCGGGCTCGACCCGGAGATCAAGACCAAGGCCGAAGAAGCGCTGGTCGCCTACGCGACCCGGTTCGACCCCACCCAGTTGCGTCGTCTGGGGCGCCGGATCCTCGACGTCATCGCCCCGGAGATCGCCGAGGCCGAAGAAGCCCGACGCCTCGCCGCCGAGGAAGCCCACGCGAGGAAGAAGACCCGCCTGGCGATGCGGCGTCTGGGGGATGGCACCACCCGGATCGCGGCGGTGGTCCCGGATGCGGCCGCGGACCGGCTGGCCACCAACCTCGAGGCTTTTGCCTCACCGCGGCGCGATGACGGTGTCCGCACCGAGACCGGCGAGTACCTGCCCTACGACCGCCGCCTGGGACGCGCGTTGTGCCAGTTGCTGGAGACCCTCGACCCGGCCCGCCTCCCGATCCACGGTGGGGACGCGACCACGGTGATCGTGACCGTCGATATCGACCAGCTCCGCCAAGAGGCCGGCATCGCCCAGATCCTCGGCGGGTCCCCGATCACGGCCGCCGAAGCCAGGCGTCTGGCCTGCACCGCAGGCATTCTCCCCGCCGTCCTCGGTGGCGACTGCGAGGTCCTCGACCTGGGGCGTAAGGAACGCTTCTTCACCGCCGCCCAACGCCGAGCGCTCCTGCTCAGGTCAGCGACCTGCGAGGCCGAGGGCTGCGACATCCCCGGCACCTGGGCCGAGGCCCACCACTGGATCGAATGGGGCCAAGGCGGGGCGACTGATCTCGACAACGCCGCCCTGCTCTGTAGTCATCACCACCACCGCGCCCACGACCCGGACTACCTCCACGAACGCCTACCCAACGGCGACATCCGATTCACGCGCCGGACATGAGCCGAGACCTGTGGTGATGCCTTCGGGTAGTGTCAGGGCTATGTCGAGTCCCGAGTCGGACAGGTCAGGGGCTGCCGGTCATACCGCCAGCCCCGTGAACCACTGAGCACACCGCCCGCCTTCCGCGCGGGTGAATGTGGCGTACTCCGGGCCGCCGGCCGTCGTGACCAGAAGCGTCCCTGTGACCTCTCACTTCGGAGTACTCGATGCCTCTTGCCCTCTATCTGCTCGCCCTGGCGGTCTTCGTCATGGGCACCTCGGAATTCATGCTTGCGGGGCTCGTCCCCGCGATCGCCGCCGATCTGGACGTATCCGTCGGCACGGCCGGCCTGCTGACCTCCGCGTTCGCCGTCGGGATCGTCGTCGGCGCTCCGGTGATGGCTGCGTTCGCGCGAGGCTGGCCACCTCGGCTCGCGCTGCTCGGCTGCCTGCTCGTGTTCGCGGGGTGCCATGTCCTCGCGGCGGTCACGCCGGCGTTCTTCCTCCTGCTCGTCGCCCGCGTGCTCAGTGCCTTCGCCAACGCGGGGTTCCTCGCGGTCGCCCTGAGCGCTGCCACTCGGCTCGTGCCCGAGAACCAGAAGGGTCGCGCGCTGGCGATCCTCCTCTCCGGTACGACGATCGCCATGGTTGCGGGGGTTCCCGCGGGGGCGCTGCTCGGCACCGCGGCCGGGTGGCGGACGACGTTCTGGGCGATCGCGCTGCTGTGCGTTCCCGCCGCGATCGGGATCCTCCGGGGCGTCGCGTACGCTCCGGGCCGGACGGCCGCAGACGGCCCCGGGCTCCGTGCCGAGCTCGGCCAGCTTCGCTCGCCCGGTCTCGTCCTCGCGATGGCGCTCGGGGCCCTGGTCAACGGCGGCACCTTAGCGGCGGTGACCTATCTGGCGCCGGTCGTGACCGAGACCGCGGGCCTGGCCGATGAGTGGATCTCGGTGATGCTGGTGATGTTCGGCATCGGGTCGTTCCTGGGTGTCACGCTCGCGGGGCGGCTCTCGGACCGCCGGCCCGGCCTCGTGCTCGCGGTCGGCGGCTCGCTGCTGCCGGCCGGGTGGGTCGCGCTGGCGCTCGCCGCGGCCCATCCTCTGCTCTTGCTCGGGCTGGTCCTCCTGCAGGGCGTACTGGCGTTCGGGGTGGGCAGCACCTTGATCGCGCGGGTGCTCTACGCCGCCTCGGGGGCGCCGACGATGGGTGGGTCGTACGCGACCGCTGCGCTGAACACCGGAGCGGCGGCCGGACCTGTCCTCGGTGCGCTGGGCCTGGCGACCGGGGCGGGCGTCCTGGCGCCCGTGTGGGTCGCGGCCGCGCTGACGGCCCTGGCTCTGGTCGTCATGCGGCTGTCGGGTCCCGCCCTGAGGAAGGCGGTTCCCGCGCATCTCCTCTAGTGGGACTCGTGCTCCCGGTGGACCGAGACCTCGCCGTCGAGCTCGAGGGCGATCACGGTGCACAGCGGGTCGAGGGCGTCGTCGGTGGTGAAGACGTACTCCCAGCCGGGGACCTCGTGGAGGCCGCCGATGCGCTGGTGGTCGAGCTCGACGCCGCTCCCGAGGACGTACGCCTTCAGCACCTGGTTGCGCAGGCCGCGGACCACGACGTAGTCGTTGGGGCGGTCCAGGACGTAGAGGAACAGGGTGCGGCCGTCGGCCGAGACCGCGGTCGGGCCGTAGAAGTGGCCGTGGGGGAGGCCGCGGCGGATGCCACGGACCGCGGGGGAGTGGCGCGTGACCCAGTCGCCGAGGGCCTCGAGCCGCTCGGTCTGCTCGGGGGTGATGGTGCCGTCCTCGCGCGGGCCGACGTCGAGCAGCAGGTTGCCGCCACCGCCGATGGTCTCGACGAAGGTGCGCACGAGCTGGCGCGGTGACTTGTGGTTGTCGTCCTGCGGCTGCCAGCCCCAGGAGTCGTTGATGGTCAGGCAGAGCTCCCAGGGGCCCTCCGGCGGCACGACCGGAACGCCCTGTTCCGGGGTCACGTAGTCGCCGTGGCCGAGCATCCGGCCGTTGACGACCATCTCGGGCGAGAGTTCGCGCAGCTCGGCACGCAGCTCCCGCATCCGCCACTGCCGCTCGTCGCGCTCCCACTCGCCGTCGAACCAGAGCAGGTCCGGCCCGTATCGGGTCACCAGCTCCCGGATCTGGGCGCGGTGGAACTCCAGGTAGCGCTCCCAGCGCGCCGGCTCCTCGGCGCCCGGCCGTGGGACCGCGTAGGGGTTGTCCTGCACCACGTGGTGCTGCACGGCCGGGCGCACCGTGGCGTAGTCCGGGTGCGACCAGTCGAGGTGGGAGAAGTAGAGGCCGACCTTCAGCCCCCGGCGGCGTACGGCCTCGACGAACTCGGCGACGAGGTCGCGTCCGGCCGGGGCCCGGGTGACCACGGAGAGGTCGCCGACGGCGGTGTCGTAGAGCGCGACCCCGTCGTGGTGCTTGGCGGTGAGCACGGCGTACGTCGCTCCGGCCCGCTCGAAGAGCTCGGCCCAGGCGTCGGCGTCGAACTCCGAGGCGGTGAAGCCGTCGATCTGGGCCATGTAGTCGGCATAGGGGACCCGGCCGTCGTAGAACGACCAGGACTCCGCGACGCCGTCGACGCTGTAGATCCCCCAGTGGACGAAGATGCCGAGCTGCGCCTCGGGGAACCAGGATGCGATCGACATGCCCTACCCCTCGCGTCCGGTGACGGCTGCGCGGGTGTGCTCGAGGGCGCGCTCGCGCAGCGTCGTGCCACCGCCGGTGACGATGCCGATGCTGAAGCCGTCCCACATCGCCCGTAGGCGCTCGGAGACGGCCTCAGGGTCGGGCACCTCGGGGAGTGCCGCGGCGAAGAGCCGGACCAGGTCGGCGTGCCACTCGTCGTCCATCGCGCGCTGGGCGGCGGCGAGCTCGGCATCGTACGGCGCCCGTGCCCACAGCTCGAGCCAGAGCAGCCAGCGCGGGTCGCGCTCGTCGAGGGCGAGGTAGACGTCGGTGAATGCCAGCAGCGCCTCCACGCCTCCTTCCCGGGCCTCCTCGACCTTCTCCAAGAGGGGTGCTCGCTGCGCCGCGTACTCGTTCTCGCTCCAGCGCAGGGTCTCGAGGAGCAGGCCGTTGCGGGTGCCGAAGTAGTAGAGGAGGTGGCCGCCGCTGGTGCCTAGCCGGGCGGCGAGGGAGGCCATCGTGACCTTGGCGAGTCCTTCCTCGGCCACCATCTCCAGGGTGGTCGCGAGGACCTGCTCGCGGGGTCGTTCCAGGCGTCGGTTGGAGCGTGTGCGCGTCACCTCGACGGTGCCTCCTCGTGCTCGCGTGGCGAAATCTTCGGGCTCACCCCTTGACTCTAGCGGTGATCTGGGTCACTTTGAATGCCGTTCAAAGTTTTGTACAGCGTTCAAAACTCGCTGTACCCTCATCCCAAGGAGACCCGCGATGATCGAATCCATGCAGGTGAGCCCGGACGAGGTGAAGCCGGCGCAGGAACGGCCCCGGCTCGCCCGGGTGCTCGGACCCGGCGCCGCCGTCCTGCTGGTGCTCTCGTGCATCACGCCCGCCTCGAGCCTGTTCATCATCGTCCCGGAGCTGTTCGCGACCCAGGGGAGCGGCGCGGTGCTGGCCGTCGTCGCGGGCTTCGCGGTCTCGATCGCCATCGCCGCGTGCTACGCCGAGCTCGGCACCCGCACCGCCAGCTCCGGCGGCGAGTACGCGATGGTCACCCAGACCCTCGGCAGGTCGATGGGCTGGTTGACGTTCTCCCTGGCGGGCGTGCTGCTCTGGCTCATCCCACCGATCTTCGCGCTCGGCACCGCCGACTACCTGGCCGACCTGGTGGAGCTGCCGCGGGCCGCGACCGGCGCGATCGTGATGCTCCTCTCGACCGCCACGGCGATCCTCAACATCAAGGCCAACGCCGTCGTCACCGGCACCTTCCTCGCCCTCGAGATGATCGCCGCCGTGGTCGTCACGATCCTCGGGCTCGGCCACGTCCAGCGCGGCCCCGGCGAGCTGGTCTCGCCGCACGTCATCGGTGAGAACGGCCTGGAGCCCTTCACCCTGGCGATCCTCATCTCCGGTCTCGCGGTGAGCACGTTCCTGGTCAGCGGCTTCGGCACCACCGTCTACCTCTCCGAGGAGATCGTCGACCCGCGCCGCAACGTCGCCCGCGTCATCTTCTGGACCCTCGGCCTGGGTGGTCTGGTCATCCTCGTCCCGACCGTGACCACCGTCCTCGCGGTCGACGACCTCAGCGACCTCGCCTCCGGCAACTTCTCCCAGTGGGTCGCCGCCTGGGGCGGCGAGCGCGTCGCGGTCGCGGTGAACGTCGCCATCGCCATCGCGATCCTCAACGCCGTCATCGTGATGGTGCTGCAGAACGCCCGGGTCGTCTACGCCTCGGCGCGTGACCGCTCCTGGCCGGCACCGGTCAACGGTGTCCTCACCAGGCTGCACCCCCGCTACGCCACCCCGTGGCTCGCCACCCTCGTCATCGGCATCCCCGGCGCTATCCTCGCCGGCGCCGTCGAGATCGAGGCGCTGCTCGGGGTGACCTCGGTGGTCATCTCCACGATGTACGTCGTCGTCGCGATCGCCGCGCTCCGCGCCCGCCGCCGTGGCCCTGCCGCCCAGGGCTGGCGGATGCCGCTGTGGCCGCTGCCGCCGCTGATCGTCATCGGCGCGATCGGCTACGCGCTGGCCGGCTCCGCGCGGACCGACGTCCTGATCACGGCCGGGATCGTGGTCGCCGCCCTCGCCTACTACTTCCTCTACCTCGCCCGTCGTCCCGGCGAGCGGTTCCTCGTCGTCGACCCGACCGAGGAATAGACACATCCATCCACCACGAGAATCGAACGAGAGAAGAACGCCATGGCTCGCTACGGAACCCAGTTCGGCCCCGACATCACCTTCTTGGGTGTCGACCGGTGTGACTGGGCCGACCCCGCGACGTACGAGGGTGCCGATGTGGTCATCCTCGGCGCCCCCTTCGACGGAGGTACGTCGCACCGGTCGGGCACCCGGTTCGGTCCGCAGTTCATCCGGCAGACCTGCTACCTGGCCCATGACGGCTCGCGGCCCTCGCTGGCGATGCGGGTCGACGCCCTGCAGGACATCCGGGTGCTGGACGCGGGCGACGTCGAGATGTTCTCCGGCGACGCCGAGCGGTCGGTGCGCGACCTGCAGGAGGCCGTGCACGCGGTGACGAGCAACGGCGCCATCCCGCTGGTGCTGGGCGGTGATCACACGATCGCCTGGCCCGATGCCGCCGGTGTCGCCCAGCACCTCGGCCAGGGTCGCGTCTCGATGATCCACTTCGACGCCCACGCCGACACCGGGGACATCGAGTTCGGCTCGCTGATCGGGCACGGCCAACCGATGCGCCGGCTCATCGAGTCGGGCGCGCTGCGCGGCGACCGGTTCCTGCAGATGGGGCTGCGCGGCTACTGGCCCGAGCCCGAGACGCTGGACTGGATGGCCGAGCAGGGCATGCGGTCCTACGAGATGACCGAGATCGTGCACCGCGGTCTGGAGGAGTGCCTCACCGAGGCCTTCACCATCGCCACCGACGAGTGCGACGGGGTCTTCCTCTCGGTCGACATCGACGTCTGCGACCCCGGGCACGCCCCCGGCACCGGCACCCCGGAGCCGGGCGGACTCACCGCCCGCCAGCTGCTCGACGCGGTCCGCCGGATCGCCTACGAGCTGCCGGTGGTCGGGATCGACGTCGTCGAGGTCTCCCCGCCGTACGACCACGCCGACATCACCTCGTTCCTCGCCAACCGGGTCGTCCTCGAGGCCCTCTCGGGCATCGCCCGCCGCAAGCGCGACCAGGCCGACGGGACCCGCTGGGACCCGAGCCTCCCGCTGCTCGCCCAGCGTCCAGACCGGCGTCCCGACCAGCGTCCCAACGACACACAGGAGAACTGACATGACCACCCATGATGTGATCGTGGTCGGCGCCGGCGTGACCGGCCTGACCGCGGCCTGGCGCCTGGCGCAGGCAGGCCAGGACGTACTCGTCCTGGAGGCGCGCGACCGCGTCGGTGGCCGGCTGCGGACCGAGGCGCACGGTGGGCCCGGGGCCGAGGCCGACTTCGAGATCGGCGGCCAGTGGGTCTCGCCCGACCAGGACGCGCTGCTCGGCATCCTCGACGAGCTCGAACTGCCGACCTACCCGCGCTTCCGCGAGGGCGAGTCGCTCTACGTCGACAGGGCGGGGGTCGCGCACCGCTTCGGCGAGGACCTGCCGGTCGGCGATGCCACCTCGGCCGCCATCGCGCAGCTGACCAAGACCCTCGACGGGCTCGCCGCCGCGATGGACCCGGCCCGGCCGTGGGAGCTCGACGACGCCGCCCACCTCGACAGCGTCTCGTTCCGCGCCTGGCTCGAGCAGCAGTGCGACGACCCGGTCGCGGTCGACAACGTCGCCCTCTACATCGGGCCGGCGATGCTCACGAAGCCCGCCCACTCGTTCTCCGCGCTCCAGGCCGTGCAGATGGCCGCCAGCGCGGGATCGTTCAGCAACCTCGTCGACGCCGACGTGATCCTCGACCGCCGGGTCGTCGGTGGCCTGCAGCGGGTGCCGCTGACCCTGGCCGAGCGACTCGGGGACCGGGTCCGGCTCGGCCAGGACGTCACCCACGTCGAGTGGGACGAGGACGGCGCCGTCGTCCACGTCGGCGCCGAGATCCACGCCGCGCGACGCCTCGTCCTCGCGGTCCCGCCGACCCTGGTCAGGCGGATCCGGTTCAGTCCCGAGCTCCCGGCCGAGCACCGGATCGCCCGCGAGCACCAGTCGTTCGGGCTGGTCATCAAGGTGCAGGCGCAGTACGCGACGCCGTTCTGGCGCGCCGACGGCCTCAGCGGCACCGGCTTCGCGCCCTGGCAGCTGGTCCACGAGGTCTACGACAACACCCCCGAGGGCGAGCCGCGCGGCACCCTGGTCGGTTTCGTCTCCGACGAGCGCGCGGACGCGGTCGGCCGGCTGACCGAGGACGAGCGCCGGCGGAGGGTGCTGGAGTCGCTGGCCTCCTACTTCGGCGAGGCCGCGCTGGTTCCGATCACCTACGTCGAGAGCGACTGGCAGCACCAGGAGCTCACCGGCGGTGCGTACGGGACCAGCTTCGACCTCGGCGGGCTGACCCGCTGGGGCGCGGTGCTGCGCGAGCCGCTCGGGCCGATCGAGTTCGGCAGCAGCGATGTCGCCGGCCACGGCTTCCAGCACGTCGACGGCGCCGTACGCGTGGGCGAGGAGATCGCCGGCCGCATTCTCGCGGATGCAACGTGATCGCAGCGAAGCGGCACCTAGCCTCCGACCTGGCGCGCTCATCGTGGGGGTGAGCGCGCCACCCTCGAGAAAGGTCACCCTTCGTATGCGCCTCCTCCTCATGGGACCGCCCGGTGCCGGCAAGGGCACCCAGGCCGCCGTCATCGCCGAGCGCTTCGCCGTGCCGGCGATCTCGACCGGCGACATCTTCCGGGCGAACGTCGCCCGGCGGACCGCGTTGGGGACGGCGGCACAGACCTACATGGACGCGGGCGAGTACGTACCGGACGAGATCACCAACGCAATGGTCGCCGACCGGCTGTGCGAGGGCGACTGTGCCGACGGTTTCCTCCTCGACGGCTATCCGCGCACCCCGCAGCAGGTCGCCGAGCTCGACACGATCCTGGACCGCTCCGGCGTCGCGCTCGACGCAGCGGTGCTGCTCGAGGCCGACCCCGACGAGCTGGTGAGCCGGCTCCTGGCCCGCTCCGAGGAGCAGGGTCGCGCCGACGACACCGAGTCGGTCATCCGTCGCCGGCTCGAGGTGTACGCCGCCGAGACCGGCCGGCTGGCCGACAGCTACGCCGAGCGCGACCTCCTCGCCACCGTCGACGGCCTCGGCCCGGTCGAGGAGGTCACCGACCGGATCCTGGCCGCCCTGACCTCGATGTCCGCTCAGCGGACGGCGACCTCGGCGCCGTAGCGCTCGACGCAGAACGACGAGAGTCGCTCGGCCAGGGCGGAGAGGGCCTCGGCGGCGTGGTGCTGCGGGTCCCAGGCCGCGTACAGCCTGATCCGCACGCGCCCGGCCGGTGCCTCGATGTGCAGCGGCAGCAGGCCGAAGCGCGGGTCGTCGGAGACCACCGCGATCCCGCGGCCCGAGGCCGCGAGCGCCTGTGCGACCTGGGCGTTGGACACCTCGAGGACGTCGCCGTAGCCCACGGCGGCGTCCTCGACCGCCGCGTCCAGCAGCGGTCGGGGGCGCAGGTCGTCGGTGAGCAGCACGAGCGGCCGCGTCACCAGGTCGCGTACGTCCACGGACCCCCGCCCCGCCCACGGATCCTCGGGACGGACATAGGCCCACACCGGCAGTACGGCGAGGGCCCGCGAGGCCAGGGACCGGGCCGGCGGCCGGGTGACGATCGCCAGGTCGGCGCCGGCCCGGACGGCCGCGGCGGCGCCGCGCGGGTCGAGCTCGCGGACCATCGCGACCGGGTCGTCGGGCCCGAGGGTCGCCAGGAACGGGGCGAGCACGTCGGTGAGCGTCGTCGTGGGCACGGCGAGGTGCAGCTCGTCGAGGTGGCCCGAGGCGAGCACGGCCACGGCGCGATCGAGGTCGTCCGCGTGCGCCAGCAGGTCGCGGGCGCGGGGGAGGAGATCCTCGGCCGTCCGGGTCAGCCGCAGCCGTCGGCCCTCGCGGGCGAAGAGCGGCACCCCGAGGTTGGCCTCGAGCTGGCGCAGCTGCCGCGACAGCACCGGCTGGGTCACGTGCAGCACCTCGGCGGCCTGCGTCGCCGAGCCGGCGTCGGCGGTGGCGACGAAGTAGCGCAGCAGTCGCAGATCCATGCTCATGAGGCATGATTGTAGTAGTCAAAAGGTCTTGGACGACATGTGTCGTGGAGGCTCATGCTGAACCCATGACCGAGCCCTCGACCCTCGAACAGACCCGCCTCCTGCGCACCGCGCTGCCCGGCCCCCGCTCCCAGGAGCTGATGGCCCGCAAGGTCGCGGCCGTGCCCCAGGGCGTGGCCACGACCATGCCCGTCTTCGCCGCCCGTGCGGCCGGTGGGATCGTCGAGGACGTCGACGGCAACCGCTTCATCGACCTCGGCTCCGGCATCGCGGTGACCACCGTCGGCTCCAGCGCCGCCCGGGTGGTCGACGCCGTCTCCGACCAGGTCGCGGCCTTCACCCACACCTGTTTCATGGTCACGCCCTACGAGGGCTACGTGGCTGTCGCCGAGCAGCTCGCCCGGCTCACCCCCGGTGACCACGAGAAGCGCACCGCGCTGTTCAACTCCGGCTCCGAGGCAGTCGAGAACGCGGTCAAGATCGCCCGCTCGTTCACAGGCAAGGACGCGGTCGTGGTCTTCGACCACGCCTACCACGGGCGCACCAACCTCACCATGGCGATGACGGCGAAGAACATGCCCTACAAGCACGGCTTCGGGCCGTTCGCGGGCGAGGTCTACCGGGCCCCGATGTCCTACCCGTTCCGCGACGCCGCCGAGATCGACGGCAAGCTCGCTGCGGCCCGGGCGACCTCCCTGATCGAGACCCAGGTGGGCGCCGACAACCTCGCCGCGATCGTGATCGAGCCGGTCCAGGGCGAGGGCGGCTTCATCGTCCCGGCGCCTGGCTTCCTCGCCGCGCTCGCCGACTGGTGCCGCGCCAACGACGTGCTCTTCGTGGCCGACGAGGTGCAGTCCGGCTTCGGCCGCACCGGCACCTGGTTCGCCGTCGAGCACGACGACGTCGTCCCCGACCTGGTGGTCAGTGCGAAGGGCATCGCCGGCGGCCTACCGCTCTCCGCGGTGACCGGCCGCGCCGAGGTCATGGACGCCGTCCACCCCGGCGGCCTCGGCGGCACCTACGGCGGCAACCCGCTCGCCTGTGCCGCCGCGCTGGCCGTGATCGAGACCATCGAGGCCGAGGACCTGCTCGCTCGGGCGCGCGCGATCGAGGCACGCCTGCTCGGCAGGCTCCGCGACCTGCAGGCGGGCGACGCTCGCATGGGTGACGTACGCGGCCGGGGGGCGATGATCGCCGCCGAGTTCGTCGACCCGGCCACCGGCGACCCGGACGGCGCCACCGCCAAGGCCGTCGCCGCCTACGCTCACAGCCAGGGTGTCATCACCCTGACCTGTGGCACCTGGGGCAACGTCATCCGCTTCCTGCCCCCGCTGAGCATCTCCGACGAGCTGCTCGACGAGGCCCTGGACGTACTCACGACCGCACTGGAGGAGACCAAGTGACCACGAGCCCGAGGACCAGCCCCGCGACCAGCTACCTCGACGCCCTCGAGCCCGGCAGCGGCGTCCTCGTCGGCGGCCGTTGGCGCCCGGGCGCCAACGGCGTCTTCGCCGTCGAGAACCCGGCCACCCGCGAGCTGGTCGCCGACGTCGCCGACGGCTCCACCGACGACGCGACCGCGGCCGTCGACGCGGCCGCCGCGGCCCTCCCCGCCTGGTCGGCGCTGCCGCCGCGCACGCGCAGCGACCTGCTCGGCCGGGTCCGCGACCTGATGCTGCGCGACGCCGACGAGCTCGCCGCCCTGATCGCCCTCGAGAACGGCAAGTCGCTGACCGACGCCCGCGGCGAGGTCGGCTACGCCGCCGAGTTCTTCCGCTGGTACGCCGAGGAGGCCGTGCGCCCGCACGGTGACTTCGGTCCCTCGCCGGCCGGCGGCACCCGCACCATCGTCACCCACAAGCCGGTGGGCGTGGCCGCCCTCGTGACGCCGTGGAACTTCCCGGCCGCGATGGCCACCCGCAAGATCGCCCCGGCTCTGGCAGCCGGCTGCACGGTCGTGCTCAAGCCCGCCGCCGAGACGCCGCTGACCGCGCTCGCGATCGCCCGGCTGATCGCCGAGGCCGGCATCCCCGACGGCGTCGTCAACGTGGTGCCCGGCCTCGACGCGCCCGGCATCGTCAGCACCTGGCTCGCCGACGCCCGGGTCCGCAAGATCTCCTTCACCGGCTCGACCGGCGTCGGCCGCGTCCTGCTCCGCCAGGCCGCCGACCGTGTGGTCAACACCTCGATGGAGCTCGGCGGCAACGCGCCGTTCGTCGTCACCTCGACCGCGGACGTCACCGCGGCCGTCGAGGGCGCGATGGTCGCCAAGTTCCGCAACGGGGGACAGGCCTGCACCGCGGCCAACCGGCTCTACGTCCACGCCGACGTCGCCGAGGAGTTCACCGCCCGCCTCGGTGTCGCCGTGGAGGCGCTGAAGGTCGGCCCGGCCGAGCAGGGCAGCGACATCGGCCCGCTCATCTCGGCGAAGGCGTACGCCACCGTCACCGGCCTCGTCGACGCCGCCGTGGCCGCGGGAGCCGTGGTTGCGCACCGCGCCGAGATCCCGCAGTCCGAGGGCTACTTCTACGCACCGACCGTCCTGACCGGGGTCGCACCGGACTCGCCGCTGCTTGGCGAGGAGATCTTCGGCCCGGTGGCCCCGATCGTGATCTGGAACGACACCGAGGAGCTGCTGGCCTCGGTCAACGACACCGAGTTCGGCCTGGCCGCGTACGTCTTCGGCGAGATGAGCGAGGCGCTGCACGTCGCCGAGCGGATCGACGCCGGGATGGTCGGGGTCAACCGTGGCCTCGTCTCCGACCCGTCGGCGCCGTTCGGTGGCGTGAAGCAGAGCGGCATCGGGCGCGAGGGCGCACGGGCCGGGCTGGAGGAGTACCTCGAGACGCAGTACCTCAGCGTCGCCTGGTGACCCGCCTCTGGTGATTAGCACCACGTCGGCTCTATCAACGATGATGTGACCCAGGCCACCCGCACACCCTGCGGGTGGTCGATTGGGACAGCCCCCACCCGGGCGGTCCCGACCAACACTCCAGACGGACCACCAGCGCCGCCCGGCAGATTGAGGAGTCACCCCTATGACCGCAGTGTTCGAGCCCGGGACCTCGTTCGAGGCCTACGACCTCGCAGACCGCTATCGAGTCGGAGCCGGCCCGGTGCTCCTCACCGGGATCCAGGCGATCGCGCGGATGCTCGTCGAGCAGCGTGCCCTCGACCAGCGCCGCGGCCTGCGCACCGGCACCTTCATCTCCGGCTACCCGGGCAGCCCGCTCGGTGGTCTCGACCAGCTGCTGCTGGGCCTGCCGAAGGAGATGGCCGACGCCGACATCACCGTGGTCCCTGGCCTCAACGAGGAGCTCGCCGCCACCGCGGTGTGGGGTTCGCAGTCAGCGGTCACCCTCGACACCGAGCGCTACGACGGCGTCACCGGGGTCTGGTACGGCAAGGGTCCTGGTGTCGACCGCGCGCTCGACGCGATGCGTCACGCCAACATGTACGGCGCCCACCCCACCGGCGGCATGCTGATGCTGGTCGGCGACGACCCGGCCGCGAAGTCCTCCACCGTGCCGGCCGTGAGCGAGCGGACCCTGGCGAGCCTCGGCATCCCCGTGCTCTTCCCGCGCAACGCCGCCGAGATCGTCGAGTACGGCATGGAGGGCATCGCCCTCTCCCGGGCCTCCGGCTGCGTCGTCGCGCTCAAGATCGTCGCCGACGTCGCCGACGGTGCCTGGGTGGTCAACCCGGAGATCGGCGTCCTCGACCCGGTCACCCCGAAGACCGAGTGGGACGGCGTCCCCTACACCTACGAGCCGACCAAGATCGAGCTCTTCCCCGACCGGATCGTCGGCGCCGAGGCGAAGCTCTACGGCCCCCGGATGGGCGTGGTGAATGCGTACGCCGCCGAGAACCACCTCAACCGGATCGAGGTCAAGGCACCGAACGCCAAGGTCGGCATCGTCGCCTCCGGCTCGTGCTACGACTCGATGCGCCAGGGCCTGAAGGATCTCGGCCTCGGCCACGACGACCTGGTGGCCGCCGGGATCCGGGTGCTGCGCCTGGGCATGATGTGGCCGGTCGAGCCGACCATCGTCTCCGAGTTCGCGGAGGGCCTCGAGGAGATCGTCGTCGTCGAGGACAAGACGTCCTTCATCGAGCAGGGCATCCGCGAGATCCTCTACGGCGAGCCGTCCGCTCCCGTCATCGTCGGCAAGAAGGACCGCAACGGTGTCCCGCTGGTGCCGCTCGACGGTGAGCTGACCGCCGGCCGTCTGCTCGCGCCGCTGCGTCGTGCGCTGAAGGGCCACGCCCAGCTCAAGGCCGCCGGTCCGGCCCGGATCGACCTGCCGCTGCTCTCGACCTCGCGCACCCCCTACTTCTGCAGCGGCTGCCCGCACAACCGGTCCACCGCGCTCCCCGACGGGAGCCTGGGTGGTGGCGGCATCGGCTGCCACACCCTGGTGACCGCCTCGCAGCGTGAGGACAGCGCGGTCGTCGGCATCACCCAGATGGGCGGCGAGGGCTCGCAGTGGATCGGGCAGGCGCCCTACAGCCACGCCGGCCACACGTTCCAGAACGTCGGTGACGGCACCTTCTTCCACTCCGCGCAGCTGGCCATCCAGGCGTGCGTCGCGGCCGGGGTGAACATCACCTACAAGCTGCTCCACAACGACGTCGTCGCGATGACCGGTGCCCAGAAGCGGCAGGGCGAGGTCGCGATGGCGCAGCTGACCCACAAGCTGATGAACGAGGGCGTCAAGGCGATCATCGTCGTCGCCGACGAGCCGAAGCGCTACCGCCGCGCCCACTTCCCCGCAGGCGTACGCCTCTGGCACCGCGACCGCCTCGACGACGCCCAGCGCGACCTGCGTGAGATCGAGGGCGTGACCGTCCTGATCTACGACCAGCACTGTGCCGCCGATGCGCGGCGCCAGCGCAAGCGGGGCACGATCGAGCAGCGCAACACCCGGATCGTGATCAACGAGGCCGTGTGCGAGGGCTGCGGCGACTGCGGTGTGAAGTCCAACTGCCTCTCCGTACAGCCGGTCGAGACCGAGCTGGGCCGCAAGACCCGCATCGACCAGACCTCCTGCAACACCGACTACACCTGCGTCGAGGGCGAGTGCCCCTCGTTCATGGCGGTCGAGACCGACCCGACGGCCAAGAAGGCGAAGAAGTCGACGCCGGAGCCGCCGACCGTGGCGGACCCGGGCTACGGCGAGCTGGAGCGGACCTACGGCGTCTTCATGGCCGGCATCGGCGGCACCGGCATCGTCACCGTCAACCAGGTGCTCGCGACGGCCGCGCTGCGCGCCGGCTTCGGCGTGGAGTCGCTCGACCAGGTCGGGATGAGCCAGAAGGCGGGCCCGGTGACGGCGCACCTGCGGTTCGGACCGGGAACGATCGACCCCTCCAACCGGGTCACCCCGGGTTCGGCCGACGCGCTGCTCGGCTTCGACCTGCTCACCCTGGCCGAGGGCAAGAACCTCGCCTACGGCGACCCGGGGCACACCCGCGCGGTCGTGTCGACCAGCAAGACGCCGACCGGGCCGATGGTCTACGACAAGGACATCGCCTACCCGGCCGACGACGAGCTGCTCACCCGGGTGAACAGCACGACGTCCTCGCTGCGTGCCTTCGACGCGCTGGCGGCGGCGGAGACCCTCTTCGGCAACACCGCCGCGGCCAACTTCCTGCTGGTCGGCGCCGCCTACCAGGCCGGCGCTCTGCCGATCCCCGCCGAGGCGATCGAGGAGGCCATCGGCATCAACGGTGTCGCGGTCAGCGCGAACGTCGCCGCCTTCCGCTGGGGCCGTGCCTCGGTCGCGGTGCCGGAGGAGTTCGCCAAGGTCACCGGCACGGCCACCGCGCCGGTCGAGCAGGTCGTCGTGCCGGCGCTGGACGCCGCGACGTTCGACGGGGAGGTGCGCCGCCTCGCCGAGGTCCGCGCCCCGAAGCTCGTCGCCTTCCAGAACCAGGCGACCGCTCGTGACTACGTCGAGACCGTCGAGCGGATCTGGAACGCCGAGCGCTCGGTGACCGAGGACACCCGATTCTCCGAGGCCGTCGCCCGCTACCTGTTCAAGCTCACCGCCTACAAGGACGAGTACGAGGTCGCCCGGCTCCTCACCGCGCCGGCCGCGCTCGACGGCGTCCGCGCCGAGGTCCAGGGCAAGATCAGCTTCAAGCTCTCCCCGCCGATCTTCGGGGCGTTCCTCAAGGGCGGCAAGATGACCTTCGGCCCGCGGTCCCACTTCATCCTGCGCCTCCTGGCGACCATGAAGTTCCTGCGCGGCACGATCCTGGACCCCTTCGGTCACGCCCACGTACGCCGCACCGAGCGTGCCCTGTTCGCGCACTACTCCGCGCTGGTCACCAGCCTTGCGGCCGACCTCACCGAGGAGTCCTACGCCCGGGCCGTTCGCCTCGCCGAGCTCCCGGACATGGTGCGCGGCTACGAGAACGTGAAGATGCGCAACGTCGAGGCCTACCGCGAGGTGCTCGCCGCTGAGGGCATCGACCTGACGGTCTAGATCACACCGAGCGTGTCTGCCAGCCTCGACTGCGCCCCGGCGCTGTCGAGGCTGGCCTCTACCCGGCCGACGTTGCCGGCCGAGGGGTAGGCGAAGAGGGCCATCAGGAGCACCGAGATGGCCGCGCCGATGAGGTACGTCACCACCTGGCCCTCGGTGAGGATGAACGCGAGCGCGAGCGAGACGAGCGCGACCAGCTCGCTGAGCACGAGCCGGAGGATCAGGGACATCTGGTGCTTCTGCAGCGCCTCGCCCTTCGCCTTCTCCGGGTCCGTGCCCGGGGTGATCGGAGCGACCCGGAACCCGATCGTCGACAGGACCAGCGCGATGACGACCCCGGCCACGACCTGACCGCCGATGACGTACGTCGAGGGCAGCGCCAGGTCGGCGTCGGGGACGCTGAGGTAGACGACCACTCCCAGCACCACGACCATGCTCATGAACGCGAGCGCCATCATCTGGGCTGTACGCAGGGCGGGTGTGGGCATTCTGAGACTCCTCGTCGACGGGTGATGTGGGACGCAACCTAGCGGAATCCGTGGACCGGGATGCGGATCGCACCCCGGTCCACGGTGAACCGGCTCAGCTCCGCCAGGTGATCAGCGCGTCGAGCGCCTCGATCCGGTCCCCGGAGACGAGCAGCGGGTTGACCTCGAGCGACTCGAGGTCGTCGCCGAGAGCGACGGCGATCGCGCCGATCCTGGCCACCACTTCGGCGAGCGCGTCCAGGTCGACCGGCGCCTGGCCGCGGGCTCCCCGGAGGACGGCAGCGCTGCGCAGCGACTCGACCGCCCGTCGGGCCTCGGCCTTCGAGACCGGCAGCAGGCGGAGCTGGGAGTCGCCGAGGATCTCGACCCAGACGCCACCCATCGCGACCGCCAGCGTGAGCCCCCACGACGGATCGCGGACGACACCGACGAGCAGCTCCGTGCCACCCGAGCGCATCGGCTGGACGACGGTCGTGGTGCCGTCGTGGCCGACCTTCGCGAGGGAGTCGGCGATCCGTGCTGCCGCGTCGCGGACCGACTCCGCGTCGTGGAGACCGAGCTCCACGCCACCGAGGTCGCTCTTGTGCTCCAGATCGTCTGCGGCCGCCTTCAGGACCACCGGGAAGCCGACCTCCTCGGCGTGGTGCGCGGCCTCGTCGGGGGAGGTGGCCACCCGGGACGGCACCATCGGGATGCCGTTGGACGCCAGGAACGCGGACGCAGCACGCTCTGTCCACGTCCCGGTGCGCGGTGGCAGCCCGTCCGCGACGGTCACCTCGCCCGCGACCGGCGCATCCGCACCGGCCTGATGGTGCCGGTAGGTCTGCGACCAGCGGACCGCGTGGCCCAGCGCCGTCATCCCGTGCTCGATGCCACCCGCGATCTGCGGGTAGCTCGCCGCCTCCCGAAGGGCCCGTCCGGTCTCGCTCACGTCGATCAGGACGTTGCCCACGATCACGACCGGCTTCGGCGAGGAACGGATCACCCCACCCGTGTGCCGGTAGGTCTCCACCGCGAGGTCGAAGTCGGGTGTCGTCCGTGGCATGTCCTGCAGCAGCATGATGACGTCGACACCGGGGTCGGCGGCGACGACGCCGAGTGCCTTCGACATGAGCTGCCGGTCGAGCAGCACGTAGCCGGTGACGTCGAGCGGGTTGTTCGGCGTGGCGAACGGCGGCAGCACCTCCCGGAGCGCTGCGGTGGTCGTCTCGGCGAACTCCGGCAGGTCGAGCCCTTCATCCTCGGCCCGGTCGGAGATGATCTCGGAGGCGCCGCCCGAGGGGGTCACGACGCCGATCCGGTTGCCTGGGAGCGGACCGGTCTCGGCGAGCATGCCGGCGGTGACCATCAGGTCCTCCAACGAGCCCACGCGGATCACGCCGAGCTGACGGAAGGCGGCGTCGACGGTCCGGTCGTCACCGACCAGCGCACCCGTGTGGGCCTGGGCGGTCCGGGACGCCTTGACGCTGCGCCCGATCTTGAGAGCCACGATCGGCTTGCCCGCCGCCAGCGCACGCCGGGCGATCTCGGCGAACTCGTCCGGGTGCCGGATGCTCTCCAGGAAGAGCGCGATCACCTTGGTGCTCGGGGAGTCGACCAGCGCGTTCATCACGTCGGTCACCGACATCGCGGTCTCGTTGCCCATCGAGACCAGGAGCGAGATCCCGATGTTGCGGGCCTGGGCGAAGGCCAGCACGTTGCTGGCCAGCGCACCGCTCTGCAGCACGACCCCGACCGAACCGCCCAGGAGCGGCGGCGGGATCGGTAGCCCGTACGGCGTGATCGAGTCGGCCGCGTTGATGAACCCGTTCCCGTTGGGGCCGAGGACGGTCAGGTCGTGCCTGCGGGCGATGTCGGCGACCTCCTGCTCGCGGACCGCGCCCTCCTCGCCGACCTCGCCGTAGCCGGCGGTGAGGATGACGTAGTTCCGGATGCCGCGAGCCGCACCTTCCTCCAGGACCAGCGGTACGACCTCGATCGGCGTCATGACGTAGGCGAGGTCGACCGGGCCCGGGATGGCGGAGAGGCTGCGGTGGGTCTCGACACCGTGGACGACAGGCGTCTTGGGGTTCACCAGGTGCACGTCACCGGAGAAGCCGTGCTGGAGAAGGTTGTTGTAGGTGCTCAGCGACCAGCCCGACTTGTCGGTCGCCCCCACGAGGGCGACCGACTTCGGGCGGAAGAACTCCTGCAGTCGGTCGGCGTCGAGAGTGCTCATGGCGCCACCTCCGTAGCGCAGGCGCCAGAATACGGACGCGGCGCCATGAAATACCCGATGTTCGCTCGCGTGCGCTCGCTCATGCCAACGACGCTCCCACCTTGACGTTGCCCTTGAGCAGGTTTCGGGCGATGGTGCGGCGCTGGATCTCGTCGGTGCCCTCGAAGATCCGGAGCAGACGCAGCTCGCGGTACCAGCGCTCCAGCGGGAGCTCCTTGGTGTAGCCCATCCCGCCGTGGATCTGGAGGACGCGGTCGACGACGCGGTTGGCCATGTTGGTGCCGTACAGCTTCGCGATGGACGAGGCGTGGCGGGCGTCCATCTTGTTCTCGACCTGCCACGCGGCGTGCAGGGTCAGCCAGCGGGCGGCCTCCAGCTCGACCGCGCTGTCGGCGATGTGGCCCTGGATGAACTGGTAGTTGGCGATCGCCTGGCCCATCGAGTGACGGTTGTTGGCGTGCTCGATCGCCATCTCGAGCATCCGCTCCGCGGCACCGATGGCCCCGGCCGGGATCATGAAGCGACCGTTGCCGATCCACTGCATCGCCAGCTCGAAGCCCTTGCCCTCCTCGCCGAGGATGTGGTCGTTCGGGACGCGTACGTCCTGGAAGCTCAGCGCCGCCGGGCCCCACTCGCCCATGGTCGGGATGGGCGTGGACTCCCAGCCCATCGCCCGGTCGACCAGGAAGCAGGTGACGCCGCCGTCGGCGCCCTTCTCCGGGTCCGTCACCGCGAAGACCATCACGAAGTCGGCCTCGTTGCCGTTGGTGATGAAGACCTTCTCGCCGTTGATCACCCAGTCGTCGCCGTCACGGACCGCCCTGCTCCGGATGCTGCGGGCGTCGGAGCCGGCGCCGGGCTCGGTGATCGCGAAGCAGCTGCGGCGCTCGCCCTCGATGGTCGGGATGAGGTACTCCTGCTTCTGCGCCTCGGTGCCGGCGTAGAGGATGTTGTCCGCGCTGCCGCCGAAGCGGAACGGCACGTAGGTGCGGCCGGCCTCACCGGCGATGATCGCCGACATCACGGCGCCCGCGGCCATGCCGCCGTACTCCTCCGGGGTGTTGATGCCCCAGTAGCCGTACTTGCGGGCCTTGGCCTGCAGGTCCTTGAGCTGTCCCGGCTCGAGCGCAGGACGGCCGTTGCGCTCGTTGAGGAGGACCTGGTCCTCCAGTGGCATCACCTCCTTGGTGATGAACTGGCGCACGGCCTCCTTGACTGCTCGATGCTCTTCTCCCAGCGCGAAGTCGATCATTGCCCGCTCCTTCGGTTAGAGTGAGTTTCTAGAATCGTTTTCTAGAATGGACTATGAGAAGAGTCACGCAGTAGCGGTTCGTCGTCAAGAGGAATTGCGCATATTGTGAGAAGATCCCGGCACCAGGACGAGGAGTGAACGATGGCCCTAGAGGTCGAACCGCAGCGCCCGGGAGGGCGTCGCTGGGCGAAGACCGAGGAGACGCGCCGGCAGCTCCTGGACGCCTCGCGCGAGGTCTTCGCGGAGAAGGGCTACGCGGTGGCCAGCGTCTCCGACGTGGTGGCTCGCGCCGGCTCCAGCGTCGGGAGCGTCTACCACCACTTCGGCGGCAAGGAGCAGCTCTACCTCGCCCTGTGGGAGGAGTACGTCGACCGGCTGGCCGCCGCGGCGGCCGCCAGCGTCGCGAAGGCGCGCAAGAGCGGCGTCGAGGCCCCGCTCGACCAGTTCGAGGCGGGTGCCCTGGCCTACCTCGACGCGGTCTGGGAGGACCGCCAGCTGCTGCCCGTCTTCTACGCCGGCGACGGCCCACCAGGGTTCGAGATGATGCGTCGCCGCCGCAACATCGAGTGGATCCGCCGCAACCTGCAGGTGCTCGGCCTCGGCGTCAGCGAGGAGAACCAGCTGCTCGGCGCGATCCTGACCGCGCTCATCGGTGAGGCGGCCAGGATGACGGCCGCGTGCGAGACCAAGCGCCAGGCGCGGCGGGTGTCTCGGCACGCGATCGCGTTGGCCCAACGGCTCTTCGTCGGGGAGGTCGCCGAGCCCGCGGCTCAGGCGGCCGAGTAGCTCCCGAGGAGCCTTCGAGGATCAGCGCCATGTGGCCAGCCCGCGGTCGATGACCACGGTGCCGTCCTCCTTCCGGGTCTGGAAGGCGGACGTCCTCTCATCGACCCGCCACATCGCGACCTGCAGGGTCTCGCCGGGAAGGACCGGCGAGGAGAACCGGCCGGCCATCGAGGCCATCGCGTCCCCGTCACCACCTGCGATCGTGCCGATCAGCGCCCGGCCGGTGACCCCGTAGGTGCACAGCCCGTGCAGGATCGGGCGCTCGAAGCCGCCCCGCGCGGCGAAGCGCGGGTCCGAGTGCAGCGGGTTGCGGTCGCCGCTGAGCCGGTAGAGCAGGGCCTGGCCGGGCCAGGTCGGCATCGTCACCAGCTCGTCGGGGTCGCGCTCGGGGATCGGTGAGGCGGCCCTGGGCCCCGGGTCACCGCCGAACCCGCCCTCGCCCCGGATGAACACCGAGCTGCGCGTGGTCACGACGGCCTCGCCCGTCGCCGGATCGACCGCCTGGGCCTCGCTCGCGACCAGTGCCCCCGAGCCCTTGTCGTACATGCCGGTCACCTGGGACGTGAGCGAGACGGTGCCGTCGGCGGTCAGGGGTCGGTGCAGGACGACCTCCTGCTCGGCGTGGACGAGCATGGCCGGGTTGAAGTCGCCCATCCTCCGCCCGCCACGCCTGGCGCCCCAGGTGACCATCACCCCGAACGTCGGCAGCACCTTCTGCTCCGGGCAGGCGTCGTCCCCGTGCTCGCTGGTGTAGCTCAGGTCGGTCAGCGGGTCGTCGTGCCCGGCGCCGACGCCGAGGGCGTACAGCAGCGTGTCGGCACCGGTCCAGGACCGCTCCTCGGGCTCGGAGCGTACGCCGATGACTGACTGGTCCAGACTCATGCCTCCGGCGTCCTTCCGCTGGTGAGCGAGTTCGCCCGGGCCTCCGCGATCATGCTGGGCAGCACCACGTCGAGCTCGTCGACCGTCCAGGGCCCGCCCTCCTTCTCCTCGGTCGGGCCGGCGACCCAGCCCTCGGCCACGCTCACGTGCCCTCCGCGTACGTTGAAGACGCGCCCGGTCACCTCGCGCGCGGACGGAGAGGCCAGCCAGGCCACCACGGGGGAGACGTTCTCCGGTGCGCCCGGGTTCCACTCACCCTCGGCCACCTGGGGCCGGTTGGGGTTGAGGTTCTCGGTCATCCGGGTCAACGCCGCCGGGGCGATCGCGTTGACGGTGATGCCGTAGCGGCGCAGCTCCTGGGCGGCGATGACGGTCATCGCCGCGATGCCTGCCTTGGCGGCGCCGTAGTTGATCTGCCCCGGGTTGCCGTAGATCCCCGAGGAGGAGGTGGTGTTGATGATCCGGGCGTCCACGTCCTCACCCTGCTTGGACAGCTCGCGCCAGTGCTGGGCGGCCACGCTCATCGGCGCGAAGGTGCCACGCAGATGCACCTTGACGACCGCGTCCCACTCGTCGATCGACATGTTGACCAGCATCCGGTCGCGCAGGATCCCCGCGTTGTTGACCAGTACATCGACCCTGCCCCACTCGTTGAGGGCGTCCTGGAACAGCTTCTGGGCGCCCTCGGGGCCGCTGATGTCGCTGCCGTTGGCGATCGCCTCGCCGCCGAGGGCGCGTACCTCCTCGACGACCTGCTGCGCGGGGTCCTCGGCCTTGCCGGTGCCGTCGAGCCCGGCGCCGAGGTCGTTGACCACGACCGCCGCTCCGCGGCGTGCGAACTCGAGCGCGTGCGCGCGGCCGAGGCCGCGGCCGGCGCCGGTGATGATGACGACCTGTCGGTCGGTGCTTGCCATGGATCTGCTCCTTCGGGTGGTGGGGTCAGTGCTGGTCAGGGCTGGTCAGCGCTGGTTGGCGAGGATCAGGGTCGCCGCGCTCATGAACATGCCGCCGTTGCCGAGCACCAGGCTGGTGCCGGCCCCGTCGACCTGCGCGGCGGCCTCGCCGCGCAGCTGGCGTACGGACTCCTGGATCGCGAACATCCCGTACATGCCGGTGTGGGTGTAGGACATGCCGCCGCCGTTGGTGTTCAGCGGCAGCGACCCGCCGGGGGAGGTGTTGCCCTCGGCGACGAACGCACCCGACTCCCCGCGGCCGACGAAGCCCATGTCCTCCAGGCCGTAGAGGGGCACGTGGGCGAAGGCGTCGTAGATCATCAGGTGGTCGATGTCGGCCTGGGAGGTGCCCGACTCCTTGAACGCCGCCTGGCTGGACAGGGTGAACTGCTTGCAGCGGGTCATGTCCTCCATCTGCGAGATCAGCGGCGTCGTCGCCGCCTCGCCGGTGCCGAGGATGTGGACCAGCGGCTTGTCGCTCCCGTGCGCCTCGGCGAACTCGCGGGAGGCCACGACCAGGGCACCGCCGCCGTCGGTCACCAGGCAGCACATCAGCAGCGTGAACGGGTCCGCGATCATCTTGGCGCCGAGGACGTCGTCGACGCTGATCTCGTCGCGGAACATGGCCCGAGGGTTGCGGGAGGCCCAGCGCCGCTGGGCGACCGCGACCTCGGCGAGCTGCTCGAGGGTGTTGTCGGTCTCGTGCAGGAACCGGCGGGCGGGCACGGTGAAGCTGGTCGGCGGACCGGTGATCCCGTACGGCATCTCGAACTGCGCCATCACCGAGTCGCCGGCGCGCGGGTGCATCGGTGCGCCCACCCGGGACCGGCCGGACTCGCCGTGGGTCACCAGCACGACATCGGCGTAGCCGGCCTTGATCGCCGCTGTCGCGTGACGTACGTGGAAGAGGAACGAGGAGCCGCCGACGCCGGTGCCGTCGACATAGGTCGGGGTGATCCCCAGGCTGTGCGCGACCTGGATCGGGCCGGGGATCGAGACCGAGGCGATGCCGTCGACCTGGTCCTTGGTCAGGTTCGCGTCCGCGAGGGCCCGACGGGCGCCCTCGACGTGCAGCTCGAGGGTCGAGGTGGTGGGCAGCTTGCCGATGTCGGTCTCGGCGGCTCCCATGATGACGACGTCGCGGCTCATCAGGCGTTCTCCTTCATCGGGACGAAGACGGGCACGGCGACGCCCGTGCGCTGTTCGAAGCGCACCTCCACCGGCATGTCGAGCTCGAGCGTGTCTGGATCCGCCTCGACCAGGTTGGTCATCATCCGCGGACCCTCCTCGAGCTCGACCACGGCGATCACGGTCGGCACCGGGAAGCCCGGTGCCGGACGGTGGGACACGATGTAGGTGTGCAGCAGACCCCTGCCCGAGCAGGTCACCCACTCGAGATCGGTGGAGCCGCAGCGCGGGCACGAGGAGCGCGGGTAGAAGAAGACCTGGTCGCAGGGGCGACACCTCGGCAGGTCGAGCCTGCCGGCGGCGGTGGCGTCCCAGTAGGGCTGGGTCTCCGGGGTCGCCCGCGGCGCGAACCGGGCCTCGGGGATCGACGTCGTCATACGGTGCTGCCTTTCTCGCGCTCGAGGACGGCGCGGGTGTCGAGGTAGTGCAGGATGGCCTCGACCGAGGCCCGGGCGGCCGGGCGACGCTGGTCGTGGACCTTGGCGTAGACGTGGTCGGTCACCTGCTCGCGGGCCACGCCGTCGGCCAGCAGCCCGGCGACCTGGTCGATCCGGCGCTGCCGATCGGCGATCCGCGCCTGCAGGTACGTGGTGGGCTCGCGTACGGCCGGCCCGTGCCCCGGCAGGAGGATCCAGTCGTCGTCGACCAGACCCGCGATCCGGGCCATCGAGCCGAGCATGTCCGCGATGGTGCCGTCGGGGTGCGAGATGTAGGGGTTGAACCGGGCCAGCACGGTGTCCCCGGTCAGCATCACGCGGCGGTCGCCGAGCGAGAAGCTCACCCCGTCGGAGGTGTGCCCGGGGGTGGTGAGGGTGCGGATCTCGGTCCGCCGGCCCAGGTCGATCCGGGTCCCGTCGGGGATGATTCCGTGCTGGACCCGTGGCCTGATGGTGGCCTGCCAGCGTTCGGCCACCGCATGGGCCGCCTGGGAGTGGTCGCCGTGGTGGTGGCTGAGCAGGATCGTCTCGATGCGGGCGCCGGCCCCGCGCACCACCTCGTCGATCCGGTCCAGGTGCTCGGGGTCGGTCGGACCGGGGTCGATGACCACGGCCCGGCCTTCCCCGACGACGATCCAGGTGTTGGTGCCCTCGTACGTCCAGTGGTTGGCGTTCGGCGCGAGCAGCAGGTGGACGCCACCGGTGACCTCCACCGGCTCCCCGGGTCGAGGCGGGGCCCCACCGACGTCCCAGATCGCGTCGATGCGGCAGGAGTCGTCCCGGCGGGACTCGTTCTGGACGGGAGGGCCGCTGTTCACTCCTGCTCCATCCAGACGTCCTGGAGCTCGCGGGAGGAGTAGTCCGGGTGCGGGTAGTAGTCGTGGACCTTGCCCGAGTAGAGCGTCTGGGTGTCGTAGGCGTACAGCGGCAGCGGGGTGGAGACGTTCTCCATGATGTAGCGCTCGATGTCCTGCAGCGCCTTCTCCCGCTGCGCCTCGTCGGTGATGACGCGCTGGGCGGCGACCATCTTGTCGAGCTCCGGGTCGTCGACCTTCGACCAGTTGCGGGTGCCGGTGCTGGTGTACTCCGAGGTGAGGTACTCGTCGGCCGTCAGCATCGGGGTCTGCAGGCCGTACATGATGTCGTACTTCGTCTCGGGCCAGGTCGAGCTGACGTAGGTGGCGTAGTCCTGCTGGTCGATGGTCAGCTTGATGCCGATCTTGGCGAGGTCCTCCTGGACCCATTGGGCCTCGCGCAGGATGGTCTCGCCGTAGCCGTCGGTGGCGACCAGGTCGGCGGAGAAGCCGTCGGGGTAGCCGGCCTCGGCCAGGAGCTTCTTGGCCTTCTCGGGGTCGTACTCCAGCAGCCCGTCGACCTCGTCCTGGGGCAGCGCCCCGAAGAGGGTCGGCGAGATGGGACCGGTGAGCGTCCCGCCCGACCGCAGGGCCTTGATCATCCCCTCCTTGTCGATCGCGTGCGCGACGGCGCGACGGACCTCCAGCTTGCTGAACGGCCCCTTCTCGGCGTTCATGAAGACCCGGGTCTGGGTGATCCCCTTCTCCGTACGCAGCTGCAGCCCGTCGATCTGGTTGAGGAGCTGGTCGACCTGGCGCTTCTCGGTGGAGAGCGAGGCGATCATGTCGAGCTTGCCGCTTCGCAGCGCGGCGATCTGTGCCTGGGCGTCGGGGAGCACGGTGGTCTGGATACCGTCGAGGTGGGGGAGACCCTCGATGAAGTAGTCGGGGTTCTTCTCCATCACGCGCTCCTGGTCGCGCTTCCAGCTCTTCAGGACGAACGGGCCGGTGCCGATCGCCTCCTCGGCCAGGTTGAACTCGCCCTTGGTGCCCTCGCAGGGGAGGACCGCCATGAACGGGTTGGCCATCGTCTGGTCGAAGGCGGTGTTCGCCGACGCGAGCGTGAAGACCACGGTGTAGGGGTCCGGGGTCGCCACCTCGGTGACGCCGGCGACCAGGCCGAGCTGGTGGCCGGGCAGGGTCTTGATCCGGTCGACCGTGCACTTGACGTCGGCCGAGGTGAACTCGCGACCGTTGACCGGGGGCTTGTCATGGAACTTGACGCCCTGACGGAGGTTGAAGGTCCAGGTCTTCAGGTCCTCCGACTTCGACCACTTCTCGGCCAGGTCGCCCTCGAGCTCGCTCGAGCCGTACGCGACGTCCTTGCCGGTCTTCGGCGCGACCAGCCGGCTGTAGACCGTTCCGACCGCGACGTGGGTCATGTAGGACGCCTCCTTCTGGATGTCCAGCGAAGGCGCGTCGGCGGTGGCGGCGGTGTGCAGGATGCCGCCGTCCTGGGGCGGTCCGGCGTCCTCGACGATCTTGCCCTTGCCGGAGGCGGTTCCGCCCGTGCCGCAGGCGGTGGTCAGGGCGAGGCAGGCAGCGGCCACGACCGCACCGGCGGTCCGGGCCTGTGATCTCGTGAGGCGAAGCATGGGGTGGGGCATCACGGACTCCTTGGGGTGGGATGGGGCTAGCGGCGCTGTTTGGGGTCGAGGAAGTCGCGCATGGCGTCGCCGAGCAGGTTGAACGCCAGGACGGACACGGAGAGGATCAGGCCGGGAACGACCGTCATCCACGGGGCGATCTCGAGCTGGCTGCGGCCCTCGCTCAGCATCCGGCCCCAGGAGGGGGTCGGCGGCGGGGTGCCGATGCCCAGGAAGCTGAGCGCGGACTCGGCGATGAGGATGACCGCGAAGAGCAGCGAGCCCATGACGAAGAGCGGGGCCATCAGGTTGGGCAGGCCGTAGCGGATCAGGATCCGTGGGGTGCCGCAGCCGACCGAGCGGGCGGCCTCGACGTACGGCTCCTCGCGGATGCGGAGCATCTCGCCGCGGGCGACGCGGTTGATCGAGGGGATCACCAGCAGGCTGAGGGCGATCACGGTGTTGCGTACGCTCGGTCCGAGCAGGGCGGCCACGAACAGCAGCAGCACGATCGAGGGGATCGCCATCAGCGCGTCCATGATGCGCTGGAGTACGGAGTCGATCCAGGTGCCGCCGAAGTAGCCGGACACGACACCGACGACCAGGCCGATCGCGCCGCCGAGAGCGAGCGTGGCGACCGCGATCAACAGGGAGGTCCGGGCGCCGTAGAGCGACCGGCTCAAGACGTCCCGGCCGAGCTCGTCGGTGCCGGCGAGATGGCCGCCGACCCCCGGTGCGGTCAGGATGTTCACCCGGTCCTGGGCGAGCGGGTCGTACGGGGCGATCCAGGGCGCCAGGACGGCGACCACGACGAAGAGCGTGATCAGGAAGAGGGCGATGGCGCCGAGGGGCTGCTCCCTGGTGAACCGGACCAGGCCGCTGCGGGCTCGTGGTCGGTGGGCCGCGCGCGCGGTCCCGGAGATGGCGATGCTCATGCCGAGGCTCCTTCGTAACGGATCCGCGGGTCGATGACCGCGTAGAGCAGGTCGACCACGACGTTGACGAGGATGAAGATGGCGCCGTAGAAGATGACGCAGCCGAGGATGACCGGGTAGTCGCGCTGCCCGACCGCCTCGAAGATCAGCGACCCCATCCCCGGGATCGCGAAGATCCGTTCGAGGATGACGGTGCCGCCGAGGATGTGACCCACCTGCAGGCCGAGCACGGTGAAGACCGGGATCAGCGAGCTGCGGCCGGCGTGCTTGAGCACGACCACCCGCTCGGACGCGCCGCGGGAGCGGATGGTGCGGATGAAGTTGGAGCCGAGCACCTCCAGCAGCGAGGAGCGCAGCATCCGGGCGATGCTCGCCATCGTCGCCGCGCCCAGGGCGATCGCCGGGAGTGCCATGTGGACGAGGTTCTGGCCGAGGTCCTCGGTGGGAGAGGCGTACACCAGGGGTGGGGACCAGCCGAACCAGAGGGCCAGGAAGGTGATCAGGAGCAGAGCCAGCCAGAAGTTCGGCAGGGACATGCCGATGACCGCCAGGAAGCGCATGACGTTGTCGACGACGCTGTGATGCCGGATCGCCGAGAGCATGCCGAACGGCACGCCGAGCAGGATGCCGAAGAGGATGGCCAGCAGCCCGAGCTCGAGGGTGGCGGGAAGTCGTTCGAGGATCTTGGTCGTGACCGGGCGTTCGTCGTCGAACGAGTCGCCCAGGTCGCCTTGGGCGAGCCCGCCGACGAAGTGGCCGAACTGGGTCAGGATCGGCTCGTCCAGGCCGAGCTCGGCGGTGCGCTGGTCGATCTGGGCCTGGGTGACGCCGGGGGCGTCGGCGAGCTGGAGCCGTACGGCGTCGCCGGGGATCAGTCGGATGATGAGGAAGACCAGAGTGGCGACCAGGGCGAGCACGAGCAGGCCGTAGGTCAGGCGTCGTCCGGCGTAGAGAAGCATGCGATCACCTCGCGGAAGTGGGGTCGAAGAGGTGGCAGGCGACGCTGCGCGCGTCGCCCGAGCCGCCGATGGTCAGCAGCTCCGGCTCGTCGCGGTCGCAGCCGTCGATGCTCTGGCTGCACCGCGGGTGGAACCGGCAGCCCGACGGGGGCCGTCGCGGGCTGGGGATCTCGCCGGCGAGCGGCGTACGCAGCTGGTGATGGGCGTCGGGGGAGGGGATCGACGCCATCAGGGCCTGTGAGTAGGGATGTCTCGGCCGCTCGCTGATGTCGTCGGCGTGGGCCACCTCGGCGAGCTTGCCGAGGTACATCACGCAGACGCGGTCGGAGATGTAGCGCACCACGTTGAGGTCGTGCGCGATGAAGAGATAGGAGAGCCCGAGCTCGCGCTGGACCTCCTTGAGCAGGTTGAGCACCTGCGCCTGGACGGAGACGTCGAGTGCGCTGACCGCCTCGTCACAGACGATGAGATCGGGGTCGGTGGCGAGTGCTCGGGCGATCCCGATGCGCTGCGCCTGGCCGCCGGAGAACTGGTGGGGGTAGCGCTCCAGTGCGAACGAGGGGAGACCGACCAGGTCGAGCAGCTCCTTGGCGCGTTTGACGCGGCTGGCCCGGTCGCCCATGCCGTGGACCACCATCGGCTCGGTCAGCACCTGCGCGATGGTCATCCGTGGGTTGAACGAGCTGAACGGGTCCTGGAAGACGAGCTGCATCCGCTTGCGAAGCTGCGTCAGGCTGCTCTTCGACAGCGCGGCGATGTCGTGACCGTCGAAGGTGACCGAGCCACTGGTCGGTTCGATCAGCCGGAGGATCAGACGCCCGAGCGTCGACTTGCCGGAGCCTGACTCCCCGACCAGACCGAGGGTCTCGCCGCGCTTGATCGTCAGGGAGACACCGTCCACGGCGCGTACGGGTGGGCGACGCGGGGTGAGGAGGCCCTTGCCGTCGCCGAAGTGCTTGACCAGATCGTGTGCTTCGACGAGGGGAGTGGCGCCGGGGACGATCATCGGGCCACCTCCGCCATCGGCGCGAGAGCACCGCGCTCCTCGTCCGGACGCCAGCAGCGGACCTGTCGGCCGGCGATGTCCCGTAGCGGCTGGGACGTCTCGCACTCGGGGCCGGCCTGGGAGCAGCGGGTGGCGAAGCGGCAGCCGCTGGGCATCTCGTTGAGGGCGGGCACAGCGCCGGGGATCGCCGGCATCTCCTGGTCGCGCGGGGTGTCGCGTCGCGGGATCGCATCGAGCAGCGCCTGGGTGTAGGGGTGCTGCGGCCGGTCGAGGATCTCGTCCGCGGTGCCGGTCTCGACGACCTGCCCGGCGTAGAAGACGACCACCCGGTCGGCCATCTCGGCGACCACGCCCATGTCGTGGGTGATCAGCATGAGCCCGACCCCGGTTCGGTCCTGGAGGTCGCGGATCAGCGCCAGGACCTGGGCCTCGACGGTGACGTCGAGGGCGGTGGTCGGCTCGTCGGCGATGAGCAGGCGTGGGTCGCAGGCCAGCGCGCCGGCGATCATGACTCGTTGCCGCTGGCCGCCCGAGAGCTGGTGGGGGTACGCCTTGAACTTCGTCTCGGGCTCAGGGATGCCGACGAGGTCCAGCAGCTCGACCGCGCGCTCGCGTGCCTTCCGTTTCGAGACGTCGTGGTGGATCCGGTAGGCCTCGACGAGCTGGTGCCCGATCGTGAAGAGGGGGTCGAGGGAGGTCATCGGGTCCTGGAAGATCACCGAGATGTCCTTGCCCCGCACGGTGCGCATGTCGTGGTTGTCGGCTCCGGTGATGTCCCTGCCGTCCCAGGTGATCCGACCGCCGCTGACCCGGCCGTTGCCCAGCAGGCCGAGCACGGCGAGCGCTGTCACGCTCTTGCCGGAGCCGGACTCGCCGACGACGGCGACGGTCTCGCCCGCGTCGATCCAGAGGTCGACGGCGTTGAGCGCCTCGACCGTTCCGCCCCCGGTCCGAAACTCCACGTGGAGGTCCTCGATGCGCAGAAGCGGCTCATTCGCGGACCCAGTTGGTGCTCTCATATCGGACCCTCCCGTTCGTGTCCGCGACCGGTGTCGGTCGCCGATGTTGGTGGCTCAATCTAGAATCACGCTCTAGGATGAGATTCATCATTGGGTCGCCAATCGAGTGTGTCAAGGGTCACAATCCGGATATCGGACTTTCTTCTCGCGACACCTCGTCCGGCGCAGCGTCGTGCCGTGACGTACGACGCAGGTGGCGCCGTCTCGGACGGCGCAGGAGGTGGAATGAGCGAGTCCGAACCCACCGAAGTGACGGGCGCTGCGCGTTCCACGCTGATCGTGGTCTGCCTGGTCAGCGCGGTGATGGCGCTCAACGCGAGCTCTCTCAACGTCGCGCTGCCGACGCTGAGTCGGGAGTTCGAGGTGAGCTCGGCGGAGGGGAGCTGGCTCCTGCTCTCCTACATGGTCGCCAACACCGCCTGCCTGCTCCTCTTCGGCCGCCTCAGCGACGTCTGGGGCCAGCGGAGCCTCTACCTGGGCGGGCTGGTCCTCTTCTCGCTGGCGAGCCTGCTGGCCGGCTTCGCTCCGAACGTCGAGGTGCTCATCGGGCTCCGTGTGGTCAGCGCGATCGGCGGCGCGGTGCTCATCGGCAACGGCGCCACGCTCATCCATCAGGCCTTCCCGCGCTCGTCCCTGGGCGGCGCGATGGGCCTGTACGCCGCCTCGTTCCCCACCGCCAACCTCATCGGGCCGACGGTCGGGGGCCTGATCGTCGACCACGTCGGCTGGCAGTGGGTGTTCTGGTTCAACGTGCCGGTCTGCCTGACCGCGTTGGTGGCGGGACATCTGCTGCTGCCGCGACCTGTGGTGGACAAGCGCGCCGTCGGTCTCGATCTCCCCGGCAACCTGGTGATCATGGTCGGCGTGGTCATGCTGACCCTCGGGATCACGTCGCTGACCGACCTCGGATGGCTGCATCCGTTGGTGATCGGATGCGTCGTGGGATCGGTCGTCTTGGTCCCGGTCCTGCTGTTCGTCGAACGGCGTGCGACGGCTCCTGTGCTCGACGTCGCCGTCATCCGCCGTGTCGGGAAGCTCTTCCTCGCAGGCTTCTTCACGGGGGCCGGACGGTTCCCGCTGGTCGTGCTGGCCAGCCTCTACTTCCAGAGCGTCGTCGGCGTCGCTCCGGGGACGGCGGGGATGATGCTGCTGCCGATGCCGGTCGGGATGATCACTGCCTCACTGACCCTCGGTTGGCTCTCGCGCCGCTGGACGCCGCACCAGATCATGTCCGGAGGATCGGTGGTGGGTACGTGTGGCGTCGCTCTGGTCGCGCTCGCGATCCATCTCGAGCTGACCTGGATGGTGATGGCGACGCTCGCGATCGTCGGCCTGGCGACCGGGCTGTTCATCGGCACCAACGCGACGGTCCTTCTGGAGCGGGCGCCCGAGGACGCGCTGGGCGTCGTCAACGCCACGCGTCTGATGCTGCAGAACACGGGCAACGTACTCAGTCTGGCCGTCGCCCTCACCCTGCTTACCGCCATCCTTCCGCCCGGACTCGGTGAGGCGGTGCTCGCTGCGAGCGTCCCGGCCGGCGGTGTCGATGCGGTCAACGCGGCCTTCACGCTGGTCTGCCTCTTCCTTCTCTCCCTCGGTGCGGTCGGCGCCTGGTACTCGTTCCCGCGCCGAGGCGATGCCGAGGAGGTGATGCAGCCGCGGCCCGAGGTCTCGGTCGCTGCCTGCCGACAGGTCGGGCTGCCCAAGGACATGCTCGACGGACCGTAGCTCGAGCGGGTCCGCTCGATGCTTCTCCGCCGGATGGAGATCAGGTGGTGACGTCGTGCGGAGTGGAGGGCCGCGCGACGCGGGAGCGGGTGATGAGGAAGCCGAAGGCGGTGGCGAGGACGTACATCACGATGCTGTAGACCGCGGCCGGGATCGCCACGGTCGTGTTGTCGAGCACGCTGAGGGCGATGGTGAGGGCCACGGTGGTGTTGTGGATCCCGACCTCCATCGAGGTGGCGATCGCCTGCGCCTGGCCGAGCCGGAACACCCGAGCGCCGAGGTAGCCGAGGCAGAGGCTTGCACAGCAGAACAGCGTCACGACCACGCCGATCTCGCGGAGGTAGTCGGCGATGTTCTCCCGCTCCCCGAGGATCGCGCCGACCGAGACCATGACCAGTACGACGATCGAGAAGATCCGCACCGGACGGTCCGCTCGGGCGGCGAACGTCGCCGACCGGCTCCGCACCAGCATCCCGATGCCGACCGGGATCAGCACGATCGCGATGACCTGGACGACCTTGCCGAACTGCAGGCCCAAGGTGTCGCCCGCGTCGAAGTAGCTGATCGCCGCGTTGGTGATCAACGGGATCGACACCGCCGCGAGCACCGAGTTGACCGCGGTCAGCGTCACGTTGAGCGCGACGTCGCCACGGAACAGGTGGCTGAACAGGTTCGCCGTCGTCCCGCCCGGCGACGCGGCCAACAGCATGACCCCGACGGCGATCAGCGGATCCACGTCCGCGACCACGACCAGTCCGAACGCGATCATCGGCAGGACCACGATCTGGAGCGTGAGCGCGACGAACACGGCTCGTGGAGTGCGTACGACCCGGCGGAAGTCTCCCGGGGTCAGGCTCAGGCCCAGCCCGAACATGATGATGGCCAAGGCGATGGGGAGGCCGACCGAGAGCAGGACCGAGTCGTTCACTGTGTTCCTCCAGCATGCGGGGCAGCCGCCACGATCGGCCGTGTGAGATGTGCGTCACAGTGGACCACGTGGAAGAGGTGAACCACAGTCTTATCCGGACATTTCGACCCGCGAAGTACGGATCCCCTGTCGCGAGCGGCCTTCCCGGCTCGCGACAGGGGATGTGCGGGTGAGTATCGCCGGGCTCATGCGAGCTTCTGGGCGACCTCGTTGAGGTTGGCGCGGAGCTTGTTGCGGTAGGCGTCGTGCTGCTCGGGGAGTCGGGCGTCGCAGAACGCGGCGAGGTCGGGGCCGGTGACCTCGATGACGCTGCGTCCGGCGGCGGCTTCGGTCTCGAACAGATCGAGTACGTCGCGGAGGATGGCGACGATGTCCATGCCGTCGCCGGCGGTGAAGCGCCACATGTAGTTCTTCATCTCTGCGTAGACGGTGCGGTAGTCGGCGGGGAGCTGGGCGGCGCGGGCTTCCATGCGCTTCCAGTCCTTCTTGTCACCTACGAGGCGGCTGAGGAGGTTGTTCATGGTGGTGCTCCTTCTTCTGTGGTGTTGTTCGGTTCCCTTGGTGGGGCCGATGGAAGAAGAGTGCAGGCCTGACGCAGCGTCAAGGTCAAGCACCGATCCGAAGAAAGTTGGTGATCATGCTGCGAGGCGGTGATCGAGGAGTACGTCACGCAGCCTGAACTCTGCCCGGGACAGGGGCGGTGGGTCCGGTGCCCAGGTGTCTGGTGGCGGGCTGGAGTAGATGTGGCCCGTGGGTGTGATGGTGGTGATGCTGCCGTCTGGTCCGGGTCTGGCTTGCCAGCCGGGGGCTTCCTTGGCTTGGTTGCATCGTTCGCACAGGCCCTGCAGATTCTGGGCGCTGGTTTCGCCGCCGTCGGTGTGGCGTTGGATGTGGTCGATGTTGCGGATCGGGGCATCACACCCGTTGGTGCGGCAGGTCCCGCTGTCGCGGGTGGTGATGAACTCGGCCAGCCCGTCGGGTGCTCTGCGTGAGCGGGATTCCATGGCGACCAGTTGACCGGCCGGGTCGGTGAACAGACGCCGGACGAACACCTCGGCATCAGCGAGTGCGTCGCGGGCCCAGGCCGCGGGGACGGGCCCGTAGCCCTCGACGAAGGCGGGCTGATCCGCGTCGTTGGTGAGGGAGTCGGCGGTCATCACGATCTTGACCTCGACCCGAGGCCCCACCCCGGCGCTCTCGCGGCCGGTGACTCGGTCGATGAGGGTGTCGGCCATGACCTGACCCCGGGTCCGCTCGTCCCCGGCGGCTCGGGCGGCGTTGGCTGCCTGGTCCAGGGCGGCGAAGACGGCGACGCCGTCCTTGACCGGCAGTAGCGCACCGAGCCAGGTCATGGTGTCCGGTGCGGGCCGCAGACTGACCCGACGGTCCTTGACGGCGTTCGCCGCCCGGGCGACCACGGAATCCTGGTCGAGGGTGATCGCGAGTTTCTTGGCGGCGTTCTCGAGCTGCCGCAGCCCCATCACCACGACCTTGGGTGCCTCACCGTCGGGCCCTAAAGCGCAGAGCCGGTGGTCGATGACCCGACGGTTCTCCACCGAGAGGCAGGCGGTCTCGCGGGCGAGGATGGTGGCCTGCCATTGGGAGAACAGTCCCGCTTTCATCAACGCGAAGGTGTGCGGCATCTCGGCGATCAGGATCTTCGCCAACCCGAGCAGCTTCGCGCCGCGTTCGGGTGAGACCCGTCGCGCCAACGCGACCTGGGAGGCCACTCCTTCGCCGAGCTTCCGGGCTGGGACCCCGGCCGCCGAGTGGCGCTCGCGAACAGCTTCGTCGAGACGTACCGCTGCTTGTGCCTGCACGGCCTCGGCGGTGCACTTGACCTGTTCGAGACGACTGATCCAGTCGACCAGCTCACCCTCGGACGCACCGGGTGGTGGCCCGTCGAGGAGGTGGTCGATGGTCTCGTACATAGCCGTTATTATATGCGTTCGAGCACCATGACGCGACCGATTTGTGCTGGTCAGATGACAGTTACGCAGTCAGCGAACAAGG
>NZ_FNFN01000019.1 GCF_900101045.1 Nocardioides sp. YR527 | reverse complement strand
TTGTTGTTTTTGTTGAGGGTTTATGAAAGATAAGCCCTCGGCCTATTAGTACCGGTCGGCTGGGCATCACTGCTGTACACCTCCGGCCTATCAACCCCATAGTCTGTAGGGGGCCTTAACCCATAAAGGGTGGGAAACCTCATCTTGAAACGTGCTTCCCGCTTAGATGCGTTCAGCGGTTATCACTTCCGAACGTAGCCAACCAGCCATGCACCTGGCGGTACAACTGGCACACCAGAGGTTCGTCCATCCCGGTCCTCTCGTACTAGGGACAGCCTTTCTCAAGTTTCCTACGCGCGCGGCGGATAGGGACCGAACTGTCTCACGACGTTCTAAACCCAGCTCGCGTGCCGCTTTAATGGGCGAACAGCCCAACCCTTGGGACCTACTCCAGCCCCAGGATGCGACGAGCCGACATCGAGGTGCCAAACCATCCCGTCGATATGGACTCTTGGGGAAGATCAGCCTGTTATCCCCGGGGTACCTTTTATCCGTTGAGTGACCACGCTTCCACATGCCGTGGCCAGATCACTAGTTCCGACTTTCGTCCCTGCTCGACATGTCTGTCTCACAGTCAAGCTCCCTTGTGCACTTACACTCGCCACCTGATTGCCAACCAGGCTGAGGGAACCTTTGAGCGCCTCCGTTACATTTTAGGAGGCAACCGCCCCAGTTAAACTACCCATCAGGCACTGTCCCTGAACCAGATCATGGTCCGAAGTTAGACATCTAGTACGACCAGAGTGGTATTTCAACGATGACTCCACACACACTGGCGTGTGCGCTTCACAGTCTCCCACCTATCCTACACAAGCCGAACCAAACACCAATACCAAACTATAGTAAAGGTCCCGGGGTCTTTCCGTCCTGCCGCGCGTAACGAGCATCTTTACTCGTAGTGCAATTTCGCCGAGTCCACGGTTGAGACAGCGCCCAAGTCGTTACTCCATTCGTGCAGGTCGGAACTTACCCGACAAGGAATTTCGCTACCTTAGGATGGTTATAGTTACCACCGCCGTTTACTGGGGCTTAAATTCTGAGCTTCGCCGTGAGGCTAACCCGTCCTCTTAACCTTCCAGCACCGGGCAGGAGTCAGTCCGTATACATCGTCTTACAACTTCGCACGGACCTGTGTTTTTAGTAAACAGTCGCTTGGGCCTGGTCTCTGCGGCCCTTCACGCTTCCCCCAGCTAGTGGGTTCACGATCCGGGCCCCCCTTCTCCCGAAGTTACGGGGGCATTTTGCCGAGTTCCTTAACCATGGTTCGCTCGATCGCCTCGGTATTCTCTACCTGATCACCTGAGTCGGTTTGGGGTACGGGCGGCTCATGACTCGCTAGAGGTTTTTCTCGACAGCATAGGATCATCGACTTCACCAAACGGCTCCCCATCACATCTCAGACATACAGAGCCCGGATTTGCCTAGACTCAGTCCTACATGCTTGGCCGGCGACAACCATCGCGCCGGTTCGACTACCTTCCTGCGTCACCCCATCACTTGACTACTACACACTCGGGTCCCATGTTCCACACACACGCCTCACCCCGAAGGGATCGGTCACGTGCGCTTCAGATGGTTAGCATCATGCGCCTCATCATGGGCGTCATTTCGCCGGTACGGGAATATCAACCCGTTGTCCATCGACTACGCCTGTCGGCCTCGCCTTAGGTCCCGACTTACCCAGGGCAGATTAGCTTGACCCTGGAACCCTTGATCAATCGGCGGATGTGTTTCTCACACATCATTCGCTACTCATGCCTGCATTCTCACTCGCGTACCGTCCACCGCTGGATCACTCCGCTGCTTCACTCGATACACGACGCTCCCCTACCCACCCCGGAAAACCGGAGTGCCATAGCTTCGGCGGATAACTTGAGCCCCGCTACATTGTCGGCGCGGAATCACTTGACCAGTGAGCTATTACGCACTCTTTCAAGGGTGGCTGCTTCCAAGCCAACCTCCTGGTTGTCACTGCGACTCCACATCCTTTTCCACTTAGTTATCGCTTAGGGGCCTTAGCTGATGGTCTGGGCTGTTTCCCTCTCGACAATGGAGCTTATCCCCCACTGTCTCACTGCTGCGCTCTCACTTACCGGCATTCGGAGTTTGGCTAACGTCAGTAACCTGGTCGGGCCCATCGGCTATCCAGTGCTCTACCTCCGGCAAGAAACACGCAACGCTGCACCTAAATGCATTTCGGGGAGAACCAGCTATCACGAAGTTTGATTGGCCTTTCACCCCTAACCACAGGTCATCCCCTCCATTTTCAACTGAAGTGGGTTCGGTCCTCCACGCCGTCTTACCGGCGCTTCAACCTGCCCATGGCTAGATCACTTCGCTTCGGGTCTAGAGCGCGCGACTCAATCGCCCTATTAGGACTCGCTTTCGCTACGGCTACCCCACACGGGTTAACCTTGCCACACACCGCTAACTCGCAGGCTCATTCTTCAAAAGGCACGCCATCACCCCCACTGCTGTAAACAGCCGGCCGGGCTCTGACGGATTGTAGGCACACGGTTTCAGGTACTATTTCACTCCCCGCCAGGGGTACTTTTCACCTTTCCCTCACGGTACTGGTCCGCTATCGGTCATCAAGAAGTATTTAGGCTTAGCGGGTGGTCCCGCCAGATTCACACGACATTCCACGAGTGCCGTCCTACTTGGGAAGTACATCAACCCAGCCAAACACATACGATTACGGGGCTATCACCCGCTACGGCCCAGCTTCCCAACTGGTTCACCTTCATGCTTGGTTTCTTACTGAGCTCACCGCCGGCAGACGATGAAAGACATATCCCACAACCCCGACTACCCAACAACTGCCGTCTATCACAGGTAACCGGTTTGGCCTCATCCGATTTCGCTCGCCACTACTCTCGGAATCACTATTGTTTTCTCTTCCTACGGGTACTGAGATGTTTCACTTCCCCGCGTTCCCTCCACACGCCCTATAGATTCAGGCGCAGGTAACACGACATGACTCGTGCTGGGTTTCCCCATTCGGACACCCCCGGATCAACGCTCGGTTGCCAACTCCCCAGGGCTTATCGCAGGCTCCAACGTCCTTCTTCGGCTCTTGATGCCAAGGCATCCACCATGTGCCCTTCATAGCTTATCTCTCACAAACACTCAACAAAAACAACAAACACAACAACATCACATATCAAACATCACGTTGTCGAGCCTGTCATGCGCTACGAAGACCACGCACACACCAACACCCAAACCCAAGGCCGAAACCCCAGGCAGAGCGCCTACAAGGTGTGTGCATTCTTATTAAACAAGATGCTCGCGTCCACTATCCAACTATCAACATCCAGCACATCTTTCAGTGCCGGCCAGCCCGCACAACCCCATCCAGTGCTCATACCGAGCTCCTTCAGACGAAGGGGGCGAGAGACAACCACTCAACATTGCTTCAACATTGTTGTGTGATTCCTCAGGGCCCAACAGTGTGTCAAGACCAACCATCGCTACCAGCCATCAGGTTCCACGCCCACACCGAAGTGTGAACAGTACTGAGATGACCAGTCGCATCCGACTGATCGTTCATCGACGATTCCACTAGCGAGTAGCACCATCACCACACAACCGAATGTTGTGTGAATTCATGGCCACTTACTCCTTAGAAAGGAGGTGATCCAGCCGCACCTTCCGGTACGGCTACCTTGTTACGACTTCGTCCCAATCGCCAGCCCCACCTTCGACAGCTCCCCCCACAAGGGTTGGGCCACTGGCTTCGGGTGTTGCCGACTTTCGTGACGTGACGGGCGGTGTGTACAAGGCCCGGGAACGTATTCACCGCAGCGTTGCTGATCTGCGATTACTAGCGACTCCGACTTCATGGGGTCGAGTTGCAGACCCCAATCCGAACTGAGACCGGCTTTTTGGGATTCGCTCACCCTCACGGGATCGCAGCCCTTTGTACCGGCCATTGTAGCATGCGTGAAGCCCTGGACATAAGGGGCATGATGACTTGACGTCATCCCCACCTTCCTCCGAGTTGACCCCGGCAGTCTCCTATGAGTCCCCAACCGAATTGCTGGCAACATAGGACGAGGGTTGCGCTCGTTGCGGGACTTAACCCAACATCTCACGACACGAGCTGACGACAGCCATGCACCACCTGTACACCGACTAAAAGGGGCTACATCTCTGCAGCTTTCCGGTGTATGTCAAACCCAGGTAAGGTTCTTCGCGTTGCATCGAATTAATCCGCATGCTCCGCCGCTTGTGCGGGCCCCCGTCAATTCCTTTGAGTTTTAGCCTTGCGGCCGTACTCCCCAGGCGGGGCGCTTAATGCGTTAGCTGCGGCACGGAACCCGTGGAATGGATCCCACACCTAGCGCCCAACGTTTACGGTGTGGACTACCAGGGTATCTAATCCTGTTCGCTCCCCACACTTTCGCTCCTCAGCGTCAGGATACTCCCAGAGAACCGCCTTCGCCACCGGTGTTCCTCCTGATATCTGCGCATTTCACCGCTACACCAGGAATTCCATTCTCCCCTGAGTACCTCTAGTCTGCCCGTATCGAAAGCAGGCCAGGTGTTAAGCACCTGGTTTTCACTCCCGACGCGACAGACCGCCTACGAGCCCTTTACGCCCAATAATTCCGGACAACGCTCGGACCCTACGTATTACCGCGGCTGCTGGCACGTAGTTGGCCGGTCCTTCTTCTGCACATACCGTCACTTGCGCTTCGTCTGTGCTGAAAGAGGTTTACAACCCGAAGGCCGTCATCCCTCACGCGGCGTTGCTGGATCAGGCTTCCGCCCATTGTCCAATATTCCCCACTGCTGCCTCCCGTAGGAGTCTGGGCCGTGTCTCAGTCCCAGTGTGGCCGGTCACCCTCTCAGGCCGGCTACCCGTCGAAGCCTTGGTGAGCCATTACCTCACCAACAAGCTGATAGGCCGCGAGCACATCCCAGGCCGAAAAACTTTCCACAACCAGATCATGCAATCGGTTGTCGTATCCGGTATTAATCACCGTTTCCGGTGGCTATCCCAGAGCCTGGGGCAGATTACTCACGTGTTACTCACCCGTTCGCCGCTCGAGTACCCCGAAGGGCCTTTCCGCTCGACTTGCATGTGTTAAGCACGCCGCCAGCGTTCGTCCTGAGCCAGGATCAAACTCTCCGTTGAAAAACAACACCATAACCACCATCGGCAGTCATGGAAAAAGAGATGCCCTGACAGGAGACACTGACATGTTCCCAGTCCCGAAAGACTGGATAATTGCCAGAATCAATTGTCAAAGAAACCATCAACCATCATCCCCTTGGGATGTAGGTCGACGGGGCATAACAAACTAATTCGTCGACTATGACACACTGTTGAGTTCTCAAGAATCACACGCACACCGGTAGATTTCAGACATCCGTCTCAGCCAGTCCGGCGGCTCTTATTCGTTTTGTACTTCGCTTTGTTCTTCGTGCTGAACCTTAGCAGGCTTTCTTTCGCTTTCACAATTCGGCGCTTTCGCGTTTCCTTGCCAGCTCCAGAAGCCTTCTTCCGGTCCTGCCTCGCAGACTTTATCAGAGCCACTCTCGCTTTACCAACTCGGCGCTCTCGCGCTTTCCGCCGGTATTAGCAGTTGTTTCTCTGCTTCGTCTTACCCGACTTTAGCGGAGCCATTCTCACTTTCGCAATTCGGCGCTAACCGCGCTTTCCCGCTGAAAGTTTGAAGCCTTATCCGCCTCAGTCCTGGAGGACTTTA
>NZ_FNFN01000020.1 GCF_900101045.1 Nocardioides sp. YR527 | reverse complement strand
AGCCAGGTGCATCGGACCACACAGACGCCACTTCGAACGGTCCGGCGTGTGCCCGAACTCGGCGCCGCGCTCCTCCATCACGTCCCAGTGCAGGCCAAGAGCGTCGAAGCCGCTCTTGTCGGTCGCGCCCACGGACATCAGGTGGATGCCGTTCTTGGCAGCGATCCGGGGGCCGGTCGGGGAGGCGATCGCGGCGACGGTGATGTCGAAGTCGCTGTACGGTGCGTACTGGGTGTGCGCCTCCACCAGGTTGTAGCGGTTGGTCTTCTTGGTGACCTTCTCGCCGCGCAGGATCGCCATCAGGACCTCGGTGTCCTCCTCGAAGGCGGTGCGCTGCTCCTCGAGGCTGATGCCGATCATGGTGGCGTCGGTGGGCAGTGCCCCCGGGCCCAGACCCAGCATGAACCGGCCACGCAGCAGACGGTCGAGGAAGAGCGCCCGGTCAGCCACCCAGAGCGGGTTGTGGTACGGAAGGGAGAGCACGCCGGTGCCGAGCTTGATGTGCTTGGTCTGCGGGGCCGCCCAGGCGAGGAAGGTCATCGGGTCCGGGATGAGCTCGTGACCGGCAGAGTGGTGCTCACCGACCCAGGCCTCGTCGAAGCCGAGCTTGTCCATGTGCTGGATGATCTCGAGGTCGCGCTGGTACGCGGTCGTGGGGTTCTGACCCGGGGGGCAGTGGAAGGGAGCCATGAAGGTCCCGAACTTGAGGCCCATCGTCGTTCCTTGTCGTCGAGTTGGTGCGAATGGTCGACGCTCGGTGCGCCGCGCGGTGACTACCGTCACACGGGGGGAGGGGAGCGAGTTGTGCAACTTTGGGACGATCAGAGGTGTCCCAATAGGGGACAACCCGGCGGCGCCAACGACGGTTTCATTGCCTCATGAGCACTTCTTCGACATCCGGTGCGGTCGCACCTCCTTCAGCAGCACAGCTCCGACAGGTCGTCCATCCCGTCGACGACATCCCAGCGGCGGTCGAGTTCTACTCGACGGTGCTCGGGCTGCCGACCCGTTTCGTCGATGGTGAGCGGTACGCCGCGCTCGACGGAGGCCCGGCGACACTCGCCCTCGCCGCGGACACGGAGAACGTCGCCAACATCGCGTCAGCGGCGTTCAAGGTCGATGACGTCGATGCCTTCGTCGAGCGACTGATCGCGGCAGGTGGTCAGGTCGTCGAGCCGCCCGCAGACGGTCCGCACGAGCGACGAGTGGTCGTCAGCGACCCGTGGGGAAACCGGGTGATCGCGTATGCCTCGCTCTGAGGCGCCGGCGACCACTGGCCTCCACCACTTCTCGCCGACCGTCTCCGATGTGGAGGCGTCGGCCGCCTGGTACTCCAAGGTCTTCGGCCTGCAGCGGCTCGACAGGATCGCTCCTCACCACGGCGATGAGGATGGTGGCTATGCGGTCCTGCTGATGGACCCGCGGGGCCGCTTCCTGATCGGGCTGCACCATCACGACGAAGCGCAGCCAGGAGCCTTCGACGAACGGCGCGTCGGCCTCGACCACATCGCCTGGTCTGTCGCTGAGCGTCGCGACCTCGACACCTGGGCGGATTGGCTGGATCGGCTCGGAGTGACACATTCCGGGGTCATCGACAAGGCCGGCTCGAGCCCCTACTCGGTGGTGGTCTTCCGCGACCCCGACAACATTCAGCTCGAGCTGTTTCACCGTACGTGACCTGCCGACGCCCCGGGTGCCGAAGTCGTTGCGCACATTGATGCAGGAACAGGATCACTGACCCACGGATTGGTATTGGACCGCGATGGCCGGATCGTGTTTGTGTGATGTGTAACACATAGGCCGTTTCTCGGATCCAGGGAGGTCGTACCGAATGCTCGACACACATCGCGCTCAGCTCGCTGAGGACGATCCAGGCTCCCTGATGATGCGCAGCGAGATCCTCGACTCCTGGCGCCGCTCGAAGCTGAGCGGGGTAGATCCGGACCACGTGCGCTCGGTCGCGCACGAGGCCAGACTGGACAGCAGGATCGCGAAGATCGCGATCCCGGTCCTCGACACGGCCGCGGACGCCCTCGTCGGTGCTCACACCAGCTTGTTGCTCAGCGCGCCTGACGGCACTCTGCTGTGGCGTTGGGACGGCGACGGACACCTGAAGAAGCGGCTTGATCGCAGCAACGTCCACCTCGGGACCGTCATGTCCGAAGACATCGTCGGGACCAACGGTCTCGGCACCGCGCTGGAGACCGCGAGGAGCGTGACGGTCAGCGGAACCGAGCACTTCAGCGAGATGTTCCACGACTTCACCTGCGCCGGTGCTCCGGTCCGGCACCCCGTGACGAACCGGGTCACGGGCGTCCTCAGCCTCACCACGCTGGTCAAGGACGCCAGCCCGCTGATGGCCCCGACTCTGCTCAGGCTCGCCCAGGACATCGAAGAGGAGCTGTACGGCGAGAGCACGATGCACGAGCGCCAGATGCTGCGTCACTTCCTGGCCGAGCGGCGGCGGGCTCGCAGCGCGGTGGTCGCCGTCAGCGCCGACGTGGTCATCGCGAACGCGATCGCTACGGCGATGGACCTCGACCATACGGCGCTGTGGGAGCGCATCGAAGGATCGCCCGAGGAGATCATCGGACTGGAGCTCGCCGCAGGATCCCATGTGACCGTGTGCCGACCCGTCAGCCGAGGTGGGCAGGTCGTAGGTGCTGTGGTGGTCGCCGAGGACACCGCGATCGCTGCTGCCGCGGGACAACGGGCGGCACGGGCACGAGGCCGTACCTCGTCGAGACCCGCGCCCCGGGAACGTCCGTGGGCGCGCCTCGTGGCGCAGCTGCGTGACGTGGCCGAATCGACCGATCGGCTGCTGGTCGCGGGCGAGGACGGCGTGGGCAAGCGAGCGGCGCTACGCGCCACGCTCACCGAATCGAATCGTGGTTACCGTGAGATCGACTGCGCGGCCGTCGACGAGGTCGGTCGTGAAGAGTGGCTCCACCAGGTGCGGGCGCTGATGGACGACCCCGACGGTCTCGTCGTGCTCGCTCACCTGGACGCGCTCGATGCTCGTGATGCACGCGCGCTCGCCTCGATATTGGAGAGTTCGGATCGACCGACGAGCACAGGGTTGCACCTTGCCGGAACGGTCTCGACGGCGGCGTACTCCGAGCACACGATCCCGAGAGCGCTGACGGACCAGTTCGCGCCAGATGCGTTCGAGGTCGAGCCCCTGCGCAAGCGGCCGGACGACGTGCTCGCCCGGCTGGTCGATCAGGGTGTGGGCATGCCGACCCTGAGCCGCGAGGCCGTGCAGATGGCCCAGCGGCATCCCTGGCCGGGGAACCATCGACAGCTGGAGCAGTTCCGACGGTGGATGGCACGTCAGGATCGTCCGGTGCTGGTCCCCGACGACCTACCGGCCTCATGGCGCAACGAGCTCACCAGAGGCAACCTGACCTCGATGCAGATGGCAGAGTCGGACGCCATCGTCGCAGCGTTGCGGCAAGCCGCCGGCAACAAGGCTGCAGCGGCCACCGCTCTCGGCATCTCGCGGTCCTCGCTCTACCGGAAGATGCGGGAGTACCACCTGCGTTGACCTCGGGGATCACGTCAGCGCGAAACACGTGTGCCAAATCGGTACAACCATCGCCGGTCTCGCCGTGTGAGGGTCACCACATCAACCGATGTGCCAACCCGGCACCACACGAGGAGCGCTGACATGACGCTGAAGTTCGGAACATTCATGGCCCCGTTCCACTGCCCGGCGGGCCAGAACCCCACGACGGCCTATGAGCGTGACCTGGAGGTCATCCAGCACATGGACCGGTTGGGCTTCGACGAGGCCTGGGTCGGTGAGCACCACTCCTGCGGCCACGAGCTCATCCCGGACCCGATGACCTTCGTCTCGTGGGCAGCCGCCCAGACGGAGAACATCAAGCTCGGCACCGGGGTCGTCTCCCTTCCGTACCACAACCCGTTGTGGGTGGCCGACCGGGCGCTCTTCCTCGATCGTCTGCTCCGTGGCCGGTTCATGCTGGGTCTGGGCCCGGGGGCACTGCCGACCGACGCCACCATGATCGGCATCACGCCGGAGGAACAGCGGCACGCCTTCGAGGAGGACGTGGACGTGCTGATGGCGATCCTTCGCGGCGAGACCGTCACGGCCAGGACGAAGCGCTACAACCTGGTGGAGGCGCACACCCAGTACGCGCCGTACAGCGACTTCGACATCGTCGTCGCGGCGATCGCGTCGCCGACCGGGCCACGTGCGGCGGCGAAGAACGGTATCGGGCTGATGTCGGTCGGCGCCACGGCTCAAGGGGGCTTCGACGCCCTGGCCTTGCACTGGGACGTGATGGAGGAGCGGGGCCCGTCGTTCGGGCACACGCCGGACCGTTCGAAGTGGCGTCTGTGTGGTCCGATGCACCTGGCC
>NZ_FNFN01000021.1 GCF_900101045.1 Nocardioides sp. YR527 | reverse complement strand
AGCGGGATGTTCCCGTGCTTCTTGGCGGGCAGGGTCTCGCGTTTGGTGCGCAGCAGGCGTAGTGCGCGGGTGACTTCGGCGCGGGTTTCGTGGGGTGGGATGACGGCGTCGATGTAGCCGCGTTCGGCGGCGATGTAGGGGTTGGCCAGGGTGGTCTCGTACTCGTCGATCAGCTCGGCACGTTTGGCCTCGACCTCTTCGGCGCTGCCGCCGGCGTCGACGATGGCCTGCAGGGTGCGGCGGTGGACGATGTTGGCGGCGCCTTGGGCGCCCATGACCGCGATCTGGGCGGTGGGCCAGGCCAGGTTGATGTCGGCGCCGAGGTGTTTGGAGCCCATCACGTCGTAGGCACCGCCGTAGGCCTTGCGGGTGATGATGGTGACCAGGGGGACGGTGGCCTCGGCGTAGGCGTAGATCAGCTTGGCGCCACGGCGGATGATGCCGTTGTGTTCCTGGTCGGTGCCGGGTAGGAACCCGGGGACATCGACGAAGGTGATGACCGGGACGTTGAACGCGTCGCAGGTGCGCACGAACCGGGCGGCCTTCTCGCTCGCGTCGATGTCGAGGCAGCCGGCGTACTGCATGGGCTGGTTGGCCACGATCCCGACCGGGCGGCCCTCGATACGGGCATAGCCGATCAGGATGTTGGGGGCCCACAGCGGCTGGACCTCGAGGAACTCCTCATCATCGACCACATGGGAGATGACCTCGTGCATGTCGTAGGGCTGGTTCCCGCCATCAGGGATGAAGGTGTCCAGCTCCCGGTCGAGCCCGGTGATCTCCAGGTCCGCGACCTCGTCGTAGGCGGGGGGTTCTTCCATGTTGTTGGAGGGCAGGTAGGACAACAACGCTTTGACGTAGTCGATCGCGTCGGCCTCATCGGCGCCCATGTAGTGGGCCACCCCGGACTTGGAGTTGTGGGCCAGGGCGCCGCCGAGCTCTTCCATGGTGATGTCCTCACCGGTGACGGTCTTGATCACATCAGGCCCGGTGATGAACATGCCCGAGGTCTTGTCGACCATGATCGTGAAGTCGGTGACCGCGGGGGAGTAGACATGCCCGCCGGCACAGTTGCCCATGATCAGGCTGATCTGCGGGATCACCCCTGAGGCGTGGACGTTGCGCTTGAAGATCTCCCCGTACAGCCCCAAGGACACGACGCCTTCTTGGATCCGGGCGCCGGCGCCCTCGTTGATCCCGATCAGCGGGGACCCGGTCTTGATCGCGAGGTCCATGATCTTGGTGATCTTCTCGCCATAGACCTCACCCAGCGATCCACCGAAGACGGTGAAGTCCTGGGAGAACACACAGACCTGGCGGCCCTCGATGGTGCCGTAGCCGGTGACCACGCCATCACCGAAGGGACGGTTCTTCTCCAGCCCGAACGCGGTCGAGCGGTGCCGGGCCAGCTCATCGACCTCCTGGAAGGAGCCCTCATCGAGCAGCATCTCGATCCGCTCCCGAGCGGTCTGACGCCCCTTGGCATGCTGCTTCTCCACCGCCTTGGCCGAACCAGCATGGACGGCCTCGTCAAGACGACGCTCCAGCTCGGCCAGCTTCCCGGCAGTCGTGTGCAGATCGAT